>CBDHYI010000001.1:0-20955 GCA_965275915.1 Stappiaceae bacterium
TACATCTCCCGCCCTGAAATCTCTTATGCTCGCATAATCCAGAAGTGTTTCCAGCTCCGATTTGTTCAAGCGAGCCAACAGCGGATATGTGGGGGAGTGTGTCTTGTCCGCTCCAACGGAGGCAGGATAAAAACCATCGATACTGTCGGATAAATATAACCCTGCCTTTTTGAGGCGCAGGGAGATGAAAATTATCCTGCGTAAAGGCTCCGGTACCTCTTTGAAATGTCCCTCTGCTATATCAATGAATGACTTTATGCTTCCCGGATAAACAAAGATGTTCCAGTTCTCTTCGCACAGGCATGTAATCATCGCCGTTTCTTCAATCAGATAGTTTGTCGAGCAATCTGTTTTTTGCTGAAGACTTAGCGTCTGGTCGAGGTTGGAAACTCGCTGCAAGTATATTTTGGAGAACTCGTTGACAATATTTTGATATTCTGCATTGTTTTTATACAAAAATTGAAAGTAATTAACGTATGAACTGAAGTTTTTTCTATTTTCGATTTCACTGGATCGAATCCACTGAAACGTGCAACTGGCGCTGTAGCGATCAATCAACGGAGCATAGGTTTCTTGGAACATGTCCCCGATAAGTATGGCCTGCTCTCGGCATTTTTCGGCAGAAATACCTTGTGTCACCTGTAAAGTGTAACGGAATAAGGTGTCGGTGAGATTCAAAGCGCATCTGTCAAAATGCCTGCCGATCCATTCAATGCAGGCTTCCAGCTTTGCCATTTCCATGCTGGGACTGCCCAGACTGATGCCGAGTGCGCAGGAATCGTTGTCCTTCAAAACTCTTTTTTCCAGTATCTTTGGCGATACTGATTGCATTTGCGACTTATAGCGCCTTTTGGGAACTCTTATTACCTCTCTGTTTGTTTTAACTCTGTGCTCTGTATCTGATATATTATTACCATTTCCGACTGTGTGTAATAGCTCAATAAGATTTTGATCATATTTACGATTGACCTCTGTTTTCATGAATTCAACCTCGACGTTATAGAGAGTCATTCGAACAACCAAGTGCTTAGATGTCCCCGAATTTGTGACTGCTATTGTCGGATTGAAACAATCCTTAACGATTGAGCCTAAATCAACGCTTGTAATGTAGAACCTTGGCAGAAATACTGCAAAATCAGCTTGTTTCCTGAGAGTAACGTTGATGGGTGGACTGTATGCCGCAGAGGCCGTCTGCCGGGCGGAACTGTGGTGCGGCTGGCTATAGCGCTGGTGTTCCTGACTCATCTGGCGGAGTATGAGCGCCGCCTGACGGATTGCAGCAGTCCGGTGTCACAATGCCGGTCCAGGTGGCTGAAATCGGATTTAACGAAAAACAACTTCTGATTTTCATTTCAAAAATGCACGGAAATATTGTCAGCGAGGCAATTGCGCTTGCACTGTTCGAACAAAAAATCTCTTTTCGGCACGGAGTTCGAAGCCGTAATAGCAAGTATTTTCAGATGTTTTGATCCGGAACACATCGGACGCCAACCCGGCTCCGGCGGTAATCACAACTGCTGCGATGGCGGCGGACGCCGTTTTGAAATACCGGGGCGTCAAGCTTTTCCATCAGGGGTGGCCCTGCCGGTGCGGGTCCAGGGCATCGGGAAAATGAAAAGGTTTCAAGACGTTTTGCAAATGTTGCCATCAGCATTCTGGTCGCCAATATCATCCATACGTTTGGCTTCGGTTGACATAATGAATTCACGCGCCACCTCGGCCGGTAATTGACGTGTAGTGGCAAAGTGAAAGATTGCCAGCGACACGACAACAATCAGCACGGAATCGACCATCACCGGAAGCACATCGAGTCCGCCGCCGAAACTGCCAAGAAAAGAAATCACCGCCATCGCCGCGTAGTAGACAATGAGCCAGGATGAATAGGCGAGATAGAGTGGTTCGCCATCTTTGCGCAGCGCATTGCGGATAAGGAAATAAACAAGACCCGCGGCCGCGATCAGCAGGATCTTCCAGTTGGTATTCCAGCCGGACCAGTAGACGATGAAGCCGACAAAGATGAAGGCGAGCGCCGCGAAGGGCCGGGCTATCGGCACTCTGAACGGGCGTGCATAGTCGGGCACCTGGTGGCGCAGCGCGACAAGCGCCACCGGACCGATGGCAAGGGACAAGACGGCGGCAGAAGAGATGAAGCCGGCCAATTGGGGCCAGCCGGGCAGTGGTGCCAGGATGAGGATTCCGATTGCTGAATTGACAACGATTGCCCAGGCCGGAACCTTGAACCGGTTGAGTTTCGCGAAGAATGCCGGAAACAGTCCGGTTTTGGCCATCGAATAATTGATGCGCCCGGACGATCCGACATAGGCAAGCGCGGTACCGCCCGGAGAGATGATCGCATCGGCAAAAATCAGCAGCGCCGCCCATTGCAGCCCCAGAAGCAGCGCCAGCCCCGCAAACGGGCCGGCGGCAAAATTCTCCACCACCCCGGCCCATCCGTCGGCCAGATGCTCTGCCGGCACCGCACCAATCAGCGCCACTTGCAACAACAGATAGATGATCAGGCAGACGACCACGGAGCCGATCAGCGCCAGCGGCACCGTGCGCTCCGGCCGTCTGGCCTCGCCCGCGAGATCGATGACCGCGCGGAAACCGACAAAGGAAAAGATAATGCCACCGCTCGACACCGCGCCGAGAATGCCGTTGATGCCGTAAGGCGCGAAACCGCCGTATTCGGTAAAGTTTTCCGCCTGGAACCCGACGACGATCAGCACCACGGCAACCAATGCCGGCACTGCCACCTTCCAGATGGTGATGACAATGCTGGAGCGCACCATCCACTTTACGCCGGCGATATTGATGACGGTAAAGATCGCGATCAGCACGGCAGCAACGGCAATACCCTCGGCCGTCAGCACACGGTCGTCGCCCTGGGTGACCGTCAGCCAGGTGGCGTAATTGGCGGCATATTCGATCACCGCGGTCACCTCGATGGAGACCATCGCCACATAGGCGATCCAACACAGCCAGCCGCTCAAGAAGCCGCCAAGAGGACCAAGCGCAACATGGGGAATGCGGGCAAGCGCCCCGGCCTCCGGTATCAGCGCGCCCAGTTCGGCATAGATGATCGCCAATGTCAGCGCCAGCAGGCATCCGATCAACCAGGAGATGATCGCCGCCGGTCCGGCGATCTGCACCGCGTAAAGGGAAGCGAACAGCCAGCCGGATCCGATGATGCCGGTAAGGCCGGTCAGCAGCATGCCCCAGCTGCCGATATGACGCACGAGTTTTTGCTGACCGCCGCCAGATATGCCGACCGTGACATTAGACATTTGATTCCCCCGTTATGCGCCCCGCTGCAACTATTAATAAGTCTGCGCACCGATGCAACTATGAATGAGTCCGCGTACCGGTTCAATTTCATTCCGGACGTGATCCGCAGGAAGTTGGACAAGGCATGAACCGTCTTGAGCAAATCCGGTTCAACTGGCCGTCAGGCGCCGCGCCATCATTAAGATGGTGCTTTGCAATCCGTTGAAGGAGACGCTTGCTTCGTTTGCGAAATCAAGGTCCGCCTGACCTCTATCCGAGCTGAGGGAGATACTGTTGCACCTGGCCCCCGCGCCGCCGCACAAATTCCTGTTCGATCACCTCCGTGCCCCATTGCCGGCCCGGTGTCTCGTGCGCCAGCGCAAAGCCGAATTTCTCGTACAGGTGACGCGCAGTATCGAGCCCTTGGAATGTCCAGAGGCGCGTGCGATCAAAACCGTTCAGATCCACAAAGCTCGTTGCTTTGCTTAGCAGGAGGTTCCCGATGCCCATACCTTGCGACCTGGGGCTGACGATAAACCAGCGCAGATGGCTTGCTTCTTCGCCCAGATCCTCACCATCAAGGGAGAGAGACCCAAGCAACTCGTTACCCCTGTAGGCTGAGAAGATGGCGTTCACGGGGTTGTCGATCCGGCCCATGAACTCAGACAATTCCGTTGCGACCTTGCGTTCAAAAACAGCGTCAAACCTGTAGTGCTGTGAGTAGAACAAGGCATGAAGGTGCGCCACCGAGGCGATCACCCCGGGACAGTAGCCTTCCCGTATCTCGACTTCCGCCACAATGCCCGATGTATGCTGATCCTTCGCGCCCAGGGATTTGGCGAAAAGGCAGAGGCCCGTTTCGATCTGAGCAACATCCTCTGCAGACAGAACATCAAGGGCAGATCGCAGCTGCCGCCGCGCAAAGCATTCGACTTCGCTAAGCAGGTGTTTTCCATCGGGTGTCAACAAAAGAACACGGGATCTTTTGTCATTCGGGTCAGCGGCGACTTTGATCAAACCTTCGTTCTCCAGCTTTCGAACGAGGCGACTGACACTGGATTTCTCGAGATGGAGAAGCGCGCCGAGGTCGCTTGCGTTGGTCACGGTGCCATATCCCAGCTCGATAATCGTATGCACCGCCGAAGGGGACAGTTCTGTGCCTGCCAGACCTTTCTGCATGAAACCAAGCTCGCGCACGATATGCCGCGCAGCGGAGCGCATTTTATCGATACGGTCGGTCGTCGCGGGTTGATACATAGTTGTATGATACAACTATATTGTTTGCCTGTCCAGTGACAGCGGACGTCCGCCCTATTGCAGCATTGCGGGAGTTTGGGCTCTGTCCGGCCGAATCCCGCGTCACGGCAATTTCCTTTTTGCCGCCTCGGATGGAGGTGTCAATCGCGGCCCTTAGCTGCCGTCGGTTGCTTTATTGATCTCACAATCTGAATTCCGCATTGCTGCCTTTTGGAAGAGTATCACAAGAGAAAATGTTAGTGACAACTCCGGCATCAAATAATGGAAAGATAACCGACCTTTTGATCAGTTTTTTCTTGATTCGCTGGTGGTTTCTCATCGAACTTAAGTAGCCCGATTGCCAAAGCGAATACGCCACACAACTCATTGCCGGCAACCAGCCGGGCCCGCAGACCGATCTCGAACAGCGCGCGCATTCTAATCAGTACACATCCTCGGCGACACAAAAATCCGGGTAGCGCGCTTACACTGTTTCGCTTGTTGCGTGATTAGACATATTGTTTGCAGGATGACTGCTTTTTTCATCATTTGTCGGGCGCAACACTGTGCGATTTTCCGCGCCACCGGGCTCACGGAAATGATCTGATTACACCTGTCACTTCCGTTTGCAATTAACCTCAGATGTCGGGCAGATAATCCTGGAGAAAATCGGCCAACTTCATCCTTTTCGGAACGTCTGATTGATCCTTCTTGCGAACCCATCCTCGTTTCGCCAGCAATGGCAGAGGTGTAGGCCGGAACCAATTGGTATGAACCCAAAGACCGATCAGGCTGTCTTGATCAGGCGCGATGAGCCGAAGTTCTATGGCATCATCAGTGCTGCCTTGCAGACCGCCTTCGGAATTTCTGACTTCCTTGTAATAACGGCTCTTCTTGTCAGTTTCGATGATAAGGTACTGATTTGGCAGTTGGGATATTCTCACACCTTTACCGGAACGATTACGCGCTGGTCTATCATACTGGAACATTGAACCGTCGGACTTAAGGCGGATGAAGTGCTGTAGATTTGTATTTCTCCAGAAGTCCGAAACAACAAAAGATGTCGACTTTGATACGATTGTATCGGGTGCATTCTGTAGTGGTAGTGTCGGAATAGAGGCAATCTCTAATACTTCTTTTCGCTCAAGCTGCCATATGGCCAAATGCTCATATGCCCAAATACCGAAAGGCATAGTTGTAGCAAGAAGTATTGCTACAGATACTTTAGATCTGCGTAGCCTGAAATAGAAAATAGCCATTATAATTGAAGAATATATGAGAATGGTTGGCAAAATGAACTGCTGGGAAATTAATGAGAACGAATAGTCAGGGGAGTAGAAACTTTCGCCGTCGAGCGACAATACAAAATATGTCAGCATCACGATGATAAACGCAATCAGTACAGAGAAATTCGAATATCTATTTAAGAGCCTGTCGGAGCTTTCCTGTTGTTTCGCGGTTCTTTTTAGCAAGGCTGCTTTCTGTGCCCAAAGCAACCAGAAACAAGGTAAGATTAAAGCGGAAGTAAAAATATATTCTGATTTAAATATAAAGAATTTAAATAACGGATTTCTTAGTGATTGAATTGAGAAATTTAGAATATCTTTTTCTGGTAAATCAGATATTGCTATGGATATCTTAAATGTCGAAGCTATTGCCGCAATGGAAATAGATACGTACAAGAGAGTCATAGGAATTTTACTGGATTTTGCTTCGCCGCCTGATGGCATTAGGCAAAGAAAGGAGGCAAATATTAGAGTCAAGACTGCGAAGAGTCCGCGACCAAAACCAGCGGAATTTAAGAACATCGTTAGGGTACCTGTTTGACCACTTACGAATGCAAAAATTAAAAGTGGCAGTAGCAGTCCGCTTCCGGAGTAAAGGCCTATATCCCGAGCTCTCCGAAGAGAAATGCCAACAAATGAGAACAAGAATAAATCTTCGATGATGCGCAGAAACTGGTTTTGCGTCATAAACCGCAGCGCACCACATGCACCGTCTATTTGAGTGCAGCCGGAGGACTCAATCAGTGTATCCATGCTTAAGCCAGCGACATAAACTGCTGGAAGTAATATCAGGAATCTTACAAGAAGCGCGGTCGCAAATCTTGCTCGCTGAATTGATCCAAAAAAGCTGAACACACCGGAACCTCAAATCAACAAATCCGACAAAATATGCAACCGAATTAAGAAAAATAAATTAATGCAATAATAAGGGGTGCTTGGATTGTTTAACCCTCAGCATCAACGGCGTATTGCCTCGTGCACGAATATTGGCGAGGGTGATACAATAAAGTTGACAGCGACGTATATCGCAGCCGGCAAATGGTCCACCCGAAAATACATGAACATGACACCGCTCTACGTGGCGCAAAACCAAACACAAGGAGCCGTCGCCTGAAAACCAAAGTGCGAAAGATCTTTGACACTACCCATTGAAATGAGCTTCATCGAGGACGAAATACCTGAACTCATACTCTCGCTGGAGCTCGCCTTCGAGGTATTCGCGGCGGGGCAACGTATGGGTCTTCGCCTTCTGGCGTCTCCCGGGCGGCGCCCCCTTTTTGTGCCTGCGCGTATCGTTTCTGGAAGCGCGTCAAAGTCTCATCTTCATTACGGGGTGCGAAGGCGATACGAACGCCGACCATCGCTCCTCGCCATTCAAGGTTGGGTTGGGAAGTAGGTCGATAACTTGATGCAGGTCCACCTTTTTGACCCCAAACCATAGATCAAGCGACAAGATTGGAAGTGTAGCGTTCGCTTGACCGGCTCCAAACGCATCGATGTCGCTCCAGCGGCATGCGCTTATGTGATGAAAGCTGACGTGGTCACGGGCACCGACTATGAAGAAGTGCATTGCGTGGGCAACGGAAGTCTTGCCGCTGTTATTTGCACCCACAAAAATCGAGATTTCGCGATCTAGATCAATCTTGACGTCCGCCAGGCGACGGTAGTTCCTAACTCTCATCTTGCTCAAATGCATTGCGCGTCCAATCTCCGATAGCTCGACCCAAAAACAATGCCTTAGGTTGATCGACAACGCTAGGAAGTGCGTCCCGCCTGCTTAGGCATACCAAGCATCTATTCCGAAATGTCAGCTTTCAATAAACTGCGCCCAGCATATCGCATCCGCAGCGAACTTCTGCTTCCCCCTCCAATTCGGTCGTCAGGTGAATTGCAATTGGCGCCAAAGCCGGGCCCATTTTACACCCTTGCCATACAGAGTATCAATGGTTGCAGGGCGACGGAGATGCTTTGCGCCATCGCTTGTCACCTGCCCATCGAGCGCGGGACCGGCGGATATTTTCGGCAAGGAGATCGGCCGCAATTTTCCGGCATGGCTGCTTTACCGAAAGCTCATCAGCGATGGCCCGCGTGGGTCACGCCCCGGTGCTCCACATACCTTCCTGACCACGCCCGAATTCCCGGCGATGCTCGATCTGAAGAGCCTACCGGATTTGCCGGAGCTTGAGTTCGACAGCAGCACCCCGGCTCGGGGTGATCGCTTTCAACCAGTCGGGAGTTGATTGAGATTACTGAGAATTCAGAAGAAGATGCCATTGGCGGCTTTCATCCGTATCGTCTCATCGATGCTTGTGCCGCTTCTATCGCATCACTCATGCGTTCCAGCCCGAGATCAATCTCGTCATCGGAAACTGTCAGCGGCGGGGCAATCCGGAACACAGCCCCCATCTCGGGAAGTTTCGCAATGTTCATGCTGAGCCCGCGTGCCATCGCCTCGGCGCCGATCCGGTCGCCCATATCAAGATCGGGTGCGCGGCTTTCCCTGTCGGTGACAATATCCAACCCAAGCAGCAGACCCCGTCCCCGTACATCTCCGACACACTCATAACGCTGCTGTATTGCTACCAGCCCCGCCCGCAACCTGTTTCCAACGGTTTTCGCACGTTCGACCAGACCGTCCTTCTCGACCACATTCATGACCGTCAGGCCCACTGCCGCCGGCAGCGGGTCGGAAACATGTGTGGTATAAAAAATGAAGCCTCGCTCATGGGCGCGCTCCTCGATATCGCGACTGGTCAGCACTGCCGAAAGCGGCAGCCCGGCCCCCAGTGTCTTGGACAATGTCAGGATATCCGGCGTGACCCCGTCGCGCTGAAAAGCGAACATATGGCCGGTGCGCCCGATACCGGTCTGAGCTTCGTCGAGGATCAGCAGCATCCCGCGTTCGTCGCATTTCTGCCGCAACGCCGCCAAGTATCCAACCGGTAATTCTATGATGCCGCCCGACGACAGGATCGGCTCGGCTATGAATGCGGCAAGACTGCCGGTGGACTGACTGTCGACAAGCGCAAACGCATCGTCCAGCTCTGTTTGCCAATCCAGACTGCCATCAGCATGCGTGAAGCGCGGGCGATAGGCATTGGGTGCGGGGATAGCGAACGAGCCGACATTTGCCGGACCGCAGCCGCGCCGGGCATGGCTGTACGTCGCCGAAGCGGCAGCTCCGGTCATTCCGTGCCAGCTCCTCGAAAAAGCGACGATTTCATGCTTGCCGGTGACGATCTTCGCAAGACGGATTGCGGCCTCGTTCGATTCCGCACCGGTCGACAGCAGCAGAACTTTCTCCAGGCCCGGCACGAGTGAGCCGAGGCGCTTTGACAGGTCCACAACCGGACGCGAGAGCATCCCGCTGAACAGATGATCAAGACAGCCGATCTGTTCCCGGACGGTCCTGACGATCTCCGGATGGGCGTGTCCCAGAACGGCGCTCATCTGACCTGACGTGAAGTCGAGGATGGGTTCGCCCGCGCTGTCGTAGACAAAGCTGCCTTCAGCTCTGTCGATGATGCGCGCCTCGAACTGAGGACCATAGCGGATGACGTGGTTTGAGACGGAAGACCAGAATTCGGTTTCGTTTTCCGGTGTGTGGGGTTTTGCTTTCGCCATGGCGCGTTTCTCGATCAATCCGTGTGGTCATTGCCGGAAGCACTTTACTCTTGGCATCGCATTCATCAAAATTCATAATCTGAAAACTGTTTATCAATCGGATTGATATCCTATGGACGTACTCGAAATCCTTCTGCTTCGCAGCTTCGTTGCCGTTGCGCGAACGGGTTCGATCAGCGGCGCAGCGCGGCAGGTCGGCCGGACGCAATCGGCCGTCAGCATGCAGATGCGCCGGCTGGAGACCATCCTCGGCCAGCCGATTCTGCACCGCATCGGTAGTGGTGTTGAGCCGACCGCAGCGGGAAATCGGCTGCTTCACCACGCCGATCAGATCTTGAGCGCACATGACGGCGCGCTGTCCATGTTTCAGGATACCGAATTGCGCGGCTCGATCAGCTTTGGTTGTCCTGAGGATTATCTGGCCGCCTTCTTTCCGGAATTACTCAAGGGGTTCAGTGCACGCCACGATGCGATCGAGATAGAGGTGATGTGCGCTCCCACCGTCGAACTGCACACATTCTTGCAGCGACGAAGGATCGATGTTGCGCTTGTTTCCGTTCCGGACGATGCCGGGGCCGAGCGGATTATCCGGTCCGAGAGTTTCGTCTGGGTCGGCAATCGTCCCGCGCCGAAAATCATTGAAAAGCAGACGATACCGTTGGCCCTGTCGGCTCCGAATACGTTGGACCACCGGGCCGCCCGTACTGCGATGGAGCAGGCCGGACAGGGCTATCGTATCGCCTTCGCCAGCAATAGCCTGGCCGGGCTTCTTGCAGTCACGCGCTCCGGCCAGGCCATAAGCGTCGTACCGCGTTCGGCGGTTCCGCCGGACCTCCACGTACTGGAGGCGCCGCTCCCGCCGCTGCCGAATATCGGTATCAGCCTTGCTTATGCGTCCCCCACCCCGCCGGCGATCGTCCAGGCATTCGGGGACTTTGTGAGTGGCACGCTCGGTCAAACAGATCTCAACGCGGCATAAATTCTGATTTGGCGCTCACTGCTCCACTTAAACATCGGTTACGGCAGGGGCCAGTCGCTTAATCGTCGCGCGCATCCAGGAACATGCAATCCGGTGGGTCAGTCTCCTGCGGGCCAAGGCGCTCGTCGTAACGGAACAACGTCGCGCAGTAGGGGCAGAGGATCGTGTCGTCTGTCCCCATGTCAAGGTAGATGTGCGGATGGTCGTGTGGCTCGTCGGCACCGGCGCATTTGAACTCCCTGACGCCGATCCTGATCTCCGCAACGCCCCGGTCGTTCTTGAATTTCGCATAATTCTCACCCGCCATCACGCCTCGAAAGCTCGTTCTCGATGATGCCGACTTCGGTCAGCTGATGATCCATTGAACGGTCCGTGAGCATGCCGCTGTCGATCAGTTTGCGAAGCTCGTGGAGCTTCGCCTCAAGTTCGGCACAGGTAAACTTCGCCCAGGGGTTCGTTTCCTTCGGCGACAGGCCCGGCAGGAACGTGAGGTTCGCCGGGCTCGGCGTCTCTTCGGTTTGGATGAGCATGGCTCAATGCTCCTCGTTCGATCGCATGGATGTCATGCGGGGTCCCCCGTTTGAGAAAGGTTGGCCACGCTCCAGAAGGCGATGGCCGCGGCGAACATGGCGCCATGGAAAGCCGCCGCGCGCGGGCCCGACGGCGCGCCGTCATAGCGCCCGAGTTCCCTTGCAATATCGAAAAAGCCGGGCGCCGGCAGCCCGTGGCGCGCGCGACTGATCACGAGCGCGGCGATGAAGGGATGTTCATTGGCCGCATCCTCCCGCATCAGCCATTCCAGAGCCTCCGCGACCTGATGAATCGTGTTCGGCGGCTGCAGTTCCAGGGCCTCGGCAAGCGCCCTGTAGGTGATCGGCTCTCCCCGCACCGCGATGCGTTGAAGGTGAAGCCGGACACGTCCTGCAAGGACTTCCGCTGTCGACGCAGTGTTTTCGGGCATCACCGTCATGACATGTTCTTCGCAAGATCGAACAGGCTCAACGGGTGCTTCGTCGGCCTGGTTGCGACAACCGGCAACGGATCTTCGAACAGGCTGCCGTCGGCCTCGATCACAACACGCCAAACCCGTGCCCGATAGCGGAAGGTGAGGCGGGTGCGACCGGCGTCCTCATTTTCGCCGGTTTCAGTGACGCCCATGACCAGGCCCTTGGCCATATTCTGCTTCAGAGCTTCAACGGTGAGGCCCAGCTTGGACGCCAATGCCTCGGCGTCGACGGTGACCTCGCCATTCTCGATGCTGATCGGTGCTGATGAACAAGGGCTCATCGCCCGGCCGTCCCAACGCGCGGAGGCCCGGCTTTGCCGGAGTTGAAATTGATGCAGAGCTGTTCCAGTTCGTCGGCCGCCAGAGCCTCCTTCATGAAACTGCATTCATAGGCATTCATGCCTTCCCTGCAACAGCCGTCGCCTTCGAAATGCACGCATGTCTCGCACGTGCCGAAGAGCGGTTTGCCCGTGTTGAGGGCAACGCTGCCGAGCAAGCGCTGAAGCACGGCGGAAAAATTGCCGCGAACGCCCGGGGGAAGAGCGTCCGCGGCCCGGACCAGGGCTTCGATAGGGTCATCGTTCAGAAGAGCCCTGGCTTTTTTCGTCAGATCCAGTCTCACGCTTCGTCCGTCCGTTTCGCAGCGGGTCTGTTTCAGGTAGCCCCCGGCGACCAGGCCCTTGATCGTCTGCGAGGCGGTGCCTCGCGTCGTGTCGTGAAACGCGGCAAATGCCGATGGCGTACGCGAAAAGCGATTGGCCCGCGCAAAGTACCTCAATCCTGTCCATTGCACGGGGGTCAAACCACCCACGAGACCGTCACCCGACGCGATCCGTCCCAGATGAAGGATCAGTTCGGCGATCACGCGGCTGTCCATGTCGTGCTTCCTGTCCATGGGTGTTCAGTTGCATGGATAATAGCGTTTTCAAACTATATCGACAAGATAATAATTTCGATTCAAAACCATTATTTCGATGAACATCAAGCTGCACACTCAAAGATCCATGCGATAGGCAACACCTATACCCGAATCCATGTTCTTGGGACTACAACCCGTTCCGGTCGGCGATATATGGTGACTTTGCAGATTTTGGACGTTTGTACAGGCCTGAGGACGTGGCCTCCTCCTCAGGCCTTCACTGTCTTACGGCGAACATAGTCAGTTCATGAAAGATTTTGTGACGCATGCGCAGCGGTTGGATCTCGGGTCCGCCCTCATCAAAGCCCACAATGCCGCCGTCGAAGCGGGGACCGGCCGCCGTCCGATTGAATTGCAACCTCGAAACCGGAAGGCCGGGCACCCGGCATTACTGAAAGATCTCAAGAAGGCTTTTGAGCGATTCGAGATCGGCGACGGCGCGACGTTGTCTTTCCATCATCACTTTCGCAACGGAGACCGGATTCTGGCTTCCGTTGTCGGATGTGCCGCCGAATTGGGGCTGCGGGATCTGAAAATCGCGGCCAGCTCGATCTTTCCGGTCCATGCTTCGATCGTGCCGCACATTCGCAGCGGTGTCGTTGGAAGCATTGTCACGGATTACATGTCAGGTCCGGTCGCCGATGCGGTGACAGCGGGAGAGCTCGGGGGAACGGCCCTGTTTCAAAGCCATGGCGGCCGTGCGCGCGCTTTGTCGTCGGGAGAACTGACAGTTGACGTTGCCTTTGTGGGCGCCTCACGGGCAGATATGACGGGTGCTGCCACCGGACGGGAAGGTCCGGTGCCATGCGGCCCGTTGGGATATGCGATGGTCGATGCCGCTTATGCGAGGAAGGTCGTGGTGCTGGCACAGGAGATCGCCGACGAGCCTGTTTGCAAGGTCGATATCCCGGCCTCACAGGTCGACGCATTGCTGCACTTTCCGAACCCGGGCCTGCCCAGCGGCATTACCTTCGGGTCCACTATTCCGCTCAACACGCCTGAATCGAACCTGATCGGGCGTCATGTTGCAAACGTCATTCGCGCGGCCGGACTGTTTCATAAGGGGTTCTCCTTCCAGACAGGAGCGGGCGGGTTCTCCCTCGGATGCGTACCCCACATCCAGGACGCCCTGTCACAGGCCGAATTTTCAGGCGATTTTGTCTCCGGTGGCATAACAGGCGCTCATGTCGAGATAGCGCGAGGGAGCCATGTAAGGTGCATCAAAGACGTACAATGCTTCGATCGGACAGCCGTCCTTTCTTCCATGACAAACGATTTTCATCTTCCGATGTCAGCGGCGCAATATGCCTCGCCGATCCATCCGCAGGCGGTTGTCAACGATCTCTCGGTGATGATCCTCGGGGCAGCGGAGATAGACAGGGATTTCAACATCAATGTGGTCGCCGGCGGCAACGGAAAGATCATTGGCGGCCCCGGTGGGCATCCCGACACCGCCCGCGGAGCGGATCTCACGATCGCGACGTCACGGCTGACCGGTGGTGGATATGCGAAGCTGGTTGATCAGGTGACATGCATTGCAACACCTGGCCGGGACGTCGATGTTCTGGTGACCGACGAAGGTATCGCGGTCAATCCCGCGAATGAAACCCTCACACTGGCACTTGGCGATGCGGGGATTCCGGTCGTGCCAATCGAAGAATTGGTCGAACGGTCACAGTGCACAGCGACAAAATTCCAACGGCAAAATGATGGCGCGCCCTGTGCGCTCATTGAAACGCCCGACGGGCAGATAACGGACGTTATTTTGGGCGAACGATGACATGAACCTCAAATCGATACTGTTCGTACCGGCTCTACGGCCGGATCTGTTCAGAAAGGCGATCGACGGCAATGCGTCGGCGATCTGTGTCGACCTTGAAGATTCGATCGCGCCCGATAAGAAATCCGAAGCCCGGTCCAATCTCGAAGACAAATTCACGTTGCCGACGTCATCCGACAAGTCGCTGATGGTACGCGTCAATTGCGAGCCGGAGCTGTTGTCACATGATCTTCTTTCAATTCGCAAGGACGTCGATTTCATCATGCTTCCGAAGACGGGTTCCGTCGATCAAATCAACACATTGGCTCGTTCGCTGGAAAGCCGGTTTGATCAATTCGGCCCTGACATCATTTGCCTGATTGAAAGCGGATCAGACCTTGATCGCCTGCGCCAAAATCCGGAGCCCCTGAGCGAGCGGGTAAAGGCTATGGCGCTCGGAACCGAGGATCTGGCGACTGATTTTGCCGTATCATCCGATGCGCCGATCATCAGGCATTGCTTCTACGAACTTGCGGTGCTTTGCCGGCGTTGGGAACTTCAGTTGCTGGGTTATCCCGGGTCGATTGCAGAATTCAGAGATTTGAATGCATTTGAGGAGAGTGTGGGAACAGGCGCCGACGCAGGCGCGTCGGGAGGTTTTTGCATCCATCCCGCTCAGGTGGACATTCTCAATCGAGTCTTCACACCCGCGGCCTTTGCCGTGGAGCACGCCAAAAGGGTGGTGGAGGCATTTGAAACGGCGCTGTCCAAAGGTGAGGGTGTCTGTTCCGTTGACGGCAAAATGATTGACAGGCCGGTTTATCTGAGCGCGCAGACGATATTGTCTCGTGCGCGGTAGTTTGCCGTTCAATCCGATGATATGGATACAAGATACGCTGCGATCGCCCGGACGCCTTCCTTCCGGGAAAACGGCATCTTGGAACGCAGATCCCGGTTGGAAAAATCCGAAAGAAATCGGTTGGGATTAGCGGTGAAGCGCACGAAATTGTCTTCGGTCCACACCAGCCCGATTTCACCGGCATGACGCAAGCCGCTGCTGTAGTCATAATCGCGTAATCCTGCGGCACGTCGCCCGATTACATCGAACAGATCGGGTCCAACGGATCCGCCGCCGACGATTACTTCCCCGCCCCTGGTCAGGCTATGACAGGCTTTGCAAAAGCGGAACTGCTGCTTTCCCTCGACCAACATACGTTCGTCCGCTTTGGTGGGCGTGCAAAGAGCGGCAAGGATGAAACCGCAAAGGATCGCCGCAAATAAACGATAGATCCCGGCAGAAACCGGAAAGCAGCGCCCTTTTTGAGAAAGGGGCGCTGCAATTTGGACAGTGACGCGCAATGCCAATTGTCCCGGGGGTCACTAGGGTATGGACCCATAAATGTGCTTGAAATGGCGGATCAAACGGCAAAAAGCTGGAAGGAAGGGTGTGAAAAGCGGGCTTGATGCCCGGTTGAGCAGCCTGACGCAGCAGATTGAAGCCGTTTGTCCGTCCCGGCGGATATGGCCGATTGGTCCGGCTACAGCGTTGCACGTTCTTGAAAACCGGATGGTTTCCTTCGAACATGCGCCTTGTATCCGAACAAACCGGCTCATACCATTTTAAGCACATTTATGGGTCCATACCCTAAGGCTTCATGCCAAATTCGCGATCATGTCGCCGCACTTCCAGCCGATCACCATCGAAGGACAGTTGGTGTTGGACGTGGTGATGGAAGGCATGACGGAAGCGTCGGCCACGCGCAGCCCTTCCACGCCATAGACTTTCAACTCGGGGTCGACGACCGCATCTTCCCCGACGCCCATCTGGCAGGTCGATGTCGGGTGGAAGTACGTGTTCAGCGATTTTGCGAGGAAATCTCGCCACTCCGTGTCCGTGAGGTCACCATCCTTTTGAGGAAGTGTCTCGCGCTTTCGGAAGGCATCGTATGATTTGTCGGCACCGATTTCCCGACAAATCTCGGTTGCGCGGCGATAGGCGACCCAATCCTGTTCCTCCTTGAGGTAGTTGGCTTCAATCATCGGTGCGTCGGATGCAAGGTTCGATTTGAGCTTTACGTATCCGCGCGAATGCGGACGTGCCACTCCCGACAGGATGCAGTAACCATGCTCGTAGTCCAGCTTATGGCCCGTTGAAGCAAACGGAACCGAGACATAGAGGGTAATCATGTCCGGGGCCGGCAACCTGCTGTCGGACCGTTCCCACATATAGACCTCGGAATGGTTGTAGTGTGACACCGGCACGGGACCCGTCGCTTCATAGTTCACACCGGCGCCCAGAACGTGGTCCTGAAGGCCCCGACCAACCGGAAGATCCACGACGGCATCAATTCCAACCGCTTTCAGATCACTCGCAACGCCGATGCCCGAAAGCATGAGCAGCTTGGGTGAATCGATCGCGCCGGCGGAAAGGATGACTTCCCTGGAGGCGTTGATTGAGAGCGGTTCGCCGTTGTGCAGATAGGTGACCCCGGTGCACTGTGTGCCATTCATATTCAGTTTCTGGACCGGAGCATCTGTCAGAACGGTGACGTTGCCCAGGTCCATCACGGGACGCAGAAAAGCTGTTGCGGAAGACTGACGGCGCTGGTCCTTGATGTTGAAATCCACCCAGGCCTGGCCGGACATGCGCTCCGAATTGAAGCTGGGTGTCTCCTTGTAGCCGAGGTTGGCGCAGGCATCCATGAAGGCTGTCGCGCCTTGGTGCTTGTGCTTGTCCTCGGGCTGCGAGATGAAGATCGGGCCGTTTGAGCCGCGATTTTCGCCACCCGGCTCGAAAGTCTCCATCGCCATGAAATGCGGCAGCATCTCGTCATAGGACCATCCGGTGTTGCCGGCATAAGCCCAGTTATCCCAATCGCTCCGGTGGCCGCGTGCAAAGATCATTGCATTCAGAGCCGATGTGCCGCCAAGGACATTGCCCCGGGGCCACATATGGGTCCGGCCATCCGCATAATTCTGCGGTGTCGTTTCAAAGAACTTGGTTGCATCCGTTCCCAGAGAGGCAGCCCACAATCTGGAATCATGGATCTCTTCCAGGTCGTCGTTTCGACCGGCTTCCAGAACCAGTATGGTGGCGCCGGTTTTTGCCAGTTGATGAACGACGGCAGATCCGGCGGATCCGGTTCCGATCACGATATAGTCGAATTCTCCGGCCGGCTTGTCCGTGCTCTTTGTCGATTGCGCCAGCGCCCTTCCTGACCAGGACGTCGCCAGCGCGCCCGCCATGCCGGCAGTGACCCCGAGCGCCATCGCCTTCTTGATGAATGATCGGCGACTTATGCCTCCCTTGTTGTATTCAATGACGGCCTCTTCCAGGGTGCCTGGTCTATTTGAAGAAAAATAGGACATTTGCTCCTCCGTAGGAGCCAGAGAGGCAACCCCGGCTCCTGTTTCTGCGGACTTTCGTCCAGTTAACGGACCGAAGTCCCTTCACGTGTGGCACGTCGGGGTTGGTTGGACTTGAGCCCGACATGTCATGAATTGCTCAGTTGCTACCGGGCAAAAACACTCTCCCCCGCAATACTGATCTGGTGGACGCTGCCGGCTGTCGGCTCAGAAGGCGAGTTGGTGGCAGGAAGCAGCCGAGACCACGCGTCTCCGCCACCCGGTTGGACGGGCCGACAAAAGAAATTCCGATCATTCGTTTCAGATTGTTCGGCCACCATCGACCTCCAGAATGACACCGGTGATGAAGTTGGCCTCGTCCGAAGCCAGATAGAGCGCCGCGTTTGCCATGTCCTCAGGCTCGCACAGGCGGCCCAAGGGGATCGTGGACAGAAACTTTTCTCGATTTTCCGGGGTGTCCGGCATACCCATAAAGGTCTCAAGCAGCGCGGTGGCACCCATCACCGGAGCCAGGCCGCAGACCCTTATGTTGTCCGGTGCCAATTCCACAGCAAGACCCTTTGTCAGGAGGTTCACGGCTCCCTTGGAGCTGTTGTACCAGGTCAGCCCCGGGCGCGGCCGGATCCCGGCGGTCGAACCTACGTTGAGAATCACGCCGCCACCCACGTTGCGATAATGCGGAACAATGGCTTTCGTCATATGGTAGATGCTGTCGACATTGACTTCGTAAACGCGCTTGAAGGTTTCGAAGTCGACATCCAGGAGCGGCTGATTCCGGTGGCTCCAACCGGCATTGTTGATGACTATGTCGATCTGTCCGAACGCGTCGATTGTCGCATCGACGGCGTCTGCAACATCCGAGCCCCGGGAAACGTCACAGCGGATCGCCTCGGCCTGTGCACCTATTTCGTCCGATACCATCTGAGCGCCCGCAAAGTTGAGATCGACGACTGCAATATTTGCGCCCTCCGAGGAAAAACGGCGCGCCATCTCCCGGCCAAAGCCGGAGGCTGCGCCCGTGATCAAAGCCGTCTTTCCCCCAAGTCTCATTGATCGTCCCCTTGTCTTTTATCCGTGGTTCTGCACGATTGTCTTGAGTTGCGAGAACTCATGCAAAGCGGCAAAGCCCTTTTCGCGGCCATGTCCGGATTTGCGCACACCGCCAAACGGCAATTCGATCCCGCCACCTGCTCCATAGACATTCAGAAACACCTGGCCGCATCGAAGTGCTTTTGCCATCCGCATCTGGCGGCCCCCGTCTGAACTCCAAACCGATGCCACGAGCCCGTACTCGGTGTCGTTGGCAATCCGGACAGCGTCGGCTTCATCGTCAAACGAAATGCATGAGAGGACCGGCCCGAACACTTCCTTCCTGGCGAGGGGATCGTGTTCGGCAACCGGTCCAAAAAGTGCCGGAGCAACATAGTGGCCGGTCTCGGCCGCATTTGAGGAGAGCTTGCCACGGGCCATGAGCGGTGCATTTTGTCCGCCTCCCGCGTCGATGAAATTCTGAACACGTTCTTTCTGCCTGGCTGAGATCAACGCCCCCAGATCTCCCGCCTCTGACCAGGGTGCCGCGACCAGTTGCTCGAAACCGGAACGCAATCGAGCCGCAACGTCATCGAAAATGCTTCTTTGCACGAGCGCCCGAGAGCCGGCAGAACAGGTCTGGCCACCGTTTTGAACGATGGCATTGAGCAGTACGGGGATGGCAGCGTCCAGGTCGGCGTCGTCAAAGACAATCTGCGGCGACTTGCCTCCAAGTTCCAATGTGCAGCCGATGTGATTTCGCGCCGCGGCGCTCTGGATCAACACCCCGACTTCGGGGGAGCCTGTAAATGAAATGAAATCTACGCCGGGATGGGCCGTCAGGGCCGCTCCCGCCACATGCCCAAGGCCTGTGACCACATTGATCGACCCGTCAGGGAAGCCAACTTCGATTGCCAGTTCGGCAATCCTCAACGGCGTGAGGCAGGCCTCCTCGGCCGGTTTCAGCACAATCGCATTTCCCATCGCCAGTGCCGGTGCGCAGGAGCGGCCGAACATCTGTGCCGGATAGTTCCAGGGAATGATGTGACCGGTGACACCGTAGGGTTCCCGAATGGTCTGGACCTGAAACCCTGCCAGAAACGGAATTGTCTCGCCATGGACCTTGTCTGCTGCCGAACCATAAAACTCGAAATACCGCGCGGTCGCGACCATGTCTGCCTGCGCCTGCGGCAAGGGTTTGCCGGTATCCATCGCCTCGAGTTCGGCCAACTCTTCCGCATGCTCGGAAACCTTCAACGACAGTCTATGGAGGAGCCGTCCGCGCTCCAGCGCCGTCAGCTTTGACCACGCACCACCATCGAATGCGGCGCGCGCCGCTTTGACGGCTTTATCAATTTCTGTGACGCCGCCCGCGGCAATCTCGGCGATCTTCTGCCCGTCACTCGGGCAGGTCAGCGCAATCGTACCGTTGTCTTCAGCTGCGACTTCCCGGCCGCCAATCAGACAGTTCTTGACGGGTGTTGCGGGGCAAAGCGTGCTCGTTTCCATCTCGTCTCCAGAACCAGGTCATTAGCTGGATGAATTTCCTGGTTCCAAAGATCGTATTGAGATGGACACGATCTAACAACGTAGTGGATTGTGATCGCGCATATAGGAATAAACTATAACCAAGTTCCGCTACCAGATCACTTGCCGCAGAATTCTCCCTTCCAAATATTCCTTTCAACAAGCTCTTTGACAACGGATATCGTCAGCTTCTGCACCTCTCGGGAGGCACGCTTGAGCACCTTGTCCGGATTCCGGACCAAATAGACAGACCGCCGTATGGTCGGCTCCACAATGGGCGCGCTGACCAGTTCGCCCTTGTCTTCGAGGTCGAATGCAGCGGCCGGGGCCAAAATCGTGCAGGCGCTGCCCCTCGATACCAGAGATTTTATCTGGGTCAGAGAGTCCATCTCCACAACCACATTGAGGTTTTTGCCGGAAGACTTGCAAAATCGATCGATGAGTATCCGCAAGCCATGGTTCTTGGACGGAAGGACCAGTTCCACCGGTTCAAGCTTCGACATGGGGACCGGTGTGCCCGGCGGACTGTCAAACGGCCAATTGTCTGCTGCGGAGTAGAAGTGCATATTTTCATTGAGTAAAAGCTTGCTCTCACTGCTTCGCAGATTGTTGGTGTCGTACAATATCGCCAGATCGATACTCTGATCATCAAGCCAATCCTTGATGAATCCGCTCATCGCATCAACGGCACGAAACCTGATTTGCGGATAGTCATGACGGATCGTTTCAACCAGCGGCACGGACAGGACCATCGAAACCGAGCTCGGAAATCCAAAAATGACTTTGCCGGTCGGCTCGGCACCTGTCTGACGCACTTCCTCCATTGCGACATCGACATTGTCCAAGATTTTCCTGGCGTGTTCCAGAAACGTGGCGCCGGCTTCCGTCAGGGTCACACCGCGCGACGACCTGACAAGCAGATCCGTGCCGATCCGTCCTTCGAGATTCCTGACTTGC
>CBDHYI010000002.1:0-221194 GCA_965275915.1 Stappiaceae bacterium
AAGTGCAATGACGGCAAAGAACTCCTGATTTCAATCCAGAACGAGCGGGAGTGGGCCTCACTGTGCGAAATCCTGCTCGATGACCAGGATCTGCCCACAAAACCCGGCTTTGAAGACAACTCAGCCCGGGTCAGGAACCGCAACGAAGTCGACAGGCTGGTTGGCAACGCAATTGCTCTTCGCGGTCGCGAGGAGAACATAGAACTGCTTGGCAAGGCCGGCATCGCCTATGGGCGACTCTCCGAGATGGAAGATGTCGTTTCACATCCCCAGCACAAAATCATCACGATTGAGACCGAACACGGTTCCGTTGAGATGCTGGCGCCGGGAGCATCGGTGGTCGGCGAAGAACCGAGCTATGGACCTGTGCCGAAAAAAGGCGAGCATGGCGAAAGGATCCGGAAAGAGTTTGGGACGGGTTGATCCTTTACTCCTGCTGCCGCGGACAATGATATGAACCTGGCGATTTCGAAATCCCCAACAGAGAGAGTTTCTGAAACAGCGTTACAGATCATCACGCGAAACGGCGTGACACGACAGGCGCTGTCCGACATCGGTCTGCGTCTCGCCGCATTTGCGACTGGCCTGAAGGTCTCCCTTGAAACGCAGACTGAGATAGTCCTGGACGTCGAAGATGACGGAACATTTGAACTGATTATGTTCAATCTTTCCGTGCATAAACCTCCCTACCGTGATGGCCTTGCATTCGATACGTGGTCGATTCACACGCCGCTTACCGGTCGATTCGAAGCATCATTGAACGGAAGCGGCCCGATGGTCGTAACACAAGGGGGAAGCTTGGAAGTGCTTCCCGGCGAAATGGCGAAGCTATTGGCCATGGACGATAAAGTCGAGATCTGCAGCCTGTTTGGCATAGCCCGCAGATATCTGCCGCCCGCACGACCCCGGATCGACTGACACACTGAGACACGCTTCGCTTCCGCCCTGGCCATGCCTGAACCACGGGCATTTTTATCAATGAAATTAAGGGCCTAAACCCTTCTCGGCATTCCTAAAAGTCGGCATAGGTTTAACCTATAGCCCTCATCAAAAATGATGCGCTTCTCAGTCTGTACCGACAATGCACGATTGGATCGGTAGGCAGTCTACTGCCTGTGAACCACCAACCGCCGGGCTCAGCTTGAAGATATTGCGGCTGAGCCGCGTCAACAGGGAGGAGACATTTCTATGTTGAAACGCATGGTTATCGCCGCAGTGACCGCGCCACTCGCACTGTCGCTGAGTTTTGCAGCCAATGCAGAAGGTTTGAGCGAGTTGCCGCCGGAGATTGCGGCGGCCTACGAAGGCGTCGATGAAGGTCAGCCTGTGGGCCCCTCGAAGTATCGCGACTGGACGCCTCGCTCTGAGGCGCCATGGAAAATCGGATATGCCAGTTCCTACGCGGGCAACACCTGGCGCGCGGAAGGCATGAAACGCCTGATGGACGTCATGCTGCCGGCTTACAAGGAGGCGGGGCTTGTATCCGATGTGAAAGTCACACAGTCCGACCTGAACGATGCCCGGCAAATCCAACAAATTCGTCAGCTGGTCGATGAGGGCGTCGACGCGATCATCATCTGCTGCTCGAATCCCGTTGCTTTGAATAAAGCCGTCAAATATGCCTACGACCACGGCGTCGTCGTCTTCTCGTACTCGGGATATCTCACGTCCGATTATGCCTTGAACGCATCGTCCAACTACACGGACGGCGGGTATCAAATTGCCAAGGCACTGATTGAAGAGGTCGGCGGCAAAGGCAACTTCCTGCTTGTCTCCGGCATTCCGGGTGCCGCATCCTCGGAGAGCTTCGACACCGGCGCAAAGCGGGCTCTGGAGGAGTTTCCCGACGCCAGGCTGGTCGGTCAGGTGGCTGGAAACTGGACGGACCAGGTCGCCCAGACCGAAGTGCAGAAGTTCCTGGCAACCAATCCAGCCAAGATTGACGGAATCATTGCCCAGGGCTCCCAGGAGACCGGTATCCTGAAGGCCGTCCTGCAGTCCGGCCGTGACGTCATGCCCATCTCGCTGGCGGGGTCCGCCGGGGCTGCCTGTTATCTGAAGAAAAACCCGGGCTGGATCAGCCACGCATTCCAGATCTGGCCTCCGGGCGACGAAATGGAGCTGGGCTTCAATTCGGTGATCCGCACGCTGCAAAATCAGGGACCGAAAGTCCAATCGATCCTGCGCCCTGTCTACCGGGTTGAAGCTGCCGACTATGTCGCTTCCCTGCCGGAGGATTGCTCGATCGACAGCACCGAATACATCCAGCCGGGCATCGATATCTGGTTCGATGACGAACGGGCTGCCGGATACTTCCTGCGTCCGAAGGATCCGCTCGAATAACGACATTCATCCATCCACCAAGACGCGGGACCGGCCGACATTCGCTTTGTTCGGTCTCGCCCGCTCCGTCAGAGAAATAAGCAGATCAGGCCCGTGCACCTATGCCACTCGTAAACCTGAAAAACATTTCGAAGAGTTTTGGGGAAACCCGTGCGCTTTCCGGGGCAAATCTGCACACCGGGCCGGGAGAAATCCACGCCATCGTCGGAGAAAACGGCAGCGGCAAAAGCACGATGGCCAAGATCATCTCGGGTGTGATCCTGCCCGACAGCGGTACCGTCGATATTCTGGGCATACAGCCAAAGAAGCCGGCAGACGCGATTGGTGCCGGAATCTCCACCATCTATCAGGAAATTCTCATTGCCGAAGATCTGACGGTCTACGAGAACACGTTTGCCGGCAGCGATGGTCTGTGGAGGAAGGACCGTTCGATTACCGAAAAGAGGAAGATCGCCAAGGACATCCTGACGCGATTGACGGGTCAGCCGGTCAATCCCGACGCCATCGTCCGAACACTTCCCCTGAGCGTCAAACAGTGGATCGTCATCGCACGCGCCATCCTGCAAAAGCCGAAAGTGCTCATATTTGACGAAAGCTCGGCGGCACTCGATCTTGAAGCCACGAACCGACTGCATGACGAGATGCGCAAATTGCGGGATGGCGGTTCCTGCATCATCCTCGTAACGCACCGTATTGCCGAACTCGTCAAGATCACGGACAGCGCGACCGTCCTGCGTGAGGGAAAAACGGTCGGGCGCCTTTCGAAACAGGAGATAACCGAGGAAAAGATTCTGGAATTGATGTCGGCCTCATCAACGGCCGGCACGGGCAAACGGCCCAGAAAGGTCATCTCGACCGAGCAGAAACCGATCCTGCACGCTGAGGAATTTCAGGTCTCCGAGGCGTCAGAACCCTTCGATTTCAAGGTTCACAGAGGCGAGATAGTGGGAATCGCCGGTCTTGACGGAGCCGGGCAATCGGAGTTCGTGCGTCAGCTTTCATGTATCGAAAAGCCCTACTCCGGAGAGGTCATGGTCTGCGACAGCTCAACGGAGGCGCATCAGCTCAGAACACTCTCTGAGGCTGAGGAGGCGGGGATCACCTATGTCTCCGGCGACAGAAAGCTGGAGGGCATTTTTCCGAACCTTTCCGTTTTTGAGAATTTTGGCATCGCCTTGATGGATCGACTGACCCACCGAAGCGGGATCGTCTCCCGCGATCGAATCCGGGACAAGCTGAATATCGAGGTGGAGCGGCTGGCAATCAAAATCGGCAGCAGGTCAGACAGAATCACCACCCTTTCAGGCGGCAACCAGCAAAAGGTCCTCATCGCCAGGGCATTTGCGAAATCCCCGAAAGTAATCGTTCTGAACGATCCCGCCCGAGGCGTGGATGTCGGCACGAAAAAGGATCTTTACAGCCATCTTCGAGACTTTGCCTCCAATGGTGGAGCGGTCGTCTACCTGTCTTCCGAAATCGAAGAATTCTACAATTTTGCCGACCGGGCCGATGTTTTTGTGAACGACACGATATTCGCCTCGTTCAAGGATGACGATATCAATGAGGGCAATATCCTCTCCGCGATGTTCGGCCGCTCGGGACACATCGAATTCGATGCAGAGAGCGAGGAAGTCGCGTCATGATGCAGGTCCTTCATCAGGCCAGGGGCCAGTACAGCCATCTGATCGTGCCCTTTGGTCTCGTTGTCGTATTGCTCCTGATCTGCGCCTTCAGGTCGCCTCAGCTGTTCAGCCCCGTCGGCGCAGCCGGCGCCGTTCTCGTTTCGGCGCCGTTGATCTTGGCAGCCATGGCGATCACCCCCATCGCAATGGCGGGCCGCGGCGGGGTCGATTTGTCAATTGGTCCCGCGGTCGGCTTCATCAATGTAACCATCGTCACTTGGCTGACTCAGTGGGGCTTTGAAAGTCCGCTTGCTGTCTTTGTCTATGCAATCCTGGTCGGCTGCCTCTGGCAGTTGCTGCTCGCGTCGATGATCGTCTTCGTCCGCGTCTCGCCGATTATCGTGTCGCTTGCTGGCTTCATGATCCTGTCCGGCATCAATCTCGTTATCCTCCCAAGACCCGGCGGCCTGTCACCGGACTGGCTGTCCGACTGGGGGTATGGAACAGAGTTGCTCAGTCCTGTCCTGTTCGTTCTGATCGCCGCGTTCATCCTATGGTTCCTTTTCCAGCGCACCGCGATTTTCCAGCACATACGGCTGATGGGGGCGGACGAGAAAACCGCCTATACGGCTGGTGTCGACATCAATGTCGTGCGGTTTGCCGCGCATCTGTCGGCCGGCGTTCTGACCGGTCTTGCCGCGGTTTGTCTGACCGGCCTGATCGGATCGGGTGATCCCTCGCAAGGAAACACGCTGACCTTGCAGGCGATCACGGCTTTGGTCCTTGGCGGCACGTCATTGGCCGGCGGCCGGGGTGGCGTTGTCGGGTCGATTCTCGGCGCCATCGCGATGTACCTGATCTTCGTTGTGCTGAGTTCATTCGACTTTGGCGCCGTTTCCGGATTCATGACCCAAATGAGCTACGGGCTCATTCTGGTCCTCTCGCTGTTGCTGACGCTCGTTACGGGCAAGGCAAAACTGGAAACGGCATGAGGAGGCCACAATGACGCCAAGACAGCAAAACCCCATAACCGCGGTGATGACCTCCGATTACAAAGGGATTTGTCTCGGAACAGCCCTTCTCATTATCCTGTTCGCGGCCGGCGCCTATCTGGTGGAAGGATTTGCGTCTTCCAACAACATCAGATCGATCCTGCTCCTGGCCGCCTTTCTCGGACTTGCGGCGCTGGGTCAGACGATGGTCGCGCTTGTCGGCGGCCTGGATCTGTCCATTCCCTTTGTCATCGGTGCCTCCAACATATTGCTGGCTTATCTGTTCGGGACAGACATCCCCGCAGTCCTGTGTATTTTGATCATTGCCGTCATGGGACTGGCGATCGGACTGCTGAATGCAGTTTTGAGTTATCGGCTGCAGGGGCAGGCTTTGATCGTCTCGCTTGGCGTGGGCTTTGCGGTGGTCGGTGCGGCACAAATCTTTACGACGCTGGGTTCGCAATATTCCGGAACGGTCTTCAGCGAGGTCCCCGGGTGGTTTGCGGCAATCGCGTCGATCAATGGCAAGGCGTTCGGGCTGCCGATCCCGCCGGTCATCATCATATGGGCTTTGATCACCGGACTCGTTGTCTTTGCCACAGCGCGCATGCGGCGCGGTCGGGAAATCTACGCCATCGGCGGAAACCGCACGGCGGCAGCCCGTTTGCGCATCTCCGAATTTCGTGTCTGGATGCTGACCTATGGCGTATCCGGCCTGACGGCATCCATTACGGGGATGCTGCTACTGGGGTTTTCCGGGGGCGGATTCGCCGGCGTCGGAGATCCTTATCTTTTCACGACTGTAGCGGCTGTCGTGGTCGGCGGTACTTCCTTGCTGGGAGGCGCCGGCGGCTACGGCGCAACGATCGTCGGTGTTCTGGTACTCCAGGTTCTCACGTCGCTCCTGGTCGGCCTCGGCCTGAACTACGCCGCCCAGCAAACCGTATTCGGGCTGCTCATCCTGCCCATGGTCGCGATTTATGCGCGAACCCCACACATCAGAATGCAGATCTAGTTTCTCAGGAGGAGACAACATGAACATACAAACGAAAGCGTCTGAGTTGAAAATCGACTTCTCGGGTCCATACGTCATGTCCATCGGCGGAAAGCTGGTCGGATCGAATGAAACCTTTGAAGTCTTCAATCCAGCCAATGGCCACATCGTGGCGAATGCTCCGTCCGGCACCCGCGAGCAGATGGAAGAGGCAATTGCAGCAGCGAAGGCGGCACAACCGGCCTGGGCCGCCCTGAGCTACACGGAACGCGGAGCCTATATCGAAGCCTATGCGGACGCCCTGGAAGCCAACAAGGACGATATCATCACGCTCCTGACGACCGAACAGGGCAAACCAAGACACTCGATGGCGACGACAGAGGTGGAAGCGGCAATCTACTGGGTGCGGGAGGTTGCTAAGCGCGAACTCAAAACCGAGATCATCGAAGATACCGACGAGCATATCGTCGAAGTCGATCACACGCCCCTTGGCGTTGTCGGGGCCATAACGCCGTGGAATTTTCCGATTCTGCTGGGCCTGTGGAAAATCGCGCCCTGTCTGCTCACCGGCAACACCATGGTTATGAAACCATCACCCTATACCCCTCTGGGAACGCTTCGTTTCGGCGAGATTGCGCAGCAGATCTTTCCAGAAGGCGTTTTGAACATCGTGTCCGGCGGGAACGAACAGGGTCAGTGGATGACCGAACATCCGGACATCTCCAAGATCTCTTTCACAGGGTCGACGGCGACCGGCAAGAAGGTCATGGCCTCATCGTCCACCAACCTTAAGCGGATCACACTGGAACTCGGCGGTAATGACCCGGCAGTCGTGCTTCCCGGTACGGATTATGAGCCCCTCATCCCGGTTCTCTTCGACGCCGCCTACGGGAATGCCGGCCAGTGGTGCATTGCCACCAAACGGCTTTACGTTCATTCATCTCAGCACAAGCAGTTTGTGGAAGACTTTGTCGATTACGCATCGACGAAAAAGGTTGGCGATGGAATGGATCCCGAGACAGATATCGGCCCGATCCAGAACAAGATGCAATATGACAAGCTCCTCTCACTTTTCGCGGATACGAAAGAAAAGGGCTACAATATTCGTCTGGGGGGCGAAATCGATGAGAGCCTCGACGGAAATTACGTTCCGCTTACGGTCGTCGACAATCCGCCTGAGGACAGTCGTGTTGTAAGGGAAGAGCCCTTCGGTCCGATTCTTCCGATCATTGCGTATGACGATGTGGATGACGTCATAGAGAAAGCGAACGACACGGATTTTGGTCTCGCCGCATCAGTATGGGGCCCCGATCGCGACGAAGCCATCAAGGTCGGCAAACAGATCGAAGCCGGAACAGTTTGGGTGAATGAAATTCATATTCATGGCATCGACATACCCTTTGGGGGACACAAACAGTCGGGCATGGGTGTTGAAAACGGTCGCAAGGGCCTGGAAGAGTTCACGAACACAAAGACATACATGTTCAAGAAGTCATGAACGCAGGCGCTGGTCTGTTCTTTATACTTAGTAAGGGAACAGGCCTGCTGGCCTTGGGTGATCGTCGGCTGCAGATCCGGCTCAGTCATCAGCGAAGTCAATACTCCCACCTCAAATCCGGTTTCGGCAAGGTGATTGGTCCCATCACCCGATCTGCTGTTGTGCAGTATTGAACCGACAAGGATACGCGTGAAAACAAAGGGTCGGGGACATTGCCGCGATCCGGGTATCGCGAGAATTGACCCAGGTGAATTCGTTTCTCTGCACAAAGAGCCCAAAGTTATGGTGGGCAATCGCATTCGAACCGGTGTTCTCCGAGGTAAACTCAGGAGTGGGAGAGTTCTTCTCTCATCTTCTGGAGAAGGGCCTGGGGTACAGGATCCATATCGATATTTTTCAACTTCAGCGCACCGTATGTCAAATTGACCACCGGCTCCCATCGCCGAACAACCAAAGACGTATCCGGAAATGCGGTTGGGCTGAACGGGTCGCAGATAGCGATTCCTGCATTGGAAGCCGCCATTCGACAGCACGTGATCGCAGAAGAGGATTCCAACCCAACGGTCAATTTTTCTCCCGCTCGCTCGACGGCAGTATCGATGCGGGTGCGCAAAGGCTGCCGGCTTGGCAGGATCAACCGGTAAGTGCTGACAAGATCCGGTGTCAAGACCTCGTACTCGGCCAACTCATGGGCTGCAGACAGAGCGACGACGGCATGCGTATCCACAAGCGGGATTGTTTCCAGCGCCGGATTGGCGACCGGAAGCAGAGCAAGCGCAATATCGATTTGCCTGCGGGCGACCCAATCCTCAATGTCGATACGCGATCTAGCCTCAAGGGCGACGTGCACATCGGAGTGGTCTTCCAAAAATGCCTTCATCGCATTCATAAACTGCAGACTGTTCAACAGCGGTGGTGTGGCAGCCACCCGGATACGATGTTGTCCCTTGGCCGCAATGTCACGCGCAAGTGTCTGAAGGTCGTCCAGGCCGGAAATGGTAGCCTCGACCGCTTTGAAGAATTCGATCCCCTCACGGGTCGGATTGATCGTTGTCCCGCTCTTACGGTGAAACAGCTTGATGCCCAGCGCATGCTCCAGTGCAGCCAGCTGTTTGCTGATGGCTGGTTGCGTAAGGTTCAGCCGCTCCGACGCAGCTGTCACGCTGCCTCCGATCATAACGGCATGAAATGCGCGCAACTGACGCAGTCCGATCCGGTTGCCCATCTTTCATTTGCCCGAATGAAAATTTCCAAAATGGAATAACCCTCCAAGTTCTTATCATTTTTTTTATGCACTTAAAACGCCTAGCCTCGACGCAGATCAACTGAAAGTTGGGAGGAACCGGTGAGCCAGAAAAGGCCGAACGTGCTGTTGATCGTCACAGATCATTGGGCTGCGGAGCATCTGGGGTTTGCCGGCAATTCGGCAATTATCACGCCTGGCCTGAACGAGATTTCCGCATGCGGTGTGCGCTATACGAGCGCGTATTCCGAATGTCCCGTCTGCATTCCCGCAAGAAGAACCTTGATGACCGGTATGACCCCCAGGTCTCATGGCGACCGGGTTTTCAACGACCAATTGAGAATGCCCGACGTTACCACAATGGCGCAGGCCTTCAGGGATGCGGGATACCAGGCGGATGCGGTCGGAAAGCTGCACGTCCACCCTCAACGGGACCGTATCGGGTTCGACTCGGTTCTGCTGGACGACGAAGGCCGGCCACAATGGGGCACGCTGGACGACTACGACATCTATCTGGGAGACCAGGGGCTGGCCGGTCGTCAATTCGACCACGGCATGTCGAACAACCAGTATAACTGGCGGCCATGGCATCTGGCGGAAGAACATCACGCCACGAACTGGGCCGGACGCATGATGGCGCGCACGATCAAGCGCCGAGATCCCACCAAACCGGCATTCTGGTACCTTGGCTTCCGTCATCCGCATCCGCCGCTGGTGCCGCCCCAGGCGTTTCTTGAACTTTATCGCGATGTAGAGATTGACGCTCCATATGTCGGCGAATGGGCAAAGAACGATACCGAGCGCCCCTTTGCCATCCAGGCGCAGCTCAGCCGGACCAACCTCTACACCGATGAACAACTGAAGGCGGCAAAAAAGGCGTTCTATGCGCTTTGCACGCAGATTGACTATCAGATCCGCTACCTGATCGGCACCTTGCGTCTGGAAGGGATTCTTGACGATACAATCATTATGTTCACGTCCGATCATGGGGATATGCTTGGCAATCATGACATGGCGGCCAAGCGAATATTTTATGAAAGCAGCGCCAATATCCCGATGATTCTGTTGCCGAACAAGGGCAACCCGAAAGCCGAAGAAGGCGTTGTCGACGATCGCCTGGTCGGGTTCGCCGATGTGATGCCGACGCTGCTGGATCTGTGTGACATCGAGATCCCGGACACCGTCGACGGGCGGTCGATGGTCGGCGCCGAAACTCGAGAGTATATTTATGGCGAATGCGGCGAGGACGATTACGCCAGCCGCATGATCAGGGATCAACGCTACAAGCTCGTCTACTACCCCGTGGGCAATCACAGTCAGCTGTTCGACCTGAACGACGACCCGAAGGAACTGGTCGATCTCGCCGGCAACCCTGCGCATGCCGAAACGCTGGCCCGACTTCAGAACGTGCTCATAAGCGAAATGTACGGCGTCGATCTTGACTGGATCGAGAACGGAAAACTCGTCGGAAAATCTGATCGAATCTATCGATGGGCTCCCCATCGCAGCTTGAATTCGCAGCGGGGGGACGGTTGGCCGCCCTCGCCGAAAGTGGACATCATTCAGATCGAATGGTCCCGCGAACGCGAAGAAAGTGACTGGCCAAGTAACACATTATGAATTTGGGGCGGGTAGCCCTTCTCAGGAGGAGACCTATGAAACTGACATCTTCTGCAATCGCTTTGGCCGCTGGACTGATGACTGTGCTTACCGGTTCCGCTCAGGCCGAGTATCCGGATAAACCGGTTGACGTCATCATTCCCTATGGTGCGGGCGGCAATTCGGATACGTCCGGCCGAATTCTTATCAATGCGATGCGTAAGGTCATGAATGCGGATTTTGTACCGCTTAACATGACGGGCGCCGGCGGTACGATTGGAACGGCGTTTATGGCAGATGCGGATCCGGATGGTTACACAATCGGCTACAACCCGATCGCAACTGTGACGATCCAGCCGCATCTGCGTCCAGTTCCTTACGACAATTCGAGCTTCGAACCGATCTGCATGATCGCTGACAATCCGACAGCCGTCACTGTTGCCCCGGATAGTCCTTATGAAACGATGGACGACCTGATCAATGCCGCCAAGGCGGGTGAAAAGGTTGTCGCCGTTGGCGGAGCGCCTGGCTCGATGCCGCACATTACGCAGGCCGCGATCGCACATGCCTACGGTGTTAATTTCGTTTACCTGCCGGTTGGTGGCGGCGGCAAGGCCGCCGCGTCGATAATGGCAGGCGAAGGCACATTCGCAGCCGATGTGTCTGCGATGGAGAAGGTCCACGGCCTCAAGACCCTTGCCGTTTCAGCCAATGAGCGCGTGAAGGACCTGCCGGACGTGCCAACCTTCAAGGAACTCGGTAAAGACATCGTCGTGACCATTTGGTTCGGCCTTTTCGCTCCGGCTGGAACGCCGGAAGACATATTGGACAACTTGTCAGCCGCCTGCGGCGAGGCCGTAAAGGACTCGGACTTTATCGCCGGTATGGACAAGGCGAATTACATTGTCCGTTATTTGGGTCGAAACGACTTCCGCGATTTCTTCCAGGCGGAATACGAGAAGAATAAGGAAATGCTTCCAATTATTGGCGTCAAGCTGCCGAACTGAATTCAGTTTCGGCTTTGAAAGGCCGCATCCATGCGAAATCATCTGCTCAATACAGACACTTTGCTGGGTGCGGCAGGCGCCATAGCCGGAACGAGTCTGCTCGTTTCAAGTCACCTTGAAAGCGCAAGCGTTTTCGTCTTGCCCGGCGACGCGCCACCTTTCCTGGTGCCGCAACTCTTCCTATACGTCCTGATCGTCCTGTCTCTGATGATCTTCGTGACCGGCCTTTTGAAGGGTGGCACGGATTTCGGCCAGGTCAGATGGAGCGCAGTTGCGCTGGTGATGGCAACAATCGCCGCCGCCACTCTCTTGATGAAAACCCTCGGTTTTCTCGTTGTTGGCCCCCTGGCCTTCTTTCTCGTGGTCTTGCTTTTGGGGTACCGGCGGCCGATCCCACTCGTCCTTTCATCGCTGGGGGTAAATGCCGGGCTTTATCTGCTTTTGGCGAAGTTCGCCCAGATGCCGCTCCCCAAAATCCCCGGGCTTGGATTCTGAGATGTCTATCGAAACTCTCTGGGAATCCGTTGGACTGATGGCCGACCCTCTGGCTATCGCAATCATGTTGCTGGCCACGGTCGTCGGCATGATCGTTGGCGCGCTGCCCGGATTAGGTACCGTGACCGCCCTGGCGATGATCTTGCCTTTCACCTTTGTTCTGTCGGGGCCTCAGGCGATCGGACTTCTGCTGGCTGTCTATGTTTCGTCCGTCTATGGAGGCTCCATTCCTGCTATTTTGATCAATGTTCCGGGAACACCTCAATCAGCAGCGACGACATTCGACGGCTATCCAATGGCGAAAAAGGGAAAAGCCGCCGAAGCTCTTGCCTGGGTAACGGTATCGTCAGCCATCGGCGGTATCTTCTCGATGGTCATTCTGGTCCTTGCAGCTCCCCAGCTCGCGGCAATAGCGGTCGAGTTCGGCTCTGTCGAAACCTTTGCACTGATCCTTTTCTCGCTGACAACTATCGCATGGGTATCGGCAGGAAATCCGCTGAAGGGACTGATCGCCGGTGTTATCGGCGTGGTGCTGTCGACCGTCGGAATTGACGAACTCAGTGGCGCTCAACGTTTCACCTACGGCTACTTTGCGGTGTCGGCTGGTTTCCACGTCGTGCCCATTCTCATTGGCTTGTTCGCAATCTCCGAGGTTTTTTTTACAGCCGGTCAGCGAGCATCGGTGACAATCTCTCCGATCGTCTCCACCGGTTTCAAAGTGGCGCCGCTCTCGCACTGGCTCAAGGTCAAGAAAACCCTTCTGCGCAGCTCTCTGCTTGGCACCTTTCTTGGCACCCTTCCGGGTGTCGGTGCAACAGCCGCCTCTCTCATTGGCTACGCCCAGGCCAAGGCCGGATCGAAAAACAAGGAGAATTTCGGCAAAGGTGAACCGGAAGGCATAGTCGCTTCGGAAGCGGCCAATAATGCGGTGACCGGAGGTGCTCTGGTTCCGACGCTCGCTCTTGGTATTCCTGGTGATGCGGCGACGGCCGTCATGCTCGGAGCGTTGGTCATTCACGGAATTACGCCTGGCTTCCAGCTCTTTAACCGGAATCCGGAACTGGTCAGCTTTGTCTTTGTCGCGCTTCTGGTCGCAAACATCTTGCTGTTGTTTGTCGGTGCGGCAATGGCTCAGGTATTCAGCCGGATCCTCAAATTGCCGCATGCATTGGTCATGGGCGCCGTCGTCGTGCTCTCGCTGGCGGGTTCATACGTGATCAGGTTTTCAATTCTGGACGTCTGGGTTGCGGTGATCGCTGGAATTGCCGGATTGCTGCTTCGCTATGCCAATGTCCCGCTCGCGCCAATCGTCATCGGGTTCATCCTCGGAACGCCGTTGGAGACCAATCTGCGTCAAGGCTTGATCGTCACGCAGATGCAGCCGATGAAGTTCCTGGAAAGCCCGATTGCCTCCGCCTTTTTTGCGGTCACGCTGCTTGTCGTTTTCTGGCCGCTCATCAAAAAATTTCTGCCGTCGGGCGCCAAATCCAAGTTAGAGGAAAATCAACCAAAATGACCCAGTCGAACGTTGCCGTTATCGGGCTTGGATCTATGGGATATGGAATTGCCTCGTCTACCTTGAGGCAGGGTTTGCGGACGTGGGGGGTGGATGTCAATCCGGTGCAGATGCAAAGGTTCCAGGCGGAAGGAGGCGAGGCCGCGGAGTTGAGTGAAGTTGCCGAAACTCTCGATGCCGTTGCGGTTGTTGTCCTTAACGCGTCCCAAACCGAAGCCGTTCTGTTTGGTGCCGACGGCATCGCTCCGAAGCTGCGTGCAGGGGCTGTTGTCGTTGCCTGCGCGACCGTGCCGCCAAGCTTTGCGCGCGAAATGGCCGCAAAGTGCGCGCAGCACGGTGTGCACTATCTCGATGCGCCGATTTCCGGGGGCTCAATCAAGGCCGCGAAGGGACAGCTGAGTATCATGGCGTCCGGTTCCCCAGAGGCGTTCACAGCCGCCAGACCGGTGCTGGACGCGATCTCGGAAACGGTCTTCGAACTCGGCAGCGAAGCCGGCGCGGGATCGGCGATGAAAGCGGTGAACCAACTTCTTGCCGGCGTTCACATCGCAACCATGGCAGAAGCCCTCACCTTCGGAATGACCCAGGGCATTCCGCCGGAGACATTCCTGCAGGTCATCAGCAAATGTGCGGGGACGAGCTGGATGCTTGAAAACCGAGCCCCCCATGTCGTTGCCGGCGACTACACTCCGCACAGCTCGGTGAACATTTGGCCCAAGGACCTTGGAATTGTGCTCGATATCGCGAAGTCAGCCAGGTTCAGCGCACCGATCACCGCCGCGGCACTCCAGCAGTTTGTAGCGGCTGCCGGCATGGGGTACGGAGCAGAAGACGATGCTGCAGTTGCCAAGGTATATGCCCGAAATGCCGGTTTGAGCCTGCCCGGAACCGTGGCCGCTGACAACTAGAAAACCGTTCCGGTCTCCCGGTGCGTCGCGATGTTGCGACTGCGATCGACCGGCAACCGGACGGCCTTCCGGAGAGTACCCTCGACGATGTCTGTTCTGCTTGGTTTTATTGCTGATGATTTTACCGGTGCCGCAGATCTGGCGGGATTACGCGCACGCTCGGGCGCCCGCGTCTCTTTGAGTATCGGGGTCCCAACCTCCAAGCCGGGCGATGATGTCGCGCCGTTCGAAGTCATCGCACTGAAATCACGCACCGCGCCGGTTGGAGAGGCGGTCGTTGAGACCCGCGCCGCATTGCGCTGGTTGCAGGCTGCGGGCGCTCGTCGGTTCTTCTGGAAATACTGCTCGACTTTTGACAGCACCGCAGAGGGTAACATCGGCTTGGTGGCCGAGGCTCATGCCACCTGCGCAATGGCCGCCCGCAACGCGGGTGCCCGGCATTTTGTCGTTGCTGGTGGCGAAACCTCCGGCGCCGTCACCAATGCTCTGAAGGTCATGCAATTGGATATCGGGCAGGAGATTGCCCCGGTGTTCCCCGGACATTCTGTCATTCGGATGGGCATCAGATCGCATTGACCCTCAAATCCGGACCCTTGTGAACAAATTCGACGTGGAGTGGGACGTATGAGATTTTCCGCCAATCTAGGGTTCTTGTGGACCGAACATACGCTGCCCGATGCAATCCGTGCCGCGAAAGCTGCCGGTTTTGGTGCTGTTGAATGTCACTGGCCTTACGACGTACCCGCCGCTGACGTGAAAACCGCTCTTGAGGAAACCGGACTGGTCATGGTCGGTCTCAATACCAGGCGGGGCGACGTTACCGCCGGAGACAACGGGCTTTCCGCCATTCCGGGACGAGAGATCGAAGCGCGCGGCGCCATCGACGAAGCCACCGATTATGCGGTCGCAATTGGCGCAAGAAACATTCACGTCATGGCGGGCTACGCCAAAGGACCGGAGGCGGAAAAGACGTTTGTGGCGAACCTTCGCTATGCCTGCGACAAGGCCGGCAATCACGGGATCACAATACTCATAGAGCCGCTAAACCGTTATGACGCGCCCGGTTACTTTTTGACGACCACAGGCCAGGCCATCGAAATCATCAGGATGGTCGGCGCGCCGAACCTGAAGCTGATGTTTGACTGTTATCATGTCCAACTGATGGAAGGGGACCTGACCCACCGGATCGAAAACCTTCTGCCACAGATCGGACATATCCAGTTTGCTTCGGTTCCCGACCGTGGTGCGCCGGATCACGGCGAAGTCAATTACCACCATCTGTTCAGCGTCATTGCCAAGTGCGGCTACGATCAACCGCTTGGGGCGGAGTACAAACCAGTCGGTCCGACCGGGGAAACGCTGAGCTGGATGTCGGCTACTGCAAAGTTCTGAACATGTTGCTCAATTCCGACACAAAAACCAAGATCCTGGCGCTCAAAGGGCTCGGCGGAATTGATCTTTCCGGTACTGATTTACCGGTGTCGGAAATCCCACGTTCCCGGGCTGCTGGCGGGGATTATTACATCGCAGCCTCTCACATAGGCCTGGTCCGTACTCTTCGGAAACCGGGGGTGCTGGACGTTCTGGGCCGCAACAACCTCTATCCCACGAAATCTTTGGCGCTTGCCGCCGCTGTCACACGGGTGTCTGATGACCGTTGCGGGGCCCGCAGCGCGCGTGTTTTCCTCGGATGTGGGCAAAAACCGGCACCGCCCGGCATTGAAAAAGTGCGGCAACCAAAGATCGTTGGCGATGTCTATCGGCGTTTATAGGGCAATTCTCGCGATCCCTGGATCGCGTGAAATGCCCCAACCCTTTGTTTTCACGCGTATCCTTGCCGTGAAGGTGATACAACCTTCACGGGATCCGCTTTAATCGGAGGTATCAATTGCCATGACTGAACCTTCGCCTTTCTCGATCATGACCAAGCCAATTGGTCCGCGCTGCAATATCGACTGCACATACTGCTACTACCTTGAGAAGGAAAAGCTGTTTCCGGACGAAAAGAAATTCCGCATGTCCGACGAGGTTCTGGAAACCTATGTCCGGCAGGTCATTGAAACCTCATTAGATGCCGGCATGGCCGAGATTTCCTTCGCCTGGCAAGGGGGGGAACCCACGATGTTGGGTGTCGATTACTTCCGGAGGGTGGTCGAGTTGCAGGGAAAACATGCGCCAAGGGGTGTGGAAGTCACTAATGCGCTTCAAACCAATGCAACGCTGTTGAACGAAGAATGGGGCACCTTCCTTCGCGAAAACGGTTTTCTGGTCGGGATCAGTATCGACGGCCCGAGAAAGCTTCACGACCATTACCGTGTCGACCGGGCCGGCCGGGCAACCTTTGATGCGGTGATGCGCGGGCTTGAGATCTTGCAGCGCCATCGGGTCGATCACAACGCGCTTTGCACCGTGCACCGCGCCAACGGTGTGAAAGGCAAGGAGGTGTACAAGCTCTTGAAAAGTGCCGGGTTTGAGTTCATTCAGTTCATCCCGATTGTGGAACGCGGCGGCGCGGATGGGTTGGCACGCGCACCTCAGGTGGACATGGATCCCGGCAATTCGGTGACCGAATGGAGTGTCAGTCCCCGTGTCTATGGCAAGTTCCTGTGTGATGTCTTCGATACTTGGTTCCGGAAGGACATCGGCAAGGTGTTTGTTCAGTTCTTTGACGTCCAACTCGGCCTTTGGATGGGAGGACCGTCCTCTCTGTGTGTCTTTGCGGAGACCTGCGGTAATGGTCTTGCACTCGAACATGACGGCAGCCTCTATTCCTGTGATCACTATGTCTATCCGGAATACCGCCTGGGCCGGATCACAGAAACACCTTTGAGAGAGATGCTCTGGACTGATCGGCAACGGGAGTTCGGTCAGGACAAACTGGACGGACTGACCGCACAGTGCCGCTCCTGCCGGTACCGCGTTGCCTGCAACGGCGGGTGCCCCAAACACCGGTTCGCGATCAATAGGGACGGCGAGACCGGCCACAATTACTTTTGCGAAAGCTACATCATGTTCTTCCGCCATGCGGGCGATCGAATGCGCGCCATGGCACACGCAGTCGCCTTGGGGCGACCGGCCGCCACAGCAGCGTCTAAAATGGCAAGGGCACCGGGAACTTCGCAGTTTCCGAATGGGTCCTGAGCCTAGCGCAAAGTGGATACCTGCAAGAGAGTATCAAACTGCGATAAGAGCCGGATCCGATACTGTCCGTGATTGCTGCTTGTTGTGCCTCTGGTCGCCTGAGGAGGGAGCACAGGACATCGTCACCGGTACAAACTGCGGAGGCGATGCAGATGCGGGTGTGTTCGGGATCAGCGCCTAACGGACATAGTGGTCTGATTGGATAAGAGAGTGATTTTGGGCGTTCCATCGGCCTTGTCCACGACCCGTCTTGCGGGCGCCGGCTGTCTTTGGTCGACCGCGGGAAGGTTGCGAGCATTCAGATGGATCGACTGCTTTTCGGACAGGCAGGGCGGCTTTTTGCACGGTCCGGACGATTACTTCTTTGAACCGCTGATGGAGAACTCACAGTCCGAGCACCCGACTTAGTCAAGGGGGAGATTGGTCCATTTTCTGCGATCTCTGCGCAGTGCATTTGTGATCGTGATGATCTTTCGCATCATCGCTGTGGTTGCGAGCTTGGAAGGTTTCCGGCCGTCTTGGGCTTGGTGTATTCGGCGTTCATGTCTGGATTAAATGTGCATGCAACGGCGGCTGGCATAGTGAGTGCGTTACCTTGTTGTCAAGAGACCCGTAAGTCCGTTGTTCATAGTCGCCGATCCCGCAATATCAGTAGATCGTCAGCGCCGGCACATAGCTCACAAGGATGAGCACGAGAACGGATACGAGATAAAATGGCCAGAGTTCGGCCACGACTTTGCCAATGGTCGTTTGCGCGATGGTCGCCGAGATGAAGAGCGTCGTTCCGACCGGTGGGGTATAAAGTCCGATCGCCAGGTTGATGACCATCATCAGGCCAAGCTGCACCGGGTCCAGGCCAATCGCCTGCGCAATTCCGATAAACAGCGGCCCAAGCAGCAGCATGGCTGCCGGAAGGTCGAGAACGGTTCCGACAATCAGCATGATGATGTTCATTGCAAGAATGACCATCCAGGCACTGTCCAGGTTGCCGACAATCCAGTCGGTCAATGTTTGCGGTACCTGCTCAAGCGTCAGGATCCATTGAACGACCGACGACGCCATGATGATCAGCAGCACGGCGCCGGTCATGACGGCGGTCTCGGTCAGCGCGCGAAGGATGGTTTTCGCATCCAGGTCCCGATAGACGACCGATCCGATGAAAAGCGCGTAGGCAACCGCCATTACGCTGACCTCGGTTGGCGTTGCCACCCCGAAACGAAGCGTTCCGATAACAAATATCGGCATAACGAGAGCTGGCAGGGCTTTCAGGGCCTGGCCGCGCCACACCGAAAAGCCGCCGAAAAAGGGTGACGGCGGCAGACCGCGACGCACGGCCGTCAGCCAGCAGGCCCCCAACAGCCCGGCGCCGAGCATGAGGCCCGGAATGATGCCGGCGACAAAAAGATCGATGATCGATGTCGATGTTACAAGGCCGAACAGGATGAGGGGGATGGAGGGCGGAATGAGCAGCGAAATCGTGGCAGACGACGCGTTGATGGCAGCGGCAAAGGCCGGCGGATAACCTTCCTTGACCTGGACCGGGATCAGCGCGTTTCCGAGTGCGGATGCGTCTGCAACGGCGGACCCGGACACGCCGCCGAACATGACGGAACCCAGAATGGAAACCTGGCCCATCCCGCCGCGGACGCGACCGATCACCAGCTTGGCGAAGGCGATAAGGTGATCGCCGATCCGTCCCGACATCATCAGACTGCCCGCCAGGATGAAGAACGGGATGGCCAGCATCGGGAAGCTCTGGGTCGGCGTATAGAGGCGCTGCATGATAACCGCCAGCGGCCGCCCCTCCATAAGAAGGGCAATTCCCGCGCCGCCGAGCAATGCGAACGCAATTGGTACTGAGAAGATAACAAGAACTGCGAAGGCCCAGCCGACAATTATTGACATCGTGTCAGCTCAGGCTCTTTTCGGGGGCGTTGCCGTTCAGGTAAGGCTCGCCAAGGAGAAGAAGAACAAGGTCTATGGCCGCGACGACAGCAACGGCGACAAAGGCAACAACCAGACCCAACATGCCATAAAACTGCGGGATGCCGGTTTCCGCCAGCCGCATGAATTTCGATGCGTTGAGGATGGGGGTGGCCGTCCAGACCACGCCGACGCAGATCAGCACGATGAGACCATGGACACAGGCTCCGACCATGCGCCGGGGGCGGATAGGGACGACATTTGCAAAGAGGTTGATTTGAATGTTGCGGCCGAGGCAGCTCGCAACGATGATCGCGCCGCCAACCGCCCAGGGAAACAGGATGTAGGGAATCTCGTAGGCCCAGGATATGCCGCGATCAAAGGCGTAGCGCAGGACGACATTGACGAAAAGTGCGACGAAAAGCGCCGAAATCGTCGTGGCGAAAATACCGACGCCGCCATACAGGACAAGCAGCTTGACGGTCGACAAAATGTGCTCGACGGGGCCGGCGGACCCCGTCGTTTTGCCGTTGCTGTCATTCATGACACTCAATTGCCGCGCAAAAGGTTGACGATGTCGCCATATTTGTCGCTGTAGAGGTCATAAACCGATGCCGTGGCCTCGGCGAATTCCGACTGGTCAACATCGAGAAATTTGGCACCTTCAGTCTCCATCTTTGCACGCAGCGCCTGATTGTCGACCTGCGAGCGGCCGCGCTGGTACCATCCCGCCTGGGTAACTGCATTGCTGATACAGTCGCGGTGAGCGTCAGACAAGCCATTCCACCAGCCAAGCCCGGCAACGATCGGTGTCGTCTCGTATTTGTGGCCGGTCATGGAGATATAGGGCGTGATCTCATGCAGCTTGGCTGAATGGATGTTGGTCAACGGGTTTTCCTGGCCTTCGAATGCACCGGCGCGCAGAGCCGAAGGCAGTTCCGACCAGGCAAGCGGCGCCGGATTGGCGCCAAGCGCATTGAACATTGCCAAGGTGACCTCGTCCGGAGGGGTGCGTATTTTCATACCCTTAATGTCATCGGGCGATGCGATATGCTTGCTGGTGTGTGTGACGTTTCGGATACCGTTGTCCCAATAACCCACGACCTTCAGTCCAGCGGCCTGGGCTTTCTGGTCTATCAGCGCGCCGGCCTCGCCGTCCAGTACCTCCCAGGCATCGTTGAGGCTGGAAAACAGGAATGGCAGGCCGAGCATACCGACTTCAGGCACGACCTGACCCATGGCGCCCTGGGAGTTGGCCGACATCTCGATAATGCCCGACTGCACGGACGTGATCATTTCAGCGTCATTACCCATCGTCGCGGACGGTGCCACCTTGACCGTGAGTTCTCCGCCGGTGCAGCTGGAAACGAGCCCCGCGAACATGTTCGCGGCATCAAAGCGCGGATTGCCGGCGTTGGCACCGTGTGCAAAAACCAGTTCGGCAGCAGTTGCCGGAACCGCAAGGCCCATGGCGAGTGCCACCGCCACAGCGGTGGACTTCAGATGAACGTTCATTGCTTCCTCCCTTCAGTGTGTGGCTCACAGAGCCCGATCGATTCTCCGTCTGAGTGACCGCTAGTGAATAAGCGAGCCTCCGTTCACATCAACCTCCGATCCGGTTACGTAGGACGAGAGATCCGACGCAAGAAAAAGGCAGCACCCGGCCACATCCTCGGCAGTTCCGACGCGGCCCATCGGAATGCCTTGAAGAATTTGTTCGCGCATCGCGTCCGTCAGCTTTCCTTCGGTGATATCCGTAGCGATGAAGCCCGGGCAGACCGCATTGGCGCGGATGCCCTCGGGTGCAAGTTCGCGTGCGATCGCCTTTGTCAGGCCCAGAATTCCGGCCTTGGCCGCCGAGTAGTGCGGTCCGCCGAAAATACCACCGCCACGCTGTGCGGAAACCGAGGATAAATTGACGATTGAACCGGATCGTTGGCGGCACATCTGCGGTATCACCGCCTGGCTCATATAGAGTGTTCCGCGGAGATTGACATCAAGCACCGCATCGTAGTTCTCTGGCTTGATCGTCATAATTTTCAAGGGTTGCGTGATACCGGCATTGTTGATCAGGATGTCGATCCGTCCCCAGGCTGAAAGCAATTGTTCAACAGCCATCTCGCAATCTGTCTTGTCTGTGACGTCGCAAGCGATACCGACATGCCCGTCACCCAGTTCCGTTGCCACGGTTTGAGCCGCTGCAGCCTCCAGATCCAGAATGCCGATGGTCGCACCGTGCGCGGCCATAAGCGTGGCGGTCGCCTTCCCCAATCCGCGCGGCGAAGCCGCACCTGTGACAATGGCAAATTTTCCTGCAAGCAGCTTCATGGCGCTGACCCCTCGTTTAACCAGGCCCTGGTCCGCGCCACGATGCGCTCGACGGAAAGGCCGTATTGATCGTGCAGGGTCGGCAGCGCACCGGCATCGAGAAACTCGTCCGGCAGTCCGATTTGGCGGAACGGTTTGCTGACGCCTGCGCGCATGAGACAAGACGCGACCGCTTCCCCGAGGCCGCCGATGACTGAGTGGTTCTCTGCCACGATCACGAGCTTGCCGGCAGTGCGCGCCGTTTCGACAATCGTGGCGACATCCAGGGGCTTGATCGTCGGCGAGTGCAGGACAGTACAGTCTATTGCCTCGGATTGCAGGCGCTCGGCTGCGTCCAGAACCCGCATGGTCATGAAGCCACTGGTGATGAACACAACATCTTTTCCGTGCCGCAGGCGTTTCGCCTTGCCGATCTCGAACTGGTAGTCATAGGACGAGAGAACGTTCGGTACCTTGCCACGCAAAAGTCGAAGGTAAACCGGCCCGGGATGTGCGGCGACGGCCGGTACGGCCTGTGCGATCTCCGTCGCATCGCACGGATCGATGATGGTGAGATTGGGCATTCCGCGAAAGATTGCCAGGTCCTCAGTCGCCTGATGGCTGGGCCCGTAACCGCTGATCAGTCCCGGCAGGGCGCAGGCGATCTTAACGGGCAGGGCCTCTTCTGCGATGGCCATGCAGATGAAATCATATGCGCGCCGCGATGCGAAGACTGCATAGGTGGTCGCGAAGGGTGTGAAGCCTTCGCGGGCCAGACCTGCGGCCGCTGAGAACAGCAATTGCTCCGCCATTCCCATCTGATAAAAACGATCGGGGCATGCTTGGGCAAAGACATGCAGGTCGGTGTATTTTGCCAGATCGGCGCTCAGGCCGACAACATCCGGGCGGGTTGCGGCCAACTCCGCCAAAGCGTGTCCGAAGGGTGCCGAAACCGTTTCGCGGCCCTCCGCGTCGAGCGATGCGATCATGGCGGATGTGGACAGCTTTTCGCCTTCGCCATGGTCGGGCGCTGGCCGAGGTTCGTATTTGGATTTGCGCCGAGAATGCGGCGGAGCCTTTGCGATCGTCATAGCGGCATTGCCTCGTCCAGAACCGCCAGGGCCTTTGCCCATTCGTCTGGTTCCACGCGGACGAAATGGGTCATCTCGCGATCTTCAAGGAAGGGGATGCCCTTGCACATCCTGGTCTGGCAGATGATGGCGCGGGGTCTGGAATCAGCCAGGTTGCGGGCTTTGTCGAAAGCGGTGACGAGTTGGCCGATATCGTTGCCGTCGACGCGCTGTGCATGCCATCCGAAGGCCGTCCATTTGTCTTCGATGGGTTCGGTGCACAGTGCGTCCGTCGACTTGCCGTCGGCCTGCTGATCGTTAAAATCGACAATGGCGACAATGTTGTCCAGCTTATGCTGGACCGCCGACATGACCGCTTCCCAGGTTGACCCTTCGCCGAGTTCGCCGTCGGAGAGGAAGTTGTAGACGAAGGCCGGGTTGTTCTTGCGCTTGAGGCCCAGTGCCATTCCAACGGCGATGCCCAAACCATGGCCGAGCGAACCGCCGGTGATCTCCATTCCCGGCGAGTACGCCGCCATGCCCGACATGGGCATCCGACTGTTGTCCATGCCGTAGGTCTCGATTTCCTCTTCCGGCAGAACGCCGGCTTCGATCAAGGCGGCATAGAGAGCTATGGCGTAGTGCCCGATGGACAAAAGAAACCGGTCGCGCCCTTCCCACTCCGGATGGTCTGGTCGATAGGCAAGGGCGTGAAAATAGGCGACAGCCAGAATGTCGGCTGCTCCCAGCGCCTGGCCGATATAGCCCTGACCCTGGACCGCGCCCATGCGTACGGCGTGCCGGCGCATATTCCAGGCACGTCGCTGCAAGCTCACATTGGCGCTCCGGCGCCTTGCAGGCGGCGTTGTCACCTACGTCTCTCCTTCTCTTGCTTTGGCGGGATTGTGCTTTTCCGGTCCGCAGCGCGCAAACGCGAAAATAACATTCATTGATGAATTAAAGTCATGTTACGATATCAGATGTGTGAATTTCCGCTGCAAATCCAGCCGACGGCGCGTTGGGTAAGAGACAAGAAGATGACTTCAAATCTTGACTGTCCGACATGGAGCCGGGGCAGGGTGTTATGACGGCACAGAAATTACCCATATCGCTTGTCAGATCATTCGAGGCTGCCGGCCGGACCGGATCTTTCAAGGCGGCCTCCCTGGAACTGGGCTTGTCGCCAAGTGCAATCAGCCATTCTGTCCGTCGATTGGAAAACTTCCTGGGTACAGCGCTGTTTGAGAGAAACGGCCGCGGCATTCGGCTTAACCCCGATGGGGAGGAGTTGCTGCGCCATGTGGGCGGTGCGTTCGACAGTATCCGTCACGGATTCGAAGTGGTTTCGGCACGAACGCCCGGTTTGCTGCGGTTGCACTGTGCGCCGAGCTTTGCGGCGCAATGGCTAACGCCACGCCTGCCGCGTCTTGTCGACGAGATTCCGGAAATTGATGTGCGGCTATCGGCGGATACGGACTATGCCAGCTTCGAGACCGACGAGTTTGACGCCGATATTGTCTACGGGCAGCCGCACCAAACGGGAAACATCGTGATGTCTCTTGGCGAGGAGGTCGTGACGCCGCTTTGTGCGCCGGCTCTGGCGGCAAAGATCAGGAAGCCGGAGGATCTGTTCGGGCACAGTCTGATCGAAAGCGACAACAAGCAGATCCGCTGGTCGCATTGGTTTTCGGCGAATGGACTCGATGCGCCGCCTCCAAATGGTTCGCGCTTCGACCGAAGCTTTCTGGCGATCGCGTTTGCTGTTGACGGAATGGGTGTGGCGCTTGAGTCGACCACACTGGCGGAGCGCGAGCTTGAAAGCCGCCGGCTGGTTGCGCCGCTCCTGAGCCGCTCCGAAAGCGTGCGTTACATCGGTCATCATCTGGTCATCCCGCAGTCCACACAGCAGCGGCAAATCGTACGCCGGTTTTCCAGCTGGATGTCAAAGGAGCGCGGTGTGGACAGTCAATGATCGTATCGATCGATGACGGTTTCGAACTCGCCATGCTTGCGTTGCGGCCCCGATCGCGTCGTTCCCGATGTCCGGCGCGGTACAAACGCTCAATTCGGCATGGCCGTCTCGTCGGTGAGGGCGTGCAGTGCGGCCATGAAATCGCGCATCGGTTCGGTCAGCCGAGCAGCCTTGCGATAGGCGTAACCGGCTGCCGTTTCCCAGATCGTCTCCCTGATTGGGATTTTCTGCAGCCCAAGTGCTGTCGCAATGTCCAACATCTGCTCGGGAATGTGCGCCACATGGGCTCCTGATTTGAGCGCGTGGAGCATCCTGTTGTTGAGCGGTCTGGCGGATCGCAATCTTGCGGCGTTGTCCGACGGGCACGTCGATGCCACCATAACCGCCGACATCGATACGGAAGGGCCCGAAATGCATGCGATCCCGCTGCTCCGTGAGCGACTCATTATCGTCGCTCCCCCGGACATGGCAGCCGACAGCCTTGCGCGGATGGCCGAAGCAAAACCCTATTTCGGTTTCGTCTCAACTGCTCAACCAGGTACAACGACCTCAGTGCGCTCGCTGTCGAAGATGGGACGGAGATCCAGTTCGCACGCCGTTTTGATATGATCCGCGAACGCAATCAGCGTACGGAAAAGCTCCCGGAACGCCTGAAAGGTTTGGGGACGGCGTGACCGGAGAACGATTTGGGTGGCAACCTCGCTGTAAGTGACGCGTGTGGTCGGTGTTCATCACACCGCCGTTTGGAAAAGCCCGTGTTGACGGCATTGGTCACGAGCCCCTGGCAGCCAAATCCTGATGTTCGAAAAACCGACCCGCCCAAAAGACCTAACAGGTCACACTGGCTTTTCCGCCGATTTTCCTGCATAAGCCTATTGAAGACTCCGTATCTCTTCCAAATCCGACCAACCGGAACGGCGCTCCGGGTGACGCGTGATTAAGTCACCCGAGGTTGTGCTGCCACCAATATTGACAATGGTTGAGAGATTGTTAAGGCGGTACGGACCGGAAAAATAATTCCCGGACGGCTGTTCCGGGGATTATTTTGGTTGGCGACGAAATGGACGATGCGAGGGACGTTTATATGAAGATAGGGGCGCCGAAGGAAACGTTTGAGGGTGAGAACCGGGTCGCTCTGACACCCCAGAGCGCAAAACAGCTGCAGAAACTCGGATATGAGTGCGTTATCCAAAGCGGCGCCGGCGCGGCGGCCCGGTTTTCAGATGACGACTATAAAGAAGCGGGCGTGGAAGTCGCCGCCAACGCCAAGGATCTCTGGAAGCAATCCGATATCGTCGTCAAGGTGCGGCCGCCCGAGCCGGAAGAGATTGCGCTGGGAAAGAAAGAGCAGACGCTGATCTCCTTTATTTATCCGGCGCAGAATGAAGACCTGCTGAATAAACTGAAAGATGCCGGCATCAACACGCTGGCGATGGATATGGTCCCCCGTATCAGTCGTGCGCAGAAGATGGATGCGCTCTCATCCATGGCCAATATCGCCGGCTACCGGGCCGTTATTGAGGCCGGCAACAATTTTGGCCGCTTTTTCACCGGCCAGATCACCGCCGCCGGCAAAGTGCCGCCGGCAAAAGTGCTCGTTATCGGGGCCGGTGTGGCCGGTCTTGCCGCCATCGGCGCCGCGCAATCCCTCGGAGCCATTGTCAGGGCCTTCGACGTGCGTCCGGAGGTGGCCGAACAGATCGAGAGCATGGGTGCGGAATTTCTGTTTCTGGATTTTGAGGAAGATGGGTCCGGTTCGGGCGGCTACGCCGCGCCTTCATCGCCGGAATTTCGTGAAAAACAGCTGCAGTTGTTTCGCGAACAGGCACCGGATGTCGATATCGTGATAACGACCGCGCTCATTCCGGGGCGCGATGCGCCCAAGCTTTGGCTGAAAGACATGGTCGAAGCGATGAAACCGGGATCGGTCGTCGTCGATCTTGCGGCGGAGCGCGGCGGCAACTGTGACCTCACGGTCATGGATGAGAAAGTTGAGTCGGACAACGGCGTCACCATTATCGGCTACACTGATTTTCCCTCCCGCATGGCAACGCAATCGTCGACGCTCTATGCCACCAACATTCGTCACATGATGGATGACTTGACGCCCGAGAAGAACGGCGAACCGGTCATCAATATGGAAGACGACGTGATCCGCGGCGCAGCGGTTGTGAATGCGGGGGACGTCACGTTTCCTCCGCCACCGCCCAAAGTGCAGGCCATTGCCAAACCGCCGGCCAAGGCTTCTGAGCCGACAGCGGAAGAGCGCGCCGCCGCAGAGGTCGCGGCGTTCAGGAAGGCGACCCGCAGTCAGGTAGGCATGCTGGTCGCGGGCGGGTTGTTGATGCTGCTGATCGGTGCCTATGCGCCGGCGAGTTTCATGCAGCACTTTATAGTCTTCGCGCTCAGCTGTTTTGTCGGCTTTCAGGTTATCTGGGGGGTTGCTCACTCCTTGCATACGCCCCTGATGTCGGTCACCAATGCGATCTCGGGCATCATTATTATCGGCGCGCTGCTGCAGATCGGCGAGACCAATTACCTGATTGTCCAGATTCTTGCGAGCATTTCAGTGCTGATCGCGACTATCAACATTGTCGGCGGCTTCATGGTCACGCGCCGCATGCTGGCCATGTTCAATAAGAGCTAAGGGGCGGACGTCATGATTTCTTCAGGTCTTGTTACGGCCGCCTACATAGCGGCTTCGGTATTGTTCATTCTCAGCCTTGGCGGTTTGAGCGATCAGGAACGCGCAAAACGAGCCGTCTGGTATGGCATCGTGGGCATGGCGATTGCCGTTTTCGCAACCATTCTGGGGCCGGGTGTCAGCGGCGGGTTCGGCTGGCTGATTCCAATGCTCCTGATCGGTGCTGTTATAGGGGTGATCGTGGCCAGCCGGGTCGAAATGACCGGGATGCCGCAACTTGTCGCCGCTTTGCACTCATTTGTCGGGCTGGCCGCGGTGTTCATTGGCATCAACTCCGATATTGACCCGCCTGCCGGCCTTGTTGGAGCCGAGATTGTTATCCACGAGGTGGAGATTTTCCTCGGCGTTTTCATTGGCGCAATCACATTTACCGGTTCGATTGTGGCTTATGGCAAGCTTGCCGGATCGATCAGCGGTAAGGCGCTCACATTGCCGGGCCGGCATATGATGAATATCGCAATGGTTGCGGTCTGCCTGCTTCTGATGGTCCTGTATCTCAACCATGCCGGGACCTGGTCGCTCATTTTGATGACGCTGATCGCGTTCGTCATCGGTGCCCATCTTGTGATGGCGATCGGCGGTGCGGACATGCCGGTGGTGGTGTCGATGCTCAACTCCTATTCGGGCTGGGCCGCAGCGGCGACCGGCTTCCTGCTGGGCAATGACCTTTTGATTGTCACCGGCGCGCTTGTCGGATCGTCCGGGGCGATCCTGTCCTACATCATGTGTCGAGCCATGAACCGGCATTTTGTCAGCGTTATTCTGGGTGGATTTGGCAATGCGGCGGCGTCCGGTCTGGAAATCGAGGGCGAACAGATTGCGATCGATGCGGACGGCGTTGCGGCAGCGCTTGAAGATGCGGACGAAGTCATCATTGTTCCGGGTTACGGCATGGCGGTTGCGCAGGCCCAGACCAGTATTTCGGAGCTGACGCGGCGTTTGCGTGCCAAGGGCAAAAAGGTGCGTTTCGGTATTCACCCGGTGGCCGGCCGTCTTCCGGGCCATATGAACGTGCTGCTGGCCGAAGCGAAGGTTCCCTATGACATCGTCCTGGAAATGGATGAGATCAACGAGGACTTTCCTGAGACGGACGTTGTGATCGTCGTGGGGTCGAATGACATTGTCAATCCTGCGGCGCAGGAGGATCCCGGCAGCCCGATTGCCGGCATGCCGGTGCTTGAGGTATGGAAAGCCAAACAGGTTTTTGTATCCAAGCGCGGGCAGGGTACGGGCTATTCCGGCATCGAAAACCCGCTTTTCTACAAGGAAAATACGCGGATGTTTTACGGTGACGCAAAGGCGTCGGTCGATACGCTTCTGCAATCAATCAACTGACAGACCCTCAAAAGGCAAAAACAGGCCCTTCCGGAAAACCGGCAGGGTCTTCGCTTGTTCTGCCAAAACATGACTGAAGACTATTTGGTGTCGAACGTGTAAACGCCGTCCCATCCTTCCGGCGGCGGGTTTTGTCTCAGTGTTGCAATCCGGCCCAGATAGACGTCGTAGAGTTGTTCAAGCTCGGAGGGAGCCTTGGACCACAGAATGAGAAGAATCCGTTCCGCTTCATCGAAATCCATTGCACGATATGCTGCCAGGAAATCGTTATGATAGGACTTGTAGTCAAAACCGTCTTCGATGACGTCATCACCTGATTTGAAGACCGTCGAAAGCGTGAGAGGCGTGCTGCGGCCGACGACGCGAACCCGATCGACTTCAACGATTTCAAGGGCCGTATCTTCTGCAAATTCAGGTCCTGTCAGAACCGTTTCGGAGACAAGCAGCGATACTCCGTACTGTTTTGTCAGACCCTCGATACGGGAGGCCACGTTGACGGAGTCCCCAATGGCGGAATAGCTGAAGCGCTGCTCCGAACCGAGATTTCCCACGCAGCAGTCGCCGGTATTCAGGCCGACGCCGATATGAATGGGGCGCCCGGTTGCCTCGTTGAGCAATTCCAGCCGGTCAAGCATGGCAAGCGCCGCCTTGCAGGCAAGATAATTATGCTTTTCGACCGGTAAAGGCGCGTTCCAGAAGGCCATAATCGCATCGCCCATATATTTGTCGATCGTGGCACCTGAGCTGAGCAGCTCATCCGTCATCGGGGTCAGGAAATTGTTGAGCAGCCGGGTCAGTTCCTGGGGATCGAGTCCCTCGGAGAGCGAGGTAAATCCGCGAATGTCACAGAAGAGCAGGGTCAGTTCGCGGATCTCGCCGCCCAGTTGAAGCGTCTCCGGATTTTCCGACAATTGGTCGACCAGTGTCGGCGCCAGATAACGTCCGAAGGCCCCGCGCACGAACCGTTTCTCCCGGATGCTGTTGAGATACTGGGACAAAGTAACGGAAACATAGACAAACCCCACGGCGATTGACGGAATGACGGGTCCCAGAAGAATCCTTTCACGGCTGAAGAGAAACCATGAAAACGCAAAGATGGCGGCGATTATTGCGATTGTAACGAGAAAGGTGATGGTTGGTCGGTTGGGGCGGATGAGCAGGATCAGAAAGAGTGATAGAGCAATTCCAAGAACGTATTCGGCGCCATCCATCCAATCCGGGCGCGACAGATAAGTGTCGCTGATGATCTGATCAATCACCTCTCCATGGACAAACACACCTGGAACATTGGGAGCAAGTGGTGTGCTTATCCGGTCCCGCAGGCCGATCGCACTTGCACCAACCAAGACAATGTGTCCCTCAACTCGATCCCGTAGCGCGGGGTCTGCCTCAGTTCCGCTCAATAACCGCGCTGCTGAGATTGCCCGATGGCTGAGGTCTTCCGAGTAATAAATCCAAATTTGACCAAGTGCATCTGTCGGTACTTCAAAGTTGCCGGCCTGAATCGCCACAATCCCTGGATTGCCCGTATCCAACTCGCCGCTCCCGCCGGTACTTTTGATTTTAAAGTTGCTTGCCCCTTGAGCGGTGCGCAACGCCTCCAACGATAAAGAGGGGTAAAGTTGTCCCCCCGCGGATTTGATAAGGGGGATCTGTCTTACAACTAAGTCTTCCAAAGGGGGGAAACTGAAAAATCCAAGACCAACAGCCTCCTGTTCCAGTTCGGTAAGGTTTAACAGACCGGCTGGATAGACAGGAAGAAAAGACTTTGGATCTCGTCCACCCCAGCCAAAAGCGGCTTTGGGCTCTGAGAAGTCGCTGCTTCCTTCGTTAGAGAGAGCAATTCCGAGGACAACCGGATTTCGCTTGACCGATTGTGCAAATATTTTGTCATTATCTAGTTCTGGCATCTCGTCAGGAAAGGTAATGGATGCTCCAAGCTGTTTGAGATTGCGAATCGTTTCATTTGGTGATGTGCGATCTTTCTCGGAAAATGTCATATCAAATGCGATCGTTGCAGCGCCTAGACCGCCGAGCCGATCGACTAATTCGGCCATGACTTTTCGTGGCCACGGCCATTGACCGTTTTGCAGTATGGCTTCTTCATCGATGTCGATGACCGTAATAGGCGCCTCAAAGCCCGGGCGCGGCTTTATCTGCTGATACTCGTCAAAGACGAGATATGTAAGCCTCAACAAAGGATCGTGGAGCGAAAACGGAGCATAGAAAAAACCCGAAATCGCAAGAAAAACAACAATAGCGAGTATTCCCGTATACCAAGCCTGCACTTTCGCTGAGTCGGTGCGCCAAAAATACAATAATCTGTCAAAAACTGGTGTTTTTGAGCCGCTCTTTCTCATTCTCCGCATGTCTTCAGGTTGCACCTGTGCTAGGAATCTCGCCGTTAACCTTTGATTAAGGTTGCCGTTCCTCTTCGTGAATTCTGCGTTAGATTGGTAACGATGTTTTTGTTGGCGCGAAACTTATTTATTGCCGGATTATTGGTATTGTGCGTCCCAGCTTTTGCCCAGACGCAGCAGACAATCACTTATGACCAGATTCTTGCGGATCCCGACAATGCGGAACTGAGTTTTTCCTATGCCCGGCAGACAGCAGCTGTCGGTGATCTGGAAAAAGCCGCGGCGTCGCTCGAACGTGTTCTGATTTTGCAGCCGAACTGGGATGCCGCCCGCTTGTTTTATGCACTCGTTTTGTACCGGCTTGATGATCTTGACGGTGCAAGGAGCGAATTGGAAATTCTGAAAAGCCGGCCGCTGTCGCCGCGGCAGGCCGCCGAAGTCAACCGCTATCTTGCCCGCGTGTCCACCCAGGCAAAACAGACCCGGCTGTCAGGCAATATCGGTGTCGGCTTCCGGGTCGACAGCAATCCTGATCTGACGACAAATTCCAATGCGGGACTCATCGGCGACGCTACGGTGCCGCTCGATACTGACGAACGCATCGACGGTGCGTTTATCGCGGCCGGGAAGGTGCGTCTGGAACATTCTCTCGGTAACGGCCGGGGTGATATTCTCTTTGCGGAAGTCGACGGTCGCTGGAATGAGCAGTTTACGGTTGATGAAGCGGACTATGCGCAGGGCCGTGTCAGGGCCGGCGGCAGCTTCTTCTTCAAAGATCTTAAATTGACCCCTTATGCAACCGCTTCTGCTCTGGGGCTTCAGGGGGAATTTTACCGATCGGATCTGGGTGGCGGACTGCAAGCGCGCTACCGGCTCACTCCCAGATATGCGCTTTTGGCGGCCTATGAAGGTGTCTACCAGAATTACGACGCCGTCGGCGCGGGGTCTCCCGGAAGCGCACGCGACGGCTGGCTGTCTATGGGTGCCATCGGATTGGCGGTCAGGACGAGCGACAAAAACACCCTGACAATCCGGGCAAAGCAGTATCTGAAAGACGCCAGAAGCGACAGTTTCAGCTATGATGCGACGGAGATATCGGTTCGGGACCTGCTGCTTCTCGGCAAGGGCCAGTATCTCAGCGCAATGGCCTCCTATCGTTTCCTTGCTTATGATGCACCCGATACACGCTATTCAACGACAATCTCCCGCGAAGACAACCTGTTCCGTGCGCGATTGGCCTATGGTGTGCCGCTGCGCACAGTGTTCGGTATTTTGGGCACAGATCTTGAAAATGGTTTTGGGGATATCAATTTTCAGGTCGCGGGGAACTACTACGATCAGAATTCGAACATTTCGAATTTTGACGCAACCAGCATCTCATCAGATGTGATGCTGATTAAGAGTTTTGCCTACTAGAGGACAGCTCGTTCAGGCAGCACATGCTGGATTAAGAGACCGGGGCGGAAGAGCGAACGGCTGAAAGGCCGATGCTTCGAGACCTTCGACAAAGTTGAAGTGTCTGAAACAGGATGAGAGAAATGCAAGTTGATTTTTCCGTGGTTCGCCGCTCTTCCGGTATTGCTTTATGCGCGTTTTTGCTTGCCGTCGGCACGGCCTCAGCTGTGAGTGCAGCGCCAAAAGTCGGCGTGAGTGCTGCGGTGCGCGGCAGCGTGTTTGTGCGCAGCGGTGGCCTGGAGCAGAGGGAAGCGGCGGTCCAGGAAGATATTCTGCTTCAGGACAAGGTTCTGACCAAGAAGCAGAGCGCTCTGCAGATCCTGTTGCTCGACGAATCCGTGTTCACCGTTGGTGAAAACTGCGAAATGATCATCGACCGGTTTGTGTATGATCCGCAGAAAGATTCCGGCGAAATGACCGGACGGGTGCTCAAAGGCGCCTTCCGTTTTATGAGCGGCAAGATCGGCAAAGCCAATCCCAGCGCTGCCAATATCACCACCCCTTCAGCGACAATCGGCATCCGCGGGACGTTTTTTGAGGGTGTCGTCGGCGAAGATGCCGTGCGTCTTGCACGCGAGTTAGGGCTTGACGCCAGTGGTGCCGACCAGGACAAGGCCATACTGGTGGTTCTGCGCGGTCCGGGCCGCAACACCAACGCGCTGACAGATACCGGGATTATCGAAATCAATTCCGACGGAGGCAGCGTCACCATTTCCGATGCAAACTATGCGGTGTTTGTGCCCGGCCCCGGTTTGCCGCCGGTTGGCCCCGTTCGGGTTACGGACGCGGTTCTGACTTACCTGAATTTCTATCTCCGAACCATTCCCACGGGCCCGAGCGTCGGCGATGACGAAAGAACGGGAGGCGAACAGTCCGGTCAGGAATTCTTTAATGTCCCGACCGATGATTTCGCACCAATCAGCGATGAATTCCAGGATGAACTGTTTGATGATCAGTTCGAAGAATCGGTGATAGATGATGATCCTGTTGATCCCGATCTTCCCGATTGTATGTATTCTTGCGCGGAATGAACATTTGAGCGTGCCAAGTGCACCCGGCAAGGTCGATCTCTGACCGTTAACGACCTAAGATTTTAGCGTAGCAAGATGCTTTGAAAGGTCCTATGATCATAGTCGGAGGCTAAATACACGTGCCGCCGGGACTGAGGGCCTGTCGGGTTTTCCAATGCCCTCATATATATGCCTGGAGCAAGCCGGATTGTAAGGTGTACACGGTAATGCAGGCCCACTTGATTGAACTCCGAAAAACTGTAAGTGCCGCGTTGTGCGGAGCTGTGCTGGTGGCAGGACTGGCTTCAAATGCTCATGCTGTCTCCAAAGTAGGCGTAAGTGCGGCGGTCCGTGGCAAGGTGTTTGTCAGCAGCGGCGGCCTTGACCGACGGACGGCGGAAGTCGAGGAAGACATTCTGCTGCAGGACAAGGTCCTGACCGAAAAGCAGAGCGCCCTGCAGATTCTGCTTCTGGATGAATCTGTTTTCACGGTTGGCGAAAACTGTGAAATGATCATTGACAGGTTTGTGTACGATCCGCAGAAGAAGTCAGGCGAGATGACCGGGCGCGTGCTCAAGGGTGCGTTCCGGTTTATGAGCGGCAAAATCGGCAAATCCAATCCCAGCGCCGCCAGCATCACCACGCCGTCAGCAACCGTTGGCATCAGGGGTACTTTTTTTGAAGGAGTTGTCGGTCCCGATGCCGTCAGGCTTGCTCGGGAACTGGGTCTGAATCCGGGCCGTGCCGTTCAAAGCAAAGCCGTCCTGGTGATTTTGCGCGGCCCCGGGCGCAACACCGATACCCTGTCAAACAGCGGAATACTCGACATTGATTCCGGCGGTGGTCGCGTTACCATCTCCGATGCCAACTACGCGGTTTTTGTCCCTGGTCCGGGATTGCCGCCGGTAGGCCCGGTCCGTATAACCGATGCAGTTCTGACATATCTCAACCTCACTCTTCGAACCATCCCAAACGGTCCTGATGTCCGGGGCGTCAGAAGCAATGACAGCGCTGGTACGGAGCTGTCCGGTCAAAGAGATTTCGACATTTCAACAGATGACTTCACCCGGATTAGCCATGAGTTTCAGGAAGAGTTGTTTGACAATCAGTTTGACCAGCAGATAACGGACTTCATGGGTGGGGCGATGGATGGCGATCTTGGCAGCGGAGATGGTGACATCGGTGATTATCCCGGAATACCGGACCCTCACGTATTGGATTAGGCTCAGGACTCGTTCATTTCATGCAATTCTGTTTTGAAAGACGTGTTCGGATGGAGAGAACCAGGGAGAAGCGAAGGTTGGATACCTTTGCGAGCCCTGGTTCCGTTCAGGCGGACACGTCTTTCAAAACCCGAAGGGCGGGGCATATTTTGTTCCTGACTGCGCCCACAAAGACTTGAAAACCGGATGGTTTCCTGCGCCTTTCCGCCTTGTCAAAAACAAAATATGCTCTCGCAGAATGGATGAAATCAATGGGTCCTGAGCCTAGGCTCAGCGCGGTCAGACTGAGCGGCAATCGGCTGAAATGGCCTCGGTCAAATGATCCAACATAAACACGATACGCTCCAACGGGCCGTACTCCGGGGCGTACTTTAAAAAGATTCAAAAAATTATTTGACTATTTGATCAAAATTTTTTCCAATGGTGTTGGACAGTCTGCCCGGTCAATGAGGCGGATACCAGATTGGTAGTACCAGAGGAATTCAGCAATGACCCAGACCAAAACCGGTCCCGATATCGCATCGGGACGTCTGGCAGCGGATCGTTATATTGAGAATTTCAGTGACCTGCATCCAAAGCTGGATGCCCATGAAGCCGTCGTTGAGGCCGATCGCTGCTACTTCTGCTATGATGCTCCCTGCGTGACCGCATGTCCCACAGGGATAGATATCCCGCAATTCATTCGCCAGATTGCGACGGGGAATCCGACCGGGTCGGCAAAGACCATTTATGATCAGAATATTCTCGGCGGAATGTGCGGGCGCGTCTGTCCGACAGAAACATTGTGCGAGCAGGCGTGCGTTCGCAATGACGCTGAGGGCCAGCCGGTAAAAATCGGCCAGTTGCAGCGTTATGCGACCGACCACTTTATGGAGACGCATGACACGACCCCCTATGAGCGCGCGCCTGCATCGGGAAAAAAAGTCGCGATCGTCGGTGCCGGCCCGGCAGGGCTGGCCTGCGCGCATAAACTGGCGGTCGACGGACATACAGTGACGATTTTCGAGGCCCGCGACAAAGCGGGAGGACACAACGAATACGGAATAGCCTCCTACAAGACGGTGGATGATTTTGCCGCACGGGAAGTCGCCTTCATTTTGTCCATTGGCGGGATTGAAATTAAGACCAACATGAAGCTGGGTGAAAATCTGGAGCTTCAGGATCTGCAGCGTGACTATGATGCTGTTTTTCTCTCTGTCGGGCTTTTGGGCGTCAACGCGCTTCGGGTCGCGAATGAAGATCACCGCAATGTGCTGGACGCAATCGACTACATTGCCGATCTGCGCCAGGCCGACGATCTGTCGGCCTTGCCGGTCGGTGGCAATGTGGTGGTCATCGGTGGCGGCATGACGGCAATTGATATTGCCGTTCAGAAGAAGCTGCTTGGCGCCGACAATGTGACTATCGTTTATCGACGCGGCAAGGAGCACATGAATGCCAGCGTCAAAGAACAGACACTCGCCCAGACAAACGGTGTTATGATCAAGCACTGGGCTCAGCCGCGTGAGATTGTCGGCGAGGATGGACATGTTGAGCGTATAGCGTTTGAGCGCACCAAACTGGATGAAAACGGCAATCTGGTCGGCACGGGTGAGAGTGTCGAACTTGATGCGGATATGGTCTTTAAGGCTGTCGGGCAGACACTTCGTGAGGAGGTTCCCGAACACACCGCGGGGAGTCTTGCGGTCGAGAAGGGACGCATTGTGGTGAGCGACGATAGAAAGACCAACCTCGACAATGTGTGGGCGGGCGGCGACTGCGTCGTTGGCGGTGACAACCTTACGGTCACGGCTGTCGAGGACGGCAAGATTGCCGCCGCATCCATTCATGAGGCTTTGTCTGCCTGACGCCTGCCGCGTCCAAAAAATCGGAGATCATCATGGTTGATCTGAGATCAGAATTTGTCGGAATTAAATCGCCAAATCCGTTCTGGCTGGCTTCGGCGCCGCCGACCGACAAGGAATATAACGTTGTTCGGGCTTTTAAAGCAGGATGGGGAGGGGTCGTCTGGAAGACGCTTGGCGAAGATCCTACCATTGTGAACGTAAATGGTCCGCGCTATGGCGCCATCCACGGCAAGGATCGGCAACTGCTGGGTCTCAATAATATCGAACTGATCACTGACCGCCCGCTTGAAGTAAATCTTCAGGAAATCAAACGGGTCAAGCGGGATTGGAAAGACCGGGCGCTTGTGGTTTCGCTGATGGTGCCCTGCGAAGAGCCGAACTGGGCGGCCATCCTTAAACGGGTAGAGGAAACCGACGCTGACGGCGTCGAACTTAATTTCGGCTGTCCGCATGGTATGAGCGAACGCGGAATGGGATCGGCAGTCGGGCAGGTGCCGGACTATATCGAGATGGTGACCCGCTGGGCCAAGAAGCACACGCGCATGCCCGTCATTGTGAAGCTGACCCCCAATATCACGGATGTCCGCAAGCCGGCCCAGGCCGCAAAAGCGGGCGGCGCAGATGCGGTATCGTTGATCAATACGCTCAATTCGATCGTCAGCGTCAATCTGGATACAATGTCTCCGGAACCGTCAATCGACGGAAAGGGCTCTCACGGCGGATATTGCGGGCCCGCGGTAAAGCCGATCGCTCTCAATATGGTTGCCGAGATCGCGCGTGATCCGGCAACGCGCGGTCTGCCGATCTCCGGTATCGGCGGCATCACCACCTGGCGGGATGCCGCCGAATTCATTGCGCTTGGGGCCGGCAATGTTCAGGTCTGCACCGCCGCCATGACTTATGGCTTTAAGGTCGTTGAGGATATGATCGAGGGCCTCAAGGACTGGATGGAAACGTCGGGCCACAGCAGGATCGGCGACTTTGTCGGGATGGCTGTGCCAAATGTGACAGACTGGCAGTATCTCAATCTGAACTATATTGCGAAAGCCAATATCAATCAGGACCTCTGCATCAAGTGCGGCCGCTGTCATATTGCCTGTGAGGACACCTCGCATCAGGCCATCACCAATATGGTTGATGGCGAACGGCGCTTTGAAGTCATCGATGAGGAATGTGTCGGCTGCAATCTCTGCGTCAGTGTCTGTCCGGTCGAAAACTGCATAACCATGGATCCGATGGCTGCCGGAGCAACGGACCCACGGACCAGCAAGGCGGTCGATCCCAATTATGCCAACTGGACCACGCATCCGAACAATCCAAATGCACTGGAAGCGGCGGAGTAAAGCCGGCGTCACGGCATGAACAAAAAGGGCGCCTGGTTGGCGCCCTTTCCCGTTCGATCATCTGATGACCGTTGTTCAGAGCTTGTCGGTAACCGCAGTCGATGTTGCGCCTGACGGTTCTTTGGTGATCACCGGATCCGATCCGCCGCTCAGCAGTGTCTTGACGGTCCGCTCGTAAGCAGTAGGATCCAGCTTGCCGTCAGATCCGTCGACCAGCTTGTTGATCTCGCCGACCATGCGTTTCTGGTGCTTTTCGGTCTGGGCGCCGCTGGCGTCGTTCTCCAAAACGATCTCCGCCGCCTCATCCGGATTTTCAGCGGCGTAGTTCCAGCCTTTCATGGAAGCGCGAACGAATCTGGCCAGCTTATCTACCGTCGCCGGATCGCTCAGGCTCTCTTCAAGCACATAAAGCCCGTCCTCAAGAGTGGCGACGCCTTCATCCTCATATTTGAAGACCACCAGTTCTTCCGCCGGGATGCCTGCATCGATGATCTGCCAGTATTCGTTATAGGTCATGGTCGAGATGCAATCGGCCTGCTTTTGCAGGATCGGATCGACATTGAAGCCCTGCTTCAGAACTGTCACGCCATCCTCACCCCCTTCTGTGGGGATGCCAAGCTGGCTCATCCAGGACAGGAACGGATATTCATTGCCAAAGAACCACACTCCGAGTGTCCGGCCGCGGAAGTCCTCCGGCTTGGTGATGCCCGTCTCTTTTCGGCAGACCAGCATCATGCCGGACTTCTGAAACGGCTGCGCGATATTAACCAGTGGTACACCCTTCTCGCGGCTGGCGAGGGCGGACGGCATCCAGTCGATGATCACGTCAGCACCGCCGCCGGCGATAACCTGGGGCGGAGCAATGTCCGGCCCGCCCGGCTTGATGGTGACATTGAGACCCTCTTCTTCGTAGAAGCCTTTGTCTTTTGCCACATAATATCCGGCGAACTGGCCCTGCGTGACCCATTTCAACTGAAGCGTCAGGTCGTCCGCAGCGTTGGCCACGCCGGCCAAAAGGCTTGCGGCAAAGCCGGCTGCAAGGGCCAAGGCAGTCAGATTCTTTCTTGTCATTTTTCCCATTCTCCTCGTGGAAGCGCACCCGGATCTTTCGGGATTATGATCCTCTTATTGACGGATGCCAGAAGGTAACGACTCTCTCCAGGAGAGTCATGATGCCGTAGAACATCGATCCGGCGAGCGCCGCGACCGCTATCTCGGCCCAGACCATGTCGACATTCATCCTGCCGACTTCGGTCGAAATTCGAAAGCCCATTCCGACAATGGGCGTTCCGAAAAACTCGGCCACGATCGCACCGATCAGGGCCAGTGTGGAGTTGATTTTCAGAGCGTTGAAAATAAAAGGCATCGCCTCCGGAAGTCTCAATTTCAGAAGGGACTGCCAATAGGAAGCGCTGTAGGTGTGCATCAGGTCAAGCTGCATGCGCGTCGCCGCGGCCAGGCCGGTTACCGTGTTCACGAGCATCGGGAAGAAGGTCATGATGACAACAACGGCGGCCTTTGACTGCCAGTCAAAACCGAACCACATGACCATGATCGGCGCGACGCCGATGATCGGAAGGGCCGAGACAAGATTGCCGATCGGCAGCAGCCCCCGCTGCAGAAACGGTACGCGGTCGACAAGGATGGCGACGAGAAATCCCGAACCGCACCCAAGCGCATAGCCGATCAGAACGGCCTTGAGGAATGTCTGCTGAAAGTCGGCCCACAGGATCGGCAGGGACGCCGCGAACCGTTCACCGATCTCACTTGGCGCCGGCAGCAAAACACGCGGAATGCCGAATCCGCGGACAACGAGTTGCCAAAGAACAAGAATCCAGAGGCCGAATATGACCGGAATGGCCAGGTTGACCAGACGTGGAGCCGTCTGCCCTTTGGTTTTCAGATAGGCAAGCTCCTCGACGAACAGCCAGCCGCATGCCCACGCCGATATGACAAGTGCCCAGAACCCTACAGAAGCCTGGCCCGGCAGGGCTCCGACTGCATCGATCAGGCTGTAGGCAAGACTATGAGACACCAGGCCGAACGCGACAATAGCTGCCGGACCGGATAACCGCCCGAGAAAATAGGCGAGCGCGCAGACTAGGCTCAGAACAGCGCCGGCAAGCAGAGACGGATAGTCAGAAATACCCGACCCGGTTTCCGGGCCGAAGAGGCCCAGCGTGAGCCCGCCGACGGCACCAAGGCAGACGGTCGCCGAAAGGCTTTTTCCTGTCGTGCGGGGCGGCGTTTGCGCAATCATGTCAGTCCCATTCGTTTAAGGGTGACCTGATTGATGAGGCCGACAATCGCAACAAGCGCAGCCGCAAGCACCGCTGCGGCGATAAGCGCAGACCAGATCTGAACTGTCTGACCGTAATAGGATCCTGAAAGGAGCCTGGCGCCCAGACCTGCCACGGCGCCTGTGGGCAGTTCGCCGACAATGGCGCCAACGAGCGAAATGGCGATGGCGATTTTCATCGATGTAAACAGGTAGGGCAGGGACGAGGGCAGCCGCAGTTTCCAGAAGACGTGCCAGTTGCTCGCCGAGAATGTTTTCATCAGATCCATATTGATGGAATCGGGTGAGCGCAGTCCCTTGGTCATGCCGACGGCCACTGGGAAGAAGCTGAGATAGGTGGAGATGAAGGCTTTGGGCAAAAGGCCTGAAATTCCCACCGCGTTCAACACCACGATAATCATCGGCGCAATGGCGAGGATTGGAATGGTCTGGGACGTGATGATCCAGGGCATGAGGCTCTTATCGAGCACCCGGCTATGGACAATGAGAACCGCAAGCAGAATGCCCAGCAATGTGCCGATGACAAAGCCGACCAGGGTCGTCGAAAGAGTAATCCAGCTGTGATAGACAAGGCTGCGCTTGCTGGTGATCTTCTTTTCGACGGTTGTCTCCCAGATTTCCTTAACGACCTGGTGCGGCGCCGGCAAGACCGGGCGTTCCTGCGACAGGGTAGCCGACACGAATTCAACAGTCGGCACTTTAGGACGATTGGCCCTGTCGAAAAGCTCCTTCTGGAAAGCGGCATTGAGATAGATGGCCGCCAGATACCAGACGGCAATGATCGCCAGGGCGACCACCGTTTCGGCGAAGGCGGTGCTGCCGAAGATGCGAACGGTCAAGGGCCTTCTGCTTGTGCTCATTCCTCACACATCCTCATAGGAATGACCGGCCCTTAGACCGTCCCGAACCCGGTGGGCGATCTCAAGAAACTCCGGCGCTTCGCGGATGTCGAGTGTCCGGTCGCGCGGCAGATTGCAGTCAATCACTTCGTGGATGCGTCCCGGGCGCGGGCATAGAACCACGATTCTGGTCGACAGAAACACAGCTTCGGGAATGGAATGCGTGACGAAGACCACCGTCTTGTCGGTCTTGGCCCAGAGTTTCAGCAGCTGTTCGTTGAGGTGGTCGCGAACGATTTCATCGAGCGCGCCGAACGGCTCATCCATCAGCAACAGATCCGGATCGACCGCAAGCGCACGGGCGATGCTGGCCCGCTGCTGCATGCCGCCGGAGAGTTGCCAGGGATATTTACGCTCAAATCCGTCGAGGTTAACGAGTTCAAGGTTGCGTTTGATCCGTCGCAGTTGCTCGGCCTTATCAAGTCCCATGATCTCAAGCGGGAGGGCAATGTTCTTGCCGATGGTACGCCAGGGATAAAGCGCAGCGGCCTGAAACACATATCCGTAGGCCCGGTTCAGCCGAGCCTGCTCCGGGGAAACACCGTTTACCGCGATCCTGCCGGCTGTCGGTTTCTCCAGGTCGGCAATGACTCTGAGAAGGGTTGTTTTTCCGCAGCCTGAGGGACCGATAAAAGACACAAAGTCTCCGCGGTTGATCGACAGATCGATATCGGAAAGGGCATGGACCGGCCCGTCATTGGTTTCAAACGTCAGTGACAGCCTGCTGATCTGAATTGTCGGCTCGTCAGCGTTCATCGTGTCATTCAGCCCATCTTCAATTTCCGCAGCGGACAGCATGCGTGTCTCCTTGCAGCCCCAACAACTGCTTGAAAAGTCAGGTCCCAGGGCAGAGGTCTGCCCTGGGCGGTATTTTTAAACGCCTGCCGGCATATTTTCCGGCAGCCGTTCGACTTTGCGCGGTGCCGTGATTTCTTTCCACTTGGAAAGCGCTTTGTTGACGGGATGATAAGGCTCCCGTGCCACGAATTCGCCGTGTCCGGGTTCCGCCTTGACCGTGCTTTCCTCGATCGCCACTTGCCCGCGGGTCAGGGTGAAGCGCGGCAGGCCGGTTACTTGTTTGCCCTCGAACACGTTGTAATCAATGGCGGATTGCTGGTTTGTCGCCGAGATGGTTTTGGAGCGTTTGGGGTCCCAGACCACAATATCCGCATCCGCGCCCACCAGGATCGCGCCTTTTTTCGGGTACATGTGAAGAATTTTGGCAATGTTCGTTGAGGTGACAGCCACGAATTCATTCACGGTCAGCCGTCCCGTCTCAACGCCGTACGTCCAGAGCATCGGCATGCGGTCTTCCAGCCCGCCGGTGCCATTGGGGATCTTGGTGAAGTCGCCGATGCCGAACTGTTTTTGCTCTGTCGTGAAGGCGCAGTGATCGGTTGCGACAACCTGGAGAGACCCGGCATGCAGCCCGGCCCAGAGCGAATCCTGATGCTGTTTGTTGCGGAAGGGCGGTGACATGACCCGCCTTGCGGCATGATTCCAGTCCGGGTTGGCATATTCGCTTTCGTCCAGCGTCAGATGCTGGATCAGCGGTTCGCCGTACACCCGCATGCCCTTCTGCCGGGCCCGCCGGATGGCTTCGTGCGCCTGTTCGCAGGATGTGTGCACCACATAAAGGGGCACATGCGCCATATCGGCAATCATGATTGCGCGGTTGGTGGCCTCGCCTTCGACCTCAGCGGGCCGCGAATAGGCATGGGCCTCCGGTCCGTTGTTGCCCTCCGCCAGCAGTTTCTGCTGCAGGGTTGCGACCACATCGCCGTTTTCCGCATGAACAAGCGGCATCGCGCCAAGCGCCGCACAGCGCTGGAAGCTGGCAAACATCTCATCGTCATCGACCATGAGCGCGCCTTTATAGGCCATGAAATGCTTGAATGTGTTGATGCCGCGGTCGACGACCTCGGCCATTTCATTGAAGACCTGTTCGCTCCACCAGGTGATCGCCATGTGGTAGGAATAATCCGCACAGGCGAGGGAGGATTTCTGCTGCCAGACAGCCAGCGCCTCAAGCAGCGACTGGTCCGGGTTGGGCAGGCAGAAATCGACAACCATCGTGGTGCCGCCGGCAAGACCTGCGCGCGTGCCGCTCTCAAAATTGTCGCTGGAGAAGGTGCCCATAAAAGGCATTTCAAGATGCACGTGCGGATCGATACCGCCGGGCATGACATAACAGTCTGTTGCGTCCAGTGTTTCGTCGCCGGAGAGGTTTTCGCCGATTGCGATGATTTTACCGCCGTCGACCAGAACATCGGCCTTGTAAGAGAGGTCCGCGGTAACGACGGTGCCGCCCTTTATTACTTTGCTCGCCATTTTTCGTTCCCCTTACTCTGAATTTCCGTGTGTATCGTTTCCGGCACGCTTCAAATAATCACTCCACGATTTCCGCTGTCTCAACCACCGCATGGAACAGGACGTTGGCTCCCGCTTCGGCCCATTCGGGAAAGATCTTTTCGTCTTCATTGTGCGAAAGGCCGTCCACGCACGGGCACATCACCATCGATGTCGGCGCGACGCGATTGATCCAGCAGGCATCGTGTCCCGCGCCTGAGACGATGTTGCGGTGTTTATAGCCAAGGCGTTCGGCGGCGTTTCTGACAGCTGTGACGCAGCCTTCGTCAAATGTCACCGGATCGAACGCTCCGACCTGTTCAATGGACATTTCCAGCCCGATCTCCTCGGCGATTGTTTTGCCCTCATAGCGCAGGGCCTGCTCCATGGCGGTGATCACATCTTTGTCCGGATGCCGGAAATCGACGGTGAACAAGACCTTGCCGGGGATGATATTACGGGAGTTTGGATAGACGTCCATGTGGCCAATGGCACCGACCGCGTGCGGGGCGTAGCGCCAGGCGATGTCGTTGACCAGGTCGGTGATGCGTGCAGCGCCAAGCCCGGCATTGACGCGCTTGGGCATCGGTGTCGAACCGGTATGGCTTTCCTTGCCGACCAGGGTGACCTGCAGCCAGTTCAGACCCTGGCCATGGGTCACGACCCCGATATCGCAGCCCTCATCTTCAAGAATGGGGCCCTGCTCGATATGCAGCTCGAACATGGCGTGGAGTTTTCTTTGTCCAGCGGGTTCATCCCCCACATACCCGATGCGTGCCAGTTCGTCGCCGAATTTTTTTCCCTCCGAATCTTCCCGGGCGTAGGCCCAATCCTGCGCATGCACTCCGGCAAAGACACCCGATGCCAGCATGGCCGGCGCAAATCGCGTGCCTTCCTCATTGGTCCAGTTCACTACTTCGATGGACCGTTTCGTCTTGATTCCAAGGTCATTTATTGTCCGGATCATTTCAAGACCGGCAAGAACACCCAAAACGCCGTCATAACGGCCGCCGGTGGGCTGCGTATCCAGGTGGCTGCCGACCATCACCGGATCAAGGCTCGGATCGGTGCCTTCAAACCGGGCGAACATATTGCCCATTGAGTCCACGGCCATGCTCATGCCCGCATCCTTGCACCACTGGGTAAAGAGCGCGCGGCCCTTTTTGTCATCGTCAGTGAGTGTCTGCCGATTGTTGCCGCCCCGGACGCCCGGTCCGATTTCGGCCATTTCCATCAGCGAATCCCAGAGGCGGGTGCCGTCGATTTTCAGGTTCTGTCCCGGTGCGGCCATTGGTTTTCCTTAATTCTCGTCGGTTTCTGTCCAGCCTAGTCAAGGCTTGGGAACGTATAGACCGCGCCCTCTTTGATGCCGGCCGGCCAGCGGCTGGTTATCGTCTTCAGACGCGTATAAAAGCGGATGCCTTCCGGTCCGTAAATGGAATGATCGCCAAAAAGTGAACGTTTCCAACCGCCAAAGGAGAAGTAAGCCACGGGAACCGGAATCGGCACATTGATCCCGACCATGCCCACTTCGATCTGATCGGCGAACGTTCTTGCCGCATCGCCGTCGCGGGTGAAGATCGCAGTGCCGTTTCCATATTCGTGTTCGTTGATCATCGTGAGCGCTTCATCGTAGCCGCCCGCGCGCACCACAGAAAGCACCGGCCCGAAAATCTCTTCCTTATAGATGCGCATGTCCGTTGTGACCCGGTCGAACAGGCTGCCGCCGACGAAATAGCCGTTTTCATAACCCTGCAGGGAAAATCCGCGCCCGTCGACGACAAGGTCCGCGCCTTCTTTTTCGCCCTGATCGATATAAGAGAGAACCTTTTGCTGATGCTGTTTCGTAACCAGCGGTCCCATTTCAGCATCCGGGTCGGTCGCCGGTCCGATTTTCAGGCTCTGAACGCGCGGAACCAGCTTTTCGACCAGACGATCGGCCGTCTCCTCGCCGATCGGCATCGCTACGGAAATCGCCATACAGCGTTCGCCGGCCGATCCGTAGCCTGCTCCCATCAGCGCATCGGCGGCCTGGTCCATATCCGCGTCGGGCATGACGATCATGTGATTCTTGGCGCCGCCAAGCGCCTGAACGCGTTTCCCGTGTGCCGTCGCCGTTCTGTAGACATATTCGGCGATCGGGGTGGACCCCACAAAACTGACCGCTTTGACGTCCGGATGCGTCAGAAGCGTGTCGACCGCTTCCTTGTCGCCGTGAACGACATTGAGCACGCCGTCGGGAAAGCCGGCCTCCCTGAAGAGCTCATAGACGACCATCACGGCGGAGGGATCGCGTTCGGATGGTTTCAGAACAAAGGTATTTCCGCTGGCGATGGCCATTGGATACATCCAAAGCGGCACCATTGCCGGGAAATTGAACGGGGTGATTCCGGCGACGACACCCAGAGGTTGCCGGTCGGAATAAGAATCGATCGAAGGGCCGACATTGCGGGCGAATTCGCCTTTCAGAAGCTGCGGAATGCCGCAGGCAAATTCGACCACTTCAATACCGCGCGATACTTCGCCCAGCGCATCGTCATGGGTCTTGCCGTGCTCTTTTGAGATCGCCTCCGCGATCCGCTCGGCATTGTTGGACAAGAGTTCCTTGAAGCGAAAAAACAGGCGGGCCCGCTTCAGCGGCGGCATATCACGCCAGGCCGGAAAAGCGGTTTTGGCCGCAGTCACGGCATCGGATACCTCGGCGGCGCTGGAGAGGCCGAGTTCCGCGCTTTGCTCTCCTGTTGCCGGATTGAACACCGGAGCCGTCCGACCCGAATTGGAAGGGCTTGATGCACCGCCGATAACGTTGTGAATCCGGTCCATGGTCGTCTCCTTAATCGATGGCCTGCAGGACGGCGCGCAACTTGGAAAACAGCTCGTCAATCTGACCCCTGGTGATGATCAGCGGCGGGGAAAGCGCGATGATATCGCCTGTCGTGCGGATCAGAATGTTGTCGTCATAGGCTTTGAGGAAAGCCGAAAAGGCGCGTTTTGTCGGCTGACCGGCAATCGGCGTCAGTTCGATGGCACCGATCAGCCCCAGATTGCGCGTGTCAATCACATGCGGGCAGTCCTTGAGCGAATGAACCGCGTCTTCCCAATAGGAAGCAAGGTCAGCGGCGCGGCTCAGCAGGCCCTCTTCTTCATAGACATCCAGCGTTGCCAGAGCGGCGGCGCAGGCAATCGGGTGGGCGGAATAGGTATAGCCGTGGAACAGTTCGATCATGTGCTCGGGGCCACGCATGAAGGTCTCATAGATCGATTTGCTGCAGAAAACCGCACCCATCGGAATGACGCCGCTGGTAATGCCTTTGGCCGTGGTGATCAGATCCGGCGTGACGCCGAAATAGTCGGCTGCAAATGGGGCTCCAAGCCGCCCGAACCCGGTGATGACTTCATCGAAAATCAGCAGAATGCCGTGTTCGTTGCAGATGTCCCTCAATCGTTTCAGGTAGCCTTGGGGGGGCACGAGAACGCCGGTCGATCCCGCCACCGGTTCGACAATGACAGCCGCGATGGTTGATGCGTCATGCAGCTTGATGAGATCGATCAGATCCTCGGCGCGCTCTGCGCCATGTTCTGGAATGCCGCGCGTAAAGGCGTTTTTTTCCAGATCATGCGTATCCCGGATATGATCGACGCCCGTCAAGAGCGTGCCGAACATTTTCCTGTTGGCAACGATACCGCCAACGGAAATGCCCCCGAAATTAACACCGTGATAGCCGCGGGTCCGCCCGATCAGTCGAGTGCGTGATCCTTCTCCGCGGGCTCTTTGATACGCGAGCGCTATTTTCAGCGCGGTTTCGACACTCTCAGAGCCGGAATTGGTGAAAAACAAATGGTCAAGCGGGCTGGGGGCCAGCGCTGCCAGTCGCGCAGCAAGTTCAAAAGCTTTTGGGTGTCCCATCTGGAATGCGGGCGCATAATCCAGTTCGGCAACTTGGTTCTGCACGGCCTTGACGATTTTCTCCCGGCCATGCCCGGCATTACAGCACCATAGGCCCGCGGTTCCATCCAGGACCTTACGCCCGTCGGCAGTCGTGTAATGCATGTCCTTGGCGCCGACGAAGAGGCGCGGATTCTTCTTGAATTGCCTGTTTGCCGTAAACGGCATCCAGAATGCGTCCAGATTATTGGTCGCCAGACCTTTATGTGTTCCCAGGCCGGCACCTGCTGAACTGACCATAAAACCTCCCTCCACATCGTCAGCCTGTTGATCGTACGATGTGGCGCTTTCCGGTCAGCAAGTCCGATTGTTTGTCACGTATTGTGAAGGCCCAATGCCATGACATTCAACAACCGCGTTCCTGCTCTCAAAGACGTATCTGCTGACCCTTTGCCCAGTTAAAACTGTTCCCGATTAGAGATATCTTCCACGGCCGAATACCCGGTTTTCTTCGGCTCGGCCAAAACTCTGGTTTGATGAAACACGGCGGTTATGCGGATTTTTCCGTCATCTTTCTTGCGTTGCCGCCATGCTCTTGCTACCAAAAGATCAGGCGCCGACCTGACCAAATGGTCAAATTACGATATGAAGCCTTGACCAATTGGTCAAGGATATTTTTTAACCCGCAAGACCAAAAACTGATCACGTCTATGGCGCAAAGAAATGCAAACAGACACTCCGTCCGGGAGGAAAATGAGCGCCTCATTCTGGAGGCGGCGGAGAAGATTTTTGCCGAACGCGGGTTTCGGGGTGCGACAACGAACGAGATCGCTGAAGAAGCGGGTATTCCGAAGGCCAATCTTCACTATTACTTTCCCACCAAAGAGGCGCTTTACCGGTGTGTCGTCGAACGCATTTTCAACATCTGGCTTGACGCGGCAAATTCATTCGATGACTGCGACGATCCGGTTGAGGCATTGTCGAGCTATATCAGCAAGAAGATGGATATCTCCCGTGAGTATCCGATGGGCTCGAAAGTCTGGGCGAACGAGATTCTGCACCGGGCGCCGGTCATTCAGGACTATCTGGAAACGACATTGCGGGACTGGACAGACAGTCGTGTTGCGATTATCCGGCGCTGGATTGCCGCCGGCAGGATCAGGCCGGTCGATCCGGACTATCTGCTTTACATGATCTGGTCGACAACCCAGCATTATGCGGATTTCAATCATCAGATTGATACACTGAATGGCGGATCGCCTTTGACTGACGAGCAGTTTGAAAGCGCCAAACAGACGGTTATCGACATTATTTTAAGGGGCATCGGTGCTTATGAGCCAACACAAATGGGCCACGAACGCACGGGGCTGGAAACCCAAAAATGACTGACAGCCCCATGCGAAACGGTAACGGCACGGAAAAGAAGCAGACACGAATTCAGGCCGAAAACCAGCAGAAAATAAGCGAAGCGGCGCTTGAAACATTTGCCGAATTCGGTTTTCGCGGCGCGACGATTGACGTCATCGCAAGTCGGGCCGGGATGTCGAAACCCAACATGCTCTATTATTACAAGAGCAAGAGGGAAATTTATCTCGCCGTTCTCGAAAACACATTGACGAAGTGGCTGGCGCCGCTTTCGGAACTTAATCCGGACGGTGATCCCAAACACGAGATCAATGCGTATATCCGCAGTAAGCTGGAAATGTCCCGGCAGCACCCCAAAGCCTCCCGGCTGTTCGCGCAGGAGATCTTAAATGGCGCGCCCAATCTCCTCCCTGTTCTTTCCGGAAGCCTGAAGGAACTGGTCGACCGAAAATGCGCGGTCATACAGGGCTGGATCGACAGCGGCAAGATGGTGCCCATTGAACCGGTCCATCTGATTTTCATGATCTGGGCCACCACGCAGCATTATGCCGATTTTCAGGTGCAGATCGAGGCGGTCACCGGGCGCCCGGGTGAGGGGACGGTGTTGGCGGAGGAAGCAGAGGACACGCTGTTAAAGGTGTTCCTGGACGGACTTTTCAGCACGGGGCCTGAGAGCGCATAATAACCGCGACAGGTTCAGCCGACGGGAGACGGGAAAAGGCTGATTTTCGGGGGAAACGAACCGTGCGATTTCGATTGATGCCGACGCTTCTTGGCAGCCTGGCGACACTGATCCTGCTGGCTGTCGGTGCATCGCTTGCGATCAATTTTTTCTCCGGCAGAAAACTGATTTCCAACCTTGGCGGCCGCATCATCGAACTGAACCTCAACGCCATCGGCGTTGCGGTCGACAGCGAAGTTGAAGAGGCTTATCGCCATGTCGAGGTCGTTGCACGCAGCCTGACGGTCGGCGAGCAAAACCTGCTGGAGGTCCACCGGCTCGCCAATTTTCTGAAAGGCACGCTTGCAGCCGAGAAGGGGCTTAATCGGGTTTATGTCCTGAACCGGCATCTGCAGGGATTCGGCGTTTCTTCGACACTTGAGCGGGGGGATCCGAAAATCCTCGCATTCAGGGATGAGCACTGGCCCGCGATTGAAATGCTGGCGGGAAGAGCGTTGAACAGTCATGGCGAAACGCTTTGGGATGGTCCCTATTTTGACCCTGTTCATGAAGACAGTGTGCTTCTGATCAGCCGGTCCTTTCGCACGCCTGACGGCATGCCCGGTGTTGTCATCGGCGCATTTGATCTTGAAGTCTTTTCTGCGCTGATGCGGGATTTGAGCGGCGAGACGGACACGGTGTCATTTATTCTGGACACGAGCGGAGAATTTGTTGCCGCCCATCCCTTGCTGGCCGACAGCCCGGTCGGGCTTTCGGACGAGAATATCCTGCCGTCCGTTGATGAACTGGGCGATCCGATCCTGCTTGATCAGGGAGAACGCCGGACCATTCCCGGCATGGAGCATCTTGAGGAAAAAGATATCTCGCTGCATGGCCTTCATCATCAGGGCGAGTTGTATTTCTTCGCAACGAAAGTCTGGCCGGTTCGCACGGCCAATACCAATGTTCTGATCGGCACCTACCGCCGCGCCTCCGAAAATGCCGAACCGTTTCAAGTCCTTGTGCGGAGCATCGGGCTGGGACTGATTGTTCTGTTCGCAGCGCTGATCGCGGTTTTTTTGTTGAGCAGGGCCATTACCCGGCCGATCAAGGCCGCGTCGGAAAATGCCGGTATTATCAGCCGGATCCAGTTTGATCGTGTTTCAGCCCTGCCAGGCAGCGTCATCCGGGAAATGGATGACCTTGCGCGGTCGCTGAACGGCATGATGGACGGCCTGAAAGCCTTTTCTCGCTACGTTCCGAAAAAACTTGTTTCGCGCCTTGTCAGCGAAAACCTGCCGGAAGACTTTTCCGAGGATCGTGAGCTTACGGTTATGTTTACCGATATTGTCGGGTTTACCGGCCTGTGCGAGGGCATGGACGCCCGCAGCACAGCCCGGTTTATCAACGAACATCTGACGCTGCTGTGGGAGTGCATCACCGCCGAGGGCGGAACGGTCGACAAATATATCGGCGATGCGGTTATGGCTTTCTGGGGTGCGCCGGAAACCATGGACGACCATGCGGATGCCGCAGCACGCGCGGCGCTGCGGATCATCGAACGGATCACAACAGACAATGTCCGCAGAGAAGAAGAGGGCCTGCCGATCGTGCGGCTGCGAATTGGCATCCATTCCGGTCCGTTGGTCGTGGGCAATATCGGCGCACCGGAGCGTATGAACTACACCGTTATCGGAGACACGGTGAATGTTGCCTCGCGGCTCGAAAACAGTGCCCGGGCCATCGACCGTGGAGATATGGTCACGGTCCAGGTCAGTGCGGACACAATTCGGCGTCTTACCGGGGATTACAAACTGGAAAAAATCGGCAACATCGATGTGAAAGGCCGTACTGTGCCGATTGAGGCCTATCGGTTCTGTGGTCCGTCCGATGGACCTGCGTGAGATGCAATTGGGAGCCGTCCTGCAGGCGATCCTGTGTACCCTATTAATAAGGGCACGAAGTAATTGATCGATTAACTTGTTTTTTCAACGAGTTAAATTACTGCGGATGCCATTGGATGGCGTTGGGATTATCCCTTTCGATCACGACGAAGGCGTTGGTAAAGACGCGATAACCATGACTCCAGGACCCGTCCGGCCAGCGAACCCGGATTTGGGCCCGTTCTGCGGTGCCCACTCCGAAATGCTCAAAGCCAAGTGTGCCTGAGGCATGACCGCCGCCGATATCAACGTCCTTGACAAGGCTTCGATTTCCGATCCTGACGCTTATGCGCGCGCCGATCGCGTTCGGATTGGCACCCTTTTGTTTGAGTTCGATGCCGAGCCAATTGCCCATCGGTGCATGCGCGTCACCGATCTTCTGTCCCTGATTTCGGAAAACGCTGACCGGCGCAGCACGGTTGACGACAACCAGGTCCTGGAGGCCGTCAAGGTTGAAATCTGCAACGACGGCACCTCTTCCCCGGCGATCAAGCGCGATGCCGGCCTCCTTGCCTTTTTCGTCAAAACCCGCCTGCCAGTTTCCCAGAAGCAGATTGTCCGGATCATATGCGGCAAAATCCGGCATCGCCTCGACATTGCCCTTGGCGATGTAGATATCGATCAGTGAGTCGTTGTTGAAATCCTGAAAGTCAGCATGCCAGCCTGTTGAGGGCCGGATTTCATCGCCGGTGTAGGGTCGATGAGCGGTGGCGCCTTTTTCGAAAGCGACATCGCGGTAGACCGGCCGGTCTTCCTCCGCTTCTTCATCCAGCGTTTGCAGTTTGGTATCGCCCATGCTGGTGAGAAGATATTCCGGAAATCCATCGGCGTTGAGATCGTGTGTGGCGATTCCCATGCCCCAGATTTTGAGGCGTTCCCACCCGTCGGCACGACGATAAAGACGCGGCGCACGCTCGGGCGGCAGGAACCAGAGCTGTTCTTCTCCTCCCCGATAATAATGGCGGTCATTGGAAACGCGCAGCGCCGGTTCGCCCGAACGGTTCCAGTCGGTAAACAGCATGGAAAGGGCGCAATGCCCGGGCGACAGGGAAAATGGTTCGGAGTAATCCGGGGTTTCCTCACCGCCGGGCCGGGCGAGGACATTGTCGTGGCATGTACCCCAGGGAGATCCGGGTGCGGACCGGTCGACATAATTGCCAAATGCCAGTGTCGGAAAGCGCTGGTCCGCCTCCCAGACAGCCGAAAAGGCCGTAGTCCAATTCCGGCCGCCATCGAAGCCCCAGGTGCGGTTTGCAATCTCAAAATGACAGTCCGGTCCTCCTTTGAGAAGCAGGTTTTCGCCGACCCGCAGCACAGCGAGGTCGGTATGACCGTCATTATCGATATCAAGCGGATAGGCGCCCAGCACCTTGGTGAGGCTCTTTTCACTCAGGGTGAGGGCCTGTCCCGTAAATGAGAGCGAACCGCCTGTTTGTGTCTGGTTGACGAACAATCGTGCCGGCGCGGCACCCCCGGCCAGAAACAGATCGGGACGTCGGTCGTCATTACAGTCAAAAGCCGCAGCGCCGCCGCCGACAAAATATTCCCAGGGACCGTCATAGGTATGGTCGATCCCCGCATTGGCGGCCTCTTCAATAAATTCAGGCACCGGCCCGGTCATGTCTTGTGCTTTTTCGTCCGCATCGGGCGGACCAACCGATCCGATGAGGATGGCTACCGCCAGTAGCCCGGATGCAGGTGAGAAAGAATGTTTTGACAAGCTCATTGTTGGATCACCAATGTTCGAAGAAACGCGATGAGCGCATTGCGATCCTTGTCCGGCAGGGCGGCATAAGCATTGCGGGTGTCCAGCGCTGCGCCGCCATGGCTGAGAATAGCTTCATTCAGCGTCGTGATATCGCTCCTGTGGCCATAAGGCCCGGTGGTTTCAACGCCCCATAACTCGGTGGTGAGAAACACATCCCGATCGACAAAGCGTTGGGAGAGCAACTCGTTTCCGAAAGTGTCTTCCCGTTTTCCGGCAATGCGGTGTCGTTTGAGGTCGCCGAACAAGGGAACCAGCCAGTTGCCCTCCGCGTCCCTTTTGAGGGTCTTTGCCCAGTCTTCCAACTCCAGATCGTGTGTAATCGGCGCGGCTGTTTCTTCCGGGCGCAGCGTTCCGGCCACTTCGAACGGACCGGGATCGGAAAATATCAGCGATTTCAACGGCAGGGTGGGGCGGTGACATTCGGTACACCCTGTTTTTGCGAAAATCGTTTCGCCCTGTTCCGCTGCCTGCAGCCAGTCATCCGGCAGGTCGGCGTTTCGCGTCGGCGGTTCCAACGTGGCCTGCCATGCGACAAGTGCCGAAACATCGCCTCGACTGAGCTCATCTGTCACGCCGTCCTCGTCAAAGTCATCCGAGCCTGTCCAGAGAGTGCCAAACCGTTCTTCTGCCTGCATGCCATGATGATGGTTCATGGCATTGACCGTAAATTGCCGCAGAGAGGAGAAGACGCCTTTTTGCCCGAATGGCCGTATGGTCAGGTCGGTATCCACGCCGTCGATTTTGCTGACATCCAGCGTTCCGTCCGGATTGGCCGTGATTGAGCCGAACCGGACATCTTTTGATATCAGCTCCTTTTCCACCGGCTCACCCGATTGACGAGCCTCTTGAAGCGCCGCCTTGCGCTGAGCCTGCAAATCCCGTGTCATCTCCCGGGCAAGCAGTTCGACAAGACCGGCTCCCTGCAGGGCGTTGGTGCCCCGCTCGTTGGAAAACTGCGGGTCCGATGTATCAAAATCCGCGCTTTCAAAGCCTTCCGACACAAACACATTGGCGGTGAAATGACCGGCGCCGCCGGCGACTGGGTCGTTGTGACAGGAGGCGCAGGAATTGGCATCCGGGCCTGCCAGGCGTTGAAATGCCTGCGGCGCGGGCCGGCGCCGTTTCGTCGCCAGGATCGCCTGAGTCGCCATCGGTCGCCCGGCGCCATCCAGATCCGTGAACTTTGCGATAAAAAGATCGCGTCCCCGGTCAATCAGCGCTTCATGCCGATCGCCTTCTTTTCCGGCAAAATCCTCAAACCGCAGGTGATCGCGAATTGTCCGCTCAGCCCAGGGCTGGTGGTCATCGGCAGCCACGGGCGTCAGAACGAGCAGGGCGGAGAAAGACAGAATACAAACTGTTGCCCGCATTAAACGCCCTCTTTCTCCGCGACTTTATGTTTGTTTTTGGCGACGGCAAATACGACGGAGTCCAGACGCTGCAAAGTGCGGGCGATCGTTCCTGCAAGAATGGTGTCGTCCTGCCATGGGCGAACTTCGATTTTCGCATGCTGACGCAGGTCCTCGACCAGCGCATCTTCAAGAGCTGTCCGCATTCCGGTCTCCATAAGATCGAATTCCTGCGAACCGGCACCGGTGATGGCTATGCGATTTGGATCGAGAGTGGCGAGCAGTCTGGCTATTCCGTAGCCAAGCGCTTCGCCGGCCTTTTGGAAAACCTTGGCCGCCGCCCTATCCCCACTGCGGGCTCTCTCCGCAATTTCGTTGATTTTGTCCCGGCCGACTTTGATATCGCGCGGATTATGCCGGCCGTCCAGACCCTGCGCGGCCCGCATAATGGCGTAGTCGCCGAGATAGGCTTCAAGGCACCCATGCTTCCCGCAGCGGCAAAGATCGCCGTCGGGAATGTGATTGGCGTGTCCTATTTCCGATGCCGCGCCCGTGTCGCCGACAAACAGATGATTATCGATATAGATGCCGCAGCCCACGCCGTAATCGACGAAAATAACGACAAACGTGCCGCTGAAATGATCCGGCTCCTTCCAATGCAGTGCCTGGGCGATCATGTTGGAATCGTTTGACAGACTGCACGGGATGCCGAGCGCGGCCTGAATTGGATCAGTGATATTTATGTTCGGCTCGGAGAAGGCCGGGCTCCAGACGATGGTTCCTTTCCGTGAATTGACGACGCCTTGCGAAGCGATCCCGATTTCAACCAGTTGCTCGGGCGGTGTTCCGCGCGAGCGGCAAAAACTTTTCAGCAGTTCAATCAACTGGGCGGCGAAATGATCGCTGGAGGCCGTCTCGGTACGGACGTTGAACTGCTCGCTGCCAAGACTGTTGCCCTGATAGTCCGCCAGAAGAAGCTCGATTTTGTTGACCGAGATTTTTATGCCGGCGATCCGGGCCGCCTCTGGGTTCAGGGTCAGGAACGTTCGCGGCCGGCCCCGGCTGCCGACCTGTTTGAGATCGGGTTCGACAAGTTGAACAATGAGTTTTTCATCGATCAGATCCGACGTAATTGAGGTTACGGTCGCGGGGCTCAGTTTGGTTTCGCGGCCCAGATCCACCCGCGCAATCGATCTGCTTCTGCGGAGGGCTGATAGGATAATTCCGCGGTTCTGGCGCCGTATCTGATCGCGGTCCGCCTTTTTTGTCATGCTGGTTAAGCTTTCTTGCGTTTCCTCTAACGACTTGTTTTATAGATATTATTTTTGTTTTTCTTCGCGCATTTCAAAATTCTTTTGTTTGGTTTCGCAAATGCATCTTGACAGGAGCGCGGGTTTGGATCAACTTTTTTTCGGATGTCGAATTAAATAGGACAACATGACATCCCTATTGTGCGATGCCGCATGGCATCAGGTCCGAATGTGTGCAGATGTTCGTGAGCCGGAGGAGTCTGGAACATCTGAGTGGAGGAATTCCAGAATGAAAAAAATTGTATCGATCCTCGCCGGGACGATGATTTCGGTTGCAGCAGTATCGGCAGCCTGGGCCGAAGACATCACCGTTGGTGTGAGCTGGTCAAACTTCCAGGAGGAGCGCTGGAAAACAGACGAAGCGGCAATCAAGGCTGAGCTTGAAAAGCTTGGCGCAAAATATATCTCGGCGGATGCGCAGTCCTCGCCTGCCAAGCAACTGACCGATGTTGAGAGCCTGATCTCGCAGGGCGCAGACGCTCTGATCGTACTGGCACAGGATTCCGAGGCGATTCGTCCCGCTATCGAAAATGCCGAAGCAGAGGGCATTCCCGTCGTCGGTTATGACCGCCTGATCGAAATACCTGAAGCGTTTTACCTGACGTTCGACAACAAAGAAGTGGGCCGCCTACAGGCTAAGGCCGTGCTCGAAGCCCAGCCGGAAGGCAACTACGTCTTCATCAAAGGCTCGTCAGCAGATCCCAACGCCGATTTCCTTCATTCCGGTCAGATTGAAGTGCTGAAGGAAGCTATGGATGCCGGCAAGATCAAAAATGTCGGTGAAGCTTACACCGACGGCTGGCTGCCTGCGAACGCTCAGCGGAACATGGAACAGTTCCTGACGGCCAATAACAACGAGGTCGATGCTGTTGTTGCGTCAAACGATGGAACCGCCGGTGGCGTTGTTGCCGCACTTGAAGCGCAAGGCATGGCCGGATCGGTTCCCGTTTCCGGGCAGGATGGTGACCATGCAGCCCTCAACCGTGTAGCTCTGGGCACGCAGACTGTGTCTGTCTGGAAAGATGCCCGTGAGCTGGGCAAGGCCGCCGCAGCGATTGCCGTTGCTTTGGCTGAGGGAACCGAAATGGAAAAGGTCGATGGCGCTCAGCAGTGGAGCGGTGGACCGAATGGCGTTGAAATGACAGCCATTTTCCTGACCCCGCTGCCCGTCACCAAAGACAACCTGAACGTCGTCATCGACGCAGGATGGGTCGGCAAGGATGTTGTCTGCAACGGCGTTGACGCCGGTTCGGTCGCAGCCTGCAACTAAGTCCGTGAGGCCTTCCCGGCTACGCTGCATTCTGGTGTGGCCGGGAGCTCCCGACCAACGCTGTCCGGTCATCAGCGTCGCTGTCATGTCACCGGGCAGACAGCTCCCGGAAACATGCCGGGCGATGTTTCCTTTTGAAGCCGGACGTTAAGCCAAGCTCAATCGATGTCTGAGGTGTGGTTTCCTAAGAGGGAAGAGCCGGGCGGATGGCGTGCAGGCCGGTGCGGGAGTATCAGAGGCCCACAGTTTCTTTGGCGAGGAGGCCTTATTGGTGTCTGGGCCGGGAATCCTGTAGTCATTTATGAGACCACACCCTAAACTCTCACGTGGGTAAACAACCATGTCTGATAATACCGCCACGACAAGTGCGCCGCCGAATTTGTCGCAGACGAATAAGTCCTTTCTGGCCGCCTTGGAAGTCGATACGCGCATGATCGGCATGATCGGCGCCCTGCTGGTCATATGGATCGGATTTCATCTTTTGTCCGGCGGTACGTTCCTGACGTCAAGAAACCTCTGGAACCTGTCCGTTCAGACCAGTTCGATTGCTGTCATGTCCACCGGCATGGTCCTCGTCATTGTTACACGTCATATCGATCTCTCCGTCGGTTCCGTTTTGGGGTTTATCGGAATGGTCATGGCGGTGATCCAGATCGACATGTTGCCCTCCATTGTCGGATCCGGACATTGGTCTGTATGGATCGTGACCCTGCTGATCGGTGCTGCCATCGGCGCGAGTATCGGCGCGCTTCACGGGGCGATCATCGCCTATCTGACAGTGCCGGCCTTCATTGTAACACTTGGCGGCCTGCTGGTCTGGCGCGGCGCGGCCTGGTGGGTGACGTCCGGGCAGACAAAAGCGCCCATGGATGAGACATTCCGGCTCATTGGCGGGGGCATTGAGGGCGCCATCGGCGATACGGCGTCATGGATATTGGGTATTTTGGCATGCGTCGCGATCTGCTGGGCAACGGTTCACGCGCGCCGGCAGCGCAAGCGGTTCAAGTTTCCGTTGAAGCCGATCTGGGCTGAATATGTGACGGCGGGTATCACATCGGCGGTTGTTCTGGTCGTCGTGTGGGTGATGAACAGTTATTATCTGCCCAAGCGCGTGGCCGCAAAAATTGCCGAAGCCAAGGGACTGGAGGTGCCTGAGGGCGGACTGGAAATTGCACGGGGATTGCCGATACCGGTTCTGATCGCCATTGCCGTGGGTATCATCATGACGTTCATTACGACCCGCACCCGTTTCGGGCGCTACGTCTTTGCCATCGGCGGCAATCCGGAAGCGGCGGTGCTGAGCGGCATCAATACCAAACGCGTCACGGTTTTCATTTTCTCGCTGATGGGCGTTCTTTGTGCGATTGGCGCAAGCATCTCAACGGCCCGGCTGAACGCGGCGACCAATTCGCAAGGCATGCTGGACGAACTCTATGTCATTGCCGCGGCGGTGATCGGGGGGACGTCACTGGGCGGGGGTGCCGGAACGGTTGTCGGCGCAATGATCGGTGCTCTGGTGATGCAGAGCCTGCAGTCGGGAATGGTGCTGATGGGACTTGATGCGCCGCTTCAGAATATTGTCGTCGGAGTCGTTCTGGTCTTTGCGGTGTTTGTTGACACCGTCTACCGTAGACGGACAGCGTAAGGGGAGGGCTGGCTATGAACGCAATGCGCGAAAAAGGCGGCACGCCGCTGGTCGAAATGCGGAATATGTCGATTGCCTTCGGCGGCATCCACGCGGTCGACGATGTAACGGTGGACCTGTATCCGGGCGAAGTGGTCGGACTGCTGGGGCATAATGGCGCGGGAAAATCGACCCTGATCAAGATGCTGTCCGGAGCCTATCCGCCGGACGGCGGAACGATTTATATCGAGGGGGAAGAAGCTCCGATCCACAATCCGCGCGATGCCAAGAAATACGGCATTGAAACGATCTACCAGACACTGGCGCTGGCGGACAATCTGGATGCGGCCGCGAACCTGTTTCTCGGTCGCGAGCTGATTTCCCCAACGGGCACGCTGGATGATGTGGCCATGGAGGCCGAAGCCCGCAAGGTGATGCATCGCCTCAATCCCAATTTCAGGAAATTCAAGGATCCGGTCCGGGCCCTGTCAGGCGGTCAGCGTCAATCGATCGCCATTGCCCGTGCCCTGCAGTTCAACGCCCGTATTATCATCATGGATGAGCCGACGGCTGCGCTTGGCCCGCATGAAACCCAGCAGGTGGCGGAGCTGACCAAGCAGTTGAAGAAAGAGGGCATCGGCATCTTTCTGATCAGCCACGATATCCATGACGTGTTCGATCTTGCCGACCGTGTCGCGGTCATGAAAAACGGCAAACTGGTTGGAACGGCCGGTACCGGGGACGTCACAAAGGACGAAGTGCTTGGCATGATCATTCTTGGCAAATGTCCGCCCGGCGCCACACCGGGGCCCGGGGCCTTTGCCGATGAGGACTTGGTGGCAGCCGGTTAGGCACGACCGGACAGACGCTTTTGGGGGAATGATTACGTGTATTGCGGCATCGATATCGGCACCAGTTCCGTCAAAGCTCTCCTGATTGACGACAATCAGAAAGTCCGTGCCAGTGCTTCGCACGACCTTTCGGTCAACCGTCCTCATCCGCTGTGGTCTGAACAGCGGCCTGAGGACTGGTGGGACGGTGTGGTCGCGGTCCTTGATCAAATGAGGGCAGAGCATGCCGGGCTGATGGCGGCGCTGCGCGGCATCGGCCTTTCCGGTCAGATGCATGGCGCCACGCTGCTTGATGCGGATGATCGCCCGCTGCGGCCCTGCATCCTGTGGAATGACGGCCGGTCCGAACGGGAATGTGGCGAGCTGGAACAGCGTGAAGCCCGGTTTCGATCGTTGGGGGGCAATATTGTCATGCCGGGTTTCACGGCGCCCAAGCTCGAATGGGTCCGGAAGCACGAGCCGGATGTTTTTGAAAAGACACGCAAAGTGCTGCTGCCAAAGGATTATGTGCGGCTGATGCTGACGGGCGACTATGTGGGCGATATGTCTGACAGCGCCGGCACGTTGTGGCTTGATGTCGCAAAGCGCGACTGGAGCGATGCTCTTCTTGCCGCCACGGGTCTGGACCGGTCGCACATGCCGCGACTGGTTGAAGGATCGGACGTCAGCGCAAGGCTCAAACCTGATCTGACGGCCCGGTGGGGTACCGGCGGAAACGTTGTCGTCGCCGGCGGGGGCGGTGACAATGCGGCGTCGGCGTGTGGCGTGGGTGCCGTACAGCCGGGATCCGCTTTCGTTTCGCTTGGAACATCCGGCGTTCTGTTTGTGTCCAACGACCGGTTCTCGCCCAATGTCGACAACGCGGTCCATGCATTTTGTCATGCCATACCCGATACCTGGCATCAGATGGGCGTCATTCTGTCCGCAACAGACAGTCTTCAGTGGCTTGCTGGCGTGCTTCAGCAATCGGCCGCTGATCTGACCGCAGATCTCGGGCCGGTCAACGGTCCGGCGCCATTGATGTTTCTGCCCTATTTGTCCGGAGAGCGGACACCCCACAACGACGTTTCCATTCGCGGCGCCTTTGCCGGCATCGGCCACGGTACGGACCGTAAGGCGATGACCCATGCCGTTCTGGATGGAGTTGCCTTTGCCATACGGGACTGCATGGATGCCCTCGCCGCCGGCGGTTCAAAGCCGGAGAGCGTCATGGCCGTTGGCGGCGGTTCACGGTCGGAAACCTGGCTGACAATCATTGCCAGTCTGCTTGAGATACCCGTCGAAGTTCCGGTTGACGGCGATTTCGGCGGTGCCTTCGGAGCCGCCCGCCTTGGCATCTGCGCCGCGGACGGCGCCAGTCCCGCATCGGTCTGCACGAAACCGGCGATAAGAGACGTGATTGAACCTCATGTGGACAAGATGGCCGCTTATGGGGAGGCGCATCAGCGTTGGCGCAAACTATATCCCGCCCTTAAGGAGTTCAGATTGTGAGTACCGGATTTTTCAAGCAGATCGCGCCCATTGAATATAAGGGAGCGGAGAGCGACGACCCGCTGAGTTATCGATGGTACAATCCGGACCAGCTCATTCTGGGCAAGCGTATGGAAGATCATCTTCGCTTTGCGGTCTGCTATTGGCATTCCTTTTGCTGGCCCGGATCCGACCCCTTCGGCGGCGAGACATTTGAACGTGCGTGGATGCAGGCCGGCGATCCCATGGAAATGGCGAGGCTCAAGGCGGATGTCGCATTTGAGATGTTCGACATCCTTGGCATGCCTTTCTTCTGTTTTCACGATCGCGATATTGCGCCGGAAGGCGCCACACTGGCTGAATCGGACAAAAACGTTCAGGATATCGCCGATGTGTTTCTGAGGAAGATGGAGACGTCCAAAACGCGCCTTCTGTGGGGCACGGCCAACCTGTTCTCACACCGCCGCTATATGGCGGGTGCGGCGACCAATCCGGATTTCGATCTGTTTGCCTATGCCGCCGCTCAGGTGAAAAACGCGCTCGACGTCACCAACAGGCTTGGCGGGCAGAACTATGTTTTGTGGGGCGGACGGGAAGGATATGAGACCCTGCTGAACACCAACATGGGGCAGGAACTCGATCAGCTCGGCCGGTTTCTGACTATGGTCGTCGACTATAAACACAAGATCGGTTTCAAGGGCACCATCCTGATCGAGCCCAAACCGCAGGAGCCGACCAAACATCAGTACGACTATGACGTCGGAACGATTTACGGCTTCCTGAAGCGCTATGGGCTTGAAAACGAGTGCAAGCTCAATATCGAACAGAATCACGCAATCCTTGCCGGTCATTCATTTGAACATGAAATTGCGACCGCGGTCGCGTTGGGGGTGTTCGGCTCACTGGACATCAATCGCGGCGACTATCAGTCCGGCTGGGACACCGACCAGTTTGCGATGAATGTGCCGGAAATGACGCTCGCCTTCTATGAAATTCTCAAGGGCGGCGGATTTACGACCGGCGGCATGAACTTTGATTCCAAAGTCCGGCGGCAGTCGCTTGATCCGGAGGATCTGCTCTATGCGCATATCGGTTCCGCCGACGCGATTGCGCGGGGATTGATCGGTGCGGCGAAAATGATCGAAGACGGCAGGATGGCCGATCATCTCGCCAAACGGTATGAAAGCTGGGGAGGTCAGGAAGCCAGAGAAACACTGGCGGGCAATCGGACGCTCTCAGACATGGCTGACTATATTCATGGCGGAAATCGTGATCCCAAACCCGTGTCCGGACGCCAGGAATATCTGGAAGGGCTGGCCAATTCTTATTCCTGACGGAATTTTCTCTTCCGAAAAACCATCGGGCGGCATGGATTGATGCCGCCCGACAGCTAAGAATTACGCGGCCTTACAGGCAAGGCAGATCGCCTCTATATGGCGGTGATCCGTGCCGCAACAGCCTCCGAGGACGTTCAATTTCGGCAGCTTTTGCTGCAGAAGAACGAAATCCTGGCCAAGCTCGTGCGGGTTGCCTTCATCAAGCTCCTCCGCTTCGTCCAGTTCTTCGTGACTGCATTTTGAGGCATTGGCCCAAACACCTTTGATACGGTGGAGCCAGGTGCCGCCTTCCAGGACATGGCCGAAATGGGTCGGGTGCGCACAGTTGATCATATAGTAGATCGGTGCTGAGTCCGTCGCACCATCGACCGCTTCGATGGCATCTTCAAGGGTGTCGCCTGTGGGTAGCGTTCCATCGGTCTCGACCGTGAATGAAATGACAACCGGTATATTCTCGTTATGAGAAGCGTGGGCAATGCCGATCGACTCTTCAATGTTCGTCATCGTAATCGCGGTCACCAGATCTGCGCCTGCCCCGGCAAGTGCACGGATCTGCTCGCTGTGATAGTCCCGGGCCTCGCTGATAGAGATCGGTGCGTCCGGGTTGTATCCGTCCCCGCGCGGACCCACGCAGCCGCTGATAACGCACCGGGTCTGCGGTGTTTCAAACTCGTCGCGCAGTTGTTTGAGCATTTCAACAGAGGCCTCATTGGCTTGCGCCAGTTCCGCTTTCGAGTAATTGAGTTTTTGTGCCCAGTCGGAACTCGCGCGCCACGTCGCAGTTTCGAAAATGAATCCGACGCCGTGGTTTCGGGCAATGACCGCGTGGCGCCGGTAGTAATCCCTCAGAACCCGCCGCCCGGCTTCCGAGCGAAACAGGTCGAACGCTGCGAAATAGGGCAGGTCGATGCCTTCGTGGAAGATAAGATATGTCTCGATGCCACCGTCGGTGATGAACATATCATCAGTCAGTTGCGGCAAGGACGATCGATATTTTGACATCGCGATACTCCGTTAAAATCAATCGCACCGTCAGCATTCGGAGGGCTTTGTCTCCTCGTTTGTGCGTGATGGTCGCACCCAATACGCCCGCTGAGATATCAGGCCTATGGTCGAGTTCACACTTTCCGGAAACACAAACGGGCAGCCGATGGCTGCCCGTTAAGAACTTCACAATTACGGTTTTTAGAAACGTCAGGCGGCGGTGTCCCGCAGCACGCCGCGCCTGATTTGATCTTCCTCTATCGATTCGAACAGGGCACGGAAGTTGCCTTCTCCGAAACCATCGTCGCCCTTGCGCTGAATAAATTCGAAGAAGATCGGTCCGATGACGGTTTTTGAGAAGATCTGCAGCAGAATTTTTGTCGTTCCGCCATCGACCACACCCTCACCGTCGATCAGGATGCCGTGCTTTTTCATTTTGTCGACCGGTTCGTTGTGACCGGTGACCCGATCAAAGCTCTTGTCATAATAGACATCAGGCGGGCCGGGCATGAATTTGAGCTCGTTCGCCGCCAGCTGATTGGTCGCTCGGTAGATGTCGTTCGTACCGACAGCAATGTGCTGAATGCCCTCGCCGTTATATTTTTTCAGATATTCTTCGATCTGGCTTTTTTCGTCGGCGGATTCATTGATCGGAATACGGATCTTGCCGCAGGGACTTGTCAGCGCCCTTGAGAACAGGCCGGTCAGTTTGCCTTCAATATCGAAAAAGCGGATCTGCCTGAAGTTGAACAGGTCGGCATAGAACCCGAACCATTTGTCCATGTTGCCGCGGAAGACGTTATGGGTCAGGTGATCGAGATAGAAGAAACCGACACCGGCCGGCCGCGGATCGGTTGCGTCAAGCCAGTCGAATTCCGCGTTATACGGGGAGCCTTTGTCGCCATATTGATCGACGAAATAAATCAGTGATCCGCCGATCCCCTTGATTGCCGGGACGTTGAGTGTCTTGTCATCACCTTCATAAAGCTCGGCGCCAAGACTGACCGCATGCTTGAATGTATGGTCGGCATCGACAACCCGCCAGGCCATGGACGGTGCACACGGACCGTGATCTTCGACAAACCGGGCCGCAAATGATCCTTCTTCCGCATTCAGCACGTAATTAATGTCGCCCTGCCGATAGACGGTGATGTTCTTGCTCTTGTGCTTTGCAACGGGAACAAAACCCATGCGGCGAAACAGGGACGCCAGCTTTTCCGGTTCCGGATGAGCGAATTCAACAAATTCGAAACCATCCGTCCCGGCCGGATTCTGTTCGTTGATTTCTGCGGGAAGGGCGTCGTGGGGAAATGGTCCCATGGGTCTCTCCTCAAGGAATGTAATCGGGCCCGACTTTGCTCCCGTCTGAGCAGATGGACCTCGGGCGAATAGTCTTGAGATTATGGCTGATTTTCCGTGCGCAATGTGTGCAAAGCTCTCCCGATTTCAGGATTTTTTGCGAACTTTGTGCGTGTTATGCTATAGAAACGCATATGATCGACAATCTGGATGGATACGATGCGAAAATCCTTGCGCATCTTCAGGCCGATGCAACGGTGACGAACCAGGCGATCGGCGAGGATGTCGGACTGTCTGCCTCTCAGGTGTCGCGGCGCCGAATGAGATTGGAGCAGGACGGGTTTATCCGCCGCTATCGGGCGATTCTTGCCGCCGAACCTCTCGGCTTTCAGGTCTCAGCGATTATAGGCGTCTCGCTGTCACGGCACAGCGGAGACAATTCTGAGAAATTCCGTCGGCTGGTCTCCATGCTGCCCGAAATACAGGAAGCCCATGTGATGACGGGCGATATGGACTATCTCCTGAAAGTGACTGTGCGCGATCTGAAGCATCTTAACCGGCTGATCAATGAGGGCCTTCTTGTGCACGAAGCCGTCGATAATGTCCGTTCTTCCATCATTCTTGAAACGCTTGCCGACAGCAACAACCTGCCGATCTGAGAATTTTCTCACAAGTGCTTGTCAAATATCGCAAGGATGCCCATGTCTGGCTTTGACGTTTTGGCGCAATGCTGGAGGAATTATGTTCGACGCGAAGGGTCTGCTTGACCAGTTTTTGGGTACCGGGGGCGCAGGTGGTGCGGCCAGCAAAGGCAAGGATTACCTGCAAAGCAACGCAGGCGGCCTTGCCGGTGGCGCGTTGGCCGGCGGTCTGGCCGGTCTGATGCTTGGCACGAAGTCAGGCCGGAAGCTTGGAAAAAAGGCCCTGACCTATGGCGGCATGGCTTTGGTTGGCGGTCTCGCCTACAAAGCGTATCGGGATTATCAGGCGGGTAAAGGCAATGCAGGACCCGGCAATCCGCCGCCGCACAATCCTGGCACCGGCGCTACCGCGGATCCGTTGCAGATCGAACCGCCCGCAGGTTCTCCTTTTTCGGTTGAACAGGCGCCGGGTGGGGCTGAGAGTTTCGCGCTTTCCTTGTTGCGCGCAATGATCAATGCCGCGAAGGCGGACGGCCACATCGATGCGGATGAGCAGCAACGCATTTTTGCAAAGATCGATGAAGCCGGTCTCAATGCCGAGGAAAAAGCATTTTTGATGGATGAGTTGCGTGCGCCGCTCGACATCGAAAAAGTCGTCGCGGGTGCGCGCACTCCCGAGGCGGCTGCCGAAATTTACGCCGCTTCGCGCCTTGCGATCGACCCGGATCATCCCGCCGAACAGGCTTATCTGCAAATGTTGTCCGCCCGCTTGGGGCTTGAGCCGGGATTGGTTGATGAGATCGAGATGGCCGTTCGGCAAGCTGAAGCGGCCTAGGCTGTGGACCCATAAATTGACTTAAAATGGTATGAGCCGATTTGTTCGGATACAAGGCGCAAATCCGCAGGAAACCCTTCGGTTTTCAAGGGTTTGCAACGCCGTAGCCGGACCAATCGGCCATATCCGAAAGGACGGACAAACGGCGTCAATCTGCTGCGTCAGGCTGTTCAACCGGGCATCAAGCCCGCTTTTCACACCCTTCCTTCCAGCTTTTTGCCGTTTGATCCGCCATTTCAAGTCAATTTATGGGTCCACAGCCTAAGGTATGGACCCATAAATATCCTTAAAATGGTATGAACCGATTGGCCCGGCTGCCCGTAAGTGGCGGCAGCCGGCTCGATATTCCCACCGGACCTGATCGGCTGTTTGGCCCATCCCGGAAAACGGCCCTCTTATGACGTACCGCCGCCTTACTAACGGGTTTCGGAACAGGGCACCGGTTTTTCCGGGATCGGGTCGTAATTTCTGCATATCGTGTGCGCATTCTTAACACCGGCACGGGCCGTGTCCGCTTGTCGCGACGTCTCAATGCGGGCATTGTGTTGATCACACTGGGCAGTTTGAATCGGCTGCCAGTTAACAGGGATCGATTGCATGAGATATTTTTTGATTGTTGTTTCCACTCTTACACTGTTCATGGCCGGTCTGATCAGCGCGTGGGCGGCTGAGATCACTGCCAGCATCACACATATCGATGTTCAGGCGCGGATCATCGTGATTGATCACCGCGCTTTCCATATTCCCAAGTCCATAAAAATCGGCGCATTCAAAGTCGGTGACCAGGTCACCGTGGTTTATGAAATTGTGAACGGTCAGCTGAAAGTCGTCTCGATCAGAATCGGATAATCGTTTGTATGGGCACAAACAGTTCGCGGCCTATTGAAAATGATCCGTAAAATCCGGCGCTGATCGCCTGCTTGGAATTGCAGGCGCCATAAGCAGATGCGCCCCGCGTCTGGTGTCTGCTGACATGCCGCCTTCCGATCCGCCCTATAGCAGTTTGCGGAAATAGATGACGCGCTCCGTTTCCTCAAAGCCCAGGGCCATGTGAAACGCCTGGCTTGCCAGATTGTCGAGGTCAGCATCTGATGCGAGCTCAGAGCACCCCTGTTCAAGCGCCCACGTCTGCACCGACCGTAACAACCCCCGCCCGATACCGCGTCCCCGGTCTTCGGGACGGACAAAGATACCCTCAAGGTACGCGACGGGCGACGTCTCACAGCCGTTTACGTAATCCCGTCGCAAAGCTGCCTCGGCAAATGCTCGAATGCCGGCGCCGTCAACGGTATCCAGGAAGGTGATGCATTCACTGTGAGGTTTGGCGAGCATCGTCGAAGCTTCGTCCCTGTGTTGCTCAGGTGATGTGCTCTCCCAAAGCTGGGCGCGGAGCTTGGTCCAGGCTTCGATATCCGAAGATGTGGCGACTCGTATTGGCATACTTCGATTTTGTTCTGTTTGCGGACTGTCCGCAACACCCTGACCCATCCCAGCATGTCTCAAAGCAATCGCAGATGAAAAGGAAGAGTGCATCGGATCTGAAATGCGGCTTGACTCCTGGCGATCATTTTTGATAATTTTTTCATTAACAGATATTTTTTTCCTTTCTGATGGATTGCGAGCGGGTGAGAAAACAGGAAACCAGGGGTGATGCCAGCATGGCAACGAGGGCGGCGTGGCTGCACTATGCAGGTGGTCTAACGCAATCTGAAGTTGCAAAAAGGCTTGGATTAACAAGTCTCAAGGCGCACCGGCTGATTACGCGCGCCAACCAGGACGGTCTTGTTAAAGTCTTTGTGGACGGCGACGTCACCGAATGTGTCGAGCTTGAAGCGGAACTGTCAGCAGAATACGGTCTTGACTATTGTGAAGTCGTGCCGGACTTCGACAGCGCCGATCTGCCGCTGAAAGCACTGGGCATTGCGGGAGCCAAGTTTCTTAAAAGGGAAATTGAGCAGCGCAAACACGCACTCATTGGCGTTGGTCACGGACGGTCCCTTGCCGCCTGCGTCGACCATCTTCCCAATGTTTCCGCTTCGAACACTGACTTCGTGTCCATGCTGGGCGGCTTTTCGAGGAAGTTCTCCGCAAACCCGCATGTCGTGATCCATCGGCTTGCCGAACGTACGGGCGGGCAGGCTTTTGTCATGCCGGTGCCCTTTTACGCCAACTCCGAAGAGGACAAAAATGTGCTGTTGAGTCAGCGCGGGATGGCGGAAGTTTTGGACATGGCCCGCAATTGCGGGCTCAAGGTTGCGGGCATCGGCACAACCGAGCCCGATGCCTCGCTCATTGCCACCGGTATGATTGAACAGGATGAGTTCGACGAGGCAAAGTCGGCCGGAGGTGTCGCGGAGTTGTTCGGCCATTTTCTGAATGACCATGGAGAACCGATTATAACTGCGCTTTCCGAGCGGACGATGTCGCTGCCTCTTGCCGACTTGAAGAACACAAAAATCGTCGCCGTTGCCGGCGGCACCATGAAGATTCGTGCCATCAGGTCCGTCCTGAGAAGCCGCTTACTGAGCGGTCTTATAACCGATGAGCGAACGGCACGGGCGCTCAGCGAGCTGTCAGCCGATCGGTAGTTGGTATCGGCGGAATAAAACAGGACTTGGGAGGAGTTCCAAAATGCATGAGAAGGAAAAAGATCTCGCCAAACAGTTTGTAGAAGGCAAAATCAGTCGCCGCAGCCTGTTTAAGGGAATGGCAGCACTGGGTGTTTCGGTGTCTACAGCCGCGATACTGGTCAATGGCGCGGCGACGGATGCGCTTGCTGCGACCGACTTTGATTGGCAGAAGCACAAGGGCAAAACCGTAAAACTGTTGCTGAACAAGCACCCTTACGCTGATGCGATGATCGCAAATCTTGAAAACTTCAAGAAACTGACCGGCATGGATGTCCAGTATGACATCTTTCCCGAAGATGTTTATTTCGACAAGGTCACGGCCGCCCTGTCATCAGGTTCGTCCGAATATGATGCCTTCATGACCGGGGCCTATATGACCTGGACATACGGCCCGGCCGGATGGATCGACGACCTCAACGAATATATCAATGATCCGTCAAAGACCAATCCGAACTACAACTGGGAGGATATGCTGGAGGGCGTTCGTGCGTCCTGCGCCTGGAATGGTCAGCCCGGCGGCGCCCTTGGATCAGCGGATGCCAAACAATGGTGCATTCCCTGGGGCTATGAACAGAACAACCTTGCCTATAATGCGGGCATGCTGAGTGCTGCGGGTGTGGCGGTGCCGAAGAACCTCGATGAACTGGTCGAAGCGTCTGCAGCTCTGACGAAAGACGGGATTTACGGCATCGGGGTGCGCGGGTCCCGGTCCTGGGCAACCATTCACCCGGGTTTCCTATCCGGCTATGCCAATTTTGATCAGAAAGACCTGAATCTGTCTGACGACGGCAAATTGTCCGCTGCCATGAACACGGATGTGTCCCGGGATTACCACGAAAAGTGGGTCGGCATGATCCAGAACAGCGGTGCCAAGGACTGGGCAACGCATACCTGGTATCAGGTCGGCACGGATCTGGGGGCCGGCAAGTCCGCAATGATTTATGACGCCGATATTCTGGGTTACTTCATGAACGGCGGCGACAACAAGATGGCCGGAAAGCTGGCTTACGCACCGTTTGCCGCCAATCCTGCCGCCTCGGCGCCAACGCCGAACATCTGGATCTGGTCGCTGGCAATGGCCGCGGCAGGAACGCAAAAGGATGCGACCTGGTACTTCCTGCAGTGGGCATCGGGACCCGAGCACGGGCTGTTCGGCGCAACGAAAATGGATTTTGTCAATCCGGTACGGAAATCGGTTTGGGCAGATGACATGTTCCGGGAGCGTCTCAACAAGTCCTATCCGGGCTATGTCGAGATGCACGACGTGTCCGCACCCGGGGCAAAGATCCACTTCACCGCCCAGCCGTTGTTCTTCGATCTGACGACGGAATGGGCCGCCATGCTGCAGAAGATGGTCGCAAATGAGGTGCCGGTGGATGAAGGTCTCGGTCAACTTGAAGAGAGTGTGAACCGACAGCTTGTTGAGGCCGGGTTGGGCTGATCCTCCACCCAACATCCGCCTGTGGACTCGCCGCTGATGCCGGCGGCGAGTTCAACAGTTCAACGACATGATGATAAAGTCTTGACGTCGCGATCTGATTGCGATCGCCGGATAAGGCGTGCCGGCAGCGCAGACAAAAGACGTCGTTTCCTGCGAAAGATGGATCCTGATGACCGCAGCGTTTGTCGATACCGCAAAGAAGAAGCGCTTTCGGGCCGGGAAAAAACTTCTGCCCTACCTCTTGAGCCTCCCGGCTCTGTTGGTCTGCATCGGAATACTGGTCCCCTTCGTAACGGCAATTTATTATTCGCTGCAACGATATCGCCTGAGCCAGCCCTGGGCTCAGAAAATGAACTGGGGCGAGAACTATCTTAATTTTCTGACCGATCCGGGGTTCTGGAATACGCTTCAGGTTTCGCTCGTCTACGCATTTCTCACCGTGACCCTGGAACTGATTTTCGGCCTGGCTATCGCTTTGCTTTTGCAAAAGCGGACGACACTGAACAACTTCGTGTCGATTATGCTTCTGATGCCGCTCATGACGGCACCGGCGCTGGCAGCACTGATGTTCAAGCTGATGACAAATCCCGGCTTCGGGATTTTGAGCTATATGCTCACGCTCGTTGGCATCGAAGATTTCCGCTGGGGCTCAGCACCCAGTTCCGCCTTGTTCACCGTCGTTCTTGTCGATATTTGGGTTTATACCCCCTTCATCATGATCTTGCTGCTGGCGGGACTGAGATCACTGCCAAAGCAGCCGTTTGAAGCGGCGGCATTGGATGGCGTCCCCCGCATCCAGCAGTTTCTGCGGATTACACTTCCGATGCTGACGCCGTACATTCTGACGGCGACGCTTTTTCGACTGCTGGAATCGATCCAGCAGTTCGACATCATCTATGCGATGACCCAGGGTGGGCCGGGCGATACGCTCACCGTTTTTCAGGTTGAAGCCTATCTCAACTTTTTTCAGTCGACCAATGTCGGGCGCTCCGCAGCGCTTCTCATGATCCTCTGGGCCATCACCTTCATTATCTCGAACATCTTCATCAAGAACTGGCTGCGGCTGCGCGAAAAAGCGCGCGGTGAGATTTAGGACGATTATCATGGAAAACACATCGCGGCTGGAAAAGGTGCTCAGAGCCATCGCAATGGCCGTTATCATCCTGTTTTTTATGTTTCCGATTTTTTGGATCATCCTGATGTCGTTCCAGACAAATGAAACAATTCTGCGGGTTCCGCCTTCCATGGTGTTTACCCCAACCCTGGATAACTACGTCGCCCTGATCACCGGAGAACTGAAAACAAGTGCCGCCAATCTGAAGATCGAATTCATGCGGAATCTGTTCAATTCGGTTTTCCTGTCAGTCACATCGGTGGGCCTGGCGCTGTTCCTGGGCGTTCCGGCGGCCTACGCATTTGCGCGGTTCAGGTTCAGAGGGTCGGAAGACATTGCCTTTACGCTGCTGTCGTTCAAGTTCGCCCCGCCGCTTCTCGTCCTGTTGCCGCTGACGCTGTATTTTCAGAAGATGGGATTGGCCAATACCTATATCGGCCTTATCTGGGTGTATCAGCTGATCAGTCTTCCGCTCATCCTTTGGATCGTGCGCGGATATTTCGAAGATATCTCGCCCGATGTTGAATATGCCTATCGGATCGCCGGCCACTCATGGTTTTCAACGTTCCGGAAAATAGCGTTGCCGCTTGCCGGTCCCGGAATTGCCGCTGCCGGGTTGCTCGCATTCATCTTCTCCTGGAACAACTTCATCTTTGCGCTTGTTCTGGCCTCGGCGGACAAGCAGCCCGTGACCGTGGGAGCGTTGGCGTTCATCACGGCGTCGGGCATTCAATACGGGCAGATCGCCGCCGCGATTGTCCTTTCAATCGCACCAACACTCGCATTGGCCCTTTATGCGCAGAAATACCTCGTTGAAGGCCTCTCGCTAGGTGCGGTGAAGGGATAATTATATGGCAACGCTTGAGTTCAAAAATCTCGTCAAACGATACAAAGACGAAACGGTGCTTGATTCCATTTCATTCAAAATCGATGAGGGGGAGAGATTGGTGCTGTTCGGGCCCTCAGGTGCTGGAAAGACGGTTTTGCTGCGTCTGGTTGCGGGCGTCATAGACCCCGAGGAAGGACACATTCTCATCGACGGGCATGATGTTACCGACGTGGATCCGGAGGATCGGGGTGTGGGCATGGCGTTCCAGAATTTTGCCTTGTTCCCTCACATGACAGCCTTTGAGAATATCGCAACCCCTCTTCGGGCCCGTAAGCAATCGAATTCGGATTTGCAGGCCGGTGTCGACAAGATCGCCAGGCTTCTAAAGATTGATCATGTCCTGACCCACGCACCCAAAGCCCTGTCAAACGGCCAGAAGCAGAGGACCGCACTGGCAAGGGCTCTTGTCGGTTCGCCGCCGATTTTGCTGCTTGATGACCCGCTCAGAAATGTCGATGCGAAATTGCGGTTTGAAATGCGGTTGGAATTGCCGCGTTTGCTGGCTGACCAGCAGGCCACCGTCATTTACGTCACGCAGGACTATAAGGAAGCGATGGCGCTCGGCGACCGTATCGCCGTGATGTCAGAGGGAAAAATCACCCAGCTCGGCACGCCGGAGGATATATACCTCGGCCCGGCAAATATTGAGATTGCCCGGCTTTTCGGTGATCCGACAATCAATTTGCTGGAGGTGCAGCCCTCGATCATCGGCGAGGAGGCGTTTGCGGAAATTTCAGGGGTTAAAATCCCGCTTTTGAACAGCAACAGCATTCCAGGTTCCAGACCCTGTGTGTTGGGTTTACGCCCGGAGTCGCTTCGGTTTGTCCCGCCAGACACAGCCGGGGCCATTCCGGTCACGATTGAGGCCGAAACACCGCTCAACGAAAAGACGGTCACACTGGCGACGACCGCCGGAGGTCGGGAACTGCTGATTTCACGGCCCGCCGGCACGGACGGTGTTTCCGAAGGCCAGGGATTCGTTGCGGTCGATCAGCGCTCGGTTCTGATATTTGACGGGGAGAGCGGAGAGAATATTTCGTCGGGGGCAGTGGACCAGATCGGCAGAGGAGAAGCCGCATGACGTCTTCCCTGCTTGAACTGCAAAAGGTGGACAAATTTTACGGCCCCGTCGATGTCGGTGTGCACGCCGTGAAAAATCTCAGCATGACGGTCAACAAGGGTGAGATTGTCGCACTGCTGGGTTCTTCCGGCTGCGGCAAGACATCGACCCTCCGGATGATTGCCGGCTTTGAAAAGGTATCCCGCGGAAGCATGTCCATAGGCGGACGGGCGATCCATGGTCTGGCGCCTGTCAAACGTCACGTCGCAATGGCATTTGAGGGATATTCGCTCTATCCCCCGCTCTCCGTTCGCGACAACATCGCCTTCGCCCTGAAATCCAGGAAACTCTCGTCCGCCGAGGTTGCGGACAAAGTCGATCAGATCGCCGGGATGCTTGAGATTGCCGATATTCTTGACCGATTTCCAAATTCCATATCGGGCGGTCAGCAACAGCGTGTTTCCTTGGGGCGGGCCTTAATACGCGATGCGGATCTGCACTTGCTTGATGAGCCGATGGGACAGCTCGAACCCCAGCTCAGGGCCGTTCTTCGGGGAAGAATAAAACACTTTATCAAAGAGCGGGAACTGACGGCAATTCTTGTCACCCATGACCAGACCGAAGCCAACGCACTGGCGGACAGGATTGCCGTTATGGAAGACGGCGTTCTTGAGCAGTTCGACACGCCCGAAATGATCAAGGTAAAACCGGCTAATCTGTTCACCGGAACATTTGTCGGTGAACCGCCGATGAATACGTTCAATGCAACTGTTGCCGGGGCAGGAGACGCAATCGAGTTCAGGCTCCAGGACAATACCAGACTTACCTATAAAGCGTCGGACTTCTCACAAGAGGTTTTGCGGACTCTGCTGGATTTGGAGCAGGTTGTCGTCGGCGTCCGTCCCTATTCGGTCCGGCGGTCCGGCGAAGGGGCCGAGGCTGTTGTTGCTGTCAAGCAATGGCTGGGAGATCAGACCCATATTGCGGCCGAGTTTGCCGGCGGATCCCTCGTTCTGGTCGAACATGACCGAAGCGACGCGGTGCCCGGTGACGTCATAAAAATCCAGCTCGATCCGGACAGTCTGCATTTGTTTCATTGTCAGTCGGGCAAAGCGATTTCTCATGGTGCGGAGCTGGCGTTATGAGCGATGTTATCCTTGGAATCGATGCCGGTACGTCAGTCATAAAGGCTGTCGCGTTCGATCTTGGCGGTAACCAACTGGCGTCTTGCTCTCAGCCCAATTCTTACGAAATGGTGCCCGGCGGCGGTGCTGTACAGGATATGGCCAGGACATGGATGGATACGGCCAAAACCGTTCGCGATCTTGCACAGAAACTTTCGGAGCTGAAAAAGCAGGTTGTCGCCATTGCGGTAACCGGGCAGGGGGACGGTACCTGGCTCATAGACAAAGATGGAGAGCCGGTTGGTCCGGGATGGCTGTGGCTTGATGCCAGATCCGCATCGCTGGTGAATGCCCTGCGCGCGTCCGAGGCGGACGAAGCCCGGTTCAAAGTTACCGCAACCGGCCTGGCGGCCTGTCAGCAAGGCCCGCAGCTGAAGTGGATGCAGCAGAACGACCCCGAGTTGTTGTCAAAAAGCATGTGCGCCATGCACTGTAAAGACTGGCTCTACTACAATTTAACCGGCAGGGCCTGCACAGATCCATCCGAAGGAACCTTCACATTCGGGGACTACCGGACCCGCGAATATAATGACGATGTGATTGAATTCTTTGGCCTGAGAAAATTCCGACATCTGATACCGGACATGATCGACGGCTCCCGCCAGTATGACACACTCACAGCGGACGCGGCGCGCCTGACGGGTCTTCGGCAGGGCACGCCGGTCATATTGGGATTTGTCGATGTCATTTGCACCGCGCTCGGTGCCGGGCTCTATGACGAAAATACAAATATCGGTTGCACGGTTGTCGGCTCGACCGGCATGAATATGCGGCTGGTCGCAAGTTCCAGGGACGTTCAATTGAACCCGGAGCGCACCGGCTACACGATGCAAATGCCGATACCGGGCATAACGGCACAAATGCAGTCCAATATGGCCTCCACTTTGAACCTGGACTGGCTGCTTGAGCTGGCTGTCGAACTGTTGGCGTCTCTGGGCACGAACACCTCGCGCCAGGACCTCATTCCTCACATCGACACATGGCTTGCCGAATCCCAGCCGGCATCGATGCTGTATCAGCCCTATATTTCGGAAGCCGGTGAACGCGGTCCGTTTGTTGATGAAAATGCAAGGGCGGGCTTTTTGGGGCTTTCCAGCGGACACCGGTTCGGCGACCTGGTGCGTGCCATCGTGGAGGGCATCGCTCTGGCCGGCCGCGACTGCTATGCGGCGATGGGATCGATACCGGGCGAGGTCAGGATAACGGGCGGCGCCGCGCGCAGCCGGGAGTTGCGCAACATCTTCAGTACCGTTCTTCAGGCCAATATCCGAACCTCGTCGCGCCAGGAAGCAGGGGCCGCCGGCGCGGCGATGATCGCGGCTGTCGCAATCGGACACTACGCGGATATGCAGGCGTGCACGAAGGATTGGGTGTCTCCGTTGCTCGGGGATCTTGAAGAGCCCGATAAGTCTCTCGGCCAAACCTACAATGCGCACTTCCAATCTTATCTGGACGCGCGATCCGCACTGTCCCCGATCTGGAGCGCGTTGGCACAAAACAGGGGACGCGGCGCATGACAAAGATTGCGATAATTGGCGACCACTTCATGTTGCCGGAGATGTTTCAGTCCAAAATCGAAGATGTCTGCGATGCGGTTCTTGAGTTCCGCACGCTGCAACAACCATGGCCGGACGTTCCGATGGAACATGGATATGCCGTCAAGGGAATGGACGGCCTGAAGGAATATATGGGCTCGGCTGATGAAATCGTGGAATTTATCGGTGATGCCGAAATTCTGGTAACGCACCTTGCCCCCCTTTCACGGGCAATGTTCGAACGTCTGCCGCATCTAAAACTCGTTGCCGTCTCCCGGGGCGGGCCCGTGAATATCGATTTGCAGGCCGCGGGAGACTATGGGGTGCTCGTGGTCAATACACCCGGCCGAAACGCATCGGCGGTCGCAGAATTCACTTTGGGTGCCATACTCGCCGAAACCAGGCTTATTCGGGCCGGCCATGAATCAATGCGCGAGGGACAATGGCGCGGCGATCTTTATCGAACCGACCTGACCGGGCGTGAACTCTCGGAAATGACGGTCGGGGTCATTGGATACGGCAATATCGGAACGAAGGTTGTCGGGCTGCTCCGGGCCTTTGGCACCCGGGTTCTGGTGCACGATCCATATGTCCAGCTGTCAGCGGAGGATGCAAACGCGGGCGTTGAGCTCGTTTCGTTCGACAGCCTGCTTGAGCAATCCGACGTTGTCACGATCCATGCAAGGGTTACGGATGAAACGCGCCAGATGATGAATGCCGAAGCGTTTTCGAAAATGAAACCCGGATCGTTTTTCGTCAACACGGCCCGCGGACCATTGGCCGATTACGACGATCTCCTTGAAGCTCTCAAGTCCAATCGTCTTCGCGGCGCAATGCTTGAAACTTTTGCAATCGAGCCGCCGCCAAAAGACTGGGAACTCCTGCAACACCCGAATGTGACCCTGACGCCTCACATCGCAGGCGCCTCGGTGCGCACAGTTGCCTATGCGGCCGAACAAGCCGCGGAAGAAGTCCGAAGATATCTGACAAATACGCCGCCACTGAACCCCAAGTGAGTAGAAAACAAATGCCAAACAACCGCAGCGAAGCCGAACTCCGTCAAGCGCTCATAGACACCTGCCTGGCAATGAACGCCAACGGCATGAACCAGGGAACATCCGGCAATATCAGCGCACGTTATGAAGATCGGATGCTCATCACACCAAGTGGCATTGCCTATGATCAGCTGACACCGGACATGATCGCCTCCATGCCGCTTGACGGCGAGTACGGGTCCTGGGACGGGCCGAAAAAGCCGTCCAGCGAGTGGCGTTTCCACCTGGACATTACGAAAGCACGCCCCGATTGCGGCGCGATTGTGCATCTGCATTCGACATTTTGTACGGTATTGGCGATCGCCCGAAAGCCCATCCCCGCCTGTCATTACATGATGGCAGCCTTTGGAGGGTACGATGTCCGCTGTGCCGGCTATGCCCGATTTGGCACGAAGGCTCTTTCCGATCTCGCCTTGGCCGCGCTTGAGGATCGGACCGCCTGTATTCTCGCCAATCATGGAATGATTGCGATCGGCGAAACGCTTGAGAAAGCGTGCTGGCGCGCCGTCGAATTAGAGACCATTGCAAAACAATATTACCACTCGCTCGCAATTGGCGGCCCTGTGCTGCTGAGCGAAGCGGAAATTGATGAAACAGCGGAGCGTTTCTCAACCTATGGCCTTCAGGAGTGAGGAACGGGTTCCGCGAAATCGAAAGTTTCAGCAGCGGTTCTATCCGAGAAAACTGACAAGTGTCCAAGGATAATCAGATATATGATCTCCTTATCATCGGAGGCGGCATCAACGGCGCCGGGATTGCCCGCGACGCGGCCGGGCGGGGTCTGTCGGTCCTGCTCTGTGAAAAAGACGATCTTGCGGAAGGAACCAGTTCCCGCTCGGGGAAACTGATCCATGGCGGCTTGCGGTATCTGGAATATTTTGAATTCCGGCTGGTGCGGGAAGCCCTTATTGAACGGGAAGTACTGCTGAAATCGGCGCCGCATATTATCTGGCCTCTTCGATTCGTCCTTCCTCACAGTCCCTCGGACCGTCCCGCCTGGCTGATCCGGCTGGGGCTGTTTTTATATGATCATTTGGGCGGGCGGGAGACGCTTCCGGGGACGCGCACAATCGATCTGCGACACGATCCGGTCGGTACGCCAATCAGGCCGCAGTTCAGGAAAGCGTTCGAATATTCCGATTGTTGGGTCGACGATGCCCGACTGGTCGTCCTGAATGCAGTTGCGGCAAAAGATCTGGGTGCAGACATCTGCACCCGAACACAATGTGTCTTGGCTTACCGCGACGGACCGGTCTGGGTCGCTCGTTTATCCGACAGGTGCCGCGGCAACAGCCGGACGGTGCGCGCACGTGCAATCGTCAACGCCGCCGGACCATGGGTGAACGATGTTGTCAACGCCGTCGTAAAACAGAACGCTGCGAGGATGGTCCGGCTTGTCAAAGGAAGCCACATCATCACCAGAAAATTCTGGGACGGCGATCATGCCTATCTGGTTCAAAATCACGACAGGCGTGTCATTTTCATAAACCCGTACCTGGATAACCTTGCCCTCATCGGGACCACGGATGTTGCCTTTGACGGGAAACCTGAAACCGTGAAGACTGAAGACGCGGAAATTGACTATCTGATCTCGGCGGTCAATCGCTATTTTAAGACCGAATTGTCGAAAGAGGCCGTTCTTAGTCACTTTTCAGGAGTGCGGCCGCTCCTGGACGATGAGTCAGATAATCCAAGCGCCGTGACGCGCGATTACTTGTTTGAGTTGGATGGATGTTCCGATCAAGCACCGCTGCTTTCCATTTATGGAGGTAAAATAACAACCTTCAGAAAGCTCGCCGAACACGCCCTTGAAAAACTGGTGCCAAGGTTTCCGGATGCCGGGCCCGGTTGGACGCATGCCGCTCCGTTGCCCGGCGGTGATTTTGCGCGTGGCAATTTTGATGAATTCGTAAGCCGCCTGGTTGCCGATTTTTCATTTTTGCCGCCGTCTCTGCTCACGCATTATGCCCGCCTCTACGGCACGCGGACGAACCTGATCTTGGAGAACGCAACGAAAGTTGAGGATCTCGGCCGGCAATTCGGAGATCACCTGTTCGAAGCTGAAGTGCGATATCTGATCAAACATGAGTGGGCCAGAACGGCGCAGGATATTGTTGAACGCCGGACAAAACATATCCTGACACTGACAGAGCAGCAGCTTGCGGACTTTGAAAACTGGTTTTCTTCAGTTGTTTCAAGCGAGGCACTTCAATGAGTGATCATCAGAACGAACGAAAGGCACTTGATGCCGTGTCCGCCCGGTTGGGGGGTAATCCAGACCTTGTGCAGGCCGCCGGAGGCAATACGTCCGTAAAGCAGAATGGCGTTATGTGGATCAAGGCCTCCGGGACATGGCTGAAGCAGGCAGACGAAACCAACATAATGGTCCCGGTGGAACTTGCTCCGTTGTTGTCGGCGCTTGACCGAAATGATCCGGCAGCGGAAAAGGCGCAGGCTTTTGTTATTGAGGCCGACAACATATCGGGGCTTCGCCCGTCGATAGAAACCACCGTTCATGCCGTCTTTCGTCAGAAATTCGTTCTCCACGTTCACTGCGTCCAGTCCATCGCCGTGGCCGTCCGGGCTGAAGCAGAAGCAATCCTGGCGACAAAACTGGACGGTCTGAACTGGAAATTTGTTCCTTATGCACGTCCCGGACTTCCGCTTTCCCGCAGCATCGCCCGGAAACTGGCCGCCGATACAAACATCGTTGTTCTGGGCAATCACGGCCTCGTTGTTGCGGCTGAAACGCTCACAGAAGCTGAACATCTCATTACCGTCGTGCAACAGCGGCTGTTCGCTCCGGCCCGGCCGCCAGGCGCTCCTGATCTTGCTGCTCTAAGAGCTCTTGCGACCGATAGTGACTATGGGCTCCCTCAGGACGAGACCATCCACTTTTGCGCAACGGACCGGACAAGTTTCGACGCCGCTGCCGGCGGCAGCCTTTACCCGGATCATGTGATCTTTCTGGGCGCCGGTTCCGTTGTTGCTCAGCCCGGCGAACGCGCATCGGATGTAAGCGCACGAGAATTGAAAGCAGGCAGACAGGCCCCGGTATCGATCTTGTGTCCGGGGATCGGAACACTCATGCACAAGTCGGCAAATGAGAGCGCACACGCAATGGCGCGGTGCCTTTCCGATGTTACCGGGCGGATACCGGAAAACATCGACCTGCGATATCTGACACCCTCTGACGAGCATGCGCTTCTTAACTGGGATGCTGAAAAATATCGCCAGGCCCTTGGCGAAGCCAGGTCGGCCTGACGATGCCGGACAACCCCTTTTTTGTCGGCATTGATCTGGGGACCTCCGGTGTCAGGATCATTGCTATTGACCGGAACGATGTCGTGGTTGCCAAGGCCCGCAGCCGATATTCGGAAATCGGGCCCAATCATCGGGATCCGGACACGTGGCTGAAGGCACTGGAAAGTGCATTTTTATCGATTTTAGAGCGGGTTCCGGTATCAGAAATCGAGGCTGTCTCCGTTGACGGAACATCCGGGACAATGCTGGCGCTTGACGGGCACGGCAATCCGGTTTGTGAGCCTCTGATGTATAATGACGCCTGTCCGGACCCTCAGATACTGGCGGCAATTGCCTCGGTGGCCGTTCCCGAAAGTGCCGCCCATGGAGCGTCTTCGGCTTTGGCAAAAGCCATCATGCTCCAGTCGGCTGACGGCGTTGAACGGTTGCTGCATCAGGCAGACTGGATTTCCGGATTGCTGTCCGGGCACTTCAACAAAACCGATGAAAACAACGCTCTGAAAACCGGATATGATCCGGTCGGTCGCCAGTGGCCGGACTGGTTGTCAAAAACGGGCATCAACACCGGTCTGCTACCCGATGTTGTCGCGCCGGGAACCGCCATTTCGGTTTGTGAGGGTCGTTTGTCGCGGCGCCTTGGACTGAGCAACAGGACCAAAGTGGTTGCCGGGACGACCGACGGATGCGCGTCATTTCTCGCCACCGGCGCCGAAGAAATCGGCGATGGCGTGACCGCACTTGGAACCACCCTGACTATAAAGCTGTTCTGCGATCAACCGATCTTCGCACCAAAATATGGTATCTACAGCCACAGAATACCCGGTGGCTGGCTCGCCGGCGGTGCGTCGAACACCGGTGGCAATGTCATCGCGCACTTTTTTGATGCGGAGGCCATAGCAAACCATTCGCTTGCGCTTGATCCGTCCAAGACCACCGACCTGAACTACTATCCCCTCCTGCGTCCCGGCGAACGGTTTCCTCATAACGATCCTGACTTTCCGCCGAAGATGGAACCGCGTCCCAGATCGGACAAAACATTCTTTCAGGCCATCCTGGAAGGAATAACAGCGATAGAACGCACGGGATTTGATCGCCTCAGAGAACTCGGCGGCCCCGAGCTCGTGTCGATGCGAACGGTTGGCGGAGGTGCCGCCAACAAAGCGTGGACGCGGATACGGCAGTCGCAGTTAGGCGTTCCGTTTAAGTCCGCCAAGTCCGAGGAAGCCGCATTCGGCACCGCACAACTGGCAAAGCGTGGCGGTCAAATCGGCCCGACACCATGACGATTGATTATTGTTTCATCGATCAGTTGAGTGAGCGGTACGACTTTTTCCTGTTTGACCAGTTCGGAGTGCTGCATGACGGTCGCGCGCCATTTCCCGGTGCCGTCAAAGCGTTGCGGCGATTGAAGCAACGCGGGAAAACGGTCCTGATCCTGTCCAATTCGGGAAAACGGTCAGGCCCTAACATCGTCCGACTTGAAAAACTGGGCTTTCCCACCTCTTCGTACGACCACTTCCTGACATCGGGAGAGGTCGCCTGGCACAAGATGAGCAAGGATATCTCTGCGGGCCGTCTTCCGGTTCGGGCAAAGTGCCTGTTACTGTCAAGAGACAACGATACGTCCGCCATTGATGGTCTCGATTTGCAAGTGGTGTCATCCGGCGGGGAGGCTGACATTGTTCTTATCGCCGGCAGCCGCGGCGATGAGGTGGATCTGGAGCACTATCGAGCGCAGTTGCAGCCGGCTGCGATAAACCAGGTCCCCTGCCTCTGTACCAATCCCGATATGATGATGCTGAGCAGCAGAGGACTGAAATTCGGTGCGGGAAAAATCGCGCGGCTTTATGCCGATATGGGCGGTAAAGTCACCTGGATCGGTAAGCCGTATCGGGAAATATATGACGCAGCCTATGAGATAATGGGATCTCCGGATTATGGCTCGGTATGCTGCATCGGTGACAGCATAGAGCACGATATCGTGGGCGGGGCCGCATCGGGATTTCAGACCGCTCTGGTTCTGAAAACCGGAATTCACGCAGGCGCCGAGCCGCAGGAGTTAATCAGTCTCTGCGAACGGCACAGGGCATATCCGGACCATTTCATGCTCGGTTTGGCAGATCGCTTAACATGAGTTTATAGCAACCTCTTGCGGGCCAGAGTGCATCTTTGTCGCAGGTTTCGGGAGTTTTCCGACCGAAACCGGTAAGGTAGACATTGATTGAGTCAAATCCACCCGCCCATGGTTCATACGGAGAGTGACTATGGAAACCCAGCAGCTGCATCGGGGCCGGCTTATCGACCATCTCCAACTGGTGGTGCAGGACCTCAATGCCAGCAGGGATTTCTATACGGCCGTTTTGGCTGTGCTGGACATCCCCGTTGTCGACACGAGCGACAACTATTTCTGGGCTGACGAACTTGTCGTGTCCTCAGCAGACAGCCCGGCGGGTCCGATAACGGCGCATCGGGCGAACGGGCCTATCATCCAGGGTACTATGTGGCTTAGTCACCTAGAAACTGGGGCTGCGTGGTAAAAAACAGTACGACGTATGGTTGATACAGATTTCATCAATAATCAGGGATACGTTGCTCAGTTCCTGGACGTTTGGGTCATGAAGGAGTTCGACATCAAAAATCAACGAATCTCCCTCTTGCTTTGGGTTTTGCAGCTCTAGAATCAAACCCGTCTCCTTCCCGTCATCGATCCTGGCCGTGATCGATGACGGGAACGCTATAGCAAAACAGAGACACATAAGATGTTCAGTCCCACGTGGTTTGTCTGTATCTCGAAAAGAGCAGATTGGTTGATTGTTCACCTTATTGGTGTGTGCCTCTACTGCGACACTGTGCAAGACTCGCGACGCACGATTAACAGAAACATCATGATCGGTTCTGAAGTTCGAAGCTTCATCCGCTTCATCGAGGTTCACAACAACCAGTGATCTCGCCGGGCTTTTGGGCGCGTACCCGGGCGACCGGTATACATCGTCAGCACGTCGCTACGAGCTGCCATCGGATCCGGACTATCCGGTCCACGACCGGACCGTGCGTCTCACAAGGTGCGGTCGTATCTGTATCGGAAAGCGTAAGATCAACCTCAGCCAGGTCTTCACAGGCCGGATCCTTGGCATCACAGAGGTCGACGACCGGATCTGGCTTGTCTCATTACTGAACTATGATCTGGGGTACTTCGACGACGAGACATGCAGACTGGAACCACTCAAGAACCCGTTCGGGGCAAAGGTGTTACCTATGTCTCCGGTATAAACTGTTACCTATGTGTCCGGTACGGACATGATGAAAATGGCGGAGAGACAGGGATTCGAACCCTGGAGACGGTTGCCCGCCTACACGCGTTCCAGGCGTGCGCCTTCGACCACTCGGCCACCTCTCCGTAAACGAACAGGCCGACAGGCTGCTCGCGAGATGGCGCAATATAGCGATGATTCTTTCAAGTTCAAGCGGGATTATCACGGATTTTGTCCTGTGTTCGGTCCGCCCACACCGTAATGTGCGTTGCCCGTCAGAATATCCTGCTCTAAGTACAACGCAGCGGTAAACAAGCAGATGAAATTGCATGATTGGATTCTTCTTCAGAAGTGTAGGGCTTTGGGTTTTTGCTGTTGGCGTTGTTGCCCTGGTGGCCGATATCAGACGTGCATTTGCAGACGGCGTGTTTGCTCCCAAACCGCTTGGGCAGCAGTGGTTCGAGCTTTTCCCCGCCTCCCTGAACATCACTCAGGCGGCAGTCCAGCGGCATGTTGCGCCATGGATCTGGGATCCTGTTATTCAATGGCTTCTGACGCTGCCCGCATGGCTGCATTTTTTCGTTGTTGGCGGACTTCTGTATCTGTTGGGGCGGTTTTTGCGCCGGAAACCTGAAGTTCAGTTGGCTTGAATCTGAACCCCCGGGTGCACATAGTAGTGAAAAGCGTTTCAACACCGGCCGGCGGAGAAAACAACATGAATTTCCTGAATATGCTGACACAGAAGTTCAAACTGCCCGAACCCGGCCTCGCAATCCCCGGCCGATCTGAGGAAATAGTCACCGCAGAAACGCATGCCGTAAACGGTCGCCCGCTGAAGGGGCCGTTTCCGGACGGCACGGAGGATGTGCTGTTTGGATTGGGGTGTTTCTGGGGAGCGGAACGGCTGTTCTGGAAGCTGGATGGCGTGTGGGTCACCGCTGTGGGTTACGCGGGAGGGACGACCCGGAATCCGACCTACCAGGAGGTTTGTACGGGCCGAACCGGTCACACCGAAGTGGTCAAGGTCGTGTACGATCCTGCGCTTATCCCATTTGAACGCCTCATGAAAACATTTCTTGAAGCGCACGATCCGACGCAGGGCATGCGGCAGGGCAACGACATCGGCACTCAGTACCGGTCGGCGGTTTATTGCAGCTCCGAAGCTCAGCTCGACATCGCCGGACAGGCTCTGTCGGACTATGAGCAGGCGCTCAAGGCGGCGGGGCACAGCGCGATTACGACGGAAACCGAACTCAACAAGCCGTTTTATTTTGCCGAGGATTATCATCAGCAATATCTGGAAAAAAATCCCGGCGGATATTGCGGTCTGGCGGGAACGGGAGTGTCCTGTCCGATAGAAATGCCGGCCGGGAAGGCGTGATACCGTGCGATGCGCGACTATTGCGGACGGGTTAAAGCCTGATCCCGAATCGACAGTGTCGCCAGGTCAGATACTTTTGAATAGTCGAGCGCCCGGCTTCTGAACATGGCGAACGACGTGTATGTTTCTGCGGCCAGCGGGCTGGCATCGGCAATGTCGGCCAGAACTTTTTCCGCTTCCCGGGCCAAAACCTGAAGCAGCTCAGGCGGGAATGAACGGATCTCCACCTGGTTTTGCTCGCGCAGCAATTTGTAGGCCTCGATATTCTGATAGGTGAATTCAGCCAACGTGTCCTGCGCGACGGCAGAAACCGCGTAGCGTACGATTTGTTGCAGGTCTTCCGGTATTCCGTCGAACGCTTTCCTGTTGACGGTAAGCTCAAGCGCCGGTCCCGGCTCATGAAACGACGGCAGGTAATAGTAAGACGCGTGTTCGTGCAGGCCCAGAGCCATGTCGCTCCATGGGCCGATCCACTCCACCGCATCAAGGTCACCGTTTTCAAGCGCTCCGGCCAGTTCTTCCGGCGGCACGGCAATGACATTCGCACCCAGGCGACGCATCAACTCGCCACCAAGGCCAGCTATGCCAATGCGCAGGCCTTTGAAGCCTTCGACATCTTTGATTTCGTTCCGGAACCAGCCGCCTGCCTGCGGTCCGGAACTGCCCGCATAAAACGGCATAATGCCAAACGGCTCATACGCCTGGTCCCAAAGAGCCTGACCGCCGCCATTGCGCAGCCACGCAACATGCTCGACCGCCGTCAAACCAAATGGAACGCCCGTAAAGAAATGAAAGGCCTTGTCTTTTTCCGCGGAATAGTAAGGGGCCGAATGACCCATGTCGGCCGTTCCTGCGGATACAGCATCAAACACTTGCAGTGGCGGAACCAGTTCTCCGGCGGCAAAGACCTGAATCTCAAGCCGTCCGGCCGACATCGATGTGATTATGTCCGCGAGCCGCTGGGCATTCGTGCCGACTCCGGGCGCATTCTGCGGCCAACTGGTTGCCATGCGCCAGGTAATGGGTGCCTGCGCCTTGGCCACATGCGGACAGGCGAGAGCTCCGACAACGCCCAGACTGCCGGCGCCGAGCACTTTGCGGCGGGATAGTGTCGGTTTTTGGGAAAGACAATTGGCCTTGTCGGTCAATTTCTCAGTCATTCGGGCGACTCACGAATTGGCGCTGCAAATAACAACTTAGCAGTTTGAACGCTTCTTGCAATCCAGTGTACCGCAATACAGCGGCTATGCCTATGGGTGCAAGAATATTTGAATAAACGGATAGGACGTACGGCACTGAAAGATCCTATTTCCGCCCGTATCACTGTATTTCAAGCTTGGGCGGTTTGTAGTGTTTTACTTTAGGGCAGAAACTGTACTTGAACTTTACTATCGAGATTAGAGGGTTTATTGGTCAAGGTTCCGTGTGGATTTGTGTGCATAGAGAGGCGGTTTTCTGTCGCCTGCAATGCTTTTAGTGATGAAAATTGTCAATTTTTACAAGTCATATATCTTTTCCAAAGATTAAGTTATCTGCGGTTTATGAATATGTTTTCTTTTTCTAAGCTTAATATTGATCTTGGATCATTTTTTTTCGAATTTTATTGATTTTGCGTTCAAATATTATTTCGAATTATAGGATTGTTAAACCTCTTGTCCTTATTGTCCGTGTATTCGCGATCATAAGTAGGCACGCGATAGGGGCACCAAATGAGCAAGGCTGATTGGCTGTTTACAGTCGTATTCTTCCTGTTTGCATGTGGGGGTACGGCATTTTCGGCGACTTCTCCTGAAAAAGGGGAACCGGTCGCAGTCTGGGCCAACCCGTTTGCGGAATCCGCTGATGTTTACCGCATTATCAGTGCTGCGGATGGGGCAATTATCCGCACAGGCAAATGGCCGGGCATTGCACTTGCCGTCAGCGCCGATCCGGATTTCCCGGCAAGACTTTATGAGGCCGGTGCCATGTTTGTTTCAAGTCCGCTTGCGGCATCGGGATGCCTCACGTCCGATTTTCAGGAGATGAGTTGAAATGACTCTGTCGGGAAGTGACAGTATGGCAGCGCTCAGAAAACAGTTTGCTTTCGCACTGCATATTTTCATCTGGCTTAATGTTGTTGTTGTTGCCGGCTGTGCCGCGATTTTAGGACATGGATTTGTCTTGCCGACCTTGCTTGCGGCGATACTGGCCGGCGTTTCGACATTGTCTTGGAGAATGGACCCGCTCGGCGTCCGGACCCGTCTCGTTTCCGCCATTGCCTTGGCTGCAATTGTCAGCCTGATAGTTTTCGTCGCCCGTCCCAACGGTGTTGGGCAATCCTTTCAGCTGGATGCCCATATGTACTTCTTTGCGGTGTTGGCGGTCCTGGCAGGTTGGGTTGACTGGCGGGCATTGCTGGCTTTCACCGCGGTCGTTGCGGTCCACCACCTTGTTTTGAATTTCGCATTTCCGCTCGCCGTCTTTCCGGAGGGGGCAAACTTTATCCGCGTGCTTGTCCATGCGGTTGTTCTTCTGTCCGAATTTGTTGCGCTGACGTGGCTTGTTGAGAAACTGGGGCGGGCAATTCAGGAATCCGACACCATGCAGACCGAAGCGCAGGCCGCCCGCGAAGAAGCCTCGGGTCTGTTGAATGAACAGATCGAAAACAACGATCGGGAAAAATCGCGTCAGTCGGTTGTTGAGCAGAGAATTGAGGCCTTTCGGGCAGACGTCGAAGAACTTCTGAACGACATTGAGGGAGCCATGGCCGAAATGCAGGAGACGGTGAGTTCCGTCAGTGAAATGGCCGAGCTGGCCGCAGGGCGCGCGGACAACGCGTCAAACGCATCGGGCAATGCGTCCGAGAATGTGCAGACCGTTGCCAGTGCCGCAGAGGAACTGGCGTCTTCCATCACCGAAATTTCAGGGCAGATCGAGCACACCACCAACATTGTTGCCCAGGCAACCAGCGGTGCCCAGGAGTCGAATGAAAAGGTTGCCGGGCTTGCAACGGCTGCGCAAAAGATCGGTGAAGTGGTGAGCCTTATCCAGGACATTGCCGAACAGACGAACCTGCTTGCTCTGAACGCGACGATCGAGGCGGCTCGGGCCGGCGAGATGGGCAAGGGCTTCGCGGTTGTGGCTGCGGAAGTGAAGGAGCTGGCAACCCAGACTTCAAGGGCAACCGAGGAAATCGGAGCCCATATCCGGGCGATTCAGGAGGCAACGGACGAGTCCGTGGCGGCCATCCAGGCGATTACCGAAACCATGGAAGAGGCAAACAGCAACACGTCCACCATCGCCGCTTCGGTGGAAGAACAGGGCAATGCAACCGCTCAAATCAGCGAAAGTGCGCAGCAGGCGGCCTCCGGCACGCGGACTGTCGTGGACGATATTGGCGGATTGAGCGAAACCGTCTCGAAAACTGCGAGCGCGTCTGTCGATATGGCAACGAATTCTGAAAATGTGGCGGCAAAAGCGGCATCGCTTCGCAATCGCGTTGATGCGTTCCTGAAAGATGTTGCTGCGGCCTAGCAGTTCGGTGTCAGGGCCGGAAATTTTCCGGCTTTTTTATTGCGATCAGCGTTTGATCAATTGCGACGATCCAGCCGTACGCCTATATAAAATCATGCAAAATATTTCGCACCTGGACTCAGAAATCCAAACCCGGCACATGTGGCTCAACCGGATCCACACCTGGTTGCTGGCCGGCGGCAGTCTGCTGCTGCTTGTGTGTTGCGCCTGGGCGCTGGCGGGACCGGAGGGAATCGTCTGGGCTGCAATTGGCGGCGGGCTCAGTCTGTACGGAGCGACTCATATCTCGCCCCAGCTGGTTTTGCGTCTTTATCGGGCCCAGAAGGTTCCCCGGTCGGTGTTTCCGGAGGGCCATCACCTGATTGACCGACTTTCGGCCAGGGCCGGTCTTGCCAAAGCCCCGACGCTCTATCATGTGCCCAGCAAAATGATGAACGCCTTTGCCGTGGGCCGCGCGGAAGAAGCGGTGATCTGTGTGACAGACGGCCTGTTGCGCGGATTGACACTGCGGCAATTGTCGGGAGTCCTTGCCCATGAAATGAGCCATATTCAGCATGGTGATATCAAGGTCATGGCACTAGCCGATGTGGTCGGCCGGATGACTTCGATCATGTCCGTTCTGGGTATCTTGCTGATCCTGTTTCATCTCCCGCATATGCTTGCCGGCGGGGAGCAGGTTCCCTGGATCGCGATCCTCATTCTGATGGGGTCTCCCACTGTAGGCGGTCTGTTGCAACTGGCGCTTTCAAGAACACGCGAGTATGACGCGGACCTTGGTGCGATTTCGCTCACCGGCGACCCGGAAGGCCTTGCCAGCGCCTTGATGAAACTGGAAAAAGTTCAGGGACGGCAGTGGGAAGCGATGGCTATGCCGGGCGGACGCATTCCGGAACCCTCATTGTTGCGCACGCATCCCAGTACGGAAGATCGTATCGCCAAGATCATGGCGCTGAAACGGCGCGACGTGTCGCAGGACTTTTATCCGCCGGAGAAGGCGCCGGATGACAAACCGCATGTCGGTCACTCAATCGTCCCCATCATCCGGCGGCCGCGCCATCGCGCCCGCGGTATGGGATTGTGGTATTAGAGCGGACCCGGGCTGGCTGATGCGGGCCAGTCAATGATCGTCAATTCAGGCCAAAGATCCTTCATACGATCTGCTTTTTCCCGATAGCTGCCGGCACAGACTGACGCTTCGTTGGGCAGGATCTTCATCCCGAATATTGCGGCGAGGCCAAACGGGGCAATGATGTCGAGCGTATTGTTGTGTTCAAGACGGACGCCGACCGCATGGGTTTTGGCGACATAACGGGTCAGGGCTTCATCCGTACAGGATAGCGCACCATACGGGGTTCCGAATTTCTCTTCGAACCAGAGGTGAACCCTGGCCTGGTTTCGGACTTCAATCCGGCCGTCATATGCCGGCAGGCTATCCGTTACCCGCTTTATGACAGCATCTTCGGCCTGCCAGGAAAGATCGCCCCCATCAAAATAGATAATATCGTAATCCTTGATGCCATATCCCGAAGATCGGCCGGTCAGAACATTCCATACCGTCTGATAGATTGCGCCTGAAACCAGGCGGCAATCGGGGAGGCCCAGGTCTCTGACGGCACGAAGAATGCGCATTAGATCGGGATCCGAGCTGACGATACCTTCAAGCGCTTTACGGCGTTCGCCTTCGCCGGCCTTTCGGCAATCGGCGAGGCGTTTTCGGTCATCGGCAGTCAGTTCAGCCGGCGATGCGATCCGCGGACCTGTCTGCATGAACCGGGTATCCTTCGAGCGGGCGTTCAGACGACCAAAAACTGCGTGCGCAGTGTCGCAAAGCGCAATCTACTGGCGCAGTTCTCCGCCCGTTGCTTTTTCGACGGCTGCAATGACCTTGCCGGAAATCGCGTCGATCTCTTCGTCCGTCAATGTTTTGTTCTTCGGCTGGATCACCACATCGATAGCGACAGATTTTTTATCGTCATCAACACCGGATCCTTCATAGATATCGAACACCGTTACATTTTCGATCAGTGTCTTGTCGGCGCCCCGGGCGGCTTTGACGAGCCTGTCAACATCGACGGAGCGTTCAAGAAGAAACGCAAAATCCCGTCTCACCGACATCAGATCGGCAATGTCCAGAACCCCGCGAGCCCGGCTTCCTTTCCGGCGGGGCTCGGGCATGGCATCGAGAAAAACTTCAAAAACCGCAATTGCGCTTTTGACGTTGAGGTCCCGGAGCACCCCGGGATGCAGTTCGCCGAAAACCGCCAACGTGTTTTTCGGACCCAGTTTCAAAGTTCCGGACCGTCCCGGGTGGAACCAGTCGGGTGCGTCGCGTGAGACCTGCAGGTTGTTGACCGCAACGCCGACTGCTTCCAGCACGGACAGGGCGTCGGCTTTTGCATCAAACGCCGATACGTCTGCAGCATCGCCCGACCAGTGGCGCCCGGACCCGGTCAGTACAGCCGTGCCCCGGCGCAGGCCGGTTGCCAGCATTTGCTGACCGTCCACATCGTCGGAAGAAAAAACCTGACCGACTTCAAACAGTGCGACATCCGCACGCGCCCGGTCCGCATTGCGCTGGCTGGCCATGACAAGGCCCGGAATGAGGCTCGGCCGCATGTCCGACATATCACTGGAAATCGGGTTGGCGAGTGCCAGGTCTTCGCCACCGCCACCAAAGAGTTCCGCCTGCCTTTTGGAAATGAATGACCATGTGACCGCTTCATCAAGACCGCGGACCGCAAGCGCCCGGCGGGCTTTGTTGCGCCGGATCTGCCCCTGTGTGAGCACCTTCTGGCCGACATGCCGTTCGCGGGGCAGGGGCGTCACGGGCACTTTGTCGACGCCTACGATCCGCATGACCTCCTCGACGAGATCCGCTTTTCCGTGAATGTCCGGCCGCCAGCTCGGCACTGCGACCTTAACTTCGTCAGTTGAGCCGGAAACCCAGAAGCCAAGGCGGGAAAGGATGACTTTCGCTTCAGTGGGGTAGACATCAAGGCCGACGAGCCTCTTGATCTCCGACAACGGGAAGTCGATCACCATTTCCGGTTCCGGCACAGCACCCGCGATGGTGATTTCCGACGCGGTCCCGCCGCCCATCTCAAGAACCATCTTTGTCGCCAGTTCTATTCCGGGCACCATGAAGGCCGGATCGACTCCGCGTTCGAACCGGTAACGGGCATCGGAGCTGACACCGAGGCGCCGACCGGTATGTGCGATGTTCTGCGGGTCCCAAAGCGCCGATTCGATGAGCACGTCGACCGTATTGTCATCGCAGCCGGAAGCGGCGCCGCCCATGATGCCGGCAAGCGACTCAAGACCGCCATCGTCAGCGATGACGCAGACATCCTCATCGACGGTATAGTCCTTATCATCCAGAGCAACGAGCGTTTCGCCCTGTCTGCCGCGCCTGACAACAAGATCGCCTTTGACCTTGGCCGCGTCGAAAACGTGTAAGGGGCGTCCGCGATCGAAGGTGATGTAGTTGGTGATGTCGACAAGCAGGTTGATCGGACGCAGGTCGATGGCGATCAGACGTTGCTGCAGCCATTTTGGCGACGGACCGTTTTTTACGCCGCGCACAAGGCGGAGACCGAAGGCAGGGCACAGCGGCTCCGTGGAGCCGAAATCCAGTGTCACAGCGGTCGGGCAGGGGAATTGCCCTTCAATTGTTTCAGGCCGGTTCTCTTTCAGCTCGCCCAGACCCGCTGCGGCCAGATCCCGCGCAATACCGTAAACACCCGTGCAGTCCGGCCGATTCGGCGTCAGTCCGATCTCAATGATCGGATCGTTCAGGCCGGCATAGTCGGCAAAAGAGTCGCCGACAGGGGCATCCTCAGGCAGGTCGATAATGCCGTCATGCTCATCGGACAGTTCCAGTTCGCGCTCGGAGCACATCATGCCGAAACTCTCAACATCGCGGATATTGCCGACGGACAGGGTCACATCGATGCCGGGTATATAATCACCCGGCTTTCCGAATACGCCCAGCAGACCGGCGCGGGCATTCGGCGCGCCGCAAACGACCTGGACCGGCTCACCGGACCCGGTATCCACCGAGAGCACCTTCAACCGGTCCGCATTCGGGTGTTTTTCCGCCGAAATCACCTTTGCGATCTTAAAGCTGCTCAGTTTCTCGGCCGGATTGACGACGGATTCGACCTCAAGGCCGATCATAGTCAGCGTTTCGACAATCTCTTCAAGACCGGCATCGGTCTCCAGATGGTCTTTCAGCCAGGACAGTGTGAATTTCATGTGTGCAGGTCCCCGGACTGCGAATGTTCAAAGAGTTCGGAAAGTGGCGATCAGCTTGTCAGGCCGCCAAACAGTGTCGGCAGATCAAGCGGCCGGAATCCATAATGTTTCAGCCAGCGGATGTCCGCATCAAAGAAGGCGCGCAAATCCGGCATGCCGTATTTCAGCATGGCCAGCCGATCGATGCCCATGCCAAAGGCAAAACCCTGATAGATATCGGGATTAAGGCCGCTCATCTTGAGCACATTCGGATGCACCATGCCGCAGCCAAGGATTTCGAGCCAGTCGTCGCCTTCGCCGATCCGAATTTCGTTGCCCTTGAAAGAACAGCCGATATCCAGCTCCATCGACGGTTCGGTGAAGGGGAAGAAGCTTGGCCGGAACCGCATTTGGATGTTGTCGACTTCGAAGAATGTCTTGCAGAATTCTTCCAGCACCCATTTCAGATGACCGATATGCGTGCTCTTGTCGATGACAAGACCTTCGACCTGATGGAACATCGGCGTGTGAGTCTGGTCGGAATCGCACCGGTAGGTCCGCCCGGGAATGATAACCCGGATCGGCGGCTCCTGTGCCTCCATTGTGCGGATCTGCACGGGAGATGTGTGCGTCCTGAGCAGTTTGCGCGATCCGTCGGGTTTTTCCTGAAAGAAAAACGTATCATGCATTTCCCGCGCCGGATGGCCTTCAGGAAAGTTCAGTGCAGTGAAGTTATAGTAGTCCGTCTCGACATCGGGGCCTTCTGCGACCGCGAAGCCCATGTCAGAGAAAATTGCGGTCAGTTCGTCAACAACCTGGCTCACCGGATGCAGCCGGCCCTCGTTGGACGGACCGGAGCGGATCGGCAAAGTCACGTCGATGGTTTCCGTTGCCAGGCGTTGTTCCAGGGCGTGATTTTCCAGAACTTCTTTGCGTGCCGTAATGGCGTCGTTGACGCGTGTTTTCAGGCCGTTCAGGGCCGGGCCCATCACCTTGCGTTCCTCCGGGCTCATTTTGCCCAGGGTTTTCATCAGTTCTGAAACCTTGCCCTTTTTGCCGATCGCGCCGACCCGCACGCTGTCAAGCGCGCTTTCGTCGGTGGCGGCGTCGATCGCAGCAGAGATTTCTTTTTCCAGGGTTTCGATATCGGACATGATTTTTTCGGATCGGGAACTATGTCGAGGGGGTCTTTTATCAGAATTGTCGGTTTGTACCAGAGCGGCGGTGAAAAACAACGGAGCGTTGCGGCCTCCGAACGCCGGATGTCTGCTCTTCAGGGTCTCCCGTCAGCTCATCCAGCGCAAAAGGCGGGCCTTGACCGGTGTCTGGAAGTCCCGTTTTTCGGACTGGGACGCAGTCCATTCGCGCTTTAACTGCATCCACCATCGTCCCTGCGTATCCGCATCGTTAATCAGCATGAGTTTCGGGTTGTATTCCAGACCTTCGCGCTGCTGAATGACAACCCGCCTGTCCTGCCCCAGAAAGACGTTCATCAGATGTCGAACCAGCGGCTTCAGAGGGCCGATCCAGTTCATGGTTGCCCAGAACATCTGCCGGACTTCGGTTTCGTCCTCGGACATGGGTGTGATCGTCGTCAGTCCCACGACCGAGTGCTTGTCGCCCCTGATATGTTCGATGCGCAGGCCGGGCAGGCGATAAATGATTTCCGTTGTGACGTTCTGCCCCAGGATTTTATAGGCAAGATTCTGAGGCGGCAGCGCATGGCGGGCCATTTTGAACCCCAGTTCCGACGGTTCGAACTGCTTCTCCTTCGGGCGCAGCTTCGTGGCATTTTTCTTGAACCACCAGGACGTGTGCACAAACGCAGCGTGCGTCGGATCCATCAGGCCCAGTGCGGCATGGTCGACCGAACAGATGAAGGGCTGCATGATATGAACCCGCGGCCCCGCGTCGGCAGGAAAATCGGGCAGCATCGGGGGTGCCGGTTGACGACCCTCGGCCGGGGCCTCTCCATTTTCTGCAAAATAGAGCCATATCAGACCCTGCTGTTCCACACAGGGATAAGCGCCGCAGGTGATGCGGGACAGATCGATTGTCTGATATTCGTGCGTTGACGGGATTTCCGTGCACACGCCGGATGTGTCAAACCGCCAGCCGTGATAGCAGCATTGCACCGTTTCGCCGTCAAACTGACCATGGCGGAGCGGAATCCCGCGATGCGGACAGATGTCCTTCAGCGCAAATGCCTTGCCGTTTCTGTCGCGGCCAAGCAGGATCGGCTCGCCCATCAGTTTTTTGCCGAGCATCGCTCCTGTCTTGAGCTCGGCCGAGGGCAAGGCGACGTACCAAAGTCCGCGCAGCAGTTCAGCCTGAAGCTTGTCCATCTGTTCCTTTCCCCAACCTGATCCCCGGGCTGCATATTTTTCCCGGCGATCGGCGAAAATGATTTAAGCCGGTGGCCTTAGCGGTGCAAGCGGACAAATGCGCAAGGCCGGACAGATTGTCTGCAGTTTGTCCGCACAAAAATAAAACGGGCGCCGGTTTGAGGCGCCCGTGAAAGACTTCGAAATGTGTCTTTGGTGATCGTTAGTCAGGCGAGCGCGGACCGGGCCTTGTCAACAAGGACCTTAAACGCGTCCGGCTGGTGAACGGCAATATCAGCCAGAACTTTACGGTCGATTTCAACGCCCGATTTGTTCAAACCGTCGATAAACCGGCCGTATGTCAGACCATGCTCGCGGGTCGCGGCATTGATCCGCTGAATCCAGAGCGAGCGGAAATTCCGTTTTTTCGTTTTCCGGTCCCGATAGGCATATTGGGCGGCTTTTTCGACGGCCTGTTTAGCCACTCGGATGGTGTTTTTGCGCCGGCCGTAATAGCCTTTGGCGGCTTTCAGTACTTTCTTGTGCTTGGCATGGGCGGTTACGCCCCGTTTTACGCGTGCCATGGCAGAGCTCCTTTGGGAATTGAGGTCTACGGAGATCAGCCGTAGGGAAGAAATTTCTTGACGATGCGGGCATCAGGCTCGGAGAGCGTTGTGGTGCCGCGTGCGTTGCGGATGAACTTGTTCGTCCGCTTGATCATGCCATGGCGTTTGCCTGCCTGGGCAGTCTTCACCTTGCCGGTCGCAGTCAGCTTGAACCGCTTCTTTGCTCCGGACTTGGTTTTCAGTTTGGGCATTTTGCGTCCCTTCTTTTTTGTTGTTCACAACAACGAGGATTGTGGATGCATCGCGAGCCGCCACGGCATGCCCTGTTCAAATCGGTCTGTTCAGAATGACCTGCCCGCCTTCTTACAGGCGGACACCACCAAACCGACCAAAAAGCCGGACGACTCTGGACCGGCGCCTTATAGGGGCAAAGCGGCCATATTGCAAGCGGTTCCGCCAAGCCAGTTCGGGCGCGGTCAGGCCGGACTTTGAGATGGCATGAATGGGGTGTGAGCCTGCTCTAGAGGTGCAGGTTTTTAAGTGTGCTGAAGTAAGTATCAACCGGCGGTAATCGGTTTGTTACATTTCCATGAAAAGACACGAAATTAGAATAGTTTTATAGTGCAAACGCATCATGCACTCTTGTGCAAAAGATGTCTCACTGTCGCCCGGTTGGGGCTGGGAGCTCTAACTGTGACACCATCAACTTAAGCCCCGCTTCGGCGGGGTTTTTTTGTACCCGGCCTCCATGGCACATCCGCCTGAGGCGGAAAAATGCCCGGACCGAGTGATCCGGGCATTTTAGGTAACGGCTTTCTGCGATTGCAAAGCCGGTCGGTCAGCGGCTGACCGGCGCCAGAACCATGATCATCTGCCGGCCTTCGAGTTTGGGCTCGAGCTCAACCTTCGTGTAATCGGCTGTTTCGGCTTTCACACGTTGAAGCAGTTTGTACCCCAACTCCTGGTGAGCCATTTCGCGGCCTCTGAACCGGAGTGTGACCTTCACTTTGTCACCATCATCGAAGAAACGCTGCATGCTGCGCATCTTCACCTCATAATCATGGGTGTCGATGTTCGGCCGCATTTTGATTTCCTTGACCTCAACGGTCTTCTGTCTTTTGCGGGCCTCGGCGGCTTTTTTCTGCGCTTGATATTTGTAACGTCCGTAATCAAGGATTTTACAGACGGGGGGCTGTGAATTCGGGGCGATTTCGACAAGGTCCAAGCCGGCATCACGCGCAAGCTCAAGGGCATCGTCTATAGCAACAACGCCTTTGTTTTCTCCCTCATCGTCAATAAGCTGGACTTCACGGACGCGAATATCGCGGTTAATACGCGGACCCTCCTTTTGGGGTGGCGCTGCACGAAACGGACGGCGAATGGTTCGATTCTCCTAGATCGTTGATGTATGGCGAATAAAAACGCACTTCCATGACTATATCACATAAATGTTAATCGCGTTTTTCCAAAACGCACCATCGATTTATGTGATTCTCGCACCGGATATCGGTGCCGCATCAACAAGTGCACCCATAGAATCAGCACAAACCGCAGGGAAGTCAACCGAAACCTTGACAGCGGTGGCGGATTCTTGCGAATCCGGAAACCATCCGACCATGACGGGCTCAACCGGAAATCAGATTGCGATAAACGTCCAGTGTTTGCTCCGTCATTGCCGACAGGGAAAAATGCTCCTGGACGTGGCGTCGGCTTCGTTCGGCCAGCTTGCGGCGATCCTCATCGCTGATGGAAAGAGCTTCCTGGAGCGCGCGTGCCATCGCCGGTACGTCGCCTGGTTCAACACGCCAGCCGGTCCGGTGTGACGGATCAACACCGGGCGGTGCCAGGACGGTCTCCGGGGTGGCACCAAGATTGGTCACGACCACAGGCTTGCCCCCGGCCTGAGCCTCAACGGCAGCCCGTCCAAATGCCTCCGGTTCGACGGAGCCGACGATTGCGCACTCCGCCAGGTGGATCGCTGAAGGAATATCCCAGCAGTGTCCGACCAGATGCACACGTCCGGTCAGGCCTGCTGCATCGATCCGGCTGAGAAGGTCTCTTCGATACGTCTCTCTCCCCTGAGCATCACCGGCCAGAACAAGATGCAAGCCAAGGTCGGTCTTTGCAACGGTTGCAAAGGCGTCGATGATTCCCGGTTGGCCTTTCCAGGGGGTCAACCGTGCGACATTCAGGATGATACGGGCCTCTTTCGGCACGCCCCATTGAGCGCGGAGCGCTTCGGCCTCATCAAAGCCTTTCGTATAAGCCGCCAGATCGGTTCCCCGATAAATGACGGTGATCCGATCTTTCGCGAAGCTGTGCCGGCTTGCGATCAAATCCGCAATATAATTCGAATTGGCAATCACCGTATCGGCGCGGGCCATGCCGGAGTTATAGAGCCCCTTTAGCCGGGATTTCTGATTATAGGCTCCGTGATACGTTGTCACCAACGGGGTTCGGCTCAACCGGCTGGCGATCAGCGCGGACCATGCAGGTGCCCGGCTACGGGCATGGACGACATCGACTCTGTGTCCGGCGATTATGCGTCTCAGGCGGGCGGCGTTGCGAAACATTGTGAGCGGATTCTTGGACTTGAGCGGCAGAGTGATGTGTTTGGCGCCGGTCTCTTCCAGTTCGGCGACCAATCTGCCGCCCTGGCTGGCAACGATGGCCTGCCATCCGTTTTTCACGATCGCATCCGCCACGTCCACCGTCGTGCGTTCAACGCCGCCGGTTTCAAGTTGGGGCAGAACCTGTAGGATTGTTGTCAATTGAGCCGTTTCTCCACGTCCTGCGGCGTTGTTCTTTATCCTCATAGCGAATAAACCAGTCGACCAATCGTCGCCACAACAACATTAAGAAATCTCTCAGCAGGTTTGGTTGCCGTTCCCATGGATATTGATGACATTGAGTTTTTTCCAGTCGGTGGCTCTGAGAATTCCCGGAAAATTGCCGTTATTCGTGACCGGGGAACCGAACCGGGGATTCTCTGGTTGTCAGGCTTCAAATCCGATATGACCGGCACCAAAGCCGTTGAACTTGCCAAGTGGGCCAAAGCGCGGGGCAACAGCTGCGTCCGGTTTGACTATTCCGGCCACGGACGATCAGAAGGTGACTTTGCCAATGGATGTCTGTCGGATTGGCTTGAAGAATCTCTGGCGGTGCTTGACCGATATTGCTCTGGCAGCACCATCATTGTCGGATCGTCCATGGGCGGTTGGCTGGCCTTGTTGCTCGCCCGGGAGTCAAGGGCGCGACCTGACCGATGCGGAGCATCGATTTCCGGTCTGGTCCTGATTGCGCCGGCTGTCGACTTTTCAGAAGAACTGATCTGGAAGCGTCTGCCGGCGGATCTCAAAAACCAGGTGATTGAGCAGGGATATTTTCTCAGACCGTCCGACTATTCCGACGATCCCTACGCCATTACCCGAAAATTCATAGAAGACGGTCGTCGGCATCTGTTGATGGGTGGGCCGATCGAGACGGGCTGCCCGGTTCGCATCCTGCAGGGAACCGACGATGAGAGTATCCCTCCGGATCATGTGATGCGTGTCGTTGATCAGATGGCAAAAGACGATGTGACCCTCACACTGGTGAAGGGGGGCGATCACCGGTTGTCCTCTCCGGATGACATTGAGCGACTGAAACGCACTGTTGCTGAAATGATGTAGACGGTGGTCTCCGCCGAAACTGGTGCGGATCGCTTCCTGTCTGTGCCATTCAGTTGTACTGTGTTCTCAAACCTTGTTCGAAACGCCGTTCTTCTGTGGTGGTAATGGCTGTACTCGCCTGCAATCCCGCCTGAAGAACGGATAGAGGCGGAAGGAGCAGGTGTTATGATGCGACAGTGGATACTGACGGCTTTGTCTCTCGGTCTCGCCGCGTTGCCCGCTGCGGCACAGCAGCCGGTTCTGCCAAAGGCAAAGCCGAAAACGGAGCAGGCTGCCGATCCCCCGCCCTCGACATCGCCGATTGGGTTGACATCCGTCGCAAAACTTCCTCCGGTCAAGCAAGCCCCGCCAACGCGTCAAGCCAAACGCTCCGCACCGATCAAGGCGCGGTATGACGTGGCAGCAAAATCCCTGTTCGGCAAGGCACGCCGGCCGGCTCCATTGGCGGCGCGATCAATCGGTTCCTATGCCCGGGGATGCCTTGCCGGCGCCGCGCCGATGGAAATTGACGGACCGACCTGGCAGGTGATGCGGCTGTCCCGCAACCGGAACTGGGGACATCCTGAGCTCATCGACTATCTGAAGGACCTTGCAGCGGACACACCCTCACTGGGATGGAATGGTCTCCTGGTCGGCGATCTGGCTCAACCGCGGGGCGGACCGATGCTGACCGGGCATTCGAGCCACCAGATCGGGCTCGATGCGGACATCTGGCTCACGCAAATGCCGAACCGCCGTTTGACACGCCGGGAACGGGAAGAAATCAGTGCAATTTCCATGCTGAAGGAGAATATGGAGATTGCCGGGGCGGACAGAAGTGTCCATCCGAAGAAATGGACACGGGCGCATGCACGACTGATCCGGCGTGCGGCAAAGGATCCGCGCGTCGCGCGCATTTTTGTGAGCCCGGCCATCAAGAAAGCCCTGTGCGAATTTGCCGGCAGGGATCGGGGCTGGCTCAGAACCGTCCGTCCCTGGTGGGGCCACCACTATCATTTCCATGTCCGCCTGAAATGTCCGCGCGGCGATGCGGGATGCAAAAACCAGGCGGCTCCGCCGGCCGGAGATGGTTGCGGCAAGGAGCTGACCTATTGGCTTTCGGACGAACCCTGGGTGCCCAAGAAACCAAAAAAAGGTGAAAAGCCCAAAAAACCGGCCAAGAAAAAGCAGATCACCCTGGCCGGTCTGCCCAATGCCTGCAAAACGGTTCTTGTAGCGCAATAGAGGAAAAGGAATGCTCACCGTCGCCATCCGACCGGTTTGCTTTGCGTGGTCGGCCGCATTTCAGCAGTCGGGTGCGAGTTTACATTCCAGCCTGTTTGAGATATCCCGCCGCTCCTTTTTTCAACATCTCACATCCTGTTTTTTCTGACGCCCGGCCTTTTCCGAATGAATCTGGTGGAGCGAGCGCTATGCAGTCTTTCTTTTGCGGCATCGATTTTGGCACGTCCAATTCCACGGCGGCGATCAGGGGCAAAGACCGTCCTGTTCTCATTCCACTGGATCAGGGCGAGACCGTTTGTCCAAGTGCGCTGTTCTTCAACTCCGAGGACCGGCAGGTCTACTACGGCCGGAAAGCCCAAAGACTTTACATCGAGGGTGTTGAAGGCCGGCTTTTGAGGGCGCTTAAAACGGTGCTCGGATCGTCGCTGATGAAGGAACGCACGGTTGTTCATAACGAACCGGTCCGGTTTCCCGAGATCATCGGTCATTACATCGGGATGTTGAAGCGAGCCGTAGACGGGGCCTGCAATCATGATGTGCGTCAGGTCGTACTGGGCCGACCGGTTCACTTTGTCGATGGTGACGATCCGGCGGATCGCCGTGCCCAGGACGAACTTGAGGCAATTGCCCGGGCACAGGGTTTTTCCGAAATACTGTTTCAGTATGAGCCGATTGCGGCGGCTCTGGACTATGAGCAACAGGTGGAGCGGGAAGAAATCGCGCTGATCATCGATCTTGGCGGCGGTACTGCGGATTACTCCGTCGTCCGCGTTTCTCCCGATCGTGCCCTGGCACCGGACCGAACCGACGATGTTCTGGCCAACACGGGCATTCATATCGGCGGTACGGATTTTGACCGCCTTTTGTCGCTTGCCGAGGTGATGCCCCATCTTGGATATCAATCGGCCATGAGCGACGGAAAAAGGCTGATGCCGAACTGGCCCTATGACGATCTGGCAACCTGGCACCGGATCAATTTCATGTATGGCGACAAGATCCATCGGCTCCTGAAGGAGCTTAAACGGGAGGCCCTTGAAAGGGATAAGCTGCAACGGCTGATCGATCTTGTTGATCATGAACTGGGGCATGCGCTGGCGGCGAAGGTGGAAGCCGTCAAGATCGAATTGTCCGGCCGGTCATCGGAGGAATTGCTTTTTCCCAAACCTCTCAACGCTTTGACAATTGACATCCATGTCGAGGATTTCGATCGTGCGATTGAAAGGTCCGTGAGCCGCCTGGCACAAACGCTGGATCAGGTTCTCGGACTTGCACAGCTCAAGCCTGGTCAGATCGATACCGTATTTCTCACCGGCGGGTCGGCGTCCATACCCTTTGTGCGCCGATCGCTCCTGGCGCGTGTTCCGGAGGCAAAAATGGTCGCCGGTGATGTCTTCGGCAGTGTCGGAACCGGGCTTGGCCTTGACGCCAGGCGCAAGTTCAACTGATCGTGCTCCCCGAGCACCATCCTTTTCGTTTGCCGCCCTCATAGGGTCGGGCCAGGTTTTCGCTGATCAGAATAGAGCCCACATCCCGGCCGTCGGTGCGGACATAGGCCAGTGTCCGGCCCCATCTGTCTTCGCCGTGCCGCCTGATCGTCAGTTTGCCATTGTCGATCAGGCTTCTGAGTCGCTCCTGTGCTTTGAGCGCCAGCCGCTTTTCGCGCCGGCATCCGGCGTCCAGCTCCGGCGTATCAAATCCCATCAGGCGGATTTTTTCAGCGCCGATTTTGATTGTGTCCCCATCTATGATTTTGACATTGCCCACGACAGGCTGGGACTGCCCGGGGATCTCAAGATATATGAGACACAGAACAATCGCAGCGCAGAAAAGAAGAAATTTCATGACCGGCCCGGGACATCGTTTCGCTTGTGCCGTCAGGGTCGGCAAGCGGGCTGAATATTTCCTTAATGCCGATGGCAGGCCGCCGGAATATGCTGAAAGGCCCTTTGCGCCTGCACGAAGGGGTGCTAAGTGAGCGCCATGACGAAGCAGACACTCACAAACATCCGTAATTTTTCAATCGTCGCCCATATCGACCACGGCAAATCCACGCTTGCCGACCGCCTGATTCAGATGACCGGTTCCCTCACGGATCGGGAGATGAAGGAACAGGTGCTGGATTCCATGGACATCGAAAGGGAACGGGGTATTACGATTAAGGCCCAGACCGTTCGGCTGATCTATGAAGCCAAGGATGGCGAGGTCTATACGCTCAACCTGATCGACACGCCCGGTCACGTTGACTTTGCCTATGAAGTGAGCCGTTCTCTTGCAGCCTGTGAGGGATCGCTGCTTGTTGTCGATGCATCCCAGGGCGTTGAAGCGCAGACGCTGGCCAATGTCTATCAGGCCATTGATAACGATCATGAAATCGTACCGGTGCTCAACAAGATCGATCTGCCTGCCGCCGAACCTGAGCGCATCCGGGAACAGATCGAGGATGTGATCGGGATCGACGCGTCCGACGCGGTGATGATTTCCGCCAAGACCGGGTTGGGCGTTGAGGATGTGCTTGAAGCGATTGTCACCCGCCTGCCGGCACCGGAAGGAGACCCCGATGGTCCGCTGAAAGCGCTGCTGGTCGACAGCTGGTACGATACCTATCTCGGTGTTGTCGTCCTTGTGCGCATCATCGACGGGACACTGAAAAAAGGTCAGCGTATCAAGATGATGGGGACGGGCGCCAGTTATGATCTTGAACGGGTTGGCGTCATGACGCCCAAGCTGGTTCTGACGGACGAACTGGCTCCGGGAGAAATCGGCGTCTTTACCGCCTCGATCAAGGAAGTGGCCGATACCCGGGTCGGGGACACGATCACCGAAGATCGCAGGCCTTGCGCGGAAGCACTGCCCGGCTTCCAGCCGGCCCAGCCGGTTGTTTTCTGCGGTCTGTTTCCGGTCGATGCCAATGACTTCGAAGATCTGCGGTCGGCCATGGGCAAGTTGCGGCTCAACGATGCCAGTTTCTCCTTTGAAATGGAGACATCGGCGGCCCTTGGTTTCGGATTTCGGTGCGGGTTTCTTGGCCTTCTGCATCTGGAAATCATCCAGGAGCGGCTCAGCCGCGAATTCGATCTGGATCTCATCGCGACGGCGCCCTCGGTTGTCTATGAGATGTCGCTGACCGACGGCTCCGAGATAGAACTACACAATCCCGCGGACATGCCCGATCCGGTTAAGATCGCGGAGATTCGCGAGCCCTGGATCAAGGCGACGATCATGACGCCGGATGAGTATCTGGGCGGCATACTCAGTCTGTGTCAGGAACGGCGCGGGATTCAGACAGAGCTTTCCTATGTCGGCTCGCGGGCCCTGGTAAGTTATGAGTTGCCGCTGAATGAAGTGGTGTTCGATTTTTACGACCGGTTGAAATCAATCTCCAAGGGCTACGCTTCTTTTGATTATCAACTGGCCGATCACCGGGCCGGCGATCTGGTCAAAATGGCAATTCTTGTGAATGCCGAGCCTGTGGACGCGCTGTCGGTTCTGGTCCACCGGTCCCAGGCCGAGCGGCGTGGGAGGGCGATGTGCGAAAAACTGAAAGACCTGATCCCGCGCCATATGTTCAAGATCCCGATACAGGCCGCGATCGGCGGCCGGGTGATCGCGCGCGAGACCATCGCCGCTCTGCGTAAGGACGTGACGGCAAAGTGTTACGGCGGCGATGCGACGCGTAAGCGGAAACTGCTTGAGAAGCAAAAAGCCGGCAAGAAGCGGATGCGTCAGTTCGGAAAGGTCGAAATCCCGCAGGAAGCATTCATTCAGGCGCTGAAGATGGAAGACTGATCCGCCATATTTATGGTTAACGCTGCCTAAACAATTTCTTGGGATAGTTGCGGCATCACTGTTGCGAAAACTCCTGAGAGATCATGCGCAATTTTTTCAAGAAGCAAAAAGCGCACCCTGAAGACAATATCGAAACCGTTGATGTTTCCGAAGAGCCGCCTTGTGAACCGGAAGCGGAACCTCAACCCGTTGTCGAGCCTGCGGCCGACGCTGTCGATGTGCCCCATATTATCGAAAGCATGGATAATCTGGGCCTGGAAATCACCGATGCGGCCGGGCAGATCAGCGATGTTGCCACCAATTCCCAGGAAATGCAGCGCATCATGGAGGGATTGCTGAAGGCATCCGGTCAGGTTGAAAGCTGTAATGCGGAAGTGCGCCAGGCGGTTATGAGTGCCACTGAAATCATTGGCGCCACGCAGTCGGATATGACGGGATCCAGCGAGGTAATTGCCCGGTCGCTTGAAAAAGTCTCCCGGCTGTCGGCTGCGATTGATCAGATGAACGGTCAACTGGCCGGATTGCAGGACTCTTTCTCCAATATCCGGGAAGTGGCGGGTGCGATTGACGCGATCGCGCGGCAGACGAATCTCCTGGCCCTGAATGCGACGATTGAGGCCGCTCGCGCCGGTGAGGCCGGCAAGGGGTTTGCTGTTGTTGCCAGCGAAGTGAAGGCGCTTGCGACACAAACCAGCACGGCAACCGAGCAGATCGACAGCACTATCCAGGAATTGGGCCGGGAAACGGACAGCCTGACGGAACTGGGGCAACAGGCTCTTGAGACCGTTGGTGAAGCGAAGGAGAGTGCCCGGTCCGTCAGCGACATGATCGCAGGTTTGAGTGAGTCCATGCAGTCGATCTCCAACAATGCGGTTGAAATTGACACCGCCGTCACCGCCAACGCGGCCGCCGCGGAAGACCTGCAGGGCAACAGCCGTCAGATGGAAACTGTCCTGGTCCAGAACGCAGACCGCATTTCCAAGGTATGCGAACGGATTACGCAGACGGTTGATGGTGCCGACACGCTGATCGGCGAAACGGCTCATCGCTCCGGACATGGCCGCGACAGCGAAATGATCCGGCTGGTGCTTGAGATGGCCGGCCTGGTGGCAGAAGCGTTCGAGCGGGAACTGAAGGAAAATCGGATCACTCAGGAGGCCCTGTTTGATTTTACTTACGAGCCGATTCCTGACACCGATCCCGAACAGGTGATGGCGCCCTTTACCGATATGACGGACCGGGTTCTGCCGGCGATTCAGGAAGCGCTGCTGGAGCGGCATGAGGCGATCGCGTTCTGCGCGGCCGTCGATGTCAATGGCTATCTGCCGACGCACAACAAGAAGTTCTCAAAACCGCAAGGGTCCGATCCCGTGTGGAACACGGCCAACTGCCGAAACCGGCGTATCTTCAATGACAAGACGGGTCTGTCCGCCGGCCGGAACACGAAGCCGTTTTTGCTTCAGACCTATCGGCGCGATATGGGCGGTGGAACCTTTGTCCTGATGAAGGACGTCTCAGCGCCCGTCATGGTTCGCGGTCGTCATTGGGGCGGTGTCCGGATCGGTTATAAAGTCCAGTAAAGTCAAGCGGTTGAACTGATCACGGCGATAGCCGCAAAATGGCAGCTTGCCGCAACCAGAACGAAGGCGTGCCAGATGGCATTCTGGTAGGGCAGGCTGTCCCACAGGTGAAAAATCACCCCGATCGAGTAAAGAATACCGCCGACGCCAAGCAGGACAAATGCGCTTCCCGGCAGGGCATAAAACAGCGGCACAATAACCAGAACCCCTGCCCAGCCCATTCCCAGGTAAAGCGGAACGGAAAAGCCGTTCAGACTTTTTGGGAAAAAGAGTTTTGCGGTCGCGCCGAAAATCGCCAGAAGCCAGACCATCCCCAGCAGTCCTGCACCGACCAATCCGCTCATCTTCATCAGGACAAACGGCGTATAGGTGCCGGCGATCTTGATGAATATGGCAGCCTGATCGAACCGGCGCAGCAGTCCCTTCCAACTGGGCACGGGGATCAGATGATAGGCCGCCGAAAACCCGAACATTGCAATGCTCGCAAGACCGTAGATGATCAGGCTGGTGGTGGACAGGGGCGAGAGATAAAACGCGGTGAACCAGATCAGGAGGGCAACGGCAATGATGCTGGCAAGGACGCCAACCACGTGTATACAGCCATCTGCGATGCGCTCGCCGCGCGTATAGTCCGGATACATAAACAAAGAGTAACTGACTTTCGATGAAAAACAGTTAACAAATGCTCACCTGTCGGAGATGTGATCGAACGTGAGGATTTTCATCATTTTTTCCGACACATCGGACCGATGTGACAAACCGGGTTCGGGATGCGAAACTACGCGTATCCTTGTCGTGAAGGTAATTCAGTCTTCACGGATGCGCTCTAGGGCAATTCTCGCGATCCTTGGATCGCGTGAAATGCCCCAATCCTTTGTTTTCACGCGTATCCTTGTCGTAAAGGTGCTTCAACCTTCACGGGATGCGCTCTAGAAACGGATGTAGAAATGGTTGGAAAATGGTTGTCGGGCCTGTTCGGAGGCGGAAGTTCACAGGAAAAGGAACCGGAGATGCCGGAGCCGACCGAACATGACGGACATCTGATTTACCCGATGCCCAAAAACGAGGGCGGGCAGTGGCTGACCGCCGGACTGATCACGCGCGAAATTGACGGCGAAGTGAAGGAACATCACTTCATCCGCGCCGACAAACATGCTTCGAAAGACGAAGCGGCGAGCTTTTCAATCGCAAAGGCGCGCCAGATTATCGATCAGCAGAAAAGCTATTTGTTCAAGGACAGCTGAGGGTCCTGAGCCTAGTTGGCCAGCTTGTCCGCCATAAGCGCGATTGTGCGCTGATAATTGTCGGACTTGTTCCACTTTTTCAGGACGGCATAGTTGCGCGTACCCGGTTGCCAGCCGCCGCCGCGCTGCCAGCCGAAGGCGCGCAGATAATTGCCTGTTGATCCAAGCACGTCCGGAACGCTTCGAATCAGGTCGCGCCGGCCGTTGCCGTCAAAATCGATTGCGAATTTGACGTAGGAACTGGCCAGGAACTGGGTCTGTCCGATTTCGCCGGCCCAGGCGCCGACCATGGAATTGGGTGTCATATCGCCACGGTCGACAATATGGAGTGCCGCAAGCAACTCGTTCCGGAAAAAGTCGGCCCGCCGGCAATCATAGGCAAGTGTTGCCAGCGACCGGAACACCGACATATTGCCTGAGAATCCGCCATAGTTGGTTTCAAGACCCCAGATCGCCGCAACGACCGGGGCCGGCACGCCATATCGCTTTTCGACAGCGGCGAAAGTGCTGGCATGTTGGCGCATTTTCGATTTGCCGCGTTTGATGGCCGCACTTGTCACCCGGGTCGAGGCAAAGCTTTCGAAACTCTTTTTGAACGTTCTTTTCTGGTTTCTGTCGAGACGGATGACCCGCTTATCGTATCGCAGGCCGGAAAGGGCGGTATTCGCCGTCTTTCTGGAAATGCCGCGCGCCGCGGCGGCACCTTTAAAATCCTCGATCCACACTTCAAATCCGGCCGCCGTGTTCCCGCACGTCTTGCCGGATGCGGCGGTCGCAGAGGTGAACAGGATGGGAAGGGCCAGAAAAATCGCTGAAATCGAATACTGAAACGAATGCACGGATACTCTCCCTGAACAAGTGCGGCGGCAAGCACCGCTGCCATTAAACGCGATTGGTCGGTGTTTCACAAATACTACGTAAACATTGCATGTATACTCAATATGACTATGCCGATTTACGGTGATAATTCGTAACACAGTAAATGACAGTGAAAAACGACAAGATTATCAGAAGTGCTGCTGTAAAGAACGGTGCGCCGGGAAAATAGATCGGCGCTGATTCACCCGCAAAATAACCAAAGAGCTGAGTCATCATGATCGGGCTGACGATGGTGGCAAGGCCGACTTTGGCGGAAAGCAGACCCTGGAGCTCGCCTTGTTCGTCTTTTGGCAATTGCCGGGACATGATGCCCGCAAAGGCCGGACTTGCCAGTGCTCCCAAAGAGGCGGGCGCAATGATGGCGAACACCATCCATCCTTCCGTTGCAAAGGCAAACCCCAAAAGTGAGACAACATTTATAAGGAGCGCAAAAAGCAGTGCTCGGGTCTCACCGAACCTGGGCATGACAATCCGGATCAGCCATCCCTGAACGATGGCAAACCCGACTCCGACCGCCGCCAGTGACAGTCCGATTTGCGCCGAACTCCAATTGAAAACCTCAACCGCGTAGTAGCTCCAGATGGCCGGATAAACGAAATGGGCGGTGTCAAACAGAAAGGCGGCCATCAACATACCGGCAACCGCCGGTACCTTGGCCAGCTGTTTCAGAGCGCCGAACGGGTTGGCACGCCGCCAGCCGAAGGCTCTCCGGTCTTCCCTGGGCAAGGATTCCGGCAGGATGAACAGCCCATAGGCGGCGTTGATCATCGCAAGAAGTGCCGCTGCATAAAACGGCGCCCTTGTGCCATATTCGCCAAGAAACCCGCCGATAGCCGGACCGATGATGAAGCCCATCCCGAAAGCGGCGCCCACCAGACCGAAATTCTGCGACCGCTTTTCCGGTGCACTCACATCGGCAATGTAAGCGTTCGCGGTCGAAAAATTTGCACTTGCAATGCCCGCCAGCGTCCTGCCGATGATGAGAAACAGGATTGTTGGTGCGAGCGCCATGATCAGGTAATCAACCGACAAAAACACGAGCGATACCAGAAGGATGGGACGTCGTCCGAAACGGTCCGAAAGATTGCCGATCGTCGGCCCGAAAACAAACTTCATCAGAGCATAGATGAAAGCGAGGAACCCGCCCCATTCTGCGGCGATATTGACCGGATCGTTCGTCAGTTCTTCAATCAGCTGCGGCATAACCGGAATGATCAGGCCGATGCCGATGGAATCAAGAATAACCGTAAACAGGATGAACGAGATGGCCAGTCGGCTCGATTGTTTCGGTCGCACCAGGTTGAGAACTCAATTGCGTGTTTGAAAGCGTGGGAGCCCCATTTTTCGGATATGAGACGTATGGTCGCCGGAATCCGGTCGGTTTTCAAGACCGCTCAATCCGGTCCTGAACCTAGGTGATCTCCTCGATTGAAAGATCCTTCCGATTGATGTCATATGGCGCTGGCAATTCGACGCATTATATAAATGCGAAATCCATTCATCACCACACAACAAGCGGTTGGGAGTCAAAGACATGACGAATTTGAGAATTGGCGATGATGCTCCGAATTTTGATGCGATGACCACGGAGGGCCCTATCAACTTTCATGAGTGGCTTGGGGACTCCTGGGGTGTCCTGTTTTCCCATCCAAAGGATTTCACGCCCGTCTGCACGACGGAACTGGGCTACATGGCCCGCATCAATCCCGAGTTTGAGAAACGGAACGTCAAGATTATCGGATTGAGTGTCGATCCGGTCGATAATCATGCCAAATGGGCTGTCGATATTGAGGAAACACAGGGATTTAAACCCAACTATCCGATGATCGGCGATACAGAGCTGAAGGTCGCCAAACTTTATGGCATGCTGCCCGCCGGCGCGGGCGAAACGTCCGAGGGTCGGACTGCCGTAGACAATCAGACCGTCCGCACGGTGTTTGTGATCGGGCCTGACAAGAAGATCAAACTGTCCATCTCCTATCCGATGAGTACCGGTCGCAATTTTGATGAGATCCTGCGTGTCATCGACTCCATGCAATTGACCGCCAAGCACAAGGTTGCGACGCCGGTCAACTGGAAAGACGGTGAAGACGTCATCATCGTTCCGGCCGTTTCCGATGAGGCGGCCAAAGAACAGTTCCCCGATGGCTGGAAGACGGTGAAGCCCTACCTGCGGGTCGTCCCGCAGCCCAAATAATCAGGCAACCCAAGACGGCGCCTGCGGGCGCCGTTTTTTCTTCCCGGTAATGCCCTTATCCGGTCGACTACGAAAATCGGAACTACCCGCCGATTTGTGCGTTTCTGTGAGACATCGGAACGATGTGTGATGAGTTGATGGTCAGAGCTGCGGGAAAAGGAGACCTTCCGGCACTGCTTGGACTCTATTCGCAGCTGCATCCGGAGGATGTGCCGCTGACGCTCGTTGAGGCTGAGCAGATCTTTGAACAATTCAGGCGCTATCCGGGCAGCGCTCTGCTTCTTGGCTTTGCGGATGGTGCGGCCGTCACGACGTGCTCGCTGGTTGTTATTCCAAATCTGACACGAGGCGGTGCGCCCTACGCGCTCATAGAAAACGTGGTCACCGACGAATGTGCCAGAAATCGGGGATTCGGCAAGGCGATCTTGAAAGAGGCGATTGTCGCTGCCTGGGAGCGACGCTGTTACAAAGTGATGCTCTTAACCGGTTCAAAAGACCCCGCAACCCTCCAGTTTTATCGAAGTGCCGGCTTCCGGACCGGCAAAACGGGCTTTCTGATCCGCCGCAGTGAGGTCGGCTGACCGTCTTCTTTAAGCATATTTTTGGGTCCGTCCCCCAGCCCTGGTCTTTTTTTGAGCCCAGGCCGGCAACCAGTCGCCATGGGCATCCCGCAACCGGTCGACCATGGCCCAGATCTGATCAAGGTCCAGCTCTGCGGCGGTATGGGGGTCCATCATGGCCGCATGATAGATGTGCTCGGGATTTTCTGTCATCAGCGCTTCAACAACCAACCCCTGCACCGTAACGTTTGACTGCATGATTGCCGCCAGATGCGGCGGTATCGCTCCGATTTGTGTTGGCTGAACGCCGTTGCGGTCAATCAGGCACGGTACTTCGACGGCGCAGTCATCGGGCAGGTTGGTGATCAATCCGCCATTTCGGAGATTGCCGTAAACAACGGACGGTCTCCCGGTCCATATGGATTCAATTATGTCGGACGCATATTCATGGCTCTCGCAGATATCGAGCGGAGCACCGCCCGTCAGGTCTTTGCGCTGCTTTTCCCAGTTCTCAATCTGCTCAATGCAGCGCATCGGATATTCGTCCAGTGGAATTTCGAACCGCTGCAGAATGTCCTCGCGTCCCTCCTTGATGAACCAGGGAACATATTCTGCGAAATGCTCCGAACTTTCGGTAACGAAATAGCCAAGGCGTTTCATCATTTCGTACCGAACTTTGTTCGGGCAGCGCTCATTGTGCATGCTGGCCCTGGTGGGAATGCGCCCCTGCGCATAGCCTTCCTGAAGAACCGGGTAGAGATCCCGAAGGCTGCCGTCTTCCAGTATCTCCTCCAGTTCCAGATAGAAGGCGATATGATTGATCCCGGCGCAGCGGTACTTTATCCGCTCCACCGGTATGCCAAGATCGATTGCAAGCATCTCTGCCGTTCCCTGGACGGAATGACAGAGGCCGACCTGCCTGATCTTGGGGAACCTGCGTGAGATTGCCCACGTGTTTATGGCCATCGGATTGACATATTGCAGCAATGTGGCATGCGGACAGACATCCATCATATCGGCGCAGACCGACCAGAGATGCGGTACGGTCCTGAGACCCCGCATGATGCCGCCGATCCCAAGCGTATCGGCAATTGTCTGACGCAGTCCGAATTCTTTCGGGACCTCAAAATCCGTGATGGTGCAGGGGTCGTATCCTCCGATATGGAACGCCACGATTACAAAATCCGCGCCGTCCAGTGCGTCCCGCTGGTTCAAATGGCTGGAGATCGTTGCCTTTACATCCAGCGTTGAAACAATGCGGCCGGCCACGGCCGCCGATTGCGACAAACGGTTTTCATCAATATCCATCAGGGCAATATGCGCGCCTGTCAGCGGCTCGCGCTGGAGAATGTCTCCGACCAGGTTCTTCATAAAGACCGTCGAACCGGCACCGACAAATGCAATTTTCGGATCAAGAGGCATTGGTTTTCCTGACTCAGTATTTTGCGCCGTCTCGACAAATCGGTGGCGTCAGTTTGCGAAAGCGAATTTCGCAGGTTTCACGGCAGGCAACAACCTTTCGATGCTCCTGTTGAAACCGGCGAATGAAAGTCTTGGGGATGCGGCGTGTCTCTGGGACAATTCATCAGCGCTGCACATGGATCTGACCATATTTTTTGAATTTCGGCCCCGCCCTGAACCCTGTAATCTTCTGATACCGAAGCAGGGTGAGGGTGTTATGACAGCAGAGAACGAGACCGGTGGGAAACTGACGGGACGCTGCCTGTGTGGCGAGATCAAATTCGAGTGCACCCATCCCGGCGAGCCCGTCACCATTTGCCATTGCGCCCAGTGCCGGCAGTGGGGCGGCAGTCCCTGGGCCGCCACGTCGGTGCCGCTGGAGGCATTCAAGGTGACCGAGGGCGAAAACGCGCTGACTTGGTATGTTTCTTCGGATTTTGCTATGCGTGGTTTTTGCCGGACCTGCGGGTCATCGATGTTCTGGCATGCGGACAGACATCCTGAGTGGTCGGAGAGCATTGCCATCGCCGCCGGTTGCGTCAACGAGCCGACAGGGCTCAAAGTCGCCCGACATATCTGGTGCAGGTCAAAAGGCGACTATTATACGATCGACGGCGATCTGCCGCAGGATTGGGAAGAGTGAGCTCAAAGATGAACGAGATTCCTGCAACAGCGGAAAACAAACGCGGCCGGTGCCTGTGCGGGGCGGTGGAGTTTACAACCCGTGGTCCGATGCGTGAGGTCATTGCCTGTCATTGCAGGCAGTGCCGCCGCTGGTCCGGAAACTTCTGGGCGGCGACGGCTTGCGATGACAGCGACCTGACGATCGAGACCGGCGCAGAGTGCGTGACCTGGTTTCGTTCATCCGATTTTGCCAAACGAGCATTTTGCAGCAAATGCGGCTCGACACTTTTCTACAAGGCGGACGGCATCCCCGAGTTTGCCGACAAGATCTCCATTGGCGCAGGACTTTTCGATGGCGAAACGCACCTTGAGCACGGTCGCCACATCTTCTGCAAAGATCGGGGTGATTATTATGATTTTCCCGAAAATGCAGAGCTGGTGGAGAAGTTCTGAAAACTCGGCACAGGTCTTGAGTCACTTCCATCCGTTCTCATGCAGATGGCGTAAAGCCGTCCTGTAGTTGGGATATTTGAACATGTATCCCAGCTCTTCCCGAACGCGCTTGTTCGAAACCCGTTTGTTCTCGCCGTAAAAACTCCGGGCCATCGGCGATAAATCTGCGGTCTTAAACGGGATTTCCTTCGGAGGGTCGACCCCCAGCAATTCCGCTGCCAGTGTAACAACATCCTGCGGCGGCGCCGGTTCGCTGTCGGTCACGTTGTAAATACGGGTGGCAGGCGTCCTGACCGATGCGCTCACGGCCCCGGCGATGTCATCGACGAAGATCCGATTGAAAACCTGCCCCGGTTTCACCAGGCGGCGGGCCTTGCCTTTTTCGAAATTCACAAACGTGTTTCGCCCCGGCCCATAAATGCCGGAAAGGCGATAGATGGCTGTCGGGACGCCGGTTTGATTCGCAAGGTCGAGCCAGGCCCTTTCGGCGTCAAAACGCAGTCGCGACCGCTGACTGACCGGTTTGCAGACCGTATCCTCATCCACCCACGCGCCGTCGTGATTGCCATAGACACCGACGGTGGACAGGTAGCCGATCCACCTGCCGCGGAAGTTTCCGATCTCCTGCTTGAAAACGTTCAGAACCGGATCGCCCTGTTCTCCCGGCGCGATCGACACCAGAATGTGGTCGGCCCGGCCGAGGGCGGCAGCAATTTCATCGCTATGGCCGGTCCCGTCAAAAAGGAAGCTCTGAATGCCCTTTGCCGATAGAGCGGCCGCTTTCCCGGCGGAGCGGGTGGTGCCGCCGATCCAGGAGCACTCCTTTTGCAGTTCGGAGATGCAGGCATGAGCGGAATAGCCGACACCGAAGATGAAAAGGCGCATGGAAAATGTCCTATAGTTTTAATCTGTCGCGGCAGATTTCAAACAGCATAACGCCGGTGGCAACGGCGAGATTGAGGCTGTCGGCTTGTCCGGCTTGCGGAATGCGGACCAGCGTTTTGCAGGTATCGGCCATATCTTTGGGCAAACCGGCCTGCTCGTTCCCCATCAGCAGAAAGCAGGGACCGTCGTATTTGACAGTACGATAGTCGGTCGCCCCTTTCAGGTGCGTTCCGACGATCTGGCCGGGCCATGTGCCGATCCAGTCCTTGAACTGTTCTCGGGTGCACTTTGCAAGCGGCATGTGAAAGATCGACCCCATGGTCGCCCGCACTGCTTCCACCGCAAATGGATCGGTCGTCTCCCCGATCAGCACGACGCCCGTCGCGCCGACAGCGTCCGCTGTTCGAAGGATGGTCCCCAGATTGCCGGGGTCCCGTACGGTATCAAGGCCGATCCAGACAGAATTCCTGTCCGGCGCAATAGCGTCCAGCGGGAGCGTTTTCTGTTTATAGACCCCGACAACCATCTGCGGATTATCCCGGCGGGTAATGGAACCCAGAACCTGCCTGCTGACTTCCAGGATTGTTCCGCCACGCGCCCTGGTTTTCGCAGCCGCCTGCATCACCGGTTCCTGCTCCTGCACGTCGTGACCATAGATGAGTGTTTCAATCGTCCAGTCGGCGGCAAGCGCGTCCGTTGCCAGTTTCAGGCCCTCGGCAACAAACAATCCGCTCTCTCTTCGGTGTTTCCGCTGCGAAACAAGACCGCGAACGGATTTGATCGTCGGATTGGAAACGGAGTCAATTGTCTTGACCTGACCGGGTGCAACGGTTTCGCGTTTCCTTTCCGGTCGGCTGCTTTGTGACGCGTTCATTGAACGCTCCAACGGGTAAACATGCTGGTGGACAGTGCACGCCCGCCGGCCTGCTCGCGAATGAACAGTTCGCCGGACTCCAGTCGGCCGGGCAGATCGTGAAAGGCTTCCTGCATCAAGTCATGGGTTGCCAGAAACGAGGCCCGGATCGAATAGGCCGACAAAAGTACGAAGAGCGGATCGTTCGATAGGACTTGCCGCACCAGATCGGCCATATCCGGCAGATCGTCAAACAGGTTCCAGACTTCGCCGTTGGGTCCACGCCCGAATTTCGGAGGATCAAAGATAACGGCGTCATAAGTGTTCTGGCGACGTATTTCGCGTGCCGTAAACTTGGCGGCATCCTCGCAGATCCATCGGATCGGTTTTTCCGCAAGGCCTGCGAGCGTCTGGTTTTCGCGCGCCCAGCCGATGGCTTTTTTGGACGCATCGACATGGGTCACGTGGGCGCCACAGGCGGCGGGCAACAATGACGCCAGTCCGGTGTAACCGAACAGGTTGAGAACCCGCACGGGTCGGTTTGCGTGCCGGATCTGCGTCATCGCCCAGTCCCAGTGGGCGGCTTGCTCGGGAAAAACGCCGACATGCCGGAAGGACATAAACCGGCCGAGGAACTTTACCGGCCCGTAACGCATCGGCCAGGTTTCCGGCAATTCCCTTTTGAATCGCCATCGTCCGGGACCTTCTTCTTCGACGTCGCCGGTAAAGGCCGCGTCGGCGCCGGCCCAGTTTTCTTCCGGCAGATAACGCGCGCCCATGGCTTGCGGTTCGGGCCGCCTGACAATGACCGGGCCGTAGCGCTCGAGTTTCTCCCCCGCACCCATGTCCAGAAGCGCGTAATCGTCCCAGGCCGGCATCTCAAGCATGACCGGCCAGATGCTTTTGATCGCTGGCTGTCCCGAGGGGGGCGTGCGTGCAGGCCGGGCGTGGAGTGGCCCCGGTTCGGAGGCATGCTCCGGTGGCCGTTTATTGCGCTTGGTGCGGGTGTCCGATGTTGGACCGTTGGTGCGTACCGCCTTTTTAAAGGGTCTGCTTTCTTTTGGTCTTTTGCTGAATTTCTGCGACACGCTTTCAACTCTGTCCGGCATCAACCGGCCCGTTTGGCCGGTATTCCTGCCGTCTGCGTTACGCCTTTGCCGGTTCCCGGTCAACGCCTGACACAATACAAAAAGGATTTGTATAGTACCAAATGGCAGTCAATTTTATTTTTCAAAGACTTGTCTTTGCGACCTATCCGTCTCAATCTAGGCCGGACAACGGGCGGGATGCAATTTCATTATTGCCCGACAGCAAATGAACGACATAGTATCAGTGCATTGATATGAGCGGCGGAAATAAGTTTGGAAGTGGAGGATACCGCACATGGATATGACCGGCGAATACCGAATTGCCGCGACACGCCAGGCGGTTTGGGATGCACTGAACGATCCGGAAATACTCAAGGCCTGCATTCCCGGGTGCAAGGAACTCGATAAATCGTCCGATACGGAAATGACGGCGACCGTGGTGTCCAAGATCGGACCCGTCAAGGCGACATTCAAGGGGGCGGTGACGCTTCAAAACCTGAACCCGCCTGAGAGCTACACGATTTCCGGTGAAGGCAAAGGCGGGGTTGCCGGGTTTGCCAAGGGTGGCGCCGATGTCTCCCTGGCCGAGGATGGCAGCGAGACTTTACTGAAATACTCGGCCAAGGCACAGGTCGGGGGCAAATTGGCCCAGCTGGGATCGCGTTTGATTGACTCCACAGCGCGAAAGATGGCTGACGATTTTTTCAGCAAGTTCGCCGAAATGGTCGCTGCACCCGCTTCGGAACCTGCCCCTGAAGCGACAGGTGAGCCTGATGTCGCGGTTGTCGAAGAAGCAAAAACCATTGCTAATCAGGAAATGAGCGAACATCCGGAGAAGGTTGTTGAGGATCTGGTCCAAACAGTCGGCGACACCGCCAAGGAGACGGCCAAGACTGTCGCGGAGGGCGTTGTGGAGGCGGAACACAAAATAGAAGAGGCCGCTCGCGATGTCGAAGAAAAGGTTGAAGTCGCAGCGGGCCAGGGAAAGTTAGGCGGCCCGATGGTCTGGGGTATCGTCGTGCTGGGCCTTCTCGTGATTGCAATTCTGCTTTTCAACTAGCCGTTTGATCTGAAAAGCCGCGATGCGTTTGTTTGTGAGAAAAACCCGGAATTGCGAAGATCCGGAAAGAGTTAAATGGGAGGTAATTGATGACCAGTGTGTCGATGACAGTGAATGGGAAGGCGGTCTCGGCGGACGTCGAAGATCGAACGCTTCTGGTTCAGTATTTACGTGAAAATCTGGAACTGACCGGGACGCATGTCGGCTGCGATACATCCCAGTGCGGCGCGTGTGTCGTCCATGTGGACGGCAAAGCGGTTAAATCCTGTACAATGCTGGCCGCGCAGGCCGAAGGAGCGTCGGTCACAACGATCGAGGGCCTTGCCAATGGCGGCGATCTGCATCCGGTCCAGGCGGCGTTCCGCGAACACCATGGATTGCAGTGCGGTTTCTGCACTCCCGGCATGATCATGTCTGCGGTCGATATGATAAACCGTCACGACGGCCCCCTCGATGAAAAGACCATCCGGGAAGAGCTGGAAGGCAATATCTGTCGCTGCACCGGGTATCACAACATTGTCAAAGCCATCAAAGCGGCGTCGGACCAGATGGCAAGCACGCAGCAGGCAGCCGAATAGATCTGCCGTTTGACGGCAGGGCGGAAAAGCCGCGCCGGCAGCCAAAGAGCAGGGCGACGGTTTAATCAGAGAGAATTTTCCAGGGAGGTCCATCATGGGAGCAGATGGAATCGGAGCACGCGTCTTACGCAAAGAAGACAAGCGTTTCATAACCGGCAAGGGCCGGTATACAGATGATTTCTCACGGCCGGGCATGAAGCATGCGGCGTTCGTCCGCAGCCCGCATGCGCACGCAAAGATCAGGTCGATCGATTCATCCGCGGCTGAAGCGATGACGGGCGTGGTTGCCGTTTTGAAAGGCGATGAACTGGTAGCCGACGGGATCGGCAACCTGATTTGCGGCTGGATGATCCACTCCAAAGACGGTTCACCGATGAACATGGGCGCATGGCCGGCGCTTGCACCGGAGGTGGTTCGCCATGTCGGTCAGGCGGTTGCTGTCGTCGTTGCCGACACGCAGGCTCAGGCACGCGATGCCGCGGAAGCCGTGGATGTTGACTGGGAAGAATTGCCGGTTGTCGTTGACGCCATGGCTGCTTTGGCGCCGGGCGCTCCACAACTGCATCCTGAGGCCCCGAACAATCTGATTTACGATTGGGAAATCGGTGACGAGGCGGCGACGGATCAGGCTATTTCCGGCGCGGCGCACGTGACCAAACTGGAAATCACCAACAACCGTCTGGTTCCGAACGCCATGGAGCCTCGTGCGGCTCTGGCCGACTACGACACGGCCGAAGAGCATTATACGCTCTGGACAACGTCTCAGAACCCGCATGTTGCCCGATTGGTGATGTCGGCGTTCTACGCCGTCGCACCCGAACACAAACTGCGGGTGATCGCTCCGGATGTCGGCGGCGGTTTCGGTTCCAAGATCTATATTTATCCCGAGGAAATCGTATGTCTTTGGGCATCGAAGAAGACGGGCGTGCCGGTCAAATGGACCTGTGATCGTGCGGAGGCGTTCGTTACGGATGCGCATGGCCGGGATCATGTCACGACCGCGGAACTGGCGCTTGATGCAAACAACAAGATTATCGGCCTTAAGGTGGGGACCGTTGCGAACCTCGGCGCTTACATGTCGCTGTTTTCAAGCTCGGTGCCGACCTATCTCTATGCGACATTGCTGTCCGGCCAGTACAATATTCCGAACATCCACTGCAATGTGAAAACGGTTTATACCAACACCGTACCCGTTGACGCCTACCGGGGAGCGGGCAGGCCGGAAGCGACTTACCTTGTCGAGCGGATCGTCGAAACGGCCGCGCGGGAAGTCGGTATGGATCCCGCTGAGTTCCGGCGGATCAATTTCGTCCGCGAATTCCCGCATCAGACCCCTGTGATCATGTGTTACGACGCTGGTGACTACGAAGCCTCGCTGAATGCGGCAATGACCGCAATCGACTATACAGGTTTCTCAGCGCGCAAGGCTGAGGCGGCTGCCAGAGGCAAACTGCGGGGCATCGGCTTTTCCTGCTACATCGAAGCATGCGGTATTGCACCGTCACAGGCGGTCGGGTCGCTGGGTGCCGGGGTCGGTCTTTGGGAATCGGCCGAAGTGAGGGTCAATCCGGTCGGCACGATCGAAGTCCTTACCGGCTCCCACAGTCACGGTCAGGGCCATGAGACGACGTTTGCACAGCTTGTGTCCGAGCGCCTGGGCATCGGGACGGACAGTGTCGCCATTGTCCACGGCGATACGGACAAGGTCCAGTTCGGCATGGGGACTTACGGGTCGCGGTCGGGTGCAGTCGGCATGTCGGCGATCTCCAAGGCGCTCGACAAAGTCGAGGTCAAAGTGAAGAAGATCGCGGCGCATCTCATGGAAGCATCGGACAGCGATATCGAGATCGAAAACGGCGAAGTGAAAGTTGCCGGTACGGATAAAAAACTGACCTTTACCGAAGTTGCGCTTGCGGCCTATACGGCTCACAATCTGCCGGAAGGCATGGAGCCGGGTCTGAAAGAAGGGGCGTTTTACGATCCGACCAACTTCACTTTCCCGGCCGGCACCTACATCTGCGAGGTCGAGATCGACCCGGCAACCGGAACGACCGATATTATCCGGTTCGTGGCCGCCGACGATTTCGGCAAAATCATCAATCCGATGATTGTCGAAGGGCAGGTTCACGGCGGGCTGACCCAGGGTATCGGTCAGGCGCTTCTGGAGAATGCGGCCTATGACGAGGGGGGACAGCTGTTGAGCGGCTCTTACATGGATTACTGCATGCCCAGAGCCGACGATGTGCCCTCTTACGAGCTCAGCACAACCGAAACGCTGTGCCCGGGAAATCCCCTTGGCATGAAGGGATGCGGCGAAGCCGGCGCGATCGGCTCTCCACCGGCTGTGATGAACGCGATCACCAACGCGCTTGGCATCAGGGAGATGTCGATGCCCGCATCGGCGGAAAAAGTGTGGCGGGCGGCACAGGCATCCATGCAGGAGGCAGCTGAATAATCCGGAGCGATCAGGGCGGGCGACGGGTGTTGGCCGCCCATCCGGATCTCCGGAACACAAATTAGGATGTTAACACCACTTGGATCGAGACAGCCAATGCGTCTCATCCTGATGGGAGGTTAGAAATGTATGAGACAAAATATCATAGACCGAGCAGTGTTGCTGAAGCGGCCGGACTGCTTGGCAGTGGTGAGGACGGTAAGCTGCTGGCCGGTGGTCAGACACTGATTCCGACAATGAAGCAACGTCTTGCCTCGCCGAGCGACGTCATCGATCTGCGGCATGTCGCCGATCTGAAGGGTATCAGCCGCGATGGCAATTCCTTGCGTATCGGCGCTGCGGTTACCCATGCGGAGGTGGCCGGATCGGCCGATGTTAAGGCAGCTATCCCCGGTTTGGCTGCGTTGGCGGGTATGATCGGTGATGCCCATGTTCGCCATATGGGGACAATCGGCGGGTCCGTTGCCAACAACGATCCTGCTGCCGACTATCCTGCGGCGCTGGTTGCGTTGAACGCCACGGTCATTACCAACCAGCGGGAAATTTCGGCCGATGATTTCTTTACCGGCCTTTTTGAAACCGCCCTGGGGGATAATGAAATTATCACGGCTGTCTCTTTCCCGATCCCAGATAAGGGTGCTTATCAGAAGTTTCCCAATCCCGCATCACGCTATGCAATGGCGGGGGTCTTTGTTGCGAAGGGCGCGGACGGTTCTGTTCGTGTCGCCGTAACCGGTGCCGGCAGCGACGGTGTTTTCCGGGTCTCGGCGATGGAAACTGCTTTGTCGGCCAATTGGTCGCAGGATGCGCTTGCCGGCGTCCCGGTCGATTCCTCGAACCTGATATCCGACCTGCACGGTTCAGCCGAATACAGGGCCAACCTCGTATCCGTCATGGCACGCCGGGCGGTTGCGGCCTGATTACCCTGTCCTGGAACAAAAAGGGCGGCTCCGAGCCGCCCTTTTCATTGTTGAGAAGTCCACACCCTAAGCCGCTGCGACCGAGTCAAGGAAATCGTCCAGCTCCCGCTTCAGCTTTTGCGAAATTTCCGAGACATTGTTGGATGATTGCAGCACAGTATCGGCGGAGGAATTGGTCTCCGTCACGGCATGGTTCAGCTGATCGATGTTCGAGACAACCTGCTGAGTGCCGCCCGCAGCCGTCTGAATGTTACGGCTGATTTCCGAGGTTGCGGCCCCCTGCTGATCAACGGCGGATGCGATGCTGGTCGTGTAGCCGTTCACCTCATCCATGGTCTGGGTGATCTCTTCGATTGCCTCGGCGGCGTCGTTGGTGGATGTCTGGATGGCGGAAATCTGAGAACTGATTTCCTCCGTTGCCTTGGACGTTTGTGTCGCAAGTTCCTTGACTTCTGCTGCAACGACGGCAAAGCCCTTACCCATTTCACCGGCGCGGGCCGCCTCGATGGTCGCGTTCAGGGCCAGCAGATTGGTCTGCTCGGCAATATCCTGAATGAGATTGACGACATCGCCGATTTTCTCAGCCGAGGCCGCGAGCCCGGCGACTTTTTCGTTTGAGGCCTGGGCGCCGGCCGTCGCTTTGGCAACAACCTGTGTCGTTTGGGACACCTGGCGTCCGATTTCCTCGATTGAGGATGCCAGTTCTTCCGACGCGCTTGCGACGCTCTGAACATTGTCGGATGCCATTTGTGAAGCGCCGGATGCGTCTGAGGCCTGCTGGGCACTTTGAGTGGCGACGTCGGTCAGTGCTTTTGCTGTATCCTCGAGATTCCTGGTGGTATCGCTCATGTTGACGGTGAGCTGTTGAACGGTTCCGCGGAATTCTGCAATCAGCTGGTCTATGCTTTGCTGCCTTTCAATCCGGTGCTGCGCTTCGGAATTCTGGTTTGATTTCAGTTTCTCCTGCTCGACGGCATTTTCCCGGAAAATCTCAAGGGCCTGTGCCATATGGCCGATCTCGTCCGACCTTTCCGTTCCCGGAACAACCAGATCGGTGTCGCCGCGAGACAACTGATCCATGGCACCGGTCAGAACTCCAAGCGGCTTGGTTATTGAACGCACCAGGGCGAGGGATACGGCCCCGATCAGCCCGAGAATCAGCAGAATGATGCCGCCGATTTTCGGCAAAGAAGACCAGAATTCGGCATTGAGATCGTCGATATAGACACCGGTGCCGATAATCCATCCCCACGGTGCAAAGCCCTTTACGTAGGAGAGTTTGGGAACCGGCTGCTCGGAGCTTGGTTTCGGCCATTCATAGTCGACGAACCCGGCGCCGTCGGCTTTCACCACCCGGACAAATTCGGGAAACAGGTTTTTCCCGTTCGGGTCTTCAAGGTCCGACAGATCTTTGCCGTTCAGGTCCGGTTTGACGGCATGCATGATCATGACACTGTTCATGTCGTTGATCCAAAAATAGTCCGATTCGTTGTAGCGAAGTTTTGAGACGACTTCGGCCGCCGCGGCCTGTGCATCGGCCAGGGACATCTCGCCTGCGTCAACTTTGTCGCTGAAGGTCTGCATGATACCGGTAGCGGAATCGACAAGGCGCGTTAACTCGCCCTGGCGCTGCGCGAACGCCTCGTTTCGTTTGCTTATCACCATGAAGGCCGACAAACTCAGCATCGATACTGCAAATATGGCGAAGAGCAGTGCCAGTCTGTTTCCAATCGTCCAGTGCATGAACCCCTCCAGCGTAAATCAATGCGCTAAGTGTTCGCGAAAAAAAGTGAATTACTTGTAAAATTTTCGATCCTAAAAGCAGTAATTATAAATTTTAATTTGAAAATATTTATCATGTATTTTGATATAATAAATTTATACATACTATCACAATTTATGAAAGTAGAATTTACTTGATAACATGAAGAGAATTAGCAAAGGTAATTTTGCTTAAATTCTAATATAAAAATTTTCTTTATTATGATCAGGTAAGGCCTTTGAAAATTTTTTCGCAGATTTTCTTGCTTGCAAGGTCGTTGGTAACCAATTCAGACGTGTTGACCGCCATTTATATGTACTTCCGCGCCGGTAACGTAGGCACTCGGCGATGTGCAGAGGAAATAGATCATATCCGCGACTTCTTCCGGCCGGCCCAGACGGCGGAGTGGAATATCCTTGATCAGATCCTCCGTTCCGGGTGAAAGAATGGCCGTATCGATCTCACCCGGTGCAATGGCGTTGACCCTGATGCCGTGCGGTCCGAAATCATGCGCCATCTCTTTGGTCAGAGACGCAAGGGCGGCCTTGGACGTCGCATAAGCCGTTCCTGCAAACGGATGAACGCGCACGCCTGCAATGCTTGTTACATTAACAATAGAGCCGCCGGCGGCCTTAAGTTCGTTGAAAAGGCCACGGGCCAGCATAATGGGTGCAAAGAAGTTAACCTGAAAAACGGCGCGCCAGATATGCATCGGTGTGAGAATGGAATCAAGACGCTGCCCATCGTCGTCCTTCGGGCTTATGGCGGCATTGTTAACGAGCGCATGCAGTTTTGAATTGCCTGCTTCCAGCCGTTTCTTAATGTCCGCAACCGCAACACCCATATTGTCGGGATCTGAAAGATCGACCTGGATATGATCCTCCGGCCCGGACGGCCAAGGGCATTTGTCGGAGAACGCGTAGCGTGAGCAGGTGATCACGCGCCAGCCCGCGGCGGAGAAGCGTTTCACCGTCGCATGGCCGATTCCGCGGCTGGCGCCCGTTAAGACGATTGCTTTTTGCTCGTCTGAGGCAGTATTGGTGTCGTTCATAACAAGCAACTCGCTCTTAACGAGGGTGGCGATAGGGTTCCCTGGAACATAATGCCGACCGGTTAAGGCTGCCACACTAACCGATCGTGGATTGCTCCACCATGCGTGATTACGTCATCGCACCTGTAAAGAAAAGGGCTGGATCCGCTCGATGATTGTCTGCTCCTGCACTGTCATTACAGACAAGGAACTCAAACAGGCAGCCGAAGCGATTAAGAACGAACCCGGACAGGGCATTGTCACGCCGGGGGCGGTTTTTCGATATCTTGGAAAGCGACCCAAATGCGGCACCTGTTTTCCAATGATCGTGCACATCATTCATGCGATGGCCGAAAAAGACAGACGTGGATCTGGACAATAGATTAGAAACATTCTAAATAACGATCACGAGATAAACCTAATTGTGGCACAGCGATTCACGAAGGAGTTGCACGAATGAAGGGTGAACCCGAAGTTATTGATTATCTTAACAAGTCTCTGCGCCACGAGTTGACGGCCGTCAACCAGTACTGGCTGCATTATCGCCTGACGGAAGACTGGGGGCTGACCAAATTCGCCAAGAAAGAGCGCGAAGAATCCATCGAGGAAATGCAGCATGCCGACAAGTTGATCGAGCGCATCATATTCCTTGAAGGACACCCCAATCTTCAGACCCTTGATCCGCTTCGCATCGGCCAGAATATCAAGGAAGTTCTGGAATGCGATCTTGCCGGAGAATATTCCGCAAGGGCGCTTTACAAAGAGGCGCGGGAAGTGTGCCGGGACAAGGGCGACTATGTGACCATGGCGCTTTTTGAAGATCTTTTGGCCGACGAGGAAGGCCATATCGATTATCTGGAAACGCAACTCGACCTTTATGAGCGGATCGGTCCTGAAAATTACAGCCAGCTCAACGCCGGATCGGCGGACGAAGCGGAATAAAAGATCTGTGGTTTGAAATCGGGCGGCACGAGGTTGCCGCACTTTTTTATGCCGGGTCGATCGCTTGTGAAGCTGACGGCACCGCGTCGCTTCCGATAGAGAGAATCGGTCCCCCGGCTGCCCGTGCATCGTCCTGATCGTGGGTGACCAGCAAAACCGGTAGACCGCGTTCACCCGCCTTGTCGAAAACCAGTGTGCGGATCTGGCTGCGCAGGCCGGCATCCAGTTTGGAAAACGGTTCGTCAAGCAGCAGGGCCCGAGGGGATGCAAGCAGAACCCGCATTAGGGCAACGCGCGCTTGCTGACCGCCTGAGAGGCTGCCCGGGTCCCGCGGTCCCGCATCCCCAAGTCCGACCTCTTCGAGTGCTTCGTCGGCCAGTTGCCGGCGCCGGCGTTTGGGAATATCAGAGGGCACCGCAAACATCAGGTTTTCCAAGACGGACATATGCGGAAACAGCAGTGCGTCTTGAAACAGGATTCCGACATGGCGCTCATGCGCCGGCAGATCCGTCAACACGACGCCGTTGTGACGAATTGTACCGGTTGCCTTGAAGGCCGGGTCCAGAAATCCGCCAATGAAGGCCAGTAGTGTCGATTTTCCCGATCCGCTGGGACCCATGACGGTCAGGACCGATCCGGCCGGAATCCGTGTATCCACCTTAAGGAGTGTCCGTTCCTGAAGGGAAATTGCAACCGTGTCGATTTCCAGTTGCGGGGACCTTTTGCTCTGGGCCGTGTTGTTCATGCGCGTTGTCTTGCCGGTCGACGATGTCGAAATAAAAGTGCCGGTATCAGAGCCGCGGATGTAAATCCTATCAGCGGCAGCACCATCTGCACGACACTGTAAATGGCAATAAGCTGCCGGTTGCCTCCGCTCGCAAGGGCAACAGCCTCTGTTGTGACCGTCGGCACGCGACCGCCGCCGATCAGCAGGGTGGGCAGATACTGACCGACGCTCACCGCCAATCCCACGGCGCAGGCCGTCAGCAGGCTCTTGGACAGCATCGGCAGACGGACACGAAACAGAGTCTTAAGGCGCGACGCACCCAGCCCTGACGCAGTCTGAGTGAAACGGGGATCGAACGCGTGCCACGGGCTGGCGGCGGCAAGATAGATATAGGGCAGGACAAAGACGAGATGAGCGAAAATGACCGCTGTGACAGTCCCATCGACATTGCCGGCAAGAAAAAGCACCTGCAATCCAAACAGAAAAGCAACCTGCGGGACCAGCAAAGGAATGAAAAGCAGGGTAATGCCCAGTCGACCGGGGCGCCGGCCGGTGCGGGTCTCATTCTCAAGGCAAAGGACGACGATGACAGCACCGGCAAGTGTTGCGCCCAGCCCGATTGCGAGGGTTGTGAAACTCAGGTCGACAAGTTGCGAACTGTATCTGAACCAGGTTCTGAGGGAAATGGATTGCGGCAAGGCATCTGGGAAACGCCAATAACCGGCAAAGGACCACAGGACTATGATGCCCAACCCCGCACAGGCGGTTGCCGTGAGCAGGGACATTGTCGCCGCGCCGGCGCCTTTGAGGGGCCAGTCCGAACGAAACCGTCTTCCGTCGCTAAGCAATGGACGGGCAATGGCCGCAAGGAACTTTTCAAGTCCGATCCAGATCAGGAGTGCAAGGGTCGTTACGCCGATCTGCAGCACAACACCGGCTGATGCCTTCATCCGCATCGAAAGGTCGGGGTCGCTCATCCAGGACGTTAATCGGACGGCGAGCGGCGGCGGAGTGGTGGGCCCCAGAATGATGGCGATATCAACGACCGATGACGAATAGACGATAACGGCCAGTATGGGCAGGCGCATTTGCCCGTAGACACGGGGGAACACCGCTTTCAGCCAGCCGAATGTCCTGCCGTACCCAAGGCTCTGCGTTATGCGCATGGTTTCAGGTGCGTTTGTCTGGGGCAGGGCGACCATGAGCATCAGAAAAAGGAATGGGACTTCCTTGCCGATCAGGCCGGCGATCATGGTCAGGCCGAAGGCATCATGAATAAGCAGGATGTCCGGCGGCCGCTCAAAACCGGTTGCCCAGGGCGAGAGTATGCGCATCAGCCAGCCTGAAGGCGCCAGAAGAAACGCGAAACCAAAAGCCGCTGCAGCGTGAGGAACCGACAGGAGCGGCGACAGGAAATGCTGCAGAACCCTGAAGAAAGCCGTTCCGTACCAGCTTGCAACGAACGCAACCACGAAAAAAAGAGACACCGCGGTCGTTGCCAGTCCGGTAAACAGGCTCAGTCCCGCGGAGTGCCAGATGCCCGGTTCCGCCAGCAGCGACGAGAAAGGCGAGGTCTCTCCGCTATAACGGCCGGTTGCCGGGTCATATCCGAATGCGGGCAACAAGGAACCAAGTAAACCCGCAGCCACCGGAAACAGCAGCACCATTGCTGCGACAAAAGGCGCGAAGCGAAACACAGCCGGCTATCTGGGGAGGAAAACGGGCATCATTGCGCGCCGTATCTTGCAAGCCATGCGGATTCCAAAGCGGCCACCCAACTGGGATGCGGCTCAGGCAGCGTTTTGCCTAGCTCCTGCGGAGACAATGTTGCCATGCCCAGTTCAAGCGAATCGAAGCGCTGTCTGTCCGTCTTCGCAAGGCTGGTCATGTCCAGGACAGTCGGATCGCCCCAGATGTCCGGATCCTGTTTGCGAGCCTGTGCTTCCGGCGAAAGAAGGAAATTGGCAACAATGAGCGCGCCCGCCCTGGCATTGGCGTTATAGGGGATGGTTACGAAATGCGTGTTGCCGATGGTGCCGGAGGAAAAGACGAACGTGCGGACACTGTCCGGCAGTTCGTTATTGGCGATGGCATTGGACGCATCGGCAGGATTGTTGGAAAAAGCGATATCGACTTCGCCGTCGGCAAGGAGCTGGCGCATGGCCGAGGCATTTTGCGGAAAAGCGCGGCCGGAGCGCCACAGAAATGGGTGAAGCCTGTCAAGGTAAGTGAAGAGCGGGGCGGTTTGATCGGCAAACTGCGCCGGATCGACCGGCTTTTGCAGCACAAGCGGGTCGGCGATCAGTTCCGCCAGCAGCTGCTTCAGAAATGTCGATCCATAGAAATTCGGTGGTTGCGGATAGCTGAAGCGGCCCGGATTGGCCTCACTCCATTTGAGCAGATCCAATGCCGAAAGGGGCGGGGTTTTCAGGTGGGACCGATCATACATGAAAACCAGTTGCGCCATGCCCCAGGGTGCCTCCTGCCCGTCGGTCGGGATTGTAAAATCGCTGAGGACCGTGGGTTTGCCGGCAACATCGACATATTTCCAGTTTGGCAGCTCCTGTGCCCAACCCGGTGACAACAGCAGACCTTCCCGTTTCATCGCCGCGAAATTTTCGCCGTTGATCCAGATGAGATCCACAGAGCCGCCCTCAGATTTTCCGACCGCCTTTTCAGCCAGCACGCGGCTGACCGCATGGGCCGTATCATCGATTTTGACGTGCGTCAGCGTGACGCCGTACCGTTCCTGGACCATGCGTCCGGCCCATGTGATGTAATCGTTGATCCGTGGTTCTCCGCCCCAGGCATACCAGTAAACGGTTTCGCCCTTTGCTTTTGCCTTTACAGCCTTCCAGTCTGCGGCATTGAGCACGTCGGCGTTGGCAACCACTGGTGCGCATATTGCGAATAGCAGCGTCAAAAGAGTACGGATCATGGTTTGCCCCAGTGTGAACCTTAATGCACATGGGATGACGCCGAATGCCTTCGTGGTCAAGACAAGCCTATGTGAATGTAACGTGCAGTCTGCCGGACAAAAAAACCGCGCCGGTGTGGGAGCTTTTCATTTTTTGCGCGGCTTGGCCCGTTTTGTGGCTTCGGCAGTGATCGGATCGTCAGGCCAGGGGTGCTTGGGATATCGTCCCCGCATCTCCGCCTTTACGTCGGCCCAGGATCCGGCCCAGAAGCGCGGCAGGTCTTTGGTAACCTGTATCGGCCGGTGCGCAGGTGACAGAAGTTCCAGAATGAGAGGCAGCCGACCGTTGGCGAGACTGGGATGATCGCTCAAGCCGAACAGCTCCTGAACACGCACGGAAAGTGTCGGCCCGGCTTCTGCACCATAGTCAATCGCAATGCGCGAGCCGGTCGGGGTTTTGAAATGGCTTGGCGCCAGCGTGCTCAGGCTTGCTTTCAGTTCGTAAGGTAACTGTGTTTCAAGCGCGAATTGCAACTCATCGCTTTTAATGTCGCTGAGTGCGGTTTTTCCGGAAAGATAGGGACCCAGCCAGTCCGAGAGCGTTTCCTGAAGACGGGCGTCGGACAGATCCGGCCAGGGTGGGCCAAGTGTTTTTTGCAAATAATCCACCCGCTGACGCCATTGCCGCGTTTGCGGAGAAAGTCGAAGGCAGCCGATACCTTTCTTCCGGATGTGCGTCAAAAGACCCTCAACGACTTTGTCGCTGCAGGGGGTTTTAAGCGGCTCCCGCGACAAGACCAGCTTGTTCAACCGGCGCACGGTTTCCGCTTTTGCGGTACCGTCATCCGTGACGTGGATATTTTCCTCCTCCACAATACGGTTCCGGAAAAGGTCCTCTATCTCGCTCAGTGTGATCGGCGCTGCGAGCAGAATACGGCTGTGGGCGGCCGAGCCTTGCAGGTCCGCAGTGACCAGAAACGGAAAACCGAAGAGTGGACTCTCATCGTCAATTCGCGCTCCGCGGCCATTTGCAAGGCGGTAGGTTCCGGCGGCACCGCGTGCTTCAGCGATCCGGTCCGGGTATGCGAGAGCGAGGAGTTGTCCCGCGTGTTCGGCTGACTGGTTATCGGAACGTCCGGCCGAAAGACCAGCCTGTTTCAGCCATTGGTTTGCGAGACTTCGAGCTCTTTTTGCACGATCGCCGCGATCGCGTCTGAACGTTGTGATGCGCGACCTGATGTCGGTGCTGGTTCCGCCAAGGTTCCGCTCGCCGAGCAACAGCGCAATCTCCGCCCCCAGAGCCGCTAGTCCCAAATCGCCGGCGATGATCATCATATACGCAAGACGTGGGTGAACCGGCAGGTTTGAAAGGGAGCGTCCGGTTGCGGTGATACGACCTTCGGGGTCGATGGCGTCGAGTTCTGTCAGGAGAGTCCGTGCTTCTGCCAGCGCGCCGGAAGGGGGCGGATCGATGAAGCTCAACTGGTCGGGATCGGTTACCCCCCAGCCGGCCAGGTTCAAAACGAAGTCCGTCAGATCCGCTGCAAGAATTTCGGGGTTTTCGTGATCCGGAAGCGAGCGTGTTTGCGCTTCGTTCCACAGCCGCAGGCAAATACCCGGTTCTGTTCGTCCTGCCCGGCCGCGGCGCTGGTCGATATTGGCAATGGCGGCGCGGCCGGTCTCAAGCCGTGTCAGGCCTGTTGCCGGTTCATAGCGCGGCACGCGGGACAGTCCGCTGTCAATCACAATGCGAATGCCCTCGATCGTCAGAGACGTCTCGGCAATGTTGGTTGCCAGAACTATTTTTCGTTTGCCTTGGGGCGAAGGGTTGATCGCCACATCCTGAGCCGCGAAATCCAAGGCTCCGTAAAGCGGTGCGATAATTGTGTTGTCCGGCAGGCGTGCTTTTATCAGAGCCTCGGTGCGCCGGATTTCAGCCATGCCGGGCAGAAAAGCGAGGATCGAACCGGTTTCCGTCCGACAGGCCGAGACAATTGCCTCCGCCATGGCCTCTTCAATCCGTTGCTGCGGCTTTCGTCCAAGGTAGCGGGTTTCTATCGGAAACTGCCGGCCCTCACTTACGATGACGGGAGCATTGCCAAGGACTCTGCTCGTCCCTGTCTTGTCCAGCGTTGCGGACATGACGATCAGGCGCAGATCTTCGCGCAGCGCACCCTGGACGTCGAGCGCCAGTGCCAGGCCCAGGTCGCCGTCAAGGCTGCGTTCGTGAAATTCGTCGAACAGAATGGCGGAGATACCGGAGAGATCGGGATTGTTGAGGACCTGTTTTGTAAAAACACCCTCTGTCAGAACCTCAATCCGGGTTTGCGCCGAGACTCTGCTCTCCATGCGGACCCGATAACCGACCGTTCTGCCGACGGATTCACCGAGAGACTGAGCCATTCTCCGTGCGGCGGTCCGGGCGGCGAGGCGACGGGGTTCAAGAACGAGAATCCTGCCGTCGCCGCGCCAGGACGCATCGAGCAATGCAAGCGGAACCCGTGTCGTTTTACCGGCGCCGGGTGCGGCGATCAGAACGGCATTGGGAGAGATTTCAAGCGACCGTTTCAAGTCGGGCAGAACCGCATCGATCGGCAATGCGTCGGGTGGGTCGATTGAGGGCGTGTCTGCGGTCATGACTCACAGTGACCCGGTCAGTGCGGACGCGAGGCGGACGACAATGGTCAGGCCTTTCGCTTCGGTGATGCTGATATTTGGGTAGATCCGCTCAGCGCGGTGTCTCCGACTGCCACATACGTCCGGCCAGATCGACCGCAAACCGAGCGGGCGTTCTGGCAAGCGCAGCCAGTCCTTGCAGGGCCGGACGTTCATGGTGAACAAGGAAGATCGGAATCTCCCGCATAATCGCGTCGTGGGGCGCCTTGTTTTCAAAGCCGGACCGCATCGTGCCATCCATCAGATAGTCGCGGATCTGAGGCGGGATGCCGCCGGCCAGATAGACGCCGCCCCTTGCAAGCAGAATAAGCGCCATATCGCCGGCGACGCGGCCAAGAGCGTGGGCGAAGATATGCAGCACTTTCCGGGCCAGCGCATCGCCCCCATCTGCTGCTTCCGTAACGTCGCTCGGCTTGCTGTAGGACGCTTCCCGACCTTCGGCGGCGGCGACCGCATCGGCAAGCCGCAACAGGCCGCCGCCGCTCAGGATCACTTCCGCACCAATTCGCGGTTCCTTTTCCCGCAAGTGCGCCCAGACGGCTTCTTCTTCCTTGTTGATAGGACCGATTTCCACATGTCCCCCTTCGCCGGGCACCGGAACCCAGAAGTCGGCGGCATGGAACAGAGACGCGGCGCCAAGACCGGTTCCCGGGCCGATGACGCATTTGGGCGCATAGCGCACTGCGGGGCCGCCGCCGATTTGCGTCAGGTCATCTTCCTCGAACGTCGGCAGCGCCAGGGCCTGCGCCTCAAAGTCGTTCAGAACCACAACGGCGTTCAAGCCCAGGTCATCGATCAGCTTCCTCGGTTCGATGACCCAGTTGGCGTTGGTCATCGGTATCTGGTCGCCGTGAACCGGTCCGGCTACCGCGACAACCGCCGTACGCGGCAAAAGGGCCGTGTGGTTTAAAACCGTTTCGCTGATCGCATCGCCCAGGCTCTCGAACTCGCTCGTTTTGACCGCGTCAAACGTCTGGATATCCGCATGTGCATCGGCAACGAGGGCAAACCGGGTGTTTGTTCCGCCAATGTCAGCAACAAGAACCGGAAACTGGAAGGAACGGATGTCTTTGGATGAGTTGGTCATTTATTTTTCGTGCCGGATTTGCGGGAATAAAAGGAGGACTTTTGAATAACAGCGTCGATGCGGATCATTTACTGCTCCTCACCCGGAACTGCCATACTGAGGAACAGCGGATCCCGCAATATCAGCTCAGCCGTTTTCACGTTCAAAGCCATCGGTATGTCGTAGAGCACGCCAAGCCGCAAAAGCGCTTTGACATCGACATCATGGGGCATCGGCGACAGAGGGTCGATCAGAAAAATGACCCCCGCCAGTTTTTCCTCCGCAATAAGGGCGCCGATTTGCTGATCTCCGCCCAGCGGCCCGCTCTTGACGCGATTGATTTTAAGCTCCGGACAGGCTTCCGCTATCCGGCCGCCGGTGGTGCCCGTCGTAAAAAGCCGGCAACGGGCAAGCTGTGCCCTGTGCGCTTCAGCAAAGGCGACGATCGCGTCTTTTTTCGCATCGTGTGCCACCATGGCAAGCGCCGGCGGCAACGGATCCTGGTTTGTCATGGCAGTTTCTCAAAGACGCCTGAAAATCTGCCTTGTGTTTAGCTTGTTCCAGCGCTTCTGGAAAGATGTCCCACCGTCTTTTTTAATCGATTTAAGGGCCTCTCAGGGGCTGATCAGTCTCATTCGTTCCCGCCAAAGCCGTTCACCGATTGTGCACAGCTCGGGATTGCTGGCTTCTGCGAGTTGCAGGGGGGTGGGCGACCGTGGGCCAGGCGGAGGCGGGCTTTGCGCGATTTCAAGAACCAGCTTCATCCGGACTGCTTCGTTGAAGTCCTTGATGTGCCGTACGGGGATGGAGAAGGCGCTTGGTCCGCCAATCACGCATTGCTCGTAATACTCGTCAAGGTTGGGAATGTCGAACCAGGTATATTCAGGTCTTTTCAGAAGCAGCGGGAGGCCGTTGATCGTAATATTCTGCCGAACAATGCTGTCGCGGATGTCTACGACCAGGCGCCCTTGATTGTTCGGTCCGTCACCGGAAATATCGATGGTTTTGCGCAGCGCTTCATGAGGAAGGCGATCAAAGAGCGATGCCGAAAAGGAGAGAGCCTCGCTGATGGACGTCCGATAGACGCGCCGGATCGGAGCCTCCGAGAGCGCCGCCGCAAATTTCTCCGCGCTTGCCCTGTCCTCAATCACATGCCAATCGACAAGCAGATACTGCGAATAGGAGCCGGCCCATTCCACATAGGCAACGGCGATTTTGCCCAGGAGGCCGGATCGGATAGCGGCGAGCGTTTGCGGGGCGGTGATCGCGGAAATGTAGCCAAGGCGCTGCAGCCTTTGTTCATCCTCATCCATGGAGTAGGAGATATCGACAGAGAGAACGAGCGCCAGGTCGACTTCTTCTGAAATTGCCGGTTTTGAAAACAACAGGAAGACGAGCATCAGGAGGCCGGCAAGGACCGGGACTGATTTCGTTCCAATTGCCGAATTCGGATCGGGACGGCGACATCTGATAAGCAATTCTGCCTCCAATCGCATCTTGCCTGCAATTATGCCCATGCCCGCGAGTGGAAGTCTAACCTGAATTTTCCGTAAGTGATCCCTGAATGCGGTTTTGAAGTTTCACGTTTGCGTTAGCGTTCAACAGCGTTGCGAATGCGCCGCAAACGGCAGATCCGCTTTACAACATAAAAACAGGGCCCGAACTGATAGGGCCCTATTTTTATGATTTTCTTTTTACTTCAACGAGTTAGTTGAAAAGATTGCAGGTCACCGATTTTCTGGCCTGCGCCGGAATGATTGTCGGACCCACAGGCGCAAGGTTTGCGATTTCAAGCACAAGCTTCATTCGAATTGCATCGGCGAAGGCTTCCCGAGACCGGACCGGTATTGCAAAGGCGCCCGGGCCGCCGATCACACAATCCTCATAATAGTGATCAAGATCCGGCATGTGATACCAGGCGCTGTTGTTGTCCCGCATCATAAGCGGAAGACCATTAATCGTTATGCCGCGGGCGAGCGTGGTGTCTCGACTTCTGGTGACCAGTTCACCCTGGTTGTTGGGGCCGTCGCCTGAAATATCGATCACGCGCCGCAGGCCCTGATAGCGGTTTCCCTCGATCATGTTGGAGGCCTGTTTCAGTGCGGAGCTGATCGATGTCCGCTGAACCTGTCTGAGCGGCGCTTCGGCAATGAGCGATGCAAAGACTTCCGCGGACTCCCTGTCTTTCACGACGTGCCAGTCGGCAATGACGAAATGTTCGCCGTCTCCGCCCCACTCCATGTAGGAAATTGCGATACGTCCGATCGGACCGAAGCGGATGGCCTGCAGTACTTCATCGGAGGTGAGCGCTGATACATAGCCGCTTCGCTGCACCTGCTGCTCTTCGGTATCCATTGATTGGGAGATGTCGACAGCCAGAACCAGCTCAACATCAACTTCCGCGTCCGGATCGTAGGCAAGCGCGTTGTTGAAGCTCTGCGACAGAACGGGTTGGATGGTCAGAACGAGTGCCGCGATCAAAGTGACGGCAAATGCGGATAACAACCGGACCGATGCCGGGTGGATTGGTAACGTGCGAACAAGAGTCATGGCAACCTCCTCTTTTGCTGCCCGATGGTCCTCCCGTTTGCGTCCTCCCGGATACAGTTGGTCTCCGGTTAATTACGGTCATCGTCTTGCCGGCTGCCAGCGATCTTTAGATGTTTTACACCTGTTATATAGGTACTGCCTTCGTTGATTGCACGTCAACGCGCAATCAAATTGCAGTTATACCCCCGCTGCACTAACAAAACTCAATACAGTGTTACAATTGCCCCAGACCGTTTTGTTCATTCCGAACAAAAATCGGCTCAACCATCTTCAGTAAAACTATGACACAATGAAATCGAGGTCGTTATTACTTAAATGTCACACAACTGTTCAATTAGTGAAGCAGTTTTGATATTTGCACGGCTAATAACTGGCTGATTGAAACGCTGCGAGGGGATTTGTAAAAACGGCAGGTCTCAGTGAAAAGATTCTAAGCGATTCATTTTTAGGAACAAATTCGATCTGAGGGCGAATCAGTGGGTTATCGGCGCCATTTGCCAACACAAACTGTCGAAATTTCTAAAAGTGGCATTTTTGAGACGCAAAAAAATCAATCCAGAATCCACTTAGTCAGCAAATTAGCCTCACATGCTCAGCAAAACTGACAAGGTGGGCGATTTTTTTGGCGAATCAGCCGTCATTTTGCGGACCGCCGGGAGCTGTTTCCGATCCGGTTGTCGGTTTGCCCGACCGGCTCCGTCCCCCTGAAAGCTCTCAGCGCATTGGATGGATGCCTGGAAGGTGCAGTGTCAGCCAGGGAAAACTCCGGCCATATCCTAAGACCGCGCCTAATATTCCGCCTTGACGTCCACCGGTTATTTGTGGTCACCTCGAAATAATTCTCGGTATGCGAAGATATTTTCAAATGTTCGTAATCGAGGCAAGAAAAAGCAGTTCGGATCAGGCGAGTGTGTCTTGGTAAAGCGTAAAGGCGACGAGGAGTGGAATATCTATCTGGCCACGCGGGCTGCGTGGCTGTCCTTCATCGGCGGGCGCACGCAGGGCGAGATCGCGGACAGGCTGGGTATATCGCCGGCCAAAGTGCACCGGCTTATCGCTCTTGCGCAGAAAAACGGCCTGGTGAAATTCCAGATTGAAGGCCGTCCCCTGGAGTGCCTTAAATTCGAAGACAGAATTTCCGCCGTGTTCGGTTTGAACAATTGCCTGATCACGCCGGAGTTGGGTCACGGACAAGACGCGGCAATCATGTCCGTCGCCGCTGCGGCGGGGCCTCTTTTATGCGACATGCTGGGCTCGCCGACGGTCAGGCAGGTCGGCGTCGGCATGGGCCGAACGTTGAAAGCCTCCGTCGAGGCGATGCCGCGTTCGGTGCGCACAGGTGTCGATATCGTTTCAGTATCCGGTTCGCTGACCCGGAAACTGTCCGCCAACCCCTATGATGTCGTCCAGAAAATGATCGAACGGAGCGGAGGCGAAGGCTATTATCTGCCAGTTCCCTATCTGGCCGACAGCCGCGCGGAAAAGGATATGTTCCTTAAGCAGCGAAGTGTTCTGGATCTTTTGAAGCGGGCGAGAAAATCGGATCTGTTCGTCATTGGGATTGGATCGACGGAGATAGACGGTCATCTGGTGGCCCGGGGAATCATAACCGCAGAAGAACATGCGCGGTTGAGAAAGAGCGGTGCGGTTTGCGACCTGATGGGTCGGTTTCTGGACCGGAATGGAAAACTGGTGCCCGTTGAATTGGGCGAGCAGGCTGTTGGCCTGCATTATGAGGACGTGCGCGGCGCGCGCGTAATTGCGCTTGCAGGTGGCATTTGCAAAACAGAAGCAACGCTTGCCGCCCTGAAATCAGGCGTCATTACCGATCTGGTGGCCGATGAATCGCTGGCGCGAAGTCTGGTGGCTGAGCTGGATCGAAAATCTGCCGGTCCGGCGGCGCAACTGGTGCCGGATACGGAACAAGGGGAAGTCATTTAGAATCCAACGTCCGACGGTGGTCGGATCCTTATCAAAGATTGGAGGATACAGGGTGAATAACTTACTGAAACTGGCTGCCGGCGCGGCGTTTGCTGCGTTGCTTTCGACCACGGCTTGGGCGGAAGACATCAAACCTGCCGTTATTTTCGACATGGGCGGCAAGTTCGATAAATCGTTCAATGAAGCCGCGTATAACGGTGCAGAGAAGTTCAAGTCCGATACCGGCATCGCCTACCGTGAATTTGAGGTGCAGAACGCGTCCCAGCGCGAACAGGCGATGCGCAACTTTGCGCGGCGCGGATTGAGCCCGATCGTCGGGATTGGCTTTGCACAAGCCGAAGCCATGGAAAAAGTGGCTAAGGAGTTTCCGGATCTGCAGTTCGCCATTGTCGACATGGTGGTCGATCTGCCGAACGTCCGTTCAATCGTTTTCAAAGAACAGGAAGGCTCCTACCTCGTCGGTATGATCGCGGCGATGACCTCCGCGGAAGGCAAGATCGGCTTTATCGGCGGAATGGATATTCCGCTGATCAGCAAGTTTTCCTGCGGGTATAAGCAGGGTGCGAAAGCCGTCAATGGTGACGTCGAAATTTTTGAGAATATGACCGGCACCACACCGGCTGCCTGGAACGACCCGGTTAAAGGCGGCGAGCTGGCCGATTCTCAGTTTGATCGTGGTGCCGATGTCGTCTTCGCTGCCGCGGGTGCGACCGGTCTTGGCGTGCTTCAGTCAGCAGCCGATTCCGGCAAATACAGCATCGGCGTTGATTCCAACCAGAACCACATTCATCCCGGTTCGGTCCTGACATCCATGGTCAAGCGCGTTGATGTCGCGGTCAACCAGGTGATGCAGGATGCGCAGGCGGGTAATTTTACCGCTGGAATCCAGGCACTTGGTCTGGCCGAAGACGGCGTGGGCTATTCGGTTGATGAACATAACGCGGCGCTGATCTCCGACGATATAAAGGCAAAGGTCGACCAGGCCGCTGCCGACATTATTGCCGGCAAGATCGAAGTGCACGACTATATGTCGGACAATACGTGTCCGTTCTGATGATCAGTCACCAGGTGTGACAACCCTTCCGGATGCCGGGCGCCGGTCCGGCATCCAAACGTGATCAAAAGGTTGATTCTTTTGCGACAGGGTGCGGCTTATGTCACTTTTGCGGCCCGATCACGTTTCTCTCCTGTTCATGGCATCAGCCTGATCGCCCGGATAGAGCAAGAATTGCGGAAATGCCGGAACGGGAAACCGGGGAATAAAAAGCGGGGGCACTATGGCGGACAGCGACGCACTGGCCATCGAATTGATCGGCATCGATAAAAGTTTCGGTCCGGTTCACGCCAACAAAGACATCAATCTGCAAATTTCCAAGGGCTCAATTCACGGGATCGTAGGGGAAAACGGTGCCGGAAAGTCGACACTGATGTCGATCCTTTACGGGTTTTACCATGCCGACAGGGGCACGATCAAAATAGACGGGCAACCGATCACGATTGATGATTCAAAGGCAGCGATCGAGGCGGGTATCGGCATGGTGCATCAGCACTTCATGCTCGTTGATCCTTTTACCGTGCTTGAAAATGTCATTTTGGGCGCCGAGGGAGGATTGACGCTTGGCGAGGGGATTCAGGCGGCCCGCACGGAACTTCAGCGTCTTGAAACTGAATATGACATGCATGTGGACCCTGATGCGGTTGTCGGAGACCTGCCCGTCGGGTTGCAGCAGCGGGTGGAAATCCTCAAAGCCCTGTTTCGCGGCGCGCGCATTCTCATTCTCGATGAGCCGACCGGCGTTCTGACCCCGGCTGAAGCGGATCATCTGTTCCGTATTTTGCGTGTTTTGCGCGACCAGGGCACAACGGTCATTCTGATTACCCACAAACTGCGCGAAATCATGGATATCACCGACACGGTCTCGGTGATGCGGCGCGGTGAGATCGTTGCCACCCGCAAAACCGCTGAGACCAGCATGGAAGAACTGGCGGAGCTGATGGTTGGCCGCAGTGTGTTGCTGGAAGTCGAAAAAGTCTCGGCAAAACCCGGCGAAACACTGCTCTCGGTTCGCAATCTGACGGTTCGCGACGATCGGAACGTGGAGCGGTTGAGGGATATCTCGCTTGATGTGCGGGCAGGAGAAATCGTCGGGATCGCCGGCGTCTCGGGGAACGGACAATCGGAGTTGCTCGAAGCGATATCCGGCATCGCCGATGTCGAACGCGGCTCAATGACGATTGCCGGTCGCGAGCTTGACATGCGCCACGGGCTCGATCCTTCCCTGATGCGGAAACTTGGCATTGGGCATGTGCCGGAGGACCGGCATCGAATGGGTCTCGTCACGCGATTTCCCGAATATGAAAACTCCATTCTCGGCTATCACACTGCGGAGGGTTACGGCAGCAAGTGGTTTCTGGATATCAACGCGGTGCGTGAGGAAGCGCGACAGAGAATTGAGAAATACGATATCCGCCCGCCGAACTGCGATTTGAAAACCGCCAGTTTTTCCGGCGGAAACCAGCAAAAGATTGTGCTTGCGCGCGAGATTGAACGGGATCCGGACATTCTTCTGATTGGCCAACCCACACGCGGTGTGGACATTGGCGCCATCGAATATATTCACAAGCGCGTTGTTGAAATGCGAGACGCGGGCAAGGCTGTTCTTCTGGTGTCGGTGGAACTGGATGAAATCCGCGCATTGGCCGACAGGGTATTGGTTATGTTTGACGGGCGGATAGTCGGTGAACGTCCCCCGGATGCGACCGAACAGGAACTGGGGCTTTTAATGGCCGGTGTCGTAAAGGAGGAGGCCGCCGCATGATTATTCCGCATCGGTTCGCAATGGGTCGGGAGAGGAACTCATGAGTGCAGGACAGCTACCCCGCTGGGTCGATCTGGGTCTTGTTCCGATTGTCAATCTGGCCGCAGCCTTCTTCTTTTCCGGCCTTGTTGTGCTGCTGATCGGTGAAAATCCGTTCGAAGCAATCAAGGTGCTCGTCTGGGGTGCCTTCGGTTTTGGCGAAGGCATTGGCTACACTTTGTTTTACGCCACCAATTTTGTGTTTACCGGCCTTGCTGTTGCAGTGGCTTTTCACGGCGGCCTGTTCAATATCGGCGGCGAGGGACAGGCCTATATCGGCGGTCTTGGCGTCGCAATAGCGTGTCTGGCGCTTGACTCGATTGTGCCCTGGTGGATCACCTTTCCGTTTGCGGTTCTGGGAGGCGCCTTTTTCGGCGCCGCATGGGCGCTGATCCCTGCCTGGCTGCAGGCGACACGCGGCAGCCATATCGTGATCACGACGATCATGTTCAACTTCATTGCGTCTTCGCTGATGGTTTATCTGCTGGTGGAAAGTTTTATGCCGGCCGGCTCGATGCAACCGGCCAGCCGCTCTTTCCTTGAAGGCGGACAGTTGCCGTTGATGCGAAGCTTCTTTCCTTACTTCGGTCAGTCGCCCGTCAATTTTGCGGTTTTTCTCGCCATTGCCGCCTGCGTATTTGTCTGGTTGCTGATCTGGCGCACGCGCCTTGGGTATGAAATCCGGACCTTTGGCGCCAATCCGACAGCTGCGGAATATGCAGGCATTTCGCCGGTCAAGATCACCGTCGTTACGATGCTGATTTCAGGCGCTCTGGCCGGTTTGATGGGTATCAACGAAGTCATGGGCGCCCAGAACCGGCTGCTGATCGACTTCACGGCCGGATACGGTTTCGTCGGCATTGCCGTTGCGCTGATGGGGCGGGGGCATCCGGTCGGCATCGTCCTTGCCGCTCTTTTGTTCGGCATGCTCTATCAGGGCGGAGCGGAACTGGCATTTGAGATCCCGGCTATTACCCGTGATATGATCGTGGTCATTCAGGGACTGGTGATCATGTTCGCCGGCGCGCTTGAACATATGTTCCGGCCGACACTGGCGGCGATTTTTGCGCCGACCAAAGCGATGGAGGCTTAGGCATGTTCGAAGCCATCATCCTCATTTTCGACAGCATGCTGCGCCTTTCGGCCCCGTTGCTGTTTGCCTGCCTCGCCGGGCTGTTTGCGGAACGCTCCGGTGTGTTCGATATCGGCCTTGAGGGAAAAATGCTTGCCGGGGCTTTTGCCGCGGGCGCCGTGGCCGCAGTCATGGATTCAGCGTTGTTCGGCCTTGTTGCCGGTATTCTTGCGTCGGTTTTCTTTGCGCTGTTTCACGGGTTCGCCTGTATTACCCATCGGGGCAACCAGATCGTCTCCGGGGTTGCCATCAATTCGCTGGCTGCAGGTCTCACGGTGTTGCTTGGCCAGGATTGGTTTTCCCAAGGCGGACGGACGCCCCAGCTCAGTGAGGAGGGTCGCTTTAACGATATCGTGCTGCCGCTGGCTGACAGTCTTCGCGATGTTCCGGTGGTCGGATACATCTATTCCGAACTGATATCCGGCCATAACATTCTCGTCTATCTTGCGTTTCTGTGTGTGCCCCTGACATGGTGGATCGTCTACCGCACCCGCTTCGGTCTGCGTCTTCGGGCCGTCGGCGAGAACCCTGCGGCGGTGGATACGGCGGGCATCTCGGTTGTCTGGCTGCGTTATCGCGCCATGATCTGTTGCGGCATTCTGTGCGGTATCGCCGGGGCTTATCTGTCCATTGCCCAGTCCTCGGGCTTCATCAAGGACATGAGCGCCGGGAAGGGTTTCATTGCATTGGCGGCTTTGATTTTCGCCAAATGGCGACCGGTCAGCGCCATGTTTGCCTGTCTGCTGTTCGGTTTTCTCGATGCGCTGGCCATCCGTCTCCAGGGCAAGGAGATCCCCGGTTTCGGAGAAATTCCCGTCGAATTCTTCCAGGCGCTGCCTTACATCCTGACGGTTATCTTGCTTGCGGGCTTTATCGGAAAAGCCATTCCGCCCAAGGCCGGCGGTGAAGCCTATGTGAAGGAGCGAACATGAGCCGGGTTGCGGAACTGTTCCAGGCGGCCAAGGCGGCCCGGGAAAACTCCTATTCGCCTTATTCGAATTTTGCGGTCGGGGCCGCTCTTGTCGACGAGCAGGGGCGTATCCACGCGGGCTGCAATATTGAAAATGCCGCTTATCCGGAGGGATGCTGCGCGGAGGCCATTGCCATTGGTCATCTGATCATGGCGGGGGGGCGCAAAATTCGAGAGGCGCTGGTGGTTGCGGATGCGGCGCTGGCAACACCATGCGGCGGGTGCCGGCAGAAACTTCTCGAATTTGGAGACGTCAATGTCCGCGTTCATGTTGCCGACCTGAATGGCGTGCGCCGTGACTTTACAATCGGCTCACTGCTCCCGGCGGGCTTTACATTAGAAGAAGGTGAGTGAGGGCAGCATGTCCGGATTTGGTAATGAGTGTGCGGCAATCGTTCGTGCCGCGCGTCCTGGAAGCTATCGTGTCGGTCTGGTGCTCGGGTCCGGCCTTGGGACCCTGGCTGACGAGGTAGAAGGTGCAATTCGCATTCCCTATACCAAACTTCCCGGCTTTCCGATCCCGACGGTTTCCTCGCATCTCAGCGAGCTTGTGGCCGGGAAACTTGGCGGTCAGGACGTGGTCGTCCTTTCCGGGCGGGCGCATTATTATGAAAACGGCGATGCGGCGGTCATGCGGACGCCGGTCGAAACGCTTCGAGCGCTTGGGTGCGATGTTGTTATCCTGACAAATGCCGCCGGATCGCTTCGGGAAGAAGTCGGTCCGGGGTCGGCAATGCTGATCACCGATCATGTCAATCTCTCAGGGGCCAATCCGCTTATTGGCGAAGAGGATGACAAGCGGTTCGTCGATCTGACCAGTGCGTACGATCCGGAACTTCGCGACCGTCTGAGAGTGGCCGCTGAAAAAAATGGTCTGGATGTTGCGGAGGGGGTCTATGGCTGCTGGTCCGGTCCGAGTTTTGAGACTCCGGCGGAAATTCGGATGGCGCGGACCATGGGGATTGATGCTGCCGGCATGTCGACGGTTCCGGAGGTCATTATTGCCCGCTTCCTTGGATTGCGCGTTGTGGCCGTCTCGACCATTACCAACCTTGCCGCAGGCATGCAGGCGGAAGTCTCCCATGGCGAGACCAAGGAAATGGGCCTCAAAACGGTCGGCAAACTGAAAACGATCCTCAAGCAGTTCCTGTCCGACCTTGATGAACGTGCGTGACGGTTTGGCGTCCAACTGGCCTGTTTGGAGTTAAAGGCAATGCTTCCCCAGGAAATTATCAGAAAAAAACGCGAAGGCGGAAAACTGAGTGCCGACGAAATCGCCTTTTTTATCAGGGGTCTGACCGATCAGTCTGTCACCGAAGGGCAGGTTGCGGCTCTGGCGATGGCTGTGTTTTTCAACGGCATGGGCGTCGATGAGCGGGCGGCGCTTACGTTGGCGATGCGTGACAGCGGAACGGTTCTGGACTGGTCGCATCTCGGCCGGCCGGTTCTTGACAAACACTCAACGGGCGGGGTCGGTGATAATGTGTCCTTGATGCTCGCGCCGGCTCTTGCCGCATGCGGTGCGGCGGTTCCAATGATTTCCGGTCGCGGACTTGGACATACGGGCGGGACGCTGGATAAACTGGATTCCATTCCCGGCTACCAGAGCCAGCCGGACAACGCCCTGTTTCAAAAAGTCGTTTCGGATGTCGGCTGTGCGATCATCGGCCAGACGGCGGATCTGGCACCGGCCGACAAGCGCTTTTATGCCATTCGGGATGTCACCGGCACGGTTGAAAGTCTCGACCTGATCACAGCGTCCATTTTGTCGAAAAAACTCGCGGCGGGGCTCGACGCGCTGGTGATGGATGTCAAATGGGGTACCGGCGCTTTCATGGCCAATCAGGATGACGCGCGCGATCTTGCTGAAAGCCTCGTGAAGGTTGCAAACCACGCCGGTCTGAAGACCACGGCTCTTGTGACCGACAAGAACGAACCGTTGGCATCGGCCGCCGGCAACGCGCTTGAGGTGCAGAACGCTGTCGATTTTCTGATGGGACGGGAGATCGACAACCGGCTTTATGATGTGACGGTTGCCCTGGGCGGGGAGTTGCTTCTCAGTGGCGGACTGGCCGGCACCGCGGAAGAGGGCGCGCAGAAAATGCGCACGGCCTTTGATAGTGGCACGGCGGCGGAAACATTCGGAAAAATGGTGTCCGGTCTGGGCGGTCCTTCCGATTTCATGGACAAACCCGAATTATATCTGGGCAAGGCGCCTGTTGAACGTGCGGTCTATCCCGATGAACCCGGGCGGGTCGAGGCCATTGACACCCGCGCGGTCGGCGTCGCCGTCGTTGAACTTGGCGGCGGACGGCGGGCCGCGGCCGATCCGATCGATCCGGCTGTCGGTTTTAACAATATTGCGGGTTTGAACGCCCAGGTCGATAGCGACAGTCCGCTTGCTATCGTCCATGCGGCAAATGAAGAGGATGCGGCGCGTGCCGGAGCGGCGCTGAAGGCTGCCTACAAGGTTGGTTCGGGTTTTGCCGACGATAATCCGATTATCGCCGACAGAGTGTCGGGCTGACGGCTGACCGAAGGAAATAAGGATGGCACGTGCCTTTTTAATGGTACTGGACAGTTTCGGCATTGGCGGGGCACCGGATGCGGAGAGATTTGGGGATCTGGGATCAGACACGCTTGGGCATATCGCCGAGGCATGCGCCGCAGGGCAGGCGGACAGGGCCGGTCTCAGACATGGCCCTCTTTACCTGCCGAACCTTGATCGTCTCGGACTCGGCCGGGCGGCGCATGCCAGTAACAACAAGGTTGTGCCCGGCCTCGATTATGATGGTGAAGCCGAAGGCCTGTGGGGATATGCGGCGGAGGTCTCAAACGGCAAGGATACGCCGTCCGGCCACTGGGAGATTGCAGGCGTGCCGGTTCTGTTCGACTGGGGCTATTTTCCGCAGCAGGTGCCGTGTTTTCCGCAAAGCTTCATCGACGCGGCGGTCGAAAGAGGCGGCCTTCCGGGGGTGCTGGGCAACAGGCACGCCTCGGGAACCGAAATCATTGCCGACCTTGGCGAAGAGCATATTCGATCGGGAAAGCCTATTTTCTATACATCCGCAGACAGTGTCGTGCAGATTGCAGCGCATGAGGAGCATTTCGGCCTTCAGAAGCTTTACAATCTTTGTGAGATCTGCCGGGAACTCTCCGATCCTTTGAATATCGGGAGGGTCATTGCGCGCCCGTTTGTCGGCTCGTCCGCCGCGGACTTCACCCGGACCGGGAACCGGCGCGATTATTCGGTGCTCCCTCCGGAGCCGACACTTCTTGACCGGGCGAAAGACGCCGGACGCAATGTCGTCGCTGTTGGCAAGATATCGGACATCTTTGCACATCAGGGGGTCACCAGGCTCCGCAAGGCAACGGGCAATGACGCGTTGATGGACGCAACATTGAACGCCATTGACGAAGCGGCTGCCGGAGATCTGGTTTTTACAAATTTCGTCGATTTCGATTCCCTTTATGGTCACCGCCGCGATGTCCCCGGATATGCGGCCGCACTTGAGGCGTTCGACCGTCGCGTCCCGGAAATTGCAGCGAAGCTTCAACCGGGCGACCTGGTGATCATGACTGCCGATCATGGATGCGATCCCACATGGGAAGGGACGGACCACACACGCGAGCACGTGCCCGTCCTGGCGTTTGGACCCGGCATCGCAGGGGGAACGATCGGCGGGCTGACAAGTTTCGCCGATATTGGTGAGACTGTTGCCGATCATCTGGACCTGCCCAAGGGTGCCCATGGCAGGAGTTTTCTTCTCCCCGGCGGAACCGGATAGATGCGGGCCGCGACAATGGAAACAAAACCATGCTCCAGGGACGGGCTTCAAACGTGATTCCGAAGGTAGAACTTCATTGCCATATAGAAGGTGCGGCGCCACCGGAACTGGTTCGGCGGCTGGCCAAAAAATATGGCGTCGACCTGTCCCGGCTGTTCGATCAGGACGGTCATTACCGATGGGAAGACTTCACGACATTTCTACAGGCCTACGACACCGCCAGTTCAGTTTTCAGGCGGCCCGAAGACTATGAAGACCTTTCTTTCATTTACTTCACCAAGGCGGCGATCCAGGGCGCGATCTACTGCGAAATATTCATTTCATGCGATCATGCGGAAAAGTCCGGTCTTTCCTATGAGACCTATGTGGACGGCCTTGCGCGGGGCATAGAGAGAGCCAGGTCCAAGACCGGGATCGAGGGGCGTATGATTGCCACCGGCGTTCGCCATTTTGGCGAAAAGGCAGTTCAGCGCGCTGCAAAGCTTGCCGTCGATTTCCCCCATCCGCTGGTCACGGGTTTTGGAATGGGAGGCGATGAACGTCACGGTCATCCTTCGAATTTTGCGTCGGCATTCCGGATTGCCGAAGAGGCCGGCCTTCAAACCACCGCCCATGCGGGCGAGTTCGGCGGTCCGGAAAGCGTGTCTGCCGCGCTTGATTTTCTAAAAATCGGCCGCGTTGGCCACGGTGTCCGGTCGATTGAAGATCCGAAACTGGTCGACCGGATTGTCGATGAAAAGATCGTGCTGGAACTGTGTCCGGGGTCGAACGTTGCGCTGGGCCTTTATGAAGCCCTGCGCTTTCATCCGATCAATCATCTGCGCCGTGCCGGTGTGCGGGTCACCATCAATTCGGATGATCCGCCCTTTTTTCAAACCAGCGTCGGCGATGAATATGATCAATTGGCGAAGACGTTCAACTGGGATGCGGCACAGTTGCGGGATATCAGCAGAACAGCGCTCGATGCCGCGTTCTGCGATGAAGTGACCAGGGAACGTCTTCGCAAGAAGTTTAAAAACGGCGTTTCGAACGGGTAGCGGAGTCAGGTTACGAACTGTGCTTTGAATTCGTCGGACGACTCGATCATCGTGATGACATCGACGAGCGTGCCGGACGGATCCTTCAAGATATAGTGCCGCTGCCCGGTCGGATCGTCCCGAAGCGGTTGAAGGATCGTCAGCCCGGCGTCGCGGTGTTGCGCGTAAAGGGCGCGCGCATCCTCGACTTCAAAATTAATCAGGACACCCCTGATGGTCTTTCGGTGCCCGACGGGAATGCTCTCGTGATCCCAGCGCATGATCGCCAGATTGATCTCTCCCTGGTTCTTGTTCGTCAGATGGACATACCACTCATTTTCAAACACAAGTTTGAAGTCGAAGTGAGCTTGGTAGAACGCGGCTGTTTCCCGGACATTGTCGACACACAAGACAGGATATGTGCTGCTGATATGCATTGTTCGGTTCTCCGATAATTTACAGGCAAATTGTCTGTAAGTTATTTATAGACAGATTGTCTATAAGTCAATAGAGTGGCAGTCATGGCCAAGCCAAAAGGATCAAATAAGGAGAATCTGGAACGGACGCGGGCGCATCTGCTGGCCGTCGCACGCAGCCAGTTTGCGCAGAAAGGATTTCATGCGACCTCCACGACGGCGGTGATCGATGAAGCCGGCAGTTCGCGCGGATCGCTTTACCACCACTTCAAGGACAAGACCGAGTTGTTTCGGGCTGTCTACGATGCGCTGGGGGAGGAGGTTGCCGAGCGGCTGGAAAACCATCCTTATTCCGGAGAAGACCCCGCAGGTGACCTGGTTGCCGGTTGCCTGCTCTATCTTGAGATTTTCACCAAAGCGGACTTTGCGCAGATTCTTCTGATCGACGGGCCGACTGTCCTAGGTCTCGACTACTGCCGGTCCCGGGACGCCGAAACGGCGTTCAAGGCGCTGGAAGAAGGGCTGATTGTTTTCGATCTGGCTTCGATTGAGACGGGCCTCCTGGCTGATTTTCTCGCCGGGGCCATGGACAGTCTGGCGCTTCGGATCGCTCTTTCGTCCGACAGAGAAGCCGCTTATCGACAGCGTGCACCCGGCTTTGAACGACTTGTGAGAAAAATCCTCGCTTGAGCGCGGCTGTCCGCCGGTTTATTGAGAAACGTGAGCTGCCGCTGTTTGTTGGCGCTGAATATCGGCAGAATTCGGCATTTTCCTGCGCTTGCCCCATATTTCAAAGCACATTTATGGGTCCACACCCTAGGACAGGATCAGATATCCGGATGAATGACAGTACAAACCGGCAATCCCATATTCGCCTGACATCGCACCCCAACACGGCCGCGCCGACCCGGTTCAAAATCAGCTGGGGTGCCGCAGGTCCGTCGGAACGGCAACCGGTGGTCGCGTCTCTCAGCAATCAGGCGGATCGCAACGCCATTGGAACCCATGGCGGGTCTTATTCGCTTTATCGCGCGCTCGCTGTGTCCTCGGGGGCTCTCAATCCTCTGGTGCGGCCCGATCTGTCCGACACCGCGCCGGTTTCCCCCATCGGTCCTTTTCCGCAGTGGCAGGATGTCAAAAAGATCGTTTCTCTGGATCCTTACGGGCACCGGGTTGCTCAGCTTTACGGCGATCTGATCGCCGAAGGCATTGATATCCGTCCCTCGATCGCTGTCACCAAAGCCCGTCTGCAGCTGGCTGAGTTGCATACCGCGCGCGAAACCGGTCGCCTGAAAGCCGATGGCCGGATCGTGCAGGAAAACGGTGATATCGCGGTTACAAAGGCAGCCATCGATCCGGTCTGGTATCTGCCCGGCATCGCCGAGCGGTTCGGCGTTGAGGAAGATGCCCTGCGCCATACGCTGTTTGAACAGACGGGCGGGATGTATACCGAACTGGTGACCCGGCCGGACCTGAAGGTTTTTCTGCCGCCGATTGGCGGCATCACGGTCTATATCTTCGGCGACCCGGCCGATTTGGCCGATCCGGAAACACGGCTGACATGCCGCGTGCATGACGAGTGCAACGGCTCAGACGTGTTTGGCTCGGATATATGCACCTGCCGTCCCTATCTGATTCACGGAATAGAGGAATCGGTCAAAGCCGCTCAGGATGGCGGAGCTGGGCTCATTGTCTATAACCGCAAGGAAGGCCGGGCGCTGGGCGAGGTGACGAAGTTTCTTGTCTATAACGCCCGCAAGCGTCAGCCCGGCGGCGACAGCGCTGCGACCTATTTTGAGAAGACCGAATGCGTTGCCGGTGTTCAGGACGCCCGGTTTCAGGAATTGATGCCCGACGTGCTGCACTGGCTTGGCATCACACGGATCGATCGGTTTGTGTCGATGTCGGACATGAAGTTCGATGCGATCACCGGGTCCGGTATCGAGATCGCCGAGCGGGTCGCGATCCCGGAAGACCTCATTCCGCCTGATGCGCAGGTGGAAATGGAGGCGAAGAAGGCGGCGGGCTATTTTTCCGATGCGCCGGCACCGAAGAAAACAGATCTGAAAAACACAAAAGGCCGCTCGCTTGATGACTTCTGAAGACTTGGATCGGCGCGGTGAAACGGGCGATACACGTAAAATACTGAATGCGGCGGCGGTCCGTGAAAGAGCGCATATTCTGCTTGAAACCGGCCTTGCCGGCAACCTTGCGCATTTCTCGGTGGATATTGGCCGGCTGGAGAATGCGGCTGACCTGGTGCTGGACGTTACCCGGCAGGCCTATCCCGATCTTCAGATCCCGTTCCATGCCCGCTGGCGGCATTTCGAAACCGACGGTATTGACCGTTGGGCCATGATCGGAGCGGCCCGGCGCTGGGGAGAATTGCGCCAGATGGGTCGGGCGGCGTTCGATCTTGTTATTTCGAGTGTGTTGCTGGATGCCGGTGCCGGTCCGGACTGGCGCTACACCGAAAGTGCGACGGAACAGACCTACGGCCGATCAGAAGGTCTGGCGGTGGCGAGCGTCGGGATGTTCATGAGCGGTTATTTTTCGGGCGATCCCATGGACCCTTTCCGTTGCGATGCCGGTACGCTGTCGCTGTTGACGGCCGGAGAAGTGGCGCGTGGTTTTCAGGTCGGGACGGACAATCCGATGGTTGGCCTTGAAGGGCGGGCCGAGTTGTTGCGGCGGCTTGGAGACGTTTGCCGTCTGCGGGAAGACCTGTTTGCGACTGAGGACGATGCTCGGCCGGGCGGATTGTTCGACGTGCTGTTCAACGAGGCGGGAGAACAGGACGGCATGCTGGCCGCCCCGCGCATTCTGGAACTGGTGCTTGAAGCCCTGGGTCCGGTTTGGCCGGGCCGGATAAAATTCAACGATGTCAGTCTGGGCGACACGTGGCTCCATCCCGGGATTAAAACCGACGACGCAACCACCGGACTTGTTCCTCTTCATAAATTGTCGCAGTGGCTGTCCTATTCGCTGGTCGAACCGCTGATCTGGTCGGGTGTGCGCGTTCTTGAAATCAACGGTCTGACGGGGCTTGCCGAATATCGCAATGGCGGTCTTTTCATCGACACCGGGGTGCTGAAGCTCAAAGATGAGGCACAGATGAACCAGCCCCATGAGATCGGGTCGGAGCTGATCGTCGAATGGCGGGCGTTGACGGTTGCTCTTCTGGACCGACTCGCCGACATTGTGCGCCGAAAACTCGACGCGGATGAACAGCAATTGCCTTTGGCGTGTGTTCTGGAGGGTGGAAGCTGGGCTGCGGGTCGGCAAATCGCAAAAGAAAAAAGAGCTGACGGCGGACCGCCGTTGTTATTGGTCAGCGATGGAACAGTGTTTTAAAAACTTCGAAACCACGTGTGCAGAACGACACATCAACCGGATGAAGGGCAATACATGACGGGCGCAACGGTAATCGACCATCCTCTGGTACAGCACAAGCTGACACACATGCGGATGAAAGGAACCTCCACACAGGGGTTTCGCCGCCTCCTGAAAGAGATTTCTCTTCTGCTCTGCTATGAAGTAACGCGCGACCTGACCCTGACAACGACAAGCATCGAGACGCCTTTGCAGGAAATGGATGCGCCTATTCTTGCCGGCAAAAAACTTGTCTTTGCGTCAGTCCTTCGGGCCGGTAACGGATTGCTTGAGGGCATGCTGGAACTTATTCCTTCTGCCCGTGTGGCTCACATCGGCCTTTATCGCGATCCCAAGACGCTGAATGCGGTCGAATACTATTTCAAGGCTCCGGACGATCTGGAGGACCGGTTGACGATTGTCGTCGATCCGATGCTTGCAACAGCAAATTCCGCGATCGCTGCCGTTGAGCGCCTGAAAGAACGCAACGCCAGAAACATGCGGTTCCTGTGCCTTTTGGCGGCGCCGGAGGGCATTTCGAAATTCAATGACGCCCATCCGGACGTTCCCATATATACCGCCGCCGTTGATGAACGTTTGAACGACAAGGGCTATATCATGCCCGGCCTTGGCGATGCCGGCGACCGTATGTATGGCACGAAATAGGCCGTTTCGCTGATCCGGGCTTATTTGTCGGGAAACCCGAATTCGGAGCGGACGGTGGAGATGTCTTGAATTAATTTTGTAACCGAATTAAATTGAACCACTCATCAGCGGAGTGAAACGGATGAAATTCGGCGCAGTTTATCCCAGCCTGGAAGGGCGGACGGTGGTCGTCTCTGGCGGCGGCAGCGGTATCGGTGAATCCATTGTTCGCCATTTTGCCGCGCAGGGGTCCAAGGTCGGGTTCCTGGATATCAATATTCCGGCCTCCGACGCCTTGAAGCAGGAACTGGTTGCCGAAGGGCACGCCGTTCACTTCGAAAACTGTGACATTACCAGTGTTGCCAAGCTGGAGGCAGCGCTCGACCGGATCCGTCAGGAACTCGGCCCCGTTACAGTGCTGGTCAACAACGCCGCGCATGATGAACGGCATACGCTGGACGAAGTGACGCCGGACTATTGGGATGAACGTATCGCCGTCAATCTGAAACACCAGTTTTTTGCCGCCAAAGCGGTGGTGCCGGATATGAAGGCAGCGGGCAACGGATCGATCATCAATATGGGATCGATATCCTGGATGATCGGACAGGGCGGGATGCCGTGCTACACGACGTCCAAGTCCGCCGTCCTGGGGCTGACGCGCGCACTTGCCCGGGATCTGGGTGTTTACAACATCCGCGTGAACTCGATCGCACCCGGATGGGTCATGACACAGCGGCAGATTGACCTGTGGCTCGACAAGGAAGGCGAGGAGCGTTTGTTGGAACGGCAGTGCCTGAAACGCAAGCTGGTGCCTGAAGACATATCGCGGGCCGTCCTGTTCTTTGCGTCCGATGAAGCCGGCGCCTGCACCAATCAGTCTTACGTGGTCGATGGCGGCTGGATCTGAGCAAGATCTTAAATTTATGTCCCGATGGACTTGAACCCGGCCGGATGCTTTGAAAGACTCTGTTTAAGGATAGCGAAGGGATTGTGCCGGGATGATCGTGGTCTATGGTTCGATCAATGTCGATCTTGTGGTTGCGGTCGAGCGTCTGCCGCAGGCCGGTGAAACGGTGGTCGGTGCGGACCATCAGACATTTGCCGGCGGCAAGGGCAGTAACCAGGCGCTTGCCGCCCGTCGGGCCGGTGGCGATGTCAGGATGATCGGGGCCGTCGGCGGGGATGATTTTGCAAAGACGGCGCTGTGCAACCTACAAGCGGACGGTGTGGATATTTCCGGCGTAAAGTCCGTCAACGGATCAACAGGCATAGCCCTGATCGGTGTTGCGGCGGATGGTGAAAACCAGATCATCGTCGCAAGTGGAGCGAACAGGCAGACGGATCCGGCATGGCTGCATGGCCTCCTCGATGCCGGTACGACGCTTGTCCTGCAGCTTGAAATTCCCATGAGCCATGTTGCAAGTGCGATCGCCCATGCAAAAGAAGCCGGAGCGCGGATTGTTCTCAATACAGCGCCGTTTGATCTCGGCGTTGCTTCGCATCTCGCCGATGTGGACTTTCTGATCGCCAATGAGGTTGAAGTCGCCGCGCTGGCCGAAACACTGCGATTGCCGCCTGCACCGGAACATTTCGCGCGCCTTTATGCGGGCCATCATAATCGGACCTGCATCGTCACACTGGGCGGCGAGGGTTGCATAGCCCATGATGGACACGGCTTTTACAAGGTTGCGGCGCCAAGTGTGGACGTTGTGGATACGACCGGGGCGGGCGATGCCTTTGTCGGCAGCCTGTCCGCCAGCCTCGACAGCGGAGACGATCTCGCGGCGGCACTGGCCCATGGCACGGCAGCGGGAGCGCTCGCCTGCACGAAGACCGGGGCGCAAACAAGTGCACCGAACGCTCAGGAAATTGCCGCGCTGGCAAAGAGCGTATTTGTCCGGATAAGTTAAGCGGGGCTTTACCTTACAGTCACAAAGTCCGTCATTTCGGTTGCGGATAAAGACCCCGCTAACGCTTCTGTTCCAGGATATCGTCGGTAATGTGTGGACGGGACCGATGACCCAGTATTTTGCGTTTTTCATTGCGGTAGTCGTCGCGGCAGTGGGCTTTCCGCTTTATTTTCAGGGAACGCAAGGCCAATTGTCCTCTGCCGTGCAGGAGGTCGAGCCTAAACCGCAACAGATCGCAAAAGTGTCATCGGAGCGAGGGCGCCGGGTGCGCCTTCAGGGGGACCACCGCGGTCATTACCTGACCGAAGCGCGCATAAACAATCGTTCAATGCAGGTGATGGTCGACACGGGCGCATCCATGGTCGCCATTCCGGAGGAAGAGGCCCGCCGGTTTGGTTTTTCCGGCGGCCGCAGCAAGTTTACGGGCACTGCCCGCACAGCCAATGGCGTCGCACGCGTGGCGCCCATTATGCTTGACGAAGTGCGGATTGGAAAAATAAGGGTCAGAAATGTTCGTGCTGCGGTGATTGAAAGAGGGTTGCTGGATGTAACACTGTTGGGGATGACATTTCTGAACCGGCTTGAATCCGTCAGCATTGAAGACAATACACTTATCATGAAACAGTGATTTTCATCGCGATATTCCAGCGACCAATAATCCTTTAATTGGCCGAGAAAACAGGCTAGGTGATAACGGCCTGTTTTTGAGGCTTACAATATTTCATAAACAGTATCCCGCCGGAGTCCCCATGTTCCCAAAACCAGAAGCGCAGCTGATACCCAACACAGCCGCTTACGAATCCCGCCCGATGGTCAAGACAACCGGTTTTCGCGAATATGACGCGCGCTGGCTGTTTGAAAAAGAAATCAATCTTATGGGTATCCAGGCGCTCGGCATGGGGCTGGGCACTCTGGTCCAGGAAATGGGCGTCCGGCCTGAGATTGTTGTCGGACATGACTTTCGCGGCTATTCCGCCTCCATCAAAATGGCGCTGGTGACCGGTCTGATGTCGACGGGGATGAAAGTCCATGACATCGGGCTGGCCCTGTCCCCGATGGCCTATTTCGCTCAGTTCGAACTTGATGTTCCCGCCGTTGCCATGGTTACCGCCTCGCACAATGACAATGGCTGGACCGGCGTGAAAATGGGCGCCAACCGTCCATTGACGTTCGGTCCTGACGAGATGGGGCGCCTTAAGGACATCGTGATGAATGCCGCCTTCAACACGAAAGGCGGCGGCTCCTATCACTATGTCGATAATTTTTCGGAACGATATGTGCGCGACCTGACCAATCGGACGAAACTGACGCGCCGGGTCAAAGTGGTTGCTGCCTGCGGTAATGGAACAGCCGGTGCGTTCGCACCGGCGGTCCTGGAAGCGCTCGGAGTGGACGTTGTGCCGCTTGACTGCGAGCTGGATCATACGTTCCCGCGCTATAATCCGAACCCTGAAGACATGAAGATGTTGCATGCCCTGCGGGATAAGGTTCTTGAAGCCGGTGCGGATGTCGGGCTGGGCTTCGATGGGGACGGCGATCGCTGCGGTGTCGTCGACAACGAAGGCGAAGAGATTTTTGCCGACAAGGTCGGCGTTATGCTGGCGCGGGATATTTCGGCGCTCCATCCCAATTCGCAATTTGTTGTCGACGTGAAATCGACCGGTCTGTTCAATACCGATCCGGTCCTTCGGGAAAACGGCGCGAAAACAGACTATTTCAAAACCGGACACTCTTACATCAAGCGCCGTGTGACCGAGCTGAACGCCATTGTCGGCTTCGAAAAATCCGGGCACTATTTCTTCAACGCACCGATTGGGCGGGGCTACGATGACGGCCTGGTTTCGGCCATTGCGGTTCTGGATATGCTGGACCGCAATCCGGATAAGTCGATGGCCGACTTGAGACGGTCCCTGCCGAAGACGTGGGGGTCGCCGACCATGGCCCCCAAATGTGCCGATGAAATCAAGTACGACGTTGTCGAACGGGTTGTCTCCCGCTTTCAGCAAATGCAGGCAGATGGCAGTAAGGTTGCCGGGCATGCGATCACGGATCTCATTACTGTGAACGGTGTCCGCGTTGTGAGTGACGACGGCACATGGGGCCTGGTTCGCGCGTCGTCCAACAAGCCTGAATTGGTTGTCGTGGTGGAAAGCCCGGTGTCGGAGGAGCGGATGCGGGAGATGTTTCATGCCTGCGACGCGGTCTTGCGTGAAAACCCGGAAGTTGGTGAGTACAATCAGACCATCTGACGACATGGGTTTTGGCCAATTTCGAATGTGTGCCGGCCGCGGCATGCCGTTGCCGAACGCTTCCCGACCGTCAAAGATAGCCGGGTGACATAGGGGGAACGACATGGCTCATGACCTGTTCGGAACGATGGACGATGGCACTGAGGTGGCCGCCGTCACGCTGAAAAAGGGGCGTCTGGAAGCGCGCGTCATTACGTATGGTGCCGTGATTACCGACCTGAAGCTGGACGGCCGTACGATCGTTCTGGGGTTCGACACGCTGGAGGCCTATCTCAAGCACTCGCCTTATTTTGGCGCCGTGCCGGGCCGGTTTGCGAACCGCATCGATGAAGGCCGCTTTTCCATCGATGGCGAGACTTTTCAAGTCACCAAAAACCAGCAGAGCAGGCATCACCTGCATGGTGGTGCCAAAGGCTTCGGCAAGTCGGTTTGGGCCATTGAACAGTTGGACAAATCGAGCATCCTCCTGAAATATGTTTCCAAGGATGGTGAGGAGGGATATCCGGGTGCGGTCGAAGCTCTGTGCCGCTACACATTGACTGGATCCGATACCCTGCGTGTTCGGCTGACGGCAACGACCGACAAACCGACCTTGGTCAATCTCACGCAGCACAGCTATTTCAATCTGGACGGCGGCGCTGACATTCTCGACCATACCGTGGAAATCGCCGCCGAGCGGTATCTGCCGGTGAATGAAGACCTTATCCCCACGGGTGAGTTGCGCAACGTCGAGTGGACGCCGTACGATTTTCGCAATGGCCGGACGGTGCGTCGCAGGCCGGGCGAAGAGCATCTTGTCTTCGATCACAACTTCTGCCTTTCGGATCAGCCCCGCGGGGAACTGGCCTTCGCCGCCGCTGTCGAAGGTCCTGAGAGCGACACGCGCATGGAACTCTGGACCACCGAACCCGGCGTTCAGTTTTATGACGGTAAGAAGGTCAATGTTCCGGTTCCCGGTCTGGCGGGCCGGAGCTATGGCGCTCATGCCGGTCTTTGTCTTGAACCGCAACGCTGGCCGGACAGTCCCAACCACAGCGCATTTACTGACGCCGTATTGAGGCCCGGTGAAACGTATGTGCATGTCAGCGAATTCCGCTTCTCGTAAGAAGGCTGCGCAGTTTAATGAAGACCTTTTTCTCCCCCGTTCAGCTTTCACACGATCCGCAGCATGAGTTGTCGGATGGCAAGCTGATGCCGGCCGTTGAAATTCCCGCGCGTGCGGAAAATGTTCTGACCGCCGTCAAAGAACGCGGCCTGGGTCCTGTGGTGGAGCCGGAAGATTTTGGACTTGATCCCGTGTTTCAAGTTCATGATCGGGATTATGTGACTTTTCTGCAGAATTTCTGGGACAGGTGGTGTGCCGCCGGCCGGTCGGATGAGGCCTTTCCGTTTGTTTGGCCGGTACGCGGTCTGCGGGCCGACAAAGTGCCCTCTCATATCGACGGCCAGATCGGTTATTATTCTTTCGATGCCGGAACGCCGCTTGGTCCTCATACGTTTGCGGCAGCCAGGGCCAGCGCCAACTCAGCCCTTGGCGGCGCGGACGCACTGGTTTCCGGACAGAAAAGCGCTTTCGCGCTGTGCAGGCCGCCGGGCCACCATGCGGCGAAGGATTGCTTTGGCGGCTATTGTTTCTTCAACAATGCGGCTGTTGCTGCGCAATATTTGCGGGATAACGGGTCTGACCAGGTGAGCATTCTTGATATCGACTATCACCACGGAAACGGAACACAGTCGATATTTTATGACCGGTCCGACGTTCAGTTTGTGTCAATTCATGCAGACCCAGCCGACGAATACCCCTATTTTCTGGGCAATATTGATGAAAAGGGCGCTGGAACAGGAGAGGGGTATACGCTGAACTATCCTCTTCCAATTGGTACAGCGTGGCCGGAATGGTCGGATGTGCTTGCCGGCGCCCTGGCGTGTGTCGACGACTTCCGCGCCGATAGTCTTGTGGTTTCTCTGGGACTCGATCCGTTTGTTGACGATCCGATTTCTCAGTTCAAATTCACAGCTGATGATTTCAAGCGCATCGGAGAAGCGCTTGCCAGAATCAGCTGTCCGACCCTGTTTGTCCTTGAGGGCGGCTACGCGGTCGAGGCACTGGGAACCAATTGCGTCAATGTTCTGAGCACATTTGAAGAAAACACGGCGTAGTCCGGTCGTTCAGACCGGCAGGCCATGATCCCGAAGGTCACGGCGCAGGATAGCGGCATCCGTGAAGTGAAGGGCCTGCATACCCACTCGTTTTGCGCCTTCAACGTTTGCCGGAGAGTCATCGATGAAGATCGTCTGCGATGGCTCCAGATTGTTGCGTTCGATCAGGATCTCATAAATCCGGGCAGATGGTTTCAAGACTTTTTCGTGCGCCGAAACGACAATGTCCCGGAAGGAGTCTTTCAGAAACGAAAATCGCTCCTGCGTCTCTGCAAATTTTTCGTCGGAGAAGTTGGTGATCGAGTAAAGCGGTACGCTCTTGTCTTTGAGTTCCTTTAACAGAAGAACATTGTCATCGATCGGGCCGGGAACCATTTCCTCCCAGCGGTCCGAATAGGCGCGGATGTGGTCTTCATGGCTGGGAAATTTTCCCAGAAGTTCATTAATCCCGTCTTCCCAACTGCGGCCTCGGTCTTGCTCGGCATTCCATTCATTCGTGCAGACATTTTCCAAAAACCAACGTTTTTCGTCGGCAGAAGACATGATTTTATCGAAAAGTATGTTCGGGTCCCAGCGGATCAGCACATTGCCGACATCGAAGACCACCGTATCGATTGCTTGCGTCATTGACAGTCCGTAAATGGATGGTGGGGCAGGGGAGATTTGGCCCGGAGCGTGAATACCGCTACAATAATGCAATCGGTTAATCATTCAATCGGAAATCTGCGGCACAGTTGGAGCAAGCGTATTCCGTAGAAGTGGACGTCCCTTTGCGACAGAGATACGCGGTGCGGTGATGGCGGAATGCACTTCACGCGATTTGAATATCGCAAAAGCAGCGCCGGTTGTTGAATTTCACCCTTGATGCGGCGCGTTCTGCAAGGACCTGTGAATGATCTCGTTGAATTACCCGATGCCCCGGCTCAGGTTCCAGATATGGCAAACGGTGGTTGCGGTATTCCCGTGGACGGCTGTCGCTTTGGTGCTTTTTGCGGCCACCTCGTCACAGGCGCAGCAAGGGCTTTTTGAGGCGGAGCCGCTCCGTAACGGACTTGTTGACGATTTTGCGGGAACACGTCAGGCGCCGACAGATCCCCGCTACGATGTACCACTCTATGAAGAGCAGATACCCTATGATGCCGGGCAGTTGCCGGACAATGGTGTTTTCCCGCAGAACGGTCCGGAAAATCTCGGTTACGGCGATCCGGTACCTGAAAATGGGCGCTATGAAGCCCACAGCCGGCGGCGACCTGCCTATGAAGGGTACGGGACTGATCCGTTCTACGGGGGGGATCCTTACGGCGAAAGGTTCGACTATGGGCCGGACTTTCGGTACGAAACGTACGGGCCGCCGCAGACCGAATGGGGCTATCAGGACCCAAGGCCGCTGGCGGAACCCTATTATGATCCGCAGTACCGGGACGAACGTCCCTTTATTCAGGATGACGTTTATGCCGATCCATATACGGATCCCGGTTACCCGGTGCCGCAGGACTTTGTTCCGACGGAAGAGTGGCAGCGCAAGGTGCCGGTTTTCAGAATTGGTGTGGTCACGGGCGCCAATTACGAGCAGAAACTCCGCAAGATCGTGCCGCTGAGGCACCATCTGCTTCGTCGCCTGCGCATTCTGGTCGAGTTCGTGTCCTTGAACGATTTGAACGACGTTATTCGCGCTCTGGATGCGAAAAGGATCGACTATGTTGCCATGAGCGCCAGCGCATATGCGCAGTCCTGGATTCGCTGCGAATGCGTTGAGCCGCTTGTGGTGCCAAAGGCCGAGGATGGGACCGACGGCTTCTATTCTGTTCTGATTGCACGCGCAGACAGCGATGTGTCAGATCTCAATAGCATGAAAGACACGCGTCTGGCTTTGCTTTCTCCCCGCTCGACAACCGGATTTCAGTTGCCGATGGCTATGTTTGAGGAGGCGGATATTGTGGCGCATGACCATTTCAAGCTGATAGGTGCAGCGCGAACGGCGGCAATCGGCCTCAGGGCCGTTCAGGCCGGTGATTACGACATCGCCGCGACCTGGTCTACCCTGTCCGGCGATGCAGGGGCGGGGTACAGCCGGGGGCCTTTGCGTGATCTTGTCGCCAACGGTGACCTGTCGATGGATCACATGAAAGTCGTCTGGCAATCGAAGAAGATACCCCACGGACCGCATGTCATCAGGAAGACGCTGCCCGAGGAACTGAAACAGCGATTGCTGACACTCATGCTGGAGTTGGAAACGGAAAATCCGACGGCCTATGAGGCCGCCGAACCGCGATTTTCAGGAGGGTTTGCAAAAGCCGCCCATGACGACTTTGCGCCGCTTCTGGCCTTGGCGGATAAGCGAGGAAACAAAAGCGCAAGCCGCTCCTCGCTGGTTGTCATCGGCGGCGAATGATCTCTTCGTTTCTTCAGCAGCCGTTGCAGGGAACGGTATCCAGCTGACGCGGCTGAAGAAAGTAAACGCTTTCCAGATCGATGGACGAAGAGCCGGTAATGTCGTTGAAAATGGCTCCAAAAAGCGGCTTGAACTCGTACTTGACCTCGGTGACCACAATGCTGGAATTCGGTGTTGCGACTTCATTAGGAATAGTAATCGGTGGGACAGAACCCTCGCTCCACTTGCTCCCGTTGGCGTTCGCGTGACTCCAGTCTACTGCGAGATCGCCGTTTTCATCCGCGGTCACGCTTGAGACAACGATCTCCATATCAGCAGCTGAAAACGGGGCGACCATAGTATCGGACAGATTGAAATACTCATCCATTTCATTGGGCGTCACCCTATCTTTTGACTGGGCGACCAAGTCCGCCATTGTCAGGGCAACCTGAGAGACTTTGCGGTCTACGGTCAGAGCATTGCTGAGTTCCACGCTGCCGAAGAAAATGATAATTAAGAGTGGTACAACCAGAGCGAACTCTACTGCGGCAAGACCTTGCTCATCTCTGGTGAGCATCTTTTTGGTACGTAGAAGCTTACCCGTCAGTTGTAGGTTACGCATGTTATATCAACCTCCAACTTCTGGGAAAGGTTCGTTTCTGAATGCAGAAGCGGACATCAGAAGGCGGCTGCCGTCGGCAAGGTCTGCGAAAGATGACTTAATCACATTGGTGATCATCGGCCAGGTATAGTAAGCGCGGACAAGGATGATCTCACCGGAGTTTCCGATGTTATATTGAGTATCGTCATCGATATCGCCATCCGCATTCACGATTGTCGTGTTGACGTTGCTGATGTCTGCAAACGTGTTGAATCTTTGGACATCGACATACAAACGGTCACAGCCGGCTCCGCCGGACATGAAACCCGGTAATCCACTGCAAACAGCATCTTTAAATTCGGCCTTGGAGATGTTGTTCGACTGAGCTTGACCGGTTTTGATCAACCGGGCCGTATCTTGAACCGCGTTATCCATCATCTGCATCGCAAGGAAAACAATTCCGATTTCCAGAATTCCGAAGATCAGCATGAAAAACGGGACACCCACCATAGTAAATTCAATGGCGGTTGATCCGTCATGGTTTCGTTTGAAACGACCAAAGAGAGATCGTGTTTTTCGCGTTAACCCTGTATCAAATCGTCTCAATAACGGTGCCATTCTATTGCCCCACGACAAACATATCGCCGACATTTATCGCACCGGTGTGTTGATATATGTTTGACAGATTACATAAAATTTGAAGTATTCTTAAGGTATTGTAAAAATAATTATAATGTCTGTTCAAAATACAAACGGCGGTGGTCATGGACCCCGCCGTTTGTATATATATTATAATGACTCTGAAGCGTTTAAGACTCAGCGGGCAGCATCTCTTGCCTGATCGATATATGTTCCAGACTGTTCAGCCGTGTTTTTGTAAAAATCCACTTCATCACCCACCCGGATTGCCGGAGTGCATTCGCCCTTGCAACTGAATGAGTAGCGGGCGGCCGCTCTATGGACGGTAACGAGGGCATCATTGGCGGCTTCGACATAGATGGATTCATCAACGACGACTTTGCCGTTCCCGTCCAGAACGACGAGATTTGTGGATCCGGAGGATTTTCCGGTTATGACGAGAGTCTTGCTGTCATAAACTGTGACGTCTGCAATTGCGGGGTTTCCGACAATAACCGTTGCGGCTTCGTCCTCGATATTGAAAACTTTGGCTCGGTCGATCGTAACGCTCACGCCTCCACTCAACTCAGCTGACAAAGCCGGTGCAACGAAGACACTTGTCATTGCTGCGATGGACATCGCACCAAAGAGAGTTCTAAGCAGATCTGGACGCATAATATGAGAGTACTTTGTCCGGTTGAGCATAACGGGCTCCAAATTTGTTTGTTCTTAGAGAACTTGCCATGATTTTGGTGAAGGAATTGCTAACGCCGGATTGAGGGAGGCAAAGCGATTATTGCCGAAGGCATTTTTACTGTACGCTTATTCGGGGCGGACACATACGTGTATCGGTCAGTGCTGTCGTGTGTTTTGCAAAGGAAAGATAATATATTTTGATATAATACTATACTTATGGGAATTTTCGAATTATAAATATTAAAATATTTAAGTAATAATCAGTTAACTATAAGATTTTTTCGAAATAAAAAACATTTGTACTTTGAGCTGTTAACTCGATGTCAATAAATGAAAGCTAGTTTGCTCACAGGTTTCGAGCGGCCGTAAAAAAAGTGGGTTGCCGGACCTGAGTTGTCAAATAGTGGAAACTTAGGAGCAAACTATGAAAAACGTATTCGCACGCTTCATGAAAGACGAGTCTGGTGCAACGGCTATCGAGTATGGCCTGATTGCCGTTCTGATTTCTGTTGTTGTTATTGGCGCCATGACCCTTGTTGGCGGTGAATTGAACACTGCTTACACTGAAGTTGAGGCCGCTCTGCAGACTCGCTAATTCGAGTTTAAGCGGAAGTATAAAGGGTGGTTCATCTGAACCACCCTTTTTTTATTCCTTTTCCCGTTGCCTGTTTTACTTCAGGCGAAATAAACGGGATATCAACGCTTTTTGCGCACCATCGCGAGAACTGATCAATAGGTGTTGGAAGAATGTACGAAGTTGCCGTTTTGACCGTGTTTCCGCTGCTTGCACTTTTTGCCGCGATGACAGACGTTGCTAGAATGACAATCCCTAATTGGCTTACCATGAGCCTGATTGTCGGCTTTGCTATTATGGCGCCGGTTTCGGGGATGGATCTGGCAATGGTCGGATGGCATCTCTGTGCGGGATTTGGTCTCCTTGCGGTAACATTTTTTCTGTTTTCAATGGGATGGATCGGCGGCGGTGATGCCAAATATGCCGCTGCTGTCGCATTATGGTTCGGATGGCCGGCAACGCTTGATTTTCTGCTGATTTCGGCATTGTTCGGTGGCGCGCTGACCCTCGCGATCGTAGCATTCAGAAAAATGCCGATGCCCGAGGCGATGCATAGCCAGCAATGGCTGATGCGGCTGCATGATCCAAAAAATGGAGCGCCATACGGTGTGGCTCTTTCATGCGGTGCTCTTTACGTCTATCCGAATACGATTTGGATGAGCTCTGTATTTTCATAAAGAGCGATAGAAAGTTTGGGTCAAAAATATGACCTCTTTCAGGCAAAAAATAGTTAATACTTAATAAATTCAGTATTTCTCATGTAATAATTTATTAAATAAAAATGATGATCCCTTATTAACCATGTTTTGACGTTTCATCCTGCAAAGTGGGTTGCAGGGAATGGAATTGTTTCACGGTAGATATTTGGGATAGGGCAATGAAACTGGCTCGATTGGCTGTTTTGGGTGTTGCGTTAGTCGCCGGATTGATTGCGGCTCGCCTCGTCATGAACCTTTCAAACCAACCGCAGGCAACTGCGGTTGAACAGGCATCGCCGGAAATCGCGATGGAAGAAGTCCTGATTGCTTCAAGAGACGTCACACTCGGCAAGACGATCTCAAGAAGCGACATGGCATGGCAGGCTTGGCCGAAAGAGAGCATCTCGCCCGGCTTTGTGACAAAATCGTCAAAACCGGAAGCGCTCGAGGAGTTCGTCGGCCAGGTGGCGCGCGCGCCACTGTTCAACGGCGAGCCTATTCACGGCCAGCGCCTCATCAAAACCAAACACGGGTTTTTGTCCGCCATTCTGCCCAAGGGGAAGCGCGCAGTCGCCGTCACCGTGGAAGAGGAAACAATGGCCGGCGGTTTCATTCTTCCCGATGACAGGGTCGATATCCTGCTGACTCGGGAAATCCAACCCGGCGGAGAGGGCGGCGGCCGACGCGACTTTTTCACCGAGACGATCCTCGAGAATGTCCGGGTGCTCGCCATTGATACTCAAACGGCCGGCGATAGCGAAGAGAAGTCTTTGACTCCCGACAAAACGGCGACCTTGGAACTCACGTTGAGGCAGGCAGAAATCGTGGCCCAGGCCGAAAGCGTTGGAGCAATCTCACTTGCCTTACGAAGTGCGGAAGACAGCGATCCAGATGCCGCGCCCGATCAGACAAGCAGGGGCATCACTTTCGTAAAATTTGGCGTAGCCAGCAAGGCGTCGACGCGGCGCTGATTTCGGATCAAAGAGGAGTATCTTTATGTCTTTCAACACCATGCTGGGAAGGCTTGCTCTAGCTGCGTCAATCGCATTTATCAGCTTTCAGGCAGCTCCGACCGATGCACAGGCATCTGAGGCCTTTCCAAAGACAATTCGGGTGGCCGCTGGTCAGAGTGTTCATAACAAATTGCTGCGCGTCGGGATCGGGCGCTCCGTCGTTATCGATCTCGGCGAGGAAGTGAAGGATATCCTGGTATCCAATCCTGCCATTGCCGACGCCGTCGTGCGATCCACTAAGAGAGTGTTTGTCCTGGGCGTTGCAAACGGTCAGGCAAATCTGGTCTTGTTTGGCAATGGCGGACGTCAGATCGCCAGTTTTGACCTGCGTGTTGAAACCGATACCACGGATATTGACAGCATTATTCACCGTCTGATCCCCGGATCGCATGTGCGCGCGGAGTCGATCAATGGCAACATCGTCCTCACCGGACGGGTCAAGAATCCGATCGATGCCAAGCGCGCTGAAGATATCGCCAAACGGTTCATGGCCGATAAAGACAAAGATGCTCAAGTTCTCAACATGATTGCAGCTGAGGGCGACGACCAGGTCCTGCTGAAAGTGACTGTGGCTGAAGTTGAAAGGAACGTCCTGAAGCAACTTGGGATCAACTACAATGTGTCTGTTGGTTCGGGTAATTTTTCGGTCGGTTATGTCAGTGACATGCTGGATATCACATCGGGGTCTTTGCTCGGCGGAGGCTTTAATGCGGGTGCCACATCGATCGCAGCAAGTATCGAGGCGCTGGAACAGGATGGTGTGGTTCGCACACTTGCCGAGCCGACGCTAACCGCAATTTCCGGAGAAAATGCCAGCTTCCTGGTTGGTGGTGAGTTTCCAATTCCAATTGCCAGCGATGATAACGAAATCACGGTCGAGTTTAAAAAATATGGTGTTGGTCTTGACTTTACTCCGATTGTTTTGGGCTCGGGACGTATCTCGCTGCACATTCAGACGGAAGTGAGTGAACTCACCAGCGACGGGTCTATCAACATTGGCGGCCTGGTTTTGCCGGGTTTGAAAGTACGGCGCGCCGAGTCGACTGTGGAATTGCCGTCCGGCGGCTCATTGGTCATGGCCGGGCTGTTGAAAGACAGCTACGAGCAGACGATCAGCGGTGTGCCTGGCCTGATGCAGCTTCCTATTCTGGGATCTCTTTTCAAAAGTCGTGACTATCAGCGCAACAAAACGGAACTGGTGGTGTTTGTAACGCCGTACATGGTTGAGCCCCAAGCGCAGTCCGCGTTAACGCGGCCTGACAAGAACTTTCAGGCCGCATCCGACGGCGCCACGATTTTTCTCAACCGTTTGAACAGAGTGTATCGGGTTTCCGGTCCCAATACGGTTGGAACTTATCATGGACAGTTTGGTTACATTTATGAGTGAGGACAGCAGCATGCCCCTTAAGACAATGAAAACGTCTCGGCCGGCGGCGTCCAGTCGTACCCTGCCTCTTGTGATCGCCTTGGCGGCCCTGACAGCTGCTTGCCAGCAGAGCCAGATTTCGACGAACTCCGGTGCGGACGACAGCTATAGAACGCGCCATCCGATCGTTTTTTCCGAAGTGCCGGAAACCATGGATATTCCGGTCGGATTGCACACCCAGCGCCTGTCGAGTGACATGCGCAGCCGGGTCAGAAACTTCGCTCATCAGGCTCGGACCAAGGGCAATGGGTCGGTAGAGATCCTCGTGCCCTCCGGGTCAGCCAATGAGGGGTCCGCGAATGCGTTGGCTCAGGATATCCGGCGCACGGTCCGGTCCGGCGGCGTTCCTACAGGACGGATCGCCATCAGGGCTTACCCCGTGAATGATCCCAAGGTCATCGCGCCGGTTCGTATCGCATATGCCCGCGTCAAAGCGGTCGCCGGACCCTGTGGTCTTTGGCAGGAAAATATCGGTCCGAAATTCTCCAACCGGGATGACAGTGAGTTCGGCTGCGCCACGCAGGCCAACTTCGCGGCGATGCTGGAAAATCCAGCCGACCTGCTTGGACCGCGGGTCAGCACACCGCCTGACGCAATGCGCCGCAGCACGGTATTCGAAAACTATCGGGCCGGCGAGCCGACTGCAGGCGAATATGTCGAGGGCCTCGGAACGGAAGTTTCGGAAGACTAGGATTGGGGTTGAATATGAATACGCTAGCACTTGATGCCGTCGAGATCGAAGACGAAAGCGCTTCGATCCGCTCAGATACCAATATTCGGCCCATTCCGCGTATTTCGATCCAGGCATTCTGCGAGAATGAAAGTCTTGCGGACATGTTTGAGAAGTGCGCTGCCGATCGCAGAATGGCAAAAACGCACGCGAAAATCCACATGGGCGGCATTAGTGCCGCGGTTGAATTCTACGCCTCCGCTCCGACACCAAATCTGATCGTCATTGAAACGCAGGGAAGCGCACAGCAGGTTTTGTCCGATCTGGAACGTCTGGCCGAGGTTTGTGACGCAGGTACGAAGGTGATCGTTGTGGGACAGGTGAATGATGTTCTCCTGTACCGAGAGTTGATGCGTCGCGGAATTAGCGAGTATCTCGTTGCACCAATTGATCTTTTTGCGATGATGGAAGTCATCGGCGATCTGTTTGTGAGCCCGGAAGCGGAGACATTGGGCAAAGCAATCGCTTTTATGGGTGCGAAGGGAGGCTGCGGCGCTTCGACGATTGCTCACAATGTTTCATGGGCGATCTCCGCGAGTTTTGAATCCGATGTCATTCTTGCCGATCTTGATTTACCGTTCGGCACGGCGGGACTGGATTTCAATCAGGATCCGCTGCAGGGGATTCAAGAAGCCGTGAGCGCTCCGGACCGGCTTGACGATACGCTTCTTGATCGCCTGCTCACCCGCTGCGCAGATCATCTCAGCCTTCTGTCGGCGCCCGCCTCGCTGGAAAAGCCCTACGATTTTGGCGAGGAGACGTTCGACGGTCTGATGGATGTCATGAGAAATGGCGTGCCCGCTGTTATTCTTGACGTTCCCCACCAATGGACATCCTGGGTTCGCCGGATCATGTCAGCCACCGATGAGATCGTTATCGTGGCCGAACCGGAACTTGCGAATTTGCGAAATGCCAAAAACCTGATGGATAATATCAAACAGCTGCGCCCGAATGATCCGGCGCCGCAATTGATACTCAATCGGGTTGGCGTTCCCAAACGTCCGGAAATCAAGCCTGACGAGTTCGCCAGCGCACTGGATGTGGAACCGGTCGCTATCATCCCCTTTGAACCGCAATTGTTCGGTACCGCGTCGAATAACGGCCAGATGATCTCAGAAGTGGATGCCAAAAATCAGGTCGGCGGGATGATCGACACGATTGCACAGGTCGTCACCGGTCGAATGGAAGTCAGAAAGCCCAAGAAATCTCCGCTTGGCCCAATCCTGGCCCGGCTCCGCGGAAAATCTAAAGAAGCGTGATTATTACTTAAGGAAACCGTCCGATGTTCGGTAAACGTAGCAATATAGATGCGAACAGTCGGCCTTCTGCGGCTCCGGAAAAAGTGGAAGCGAGTGCGGCCCCTGTGGAGGAGAAGGCGGCTGCTCCGGCCGCTGCGAGCCTCAAGCCGGAGCCGGAAAGCAAACCAAAGCAACCGGCGGCGGAACCTTCTGCGGCATCAAACTCCTCAAAAACAGCGAAAACCGGCCGCCGCTCCGAAGAATATTACGACACAAAGACATCGATTTTCTCAGCCTTGATCGAAGCGATTGATTTGTCGCAACTGGCCCGCCTGGACGCAGATTCCGCGCGTGAGGAAATCCGGGATATCGTCAACGATATCATCGCCCTTAAAAACGTGGTGATGTCCATCGCCGAGCAGGAAGACCTGCTTGATGATATTTGCAACGATGTTCTGGGTTACGGCCCTCTTGAGCCGCTGCTTGCGCGCGACGACATTGCCGACATTATGGTCAATGGTGCTGACACCGTCTATATCGAGACGGGCGGTAAGGTGGAAATCACCGGCATTCATTTTCGCGACAACCAGCAGTTGATGAATATCTGTCAGCGGATTGTGAGCCAGGTCGGCCGCCGTGTGGATGAATCCAGCCCGATCTGTGACGCGCGTCTTCCTGACGGATCCCGCGTCAACGTTATTGCGCCGCCCCTGGCGATCGACGGACCGGCCCTGACCATTCGTAAGTTTAAAAAGGACAAGCTGACGCTCGATCAGTTGCTGAGCTTCGGTTCGATATCGCCTGAAGGTGCTGAAATTCTTCAGATTATCGGCCGGGTTCAATGTAACACCATTATTTCCGGCGGTACCGGTTCGGGGAAAACCACCCTGTTGAACTGCTTGACGCGATACATCGACCACACGGAACGGATCATCACTTGTGAAGACTCCGCCGAGCTTCAGTTGCAGCAGCCGCATGTCGTGCGTCTGGAAACGCGCCCGCCGAATCTTGAAGGAGAGGGGCAGGTGACCATGACAGACCTTGTCAAGAACTGCCTGCGTATGCGTCCTGAGCGCATCATCGTCGGTGAGGTGCGCGGACCTGAGGTGTTTGACCTGTTGCAGGCTATGAACACCGGTCATGACGGGTCCATGGGAACGATCCACTCCAACAGCCCGCGTGAGTGCCTGAAACGTATGGAATCGATGGTTGCCATGGGCGGGTATAACCTTCCTGCGAAGACCGTGCGGGAAATTATCGTCGGCTCCGTTGATGTCATTGTTCAGGCCGCGCGCCTCAGAGACGGTTCTCGCCGCATCACTCACATCACCGAAGTGCTGGGTATGGAGGGCGATGTCGTTATCACGCAGGATCTCTTCGTCTACGATATTCAGGGTGAAGATGCGAACGGCAAGGTGATTGGCCAACACCGCTCGACAGGAATCGGACAACCGAAATTCTGGGACAAAGCTCGTTACTTCAATGAACATCAGCGCCTCGCCGCAGCTCTGGATAAAGCAAATACCGGTGATGTAGTCTAGGGTTAGGAGGTAGCAGGTGATTTCAGAACAATTAATGCTGATTGCGGTCGTCGGTCTGGTCGTCATTAGTGCCGGTGCGCTGGCCTATGCGTTGTTACAACCCAAAATATCGGGTGATGACAAACGTGATGCACGGGTAAAGCAGGTTTCAATCTCGCGTGCGGAGCAAATAAAAGCGGGGCGGGCTGCGCAGGATCTTGGAAAACGCCGGAAAAACATTCAGGACACGTTGGGAGAAATCGAAAAAAAGCAGCAGGCCAAGGCCAAAAACAACGCCAATCCACCTTTGGCAATGCGCCTCCAGCAGGGCGGCCTTTCCTGGTCAAAAAACACTTTCTTTCTTTTCAGCATCGCCTGCGGTGTATTCCTGTGCGTGTTTTCACTTGTGATGCAATACCCGATTTACGTGACGGTTGGTCTGACAATCGTCGGTCTCCTCGGTGTGCCAAGATGGTATGTCAACAGACGCCGGAAAAAACGTCGACTGGCCTTTCTTGAGGAACTTCCGAACGCTGTAGACGTGATTGTGCGCGGTGTTAAAGCGGGTTTGCCGCTCGGCGACTGCCTTCAGATGATTGCTGTGGAAGCCAAGGAGCCGGTACGGACCGAATTTGCCGCGATTGTTGAATCCCAAAAGGTCGGTTTGAGTCTTTCCGACGCCGTGGCCCGCCTTCCTGAAAATGTCCCGATACAGGAAGCGAATTTTTTCGCCATCGTGATTGCTATTCAGTCGCAGGCAGGCGGTAACCTCTCCGAAGCACTGGGCAATCTCTCAAATGTGTTGCGTGAGCGGAAGAAGATGAAAGGCAAAATCCAGGCGATGAGTATGGAGGCAAAGGCATCGGCCGGTATTATCGGTTCACTGCCGCTTGTCGTTATGGGCATCGTGTATCTGACAAGCCCTGATTATATCTCACCGCTTTTTACCGAAACGATGGGTAATATCATTCTGGGTGTCAGCGCATTCTGGATGTTCTGTGGTGTTATGATCATGAAAAAAATGATCAATTTCGATGTTTAGGAGTGAAACATGTCGCTTTCGATGAGTTATCTGGGCAGTCAGGAATTTCTGGTTTCGCTTCTGACTCTGATTGCGGTATCGGCGACGCTGATTACGGTTCTTATGCCATTCATGGAAAAGGACACGTTGAAAGCACGCATGAAGTCGGTTGCCACAGAGCGCGATAAGATCCGCGAACGGGAGCGCGCGAAACTCAACAATGTCGTGTCCAAGCCCTCATTGCGGCAGGAGCCGAAGAAAAACATTCGCGAACTCATCGATAAATTCAATTTGCGCAACGTTCTTGCGGATGAAAATTCCGTTGCCAAGCTGCGAATGGCCGGTATGAGAGGGCAAAAGCCACTTTACATGTTTGTGGCGGCACGCGTTGTTATGCCGCTTGTTCTGTTTGCAGTTGCCGCGTTCTACCTGTTCGCGATCCTACCGGGGGACCGGCCGGCAATGCTGAAAATCGGTGTTGCCTCGCTGGCGGCGCTTATCGGGTTGTATTTGCCGAATATTCTGCTCACGAATATTATCCAGAAACGCCAGAAGTCGATACAGCAAGCTTGGCCGGATGCCCTCGACCTTTCGCTGATCTGTGTCGAGTCAGGTATGTCCGTTGAGGCATCATTCAGAAAAGTGGCGGAAGAAATCGGCGCTCAGTCGGTTCCGCTCGCGGAAGAGTTATCTCTGACGACCGCGGAGCTTTCGTATCTTCCTGAAAGGAAACAAGCCTATGAGAATTTGGCCACGAGAACCGGGCTTGACACCGTCAAGGCCATGACCACGGCCCTCATTCAGGCCGAACGCTATGGTACGCCATTGGGCGTTTCATTTCGCGTTATGGCGGAAGAAAGCCGGACGATGCGCATGCAGGCCGCTGAAAAGAAAGCGGCCGCCCTGCCTCCAAAACTGACAGTGCCTATGATTGTCTTCTTCCTGCCGGTTCTGTTTGCTGTGATCATGGGTCCGGCCATCATGAGTATCGGTAATATCTGAAGGCGAACAAGCGACAACGATGAAAAAGACCGGTTTCGTACCGGTCTTTTTTGTTTCATGGGCATCGGTGGCTGACGAACCCGGCGTTCAACGCATAGGTCTTGGCATTAGATCACCCGGCCTTATCTTTCGCCTGAATATCTTTCCACGTGTTCCGCTGGCTGAGCATGCCTTTAAGATAGGCGATGTTGGCTTCGGCCTGTTGCGGAACCAGTTCCGCGCGGGCGATGGTTTCCGCTTCCTCAAACCGCCCCTGAAGTCCGACGATCAGAGCGAGATTCTGTCGGATCCGGCTGTCTGCATTCGGATGCCCGAGTGCCTCGCGCAGGAGCTTTTCGGCCTGTTTGAGGTCGCCCGAAAGTGTGTGGGACATGGCCAGATTGTTCAGAACGCTCGGTGTTCCCGGTGCGATTTTGAGCGCTTCACGATAGATCGTCTGTGCCTGCGCGGATTGTCCCTGCTGATCCAGGATCGCGGCCTCGGCGGAGAGCAGACGCCAGTCAGGCTGTTCCGGCCGATGAGCGCCGCGGACGACTTTCAACGCTTCATCCAGGCGGCCGTTCATGGCAAGAATTTTTCCGTAAGCCGCAGACATTTCGCGGTCTTCACCGTTTTTTATCAGTCCTTTACGGAGAACGGCCATCGCCTGAGGAAGTTGATTGTTGCGCCGTAAGGCGGCGGCATAGTTCAGGATATTGTCGCGTGAATCCGGTGACTTCTTGTAACGCTTGCCCCAGACACTGACCGCTTCACGCGCCTGTGCGCTTCCGGGCGCCACCGAACCGCTCACGGAGGAGGGGGCTGTGTGGCTGGAGACTGAAGATTGTTTGGTCGATGCGCATCCGGACACGACCAATGCTCCGGCAACTGCCACAAGCATTGTCGTTGTGCGAAGGCGATTCTGGCCCCGTGACACAATGTCGGATGTCATTTCTGTCTCCAGCGTCTCAATGCGAACGGATTTTCCTTCCATTTAGCAATAAGCTGTTAACCCTAATGCAAAGTTAAGAAAGGCTTTTTCCGTTGCAAACGGATGGCCGGCTTCATACTGTCGCCGCTGACATCAACCGCCCCACGTCCGGCCGATCAGAAGGAGTTTCCCGTGGCTGAGATCTTTTTGTCTCAAGATCAATCGCCTGAAACTGTTGCGATTTATTGTGTGTGTGCAGACAGTCTGGACCCTCTGCTGAATAAACTTGGCGAAACGGCAAAACAATGGGTGGAAGCCAACGGCTTTCGGGCAAAACCGTTAAGTATGCTGACCGTTCCCGGTGATCAGGGCGCTGTGTCTGCCGTTCTGTTTGGTGCGCCGAGCGCCGACCAGCGGCTGGGTGCGGGCACGCTGGCAAAAAAGCTTCCCGCCGGCGAGTATTTCCTCGCAGATGGTTTCAATGACAAGGGGCGTGATGCTCTGGCATTCGCCCTGGGCGGTTATTCGTTCGATACCTATAAGAAGAATGACAAGGCCGACGGGCCAAGACTTGCTGTCGACGGATCTGTCGATTTCGAAGAGCTGACGGCCATTGCCGATGGTGTCGCTATCACCCGGGACCTGATCAACATGCCGGCCTTCGATATGGGGCCGGCGGATCTTGCCGAACAGGCGGACATCCTGTTTTCCGCTCATGGCGGCACGTGCACGGTCACATGCGGGCAGGAGCTTCTGAGGGACAACTTTCCGCTCATCCATGCGGTGGGTGCCGCCAGTCACCGCGAGCCGCGGCTGATCGATCTGGCGTGGGGAGAGCCGGACCGCCCCAAGGTCACTCTTGTGGGCAAGGGTGTCTGTTTTGATACCGGCGGCCTCAATCTGAAGCCGGGGAACTCCATGGCCCTGATGAAAAAGGATATGGGTGGCGCGGCCAATGTGCTTGGGCTCGCATCGATGATCATGGCGCAAGATATCCCCGTTCGCCTGCGGGTTCTCATCCCGGCTGTCGAAAACGCCGTGTCCGGTCCCGCTTTCCGGCCCGGTGATGTGCTGACCAGCCGAACCGGCCTGACGGTCGAAATCGGCAATACGGATGCGGAGGGACGGCTGATACTGGCCGATGCGCTGGCCCTGGCGGATGAAGAGGCACCGGACCTTCTTATTGATCTTGCAACTCTGACCGGCGCCGCACGTGTCGCGCTTGGTCCTGAATTACCGCCGTTTTACACCGATGATGAAACGTTTGCCGCGGAATTGAGCGCCTGTGCAAGTGCCACCGAAGATCCGCTCTGGAGAATGCCGTTGTGGAGGCCCTATCTGAAAATGATGGAGTCCGGGATTGCGGACACGAACAATATATCCGGTGGCCCCTTTGCCGGGTCCGTTACTGCGGCGTTGTTTCTTTCGCGTTTTGTCGAACACGCCGCAACCTGGGCCCATCTTGATATTTACGGCTGGATGCCCACGGCAAAACCCTTCGGTCCGGTGGGGGGCGAGGCTCAGGGTATTCGGGCGCTTTATCAGTTGATCCGGGATCGATTTTCCAACTGACTTACAGTTGCTTCCGTAATTGCACTGACGGGTAAGGTGGGGCTATAACGGGTCCGAAACAAAATCGGGAGTAGGAATTGTGCCCTCGTTGTCAGGCTGATCCGCTTCGTGTGGATAGGTCAGTATTCAGACGCGATGGGCGCATCTTTCCAACGGTCGTCTGTTTATCCTTTGATAAACAGTGCAGAACGTCTGAGCGGAAATCGGGATGGCAACAGAACTTCGTCCATCGCAAGCGCTGCAATTGTGGCAGAAGGCGACACTTGATCTTGTTCGGGATGACGAACCGGATCTCTCCATGCGGCAAATGGTGATCCTGCTGACGGTCTATCTGGAAGCACCGCCCCACACGGTTCGAGATCTGGCAGTCAAACTGGGCGTTACGAAGCCCGCGATCACGCGCGCGCTTGACACAATGGGCCGCATGAAACTGATCAGTCGGAAGCGGGACGTTTCGGACAGGCGAAACGTCCTCATCGGGCGTACGGTCGAGGGTGTTCTTTACATCGAAAAGCTTGCGGATCTGATCGTCGGCACTGCCAGAGAGTTGCCAAGATGAGCGAAGCTGACCGGCGCGTTACGCCCTACCGTCCTGAGATTGCGGCCGCCTTCCTGGAAGGATCGGTCAAGGCGGACCGCTATGTCTCCGGTGAGAGGCGACGGGTGGTGGCTTCGCATGTCGCGGTGCGCCGGGACCCTGTTCAGGCAAGTTCCGTCGACACTGAAGTTCTGTTCGGAGAAGATGTTGTCGTTTACGAAACGACCGTCGAGGGGTGGGCCTGGATCCAAAGTGAACTGGACGATTACGTCGGATGGGTCAGGGCGGATGCTCTTGAGGAGGCCGAACAGGATATCACGCACCGGGTCAATGCGGTCCGCACCTATCTCTATCCCGAACCGGAGTTGCGGAGGCCGCCGGTTGCCTGCCTTTCAATGGGCGCGCGGCTGACGATCATTGATGAGGTTACGGCGCGCGGGAACAGTTACGCGATTCTGGCGGACGGCACTGCGATCATGCCGCAGCATATCCGCGCAATTGGTTCCCCCGAAAGCGACTTTGTCACCGTAGCCATCCGGTTCCTGGAAACACCCTATCTTTGGGGCGGGCGCACCAGCATCGGTCTCGACTGTTCGGCGCTGGTGCAATTGTCCCTGCAGGCATGCGGTATCGCGTGTCCGCGGGACAGCGATATGCAGGAACTTCAGCTTGGCGAGAGTGTTGACATATCGCACGGCTTGCCGGACTTCGTGCGCGGCGATCTCATTTTCTGGAAGGGGCATGTGGCAATCGTTGAAGATGAAACATCGCTTCTTCATGCGAACGGACACACGATGACGGTTGCACGCGAGCCGCTTGACGCCGCCTTGAGCCGGATCGCGGCCCATGAGTGGGGGGCGGTGACGCGTGTTCGGCGATTGTCAGGGCAGACGTGACTCCGGAGCATTGGGTTCCCGTTCAAGGTGCTCTGGTTGCCACGCGCTAATAGCCCCGTTCCTTGTCGACAAGATTGTCGAGCGTACCATCTCTCTCAAAATTCTCTATCTGCCTGGCAACGTAGGACGCCAGCTTCTCCGGATCGGAATCCGCAGCGACGTGAGGCGTGATGATCGCGTTTGGGTGGGTCCAGAGTCCGGACCCGGCCGGCAGCGGTTCGGTTTCAAATACATCGAGAGAGGCACCGGCCAGCACACCCTCGTCCAGTGCCCGGACAATATCGCTATCGACTTGCGTCCGTCCCCGGCCGGCATTGATGAGAAAGGGCCCGCCGAGCGTCTCATGACCTCGGAGCTGCCGAAACAGCTCGATTGTCAGAAGGCCCTCCGTCGCTGGCGTGTGAGGCAGCAGGCTGATAAGAATGTCGGTCCGTGAAAGGAATGCGGAAAGCCCGTCCTCGCCAAAAAACATCTCGGTTTCATTGACGGACTTTTTTGTCCTGCTCCATCCGATAACGGGAAAACCGATAGCCGTTAAGAGACGTGCTGCATGAGTACCCAGAACGCCCATGCCCAGAATACCGACCGTCACCTCGGAGGCGGCGGGTTGCGTCATCTTCTGCCAGAGGCATTCCCGTTGGTACCGGGCATAGTGAAGCGTCTGGCGCAGATGCGCGAGCGCCTGAAGAACGATCCACTCGCCCATCCTTGCCGTCAGATCCGGATCGACGACGCGAACGATCGGACAGCACGGAAGGTTCGGATCCTTCAGAATGTGATCGACACCGGCGCCGAGAGAAAAGATGACCGACAGGTTGGGAAAGTCGGAACAGATCCCTTGCGGTGGATTCCAGGCGAGGAGATACCGGACCGCCGCTTTTTCCCGCTCCGCGAGGGAGTGCCCCTCCTGATATGTTTGAACTTCCTTGCCGGGGAGTTCAACCCGAAGCCGCTCGGCCCAGATTTCCGCATCCCAGCCGGATACGACAACCAGTATGGACATGCCTTCACTCTTTTAAACACCATACCCTGGTGGATTTGCCTTGTTGTTTTGTGGCTTCTTGGGCAGGGCTTTTACCTGGTGGCATTCATACAGCTTTTTTGGCAATAGGCCATCATTCTGCAGCGGATTTGCCGGTCAGTTGAAGAGGTGGCCCGTCATCGAGTTCCCCAAGCTCCAGGTCTTCGATGTTGCGCGACCGCTTGGTCACCTTATCCGTCGAAATCAGGATCTGCTCGACATCTTTTTGAGACTGGGAGAAGTGAGACTGCAGTTTGCGAACCCGGTCGTCCAACCGTCCGATATCCTGCATCAGCCGGCCAACCTCGGCCTGGATCAGGTGCGCCTGCTCGCGCATGCGCGCATCTTTCAAAACAGACTGGATCACCTGGATTGAAAGATTGAGGAGGCTGGGCGAAACCAGGACGATCCGGGCCCGATGCGCTCTTTGCACAATATCTTCAAAATTTTCATGCAACTCGGCAAAGACGCTTTCGGAGGGGACGAACATGAAGGCGGTGTCCTGTGTTTCCCCGGGTAGAAGATACCGGTCCGCGATATCGGAAATATGCTTGGCCATGTCCTTTCGGAATTGTGCATGGGCGGCTTTCAATTCCTCCGAAAATTCTGCGTCCTTGATCATATTGAAGGCTTCAAGCGGAAACTTGGCGTCGATGACCAGCGGCGGCGCCTCATTCGGCATATGGATCAGGCAATCGGGCCGGGAGTTATTGGACAACATACCTTGGAAGACATAGGCCGCGGATGGCAGCGCATCCTGGATGATGGCCTCCATGCGCCCCTGTCCGAAGGCCCCGCGGGATTGTTTGTTCGAAAGAATATTCTGCAGTTCGGTCACCTGGCCGGACAGATCGCGGATCGTTTTCTGGGCACGGTCGATCACGGCAAGGCGCTCATGAACCGCTGTCAGACCTTCCTGTGTGGATTTGGTTGTCTGCACCATGGACTGGCCAAGCTTCTGGCCCAGGCCGTCAAGGCGTTCATTCAACCCCCGCGACAGATCGGCCTGCCGGGTCCCGAAGACTTCGGCCATCGTCTGCATGCGGCCGGTCATTTCCGCCTGGGTTTTCATGAGCTCCGACAGGCGCAGTTCCATTTCGCGGGTCTGGGCCTGAGCCGCTGCTTCGGCTTCGGCTCGGTCGCGCGACTGGCGGACCGCCTGAATCCACAGGACGAACAGCAGCAACAGGGCGGCGCATGCCGCATAGATAAGAAATTCGCCCAGCGTCACTTGCCGGTTTGCAATCTGAAAAAGGACCTGATCCATGAAACAAACATAGAACGATTCGCGCTCCGATGCTGCCCGGAGCGCTGTCTGCGAACAGAAATAACGGACTTTGGTGAATCGGAACCTGGGCGTAACCGCATCAAATCGTTGACCGGTTGCACGAGAGCCCTTATCTCAACGTCATGAGCAAAAGAGAGATTATCGTCTTGCCGGACCCGGTTCTGCGCAAGGTTTGCGAGCCGGTTGAAAAGGTCGATGACGAGATCCGCCAACTGGCCGATGACATGCTTGAAACAATGTATGACGCGCCGGGCATCGGCCTCGCCGCCATTCAGGTTGCCGTGCCCAAGCGGATGCTGGTTCTTGATGTTGCCAAGGAGGAAGAGCCGAAGGACCCGATGGTGGTCATCAATCCGGAGATCGTGTGGAAATCGGACGAAATCAACACCTATCAGGAAGGGTGTCTTTCGATCCCGGAATTCTTCGAGGATGTCGAGCGTCCGGCCAGGATCGGAGTGACTTTTCTGGATCGGGAGGGGGAAAAGCGGGAAATCGAAGCCGATGGTCTGCTTGCAACCTGTTTGCAGCACGAAATCGACCATCTCAATGGAGTTTTGTTTATTGATCATATATCGAAACTCAAGCGTGATCGGGTGATCAAGAAATTTACAAAGCAGGCCAAGTTGGCCGCAAAATCCTGAGCCGATCCATTTGAGGGATCCACTGGCGGGGCAGGAATGGACGTTGCTTATTTTCTGAAGGTTTTTGCGGCACTCTTTGCGATCATGAGCCCGATTGCCAATCTGCCGGTGTTTTTGTCGCTGACCGCCGACAGGGATGCTGCGGGTCAGCGCAGGGTCGCGCTCACAACGATCATCGGCATCACGATCGGGTCACTGATTACGGTTTTTGCCGGCGATGCGGTCCTGAAGCTTTTCGGCATAAGCATCGATGCGTTCCGGCTGGCGGGAGGCCTGTTGATCCTGTTCATTGCGCTCAACATGCTTCACGGCAACGAAAGCACCACCCATGCGGGAACGGAACAGGAAAAAGAGCGTCACTCGGAACGGGACAATCCGGGTGTCTATCCGCTGACGGTTCCGATCCTGTTGGGACCCGGGACAATCTCCTCCATAGTTATTTTTCGGCAACAGGCCACGGATTTTTCGATGGAGTTGGCTTTTGGCCTGGCAGTTGCGGCGAGCGTTGCGCTGATATCGGTCACGTTCCTGGCGGCCCCCGTCCTGTCTCGGCACTTGAGCGACACCGCAACGAGCATCATGAGCCGCCTCATGGGCATGATCCTTGCGGCAATTGCTATGGAAATGATGGTTGACAGCCTCAGGAGCCTGTTGCCGGGTCTGGCAGGATAAGAGCGTTTCGGTTCAGGTTGCGGAAAAGAGGAAATGGTTGTGCGCGTCATTTTTATGGGAACGCCGGATTTTGCCGTGCCCCCGCTGTTGGAGATCGTTGGGCAGGGGCATGATGTTGTGGCCTGCTATACTCAGCCTCCGCGCCGTGCGGGCAGGGGCATGGAGGAAAAGAAAACCCCGGTTCATCGTCAGGCGGAGATGTTGGGCATTCCTGTTCTGACGCCGGCCTCGCTAAGGGACGTGTCCGAGCAGTCCCGGTTTGCCGAATTTCAGCCGGACGTCGCCGTTGTGGTCGCTTACGGTCTTCTATTGCCGGAGACGATCTTATCGGCCCCGGAATACGGATGTCTTAATCTGCATGCGTCTTTGTTGCCGCGATGGCGCGGCGCTGCGCCGATCAATCGTGCGATTATGGCCGGCGACAGGGAAACCGGCATAGAAGTCATGCAGATGGAGAAAGGACTGGATACCGGCCCGGTCTTTATGGCCGAGCGGATTGAGATCGGGCCCGATATGACAGCCGGAGACCTGCACGACCGGTTGTCGGTTCTGGGCGGTGACCTGATCGTTCGTGCTCTGGCTGCGCTTTCAAGACGGGCGTTGTCCGCGGCACCTCAGAGTGAAGAGGGCGTCACCTATGCGCCCAAACTGTCAAAAAGCGAAACGCGCATTCAGTGGCAAAATCCGGCGGATATGGTTCATAATCATATTCGCGGACTTTCGCCGTTTCCGGGCGCTTGGTGTGAGATGATGTTTGGCAGTAAGCTTGAGCGGGTGAAGGTGCTCCGTTCACGGCTTGCTGAGAGAGCGGGGGATGGCCAGACCGGCGAGGTGTTGGATGATCAGTTGACAATTGCCTGTGGCGACGGCGCTGTCCAGCTGCTTGAGTTGCAAAGAGCAGGCAAGAGGCCGATGAAGACGGAAGAATTTCAGCGGGGTGCCAAGATTTCGGCCGGTACCTTCCTTCCGTGATAATCCGGGATTTGCAGATGCCAGGGACTGTACAAAAGACTGTTACTATCCGGCCGGCGACCAAGGCGGATGACAAGGCAATTTACGCCTTGACGGAAGAAGCTTTCGGCCGGCCTGCGGAAGCAAATCTGGTTAATGCATTGCGGGCATGCAATGCGCTGGATCTGGAATGCGTTGCGGTTGACGGTGAAGAGAAGATCGTGGGACATGTTGCGTTTTCGACGGTTACCGGTGCCGGTCCGGCGCATCGCCTGAAGATGTCCTGCCTTGCACCGATCTCTGTCAGTGTCTTGCATCAAAAGACCGGGATTGGCAGCGCCATGATCCGGCATTGTCTGAAAGTCCTGGAGGCGGATGACTTCGATCTTGTTTTTGTCCTGGGTCCTCCGGCTTACTACACGCGCTTTGGTTTTGATCCCGCGCCGGCCAGGAAGGTGACCGCCCCCTATGCGGGAGACGCCTTTATGGCGCTTCCGTTTTCGTCTTCCGCGGAGAAGGCCCTGCCTATTGAGGTCACCTTCGCCACGCCCTTTTCCAGGTTCGAATAGGCTTCGACCTGACAATGCCTCGCTATAAACTGACAGTTGAGTATCACGGTGGGCCATATGTGGGCTGGCAGCGTCAAAGCAACGGTCATTCCGTTCAGGCGGCGCTTGAAAAGGCTATCTTCGAATTCTCCGGTGAGACGGTGACGATTGGTGGGGCAGGGCGGACGGACACGGGTGTTCATGCGCTCGGACAGGTCGCCCATTTTGATCTCGATAAGCAATGGCCGGCCGAAAAGGTACAGCTGGCGATCAATGCAAAGCTCAAGGTCGCCGAGGAGAAAGTGGTCGTAATCGGAACGGAGCAGAAGAAAGACGGCTGGGATTCACGTTTTTCGGCGATCAGACGACACTATCGCTATCGGATTGTCAACAGACGGCCACCGTTAACGCTTGAGCGTGGGCTCGCGTGGCACTGCAATCAGCCGCTTGATGTGGACGCCATGCATGAGGCGGCACAGGTGCTTGTCGGTCATCATGATTTCACGACGTTTCGGCACAGCCGGTGCCAGGCGAAGAGCCCGGAGAAAACCCTTGAAACGCTCACCGTCAGACGGAGTGAAGATGATCTTGTTTTTGTCGAAACATCCTCACGGTCGTTTCTTCATAATCAGGTTCGCTCGATGGTTGGCTCGCTGAAGCTTGTCGGCGAGGCGCGCTGGACAAAAGACGATCTGAAATGTGCGCTGGAGGCACGAGACCGCAAAGCCTGCGGGCCCGTCGCGCCGGCATGCGGCCTTTATCTGACCTTGGTGGATTATTAGAACAGCAATCGCCCAACCCGGGCCGCATTCTTCACATCGCAGCGGAGAGAAGCGTCTTCAAGTCAGGCGACTTCGACAATATCATCCATGATGATATTGGCTTCCCGGTCCTGCTCGTCGAGTTCCCGGAAGAACTCTTCCACCGGCTGGTCGTCTTTTGCTTCAACCGCGGCTTCGGGAGCGGGTTCTTTTTTCGGGGTTTCTTCGACCGATGCGCGTTCGTTTTGGTCCTGTGCAAAGGGCATTTTTGCGATCTTTTCGTACAGAGCTACGAAATGATTGAGATCCTTAAGCTCGGCTTCAAGCTTATTGCGATGAGCCAGTGCCTTTTCATAAACGCTGTCAGACATCCCGAATTCTCCCCTCGCCGGTTTCCCGATAATCAGTTCTTATCCCGAGAAAACCTGGCGTGCCCGCATTTGCCCACAGATATCGCCAGCATAATAACGCCGTTCTTACGGTTTTGTTAATTGGTTTGCCGGTTCAGACGACTCATCAACAGCTGATTTGCTGTTTTGGACGAATTTGGGGCGCTTATATCCCGACAACATGCCCCACAAGCAGTTCAACGATGACACTCAAGACAAAATTAAAAGCGACCAATCCGACAGCGATGCCCGTTGTGGTCAAGGTCGCTGCCTTTGCCACCACGTAATAGTAGCGCAGCACGAAGATGGTGCAGATCAGTTGCAGAAGGATCAATGCATCCAGCGAAATCAGCCCGAACGAGAACAGCAGGTAGGGTGGTAACAGGACTGCTGCGACCAGTATCATGGACCAGTTATGGGCAACGACGTAGGGTACATAAGCGCGGGCAAATCCAAGCGATGGAGCCAGGATGGCGAGGGCGGCCGGGTAGGCAATCCAGTCAAGGCCGATCGTGAGAATACCCGATATCAGAAACGGGCCTTCCGGAAATGTCTCGGTGGAATAAGCGGACTCGGTCAGATAGATCTTTCGTTCTGCGCTGAACAGCAGCAGATAAAACGGGATCAGCAGGAAACACACCTGAAAGGAGCGCCAGAAGCCGCTCAGAGTTGTATCGAACTCGCGCATGCCCTCCCGGCGGCCCAAAAGGAGCATATAGGCTCCTCGAACAGAGCGGGAGATTTCGTCAAGTGTAATCATGTGGCCGGTTTTCTAACGGTCAAAATAGTCGATCAGAAATCGGTAATAAATACGGCATAGTGTCTCAAGATCCGAGGTGGCAACTTGTTCGTCAACCTGGTGCATGGTTTTGCTGATCAGGCCGAATTCCACCACCGGGCAATAGTCCTTGATAAAGCGCGCATCGGATGTTCCACCACCGGTCGACAGGCTTGGAGTCCGGCCGGTTTCCGCGGCAACAGCGGCCGAAAGAATATTGATGAGCGTTTTGTCGCGGGTCAGAAAACTGTCGCTGCTGCCGGTTGAAAAAGAGAGGTCCCATTGTGCCTCTGGGGCGGGCATCGCACTCAGACTTTTTTCAAGATGTTCGATGAGCGTCGCCTGAGTCCAGAGGTCATTGAAGCGGACGTTGAACTTTGCTGTTGCTTTTTCCGGAATGACGTTGGTTGCCCGGTTGCCGACATCTATGCCCGTCACTTCCAGATTTGACGGCTGGAACCGTTCGTTTCCCGCATCAAGTTCAAGCTCGATCAGGGTTTTGACCAGCAGGACCAGAGTGGGGAGGGGATTAACGGCCAGGTGCGGATACGCGACATGACCCTGTTTCCCGGTTACCGTAAGGTCTCCCGTGAGAGATCCGCGCCGGCCGACTTTGATCGCATCGCCGATTTCAGCCGGATTGGTCGGTTCGCCAACGACGCAGGCGTCAAATTTTTCCCCCTGTTCTGCGCACCATTGCAGCAGCTTTTTTGTGCCGTTGATTGCTGGCCCTTCTTCATCGCCGGTGATTAGAAAGGACAAGGTTCCCTTGAAACCGGACGTATGGTTGGAAACGAACTCGAGCGCGGCCGCGGCAAATGCTCCGATGCCGCCTTTCATATCAACGGCGCCGCGGCCGATTAAAGATCCGTCGACAATGGTGGCCGCAAACGGATCCTCTGACCAGCTGTTAACCGTACCGGGCGGAACGACATCCGTGTGACCTGCAAAAACAAAATGTGGGGATCCCTCGCCGATGCTGGCAAACAGGTTTTCCACGTCAGGTGTATTCTCATCTGAAAAAACGGGCCGTTCCACCCTGAAACCGGCTGCGCTCAGGGTTTTCTCCAGATAGGAAAGTGCTCCGGCTTCCTTCGGCGTAACGGACGGACAACGGATCAGTTCCCGCGTGATCTCAACCGCCCTGTTCAGAGAATTTTCGGTCATCATCCGGGTTTAGCGACTGGGTTTTGATCGGTCAATGAACAAGTCGATCATAGGATGTGGACCTATAAATATGCTTGAAATGGTATGAGCCGATTGGGTCGGATCGTGCTGTTTGAACGCTCACGCTCTGACCCGTGGGAATGCTGAGCAATATTCGTCCTGCTCGATGATGCACGTTAAAACTGTCCATGATGTAAAAGCTCTTTATGAGGGAAAATTCATTAATAGTTCATCATGATTGACGGCTTCAACCCATTCACAATATTGGTTATTTCCAGCTTCCGGGCGCCAACTTCAGCAGGATCATGTTGCTCACGGTCGGGATAGAATAAAATCCGCCGACGGAAAAAGTTTCCATAACAGGCAAAATTATGTCGGAACAGTGTCTAAATTGTGGAGGTATTTCGACGGTTTGTGAAAGAGGAAACGAAACAAACACAATAGAACGGCTTTATTCCTCAGGGATCAGCCGCAATGATCGAAATTGTCCCCAAGTAAACGGACCTCTCAAAACAGAATTGCATGAAGTGAATGGGTCCTGAGCCTAAGTCGGGCGGGTGTTCGGAAACTTTCCATATCTGTTGGGTCCCGGATCACCGCTGACAATGCCCAGGAACATTATGACCGCAATGTTGAGGAAAGGCAGCAGGACGAGAACAGCGATAAACCCCGACAGTCCCTTGTCATGCGCCCGCTTCGCTGCCAGAGCTATCTCGCACCACCTGAGCACCAGAAAGAGAATGGTGACCGCGGCCGGCACCTCGACATTGGGGAGTTCTTCGGGTGTTGTTGCTTCGGAGATATAGGAAAGCAGAATAACCAGAGAAAATGCGCCGGTAAGGATAATACCGAGCCAGTATGGTTCCCGTGAGATTCTTCCGCCAAGGCCAAAAAACAGCCAGATAAAGTCCTGAGGGGAAGCGTGTGTCTGCTTAGGATTATTGGTCATGCAGTCGCTCTGTCGGAAAGACCCTGTGCCGGGAAGAAGTGTTCGATCAGATTTAAGGGCCGACCGATCCTGGAAATTATCTAAGCTTAGCTAGTCGCTTGCCGCTTTGATGGCAAGTCCCTTGCCAAAGATGTCAGGCACCGAAGACCGGTTTCCGTTGGTCCGCGGCGGCTCGGGGACAGGTCCACACCCTAACCCTCCACGAATTTATCCGGTCGCTATTCAACGGCAGTCAGGATAAAACGGATCGGACGTTGCAACACCGGTCTCCGGCGTCTCTGAAACCGTTTCACAACAATCTTCTTCCCGAAGGAATACCATGAACCAGATCCTGCACGATTTCCGAAGCGATACTGTGACCCGGCCTTCCCAGGAGATGCGGCGCGCCATTGCAGAGGCCGACGTTGGTGACGACGTGTTTGGCGATGATCCGACCGTACACCGCCTGGAAGCGGTTGCCGCTGAAATGGCCGGGAAAGAAGCCGCCCTGTTTGTGTCCTCCGGCACGCAGGCAAATCTTACGGCCCTGATGTCTCACTGCGCGCGCGGCGAGGAATACATCGTCGGCCAGATGCAGCACAATTATCGATGGGAGGCCGGCGGTGCTGCGGTTCTTGGCAGCATCCAGCCGCAGCCGCTGCCCAATCAGCCCGACGGCACGCTCCGTCTTGACGATATCGAAGCCAATATCAAACCGGACGATTCGCATTTTGCCATCACGCGCCTGCTGTCGCTGGAAAATACGATCGGCGGCCAGATTCTTCCGCTCACATATATGGCCGATGCCACCGCCCTTGCCCGCAGGCACGGGCTGTCGTGCCACCTCGATGGCGCGCGCGCTTTCAACGCGGTCACGGGGCTCAATGTCTCGTTGTCCGAACTGGTCGCGGACTTCGATACCGTGTCTTTGTGTCTGTCCAAGGGACTGGGCGCGCCGGTGGGATCGGTCCTGGTTGGATCGCAGGATCTTATCGCCCGCGCACGCCGGTTGCGAAAGATGCTCGGCGGTGGCATGCGTCAGGCGGGCATTCTGGCAGCTGCAGGTCTTTTTGCGCTTGAGAACAATGTTGAGCGCCTGGCGGTCGATCACGCAAACGCAGCCCGCCTGGCGGAGGGACTGGGGGCTTTTTCAGCGCTGAAAGTCTCCAGACCTCAAACCAACATTTTCTGGGTTGATGTCGATGAGGCCAGCGCATCCGCGTTTGCCGCCTATCTTAATGATCAGGGCATCGCGGTCACCAGCCTCTATGGCGGCACGCGCCAGCGATGGGTGACGCATCTGGATGTGAACGAGAGGAATGTTGAAGAGGCCCTGAAAATCGTAGAGCGCTTCTTCAATCAATAAAAACACGCGGCAATAAGAAACATTTGGGCCGCACGCGAAGGCTTTGCCTGTCGGGTACGGCCCAAGAGAGAGCCGAGGGCAATTCTCGCGATCATTGGATCGCGCGAAATGTCCAAGCCTTTGTTTCTGCGCGTATCCTAGTCGCGCAAAAGGTCGTTGATGGACGTTTTTGAACGGGTCTGTTCATCGACCCGTTTGACGATCACGGCGCAGTAAAGACCGGGCCCAGGATTGCCGTTCGGAAGCGGTTTGCCGGGCATGGTCCCGGGCACGACGACCGAATAAGCGGGGACTTCACCAACAAAAATCTCGCCTGTGGTCCGGTCGACGATCTTGGTCGAGGCGCTGATGAAAACGCCCATGGAGAGCACAGCCCCTTCACGGACGATCACGCCCTCGACCACCTCTGATCTTGCCCCGATAAAGCAGTTATCCTCTATGATGACAGGCCCCGCCTGCAGCGGCTCCAGAACGCCGCCGATTCCGACGCCACCGGACAGGTGAACGTTTTTGCCGATCTGTGCGCAGGAACCGACCGTCACCCAGGTGTCGACCATGGTTCCTTCGTCAACATAAGCACCAAGATTGACAAAGGACGGCATAAGGACCGCGCCCTTGGCGACAAACGCCGACCGTCGGACGGTGCAGTTGGGCACAGCGCGAAAGCCTGCATCTTTGAACTCGGCAGGTCCCCAGCCGTTGAATTTTGACGGAACCTTGTCCCACCAGACGCTTTCATCCGGACCGCCTTTGATGACGTCCATGGGGTTCAGGCGGAACGAGAGGAGGACGGCCTTCTTAGCCCACTGATTGACAATCCAGTCACCGCCGCTTTTCTCAGCGACCCGAACCTGGCCCCGGTCAAGAAGGTCCAGGGCGGTTTCGACCGCCTGCCGAACATCGCCGCCTGTTTCGGTGCTTATCTCATCGCGTTTTTCGAAGGCCTCATCAATCGTGGCCGCGAGTTGGGCAATATCGGTTTGATTGAGACTCATAAGACTGGCGCTCCCGTAGAGATTAGAAAACAGGCCGTGACGGCAATTGATGCGGTGCTAGTGGGGCGTGCGTTCAAAGTCAATGCTCAGATGCCGTGTTCGGCCCATTTGAGGGCGGCTCCGGTCCACGGTGCGCTCCGCTATCTCGCCGGGATTTTATTTGCTAAGAGGTCTTACACTCTTTCCCGCCTGAGATGCATTCATGGAAATCTGGATACCGATCACGATCGCGGCGGCCTTTCTGCAAAATGTCCGGTCGGCCTTGCAGAAGTATCTGAAAGGCCGTCTCTCGACCACCGGCGCTACGTTCGTACGGTTTGGATATGGTTTTCCTCTGGCGTTGCTGTATGCCGTCTTTCTGCACTGGGGAGCGGGAATGCCGATACCGGGGCCAACCGCGGATTTCTTTCTTTACATGGCCGCCGGCGGGTTATCCCAGATCCTGGCGACCTTTCTTCTGGTGGCCCTTTTTTCTTATCGCAACTTTGCGGTCGGCACGGCTTACTCGAAGACGGAGCCGGTCCAGGCGGCTTTGTTCGGTCTTGTGCTGATCAATGAAAGACTGACGCCTGTCGCGGTCGCCGCGATCGGCATTGCGGTGGCGGGTGTCATGCTTATTTCCGTCGCCAGATCGCAGATCAACGCAAGGGCGCTTGTTACGTCTCTGATCAGCCGATCGGCGGTGATCGGACTGTTATCGGGTGCGCTGTTCGGGATTTCCGCCGTTTGCTATCGCGGCGCGTCTCTGTCCCTTGGCGGCCCGGGGTTCCTGATGCAGGCCGCCTACACGCTGGCTGTGGTGACTCTGTTTCAGACCCTGGTCATGCTGCTTTACATGGCCGTTTTTGAGCGCGAACAGATCAGGGCGGTTCTTGATGCATGGCGTCCTGCCAGCCTCGTCGGCCTCGCCGGTGTCACCGGATCGGCATGTTGGTTCACCGCCATGACACTTCAAAGCGCGGCCTTTGTGAAAGCGCTCGGCCAGATCGAACTGGTGTTCACCTTTGCGGCGTCGTGGCTTTTCTTCAAAGAGCGGACCAACGGTCTGGAGATTCTCGGGATCGGTTTTATCCTGAGCGGTATTTTGCTGCTTCTGCTCGGCCGCTGATGTGCCGAAGCGGAAACAGCCTTCGTCGCAACGCGCCACTTGCGATTATGTAAAGCCGTTCGCATCAACGATTTTTGTCAGAAACGCACCCAGATCGTCCGCCAGAAAGTCCACATGCGCTTCATCCCGGCCTTCCAGTTCCCAATCATCTCTGAAAACCTCCCGCATGCCCCTGGGTATGATCAGGGTCGTTGCCATACCCATCTGATGGGGCACCTCAAGATTTCTGGACAAGTCTTCGAACATGCTCGATTTGGCGGGATCAATGCCGTTTTTTTCCATAAAGAGGTCGTAGGTTTCACGGTACGGCTTTGGCACCAGATCGGCCTCGATAATACCGAAAATATCTTCGAAATGATCCGTAATTCCGAGGATATTGGCCACATTTTCAGCGTGTTTTCTGGTGCCGTTCGTCATGATGAAAAGTCGGCCGGGAAGCTTCCGGATCGCGTTTTTCAGTTTCGGGTCCGGCGGAATCACCGAATGATCGATGTCGTGCACATATTCCAGAAAGTCGTCCGGTTCGATGTCATGCTCTATCATCAGCCCGCGAAGCGTCGTTCCGTATTTTTGGTAGTAGCCTTTTTGAAGGGTATGCGCGTCCGCTTCGGAAACACCGACGAGATTGCTGACATAGAGCCGGATCTTTTCGTTAATCTGCGAAAACAGGTCCGTATGGGCCGGATAAAGCGTGTTATCGAGATCGAAGATCCACTCCGTAATTCCGGCAAACCGCGAAAGCTCCATTAAGCACCTGTCCTGTAAAACAATCCCGACGATTTCCCTATCTTACCCGCGGAGCGGTTTGGATTTGGTCAACGAAGGTCCGAAACATCGGACAAAAATCAGGAAATGGTCCCGATGGATAACAAAAGGTAGGGCGAGCGGCGGATTCTGCCATGTCCTGCGGTGGAAATTGAACATCAGACCGAAACAAAATTGATCGCTATGGCGTGATCAACGTTCCCGCACCGTGCTTGGTAAAGAGTTCCAGCAGCACGGCATGAGCGACTTTCCCATTCAGGATCACGACCCCCTCAACCCCGCGCGACAAGGCTTCTATACACGTCTCCACTTTGGGGATCATGCCGCCGGAGACTGTGCCGTCGGCGATCAGGGCCCGGGCCTCGGCGACGGTCAGTTGTTTTATGAGGCTGCCGTTTTTATCCAGAACGCCCGGAACATCGGTCAAAAACAGAAGCCGCTTGGCGTTGAGCGCTCCGGCGATCGCGCCGGCGAAGGTGTCCGCGTTGACGTTGTACGTCTCGCCGTCGATGCCGGGCGCCACGGGTGCGACAACCGGGATCAGATCTTCTTTCAGAACGAGCTGCAGAACCGTTGGATTCACTGATTTGGGATCGCCGACAAAGCCCAGATCGACAATCTTCTCGATGTTGGAGTCGGGATCAACAACGGTTCGCTTCAACTGCTCGGCGAGAACCATATTGCCGTCCTTGCCGCACAGGCCGACAGCTCTGCCGCCCTCACGGTTGATCGTGTGGACAATTTCCTTGTTGATGCTGCCCGCCAGAACCATCTCGACGATTTCAACGGTGGGTCTGTCCGTGACGCGCAGGCCGCCGCGAAATTCGCTCTCAATGCCCAGGCGTTTCAGCATGTTGCCAATCTGCGGGCCGCCGCCATGGACAACGACCGGGTTCACGCCCGACTGCCGGAGAAGCGTAACGTCGCGGGCAAACGCCTGGGAGAGCAGCGCATCACCCATCGCGTTTCCGCCATATTTTACGACAATGGTTTCATTGTCGTACCGCTGCATGTAGGGCAGCGCCTGCGCAATGATGTGGGCACGGGCGTGCGATGTGGTTTCTTCGGCGGCTTTTTTTGCGTCCTCAGTTTCAGTCAGCGACATACTTGATCCAATCCGGCGTGCGATTTTGCACTGAAATTGGCTGGCTCTATACCCTGTTTGACAGCGCTCGACAATCAATCGAAGAACCGGTGACCGAAATCGGACTCAAAGAAAAGGAATAAGATTTTCAGAGCTTATGCTTTGCGCCGCGTCGAACCGGCTTGCGCGGACGCCTCGGACAAGACGGCATCAAACGCGTCTACCCTGAGCGGGCGGTTGAAATAGTATCCCTGCAATTCATCGCAGCCGATGGCGGCCAGATATTCCGCCTGATCCGGGTTTTCTATACCCTCGGCCGTCACGGTCAGCCCCAGTCCCTTTGACAGCATCGCCACGGCCTGGGCGATGACCAGACCGCTGCCGCCCTTGCCGATATCGGCGACAAACTCTTTGTCGATCTTCATCCGGTCGATGGGGAAGTTCTTCAGATGACTGAGGGAAGCATATCCCGTCCCGAAGTCGTCAAACGCGACGGAAACACCCTGAGAGCGGATATCCATCAGCGCTCTTTTGACACCGATACCCTCCTTAAGGAGCATGGTCTCGGTCACTTCCAGCTCAAGCATCGGAGCCGGCAGTCCGGTTTTGTCGAGTATGTGCCGGATGATCGTGGGGAAGTCGCGATGGGTGAATTGCGAGGGCGATATATTGACGGCGATCCGTCCAAACAGCGGTGATTTCTGGCGCCATTTTTCCGCCTGGATGCATGCGGTCTCAAGAATCCAGTCGCTGATCGGGGTGGCCAGCGGACAGGACTCCATGATCTCCAGAAATTCATCCGGCAGCAGCAGTCCACGGGTGGGATGGTTCCAGCGGAGCAGGGCTTCCGCGCCGACAATCGAATAGGTCTGAGCCTCAACAATCGGCTGGTAGTACAATTCAAACTGCGACAGACGAAGTGCTGTCGACAGCTCCGTCGTCGTGCGTCGGCGCTGATTGATTGCGCTTCGCATTTCCGGCTGGAAGAGCCTCACGCAGTCTCTGCCGTCGACCTTCGCACGATAAAGGCTCAAATCCGCGTTTGACATAAGCTGGCTGGTGGTGCTGCCGTTTTCCGGCCCCTGGGCGACGCCGATGCTCAGGCTTGTACTGATCTGGTCCGAACCCAGTTTGATGGGGCCGCTGACAGTGCTTAACAAAGCCTGTGCTGAGTCCCGCGCATCTCCCAGGCTGATTGTCCGTTTATCAAGAACGGCAAATTCATCGCCGCCAAGGCGTGCGATAATGCACTCAGAACCAAAAACATCGCGCAAGCGATCAGCGACATATTGAAGAAGCGCATCGCCAGCGGCATGTCCGAGCGTGTCATTCACTTCCTTGAACCGGTCAAGGTCGACCAGAAACACCGTTACGGATTGATTTTCGGCGAGTTCTTCCAGCGCATTTGAGAGCGACTGTTCGAAATTCGTCCTGTTGGAGAGGCCGGTCAGACTGTCATGCAGGGCGAGAAATTCGATATGGCGCCGGGCTTCCTCGTCTTTCGTTATCTCATGACCGACGCCCCGATACCCGGCAAACGACCCATCCGGGGCATAGTAAGGCGTTCCGCTGATGCTGTTCGAGACAACCTCGCCTTGCTCGTTGACGAATGAATAGCGGTAGTCGCGGAAAGGTTGGCGGTTCTTCAGAACCTCATAATGTTCGCGCCAATGAGGATCGTCCTTGGGGTCGATGTCGAATATTTCCCAACGCGTCTTGCCGATCATTTTGTCGGAGTTCATTTTTGTTTTCGAGTTAACCGCTGCCGAAAAGTACGTGAAACGAAGATCGGCATCCTGTTCCCAGAGCCAGTCCGTGGCGACGTCGATATAGTTCTGCAATCGCTTTTCCGCCATCTCGGCTTCAAGGAAACGCACCACAAGGTCCGCCGTGCTGCGAAGAGCGAGCATCACCTCACGACTTGGCGGTATGGTTCTGGGGACAGGGTCCAGGTGACAAAGCGAACCGATTACGTGACCGTTCCGGTTTCTCAGCGGTATGCCGACATAAAAGCGAATTGGATGTTCACGCGTAACGCACGGAAGGTGACGGAACTCGTCATCTTCTTTTGCGTCCAGAACGATCAGGGGATTTTCTGTTTCAACAACGACGCGACAAAAAGCATCTTCTATTGCAATGGGCGCGAGATCGGACTTGCTGAACCCGGCAAAACACACGGTATCTTTGCGGACAATGCTGACGGTCGAATAAAGCACGCCGCAGACAGTTGCCGCCACACGCACGATATTCCTAAAATAGCCGCTGTGTTCCAGGTCGTCCCAGCCAAGGCGCTCGACCTCCCTTATGCGCGCCTTTTCGCGGTCGTTGACCGGTGCTCCGTCGCACCTCATGACGTTTCCACCCCGTTCAGTGAGCGGTAATTGTTCCACAATTAGATTGACGGCCCGTTAAGGAGAACTTGGTGCCAAGGTAAGGTAAAGCTCAGGTTAACTGAGCGGTGCCCGGCCGGTCAGCCCTGTGATTTGCGCGATTTCGGCCCGGAGGTCCTCAATGCCCGTATTTTTGTTGGCGGATGTCGTCAGTATCTCAGGAAAGGCCGCCGGGCGTCTGGAAATCTTTTCTTTCGTCGCGTCTTCAAGACGTTTGAGTTGGCCGGATTTCACTTTGTCTGATTTTGTCAAAACGACCTGGTAAACGACAGCGGATTTGTCCAGGACATCCATGGCATTGAGATCGTTGCCTTTGATTCCGTGCCGGCAGTCAATCAGGAGAAACAACCGCTTGAGGTTGGCACGACCGCGCAGGTAGTCGAAAATCAGATTGGTCCAGGCATCGACGGTCTTCTTGGGCGCCTCGGCGTAGCCATACCCCGGCATGTCAACGATCCGCAACGGCACGCCGTCTGCCGAAAAAAAGTTGAGCATCTGGGTGCGCCCGGGCGTGTTGGACGTTCGTGCCAGATTTTTTCTTCCGGTCAGGGCGTTTATCAGGCTTGATTTTCCGACATTGGACCGTCCCACAAAGGCAACTTCAACACCCTGCGGCACCTCAAGCTGATCGATTCTTGCAACGCTTGTCTCGAACTGCCAGGCGCGCGCGAACAGCAATCGACCGGCTTCCAGCCGTTGCATGTACTCTTCGGTGTCTTTGTCAGCGTCTGTTTGGGTCATGAGCCGTTCATGGTCGGAATTACGGTGCCCGGTCAAGAGTTATTGTGATGGTGTGAAACAAGCGAGTTCGTTTTGGGATGAGAAGGGCTGCGGAAGGACCGGCGCAGGACGCGGACAGACCTGCGGCGGCTGGCGCGGCTGAAATGCAACACGCGCCAGAGGCCGGTCCGCTCAGCAGGCCGCTTTCAATGCCGCGATATCCCGACCCCTGATTGCCGAGAGATTGCGTGCGATTTTTTCCGCCGGCCAGAACCACCATCCGATGTCGATCAAGTCTCCGATCACATCATCGGGATATCGCAGGCGAATGACCTGTGCGGGATTGCCGGCGACCACCGCATAGGGAGGGACGTCACTTGCCACCACGGCATGCGCACCGATAACTGCCCCGTCTCCGATGGTCACGCCCGGCAGGATGCGGGCGTCCCGCCCGATCCAGACATCATTGCCGACCAGCGTGTCACCACGCAGTCCCGATGTGATTGTTTCAGGCTCGAAGCCAGCCTCCCAGCCATTTTGAAATATGTTGAAAGGGTAGGTCGACAGTCCCGTCATCGCGTGGTTGGCACCATTCATGATGAATGTTGCACCGGTCGCCAGCGCGCAGAACCGGCCGATAGACAACCGGTCGCCGATGAAGTCGAAGTGATACAGAACGCACTTGTTTTCAAAGTCTTCAGGCGCATTCGCATCGTTGTAGTAGGTATAATCGCCGACCTTGATGGTGGGCTTTGTGATGAAGTTTTTGAGAAAGATGGTGTGCGGCTCGCCGTTAAACGGGTATGGCGTATCCGGATCAGGTCCGTGCATGGAATGCTCCGTTCGTTCGTCTGGTCTGTGATTGAGCGACACTTGCTGCAATGTGATCGCTGTCTTTGGACCCGCCCGGGAGGCTCCTGCCTGGCAAACGGATCAGTCTTACCTGATCATTTCGAACACTATCCTTTTCACATTCGGTTTGGTCGCCCAAACACGGCCAATGCAATTTCAAACTCCGCCGCGCTGCCGATAACGGCGGTAAATCAGCTCGCCTCGCCTTTCGGCTTTGGTTTGATCATATTCTTCAGGTTATCCCACAACTCGATTTTTACACCCTGGCGGCGCATGATGACATATTGCTGCAGGATCGACAGCGCGTTGTTCCAGGCCCAGTAGATCACGAGACCCGCCGGGAATGTTGCCAGCATGAAGGTGAAGATCACCGGCATCCAGTTGAAGATCATTTGCTGAGCCGGTTCCGTCGGTGTCGGGTTCATCTTCATCTGGATAAACATGGTGAAACCCATGAGCAGAGGCCAAACGCCGATCAGCAGGAACAGCGGCGGCTCCCAGGGAATGAGGCCGAACAGATTGAAGATTGATGTCGGATCCGGCGCGGACAGATCCTGGATCCAGCCGAAAAAGGGCGCGTGACGCATTTCGATGGTCACAAACAGCACCTTATACAGCGAGAAAAACACCGGGATCTGAATCAGCATCGGCAGGCAGCCGGCAAGCGGATTGATCTTTTCTTTTTTGTAGAGCTCCATCAGCGCTTTTTGCTGCGCCGCCCGATCGTCCTTATATTGTTCGCGGATTTCGGTCATTTGCGGCTGCACCAGCTTCATGCGGCTCATGGAGACATAGGATTTGTTGGCCAGCGGGAAGAAGATGATCTTGATGACCACCGTCGACAGCAAAATCGCAACCCCGAAGTTCCCGACAAGCTGGTAGAACCAGTCGATCATGTAGAACATCGGTTTGGTGATGAAGTGGAACCAGCCCCAGTCGATCAGCAGATCGAACTGCTGGATCGAAAGTGTCTCCGAGTAGCCCTGAAGCAGACTGTTGATCTTGGCCCCCGCAAACAGATGGCTCTCATACTGGGCGATCTGCCCGGGGGCAATCATCATCGGGTCGACCACATAGTCGGTCTGGTAAAGATCGTTGCGTTCATTGGCGTCGTTGAAATTTCTGAAATAATACCGCGGAGTGAACGAAACACCGTTCGCCGGAATGAGGGTCGCGGCCCAGTATTTGTCGGTTATGCCGAGCCAGCCCTGGGTCGCCTTGCCCGGAAGGATCGTTCCGTTTTCGGCATCCGCCAGATCGGAATAGTCTATTTCCTGCAGACCCTCCTCGCCGATAACCCCGATCAGACCTTCGTGGAGAATGAAAAAACCCGTTGTCTCCGGTTCTCCGGTTCTTGCAAGCAACGCATAGGGACTGAGGTCGACCGCTTCGCTGCCTTTGTTCTCCACTGACTGGGAGATCTGAAGCATGTAGTTTTCGTCGATCGAAATGCGCTTGTAAAAAACGAGGCCTTCGCCGTTGTCCCAGGACAATTCCAGCGGCTGGTCCGGAGTTAAAGGCCCGGATCCGTTCTGTGTCCAGACCGTGGTCGGATCCGGCACTTTGGCGTTCTGGCCCGATTTGTTGGACCAGCCATACTGGCCGTAATAGGCGTTCTCTGTGCCCTGGGGCGAGAACAGCACGATTGTCGGGCTCTCCGGGTCGACGGTTTCATGATAGTCGCGCAATCGTAGATCGTCGATGCGGGCGCCGGTCAGGCTGATCGAACCGGACAGTTTCGGGGTATCGATCGTAATGCGCGTTTCCTCTTGCAGAGCCTGCTCACGGTTTTCCGGTGACTGAGTCGCGGCGGTTCCCTGTACTGTCGGGCTGGGGCTTTGCCCGGTTGTCGTACTTGGGGCGCCTGCCGTCGGAGCCGGTACGTTCGTTTCTTCCGATGTGGCGATCTCCTGAGCCTGCTCAGCCGCCTGTCTCTGGCGTTCAATTTGCGGCCCGACCACAAATGCCTGCCAGACGACCAGAATGAGGACCGACAGAGCCATTGCGATAATGAGATTTTTATTGTCGCCCATCGAAGACTTCACCTTTTTACTTCCGGGTGATTCACGGATCGCGTTTAACCGGCTTGCCTCCGGTTCCCCAATTTGCTCAGCGCGCTGGTCATGTCCGCGACCAGGTCCGCGTAAGACATATGCAACGCTGCGCGGCGACCAATCAACACGTAGTCGTGACCGCACCGGGCGGCAAGGGGGGCGACATGAAACCATGCGGCTTTGAGCCGCCGCCGGATACGATTTCTTTCGGGAGAATTGCCCGTTTTCTTTGTGACGGTGTATCCCACCCTCGGTGGAGCGCAGTCATGGCCGGCATACGCGCTCTGGAGTACAAATCCGCGCCGGGCCGACCGTGCCCCCTTGGCAACCGCGAGAAATTCAGAACGATTTTTCAGTCGCTGTGTAAAAGGCAAGAGCGGTGATCTCGTGTTTCCGGTGGGCGCCCTCTTGTCGATCAGACCGAACGATTGCAGAGAAATGCCGGGATGGTGCCTTTTTACGCGGACAAACGTTTCCGGCCACGGGCCCGACGCCGGGCGAGAATCTGACGGCCGTTTTTTGTCGCCATGCGGGCGCGAAAACCGTGGCGGCGTTTACGCACGAGACGGCTTGGCTGAAAAGTACGCTTCATAGTTCCTTACCGCGCAGTCCCGCGGCCCTTGATCTTATTAGAAATTACCGTTGAGGATGTGCCTGCTGATCCAGTAGGTCGGCACCGCAAAGGGTCCGGGCCGGCGAAGCAACAATACCCAGTTGAGCGCGCTTATACGAGTGGCAGGCAGCCAAGTCAACGCGGATTGGCGGATTTCGGCACATATTTCATCGCCTGGTTACGGCGCATGGGCTCCGGGGAGTCGCTGAACGAAAATTCGGCGACAAAGCCCGATTGAAGGGCGGGTCCGGTAAAGTCGATCACAACTCGGTGAAACAATCCGAACCGCTCTATCAATTGTGGTTGAGACCGCCCCAATTCCCGTCCAACGCCCTTATATAGACTTTCGCGACCGCGCCAATTCGCATTTATTAATCTTATTGGGCGCAAAATGACTTCACCTGCGAACAAGTGTGATTTGGGCAGAATGGAAACCGAAGAAGCGATAATGACGGAAACAGGCTCCAAGACGGATGCGTCGGGCTCGGTTTTACGGCGGTGGCTGCCGATAATCACCATTGGTCTCGTGATGGGTATCGGGTTTTGGCAGGGCTGGCATGAGCAAGTGTCGCTGTCGTCTCTGATCCGCAACCGGATGGAACTGACAGCCTTTGTCAGCGAAAATATTCTTCTCGCTCTGGCTGCCTATGTTGCGATCTACATTGCGTCGGTATCCCTGTCTTTCCCGGGGGCGTCCCTGATTACCATCGCCGGCGGTTTCATGTTCGGATGGGCCCTTGGCGGGGTCGCCACCGCCATGGCGGCGACGACAGGCGCTTCGGTCATTTTCCTGGCTGCCAAAACCTCTTTTGGGGCCTCGCTCCGGGCGAAGGCGGGACCGACCCTCAATCGCCTTGCCGACGGCTTTAAGGAAAATGCGTTCCATTATCTGCTGTTTCTCAGGTTGACTCCCGTGTTCCCGTTCTGGCTCGTCAATATCGCACCGGCTCTGTTCGATGTCCGGCTCAGAACGTATGCGGTCGCTACCTTTATCGGAATCCTGCCCGGAACCTTTGCGTTTTCGTTTATCGGAGCAGGACTGGACAGCGTCATTGCCGCCCAGGAACAGGCCAACCCGGGTTGCAGCATCGCCGGAACCTGCGAGGTCGATATCGGTGCACTGATTACTCCGGAGTTGCTTGCGGCTTTCGCGGGCCTGGGCATTCTCTCCATTATCCCCGTCGTCTTAAAGAAACTGCGCGCCCGGAATTCCTCCAGCGGATAGCTGCATTTCGCCCCACTCCACACATCGACCGGAAATTCGTTAATTCCAGTCCAGTATCCTGGCGTCTGGAAGCTTGAAAGGGTTCTCATGAGCAAGACACTCACACCGGACATCTGTGTGATCGGCGCCGGTTCGGGCGGCCTGACCGTCGCAGCGGCGGCGGCTTCGTTTGGCGTGGACGTTGTGTTGATCGAAAAAGGAAAAATGGGGGGCGATTGCCTCAATTACGGCTGTGTGCCGTCCAAGGCTCTCATTTCGGCTGCAAAACATGCACACGCGATGAGGGATGGCGAGAATTTCGGAATTTCCGGTTCGCTCCCCGCGGTCGACTACAAAAAAGTCCACGATCATGTGCATGACGTGATTGCTCAGATTGCGCCGCACGATTCCGTGGACCGCTTTGAGGGTCTGGGCGTGCATGTCATCCAGGATGCGGGCCGTTTTGTCGACAAGGATACTGTCCGGGCCGGCGACTACGAAATCAAAGCACGCCGTTTCGTTGTGGCGACCGGGTCTGCACCGGCAATTCTGCCCATTGACGGATTGACGGACGTGCCGTTCTTCACGAATGAGACGATATTTTCCAATGACCGGAAGCTGGACCATCTGATTGTAATCGGCGGGGGTCCGATCGGAATGGAACTTGCGCAGGCGCATGCCCGCCTGGGATCCAAAGTCACGGTGGCTGAAGCGGCAAATGTGCTGGGCCGGGACGATCCTGAAATGGTGAAGCTGGTTGTTGAGCAGGTTCGCAGAGACGGCGTTGAGATCCTTGAGGAAGCGCCGGTCCTGGCTGTGCGCAAAACCGGCAACGGCATCGATGTCGATGTAAAGGCAGGCGATGAGATCCGGACCGTATCGGGAAGCCACCTGCTGGTCGCTGCCGGCCGATCGTCCAATGTCAGCGATCTGGGACTGGAGCAGGCCGGCATTGCCTACACCGGCAAAGGCATTCAGATCGACAAGGGGCTGCGTACAACCAACCGACGGGTTTATGCTGTGGGCGATGTTGCCGGAGGCCCGCAATTCACCCATTGGGCCGGCTATCAGGCCGGGTTGGTTCTGCGGAGCATCCTGTTTCGCTTGCCCGTTTCGGAAAATCGCGATTTGTTGCCCTGGGTAACCTATACGACACCGGAGCTGGCCCACTGCGGCCTTACTGAAGACGAGGCGAAAAAGCGATATGGCACCGTCAAATGCCTGTCCTGGCCGTTTGTCAGCAATGATCGGGCGCAGGCGGACCGAAAAACGGACGGTATGATCAAAGTGGTGCTGGCGAAGAACGGGCGCATTCTTGGAGCCGACATTGTCGGCCACAATGCGGGCGAATTGATCAGCATGTGGGCGTTGGCCATCTCCCGGAAAATGAAGATTCGTTCCATGACGGGTTTCGTCGCGCCCTATCCCACCTATTCGGAAATTTCGCGGCGCGTTGCCGTTTCAAATTATTCTGAAAGCACCAAAAGTCCGATTGTGCGGGCTGTGATCGGTTTTCTGCGCCGCTTCGGCTGATTGTGAGGTATTTCATCGCTCGTTTGTGACGATCGGTCTATCGGTTGACTTGGGTTCATGTCCGTCACGAAAATGACGTTAAGGCAAAGCACCTGTAATCGTTGAAAGATGCACTTTCCCGATTTATCTATTATGGTGTAACGAGTTGCATCGGGCGTGAGATCCCACGGGAGAGCAATGATGGAAGAAGCGAACACCCGCTTCGATCCTGAAAATCGCAAGATGGACATAGCTGCTGAAACGGCCGAGAGCGCTGCGACGACGGAAAAAGAGTCGCGCGACCGTACGGATCGCGCCGTCCGCCGCGGATTTATAGGACTGTCATCCAAACTTTTGATCCTGACGATCGTGTTCGTGATGTTGAGCGAAGTGGCGATTTACGTGCCGTCGATCGCGAATTTCCGGAACACCTGGATGCAGGATAAGCTGACTGAATCGGGCGTCGCGGCAACGGTTCTGAACGAAACCCATGTTATTTCCGATCACCTGCAAACCCAGTTGCTGACATCGACCGGTGCGCTCGCCATCGCGCTGAATGTCGACAACACGCGGCAATTGATCGCAATGAATGAAATGCCGCCGCCGGTCGACCTTGTCGTTGACATGTCCGACATGTCGCCTCTGAACGCGATCATCCAATCGTTCGACACATTGGTTTTCGGCGGCAATCGCATTATCCGGCTGGTCGGGCCGGCGGGCATGTCGACAAGCGGGCAGGTTGAAGTCGTTCTGCCGGATGCCGAACTCAGAACCGATATGATGGCGTTTTCGGTGCGCATTCTGGCCCTGTCGCTGATCATTTCCGTCATCACGGCGACCCTGGTTTATTTCAGCCTGCGCTGGCTGTTTGTCCGGCCTCTTCAGCGCCTCACATCCAGCATGGCGCATTTTGCCGAAGATCCGGAGGATGCGGGCAGGATCATCAAGCCGTCCAATCGCAAGGATGAACTGGGGATGGCTGAAGTCCGGCTGGCGGAGATGCAGCAGCGTCTGTCGTCGACCCTCCATCAACAGCGCCGGCTGGCCGATCTGGGACTGGCCGTCTCCAAAATCAATCACGATCTGAGAAACCTTCTCGCCTCGGCCCAGCTGTTTCTTGAGCGGCTGGAAGGCCTTCCGGATCCGACGGTTCAGCGGCTTGCGCCGAAAATTATTTCAGCCCTGGACCGCGCTGTCAGCTATACCCGCGCTGTTCTTGCCTATGGGAAGGCGCAGGAGGCTCCGCCCAACCGCCGCCTGATCGATCTGAAGACACTGGTCAGGGAGGTCGGAGAAGTTCTTTCGCTTGATAATCATGAAGAGATCGAATGGGACAACGCGGTGACGGCTCAGACGGAGGTTGATGCCGATCCGGAGCACCTGTTCCGGGTTCTTGTCAATCTGTGTCGCAACTCCGTTCAGGCGATGGAAGCGGATCGCAGCCCGGCGGTGGTCAAACGCCTGACTGTTGAAGCGGAACGGACCGGCGGCGTTGCGGTGATCCGGGTCAGGGATACAGGTCCGGGCGTTCCCGCCGCGGCCCGGGAGAAACTGTTTCGTGCGTTTCAGGGGTCTGCCAAGGCGGGGGGAACCGGTCTGGGACTGGCGATCGCCTCTGAACTCGTTCATGCCCATGGCGGCCGCATTTCCCTTGTGGACGATGATTGCGGCGCGGCCTTTGAAATCTCTCTTCCGGACCGTCCGGTCGACCTCTCCGCAGCCCGCAAGGATGCGGTCAGCGCGGGCATGAAACAGGAAGTCACCCGCAAAAACATCTAGGCTCAGGACCCATTGATTTCATCCATTGTGCGGGAGCAGATTTTGTTTTTGACAAGGCGGAAAGGCGCAGGAAACCATCCGGTTTTCCAGTCTTTGTGGGCGCAGTCAGGAACACAATCTGCCTCGCCCTTCGGGTTTTGAAAGAAGGGCCCGCCTGAAGGGAACCAGGGCTCGCAAAGGTATCCAACCTTCGCTTCTCCCTGGTTCTCTCCATTCGAACACGTCTTTCAAAACAGAATTGCATGAAATGAATGGGTCCTGAGCCTAGCCGGACCGGGGGCGGCACGGCTGCCCGCAACGGGCGGAAAAACCTTTTTTAGGACTTGCCATTCCCCTCAGAAGCGATTAGAGATTGCGCCCTGTTCGGGGACAGGAACGACGATCTTTTTCACGTCGTCCAAACTCCTCCAAGGCAAGCGCCGGTAGCTCAGCTGGATAGAGCACCAGACTACGAATCTGGGGGTCAGGGGTTCGACTCCTCTCCGGCGCGCCAATATTTTCAAGGTCCATTCTTGTCACATGGTTTACATTTCATTCCGGTCACATGGGTTACATGTGCTCCGGGGTGAACGGGTTGTGCGTCGGTTCGGCGCGGCCCTCACTCGCAGCGAAGAGACCTGGATCACAGCTCAGGAATGAGACAAGCCAGATCCGGTCGTCGGCCTCTGTGATGCGAAGGATCCGGCCTGCGAAGATCTGGCTGAGGTTGATCTCATGCTTTCCGATACAGATGCGCCCGCACCTTGTGATGCGGACGGTCCGGTCGTGGACCTGAAATCGCTTGACGATCTTGTGTGCTCCGCTCCCGCCTTTGTCGTTGCGGTGCTCCCGTGCAAAACCTGTCCCATAGTGCCTCCCTCCATGGTCTTGAAAAGAATGCGCCATCAAACCCTGGGATCAAACATTTGGCATGCAGTTTCCCGCACCTGTTCCGCCATATCCATCTGCGGGCTGGGGCTGGCAACCAACAGGCAATGGATACGCCTTCGTAGGCTGGATCACCCGGCCTGTCGAAAGAGGTAAACCGGACTTGACCAGGCCTGGAACCCATCTTCGGTGGTAACGCAAATCCAGATCGGGTTGTCCCCCGTGGGTTTGAGCGGGACCGTCCGGCGGAATGTTAGTTCGCGCTTCAATTCCTGATCGGGCAATCTGAAAACCCGTATCTTCCGATCCAGCCCGCCCGCATCGTGCACGGTGTCGTGCAGACCGACAGTGTCAAGATTGAGACTGAGTTTGCCATGATTGGTGGTGATCAGCAGTCGGCCGTCCGGGCGGCTGAGCCATGCGTCGAAGCCCATGAAGTTTCCGGTGGTCACAGAATTCCAGACCACCGTATCCGACCCACGCTGTTCAAGCAGCATGTCGGGGTTCCATCTGTTGATGGTCTCGAAACCCGCAATCGTTGTTCCGGAAAACTGCGCCCTGCCACTCCACTTGGTGTTGCGTCCGCGGCCGCGATATTCCGCACCGCTCCACAGGACACGGATGCGATCGCGGAGATCGGCTTCAGCGTATGGCCTGATCGTATCCAGAACCCGATTGCCGTTGCGGATTTCGACTCGTTCAATACCGGCATGGGCACAGATCTCCACCGCCAGTTCGACTTCCGATGCATCCGTTTTGACGATATCACCCATTGTCGCGCTGCGGGTGTGGTATGTGTCGGTATGGGGCACCGCATCCGGGTTGCGGTCATACAGCGTGCCCCCCTGCAGCAGTGCGACACGAACATCCATGTGCATGCGACAGCCTGTGGTGCCATAGTGGTGGCGACGCCTTTGAGCCTTGAAGATCGAATCGCGGTCGTTCTTCTCGGTCAAAAAGCAAGTCAGGCCGCCATAGGCCCCGAAGACCGACGCGCCCGGATAGCTGGCGCCCGGCCGTCCCTTGTGTCCGTCGCTGTTGCACACGACGCCGACCCGGTGCCCGAGTTCGAAACCATCCGTGAGGATCCACTCGAACGTACCCCAGGCGGAGTGGACCTCGACTGCCGTCTCAATCAACGGATCGTGGTCGTAGTGAATATTGGCATATCGGCCGCCGACATGGGCGTACACCACCACGTCTTCGTTGGTCTGCCTGAAAGCACGAAACAGGTCGCTGAGCGTGTGGGCATCGGTTTCGATCTCGGACCTGTCTTCCAGCAGCGCATGCGAGCAGCGGCGGATGGGACGTCCTTCGTAGCGGAAGAAAACGTTGTGGTCCCCACCTACCGCGGTGTTGCCCGACCATTCGTAGCCCGGAAATACGGTGAACCGGCCCGGTTCATCATATTCGGCTGTCAGCCGATTGAGGTGCTTCCAGAAGCCGGGGGTGATTTGAAAGTCATTGGCCTGGTGGCTGGTAACATCGAGAAAGGCCTTGTTGCGTGCGAAATCCAGATAGCTTTCGACTGTATTCGTACCGACGGTTTCACCGGTCTGCCCATGTAAATCACCCCAATAGCCGGCGACGTTGCCTTCCTTGATCACCAGCGGGCCGGCCTCGGCGACCTTGCAGCCGTCGATGGAAATACCGATCCTCAGGACGCCCGGTTCCATCACCCGAAGATCTTCCAGGGTGATTGCCCGATCCTCCGGGTGGTAGTCCAACTCCTTGGGCAATCCTGCGACGTGAACGGAAGGATGAAGGGTCAGCCTGGCCTTCGCCTGTGCGGTCGGATTGCCCCATTTGTCTTCCGCCTTGATGCCGAAATGAAATGTCTCGCCCGGCCGGCGCAGGCTCGGGAGGACTCCGTGCCAGCTCTGCGGTGGCCCGGCGACGATCGGAACCGCCAGCTGGGTATCCGGCAGTTCGACGAAATTTCCGGTTGCCTGAACATCAGCCATGACACGGAATTCGCGACCGCCTTCTGCAAAGGTCTGAGCAAGCATTCCGGGCGAGCCCCCTGTTGTATCGCCGAAGATCACGGTTATCTCGTCGCCCTGCCGAAGATAGCCGCCGCGCTGGTAGACAGTCAGGGTTTCGTTCCATGGCCGCTGTCCGCCATTGACATCGTATTTGAGCTGGAGCTGGCCCTCTCCGCTGCTCGTTGCCGAAACAAAATTGGGGGCCGCCGGATCCACCGTTTGCGGCCGTCCGGAATCGCTGACCAGGCGCCAGGCGATACGGATCGCACCGGTGTCGTCAAGGCCGAGACTTCCGACGACATAGACAAGTTTGAGCGTGTAAAAGCTGCGCACCTCGACGGGGGTGACCGGGTGCAACGTTGCGGTTCCATAGATTGCCGGGTCCTCGCCCGGCGTTACAGAAGGACCGTTATCGCCGACGAGGTCGCGCCTGACGGCGCCATACGGGCTCAGTGTTTTCATGTGTGAGCGTTCCCAAGGATGTTGCAGACTCGACAAGCGTATTAAAACTATATAGTTTTGTAAATCGTGGTCTGCTGTGCTGGTGTCGAACCAGGCCGGACCGCAGCGCAACTTGGGAGGAAAGCATGAAAATCAGTTTTGCACGTCGGCGGTGCTTGTTCACGATTGCAACGTTTGCGTTGGGGGTGGCGACAGCTCTGTGGAGCGTCCAGGTGCGGGCCGAATTTCCCGACAGGCCTGTGACCCTGGTTGTGCCCTACAAGGCCGGTGGCAGCACGGAAACCATGGCCCGCGTGTATTCGGTCGCGCTTGGCAAGGCTTTGGGCGAGAAGGTCATTGTCAAAACGCGACCAGGAGGAGGCGGCGCGGTCGGTGCGACGGAGGTGGCGAAAGCCGCACCCGACGGCTACACCTTGCTGTTTGCCGCCTCAACGTCATTGCTCTGGCCGCCTCTCACACAGAATGTCGAATATGATCTGGACAGCTTCACCTATATCGGTCAGATCACCGAATACCAGCAGGCCATCGTCGCCAGGGCTGATGCGCCGTTCGACACGCTGGACGAACTGATTGAGCATGCGAGGACGCATTCCCTCAACTATGCAGACCAGAGCGCCATGTCGCGGCAGTACATAAACTATATCGGCGACACCGAAGGCGTGAAACTGACCGGTATACCAACCAAGGGCGGCGGTGAAATGGTGCCGTTTCTGCTCGGCGGAAAGATCGATTTTGCCTGGAGCGGCGGCATTCACAACCGCTATGGTGACAAGATGAAGGTGCTGGCATCGATGAATGCCGGCCGCCTGCTGGCTGCACCGGACGTGATGTCCATAAGGGAGAAATACAACGTATCCATGCCCAGCCAGGCAGTCATCGTCGCGCCCAAAGGCACACCGGCCGACATTGTCGCGAAACTTGAAAGCGCCATGGAAGCCGCCGCAAAGGATGCCGAATTCGTTGAACTGGTGTCGAATAAACTGATGTTTCCGGTGATGTTCGTCGGGTCTGAAGCACTGACGCAGGATATTGCCGATACGGTCACCGGACTGAAACAGGTTATCGACGCAACCAACTGAGAATTTCAGAATGGCTGACGTCCAATCACAATCCAGGCAGGCAGCCATCGACATCGCAGCGGGACTGGTTCTTGCTGCGATGTCAGCCCTCTGCCTGATCTGGATCATCCCCAACCACGTCGGAACCAGTGTCAGCGAAAACGATCTTTCGCCGTCTTTCTTTCCCAAATTGACCGCCTGGCTTGGCCTTGCCCTGTCGCTTTGCCTGGTTGCGGTGCGGGCCGCCCGCATCAACAGCTTTTCGGAATTGTCGGCCGGTCTGGCCGGCGGGCGGGCGATCCTGTTTGAAACCGTCGCCTGGGTTGCGGTTGCGAGCCTTGGCTGGTTCGCAATGCCCGCGATCGGTTATGTGCCAATGGCCGCGGCACTCCTGGTTCTCGGTGCCGTTGCCTGCAGGTTTCGCAATGCTCTGGCTGTTGCCGGACTGGCCATTGTCCTGCCGGCTGCCATCGATCGACTGGCATGGCTGATTTTCCAGGTCGACCTTCCATGACGCGGTCAGGAGCGCACGATGCTTGACCAGTTGATCGCCGGCTTCGGTGCCGCCTTTACGCTGACCAATCTGCTGTTCATTGCACTGGGCATCGCGCTCGGCATTGTCATTGGAGCCATACCCGGGCTTGGCAGCGTGACCGCGCTGGCCGTTCTGGTGCCGGTCAGCTATTACATGTCTCCGCTTACAGCAATCGCCTTCCTGGTCGGCGTCAACAAGGGTGGGACGTCCGGCGGTGCGATTCCGGCAATCCTGCTGAATAGCCCCGGCACTCCGGAAGCTGCGGCCACGGCGCTTGATGGCCATCCCATGGCCAAAAAGGGCGAAGCCCGGCGCGCGATGAAATTTGCGCTCTACTCGTCGGTCACCGGCGACATGATTTCCGACATGCTCCTTATCGTCCTGGTGGTGCCCGTGGCAGCCATCGCGCTGCAGTTCGGTCCGCTTGAGTTTACAGCCGTGCTGGCCTTCGCCTTCGCGCTGCTGGCGGGAATTTCCGGCGGCTCGATAATCAAGGGGCTTCTGGCGATATTGCTGGGCGTATTCCTGTCGACGATCGGGCTCGATCCGATGGACAGCTCTGCCCGCATGACGTTCGACAATGTCAACCTGTTCGACGGCCTGCCCTTAACCGCAGTCGCGGTCGGTTCGCTGGCCTTGGCATCTGTGCTTGAACAGATCTTCGACCTGTGGCGGTCGGGCGGCGAACGGACCGCGGATGACACCGCGCCGGCTGCTGCTGCCGGTTCGGCGCTTCCGGCGGCTGAATTCTTCAGTCACTGGCGGACGATCATACGCGGCGCGCTGATCGGCTCCGGTATCGGTATGCTGCCGGGTCTCGGGGTCACACTGGCGGCTTTCCTCAGCTATGGTGGCGCACGGCGTGCCTCGCGTGAACCGGAGAGTTTTGGCACCGGCAATCCCGACGGCATTGTCGCGACCGAGGCTGCCAACAGCGCGGTCGTCGGCGCCAACCTCGTACCCACCATCGCACTGGGCATTCCCGGCAACATTGCTGCCGCATTGCTGATAAGCGCATTCATCATCCACGGTATCGTGCCGGGACCGTTCATGATGACCATGCATGGCGATCTGATCTATGCGCTGTTTGCCAGCATGCTGTTGGCGAACGGCATTCACCTGATAATCGGCAAGGCCGGGATTCCCGTCTGGGCCACTTTCGCGAAGGCACCGCGGGGACTGATATTGCCCGCGGTGGTCGTTTTGTGCATGGTTGGTGTCTATCTTCCCGGCCAGTCAATGTTCGACGTTGCGGTAATGCTGGCGTTCGGCGCCGTCGGGCTGGCTATGCGCCGCACCGGTTTCTCCGTGGTCTGTATGGTCATTGGATTCATACTCGGCGGCATGTTCGAAACATCCTTGCGCCAGTCGCTCTTACTTTATAAGTCAGATATCGGCGTCATAGTGGAAAGCCCCATCGCCATCGCGTTTTTCGGGCTGACTGTAATTCTGCTGCTTCGGTCCGCCTGGCAAGAGAGCAAGAGTGGGAACAGCTGAAAATATCGGCAAGGCACATGCCGGCGATCTTCCGAATGCCGAAGAGCTGAAGGTCTGCCACGTGCTTGCGGCAGAAATGAAAGCCGTTTTGGCCTCTCAACGTTGCACCAAACGGACGGCCGCGCGTCTGGCTATTTCCAACGCGATCCGTTCGAACGTGCTGAAACCGGGCGACTATCTTCCGTCCGAACTGGCGCTCACGAAAGTTCTCGACGTCAGCCTCGGCACGGTTCAGGCTGCCCTGCTGCAGCTCCGTGATGTCGGCCTGATCATTCGTCGGCGTGGCGACGGGACCCGTGTTGCCGCGCAGGAGCCTCTGGCCGAAACGGTCTGGCACTTTCGTTTTCAATCCAGGGACAGTCAAAGGCCATTGCGCATCGCTGATGAGAGCATTCAATTGGAAACGGTTGCCGATGATGGCCTCTGGTCAGACCATTTGGGGTCCGACCAGGCCTGCTACCGGATCGTAAGGCAACTCCAAATGCTGGATGGAACCCGCGCGGGTGCCGACATGTACTTCCCTTACTCACTGGCAAGCGGACTGGAAGCAATCGACATCAATGAACTGCTGATGACCAACATTCGGGCGTTTCTCGAGGAACGCCTCAATCTGAAGATTACCAGGCGCGAGCATGTCGTGACAACGGTAAGGCCGGATGCGCAGACTTTGAAAACCTACCAACTGACGTCAGATGGGCCCTATTACGGGATCCACGCCAGGACGTGGTCCAGCGACAGCACACCGGTTTACTACCAGCGTATCCTGGTCGCTGTCAGCGACTGCAATCTCAAATTCTAAAAAATGTTTGACCCCAGGGTTGGTGGCGCACTCACCACGCCCTTCCTGAGAGAGCTGGCAGACGTGTCTGCTCTCTCATCGGATGCCCGCCTGACGTGCACGGTGGATCAACTCGATGACGCACTGCAATCCAGCCGGGCGGTGCCTTTGGTTGCCGCCGACCTCGTGTCAGCGATCTGGTCCACACGTCCGGACGCGGAAAGTCCGGCCTGGGCTCCGGTCGACTGGCTGATCGTCAAAAAGTTGGACTGGGAATGCACTGTACCGCTGCTGATGGGTCAAAGATACAGTCCGACGTTCCGCAGTCCAATGGACGGGGGCGTATTCTACCCGGCAACGAAGGCTTTGAACGGGCTGTTTGCCTGACGCTGATTGAGAGCATTCAGGCCGCGCTGCGCACAGTCAGCAGTATCACCCGTCTGGCTGACCAGCTAACTGCCGTTGCCCCGAAATTCAGAATGATAAGGTAAGGAAGCAGTGTTTCGGAACCTGCTCGCGGAAGACGCCGTGGTGCTCGCATCGGCCCCTGGTGCCGGTCTTTCCAGATTTGCTAGCGCTCGCCTGTTCAAGCGTTTGCAAGGTCTTGGCGTGGTGCATGAACCCTCGGGCCGTCCAGCGTTCCGTATTTTTTGGGTTGTGACCAAGACGGGAGCAAAAAGCTGCGAAAGCCATGCGTGCGAAGACGTCATCCAAAGACAAATTCCGTTGGATCGGGAACTGGCGGGTTAGCCGCTTTCCTGCTGATTATCGGTTCATCATATCGCAAGCGGACGTCAGGAGATGCTGTCGCCCATCCTGACGCGTAAGAACAATTTCCGGCAGCAGCGTCTTGCTGCTGCCGCAGCGCTCCCTATGCAGGCCGGGAGATCATGGCGCGGTTAACCGCCAAGGCGGGTGCGCAACGTAAATTTCACGGACGTGCCCGGAGCCGGATCGCTGTCCAGGAAGGGCGTGTATTGCTCGTTGAAGACGTTGTCGACATTCAGGCCCAGAATGAGGTTTTCACGCGGTTCGTAAGAAGCGAAGAGGTTGACGAGGTTATAGGCCTCGCTGGCAAGGTCCGGGTCCGTCACATCGTCCTGTGCTGCGACCGCTTCCCACTGGACGCCAAAAACAGCTTTTTCATCGAACGCACGAAAGCCCAGTGTTGAGACCAGTTTGTTGGCCGGGATTGAGTCAAGCGGTGCGCCGGTATCGCGATCCTCTCCGGTTTGATGCTGCCCTGCCAGGCCGACAAACATCCAGCCCATATCGTAGTTGGCTTCCAGTTCAATGCCTTCGATACGTGCTTTGGCAAAATTCTGATACTGGTAATCATCGATGAAAAACGGTGGGGAGCCGGTACCGGGAATCTGAACGAATCCGATGAAATCTTCGACGTCATTGCGGAATACCGCTCCTTTAAGCCGCAAGCTGTCGCCCTGCGTGAATACATCGTCGCGGGATACATTGATACCGGCCTCGATTGTCCGGGCGGTCTCCGGTTTCAAATCCGGATTGGGCAGGAAATCAAAGGAAGGGAAGGGATGAATGCCGGATATGAGTGTCTCGGTAATCGTTGGCGCCCGATAGCCCTCAGCATAGGTTGAGTAAAACTGGATGCCGTGAAATGCCGTTCTTTCGAATGGCGATATGCCGACGGTGAGCTTTGGCGACAAGCGACTGCCGGAGACCGATGTATCGCCGCCATCGAGCCAATAGCCATCGAATCTCACCGCGCCGATCACATCGAGCCAGTCCGAATAGCTGACGGCATTCTGAACGAAAGCTCCGTAAACGCCGCGATTTCCCGTCGGCGTAAAGAGGTCGAACGTTCCTCTTTCATCCGTCACTTCAACTGAATCGTAGAACAAGTCCGCACCGATTGTCAGCTGATGATCAAATGATCCGGTTGAAAACCGTGATGTATTCACGGCATCGGCGCCAACCGTGTTGATGTTGTAACTGCGTTTGTTGCCCGCCAGCGATCGGTTTTTTTGGGTTTGATCGACGTCTGTCCCCGTCCAATAGACATTTGTCGATACGTCCAGCCAATCATTCTCCGGCATCTCAAAGCTGAAATTGGCGGTGACCGTATTGTCACTGACCACGTTGTCATACAGGGTTCCGCCGGGGTCTCCTCCGGTGAACTCGCTGTTGTTGGTAATCGCGCCGATGGTAATGGACTGACCGTCAATTGGAGTGATTTCGGTTTTGACCATGCCGCTGAGGATTTCATTGCCGGAATTGAAGATGTCCTCGCCATTGCCATCCTGATACTGCCAGTTCTTGCGGTAAACCACACTGGCAAGGGCCGCGACTGTATCGCTGAACCGTCTGGCTCCCGTTGCTCCGAGCGCAAACCCGTTGTTGGTATTGTACTGACTGAACGTTTCAGTCGCCCAGATTTCATCTGAATCCAGAAATGTGGACGGTCGCTTGGTTTCAAAACTGACCAGCCCTCCGATGGCTCCGGAACCGTAAAGATTTGCAACCGGCCCGCGAACGACCGTGACGGTGTCCAGAAACTCCGGTTCGAAGAAATATGCGCCCCCGTTGAGCCCGTGGCCGGTGACCTGATAATTCTGCCTGGCACCATCAATCGTCACCGCGACGCGCCCGAAATCCTGCAGACCGCGAATATTGATCGCCGATCCTGTTGAATCCGCGGACTGCTCGACGGACACTCCGGGCACAGCTTGAAGCAGTTCTGCGACGGTGCCGGCCTCCGTCTGCTTGACGGTGCCGTCCGTGACAACGCTGACGGATGCCAGAGAGTCGACTGCGGCTTCCTCGGTCCGTGTTGCCGTTATTGTGATCGTGTCCAGCTCGGTTGGCTTGGCGGATTGAGCTTGGACGACCTTGGGCCCGTATCCTGTTGCGACAATTGTTCCAGCCAAAAGAACGGCCGTGTGCCTGCGTGCGCTTCGCATAAAAACTCTCTTCCCATGAATTGTATGAAGACGTGGCTGGCGGGTGCCGCATGACTCTCGGCAAAGCTGGCTTTATCGCAACGGTTGCGGTGCTCATCGTTAAATTTGACGAGCTGCTTCAGTTGTTCGTTGCTTTCCTAAATAAATATGAGTATGAAAGTCAACAATAAAGTTGAGAATGACTCGCAACTTTAGAACGGTTCGAAGGAATGCAGGTACGACCTCCAGGGAAGAACGGAAATGACGCCGTCTGAGCGAGATCCCAAAAAAGAAACCATAATGAAGCCAGAAGCTTCCATGCAAAAAGACACACCGGTTTTCGACAGCGGAACGTTATTTTCCGGCAAGAAAGAGGTCCACATCAAGCATGGCGAAACGGTTTACCGTCTGGCGATCACCCGGTTCGACAAGCTGATACTAACGAAATGAGGCTCAGGTAATATGGCCAACGGCTCCATAGGATTAAAGCGCCCCGGTCGTAGGGGCTCAGAGCTTGCATTGGCGCTGGCTCTCACATTTGCTGCGCTTGTTTCTATCTATGGTAGCCGCGCCTATGCGGCGGACGACAAAAACCGCATCGTTTCGATCGGCGGGGCGGTGACGGAGATCATTTATGCACTCGGCCAGGCGGACCGTCTTGTCGCCATCGACACAACCAGCACATTTCCTGAAGCGGCGGCGCAATTGCCGAATGTGGGCTATATGCGCGCTCTTTCCGCCGAGGGTGTCCTGTCTCTTCAACCGGATCTGATCATCGCTTCGGAAAGCGCGGGACCTCCTCAGGTCGTGTCGATATTGAGGAACTCTTCGGTGCCCTTTGTCGAAGTTCCCGATTTTCACTCGCTTGAAGGCGTGTTGAAAAAGATCGACATCGTCGGAGAGGCTCTCAACGTTTCGGACACCGCTGAAACACTTAAGGCCACGTTCTCAGAAAAAATGAGCAAACTGGCTTCGGACGCCGCCGGCAAGGACAGCGCACAGAAAGTTGCTTTTTTCATTTCCTTGAGATCCGGGAACCCGATTGCGGCGGGATCGGATACGGCGGCTGACGCCATGATCCGGCTTGCGGGCGCAGAGAATGTTTTTGCCGGCTTTTCCGGTTACAAGCCCGTGACGGCCGAATCCCTCGCGGCTTCAAAACCGGAGGCCATCATAACGATGGGACGTGAAGGCAGCGACATGGTTGCCGAGGTTCTGGCCATACCGGGCATCAACCTGACACCGGCCGGACAGAGCAAGCGCGTCTTTTCAATGGAGGGTTCCTACTTTCTGGGTTTCGGGCCCAGAACGGTTGCCGCGGTTCGCGAATTGTCGGGTCGGCTTGAAGGCGAAAGCGCCGGGGAGTCCAACGGCTCCAATGAGTGAAACAGCGCTGGAGCGAGATGTCCGCGAGTCTGACCGGCAAGTCTTTGACCGGTCCCGGCTGCGGACAATGGCCTTGCCGTTCCTTTTTCTCCTTGTATTCGTAACGATCATTGCATCGCTGTCCGTTGGACCGCTTTTCATTTCATTCGGTGAAATTGCCGACGTCGCCCGATTCTGGTGGGCTGTTGAACCGCAAACTGACAACGTCCTGCGGGCCGAGGTCATTTTGATCGATATCCGCTTGCCGCGAATGATACTGGGTTGCCTGATTGGCGCAGCCCTGGCCGTGTCCGGAGCCCTGATGCAGGGATTGTTCCGCAATCCGCTGGCTGATCCCGGTCTTATCGGAGTGTCGGCCGGTGCGGCACTTGCTGCCGTCTGCGTCATTGTTCTTGCCGAACGCCTGAATATCGATTTCGGCCCGGTCTGGTCTGCCCATCTGTTGCCGGTCGCGGCTTTTTTGGGCGGTCTGCTGATGACGCTTCTGCTCTACAGTTTTGCCAACCGCGCCGGACAAACGTCCATAGCAACCATGTTGTTGGCCGGAATCGCCTTGGGCGCGCTCTCCAGTGCGGTAACCGGTTTTCTCATATTTGTCAGCACCGACCAGCAGCTGCGGGATTTTACATTCTGGAGCATGGGCAGTCTTGGCGGGGCAAGCTGGCAGAAGATCACCGCGTTTCTTCCGTTCATGGTCGCGTTGTTCATCGCCATTCCGTTTCTCGGCAAAGGCCTGAACGCGATGCTGCTCGGTGAAGCGGCCGCATTTCATCTGGGCTACAACACCGAACGGTTGAAACGGGTCGTGATCGTTCTTGCCGCTGCCGCAACCGGTGCGTCGGTCGCATCGGCGGGTGCTATCGGATTTGTCGGCATCGTCGTCCCGCATCTTCTGAGGCTCGCCATTGGTCCGGATCACCGCCTGCTGCTGCCTTGCTGCGCGTTGCTGGGCGCCGCCTTGCTGGTTGCGGCAGATATTCTGTGCCGGATTGTAGTCGCCCCGGCGGAATTGCCGATAGGAATCATCATGGCGGTCCTGGGTGCTCCGGTATTCCTTTTCATTCTTCTTCGCCGCCGCTCGGTGATCGATATCTGAGGATCATTTATCATGCTTGATGGACAGAACCTCACTGTTTCGGCCGGACGGCATACCCTGCTCAGCGACGTTTCCTGCAGCATCGCACCGGGGAGGGTTATGGCGATCATCGGTCCCAACGGTGCGGGCAAAACGACATTGATGCGTTGCCTGACCGGAGAAACAAAGCCGGATGCCGGTCAGGTCACTCTCGACGGACATGACATAGGAACACTGTCACCCGCCCGGCTTGCCGTGCGGCGGGCAGTGCTGACGCAAAAATCCGTTTTGTCTTTTCCGTTCTCCGTTTCCGAGGTGGTGAATCTGGGGCTTCATGCAAACGCGACGACCGGTCACGAAAGGGCGAGGATCGTCGGCGACGCACTGGCCCGGGTTGGTTTGACCGGATACGAATCCCGCTTTTACCAGTTGCTGTCCGGCGGCGAACAGCAGCGTGTCCAGTTGGCGCGGGTGCTCTGCCAGGTGTGGCAACCGGAAACGGCCGGAGTTGCGAATTATCTGCTGCTTGATGAGCCGATCGCCAGCCTTGACATCCGCCATCAGATCGACGTTCTAAGGATTGCGCGCGACTTTGCCGAACAGGGAGGCGGCGTTGCTATCATCCTGCACGATATCAACCTCGCTTTTGCCTATGCCGACTCAGTTTCGGTTCTTGGCCGGGGCAAGCTGGTGACGGACGGTGCGCCAGAGGATGTGCTGAGCATTGATCTTCTGCAGGCTGTCTTTGGATTAAGCAGAGATATGGCGAGGCAGGCTGGGCTCGGCTTTGTTTCGTAAGCGGACGACGCGGCACAGCATTGGCACCCGTTGCTGCGCATCCCGAGTCACGGTGGCGCAAACCTAATTGGGATGCTGAACGGCCAGTTGTTGCGATTGGCACCGGCCGGTATTTTCGGAAAAGGTGACGCCCTCTTGACCAGCGCAATTGCGGCCGCGTCAAGAATGCTCTCCCCGGAGCTGTCCGCAATGCGCACATTCCGGGCGCCCCCGTCCGCACCGATCGTGAAGCTCACGCGGACAGTCCCCCGCAGACGACCTGACCGGGCATTTCGCGGATACCTCTGATGCCGCCTCAGCTTGCGCCGTATTTTACCGGGATAATTGGACACGGCGGCATTGCCCTCGACACCCCTGTTTTTCCCTCCGGCTTTTGTGCCTCCGGATTTTTTCTTCGACGTGTTGTCTCCGGACGCGCGCCCCTGCTTCGCGGTTTTGTTGCTCCTGCCGTTTTTCGCTTCTTTGTTGTCGCGGTTGGCCTGTTGTTTGGCGGTGGCCTGTTTCTTTTTCCGGACAACCTTGGGCTTGGGTGTTTTCGTCGTCGGCTCTATCGGTTTGATGACCTTGGCGACCTCGACGTCTTCCGCCGTCTTTTGTTCTGCGTTTGGGATGATTTTTTGAGGAACACGCACCGGTGAACCCGTCGGTTCAACCGCAACCGGGCTGGAGGGCTTTAGAGTTTCGACCGGAGCTGCCCGCTCCGTTGGCTTCACTTCAGTTGCCATTACCTGCGGCTTTGCGACACTGACTGCTTTGCTTGCAGGGACCTGAGCCGGCTGTGTTTTTGAGGTCGCTGCCGGGGCCTCCACGGGGCTGAGCGAGTTGGGCTTTTTGTCCTCCGGCAGTTGCCGGGGGCTGGCCGGTACCAAAACCGGCAAGCTGCTTTGAGGTCTGGGAACAATCGCAGCCGCAGTCATATCGGGGATAATGTGTGGTTCTGCGCGAGTCGCCTCTTTGGCATTAATCGGTGGTATGGTTCGTCTCGCCGTCACCGGTTCGGCGACCTCGGGAATGATTTCTCCACCATTGATGACGACATCCACCTGGCTGTTACCCAGAATCGCAATCTGTGCATTTGCGACACCCGCTTCGCGTATTGTGACTTCCCGGCTTTCGCTCCACACAGCCACGGCACTGTGTATCGAGAGCGACGCAATGACGGCCAACAGAGCATGCCACCAACGTAGCGTCACGGCTGTTTCCTTTCGGTGATCAGAACAATCCGTCCGGCACCGGCCGTTTTCAGGCGATCGATCACGTCGATCAACTGAACCGCCGGCAGTCTTTTGTCTGATACAAGCCGCACGATCGGTCCGTCGGCAGGCGCCGTTTGAGCGTTATGGTTCAAAGCTTCCTGCGCGGTATTTGATCGGTTGTCAGACCGGAGCGACATCTCGCCGACAAACGCCTCCGGTGAGACGGTCTTTCCCTCATACTTGAGTATACCGGTTTCGGTGATGAACAGCCCGCGGGGAGGTTGCACCGCCCGCGCATCGGCGGCGCGAACAAGCTCTATCTCTCCTTCCATTGGCGGTGCCAGCGTGCCTGCTATCAGGAAAAAGATGAGCATCAGGAACACGATGTTGATCAGCGCGATCGTGTTTTCGGCTCGCGGCTTTTCTTCGACGGCTGGCAGTTTCATGAACGTCCTACCCCGCAACTGAAACCTTGAGTTTGCTGCTCTTTTTTATCCGTTCCAGGGCGTCAACCAGGGCCTGGGAAGATACATCCGGGCGCACGGTGAGGATGAGTGTTTTCGCGCCGTTTTCCTCAAGGCGGACAAGTTCCGCCATCGCCAGGTCGGTTGGCAGTTCCGCACCGTTAATCTTCCAGGAGTCCTGAGCACCGAGCCTGATGAAAACATCCGGCAGGGCTTGAACACCCGTCGGCTCGCCGGCCCGTCCGGTGGAAATGTCGACCTCGGCAAACCGGGTGAATGTGGAAGACAGCATGAAGAACAGCAGGAGAAGAAAGATCACATCGATCAGCGATGTGAGCGACAGTCTGCGTCGTCTCCTCAGAGTGCCGTCAATACGCATTGCCGGTGCGTCCTTCGAAGCTGACCATCCGTTGTGCCGCGGGATTTTCGGTGCTTACGGAGAGAATCTGCTGCTGCGACATCAGCCGGGTTGCCATCGTCTCGATCGCGACCCGTTCGTTTTCAACCCGGCCCTCGAACCATGTCAGGACCAGGGAAACGGGCATGGCCACCGCAAGACCGACCGCCGTTGTCAGCAACGCAACCCATATCCCGCCGGCCAGTATCGACGGGTCGACGGCATTGCCCGCGCTCTGCAATTTCTGAAAGGCTTCAATCATGCCAAGCACCGTGCCGAATAATCCCAAAAGCGGAGCAATCTGGACAATCGCATCCAAAGCCCGAAATCCGCTTCGCAGGCCGTGAAGACGGGCCATCGCAACACGGGTGGCCTCTTCTTCAATCACGCTTTTAGGGATCGCCTTATCGGCACCAAGCCGCATCGCAAGCGCCATCACTTCCGCTGTCGCCGAGCGATCGCCATTGAGCTGCCGCAACGCATCGTCCCGCTTTCCGGTTTCCCAGAGAGACCAGGCCGCCCGGACCCGCTTTTGGCGCCCGACACGTTCGTAGGCAAACTGAGCAAACTTCAGGAGGATGATGGCAAGGGCGACAACGGAAAGAACCAGCAAAATAGCGACAACCGGTCCACCCAGTTGAACAAAGGAGGTGACAGCCGAAACCACTGAATCAATCATCTTTGTATCTCCGCCCTGAGCCTAGCTGCCGAATTCCACGTCCATCCGGGCTCTGGTTTGAAGACCCTCCAGACAAATGTTTTCGGGCATATTCTTGCTTTCGCACCCGGCGACATCATTGATGAGAACCCGTGAGATATCCTGGCAGGAGGCGTCAGGTAGATCGAATTGGCGTACGCGGGTCTTTCCAGTCGGCAACGGGCTGAAATCGAGAACCATAAGCTGCTTAACCAGGCCGGCTCCGTCGAAAAGAACGATCTCATAGGCGATTTTCGCAAATTCCCCTTCATATCCGTTCCTGACCATGAAAGTGGCGAGGCATCCTGTGGCGCTGGGCGTCAGAGTGTTGATTTCCAGGTGGATTTTGGGGTCCTGCTGGTTCTGGGCCGCCTGAGCGACTGCCGGCTGATGCAGGATCGTTGCGGCTGCGAGCCCAAATGCCGTCCCCGCAAGCATATTTCTCATCACGCTTTATCCCTTTTTGGCAAGCAAGCGTTCTACTTTAGATTGATTTTAAACTTGAATTTATTTCTCACCTTTTTCATCATGTATTCCGATGATCGTCAACCTTGTCTGTGCCTGGTTGTCGCCATATCGTTTACCTAACTGCTCTTGCACGATTGACCGGCTGCAAGCGGTTGTTCGAAGACATCCTCCGTGCTCAACGAACTATATGCACTTAAAGGTTGTATTTCGTTTTTGCGAATGGATGTCCTTTTGACGTCTTTCCGATCTTTATCGGCACGTTTGATCCCATTCAGCGCAAGATCTGAGGTGCTTTGGATGACGACAGCTGGGAGTGTTGGGCCCATACCCTAAGGCAAGGGTCCGACTTTTCAGTTGGCGCAGCTGTTTGCCGCAAAACGCCGGGTAACGATCTCTTCAGATCGCGTACGAACAGAACGGGTGTTGCGGAGACATTCTCGGTCATTGATTTTCCAATCCGCATTCTCGTCAGGTTGGCCGGATTCTGCGTCAACGACAGCAGATAAAATAAAGTTGACTACCAAAATCAAGTTTTATATCAAAAACCGGAAATTGAAAGTCAAGTTTTGTGCCATCCAAAAACCAAACGGGCTGCACAGCCGCGCTTCTGACAAAGGGACATGGGAATGCAATCACCGATCGGCGGTTGGCTTGCGCTGCATAGTCTGGCTGCGAAGCGAGGAGATGGTGTCATACCGGAATTTCAGACTCTCATGCTGCGGATTTGCAATGAGAGACAGCAGGTTGATACATGGTCGGACGACATTATCGACTTGGCGAAACATCCGCGCCACCAGGGCGGCAATCCGGCTGCGGCGCGGGATCGACAGAAGAAGGACAGCACCTGATGTATATCGCCATGAACCGCTTTCGTATCAAAAATGGTTCCGAAACGGCCTTCGAAGACGTCTGGAGAAACCGGGATTCCCAGCTTGAAGACGTTCCCGGCTTCAAAGAGTTTCATCTTCTGAAGGGCCCCTTTGACGAGGACACGCAAACCACGCTTTATGCCTCTCACACGCTTTGGGTATCCGAGCAGGCGTTCATTGACTGGACGAGATCAGAACATTTTCGTCAGGCCCATCGCAATGCCGGAGACAATAAGGGGCTCTATGAAGGCCATCCGCAGTTCGAAGGCTTCACCTTTGTCGAAGGTGCGTGATCTGACTTGACTCTTGCCTGAACTGACCAACCTGCATGGATCTTTACAGTGAACGAAGGCATCTCGAAACCACCGCGTCGCGCGCACCCCCGCATCCTTCAGGTGAAGAATGCATTCAGGCTCACGCCAAACATGGTTCGAGTAACGCTTGCCGGTGAGGAACTGAATGGGTTCCCGACCGGACATGAGGGCGGAAACTGCAAGATTCTGGTTCCTGATCCGGGACAGTCCCTTGAGGAATTTACCGCCCGGATAGATCGCGGTGAAAAAGTCACGACAAGAACCTATACGGTCCGGTCGTTTCGCGAAGATGTTCTGGAGATGGACGTTGACTTTGTTGCCCATGGCGACGAGGGACCGGCGTCTTATTGGGCCAGCACTGCCGAGCCCGGTTCTTTTTGCGGATTTCGCGGCCCAAGCCTGCCTAAGCTCACCGAATTTTATGCGGACTGGTATCTGGTCGCGGCAGATATGTCTGCTCTCCCGATGGCGGCTGCAACGCTTGAAGCCATGCCGCGGGATGTCCGGGGCGTGGCTGTATTTGAGATTCTCACTGAAGCCGACAGGCAGGACATAGACGCTCCGAAAGGGATCGAGATTCACTGGCTGGTTCAACCGCACATTGATGAGGTCCTCAAACCCCAGGTCGATTTCATCCGTTCCATGAATTGGCCGGAGGGACGGGTTCAGACGTGCATCGCCGGCGAGACGGGCACCATACGGATCCTGAGGGATTTTCTTCATAATGAAAAAAGGCTTCCCCGACCCGATACATATATTTCCGGTTACTGGAAACTGGGAATGATCGAAGATGAGCACCAGAAAATGAAACGTGCGGAAGCCGGGAAAGAAGCAGCCGTAAACGGTTGACGTGCGGCAGAGCTCTAAACTCAGTTGGTCAAGCCTTTCCAACGCGCGCTTGGGCTCAGGACCCGTAAATGTGCTTAAAACGGTATGAGCCGATGACGAGGCAATGCGCCTGATACACATAGCCTCACAGGCGGAGACGATTGGATTTTGGTGCCTTTCTCGGCTCTCCCAGGGCAGCCTTCAGCGCATCCGGTTCAGAGCAGATGCATCGGTCCTGTCTATCTTCTTTTCGTCGGTATCCAGAAAAATATGATTATATTATTCAAGATTTTTATCCAACGGTCCTTTTACTTGATCGTTCGAATTTTCATATTTATATCAATGTGTTATAGAATCGTTCTAAGATGGATGTGATGAACGCCAATCAGCAGCAAAGAGAACAGACGGTCCCCAAATGACAGACTTGCAAAACGTCGTGACGACCGGATCACACCATGTGAAATCCATTCTTCCCGGATTGCTCGTTGCGACACTTGTTGCGATCGCAGCTCAGTTTCTGGCAGAACATTACGGTGCACCGGCGATGCTTCTGGCGCTGCTGCTGGGGATTGCTTTGCATTTCCTGACTGAAGAGGGTCAGTGTGTTCAGGGCGTCCAGTTCGCATCCTCAACGCTTCTGCGTATCGGCGTCGCCCTTTTGGGTGCAAGAATCAGCGTTGAGCTTATATCGCTGCTTGGCGTGGAACTGATCGGTCTTGTCGTTGCCGGCGTGTTCGTAACCATGCTTTTCGGCCTGGTCGGTGCGAAGCTGCTGGGTCGCGGTTGGCGGCTGGCCATTCTTACAGGAGGCGCCGTGGCCATTTGCGGAGCGTCCGCAGCCATTGCGATCGCGTCGGTACTGCCCAAAAACCAGTATTCAGAACGCAATCTGATTTTCACAATTCTGAGTGTGACCGTTCTCAGTACCGTTGCGATGATCGCCTATCCACCCTTGGCGGAATTGCTCGGCCTGGATTATCTGGCAACCGGCGTGTTTATCGGTGGTACGATTCACGATGTGGCCCAGGTCGTCGGCGCCGGTTTCTCGAACTCGCCGGAAACGGGCGATGTTGCCACGGTAGTCAAACTGATCCGGGTCTCCATGCTGGCGCCCATCGTTCTGATTATTTCACTTCTGGCCCGAAACGCCGGCGACACGGATCATGGTCTTGGCAAAAAGCCGCCGCTCATCCCGCTGTTTGTGCTCGGCTTCCTGGCGCTCGCAACAATCAATTCCTTCGAACTCATCCCCGAAATCGTGGTCAGTGGCTTGAATGATATCTCCCGCTGGGCACTGCTGATCGCCATTTCCGCCGTTGGAATGAAAACGTCGCTGAGAAAAGTTCTCGACGTTGGTGGTCAGGCGATCGTTCTCATCGTAGCGGAAACGGTTTTTATCGCCTTCTTTATTGTCGCGGGTCTATGGTATCTGGCTTGAATGTCCGAAGCACAATGTCTGACCTGCGAAGCCGCCATTGCGTCCTTCGGCCACAGCAGCAAAGCGTCCAGAATACTGCATGTCGATGAGGGAGCTCCAGCGGCGCGCTATGATGGGTCCACACCCCAGGGTGTGGGCCCGATGCTACCGACAATCGGCTTTCAATATTGACGGCGGCAAAGAGTGGCCATCCAAAGGCGCCTCACCCGCGAGTTTTCCCAAGACCACCGCGCTTAAAAGGCCGTTGCCGGAAAGATAGCCGCTGTCGCTGCGGCCGGAAACGCCGCAGGCAGCGCCGCCACAGGCAAACAGGTTCGGAAACATCGTGCCGTCGGCGCGATAAACGCGCGCCTTATCGCCGGTACGAAGTCCGCCTTGCGTGTGAAAGAGAGCGCCGGTTACCCGGACACCCAAAAAAGGCGCCTCCAGGCCCGGTCGATCGAAGATGCGACCGAAAGCATCCGGGCCGTCTGACGGAATGGCACCCATGGTCTCTGAAAACGGGCCGGCGGGCAGTCCAAGGTCTCCTGCCAGCCCTTCAAGCGTCGCGGAGACCTTGATGGCTCCGGAGGCTTCGGCCTGTTTGAAATCCTCGAACTGCCGTGCAATTTCGGCAATACGGCCGTCGAAAATGGCGTAGGCCCGACCCTTCGGCTGGGAGAGCACCACACGCGCGGCTTCCGAATAGCCCCTGGCCTCGTTCCAGAAACGCCGGCCCTCGCAATTGACCTGGACGCCGCCCTCCATGATCACCGCCCAGGTGATCAGAATGCCATGGGGGTGGGCGACGTTGCCGTGGCCCTGATAAGCGCTCAGATGCCGAAGGTCCGCGCCGATTTCCCGCCCCCAGAGCAGCGCCTCGCCCCGGTTGCCGTCATGGCCGAACCAGACGCCGTTTTCGATCTCCGGCATGAGTTGATGCACCAGGTCCCGATTGCCGCCAAAGCCGTTGCAGGCCAGAACGAGCTTGTCACACCCGATCGTCTCAACGCCGCCGTCAGGCCGCGTGACAGCCGCCCCGGACACCC
>CBDHYI010000003.1:0-325774 GCA_965275915.1 Stappiaceae bacterium
CGTGTGCTGGCATTGTCTGCGAAGAGCGCTGCTGCGCTGCTGGATCTGGCGCGTGGATATCTTGGCTGGCTGGAAGCGACTGGGCCGGCGGATGCGGAGGTCCTGGCGGATCTTTCTTACACGGCCGGTGTTGGTCGGAGTCATTTTGCTGAGCGTGCGGGTCTGGTGTTTGAGGATGCCGGTGAACTGAAGGCGGGTCTTGAGGCGCTGGCTTCGGGGGTGTCTGCTGCGGGTCTGATGACCGGGTCGCGTGCGGCGGGTTCGGGTGCGGTGCGTGTGGCGTTTGTGTTCACCGGTCAGGGCAGCCAGTGGGTTGGCATGGGGCGGGATCTTTATGAGAGCGAGCCTGTGTTCCGTGCGGTTCTGGACCGGTGCGATGGTGTGCTGCGGGATCTTCGCGGTGTGTCGCTTCTGGATGTGATGTTCGGGCGCGAGGGCGCTTGTGGGGACATCAACGACACGGCGTGGACGCAGCCTGCCCTGTATGCGCTTGAGGTTGGTCTGACGGCGCTTTGGCGCAGTGTGGGTGTGGAACCGTGTGTGGTTCTGGGTCACTCGGTTGGTGAACTTGCGGCGGCGCATGCGGCGGGTGTTCTGTCTTTGGAAGAGGGTTTGCGTCTTGCGGCGTCTCGGGGTGCGCTGATGGGGGCGTTGCCGGTCGAGGGCGCTTCGGCTGGTGCGATGGCGGCGGTGTTTGCCGGGACGGAGCGGGTTGCTGCGGCGGTTGAGGCTGTCAATGCGGTTGTCCATGGGACCGACAGTGCCGGATTGAGTGTTGCGGCGGACAACGGGTCGCACCGTGTGGTGAGCGGTCCTGCGGGTCTGGTTGCGGACCTGGAGGATCAGCTTGCGGCAGAGGGTGTGCGTGTTGAACGTCTGGTGACGAGCCACGCCTTCCACTCGGCGCTGATGGATCCGATGCTGGCGGATCTTGAGGAAGTTGTCTCGGGTCTATCGGTTGCGCGGCCACGGGTTCCGCTGATCAGCAATGTGACGGGGCGCGTTGTCGGCGAGAACGAGATTCTGGACGGCGCGTACTGGCGGCGCCATGCGCGCGAGGCGGTGCGGTTTGCTGACAGTGTTGCGGCGTTGTGTGCGCAGGATGTCGATATTGTGCTGGAGCTCGGACCGCATGGCGTTCTGGGTCCGATGGCGGCGCTGGCGTGGCCTGAGGATGCGGACCAATCGGCCCCGGCAATGATTGCGAGCCTTGTGCGGGGCGGTGAGGCGGATGCGTCTTACGCGTTGGCGCTGGCAGGTCTTTATGCGGCGGGAGCCGATCCTGACTTTGCAGCGCTCCATAGCGGCGAGGTGCGGCGCAAGCTGTCGCTGCCGGGCACCCCGTTCCAGCGTGAACGCTACTGGATTGACCCGCCCAGGCGGCGCCGGCAGGCCGACGGTCATCCGCTGCTGGGGCAACGGCATGAGCTGCCGAAGGGCGAGGTGAGCTTCGAGAGCGAGGTGCTGGCTTCGGATCCGCAGTGGTTGTCGGACCACCGGGTGTTCGGCCGTGTGGTGGCGCCCGGTGCGATGTATGCCTCGCTGGCGGCGACGGCGGCGATGGACGTCAAGGCTCGAGCGCTGAACGGGTCATCGGCCGGTTCGGTTGGTCCGGTGGTGCTGGAGGGTATGCAGCTGCACGCGCCGCTGATTCTGGACGAGGCGGAGGACGATGCCGGCCGGTCGCTGCAGGTCATGCTGGGTTGCCCGGAGGACGGCGAAGCCGGGGTCCACGAGTCTCGGCCGGTAGAGATCTACAGCCGGGGTGCCGGTGAGGATGGCTGGCGGCTGCACGCCCAGGGGCGTGTGTCGGCGGGAGCGGTCGAGCCGGCGGCGGCTGTCGATCCGGAGGAACTGACGGCGGGTCTTACGGCTGTGGACGTGTCCGGGCTGTACGGGTCCTTTACCGATCTTGGGATCGGCTACGGTGCGTCGTTCCAGGGTCTGGCGTCGGTCTGGTCGGGGTCTGGCGAGGCGGTTGGCGAAGTTGTGCTGCCGGCCGGTCTGGAGACAGCGGCGCTGTTGGTGCATCCGGCGCAGCTGGATGGCTGCTTCCAGGTGCTGGCAGGGGCCCTGGGCGCGGCGGGAAGCGATCCTGGCACGGCGACGTATCTGCCGTTTGGCTGGCAGCGTTTGTGGCTGTCGGGTGCGCTGCCGGAGCGTGTGCTGTGCCATGCGCGTCTGCGGCCGGCGGTGAAGGGCGGCAGGGAAAGCGATGACGGTGTGGTGCCGGAGGTGCGGCTTGCGGATCTGTCCTTCTACGATCCGGACGGCCGGCCGCTTGGCGGTGTGACGGGCTTCAGTATGAAGCGGGCGAGCCGGGCGGCTCTTCTGAGTGCAGTGGAGCAGGTGAACGACCTTCTTTACGAGGTTGTGTGGCGGGGTGTGACGCCGGTTGCGGATGATCCGGCTGAAGATGATGCGGCAGAGGAGGAGGCGGCTAGCCGGGTGTTGTTGGTGGATGGCGGCGATGGCAGTGCGCCGGTGCCGGCGGCGATTGCTGACGGACTGACGGCGCGGGGCGTGTCGGTGGTGACGGGAGCGGACGAAGACCCGGCACGGCTGCTGGGCTCGGTGCCGGCGGCGGCCGAACCGGATCTTGGCGGTCCTGGTCTTGGCGGCATCTTGTATGTGGCCCCGGCGGGAGCTGGAGCGGACGAGGCGGACGCTGCTGAGGCCTCCTTGCAGCGGCTTGGCCGGCTGCTGAGGCTGGTACAAGAGACTGTGTCTGCTGAGGTGTCGCTGCCTTTGGGCCTGACGGTGGTGACGTGCGGCGGTGTGGCGGCAGAGCCGGGCGAAGCGGTAGACCCGGAGCAGGCGTCGATATGGGGCTTTGTGCGCTCGGTTCAGACCGAGCAGCCGCAGTTGGGTTTGCGGCTGGTGGATATTGCGCCCGGCGCGACAGTGGATGAACCCCTGCTTGGGCTGCTGACACAAGCTGGTTCGGAGCCACAACTGGCGCTGCGCGGCGGGCAGCTCATGGCGCCGCGGCTGGGGCGAAGCCGGTTTGGCCTGTGGTCGCCGGAAGGGTCGCCGGCCGCCGGAGGCCGTCTGACGGTTGCTGAGCGGGGCTCGTTCGATGCCCTGCGGTTGGCACCGCTGGAGGACCGGTTGCCCGGTCCGGGCGAGGTGACGATCGCGGTTCGGGCGAGCAGCCTGAACTTCCGCGATGTGCTCAACGTACTGGGCGCCTATCCGGGCGATGCCGGCGCGCTCGGCGGCGAGGTTGCGGGGCTGGTCACCGAGGTCGGCGAGGGTGTCCGACATGTTACTGTGGGCGACCGTGTGTTGGGCTTGGTGGAGGGCGGCCTGGCGAACAGGGTGACGGCACCGGCGGTGCTGGTGCGGCGGCTTCCATCATCGTTGGACTTCACCGGAGCGGCGACGGTGCCTGTGGCATTCGCCACGGCGCTGGCGGCGTTCGAACTGGCCGGTCTGAAGGCCGGTGACCGTGTGCTGATCCATGCAGGTGCCGGCGGTGTCGGTATGGCGGCGATCCAGCTGGCGCTGGCCCTGGGGGCGGAGGTTCATGCCACGGCCAGCGCGCCCAAGCAGGCGCTGGTGCGCTCGCTCGGGGTGGCCGGGGTTCATGACAGCCGGTCGACGGGCTTCGGGGCTGAGATCCTCAAGGTCACGGGCGGGTCAGGGGTGGATGTTGTTCTCAACAGTTTGACGAGCGAGGGCTTCATTGAGGCGAGCCTGTCTTGTTTGAAGCAAGGCGGCCGCTTTGTGGAGATCGCGAAGCGGGACATCTGGAGCCCGGAGGTCATGTCGGCGGCGCGGCCGGACGTAGCCTATCACATCCTGGCGCTGGACGATTGGATGGTCAACGAACCGAACCGAGTCGGAGGGTTACTTGATCGTCTGATGGAGCGGTTTGGCGCTGGCGACCTGCTTGCGCTGCCGGCGCGGCACTACCCGCTGAGCGAGGCAGCGTCGGCGATGCGGTTCATGGCCTCTGGGCAACATGTGGGCAAGATCGTGCTGTCGCCCTCGGCACCGACGATCCGGGGTGATAGCAGCTATCTGGTGACGGGCGGTCTGGGTGCCCTTGGGCTGGAAGCGGCGACGTGGCTGGCACGCTCCGGGGCCGGGCATGTGGTGCTGGCGGGCCGACGGGCACCGGACACGACAGTGCAAGAGCGTCTTACGGAACTGGAGGCGGAGACCGGCTGTGTCATTGCAACGGCGCGCCTGGACGTGTCGGACGGCGACGCGGTGGCGGCGCTGGTCGGCCGCTTTGCGGCGAACGACGCGCCCGCGGATACGACAGAAGAAAGAACGGTAGAGCCCACAGCGCCCGACACGCTGTGGCCGCCCTTGGCCGGTGTGATCCATGCAGCAGGTGTTTTGGACGATGGCGTGGTGACAGCGCAGACGTCGGAGCGCCTGTCAGGGGTGTTTGCTGCGAAGGCGCTAGGTGCCTGGCATCTGCACCGGGCGACGCTGGACCGGGATCTGGATCTGTTTGTGCTCTACTCCTCTGTAGCGGCGACGTTGGGGGCGCCGGGCCAGAGTTCCTACGCGGCGGCGAACGGCTATCTTGACGGTCTGGCGGCGTATCGGCAGAGCCTGGGCCTTGCGGCAACGAGCGTTGCCTGGGGTCCGTGGTCATCGGGCATGACCGAGGAGGCTGCGGTCAAGGCGAGCATGGCGCGTCAGGGTCTGCGGCCGTTGTCGGCGGGCCCGGCGCAAGGGGCACTGGCGCGGCTTCTGGCAAGTGGCCGGTCGAGTGGTGTTGTGCTGGACGCGGACTGGCGTCGGATGGGCGAGGCTCTGGGGTCGGTGCGGCCGGCACTGCTGTCGGGTCTGCTGAGTGCGCCGGCGGGTCTTTATGCGGGCAAGAGCACGCTGTTGTCCCGGTTGCGGTCGACGCCGGCGGGGGATCGGGAAGGTGTGCTGGTTGCGTTTTTGCAGGATGAGCTGCGGGCGGTTCTGGGTCTGGCGGAGCGTCCATCGACCTCGGCCGGTTTCTTCGATCTGGGCATGGACTCGCTGATGGCGGTGGAGCTGCGCAACCGGCTGAACCGCGCTCTGGACGGCGCCTACGAGGCTTCCAACACGGTCGCCTTCGACCACCCGACGGTCGACAAGCTGGCAAGGCACATGGGCGAGAAGCTGGGGGCGCTGGGCGAGGACGCGGCGGCGCGTATGCCGGTGCGGCGGGTCGTGCGCCGGGACGACGAACCGATTGCGATTGTCGGTCTGGCCTGCCGTTTTCCGGGGGCCGGCGACGCGTCGTCGTTCTGGCATCTTCTGGACGAGGGCGGCGAGAGCATCGCGGAGATCCCGCCGGACCGGTTCGACCTGGCGGCCCATTACGACCCGGACCCGGCAGTGTCGGGCAAGATGTCAACACGTCATGGCGGCTTCATCGAGGGCATCGACCGGTTCGATGCGGGCTTTTTCCGGATTGCGCCGGTCGAGGCGGCGCTGATGGACCCACAGCAACGTCTGTTGCTGGAGACCAGTTGGCGGGCGTTGGAGGCGGCGGGCGTCGATCCGGCGGGTCTGAAGGGCAGCCGGACGGGTGTGTTTGCCGGGATATCGAGCCAGGACTACCGGGAGCTGATTGCCGCGGCCGGTGATGAGGCTGCGGTGAGCCTGTACATGGCGACGGGCAATGCGTTGAGCACGGCGATCGGGCGGGTGGCCTTCACGCTGGGTCTTGAGGGTCCGGCTGTGGCGGTGGACACGGCGTGTTCGTCCTCGCTGGTGGCGGTTGATGCGGCTTGCGACGCGTTGCGCCTGGGCAAGACGGATCTGGTCCTGGCCGGCGGGGCGAATGCCTTGCTGACACCGGCGGGCTTTGTGGCCTTCTCCGGCGGCGGCATGCTGAGCGCTGACGGCCGTTGCAAGACGTTCGATGCGGCTGCGGACGGTTATGTACGTGGCGAGGGTTGCGGCGTGGTTGTGCTGAAGCGTCTGAGCGATGCGGAGCGGGACGGCGACCGCATTCATGCGGTGATCCGGGGCAGTGCGGTGAACCAGGACGGGGCGAGCGCCGGTCTGACGGTGCCGAACGGTCCGGCCCAGGAGCGGGTGATTGCCGCGGCTCTGTCGCGGGCCAACCTGGTTCCTTCAGACATTGATTATCTTGAGTGCCACGGGACGGGGACGGAGCTTGGGGATCCGATCGAGGTGCGTGCGGCGGCTTCGGCCTATGGGGAGGGTCGGGATCCTGAGCGGCCGCTGCTTTTGGGCTCGGTGAAGACGAATATCGGTCATCTTGAGGCTGCGGCGGGGATTGCCGGTCTGATCAAGGCGGTGCTGGCGCTGGAGCACGGGCAGATCCCGAAGCATCTGAACCTCACCACGCCGAACCCGCATATCGACTGGGATGCACTGCCGGTGCGTGTGACGACGCAAGCAACGCCGCTGCCGCGCCTGAGTGACCGGCCGGCGCGGGCTGGCGTGAGTTCGTTCGGGTTTTCGGGCACGAATGCGCATGTGATTTTGGAAGCGTATGAGGATGTTCGGTCTTCGTCTGTTGTTCCTGTGCGAGTTCCGGATGGAGTTCCGGCGCCTGGTGCTGAGGCTCTGCGTCCGCGGTGTCATCGTGTGCTGGCATTGTCTGCGAAGAGCGCTGCTGCGCTGCTGGATCTGGCGCGTGGATATCTTGGCTGGCTGGAAGCGACTGGGCCGGCGGATGCGGAGGTCCTGGCGGATCTTTCTTACACGGCCGGTGTTGGTCGGAGTCATTTTGCTGAGCGTGCGGGTCTGGTGTTTGAGGATGCCGGTGAACTGAAGGCGGGTCTTGAGGCGCTGGCTTCGGGGGTGTCTGCTGCGGGTCTGATGACCGGGTCGCGTGCGGCGGGTTCGGGTGCGGTGCGTGTGGCGTTTGTGTTCACCGGTCAGGGCAGCCAGTGGGTTGGCATGGGGCGGGATCTTTATGAGAGCGAGCCTGTGTTCCGTGCGGTTCTGGACCGGTGCGATGGTGTGCTGCGGGATCTTCGCGGTGTGTCGCTTCTGGATGTGATGTTCGGGCGCGAGGGCGCTTGTGGGGACATCAACGACACGGCGTGGACGCAGCCTGCCCTGTATGCGCTTGAGGTTGGTCTGACGGCGCTTTGGCGCAGTGTGGGTGTGGAACCGTGTGTGGTTCTGGGTCACTCGGTTGGTGAACTTGCGGCGGCGCATGCGGCGGGTGTTCTGTCTTTGGAAGAGGGTTTGCGTCTTGCGGCGTCTCGGGGTGCGCTGATGGGGGCGTTGCCGGTCGAGGGCGCTTCGGCTGGTGCGATGGCGGCGGTGTTTGCCGGGACGGAGCGGGTTGCTGCGGCGGTTGAGGCTGTCAATGCGGTTGTCCATGGGACCGACAGTGCCGGATTGAGTGTTGCGGCGGACAACGGGTCGCACCGTGTGGTGAGCGGTCCTGCGGGTCTGGTTGCGGACCTGGAGGATCAGCTTGCGGCAGAGGGTGTGCGTGTTGAACGTCTGGTGACGAGCCACGCCTTCCACTCGGCGCTGATGGATCCGATGCTGGCGGATCTTGAGGAAGTTGTCTCGGGTCTATCGGTTGCGCGGCCACGGGTTCCGCTGATCAGCAATGTGACGGGGCGCGTTGTCGGCGAGAACGAGATTCTGGACGGCGCGTACTGGCGGCGCCATGCGCGCGAGGCGGTGCGGTTTGCTGACAGTGTTGCGGCGTTGTGTGCGCAGGATGTCGATATTGTGCTGGAGCTCGGACCGCATGGCGTTCTGGGTCCGATGGCGGCGCTGGCGTGGCCTGAGGATGCGGACCAATCGGCCCCGGCAATGATTGCGAGCCTTGTGCGGGGCGGTGAGGCGGATGCGTCTTACGCGTTGGCGCTGGCAGGTCTTTATGCGGCGGGAGCCGATCCTGACTTTGCAGCGCTCCATAGCGGCGAGGTGCGGCGCAAGCTGTCGCTGCCGGGCACCCCGTTCCAGCGTGAACGCTACTGGATTGACCCGCCCAGGCGGCGCCGGCAGGCCGACGGTCATCCGCTGCTGGGGCAACGGCATGAGCTGCCGAAGGGCGAGGTGAGCTTCGAGAGCGAGGTGCTGGCTTCGGATCCGCAGTGGTTGTCGGACCACCGGGTGTTCGGCCGTGTGGTGGCGCCCGGTGCGATGTATGCCTCGCTGGCGGCGACGGCGGCGATGAACGTCAAGGCTCGAGCGCTGAACGGGTCATCGGCCGGTTCGGTTGGTCCGGTGGTGCTGGAGGGTATGCAGCTGCACGCGCCGCTGATTCTGGACGAGGCGGAGGACGATGCCGGCCGGTCGCTGCAGGTCATGCTGGGTTGCCCGGAGGACGGCGAAGCCGGGGTCCACGAGTCTCGGCCGGTAGAGATCTACAGCCGGGGTGCCGGTGAGGATGGCTGGCGGCTGCACGCCCAGGGGCGTGTGTCGGCGGGAGCGGTCGAGCCGGCGGCGGCTGTCGATCCGGAGGAACTGACGGCGGGTCTTACGGCTGTGGACGTGTCCGGGCTGTACGGGTCCTTTACCGATCTTGGGATCGGCTACGGTGCGTCGTTCCAGGGTCTGGCGTCGGTCTGGTCGGGGTCTGGCGAGGCGGTTGGCGAAGTTGTGCTGCCGGCCGGTCTGGAGACAGCGGCGCTGTTGGTGCATCCGGCGCAGCTGGATGGCTGCTTCCAGGTGCTGGCAGGGGCCCTGGGCGCGGCGGGAAGCGATCCTGGCACGGCGACGTATCTGCCGTTTGGCTGGCAGCGTTTGTGGCTGTCGGGTGCGCTGCCGGAGCGTGTGCTGTGCCATGCGCGTCTGCGGCCGGCGGTGAAGGGCGGCAGGGAAAGCGATGACGGTGTGGTGCCGGAGGTGCGGCTTGCGGATCTGTCCTTCTACGATCCGGACGGCCGGCCGCTTGGCGGTGTGACGGGCTTCAGTATGAAGCGGGCGAGCCGGGCGGCTCTTCTGAGTGCAGTGGAGCAGGTGAACGACCTTCTTTACGAGGTTGTGTGGCGGGGTGTGACGCCGGTTGCGGATGATCCGGCTGAAGATGATGCGGCAGAGGAGGAGGCGGCTAGCCGGGTGTTGTTGGTGGATGGCGGCGATGGCAGTGCGCCGGTGCCGGCGGCGATTGCTGACGGACTGACGGCGCGGGGCGTGTCGGTGGTGACGGGAGCGGACGAAGACCCGGCACGGCTGCTGGGCTCGGTGCCGGCGGCGGCCGAACCGGATCTTGGCGGTCCTGGTCTTGGCGGCATCTTGTATGTGGCCCCGGCGGGAGCTGGAGCGGACGAGGCGGACGCTGCTGAGGCCTCCTTGCAGCGGCTTGGCCGGCTGCTGAGGCTGGTACAAGAGACTGTGTCTGCTGAGGTGTCGCTGCCTTTGGGCCTGACGGTGGTGACGTGCGGCGGTGTGGCGGCAGAGCCGGGCGAAGCGGTAGACCCGGAGCAGGCGTCGATATGGGGCTTTGTGCGCTCGGTTCAGACCGAGCAGCCGCAGTTGGGTTTGCGGCTGGTGGATATTGCGCCCGGCGCGACAGTGGATGAACCCCTGCTTGGGCTGCTGACACAAGCTGGTTCGGAGCCACAACTGGCGCTGCGCTCAGGTGAGATGCGCGTGCCGCGGTTGACGCGAGCTGCGCCCGTTGAGGCTGAGGAAGTGACTCTGCGCTCTGAGGCCAGCTATCTGGTCACGGGCGGCTTGGGGGCTTTGGGTCTGGAGGCGGCCGAGTGGCTGGCGGCTCAAGGTGCCGGGATGGTTGTTTTGGCGAGCCGTCGTGTTCCGGATACACAGACACAGGCCGCGTTAGATGATCTCAGTGCGCGGACGGGTTGCCGGATCGCGACGGTCTCGGTGGATGTGTCGGACGGTGTGGCAGTCGAGAGATTGATCGCATGCTTTGGTTCGGATTGCGACTATCCGGCGCTTTCAGGTGTGATCCACGCGGCAGGTGTTTTGGACGATGGCGTGGTGACAGCGCAGACGTCGGAGCGCCTGTCAGGGGTGTTTGCTGCGAAGGCGCTAGGTGCCTGGCATCTGCACCGGGCGACGCTGGACCGGGATCTGGATCTGTTTGTGCTCTACTCCTCTGTAGCGGCGACGTTGGGGGCGCCGGGCCAGAGTTCCTACGCGGCGGCGAACGGCTATCTTGACGGTCTGGCGGCGTATCGGCAGAGCCTGGGCCTTGCGGCAACGAGCGTTGCCTGGGGTCCGTGGTCATCGGGCATGACCGAGGAGGCTGCGGTTAAGGCGAGCATGGCGCGTCAGGGTCTGCGGCCGTTGTCGGCGGGCCCGGCGCAAGGGGCACTGGCGCGGCTTCTGGCAAGTGGCCGGTCGAGTGGTGTTGTGCTGGACGCGGACTGGCGTCGGATGGGCGAGGCTCTGGGGTCGGTGCGGCCGGCACTGCTGTCGGGTCTGTTAAGCGCGCCTTCGGGTTTTTATGCGGGCCACAGCGCGCTGTTGTCTCGGTTGCGGTCGACGCCGGCGGCGGAGCGCGAGAGTGTGCTGGTTGGCTTCTTAAAAGACGAGCTGCGGGCGGTTCTGGGTCTGGCGGAGCGTCCATCGACCTCGGCCGGTTTCTTCGATCTGGGCATGGACTCGCTGATGGCGGTGGAGCTGCGCAACCGGCTGAACCGCGCTCTGGACGGCGCAGTCGAGGTCTCCAACACTGTCGCTTTCGACCACCCTACGGTCGACAAGCTGGCAAGGCATATCGCTGAGCAATTGGGCGCGCTCGAAGAGAGCAAAACAGAACGCCTGCCGAACTTGCAGGACGAACTTGAATCTCGCCTGGTCTCAGTCGGCTCTCATCAAGGACCAGATGTTTGCATGAAAACCACTCAGCCGAGCACGCGGTATGAACGGCTCGTGGCTGAAACTGTGGCGGAACTACTTCGTTTGGATAGTGTGAGTGTCGACGACAATATTCTAAAACTCGACGGCCATCGATTGTTTGCAGAACGCTTGGTTACCAGATTGCTGGACGTGTCAGGACGCAAAATACCGATTGAAACAGTCCTGGATCTGCAGACCATAGGTGCACTTGCGGAGGCTCTTGAACAGAACACATCAAATCATAAGGGTGGGCCTCTTGTTCGCTTTGCAGACCCGGCTAGTACAAGTGAAACGGAACGGCCTTCGCTTTTTTGTCTTCACCAACTCTCGGGGCACGCCGCACCTTTCCGCACGTTAGTCCCCTGGTTGTCAGATCAGTTTTCGGTTGTTGGTGTCCAAGCACGCGGGATAGTGCCGGGTGAGGTACCATATGCCAACTACTCCGAAATGCTATCGAGCTATCGGGTCGCAATTGCCGACGCGCAGCCTGAAGGTCCAATCCATTTGCTGGGTTGGTCCATGGGCGGATACCTAGCACATGATCTGGCGTGCATCTTTGAACATGAGGGTCGAACGGTGGAAAGCTTGGTCCTCTTGGACAGCGTCCGAGAGGTAGTTGAGAAGGCTTGGAGTGGAGGAACGGATCGGGATATTATGACTGAATTGCCGTTAGATCCGGAAACGATGGATCTAATCCTCGAGATCCAAGACAGTTCATCGTCTGATCGGCAATCCCAGCAGCGGTTGCTGGCTAGCCATCTTGCGGATCTTGGCATGTTCGAACCCGAAATTGTCGACCATATTGATCTGATTGAACCTTTCCTCGAACTAATGGCGCACAATGCTGCCTTAGTCGGGCAGAGTGGACTGACAAATCGACACTCTGCTCCCACATTGGTCATTCGGTCTGAGAACAGCAAGAGGCATAGGCGTTCCACTTCGATGGGTTGGGCGCCTTATTGTGGTCCCATCTCCGCTGTGGATGTGCCTTTTGGGCATTTCGAATTGCTGAAGAGTGACGCAGCGCATGTGATTGCGCGCGAGATCATAGCGTGGCGAGTTTCGCGTCGCCATGCCGTTTTGTCTGAAGCGGAATAAGTCAAATGGCATTGCCAACTTAACTTGTTGTTTGGGGTGGAAGTTGTAGCGCATGGCTATGATACACGCTTTCGCTTTTCCCCGACTGAAAGGCTTTCGCTTTCCACGATCAATCATCGCCCATGCAGTCTGGGCTTATCATCGTTTCGCGCTGAGTACGGCAGACGTTGAAGACCTGCTGGCAGAGCAGGGCATCAGTGTCAGCCGGGAGACGGTCCGCAAATGGGTGAACCGGTTCGGTCGGCATTTCGCGCACTGCATCCGCCGGGACAGACCGAAGCCAAACAACAAATGGCACCTCGACGAAACGGTGATCATCATTGCCGGGACGAAACACTGGCTCTGGAGGGCGATTGATGCAGACGGTGATGTGCTCGACATTCTTGTTCAACCGCGTCGCAACGCCAAGGCAGCCAGGCGTTTCTTCGGCAAACTGGTCACACAATTCGGCGCGCCCCGTGTCGTGGTAGCGGACAAACTGCGCAGCTACACCAAGCCGGTTCAAACCCTTGCACCCGACGCGGATCATCGGGCTTATAAAGGCTTGAACAACAGGATTGAAAATTCTCACCGTCCGACCAGGAAACGGGAAAAGATCATGGGCAAGTTCAAGTCGCCTGGCCAGGCGCAACGCTTCCTATCCGCTCACGATCAGATCAATACCATATTCCGGCCGTGCCGATATAAGCTTTCGGCTCCCTCATACCGGCATGCAAGAGCGGACGCATTCAGCCTGTGGGCTGATTACACTGCACAAATGAATGCCTGAGTTCTGTCAAATCGAGCGCCCTGCAATCTGATCAAACTAAGTTGGCAATGCCCTTACAACGGCTCATGCAACATGATGGACTTGTCAAAAAAGGATAAAAACTCTGAATGACGCGATGCAAATATGATCGTTCTGTTTTCGGTAGTTAACTCGTTCACAATCAGTTTTCGATTGGCATGGTCAAGGCAGTTTATTGCTTCGTCAAAAATCAAAATAGTTGCACTAGAAAGAAGCGCTCGCGCGACCAGCAATCGCTGTATTTGACCTGTCGAAAAACCAGTTCTCGAGCCTGTTGACACAGTGTCCAATCCCATTGGCAAATCTCTAAACTCTTCCCCCAAGCCGACACGATCCAGTGCACTCCAAATCTCTTGGTCTTTTTTCATTGTGCCTTTACCGACAACATTCTCACGGATCGTACCAGGTAGAAGTGTTTCATTTTGCGCCACATAACTACAGTTATTGCGTAACCATTGAAAATCATGGGGATTGGCTGGCTGATCGTTGACCAATATTTGGCCATTTGACGGTGTCTCCAAGCCTAGGATCAATCGAAGAATGCTGGTTTTTCCGGATCCAACAACACCAGAAATAGCAACGCAAGTGCCTTTTTCTATTGAAAAGTTGCATTTCTCCAAAATAGGTTCCGATTGATATGGATTGTCTAGGGTGACGTTAACAAATGTAATTGTCGTGAGGTTTTTTGCTTCTGAGATCCGCGTGTCTAGGATGTCTGGCAGCTCATCCAACAACGGTGCTATCCTCTCATACGAAACTAAAAGGTCAGCTGAACGAAAAGTAACCAGTGCGGCATTGGAAAACGCAGAGGCAAATAGAGAAAACGAAATTGCAAATGTAGCTAAGTCACTTGCGTCCACGAGTTCGTCGTTACTGCTAAAATACCAAATTATTACACTTAGACCCGCAATAGGATATGCAGTTGTATAAGTGCTTAGTGTGATCTCTATCAATCGTTTGCGGTGATAGAGCTTAAGAACTCGATCATTAATGGATTTCCACTTTTGAAGAACAGACTTCTCAGCTCCGAGACTTTTCAAGACAAGTATTGACGCAAAAATTTCAATGCAAAAATTAGATGCATGCCCCATTTCATTGTTCATCGCTCTCAAGATCGGAATCTGAATACGAACGCAAAAAAATGTAAGAAATAATAAGACAACTAGAAACATCAAAATAATCGAAGACAAGTACGCATCAATCGATATTAACGAGGCGAAGGTAGCTGTGGCGACGCCGGCACTCAGTAGACCGCCAAGAAAGAACCTAGACAAGCTGATCCGAAATTTCTGAGGGCTTGAAAGCCTTTCAATCAAATCACCAGTTGAGTATTCTAAGAAAAAATTTGATGGAACGTGAAGTATTCGATGCCAAATGGCCTGCTGAATCACTCTGTCAAACTTTTGCTCTATACTTGAAAATGTAATGTCTCGTAGCACTTTAGAAAAGAATACACTTAAGAACAAAAAAAGTAGTACTAAGCAATATAGATGTATTTCCGGACTTATAGACTGATCTTTTACTTCATCGAAAATTACAGATATAGCTCGTGGAACAAAAAACGTGATACAAGCCGCAAAAATCGTAGAAATAGCTAAAAGAGAAAATTGACCGTTTACTTTACGGAGGCAAAAACGAATGAGAGAAAGTTTTCCAAGTGGTTTGTTGGGGAACTTGAATAACGAGTCGAATGTGTTAACGCTCTTTCTCATTATTTGCTATCTTTGTTTGTGTACATACCGTTTAATGCGTGATTTTTGTCATCAATTTCATTTATCTCTATCAATGAATGATCTTGAAGCAAGTATAGGCTGTCAATATTACTTAACGAAAGAGGATTATGCGAAATTACTAAGCAGCCAATATTTATAGTCTTTATCGACCTTAGTATCCGTTCTGTTTGTACTGGACGAATAGCATTTAATGCTTCATCAAGTATCAAATAGCGAGGAGATTTCAATAAGGCACGTGCAAGCGACAATTGCTGACGCTGTTCCCCGTTTAGTTGCCGCCCTCCCATTAGTGTCGACTCAAGGCCTCTCGGCAAACTGCTACACCAACTGCGAAGACCAACTAGACACAAGCACCTCAGTAACTCACTGTCCGGAATCTCGTTCTCAAACAATGATAAGTTCTCTCGAAGCGTACCTTTGAAGACTGGCCCGTCTTGCCCAACCCATCCGACTCGTCGTGTCCATTCTTTACCATGGTCTGCGGAAAGTTGGTTCGTCGCTATGCGAACAGATCCTTTCCAGGGTTGATAGTAACCTGCCACAAGCATTCCAATAGTGGATTTTCCACAACCACTGGGGCCTGTAAGTGCAGTTATAGCACCTGGCTTCAATTCCAATGATACATTTTGAATTATTGGAGGCTTCAACAGAGTGTATCCGAACGAAACATCTCTTAATTCTAGCGTAAAAGACTGAACATTTCGAGCTACCTGACAGTGATGCCCTATTGTAACTAAGCTGCACTGGTTCTTTTCATTGAGTGAATGCTGTAGTACGTCGTCGAGACGCTCGAACTGAGCGTGCACCATTTGTATTTGGCCTAGGACTCCGATGATACGAGTAACCGGCGAAATCAATGCCAGCATCAACGGTTGAAAGGCAACCAGATCACCTAAAGTTATAGCCCCCGCTTCGTATTGGTATATGCTTACAATCAACGAGCAGACCAGTGCTAAGCCTAACATAAACTCTGGTACATTAGATACTATTCTTCTGGTACGACTTAACTTAAATACTGCGTTGAGTGCACTATCTTGTATTGGTAGCCAACTATTCAAAAACTCGCTCTCTCTGCCTCCACCTCTGATCGTTTCCATCAGTTTTAGACCCGAAACAGAAAGAGCGCGCAATTTGCCGTTTTCGTTCAGTGCTTGTGACGCAAGGCGCCGCTGAAAAGACAACACTTTTCGTATGATCACAAAATTTAGGCAAAGAAAGGCGATTGCTAAGATTGATAGCAGCCAATCGATACAAAGCATCATTGTCAACACGAAGACCATAGACATAAAATCGAATATTATGTTTGCCAAATCGCTGACAACAAATCTTGCAATTTTTTGATTCAGTAGCACACGAGAACCGATTTCAGCGCTGAATCTTTGACTGAAGAAGCTGATTGGGAGCTTAATTGCGTGCAGCATAAAGCTCTCGGCACGATCACCGGAAAGTTTGGTTTCGAACTTGAGTAACAAATTGGATCGAAACCAAGCAACAAATAGTACCGTTGCGAATAAAAAGCCAAAAAAAATTGGCGCTACTATGCTGTGAAACTCGCTAAAAACAATATTTGGGTTATCAATTACATTTTTCATGATGTAAGGAATGCTCATGCTTACGAAGCCAAGCACAGCACTCAAGGCAATGACACATGCTAACAGTCGTTTTTCTGAAAGAAATAAGCCGATAATTCTTTGTTGCAAAGCTAAGGGAGGTTTTTTGGGTTTGAAATTTGGTCCCGGAGAAAGCGTCATCACGACATTGGAAAATTTTTCTTGAAATTCAGTATCCGATACAATGATGTGCCCTTTGGCTGGATCGTTAATAAACCACCCGCCGATGCCAACTCCTTCCAATACCACCGCATGACTTTTCTGCCAAAGAGCTATCATTGGGAATTTAAGTTTTTTTAGCTCAATAGATTTGACCTTATTCCCTTGAACAATCAGTCCCAGTTTCTCAGCGACTTCTGAAATTGCGAGAAAATTTGTCCCATTGCGAGAAACGCCGCATAATTCGCGAACTGTTGCAAGCGTCTCAAAGTGCCCGAAATATCGGAGAATTGAGGTCAAAACTGCCGCACCACATTCCGCAGTTTCCATTTGCAATACCAGTGGTGTTTTGCATCTAATCCACCGACGATCTTCTGCTGTTTGCCGTTTCATCTATGAGACTGAGCTTTCCCGAAGCATGTCTTCTCAAATGGGTATATCAGGTTGGATTGTCTTCATATGTCGGAGGGTCTCGTCTGATTGAACGATTATCGGTCGAATTCTGCGTTCGATCGAATTTGAAGCCAATCTGTTTTTGTAGTGGGTAATAAAAACACCGGCTCTGTGCCGAGTAGAAGGATGATCTCTATGTAGCAAGATCATCTCCTTCGTTAAAGCTAGGGCGTTACTGCTTCTCCTATAATTCTCCAATATGTATATTCCACGGTAGTTCAAAAAGTCATGTCCATCCAGGACGCCTAAGAACCAACCAACAACCTTATCTCTGTCTAACAACGCAACACTGGTGGGAGGAAAAAAGAAGGCACCATAGGTTTGAAAATTGGCCCATTTTGGAACAAAATCGGCAGTGTTTTTAGAGTGTTGTTCAATCATGTTCGAAGGAAGCTCTGACCATGGTTTAATCGTCAGGTTAGCGTCGCAGCTCACATGACTAAACCAGCTGAGTTTATCAATGTCGGCAGCGTTGCGACTGGTGATGTGGCGAACTGAGTGTCGAAAAGGTGGCTCCCAGCGTTCATACATGAGCAATTGGTCTAGCGCGGATTTGCTCGGCTGCGCATTACGATCAATGATTATTTTTTCAATTCCTTTGGATCGGCCCCAACTTTCAATACGGACCAACATCTGCTTTCCAATGCCGTTTCTACGAAACTTCTCGGGCACGAAAATCCAGTTTATCCTCAATTTTTCTGAGGTTTTTAAAAGACATCTGAATACTGAGACACCGACGACGACGCCTCGAGAACGTGCAGTCAGAAATGTAAGGTTATTTTCTTGACTATTAGACTTCAGTTTCTCAGGTAAAAAAGATTTTATATCAATTGACGGAACGCGACTAATGCAGAAATTGATTTTCGATTCCATAGCGGTTTTTTTCTTGAGATTTTGCTCCACCCGTATCGACGGGCGGAGCATTCGTTTTTACTTGTCGCCGTCGTCATCGTCGGCGTCTTCGCCCTCGTAGTAGACAAAAGGACCAACTGCGATTTCCTTCAAGTCTTCCGCGCTGAGCATAGACTTCTCTTGCGAGTTCTCGTCAGTGTTTATTGTCTGCATAGTTTCTTTTTCCTTTCACGATATTGCCTACTCGTTGTCAAATTACAGATATTGATAAAATTTACAATATCATTGGCAAAATTTTTGATACCCCACCCAGCTGCGCTTTAATGTTTTGCGCATGGTTTCATCCGCAATAAGCAGGACACCCTGACGTCCTGGAAATAGTCCTACCCTTTAGTTGCCTTTAAGTGCGCCCCTGGATTCCAGAGTGAGTTATCGGATGGACTTCCGCAATTGATTGTTTTTGAACCGCAGCCGAAGAGATCGCCAAGAAGTCCGCCTAGCAACTGTGTTTATGGTGCCGGTGTCGCTTGGCATTTAAATGCAAGAATGCGCTGTGATCAGCCCCACTTGAGTGGTCCGATATGATTTTTAGTGCATGCTCGGGTGTCGGTCCATCGGGATAATCGCAGACGATGACCTTCTGGCGGGGCAGGGTCTTGGCGTAGTCCGTCGGATCCAGGATGAAAATCACCTTCTCATAGCGCAACGTCAAAGACTGCGAAACGGTGCGAACTTCCTTGCGGCACATGGCGCTATCCAGGTTCTCATGAGCGGCAAGAGGGCGGTGCACGTCCTTCGGATTATGAGGTTCTTTGCCAAAACGGGAATTAAAATCCGCAATAAACTGCGGCGCGAATTCATTGGCAGCCTCAATGGTATCAATACCTTGCAACCGTAATTCTTTGACCAGACGATCCTGGAGGGTGCGATTGGCCCGCTCAACACGGCCTTTGGCTTGCGGGGTGTTGGCACAGATAATATCGATGTTCAGCTCATACAGAGCCCGGCCGAACTGAGTGAGGCCGCTGGTTCTGTCCGCGGTTGAGGCATGAGTGGTTCGAAAAACCCCATGTTTGTCGCTGTAGAATGCGACTGGCTTGCCCCATTGCGCTAGATAATCCTTGGTGGTTTGCAGGTAGTCGAACGTGTTCTCAGACTTCGCAAACCGCAGATGAAGAAGCTTACCGGTCGCGTCATCGATGTAAACGAGCAGTGCGGACTTAGGATCGCGGTTCTCAAACCACCAATGATGTGACCCGTCGATCTGGACGAGTTCACCAAAGCAATCGCGTCTGCATCGTGGTTGAAAAATCCGCTGTTTGCGTTCTCGGCGTGATGTCCAGAGACCGGCATCCGTCATCCATCGACGCAAAGTCTCTTTGCCGACAGAAATCTGGTGAAGCTCAATCAGCTTCTCGCGTGCCAGAGTCGGGCCAAAGTCGTGATAATGCGTACGCACCAGGTCTAGGACGATGTTGCGAAACTCATCACTGTGACGCCGATTGCTGGGTTGGCCGCGCTTCTTTGACACGAGACCCGTAGGACCTTCACGGTCATAAGCCTGCAAAAGCCGGTGTACCTGGCTTCGACTGAGACCCAAGAGCTCGGCGGCCTGCACAACGCTCAAGCGTCGATCTCTAATCTTCTGGATGGCTTCGAGCCGGTTCAATTCTTGCTGCGACATGGTGATCAAAGACATTGCGGCTCCGTCAGCGCTCAGGCGTGTCGAGGCCAGTCTTCCTTCCAACGTTGACATTGACCAGCGTTAGACGGATGGGAAGTGTCGCATCTCTAACTGGCCCATGGTCGCATTACTAAATGGCTGCTACATCGTCTATTCGCATAATTTATCTTATGGAACTTGAATATCCGATGAGCAGCGAAGAGAGGTTCAATTCATGGGCCCGCAACCGTCGATATCAGCAAGGCCTGTTCCAAGCGGCGGCATGAAGGGCCAAGTCAAACCACGAGATGGTTTCCCGTTGGCCTTCCAGCCGATGCCGTATGATCTTTTTCTCGACTTCATGATCGCGGCCTGTTTAAGCGATCGGTGATGTCATGGCTGATAGGCAAGTGCGGCGGCATAGGTGTCGGATCCGAGGTCTTCCAGCATCCAACGTTTCGTGTCGTCGTCGGGAAACCCGAACCGGGCACTGCTACCGCCCGCCAGGATGGTGTCGGGCACCTCGAAACTGGCCGGATCGTAGCTGAAGCCGGTACCCCTGGCCTTGATCAAGGCTTCCTTGCACGTCCACAGCCTGTAGAACAGATCAAGCTTGTTACGACCGGTCAGACCTGACAGCACCGCCCGTTCCCTGGCGCCGAACACACGTGCCGCCACTCCGTCGAGATCGACTTGGGACCGGCGGTGCTCCAGATCGATGCCGACGCTGCGCGACCCGGTGAGGGCGATCAGCCCATCATCGCCACTGTGGCTGATATTGAACGAAACCGGCGCCGGAACGCCATCGGCGATCGCGTACGGTTTGCCATAGGCCTGGGTCGCAAAGCTTATCGTCGCCGGCGCCCGATTGAGCCGACTGCTCAAAAGCAGACGCAACGCGCCGCGGGCAAGCAGGAACTGCCGGCGTGCATCTTCGACAAGGAAACGCCGGTAGCGTGTCCGTTCGGGCTGGCTGAGCAGGCCAAGTGCGTACCCCTCCAGAGAGGCATCAGGCGACAGGTCGACGGCAAAGATCTCGATGCCGTCGACACTGCGATACACTTGCCACCAAACGGCGTCGCTCATGTTTCCTCGGGCTCCCCGACAATGGCCAGCGTTCTCTTATAAGGCCCCAGTCGAACTTCGCGCAGGTGGTCGCCAATGGCGGAGCCGTGGCGCCTTTGCCTGGGATAGCCGAGAGAGACCTCCTGAAACGGCACGCCGTCGATCCAGCGCGTGCCGGGAATGTGCAGATGCCCGAATACCACGGCCCTGGCATCGAAACGGCGATGCCAATCCCGGGTCAGCCGCGTGCCGCACCAGGGCGTGAATCGCGGTGCCCGAGGCAGGACGGCCAGCGCTTCCTCCAGTGGGAAATGGCTGATCAAGACAGTCGGCATGGCCTGCGGTCGGGCGGCCAGTCGCGCCTCGGTTTGCGCACAGCGAGCCTGGCACCACGCATTACGCGAGGGGAAAGGATCCGGGTGCAGCAGGTATTCGTCGGCACACACGCTGTTTGCCTCCGCCGCCCAGTCAACGACGCCCGCCAGCGGTACCGATGCGGGGCGGAAGCTGTAGTCGTAGAGCACAAAGACTGGCGCGATCAGTATCGGACCGCCGGAATGTTCGAAGATCGGGAACGGGTCTTCGGGTGTGATGACGCCATAGGCCCGGGCCAGCGCCACCAGTTCCTCATAGCGGGCGACGCCGCGGCTTTCGTCCGGGCGGTCTGGTCGCGACCAAAGATCGTGGTTGCCCGGTGTCCAGACCACACGGGCAAACCGAGGCACCAGAGTGTCAAAGCAAAGGGCCAGATGTTCGGGTCCATGCCCCACGTCCCCGGCAATCACGAGCCAGTCATCGGAGCGGGCGGGCAGATCCCGCAGGGCCTGCCGGTTTGCCGGATGCTCCAGGTGCAGGTCGGAAATGGCGAGCAGCCTCACGCGATCAGCTCTGTCGCTCGGAGGATTTTACACACGATCGCTCCATGGATCAGCAAACGCCCTGAAACCGCACGACCTGCCGCGCCAGACAGGCGGCCAAGGCTGCCGGCTGTTCCAAAGAGATGGCGTGGCCCGACCGGGTGATGGTCTCAACCGTAACCGGGGAGCGCGCCGTCGCTGCCATTCGCTCGGCAATCGTCAACGGCAGGAAGCTGGAGTATTGACCGCGAACGATCGCCACCGGCCCAGAGACGGCTTTCAATAAGGCCCACTCGTCGTGTCCGCTGGCTGCGCGGTCGAGCAGCCGCTTGACTGCAGGATCGATAGGTAGGTGCCAGCCCGTGTCTGCCGGCCGCGCCAATGCCGTAATCGCCTCTCTCGTTGCCCGCGCATCGGCCAAAGGCAGTTGGCTGCGGACATACGCGATCAAGCGATCGAGATCGGCAGCGCCGGCAATCAAGCCGGCAAGGTGCTTGGCGACCGCGGCGTCGGCCTGCTCAGCTGTGTCGGCGCTGCGTTCGATCAAAATGGTGCCATGCGGCCTCACCAGGCCGCTGCCGGCCAGGTGCAGCGCAATGCCTGCACCGATCGAATGACCGATCAGCACCACCTGCTCGAGCCCCAGATGGTGCAATGCCGCGGCAACGATCCGTGCTATTTCCGGAACGCGGTACTTGTCTACCGGCAGGCAACCTGAATCACCATGACCCGGCAAATCAAGGGCAACGATCGGCGGAGCCGGCCCTGGCCAGTGGTCCAACACCGGCCGCCAGATATCCGCACCGTCACCAAGACCGTGAAGCAGAACGAGCGTCGGCCCTCCGGCCGGTTCCCCGGGTCGCAATGCATCGCTCCAACACAGAATCCGGATCGCCGTCTTGGCTGGCCCTGCCGGCTCAACAGCAGCATCCTCTGGCAACGGTATGCCCGTAATCATTGATTCTTGCGGGCCATCGGACCCGGAATGACGAGCGTACACCATGGTCGCTCTTATCTCCGATCATCCATTGTCAAACCTGCATGTCATTCCGCTGACAACGCATCGGTACACTGGCGAGCGTCTTTCCACTCTTTGATCGCCTCGGCTATCACCAGCGCGGCGTCCTTCCGCAGCAATCCGAAATGCCCGAAAGGCACATCCACCGCGGAGACGGGACCACAATAGGGGCCCCAGCCCATCGCAGGATCAAGGATGTGGGTCATGCTGTCCCTGGCCCGAATAACCAGTGTTGGGGTAGAGTGCCTTCTGGTCAGCCCACTCTCCTGCGCCAAGCCACCGTGGTGCACCATTAGTCGGAGGAGAGGCACAATCAGATTCGCATTAGGGAGACCCTCGACCCCGACAATTCCTAGATCCACCATTTTGGCCGCGAGCAGCCGCAGCTGGGATGGCCGATCGGACGACGAAGTGTCCTCGTCTTGGAATTCAATGATCAAATCCAGCGTTTCCGGATCCAACGGCAACTCGGACATAACCTCCAGATCGGTTCCACCATTCCGTGCCTTTTCAACCAATTCCCGGATACTGTCGAGTAGGATCAGACTGTCGACCGTTCGGCCTTCACTCTCAAAGGTGCAAGCCAGATCGTGAGCCAAGTATCCGCCCATTGACCAGCCGAGCAGATGAAGCGGACCTTCAGGCTGGGCATCGGCGATGGCGGCTCGATAGCACGACAGCATTTCGGCATAGGTCGCAAACGGTTCTTCGCCTGGCCCCACCCCGCGCGCCTGAACGCCAATAACCGAGAACCGATCCGATAGCCCTGCGACCAGCGTACGGAATGGTGTAGCGTGACCTGAGAGCTGGTGCAGGCAAAAAAGCGAGGGCCGTGCTGCATCGCTCGATCCAGTCGGGTCGACAAAGTTAACGAGCGGCGTATTCCGCTGGCTTAGCGTATTGCCCTCGAGAGCTTTAGCAAGTGCACCAATCGTCTGCGCCTCCAGCACAGTTGCAACCGGAATGCTCCTGCCGGACGCTTCGAGCAGCCTGGCTGCCAGGCGTCCCGCCAACAGGCGATGGCCGTCAAGCTCGAGAATATTGTCCTCAACACCCACATGCTCCACTCCCAGCAGATGCCCCACTGTTTCTGCCACGAGCCGTTCGGTCGGCGACCTCGGTGGCACATGATGCGCTCTCGAAGCGGATACTCGATGAAAGCTGCCAGGGACCGGACGAGATCGAAGATCATTCACACGCTCTGGCTGTGAAGAGTCGTCGACATCTTCGGGTTCGCCAAGTTCAAGTGCCCCTGCAACGTACCGAGCGAGTTTGTCGACCGTTGGGTGGTCGAAGGCGACCGTGTTGGAGACCTCGACTGCACCATCCAGGACGGCGTTCAGCCGGTTGCGCAGCTCCACCGCCATCAGCGAGTCCAGACCCAGATCGAAGAACCCGGCCGAGGCCGCCGGACGCGCCGCCAGACCCAGAACCGCCTGCAGCGTCTCTTGCACCAAGCCGACCAGAACTGCCTCGCGCTCCGACGCCGGCGTCTGCCGCAACCGAGACAACAGCGTGCTCTTGCCCACATGAAGACCCGTCGGCGCACTCAGCAAGCCCGACAGCATTACCGGCCGCACCGACCCCAGACCGTCGCCCATCCGACGCCAGTCCGCGTCCAGCACCACGCCAAAAGACCGGCCGCCCGCCAACAGCCGTGCCAGTGCGTTGTGTGCTACCGCCGCCGACAACGGCCGCAGACCCTGTCGCGTCATGTTCGCCTGGACCGCCGTATCCTCAGTCATGCCCGACGACCAAGGACCCCAGGCAACGCTCGTTGCCGCAAGGCCCTGGCTCTGCCGATACGCCGCCAGACCGTCAAGATAGCCGTTCGCCGCCGCGTAGGAACTCTGGCCCGCCGAGCCCAGCGTCGCCGCCACCGAGGAGTAGAGCACAAAAAGGTCCAGATCCCGGTCAACGGTCGCCCGGTGCAGATGCCAGGCACCTAGCGCCTTCGGCCCCAGCACACAAGCCAGCCGCTCCGCCGTCTGCGCTGTCACCACACCGTCATCCAGAACACCTGCCGCATGGATCACACCCGCCAGGGGCGGCCAGAGCGTCTCTGATGCTGTGGGCTCTACCGTTCGTTCGTCCGCTGCATCCGTGGGCGCGTCGTTCGCCGCAAAGCGGCCGACCAGCGCCGCCACCGCATCGCCGTCCGACACGTCCACACACGCCGTCGCGATGACACAGCCGGTCTCCGCCTCCAGTTCCGTAAGACGCTCTTGCACTGTCGTGTCCGGTGCCCGGCGGCCCGCCAACACCAGATGTCCGGCCCCCGAACGCGCCAGCCACGTCGCCGCTTCCAGCCCAAGGGCACCCAAGCCGCCCGTGACCAGATAGCTGGCCTCACCCCGGATCGTCGGTGCCGACGGCGACAGCACGATCTTGCCCACATGTTGCCCAGAGGCCATGAACCGCATCGCCGACGCTGCCTCGCTCAGCGGGTAGTGCCGCGCCGGCAGTGGCCGCAGGTCGCCAGCGCCAAACCGCTCCATCAGACGATCAAGTAACCCTCCGACTCGGTTCGGTTCGTTGACCATCCAATCGTCCAGCGCCAGGATGTGATAGGCTACGTCCGGCCGCGCCGCCGACATGACCTCCGGGCTCCAGATGTCCCGCTTGGCAATCTCCACGAACCGGCCGCCCGGCTTCAGGCACGACAGGCTGGCCGCAATAAAACCCTCCCCGGTCAGGCTGTTCAGGGCCACATCCACCCCGGACCCGCCCGTGGCCTCCAGGATCGCCGCCCCGAAGCCCGTCGACCGGCTGTCATGAACCCCGGCCACACCGAGCGAGCGCACCAGCGCCTGCTTGGGCGCGCTGGCCGTCGCATGCACCTCCGCCCCCAGGGTCAACGCCAGCTGGATCGCCGCCATACCGACACCGCCGGCACCTGCATGGATCAGCACACGGTCACCGGCCCTCAGACCGGCCAGTTCGAACGCCGCCAACGCTGTCGCAAACGCCACCGGCACCGTCGCCGCTCCGGTGAAGTCCAACGATGATGGAAGCCGCCGCACCAGCACCGCCGGTGCCGTCACCCTGTTCGCCAGGCCGCCCTCCACCAAGCCCAACACACGGTCGCCCACAGTAACATGTCGGACACCCTCGCCGACCTCGGTGACCAGCCCCGCGACCTCGCCGCCGAGCGCGCCGGCATCGCCCGGATAGGCGCCCAGTACGTTGAGCACATCGCGGAAGTTCAGGCCACCCGCCCGCACCGCGATCGTCACCTCGCCCGGACCGGGCAACCGGTCCTCCAGCGGTGCCAACCGCAGGGCATCGAACGAACCCCGCTCGGCAACCGTCAGACGGCCGCCGGCGGCCGGCGACAACAATCCCGGCACAGCTCGCGTCAACCGCGGCACGCGCATCTCACCTGAGCGCAGCGCCAGCTGCGGCTCCGAACCAGCTTGTGTCAGCAGCCCAAGCAGGGGCTCATCCACCGCCGCGCCGGGCGCAATATCCACCAGCCGCAAACCCAACTGCGGCTGCTCCGTCTGAACCGAACGCACAAAGCCCCATATCGACGCCTGCTCCGGATCAACCGCCTCGCCCGGCACCGCCGCCACACCGCCGCACGTCACCACCGTCAGACCCAACGGCAGCGACACCTCAGCAGACACTACCCCTTGCACCAGACCCAGCAGCCGGCCAAGCCGCTGCGACGAGGCTCCGGCAGGGTCCGCCTTGTCCTCTTCTCCGGCTCCCGCCGCAGCCACATACACAATGCCGCCAAAATCAGGGCCACCAAGACCAGGGCTACCAAGTCCAGGGATACCTGGATGGTCCGGCAGCGCCTCGGCGCCGTCATCGGCCGTGTCGCTCTTGGCGTGCGGACCACCGGCCGGCGCCAGCATCGAGCCCAGCAGCCGTGCCGGGTCCTCGTCCGCTCCCGCCACTACCGCCACGCCCCGGGCTGTCAGACCGTCAGCAATCGCCGCCGGCACCGGCGCACTGCCGCCGCCATCCACCAACAACACCGGGCCAGCCGCCGCCTCCTCTTCAGCCGGATCATCCGCAACCGGCGTCACACCCTGCCACACAACCTCATAAAGAAGGCCGTCCACCTGCTCCACTGCGCTCAGAAGAGCCGCGCGCGTCGCACGCTTCGCCACGAACCCGCTCACGCCACCCAGAAACAGCCCGTCCTCGCCATAGAACCACAGGGACGCCGTCACCGTCTCCGGCAGCGACCCGTCCGCGTCCCTCGCGCTGTCACCGCCCGGCAGCGACGCCCGGCACAGAACCCGCTCCGGAAGTGGCCCCAACAGCCACAAACGCTCCCAACCAAACGGCAGATAGGTCTGCCGGTGCTCCGACCCGCCCGCCTCCAGCAGCCCCGCCAGCACCTGGAAGCAGCCATCCAGCAGCGCCGGATGAACCGCCAGGCCCCCACCTGCCAACCCGGCCGGCAGCACAACTTCGCCAACCGCCTCGCCATCGCCTACCGACAACGACCCGACGCCCTGGAAAAACGGACCATAGACAATCCCAAGATCGGCAACCTCACGATAGAAGTCTCCAGTGTCCAAGGCCTTCAGGTTCTGCGTTAACTCTTGCAGATCGGCAGCGGGCGTCACCGTTTCCACCATACCCGCTGACACCAAGCCCTCGGCGTGCGCCGTCCAGCTCTCCTCGCCGACCCCTCGACTGTAAATCCCCACACTACGCCTACCAGCATCATCTGAAGACCCGACAACCACCTGAACCGTACGGCCCGGGTCGCCGTTGGTGGCGCCCTCCGCTACCTCTTCCAGGATCAGTGGCGACAGAATCTGCAGCGCCTCAACAGACACCGGCTCACCGGCAAACACCGACCGGCCGGCCTCCAGGGCCAACGACCCATACAGCGCTCCCGGCGCCACAACCCGCTCAAACACCCGGTGATCCGACAACCACTGCGGATCCGAGGCCAGCACCTCGCTCTCGAAACTCACCTCGCCCTTCGGCAGCTCATGCCGCTGCCCCAGCAGCGGGTGGCCGTCGGCCGGCCGGCGCCGCCTGGGCGGGTCGATCCAGTAGCGCTCGCGCTGGAACGCATAGCCCGGTGCGGCCACACGACGCCGGCCCTCTCCTGCATAAAGACCGGCAAAGTCAAGACGCACCCCAGCCGCATACACACACGCAACCGCCGCTGCATGGCTCGCAGCTCCGTCCTCACCGCCCCGCACAAGGCTCGCAATCATTGCCGGGGCCGATTGGTCCGCATCCTCAGGCCAACACATCATCGCCATCGGACCAAGAACGCCATGCGGTCCGAGCTCAATCAGAAGATCCACGCCCTCACCCGCCAGCGCCGCCACACTGTCCGCAAACCGCACAGCCTCGCGCGCATGGCGGCGCCAGTACGCGCCGTCCAGCATCTCGTTCTCGCCGACAACGCGACCCGTCACATTGCTGATCAACGGAACCCGTGGCCGCGCAACCGAAAGACCCGAGACAACTTCCTCAAGATCCGCCAGCATCGGATCCATCAGCGCCGAGTGGAAGGCATGGCTCGTCACCAGACGCTCAACACGCACACCCTCTGCCGATAGCCGATCCTCAAGGTCCGCAATCAACCCAACAGGACCGCTCACCACACGGTGCGACCCGTTCTCCGCCGCAACGCTCAGGCCGACATCGTCGGTCCCGGCGTTGATCTCCTCAAGAAGCGCAGCAACCCGCTCCGTCCCGGCAAACACCGCCGCCATCGCACCAGCCGAAGCGCCCTCGACCGGCAACGCCCCCATCAGCGCACCCCGAGACGCCGCAAGACGCAAACCCTCTTCCAAAGACAGAACACCCGCCGCATGCGCCGCCGCAAGTTCACCAACCGAGTGACCCAGAACCACACACGGTTCCACACCCACACTGCGCCAAAGCGCCGTCAGACCAACCTCAAGCGCATAAAGTCCCGGCTGCGTCCACGCCGTATCGTTGATGTCCCCACAAGCACCCTCGCGCCCGAACATCACATCCAGAAGCGACACACCGCGAAGATCCCGCAGCACACCATCGCACCGGTCCAGAACCGCACGGAACACAGGCTCGCTCTCATAAAGATCCTGTCCCATGCCGACCCACTGGCTGCCCTGGCCGGTATACAAAAACCCAACACGCACCGCACCCGACCCCGCCGGACGCGACCCGCTCAAAAGACCCTCAACGGACGAGCCCGAAGCCAGCGCCTCAAGACCCGCCTTCAGCTCACCGGCATCACCAAAAACCAGACCCGCACGCTCACCAAAATGGCTCCGACCCACACCGGCCGTATACGCCAGGTCCGCCAGGACCTCCGCATCCGCCGGCCCGTGTCCCTCCAGCCAGCCAAGATACCCACGCGCCAGATCCGGCAACGCCGCAGCCGTCTTGCCGGAAAGCCCAAGAACACGATGAGACCGAGGACGCAGAACATCAGCACCAGACGCCGGAACGCCATCCGGAACTCGCACAGGAACAACAGACGAAGACCGAACATCCTCATATGCTTCCAAAATCACATGCGCGTTCGTGCCCTGGAAGGCAAAGCCGCTGACGCCCGCCAGACGGCGGCCTTCCGGCCACGGCAACGGGTCGCCAACCACCGCGACATTGACCGCATCCCAGGCGATCTTCGGGCTCGGCGTCTCGAAGTGCAACTGGCCAGGGATCTGCCCGTGCTCCAGCGCCAGCACTGTCTTGATCAGACCGGCAATCCCCGCCGCAGCCTCCAGATGGCCGATATTCGTCTTCACCGAGCCGACCAGCAGCGGATGCTCCGACGACCGTTCGGCGCCCAGCGCGTTGTGCAGCGCCTGAACCTCGATCGGATCGCCCAGCGACGTTCCCGTGCCGTGCGCCTCGACGTAAGCGATGTCCCCAGCACCGACCCCCGCACGCGCCAGTGCCTCGCCGATCACCCGCTCCTGCGCCGGACCGTTCGGTACCGTCAGACCGGCGCTCGCCCCGTCCTGGTTCACCGCAGAGCCCCGGATCACGGCATGAATGCGGTCGCTGGCCGTTTCCGCGTCCGACAGACGCTTCAGCACCACCACCCCGCAGCCCTCGCCGCGTACATACCCGTCTGCCCGCGCGTCGAACGCCTTGCACCGGCCGTCCGGTGCCATGAAGTGACCCTTGGAGAAGTAGATCGTCGGCTCCGGCGTCAGCAGCGCGTTGACACCGCCCGCCAGGGCCAGATCCGCCTCGCCCCGCTGCAGACCCGCAACCGCCTGGTGCAACGCCACCAGCGACGACGAACACGCCGTGTCCACCGCCACAGCCGGACCCTCCAGCCCCAGTACGTAGGACAGCCGCCCCACCGCCGCCGAATGGGCATTGCCGGTCCCCAGGTAAGGCCCGATCGCCATCTCACCGCCCCGGCTCAGCAGCTGCTGATAGTCGTTCGTGCTGATCCCGACATAGACCCCCGTCCGGCTGCCCGCCAGCGACGAAGCCGCGATCCCGGCATGCTCCAGCGCCTGCCAGCTCACCTCCAACAAGAGCCGCTGCTGCGGATCCAGCTCGACCGCTTCCTTCGGGCTGATCGAAAAGAACCCCGCGTCGAACCGGTCGATGCCTTCGATGAAGCCGCCATGGCGTGTCGACATTTTGCCCGGCACGTCCGGGTCCGGGTCGTAATAGGCCTCAATGTCCCAGCGGTCCGACGGCACCTCGCCGATCGCGTCGACGCCGCCCGACAAAAGCTCCCAATAGGCCTCCCGGCCAAAGGCTCCCGGAAACCGGCAGGCCAGACCGACAATCGCAATCGGTTCGTCGTCCCGCCGCCGCACCGCTGCCGGCGCCGGCAGCCGCACCGCCGCGTCCTCACCCAACGCCCCCAGCTTCTCGGCCAAATGCCTTGCCAGCTTGTCGACCGTCGGGTGGTCGAAGGCGACCGTGTTGGAAACCTCGTAGGCGCCGCCCAGAGCGGCGTTCAGCCGGTTGCGCAGCTCCACCGCCATCAGCGAGTCCAGACCCAGATCGAAGAAGCCGGAATCCGCCGCCGGACGCGCCGCCAGACCCAGAACCGCCTGCAGCGTCTCTTGCACCAAGCCGACCAGAACTGCCTCGCGCTCCGACGCCGGCGTCTGCCGCAACCGCGCCAACAGCGTGCTCTTGCCCACATGGAGACCCGTCGGCGCACTCAACAGGCCCGACAGCATTGCCGGCCGCACCGACCCCAGACCGTCGCCCATCCGACGCCAGTCCGCGTCCAGCACAACACCAAAAGACCGGCCGCCCGCCAACAGACGCGCCAGCGCGCCTTGCGCCGGGCCCGCCGACAGCGGCCGCAGACCTTGACGCGCCATGTTCGCCTGGACCGCCGTATCCTCAGTCATGCCCGAAGACCACGGACCCCAGGCGACGCTGGTTGCCGCAAGGCCCAGGCTCTGCCGATACGCCGCCAGACCGTCCAGAAAGCCGTTCGCCGCCGCGTAGGAACTCTGGCCCGGCGAGCCCAGCGTCGCCGCCACAGAGGAGTAGAGCACAAAAAGGTCCAGATCCCGGTCAACGGTCGCCCGGTGCAGATGCCAGGCGCCCCGCGCCTTCGGCCCCAGCACGCCCGCCAACCGCTCGCCCGTCTGCGCCGTCACCACGCCATCGTCCAAAACACCTGCCGCATGGATCACACCTGAAAGCGCCGGATAGTCGCGATCCGAACCAAAGCATGCGATCAATCTCTCGACTGCCACACCATCCGACACATCCACCGAGACCGTCGCGATCCGGCAACCCGTCCGCGCACTGAGATCATCTAACGCGGCCTGTGTCTGTGTATCCGGAACACGACGGCCCGCCAGCACCAGATGACCGGCCCCGGAGCGCGCCAGCCACACTGCCGCTTCCAGCCCAAGGGCACCCAGACCGCCCGTCACCAGGTAACTGGCATCAGAGCGCAGAGCCACTTCCTCAGCCTCAACGGGCACAGCTCGCGTCAACCGCGGCACGCGCATTTCACCTGAGCGCAGCGCCAGCTGTGGCTCCGAACCAGCTTGTGTCAGCAGCCCAAGCAGGGGCTCATCCACTGTCGCGCCGGGCGCAATATCCACCAGCCGCAAACCCAACTGCGGCTGCTCGGTCTGAACCGAGCGCACAAAGCCCCATATCGACGCCTGCTCCGGATCGACCGCTTCGCCCGGTTCTGCCGCAACACCGCCGCACGTCACCACTGTTATGCCCAACGGCAGCGACACATCAGCAGACACAGTCTCTTGCACCAGACCCAGCAGCCAGCCAAGCCGCCGCGACGAGGCCGCCGCAGGGTCCGCCTTGTCCTCTTCTCCAGCTCCCGCCGCAGCCACATACACAATGCCGCCAAGATCAGAGTCACCAAGACCAGGGCTACCAAGTCCAGGGATACCTGGATGGTCCGGCAGCGCCTCGGCGCCGTCATCGGCCGTGTCGCTCTTGGCGTGCGGACCACCGGCCGGCGCCAGCATCGAGCCCAGCAGCCGTGCCGGGTCCTCGTCCGCTCCCGTCACTACCGCCACGCCCCGGGCTGTCAGACCGTCAGCAATCGCCGCCAGCACCGGCGCACTGCCGCCGCCATCCACCAACAACACCGGGCCAGCCGCCGCCTCCTCTGCCGCATCATCTTCAGCCGGCGTCACACTCCGCCACACAACCTCGTAAAGAAGGTCGTCCACCTGCTCGCTCGCCGACAGCAGCGCCGCCCGGCTCGCCCGCTTCAAGCTGAAGCCCGTCACTCCGCCCAGCGAACGGCCCTCAAGGTCGTAGAAGGACAGATCCGCCAGCCGCACCTCCGGCACTGCACCGGCGTCACTGTCACCGCCACCCTCTTCCGCCGGCCGCAGACGCGCATGGCACAGCACCCGCCGCGGCAGCGCACCCGACAGCCACAAACGCTGCCAGCCAAACGGCAGATAGGTCACACCGCCCTCACTGTCGGTCTCGCCGACCCTCTCGCCGACCGTCTCACCCAGGGCCGCCGCCAGAACCTGGAAACAGCCATCCAGCTGCGCCGGATGCGCGCTCACACTCCCCACCGCCAAACCCTTAGGCAGCAATACGCCGCCAACCGATTCATCCCGGCCCACCGCAATCCAGTCCATGACACGGAAGGATCTGCCAAGGTTTATGCCCCGGACGGCAATCAACCGATAGAAGGTTTCGATATCCAAGACCTCTAGACCCTGCGTCAGCCCCTCCGGGTCGACATCCGGCGCCGTCTCGACCGCACCTGTAGACACGCACCCCTCGGCGTGCAGCCGCCAGCCCGCCTCGCCCGATCCCCGGCTGTAGATCTCTACACTCCGGCTTCCCGCATCATCCGCGGGCCCTATAAACACCTGCATGGTGCGGCCGCTCTCCTCATCCGTCGAGCTGTCCGCCTCCTCCAGAACCAGCGGCGCGTAGATTTGCAAAGCTTCCAGCGTCACGGGCACATCGCCACCGAACACCTCACGGGCCGCGTCCAAAGCCAGCGAGGCATACATCGCCCCCGGCGCCACCACACGGTCGAACACACGATGATCCGACAGCCACGACGGATCCGAAGCCAGCACCTCGCTCTCGAAGCTCACCTCGCCCTTCGGCAGCTCATGCCGTTGCCCCAGCAGCGGGTGGCCGTCGGCCTGCCGGCGCCGCCTGGGCGGGTCAATCCAGTAGCGTTCACGCTGGAACGGGGTGCCCGGCAGCGACAGCTTGCGCCGCACCTCGCCGCTATGGAGCGCTGCAAAGTCAGGATCGGCTCCCGCCGCATAAAGACCTGCCAGCGCCAACGCGTAAGACGCATCCGCCTCACCGCCCCGCACAAGGCTCGCAATCATTGCCGGGGCTGATTGGTCCGCATCCTCAGGCCACGCCAGCGCCGCCATCGGACCAAGAACGCCATGCGGTCCAAGCTCCAGCACAATATCGACATCCTGCGCACAAAGCGCCGCAACACTGTCCGCAAACCGCACAGCCTCGCGCGCGTGCCGGCGCCAGTACGCGCCGTCCAGAATCTCGTTCTCGCCAACAACACGACCCGTCACATTGCTGATCAGCGGAACCCGTGGCCGCGCAACCGAAAGACCCGAGACAACTTCCTCAAGATCCGCCAGCATCGGATCCATCAGCGCCGAGTGGAAGGCGTGGCTCGTCACCAGACGTTCAACACGCACACCCTCTGCCGCAAGCTGATCCTCCAGGTCCGCAACCAGACCCGCAGGACCGCTCACCACACGGTGCGACCCGTTGTCCGCCGCAACACTCAGGCCGGCACCATCGGTCCCATGGACAACCGCATTGACAGCCTCAACCGCCGCAGCAACCCGCTCCGTCCCGGCAAACACCGCCGCCATCGCACCAGCCGAAGCGCCCTCGACCGGCAACGCCCCCATCAGCGCACCCCGAGACGCCGCAAGACGCAAACCCTCTTCCAAAGACAGAACACCCGCCGCATGCGCCGCCGCAAGTTCACCAACCGAGTGACCCAGAACCACACACGGTTCCACACCCACACTGCGCCAAAGCGCCGTCAGACCAACCTCAAGCGCATACAGGGCAGGCTGCGTCCACGCCGTGTCGTTGATGTCCCCACAAGCGCCCTCGCGCCCGAACATCACATCCAGAAGCGACACACCGCGAAGATCCCGCAGCACACCATCGCACCGGTCCAGAACCGCACGGAACACAGGCTCGCTCTCATAAAGATCCCGCCCCATGCCAACCCACTGGCTGCCCTGACCGGTGAACACAAACGCCACACGCACCGCACCCGAACCCGCCGCACGCGACCCGGTCATCAGACCCGCAGCAGACACCCCCGAAGCCAGCGCCTCAAGACCCGCCTTCAGTTCACCGGCATCCTCAAACACCAGACCCGCACGCTCAGCAAAATGACTCCGACCAACACCGGCCGTGTAAGAAAGATCCGCCAAGACCTCCGGATCCGCCGTCTCGTGTCCCTCCAGCCAGCCAAGATAGGCCTGTGCCAGCTGCGGCAGCGCAGCAACGCTCTTCGCAGACAACGCCAGAACACGATGACACCGCGGACGCAGAGCCTCAACGGCAGGCGCCGGAACTCCATCCGGAACTCGCACAGGAACAACAGACGAAGACCGAACATCCTCATATGCTTCCAAAATCACATGCGCATTCGTGCCCGAAAACCCGAACGAACTCACGCCAGCCCGCGCAGGACGGTCGCTCAGGCGCGGCAGCGGCGTCGCTTGTGTCGTCACACGCACCGGCAGTGCATCCCAGTCGATATGCGGGTTCGGCGTGGTGAGGTTCAGATGCTTCGGGATCTGCCCGTGCTCCAGCGCCAGCACCGCCTTGATCAGACCGGCCACCCCGGCCGCCGCCTCCAGGTGACCGATATTGGTCTTCACAGACCCAATGAGCAGCGGACGGTCCGGATCGCGACCATCCCCATAGGCCGCCGCCGCCGCCCGAACCTCGATCGGATCACCCAGCTCCGTCCCCGTCCCGTGGCACTCAAGATAATCAATGTCTGAAGGAACCAGGTTGGCCCGCGACAGAGCCGCGGCAATCACCCGCTCCTGGGCCGGACCGTTCGGCACCGTCAGACCGGCGCTCGCCCCGTCCTGGTTCACCGCACTGCCCCGGATCACCGCATGAATGCGGTCGCCGTCCCGCTCCGCATCGCTCAGACGCTTCAGCACAACCACGCCGCAACCCTCGCCACGTACATAACCGTCCGCAGCCGCATCGAACGTCTTGCACCGCCCGTCCGGGCTCAGCATGCGCGCCCGGCACGTTGCCACCATCCCGGCCGCGCTCAACACCGTGTTCACCCCGCCGGCCAGGGCCAGGTCCGCCTCGCCCCGTTGCAGACCCGCAATCGCCTGGTGCAGCGCCACCAGCGACGACGAGCAGGCGGTGTCCAGGGCCATCGCCGGACCCTCCAGCCCCAGCGCAAAGGCCACCCGGCCCGCAATTACGCTTAGCGACGCTCCCGTCGCCGAATGCGCATCGATCGCCGACGGGTCGTCCGATGAGATTAGCGGCGCGTATTCGTTCGGGCCGACCCCGACATAGACCCCGGTCCGGCTGTGCCGCAGACCGTCGAGTGCGATGCCCGCCGCCTCCAAGGCCTCGACCGAGACCTCCAGCAGCAGCCGCTGCTGCGGCTCCATCGCCAGCGCCTCTCGCGGACTGATCGCAAAATAGCCCGGGTCGAACAGCTCAATGCCGTCGATCAGCCCGGCCCGCCTGGTGTAGATCTTGCCGGCAGCCTCCGGGTCCGGGTCGTAATGGGCCGCCAGGTCGAACCGGCTCGGCGGGATCTCCACGATGCCCTCGCCGCCATCCTCCAACACCCGCCAGAACGAAGTCGCGTCGCCGGCCCCCGGGAACCGGCAGGCCAGGCCGACGATCGCGATCGGCTCGTCCGGTGCCACGACTGAGACCTCCGGCTGTACAGGGCCCGCGCCTTCACTCTCGCCCTCACCGAACAGCCGGGCCAACAGATAGGCCGCCAGGTCGCCGGCGTTCGGGTAGTCCATCGCCAAGGTCGCCGGCAGGCTCTGCGCAACCGCGCGCTCCAGCCGATTACGCAGTTCCACCGCCATCAGCGAGTCCAGACCCAGATCGAAGAACCCGGCCGAGGCCGCCGGACGCGCCGCCAGGCCCAGAACCGCCTGCAGCTCGTCTTGTACAAAACCGACCAGAACTGCCTCGTGCTCCGACGCCGGCGTCGACCGCAACCGGGACAGCAGCGCGCCAGCAGCACTGTCGCTGGTCTCCGTCAGCGCCGGGCGCAGATCTTCGAACAGCGGTCGCGGTCGCCGCGCCTCCATCACTGAGGTGAAGCGCGGCCAGTCCAGCCGTGCCACGACCGTCTGTGTTGGGCCGCCGAGCGCCACAGCCAGACCGGCCACCCCTTCGGTCGGCGACAGCGGCAACACGCCAGCCCGCTCCAGCCAGGCCAGGGCCTCCTCGTCCGCCAGACCGCCGCCCGACCAGGGCCCAAAGTTCACCACCGTGCCCACCAGACCCGCCGACCGCCGATGACCCGCCAGACCGTCCAGGAAACCGTTTGCCGCCGCATAATGCGCCTGGCCCTGGCTGCCCCACACCGAGGCGATCGAGGACACGCCCACAAATAGCGCCAGGTCCCGGTCTCGGGTCGCCTGATGCAGGTGCCAGGCACCCCGCAACTTGGCCTCCAGCACCCTCTCCAACGCCTCCGGCGTCAGATCCTCCAGACGCTCCAGTCCCTCCACCCCCGCCGCATGGATCACACCGGCCAAGGGCGGCCAGAGCCTGTCGGGCGCTGTGGGCTCTACCGTTCTTTCTTCTGTCGTATCCGTGTCCTCTGGAGCCTCCGTCGGCGCAAAGCGGCCGACCAGCGCCGCCACCGCATCGTCGTCCGACACGTCCACCGACGCCGTCGCGATGACACAGCCGGTCTCCGCCTCAAGCGCCACCAGACGCTCTTGCACTGTCGTGTCCGGCGCCCGGCGGCCCGCCAACACCAGATGCCCGCCCCCCGAACGCGCCAGCCACTCGGTCGCTTCCAGGCCCAGGGCGCCCAGACCGCCCGTAATCAGATAGCTGCGATCGCCGCGGATCGTTGGTTTGGCATTGGCACCGGCTGGCAACGCCCGCCGCTCCAGCCGCGGCACGTACCGTTCAACGATCCGCCCGGCAGATCGCCGAGCCGGCCGCAGCGCCAGCTGGTCCTCGTCGTCTTCCAAGGCCAGCGCCCTGGCCAGCGCCTCGGCCCAGTCCGTCGACTCAGCGGCCTCGCTCGGCAGATCCACCACCTTGCCCAGCACCCCCGGATGCTCCAAACCCACGACACGTGCAAATCCCCATATCGCCGTCTGACCGGGCAACACCGGCTCTGCGTCCTCGCCCACAGCATGCGCGCCCCGGGTCACGAAGCTGAGACGCGCCGTGCCCTCCCGTTTCACCAGGCGCTGCACCAGCGCCAGCGCCTGGGTCAGCTGCGCCACAGCAGCCGCTCCCGCGTCGGCCGTCTCGGACCCGGCCGGACAGATCAGCACCACATGAGCTGGGCCGCCCGCTTTGCCATCCGTCTCATCGGCTGCGTCCAGCCAGGCTTCCAGACCCGCCGGACCATCAGCCAGACCCAGCGTCTCGACGGTCCCGCCACGCTGAGCAATGGCCTTGCCAAAATCCTCGCCAAGTACGCCCTCATCTTCCAGAATCAGCCAACGCCCGGCGTTCGAGCTCGCGAAGGGCACGGCCGGCGCCAGCCGCCAGGTCACCGCGTAGCTCAGATCCTCGATCGTCGCCTCACTCTGCTCGGCCGCATGACGCGCCTTCAGCGCCGCCAGCACCCGGCTGGCCTCACCGTTCAGATCGTCGAGCCCAAGCTCTTCCAGAACCGAAGCTTCGTCGTCTTCCAGCAGCCGCTGCACCACACCGCTTTGCGGAGCGCGCGCATCCCGCCTCACCGGCTCGATCCAGTAGCGTTCACGCTGGAACGGGGTGCCCGGCAGCGACAGCTTGCGCCGCACCTCGCCGCTATGGAGCGCTGCAAAGTCAGGATCGGCTCCCGCCGCATAAAGACCTGCCAGCGCCAACGCGTAAGACGCATCCGCCTCACCGCCCCGCACAAGGCTCGCAATCATTGCCGGGGCTGATTGGTCCGCATCCTCAGGCCACGCCAGCGCCGCCATCGGACCAAGAACGCCATGCGGTCCAAGCTCCAGCACAATATCGACATCCTGCGCACAAAGCGCCGCAACACTGTCCGCAAACCGCACAGCCTCGCGCGCGTGCCGGCGCCAGTACGCTCCGTCCAGCATCTCGTTCTCGCCAACAACACGACCCGTCACATTGCTGATCAGCGGAACCCGTGGCCGCGCAACCGAAAGACCCGAGACAACTTCCTCAAGATCCGCCAGCATCGGATCCATCAGCGCCGAGTGGAAGGCGTGGCTCGTCACCAGACGTTCAACACGCACACCCTCTGCCGCAAGCTGATCCTCCAGGTCCGCAACCAGACCCGCAGGACCGCTCACCACACGGTGCGACCCGTTGTCCGCCGCAACACTCAGGCCGGCACCATCGGTCCCATGGACAACCGCATTGACAGCCTCAACCGCCGCAGCAACCCGCTCCGTCCCGGCAAACACCGCCGCCATCGCACCAGCCGAAGCGCCCTCGACCGGCAACGCCCCCATCAGCGCACCCCGAGACGCCGCAAGACGCAAACCCTCTTCCAAAGACAGAACACCCGCCGCATGCGCCGCCGCAAGTTCACCAACCGAGTGACCCAGAACCACACACGGTTCCACACCCACACTGCGCCAAAGCGCCGTCAGACCAACCTCAAGCGCATACAGGGCAGGCTGCGTCCACGCCGTGTCGTTGATGTCCCCACAAGCGCCCTCGCGCCCGAACATCACATCCAGAAGCGACACACCGCGAAGATCCCGCAGCACACCATCGCACCGGTCCAGAACCGCACGGAACACAGGCTCGCTCTCATAAAGATCCCGCCCCATGCCAACCCACTGGCTGCCCTGACCGGTGAACACAAACGCCACACGCACCGCACCCGAACCCGCCGCACGCGACCCGGTCATCAGACCCGCAGCAGACACCCCCGAAGCCAGCGCCTCAAGACCCGCCTTCAGCTCACCGGCATCCTCAAACACCAGACCCGCACGCTCAGCAAAATGACTCCGACCAACACCGGCCGTGTAAGAAAGATCCGCCAGCACATCCGTATCCATCTCCGGATGGGAAGCAAACCAACCAAGATAGGCCTTTGCCAGCGCCGGCAGCGCCCCCGCGCTCTTGGCCGACAACGCCAGAACACGATAAGACCGCGGCCGCAGAGCGTCCAAAACGGGAGGCTCGAGACCCTGCGGCAGCGTCACCGGCTGAGAAGGTATCTCTTTGGCCGGCCGATACCCCTCGACGATCACATGCGCGTTCGTGCCGCTCATGCCGAACGAACTCACACCGGCAAGGCGCTTGCCGTTGGCCGCCTCCGGCCAAGGTTCCAACGCCTGCGGGATCCGGATCGGGTAGTCTTCTTTGGCGATCGCCGGGTTCAGCGTCTGCAGATGCAGATGCTTCGGGATCTGCCCGTGCTCCAGCGCCAGCACCGTCTTGATCAGACCGGCAATGCCCGCCGCGCCCTCCAGATGGCCGATATTGGTCTTCACCGAGCCGACCAGCAGCGGCCGCTCCGGGTCCCGGTTCTGGCCGTAGACCGCCAGCGCCGCGCGCAGCTCGATCGGATCACCCAGCTCCGTGCCCGTCCCGTGCGCCTCCAGATAGCCGACCGCCTCCGGCGCCACCCGGCCGTCCGCCAGAGCTGCCGCGATCACCTGCCGCTGAGCCTCGCCGTTGGGCACCGTCAGCCCTGCGCTCGGTCCGTTATGATTGACCGCACTGCCCCGGATCACCGCATGGATGCGGTCGCCGTCGCGCTCCGCATCACTCAGACGCTTCAGCACCAGCACGCCGACGCCCTCGCCCCGGCCGTAGCCGTCCGCACGCGCATCGAACGCCTTGCACCGACCGTCCGGCGACACCGCCCGCAGCCGGCAGCTCATGATACTCGCCTCCGGCGACAGCATCAGGTTCACGCCCGCCGCCAGCGCCGCCTCGCACTCGTCGCGCCGCAGCGCCTGGCAGGCCAGATGGATCGCCACCAGGGACGACGAACAGGCCGTGTCCACTGGCATAGCCGGGCCCTGCAGGCCGAGCTGGAAGGCCAGCCGACCGGCCAGGAAGCTGCCGCCCGAGCCGGTGCCCGTATAGGCATCCATGTCCGTCACCGAACTCAACCCCCGCTGGGCATACTCGTTCCACATCGAGCCCGTGAACACACCTGTGCGGCTGTCGCTCAAGCCGGCAGCCGGCAGACCGGCATCTTCCAAGGCCGCCCAGGCCGTCTCCAGCAACAGACGCTGCTGCGGGTCCATATAGGTCGCCTCGCGCGGGCTGATGCCGAAGAAGCCGGCATCGAACCGGTCGATCCCGCTCAAAAACGAGGCTTCCCGCACATACATCTTGCCAGGCACCTCCGGGTCCGGATCGTACCAGGCCTCGATGTCCCAGCGCTCCCGCGGCACCTCCCGGGCCGTGTCCCGACCCGCCGCCAGCAGATCCCAGAACCCATCCGCATCCGGCGCATCCGGAAACCGGCAGGCCAGACCAACAATCGCAATCGGTTCCTCATCCCGGCGCACGACCGGCCGCACCGGCATACGCGCCGTCTCGTCCTCGCCCAGCGCCCCCAACTGCTCCGCCAGATGCCTTGCCAGCTTGTCGACTGTCGGGTGGTCGAACAGGGCGCTGGCTTCGAGTTTGATCTCCAGCGCCCGCTCCAGCCGCCGGGTCAGCTCGATCGCCATCAGCGAGTCCAGCCCCAGATCGAAGAAGCCCGCCTCCGGCGCCGGCGCCGACCCCAGCCGCAGCACCGCCCGCAGCTCGTCCGTCACCAAGACTGCCAGTAGTCCGGGACGCTCCGTCGCCGACAGCGACTCCAGACGCTCCCGCAGCGCCGCCCCGTGCCCGGCCGCCTGCACCGCGACCGCCGCGGCCTCATCCGCCAGCACCTCTTCCAGCAGTGCCGGCCGGCCCGCCAGCCGAGACCCGAACACCGACCAGTCCACCGGCACCACGACACCGGCGGTTACGTCCTGCCGCACAAGACGGTCAAACGCACGCAGGCCCAGTTCGGGCGCGATCCAGCCGATCCCGGACGCTGCGAGCACAGCTGCGATCCTTTCGCGCTGCTCTTCCGCCTCGCCCAGACCCGACCACGCCCCCCAGGCCATCGCCTGGCCGACCAGGCCCAGCGACCGGCGGTGCCGCGCCAGCTGATCCAAAAACGCGTTCGCCGCCGCGTGGTTCGCCTGGCCCGCATTGCCCAGCACACCCGCCGTGCTTGAGAAAAGCACAAACAAATCCAGGTCCAGATCCAATGTCGCCCGGTGCAACTGCCAAGCCCCCAGCAGCTTCGGTGCCAGCACCGTCTCGAACCGATCCCAACTCTGGTTCGACACTGCCGCGTCCGACAGCACACCCACACTGTGTATCACCCCGCCCAGCGGCAAGGGCGAGGCCGCAATCCCGGCCAGCATGCCGTCGACTGCGTCCGCATCGCTCACGTCGGCCAGCCGCACATCCACACTCACGCCCTGCGCCTCAAGCGCCGCAATCGCCGCCTCGGCCGCCTCATCCGGTGGCCGGCGGCCGTTCAGCACGATCCGGCCCGCACCCCGATCCGCCAGCCAGCCCGCCACCTGCAGACCAATGCCGCCAAGACCACCCGTCACCAGATAACTCCGGTCGGCACGGATCGTCGGCCTCTCGTCCGATTGCGGCTCCGACGGTGTGATGCCCCGCACCAGCCGGGCGGCATGCCGGCCTTCGGCCCGGTGCGCCACATGGCTTTCCGCGTCCGGATAAAGCAGCTCTCCGATCAGCGGCTCAATCAGTTCCTCGTCAGCCGGGTCCAGATCGATCATCCGCGGCTGCAGCTGCGCCGCCTCCAGGGCCAGGGTCTTGCCCAGTCCCCACAGCGGCGTGCCCGACAGACCGGACCCCGGCTCCCGCCCGACCACCTGCGCACCCCGGGTCACCAGCCACAGCCCGTCCTGTGGCACCGCATCCCGGTCCAGCAGCGCCTGGCTCAGTGCCAGCGCACTCGACCCCGAGCGTGCCGTCGCCGCCGACAGCTCCAAAACCGTCGCCGCACCATCCGGACCGTCCAGCGCCGAAAGATGCACTACGCCCCGCAGCGGCACCGCGCCCGGCAGGCCCTCCAGCAGCGATACCCACGCCTCCCGGCGCGTCCCATCCACATAGGCCCGTGTCACCCGGCCGGTGAAGTCTTCTTCGGTGAGGTCGGGGGCAGCGTCCTCCAGGCCCGCGCCGGCCAGAACCACCGTCTGGTCGCGCTCCGCAAGACCGGCCGCGAGCGCTTGTGCAAGCTGCTCCGCCGCTCCGCCCGCATCCGCCGCCAGCAGCCAAACACCCGGCCGCTCCGACACGTCCGACGAACCCCGCGCCACAATGACACCCTGAGTAGCAGCTTCGCCATCCGCTCCCAGAACCGCCGTCTCCACATAGCCAGTATCTTCCAGCACGCGGCCCCACTGCACCGCGTCCAGCAACGCCCCGTCCGGACGATAGCCGTCGGCAAACCGCCACCAGCCCTCCAAAAGACCAAAGGTCAGGTCCAGCCAGCCCTGACGCCGCAGACCCTCAAGCGCCACCAGCACACCCGACGGTGCCAGCAAGTCCCGGCAGTGTTCCAGCGTCGCCCCGATGTCCCGCGTCGCATGCAGCACGTTCGCCGCCACCACAAGGTCGTAACCCTGCGCCGCAAAGCCCTGCGCCACAGGGTCACGCTCAATGTCCAGAACCCGGTAGTCCAGGTCCGGACCGAACCGGGCCTCCGCATCGGCAAAAAAGCCCGCCGAGATATCCGTGTAGACATAATCAAACCGGTCCGCCGGCAGCACTGGCAGCACCGACGCCGTCGTCCCCCCCGTCCCGGCACCGACCTCCAGCACCCGCAGCCGGCGACCTTCCGGCAACTCCGACACCGCCGCCGACACCGTCTCGGCCACCAGACGGTTATAGGCCCGCGCCGCAGGCGCCTCCCGGTAAAGCGCCGCAGCGCTCGCGCTGTCGTCGCTGAACAGCAGCGCCAGCGGGTCCGAACGGCCCCGCAGAACCTCCGCCAGAGCCGACCCGCAGCGCGACAAAAGGCCCAGCTCGATCCGGCCAAACGGATAACGTTCCTCCAAAGACGCCAACAGCGCTTCCGGATCGCCCAGAGCCTCTTCCGCCAGAGCCGTGTCCGGCAGCCGACCCCCGGACCCGATCAGAACACGGTAACGCCCTTCAGCCGCCTCATCCGCCACCAGCACACCGGCCTCGGCCAGCAGACCCAGCAGACGGCCGAACAGACGCTCATGGTCCTCAACCACCTTCAACCGACGCCGCAGAGCCTCCGCGTCAACGCCATCCCCCGCCCGACGCCGCCAGCCCAGCTCGTCCAAAGCCGCCAGCGCGTAAGCCCGCGACAGCCGCTCGCTGTCTTCCAGGAACCGCAACAGGTCCGCAGGGTCAAGACCCTCCCCGGAAAGCAGCGCCGCCATGTCCGGCACCGCTTCCGCCAGACGCTCCGGACCCACAAGGAACGCCGCCGGACGCGGGCCGCCCGCCAAAGGACGATCCCGCCAAACAACCTCGTAAAGCAGATCCTCAACACGCTCGCTCGCCGACAGTAGCGCCGCGCGCGTCGCCCGCTTCATGCTGAAGCCCGTCACACCGCCCAGCGGCCGGCCGTCCGGATCGTAGAAGGACAGATCCGCAAGCCGCACCTCCGGCACTGCACCGTCATCGCTTTCCCTGCCGCCCTTTTCCACCGGCCGAAGACGCGCATGGCACAGCACACGCTCCGGCAGCGCACCCGACAGCCACAAACGCTCCCAGCCAAACGGCAGATAGGTCACACCGCTCTCACCAGCGGCCCCGCCGGCCCTCTCACCGACCGTCTCACCCAGAGCCGCCGCCAGAACCTGGAAGCAACCATCCAGCTGCACCGGATGCACCAACAGCGCCGCTGTCTCCAGACCGGCCGCCAGAACCACCTCGCCGACCGCCTCGCCAGACCCCGACCAGACCGACGCCAGACCCTGGAACGACGCACCGTAGCCGATCCCAAGATCGGTAAAGGACCCGTACAGCCCGGACACGTCCACAGCCGTAAGACCCGCCGTCAGTTCCTCCGGATCGACAGCCGCCGCCGGCTCGACCGCTCCCGCCGACACACGCCCCTGGGCGTGCAGCCGCCAGCCATCCTCACCGGCACCCCGGCTGTAGATCTCTACCGGCCGAGACTCGTGGACCCCGGCTTCGCCGTCCTCCGGGCAACCCAGCATGACCTGCAGCGACCGGCCGGCATCGTCCTCCGCCTCGTCCAGCATCAGCGGCGCGTGCAGCTGCATACCCTCCAGCACCACCGGACCAACCGAACCGGCCGATGACCCGTTCAGCGCTCGAGCCTTGACGTCCATCGCCGCCGCGGCCGCCAGCGAGGCATACATCGCCCCGGGCGCCACCACACGGCCGAACACACGATGATCCGACAGCCACTGCGGATCCGAAGCCAGCACCTCGCTCTCGAAGCTCACCTCGCCCTTCGGCAGCTCATGCCGCTGCCCCAGCAGCGGGTGGCCGTCGGCCTGCCGACGCCGCCTGGCCGGGTCGATCCAGTAGCGTTCACGCTGGAACGGGGTGCCCGGCAGCGACAGCTTGCGACGCGCCTCGCCGCCATAAAGCGCTGCAAAGTCGAGATCGGCTCCCGCCGCATAAAGACCCGCAAGCGCCAACGCGTAAGGCGCATCCGCCTCGCCGCCCCGCACAAGGCTCGCAATCATTGTCGGGGCTGATTGGTCCGCATCTTCAGGCCACGCCAGCGCCGCCATCGGGCCCAGAACGCCATGCGGTCCGAGCTCAATCAGAAGATCCACGCCCTCACCCGCCAGCGCTGCCACACCGTCGGCAAAGCGCACAGCCTCGCGCGCGTGCCGGCGCCAGTACGCTCCGTCCAGCATCTCGTTCTCGCCAACAACACGCCCCGTCACATTGCTGATCAGCGGAACCCGTGGCGCCCCGATCCGCAGACCCGAGACAACTTCCTCAAGATCCGCCAGCATCGGATCCATCAGCGCCGAGTGGAAGGCGTGGCTCGTCACCAGACGTTCAACACGCACACCCTCTGCCGCAAGCTGATCCTCCAGGTCCGCAACCAGACCCGCAGGACCGCTCACCACACGGTGCGACCCGTTGTCCGCCGCAACACTCAGGCCGGCACCATCGGTCCCATGGACAACCGCATTGACAGCCTCAACCGCCGCAGCAACCCGCTCCGTCCCGGCAAACACCGCCGCCATCGCACCAGCCGAAGCGCCCTCGACCGGCAACGCCCCCATCAGCGCACCCCGAGACGCCGCAAGACGCAAACCCTCTTCCAAAGACAGAACACCCGCCGCATGCGCCGCCGCAAGTTCACCAACCGAGTGACCCAGAACCACACACGGTTCCACACCCACACTGCGCCAAAGCGCCGTCAGACCAACCTCAAGCGCATACAGGGCAGGCTGCGTCCACGCCGTGTCGTTGATGTCCCCACAAGCGCCCTCGCGCCCGAACATCACATCCAGAAGCGACACACCGCGAAGATCCCGCAGCACACCATCGCACCGGTCCAGAACCGCACGGAACACAGGCTCGCTCTCATAAAGATCCCGCCCCATGCCAACCCACTGGCTGCCCTGACCGGTGAACACAAACGCCACACGCACCGCACCCGAACCCGCCGCACGCGACCCGGTCATCAGACCCGCAGCAGACACCCCCGAAGCCAGCGCCTCAAGACCCGCCTTCAGTTCACCGGCATCCTCAAACACCAGACCCGCACGCTCAGCAAAATGACTCCGACCAACACCGGCCGTGTAAGAAAGATCCGCCAGGACCTCCGCATCCGCCGGCCCAGTCGCTTCCAGCCAGCCAAGATAGGCCTGTGCCAGCTGCGGCAGCGCAGCAGCGCTCTTCGCAGACAACGCCAGAACACGATGACACCGAGGACGCAGAGCCTCAGGAGGGGGCGCCTCCAGAGCCTCGGCCTCAAACACCGCAGGCCACACCACAGGCACCGCACGTGACGGCGCTTCCCCGGACGAACCGTAACCCTCGACAATCACATGCGCATTCGTGCCCGAGAACCCGAACGAACTCACGCCAGCCCGCGCAGGACGGTCCAAGTCCGGCAGCGCCGTCGCTTCACACGTCACCCACACCGGCAGTGCATCCCAGTCGATATGCGGGTTCGGCGTAATGAGGTTCAGATGCTTCGGGATCTGCCCATGCTCCAGCGCCAGCACCGCCTTGATCAGACCGGCCACCCCGGCCGCAGCCTCCAGGTGACCGATATTGGTCTTCACAGACCCAATCAGCAGCGGCCGCTCAGGATCGCGGCCTTGCCCATAGGCCGACGCCGCCGCACGCACCTCGATCGGGTCGCCCAGCTCCGTGCCCGTGCCGTGGCACTCAAGATAGTCCACATCCGACGGCCGCAAACCCGCACGCACCAGGGCGTCCTCGATCAGCGCCTGCTGGGCCGGACCGTTCGGCGCCGTCAGCCCGTTGCTGGCGCCGTCATGATTGACCGCGCTGCCCCGGATCACCGCATGAATGCGGTCGCCGGCCCGCTCGGCATCGCTCAGACGCTTCAGCACCACCACGCCGCAGCCCTCGCCCCGCACATAGCCGTCCGCAGCCGCATCGAACGTCTTACAACGGCCGTCAGCGCTCAGCATGCCGGCGCCGGCAAACGCCACCGTCAACGCCGGCATCAGCATGGCATTGACGCCGCCGGCCAGGACCAGCCCGGCCCGCCTACCGCGCAGCGCCTCGCAGGCCGCATCGACCGCCACCAGCGACGACGAGCAGGCCGTGTCGATCGCCAGCGCCGGGCCCCGCAGGCCCAGCACATAGGACAGCCGGCCCACCGCCACGCTGTTGGCGTTGCCCGTGCCGACATAAAGTCCGGTATCGCCGCCCGCACCGGTTCCGCCCTCCTGCGCCTGGCATACCAGGCCGTCATAGTCGTGCGTGCTGATGCCGAAGAACACCCCGGTGCGGCTGCCCCACAGCCCGTCCGGCGGCAGGCCGGCATGCTCCAGCGCCTGCCAGCTCGTCTCCAGCAACAGGCGCTGCTGCGGGTCCATCAGCATCGCCTCGACCGGCGCGATCCGGAAAAAGCCCGCATCGAACCGGTCAATGTCTTCGATGAAGCCGCCCTCGGGCGGCGCTGCGACCGAAGCCGCGTCCCATCGCCCGGCCGGCACCGGACCGATGCCACTGCGGCCGGCGAACAACAAATCCCCGAAGCCCTCCAGACCCTCGTTTGAACCCGGGAACCGGCAGGCCAGACCGACAATCGCGATCGGCTCGTCCGGCCGGGCTGTGGCCGGTAGCGCCATCCCGTCCCTGGTCCCGCCCTCGGCGCCGAGATGCACCGCCAGTGCCCGGATCGTTGGCAGATCGTAGAGCTGGCTCGCCTCCAAGGTCACGCCCAGCGCCTGGGCGATCCGCCCCGTCAGTTGAACGCCGGCCAGGGAATCGATACCCAGCTCGCTCAGCGCCACATCGACCGGAACCTCCTGCGGCACCTGGCCGACCGCCTGACCGACCAGGCTCCGCAGCCAGCCTTCAAGGGCCGCACGATGACCTGCCGCGGGCGGCGGCGGCTCCACCTCGGCTGCCGGTGCCGGACGCTCCCAGCGCGCGACCTCAGCCAGTTCGCCGGACAGGAACAGCTCACGCGCCCGCCGACGCTGGATCTTGCCCGACGTCGCCCGCGGCAGGCTGGCCGGCCGGATCAGCACGATCGCCTGCGGCTCAATCTCATGCTCCGCCACGATTGCCTGTCGGATCGCCATGCACACCGCGTCGCCGTCAAGCCGGCGCATCCCGGCCCGCTCGATCTCCTGCACCAACACCAGCCGCTCTTCCACCGTCCCCGGCCCGCCCGGCGCCACGACCGTACCGTCGGCCCCGACCTCGACTGCAAAGGCCGCCGCGCGATCCTGGGCAACCGAAACATGGGCATCGGTCGCGGTCACCTCGATGTCCTGAGCGTAATGGTTGCGCCCCCGGATGATGATCATTTCCTTGATCCGGCCCAGGATGTGGACCTCGCCGTTGACCAGGGCGCCCAGATCGCCGGTGCGCAGATAGGCTTTACTGCGACCGCGCACGTCCTTCAGCCGAGCCCGAAAGGTCGCCTCGGTCAGGTCAGGCTTGGCCCAGTAACCCTGGGCCACACTCGCTCCGCTCAGCCAGATCTCGCCGATCGCACCTTCGGCCACCTCGCGGCAGGTCTCGGGATCGACAATGCGCAGATCATGCCCCGGAACGATCGCCCCGCAACCGACCAGCCGGGTCGCCGCCGTCAACCGGTCGGGTGCGTCATCGCCGCGCGACGGTCCATCGACCGACGCCAGCCCGCCCCGGGACTGCAATGCTTCCGTCGAGACCTCGACAACTACAGGGACAGCATCGCGTTCGACGCCAGTCGCCATCAGCGTGATCTCCGCCATGCCGTAGCAAGGATTGAGACTGGCCGCGGCAAAACCAAACGGCGCGAACCGCTCGTCAAAGCGCCTGAGTGTCGTAGCGCGCACGACCTCGGCCCCATTGCCGGCGAGCGTCCAGGTAGACAAATCGAGCTCATCGCCATTCACTGCAGTGCCATCTGCCGCCGGATCGAACGCGGCAACGCACAGATCGTAGGCGAAGTTCGGCGCCAGGGAGAACGTCGCCCGCGCTTGTGAGATCATGCGCAGCCAGCGCATAGGCTGCTGCAGGAAGGCCGCCGGTGACATCAAATGGCACGGAAAGCCGCTGTAAAGCGGCTGCAGGATGCCGCCCACAAGCCCCATGTCGTGATAAGGCGGCAACCAGAACGCCCCGACATCATGCCTGCCCAGTTGCCAATGGCTCTGCATGGCCTTCAGATTGGCCATCAGGTTGCCCTGACTGACCATCACGCCCTTGGGTGCCCCCGTGGTGCCGGACGTGTATTGCAGGAACGCAAGGTCGCCGGGCAGGCAATTGGGATCGACCCAGTCGGCGGCCGCCTCGGCGTCGATCGTATCGACCGCGATCCGGCGCGGCAGCAGGTCCGTGCCATCAGCCCAACCGGCCAATCGGCCCGACAGGTCCGACGGCGCCAGGATTGCCGACGCCCCGGCATCGGCCAGGATCGACCCGAGCCGGCCCATATGCTTGGCATTGCCCGGCGGATAGGCCGGCACCGCCACCATTCCGGCCAGCTGGCAGCCAAAGAACGAGGCGATATAGTCCAGACCCGGCGGGCACAGGATCACAACCCGGTCGCCGGCCGCGCAACTGGCCTGCACCGTCGCAGCGATTGCCATGGCGCGATGCTGCAGACCGGCATAGCTCAGCCGCTGCTCTACAGGCGGCCCGACCTTCCGATAGCTGTGAAACACGAAACCGTCCCGGACGCCGTCGCTCTCCGCCCGATCCCGCAACAGCGAAGCCAGCGTCCGTGGTGTGCGTCGCCGCGCCACCGCCCGACGCCCTCGACCCGCCTTGCCGGGGATTGCCGTCTTCAACTGACCCACCGTATCGTCACCCGGCTTGTTCTGGTTTCTGCTGTCATCCATCTCATCATCCCGTCAATAACCTGAAGACAAGCGGTCTGCCGGTCGGGAAATGGTCACTTGGGGCAGTGGCTTGCCGGGCGCCGGCTCTTCACGAAATGCCGGTCACCTCAGCGACAGCGGGTCCTGGTTTTGTGTCTGATTTCCCTTGCGACCTTCCCTCTGGCTCCTTTCCGCCCACTACGACCTTCCGGTAAACTTTCCTCAGCCGTCAGGGCCGACGCTCCGGTGCGCCCTCCAACGACCACCGCCCGATCCACGAAAAATTGTCTCCGCCCTGATCGAGCGGGTTCTCGAAGTCCGGGGCGTTCTCGAAGCTCAATACGCCGGTCGCCGCATCGAGATCGAACAGGCCCACAAAACCGCCAAAAAACTCGTCGATGATGGGGCCGCCTGTGGCGAATGTGACGCTATCGGCCTCTGTGTTGTTGTTGGCGATGAACAGGGCTTCGCGCAGCGACGGGTCATTCGGATTGTGAAGGAGGTCGCCGACCGACGTGCTGTCCAGTTCGTTGTTGAGAACGGTAACTTTAAGGTCGGCCATTGTGTCACGCTGCGGAGTTTGATTGGTTTGATCCAACACCTCGTTGCGGACTATTGGGACAGGCTATCATGTCAGGAATATGGTAATGCGATATACAATATCTTCCTCTGCAACCAACATTAGTTGATATAAACACTCATTACAGTTTTACCGCCCGACTTAGGTTGCGTTACGTTAATTTTGGATCGCGGAGGAAGTTTTTTTCAGCGTAACCTGTTGCTTGAAATGAAAAAAATGACCCCGTTACCAAGTCTTAGAACAGTAAAGTCCGTTTCGATCGCGGCCTCTTCCAACAAGGCGGCGGCGGTTTCTGGAGTGTCTTACTATTTCTGCTCATATGTCTTAAAAAGCGCAGCGTCCAACATTTCGGGCTCTAAGTGTGAATTTGCTGCAGGAGCCGCGAACGGCCGCTATTGCTGACGAACAAATCGGCCTTTATCGAGATTGCTTCCTCCTTTCTTGAATTATGAGCTAAATTGGCATATGTTACGTGTATATGTTAAGGAAGTCGGATGAATACAACTGCACGAAAAGTCTCTCTGTTTCGCAACAATCGCAATCAGGCTGTCCGGATTCCGAAGGACCTTGAGTTGCCGGGTGACGAGGCAGTCATCCGCAAGGAAGGCCAGAGACTTATTCTTGAGCCAGTTTCAACGGCCTCTTTGACAGGTCTTCTGAAAACGCTTGCGCCGCTGGATGAGGACTTTCCGTCTATCGATGATCCGCGGCCCGAAAACGTCGATTTCTAAGTGGTCTCTTACCTTCTCGACACGAACATACTTTCAGATCTGATCAGGAACCCACAGGGGCCTGTTCTCCAGCGCATTGAGGCCGTTGGTGAGGAAGCGATCGCCACAAACGTAATAGTAGCCGCCGAATTGCGATTTGGCGCCGTGAAAAAAGGATCAGCGGCCCTTACGGAACGTGTCGACGCGATCCTGTCCAGACTGAATATCCTTCCTTTGGAAAATGGGTTTGACGAGATCTATGGAACAATCCGCGCCGATCTCGAAGCCAAAGGCACCCCTATCGGCGCTCATGATCTCCTGATCGCCGCGCATGTTCGCTATCTTTGTAATGAGAGCGATTGGGTGCTGGTAACCGCAAACGAAAAGGAGTTTTGTCGCGTTGACGGTTTGGTTATTGAGAATTGGCTCGATTGATGAGGATTGGTTGCCGTTTGACGAGTGAAACAGGCAACGAATGAATGGATATGTTTGAGACTAGGATTTTATGATCCTTGCCATTTAAAATAGACTTTTTGAATGTGGACAAAACAGGATTTGAACCGATGCTGTCGTGGTTAAAAAAAGTGCGTGAAGGACATGGTTGGAAAACCTACTGGCTGCATCGTATCGGCACCCTTACCGCTATTGGTTTGCTCATTTATTGGTGGCGCGCAGCGAAACATTTCATCGACAGCCTAAATGCCGGGCTGGAAGGTTGGGTGAAAATCGGCTCCTTCTTCCTGGGCTGGATCGAGGGTCTTTGGAGTGCAGTGGAGTTTGCGCTCGCGCAACCAATCTATCTTATTCAAGTCGCTGTCTGTTGCGCGATTGTCTACTTTACACACAGTCGCAACATGGATTGTGCAATCGTCACGGGTAAGGAGGCTCCAAGGTCAAATTCACCCGGACTGATAAAGACGATGCTGGTCACGCATTTTCTTCTTCGCAAGTGAGTCCTGAGGAAGACGGCTCGGTTCTAACCCTTCGTGTCGTTCTTTTGGGCTTTGTTAGCTAGATACCGTTGGTATTTTTCCTTTCCCCTTGCTCCCAGTTTTTGAGTGCCGCCACTCCCGGCAGAACCAAGCTGAAAGCTGCCGCCGGCTCCAAGGACGGTTGTCCGAGCGGCGGTGGTGGCGGCCAGATCGTCGCCGATCCCATCAATCCACTTAAACACACGAGCCGGGAACAGATTGATCAGGCTGAACGACCAGTCGATAATCACGACGTAGATCACGCAGACGAAAACAGTCAGCACGATCATCGTAAAGATCTGCGTTATCGTACCGAAAGAGCCCGGGTCGGCAGCCATTTGCGAGCTTAGTGCAGCGAACAACATACCGTTGAGTGCAAAGGCACCGATCCGGAAAAGTATCATACCGATCAGGAAGCCGAACACCATCAGCATCGGCGTCAAGAACAGCATCAACAGCAATGACCAGCCTTTGCGCGATATGTTCGACGAAATTCCGTGGCCGTCCATGGAGAGCATGGCGACCATCCAAAGCGGCGCGGCAAAAACAGCTTCAATGACCAACAGCATGAACGCTAGGATCGCCAGCAACCAAATTATTGCGGGAAGATATGGCAGGACAAATCCTATGAACACAGCCGCGAATATCCCGATCTGAAACAGAAAACTCGTCAGGCTCGCGAAGGTACTGGCAGCGGCGCCTGCTACCGGAATGGAGGATGCCAGGGCCAATCCACCGATCGCCCAGGCGATGTAAAACATCACTGTCGAAGAGTAGGCCATCAAGCCAATCATCGGGTCGGTCGTGATTGAATCCGGTGAAAGAAGATTGACCCCCTTCAGCAGATTTGTCGGAGGAGGCAGAAAGTTTTCCGGGGAAGAGGAATCATCTCCGGCATATGCGCGTTCTGTGATGAATTCTCGCATACCGGCCTTTGCCGCGGCTTCATTCCACGCCGAAACGCCGGCGTTGTATGACGCCCCAATGCTGGCGAGGATTTTTTGGGCGTCCCGGTCGGCGTTGCTTTGAAACCAATATGTTCGACCAAGTTCGTTAGCGAGGGTGTTTTGAACGCCTCCGTTGATTGATGTTGATATGAGTGTTCCAGGCGTTGCGCTCGGGAACATCGACGCCACAGCATTTGCATCACCGGATATCTTGCTGATGAGCATGTAGTAGGAGCCCGCCATCATCCATCCACCGGTCTTCAGATCGCCCGAAATAGCTGTTGGCGCGGACAGCGCTCCACCGCTGTCCGACCCGATGGATTGGATCCGTTGCGTAATAGGGGTTCCGCTTTCGGTTTGAACCAACTGCCCCAGCGCATCAGGGTTGACGATTGAGTTCACGATCCGAGAGTGTTGCTGTCTCAGAAGCGCGAGCATTGCGCCCAGGTCAGGAATATCATCGGCTGACACCGGCTCGCGGTTCGAAATCTTGGAAACAACAGCTTCTGCGGATGGCCGCATGATGTTCTTGAGCTCGTTGATGAGTCGCTCGAAACTGGCATTTATGGATGCCATGTTCGAGGTCGGGCTGACACGTTTGAGGGCTGCGGTCGCGGCCGGCAAAGTGACGGATCCGCAAGCGCCCGTAATACCGGGCGTTGAATAAGTCATGATCCGCGGCGTATATGCATCGATCAGCGGTGTTTCAGGCGCCGTCCGCAGGTTGCCCCAATCACCGTCACTGACCTTGTTCAGTGCGCCTCCCTTGTCGGCCTCGTGGTTATAGGCCGCCCGACAGAACTCCATCCGCCACATTTGCTGAAGGAACCGGGCTTCTGCGCTGGCGTAGTCGGTGCCAACAATCGGGACTTCATCGGCAATTATGAGATCTGCAGTTTGGTTCCAGAAAAACGAGCCAGTGCTGGTTCCGGCGCGTACGACATAGGAAATACCGTGTTGAATACCGTTATAGCCGTTTCCAAGCGGAATCAGGAGAGCAAAGGCGGTGAGGACGCGGATCGGAACCCAGATCGTTGATTTCTGCCCGAGAATGACGCCTTCATGCGCTGAATCGAGTGTCCCCTGGAAAATATTGTAGAGCAGAAAGCTCGCGCCGATCGCGAGAAACAGGATGTTGAAGGACAGTATCAGGAGCGAAATCAACGTTCGATTGTTCGCTTCCGGGCCGGGGAACAGACTACCGAAGATCAGATTGAAAAAGGTGTTCGACCTGTCGTCCCCTTCGCCTCTGAAAATGTCAGGTACACTGATCTCTTGCGCCACTCCGACATCGGCAAGGGCAAGTGTGAGCAATCCCACGCAGAACCAGAATAGGCAGCGGGTCATTTGCCGTCGTCCCTCTTGTCCGGAGGCAGGATGATCTGCACGTTTCGCGGTAGCCGCGTCGACAGGTAGTCGTAGAACCCGCCAAAACGCTTCTGTTCGATAATCCAGGCGAAATAGTCCGCGCGAATTGCCCGAAACAGAGAAAACAGGAATAGCGCGATCAGCCCTATCGCAAGGAAGGCGGAGATCCGAAAAAAGACAATCCCCAACGGAACAGCGAGAATGGAAAGCAACGACGCATACTGAAACACGAACCTTTGCTGCTGCCAGCCATGGAGTTGTTGTTCGAGATCGGTTCGCGACATGTTTTGCGACAGGTCCCTGAAACGCTCCACACCACCGTCGCGATATCGTCCACCAAATCCCTTCCAGTCGATCGGCTTTGGCTTCAGTTTGCCGGCTATATCTCCGATCCAGTCGGCTCCTGCAGTAGCAGTGGAGAAGGCTCTGTCGATCCGGCCGCGACGAAACATCCAACCTGCCGCGCGTTGTGCTCGCCCGTGCTTTTCAGGTTTCGGTTCATTATCTCCGGTATTGGGATTATTGGATATCACGGCGCACCTAATCAGCCACGGGTGCACCGGTGCCCGCCCCTTCTGTTCCATCAATCTTTGTCGACAGAATTGCTGCACTGACTGTGGCGTCACGGCGCTCGAGATTAAACCGCTCCCAGTTGACATAGAGATTGAGTGCCTGTGTCAGAGCCAGTTCTCTCATGACCGCATCCGGCGACATCTTTGCCAGCTGCTGATGCCAGTCAGGATTCGGAAAGCGTGAATGGACAAAAATGTCCATCGCCTGCAACTTTGATACCTTGTCTCCAACATTGTTTGGATATGCGGGGCCGGCTGCCTTCTTTGCCCAATCCGCAAGCGCACCGCCGCCCGTAGGTGCCGCCAGATCGCCGAGATAGGTGAACACGGCATGAGAGGCCGAGCGCCGGGTCGCATCAACTTGCCGAGAGGCAATATGCGCGAGTCCGACTGTTGTTTTTGCCTCCTCTTCGGTGATGGGCTTCGGCGGCAGCGGATCGACCATATTATTCACCATGCGTGCGAAGGCCTGAGCGACTTGCTGGTTGGAAGTATCGAGCGTCATGGCTTCCGTCAGGAGGCGAACGTCCGAAGTTGGATCCGCGAATCCGCCAACATTGCGTAACGCATCTCGATCCACCACGATCTCCTGGGAGACCGCGAGGAGGCCTGCGCGCACGCCGGCGCCGGCCGCACCATTCCCGTACGATCGATTGCGAGAAAGGTTCGAAATGTCGATGCCGCCGACTCCCTGGTTCGTCTGCCCGCCGCCGAAATTGAGAATGCCGGAGAGGTCGATACAACCGGACGCAGAGGGGTCGTACCGGCCGCCCTCCGCCAGCGCGCGAATTTTCTGACGTTCCCGCAGAACGGCGTTTTGATCCTGCCCTTCGGCGATCCGTCGTGCAGCCTCCGTCTCACGCTTGGAGTATGCTGATAGCTGCGCAACACCTTTCAAGATGCTGTCGACAATGTAGTTGCCGACATCGGTTGTATGGTTGTTGATGTCAATTCGAGCTCTGCTGATGATGTTCTGTACGCCACCACAAGAACAACCCGCAGCCACGGTTTCAGTCGTAAGGATGAAGCCCAGAAGTGCGGCGCCAACAGCCAGCGGTCGAAAACCGCGCCGGGAGTTCGTGGTCTGGATCGAAGTGACGCTCGTTTCAGTTTCCATTTTCGACCTCCTTCGCCTGTGGGCTTTGTACAGTGCCCTCCATCCTCTCCTTGAGCACATCAAGATTGTTCCGCGTAATGCCGCTTTCCTTCGGAGGCCTGACAGCAAGGTCGTCAGATTTGGGTGCTTTGCTGATCGAGCGTTCGGGAATCTGGAAAGACGTGAACTGGAACAATACGAACAGACCCACAACGATCGCGATAATCACCGCGGTAATGGCTTTGAGTACAAGTGCCTTACTGGGAGTCATTGTTGCCTCCATAGATGAGCTCGTAGACTGCATCGAGATTATTATCGGTGATGCTCGATGCTCCAGGCGTTACGGCAGTGCCTACACGCCCTCCCCCCGAGTTAAGATCCACACCGCCGATCGCCGTCGTTGAACTACCGCTGAGCCCGCCGATCGGCAGGAAATCAAACGACGGCAGTTGCAGAAGGTCGGTGATCTGCGCGGTGAGTTCGTTGAGCTTGTCTTGGGCGAACGAGCATATTTGATTTTCGGCTTGCGACACCGCACTCTGGAACATGCCGGCAAGGTTTGGAACCTGAATGGCGATATCGAGATTGAGGCTCATGAGATTGTCGAGACAGCCGAGCGCTGCTATGGGCTGAGGCGGCCTGAGCGCCTCTTCACCCCGCAGCACCTCCGATTCGATGCCGGATCGGATCGCGTCGGCGAGGCCTGTTTTCACGGTGTGGGAACACCCCTGCGCCTCGGCCGGAAAGAGCTGCAATATCTGATCGGCCGCGGCCGGCGTGCCGGCTCCGGCCAGTATCAGCAAAATCGCAGCCATGCGGACTACCTTCATTCTGAGCCTCCTAGTGTTGCTCTTTCGCCCTGGAAAGGCGGCGTTTCGCGGATCAGGACCGGTCGTTTTGCGCCAAATCCCGGAAACCCTTCGGTCGCACCATAGGTTCCTCCGACACCGGAGGGGCTGCCGAACCCGCCGAAATAGCTCGTGCCACTGGCACCTCCGATCCTGTTCATGATGTGCGCCTGCAGCTCCTCATAGGAGGAAAACCCGTTTGCGGATAAGTAGCTCGCCGGCAGGACAGTCGGATCGAATCCGCTTGCCACCCAATCGTTCAAAGCGCCGGCGCCGAGAAAGTGCGCGGCGGTCAAAAGGCCACTCTCGGTAAAGGTCACGCCACCGACGCTCTGTCCGACGAGGCCCCTGGCAGTCGACGAAAGAGAGCTCCAGTTACGGGTTGTCAGCGTGCCGAAGGCCTGATCCTGAAGCGCGTGACCATTCGATGTATGCAGAAAATCATTGAGCGATCCGACACCCTGGGAAACCGATTGCGATGTCCAGGAATAGCTGGACCAGCTGCCGCGGCCACCACCATTGTATTGCACGTACCCGAGGCTCTCGAGTGTGCCGGCGGTAATCTGATAAGCGCCGGCGGCTGTGCCGCCCTGGCTGTTGAGCGCGCCGTAGTTCCCGCCGGATTCCTGGGAGCGAATGAGATCGGCATATTCATTGGCCAAAACGACCGTTGCGCAGAATGCGAATGCAATGGCGGTTGTACCGGCAATGAAACTGCGCACTTTCACTCCACAGTCCCCGCAATTGCCACCGGCTGTGGCTTGATGGTTTCGAGAATGGCGCCGGTCGCTGGTGAAACAACAGCAACGCCGTTCCGGGTCAGGGTTTCAATCCCTCGGAAACCGTGTTCATCACGCACGGTCTTCGACACGCCGATCGCGCCGTCGATGGAGTAAATCTTGCGAAAGGACTGGCCTTGATTGTTGACCACAAAGGCAGGACACGCGCTTTGTCCGCAATAGTAGGGGGAGTTGACGACAATAACTTTCTCGCCGCCGGTCTTCAGGGTCATTTCATAGACATAGACGTCAGGAGGTCCGAAGGATGTCGCGGTTGCGGCATCGATGTCCTCGCCGAGCTGCCTGTTGACCAGTTGAAGTTCCTCTTCGGTGGCCTTTCGTTCGGTGACGCCGTCCATATTGACAGACGCGGCATAGTTCGTTTGGGTCCAATACCATCGCCGGCCGTCTTCCACGATCGACTTCATTCCGAGCGGACCGACCGTCGTCAAACCGAGATTGTCGGTGGCCGGCCGCCGGTAGATCTCCAGCCATTGTTCATTGAAAAAAAGCGCGATGTTGTAGCAGTCCCGTTCGCATTTTCGACCCTTTCCGACCTTCAGGAAAAGCTGTTCGGGATCGTCGTTTGGTTCTTCCAACCAGACCCGGACGGCCTTCACGTAGCTGAAATCGCGCCCGTACATGCGCCGGGCAATGTTGAGTGCCGCTGTGTCGCTCGTGTCGAACGAAAGCCTTTCAACCGCCAGGCCTGTCGTGTCGATCGGCTTCTCGTCCGCGGCTGCGAAGGGGAAAAGTGCTCCGCTCATAAGGATAGCCAGAAGGCTGAGGCGTATGGCTTTCATCAATGAAATGCTCCCTTAACAAGGTCGTCCGCCATGCGGCTGATGACGTTTGATCGTTCCGCATCGTCGACCATGCGGCCGGTCGCCATGACGGCTTCGAGCTGCATTTCTATTTCCGGTTTGGCCGATCCGGTGGGAAAGCGCTTGGCGAGGATCCGTCGCGCCTCGGCGCTTCCGAGCCGCTCATAAAGGATCGAACGCAGTGCCGTGTCTTCGGCCGTCGTTGACAGGGCCCATAATTCGATGGGCCCGAGCTGGTTGTAGAAATGCTGGACGTATGTCTGGTCCTTCAGTTTGAAAATGGCGACGATCGGCGCCCCCTCCCCCGCCTCCGGACCCGAAAGCCGGGAGATCACCGGTTTGAGTGTCGCCGGCAGATCGTATGTGTCCATGACGGTGCGCACACTCTCGGCGGTGGGCACGTTGCACAGAAAGATGTTGGTCGCCAGCTCGCGGATCGAATGGTCGAAATCGCCGATCAGCTGGCTGGCGAGCGAGATCTGAACACCGGCCTTTCGGCCGACGCGAACGTCGGCAACAATCTGATCGCGAATGCCGAGGCCTCCGGTAAGGTGGTATTCATCAATGCAGATGCGCTTGGGCATCTGGCGGTTGTTCTGGAAGCGCAGCAGGTGATACCGCATCACGCCCTCGCTCAGACCGAAGTCCTTGATCTCGTCCTCATCGAGCCAGAAGTCCGAGGTCACCGTTTGCCGGGCCATCATGTACATGACGGCGGTCTGCCGGCGGCCGCGCTTGCCGGTGGCCTCCGTGACACCCGCAAGATCAAGGGCGATGATCCGGGCATTGGACACGTCAAACCGGGTCGGACTGGCCAGGATGATGAACTGTTTGATGGCTGCGGTTATCTGCCGTTGAAACGCCGACACCATCAACTCATTGGTCGATTTGACCCGCATCTCCACAAAAGGCTCGCGAACCGTCTCGCTGTTGGATAGGGTCACCAGGTCGCCGAGGACCGGAACTGCAAGACGCTGCGCGAGCGCTGCTGCGTGGTATTCCTTCATCGAAAAGAGGAAGTCGGTGATTTCCCACCATGAAGTATTGTCGTCGATACCAAAGCCGTATTTCTGCAGCGTCTCGTCAACCACCAGGTCTTGTGTCGGCGAGTAGCGTTTGGGGTTCTCTTCGTCAGAGTAGTAACGGTAGGCCTCATCGACGCAGGCTTCCGCCAACTGCGAGATGCCGTCATACGGTGCATCGGAGTCCTCCGGCGTGCAGATCAGACCGATCAGATTCACCAGGAAGGCGCGCTCGTGGGCAAACGGACGCCGGCAGCACAGCTGCGTATCGAACGGATTGACTGCGTAGCGTGCCTCCATTTTGAGACGATGGAAGACAGCCTCATGACGCCGGCCTGGTGGAAGCGCATCGCGGATCAGGCTGATCAGTCCTGATGAAGAGGGCCCAATGTCGATGATCGAAATGCGCGGCAGGATGGCCTTGCCATCAATGGTAGCGCCGGACTGGGGGGAAAGAGCGACGCCAAGGTTGATGGCATTCATGAGGACGGACTTACCGCTACCGGGCGTTCCGACCATAATGTCGACCGAGGCGTTCTGTTTTGAGGAACCCGGCTGATAGGGAAAAGATTTCCCGTCAGCCGTTCGAAAGACAATCGATCCGCGCTCCCATGGACAGGCAGGACGAACGATGGGCGCCATGGCGAGGACGTCGAGCAGGTCGGCCGCACAGCTTTCGGCGGTCGAGGACGTCGATAAGGCAAGCGCACTCGACATGACGCAATCGAGCGGATCCCCAACGAGCGAATTGGTGTGGGAGTTGCCCCAACTTTTGACCATTTCCTGCAGCGACGAAACCTGGGTGCGAAGCGTTGCCTCGTCGCCGGCCGGCGCCCAGGCGCAGAACGATGCACGCCACCGGACCACGGTATTGCCGTCGCCATCGGTCTTGCGCAGACGATCGAACGCCTCCTTGATCCGTCCGTTTTGCGTCGGTGCGGTCCAGACAAGAAGACGTGTGAGCTGCTCCTTCAGGACCTGCCCGCTGAAACCGCTGCTTTCGATGAGGAATGAGCAACGCCACGAGATCTTTGTACCGTTGGCGATCACCCGCTTGATGAGGTCATTGAACTGGACAACGATCTCGGGAGGCAACACGATGTCAAAGCCGGAAAAAATGGTATTGCCGATCTGGACGATCTTGCTGTCGATCACCTCCGCGTTGTCGGGAAACAGTTGCCCCGAAAGCCGTGGCCAGACGAGATTGGACAGATCGCCGCGCTTGAAATGCCGCTCGAGTGTCGGCATGCGGATGCGCAAATAGTCGGATGGCAGAACCGCCCGCCACTCCGATTTAAGGCCGAGTGCATCTGGAGAAATCACCCTTCTCACGACGTCGAGCGCGTCGTGCGCATTCAGCAGATCGACAACGATGCCGGCAGCGCTGAACTCGCGTCCCAAAGCGTCGGTGAAACTCTCATGGCGGGTCGCAAGGCCCTGCAGAGCGCTGTCCGGTATCTGCCCCAGACTGAGCGGCGGCGCGCTGTTCAGGACATCCAGGCGTTTCTTCTGGCTCTGATTGCGGTCCTCGGTGGTCAATAGTGAGGGCCGCGTCCATAGAGCCAGATAGCAGCGCTCGCCGTAGACGCGTCGCGGCAACAGGTTGCGGCGCTCGTTCAACAGGTCCTCGAGCGCAAGCTCATTGTCCCTGGCGATGCGGGCCGTATCGTCGATGATCGCACCCACTTCCCGCTCTCCCAGGTCGGGCGAATGTCCGAACCAGAACTGCAATGCCAGACCGGGCTTGGTAAAGAACGGGCTCAGGCCGACACGCAATCGGTCGCAAGCCTCGGTGACATCCTGTTCGCCGTGCAGCGAGCGGAAACCCTCCAGGCGAAAGACGGACACCATCGATCCGTCATCGGCGACCAGTGCGTGGTCGCCCGATGATGTTTCGAGCCGGCAATAGGCATCCAGCGTGTTTTTGAGCGCTGCCCTGCCGAAATAGCTCGCCGCCTTGTGCCAGACAGAAACCATGGTTTGCGCCTAGTTCAGCGAGCGAAGCTGCCCGTCGACGGACGATGTATCGGCGCCGGTCCCGAAAATCGACGCGACCCCCACATTCAAAAACGTGGGAATCGCCACCATGCAGGCGGCAGCGATCGACAGCATGATGATGCGGCTGGTGTCGACCGAGTTGTCGTTGTGCGTACGCGAGCGCTTGATCATGGCAACGACCGCCATGATGGCGAAAACAATCCCAAGCAGGAAAGAAATCGTTCCTGCAATATCCGCCGCCGGACCCAGTTGGCTGGTGCGCATGTCGGTGAAGATGTCGCCGAAGGTCTGCGGGTAAGCGACACCGCCGGAGAATGTGAGAAAACCGAGGCTGAGAAGAGAGCGTTTGACGGGCGTCAACATAGTAGGTCCTTTTGCTTTAACCGAATATGAGATTCTCGAAGAGGCCGACGGTTCTTGGCAGGTCGATCGCCATCACGCCGGCAATCATATGAATGAACCCTTTTCCGAGCAGGCCCTGGGCCGGCATGTCGGTTGATTTGATGCATAGGAAAAGGCCCCTCACGACGGCGAGCAGGCCTATGAACTGGGCGATACGAACGAGCGCGATCAGGATCGCCTCTCCCGGAGTTCCCGAGACCGGAGACAGCATTTCGGGTGCATAGGCCATGATTTCGGATGCCGCGCTCGCCGTTGTGTTCGCGGCTCCAAACAGTGAGGCAACCCAGGCGGACAGTGTCAGGTCGAGCGCAATCAGCAAAAGACCGAAAACGATATATCCAAAGGCCTGAAAATAACCATGGCGCCTGTGATGCGCATGCGCCCTCTCCTCCCCTACGATCAACGCCAGACGAATGCCCATGGCAACGATTACGATGCCGGCGACAAAACAGAAGGCCGCAACGAAGGCTTGGGCCGGCGTCAGAATATCCGTTACACGGGTGAAGAAGGCGGTCAGTTCGTCCATCTACCTTAGCCGCCATCGGATTGTTGGTGTCCAGCTGTCAGTGGTGTGTTTTCTGACCTATCCGTTTGGGGTTTGGCATTGACCGGCGTGACCTGCACGCGCTGTGGTCGATCCACAGCGTATGGTGCCGGTCCGTCTGCGGAGCCAGGGACAAGATTTCCAATGAGGCTGCTGGAAGAGAACAGTTGATGGATGGCACTGGCATGAGCGGCGTTTACTGCCCTCTGGCGTTTGGTCTGGTCGATTAACTGCGGCAGAACCCCTCCGGGTTGTGTCAGCAACTGGATTTCTGCGCGAAGCGCCTGTTCCTGCTGGAGCAGATAAGCAACATCGCTGCGGAGCCGGTTGATCTCGGTCGTCATTGAAGCGGAGCCGGCACCTGCAGCGGAAGCCGGATTCAGTTTATTGAATCCGTAGATGCATCCGAATCCCACAACCATGAACACCGTCAGAGCCGCCAGAATCTTGGCGACGCCGGAGTAAAAGTCACCCGAGCCGTGCGGCGGACTGTTGAGGAAGACACTCGCATGGGGAGCCGTTTCGCCGGGCATGCGAAATCCGTTGAGAGGGCTGCCGGCTGCAATGTCAACTGGCCCGTTCATTCGCATCATTTTCCCCGGTTTTTCATCAATGCAGGGTTTACGCTTCGTTAAGAATTACGCTAATGAGTTGAATAGTGCAATGCAGTATCTGGCGTTATATAACGCCAGATATGGCAATAAGTAAATGGATTTTGGTATCAGGAACTCGAGGCAATCATGTCGTCGCATCCTGGCGCTGGCACGCACGTATCGACAGAGCGGAGAAATGAAGCGTGATGAACAACCACAAGAACCTCGAATGGGCAATGCTTGCCGCGGCCGCCTTGCTGTCGTTCTCCGCGCCAACCTTTGCGCAAGACGCCGTACACAATGACGAGACCGTGCTCTGCCAGGGCCAAACCAGCTGCGAACCAGCCCCGATTGCGGCAAGCCATCCGGCGCCGCGGCCGCTGATAAAGATCGGGACGATGCAGGCCTGGGCGATGATGGGCAAAAACGGTGACCCGGTCCTTGCGCTGACGACAGAAGACGGCCTGACCATCATAGGGAAAGTTCTCGGGCCTCAAGGGGAAGATATCTCGGGCGCTCTCTTGGCCGCGGTTCCGCGTTTTGCGCCGCAGGCTGTTTCGACGTCGCCTCCGGATCAACCAGGTCGTCCCAAGCTCTCCTTTCCCCTAGACAGCGAACCGCAAACGTTCGTCTCAAATGGACTGAGGCAGTTGGACACCACTCCGAAGGCGACAGTAACAACGACTGATACACCCACTTCACGTTCCACATCCCTACAGAATGTCAATCCAGTGTCGAACGAGTCGGCAGATCGGGTCTCCATCGACCCAAATGCCGATGTCACCTCACAGAATGGAGGTCCGGACGCCGCGGCGGGTCCTGCAGCGGTAACGGCCGTCGATATCCCAAGCCCTGAAATCCAGGCCGGTTTGAATAAGTTGCTTGAGGAAGCAACCTCCGAACGCATGTGGTTCCAGGCGGCAACACCACAATCCGGTGCGCCGGTGATCTACATGCTGGCGGATCCGGACTGTCCGCACTGCCAATGGTCAATTGATTCCATGCATTCGCTGATCCTTGGCGGACAAATTGATCTGCGGATCATTCCGGCTCCCATTACGGGGCAGCGCGCGTTCGCAACCACGCTGTCGATCCTGCACAGCGAGGACGTCGCCGGCACGTTCTTGAACCACATGACATCGAAGACCAGGGGAGCTCCGGCCGTCGTACAAATGGACACCGCCACGGCCGACGAGGACGTCGTGAATGCGATCGCCGAAAACATCAACTGGATGCGTCTCCATGGGATCCGGGCCGTCCCGTTCTTTTTCTACAAGGATGACGCGGGAGCGAGGTTTTCTGCCTCGGCTCTGCCCGACAACATTCTACAGGTCGCCAAGAGCTTCTGACCATGAGCGACAACGAGAACCCGGCCGCGCTGGAATCGATCCTGCGCAACGCGCGGACATTTGAAGCCTCGAACAAGATCCTGCTCAAGATCTCGTTGGCCCTCGGGCTGACCTCGCTCGTTTTGGGTGCGGCGGTCGCCTATCTCGCAACAAGCCGTCCTGAGCCGCGCTATTTTGCGACAACAACCGACGGGCAATTATTACCACTGGTCCCTTTAGATAAGCCGCACCAATCGGCGGCCGAGGTGACGAACTTCGCCGTCAAGGCGGTCACGACCTCCCTAACCTATGATTTTGCGAACTACAGATCAGACTTCAATCGCGCCTTGCAGTACTTCACCAAACCGGGTGGATGGAACCAGTTCGTCGAAGCCGTACAGAAGAGCCAGATGCTTGAGTTGGTTCAGGCCAGGAGACTGAACACCACTGCGGTCGCCAACAACGCAGTCATTGTTCGCGAAGGCATCAACGCCCGCGGCGTTTATGAATGGGTCGTGCAAATGCCGGTCCGCGTTACCTACCAAAGCGCTTCGGAAACTACGGGGCAGAACTTTCTCCTAACCGTCAATATAGAACGCCTGCAGACCTATGAGTCACCCTACGCGATGGCGATCTCAAGATTCATTGCCGCTCCCGGAGGCGCCTAATGGCAGTCAAGTACCTGATCCCGATAATGGTGGCCATGTTCATTCCGAGCGATGTCTATGGGCAGACAGTGATCCGTGACGCTGAGGGAAACGAGACGGTTCCGCCACCCACTGAAGTGCAAAGGCCCCTGCCCCGCCCGGCGGACCGGCCGGTCGCGACATTGCCGTCCGCGACCGTAACGGTTCAGACCGGTGAAAGTCAGTTGCCGCTTGCAGACCAGAACACCGGCGCCGGCGAACCGCTCACTCAGAACGAGATCAATCAACGCCGGCGGGCTCAGCAGCCGGCCAATCAGACGGCGGTTGGCGATTTTCCGATTGTCGGCGCCAAGGATCTTCTAAAGAGTTTGGAGGAGCTGGACAGGCCCCTGACGCCGGAAGAGATCACCGCGTATGGTGCGGCGATTCAGAGCCAGTTTCCGATGTCCCCGGAAATGATCAGGGACTTTCGGCGGCGTGTCGATGAGAACCAGAAAGCCGCGGCGACACCGCCGTCCGGCCAGTTCCCCAACGCAATCAACGACGCTAAAAGGATCTCGCTTGCCTCGGCCCAGGATCCGGAGGTTCTGTTGACGGGCCCTGACACTGTCAGTGTGATGGCATTCTATGACAGAACGGGTGCTGCGTGGCCGATCGCCTCCTATGTCATTGGCAAGCCGCGATCGTTTCAGACCTACGCCATGCAGGAAGGTTCCAACCAACTTGCCGTAACGCCGCTTGTACCGCATGGCTTTTCCAACATCGTCGTCTCGCTGGTCGGCGAGGACCGACCATTGGTATTCGATGTCCGTACGAACAGTCTGAACACACATTATCGTCGTGACTTCATCGTCGACGGATTGGGCCCGAATGCCAAACGGGACCCGGTCGGCGATCCTTCAGCGAAATCCACGACCCGGGCTTCCGACAACGTCATGATGGCGTTCGCGACTGCGACGGATATTCCCGGTGATGCCGTCCGACTCAAAACGGATGACCGCGCGGTCCAGGCCTGGAGATATGGCGGCGCCATCTATCTTCGGTCCGAACATGCGATCATATCGCCTCCCGCGATGAAGATCCTGACCGGGGCAGGTCAGGTCAAGGCCTACAAGATCCGGCCAACGTCGGTAGCGCTGATTTCCGTGAATGGTCAGGTGTCCAAAGTGAGGATCGAGCAATGAGCGAGACCAATGACAGTGAAAATACGGGCCGCGATGCCTCAGGTGAGGCTGGATCTGTCTCGCGCAAGAAATCGAAAGGGCTGCTGTCCTTCAGGAACATCGCAATTGCCGCTGTTGTCGTTATCGGCGGAACGATCGTCTATGAGGTCTACAAGGATCCGGAGTCGTTCGGTTTCAGTCGATTTGCCAGGACACCGACGATCGACGATACGCCGGCGGGTCAACAACTGGAGACATCACAGCGCTACCAGGACAATCTCGACCGGCAGAATGTCGCCGGCGCGGAAGAAGCGCGACGCGTTGGAGGCTCGTTCATTGCGACTGCCGATGAACCGCTCAGAAACATCGACGATAAACCGGCGCCGACTGAGGTGAATGCGTTTCGCCCCCTGCCCCCGGCAAACCCGCCCCGGCCGGAGCCGCAAAAGACAATCGTCGTTCAACCTCGGCAACCGGCAGCACCAACGCCAAGCGCACCCCCTGCCCCGGATTACAATCGGGTCAATCAGTTGGCGCAGATCATGGCAAGCCAGCAACAGGCCCTTCTTGGCGTCTGGCAGCCCGGCGCGTCGGCCGTTACGGTTGTCATTGAACAGGAGCTCTATTCTGCTCCGGAGGCGGCTGATTCCGGTGACGGCACCGCATTGCAGTCGACCAACTCATTTCAAGGCGGAACGCCGCCGACGATACGCGCCGGCGATGTTGTACTGGCATCCACGATTATAACGAATGACAGCGACACCCCCGGCCCCGTTGTTGTGGAATTGCGCAGCGGTCCACTCAAGGGCACGCGGCTTATTGGTGGGTTCGAACCGAACCAGGCCAACACGCATATGCTCATTGAATTCAAGACCGTGGTGCTGCCGGACGGAAGCCAGGTCCCGGTCTCTGCCTATGCCGTGGACCCACGCCAGAAATCCTTGTCGGTTCGCTCCGACATCGATCGCCGTTTGTTTCAACGCTACGCGCCACGGGTCGCGGCCGCCTTTGTCCAGGGGCTAGGAGAAGTTCTCTCCAATCCCGGATCAACGATCGTCGGAGCCGCGAACACAGTGACCGTTACCAGTCCGGCCGCCACGTTTGAACAAGGCGTCTATGGCGGCCTTGCTGAGGTCGGCGGCAGCCTGGCTGATGAACTTGCTTCAAGTGCTCCGAAAGGTCCGTTGATCAGCCTGAAATCCCGTCAGATCATCGGTGTGCTCTTCACCGGCAATGTGGGTCAGCCCAATTGAGCGACGAGCGGTATAATATCTTCCGGTCGACCGTACATTGGCGCTACGCCATGAGCAGGCCTGTGCTCACATTCTTCGACGCCCGCCTGATCGTGTTCATCGTGCTTTTTGCATTTCACATCCGATGGTGGACGTTCACCCTTTTGCTCCTTTCAGTTGCATTGCTGAGTCTTGCCAATTACATGAGTTACACAGTCGAGAATTTGGTGCGTCTTATCCGGTCGAAGATCGCCGGTCCGATCAGGACGGCAGTTCCGTCGACAAGACTGCGTCCGATGGCGGATTACGGAGCAGAGGCTTTGAGGGACAGGGCACGCAAAAGCGCAGGAAGGAAATTGGTCGAGTAGACCTGGCACATGCACCATTTTTGTCACGGCGGATACGGGGGCGAAGCGATCTGCAAAGGGCGGGCATTAAATGAGCAATCGGGATGCGAACCTGGATGAAATGATTGCACGAATTGACTCGGTGGAAAGGCGGACCGAGATCGAGTTGTTGCTCAGGGAGATTATCGAGAAATATGGCCTGAAGAATCTCGCCTACCTTGGCGTAAATCTTCGCGACGTCACAGACCAAACACCCTGCCTTGCCGTTACCTATTCAGATGCATGGGTTGCACACTACAAGCAACGCCAATTTGCCAGCATTGACCCCGCCATCAAAGAGGGACTGCGGAGCATTTTGCCGATCGACTGGCAAAATGTACGCGACGCTTCGCCGAAAATTCGCAACTTCTTCGGCGAGGCCCGTGAGTTTGACGTTGGACGAAATGGCTTGACGATACCGATCCGGGGCCTGCACTCGGACCGCGCACTCGTGACATTTACCAGCGACGAACCTGACCGGGAATGGCAAGTGACGCGTCGACACTTTGCGCATGACTTTCAGGAACTGTCGACGCGCCTTCACATGATGATACTTCGTAGCGAGCGCATCGAAAGGGAGGACATTGCGCTTTCGAAGCAACAAATCATCTGTCTGAAATGGGCGACGCACGGCTACAAAACCCAGCAGATTGCCGACCTTATGGGTTTGTCCGAAAACACCGTGAAACTCTACCTCCGGCTGGCCCGCACAAAACTCGGCGTAACCAACACAACACAGGCCGTCGGAAAGGCGGTGAAATACGGACTGCTTACCGTTATCGAGTGACTACACCTAAAAGGGTAGATTTCGGAAAAATCGCCGTAGTTGTAAATCTTCTCCGAACCAACTCGTTTCATCGGAGAAGAGAATGATTCGCGTAATCAATGGATATGAAGCCGACCAACATTCGGACGTTATCGATCAGATGCATCGCATCCGAGCTCAGGTCTTTAGTGATCGCCTGGGATGGGACGTGGAGGTCACCAACGGACGGGAGATTGACCGATTCGATAAAGAAGATCCCTTGTATCTGGTGTCAATTGATGAAAGCACCAACCAGGTGCAGGGATCGGTTAGGCTCCTGCCAACGACTGGCCCCAACATGCTACGAGATGTGTTTTCGGAGCTCCTCGAGGACGGTCTTACGGTTGAAAGTCCGGTAATCTGGGAGAGTTCTCGATTCTCCATCAATCCTGATCTTCCGCATCGACTAGACGATGAAACGCCCCACGGACGGCTGAACCGCATCACGACAGAGTTACTGCTCGGAATTGTAGAGGTTGCACAGCTCGCAGGAATTCGGTTTGTCGTGTCAGTCTTTGAGGCCAGAATGATCCGTATTTTCAGAGCAGCTGATTGTCCTGCAGACATTCTTGGCGAGGGCAAAAGGATCGGACGGGTTATGACCTACGTAGGCCTCTTTGAAATCAACGATGATCTTCGATCGCGAATTGCAACAGCTGGATCGCACAAGGGCTCGGTCCTCGAGAATACGATCCTAACCCATTCGCTTGAGGATGCCTGATTGCAGGTGGTAACGGAAAGGACATCAAGATGATCGCGTTCTGTAAAAAATGAGCAATACGATATCCGACAGGGCATCCGAGCGCAGCTTTATCTTTACTTCGCATAGTGTTGGGTGCGGATCGGCTGCGTGGATAATCCAGTTCCACGACGACAAAGGCTGCCAGAGTTGTAATCGACTACGTTGTCGATAGTTTCATTTCCCTGATAGCGGGCTCTTGAGGCGTCGGTGCTATCCCATTGCGAAGTAGATCGTGAGGCTGCAGGCCACTGTTCTTGGGTTATGGAGCCTCTCAACTAGGGGCCTTTTTAACGGTGTGGTCGTCCACCCGATGCAAACTTAGAAGACCTCACCTTTTCGGGTCGGGGTTAGGATTGTCAGCTGACAATTCTCTAGCCCATTGAAACAACGTGTATATTTTCTAGTGGCTGCGCACATCGGTCGAATCACGTTAAGATTTTGTTAAGGAAAAAGAACTTGACCGGGAAACCAGACTCAGAGCATTTTTAACGCAAATTACCGTCCCTTGCGCTGATTTGCGTTTATATCGAGGTTTGTCGTGGAAGCGGATATACAAGTGTCAAATGCCAGCAGTCCCATTGATGAGACGATTTGGGCTGATTCGCAATTGTTGAGCCAGCAACTGCAGGCTCTTTCGGAAAAACTGTTCCCTCCGGAAGCAAAAAAGGAGCTGCGTCGGTTTTCGAGTGCGGAAGCCGCGCGATTGGTCGGAATCACCGACAGCTACATTCGTCAGCTCGCAAACCAGGAGCAAGGCCCGGTTCCTGAAAAATCACCTTCCGGTCGCAGAACATTTGCTCTGGAGGAAATACATGCATTGCGCCATTATCTTGCGAAGAGCAAACCTTCTTACCTGCGCAGTCGAAGAAGCGGTGAACACCTGCAGGTCATAGCCGTCACAAATTTCAAAGGCGGATCTGGCAAGACGACCACCGCCATCCATCTGGCCCAACATCTTGCGCTACGCGGTTACAGGGTCCTGGCGATCGACCTCGACCCGCAGGCCTCTCTTTCGGCAATGCTTGGTTGCCAGCCCGAGTTCGATGTCGCTGAGAATGAAACCTTGTATGGTGCAATTCGATATGACGCCCAACGGCGGCCAGTTTCAGATATTGTGAGACAAACCTACTTTGCCGGCCTTGATCTGATACCGGCCAATCTTGAACTTCAGGAGTTCGAGCACGATACGCCAAAGCACCTTGCTTCGTCCAATCGAGATCCGCGGGATCTCTTTTTTATGCGTGTCGCAGAATCGTTGAGCGGCGTCGATGAACACTATGACGTCGTGGTGATTGATTGCCCTCCTCAACTTGGTTTTTTGACGCTTTCAGCTCTGTGTGCTGCGACCTCAGTTCTGATTACGGTCCATCCGCAGATGCTGGACGTTGCATCCATGAATCAGTTTCTGGCGATGACGTCGAATCTTCTGAAGGTTGTTCGGGAAGCGGGTGGCAATCTGAACTACGATTGGTTGAGCTATCTGGTTACCCGGCACGAACCAAATGATGGGCCGCAGGCTCAGGTCGTTGCGTTTCTGCGAAGCCTGTTTGGTGACCGTGTCCTTACATCCATGATGGTTAAGTCCACCGCCGTATCGGACGCCGGCCTGTCCAAACAGACGATCTATGAGGCTGGGAAGGAAAACATGAACCGCAGAACGTACGATCGGGCTGTTGAAGCCATGGATGCGGTGAACGGAGAAATTGAAAACCTTATTCTGCAATCTTGGGGAAGGGAGGTTCAATGAAAGGTCGAGACATCCTAAAGGGCCTGACGGAGGCGAGAACGACTCCGAGACCATCAGCGAGAACGGGCCCACCCAAGGCGACAGGTACGGTTGGTGCTCTAAAATCCGAACTGGATAATATTGCGGAGGAAGCCGCAGCAGCCAGGGCGCTACGCGAAACGATCGCCAGGGAAGGGCAGATCGTAGAGCTTGATCCAAGAAGTGTAGACGGTGCATCCATAAGCGATCGGATACCGTTTGACCAGGATCCGGAATACGAGTCTCTCAAGAGGGCAATTGAAAAGAGTGAGCAGCAAGTTCCGATACTGGTCCGGCCGCATCCGAATGTTGCCGGGCGGTACCAGGCGGCTTATGGCCACCGTCGCCTTCGGGCAGCGACGGAGTTAGGGCGAAAAGTAAAAGCTATTGTTCACAATCTTTCAGATGAAGAAATGGTGCTCGCCCAAGGGCAGGAAAATGGTCCGCGGCAGGATCTTAGCTTCGTTGAAAGGGCGCTCTACGCATCAAAGCTTGCCGTTCACGGTTATGATCGGGAGGTTATCTGCCTTGCGCTTAGCGTGGATAAGCCCGAAGTCTCTCGTTTGCTTCAGGTAGCAGAGGGAATTGAGACAAGGGTCATAATGGCGATCGGACCGGCACGCAAGATTGGCCGACCCAGATGGATAACTTTGGCCAAAGCCATTGCTGACAGGAAAGCGCAGAATCGCATTGATGGTCTTCTGACGGATCCGTCCTTTATTGGAGAGGCAGACAGCAACAAGCGTTTTGCACTTGTGCTTGCAGCGACCCAGTCAAAGAAGGACCAAAAGGGCCAGAGTAAAGCAGCGATCAAGGCGGTTTCCGGGAAACGAGTTGGATGGGTTCAGCCAAATAAAACGGGAACGACCATCATCGTTGATGATCAAGGGTTCTCCGAATTCTTGCAGAGTAAACTGCCCGACCTAATTGCCGAGTTTGAAGAGAAAAGCGATGATGCCTGATAATTATCGTTGATTTGTAATCACTTAGAAAATTGTCAGCTGACAATTTCTATTGTTCAACCCGAGTGTAAGGAGAAGAAGCGCAAAAGAAAAAGGCCCCCAAAACGTCGCCGTCGTGGAAGCCCTCTCTTAATCTAGCAGTTTAGAGAATCACATTTCCACGAATCAGTGTCAAGTCTTTTTGGCGCCTTTTTGGCGGACGGATTTCTTTTGCCTAATGAAAGGCAATGAAACCATGAATTTTGACGATGCAACGACGTCCACAGGACGGCGAACGGATCCGGCTGCCCAAATGAAGGCCTCGGCTTCCGAACAAACCAAACTCAATACTCCGTCCGTAATCGATGGAGGGCCGAATGAGTAATCTCAATTCCGGTCTTCGGAGGACCTCGCCTGAGTCTCTGACAGCTCAGCAATATGCCCGGCAGTACACCGATCCGGAAACAAAGCTGGTGAGCCGAGCAGCTGCGCTGAAGGTCGCAAAACTTGCAGCGGCCGCTATGGGCCTCAAATCCTCAAAGATAGCGCTGATCGATCAGCTCTTCGCCTGTTCAAAACCGGTAGACTGGCAGAACGTCGGCGTAGCGCCGATCGTATGGCCCTCAAATGCACGCCTGGCGGCTCGCATGGGTGTTGGCATATCAACCATGAAACATCACCTCAACGGCCTCGTACGGGCCGGCCTGATCGCTTACAGCGACGGTCCGACTTATCAGCGTCGGGGGCGGCGAGATGAGGACGGGAAAATCATTGAGGGTCATGGGATCGATCTGTCTCCGATCGCCGTCCGCTTCGCCGAGCTGACGGAAATGGTCGAGGCCGCCGACTATGCGGCACGGGAATGGAAACGTCATTCCTACCAGCGCACCGTGCTGCGCAAGGAGATCCAGTCTCTGATCTCAAGTGCGGTGGAGCGGTCCCTGCCCGGCCCATGGAGCCATGCTCAGGCCCGATTGGATGTTATCCGCGAGCAGCATCCGGCCGATCTTGAGGAACTTATGAGCCAGGTCGAGGCTTTGCAGGATCTGCAAGCCGAGCTGGAAGATACATATGACGAGGTGATTCAAGATATAAATTTCAATAGCGCGGTATCGAAATTTCGGCCCTTACAAACTACAGCTGCACCTGCAAATTCTGAATTAAGTAGATCTGATAACGGCGTCGCGCTACCACGCGACAACATGCCTTCAAAGGCTGCCTCCGGCAGCAAGGCTTTTGAAAACAAGCCTGAGGAAAATCGAGAGACAGTGCAAACACAAAATTCGCCTCAACAAGTGATGAATGACGATGTTCAGTATCTCTCTCTACCACTGGTGCAAGACGCATGTCCGAAACTGGAAGATGTTTCACCGGGCGTTTTTGACAGCTGGACGACCTTGCGCGAGGCCGGCCACAACCTTTGCGTTGCATCCGGAATCAATCCGCAGGTCTGGCAGGAGGCGCGCGGTGCCTTGGGTGTGGATCTGGCCGTCGCCGCGGTTGCTGTGACTGTTCAGAAACACGATCTGGGTCTGGTTGAGAAGCCGGGCGCCTATCTCAGAACCCTGGTGAAGAGGGGCAGGGCAGGGGAGCTGCACATCAGCCGGTCGTTGTTTGCTTTGGCGAAGGGGCCGAATGGTTTCGCCGCAGTCGACACGTCGCATGATGTACCGGTGATTGAGCCTTTCCCGGAACACGGGTCGATCAGCTTTGGTTCTTGGGGTGAAATCGTGCGTGAGCACGCACCAAAACCTACTCCGGATGTCGACATCGTTGCAGATGCCTTCCGCCGCTGGACCAGGGATAAGGGTATTGATCTGTCTGAACCGAATATCGAGCGGATTCTCATCAGCTTCTGCCGCAAATGGAGGATGAATTGACACAGGATCTGATGGCTGTTTCTGCCTTCCGGCGATTGCTGACCGATGTCCCACTTGTTTGGTTTGGATCGGAAAGGGCGGAAGAGATTCCGGCCGACCCTGGCGCCTACCTCCTTACAATCTTACTAGACAAGACAGTCGTGTTTTGTGCGCCAAAAATCGGTTCGATTGACATGACGGATGGTTGGCATGTGTATGCCGGCAGTGCGCGCGGGCCCGGTGGGTTGAGAAGTAGGCTCAAGCGCCACTTTGCAAGAGAGAAGGCTATTCACTGGCATGTCGATCAATTGACCGTGGCAGCCAAAGAGATTGGAGCTTTGGTGTCTTTTGACGCTTCGGAATGTGAATTGGTCGATTTGCTCACCAAAACCGGGGCTTTTCGTCCGGCTATCGATGGATTTGGTAGTTCAGACTGCCGCCGGTGTGCGTCCCATCTTCTGTCGCCAATGGAGTGCGAAAGAAAAATAGCTTGAAACCTATATAGGTTTTGACCTATATTGTGAGGTATGAAATGGAATGGACCGTTGAGTTCCTGGATGCTTTTGAAGCCGAATTCGATGAATTCACGGAATCTGTCCAGGATGCGATACTGGTCAAGGCCAGGCTTCTTGAGATGCACGGCCCGCATCTTGGTCGGCCCCATGCGGATACCCTGTATGAGTCGAGACACGCAAATATGAAAGAGCTGAGATGCACAGCAGACAATGGCGTCTGGCGGGTCGCATTTGCGTTCGATCCGGATCGGAAAGCAGTTTTGTTGGCCGCCGGTGACAAGGCAGGGGTGAGTGAAAAACGGTTCTACAAACGCCTCATTGCCAAAGCGGATGAGCGCTTTGATGCCCATCTGGCCGAAAAGAATGGAAAAAAGCCATGAGTACCACTTTGAAGGACAAGATAGCGCAGCTCGACGCTGACCGACGCGCTCGCATAGAAGAGGAAGCACAACAGCTTCACTCCGAGTATCTGACGTTGCAGGAATTGCGGAAGGCTAAGGAACTGACGCAGGTAGAACTGGCGGAAACGCTTGGCATGAAGCAGGCCTCTGTGGCTCAAATGGAAAAGCGCAGCGATCTGATGCTGTCAACGGTTCGCAGTTATGTCGAGGCTATGGGCGGCAAGCTGAGGCTCCTGGTGGAATTCCCGGACCGTGAATCCGTATCGCTGGATGGGCTGGGTGATACCGAAGAACCGCGGTCGCGTCGACGTGACCGCCACCATCGCGCACGATCGGCCTGATAAAGCAGTGGGCGAGGGCACAGAATGTCACTCACATTCGATATCGACAACTCCCGGGCCTTTCTGGAGCATTTTCGAACGAAGGTCGCTGAGTTTAATGCCGACGACATGAACGTCGGACTTGCCTTGGAATGCGCCAACGTTGGCTGGTCCCTCTGCGATTGGGCGTTTCAGGAACTCGGGACGAGGGCCGGGTTTACGAACCTTGGCGATTTTCAGAAGGATGTCAGGGCGAATTGTATCGAGTTGGCCTATCTGCAGGACCTGGCAAATTCCTACAAGCACAGGAAAATCACAAAATACCCACCAAGGCTACAAGCTGCGAAACGTCACAACGGCGATTTCTCACCCGAAGATTTCAGCGGGGAGGATTTTGATGTTTCGGGTCTGAAGCTCGACGTAGAAGGCGGAGCGACTGTGTGGATGGACAATGTTCTTGAGGCGGCGTTGGCATATTGGGATGGTTATTTTGCCAGGCATGGCATCTGACGCATTATCGGTGTTGATTGTACGTTGTGACAGCTCGAGCTGCCCAAGAATGAACGAAGGATCTCTTAAAGCACCTCAAACGCCGGGCTGAAAATTCGCGTTTGGTGTCTATGAGGTTAGAGAGAACGGATTGGCCGATTATATTCTGACAGAAGCCGAAAGGCAGGAAATCAATGCTGAAGGGGAACGCCTGAACACTTGGCGAGCCGGCCGTCAACCGAAGGCCTTTTTGACGTTCTTCCGTGAAGAGCGATATCTGCAAGACCTGATGGCAGGCAAATTTTACTGTAATACGCCGAAATACTACCGGCTGAATTATGAGCGAGGCGTTGGGGATAGCCAGGAATCCGTTTCGTATTCTGGCGGGTTGGCTCTAGGCAACAAAGTGGATCCCGATGAACGAATTGGTCCGGTAACAATTGGCCAGATGCTGAAGGGAAGCGGTGCACCAGCCGCCGATCAGATCAACGATCTCGAAATCACGATGACAACCGAAGGGCGGGAACACGGTTGGCTTCATTGCTGGTTTTCGGTTGACGAGCTCCAAGATGCCCACCAAATGGCTTCATTCCTCAACGATCTACATCGGGTGCGTGAGGAATTCGGGCACAGCTATGTCATATTAAACGCGCATGGATATCAAAAGTTAATGGAGCGGTTCGAGCATTGCGGCGTTGCGCCGATACGCATAGCCAGAGTTGGATATTCTGATAGCCGCTTCCACAATGGAATTGGGTGCAAACGCCTAGAATACAGCTACCAACGAGAATTCAGGTTCGTGTTTTCTAATATCCACTCATTGGGTTAGATCCCCCGTCTTCAGACGGGCCGCTTTAGCGAGAATGTTCTGAGAATGACCTTTGACCCCGAAAAAATGAAAGCGGCTGCAGGCCCTGTCTTTCATTTTTTCGGGGTCAAAGGTCATGCAATACGAAAAGGGCAAACATAGCGTTTTTTACCATCGCTATCATGTGGTTTGGATAACGAAGTATCGCTTCAAGGTGCTCAAGGGTGCCGTCGCCGAACGGGTTCGCGAGATTATCCGGCAGGTGTGTGCGGAGCAGGACGTGCAGATCATCAGCGGCGTGCTGTCATCCGATCACGTGCACATGTTTGTGTCGATCCCGCCGAAACTGGCGGTGAGCGACTTCATGCGCAAGGTGAAGGGACGCTCCTCACACAAGGTGCAGATGGAGTTCCCGCAATTGAAGAAACGCTACTGGGGCAGACACTTTTGGGGCCGGGGGTACTTTTCGACCACAAGCGGCGCCATTACAGACGATGTCATACTTCAGTATCTGGAAAATCACATCGAAAAACCTACCGGCGCCAGCCGGTAGTGGTTTAGATGTAGCAAAGACGAGCAGAAACCCAAGATCATAGAGTTGGGGGATTTGTCTGACATTCTTCAGGCCAATGAGGAACTGGCATTCAGTGATGAACGTGGAACCGTTCATGTTCGACTGACCAGGGACGAGTTATACGGCAATCCGGATACCTTCTCAGTACAAATCACCTAGGCGCGTGCCGGTTTTGGGGGCTACTCAAATAGCCTTGCCGATCGACGTTTTCCTCGGCCGGCCTCGTTGTAGTAAGACGAGGCCTGGGCAAGAGATTTGTGTCGCGACTGCAGCATGGCGTCCTGCAGCGGAATATCCCGGTTCGCGGCTTCGGTGAGGAAACCGGACCGCAGGCCCTGAGCCGAGAAGTCTGCCGGATCGTAGCCGGCTCGTTCGATCCGCGTCTTCAGGATGGCGTTGACGGATTGCGGCGACAGTGCGCGGTCGGCCAGATTGCCCCACTGATCGATTGCGCGGAACACAGCGCCCTCTTCGATCCCGGTGGCCTCGAGCCAGGCCTTCAGAGCCACGACCGGCCGGCCTATGATGATGACGTGATTGTCGTCGCCGGCGTCTTCGGTCTTTGTCCGGCCAAGGCGGATCGCAGCCACCGGCAGGAGCGGGCTCTGAGGATTGTCCGGGTCGGCCGGGACCGGATCCTCGAACGAGATCTGAGACAGGCGCAGGGACGCGACCTCGGAGCGTCGGCGGCCACCGGAGGCGAAGCCGACAAGAAGAAGGGCGCGGTCGCGCAGGTCGGCGAGTTTCGGCCCGTAGAGGGACGGGTTTTCGCAAGTTTCGAGGATATGTTCGAGCACCTCCGCGGTGACCGGTTTCCTGCTTTTGCGGTGCCGCGGGCGATCGGCGACGCGGACGGCGAGCCGCATGGCCGAACGGACACCCGGGGTGCTGAATTCTCCCTCCAGACCGCGCCAGCGATGCAATGTCGACCAGTTGGCCAGGCGCCGCTGAACCGTCGCCGGTGCGTGGGGCTGCGGTGGGCAACCAACTCCGGCGGTTCGCAGCAGGCCCTGGTCCTGCAAGGAGGCAGCGACATCGGCCGGGATTCCATGCGCCGGATCGGTCTTTTTCTTCTCGGGGTCCCACAGATGGTGGGCGATGAATTTCAGGATCAGGGATTCCGGCGCCGGCCAGGGCAGGGGAGCGCCTGATGCTGCCTGTGACCAGGCCTCCAGATAGCCAAAATCCGACATTAACGCCCGCAGTGTGTTTTCGCCGATGCCTTCCTTCGCGAGGTGCCGCAGCGTTTCGACGTCTTCGTCGGTCAACAGATGCGCCAACTGCTCGCAGCGGTCCGCCGGCAGAATGGCGGCGAGCGTGTCGAGCTCGTCGATCCGTTGTTCGAGGCCGGGATCGGGAAGGGCAGGGGATTGCGGCATGATCGGATGGTCCCGCGTCGATCAGGTTTCAGTGTTGAATGCGGCGATCTCGTTAAGGACGGACGGCACCGCGGCCAGAGCGCGATCCTTGGCCTGTTCGATGGTCGCTGCGCTGCCACGAGCCATATCGCCGCCGTTCCAGGAACAGATTTCCCAGTCGACGGATCCATCCAGCTGATCCTCGGTTACCCGGATATCCAGCGGGTCATCGTCCGGCACCGGCATATGGGTACGATGGAGCACCCATTGTTCGCCTGTTTGCGGGTCTTTTATCGGCTGTACCGACCAGTCCGCTGAATCGGGTTTCATGGCCGGTTATCCTGGTCTTCCATGATGGCGTCGAGGCTGCGGTCAAGCAGGCGGGCGCCGGCGACCGCGAGATGTGGGTTCTCCGGATCATCCATCCGCTCGCCGAAAGTGATATGACCGGTCTGGCTGCCGGACACCCAATGGCGGCCGTCGAACCGAAGGGCAATGACCTCGGTCGCTATGCGGCACCATTGCAGCTGCGGATCGCGGTCGAAAATGTCGACAACCGCCTGGACGTGATGGAAGTCAAGGCCGTCGGTCGGGACGTCGGGCAGTTTCATAAAACCGGTCATGGCGACCTCCTTGTTCAACGGTGCTCAGGGCCAGAACGGATCGTTGATCCAGTCTGCGACGGCGGCCAGTGAGGTCCGGTCGTGCAGTTCGGCGAAACGCTGCTGGTTTGATCCATGCGGCCGGTGGTTATCGTTGTTCGGCATCATCAGTGTGCTTTCCATTGTCGTCGCGCCAGGTTCGCAGATCGCTCATTTTTTCCCGTCTGCGGGTAGAAGCGAAATCGCCTGCAGTCCATGTTCCCGAAGTTGATCTGCTGTCCAGTACATTTCCAAATCTTCTTGTTTCCAGCGTCCGACATGGCCCACCTGGCGTTCGAGTTCTCTGCCTGTGTACGCTGACGTCTCGGGATCCCATTCCCTGAGCACCAGTGTGTCTCCTTCCTCGGCATCGAAATCACCAAGACGCAGCTCGTAGGTTTTTCGTCCTTCGAGCACCCGATTGAACCCTTTGGGCCAAAGCCGTTTTTCTATCCGAGCCACGTTGTACTCCGGTTCTGATTTTACCCCCGGACAAGCTCCTCCTGAAACTCCGGTGTTTGTCGGTCGCTCAGGACAGCGGGGCGCCATTATCATGAAATCCGGCAGGGAACTGCGGCATAAGCCGGCCTTTCCAGACATCAGTTGTGCGGCATCCTTCCCGGTCATTTTTGGCTCAGCCTTTGAAATAATGCCTCGTAGAAGGCAACACCTCCAAAACCGGCAATAATATAATAGAACCAGGCTTTTTCGAGCGCGGCAAAGGGCTGGAAACCCGTGTCCAAGACAACGCCGTTGCCTTCGCACACGCCATTCCCGCCACATAGAGTGATTAGGAGTGGTGTTATTGCGACGTAAAGGAATGCTGTGGCGAGCGAAAGCTGGAACAACAGTCGTCCGAACGCCGTCCTTATACCGGCGTTCGGGCGGCGATGCGGCTCGAGATCCCGCATGAGCGTTCCGGCCAGTGCATAGAAAATCGAAAACGGTCCGTTGAGTTTCATGCTGCTTTCCTTCGTGATCGTCGTTGTCAGTCAGCGGAGGCCTCTGGCGCCCCGCAGCTGTCCTGGATGTGTGTCTGTGCCCGAATCCTAGCACGATTTGCACCAAATCCCTAACCATCGATAAGGGTTACTTATCGATGGTTAAAAGAGCTATTTCAAAAACACCTCAGTGATGATAGTAAAGTGAGAGTTTGATATAATATTGAATTAAATACGGCGGAAACACAGTGCGTTACGATTCTTCGAATTTGGTGTCGAAGCAGATCAGGGACGCCTGGATTGGTGGATTGTGGATTTTACTTAAGGATGTCAATTTGACACGCTTAGCCAAAAACCGGGACGTGGTTTTCAGCTAAGGATGTCACTCAGGACCGGGTGCACGGCCCCCGCCGACAGACCGACAAGGCAATGATGACAGCGCAATACGACGTCGCCGGACAGTTGAAGACACTTCGTTTGCAGGACCTGATCGGGCCGATGGACAGGGCCGGCCGGGCTTTGACGCGGGTCGACGAGCGCCTGAAACGCTCACCGGACCTTGCCGGCGGGTTCCACGCCCGGGCGCATTTCTTGGAAACCTGCGCCGCCATGTGGCTGGATGGCATGCTTGTTCACCTCGAGGACCTGGTGCTGCACGATGCCGGCGCCGATGTCCGTGCGCCGACCCATGAGCTGACGCTGGCAGCCAGGCTCATGCGGTTGCGTCGGCGGATCGAGCGGGAACCCGCGGACTGGGCGCTGACCGGGCGGGGTGTGGCAGTTCTGGCCGGACGAGGTGGAAACGAGATCGACGCCGATCGGAACAAGACAGTTGGGTCCGGGCGACAGGAGACAGATGACGAAGCGGTCGTCGAGGACGCGTTATTGGCCGAGATCGATGCCGTGGCCGAACGCGCACGGAGACTGGCCGATGGATCGGTCACGGTGCTGGACAGGGCAGGGGCTTTGGAACAGGACCTGTTGTTGCGTGATCCGGATCGTGATGAGGCTGCAGTTTTGAACGAGTGGCTAAACGTCGCTGGAAAATGTGAAGCCTTGCCGCCAGTGTTGACGGCTGCCTTCATCCTCGATGCCTGGCTGATCCTGGATCCTGTCGAACGGCGAACCGAGCTTGGACGCCTGATCGCCGCGGCGGCGCTGCGGCAGACCGTCACGCCGAACCATCTGCCCCTGGTGGCCGTCGGCCTTCGGCAATCGGAATTCCGTTGGCGTGGCGCCGATCCGGTCCAGACGCGACTGTCCATACTGGTGGCCGGGTTCGAAACGGGTGCGCTGGAGGCGATGCAACAGCTCAACCGGCTTCAGTTTGCCCGTGAGCGTATGCTGCGCCGGTGCGAAGCCTGCCGGCGCAATTCCAAACTGCCGCTGCTGGTCGATCTGTTCATGGCCCATCCGTTCGTGTCGATTCCGCTGGCGAGGAAGAAGCTCAAGGTCACCGCCGCTGCCGTCGATCGGATGCTGGAACAACTTGGATCCGCACTGCCGCGGGAGCTTACCGGGCGCGGGCGCTACCGGGCATGGGGTGTGTTGTGACGGTCGTGGAACGCGGTGGCGGCTTCGTGTCAGTCCTTGTTTCGTCTGCCGTTTGAGGGCAGGGTTGGGGGGAATCCGGACATTCGCTGCGGTTGCGGAAGGAAACCCATCCGGAAAACAAGCATACGCTCAGAAATTAGAATATTGTGGACCTCTGTACACGGGTGTAGTGAAAGTAAATAGCACGGGACAATATAGGGTAGTCGTTTAGGCGAAGGAGCGGAGACTTGTTCCGGTTCGTTCATACCGCTGATATTCACCTTGACTCGCCGCTCAGGAGCTTGGCGTTGCGCGATCCTGAGCTTGCCGAGCTTATCGGTGGGGCAACGCGCCGCACCTTCGAGCGGATCATTGATCTTTGCCTCGACGAGCAGGTGAACGCGCTCGTAATTGCTGGTGATCTCTACGACGGAGATCTTCGCAGCATGAAGACGGCAACCTTCTTGGGCCGCCAGATGCGCCGTCTTGAAGAAGCCGGAATTCGTGCCTTTTTGGTTCGGGGCAACCACGACTCCGAGTCCACGATTACGCGCTATCTGGATCTTCCGTCAAACGTTCATGTCTTTACGGGTCATGGAGGCGTCGAGGAGGTGCCGGATCTCGGCGTAGCCATCCATGGTGTCAGTTTCGCACGGCGTCGTGCCCCCGAGAGCCTACTCCCGAAATACCGGCTGCCCGTGCCTGGGCTCGCCAATATCGGGATTATGCACACCAGTCTCGGGGGCGCAGCCGGTCATGATGAGTACGCGCCCTGTTCAGTAGTCGATCTTATCGGTCATGGGTTCGAGTACTGGGCGCTAGGTCACATTCATCAGCGCCAGGTGCATTCGGAAGACCCGTTCGTGGTCATGCCCGGCAGTCCGCAGGGGCGTGATATTGGCGAAGCTGGACCGAAATCCGTGACACTGGTCGAAGTTTCGAACGCGGGAATCCGGCTGGACGAACGCATTGTCGCTATCGCCGAGTTCAGTCGAGCGCGCGCCAATCTGACCGCAACAGAAGACTGGCAGGATGCGCTTGATTCGCTCCGGGCAGCGCTCGAAACTACTCGCAATGCCGCCACGGCTGATCACACCATTTGCCGCGTCGAGCTCCTCGGCAGCTCATCTCTCGGCTGGCGCCTTCGCCGAGACGATGATCTCTTTATGGCCGAAGCTCGAGACGCGGCGGAGCAGATCGGAAACGTTTGGATAGATCGGATCGAGAACAAGATTACACCGCCTGCGCCCAGCTTCGACGAAACTGATCCTGTTGATGAGCTAGAGACCGTGATGAAAGAGGTCGCGGAGGATGGTGCGTTTCGCACTGAGGCTGCCTTGCATCTAGACCAAATCGTGCGTGCCATGCCGTCAGAACTTCGCGATCGTTATGGCAAAGACCAAAGTGGCACAGAAGCGGCTCTTGAGCGCCTTCTCGTAGACGGCACCGCCGATGTTATCGCTGCTCTAAAAGGCGGTCAGTCCGATCGGAAGGCCTAGTGATGCGGTTACGGCAACTTAATCTCGCGCGATACGGATGCTTCACTGAATTTACAATCGACTTTGGAGAGTCCCCATCGAACGGGTCGGATTTCCATATCATCTACGGAAACAATGAGGCCGGAAAGTCGACTGCATTCAACGGTTATCTCGATCTCCTCTTCGGGATCGAAGATCGCAGCAAATACAACTTCTTGCATGACTATGGCGCGCTTCGTGTCGGTGCGGTCCTTGGGATCGATGACCAGGAGGTTAAGCTCTCGCGCATCAAACGACGCGATGAAAACCTGCTTGGCGAAGCGGACCGACCTATCGATCCAACTATCCTGGCCTCCGCGCTACACGGGCTGTCTCGAGACGCCTATCAGACGATGTTCTCATTGAATGATGAGACCCTCGAGCAGGGCGGCGAGGAGATCCTGGCGAGCAAAGGTGATCTCGGCCGGCTGCTCTTTGCGGCGACGGCAGGCCTTGGTGATCTAAGCGACGGCCTCGACGCGTTGCGCGAGCGTGCAGCAAAGTTCTATGTACCGCGGTCACGCTCCAGCGAACTGAAGACACTGAAAGACGAGCTTGGGCAGCTCGACGACCAGCGTCGCGCACTCGACACCCAGGCCAGCGCCTTCGAGACGCTCACTGAGACACGCCGGCAGGCTGAAGAGTCTTACAATGATGCGCGGGAGCGTCGCAACAGTATCCGCGAGGAGCATTCTCGGCTCTCGGCAGTCTTAGACGCCTTCAAAATCTTCGATGAACTGACACGGCTGGAGGAGAAGCTCGAGCCATTGGCGCACCTCCCAGAAGCGCCGGCAGGCTGGATTGTGGAAGTGGGCACGCTCAAGGAGGCGTCAGCCGCCGCGGTAGCCAAGCGGGGAGATGCTGAGGCCGACATCCAAGGGGCAGATGAGAAACTCGAGCTCCTAGAAGCCGATCCCGAGATCATTGCGGCACGCGACGAGCTTGCGACGCTAGAGATTCCCGCCGCCAGAAATCGAACGGCGCATGAGGACTTGCCGAAGCGGCGCGATGAACTGTTGAAGGTCGATGCCAAGCTTGAGGAGCTGCGCCGGAGGATTGGCGCGAAAGATGAGGTCGAGCTTATCGATCTCATCGTTTCAGATGATCGGATCGCTCTCTTCGACGATCTTTCCGCAGAAGAGCCCGCACTGGCTCAAAGCGAAGAGTCCGCACGCGAAGAAGTCTCCAATGCCGAGGATGCAAGTCAATCGGCCAAGGAGAGTCTCGAAGCCGCGCCAAATCCGAGCAAAGAGATGGTCGCCCTTGCTTTGCTCGTGGATCAGCAGCAAAAAGATGGTGCGCAGCCGCGACTGGAGCAGGCAGAGGACACGCTCTCTCGGCTGGAAAACACAATCAATCGAGACCTTCAGAAATTGGTACCTTGGACTGGTAGCGAAGAGGACCTTACGTCCAGCACTTTTCCTAGCAGCCAGCAAGCCGATCGTTGGAGCGAAACTGCGAAGCAGCTAACAAAGCAACTGGGTGAACTTAGAGCGCGGCAGGCACAGCATGAAGAGGCACGCTCCCGGAACGCCGGCATTGTTTCCGCTCTCTCCGCGCAAGGCGGCATTATTGCGGACGCTGCTGCATCAAGTGCTCGCAAGAAACGCGATGAGACTTGGAAAACACACCGGTCCCGCCTCGACGACGAAACGGCGGATGCCTTTGAAAACGCTCTCGAGAAAGATGACCGCGTCCGGGACGAACGTCTTGCGGCAGCGGATCGTCTCGCGGAATTGCGCTCTGCGGAGACAGAAATCGCAGCTGAGGAAGCGACACTCGAAACCATCGAGAGCGAAATCGAGAACGCCCGAAACGAGCTGGGCGCCCTTAGAGACGAGATAACGCCGATTCTTGTTGCGACGGGCTTGCCAACAGACTTTCCGGCCCAAGATCTGCCGGATTGGCTCGAGCGTGCCGAGCGTCTGCGAGATACGATCACGGAGGCGAATGACCGTCGTGTCAAGCGCGATCGCGCCACTGCGGGATGCAATGCGCAACGATCGTCACTCGTGGCCGCGCTGACGGCTCTCGGGGAGCAGCCATCGGACGATCTCGACTTCGATCAGCTCCACGCTCGCGCGAAGTCGCTGCGAGATCGCACGATCGAGGACAAGGCGAAGTTCGACGCGGCAGAGAAAGCGTTGTCGTTAGCGAAGGAGCAGATGCGACGTCGCCGCAATACCCACGCGAAGGCGGAGCAAGCGCTTGATGCTTGGCGAACGAAGTGGACGAAGGCTTTCGAAGGTCTGTGGTTAGAAGAGCGTGAAGCCGCACAGATGCGCGCGCTGCTTGACCCTCTTCGGAATTTGGCGACCCATGCAGGTAAGCGCACAGAACTTGAGGCTCGGATTGACGCGATGGAGAAAGACTGCAGGGACTTCAAGAATTCTATCGATCTGCTTGCAGCGAAGTTGGGCATAGAAGTGCGGGACGACCCGACGTCGGCGCACGCTCACCTGCACGCGCGACTGAAGCATGCTGATATGGTCGCTACAGAGCGGAGCGCCGCCCTGGAATTGCGCTCGAAAGCTGAAGAGCGCCTTAACAAAGCCAAAGCTGAACTCTCTCGTATCGAGGCGCGAGTGACGGAGATGGCTGAGTACTTTCCGCCTGGCGAGACGATAGCGAGCCTTGACGAGCTGGCGAAAGTCCTCGGCAGAGCAGAGCAGAAAGCGCAGCTCGCGGAGGTGACTGAGGCGAAAGAGAGCGATCTAATACAGCGCCTCCGCGTGGACAGTCGGATAGATGCCGATGCCAAACTCGATGTGGAATCACTTTCAGAGGTTGAAAGTCGTCTGGCTGAGATCGAAGGAGATCTTGAGGAAGCCGACGGCGACCTCGAAGAGCGGATCGGCGTGCGCCGAGACGCAGCAAGGGCGATCGAAGCAATCGGCGGCGATGGGGCGGCGGCCCTCATGGATGAGCAACGCCGCGGCATCTTGCTAGAAATCGCTGCAAAGGCAGACCGCGCCATCGCGCTCCAGCTCGGCGTAATGGCGGCTGACCGTGCCCTCACGGTTTATCGTGACCGACATCGCTCGGAGCTCATGGCACATACCGCGGAGGCGTTTCAGACGATTACAAGTGGCGAATTCACAGATCTGAAGGCCCAACCCGATCGGGCTGGTGATCGATTGATCGCACTTCGGTCAAATGGCGCCGGCTCGATTGGAGCTGAGGAAATGTCGAAGGGAACGCGCTTCCAGCTTTACTTGGCTTTGCGGCTCGCGGGCTACCGTCGCTTCTGTGACCTAGCGGGCTCGCTGCCATTCGTCGGCGATGACGTGATGGAAACCTTTGATGATCACCGTGCTGCGGCAACGATTCGCCTACTCGGAGAAATCGCGAGGGACGGGCAGGCGCTATACTTCACACATCACAATCATCTTTGCGATATAGCCAAAAAGGAGCTTGGGGACCACGTCACCGTTCATGAGATCCCCAAATGATCATGATGAAGCATGTAGGAGTGTCAGAAACCTTACGTACGACCGTCAGCCCTGTTACGAAACGCCGGTTTGCCGCGCCGTGATATGATTGCAGGTTCGAATCGCGGCACTCCGCCTCACTCTTTACTGATCAACTGCCTCTATCATCCGAGCAATTGCTTCGAGCCACCCGCGGATTTCTCCAGCGGGATCCGATTGCGCTAGTCGGTCAATGGTCATCTTTTGAATCGCAGCACCGTTCAGTTGGCGCTTAGCCTTCTCAACTTTCTCCTGTTGCTTGGCCTCAGACAGATTAGCCCAAGGATCGCCGCCTGCAACTGCATGAACCGCTTCGGCAACTAACGCTGGCACATCGTCAAAATCAGCAAAGGCGGCGAGGGTGATGTGCGTGCCGTTATCAGCGTATGCTTCTTTGATCGCGTCGTGATGGAGGTAATTCTCCATTTCCCGCTTTGTTGTAGCGACCGCGCTGCTTCCGTCTCTAGCATTTACTTCTGCCATGTAGGCTGCATACTTTGGTTGATCGGGAGGCGGGTCGTCACGATCACAGATGTGATGTTCGGGTCTGTTTAGGTGTTTAAGCCGCGAGGCCCACAATGCGAGGTGGTCTGCTCAAGACCGCTGGTGAGATCAGAAAGGCGCATGCCTGATCAGAAAGCGTCTTGAGAAAGCCCGGTTAACTGAGCCGAGCGGAGAATCCGTCAATTGCCTCCCTGCGTTTCAAGAGTGCTGAAATGTCGAGGTCGGGTTCCTGAACTGCAAGATCTTCAAGCATTTTGCCAATGACAGGACCGACCTCGAGGGTGGCACCGATCTCTTCGGACAGTGCAAGAAACAGTGTGATAGGCATTGCCAACTTAGTTTGATCCGATTGCAGGGCGCTCGATTTGACAGAACTCAGGCATTCATTTGTGCAGTGTAATCAGCCCACAGGCTGAATGCGTCTGCTCTTGCATGCCGGTATGAGGGAGCCGAAAGCTTATATCGGCACGGCCGGAATATGGTATTGATCTGATCGTGAGCGGATAGGAAGCGTTGCGCCTGGCCAGGCGACTTGAATTTGCCCATGATCTTTTCCCGTTTCCTGGTCGGACGGTGAGAATTTTCAATCCTGTTGTTCAAGCCTTTATGAGCCCGATGATCCGCGTCGGGTGCAAGGGTTTGAACCGGCTTGGTGTAGCTGCGCAGTTTGTCCGTTACCACGACACGGGGCGCGCCGAATTGTGTGACCAGTTTGCCGAAGAAACGCCTCGCTGCCTTGGCGTTGCGACGCGGTTGAACAAGAATGTCGAGCACATCACCGTCTGCATCAATCGCCCTCCAGAGCCAGTGTTTCGTCCCGGCAATGATGATCACCGTTTCGTCGAGGTGCCATTTGTTGTTTGGCTTCGGTCTGTCCCGGCGGATGCAGTGTGCGAAATGCCGACCGAACCGGTTCACCCATTTGCGGACCGTCTCCCGGCTGACACTGATGCCCCGCTCTGCCAGCAGGTCTTCAACGTCTGCCGTACTCAGCGCGAAGCGATGATAAGCCCAGACTGCATAGCCGATGATTGATCGTGGAAAGCGAAAGCGTGTATCATAGCCATGCGCTACAACTTCCACCCCAAACAACAAGTTAAGTTGGCAATGCCTCCTTGTCCGATAGTCGTGAATCCGTCTGATGCGGTTGCAGTCGGGGCAGCGACGATTCGCCTGAGAGATGTCTTCGACCTGGGCATTCAGCACTGCATTCTGAAGTTGCCCAAGTATGTCTTTCGCATCCTCGAGTTTGAGCCCCAGATCACCATGACCTGGGCCGGAAAGACTAAGACGGCGAAGCTCATGTGTCCGCTTATTTCCCATCTCCGCTGTCGTTTCGACGATGATCCGAATATCCATGGCAGGCCCCTCAATTCAGTGAACACTTATACCCTAGTCGAAGACCCCCAAGTTTTGTCCACTCCCTTTCCGATCCGGATCGGTGACATGGTGTGGGGCCAGTGACTGCGGCGCCAGAACGACCCAAGATGATTGCCGTGACGGAGAACACAATCATGCATCGATGCAACCTTGGGGCAGCATTGCGCAAATGCGGAACTGGGTCCGAAGCCTATCAAAACTGCGGAAAACTGTACCAATGGTTGCCACAGAATACGAAGCATCTCGGACTTGGAAAAGCGGGAGCGATATGAGAATATCAACCACACCAGAAAATCCTGTCTTGGGGGATACCGGTTTGCTCATTACCGGTGGTTCACTTCAGGGGAGCGATGCAGGCCAGAGGGACGACACAGTGAACACAGACCAACTTGAGAGAGCAAAAGTCCTGCATCTGAACCCATTGATTCTGACGATCGATGATTTCGTTTCCGACGAGGAGTGCGAGTCGCTGATTGCAACTGCAAAGCCGTTGGTGAGACCTGCAACTGTTTATGAAGCGGGCAAGGGTGCCGTTCGGTCCGAGAAGCGATCCAACAGTTGGAGTCTCCTGGATCCCGCAGAACATGCGGTAGCCGGATCGCTGACGAAGGCAGTCAGCGAATTCATTGGCCTATCCACTGAGTGTGCAGAAGGTCTATGGGGATTGCACTACACCGTTGGTGAACGCTTTGCGCCGCATCTTGATTCCTTTGAGGTCGATGGAAGTGATCAACATCGAGCCATTCTGGAAAAATGCGGTGGGCAGAGACTGTATACAGTTATATGTTATCTAAACGACGGATACGCTGGCGGTCAGACGATTTTTCCCCGTGCGAAGGTTCAGATCAAACCTAAACGTGGAACGCTATTGCTGTTCGCAAATACGATGACCGGTTCCAGAGTGCCGTCGCCATTATCTCTCCATGCCGGTGCCGAAGTCACAAAAGGTGAAAAGTGGGCTGTGACGATCTGGTGGCGCGAGCACGGGATTCCGTATGAATTAATGAAGCAAGTTCACGCCGGCAAGCGATCCATTCTGGCTTAGCAGTCTGTCGGATATGAGAGTTTCATCTTGGCGCGTTTGGATCCGCAGACAGCGTTATGCGGCTCAGGGGCCTATTGCGGGCTTGACGCACGAAAGCCTCATCGCACCTTGGGTCATCAAAGGGGCAATGGATGGAGCGGCCTTCACCACATGGCATTGCCAACTTAACTTGTTGTTTGGGGTGGAAGTTGTAGCGCATGGCTATGATACACGCTTTCGCTTTCCACGATCAATCATCGGCTATGCAGTCTGGGCTTATCATCGCTTCGCGCTGAGTACGGCAGACGTTGAAGACCTGCTGGCAGAGCGGGGCATCAGTGTCAGCCGGGAGACGGTCCGCAAATGGGTGAACCGGTTCGGTCGGCATTTCGCGCACTGCATCCGCCGGGACAGACCGAAGCCAAACAACAAATGGCACCTCGACGAAACGGTGATCATCATTGCCGGGACGAAACACTGGCTCTGGAGGGCGATTGATGCAGACGGTGATGTGCTCGACATTCTTGTTCAACCGCGTCGCAACGCCAAGGCAGCGAGGCGTTTCTTCGGCAAACTGGTCACACAATTCGGCGCGCCCCGTGTCGTGGTAACGGACAAACTGCGCAGCTACACCAAGCCGGTTCAAACCCTTGCACCCGACGCGGATCATCGGGCTCATAAAGGCTTGAACAACAGGATTGAAAATTCTCACCGTCCGACCAGGAAACGGGAAAAGATCATGGGCAAATTCAAGTCGCCTGGCCAGGCGCAACGCTTCCTATCCGCTCACGATCAGATCAATACCATATTCCGGCCGTGCCGATATAAGCTTTCGGCTCCCTCATACCGGCATGCAAGAGCAGACGCATTCAGCCTGTGGGCTGATTACACTGCACAAATGAATGCCTGAGTTCTGTCAAATCGAGCGCCCTGCAATCGGATCAAACTAAGTTGGCAATGCCCTATGCTGGCAGTGCGCGCGGGCCCGGCGGGTTGCGAAGTCGGCTCAAGCGCCACTTTGCAAGACAGAAGGCTATCCACTGGCATGTCGATCAGCTGACAGTGGCGGCCAAGCAGGTCGATGCTCTGGTGTCGTACGACATTTCGGAATGTGAATTGGTCGACTTGCTCACCAAAACCGGGGCTTTTCGTTCCGCAATTGATGGTTTTGGTAGCTCAGACTGCCGCCGGTGTACGTCCCATCTCCTGATGCCTTTGACAGACTGACACGGAGCCGGTCGCGTCGGCGCTAGCCAGCGCATCGAGCGGACCTCAACCACCTTCGGCCCCAAATTGAGGATCGAGGAGGTCCTGGAAACCTTGAAAAATCCGGAACAAAGTAATACCTTGAAAATTCTATTCCTTACCGAGGTGCCCTCATGAGTACAACCGTTACTGCCAAGGGGCAGGTTACCATCCCGAAAGCGGTCCGTGACCTGCTTGGCCTGAAGCCTGGCAGCCAGGTCAGCTTTCGCCAAACGGCTGACGGCAGGATCGAGCTGTTGTCGGAACGTAAGACACGCAAGGCGAGCCGTTTTCGGAAGTTGCGAGGACATGCGGGGCAGGGTCTAAGCACCGATGCGATTATGGCGCTGACCCGAGGTGAAAAGTGATCCTTGTCGACACCAATATCTTACTCGATTTGGTGACGGACGATCCAAAATTCGCGGAATGGTCAATCGCGCAGCTGGAGGCCGCTTCGCTGAACGGGCCTTTGATCATCAACGATGTCATCTACGCCGAACTGTCCGTTCGCTATGGCTCGAAAGAAGACCTGGACGCGTTCATAAACGAGGCTGGCCTGAAACATGAGCCCGTTCCGAGTTCGGCCTTGTTTCTGGCGGGTAAGGTGTTCCAGAAATATCGGAAATCCGGTGGCGTTCGAACCGGCGTCCTACCGGATTTCTTTATCGGAGCCCACGCTGCGGTGATGGAACTGCCGCTTTTAACACGAGATATCGGACGGTATCGAACCTACTTTCCCACAGTCGATCTTGTTGCGCCTGAAAAGAAAATGCCGACTTAGAGGGGCAAACGATGGGCCGGGTTTTGCGCGCACTTTACAAGAGGAAATACAAGAAGAGGCGAGCGGCGCTCGACGACATGCTTGCGCGGTATGATGACGTCTCGTTTTTGCAGTTGGCATGGGCTGTAAATACGCTGCATGTCAATCGGCACCGAATGTTGACCCCTTATTGGCTTCCAAAACTGACCCCTTGTTTGTGAGGAGCTGGCCCGATGCTGCGTAGTCTCCATTTAACGCAGCAGTGTCGGGCCAGCGGTGAATTGGTGTTTTCAGACCCGGTTTTTGAATCGCCAGCTCTCGTTTCCGGTCTCGACGATTTCACAGTGATGGGTGAGCCGGTCGAGAAGAGCGGTCGTCATCTTCGCGTCACCGAAGACGCTCGGCCATTCGCCGAATGCCAGGTTGGTGGTGACGATGATCGATGTGCGTTCATAGAGTTTGCTGATCAGATGGAACAGGAGCTGTCCGCCTGTCTGGGCGAATGGCAGGTAGCCCAGTTCGTCGAGGATTGATCCTCCCCCTTTGAAGTGGTCCATCGTTATGTTTAGGAAAACGGAGGATCATAGATGTCTACGAAACGCCATAAGCCTGAGGAAATTGTATCGAAGTTACGGCAGGTTGCAGTCCTGGTCGGTCAGGGAATGTCGCGTATAGATGCCATTCGGCAAGTTCGCATCACCGAGCAGACTTATTACCGATGGCGGAAGCAGTATGGTGGGATGGGAACCGACCAACTGAAAGAACTCAAGCGTCTTCAGAAAGAGAATGAACGTTTGCGCAAAGCCGTTTCTGACCTGCCCCTGGATAAGTTGATCTTGTCCGAGGCTGCGAAGGGAAACTTCTGAGCCCCGCCCGTCGTCGCGCATGCATCAATCATGTCCGTCAACATCTGGGCGTGTCGGAACGTCGAACTTGCCGTGTCTTGGGCCAGCACCGGTCTACGCAGCGGAAGTGTCCTAAGGGTCGTGCTGACGAAGAGCAGCTTGTGTCAGACATGATTGCACTGTCCCGTGAGTATGGCCGATATGGTTACAGGCGGATTGCGGCTTTGCTCAGAGATGCCGGCTGGCATGTGAATGACAAGCGCATCGAGCGACTGTGGCGACGAGAGGGGCTGAAAGTGCCAATGAAACAACCAAAGAGAGGGCGGCTCTGGCTGAACGACGGATCATGTGTCCGGCTGCGACCGGAGTATCCCAATCATGTCTGGAGTTATGACTTCGTGCATTGTCGAACTAATGATGGAAAGGCGTTCCGGACCTTGAACATTCTGGATGAACATACCCGCGAGTGCCTGGCGATCCGGGTGAAGCGAAAGCTCAATTCCACCGACGTGATTGATGCGCTGACGGACCTCTTCATCCTTCGGGGTGTTCCAGCCTACATCAGATCGGATAACGGGCCGGAATTCGTTGCTCAGGCCGTCAGGGATTGGATTGAAGCTGTTGGGGCGAAAACAGCTTTCATCGAACCTGGTTCGCCATGGGAAAATGGATATTGCGAGAGCTTCAATGCCCGGCTCCGTGACGAACTGCTGGATGGTGAAATCTTCTACAGCTTGAAGGAAGCACAAATCTTGATTGAACAATGGAGGAAACATTACAATTCCAAGCGCCCACACAGTGCCTTGGGATACCGCCCACCGGCACCGGAAACCATCATCCAGATGGACCAAAGCCCAGTCATGCACTAACAATCAAAACGGACCACTCAGGTGGGGCTGATCAACCTGCGAGAGCAGTGCTTTGAGGTCGCGCCTTACAAGGCGATTTTTCTTACCATCTTCTACACCGCATCTGCATATGCGATGTGCTTTCTCATTCTAAATCTGTTTCAGCAAAAAATTGAATGGTACTACACGGCTGATCAGCCCCACTTGAGTGGCCCGATATGATTTTTAGTGCATGCTCGGGTGTCGGTCCATCTGGATGATGGTTTCCGGTGCCGGTGGGCGGAATTTGGCGGCACTTGCGTCAAGTGGCGCGTTAAGGAAATCGACGCTGCCAGGAGAGACGGTCCGGGTGCCGGTGCACGGAATGTGCAGCGAATCCGGGAACAAGGGCTTCTCGCAAGCCGGGCCAGACCGCTTTTACGCATTGCGGCTTGCCAGAAGCCGTGCGAGCGATTACGAGATAGGGGCTTTCGGTTCCGCCAGAGGGTGCGGATGAAAAGGGAACACGGTGCGGATTACCCATCAGGGGCCAATTCCGTGGCTGCCCTCGCAACTGTAAGCGGCAAGCGCTTCGCCTGAAGCCACTGGTCCATCGACCGGGAAGGGGGCGGGAGCATTCGAGCCGCGAGCCAGGAGACCTGCCGCAAGCATGAACCGCAACGCCGGACGAGGGTGCCGGCAGGAGGGAATCATGCTGACAGGCCTCTTGCCTGACCACAGGATGTCACGCACGCCCTCTCCCGATGGGTGTGGGTGCGATGACAACTAAAAGAACAGACAGCACAAGGCTGCGCTTCGATCTGGCCGGTTTCGCCAGGGACGGCACACTTGGCGATCACGCGTCCCTGATGCGGCTGGTCGAGCGCGCCGACATGCAGGGCTACGGCGGCATCTGGTTCAACGAGTTCCATTTTCACCGCGACAGCCAACCCTATCCGCATACGCTTCTTCTGGGTGCGGAGATCCTCGGGCGGACCGGGCGGCTGCGCTTCGGCACATCGATCCTCGTCCTGCCGTTGCAGCACCCACTGATGCTCGCCGAACAGATCGCGCAACTCGATTTCCAGAGCGGCGGACGGGTGGATATCGGCATTGGCCGTGGCACGGAACCGGCGAGTTTCGACATTCTCGGCATCGACCGAGACGCCGCGCGCGGGCGTTTCACCGAGGCGCTGGACGTGATGCTACGCGCCTGGACAGAGCCCCGGACCTCTTCCGCCGGGCCGGTTTGGCCCTTCGAGCGCGCAGAAGTCGGCCCCCCGCCCGTGCAGACGCCGCATCCGCCGATCTTTGTCGCGGGCGTTTCCTCGGACACGGTCGCGCTGGCTGCGCGGCACGGGTTTCCGCTCTTGTTGAGTCTTGAGCCCAACGAGGAGAGGCAAATCCCGATCTTTCGCAGGGAACTCGCAAGGGCCGGCGCCGGGACCGCGCCAATGGCGGCGTCCTCCCTGTCCCGCTATGTCATCACCGCAGCCGATGCCGAGGCGGCGAAGACGGCGCTTGAGCAGGTGACGGCCGCGCTCAACCGCGCCCGCGCCGCCCGCGCCGAAGCCCGCGGGCAGATCGCCCCGCCGCCGAGAAGCCCCGACGAAATGCTTGAAGGCTACGCCATCGCCGGGACGCCGGAGGCCTGCTGCCGACAGATCGAACAAATCGCCATGCGCACCGGCTGTAGCAACCTGCGTTGCCTGTTCTCCGCAAACGGGTTGATCCCGCTTGAGCGGGCCTCCGCCTCCATGACGCTTTTCGCCAGCGAGGTCATGCCTGCCTTCGCCGACTACCCGGTTCCACCCGTCCCCGCATTTCAATTTGAAGGAGCTGAAACATGAAACGTTCCCTGCTGACCGGCGTCCTGCTGCTGGCGCTTGCCCCGATGGCCCAGGCCGACGGGCACTTCCCCTACACGGACGAAAACTGTGGCGTTACGACCGTCTACGAACAGGCCCCTGAACGGGCCGTGACGCTCTCCAACAACGCCACGGAAATGTTGCTGGCTCTTGGGCTCGAGGACCGCATGGCCGGGACCTCCTACATGGCCAATCTCAAGATCAGCCCGCAATACGAGGAGGCTTACAATTCGGTGCCGGTCCTCTCGCCACTCGTGGCGACGACCGAACAATTGATCGATGTCGAGGCCGATTTCGTCTATGCCGGATATCCTGACGGGTTCAGCGAGAAACGCCATTCGCGCGACATGCTGCACGGTCTGGGCATGAAGACGCGGCTGAACACCGAAGGCTGCAATCTCGGCAAATACGGCTTCGATGAACTCTACGAAGAAATCCGCTCTGTCGCGGGCATCTTCGGTGTGCCGGAACGCGGCGAGGCGCTGATTGCCGATATCCAGGCCAAAGTTGCCCCGATTGAAGAGAAGCTCGCCGGTGTCGATCCCATTCCGGTCTTTATCTTCAATGGCGGCGAGGACACGCCGCGTGCCGTTCTGGGCAACACGATGCTGAGCCATGTCGTCTCCCGGGCGGGTGGTGAGAATATCCTCGGCGACATTGACAAGCGCTACGGCAGCACCTCCTGGGAACAACTGGTCGAGCAGGCACCGGAATATATCGTCGTGTTCTATTCCGGCACAGCAAGCGGCAAAGTCGTCGACAGTCCCGACAAAAATCTCGGCCAGGCCCGTGTCGAGACGCTCAGGGCCAACGCGATCATCGCTGACGTTCCGGCTGTCGCAGCCGGCAAGTACGTGCTGATCCCCTCGGTGATCGGCCAGCCGGGGCCAAGCTCGGCCGACGCACTGGAGAAACTTGCCCGAGCCTTCCACCCGGAGGCCTTCGCCGAGTGATCTGATCCGGATGCGCGACCAAACCGACGAACGGACGCTCAGCGGCGGCGCCACGCGCGGCACGCTGCTTGCCATTTTGCGAAGCCCGCCGCCGCCCAAAGCAGGTGCGTCCGCTTCCTCCCCGCCGGCGGCGCGCCGGGCGCCGATGGGCCGCCGCTATTGGCTGATCACCGCCGGTATGGTCGCGCTGCTCGCTTTTTGCGGGTTTCTGGGGCTGATGGTCGGATCCGTTTCAATCCCGGCTCCGGCGGCGCTGGCGATCCTTGGGAATTGGCTCACCGGAGGTTTGTTCTTCGAACCGGACTGGCGCACGGCCCATGAGATCATCATCGTTCAGACCCGCATTCCCCGTGTGATCCTCGCAGGCGTGGTCGGTGCTGCCCTGGGGACCTGCGGCATGGTTATCCAGGCGATCGTGCGAAACCCGCTGGCCGGCCCCTCGATCCTGGGCGTCTCGTCGGGCGCGGCCACCGGCGCCGTCGTTGTCATGCGCTACGGCCTCCTCGTCTTCGGAGCCTTCACGCTGCATATCGCGGCTTTTCTGGGCGGGCTTGCCGCGCTCTCCATCGTCTTCTGGATTGCCCGCACCGGCGGTCAGATGACGCCGACACGGCTGGTCCTGGCTGGTGTGGCCATGAGCGCGGTCCTGAGCGCGCTCACCAGTCTCATGGTCCTGACCTCGCCCGACCCGCAACTGGCCTCCCGCGTGCTCTTCTGGACCCTGGGAGGTTTCGGTTCCGCGCAATGGAAACTCCTGCCGATCCCCGTGCTGGCGCTGGCGTTGGGGCTGGCGCTGATGCTGGCGCAGTCGCGCCATCTCAACCTGCTGATGGCCGGCGACGAAAGCGCAGTGGCGCTTGGACTCGATGTCGAACGTTTCCGCAGGCAGATGTTCCTGCTCACAGCAGCGCTCACCGGTGTGACCGTTGCCGTCTCGGGGGTGATCGGCTTCGTCGGCCTCATCATGCCGCATATCGTCCGCCTTCTGGTCGGCTCCGAACATCGCCGCGCCCTGCCGGCTGTGGCTCTGTTGGGCGCTTCCTTCACCATTGCGGCTGATCTTGTCGCACGCTCGATCATCGCGCCTCTGGAATTGCCGGTGGGCATCGTCACGGCGCTGGTCGGCGGACCTTTCTTCGTCTGGCTGCTGCGGCGGGACGCACGGTCACTGGGGGTCGCGAAATGAGCATTGCGCCAGCACGGCTGGAGATCGACAACGTGACCATCCACGCTGGCGGGAGCACACTTGTGGAGGACGCTTCGGTTCATGTCGCTCCCGGCGAGATGCTTGCTCTGATCGGCCCGAACGGAGCAGGCAAGTCCACGCTCCTTCGCAGCGTCTATCGGATGAGCCGTCCGGAATGCGGGACGGTTCGGGTGAATGGGGAAGACGTCTGGCAACGCTCCGCCGCCTGGGTTGCGCAGCATGTCGGGGCGGTTCTTCAGGACATGCCCGCGGACTTCCCGCTCACCGTGCGCGATGTGGTCGCCATGGGACGGTCCGCCCACAAGACACTGCTGGAGCCGGAGACCTACCACGATCTTGCACTGGTTGATGCCGCGCTGACGCTGCAACAGCTTGACACTCTGCAACACCGTCCATTCCGCACGCTTTCGGGCGGCGAGCGCCAGCGTGCACTGCTTGCCCGCGCGCTGGTCCAACAACCGCAACTGATGGTGCTCGACGAGCCGACAAACCACCTCGACATCCGCTACCAGATCTCGTTACTGCGCTTCGTTCGGGAAATCGGCGTTACGGTGATCGCGGCGCTGCATGACTTGAACCTCGCCGCAATGTTCTGCGACCACCTCTGCCTGATGGATCGCGGCCGCATCGTTGCCGATGGCGTGCCGGAGCGAGTTCTGACGGCAGAACAGATCGCCGGTATCTATGGAATCGACACCATAGTGCAACGTCATCCGAAGACCGGAACTGTCTGGATCTTTCCGGCGTGATCCGGATCGATTTGTCTCCACTCTGTCGTTAATTGGTTCTGAACAAGTCGTTCTTACCACCACGACGATCCGATAAGGATCAAGATCATCGGGCTGTCAGGGGTCATGACGAAATGTCGGTTGACGGGTTCCGCCAACGCTTCACTGCTTCCCACTTTTGCTGTGACCGACATTCCGCCATTGAGTGATGTCTAGTTGGCGGCCATAATCCAATGTGGGATCACAACTTGCCTGAATTTGAGATGGGACGTCGGCCAACTGCCAACTCGCCCTGCTTACCAGCCTATCGCCGATTCCACCGATTAGGCTTCAGATGTATTCGATACTCGCAATCGTATCATCAAGATTTATCTATATAAACAGTATCTTAGGATCTAATTGAATATATATTCAGAATTTTCATACTCATTCAGAATGTCTGTTTGAGTGCTACTCTCCTCTGGTAACGGAAAATCGCCACGCCTTGTTTCGATGATCTGGTGAGGCGGTGTGAACCAACGCCGTGCAGGCCGACCTGGTGCTGCATCGGACCATGACCTGGAGGAGGACACATGGCCAAGTTCCCGATTCTCACTCGTAGAATGGCATTGATTGCCCTTGCCGCGACAGCAACCGCATTTTCGGCGGGCTCCGTCTTTGCCGGTGACGTCAAAATCGGATTCCTGCTCAAGACCATGCAGGAGGAACGGTACAAAAGAGACCGTGCAGCATTTGTCGCGAAAGCAGAAGAGCTCGGCGCGGAAGTGATCTTCGATTCCGCCAACAACGACGAGCAGACACAGCTCGGCAAATTTGAAAACATGTTGGCGAAGGGCGCAACCGTGATCGTCCTGCAGCCGGTCAATACCGGCACAGCCGGCAGTATGGTCGCCATGGCCAACAGCGAAGGTGTGCGTGTTGTTGGCTATGACTCGATGCTGGTCAACGGCCCGCTCGACGCAATGGTCATGCAGGACAGCTGGGCCGTTGGTCGATTGCAGGGCGAAGCCATGGTTGAGTGGCTCAAGGAAACCAAGGGATCGGTTTCCGGGAAGATCGCGCTCATTCAGGGTCAGCCGGGTGATTCAAACGCCATCGCAATGAGCAGCGGCGTATTGGAAATCGTTGAAGCCAACCCCGATCTTGAACTGGTTACCAACCAGGCACACGAAGGCTGGTCGACCGATAAGGCCATGGCAACCGCCGAGAACACGCTGACTTCCTATGACAATGCTATTGATGCCTTCATCTGCAACAACAGCGGGATGGCGCGCGGCGTTATCGCAGCGCTCGAGGCACAGGGACTTGCATCGGCCGACAAGGTGTTCGTCGCCGGTTCCGATGCCGACCTTGCCAACATCCAATATGTTGCGCAGGGCAAGCAGGCCGTCGAAATCTGGAAACAGATCGATCCTTTGGCTGAGACCGCTGCAGAGGTGGCATTTGCTCTGGCCAGCAATCCGGACAGCGCCCCGGCAGATATCCTGAAAGTAGACAAGGTCATCAACAACGGAGCGGCCGACGTTCCGACCATCGTGACGCCGATCACCCTGGTGACCCAGGACAACATCAACGACACGATCGTTGCCGGTGGTTTCTACACCAAGGAAGAAGTTTTCGGGAACTGACCGCCCGACTGATTTCCACTGAGGGAGGGTGTCCTCCAACAGCGGGCAGCTACGCAACCTCCCTGTGTACTGTCCGTGAACACCCTCTCTCCCCCGATGCCATTCTCAAACTCGGTGTCGGCTTTCCTTCAAAAGAAACAGCCTGGCGGGTAGGAAACAATCATGTCTGAAGTTGTCCTGGAAATGCAGGGTATAATTAAGGACTTCCCGGGAGTCCGCGCCCTGAACAATGTCAATTTCGAGGCTCGTTCGGGCGAGTTGCTGGCGCTGATGGGTGAAAACGGCGCGGGAAAGTCCACGTTGATGAAAGTGCTGAGCGGGGTGTGGCCGCATCCGACCTATGAGGGCGACATCATTCTTCGGGGCAAGAAGGTGCAGTTCGCCAACACAAAAGAGGCCGAAGCCGCGGGCATTGCCATCATCTATCAGGAACTCAACCTGATACCCGGCCTGACAGTCGCCGAAAACATATTTCTGGATCGGCAATTTACCGATTCCAAAGGCAAGATCAGCTGGAGCAAAACCTTCGCTGAAACCCAGAAGATCCTGGACGAATTGGGGATCGGCGATATCCGCCCCACAGATCTCGTCCAGAACATCACGGTCGGCAAACAACAGATGGTCGAGATCGCCAAGGCACTGTCGCTGAAAGCGGAAATTCTTGTCCTGGACGAGCCGACATCAGCTCTGACCGACAAGGAGGTCAAGGATCTGTTCCGCATTGTCCGCAAGCTGAAGGCTGACGGTGTGTGTATGTGTTACATCTCGCACAAAATGGAGGAAATCGAGCAGATCGCTGATCGGATCGCTGTTCTTCGTGACGGCGAGACCATTGGTGATGTCACGCCAATTGCCGACATTACCCTAGATCAGATTATTGCCCGCATGGTCGGGCGCGACATCAAGGACATGTTTCCGAAGGTTGACGCCACACCCGGCGAGGTGACGCTCGAGGTGAACAACCTGACAGTTGTGAATCCAGATCTACCAGGGACCTATAAAGTCAAGAATGCTTCCTTCGTGGCGCGCAAGGGCGAAATCCTCGGCATTTCGGGCCTGATGGGCGCGGGACGAACGGAACTCGTGGAAGGTGTCTTCGGCGCTTACCCACAGCACACCACCGGCGAAGTTAAACTCAACGGCAATAAACTGAACATCAAATCGCCGAAGGATGCCATTGACGCCGGCATTGCGCTGCTGACCGAAGATCGCAAGGCGCTGGGACTGTTTCTGGACAAATCCATCGCTTTCAACACGACGATCAGTTCGCTGGAGACCGTCAGTTCAAAGGTCCTGGGCATTCTCAACAACCAGAGGGAACGCAAGATCGTCAAGGAATATGTCGATCAGCTGGGCGTCAAAACTCCGTCCATCGAGACGGTGATCGGCACCCTCAGCGGTGGCAACCAGCAGAAAGTCATCCTCGGCAAATGGCTCAATTCAAAACCGGATGTTTTCATTCTGGATGAACCGACACGCGGCATCGATATCGGCGCCAAGGTGGAGATCTACAAGCTGCTCAATGACCTTGTGAGCCAGGGTGTGACCGTCATCATGATCTCTTCGGAACTGCCTGAAGTTCTGGGCATGTGCGACCGGATTCTCGTGATGTGCGAGGGGGAGATCGTCTCCAATTTCGAGCGTGATCAAGCGAAAAAGGAAGCAATTATGGCGTATGCCACCGGCAGCGCCTAATGGAGGAAGCAAATGAGTGCTGACAGCAATGTGGCAGGTGCAGGCCCCGGCGTAACGTCGGAAAACCATCTGCTCAATTTTATCAAAGACAATGCCACGCTGATTGCATTGATCGTCCTTGTCGTCGGGCTGAGTTTTGCGGACGATGCCTTCTTTACCGAACGCAATTTGAGCAACCTGTCACGTCAGGTTACGATTATCGGGATCATTGCCGTGGGCATGACCATGGTCATTTTGACTGGCGGAATAGACCTGTCGGTCGGATCGGTTGTCGGGCTGTCCGCGGTGGTCTGTACGTTTCTGATGCAATATGGCGTGCCGATGCCATTCGCGGTGCTGATGACATTGGTCATTGTCGGTGGTGGCATCGGTGCGTGGAATGGCTTCTGGATCGCCAAGTTTAGCATACCACCATTTATAATAACGTTGGGCATGCTGACGATTGGGCGTGGTCTGGCCTTGACCCTGACCAACGGCAGCTCCGTTCCTGTCACCAGCAAATCCTTTGCCATGATCGGTGGCGCCTATATTCCGCCGATGGCGTCCAGCATTATCCTGATCGCCTGTGCAGCCTTGGCTGTATTTTCCATCTTTCGCGAAATACAGCAAAGCAAGGCCCATGGTGTCGAGATCAACACGCAGGAGCTGGTTGTCAACGGCGCTGTAATGCTCGGCGGTTTCGCGTTGGCGTTCTACGTGTTCACCGGTTACAAGGGCATTCCCGTACCCGTGGCCATTTTCGCGGTGATCGCCTTTGCAGGCATATATACGCTAAACAGCACTCGCTTCGGACGCCGGCTCTATGCCCTGGGCGGCAATGAAGACGCAGCGCGGCTCTCGGGCATCAATACAGTCCGTACCAAGATGGTTGTCTACACCGTCATTTCGGTATTGGCGGCATTGGCGGGAATTATTCTTGCCTCGCGTTTGAACGGCGCTTCGCCCAACCTTGGAACTATGTTCGAGCTTGATGCGATCGCAGCAGTTGTCATTGGCGGCACCAGCCTTGCCGGAGGTTCGGGCAGGGTCAGCGGAACCATCATTGGGGCTTTGCTGATCGGCGTTCTGAACAACGGCATGAGCCTGTTGGGTGTCGTCACCTTTTATCAGCTGATCATCAAGGGCCTGATCATCATTCTCGCGGTCTGGTTCGATGTGATGCAGAAAAACAAGTAACGCAGCGCCAGCCCCGAGGCCCAGGCCCCCGGGGCTGTTTCGCTTGCAACACGCCAAACACATGGGAGGTGAACCATGGCACATCGACTGTGGGAAACCATTCGCAGCACGGGTCTGAAGATCTTGGCCCTTTCCGGGCTCCTGTCCGCCGCGCTGTCCGGAGCAGCGGTCGCCAGCGACGACGCGTTGAAAATAGGATTTCTTCTGAAGACCATGCAAGAGGCGCGGTATCAGACCGACAAGGCCCTGTTCAGCGCACGCGCGGAGGCGCAGGGTGCAGAAGTTGTGTTCGATTCCAGCGGCAACGACGAATTGCGCCAGTTGCAACAGTTCGAGGCGATGCTCGAGAGCGGCGTCGATGTGATCGTTCTGCAGCCGGTCAACACACAGACGGCCGGTGCGCTGGTCAACCTTGCTCATGAGAATGGGATCAAGGTGGTCGGATATGATTCGATGCTGCAGGACGGCCCGCTTGACGTCATGGTCATGCAGGACAGTTGGACAGTCGGGCGTTTGCAGGCCGAGGCCATGACAAAATGGTTCCAGGACAATCGCGGTGAAATCAAGGGAAAGGTGGCCTTGATACGTGGACAGCCGGGCGATGCGAATGCCGCCGCGCTAAGCAGTGGCGTGCTGGAGATCATTGCCGATCATCCAGGACTGGAGCTGATCGCCGATCGCAGCCATGTGGACTGGTCTCCGGACATGGCGCGGGAGACAGCAGAAAATCTGCTGATTGAGTACGACAATGGTGTCGACGCCTTTATCTGCAACAATAGCGGGCTCGCCTTCGGCGTTCTCGCAGCGCTCAGTGACGAGAATCTCGCATCGGCCGAGAAGGTATTTGTTGCCGGATCGGATGCTGATCTAAGGAACGTCCGCATGGTTGCTGATGACGTGCAAGCCCTGGAAATTTGGAAAATGATCAAACCGCTGGCCTACACGGCCGCTGACGTCGCAATAAAGATCGCCCAGGCGCCCGACACGGACATAACCGATTTGATTGGCGAGCACACTCTCATCAACAATGGCTTCGGTGATATTCCAACGATCGTAACGCCGGTTGTGGCGGTCTCCAAAAACACGATCGAAGACACTGTCATCAAGGGGGGCTTCTTTACCAACGAACAGATCTACCAGGACTGATAAGCTGTCCGAATATTCAATCGGGCCGGCCTTTGGCTATTATGATGCGGGCCCGATCCAAACAGACAGGGGCACACATGTCCGACACAATCAATGTAGCAGTTCTCGGCCCGATCCCACGTGACCGGATTACCAGCTACCAGGGCGAAGTATTCGAAAAGTTCGGCTGCGCGGTTTATACGGCAGTATGCCTTTCGTCCCTGGCAGGACCGGGATCGACCATTCATACCGTCAGCCACGTTCGCAAGTCGGATGTAAAGAGGATACGGGAACTCCTCGCCTCATTTCCCCATATGAACGTCGCTCACATAAGGGGCGATCTGGACCAGGGCGATGTAATCGATCTGACTTATGTTGACCAGAATCACCGGGATGAAAAGCAGACCGGCTTCATGAATCCTATCCTGCCGGACGACATCGAGGATCTGATGAATTGCGACGCGTTTGTCTTCGTCCCCATCACGGATTTTGAGGTGCCTCTGGAAACCCTGCGCTACATCAAAGCCAACAGCAAAGGCACCATCGTCTTTGATGCTCACGGCCCGACCAACGGGGTCTCCAAGCACGGCGACCGTTTTCACAAATTCTGGATAGACCGTGACCGCTGGCTGCCAAATATCGATTTGCTGAAAATGAATCTTGAAGAGGCTCGATGCAGCTGGTTTGATGGTGAATACAACATTGCGGATCTGAACGACGTCAGTGAACTGACGATGGACGAGCTTCCGAAATTTGCAAAGCACTGTCTCGATCACGGTGTGAAGGCGCTTTACGTTACTCTCGATCAACACGGTTGTGCCGTCTATTTCAACGATGAATCCGGGCGCATGCGCGAACATCTGGTTAAGCGGGTGTTGGTCGAAAACGTCGTCGACACCACCGGATGCGGCGATTCCTTCGCCGGCGGTCTCGCATTTGGTTATCTGACGACCGGGGATTACGTCAAAGCCTGCCAATACGGCAATTGCGCTGGCGCCCAACGCTGCTCCAGCAGCGAGCTCGACGTTTATCTCTCCAGAGATGAAACCGAACACCAAATCGCTGAAACCTACGGCGATTGAACACTCATATCCCCAAGGACGGAGTCCCGGAAATGTACCCTGCGCTTAGCAGCAGCGACTGGCTGATCGAAGAGACCGAATTCGACCTCTGCAAGGCAAACTTCAGGGAAACGATATATACGGTCGGCAACGGTTATCAGGGCACCCGTGGATCTTTGGAAGAAGGGCACAAGGGAGAACTCTCCGGCACCTATCTGGCCGGCGTTTATGACCATCACGATTCTTCCGTGATTGACTTGGTGAACGTGCCCACGTGGTTGCCCATGCGGGTTCGCGTTGAGGGCCAATTGCTGAGCGCGCAAACCTGCCAATTGGTGGAGCACAGGCGGATATTGGACCTGCAGACAGGACTGCTGCACCGCGACACCCTTTTTGAAGACAATCGGGGCCGGCGCACACGTGTTGCCAGTGTACGGTTTGCAAGCTTCGCCGATCAGCACATCTGCGGTATCCGGTTGTTCGTAAGCCCCGAAAACCATTCCTCGAACATCACTGTCGAAAGCGCACTTGATGCAAAGCGGCACAATCTCGATCGACTGCCGGCCTGGAAGGAAACGCCGAAGTTCCATCCCGAGGTAAAGTGGGAGAAATGGGCAAAAAGCCGTCATATGGAAGTGACGCGCGCCATGGCCCGCCGTGAGCACATCTATCTGGAGACAACAACGCTCGACACCGGGATAATTATAGGATTGGCCGGCGCCTTGGACGGGCCGTCTGAGTGTGTTGCAGGTGGTTTGCGCGATTATGAGCGGGTTGCGCAAACCCTTTCATTCAATGGCCGGGAGGGCCAGACCTACTGTTTCGACAAGCTAGTGGCAATCTACACGTCACGCGACCTCAACGATATAGAGATTGCGGCCAAATGCGAGGCCACGCTTGAAATCGCGCAGGCTGATGGATTCATTGGCTGCACCAATGCCAGCACCGCTGTCTGGCGTCAGAAATGGGATGCATCGGATTGCGTCGTGGATGGAGACGCGGAGGCGACCCGAGCGCTTCGCTTCAACATCTATCATTTGTTGATCGCTGCCAATGAGAACGATCCGCGCGCCAATATCGGTGCCAAGTCGATGTCCGGAGAAGGTTACAAGGGGCATGTGTTCTGGGATACCGAGATTTTCCTTTTGCCTTTCTACATCTTCACTCAGCCGCAGGCGGCAAAGGCGCTTCTCGAATACCGATATCATACCCTGCCGGGCGCCATCGAAAATGCCCGGTCAAACGGTTACCACGGTGCCCAATTCGCTTGGGAATCCGCGGATACCGGGGTTGAAACCACACCCAAATGGACAGCCGACGGCGCCAACCGGATTTGGACAGGCGAAGAGGAAATCCACGTAACGGCCTGTGTCGCCTTCGGTGTCCTGAGCTATGTCGCGGCGACTGGAGACCGGCAGTTCCTTCATGATTGTGGCGCCGAAATTCTGTACCAGACCAGCCGGTACTGGAATAGCCGTCTGGAGTGGAACGAGGCTGAAGAGCGCTTTGAACTGACACGCGTGATCGGGCCCGACGAGTTTCATGAGCATGTCGACAACAACACATTCACGAACCGGATGGCAAAGTGGCACCTGGAGCAGTCGGCGCGGATCTACGAGGATTTGAATGCACAGGATGCTCCCGGTCATCAGGATCTTCTGTCTCGCCTGGGACTGTCCGACGGTGAGGTTGCCGAATGGCGGCGCGCGGCGGCGAAGATCTATGTCCCGTTTGACCCGTCGCGCAACCTGATCGAGCAGTTCGAAGGATATTTCGGACTTGAGGACATTCCGATTACCCAATGGGACGAAAACCAGATGCCGCTCTACCCGGAAGGGCACGATCATTTTTCGCTGAACGGTTCGATGCTGCTCAAACAACCCGACGTCATCATGCTCAATTATCTGCTACCGGACGAGTTTTCAGATGAAGTCAAGGCGGCGAACTATGCGTTTTATGAACAGCGTACGATGCACAAGTCATCACTCAGCCCGGCCATCCATTCGATCATGGGTATTGAGGTGGGTGACATATCTTCAGCCCACCGCTATTTCGAGCGGTCGGCATTCGTCGATCTGATCGACAATCAGGGAAACACCCAGGACGGCATGCACATCGCCTCCGCCGGAGGGACCTGGCAAACGCTGGTCTGCGGGTTTGGCGGTTTCAGGGTCAAACATGGAAAGATGACCTTCAAGCCATGGTTGCCCGAACAATGGGACAAGATCCGATTCACATTGAAGTGGCAAGGCAATGATGTGGCCGTCACGATTGCACACAAGGACTGCCGGTTCCGGTTCGCAGCGCCGGATGGAGAAAGTGAAGAAATCGAGGTTTTTAACCGTTCCGTGACGCTTCGTGCCGGCATGGAGACTGTGGTCGCCCGCGAATAGGCATGGAGCTTTGGCAGGTCCCTTAAACTATCGTTGAAGATTGTCTTGGCTGCTATTCGAGGCGACTATGCAATTGCTTGGCGGCGGCATGATCCAAAATCAGTTCATTGACCAAACCCCGGCTAATCAGCTCGAACGCCGTGTCGCCGCGCTCGGATTGGATCGCAACGACGACCACGCCGCTCAATGAGGCGTTTTCAAATGCACGGCTGGCGATCGCCTGCACGTGCTCAGTCTTGATCCCGGTCCAGATGTCATTGAGGTCCTCGATGAGTTTCTCGCTTGCTGCCGAAAGGTCCATGCGCGGTATCAGAATTCCACCGAGATCTCCGACGATCAGTTTTCTGAGTTCGTCAGCCTTGAGCCCACCGGCAACCAACAGTTCCTCAAATCCGCCCATCACCGGCATGTTTGACGAGCCGATACTGGTAATCAGCATGTCCATCCTGTCGATCAAAGCGTCAGTGCCGGAAAAGACACGGCTGTGCCTCGGCGTGTCTGATATAAAGCGCCAGATCGAGGCACGCATGTCTTTGCCGTAGTGCCGCGGAATGTATGCGGGAAACCCGGTCAACTGGACTGCATTACTCTGTTTTCCGTTGAATGCGGCGTCCAGTGCATCGGCCAACCGGCTGGAGGAATAATCGTGTTGTGCCAATGCAACCGGCTCTGCGCAGACGGCGGCAAATTCAACTAAGCTGGTTCTTTTCAGCGGCTGCCTGGACGCTTCGATCCCATCTACCAGAGACCTTATGGTTCGGCCCCATGCCACACCAACAACATTCGAATTTTCGATCAATTCAATCATACGACCCGCCGCTATCCGTCCGAATCGGGCGCGCCGTTGGGCCAGTCGTACTTCGGTATTGCCGGGGCCGCTCTCAAAGACACGTACACGCGGGCAGTGCAGTCCCGAGCGTTGGCAGAAGTCCTTAAGATCGGCGGTCAGTCCGGTCGGGGCCAGCAAGGCCTCCATCTGGCGGATCCAGTCCTTCGAGAAAAGCTCAGTGGCAAAGCGCTGTTCGATCACCAGGTAGTTATTTTTCTCGGCGTGTGTGAGCAGTCGACTGACATGCGGTTGCGAGAGTCCTCCCAGCGCATGTCCGATCTCAGTCTGCGACATGTTGTGGGTCGCACGCATATAGGCTGCACATTGCGCGCGCTCATCCAGGGGAAGTTTTTTGACATCCATGACCACCGCCAGCAATTCCTCTTGGAACCCACTACTGCATATTTATGCTAGATATACATTCACATGCATGCTTGTTGCCCAAAAATCAAGGCATGATACCAGTTTGATGAAGTGAACATTGTTTGGAGCTCAGAATGCAAATCAGAGGATTGATATTCGACCTCGATGGGGTGCTGGTGGACACGGTACCGGCACACTTTAGAGCCTGGCAGCGCATGTTCGACGAATATGGCTACGAATTCGGAAAGCGCGACTACCGCCGCCTTGTCGATGGTCGGCCGCGTTTCGATGGAGCACGCGCCGTTATGACAGCGCACTCCGATTCGGAAGTCAGGAAGGCGGCGGACAGGAAAAACGCGTATTATGTCGAGATGATCGAGCGGGGCGAATTTCGAGTCTTTGAACCAGCGGTCACACTCGTTCAGCAAAGCCTGGAACTGGGCCTAAAGCTGGCGGCGGCCTCAAGCAGTGTGAATGTGCGGGCCGTTCTCGAAAAGGCAAATCTGATCGACGCCTTTTCAGTTGTGGTGGGCGGTGACGAAGTCGAGAGGGGCAAACCCAACCCCGATATCTTCCTGGCTGCTTCACACGGCCTTGGACTTGCGGTCGAAGAATGCTTTGTCATTGAAGATTCGTCGTCCGGGGTGCAGGCGGCGAAAACCGGCGGCTTTAAGTGCGTAGGCTTGTTGCACGAGGACCATTCGGAAGAACTTCCAGGTGCCGATATTGTCGTTTCATCCCTAGCGGAGTTGAACTTGGAAAAACTGCTGGCAGTGTCAGCAGGTCATTCGACAGCCTGACTCGTCTGCCGACCAATTTCCTTCCGTTGACCGCTCTCAGTCTGCACCCATCCAAGTGTTTCAGTTGCCACTCCGGGTCTGTCGGATTGACCGCATCCGTGGTTCCGCGGATCTGTTGCAGGACAAATTTACGATGTCCGCTTTCCGACTATCGCGCCCGATACGACTGCAATCGAATGGTAGCATCAGGCGTGATTGGCACAGACTCGAGGTTGCAAAAAAGGACCCTGCTGCGATGCGGGATTCGACCGAAAATCGCTGCGGCTCTCAATGGACTCCAGTCGGTCACGATGACCGTTGCCAGTTGAAGAGCGCGCGCCTTCATCAGATACTTCTTTGTGCCCTCCACATGGGACATTGGAAGAAAATCATGCTGCTAAGTGTCATCGGACACCTAATCGCCTTCCTTGCCGCCGGCATAGCTGTCGTCGGTGATACGTGGGATTCTAACCGTCGAGGTATCCGACGCGTGTTACCGGCCGGTTGGATTGCGGTTTGTGTTGCTGTCGCTGGGTTCGGTGTGTCGCTGATAGACACCTGGCAGAACTACCAGGATAAGCTGACCCGCCAAAGCCTTGCTATGGAAGAGGTCGAAGGGGCCTGGCGCGACCTGGCAGCTCCTTTTCGTCTTCTCCTTTGGGAAATCGACGGAAGCCAGAGCAATCCCGATGTTGCTATGATCGAAAGGCTAATAGCTGACAACGGCATTGAAAGTCTCGACGCGATTGATCTCCGAGGCGAGGCACCACATTACCACGGGGAGTGGATGAGCAATATCTGTGGGCCAGCCTATCGCGGTCGCGAAGAAATCCGACGCCTGCAAGCAGTCTACGTTGGTATCCTCGAAACCGAGCTAATCGCTGCCATGCAGGCAGTCGCGGCCTCGCATGTACCAGAGTTCATGTCGGTTCATGCACCTTGCGGAGAGGTCGATTTCGGCGAGGACTACCCAATACGACTTGAGTCAATCGTTAACCATCGCGAAATGCGCGGATTTCTTCGCGCACTGCTTACTCTTCGACAGGGCATCGACAGGTTTTCCTGATTTGCAGGAAAACAACCGGAGCATTTCAAGTACTAACCATTGTGACCTCTTTGAACGTCCGTATTCGCCAAGCTGCGGCACAGCGCCGACAGTTACCTTGAACGGCAGCAAAGGGCCGCCAATTTTATTGGCGACCCGTGCTTTTCAGATCTCGACACTTTCTGAGATTTCAAGAGCGTCCTCTAGCTCTACTCCAAGATACCGAACGGTGCTGTCCATCTTGGTGTGACCAAGCAGTAGCTGAATGGCTCTTAAATTCCCTGTCTTCTTGTAGATCTGCGCAGCCTTGGTTCTGCGAAGAGAATGCGTTCCATAGGCACTGGGCTCCAGTCCGATTACTGCAACCCAATCCTTCACAAGCCTTGCATACTGGCGCGTTGAAATATGCAATGGATCATGAAAGCGGTCCGGCCACAGATATTCAGACCCCAGCATCGCAGGATGTTCAATCCAGGCCTGAAGCGACTGGCGGGTACCCTCTGTAATCTCAAATTGAACTGGCTGCCTCGTTTTGCTTTGCAGGACCGATGCTCGTTCCTTTATCCGACCAGCTACAAAGACATCTGAGCCTTTCAGGCAGACCAGGTCACAGCCTCGCAATTTGCTATCTACCGCAAGATTGAACAACGCCAAGTCTCGCGTATTTTTCGCCAGCTCAAGCCTTACCCTAATTGCCCAGACATGTTTCGGTAACAAGGGACGCTTCTGGCCGATAATCCTACCCTTGTTCCAAGTTCTCCGTGGTTGGATTACCATTGGAAGGTTCAGAGTGTTCATAGCCATCCTCCTTGCCATCCCTCCACTCCACAGTATCAGCGACATTGCTCACGTTCGGCAGACTAACATCTGGTTAATCGGTGGGCGTCGAACGGGACCACTAAGGTCATTCGGGTTTGCCATGTCTTGCGATGCAACAAACTTCTGGATGGAGCCCTTCTTCTAGATTTTCTGCTTTGCAGCCAACGTCCGTTTTAGCCGCTGACCAACCTCAGTTCCCCCTCAATCCAATTGAGAAAGTCGCGCTTGCAATGGCCCATTTTCCGATACGCTTCATAGTCACAAACCCGGCTTGCCGGAGGACTTTGCCGATGTCGATCCGGACGCGGCCATGCGGGTCAGGCTGGAGGACTTCCAGGGCGTTGCCTATCCCGGCGGCTATCACTTCGGCGGCGCATCCTGATCAGCACTGACCGTATACCACGCAAAGATACCTAAATGACCATGTTAGCACAGATGTCTGTCTAGAAATTTCGTTTTGTAATGTTATAACGTAACAATATCAATGGCGCCGATCAGCCGGGCACTGCAACACGGATAAAACGGTCAGCTGTTGCCGGAACCTGCTGAGCTGCTCGCAACTACAGTTCACTCATATAGGAAACAAAATGAAGAACATTCCCAAGCTGCTTGCCGCAGCACTCCTGTCGCTCTGGGCCTGCCTTGCCCAGGCCGCGCCGATTGAAATCACCGACGACAGCGGCCGCACGCTGACCTTTGACGCGCCGCTTCAAAGGGCCGTCGTCTTCAACCGCTACAATGCCGAATTCTTGCGCTCCGTTGCCGGCATGGACGTGATCGTCGGCGTCGACAGCTGGGTTACCCGCGACCCGACCTACTGGCCGAACCTGAAAGATGACATGCTGGCCGGCGCAAATCAGCGCGAACCCAATTACGAAGCCATCATTGCCATGGAGCCGGATATCGTGATCTTCCCGCGCAACGGCGCCTGGCAGGAAGCGATCGAAACGCTCGAGCCGTTCGATATTCCCGTTGTCGTTCTGACCGGCTGGGACGTGCTCAAGCATGTCTCCAACATCGAAGCCTTCGGCAAGATGTTCGGCCAGCCGAAGCGTGCGGCAAAACTTAACGCCTTTTACAGCAAAAACATGGCACTGCTGAAAGAGCGGCTGGACGGCGTTGAACCGAAAAACGTCTATCTGGAAGAAAAGACCCCGTTCCGCTCTGTTCTTCAAGGATCTGGGTGGCACGACATGATTGAGGCAGCCGGCGGCCGCAACATTTTCGAAGCGATCGACATCAGCACGCAGCCCAAGGACCGCGGCAGCGTTCATAACCACGAAGTCGACCCGGAAGCCATTCTGATGGCGAAGCCGGAACTGGTGGTAAAGCTGCAGCCCGGCTCATACCCGCTGCATCCCGCTGAATTCTCCGACAGTTTCTTTACCGAATTCACCTCCCGGGCAGGTGTCGATGAAATCCCGGCGCTGAAGAACGGCAATGTCTATCATATGAACTATTACCTTGCCGGTGGCTGCTCCAAGATGATCGGGGCTTTGTCCATTGCCAAATGGCTCTATCCGGAGCGCTTTGAAGACGTTGATCCGGATGCGGTCATGAAAACCTGGTTGGAGGATTTCCAGGGCGTTTCCTACCCGGGCCGGTACTGGACCCGCATCACCGAGACTGAAATCCAGTGATGCGGCCAGGAACACGCTTTACTCGAGGAACCCGCTCTTGAGCGGGTTCATTTCGGCACGGGAGGCCCGCCGCGCTGGCGATCCTTCCGGCGAGATCCGGTTGGCTTATGCCCGCCGGAGCGTGCGTGCTGCCGCGCTCAACATCATTGGTGCCGCTCTCCTGATCGCCGCCGCACTGTTCGCCCTGTCGCTTGGCGCCAACGACTTGAGCTTTCCTCAGGCCGTCCAGATCGTGTTCAGCTTCATAATGCCCGACGGGCTGATCGCGGAAGTGTCGACGCTTCAGGAAAAAGTGGTGTTGCAACTGCGTTTGCCGCGCATCGTCATGGCCACCACCGCTGGGGCCGGTCTCTCGGTCGCAGGTGTCATGATGCAGGGCATCACCCGCAATCCGCTGGTCAGCCCTTTCACCGTCGGTCTGTCCCCGGCCGCCGCTTTCGGCGCCGCGCTGGCTATTCTCGCCGGCGCGCTGACCATGCCCGACTACGGCAACTACCTGATCATCGGCGGCGCGTTCGTTTCCGCGCTTCTGTGTGCAGCCATCGTGCTCGGCATTGCTGGCCTGAGCGGCGTTTCGGCGACCACCATCATTCTGGCCGGCATTGGCCTCACCTATCTTTTCAGCGCCTTCACCGCGACGCTGCAATTCGTGGCCACTCAGGAACAGCTTGCCGCCATCGTGCACTGGACTTTCGGGTCGTTGAACGCAGCAGGATGGGACGAAGTCGGTATTTCCGCTCTCATTCTGGCGGTCGCCGCGCCGGTCTTCTGGAGATTGTCCTGGACGCTCAACGCGCTTTCCGCTGGCGACGAAACAGCGGCCTCCCTCGGCTACAATCTGAAAACCACCCGCTTCTTGACCGCGCTCTTTTCCGTGCTTTTGACCGCTGGCATCATCGCCTTTACCGGCGTAATCGGCTTTGTCGGCCTTGTCGCACCTCACATTGCCCGAATGATGATTGGCAATGATCATCGCTGGCTGATCCCCTTTTCCATGACGGTCGGCGCGCTGCTTTTACTGGTTGCCGACACGATCGGCCGGTCGCTGTTTTCCCCGGCGATCATTCCGGTCGGCATCGTGGTCGCCTATGTCGGCGTTCCGCTCTTCGTTCATCTCATCCTGAGGCAACGCCGGAGGGCCCTGCAGTGATCTCGATCAGCCACCTTACGCTAAGTTACGGTCCGCGGACCATTTTGCAGGATATCTCGCTGAGCGTTCCGACCGGCGAGTGCCTCGGCCTTCTCGGTGCAAACGGCGCCGGAAAAAGTTCGCTGTTGAAGTGCCTTGCCCGCTTGGTCACGCCCAATGCCGGGCAAATCACGATCAATGACAAGCAGCAGTCGGACTATCCGCGCCGCGCCTATGCAAGGATGGTTGCCTATGTCCCGCAGCATATGCCTGACGATGTCGCGCTCTTGGTCGTCGACCTGGTTCAGCTCGGCCGCACACCGCATCTTAACGGCAGCCTGTCGGCCAAGGATCGAGACCTTGTGATTGCGGCACTCGAACAGGTCGATATGGTCCAGCATGCGTTTTCGGAAGTCTCCAGACTGTCCGGTGGTGAACGACAGAGGGTGGCGATCGCACGCGCACTTGTCCAGGAACCGAAGGTCCTTCTGTTGGACGAACCGACCAGCGCGCTCGATCTCAAGCATCAGATGGAAACGATGCGGCTCGTCAGGGCTCTGGCGTCGGACACCGGCATGACGGTGATGATCGCCGTCCACGACCTTTCCCTTGCCGCCCGTTACTGCTCGCAGCTTGCCCTCCTGACGGACGGGCGTATCGCCGCCAAAGGGCCCTGGCAAGAGGTGCTGTCACCTGAGCGGATCGAGCGGTCCTATGGCGTTTCCGCCCTGGTCGGCGAAGTCCAGAACCATCCTTACGTCCTGCCACTCGATGCCGGAGCCCTATGATGCGCCCTACAATCCTGCTTCTGGCCAAGGCCGCGATTGCGGCCAAACCGCTTGCCGAACTAAAAGAACTTGCGGAGGCGGTCGAACGGGTCCTGCCCTGCATTGATGCCAGATTTGCCCTCTCTGAACAGGGCCACCCGAGCCTGCGGGACCAACTGACAGATCTGGCAGAAGCCCAAACGCCGGAAGTCATTATCGTTCCGGTCATGATCCCGATGGAACCGGGCTTTCCGGCCTGGATAAAGCGAGCTGTTCACCGGTGGAAGCTTGACTGGACGGGCTTTGTTCCGGTGATCCGCATTGCGGCACCACCCGCGCTTGATTCGGAGAGCTTATCGAACCTCATCGCTGGCCTTGCCGAATCGGCAAACGCTAACGATGTGGCAAGGGAAAAGGTCAAGCTTCCGAATGCGTCCATCATCCCCGGTCAGAAGCATCGGGTGCTGGTGTGCATGGGCGGCGCCTGCAACGATGCGGGCGCGGGCCGGCTCTGGAGCCACCTGCGCAGCGAACAGGACAGGCTCAAGCTGCGCGAAACTGGTGACGGTATGATGAGCTGCAAGACAAGTTGCCTCGGCCCTTGCAACCTGGCACCCGTGCTTCAGGTCTGGCCTGAGGGCACGACCTATTGCGGCGTCGACGAAGCGGCACTTGACCAAATCCTGCGTGCCCATCTTCAGGACGGCCAGCCGGTTGCAGCGTTCAGCTATCAATCCAATGGCAAGAAGCAAAAACTTCAAGAAAAACTGCTGCTGGGAGGAAAAGAATCGGCATAACTTTGAACTGCTTGTGCTAAGTCTGCCTACATAGAGTTTGGCTTTCAGTATCGCAATTAGAAGGCGAATGCATCTACAGGAGATTTGAACCGTGCCAGAGCTTCGTTAGCGGTTTCACGACCAAAAACCAGATCGTCCGGCTGATCGAAAAACTTCTTGAGCCTTTCATGAAATCTCGCATTGCTCGCAATGAACGGCGCGTTTTCGCGATGGTGCTCTTCAAACCCTTCTCTAATTTCGAAGTCGACGTTGAAGTACGCAACGCCAATGGGACAGATTGAAGGGTTTGCACAAAGGAGGATTTTGGCTCCAAAGCCTACTTCAGGGAGGACCACTTTTCAGGGGGCCGGCCACATTCGCTAAACTTGTGAAAACGAGCCAAACTGAGTTTACGTATCGCGGACTTTGCTGACATGAACAACCTCCTTAGAAATCACACCTAGGGTTCAAGCTGAATGCCCACATCCGGGGCACATTCAGGAACTTCAGGAGAGGCCACGATCGGATATTGTAGTAGATCAGAGAAAGTTCGACGAGCAGACTTCTGTTCTTGCACATGTGTGCGCAGCCGATGGTGAGCGCTCAGTCAGAATCGCGGTGGTTTGGCCCTAGCAATATGGCAAGCCGCGATTTCCAGTCTTCAACCAACTCATTGGCTTGAAATGGGCCGGTTTGCATAATTTTTTGCAATCCGAGGCCCCGAAAGAGAGAAATTGTCAGTGCAAACACAGACATGGCCTGCTCTTCATTCTGGGCGCTTCCCGCAAAAAACTGTCGCCAGATGTCTTGTAGTGCTGTGTCGTAGTCGTTTCGCGCACGCGCCAACTGATGTTTCAAGTCACTATCGGTGCGGGCGGCTACAATAAAGTCAGCGGTGATCGCGAACGACTCTTGCGAAAACCGGGACCAAAGGTAGTCGGTAAATCCCTCGAGCGTCACTTGACCGCTCGAGTACTCTTCTGCTCGGGTGCGCAGCAGTTCGACCTCCCGGTTGAGGTGTGCAGCGTAAGCGGCGACCAAGAGCATTTGCCTTGATGGGTAATGGTGGAGCATCGCTCCTCGGGAAACGTTTGCGCGTTTAGCGATGTCTACAGTTGAAGTGTTTTGAAGGCCGCTGTCATAGATGCAAGCCAATGCCGCCCGCATGATACGCTCTTTGGTGCGTGCGGAGCGCAAATCATTTTTTCTAATATTTTCAGTTGGTTCAGCCATTTTATTCGAACTTTTTTCCTTAGGAAGTAACACGCCAACATTCAGAAACCAAGGTTTCAAAGTATTGCAAAATACAAACAGTCATGACTGCTTGTAAATCTTTTCTCCACCTGCTACTAGTTTAGAGTGCCGTCGATCAGAGAAACACAGATGGCAGCAACAGGGAGAGCTCATATGAAAAGACTTATCAAACTGGCTGCGACTATGATCATGGCAGCGATGGTGGGAACCACCGCGATGGCACAAGAACCCGCTGAAATCGGTGTGCTGATCCCGCTTAGCGGGTCTAACGCAACGAATGGCGCCAAAACGCTTGTCGGAATCAACGCCGCTCTAGCGGAGGTCAACGAACTTGGTGGAGTGTTGGGTGGCAGGGAACTTAAACTGATCATCGAAGACACAGAGGCCAAGCCTCAGCCGGCCATCGAAGCCGTTCGCAAGCTGATTGATGTCAACAATGTCCCATTGATCCTGGGCGACATCTCCTCCGGCACCACAATCCCTACAGGAAAATATACGATTTCGAAGGGGCGCAATCAGATCACCATCGCTGCGACTGCTCAAGCGCAGCGGGAGATTGGGGATGGGTTGTTCACGATGTTGGCGACAAACGACATCTTGGGTGTCGAGATGGCAAAGTTTGTGGCCGAAGACTCCAAACCCAAGAAGGTCGCGCTGGTCTATATGAACGACCCTTTCGGAGTTGGTATGGCGCGTGCGACCGAGAGCGGATTTAAGGAACTTGGGATTGAGATCGTCGCTGACTTAGCGCTCGAGCCAGCAAAAACGGACTATCGTGCCGAGCTTCAGCGTCTTGTGCGCGCGCAACCGGATGCCGTTGTCGCAGTGGCTTTTGGAGATACCGCAAGTGTGATCCGGAAGCAGAGTTTCGAGCTGGGCGTTATGGATCGCATCAACCGCAATTGGTACCAGTCTTATGTTTCGGCGGGAACGTCAAAGTGCATCCCGGAAGTTTGTGAAGGCCTAAAAGGACTCGACATTGATGCTGAGCCAGGCACTCGATACGACAGCATTTTGGCCGGCATTAGAGAAACCTCCGGCAAAGATATCGAGCTCGATTGGTTCACCTCCGTTGGCTACGATGCTGTCTGGGTGGCCGCCCTGTCGATAAATCTGGCCAATTCCATGGATCCGGCCGCAATCCAGCAAGCGATTCCCAAGGCGATGGAAATCTATCGCGGCGTAACGAAGTCTGACTTCTCTGTGGATGAGGACGGCATTCAGATCAGTCAGCGCTACGGGCGCCGCATTTATAAGGACGGCGCTCTGACCACCTACACGGTCGAGTAAAACCTCCCAAGGCGACTGTGTTGATTGTCCGGCCGAAATTGGCCGGACAATCCCAGACGCTCGCCAAGGATTTACTATGTTCGAGCAGATACTCATCAACACGCTGATACGCGGCTCTGAGATTGCATCGCTCGCAATCGGCGTGACCATGCTGTTCTCACTGCTTCGGTTTGCAAACTTCATGCATGGCGAGTTGGCCGCCCTCGGTGCTTATGTCACCTATGTCTTTGTTGCAGTCTTTGGGTTCAATGTCTGGCTGGCCGCTCCCCTTGGCGCTGTGGCGGGGGGAATGGTGGCACTGGGTGGTGACAAACTTGTTTTCAGCCAAATTCGAACATCGCCCGGCGTCGTCCTGCTCATCGCATCCTTAGGCTTATCCATTTTTTATCGCGCGGTAATCCAGGGTGTCTGGGGTGTTGAAGCGCTGACATACTCCAACAAACTGGAAACCTTGTACTTCATAGGGGATGCGGTCATCACCCAGACTCAGGTCATCATATGCTGTGTCGCCTTTGCAGCAATGGGGTTCTTTTACTTCCTGCTCAATCATACTCAACTGGGCCGCGCGATGCGCGCCATGTCGGACAATATGGATCTGGCGAAGGCAAGGGGCATCGCAGTTGAAAAGACCATCCGCTGGATTTGGTTCATCGTCGGTGCTTACGCCGCTCTGGGCGGTACGCTCATTGCGATGGATACCCAGCTGACGCCGGAGATGGGCCTGCACATTATCCTGATCGTTTTCGCAGCGACTATTCTCGGCGGTATCGGCAACATCTATGGTGCGGTGATCGGATCATTCATCATCGCGTTCTTGGAGAATGCGATTCTCATCATTGATTGGGGTTTTTTGCTGGTTCCGTTCGGTGGTGATGGCTCGCTGTTCCTGCCATCTGGCTACAAGTTCGCAATCTCGTTTGTCGCCTTGATCCTGATTTTGATCGTGATGCCGAAAGGCATCATGCGTGGCTCTGAGGGGGACTGAGCGATGATCGAACTTGGCCTGTTCCTCGGCACGCTGATAGGCATCTATTCCATCATGGCGCTCGCGTTGAACCTCCAATATGGGTTCACGGGTCTTCTCAATTTCGGACTCGTGGCGTTCTTCGCCATTGGCGCCTATGCGTCCGCCCTGTTGTCATTGGCTGACGTGCCCATCTTCTTATCTATGGCATTGGCGGTGCTGATCACGGCTGCTATCGGTGGTCTGATTGCCATCCCGACCATGAATCTCTCCGTCCACTATTGGGCGATCGTCACAATTTCTATCGCAGAACTTGTGCGGGTTGTTATCCAGAATGAAGAATGGGCAACCGGAGGCACTTTCGGGCTGAGTGACATTCCTCAACCGTTGCTCAGTGTCATTGGATCGGAGTGGTACCCGACTTTTTTCCTTGGCCTCACGCTGGCGTTGCTCCTGATCTGCTACCTGATCTGCCGTGCCCTCGTTGATTCTCCTTACGGCCGAGTCGTCAAGACGATCCGGGAGGACGAGGACTACGCCCAATCTCTGGGCAAGACAGTTCCGGCCTTCAAGCTACGAACCATGGCACTTGGTGCGGGCTTGGTGGGGCTTGCGGGAACGCTTTATGCGCACTTCAACACCTATTTGAACCCGGCAGCGTTCGAACCCATCGTTACCTTCATCATATGGGCTGCTGTCATCATGGGTGGCAAGGGAAACCTGAAGGGCGGGATTATTGGAGCCGTGGTGATCGTGCTGCTCTACAACAGCACCCGCTTCCTCGGCGACTATGTGGACTTGTCAGCCTCGACGATCGCTGCGGCGCGGCTGGCTCTTATCGGAATTCTGATCACGGCCATTGTCGTCCTGAGACCGAACGGCCTTCTGCCCGAGCGGAAGAAGGTGTTCTGACATGACCACCATTCTTGAAGTCTCAGGTCTCTCAAAATCGTTCTCCGGGCTAAAGGCACTGGAAGATGTTGCTCTTTCAGTTGATGCCGGACAAATCGTTGGTCTGATCGGACCCAACGGGTCGGGCAAGTCGACAGCCCTCAACTGCATATCCGGTTTCCTGCCGCCAAATCAGGGCACCGTGCGCTTCAAAGGCCAGGAGATTGCACGAAAGGCCCCGTCGGCCATCGCCAATATGGGGCTTATGCGCACTTTTCAAATCACCCGGATTGCTCGGCGCATGACGCTTTTGGAGAACATGGTGCTGGCAGCTCAATCGGAGACCGATGAGAGTCTTATCGGCACCTTCATTAGACCACGCGCCTTTGCTGCCAGAGAACCTCAGCTGCTTGAACGCGCCCGGTCATTGCTGGATACGGTCAAGCTGTCTCATCTGGAAAACGACTATGCGCAGGTGCTCTCAGGTGGGCAGCAGAGGCTTTTGTCCATCGCATTGGTGCTAATCCGTGACCCGGATCTGATCCTGCTGGATGAACCTGCAGCCGGCGTGCATCCCGATCTGGTGACGCAGTTCGTCGAGATGATTGGCAGCATCCGCAGAGAACAGGGCAAGTCTTTTCTGATCATCGAACACAATATGCAGTTCATCAGTTCGGTTTGCGATGAGGTGGTGGTTTTGGACGCGGGCCGCAACCTGGTCACCGGCTCGCCGGAGATGATCCACAACGATCCGAAAGTTTTGGAGGTTTACCTTGGTAAGCAACAGCAATCTGCTTGAGGTCGCTGGCCTTGAAGCGGGCTACGGCGATCTGGAAATCCTGCACAAGGTCGCCTTGCGTGTTGCGCCGGGGGAAATCGTTTCGATTATTGGCCCCAATGGCTGCGGCAAGTCCACGATTCTGCGCAGCATTATGGGATTGACCGACTGGTCGCGCGGCCAAATCGGGTTTGATGGCCAGGACATAGACGGCAAGGAGACGAACCATATCGTCAGTGCCGGAGTGGGCTATGTGCCGCAACTGGCAAACGTGTTTTCAGCCATGACGGTGACTGAAAATCTGGCGCTTGGGGGGTACCTCCTTTCCAACGGTGAGCGCAAGAGGCAGACGGATGCCATGCTGAATCTGTTTCCCAAATTCACGGAGCGCTGCAAACAGACAGCAGGGACTATGAGCGGCGGTGAGCGCCAGACCTTGGCACTTGCCATGGCATTGATGACATCGCCCAAACTGGTCCTTCTGGATGAGCCCTCGGCGGGGCTGTCCCCGATTGCAACCACAGAAATGTATGAAAGCATCGTTCGTCTTCCTTCTGAGATGAACACATCGGTTCTGATCGTTGAGCAGGATGTCCATGGGGTCCTGCAAATATCGCAGCGCACTTACGTGATGAAAATGGGCGAGAACGATTTCGATGCTCCGTCTGAAATGGTCTGGGAAGATGAACGGGTTCGCGCGGCCTATTTGGGCAATGTGGCGGATGATTGAGAGGTACGGCCATGGAGATTCCCTATTTCTCAGAGGCTGAAATCGCGAGGCTTCTAGATTATCCAAAACTGATAGAACTGATGGCCGAAGCGATGGTGGAACACTCGCAAGGCCATGTGATTTCTCCGATCCGCCAAATGCTGCCGATCGAAGAAAATCAACGTTATCTGGCCGTCATGCCCGTTGCAGCGTCTGCCGGCATGGGCGCCAAACTGGTTGCGTTCTATCCCAAAAATGCAGGGACCGAATACCACACCCATCTGGGGGTGATCGTGCTTTTTGATCCGGAAACCGGCCAGCCGCTTGCCTTCATGGATGGGCGGCTGATTACGGAAATGCGTACCGCGGCCACGTCTGCCGCGGTGACGCGGGTTGCTGCCCCGCAAAAAGTGAAAAAGCTCGCAATACTTGGTGCCGGCGTACAAGGGCGGGCACATATTGTCGCGCTTTCAGTTGATTATAAGTTCGACGAGATTGCGGTCTGGAGCCGCACGTCCTCAAAGGCCGTAACGCTCGCACTCGAGCAGTCAGCCAATGTCGCTGCGAGCCCGCAAAAGGCGGTAGCGGATGCCGATATCGTCTGTATCGCCACGAATGCGCGTGAGCCCGTTCTGAAAGGCGCGTGGCTGAAACCGGGCTGCCATGTCAATTCGGTTGGATCGCCACGCCATGATTGGCGTGAGTTGGACGATGCGGTGATGGCAAACACGTTGATTGTCGATTGTCGTGCCTCGGTTCTTAAGGAGGCAGGTGACGTCATCCACTCGGGTGCATCGATTCATGCCGAAGCAGGTGAAGTAATCGGCGTATCCAAACCCGTCGATCGCTCGCAGATCACCGTTTTCAAATCTGTAGGCATCGCGGTGCAGGACATTGTCACGGCTCGTTACGTTTATGACCAGCATCGAGGTGCGCATGGATAATCTGCCTTCCCTCGTCGCTCCGATATTCGCACATGCTTCCGAGCGGCCTGAGCAGATCGCTGTCATCGCGGGTGGTCGAAGCCTAAGTCATAGCGGCCTGGCTGCAGAAGTTTCCCAGCGTGCAGAACGGTTTGCCAAGGCCGGTCTGGTGCAGGGCGACGGCGTGCTCGTTCTGCTCAGCCCGTCGATTGAGGCTGTCATCACCTATTGGGCGCTTCACGCATGCCGCGCAGTCATTGTTGTAGGCGACCCCACGAGCACCCAGGCAGAACATGAGGATTGCATCGGTCGGACAGGTGCTCGATTTGTAGCTTCTGGTCGGGATCTGAAACCGACGGCCATCGGGCCTTGCGATTTGCCGAGCGGCTGCGCTGTCGTTCTATTCAGCTCAGGGACGACGGGGGTGCCCAAAGCGATCATGCATTCGCGGACGTCGCTTCAGGCGCTCCATGAAACGCTGACGGAGACCTGGGGAATTGGCCCCCAGGATCGTGTGTTGGGCGCACTTCCTTTCCATACAATCTATGGGCTGATCTTCAGCGCGGCCTCCGCGATCTACGCCGGATCGACACTGGTCTTGCTGGAAGGGTTCCATCCGGAACGGGCATTGAAGGCGATTCAAGATCATCAGATCACGACCGCCGCCTTCGTCCCTGCGATGCTGCTTATGATCCTGAACTTTGACGGTCGTGAATCCTATGATTGTCAGTCTCTTCGCATGATCTACTCAGCGTCTGCGCCGATCAGTGAAGCGGATATCGAGCGCTTCAATCAGTTTTCGGGTTCTGAGGTGATCTGCAATTACGGGATGACGGAGATCCCGGGCAGTGCTGTTGAGATCGCTGGCGAACGCCACAAAAAAGGCGCTGCTGGCAAAATCAGCCCCAGATTTGAGGTCGCTGTTCGCGACGCTGAAGGGAGGGATTTACCGATCGGTGAGGTCGGAGAGATCACGTTGCGCGGACCAACCCAAATGCTTGGTTATCTTGATGCGCCGGAAGTGACCGCCGAGCGTGTTCGGGATGGCTGGATCTATTCACAGGACAAGGGTCGCATCGATAAAAATGGCAATATTTTCATTCTCGGCCGCATGTCGGACATGATCATAAGAGGCGGATTGAACATCTCGCCGCTTGAGATTGAAAATGCCTTGTCTCGCCACGACGCCGTGGCCGATGTGGCCGTCATCGGCCCGGACGATGCGGTTTTAGGACAGATCGTGTCGGCATTCATCGTTCCCCGCCTGAACACCGGCGATCTCGATGCCGATTTGCGCACGCACTGCGCTGAGCATCTTGCTCCGCCCAAGGTGCCTGCAGAGTTCTTAATCACAGAAATGATCCCTCGAAACGCTGCCGGCAAGATTGACCGAAGGGCATTGCTCGCCGAACGCGCGGCAAGGAATGGGGTTTAGGAGACTAATATGGACGGAAGAATAACTGCTGAAACGCCTGATATCGGAATCGGTCTCATCACCATTGATCGGCCTGAGAAGCGTAACGCGATGACGCCGGCAATGGTCGCTGAGTTCACGGCGGCCTTCGAACGATTTGCACAGGACGATAGAACTCGCGCGATCATTCTGACAGGCGCGGGCGACAAGGCATTCAGCGCCGGTCATGACATCAAGGCGATCGCACCGGGAGATTTGGGGCATCTCTATGAAGAAGAGCACATGCAGGTCTTCCTTCTGCCACGCACCACAGACAAGCCTGTCATTGCCGCGGTGAACGGTGCTGCCTATGCGGGTGGCTTTTGCATGGCGATTGCGTGCGATCTAAGACTGGCCACCCAGACAGCCAGTTTTGCAGTTCCAGCCGGAAAGTTGGGCGTCGTGCCGATAGCGGGTCAATCTTCGCGCTTGCCAAGGCTCCTGCCGCAGGCAGTGGTCAATGAAATGGCGATGGCAGGGCGCCCTTTGTCCGCTGAGCGGGCCGAACACTACGGGTTTGTGAATACCGTGGTGCCGCGAGAAGAGCTCCTGGATGAGGCCTTGACGCTTGCGCGAGACATCGTCTGCATGTCACGCGTCTCGGTTGAGGGCTACAAGCGCATCTCCCGTGAGGCTTTATTTCAGGGCGTCGATACGGCCGATGCAATGGAATATTGGCTGGCCATGGATGCCGGCCATGGTGGGGACCTGAAGGAAGGCCTTGCCGCTTTTGCAGAGAAACGCACACCTCAATTTCCGTCAGCGAGGTCTAAGAAATGACTTTGCTAACGCCTGAAGCAAAGGCCTGGATTGGCCGGCAGATCACGTTTCAAAGTGATCCAATTTCGGTTAGCGATGCACGCTGTTTCATCGCCGCGTCAGGCGATGACAATCCTGTCTATGAACTGCCCCGAGTTGGCGAGGACGCGACCGGCACACCCTGTCCGCCAATGCTCTATTACGGCGCAACAAGGCCTTGGGCACCCGCTGACGAATTTAGTGAAGATGGAACGGTCGCTGAACACAGGCCCATGATCGGCAAGGGGCAGACCATGGGTGGAAGCGTTGAAATGGAATGGCTGGAGCCTCTGCGGGTTGGCGATCAACTCACAGGGACCCGCACACTCGCCTCTTTAAACGAAAAGCAGGGCCGCAAGTTCGATTTCGTATTGGCGGAATGGATCACCGAATATCGAGATGTAGAGGATCGGCTGAAAGTTAGGGAGCGCTATGAGCAGATATTATTCTGAAACCGCCCTCTCGTTGGACAATGCGGCATCCGGTGATGCTTTGGCAGTACTGCGCAGATGCCCGACCGAAGTAGATGTTGTCCGGTTTTGTGCCGCGATCCGTAACTTTCATAGATTCCACTATGACCAGGATTTCATGCAGAAAAAGGGCCAGGGCCGCATCATCATTCCTGGTTTCATGCTTGGCAATTGGTGTCTTGAGGCAACCACACGCGGTTTTGAGCCGGGAACTGAGATAGCCGGTCTCAGTTTCAGAAACACGCATGTGGCGCCTATTGGCGAAACTTATGAAGTTCGTGGTCAAGTTTCGGCGACCGATGCCGGCGGCGCCACATGCGAATTTGAAGTGATCAATTCACGCGACAAGACAGTGGTGACCACAGCCACAGTTAGGCTCAGGCGCGATTCAAGTGCACCCTGACCTAACCCGGATGATCCGACCAGAGGAGATCGGCCATGAATAATGTAAAACACTACCTGTCCAATGAAGCATGGTCTGGTGAATCTAACCGAACATCTCCAATCATGAATCCCGCCACTGGCGTTGTGATAGGCGAAGTCACCCTCGCAACCACGGCAGATGTCGATCAAGCTGTTTCCACCGCGGCTGCGGTATTGCCGGAGTGGGCCGCAATTCCTGCAGCAAAGCGTGCGGCGATCATGTTTGAGTTCCGCGACTTGCTGCGGAAGCACACAGACGAGCTCGCCGAAATATTGTCGGCGGAACATGGCAAAACAATCCCCGACGCGAAAGGTGAAATTGGGCGCGGCATCGAGGTGGTAGAGTTTGCCTGCGGTATTCCTCAACTCCTGAAAGGCGAGTATTCGGAGACAGTGTCGGTTGGTGTTGACAGTTTTAATGTGCGCCAGCCGGTGGGCGTGGTCGCTGGAATAACGCCATTCAATTTTCCGGCAATGGTGCCGCTTTGGATGTATCCCGTTGCAATTGCGTGCGGAAACACCTTTGTCCTGAAACCCTCGGAAAGAGATCCATCCGTCGTCTTCCGAATAGCCGAACTGCTGGCGGAGGCCGGTCTGCCTGCAGGCGTCTTCAATGTCGTCAATGGGGACAAGGAGGCAGTTGACGCTTTGCTGGATCATCCAGTTGTTGATGCGGTGAGCTTTGTCGGCTCCACTAAGATTGGCGAATATATCTACCGACGCGGAACGGCCAGTGGGAAACGCGTCCAGGCTTTGTGCGGGGCCAAAAACCATCTGGTGGTTATGCCCGATGCGAACATGGATCAGGTTACGGATGCTTTGATCGGTTCTGCCTACGGGTCGGCGGGAGAGCGGTGTATGGCCGTGTCGGTTGCTGTGCCGGTGGGTGACGAAACCGCTGACCGCTTGGTCGCTGCCTTGGAACCACGTGTACGGGCACTGAAGGTCGCTCCGTATACGGACCCAAGCAGTGAGCTAGGACCAGTCATCTCCAAACAGAGTTTTGACAATATCCATCGCTTGATCGGTGAAGGCATAGATTGCGGTGCAAAGCTTGTTGTGGATGGGCGCGACATCAAACTTCAGGGCTACGAAGACGGATTCTTTGTGGGCGGCTGTCTGTTCGACAGGGTTACGACAGACATGAGCATTTATCGTGAAGAGATTTTTGGCCCGGTTCTCTCTGTTGTGCGGGCACAGGACTACGAGCAGGCCGTCGACATGATCAACACTCACGAATACGGCAACGGGGCAGCAATTTTCACGCAGGACGGCGATGCTGCCAAAGACTTTTGGGCACGCGTGAAGATTGGAATGGTAGGCGTTAACGTACCAATTCCCGTGCCGGTGGCTTATCATTCTTTTGGTGGTTGGAAGCGATCTTTGTTCGGCGACCATCACGTTCACGGCTTGGAAGGTGTTCGATTTTATACCCGATTAAAGACCATGACATCCCGCTGGCCGTCTGGAATTCGTAAAGGCGCAGCGTTCAATTTTACCAGTGGTAAGGACGCGTAGAAGGTGGCGGGCCGGCTGGTAGGCGGCAGAACAAGCCGCGCACCGCTCGCCCTTTTGGGCGCCGTCAATGCGCAACTATTCGCAGCCGGAAACGTTTTAAGCGGTGGGCGCGGAATACTCGATCGAACGAGTATCTTCGTCTCAAGATAGACAAGCTTGGCCCATAGGTGAAGCGCTTTGCGGCCATGCACCGGCGGCAAAGAAATCTCAACAAACATAACGCTTGACAGTGCGTCGAACTGGCGAGCTTATTGCAAGCTCTCTCCAAGGACGGACCTATGCCATGCCGACCTGGCGACGGATCGGCCCGGCGTCAGCGGGGCGTGTATCAATATAACCGAGCAGTGTTCTGCGAACGGCCGCCAGTTTTGGATCGTCAAACAAGTTGGTCGTCTCCTCAGTGTCGGCGATCATATCGTATAGTTCACCCGCCTTTGATTGCATGTCGATGGTGAGCTTATGGGTTTTGGTTCGTACCGTACGGAGACTGAGCCCGACGCCTGCACGGGTTGGCAGCAGCTCCCATTCATTCAAGGCGAAAACACGCCTCGCATGATCGGTTTCGATGAGCGGACGGAGCGAAGCGCCGTGTTGAGTCTGGAGAGCTTCTGCTGCGCCGTAGTCGAGGAAGGTCGGGCCAAGGTCGAGAGTCGAGACTGGCTCGTCTACTTTTTTACCTTTGGGAACTCCGGGTCCGCGCGTGATCATCGGCACGCGGAGCAATCCGTCATAGTGCATTGGCCCCTTCAGGATCAGCCCGTGATCACCCAGCCAGTCGCCATGGTCACTGATATAGACGACAATCGTATTCTCGGCGAGACCCGCTTCCTCCAAAGCAATCAGAATGCGGCCGACATTGTGGTCGATCAAGGCGATCTGGCCATAGGTGTTGGCGATGATCTCGCGCAACTGGTCGTCTGACTGTTCGGCGATCCGGCTGTAGGACTTGCGGATCTCCGCGCCTGTCTTGTCACCTGCGGGCTCGGCGATCAGCACCGCTTCATGCCACCATGGCCGACCCTCAAACGTGCGTTTGCGGTTCTTCGGCAGATCGACCTCTGACGGATCATGCAATCGCGACCAGGGCTCGGGCGCGTCAAAAGGATGATGTGGATCCGGAAAACTGATCCAGGTGCAGAAGGGTGCGTCGCCGCGGCCGTGTTTGAGCCACTCGATTGCGCGATCCGCGGTCCAGGTCGAGTTGTGCCAGGCGACTGGGAGTTTGGAATGCCAGGTTTGCGCGGCCTCCTTCGTATCGCCGGCATTTTCTCGATAGAGCGCGTTCTTTGCGTCCCCACGTTCATCGGCATGGAACCAACGCTCGTAGTGCTGACCGTATGGCGGCTTTTCCGGCAAGAACCAATTGTGTCCGACCAGCATCATCTCAACATGGTTGAAACCCATGTAAGGTCCGAACCATGTTTCCGGATAGCCGGCCGATGATTTGAGACACTCCGGCGTGCCGGTCGGGGCGAAGGTGTGATAGGTCGAAAAATGGGCCTTGCCAAAAAAAGCGGTCTCGTACCCGGCTGCAGCCATTGCGCCCGCAAAGCCCTTTTCGCCCACTTGAGGGTCTAGATCGATGCCGTTGTCGTGCACACCATGCGTCCGGCAAAGCTGGCCTGTCAGGATGGAAGCACGCGCCGGTTGGCAGACAACAGTAGGCGTAATGCAATTGGAGAAATGTGTGCCGTCAGCTGCCAGTTGATCCAGATGCGGCGTCTTGATGTTGCGTCCCTCGAACCCAAAGCAATCCGCGCGGTGCTGGTCGCCCGAAATCAAGAGAATATTTGGCCGCATCATTATTCAGGCTTTCTGAGGTTGAAAATCACAACGCCGATCGCCATCACCATAAAGGCGATTGCGATTGGGCTGTTGAAGAGAAAGAACGGATCGGCACCGGTGGCCGCGAATGCCTGGCGCGCTGTGGTTTCAAGGTTGCCACCAAGGATGAAAGCGATCACGAAAGGCAGTGGAGACATGCCAACGCGGCGCATAAGGTAGCCGACAAATCCGAAAAACAGCGTGATCCAGACAGCCACCATCGACGTTTCCTGCACGTAGACTGCGGTCAGGGTCAGCAGAAGAACAATCGGTAACAGCCGTGCCTTGGGGACCCGAGCCATCACGCCGACAGACCGCATGAACAGGCCACCGATGGTCCAGTTGAGGGCGTTGGCGACGAACATCGTAGTAAAAATCCCGAAGGCCATGATCATCTCGGGGTTCATCGGGCTGTCGCCGAGGCCGCCGCCAAGCTGAAAAACCGATGGACCAGGGTTGAAGCCGCCGATTGAATCCATAGCGAGGATCAGGAAAACCGCGGCCGCATTGCCGGGAATGCCAAGCGACAGAACCGGTATCAGATTGGCGCCCGAAACCGAGCTGTTGGCGGCCTCGGTGGCCGCGATTCCTTCGGGCGCGCCCTCTCCAAAGTTAGGGGCAAAGGGGGGTTTTTCCTTGTCATAACGACGCTTGGCCGTCGCATATCCCAAGGTCGCCGCCAGTGTGGAACCGACACCGGGGAGGGCGCCGATACAGGTGCCGATGACCGCAGAGCGCCCGACATAAGGTAGCAGTTTGCGAATATCGGATGGTCGTAATCTTCCTGCATCTGTGCTCGACTTAGCCTGTGCCTTGGCTGAAGCTTCACCCTGGTAAATATCTTCAAGCGCTTTGAAAACTTCGCCCAAAATCAAGACGCCCAGAATGGCTGCGGCAATCGGAATGCCTTCGGCCATCGCCGGTTGCCCCATGGTGAGACGCGGATAAAAGTCCTCTCCCGTCGCAATCATTGCGGCAAGCAGGCCCAATCCCATTGAGATTATGCCCTTCCCGACAGAATTGCCGATGACGGAAGCAATGAACGCAAGTGACAGGATCAGTAGCGCTGTTTTCTCAGGAAAATCCAGATAGCGCTCGACAAAAATTGCTAGGAACGGCGCACAGATGACCAATACAATATCCGAAAAGGTATCTCCTGATGCCGATGAGAAATGGGCCACGCGCAGAGCACGCCTTGCTTCGCCCTTCTGGGCCATCGGGAACCCGTCCAATATGGTCATGAAGGCATCTGGTGTGCCTGGCGTGTTGAACAGGATCGCCGGGACAGCCCCTCCAACGGTCGCACCCTTCATGATGCCAATGAGAAAACCCAGCACCGGCAGCAGTGCGTCGTTTGAATAGCCGAAGACAGAAATGAGGATCGGTAGTGAGATGGCCATGGCCATCGGCCCGGCCAAACCCGGCGTTGCACCAACTGTGATACCTAACAAAAACCCAGCCAACACCATCAAAAGGGTGATGGGCACTCCGAGCACAGGGTCAAATTGGAAAACGGCAAGCACGCCTGCGATGACATGGTCCCAGACGCCCATCAAACGTCTCCGTTGGGAGGCAAGATCAGATCATCGAAGGGGAGATCATAGAGCAATGCGATAACCAACGAGGCAGCAAAGCCAAACGCAAAATCTCGCAATGAAGAGCGATGCATGGCAAGTCCGGTCAGTCCGCCGATCAAGACTGTGCCGCCTAGGAGAAAGCCGATGTATTTCCAGGGCAGCGCCGCGCGCAGTGGGCGATAGCCACTCTCTGACCAGATTGCAGCCAGCGGTCCGGCATAGCGCATGAGGATCAGAGACAGCGTAAAAAGACACAACAGGCTTGCACACCAGATAATGTTCTGGCGGGTTAGCACTTTACCTTCCGTAGGCTGCAGTAGAACCAACCCCGCACCAAGCGCAATCACCATGGCTGTTATAGTGGGGGCGAGTGCATCACCAATGACGAATTTGCGCCGGACTTTTTCGACCAGCCCAGTTCCTGTGTCCATGGGTATCCAGACAAAGGCCAGGAGGAGGGCAATAACCAAAAAGAAAAGCGCAAGCCAGCTGTCCGCAGAAATTCTGGGTTTCATGGGCTCGCCCTTTCCGGGGGCTAGAGACTTACTGCGCTGCTTCCATCAACTCGCTTGCAGCGTCGAAATCGGACCGGAACAGGGCGTCAAGTTCGGCCCCCTGGATGTTGACCGCACCGCCAAAGGCCTTCGAGATCATGCCGGCGGCCTTCCCTGTATTGGTGGCATCGACGATTGCCGCGGTGATTGCCTCACGTGCGGCCGGGTCCATGCCAGCCGGTGCCACGAAGACGAAATATCCATCTGCATTAAACGATACACCAAGATCGGCAAATGTCGGCGCATCCGGCGTTTGTTTCAGGGGGTTTGACAGAGCCGATGCCAGGTTCACCAAATCTCCCGAAGCGACACCTTTGCCTTGGATACCCGCCATAAAGCCGAGATCCATATCGCCGGCTTGCACGCCATTCATCACCGCTCTACCGCCCTTGACCTGCACAATATTGAATTCAACACCCTGTGCTTCGCCAAGCAGATAGGCGAGATCGGACAGCTTTGGCGACATGGTGCCAAAGCGAAGCTCAACCTCCTTGGCCGTTGCTATCATGTCGTCAAAAGACGTCCAGCCTTTGTCAGCCTTGGCAACAACACCCATCTGGAAGCCTGCTGTTGTGGTCAACCCGGTGAAGTCCGACGGGCCAATGCCAGCGCCTTTTGCGGCGGCCGCGTTATAGCCGAGAGATTCAGTCACCACCAAGCCGATGGCAGTTCCATCGGCAGGCATGTCCTTGAGCGCTACAAGTGCGTTGACGCCGCCTTTGCCGGTGACCTGCTCGGGGACAACCTCCCAACCAGTTGTCGCCTGGATATCTTCAGCAACCAAGCGCGCGTGCGTATCGGCTCCGCCGCCTGCTGCAAAGGCAATGATCATTTTGATGGGGCCGTCGGGCGCCCAGGCCGAGCTATCGGCCACGGCAGTTGACATCGAGGCAAATGAAAGCAGCGCTGCCGCAGCAAACGCCTTCAAAAAGTTCTTCACGTTTTGTCCTCCCGCTTGTTGTTGAAAAAAGTAACTCACAAACTAGTTGACCTGTCAATTAGTTTCGGGTCCTTTAGAAGGATGAACAAACATGATGATCCCAGCTACCGGACACCATCTTCCTTTGTCACCTTTCGCCTGGCTCGGCTTCAAAGCAGCCTGAACGCTCAGGCGACAGCCATATTGAAAGCGAAGGGGAACCTGTCGCTTGTGGAATGGCGCCTGATCCAGGTGCTGCGCATGTTTGAAGATGCCTCGCTCACGGACATTGCCGGGCATGTGCAGATGGACAAGGGGCAGCTCAGCCGCAAGATTTCGGCGATGGTTCGAAGGGGACTGTTGCGCGTGGAACGGGACAAGCGTGACCAACGTGTACAGCATTTACAGTTGACCGATGCCGCGCAGGAGCTGAGCCGGAAAGTGATGCCAACCATGGAAGCCAGGCAGAAAATGCTGTTGGCGGACGTCTCGTCCGAGGACCTCGAAGTCTTCTACCGTGTCGTGGAGCAAATTGAGGCCGCTTCAAAAATCCGGGAAGTCCAATGAGTGGCTCAAACCTCCTCATAATTATGTCGGATGAACACCAGGCGCGCGCGATGGGCTGTGCAGGACACAGTTTCGTCGAGACACCGAACTTGGATGCTTTGGCCGCTCGAGGGACTCGTTTCACCGCTGCCTATACGCCCAGCCCGATTTGCGTTCCGGCGCGCGCTAGTTTCGCCACCGGCCTCTACCCGCATCAAACGCGGCTTTGGGACAACGCGATGCCATATGATGGCTCAATTCGAGGGTGGGGGCACGCGCTTCAGGATAAGGGGATCACCGTCGAGAGCATTGGCAAGCTTCACTACCGGGCAGAAGAAGATCCCGCGGGGTTCGATGTAGAGCACATTCCTATGATGGTTGCCGGTGGTGTCGGCATGGTCTGGGCCAGCATCCGAAAGGAAGATGAACGTATCTGCGGGTCGAAGCGTATGCTGGGGGACTACATCGGTCCTGGAAAAAGCAAGTATACCGATTACGATGAAGCGGTGGTTGCGCGCACATTGGACTGGATTGAAACTCGCGCGCATGACGCAAGACCCTGGTGCTTATACGTCGGACTGGTCGCGCCGCATTTCCCCCTCGTCGTGCCCCGGGAATTCTATGATCTCTATCCCGCAGAAACCTTGCCGCCAGCAAAACTGCATCCGGAGGATGGCCATCCGCGCCACCCATGGATTGAGAAGCAGAATGCCTTTATGGATAGCGAGGCGAAGTTTTGTGATCCGGCCGAACGGCTTGCGGCGATGTCGGCCTATTTCGGCCTTTGCACCTGGCTCGATCACAATATCGGCCAAATCCTGAGGGCGCTTGAAACCTCGGACCTCATAGACCGCACGACAGTGGTCTACACGTCTGACCATGGCGACAATGTCGGTGCGCGCGGCCTTTGGGGCAAGTCCAACATGTATGAGGAAAGCGCCGCTGTGCCGTTGATCATGTCGGGGCCCAGCATACCGGTTGGCGTTTGCGAAACGCCTGTGAGCCTGCTGGATCTCTCAGCGACTATTGCAAGTCACTTTGGTGCCGATATTCCGGCGGCGAAGGGCGTGACCAATCTGCACTCGATCCTGGAAAAGCCCAAGGACGAGACCCGTGTTGTCTTCTCCGAATACCACGCAGCAGGTGCCGTTTCCGGAGCGTTCATGCTGCGCAAGGGGAAATGGAAGCTGATCCACTATGTCGGCTTCCCGGATGAGCTGTTTGATCTCGACAGCGATCCGGATGAGCTGGACAATCGCGCATGCGATCCGGTCTGCGCAGATATTCTTCGCGATCTGTATGCCGAGCTGCACCGGATATGTGACCCACGCGAGACCGACGCTCTGGCGTTCAAGGATCAGGCAGCCCTGATCGAACACCATGGAGGCCGCGAGGCGGCGCTCAAACTCGGGGCGCCGGGGGCGACACCTCCGCCGACGATGGCGTCATGAAACTGACAATTCTCGGATCAGGCTCGCCCGAAGCCTATGCGCGCTGTGCATCGAGGGGTTATCTGGTCGAGGTGGGAAACGACCTGATCCTCTTTGATTGTGGCGGCGGGGTATTCTATAATTGTCGGCCTTCGTTCGGGCAGCGGCGAACGACCGCAATCCACCTCTAGTGAAATCCTGCCTCGCACTTCATGAAGGTCAGCTCTTAGCAGCCGTCTACGTATCACGGAGCGACTGTCGCGAAAGACGTATTGTAGTCGGCGCAGGCAGATCCAAGAATAGTCTTCTTTTTACTCATTGTAATTTTCTGTCTTCTGCGTTGTGCAGCCAAAAAAGTGCTTCAGAGATCCGATATACATCGTTGTGTGTATTGTTCGAAAAAACGGAAATCAGCAGGTCATCACAGCGGCTGTAGATGAAAAAGCTACGGAAACCGACAATACTTCCTTCATGCATAACTAGATCTCCACTTCGCATCAAACCAAGTCCATAATACCCTTCACCTCTGATGCTCCTTTCTGGCCATCTATAGCTATCCGTTGGAGCGGATTTCTTAAGCATCCGCTTTATTGATTCAGGCGACAGGTTCGGATGCGACAGATCTCGATAAACGGCCGCTACCCAACATGCAAAGTCATCGAGGGTTGTTACAAGTCCACCATCAGCAGGTGTTACCGGCAAGGAGATGACATCATCTTTAACATGAGCTTGTGTTGCATGGTTCCAACGAAGGCCTGACGGATCACCGTCTGCGATGGCATAGTCTTTGTCATGGATTGTTGAATTGTCCATACCCAGAGGGGCAGTGAGTTTTTCTTCTATATAGGCACCAAAGGGGCGACCCGTTGTGTTTTGGATGACCTGACCAAGCAGTGTGTAGCCGATGTTTGAGTATTGAAATTGGGTTCCTGGGGCAAATCCAATAGGACTTCTCATAGCCTCCCTAATCATCCCGTCGATCGTTTTATCGAATGCCCACCCGTCAACAACCGAGTAATAGTTTCTGACCACTGCGTAGTCTGGGATTCCACTCGCGTGTGAAAGTAAGTGCTTGATCAATACTGTAGACCAAAGATCCGATCTGTACCTCTCCGGTAAAAACTCATTTATGCACCCATTGAGATCGACTGAGCCCTCTTCTGTCAGGTGTAGAATAGCGGCGGCAGTGAATTGTTTGCCCAATGAGCCAACATGAAATCTGTCATCCACCTTGTTAGGAGAATTGCGTGAGGAAGGGCCATAAGCGCGTTTGTGCACCACTATGTCAGCTCTCGACACCAAGACGGCACCGGAAAAATGCTCCTCTTTGACCATTTTTTGAAGAAGCCGTTCTGAGGCATTGCTTACTGCTTCTGGCATCTGGCCTGTATCTCCCGCGTTCAGCAACAATGCGATTGCACTAGTTCGTTGTGGTTGGAAGCTATCTCCCCTTCACAAGCATACTGATGGTTCAATTTTGTTTTTGATCCAAAAAATCAGATTGCATCGATCAGTGCCTTTCTAAGCCTCAAATGCTCAGGAGCTAACGAAAAACTGTCCAGTCATTCATGTTGGCATCCTTAGTCAGACATTAAATACTGAAGGCGGTTTCCACACCACATCTTAAATGCTAACATTCTAGAAATAAACTTCAATCGTGTTAGGAAATCCGTTCATGGCCAAGATTCTCGTTCTCTACTATTCGTCGTATGGGCACATATCCAAGATGGCAGAAGCCGTCGCCGAAGGCGTCCGAGAAGCCGATGCGGAGGCTGTCATCAAGCGTGTCCCTGAAACTGCACCGGCGTCGGTTGCTGCTGCAGCTGGCTTTAGCCACAACGAAAAGCATGAGGTCGCCGACCCCAATGAACTCGGAGACTATGACGGCGTGATTGTTGGAACACCTACGCGCTATGGGCGGATGTCCAGTCAGATGGCCTCATTCTGGGATCAGACCGGCGGCCTTTGGAAATCGGGCGCGCTCGTCGGCAAGGTTGGCGCTTCCTTTGTGTCAACCGCCACGCAGCATGGTGGCCAGGAGATGACACATTTTTCTGTTCTGACGAACCTCCTCCACATGGGCATGACTGTGGTCGGACTGGACTACGGCTTCAGTGCTCAGCTAGCCAACTCCGACGTGCACGGGGGGTCTCCCTATGGCGCTTCCACTGTGGCGGGCGTGGACGGGAGCCTGTCGCCGAATGAAAACGATATTGCCGCTGCGAAATACCTTGGTGCACGAGTTGCGCGGACAGCCATGTAAGCGGGGTTTTTGAGTGAGAAGAAACGGCGCGGTGATAATGAACACCGCGCCGTTTTCATTCCGGTGATAACTAGTGCTTTAGCTGCTGGCAGGAGCCGGGATCAGCCCATAGCGGTTCATGATCTCTTTCATCACTGCAGGATCGGGCTTGCCAGCCCTGATCACCGCGGCGAGCTCGCGGAAATACTCAGGTCCAAGCACACCAGGCGTCAGAATACAAAGGCATTTGGCTATTTCGTCGGTGCGGTTGTCAAAACCATGTACAATCTTGCGCGGTACAAAGGCGGATTCACCAGGTCCGACGTGGTGGTCGACACCGTCAATGACGTAGGTTGTCACCCCCTCGATTCCATAGACTGTCTCATCCCAAGTGTCGTGGTAATGGGGGACGGGCATCCGTCCTTTGGGCTGCGTGGTCAGCTCGAACACATCCAGCCCACCTTCCGTGTCGTGTTTGTCGCGCAGGAAATTGACGGTGAAGGAACCGAAATCGATTAGTTCTGCCATGAGTATCCTCCCTCTTTGGCACATTGGACGGAACACGTCAGGTTGTGCCCTCCGCAGCGACTCTTTAGTCAGCGGTTTGGTGGCAAACGTATCTGACGACGTCACCATACAGTAAATACATGCTAGCATTTTAACGGCAATGCTGGCAAGCTAAAATCAGACTGAACTTTGGTGGCCGAGGGAACCCTCAGCCAGCTTTTGGGTACAACCTGCGCAGTGCGTAGCTGCTTCGATTAGTCAAAAAGGGAAATCTTATGAAATCAAAACCGACCCTCGAAAGTCAGGCGGCGGTCCTGATCGCGCAAGCTGGTTGCGAATACGCGGCTCGCAAAGAATGGGCTATCTCGATCTGCGTGGTGGATGACGGGGGCCATGTCCTCGCGCTGCACCGCATGGACGGGGCAGCACCAGGAACTGCCCATGCGGCGGCGGAAAAGGCACGAAGTGCAGCAATGTTTTGCGTATCAACAAAACTGTTTCAGGACTTAGTTGCAGATGGGCAGACCGCCATTCTCGCACTCCCCGGCGCTTTGCCGATTCAGGGCGGCATTCCAATCAATTCCGGCGAAGTGGTGGTAGGCGCGGTTGGGGTCTCTGGCGTGCAGTCCCATGAAGACGAAGAAGTTGCCTTGAAAGCGATCGAGAGTCCAGTTTGAAACACCACCAAAACTTCGGACGCCTTTTCGGCGTAGCTCCGCAGCGAACGGAACCAACTTTGCCTGCCGAGAACTTCGTACTCTTATTGGTTCGGCCCGCCTGCGACTGACACTGAACGCAGGCGGGCCGGGTTGATTATGGGCCGGCCTTTTCGGTTTCGTAGGTAATGGCACAGTCTTCCGCCAGTTGATCGCCAGCGCGCCACTCCTTGATCAGTTCATTGTAGGCAAGCGCTCCGCCGCCATAAGTGCTTCCCAGGAAAGTCGGCTGCCCGTCGACGTCCCCTTCGTGATTAAGGAATCCCGGAGTGCAGGCGCGATAGTAGGCCACAAGATCAATCTTGTGCGGCGTCTTCATCTTCTCTAGCCATCGATCCTCTGCCTCGGATGTCACCTCGATAGTGCGGATGCCCTCATCAACGCATTTTCCGATGATGTCGACGGCGTGAGCGGCCTGCATTTGCAACGCGTGAGTATAGTTGAACGACGTCGTCCCCTGTGAAATCGCGCCGACCACGTGGAAGTTTGGGAAACCATGCATCTGCGTACCATGAACTGTGCGCATGCCATCTTTCCACCTCTCGTCCACCGAGATGCCGCCGCGCCCGATCAGATCATAGCCGCCGACCTTGTGGGCGGCCGCGGCCACGTCGAATCCGGTGGCGAAGATGATGCAGTCGATCTCAAAATCCGTGCCATTGGCATGGACACTTGTCTCGTCAATTCGTGTGACACCCTTTCCGTCGGTATCGACCACAGTCACGTTCGTCTCATTGAGCGCCTCCAAGAAGTCGTCGCTGAAGAGTGGCCGCTTACACAGATAATTGTACCAGGGTGTCATCCGAGCCGCGACTTCGGGATCCTTGACGGTCTCGCTGATCCGGCTGCGCAGGTCTTCCATCTTGGCGAAATCGACCTTCTGAATCACCTCCATGGGCTTGACCGGCTCTTCCGATTTCATTGCCGCACCCATTCCATCGCGCACGCGGTGGAAGAAATCGGTCCAGCCATCTCCGACAAGATCGCCATCGGGATGGGAACCGGGGGTGATGTTGTGTTCGAAATTGGTAATGCGCTCCTGTTGCCAACCTTTGGGTTGGCTTCGAAACCAATCCGCATCAGTTTTCGAATTGTTGCGCTCTGCGAGTGCGGAGGGGGTGCGCTGGAATACGAGAACTTCTTTGGCGGTTTCCGCCAGTTTGGGAATAATCTGGACTGCCGTGGCCCCGGTGCCAATCACTGCTACGCGCTTGTCGCTCAAGCCCGTCATGCCGCCATCCATCGTTCCGCCGGTATAATTGTAGTCCCAGCGGGCGGAGTGAAACATCTTGCCCTTGAAGCTCCTGATACCGGGAACACCTGGCAGTTTGACCTTGGCCAAGGGGCCCTGACTGACGGTTACATGGTGGGCGCGGATTTCGTCACCCTGGTTTGTGCGAATAACCCAGCGGGCAGAAGGCTCGTCCCAAGTGACACTCTCGACTTTGGTCTGGAACAACGCGCGGTCATACAGATCGTGGTGTTTGCCGATTGCCTTGCTGTGCTCGAAAATCTCACCACCGGACGCATAGCGCTCACTGGGAATTGTGCCGATTTCTTCCAGCAGGGGCATGTAGACATACGCTTCAATGTCGCAGCGGATGCCAGGATACCGGTTCCAATACCATGTGCCTCCGAAATCGCCAGCCTGTTCGAGAATTCGGAAAGACTTAATGCCTTTTTTTCTGAGCTCAACAGCTGTTAAAAGCCCGCCAAATCCGCCGCCGATGATGGCCACCTCAACATCTTCCGTAATGGGCGAACGGTTGAGGGGCTCCTGGACATACGGATCATCATCAAATGACGCGAACTCTCCTTCGGCGTCAATGTACTGCGCCTCGCCGTCCGCGCGCATCCGCTTGTCGCGCTCTTCCTTATACTTCTTGCGCAGTTCATCGGCGTTATAGGTCGTCGTACTGCTTTGGGTCTCCGGCATCTTTTGTCCTCCCTGGATGCAAGCTTCATCGTCCTCACGACGCTGTCAGGGCCGTAAATACATTTTACCTCTAACATGCAAGCATGCTAATAACAGTTCGACCCCTGCCACGCAAGCGCGCCGCTTGGGAATAGGCTATCGCTGGGCAGTTGACCTGAGCAAAGTCTGTTTGTAAACGCGGACCCTGTTGGTGGATCTGGTGGTCGAACGCAAGGTGTTTCTCGCCAACCTAAAGAATCTGGCTTTCTTGGCAATCAACATGATAACCTTAGAAAAATGCAAGCATGTAGGAAGCCCTGGCGACAGCGACATGGCTCACTAACATAGACCAACGGGGACAGAATTGAGCAAGAAAGACACAGTATACGATCTCGTAATAACGCGTCTGGTCGATGCAACCTATAGATTCGGGGATCAGATCCTTGTCAAAGACCTGGTGGCTGAAACGGCAACCAGCCGTCAACCAGTCATGAGCGCCCTCAACCATCTGGCTGCTGACGGTTTTGTCCGAATAGAGCCGCAAGTCGGATGTCAGGTAATAAATCCGTCCACCAGTTCTATTCAAGACTTCTACCTGATGTTCGCGCGCATAGAGGGGTTGCTGAGCAGCCTGGCCGCATCACGCCGAACCGAAAAGCAGATCGAAGCGCTTCGCGCGGTACAAAACGATATTGAGGCACTGCGCATTGATGACCGCAGGCGCCAGCAGAAATACGCGGCGCTGAATCAGGAGTTCCACGGGATCATCCATGAAATGGCCAATTCCGATCTGGTTTCGGAACGTCAGCGCCCAAACTTTAACATGTCGGACTTTTTCATTTCGCAAACTGTTGGCTTTGATCGCTTGATCGATGATGCGATGGATGATCATCGCGCACTGATCGAAGCGATCGACCAGCGTAGCGCCGATCTGGCAAATGAGGTGGCATTGCGTCACATTCTAAACATTGCGCAGAAAACCGCTCCGGCCCAACAGGTCGCCATATCCAACTGATTCTTAGTAACATGCTTGCATGTTACATGAAGCTATGTCACTTTCTTCCTAATTCGAACAGCGTGCAGGATGCGCATTTGAGCCCGTGAGCTCACCTGGGTGGCCCCGGCCCGCAACGATTTGTGGAGGAGAGATGCGATGCTGCAAACAGCAGATCCCGACAACAATGTCCTATCATTGCAATCCGAGGCCGGGCAAAGCGTCCGCGCGGGCTCTGGCGACCGGACCGGTTCAAGACCGTCTGATGACCACCAGAACAGCGACGGCGATCTGTTCCAGAACGGCTGCCCCTGCGTCGGTTGTAAATATCAGGATTGCAAAAACAGCAGGAAGGTCAGCAAATGAGCCTGTCAGTGGACCAAATTGCCGGCCACGCATCGCGCCTTCGCGAGGCCTATCAGGGATCACCGATTCCGTCTCTCCGGGATGAAGTTGCCGCTGGCGACGCGGAAACCGCCTATGCCATTCAAACGGCCAATACGAAGTTTTGGCAAGCCAAAGGCCGGAAGATCGTCGGCCACAAGATTGGACTGACCGCAAAAGCGGTGCAGGCGCAATTGGGTGTCGATCAGCCGGACTACGGTGTTCTTTTCGATGATATGGAGGTCGCAGATGCAGGCACACTTCATCCGTCGCGCGTTATTCAGCCCAAAGCTGAAGCCGAGATTGCGCTGATCCTCGGGAAAGACCTTAACGGGCCAGATGTCACGCCGGAAAACGTAATCGCAGCAACGGATTTTGTCGTGGCAGCCATAGAGATCGTCGATAGCCGCATCCAGGACTGGAACATCACCTTTGCCGACACCGTGTCTGACAACGGGTCCTCGGCGTTCTATGTGCTGGGCTCCGACAAGCGCCCGATAGAGGGGCTCGACCTCTACACATGCGGCATGGCGCTCGAAGTGAACGGAAGCACTGTTTCCGTGGGGGCCGGTGCAGCCTGTCTGGGCCACCCCTTGAATGCCGCCGCTTGGTTGGCGCGCGCAGTTGGGCTGAAGGCGGGGCAGACGGTTCTGACCGGCGCTCTGGGCCCCATGGTCGCGATCAGCCCTGGCGATCACGTGGTCGCCAAAATCGGCGGCGTTGGGACCGCGTCCTTCAGCTACGGAACGCAGTCATGAGCAAAAAGACCAACGTGGCCATCATTGGGTCCGGCAACATTGGCACCGATCTGATGATCAAGGTCATGCGCAATTCCAAGACCCTGGAAATGGCGGCAATGGTAGGGATTGACCCCGCCTCGGACGGGTTGGCCCGTGCGGAACGCTTGGGGGTCGCGACGACCCATGAGGGGATCGACGGTCTTACGGCGCTTCCGGCTTGGAATGAGATTGGGTTGGTATTCGACGCCACCTCTGCCGGCGCGCATGCGCGTCACAGCGAGGTTGTGACGGGGGCCGGCAAAATCATGGTCGACCTGACCCCGGCGGCCATCGGGCCCTTTGTCGTGCCCGTCGTCAACGGCGAAGACCATCTTTCCGCACCAAACGTCAATATGGTAACTTGCGGGGGGCAAGCGACGATCCCCATCGTGGCTGCAATCTCCGCCGTTGCCGAAGTACCATATGCGGAGATCGTCGCATCAATTTCCTCCAAATCCGCCGGTCCCGGCACGCGCGCCAATATCGACGAATTCACCGAAACCACAGCCCATGCCATCGAAAGCGTTGGTGGGGCCGGCAAAGGCAAGGCGATTATTATTTTGAACCCGGCCGAGCCGCCACTCTTGATGCGCGACACAGTCTTCGTGCTGTCGCAAGGGGCAAACGAAGCCGCAATTGAGAAAGCTGTTACAGATATGGTTGCCAAGGTGGCGGCCTATGTGCCGGGCTACCGCTTGAAACAGACAGTTCAATTCGAACGCTTTGGCGAGAACGACCCGGTGGAGATCCCCGGCTACGGGAAATTCAGCGGCATCAAGACCACCGTGTTTCTGGAGGTTGAAGGTGCGGCGCATTATCTGCCCGCTTATGCCGGCAATCTCGACATCATGACCTCTGCGGCACTGTCCACCGCCGAGTTGATTGCTACTCGTCGCAGGGAGGTTGCCGCATGAGCCGCTTCGATCCAACCAAAGACAGGCTCTATGTTCAGGACGTGACCCTGCGCGACGGGATGCATGCGATCGGCCATCGCTACACGCCCGAGCAGGTCCATGCGATTGTAGCGGCACTTGACGCTGCAGGCGTCGACGCCATTGAAGTCGCACATGGAGATGGCCTCAAAGGCGCGTCTTTCAACTATGGCTTTGGCGCAGAGACCGACTGGACCTGGATCGAAGCCGCAGCCGATGCAACCGAAAACACAATACTCACCACGTTGCTGATCCCCGGCATCGGCACCATCGAGGACCTCAAACAGGCGCATTCCCTTGGTGTTCGTTCCGTTCGGGTTTGCACCCATTGCACCGAGGCTGATGTTGCGCACCAACATATCGGCGCTGCGCGGGATATGGGCATGGACGTCTCAGGCTTCCTGATGATGAGCCACATGGAAGAACCCGAGGCTCTGGCCGAGCAGGCCAGACTGATGGAGAGCTATGGTGCGATCTGTGTCTATTGCACCGATAGCGGCGGCGCGATGGATATGGCCGATTACAAAGCCCGGATGGATGCTTTTGACCGGGTCCTGAAACCGGAAACTCAACGCGGCGTGCACGCGCATCACAACCTGTCTTTTGGCGTTGCCAATTCCATCGCAGCAATCGAATGCGGTGCGATGCGTGTCGATGCAAGCCTTGCCGGCATGGGGGCAGGCGCGGGGAACGCGCCACTTGAAGTGCTGGTTGCAGCACTGAACAAGAAGGGCTGGAAGCACGGATGTGACCTCTTCGCATTGATGGATGCGGCGGATGACCTGGTGCGACCGCTGCAAACACGTCCGGTACGGGTTGATCGCGAAACCCTGAGCCTTGGCTACTCGGGAGTCTATTCCAGTTTCCTGCTCCACGCGGAGCGGGCCTCGAAAACCTATGGTGTCGACACTCGGGCAATCCTGGTCGAACTTGGCCGCAGGCGCATGGTGGGTGGTCAGGAGGACATGATTGTAGACGTTGCGCTCGACCTTACAAAAAAGGCTGAAACGGAAGGCGCCTAAGGGAGGGAAAGATGGATTTGCAGATCGCCGGGAAAACCGCACTCGTTTGTGCGGCCAGCAAAGGTCTAGGGCGCGGATGCGCCATGGCGCTGGCGCGGGAAGGGGTGAACGTTGTCATCAACGGCCGCACCGAGAAGACGCTTGAGGGGACGGCCGAGGATATCCGACAAGCTTCGTCCGGCGTGACGGTTACGACCGTGATTGGTGACATTACCGATCAGTCCATCCGCGAGGCGATGGTCGCCGCAGCAAATGGAAAACCGGACATTCTCGTCAACAATGCCGGAGGTCCGCCACCGGGAGACTTCCGCGATTGGGATCGGGACACCTGGATCGCCGCAGTCGATGCGAACATGTTGTCGGCGATTGAGTTGATCCGATTGACAGTTGATGGGATGGCTGAGCGGGGCTTTGGGCGTATCGTGAACATCACGTCCTCCGCAGTGCGCGTGCCGATCCCGGTGATCGGCTTATCAAACGCAACCCGGGCGGGATTGACCAACTTTGTCTTTGGCCTGGTCCCATCGCTCTCCTCAAAAGGTGTTACAATCAATAATATCTTGCCGGGTCCGTTCGATACCGACCGACTGCGCAAATCCAAGGACATTACTAAGCACCTGACCGGCAATCCCGTTGCCGGCCGTGTGGGGAATCCGGATGAACTGGGGGCGACCTGCGCGTTCATCTGCAGCGTTCATGCCGGTTACATGACCGGGCAGAACCTGCTTCTTGATGGTGGGTTGTATCCGGGAAGTTTCTGAAAACGGGGAGTAGGTGAAGCGCTTTCCATTGGCGCGAGCGCACCCCGGTTTGCTGATAGGAAAAATTCATCAGGAACAAAGAAACAAGGGAGGAAAGCGTTGCAATGATGATATCTATTAAAGCTCGGGCAATGCGATGGCGCAACGGTATTGCGGCGCTGGTAATTGGTACTCTCACTGCCTTTTCAGCACATGCTCAGGATATGCGGGTAACACTGATAGGAACCGGAACGCCGGTACCGCAGCCTGGCATCAACGGCCCCGCCACGCTGGTCCGAGTTGGCGAGACCGAGTTGCTGTTCGATGCCGGACGAGGCGTTGTTTCGGGGCTAACCGCTGCTGGCGTTCGGCCGGGAGGGGTCGATGCAGTTTTCATAACACACATGCACTCCGACCACTTGATCGGATTGCCTGATCTTCTCTTGACCGGATGGCTGACTTATCCCGGTGGGCTCAGAAAAAACCCTCTTCCGATCTATGGTCCACAAGGTGTCGTAGAATTGGCCACCAATCTTCCCGCAGCATTTGCGTCTGACATTCTCCTTCGCAAAGGTGCGGTACCGGTTTCGAACGGGGGCGAAAATCTGCGTGCAAGACCATTCAGTGGTCCAGGAACTGTTTATGACTTGAATGGCGTGACAGTGACCGCGTTTCCTGTGATCCATGGCAATGCAACTGGCCAGGCCTATGGGTATCGGGTCGATCATGGGGGGACTTCGGTCACGATCTCCGGGGATACGACTGTTAGCGAAGACCTGATTGAAGCGGCACAAAACACTGACCTCCTGGTGCACGAGGTCTTCGCCGCCAATCCTGAGGTGTCTAAAACGCCAATTGCAAGGATGATTGCAAGCTTGCATGTTACGCCAGAGCAGGCCGCGGATGTATTCACCAGAAGCAACCCGAAGATGGCAGTTTTTACGCATGTGGTTCAATTCCCACCCAATCCGCCATCACGTCAGCAGATTCTAGAACGCGCTCGAGCTAAATACGATGGTTCACTCATGATGGGCGAAGATGGCATGACCTTTCTAATTACATCTGCCGGTGTTTCACTGGAATAAACAAAACCCTCTACAGAAGTGCCACCTCCTCATGCAGTCTGATTGTGGCACCTTCCAATAAGGGTGCTGAAACACCCGGTGTCATCATTTCGGTACAAGTGTGACAGTCTTGAGCATAAAAAGCTTGTTTCATTTTTTTAAAATGCTAGCGTGTTAGTATGTACTCAGGATATGGTTGCATAAGAGATGTGGCCGAAAACTGGTAATGCGAGGTGAAACAGCGGCCTTGAAGAGGAATGCCCGATAAGCGGGCTATTTGGGAGGATCAAATGACAAAACTCAGTTTAACTCTGGGCGCACTTGCCACGGCCGTGTCGCTCATTTCCGCACCGGTCAATGCAGATGAACTGACCGTGGCGACATTTGTGGCACCGCAGCATCACACGAACACCAACGTTTGGAACTGGTTCGGCGAACAAGTTGCTGCGCGCACGAACGGCGAATTGACCGTGAGGGTTTACCCGGCGGGGCAATTGGGCGCTGGTCCGGTGCAGCAATACAAGCGAGTGGTCGAAGGTGTCGCGGACGCAGTTTTGGGTGTGGCCGGTTATACGCCGGAGTTGTTTCCAATAGCCATGCTGACCGTTCCACCCGGAACGGCACAGGATTCCAATGAACTTTCCGCCGCATTTATTGCAAATTGGGACGAGCACTTCGCAAAGGAATTCGACGAGGTCGTTTTTCTCGGCATAGGATTTCCCGCAGCTTTGTCCATTGCATCCACTCGTGATCTGTCTGTTCTGGAAAACTGGGAAGGCGCGAAAATAGTGCCCTATGCGGCTTCCATGGGTCCATTGATCGAAGCCATGGGCGGGGTTTCAGTGCAGATGCCTGTGACCGAAATCTACACCGCTCTATCCTCGGGTACGATTGATGGTGCGGTTGCGGCGCATAACAACATGATGCCACCCTGGAATTGGCGCGAAGTCGCGACTTATTACATCGACAATGTCCCGCCGCAGTTTCAGACCGTCTATTTTGTAATGAACAAAGAGCGCTATCAGACACTGCCGGAAGCGCATCGCGCCGTGATTGACGAGCTTGCCGGTGAAGCCTTCACCAAGGTTGCCTCCGCAAGTTTCCACAAAGCTGATCAAGATGCGCTTGCCGGCATGAAGGCGATGGATATGCGGGGCTTTGAGTTCATTACCGTCAGTGATGAGGAACGCGCCAAAATGGATGCTGCAGCTGCGCGTGGGCTGGAAGAGATCTTCCAAGCCTACGAGGCGAATGGTATCCCCAATGCCCGTGAGATCTACAACGATTTACATGGTTTGTCGGAATAACTGACTGCAAGTCTGGCGGGCGTCAAACAGATGCTCGTCAGTTCTGTATTGTTCTCTTCACTGGAAAAGACCCATGAGTGAATCTCCTCCTCCAGCGCCAGGTGCGGGCGTGTGGGACAGAGCTCTGTCCTCCGTGGTTTTTATTGCCGGCGGGTTGACCCTCGCATTTATGACCGTTCTGTCGACTTTCAACGTCCTGATCATGCGCAAAGCGCTCAACGACCCTATTCCTGGGGCTGAAGACCTGATGGTTCTGGCTTTGGTAACGGTTGTGGCAATTGCAATCCCTTTCGGCGGACGGACCGGAGCCCATATCGAGATCGAACTTCTCGAACCTTACATAAGCCGTCGTTTTGCCAATCTGAGTCTGGGACTGATGAAACTCATTGGTATCGGGCTTGTTGTGGTCTTGTCCTGGCAACTCTGGGTGGCTGGTGGGGAAGCCGACCGCTTTGGTCAGGCATCGCAACAATTGGTCATATCCTTTGGGCCGTTTTACCGGATTCTGGCGATTTCGGCAGCGGTCTATGCGATCATCTTAATTGCGGATTTCGTGCGTCTGGTCACTGAAAGAGAGACGCACCCCATTGCTCTGACGTCGGATGACGACACATGAGCCTGATTTTTATCGGCGTCATCGGTCTCGTCATCATGTTTGTTTTGATGGCACTTCGCCTGCCGGTCGGTCTTGCGATGTTAGGTGTCGGGTTTTTCGGAACCGTGATTGCAAATGCGGCCCGCTTTTTGAGCTTTGACATGCCCTCGCACCTTGCCTGGGAGAGGAGTTGGCGCATCGCATTCTCTAATTTGTCCGGCGAGACCTTTGAAGCAGCATCCAACTACAATTTGCTGGTCATCCCGATGTTCGTACTGATGGGTAGTATCGCCGGGGCCAGCGGCATGTCCGGAGATCTCTTCCGGGCCGCATACCGCTGGATGGGGCATATGCGTGGCGGTTTGGCGTCTGCGACCGTAACGGCCTGTGCGGGATTTGCGGCGCTTTCGGGCTCTTCGCTGGCTTCCGCTGTCACAATGGGCCGCGTCGCCCTACCAGCTATGAAACGCTACAATTACAGCGACACCTTGGCGACCGGATCAGTCGCAGCTGGCGGGACTCTTGGTTTTCTGATCCCGCCTTCCGGGGGCATGATCATCTACGCTGTTCTCACTGAGCAGAGCATTGGGCGCCTGTTTATGGCAGGTGTAATTCCCGGAATACTGCTCACTATTTTGTTCATCATCGCTATTTCGCTTATTACCTGGCGTAACCCGACGGCCGGTCCCAGAAGCGAAAAGGCGAGTGCGGCTGAGCGGTGGAGTTCACTCGTTGCATCCCTGCCCATTGTTCTCGTGGTCGTTTTGGTGATTGGCGGCATGTACACAGGCTTTTTTACACCGGTAGAGGCATCGTCCGTCGGGGCATTCCTGACCTTTGTCGTTGCTGTCGCCCGGCGGCGCCTGTCATTTGCGAGCCTTCGCAACATCGTCCTGCAGACGATGAGCGCCACGGCCACGATTTTTTTGATCCTGATCGGCGCCTTCGTGTTCATCCCGTTCATGTCGCTGACCGAAGTGCCGCAGAGACTGGTCGAGATTTTTGTCGCCTTGCCGATACCGGACTATGGCATTCTGATCCTGATCGTCCTCGCTTACCTGGTCTTGGGCATGTTCCTGGATACCATGGCGATGCTGGTCTTGACGATCCCGGTCGTCATTCCCATCGCTATCGGTCTGGAATGGGATTTGATCTGGTTCGGTATCATTGTTGTGATCGCGCTCGAAATGGGAATGATCTCGCCGCCCGTCGGGATCAATGTCTTCATCGTAAAATCCATCGCGCCGGACGTCCCGATGGGACGTATCTTCCGCGGCATTTGGCCGTTCTGGTTTGCCATGTTGATCATGATCATCCTGCTGGCTATCCTCCCTGACATCGCGCTCTATCTGCCAAGGCAGGTGGTCGGATGACGATCACGATTTATTCCCCCGCGCCCGCAACCATCCGCATGCATGCCCTAAATCAGATTCTTGGCGAGCGTCTTTTGAAGGCAGGTATTGCCAATGAGGTGGTTGCGGTCGCGCTGCCCGATGCGGTGAACCAGATTTGTGATATGGAACCCAAACAAAGGGCACTCCATTTGCCGATCATGACTTCGGTCGACCTGCTGCCAGCCATAAGGCGGACCGGTCCGGATTGGCATGCCTATACCCGGGCCAATTCCGACCTTCGCTTGCTTGCCTCCCTATATGACGTGGGTTTCGGTATTTGCGTCTTTGATCCGGCGATTCAGACGCCTGATGATCTGCGTGGCAAGGCGGTATACTGTCCGCCGCGTCCGTCCTCGGTACGGCTGATGACCGAGGCTTTACTGTTTGACGGCTGGGGATTGAAGGGCGAAGTCGAGCTGATAAACAGTCGCCCTCCTGACCTGGCTCCGATGATCGTGACCGGCAAGCTGGCGGCGACCAGTTGGAATCTTGTGACGCTTGAGGGTGTCGAATCCACTCCGTTGATCCCGGCAGTGTCGCGCTTTCTGCCTGTCGATGGAGCCACATTGGAGAGGATGAACGCCGCCATGGCTGCGCTTTTAGGGCGCTGTCAGGTTGATGGGACGTCCGTGATCGCTTTCAGCCAGGGCCTTTGCGTTTGGGAAGAAACCCCGCACGATCTGTGCCAGAGTATTCTCGATGTTCTGGGCGAAGGTGCCGGGCCATTCTTTGACGATCCGGCGCGTCAGAAAAAATGGCCGGGACTGGCCAAGGATCATCTTCATCCAATTTGTCAGTGACGGAAGCCTGCCGGAACCAGCCCTGCAGGCTAAAATGTCAGTGGGTCAGAAAATCCACAACCATCCGGTTAAACCGATCAGCGTGTTCCCATTGTGCCCAGTGGCCACAATTGTTGAATACGTGCAATTGTGAGTTCGGAATGTTGGCAAGCAGTCGCAGCCCTGCATCCATCGGCACGAACCGATCATTACGCCCCCATATGATCAGCGTTTCGGCCTTGATCCTGGTCAGTGTTGGTCCGTAATCCGGATATTGTTTTGGGTCGAGTTCGAAGCTTTTGACGAAGTTGGTCAGGTGTTCTTCACAGCTCAGCATATTGTCGAGACGAAGCTTGAGCAGCTCTTCTGTCAACTCGCTGGCGTCGAACACAAAGATATCCATCAGCGCCTTGACGTTCTCGACCGTCGGGTTGCGGTAAAGCTGCATGATCCGTTTGATGCCTTCGGTTGGCATCGGCTGGAACGGGCTGTTACCCCCAGTGCCACCGCCCATCAGGATCAACTTGCCAACCCGGTCGGGGTTATCCAGCGTGAAGGCGGTACAGCTTTGCGCGCCCATGGAATTGCCGATCAGATGGGCCAAGTCCAGTTCGGCCGCATCCATGAAACCTTTGATGAAATGCGCATTCAGATGTGACCGCGATCCGTTGCACACAATAGGTGAGCTCTTTCCCCAGCCCGGCACATCGAGGAGAATCACACGATACCCGGCATCGGTAAGCGGCACGATGTTGCGGCTGAAATTGGCCCAGCTCGTTGCTCCCGGACCCGAACCGTGTAGCATAACAACCGACTCACCTCCCGTTTGAGGGTTGCAGTCGTTATAGTGAACCTGGAAGTTCTTACCGTCTTTGGCGACGGTGACAAATTGGCTGGTTTCAGCCTCGGCGAATTGCCTACCCATTTAGGTCTCCCACAGTATGCTTGTGCGTTCAAGCAGCAAAGTGCTCGTCTGCCGAACTTGGTCCAAGAGCGTTGAGGCTAGCCAGCATCCAAGCTAGCTTTGCTTGTCAATCGCCAGCTTCTTGAGCATTCCACCCTCGCAAACGGTTCTTGTCCGGTCGCACGATAGAATTCGGCCGGTTGGACGAAACTTCGCAATCTTGACAATAAAATGCTAGCATTTTAATGACGGTAATGTAAAGTCGTGATTAAGCCGTGAGATGCGGTGTCTCTACCCGTTGCAAAGGAATGAGCGCGCATTGCTTCGCCACAAATCTGCTTCGACGACGGCGACGTCCTGGCAACTACCAGCGGATTGCGGCGCATACGATCCCACACGCAATGTGTGGGCATGGATAAAACAAATGGCCCCGAGAAGACTGCGGGGTAGCTTGGAGAGGAGCGCAGAATATGTTGGTTGGCTCAGTCTGCATGTCGCACAGTCCACTTTTGGACAGAAACCGTGCACCGGAAGAAACCGAAAGGGCTTTCAACGAAGCGCTCGACCGTGTTCGCGACAAGGTCGCCGCACTCAAACCCGATCTGGTGATCATGTTCTATCCCGATCACGTCAACGGGTTCTTTTACCGTTTGATGCCGTCATTCTGCGTCGGCATCGAAGGGGAGTCCCTTGGTGATTATGGCTCCGCTGCTGGAAAACTGACGCTGCCCGTCGCTGTCGCCGAAGATCTGGCACAGTCCGTTATTGATCAGGGTGTGGATACGGCGGTGTCCTACAAGATGTCCGTCGACCACGGCGCCGTACAGCCGCTTGAATTGCTGTCTGAGCGGCACGAAATGCCACCCTTTATTCCGGTTTTTGTGAACACCGCCGCCGCACCACGCCCGACGTTTGATCGGGTTCGTGCGCTCGGGCGTGCTGTTGGGAAATGGGCGCAGGAACGACCGGAACGGATCGTTGTCATGGGGTCTGGTGGTCTGTCACACGATCCACCCATTCCAGCCCTCAAGGGAGCCCCCCCGCAGGTCCGGGAAATGCTGATTGAAGGCCGCGAGATGACCTTCCAACAACGATTTGCGCGTACAAATCGGGTGCTCGCCGAAGGGACGAAATCACTTGAGGGCAAGTCCGAACTCCTTCCGCTGGATCCGGAATGGGACAAGGGCCTGCTCGACGCATTCATGACCGGTGATCTAACGTCGCTGGACCAGACACCCGATGACGTTCTGACCCAGACGGGTGGCCGGGGAGGCCACGAGGTGCGCACCTGGTTCGCCGCTTTGGCCTGTTTGCAGGAAGCTGGTGAGTATCAAGGAACCATCGAGTTTTATGAACCCGTCGATGCGTGGCTAACGGGGATGGGAGTGTTCACGGCTGTTCCAAAGGCCGCAGCTTGAGGACACTGATAGGCGGACCTTTAATTCGTGACTGCGGCGAGGGGCACGGCCCGCCCCTTGCTCTTTGGCCTGATCAAGAACCCCATGCCCGTCAGCGAGAAGCATCGCCAGCGCCATGGAAGCGAGTATCTGGAACCTAACTGAGGATTTGTTGTTTATGTTTAAGTCTGCGCTCTTCACCGCCGGTCTGACGATGCTGTTGATTGGCCCAGCAGCCGCGGCGAATTATAAAATTGATACAGAGGGTGCCCACGCATCCATTAATTTCGAAGCAAGCCACTTGGGATTTTCTGTCCTGACGGGGCGTTTCGATACATTCGACGGGCAGTTTGTTTTTGACAGCGAAGCGCCGGAAAAGAGCAGCGTTTCCGTTGAAATCGATATGAACTCTGTAAACTCAAATCATGCAAGGCGCGATGAGCATCTTAGAAGCGTAGACTTTTTTGATGTAACCAATCACCCGAAAGCAATCTTCGTCAGCAGCGGTGTTGAGATCACAGGAGAAGATACAGCCACTATCTTTGGTGATTTGACAATACGCGGCGTGACAAAACCAGTGCAACTGGAGACACAATTCATTGGAGAAGGCGAAGACCCATGGGGTGGATACCGGTCCGGATTCAAAGGAAAAACAACCATCTATCTGGGGGACTTCGAAATGGACGGGACAATTGGCAATGCACCAATAGATTTGGTTCTTCACGTCGAAGGCATTCGGCAATAGTCCCGATCACGAACCCGGCTTGGCGTCACCCGCGGTGATGACGTGACAGCCATGTTTTGAGCTGAACCGCTCAGTCTGAAATGGGCTAACTGACAGGGATTATGGGAGGCCTGGACAAACAGTTCCACGATGTCAGGAGCTACTATGTTGCGCAATACGTCGACCGGATACGGACTTGTCGCGATCGTCTTTCATTGGTCAATGGCCATTCTTATCGTGGGAATGCTTGCCCTGGGTCTCTATATGACCACGTTGCCATCGACGGACGCCAGCACATTCCGGCTCTATCAACTCCACAAGTCGATTGGGTTTGTAATCCTGACGCTTGGCGCTTTGCGGCTTTTCTGGAGGCTGGTAAATCCCTCTCCAGGACTGCCCGCCGGCATGCATCCGCTTGAGAAATCGGCGGCCTATATCGGCCACGCCGGTCTATACGCGCTTATTTTTGCCATGCCGATCACCGGCTGGTTCATGGTATCTGCGTCGCCTTGGGGAATTCCAACGGTTCTGTTTAACGTCCAGCCGGTGCCGCATCTTCCCGTCCCGCAAGAGCTTGGGACGAGGGAGCAGGCCGAGGCCTTCTTCAAGGTCCTGCACGAATATGGAGCATATCTGCTCATCGCGCTTGTCACGGTTCACATTGCGGCAGCCCTTAGGCACCGCTTTATCAACAGGGACGACACACTTAAGCGAATGATTTCAACAATCCCGGCCAAAGCTCACTCTTCCGCGCGCAAATCAGGAAAACACCCATGAAATCCAAGAGCATTGTTTTCTCACTGGCCTTTGCTTTCATCATGGTTCTTACCCCGCGTTTAGCGGCGGACACTTGGACGGTTGACCCTGAAAAAAGCAAACTTGCTTTCGAAGTGCGCCAAGGTAGCGTCAATCTGACCGGCGAGTTTACGTCCTGGGAAGTTGGTATCGACTTTGACATGAGCTCACTTGAAGACGCGAAAATGACTGCGCAGATCAAGACCGCAAGTGCTTCGACGGGTAATCTGCAAATCGATAGCACACTGCCCGCAGCGGAGTGGTTTGACGTCAGTGATTTTCCTACTGCATTGTTTGAGGCTGATGGTGCTGTGCTGATCGAAAGCAACATCTATCGGGTTGACGGGATGTTGACGATTAAAGGCGTCTCTCATCCGATTCGACTTGATTTCGAGCTTGATGTCGATGGTGACACCGCTAAGGTTCATGGAACGGCCAAACTCAATCGGCTTGACTACAAGCTCGGTGAGGGTGTCGGTACAGATACGCTTGGTGACACCATTAATGTCGAACTCGATTTAACAGCGACACGCTGAACAAACCAACGCATTCCTTCGTCCGAAACACTAATTGTTGTCCGCCCCTTCCTCGCGAAACAAGGCCCTGTTACCGATGTTGCTCAACCAGCCGTCAGCTCTGACAATTGGTCCAGGTGAACCTTGGTAATCTGCTACGGGAACGAATTTCGTTGACTATTTCAACCAACGGGGTTTCGGTTGCCCCAGCGTCTGAAGCTCTTCAACCGGGGCACCCTCGATGCGCGCCAATAGAATACGCGCCAGCTCGCGACCGGCGGCGGCGACATCTTCGGTCACGGTGTCGATCCGCGGAAAAATTGTCTGCACGACATCCGATGTTTGCTTGACGACGGTCAGGATATCTTCTCCGAGGCGAACGCCACCGTCACGCAGGCCGCTCAGCAGTGGCAGCGCCAGCATCTCACCGTCGCAAATGATCCCGTCCGGGCGGTCAGGCGCGCTCGACAGTTCCAGCCCGAACCGCCGGATTTCATCCGGCGGCGACTCAGCCGATAATTTCTCCAGGACACGGGTCGCGACCACCCTGGCTGCGGCGCACTGACGGAACGCGCCAACAATTGTATGGTGGTTCATCGTTTGCTCGTTTGGCGATGCCAACATTATGTTGCGGCAACCCTGTTCAACAAGGCGATCAAACGCGACTTCCACAAACACCTGGCTATCAAAATCATGATACGGGTGCGGCGAATAAAACTCGGTTCGCCCATGTGTCACAAACGGCAAGCCACTATCAGTAAGCGCCTGAACCCGCGGATCGCGAGGCGCTGTGTGCGTCAGTATTACCCCATCAGCGAGCTGGTTCCTCAGTATGTGGTCCAACGTGCTTGTCGAGCCGGGGCTTTCAAACTCGGGCGTCACGTTCAGATGGTAGCGCGTCCCCTGAATGCCGCAACCGATCCCTTCGATCAAATGGCGGGTGAACTCGATCGATTTGGCGGAACCGTCCAAAACCAGGCAAAGCACGTTCGTTCGTCCGGTCCTCAACCGAACTCCCGCGCGGTCAGGTACATATCCAAGCCGATCAGCAGCCTCCAAGACCTTCTTTCGGGTTGCTTCCTTCAACTTCGCCCCGCCACGCAGAGAAAGCGAAACAGTGGACAGGCTGAGACCCGTTTCTTCGGCAATCGTCTTCAGCGTCGGCCGCCTCGTCGACATACCGTTAGGCTTGCTTAATGATTTCATTTCCACCTTCCTGCGAGCTGGCATTTTACCGCCATTCGCCTGTTATCGGAAAAAAAAGAACGTTGCAACACGCGTGAATATCCATCGGAGATCTTCTTAATTTTCTTTTTCTTTCCAGACTTTTGTTGCTCCGTCCTCCCAATTCGATTCCTCGATATCGAATTACAACGTTGCAAAAATTTGTTGCATTAGCAGATTTGTTGAGCTAGCGGAGTCTGCGATGTTTCATTCCGCGAACATCACGGAAAGGGAGGAAATCATGAGGATCAAAGCACTTTTCGGCGCCGCAACGATGTCTGCTGTACTGGTCTGCGGTGCAGCCAGAGCCGACGTCTCGATCATGTATGCCGACTGGCTCGCAGCGCTGGTTGAGCCCGGTATCGCCGCCTATGAAGAAGCCACGGGAGAAAAAGTCGAGGCGATCCAGTTGCCGGGAGAAGGCTATGTGGAACGCGTCGCCCTCGACCTCGCATCGGGAACCGCGGCCGATGTGATTCAGATGGACAGCTTCGTAGTCTCTGAGCTTGCATCGGCCGGCTATGTCGCCAGTCTGGATGAAAAGCTCGCAGGCTGGGATCAGTACAAGCATTATCTTGCCGGTCTGATCGAGGTCGTTTCCTACAATGGTAACGTCTACGCGCTTCCTACCGACAGCGACGTACGGATGCTGTGGTATAGCGTACCGGTCATGGAAGCCGCCGGGATCGCCCTGCCTTGGGAGCCCAAAAACTGGGATGACATCCTCGCGGCAGCCCGCCAGATCAAGGAAAAAACCGGCATTGAAGACGCCTTTGCTCTGCCTGCCGGAACCAAGCGCGGCGAAGCGACGACGATGCAGGGCTTCTATATGGCGCTCCTCGGAGCCGATGTGCCTGAAGCTGGACGCAACCGCCTGCGCGATTGGGATGCAGGCAAATGGGTTGGCGACAGCCCCGCAATCCGCCGGACGCTGGAGTTGTACAAAACAGTCTATGTCGACGAAAAGCTGGGCACGCAATCGCTGCACTATACTGGCGATGTCGATTCCAACATCCGCGCGGGTCTGCGCGACGGAACAATCGGCATTGTCGCAAGTGGCAGTTGGGAAAACGCATGTCTCTGGGATTGCAACGGCGAGAATCTGCCAAGCCAGGAAGAACGCGATGCGGCGGTCGGCTGGACCCCGTGGCCTGGGTCCGGTGTCGATGGTGCCATGCCTACGACGAATATCTCCGGCGGCTGGGCCATTGGCCTGAATGCCAAGTCCGACAACGACGAGGCATTTGCGCTTCTGACCGCGATCTTCGATTACGAGCGCTTTGCCGAATGGACAATCCGGAACAATCGTATGGCCGTGCGTAGCGACATTTCCGAGTCGGAAGCTTACGCAGAAAATCCATTCTTCGCCAAGGCCACGCCGCTGGCAAGCACCACAACCGGCCGCGACACCTATCCTGGCTACCAGATCGTGTCGGCGCTCGTACAGCAGATGACGGCAGACATTCTTGAGGGCGTGTCGGTCGAGGAAGCTGTAGAGGAGTACAAGGCTGCGCTGATCGATGAGTTCGGCGAAGACAACGTCTTGACCTATGAATAGGTTCAATAGCTCGTGGCTGCCCCGGGAAATTTCGGGGCACGTCCCGCACGGCGCTGAGTATTAGGTTGTCACCATGTCCTTTCGAAGCGATGCCAGGCCTTGGCTGGGCTCCAATTTGGGCCTGGTGCTCTTGGCTGCGGTTCCCGCGCTCATCATGGTTGGCGCGCTGATATACTTCACGGTCTGGGTAGTAACGATCAGTTTCACGGATCTCGGCCTTGTCGGCGCGAAATCCGTGAACTGGAGCTGGGTCGGCTTTGACAATTACGAGCGCTTGCTGAGCCGTCGCGGATTTCTCGAATCGCTTTGGGTGACGCTCACCTTCACATTCATATCGGCCATTGTCGGCCAATCGATGCTCGGCTTCCTGCTCGCCGCCGCTTTGCGGTCGATGCAATCGGGACTTCGCAATGTTCTTGAGATTGCGATCATGCTCGGCTGGCTTCTGCCGGACGTCGTGGCGGCGTTTCTGTGGTCCGCAACGACGTCCGAAACGGGTCTGATCAACAGCCTGCTCATCGTGCCGCTCGGCTTCGAGCCAGTCAATTTCCTGAATGACTACGCCCTGCCGGTCGTCATTGTCGCCAATATCTGGAAGGGAACCGCCTGGTCCTACCTCCTGTTCTCGGCAGCGCTCGATTCCGTGCCGCGCGAGGTCGTCGAGGCGGCGAAGGTCGACGGCGCGACAAAGTTCCAGAGCGTCCGCCGCGTGATTTTGCCGATGATACGATCGCACATCGGGACCAATACGCTGTTCATCACAATATGGACATTCACCTATTTCCCGCTGATCTTCGCACTCACCGGCGGCGGGCCAGGACGGCAGACAAAGGTCTTGTCGATCTTCATGTACGAGCAGAGCTTCAAGATCGGTAAGCTCGGATACGGTTCGGCGATCTCCGTCGCGATGCTCCTCATCGTCGGCGTTCTGGCGGTCATCTACATGCGCATGCTCAAGGAGCCCGAATAATGAACGACGGACATTCGCGCACGACCGCCATCGCCCTTAGTTTCCTGGCAGTAATCTGGGTCAGTCCGTTTTTCTGGCTCATCACGAATTCGGTCGATCCGGCGGCACGAGGCGTTCTCGAGGCTCCCTCCCAAATCGGAGTCGATAACTTCATCAAGGCCGTGTCCGGTAATTCCGGTCTGCAGTTCGTCAACACTATGATCATAGCTGTCGGCACCGCAACCCTGACCGTCGTCATTGCTGCCGGGGCGGCCTATCCCCTTTCCAGGCTGCGTATCCCTGGGCGCAACGCCATGCTCTGGGGTCTGGTCTTGTTGCGTTTGGTGCCCCCCACCGGCATCATGATTCCGATTTTCTTCAGCGCCCAGAAACTAGGAGTTCTAAACCATGTGGGAATCATCCTGGCGCTGACTGTGCTTCAATTGCCTTTCGCGCTTCTTCTGCTGAAGAATTTCTTCGACACGGTGCCGATCGAGCTCGAAGAAGCCGCCCATGTCGAGGGCGCATCGCTGTGGCAGATCGTAACACGCATTGTCCTGCCGCTATCGAAGGCTGGTATCGCGGTGGTCTGGTTCTTTACATTCACCGTGGCCTGGAACGAATTCCTTTTGCCGCTTCTCTTCGCGCGCGACGACTCCGGATTTCCGATGTCAATCGGCCTCTATGCTGCTTTCGGCCGCCAGGGAGCTGTCGATTACGGATTTCTCGCTGCCTATTCCATTGTCTACGCGGCGCCTGCGATCGGGGTCTATTTCCTGCTCAGGCGCAACATGAACACCGGTTTTGCCGGTGTGGGAGTTAAAGGATGACCGAAGTCTATCAAAATCCGATCGCGACGCGCCTCGGCCTCAACAAGGATGACCAGAAGCTGGAGGCCAAGCTTCTGCGACTTTGCGAAGACCTCCGGCAGAAGATACTGACGCCAGTCGAGGCGGCCATCGACTGGCGCTATTGCGAGGATGCCATGAGCGCCGAGGTGGCGCTCGACGCAGATTTGAACGGTTGGGACGCCTTCACCGAGCGCACCGTATGGGGCCGTCCGCAGGCCAACACCTGGATCGCGGCCGACGTTACGGTGCCCCAGGCGGCTGCGGGTGGTGTCTTCCTGCTCAAATTCGCTTCCAATTGGCTGTCGCGACCGGGTGGAACTGATCCGCAAGGCCTGGTCTATGTGGACGGCGAGATCGCACAGGGGCTCGATGGCAACCACACCGAGGTGGTCGTCGAGCGCAACGCGGTCCCCGGGACCACTCACCGCATCGCCATCGACGCCTTTACGTTCTTCGAGCGGCTCATAGTCGGGCTCGAGGCCCGGCCCATGCTGCGCAACGAGCATGTCGAGCAAGCCTATTTCGACATCAAGACACCGCTGGATATTGCCATCCTTCTACAACAGAACGATAGCCGGCGGCATCGGATACTCGAACTGGTTGAAGCCGCATTGCACGCGCTCGACCTACGGCAACCTGGCGTTTCGATTGATGTCGCCAGGGCACGGGCCATCGCCGCCGAAATCTACGCGATAAGGGATACTGAGGCACGCCCGGTCGTAACCGCCGTCGGCCACACCCACATTGATGTAGGATGGCTTTGGCGCGTGCTGCACACGCGCGAGAAATCCGGGCGCAGCTTCTCCACGGTCCTGAAGCTGATGGAAGAATTCCCCGACTACATTTTCATGTACAATCAGGCGGTCATCTTCGATTATCTGCAAGAGGACTATCCCGCCCTTTGGCAGGCTATCAAGGACAGGGTTTCGGCTGGCCAGTTCGAGATCGAGGGCGCTATGTGGCTTGAGCCCGACGCCAACATCATCTCTGGCGAAAGCATGGTGCGGCAGATTCTGATGGGCCGCACCTTCCATCAATATACTTTCGGTGTCACGCCCACCTGTGTCTGGCTCCCCGACACGTTCGGCTATTCCGCGAACATGCCGCAGATCCTCGACGGTTGCGGCCTGGAGCACTTCATTACCTCCAAGATCAGCTGGAACGATACCGACCGCTTCCCCTACGACGCCTTCTTCTGGCACGGGATCGACGGCACGACGATCAAGGCCCGGCTGATCACGACCCAGGAATATGAAAGCGACGACATCTTCACCACCTACAACTCGGTCCTATCTGCCAGTGAGGTGATGGGGGCATGGCGCCGGCAAGAGCCCAAGGCAGCCTCCGAGGACGTACTGATTTGCTATGGCTACGGCGATGGCGGCGGCGGCCCGACCCGCGAGATGGTTCTGGAGGGCATGCGCTTCGCCCGCGGCATCCCTGGCGCCCCCGACGTGCGGCTGGAGGGGCTGGGCAAGTTCCTCCAACGGTCTTCGGAGACGATGAACGAAACACCCGAGAAGTTTCCCAACTGGCACGGTGAGCTTTATCTCGAGCTTCACCGCGGAACGCTCACGACAATCACTAAAAACAAGGCCAACAATCGCAGGGCTGAACGCCAGCTTCGCGAACTGGAGTTCCTGGCCTCCATGGCGATGTTAAACGGCGCCGCCTATCCAGAAGAAACGTTGCGCGATCACTGGAAGGTGGTGCTGCTGAACCAGTTCCACGACATTCTGCCCGGCACCTCGATCCCCGAGGTCTATGCCGACAGCGATGCAGAATACGGCGCGCTGTTCGACGATATGGAAAGTCGTCAGGGTTCATGGGCCGCTGCGTCCGAGAAGAGCGGCGGTACCGGTCTGCGGCTCGGCAACTTCACCTGTCAGACCCGAACCGACCTCGTGCGTCTCGGTGACGAATGGGCAGGCAAGGCACTCGGCGTTAATGGTGCAGTTCAGCCTGTCCAGATTCTGCACCGTGCCGATGGCACACGTGAACCCGCCGCGCTGGCCGGTCCGGTTCCGCCTCTTGGTTGGGTGGGTCTAGCCGAAGGCGTGGTGGAGACCGTGGACAACGTACTCTCGGTGACCGAAACATTACTTGAAAACGAACACCTGCGTGTAATCCTGGATGAGGCCGGAGAAATCACCTCGGTCCTAGAGAAGTCCGCCGGGCGAGAATTGCTGCCGAACGGGGGTAAGGCAAACCGACTGGTAGCCTACGAAGACAAGCCGGTGAACTGGGACGCGTGGGACATTGACTGGTCCTTCGAGCACAAATACTGGCCGCTCGCGGATGAGCCGGCTGAGATCGAAGTGGTCGAAACCGGCCCACATCGGGCAGCGATCCGCGTCGCCCGGACCTATCAGGATTCGCGGGTGGTCCAGATTATCTCGATTGTGGCCGGAGCCCGCCAGGTCGAGTTCGACACGTTTATTGACTGGCACGAGACGCGCACGGTGCTGAAGGCCGGTTTCCCTTTCGATCTCAACACAACCGACCTTTCGGCCGAGATTCAGTTCGGTCACGTCACGCGCAAGACCCATCGCAATACCAGTTGGGACATCGCTCAATTCGAGGCGTCCATGCATCGCTGGGTCTCCATGGCTGAGCCTGACTTCGGAGCGGCCCTGATCAACGACTGCAAATATGCCTATGACGCGCTCGATCAAACCGTTCGCCTCACACTGGTGCGGGCGCCGGAATGGCCCAATCCGGAGGCAGACCGTGGCGAGCATCGCATGCGCTACGCTCTTATGGTCCATGACGGGCGGGTCGAGGCTGTGCATGCGGCTGCCGAAAGGTTTAACAACCCGATCGCCGTGACCGGCGTGCCGGGTGCCGGCGTCACGCCCGCCTTCTCCTTTGCCTCGGTGGACGCACCGAACGTGACCATTGAAACTGTCAAGAAATCGGAAATCGGCGAGGACGTGGTGGTCCGGATCTTCGAACATGCCAACCGGCGTGCGCGCGCCAACATCACGTTCGGCACGACTTTCGAAGATGTGGAGCTGGTTAATCTGATCGAGGAACCGTGCGGTACGCCCGAGGTCAACGGTCAGACGGTCACACTTAACTTGCGCCCATTTGAAATTGCCACTCTGAAGCTAAAGGGGCTGGGGCCGGTCGCATGAGCACTGTTTCGCTGTCGAACCTTCGCAAATCCTACGGCTCTCTGGAGGTGATTCACGGCGTCGACTTGGAGGTCAGCTCCGGGGAGTTTGTTGTTTTTGTCGGCCCCTCGGGGTGCGGCAAGTCCACCCTGCTGCGCCTGATCGCGGGGCTAGAAAGTATCAGCACCGGCGAGATCTCCATTGACGGAAGCGTGGTCAACGACATTTCGTCCTCAAAGCGCGGCATTGCCATGGTGTTTCAATCCTATGCGCTTTATCCACATATGAACGTCTACCAGAACATGGCGTTTGGCTTGGAGTTGAACCGCACGCCGAAGGCCGAGGTCGACCGCCGGGTTCGGGATGCGGCACGTATCCTGCAAATAGATCCCTATTTGGAACGCATGCCTAAGGCATTGTCCGGCGGACAGCGCCAACGAGTCGCCATCGGCCGCGCCATTGTACGCAATCCGTCGGTATTTCTTTTCGACGAGCCGCTCTCGAATCTCGATGCCGCGCTGCGTACGCAGACAAGGGTTGAACTCGCGCAGTTGCACAAATCCCTCGGCACAACGATGATCTATGTTACCCACGATCAGACCGAGGCGATGACGCTCGCCGACCGAATCGTCGTCATGAATGCCGGTCGCATCGAACAGGTCGGTACTCCGCTTGAGCTTTACCGCAAGCCGCACAACACGTTCGTCGCGGGCTTTATCGCCAACCAGCGCATGAACTTCTTGCCTGTCGAGCCTGTTCTGAACAGCGAACGAAGCGGGGTAAGGCTTCCCAATGGGAAACTGCTTGCAAACACGCACAAGCGCCTGAAAGACGTCAAGACGATAGGTGTTAGGCCCGAGGATCTGACCTTGGCGCCCGATGGCGAAGGCCCGTTCAGCGGCACGGTCGAAATCGTCGAACATTTAGGCGAATATGCCCTCGTCCACGTGTTAATGGCAGACGAGTTCAAGATGACCTTCAAGGTGCACGGCGCGCCCGACCTGACTACTGGAGCGCCGCTCTCCGCGTCAGCGCGCGCCGGAACGACGCACCTGTTTGATGACAACGGCCTGTGTCTGTGATGTGAGTGCTCGATGCAATAGAAATCCGCGACGAAGGTCGATGATCCGCTTGAGCGCGGCATGGTCACTCTCGATGCGGTTATTGCGCCATTTACGATCCACATAGACTAATTCTTCTCCAGGGAACGAATAGGCATTCATCGCACCGATGACGCAATCGTAGATTGGAGCTTTGTCTATGGTAATGGACACTGGTCCATAGATCTGCTCCGTTTCTCGCGCTTGACGAACGAACGATCGCGCCTCGCAGTCAAAAGCCAAAGCATCAAACCCCATAAATCACCCTTGACCAGGTCATCCCTAGCATTCAATGAAATTTCTGATGGCGTTTGTTGGCAGGTGGATCTGCCTCGAGAAGACGATCAGGCTTTGTTGTGGAAGATAAAGCCAATAAAATTCAGCAGAAGCTGAGCCGCCAGGATCTGCGTGCTTTCGGCGGGATCGTATGCTGGAGCTACCTCGACCAAGTCTACACCAACGACGTTGCCTCGTTTGCTAAGACCCTGAAGCAGTTCCAACACCTCGTAGTAGAGGAAACCACCATGGCTTGGCGTACCGGTGCCGGGAGCGATGGAAGGGCAAAAAGCGTCGATGTCGATGGTGATATAGTAACGGCTGCCCTCGGGGATGCGATCCAGCACGCCTTGCGCGCCCAGCTCGCGGACTTGACGCACCGACAGAATGTCTGAGCCCCGTGCGCGGGCATCCTCATACCCCTCTTTTGCGGTTGAGGACACGTTGCGGATACCCAACTGGGTCATGCCCGAAACATAGTCTTTTTCGATGGCACGGCGCATGGGGTTGCCGTGACCGACGGTGACGCCGTGGCGTTCATCGACAAAGTCCAGATGCGCGTCGATCTGGATAACATGGATCGGACCGTTCTTGGTACAATCCTCAGCGTAGGCATTGATGCAGGGAATGTTGACCGAATGGTCGCCACCGATAGTGACCGGGATTGCACCTGCGTCGAGGATTTTCTTCACGCCATATTCGATGTTGGCGTGACTTTCTTCGGTCTTGGTATGGATGATGTCGGCGTCGCCCAAATCAACAATCCGCACATCGCTGCCCAGATAGGTGGTGTCATCCTCATGGTCATAGGCGCCTGCATGACCAAAGCTGAACAGGGTCGACGCCTCACGCACTGAGCGTGGTCCAAATCGCGCGCCAGGGCGGAATTGACAGCCGAAATCAAAAGGTGCACCCAGGATCGCCACATCGGCGTCAATCTCGTCCCAATTTTCGACATAGGGCTTTTTGCCAAAAGTCGGAATACCTACAAAAGGCAAGTTCAGACGACCAGCTTCATAACCGTGTCCAGACATGTATTCCTCCGTTTCTTATTATCTAGCGGTAGGCCAGTTCCGGGAGGAACAGGGCGATTTGCGGAAAGGCCATCAGCAGACCCGTTACGATCAGCAGAATGATCAGAAAGGGAGGCACACCACGCACCACTTCAACAAATGGACGGCGGAACACTGCGACGGCCGTAAACAAATTGCAGCCAAAGGGCGGTGTGGCGGCACCGATGGCGACCTGCAAAGTGATCAGGACGCCAACCAGTACCGGATCCAATCCACTGGCCTTGATCATCGGAGCGAAGATCGGGACCAGGATCAGGATGACCACAATTGAATCGACGAACATACAGCCGATAAAGAAGGCGACGCTGATGGCAAGCAGAACCACCAACGGACTTGCCTGTTCCAACCCCAACGCCGCAATGATGGTCTGCGGCACCTGCGCAAAGCTGAGCGTCCAGCTAAAGGCCGCACCCGCCGCGATCAGGATGAACACGACCGAAGTGATCGCACCAGTAGACAGAGCCGCGTCGAACAAGTCGCTCACCTTGATCGAGCGGAAAATCACCACCTCAAGCACGACGGCATACAGAACGCAGATTGCAGCCGCTTCGGTTGGGGAAAATACGCCGCCGTAGATGCCGCCTACGATGATGGCTGGGAAACCCATCGGCCACAGCGCCTTACGCAGAGCGGTAAAACGCTGCCCCCATCCTTCGCGCGGCAGCACGGGAATGTCGTGGCGGTACGCGTAGAACATGCAATAAACCGAAAACAGCACCACAATCAGCAGGCCCGGCAGGATACCGGCGATGAACAGCTGCGAAATCGAGGTGCCCGACACCACGCCATAGATGATCATGCCGATGGAAGGCGGGATCAGATAGGCAAGGTCCGCGGCATTTACGATCAGACCAATTGAGAAACTGTCCTTGTAGCCCGATTTCAGCATCCGGGGACGCATGGCGCTGCCAATGGCTACCACAGTGGCCTGGGTCGAGCCGCAAACTGCGCCGAAAAGGGCGCAGGCCGTGGTGACGGAAATCGCCAGCCCGCCCTTGATATGGCCCATGAAGCTCATGACCACATCAATCAGCCGGTTGGCCGAATGACCTCGGGTGATAATGTCGGCCGCCAGAATGAACATGGGCACCGCAATCAATGCGGCAGGCTTTACGCCCCCGATCATCTGCTGGATCAGGATCTGCATGTTCATGTTGGGGAAATAGACCAGAAAACCCAGAACTGCCGCCGAGATCAGTGGCATTTTCATTGGGTATCCTGCCAATAGCAGGATGATCATAACGGCCAGTATCAACTCGGTCATTTATCTGCTTCCGTAGATTCTTCGAGTTGCTTGATGGCCGCCGTCCCATGATCTTCGTAACTGTCAACTTCAAGATACGAGACAAAAACTTTGTCCTCGGCGAAGTTCAGATTACGGATCGCGGTCAGCAAATACTGAAACGAGGCGAGACTGAGGCCGATCACCACCCAGACATAGGTCAGGTACAGCGGTAGTTGCAGTGCCGGAGTGATTTGCCCGCGTGCGGCGATTTTTTGAACATACTCAAACCCATACCAGGCCAGCACCGCCATGACGACCGCGGTTGTGGCAGCAATTACGACCATGAGACCCTTGCGCATCTTTATCGGAAGCGCATCATAGATCGCCGACATACGGATATGGATGCCTTTTCGTGTGGCATAACCCAGTCCCATGAAGGTGACGATCACAATCAGGAATTCGTTCAGTTCTTCGGAAAAATAGATGGACTGATTGAGCACGTAGCGACCAAAGACATTGGCGATCGTGTTGACGGCCATCAGAATGATCCCCCAACCCATGATCCAGACTTCGATCCGTCCGATCACGGAATCAATCTTGCCCAAGAAGCCGAAAGGAGTGGCAGTACCGTTTTCCATGGTGTCCCTCCCTTTTTGAAGGCCCTCACGCGCAGACCGCGTGAGGTGGTTTTGAGTTAGTCTTTTTGGGAGGGGTTAGTTGCCCGACAGTTCTGCCTGCATGGCGTCCAGAAGTTCCTGACCGCGGGAGCCGACAGTGTCTACATACGTTGCCGCAGTGCCAGCGCTGCGCTCACGGAAGGCGTCACGTTCTTCTTCAGTCAGGACGACCAGACGGATATCAGGCTTGGCTCCCTTGATGATGTCCAGCCGTTTCTGGTTGAAGTCAGTGACGACACCGTCGATGAATCCGGTCATGCCAGCCATAGTATCACGCACCAGTTTCTGACGGTCGGGGCCGAGGGATGCAAACCAGTCCGAACTGGCTACGACCGTGGTGACAAGTTCTTGCTCACCGGCCCAGATCAGGTGGCTGGTCACTTCGTAAAACTTCATCTCTTCGATGGTCGGGATGGGGTTAACCTGACCATCAACCGTGCCCATTTGTAATGCGCCGAATACTTCGCCAAACGGCAGCGGGGTCGGGCTTGCGCCCATGTTCTCGTAGGTTTCAACCAGGATCGGCGACACCATCACACGCATTTTGAAATTGTCGAAGTCCTCAGGCGTGCGGATTTCACGGTTGGTGGTCCAGACCTGAGGCCCTTCCGAGTACATGGTCATGATCTCAAGACCGCGCTTCTGGAAATCCTCGTTCAGCGAGCCATAGATGGTTTTGGAACTGCTGAGAATGTTCGAGATCTTTTGCGGATCGGACGGCAGCAGATAGGGTAGCAGGAAGACTTGGCTCTCCGGCACGACAGTGCCCAAATTACCAATCGAAACGTTGGTGAACTGGATGACGCCATCGGCAGCCTGCTCGACGGTTTCAGTGGGTGTACCCAATGTACCCATCGGGAAAACGGTTACGGTTATTTCACCGTTGGTTGCAGCCTCAATGCGCGATTTGAACTCTTGCGCATAGGCATCCATGATTGAGCCTGGAATCTCCTCGATGGCGAATTTCCAATCCTCTGCCATCGCGCTAAACGGCACCAGACTGAGCAAAGCGGCTGCAGCCATCATACGCATTTGCCGTGGAGTAAAAGTCATGTTGCGTTCTTCCCTTTGATTTCAAAGTTAACGATCATCACAACATAGAAACTTGCACAAAAAAATATCATATTGATTATGTTTACATGATGAAAATTCATGTAAATTGTGGAGATGAACGCTTGTGAAACTTTTCAGAAATACGCTGCTTGAAACCTTCGTGACGGTTGTCGAATGTGGTGGATTCACCGACGCGCAATATGCTTTAGGCATTACTCAATCTGCGATCAGTATCCGAATCCGTGACCTGGAAGAATCTCTTGGGTATCGGGTCTGCGAACGGGGGCGAGGCGGGTTTCGCCTGACCGAGCGTGGTGAGATCGCGTATCATAAGGCAAGGGATATTCTCAGAAATGTTCGCGATTTCGATGCAGAGTTGATTGAATTGCGCGGGAGCATAACTGGTGATCTTCGGATCGGCATAGTCGATACGGTCAACACTCTTAAAGAACTGAACCTTGCGGAATCGCTGAAACGCTTTCTTGACCGTCCAAATCAAGTGCAACTTGAGATGGTGGTGGCTTCACCGACCGAGCTGACGCAGCAACTAATCACGGGATATCTACACGTCGCAATTGCGCCCTTCCGTAATCGAGTACCAGACCTGAACTATACGGACCTTTGCCAAGAAGAGCATCGGCTGTATTGCGGTCAGGACCATCCACTGTTTGATCAACCCGATCACAGTATCAATCTTGGTGTCATCTCTCACTATCAGATTTGCCAACGGGCCTACGGAATGTTGGTTTCACCAGAGCTTCACGGCACTCCCCCAAAAGCGGTGGTGGCAAATATGGAAGCAATGGCGACGATGATAGAAACCGGGCACTATCTGGGAGCTTTACCCGTTCATTTCGTGGAAAACTGGACCAAGCGCGACCAAATCCGGGAGATTTTGCCTGAAAAGCTGCACTGGACTTCAACATTTTATCTCGCAATACGTTCCAAACAGACCCACCGGCGGGTAGTTGAGCTTTTCGTCAATGACGTTATTCAATCCTGTCGAGCCAAAGACGGATTGACGTAATGCGGAGGGATGCAGAGCAAGCTCTCGCAACTCTCCGTAACCTCCAGAAGGAAAAACCGGCACATGCTCGAGCGCTTCCCCGCTATCAAGGATCTTGTCCAATTCACGCGCGATCTGCCGGCCTCGCGGGCAGTGCTCAGCAGTGTGGTACAGAACGGACTTGGGCCGGGAAGGCAGCGTTGGTTCCAAGGACTTGCACAAAACAATGTCTCCAATTGAACGCTTCAACTCGAAGCCGAGTATTCAGTAGCGCGAAAACATAACAGTGCTGTGAACCACAACTCATTGAAAGATCTGAGTTTTGCCGGAGTGACGGACCCAGCTGAAAAATTGACAGCCTTATGCAAATTTCTCTGGCTGAAATGCAGTAAACGGAAATGTATTCAAGTGCTTAGATGAAGTGACATCCTTAAGTAAAACCCACAGCGGATCTTCGATTTTGGCTGCTGGTTTGGCGTGCTTCACGGAAGGGTGAGCCGTTTTGGGCGTCTGTTCGAACCCGGCAGTGGACGTCTTGCCGGCAGATCTATCAGAGGGGGCTCCTGTCCTTGCGTCCGCCTGGCAGGGCTGTTCATGATCCATGCACTATGATGTCCGCGCATATCTGGAAAAACTCGATCTGGCGCAGCTGATCGGTCCGATGGATGCGGCCGGCCGGGCGTTGACCCGTGTCGACGAACGACTGAAACGCTCGCCCGAGCTTGCCGACGGTTTTCGTGCCCGTGCACATTTCCTCGACACTTGCGCCGCCATGTGGCTGGACGGCGAACTCGTCCACCTCGAGGACTTGGTGCTACACGATGCCGGCGCCGATATCCGGGCCCCGACCCACGAGCTGACGCGCGCCGCGCATCTCATGCGGCTGCGCCGGCGGATCGAACGGGAGCCGGCCGAGGGTGTCGGCCACGGGTCGCTGAGCCGCCGCGGCGTTCTGGCGCTGGCCGGCCGACGAGGGGAGGAAGCGTTGCCGGTCGCGGATTCGGTCGGCGAGGCAGGAACCGGGTCGCCTGGTGACGAGGATGCGATCGGGGACGCGCTGCTGTCCGAGATCGACGCTGTCGCTGAGCGGGCACAAAAACTGGCTGAAGGATCGGTCGATGGGTTGAAGGGGGTGGGGCACCGAAAACGTGAGGGGGAGCCTGACCTGTTGCTGGGCGACCCGGATCATTATGAGACGGTGCTCCTTGATGAATGGCACAAGGCCGTCGGCGACTGTTGCGAATTGCCTCCGGTTCTCGCTGCCGCCTTCATTCTCGACGCTTGGCTGATGCTCGATTCGATCGAACGCCGCACCGAGCTCGGGCGCCTGTTCGCCGCGGCGGCGCTGAGGAAAAATGTGACGCCCGACCATCTGCCACTGGTGTCCGTCGGTCTGCGACATTCGACCGTCCGCTAGCGCAGCGCCGAGCGGATCCACACACGCCTCTCCATGCTGATGACCGGGTTCGAGACGGGTGCTGTCGAAGCCACGGAACAGCTCAACCGACTTCACTTTGCACGAGAGCATATGCTGCGCCGGTGCCGATCATGCCGGCGCAATTCCAAACTACCGCAGCTGGTTGATTTGTTCATGGCCCATCCGTTCGTGTCGGTCCCGTTGGCACGCAAGAAGCTCAAGGTTACGGCTGCTGCCGTCGACAGGATGTTGGAGCAGCTAGGGTCGGCACTTCCACGTGAACTTACTGGACGTGGGCGATACCGGGCTTGGGGTGTGTTGTAAAAGGTCGAACAATCATGGAATTCGACGGAAGGCGGAAACAAGGCCATTCATAACTGTCTGATAATGCAAGATTATCGGACATAGATTAGTTGTTTAAGGCGGGGCGCTTTATACTATATTTTGTGGACAAAAGCGCCGCGATGAATCAGACTCAATTATATGATTCGCGCGTCTCAAATCGATCCAGACAGGCCAGCCGCATTGCCGAAACTGCCGGCCTGGGTCGCATCAACGTCAAGCGCAACGCTGGAACATACAGCGTTTGTGTCGGGTGCGGCACTCGCCATGCTGGATATGATCCTGACGCAAAAGAATGAAGCTGTCCCTAAGACGCTGCTGGCAAACCAGCTGGCCCAGAAGGCCGCCACGGCAACCTCGAAGCTAGAGGGTCGGCTCGGCCGTGAGCAGGACATCCGCGACGCCTATCACCTGACACCGCCAAATGAGGAAGGGGTTCGCCACTGGGGTCCAGACGGCGATGTCCTGGATTTTTGGCGACGGGCGGTGCGGTTTCGTCTGTCCGCTCGCAGATGGCAGGAGCAACTGGACGAAATTGTTGGACCGGCGTTCGGGGCTGACGCTGTCGGCTGGATTGATCAGGGTGTGGACGACGGTTGCCGGATCGGGCCGATGGCCGCGGCAACCGCTACCATGAAGACTGTTATTGCCTCAGATGATCGGGCCGAACGCGTTGCGTGTCTGCTGGCGGATATTGTTCTGGCAAGGTATTTCGGATGGAATCGTCCCATACCGCTTTCGGCTTTGCATCTGACCAAGGCAATGCTGCGGGATCTGCGCGAAGAAGCAGGGGAGGTTGAGATAACCGTGGCGCTCCTCAAGAGTGCACAGACGGCCTATCGATTGGCGGTGGAGTTGTCCGCGCGCGCCGATGCTCTTCGAACCGTCGCACCAAAGCTGCGATCGAAGGGATCCAATGACGCAATATCCCTTTTTTTGAGCGAAGATGCAGTGGCACCCTCTGGAATGCTCTCCCCACTCATAAGAGGCACGCGGACCTCGATGACCGGTCGCGCCGCGCGCCGGCTGTGCGATCGCCTTGTTGAGCTCGGTGTCGTCACGGAGTTGACCGGCCGACCGACGTTCCGTCTCTATGGCTTACTGTAATGACAGGTGCGGCGCAAAGGCGAGCGGCGAATGACCAGGAGGCAGAGTTCTTCGATCGGGAACTCACGGACCTGCCGAACGAGCTTCGCTGGCGTGAGTGGATGGGCCGCGTCGAGGCGGTGCTGTTTGCCAGTGCGTCGCCGGTACCGCGCGAGGATCTGCAGAAAGTCGTTGGCGCTTCCGCCTCGATTGATCTCCTCATCGACGACATTCGCGAGGAACTGAAACCACGGCCTTATGAACTGGTCGACATCGCTGGCGGCTGGATGTTCCGGACCAAGGTTCGGTTCGGAGGTGCCATCAAGGCGGTGGCCGACCTGGGACAACGATCAACGGATTTGAATGAAACCGAGATGGCGGTGCTCTGCGCGATTGCTTACCATCAGCCGATTGACCGCGCCGGCCTTGCGGACATCTTTGGCAAAGAGGTTAGCCGCGAATTGATTTCAAGGCTCAGATACCAAAAGCTGATTGCCAATGGCCCCCGAGCGCCTCGGCCGGGGGCGCCACATACGTTCGTGACCACACCTGAGTTTTTGGCGATGTTTGATTTGCAGAACCTACGGGATTTGCCAGAACTACAGTTGCATGGTGACCCAGTCGGTTGATTACCTCCAAGCCGACCGGTTGGGATTAAGAATAGGGAAATCATATCGGGGCCCATCGGCCTTCTGATCTGCGAGGTGCGCCAGCGTAGGAGTATAATTTTGTCTGCCAATTCTGAACTTGATGTTCTCAAAAACAATATCGTGACAAACATGTTCGTCGATCCGGGTGACGACAATTACGTGATGGCGCGGATCGCATATCACAGCGGTCTCTATCAGGACTTTTTCTGGAACGCGGCTCAGGCAGCCGAGAAGTACCTCAAAGCATCACTCCTGTTGAACGGTGAAACGCTGGTTAAAAGTAATGGGCATAACAAGTTTGGTCATAACCTGGTGCGGCTTTTCAGAAAGGTCGAAAGCTACGCAGGTGAGTTCTTCCCAGATTCATTGACCAAACCGTCACAGCTTGGCGATGTTCATTGGCGCGAAGAAACACCACAGAAATTCGTTGAGCGTTTGAATGCCGCCGGCGACCCAAGCGCCAGATACAATGTGCACGGCTACAGCAAACAATGGGAAGACCTTTGTCATTTGGATCAATACCTATGGGCCGCCCGTAGGGTCGCATTCCAGCTGGATCTGATCATCGCACCTCGTCAGTTGAGAACAAATCCTGATGTACCTCAGACTGTTGCCGATCACCTTCGTCGAAGTTCGAACTACACACCACGCAGTGTCGCGTCCCGTTTGGCCAAACTCACCGGTCCCCGCAGTCGCGCCGAGTTACGCGACGCATTCTTTAAAGGCAACTTCCCCTTTGCCCCGCAGGACTATGATCATGGTCCGATTTTCCACGGAACCGCAGGATCGAACCCAGTCCTCTACAGGCGTATTTTGGCCTATGTGCAGGATGAAGGGGATGTTGCTGCTAATCCTAAGATTGCTGACTTGGCCGACTGGGCGGCCTCGAATATTTTTTTGGGTGATGCCATCGCAACTCAACTTCGTGATGCCGCTGATCGGTTGCGACCGTGATGTTCAACCGGTCAGGTATGGTCGCGTGATGTTTCTTCCGGCTTCATTCCTTTCCTCATGATTAAGCTACTCCTGCTTCTGTCGTGCCTGCCATGTAGAGACAAGGAACGTGGCCATCGTCCCAGACAGGTTGACTGCAAGCTCAGCATGACGGGCCGCAGGCTTGACGCGTTTTGGACCTATGCTGTGTGCATCACCTAGCAACTGTGTTTATGGTGCCTGTTTTAGCCTCCAAGGTTTTGTTGATTTGAGGACGGGGTTTGCGATTATCACGAGTCTACGTGCGATAGCGACGATGACTACCTTATGCGGCTTGCCTTGTTTTTTGAGACGCTGGGCGACCGGCCTGAGAATTGGGTTGTGATGAGCGGCGGCCAATGCTGCCTGGAACAACACTCGCCTTAAAGATCGCCTTCCGCCTGCAATTGCTCGTCTGCCTCGCAAAGTACCGCTGTCATGAGGCACAGGTGCAAGGCCGGTCATGGCCGCAGCTTGCCCTGCTGTCATTCGGCCAAGTTCCGGCATTTCAGCGATGAGCATTGCTGTCGCCACCGGACCTATTCCGGGAATTGACCGCAGCAGTCCGGCTTTGAGAGCAAATGTTTCTTCTTGCGCAATGGCGGCCTCAATTCGGCATTCGAGTTCAGCGATCTGAGCGTCGAACATCACTTTGAGTTCGGCATCCATGTCGTCAATATCGGCTGCAACACCCTGTTTCTGCCTCGCCCTGATCTGCCCTGAAAGTCGTTTCCTCATTTCGACGATCTGGGCACGCTTCGTCGTCAAAGCTCTGAGAATGCGCAGCTTGTGTGTCGGCAGCTGTCGTCCGGCACCTGGCCGGAACACCATGAACCGCGCAATGAGTTCCGCATCGATCTGATCGGTCTTTGCCCGCGTGCCGCGCGAGAGGGCAAATGCTTTGATCTGAGCGGGAGGTAGTTGCCCGACATTGATGCCCGCTGCTTCAAGCCTGCTCCAAAGAGCCCATTCCTGGCCACCAGTCGCTTCAAAGCCAACCTTGACTGAACCCGAAAGGCGCTGGATCAACGCAATTAAGCTTTCGTGGCCGTCTGCCGTGTTCGCAAGCCGGAACCTGTGCCCTTCTGGAAGGACGAAACCGTCCAGCCAGTCGCGGGACACGTCTATCCCCACAACGGTTGTCTCTGCTATCATGTCACTCTCTCTTCCTTATGGTTCGCGGTCCCGTCAAACGGGCCGCCATCAACTGTTCGAGACGGTGAAGAGAGACGGGATCAGCCTGCTAGGACGCGTGGTCAGGCCACAAGATGTTAGACGCTGTATCCCACCCCATCATCGATCCTGGCCGGGATCGATGATGGGAACGCTATAGCAAAGCACAGACACATAAGTTTGTTTCGTAGTGAGCCAAGTGCGGTTACAACCGATTGGCATCCGCTCAAGATCTGTTTGAATATCTGCTCCGTGTGACCGTCAGGTGCCAGATTGAGGGTCTTGGACAGTTTCTTGTATAAGGCCGGGAGATCATCTTTTTCTTCCCAGGTCTCACCAGCCTCATTCAGTATCCACTTGCAGACATCTTCAAGAAGCGTGCGTGCCAAAGTGATGGCACGCTCCGGATCAGACGACCGACTTTCCAAAGCGCCCTGCCACCTTGCAGCAATCTGGTCCGGGTCAAAGGCTTGAAGCGTCGCTGTAATATCGAGATCGGCTGGGTTTGCATCTGGTAGACTGCGGACTTTGTAAATTGGTGAGCCTGAAACCTTACCGCTGACGGACAAGCTGTAGCCATCATGACGCAGCAGCGCATCGATCTGTGTCGCCAATTCCTGTTGCCGTTCTTCGCTTTGATATTCTGCTGAGGTCAACTGCTCCAGGAAATGAAATAACAGCCTCGTCGAACAGGTTAGCAACCCAAGTGCTTCCAGATACTCCTGATGAGTCAGATCATCGTTCCGGATTGTGTGTTGTAGGAAATATTCTTCCAGCGATCGATCATCGTTGCTGCCAGGCGCAGTCATTTGAGCCAGTGGGAAGACAGTGCTAACAAACTCGTACTCTTCGATCTCTGTAACGATTGGGGGCTGGTCGATCAATTTCAGCAATCTGCGCCGCGTGAGCTTGGTGACCGATGAACGGTCAGCATCATCAATCAGACCCACGATCTCTTTCAGACGGAATGCTTCAACCTCATCCAAGAGCTTGTGTGCAATTTGAAGGAGTTGGGCCCCATCGACACTGACAAGACGGCTTGAGGCATATTTGTACTTGCTCTGAAAAGCTTCCTCCTCGGTGCCTTCTGCCAATCCAAGACGGGTTGCGACCCCGGGGACGTCATACGCCTTGAAATCAGAGATCACACTTGCCACTTCATGGCGAAGAGACTGCAGAAGTTTGATTGGAATTTTGCTGCTCATTCATGTCCTGTCTTTAGGTCGGTCATATCGATCCGAGCCCATATTGGTTGAATCTTAACCTCCAAAAGGCTATATACCTCTCAGGCAGATAACTGTCGGCGACCCGTCAAGGCACGTTCTGGGCGGGAGCTGTGGTGACCCGGACCCAAAAGGTCTGGTTGCTAGCCACTTAAAAAAGGCCGTCCCACCGGGCGGCTTTTTTCGTTCAGAGCAAGGCAATATTGTACTTCTGCATGAGTCCTGCAGCATTGTCTTCCTCCTTGTGCACCCATGCTCTGGAATGGGCGACGACATCTGCCAGCTGAAGAATGCGGGACGCGCCAGAATCGATCTGTGCAACATGTCTGACCGCTTGGAAAATTCCATCTTCCTGCCGCGCGGTTGTCAAATAGTCATGGAACGCAACACTGGTGTTTTGATCATTGAGATCAATGATCAGTTCGATATTCCCAATGCGTTGAGACAGGTTGTTAGCCCGAGCAAACATCTTGATTCCAGTTTTCGCGGTCTCAATCACAGACTTGGCATAGACTTCAGAACGGGTGCCGACATGCCCATCGGCCTTCTTGTTCAGCATGACCATTTGTTCGGCAGGGGGTGTTTTGGCAAATCCGGCCAACAATCCCTGGATGTATCCAGATGACGCCTTTGATGCGTGGATTTCATGTGCGCTTGGTGGAAGCAGGTCGCTGAAAGCCTTGTCCGCTTGTCCGCACAGGCGTGACCAAACCAAAACACATCCAAGCGAAAAGCCGGGCTCACCGGCCGTGCCATACTCATCCACAAAGCACAAAATTTTCTTGTTAAGCCTGGCCATGATCTCGGTCTATCTCTCAGGCTTTCTTCGCCATCAGATTGGCGTTTTTCGTCTCAACTTTCTTGCGCGCTTTACGCCTTTCTTCACGTTCAGCATCAAAATCCGGGGCAAGTTCTTTGAGCTTTGCGACCAACCCATCAAGCTTATAGGTGTTTGAGCCATAATCACCGGCAGCTGTGAAGCGTTGTTCACGCTCAATCAAACCAACCTGCTCCAAGGCGGCAATGTTTTTTCGCAGCGTGACTGGATTAATACCCATCCGGTTCGCCAAATCTTTCTTACGTGGAAAGGGCGGTTGATCCGGGTCGATCCAGTAGCTCAGCAACTGAACAATGATATTGAATTGCGTTGTGCTAATCCCGATCCGAGATTGCGCTCGCACAAGAATGTTCGGAACAGCGGTGTAGCCGTGATCCATCACCTTGGCGCCAAAAATCTTGGCAGTCGATGATTTCTTCGTCTTGGTTGCCTTTGCGCCAGGTGTGTCTTGTTGATCCGGGCTCATATCACGCCTCCTTTGATGCAGACCTATTGCGCTTCGTGTTGCGCCTCAAGGCCTCGGAGCCGTGTTCGCATGGCACAAATTATGCCATACCCGAATTATGCTACTATCCCGCTTCACCCAAATTTACGGTAATTGGTACTCGCTTATTAGGTGGAGTGTTTTCGGCCACGGGTATGGAAGAAAATAAACCATACCGGTATGGCACATAAAGTGTCAACGCCAAACCACGAAAGACCTTTGTTTCTCTCAGTCTTATAGCGGATTTCGCACATTTCATGAAGCCGTTTGTGGTTATCTGAACTTTGGGATTGGTGCCCACCCCTGCCTGACGACATTCGCCAACGGCCAGCCCTTTCAAGGGCGTTTCCGATACACTGGTGAACACATTCGGTTCAGCTTTTGCAAACGACGCGGTACCCGACCTTGCGGGTTTGGATCCCCGTGTCAAATCGGACTCCGACCCTCTGACACCATCGAGCTGCGGGTATGCCTTAACCGAGAACTCCAACGCGCAAGCGATCACGGACTTCGGCATGCACGTCAAATTCGGTTTCTGCCTCGACCTCCAGCGTGACGGCCAATGCAAACCGGATGTCGTCATCCGGGCTCAACCCGCCACCCGAGCCGTCCCGGCACTGAACCCTGATCGGCAACACCTTGTCACCGCCATAGTTGGGCACGACAGGACCACTATGCACCATCCGGTGTGACCAAACGGTCCCGCGCTTGATGATGTTCTTGTTCAAGTCTCCCACCCGCATGTCCAGGCCCCAGCCATCATCCTCGATCAGATCGCCCAGGAGATCATGGCTATGCGCAACGGCCTCAAGCAGCGCCAAACGATAGCGTGCCCGTGTCGCCAACACCGGCGAAAACCATGCAACGGTGACAATCATGGTTCTGCCAATGCGTTCGCCGGCAAGCGATGGGGGCATGGGTACATCAAAAATGGCGGCCTGGTCCTTGCGCAACGTGCCGACCCCAACCATCGTCGCCCCAAGTTCAGGCGCTTCCCGCATCAGCTCGCCATTGAGCGCCCCATGACCGAAATAGCGGCAAATCTCTTCTCTTGCCTGGCTGTGGTTGCCATTCAATCGGACCATCTCGCGGCCATATCTGGCAACTGCCGTTTCAGGCCAACGGGCCGCGTTGACGCTCAGTGCTTTTGTAATCAGGGCCTGGTCACGACGATTGAGATCGAGCCCCTCATACGGGCCATCATCCTCATAAAGCGCTGTTGCAGCTTGAAGTGATGCGCGGGAGGCCAGCGCATTGGCGCAACTTGTGCCGCGCGTGCGGCAGGTTGACGGATTTCCCCGCTGCACTGTGGCCACATTTAAACCTGTTCGTTGTGTCTGGTCCATGACCCGAAGCCGAAGATGGTCGCCCGCCGCCATAGCACGCACTTCGTGCTCTCCCGCATCGACCAGGAAGTCCGGCTTTATGGAGCGGAACGCGCCCAGACCGATCGCGGAGGAAAGCGCCGGCAGCACTTCTCCATCCTGCGCGACGGGCACAATGCCTGCCGGCGGACCAGCAGCAGGCGCGACCGCATTCTGTGAGGAAGCACCAACCGTGACGACATTCATGGCTTCGGCAGGCGCCATGAGCGTGCGAAGGTGACGATTGTCACGCTGCGCCGCCTCGATATGTTGCTGACGTTCCTCTGTTGAGGCGTCTTCAAAAGCCGTGGCGCGCATATTGGGAATGACAAGATCCTGGGGCACATTGCCGGCAGACACGTTGAACAAGATGCCATGGTGATCGGCCCACCAGTCCAGCAGTCGCGCCAGCGAGCTGACCCGCCCTGCGAAATGCGCCCCTTTAATGCCGATGGAGAAATTCACCAGATAGGCATCCGGGGCCAGGGGCTGCTCTCCCAGAAAGGCTCGCGCCAGGGCCACATGAACGATGTCTACAAAGAGCCGATCGTCGGGTGAGACCGCATCACGCGCCCGATCGACAAGAATAGGGATGGACAGTATTCGGGTGTCTTCAAGAGGAGCCCCATCTGCGATCAGATCACCTCTCAGCATCAAAGATGCCATCGAAGTTGCGTGACGCCGGTCGGCCACCTGGGACAGTGGCACGAGTTCGTGGACATCCTCGATGACGATCCCCCCATCAAGCGCCGGGTGGGCCGCGATCGGTGTGCCGTCGAGGAGCACGGCGCGAATGGGCGCATCGGCGTCGAAGGGAGCCAGATCGCCAAACGGCAATTGTGGCTCGCCATCACTGACATCCGGCAAAGACTGGCCGATCGTCTGCGGAAGGATGAACTGCAGGCCTTCAAGGGTCGCCAAACCGTCTGGTGCAAAGAGATTTTGCAACATGTCCCGCACCTGGCCACACGACATCTCAACAAGGACTGCCTCATAAATGAAGCCGGCCTCGTTGATCGATCCGGTGTCAATGATGGAACCGCCAAAGGCCTCCAGTCTTGCCCGTGTGTCGCGTTGCCAACGCGCGCGTTGATCGGCGTTGGCGGTCGGCCAGATTTCGAGCTCCAGGCGAATGAGCGCGTCATCATCATCCGACAGCCTATGAATGAGTTCCGCTTGCGCTTCCGGTGTCAGTCGATCCTTTGGGCCCCAGGGTCGGATGTCGGCCAGCATGCCAAAGAGGTTCCACCACGGTGCGCGACCGCGCGGCGCCCTTTCGCCGGCCTGATAGGCGTTCCACATGCTTACCAGATTGCGCAGGTCCGCATCGGTTGGCATGGTGGCGTAAAGCGTCGGCTGAGCATTGGCGACGTTTTCGTCAACGAGCTCTTCCGGGATTTCATAATCCTCATCTAGGCGATCTTCGATTAAAAGCTCAAAGCCGATCGCCGCGGCCGCGCGCTGGAAATTCTGAATGGGAAGAATTGTTTCGAACACCAGCGCGCGCTCAGGGGCAATACCGGCCGGATCCTGGCGCAACAGGAAATCCGGGTTTTCGCCCCGAAAGGCCTCTTCCAATCGGGTAAAACGGTCACCCAGGCGCGCGCCCTGGCCCTGGCGCCCGACACCCTTCGGCCGCCGTCTCTTGTCCTGTTGTGCCTTTAGGCGGTCTGCCGCCGTGGGATTAGGCAGCCGTAGTATCGGTCGATCTGTCATCTCCGGTCACACTTCCATGCTGTGAGGCCCAAGCGCTGATGCGGTCCTTGACCAATGTACGGAAGGTGACGTTGCCCTGTGCGAGCGCACGACGTCTGTGAATATCCATAAAAAAGTCTTCGGCCTCGGAAAAGTTTTTGGGACGTATCGCGGCGCGCAGGCGCTTGGCGGTATACCCAAAATTGTCGTTGAACTCCTTCATCCGGAGCGCAAAATAATCTGTCATCTGATCGTCTGTCGGCTTCCCGAGCACCAGCTTGATTTCAAACCGTCGCCATGTGGCGCGGTCAAGCAGTTCGGGATGGTTCGTTGCGCCGACAAGCACGCAGTAAGATGGCAGATCATCAAGCTGCAGCAAAAGCGTCGTCACAACGCGTTTGATTTCTCCGGTCTCATGAAGGTCTCCTCTTTCCTTTCCCAAGGCATCAAATTCGTCGAAGAACAGAATGCACGGCTCGGTGCGCACGAAATCAAACATTCGTCTGAGGCGCGTCGCGGTGTCGCCGAGATAACTTGTGATGATTGCGTCGTAGCGCACAACAAACAGCGGCAGCGCCAACTCGTACGCCAGACTTTCGGCCAGAGAGGTCTTGCCGTTCCCTGGAGGCCCGACGAGCAACAACCGGTGTCGCGGCTCCAGCCCATGTGCTCTCAAGACATCGGCCCGATGTTGCTCTTCAATGAGTTCGCCGCACGCCGTCTGAACTTTCTTGTCCAGAAACAGGTCTGACATTGGGCGATCAGGTTCCCGGCGCTGTATGCCACCGGAACCGTCTCGAAGTCGCATGGCCGGCTGAGACGAGCGCCCGTTAACACCCGGCTTTGGTGGGACAGTCAGTGCCTTCGATATCCGGTCCGCGACGCCGGTATGTTTCTTCGATCGCTCATCGGCGGCGATCGCTTCGGCCGTTACGCGCACGGAATCAGCGTCACCGGAAACGCCGGCCTTCACCAGATCTATGATGAGATCGCTGCGTGCCACGAACTGCCCCTAAAAATGATCCAAATCACTGCTTAAGCGAATCATAGACGGATTTGCAGTAAAGTCACCCGATATCTGGATTTTCGCACGGATTCTAGCGAAACCGCACCGATCTGGTGCCCACCTGCTATCAATAGCCTTTGTTGATGATGGGCAGTTTGGCGCATCGGCAGAGCCGACCGGGCTGTCGTGTTGGGATGGACGGCCCCGACGGCATCACAGTGTGCCAGAATGAGGTCGTTGTAGATCTCAGACAGGAGGAACCGTCCATGGACAAGATTATCCGCATTGGATTGGATACGTCAAAGAACGTCTTTCAGCTTCACGGTGTCAATGAAGCCGAACTGCCGATGTTGCGGAGGAAATTGAACCGGAACCAGTTGCTTGGTTTTCTGGCAAAACTGCCGCCGTTGGAGGTGGGTGTAGAGGCCTGTGGTGCCTCACATTATTGGGCACGATGTGGTTCTTGTGCCACCGCAATATGTGAAGCCCTATGTCAAGCGGGGCAAATCCGATGCAGCCGACGCCGAAGCGATCTGCGAGGCCATGTGTCACTGTACCCCAATTAATCAGAATCCAGTTTGAAATTCTCTTTTGAAATCAATGGCCGTTTGACCCCTTAATTCTAATACTGTCCCGTTAATTGCAATACTGTACCCTTAATTGCAGTACGGTCGTCAGTGTGGATAGTTATGGGGTTTGGTTCAGCCTGTTGGAGAGAGCAGCATGCCCCAGAAGGCGAACCTTCGATCTTTGCCCACAGTTGCGGACAGTGGATATATTGCAATTAAGGGTACAGAAATCGCCAAAGATGCGTCCAATCCGCCGAATCTGATTAATTGGGGTACAGTGACAACAATCCAGCAGATTTTGTCATGACAAATTCCCAAGGTCGCGTCGTGGCAGCGCGCTCGCTATTGATGATCCATTACATTGGAGCATCAACGCAAGAGCGTGGCGACCATCTTGGCCCAGTCCTCTGCAGTTATGTCTACGGGCAAATCGACAGCATCTTTCGTGACACAATACCCCTCCAGGATCGGCAAAATCGCTGCGGCTGCGCGTTCGATCTTTTTCGGTGCTGTTTGTGGTGCGGCGACACTTGAAAATAACTCACGATAAAACCTTGCAAGGCGCCTGTAATAGGCGTTCAACGCGTTCCGCATCTCCTCGGAATGGCTCGAGGCCGCCCAGATTTCCTTATAGATCGTGGCGCAACGATCAAAATCCGGATCGCTCAGAACGTTCTCAAACATCAGCTTCAAGGCTTCGGCGACATCTTCCGGAAGGCTTTTGGGGAGGTGCTCCAACCGCTCTTCGTAAGGCGCCAGGAACCTGGTCAAAAGAGCCAACAAAACGTCTTCACGCGTTGCAAAGTGGTATTGGAGATTGCCCAAACTGATCCCGGAAGACGTCGCAATTTTTCGCATCGTCAATCCGGCGTTTCCAGCATCTATGAGCAAGCTCTCGGTCACGTCGAGAATGTTCGAGCGGCGGGTTTCTGCACTCATGCCATTCTTCTCACATATTGACTACTGCGATTTGTTTTAGGGATATTGACAGAATAGGTCAAACGACCTAAGTGGTCATTCGTGAAATAGGTCACTTGACCCAATGGGTGAAATTTCATCATGAGAGCTCTTCAAAACTCTAATCATACGCTTTCGCTTGTGGACGATGCTCCCGAACCGACTCGTCAAGAAGGAGAGGTCAAAGTCCAGATCCATTATGCGTCGCTGAATCCTACGGATGCCGATATTGCACGAGGGGACCTTGATCTGTTTATTAAACTTGCGCGGGCACGATCCAATGTGCGCACCGGATTGGAGTTTTCCGGTACTGTCTTAGAGGGCAGGGCAAGGTTCCCGACAGGAACAAAGGTGTTTGGCTACACGCATCTTATGAAGGGCCCCAAAACCCATCAGGATGTCATCAGCATTTCCGCATCCTACATCGCGGAAATGCCCGAAAACATGAGCTTTGCCCAAGCAGCGGCTTTCCCGCTTGGGGCGCAAACAAGCCTTGTCGCCCTACGGGACATCGGGCGGCTAAAGCCTGGGCAATCTGTTCTGATCCTGGGCGCCAGCGGGGGTTTGGGCGTTTATGCGATCCAAATCGCACACGGGATGCAACTTTCTGTCACGGGCGTTTCCGGTCCGGACGGGTTGAGCATTATGAAGGAACTGAGAGCAGACGAAGTCATCGACTACCGTCAAACCCCGATCGCCCAGATGACCGGTAAATTCGACGCGGTGCTCGATTTGTCGAACAAGTACGTATTCCGTGACGTTCGCCATCTCTTGAAGCCGGGCGGAGTTTTTGTCCCGACCAACCCACAAAACAATCTCCTCGCCATTGCCGGAAACATGTTTCGTGGACAAAAGGTCGGCTATCTGATGGTTACTCACGGCGACGGCGCATTGCTTTCCGAGCTTACAGGACAAATCGCAGATGGCACACTCAGTGTCGGACCGGTTCGTGAATTCGATTTCGAGGACTTCGAAAACGCTTTCGTTTCGTTGCGTGAACCGGGACAACTCGGACGAACTGTCTTGCGCCTAAGATAACCGAAGCGCCGCGCGCGCCGCGGCTTGCTGGGGCCTTACACATGCCAAACACAGTGCTCATGAATTGTTCTTCCGATGGTTCGTTCCACCCCGCGAAAGACCGTTTATGATCGCGCCTTTCTGGGGCATTGCCAACTTACTTTGATCAGATTGCAGGGCGCTCGATTTGACAGGACTCAGGCATTCATTATGCTCCATCCTACTCAGGAGTTGGAGCCTCCGGCAAACCCGGGGCGGTTCAATTCATAAATTGTGATTGGGAGCATGGTGCCAGTGAATTTCAACCGTCTCACGGCAACCAACGTTTCTCATTGTTTCCAACACAATGGCAAATAATTAGTCGCGGCTCTCTCCTTTAACCATCTGAAAAATATGGATTTAAATTTTATCCAGTAAATGTGTCTGTGCTGAGTGATATCGCACAATGGCAGGAGCGAGCATCTGCTAAAACGCAACTCCAATCGTTTGCCATGCACTTTGGCAATGGCACTTGAACTACTCAAAAACGCTCAGGAGGCTGATCAGATGACCAAGAATTCCCGCCGGAAGACAGATGGCAACACTCCGAAAGAAAACAGCGATCATCAGATCAACCGCCGAGACTTCATGCAGGGATCTGCGGCGGCGCTGAGCGCAGCCATCGCTTCCCAGGCCGGCATGTTTGCCGGGACCAGACATGCAGAAGCCAAGTCCATTGGCGCCATCTTAGATGCGACCGAACACGACCTTTTTTATCGGGACCGACTTCCCGACATTCAGACACCCTTTACCAACGACCCGGCCAGCGCGTTGAGCCTGTTCGATTGGGATTTTCCGGCCTTGATCAATGATGCGTACGAAAATCCCGGACAATTTGGCGGAGCAGGAGTGCCAGACAATTTCAACCTCGAGAAAACCACGCTCGATGATACATACAACGACATGCCGGTGGCGATCATCGGTGCCGGTGGAGCCGGATTGGCAGCGGGCTATGAATTAATGAAACTTGGTCTGCAACCCCATTTCTACGAGATGCAGACCGCGCCACTAGAGGGCAAAACGTATGCACGTCCCTATGGCCGAATGTACAGCTGGGATTGGGGCGCCACAAAATTATACAACGACGGAGCCGGCGCTGGCTGGTGGCCAAGTAGCGCAGCCAATCTCACGAGCACAACAGTCACACCGACCTGGGGCCGCAATCTTCATCATTGGGGGCGCCGTGTCGCGGAACTCGGGGGCATGCGCTTCCCGGCCACACATCTCATTGTGCGAACCTACGCACGCGTTTTTAACAATGACTACTATTTTGGTAATAAACCCAACACTTATACCACTCCGTGGGTTCCGTTCAGAGACCCTGGTTTGTACAATAATGTGAATTCAAGCAACGACGAAATCGGTGGGGTGGTCCCACCAAATGACAGTGATTCCCTGATCTATGACACGGTTTACCATACCAAAGGTATCTTTAAAGATACCTCAAATGACAGTCCACCCAGCGAAGGAGTCTATGCAGAAACATACCGCGCTGAAGCCGGTACAACCCTGGCAAAATCTAACCAGGCAATTTATAATTTAACATACACATATTTCGAGCTGCTTTTTGGCATAAATGGCGATCTATACGATATTCTAAAGAGTTACTCGGCTTATACGAAAGAACCATCCCAGAAAAATGCCGCTGAGATCACCTCCCAATGGCAAGGTCTGATTGAAAAATATGATGGAATTTCCCTGCGCGAAAGACTGATTCAAGCGGGTTGGCACGAAGAGCCTGCATATGACGAATGGGGTGACTTCAACATATCCATGTCGGAAATGTTTGGAGAAATTGGAACGGGAACTGGTCCGTTCGCAATGTTCTATTATTCGAGCTACATGGAGTTGCTCCGCATTGCGCTTCAGGCTGCCGATTCCGCCCAGGATTATTTCCTCGGTGGTCCGTGCTACCTGATGCAGCCGTTCCTGACGCACTTTACAAAAACCAAAACGCAAGGGATCACCTGTCTGTGGAACCAAACGCGAAACAAGGTTGTCACTGACAAGGTAACCGCAGTCGAAAAAGGAAGCCAAGGTATAAACATAACGACGGCAGATGGGGAAAAGAGGACCTACACCGCTGCAATCGTTACGCAATCGCCAGCTGCAATACGTTCAACGAACCTGTTCCCAGACACTTCCGGGCTTATTCCATCCCGCGCAGTTTCTTTTTTCAAGCGAATAAGAATCAACAACAATAGCAAAATCGCACTCAACTTCCCGAACATCAAAAATGATCCTAGGAGTCAGGCGTTCTGGATGAATAGAACCGGTTCCGATGACAACAATCCAAACAATGATTTTGTCGTGACGACGCTCACGGACAAGACCATCCGGCAGATCTATACCTTTGACAACTATCATTGGGCGACTTGCTACAACGATACACGCATAGACAGTTTCAGTAAGCAGGGCACGCTATTGATCAATTATGGCTGGGACTACAATGCACAGTCCTGGACTGCATTGGACAACGATACGGCGGTTAGGTACGCCTGGGAGCAAATGAAGGAGATTTATGGATTCGATGATAGGTACGATCCACATCTCGAATGGGCGTTGAACCATGACCAAACCGCTGTTGTTGTCTGGGAAAAAATGGACGGATTTAATGCGGCTTGGCGAATGGCCCAACCGGGAGCCGGTCTCGCATACGGTGATGACTCGAACCCGGTAGCCCGACTTTCTGAGTTCCAAACTGCACAGGTGTTTGGGATGACGAGCTACAACGAGGAAATAGAGGACTATACGGGACTGTTCATCGCGGGCGAAGCTACGGCATCGCCAGGGCTGAGCGGTTGGCTGGAGGGTTCCATTCAAACCGGTTTGCAGTCCGTAGCCGGAATTTTGAATTACCTGAATCAGCAATCGCCCGATAGGCTTGATCCGGAGGTCACATCAGCAAGTACTTTTGCTTTGTCAGCACATCCCGGCCTCTTTCAACTGTCGTCATCTAGCGAATGAAGTCCTGACGCAAGTCATGATTGCGATAACCGATGCTGAAGAGAATAACATCTTCAGCATCGGTGACTTGGACAATTCGATGGATACGGATCGTTGCAATTTATTCGACTAACTGAGAGACACCGACCACCTCTCAAATTTGGTAAGCAGGTATATCAAGGATCTATTCCGTCGTGGCTAATGAAAACATTAAGCAATTTTTTGGTGTAAATCGCCGCAGAATTTTACCGAAGCCTCCATCATTCGTATTGCGTTATGACTCTGACAGTTTTGATCACAACAACGGATTGATCATAGGTAGAAGGTCGATGGGTATCAGCCTGCTCGACGCATTGTATCGGTATCTGCCTGAGGGCGGCTTCGCAATTCTTCCAAACAAGCCGGAAAGTCTGAATAGTTTTTTTCGCGATGCAGATACAAGGGGAGCCAAAGGTGCATCGGTTCCCGTCCTAAGCACGGACAATTTGTACGGTCTTGGAACTGCGGGAACAGTGCTCATGCCCATTCCAAACTTGGATGATCTGGCATACCCGCGGCGGACGATGGATGAGACCGCTTTTTCCATTGTTGGCATAACACATACCCTTTCAACAAGCAGAATTTACAATCTGTTATTCAGCCTCCTGTTTGCGCCGGTGCAGAGCTGGGATGCGTTGATTTGCACCTCAAATGCAGCCAAGGGTGCGGTAAACGACATTGTGGAATCTCACCTCGACTACATTCAAAGTCGAGGTTCAACGGTCATGGCACCACCGATACAACTTCCGGTAATCCCCTTGGGGATCCATTGCGATCGGTTCGAACGCACCGCCGAGCGTGTCTCCAAGGCTCAAAGCTGGCGCCAATCCATGGGCATTGAGGATGACGATGTGGTCTTGCTTTGTTTTGGCCGTATTGATCCTCTGACGAAGAGCCATCCGCTCCCCATGGCGATGGCAATAGAGACAGCACAGCGCAATATTGGCAATACAAAACAGCTCCACCTGGTCATTGCGGGAAAACCACTCAGCCCAGCCATCGGAGAGGACCTCATGAGCCTGTTGAAGGATTACAGTCCTTCATTCAAGATCCATTGGGTCGACGGTCTGGAGGAAGAAGGTGATCGGCTGATTGAGGTAGACACGAGCCATTTGTGGGCTGCAGCCGACATTTTCATTTCCCTATCAGACAATATCCAGGAAACCTTCGGCCTAACCCCTGTGGAGGCCATGGCCGCATCGCTGCCCTGCATTGTAAGTGACTGGAGCGGGTATCGCGAAACAGTCATTGACATGCAGACCGGAATCCTGGTGCCCACATATTTGCCCCATCATGAATCGAGGCTGGGAATTCACTACGGTGACCTTAACGATCAGTACCTGGAGTCTTATCCCGAATACGTGGGTGGATTGGCCCAGGCAACATCCGTCGATATCGGAGTTTGCGCGAACGGCATCGAGTATCTCGTAAAAAATCCGGATGAACGCCACCACATGGGCGAAAACGCTCGGCGACGGGCAAGAGAGGTTTTCGATTGGAGCGTTGTGCTGTCACAGTATCACGAGCTGTTCGATGAACTATCTGTTCAGCGTGAGACAGGTTACGCCATTGGTCACTGCGAACGTGCCCGCCAGTGCGCAAACCCATTCAATCCGGATCCGCTCAAAGTATTCAAAGGTTTTTCCGATGGGGTCGTTGATAGAAATACCAAATTATATCCTCTTAAAACGAACAATGTCGACATTGATTGGCTCCTGAACCATCAGGGAACCAGCTTCGCCAGTGGTGCTCAACTGGAGTATCAGCAGATCAATGCAGTGCTTGATAATATTGTATCCTATGAAGGGCTTACCATAGGTGAACTCTGTGACACCTATAAAGAATTTGAGGAGAGCCGCATATTCGCAACCTGTCTTTGGTTGTCAAAATTCGGACTGCTCCGACTGTCTCCCGAATCAAAGAACTAATGCGCGCTTGGGCCCGGTTTTCTGCCTGAACAGGTCTTGTATTTTGTCAGAAGCCGATCAGACAGCTGCCAAGAAATGGGATTGGACAACGAAGATGAATAAGAAAATTCGCTACATTCATGGGATGCATGAGTCATTCCGTACCTCGGGAACCGCAAACATAAATTGCCTGAAGTCGGCAGGATTCGAGATTGTAGAAAATGTGCCTGAAGCAGATATTGTAATACTTCATGTTGAGCCCTGGCATTTTCCTGCACACATCATGATGGAGCCCGAGATACAGAACAAGTATACAATCGCATATGCAGTTTGGGAAACAGATATATTACCGAATATTTATCGCTATAATTTAGAACTTGTAGACGAAATCTGGACGGCTTCAGATTACTGCGCACAAACGCTCAAAAATCACTTCGACAATGTGCACATCATACCACATACAGCTGAAAGACAGATCGCAAGTGAGTCCGAGCTCGATTACCTAAAGAATTTGATTGGTTATAAGAAAGAGGAATTCTACTTCTATACAATTACGGACATACTCCCTCGCCGGAAGAACTTGCCTGCCCTGTTAAGGACTTTGCCACGGGTCATTGAGAACCAAAACGCTCGATACATATTGAAGACCGATATTCCGGTTCCACAGGATTGGTTTCACCGTGGCGAACAGTTCATCTATCTGCCGTCCCACCTGCCCGCTGGCCTAATGAACGCCCTGCATCAGATAGGCAATTGCTATGTCAGCGCCCATTGTTCCGAAGGATGGGGGATGTGCATGTCAGAGGCGATGGCGCATGGAAATCTTGTAGTAGCCACCGGGTATAGCGGCAATATGGATTTCATGACTGCTGAAAATTCCCTGCCTGTTGACTATAGTATCACTCCCGCTCAAATGAATAATCCCTGGCCATCAGAAGGCCAATGGGCGTCCATCGATGAGATCGATTTTGCCGCAAAGCTGACAGAAGCTATGGACAATTGGGGGGAGCTAGCACCTTTGCGAAGGAACGCTCGGACAGATATGGAGCGTTTTGGTAAAGACGCCGTTGCTCAATTGATGAAGGAGCGACTTGTCTCCATCGGGAGCACACAGATTCGGTCTGATGTCCCTGAGGTGTGTATCTCTGTTTGACAGTTGAAATGCGACGGGCGGTCGTGGCCATTCACTTGTCAGTGACATCCCAATTGAATCATGAACAAACCCAAACCCATGCTATCCAAAATTCCGAGGCGCCTGCATTTCATCTGGGGGCTGCTGGATGATGCTGACGACATTCCCAAAGTTTACCGATCCTATTACGAAAAGTGGATCGATTGGCATCCTGAGTGGGACGTCCAATTACTTGGATCAAATGAAATCGAGAATATAGTTGGGAAGTATAAGCACTATCCCTACGATAGCTATACAAAGGCTATTCAACGATGTGATGTCTGCAGGCCGATGCTTCTACACCAGATGGGTGGCATATATATCGATTTGGATGTTGAACCACATATTACTCTGGATGTTTTATTGACGATGTATCCAGAGGCGAATGTCATTTTGGCTGTGGAAACAGTGTTGACCGAAGAGATGTGTCGACAAATCGGACAAAATGAACCAATTCGTTTTGGGGCACCAGAGCTGCCGGTTCGCGTGGCGAACTACTTCATGGCTTCCGTACCACGCCACCCATTTTGGCTTGCAGTATTAGAATTGATGAAACAGCGGCATCACCTACCAATTCGAAATGAATATGACATTCTATATACCACTGGCCCGGATGTGATTACTGAGATCGCCTATCGTGCCGCCCAAGACTATTCTGATGTGGTTGTCGTGCCAATTCACATCATTAATCAAATGATCACACACCATTTTGTGGGCGGTTGGCGTGACAAAAGTGATCGTTCGTTTAACCCGACCTAACGTGTTTCGGTTTGGTGCTTTAAGTGTCCACTTATCTAAATGTACACTTAAGGCTCCTGATGAGTAATCGAAGGAAACGGCGGATTTGGTCTGATGAGGAGAAGCGGGAGATCTGTGCGCAAGCGGTTCTTCCCGGTACGTCGGTTGCCCAGGTGGCCCGCCGGTATTCGGCGAATGCCAATATGATCCACAATTGGCTGAAGGATCCGCGCTTTGCCGCTGCGCCAGTTGACCAGGGTAATGTTGAGGACGGGTCTTTCGTTGAGCTGGAGCTGGCCCCGGCAGCTTGTCCTGCCACTACAGGGGTCGTTGTCCCGGCCCCGGAACCTGTCTGTGCAAGCCGGGTTGATATTACCCTTTCTGATGGCCGCCGGGTGTTGATCGAAGGCCCAACGGCTCTGGCTGCGGTTATGGGGCTGGTCCAGGGCTTGATGGGATGATCCCGGTTCCATCGAACACCCGAGTTTGGCTGGCGGCGGGTGTGACGGACATGCGGCGCGGCTTCAACTCCCTTGCGGCCCAAACCGAACAGGTTCTGTCGCAAGATCCCTATTCGGGGCACTTGTTTGTATTCCGCGGTCGGCAGGGCGATCTTTTGAAGATCATCTGGTGGGACAGTCAGGGGGCTTGCCTGTTTTCCAAACGGCTGGAGAAAGGCCGGTTTGTCTGGCCGGGGGCGAAGTCTGGCAAGGTCAGTGTTACGGCGGCCCAGCTGTCGATGCTGCTTGAGGGGATCGACTGGCGCATGCCCACCCGCACCTGGACACCGCTGACGAGCGGATAGCGACATAAATACAGAGACTTAATCCGCTTTTTCCTTTCTGCCTGTGGCTGCATCCGGTATAAATGCAGCCATGCTGAAGGACTAGGACATCACGCCTGACGATCCGGCTGAATTGAAAGCCGTGAATCGGCTTCTTGCCGACGAAGTCAAAGCCTTGAGCCTGAAGGTCGAGCAGCTTCAGCATCAGCTTCATGGGGCGCACCGGAACCGGTTCGGCTCCAAATCGGAAAGCCTCGATCAGCTCAATCTGAGCCTTGCCGAGGAAGAGGCCATTGGTGTAGCTGCTGATCAGCAAAACATGCCGGATTCCGCTTCGGTGGATGCTCCTCCCGGACAGGCCAAACGCCAGCACAGCCGCAAGCCGCTACCGGATCATCTTGAGCGCAATGACACGATCTTGATGCCGGGCGAAGCCTGCCTTCGGTGTGGCGGCAAGCTGAAGACACTGGGTGAGGACATTACCGAAGAGCTGGAATATGTGCCCGGCCGGTTTATCGTGAACCGTATTGTCAGACCGCGCCTGTCCTGTTCTTGGTGCGAGAGGATTGTTCAGGCGCCCTTGCCATCGCGTCCGATTGAGCGCGGACGGCCGGGAGCCGGTCTCCTGGCGCATATCCTTGTGTCAAAATATGCCAATCACCGTGTGTCCTGAGTATCAACCTGGAAAGGAGGTACGTAACTGCAAGAGAGATGAGGGTAGGCCCCTCGGGTTCGGCGATCAGGAGCCGATCCCAAACCACCACAAGCTGCTGTCGTAAAGAGCGATGGTGGTGAGCGTTGTGGAAACGGCGGGGCGTGATCCCGTCAGGTACGATACGGAGAGACGAGCGAAAGCGAACCGTCGATGAACTGCCGAAAGCGTATGGTTGATGTCAGAACCGGGGGTGGTGGTCATCCCGGGATGAGTATGGGCGGTGCCCTGAAGTCCGGCCCATGCGGCATCCGGCTCGAAGGCGGCGTGAATCCGGATCAGGCTCTTTTGCGGAACAGGAGAACCTGTCGCCCCGATGCCAAGGGAGACGACCGATCGGGTGGCCCCCGAGAGGTCCAGAGTACCGATGCGGGGCACAGGGGCAGAACAGCTCGTAGTAGGGTTGAAAGCGCTGTAATGGCGCCGGACCGAAGGGGCTGTGGTGTTTCAGCCGCTGCCACTGGCCAACTGGTAACAGGATGAGCCGGATGACAGAGGCAAAGCCGTTTACAATTGAGAAGAGAGAGGTCTGGGAGGCATTCAAGCGTGTGAAGGCCAATCAGGGTGCAGCTGGCGTAGATGGGCAGACACTCGAGGGCTTCGGGGAGCGGCTTGGGCCGAACCTTTACAAGCTTTGGAACCGGATGTCTTCTGGCAGCTACATACCATCGCCGGTACGCCGGGTTATGATCCCAAAGGCGGATGGGGGCCAACGACCGTTGGGCATCCCGACAGTTGCGGACCGCATCGCACAGGAGGTCGTCCGGCAGTATCTGGAACCCCTTGTGGAAGCAGTCTTCCACAAGGATTCCTATGGCTATCGGCCCGAACGCTCTGCCGTTGACGCCATTCGGACGGTGCGCAAGCGATGCTGGCGCTACGACTGGGTGTTGGATATGGACATCAAAGGGTTCTTTGACACCATCGATCATGAACTTCTGCTCAAGGCAGTCCGCCATCATACGGATTGTCGCTGGGTGCTGCTCTATATCGAACGGTGGCTGAAGGCACCCGTGATGATGGAGGATGGCAGTCTTGTCCCGCAGGATCAGGGAACACCGCAGGGTGGGGTCATCTCACCGCTGCTGGCTAACCTGTTTCTGCACTACGCTTTCGACACATGGATGGATCGGGAGAACCCGCAAGTGCCATTCGAACGCTATGCGGATGACATTATCTGCCATTGTCGGACGGAAGGCGAAGCGCGTAGGCTCTGGCGGCAGGTCGAAGACCGGCTTGCCGAATGTGGCCTGACGCTTCATCTGCAGAAGACGAAGATCGCCTACTGCAAGGACACGAACCGGAAGGGATCTTCCCCGACGGTTGCATTCGACTTCCTTGGCTACAGGTTCCAGCCCCGGCTGGCGATCTGGCGTGGAGGATTGTTCGGGGTATCCTATCTTCCGGCGGCCAGCCCCAAAGCGCTCAAGGCGTTCCGGCGCCGGGTGCGCAATTGGGGTTTGCAGCGGCGCAGCGACAAAGGGCTGATCGATCTGGCCCGCATGTTCAATCGGCAGATTGAGGGCTGGATCGGCTACTTCAGATGCTTCTACAAATCGGCACTCTATCCGACGCTACGTCTGATCGACGCCCATTTGGTCCGATGGGTGATGCGGAAGTACAAACGCTTCAAGCAACGGCCCCGGCAAGCGCGGCTCTGGCTCGCCAGAATTGCGAAATCCACGCCGGGACTGTTTGCCCATTGGTCTCTTCTTCACGCAAACGGCTGAATACCGGGAGCCGTATGAGCTGAGAGGTTCACGTACGGTTCTGGGAGCGCGTGAGGGTGAAATCCCCTCGCGCGACTCGCTTGCCTTTATACCGCCAATCTCAGATCTTCGGCCGGGAAGGCATTGACTTGGACCGCTCGACCCTTGCTGATTGGGTGGGGCGCTCCACCGCCTTGCTTGAGCCGTTGGCGGATGCCATCGGCCGCATAGTCCGGCAAGGGGAAGCGCTCTTTGCCGATGACACCCCGGTCAAGCTTCAGGCTCCGGGAACAAAGAAGACAAAAACCGCCAGGATCTGGGCCTATGTGAGGGATGAACGCCCGTAGGCTGGCTCTTCTCCGCCGCTGGCCTGGTACCAGTTCACGGTTGACCGTAAGGGCGAACATCCTGAGGGGCACCTGTCCGGCTACAAGGGCTGGGTTCACGCGGACGGTTATGCCGGGTTCAACGGCCTGTTCGGGGAGAACAAGGCCCGGGAGATGGCCTGTATGGCTCATATCCGGCGCAAGTTCGTCGATGTGCACGCATCCCAAGGATCATCGATTGCCGCAGAGGCCATTCAGCGCGTTGCCGGGCTGTACGAAATCGAAAAGAAGGCACGCGGAAAACCTCCGCCGGAGCGCACCGCCTTACGGCAAGCAAACGCCAAACCTATCTTCGACGATCTGGAAGGCTGGCTCGGCACCCAATTGACGCGGATCTCCGGCAAGTCACCACTGGCCGCTGCGATCCGGTATGCGCTCAGCCGCCTGCCGAAAGCCCGGCCGTATCTCGATAACGGGCATCTGGAGCTGGACAACAATTGTGCGGAGCGGGCGATAAAGCCGATAGCTCTTGGCCGAAAAAACTACCTCTTCATGGGCTCACAAGGCGGCGGGAAATCAGCGGCTATCGCCTATACGCTGATCGAAACCGCCAAACTCAACGGCATTGACCCGCAAGCCTGGCTCACATGGGTCCTGGCGCAAATCGCCGACCACAAGATCAATCGCATCAACGAACTCATGCCTTGGTGTTACGCTGCAAAAGCAGCGTAACAGAGCGCGTCACCGCCATGAAGATCGGATTCACCGGACGGACACTGACAAAACTCCGTCCCGCTTACCTTACATCTCAACTCGTCTTGGTTTTAACGAAACGAAACAGCGGACGAACCGTCTTCCCCTATATCCATGACAAGTCCGCTGTCTCAGAGGCAGGTGCCATGTGTTTCTCGTCCTTTGGTATGCCTTTGTCCAATACTGCACATCTTGGCTCCCAGTATCACGGTATTGTGGGATATGTCAGTCACAGAACCAAATATTACCTTCCCCTTGCGAGGCATCAACACAAGACCTCTGTCCCGAAGCGAGTTAGTTGCAGAAGCCGAATCTGAAGACATTCCGATCTCCCACCTGCTTGCTGTCATTAAGGTGGAAGCCGCCGGTCGTGGGTTCTCAAGTTCAGGTTTGCTAAAGATTTTGTATGAACCACATATAGCATGGCGGGAAACAGAGGGCGCCACTCGAGATGCTCTCGTTAAATACAATCTGGCATATAAAAGATGGGGAGAAGAACCATATCCACAATCAATGGCTGCCCGTCACTGGCAGTTGTCTACTGCGTACGAAATCGCCGGCGAAAGGGCGCTTGAATGGGCTTCCTACGGACTGGCTCAAATCATGGGGCTAAACTACAGGCAGTCAGGCTTTTCATCTGTGACGCAAATGGTCAACTTTTTGTTGATAAGCGAAGCAAACCAACTTCTTTCGATGATCAAATTTCTAAAGTCTACAGGACTAATTTACGACATTCGCAAAGGACATTGGGATAACTTCGCACTTCGGTACAACGGACCATCTTTTGCGCGCAACAGATACCAAATCCGCTTGGAACAGGCTGTCCGGTTTTACGATCAGCACCCAATGACTGGTGCAATTGGAAACCAGATAGCAGCCCAATCTTCACCTTACGGGTTGTTAAAAGAGGCGCAGCATGACTTGACTACCCTGGGTTACAATCCCGGTCCTGCCGATGGCTGGCTCGGCACCAAGACAACATCTGCGATCCTGACGTTCCAGAAATCCGATTCCAGTTTGGTTACTGACGGAATTCTTGGGCCGGATACAATGGCAGCCATTCATTCGGCCATGGAGATGCGGAAAAAGCAGCGCTCAAAAAAGGTCACAAACACGGCAATGGCCGGTTCTGGTATTGCAGCTGCGTCCACAGCTGCGAAAGTCAATTCGCACTGGTGGATCTGGATTGTTGCCAGGCTAAGGGGTTGGAAAACGCACATTTTTGCAGTTTTGGTTGCCACTGCTGGACTACTTCACGAATATGGCTACGAATTTATACCTCCACAGTATTTTGGTAAAGTAATGTTCGCCATTGGAATTATATTAGTTTTATTGAGACAGATATCAAATACAGATCTTCAGAAATAAAAAACAACATAAAACTAAACTATTACTTCTTTGGTGAATAAACAACAAGATGTACTGATAATAATCCTATCGAAGGAGGGTAATTGATCCTCCAGCATTCATAGGCCCATAGCCTCCCTTGGACGCAAGCTTCATAAACAGGAAACCATGACGGCAATGCTTGGAAAACTCCTTGATCGGGCATTGGAACCCTGAGGATTTGGTATGATTATGGAAGCTGAGTATAGCTGCATGTTATTGCCTGGTAACACACAACACGGATTAGTTGCAGTAACAACACAGTTTAGTGGTGCTCTAAAAGACTCCGAAAGAATACGGAACAAATTGCTCGCATTCGCCTCTGGTTGAAAAGGGATCCGTCGTCCTCCGCGATATTCTGTTTGATCCTGTAAGTTGGGTTTCTTCCATTTCCAACACGACAAGCTTGCATGGGCTCTGGACTCAGTTCCGCACAGTAGGTCAACAGGTTTGAAAAGTCGCCTCTGTGCGTCTATGCACACAACGCATCTCCCCTGTGCCTAGACTCGATATCGGATCTATAAAATATATAGAAATAGTAGTGTATTATAGAACATTTCGCTTTTATCAAAGATGTCAGATAAACGTAAATTACATTTATTAACAATGTATGATCAGGTCTGGTGGAGGGATTTTACAAGGCATTTTATGTCTATTTATCAGTCATTTTAGCCAAGTTCGTCAACTGACCTTACTGGCAATTGCAAATGCACTGCATGCATGTTGTGTCAAACAGCACAACTTGACCGAGAATTTGCTGTTACGTTCTTGCCTCGGTGGTGCCATTCATCGACGTCTTGTGACGCCAATATACAATCTAAGGTAGTGAAAAACTACGGCATCTAACTCGAACTTTGTACCAGGACGATATGAATAGCATCGAGGAAAACCTAGCTGAGTACCTAAGTGGAGATATCGATCTAAACTTTGACGACATCCCCAACAAAAGATTTTTTTACGCCAACGGTTCAATTGAATTTCCGAAAAACAAAAATAATGTTTATGTACTTCTGGATGGATACGTAAAGGTCTATATTATCGATCGCTGTGGGCAAGAAATAGTAATAGACATAAGTACAAAGAAAGATATTTTAAATTTAGAGAATTTTCTCTTAAAAAGAAGAATGTCAGTATATTATGAATGTTTGTGTGAATGTTTTATACTGGAATTAGTTGATATTATGAACGAACATAAACTTGAGAAGAGTCTGGTGATTGAGAATGTTATAGTAAAAAAATACATGGACCGTCTGTATTCGAGATTCTTTTCGCTCTCAAGGGCATCTTTAGCTGAACGAATTGCTTTTGTATTGTTGGAGCTTGACGCAATTATAAATAGTAGCAACAACTCCATACCGAAATGCATAAATCAGACACTGATAAGTAAAATGGGGCGAGGCTCTAGAGGGATAGTCAATAAAATATTGAATAAATGGGAAAGAGAAGGATGGATATGCTTAAAAAGTGATGGCATGAGAATAATAAAGCACCAAAAATTGAAAGATATATTAGAATATGCGGAATAGGGCATCAGAATAAGGTTCAGTAAATTGGCCGATTTCATGTGAATTTGATCCACCGTTTGCGAATGCAAAACAGTGGCATCCGTTGCCGATAAAGGTCGCTCTCGAAGATAAATCGGCGGCAGACTCACCCAGCTATCTATTGTTTGGAATGGTGTCGGGATACCAAACTCTACAACCTTTAGGTTCTCACAGGAGCTAATGCTCAGTTCCGAGCATACTGAATCGAGGGTAGGATGAAGATATGCTATCTACTGAGGGACTATATTGGATTTTGCAAACCCGCCAATGCATATCGTGCCTGTTTTCAGATGCTCGATATCGATGAGGTAGCCTCTCCAGATGAAGCGGACGTTGTGGTTTTGCAAGGACTTATGGGTGACATTCCCCAGTGGTTCAATATGTATCCGGTTCTGAAAAATAGATATGTGATCGGTTATTGCGTATGGGAAACAGATATTTTGCCCAGCTTTGCCCATCAAAACATTCAGATGGTAGACGAGATTTGGACACCGTCTAGCTTTTCTCGGGATGTACTTCGGCAGGCACATAATCGCATATTTGTTGTTCCGCATATTGCAGATAAACCGGTCATTGTAAAATGTGCGATCGAGAAGCTAAAGCAGATGCTCGATTATCGCGATAATGTGTATTACTTTTACACAATCGGAAGACTTTCAGACCCACGGAAGAATGTGTGGCAAACACTTCGAGCCCTTTTTCAGGTTGTGGAACCTGACAAGGTTCACTTGGTGATAAAAGACCATTCAGTTGATCAACAACTGCGGGGCCGACCGTTTCCCGTACCGCCTGGCATGCATCTGATCCGTGAGGATTTTGATGAGCCGATGATGGGCGCGCTGCATTCGATATGCGACTGCTATGTGAGCAGCCATTGTTCGGAGGGCTGGGGTCTTGGTTTGTCTGAAGCTATGTCAGTGGGTAATTTGGTCGTAGCTACTGGATATGGTGGCAATATGGATTACATGACGGTCGAGAATTCATTTCCAATTGGTTACCGTATAGCTCCAATTGGCAGTTATAGTGCCGCGTTTAGCGAGGAATGGACTCCGAATATGAGTTGGGCATATGTCAATGAAAAGGAACTTATTGATTGCCTGAAACTCTGTATCAATGGCCGGCAGTCGTTCAAAAGTAAGCGATTGCAAGCACAAATCGATATGAAGGCGTTTTCCAAGGCCGCGGTTGCCGACATAATCAGGCACCGCCTCGAGAAAATCTCAGTTCTGTGTCCTGGTCCGGATCCTTCTGGTCTCAGCGGTTAATACCGAATCCGTTCGAGAAGGCATGTGCGTTCCAGCACCACAGCGATTTCGCATATTATCTGCTGCAAGAATTTAATGTTGCAGGCGCTGCAAGCTTTAAACGGCATCTTGTGCTCACGTTGATTATAATATTGTTGCAGCGCCAACATGCGGTAGTGTCAAAGATTTTTCGCACTTTGGTTTTCAGGCGACGGCTCCTTGTGTTTGGTTTTGCTCCGCGTAGAGCGGTGTCATGTTCATGTATTTTCGGGTGGACCATTTGCCGGCTGCGATATGCCTGAGCCTTGCCGCGGCCAGGTTGAGGCATGACTGGCCATCGGGAAACGCTCCGACAACCCGTGTTCGCCGACGGATCTCCTTCATGATCCGCTCCAGCGGATTGTTGGTTCTGATCTTGCGCCAATGGCTGTCCGGAAAGCCATAGTAGGTCAGCGTTTCTCCAATGCTCTCCTGGATGAGTTCGGCAGCCCGTGTCAAACGCTGCGCCTGCAGGTCTGCGATGACAGCATCAGCTTTTTCCTGTGCCGCCTTGCGGTTTTCCTGAGCATGAATGGCCTTCAGCATATGCGTGACTTCGCGAACCTTCGCAGACGGCACGTGGCTGAAAACATTTCTGTAGAAGTGCACCATGCAGCGCTGCTACTGGGCGTCCGGCAGATAGTCGGCAATACTCTCCACAAGGCCCCGGCAGGCATCGGAGATGATCAGCTTCACACCGGTCAATCCCCGGTCCACAAGGTGTCGGAGAAAGTTGGACCAACCGGACTTGTCTTCCTTGGCGCCTTCGCAGATTCCCAGGATCTCGCGGTAACCCTCGGAATTGACAGCACTGGCAACAAGCAGCGAAACATTCCTGACTTCTCCCGCCCAAGTCCGCTTCATCACAATCCCGTCCAGATAAAGATACGGATGCTCACCTTCGATCGGCTGGTACCGCCACTCCTCGATCTTCGCGTAGATCTTCTTGTTCAGATTGGAAACGGTGCCCGCTGACACCCTCGTCCCCCACAGAGCTTCGGTGATATCCTCAACACGCCGAACCGAAACACCGGCCAGATACATCTCCATCAGAGCTTCTTCGACACTGCTTTCCCGCCGCTGGTATTGCTCGATAATCGCCGTCTCAACCTGAAAATGTGATGGGATGGACCTCCGGTTACCTCAGCACAAAACTGGGACCGGGATATTGGACATGGAGGTTCATTATGGACATCAGCATTATCGGAATTGATTTGGCCAAACGCGTCTTCCAGGTGCACGCAACCGATGACCAAGGCAGCAAGCTGCTGAAGCGTCGGTTTACGCGACCACAACTGATGTCCTTTCTGGCGGATATACCGACAACCACTATAGCCATTGAGGCTTGCGGGACATCGCATTTTTGGGGTCGCTATTGTCAATCGCTTGGGCATGAGGTGCGGATTGTACCAGCGCAATACGTAAAACCCTTTGTCAAGCAGCACAAGAACGATGCCACGGATGCTGAAGCCATCTGTGAGGCTGCATCTCGGCGCAACATGCGCTTCGTACCGATCAAATCGGAATTGCAGCAAAGCCTGCAAGCTGTCCATCGCATTCGGGATCGGCGCAAACGGGACCGTACCGCCCTGGCGAATGAAATTCGTGGGCTGCTAGCGGAATTTGGCATCGTGTTGCCCTTGTCTCTGGCTGCTCTGCGGTCTGGTCTGAGGGACCTGTGTGCTGGTCTTCCAACGAACGACATGCCTCTGCTCATGCGCAGCCTGCTTGCGGAACTCTACGATGAATTGCTGGTCATGGACGAGCACATCAACAACATCGATGAACGCATTCGGGAACTGAACCGAATGATCCCCGAATGCCGACGATTGATGACAATACCGGGCGTCGGAGAATTGAATGCGTCTGCCTTCTTCACGGCAATCGGCGATGCTTCACAGTTCGCCAGGGGCCGAGACCTGGCGGCATGGCTGGGGCTGGTTCCCAACCAACATTCCAGCGCGGGCAAGGAACGCTTACTGGGTATCTCCAAAAGAGGCGATTCTTATCTGAGGCGGATTCTGATCCATGGAGCACGGGCGTATATTTGCCGGATTAGGCAAAGGGCAAGTCGCCCGCGAACGCTCTTTGAGGGTTGGATCGTAGACAAACTCAAGACAAAGCACGTCAATGCCGTGGCTGTGGCTGTCGCAAACAAGCTTGCCCGGATGATCTGGGCCGTCCTTGCAAAAGGCGAGGCATTCCATAGTCCGCCGGTCCGGACCGCTGTCTGAGAAAAGGCTGTCTGCTCATTGGACGAACGGCATACCGTCTGATCCCAAAGCCGTGTTTCGCAACGGCCTCAGAGGCCGATAATGTGTTTGTTGGCAGGATCAGGAACGGCTTCCCCATATTGGCCCGAGCCAGACGGCTCACAAACAGGCCGGATACATGCTTGTCAGCCCATCAGTCCACCGAGCTTGACAACCACCGGAGGTCCATACATGCGAAAAAATCTGTACGTTATCTGAAGCCAAAGGAACCGGTGGAAACAGGGCAGCGGGATCTTTTCCGAGCCAGGCTGGATCAAATCCTCGACATGAAGCATCCGAAAGCGGTTCTTGCGCGGGTCATCGACTGGGAGCTTCTCGCCGATAAATGCGGCCCGGCCTATTCCGACAAACTCGGCCATCCAGCCCTGCCGACACGGCTGATGGCTGGACTGGCGATCCTCAAATACACCGACAACCTGTCCGACGAGGAACTGTGCGCCCGCTGGGTGGAGAATCCGTATTATCAATATTTCTGCGGGGAGGAATTCTTCCGCCACGACTTGCCGTTCGACCGGTCATCAATGACGCGATGGCGCCAGCGCATGGGTGAGGAAAAGCTTCAGGCCCTGCTTGAGGAAAGCCTGGCTGTGTCCGTCAAACTGCGGGCGACGAGGCCGCAGGACTTCGCCCAGGCGATTGTCGACACCACGGTGCAGGAGAAAAATACCGCCTTTCCGACCGATGCCAAGTTGATCCACCGGGCACGGGAGCGACTGGTCAACCAGGCCAAGGCGGCAGGCATTAAACTGCGCCAGAGCTATGTCCGTGTCGGCAAGGCCGAACTGATCGCCCATCAACGCTATGCCCATGCCAAACAGTTCAAACGTGCAGGCAAGCGCTTGAGAAAACTCAAGACCTTCCTGCGCCGGACCGTTTCCGACATTCGCCGCAAGACAAAAGGCAACCCGGACCTTGAAGCCGCCTTCCTGCGGCCGTTGTGGCTGGCAGAACGGGTGATGACCCAGAAGCGGCGCGATCCCTTGCCGAAGATCTATTCGCTGCATGCGCCGGAGGTTGAATGTATCGGCAAGGGCAAAGCCCACAAGCCCTATGAGTTTGGCGTCAAAACCTCGGTCGCCACAACGCTAAATCGCTCAAAGGGTGGACAGTTCGTGCTTCATGCCAAGGTGAAGTGGTCCCGGTTTTCCGGACAGTTCACTTGAACAGTCTGCACAAACGTATCCGGCATGTCGGTTCGACGGCCGCTGCCAAGATGGAGATCCGCGCATCCCGATCCTCATAAAGGGGCCGGCCTCATCGGGCCATTTTGCGCCGGAGGTTTTCGAGATGCCGGTCGACTGTAAGGCCATCTTCCTCTCACCACTCGCAGTTTGGGGCGACGGGCGGTTTTCGCCCCGAGCGCCGGTTCGATATCTTCAGTATGCCGTCATCAGGCGGCCTTAAAGTTGCGGCCATGATGAAGCAGCGCCCATACGATCCGCGCCATCTTCGCGGCCAAGGCGACAACGGCAACGTTTGGGTGCGCCCGGGCAAGCAGCGCACGTAACCACCTGCCTGTCGCGGTATCTTGCCGTGACACCATGGGCATGGCGGATCGCGCGCCCTGGATCAGCATTTTTCTCAGATACCGACTGCCTCTCTTGGTGATACCTAGAGCGTTTTCATCTTAAACCGGGTCATATCCTGCTGCATTAAAGTAGTTTTGGCATTCATTTGGTTTGAAGGTGTCGATTGTTGCTCCGATTGTTTCCCATAGATCATCTTTGGTTCGGCACGCGGCCTTTTTCAGGATAGCTTTGAGTTTGGAGAAGGCCATTTCGATGGGATTGAAGTCTGGAGAGTATGGGGGCAGGAAGCGCAGGGTTGCGCCGGCCTTTTCAATGGCCTGCCGTACGGCAGCGGGCCTATGGGCGGGCAGGTTGTCCATGATAACGATGTCGCCGGGTTTGAGGGTTGGAACGAGAACCTGCTCAACATAAGCGACGAAAGCGGCCCCGTGCATGGCGCCGTCCAGCACCATGGGTGCTGTCATGCCGGTTCGTCTCAGGGCACCGACAAATGTTGTTGTCTTCCAATGTCCATGTGGGATCGGTGCCCGGCATCGCTCACCACGTTTTGAGCGACCGTAAAGGCGGGCCATCTTGGTGGAAGCGCCAGTCTCATCGATGAACACCAGTCTGTTGGGATCAAGGTCGAGTTGATCGTAAAACCATGCCCGTCTTTTGCTCAGGACATCCGGACGGCTTTGCTCTGCCGCATGGCCTGTCTTTTTTTGAACGTGATTCCACGCTTTTTGAAGAACCCATGCACCGAAGCCGCACAGATATTGCAGGGCTTCTCAGGGGTTTTGCAGGTCGATGGCTATGCCGGATACAATCGGCTCATTGCGCCTGATCGGGTCGGACCGGATATCCGGCTGGCCTATTGCTGGGCCCATGCCCGCCGCAAGCTGGTTGAGATCACCCGGACTGGCTCCGCGCCGATTGCTGAAGAAGGCGTGAAACGCATCGGCGACCTTTATCGCCTCGAAGCCGAACTGCGCGGGCTCAGTCTCGAAGCGCGGCTGGCCGACCGGCGGGAGCGAGCGGCACCGCTCATCGCCGATCTGGAAACATGGCTCACGCATCATCGCGCTCGTGTCGCCGCCAAATCGCCCCTTGGTGAAGCCTTGAAATACATCGCCAGATACTGGGAGGGCTTGTGCCTGTTCCTGACCGACAGGCGGATCGAGATTGACAACAACACCGTCGAACGCACCATCAGACCCATTGCACTCAACAGGAAAAACGCTCTCTTCGCAAGGCATGAGGCAGGAGCTCAAAACTGGGCAGCAATCGCCTCACTCATCGAGACCTGCAAGCTCAATGCTATCGATCCCCAAGCCTACCTGGCAGCCACGTTGTCTGCCATCGTCAACGGACACAAACAAAGCCGGATCGATGAGCTCCTGCCGTGGAATTACCCCGCCAAGGTGTGATCAAAACACCGCTTACGCTTGAGAGTGCAGAGCAAGCCAATCGGAACTGCCGCGTCGGACTTTGCCTGCCAACATATGGGCGTTGCTGATGAGGCAGCGAAGGGCAGGGGTGTCGTTTCCGGCGAGCCAGATCGCGCTGAAGGTCAACACATCAGATTCATTTGCAAGCGGTCTTACGGTCAAGTTTGGAAGTTTGACGCACGACTAGGCTTCGGTCGTTGCCGTTATACCCTGTCCTAGACCGACCAGGTTCATGAGAGTTTCTGATGAGACGCTCCTGGTCTCAACCATTGGCGTCGCGGTGTGTCTCGCAAGCCGATGAACTATGAGGTCATGGAATTCCGGGCCTGGTGGAAGTCTGCTCGTTATAAAGCGTTCTTCTTTGAGATCCGTCCAGTCGAGCGTTTGCCGATCTGAAAATCTGTGACCATTTGGCATCGCAATTTGCAAATGTTCGTGCCGGAGCGCAACGCACTCACAGTTCCTTAGCGTGCACGTGCCGGCCGCAAAAACGATATCAATATCGTGGGAACGCAGCGAGGTCATGTGCTCGTCTCGGCCACCATCGCGAATATCGAGTTCGGTCTTCGGATAGTTTTGATTGAAGGCGATCAACAAATTCCGCAGAAAACCGCCAGCAAGTGAGGTCAAGACTCCAGTCCGAACGACACCCGTTACTGCGCGGCCCGCCAGCCCAGCAGACCGCTTCGCTTGATCGAGAAGTTGGAGTGCTGGCTGCACTTCATGCAAAAAACCGTTCATCGGCGTTTTTCAGGTGGACACCAGCGGTACTCCGTTCAAGTAACGAGACACCGAGTTTGTCTTCCAGGCGCTTGATAGAACGGCTGATTGACGATTGGCCAACACTGAGTTTTTCGGCCGCTCGGCGCAGGCTGCCAAGTTCAGAAGCAGCTACAAATGCATGAATCTCCGGCAGCTGTGCCATTGCGTGAAACTAATTCTTCCAAATACCAAACGGAATTGTGTATGCGGCAACTATTGAAGCTCGATGCCTAGTGCATCAAAAGAAAGATGACCGATGGTCATGCTCGGCTGCGATCGCGACCATCGGCCAGGTGCCAGGAGTTAAGTTTCGAGGTAACGCTCCTGGTAGGGAGGAATGGCGAAGTTGGCCTTCGGTTGGTTGAGCGTAGTTCTTTAAATTCCGATTGCTTCGTATTGTCTCTTGATCTTTGTAAGTGCGAGTACGTAAGCCGCTGTGCGCAAGTCCGGGATCGCCGGGTTACTATTCATGAGCTCTGACATGCTTGCGTAAGTTGAGCGCATCAATTCTTCGAGGCCAGACCGAACGAGGTCTATCTCCTCACCGCCGGTCTGGAAAGCTACTTTATGCTCAGGCGCAAACCTGACTTTTAGGACCTGTTCCAAACCTTCAACCAAAAGAGCCTGCTCACGTTCGCGCTGCCGACGCTGCATCAGACCGAAGGGCATGTGGGTTATGTTCTTGACCCATTCGAAATAGCTGACAGTCACACCGCCTGCATTGGCGTACAAATCAGGCAAAACACATATGCCTTTCTCCCGCAGCATCTTATCAGCGCTAAACGTGACAGGTCCGTTCGCAGCTTCCGCAATGAGCCCCGCCTGGATGCGGTGGGCGTTGTCTTCATGGATAGTGCTTTCGAGCGCAGCCGGTATGAGGATGTCGCACTTAGCTTCAAGTGCTGCCAACCCGTCCTCTGAATACGCCGCATTTTGAAATCCACTGACCTTGCCGAACGCGCTGAAGTGCTTCTTCAGTGCGTCGACATCAAGGCCGTCCGGATTGGTGACCGACCCGTCCTGCTCGATCACTGTGATGATCTTGCATCCGTCTTGCGCGAGAAATTTGGCGGCGTGATAGCCGACATTCCCAAACCCCTGCATAATCACCCTGCAATCTGCGAGTTTGTCCGGGACACGTACGCGTTTGCGGTCAACTGGTGTTCGGAAGAATTCTCGGATTGCATATTGAACGCCGCGTCCCGTCGCCTCGTTCCGGCCCGCGATTCCACCGGCAGCGACCGGCTTGCCGGTCACGCATCCAGCTGCGTTGATGTCCTCGGGACGCATGCGCTGGTACTCATTCGCCATCCAGACCATGGCTTTCTCCGACGTGCCGACATCAGGGGCTGGTACATTCAGCGAGGGACCTAGAAAATTCTGACGGACAAGTTCCTGAGTGAACCGGCGCGTGATGCGCTCCAGTTCAGCATCACTCCACTCCGACACATCTATTTTCAAACCGCCTTTTGAGCCGCCGAAAGGAAGGTCCATCAAGGCGCATTTATATGTCATCAGCGCTGCTAATGCTTCGACCTCATCCTGGTAGACATCAGGCGCGAAGCGAATGCCTCCCTTTGCCGGCGCCGGATGATTTGCATGCACAGCGCGCCAACCTTCGAATGTATGCATTTTGCCCCGGAGCCGCACACCAAAGCGAGCCGTGTAGGTCTCGTTGCAGATACGGATTTTTTCCGCCAAGCCTTCCTGCATCGGCACAAGGGCAGCGGCTTGCCGATACATGGAGTCAACGTCGGCGAGGAAGGTGCGAGCCGACGTCGTGACCTGTTGACTATGGTTTTCTTTGTGCTGAAGCATGTCAGTCTCCCAGGCCGGCGATGCAGCCGTATTTCAGTTCGGTAAATTCTTCAATGCCGTGCCGCGACCCTTCACGGGAATTGCCGCTTTCCTTAACACCACCAAAGGGAGCAAGTTCGGTGGAGATCAAGCCAGTATTGACGCCCACCATGCCGTATTCCAGCTGCTCCATGAGCCGGAAGATCCGTGCCATATCCTGAGTATAGAAATAGGCAGCAAGACCAGTCTCAATGTTGTTGGCAGCTGCAATGACCTCGGCTTCAGACGCAAATTTAAACACTGCAGCTAACGGGCCGAACGTTTCTTCCTGTGCGACTCGCATTTTTGCGTTCGCACCGACCAGGAGCGTTGGCTGGAAGAATGTCTGACCAAGCTCGTGTCGTTTGCCACCCACCACGATCTTGGCGCCCTTGGAAACAGCATCCGAAATGTGATGCTTTACCTTTGCAACTGCTCTCTCGTTGATTAAAGGACCTTGAACGACGCTATCAGAGAGCCCGTTGCCGACGCTGAGTCCCCCGATTTTCTCAGCGAGTTTTTCAACAAACCGATTGTGAATACCTGCTTGCACAAAAAAACGATTGGTACAAACGCAGGTTTGTCCCATGTTACGAAACTTCGACACCATTGCGCCTTCCACGGCCGCGTTTAGATCCGCGTCGTCGAATACGATGAAGGGTGCGTTCCCGCCTAGTTCAAGCGCAACTTTCTTGACGGTCGTAGCGGCCTGGGCCATCAGGAGTTTGCCGACAGCAGTCGACCCGGTAAAGCCAACCAGCCGGACTTTGGGGTGAGACGTCAAGACCTGCCCGATGGCAACCGCATCACCGGTGATCATATTGACCGTCCCTGGCGGGAAGCCCGCCCGCCTCGCTAACTCTGCGAGCGCCAGAGCCGTAAGCGGTGTCTCCGGCGCCGGCTTTACAACGACCGTGCAACCAGCAGCCAACGCAGGAGCGATCTTACGTGTGATCATCGCCGCTGGAAAATTCCAGGGTGTAATCGCGGCAACGACGCCGATGGGTTGGCGGAAGACCGTGATCCGAGCATCGGTGCGATGCGAGGGCAGGATCTCACCGGCGATCCGTTTTGCCTCTTCTGCATAGTACTCAACATAAGACGCGGCGTAGTCGATTTCGCCCAAAGCCTCGGCAAGGGGTTTGCCTTGTTCGGACGTGAGAATCACCGCCAGATCCTCACGATTTGCCGTCAGCAGGTCGAACCAGCGGCGAAGTACTGCGCTGCGTTCTTTTGCGGTTTTGGCCGCCCAGCACCGAAAGGCGCGGCCCGCTGCTTCAACGGCTCTTTCGGCGACTGCGGCTCCGAAGTTCGGAACCCGCGCAATTTCGTCACCGCTTGCCGGATCGATAACAGGAAGCACGCCTCCACCGGCGAAGGCTCCATCGATATAGGCCTGTTGTTTTAAAAGCGCCGGGTCTTTCAGATTCAGCATCCGATCAATCTCCCTGCTGTAGCGCACCCTTAAGCGCGCCTTCGAGAAGGACAAGGCCCTCTTCAAAGACGTCGTCAGAAATAGTCAGGGGATTGAGAATGCGGATGGTGTTGCCGTGGACGCCGCAGGAGAGCAGTACAAGGCCTGCCTCAAGCGCCGCTTGTGTGACGCGCTTCGTTGCGGCCGCGTCCGGTTCATCGCTTCCCGACCCGGTAACGACATCGAATGCCACCATGGCCCCTGGACCACGGATCGCGGCAATCGGGACTGTATCGTTTCTCTTTTGGATTGCCTCGAGACGCGCCTTTATCCGGCTGCCGAGTACATTGGCGCGGTCGATCAGTTTTTCTTCGCTGATCACATCCAGCACCGCGAGCGCCGCGGTACACGCCAAGGGATTGCCGGCATAGGTGCCGCCTAGCCCGCCCGGCTCAGCCGCTTCCATGACATCAGCACGGCCGATGACGCCTGAGAGAGGAAAACCGCCGGCCATGGATTTGGCTACTGTCATCATATCAGGCGCTACTCCGGAATGTTCGATGCCGAACATCTTGCCGGTGCGTGCGAACCCGGTTTGGATTTCGTCGGCAATCAGCATGATGCCATGCTCGTCACAGATCTCGCGCAGTCGTACCAGAAGTTCTTTCGGCGCCGGATGAAATCCGCCTTCGCCCTGGACCGGTTCGATAATGATCGCGGCGACGTTGTCGTGACCCATATCCGAGCGAAACAGGTAGTCGAGCGCCTTGAGTGAGTCCTCGACGGTTGTGCCATGCTGGGGCGCCGGGAAGGGGACATGGAAGACCCCCGGGGGCGAGATGCCAAACTTGATCTTGTAGGGTGCCACCTTGCCCGTCAGAGCCATGGTCATGGCCGTGCGGCCGTGGAACCCGCCGGAAAAGGCGATCACACCCGGCCGTCCGGTCGCCGCGCGCGCAATCTTTATCGCGTTTTCAACGGCCTCCGCGCCGGTCGAAAACAGGATCGCCTTCGCGCTTTTAATGGGAGCCAGGTTCGCCAGTCGTTCACAGACCTTGATGTAGGGCTCATAAGGCAGGATCTGGAACGCCGTGTGGGTATAGGCATCAAGCTGTTTCTTGACCGCCTCGATGACCTTTGGGTGGCGGTGACCTGTATTCAGAACCGCAATACCACCGGCAAAATCCACAAACCGGTTTCCCTCCACGTCCCAAATCTCGGAATTCGAGGCGTGGTCGACGAATTTCGTATAAGCGGTCGCAATGCCGCGCGGAACCGCTGTAAGGCGGCGATGCTGAAGGGTGTCGTTGTTCATCTTCTTGTCCTCGACGGGAGCTGTCTATCCCGAAGAGTAGAGCCGGATGAAGTGCTTCTGGTAGCAGTTAGATTATGATACTGTGGTGCATTGAACGCACCACAGGTCAGCTCCCTCCATGTCCGAATCGAACCGATCAAGCCCGCGAAAAAGTGTCCGTTTCGACCCCGAACGGCCCCTTGCCGGAAGATTGCCGCCGCTGAACATGCTGCGAGCCTTCGAGGCGGCGGGCCGCACCGGCAGCATGCGGAAAGCGGCTCTGGATATCGGCATAAGTCACACGGTGGTCAGCCGTCATATTCAGAACCTGGAAGCCTGGATGGGCTGGAAACTGCTCACTGCCGGGCCGCGCGGGATCACCTTGACCCGGGAGGGAGAGACTCTTTTTTCGGTTGTCTCGGCGGCGTTTCAGTCGATTGCCGGTACATCGGCGCAATTGCGGGCAAAGGCTGGGACGGATGCGCTGCATATCTGGTGCATTCCCGGCCTGGCGACGCGTTGTCTCACGCCGCGCCTGGACGAAATTCGCCAATCGGTTTCCTGCGGAGAAGTGCTGCTTAGGGCAATCGACCGGACACCGGACTTCACGCGAGCTGAGGCCGACCTGATGGTCGGCTTCGGTGATTTCGACCGTCTGCCGGAAGGGGCAATACCGCTGTTGCGGCCGCGCCTGTTTCCGGTTGCGAGTCCGACCTGGCTGGAGCTGAACGGGAGACCCGGCACGCTGGAGGAGCTCACACGGCTTCCGCTTATCCACGAAGAATCTTACGAACAATGGGCGAACTGGTTCAAAAACGTCGGTGTTACATTCAGTCACAGTCTGACGGGTCCCCGCCTCTGGGACGCGAATCTTGGATTTGATGCTACTCTGGCCGGGCAGGGGATTGCGCTCACCAGCAAACTCCTTGCATCGCGTGAGCTGGATGATGGCCGGCTTGTCGAACTGTTCGACACGGATATACGGATCGGGGGGTACTTTCTCCTGAAGCGACCTTCGAGCGCTTTTGACGACCGCCTTCAGAGATTTCAGACGTGGATCGAACGCCTAGTCGGCCAGGCCGACTGACCGGCCTGTTGAGTATGGTGGCCAGCCCCGCCCATAGAGTGCGCTCCTCCTGGCAGGCCGATCACCTTGCTTCAGGCAGCTCGAACGCCCTCCAGAAAGTCGGAGACCTCCTGCCGGATAAGCCGGCCCTGTTCGACAAGCATTTGCGACAGGTTCTCCAGATCGGCGCCGGTCGCCTTGGCATGGCTTGCCGCATTTCCAACCGACGTCATGCGCTGTGCGCCGTCTTCGGCTCGGGCCGAAGCCTGGCTGACATTTTCCGCGATCATCTGAACCGCCGCGTCTTGCTGGATGACGGCTGATGCGACCGAGCTTGCCAACCCTTCCATGTCGTTGACGATGTTGGTCACGTCCTCAATGGACTTGACGGCAGTGCCGGACGAAGTCTGGATGGCCTCGATCTGGCCGGTAATGTCTTCCGTTGCCTTGGACGTCTGCTCGGCGAGCTGTTTGACCTCGGCGGCGACGACAGCGAAGCCCTTGCCCACTTCGCCAGCGCGGGCAGCCTCGATCGTCGCATTGAGAGCCAGGAGATTGGTCTGGCTGGCGATATCCCGGATCAGCCCGATGACTTCGCCGATCCGGTCTGCCGCGGATGATAGATCGCGCATTGTCTGAAACGTGCCGCTGGTGCTGGACACAGCAAGTTGGGCAACTTCCGTGGATCGGGCCGCCCGCTGACTGATTTCGTTGATGGATGTAACAAGTTCTTCTGTCGACGATGCGGCACTGGCTACGTTTTCAGAGGCGATCAGAACCGAGGCGCCGGCGCTCTGGGCCTGTCCGGACACGTCGTCGGAGGCCGATTCCACGGCTCTGGAGATTTGCATCAATTGTCCGTTCGCCTGATCGAGGTTTCCAAGAGCCTGCGAAACGGCTGCCTCAAAGTGGCCGATGAGCGTTTCCAGACGTGCAACTCTTGCATCGCGCTCGTCGTTTTCGCGCTTCTGAACCGCTGCGAGACGTTCCCGTTCCACGGCATTGTCGCGGAACACGCCAACCGTGCTTGTCATGAGAGACAGTTCGTCGGTTCCGCCCCTATCCGGCAGATCGACATCCGTGCATCCGTCTGCGAGCTTTTCCATTATGCCGCTCAGCTGCGTCAGAGGTCTGGTAATGTGGCGGGCGAAAAGAATGGCAATGCCTGTTGCGGTTATCAGGACGATTAGTGTGCCGAAGAACATCCCCGTCGCCATTTTGCGGACCGATGCAAGACTTTCGTAAGCCGTTCTTTCCGCGATCACATACCAGTTTTTCCCCAAGATATGCAGCGGCTGCACCGCAACCATCATGTCGCCGTCCGATTTTGAGGTTTCGATTCCGAAATCTTCACCACTTTCAGCTGACGCGACGACGTTGTAAGGCCGGATTTCCCTAAGCGCCGTTGGTTCTTCGCTGAGCGGCAAATCGGAGAAAGCTCGTCCGTCCGCACCGGCCAGAAAGACTTGACCCGTGTCACCCATGTCCTGACGGTCGGACAGCACAGAATTGAAAAAGTCTACATCCAGGCGCATGGCTATCATGCCGGCAAACCCGCGCTGGTTCGGACCCTTCAGCTCGAATACTGGCTGGGCCAGAAAGACTGCGGGTCGTTCCTCACTGAAGCTGTAGAGCAAAAAATCGCTTATGGCCTGTGCTCCCTCAGCAGCATGAGAGAGGCGGGTGAACAGATCTGCCAGGGGAGACCGAGAGAGTTTGTCTTCCGACGTTGACAATAGAAAGTCACCTGATTTGGTGACGGAATAGACGACATCACCCCGCAGATTGAGCACATAGATGTCGCCGTAGCCGCCATTCATCAGTCTGGCCTTAAAAACCGGGTGCGCTTCCATGTGCAAAAAAGAGTACGCCGTCTTCAGCGCGGAACCGTCCAGTTTCATGCGGTCTGCAGCGCTTCCGGAGGCAGTGAAATAGTCCTTTTCTCGGAGTTTGCCCTCCACCGGTTTCGGCAATGCCGCTTGGGCGAGAAGCAGACCCATGTCGCTATTGGCCAGCGCGTCAAGATCCGCGAGGGCATTCTCAAGTTTAAGCGTCAGGAGTTGAGATCGTGATTTGGACTGCGATTTCAGCTCATTCTTAACCGCGTCGTATAGCCCAGCCTTGCCATTGAAATATCCAACGACACCGACCGACAGGCTGGCAAGAAACGTAAGTGCGATCATAAGCAATGGCAGCATCAGCGAGATATGCGACAGGCGGCCGAATACGTTCTTCATGTTGTCCCCCATTCCAATGACCTTGCGGTTGTTGCTGGCGAGACGGCGCTTGTTACCTGTCTGTTGGTAAACGCAGATCGATAGATGCGCTACGTAACAATATTTGGTCATCGCCGTCAGCACTGTCCACTGGCGGTGTTGTATATTTATTATAAGACAGTTTTTCTCGTAAAATTTCAGTTAAACAATAGTATAAATAAAACAAAAATATGATATCTTGAAAACGAATACTATTGTAGTATATGTCGCTTTCAATTTTGTAATATATGAAATCTGATATTGAGATATCTCCGAAACCTGTTGTGTCGCAAACTCTTGCTGAGACGACATAGAGCGCGCGACCTCAAAGCCGCGGTCTCCGGGTTGTTCACACTGCGTCCGGGTTCAGTCCTGCCTGGAGCGAAGCAAGTGCCAGATCATCGGCATGAGTGCAGCGGCAAGGAGCAGTTTTGCGGCGTCCCCGAACAGGAACGGTGTCATGCCCCATGCCAGGACCGGTTTGTCCCAACCGACAACCGTTCCGAGCCAGAGAAGGCCGGGAATGTAGATGAGACCGTTTCCGATCAGCATTGCGATTGCTGTTGTGAATAAGTTACGGTCGAAGCCCCGTTCGGCCAGATACCCGACGGCCGCTGCCGCCAGGAGGTATCCCAGCAAATAGCCTCCCGTCGGACCCATCATGTAAGCCAATCCGATCCCTTTTTCAGGTGTTCCTGCAAAGACGGGCAGGCCGGTCATGCCCTCCGCCAGATAGAGTGCAATGGTCGCGGTGCCGAGGCGCATGCCGAAAGCCATCCCGATTGCCAGGACCATGAAGGTCTGCATCGTGATCGGGACAGGATAGAAGGGGACCTGTATCTTCGCCGAAATCCAGAGGGCCGCGCTGCCGAGGATAGCGAGCATCACATTGCGCAGCATTGTGTTGTCAGTTTTCCAGAGACGGTCGGCGAGCGTCGTGTGGGTTGGAGAGTTGATCATCGCATCAATCCTTTTCTGTCAGGCAAACGCTTGCCGGATGGTTTCAATCGTCGCTGCACGTTCCCGGCGTGCCGAAAGTGCGGTGTGCATGTTGACCCTGACAAACCGGGCCTGGGTGTGAGGTTGGAGTTGGCCGATCAAGTCCATGTCCGCTGAGATCACGGTTCCGACCATGAAATAACCGCCTCCCGACACCGCATCCCTGTGCAGGATAATCGGCTCCGTGCCGCTCGGGACCTGGATGGATCCATAGGGGTAACAGGCGTCGGTAATGTTGGATGGATCCGACCCGGCTCCGAAAGGTGGTTCCCGGTCCACGAACTCGATCGGGGAGCCGCCCTGAAAGCGGTACCCCATCCGGTCCGCTTCGGAGGCCACTTTCCATGTGTCGTTGAAGAAGCGGTCGAGAGACTCTTCCGTTACCCGGTGGACGTAAAGTCCGGGCAGGACCCGAAGCTCGGCAGGATTGTGCGGTGTGCGCCTCAGGTTCCTGGGAATTGTCGTGCCTTCCGCGATTTTGCGAAAATCGCGGCCGACAGGGATCATGTCGCCCGGCTGGATGGCGCGGCCGTCGATCCCGCCGAGAGCGCCAATCGCGTAGGTCGACCGGCTGCTAAGGTTTGCGGCCGTGCCGATCCCGCCGGCAAAGGCAATGTAAGCCCGGGCACCGGAGCGAAGGTAATCGAAGGTGAGAACCTGACCTTTCCTGACCGACAGGGTCGTCCAGGTCTCCCCGACCTCACCGTCGATCTTCGGTGGAAGCTCGGCGCCCGTTACTGCAATTTGGGTGTCCTGCGTGAACTCGAGCTCTGGTCCCATAAACACAGCTTCCAGACAGGCGGCGTCTTCCGGATTGCCGACAAGCATATTTGCGACACGAAGGGCCAGCCGGTCCATGGCGCCTCCCATGGGAATCCCCAGGTGGTAGTAGCCCGGGCGACCGAGATCCTGAATGGTGGTCGCAAGGCCTGCTGATTTGACATTAATCGGCATAGAGAACCTCCAGCAGTTTGGCATTGGTGCCGTCGATGTCCCGGTTGAAATCATCCAGCGAGAAAACGACTTCGCGTATGCGGGGTGCGAATGTGTTCGCCTCGACTTCGCTGAGGTTTTTCTCGTATTCCTTACGCGTTATCGGCTTCCATTTCACAATGTCTCCCGGTTTGAAGAACACCAGGAAGTATTTCAGGTAATTGACCTTTTGCTCTGGGTCGTAGATCGGCATTGGTGTGATGCCGAACATCTGGTATCCGCCGGCACCCCTGACCGAATAGATGCAGGAGAAACAGCCGCCATAACCAACTGTCAGCTTGGGCGTATCAGTGCGCGGGCGAAGGTATTTCGGCACCTGGATCTGCCGGTCCCGGTCGACCATCTGGTAGAGAAACGGCAAGCCGGAGACAAAGCCAACCATCGACACGAACCAGGGCGATGCGGAATGCGCAGTGATGAAATCATCGACGCTGTCATAGCCGTTGATCCGGGCGGCATATTCGATGTCGGTCGCGTTGGGGTCCTGGTGCCTTTCCCGGAATCTCATCAGTGTTTCAAGTGTCCAAGGATCCTGGTAGTAGACCGGGATTTCGATGATGCGTGTATTGAGGACGGCCTCTGCCTTGTCGGCGATTTCTTCCATCCGTTTCAATTCGATCATCAGATCGTCGGGATGAATTACATCCGGATCGAACTTGATCTGAAACGAGGCGTTGGCCGGACAGATTTCCGTAACACCCTTGATGTCCGCGTCTCTGACGGCATTGGTCATGGAGAGCGCCTTGAAGAATGCCTCCAGGGACATTTCCTTGCTCACTTCCACGAAGATATGCTCGTCTCCTCCAAACGTATATCTTGAGCTCATGTGGACCTCCCTAGTGCCCTGAGAGTTTATCGGAATTGGCTTTGAGCCAGGGTTCAAGCCATTTCGTGTGCACGGACCCGGATAGGACGTCCGGTGTCTCAGCGAGTGCCGTGAATAACGGCGCCGTGGTCTTGAGATCGCCCAGTCCAAGCTCGCCGATCGCACGTTTCAAACGAATGATGGCTTTCTCCCGCGTGTCCGCGCTAACGATCAGTTTGCCGAGCAGAGAGTCGTAGAATGGTGGGATCTGGTAGCCCTGATAGAGCATGTGATCGAAGCGCACACCGGGACCTCCCGGCACGCGCAGATCGCCGACTACACCTGGAAAAGGCATGAAGTTGGCCGCCGGGTCTTCCGCGTTGATCCGAACTTCAATCGCGTGCCCTCGGAAGGAGACGTCCTCCTGGCGGATAGACAAGGGCTGCCCGTCCGCGACCCTGATCATCTCCGCGAGAAGGTCGATGCCGGTGATGCTCTCCGTTACGGGATGTTCGACTTGAATGCGGGTGTTCATTTCGATGAAGTAAAAGTCCCTGCTGATGTCGTCGTAGAGATATTCGATCGTGCCGGCACCGCAATATTTCACGGCTGCGGCGAGCGCGACTGCAGAGGCGCACAATCGCTCGCGGATGTCAGGTGTCAAAGCGACCGACGGTGCCTCTTCCCAGACCTTCTGACGGCGGCGCTGCAAGGAGCATTCGCGCTCAAAGCAATGAATGAAATTCTCACCGTCTCCGAGAATCTGCACCTCAATGTGTCGGGCGCGCTCGATCACCTTTTCAATGTAAAGCCCGCCATCACCAAATGCGGCCAACGCTTCGGTAGACGCCTGAGGCGCCAGAGCCATGAATTCCTCGGCACTGTTCGCAATACGGATGCCGCGTCCACCACCACCCGCCGTTGCCTTGATCATGACGGGGAAGCCGATCTGCTGCGCAAGTGCGCAGGCTTCAGTGAGATCACCAATCACGCCATCGCTTCCGGGCACGGTCGGTACGCCGGCTTCCATCGCCGCATTGCGCGCCGTGGCCTTGTCACCCATGCGGCGGATCACGTCTCCTCTCGGTCCGACGAAGCGGAGACCAGCTGTGGCGACGGCATCAGCGAACTCAGCGTTTTCGGCCAAAAACCCATAACCGGGGTGGATGGCATCTGCGCCCGTCTTCTCTGCGGCGGCAAGCACGGCTGCCACATCGAGATAGGATTTCTTTGCAGCCGGGGGGCCAATTTCGACGGCTTCATCCGCCAGTTGAACGGCGAGGGAGGTCTCGTCTGCGGCGCTGTAGACCTGGACTGTCTTGAGACCCAGCTCCTGCGCGGCGCGAATGATGCGCACCGCGATTTCGCCTCTGTTTGCTATCAGGATTTTGTTGAGGGTCATGCCGGCTCCGATCAGACTTCTATTTCCGCCAGAACCTGTCCCGGCATGATGGCTTCCTCATTGTCTACCGGGAAGGACTTGATCGTCCCATCCGCGTCGGCGACAACCTCATGAAAGGACTTCATGACTTCGATCAGGCCGAGTACGTCACCCTTGGCAACGCTGTCTCCGGCTTCCTTGTAACAAGGATCGTCCGGCGTCTGCCTGCGATAGAACACGCCGGGCATCATCGCCCTGACTTTGTGGATTGCCATGTCTGAAACTCCCCTCTTGTTGGTCTGACATCTGCCGGGTCAAGCTGCTTTAATGTGGTCGGCAAGGGCTGTTCTGGTAGCCTTCGCGATCTCAACAACATTCGGCGTGTCAGAGTGAATGCAGATCGTTTGCGCTTTGACCGGAACGTCGTTCCCGGTGCTGGAAGTCACCTTGCCCTCGGTCACGGCGCGCAGCGCCTTCTTGGCGACCGAAACCGGATCAAGCTCGGGATGTTCCCGCGTTATGATGAGCTGGCCGTCGGCATCGTAGTCGAGATCGGCGAAGAACTCGGCCACGAATTCGAGTCCGCGCGCGGTATAGATTTCCTCGTGCAGAGTGCCGCTCAATCCAAAAACCGGAACACCGTAGATTTCGCAGGCATCGCAGATAGCGTGTGCAATATGTTCGTCACGCGCCGCCATGCCGTAAAGAGCACCATGCGGTTTTATATGGTTGAGCTTCAAGCCGGCTGCGTCGAGAAAACCTTTGAGCGCGCCAATCTGGTAAAGGACGATATTGGCCATTTCCGCTCGGTCAATCTTCATTTCCCGGCGACCGAAACCGGGCAGGTCTGGGAGCGAGAAATGAGCGCCGACCTTGACCCCGTACTGCGCGCACAAATTGACGGTCTTGTGTATGTGGTTTGGGTCGGAGCCGTGGAAGCCGCAGGCGATGTTTGCTTCGGTGATATAGGGCATGACGGCTTCATCATTGCCCATCTTGTAGATGCCGTAGCTTTCGCCCATGTCGCAATTTATGTTGGTTTTCATGTTCCAGCTCTTAGTCCTTGAGTGACGCGACGTAGCGCAACCGGATCTGGTCGGCGATGACGGCGAGGATCAGAAGTCCGCCGAGGACAACCGTTTGCAGATAAGATTCGATGCGCGCCAGGTTCATGCCGTTCTGGACGAGCCCGATGAAGAGCGCGCCAAGGATCACGTTTTCCAGTCTGCCCACGCCGCCGCGCAGGCTAACGCCAGCGATCACACAGGCGGCGATCGATTCAAGCGGCATGGAGGCACCGATATTGGCTTCGCCCGTGTCAAGGCGTGCCGTCAGCAGCATTCCAGCAACCGATGCCATTCCGGCGCACATGATGTAGGTCCACAGCAAAGTCGCTCTCGTGTTGATCCCGGACAGCGCAGCCGCTTTTGTATTTCCGCCGACTGCGTAAATGAACCGGCCGAACGGTGTGCGGTAAAGATAGATGTACAACAGGACCGCCAAGATCACGGCGACATAAATGGGCGTGTGGATGCCCAAAAAGGACCCGAAGCCGAAGATGTCACCGAAGGCCTGGGGCATTCCATAAACGGGTGTCCCACCCGTCAAGAACAAGGCAATTCCGAAGCCCACGGAAGCCATGCCGAGTGACATCATGAACGGGGACACGCCGAAAAAGGCTACGCCGACACCATTGCACAGGCCAATCAGCGTGCCGGCTGCGATACCGGCAAAGCAGCCAATGAGAATGGCGAGCCAGATGGCATCAGGCATTGCGGCATAAGCCGCTGCCATCGACATGGCGCCGACAACGGACGTCAAGGCGAGGATTGTGCCGACCGACAGATCAAAGCCGCCGGTCACAAGGGCCAGCATCTGACCCATGGACACAATCGCCAGGAAGACCGATTGCCTAAATACGTTCAGCAAATTGCGACCCGTCAGGAAGTTGTCCGACATGAATGTGAATACTACAACGGCGATAACCAGCAAAAACGGCAGAATACCAAGCCTGACAAAGAGACGTTTCGGCAGGTCAGCCCAGCTTGATGAGTTTGTTGTGGAAGTATCAGATGAGACGGTCACTTAAACCTCCTCCCGTTCGAAGAAGTGAGCCAGAACATTCGCTTCGGTAATGGCACTTCCTGCAAGCTCTGCTTGGACTTCGCCCTTGTAGAAGATGTATGTTCTGTTGGTCAGATGAAGGATCTCCGGGAGATCGGACGAGATCAGAAGGATGGCGACACCGTTTTCACACAGTTCGGCGATGAATTCATAGATCGCCGCGCGTGTTCCAACATCGACACCGACGGTCGGTTCGTCAAAAACAATCAGATCGAATTCACGCGTCAGGCTGCGGGCAAGCATCAGTTTCTGCTGGTTCCCGCCCGAAAACTGTCCTGCCAGCCGCTCGATCCGCCGGGGCGAAAGATTGAGTCGGTCCGCGAGGCCGGAAGCGACCTGGTTTTCTGTCTTCGTGTTCAGGAAAAGCCTGTTGCTGACCGGGGTGTTCAACAGGGAAGCAAGACTGATGTTTTCGCGGGCCGGCCGCATCATCATCAGTCCGTCCGAACGCCGGTCCGACGGCAGATAAATGAAGCCACGCCTGAGCATCTCCCGTGTGTTGGGCGACTGGACTGTTTGCCCCTTGAAGCGGATGTGACCGCTTTCGATCGGAAAAGATCCGAAGCAGGCCTGGGCAAACTTCGACTTTCCCGATCCGACGAGTCCTGCGAAACCGACGATTTCGCCGCGCCGTACAACGGCCGAGGCGCCGTTGAGGCCACCTGCACCCGGCGTGTGCAGGTCTTTCACTTTCAGGATGGGTTCACCCGGATTGTAGGCCACCGCCGGGAATATCTGACCGATGACACGGCCCGTCATCATTTCGACGAGACGGTCTTCACTCGTGGACTTGGCGTCGACTGTATCGATGTACCGGCCGTCCCGCAGGATTGTGATCCGATCTCCGATCTCCCGGATCTCGGCCATGCGATGCGTAATGTAGATAATGCCGACGCCGCGCTGCTTGAGCTTGTTGACTAGTTTGAAGAGTTGTTCGGTCTCATGGTTTGTGAGCGAGGCGGTCGGTTCGTCGAGAATGAGAACCGACGGGTCCGTGCGAAACGCCTTGGCGATTTCCACCATCTGCTGTTCGGCGCGCGTGAGATGGTCTACCCGTCGTCCGGGCTTGAGGTGAAAATCAAGACTTTTCAGAATCTCTTCGGACTTTCGCTTCTGCTCCCTTGAGCGAAGGAAACCGGCCTGCGTCGGTTCGGCGCCGAGGAACATGTTCTCGGCAACCGTCATTTGCGGAATGAGCGAAAACTCCTGAAATACCGCGCTGATGCCGAGGTCCCGTGCTTCGTGCACGCTGTTCAGATGAACTTCTTGACCGTCAAATAGGATCTTGCCGCTTGTCGGGTGGTTCGCGCCCGACAGCATTGAAATCAGCGTGGACTTACCAGCCCCGTTTTCTCCGAACAGAATGTGGACTTCACCACTGCGCAATTCGAAATTCATTTCGTTGAGTGCGCGGATACCTGGGTAGTCCTTTGTCAAACCCTCGGTCTTGAGGAGCGGATGCGCGTATTCACGCGCATCCGCCATGACCTCTCGGGTGGGTTCCGAGGCGAGGTAGGTCATTTTCAGTCCACCCGGAACACGGGTTTGAAATAGTCGGGTGCGAGCGTTGAGGTCGGATCGAATTCCGGCAGATTGCCCTGATGCACAACGTAGAGTTCAGGACCGACATGTTTTTCGAATGGTTCGCCTTCCAAGGCACGAACCGCAATGTCGACCGCAATGCGCCCTTGCAGAACTGTCGAATCTGTCGGGGCGGCTAGTATCTGACCGCGCTTCAAGCCTTGGGCAACGCCCGGCGTGAAGTAGTAGGAGGCTACCTTGATCTGATCCGTCAGGCCACGCGATCTCAGGATCGGAACGGCAACCTCCGCAGTAACGGCAGTGCCAACGACATAGGCAAGATCAGGGTGTGCTTCGAGAGTGTCTTCAACGAGTTTTGCCTGAACTTCCTTGCCGGTGTCTCCGTATTTGGTTTCGACAAGCTCAATATCGCTGCCTTCGATCGCCTTGGCAAAGCCTGTGTTTCCGGCTTCAACCCAACCGGCACCGGAGGGTCCTGGGAACCAAGCGACTTTGACTTTTCCAGATCCAAATGGATGAAGCTTGGCAAGATATTCGCCAGTTTTTGCGCCCATCTCCCCAAACGAGACCAGTGACTTTGCCGTTATTTCTTCCGATGAAATGCCATTAATGACATCAATGACAGGGATGTCCTTGGCCAGCACTTCCTGAATAACGTTGTTCAAACCGTCTGCGGAAATGGCGCCGATGATGACCGCTTCGGCGCCGGCCGAAACGCAATCCTCGATTTGTGAGATCTGCCTGTTGAGTTCGGTGTAGCCACCCGCCTCAACCACTTGCATCTTGACGCCGAGGCGTTTGGCCTCTTCAGTCACACCGAAATTCACGCCAAGCCAGTATGCGTCCTTCATATGTGGGAAGGAGACGCAGATTTCCCAGGGCTTGGATGCGTTTTCCAGGGGGACGTAAGATAAATCCCGCCTCGGACTGTCCATGTCGAAGGCAGGTTCCCAGACCTGAACCGGAACTGGGTACCAATCCGCGGCGGACGGTATTGTGAAAGCTGCAAACGTGATTGCCGTTAAGGCCAGCAGGCCCGCTAATGTACGTTTCATGGGTTCATGTTCCCCTTGCTTGAATGCCTGGAAGATGTCGAATTCCTTGGCCCGGCGGACCTCATTCAGGGTCTTCTGCTGCGGACGTTTAAACTTAAGAACGGAATGTCGATATTGTAAAATACAAAAATATACTAATAATTATTAAAAAAATAGATACACTAGAGTTTGGATTGATTTCGCAAAAAAATACAATTAAAGATCAAAATTTGATATAAGTATATGAAATATTTAAATTTAAAAATTTGTTGTCATCTAGCTCGGTGTCGACCATGGTTATAGGTAGGTCGCGAGTGGTACGATGCATTGATAATTATCTATAATTTGAATCGGAAAAACAGATGGCCTTATCCCTCAGGCAAATCCGTTACTTTCTCGCTGCGGTGAATGCTGGACAAATTTCCAGAGCTGCGATGGAGATCAACGTGTCGCAATCAGCCATCACCACGGCGATCAAGTCGCTGGAAGACGTCATTGGGGCCAACCTCTTCGATCGCCATGCGGGGGGCGTCTCGCTGACCTATGAAGACAATTTGTTCCTGGAACATGCTCGGCACATTACCGAGTCGGTGGAGGAGGCCATCCGGATCCCGCGCCGGATACGGGACGATGTGAAAGGATCAGTCAATCTGGCAGTGACCCACACGATGTCAGGGTGTTTCCTGCCGCCGTTTCTCGCACGCTTTTCCAAACGTGAAAGTCAATCTTGCCGAAGCAGATCGACCAACGGTCGAGGAAGGTCTGATCGCGGGCGGGTTTGATCTCGCGGTCATGTTGACCTCGAATATCGTCAATCACAAAGAGCTGTCACACGATACGCTGTGGGTGGACGCCCATCACAAGTTCTTGCAAAAACGTCGGTCACTTTGCAAGAGGTTTCGGGAGAGCCCTACATCATGCTGACGGTCGATGAGGCCAGCAATACCGCTCAGCGTTACTGGAATTGCACACCCTATAGACCGAATGTTGTTTTCCGCACGTCATCAACAGAGGCCGTCCGCAGTATGGTCGCAAACGGAATGGGCGTTTCCATCCTGTCAGATCTTGTGCACCGGCCCTGGTCGCTGGAGGGGCGGCGAGTAGAAGTCATCGAAGTTGCGGACAAAGTTCCGACGATGGATGCGGGTGTTGCATGGTGCAATGCACGCGAGCAAAGCGAAGTGGCCAAGGCATTCCTCGATTTCATGCACCTTGGCATGGGCGCTAACCAGCCACATGGCTTTCCGGGCGGTGAGGTACGGTCTCGAATGCCGTGAGAGCTTTGTGTTCTTCTTCTTGTTTCGTCCTTAGAACTTAACGCGTTGAGGTAATAATTCGGTTTGACCGGGAGGTTTTATTGCGATCGCTGTTGCTCAAAGGTTCCATCGAGCAGTCTGGGTTTTCCTGATCAGCGAGATTGTGTATCAAAAAAACAAATAATCATTCTCTTAAAATAAGATTTTCCAAGATACTATTTTCTGGCTAGCATTTTGGTAAGCGTTGCCGAGATTGGCCGAACCAAAAAAGCTCAGAGGATGCTAATGGCGCGTGAGTGTTGATTTTCACCGAGAACTGGCTCTGACGCACTTTTGCTGACGTGTGGCTATTAGGATGCGCCAATCAATCGCGCCTGCAATAGATCGAGTTTTGCTCTCCCGTACATTTGGCGTTTGATGAGCTTCAGGCGCGTGATCTGTCCCTCCGTTTGCCCATTCGACCAAGGAGAGATGATGGCGTTTCGGACGGCGTCGATATCCTTTTCGACGCCGTTGGCGAAGGATCCGACTAAGCTGTTCTTGGCTACTTCAAGCCAGTCATCAAGCCTGCGTGCTGTCTTCGAACGGATCATGGATTGGAAGGCGCCAATGGCGTCGCGCGCGGCCACCTGTTCCGGAACACTCATTTCAATCGCCGCCACCAAGACTGCCTCGGACTTCGCCAAATCATCGCGTGCGGCAGTCATCAATCGAGCGATAACCCTTGCCGACGGCGTTCGGGCAAGTCCACTTTGGTTGGCCTTCTCTGCCAGCCGCCGGCGCTGCGCCCATTGTGAGACGACGCCACTTTGCCCTGGAAAGCCCTTCTCTCGCATTTCGCGCCAAAGTGCTAAGGCATTTCGAGCCCCTTCGTCCCAGCGGCTGTTAAGCCACGGCAGCCAGCTATCGAGCGAGCTGGGTCGTGTACGAAAAACATCAAGGCGCCGGCCTCTTAATACGTCGCGGACAAGCTTCCGGCTATGGCCGGTTTGTCGCACGATCTGCCGAATGGGGGTGCCCTTTTTCGACAGCTCCCGGATCGCTTCATTCGTTTCCTGACGGCGCAGATAGCTCTCGTATTGCAGCTTTTCCGCATAAGTCAAAAGCTCGGGGTCAACGACATTGCTGCCAACCGCCTGCCTGATCTGGCGCATAGACCTGTCAACAGCATCGAGAAAGGCCCGGCTGGAATTCTCCATCAGATGCCAACGGTCGGCGACCTGCTTCGCATCAGGCAGGGCCTTCGCGATGGCCTCGCTGTAGCCGCCACCCCGGTCGCGAGCGACGATCGATATCGACTGATGTTGGGCAAGCCATGATCGAGACGTATCCAGCGCTCGATCTGGCAAGAGGGTAACAGGCCTCCGCCGTTCCAGGTCGCAAACGATTGTGCCGTAGGTCTGGCCGCGTCGAAAGGCAAAGTCATCGATACCTATTACGGTGACTTCATCGCTGTGATCGGCAATACGTCGACGAACCACACGCAGCAGCGTGTCGTTGCTCACTGGCATCATGAGGCGGTTGGCAAAGGCGGCGGCCGGTCTGCCGCCGAGGGCCAAGCCGAGATGGTGGACGATTGTTTCCAGCCGTTGGGTACGCCGACCGTAGCGAGCCAATACACTGCCATCGAACTGCTCGCAGAAGATGCGCCGACCGCATAGGACGGCATCGCACCAGAAGCGACGCGCGACTATTATCAATTGTACACGTCGACCAGAAAGCGGAAGATCAGCAGGTCGGCGCACATATCGGCTTTGAACTCTTCGGCTCACTCGTCCGCAGTCCGGACATCTTCCCAAGGACTGCCGCGACCGCAACTGAATTTGGACGCTATCCGCTGCAACCTTCACTTCATCTAACGAAAAGCCGTCAGGCGCGAGGCTCGCGCGCGGAATTCGATGTCGCATAAGCTGATCCTCCAGTGAATCAGCAAAAGCCTGCCTTCCAACAGCAGCAAATGTGAGTCAGAGCCAGTTCTCGGTGAAAATCAACAATCTCGGCATCAAGGTCGAACTGGATTTAATGGATAATGGCGCTGGCTGCAAAGCCTTAGCTGTCCGAGATGCCTGCCGTCAGATAGGCCTGAGACATGTCCGCGCGAGGTCGTCCCATGCACTTTCGGGGCGGCCGATGCTCTAAGCGGGTTTCAGGCAATCAATCTCCATGGGCTCAACCGCTATCGCTGCCTGACGAGGCACCAGTGGCTGTTCTAGGCCCGAGTGATAGAAACGCCAACGGTTCTTACCTGCACGTTTTGCCTGATACATCGCAAGATCAGCGTTTTTCAGATAGGGCTCAATGTCCGTGCACCCAGCAGGAACCATGGCGATACCTATGCTCACTCCAATCTGGGCGGTACCGGTTTCAAGACAAAAGGGATCGCGGACAATATTGATAATACGTTCAGCGATTTGTCCTGCATCGGCTTCGTTGTGTAGCGACGACAACAGACAAACAAACTCATCCCCTCCAAACCGGGCAACAACATCACCGTATACCGACATGCCATCCGGATCGCAACTGTCTGCGTCAGAAATTGGTACTCTGATCAGCTGATCAGTCGTGCGAATGAGATGCGAAATGCGCCTGGATACCATCCTCAAAATCTCATCACCGGCCTCATGGCCCATCGTATCATTAACGCGCTTGAATCCATCAAGATCAAGAAACATCAATGCAGACGGCGTGGTAGCTTCACAGTTGAGCCTGAAAAACTTCTGAGCCAGCGCAAACAGACACGAACGGTTCGGCAAACCCGTGGTTGAATCGAGATAGGCCATGAGCTGAATTTGCTCGGCTGCCTCAGCAACCTCTCGGGAAGCCTGTTCGGCTCTGTTGCGTTCCAGACGCAGACGCCTCAGCAATCTCTGGATGGTGATGTCAATCGGAAGAAATACGAACAAACCAGTAAGCACTATGGTTCCCAGCACCAACAGCAAGAAAAACTTAAGCCTGCTTCCTTGATGCTGAGCGTGTTCATGTAACAGCTCTCGCAATCGGTATGCAATTTGAAGACTGTGCATATGAGTTTGCGTGTCGTAAATCTGACGAATGCGGCTTGCAATATTGTAAACCTGTTCCTTGGTGCGTAACCGTTCTACTTCACCGGCATTCAATATTCCGTCGTAGGCCGCCAAAGGCTGGTCCAAATGTTTGAATTCGTCGTTATTGAACAAAAATTGCCGCACATGCGTGCCTGCGTCGTCATAAAGCCTTTGGAATAATGTGAACTCTTCGATCGATAGATTGGCGTAATACCCAAGTTCGGATCGGTCGGGCATAATCGAATAATCAAGCGTAGCGTTCTGGCCGAACTCACTTGAGCTATCCAATGCGGATCTATCGGGCAGTTTTTCAAATCCATAATCTCTGCGGTAGCGGGTCTCGATCTTGACAGCTGCATCAGCAAACTGATCAAGGCGTGTGAGAAATTCAACAAACTGGTCCGATAAATGACGAACTTGCTTCATTTCCTTATTTCGTGATGTTTGTTGGTGATAAAAATCCTGAACAACAAAAGCCAATGCGGACAGAGACACCACATATGCAGAACGCAGTGCCCAACAGTGCCAAAGGCGCCTGATATTTTTGAAAAACATAAAGCCCTCCGCGGGCCAAAGTTCCGATTTGGTGAATCTTTGGCCCAGAAATGCTGCGTGTGGGCAGGAGAATATGCCAAATTCGTAAACCAAACATATTGAAGCTAAGAAGCTATAATGGATAGTTAACACAATCATGAAAAATCTATGAAAGCAGCAACCTGCCGACATAGTCGCCGCCCGCCAGACCAAGAGGCAGCGTGGCAACAATCTGAACTCGCTCACTTCCCGATTGAAGTCCGCTGACTGAAAGCATGTTACGAGCTGTCCCGTCTGCCTGGATAAATGTTACGCGCAAGTGGATCAACAAGCATGTCATTGATTGACAGTCGCGAGTTGCCTCGACCTTGAGCTGACCAAAGGGTTGGTTGATCAAAACTTGGACCACAACCGATGTGCGCCAAATCCCGCACAACTCCAGAGCAAGATCGAGCCCTGCCACCAGATGCTCAGTGGTCTTCGCAATTCGAGATCAAACAACCTGCGGCTGCTCAGAGCTCATCGCCAAACGCATAAATTCCATGAAGCTCTTTACCGCTTCCGAATGGTCGCGACCACTGGACCATGCCAATCCGACATCCATTGTCGGGACCCTGTCACCAACTTCACGCACATCGACCTGGCGGCCTTCCAGTGACCATGGTCTATAGACCATGTCTGATAGTATGGACACGCCCATGCCGTTTGCGACCATGCTGCGTACAGCCTCGACCGATGACGTTCTGAATATCGTATTAGGCTTGTAAGGTGTTTTACTCCAGTATCGTTGCGCCGTGTTGCTCGCTTCATCCACAGTCAGCATGATATAAGGCTCTCTGGAAATCTCCTGCAAAGTCACAACTTCTTTTGTCAGAAATCGGTGATTGGCGTTGATCCAAAGGCGCCTTCTCGACCCCATCAGTGCGGTGTGAGCGATTTCTTCATGGTTGATGATGTTCGATGTCAGCATCACGGAAATGTCAAACCCTTCTGCGATCAGACCTTCCTCGATGTTGGGTCGATCCGTTTCTGTCATGTGCACCGCGATATTGGGAAAGGAGCGTGTGAATTGCGCGAGTAATCTGGGTATGAAATACCCCGCGACCGTGTAGGTGACAGCGAGATTGATATTGCCGGAAACATCTTCCTTCACACGCTTCGGTATCCGGACTGCTTCGTCCACTGACTGAATGATATGCTTTGCATGATCCAGAAACCGGTTTCCCTCATATGTGAGAGTTATGCCGGATTTGTGCCTCTCGAATAGCGTCGATCCCACAATCTCCTCTAATTGTTTGATCGCGGTAGTTACGACCGATTGGGACACATTAAGGCTCTTGGCCGCTCTCGAAACTTGCCCTGCATTTGCAGCTGCAATGAAATAGCGGATTTGACGAAGTGATAGTTCCATCTGTATTTCCAATAAATAACTTCTGAATATGGGATGGCGCTAGCTGTGCCAACTGCACGATCAAGGCATCGCATGTGCGGTATATCTTCACTGTTTAGCTAGCCAAAGTGTGACCTATTTTGTGGATTCGGAACTCTTTGGAAGCGTGTTCACGGCGCAATTCCTACAATAATATTGTAATTTACTATAATAATAAAGAGAAATTCGTATTTTCCAATCTAACCTCTCGAAGCTGAGCTGGAAACGGCTCCGCAGTGCCGAACCTTGTGGTTTCAGCATTACGCTCAACTCAGAATGAAAGGCCCTGTCGCATCATAGCTGCCGAAACGGCCAAAGATTAGAACGAAGGATGAACATGTTGTTTAGGCGGCCATGTTCCCAAAATCGATGCGGTTTTTCATATCGAGATCAAACGAACCGTACGGATTGACGTGGCTGTAGATCAAAGGGGTCAATCCGAAAGGGTCCGCATCCGTCATCTTCCTGGACCAATCCGGCTCGCAACAAATGCAGCGATATTGCCGCTGCTTCCTGATCCTCGATCCTGTTTGTCGCGATCTCACCACCTTTGCCAAAGTGGGAAAACACACGTGCCTTGGCGCACAGTGGCGAGGCCCTTGTTTGGTCCGCCGTCCAGAAGTTCGACAGCGGTACGAGCGAGATGGGCCGATCAGCCCGCGACCTTCCTGGCCAAGTGTGAGCATTCGATGTAGACCGCGACATCGTGTATACGTCCAGTCTTGGCCGTCTTTCGACGCTGGGGCGATAGGACGGTTCAGAATCCTTCAATTCCAGCGCACAGCAGGCGCTGCATGTTCTTGTTCGAGCGCATCTCGATGCAGGTTGCCGTTGTTCTCCCATTCTGAAGGGCTAGCCCGGATCTCTCAAAGCGGGGGGTGCATCGGCCCCAAGAATCTGAGAATATTCTTTTGCAACAAAGAGTTATCAGGTTCAAGGACGGGGTCCGATGCAAACACACTGTATCTCCGAACAGCTCGAATTTGAAGGCTTTGACGGGCGCAAAGTTGTTGCCGGTTTTGATGGCGGAGCGATCACCTGCGACGCCGGGGCATTGCTGCTGCGCGAAACCGACAAAGCCATCGGGCTGTTCGAAAGGATGGCGGCTTGCTTTGTCGACCGGCGCAATCGCAATTGCACGATTCACAGTGTACGGACCCTGGTCGCTCAACGTATTGCGGCGATCGCTTTGGGCTATGAGGACATCGACGATCACGATACGCTTCGTCATGACCCGGTGTTGACCCTGTTGTCGGAACGCCTGACGCCGAAGCGGTCGGACTGTGCTGCCCTTGCCGGCAAGTCGACGCTGAACCGGCTGGAGCACGCACCGGTCGACGGGTCGACGCGCTATCACAAGATCGGCCATGACGGCGGTGCCATTGAAAGGCTGTTGGTGGATTTGTTCTTGGAAGCCCATGACAAACCGCCCGGTGAGATCGTCCTTGATCTGGATGCCACGGATGATCCGCTGCACGGCCGGCAGGAGAGGCGGTTCTTCCATGGCTATTACAAGTGCTATTGCTACCTGCCGCTCTACATCTTCTGCGGTCGGCACCTGCTGGCGGCCAAATTGCGGCGCTCCAACATCGATGTCAGCAAGGGATCGATCGAAGTGGTCGAGCGGATCGTGGCGCAGGTCCGCAAGTCCTGGCCTAAGGTACGCATCACACTGCGGGCCGATTCCGGCTTTGCCCGCGACAATCTGATAGACTGGTGCGAGGTTAACAAGGTTGCCTATGTCTTCGGACTGGCCCGCAACAAGCGTCTGGAAAAGAAAATCACGCCGGCCCTTGAGGAAGCCCGTCTTGCCTGCCGCAAGAGCGGTGAGCCGACCCGTGTGTTCCGTGATTTCCTGTGGTCGACCAAGGACAGTTGGAAAAGGCGAAGGCGTCATCGGCAAAGCCGAGTGGACGCTCAAGGGACAAAACCCGCGCTTCATCGTGACCTCGCTGGGGCCGAAGGACGGAGAGGCGAAGGATCTATACCAAAACCTGTACTGCGCTCGCGGCGACATGGAAAACCGCATCAAGGAGTGCCAGCTCGATCTCTATGCCGACCGCACCAGCGCCCACACCATGCGAGCCAACCAGCTGCGGCTTTGGTTCGCGTCATTTGCCTATGTCTTGATCTGCGCTCTTCGAAGGATCGGCCTGGCACACACGACCCTTGCCGAGGCAACCTGTGGGACGATCCGGCTGAAGCTCCTCAAGATTGGCGCCCAGATCCGCATCTCGGTCCGGCGCTTCAAAGTCGCCATGGCTTCGGCTTGCCCAAACGCCCAGGAGTTCACTCTGGCCCATGCCCGAATATGCGCTGCGGCCCGATGAGCCGCAGGACATAAGCACTTCCCGACAACAAAACAGGATACATCGCTGCAAAACCAACCGCCGCCGCGGCGGCGACGGATGCCTATGCCCGCGAAAACCTGTAGCAAATCCAACCGGTATCAAGGCCGATTACAATCTCAAAAACTCGCGCTGTGAGAAATGCGGGCTAAAGCGTATCTGATTTAGGTTGGCAGATATCCAGCGGCTTTGAAGTAGTTTGCGCATTCGTCGGGCTTGATGGTTGTTATGAGCTTGCCGATGCGCTTCCAGGCATCTTCGATGGTCCGTTCCTGGGCCATTCGCATCCAGTGTTTGATCTTTGAGAAGGTTTGCTCGATCGGGTTCAGGTTGGGTGAGTACTTGGGCAGGAAGAAGAGCTTTGCTCCGGCCGACTTTATGGCCGTTCGCACGGCCTTTGACTTGTGGCTGCCAAGGTTGTCCATGATGACGATGTCGCCGGGCTTGAGGGTCGGCAGCAACAGCTGATCGACATAGGCCCGGAAGCATTCGCCGTTGATCGGACCGTCAAAGACACATGGGACGGTGAGCCTGTCATATCGTAGGGCCGCCAGGAACGTCATGGTGCGCCAGCGTCCGTGCGGTGCGTAGCCGGTCAGCCGCTTTCCCTTTGGTCCCCAGCCGCGCAGCGGTGCCATGTCGGTCCGGATCCAGGTTTCGTCGATGAGCACCAGACGCTTTGCATCGATCCGGCCCTGCCAAGCCTTCCAGCGCTTGCGTCGCCAGGCAACGTCGCGACGCGAGCGCTCATCGGCCACCAGGCTTTTTTTGAAGCTCAGGCCCTTCCGGCGCAGAAAGCGCCACACCGTGTCCTGGCACACGACGACACCGCGCGCCGCAAGTTCCTTCTGCAATTGTCCGGTCGTCATATGGGACACCTGCTTCAGCCGCTCGATGATGAAGTCGCAATGCGGCTCCAGAAGAACCGGACGGTGGCCGCCCATCTTGCCGGGCGCGAAGCTGCCTGTCTGGCGATATTGCCGGGACCAGCGCACCACGCTCGAGGGCGCAACACCAAAACGGGCCGCAACAGCCCGTACCGACGCGCCCGCCATGACAGCCGCGACAACACGTTCTCGTAAATCAAGGGAATAAGCTCGGGTCATGCATGCTGGCCTCCGCTTCCAGCATGCATCTTGAATCATAATTCAACCAGAAAAGGAATCCCTCGCCGATTCGGTCAAAGGCAGAGACGCTTTAGCGGGCTAGATTCATTGTGTCGAGAAAACATAAAACGCTCATGAGACGTACTATCCTACCCCTACCAGAGCAGACCCCATCCTGGCGTTAAAAACGCTCCCGCAGGAAGACCAGCATAGCGGCGCTGCGAGCCAGCGGGGCCGGCACCGAGAGCGTCGCCAATAGGGCCGCCTTTATGGCCGTCTTCGCTTAGCCTGACGGACCCGGATCTGGTTCGATAGTGAGTCCTCGTTTAAAAACTTCATCGTAGTAATCGCACATGGCGTAGATCCCCGAGCCCCGCCTTTTGCTAAGCCATTGGGCTGCCAGAAGTGCGTTTTCGGCGACCGTTTCTAGTGAATGGTTCCGATGTTTCAGTTCTATGGATTCCTGTCCCACCGTCACGACAACGGTGTGTTCTGACACCGGTATTCCATACCTTTCCGATATCACGGTGACAGGCTCTGACGAGCCTTTCTCAATGAGAGCGGACAGGCTCCTTGCGCTCGCACTCGGCGCGTCCTTTTTTTGTATCGTATGCCGGTCAATCACAGCGACTTCAGTATTGGCACACGCCGGTAGGATAGTGCTCAACACCTCTGTCAGTCGCCTTTGGATTTCATAGCCCAGCGACAGGTTCGTGGCTCTGAGAATGCGAAGATGTTGTGCTGCTGCCGCAAGTGCGGCCTCATCATCTGGCGTCAATCCGGAAGAACATACTAGCATATCAGAAGAATGATTCGTACAAAGCTCAATTGCGTGGCGGATGTCGCAAGGAAACGACGTAACAATAAACACGTCAGGCGAAGCCAGAATTCTGCTGTGGTCCTTACCAACAAATGCGACAGCGTCGCATCCGGACCCGGTGGCGATTGCCATAATGTGTCGACCCAGTTTACCGGTATAGCCAATTATGCCGACTTTGGTGGGCTGCGGGTCATTCGACAACAACAGTTGGTCTCATTTGCTTTGGGGCCTGATTGTCCGCCGTGCAGAACATCATGCCGGTATTGGTGATCAGCGTTAGTTGTGGATGGGGGCTGACAATGCAGGCCAAGAGAGGACCGATCTTAGGATGGAACCGATAGAAATCGTGGGCCTTGTCCTCAATGGACACATTCACCGCTCTTGGTGCGAGCCGGAGCGAGAGTTGTTTATCTCGTGCGAGGCACTTGAAGTTCAACAAGGTCATTTCCAGTGACTTCAACACCGCTTCGATCAGCGTCCAGCAAACGATGCGATCGATCCGATTTTCAGTTGCGATTGCTTCTGCCCATCGCGGAATGGCCCTGGGAAACCGCGTTGTGTCTTCGATGTCGCAACCAATTCTCCCGTTGCCAAGGGCCACCATATATCCACCGGACGTATGGCTTGCAGACAAGGAGTAGCACCGTCTGGTTTGAACACCGATTACCTGCCGCGGGATTCCGGCGTGATCATGTTTAACAATGAAATCGACATCTTGCCCAGGAAACCGGTTTAGGGCTTCCGACAACGGATTGCGCGCCTCGTCGCCTGCAAGCAGGATGCACGTGGCTGGCTCGCTGAGCGCCCTTGGATCATTCGAGATCGGGCACACGAACCAATCCTTTCCTGAGCCAGGAAAGCGCAGCTTTTTCAAACTGAATGTAGAAGCTTGATACCATTATGATAATGGCCCCAAGAACAACCATCGGGGAGATTATTCCGTTCAGAAACAGCACCGACAATATCGTGGAGAAGATGAAGCGGACATAGTCCAGTGAGGTTGCTACCGTGGCCTCGGTGAGTTGATACCCCTTGACCATGCACAATTGGGCTAGCGCTCCAAGAATGCCGAGCCCAATGAGCGCGGGCGCCGAACTCCATTCAACCGGCTGCCAAACCATGATCGCGAACGGCAAAATGATAATCGCGGACAGCAATTCATTGTAGATAGTAATGACGAAAACACTGTCGCTACTGGTGAGTTTCTTCACCTGCACCGACACGACAGCAATTAGAAACGCGGCCATCATTCCGACAAACGCCGGCGTCAGGTCGACCACGGTCGGCCCAAGTGCAATGGCGATACCACCAAAACCGACACAAACCGCAACGCACCGCCCGAGGGAGGATTTTTCCGCCAAAAGAAAATAGGCGAGCGGTACGACAAAGAGCGGCCGCATGAAGCTGATAGCAGTCGCGGTGTCAATCGGCAGCTTGGCAAAGGAATAGAAGGCGCAAAGCAGTGCCCCGGATCCGATCGCGGATCGAAATAGAATCGTTTTCGGGTTTTTTGGCCATAGGTTCGCTAGTCCGTGTTTAGGCACGTACATCAGCAAGATTGTGAAACCGACAACAGCGCGAAAGAAAACAAGCTGCGCGGTTCCGAAATTTGCTCCCTCGATTTTGATAAGCATTGCCATCAGGCTAAACGCCAGTGCGCCGCAAAGAACATATAGCGCCCCAAACAGGCGTGTCCGGCTTGACGTGGATTGCGCGGAAGTCGCCATGTCATGCCACCTCTAATACGTTTGTTTCATTCGTGACGGCCAGGCTTGCCGCACGTAAGGCGCTCTCATGGTTTCCCGTCCGTTTTAGCTCCAGTTCAAATGCTGCCAGTTGCCGCTGCGAGCTGGTGCCCTCGTCTGCAAGGGCCAGACAGTACTCCAGATCCTGGCGGCAGTTCAGTTCTTCCGAAATCGGGAGAAGACGCCGGACAATCTCATGAAGATAGGATTTTAGCGGCCGGGAGCGGTCTTGGATGTCGACCATCAAGGCGTCAATTCCATGCTTCTCCACAATGTATTTGTTTTGCTCAATGGTGCGGAAAAGCAAGCCGTCAAGCTCGGCCAGCAGGCCCTCTGTCTTTTGGAAATTAACGAAAAGGCAGGCCGCCAGGGCGATGATCGCCCGGGTATCGGACAACTGCGGCGGCATGTCCGCTATTCGGATTTCAAGGGTCGGGTGCTTTCCGCTGGGTCGGATATCCCACCAGACTTTCGTCCCGGCATCGACGACGCCGACGGCTTCCAACTGGTGGATGTACTGTTGAAACTCTTGAAACCGGGAAAAATGCGGCGGCAAGCCGGAGCGGGGAAGTTCCATTTGCGCCCGGGTGCGGTAGGAGTGAAATCCTGTGTTTTCACGCTCCCAGAAGGGCGACGAACCGCTTAGAGCGAGGAGGAACGGCAAGTAGGGTGTCAACTGGCGCATGAGACCGAGCCGATCAGTGTCAGTCGCCACACCGAAATGTATGTGGAGACCGCAATATAGGGTCCGGCGCACCGCAATCCCCAGTTCGTGCCGTAGGGCCTGATATCGCTCCAATTGGCACATTTGCTGCGTTTTCCAGTCGCCTTGCGGATGCGACCCGACCGGACATATGGACAACCCGATTTCGCTTGCAGCTAAGGAAATGGCCCGCCGGTCCGCGGCAACCTGGGCCAAAGCGTCTGAGACACTTCTGGTGACAGCGGTACGCGTTTCCACCATGCAGGTCAGGAATTCCGTCGAGAACCGCTCGCCCAACCTGTCTTCAAACAGAGCCAAATCGCGCTTGCCGTCGTACCCCTTCAGGAGACCGGTGCACGGGTCGGTCAGGAAATACTCCTGCTCCACACCAATCGACAAACCATCGCTCATCAGAAACCGACCTCGTGTCTGTCGAGCTGATCATCGATATCGCCAACCATTTCTTCTATTTGGGCGAGAGCCTCGTGGGAGGTTGACATACTTTCAAGCAGCGCGAGGGCGTCTACTGTGATGTCAGGCTCGCCGCCGGAAAGGGCATTGAACGACAGAAGCTCGCGGATCAGTTGCGTGGCCGCGTGCCAGCCGCCGACGCAAATAAGCGCGGTTTCTGTAGTGTCGGCGAACTGTTCGGTGAAATCGAGCTGACTTAGGGTGAGGGAAGCGGAAACCTCAAGTTCGCTCAATCGTCGCGAATCCGCCCCCATGGATTTGACCTGGGACGGATATCTGGTGCCGTAGCGCGTCAGCAGATTTGCCCGAAACCGGCCCACAAGACGAAGTCCTGTTTCTAGATGGGACCGTACGTTGTGGCGGGATAGCGCAATATCCGGCAGATCGGGCGCACCGGCCAGTCCATCGGTCCGCGCATCCGGAATGCTACTTGATGCAGTTTCGATAACGGTCACGGGATCACCCTCGGCCTTCTGCGCCGTTGGCGTCGGCGCGGTTCGCCTTTCGCACGTGATAGTCCCAATAGGTCCTCATAGCGGCCGACCCGAAGATGAAGTCCTGCTTCTCGCCGATATCCTCAGTCGGAGATGGGCTGCTGTCGTCGTGGTGTGCGACCTTGAGCTCAAGCTCCGCCGCCCGTTCAAGCAGCAGGGCCGCCATTGTCGCTTCGCGGATCGTTGGTCCGACGGTGACGATACCGTGGTTTTTCAGCAAGGCGCCCTTCGCGCATCCTATCACTTTGGCCAGCTTCTGAGCCATCGGCATGTCAACGATTGTGTTGGTCGTTTCCGAAAACACCGGGACCTCCGGAGCGAAATACGCACCATCGTGGCTCAATGGCCGAATTGGCCTGTTTAATGCGGAAAACGCGATACTTGCCTTGGGATGAGTATGAACAATCGCCTTAACATCGGGCCGCGCCTGATAGACCGCCGCGTGGATCGGCCACTCCGGGGGAATGTGCCCTTCACCAATGATGGGTCGGCCGTCGCTGTCGGTGAGGATAAAATCCTCCTCACCAATTTCGTCAAACCCCCTGGCGGCCGCCCGAATCCAGAATTGGTCTCCATTTTGCCGCCTAGCGGAAATCTGACCATGGTTGAAATCATTCTGGCCCTCAACATAAAGAATCTTGCAGGCAGTCGCCATTTGACGTTTGCTGTTGGTATCGGCCGGCGACAGTGTCACGTTCGTTTTCATCGTTTGCTCCTACTGCGCGGAATCCAAAGCCAGCAACTTGTCGAGGTAGCCGGCAAGACCGGCCACCGTTTCAAAGACTTCCGGGTCGACATCGGGCTCGATGACAATTCCCAATTGGCCTTCAATGGCATCTAGAATGTTCATGTATTGAACTGAGGACACTCCCAATGCTTTCAGCGAACCATCTGCTTCGCGCAATTCCTCGAGCGAGAAGGCCCCCTCCACCGATTGAACGACGACCGTTTCGACAAATTCTGCATGATTTAGCATCTACTGCTCCTGCACTAATTTCTGAATTTCGGATAGAAGTGGTTTACCGACGCCGTTTTTAGGAATTGAAGGAACAAACTGCAGGCGTGCGGGAACCATGTAGGTCGGCAAATTGTCGGAGAGATATGCAATCAACTCCCAACGGTCGCCAGGCCCCTTGCTGACCACGCACAGCGCCAGCTCATTCTCTCCCGATCCGTTTTTTTGGACATAGGTATAGGCGTCCACCACTTTGGCATGGTCGCAAGCGACCGCTGTCACTTTGTCCGGATTGAATTTGGCGCCAGCAATGTTGACTAGATTGTCCAATCGGCCGTCTACAAAAAGACGGCCTGATCTGAGATCGCCGATATCCCTGGTGCGGAAAAAACCGTCCGCCGTGAACCGGCTTTCAAACTCTTGCTTGTTCCCCACATAGCCTGAAGCCATCCACGCAGTGCGCACAAGAAGTTCTTTGTGATCCGCGCGGCAGTCAAACCTCAGCTGAGCGCCGGGAAGCGGCGTGCCCAGCCCCTCATCCCATATGCGTTCAACTTCAAATGTGACGGGTCCTGTTTCGGCAATGCCGAAATAGTCGACCAATGGGGCGCCACTTAGTTCACGGAAGCGCTGCCGCGTTGCCTTGGTCAGGGGCGCGGCGGCAGACAGGGCGAGTTTCAGGCACAGACTTTGCGGAGGAAGCGGGGTTTGGCTTCTGGCGCACAAGTCGTACACGACCGGAGCAGCCACCAAGCGGGTGACCTGATGTTTCTCGATCTGTCGAAAGAGGGAGGCTGGCGTTCTAATCCCATCGACTAAAATGAGCGTTCCACCGCTAAGGAGCGTTGGCACGAGAGCGACATTGAACCCCAACCCATTTGCAAGTGGCGCCAAACACAGAACGCGGTCATCGCTCCGTTGAGACGTCGCCCGGATCCATGCCGTTGCCGCGCTGGCGATGGTTTGGCCGGAGAACTCCAGTGCCTTCGGCATTCCCGTGGATCCGGATGTGAAACGGCATGTTTCCGTATCGCTTTTAAGGTGTCCGCCTGCACTGACAGAATCTGGAGAGGGGAGGGGCGTTTCATCCAGTTCGGACAGGAGGTACTTTCTCTTTATGTCCCCCGCGAGAGTTGGCGGCGTTCTGTGATCCAGAAGAAATGGAACGGCGCCAAGATGTAGCAGCGAAAAGTAGTCGACCAGGAATTCAAGTGTAGCAGTTGTGGTCAAGATTATGCGGCTGCGTTGGAAATCGCCTTTTTGCTTGAGAATGTTTGCCTGGTCGTAGACACGAGACAGCAAGTCCCCGTAGGTGATTTGATGAGCGGCGGATGCAATGGCGATATTCGACTGGTGCGTTGCCGCTGATGCAACAAGATTTGAGAACAGGGTCGACATAAGACTACGCAGCCAGCACTTTCCAGAATGAAGGGTCGGCTTCATGTAGACTGAGCATCGTTGCCTGGCTGCCACTGGATTGGCGTAAACCCGTCAGCTGATCATGAGCCTGCAGGACCTTGCTGTCGTTCATGTATCCGCGAGCACCCTGGAGATCGATAAGCTCCCTGAGCTGGGCGGTGGTCGCATCGATCGCGAACGATTTGAGCCGGGCAATCTCGAAGGCCACTCGTTCTCCGGCCTCAATGCGTGCCTGGTAGTATGCTATTGCGTTTCTTATAACCGCATGAGTTGCCTTCGCCCTGGCCAGGGATTGTCTGTTGACCGGCCAGTCAGCCAATGGTCTGCCTGCTACAACGCGTTCTTTTGCATGTGCCGATATGGCCGAAATCGCGTGGCCAAGCATCAAATAGGCATCGAGAACGACGAAAAAACGGGCGCGGGAAATGACTGTATTCCATGCAATCAGGCTTGAGGGGCCGGATTTCACAACGATCTGGTCTTCCCCGACCAACACTTCATCGAATTTAATCGTGGCCGAGTCGATCAGTCTGCTACCCCTCTTGTCGAAGTAGTTTTCGACGGAAACGCCCGGCGACTTTTTGTCGATCAGAAGGGTGATCCGGCGTCCGGTGTCCGGTTCAATGCAGGTCGTGATACAGACGTCGGAATGGTATCCGTTTACGATGAACATCTTTCGCCCGTTGACGATATATCGCCCATCCACGAAACGGGCTGTTGTCGGTGTCTTCTCGGAGTCATCGGTATCGCATGTACACGCGACCGCCTCGCCGGTGATGAGCTTTGGGATCCACTTATCCGCCAAGGCCCGGTTTTGGCTGAGATGCAGCCAATAGAGCCCGACTTCATTTTGAACGTGCAAGCCAAGGGCCAGGCCGCAATCGGACACTTCGGCGCACGCAATGTTGAGAAGAATGCCGCCAGTGATGCCAAGCCCTGCGCCCCCGGCGTCTTCCGGCAAAGATACGCCTAGGAAACCTTTCTCACCGAATTCGTTCCAAACGGAGCGAGGTACGAACGGTTGGCCCGCGCCGACATTCGATCCTTCGAATGACCGGAAATAGTCCACGGCTTTGCGAAAAAATCGCTGATGGCCCGCCTCCAGGCCTGAGACCGCTTCGATGGTATCAAGAAGCCGCAAGGTTCTTATCCTTCTTGGTCAGGTGCTGCATGAATTCCAGAATGCTGGCAAATACTTGGTCAGGGGCTTCGATCATGACGGAGTGCCCGGTGTTGAATGTGCGGATATCGTAGATATTTGCACCTTCAACCGTTTCTCTGAGGACTGCTTCGGGCTCCAGAATTTCTTCCTGACCGCGCATGATTAGGGTGGGGCATTCGATAGTCCGGATATCGTCCCGGACGTCCAGTTCTGACATCACGCTTTGGGAGATAATGACCCGGAGCTGCTCGGCGGTCAGCAGGCTCCGCATGCGCAGATGCCTGGCTCGCAGAAAGTTTCGGCTGCTTTTGAGCTGCGTCGTACCGGTTACAAGAAAGGCGAGAAGTTGGACATATCGCCAGAGACTTTCATCTTCCAGGGCATAGAGCGCAAGGTCCTTGAACAGTTGGAGACGCTCTTCAATGCCGCAACTGAATATCGGAGATTCCAAGATCAAACCCGCTGAAGGCAGGCTCAAAGCCAGCCTATAGGCAAGCGCTGATCTCGATGACGATGCGTGCCAGACCGGGTTTGCAAGCCCAATGGTCTCTGCCACTGTTTTGATTTCTCGGATTTGCTGATGCAGGGCGGTCGGAGACCCGCGCCATGTCGACTGGCCGCGGTTCGAATTGTCGATCATCAGCATTGGAAACTGATCCGCCAGCGGCGCAAACAATTCCCGGTTGGAGCGCGAGTCCGATGCGAGGCCGTCCAACAACACCAACGTTGGTCGTGCAGGAGACGGTTCGCCTATCCAATCATAAAAAATATCGTAGTCGTCCACTCGAACTGTTGGCATGATGTAGGCTCACCCGTTTACGTTGAAAACCTGCCATGACTGTAGGCAATTCGATATTTGTCGTGTTTGACCTTCAAGGAGGCGTCGGGAGCGCCAACCAGAAGAAGGTTCACAACCTCGCGATCCGCGTTCAGACTCAGAGCTTTCTTGACCAGCGTATCGTCGTAGCCGCCAATGCAGGTTATGCCGATGCTGCGGGCGGCAGCCTCCAGGTAATAACTCTGGGCCAGCATCGCACTGGAAATGCTGAGTTGACGGTACTGTACGTTTTGATCAGGTTTGGACGCGTGTAAAACGATCATAGCACCTGCGGCGCGGCCAAGTTCTTGCCCCATACAGCACAGCTCAAGTTCATTTGAGGACGCCGTTGCGAGTCCGCGCTCGCCGAGGTCGGCATAAAGATCTTCATTGAGAAGAAGGGACGCTGTTAGGTCGGGTGATAAATTCGAAACCAGCCGGCCAATAAAGCCTCGGTCTACGACGTCGGCAAGGTGTGCGAAGCTACTGTGAGAAATCGATGCGCCGTCAAACGACTTCGCGGAAACGCGCTTTGCAAATAGGTCGCAAATTTGGGCGAAGGACCGATTTTCTAGAGCATTACAACACTGTATATTAAAAGTAGTACTCGCCTCGGGTGCCGCTGAGACTAGATTCGTACGAGTATTTTGTTCATCACTCAAAATTCTCTCTTTGGTAGTATCCCAGAGGGCCTGTTCGACTTCATCAGCAAGCCAGTGATGGGGGGTAACTTGATCCAAGCGACTGCTAATTTCGGAGATCCGCTGAGTGGTGGTTTCCAACTCCACAATCGCCACCGGATCGAGTAGCCGGAACCCACCTGCATCACCGTAGTTTCCAGACAGATCGCAAAGCGACACCTTCGCGTCCATCCCGGCTGTTTGGCACAGGATCGCCAGACCGGCCAGAACATGACCTGCGTCCAAAAGGGCGTACCAATATCCGCGATCACCATACTTGCGAATACTCTTTCCGGGGCGGGCGCAGATTGCCAACCGGAGTTTCCCATCACCGAAGCTTCGACCTCCCAAACATTCGTCGATTAGGGCATGATATTCGGCTGAAAGCTCTTGTATCTGTCCACTGAGGGGACAGATTCTAAAGGGTATGTTTACGTTGCCATCATGCATTATACCCATAATTTCAATAGGATATATAGATCCTGCTGAGGGCGTACTCCTCTTGGCGACAAGCTGCGATCCCGACATTGTCTGGAATGTGAGCAAATGAGACAGCATGGCCGACACCGGATTGCTGCTGCCCGCATTAACATCAGATACATAAGCTTGTACGGCGTAAATGCTCTTCTCGACACTGAGGCGGGTCTGTTGCCAGAAATTTCCGGAGGCAGCGCTTGAAAGACCAGTCTGAGATTGTGAAACAGACGTGCTATGTGCCATTGCTGTTGTCCACTCGATGTTGTTTTTCCGTTCGATGTGCATACAAAAATCCCGGCGTCGGCGAAGTGATGCCGCCCAACGTTTGGTGGTCCGCAACACAATGATTGCAGAGCTGGCCTTGAGATTTTGAGATGTAGCAGTCGGATAAGGAATACTAAACTGAGAAGAAAGCCAATCTACTTATGGACACCATTATCAGCTCCATCAACGGTTGTATTATTTGGGAGTTTGATATACCCCTTTTGCGAGAGTGTAAACAAAAAAACACCGACCCGATAGATTATTGTTTCTCCGATAACGCCCCGTCAATTGGCCTGTCTTTCTGAGGCAAGGGCTTGGGGCTAGCCTGTGAGTCCGGGAGGCTATGTCCATCATACATTCCCGCAGGCTGCGTTGTTTGTTCCCGAAACTCTAAGGAGTAGAGTGGATGTGACGATCGACGAGGGTCAAATGCGTTGTCCCGGTGCAGACCAAACGAGCGCTATCAACTTGTAGTGATTGATAAATTGACTGTTGCGCCTTCATCTCGATCAAATCTATCCACCAAGATGATTGTTGCTGCTGATTGTGATGCAATTATAAATTGCAATTACTTATAAATACCACATATGTTAGAACTCTTGATGTCGCAGGCTGTAGACTCGCCAAGAGCTGGATCAATCACCGCGATCGGACCGCCTTGAGCCGCGCGTCTTGTGTATCCATCCGGTCGATGTCCTGTGTCAGAGCGGGATTCATCACCAGCGAAGGGCATCCCAAGCAATCGAATGGGCGGAAAGAAAGACAGCCACTTGAGCTCTAGCCGCCGTCCGACACGTCGGTCAGTGTCGCCAACGCCGTGACACCGGGATCTGCCATCTGGCTCTCTCGGCTCAAACAAGTCTCCCGCAGAGGTCGGGACCGAGAACATCGTCAGGATAGGTGCCACCTTCACAACTTACCGAGGCTATCGACAAACATTGATCAGGCGGTCAACTATCGATATACAATCGTAAAACCACATCAACAGTTTCAACCCTTAAATTGCCGCGGAATGTGCGTGAAGTATTGAGGACCGAACCTCTGGCAAAACAACCACACCCAAAAGATGTCGAAGTCGGAACTCGCATACGCTTGGTCCGAAAAACACAGGGATTGTCTCAGACAGCACTCGGCGACTTGGTTGGATTGTCTTTTCAACAGATCCAAAAATACGAATCCGGTGCGAATAGGGTCGGCTCTGGTCGCCTGTCCGATATTGCCAAAGCGCTTGGTGTTAATTCATCAGACCTCTTGGTTGACGATGCCCAAAACGACAGCGGCGAAGTCACTGCAAATCAGGAGATGCTTGATGACATGATGTCCAGCCAGGGCATTGAATTGTGCATGGCATTTTTTGCGATCAAAGATCCGAAAATAAGAGCAAGCCTGCTTGCATCAATTCAGAATATCTCCGGATTCCTTGAAAAAGCCGAGAAGAAATAGGACGATCGTCTGGAGCTGCGGCGGTGGTCAAATCATTCACCCATCTGTTCAAAAATCGTTAGATTGCCATCGCTTTCTTTTATCAAATGCTGGTAGACGGCAATCCAGAATAACGCTGTGTCGCGCTTCTCATGCCGTTCTGCAACAAATGCTCGGGTCATTGCTTCGGACGCTGACATCTCTCCATATGACGACAGCAACGCATCGCAGGCATCGTCAATTCTTATGATTTCAGCGCCCTCTGGTCCCTTCAATATAGGGTCGGACTCAGGCATACGCTACTCCATAGCTATCCGAGATAGCATATCGCCCCGTTTGGGATTTGCACTCCCCTCATATGAGGGTATGAATGGTTGCATGCAAACATAAGTTGCATCAAAGTCAGGCACAATTGAAGATCTGGCGTTCTTGCCTAGCCGATGGGAACAGTGACAGTGGCAGAAGCACAAACACGGTTTGAAAAGCTGTTCAAGATCATATCTGAAAGCGACGAAGTAGAAGCGTCGGTGTTTGCCTTTCGCGACATTTACGACCTGACGCATGTTACCCTGCACCTTGCCCAGACTGTCTCCAATTCGGTGGACATGCCTTATCTGCGAACGACATATCCAAGTGAGTGGGTCTCGCGTTATGTTCTCAAGGGTTATGTCAATGTTGATCCGGTCGCGGCGTTGGGTTTCAAGCGGTCGTTACCCTTCGACTGGACTGAGATCGAGGCAACGCCCGAGGCTGTTGAGTTGATGTTGGATTCTCAAAAGCATGGCCTTGGCGGCAATGGTTATTCCATCCCCGTTATAGACCGGTCAGGTCGTCGTTCGCTTTTGTCCGTTAATTCAACATCTTCCGAAGATGAGTGGAACATTCTGACAAATGAACACAAACAGGACTGGGCTGAGCTGGCACACCTTCTGCACAGAAAGGCGATTTTCGAGATCTACGGTGAGCGAGACCCTGCGCCTCAACTTGGTCCCCGTGAATTGGAGTGCCTACGTTGGGCCTCGGAGGGAAAGGACTACAAGGACATCGCGATCATCCTGGAAATCTCTGAACACACGGCTCGCAGCTATCTGAAGTCCGCCAGACACAAACTCGACTGCGCCAACCTGTCTCAAGCTGTAACCAAAGCGATCAAACTGCGCATGATCTAAACCTTGCGCGATACCCCCATTTGAGGGGGCCCATATGGGGGAACCCATATGAGGCAATTTCCCGATTCTCCAAAACACGTCATGACTATTCCGGCGACAAATTTGGAACGAGGGATTTATTCATGTTTTTCACAATCCAAGCAGATGAACAGCAGAAATATTCACATTTGCTGGATCAAATGTTCCGTCTACGCAAACGCGTTTTCTCGGATCAGTTGAAATGGGATGTCCATGTCCGGGGTGAATACGAACGCGACGAGTATGATGCACTGAAACCCGCATACCTCGTCTGGACTGACCCAACGCGCACCCGGCTCTACGCCTCAATTCGCTTGATGCCGACAACGGGCCCAACACTGCTGTTCGACGTTTTTCGCAACACCTTTCCGAACGAAGCAAACCTCTCGGCACCCGGCATATGGGAGGGCACACGCGCCTGTGTTGATGGCGACATGATCGGAGTCGATCATCCTGATGTTGATGCAGCACGCGCATTCAGCTTGCTCGTTCTGGCAACAAGCGAGTGCGCCCTGGCCCATGGAATCCATACAATAGTTTCCAACTACGAACCCCAGATCAAACGCATTTACCGGCGTGCGGGGGCCCATTTTGAGGAGGCCGGCCGTGCCGATGATTACGGTCGTTATCCGGTCTGCTGCGGAACGCTGGAGATTTCAGGCTCGTCGATCATAAAGATGCGCCAAGCGCAGGGATTGTCTTTGCCGCTTTACACCAAACCCAAGCCTTCAATTTCGGTCACGTCACAGCTTCTCAAGTCAGCCGCCTGATCCGAGTGACAAACGGACGGAAGGACCACGTTATGACAAGCGACGATACAAGGAAAAAGGAAATCATACAGAGACATGCGGGGCGTCTGTTAGCTCTGGCGAAGGGGCTTGAGGATCCGTTCCTATCGCAGCTACTTGCCATGATTGTTAAGGCAGCTGATGAAGACGCAATGCGCCGCCTCAAACGTCTGAGTGAACATCGATCCGTGGAAGAGCAATCTGAAACTTACTGAGCTGGGATAACCACCCGAGCAATCTCGTAGGCACCTGGGAACCCAAAACTTGGAGATAGATCCGAGATCTAACACGTAGGCTGCTCGATCAACCCGAAATCAGATTCATGAATAGAAACATTTTTTGTTCCAGCTCCAGTTGCCACAAATTCTCGCTATGATAGCATTATTTTCATAATACTCTTTTTAATAGATTATGCGGCGTGCGCATCACAAAGGCTCACCAGGCAAACAGGAGACGTTGATGAGTGAGAGTAAGCGAGTTAGTGCAGCTTCTACCCCGGCCTTTACCAATCTTCTGGGCGAAAACTCCGGTTCATGGGGAGATTTTGAGCGCGATTCCCGCTTCATGAGGGAAGAGTGCCTTGAAAAGAAAGTCAGGTTCGAGGGTGGGCAACCGCTTAACGTTGTGCCGGTGCCGGTTCTGGTTTCACAAGCCCACTATTCCTGTGAAACGGCCTGCAATATTGACCCTGTTTTAGGGGTTATCGGCTTCCAAAACTGGCTCTGACTCACATTTGCTGCTGTTGGAAGGCAGGCTTTTGCTGATTCACTGGAGGATCAGCTTATGCGACATCGAATTCCGCGCGCGAGCCTCGCGCCTGACGGCTTTTCGTTAGATGAAGTGAAGGTTGCAGCGGATAGCGTCCAAATTCAGTTGCGGTCGCGGCAGTCCTTGGGAAGATGTCCGGACTGCGGACGAGTGAGCCGAAGAGTTCAAAGCCGATATGTGCGCCGACCTGCTGATCTTCCGCTTTCTGGTCGACGTGTACAATTGATAATAGTCGCGCGTCGCTTCTGGTGCGATGCCGTCCTATGCGGTCGGCGCATCTTCTGCGAGCAGTTCGATGGCAGTGTATTGGCTCGCTACGGTCGGCGTACCCAACGGCTGGAAACAATCGTCCACCATCTCGGCTTGGCCCTCGGCGGCAGACCGGCCGCCGCCTTTGCCAACCGCCTCATGATGCCAGTGAGCAACGACACGCTGCTGCGTGTGGTTCGTCGACGTATTGCCGATCACAGCGATGAAGTCACCGTAATAGGTATCGATGACTTTGCCTTTCGACGCGGCCAGACCTACGGCACAATCGTTTGCGACCTGGAACGGCGGAGGCCTGTTACCCTCTTGCCAGATCGAGCGCTGGATACGTCTCGATCATGGCTTGCCCAACATCAGTCGATATCGATCGTCGCTCGCGACCGGGGTGGCGGCTACAGCGAGGCCATCGCGAAGGCCCTGCCTGATGCGAAGCAGGTCGCCGACCGTTGGCATCTGATGGAGAATTCCAGCCGGGCCTTTCTCGATGCTGTTGACAGGTCTATGCGCCAGATCAGGCAGGCGGTTGGCAGCAATGTCGTTGACCCCGAGCTTTTGACTTATGCGGAAAAGCTGCAATACGAGAGCTATCTGCGCCGTCAGGAAACGAATGAAGCGATCCGGGAGCTGTCGAAAAAGGGCACCCCCATTCGGCAGATCGTGCGACAAACCGGCCATAGCCGGAAGCTTGTCCGCGACGTATTAAGAGGCCGGCGCCTTGATGTTTTTCGTACACGACCCAGCTCGCTCGATAGCTGGCTGCCGTGGCTTAACAGCCGCTGGGACGAAGGGGCTCGAAATGCCTTAGCACTTTGGCGCGAAATGCGAGAGTGATCCTCCCCCTTTGAAGTGGTCCATCGTTATGTTTAGGAAAACGGAGGATCATAGATGTCTACGAAACGCCATAAGCCTGAGGAAATTGTATCGAAGTTACGGCAGGTTGAAGTCCTGGTCGGTCAGGGAATGTCGCGTATAGATGCCATTCGGCAAGTTCGCATCACCGAGCAGACTTATTACCGATGGCGGAAGCAGTATGGTGGGATGGGAACCGACCAACTGAAAGAACTCAAGCGTCTTCAGAAAGAAAATGAACGTTTGCGCAAAGCCGTTTCTGACCTGACCCTGGATAAGTTGATCTTGTCCGAGGCTGCGAAGGGAAACTTCTGAGCCCCGCCCGTCGTCGAGCCTGCATCAATCATATTTGTCAGCATCTCAGTGTGTCAGAGCGTCGAACCTGTCGTGTTTTGGGCCAGCACCGGTCCACGCAAAGAAAGGTGCCCAGTGGGCGTGCTGACGAAGAACGTCTTGTAGCGGACATGATTGAGCTTGCCCGCCAGTTTGGCCGATACGGCTACCGGCGTATCGCTGCATTGCTCAGAGATGCCGGCTGGCATGTGAATGACAAGCGCATCGAGCGACTGTGGCGACGAGAGGGGCTGAAAGTGCCCATGAAACAACCAAAGAGAGGGCGGCTCTGGCTGAATGACAGATCATGTGTTCGGCTGCGGCCGGAGCATCCCGATCATGTCTGGAGCTATGACTTCGTGCATTGTCGAACCAATGATGGAAAGGCTTTCCGGACGTTGAACATCCTCGATGAACATACCCGAGAGTGCCTGGCAATCCGAGTGAAGCGAAAGCTCAATTCCACCGACGTGATTGATCTGCTGACAGATCTCTTCATTCTTCGGGGTGTCCCAGCCTACATCAGATCGGACAACGGGCCGGAGTTCGTTGCTCAGGCGGTCAGGGACTGGATCAACGCTGTGGGTGCAAAAACCGCGTACATCGAACCTGGTTCGCCATGGGAAAATGGATATTGCGAGAGCTTCAATGCCCGGCTCCGTGACGAGCTGCTGGATGGTGAAATCTTCTACAGCTTGAAGGAAGCACAAATCTTGATTGAACAATGGAGGAAACATTACAATTCCAAGCGCCCACACAGTGCCTTGGGATACCGCCCACCGGCACCGGAAACCATCATCCAGATGAACCAAAGCTCAGTCATGCACTAACAATCAAAACGGACCACTCAGGTGGGGCTGATCAAGAGAAGGGCTTTCCAGGGCAAAGTGGCGTCGTCTCACAATGGGCGCAGCGCCGGCGGCTGGCAGAGAAGGCCAACCAAAGTGGACTTGCCCGAACGCCGTCGGCAAGGGTTATCGCTCGATTGATGACTGCCGCACGCGATGATTTGGCGAAGTCCGAGGCAGTCTTGGTGGCGGCGATTGAAATGAGTGTTCCGGAACAGGTGGCCGCGCGCGACGCCATTGGCGCCTTCCAATCCATGATCCGTTCGAAGACAGCACGCAGGCTTGATGACTGGCTTGAAGTAGCCAAGAACAGCTTAGTCGGATCCTTCGCCAACGGCGTCGAAAAGGATATCGACGCCGTCCGAAACGCCATCATCTCTCCTTGGTCGAATGGGCAAACGGAGGGACAGATCACGCGCCTGAAGCTCATCAAACGCCAAATGTACGGGAGAGCAAAACTCGATCTATTGCAGGCGCGATTGATTGGCGCATCCTAATAGCCACACGTCAGCAAAAGTGCGTCAGAGCCAGTTCTCGGTGCCGATTGACAATTGTGGCCGCGGCGGGCGAGGCAGTTCTCCAGGCCCGATCTTCGCGTTCGAGGGGACTCGGCCGAAAGAGTTGAGAGCCGTCGCGAACCTTGCTTTGAAACGGCAAGGATACGCGGATCGCGGCGCCATCGTCGTCATTTCCGATGGCGAGGAGTGTTTGAAGCGGCTTTCCGGTATGCTGCCACAGCCCGCGATGCATGTCCTTGATTGGTTCCACATTGCAACGAAGATCCAACCTCTTGCCCAGCTTGCGGCTTCAGCGCCAGACGAGCTTGCTTCATATGGCAGCAGGGTGGAAAGGATCAAATGGCGGCTTTGGAATGGGCAAGCAGAACGAGCGCTTGCGCTCATTAAGGTGGTACGCCGGGAGCTTCTTAACCAAGAAGTAGCATCGCTATGGGAGAAACGTGCGGACAACCATCTTGAAACGCTTCAGGTCTATATCCGCAGGAATAAGGCCTCTGTCGTAGACTATGCCGCACGATATCGCTCGGGCGCGAGGATCGCGACCTCCCCTGCGGAAGCAACCGTCAACAGGCTCGTCGCAAAGCGCTTCGTGAAGAAGCAACAGATGCGATGGTCTCGCGTCGGAGCGCATTACCTTCTTAAGGTGCGCGCGGCGGTTCTCAATGGCGATCTACCGGATCGCACGCGATATGAACCACCAAGACAGGTCGTCCAAGGAAACCTAGCTGCGTTCATCAGCCCAAAGCGCTCGATCTTCGAGTATCCGCAGGCCGCATGACCCCACCAAATTGAACGGACTCATATTTGCAATAGGTCAGTGTTTTGGTTTTAGACCTTCCGCCAGGAACAAACAGCGCGAGACATTTCTTCCTTCAGCCAGGATTTAAACCTGATGACATCTTTCTTGCGAGAGCTTGCCCTGCCAACGATCGACCATAGCCCAAAGCCCGTGGAACGGCGATTATTAAAAGGTTCCACAAGATGACCATGTTCGATTGAGCGACATGCCAGGATTTCGGACGCCATGTACACACCTTGCCCACTTATTGCTGCGTCAAGACAAAGAGACGGGTCGGTGAACTTTGGTCCATCGGGAAGCATTGCCTCCGTCATTTCATAAGGATGCAACCACATGTCCCAAGTGCCGGGCAGGAATCCACCACGGATGATTGATACAGACCTTAGGTCGTTCGGCTCGCAAAGACGAGCGGCAACATCTGGGGAGCAGACCGGAAAAACCCTCTGTTCCAGTAGCGGTTCTGCTTTGACACCGGGCCACGATCCCTTACCAAAGCGAATCCGCAAGTCCGCCTGCAGTTGTTCAGGAGGAACGTCCCTTTCGTCTGAATCGATTTGGATATGCACGTGCGGAAAAAGCGCTGTGAATCTGGGTAGCTGCCACACCAGCCAGCGGTTAGCGAAGACCGGCATCACGGACACGGTCAGCGATGTTGCCAATGATCGATCGGCGAGGGAAACCGCAGAAGCCAGACTGGCCATGCCATCCGTCAATTGGTGAAGCACTTTCTCGCCGATTTCGTTGGGTACAAGTCCTTTCGAGGTGCGAATGAAGAGCTTGCACTTCAAAGCTTCCTCAGTCTTGTTGATTCGCTGACTAACGGCACCTGTGGTCACGCCCAGCTCTTTTGCAGCACCGGCAAGCGACCCCAGCCGCCCCACGGATTCAATGGCCCGTAAACCTGACAGATGGATTCGGTTCAATTCTCGCATTTAGAGAATCTAAATTCGTTCCTTCGCAGAATCAATGTTTTCACTGACGAATGCCGGATAACTTGCACATATGATTTCGCAAGTCTCGATCCTCCGCCCGAACCCGCTCCATCTGCTTATTCCTCTTGGAAGCGGGTGCTTTGTTTCTTTGCTTGTGCATTTCAATGGTGAGTTAGCGCGCTATAGCAACGTGTACCATTCAACATGGGCAGCACATGCTACCGGAAGCCTTGCTGCTTTGGCTTTGTTGATGGTTTTTGCTCGTGGACGCATCGTTGGGCCCATGTTCAAGTCCGGAGCACCTGTTTGGGCTTATCTCGGCGGATTCTTCGGCGCCTTTATAACACTGTTGACGACTTTTGCCGTCAACTCCACCATAAGTCTCTCCGGCACACTTGCATTGGTGCTGACAGGTCAAACAGCATTCGGGCTTGCTGCAGATCGTTGGGGGTTGTTCGGTTTAAAGCAGCGTTCGCTGGAACGGCGCGAATACATTGCGGTTGGGCTGATCCTCACCGGTAATCTGATGATCATCTTGGCAGGTCCACCATGATTTGGCCCGTGACCGCCGCCTGCGCTGCAGGAATCCTCATAGGCCTCGCGCGACAAGTCAACGGCCGACTCAGCCTTGTGACGTCGCCGCTTGTCGCGTCGACATGGAGTCACCTGATCGGCCTATTTGCCTTATCGGCCGCCGGTATCTGGCTCGGCAACCTATTTCCGCATGGCTCTGCAGAGGCACCCTGGTATACCTATCTGGGTGGTCCACTTAGCGTGGCTTATGTTGTGTGTGGTAGCTGGTCGATTGTTCGAATTGGAGCCGCCCGAACAGCCCTTTTGATAGTCAGTGGTCAGTTAGCATCTGGTGTCGCCATTGACATTGCGCATTCATTCCACTCGTCATCCTGGTTGTTGTTTTTAGGTGTTGTTATGATTTGTATTGGTGTCGTATTGATGCAGAATCGGCAATAGTCAGTTTCTTTGAGTGCCCTGGTTGCAAGGCAGGCTGCGTAAACAGCGATCCGACAAACATCGATACGAGCGACAAAGTTTGTTTCCAAATTGGCAAAAAATCAAAGTTTGTGCGGGGAACCTCGAAAGTTACCCTCAACGGCATAGCTCAAGAATGCCTTTGCATCACGGAGACACTGCTCATTTGCCAAACTGTTTTCAACGGATGGTGGCTTGAAATCGGGATATTTGAGTTTGTTTGCACGAAATTGGCTATTAGCAACATCGTAAATTGAAAGTGCCGCGTCGGTACACAGAAAAGAAGTAATTGAGGGTTCACGATGGACGGTCAGACCGTCGGCTGACACGTAGAACGGATCGGATTGTCTACCGACATCATCGGTTTTGCTCATTTTGGCATAGAAATCCGCATAAGCGGCGTTAAGTTGATTAAAGTAGTCGAGCCCAATAACTGATGCGGCAATCGGCGCCGGCGACATAGGTGAGTTCTTGCGATCTCGACCTGCGAGATTGAACATCATGTTCCCCACCTCGTGTATGCCTGGGTCTGCTTGTAGGTACACGACTCGCTTTATCCGCCCCCACATCATCATGCCGGTACACTGTGGACAGGATTGCAGGGACGTATAAATTGTAACGTCCTCCAGCAATGACAACCTGTTTTCCCGAGGAATTGTCCGTCCAGTTTTCCAATCGAACAAGTCAATTTCCATGTTGAACAAACGTTGAATCAACCGAGCCTCAGCGTGCTCAAACAAACTTCTTGGAAAGTCGGTACAATGAAATTCAAAGTCGATTATTTCGCCTCGGGCGGAGACAGCGATACACGCGACATTGTGTCCAATATATCGATCTCCATCATCAAATTCTGGGCCAGTAACTCCATCTGTGGAATCACACTCATAGTTGCAGCCTTTGCTGCCCGGATTCCAATTGGCCACTTTTTGCATGGCACGATACGGATAGGTGCCTGACACACCGTATTTGTTTCCATTCCAAAAATGCCTGATTACAGACATCAGGAGTAGACTATATACTCGATGGCGTTCAGTTATGGCTTCATTCGCCAGTTCTGGTAAGTGCTCACAGATATCAACAGTTGCTAACTCCTGAACGGTCTTTCGCCAGTATGTTGCCAACGGTACCGTCAAACTCAAAACAGGCGGAGTTGTTGGTGAAATCGTGCCAGCTCCAGAGACAGTATTTACGGCTCTTGCATAAGTGTGGCCAAACGTTGTTTGTGGGTCTTTTGACAAAGTAAACAATAGCCTTGAAATACGATTGACTGAGCATTGGCTGGCCGCCAACTACATAGTGGATGCGTGTAAAGTAGGCTTCACAGCAGAATTACAGGCTCTCGCCCCGAACACCACAGAAGAAATTTTCTCGGGGCTATCAATCCCATTGTAGAGCTCCCCCGTTTTGGTATTCGATGACCCTGGTCTCGAAAAAGTTCTTTTCCTTCTTCAGATCCATCGCCTCGCTCATCCACGGGAACGGGTTCTCGGTTTGGACAAAGACGGGCATTAATCCAAGCTGGGCGCAGCGCCGGTTGGCAATGAAGTGCATGTATTGCTCACACAGTGCGGCGTTCAGGCCAAGAAATCCGTTCGGCATAGTGTCACGGCCATAGGCCGCTTCCAGATCCGCGGCATGTTTGAGCATAGAGCGGACCTCGTCCTGAAATGCCGCGGTCCACAGATGCGGGTTCTCATGGCGGATCTGGTTGACGACATCAATGCCGAAATTGAGGTGAATGGACTCGTCGCGCAGGATGTATTGGTACTGTTCGGCGATGCCGACCATCTTGTTGCGCCGGCCAAGCGAAAGGATTTGCGCGAAGCCGGTGTAGAACCACATGCCCTCAAAGATCACATAGAAGGCGACCAAGTCGCGCAGGAACGCCTGGTCGGCCTCGGGTGTGCCGGTCGAAAAATCAGGATCGTCAAGATGTTTGGTGAAGTCGAGAGCCCATGCTGCCTTGTCGGTGATCGAGGGCACTTCGCGATACATGTTGAACAGTTCCCCTTCGTCGAGGCCCAGACTGTCGACGATGTATTGGAACGTGTGGGTGTGAACTGCTTCTTCGAAAGCCTGGCGCAGCAGATATTGCCGGCATTCGGGGTTGGTCAGGTGGCGATAGATCGCCAGCACGATGTTGTTGGCGACCAGTGATTCCGAGACGGCAAAGAAGCCCAGATTTCGCTTGATCATCCGTCGCTCGTCTTCGGTCAGGCCGTCCTTTGATTTCCAAAGAGCAAGATCGGCCTGCATGGATACCTCGGTCGGCATCCAGTGATTATTGCAGCCTGCCAGATACCTCTCCCAGGCCCAATGATATTTGAGCGGTAGCAGTTGGTTGACATCAGCACGGGCATTGATCATGCGCTTGTCGTCGACGCAAACAGGCGCCGCTCCGCGATGGATTTCGCCAAGGCCCGTGTTGTCTTGGGGGTCCACCACCGGCAGTGCGGGATTGGGACTTGTTTTCAGTGAGGGTTTTTGAGCAGATCGGTCAAGCATTTTGTTTCTCCAATTTGCATCGTCTCAAATCACAAGCCCTTGTTTTGGCTGTAGCTCAGTGTGAATTTCGGAGAGATATGACAGATTCATTGGCATGCTTCGCAACCGGGGTCGTCAATCGCACAGGATAGATTTCCGTCATGATCAGGTTGCGGAGCGGCATGTTCTGGCACTATGTGGTTTGCAGCGGAAACAGCGTTTAGTTTTCCATCAGTAGCGAGTAATGTTGATTTCTCCACATGCGTTGCTGAACGTGTCCTCAAATAGTAGGTCGTTTTCAATCCCATATGCCAAGCAAATCGGTATAACTCATCGAGCTTTTTGCCCGATGCGCTTGCCAAATATAGATTTAGGGACTGAGACTGATCGAGCCATTTTTGCCGCCGTGATGCGGCTTTGACCAACCATTCTGAGTCAATCTCAAATGCGGTTGCGTAGAGTGACTTCAGCTCATCTGGAATGCGGTCAATCTGCCCAATTGATCCATCGAAGTACTTTAGATCAGCTATCATAACTTCATCCCACAAACCTAGTGCCTTTAGATCATTCACAAGGGCAGCATTAACAACCGTAAAGTCCCCGGACATGTTAGATTTTACAAAGAGGTTTTGATAAGCAGGTTCGACGGATTGCATGACGCCGCAAATGTTGGAAATTGTTGCAGTGGGGGCAATTGCCATCGTGTTGGAGTTACGCATTCCGTTCTTAATGACTGTGGCACGTAGCAGATCCCAGTCGAGGGATGAGGACGTATCCATTTGGATGCCTTCTGGACGAGCTTCGTCCATCAATTTAATCGAATCCAGTGGTAGGACCCCTTGGGACCACAGCGAACCATCATAGCTGGGGTAAGGGCCATGCTCAGCAGCTAGTCTCGCCGATGCTGAAATAGCAAAATAACTTATTGCTTCAGCGCAGCGGTCAGCAAATGTGACTGCAGCTTCCGAAGCGTAAGGGATGTGCAACCGATGCAAGGCGTCTTGAAAGCCCATCATTCCGAGACCCACCGGACGGTGCTGGAGATTGGCGTTTTCTGCTTCTGGAATTGTGTAAAAATTGACGTCGATAACATTGTCGAGCATTCGCATCGCAGTGGTTACCGTTTTCTCCAGCTTTCTAAGATCTAGTCCGCCCTTTGTTAAATGATTGACCAGGTTGATTGATCCGAGATTGCAAACCGCGACTTCCTCAGCTGATGTATTTAGTGTTATTTCGGTACATAGATTTGATGAATGAACGACACCGGTATGGCGTTGAGGTGATCGGATATTGCAGGGGTCTTTAAACGTGATCCAGGGGTGTCCTGTTTCAAACAACATCGTCAGCATTTTTCGCCACAAATCCTTTGCTCGAATCCGCCGAAACACCCTGATGTCACCCTCGGATGCCCGTTGTTCATATTCTTCATACGCCGTTTTGAACGCCGAGCCGTATAGATCATGCAAATCGGGTGTTTCGTCGGGCGAAAACAGGGTCCATTCGTCATTGGATTCTACCCGCTCCATAAACAAATCCGGAATCCAGTTTGCGGTGCTCATGTCATGAGTACGCCGCCGATCATCACCAGTGTTTTTCCGAAGTTCGAGGAATTCTTCGATGTCAATGTGCCAGGATTCAACATAGGCACAGACCGCCCCCTTACGCTTACCTCCTTGGTTGACAGCGACGGCGGTATCGTTGGCAACCTTCAGAAATGGTACAAGGCCTTGGCTCTCGCCATTCGTGCCGTTAATTCTAGCCCCCAGGCCGCGTACCTGTGTCCAATCGTTGCCCAAACCACCTGAGTATTTCGCCAAGAGGGCATTGTCTTTCACCGATTTGAAGATGCCGCTTAGATTGTCAGATACGGTGCTCAGAAAACAGGACGATAGTTGAGGTCTGAGCGTACCAGAATTGAACAATGTCGGCGTGGAGGTCATAAAGTTGAAAGTTGAAAGCTGTTCATAAAACTCGATGGCTCGGGCTTCTCTATCAGTTTCGTTCAAAGCAAGACCCATCGAGACACGCATGAAAAAGGCTTGCGGCAGTTCAAATCGCTTACCTTCGCATGTCAGGAAGTATCGATCATACAAAGTTTGTAAGCCGAGGAATTGGAATTGCATATCGCGGTTTGCATCCAAGGTCTCCGCCAGCCTTTTCAGATCAAATTCAGCTAATTCGGGATGGAGCAGTTTCGCTCTGATGCCCGATTTAATGAACCTCGGAAAATACTTGGAGTAGCATTGCGTTATTTCTTCCGGTGTTGCCTGTTCTGGTTTGCCGTAGACGAATGATAGCGCTTCTTGACGGAGGCGGTTTAATAGTAGGCGAGCTGCAACATATGCATAATCTGGTTCAGTCTCTATCAGGGTGCGTGCTGCTAGAGTCAGCACCACAGCGACCTCGTCATGCGAAATTCCATCATATAGGCTCAATCGAGCCTCCTGTAGAACGGGTTCACGAGACACCGAATTCAGGCCTTCACAGGCTTTCGTGACCAGATTCGATAATCGGATTTCATCAAGCGGAATGAGGTCCCCGTTGTCTGCTCTAACGCGCAAGTTCCGAGTTGTCCGCGCGTTTGGTTCATTGCTCTTTGGGTCGCGATCTTGGTTCTGCTGTTCGCGATATAGAACGTAGGCCCGAGCAACCTTGTGATGTTCGTTACGCATGAGTGCCAGCTCGACCTGGTCTTGAATATCTTCAATATTGAATGCTCGACCCTCATGAGCTCTTCGAGTTAATGCATCTACAACTTGAGCTGTCAGCTGTTCGACTGCTTGATGAACGCGTCGTGACCCGGATGCAGCTGAGCCCTCCACGCTAAGGAACGCCTTGGCTAAAGCGACAGAAATTTTGGTAGGGTCAAACGGGGTGATTGCACCGCTTCGGCGAATAACTTGATATCCAGCGTCATTTGACGTGGACGCGTTTGTCATCGGAATGGAGTTTTCCATCCTCATATTTCCAGTAGATCGGTAAACTGTGTCGGTCATTGCAAATCCCATTGCACTCTTGGAGATAGTGCTCTTCGGTTGGCCGTGAGTGCGTTTTTTACCTCGCCAAAGTCGCTACGAAACATGGTGCTCTTGGTCCGAAAATCCTCCAGTCTCAAAATCTTGAGTTGTTAAAATGCTACTTCTTGATAATCTGAATACCACTAAAATGAGAGAAATTGACATTATTATGACGTAAAGACCTGTGTTTCTGCGTCCGATAGCTAGGTCGATTATGCGGCAACAAACACGCAAAGTAGTAAGGTCGAAATTTATCATTTTTTGCTATATATAGATATTTGATGATCAATAATAACTATATGTAGATGATATCTAATCTCGACTCACCGTGAGGTCAAAACTTCAGCACTATTATTCGGACCGGGCAACATAATTTCACCAAATTGCACACGCCTAAATGCCATTCATGGTGGTAAAATAACAGAGTGTAGACTAATTGATTGTACCATTATTATGAGAATTTATACGCAGGCTCCTACCCATACCTGCGAGGGACTTCCTGAGTTGTGATACCTCAAGTGCCGACGGCAACTTGGTAGTGTAGACGTAGAGGTGAGCAGACGATGTCACACGTTCTTTCTTTGCCTACAATTTCGGCTAATCGCAGCTTCTCGGAGACAAAGATCACACAGCTCAAAAATCAGCTGTCCCGAGAAAATTGTGGCGCCGACGTGTCAGTTGCCGCGGCCGGTTCATTGGGACGCTTAGAAGCTTCAGAACAATCTGACCTGGATTACATCCTCATAGGGTACAGGGATCATCCTGACTTAAGGGTGCGCATCCACGATTCGGCGGCGAGAATTGGATTGAAAAAACCAAATCCGCAAGGTGTGTTTGTCGGGTATGCGAACCCATCTTCTTTGACCCAGCGAATTGGCAAAACCACAGATACATACGACGAACTCAGTCGTAGAATGCTGTTGTTGCTGGAAAGCCAGCCAATTTACAATGATGCCCGTGTCTTCGACTTGATCACTTTGTTAACGGAGACCTATCTAAAGCGGGAAGCAGGAAGGTGTTCTTTTTCGTTTCTTGTGAATGACCTAAATAGATATTTTCGAACAATCTGCGTTAACAACGAGTCCAAAGTAAAAGAGGAGCCCCGGAAATGGGCGGTTCGTAATACGAAGTTGAAGCACAGTAGAATCATCATGTACTGTGGATTGCTTTTTTTAATCGCCCGCGCAAGTGGACTTCCCCCCAAGACAGCCTACGGTTGGTTTTCTGAGCACCTAAAACTAACTCCGTTGGAGCGCATCGCCAGGGTTTATGAAGAAGCGGACGATTCTGGATTTCACATTGTAGCGACAGCCTACAACAAGTTCCTAGAGCACCTTTCAGACCAGACAATTAGGGATGAACTAAACGCACTATCTTACACGGAGAGAAACTCGAGTGAGATATTCGTTGAGCTGCAGCAAAATTCAAACCTCATGATTGAAGAGCTGTGTCGCTTTCTCTTCTCCCATAGTGAACGATGGGGCCCCCGATTTCTCTCACGATTGGTTCTCTAAGATGAGGCCAACAACATCGCGGAAAACCGCGCCCTTCGAACCAAGAATTTATGACTGGGATGACCTATGTTCCCGCCTCCCAAGGGAAACCGCTCCTAATCGTCGGATAGTATTTGTGAGGCACGGCGAGAGTGTTTCAAACCGCAAGGGTCGAATTTCCGGCACCTATGATTCCCGGCTCACTCCACTGGGGCGCAATCAGGCTCTTGAGCTTGCCAACATTCTTCCTTCAGAAATATGCGCCGCTTATTCGAGCGACCTAACGCGGGCGCGAATGACGGGCAAAATAGCCCTCAGTGATCGAAAACCGCGTTTGACAATCCTACTCGACAAACGAATTCGGGAAGTCGCTCAAGGAGAATTGGAAGGTAAGAGGAGACGATTTATTCAGGAATATGCGAATGGTGATATCGACTATGCGCCGACAGGAGGAGAAACCTATCGTTCAGCGGCGCAGAGGGTCGTATCGTTTGTGATCGATACATATCAACTGTTTGGTTCCGAGACGTGTAAGAGTGCTCTCCTTGTGTTCACTCACGCAGGAGTCATTCGCATAGCCAACTGTTTGTTTAATTCCGGAAAAAGGCCGTCGCAGGTGTTTGAGCCCGCGCCAGGCAACGGGACGTTGTTCTCTACAACATTTGCCGAACTGCACATTCACAGGGACTGGTATTCCTGAGGCTGGTAATCTGCCATGAAAGTTCTTTTTCTCGTCACCGATTTTTCGTTTGTGTCAGGCGATCACATTTATGTGGCCAAGCTAGTTTGCCATCTTAGCAAACTTGGGAAATTCGACATCCACGTTGCAGAGTTGGGCGGGCACGGCGGTTGGCAAAACGTGGCCATCTACGATGCGATGAAAGACCTTGGAGTTGAGTTGCACTCCATGAGCGACTATCGGGGGTGTTGCTTCGCACTTGAACGCCCTCGTTTTCTGCAAACGGTAATCAATTCGATCGAACCAGATATCATTCACTCGCATCACTTTGCTACAGATCTCACGGCCATGATCTGCCTTTTAGGAAGCGAGCGATACGCGGAGGAATTGTCGAAGCTCACTTATGCAAGCCACTTCTCCTCACTCGCACCCTTAATCATCACCCGATCACGGCCCGAAAACGTCTCAATGCTCCTGCCCGACCTTTTACCTATTGAGGGTTGGCCTATACCACGAAACATCGAGGCGGGCCATTTCTTCTGGGTCTCAACGAAACACGCCACTGAAGCAAAGAGTTTTGCGAATGTTGCGGTGGTTAGATCGACGTTCTCAGCCGGTAGTCTTGAGAGGGAAGCTTCATCTGCTCTGAACACTCAACTTCAAAAGCTCGTCAGCGAACACTGCCATCGAATCGTGACAATCAACGATGCTGCAACCAAAGCGTGGAGAGAATTAGGTATCAAATCGGACACAATATATGTTGCTGCCATCGGAGATTCTGAAAGAAAAACAATTGAGGCAGCCCAACTTAAGCGTAATCAGGTGCGAGAATATTTGGGGATTCATAAAGATGGGCTTGGATTTCTGTTCGCATCGCGTATGTCGACCAAAAAACAGCCGACAGTGTTGGCTGAAGCGTTTATCGAGCACTTATACAAGCACCCTAAGGACACGCTCATTTTTGTAGGTGACGGGCCGAAACTCAACGAGTGCAGAAACATAATTGAACAGGAGAACCGGATCCGCGTACTCGGCTACCGACCCCGTCACGAATTGTTTTCGATTATGGGAGCAGTCGATGCCTGCTGTTTGTTTTCTCTGGAAGAAGGAATGCCACTCTCGATTATGGAGGCCATGGCAAGTGGCCTTCCGGTGCTGGTAACCCCCATCGGCGGGATGCCGGAGATCGTCTGGGATGGGTTCAACGGTTGCATGTCAACCGGCACCAGCAAGGAAGATGTAATTGACGTTTTGGAGCGCTTCGCATGCCTTACGGCAGAAGAGCGCAACAGATATGGCAAGGGGGCAAGAAATACTATGAAACGCTATGTGGATGAGGTATCGACATTTGGTCAATATGTAGACATCTATTCGAAGCTAATGCCGCTGCCATGAACAGATAACGTGGCTTGTTAACCTGGGACCATGGTCAAATACTTCGCAGCAACCAAATTCCGTAAAAGACAGTGTCTGCGAAGGCAAAGTGCATAGAAACCGGAAACGAAAACAGGTGGAAGTCTGTATGTTTGAGAGAGCTTGGGTGGCGGAAAATGGACATCCTATTTTGATTGCCCACCGCGGAGCTGCTGCTCTAGCTGTCGAAAATTCGGCCCAAGCAATTGCATTGGCCAGAAGCAGTGGGGCCAAAGTAATCGAGGCAGACCTTCGTCGGGCTGCTGACGGCACCTTTGTTTGCTTGCACGACCCAGACATGATGAGGCTTGCCGGAGATCCACGATCTGTTTGTGATCTTACGCTTGACGAAATCGTAGCACTCGTCCCACATACGCTGTCCCTCGGCCAGGTTGTCCAGGAATCCTCTCCATTGGGGCTCCTTCTTGATGTCAAACTTCCGAACACGTCCGAACTGAGACCAATGTTGGACTTTCTGGAACAACAAGACCACAAGCGCCGGATCGTGATCGGTTTGCGCAACTTGGAATTGGCACGTTTTGTCCGACGCACATTGCCGGCGATTGATATTCTAGCCTTTGCGCCGCCAACCGAGATAGAGTCCTGGTTGCAGGTCCAACCCTCGTGGTTTCGTCTCTGGGAAGCGGACGCAACAAAAGAGAATATTGGGCGAGTCAAAGAACTTGGTATGAATGTAGTCGTCATGGTTGGGGAGGGCCGCGACGGCCGCTCGCCACTTAACGGTAGGCGTGGAGGGATTATTGGTAAGGATGGTTTTCGGGATTTAGCGGCACTAGGTGTGGAAGCGATTATGCTAGACGATCCCAGAATCGTAGCTGGACCGGTCTAGCGCTGTCTCAATTGGCCTACAGCACACAGCTGTGAAACCACCTAGGTCAATTCGTTGCTGCCTCTGGTTCTTCCGCTGGTGGTCATGTTCCTCCGCCACGGAATCGATGACACACGGCTTGGACCTGTGCTTGTTCACACTATGCCGGCGATCCCATTTGTCGGATTTTTAATTTAGTTGCTTTACTCGAAAACAATACACCCCAGACGACTCCAATTTTGGTGCCTATTCGTATTTGGCAGGGCGGTCATATATCCACTGATGAGGAACCAACACTTCTATTCGCTGTCCGATGCCGATGGTGCCGCCCAGCTCAACCGTGCACAGAAGACCACGAAGCGCGGCCGCGGCTGCCACAAATTCAAACTCGAACCTCTCTCTTTCCGGATAGAATTTTTTCACTGCACCACCAGAACCTCTGCAAGGGGCTGTGCGGTCTTCAACAATTAGGCTGGCGCCATCTGCGAGCCTCAATCGAGTACCCCTTGGAAGTGATGAGAAGTGCGCAATACCGCTTACAAGGATATTGGCGTTGAGCCACTGAGGTTGAATCGAAGGCACCTCCAAGTCTGCTGCAAGGCTGGCTAGATCGTCGATAGACAACAAACTCAGCTGACGCGTATTTCGAATCTCCACATTTGTAGGAAGCCACGGAGCTCTTCGGTCGGAGACTCGCGTAAATCCGCGGTACTTCTTTGAGCGTAAACTATCGTGAACGATGCCTTCAAGATCCAACGAGAATTCTTGTACAGGTGTTGTATGCTCGGAGGTGTCTTCCCTCACGAATAGACTGTCTACCCAACATTCGGTTCGAAATTTCTCGGTGAAGTTACTGACCATTTCCAAGGCCTCCATCTCCGAGTTTCACCAGAACGTCTTTGACAGTGCACACAGGTTCTGAATCGCAGATTTCACCTACAACCGAGGCGCCACGCCAGTCCCTTAGACGGCTAGCTACGAGAACAAGGTCGTCAAATAATTCAAGGGCGGGGTTTAAGCCAAGACACATGTGTTTGCCGGTTCCAAACGTCAGAGCAATTTGTTTTCTCCGACTTTCGATTGTCGGTGTCTGCGCGAGATCTCGATTACAGGCCAATACATCAACCCCCACCCAATTCGAATTGTTGTCGGTATCTGAAACAATCCTGTTTATGTATCTGAAAGGCGGCAGGCGATTGAGTGACGCTTGCACCAAGGCTCTCCGTTCCTTATGGGCTTTGGTTTCGGAAGGGTCCGCGTTGAAAGCATGAAACAATACGCTGGATGTTCCCGCGATCATCGGCGTGTACGAGTCAACCAGGAAGTTCATCACTGTGCCGCTGCCAACACCAGCATCCAACAGTTGCGCAACAAGCCCATTCTCCGAGAACTTCCTTCCTTCAAAAAATGAATTGATGAAGTTCATTGCATCTTTGGCAGGTTCAAGAAGGCTATAGTCGTGAAATATCACTAAAGATATCAGTGGCTCAGATCGCCGCATTAGTTCTGCATCATCGGCCAATTCGATACCAAAATAGTAAGAATGCCAAAGCAAAACACATTCTTCTATTTGCTTGAGGCCAATATGATCGACATTCAATGTCCTTGTGAGTTGCTCGCATAACTCGTCTCGATCGGGTGATTGATATTTGCGAAGCACCTGAAGAAGAAGGCCCCGCAGCTTCTTGTGCTGATCACCGTCGATGTACATTGGCCATTGTTGAAAGAATTGTCTTACTTGGCTTCCGAATTCATGGTCCAAGGCGTCTATCGCGCGATAATCGTCCTCTTTCCTGTTTGAAATCGAATGTGGGCAGCACAATAGGTCCACTGCTTCTGAAAACGACGTTATCATCCTTTTTGACATGTCCTGACCTCCAACAATATGGTTCACTGAATCAGATCAGCTGATTCCTTATGACTTGGTGTTATGGCCAGTACCGGAAGCGTTGGCTGGTAATGACGAGATGGCCTTTTCGCGTCCGCCGGAACAGTTTTCGAGCGCGATCAAAAATAAGAGAAATGCGGTTCCACCTGAATTTCGATAGATGACCGTCCTTTCTTTGTTAGTGTCCGCACAAAATATTAGAGTTTAGCGATAATACCACTCTTAGTGGCATAAGTGTGTCAAACTGATTGGTGATGCGGGAGCGCATCAATGAAAACCTGTCAATGGAGAGTCCGGCGTTCCTCTTCAATTGTCGGGCGTTTGGCTACCCTGTTGAGATAACGCATCTCATCGTCGTTGGCAGCTTTAACCGCCATGGCGAGCAGTTGGGCTAGCAAAGGATCCTCCAGCCCCCTCGCTATACTCAACAGGCGCTGCGCTCGGCGTTGGATGATAGCCTTCGCCTTTCTTTCGCTTTTACACATACTCTATCCTTCCTTTACGGACGGCGCTGACTTTACGCTGCCGATTTGAGCAACTGCAATCTGATCGAAACAACAGGTTTGGGTTTTGTGTAGAGCGGGAAAGACAATCCCAGGGCCTGCCGCATTTTTGTGATCGACGGGTCTGAAATCTCCAGTGTTCCGCAGCAAACGGGAAATCGCCCGTACCCGTCGGCACGGCCGGCCTCGGCAAACTCGGCGCCGGCCCGGCGATAAATCCGTTTGATTTGCAGCTCGTAATTCGAAACGATGGTGTGTATTCCGTGAGCCAGCGCGCATTCGCTTGTTGCGAGAACCAGCATGCTGAAAGCCCGAGCCGCATCAACTTCCGGATGGTCCGCGCTGATCACGTCACCATCTATACAGGCACGTGTGCCTTCCCAAATGCCCGGCGTCGCGAGGTTTGCCTCGTTCGGAAACGTGTTGCGGAAGACATCATACAGAAGTGTCGGGCCGGTCGTTGGCATGAGGCGGATAGATGCATAAAGCTGCGAGCGGCTCGGATCCGTCCAGACCAGGTAGGCCGGTTTCAGTTCATCATATTCGTCCCGCTCCTGCTCGCCGGTTACACGGACATCCCATTGCAATTGGTCAAAGAAGACCCTTTTGCGCAAACTGAACATCTGATCGAGCAGATCTGAGTGTTTCTGCTGGTCGTCAGCCTGAATTGTAAAAAACATGAGAACTATCCCTTTCCCAAGATTTGTCGTCGAGCCAATCATCGCTCGATAGGCAGCTCTGGGAAATTGCCCCATATGTGTTCCCACAAATGGGCCCCCTCATATGGGGGGGACGGGATCAGATCATTCGCAGTTTGATCGCTTTTGAGACTGCCTGGGAAATGTTGGCGCAATCAAGCTTGTGTCGGGCGGACTTCAGATAACTCCGTGCAGTGTGCTCGGAGATCTGGAGGATGATGGCAATGTCCTTGTGGTCCTTACCTTGTGAGGCCCATCGCAAGCACTCCAGTTCGCGCGGGCCGAGTTGGGGTGCCGGGTCGTGTTCACCGTAAATCTCTCCAATCGCCTTTCTATGCAGCAGATGTGCAAGCTCGGCCCAGTCCTGCTTGTTCGCCTCTGTCATTTCGGTCCAAGCGCATTCAGACAAATCAGAATTCAGTGAGAGAAGAGAACGACGACCGGACCGGTCGATAACCGGAATGGAATAGCCATTGCTCCCGAGACCATAATTTTGAGAATCCAGCATCAATTCCGCCGCTTCCGGCGTGGCTTCGATTTCCGACCAATCGAATGGCAGCGAGCGTTGGAAGCCCATTGACGCGACGGGGTCGACATTGACGTATCCCTTTAGAACATAACGGGAGACCCATTCGGGAGAATACGTTGTTCGAAGATAGGGCATGTCGACGGAGTCTGAGACAGTCTGAGCCAGGTGCAGCGTTGCATGGGTCAAATCATAAATGTCGCGAAAGGCAACAATCGCTGTTTCAACATCGCTACTTTCAGAAATGATCTTGAAGAGCCGTTCAAAAGGTGATTCTGGTTCTGTCACTGGCTCTTTCCCAAAACATTGAATTCAAATCCAGGCAACCGGTTTAAAAAAAGCGTGATGCAACCTGTGTTTGCGTCCAATTGTAATACCCACATATGAGGGGAGTGCAAATCCAAAAGCGCTCTATATCTTGCAGTGCAGAGAAACAGGTTTGCGTATGCTGAACATTGATTCCGTACTAAAGGGACCGGATGGGACAGTGGTCATCAATTTTGATGACGCCTGTGAGGCGTTGCTGACGTCGCATGGCGAAATGTCAGCCACGGAAGCGTTAACACGAGCGTTTGTTGCAGAACGAAAGCAAGAACGCGAGGGTGCCTTCTTCTGGATTGCGGTGTACCAACGATTGGTACAAGACAATAAGGGAAATCTGACGGTCTTCGAGCAGATAGGTGAGTGAACCTGTACCCGTATTGTCCGCGAGCAGCCTATGTGTCCACCTGTCCCGCATGGCACCTTGTCATGGTCTGTGGCAGTTGGATGAGTTCAAGTCAGTCGTGGGTCCGACTGCTCTGAAATCTTTCGGTTGACTGATCGACCAACACGTTGCCATATCTGGCGAACGTTGACCTTATTTACCGTTTTGATCGAGGCTATTGGCAATGTTCTGAATCGCACTAAGCAAACTGGCTCTAACTTTTGGATCCTTGATTGAAAAAAATGCCATATGCAGTTCGATACCCTGTGACGACATCATGTCATCAAGAAAAGCTTGATCAACAGCTTTGCTGTTTTTGGCATGCGGGGCCTCGTCGAGCAACAAGTCCGACGACTTTACACCGAGTGCTTTTGCAATATCAGTTAAACGCCCGGAACCAATTCTAGTTGCGCCGGACTCGTATTTCTGCACTTGTTGAAACGACACGCCGATCATTTTCCCGAGAGCGGTTTGCGATAGACCTTGTGTCTTTCTATTCAGGCGAATTCGGCTGCCGACCTCAACATCCTTAGGGTGCGGCTTTTTTTCCAGTAGCTCAGCCCTCTTTTTCTTTTTGGTTAAACACCGCTGATGCAATGTTTAACGTAATTAGACTCGCCCAAGTCCGTATAGAGAAAACTGACCAGTTGATCAACACATACGATAACTCACATGCACCGGACGGAAGCGCCGGCAAAGGCGAGCACAGCGACGGGCAACGCAGACCATCGACCAGTCCGCGCGATCTAATCCCACATTCTCGCGGCAATCTGCTGTTCTTCCTGGCCGATCGCGTCAGCATAGGAAGTCGAAGCACTGGCGCCCCTGGCTCAACATCGACAACAGATGTGTCGTTCCGTTCACAAGTTTTGCTGAGAACGATGAGCGCCCCGGCAAAAACAAGGAGCTCGTCTGGTTCGCACTCGATGAACCACGTCCACTCGCGTTTTTTGCAGGTATCTGGACGAGGTGGACGTCGGTTCGAAAGCTCAAGGACGGTGAAACCACCGACGACCTATTCGGATTCCTGACCACCGAAGCGAATGATGTTGTGCATCCGGTCCATTCCAAGGCCATGCCGGTTATTCTTCGAACGGAGCAGGAAATCGAGGATTGGCTGACGCTACCGATGGAAGACGCCATGCAGATGCAAAAACCGCTTCCTGATGGCGTTCTGGAAGTGGTCGCGCGCGGGGTCAGTCAGGACGGTCCACCTGAAATACTCTCAGCAACAGATCGTCATTGATTCCTGTATCATTGGATGGTGGTGCGAATCACTCGGCGATGCCCTTGCTGCAAGCCGCATAAGTGAGCGGATATCCGGGATAAAAACCGCACCACTAAAAGCCTTGTCATCATACAACTCATCCGCCGGAGTTCTCGACAGGTCCGACAAGACAAATGCTTAGACCCTGCACAGTGACATCCCTGTGCCTTGCTGCGCTGCTGATGCTAACCGCATGTGGATCACACACGCACGATGTTCAAAAATACGTCAGGGATGTCAAAAACCCCGCGTCGGATTTCAGCAAGAAGGTCGACGGTTTCCTGATCTATGCGTTGATCAATGGCACTTACCAGCGACATAGTGCATTGTTGGATTCGCTTACATCCGTGTTCTTCGACAGCGTTTCTTCTGAGAGCCCACCGTATACTCTTGTTATAGGTGCGGCCTTCTACGAAAACCGGAGCGACCCGGCGACAATCGAGGACGTCACGGTCAGGATAGGCGATCAGCGGAAAGTTGTCCTGCTTGAAGAAAACGCCGAGCTTTTGCCAGGTGAATGGTTGGATCATGCCGATTCCGCACAATTGAAATTCCCGCTCGGCGATCTGCTGCCTTTTGAAGGCGGTGGGGCGATGGTTGTGGAGGTGCAATTCCGCACGCCCGACAGTGAGCGTTCGGAGACACTCATCACCATCTTCAAGGGTGTCAAGGAATCGAGGAGCACGTCAAAACTCATGATGATTCTTCTGGGCGGATAGCATCTCGCCCCCGCTGGCGGCCCGGCATCACCGGGCCACTGCAGAGTCCTGCGTGTGATGACGCTCAATCATCGTCATCATCGTCATCATCGTCGTCGTCATCGTCATCGTCGCGGTCACGTCGATAAGAACGCCGGCGTGCGTCATCATCGTCATCGTCGCCGGACAGGTAGAAGTAGTAGCCGGCACGAGGCACGCGGACATAATAGCAATCGTCGTCGTCATCATCGTCTTCACACACAAGCACACGCTTTGTGTGATGGACACCGAACATGTGTGGAACGACTTCAAGCGTATCGTCAAAACCATCGGCCTGGCTGGCTGTTGCCGTCAGGGCTAAAGTCACCGCCGCTGCGCTGACCGAAGCAATCAGTTTCATCGGGGATCTCCTCGTTCCTGTCGCATCGGCTTTTGACTGCCGACACAAGGCTAACGCGACCGGAGGCGTTTTATTCCCCTGGCCAATTCCTGGACCTTCAGACCAAGCCCTTTTCGGAACCGTTCTCGGATGTTCCACATTGCGAGCGAGGTTGCTCATGCATCGGCCGAGCGCCAAGGGCACTCGCTGCGATCCTGGGTTGCTTGCGTGCCTTCAAGAGCAGGTTGCCGCTCCGGTGTTGCCGCACCTGTTTGTCGGGGCAGTGTCGGCGGAAGCCGTCAGGTGAGGGGCCGTGAGAGGAAGAGGGCAGGGAAGCCCGGTTGCCGGGCTTCCAGAAGGAGAGAGAGGCTCTCCGACCCGGCTCCGAACAAGGAGCAAGACCCATGGCAATTGCCGAAATCGAACAGATCCCGTTGAACAAGCTGGTCCTCAGCCCATTGAATGTCCGCTGGACCGAGGCGACCGAGGAAGAAAATGCCGAGCTTTACGCCAACCTCAAACATGATGGTTTGCTGCAGAACCTTCTTGTGCACAAAGTCGGCGATAAATATCATGTCCACGGCGGTGGCCGGCGTTATAAACAGCTGAAAAAACTGGCAAAAAACCGGCACATCAAGGCAGACGAAAAGGTCTCGTGCAAGGTCGAACCCAAGTCGGCCGCACTGACGTCATCGTTGGCGGAAAATGCGATCCGTGCGCCGATGCATCCGGCCGACGAGTTCCAGGCATTCGCTGCTCTGATTGAGGAGGGCAAGACGGTCGAAGAAGTGGCCACTCGCTTCGGGGTAACAGCTGGCCTGGTCGAGCGGCGGCTCAAGCTGGCGCAGGTCGCGCCGGAGATCCTGGATGATTTCCGGAAAGGACAACTGACGCTCGAGGCGGTGATGGCATTCACCTTGAGCAACGATCATGCGCGGCAGCTTGAGATCCGCGAGGCGATATCGCATTTTCATCCGACCGGCAAACACAATGCGATCCGGCGTATGCTGACCGAGCGGACCTGTTCGGGCAGTACACGACTGGCACGCTATGTCGGTGTCGACAAGTATGAGAAGGCAGGCGGCAACGTCATCAGAGACCTGTTTTCCGACGACGACAACGTGCACCTCACGGACATCGATCTCCTGGAGAAACTGGCCATCGAGAAGCTGGAACGGGCCGCCAAAAAACACGGCAAAGGCTGGAAGTGGTCCGTGGCCGTTCTGGATTTCAACTACAATGACGGTCTCAAATATGGCCGTGTTTATCCGAAGCCTCAGGACCTCGATCCGGAGATCGCAAGCGAGCGCGAGACGCTGCAGAAACGGCTCGATGAGATCGAAACCCTCGATGATGAAGATTGGACCGATGAGATCGCCGATGAAGCCGACAGTGCGGGCGAACGCATCGGCGAAATCGATGCGCTTGAGAAAAGGAGTGCGGTCTTCAGCGACGAACAGCGTGCGATCGCCGGATGTATCGTCAGCGTCGACTATGGCGGAAAACTGGAGATCAATGCGGGCCTTGTTCGTCCGGAGGACGTTCCGGTGCCGGAACCTGAAGCCGCCGATGCCGAAAGCGATGGCGCGAGCACCAACGAAGATGCTGATGGTGAGATCAAGGCCGAACCGGCAATTCGCGTGACGCCGCCGCGGTCAGAGACGACATACAAAGCGCCGGTCGATCCGGTAACCGCAGCTCGAAAGGAGCAAGGTGTCTCGCAGGCCCTGGGTGACGAACTGCGGGCCACACGCCATCAGATCCTGCAGGCACACCTCAGTGCCGACTTCGATGTCGCCTTTGACGCCATGCTCTATTCCATGTGCCGTCAAACGTTCCGGAACGGCTATGAGGTCACTCCGCTCGACATCAGCCTCAAGCCGGCCATGGTCATGGCAAGCAGGGACGTCCTGAAGGAGACGATTGCGGCAACGGTTCTGGAGGAGGTTCGCGGATCGCTTAGCCTCGATTGGCTGCAGAAGGAGTCGCCGGAGGATTTCGAAGCCCTGTGCGCGTTGTCATCGGAAGAAAAACAGGCCTTGTTCGCCTGGTGCACGGCCTACGCGTTGACCCAGCAGCTTTCGACGGACAAGAGCGTCAATCCGATCTTCGAACAGATCGGTCAACGGATGGATGTCGACGTCGCAAAGTTCTGGCGTCCGACAGTCGAGACCTACTGGGGCAGTGTCAAGAAGGACCATTCGCTTGGCGTTGCCCGCGAACTGATCGGCGAAGAATGGGTCAATGACCGGTCGCACTACAAGAAAGCCCTCCTGGCCAAGTCGATGGAGGCCTATTTCGGCGACGATGCGGACAAGAAAGCCGATCTTGCGGTCGACGTCGCGGCGAAGACGTCGACCTGGCTCCCCGATGGGATGGGGTTCGCTGTCGAGGGCACTGGGACGGCGGCCGACAGCGATGCGATCGAAACGGATCCGGAAGCGTCCGGATCTGAAGAAACGACAGAGGAAGCCGACACCCTGCCGGCGTTTCTGAGCGAAGCAGCCGAGTAGGCCTGTTCGATCCCCTTGGCTGATAGACCGTCCGGCGTCCGCGCCGGGCGGTCTCTTTCAACCCACAAATTCATACCCAGTTCAACAGGAGGACGCGTCATGTCCACCATTGAATACCGCACGCCGGGAACACAACTCTGGTGGAGCTCAGTCGCCGCCTGGGTGGCCGCGGTTCACATGCTTGACCGCCGGCGCAGTTCGTCCGCAAGAAACCGTGCATTGGACGCCCATGTCGCGGCGCTGCCCCTCGAGCTTATTGCTGAGGACACAGATCTGTCGGCGCTGAAGGAAGCTGTTTGGCTTCTAAAATATGGTGGCTCATATTTCCAGCGGCCGCAACGGGGTCACCGTGCCGATGCACCGCATACGCCGCGCATTGTGGCGCTGAACAACCGCATCGCTCAACTCGATCGGGTTCGCTTCGGTCATAACCGTGGCCCGGACCCATGAGTGTGTCTGTCGATTTCACGGCATATCGCCACCCGGTCCTCGCCGTTGCCTGTCCGACCTGTCACGCCAGGGCCGGAACCATGTGCCGGCGACCCTCCGGTCATCGTGCGAGCGATTTTCACAAGGATCGCAAGGCTGAAGCGGACCGTATGTTTGTCGTCCAGCATGGCGAGCGGGCCGCGATCTATCGAAGGTCCGACGGCTGGGTGATCGAGCCCAACAAAATATGACGTTTGCAACTGCCTGGCTGAAATCCCCGGACCGTTCTCGACAGGGAGCGGTCCTTTTCGCCTGCCGGATTTCCAAGGCCGAGTGGTCGGCCGATCCGGCGAGGAGAAAAGTCATGAATTCAGCCGCGCAGACCCTTGATGGTCGGACGGAGAAAGAAACAGCCGCGATCATTGCCGCTCAAAACGACAAGTTCAGAAGGAACATCGCCTTTCCGGGGGAGACTGACGTTCCCGAGGGCCGCGTGGTGGTGACGCCAGGGATTAGTGCCCAAGGGCCCTTTTTTGAGGTGGAAGCCTTACGCAAGATTGCGGGATTTAGCGAATTCACTGCTGATAGCGATCCCTACGGTTGGCATGAGATGGCGGTAATCGAAGTCCAGTCTCTGACGGTCTGGTTCAAGATCGACCTTTACGACGAGACCTATGAACGCGGATCCGACGAACCGACAGATCCTGCAGTCACGCGCCGCGTCCTGACAGTTCTTTTTCCGGACGAATACTGAGTTGCGCGACGGCACTGCACCGCCGATCGTTACACCACGGCTGCTTCCCGCCCGGGAGGCGGCCTTTCGCCGTGACGGGTCCGATGAGGATCGGATGGTCTGATCCAGCCCGTCGTGGAGAAACAACGAAATGGTTCAAAACAAGGACTACGAGGTGACACTCTGTCCGATCCACCGCATAGGCGGCTTCGTCGTCACGAAGTATGACGAGATCAGGAACGCCCTGAAACACGCAATCACCGCGGCCGGCATGGATGACCTTGTCGACCGTATCGCGCAGATTGCCATCGAGCACGGTACCGGCTGCCGCGCCCTGGTGCGTTGTGTCGGCGGGCGCAAGCCGCCCGGTTTCGACAAGGCCACCCAGAACCTCGTCTTCAATCTGGGTCCGGCGCAAGCCGCCTGACGGCGATCACGGACCCATTCATTCCTTCAATCACGCCCGCGGCTTCCGTGGGCGTTTTCATTTTCAGGAGACCGAACATGACACGCATGAAAAAACCGCGCCGTGATGTGGCGCAGGACATCACCGACCGCATCATCAAGGCGCTTGAAGCCGGCGCACTACCCTGGAAGAAACCATGGATCTGCGGCCCCGCGCAGCTGCCACTGCGCAACAACGGTGCCCCCTATACCGGCATGAACGTGCTGCTTCTGTGGGATCGCGCAGATGAAATGACGTTCGAGAATCCGCGCTGGATGACGTTTCGCCAGGCGACCGAGCTCGGCGGTCATGTCCGAAAGGGCGAGAAATCCGTCCCTGTCATTTATTATGGCTCGGCCACGAGAACGCAGGAGGACGGGACTGGCGCGGAAGGTGACGAAACCTACCGTTTCCTCAAATCCTACCCTGTCTTCAATGTGGATCAGATTGACGATCTGCCCGCGGAATTCTACCAGCATCAGCGTTCGCATCTGGAGAAAAACCCGCCCCGATCCGAGCGAGAGGCCTTCTTTGCCGCGATCGGCGCCGAGGTTCGCCATGGCGGCGATCACGCGTTCTACCGGCCGTCCGGAGACTTCATTCAGATGCCGCGTTATGGCGCCTTTCGCGATCCGGAGCATTATTTCGCGACGCGTGCCCATGAAACCATCCACTGGTCTGGCGCATCCCACCGGCTCGACCGCACCAAGGGCAAAATGTTTGGTGATCCGCAATATGCGTTCGAGGAACTCGTCGCAGAGATCGGGTCGGCTATGCTCGGGGCGGCCACCGGTCTGCCGCCGGACCATCTCGAGGACCACACGGCCTATATCGGGTCCTGGTTGAAGGCCCTGAAAAACGACAAGCGTTTCATCCTGAAAGCAGCCGCCGACGCGCAGAAAGCGGCAGACTTTGTTCTCGCCCGGGCAGGTCATGTCTCTTCCGTCAGCAAACAACCGGACGCCGGCGAGGCCGGCATCCGCTCAGCAGCGTGAGGGAGGCAGTCATGGACGATACGGTTTATGAAGAGAAACTGCGCGGGCACACGATAAAGATCATCCACGATCCCGATATCGAGAGCCCCCGGGCCTGGGACAATCTGGGCACGATGGCGTGCTGGCACCGCCGCTATAGCCTTGGCGATGAACAACCATCGGAGAGCTGGCCTCTATATCTGGCGCGTCTTGTCAACGACCTCTACGAGGATGACTACAAGGCCCATCGCCTCTATCGGGAAACCGGCGAATCCTGGGACGACCTCTATGGGATGTCCGCGTCATGGATTGAACACCGATGGCTGGACGACTGCGGGCGGTTGCTCGATGCCATCTCCGAAAGGGCGGTCATTCTGCCGCTCTACCTTTATGATCACAGCGGCATCACCATGAACACGACCGGGTTCCATTGCCCGTGGGACTCTGGCCAAGTCGGCTTTATCCATACCGATCTTGAGTCCATCCGTAAGGAATACGGACGAAAACGGGTCACCAGTGCCCTGCGCGAAATGGTCGCTGAACAGCTTCGGCGGGAGGTTGCCGTCTATGACGACTATCTCACAGGCAATTGCTACGGCTATGTCGTCGAGAAGGATAGCGAGGAAATCGATTCCTGTTGGGGTTTTCTTGGCGATTACGATGACTATTGCCTTCTGGAAGCACGAGCGGCCGTGCCGGCGGAGCGGGCCCATGTTGCCAGTTGACCGAGACAAGGGGAGGGGCCGTCCGCCAGTGCGCGGGCGGTCTGCGGCTGCGGAGGTTCGCAATCCGCTGCTTCAGCTGCCGGCGGCACAGCGCCTGCTCGACCTGCCGGAGGAGAGCCGCGACGTGCTGGCAGCCGTCCTTCTCGACCTCTCGCGTGACGCCCATGCCCGCGCCGAGGCCAGTTGGACATCACGCAAAGGACCGATGGCGCTCTACTGGCGCAGCGTCGGGGTTTATGCGCGGCATTTTTCCCGTCTCGCGCGGAGACGGTAACGGGATGCCAAAAGGAAGAGGCCGGTACGGAAGGGGTAGGCCCTTCCGGATGGATAGAGAGAGTGTTCCGGAGGGGCGTTCAACCCCAAAAACCGGAGATTTCTAATGACGTCAGAATTTCAATTCACTGCCAAGGTCGCGCCCGAAGCGATATCGAAAGTCACCCGCCTGTTCAATGCATCTCTGGACGACATACTCAACGAGCTGCTGCAAAACGCCCGCCGGGCCGGCGCAACCGAGGTTGCGATCGAGCGTATCGAGGATCCGGCGTTCGGCGATGCGGTGCGGTTTTCCGACAACGGTCATGGTCTGGGCAGCTACCCGTCCCTCTTCATGTTGGGCAAGAGTACGTGGTGCGAAGGCGTCGAGGAGTCGGAAGACGCCGCCGGCATGGGTTTTTTCTCGCTGGCCAATCGCGGCGCGCGGATCATTGCACAGTGTTACGGGTATGAAAAATCATGGGTGCTCGAAGCAAGTGCGGCCGCATTTTCCGGCAAGGCACCGGTCATTGGGTCCGACGGTCCTGATGACCATGAGGGTGTGACGATCGTCTTTCCTGTGATGCGACATGACAATATTGCGCGCGCTGTCTCAAAGGCGGCCCGGTTCTGCCCACTGACCGTCATATTCGACGGTGAGGCGACCGACTCCGAGGATTTCCTGGAAGACAATCTCCACACTGAGGAGTGGAATGGAATCCGGATCGGCATCTTCAGTCTGGCCTCGCGCGGCTTTTGCGACCGCGACAATGTCAACTTTCATGGGGTGACCTTGCTCGCCGATCTCCCGGAGATCTCGCAGCAGTTTCATGACACCTACTACGTTCGCCTCGATGTCACTCATTGTGGTGCCCTCAAGCTCGTCCTTCCGGCGCGCAAGGAACTTGTGCTTGATGGTTTTTTTGACGAGCTGCGGACGGAAATAAGGGCGGTGCTGTTCCGGTACATCGCATCCCGCAAATCCCACAGTCTGTCTTTTGCCGATTGGCAGGCGGCAAAGAAATGCGGTGTCGATCTGCCCCAGGCAGCGATGATGTTGCGTCGATTCACCCCCACATTTGCCGACAGCGACCGGAACGGCCTCAGCAAGCCGGAAACCGTTACGCGCGAGGCGATACTGTTCGAGGGCGGCGAGGGCCCAATCGAAGAACAAACGCTGGCCCACGCGCTCGACCGGTTGGAAGGTGATCTGTGGATGTACGAGCCGGTTGGGTCGTTCAACGGCTATCACTGGTACGACGGGCTGCGTTGCGTCGCTATCAAGGGGTATCGTGCGCACTTCGGTTCGCTGCAACAGGAAATCGAGGCCGGTGGTGTCTTTGACCTGAAAGGCCGTCCCGACCGCATGCAGGTCATTCTTGAATGCGGCGGCCCGGGATCGACCCTCGAAACCTGGCCGCTCGAAACGGATTTGATCCTGCTCGGCGAGGAATATGCCTCGCTCGAAGAGGTTGATGTCCGGATCACAGCCGGTTCCTCAATCGCATGCTCGGTTCTGATCGATGTTCTGGATGCGGCGCTCTTCTGCCCGTCAGACGATGCCGAAGCCGGTTCTTACGACCAGCAGCAGCAATGGTTCAGCGATGCGGCGGAAGACCTCGCTATCAAACTTCTCAAGACGGAGCGCGACGCCAATATTAATGCGATCACCAGAACGATCCACCGCCATCTTGTCTGGCAGTTGCCTGACGACCAAGCGGTCACGATCCATGTTCATGGCCGGGACATCCAGATTGACGGTCTGACCTGAAATCCACGCGTCCGCCCGCGCGATAGCGCGCGGGTCTCAATCACGTTTTCCCCAACCAGTTGCCCGGCCCCTTGGCCGGGTTTTTTCGGCTCAGGAGCTCTTCCATGTTTTCTCCTTCAAGTCCGGCCCTCCCGGTCGGGCAACCACCACGCCTGCGCACAATTTCACTCGGTGCCGGTGTTCAAAGCACGGCGCTTGCTTTGATGGCCGCCCACGGCGAGATCGGTCCAATGCCCGATTGTGCGATATTCGCCGATACCGGCTGGGAGCCGCGCGCCGTCTACGAGCATCTCGACTGGCTACGGTCCGGCAACGTCCTTCCGTTTCCGGTTCATATCGTGTCGGCCGGCAACATCCGTGACGACATCCTGGAGAGTTGCAGGCCGCGAGGGCGGCGGTTCACATCCGCCCCGTTCTTCAGCCGGGAGGTCTTGCCGGCCGGCTCTGAGCAGCCGGTCTTCGATGAGGATGAATACGGTAATCGCGTTCAGGTCGGCACGCGCATCCTGGCGCGCGACGAATATCGCGACGGCATGGGCAAACGTCAGTGTACGTATGACTTTAAGATCGCGCCGATCGCCAAGAAACAGCGCGAACTGCTCGGATACGCACCCCGGCAACGGATCCCGGCCGGCGCGGTCGAAGTGTGGATCGGCATCTCGCTGGACGAGGCCATCCGCATGAAGCTTGCACGCAATGCGTGGCAAATCAATCGCTGGCCGCTGATCGAAGAGCGTATCTCAAGGCAAGCCTGTCTCGCCTGGCTCAAGCGTCACGGCTATCCCGAGCCGCCCAAATCCGCCTGTATCGGATGCCCGTACCACTCGAACGCGGTGTGGCGTGAGATGCGCGACAACGATCCGGAGAGCTGGGACGATGCTGTCTCGGTAGACCATGCCTTGCGGGCCACTGGGCCCTGTCGGGGTATGCGCGCACTGCAGTTCATGCACCCCCAGCCGCCGGCCCTTGGAAGAGGTCGATCTGGCAAGCGCGGAGGAGCGCGGGCAACTCAACCTGTTTTTGAACGAGTGCGAAGGCATGTGCGGCGTTTAGGCATCTCGCTTTGCGGTCTCCACCAGATACGCGTGCCGGGATCAATCCTCCTTTTGAGCGGCCGCAAGAGGGAGAGAAGGGGACGGGAAGGGCAAGCCTTCCCGGGACCAGAGAGAGTTTCCGGGCGGGCGTCATGCCAACACTCGGAGATTTTTCATGAACATTGCCGTTTCCCCTGCGCAGTCCCCGTGCTTCGCCAAATCCATTGTCGCGGCCGGCCGCCAGCTGTTGCCGTCCCTTGAATCCGGCCGGCCCGTCGATGCCCCCGCGCTACGCGCCGCCATGGAGGAGGCCTTTGGTGCCTCCGATGCCGAAGGCGCCTGGTCCTGGAAGGACGCCTATGAGGCGACCGAATGTGCGCAGGTCCTGTTCCTGCTCAAATACGGCGCTGTAATGCAGCGCCAGTCGGCAGATTCCGCTGCGTTCCTGTCCATGTTGGAACGTCTGTCGGGGTTGGTTCCCTCGCATACCCGCCGCTCCGAAGAATCGCAGGACCTGCAGCAATTCTCGACGCCGTTGCCACTGGCGTTTGTCGCGGCGCAGGCGGCTTCCATCCGTCCCTCCGACCTTGTCCTGGAGCCGTCGGCAGGAACTGGCCTGCTGGCGTCTTTTGCCCGGATCGCCGGCGCTGACCTTGCGCTCAATGAATATGCCGGAACGCGTGCCGAGATCCTCGCCGAGTTGTTTCAATGCGGCTCCGTGACACGCCACGACGCCGCCAGCATCGATGACCGGCTGGATCGTTCGATCGAACCCACGCTTGTCCTGATCAACCCTCCGTTCTCCGCTGCACCGAATGTCTCCGGACGGTTCAAGAGCGCGACGGCGCAGCACGTGCGGTCAGCGTTGGCGCGTCTGCCGGACAATGGCCGCATGGTGCTGATCTCCGGATCGGGATTTTCCCCCGATGCACCTGGATGGCGCGGGTTTTTCGAGGACCTGCAGGAACGGGCCCGCATCGTCTTCTCGGCCGCGATCGACGGCAAGGTCTATGCCCGGCATGGCACCACGACCGAAACCCGGCTGACCGTCATCGACAGAACACCGGCCGGCGATACCAACCCGTTGTCGGGTCTTCATGAGAAGGTGGATACGACAAGGGCGCTCCTGGATCTCATCGTCAATCACGTTCCGCCTCGAGCAGCTGTGACGGTAGCACCGGCGGCGAAGCCGACAAAAATTGCCGCCATTCGGGACAAGGCGTTGGTCCGCGCCCGCGCGGCCGCGGCAGAGCGAGACCGTCATCCCTTCGACCGGATCGAACCGGTTGACGTGACCTATGTCGCGCGGGACTGGAGCGAAAGCACCAAAGCGCTGTCGGCCTCGCTTTATGAGCCCTACCAGGTTCAGTCGATCGAAATCGTCGGCGCCGGCGCCCATCCGACCACATTGGTGCAGTCGGCCGCGATGGCCTCGGTCGCGCCGCCATTGCCAACCTACAGGCCAAAGCTTGCACCCGCTCTGATCGCGGACGGGGTGTTGTCTGAAGCGCAGTTGGAAACGATTATCTATGCCGGCGAGGCCCATTCGGGACATCTGCAGGGACGTTTTACGGCCGATGAAACATTCGACCGGCTTGATGTTGCCGCGGAGGATGCCGAGGGGGCATTCCGCCTGCGGCGCGGTTTCATGCTCGGTGACGGGACCGGCTGCGGCAAGGGCCGACAGGTCGCCGGCGTCATCATGGACAACTGGTTCGCCGGCCGCCGGCGGGCGGTCTGGCTGTCGAAATCGGACAAACTGATTGAGGACGCCACACGGGACTGGACGGCGCTGGGAGGCGAGGCCTCTGACATCGTTCCCCTGTCGCGGTTCAAGCAGGGTTCCGACATTCGGCTCGACAGCGGCATCCTGTTCGTCACCTACGCGACCCTGCGATCGGCCGAGCGGCAAGGCAAGGCCAGCCGTCTTCAGCAGGTGATTGACTGGTTGGGTGATGGTTTTGACGGCGTGATCGCGTTTGACGAATCCCACGCCATGGCGAATGCTGCGGGCTCCAAGGGCGAACGGGGCGATACCAAGCCTTCGCAGCAAGGACTCGCAGGCCTGCGGCTGCAGCACGCCGTGCCCGATGCCCGCGTCCTGTACGTCTCGGCCACCGGTGCAACAGTCGTCGCCAATCTCGCCTATGCGGTCCGGCTTGGTCTGTGGCAGACCGGCGATTTTCCTTTCAAAACGCGAACCGACTTCGTTTCGTCGATGGAGGAGGGCGGCATCGGCGCCATGGAGGTCATCTCCCGCGATCTGAAAGCCCTCGGCCTATACATCGCCCGCTCCCTGTCGTTCGTCGGGGTCGAATACGACATGCTGGTTCACGAACTGACCGCCGGTCAGCGCGACATCTACGACGCCTATGCGAACGCTTATCAGATCATCCACAAGAACCTGGAAAAGGCCCTGGAGGCCTCGGGCATCACCTCGGACGATCAGACCTTGAACGCCCAGGCCAAGAGCGCTGCGCGCAGCGCGTTCGAAAGCAGCAAACAGCGCTTCTTCGGTCACTTGCTGACGTCAATGAAATGTCCGTCACTGATCAAGTCCATCGAAGCCGATCTTCAGGCCGGGCATGCGGCCGTCATACAGATCGTCTCGACTTCGGAAGCTCTGCTCGAGCGGCGGCTCACCGAAATCCCGCCGTCCGAATGGCACGATCTGCAGGTCGACGTCACGCCTCGAGAATATGTACTCGACTATTTGATGCACTCTTTCCCCACGCAGCTGTTCGAACCCTACACCGACGAGAATGGCAACCTTCAATCCCGCCCGGCCCGGGACGACGATGGCAACGCCGTTGAATGCCGGCAAGCGGCCACGGCGCGTGACAGCTTGATTGAACATCTGTGCGCATTGCCGGCGGTTCAGGGCGCCCTTGATCAGATCATCTGGCGCTTCGGGAAAGATCAGGTCGCCGAAGTGACCGGGCGATCGCGGCGGATCGTGCGCACCGGGGACGACCGGCTGAAGGTCGAGAACCGGCCGGGATCGTCTAACCTCGCTGAGGCCGCGGCCTTCATGGACAATCAGAAGCGCGTGCTCGTGTTTTCGGACGCCGGCGGGACGGGCCGCTCGTACCATGCGGACCTCAATGCGGCGAACGACCGGTTGCGGGTTCATTACCTATTGGAGCCCGGCTGGCGCGCGGACAATGCCATCCAGGGTCTGGGCCGGACGCATCGGACCAACCAGAAACAACCGCCGCTGTTCCGGCCGGTCGCAACGGATGTCAAAGGCGAAAAGCGGTTCCTGAGCACAATCGCGCGGCGCCTGGACACGCTCGGGGCGATTACAAAGGGCCAACGCCAGACCGGCGGGCAGGGTATGTTCCGGTCCGAGGACAATCTGGAAAGCGTCTATGGCCGTGCGGCGCTCCGGAAATTCTTTCTCGATGTTGTCGCCGGCCGGGCCAAATGCTGTTCGTTAAGCCAGTTCGTCGATCTGACCGGCCTGTCCTTGCTTGATTCAGATGGAACATTGCGCGAGCAGTTGCCGCCGATCTCGCAGTTCCTGAACCGGGTCCTGGCCCTGACGATCGATATGCAGAACAGCATTTTCGATTGCTTCACCGAAATCCTCGATGGTCTTGTCGAGGACGCGATGGCCGCCGGCACCTACGATGTCGGTCTTGAGACGCTGCGGGCAGAGCGGTTCGAAATCAGTGACCGCAAGGTGATCTACGAGCATCCGGCGACCGGTGCCGAGACCGTCGCCCTGACGATCGAACGCACGGACCGCAACCGGCCGCTCGACCTGGACGGTGTCCGCGACCTCGTCGCCGGCTATCCGGACGCCCGTTTTATGATCAACCGGAAATCCCGCCGCGCGGCGGTCTGTATTCCGACGACAAGCCTGACCGAAGACGACGGGACCACACATCGCCGCTTTCGTCTTCGGCGGCCCATGGCGACGGAGAAACTGCTCGAGGTCCAGCTCGAGGCCTCGAGTTGGGACATGGTCGACGATGCCGCGTTCGAAGTCGCATGGGAGACGGAGCTTATGTCGATCCCCGAGTTCACCACCTCAACATTCACCATCATCTCGGGCCTTCTGCTGCCGACCTGGTCGCATCTGCCTTCGGACAACATGCGGGTTTATCGGCTGCAGACGGATGAGGGCGAGCGCGTGATCGGCAGGCTGGTCACGCAGGAGCAATTGATGCGGCTTTGCGGCGATCTCGGCGTCGACAGCGGCATCGAAATGTCCGCGGCCGATGTCAGTCAGGCGGTCATGCTCAGGGGCACCAGGCTTCATCTCGCCGGCGGCCTTTCTTTGTGCCGCTCACGGGTTATGGGGACCAATCGCCTGGAGCTGACCGGGTTCGGGCCGTCCAGCCTGCCGGCGCTGAAGGCGATCGGCTGCTTTACCGAGATCATTTCGTGGAAGACCCGTGCGTTCGTGCCGACCGACAATGACGAGGTTCTGCAAAAGCTCCTGCAGGACCACCGCGTCGTGACAACGCGGGAGGCAGCATGATGTCCGGCGCACGCGAGATTGTCGAGCAATTGGCCGCCCGGACGGAGGCCTTTTGCCGGGCCTGGTTCCCGAACGGGCGCCGGGTCGGGAATTATTGGAAGATGGGTGACACCACCGGCGCCGCCGGCCGCAGCCTCGCCATTCGCCTCACACCGGCTGGTGGCAGGGCCGCAGGGCGTTGGTCTGATTATGCGACCGATGAATTCGGCGACCTGATCGATCTCATCGAGGTGCACAAGAACTGCAGCAAGCGCGAGGCCTTCAACGAAGCCCGGCGTTTCCTGGGCCGGCCGGATCCGGAACCGGATCGCCAAGCGATGGTCGATGGGTTGGTTTCCGGTCGATGCAGCGACAAGGTTGAGGCCGGGCGGCGGCTTTTCTCCATCGGCCGGTCTGTTATTCGAACACCGGCTGAGCGGTATCTGCGCGGCCGAAACATCAACCGGTTCGGACCGGCGCTCGCGTACCATGATCGAGTCTTCTTTCGAGATGTCGACAACCGATCCCGGCAGCTTCCGGCGCTGCTGGCAGCAATCACCAGCAATGATGGTGCGATCACCGGATGCGCCCGGACGTTTCTCGATGTCCGGACCGATGGGCTCGCATCGATCGAGGAGCCCAAGCGCGTTTTGGGGCGGCTTTATGGCAACGCCATTCGCTTTGCCGGCAGCCCGGGCCGCGAGGACCTGGTCGCCGGCGAAGGCCTTGAGACTGTCCTATCCGTCGGATCGGCTTTTCCGTTGCTCAGCCTGGCCGCCTGTCTGACGGCGAACCATCTGGGCCTGTTTGATCCGCCGCCGCATATCAGACGCTTATGGATTGCGCGGGACAATGGCACGGCCGGCGAGAACGCCACAGCAAGGCTCCGGGCGCGAGCCGAACCGATGGGAATGACCGTCTACGACCTGGTGCCGGAGCGCGATGACTTCAACAGTGACCTGCAGGAAGATGGGCTGACGGCATTGCGGGTCCGGTTGACGTCGGCCATGCGCGATTGCGGCATCGATCCGCCGGAGGTTCTTCAGAGGTGACGGTTCGGGGGCGGCCGTGCCGTCCCCTTGTCCGGCCTGTCCGAATTGGCTGTCTTTGCGATTTACCAGCCCGGGTCGGACGCAGAGGCGTCCTCGCCCGGACCGCGACAATTGCGGCCGGGAAATTTCCCCGGCCCCAAGGGGCCTCCTCGCGGACCAAATTTCCCGTCCTTCATTGTTCTCCGCTTCGCTTTGACCCTTCGGGCGCAATCCGGCCGCCGGGCTGATCCATCGCGCCATCCAAAACGGACAGGCCAGATGAAAGGAACAGTCTCATGGCAACCGAAAACTTCGAACACCTATCCAGCCCCACCGCGGCCATCCTAGAACGCTTAGCCGCCATGAATGGCTTCGAACTCCCCGCCGATGAGCCCGATCCTCGCCCCTTGCCCGAAACCGGTTCTGTCGAAGCCGCGATGGGCGCCATGGTCGAAGCATCGATGACATTGCTGGCCGACACGGCCCTCGAGGATGAGCTGGACGAAGTGCTCTGGTCAATCGTGAACATCTTCCATCGCAGGGTGACCCACATCGACAAGCTCCTTGGCGACAATGAGAGCGAACAACGCGAGCTGCAGCGCGCGCAGGACGGATCGGAGGTCAAGAGCGTCGAACTCGAGCGCCTCTTTCAGAGGGGCCAGAACCTGACCGAGAAACGCGATGCGTTCGAGGACATCCGGGACTGTGCCGGCGAGCACTACCGCGCGCAGATCGGTTCAGCCTGGCTTCCGCGTACGGGCTCGAAGGTGTCCCACAAAGCCCTGACCGCCGCGGTCATCGACAGCCGGGACTTCCTCTCGGCCAAGCGTCGCCGCGAAAACGAGGTTCATTGCCCGGATGGCACACGGATAGCCTTCGCCGGCGGACCGGAGGTGCAGGACCACAATGCCATTTGGGCGGTGCTGGATCAGACCCGGGAAAAGTACCCCGATATGATCCTTCTTCATGGGGCTAACCCTACCGGAGCCGAATTGATTGCCACGAAATGGGCGGAAAACCGCGACGTCACCCAGGTCCCGTTCAAGCCCGACTGGAAGACGCACAGGAAAGCCGCGCCGTTCAAGCGCAACGACCTGCTGCTCGACACGATGCCCAAGGGCCTGATTGCATGTCCTGGAAATGGTATCACTGAAAATCTGGTCGACAAGGCCAAGAAATTGGGTATTCCAATCAAAAGGATCGGGGCCTGAGGCCCCGAAACGCAACGACCGGATGTAGTTCAATGGCAATCTATTGTCGAATACCACCCGACCCGCGGCTCATTGTGGAATCCGATTGAAATGCTGAATTTGCGGATCCTGGTCAAATTGACTTCTTCTTGGTCCCGACCGATTCAGTGTCGGGTTATCGGGATGGGTGTTTGTGTTTGGAGTGGCGCCAGTCGTTCGATGGTTCTTGGTGTGCTCTGTCTCGCCACGGCCTATGTCTTGGCGTTACCCGTCACTCCAGGACATACACAGCAGCACAATGTCGCCGTACAGTACGTCACCGAGCAGCACTGGAAGGTCTGTGAGCGGTTCGTCAAACGCTATACCTGCGTGGTTGATGGCGATACGCTCTGGTACGATGGTACCAGGATGAAGCTCATGGGCATAGACACCCCAGAGGTTGACGGAAAATGCGAACTTGAGCGGCGACTGGCCGCCGAGGCAACTGGCGCTTTGATCGCCTTGTTGAACGGGGGTGTTCGGTCCATAAAGGCACATGGGCGCGATCGGTACCGGCGCCCACTCGTCACAATTACAACCGATCGCGGCGACGTCGGTCAGGCTATGATAGCGGGCGGCTTTGCGATGCCGTTCGGCAATCCCGACAAATGGAAATGGTGCCGGTAGATCGGTTGAGGATCATTGACCGGGCTACGTTCGCCGACAGAGGCAGATTCTGAAGCAAAAAAGCCTCGGCAAACGATGGCTGCCAAGGCTCTACTTTGCGCTGTGACAGCGGCGCTCACTCAGACGAACCGGAAATCATCGGTGTGAAGATCGGCGATCACGGCATTCTTCAGCACAACAGAGGAGTCCACATCGATGGTGATCGTCGTATCGGTGCCGTCATCCGCTGCCGCGGCCAGAAGGTCGGCATAGGCCCCGAACACGGCTGTGTCGAACTCGATGACATCACCGCCGGACATTCCGGCTTCGAAGTCCGTCACCGTGTCATGACCGAAGTCGGCCTCCCTGAAGATGAAGACATCGTCACCCAACCCTCCGGTCAAGCTGTCATCATCCGAACCGCCATCCAAGATATCGTTTCCTGTCGCCCCATTGAGAGTGTCATTGCCGGAAAGTCCCAGCAACTTATCGTGGTTCACTGTACCGACCAATGTGTCTGCGGTTGCTTCAATTCCAGTCTGCACAAACCGGAAGTCATCTTCATGCAGTTCGCTGACGAGGACGCCTTTCAGGGTGATTGAGTTATCGGCGTCAAGCGTCATGGTCGTGTCGGTTCCGTTATCGGCCGCCTTGGCAAGGACTTCGGTATAGGAAGAAAGACCCTGAATTCCGCTCAGCTCGATCACGTCCTGGGATCCGGCACCGGCAGAGAAGTCGCCTATGGTGTCATTGCCGAAATTGACGTCGAATATGAAGGTGTCATCACCGCGGGTAGCAGTTGATGCGACTCCCGGAGCGTCGCCATACAGGAGATCATTACCCTCGCCGCCATTGAGGGTGTCGTCGCCACCGCGTGCTGTGGCTAAAATACTGCCATTTGTATCGCCGTAAAGCTGGTCATCACCTGCTCCGCCAAAGAGCTCATCGTCGCCCGCAACGGCAGAACCTCGAATGACATGTCTATCGAAGCCGCCAACGTCACCATACAGTTTGTCGTTACCTGCACCGCCTATCAATATGTCATTACCGCCGCGAGCAAAACCCGCCAAACGAACAGCGGAATCTCCAATAAGCCAGTCATCTCCGTCTCCGCCAAAGAGCTCATCATCTCCTGCGGTAGCAGTACCTGTTATAGGCCCTTCGAGACCAACATCGCCGAAAAGCCAATCGTTACCTTTGCCTCCCATTAGAATATCGTTACCGCCGCGAGCCGTACCTCTCAGTCCATAGATCGCATCGCCGTGGATGAAATCCTCGCCACTCCCACCGATCAGAACATCATCACCGCCAACAAAAAAGTCACCTCCCGTCTCTACTGCGTCGCCGTAAAGCCAATCGGACCCCTCACCTCCGTACATTGTATCGTCGCTGAATTTGTACAGGTTTCCAGATAATACACTTCCGGAATCATAGATATTGTCGTTGCCGTCCCCGCCATACAGCGTATCTTCTCCGGCGCTCCCCCTTAATCTGTCGTCGCCGTCGCCGCCATACAGCGTGTCGTCACCCGCTCCACCATCCAAAATGTCGTTTCCGTTGCCGCCAAGTAACCGATCTTTGTGGTCGGCACCTGTCAGCGTATCATTTCCGACAGTTCCGCGCTGGGTATCCAATGACCAATACTCGACGCTGTTCGCAATCGCCGCCGCAAACATGGCCGTGGAAATCGACCCGGATGACAGGTTGTCCTGCCAGGTCTGCAGTTCCTGGTCGGTGGGATAGCGGCCAAAACCGTTGAGGAAGGCCCGCTCGACCAGCGCCGCGCCGGTCAGTCCATTCAGGCTTGCGGTTGTTCCCGTGCCGCCAAGCAATTCGGTGACGATGTCATCCAGCGTATCGGTGCCGTCCGTCAGGCGGTCGACATAATTGCTAAGTTCCGTCGCCGTCGCCTGCCGGTCATGCACCACGCCAACCACGCTTTCGACGACGCGCTCCCAATGGGACACATCGGTGTTTCTTTCGAACGTCACCGGCAGCAGGAACACATCGACATTGTTGGTCGCACCGCGGCCGTTGCCGACCACAAGGTGCTCTGAGGATTCCGCAAGTTCAGCCACCAGAGCGGCGCGGGTGACGGTTCCCCCGGCAAGATCGTCAAGATGCTCGTCAAGCTCATCGAGCGAGGGCGCCCGGCCGAACGTGTGCTGGAAGGTCCGGTTGATGAACTCGGCATCGTTCAGCGTGCCGTAACGGGTGGTATATTCATCCGAACTCAGAAGCGCACCGGCAAGGCCGGACAGATCGAGCTGGCCGTTGGTGACATACTGAACCAGAACCTCGACTTCCGTGACATCGAGCGCACGGTCCAGAACGCTGTCATAGATCCGGGCGGCTTCTTCCAGAATCCGCGCCTTGGCAGCACTGTCGAGCCGCGCTTCGAAGCTGGTGGTGACACCGTTGACGGTCGCCGCCATCGTCCAGGTTTCAAGCCCCTGCGCATCGACGTCATGCGAGACCGTGATATGGGTGTCTGTGGCTGAGGACGTGACGCCATTGTCCCAGACATAGCTGCCATTATCGACCGGCGAGCGGGTGATCGTCTGGGTAATGCCGTCCCGGAGGATCGTCGTGACCAGTCCATCCGCGGACGTTGTCGTGACAAAGGTTTTCAGGACGGTGCCGCTGTCATCATAGCCGGTCTCGGTCATGACCTGGCTGCCGTCGGCCTTGACGACCATAACAACGACCTTGTCGTTATTCTGGTCACCGTCAAAGTCATAGGAGCGCGTGGTCGTCCGGCCGTCGGCGCTGATTTCCTCGGTGTAGCGGGAACGCAGCGTGCCGTTGGCATACTGGTCACCCGTCACCGTCTTTGTGCTGCCGTCGGCATTGAAGGTGGTCTGGGTGACGGTGGTCGCATCGTCGGTGCCGTCGCCGTCATAATCGACCATCGTGGTCGAACTCAGCCCGTTGGCCGATGTGGTGGTCTTGCTGGAGAAGTGCAGCGTGTCCGTGCCATAGGTTTCCTGATAGAGACGGATTTCGTTGCCGGCGGCATCATAAGTCACGGTGGTTTCGCGCATGATGTCCGTCACGCCATCGGCATCTAGATCAAACGCATACGCCTCCCTGGCCCCATTGGCCGAGACCGTCTTTGTGATCTCCGCCTCCTTGGAGCCGTCACCGGCCCTGTCGGTATAGGTGGTCGTCTCATCCTTGTTGAGATCGATCTGCGTGACCATCTCCCGGTCGGCGGTCCCGTCCCCGTCAAGATCGGCGGTTTGTGTCCGCAACCGCTCATCGGCGCTGACGACAAGGGTTTCGGATCGCAGCAGCAAGGCTGAGGGACCATACTGCCGCATGGTCTCCGTCCAGCCACCGGAGACACCTCTGACAAGGCTTGTTTCCCGGTCGGTATGGCCGTCGCCGCTAAAGTCGGTGGTTTGTGTAACCTCAAGACCGTCGCCGCTTGTCGTCCGGGTCATGCTGCCGGTCACAACACCAGTGTGATCGTGGGTTGTGGTGCTGATCGTCGTTTTTCCGTCATTGCCGAAGCTGGTCGCAACGTCCGTTTCTGACTCGTTGGTGCCATCCCCATCAAGATCAAGATCGACGCCGGTCTGAAGGCCGTCATCGGAGACAGTGTAGGTCTCCTTTCCAAGCAGCGTGCCCTGGCCGTCACGGTGAGTCACCGTACGGGTCCGGCTGCCGTCGGTTGACAGGGTCGTGACATCGGAGGTTTCCAGCTCAACCGTGCCGTCCCCGTCCCGGTCAATCGACCAGCTCCCTTCCAGACCGGCGCTTGAGACAGTGCGAATGACTTTGGAGATCAGGGTTCCGGATGCATCGAGATAGGAGGATGTGGCCGTGGTCTTGCCGTCATTGCCAAGAACGGTGACCGTCTCTTCATCATTTTGACCATTGCCGTCCGCGTCGATCTTCCGGGTCGTCGTGCGGCCGTCGCTGCTGACGGTAACCGTCTCAGAGCGGATCTTAGAATTGTTCCGCGCCTTCACCACATCCGTTGTGGTGGACGAGCCGTCATTTGCAATGACGGTCTGCCGGCTCGATGTGCGGTCGTTCAGACCGTCGCCATCAAAATCGTTCGCAATTGTCGTTGTCAGACCATCGTCGCTGACCGTTACAACCGAGCGGCTGTAAAGCGTCCCGTTTTGTCCTTTTGTGTCGACCGTGCGGGTGGTCGATCCATTGGAATTGAGGACGCTGACATCCTCGATGCGGGTTTCGTATGTGCCGTCACCGTCCCGGTCGCTTTCTGTCGTGACCGAAAGCCCGTCATCGCTTTCAGTCCGGCGGGTACGGCTCTGAAGCGACCCGTCCGCGGCAAAGCTGGAGCTGATTGTCTGAACTGTGCCGTTATCGGCAATGGTGCGGCTCGCGCTGACATCGACGATCCCGTCGCCATTGACATCCGTCTCAGTCACGATCGAACGCAGATTGTCCGAGACTGTCTCCGTCCGGCTGTTTCTGAGCGTTCCGACAGCATCCCGCAGGCTGGTGGTCGTGACCGTGCTGCCATCGTTCTGCAGCGTCGTCTGCGTGTTCGCAATCAGATCGTAGGTGCCATCGCCATCGGCATCCGTTTTCGCTGTAACGGTCAGTCTGTCATCGCTTGTCACGGTCTGCGACCGTGTCAGCAGCGAACCGTCGGCGGAACGCGTTTCCACCGTTCGTGTGGTACTGCCATCATTTCCAAGAACCGTCGTATCGGTCTGAACCCGCTCGTTCGTGCCATCCCCGTCACGGTCCGTGCTGACAGTCGTCACCAGACCGTCATCGCTGACCTTGGTGACAACAGAGCTGCGGTCGGACAGGTTCGGATTGTCAGTATCAACCGTTGTCGTCCGGCTGCCGTCGGCATTCAGAACCGTTTTATAGGTCGATGTCACATCGGCAATCTGATCGCCGTCAAGATCGCTCTTGACCGTTGTGATGAGACCGTTGGCGCTGACCGTCGTAACCGTCTGCCCGATCACACTGCCATCGGCATTATAGGTCGTCACCGTCGTCGTTTTGGCACCGTCCGTGCCTTCAACCGCCACCGTCACCCGGTCATAGACGCCATCGCCGTCGACATCTTCGCTCAGCGTCATGGTGCGGCGGTCATCGCTTTCCTGCGTCACCGTCTTTGTCAGCAGCGTCGTTCCATCACCGGCATAGCGGGACACGGTCCGGGTGACGCCGCCATTGGTTTCAAGCACCGTGGCATCGACAACCTTTTCCTCAATCTGACCGTCGCCGTCGACATCCGTACTGGTCGTGGTGGTCAGGCCGTCGGCACTGGTCTCAATCGACACGCTGGCGCGCAGCGACAGGTCCTGATTGCGTGTCTGTACCGTCCTGGTGGCGACACCGTTGGTATCAACTGTTGTCGTATCGGTTATGGTGGTGTCGATGTCACCATCGGCATCCGCATCGATCTTGGTGGTGGTCTGCAGACCGTCAGCACTGGTCACGGACGTGCTGATCGCACTCACCGACCCATCCGCATTACGGGTCCAACTGGTCGCGGTACGATCCTGGGTAGTGGCGTCGACCACGACGGAAGACACCAGGTCCGTGGTCTCAAAAGTTCCATTCTGATTGAGGTCGACCCAGGTCTCGGACGTCACCTTGTCAGCGCCCAGGGTCGTTTTACGCATGCTGCGCACGGACCCGTCCGTATTGGTCTGTGTCACCGTTGTCTGGCGGCTGCCGTCCGTATTGATGGTGGTCGCATCGACTTCCTTCAGGTCGATATCGCCGTCACCGTCCCGGTCCGTCTCGGTTGTTTTTGTCAGCGCATCGGCGGACTGAACCGTCTTGACGGAACTGCGGGTAGAGCCGTCGCCATTCTTGACGGTCAGGGTCGACGTGGTGACACCGCCTGTTCCAACAACGACCGCAAGCTCTTCAAGAACATCGACATCCCCATCGCCATCAAGATCCCGCTTGATGGTCTTGGACATGTTGTCCGCGCTGACATCTTCTGTGACCGACGAGCGCAGCGAAGCATTGGAGTTTTTGACCGAAATGCTCTCAGTGCGACTGTCATCGGCGTTTTCCGTGACGGTGTGCGTTGTCACCGTATCCGCTGTGCCGTCGCCGTCCTCATCGATCGATTCAACGCGCTGCAGGCCATTGGCAGAGACCGTTTCCGTCAGGCTGTTGATGACCGACCCGTTCTTGGCCAGCGCACTGAGTGCAATCGTCAGGCTGCCATTGGCGTTTGTGGTGCGCACCTCACGCTCGTCATACCAGCCGCCGCCCATCGAATCCCGTTCAATGGTCTCAACCAGACCGTCCGCGCTGATCGTGGTGACATCGACACTCTGGAGAACCGCTGTCGTCAGATCATTGCCGGCATAGTTGGACTCTGTCGTCGTCTTGCTGCTGTCGGCATTGGTTACCCGGACGATCGTCTGGATACGGTCGACAACACCGTCCCCGTCATCGTCATAGCGGTTGGTGATCTGAGAGCCGTCCGAACTGGTCACCGAATGGATCGTATAGGCAATCGACCCGTCAAGCTCATAGGCGGTGATTGTCAGAACCCGGTCACCATTGGTCTCGGTGACTTCACTTTGTTCGACCCGGTAGCCCTTTGCCTCGGCCGCCAGCGACATGTCGCCAACCGTACCCGTTGTCCCGTCAGACCGTTTGAACGTCGTCTTCCCGGTGATCACCGAGCCATCGGACAGTTCGATGTTTGTCGCGTCAGCCGTCAGGTTGATTTCCGTAATCCCGAGTTGCGTCAGGGTCTTGACCGTCGTCGAGCCGTCCACATTGGTCACAAGCACCTTGAACAGGGCAAAGGCGGCATCGGCGGCGCTCAGAATACCATCGCCATTGGTGTCGAAGATCGACGCCAGGGCCTCGAGATCGCTGGTTGCCGTCGGATCCCACTCTGTAAAGATAAACTGCCGCTTTTCGACAATGGCGTTGTGACCGTCAGGATCATAGAACAGTACACCGTCGCCGCTGGCCGCCCAGGCAATCCGCTCCTTCAGGCCATCACCACTCGCATCCATGAAGATCGTCGACTGATCAAGCTTCGTGACCTTCAGACCGTCATCGTCGAGGTCTAAAATAATTGGAGTATAATTGGGACCTCCCGGTCGACTCGAACCTGCTACCGGGATGTCTTTATTGTGATTGTTCGGCGCCTCGGGGCCATAAGTGCTGCCGCCTGCATTCGGATTACCATAGGTAGAATCGCTGGGCGTTTGATTAGAAGGACTCGAAGAAGGGTAAGGACTGCCGCCCCCAGAGCTATCGTCACTGCTTGGTTTCGAACGTGGCGTTGCCGATGAGTAGTTCGGTTTCGGGGAAGGGGTCGGAAAGGAATACCCTCCTCCGCTTGATCCGTTTCCTGACCCATTGCTTGATGAGGTGCCACCGGCACCGGAGTTGGAATTGCTTCCGGAAGATGGTCCGGATGGAGAAAATCCGTTACCACCGCCCCAGTAACTTCCACCAGAAGTGCTACCATTGCCAGTCCCCTGAGAACTGGCTGACGACTGAGCTGCGCTGGAGCTTCGACCGAAGCCAGAAGCTCCTGATCCTTGCGTGTTTTGCGGGTTGCTATTTCCATGGTTCGAAGATCCGTGACCACCACCATGTGCCGGACCAACCTCCTCCGAGTGCATTTGCTGTTCCACGCCACCGTAGAATACACCCTCAGCCGCTGCATCTCGGTAGGTTCGTCCCAAAAAATCTGGTCCTGAGCCTAATCCGCTACTTCCGCCGCCTCTGCCAACGGGAGCAGGATACTCCCCGTTACCTATTCCTTCCGACAGATCATCATATACATCTGCCGCGAATTCCTGGTCATAAAGCTGAGGCGCGTCATTATCATATAGCTTGTCCTGCTCCGTAAAAGCTTCATCGTATCTGCGACTTATCTCATCAGTCACCGAGTCACGATCATAACCATCTGGCCCAAACTCGCGGTCAAGCTCATCAAGGATTTCGTTTGCAATCCTGGCCTTCTGTTCGTTCCTGGCATTTTTCCGATAAAGCTCATCTGCCGACGGACCAGGCTCCGGATTTGGTGTCGCGACATCCAAGGTTTGCTCTATCGCTTCCTGCATCTTCCTTAGGGTGTCGCTCCTAAACCTCATTCTCTCGCTCATACGGTCACGCCTTTCTAAAGTAACAGAGTTCTAATATTTTTGCGGAAACAAAAATAAAACTATTCTTTCCGAATCGCGCAAAGTTCGATTGAATACAATTTATTATTATGTATTATTTTTGCGCTACATAGAAAATTCTCAAGTAACGAATCATAATTACTTATCTCTTGAGATTCGAGTTTATTTGTTATTTTGTCCAAACAGGTGACAACAGCCTCCCCGGAGTCGCAAATAGATTGCTGGAAGTAATCATCCCAAAATTCTACTTCTTTGGATTGGATGAATCTCTCCGCTTGAGAAAGTTCGCTAACATATCTTTCGATGTACACCGGACTCCAAAGTGATCTTACGATGCTACGGAGCGACCGAACTCTGTTGTTTCTCGCGTAAATATTGTTTTCCGATAATGCATAAAATTTGTAGCGTAATGCTGACAGAACGAAATTCTCCTTTTCAAAGACACAAAACTTTTCATTAAATTCGGAAAATTTTGTAAAGTATTCCTTGAACTCATTACGTTGATTCAAATCATCTGTCTGATATATTAAAAGCACATATGCATATCTATTTAAGATCAGATCGAATAAATACTTATTTTTTTCAACGAATTCGATATTCTGATCATAGCTGATCCTATCAAGATTCTCTAAGAATTTGATATATTCTTCGGTTTTCTGCTTAATCCCGTCTTCATACGGCTGGTTATTCTTCCATCTCTCACTGCTTACATCAATTGTCACTGAATTTTCGGAGCATGTTTCGGCGCCGGCACCAGTTGGAAACAATAGGAATGCGCCATACAGAAACAATACGTGTACACAAAGCACCATTTGCAACTTAACCGATATAACACGGGCGCAAGCGATACCTATTTCTGTTATCACAGTCCAAATTTTATTCACGTTATTGTCCTCAAAATTAGTTCTCTGTGACGTTGATTTTCTGCTCACTCGGCGTACTGAAAGAATGGCCACTATTTGATGATTTGTTTTCCACCTCGCGTTCCATCTATTTCTCTAAATCAACCCAGATCCCCAGTGATTTATAAACGCTGGCGACCGATTTAAGACCTGTGGCATATGAAGACCACTCCAAATACTTTGAATTATAAGTCTTTGAGAGTGTATAAGAAGCAATTCTAGAAAATACTCCATAAAGAATACTGAAGAATTGCAGAACCAATAAACCTGCAGCTAGATAATATACATACTTTTCTTTTGTTATATAAAATATATATACCGACAATACCAATGCTATCAGACAAAATATCGAGAATATAATTATATTATTATTAGTGGATCGACTCATTAATACTTAGCTCTCTGTCATTTTTCGTGTGTAAAATTCATTTTGCTCTGTCCAATTGAAGTACCAAGTCGAAGCAACATCGGTCTCGTCTGCCATTTACTTCTCCAAAGACATCAGCAACATATCGTGAATATCGTAGAGAACGATATTTTGTGGGTTTTCCGTGCAAAAAGGCTCTCCAACGAATGTTGGAATATTGTGATTTATCCTGTCATTCTCTGCAAACCACACAGAGGTGCCCTGCTTTTTAAATCTCTTAGAATTCTATCCGACATAGAATGTCTCTGCGTATGTACTTGTGAAGGGAAATTCTAGAAATTTGACTTCAGGGTGTTTTTTAAATCAATTGCATTCATTCTTGAGATATATTCTTTCGGGGAAGCATCCAAATAGAAATACAAAGACACAAGAAAGCACTTTTCAATATTTCCAACATTATCCTCTATGTAAACGGCGTCTATACGCCCACCGCTCACGGCTGTATCAAAATAATTGCAGCCTTGATCAATTTTAAAATGATCAATATTACTCCTCACCGCAGACCGGCTCTTGATATCTTCAAAATTCTCTGCTTTGGCAAATACGATTGTCAGCTCATTCCTAAAATCACCCCTGCTGGGTGCTCGATATATTTTCAAGTATCTGTGATTTCTCGAAATATTTTCCGCCATTCGACGGATGGCTTTGCATCTATCTTGATCGTTTTCTTTTAATTCATCCAAGCAATTCAATAGTATTATAGAAACCTGTTGTGTACTGATCGCTCCTTCACTTGAATTCCGATCAGAATTCACTTCACCTTCTGCAGCCAATATTTGATTGTGGGGACCGAAGTACAGCGCAAGCACTAAAACAAGTGCACCTATTATAACTTTTGACACCTGTGATGCGCGTAAGCATCTAATTGCTAAATTTGATGCCATTTAAATTCACTTTTCCTGACAATATAAATAATACCAAAACGTGACAATTCTAATATGCCGCAATACTTATATAGCCGCATTTATTCGTGACTAACGTAAGTATATTATCGCTCTTTAGTCAACCTCCGATAACATAAATGCCTGGTACAATTTGCCGCTGCAATGAAATGAGAAATAGCGATGTCCGCGCTCAGCGCATGCGGTTCTCTCAGAACCCGCACGGCACCGCTGGATGCCTTTCCTGCTGCTGCCACTTGTTTTGAGGAAGGATTTAAAGCACAGCCGGCGAGTGCCATAGATCCCAACAAACAGGGCAAAGCGTGTTTCTTATTTCCCCTTCCCACCGCTGTCGTCAAAAATCTACCATAGTGCGAGTAAACCTCTTGCATCAACCCATAGGGGATTTATCGAGCTGGACAGCGGTGCCGAGCTGGATAGACAAAAAGGGTGGTAAGCATTGATGGTACAGAAAATCGTGTTGCGTCCGATGCAAGGAAGAAGAGGGTACCCCGGCTTCGCCGACCAGGCTGTCATGAAACCGAGCCCGGCCTTCGGCACGGTCTCGGTCGTGCGGCGTCCATCCTTGGCGCGGGCGCGCTCAAGCGCGCGAGAAGGCGACCGGATCGGCGGCGCCCTCGGTCCCGGTTTCGCGCTGCTCAACCTCCTGCGGGGGCGCTGTTCACCCCGATCCGGCCAGACACTCGGTCCCGCCACGGCGCCGGCGGCCTCACCCCGCACTGCGGGCGCCGGCTGGGGCTCCTGCGGGTGTCCATTGTTTGCTTGATGATCGGTCTTGAGGGACCGATCAGGATCGTCCGGGCACATATAGTGAATGACCTGTGAACCGGCCAGACAGTCCGGTGCCTATCTGAGCCAATCGCCACGCAGACGTCCGCTACGACGGCATCCCCAATGAGATCGGAGTTTTGCTGAATTTTATCTTCCGAAGCAGTGATCCCATCAAATTGAAAACCCGAGCGTGTGACACTTCGGACAAAAATGTTTGCTTGGCTATCCTTGTAATCGGCCTTGCCAATACTCATCATTTCCATCGTTCGTGATTGCCTCAAAGACTTTCTTTTGTGTTGCATTTAACGTGAGCATCGGCCTCTCCGAAATAACCTCAATCTGAATTTATTTTGTTGAATTCACGACTTTCCATCGCTCTATTAACGTCTCAAGTGTTTCGACGATCACCATGTGATATTTTATTGCATCAACCGGCACCGCAAGCCGTCCAAAGAGGTTTAGATTCTTCAGAACCAAATACGAGAAACAGACTCTATTCCCGTGCCAACTGATATCCAGAACGCGCCTGCTGCATCGAATTAATAGAGAATAGCCATTTGTTTTCTTGTAATAATATGAAGAAGAACGAATATTGAGCACGTTTATATGTAGAGTATTGTCGTAAACTACTTGCTCATCAAATAGTTTAACAATATTTTTGAATCTTCGGTCTGCATCAAATCGGGTTGGTGGCGACCCTTCAAAGTATTGAAGTTGGTTCGCTTGTATGAGCCATTCGTCGGCTCGTGGCGTGGGTCTGCCCTTTTCAGCAGGTTGAAGCTTCCATCGAATACTGTGATCTTCCTCAGGCGCCTTGCCGTCGGGAATCCAGTATTGAATGGAAAGCCAAGGATAGTTGTCTCGTATGCAGCCAGGAAGATAAGGGCTCGGCCGGCCCAAAAAGTACTCCCATGGCACTGCAAACTGATCCGGGCCAAGGTCAACGAGAAACGGCCTTTGAGGATCCAAAAGCTTTCTGCCTGGACCCATGGGCTCCACTTGCTGTTCGCTGCAAAGAGCGTCACTTTCTGCAACTTCATCGCTTAACGGACGGGTCTGCGCGTTGGCCCCCAGTGGCTGCACGAATGCGAGTAGACAGAACAAGACCCGATACAAAAAAAAGTCGATGGCAAGAAGCCTTTGCAGCGGCATGATCAGATAACCTTATGTAAAGTATTGATATTTTCGCCTACAGGGCAATTCCGATACCTCTAAGGCGCTTCCCGCAACATCCAATGAACTGGAAAGAATTATAGTGGGTACCGCCGTCTGCTGATTCAGATACCGGAAGAACGACCTCGATACCGAATACAGCCCGTCCAATCAGGCGATTGATCAAGGGTGAACTCTGAAGCTGATCATTCCACGCGATAAAGGAACAACAGTCCGGGTTTGAGCGATAGTAGGCTTCGGCTTGTTCTTCCGTCGACGCAACATCTTTTGCGCCCGAGCTTCCCGCTGTGTAGAGGATTGCTGTGACTATAAGCTCCTCATCAGACAGATAGCGCAGCTGCTTCCAGCAAAAGCCAGTCGCATTCAATACTAAAACCACAAGTAGAGCGACCAGGCCGACGTATTTTGCGAATCTCATATAAAACGAGCCATCGTATACAAGAAATTCCCTATAATTATCAAATTTTTACATTAGCTGGTGAGCGGCTACGGGTTGGATTATAGGATCAAAAAACCCAGACGGTTCAATTGTCATTTTTGACAACTCACGAAAATATCACAAGTCATTGGTGTATCCGGAGATAGAGAACAAATACGCCCTTTCGAGCGTATGGGCCGGATTTGAATAATTCACAGCATGCCAGCGAACTCCATTGCAACCAAAGGTCGGACCACGCACAATTCTGGTTTTCCATTGGGCCGATTGCCTGCGAATGCGGCCGTGGAGGGTGAGGCTGTGTTCAGGGTGCTTGTCCGAGGCAATCGTTCAAAAGTTAAGAAGAGGGCGCCCCGGCTTCGCCGACCAGGCTGTCGTGAACGAGCTCGGCCTTCGGAACGGTCTCGGCCGTGCGGTGTCCATCCTTGGCGCGGGCGCGCTCAAGCGCGCGAGAAGGCGACCGGATCGGCGGCGCCCTCGGTCCCGGTTTCGCGCTGCTCAACCTCCTGCGGGGGCGCTGTTCACCCCGATCCGGCCAGACACTCGGTCCCGCCACGGCGCCGGCGGCCTCACCCCGCACTGCGGGCGCCGGCTGGGGCTCCTGCGGGTGTCCATTGTTTGCTTTATGGACGACGTGTTCCCGGGGAGGTCGGCGCGAGAACGAGGTTCATTGCCCGGATGGAACACGGATCGCTTTCGCCGGCGGAGCGGAGGCGCAAGACCACAGTGCCATTTGGGCTGTGCTTGATGGCATCACTGAAAATCTGGTCGACAAGGCGAAAAAACTGGGTATTCCAATCAAAAGGATCGGGGCCTGAGGCCCCTCCAGAATGCGCAGTCATATGATACGCATTCTTTCGGCAGATACTGCGCCGGTCAAACATGGTCTTTGAAGCAATAAACCAGGCAAGAATAGAATAGAGTTTTGACATTGGAGCAACAATTGATGACTGATAAACTCAAGGTTGTAGTGCTTGCGGAGACAGGCCAATGATACTCGATGCGAATTTGCTTCAGGCGGTAGAAGAGCAAATCGTGCTTGATGCAAAGGTGATCGTGGAACGATTGCGGCGCGCTACGCGGCGAACCGGTGATGATCAACTCGACATGGATGTCGCGGATGTGTTCGAGCCTGTCGAACCGATGCCCGGCAGGGTTCTCAGCGATGAGGAAATCAACCGTCTCGGTATTTCTGTCCGGGGATGGCATTTGTTCGCCGAACGCGGATCCGAACTTGTCGGCGCCACGCGGATCCACATGCCCCTCGACCATCCGGAGTTTCAGCTGCATGTCAGCGCATGCGCCCGGAAGCTTTCGCGCACCTGCTTCGGTGCGGAGGCCGGGGCCGATTGCGGCATCTTCGCGGCCGAGCACTACAACCGGCGTTTGCTGAGCCGGCATCCGGTTTCGCAGTTCATCGAATGGTCGGTTCGGTGACCCGTAACATCTCCGGGGATGATGACAGGAAATGCGCTGAGCAGGGCGTCACGTGGCGTCCAAAGATCGCGGATGCGTTCGACGTCTATGTCACCCTTGTCCAAGTCATCGTTTCCGCTAGACTTCGCGCATGAGTGGTTCTTTTACCTGGAGCGCAATCGTTCGCATCGGCAGCATCAACGCGTATAAGAAAGCGACGACCATAACCGTTGTGCACGAATATGCCACCAAGGATGATCGCGGTTCTTGGAAGACCGTGCCCGTGTGGAACACTGTGGTGTGTTTCAAGCCGCCCTTGCGCAAACTGCTTGAATCGAAGCTTGCCGAAGGAGACCTGGTTCACATGACTGGAACCGTTCGCACCAAAACCCTGGAAGACCAGCGCGAAGAAACGTGGCGGACGGTCGATCTGGTCGTGTCCTCATTCGATCTGTTGCAAAAGCACCTTCGTGGCCCGGACGAGGGTTGATCCGGCAAACAGTGTGAGCGGATCGGCGGTCATCGGCGACGTAACGTTGCGACGCTGAAGGGTCCTGAGAACCGCTGCACATGCCTTTGTGCCGATGCGGTATCCTCGTTCGGGTGCGTCGTCTGCGTCCCGCATTCCGTCCGAAACTGGTCATCAAGCAGCCGATGTTTTCCCTTCTGCGTCGTCTGCCGGGACGGTGTGCCTGGCTGTTTGTCGTCCGCTGAGTTGGCGCGTTCCTGAGCGGGTGCCAATTGCAGCGGGTGTCGTTGGCCTTCGTTCATGGACAAGACGCATTCCTCACGCGAGCGATGCCGGCAGAGACCGTTTCCTGATTAGCAAACCTTGCATGGCTGCTCCACGACGCAATGTCGAAAAGCACGACCGTGTCCTCGCCCTTGCTGGCTGCGGTCCGCACCACCCGAGCGTTTCTCGTTGCCTCCTGTCGCGATCGCCACGCCAACGGATGCCCATCAGGAAATGGTTCCTGACAGCACAAAGAGGAATTCATCATGTCCACCAAACTTGCAACGCTCACGCTCAATAACAACGGTAATTATGTCGGTACACTCACCACCATGGCACTCCGCAAGCAGATCAGGGTCGTACCCAACGAGCGAGCCGGCGATGGGAACCAGCCGGACTGGCGGATCACCACCAACAACGGCTACGAGCTTGGCGCGGCCTGGGAGCGCGTGTCTGAGAACACCGGCAATGCCTACCTGTCGGTCAGGCTCGCAGCGCCGGAGCTGGGTTCGTTCGCGATTTACGCAAACATTGTCGCCCTTGATGAGGTCGGCGACGACGACGTGACGCATCTGATGCTCTGGTCAGCCCGCGAACCGGCTGCCGAGGCAGCCTGATCCCGAGACGAATGGCGGGCAAGAACCCGCCATTCGCCCTGTCGTGATCGTTCTGCCAATCCAAGCTCAAACTGGAAAGCGGTAACCCAAGCTGTCTGATCCCTTTTTGAGCGATTTCTGCCGGTGCCGCGGAAACGGCGAACGCGGTGCGGATCAGGCACATGCAGAAATTGTCCTGGCGTGACAAGAACGGGTCCGCACTGTAGTCTTGCGGACACTCATTCAAGCAGCGCAGAAGAGAAACAGCTACCCAGAGGTTGCGGGAGAGATCATTGGGCAATGTGGAAATGATAGAGGAGGCGGCCCAGGAATTCGATACAAGCTATGTCGTTTTTTTCGAGTCGACTCCGGATCCGGCGGTCCTGAAGCCTAACCAGGTCGGCGTCAATAACCGGGTGTTCAATCAATTGAAACTGCACTTCAAGCGGATCCGGCACAACAGCGCCTACCGGATCCTTGCCGATTGCTGTCAGGATATTGGCGACGAGGGCCGGCTCGGTTCTGTGGAAGACAGCGCCCGGCGCCTGGAGATTCATGTTACAACCATCACACGCTGGCGCACGAAGTTTGCCGATGCGGGTTTGCTTGTCCGCTTGAACGGCAACGGTGCTTACAGCGTGTCGCCAAAGGTCGCCGTGCGCATCGGAGCCGACGGCAAGCCGATCAAGGCGCGGCGAAAGAAGAACCACTTTCAGTTCTGAGCAATGGCACCAAGTCAGCGACAGCAAGATCGAGGTGGTAAGAGATCGGCTGCGCATGGACAGTGTAGCTCAAACGCAATGTGATGATCGTCGAGCTTGCTCGCGGCGCTCGTCCGATCCCGGCGATGACCACTCGCTGATGAGATTATTCCTTTTAATCTAATCAAAATACGTTTATATGTGATTGGAATATGCCGTATATTCGGCTCAGGAGGCCCCTCATGGCTTATATCTGGGAAACCGATGCTTGGCCCAATATGACCTATGACGCCAGAGCTCTGCAGCGTGTCTTTGAGCAGGTCACGGGCAAGGCCGGTGAGCTGGCAGGCCTGCGCGAAAGCCTGTCCGAATCAGAACAGTTCGACACCTTCGTGCGGGAGGTCTCGGCCGAAAGCGTCAATTCTTTTGCGATCGAAGGCGAGGTTCTGGATCCGGAGGAGATGACGCAGTCGCTGATCGCATCCCTGCGGGATCGCGACGGCAAGGCGGCGGCCGGAAACTATCGTGGGGTCGCCGAGGTGATGCTCGATGCGCGCGAAACTGCGCAGCCGCTCACCGTGGCACGCCTCAATGACTGGCATGCGCAGCTGTTTCGCAATGAACGATTCATGAAGGATGTCGGCCGGCTTCGCCGAGAGGACATGCAGGTTGTGACAGTGAAGCAAGGAGAGGTCAGAGAAATTCACTTTGAAGCGCCGCCGCCCGAGCGTTTGCAGAGGGAGATGGAAAGGCTTGTCGACTGGATCGGCCGAACAGGGCCTGATGGGCCCGACGCTGAGGCCTACGCCACGCCGGCGCGCGCCGCGATCGGCCACCTTTGGTTCGAGACCATACATCCTTATTCCGACGGCAATGGCCGAATCGGTCGGGCGGTCGCGGATTACATCGCCTCCCAGGAACTGGTTTTCAGGCAGGCGCCGTTCAGTCTGTCACGCGCAATCCAGGAGGACAAGGATCGTTACTACGGCGCGCTTCAGGCGGCACAGTCCACCATAGCCCGCGATGGCGCACTTGATGTCACACCGTTCATTTCCTGGTTTGCCAGCGCCATGGAACGGGGGATCGAGCTCGCCGCCCAGGAAGCCCGGTACATTCACAACAGGAACAGGTTCTTTGAACGGCATGAGGGCTTGCTGAACGAACGGCAGGAAAAAGCCCTCAGGCGGGTTTTCCGGGAAGGACCGAAACGGCTGGCGCAGGGACTGTCCTCGAAGCCGTACCGGCGCATGACCGGCGCCTCCTCGGCAACGGCGACACGGGATCTGAATGACCTTGCCGAAAAAGGCGTGTTGCGGCGGACAGAACAGGGCGGCCGCAGCACGGCGTATGACATCGTTTTTGATGCAGAGCGGACCGTCGGGTTTGCAAGACGGTTTCATCAACTTGCGCAACAAGCAGGTCTTGCCACTGAGCCCGGTATAAGCCCGGATGCGGTCATCGACCCCGCCGGCTTCAACCGCGGCTTAACCAGGGTCGAGGCCGCGGTCGTCGAACATGCCAGGTCGGTTTATCTGCAGAAGGCAGACAACCGCGAGCGCGTGTTCGACGTTGTCCGGCCGCAAGACCGCGTCGATGGGACCCTTCTTGGCAAGAACAGCCGGCACTACATGGTCGGGACATCGGCGAAAGTTCTGGTCGGTAATGCCGATGATCTTCCCGCATCAGCGGTCATCGGCAAAAAGGTGAATTTCGAGGGCCGCACGTCGGTCCAGCCTCCGGATCTCGATAAGGCGCAAGCCATCGGCAGGCAGGGTGATGCAACCCGTCCCAGGGGTCCGGATAAATCGCTTGGCATTGAACGCGACTAGGGAAGGGTGATTTCTGACATTCGGTGCGCAATACATGAACTCACAAACTGCGGACGAAGCTGACGTTGAGTCTCTATTGCGGCTAGTCGCTCAGTTTACCAGTTTCTGATTTGTACCAAGAGACAAATGTTTCACTTACCTCCTTAGCTGAAGAGTTAAGATCGATAGCTGCCTGGTAAGATTCGAGGCGACTAAATGATAGCCGTCCTCTTTCATACCGGTCTATGCCGTATGTTCTCCAAGGGTCAAGTTCTTTGTCTCTTTCAGCAGGGCCGCGGCCCTTACCTGCGGCGTAGTCATCAAAATGCTCGATCATGTTTCTGATCGCCTTTAGCTGATGGATACCACCATCGACGAATTGGCCATCGAATGTTTCCAGTGCTCTATTCGCGTCCTCTTGAATGTGCGGGATTTTTGTCAACGTGCTGATTGATGTTCGAAATAGCCACAGACGGATAAAGAAGTTCTCCCAACAATAATCAAGCTCACTCAGAGCTTCTTGTTCAATTGACATATCCTCAAATGCTCTCCAAGAGAGCACAAGCATGTTCCACGCGTGTGTCTTGCGTGGCTTATAGTAATTCCAGATTAGGCACTGTTCCTCGGCATTCAAAACATTCACTCCCCTAAGCTGTCTCATTGCAGCAGAGCTGCAAAAAATCGTCAACTTTGGGCTCTTTCTGGGCTTTCGCAGGATAGAGAATGAACTCACAAAACTCCTGAAGAGTTGCCAGGTGTTACATTTCCAACATTTGCACTGTGAAGACGATTCCATGAAACCGGAACATCAGGATCGCAAATGGGCCGTCAGGGTTTGTCCGGGAAAGGACGATCATCTGATTGGTCCGGGCGCCGAGCATTGCGTTCTGACGACATATCCATTTCCCAACCGTCAAAGCGCCTGGCCTCCTGGGCGGTCATGGCTTCCTGAATCTTCCGGGCCTGCGGATCGGAGAAGATCTCCCGCAATTGCATGGTCCACTTGGCCGGCTGTTCCGGATCGCGCAGCTGCTTGTTCGTCGAGTAGGGGACAACGACACGGTAGAGATGCTCGCCCAGCCCACTGACGAGCACATAAATCCCCTTCTTCGTCAGCATCGGCCCCAGTTTCGTCTGGAACTCGGAGCGATGCATCACCGGTTCCTTTTTCTCCTCGCGCATCCATTTCAGCCGGCCATGGCCGCCGACATCCTGCCGGTGGGAGATGAAAAGTGTCTGGCCGAACTGTTCCTCGAGCTTTCGCGCCGTCTGGCCGACATTGATTTTCGCCACCACTTTCGTTCCGACCAGGGACTCAATCTGATCGGCCATCTGCTGGCTGTATTTGGTGACCAGTTGTTCCAGGCCCTGGATTCCGAGCACACAAGCAAGGCCCTTCGACCGCCCGGTCTCCAACATCGCCTCGAACCGGTGGACTTTCGGCAGCTGGGCAAATTCATCCAGGAACAGCCATACGCGGCGTTCTCTGCTTTCGCCGAAAGACACATCGGAGACGTTGGCCGACATGACGGTCAGGAATGCGGAGATCCAGCCCTCGGACTGGTCCTGAAAGCGGCCGGACCGCTGCAGCACCAAGGTCCGGTCCTTCGTGTTATCGTCCAACAGCCATTGGCGAAGGGAGAAGGCCTGGCTGTCTTCATTGTCGCGCCAGCCATAGGCAAGCATCCGGACAGGACCAAGACCGGCGGCCATGGTGGAGATCGTCGCCGCAACCTGGCGGTAATCCGCATTAAGAAATGTGAGGGCGTCCCGGTGATAGGTCTGGGCGTATTTCTGCAGCGTCTCCAGCGGCAGCTGCGTCGCTTCGATCAACTCCCACCAGGTCCACTGCCCGGGTTTGGTCTTCATCAGATAGATCATGCACAGGGCAAGGACCGTACGGGCTGAATCGGAAAAGAAGCGATCCCGGCTCTCCGGGATGATCCGGTTGGCGACCTCGATCGCGTCTTCCTCGACCAGCAGATCCTTGGCGATGTCCCATATGACGGAGCGATCATCGTGCGGTGCCAGGATAAGGGGAGGGCGCGTGTCCTTTGTCCCCGGCGGCCGGGAATAGGCCATCGATGTGTAATCGCCCTTGAAATCGAAGATCACGCATTTGTCGCCGCGCGCCATGACGTTTCGAAGCAGCGGCATGATGGTCTGTGTCTTGCCGCCGCCAATCGCGCCGAAAACGAGGAAATGATTGACCTCCCGCAGACGACTCAGATGAAAATCCCCGAACCAGCGGACGCCTTTCTCTGAGGTCTTGATCTCGTTTTTCGTGGCCTCCAGGAGCTCTTTCATGCCGGCGACGGTGAAACCGGCTTTGATGATGATGGGCCGAACGCGCAGGCCCCAGTCCCAGATAAGGTAAAGCAACGTTCCGATGGCAAGGGCTGTGAAGCCGGCCGCAAGCAGATAGCCCTGTTTGAAGATATTCGCGTCGGCCGGCCGCATCGCATTCATGATCTGTTGGCAATAGGCCTGGTCGAACGGATTGACGCAGGCCTGGACGTAGACCCAGAAGAGGAGAAACGGTCGGCCGTCAACGCCTGTATAGGAACGGAAAACGACAAAGTACCAGTAAGTCACGGCCGCGGCGGCCGCAAAGCCTGCGACCGCGATCAGCATCATCTTGTAGGACAGCTGCTCGGGCTTGCGGATCATGGGATCCGCCTAGGTCCGGTGCGCATTTCATCACCGTCGCTCATGAACCGGAAGAGGGTTTGGCCGTTGATGGTGCATCACGGCCCGCGGGTTTGTCAGCGCCGGCAGTCTTTGCATCGGTACCTCGTTGATTCCGGAGCCGGTCTACGATTGCTCCGAACTCTTTCAACAGCTCCGCATCCGGCACATCCAACTCGACCAGTCCGGCCTTTGCTGCAAGCTTGCCGATAAGGGCGGAGCGTTGATCCAATGCCTTCTGGCGTTGCTGCTTGAGCGCTTCGATCTCTGTGTCGATCTCCGCTAGCGTGCGTGGTTTTCGAGCCATCCATGGGTCCTCTTATTGCTGCATCTGGCGTTAGTCTTTCTACTACAGAGGGCCGCTGCATTTGCAAAGTAGGAAAAGGTCGCTCCCTTGTATCGAAGCGAAAAACTGAAGCGATAAAGGGCGAAGGGATGCCGCTCTTGTCGCCATAAAGGCTCCGGCCCGATTGGTCCGGGCGTGTCCGGGAGCGCTGGGTAGAGGAACTTCGGAGGCCATGACGGCCGGCCTGGTTAGGGCGAGACGGATCCCAACACACCATAAGGTTTGTTTAACGGGGGAGGGGGGTAGAGAAGGTCAGAGAATACAACCTGTCAGAGAATTGACATTGATGGAACTGGTCTACATCGCGTCGTTCAGCAGTTATCACCTGATTACCGACATGCTGCCTAAAAATGCGCCGATGCTGCTTCTCTTTTCGTCTTTGACAGTGGCCGCAATCGCCAGGAACGTGCTTGGCAGCAAAGGGTTGATCGTGCTTGTTGCGATGCAGGTTCTTGCAATGCCAGCCATCGGATATGACGCCTTCCAGGGAACAGTCGGACGGACGGTTTTCGTGAGCTTTCTGTCCGCCTTGCTGTACGTCCTGACATTGTGTTGGCTTTGTGTGTCAATTCCATACAGCCTTACCAAAGCCGGTGCGCTCGATCGCACCAGGTCATGGCGATCTGCCGTGCCGGCGGGTATCGCATACCTGCTGCTTTCCTTTGTCGGAAACGCCTTTTATGTCTGGTCGTTCACGACGGCTGCATGGGCGGCCCTCTATTCATCAGCCCGGGCGACCATTGCTTCGGAAATCTCCATGATGGTCGTCAGTTTTGCGTTGCTGATCCTTCTGCCTGCAGTTGCCGGGTTGGTAATCTCCTGGAGAGACACTTTCTTTATGCGCAAAACCATACTTGCGGCCGCCATCGTACCATGGCTTGTGGCAGCGCCCGGCCTTTTGACGGACCTGGCCGGCCTCTACCGCATGTGGATCGGGTGGTCAGCCATTGAGCTCGCAAGTGGTGATGTCAGGTAGATAAGTAGGACGGTTGTCCGTATTGATTGCCGGCAAGAAGTCCGGATGGACGCCGAGTGGCGCCGCTGGGCCGCGTTTACACCTCACCCTCGTCTTCGCCATCCGATTTCGATCCTCCAGGCAGTTGCTCCACGGATGTTTCCAATCGTCCGTCCTGCAACCGCATGAGCCGGGCAATCATGAACAGAAAATGGGTGCTGAGATCACGCTTTGTCGTGCATCCGCATGACAATCCGGAGTGCCGCTCTGACCTATGATTTCCTCTTTACGAATTGCAAAGGGTACTTCGTGGACATCAATCTGTTGGTCATCCCTCATCTTCAGGAATCTCCACCGCCGCTCCGTTTGGATGCTGCCGCAGAAGATCGTTATTATCGCCGCTTCGATGCGCCGAATGCTGCGCGCATGAAACCGCTTGTGTCGTTTGCAGTTGCAGTCGGCCTGCTCGCCGTCATTATTGAACTGTTGCGCTGATTGCCTTTTGGTGCCGATGATGGAGTTCATACCAGGATGAGCGCACCCGATTGCGAAGACCGGATTGCCATTCTTGAAGTGATCGAGGCGGAGACGGTAGCCTATTTCAGCAAGGATTATGAATCTTGGGAACGGTGCTGGCTACACGCCCCTCATATCCGCAAATGGTCGCACCTGGGCGATGGCAGCACCGCCATGGACGAAGGTTGGGACCAGATCAGCGCCAAGATGAAACACAGCATGGAGCAGTTTCCTGTGCCTGACTTGGCTACCGTTGCCAAGGTCCGGCGCGAGCGCATCGATATCCGGATTGGGACGAATTTGGCGTGGGCCACCTTCGACCAGCATGCACCGAAAACCGGAGATCCGTTGGACAATCCGGGCGTACAATACCAGATGCGGATCCTGGAGAGGGAAAACGGTGAATGGAAGATTTCCTGTGCCATCGTCATGCAGCGCCGTATCGACTATGCGCCCGGTCCGCTTCTTCAGGTCGACGCTGACGCAACCCTGCTTTGGATGAACGGCGAGGCTGAGAAACATTTTCCGGACCAACAGGGCTTGGTGGTCAGCGGTGGTCGGTTGCGTGCACCGAACAGGACCAGCGACAAGGCCCTCCGCGGCGCCATCCGCTGGGCGTCGCACATCTCGGAAAGGTACTATAGGGTTTTCCACCAGAACAACACGGTGCCGGCAACAGGTTTACCAATGTGCGGTGCTGTGCCGGTCGTTCTGTGCGACGACCAGGACGTTAATCTGCAGATCTGCTGGGTCATCGTCGACGGCGGAATAATCCTCATAAGCTTCCACGACAAACACATGACGGAACGCCGGCTTGCCGCCGCAGAGACACTCTACAGCCTGTCTCCTGCGCAGACACGTCTTGCAAAACTCATCATCGAAGGGCATGACCTGGCGAAGGCGGCCGCCATTCTCGACGTCAGCATCAACACCACCCGTACCCACCTGCAGCGCATGTTCGACAAGACCGGCGTAAGAAGCCAGACAGCCCTGGTGAGGGTGCTGCTGAGCACCAATTCCGCATTCTGGTAGACGTATCGGGAGACCATCTCTCGTCTGCCAGCTCACAGATTTCCCCCAATACTCGGCATGTGGGCGTGTCCGCCAAGCCGGACCAAGCTCTCAGTCGGCTGCGCCGACCGAAGCCGATGGGGCTGCTTGCCAACTTGTTCTAGGTCTTGGACTCATTAAATCGGATCCAGATTCGCGCTGAAGCGAGTTTAACGCCAGCCATGTAGTTTTCGGGATTTTTCTCGTATCTGGTCGCTACGGCTCTGAAATGTTTGAGTTTGTTGAAGAACCGTTCAACCATATTCCGTAGTTTGTAGAGATATTTGGAGAAAGCTGACCTACGGCGGCGATGAGGCATGCAGGGGATGTTTGGGAAAGCGTCCTGGCCAGTGATCAAGTTACGAATAGCATCGGCATCATAGGCCCGATCTGCCAAAACAATCGCTTTTGAGGGAAGACCGGATAAAAGCGACATGGCTTGATGACCATCGTAGGCTTGCCCTTCGCTCAAGCTCAGTTTGATCGGCAGACCGCAAGCATCTACCACAGCATGGATCTTACTGGTCAGGCCGCCCCGGGAACGTCCCATGCAACCGGATCCCCTTTTTTGTTCCCATTAGCGCCATGCTGATGAACACGGACAGAGGAACTGTCAATCATCTGGATGTCGCCGTCATAAGCTGTTGAAACAGCTTGTAATATCCGGTCCCAGACACCAGCCTCACGCCAACGGACAAATCGATTGTAGCAGGTCTTATGCGAGCCGTAGCGTTCGGGAATATCCGCCCAGGGTGCCCCTGTGCGCCAACGCCACAAAATCCCGTTGATCACCCGCCGGTCATCAACGCGCTGAACACCTCTCATCTTGGTCGGTAAAAGCGGTTGGATCACTGACCACTCAAAATCACTCATATCAAAGCGCGCCATCAAAAACTCCTTTCGGAGCTTGAATCATTTAAGCACTGATTTGGCTACTCGTTTATGAGGGCGTAACCTAGGGCCCAAAACGTCTCAATGAGCCGCTTTGTTCCAAGAACCGTAGGCGCCCATCCCCCTCGTCTTCGCCATACGGTTTCGATCCTTCACGCAGATGAATTTTAGGAACCGCCCTTGGCGGTTGCATTGTTTGTGAAGTGGGGAAAGAGGGCGCTGCCCTCTCTCCCCAGCAAGGTAAAAATCGGGTCTCCCCATAATTTTTACGGCCAGGAAACCTGTCCGAAAAAATCACGGCTGCGCCGCCCTCCGCTTCGCTGCGGGTGGGCGATACCCCTCCCGATTTTCACCTTGCCCCCCTCTCACCCGCAGTTCCGCACGAGCTCGGGAGCAGGACGGGGTCCTGCACCCGATCCGATTTTTGAGAAGGGATAAAACCGATGTCAGCAGATTACAGCGAACTGGTTACAACACACATTCCAACCCATCACGCGGACTACTGGAGGGCGCGGCGGTTCGCCTTCCGGTCCATTAAAATGCTTGACCGAGCTATCGATTGGGCAGCCGAAGAAGCGAGTTACGTTTTTGGAGGATTCCACCCAAACGGAGATATTATTGCAATCGAGAATTTCGAGCCGTGGGAAGCGGTTGCGGCCTTTGAGGAAATGGTTGCAAGTAACCCCAATGCAATCTCGATTTTGACCGCCCAAGGTCGGGCTGATCTCCTTCAAGCGGTCCGCACCACCGATCAAGAAAACGGTTCCGACGGATCAGAGAGCCGCGCCGATAACACGTCGTTTGACGATGAGCCGCGCCGTTACTGCAATTACCAATGCCAGAATTGCGACCACGTCGTGAACCGCGAACAGCCGCCGAGAATCTGCACGATTTGTGGCTGTGACGATTTCCGACCCATCAACTGAAAAAGCGACCCGGAGCCAAACCCGAGCAGACTTGGCGGCGTGATGTTCATCATGCCGCCATCGCCATTGATGGGTCATTCATATGAAATCAAGGCTTCCTATTTCTCGAAAGGATCGCTGACCCTGTTTGTAAACAGAGCGTGCAAGATATCCAGTTCCGCCACCACATCGACTGGATCACGGTTCAATGCCGACAGAGCGTAGGTGCGCAATGCGTCGCTTGTGGCCGGATCGTCAATGATATTTTGCACCTGTTTGTGAAACCCGGTCTCCGCACGCATCGGCATTTCTCCCTTAATCAATCGGATTGGGTTTCCTGCGGTTCGGCGTCGTCCCCGGCAGCATCTTCCTGCCGCCGCTCCATATAGTCGGACAACACCGCGACCAGTTCCTCCTCCGGCAGATCGCCGGCGCCGGCCTTGATCACGAGTCCGCCAAGCACAATCTTGTTGCGCGTCTCCATACGCCGATCTGCGTTCTTTACACGCTGCATGGTCTGCACCTGGCGGGCAATCTTCTGATCAATACGCTTCAGTTTTGGGGACTTCGGCCGATCGGCGAAATCGCGCGGTCACGGTTTCGAACGCCTCCAACAATTCGACGTCCGAAACATTGAGGTCGGCGAGGCCCGCGCGTTTGGCGATCCGGGCGATGTGGTTCGCGCGCGCATCCACCGCGGCCGCGCGCTGTTGCTTCAATTTGACAATTTCCGTGTCGATATCGGCGACGGTTCGGGTTTGACGGACCATAACGTCCTTACTCCGGTTTGATTTGCGGTCTACGGACACGATAGCGCGGAGGCGAGCATAACGCAAGGGATGCGTAGGATTTATTGACAATGGCGCACTTATACGTCATGACTGACATGTGCGGCGCGAGCGCCGCTTGATTTTGGGCCTTCGGCATGGCGATTTATCATCTATCGGTGCAGATCATCGGAAAGGCGGGCGGTCGCAGTGCGGTTGCGGCAGCCGCCTATCGGCATTGTGCGAAAATGAGCCGCGACGAGACGGGTGAGGAGATTGATTACAGTCGCAAGGCAGGCAATGCGCACAGCGAGTTTGCGCTGCCGGCGGACGCACCGGGCTGGATTGCGAAGTTTGCGAGCGGCCACAGCGTCGAGGAAACGAGTGCCTACTTTTGGAACGCGGTCGAGGCCAATGAGAAGCGCCATGACGCGCAGCTGGCGCGGGAGATTGTGCTGGCGCTGCCGCTCGAACTGACGGTCGAGCAGAATATCGAGCTGGTGCGGGATTTCGTTTCGCTTGAGTTGACGGGGAGGGGGATCGTGGCCGATTGGGCCTATCACGACATGCCCGGTAATCCGCATTTACACATCATGACGACCTTGCGTCCGCTGACTGAAACAGGGTTCGGACCAAAGCGTGTTCCCATAGTCGGCGAGGACGGTAAGCCTCTTCGCAACAAAAAAGGGAAGATCCGTTACGAGCCATTTGCAGGTGGGCCGGAGCGGCTGCGGGACATGCGCAAGTCCTGGGCGGAGATCCACAACTCACATCTTGCCAAACACGGATACGAGGTGCGGATCGACCATCGGTCATTCGAGGCGATGGGGATCGACGCAGTTCCGACGACGCATCGGGGGCCTGCGGCTGACAATATTGACGAACGCGGCGAGGTGTCGGAACGGATGGAAACGGCGCAGGATGCTGCGCGAGCTAACTATCAGAGATATGCAGCAGACCCTTCGTTGGTCCTGAAGAAGATCACGGTGCAGAAGGCTGTGTTCACGCGTCACGACATTGCCCGGGAGATCAACAAGACGAAGTGCAGCGCGGAAGAGTTTCGTGCGCTCTATTATCGTGTCGGAGCTTGTGACGAGCTGGCCGCCGTTGCGGCGCCGGGCTTTGATCCGTTTACCGGTGAAGAGAGTTCCGAGGCGCTTTACTCAACACGCACCGTGGTGCAGCTCGAGCATGAGATGCTTCTCAACATCGAGGCGTTGAAGGAATCTTCCTTCCAATCGTTGAGCGACAAACATCTTGCCGCGGCCTATGAACGGTTCGAGAAGGAGCGCGGCTTTGCGCTCAACGACGAGCAGAAGAATGTCGTTCGTCACCTGACGCGCGACAATGCCTGTGCGGTTGTGGTCGGGTATGCGGGCGCCGGTAAATCCACAACAATGGATGCCTTGCGCGTTGCCTTCGACCGCAAACAGGTCCGGGTGATCGGCGGCGCGCTCGCTGGAATCGCATCGGACAATTTGCGGGAAGAAGCCGGAATTGCGAGCCGGACGCTGGCGTCCTGGGAGTACCAATGGAACCAGGGCCGGATGCTTCCGGACAGCAGTACAGTCTTTGTCATGGATGAGGCCGGCATGGTTTCATCCGATCAGATGGGGCGCATTACACGGGTTCTTCGTGAGCATGGTGCGAAGATGATTGTGCTTGGCGACGCCAAGCAGCTGCAGCCGATCCGGGCCGGTGCCGCGTTCCGGGCGTTCGCCGATGTCGCAGGCTATGTCGAGCTCAACAATGTTGTGCGCCAGACCGAGGGCTGGATGCGGGAGGCATCCATCAAGTTCGGGCGCGGGGAGAATGAAGCGGCTGTTGATGCCTATCTTTCTCGCGATCGTGTCAGTTGGGCCGTCGATGAACACAGGGCTAGGTCGCAGTTGATCGATGATTGGGTTGGTTATCATCAGGCCGGCTCGGATGTGGTCATCATGGCGCATCGGAACAAAGACGTCATCGCGCTGAACCACCAGGCGCGTGCCGCGTTGAAGACGGACGGTGCCCTTCAGGACGAAACGTCATTCAGCACAGCGCGCGGCGAACGAATGTTTGCTGTGGGCGACACGGTGTTGTTCCTGCAGAACGAGCGCAGTCTGGATGTCTTCAACGGGTCAACCGGCACAGTGACGGAGGCCGCCAGAAACCGTCTTACGGTTCTGGTCGAAGGACATGATGAACCAGTCGTGGTGCGCGCCAACGAATACAATCACATTGACTACGGTTATGCGCGAACGATCCACAAGGAGCAGGGGTGCACCGTCGACAGGTCCTTCGTTTATGCGTCGCAGACCATGGATGCGCAATTGTCCTATGTCGCCTTGACGCGGCATCGGGAGGACGTTCAGGTCTATGCGGCGCGCAATGTGTTCAAGGACAATCGGCGGCTCAAGCAGGCCATGAGCAGAGATCGTCTCAAGGATACGACCGTCCTGCATCGCGGCACTGAGGATTATCAGGATACCATTCGCGGGTTTGCCGAGCGGCGCGGGTTTCCGACAACGGAATCGATCAGGGAATTTGTCGTTGCCAATGTCCAGAACATGCGCGAGCGGTTCAATCGGGTCAGTACGGCTTTCGCCAGGATCCGTGCACCCAGGCGGTTCGATCCGGGTCACTCGAAGGATCGCGGAATGGACACCGGTCCAGTCCGGACGCCGGCCGTCCAGCCGGAGGCGGTCAGGGTTCCGGACATATCGGAAGGCCTCGCCCATTCGCTCAACCGGCTCGCTCACAATGCCAAGCCGATTGTGGTGGGTGCTGTTCGCCGGCGTGGCTTCGTTCGTTCGGCTGACTACGAGCTGCACCTTGCGAGCAGCGGGCCCGAACTCCAATCGTTCAACGAGACGATCAGAGGCGTTCTGCCGGCGTCGCAGATCATCGCCCATGGCCTTGAGCGGCCGGATACGGATGACAAGCTGCTGCGGCCTTTGTCCGACGACTGGAAAGACTTCATGGTCGAGAACTGGCCGCAGGTGTTCGCAGCGCAGCGGGCTGAGAGGGACCATTCCATGATTGAGGAACTGAAAGAGCGCGTTGCCGAGCAGAAGATCGAGAATTGGTATGAAAGCCATCTGCAACAGACCAGGGAGCGTTTCGTGCCGGAGAAGCCATTGATCCCGGCTGCGGAGATCGATCCGGTTCCGACGGCCGCAGAAATTCGCGCGGCTGTCTTCGACGATGCGAATATGCGACAAACCCGGGCGGTCGCCCGTGACGTCATCGGGCAGGTCTATGGGTCGAACTCCGAGGCATTGGAGGCCATTTCCAAGCGCTATCTTGACACGGGTGACAAGGCATCGGTCCTCGCTGACGTGAAAGCGAACCCGGAAGTGTTCGGTGATGTACGGGGCAGTGTCCGGCTCGGGTTCGCCAACGCCGAGCGCAAGGAGGCCCTTTCCCATATTGGGACGCTGGAGTATGTCGTCGGCAATTATCTCAATCAGGCTGAACGGCTGGCGCCCAAGATTGAAGCCAGGATCGTGGAACACAGGTCCGTTCTGAGAGAACCGGTTCCGGACCTGTCGCCGGCGGCAGAACGGTTCGTCGAAAGGGCCGTCCAGATCGGTCGGATGGACGCCGGGCCCGACAAGTATGCCGCCCTGGACAGTCTTCTGGAAGACAAGGCCTCCGTGAAGGAAGTGCAGCGGCTGCAGGATGCGTTAACCGCTCGGTACGGTCTCGGCGAGCGTGCTTTTGCGCGGGGCATGAAGGACGACGATGGTCTGCGAAAACTGCCGGAAGCCGATCGCAGCCGAATACAGGAGAAGGCAGCGCTCGTTATGGGGTCCTGGACACGCATTGTCGATACCGTGCAGGACAGGCGCCGGATTGAGCAGAACCTGGAGCGTGGCAAAGACCAATACAAGGGTTATGAACGATAGCGCTGTTCTTCAGTACGCGTGTTCATGCCGGTGTCATGCATATATGTCGAATGTCATGATTGGGTTCGCTTCATGAATTCATCGAATAGCGGCACTGTAAACGCGGCGAGGCCGTATCGGGGACTGTAAATCATGCCGTTGTTGATGAGGGCGTCACGGGTCGGCCCGAGCTGTGAAGAACTCTTTCCCATCGCCTTGGCAATCTCGCCTGAGCGGTGTGGGCCCGGGCCAAGACCGGCCATGGCCATCAGATAGGCTTTTTGGGGTTCGGACAGGCGCTCATAACGTGATCGAAAGAAATTCTGATCAAGACGGCGTATGGCTGACTTGCTGGCAGCGTCAATATGGGAACGATCAATAGGCGAGCCCTCTGCAATGTTCCAGGCCTGGTAGCCCCATTCCTGCAAAAAATATGGATAGCCCTTGGTTTGCTCCACGACAGCGTTCACCGCGTCCTCTGTGTATTCGACATCCGCTTCGGAAGCAGGGCCAACAATTGCGCGCCGCGCTTCAGCCGCATCCAGCGGCCCGATGTCTTGATATTCGAAAAGCCTTTCAGAATAAGACTTGGCTTCGCCGGTCAGTTTGACAAGAAGGGGCAGGCCCGCGCCGACAACCAGGAACGGAAGCCTCTTTTGATCGGTGCGATGGATCGCCATGATCAACGCTTCGAACTCTTCGGCCGGCAGATTCTGGATTTCGTCAATCAGGATCACGATTGACGTGTTTCTGACCCTGGCCGCTTCGCCGGCGGCAACAAACAGCTCCGCCAGGTCTCTGGTCAGCGTTCCACTATCGGCAGTTCCCGGTTCCGCATCGACATCCACCGAGAATTCGACATTCTCATATTTCACGTTGATGGCGCCGACGAAGCTCTTCAGGACCCGAAGCGCATGTTTGACTTTCTCGCTGACACCCTTGATCCGGTCCAGTTTCAGAAGCGCCGCCCTTAAGGTGGCGACAATTGTTTTCGACAGAGGTTCATTGGTACTGACTTCGATGAAGTCGGTTATCGCCCCGTGCTCTTCCGCGATTGCCTGGACTTCATTGAGAAGAACTGTTTTGCCTACACCCCGCAAGCCGACGAACATGAAGCTGCGGGCTGACTTGCCGCCGATGTTGCGCTGGATGGCGATGCGAGCTTCGCTCAGTATGGTGTCGCGTCCGGCCAGCTCAGGAGGCGGTGTTCCGGCACCAGGAGCGTAGGGGTTGGTCTCGGGGTTCATTTTGTCCTTATAGCGAGTTTATCAATAGCGAGCATAAACTCGCTATAACTGATTCCAGACCGGAATATAGACGGTTTATCCAGGGTTGGCATAAACCAACCAAACGGGCATCCTTTTGCGGCGATCGTCGGTCCGGATTTTGACGCGCTCGCATTATTCAGTTCTCCACCTTTATGTTCCGAAGGGTTCAGCATTTTTGCGTGTGCAATCATGCAACTTACCGGCATAAATCGGGAAAAGTTAACGCCAGATATTGCATTAAGTGTGGAGTTGGATATTGCATGTTGTATTGATTTTCTTTCCTGCCGGAGATCCTTGCAATTGCGTATCCTCACCATACCGTTCTTGGCTGCGATTCAACTGGGAATGGTGGGATGTACAACCTCCGACGATCCATCCGCCGGCAATGTGAGCAGCCTGATAAATAGCGAAACATCGATCGTTGACCGGGAAATTGCCGATGCGGGCCTCTATCCCGGTGTTCTTGAAGGCTACGCCCGGGACTCCACAAAGGTCATCAATCCGGACCATGTTGAGGACGAAGCGTTGCTGGCTCCCGTCAACGGCGAATTCACCGGCACGGTCGAAGATCTTGTCAAGACAATCGCCGCGGCAACCGGCTACACCACGGCGGCGGAGGGCGAAAAGCCCGGCGCTCCCATCATCATCGTGGTCGTTCAATACGAGCTGGCGGTAATCGGCATCCTGCGCGAAGGTTTCCTTCAGGCCAAAGACCGCGCCCGGCTTGTGATCGACCAGACAAGTAAGACGATGACGATCGTCTACCGGCGGCCCGAGCGCAGTCCCGTGCCAAATCTGGAGGACCGGGTCATATGAAACGCTGCAGTGCCTTACTCATATGCAGCGTCCCGTTGTTTTTGGCGCTGTCGGGCTGTCAAACAACCAGCGAATCCGAGCTGGAGGAACCGGCTCCGATCACGGTCGGCGGGCCCGACCGGTACAAATCCACATCGACGCCGGCGAGTTTTTCCGAGTTCAAAAACAAAACACGCAGGGGCGACTTTGAGGCGGAGATCGACCAGGAGCGATATGGATTGCTGCGGGAAGCGGCAGTCTCCTATGCCGCGCAGGCCGGATATCAGCGCCGTGTCTGGCAAATCATGCGCGAGCTGGAGCGCGACAGCGCAAAGCTCTCGCAGTCCTTCGATTTCAACCGTGTCGCTTACCGGGCGCCGCGCGAGACGGGCTATCTTCTTCCGCCGGTGGTCAGCCGCGCAACGGCAGCCATCAATGTCGCCGAAACCGGCCAGTCTGCCGTCGCCGCCGATGAATATTATCGCATCGAGATTCCCGGACGTCTTGTGTCGGTCGTACCGACCTGGCGCGATTACCTGATCATACCGCTGGAAGAAGCCACCGAACCTGGGGATGATTTTCTTCCGCAGAACCGCGAAGAAAGAAAGGTGTTCGATCGATTTGCCGAGGAGGGGTGGCGGGCCGGCGTCGAGCAGGCTGATGAAGCGCTCGAGTTGAATTTCGCGCGGCTCAAACGCGATTATCTTGGCATGGTCGAATACCGGAAAATGGTCCAGGCAGGTCTCGTCAAGGAAATGGTTGTCCAGTCGAGCGAGCAGCGTTCGGCCGGCGAGGGCGACGAACTGTTCATTGGGGAGAGGCGTGTGAAGATCGTGAGTGCTGCGCGTCTCGTGCGCAATCCAAACCATTGGAAGCCGCTGGAGCGTCGCTATTCGGTCGCCAAATGATCGATGTCGAGCGCATCGATCTTTCGGCTGTCGATCCGGACAGCATGGAAACGACGGTCCTGAAATCCGAGCCCAGCAGTTACGACCTTGAGCCCGACGCTTTTGACCATTTCCTCGTCGGCGCCGCGATGAAAGGCGCTTCCGACATTAATATCGGCGGCGACATGCGGATCCGCATCCAGGTCGATGGTCACCAAAAACTGGCATCGAAGCGCGATCTCCAGTTCAAGGAAGTCCAGGCGATGTTGGCCCACCTCTACAAGGGCAACGACGCGTTTTCGTTGATCAGCGCCGGAAGACAGCTCGACTTCTCCTATGAGAAGAAGATCGATCGCGGCAAGTCACAACGCTTCCGCGTCAACGCCACCGGTGAACAACGTTTTGGAACCAAAGGTGTACAGATCACGCTCCGCGCGCTCCCCGATAAAACGCCGACACTCGATGATGTCGGTATGGAGCAGGACCTGCGCGACAAGCTGGAACCGACGAGCGGCATCATCGTCGTCGCAGGCGCTACGGGGCACGGCAAATCCACGACGATGGCCGCGATGACACGGTGCCACCTCGAGAACACGGCCCAGGCCCGCAAGATCGTCGATTTGCAGGCGCCGATCGAATACACGTTCAGGGACATCAATACCGACAGAAGGGGGATGGCATCGTTCATCAGTCAGTCAGAGATTGGAATCGGGCGCAACATTCCGACATTCGCGGCAGGAATCCGCGCCGCCATGCGGCGAGCGCCGGCGGTCATCAATGTCGGCGAAACCCGGGACACCGAAAGCATGCAGGCCTGCATTGAGGCCTGCCTGACTGGCCACCTCGTGAACACCACCACGCATGCCGGGTCGATCGCCGAGGCTCTGCGACGGATGGCGTTTCTGTTTCCACCTGACGAGCAGGAAGCGCGTTCGTTCGATCTGATCACATCCATGAACCTGATCATTTGGCAACGGCTGGTGCGGATAGCGGGAGGTCAGGGCCGCGTGGCGCTTCGGGAATACATGGTCTTCAACGACCCGGTTCGTGAGCGATTCCTGGATGTGAAACCGCTTGAGTGGTCCCGGATCGTCCGGAACGTGTTCAGAGACTCAGAGAGCGATAAGAACATTACGGCCCGGACGATGGCGCAATCGGCACAGCGCCTGGTCGAATCCGGCCATGTGGACCGAGAAGAACTCAAGGCATTCCTGAGATGAGTTCCTGAAGTGTCGGCATCTGTCGCAGGCTCGACTCCTGATGCCGGTTGATTAACGTGGGCGTTGTCGACATCTAGCTTCTAGCGCCTGCTATATTGACTGGAGCTTTCAAGTTGTGGCGGTCACGGTTTGTGCATCCGTGGCGTCTGGCATGCGAGCTGCGGTTGCTAAAAAGCTATAGCCAAGTCGTGAACAAACCGGACCAGTGCACTGGCAGTCAAATACATGGAAGTGTCCGTAATCGATGACGAACGTGCCTCGAACTGGATGCGGTCCTGCCGCGAGCATTTGCAAGCCAGCCTTTTGTGGTCAGAAAATTTGCCGGTGACACGATGCGCCTTGAAGCCGTCAGTCAGATTTTCCAGATAAACCGCTTCCTGCTTCAAGGATCGCCAGAGCCGTTCGATGAAGGTGTTGTTCATGCACCGGCCGCGCCCATCCATCGAGATGCGTATGCCAGCTTCGGTCAGCGTGGTGATCCAGGCCGATCCGGTGAACTGTGATCCCTGATCGGTGTTCATGATTTCTGGGAGGCCAAACCGGGCGATGGCCTCGTTCAAGGCTTCGACGCAGAAGTCGGCGTGCATCGTGTTTGACAACCGCCAGCTCAGGACTTTCCGTGTTGTCCAATCCATAATCGCAACCAGATACAGAAACCCGTGTTTCACTGGAATGAACGTGATGTCCGAACACCAGACCTGGTTCGGCCGATTGATCGTCATGCTCCGCAGCAGATAGGGATAAACCTTGTGCTGCGGATGCGGCTGGCTGGTTCTGGGCCGTTTGTAGATCGCTTCCAGTCCCATCTTCGCCATCAGAGGGCGAACCCGATGGCGGCCGACCACGATACCATCGCGGCGCAGATAGGCAGCGACCTGCCGGCTTCCAAAGAACGGATATTTGGTGAAGGTCCGGTCGATGGCCTTCATCAACTCCAGCGTTGCTGCGCTGACCCCGACTGGCATGTAGTAGAACGCCGACCGGCTCAGCTTTACCAATTTGCATTGCTGACTGATGCTCAGATCCGGATGGTCCCGGCGGATCATCGTCTTCTTCTTGGCCGGGCTCACTTCTTGAGCCCTTGCGCTAAAAAATCATTCTCGACGGTCAGCCTCCCGATCTTGGCGTGCAATTCCTTGACCTCCGCTTCCGTAGGCCCCTCGGATTTGCCTCCACGGGTGAACACACCCGCCATGCCTTCGACAGCCTGACGTTTCCATGTGCTCACCTGGTTCGGGTGAACATGATACTTCGCTGCGATCTCCTGGATCGTCTTGTCACCGCGCAAAGCCTCAAGCGCGATCTTCGCTTTAAACGAGTCCGAAAAATTCCGGCGTTTCGCCATTCTCGTATCCCTTCAAATCAATGGAATACACCTTAGCAACCTGTCCGGATTTCCGGGACCACTTCAGTCTTCAGGCGGTTGAAATGATTCCAGTAGAAGCAGGGTGGCACCATGAGCGGCAGAACGCCGGCCCAAGCCTTCGTCGAAGGGCTACCAAACCGCATCAGGCTAAACGAGAGCAGAAAGGGAAAAAGACCATCCAAAAGCAAGATGGTTGATCAAGCCGCTCGAAGCGGCACTGTCAGCTGATTACCCTCTCTGTACAGGATTGATGATGCGAAATAATTTACAACATTATCCACTGCATTTTAAGACATATGAACAGAAATAGTAAGGCACTCCAGAAACCGCCGCCGCCTTGTTGGAAGAAGCCGTGATCGAAACGGACTTTACTGTTCTAAGACTTGGTAACGGGGTCATTTTTTTCATTTCAAGCAACAGGTTACGCTGAAAAAAACTTCCTCCGCGATCCAAAATTAACGTAACGCAACCTAAGTCGGGCGGTAAAACTGTAATGAGTGTTTATATCAACTAATGTTGGTTGCAGAGGAAGATATTGTATATCGCATTACCATATTCCTGACATGATAGCCTGTCCCAATAGTCCGCAACGAGGTGTTGGATCAAACCAATCAAACTCCGCAGCGTGACACAATGGCCGACCTTAAAGTTACCGTTCTCAACAACGAACTGGACAGCACGTCGGTCGGCGACCTCCTTCACAATCCGAATGACCCGTCGCTGCGCGAAGCCCTGTTCATCGCCAACAACAACACAGAGGCCGATAGCGTCACATTCGCCACAGGCGGCCCCATCATCGACGAGTTTTTTGGCGGTTTTGTGGGCCTGTTCGATCTCGATGCGGCGACCGGCGTATTGAGCTTCGAGAACGCCCCGGACTTCGAGAACCCGCTCGATCAGGGCGGAGACAATTTTTCGTGGATCGGGCGGTGGTCGTTGGAGGGCGCACCGGAGCGTCGGCCCTGACGGCTGAGGAAAGTTTACCGGAAGGTCGTAGTGGGCGGAAAGGAGCCAGAGGGAAGGTCGCAAGGGAAATCAGACACAAAACCAGGACCCGCTGTCGCTGAGGTGACCGGCATTTCGTGAAGAGCCGGCGCCCGGCAAGCCACTGCCCCAAGTGACCATTTCCCGACCGGCAGACCGCTTGTCTTCAAGTTATTGATGGGATGATGAGATGGATGACAGCAGAAACCAGAACAAGCCGGGTGACGATACGGTGGGTCAGTTGAAGACGGCAATCCCCGGCAAGGCGGGTCGAGGGCGTCGGGCGGTGGCGCGGCGACGCACACCACGGACGCTGGCTTCGCTGTTGCGGGATCGGGCGGAGAGCGACGGCGTCCGGGACGGTTTCGTGTTTCACAGCTATCGGAAGGTCGGGCCGCCTGTAGAGCAGCGGCTGAGCTATGCCGGTCTGCAGCATCGCGCCATGGCAATCGCTGCGACGGTGCAGGCCAGTTGCGCGGCCGGCGACCGGGTTGTGATCCTGTGCCCGCCGGGTCTGGACTATATCGCCTCGTTCTTCGGCTGCCAGCTGGCCGGAATGGTGGCGGTGCCGGCCTATCCGCCGGGCAATGCCAAGCATATGGGCCGGCTCGGGTCGATCCTGGCCGATGCCGGGGCGTCGGCAATCCTGGCGCCGTCGGACCTGTCGGGCCGATTGGCCGGTTGGGCCGATGCCGCGGATCTTTTGCCGCGCCGCATCGCGGTCGATGCGATCGACGCCGAGGCGGCCGCCGACTGGGTCGATCCCAATTGCCTGCCCGGCGATCTTGCGTTCCTGCAATACACGTCCGGCACCACGGGGGCACCCAAGGGCGTGATGGTCAGTCAGGGCAACCTGATGGCCAATCTGAAGGCCCAGCGGCAGCGTTTGCGGGTGTCGGCCAACAGTGTCGGCTCCTTCTGGCTGCCGCCGTTTCACGATATGGGGCTGATCGCGGCTATCCTGCTGCCAATCTATTGTGGTTTCGAGGCCTTTCTGATGCCACCGGCTGCCTTCGTGCAGCAGCCCATGCGCTGGCTAAAGACGATCTCCGAGCGGCGGGCGACATTTTCCATTGCACCGAACTTCGCCTACGATCTGTGCGTCAGGGCACTTGATGGTTTGCCGACATCACCGGATCTGGACTTGTCATCCTGGGCCGTTGCCGCGAATGCTGCGGAGACCGTGCGGCCGGCGACGCTGGATCGGTTTGCCGAGCGTTTTGGCCCTTATGGTTTCGATCGGCGCAGCTTTTATCCCTGTTACGGCATGGCGGAATTCACCTTGCTGGCGACCGGCGCCAGCCGTAAAGCCGATCCTGTGCTGACTGAGGCCTCGACGGAAGCGTTGCAGTCCCGGAGCATTTTGGCACCGGTCGACGTACCATCGCGTGGCGCCGACGCTTCTGAACGGTCGAAGACGACGACCCGGCTGGTCGGGTGCGGGGCGATCGTTTCGGAGCATGATCTGCGCATCGTCGATCCCGAGACCTGCTGCGAGGTGGCCGAAGGTGCGATCGGCGAGATCTGGCTGAGCGGTGCGAGCGTGGCCCAGGGGTACTGGGCCAAGCCTGACCTGACCGAGGCGACGTTTCGGGCTCGGCTGAAGGGCGTGCGCGGTCGCAGTAAAGCCTATCTGCGCACCGGCGATCTGGGTGCCCTGGTCGACGGCGAGGTCCATATCCTGGGCCGGATCAAGGAAATGATCATCATCCGGGGGCGCAACCATTACGCTCAGGACATCGAGGCAACCGCGACCGATGCCCATGTTTCGGTTGCCCAGGATCGCGCGGCGGCCTTTGCAGTCGAGGTCGGGGCCGACGGTACGGTCGTGGCGCCGGGCGGGCCGGGGACGGTGGAAGAGCGATTGGTACTGGTGCAGGAGGTCAAGCGGGCCGGGATGCGCCGGCTTGATGGCGACGCGGTGTGCGCGGCGGTTCGCCAGGCGATCGTCGCGGAGCATGAGGTCGAGCCGCAGGCGATCGTGCTGATCCGGCCGGCCAGCCTGCCGCGGGCCACATCAGGCAAGATTCAGCGCCGGCGGGCGCGCGCGCTGTTCCTGTCCGGTGAGTTGACCGAGATAGCGCGCTGGGAGCGTCCGGTACCGGTGACCGACGTGGAGCCGCCGCCCGTGGCGGGTGACCGTACGGCCCTTGAAGGCTGGCTGCGGAGCCTGGTCGGTCGGGCGATCGGCCGGGTACCACAGGATATCCCCGTCGATGTGGCGCTGCGTGAGCTGGGCATCGATTCGCTTGCCGGCGTTCAACTGACGGGGCGGATCGCCCAGGCGCTGGGCGTGACCTTGGAGGCGAGCCAGCTCTACGATCTGCCAACGATCCGGGCACTGGCGGTGCATCTCGGCGCCGAGGGCGGGACCAGGGACGGGATGGCGCTACCGGCCACAGCCCGGCCGGACGAGCCGATCGCGATTGTCGGTCTGGCCTGCCGGTTCCCGGGTTCAAACGAGGGTCTGGAGGGCTTCGGGGATTTGTTGTTCGCCGGCCGCAGTGGCATCGGTCCGGTGCCGGCCGGGCGATGGGACGCGGCTTCGGTCGCAGCGCCGCCCGAGGGCGGCTTCATCGAAGACATTGACCGGTTCGATGCGGGCTTTTTCCGGATCGCGCCGGTCGAGGCGATGCTGATGGACCCGCAGCAGCGCCTGTTGCTGGAGACGAGCTGGCAGGCGCTGGAGCATGCCGGCCTGCCGCCGGACGGGCTGTGGGGCAGCCGCACCGGGGTGTTCTTCGGCATCAGCACGCACGACTATGACGGCCTGGTATGCCAGGCGCAGGAGGGCGGAACCGGTGCGGGCGGCGATACCGGACTTTATGTCGGCACGGGCAACGCCAACAGCGTGGCGGTGGGCCGGCTGTCCTATGTGCTGGGCCTGCGGGGCCCGGCGCTGGCGATCGACACGGCCTGCTCGTCGTCGCTGGTGGCGGTCGATGCGGCCTGCGAGGCGCTGCGCGGTAGGCGGGCCGGGCTGGTCCTGGCCGGCGGCGTCAATGCCATGCTGATGCCGGCGTTGACGGTGGCGTTTGCCGGCGCCGGCATGCTGAGCGCTGACGGCCGTTGTAAGACGTTCGATGCGGCTGCGGACGGCTATGTGCGGGGCGAGGGCTGCGGCGTGGTGGTGCTGAAGCGTCTGAGCGATGCCGAGCGGGCCGGCGACCGCATTCATGCGGTGATCCGGGGCAGCGCGGTCAATCATGACGGCGCCAGCAACGGGCTGACGGCGCCCAGCGGTGCGGCCCAGCAGGCGCTGATCGAGGACGCCTTGTCGCGGGCGGGTCTGCGGCCGTCGGAGGTGGACTATCTTGAGTGCCACGGCACGGGCACGGAGCTGGGTGATCCGATCGAGGTGCGGGCGGCGGCGGCGGCCTATGGGGATAGTCGCGATCCGGACCGTCCGCTGCTCATTGGGTCTGTGAAGACCAATATCGGCCATCTTGAGGCTGCGGCGGGGGTGGCCGGTCTGATCAAGACGGTGCTGGCGCTGGAGCATGGGCAGATCCCGAAGCATCTGAACCTCATTACGCCGAACCCGCATATCGACTGGGATGCGCTGCTGGTGCGTGTGACGTCTGAAGCGACGCCGCTGCCGCGCCTGAGTGACCGGCCGGCGCGGGCAGCGGTGTCGTCCTTCGGCTTCTCGGGCACGAACGCGCATGTGGTTCTTGAGGGTTACGGGTCGTCCGGGGAAGCGCCGTCACGTGCGGTGCCTGTGGTGTGGCCGTCGGTGCTTGAGAGCGCGGCGCTGGAGGCGCCCCCTCCTGATGTTCTGCGTCCTCGGTCTCATCGTGTTCTTGGGCTTTCCGGCAAGACGGCTGCGGCGTTGCAGGATCTGGCGCGTGGGTATCTTGACTGGTTTGCTTCCCATCCTGAGATGGATGCGGAGGTCCTGGCGGATCTTGCCTACACGGCGGGCGTTGGTCGGAGCCATTTTGGTGAGCGTGCGGGTCTGGTGTTTGAGGATGGCGATGATCTGAAGGCGGGTCTTGAGGCGCTGGCTTCGGGGGTGTCTGCTGCGGGTCTGATGACCGGGTCGCGTGCGGCGGGTTCGGGTGCGGTGCGTGTGGCGTTTGTGTTCACCGGTCAGGGCAGCCAGTGGGTTGGCATGGGGCGGGATCTTTATGAGAGCGAGCCTGTGTTCCGTGCGGTTCTGGACCGGTGCGATGGTGTGCTGCGGGATCTTCGCGGTGTGTCGCTTCTGGATGTGATGTTCGGGCGCGAGGGCGCTTGTGGGGACATCAACGACACGGCGTGGACGCAGCCTGCCCTGTATGCGCTTGAGGTTGGTCTGACGGCGCTTTGGCGCAGTGTGGGTGTGGAACCGTGTGTGGTTCTGGGTCACTCGGTTGGTGAACTTGCGGCGGCGCATGCGGCGGGTGTTCTGTCTTTGGAAGAGGGTTTGCGTCTTGCGGCGTCTCGGGGTGCGCTGATGGGGGCGTTGCCGGTCGAGGGCGCTTCGGCTGGTGCGATGGCGGCGGTGTTTGCCGGGACGGAGCGGGTTGCTGCGGCGGTTGAGGCTGTCAATGCGGTTGTCCATGGGACCGATGGTGCCGGCCTGAGTGTTGCGGCGGACAACGGGTCGCACCGTGTGGTGAGCGGTCCTGCGGGTCTGGTTGCGGACCTGGAGGATCAGCTTGCGGCAGAGGGTGTGCGTGTTGAACGTCTGGTGACGAGCCACGCCTTCCACTCGGCGCTGATGGATCCGATGCTGGCGGATCTTGAGGAAGTTGTCTCGGGTCTGCGGATCGGGGCGCCACGGGTTCCGCTGATCAGCAATGTGACGGGGCGTGTTGTTGGCGAGAACGAGATTCTGGACGGAGCGTACTGGCGCCGGCACGCGCGCGAGGCTGTGCGCTTTGCCGACGGTGTGGCAGCGCTGGCGGGTGAGGGCGTGGATCTTCTGATTGAGCTCGGACCGCATGGCGTTCTGGGCCCGATGGCGGCGCTGGCGTGGCCTGAAGATGCGGACCAATCAGCCCCGACAATGATTGCGAGCCTTGTGCGGGGCGGCGAGGCGGATGCGCCTTACGCGTTGGCGCTTGCGGGTCTTTATGCGGCGGGAGCCGATCTCGACTTTGCAGCGCTTTATGGCGGCGAGGCGCGTCGCAAGCTGTCGCTGCCGGGCACCCCGTTCCAGCGTGAACGCTACTGGATCGACCCGGCCAGGCGGCGTCGGCAGGCCGACGGCCACCCGCTGCTGGGGCAGCGGCATGAGCTGCCGAAGGGCGAGGTGAGCTTCGAGAGCGAGGTGCTGGCTTCGGATCCGCAGTGGCTGTCGGATCATCGTGTGTTCGGCCGTGTGGTGGCGCCCGGGGCGATGTATGCCTCGCTGGCGGCCGCGGCGGCGATGGACGTCAAGGCTCGAGCGCTGAACGGGTCATCGGCCGGTTCGGTTGGTCCGGTGGTGCTGGAGGGTATGCAGCTGCACGCGCCGCTGATGCTGGACGAGGCGGAGGACGATGCCGGCCGGTCGCTGCAGGTCATGCTGGGTTGCCCGGAGGACGGCGAAGCCGGGGTCCACGAGTCTCGGCCGGTAGAGATCTACAGCCGGGGTGCCGGTGAGGATGGCTGGCGGCTGCACGCCCAGGGGCGTGTGTCGGCGGGAGCGGTCGAGCCGGCGGCGGCTGTCGATCCGGAGGAACTGACGGCGGGTCTTACGGCTGTGGACGTGTCCGGGCTGTACGGGTCCTTTACCGATCTTGGGATCGGCTACGGTGCGTCGTTCCAGGGTCTGGCGTCGGTCTGGTCGGGGTCTGGCGAGGCGGTCGGCGAGGTGGTTCTGGCGGCCGGTCTGGAGACAGCGGCGCTGTTGGTGCATCCGGTGCAGCTGGATGGTTGCTTCCAGGTTCTGGCGGCGGCTCTGGGTGAGACGGTCGGTGAGAGGGCCGGCGGGGCCGCTGGTGAGAGCGGTGTGACCTATCTGCCGTTTGGCTGGGAGCGTTTGTGGCTGTCGGGTGCGCTGCCGGAGCGTGTGCTGTGCCATGCGCGTCTTCGGCCGGTGGAAAAGGGCGGCAGGGAAAGCGATGACGGTGCAGTGCCGGAGGTGCGGCTTGCGGATCTGTCCTTCTACGATCCGGACGGCCGGCCGCTGGGCGGTGTGACGGGCTTCAGCATGAAGCGGGCGACGCGCGCGGCGCTACTGTCGGCGAGCGAGCGTGTTGAGGATCTGCTTTACGAGGTTGTTTGGCGGGATCGTCCTTTGGCGGGCGGCCCGCGTCCGGCGGCGTTCCTTGTGGGTCCGGAGCGTCTGGCGGAAGCGGTGCCGGACATGGCGGCGCTGCTTTCCGGGGAGGGTCTTGACCCTGCGGACCTGTTGCGGTTCCTGGAAGACAGCGAGCGGCTGTCGCGGGCTTACGCGCTGGCGGCTTTGGACGAGCTGGGCTGGCGGCGTCGGGCGGGGGATGGCGTTGACGCGGAGGCTCTGCGGCGTCGGTTGAAGGTGGTTGAGGACCATGAGCGTCTGTTCGGCCGTCTGCTGGGTCTGCTGGCCGAGGCCGGTGTGCTGGTGGCGGATGAGGCGGCTGAAGGGCGTTACCGTGTTCTGATCGGGTCCGGGGGTCGGCTGCCGGACACGGCTCTGGCGGAAGAGGCTCTGGGCGATCCGGAAGCGCTGTTGGCGTCTTTGGAGGAACGTTATCCGTTTGGCCGGATCGAGCTGGGCCTTTTGTCGCGCTGCGGGTCGGCTCTGGCGGAGGTTCTGCGGGGCCGTTCGGACCCGCTGGCGCTGCTGTTCAGCGACGACAGCGCGAGCGCTGCGGCGCTTTACCGGGAGGCGCCTGCGGCGCGGGCCTATAACCGTCTGGTGGCCGAGACGGTGTCGGCGGCGGTGTCGGAGTTGCCGGAAGGTCGCCGGCTGCGGGTGCTGGAGGTCGGTGCCGGGACGGGGGGGACGACGGCGTCGGTGCTGCCAGTGCTGCCGGCGGACCGGTTTGATTATGTCTACACGGATATCTCGGCGGGCTTTTTTGCCGATGCGGAGGCCCGGTTCGGTCCGGACCTGGACTACCGGGTTCTGGACATTGAGCGTGACCCTGTGGCGCAGGGCTTTGCGGCGCAGGGTTACGACCTTGTGGTGGCGGCGAACGTGCTGCATGCGACGCGGGACATCGGGGCGACGCTGGAACACTGCCGGGACTTGCTGGCACCGTCGGGTGTGCTGGTGGCGCTTGAGGGTCTGCGGCGTCAGGGCTGGCTGGACCTGACCTTTGGTCTTTTGGAGGGCTGGTGGCGGTTTGCCGACGGCTATCGTCCGGACGGGGCGTTGCTGGACGCGGTGCAGTGGGGCCGCGTGCTGGAAGATACTGGCTATGTGGAGACGGCGGTTCTGGGAGCGGATGGCGAAGCTGCTACTCAGGGTGTCATTGTGGCGCGGGGTTCGTCGGACGTGTCGGAGCGGCCGGGTGTTTGGCTGCTGGCGGCGGATGCGGGCGGAGCGGCGGAGCAGCTTGCACAAGCGCTCGCGGCCGGTCTTGCGGAGCGCGACCAGACGGTGGTTCTGGCCGGCGCGGGCCTGGAGGACGCTGCCCCCGACCTCACCGAAGAAGACTTCACCGGCCGGGTGACACGGGCCTATGTGGATGGGACGCGCCGGGAGGCGTGGGTATCGCTGCTGGAGGGCCTGCCGGGC
>CBDHYI010000004.1:0-355756 GCA_965275915.1 Stappiaceae bacterium
ATCCACATGGCCTACCCGGACGAATACGCGGCAACCGAATTGATTTTCAAAGCGAGGCGATAATGGAAGGCAAGACAATCAGCTTTGTGACTTATCCAGATGGGAAAGTGTCCAATGCCTCCCTGACGGTTAGCGGACGTCAAATAGCCAAAGAGAAGATAATCGCTGAATGGCTTCCCGAACGATATTTTGGCGCCGGCCTGCGCGGTTATGAGGCAGACCATCTATGGAACAGTATGCGCGAAAAGGGATTCAAATGCTGGACGATCCAGTTCAGCGATGACGGAACTCCGGAGTTAATCGAACACTAGACGGAACCATAGAGAGGCGAACATGAAGCTCAATCTTAACGACGCTCCCGATTGTTACACATTTCGCGGTCCCGAGCGCGGTGACGTCTACATCACAACCAAAGGCACCTTTATGGTTGTCACTGAGGTTGGGGAGCATGGCGCGCAGTATATCGGTTTTGACAACAAAGGTCGAATGAAGAATTGCGGCTCATACGCAATGCATTGGTACGAGGAGCGCAGGCGCGTCGGTACTGCTGAGATTCCAGATCTTGAAATCAACGTGGATTGGGAAACACTTTCCGATGACATTTAGAGGCCGACCATGACCGACCTTATCAAACACTTTGAAGAGATACAGTCAGATGCTCAGGAGCTTGGTTCAGAGAAGGATTTGGAAGGCGATATCACGCTTACGCTCATTCTGATTCAGCTGAAGCAACTTTCTACGCGGATTGAGAGGCTGAGCGATCAACTTCAAAGCCTTCAAGGGAACAGCAACCCCATGCATTGGGAGGTGACCACCGATGAGTGAGTGCTACTGCGATTATGACCCGGCTGTCATTTACAACAGACACATTCGCAGGGCGCGAAAGCAATATCGTTGTGACGAATGCGGACGCCAAATCAACCCAAAAGACACTTATGAGCGCGTAGACGGTTTATGGGAGGGGTTCTGCTGGAGCACCTTCTTCACCTGCTCCAGTTGCCACGATTTACGCCAGTGGGTTCAGAACAGTGTTCCCTGCTTCTGTTGGGCGCACGGCAACATGATTGAAGACGCGAAAGCCGCCATAGAAGACGCCCGATACAGAGCACCAGAAGAAACAGTGGGTCTTCAGTTTGGTTTTAATCGTCGTCGCCACCAAGCCCTCCTCACCGAGCGCCAGAAACGTGAGGGGCGATAGCATGTATTACAAAACCTGTCAGGGCTGTGCGATTGACAAAGAAGGTTGCAGTCGCCGGAAAGGGATCAAGGATGCAGTCAAAGGCCTTGATGTCACATCAATCAACTTCAAATGCCGAACCCGAAAGCCTGTATTCTATCGCGGGCAACGCGTGGAAGTCAGTTGGATCATCAACGATGGTTACGAGGACTTTCACATAGATTTTGGGGCAACCATCATTTCGGAATCGTCACCCGGTCATTTCCACATTCGGGTTGATGATGGACCATCGCGAAGTGATGAAGGCTTCTCGTGCCCGCAAGACCTATCTGGCAACGGGCACGCCAAGGTTTCAATGCACAACCTTAGGCCGCTTGATGAGCCCTGACGCGCAAGTTTGCAGTGCTTGTGATGAGACCGAATTTAGCAACGATAATTGCTACGGCGACCCGATATTTGCAGTGAAGGGCGCAGACACCAACTGCCTCAAAACTCTTTTAGCTCAGTATGAGGAGGGGTGAGACGTGGATACCATGCCCCCCAGATTTGTCGAGGAAGTCATTGATCTACAGCTTCAGTTAAAGCCCTACATGCCTGCAGACCGGCCCGAGCCTGCTCACTGGATTTCTACGCCGGATGGGGATCATGGCGACGAATGGTGCTCAGTTTGCGGTTACTACAAGGTGCGCAATCTTCGACGCCATGACCGCAAGAACCGCCAAGACTATATCCTTGATGGTGGCTGGCTGGCTGAAAGCGATATTTTCCCGAACTGCGCAGGCTGCGGGAAGCAGCTTGATATTCTTCCTACAGATTACTGTATCGCGGAACTTATTGAAAACTTTGAGGGACATGGTTTCTACGAGGACACAAAGACTTGCGCCTTCGAGATCGATGAAATTCTGGAATATGTCAGCTATCGGTCGAGCGACGATCCAGAGATGGAAACGATGCGTCAGGCAGCCATCAAAATCGCTACTGATTTCCTGAAAACCTTACAAACACAATATGAGGAAGGGTGAGACGCTATGTTCCCGCATGAAGTGGAAATCCTGAACAAGCTGGATCAGTCTCAGATCGTTTGTGATCGTTGCGGCGCTACGTTGGGCAACTACCGGAACGGCGACGTTTGCTCAGCCGACCTAGATGACCCCTGCCCTGGCTTTGTTTGGGTTGAGAACGCTGTTGGTAGCAAGGGAGGTTACCGATCATGACCACCCATCCCACCGATAAGACTGCGGAACACACACCGCCTCCTTGGCGAGTTGATGACGACGATTACCGGTTCCTTTCTGTGATCGGCCAAAACCAGATTGTTTGCGATACGCACCCTGACGAAATTCTCGGCGGCTGCGTGGATGAGCAAACTATTGAGGGCGTAGCCAAAGCCAACGCCGCTTTCATTGTCGAAGTCGTCAACAACTATGACCGTCTGAAAGCTGAAAATAAACGTCTTTTGAACGCTCTGAACCTGCCCGTCCCCACTCCTTTGCCGCTGTTTTTAGGGTGGATAGCTAGGCGTTTAGTTAGGGTTTATGGCGAGAACGAAGATACTGATTTTGTTTTGGCTTTGAAAGAACACGCGAAGAGAATACGCGCCGCCCTCAACACAGAGGAGGGGTGAGACGTGGACAAGCGGAAACTGCAAAGGCTGATCGATAAGGCAGCTAAAACAGGCGGCGCCGCGTTTGAAGCACAAAATGCCCTCAACGAATACTGTGAGGAGCAGTACGGTCACACACCATCCGAAATTGACGCCGACGAGATCTTGGACGCCGTGTACATGCTTTGTGGTTGGCCGCAAACGATGGATGCTGCGCGGTTTGACGAGATTATGCGAGGTGACGATGACTGACACCAACCCAATGAACATAGAAAAAGTTGAACTTCGGCTGGACGAAGACGGAGTAAAGCGCTGGTGGATGGGTACGCGCGAAGGCTGGCAACATGTCGGTCATGATGGATTGGTTCTCGAATTGTTGGCGGAGCATTTCAATGTCGGGACGAAAATTACCCTTGAAGAACCGATTGAAGGGATTCCCAATGACTGACACCAAAGGCATTAAGGCAGCAGCAGAAGCTTTTCATGACGGTCCTTTGGGCGCGGATGAAGAGGCATTCGATCCTAAATCGAAATCCGGTCAATGGTGCATGGAGTGTGCCCGCACCATCATTGACGCCTATTGCAAAGCTGAAGGTGTTGTGATGGTGCCGAGAGAAGCACTCGAAACCAGCGATGCATTAATTGCGATCATAGAAAACAAGGTTTTGGTAGAAGCGTACGAAGAGGAGAATTTCGTGTGGATACCTAAGGAAGTGTATGACGACTTCATCTCCAAAACCGCCGATTTACATATTTTTACTGACGAACGAGTTCCTACCAAAAAGCAATCTGTGTGGTGGAAGCGATGAAATGTGCTCGTGTCAAAATCTCCCAGATGCCACAACAATAACAATCCGCCTCAGACGGGTTGCCCAGGCTGAAGGAGACTGTGATGAGTGAGAAGTGGAGACCGATCAGCGAGTATCCGGAAAACAAACCGATGGTTGATTTGTGGGTCAAGCACAATGAGCACGGGGCCACTATGAGAGTGACAGACTTCTATTGCCCTGGGCCAATCGTCGGTTGGGTATCTGCGAGACTCAATGCCCTTCCTCTTTCACGTATGCATCCGGGCTACCACCCTACCCATTTCATGGAGACCCCCGCACCACCAGAGGAGACTGACCGGTGAGTGAGATCAAGCAAAAGCTGGAAGCGGAAATGCGCCAGACATTTGGTGAGCGTATACGCGTCGCTATGGCTGTTGCCAATCTCAATGGCCGCGATGTTTCGCGAGCGCTTAATGTCAGCCCTATGGCCGTCAGTAAATGGTCAAACGGCAAGTCCTTTCCCGACAGCCGCCATTTGATCCAGTTTTGCAATCTCACAGGCAGTTCCGTCGAATGGGTCATGGAGCCATCCCGTGTCGATATCAAATCGACTGAATTAGCGTCACGACAAATGGAAGGGTTTGTGGAAGATCTACGTGCTGTCACAAGCCGTCTGGAATGGGTGACTGAAAATCTTTCCGCCAAACCAGGAGAGGGATAGCATGGGAGAGCCGCGCTTGATGACACGTGATGAAGCGGCTGCTTATTTGAACGTGTCTCTTTCAACATTCTCAAACTGGCAAACCATGGGTCGTATACCCGGACCGGTGGAAGGGACAGCGCGTTGGGACCGCAAGGCTATCGACTACATACTTGATAACCTTTCGGGCCTTCCGACAAATGACGGAATGGATGCGTATGAGCGATGGAAACAGGGTCGTGCGCGCTAAGTTGAAAGGTCTTCATAAAGTCAAACGAAAGCTGGCTGATGGAACAGTCAGGACGCATTACTATGCCTGGCGCGGCGGCCCTCCCCTTTCCGCAAAACCCAACACTGTCGAATTCATACTGGAATTTAACGAGGCGCACCAAGCCCGAAAGGTTCTGTCACAGGCAAATCTCGACGCCTTTATTACAGAATACAAAGCATCCTCTGACTATATGAAACTCGCCGACCAAACCAGAAGGGATTACGGTCGGTATCTGGATATGATCAAAGTTGATTTCGGAGATATACCGAAGGACGTTCTTGAGCACCCCAAGATACGCGGTGATTTCAAGGCATGGCGCGACAAGATGTCAGCGACACCAAGAAAAGCCGATCTTGCATGGTCAGTGCTCAACCGTGTGCTGTCCTGGGCGAAGGACCGCGGCAAAATCAGTGTCAATGTGTGTGAGCGCGGAGGACGTCTTTATAAGTCCGGCAGAGCTGAAATAACGTGGTCTCAGGAGCAGATCGACGCAATCACCACTTCTTCTGCCCCAAAACAGATCAAAGATGCGTTCCTGCTGGCTCTATGGACCGGACAGCGCCAAGGCGATCTCTTGGGTATGAAATGGTCACAAATCGACGGAGACCGGATCAAGATCAAGCAGAGCAAGCGCGGTGCGCATGTGTCCATCCCGATCCATCAGACACTCCGGTCGATCCTGGACGCAATTCCTCGTGCGACGCACAAACAGGTGTTGCTGAATTCAAAGGGGCAGCCCTGGACGCGGCATGGTTTCGGAACCTCATGGAGCAAGGCACGCGATAAGGCCGGCGTAACCGGTGTTCGGTTTAATGATTTGCGGGGGACTGCAATCACTCACTTAGCAGTGGCAGGCGCGACCGTTACAGAGATAGCGTCTGTGACAGGTCATTCTTTGAAGACGGTGACTGAGATACTTGATGCCCACTATCTGGGAGAACGCCCATTGCTGGCCGAATCTGCCTCGAAAAAGAGGGAAAAGCACAACAATTCTGTAAACCATAGCCGTAAACGGTAGCGTAAAACAGTGATTTTTGGTATGGTGAAATGGCAGGCAAGTGTTTGTTTTTGTTAATGGTGAGCCCGCACGGGTTCGAACCGTGGACCTACTGATTAAAAGTCAGTTGCTCTACCAACTGAGCTACGGGCTCGTCCATTGAGCGCGTTGTGTACTCATTCAAGACGGCTTGTGCAAGAGCTAACCTGTCTTTTTTTTCCGCGCTGCGCAATTGAAACCTGTTGATAACTCATACGGAGTTCGCGCTGCTGAGTTCCTGCGTCGCCGCACTCTTTGCGGCCGGCTCCGACGCCGCTTTTATGTGATTCATACATATCATTTCCCCGAAATCACCGTATCACATAACGGTGATCGCCGGCGTTGGTGTGCGGTTGATCATATATAGGTGATTCAAAGTAATGATAGATTCTCACTTGATGAATCACAATAAAAATAGCATGCAAAAAGAAAAAAACGCATTTTGACAGCTAAGGAAAGTTTCGCGACTTTCTGACAAAAGGACTGAAGCTATCGTGGCCATACTGCGATTCATTTATTGCAACTGGGCACTTTTGTGACTAATACATGTCAATAAGATTTCATCGTTACCCTTGCGTTATCCACCAAATTCGTGCAATTGTTCAGCAGGGCGGGCGTGCACATCGGAGCAGGATCTATGGGCACTTGGATATTGAGGGCCGCGGGGATTTTCGTTTGGTTCTTCGCCCTCACCGGCAGCGGCTACGCAACGCTCGATGCGGTTCACCAGAACAGCTATTTCATTGCAACAGTCTGTTTTTCCTTAATGGTTGTCCTAAGTCTCTTCAGCCAGTCCCTTAAACAAAAACGTGCAGCCGTGATGAAATTCAAATCCTCCAGGACGTCACCTGACGCTTCATCAAAACCGGCAAAAGCCGGGGAAGCGCCCGTATTGACCGTGCATCAGCACAACCGGCAAAATCCCGACCGTGTTAGAGCCTTGGACCTTTGGATCGACAGCGACACTGCCGAACCGCGTCCCAGAACCTCACCGGCAGCCGCGACACCGGCAACTGAGTGGGAACGGGGCACCACCGTTCAGGCGTCGGGGCCACCGTCCATGATCATAAAAGACGACTCGATCCTGTCGCTTCGCGCCCGACCGCTCGAAGAGGGAGAGAGCGTGGGCCTGTTCCGGCAGCTTCGCATCACGTTGTGCCGCGAAGACTACAGTGTCGTAAAGCGGCTGATCAACGCGCACAGACTGATACGAGTCGACGGCCAGACCCGGCTCGAGGCACATTGCTACTCGGACTGCGCCGACGTCAGTTTCCGGCTTGAGCGGATTCTTGAAATTCACGACAAGCGCAGCGGTGTTACGCAAACTGAAGATTTTGAGGAATGGCTTGCCGCCCTTGCTTCGACCCATACGGTCAAAGAGGCTGCCGAGTAACGGTCATCAGCGCACCGTCCATCAAATAAACCCCACGCGTCCGTTATCCGAGCATATCGGATAGCGCGTTGCGCACAGGGGGCATCATATAAAGCGCTATAAAACTGAATTGCACGATCGCAATCGTATAAAGGATTGTCCGAAAAGGCTCTTTGCGGGTTTTATGCCGAAACCACTGCTGCGCGAACAGGGCACCATAGGAGCCGCCCAGCAGCGCCATGAAAAGCAACGTGCTCTCCGAAATACGCCAAAGCTTTTTCCTCGCACAATATTTGTCCCAGCCATAGGCTGCAAAGGTCAGAATGTTGATCAGCAGCAGCGGAATGATCAGATTATACTCTTTCATCGGCTGAACCGGGACCTGAATGCTGGAAAACGGATACTGATACTCTTACCCAATACCGGTGACGGCGGGAACCGGCACGACCTTCCGAACGTCAACAAAATACGCAAAGACATCGGAATATTCCCATGTAAGACGATATAAGAGTTACGCCCATTGTCTTGATGCAACATTAACATCACGGAGCGATCGGGAACGCGTGCCTGTTCCCCATCGCCGGTCTATATCAAGAAGAATCCGACCGCAACACTCGGCTCGTTTATCATTGATTTTATTAGAGGAATGATGGCTTCGGACGTGGAATGATTGCGATATTGTCGCTGGAAAGCCCTGGCCCGGACGGCGTATCACCCGCCGTCGGCACCTGATCCGCGGGCGCGTCCTCCTTAGGGTCCTGAACTTCGACGGGCGGTCCGGAGTAATTTTCAGGCGGAGCCACCGCCGTTGTCTTCTTACAGTCGGTCAGCCAGACATCATAGATGCTGTGTTCAACGGCGTGAAGCGCGGGACTGGCGGCAAACATCCAGCCGGAAAAAATACTTCGCACTTCATTGTCCAGTGTCACTTCGTCAACTTCGATGAAGCCGGTTGTCTTTGGCGGCTCTGTCGGCGGGCGGGAGTTGCACACCCGCGGTGTGACTTGAAGGGCACCGAACTGGACCGTCTCATCCATATAGACGTCGAAAGAGATAATGCGCCCCGTTATCTTGTCGAGGCCGGCAAATTCGGCAACAGGGTTGGCGATCTTTTCCGCATGGGCAACGGTTGCCGTCAGGCAAAGTCCCGCAAAAAGCAGGCATTTTATTCCCCGATTACCCGACGTGCTTCTCATCACCAACCTTCATGTGCGCCTTCGGTCCATCCCGTCGGACGATCCATTATGCCACTTTACTCCAGATTCGTCCGAATACTGATATCTCTTTCCTGAGCCTGGGCCCATACGTCCAAATAACAGCCGCTTGTCAGTTTTCGAGTATCACTTCCACGATTTCCGGCCAAGTACCCAATCGTATCGGCAGTCCGCTGGTTCCCAGTCCGCTCGAGACGATCATCTGGCTGTCAAAGTCTCCGGCGATATGTCCGTAGGTGTGGGCTAAAGGCGCAACAGATGCATTAACAACCGGGCCGAAAAAGGGCAACTGCACTTGTCCGCCGTGTGTATGTCCTGCCAGAACCAGAGCGGATCTGTTTTCCAGGTCGGCAAAAGCCGCAGGGTCATGTGTCAAAATGATCAGAGGCTCGTGCTTGGGGATTTCCGCAACGGTCTCCCTGAGCCGCCCCCTGCCGGTTGCATAATCATCCACTCCGGCCAAATGAAAAGCAGCGTCCAAATGCTTCAGTTGAACGCTGCGATTATGCAATACCGGAATATTTCTTTCCGACAATGCGGCGATGACGGCATCACCGTCATATTGCCAATCATGATTGCCAAGTACAGCCCAGACGCCCAGCGGCGCGGCCTTTAACGGATCCAGGCAGCCGCTCACTGTTTCCGGAGGGACCCGTCCACCAAACCTTGGCATCATATTGAGGAAGTCGCCGCCAAGAAGCACAAGGTCCGGTTGAAGCGCGGATGCTTCCGAAACGATAACCTTGAGGCGTTCGGGATCCCGGCTATGCGAACCGACATGAAAATCGCTGAGGAAAACGATTTTCATGCCGCACCCCGCGGGCCACTGCGGCAGGCTTATGCGATAACGCGTGATTTTGTGCCGACGAGCGCCGCAAAATGGTGTCCACACTCCTTTGCGCCCTTCAGGATCTTCAAACGGACCCCGGGGCACGCCCTGACTGAAAGGAACAAATCCGAGTAGGTTTCTGACCTTTGGCAGAATCTACGACGCCTCCTCAAGCCGTAAAATCGCCGCCCTGACTTTATCAAGGCGCTGCTGCAGTTCCGCACGCTTGTCGCGTTCACCGGCGACAACCTCTTCCGGCGCCTTTTCGACAAATCTTGGATTGGCAAGTTTCTTGTCGATGCGGGCAATATCATCGGAGAGCTTATTCTCGTCCTTGCGCTGACGCGCCATTTCCGCATCAAGGTCAATCACCTCCGCCAGCGGCAGGCAGACAGTGGCTTCACCGACGACAATCTGCGCCGCTCCCTTCGGAGAAACATCCGAAAAAGAAACGGAATCAATGCGTGCCAGTCGGCTCAGCATGACCGCGTTGTCCGCAAGACGTGTTTCGGTTGTGCCCGAAGCCCCCACAAAGACCAGCGGTATCCTCGCTCCTGCCGGCACATTCATTTCCGCCCGGACCGATCGGATATCCGTTATCAGGCCGATCAGCCAGTTGATTTCATCGGCTGCCGCAGACGGTGTCTCTTCCAGGGCCGGCCAGCGGGTGACGATCAATTGCTCATGCCGACTAGGGCCGACCTCCCCGGTCCGCAACCAGAGTTCCTCCGTCAGGAACGGCATGAAGGGATGGAGAATTTTCAGAATCTCATCCAAAACCCAGGCTGCTGTTGCCCGAACTTCGGCCTTCGCTGCCTCGTTATCACCGTTCAGCAACGGCTTGATCAATTCAAGGTACCAGTCACAGTATGTGTTCCAAACGAACCGGTAGATCGCCCCGGCCGCCTCGTTGAAGCGGAAATCTTCTATCGCTTTCGTTACCGCACCGGCACAGCGCGCCGTTTCCGCAACAATCCATCGGTTCACGGTCTGCGCAACGTCCGAAGTGTCAAAACCGTCAACACGCACACAGTCGTTCATCTCCGCAAATCGTGCCGCATTCCACAGCTTGGTCGAGAAGTTCCTGTATCCGGCCACGCGACTGGCCGCGAGCTTGATGTCCCGCCCCTGTGCCGCCATTGCTGCCAGGGTAAACCGCAGCGCATCGGCACTGTATTCGTCAATCAACTGCAATGGATCAATGACGTTGCCCTTGGACTTTGACATCTTCGCGCCTTTTTCATCACGAACCAGCGCATGAATATAGACCGTGTCAAATGGTTCCTTCTCCATAAAATGGATGCCGGTCATCATCATGCGGGCCACCCAGAAAAAGATAATGTCAAAGCCGGTAATCAGAACGCTGGTCGGGTAGTAGCGCGCCAGCGCTTCCGTGTTCTCCGGCCAACCAAGGGTCGAAAAGGGCCATAAAGCGGAAGAAAACCAGGTATCCAGGACATCTTCGTCCCGGTAAAGGAAGACCACATCCGCATCACCGGTCTGTTCCCACCGCTGCCGGGCTTCCTTCTCTTCAAGGATCGCGATCTCTTTGCCGTAATGCGATCTCGCCGCCTCAATGGCGTCCGTTTCGGATTTGGCGACGAATATCCTGCCATCCGGACCGTACCAGGCCGGTATCTGATGCCCCCACCACAACTGCCGGGAGACACACCAGGGCTGGATGTTCTCCATCCAGTCGTAATAGGTTTTTTCCCAGTTTTTCGGAACGAACGTCGTTCGCGCCTTTCTGACCGCTTCAACAGCCGGCCGAGCCAGCGTCTTGGCATCAACATACCACTGGTCGGTGAGGAACGGCTCAATCGGAACATGCGATCGGTCACCATGGGGCACCGTATGGACATGGTCCTCAATCTGTTCAAGCAGACCACGCGCTTCGAACATGTCGACAACCATCTTCCTGGCGACGAACCGGTCCTGATCGTGAAGGACTTTAATCGTCGCTGCAAGCTCCCCGCTGTCCGGAACCCCATCCAGAAAAGCCTCGTTATCTTCCAGGAAGATCGCGGCTTCCCGGTTCATGATATTGACCATGGGAAGGGTATGGCGCTTGCCGACTTCGAAGTCGTTGAAGTCGTGCGCCGGTGTGATTTTGACAGCGCCGGACCCTGCCTCCGGGTCGGCGTACTCATCGGCAACGATGGGAATGCGCCGTCCCACCAATGGCAGGATGACATATTTTCCGACCAGGTCAGTGTACCGTTCGTCCTCCGGATGCACCGCCACGGCGGTATCGCCCAGCATTGTTTCAGGCCGCGTCGTCGCGACAATGACATGCCGCCCGTTCATCCCCTCGATCGGATATCGGAAATGCCACAGATGTCCGTTGACTTCGGTTTGTTCGACCTCAAGATCGGATATCGCCGTGTGAAATTTCGGATCCCAGTTGACGAGCCGCTTATCCTTGTAAAGCAGACCTTCATTATAGAGACGGACAAAGACCTCCAGCACCGCTTCGGAAAGCCCCTCATCCATCGTGAAGCGCTCTCGGCTCCAGTCACACGAGGCGCCGAGCCGCCGAAGCTGATTGAAAATCATCCCGCCGGACTCGGACTTCCAGTCCCAAACACGCTGGACGAACGCCTCCCGTCCCATATCGCGACGGTTCGGCTGCTGGTTTTCCATCAATTGCCGCTCGACAACCATTTGTGTGGCAATGCCGGCATGATCCATCCCCGGCTGCCACAACACATCCCGTCCCTGCATGCGGTAATACCGGATCAGAATGTCCTGAAGCGTGTTGTTCAGGGCATGCCCCATATGGAGCGAGCCCGTCACATTGGGCGGGGGAATCACGATGCTGAAGGGATCCGCGCCATCCACGGCACCGGCGCCGGCCTTGAAGGACCCGCTTGTTTCCCAACTCTGATAGATCCGCGGTTCAACCGCGCTTGCATCGTAGGTCTTGTCCAGCATGGATTTCCGTCTCAATTGACATACAGACCCGCTGTAAATCGAATGCGGCGGCGCAAGTCAACCGCCATCGGTAAAAACACCGCCCGCAGGCGGTGCACGCTAAGCAGTTTTTGAGTATCTGCTCCGATTGGGATCATCCGGATTTGATCGGACGAGTTCCGGCTCTGCCGGCGGCATTCAGTGAGCAGCAATTATCAGCCGCGCCGTCCCCTTGAAACACGTTCGATTTCCTGCTGAACGAGGCGTTCGACCATCGGCGGAAGATTGGTGTCAAGCCAGGCTTTCAGCATCGGGCGCACCAGATCTTCAATGAGCTCTTCAAGTGTTCTTGCTTCCCTGGCGATAACAAGATTGGCGAGGCTCCCAAGCGCTTCGCTGACTGCGGCCTCCGTCGGACTCGACGACAGATTTTCCCCGGCAGCCAAGCGGCGCACATTACCGTAATCGACAGGCTCGATACCGGGGACCGCTTCAGGCTCCGCATCCAGCGAGGCCATATCGTCTTCCTCAGCCTCGACTTCCTCAAAACCAATGTCACCGCCAGTGCCATCGGGTGCCACAACATCAACGATCTTGAGATCGTCGTCTTCTTCGTCGTCGACAGCGAAATCTTCAGTCAGTTCCAGAACGTCGTCGGCCGGCTCCTCTTCCGGCTCCGGTTCGCTATCGTCTGTATCAAAAAGTTTGTCGAGATCATCTTGGGACATGCCGGCTTCGTCATCTGCTTCTTCCGCAGCTGCCGCACCACCGGTCTCCGAATCCGTGTCAGCTTCAGCATTCGCCGGCTCATCATCATCGGATATTATCCGGCGGATCGAGGCCAGGATGTCCTCCATTGAGGGATCCTGGGCTTGCTCTGCCTTGGCCATGACATTCCCCAAATTCCAAGTACCGCATCATTACGCAAGGGAACACTCACTTGCGATTCGCCTATCTCAAACTATACGGCGATATCTGGGCAGTTGAAACGGGAGCAAAAAAACTTCATGCAATGTGGCGATTTACCCACACATACGGTGTCGCAATCTGCGTGAGATGTGATCCCCGCGACGGACGTTCCACCTGGCTTAGCTGCTTGAAACTCCGGAGAGATTAGAAATCCGTCCGCGCAGACCACACTGCTTCATGCGAAAGGCGCTCTGCCTTCAACGACCGTCAGGCGTGCGCAGGCCGATCCACTTATCTCTCACTTTAGAATAGTGCTCCGTCGGCTGATAGGCAGCCACATTGAGGCTCAGAGCCGAACTCGTGAGTCCGCCAACAGAGGAAACCAAAGCATACGCGGCGACAATGCGATCTCTTTGCGCCTGGACGAGGCTGACCCGGGCGTTGACCAGTGACCGTTGCTGGTCCAGAACATCCTGTGTCGTGCGTTGGCCGACACGCTGTTCTTCAACAACGCCGTCCAATGCAAGCTGTTCGGCCCGAACGCCCGCCTGACCGGCGACAATCGATGCTTCCGAAGCTTTGTATTGACCCCACGATGCAATCACATTGGCCCGAATTTGATCCCGGGCGATATCGACCTGGATCCGCGTCTGACCCAGCAGCTCTTTCGCCTGCCGAACCCGTGAATAAACCTGACCGCCCTGGTAGATCGGAATGCTCACCCGTCCGACAATACTCGCCGAATCCTGAACATTCGTGGCGGCAGTCGGATTGATCGAACGCTGAACGCTTCCTTCCAAATCAACCGAGGGCAACAACTCGCCTTCAATCGATTTCACCTGAAACAATGCAACATCCACGGAATGCTGCGCCTGCCGGATGGTGGGATGTTGCGTGTGAGCAACATCAAGCGCCGTCTGGACGCTTTTGGGCAACAATCTCAGGATGCTCAAATCCGGCTTCAGCTTTCCCGGATCACGTCCGATGATCTGGCGAAAGATCGCCCGGCTGGAATTCAGGTCGGCAAAGGACTGGTTCAAATCGGATTGAGCCGAAGCCAGCTCCGCTTCAGCCTGCGAGACGTCCGTTCGCGTGCCCTCCCCGACATTGAAGCGATCACGCGCGGCGCGAACCTCACTTTCAAGAAATCTGATATCAGAGCGACGCAAGGTAACGATCGCGCTGTCTTGAATCACATCCATATAGGCCTGGGCAGCATCGAACAGCACATCCTGCTCGGTGGAGATCAGGCTCTCTCGCTCTGCCAGAACGGACGATTCCGCCTGCCGGATCCCGTTTACTGTCCGAAATCCACGAAAAACCGGTTGCGTGACCGTCAAACCCAGCGTCGTCGTATTGAGATCCGTTGTCAGGCCGTCACTGTCCGTGTGCGAATAAGTCTGACTGATCGCTCCTGAAAGTTGCGGGCGATACTCGGACAATGCCTGCGGAACGCCTTCATCCGTGGCCCGAAGACCTGCGCGAGCGGAATTAAGCGTTGGGTTATTCGCATATGCCAATGCCAAAGCTTCCGTCAAGGACTGCGCCTGCGCACCGTTAACACCCAATATCGCAACCAGCCCGGCTGCAATTATTGATACTGAGCCACGTCTTAGCACTACGCTACCTCTCTCTTCAGCCAGCATGAATCTGCCGATCTGCGGATATCCACTATTCTATATCGGCGCTGCAGGGTTTGGGAAACACGCAACGCGGACTCTGCTTCAAATAACAGCGGGTTGCGACATCTGCGCAACATCTCTCAAGTCCTGTGGTCGCGCAGGTGTTATCCGGGGACGCAACGCCCGATTAATCATCCGGTTCAAAGATTAAGATCACTTGAAAATTGCGGCAGGGACACGACAATTTTCGAGCGATGTCGTGAATATTCACCGGTCCGCCGACTCTAAAAAACGAACTCAGATACGCGTTCGGTGCCTGGCAGAATCGGTGCGGACGCATTGAACGCCGCGACGCCGCTGACAGCACTTCCCGAGCGCCGATAAAGATAGGCCTGCCCGGCCAGGCCCTGCCCTTGAATAACAACCAGCCTGCCCCGGTCCTTCAACTGCTCTTTCAAGGCCTGAGGCACCTGGGAAACCGCACCATCAACGATAATTACATCGTAAGGGCCTTCCGACTTCAGACCATCCGTCAGTTTGTTCGAAAGAACGGCGACATTATCGATGCCCAGGTCGGACATTGTCTCCCCGGCTTCCGCGGCAAGTTTTTCATTCACCTCAAGCCCGACAACCGATTCAGCGATCTGGGCAACCACGGCGGCCGAATAGCCGGTTGCACAACCGACAACGAGGGCAAGATCGGACGGCTCCGGTTCTGCCAGCTGCAGAAGTTTTGCAAGTACATGCGGCTTCAGAAGAAACCGTGCCGGACTTCCCTCTTCCGCGGGCAAAACGCAGATGTCTTCATCGATATATGCCGTTGAGCGTTTTGACGCGGGAACGAACATTTCGCGGGGGATCGCACTCATCGCGTTCAAAATGCGGCGATCCGTTACGTCATTGGTCCTGAGTTGATTGTCGACCATACGCGCACGCGCTGTCTGATAATCCGCCATCCGGTTGGTTCCTGTCCGGTTAGTGCCTCGCTACTTCTCCTTAGCGGTGCGGCCTCGTATTGACAAGTTCCCAGGCCACAGGAAACAAAACTGGGAAGGAGGGTCCAGTCACTGGCTTATCCAATCAAAACCGAACGCTATGATGATTATCTGAGATTTAACTTAAAGCCAAAAATGGAGGCCTCGCCCGGATTCGAACCGGGGTACAAGGATTTGCAGTCCTCTGCGTAGCCACTCCGCCACGAGGCCGATGATGGGCGTAACTAAACTGTCATACGGTGAATGGCAAGAGCCCCATTCTGAAATTGGTTTATTGCGCGCGAAAAATACCGGCAACCAACTAGCCTGTTGATGATTTTGATCAAATCGGCATCCGTTTGTCGGAAAAAAGACCCGGGACACTGAGAAGCGCCCCGGGTCTGTTTCAATGCGATCGCTCTTCTGGGGTGTGACCCAATGATCGCGGGAGTTGCCCTAATGCGCCAGAACCGCGAGCAGCAGCAGCGCGACGATATTGGTGATCTTGATCATCGGGTTCACCGCCGGGCCGGCCGTATCCTTGTAAGGATCGCCAACAGTATCGCCGGTCACGGCAGCCTTATGGGCTTCCGAGCCTTTGCCGCCGTGATTGCCGTCCTCGATATATTTTTTGGCGTTGTCCCAGGCACCACCGCCCGCAGTCATGGACAGCGCCACAAACAGGCCCGTGACAATCACACCCAGCAGCATCGCACCCAGCGCGGCAAAACCATTGGCCTTTCCGGCAATCGCCGAAATGACAAAGTAGCAGACAATGGGCGAAAGCACCGGAAGCAGCGAGGGAACGATCATTTCCTTGATGGCGGCCCGCGTCAGCATATCCACCGCTCGACCGTAGTTCGGCCGTTCTGTACCGGCCATGATGCCCGGTTTCTCTTTGAACTGCCGACGAACCTCTTCAACAACGGACGCCGCAGCCCGACCCACGGCGGTCATGGCGATGCCGCCAAAGAGATACGGCAACAGTCCACCGATAAACAGACCCACCACAACGTAGGGATTTGACAGGGAGAAATCCAAGGTCTGCTCGGTAATGTCCGCAAAATAGGTGTACTGCTCGGAGTTCGTCACAAAGAAGCGCAAATCTTCCGTGTAGGCGGCAAACAGCACCAACGCGCCAAGACCGGCGGAGCCGATAGCATATCCTTTGGTGACGGCTTTGGTGGTGTTACCGACCGCGTCCAGCGCATCCGTTGTGTCGCGCACCTCGCCCGGCAGTTCGGACATTTCGGCAATACCACCCGCATTGTCCGTCACCGGACCGAATGCATCGAGCGCCACAACGAAGCCGGCGAGTGCAAGCATGGTTGTCACCGTCACGGCAATCCCGAACAGGCCCGCGAGCGAATAGGTGACGATAATACCGGCAACGATAACGAGCGCTGGCAGCGCGGTCGCTTCCAGAGAAATGGCAAGACCCTGAATGACGTTTGTGCCATGGCCGGTTTCAGATGCCTTGGCAATTGCCTGAACGGGGCGGTATCCGGTGCCGGTATAATACTCCGTGATCCAGATTATGAGCCCGGTGATCACCAGTCCGCTCACGCCGCAAATATAAAGATCCATCGGAGTAAAGCTCAGTCCGCCGGTCGTCGTCAGAGTGGTGTCCATGTCGCCAAAGACGAACATTGTGACAGGATAGAGCGCGACCAGTGACAGAATCGCTGTCGTGACAAAACCCTTATAAAGCGCACCCATGATCGAATTGTTCGCGCCGAGCCGGACAAAGAAAGTCCCCGCAATCGATGTGATGACACAGGCCGCACCGATCGCCAGCGGATAGAACATCGCCTGGCTGGCAAACTCCGTGCCGGCAAAAAAGATCGAAGCCAACACCATTGTTGCGACGACCGTCACGGCATAGGTTTCGAACAGATCAGCAGCCATACCGGCGCAGTCCCCGACATTATCGCCGACATTGTCCGCGATTGTGGCAGGGTTGCGTGGGTCATCTTCGGGAATCCCGGCCTCGACCTTGCCGACCAGGTCGCCGCCAACATCGGCGCCTTTGGTGAAAATGCCGCCGCCGAGCCGGGCAAAGATAGAGATCAGCGACGCTCCGAAGCCCAAGGCGACCAGCGCATCGATAACGACCCGGTCGTTGTTCGGTATTCCCATCAGATCGGTGAGAATGAAGTAATAGACCGCAACACCCAGAAGTGCCAGTCCGGCAACCAGCAGTCCGGTCACCGCGCCCGCTTTAAAGGCAATTGCAAGCCCGGCAGCCAAACTCTGGCTCGCGGCCTGCGCGGTGCGCACATTGGCCCGAACGGACACCAGCATGCCGATAAAGCCGGCAGCGGCCGACAGAACGGCACCAATGGCAAAGCCGATCGCAACCGGGATGGACAGCAGCCACGCGCCGAGTACGAAAATCACGACACCGACAATGGCAATGGTCGTATATTGACGGGTCAGGTAAGCCTGCGCCCCTTCCTGGATTGCTCCGGCAATTTCCTGCATCCGTTCATTGCCTGCATCCGCTGACATGACGGATCCGGCTGCCCAGACGCCATAGACAACGGACAACAATCCGCAAATTATTACAATGTAGAGCTCAATCACGGGCTCCCCCCTTCATACTGTATATTCCCACCGACAGTTCCCTCACGGCGAGGCGAACTATAGGTGCGTACGCGAACTGCCGCGACTATCAATTCGAAGCATGCGCACGGTATCGTTCCTGTGGATGAGGTCAAGCCAAAGATCGCTCAGCATCACTTCGGAAAATCCTCAGATCGGACGTGCTTGAATGGCAAGAAATTGCACTGATTTCAACATGAGACATCCAGCTCTGAACACAATCACCCTGCAAGCGTCTTTTTCGCACTCAGGCAGACGCCAGTCTTTTTTCGTAAACAACGAGCCAGGCCAGGAGCAAAAGGCAGGCACCGACAACCGGGAACAGAAACAGGTTGACCGCATTCCAACCGAAGAAAAACAACAGGTTACCTGAAGAAAATGAGGCGGCAGCGACAAAGCCGAAGACGAGAAATTCGTTAGCGGCCTGCACCTTGTTGCGCTCTTCGGGCCGATAGGTCTCAGTCAGCATCGACGTCGCACCGATATAACCAAAGTTCCATCCCAGGCCCAAAAGGACGAGAGCGATCCAGAAGTTTTCAACCTGCAAACCGGCCAAAGCAACGATTCCACAGCCGACCATAAGAAACAGTCCGACCGCAATGATTCGGACGGCACCGAAACGGCTGATCAAGGAACCGGTGAAAAAACTGGGCCCGAACATCGCCAGAACATGCCATTGAATGGCCAGCGCGGCGTCGGATTCGGTCAAACCGCAGGCGATCATCGCAAGAGGTGTCGCCGTCATAACCAGCGACATCAGAGCGTAGATCGAAATACCGCAGGCGGCCGCAACGATGAACCGGTGGGTCCGCATGATCTGTCTCAGCGGCCGCCCGCTTTGCTTTCGCTGACTCTGTGACAGTCCGGGAACATTGACGAAGGAAAGCAGCAAAAGCGAAATGAAACAAAGTCCCGCTTGTGCGAAAAAACTGCCGACGAACAGGATCGGAGCAAACAGATCTTTTGTGAAGATTACGGTCTGGGGGCCGATGATTCCGGCTAGAATCCCTCCGGCCAGCACCAGGGAGATCGCTTTGGGACGATATTTTTCGCTCGCGGTATCCGCGGCTGCAAATCTGAACTGTTGAACAAACGCCGCATTGGAACCGCTCAAAGACATGGAGAGACAAAACAGCACGAACGAGTCGGCGAGGATGCTGTAACCGGCCAGGATGCCGCCGATCATGCCCAGCAACGCACCCGCCTGAAAACCCAGCCGACGCCCGATGCGCCGCATAAGCATGGCCGCGGGCACCGTGGAGCAGGCAGTACCGATAACAAAAGCGGTAATGGGCAGGGTCGCAAGTGCCTTGTCTGCGCCAAGCAGTTCATAGCCGGCGAGCCCCGCCACTGCGATGACGATCGACGCCGAAGCCCCGCCCAGTGCCTGCGCACCGGACAGAATCAAGGCATTGCGCCTTGCCAGAGCATCATCAAATCCGTGGCTTTGATCTGTCTCCGAAACAGTGGACATAGACTATAAGATACCCTTCAAAAGCAGCGAATTTCGGGAAGGTTACGCTCTGCTAAAAATGTGTGTATCCACGCGCGGAAAATGCAACCGGTTTGCCATCGCCATCAAGGATAGCAATTTCGGTATCCTTTGTCGCCGCGCCAATTGCGCTCACCGGCACGCCTCTTCTTTCCGCGGCTCGTTCGAATTCCTGTTTCACATCCGGCGGAACTGCCACAAGCAGCTCGTAGTCATCGCCTCCCAGAAAAACCGTCGCCTCCGAAGAACGATCGGATCTCATCACAGTCCGCGCCGCGTCCGAAAGCGGAAGGTCGGCGGTGCGGATGTGTGCGCCGACACCGGATGCATGACATAAATGCCGCAGGTCGGCAAAGATGCCGTCGGAAACATCCATCGCGGCACTGGCGAATTCAGAAAGGACAGGGCTGAAACCGGTTCGCGGTTCGGGGAGCAAATACCGCTGCTCCAGATAAGCTCGATGCGCGCTGTCCAATTCGGGATAAGCGCCCTTTTTTATCTGCAGGCCCAATGCGGAGTCGCCAAGCGTTCCCGTCACGTAGAAAATATCGCCGGCGCCGGCACCGCTTCGTTTCACCGTCTTGCCGGCCGGTGCAGCGCCGACCGCTGTCACCGAGATCACCGTCCCGCCCACCGATTTTATCGTGTCGCCGCCGAAAAGGGAAATGCCGTAATGCGCCTGATCTTTTGAAAGACCGCTGCAAAAGCTTTCCAGCCACTTTTCGGACCAGTTTTCCGGCAGACAAAGGGCAAGAAGGTACCCAATCGGTTCGGCTCCCTTTGCCGCCAGATCGGAGAGGTTCACTCTGAGCGCTTTCTGGGCGATAAGCTCCGGAGCATCATCGGAAAAAAAATGAACAGCCTCCGCAAGCGCATCTTTCGTGAAAACGAGCTCTTGACCGTCTGGTGGCACAAAAACAGCCGCATCGTCCTCCAGGCCGAGGCTCGTATTATTATTCGCAAGCGGCGCAAGGTAGCGCCTGATCAGCTCGAACTCGCCTGGCCGCCGGTCGCTCAAGGGCTTATGCACCCCCCGACTTTTTCTCTTCAAACTCGTCCGGCCGGTTTTCATGGGCAATCCTGTCCAGAATCCCGTTCACAAGACGCGGCTCATCGCCGTCATAGAAAGCCTTGGCAACGTCCAGATATTCGGAAATGACCACCCTGGCAGGCACGTCCTTGCGCCGATAAAGCTCGTAGGCGCCTGCCCGCAAAATTGCCCGCAATGTCGAATCGACACGACGCAGAGGCCAATCCTCGGTAAGAGCCGTGTGAATCCACGGGTCAATCATGCGCTGATCCGCAACGACCCCTTTTACGATGGACGTGAACCAGTCGTGGTCCGCATCGCGATACTGGTTGCCGTCGAGTTCCTTACCGAGCCGAAACGACTTATACTCGGCGATAAGATCGGCCAGATCGATGTTGCCCAGCTCCATCTGATACAGCGCCTGAACAGCTGCAAGCCGCGCTGAACCACGCTTGTTTGCAGGTCGAACATCCTGTTCGTTTCCTTCCGGTTCACGCTCCACCATTTGTCAGACTCCAAGACGGTCACGCACCGCCATCATGGCAAGGGCAGCTTTTGCAGCGCCGCCGCCTTTATTGCCCTGGTTCCGCCAGGCCCGCTTTTCGGCCTGTTCCCGGTTCTCAACGGTCAGAATACCGTTGCCTACCGCGATACAGCCGTCGACCGCAAGATCCATTACCGCCCGTGCCGATTCGTTGGCAACAATGTCGTAGTGTGTTGTCTCACCGCGGATAACACATCCAAGAACAACGAAGCCGTCATACTCGACCTCACCCTGTTCGCCCGCCAGCATCGCCATTGATAACGCAGCCGGTATCTCGAGCACTCCGGGGACGGAAATCCTGTCACATTTTGCGCCTGCTCCCTCAATGGCCTCCATTGCGCCCGCAGCAAGTTCATCGGCTATGTCTTCGTAAAACCGGGCGTCGATGATCAACAAAAGAGGTTCCGAATTGCTCATATCAGACAGTCTTTCCCGGACCGGTGTCCGTCGGGTTTCTTCGCAGGCGAATGATCAGGTCCAATCAAACGGCCAGCACACCAATCATTTTGGCCGGGCTTTGTCCAGTCAGAATGTTGTTCGATTGGATTGACAGATCGGGAGGGTGTTGCCATCGCGGCGGCAATCAGTCCGTTTCTCTGAGACGCGCGATATAGCGGGCCATCATGTCGACTTCAAGGTTCACCCGGTCGCCAACATCACGGCTGTTCCAGGTCGTTTGTTCGAGCGTGTGAGGAATAAGAAAGACGGAAAATTCCGGCCCCTCCGCTTCATTGACTGTCAGCGATGTTCCATCCAGACAAACTGACCCTTTGCGCGGAATGAACCGGGCAAGGTCGGGTATGGTCTGAAACTTGAGATAGCGCGAGTCGGGATGGTCCTGTCGATCAATGATCCCAGCCGTTCCGTCGACATGGCCAAGCACGAGATGCCCACCAAGCTCATCCCCTATCCTGAGGGACCGTTCCAGATTAAGCCGGTCACCGGCCTTCCAGTCTCCGGCCGTGGTCAAAGCAAGTGTCTCAGATGCGGACTCCACTTCGAACCAGTTGATACCGGTGTCCCGCCCTTTGGCCACAACAGTGTGGCAGGGCCCACCGCACGCAATGCTGCACCCGATTTCTATCTCCGCCGGATCGTACGCCGTTGCAATACGGGTCCTCCGACCGGCCGGAATATCGGAAACGGAAAGAATTTCTCCGACATCGGTGACAATTCCCGTAAACATCGCGTTTCTATCTCCGTCTCCGATAGCGGACAATCCGGTCGTCACCGAGGCGACCCGCTTCGGCTTGTACGAACACTGTGCTCTGACCAAACCAGTCCAGGGACACTTCTGCAAGCGGCGGGATACCTCCCTCTCCGATTTCCACCGTACCGAACACAAAGGTCGCTTCGTCAATCAGATCGGCTTTTGCCAGCGCTCCGGCCAGGTGTGCACCGCCTTCGACCATCAGGCGCGTTAAGCCCAGTTCGCCGAGCCGTGCAAGCGCCAGCGGCAACGCGATCCGACCGTTCTCATCCTCCGGCACGCCGATCAGCCGCACTCCGGCGGCAGACAGTGCATCGCTTTTTTTGAGGTCGGCATTATCCCCGGTGATGCAATAGACCGGAACTTTGTCCGCTGTTCTAACCAGTTGCGACTGCAGCGGCAGGCGCGCTCTGCTGTCCAGAACAACGCGAACCGGCGACCGGTCCGATAAACCGGGAATACGGCAGGTCAACAACGGGTCATCGGCAAGCACCGTGCCAATTCCAACCAGGATGGCATCACTCTGAGATCGCATCACGTGGACCAATTGCCAGGACCGGTCCGAGGAAATAAGAACCTGTCCCTCCCCTTCCCGGCCAATGAACCCATCGGCCGATATGGCCATTTTCAGATGGACAAAGGGCCTGCCCTTTATGATGCGGCAAACATGACCGGCATGGCTCTGCCTGCATTCCTCCTCCAGAACTCCGGCGTAGACGTCAATCCCGGCGTCCTGCAGCATCCGGACCCCTTTGCCGGAGACGCGTGAGTCCGGATCCGTCGTACCGATCACGACCCGTCCGACTCCCGCCTCAATCAATGCCAGCGCACAGGGCCCGGTTCTTCCATAATGCGCGCAAGGTTCAAGTGTCACGTAGGCTGTTGCCCCCCAGGCGGCACCGCCGGCCTGGGTCAAGGCGCAGATCTCGGCGTGCGGCCTGCCGCCCGGTGCAGTCGTGCCCCGGCCGATGACCTTCTGAGCGCCGTCCTCCGACCGAATCAGAATGCATCCAACGGACGGGTTTGGCCAGGTCACTCCAAGATTTCGCCGCCCCAGCGCCAGCGCGGCTTTCATCCAACGTTCGTCATCCTTGAGAGCCCCGATCAAGGCGTCTGAGTTTCCGTTATCCGGCAAAAACTTCATGTCTGAGTCAGCAGGAAAAACTGTCACGATCAGGACGGATCACGATCATTGGAGTTGTAGGGCTCATCATGCATTTCGCCGATCAGATTCTCAAAATCCTTGGCCTCCCGGAAGTTCTTGTAAACGGATGCAAACCGCACATAGGCAACCTCGTCGATAGCCTTGAGCCCTTCCATCAGCAAGGTGCCGATCTGTTCTGCCGGAATCTCACTCTCACCGGAGCTTTCCAGTTGCCGCACAATCCCGCTGACCATTCTCTCCAGCTGCTCAGGATCGACGGGCCGCTTCCGGGTCGCAAGCTGCACGGACCGCATCAGTTTTTCCCGGTCGAACGGCATGCGCCTGCCGGACCGTTTGGTGACGGTGAGTTCCCGCAACTGAACGCGTTCAAATGTGGTGTAACGCCCGCCGCACGAAGAACAGACCCGCCTTCGACGGATCGCCGTGTTGTCTTCTGTAGGGCGGGAATCCTTGACCTGAGTCTCCTCGCCACCGCAATAGGGACACCGCATATTTTATCCCCGATAAATGGGAAAACGATCAGTCAGCACTTTCACTTTTTGCTTCACACGCATTTCTACCGCTTCATTCGCCTCAAGGGAATTGGCTTCGGCAAGCCCGTCCAACACGTCCACAATCAGTTGACCGATTTCACGAAATTCAGAAGGACCAAATCCACGGGTGGTTCCCGCCGGTGTGCCAAGGCGGATGCCTGATGTGATTGTCGGCTTCTGCGGATCGTTGGGAACCCCGTTTTTGTTACAGGTGATGTTGGCCCGGCCAAGCGACGTTTCCGCATCTTTGCCCGTCAGCGACTTCGGCCTGAGATCAACCAGCATAAGGTGCGTGTCCGTTCCGCCGGACACAATATCGTAGCCGGCTTCACGAATTGTCTGGGCAAGCATCTGCGCGTTTTCGACGACGCGACGCGCATAGGCCTTGAATTCCGGCTGAAGCGCTTCCCCGAAAGCCACCGCCTTGGCCGCAATCACGTGCATCAGCGGCCCGCCCTGCAGACCCGGGAAAACGGCGGAATTGATTTTCTTGGCGATATCCGGATCGTTCGTCAGAACCAGACCGCCGCGTGGACCACGCAGTGTTTTGTGGGTTGTCGAGGTGGCAACATGGGCGTGCGGGAACGGGTTTGGATGCGTTCCGCCGGCAACGAGACCGGCAATATGAGCCATATCCACCCAAAGGTAGGCACCGACGCGATCGGCTATTGCGCGGAATTTCGCAAAATCGAGCTCGCGGGAATAGGCCGATCCGCCCGCGACGATGACGTCCGGCTTGTGCTCTTCAGCCAGGGCCGCAACCTGGTCCCAGTCGATCAGACCGGTATCCACATTGACGCCATACTGAACCGCGTTGAACCACTTGCCCGACAGATTGGGCCGGGCGCCGTGTGTGAGATGCCCGCCGGCGTCAAGGCTCATACCAAGGAGAGTCGCACCCGGCTTGGACAGAGCCATCAGAACCGCCTGGTTGGCCTGAGAACCGGAATTGGGCTGCACGTTGGCAAACTCACAGCCAAAGAGCTCTTTGACCCGGTCGATTGCCAGATTTTCAGCAATATCAACATGCTCGCATCCGCCATAGTAGCGGCGCCCCGGATAGCCTTCGGCATACTTGTTGGTCAGAACGGATCCCTGCACCTCAAGGACGGCCTGAGATGCGATGTTTTCCGATGCAATCAGCTCAATTTCATGTTGCTGACGGCCAAGTTCAGCGTCAATGGCTGCTGCAATCTCCGGATCGGCTTCAGCAACGCTGCTCGAGAAGAAACGATCATAAAACGCGGTGTCGGATTGAGGTTCAGCCACGGACATCAACAAGACCTTTCCAAGGTGTCGTGAAACGGATACAGCACATCGGCTCGTGCATCGGATACGGTGGCAAGCGCATACCATACTCAATTCGCCGAACCAAGGGCTCGCATAATGTTCAGGCCGCGGGTAGCCAGGGGCAAGTCGGCTATTCGTCCAATTGTGACAATCGGCGCTGCAGCTTTCTAAGCGCCAAAGACTTCAAATCCGACTCCGACGCGCTCACCGGACCAAAAACGGTCACCTCCACACCCGTGGCTCCATCGATTGCCGAAACGCGAACCTGTTGCGCAATGCGTCTGAATTCAAAATAAACAGCATTGTCCTTGCCGCCACTTGTCGACATTGCCCCTCCGCCGATCTCCTCAAATCCCAGGGTATGGACCCCGGCTAACCGGAATCGACACGGGGACGGCAGTCAAAGCGTGCCGTCCCCGTAAATAGACCCATTGTGTTACGCGGGGCACTGCAGTGCCGCCTGAATTTACTGCACCACCGAGGGCGCCGATGCGAACTCTTCCAGCAGAACCTCGCCGTCGCGCTTGTATATGTCATCCCGGAAGTGAACAACACCCTGCGCATTGGACCACGCCGTAATGTAAGTCATGTAGATTGGCACTTTGGTCTTCAGTGTTACATCGAGCCGTTCACCGGTCCGCACAACGTCATCGACGCGTGCCCGATTCCAGTCCGGTGTCGTGGACTGCAGAAGCCAGGTGATGAGCTCGCGCACATTCTGCACGCGCACGCATCCGGAACTGTGGAACCGGTAGTCTTCTCCGAACAGGGACTTCGACGGCGTGTCGTGCAGGTAAACGGAGTGGGTATTATGGAAGTTGATTTTCACAGATCCCATCGAGTTCTGCGCGCCGGGATCCTGCTTGAACAGAAACTGGGTTGCCTCGTCGGTGTTCCAGTTGATCTGCTCCTTGACGAGTTCATTTCCCTTCCAGTCGAAAATGCGGATCTTGTTTCTGGCAAGATATTCCGGATCTTCATTCATTTTGGGGATCAGATCCTTGCGGATGATGCTCTTGGGCACATGCCAGTAAGGATTGAAGTTCAGCTCATGGATCTTGCTCGACAGAATAGGTGTCTGGCGATCGATCTTTCCCACAACGGCAGTGTGACGTGAGCGAACGCGACCGTTTTCAACCGCTTCGATCTCGGCGGCCGGAATGTTGACCATGACATAGCTGTCGCCAAGGAAGCCGGACATCGACCGGACCCGGACGAGGTTCGTTTCAAGCTGGCGCAATCGGACGTCTGCGGGGACATTGAGCATCGCCAGCGTCTTGGTTGACACCACGCCGTCCGCGATCAGGCCGTGCCGCAACTGGAAGCGACGCACGGCTGCATCAACGTAGGAATCGAACGTGTCACTCAGGCCGGTATTCTGCGCCAGATCGCCGGAAATCATCAGGCGCTGACGGAGAATCACCACATTGGGATCACGTGTCCCGACACGAAGCGCTTTCTTGGCGACCGGAACCGTCGGCCAGCCGCCGTACGCCACGATCGACTGATACTTCGCGATGCCCTGCAAAATCAGATCGGCCGTGTTGGGCGATAAAGTCGGGTCTGATGAGTTGATTGCCTCGAATTCGGCGACCGTTTCATCGAACCGGTCCCGCCATTCCGCCCGCTGAGTCTGGCTTTTGGCGAAACTCAAAGCCGATTCGCTTTGTGCCCGAACCGTATCAGGCAGCGCTCCGGCAAGCGCCAGAACAGCTGCCGACAACACCGAAATCCGCGCAATGGGACGCAGTTTGAGACCGTGGCTCATCGTAAAATTCACGTTGGAAATCTCCTGCAGCATTGCCTACAACGGTTCAATGCATTGTTCAGAACCGTAACACCGGTCTGTTAACAAACCTAGACACCCGAAAATCGCGTCCATATCCGAGTGTGCCCGACACCTTTTGGTGTCAGCGCGTTGAAAATAGTCTCACTGTTGGGCAATTCTAGGTCATATTTACGATTGTTCGGCTCAAAACGTCAATGCAATCGTCAACGTCGCTTTGGCGCAACACCGTTTCTGCAGCCGGTTTGCCGGCAAAAACCAATGAATAGCCGGGGAAAACGGCCACAGTCGGATCTTGAAAGCGGCAGGTTTCAAATCTTTGCGACCAACAGAGAGCCTGAACAGAATCAGCAGATATCGCGGCTGCGAGGCAGTGTGTAGGGCTGAAATAAGAAAAACCACCGGCGATTTCCGCCGGCGGTTTTTAGTTTTGGATCCTTTTGCGTCGATTTTCCGCCCGATCAGCGGACAAATCAAAGCCGATACAGAATCTGATCGGTCCAGAAGCGCTCCAGGCGCTTCAGTGACCGGTTCATCATCTGAAAGTCTTCCGTACCGATTTCCGCAACCTGGTCCATCGAAAGGATCTGCCTTTCGTAAAGATCATTCACGATCCGTGCGACTTCAAGACCGCTTTCGGACAGGCTGACCCTGACCGAGCGGCGGTCCACACGAGAGCGCTCGTGATTGACATAGCCGGCCTCAACCAGCTTTTTCAGGTTGTAGGATACGTTTGATCCCAAATAGTAGCCACGGCTGCGCAATTCGCCGGCCGTCAGCACGGACTCGCCGATATTGAAAAGAAGCAAAGCCTGAACGCTGTTAACGTCCGTACGGCCCATTCTTTCAAACTCGTCCTTGATGACATCAAGGAGACGACGATGCAGTCTCTCTACCAGTGTCAGCGCTTCAAGATAAAGCGGCTTTATGCCACTGTCTTCACCTGTCTGCGCAGGGACCTCCACGGCCCTTTCCGCTGAACTCATTTTAGCCTCTCATTCCTGTTTTTGGCGTCTCTTTGTACGCCTATAGGAGAGGCACTGTACTTTAACGAATCTAAGATCCGCTTAAGAGGAGAGGTGAATCAACCCTTAATTTTCGGCAGAATTCTGCGGAAAATATTCATATATTGGTAATCATGACAAGCGCATGGGGCCGCTTCTCTGCCCTCGGAAGAAGCGCCTAATCCCGTCTGCCACCGCGCAGGAAATTGATGATGCCGGAGAAGTCCTCTCCCTCGTGACCATTGGCACAAAACAGATTGTAAAGTGCAGAGGCTTCTGCACCCAGAGGTGTAACCGCGCCGCTGGCCGATGCGGCGTCCTGAGACAGTTTGAGATCCTTGAGCATCATGGCGGCTGCGAAACCGGGCTGATAGTCCCGATTGGCGGGCGATGCAGGAACCGGTCCGGGAACCGGGCAATAGGTCGTCAGCGACCAGCACTGACCGGATGCGGTGGACGAAATGTCAAACAGCTTCTGGTGATCAAGGCCAAGTTTTTCAGCGAGGACAAAGGCTTCACTGACGCCGATCATCGATATGCCGAGAATCATATTGTTGCAGATTTTGGCCGCCTGGCCGTTCCCCGCCCCGCCGGCATGAACGATGGTGGCTCCCATGACATCAAGATAGGGTTTTGCGGCCAGAAAGGCTGCGTCCGGACCGCCGACCATAAAGGTCAGCGTGCCGGCTTCGGCGCCGCCGACGCCACCCGAGACAGGTGCGTCAACCATCTGTAACCCCGTCCCTTCCGCTTCCGAAGCAACGGCTCTTGCGCTTTCCACATCGATCGTCGATGAATCGATCAGGACTGCGGTTTTCGCGCTGTGCGCCAAGAGGCCATCTTCTCCGAGATAGACGGATTTAACGTGTTTTCCGGCCGGGAGCATGGTGATGACCGCATCTGCCTCGGCGACCGCTTCACCAACCCTCTCCCCTTTGAGCCCTCCGGCCGCGACATGCCGTTTGACTGCGGCTTCGCTTAAGTCAAATCCCGTAACCTCGTGTCCGGCTTTTACAAGATTTATCGCCATCGGCCCGCCCATATTGCCCAGGCCGATAAAAACCACCTTTGCCATCATATCCTCCCCGAAGCCCCGGCGGCACGACCGCCGGACGCGCCGTCGTTACTTTTGTTTCTCTTTTTCAGCGTAATAGTGCATGACAAGATAAATCGCGATGGTCACAAGGTAGAATGTAATTTCATAGGGCCGTTGGCCGAACGAGTCGGCAAAAACGGTATGCATGACCACCTGAGACAGCGCCCGGAGCAGCCAGATCACCACACCCCAGGACGTCACCAGCCAAAGACCGACCGCCGCGACCAGATCGATGACTGCAAAATAAACTGTTGCAATCTGCCAATCCGCCGGCATCTGGGAAAAGAATTTGCCGCGCCATTCGACATATTCAACGATCCGCGCCCAATGAATGATTCCGCCGCCAAGCAATTGGATGGCCAGCAGGCGGAAGTACCAGCGGATCATCTGCTGAAACGGGGTCTTGGAACTGAAATATCCTTTGACGGAGGCAATCATCGTTTATGAGCCAATCTCAATCGAGAACAAGGTCGCCACGGGACGGAGCGACAAAATGATTTTCAATAGCCAGACTTGTGACGAGATCATGACGGGCCGGGTTCCATTTCGGTGCGTTGTCGCGATCGATCAGAACGGCTCTGACCCCCTCATAGAAATCCTCACCCTTTAAAATCTGACAAACGATCCTGAATTCAAGCTGCATGCAGGAATCAAAGTCCAGCGTGACACCGTGTTGCATCTGACGAAACGCAATTTCGACGCTGGTCGGCGACGCCCTGTTCATGTGAGACAGCGTCTTCTTTGCCCACTCTTCATTGGCGCCACTTGCCTCCGCCAGGCCGTGCCGAATTGCATCCAGCGACGGACATCCAAAGACCTGTTCAATAAAATGCGCCCGATCGGCCAGAGGTGCATGGCCAGGGTCGAATGTAAAATGAGGTAAGACGGAATCGGGGTCGTCCGTCTCCGTCAGCGCTTCAAACAACTCTTCGAATTCTTCCGAGGGCACAGCATGTGTGACGACGCCGCTCCACAGGGCATCTTCCAGCTTCAGGCGTCCACCCGTCAGTGCACAATATGTTCCCACATGATGGGGAAGACGCGGCAGGAAATACGTGCCACCGACATCCGGAAAAAAGCCGATGCAGACCTCCGGCATCGAAAAAAGCGTTCTTTCGCCCGCGATGCGATGGCTGCCATGCACCGAAATTCCGACGCCACCCCCCATCACGATACCGTCTATCAGCGAGATGTAGGGTTTCGGATAATGCTTGATGAAGGAGTTCAACCGGTATTCGTCAGTAAAGAAATCAAGCGGCGGACGTTCGCCTGCCTCCCTCGCCGCCGAGACATGACGGATGTCGCCACCGGAGCAGAACGCCTTGGCCCCTTCCTTCGCACGAATAATGACATGCCTGATCTCATCCGCGCTGCGCCAGTCCTCCAGCGCTGATCGCAGCCGGCGCACCATTTCATGTGTAAGTGCATTCAGAGCTTCGTGGCGGTTCAGCGTAACAACGCCGGCCTTACCGACCACGTCAAACAATATATCTTCTTCAGCGTCGCTCAATTCATATATCCGTGGTCGCCGGCAACCGATTTGGCGTATCGAGGGACGTGCTCGCCTCAGTCAGCCAATAACTCCCTGCCGATAATCAATCGCATGATCTCATTGGTTCCTTCAAGGATCTGGTGCACGCGAACGTCGCGTAAGAACCGCTCGACGGGGTAATCGCGCAGATATCCGTAGCCGCCATGCATCTGAAGGGCCTGGTTAACGACGTTGAAGCCGGTGTCCGTCGCCAGCCGTTTGGCCATAGCCGCATAGCGTGTCGCCTCGGGCGACTTCTCATCCAGGCGCGCCGCCGCTTTGTGAAGCAGCAATCGCGCCGCTTCCAGTTCTGTCTGCATGTCCGCCAGCCGGAATTGCAGAGCCTGATAGGCAGCCAGCGGCTTCCCGAACTGATGGCGCTCTTTGACATACTCAATTGTCCGGTCGATGCAGGTTTGCGCCGCGCCCAGCGAGCACGCCCCGATATTGATCCGGCCCCCGTCAAGAGCCGACATCGCGATCTTGAAGCCCTGCCCTTCTTCACCGAGGAGATTAGATTGCGGCACCCGGCAGTTTTCGAAATTCACCTGCGCGGTCGGCTGGCTTTTCCAGCCCATCTTCTGCTCCGGCGCCCCAAAAGAAAGTCCCGGTGCATCCTTTTCGATAATGAGGCAGGATATCCCGCCCGGTCCCTCTCCACCGGTCCGGACCATGCACAGATAAAGGTCGGAAACCCCGGCGCCGGATATGAAGGCCTTGGAGCCGTTCAGGACATAATCCGAACCATCCCCGACGGCTTTGGTTCTCAGCGCGGCGGCATCGGAACCGGACCCCGGTTCGGTCAGGCAGTAGCTTGAGAGTTTGGCCATCGACGTCAGATCCGGAAGGTACCGCCGGCGCTGATCGTCACTGCCATAGGTGTCGATCATCCAGGAAACCATGTTATGGATCGACAGATAGGCGGCCGTCGACGTGCAGCCCTTCGACAGTTCCTCGAATATCATCGCGGCATCAAGACGCTTCAAATTCGAGCCGCCGACATCTTCCCGGACATAAATGCCGCCAAAGCCGATCTCCGCTGCCTTGCGCAATGTCGGCACGGGAAAATGCGATGTTTCATCCCATTCTGCCGCATAAGGTTCAAGTTCATCGCGTGAGAACTGCGCGGCAAGATCGATGAATGCGCGCTGATCTTCGCTGGGCGTGAAGTCCATCCCGTCAGGCTCCTCCGTTGTTGTCCCAACCTGTCTGCCGGGGGCCATTAAGATCAAGATAGTGATCCCGGTCAATTTGCCCAATGGTCCAGCGCAGCAGCCTCCCGGAGGATTGTCGTTTTGCCCCGGCCGGCCGGCTGGCGCGGCAAAACAGCAGGTTCTCGCCGGGCGTCTGGTTATTTGTCCGTGGATCATATACGGATTACGATCAGGACGGTGGGTTACACGCAACAGGCAGGTCGGTGGCGGGCGACGCCGGCACAAACAGGAATTCAGGAATAAAGCCATGAACAGGAAACCCGATTTCAGCGCGGACCGTTTGGTAACGGATATGGACGCGATTTTGGCCGGGCGCCGGATGCGGAGAAATCGGCAGACTGCCTGGTCCAGAGACCTCGTTCGGGAAAATCTGCTGACTGCCGCGGACCTGATATGGCCCATTTTCGTTGCCGAGGGCGAGAACCTGCGCCAGCCGGTTCCCTCAATGCCCGGCGTCAGCCGGTTTTCCATCGACATCGCCGTCGCCGAAGCCGAGAAGGCGCGTTCCCTCGGCATCCCGCTGATAGCCCTGTTTCCCTACACGGATCCGGCGCTTCGTGACGAAACCGGATCTGAGTCGCTCAATCCGGAGAACCTCATCTGCCGCGCGTGCCGTGCGCTCAAAAAGGCGGTGCCGGATATCGGCCTGATGACCGATGTGGCACTGGATCCTTACACCAGTCACGGCCATGACGGACTGATGCGCGAGGGAGAAATCCTGAACGACGAAACCGTTCGTCAGTTGGTGGAGCAGGCCTGTCTCCAGGCCGAAGCGGGAACAGATGTGATTGCCCCCTCGGACATGATGGACGGCCGCATCGGCGCTATTCGCCAGGGCCTTGATGCCAGAGGGTACAAAAACAAGCAGATCATGGCCTATTCCGCGAAATATGCGTCGGCCTTTTACGGCCCCTTCCGCGATGCGGTGGGCAGCAGCGCGACCTTGAGCGGTGACAAGCGCACCTATCAGATGGATCCGGCCAATTCCGATGAAGCGCTGATGGAAGCGGAACTGGACATCTCCGAAGGCGCCGACATGATCATGGTCAAACCCGGCCTGCCTTATCTCGATATCGTGCACAAGCTCAAGCAAAGCTTCAAAGTTCCGACCTACGCCTATCAGGTGTCAGGTGAATATGCGATGGTGTGCGCTGCGGGCCAGAACGGTTGGCTCGACCAGGAAAAAACAATGATGGAGAGCCTTCTGGCGTTTAAGCGGGCCGGTGCCGACGGCATTCTGACCTATTTCGCACCGGCAGTCGCCCGGCTGCTGAAGGACAACGCCTGAAGCAACTACCCGAGCTCCGCCGCTTCCTTGACCCGCTCATATCCCTCAAGCGCGGCCTGTCTCGCCTGCTTGTGATCCACGATCGGCGCCGGATAGGTCTTACCCAGAATGATCCCGGCTTTTTCCAAAGCGTCTACGGGCGCTTCGAACGGCGCATGGATATACTGCGTTTCCAGTTCGGAGAGTTCAGGACACCATTTTCGAACGTACGTGCCGTTTGGATCGAATTTTCGCCCCTGCGTGATCGGGTTGAAAATGCGAAAATACGGAGCGGCGTCGGCCCCGCTGCCTGCGACCCACTGCCAACCGGCGCTGTTGTTCGCCAGATCCGCATCAAGCAGCGTTTCAAGGAACCATTTTGCTCCCTGCCGCCAGTCGATTCTCAGATGTTTGATGAGAAAACTGGCAACCACCATGCGGACCCGGTTGTGCATGAACCCGGTCTGCCAGAGTTCCCGCATGCCCGCATCAACAATCGGATATCCGGTCCGGCCCCGTTGCCAGTCCTTTAACGCTGTGGCCGATGAGCGCCATGGGTAATGATCAAAAGTCTTCTTCCAGTTCTGCCGATCAAGATCCGGAAAGTGAAAAAGCAGGTGATGAGCAAATTCCCGCCACCCGATTTCGGACATGAATTTTCCGGCATCCCTCTCAAGTGACGGATCGGCTTCACGCGCAAATGCGATACGCTGCGCGATCTGTGCCGGGGAGATTTCTCCGAAATGCAGATGAGGCGACAAGCGAGAGACATTGGTTTTATCCGGGCGGTCCCTCAGTCTCGCATAGCCCTTCAAACCCTCCCGCACAAACGTATCCAAACGGCTGCGCGCGCCGGCTTCCCCGGGCATCCAGTGCCTTAACCATCCCGCGGACCAGTCCGGTTTTCGCGGGCACAGGCCCCAGGAAGCGAGTTCGTCCTCAACCGGCCTCCCCGGGGTGGAATCCTGCCTGTCTGCAGACAGATCAACACTCTTCAGCTCCGGAAGCGGTGCCGGAAAGGTTTTGCCGCTGAGTGACCGCCAGAATGGCGTGAAAACCTTGAAAGGTTGACCGCTTCCGTTTTTTACGGTCCAGGGCTCCGCCAAAAGCAACGCCGCAAAACTCTGCACCTCAAACCCCTGATCGATGAGATGCTGTTTGGTTCGCGTGTCTCTTTCTATCGCTTCGGGCTCGTAACGACGGTTCCAGAAGATCGCTTCCGCCTTGGTTTCCCTCGCCAGAGCGCTGAGGATGTCATCCGGATTTCCCCGAAACAGGCGCAATGAAGGCAGACTGGAGGAAAGCGCTTTCAGGCTGTGGTGCAACCACCAGGCCTGGGCTGTTCCGGTAAACCGATGACCGCGGTCAGGCGTCTCCTCGAGAATGTAAACCGGCAGCACCGCGCCAAGCGAAGCGGCGTGAGAAAGCGCCGGGTTGTCGCTCACCCTCAAATCCTGCCGAATCCAGACGATATTGGTCATTATGATGGCTGCCCGTTTCCCGATATGATTCCATCATTACGGATTTGACATGGAAAAAGATCAAAATGAAACCGGCCGTAATCCGCATCGCACCGCCGCAGACATTGCAATGGTGCGGGATCGTTACCATGTCTAAAACATGAGATTTTTCCGACAGGGAACACAATCATGAGCGATTATTCCCATAGTTACGACATCCAGCGCCCGCCGGCCTTCGATCCGGTTTCAAGCCCTGAATTGTTCAGCGGAGTGCGGACGAGTCGTATCTTTGCATTCCTGATCGATCTGATCGCCATGACGATCCTGACCTTTGTCGGCTATATCGTTGTTGCCATCCTCGGCATTTTTACCCTGGGTCTCGGCTTTTTGCTCTTTGCAATCATCTGGCCGGGCGTTGCCCTGCTTTATGTGGCCTTCACACTCGGCGGCCCCTATAGCGCGACCCCGGGAATGCGGGCAATGGGGCTTGAAATGCGCATGTGGCACGGCGAGCGGATTTACCCGCTGCTGGCAGCCATGCACGCCATTCTTTTCTGGGTGTCGGTCTCGTTCCTGACTCCCTTTATTCTCCTTGTTTCGCTGTTTTCCAACCGCAAGCGCCTCCTGCACGATATTGTCCTGGGGACGGTTGTGATTAACAGCGATCCTTTGAGGAAACTTGCCTAAAGCCGCTTGACCGTTTACGCCTTGTCATTGAGACTCTTTAGACCGGGTCAATAAGATGGGCACCAAGGTGAATGGCGGCAGCTGACCTTCCCATGCTCCTGACCTTCGTGGTGATTGCGGCAACAATCACGCTTTATGCGTTGGAGCTCTACTCTATCGAAGCCGTTTCTCTTGGCGCGCTCGTCAGCTTCATTCTGATTTTCACGTTCTTTCCGCTCCAGGACAGTGACCAGACATTCGGTGTGTCGGAATTGCTGGCCGGATTTGCCAATCCGGCTTTGGTTACCGTGCTGGCATTGCTGGTGATCGGTCAGGGGCTGTTTCAAACGGACGCGTTGGAGCGGCCCGTTCAGTTGGTGCTGAGATACACGCGCAACCGAAGACGGGTTGCCATCCTTGCCATACTGATTGTCGCCGGCGCAATCAGCGCGCTGATGAACAACACACCCGTGGTTGTCATGTTTCTGCCGGTCCTGGCGGCCATCGCCGCAGCGCAGGGAAAATCGGCCTCGACTCTGCTCATGCCCCTGTCGTTCATAGCCATTTTGGGCGGCATGACGACCCTTATCGGTTCATCGACGAACCTTCTGGTTGCAGATGTCGCCAAACGGACGTCCGGACTTACGCTGGAATTTTTCACCTTCACACCGCTCGGTATTATTTTGGCGTGTATTGGCTCGGTGTACATCATCCTGGTGATGCCGCATCTCCTCAAGCCGCGCAAAACAATGGCCGAGGAGATTCAGGAAGGCGCAGGCAAACAGTTTATCGCCCAGATCGCGATCGACTTTAATCACCCGCTTGTCGGTGCCCGTTCGGTTGCGGGGCTTTTTCCGGACCTTAAAGATATGACGGTCAGGCTGGTCCAACGCGGCGAAAAACCCTTCCTGCCACCGTTTGAAAATGTGGTTCTTCAGCCCGGCGACACAGTGATTGTCGCAGCCACCCGGTCCGCGCTCTCGCATGCTCTTTCCCAGCGTCAGTCCATCATCGGCAAAAAGGTTCACGATGACCCCGCACCCGAAGAGGACAACCCGCATCCGGGCAGCGGTGTTTCGCTGTCAGAGGCAGTGGTCGCCCCCGGCTCCCGCTTCATCGGCCGCTCCATCAGCCATATCAATCTGCGTGCGCAGACCGGCCTGATCGTTCTGGGCCTCCAGAGACGCAGTCGGATGCCGCGCATGGCCATGACGGATATGCGCCTGGAAGCAGGCGATGTTTTGCTTTTGACGGGGCAGCGCGGCGATATCGAACGTCTGCGGAGCAGCCGTGATCTGCTCTTGATGGACTGGTCCACCGATGAAGTGCCGCTGCGCCGCTATGCCGGCCGGGCTCTGCTGATTTTCTTTATCATGGTTGCCATGGCTGCGACCGGTCTTGTTCCGATTGTTACGGCCTCACTGATCGGCTGTGCCGGAATGCTTGCGGCTCACTGCCTGAACATTCGACAAGCGCTGAGGGCGATCGACAGCCGGATATTCATGCTGATCGGCACCTCGCTTGCGGCCGGCAAAGCGCTTGAGATGACCGGAGGCGCCAGCGCGATCGCAGATACCATGGTCGCGCTGCTGGAAGGTCAGTCGGCGACGGTGATGCTGTCGTCGATGTTTCTGGTGGTGTCTCTGCTTACGAACATCCTGTCCAACAACGCAACGGCCGTTCTTTTCACGCCCATTGCGGTGGAGATCGCAAACCGGATCGGTGTCCCCGTTGAAGCTTTCGTTATCTGCCTGATTTTTGCGGCCAACTGTTCCTTCGCAACACCAATCGGATATCAGACCAATCTGATCGTTATGGGGCCCGGTCATTATCGATTTATCGATTTTGTTCGTGCCGGATTGCCGCTGGTTCTGGTCATTTGGATTTCATTCTCCATAATAGCACCGTGGTACTATGGATTTTGATAAGGCAGAATGCTCTTGGGGAAGAACTGTATCGCAGCAGTATAAGGCGGCAAACGGACAACCGATTTGACACAAAAACCAAACCATAATCCGCAATTTTACCTAACGGCACCATCACCCTGTCCCTACCTGCCCGGACAACAGGAACGGAAGGTTTTTACCCACCTTGTGGGTGAACGGGCGTCGGCGCTGAACGACATTCTGACCCAGGGCGGGTTTCGCCGCAGCCAGAACATCGCCTACCGGCCGGCCTGTGAAGCCTGTCGGGCCTGTGTTTCCGTCCGTGTCCTTGTCGATCAGTTCAGACCATCGAAAAACCTGCGCAGGGTCGCAGCCTTGAATCGTGATCTTATTGGATCGGAACTGCCGCCCGCACCGACCAGCGAACAATACGATCTGTTTCGTGATTACCTTGATCTGCGCCACGCCGATGGCGGGATGGCCGACATGACTGTTCTCGATTACGCGATGATGGTCGAAGACTCGCATGTTGAAACCGCCGTGGTCGAGTACCGGCTTCGCGGACCGGACACGCATTTAACCGGTCAGGGAGAGGGGCCGCTGATTGCCGCCGCTCTCACCGACTATCTGTCCGATGGCCTGTCCATGGTCTATTCGTTTTTCGATTCAGGCTACGAAAGCAGAAGCCTGGGAACGTTCATGATCCTTGATCACATCGAACGGGCCCGTCACGCCGGACTGCCTTATGTTTACCTTGGCTACTGGGTCTCCGGCTCACCGAAAATGGACTATAAAATGCGCTTTCAGCCTCAGGAGCATCTGGGCGGACAGGGCTGGGAGCCCTTTGTCCCTGAAAGCGACAGCCAGGGATAAACGCGTTGTCTGAGGATCATGCCCTCACCGGTCTCGCCGGACACGAGGTTTCATTGCTCAACCGGCGACTTGATCGATGTGATTGCGAATGTCTTCAAAAACCCCACGAAACATCTCGCGCGTCAGCCTGCCGGTATTGGTGTTGTAGCGCGAGCAATGGTAACTGTCGAAAATTACCGGTCCCGAACCGGGCGTGTGACGGGCTCCGTGACCGAACGGAAAAGACGCCCGTCGTAAACCGAGAGCCGTCAGTAAGGTATCATGGGCAATACGCCCCAGAGCCAGATAGGCCAGCAAGCCATCCATCTGACCGATCGTGGACAGAAGAAAAGGCCGGCAAGCCTTTATCTCAGCGCCATTTGGTTTGTTCTCGGGCGGAACACAGCGAACGGCATTGGTAATGGCACAGTCGGTGAGGTTCAGGCCGTCATCGGGAACGGCTTTGTATTGCCCTTCGGCAAAGCCGAAATCCAGCAGTGTTTCATAAAGAAGGTCGCCGGCAAAATCGCCGGTGAACGGCCGTCCCGTCTTGTTGGCTCCCTTCAGGCCCGGCGCCAGTCCGACGATGAGAAGACGAATAGTGGTTTCTCCGCGAAATGTCGGAACCGGTGCATTGAACCAGCCCGGATCGCTCGCGCGATATCGCTGCCTGAATTCGACAAGTCTGGGACAAAAATCGCAGTCACGTTCGGGGTCTTGCGGAAAATTCAAAACCGGTCTTTCTGATCTATGGAAAAAGAAAACCCATTGGTGGCGCCTTTCATGTGCAAACGGCGCGTCACCAATGGGTTTACGTCACAATCAATCGTTGTTCAATTCCCCGGAAGAGCTCCGGCAGATTGGATCAGATATCGTCCTCGAACTCTTCTTCAAGCTCGGGTTCACGCTCGGGGCGCTGCGGGCGTTCGGAAGGTGCGCGTCCAACGGTCTTGAACAGATTGGCAAGATCGATGAAATTATCGGCCTGACGGCGCAGATCATCGGCAATCATCGGCGGTTGGGTTTGGAGTGTCGAGACAACGCTGACCTTACGGCCCTTCCGCTGAACGGCTTCAACGAGCGAACGGAAGTCGCCATCGCCGGAGAACAGAACCATATGGTCGATATGGTCCATGATTTCCATGGCATCCACGGCGAGTTCGATGTCCATGTTGCCTTTGATTTTGCGGCGGCCGGTGGAATCGTAGAATTCTTTGACCGGTTTGGTCACGACGGTATAGCCGTTATAGTCCAGCCAATCGATCAGGGGACGGATGGACGAGTATTCCTGGTCCTCAACAAGAGCCGTATAATAATAAGCTCGGAGCATATAGCCCTTTTCTTGAAATTCGAGCAACAAACGCTTGTAGTCAATATCAAAGCCAAGAGTTTTCGCGGTTGCATAAAGATTTGCACCGTCGATAAACAAAGCGACTTTTTCGCGAGGGTCAAACATTTCGTTCACTTTCTTTTATTTCTTACCCTGTAAATTTTAGCTAAGTTTGAGATATACAATCCTGTCAAAGTAAAGTCTTCAAAAACCAGTAATTTTCATGTAAAATATTACAATATTTCAAATATCACTAGGTTTTGCGTCATTCACTTTAACCAAACTTATAACAGGGACTTTTTTGAATTAACTGTGACACATTTAATGAGCCGATACACTGGATCTGTATTCCAATCAATACGTAAAAGCGAAATTGTGCATGACAAATAATTTAAAATAGACTTCAAAAGCACGACTTCGCTCATCCGTTTCGGACATTGTCGGTTCATGGCACTTCATTTTTCTTGCCATAGGAACATCTTAGCATAAAAACACCAAAACTCTTGCAATTCTATGTTCATCAGAATATCTAGGTCATCGATTCCCCCAGAAAAGAGTGGAGAGACTTAATGGCGCGCGTGACCGTCGAAGACTGCATCGATAAGGTCGATAACCGCTTTGAGCTTGTATTGCTCGCGGCGCATCGTGCCCGTATGATTTCCAGCGGTTCGCCTCTGACGATTGAGCGGGACAATGATAAAAACCCTGTCGTTTCCCTGCGTGAGATTGCCGACGAAACCGTGAATCCGGACGATCTGAAGGAAGATCTCATTCATTCACTTCAGAAATACGTCGAAGTAGATGAACCGGAGCCCGAAACCGTACCGCTTATGCCCGCCCCCGCTGCGCCAAACGCGGCTCAAGACGATGCCGATGTGGAGTTTGACCGGATGTCCGAAGAAGACCTTCTGAAGGGTCTTGAGAGCCTCGTACCACCGGACCGTTCCGACGATATGTAGTATTGGCGCATCCCTGGAGGGCATTGACTCTCCTCTGAGATCTGAAGTGCGGGCAACGAGGCAATCGTTGCCCGGATTGTGTTAACGCCGATGATGCGCCACTACGAACTTCTTGAGCGTGTGACCCGCTACAATCCCAACGCGGATGAGGGCCTGCTCAACAAAGCGTACGTCTATGCGATGCAAAAGCATGGATCACAAACGCGTGCTTCGGGCGATCCCTATTTTTCCCATCCACTCGAAGTTGCGGCCATTCTGACGGATCTGCGCCTGGACGATGCGACCATCATCGTTGCCCTGCTGCACGATACAATCGAAGACACGGACGCGACCCGGGCGGAAATCGACAAACTGTTTGGCGAGGAAATCGGCAAGCTGGTCGAGGGTCTGACAAAAATCAAAAAACTCGATCTCGTCAGCCGCCGCGCAAAACAAGCGGAGAATTTTCGCAAACTCCTGTTGGCCATTGCCGACGATGTTCGGGTTCTTCTGGTCAAACTGGCTGACCGGCTCCATAACATGCGCACGCTCCATTATGTGCCTGAGCAAAAACGGGCACGGATCGCCGAAGAAACGATGGAGATTTACGCCCCCCTTGCCGGCCGGATGGGCATGCAGGCAATGCGCGAGGAACTTGAAGACCTCTCGTTCCAGACGCTGAATGGGGAAGCCCATGAGACGATTTCCTCCCGTCTTGATGACCTGCATCATAAAAACGAAAGTCTGATCAACGATATTGAGACGGATCTGGGCAGCCGTCTCACCGCAAGGGGCATAACGGCAAGCGTGCATGGCCGCGAAAAGCGCCCCTATTCGATTTTTCGGAAAATGCAGCAGAAATCGATCGGGTTTGAGCAGTTGTCGGATATTTTCGGCTTCCGTGTCATCTGCGGGAGCGTTGAGGAATGTTACCAGACGCTCGGTGTCGTGCACACGACCTGGCCGACCGTGCCGGGGCGCTTTAAGGACTATATTTCAACACCGAAGCAAAACGATTACCGCTCGGTTCACACGACCGTTGTCGGCCCCAGCCGGCAGCGGGTCGAGTTGCAGATCCGTACGGACGAAATGGACCGCGTCGCTGTTTATGGCATTGCCGCGCATGCGCTTTACAAGGATGGCGAAACCGGCGGACGCAATATTGCAAAACTTGACAAGGAAAGTCAGGCCTACGACTGGCTGCGGCGCACCATCGATCTCCTTTCGCAGGGCGATTCCCCGGAGGAGTTTCTGGAAAACACCAAACTTGAGCTGTTCCAGGATCAGGTGTTCTGCTTCACCCCCAAAGGACGGCTCATCGCCCTCCCCCGCGGTGCCACGCCCATCGATTTTGCCTATGCGGTTCACACGGACATTGGCAACACCTGCGTCGGCTGCAAGATCAATGGTCAACTCACACCACTGGTGACCCGCCTCAGAAACGGCGATGAAGTCGAAGTGATCCGGTCCGACGCGCAGACGCCGCCCGCAGCGTGGGAAAACATCGCGGCCACCGGAAAGGCCCGGGCCGCCATTCGCCGGGCCACCCGTGAAGCGGTTCGCGAGCAATATAGCGGACTGGGCCGGCACATCCTTGAACGTGCGTTCTCGCGCATCGGACAAGACTATTCCGACAGCGCATTGGAGGGTATTCTCAATCGCTTCGGCCAACCTACGATTGTCGATCTGCTTGCCGTTGTCGGGCGTGGGGAAATCAACTCCAGCGATGTCATCAACGCCCTCTTCCCCGACTATCAGGACAGCCGGGCTGCCAGTGAAAAACCGGACAAGAAAGACGGCTGGTTCGACATTGAGGGCGGCGAAAGCGTAAAATTCCGAATGCCGGAATCGGACGGCGAACCGAAGTCTTTTCCCATCCGCGGGATCAAAGGAAATCTGCCGGTGCGCTATGCGCCCGATGGCGGTGCGGTGCCGGGAGACCGAATTGTCGGCATTTTGACTCAAGGGGAAGGCATCACTATCTATCCGATACAATCGCCTTCGTTAAAGCAGTTCGACAATGACCGGTCCAACTGGCTTGACGTTCGCTGGGATATCGACGAAAGCAGCAACGAACGATTTCCCGCCTGTATCCAGCTGTCGTCGATCAACGAACCCGGTTCCCTCGCTCAGATTGCCGCCATCATTGGCGAAAACTCAGGCAATATCGACAATATCCGGATGATAAGGCGAGCCAGCGATTTTCACGAAATGGTCATTGATCTTGAAGTATGGGATCTTAAACATTTGAATCATATTATAAGCCAGCTCCGCGCCAAGCCGATTGTGGCCCGCGTCGAGCGTCTGAACGGCTGACAAAAGAAACGAGACCGGCAAACCATGACCAGAGACGAAGTCCTGGCGATTTTTCGCGAGTGCAACGCGCTTCTTGACGGACACTTTATTCTGACGTCCGGACTGCACAGCGCCGTTTACCTTCAGAAAGCGCATGTCTTCATGTATCCGCACCAAACAGAGAAACTGTGCAAAGCTCTGGCGGAGAAAATCAGTGACAGCAATCTCGGTCACATAGACTTCATCATTTCGCCGGCAGTCGGCGGCCTTATTCCCGGATATGAAACCGCAAGGCATCTCGGTGTTCCGGCCATGTGGGTCGAGCGGGAAGAAGGACAATTCGCTCTCAGGCGCTTTGACGTGCCAAAAGGCGCCCGGGTGATTGTTGTCGAGGATATTGTCTCAACCGGCCTTTCAATTCGCGAAACCGTTCAAACAATGCGGTCGCTGGAGGCGGACGTTCTGGCCTGCGCCTGTATTGTTGACCGGTCTGCAGGCGAAGCGGACACCAGTGTCCCGCTGATCGCCTTGACAGACTACAAGGTCCCCGCTTTCAAGCCCGATGAGTTACCCGCAGACCTGGCCGCCATTCCGGCGATCAAACCCGGCAGTCGCGGATTGAATGCATGAACGCATATTGTGCCATAATCCAGCTGTGCCCTGCGAGTCGGTGAGGCCGAGTTAGATGTTGTTCCAGCGCCGAAAGCGCCCCTCCAGGTTAAGCAGATTGCGGGTCGCCCTGTGGCCGCGCTCCAGCTTCACGCGTTCGTTTAAATATTTCGGCAAACGGGTTCTGCGTCTCACCGCGAGCGAGCACGCCGTGGCCGCAGGTGTCGCCGCCGGAGCCATGGCCTCCTTCACACCTTTCGTCGGTTTTCACTTCATTATCGCCTTCTTTATCGCCTTCTTCATCGGTGGCAACATGCTGGCGGCCGCTCTGGGCACATCGGTCGGTAATCCTTTGACCTTTCCGTTTATGTGGACCGCCAACTTCAAGATCGGCAGTCTTATTCTGGACGGCAAAGTGACCGAGGGCGCACAGAAAACCATGATGACGGAAGTCCGCGCCAGTGTATTTCACGCGGAGTCCTTTTGGGCCGGAACGAAAAATCTCTGGGTAATCGTGACCGGGGATATCGGCTGGCCCCTGCTGGTCGGATCGGTGCCAAACGGATTGATCGTCGGCGTTCTGATCTATTTCATTACCCGCTACGTTGTGAGAATTTATCAACGCGGACGCCGTCGGCGGCTTGAAGCCAGACGCCTGGTTCAAAATGGACGGGAGCGTATTTCCATGGGAGCCAATGCGGTTGAAAAGGCACGGAATTCTCCGCAACAGGGAGATGACAAGGAATGAATGCACAAGACAATGATCTGCGGCTTGGCGTCAATATCGACCACGTCGCAACGATCAGAAATGCTCGCGGCGGCGCTTTTCCGGATCCGGTTCGGGCAGCACATCTTGCTGCAAAAGCTGGCGCGGACGGCATAACCGCTCACCTGCGCGAAGACCGTCGGCATATCTCCGACAAGGACATCGCCCGTTTGCGCGCGGATCTGACGATTCCGCTCAATCTGGAAATGGCCGCAACCGACGAGATGACGGAAATCGCGCTTCGGCATCTGCCGCATGCCGCCTGTATCGTTCCGGAAAAGCGGGAAGAAAGAACAACAGAAGGCGGACTGGATGCCGCCGGAGGGCATAACCACCTGTTTCCGATTGTCACTCAGCTCAAACAGGCCGGAATACGCGTTTCCTTGTTTATTGAACCGGATACACAGCAAATGGACGCGGCACTCGCTTTGGGGGCACCGGTGGTCGAAATCCATACCGGTGCCTATTGCGAGGCCGCTCTGGCCGGAAATGAACAAAAAACACATGACGAGTTGGAACGCATTGCCAAAGCCGCGGAATTCGGCGCGGCAAAGGGATTGGAAGTCCATGCCGGCCATGGATTGACATTTGACACAGTGGGTCCGATCGCAAAAATTCCTGAATTGCAGGAATTGAATATCGGACATTTTCTGGTCGGCGAAGCCATCTTCCTTGGGCTTGAAGCTTCTGTCCGCGAAATGCGGCGCAGGATGACTTTGGCCCGCGCAAGGAGAACGGCCAGCCTGGTCGGAGGCTGATGGGAAACCTATCCACGAAAACCTACAGCGCTCTTGCGGTACGGACCCGTAACAAACAAAGACCGGGGCAATTCGCACAGGTTGGTACTTGCGCGAGTTCTCCTCAAGCAACGCAACGGAGACCCGATGATCATCGGCATTGGCAGCGATCTCATTGATATCAGGCGGATCGAGAAGTCGCTGGAACGATTTGGCGAACGGTTCACAAACCGGGTTTTCACGGAGGTTGAGCGGGCCAAATCGGACCGCCGCAAGCATCGGGCCGCCTCCTATGCGAAACGGTTCGCCGCAAAGGAAGCATGCTCCAAAGCCCTGGGTTCAGGCATTCGAATGGGGGTGAAGTGGCGCGAGATGGGTGTGGTCAATCTGCCGACCGGCCAGCCGACCATGGTCCTCACAGGCGACACCCTTACGCGGCTTGACAATATGACACCGGAGGGTTTTACCGCGCGTATTGATCTGACCATCACCGACGACATGCCCCTCGCCCAGGCTTTCGTCGTCATTTCCGCATGGCCCGCGAATTGGCCGCAAAATTGAACATTGACACCCAAGAGTCACAGTAACTACAGAGTTACGGCAGAGTCCGTTGCGCCCATGGCGGCAAGCCGGTATCAAGGGCCTGTTTATTTTCAAGGCACTGCCGACCTCCATGGGTCAAGTGCATCGTATCAACGCTGACTGAATTGGCACCCATGTCTTTGGGGAGCTGTCAAAGATCTCATGGTCGGCACAAACAACAAAGTTGCCGGTGACAATCGCACCGCTGCTTTACAACAGAATTTGAATGAGCGGCGAAGGACCATGAGTGTGTCGAACGAAAAAGCTGAAAAACAGGGCGGCCTTTACGAAACCGTCAAGGTGATCATTCAGGCTCTCCTGCTTGCCCTGGTTGTCCGCACGCTATTGTTTCAGCCGTTCAATATTCCATCCGGTTCGATGATGGATACGCTGCTGATCGGCGATTATCTGTTCGTATCCAAATACAGCTACGGCTACAGCCGCTATTCCGTGCCGTTTGGCGCCATTCCGTTCTCCGGCCGCATCTGGTCGGCTCCGCCGGAACGGGGCGATGTTGCCGTGTTCAAGTTGCCGAAGGACAATTCGACAGACTACATCAAACGCGTCGTCGGCCTCCCCGGTGACGAGATCCAGATGATTGAGGGAATTCTCCATATCAACGGAGAGGCCGTGGAGCGCAGACGCATAGATGACTATATCGCTCCGGGAAGTGGGCGCGGTATTCCAAGATATATCGAAACACTGCCCAACGGCGTAAGCTATCACACACTGGACCTTTCAACGAACGGCCAGTGGGACAACACAAAGGTTTATAAGGTTCCTGAGAACAATTATTTCATGATGGGCGATAACCGGGACAATTCCACCGACAGCCGCGTGGAGAGTGCCGTCGGTTATGTGCCGTTTGAGAATTTCGTCGGGCGCGCGGAAATCATCTTCTTCTCGGTGGAAGAAGGGACGCCTGCCTGGCAGTTCTGGTATTGGCCATGGTCCGTTCGCTGGGACCGTTTGTTCAATACGCTCTGATCGGATCCCGATGGGCAAGGCGACGATATCCCGTACCCGTGACGCGGCGCTGAGAAAGCTGGAAGATCGGCTCGGGCACAGCTTTTCCGACATCTCACTCTTACAGTGTGCCCTGACCCATGCCAGCGCCCTGAAGACGCATGCACCGGCGGAGAAAAGCTATCAGCGGCTGGAATTTCTCGGCGATCGTGTCCTGGGACTGGTCATCGCGGCGATGCTGCACGAAACCTTCGACAAAGCCGATGAAGGCGAATTGGCCCGCCGGTTCAACCAACTGGTCAAACGGGAAACCTGCGCCGAAATCGCCCAGGAACTCGATCTTGGAACTGCGATGATTGTCGGTACAAGCGAGGATCAGGCAGGCGGACGTAAAAAAGTCGCGCTCCTGGCTGACATTTGTGAGGCGGTGCTTGCGGCGATTTATCTTGATGCCGGATATGAAAAGGTCACCGCCTTCATTCGGTGCCATTGGAAAGACCGCATGCTGAGTTCGTCGGGCCCGTTGCGGGATGCTAAAACAACTTTGCAGGAATGGGCCCAGGCCAAAGGACTGCCAACACCCGTCTATGAGGTCACAGACCGAACCGGCCCGGACCATGCGCCGGTCTTTACAATCGAAGTATCCGTTGACGGAATCGATGCCGGGGTCGGGAGGGGAAGTTCAAAACGTCACGCAGAGCAAAGTGCCGCCGAAGATATTCTCAGACGGGAAAAGGTCTGGGCGGAGACGTGAACAAATGACATCCGGAAACAACAAGCCCACAGCTGACGATGGTTCGGCACCGGCAGAAACCGAAAAGGTCGGCACCCAGGACACCCGAAGCGGCTTTGTCGCCCTCATCGGCTCGCCAAACGCGGGAAAGTCGACCCTGATCAACCGGCTTGTAGGCACCAAGGTCTCGATTGTGACCCATAAGGTCCAGACGACCAGGGCCATCATTCGCGGCGTTGCCATGCATGATGATGCCCAGATCGTGTTCGTGGACACACCGGGCATCTTCCGCCCGAAACGGCGATTGGACAGAGCGATGGTCGACACGGCCTGGTCCGGCGCCAGAGATGCGGATGTGGTCGCGGTCCTGATAGATGCCAGAAAAGGCATCGATGACGAAAACACCGGTCTCCTGGAAAAACTGACGGACCTGAAACGGCCGAAAGTACTGATCCTGAACAAAATCGACCTTGTGAAACACGGCGATCTGCTGGCATTGGCTCAAAAAGCCAATGACATGGCCGGTTTCGACCAGACCTTCATGATCTCCGCACTCAGCGGCGACGGCGTCGCCGACCTGCTTGATTTTTTCGCCGGTTCCATGCGGCCCGGCCCTTATTTTTATCCTGAGGATCAGGTCTCGGATTTGCCAATGCGCATGCTCGCTGCCGAGATCACCCGTGAAAAACTGTTCCTGCGGCTGCATGAAGAACTTCCCTACGCCTCAACCGTCGAAACTGAAAAATGGGAAGACTTCAAAAACGGCTCCGTCCGGATCGAACAGGTCATCTATGTGGAACGGGACAGCCAAAAGAGCATCGTTCTCGGGAAAAGAGGGCAGACAATCAAGTCAATTTCCCAGGCCGCACGGGAAGAGCTGGCCGAGTTGCTCGAGCAGCCGGTGCACCTGTTTCTGTTCGTCAAAGTCCGTCAAAGCTGGTCTGACGACCCGGAGCGGTATCGCGAAATGGGGCTGGACTTTCCGCGCTGAAACCAGGCCTGATTTCAGGCCAATTGCGATAATTTCGGTTTTTCCGGGCAGGCCCCTATAAAATCCCTTTATTGTCACTCTTCGAAGAACAAACAGCCCTGCCCTTTTGGGCACCGGAGATCCGGCAGATGGAATGGAGCAGCCCGGCCGTTGTGCTGGGAACCAAAAAACATGGCGAGAATGACTGCATTCTGGAAGTGATGACGCCCGAACGCGGCCGTCACCTTGGTCTTGTTCGCGGCGGGCGGTCGCGAAAGAAACAGCCGGCTCTGCAGCCCGGAAACCATGTTGACGTGATTTGGCGCACGCGCCTTGCCGAACATCTTGGGAATTTCACCGTCGAACCTATGAAAATGCGTGCGGCCGACCTGATGCAACACCCGGTCGGTTTGCTCGGTGTCCAGCTTCTCGCCGGCCTGCTGCGCCTGCTGCCTGAACGGGATCCGCATCCTGCGCTTTATGAGGCGCTGGAGGTCATTCTCGACAATTTGTCCGAGCCTGTGATTGCCGGCGCAACAATGGTGCGTTTTGAACTGCAGATGCTCAAAGAGCTGGGCTTCGGACTGGATCTGGATGCCTGCGCCGCAACGGGGATCAACGAGGAACTGATCTGGGTTTCGCCCAGGTCCGGTCGGGCGGTTTCACGATCGGCGGGAGAACCCTATGCCGAGCGTCTGCTGCCGTTACCGGCCTTTTTAAGACCCAATGCGTTGGTCGCCGATATCGACGCCCAGATGATGCGCGATGCGTTCGCCCTTTCCGGATTTTTTCTGACCCGTCATGTCTATCAGCCCCGCGGCCTCAAGTGGCCCGGTGAGCGGGATCGGTTTTTACAGGCACTCGGTCTCGAACTCTCCTGAATATCGTGCGAAGAAACCCTGTAAAAATGCCACTGTTCTGTGGGTACATGGTGCGAAACCTTGCAGTCACGAGGTCTCCAAGATAGGTAGAACAGATGGGAAACGAGCTGATTCCGCCTGGCGGCATAGAGACTATCAATCTGCGTGAAGCGCTCGAAGAGCGCTATCTCGCCTATGCACTGTCGACGATTATGCACCGGGCATTGCCGGACGTTCGGGACGGCATGAAGCCGGTGCATCGTCGTATTCTTTATGCGATGCGTCAGCTGAAGCTCGATCCGGGCGCCTCTTTCAAAAAGTCCGCGCGCGTGGTCGGTGACGTCATTGGTAAATATCACCCCCATGGCGATGCATCCGTTTACGATGCGATGGTTCGGCTGGCGCAGGATTTTGCCCAGCGCTATCCGCTTGTCGACGGTCAGGGGAATTTCGGTAACATCGACGGCGATAATCCGGCAGCCATGCGCTACACCGAAGCGCGCATGACCGACGTCGCCAAGCGACTGCTCGCAGGACTGGACGAAAATGCGGTCGATTTCCGCGAAACCTACGACGGCGAAGAAAAAGAGCCGATTGTTCTCCCCGGCGGTTTTCCCAACCTTCTTGCAAACGGCTCGGCCGGCATTGCCGTCGGCATGGCCACCTCGATACCGCCCCATAATGTCTCTGAAATCTGCGATGCCTGCCTGCACCTGATCAAGCATCCCGAGGCAACCGTCGAAAAACTGGTGACCTTTGTACGCGGACCGGACTTTCCCACCGGTGGAACGCTGGTTGAAAGTCCTGCCGCCATCCTCGAGGCTTATAAAACCGGGCGGGGCGGCTTCCGCCATCGTGCGCGCTGGACGCAGGAAGATGGTGCCCGCGGCACCTGGAATATCGTTGTTACCGAGATTCCCTATCAGGTTCAGAAATCCCGGCTGATCGAAAAAATCGCCGAGTTGCTGCAGCAGCGGAAACTGCCGCTCCTGGCCGACATTCGCGATGAGTCCGCGGAAGATATCCGCATCGTTCTTGAACCGCGCTCACGCAATGTCGACCCCAAGCTTCTGATGGAATCGCTCTTCAAGCTGACGGATCTTGAAAGCCGTTTCTCGCTCAACATGAACGTTCTGTCCAACGGACAGGTCCCGAACGTTCTCGGCCTCAAGCAGGTCTTAAAGGAATGGTTGCAGCACCGGCGCGAAGTTCTTGTGCGCCGCAAAGAATATCGACTTGGACAGATCGAACACCGGCTCGAAGTTCTTGCCGGTTATCTGATTGCCTATCTCAATCTCGATGAGGTGATCCGTATCATCCGTTACGAGGATGAACCCAAGCAACAGCTGATCCAGACGTTTTCTCTTTCCGACGTTCAGGCCGAAGCCATCCTCAATATGCGGCTGCGCTCGTTGCGCAAGCTGGAAGAGATGGAAATCCGGACCGAGCATGAAGGCCTGACGGCCGAGAAAAAGGACATCGAATCGCTGCTGGGATCGGACGAGCTGCAATGGAAGCATATTGCGGAGGAACTCCGGGAGCTGAAGAAAGACTACGGCCTCAACACTGAGCTGGGGCGTCGCCGCACCGACTTCGGCGAAGCGATGAACATCGATCTTGAAGAGATCAATCAGGCGATGATCGAGAAAGAACCGATCACGGTTGTCGTTTCGGAAAAAGGCTGGATTCGCGGCCTCAAGGGCCACATTCAGGACCTGGGCTCGGTGGCTTTCAAGCAGGGCGATGCGCTGAAAATCTCCTTCCACGCAGAGACAACGGACAAGTTGCTGGTTGCCGGGTCCGGAGGACGTTTCTATACCCTGACCGCCGACCGGCTTCCGGGAGGCCGCGGCCATGGCGAACCAATCCGGCTGATGGTCGACATGGATCAGGATCAGGATGTGGTCGAAGTGTTCGTGCACAAACCGGACCGAAAACTGCTGGTGGCCGCTGACGATGCGCGCGGATTCGTCGTTCCGGAGAACGATATCCTGGCCAACACCCGCAAGGGAAAACAGGTTTTGAATGTCAGCGCGGGTCAGCGACTGGCTGTCTGTGTGCCGGCGGAGGGCGATACGGTTGCGGTTATCGGACTGAACAGAAAGCTCCTGATTTTCCCGGCGGAGCAAATCGCGGAGATGACCCGCGGACGCGGCGTCCGACTGCAACGGTATCGGGACGGCGGTATATCCGACGTCGTGGTGTTCAACGCCGTAGATGGACTGACCTGGGTCGACTCATCCGGACGCAGCTATACGCGGGCGCTTGAGGAGCTGCAGGAGTGGAAAGGCGACAGAGCGCATGCCGGTCGGCTGCCGCCACAGGGTTTCCCGCGAAACAACAAGTTCGGCAAGCGGACTCTTTGATTGCCTTGAGTTGGGCAGCAATCGCGACAGGACGTATCGCTACCGGGACGCCTGAGCAAACCAGGCATAACCGCCATAAAGGACGTGTTTTTCGACCGCCAGATCTTCCCGCCGGCCTTTTTCCCTTAACACTGAAAACAAATCGGCCCGCGGCGAAACGTGGAATCGGCGCAGCCAGGCAAAAAGCAGGCTTCGAAACGGTGCGGGCAATCGCTCCTGCTGGCCGAAGTCGACAATCAGCAGCCGCCCCTCGGGCGCGAGGCAGTGTATGGCGTTTTCCACAGCCGCCTGCCAGGACGGAATCATCGACAGGCTGTAGGAAAAAAACACCCGTTCAAATGCGATCCGTCCCAACAGGTTTTCCGGGTCGAACTGCGTTGCATCGCCCCGAGCCAGCCGAATCCGTCCGGACAAACCCGCATTCGCGACATTTCTTGCCGCGATCTCAAGCATGGATTCGGAGATATCGACGCCGAAAAACTGCGCGCTGGGATAGGCGTTTGCAGCGGTTATGAGATTACGTCCGGTACCGCACCCGATTTCAAGAACGGCGCCGCCTTGAGGAACATCCAGTTCGCCAATCAGTCGATCGCGCCCCAGCAGAAAATACTTGCGGGTCACATCATAAATATGCCGCTGATGCCGGTAGATCCGATCCATTAAATCGCCGGAGCCGGTACTGCCGATTTCGCTCATCACACCTGACCAGTGAATGTGTAAAGATGGAATCCACCATAAATGGAGGACCGGTCCTGTTTACCGAAGGCCAGGCTCTCTTCTTCCCTGTAAGTCCATCGATCCAGAGTGTCCGGTTTCACCCGGCCCGGCAATAGGGAAGGCTCGGCCGCTGTGCGGAACACAACCCGCGCACCCGGTCTTGCTGTGCGGGTAATTCCCAACCAGAGTTCGTTGAGCTGAGCATCTGTCATCCAGTCCTGAGCATCAAGCAATACGTAGGCATCGAGGCTGGCAGGATCCTGATCTTCCAGCTCTTCGGTGAAAGAGCGGTTGATGACGCTCACACGGTCTGCACGGTCCCGGATAGCGGAAAAATGCTCTCTCTTAAGATAGGGCGGCAGGGGGCCGGCCTCACCACCTGCATAGCCGCGACCGAAGGCCTGCCAGGCAAAATAGTTTTCGTTCAGAGAGAAATCACATGCCAGTTTCTCAAGTCGCTGCTTCAGGACATCGGCCATGTTGCCGTTTCCGGCTGACGCCAGCGCCTCATATTGCGCAGGCGGAATGCCAAGACCGTAAAGGGAGACTTTTTTCGATGTCGCCCAACGGACAAGACGTTTGTCAAAAAGCGGTGCCAGTGCATTATCGAAAAAGCTTCGCTGCTCTTCCAGGCTGCCCGATTTGACGAAGCGGCTTGGATCAATCCCATAAAGCTTGGCGATGAAATGGCCTGCGCCAATGAAATAGCCCAGGAGTCCGTGATGATAGAGGTCGCGGGAGAACAGCGTTATGCGCCGGCGGCGAAACAGATCGCGCCCCTCCCAATAGTGCCGCGCCGTTTCATCCAGCTTTGGTTGAATGAAGCGTTCATAAGATGCCACATTGGCCTTTTCATCGGCCTCCCCGAAGAACCGGTAAAAGCTGTCGTAGCCCGGCAGGTGCTGGGACGCTGAGATCTTCAAACGGGTCAGGGCGACATGAGCACGGTTGAGATCAACCGCAATGATCTCTTCCGGATCGGCCGTGAGGTAAGACATCACGTTGCAGCCACCTGATGCAATCGTGATCATCCGCGAACCGGGCCGCAACTGCAGCGCCTGCATATCGACTTCCGGATCTTCCCAAATCTGCGGATAGACAAGCCCCTTGAACGCAAATGTAAACAGCCGCTCAAGTATGCCGTCCGTGGACGTGGCTTTGGATCGATGAACAGCTTTTTTCAGATTCTCTATCGTACCTTTGCGCGAAGAAACGGTCACCGGCGTCTCCCTTGAGAAATGCAATTCCTTCAGGGTTACTTCAGCAACGCAACAGTTCGGTGACGCTCACTAATACTTTGACCTTATTTGATTTTCTTCGCCGCCTGACAATGGAATCCATTCTCTCCGCGTCCAGCATCGTCACCTCGATTCGGAGCATTTGAAGACCACGTCCAACTGTGCGGCTTGAACTGACTGTCGCAGCGCAGACTGTTCCGGCCTTGACACTTCGCTAATCATGGATAATTTATATCCATGATTACGGTTAGGCGCTAAATGAAACTCAGCGACGGCATCGAACAGGCTATTCACTCAGTCACAATGCTGGCAGCCTTGCCCGAAGGCGGCCTGTTGTCCGCTGCCGCGCTCGCAGAGTTTCACGGTGTCTCGACAAGTTATCTGCTCAAGCACCTCCAGGCTCTTTCCCGTGCCGGGATTGTGTGCACGGAACCCGGACCGAAAGGCGGCTATCGACTGGTCAGAGAACCGGCTGACATCACGCTGCTTGATATTGTTCTGGCGGTTGAGGGTCCGGCGCCGGCATTTCGCTGCAGGGAAATTCGTCAAAACGGCCCGAATCCGCTGCCGCGGGAAAAGTTTTCAGCGCCATGCCAGATCAATGCTGCCATGCTGCGAGCCGAACGCGCTTACCGCAAAGCACTTCAGGGTGTGACTGTCGGGCAGCTTATTGCGCAGGTGATGGCCGATGATGATGGTTCGATCGCCGCCCGAGGCTGCACTTTTCTGGAGCAACACATGCGTCAAACCAATCCAAAACCATAACCTAGACAGGAGACAGATATGGAACAACGTCTTGACTATATGAAGGCAGCGCCGGACGCCATTCAGGCGGTATTCAAACTGGAACAATATGTCTCCGGCCAATCCGGTCTTGAGCCGCGTCTGATTCACCTGCTCAAATTGCGCGCGTCGCAGATAAATGGATGCGCCTACTGCGTGGACATGCACACGAAAGAAGCCCGCAAGGATGGATTGAGCGAGCAGTGGATCGCTCTGGTTGCTGTATGGCGCGAATCTCCGGTGTTTGATGCCCGCGAACGCGCACTGCTTGGCTGGACAGAAGCGCTGACAAATATCAGTGCGACCGGCGCGCCCGATGCTGACTATAAAGAGCTGATCAACCATTTTTCCGAAGAGGAAGCGACCAAACTGACCGTCGCCATCAGCACAATAAACGTCTGGAACCGTCTGGCCGTCGGGTTCCGAACCCAGCATCCGATTGATCGCGCTGCCTGACGGCACTTTCGTCGGAGTTCGTCACCGACAACACCTTTGAACTTCTGGTGTTGAGCCATAAACTGGCGGTCGAGCGGACCTTCAAACCGCCGCTCACCGCAACATTCTGCCCCGTAAAAAGTCCGCCTCCATCGCTGCGGTCCGAAAGGACGGGCAATTCAGACTGCTCTTGTGATGCATTGACAAGCCACAATATATCGACCATTCATGATATATCGATTAATTGGAACGTTCGGTCGCTTGCGGCAGCGCATGCGTGGTTCAACGGCGGTGTCCGGGCGCTTACCGGTATCAGGCACACAAACAGGGTGAGCGCCTCCGCCGGCTGATGACCTGAAACCGTTGCCATGAGACGCATCTGCTGTCGTTCGACCGCCAATCGAAGCGAAACACACGCGATTTGAGGGAGGATTCAACGATGAGCAAGGTTTATAATGTTCTCTTCCTGTGCACCGGCAACTCAGCGCGTTCCATTCTCGCCGAGGCAATCATGAACCGCGAAGGAAAAGGAAGGTTCCAGGCCTATTCGGCAGGATCGCAGCCCAAGGGGCAGGTTCATCCCGAGGCGATTGCGCTTCTAAAACGGCTGAACTACAAAACCGACTTCGCTCGATCGAAAGACTGGGAGGAATTTGCCGCAGACGGCGCGCCTGAAATGGATTTCGTCTTCACAGTCTGTGACAACGCTGCCAGCGAGATCTGCCCGGTCTGGCCCGGACAGCCGATGTCAGCCCACTGGGGTGTTCCCGATCCCGCTGCCGTCGAAGGAAGCGAAAGCGAGATTGCCCTGGCTTTTTCCGATACCTATCGGATGCTTGAACGGCGTATATCGATTTTCTGCTCTCTGCCCTTGTCCAGCATCGACAAACTGTCTTTGCACGAGCAGTTGCAAGCGATTGGCAAGACCGAAGGTTGACGTCCTGAACCCGTAAATCTTTACACCGCGCCAAACGAAGAAGCCTGGTCTTTAAAGGAATTACGGGCAAAGACTAAATCAATTTATTGAGAAACCGGCCTGCGAAACCCGTGTCACTTGCCTGAACCGACTGCTGACTTGTCTGGATGTTTATGGCAGCAAGACCATTGATGAAATTGGCACTCATCTGGCGGGACTTCTGAAGCGCTTTGCTCCGTTGTGCCGCCCAGGCCTGATTCACTTCATATAATGACGGGCGCTTCGCCGGATTTGCCGATTTGATGTACACAACAACCACTCCTTGGTCATTGGCCGATCATAGGAGATTTATGGTTAACAAATCGTGGCCGACAGGAGTTCGGTGCGCCGCCTCACTCAAAGCACAACACGCTCTAACCATGATCTTTCATCAGGCGCGCTTTCTCACGGTTCCAGTCCCGCTGTTTTTCCGTTTGCCGCTTGTCATGCAGCTTCTTGCCGCGCGCAATCGCAATCTCAAGTTTGGCACGGCCCTTGTCATTGAAATAGAGCTTTAGCGGCACAAGGGTCATGCCGTCTTTTTGAACGGATCCGAAAAGTTTTCCGATTTCACGCCGATGCAGAAGCAGGCGTCTTGGGCGGCGCGGTTCATGATTGAAACGATTGCCCTGCAGATATTCCGGAATGTAGGCATTGAACAGGTAGAGCTGTCCGTCACTTTCACCCGCATAGGACTCGGCAATATTGCTCTTTCCCACACGCAGAGACTTGACCTCGGTTCCCTTCAGTTCAATGCCCGCTTCGATCGTGTCCAGTATTTCGTAATTGAAGCGCGCCTTGCGATTGTCCGCAATGATTTTGCGGTTGGCAGGCGCCGTACCCTTTTTCGGGGCCATGACAATTCTCTTATATCTTTGTCTTTGGATAAACCGCGCTTCAGTTCATCAGCCCGGCATGAACCATCGCAGCGCGGATTTCAGCCTGTGCAGCCTCAGAGACCGGCATCACAGGCAAACGCAGCTCATTTTCTATTCTGCCAAGAAGCGACAATGCATATTTGGCCCCACCCGGACTTGGTTCAAGAAACAGCGCCCGGTGGAGCGGTATCAGCCGGTCCTGAAAGTCAAGCGCAAGCTGATAGTCTTTTCTCAGGCACGCTTCCTGAAAGTCCGCGCACAGTTTCGGCGCAACATTGGCGGTTACCGAGATACAGCCCTGCCCGCCATGCGCCATGAATCCAAGCGCCGTTCCATCTTCTCCGGACAGTTGACAGAAGTCCGCTCCCATTGCATGCCGCTGGAGGGATGCGCGTTGCAGATCCGCCGTGGCATCTTTGACGCCCTTGACGTTCCTGCACTCCCGATAAAGCGTCGCCATGGTTTCGACAGACATGTCGATGATCGAGCGCCCGGGAATGTTATAGATGATGATCGGGATGCCGATCGCCTCGTCAATCGCCTTGTAGTGGGCAAGAAGACCGGCCTGGTTCGGCTTATTGTAGTAGGGCGTCACAACAAGAACGGCATCTGCCCCGGCCTTTTCCGCGTGCTGTGCCAGGCTGATCGCTTCCAGGGTGTTATTGGACCCCGCTCCGGCGATGACAGGCACCCGACCCGCAGCGGCCTCGATACAGAGCTCGACGACTCGCTGATGTTCCTCGTGACTTAACGTCGGCGACTCGCCCGTCGTCCCAACCGGAACGAGACCGTGTGTACCCTGTTTTATCTGCCAGTCCACAAAATCCTGAAACGCTTTCTCGTCAACAGCCCCATTCCGGAACGGGGTGATGAGCGCTGGATAAGATCCTGTGAACATGAGTCAATTCCTCTTTTTCGTCCTTCACCGAAGCCGGTAAAGCCACGATGCGGACAATAGTCCGGCAACGCAGGAACAGCAAGCAATGCATCCTGTGAAATTTGTTTCCAAAATCATAACGGACTTAAATCTTTTTTTCACCTTAACGACCTAGGCTCAACGCGGCTTTGCAGATTTTGGCCACATATGTGCCGTATGACGTTACGCACAGTTTAGCGGCTTTACCCAGATCGTGGACCGGGTTCAATAATGTCTTTGAAAGTATTGAGTAGTACAGGCAAAGTCCTGATTGCATTTGCAGTTGCCACAGTCTCAGGCATCCCTCCTGTCAATGCCTTTAAGCCGAAACCGAAACCCGGAGCAACTGCCTCCGTTCCGGCGATCGACTCTCAATTCGCAACACCGGTCCCGAGGGGCAAGCCGGGTGCGCTTACGACAAACGTGACGGTCAGCAATCCGGCATCGCAACCGCTTAGCCTGTTGCCTGACAGTGGCGTCCGGGCGTCAGCACCGGCCTCAACTGTCCACAGCCGGTTGGCCAATTCTCAGTTGGCCATAGCAGCGGCGCCGGCCGTAAAGCGCCTTCCGACAATTCGACAAGGAACGGCGGCACCGGACAGCACCGGTTCGGTCAAACAGCTCAAAGCAGGCCTGGATGCATTGGATAAAGGCCGTGTTCGGGACGCCTTTGCGATTCGAAAGTCCATGAAACCATCGTTGGACCGGAGGATCTTAGACTGGCGCCTGATTGTCAGCGCACCGACTGCGGTTTCCTATGATTTCGTCACGGGATTTGAGAAAGAAGCACCGCATTGGCCTTCCGATGAATTGGTCCGCTCGCGCGCCGAAGCAGCCCTGTCGCGGGAGCGCGCAAACCCTGACACGGTGCTTCGGCTTTTTGCTCAGCGTCCGCCGGAAACAACGGTTGGAAAGTTGCTGCAGGCAAAATCATTCAAGGCGGTCGGACGGGACAAGGAAGCCAAAGCGCTGGTTCGGACTGTTTACCGTACGAAGCGGCTCTCATCGTCGCTGGAGAAACAGATCCGCCGCGACTACGGAAACTATCTTTCCAATGCGGATCACCTTCATCGCGTGGACATGTATCTCTTCGACGACAGGATCAATGACGCCAAGCGCACTTATCCGTTGCTGACCGGCAATCAGAAAGCCTATTTCAATGCCCGCGCCGCTGTGATCCGCAAGAAGAGCAACGCTAAGAAACTGCTGGCCGATGTCCCGCGCTCAATGCGCAAGCACCCCGGTTATATTTTCGCCAGGATCCAACATCTGCGACGCACCAAGAACCCGCGCGATGCCGCGAAACTTATGGTTTCAGCACCGACTGACCCCCGGGTTCTTGTCGACCGCGACGAGTGGTGGGTGGAACGGCGCCTGACATCGCGCAATGTTCTGGATGTCGGTGACGCGACAACAGCGTATCGGATCGCCGCCCGTCACGCAGCCGAAAGTCCTGCAAAATACGCGGAAGCTGAATTTCACGCCGGCTGGTATGCGCTCCGCTTTCAAAAAAATCCCAGAAAAGCCGAACCGCATTTCAGGAATATCCTGAAAGTTGCGACGCTTCCGGCCACGATCTCACGCGCATATTATTGGCTCGGTCGGACCGAGGAAGCCCGCGGACGAAAAAGGCAGGCTGCGGATTATTATCAGAAGGCCGGTGCGCACGGAACAGCTTATCATGGCCAGTTGGCGCGGGCCCGCATGGGCAAGCGCACCGTTGGCATGGCCCGCTACCCCTCGCCAAGTCGGGAAGACAAACGAGCCTTTAATGCCGACGACAGAGTCAAGGCAATCAAACGCCTGATCAAAGCAAAACACCCGAACAAGACCGGACAACTTTATCGACAGTTGGCGATGAGTTTGCCAAGTGCCGACCAGGTCGCGCTTCTCACTGAGATGGCGGAAAAACAGGGACAGCATCAGCTCGCACTGATGGTCGGAAAAACAGCCATCAAAAACAACCCCAAAGCCGCGCCGCTGGCTTTCCCGATCTCGGCAATTCCGAAGGACGTCAAGATCAGAAAAGGCGTCGAAAAACCGATGGTTTACGCCATTGCGCGTCAGGAAAGCGCGTTTAATCCCACTGCCAGAAGTCACGCAGGCGCTCTGGGTCTCCTGCAACTTATGCCGGCCACGGCCAAACGCACGGCAAGAAGCATTGGTGCCTCCTACTCCAAGAGCCGCCTGACGAGCGATCCGACCTATAACGCAACGCTCGGTGCGGCTCACCTAGGAGAGTTGGTCGATGCGTACAGAGGGTCGTACATCATGACGTTCGCCGGCTACAATGCCGGTCCGGGCCGCGTCAAACAATGGGTGGAACGCTATGGCGATCCGCGCAATCCGAATGTCGATCCCGTCGATTGGATCGAACGGATTCCGTTCACCGAAACCAGGAACTACGTCCAGAAGATAACCGAAAATCTTCAGGTTTATCGTGAACGGATTGACGGTAAGGGATTGAGTATCGAAAAAGATCTGCGGCGGGGCGGATAGCATTCCGCTGCACATATCAAGCGTTCCGGTTCAATGAGCGGTGGTAAAGGAGACTGAGAGGTCAAACAGTCGGATATCCCTCGCGTCCCGTCACAATCATACCTCCGGTTTTCAACTGCGGAGCGCGAGGCGCCTGGCGTTGGATCAGCCCCCGCGATGAATTTCTCTCTGAGCTTTCAAAACCGCACACAGTCTCGTTGGCGGCATCTGAGGGCCCGGTTTATCTCAAGCATAAATCCTGTTCTGAAACTGCCAAAGCACACCGCGCCATTTGCCGCAATCTTGGCAAGTGGAGCGTGTCTTGTTTATGTTGAAGCATTTGCTCGGATAAGGAGACGCTGGCGGGAGGAACCATGGAGCAGACTTACAAACAAGCCACCTGGCAGAGCGATGACGGCCTCACGCTGTTCGCCAAAGACTGGCCGTCTGACGGATCCGCCTGTCCACCGCTGCTCTGCCTGGCCGGCCTGACCAGAAATTCCAATGATTTTGAGCGTCTCGCGGAGTACCTTTCCAAAAAGTCTGCCGGGAAACGACGCATAATAGCCTTCGACTACCGGGGCCGGGGCCGCTCGGATTATGATCCTGACAAGACAAATTATTCCTTCGAACGCGAACTGGCGGACATTATCCAGGGATTGGATGCACTTGATCTTGATAGGGTCGACATACTTGGAACGTCGCGCGGAGGCATCCATATCATGCTGCTGGCCAACGTGGTCGGCGATCGCATTGGCAAGGTGATCCTGAACGATATTGGTCCGGAGATCTTTCCTGCCGGACTGAAACGCATAAGCCAGCATGTCGGCAAGGAAGTCCGCTTTGACAGTTTCGAACAGGCCGCAGACTATCTGAAATCGAGGGAACGCACGTTTTTTCCAGGGCTATCGGACGAAGACTGGCTTTATTTCGCAAGGCAAACCTACCGGCAATCCGGCGTCGGCATCGTCATCAATTACGATCCAGACCTCTCGGAGGTGTTTAAGGATTGGTCAGAAGATAGCGATCCGATTGATCTCTGGCCGCAATTTAATGCCTTAAGAGAGCATGCAACGCTTGTCATACGAGGCGAACTGTCAAACATCCTGACGGTCGAGACAGTGACCAAAATGAAAACGGTGCATCCTGCTCTCCAGAGCCATACAGTTCTCGCACAGGGACACGCCCCTCTGTTGATCAAGCCGGAAACGTTCGGTGCAATTGAAAGGTTTCTGAATGCTTCCGATGCATTTTAAAGGAATGCGCCTTTTCCGGTAACAGTGCCATAAACGATGATGCTGAAGGCGTTCATATGAAAGAATACGGCAGCTGACTTTTTCAGCTGTAATGCCTCAAAACAAAAAACCCGGCGATTTCTCGCCGGGTTTTTCTCTAATTGACTGTCAGGTCAGATTAGAAAGAACGAACAACCTGCAATGTGATTGCATATGCGCCGTCTTCGAGTTCGTCCTGACCAACGGTGTCATCAAGATCGATGTACTCTACGCCAGCGCCGAAGGTCAGACCGGAAAGCGGTGTGTATTCAGCGGAAGCGCCAATCATCCAACCACTCGGATCCGGGTTAGCAGCACCAGAATGATCGATATCGAAGTAACTACCGTTCAGGCTGAAGGAAACCTCGGAGTTGAAGTCATGCGTGATGCCGAGGCTGGCAGCCCAAGCAGTCGTGTTGTCAAGACTTCCACCGGTGACAACGCCGTCAAATCCGAAGCCGTCGATGCCCAAGCGAGCGAGGTTGCCGTCGGTGTAGAAAGCAGTACCACCGATCGTCGTTGTGCTCAGTACGTTGAATTCCGCACCACCACCGACAAACCAGCCGACTTCACTGTCAATACCGCCACCCGTGGCCGCCGGGCGAACCTGATGTACACCGGCTACGATACCGGCAGAACCCCAACCCTGATCGATACCAAGGTTGAAACCGGCATCTGGCCAAGTCACGCCGCCGTAACCGCCGCCGCCGAGGATACCTGTGCCGCCAAATTCTGACCGCTCGGGAGCTTCGACAGAAACAGCGAGGTAAGCGCCGTTACCGAAGTCAAACGTATAACCGACCAACGTTGTTGTCTCGTCTGAGTCAAACGTTCCATAAACGTTGTTGATCGCATATGCACCGTAGGTCAGGTTCATGAACGAGGATGCATAACCAGCGACGAAGTTTCCGACCTGAATAAATGCACGATCCAATTCAGCACCGCCACCGTCAGCACCGTTATCAGCTGTCGAAGCAGTGTAACGAATATAAGTACGGATTGTGCCCCACTCGCTTTCATTACGAGCGTCCAACCAGATACGTCCACGAGACGGAAAATCACTCGGACCGGGTTCAGCGCGAGTATTCGCATTGGCATCGTTGTAAACATACCGAACACGAACGTCACCACCTACCTGCAGGCAGGTTTCCGTACCAGGAATGTAGAAAAAGCCTGTGCCATGCACGTCGCAGACGCGAACATAGTCAACAGGTTCCGGAGCAACCGGAAGATCGGCAGCAGAAGCGCCGGTAATAGCTATCGTACCAGCAGCAGTGCCGAGGAGAATGCTCTTCAGTGTCATCTCTGACCTCCAAAAAATTCCAAATTTGAGTTCAGTGTATAGGCTCGGCATCGCCGAATTATCTGATCTCGATTTTCCCCGCGAAACCGTTGACTATAACTGGTTACGAATGAATTCGGTGTTCCGGTTAGAGACAACAGGCATACGACGTTTCCGCCGTTCGCAATCTGACCATTATCGATATGAGCGCCGCGATCAACCTTGAAGACGGGTTTCTCCACCTCATACAGGTCTTTTGAAAATGTGTGTTGCGGGAAAGTCACGAAATATCCGCCAATGACAAGGATTCGTTAAGGAACAAGGGCTTGTTGACGTCGCTGAAGCGGGTGGCTGTGATTAAAAAAATCGCATAAAAAGAGGCTTGCGAGGGCAAATCAGCACTGTTTTCGGCATCCGATTCTCCGGATTTGAGGGAATCGGGCCGGTGCATCGGTACGGCAAAATTGTCCATTTCCGGCCGCTCGAAATCATTCCGGTTCACATTCAATTTGCACCTTCTTCGAACCCAATTCGAAACGATACACGATCCGAACGGCCCTTCGCATCCAGGACCGTGATTGTTGAAAAGCCGACACCATCGATCAGGACATCCAACTCGCGGTTGAACAGAGGCGCGCCGATGGTTTTTCCGTTGACCAGAACGTGAAAGGGCCCATCTCCTGACCTGAATTTCAGCGCAACGGACTGCAGGCTCCCCTCATTCCATACCGGTGACGTCAGAAGCGCGCCCTCCGGCGGGAATGAAATTCTGGGACCGCTACCGTCTGTTTGATCGCCGCGCTGATGCCGCCCGACATATGCCAGGCCCGGCGGGACTTCTTTTTGCGAAAGATTTCCGATTATCGGGCTGTACCTGATTGGCGTTCGATCCGGTCCGATCCGGGAAAACGCGCCGTGCAGAATCGGTACGGCGGTTTTGTTGCCGGTCTGCCCGAAGACCGGCGCACCGTCCGGTCGTCCGACCCAGACGCCGACGACATGCGCGCCGTCGTAGCCAATGGCCCATGCGTCCCGATAGCCGTATGATGTCCCTGTCTTCAAGGCGATCGCGTCCCTGTGACCTGGGTTCTTCCCGGCAGTCAGGATGTCTGCGAGTATCGCGGCCGATTTGGACGAGATGACGGGCTTTGGGCGCTCGATCCGGCCGGGATAGTCGGGCTTTGCAGTATGGAGCGGATCTGTTTCAGCCTGATCTTTGTCGCCAACGCCGTCTTTCAGAACGACAGGCACTCCGTTCCGTGCCAACGCGCCATAGGCCGTAACGAGGTCCCTGAGGCTGAGGCCGACGCCGCCAAGGCCGATGGCAAGACCCGGCGCTTTGCCCCGGGGCAACTGCGGTTGCACGCCTGCGCGCTTTAATGCCGAAAGAAGGCGCGCCGGACCGATCTGTTCAAGAACCTGAACGGCCGGGATATTGAGAGACAAGCGGAGCGCTTCCCGAAGCGTCACCGTGCCCAGGTACTCTTTGTCGAAGTTCCTGGGCGTATAACCAGCGAAGGAAATCGGCCGGTCTTCGATCAGGCTGTCCGGATGAGCCAGACCTTCGTCAAACGCCAGGCCATAAATGAACGGTTTTAATGTCGAACCCGGGGAGCGGCGCGCCTGCGTCATGTCAACATGGCCAAAACGCGCCTCGCTGAACAGATCGGATGAACCGACAGAAGCGAGAACTTCGCCGGACCGGTGATCGGCTACCAGAATCGCGATCGAGATCTTTTGGCCCAGGCGCCGAGCACGCTGAAGAGCAAAGGCTTCGAGCCGTTGCTGCAGATTCCTTTCGATCGTGAGCCGCGCGGTTTTTGTCTGTCCGGACGCGATTGCCCGCTGGGCAAGATGAGGTGCAAGCTTTAGAACGGCTCTGCGTTGTTTCGGCACCGGTTCGGTTTTCGCGGCCTGTCCGTCCTCCGGATCAAGGACACCGGCCGTCACCATCCGATCAAGGACGCGGTTGCGGGCGATCCTGGCTTTTTCCGGCCAACGGTCCGGACGGCGGGCTTCCGGTGCCTGGGGCAAGGCAACAAGCAAAGCAGCCTCCGCTTGCGTGAGCCTGAGCGGCTCCTTGCCGAAATAAATCAGGGATGCGGCCCGTACGCCTTCTATGTTGCCGCCGAAAGGCGCCCGCGCCAGGTAAAGCTCAAGGATGTCTTCCTTGGAAAGCTGTGCTTCATACGCTCTGGCGCGTCGGATTTGGCGGCTTTTTCCTCCAAGAGAGCGAGTCCCGCTCTCCTCTATCAGCCGGACGGTCTGCATGGTCAGGGTCGAGCCGCCGGATACGACCCTCATGGCAGAGACGGCCTGCCAGGCGGCCCGCGCCAGAGCCCTGGCATCGACCCCGCCATGAGCATAAAACCGGCGATCCTCGTAGGCGATCAGCATCCTGATGTACGTCGGGTCGACGTCCTTGAGTTTCACGGGCAGCCGCCAACGTCCGTCGGCCGTCGTGAAGGCGCGCAGGAGGAATCCATTCCGATCAAGCACCATGGGCGAGGCGGTCAGCGCATCGGCCTGCCTGATCGGGGCGCCGCTGTCATCCGGGCTCCACAAGTAAGCGCCGGGCGCGCCGATCAGCATCACGCCCAAAACCGCGGCGGCGATCACACTCCATCGGGCTCTTTTCCGAACCGCTCCCATCGTTCTTACCGGACCGGTCCGAGGATGCCGAACCGGCCGGTCGCCGTCCGTGCGGCTCTTTCCGGCCGATACATGTCCTCAATTGTTGCCGGAGGGTGTGCAAAATCGCCGGGGCTGACGGCCCGGGCAATGTAGGCATATGTCACCTCGGGCCGGTCGCCACGACGGCGGTCAAAAGCGACAACAAACCGGTCATTTCGGAACTCATTGTGGGCAGAATTGCCGGAAGACTGCAGCCAGCCGAGCGTCGCGACATCGCCGGACTGCAGAAGCCGCGGATTGTCGATGGAAACGCCGGCCGGCAAGCGGTCAACCAGCAGCAGGCGTCCCGCAGCCTGATCGCCCGCCGTCACTTTGACAACCACGACGAACCGGTCATTCTGCTTGACGGCGGCAAGATCGAGCGGTGTTCCGTCCATCGCATAGAGCTCCCGGGTTATGGCCATTCCGTTTCCGCCGGCAGGTTCGGGAACCGTGGGGACGCCGCTTACCGTCACACTCACTGTGGCTGCATCCGCGCCGTCGTTTGAGATCACAATCGGGCTCTGACCAAGATCCGCTCCCGTTCTGTGTTCATAAAGGGGACCCGTGGCGCTCACCCCATTGACTGACAGCCAGGACCGGCTGCCGGCCTCGATCAATCCGTGCGCGGCAAGGAGCGACCAGGCCATGTCCTGGGTCGACAGGGCGTCGGTTGCCACATAGGTCTGTTCAAGCCGTTGAGTGACAGATGCCAGCGAGACACCCGCCGGTTTCGTTTCAGAAGCGAGTGTGACAATGCCGGCCGTGTCCCTTAAAGAGGACCCGTAGTCGGGCTGATAGCCGTTCCTTGGCCGGGACCCCAAGGAGGCCAACGCATCCTTGAACGCATTTTCCGCCCGCTGGCTCTCACCATAAAGCGCCAGTCCTGCGCCCAACTGTGCCTTGGCGAGCGGTGTCGCAAAATCGTTCAGTTTGGTGTCCGCGTAGTACCGGAGATCACCGATCAGGGCTTTGCCGTTTCTTGCGAGAACATAAAGGGCATAGGCGATCCCCTCCCCGCCATCGGTGAAGTCGGATGCGTAGGCGAGACGGTTTTGAAGATTGTCGAGGGCCTGTTCGAAGGCGAGCGATGGCACCGCGTAGTCGGCCTGTTTGGCACGGCCGAGAAAATCCGTCACATAGGCATCGAGCCACAAGTCGCTTTCGCTGTAGGAACTCCACAATCCGAAGCCGCCGTTGGACGCCTGATTGCCCAGAATGCCGATGATGGCCTTCTGGACCCGCGCACGCAGCGCGCTGTCGCTTCCAAGCCCTGCGGTCTGCGCCACCTGGTTGAGATAGAGCAGCGGCAGCGCCCGACTGGTCAGTTGCTCGGTACATCCATAGGGATAACGGTCCAGCGCTTCCAGGAGTCCAACGACATCAAGCGCACCGGCCGCACTTGAGGAGACGGTGATACGGGTGTTTCCGGTTTTCAGGCCGGCAAGAAGATCAGCCCCGACCGTGACCGATCCGCCATTTGCGGACAGGCTGAAAGTGCTCTTTCTCGTGATGGCCGGCTGCAGATCTTCAATGGGAAGCTTCAGGTTTTTGACATAGGTGGCGCCATCCGGTCCTGTCAGTGTGACGGTGAGATCGGCGACACCGGTCCTTTCAGCCGATATCGGAACCAGAGCGGACGCCTTCTGTCCGGCCGCAAGCGGGATCGTTTTATTATCTGTGCCCGGCGACAGACCGACCAAATCGGAGCTCTCGACAGCCAGCTCGTAACGGCCCTCCGGTCCTTCGACATTGTCAATCGTCAGGAACAGACGCGAGCGGTCACCGGGCGCCAAGAACGTCGGCAGGCTCGCTGTCACCACAACAGGGTCGCGGACAATGACATCCTGCTCAGCGTGGCCGACACCGGCTTTGCTCCAGGCAACGGTCATCAAACGGAGGCTGCCGTTGAAATCAGGCAGCTCGAATTCCGCCCAGGCATCGCCGTTGCTGTCAACCGGTATGATGCCGGAGAAAAGCGCCAACGGCTGCTCGGTCGGCGGCGAGCCGTCAATCCCCAGGGAGCTGCCGTCACCGCCGGAGCGGACACGGCCCCGCGTTCCGGTCATGCGATCGATCAAGAGCCCGTAAAAGTCCCGGATCTCTGTTCCCAGTTTGCGTTGGCCGAAATACCATTTGTCCGGTGCCGGACTTTCGAATTTTGTCAGATTCAGGATACCGACATCGACAGCCGCGACAGTCACATACGCCTGTTCGCCCTCGGAAAGGTTCGCGATTTTGATCGGGACCGAAAGGGTCTGCCGCGGAAGGACATTGTCCGGCGCACCGGTTGACACCTGAAGCAACCGGTCGCCCGGATCGATGCTCATCCATTGAAGACCAAGTGATCTTGAGGGCATCACCTTAGCCTGAAGATCCATCGGCCGATAAAGAGCCGCGGTTACATAGGCACCGACACCCCAGTCATCGGTCACCGCCAGCGAAACACTGGCATCGCCTGCGGACACCGGCACCGCATCGCTGTAGATCAGACGGTCCGTCACCACGTTGATCAGTGCGATGCCATCAAAACGCGGCTTCAGCCGCAATTCGGCCGTGTCCCCTGATTTGTAAGATTGCTTGTCGAGCGCAACTTCCAGAACATCGGGAGTTTCGACCGATGCGGTGGCGGAATACCAGCCGGCGTTGAATTCGAGACTTGCCGCCGTCGCCGTCCCGCCCTGCACGGTCACGTCAAGGACATATCGTCCCCAATCGGTGGGTTGGCTGATGCGGGCGGGCTTCGCCGGGTCGATCGCAAGCGTTCCGTTGGCAATCCGTCTCTTTCGGGTCACCACTTCATAGGAATAGCGGCCATCCTGGCGATACCATTGATAGGACGTTTCGACCTTGGAAAGCGTCCAGGAAGCATTCTCTGCCTCGACAGCCTGTCCCTCAGCCGAAACCAGGACCACATCAAATTCCGCCTGAGATCCCTCGCCGAGTCCCGCCGGATCGAAGAGCGGCCGGATACCGAGACGCGCGCCCGCCGGTTTCACGCCGAGATCAAGCGTCCGTTCAACACTGCGCCCGCCGGCATCCGTCAAGCGCGTCGTCAGGATCGCCGTCCAGAGCTGTGTGGTTGTGGGCAGTTCAGGCAGGGCCAGGGGGAAGGAGAGCTTCCCGTCCTTGTCCGTCTTCAAGCCGGACGGGATCGATGTCGAAACGGGAATGATCTGCTCGTCGGCCAGACCGAAATAGTACCCTTTGAATGCATCCCCCCATTGCCGCGTGGGGGTCACACGCAGTTCACCGGCCAGAGTCTGGTCCGATGCCGGTGAGCCGTAGAGATAGCGGGCGTCAAGTGAAACAGTGACCGGTTCGGCCTCCGACAACGTCTTTTCACCGGCCACCAGTTCGTAATCGACCCGTTCGGGCTGAAAGTCTTCAACCAGAACTGTCTGTTCAGCAAGCGCATCGCCCTTGGCATCAAGCCTGGCCTCCAGCGTCCAGGGACCTTGCATCACACTTGCCGGCAGCGAAAAGGCCGTGCTGTAGCCGCCCGCACCGGCGTCCTGCAGAACCTTCCGCCCAAACTCGACGCCATCCGGTCGCTTGAACACCAGTGTCAGCGGGACGCCTGTTCGCGCCATGGCCTGATCGTCACGCAGCAGTGCGCTTGCGTAAATGTCGGCTCCGGGCCTGTAAACACCCCGTTCAGTGTAAAGGAACACATCTTCCGGTCCCGGTGCTTCCCGGCCTTCAACACCGCGATCGCTCAGATCAAAAGGCGCGCGATCGAGATCGAGGAAGGCATAGTCCCCATTTGCGGTTTCTGACACCAGAACCGCCGGCGCCAGTCCACCCTTGCCGCGCGCCAGACCCGGGTCAAAGCGTACATAGCCTTTATCATCGGACGTTCCCGATCCCAGGATCTCGTTATTCACCGCAACAAGACGCAGTTGGGCATCCTTGACCGGTTCGGCACTTCCCAGGGACCGGACGAAAACATGAACGCCATCCTGGCCGGTAAGGGCCGTCAGCCCCAGATCGGAAACGATAAACCACTGGGTGGCCACCTGCCCCCACCGATCCTGCGGATCTTCATTCCCGGGCCGAACCGTCAGCACATAAGCGCCCGGCGCCGTCGCCAGACCGACATCCTCAAGCGGAATTGCCGTCGTCACATCCTGATTGAGCTGCCGCCGGACATCGACTTCGCCTGTCCAGATCGCCGCCCCCAGCTTATTTTCGATCTGGTCGATCTGATAGGTGCCAAGCTGCTTCAGAAACGTGTTGTCCTGCAACATCGGCGCGATCCCCCGATCGCCGATCCGGAAGATGCGGGCCTCAATGCTCTCTGTATTGACGGTCACAACCGGGATGGTCGCATCTTTTCCGGCCGGCAAAACATAAGCTTGTCCGGCAAACCGGGCCGATGGTTTTCTGTCCCGGACGTAAATGCTGAGATCGGCCTGTTTTTCGATGCGCTCGCCCTCAAGGGACGGCAGGCCGGCGCGCACGGTTATCTCGTATCGCTGACCATGGGCAACGCCGTCCACACAGATCTGCGTATCGTCGACATCGACCGTGGTCACGCCCTCGCCCGTTACCCTGATAAAATCCGCGAGCGTCGCATCGGATTTCTGCAGTTTTTCAGAAAACAGCAGACAAATGCGCGGTGCCGCAGCATCTGAGCCGACCTGATGGGACAGAATTCGGAAGCCGTGTTCGGCGATCAGTTGATCGTAGCGGGCCCGCAGGTTCGGATCGTCCTCGATTGCCAGAGCCGTGCGGTAGGTCTTTATCGCCGGCTTCCAGATCTGTCTTTCTATCAGCCCCCGGCCAAGCAGATTAAGCGACGTCAGGCGTTCTGAGGTCGTTACGGACCGCAGATAGGCGTTGATTGCCGCTGAGACCGCATCCCTTTCAAACTGTTGCCGCTGCCGCCAGTCATCAGGATCGGCAGCCAGAGCCTCGGACGCAAAATTGATCCACAGGCCGTAGGCTTCCGGAGTCAGAGCCAATGCACGGCCATAGAGCCTGGCCGATTCCGCGTTCCGTCCATCCTGGCGGGCCTGGAATGCCTGATCGACAAGCTGCCGGTGACTGCCGCCACCGGAAAAACGCTGTGACAGCGACAGCGCGAAGCGCTGCGCATCATCGCGCAGTCCCTGCGGCAGAAACGCCAGCTCGGCCTGGCGGTCGGCGGTTTGGACTTCGGCACGATTGTGAACGTCAACCACGCGACCGGCGACCGCACCGGGAAACGTCTGCAGATCTCCGAAATCACTTTTCATGAAGCACCAGTTGGCGCCGGTGTTATAGGTGAAGGCCTGACAGATACTGTCATCCAGACATGCCGCCTTGCAGGCTTCCAGGTCCACATCTTTCAATGTCTTGTAGTCGGAGCCGAAATAGTCGGCATCCGGGACAGTTACGATCCGTCTTTCAACGGTTTGTGCGTGAGCGATCCCCGCGGCCGCCAAAATCAAAAATCCGAAAAAGAACGAATGGAAAAAATTGCGACGCAACATCAAATGCCTCCCGGTCATGGCCTGAAGCCCTTTCGATCACAATAGACCAAACGGCGATGAAACTCGCCAGAATTCTGATGGATCAGGCCTGGCTGGCCAGCATGGCGCGAAAGCGCGACAACGCTATGAACAGGATCGCAATACCAATCCCGGCCATGATCAGGATGCGCGGCCAGACGATGAAAAGATCGGCGCCGCGATAAAGAACAGCCTGCGCAAAGGCGACAAAATGGGTCGAGGGCACGGCCTGCATGACGGTCTGCAGCCAGACAGGCATGCTTTCCATCGGTGTCATGGTGCCGGACAGCATGATCATCGTAACGAAAACCGGGATCGATAGAAGACCGAACTGGGGCATGGATCGCGCGACCGTCGCCAGAAGAATGCCGAGCGAGGTGACGGCAAACATGTAAATGCCGGCACCAAACAGAAACAAAAGCTTTGAGCCCGCGACCGGTACCTTCATGAATATCTCAACAACCAGAACCAACGCAGCGATTGCCGCCGCAAGGACAACGACGCTGTTGGCCCAGATTTTCGCAAATGCGATCTCGCTGGCCCGCACCGGCATCACCAGCAGGTGTTCGATCGTGCCATGCTCACGCTCGCGGATCACCGCTGCTCCGACCAGGATGATGGTGAGAATCGTCAGATTGTTGATGATCTGCATAACCGATGTGAACCAGACCGCGTCCATGTTGGGATTAAAGAATGCGCGGATGACGGCATTGATCGGGGCGATTGATGCACTTTTGCCGCTTTCGTCCAGAAACAGGTTCACTTCATCGGTGAGGATGGTCTGGATGTAGCCGCTGCCAACCCCGGCCTGCGTCATGGCCGTGGCGTCGGTGTTGATCAGGACCTCCGGGTTGTGGTTGTTCAAGACATCCGCCTCGAAACGGGGTGGAATATTGACCACAAATGTATATCGCCCGGTATCCATGAGCCGATCGACTTCCGCTGCATCGACAACCACCGCAGGCTTGAAGATCGGCTCGAGAAATGCATCCCGCAACCGTGTCGACAGAACCGAGCGGTCATTATCAACAAATGCGATGGTCGCGTTTTTGACGTCCGTCTGAACCCCGTTGGCGACGGCAATGATGGCGATGGAAAAAGAATAAATGATGAGTACGACCATCACCCGGTCGCGCGAGAGGCTCGTGAACTCCTTAAGGCCGAGCCTGAACACATTCTTAAACCACTGGTCCATGATCACTTCTCCTGCTCAGCAAGAAGCAATCTGGCCGCGATCAGAAACAGGATCGCAAAGAATGCCAGAACGGCATATTGAAGCGGAAACGCATCAAGCCCCAGATCCTTCGCAAAGACGCCGATACTGATTGTCTGGAACCAGCTTGCCGGGAACCCGTAGCCGATATATTTCGCAGCGCCGACCATGGTGGATGCCGGGTACAAAAACCCCGAAAAGTTGATCGAGGGGATAACAGTCAGGATTGCGGCGGCGAATATCGCAGCAACCTGAGAACTGACGATCGAGGACACCATCAGCCCGAAACCGGTTGAGCAGAAAACATAAAGCAAGGCGCCAAAGGTCAGGGCAAGCATGCTTCCCTTAACGGCAACCCCGAAAATGACGACAGCCATGAAGACCAGTGTGAAAAAACTCACCATTCCGACGGCGATATAGGGAAGCTGCTTGCCGATCAGGAACTCTCCGACGGTGGCCGGTGAGGCATAGAGATTGAGGATCGATCCCATCTCTTTTTCGCGCACAACGCCGACTGCGGTCAGCATGGCGGGAATCATCATCAGCAGAAGCATCACAACACCGGGGGTGATCGCGAAAACGGATTCAAAGGACTGATTGTACCGAAACCGCGGGATCGGATTGATGGGGCCGCCTGACGGCGGCGATCCGGATGCCTGCTCGCTCAGTGTGACCGCGTAGTCCTGAACAATACCGCTGATATACCCGCTGATGGTCTCGCCGCGAAACGGCACACTGCCGTCAATCATGAAATTCACTTCCGGCTGCCGGTTGTTCATCAGGTCAATTCCGTAGCGCGGCGGAATGTCGACGACCAGATGAACGGTGCCCTGCTTCAGGCGCCGCTGTGCCATGACAAGCGACGTGACCGGCTCTTCCTGCACGAAATAGTCGCTGCCGCCAAACGCGTCGATGAATTGACGGCTGTAATAACTCTGGTCGCGATCAAGAACGGAAAAACTGAGATCCTTCACATCGAACGATATGCCGAGGGAAAAAGTGACCATCAGAATCATCGGCCCCAGCACAGCAAAAGCCATTCGGATCGGATCGCGAATGATCTCAACGCTCTCGCGCCGGGTGAAAGCCCAGATCCGGGAGAGGCTGGCAGAGTCTCCGGATAGTCCGGCATGTATTGCGTCTACGGCCGTCGAGACAGGCGCCGGCTGACCGCCTTCGGATGCCTGATCCCCCGCAGCATCAGGTTCGCGCTCTTTCTGATCGTCTTCAAGATATCCGATGAAGGCCTCTTCAAGCGTCGGAACACCGCGTTTCTGTGTGAGTTCTTCCGGTGCTCCAACGGCAAGCACCCGTCCGGCATGCATCAGCGAAATGCGATCGCACCGTTCGGCCTCGTTCATAAAGTGGGTCGACACAAAGATTGTCACGCCCTTGCCGCGGGACAGGTCGATCAGATAGCGCCAGAAAAGATCCCGTGCCGCGGGATCGACGCCCGACGTCGGCTCATCAAGTATCAGAACTTCCGGCTCGTGCAGAACAGCCGCCGCAAGCTGCAGCCGCTGGCGGATCCCCAGGGGCAGATCCGACGGCGAGAGTTTCGCCACATCCTTCAGGCCGAAATTGTCCAGCGCCTCCTCTATCCGCTCCGAGGCCAGTTTGTCGTTAAGCTGGTAAAGCTGTGCGTGCAGCCGGAGATTGGCGATCACGGACAGTTCTTCATAAAGCGAAAAAGCCTGGGAGACGTAACCGACCCGCTTGCGGACGGAGATATCCGCAGCATCAATGGGTTTACCGAGAAGATTGGCGGTTCCGTCGCTGGCCTCCAGAAGGCCGGTCAGCATCTTCATGGTGGTGGTTTTGCCGCATCCGTTCGAGCCCAGAAACCCGAATATCTCTCCCCTTTCAATTTCGAAACTGACATGATCGACGGCAACGAATTTCCCAAACCGCCGCGTCAGCCCGGATGCCGTAATCGCCGGAGGCCCTTCAGGTTCGGGCTTGGGCGGAATGACCAGCGGGCCGGAATCACCGCGCTTTTCTTCCGGCAGCAAGGTGACATAAGCGTCTTCAAGCGAATCCGAGCCGGTGCGGTCCAGAATGTCACGGGTCGCATCATCGGCCAGGATTCTGCCGTCATCCATGGCAATCAGACGGTCGAACCGTTCCGCCTCATTCATATAGGCGGTCGCAACCAGAACACTCATGCGCGGCCGGTCTGCGCGGATCTGATCGACCAGTTCCCAGAACTGACGGCGGGACAGCGGATCGACGCCGGTCGTCGGCTCATCCAGGATAAGGATGTCCGGGTCATGAACCAGTGAACAGCACAGGCCGAGTTTTTGTTTCATGCCGCCTGACAGTTTCCCCGCCGGCCGGTCGGGAAACGGGGCCAGTCCGGTCGCAGTCAACAGGCGTTCTATACGCTGTCTCCGGGCCGCCGTATCAAGACCGAACAGCCGGCCGAAGAAGTCGACATTTTCAAAAACGGACAGGCTTGGGTAGAGATTCTTGCCAAGTCCCTGGGGCATATACGCAATCTGCGGTGCGATTGAGGCCCGGTGACCGCGCTCGGCCAATGAGCCGCCAAACACCTCGATCGCGCCTGTCTGGAGTTTCTTGACGCCGGCAATCAGGGATAAAAGCGTGGATTTTCCGACCCCGTCCGGTCCGACAAAGGCGAGCGATTCACCCTCTCTGATCTCAAAGGAGACGCCCTGAAGGGCCCGGGTCTGTCCATATTGGTGGGCCACCCCGTCAACTGTCAAGGCAGCGGCCCGGGAGCCGGCTGGTCCGGAATCTGGTCCGTCAGTTGACATCCGGCAAATTCACCTTCAACGACTCCGGCCAGGCCGCATTGGGGTCAATCCGCACATATCCGTCACCGGTCATGCCGGGTTTCACGAAATTCGCATATTTGTCCAGAATATCCTTTGGCACCTGCAGCTTGAGCCGGAACATCAGCGTCTGACGCTCGGAGGCCGTTTCCACATATTTCGGTGTAAACTGCGCATCGCCTGAGACGAAGGAAATCATTGCGGGAATGACATATCCCTGCGCCGCATCAAGGATGATCCGCGCTTCATCGCCAAACGCGACGCGACCGACATAATCCGTCGGCAGAAACAGCGTCATATAGGTGTTTGACAGGTCAAGAACCGTCAGGATCCGTCCGCCCGCGCTCAGAACCTCGCCCGGCTCCACCAAACGATATTCGACCCGCCCGTTAATGGGAGCGTCAAGGGTCATTTCCTCGATCTGGACCTGGATCTGTTGGGTGTCCGCCTCGGCCTGAAGCTTCGACGCCTTCGCCAGCCCGACCTGAGCCTGCGCCGACTTGACCGATGCCGCGTAGACATCCCTTTGCGCTTCGCGCTGATCCACCGTCGATTGCGGCGTATTGTCGTTTTTGAGGAGTTCCTTGGAACGGTCGAGCTGAACCTGTGCGAGAGCCAGGTTCGCCTTCTCGATCTCAACCTGGGCATCGGCTTTGGTGATGTTCTCCGCCGCCTGCTCCACATTTGCCTTCGCGGCGGCCAGCTGCGCCTGAAGCTCGTTAACGTCCATCTGGACCAGAACCTCGCCGGATGTCACGGTGTCCCCTTCCTGCACCATGATTTCTCTGACGCGACCGGCATATTTGGTGGCAATATCCACCTTCTGGACTTCCATGCGCCCATTGACGCGATAAAACCCGGCCGGTGTCGCTTCCGCATTCAGTTCCTGCCAGTAGAAATAGCCGGCGACACCGCCTGCCAAGACCACACCGGCTGCTATGACAGGGAAAACGCGCATGGCCGTCCTTTCATCTTGTTAGAGCGTGTTTGCATCCTGGGAGGGCATGATGCTCTTTCGGGTATGGCGACAAAACAGAAATTGCAATCGTAAAAACCCTTAGGCTGTCCCGACCCTAACAACACGGTCTCAGATTGGGAACCGTGTCAAAAAATAATCTCAATTCAGGACACGTAAAATTCCTCAACGTCACTTTCAGAGATTTAAGAAGACAATTACAGCACCTGAGTGATTCACGTCACATACTTTATGACCGAATTTAACTATAATTACTGAAGGACTTGAATAAAACGCCATCAACCTGAACTCCTGGCACCCACTTTGCTTTGCCTGAGTCAATATAGTTTAAATAGGTGGGGAATTATGTCTGACATTGTGTACCTGATGAATGTAGACGAAGCGCCGAAAAACGGTCATGATATTCTAAACACGCGAGAGATGAGCGAGCACATCCTTGATTGGGTCAAGCGAAAAGTCGTTTATCTGACCAGTGACGACACGATCGAACGCCTCGTCAACCGTGTTCCCGGCCACCTTATGCGCCGCACCGCAGGCGCCTTTACCTGCGGCGGCACCGAATTCTGGATGCACGGCGAACGGGTGTGGGTCCACCCGCACACGTTTGCCCCCGAAACCCTGCAATCTGTAAGACACATCGTTAACACCCATTATCCCGAATTTTCAGACAGTCTTGAGCTGACCAACCGGCCGGGACTGGTAAACGCCTCCCTGATCGGCAGTCAGGCCTCCTTGCAGGAACGGCAGGCCTTCGGACTGAAGGACGGCAAAACCGGTATCCGCAAGGAGATCGCCCGTCTTCTGACCAATGAACTGCCGGACTATAAAATCCGCATCGCAGGTGAAGTCAGTCTCGATATTTTTCCCCAAGCGGAGCCCTACGAAGCGGTGCGTCAGTTCGTGACCGAGCGCCATCGCGGCGCGTCCATCGGCCATCTGCATCCCTTTACATGAGGGGAACGCAAGGTCCTCCCGGTAAACAAGACGGAACTGATGAGAGCGTTGTGCGCGGACCCGCACACAACGCTCCAAGGCATTTCACGCGATCCAGGGATCGCGCGAAATGCCCTAGCTGTTCCAGCTTTCGCGCTTGCGATAGAGCGTGGAGGGACTGACATCGAGGATCTTTGCCGCTTTGGGCAAACTGCCCGAACAGGCCTTGATGGTCGCTTCGATGATCCGCCTCTCTGTTTCAGCCAGTGTCTGGCCCAACGGCACCGAAATGCGTTCGGCACCGAGCTCTGCGGCCAATCCCTCCGCACCTGCGCTTTCTGGCCCGGTCGTCGGCCCGGAAGCCGGCAATGACCGGGCGCCCGAACCGTCGGAGCCCTGTCCGCCGAGCATTGCTCTTTCGATAAGCACGCCCTCGTTCAGGACAACGGCGTTTCTCACCGCATTTTGCAACTCCCGCACATTGCCCGGCCACTGATGGCTCAAAAGGAACTCCTGCGCCTCTGTGCTGAAGGCTTCAAACTGCTTGCCTTCTTCCCCCGCATATTTGTGGAGCAGGTACAGGGCGATATCCAGCACATCGCCCTCCCGGTCGCGCAAAGGCGGCAAATGCAGCGGCAGAACATGCAGGCGATAGTACAGGTCCTCGCGGAAACGGCCCCTGGCAACTTCCTCCGAAGGATTCCGGTTGGTGGCGCAGATAACGCGCACATCGACGTCCGTCAACCTGTCCTCCCCCACACGCTGAACCCGGCCGGTTTGCAGAAATCTCAGCAATTTGGACTGCAGTCCAATATCCATTTCGCAGATTTCATCCAGGAAAAGTGTGCCGCCGTCGGCCTGAAAGGCGGCGCCGACCCGATCGCTGACAGCCCCTGTGAACGCCCCTTTGACGTGGCCGAAGATTTCAGACTCCATCAGGTCCTTCGGAATGGCGGCGCAATTGATCGCGATGAATTTCCTGTCGCGGCGCGGGCCCGCCCGATGGATCGCCTCGGCGCAAACCTCCTTGCCGGTGCCGCTCTCTCCGGTGATGAAAACGGTTGCCCGCGACCGGGCAACGCTTTCGATCATCCGATACACCGTCCGCATGGCCAGCGACTGGCCGACAAAGCCGAACCGGCCGCCGGTCGCATCGCCGTTCAGGCTGCGAACGGTCTCCCGCAACGAGGACCGTTCAAGCGCATTGCAGGCGGTGGTTATGAGACGTTGCTCAGAAACAGGTTTAACAACAAAGTCATAGGCGCCGTTGCGCATCGCCTCCACCGCCATTGCCACCGACCCCTGACCGGTCACGACAATGACGGTGATGGACGTATCCTTTTCCCGGCATTCCCGCATAACGTCAAAGCCGTTCATATCCGGCAATTGCAGATCCAGAAGCATGACGTCATATCGGCCCGTTTCCAGGGCCTCGATGGCCGCCCTGCCCGTCTCGACATGATCGACATTCAGGCCGGCCCCCTGCAACTGGGCGCAATAAAGGGCTGCAATGGACACCGTGTCTTCAACAAGCAGGAACCGCCTGCCGCCCGTTTGAACAACGTTCATCCCGCTTCCTTCTCCAGACAGACCGCAGCCGCCTTGTCGGCGAAGCCGCGCACGGCCTTGAGGGTTTCTCCGGCCGTCCTTTCAAGGTCAGAAACACCGGTTTTCAACGCCTTGTCATCCGCCATTGCAGCGGCATGACCGACACTTTCCGCACAATGACAAAGCGCGTTTGCGCCAAAGGTTGCCGAAACGCTCTTCAGGATGTGGCAGGCCCGCTCGATTCCAGTCCGGTCCCGATCGGCATAACCGCGCATCACATTATGTGTCGTCTGTCCGATATCGTCGGTAAACTGCTGAACAATCGTCTCCCTGACGGGTTCGGAGAGCCCGGACAGCAACGTCTCAAGAACCGCTGCGTCCAAAATGGAGGACGAAACGGGGTCCGGCCGGAGCGGATCGGGATCCGGATCCTGCTTCTGTCCGGGAGGCATATCCTTCAGGAGAGAAGACAGAGTTGCAATCAGGCGGTTGCGAACAACGGGTTTTGAAAGGAAACCGTTCATACCGGCATTGCGGGCCCGGTTTTGGTCGTCCTGCGACACATGGGCGGTAAGTGCGATGATCGGAATATGCGAGGCCGGGGCATCCGCAGCGCGGATCAGTCGGGTTGCTTCAACGCCGTCCATTTCGGGCATGGATATATCCATCAAAACGGCGTCGTAAGCGGCGACTTTGAGCCGGTCGACCGCCTCCTGCCCGGTTCCGACACAATCCACGAGGCAGTCCAGACCCAGAAGCGTATCGGAAATGACCATCCGGTTGGTCATATTGTCTTCGGCAAGCAGGATCCGGGCGCCGTTCAATCGTTCATAGTCAGCCGGCGACAGATCCTGCTCCAGGGATGACAGGTCCGCCTTTTCAGCCAGGGCCAGCGGCAGATCGAACCAGAAGGTTGCCCCCTTCCCCTGCTCGCTGCTGACATCGATCGTGCCGCCCAGCAACTCGACGATTTCCCGCGAGATGGCAAGCCCGAGACCTGTCCCCTCGTGCCGACGCGAATAGGACGGATCCAGGGTGGTGAATTCGGAAAACAAGAGCGCGCGCTTGTCTGCCGGAATGCCCACCCCGGTGTCCTGAACCGAAAATCTGACCAGAGCGTCTTTCGGGCCGCGTTCAAGGGCGGATACGGAAATGGTGATGTCCCCTTTTTCCGTGAATTTGACCGCGTTTCCGACCAGATTCAGCAACACCTGGCGAATGCGCCCTGCGTCAGACCGGACAATTTCGGGAGTCCGGGCCCCAAGACGCATATTGAGGTTCAGACCTTTTTCCCGCGCGTGCGGCATCATCAGATCCATGACGCTGTTGACGGCGGGACGGAGTTCAAACGCATCATTCTCCAGACTGAGTTTTCCGGCTTCGAGCTTCGAAAAATCGAGGATGTCGTTGATGATCTGCAACAGGGCCTGGGCGGACTCGCGCGCGGTGGCGATATAGCGGTTCTGGCTTTCATCAAGCTCCGTTTCACGCAGGAGATTGAGAATGCCCAGCACCGCATTCAAAGGTGTGCGGATTTCATGGCTCATCATGGCCAGGAAGCTCGCTTTGGCCTGGCCCGCGACCCTGGCCTCTTCGAGCGCAGCCTGAAGCGCTGCCTCGCGAGCCCGTTCGTCCGTAATATCGCGCATATAGCCGATGAAAACCGGGACGTCGCCTTCTTTGGCGACACTGATCGCAAGCTCAAGCAGAAACTCGGTCCCGTCCGCCCTGAGCCCGTTAATTTCGATGCGCTGCCCCAGAACAGGGCTCAAGCCGGTCGGAGTAAAGTTCTTCAGGCCTTTCAAATGGGCGGCCCGGTGCCGTTCCGGAACGATCAACCCCGCCATGTCCCTGCCGATCACCGCATTGCGCGGGTAGCCGAAAATCTTTTCCGCCGCCGGATTGAATTCGACGATGCGACCGCCTGCGTCAATAATGACAATCCCGTCCAGTGCAGAGCTGATGGTTGCGCGCAACTGGCTTTCACTGTCCCTGAGGGCCGCCTCCCGCACTTTCAGTTCGGTAATATCAATCCGGAAACCAACCGTGCGTCCGTCCGCCATCCGATGTTCGAACGCTCTGAGCCAGCGGCCGTCGTCCAGATGCTGCTCCATCGGATCTTCCGGATTGCGGTGGAGTTCCAGCCGATGTTCGACCCAGGCGTCGATATCATCGTCCGGAGCAATATACTGACCCCGTTTCGCGCCTTCCCGAATGATATGTTCAAATGTGTTGCCCGGCACCAGGAGGTCGGCGCTGGTCGCATAAAAGTCGCGATAACGCTGGTTGCAGATTTCCAGGCGGTCGTCAGGCGCATAGAGCGCAAATCCGTCCGGCAGGGCCTCAATGGCAGCCTGCAGGCGCAGCTCAAGGGCTTCACCTTGTGAAAGCCCCGAGGTCTGTTTTGATGCGGGAGATGATGTTTCCGGTGCGTATTCGCCGGCCCGCGCAACCGTACGCCGGTGGTAAGCCCAGCACGCCGCCGCTGTCAACACAGCGGAGCACGCCGCCGAAAGGAGCGCGGTTGCCAGCAGGCCGAGCCCCGATGCAGCAGGCATCACGCCCTGCGCATTGGCAGCGGCACCCAACTCGCCCGTCCAGAAAAAAAGACAAAGCGTCGACAATGCAACAAGACGAAGACCTGCCGGCATAAACGCCCTCCTGCGGCTTACCGGACGTAAAATTCGCGGGCCGTCTCAGCCCGTGGATGCAACTCGGACACCCCTTGTGCGCTCAAATAGGCTGATTCCACGCGCAGGTTCCACATCGCTCCGATAGACGCGCCCGGGTTCTCAACCAGAAGACCGGAATTTTCCGGCAACGATCAGTAAGACCGATGTTTTCGCAAAATGCAAAGATTTCCCCGCCGGAATTTTTCGAAAATGCGAATCCACGTGGCCGTGAAAGCGGGACCTCCAACAGACCCGGAGCTCGAAAGTCGAGGCTTTCCGCGGATCGCAGCGAAATCAAACCGCCTGCCACAACTGGCACGTTTGTTGAATTGGTAAATCAATCATATGAAGTCTGACGCGATGGCCGATAACAGCAACAAACGGGCCGCGTTCGCGATCAGGCTGGTGCATGTGGTCCAAGTCGTCCGTCTTATCCGATGCGGGACGACGAGGTTGAACTGCGGCACAGAAGAAGACCGCAGGACTGTAAACTTGGTCCCGATTTGTCTAACAAATTCGGGACCCATTCATTTATGGGTCCTGAGCCTAATCCAGCCGGTTTGCCAGTTCCAGATAAAGCGCCGAAACTTCCGCGGCCGCTTTGCTGGACGGCATGGTTTCCTGAACCGACCGCCCTTTGCCCATCGACGCCGCGAAACCCGTTCTGTTACCAAGCGATGCCCGGGCCAGCGGAAAACCGGACTCTTCGATCGCCTTCGTCATTTCGCCCGTCAATGATGCGCGGGAAACAACCCGGTTGAGAACCAGCAAAGCCTCCGTCTTTTCGTTGGCGGCCATCGTCACCGTGCATTCCGTCGCCCAGTAGTCGACCGGTGTCGGCTGGACGGGAACGATCACCAGATCCGCCGCATCGATGGCCGGTTTGGCTTCGGTATCGGACTTGGGCGGTGTATCGACGATCACAACCGGGAAGTCCTTTGCCATCGACCGGGCTTCGCGCCGGGCACCCCAACCGCTTGCGGTTCTGAAAACCAGACCGGTATCCGTTTCTCCCATCACCTCTTCGCGGGTTTCAAACCATTCGCCGAGACTGCCTTGAGGGTCAACGTCAAGAACGGCCACATCCTGCCCATTGGCCAGGGACCAGGCGACCGCGAGGTGGGCAGCAAGTGTCGTTTTTCCCGAACCGCCTTTTTGCTGGGCAATCGTAATTATCCGGCCAACCATGATCGTCATCCTCAAGAGCCTATCCGGCACAGTTCAGGCCGAATGTTTAAGCGGTCGTTCCGTCGAGCTTTCGCCACCAAAATCGCACGATGACCAGTACGAACTCAGCGCTCTTGTGGCGTTGTCCGGTTCGAGCGCCATCGCTCGAAAGGGATTGTATCGTCCATTTGCATTTTTGCACTGCAACAGTCATCGGGCAAGGCCGATTTACCAATGATCAACCGATTGATAGACCACCGTCGAGAGATTTGAAGACGAAACCTATACCAGCCTTTTGCGCACCTGCGAAGAGAGCACATCGATCAGGCTGACCGCAACGACGACAACCACAATGATGGCGGCCGCGCGGTCATACTGGAACGAGCGAAAACTCTCATAGAAGGTAAATCCGATGCCGCCCGCGCCCACGATTCCTAGCACTGTTGCCGACCGGACATTGGTCTCAAACCGATAAAGGGCAAAGCTCGACCAGAGGGGCATGACCTGCGGAATTACGCCGTAAATGATTTCCTGAAGGCGGGATGCGCCGGTTGAACGCAGTCCTTCAACCGGCCGCGGGTCGATCGCCTCCACAGCTTCAGAAAACAGCTTCGAAATGATACCAAGATTATGAATGAACAGCGCCATCACACCGGCAAACGGGCCAAGGCCCACGGCGGCGACAAACAGGATCGCAAAGACCAGTTCGTTGATCGCCCGTGCCGCATCCATCAGACGGCGAACCGGCTGAACGATCCAGAAAGGCGCAATATTGCTGGAGGCAAGCAATGCCAGGGGAAATCCGAACAGGATGGCCAGGAACGTCCCCCAAAACGCAATCTGCACCGTCTCGATCATTTTGAGAACAAAGACATTGATGTCCGTAAAGTCGGGACGAAGGAAGTCGGCGATGAAAACTGCCATATTGCCCGCGTCCGTGAACAGGTAGGTCCAGTTATTGACTTCAACCGGATAGTAGGACAGCGCAAGAACGGAGAGAATGACGATCGCGACGCCCGCGTTGACCAGTGTGGTGCGCCAGCGCGGCTTCAGTTGCTCGATAACCACCGGCGACAGTGCTTGTTCAGCGGCATTCATGAGGCTTTCCCCGTTCACCCACCCGGTATCAGGGTGGTTTCCCATGCTTTTAAGAGTGCGGGCCGGTCTTGAAAACGGACCGGCCCGCCACCGTGCAAAAAAGGCAGACGTTCTGCCCTGAAAGGAATGCTTAGTAGCCGGACTGTCCGACGATATCGGCCAGTTCCTTCAGATCCGCCAACGTTTTCTCAGCCACTTTGACACCCTCCGCGTCATTGGCACGCTCGGCTTTCAGTTTGGCCTTGAAAGCCTCAATCTGGCGAACATCCAGCAGCTGGGCGTTTGAGGATGCAAGGAACGGCCCCCAACCGTCGGAAACATTTGACAGGATTTCACGCTCGGCTTTGACCTTCTCCGCATCGCCGAAGCGGCCATACTGCATAAAGAAATAAAGGATCTTTTCCTTCGCATCCTTATCGAGTTCTGCGCGCCAGACCATCGGATCGGACGGGATCAGCGGCGAGCGCCAGATTTCCTTGATGTTGGCGGCAGCTTCCGGCTTGCTCTGAGCGAGGCGGGCATAAATGGATTCGGTGTTGTTGGTGGCAACGTCAACCTTCTGATTGGCAACGGCAAGCGCATTGCCTTCATGGTTGGAGTTCATGACCCGGTCAAAGCAGTCTTCCGGGCTCTTGTCGTTCAACGCCCAGACATAATAACCGGGAATGGCAAACCCGGAGGTCGAGTTGGGATCGCCGTTGCCGAATGTCAAAGTCTTGTCGCAGACCAGAACGTCTTCCAGCGAATTGAGCGGTGAATCCTTGTGCGTGATCAGAAGCGAATAATAGCCGCGTGAGCCGTCATCCTTGATGGTCTGCGCGAACACTTCGCCGCCGGCGCGGTCAACGGCCTGAATGGCGGATTTGTTGCCGAACCATGCAAGATCCACCTTGCCGAAGCGCATGCCCTCAATAACGCCGGCATAGTCGGAGGCAAAAAACGGTTTAACAGGAACGCCCAGAGCTGTTTCCATGTCTTTCAGGAACGGACCGAACGATTCCTGCAGGGCGCTGGTGGATTCTGTCGAAATAATGCCGAAATTGATCTGCTGGGGCATCTCCGCCTGAGCGCCGCCCAGACCTGCCACGGCGAACGCCGCCGTCATTACCAGTTTTTTGAACATCTGCTTTTCCCTGATTTCAATTCGCCTTAGGAGGCGGCTCTGTTGGCAACCAACGCCGTTTCGAATTCCGGGGAATCCCCGACGGTGATTGTCTTGGGACCGGACGTTTCCGCGCTGCGGCCCCTCTTGTCGCTTGGAAGTTCAAGCGCGCCTTCTTCCAGGCCGTAAAGGCCCGCAAGATCGTTCTGACCGATGCTGGTCACAGGTCCGTCGTAAATAACGGCCCCGTCCTTCAGCGCGACAATGCGCTCGAAATGTTTGAAAGCATGGTCGATCTGATGGAGAGAGACGACGACGGTCGTCCCGTCTTTCTGATTAATTTCCGAAAGCATGGTCATGACGATCTCCGCCGAAGCCGGATCGAGAGAGGCAATCGGCTCGTCCGCAAGAATCAGTCGCGCTTCCTGGCACAAGGCCCGCGCGATCGCGCCGCGCTGCTGCTGACCGCCGGAGAGTGTCGAGGCGCGCTGGTGGGCATATTCAGCCATGCCGACACGCTCCAGCGCCTGCAGCGCCTTGATCTTGTCCGCGCGGCTGAACTGTCCGCTGAGACCGCGCCAGGCCGGAATACGGCCAAGGCGCCCCGCCAGGACATTGGTAAGCAGAGACAGGCGCGAGACAAGGTTGAACTGCTGAAAAATAACACCGACATTGCGGCGCATGGCCCGCATTTCGGATGTTGCCCGGCCATTGACCTGAACCGGCTTGTCGAACAGGGAAATCCGGCCCTCTGTGTTCCTGTCTATCAGCTCAAGACTGCTGATCGACCGGATCAGTGTCGACTTCCCGGATCCGGACGCACCGATCAGAGCAACCATTTCGCCCGGTTCGATTGAAAGATCGATGCCTTTCAGGACCGCTTTGCGCAACACAAATGACTTGTAAACATTGCTGACGTCTACTGCCGCAGCACTCATTGTCGGGGCCCCTCCAGACATACTGGAGAGCGCAACTATCACCGGGGCATGACACTAATTTTACCGTTATTTGACAGAATCGTTACAACGGGGCGCAGTTTGGCTGGCGACATTGCAGGACAGAAACGGACCGCTTCTTTTTCATTCGATAGTACGGATACTTATACATTTGGCGGAGATTGAGAATCCTTACGAGAGTGTGCCGGCCGCAAATCCCTGGTGCGCAATCTCGCCACTTCCGATATCGAATTCGACCTGACCTCTTTTTGCCACGGTGGCGGTGGACCGGCAATCCTAAATACGTTACGAACGTAACGTTATATCATTACATAGAGGACGAAGATGTTCTGCACCTATCGATCTGCCATAGCCGCCGCGGGCGTGCTTGCCGTCGCATTGGGCACCGCCGGGCCCGCAATCTCAGCCGATGAGACGAAAGAAACGTGGCGTCTCTTCGTGACCGACCAGGCTGAAGGACTGGTCACGGTCATCGACCCCGCGCAAGGCACCGTGCTCGATCGATTCCCGACGACCGGCTATGTGTCGCACCTCAAACCGACAACGAGCGGGAAAGCTCTGTTCGCGGTCCAGATGGACCATGACGCCGTCCACGTTATCGAGACCGGCATCGTCCTCACCGACCATGGCGACCATCAGGACATCGCCATCAAAGACGCTGCGCTTCTGTCCACCGTCATTGAAGGCGCGCGACCCGTTCACGCCGTTATGCATGACGACAAGATCATTCAGTTTTTTGACCGTGACGGCGAAGCCCGAGTCTACGATGAAGCGAACCTCCTGACAGGTGGCGCCGACCACAAGACCGTGGAAACCGCAGCGCCGCATCATGGGGTGGTTGTTCCCATGGGCGATTACTTTGTCGTGTCGGAACCCAATCTCGACGTGGAGACGCCTGCAGACAAGCTGCCGCCGAGGCTCGGCGCAAAAGTCGTCGACGGCGACGGCAAACAGGTCGGAGAGGTCGCGACCTGCACCGGTCTTCACGGGGAGGCAATATCCGCCGGACTTGTGGCGTTCGGCTGTGCCGAGGGCGTCCTCCTGGCCCGTTCGGACGGCAATGGTCCTCCCCAGCTTGAACTCATCGAGTATACCAGCGACATGCCCGAGGGGCGCGTCGGCACCCTCGCCGGCGGAAAGGTCATCCAGTTCTTCCTCGGCGACTATGGGGATGACCGTCTTGTCTTGATCGACCCATCCAGCGACACTCCCTTCCGTGTGGTCGATCTCAACATTCGCGACGTTCACTTCGTTCTCGATCCAATCCGCGTGAAGTTCGCCTACATCTTCACCGAAGACGGAAAACTTCAAGCGCTTGACGTCCTCAGTGGCGAACTCGTCCGATCGGTCCAAATCACCGAGCCGTACAGCAAAGACGGCCACTGGCGTGATCCGCGCCCCAGGCTCGCCGTGATGGGTAACCTGATCGCAGTCACCGATCCGCGGGAAAGCCTTGTCAGGCTTCTTGACGTGGATACGTTCGAAGAAAAACAAACAATCGCCGTTGAGGGGTTGCCTTTCAATATTGTCGCTGTCGGCGGCTCGGGCCTGCAGCACTGAGTGCCGGGCGGCTCGCTGGGAGTCGGGGCGGTCCCCTCAGGGACCGTCCACGATGCCTGCGGCACATGCCTCCTTTGGATCGACCGCAGGAGCAGAGCTGAACCCGGGCGCAGTCATGGGGCAGCATCCACAAACTCAATGTAAGATCGAAACGATATATCAGACCGAGACTGCGCGGTAACCGCGCCGCTCTGCCGCTACCCTAGCACTACTTTGGCAGCTTTTTGTGAGTTTTGTTTTTTGAGGGTTCCCGGGAACTGTTTTCGGTGATTCATAGGAGGCCGGCCTTTGGAGGTGCCGGTCATGGATGAGAATTGGCAAGGTGATCTTGAACGTTGGTTGGCGCCGTTTTTAGCGTCCATTCGTCACAAGACACGCGCCCGGATGTGCCCCGTTTACATCGCGGGCTTGATCGGTCCAGGAGATCGCAAGAGCATTCAGCCGATGGCGGAGCGGGTGGAGGCAGTCAGTTATGATCAGTTGCATCATTTCATTACGAGCAGTGCTTGGGATGCCGCTCCCCTTGAAGCGGCATTGCTCGGCGAAGCAGACAGACAGGTTGGCGGGCACGATGCCTGGCTGATTATCGATGACACCGCTCTTCCCAAGAAGGGGAACCACTCGGTCGGCGTGGCCCCGCAATATGCTTCGGCATTGGGCAAACGGGCGAACTGCCAGACGCTGGTGTCCGTGACGCTCGCTTCGAATGAAGTGCCGGTTATGGTTGGATTGCAGCTCTTTCTGCCGGAGAGCTGGATCTCCGATACCGCCCGGCTTGATCGTGCCAGAGTTCCTGATGACAATCGTGCCTACAGGACCAAGCCCGAGATCGCTTTGGCGGAAATTGACCGGGTTCGTGCGGCAGGCGTGCGTTTTGGTTGCGTCCTTGCCGATGCCGGATATGGCTTGAGCGCTCCTTTCCGGCAAGCGCTGAGCGCACGCGGTCTGACCTGGGCGGTTGGCATCCCGTTCAAGCAAAAGGTTTATCCCGCTGATGTGAAGATGATCTTCCCTGTTGCCGTCCGCGGCCGTCCGCGTCAACGGCACATTCCCGATACACAGTCGATTACAGCGCAGGCGATGTTGGAGACAGCAAAGTGGAGGAAGGTCAGTTGGCGACGCGGCACCAAGGGAGCCCTCTCGGCACGCTTTGCTGCTGTGCGGGTCCGGATAGCAGACGGCCCGCCTCAGCGCATCCGCGACATGGGCGCCCAACATTTGCCGGGAGAAGAGGTCTGGGTCATCGGCGAGCATCGCTCGACCGGAAAGCGCAAATACTATCTCTCCAACCTTCCTGCTGAAACTTCACTCAAACAGCTTGCCAGCGCTATCAAAGCACGCTGGATCTGCGAACAGGCACATCAACAGCTCAAAGAGGAACTCGGTCTGGATCACTTTGAAGGGCGATCATGGGCCGGCCTGCACCGACACGCGTTAATGACGATGATCGCCTATGCCTTCTTGCAATCTCGGCGCCTTCAACAAGCGGGAGGGGGAAAAAAGAGCCGCGGGGCCGCCGCCCCAACCAACCTTGCCAGCCGTCCGAACAGAAATCCTGAAAATCATTCACAAACCTCCACCAATGAACTGCCCACATTGCGGAAAATCCATCTTTGAAAAAAATATGCCAAAGTAGTGTTAGGGTATGGACCCATTAATTTCATGCAATTCTGTTTTGAAAGAAGTATTCGAATAGAGAGAACCAGGGAGAAGCGAAGGTTGGATACCTTTGCGAGCCCTGGTTTTCTTCAGACGGACACTTCTTTCAAAACCCGAAGGGCGAGGCGTATTTTGTTCCTGACTGCGTTGGAAGGACTTAAAAACCGGACGGTTTCCTGCGTCTTTCCGCCTTGTCGAAAACAAAATCTGCTCTCGCAGAATGGATGAAATCAATGGGTCCTGAGCCTAGAGTATGGCAAGGGACGTCCCGTCCGAACCGGATGGGCGTTCATCCGGACCGCCATGATCAAGATCATGAACCGAAGGCTGGCAAGGTTCGTTAGCTCGTAATCGGTTCTGAGCCCAAGCAAAAGGCAGCCTGTCGGACAAAGGATCATTATATTAGATAGAACTCATGGATCGACAACATTGTACCTTGCAGTTAAATTCGCAGATATGTAAATTCACGTAATGACAAAAGCGGAAAATAGAATTTTTATTCTTAATTGAATTTAGAATAAATCTATCTTATACACAATTTTCACCTGGATAAAAAATAAATTACGGTTAAGTATTTTTAAATTTGCAAAAAGCAAAAGTAAAAATTATATTTTTCACTTTGAAAGTTAAATTTTTTTATTTCCGAACAATGGCGTTTGTTATTATTTTAACAATAATTTTCAGAAATACTCTCCGTTAATGGAGGGCATAATGATCAAATCACTTCGCACGCAAATCACCATTCTGGCCCTGGTACCACTGACAGGTCTCATTCTTTTGGCTGGCTTCACTGTCTATGAGGAGTATAATCAAAGGCGGGAAATTCAGTTTATTCTGCCACTGAGCCATATTGCGGAGCAGGCCGGCAACCTGATCCACGAACTCCAAAAGGAGCGTGGAAAGTCTGCCGCCATGATCTCTCAGGGCTTTAAGCCGGCGAACAAGAAGGCCGTTGCGGAGCAACGCGGTCTGACCGATGTCGAGCTGACCAAATTTTTCAACATGATCGACGGATTTCAGACCGACGACGAACTTGTCATGGCTGATTTCGCGACCGTTCAACGGGATCTGCAAACAGTTGCGGAGATTCGGGCCGCAAACGATGCCCAGTCGCTCACCGTTCCGCAAAATGTCGGGCAGTACAGCGCCGTCATCTACGATATGCTTCATCTTGCCGGACGCATTACCGAATCCAGCCCATCCGAAAAGGTGACACACGAGCTCGTCGCGTTCCTGACACTTACGGAAACAAACGAACAAGGCGGTGTCGCCCGCGCCCTCGGCGCCTCGATGCTGAACGCGCACGCGGCAGGAACCTTCAAGTTTCCCCAATATGTAGCCTATCTGAAAAAGAGCGCCGCGGAGGCCGGATATCTGGCCGAGTTCAAGCTGCTGTCAACCAAGGTGCAGATTGACCGTTTCGACAAGGTCGTTTCCGGTCCCGACATTGAACGGTTCAAGGAAATGCAATCGGTTCTGGAGACCCTGCCGGAAACCAACGATGCACAAGGACTGACAGGCGCGGCGTTTTTTGAGACGGCAACGAAACGGGTCAACCTTATCCATCAGGTCTCCCTGGAGATGATCCACCGGGGTCAGCAGGCCGCGGAGAAAGAATTGACTGCTATCACCAAAAAAATGATCCTTGTCGGTACATCAGCCTTTCTGATGATTCTGGCCACCATCATAGTCGTGGTCTGGCAGATGCGATCCATTTCCGGGATGATGGCCACCACGCGATCCTTTGTATCCGGCCTTGCGGAGGGGAACACGGATGTCGAGATCGCATTGACCGACCGTCCCGATGCCATCGGCGACATCGCCCGCGCAGCAGAGGTCTTCCGGTCCAACGCCATTGAGCGCGAGTCCCTTCAGCAGGCCAACGAAGCCCGCGTCCAGCAGGACCGGCAGCGTCAGGAGCGTGTCGAGGAACTTGTCGAGCATTTCCGAAACACCTCAAGAAGCCTGCTCGGCGAGGTGTCGCAAAACATGGATTCGCTGCAGGAGACATCCCAGTCCCTGAACGCAATCGCCCATGACACAAACGGTCAGGCCAGCGTGGCGGCGGAGGCCTCCGAAACGGCATCGGAAAGTGTCCAGGCGGTTGCTGCGGCAGCGGAGGAACTGGCGACCTCGATTGAGGAAATCGGACGGCAGATCGACCAGGCGGCGACCGTCGCCAATGAAGCAACCGGCTGTGCCCGGGATACCAACGACAAAATCGGGAGCCTTGCCGAAGCGGCCGAGCGCATCGGGGCGGTGATCAGCCTCATTCAGGATATTGCCGAGCAGACCAACCTTCTGGCACTGAACGCCACCATTGAAGCGGCCCGGGCCGGTGAAATGGGCAAAGGGTTTGCCGTGGTTGCCGCCGAAGTCAAAGAACTGGCCAATCAGACGTCCAAGGCAACCGAGGAGATCTCAAGCCAGGTCGCCGGCATTCAGTCCTCCACCGGGGAGTCGGTCGACGCCATACGCCAGATCTCCGAACAGATGGAAGAAATCAACCGGTTCACATCAGGCATTGCCGCCGCGGTCGAGCAGCAGAGCGCCGCCACCGGTGAGATTACCCGCAGTGTCCAGAAAGCAGCGGAAGGCACCAAGTCCGTCGCGGCCAATATGGCAACGGTGACCGGATCATTCTCGCAGGCGAGCGGTTCGGCGGAACAGGTCGGCACCGCCTCCCATGCCGCCGTCGAAAAAACGCAGCAGATCCGGACCACGGTCGACTCGTTCCTGGATGATGTCGCCGCCGCCCAGCAAAGCGCATAGCGAGCACCGGCGATAAGCTGCACGGCACAAAATAACCGGCGGCCTCCGGGCCTCCGGTTATTTTTTCATAAATCCGTTGCCTGCCACCCGTGAGACGGGTTCTGAGACGGCCACTCTGACTTTCGCTGCGTTTCAGAAAACGTCTCTTTGCCGCCGGAAGTCGGGTCATCTACAGGCATCCGCAAGACCGACCGCGCATAGAAACATCAGGCCGGAAGCGGACCGGCTGAGAAAAAGAACTTCAGGCACGTCGGAAAAATTCATCTCCCGCCTGTGCCTTTCAGCCGCTCCGGAATTGGGATGGGCCTGTCATATCGCAAAAGACCCAGAGATCCTATTCAGGTGCGTCTGTCTGCCTTCTATGTTAGCATTTATCCGGCTAAATTAATCTGTCTTAAGATACGGGAAATTATGGCGCTGTTTCAGGGACCTGCGCCGGCACGTTAATTTTCGCCGGAATACGTACTGTTGTTACATAACTGTAATTTGAGCTCCGTATGGTGTGCGCCGGTTTGGGAAGAAACGGCTCACCGGCGGGGTCCTTCAATGTCTTCTGATGGGCTCCCGCAATACCGAGAAAACCGGGGGTAGGGATAAAAACTCAATGACAAAACCTGCCTCATAAAAGGGCCATTCAGGCCAATTGACAATCGTTCGCTGAAGGGAAAGCAGCATGTCCGAACGCAATAATCTTTCATTCGATGAATTTGATGAGGTGGGTACAGACCGCCCGGTAGAAACCGCTTTCGACCGGATTGTGGAGAGCGCCATATCCCGGCGCGGTTTCATGAGCGTTATCGCAATGAGCACGGGCTCCTTCCTCGTCAGCACCAACGGCCTCCTGTCCTCAACCGCGCATGCCTCCGACAAATTCGGTTTCACACAGATTCCGGCCAATACCAAGGATACCGTCACCGTCCCGGAAGGCTATGACTGGCAGATTGTCCTGAAATGGGGCGACCCGCTCTGGTCCGGCGCGGCACCGTTCGACCAGGCAACCCGCGGCACCGGCGAAAGCCAGGAAAAAGCCTTCGGCGACAACAATGACGGCATGGCTCTGTTCACCGTTGACGGCCGCAATATCCTGGCCGTGAACAACGAATATACAAACCGCGATATCATCTACGCGGCGCGCGAAACGAAGCTGCCCGAGAATGACGACGATGTCAGGAAAGGCAAGGCCGCGCACGGCGTGACGGTGGTCGAAATCGAGCAGAAGGACGGCACATGGTCGATCATTCCCGATTCCCAGTATAACCGCCGGATCACCGGCGACACGCCGATGGAACTGACCGGTCCCGCACGCGGTCATGATCTGGTGAAAACCGCAGCCGATCCCGATGGGACGACACCCCTGGGCACCTGGAACAATTGCGGCAACGGCCGCACGCCGTGGGGCACGTACCTGGCCTGCGAAGAGAACTTCAACGGTTACTTCTCATCCAGCGATCCTGAGTATAAGCCCAGCGCCGAGTTGTCCCGCTACGGCGTTAAAAACGAGGACTGGGGCTACGGCTGGGCCAGCGCGGACGAGCGCTTCGATATCTCCAAGCACCCGAACGAGCCCAACCGTGCCGGCTATATCGTTGAAATCGATCCGATGAATCCGACCTCGACACCGAAAAAGCGGTCGGCTCTGGGCCGCTTCAAGCATGAAAATGCGGAAGTCGTCGTTGCCGACAACGGGAAGGTCGTCGTTTATATGGGTGACGATGAGCGAGGAGAGTTCCTTTACAAGTTCGTCTCCGAAGGCACCTATTCGGAGGGCGGCGACAATTCCGGTCTGCTCGATGCGGGCACACTCTATGTTGCCAAATTCAATGACGACCAGACCGGCGAATGGCTTGAACTGTCTCCGGCAGCAACCGGCATGGCGAGCCAGGCCGATGTCTGCATTCACACACGGCAGGCCGGTTCCGCGGTGGGCGCGACCACCATGGACCGTCCCGAATGGGTTGCCGCCAACCCGACCAAGCCGGAAGTCTATTGCGCGCTGACAAACAACAAGAACCGCGGCCTGAAGCCCAATGCGGGCGGCGATCCGACGCCGGTCAACGGTCCGAACCCGCGCGAAGCCAACAAATACGGTCAGATTGTCCGCTGGATGCCTGACAATGGCGATCATTCCGCCAACGGTTTCACCTGGAACCTTTATGTTCTTGCGGGCAACCCGGACGTTCACACCGATGCGCGCAAGGGCTCGGACAACGTCAATTCGGGCAACCTGTTCAACTCGCCCGATGGCATCGGCTTTGACTCCCATGGACGGATCTGGATCCAGACGGACGGCAACTACTCCAACGAGGAAGACTTTGCCGGCATGGGGAACAACCAAATGCTGGTCGGCGATACCGAAACCGGCGAAATCCGTCGTTTCCTGGTCGGACCGAAGGAATGCGAGGTGACCGGGATCACCTGGAGTGCCGACAAGAAAACACTGTTTGTCGGCATTCAGCATCCGGGCGAAAAAGGCGACAGCCACTTCCCCGATGGCGGTGACACGGCTCCCCGGTCCGCCGTGATCGCCATCACCCGTGCCGATGGTGCGGCCTTCGGCTGATCTCTCGTCAACACAATGAAGCCCGCCCCGTTCCGCACGGGGCGGGCTTTTTTGTGAGGAACCTATTCTTCAGCCGCGGCCGATATAGGGCATTTTTGTTGCCATCACCGTCATGAACTGAACGTTGGCATCAAGCGGCAATTCGGCCATGTGCAAAACCGACGTTGCAATATGGTGGACGTCCACCGTCGGTTCCGGTGCCATCGTGCCGTTGGCCTGCGGCACTCCCGCCGACATACGTTCCGTCATATCCGTCCGCGCATTGCCGATATCGATCTGGCCGCAGGCAATGTCGAAGGGGCGACCGTCCAGCGACAGCGTGCGGGTCAGTCCGGTGATGGCGTGTTTGGTGGCGGTGTAAGGCGCCGAGCCGGGCCTTGGCACCTGGGCGGAGACCGACCCGTTATTGATGATGCGTCCGCCCTGCGGCGACTGGGCCCGCATAATCCGAAAGGCTTCGCGCGCACAAAAAAACGAGCCGGTGAGATTAACCTGAACAACCTCCAGCCAGTCCCGGGTCGAGATCTCATCGACCGTCTGCCCCGGCTTGCTTATGCCGGCATTGTTGAACAGGGCATCGATCCGGCCCCAGGCGGCACAGGCCTTGTCGAACGCATCGCGCACCGCATCGGGGTCCGTGATATCGCAGGGCAGGACAAGTCCGTCCCGATGTCCGCCCGCCGTTTCTTCCAGAGGCCCTTCCCGGCGTCCGATCAGGCCGACCCGATATCCTTTTTCGAGAAACAACCGTGCACAGCTTCGGCCAATGCCCGCTCCGGCACCTGTGATGATGATCGATTTGCCGCTGTTGCTCATGGAAACTCCACTCTTTCCTTACGTTCGTGAGGATTTCAGAAGAAAAGACCGTTTTCCGGCCTGTCCCTTTGATCGGTCGCCAGCAAATAACACAATGAGCCGGCCTGCGCAGCCGGCGGACCAAAAAAGAGCCACATCGTCATGCTGGATTGTGACGGCGGGGTGCTTCGCGATTCATGTAAACAATGACGCTCAGGCGGCTGACACCTCACGCAAGAAGCGTTCGACCGTACCGGCATCGGCGGCCAGCGATCATCCGGCAAGTGCTTTTAAACCAAGTATCCGGCGCGCCTGTGCCACTGTCGCGACCGGCCTGTCATACTTTTCACACAGATCCGCTGCTCGCTTGATAAGGGCCGCGTTCGACGGGGCGAGCGTGTGCCGGTCAAGCCGGACATTGTCTTCCAATCCCGCACGGGTATGACCGCCGGCGGCAATCGCCCATTCGTTGACGACAATCTGGCTGGCGCCGATTCCGGCGGCACACCACTCAGCGGATGGTGCACGCCCGGTGACCGTCTTTACGTAGAAATCGAAAACCTCTCTCTCCACAGGCATGGCGTTCTTTACACCCATCACGAACTGGATATAGAGCCGGCCAAAAAGCCGGCCTTCGGCGTGCATTTTCATTGCCTGGAATATATGGCTGAGATCAAAGGCTTCTATCTCCGGCGTGATTTCATAAATCTGCATCTCCGAGGCGAGCCAGTCGATCAGATCGGGCGAATTCTCATAGACCCGCGTCGGAAAATTGTTGGACCCGACCGCAAGAGAGGCCATATCGGGTCTGAGCGGCAACATGCCGCCGCGGGCCTGGCCGGTTCCCGACCGCCCTCCGGTTGAAAACTGGACGATGACGCCCGGGCAGTGTTTCTCAAGCCCTGCCTTGAGCATTGCAAACTTTTCCGGATCGGAGGTCGGCGTTTCATCCGGATTGCGCACATGGGCATGAATGATCGACGCCCCCGCCTCCACCGCCTCATGGCTGCTTTCGATCTGCTCGCTGATTGATATGGGGACGGCAGGATTGTTGGCCTTGGTCGGCACTGATCCGGTAATGGCGCAGCAGAGAATACATGGTTTGTTGTGTACGTCAGACATCAAAAAACACCGTTTCGTTCTCGCCCTGCAGATTAACGTCGAACGTATAAGAACTGCCGTTGCGCTGTGCGATTAACGTTGCCGCCCGGGATGGATGTTCAAGACGGGACAAGAGCGGGTCGGCAGCATTGGCATCTTCCTCATCGGAGAAATAAAGGCGCGTGCTCAGTCCCAGATTGATGCCGCGCGCGACGATCCACATCGAAATATGCGGCGCCTGCATGCGGCCGTCGGGCCAGGGAACCGGGCCGGGCTTGATGGTCTGAAACCGGTACTTGCCGGTTGTTCCGTCCGTCGGCTGCCGCCCCCAGCCTGAAAACGCCGGATCCGCGGTACCGCGCGTTTCCGATGGTGCGTTGAACAACCCCGCAGCGTCGGCCTGCCAGATCTCCAGGAGTGCATCCTTCAGCGGCGCTCCGGCGCCGTCAAAAACCCGGCCCACAATGTCTATGCGCTCTCCCCGCGCCTCTTCACCGACCATGGCAGCACCCAGATCGTCCCGGTAGACGCCGGAAATTCCCGCAAAACTGGGCACGCATCCGATGTGAACGTAAGGTCCGGCTGTCTGGGAAGCGCTTTCCCGATACGGCGGGCGATAAGGCATCAGTTGCCCTCCATGCGATTTTCAAAAAGTGTCGACCGGCGTCCCCGCAAAACAATATCGAAACGGTAGGCGCGCGTATCCATTGGAATGGTGTTTTTCATATCCAGTTTTGCCGTGAGCTGGTCGATCGCAGCCGGGTCGGAAATGGTCTGGACAATCGGACAAAGAGCGATGTGGGGATCGCCCTCAAAATACATCTGTGTGATCAGCCGCTGCGCAAACCCGTCGCCGAAAATCGAAAAGTGGATATGGGACGGTCGCCAGTCATTGGCGCCATTCGGCCAGGGATATGGCCCGGGCCTGACAGTTCGGAACGAATAGAACCCATCATCATCGGTGATCGTCCGGCCGCACCCTCCGAAATTCGGATCAAGCGGCGCAAGATAGCCGTCCTTCTTATGCCGATACCGTCCGCCGGCATTTGCCTGCCAGAATTCCAGCAAAGCGCCGCGCACGGGCTGTCCGTTCTCATCAAGCAGGTAGCCATGCACCAGGAGCCTTTCCCCGATCGCGCTTTCTCCCGGTTGGGCAAAGTTCACTATGAGATCATTGTCGAGCGGACCGATCAGGTCATGACCGAAGACGGGACCTGTCACTTCGCTCAACGAATTGTCAAAAGCGACGCGGGCCTTTTGCGGCGATCGCAAAATGCTTGACTTGTAATCCGGGGTCAGGGCGCGCGGATGGACAGCGGCATCGCGCGGAAAAAAAGCACCGGACTTGTGCATCGTCGGCATCCAGTGACCTCCCTCATCTCATTTTTACGTCAGGACTGCCTTCAATCGACATGTCACAGGCGGGCAATTTTCCGCAACCGCAAACCGCGGCAGCCCACCGGATCGACCGGCGAAATGTCCAAGTCGACAGACTTCACAGGAATTCACCCCGGATTTCCGCGTATAACGCTTGGTTGCATGGCTGCATCTTGCAAGATTTGCGGCTGAACAACAAATTCGCCGGTCAAGGCTGCTTCATCTCTTTCGATTTGTCCAGCTTTCAGGTTTCGCATCACAGAATCAAACCTTGCGTTCGTCTGAATCGGCGGACCGGGCGCGTGCCTCCGGATTATCGCTCCGATGGCCACTTTATCGTTCACGGGCCCGATTGAGAAACGAGTGTGCATTTGCTAGAAAGCGCCTGATTTTTCTGGCGCACCGGTACAGAATGAGCGAACCCGTCTCCTATTACGTTATCAATCTTGACCGATCTCCGGATCGTCTTGCGGGCATAACCGAAAATCTCGACAATCTCGGCCTTTCTTTTGAACGCATCAAAGCCGTGGACAGTCGAACCTTTCCCGATGCGGATATCAGCAAGTATTATGATGGAAAGTACTCGGTTGACGGTGGTTGCTATCTCAGAAAAGCCTGGGTCTGCATAACGCTGTCTCATGTTGCGGCACTGCAGGAGTTCCTGACGACCGGCAACAGATTCTGCGTTGTTTTGGAAGACGACGCAAACCTGCTGAAAGAAGCCCCGATGATTGTGGATCATCTTGCGAACCAGCATCTCAGGAGAACCATCGATTTCGATATTGTCGAGCTGATGGGTCCAAACGATTCCGGAAGAAAAGACCTGTTAAAACCAATAACGGAAATTGGTCCTTTCGTGATCGGCAAACCCTATAAAACGACACCTGTTGCCGCCGCCATGCTCTATTCGAGAACAGGAGCTGAGAAGTTTGTGCGCAATGCGTTTCCGATCCGAACCCATTGGGACAATTATGTCTCTTTGGCTTGGATACATGGCGCCAAAACACTTACAGTACGCCCCTACCCTGTTGCAGAATGTAAGGACAATATGTCGACCTATGCAGCGACAGGACCATCGGCGCCACATTCGGATAAAGCAGAGAAGATCGCGCATCCGACGCACGTCGACAAATTAAGACGACTTGCCTACCGCTTGTATCAGGGACCGCGCCGCTGGCTCCACAATATGATCTGGATGGGACCGGCCGCTTGCCTGAAGATACCGGGCGCCTACGTCCGGGCGGACCGTCGCTGGCATAAGAGCGACTGATCAGGCAATCACGTCGGCCGGTCGGCAGCGTGCGGCTATGGGCAAAGGCACGAAGCCAAAACGGCGGAACTTGTCGGCAGCCCTGTCTTGAAATCTGCGATTGCTTGTGGCGTTCACTGTTCCATGGAAAAATCCATACTTTGGGGCAGCACCGGTTTCTTGTTTTCTTCTTTTTGAGCTGCCGCTTATTGGCGATTTTCCAATTCGGACTGGAATGGTTATGAGTTTGCGCAAAGCATTGAATCTTTTACTCAATCCGTTGAAATACGAAGTGATCAAAGTCATTCCGGCAGACGAGCGCATTGAACTCGACCCCTCAAAAGGATCGGATGATTACGACTGGAGGCTCTACCATAAAGATTACTCCAGACAGATCGCGGAAATGTCCGGGAAATTTACTCAAAAACTTCAGGCCGAAGATGCACACTTCGTCGACGGGCATTTGACCCTGCGCAATGGCCTGCTTCCATTACATCCCAACCATACAGCGCTCTATGAGGCTATCGCTGAACTTGCCCCCAACAGCACCTTCGAAATCGGCTGCGGCGGGGGTGACCATCTTCATAACTTGTCGGTCTTGATTCCCGATATGAAAATACGCGGTTTTGATCGTTCGCCGGATCAGCTGAAGTTTCTGAAACAGCGCTCTCCGCTCCTGAAAGACAAAGTGTCGGTGATGGACGCGACACTGCCACCCTCTGCTGAATATCCGACAGCTGAACTTGTATATTCACAGGCCGTCATAATGCATATCCAGGCGGGAAACGGCCATCTTGTCGCCCTGAGCAACATGTTCCGGATGGCGGAAAAGTATGTTGTGCTCATGGAAAACTGGAAACGGCATCATTTCCTGAACGACATTCAGATGCTCAGAGACAACAAGATGATCAACTGGAAGGACATACATTTTTACATCCACCGCTATAACGAAACACCGCATCTCATGATTTTGTCCAAGGCCGACCTCCCGATTGAGACGTTGGAGTCTTATGATCAGCTGACGGACGCCGCCTGATACGGGCCCTATTGGCAAGGATGCGAACCGGCAGACAGAGAGCGATCACTGCACCGGGGCGGAAATCCCGCCGGGCCCACACCCGGAGTGTATCCAACGAGCCCGTCCCGCATTCGTGAAATTATTTTAATTTGTGATCACAAAGCCCCGGAAGGTAGCATCCCGCGCCGTTAACGGCTGTCGAGGATCCCATGAAGCAACATCTTCTTGTCGCGATTTTCTTTTGCGCCAAGGCGGTGATCCTGCCGGTGCAGGCAAATGACACACTGACGATCTTACACACCAATGATTTTCACAACCGGTTTGAACCGATCAAGGAAAGCGGGCGACCTGTTCTCCGGTTGAGGACGAAGACGGCGCGTGCCTGGGCGGAGCCGCCCGTCTGGCAACACTTGTAAAGGCGCGGCGTGCCGCCTCTAGGAACAGTCTTCTTCTGGATGCGGGGGACCAGTTTCAGGGGTCTGTCTTTTTCACGCACTACAAGGACGCGGTCGTTTCGGACATCATGAATGCGCTTGGGTATGACGCAATGGCCGTGGGCAATCACGAATTTGATGACGGCCCGGAAACCCTTCGCAGACATCTGCTTAATTCGGTTGCCTCAGCAGTGAGTGTGAGCCCGAGAGGTTGCCTCCCCGCCTCTGTCCGCACTGCGCACGGAGCGGAAAAATCCGTTGCAGCTCGAAAGGTTCACCGCCTGCAGGCGAGCCAATCCGGTTCGCCCGTCAACAGCCAAAACGAGAATTTTCCCTTGCGTCAACTGGGTATGCCTGTGCTAGTGTGCATCGATTTTACAACTGGGGGTAGTCAAAATGCTGAAATCAATATTCGTACTGTCGGTTGCTGCATCCGCTCTTGCTATTGGCCAGATGGCGGCCAACGCTTCAGAGAAGGAAGAGGCTGTATCCGACACGGCGATCGCTGAGCAACGCGCCGCTCTTGCGGCGGCAACTGATGGCGCCGGCTTCGGGCCCCAGGCGCCGCGTGACATTAATGCGGTTGAAGGCAAAAATGACCGGGCCTTCGGGGTGGCTCCGACCACCTCAGAGATGAACCTCTGCAATATTCATTTCCACGAAAACGCCGAACATCGGGGCGGTCAATTCACGACCTATGCAGGCAACGGTGACGGCGAAGGCTACGGAACCGGTTTTAAGTACGACGGAAAACTTACGGACGCGGAGCTTGCACCTGTGGGCACGAGCATCGGGAAGAGCGAGCACGGCGACCTGGTTCCCGGGGACACTATCGAAATCCACTTTGTGCATTCTTCTGCGCAAGTCAGTCCCGGACCCTCGCTTGGCGCATGCATCAGCCCGGCCATCAACAACCCTCAATTGCGCGTGGACGCGGTTGTGGCCGTGCTTGTCAATGACCCCGAAGCAGCCGATTTTGTCAAGATGGCGGCGATCGAACAGATTGACGGACTGTTTCAGGCCGTCAACCTGCCGCAGGACCTGGGCACGCCGGTTATGTACCGCGGATCGACCACGGGACCCGGCTACAACACCAAGGGCTCACCGTTTCATGTAACGTGGAGCGTGCGGCCGCAAGTCGTGAAGCTGAACATCAACAGCCTCGCTGCCTGGCTGGGCAACAATGTGTTCGAGGAGGATCACGCCCACGGTGTCCGCAACCTCGTACGGAACCCGTTCCTGCTTTCCCGGATCAAGAACCAATAGCGAACGGGGTCCATCGCGCGGCGGAAAGTCGAGCGAAAGCAAACGGTAACAGCACGGACGCGTCCGGTCCTCGCCGCGTTCAGATCCGTGAAAAGCGCCGGCTTCAATCGCCAATGCCGCGCGAGCGGCTTCGTCCAAGGGCTCAAAACTGACAGCTGGAGCAATTCTCGCGATCCTCAGGCCGCGAGAATTGCCCCAGCCCTTTATTTTCACGCTTAGCCGTTTCTTGAAGGTGATTTAACCTTCACGGGATGCGCTATAGCCTCAGTCCACAATGGGGGAACCGGACACGGTGACCGGCAAGGCCTGATCATCTCATTCATGGTTTCGCAGGCAATTGTTTTTTGTTCCAGCAGCATTCCGAGACGGTCCGGATCCTATCTCTATGACGCTGACACGGCGTCTTGCGCGACATCCGCCGCGGCTGCCGCTTTGGCGGGTGTAGATCGTGGACCTCATTGCCGGGTGAATATCGCACGCAGCAGAACGGCATCTCCCACATCGCTTTCGATGTAGGTCAGCATCATTCGGTTCTCGCCCGGCAGGCGCCCGCGGTAGATCCCGGTGTCCTCGACTTCGGCCATGGTGATCTCCACGCCGTCGAGACCGATGACTCCGATAAATCCGTCAAGACCGCCGACCACCTCCTGATCGCCGATGTCGGACGTGCCGGTGAAGTTCTCATCCATCTCCCATATCGCAGCGCCGACGAAAAACTCTCCATCCTGGCTCTCGATGACGACGGCCGTGGTTTCTTCGCCGATCTCGAACGCGCCGTTGTCGTGCACGGCGGCACGGTACTGGCCGGTTCAGGTACCAACCAGATCGGGCATATCCTGGGCAGAGACGGCGAACGACCAAACAGCAAACAGACCGGCCATCGGCAGACGAAGGCAGAGTTCAAAAGGCGTGTTCACGATCTTAATCCTTCAAATCATTTTTTGGGGCAATGCGGTTCAGACTATATCGTATTTGCAACTTTTGAGGGATAATGTCCGAGTGTGGGTAACGGACCTTGAGGCCGGACCAGTCCGCCGTTTCGGATCGGGCGCATCCTGTCCGTCGACGTCGTACAGAAAGACGGCGAGTATGTACCGATTGAAGCGGACAGGATCCATGACGTTGTCACAAACGGTTTCATGGTTCAGGGCGGTGACGGTTATTCCGTCCTTGCGAATCGGGGGCAGGACATTACTGACGAGGGAATAGCCCTTGATATCGTGGTGCCCGATTATCTCGCCTTCCCTGGAACCTAATCCGCAAAATCCGAAGGCAGGATAAGGGAGCAATAGCCGAACGAGGCTGCCCAGTCGGCGTGACGGGCAGACTTATGTGTTGCAAGGGAAGCCAACACGCGATGAATTTTCGCAAGGAACCGCAAAACACATTCCGGTTTTCGCCGCTGTTTGGCCACGCCCGGCAGCGCCGCCAACGGTCAGCCGAAAGACAACAATCCTGCAATGGCTGACCCGGCTGTAACCCTCTGCCGGACCCGAACCACATCGCTTCGGTCCTCATTATATTCAGTGAAGCAAATGCGCTGGAAAAGATACGCAAACAACACCGGCAAATACCCCCTAACCGGGGACTTTTCGAACACTCAAGAAAGGCGGGGAGCAAGTTCGAACCGTTTTGATCGTGTTTTCAAAGAGCTTGAGGCATGGGACGTGATATTGAAATTGCTGAGTCCACAACAAACAATGCTGCGATGCATGCGAATGTCGGATTGGAGCAAATATTGCTTTTGAAGACTGCCATGCGCCTCGGTCAAGGCGCATGGCAGATTGCCTATTCGCTGCGAACAATCTCAGAATAGACACCGTTCAAATGAAGTGTGACCGTGACAGCTGCGTTATCTCGGTTTCGCCAGAACCAGCCGTGCTCACCGGCGAACGGTGCGAGCATGCTTCCTTCACCGCTGGTCTTACCGCGACCCTTTTCATATGTGTGGGACTTTCCGCCTCCGTGGGCATGGAGATCAAAGTTAATGCGGCCGCCTTCAGCAACCCACGCATACTGAGCTTCATTGCCTTCCGTCATATGAAGCTTGATTTCGGTGAACTCGCCAGGCTCGAGAGTGAATGCAATTGTGTCACGCCACTCTTGCTGAGCGTGAGCGGTTCCAACGAAGATGCCCAATATCGCATCCGGCAAGACTGAAGATTGCCGGTCACCATGCAACTGGCGATCCTGCTCGGCTTCGCTCTCAAGATCCTGTTTGATTTCACCCATTTCGGTCAGGCCCAAAACGCGACCCGCACCTGTGGGGTCGATGCCGTATTCAGCGGGCAGGACGACGGTGACAAGGATCGCAACCGCGCCGATCGCCGCGACAACTGTCGAGCGGAGGAGTTGAGACGAGCTCGGTAATTCTTCGAGACTCGTTTTTTCTGCGTTAAACATATCAATTCCTTTCAGGCGGCCACAAAGTAGCCGGTGATCTGATAGCCCATCAGCACGAAGCCGAGGAACATCATGAAAACATTTGCGGTATAGGCTTGCTGGAAGAAATTGGCTTGTTTCCGCCAATAGCCCATCACGATCAGGATCACGGAGAGGGCCAACAGCTGGCCAATTTCAACGCCGACATTGAAGGCCAGAAGGTTCGCCAAAAGCCCGTCCTCGGCTATCTGGTATTCAAGGATTTTGGTTGCCAATCCGGTACCGTGAAACAGGCCGAAGATCAGCGTTGCGGCCTTCGTATTGGGCTGGAAACCAAACCATCTTTGATAGGCGCCCAGATTGTCCAACGCTTTGTAAACGACGGATAAACCGATGATCGCATCGACGATGTAAGAGCTGATTCCCCAGCCATACCAAACCCCGGCGAGCATCGTTATCGAGTGTCCGACCGCAAAAAGGCTGACATAAATGGCGACATCTTTTGACCGGTACAGAAAGAAGACCACACCTAAAAGAAAGAGAATGTGGTCGTACCCGGTCGCCATGTGTTTGGCGCCCAGATAGATGAAGGGGATAATATGCACACCCCAGATTTCTTGAATGTAGCCCGCATCGCCGGGTGTGACGTCATGTGCAAGGGCTGCGCCGGCCGAAAGCGCCAGCATGGGCAGGATGAGACATGCGACGCGCGTAGGAGCGCACGCACCGTCCCTTAGGAAAGTTCTCATGAATAACTCCGCTTCTATTGCTGTTCAAAGAAAGCGCGGAGACCGCGCCTTTTGAATCAGGCGCGCGGAGGGCGTTTTATCCTGAACTGATGAGATGGGCCGTAAGCGGATGCCCGACGGTGCCAATTCTCTCGGAGATCGACAGTTGGAGCGACACCGGCCCCTTCGATAAGGAACACTTGCGAATGGTCATGATCTGCCGCGTCATGACTGTGACCATGTATGGCCCAGAAAAGGTCTTCTTCGAAGCCGTGGGAATGGCCGTGGTCGGCAATCATCTCCAGATGATCTTGAATGGTCTCCAAGACCGTGGGCGTGTGGTCAGCATTTGAAAAAACAGACCAGACGACGAGCGCAACACACAAGACGCCGGATAAGACCTTTCTCATGTCAGCCAGGGGTTGTCTCATCTATTGTGTTTGCTCTGGGCTCAGGACAGGTTTTGAATCTTTGGACGTGCCATGCGGATTCGCAATCTTGTGCACTTCTACTGTGAGATGGACTAACCCGTCAATTTGGCGAAGTTCTGACTTGTACTCAGTCGGGCTTTTCGGCGCGGTTGATGCCACGGACACGATGACCGAGAAATGGCCCGGCCCTACCTGCCCTATCCGCCATTTCAAGTATATTTATGGGTCCATACCCTAGAACAGTCATCTGTTCCGGAAACAACATCGCTTTATGCAACATGGCGGACCAGTTGGGAGAAAGTTCGAACTATATGGATAATATTTTCAAAGAGCTTGAGACATGGGAAGCAATATTGAATGAGCTTCCAGATTTTAGTGTGAATCAAAATTAGGACGAATGCGAATTTTCTACTCCGGGTGTTGATTGGTACTTTTAGATCAAGTGTCGCCTTTTAACTCATGCAAGACATTCGGAATGCATTTTTGACGACCACTAACGAGGACAGTGCGGATATCAATTTACCTTATGCGGTCTACAGTTCGGTGGCTGTTTCTGCCAATTTAGATCTTGTTGTCCAAAACGTAACCGGTCTAGTTTTCTGCATCAATCAAATTGATATGTTGCGCTTTTCATCGAGGGCTGGTTCCTTGTTTTCCGATTCGTGCGAGGAGGAGGCAGGTTTTGGCCAATATCAAATATGTTGTTGAACTGACGTTGGACGAGCGCAAGGCGCTTTTGTCGATGATCAGGAAAGGGACACTGGCTGCCCGTGCGAACTGCAAGGCGCGCATTCTTCTGAAGGCCGACAAGGGGCCTCATGGCGAGGGTTGGACGGACCGCAGGATTTGTCAAAGCCTCGAGACCTCTGGCTCGACAGTCGCCCGGGTGCGCGAGACGTTTGTGATGGAAGGGATGGATGCGGTGTTCGCCCGCAAACAGCGCGCCCATCCTGCCATCAAGCGCATCTTCGATGGCGAAGCCGAAGCCAGGCTGATTGCCCTTGCGTGCTCGCAGCCGCCACAGGGCTATGCGCGCTGGACCATTCGGCTTCTGGCCGACAAGGTCGTTGAGTTGAACATTGTCGAGGCAGCCCACTTCAACACTGTTGCGCGCGCGCTTAAAAAAACGAACTTAAGCCTCACCGAAGTCGGTATTGGGTAATCCCACCCGAGCAGAACGCGGCCTTCGTCGCCGCCATGGAGAACGTGCTGGCGGTTTATCAGCGCCCACGTGATCCGAAACGTCCGCTGGTTTGTCTGGATGAAGCGGCCAAACAGTTGGTCAGCGCCACGCGTCTAGCGATCCCCATGACGCCGGGGCGCGTTGCTCGGCATGACTATGAATACAAGCGTGCAGGTATGGCCAATCTATTCATGGCTTTTGCTCCGCTTGAAGGCATGCGGCACATCAAGGTCACCGACCATCGTGGCAAAACGGACTACGCTCACTTCCTTGAAGAGCTTGCCGACCGGCATTTTGCAGATGCAGACAAAATCGTGCTGGTCCAGGACAACTTGAATACACACAGCCAAGCATCACTTTACGCGACCTTTGAACCGGCCAAGGCAAGGCGCATCGCTGAAAAATTCGAGTGGAACCACACACCCAAACACGGCTCCTGGCTCAACATGGCCGAAGCCGAATTGTCCGTGTTGTCGCGACAGTGTCTGAAAGAACGCATCGGCAGCAAAGAAGACCTTGCCCGTAACGTCAAAGCGTGGACGACGCAACGAAACGATAAGCGCTGCATCGCGCAATGGCAGTTCACAAACGAACAAGCACGCATCAAACTCAGCAAACTATACCCATTAATATGAGTGAGTCAGAGGACTAGGTCTTGGACTCATTAAATCGGATCCAGATTCGCGCTGAAGCGAGTTTAACGCCAGCCATGTAGTTTTCGGGATTTTTCTCGTATCTGGTCGCTACGGCTCTGAAGTGTTTGAGTTTGTTGAAGAACCGTTCAACCATATTCCGTAGTTTGTAGAGATATTTGGAGAAAGCTGGCCTACGGCGGCGATGAGGCATGCAGGGGATGTTTGGGAAAGCGTCCTGGCCAGTGATCAAGTTACGAATAGCATCGGCATCATAGGCCCGATCTGCCAAAACAATCGCTTTTGAGGGAAGACCGGATAAAAGCGACATGGCTTGATGACCATCGTAGGCTTGCCCTTCGCTCAAGCTCAGTTTGATCGGCAGACCGCAAGCATCTACCACAGCATGGATCTTACTGGTCAGGCCACCTCGGGAACGTCCCATGCAACCGGATCCCCTTTTTTGTTCCCATTAGCGCCATGCTGATGAACACGGACAGAGGAACTGTCAATCATCTGGATGTCGCCGTCATAAGCTGTTGAAACAGCTTGTAATATCCGGTCCCAGACACCAGCCTCACGCCAACGGACAAATCGATTGTAGCAGGTCTTATGCGAGCCGTAGCGTTCGGGAATATCCGCCCAGGGTGCCCCTGTGCGCCAACGCCACAAAATCCCGTTGATCACCCGCCGGTCATCAACGCGCTGAACACCTCTCATCTTGGTCGGTAAAAGCGGTTGGATCACTGACCACTCAAAATCACTCATATCAAAGCGCGCCATCAAAAACTCCTTTCGGAGCTTGAATCATTTAAGCACTGATTTGGCTACTCGTTTATGAGGGCGTAACCTAGGCTCAGGACCCATTAGACGATCGAAACACGACCATCACACCTCCTTTTCTTAAAATCGAGCGGCGACGTTACAGACAAATGGCTTTGTCGGGTCCGCAGCTGATATCACTAAGGAGCTTGACTTGTTCGAGGCAAAGGCTCATGAGGGGGCTCGGAGTTCTCGCAAATGCGTGGCCCGCTCACCTCGTCGGGCGTTATTGTTTCGAGACTTTTTACATAAATCGTCGTTTGATCCAGGTGCGCGTGGAGCAAACTAAGCGGCCAAGCACAACCTGCGCAGAAGCGCGCGATTGAGCCGCTACAAGGAAAAGTCGTTAGTGTTACTTGGAATTTTTGTTGCGCTCGGTCTTTCTGGGTGATCGCTGTATGCTCTCCAGCATAACAGTTGATCAACATCGACTTCGGTCAAATCCAGGCCCGTTCCGATTCTATCAGGCAAGGTGACCCGTTCGTCATGGCTCAAACAGGGACGGGAATAACTGGCAAGCTGTGGCTCCGGTCACTGCGTTTTTAGCAACCCCACCTAGGCGACGGATGAACTGGAGCAGATGCCAATGCTACGAAAACCTAATTACCGCTTCGAACGCTCCGAACGCGAAAAGTCGAAGGCGGCAAAAAAAGCGGCACGACTTCAGAACAAAAGTGAGAAATCCGAGGCAAGAAAGGCAGCCGCCGAAGAGACAAAGCCAGGCGGTAAGCAGACTAACGAAGCTTGACGGCAAGACGAAAAGGTCCAAGGACAAACTGAATTGACCGCAAACCGGGCGTGTCAATTCATCAGAAAACTTCAATCGAAACTGAAAGATAGCATTATGACGACAGGAACTGTGAAATTCTATAACGATCAGAAGGGGTTCGGCTTCATCGAACCCGACAACGGCCAGAAGGACGTTTTCGTCCACGCGACCGCGCTTGAGCGCTGCGGTATTTCCGGCCTGAACGAAGGTCAGAAAGTGTCGTTTGAAACGGAAGTTGATGCGCGCAACGGCAAAACCGCCGTCAGCACGATCGAACTCGTTTGACGCATATTCAGGTCGCCCATATGGGCATCGCTAAATTGAAGCCGCTGCATGTCAAACGTGCCGCGGTTTTATCTTCCCGGAGTCAAAGTCTTTGAAGGCCGACAGAAATGTCGTCAGCGTGACGTTTTCGCGGTCGGATAGGGATGTTTCTGCTTCCGATCTTGTGCATCATTTGGTGACTTACAGTCGGCCAAGTGATGGAAATCGCTGTGACGATCCTGCCGCTGATTGCATTGTGGATTTTGATGTGGCTGTCGCTTGATTTCCAGTATTGGCTAACCTTGCTGCTTGCGGTCCCTGCCGCCGGCCTGCTGGTCCGGATGTTCATGATTCAACACGATTGCGGCCACGGATCGTTCTTCCGCCATCGCCGGGCCAATGATTGGACAGGTCGCATCATCGGTGTTCTTACGCTGACACCCTATGCATTCTGGAAGCGGACGCACGCAATTCATCACGCATGTTCGGGAAATCTTGATCGCCGTGGCATCGGCGATGTCGATACGCTCACAGTTGCCGAATATCGCGAAAAGTCAGCGTGGAGAAAGCTGCAATACCGCATTTATCGACATCCGATCACCCTATTTGCCATCGGCCCGGCCTATTTGTTCCTGCTCCAGCACCGGGTTCCATTGGGCCTGATGCGTCGCGGCTGGCGCCCGTGGCTCAGCACCATGGGGACAAATCTGTCGATTGTCCTGATGGCGCTTGCCCTGGTGTGGGTCGTCGGGTTTGAGGCATTCCTGCTCATTCAGCTGCCGATCGTCTTACTTGCCGCCTCCTTGGGCGTCTGGCTGTTTTTTGTCCAGCATCAATTCGAAGACACATTGTGGGACCGGGATCAGGACTGGAGTTGGCACGAAGCGGCACTGAACGGCAGTTCTTACTATGATTTGCCGGCTGTTCTAAGATGGTTCACGGCGAATATCGGCATGCATCATGTGCATCACCTGTGCGGTCGAATTCCTTTCTACAAACTGCCATGTGTAATCCGTGATCATCCTGAGCTCCGCGATATCAGCCGTTTGACATTGTTGGAAAGCTTCGGCTGCGTGGGGCTTACGCTATGGGACGAAGAAAAGCGTCGTCTGGTTTCGTTTCGCGATTGTCGCGCTGCCGCGTGAGGGCCTGAAACAAACGACTGCCGTCAACCGGCGAGGACGCTGTTTTGCCAATCGTTCTGAATGCAATGGATGAAATTCATCAACGCGGTTGTCTGTGATCGACACCGTTCTGTTCACAAGGCGGATAGCTGCTCCGCCATTTGCTAGCGCAAGCTTCAAGTCATTCGACGAGGTGCGCACAGGTTAGGAAAACATTTGCAGGTCATTGTACGGGATAACAATATCGATCAGGCGCTTCGTGTCTTGAAAAAGAAACTGCAACGGGAAGGTTTATTCCGCGAGATGAAGGCCCGACGGGCCTATGAAAAGCCCTCCGAAAAAAGGGCTCGAAGAAAAGCAGACGCAATACGCCGCGATCGAAAGGCGGCTCGCAAGCTGGCTCAGCGCGAAGGCCTTCTGCCGGGCCGCAAAAAGAAACCCGCGACGCCAAGACCTGGTGCAAAACCGCCTGCCTGACGCACGCCAACATGAGCGCATCATGCCCTAAATGATGAAAATGGCGGAGACGGAGGGATTCGAACCCTCGAGACGGTTTAACCCGCCTACTCCCTTAGCAGGGGAGCGCCTTCGACCACTCGGCCACGTCTCCGGGAATGCTTGGGATAGGCGGATTTCAGGGAGCGGTCAAGATGTTTGCGCTCAAGGCTGAAAATTTCCACACGGGCGCGGATTGCGTCCACCTTCAGCCCGAAAAAAGACAGCCCGGCGCTTTTGGAGCAAACCGGGCTGCAAGTTGATATGGACGCTGCAGGCAAGTAAGCAGCGCGGGATCACCATGGCTTGGCGGCGGGCTTCGAACCGTGCCATGCATCACAAAAACGTCAGATCAGGTGTTCGGAATGCCGTTGGCGGTGATCGGTGTGATCCGGATCACGCAGATGCCCACGAACGCGGAGGGGTCACGAGGTGCCGGATTGGATCGTCCGGAGCGCGTTGTCTGCTTTGCTGAACGCTGTGGCGAAAAAAAGAAGCGGTCCGGCGTTGCCGTCCCGCTTCAATCAAAAAAATCCATCGATCATTGTCTTTCAATAGCGAGGTCAAAAGACACGATCCGTCAGTGCAGCGACAACCACTCGCGTGCTTCGCGCTGGGCCTGGGCAATTTGCTCCGATGTCATTTCCGACGAAATTTCCTTGCGGTATTCTGCTGCTTCCTTGCTGCCTTTGAGCGCGGCAAGATTGAACCATTTATGCGCCGTAACAAGATCGGACTCCACATCGCGACCGACAGCATATTTCAGACCCATCTGATAAAGGCTCTGTGCGTTTACCGGGCCCTGCCCCAACCCAGCCATCTCGGCTGAATTCATTTCATAACGTGCCATTTCAACACTCCCTTGCCGGACGCTGCCGGCCCCCAAAACAATCGTCCGCGTCCATTGACGTGGCGTGCTATGGGAGGAATTCTGGTGGCAGGGTTTGAATCCCTCGTTAATTTCCAAGATTAACGGAATCAAAAAAAATCAAAAACGAACTGTGAATCCATACCCGCAGCAATCGGAAAAATCTCATTTTTATGATATATTTCATATATTTACATACATTTCTAATATGACAGTATCGTAACGTAATCTGCGGAACTATAACCACTACGTGTAGCATTTTCTGCAATTGAGCGCTTTTTTGTGGCTGAAAAGACACAAAATTGGGCCTGATCCGGTGGTCAGGTTCTGGCCCGCTGCCCAAAAAGGACGCTCTGGGCGTCTTTATCCGCCGCGATATTGTGCTTGTCCCGCGCCTCCTGCCCCACCGCCAGACCGCGCTGAACTGCAGGCCGGGCATTCATCATCTCAAACCATCGTTTGAAATGCGGAAATTCGTCAATATCCATACCCTGCCGTTCCCAGCGCTGCGCCCAGCCCAAGATCGCCATGTCGGCAATTGTATATTGTGAGGCGGCAACATAGTCACGGCCGGCAAGGCGGATGTTCAGGACACCGTAGAGCCGATGGGCCTCGTTGAGATACCGTTCCATGGCGTAGGGAAGTTTCTCCGGCGCGTAGATCCGGAAGTGGTGATTTTGCCCCAGCATCGGGCCGAACCCGCCCATCTGCCACATCAGCCATTCTTCGGTCTCAACGCGCTGACGCTCGCCCTGGGGATAAAAGCGGCCGAATTTGCGGCCCAGATACATCAGGATGGCCCCGGATTCGAACACCGAAATCGGCGTACCGTCCGGCCCCTCCGGATCGACGATGGCCGGCATGCGGTTGTTCGGCGCGATTTTCAGGAAATCCGGTTTGAACTGGTCACCCGCCCCGATATCAACCAGCTTGAGATCGTAAGGAAGCTCAAGCTCCTCGAGCATGACGGAGACCTTCCAGCCATTCGGCGTCGGCCAGTAATGCAGCTCAATGGGTTGGGTCTGGCTTACGGTCATTGTTCACACTCCCTCCAGTTCACGCGCGTCTTTATACGCAAAGACGGGCTACAGCATCATTTTGAAACCGATATGGCTGGCCTCAAAACCAAGCGCCTCATAGAACCGGTGCGCATCGGGCCGGGCCTTGTTTGTGGCCAACTGTACCAGCCTGCAGCCCCGGTCCCTTGCTTTTTCGATGGCAAACAGCATCATCTTGCGGCCAATGCCCTGCCCGCGCATATCCGAACGGGTTCTGACCGATTCAATCTGTGCCCTCGCACCGCCCGCAAAGGCGAGACCGGGCAGAAACGTCAGCTGAAATGTCCCGACCGCCTCACCCTGATCATCCAGTGCGACATAGAGGAAATTGTTGGCATCCTCACCTATCAGCGAAAACGCCTGATGATATTTTCCAAGGTCTTCCTCCGACAGGCTTTCACGGGCCCTCCCGAGAAAATCGTCATTCAGCATGGCAATCAACGCGGGGATGTGAACGGCTTCGGCTTCAACGATCTTCATGGGTCTATCCCGCTAGCGGCACAAGCTGTTGTTCGGAGGCAACCGCTGAATGCCGAATGTCGACACACGCCTTGTTCCCAGTCCCCATCGCATCGGCCACGTTGCATCGGCATATTCCGGTTCCGTATCCACGCCTTCGGTCGCTTTTGCAAAGGCACCGTTGACCTCTGCCAACGGCCGAGGACCGTTTTCGCCTGCGTCCCAAACGATATAACATGCGGTGTCAGACACAATCTTGGGCGTGATCCAGTTCGGGCCATTGATCCGCGCCTGAGGAAACGCCACCCTGAGATTGCCGGCAAGATAAGTATCCGCACCAATCAGCGTTCCGCCCTCAAATCCCAGCTTTCTCAATTCGGGCCGCAGCGCCAGATAGGGCTTCATTTCGCGGCATTTGCCGCAGAGCGCTTTTGTCGGCGCAACGAATGTAGGAATGCGGGCAACAAGAGCGATGAGGGCAACGAGGATGATCAACACCAGAAGGTTGGCATAGCGGAATGCCGCCGCCTTTCCCGCTTCAAGCCGGGCAAACATGTAGATCGGCAGCATCAGCAGGATCGGATGCATGTGCCGTTCCTTCACATGAACCGAGCCGCTGGCAATGATACCGATCGCGGCAATGCCGATCATGACGGCGACTGTGCGGCCCAGAAGCTGCGCCATCTCCGCCTGGTCGACATCTTCAATCAGCCACAGATTGCCCCGGCGCAGCGGCTGGTAGAACATCAGAACGAGGACAGGCACCAGCAGCGCCGAGAACCCAAACAGGGAAAAAGCAAAGCGCGACAGGCCGGTGGCGACCCGCTCCCAGTGCGCGACCGCGCCGCCCTCGGTCATTTTCCCGCTCATCGCGCCGAACAGCGCATGATCGCCGGAGACGATCCAGTAAACGAACGGGCTGATCACCAAGGCGGCGACGATCAGGGTTACCGGCAGGCCGAGAAGGCGCACCCTCTGGCGCTGAGAGGGCAGGCTCAGGCAGGCAATCAGAAGCGCAGCGGGAAAAAGCGGATAGGAAAACTTGGCGATCAGACCGCAGCCGACGGCAAAGCCCAGAAAGGCATAATCAAGGACCGCCCGCGTTCTGAGCACACGGACAAACAGCCAGGCGGTCGCCGCGCAGGCACACATCAGCACGTTGGTGTGGGTGACGCCTTCAAACAGGTTCCAGCCGATCTGAATGAGCAGCGAATAAGAAAGAACACAGAGCGCAGCAAGACGCGGATCGCGCAATGCATATCGAGCCGTCAGAAACAGAAAGACAGACGTTCCGGTCAACACGGTGTATTTCAGAGCAAGAATGCTCTGAATGGTCGGTCCGAAAATCTGCTGAAAGCCGTAAAGAAGCCACTCATAGAGCGGCGGCTGAGCCAGAATATAGCCGAATTCAAGCGTCTGGACCCAGACATTTTCGGCATCGTCGTCGGTGCCCAGGGTGGCGCTGGCCCAGACCCTGAGAAGCGTGTGAACCAGTCCGTACAGGGCGGTAATGAGCGCAATGCCTCCGGGCGTGGCAATCCACCCGGCGATGGGGATCCGGCGCTGATCGCTCCACATCTGGCCCCTATCCCCCCTTATTCCAATCCGATCTTCTTGCGCAGAAGCTCGTTGACGGCCTGCGGATTTGCCTTGCCCTGGCTTGCTTTCATCACCTGGCCGACAAACCAGCCAAGGAGACCGGGCTTTTCAAGCGCCTGTTGCACCTTGTCCGGATTGGCAGCCACGATCTCATCGACAATGGCCTCGATCGCGCCAAGGTCCGTGACCTGCTTCATGCCGCGTTCTTCGACGATTTTTGCCGGATCGCCGCCCTCGGTCCAGAGAATCTCGAACAGTTCCTTGGCAATCTTGCCGGAAATGGTGCCGTCCTTGATCAGGTCGACAAGGCCGCCCAACTGCGCGCTGGAGATCGGGCTGTCGCCGATGCTGATGCCTTCTTTGTTGAGGCGGCCGAACAGTTCGTTACTGACCCAGTTCGCGGCGAGCTTTGCGTCCCGGCCCTTCGCAACGTCTTCGAAGAAGGCTGCGGACTCACGCTCGCCGACCAGGATATCGGCGTCATAAGGGGTCAGACCGTACTCTGCGACAAACCGTGCCTTCTTGTCATCCGGCAGTTCGGGCAGATTTTTCGCGAGCCGGTCGACCAGCTCCTGTGAGAATTCCAGCGGCAACAGATCGGGATCGGGGAAGTAGCGATAATCGTGTGCCTCTTCCTTGGAGCGCATCGACCGGGTTTCGCCTTTGCCGGGATCAAACAGGCGCGTTTCCTGATCGATCGTGCCGCCATCTTCCAGAATTCCGATCTGCCGTCTGGCTTCGTATTCGATCGCCTGTCCCGCAAAGCGGATCGAGTTGACGTTCTTGATTTCACAGCGCGTGCCGAAATCCTCACCCGGACGGCGCACCGAGACGTTCACGTCGGCGCGCATCGACCCCTGTTCCATGTTGCCGTCGCAGGTGCCCAGATAGCGCAGAATGGTCCGAAGCTTGGTCAGGTAGGCCCGCGCTTCCTCCGATGAACGAATGTCGGGTTTTGAAACGATTTCCATCAGGGCCACGCCGGACCGGTTCAGATCGACGAACGACATGGTCGGATGCTGGTCGTGCATGGATTTGCCGGCATCCTGTTCCAGATGCAGGCGTTCAATTCCGACTTCGACCCGTTCCTCCGGCATGTCGAGATAGACGATGCCTTCGCCGACAATCGGCTGCTTGAACTGGGAAATCTGGTAGCCCTGCGGCAGATCGGGATAAAAGTAGTTTTTGCGGTCAAACACCGACTTCAAATTGATTTCGGCCTTCAGGCCCAGACCGGTTCGGATCGCCTGCTCGACGCATTCACGGTTGATCACCGGCAGCATGCCCGGCATCGCGGCGTCAACCAGCGAAACATGATCGTTGGGTTCGCCGCCAAATTCGGTTGAAGATCCGGAAAACAGTTTTGCACGGGATGTCACCTGCGCATGCACTTCCATGCCCACAATCAGTTCCCAGTCACCGGTCGCACCCTTGATGAACTTTTTCGGATCAGGCGTGCGTGCGTCAACGATCGTCATGCGTTTTCAATCCTGCTTCGCATTACTGTCCGACAAGGATGGCTTCTTTTCGCGAAGTCCAACGTCGGAGAAAGTCAAAAATGTTGGGTAGAGTGTCTTGGACGCCCCTGCAAGACCTGCAAGCACTTCTGCTTGCGCTTTTTAACGACAGACGCTGAGAAAAGCAAAATCCAAAAGCGTCAGGGCCGCGTTTTAAGGATAAAGCTTATGATGACCGCCACGGCCTGATAGAGCGCTTCGGGGATCTCCTCACCGAGTTCAATCCGGGACAAGGCTTCGACAAGGATCGGATTGTCCTCGATCGGAACGTCATGTTCCTCCGCGAGCGCTCTTATCTGCTCCGCAGTTGCACCCTCCCCCTTGGCCACGACACGCGGCGCACCGACACCATCATAATTGAGGGCTACCGCCCGCGGAATGTCTGATTTTTCGCTCATGCCGTCCAGTCCACGAAATATCCCGACCGGGCAGCCGCGACAGTCGGCGCGCCTTCTGCGACCGAGATCTCGTCAACAGCCAGACCCGCATCTTCGAGCGCTGTCCGCAGATCGCCGGCCTCCGTTGACAACCGCTCCGCCAATTGTTGCTGCTCGCTCCAAAGGCCGACGGAAATGCGCTCGCCGTGCAGCCCCACCAGCGCATCGATCCGACCGGTATCGGGCAGGTCAATGGAAAATTGCAGACGCCAGTGGCGCCCCGGCCCGTCCTCTTCGCCACCGCTCTCGCCATCTTTTGAAATCCGGAACTCGGCAACGGAGGTCTGTCCCTGGTACAGGATCGGGATTTCAAAACGCCATTCCGGCTGGTCCGGCGCATGCCGTTGGAAATGGCCCTGTTCGGACGATCCGAGGCTGGCAATCTGCAAGAGCCTGAGACGGGAAAGCGCGGCTTCAACGTCGGCCTGCAGGATCGTTGCAACCTGCGCTGCGTCCATTGCCGGCAAGACGGTCGGGGTCCGCGCGGACTGTCCGGTGGGATGAGCGCCCGCACGGGGCGGCGGCGGTGCATTGCCCGCCACCGGCCGCGGCTGAACCGTTTTGCCGAGAAATCCCGCCAAAGCCTCTCTGAGGAACAGAAGTTGTGCTTTCAGGTCACCCCGCGACGCTGGTCCTGATGCGGCGGCCAGCCCGGCTTCCCAGAATGTTCCTGAAGCGATTGCCGCCTGCTTCACAGTCTGGGTGTCAATGGACGTCTCAGGCTGCAAGGCGCGCGCTGCGAGCGTCCGCAGCGACTGTTGAACCTCGCGCGGCAAGGCGGATGCCTGTTCGCCGCTGAGGGTTCGGAGGTTGGCAAACAAGGCGGCGATGCTGTCTTGCCGACCGGCAAGAACAGGAAGGATCTGGTGGGCGATCGCAGAAAAAGCGCTGAGGCTCGCGCCACCCGTCAGCACAGCGTTGTTTTGCACAGGTGAGCCGTTTCGATCCGAGGCAACCTGGGCATGCGCAGTCCCTGCCGACGCTGTCGTGGCGGACCCCGAGGGTGTTGGTGGAGCGCCGCCCGGGCTCTTCGCCGAGGAGCCGGGTTTTGCGTCGACAAACACAAACCGGAGGGAGTCACCTTGTCCCTCAATCTTCAGCCGAACCGTATCGCCTACGGACACCTTGACCGGCAGTGTCAGATCAAAGATCGTGCCCTGTGCGGAAAGTCTTGTTACACCGGAAGAGGACACGCCGGTTACCCGGGCCTCAATCACATCGCCCTGATTCCAGTTGGCGCCCTGACCGCCGTCATTAACGACAAACGGCACGCCGGATGTGGATATAGGAACAATCAACCGGGTTCTCCCGCTGGGATCGGCATTCTCCATTTTCCAGGAAAATACTCATGAACCGGTTTTTCCGGAGCGATTCTCTGCCGCGCATTATCGCTAAAAACAGCCGGGTTGTCAGCCTAGGTATGCTTTCCCATGAACAACCTCACGGGAAAGCATACCTAAGCCGATCTGATGTCTCTATCCGACGATCGTCACGTCCCGTGTGAAGCCTGTCAGGCAGTCAACACCTTCTTCCGTAACGACAACGTCGTCCTCGATCCGGACACCGAGGCAGCCGGCCTTGTAGAGCCCCGGCTCGACAGTGAACACCATACCCGGCCGCAAGGTCTCATTGTTGCCGCGCATGATCTGCGGTGCTTCGTGAACGTCAATCCCAAGGCCGTGTCCTGTTTTGTGGAGCATGAACTCGGAAAAGGCCGAACCTTCCAGCACGTTTTGAACCGCATCATCGACTTCGGATGCCGTCAGTCCCGCCCGGCTGACCGCCCGTCCTTTTTCATTTGCGGCCTGAACGGTTTCATAAAATGCCCGGTCTTCATCGGATACATGGCCGACAAAGAAGGTCCGGGTCATGTCGGCGCAATAGCCCTGGCAGGTCGCCCCGAAGTCAATCAGAAGGGCGTCGCCGGGCTGAATTCTGTAATTGCTCCGCGCGCGGGCATGCGGATTGGCCGAATTGCCTGCGGCGGCAACGATCAGATCAAAGGAGAGGCCTTCCGCGCCGTTTGAAAACAACGCACCCAGCAATCTGGCCCGGATCTCCGTTTCGGTCATGCCCAGTTCAATCTGCGGCACAAGTTCCGACAGGGCCTGTTCGGAGATCGCAACCGCCCGCCTCAGCTTTGTCAGCTCACCATCGGTTTTACACAGTCTGATGGCGGAGAGGACCTGATGCGCATCGATAAATGTCGCGCCGGGAAACACGTCCGCCAGTGCCAGATGCTCAAACGCCCGCATGCGCTGGGCTTCAAGGCCGAACGCATGGGCCTCTTTCAACTGCGGCAAGGCTTGCGCGGCCTTTTCAAACGCGCCCCTGTAGCCGTCCTCATCGCGCCAGCCGAAAACCGGCCCCGGAAAATCGAGCGCCTCAAAAGCACGCATTTCAAGATTTGGCACCACCGCAGCCGGATCGCCTGACACCGGAACAATGACCATCAGCGGGCGTTCGTTCAGATGAAAATCCGTTGCGAACAAACGCTGGAAATTCGCGCCGGGAACGAACGCAATCCCATCCAGTTCTTTTTGCTGCAAAAGATCATAAACCGGCGCAAGACGCGGATCGGACGCGGTCATGGCCTCACTCTGACTGCCACCATTTCTCCGGCGAAAAGGAGCCGGCGGCCTCTTCGATCACCTGCCCGACCTGGAACAGAGTTTCCTCGTCAAACGGACGACCGATCAGCTGAAGCCCCAGCGGCAGACCGCTGGCATTCAGACCGGCGGGGACGGAAATGCCCGGCAGGCCCGCCATGTTGACGGTCACCGTGAAGATGTCGTTGAGATACATGCTGACCGGATCGGTGATCTGTCCCGGCGCAAAGGCCGCATCCGGCGTTGCCGGTGTCAGGATCGTATCGATGCCCTCGGCAAAGGCCTGCTCGAAGTCCCGCTTGATGAGAGTGCGCACTTTCTGGGCCCGAAGATAATAGGCATCGTAGTAACCGGCAGACAGCACATAGGTTCCGATAAGAACGCGCCGTTTGACTTCCGCGCCAAAACCGGCGGCCCGGGTCTTTTCGTACATGTCGACAATGTCATCGCCGTCAACGCGAAGGCCGTAGCGCACACCGTCATAGCGGGCCAGGTTCGAGGACGCCTCGGCCGGAGCCACGATGTAATAGGCAGGCAGAGCATATTTTGTATGCGGCAGCGAAATATCGACGATTTCAGCGCCGGCCTCGCGCAACCAGTCGGCACCTTTTTGCCAGAAATCCTCAATTTCAGACGGCATGCCTTCCATTCGGTATTCTTTCGGCAGTCCGACTTTCAGGCCTTTCACTGAACGACCGATGGCGGTTTCATAATCGGGAACCGGTATGTCGACGGACGTTGTGTCCCTGGGATCAACAGAGGCCATGGATTTCAGCATGATCGCGCTGTCGCGTACGGACCGGGTGATCGGCCCCGCCTGATCGAGCGATGATGCAAAGGCGACCGTACCCCAGCGCGAGCACCGCCCGTAGGTCGGCTTCAGGCCGACGGTCCCGGTGAGCGCGGCGGGCTGGCGGATGGACCCGCCGGTGTCGGTCGCGGTCGCGCCTGCGCAAAGCCAGCCGGCCACAGCCGATGCCGATCCGCCGGAGGAACCACCCGGGACGAGAGCCACATCACTGCCCCTGGCCTTCCAGGGATTGACGACATTGCCGTAGTAGCTGGTTTCGTTGGACGATCCCATCGCAAACTCGTCCATGTTGGTTTTGCCCAGCATGACGGCGCCGTCGGCCCAGAGATTGGCCGTTACGGCCGACTCGTAATCCGGCTTGAAGCCGTCGAGTATATGGCTGCAGGCCTGGGTATGCGTGCCTTCGGTAGCGAAGAGGTCTTTGATGCCCAGCGGTATGCCTTCAAGATCGCGCGCTTCGCCGGCCGCAAGGCGCCGGTCTGAAGCCGCGGCCATATCGCGCGCTTTATCCGCGGTCACCCTTACATAGGCGTTCAGCGCATCGGCCCCTTCAATCGCCGTGAGATAGGCGTTTGTCAGTTCGACAGCGGAAAACTGTTTTTTCTGAAGGCCTTCCCTGGCCTCGGTGATGGTCAATTTCGTCAGGTCTGACACGAGAACTGTCCTTCGGTCCGAACCAAATCCGGTTCGCATGGATTTTTGGAGGAGATGCGCGGATCGGCAGCCTATTCGATGACTTTAGGCACCATAAAGTAATTGTCTTCAGATGCCGGTGCGTTGGCCACGATCTTTTCGGCATAGCCGCCATCCGTGACACCGTCATCCCGCATTTTGATCGCCGACGCAACGACGGACGTCATGGGCTCAACACCCTCGACGTCGACTTCATTGAGTTGTTCCACCCAGCCGATAATCCCATTCAGCTCACCGGTCATAACCTCGGCGTCATTATCTGAAATCGCAATCCGCGCAAGCCGCGCCACGCGCTTCACTGTCTCAGTATCAACCGACATGCGGCCTCCATTCCATCTTACAGTGCCGGACGTCCCGGCTCATTCGCTGCCTTTCTATTTCCCAGCCCGGCGGCGATACAAGTCTCATCGATTGAACCTTGCAGAAAATTCGCATATTTCGGTACCAGATATAACCGTATTTATTCGATCGAGACACGTATCCATGAGCACAGCGAGCGAAGATGTCTGACAGAGGACGCCCGCGCGCCGAACGGGTTACCGGCGCATTGCTGCGGGCAGGCCTTGAAGAACTGGCGACGCATGGTCCGGAGAACGCCACTGTTGAGGCAATTGCCAGTCGGGCGGGCACAAGCAAGCAGGCCGTCTATCGGCGTTGGGGCAGCAAGACCGCGCTTTTGGCAGCTGCGCTCAGCAACGCATTCAAAGAGCGGCCATTGCCCCAACCCCAGCGGCGGAGTGTTGCCGGGGATCTGCTGGTATGCCTGACCGGCTATGCGGAGTCACTGGACCGAACGGCGCTCGGTTCGGCCCTGACGGCCCTGGGCGCTGCACGACGGCTGGATGAATTTGATGCTGTCATCCGAGAAGCCGATGACGCCATCCGGCTCGTCCTTCGTCAAATCCTGATCGCAACGCCGTTTGAAGCTGACATGGACGTCCGCATAGATCTCCTGCTGGGCATGATCCGTCAGCGCAGACAGATGTCCACCGACCCGGTACAAGAGGATGAGATCGCCACCGCCATTCAACTCGTTCTCGGCCTGTCGCCGCCGCGTGCCGTTGAAAGTCAGGTCGTCAAATGATCACCCGGCACGCCGGACCACATGCGCCCGCCCTGATCTCCCAGCGCATCCTTGAACCCGGCACTGTCCTGATCGATGATCGGAAACGTGCCGAAATGGCAGGGAATGATTGTCTCGAAGTCGAAGAACCGCCGGCAGGCGAGCGCGGCCGTTCGGGCCCCCATCGTAAAACGGTCGCCAATCGGAACGATGCCCACTTTCGGCGCGTGGATTTCGTTGATCAGCTCCATATCGAGGAAAATGTCGGTATCGCCCATGTGATAGAGCACCGGTTCGTCGGGAGCGGTCACAATGATGCCGTTGGCCTGGCCAAGTGTGAACGGCCCATTGCCCTCCGTTCCCGTCGACGAAGAGTGGTGGGCAATGGTCAAGGATACGCTGAAGGGGCCGACATCGACCGTGCCGCCGCACCCCATGGGATTGATGTTTTCAATGCCCTTGCTCTGCGCCCACATGCAGATCTCAAAACTGGAGGTCAATTGGGCGCCTGTAGATTTCAGAATATCGATCGTATCGCCCAGGTGATCGTCGTGGCCATGGGTCAGCAGCAGATGCGTCACACCGCGTGAAACCTCTTCGACGCTCAGATTCTCCGGAAAGCTCGGATTTCCCGTGAGAAACGGATCGATGAGAATTTTTGCGCCGTCAATGTCAACACCGAACGCGGAGTGGCCGTACCAGGTCAGCTTCATTTTGAACTCCCATACATCGTTCCGGAAAAAATGCTCCCTCTAGATGACCATAGTTTGTCTGTGTCCGCTAGGCTCAGGACCTATTAATTTCATCCATTCTGCGAGAGCAGATTTTGTTTTTGACAAGGCGGAAAGGCGCAGGAAACCATCCGGTTTTCAAGTCTTTGTGGGCGCAGTCAGGAACAAAATCTGCCTCGCCCTTCGGGTTTTGAAAGACGTGTCCGCCTGAAGGGAACCAGGGCTCGCAAAGGTATCCAACCTTTGCTTCTCCCCGGTTCTCTCCATTCGAATACTTCTTTCAAAACAGAATTGCATGAAATTAATAGGTCCTGAGCCTAGTTTTCTGCATCAATCAAATTGATATGTTGCGCTTTTCATCGAGGGCTGGTTCCTTGTTTTCCGATTCGTGCGAAGAGGAGGCAGGTTTTGGCCAATATCAAATATGTTGTTGAACTGACGTTGGACGAGCGCAAGGCGCTTTTGTCGATGATCAGGAAAGGGACACTGGCTGCCCGTGCGAACTGCAAGGCGCGCATTCTTCTGAAGGCCGACAAGGGGCCTCATGGCGAGGGTTGGACGGACCGCAGGATTTGTCAAAGCCTCGAGACCTCTGGCTCGACAGTCGCCCGGGTGCGCGAGACGTTTGTGATGGAAGGGATGGATGCGGTGTTCGCCCGCAAACAGCGCGCCCATCCTGCCATCAAGCGCATCTTCGATGGCGAAGCCGAAGCCAGGCTGATTGCCCTTGCGTGCTCGCAGCCGCCACAGGGCTATGCGCGCTGGACCATTCGGCTTCTGGCCGACAAGGTCGTTGAGTTGAACATTGTCGAGGCAGCCCACTTCAACACTGTTGCGCGCGCGCTTAAAAAAACGAACTTAAGCCTCACCGAAGTCGGTATTGGGTAATCCCACCCGAGCAGAACGCGGCCTTCGTCGCCGCCATGGAGAACGTGCTGGCGGTTTATCAGCGCCCACGTGATCCGAAACGTCCGCTGGTTTGTCTGGATGAAGCGGCCAAACAGTTGGTCAGCGCCACGCGTCTAGCGATCCCCATGACGCCGGGGCGCGTTGCTCGGCATGACTATGAATACAAGCGTGCAGGTATGGCCAATCTATTCATGGCTTTTGCTCCGCTTGAAGGCATGCGGCACATCAAGGTCACCGACCATCGTGGCAAAACGGACTACGCTCACTTCCTTGAAGAGCTTGCCGACCGGCATTTTGCAGATGCAGACAAAATCGTGCTGGTCCAGGACAACTTGAATACACACAGCCAAGCATCACTTTACGCGACCTTTGAACCGGCCAAGGCAAGGCGCATCGCTGAAAAATTCGAGTGGAACCACACACCCAAACACGGCTCCTGGCTCAACATGGCCGAAGCCGAATTGTCCGTGTTGTCGCGACAGTGTCTGAAAGAACGCATCGGCAGCAAAGAAGACCTTGCCCGTAACGTCAAAGCGTGGACGACGCAACGAAACGATAAGCGCTGCATCGCGCAATGGCAGTTCACAAACGAACAAGCACGCATCAAACTCAGCAAACTATACCCATCAATATGAGTGAGTCAGAGGACTAGAGCGAGCTGTGATTGGACGGACGCATTTGGTCCGTTCGGGCAAGTGTGATAGAGCGCGGCCATGAGCGATGACAACGACCTGACAATAGACACGCTTGCAGACCGGCTTTTGCCAGATCAGCGCCTGATGGGCGTTGATCTTGGAACCAAGACCATCGGCCTTGCGCTGTCCGATCTCGGCCTTTCGATCGCAACGCCGCTGGAAACGATCAAGCGCAAGAAGTTCACGCCGGACGCGGAGTACCTTCTGGCGCTTTGCGACAAGCAGGCTGTCGGCGGCCTGGTGGTCGGCCTGCCGCTCAACATGGACGGGACGGAGGGGCCCCGGGCACAGGCGACGCGCGCTTTTGTGAGAAATCTGGGCCGCCTTTCATCCCTTCCCGTCTGTTTCTGGGATGAACGGCTCTCGACTGTCGCGGTAACGCGCACACTGCTTGACGCCGATACATCGCGCGCCAAAAGGGCGGAGGTCGTCGACAAAATGGCGGCCTCCTTCATTTTGCAGGGTGCACTCGATCGCCTGACCTACCTTGCCGGCACCAATGGCTAAAGCCCTCAATGCTCTGATACCGGCGCTGCCCCGTTCGGGCGGCTCCTTCATCCCAGAGCCGGATAGGCGAAATCGATCAGGGCGCCGTCGTCGAACCGGCCTTCCAGCATGCCATATGTCGACCGCCAGCGTCCGTTCAGGCGGCTGTCCAAAAAAGCATCGGCAAATTCGCGCGGCGCGGTGCGGCGCAAACAGGCGGCGCTGACAACGATGGCCAACTCCTCGCAGAGTTGCCGTGCCCGACCAGGGTCCGCCGTGCTGTCCTTGGCGGTCTTTTTCAGGCGATCGGCGATTTCGCCGCCCGATGACCCCAAATCGGCCTTGATGTCGTCGATCACAAGATCAAGCGCGTCGGTGTGTTTTTCAAGAACACGCAGGATGTCCAGCGCCATGACGTTACCTGACCCTTCCCAGATCGCATTGACAGGCGCTTCGCGATAAAGCCGGGCGACATCAAACTCTTCGCTGTAGCCGTTGCCGCCATGGCATTCCATCGCCTCATAGATCAGACCCGGCGCGGTCTTGCAGATCCAGTATTTTGCTGCCGGTGTCACCAATCGGGCAAAAGCCGTTTCAAGCTCGTTGTCCGTCCGATTGTCAAATGCGCGCGCAACCCGCATCGCCAACGCGGTGGCCGCGGCGACATCCAGCGACATATCCGTCAGGAGACGCGCCATAATCGGCTGATCGACAAGTTTGTTGTCAAACACACGGCGGTGCCGACAATGATGCACCGCCTGCCCGAGCGCGCTTCGCATCAGTCCGGCGGAGGCAAGCGCACAGTCAAGCCGCGTCAGCGTCACCATCTCAATGATGGTCTGAATGCCCCTGCCTTCCTCACCGACCAGGTAGCCTCCGGCCCGCTCGAACTCGACTTCGGACGATGCATTGGACCGGTTGCCGAGTTTGTCCTTCAGCCGCTGCAGTTTAAGGGCATTGACTGTGTCGTCGGGCAAAATGCGGGGCACCAGAAAACAGCTCAGGCCGCCCTCTGCCTGGGCAAGGATCAGAAACGCATCGGACATGGGCGCTGAAAAGAACCATTTATGGCCGCTGACGTGCCAGAGCCCCTCTTCGCCGCTTTTCTCCGCGACTGTTACATTGGCCCTGACATCCGTTCCGCCCTGTTTTTCGGTCATGCCCATGCCAAGCGTGACGCCCTGCTTTTTGCCGGCCTCAAGAAAACGGTTGTCGTATTTTCTGGAGAGGATGCGCGGGCGCCATTCCTTTTCGAGCGCCGGACTTTTCGCCAGCGCGGCCAGAGAGGCATTGGTCATGGTCATGGGGCAAATGTGCCCGCATTCCGTCTGCGCAGTCAGAAACAGGCGCGCCGCCCGCACCTGATGGGCCGTCTTCTTTTGAGCGGCAGACTGTTTGTCCCAGACGGAGCAGTGCAGACCGGCATCGACGGACCGGCGCATGATGGCATGGTAGGCAGGATGGAACTCCACCTGGTCGATCCGCCGGCCGTACGGATCATGGGTCTTCAGTTTCGGCGGATTGACATTGGCAAGCCGCGCCAGCTCCGCCGCCTCGCCGGCGCCCCAGAATGCGCCGGTCGCCGCGAGCTCCTGCTCGGTTTTTCCGTTGATAACTCCATCAAGGCAGGATCTGAGAATCCGGTCTTCGGCAAAAAGATTGCGGCTATAGTAAGGGGGCGTCTGATTTGCGACGGCATCCGTTTTAACATCTGCTTTCATGATCGTGGCCCCGGCAGTGCAACATTCCGGCCGATATCGCGGCAAATCCGGATCCTGCGGCTTTGCCGATTCGCCGGACCCTGTCTATTCTAACATGATGCGCCGGAACGCTTGTACTGGCCAGCGACTCCCCCTATAGAGATGTCTTCGATGAACAGACAAACAAACCATCGAAGCATCGTCTTCCCTCACCGGCATCTTCTGGGCATTGAGGGACTTCAGCCCCACGAGATTCTGCCGCTGCTGGATATGGCCGATGAGGCCGTCGAAGTCAGCCGTCAGATCGAAAAGAAAAAATCGGTTCTGCGCGGCAGAACCCAGATCAATCTCTTTTTCGAAGCCTCCACCCGAACGCAATCCTCATTCGAACTTGCCGGCAAACGGCTGGGCGCGGACGTGATGAACATGGCTGTGTCTTCGTCGTCCGTGAAAAAAGGCGAAACGCTCATCGATACGGCGTCGACCCTGAACGCCATGCGACCCGACCTGCTTGTGGTGCGTCACCATGCGGCCGGCGCGGTCCATCTGCTGGCGCAAAAGGTCGACTGCTCTGTTGTCAACGCCGGTGACGGCGCGCACGAGCATCCCACCCAGGCCCTTCTGGACGCGCTGACAATTCGGCGTCACAAGGGGAAGATCGCCCGGCTGATCGTCGCCATTTGCGGCGACATCCTTCATTCCCGCGTTGCCCGATCCAACATCCTTCTGCTGAACGCACTGGGGGCCCGTGTGCGGGTGATCGCCCCCTCCTCCCTGCTGCCCTCCGATATCGACCGGCTCGGTGTCGAGGTCTTCAATTCCATGGCAAAAGGCCTTGTGGACGTCGATATCGTCATGATGCTGCGCCTGCAGCGGGAACGCATGAACGGCGCTTTGATTCCTTCCGTCCGGGAGTATTTTCGCTATTACGGACTTGACGAGGAAAAACTGAGTTTTGCGCAGCCCGATGCCCTGGTGATGCATCCCGGCCCGATGAACCGGGGCGTCGAAATCGACCCCGCCGTTGCCGATGGTCCCCGCAGCCTGATCCAGGAACAGGTTGAAATGGGCGTCGCGGTCAGAATGGCGGTGCTGGAAGCGCTGTCGGCACACCTTCCAAACAATTGAGGATCCGGTCTTGGCAGCTACCGAAAAACCCCTGGTTCTCGTGAACGCCCGGATAATCGACCCGGTCCGGAACCTTGATGAAACAGGGACCGTGATTGTCGAGGACGGGAAAATCCTCGCTGCGGGACGGGAGGGAACCGATCAGGGCGCACCGGAGGGCGCCGAACTCGTGGACGCAACCGGTCTCGTTGTGGCGCCCGGCCTGATCGACATGCGGGTCTTTGTCGGAGAACCGGGGCGCGAGCACCGGGAAACCCTGAGATCGGCGAGCAAGGCCGCCGCCGCCGGCGGTGTCACCACCATGGTGACGATGCCGGACGGAGATCCGGTGATCGACGATCCCTCACTCGTTGATTTCATGCTGCGGCGGGCCCGGGATACCGCTATCGTGCGCGTGCATCCGATGGCGGCGCTGACAAAAGGCCAGAACGGCAAGGAAATGACGGAAATCGGTCTCCTCAGCGAGACCGGAGCCGTCGCGTTTACCGATGGCCGGCGTTCGGTCGCAAACGCGCTGGTGATGCGGCGCCTGCTGACGTATTCCCGAGATTTCAATGCCCTGATCGTGCATTATCCTGAAAACAGCGATCTTGTCGGAGACGGTGTCATGAACGAGGGTGAGACCGCCAGCCGTCTCGGCCTGCCGGGCATCCCGCGTGAGGCGGAGATCATTCAGCTTGAGCGCGACATCCGGCTGGTCGGCCTGACGAAGGGCCGCTATCACGCCAGCCAGATCTCCTGCGAAGCGTCGGTCGATGCCGTCAGATTGGCAAAAAAAGGCAGACTGCCGGTCACCGCGGCGGCCTCAATCAACCACCTGACCCTCAATGAAAACGACATCGGTCCCTATCGGACCTTCTTCAGAATGTCACCGCCATTGCGGTCGGAAGACGACCGGCAGGCGATGGTCGAGGGCCTGAGAGACGGAACCATCGATGTCATCGTTTCCAGCCACGACCCGCAGGATGTAGAGACAAAGCGGCATCCCTTTGCCGACGCGGAAGACGGGGCGATCGGACTGGAAACCCTGCTGCCCGCCGCGTTGCGCCTGGTTCATTCGGAGGAGGTGCCCCTTATGACGGTCCTGGCAGCGATGACCTGTCATCCCGCCGCGCTGCTCGGCCTTGATGCCGGCACGCTGACGCCGGGAGCGCCCGCGGATCTCATTGTTTTCGATCCGAACGAGCCCTGGGTTCTGAAGGAGGAAGACATCGTTTCGCGGTCGAAAAACACGCCTTTTGAAGGCGCCCGGTTTCAGGGGCGCGTCAAACGGACCGTGGTTGCGGGAATGACCGTGTTTGCCTGGGCTCAGGGCGCATAGATGAGCTCTCAGCCCAGGTGTGTTTAAAATCAGAAAATCCGACGGAAAAAACCGATGCCTGATCCAATCAGTTGGTCCCTTGCCTGGCCATATTATCTTGCGGCCCTTCTTTTCGGTTATGCGCTTGGATCGATCCCCTTTGGCCTGATCCTTACCCGCCTGGCAGGACATGGCGATATCCGTGAGATCGGATCGGGAAACATCGGCACCACCAACGTGCTTCGGACCGGAAGCAAGCTGCTGGCGGCACTGACCTTGCTGGGAGATGCGCTAAAGGGCACGGTGGCCGTTCTCATCGCCGCTCGGTGGGGACCCGACGCGGCAACCCTCGCCGGGCTGGGCGCGTTTCTTGGCCACCTGTTTCCCATCTGGCTGAAATTCAAGGGCGGGAAAGGGACTGCGACCTATATCGGGCTGCTGCTTGGCCTGTTCTGGATCGCAGCGGTCGCTTTTGCGGTCGTCTGGCTGACCACGGCCTTTATCAGTCGCTATTCGTCCCTCTCCGCCCTGCTTGCGACGCTCGTCAGTCCGCTTGTTCTCATTTATTTCGACCAGTGGCAGTCTGCCGAATTGTTCGCGCTGCTGTCCGTTCTTCTATGGATCAAACACCGGTCCAATATCGGACGGCTGATTGCCGGGACTGAATCAAAGATTGGCGGCAAGTAATCCGAAAATGGCGAAACAGACCGAACAGCCCGACCGCGTTCTCCTGACCGAACCCCAGCGATTGGACTGGCTGCAACTTCTCAGATCAGACAATGTCGGACCGTCAATATTCCGGGATCTGCTGAATTATTTCGGTTCGGCACGTGCCGCACTGGATGCGCTTCCTGATCTGGCCCGCCGCGGTGGCGCAAAGAACAGGATCCGCATCGCACCGCTTGAGGCCGTTGAACGCGAACTTGAAGCGCTCTCGGCGTTCGGCGCCCGTCTGGTCGCGCCCGGTGAAGACGGCTATCCGGCGCTGCTGCAGCACATTCATGCACCGCCGCCGCTTCTGGCTGTCCGCGGCTCAAAAGCGATCGCTGAGATGCCGGCCCTGTCCATTGTCGGAGGCCGAAATTCGTCGCTTGCCGGCCGACGGTTGGCCGGGGAATTTGCGAACGACCTGGGCAATGCGGGATATGCGGTTGTTTCAGGCCTTGCGCGCGGCATCGACGCTGCAGCTCATGAGGCAGCGCTTGAAACGGGGACCATAGCGGTGCTGGCCGGCGGGCCGAATGTGATCTATCCGCCTGAGCACGAGGTCCTTGCCGATCAAATCATTGTGCGCGGGGGAGCAATCGTGACAGAGATGCCGTGGTCCTGGCAGCCGCGGGCACGCGATTTTCCCAGACGCAACCGCCTGATCTCCGGTATCGGACTTGCCACCATACTCGTTGAAGCCGCCGCGCGCTCCGGCTCACTGCACACGGCACGATTTGCCCTTGAGCAAGGCCGTGAGGTGCTTGCGGTTCCCGGATCGCCGAAAGACCCGCGCTCCGCCGGCTGCAATTCACTGATTCGCCAGGGCGCGACGCTGGTAACCTCGGCCACCGATATTCTGGAAGCGGTTACGGCACAAAAAGGTCTGTTCGAGCCGACAGAAACCGCCTCCCCTTACCCGACTGTTCCTGAGCGGATATCGGAAGATGGCACACCGCCGTCCGCACTGCCCGAAGCATCCGGAGATCTTAGAAACCGGATCCTCCAGGCACTTGGAAGCGCGCCCCAGGAAATCGACGAGCTTTCCCGCTTTTTGAATGCGGACATCCGCGAAATCACCCTCGTGCTGCTGGAACTGGAAATCGCGGGCAAACTTGAGCGACACGCCGGCCATTCCGTGTCTCTCCTGTAAATCAGTTAACTTCAAATACAACAGGACACACACAACAGCTTAAAGAAAACGCACCTCAGTAAAATTGGTCTACACATCTGTTTTTATGAAGAAACAGCGCTTCAAGGACATGCGCGCAGCCTGTCCTGAAATGATAAATATTTGATCATCACAGTAAGACACCACCCAACCTGAAAAAAGTCGATATTTTACGCCTACCGTTACCAAAAAAATTCTGTTCGCCCTTGACCAGACGAATAACAAAGTCCAATTGAATGTCCGCTATGGAATTCGGATTTCAACACCATAGCTTTTTCGTGCGGCGGATAGGGGTCCGTCGGACGGCCAACAGATGATTTCCATGGGACATGCATGAACATAGTTATTGTGGAATCGCCCGCGAAAGCGAAAACCATCAACAAGTATCTTGGATCTGACTATCAGGTCCTGGCTTCCTACGGACACGTGCGCGACCTGCCGCCCAAGGACGGCTCCGTGTTGCCCGATGACGATTTCCAGATGAGCTGGCAGGTCGATTCCAAAAGCCAGAAACGCCTCAATGAAATCGCAAGCGCCGTCAAGAGCGCTGACAAGCTGATCCTTGCGACTGACCCCGACCGCGAGGGAGAGGCGATTTCCTGGCATGTGCTTGAAGTTCTGAACAAGAAGAAGGCCCTTAAGGACAAGCCGGTTCAGCGGGTCGTTTTCAACGCGATCACCAAGAAGGCGATCCTTGAGGCGATGGACAATCCGCGCGATCTGGATGCGCCGCTTGTCGATGCCTATCTGGCCCGCCGGGCGCTCGACTATCTGGTCGGTTTTACCCTGTCACCGGTTCTCTGGCGCAAACTGCCAGGCGCACGGTCCGCAGGCCGGGTTCAGTCGGTTGCCCTGAGACTGATCTGCGACCGGGAAACAGAGATCGAGAAATTCGTCTCTGTCGAATACTGGTCGCTTCTTGCAAATCTTACGACCCGTGAAGGAGCCGCTTTTCAGGCCCGCCTGACGCAATATGACGGCGATAAGATCGGCCGTCACGATATCGGAAACGAAGAACAGGCTCAGGCAATCAAAGCCTTTTTGGAGGCAGGCAGCTACAAGGTCGCCTCGATTGAATCGAAGCCGCAGCGGCGCAACCCCTTTGCCCCGTTCACGACATCGACGCTGCAACAGGAAGCCTCTCGAAAACTCGGATTTTCCGCCACCCGGACCATGCAGGTTGCCCAGAAACTCTATGAGGGGTTCGATATTGGCGGCGAAACAACGGGCCTGATCACCTATATGCGGACCGACGGCGTCCAAATCGCCGGTGAAGCGATTGCCGAAGCCAGAAGCGTTATCGGCAGGGAATTCGGCGACAAGTATCTGCCTGAAAAGCCCCGGCATTATGCGTCCAAAGCCAAGAACGCGCAGGAGGCCCACGAAGCCATTCGTCCCACCAGCCTGTCCCGTTTGCCCAAATCGGTCGCGCAGTATCTGGATAAGGAGCAACTCGCCCTTTACGAACTGGTCTGGAAGCGGACCATTGCCAGCCAGATGGAACCGGCGCTGATGGAGCGCACCACGATCGATATCGATGTGGCCGGGCCCGGACACACCGCGCAGGTCCGCGCCACCGGATCTGTTATCCGTTTCGACGGTTTCCTGACACTCTATCAGGAAGGCAAGGATGACGAAGAGGACGAGGAAAATCGGCGTCTTCCGGCTGTGAGTCAGGGCGAACAGGTCAACAAACACTCGATTGAGGCCAGCCAGCATTTTACCGAACCGCCGCCGCGCTACACCGAAGCCACGCTCGTCAAAAAGATGGAAGAGCTTGGCATCGGGCGCCCGTCGACCTATGCCTCCACACTGCAGACACTGCGGGACCGGGATTATGTCGACCTGGAAAAGAAACGGCTGATCCCGCAGGATAAAGGTCGTTTGGTCACGGCCTTTCTTGAATCCTTCTTCGAGCGCTATGTTGAATTCGACTTCACGGCCAGTCTGGAGGAGAAGCTCGACAAAATCTCCGCCGGGGAATTGCTGTGGCGCGACGTTCTGAAGGAATTCTGGGAAGAGTTCTCCGGCGCCGTCGGTGAAATCAAGGAACTGCGGGTCAGCAATGTCATCGATACGCTGAACGATCTTCTGGCGGCGCGGATCTTCCCGCCGCGTGAAGACGGGTCCGATCCACGCTCCTGCCCGATGTGTAAGGACGGTCGTCTTTCGCTGAAGCTTGGCCGTTACGGGTCCTTTGTCGGCTGCTCAAACTATCCGGAGTGCAAGTATACGCGCCAGCTCAACTCCTCGGCCGAAGAAGATGCCAACGGAGAGGCGGCCGACGGTCCGAAAGTTCTGGGCATTGATCCGGAGTCGGGACTTGAAGTGACGCTGCGCAGCGGCCGTTTCGGACCTTATGTTCAATTGGGCGAAGAGGGGAAACCCAAACGCGGCTCGCTGCCAAAGGGCTGGCTCGCGGAGGACATGGATCTGGAGAAAGCGCTTAAACTGCTCTCCCTGCCGCGCGACGTCGGCACGCATCCGGAATCCGGAAAACCGATCACCGCGGGCATCGGCCGCTACGGTCCCTTTGTTCTGCATGACGGGCTCTATGCCAATCTGGACTCCGTTGACGAGGTGTTTACCGTCGGGATCAACCGCGCAGTGGATGCGATTGCCCAGAAAGCGGCCAATGGCGGGCGCCGCCGCACCACCGCCGCGGCCCTGAAGGAGCTTGGCGACCATCCCGAGGAGGGCGGCGCGATCACCGTTCGCGACGGCCGGTACGGACCATACGTCAATCACGGCAAGATCAACGCCACGCTGCCCAAGGATCTCGACCCGCAGGCGGTCACGCTGGAAAAGGCCCTTGAGCTGATCGCGGAAAAGGCCGCCAAATCAGGTAAGAAACCGGCTGCGAAGAAGAAATCCGCTGCCAAAAAGAAAACATCAGCCAAAAAGAAAACGACCGCCAAAACGCCAGCCGCCGCGGGCGAGTAGACGGGCTTCCCTTTGGCACAACGCAACAAAAAGAAAGCCGATACGAATCATCTCCCATCGCGCGAAGACGTGTTGGCTTTCATTGCCGATCATCCCGGAAAGGCGGGAAAACGGGAAATTGCCCGGGCCTTCGGCATCAAAGGCAGCGACCGGATCAGACTGAAACGGCTCCTTGCCGATCTCGCCGATGAAGGTCTTATTCAGAAAAAACAAAAGAAACTGCTGCGCCCCGGCGATCTGCCGCGCGTCTTTGTCGTCTTATTGACCTTCCGGGACAGCGATGGCGAGTTGCTGGGTGAGCCTGAAGCCTGGGACCGGGAAGAGAACGGCGAGATCCCGCGTGTTCTCGTCGTCCCCGACCGCCATAAGCGGCCGGGACGGCAACCGGGCATCGGAGACCGGGCCCTGGTCCGCCTGACGGACATGGCAAGCGGGCCGGAAGCGGATCACGCGGCCCGGATTATCAAAGTCCTGGAGAAAAAAACCGGCCCCATCCTCGGCATCATCCAGAAAGCCACAAAAGACGTCAGGCTTGTTCCAATCGATAAGAAACAGCGGGAACTGGAGATCGACGCCGCCCATCTGAAAGACGCCGAAGATGGCGATCTGGTGCGTGTGACTGTGGGCCGGACCGGCCGTTATGGGCCGTCGGTCGCCCGGGTCGAGGAACGCATTGGCGCCATGGGCAGCGAAAAAGCCGTGTCAATGATTGCGCTTTATGCGCACAATATCCGTCACATTTTTCCCGACGGCGTCCTGGCCGAGGCCGAAAGGGCAAGGCCGGTCACCGGGCAAGGCCGGGAGGACTGGCGCCACATAAAACTGATCACCATCGATCCGCCCGACGCCAAGGATCACGACGATGCCGTGTTCGCCGAACCGGATCCGGATGCGGATAATCCGGACGGCTGGATTGTGTTTGTGGCAATTGCCGACGTGGCCAACTATGTGCTGCCCGGCTCTCAGTTGGACCGGGAAGCACAGATAAGGGGCAATTCGGTGTATTTTCCGGACCGCGTGATCCCGATGCTGCCGGAGCGGATTTCCAACGATCTTTGTTCGCTGAAAGAAGGCGAAGACCGTCCGGCACTGGCCGTGCGCATGGTTTTCGACAAAGATGGCCGCAAGCGCGGGCATACGTTTCACCGTGTTTTCATGCGCTCGCATGCAAAGCTGGCTTACGCTCAGGCACAAGCCACCATTGACGGCACGCCAGACCCGCAAACAGCCCCGCTTCTGGACTCCGTCCTGACGCCTCTGTGGCAGGCCTATGCCTGCCTGAGGAAAGGCCGGGAGAACCGCCAACCGCTTGATCTCAATCTGCCCGAGCGCAAGCTCGTTCTCAAAAAAGACGGGACTGTTGACCGGGTCATCATCCCCGACCGGCTCGACGCTCACAAGCTGATCGAAGAGTTTATGATCCAGGCGAATGTGGCGGCGGCGGAGACGCTTGAAAAGCACAGGACGCCCCTGCTCTACCGCATTCACGATGCCCCCTCGCCGGAAAAACTTGAATCCTTACGGGATTTTCTGTCGACCATCGATATCAAGTTGCCCAAGGCGGGCAATATGCGACCGTCTCACTTTAACGGGATTCTCAGGCAGGTTGCCGGATCTCCAAACGAGTCCCTGGTCAACGAGGTGATCCTGCGTTCGCAGGCGCAGGCCGAATATCACCCGATGAATATCGGTCACTTCGGCCTGAATTTGCGAAAATACGCGCATTTCACCTCGCCGATCCGGCGCTATGCCGACCTGATCGTCCATCGCGGTCTGATCCATGCCCTGAAGTTCGGCAAGGATGGTCTCCCGGACGGGTACGGTGAAAAGCTTGAGGCTGTCGGCGCCGAAATATCAGCGGCCGAGCGCCGCGCAATGACGGCGGAACGGGACACGGTCGACCGCCTGATCGCCATGTGGCTGACGGAGCGGGTCGGCGCGCGATTTACCGGAAAAATTGCCGGTGTCACAAAGTCCGGACTGTTCGTGCGCCTTGATGCAAGCGGTGCGGACGGTTTTGTCCCGGCGGCAACAATCGGAGAGGATTATTACCACTATGACGATTTGGCGCACGCATTGATCGGTCGAACGACTGGCGAAACGTACCAGCTTGGGGATACAATCGAAGTTCGACTGGTCGAAGCGGCGCCGTTTGCCGGTGCGCTGCGTTTTGAGGTTCTGAGCGAGGGACGCTATCTCAAAACGGCTTCCGGAAAGGCCCAGTCGAAAAACAAACGTTTTGCCCGGGACAGGCGAAAAGGACGGAAGAGATGAGTGTCGACTACGATGTCGGTCAAGGAACCGGTATGGTCAGTGAAAACCGGCCAAAGCGCGACCTGTTCAAGGCCATGAAGACCGGATTTATGATGCGGTGCCCCAACTGCGGCAACGGCCGGCTGTTCGGGCGATTCCTCAAGGTCGTCCATAGCTGCGAGGCCTGTTCGGAAGAGTTGCATCATCACCGTGCCGATGACGCCCCGCCCTATTTCACGATCTTCATTGTCGGCCACATCATCGTCACCGGCGTTTTGGCGCTCGAAGTTGCCTATCAACCGTCAATGTGGGTTCATATGGCGCTCTGGCTGCCATTGACCGTCTTGATGTCCATGGCGCTGCTGTCGCCTATCAAAGGCGCGGTGGTCGGCTTGCAATGGGCCCTTTATATGCATGGATTTGATCCGGACAGCGAAGATGAGTTCGATCTGATGAGCAAAGCCGGAAAAAGCGGTGGCTGATGGGATCGGATCTGCTGCCCGAACTCAATGCCGCCGAACGGCGGACTGACAATCCCAATTTACGGCCCAAAGACGCCGCGACCCTGCTGATACTCAGACGCACGGCGCACGGCGAACCGGAAGTGCTGATGGGACGCAGGCACGAGCGGCATCGTTTCATGCCCGGCAAGTTCGTCTTTCCCGGCGGCCGCGTCGATCCGTCCGATTCAAGGATCAGGCCCGACAACGGTTTTGATCCGGTGGTGCATGAAAAACTGATGCATGCCATGAAGCAACCGCGATCGGAAGCGCGCGCCCGTGCCCTGGCGATCGCCGCCATCCGGGAAACCTACGAAGAAGCCGGGCTCTTTATCGGCAAAAACTCCGGCAAGCAGTGGAAGGCCCCTGCTCCGCTTTTGCCGTTTGCCGAACGAGGCATCGAACTGGACCTTTCGCCCATCCGGCTGATCGGCCGTGCAATCACACCACCCCGCAGGCCCCGGCGATTCGACACCCGTTTCCTCGCCGTTTTCGATGATGCAATTGCCGACAGTTTACCTGAACAAACCGGCCCATCGGGGGAACTTGAGGAACTGCACTGGATTTCGCTGGACGAAACCGGCCGCCTGGAACTGCCAAGCATAACAAAGACGATCATCGAAGAGCTGCGGCGGCGCCTTGCGATCGATCCGACCCTGTCGCCCGAAACGGCTGCACCATACTATTACTGGCAGCGCACGGGATTTGTGCGCGAGGAAATCTGACTGGCCTTAGAACAGCAGTCTTGACTTTCCCCGCGTCTTGCGTAGTTTGGCCGCCTGAATTTCCCAAAAACCGGGTCGACCGCTGAGCGCATCGTCAGGCGCCTGTCAAACCCGCATCGAAAAACAGGACACAAGGGCCATGGCCAAGGCGACCACAATCAAAATCAAACTTCTCTCTACGGCAGATACCGGATACTTCTACGTCACCAAAAAAAATTCACGCACCATGACCGAGAAAATGGTTCAGCGTAAATACGATCCTGTCGTCAAGAAACATGTCGATTTCAAAGAAGCCAAGATCAAGTAACTTCGCACTGATCACGTTTTCTTTCGACTGCCCTTAAAGAGCGCCGCCTTACCCGCGGCGTTTTTGTTTTTGCGTGTAAAAGCCGAACGCACACCCGGCGGCAGTAAATTTTTCTCCTCACTTACTTCAGGATTCAGACGGCCCGACGGTTTCAAAAAAAGGCGGACCGGTCCTGTGCAAATGACTTTCGCCGGCGAACACGCCGCGCAGAATCTTTGTGATAAAGTTTTGTTTTAATTGGTTGTTTATAGAACACTCCGCATGTGCCAACCAAAACCGACTGCAACCTCTTAGCGGGTCGGATCGCATCTGCTCACAACCATGTTCGTTCTGGGAAACAAACCCCGATCCAGCTTGGGACTGGTGCGAAAATGACGGACGATTCGCTGGTCAGGAAGGGTGGCCGGTGGGGATGGGAATACGAGGAGGCCACTCCTCCCAATCCCCAGCCGGCCTAACCCCACGGACCCAGGAGATGCGGCGGACCTGAGCACTCCGTAGGGTAGTCGATTGAAACATGTTTAAACCGGAGGCGTAGTGTCTTAGATCACAAGAAGCCGCCGATTTCCGTTTCGTTGCTCGCCATACTATCCATAAAGATAAAATTTTCAAGAAATTCCGAATTAATTGTAGCTATCTCTGATATTAATGTAAATGTGATTGGTTAATTAGGAACCCGGCAAAATTTTTCTGTTGTTTGCACCGCACTCTATTTGAGAGATTCAAAATTCGGAAAAAGTGGAACATCAATATTTAGTGAAAACTATATGGCGCAGGATTGGCTAGGTTGCGGCATTATGATGGCAACACACAGCTTCCTGTAAATTTTACGGAGCCCACGCAGCAGGACTTCCAAAAACAAGAATCAGACGGGAAAACTGCAATCAGAATGCAGCGCCTTGCTCTGCCTGCGGATCAAGAACGACTTTGTTTCGTCCCCCCAACTTGGCCTGATAAAGGGCCTTGTCGGCTCTTCGGAACAAGTCGTCTGACGTGTCGTTCTGACCGATCGCAAAGCTGGCAACGCCGATACTGATGGTAATATCAAGACTGTGCATGCCGCCGCTGACAACAAAGGGCTCCGTGGCGATTTTTTCCCTGATTCGATCGGCCGCCCCGAAGGCGAGGTTTGCCGCCGTTTCCGGCATTGCGATGACAAATTCCTCGCCACCATATCGGCAAAGCAGATCCAAACCGCGCGTATTGCGTCTCAAACGCCGCGCCATGTCCTTCAACACCTCATCACCAACGTGATGACCGTAGGTATCGTTCACATGCTTGAAGTGATCGACATCCAGAACTATCAGAGAAAGCGCGGAGCGGCGCTGGCTCGCTTCCTGTGTCAATAACGTCAGGTGGCTTTCCAGATACCGTCGGTTGTAAAGACCGGTCAGACCGTCCTTGATAGCCAGTTCCATCGTCTCCTGCACACTGTCGCGCAGGGTATCGTTGAAGCGTTTGCGCCGGATCTGGGTCCGTGTCCGGGCGAGCAGTTCGTTTCGGTCTACGGGCCGCACGACATAGTCGTTGACCCCCAGTTCCAAGGCCTTCATCAGCCGGTCGTTGTCCTGCTCCTCGCAGATCAGCATGATGGGAAGGATACGGGTTTTATCAAAAGACCTGATTTGCGCACAGAGCCGGAGCGGGTCGAACCCCTTGATGTCCATAGCGATGATCGCAAGATCGTAGTCACCCTCGACAAGCCGGATCTGAGCGCTTTGGGCTTCCGTCTCCACATCGACATGGCTCTCACGCGATAAGGTGGCGACACTGCGCTCGTAAGACGACCGGCGTTCGTCGATCACCAGAATCCTCGATTTTTTCTGTGACAGGAGGGACGCCAGATCGATTCCGTCTTCAAATCCCATAACGCGCCCGGTTGATGCGCGCATACGGAATTCGTCATGCAGTCGCTTCAGGCGGATCAGGTTTTTGACCCGGGTTGTGAGCGAAATATCATTCACCGGTTTCGTCAGGAAATCGTCGGCACCGGCTTCAAGCCCTTTGACCCGATCGTCCGGCTGATCGAGCGCGGTAACCATCACAACCGGAATATGCGCGGTTTTCGGATCGTCCTTGATGCGCCGACACACTTCGAACCCGTCCATCTCAGGCATCATGACATCAAGAAGAATGATATCGAACGCATCGTCCGCCAAAAGCTCCAGCGCTTCCGCTCCGCTGGACGCCGTTACGACTTCAAAATATTCGGATAAAAGACGCGCTTCGAGCAACCGAACATTGGCAATAATATCGTCGACTATAAGAACACGTCCGGTCATGCAGGGGGTCCGACTGACAATTAGAGCGTATCTTGTTTATAGTGTATCATCTGACCGTGGCTATTGTGCTCATCGGCCGCAAGGTCTGCATGGCCCGGCATCTCTCCGCCATAGGCATAGGCCAACGACGTCAGCGCGCAAAACGGCCCGGCTCTTTGCATATTACCTGTCAACACGATCGTCCTTTTCGGGTGGGGAGCATTGCCCTGTCGGACAGTGTTGCACCCCGTGCCCGATACTCTGCATCGCACGACGGGACGCGCCTTGTCGACTGGTTCGATTTTCCGCCATCAAATGATCCAACATAAACAAGACACGCTCTAAGCTTCGCCCAGATAGGAACGAACCGTTTCCAGGAATTTAGCAACAGAAATCGGTTTTGAGATATAGGCCTCGCATCCGCCCTGCCGGATTCTTTCTTCATCGCCCTTCATGGCGAATGCCGTGACAGCGATTACAGGAATGGTCTTCAGATCATCGTCTTCCTTGATCCAGCGTGTAACGTCAAGTCCGGAAACTTCCGGTAGTTGGATATCCATAAGAATCAGGTCAGGATGGTGCTGCCTGGCAAGATCCAGCGCCTCATGCCCGGTCCGGGTCTGAAGAGTCTGATACCCGTTGGCATCCAACAGGTCGTGGAAGAGCTTCATGTTCAGCTCGTTATCTTCCACTATGAGCACGGTTTTCGCCATTTATTCGCCTTAACGGATCAAAAGCCTTTTCTCAACCTGCAACAAGATCCCGAATCTGACTGTGCCGTTGCAGGAAAAGCTTCTTAATCGTCTATAATTTAGGCCACAATAACCCGGATTCGTTTCAGAAAGGCAAATTTCCCAATGAATATCGGTGACAGCAAACGATTATCGCGGGAAAATGCGGAAGAATTGGCCATTCAAGTGCTGGGTTTCATAGGCCGCGATCCAGAACATCTGGGTCGATTTCTGTCTCTTTCGGGAATTGGACCGGCACAATTGAGAGAAGCCGCGTCAGAACCCGGCTTTTTGCTGGGCGTCCTGGAATTCATCATGGCGGATGAAACGCTGTTACTTGCCTTCACAAGTAATTCCGGCATTCGGCCGACAATGATAGCCGCTGCGCACTACGCTCTGGCGGGATCCGATGCAGGGTCCACTCATGGGTGACAGGGCGCCGACAGATCCGCATCTGCACGCCCAGCTGTCTGAATTGCAGATTGAGAACGCGCCTCTGATCGTTTGCGATATCGACGAGGTCGTGCTTCATTTTCTAAAACCGTTTCGGACCTTCCTGCAGAAAAACGGCTATATTCTGCATAGCAACGACTATTCTCTGAAGAACAATATCAGGGAGAAATCCAGCGACCGGCCGGCGAGCGCAGGGATGACCCGGTCGATGGTCGCAGACTTCTTTCAGGCCGAGATCGACCGTCAACCCATTGTAGAGGGAGCGCGCGAAACGCTGGACAGCCTGTCCCGGCATGCACAGGTCATATTCCTCACCAACATCCCTCACGATTTGGGACACCGCCGACGCGATGCACTGGACAGTCATGGACTGCCCCACCCGCTCATCACCCATAGCGGCCCCAAGGGACCAACCGTTGCCAGACTTGCCGAAAGGACATCGGCGGACATCTTCTTTCTCGACGACAGCCCGCCCAATCTGCTGTCCGTCGCCGAAACCGCCCGAAACATTCATCTGATACAGTTTGTCGCCGATGACGTCTTTTTCCAATTGGCGCCCGAATTGTCAGGCATTCACTTGAAAACGCGCACCTGGGAGGACGTCGGCACCTATATTGGTCGTCATGTGTCACCATCGGATCAGTGAGGATGGCAAGCGATACCGTAAAATACCGGCCGGAAAAATATCTCTGCCGTGACTGTCTGTCCTGGGCCGACCCGACAGAGACGAAGCGGGCGGCCCAGCGCTGTCCCAACTGCGGCAGCCCGCGCCTGCTGCTGCATCCGGAGATCGCTCACCTTTCAATGGCGCATATTGATTGCGATGCGTTTTACGCGTCCGTCGAAAAGCGGGACAATCCGGACCTGGCGGACAAGCCGCTCATCATCGGCGGGGGGAAACGGGGCGTTGTCTCCACGGCCTGCTATATCGCCCGCATTCACGGCGTGCATTCGGCCCAGCCGATGTTCAAGGCGCTCGCCGCCTGTCCGAACGCCGTCGTCATCAAACCGAATATGAAGAAATACACGGACGTGGGCCGCGAAATTCGTGCGATGATGCACACGCTGACCCCGATGGTCGAACCGCTTTCGATCGACGAAGCTTTTCTGGATTTGTCCGGAACGGTCAGGTTGCATCATGCCCCGCCGGCGGAAACCCTGGCACGTTTCGCACAAACGGTCGAACGGGAGGTTGGCGTGACAATCTCGGTTGGCCTTTCCTACAACAAGTTTCTTGCCAAGGTCGCTTCGGATCTTGAAAAGCCGCGCGGGTTTTCCATCATCGGCAAGGAAGAAGCGCTGGACTTTCTCAAAGACCGGTCGGTGAGCCTGATCTGGGGGGTCGGCAAGGCTTTCAAGGCGCGTCTTGCCAAAGACGGCCTGCACACAATCGGCCAGTTGCAACAGATGCCGGAAACAGATCTTGCAAAAAAATACGGCGCCATGGGTCTGCGCCTGTCGCGCCTGTCCCGCGGCCTTGACAGCCGGTCTGTCAATGCGCGTAGCGCCGCCAAGAGCATCAGCACGGAAACCACATTCAACACCGATATTGCCAACCTCGATGACTTGCTGGTTGCCCTGCGCCGCCTCAGCGAGTCCGTCTCCGGGCGTCTGAAGAAATCCAACATCGCCGGAAGAACGGTCGTGCTCAAATTAAAGACGCATGATTTCAAAATCATTACGCGAAACCGGCAGCTTGCCGACCCGACACAGCTGGCCGACCGGCTGTTCAGCACCGGCAGCAAGCTTCTTGCCAAAGAGGCCGACGGGCGACGGTTTCGTCTTCTGGGGATCGGCGTCAGCGACCTGTCCTCAGCGGATCTGGCGGATCCGGTCGATCTGGTTGATCCGGATGCGGAAAGAAGGGCCAAGGCAGAGCGGGCAATCGATCAGCTCAGGGACAAATTCGGGGACAGCACCGTTGAACTCGGCATGACGTTCGGGAAAAAACGACAGCCGTAAGTCGTTCCTGCCAACCGACGGGAACCGGAGAAGACGCTACCATGTGATGTGCCGGTGGGACTCAGCCGCAGTCGGCTTTACTTTTCGCACCTTTCAGTTGCGAGATACTCGACTTCCTTTAACTCGCCCTTCACGCTGAAATCGCCGTATTTCATGTTGAGGCCGCCGCTGACACCGTTTTCATAAAGCTCGAATGCCAGCTCGTAAATCGGAGTGGTCTCGCCCTGCCGTTCATTCTCCGTGTCGAAATAGGCAATGGTCACCGGCCAGAATTTCATCCCCTCAAGCGCACTGACTTCAGCCACGTTTTCACCGTTGACCGGCTGAACGCGAGATTTGATCGCACCGATGACAGACGTCGTCGCAAACACTTTGTGGCCGTCTTCGGAGCCGTCATAAACATCGGCCTGCAGGAAGTTGGCGCCCTGTTGGGCTTTCGTGATGATTTCCAGGAGATGTTCCGTCGGAAACAGAGCCGATTTCTGTACGCCGAACTTCTCCTTCGTCGGACGCTCAAGATCGACAGAAATTTCGTCTTTCTCGCGTCTGGCCTGCCCGTGGGTCTCTTCGGCCAGAACCTTGTCGATATACGTCTTGTTGATAAACTGGAACGAACCGCCATCACCTTTTTCAAAAGACGACGTTCTCAAGTCAGTCACCCGGCTGGCGCCTTCGTCGCTTTCGATTCGGGTCAGAAAACGGAAGTTGACAGTGTATCCCTCGCAGGCGGATCCGGAGAATTCGAACACCATGCGGCCGGTAACGCCGCTTATGCCCGACGTATCCTTACTTTCGCCGAGCGTCATGTCGTAGACGGCACGGTGCGCATGCAAAACCGGCTTTCCGGTCAGTGCGTTAGCATGGCCGACCCACAACACAAGGCCGAACAAACCCGTCGCCGCAACCGCGCCGGCAACACGTGCGCGCCGTCCTTTCGAACCCAGGACCTGTTTCTTTTCCGGACGACAATATGCAGCGCTCATGTATTTCCCTAACTCGTGACGCATCAACGACGTTGCTCAATTGTCAGTTTAGCCGATATTGGTTTCAATTCTCCCAAAAAAATCCTTCAACGCTTGCCGACGGAATTAATATGCGCCAAGGTCCGGCAAAATTATGATCAGGAGAATACCATGTCCGGCCAAGTCGAAGCCCGCCTTTCGGATTTGGGAGTCACACTCCCCAAACCCTCGGCGCCACTCGCCAATTACGTCCCCTTCGTCGTAACAGGCAATCTTCTCTGGATTTCCGGACAACTGCCCATTGGCGAAAACGGTCTGGAATATACCGGCAAATGCGGAGCGGAACAGAGTGCCGAGGAGGCGGCAAACGCTGCCAGGCTGTGCGCCATAAACCTGCTTGCACAGGCAAAGGCCGCGCTGGGGGATCTGGACAGGGTGACCCGTCTCGTCAAGTTGGTCGGCTTTGTCAACTCGACACCGGATTTCGTCGATCAGCCACAGGTCATCAACGGCGCCTCCGATTTCATGGTCGATGTGCTGTCCGACCGCGGACGCCATGCCCGATCGGCGGTCAGTGCGGCGTCCCTGCCCATGGATGCCAGTGTGGAGATCGAAGCCGTTTTCGAATTTGAATAACGACCCGGCGCCGGATTTTCAAAAATGGCTGATCTACGCTGGCTGACCGACCGGCCGATTGCACATCGCGGCTTTCATGACGCAAGCCGCGGCATTATCGAAAATTCACCAAGCGCGATCAAAGCAGCGATCGAGCGCAATTTCACGATTGAAGTGGATCTGCAGGAGACCGCCGACCAGGCGGCTATCGTTTTTCATGACGATACATTCGACCGACTGACAACGGCCAGCGGACCCGTCCGCGGTCGTGACTTTTCCGAAGTAAAATCAATTGCGATGCGGCATTCAGACGACCCGATCTGGGTTCTTGAAGACCTTCTGGCCGAAGTCGCAAGGAAAGTCGGATTGTGTATTGAAATAAAATCGCTGTTCAGGACCGATGCCGCCCCTTTCGTCGAAAAAATCTGTAAAACCCTGTCGCAGTATGACGGTGCGGTCGCCCTTAAGTCATTTGACCCGGAAATTCTCGCTCTTGTTCGCCGCTATGCGCCGGACATCCCAAGGGGAGCGCTCGCCGACTGTGCACGCAATCTGAAGCGCTGGGGGCGGTTCACGATGATGGAGCGCTTTATCTTCCGGCACATGCTGCATATGCCGCGCACGCGCCCTTCATTTGTGTCTTATTGTGTCAATGACCTCCCCGCACCCGCTCCCCTGTTTGCGCAAAAAGCCCTCGGGCTGCCGGTGCTTGCCTGGACTGTGAGGACTGCAGAGCAGAGAAAAACAGCAGGGCGATGGGCGGATCAGATCATCTTTGAGGGGTTTGATCCGGACAAAAAGCCCACCTAGGGTATGGCCGGCAAGACGCAATTCAGCCCTTTAATATATGCAAGGCATCGTCTTGACGTTGCCCGCATGCTCTCCATCTGATTGACTGAAACGATGCCAACCAATTTGAGTGTGACCAGAATCCGTGCACAAGCGTAAAGACTTTTCCATGAACCGGTGGCAGAGCCCGGCGGGTCTTCCGTCTCATGTCTGATGCGGGCACGTATCGCATTCGCGTCCTGTCCAGTCTCACCGAGATCGTGGAACGGGAATGGGACGATCTGGCCAATCCCCCCGTTGAAGGATACGGCTCAGCGCGGAACTGTGCGCCAAGGGGACTGACGGTTCGGCCCTACAATCCTTTTCTTGCCCATAAGTTTCTTCTCGCCCTCGAAGAATCCGGCAGTGCGGTTCCGCAAACCGGATGGTACGGGCAGCATCTCATCCTTGAGGATGACGGCGGGACCGTTCTCGGCGCGGTTCCCTGTTATCTGAAAAACCATTCACAAGGGGAATATGTTTTCGATCACGGATGGGCCGATGCTTTTGAGCGGGCCGGCGGACGCTATTACCCGAAACTCCAGATCAGCGTGCCTTTCACCCCGGCAACCGGCCGACGGCTGCTTTTGTCTCCATCTGTCAACCAGCAGGCGGGCACAGCCGCATTGGCAAGCGGGATCGTGCAACTGACCGACAAGATCGGAGCCTCCTCTGCCCATCTGACATTTCTGACGGAACCGGAATGGCGGGCTCTGGGAGAGTTTGACTATCTGCTCCGCCAGGACCAGCAATTCCATTGGGAGAACGAACAGTACGAGACGTTTGACGACTTTCTGTCCGCTCTGGCCTCCCGCAAGCGAAAAGCCATCAAAAAAGAGCGGCGCGAAGCCCTTGCAGACGGCACCATTGACATCGAACTGCTGACTGGCAGCGACATCAAAGAGGCGCACTGGGACGCTTTCTATGACTTTTACATGGATACCGGCAGTCGGAAGTGGGGCCGTCCGTACCTCAACCGTCCGTTTTTCTCCCTGCTTGGCGAGCGCATGGCGGAGGATGTTCTTCTGATCATGGCAAAACGGAAGGGGCGCCATATCGCCGGTGCCCTGAACATGATCGGATCCGATACGCTCTACGGCCGCTACTGGGGCTGTACCGAAGACCACCCATTCCTGCACTTCGAGGTCTGTTATTATCAAGCCATCGAGTTTGCGATTGCAAAGGGACTAAAGCGGGTTGAAGCAGGCGCACAAGGCGCGCATAAACTCGCGCGCGGTTATATGCCAAGGACAACCTATTCCGCTCACTGGGTTGCCCATGAAGGTCTGCGCCACGCCGTCGACCGCTATCTGCTGGGCGAGCGGGCGGCCGTTGCAATGGAGACGGACGCCCTCAAAAAACACGCGCCGTTCAAACAGGGCTAGGGTATGGACCCATTAATTTCATCCATTCTGCGAGAGTAGATTTTGTTTTTGACAAGGCGGAAAGGCGCAGGAAACCGTCCGGTTTTCAAGTCTTTGTGGGCGCAGTCAGGAACACAATATGCCTCGCCCTTCGGGTTTTGAAAGACGTGTCCGCCTGAAGAAAACCAGGACTCGCAAAGGTATCCAACCTTCGCTTCTCCCTGGTTCTCTCCAGTCGAATACTTCTTTCAAAACAGAATTGCATGAAATGAATAGGTCCTGAGCCTAAGGTATGGGCACCCGAACGGAGTTCCGATACACCGTTGCTCTCACCCGGATATTCCGTGTTATAGAATAAATCTATCGAAGCAAATGCGAGTCCGGGCCCTATGCAGTTTCCAAGTTATGATGATCAGAATGTTTTTGCCAAAATAATTCACGGCGAAATGCCGTGCCATCAGATCTACGAAGACGACAATACTCTTGCATTCATGGATATTATGCCGCGCGGGGACGGCCATCTACTGGTCATACCCAAGACTCCATCACGCAATATATTTGATATCGCCCTGGATGACTTGTGCACGCTGATGACCACAGTCCAGAAAATGGCCCACGCGGCAATCAAGGCCTTTGATGCCGACGGCTGTACAATCCAGCAGTTTTCAGAACCTGCCGGTGGACAGGTCGTTTTTCATACCCACATCCATGTCATTCCCAGATTTCAGGACATTCCGCTGAAGCCGCATACCGGCACCATGGCCGATCAGGACGTGCTTGCCGAGCAGGCGAAGAAAATCCGAGCTGCGGTGGCCGACGGTTAAAAGACGGAACCGCTTCCCCCATTCAAGCGACAGCCCGAATTTCCGAATTTTCAGGACCGACCGACCATGGCAAAAACCGATTTGCCCATTCTTGAACAACGCCGCATCGAGGCGAACATTATCAAGCCTATTTTCGAGGAGATGGCCGAACGGCTCGGTCATGAGCAGGCGGCCGACATTCTTAGAAGCGCAATCACCAAAGATTCGATCCGCCAGGGCGCTGCTTATGCCAAAGGTGAATCTGAGGAAACCTCCCTTGAGAGCTTTCACAATCTGCTTCCCCAGTGGAAGGCCAATGGCGCCCTGGAAGTGGAGATGCTGAAGGAGACCGCCACGCAGGTGCATTACAATGTAACCCGCTGTAAATATGCGGAAATGTACCAGGACATGGGCCTTGCCGACATTGGCCACATCCTCTCGTGCGGCCGTGACGGGACCTTCTGCACCGGGTATAATCCCGATATCAAACTGGAGCGGACACAGACGATCATGCAGGGTGCCGACCACTGTGATTTCCGCTACAGCTGGCAGAAGGACCGGTAAGCCTTACGGGCGCTATACCTTTTTGAACGGCGCGTCAGCGTTTTCGGCGGTAGATGCTCATCGTGACACCGTCGGACGTCGTTCCGCTTTTCTCAAGGGTCAGACCCTGCAGACTGTTTCCGCCCGGGAAAAGGCGCTTGCCCTCGCCGGTGGTCACGGGAAATGTCCATAGACGGTATTCGTCGATCAGATCGTTTTCAATCAGAAGCTGAATGAGTTTCCAGCTGCCGTGAACCTGAAGCAGCGGGCCCTCCCCGCGCTTCAATCCCTGCAGTTGCTCGACAATATCGCCCGTAATCCGGACCGTGTTGGTCCAGGTCAAACCGTCCTGATTGCCCGTTACCACGTATTTGGTCGCCCTGTTGAACATTTCGGCAACCGGGTTGTCCTCAGCGGCGGAGAAGTGCGGCGCAAAAATGTCATACGTCCGGCGCCCCAGCAGCAGGTCGTAGTCAACGGACATCGCTTCCTGTTGAACCTGCTCCATAACCGGCTCCCAGAAAGGCATGGCCCAACCGCCGTGCCGGAAGTTCCCCGACCGGTCTTCTTCCGGGTCGGCCGGAGCCTGCATAACCCCGTCCAATGTCACAAATGTCAGAATTGCCAGATCTCTCATTTCATAAACTCCTGGCTGAGACCCAAAACCGGATCGGTTACACCATCAGGAACGCAACGACCGCACTGCCAGCCAGAACAAGATTGGCCAGAAGCCCTCCAACATAGAAAATCGTGCGCGGCCCACCGGCGATTTTCCCGACACCACTATAGTAAGCGGCCCAGAAAGCCAGCCGAAAGACCAGATAGATAACGGCCAGCCAATTCACGAGCGCAGGCAAAGCGCCAAACGCAATTGCCGCTACCAGCGAAAACCCGAAGGCAGGCAGGTTCTCCGCTGAATTTCCGTATGTGCGCAACGCACGAAAACTCAGCTTTGAGTGATCATGCTTCAAAGGCATGCCCGGAACCTGTTCCTCGCTGACGAATGCCAGCGGCGCAGTCATAAAGGACTGAAGCAGCACGATCACGCATAGGAGTGCGAGGATGAGGAGTGCCAGCTGATAAGCTGCCAATTGCGGGATTGTCTCAGTCAGAGTCGTCATGTCGAACATTCCGTCAGTTTCCAAGGCTTCCGATCTGTCCGTTATTTCATGAAATAATATATGTTAAAGAACATATTTTAATTTATGCTACGGATACCGGCACAGGGAAACAGACGATGCCCTACAGCAAGGAACACAAGAGACAATCCCGCGCGAAAATCGTGGAAGCGGCACGCATTCTGTTCAACCGTCACGGTTTTCAGGGGGTCACGATTGACATGGTGATGGCTGAAGCCGGTCTGACCAGGGGCGGTTTTTACAATCATTTCAAGAACAAAGAGGCGCTTTACAGCGCGGCGGTCGCAAGTTTCCTGATGGGTCGGGGCGCTCAATGGCGGGACGAGGCAGGAATCGATCCGTCTACCCTCGACCCCCGAATGGTTCACCAGATGATCGACGGCTATCTGTCGGTCAAGCATCTGGGCGATTTAGACGGCCAGTGCCCAATGATCGCGCTTCCTTCGGACGTGGCCAGATCGGGTCCGGAAGTTCAGGCGGCGTACAGACGGTTGCTGGATGCCATGGTCTGGATTTTTGAAATGAACCTTACGGATCATCGGGACGATCGAAGACAAAAGGCTCTCGCGCTTGCGGCTCTGTGCGTCGGCGGCATGGTGCTTGCCCGCACTTTGCCCGACTGCGATCTTGCCGAGGAAGTCCGCAGTGCTGCGCAAAAGACTGCCAGGGCCATGTCCGCCTTTGGCGAACAGGCAGCATCGGTGTGATGACCCGGCCCTGAACCGCACCCTAAACAAACAGGACCCATCCACCGATCAGAACCAGTTCAGAGACGGCAATGCCAACGAAAACATTGTCTTTTGCCGCCTTGAAGGCGGCAAACCCGGCGATTGCCGCTCCAACGCGCAATAGCATCGGTGTGTCCGCAAGAAAGCCGGTTGGAAACAGGATCAGGCGTGCAATGACCCCGGCCACCAGTGCTGTCGCCACTGCGCGGACCCACAGGAGTATCTCGCTGTCCTCCCGCAGTCTTCCGGCCGCAATAACACCGAGAAAGCGCCAGATGTCCGTGGCAAACCAGCCGGCGATCAAAATGAAGATGTAGGGCCACCATTCACCAAGATCAGATGGCAGACCGGTCATGTCGTCCGCCTGAAAATCCGGGCGATGAAATAGGCTGCCGTGCCACCGATCAGCCCAGTCATCAGAAGGTCCGGCCCCGGCAGATAGAGATAGAAAACAGGACCGGCAATCAGACCGATGATCATTGCCAACTTGTCCGAACTCACCCGCGCAGCGGTCCAGAGCGACAGAAGAAAATAAATCGGCGTCAGGAAGAAGAGTGCGCCGGCTGCCAGCGGCGGTATTCTTTCCACCAGCAGATAAGAAACCGCACTGGTGACCAATACGCAGATATTCAGAGTGATAGCAAAGCCGAGAAAATAGGGAAGACGCCCGCTGCGCGGCAACTCGGGCAGTTTCTGCATTGCAAAGACCCATGCGGTGACCGCCACAAAATGGGACGCCAGCAGCAACTGCCAGCGCCGCGTTCGCCCCTCGTCCCGAAGGACCGGCATCAGTGCGATGGTCATTGGCAGAAGGCGGACGGCAGAAAGCCCAACGGCAATCATCGCAGTCAGCAGAGAGGCGCCGGACACCATCGAACCGACCAGAACAACCAGGCTCGGCAAGGCCCAGACCAGAGCAGCCATGAACATCGTCTGCGGGAAATCGATGCCGCTTTGCCGCGCCAGCCCCGCGAACCCGACAAAAGCAGCCGTCAGAATAAGGGCAGGAATGGAAACGACCCCGCGCGCGCCTTTCAGGAACCAGGCAAACGTCGATTTCCGCGAAATCAGATCTTGCCGATGATCGGCATCGACGTCAGGCATTTGATTTCAGGACCTTAATTCCGGGAAAATTCAATCAGGCCGCTTGAGCATATATGATTGAGCCCGCAAGGGAACGGACATCGACTGTCAGTTCAGGGTTTGGACAGGAAAGCGCACTTGAATGACACTTTGGCGAGAAAAAAGGCGGCACATAGAGCGCCGCCTTTACGTTACTCCACCAGCGGCACCTTGGGAACGAGCGATCCCTTGCCGCCGGGCGATTTGCCATTATTTTTCGGCTTGCCCGACTTCGGTTTCGCAACCGCTTTTGACCGGGAGGATTTCGACTTTGACGACGCCCGCCGTTTTCTTGGCGCGGAGGCCTTTTTCGGCTTGATCGGCGCATCGGGAATGGCTTCCAAAGAAAGATGACTTTCGCCGTTTGACTTTCTGGCGACGGAAACCTTGACGGTTCCCCCTTTCTTCAGCTTGCCGAACAGCACCTCGTCGGCCAGGGGCCGTTTGATGTTCTCCTGAATGACACGGCCAAGCGGCCGGGCACCCATTTGATGATCATAGCCCTTGGTCGCAAGCCAGGTCGTCGCGTCATCGGTCAGTTCGAAGGTCACACCCCGATCCGCAAGCTGCGCTTCCAACTGCATGACGAACTTGCTGACGATCTGGTTGACCACCTCCATCGGCAGGTTGCCGAAGGAGATGACCGCATCAAGGCGATTTCTGAATTCCGGCGTGAACAGCTGGTTGATCGCCTCCTGATCGTCGCCCTTCTGGCGTTTGGCTGCAAAACCGATCGGTTCCCTGGCCAGATCCGCAGCCCCGGCGTTGGTCGTCATGATCAGAATCACGTTTCGGAAATCGATCTGCTTTCCATTGTGATCCGTCAGTTTGCCGTGATCCATAACCTGCAACAGAATGTTGAACAGGTCGGGATGCGCCTTTTCGATTTCATCAAGCAGCAGCACACAATGGGGATGCTGATCAACACCGTCCGTCAAAAGGCCGCCCTGATCGAAACCGACATATCCCGGAGGCGCGCCGATCAGGCGCGAAATCGCGTGCCGTTCCATATATTCGGACATGTCAAACCGCAGCAGTTCGACACCGAGCAGGCTGGCCAACTGCCGCGCGACTTCGGTTTTGCCGACCCCGGTCGGACCGGAGAACAGATAACTGCCGATCGGCTTCTCCGGTTCCCTGAGGCCGGCACGCGCCAGCTTGATGGCGCTGGAAAGCGCGTTGATGGCGTCGTCCTGGCCGTAGACAACCCGTTTGAGATTGGTGTCGAGCATCGACAGCACTTCCGCGTCGTCCTTGGAGACGGACTTCGGTGGAATGCGCGCCATCGTCGCCACGGTCGCCTCGATCTCTTTCACGCCGATCGTCTTGCGGCGTTTCGATTCCGGCACCAGCATCTGCGAGGCTCCGGTCTCATCGATCACGTCGATGGCCTTGTCCGGCAGCTTGCGGTCATTGATGTAGCGGTCGGAGAGTTCCACGGCCGATTTGATGGCGTCATTGGTGTATTTGACGCTGTGATAATCCTCGAAATACGGCTTGAGGCCTTTCAGGATTTCGACAGTATCGGACACGCTGGGCTCATTCACATCGATTTTCTGGAACCTGCGCACCAGTGCCCGGTCCTTCTCGAAGAACTGGCGATATTCCTTGTAGGTCGTGGAGCCGATGCAGCGGATCGTGCCCGAAGCAAGCGCCGGCTTCAGCAGGTTCGATGCATCCATGGCGCCACCTGAGGTCGCTCCCGCGCCAATCACGGTGTGGATCTCATCGATAAACATGATCGCACCGGGATAATTCTCGATTTCCTTGACGACCTGTTTCAGTCGTTCTTCAAAATCGCCGCGATACCGCGTTCCGGCGAGAAGCGTTCCCATGTCGAGCGAAAATATCGTCGACTCCTGAAGCACTTCCGGCACATCCTTGTTGACAATGCGCAGAGCAAGCCCTTCGGCAATCGCGGTTTTACCGACACCGGGGTCTCCGACAAACAGCGGATTGTTCTTCTGCCTGCGGCACAGAACCTGAATCGTGCGCTGGATTTCCTCGTCCCGCCCGATCAGAGGATCGACTTTGCCCTTGGCCGCCTTCTCGTTCAGATTGATGCAATAGGCTTCCAGGGCATCGCTTTTCTGCTTGGCCTCCTCCGAATTCTCATTGGCGGAGGTCGCCGTGCTTTCGGCGCCTTCCACGGATCGGCTTTCCGACATGCCCGGGCGTTTTGCGATGCCGTGGGAAATGTAATTCACCGCATCGTAACGGGTCATATCCTGCTCTTGCAGAAAATAGGCGGCGTGGCTTTCGCGCTCGGCAAAGATTGCGACGAGCACGTTGGCACCCGTCACCTCTTCCCGGCCCGAAGACTGGACATGAATAACCGCGCGCTGAATCACGCGCTGAAACCCGGCGGTCGGTTTGGAATCGTCGTCGCCCTCGACAACCAGATTGTCCAGTTCCGTATCGACATATTCGGACAGATTGCGTCGCAGTAACTCCAGATCGACATTACAGGCGCGCATAACGGATGCGGCATCCTGATCATCGACAAGCGCCAACAGCAAATGCTCAAGCGTCGCATATTCCTGATGACGCTCGTTCGCATAGGCGAGAGCCTGATGTAGTGCTTTTTCTAGACTGCGCGAAAAAGATGGCACGTGCTACCTCTCAGTTCTTCTCCATGACGCATTGAAGGGGATGTTGATGCTTTCGCGCAAAATCCATCACCTGCGTCACCTTGGTTTCAGCCACTTCGTGGGTATACACTCCGCACTGACCAACTCCATGCTGGTGGACATGGAGCATTATTTGCGTCGCTTCCTCGAGATCCTTCTGAAAGAAGCGCTCAAGGATATGCACGACAAATTCCATCGGCGTAAAATCATCATTCAACAGGAGTACACGGTACAAACTCGGCCGTTTTGTCTTCGGCTTTGTCCTAGTCACGACACCGGTGCCGGCGTCGTCGTCCTCTCCATTGTTCAGTCTGTTGCTCATTCCTCATCCAGTCCCCGTACCAACCGGGAACGACGATCCCTTCATAAACTCAATCGACGACCGGCCCGCCTTTTTGTTCGGCCCGGCAAAAACCGGTGAGGACAGCCGCCGATTCCACAAACCGGAGCCCCTTATTTAAGCGTTCCTTTTACGATTGTAAGGCGAACAATGCCTGCTGCAAATAGAATGAACACGTTCTGCGGAAAAAAGAGAACTTTTTTTCAGTCCGCCGTGCTTTTGTGGACAAAGAGCGGCCCGCCCGCTGTCCGGAACGGCAAAAAAAATGGTCCGGCAAAACCGGACCATTTTCATTCAAACAGAATTGTGTCTGAACGTGTTACTTCGTCATTTTGCCCATGACGTTTTCAAAAGGCTTGAACACTTCTTTGTTCATGTTCAGAACCATTTCGCCGATCTTGCTGGCTTCAGCAACAAAGCCCTCATAAGACGCTTTGGCAAATGTGCTCTGCGCTTCAAAAGCCTTGTCAAAAGATTTTGCACCGAGAACTTTTTCTGCAGCAGCAGAACCGTCCTCAAGAGACTTTTTGGAGTAGTCGGCAAATTCGGCTGCGATCGCCTGAACGCCTTTGCTGTAAGCATTGGCACTTTCCATAGCCAATTCTACGTTTTCTTTGCCCAGCTTCTGAATGTCTTCAAATCCGGTAACCATTTTATCAATTCCTTTGTGTCTTCCACGGGGCGGCAGACCCCCTGCACGCACACCGAAACGATTTCGTTGTCTCTAATTTATATGCACTGCACAAAAAGTCAACAATTTTTTTGCAGTGCAATATTTCACACGATCGTTAAGAGGTTTTTGCATCCCTCAATCCGACTTTCTCGATTCTTTTTACGGATTCGTAACCGCGTTCGCGCCATTGTGTTCTCCAATGGGCACCCGGATCCGAAGAAAGGTCCGACGGCCCAGCGGGTGGCAGCCCGATAACAAGAATGAGCGGGGAGCCGGACGAGCGAGGTATCCCGCGAATTTGGAAGCGTTTTGTAAATCGGTGTAAATCCGATCTGTTGAGTTATGGGACCTGAGTTGTGTTGAGTATCGGTCTTTCACGTCTTTTGAGCGTCGGCGCCCTGCGTTTGCGCAAAACTGCCATGATCCTGGGAATCTGCGCGATCGGTGCCCTGCCGTCTGACAGCGCAGCGGCAAACCCGAAATACTCAGGCATTGTCGTTGACGCCAAGACGGGCCGCACTCTGTATTCCTACAAGTCAAATACGACACGCTTTCCCGCATCGCTCACCAAGATTATGACTCTGTACGTGCTGTTCGAGGAACTTGAAGCGGGACGGATGAGCTTGAACACCCCGCTCAAGGTTTCAAAACACGCCGCCGGACAGGCGCCTTCGAAAATCGGCTTCAAACCGGGTCAGACGATTACCGTGCGCAACGCGATCAGGGCACTGGTGACCAAGTCGGCCAATGACGTTGCAACAGCCGTTGCAGAAAATGTCTCAGGGTCGGAGAAGAAATTCGCTCAGCGGATGACGCGCACCGCCCGTCAGATCGGTATGAGCAGGACGACGTTCCGCAATCCGCACGGCCTGCCCAATTCCGGCCAAAAGACAACGGCCAAGGACATGGCAATCCTCGGCCGCGCCATTCAGGAGCGCTTCCCGAGCTATTACAAGCACTTCTCGACCCGGACCTTCTCCTATCGTGGACGCAAATACGGTAATCACAACAAACTGCTGGGCACGGTCCGCGGTGTCGACGGGATCAAAACCGGCTACATTCGCGCTTCGGGCTTCAACCTGGTCACCTCCGTCAATCGCGACGGACGCCACATCGTTGCCGTCGTGATGGGCGGACGGACATCCAAGTCGCGCAACGCGCAGATGAAAAAGCTGATCGGCCGCTATCTGCACAAGGCCAAAAAGGGCAAGAAACGGTCTTATGTCCTGACGGCCGCGCAACGCCGTGGGTCCGGCAGCATCAATCTTGCTCTCAAGAATGCACCGCTGCCTCCGCACAAGCCCGTTCAAACCCTGACAGTCGCTGCCCTGCCTCTTCAGGCACCCGTAGCTGTCGCACCCGCAATGAAAGCAATTTCGCCGGCGGCAAAAGCGTTCGCAACGGAAAAAACAATCGCATCGGTGGTCAACGAAGCGACGGCGACGGCCGTGCCGAAAAGCCGGACCGCGCTTGATCCGACACCGACACCGCGCAGCCGGATTTCGCAGAGTTTTGAAGTCGCCAAGGCGCTTCCGCCAATGCGCAAGCCTGTGCAAGGGCAAAGCGACCCCATTTCCGCCGTGATTGCTCAGGCACCGATTGCCGCTCCCTCGCAAACGGTGCCGAAACCGCAGGAATTGCAGGAATTCGTGTCGACCCACAATTCCCAGAGCCCGGTCAGCGGCTGGCAGGTGCAAATCGCAGCAACACCGACCCAGACCGGAGCGATCAAACTGCTGAAAACCGCGCAGGCGAAAGTCGGCTCTCCGCTGAGACGCTACGATCGCTACACGGAGCCTGTGAATGCCAAGGGAGAAACGCTGTATCGCGCCCGATTTGTCGGTTTTGACAATAAATCCGCTGCCGTAGCCGCATGTCGCTCACTGAAAAAAGCCAAATATGCCTGCTACACCATCTACCAGTAATGCGTTGAGGTGGTTCTAATGTCCGCTGAGAAGTCTGTCTTTGGCCTCATTGATCTTGGCCGCAAGAAAAGTCGATCCGCCGCGGTCCGGATGCAACCGGATCATGAGCCGTCTGTGCGCTTCCCGAATTTCCGCCTTCCCGGCGCCGGGAGAAAGCCCCAGGATTTGGTAAGCCTCCTTATCGGTCATAGCGCCAGAGCCCGCAGAAGCACCTTGCCCCGCACTCTCGTCCGCGTCGAAGTCTTCACGCCAGCCGGGGTTCCTGCGGTCAAAGTAAGCCTCTAGGAGCGCCCGGCTTTCCTCGTCGGCAAGACACTCCTGCCAGAGCGATTTGAGTGCGTCCCGCTCCATCAGGTCAAGATCGGCGCCGTCAAAACTTCCGGCAATGACCCGGCCGCGCATTGCGCCGCTGTCATGGTCCAACTGCATTTCCAGCATGGCCGTTCTGACTGTCGAAACCTTACCGGAGCTGGGCCGCGAAGAGCCGGGACCGCCAAGACCGGGGATGCCGCCGGCAAGGCCAAGCAGCGACAGCCCGAACCCCGCCAGCGCCAAACCGAAAAACCACCGGCCACCAATCATCAGGACACCGGCAACCAGTAAGAGAACGATCCCTGAGATACGTTTGATCTGGCGCGCCAGATCCGCCGGATTGGCGGATACGAACCGTTTGGCGGCAAAAAGCATCAGAACCAGCGCGGCCACGCCCAGAAAGAAATATGGCATCAGATTTCTTTTTCGCCTCGACGGTTCAGGATTTCATCTGTTCCAGTAGATAGCGTGCGCCACGGCCGCTTTCACCGCGCATATTCTGCAGCGCCTTGCGACCGCCGGCCGCATAGACCGCGACCGCCCGCAATAACTCGCCCAGATGGCCCGCGGAGGATTCGTCAAAATGAAAATACGCCCCCTTGGTCAGGCGGGCAATTTCGCGGAATGTCGGCTCCGCGCCGGCGTCATGGCCTTCCTGAAAAACGAACACCGGCACACCGAGCATGCCAAGTTCACCCGCCTGCATGCACAGACTGTCGGCATTTTCCTCCATACAGTCACCGACATAAACAAGCGCCTGTATTTTTTTCCGGCGGGTTTCTCTGATCGCATGACTGAGAACCTTGCGAATCTGCGTGTGTCCGCCTCGGCAATCGATCCTGGTCATAAGATCGCGCAAATGACCCGCGTCAGACACCCACTTGCTGTTGCGGCATTCCGATATTCCGCGGAAATAAATCAATTGGATGTCAAGACCGCCGACTTTGCCCGCCTCTTCGAACATCCCCGCCTGGAGCATGCATGCCCGGTCCCAGGTGCGCTGCCGGCTCATCGTGGCATCCAGCGCAAAAAGCAATCGCCCGCGAGCGGACCCGGAGGGCTGTATCTCCCGCGCCCGGCCAAGAAAAGCCTCGATGTCCGCCTTACTGGATTTTTCCTGCGCGACAGACTGATCGGATTTACCGGTTAGCTCGTTCTTCGGCATATTCTCAAACGGATATCCTCATCTCGCTATACCGTTCATATGTGTGATATTTGCTGATCGCCAAGGCCCCGCCCCGCGAATTATCGTCCATTATGACCGGAGATCGGGGAAGCGCAAACCGTCCGCTTTCAGACCAATTCACGACGAGCCGGCGCTTATCCGCACTTTTGTGAAAGCAACCGTCTGCAGGCAGTCGGTCAAATCAGGCACAATTCCGCCAAGTCCCGACGCATCGCCTCCGGAATTTCCGCACCCTTACCACCTTTGCGCAAATCAGCCGGGGCATCCTCATGCTTCAGATAACGCCAGCCCTGAAACGGCCGGCGCGGCTGGCCCTTTGTCGGAATGAGACGCGGGTCGAGCACAAGATCACAGCGCCTGATGCCCGCATCGTCCGTAAACGGCTTTATGTCAACCAGTTTCTGCCGAACCTGGATGACTCCCTTGATCACCCAGTAGAGCGAGCCGCCCGCCAGCAGTTCCCCGGCCCGGGTCGGCACCATGCGTGTTGTATGCACGCTGTTGCGGGGACCGCCATGCTTTGCCGCCTCAAAATCGCGATAAGCCTGCAACTCTTCGACCGAGTCCACACCGACACATAATTTTACCAGATGAAGAGCCATGCCTTTTGATTTAGCAATTAGAGCGTGTCAAAAAAACCCGACCGGCCCGCTTTTACACAGACATGCAACATCCCGGTCGACAGTATCATAGGATCTCTTCGAGCGAAAAGTCTCCAACTGAAATGTAACAAAACTTTACAGCAAGGCCGACCGTTCCGTTAAGTGATGCCGAACGGCAACAGGCTCCCGGAAAGCGTGTATTGAGACGCAGCGCCAACAAGTTAGAGACACTGCGCCAAAGACTGCCACCCACCTCCGGTTTACGTCTAAGATGCGAGCTGGGGGGCTTGCGATAGGCATCGTTAACGAGTGCGCCTGTTTGCGGCAACGACTCCTCCTGACGGTAGACAGTATCCTGGCTCGCTGTGCTTGCGGTTTCAGCAGAAAGCCTGTGTCGTCCATAGGAGCTTAAGACATTGCGGGCGGCATCAGAACCGAAAAGAAAGGATCAACTGCTTTTCTCGAATGGGATCACAGGGATCAAACGATGCAGGAGTGGTGTGAAGGTGGCCATGGTGAGATCCGCGCCAGCAGAGACGGAAATCAGCATTATTCCGTTGCGTCGCAGGCTGATCACATTTATGTGATAACCGTCACAGAACATCGGAACCGGCTGACGTCTAATGCCTGCAGGAGTTCAGGAACACCGGCTGCCGAGGACTTGGTCGGCTTTGCCGGAGGCGAAGCAACATCAGACACCGTCGCCACTGCCGATACTGAACATCGATTTGCCGGATAACGATACGGTTAGCCGGCTGATGTCCTCTGCTTAGGCACAATGACATCAAGGTCGAACCCGAAAATGAACATGCAGCCGGTAAAAATGAGAACTGGGTAAAGCATCGAGGTGAACTCAAAAAACGGTGAACTCCGCTAAGGAAAGTATATCGTTATATTTACGGATGCGCTTGGAATGGATACAACCAGGCAATGCTAAAGAAAAAAATGCTCGTTATACGGCATTTTTGATCTACGGCTGCAAACAACAAATCTGCAAAGGCAACACGTGACTCTTACGATCAGCGCTACGGAGACAGGTCTATCAGATACGGTTGATATGACCGACCTTCACCAAAAAATCGAAGAACCGATACGCATATTAAAGCTGTTGGCAAACGACAAGCGGTTATTGATCCTTTGTCAACTCGCTCAATGCGGAGAAATGTCGGTGAACAGCCTTGCCGACTCAATCCAGCTTGGTCAGTCGGCACTCTCACAGCATCTGGCCAAAATGCGGGCCGAAGGCCTTGTGAAATATCGCCGCGAAGCGCAGACGCTCTATTACAGCATAGGCGATCCCAATGCGGCCAGAATTCTGATGGTTCTGAAAGAGCTTTATTGCTCGTAACACAGGCTCAGCAGGCGACCGCATTGACGGCAAGACCTCCGGTCGACGTCTCCTTATATTTGTCACTCATGTCCAGTCCGGTCTGCCGCATTGTCTCGACGCACGTGTCAAGCGGAACGAAATGCTCGCCTTCGCCCCGCAGCGCGAGCGATGCAGACGTCACCGCTTTGACCGCGCCCAGCGCATTCCTTTCGATACAGGGGACCTGAACCAGCCCGGCAACCGGGTCGCAAGTCATTCCCAGATGGTGCTCGAGCGCTATTTCAGCAGCATTTTCAATCTGCTCGTTCGTCCCGCCCAGTGCCGCACACAATCCGGCGGCCGCCATTGCCGAGGCTGACCCGACTTCTCCCTGACACCCCACTTCCGCTCCGGAAATGGATGCATTGTGCTTGATGATCCCGCCAATGGCAGCAGCCGTGAGCAGGAATGTCTCCACGCCCTCTTTGTCGGCACCGATACAATGATCGCAATAATATCGGATGACGGCGGGTATAACACCCGCCGCACCATTCGTCGGGGCCGTTACAATTCGCCCACCCGCAGCATTTTCCTCGTTCACCGCCATAGCGTAGAGGCTGATCCAATCTACAATCTGGTGAGGCTGAACCGAGTTCAGCCCCTGCCCGTCCCGCAGCTGCCGATAGATATCCGGCGCCCGACGTCTCACATTCAACCCGCCGGGCAGTATCCCCCCCTCTGACATACCCCGGTTTATGCAGTCGTTCATAACCGTCCAGATCCTGGACAATCCGGTTCTAAGCTCTTCGGAGCTCAGATGGATTTCTTCATTGGCGCGCTTCATTTCAGCAATCGTCAGCCCGTTTTGATTGCCCATTTCAAGCATCGTGGCTGCGGTGGCAAAGGCATAAGGCACGCCTGTAAGACCGGTTCCCTGATCCTTCTTGGATTGCTCCAGCTCATGATCCGTCAGAACGAATCCGCCACCGATGGAATAGTAAGTCTGGGAGAGCGCCACCGCGCCGTTTTGATCCAGCGCCGTAAAGATCATACCGTTTGCATGACCGGGCAGCGGCGGACCATAATCGAACGCCAGATCGTCTTCCGGATCAAAGCGGACGTCGCCGACACCATCGATGTGAATTACCTTCTCCAAGCGGGCCTTTTTGAGAAGGCGCGGCACCGCATCGGGTGCAATGCGGTCAGGCAACGCACCCATCAATCCCAGAATGACAGCATTATCCGTCGCGTGGCCCTTGCCGGTAAACGCCAGCGAACCGTGCAGGGACACCCGAACGCGGTCGACGGCGCCCGCGCCGGGAAACGGAGCATGCAGCGTGGAGAGAGACTCAATAAACCGGCCGGCCGCAATCATCGGCCCGACAGTGTGGGATGACGACGGACCTATGCCGATTTTAAAAAGTTCAAAGACAGATAAAAACAATCTGACCCTCTCCCAACAACATCCCAAGCCGCAATCGTCCTCAAGACCGACGACGGCAACCCCCACCCGGACAGCCACTATGCACCAAAAAGCGCAGCCCGCCTATCCAGCCACAGACTGGCCAGAATAGCCGCACCAATCGCGACACTGAGAAGAAAATTCGCGACATCGGCGCGAACACGGGCCGGCAGCACTTTTGGCCGCTGCATTTTCCAATAAAAAAACGCGCCGAAAACCGGCGCGTTGAAAACTCATTTCAGATCCTGCGAGACAGGCCCTGTTTGAATTTGATGTTCCAGGATGCTGTCTCTAGCGTGCTGCGACGGCAACCGCGCCGACATCAAACCCGCCGAAAAGATAAACAAAAGCCATGACGCCTCCGAGTGCCAGGACAGTCCAGGTCATGACGCCCCAACAGGACTTCTGTACGCTTTCTTCCATGTAGATCCTTGCCTGTGTCGCAGCGGCCAATGAACGACGCCGCTGTCTTTTTCCAGGAGCGCTTTTTAACCAGTTGTAAACCATGCCGCAAGTCCCTCCCCATGCATTTGTGGAAAGTCCGATATGCGCAACCCGCAAACAGAGCGAATCGACCCGCCCGGCGGCCTTTCCATGCACCCAGTAAAACTCATAACACGCTGTGGACAATTTGTGCCCGCCTGATAGTGTTCGGCCAGTTTCAGGCGCGGCACAATACAAGAGACTCAGTCTTACCAATGACTATTCTATCTAATACGGACATCGCGGCAATATTATGGTTTGGATTGTCATGGATCGGCTTTGTATTTCTTGTGGATCGCAGTCCTTGGTCAAAATACTCGTTAACATGCAAAATGGATGCTCACCGACATCATTGGATGATGACGATGGCGGAGCGCGAAGTCCGGATCATGGACACCGGGATCCTGTCGGGACTGCAGAACGGAACCGCATTTTTCGCCTCAGCCTCTTTGCTTGCGATGGGGGGATGTTTTGCCCTGCTTGACGGAACCGACCGCATTTTGAGGATTATGACTGATCTCGAATTGGGAGTGGTGAGCCGGACCGAGTGGGAACTGAAGGTGGTCGGGCTCACGATCATTTGCGCTTATGCGTTGTTTAAATTCGGCTGGTCCTACCGCCTTTTCAACTACTGCTCGATTCTCGTCGGCGCCGTGCCGGAGCGCGACGATCCCAACGCCGACGGCGAGGCACGCAGAAGCGCCGCAAGCCGCGCCGCGCGGCTCAACGTCCTTGCCGGACACCATTTCAACCTGGGGCTTCGTGCGTTTTTCTTCAGCGTCGCCTATATCGGCTGGTTCGGCGGACCTTACGTCCTTATCGCGTCAACAACACTGGTGACGCTGACACTGATCCGCCGTCAGTTTTTCTCGCGGTCGCTGAAAGCCGTCTCGTCAATGCCACCGGGTGCATCGGCACAGGCCTGAGGGACTGTGAAAACGGGGACCGCTTTTTCGAATCCCCTGAGTTCATAGGTTCCGATCGGGGCATGTTGCCAATCGAGCAGATTTGCGACCGTCTCGGACACGACAATCGAGGCCCGTTCACGCTTGCCGACATCCGCCAGCCGGCTCGCCAGATTGACAGTGGGCCCTACAACGGTGAAATCCAACCGCGTTTCGCTGCCGACATTGCCGAAAAACAGCTTTCCGGCATGCAATGCGATCCCGCATCTGAGCGGCGGCATTCCGTCCGGTGCACATGAATTGATGTCCTGAACGGCCTTCATCGCCCGGATCGACGATGCCAGTGCGCAATGCGCGGCCTTCCGGGCCTCGTCCTGGGTTTCAAACGGAAAGACTGTCAGCACCTCGTCACCAATGAATTTCAAAACCTCGCCGCCACAGGTCTCAACCGATTTTGCCATAGCATCGAAATAAGTATTCAAAAGGCAAAGCAACTGATCACCCGGGAGGGTGTTGGACAGGTGTGTAAACCCACGGATATCGGCAAATCCGACGAGAGCCGAAACCTCCTCACCATCGCCCCGCCGGATCGAGCCCTCCAGCACGCGTTTGCCCGCCCGCTTGCCGACATAGGTTTCAAGAACCGTCTGCGCCGTCCTCCTGAGCGTGTGCATCTCCAGGAGCAACGCCAAAGGCTTGATCGCCGTTTCAAACATCAGCACCTCGCGATCGGAAAAACCGCTGTCGTCGCGGGTGGCAAACGTTATGCCTTTCAGGGACCCGTCCGAAAATGGCATCGGCAATGCGACATAATCATGCATTCCGGCCGCGCGCAGGTCGTCCGATACACCGTATTCGCCGTCAATCGGATACGGACTGACACGAAAACGGACCATTCGCCCCTCCGAAAACACGGTTTTGAGCGGACTGTTCTGATAGGATTTGTCGACTTCGGGCGTGACGGGAAATTGCCGCATCTCGACCGGCTGCCCATCCTGCCACAAAACGCTCTCCGCCCGCACATTAGGATGCAGAAGAGGGATGGCCGTGGTGACTCTATCGACTTTCAGCCCGACCCCCCGCAACCTTTTTGCAAATTCATCGATAAGCTGTAGGGTATCGGGGATTCGGCTGGCCGGGCCATGGAGCCACTCCATCAGTTCCGCGATCAACAAACTTGCCTGTATTGTCATGGGAAAAGGCCCCTCACGTCTTCATTCCAGAGTTCTTATTTAGGTAGGCGCCGAGCGCAAATAAAGGCATTATTCCGCTTCGTTTCATGTTTCAAACCGGCAATCTGACGTCAATGTTCATCGTCCGAAGAGTGCATGTTGTGGATGCAAACAGAAGGAATCCGCATCCGGCAGGCAGCGTCGGCCCATGATTCGCAAACCGACATTGCTGGATATTGCGATACTGATTTTCTTAGCGGCTGTGTGGGGGTCGGCATTTCTGGGGACGAAGGTCGCCGTCGCGGAGGTCAACCCCATCGCCGTGGTCTTTCTTCGCGTCGTGATCGGCTTTGCCGTTCTTCTGCCGTGGTGCCTGTGGCGCGGCTGGCTTTGGCCAAACGGCACGCGGCAATGGCTGTTGATTTTGATCATCACCGCGCTCAACGTCGTCGCACCCTATTTTCTGATTTCCTGGGCTCAACAAACAATCGACGCCGGCGTCACGGCATTGTTGATGGGGGCAAGTCCGCTTCTTTCCATGATTGCCGCGCACATCACCACCCACGACGAAAAACTGACTGCGACAAAACTCGTTGGTGTGGCATTCGGATTTGCCGGCGTTTCGATTGTCGTCGGTCCTGCCGCTTTCAATGAGCTGGGACAGGATCTCCTGGCACAGGGCACCGCACTCGCCGGTAATTTCTGTTATGTGGTTTCCGGCCTTCTCATCCGAAAGGTTGAGGGGATTCAACCCACCCGCCTGTCGGCCCTCGTCCTTGGTCTGGCAACTGTGGGACTGTTACCGCTCATCTTTGTCGTCGGCTTGCCTGATCCGTCCGCCCTTTCATCAGAAGCCATCTGGGCGCTGATTTATCTCGGAGTCGTCGCTACCGGGCTCGGTTACCTGCTTCGATATCACATGATACGCACCGTCGGCTTCAGCTATTTCGCACTGGGCATCAATCTCATCCCGGTTTTCGGGGTCCTTCTGAGCGCGCTCATACTGGGAGAAAAGGTCACACTGTCGATCGGTCTGTCGCTGACCTTCATCGTAACGGGCCTGTTTATTGCCCGTATGCGCCGGCGCGGATCCGACAAGGTATTGACCGATACGATATCTTGATGCACATAGCTAGGCGGAGGCCGCGTATACGCGGCCTCCGCCTAGCGAGTGAAGCGGGGTGCCGGAACGTTTGAACCGGCTGAGAATAACCCGTTGAACCTGATCTGGATCATGCCAGCGAAGGGACTTCACGTACCGGTTTTCCCGACAGCGGTGCGCCATTCCTTCGCCTTGAACGGGCGAACTATGCGAACGATAACACCAAGAAAACAAGCGAGAGCCGACCGGCTATGGCCCGGTTTCTCATGCCGACTGCCCTCGCCGGCCTACGGTACGCCGTCATGATTACCGTTTTGGGCGCCGGCGTCTCCGGTCTGGTTTTTGCGGCTATGGCGCATCGGACCGGCCTTGAAGTCCAGGTGTTTGAGCGCGGGCCGAAGACTTTGACCGCTGCCTGCGCGTGGCGCGCAGGAGGCATGCTTGCCCCCTGGTGTGAAGCGGAAATCGCCGAACCGGTTATCGGACGTCTTGGACGGAGAGCGCTGGAAATCTGGCCGGACTACACCGACACGATGGTGCTTAACGGATCCATTGTCCTTGCGCCGCCAAACGATTTCGTCAGTCTGACCCGGTTTTCTCAACGCACCCAGAACTGGTCTCGTCTGGATCAGCAACAATTGCAATCGCTCGAGCCGACTCTCGCCGACCGGTTTTCGTCCGGACTTTTTTATGCCGGAGAAGGGCATCTCGAACCCAGGCAGGCCCTGACCGGACTTGTCAGCAGGCTGCGGCAGGACGGTGTTTCGATCACGTTTGATGCCGAAGAACACCTGTCCGCGAACCATTCTTCCGGCTGGACTGTTGACTGCCGGGGACTGGCAGCGCGTGATGTGCTGACCGGCCTTCGTGGCGTCAAAGGCGAGATGATGCTGCTCAGGTCGGCTGACATCGCCCTCAATCGGCCGGTGCGCCTCATCCATCACCGGCATCCCGTTTATGTCGTTCCCCGCCGGGGCGGCGTTTTCATGGTCGGAGCCACCACACTTGAGAGCGACGACGAAACAGGGGTCAGCGTGCGCTCGGCGGGCGAATTGCTGACGCAGGTCTACACGCTGCATCCTGCGTTTGGAGAAGCGGAAATCCTGGAATTCAATGCCGGGCTGCGCCCCGCTTTCCCGGACAATTGTCCAAGGATCACCGTCACCGGCAACAGGCTCTACATTAACGGGCTCTATCGTCATGGTATAATGCTGGCCCCCGCAATGGCGGAACTCGCGCTAAACTATATCCGGTCAGGGGAGACGGATGCGGAGGTTTTTGATGTTAATTGAAATGAACGGCTCGCAGCTCAAAACCCGCGCCACCAACCTTAAAAGCCTTTGCGACGAGCTTGAATTCGACCCTCTGATCGTTGCAACCGCGCTTAATGGTGACTTCGTTCCGCGTGAAGAGCGCGGATTTACGGGCCTTTCTGAAGGTGACCGGGTCGAAATATTCGCACCAATGCAGGGGGGCTGACGGATGCTGGAGCTTTACGGGAAGAAACTCAACAGCCGCCTGATGCTGGGATCGGCGCAATATCCCTCGCCGGACCATGTTGCGCAGGCCGTTGAGCGATCCGGTGCTGAAATTGTTACCGTCTCTTTGAGACGGGAGTCGGCGGCAACGAAAGCAGGGCATGCGTTCTGGTCTCTGATCCGGGATCTCAATGTCAATATTCTGCCCAACACCGCCGGCTGCCAGACTGCAAAAGATGCGGTAAACACAGCCAAAATGGCGCGCGAGGTTTTCAACACGAACTGGATCAAGCTGGAGGTGATCGGCGATGACGCCACGCTGCAACCGGATCCGTTTGGCCTCGTTGAGGCTGCCGGCATACTGTCCGCGGACGGCTTTGAGGTTTTTCCCTATATGACCGAAGATCTTGTCCTTGCAGACCGGCTTCTTCAGGCGGGTTGTAAAGTTCTCATGCCGTGGGGCGCGCCCATAGGCACCGGACGCGGTCTGAATAACACCTACGGCCTGACCCTGTTGCGAAGGCACTTTTCCGATGTCCCGCTGGTGATCGACGCCGGCATCGGCGCCCCGTCCCACGCTGCGGAGGCAATGGAACTGGGCTATGACGCCGTTCTGATCAACACAGCGGTCGCCAAAGCCGCAGACCCGGCTGTCATGGCAGACGCCTTCGGCAAGGCGGTCGAGGCCGGACGGCTGGGATTTGAAGCCGGACTGATGCCCACGCAGGAGACGGCCCAGCCGTCAACGCCGGTCTTCGGCACTCCCTTTTCACCATTTGGCTGACCGCCCGCACTCTCCTGTGACAGAAAGTCTCTCCCATGCTCGATCGCTTCTACCAGATTGTCGACGGGGCCCATTGGCTGGAACGGTTCCTGCCGCTTGGCCTGAAACTGGTCCAGCTCCGTATCAAGGACATGCCCGATGACGCCTTGAGGGCGGAAATATCGCATTCGCTCGATCTTTGCAGAGACGCCGGTGCGACACTGATTGTCAATGATTTCTGGGAACAGGCAATCGACCTGGGCGCGGACTATATCCATCTGGGACAGGAAGACCTTGCCGAGGCCGATCTGCCCGCCATTCGCCGCGCCGGTATCAGGGTCGGTATTTCAACACACAGCGATGAAGAACTGGAAACAGCCCTGTCGGCATCGCCGGATTACGTGGCCCTTGGCCCCATCTATCCGACAATTCTCAAAAAAATGGTCTGGGCGCCCCAGGGACTGGAAAAGATCGGGATCTGGAAGCAGCGCATACCCTGCCCGCTGATCGCCATCGGAGGCATAACGCTGGAGCGGGCGCCCGGTGTTTATGCAGCCGGGGCGGATACGATCTGTGTGGTGACGGATGTTCTAAGACACAGCGACCCGGAACAACGTTTGAGCGACTGGCTGGCTGTCAGAACCCCGGCCGCATAGCCCGCAAAACGCCAACCGCTTGCGAAAAATCGTATTTTTGCGTTTCTTTTGCCACCTCAGATTTATGCTCGGTAACGCAACTGTGATCGCAAAGAGGCAGCTGTCGGAATGCCATTGAGGGAGGTATCAATCGGCAGGCGAAGAGGTGCCCTCACCCATCATAATTGTGATTTATCTCTTAATTTCAATTAATTAGATCATTCGGCTTTGAGAAAGCTCACAAAAATCCCGGGCACGCGGTGCATAGAATCCGATTTGTCAATTGCGAAATTTAACCAAGAGCACTCCAAAGCAGTGAACACGGTCACAGCACTCACATACGGAGAATGCTTCTATTGACTTAAAAGAAGTTGTGCTGATCGTGAGGGGTGGATCATGACACTCTATCTGAGACTGGGAGGACGCCCGACGTTAGAGTCGGCGGTTCTCATTGCCCTGGATCTTTGTCAGGACGATCCATTGCTCTCAATTCTCATGAAAAACTGCTCTCGCGATGATTTGGAAGAAAACGTCCGCGAATATCTGTGTTTCTTCTATGGCGGCGCCCCGAACTTCTACGGTCCGAGCATTCGCAGAGTCAACGAGCAGGTCTATCTGACTGACGAGCATTTTGATCGCTTTATCAACTATCTGGCGGATGCATTTCGGTTCATCGGCACGCCGTCAAACCTTACCAAAGAAGCGATTAACGCACTGGACCGGATGCGGGACTATATGTTGTTCCGTTTGCCCGAAGATGCCTGAACCAGGTTCCAGCGATCACCCCCTCCTCCCGGGTCGATCAGACGACTGGTTCAAAAAAGAACGGCACATCCTTCCCAAAGGATGTGCCGTTTTTTTGGGCATGACAGGACCCTCAGGACCTACTTGATGTCACCGGCATTCTCGACAACTTTTCCGACAAGTCCGTATTCAATGCCCTCTTCCGGCGTCATCCAGTAATCGCGATCCGTATCTTTTTCGATGCGTTCAAGGGGCTGGCCGGTCGCCAAAGAGAAAATCTTGTTCAGCCGGTCCCGCATGCGCAGCATCTCACGTGCCTGGATTTCAATATCGGTTGCCGGTCCACCGGCTCCGCCGGAGGGTTGATGCAGCAAAAACCGTGTATTCTGCGTGCAGAACCTTTGCTCTTTCGGCACCGACACGTAAATCAGAGCGCCGGCACTTGCGACCCAGCCCATCCCGAGCAGATAGACTTTCGGTTTGATGAACTTGATCATGTCGTGGATCATGTCACCGGACTCAACATGTCCTCCCGGAGAAGAGACCAGCACGGTAATCGGATCGTCCGACACTTGCGCCAGCGCCATGAGCCGTGCACAGACGTCCCGCGCCAGTTCCATCGTAATCTGGCCCGTGATGAGCACCGTACGCGCTTCAAACAGATGTTTGTCCACCTGAATTGAGTGAAGCGTCTTGGTTGTCTCGTCCTCTTCCTCATCATTAAGCCGGGCGGACAAATGGGCGGAGTAATCCTTCATGCGATGAAACCTGCTTCTCGGAATGACGCCGTTCCTCAACAAACGGCACAGAATCGTCTTTCGACCTACTTATGCGATGGCGCGCGCATCTGCAATTGCCGATCCCAATTTGTTTTTGCAAAGACCTCTCTTTAAATGACCTTCAGACGAAGTCACCCGGGATGCCGGTCATTTCCGGAACCTTTGCTCTGCCGTCGTTTTTTGATCAGGATATAGGCCAGAAACGGTAATGACGGCCAGAAGAACCAGACCTCCGAAAATCCGGACAGGAGGTTGATAAAAAAGAAGAACACGATGAAACTCACCGCAACTTTGACGCCATGCGTCTGGTTTTGAAACCATGACCAGGCACGATCGACATGACGGCGCAGAGCCGAAACGCCAGGGCCGGAAATTTCCGGAGCTGCGCCAAAAGACTCCCCTGCAGGACCGGTTCGTTCATTCGGTGCCTTTGTTTGAGACTGTTCTTCGTTTTCGGGATACTTGTTGTCGCCGCCGACCCGGATTCGGAAACATCGAACCGGCTCGGAGATATTCTTGACCTTCTGCGACCCGATATACTCAAAGCCCGCAACCAGCTTATTGCGTATCTGCTCATGGACACCGGCGGAAATCGCGATGTCACCGGGACCGGCCGTTTCCTGCATTCTCGCAGCGATGTTGACACCATCGCCGTAAATATCATCTCCTTCAATCATGATGTCGCCCAGATTAATCCCGATGCGAAACTGCATTTGATCATGTGCAGGCAGCAGAGAATTGCGATGGCGGACGTCCTGTTGAAATTCGATGGCGCACTGAACCGCGTCGACCACGCTCGGAAACTCGGCAATGACAGAGTCTCCCCATGTGTTGACAAGCCGCCCGCCGAACGTCTCAAGCAGATCCGTTAAGGCGCTCCGGCAGTCTTTCAACCGCTGCAGTGTCCCCGTCTCGTCGTGCTCCATCAGGCGCGAATATCCGGCGACATCCGCACATAGAATCGCGGCAAGCCGACGCCTCACCCGCTGCATGTTTCGCTCCTTCTTTCCCCCATTCAGGAATGGTTATTCCGGCCTGCTTTTGCAAGCCCTCCCGGTAAGCCCGGCCGCGGGGATCCGGACCTCTCTCGGTAAATTTGACAATAACGCTAAGTAAAGGTTTTCCGGTCAAACTCATTCCCCAGACCGAACCAATGACGATTGGGGATGGCTTTGAGGCATCTTGCGGGGAAAACAGGAGCTCTTTTCCCGATTAAGACATGTCGACGGTCCATCAGAGTTGATGACAGATAATGAAGCGTCCATACGGCCCGATGAAGGCTGGCAAACACCGTCCCTGTCAATCGGGCAGGTGGGCGCGTTCGACGCACTGGAACTTCCGGTCTGGATATTCGACCCCGATGAAGCACGGATTATCTGGAGCAACGGCTCCGGACTGACATTCTGGCACGCAGAAAGCCGGGAAGAACTCTATGCCAGGGCCCAGGGCGAAGACATGTCACCGGCCGTTCGCATGCGTCTCAATCATCTTCTGGACGATCTCGCCCGCGGCGGAACAATTCAGGAGGTCTGGACCCTGCATCCCGGCGGCGAGCCGGTCTCGCTGCGTATCGCAATTACCGGAATCCACCTGGCCGACGGCCGTCTGGGTCTTCACTGCATAGCCCTGGGCGAGTTGGACTCGACCCCCGATGTTTTGCGGGGTGTGACAGCGCTCGGCCACACCAGCACAATGATCAGTCTTTATGACGAGGACGGCTGTCTGGTGTACGGCAACACCGCCATGCGCGAGTCCCTGCACTGTCCTGAAGCCCGACTCAGAGAGAGGTTTATTGACGAGGACGACTACGCAACAGCGCTCAGCGCGCTGACAAGTCAGCAGGATGTCACGCTCACCGCGCATGTGCTGACATGCCAGGGAGCGCGATGGCACGAGATATCCGCAACGCGGACAACGGACGCAGCCACCGGAAATCTGTCGGTTCTTCTCACCGAGGTCGACATAACCCTTCGTATTGAAGCGGAGAAACAGGCCCGGCATCTGGCGTCGCATGACGCATTGACCGACCTGCCGAACCGCGTTCACCTGGCCGACGAAGCAAATCGCGTCCTAAAAAAAGCGGCCGATGAAAACACTTTGTGTGCCTGCCTGTTTCTGGATCTCGATCATTTCAAGTCGATCAATGATACACTGGGGCATAATATCGGCGACCAACTGCTCGTTGAGGTTGCCACCCGGCTGAAGAACTGTCTGAAGAAGACAGACGTCGCCGCACGCCTTGGCGGCGATGAGTTCGTCGTTCTCCTGAACGACTATCCGGACCGCGATGCGATGCGGGACATGGCCAAAACGATACGGTCCGCCCTGTCAAAGCCCATCTCATGTTCCGGTCACGCACTCAGAACCACGCCCAGCATCGGCCTTGCCCTGTTCCCCGATGACGGCGAGACCATCGATACGCTGATGATGCATGCGGACATGGCCATGTATGCTGCGAAGGATCACGGGCGAAACCGCATCCGCTTTTTTGCACAGAACATGACAGATCGCGCCTCCCGGCGCCAGGAAATGGAAACAGCCGTCAGAACGGCGTTACAGAACGGGCAGCTTGAGGTCGTGTTCACACCGCGTCTTGATGTTCGCGATGACGCGCTGGTTGGAGCAGAAGCCCAAATCCGATGGAATGATCCCGTAAAAGGAACACTGTCGGACGGCGCCTTTATTCCTTACCTCGGTGAAACGCAGGTTATCGAGGAAATCGGCGCAATGGCGCTTGATGAAACGCTCCGCTTTCAAGCAAAACTGGCGGAGCAGCAGTCACCCCCCTATCTCTCCGTGCGGCTCCATGAAAGACAAATCAAGGCGCCCTCTTTCCTGTCGATGATCGACACCTGCCTGTCCGATAATGGTGCCAGGGCCGAATGTATCGAACTGACATTTTCAGAGACGGTTTTTGCCGACGGAACAGCCGAGGTGACCGAAAAGCTGCTGGCGCTAGCCGGGATGGGTTTTCGTCTGGGCGTCCAGGATTTCGGTAACGGCCGCTCCAATCTCGCTTATATGCGCGCCTTTCCCCTGTCCTCCCTCAAGATCGGCGGCGACCTCATCACGGATGGAAGCAAATCGTCCATCACACAGATGGTGGTGTCGATGGGAAAGCTTGTTCGGGCTGATGTTGTTGCCGATGGGATCAATGACGTCAGACAGCTCGATCAGATGCAGGAATGCGGCTGCGACTTATACCAGGGCCCTCTCTTCAGCGGAGCCGTCCCGGCTTCCAAACTGCTCAACATCGTTCGGGCGGACTGTAAGGTTTCCAGGGCTTCACAGACCGCCTTGAGCGAGTCTTAGACTCATGACTCAAATCATTTTCATTTTTTATTTAACATTTTTGTTAATTAATATATAATTCTCTCAGCAAACCGATCCTTACGGACACGAGACTGAGAGGGACCGACCATGGCAGAGCTTCATGACAAACGCTTTCCCGGAGAAGACCGCAGTTATCGGGCGGCACGCAATGCTCTTCTTCAGGAAGAGCTGGCTTTAGACGAACAGATCCAGAAAGTGGCGGCTCTAAGACGCGCTCTTCCCGCCGGAGGCAAGATAAAAGAGGATTATGTCTTTGAGGAAGTTCAGCCCGAATACGGCAAGTCCGTCCGCATGTCGGAGCTGTTTGCCGACGGAAAGGACAGTCTTTTTCTTTACAGCCTGATGTATGCTCCGGACAATGACGCCCCCTGCCCGGCCTGCACATCGCTGATAGACGGGTTTTCCGGTATCGGCCGGCATCTTCAGGACCGCATCAATCTTGCGGTCGTTGCCAAGGCACCGATTGAGAAACTTCAAAAGCTTGCGCAAAGCCGGCAATGGTCCGGCATGCGGCTGCTTTCCTCCTTTGGAAACTCTTACAATGACGATTATTTTGCGGTCGGAAGCAGCGGCGGGCAGATTCCCGCAGCCAACATCTTTACAAAAGACGGTCATGACATCCGGCACTTCTGGTCGGCGGAGATGCTGTATGTATCCCGCCCCGGACATCCCCGTCATGTCGATACGATCTGGCCGATCTGGAATATACTCGATCTGACACCGGAGGGACGTGGCACGGACTGGGAGCCCAAACTCGCCTATTGAGGATTTTCGGGCCTGCGCGCGCTGGATATACTTTCTGCCGCCAGCGCAGGCCTCCTTTATAACTTGACGTCAGGCATCCGCTCCCGGCACCCGCATCAGCGTAAACAGGCCGGTGGCAACATGCACCGGGGAATCGCCGCCGATGCTGTAGACGTCCGATTGTGCGACAGTCAGGGTGCGCCCGGGTTTGATGACCCGACCCTTTGCAACCAGCAAAGACCCCTTCCCCGGATTGAGCAGATTGATCTTGAACTCCGAGGTCAGAACTCCGTCGCCGGCATCGAAGAGTGTAAAAGCAGCGTAACCGGCGGCGGAATCGGCAATACTGCTCGTCGCACCTGCATGAAAGAAACCGTGCTGCTGCGTAAGACCGTCGGCGAAGGCCATTTCGATATCGACTTCGCCGGGAGCGCAATGACTGATCTGCGCACCGAGCGTTGTCATAAACCGCTGCTTGCCAAAACTGGTCCTGACGCGGCCTTCCCAGTTCGGATCCCGTGGCAACAAGTCAGCCATCCCATCCCCGTTCAAACGTGTTTTTGTTGCCCATGACCTGGTCTTTTCAGAATGTCCGCTAATAACCGGGCCAAAGCCCCGGCGTGGCAAGTTCGACGATGTTGCCGTCGGGATCCGCGAAATAGAGGCTGATACCGCCAGCCGGCCATGTCACCTCGCTGATGATCGCAACATCATTTTCAATCAAATGCTCCCTCCAGGCGTCCAAACGGTCTTTTGCGATAGCGAAAGCAAAATGCGCCGGTCCTTCGCTGTTATGACCCGGAACCAGTCCGCCGGAGGTCTCTGCATCGTGCTGACAGGCGCCGCGCAAAAAAATCAGCAGAAACTGACCCGGCCGGACTTCATACGTCCACAGACGCTCCGCTGCCAGGATACGCTTCAGGCCCAGACAACCGCCATAAAAGGCATGAGCGCGCTCAAAGTCGTCCACATAAACAGGTGTTTCCAGTATGCCGTTGATTTCAGGAGCTTTTGTCGATTTCGAACCCATCCTGCGGTCAGTTTACCTCCCCCTCAAAACCCAAGACCGAACCACCAGGCGGCCAATCCCAGAAACGCGAAAAAGCCCACGACATCCGTCACCGTTGTCACAAACACGCCCGATGCGATCGCCGGGTCGATATTCAGCTTGTCCAGCGTAATCGGTATCAGAATGCCCGCAAGTCCCGCCGCGACCATGTTGATAATCATGGCCATTCCGATGATGCCGCCAAGGGCGAGACTGGAAAACCAGACACCGGCGACAAACCCGATCAGCACGGCAAACAAAAGACCGTTCAGGACACCGACAGACATTTCGCGCAAAATCACACGCGCCGCATTATAGCGCCCGATATCTCGCGTCGCGAGCGCCCGTACGGCGACCGTCATGGTTTGCGTTCCGGCATTGCCACCCATGGACGCAACGATGGGCATCAACACCGCGAGCGCCACCATATGTTCGATGGTTGCATCGAACAGGCCAATTACAAGCGACGCGACGACAGCGGTTCCCAGATTGACCACAAGCCAGGAAAACCGACCCCGGACGGTGTCGACAACGCTGTCTGAGATTTCCTCATCGCCCACACCGGCCAAAGCGCGGAAGTCCTCCTCCGCTTCCTCTTCCAGAACGTCGAGAATGTCATCGACCGTTAAAACTCCGACCAGCCGATCGGATTCATCGACAACAGCCGCAGACACCAGGTTGTAGCGCTCGAACTGCCGTGCGACATCTTCCTGGTCTTCTGTTGCCTGGATCGGCTCGGCGATTTCCTTCAGGATCTTCGTTATTTTTTTCCCCCGCTTGGACCGCAGTAATTTATCGAGCGGCACCGAGCCAAGCAGGCGGAACGCGGGATCAACCACGAAGATCTCGTAAAACGAGTCCGGCAGTTCCTTTTCGACACGCATATAGTCAATCGTCTGACCAACCGTCCAAAATGGCGGGATGGCGATGAAGTCGGTCTGCATCAGGCGCCCGGCACTTTCCTCCGGATAATCGAGGGCCCGTTGCAACTGAACGCGGTCCGTGAGGGGAATCTGCTCAAGGATCGCGTCCTGATCCGCCTGATCGAGATCTTCCAGGATGAAGACCGCGTCATCGGATTCAAGTTCACCGATGCCTTCAGCCACCTCCTCAGCCGGCATTTCCTCCAGGATGGCCGACCGGATCGCCTCATCGAGCTCTGTAAGCGCAGCAAAGTCGAAATTGTCGCCCAGGAGCCGAACAAGGCCGGGGCGTTCGTCGACCGGCAGAGCTTCGATGAGATCGCCAAGGTCCGCCTCGTGAAGCGGCTCCGTCAGGGCAAGCAATCCTGCCTGATCTGCTCCTTCGACCGCCGCCTGAACACTTTCAACGAACTCATGCGCAAGTCCGCCGTCCTCCGCGCGCGGCGCCGGAACATAGGCATCGACTTCCTGTTCTAATGTGTCCTGATCGGTCAAAACGTCACTGGCTCCACCGGGCGCACGGGCTGCGAAAACAAGTACCAGCACATCTACCGGCTTGCAGGCCCCCTGCCAATGGCAATTCGGATGTTATGAAAAGGGTATACAGGGGTCTCACCCCATATTTTTCAACGACCTTTAGGGTGTGTTCCCCGGCAACTGCACCTTTTTCCGGTGAAATCCATCTCACCCTTTCCACTTGAAGCGAACCCATAAGTTTTTGTACGGTTCGGCCCATAACAGGCCGGGACACGTATCAATGCGCCGTTTCAAGCAGAATTGCCGGGACATATCCCAGAAAAACCGCCGCCTTCGCCGCCGCTGGCCGGCAATGGTCCTGGGAATGGCTCTGGTGATGTCTCTTATGGCTGCCAATCCGGCACTCGCCCAGAGAAAACTGGCTCTCGTGCTTGGCAACGACGCCTATCAGAATGTGGCGCCGCTTGCCAAGGCCATCAACGATGCCCGGTCCGTCGCAACGACCATGCAGCAGCTTGGGTTCGAAGTCAGCCTTGGAGAAAATCTGACCCGGTCGCAGATGAGCCGGGCGCTGCTGGATTTTGACCAGAAAATTCAACCCGGCGACACGGCATTGTTCTTCTTTGCCGGCCATGGTGTCGAAATCACGGGACGAAACTATCTTCTGCCCACCGACGTTCCGGCGGCTGAACCGGGCCAGGAATCGCTTGTGGAAGATGCCGCCTTTGCCGCCGACAGGATTATCGACCGTCTGCAGGCAAGAGGCGCGCGGACATCGATCCTGGTTCTTGACGCATGCCGCGATAATCCGTTTCCAAAACGGGGGACGCGGGCCCTTGGAACATCGCGAGGGCTGACCCGCATGGCGCCCCCGGAAGGTGTTTTCGTGCTTTACTCCGCCGGGACGCAACAGGCTGCGCTCGATACGCTTGGCGCCGGCGACCAGGATCCGAATTCCGTCTTCACACGCTCATTCATCAACACCGTCAAACAGCCCGGTCTTTCTCTGATCGACATCGCAAAAAAAACGCAAGTTGACGTCCGGAACCTGGCAAGGAGCGTCGGTCACCAGCAAACGCCGGCCTACTATGATCAGATCATCGGAGATATCTATCTCGCCGGCGCAGCCACCCAGACGGCCGCACTGCCGGCCGCCGGAAATGTCACGCCGACCGTCACAGCGGACACTGAGCGCAACCTGCCCCCGGCCAACGATATCGAACGAATCGCCGAAGGGTTTGCCAGCCTGTCCCAGACCGGCGGACCGGTCTCCGCACCGACCCGTCCGGAGCAGTATTATCACAACGCCCGGGTCTATGAGGCACGCGGCGATGCCTTTTCCGCCCGCCGCGCCTATCGGGCCCTTTTGGAATTCGATCTTGATGTGATCGATCCACACCTGCGGTTTCGCCGCATCCTGAGGGCCCAGGACGGTCGCGCCGATGCACGATCCGAATACGGAAAGCTGCGCAACAGATATAAGGCGCCGGCGGTCGAACTGGCCTATGCGCTTCAGTTCGACGGAGAACGACGGCGGGAAAAGCTGGAGGAGTTTCTCGAGAAGCATCCCGACTACGGTCCGGCTTACTATCTGCTGGCGCAGGAATTCTCCGAAGACAGTCTCGGTCATCAGGCGATTGCCGACAAACGCAACCAATTTGAGAATCTTGAGAGATTTCTGCAGGCTGACGAGGACGGATCGCTGACCCAGTATTTCCTCGATCAGTCGGTGCTGGGCGAATGGCTTGACGAAGCCCGGCGGCAGATCGGGCTACTTTCCCCGGTCATCGCCCGCATCGCGGCTCCGACAATGCAGTTTCTGAGACACAATACCGGCTGGATCGCCAATGTTTCCATCCCCGAGGCCGCCCGGTCCATCTCCTACCGGATCGGCGATCAGGGCACGTTCAGAGAAACGCCGAAAAACGAATATGTCGATCAGCGAACCGGCCAGAGGATGCCGCAAACCCATTTCGAGCTGAAGGCAAACACCGACCCCGGTCCGATATTCATCAAATATACCGATGCCAACGGGCAGGAAAACGGCCCCTTTGAAATCATGTTCAATCCGGGTCTTGAACTGCCGACCGGCGACAAGAAAATTCTCGAACAGACATCGACCGGCTGGCTGAGTTTCCGCGATTTCGACGGAAAGCTGTTGCTCTATACGACCCATCTGCAAAGCTACGCATGCGGGATCAAAGAAGCCTACTATGGCCTCGATAACAATCCGGTTGCGACGAAAATCAATATCAACAAATGCAATACCAGCAACCCGCATGCGGTCGATACCGACAATGCGGATCTTTATTTCTCAGTCCCCAGAACCACAAGAATGGTCGCGGTCAAACTGGTTTATTTTGATGGAACGGAATCGGAAATCGTAACGTTTGAACGCTGATCCGTATGCCTTCAGGTCCGACAGCCTGCCAGGCAAAAGGCGGGGTGAGATCACCCTGCCTTCAAGTGCGGCTCAAATGTTGATTCGAGAGGATTTTCCTTGGCCGGCAATTCGATATCGATACCCAGAATTGCAATACCGTCATTGCGCTCCATTTCGACGCTGACTTTATCCGCCTCAATATTGATGCGCTTGCCAACCGCGATCAGAATGTCCTCCTTCAGCTGCGCGATGAGCGTTGCGTCCCCTCCATCCGACATTCGTTCGTGGGATAAAAGGATCTTCAAACGCTCATGCGCGACAGAAGCAGAGCTCTGTTTTCGCGCAAAAAATGAAAAGGGATTCATGCCGCCCTCCGGCGAAATATCTTGTTGAAGAGGCCCGTCCCCTCATTGGGGATTGTGATCGGTATTTCTGCTCCTTCCAAACGTTTTGCGGCTTGTCGATAAGCTTGCGCGGGCGCGCTGTCCTGGCTGGCGATGGTCACCGGCGCGCCGATATTGGAGGCCCGAAGCACTTCCTTGCTCTCCGGAACAATCCCGACCAGCGGAACCGACAGAATATCAAGAATATCCTCGACCGGCAGCATATCTCCGGACTTGGCCCTGGTCCGGTCATACCGGGTTATCAGAAGGTGCTTGGGCATGATCTCGCCACGCTCGGCCACCTCTGTTTTTGAATCAAGCAATCCTATGATCCGGTCGCAATCCCGCACCGAACTGACTTCCGGATTGGAGACCACGACCGCCTTGTCGGCAAAACGCATCGCCAACGACGCGCCCCGTTCAATACCGGCCGGACTGTCGCACAGCACCCAATCGAAGTTCATTCTCAGTTCGCCGATAACGCTTTTAACGCCATCTTCGGTCAGCGCGTCCTTGTCGCGCGTCTGCGACGCGGGAAGCAGATAAAGCGAGTCGAGCCGTTTATCCCGCACCAAAGCCTGCTGGATTTTCGCTTCACCACGCACCACGTTGACAAGATCGAAGACGACCCGGCGCTCAGCGCCCATGACAAGATCGAGGTTACGAAGGCCGACATCAAAATCAATCGCACAAACCCGATCACCATTGCCGGCAAGGGCGGCGGCCAATGCGGCTGTCGACGTCGTTTTGCCAACACCACCTTTGCCCGACGTTACAACAATTACTGTGGCCATTTTCATTTTCCTGTTATTAGACGGTCAGAGGTTCACGATAATCAGGTCTTCAAACTCAAGCTGAATCTGAACCGATTTTTTGAGATGGTCAGGGCCGATGTCTTCCGCGGTCTTGTAGAGGCCATTGATGGCAACCAGTTCGGCATCCAGCTTGCTGCAGAAAATCCGGGCGTTGTCCGCGCCGGTCGTTCCGGCCATGGCACGGCCGCGCAGCGCGCCATAAATGTGAATCGATCCGCCGGCGATCACCTCGGCGCCGGAAGAGACCGAGCCGATGATCGTTACGTCTCCGTCGGGAAATACAATGGATTGCCCGGACCGGACCGGCTGATCAATGAGAAGGCCGGACGTCTGTTTAGGCTTTCTTTCCCGCTCCTGCGGCCCCTTTGGCCGGCGTGCCGCCGTATGGCGCGTTCTTTCCTCCGCCGGATCAAAATCGCCGGCTGAGCGGCCTCCGGTAATAACGGGCGGCATGCCGGGCCCAAGATCCAATCCGGACGTCCCTTCAATGCCCATGACCTGAATTCCCCGTTCGCCAAGCAGGGCCAACAGTTGCGTAAAGTCGATCGACTCAGCATTGGGGCCGGAACAATCCAGCACAATCGGGCGACCGACAAAAAATCCCGGAGATCGGCTTAAAATTCTGTCTACTTCGTCCAGCCAGGGGCCGATCGGAAGGTCCGGCGTCAAGACCATCGCGAGGAAGGACTTGCCGCGAAAGCGCATCTTCTGCCTTTGTTTAACTGCTATTGTCATGGGTCCGGCTTTCGCTCTTAATACTCCTTTTACGATGCTTAATGTTCATTAACGAATGGTTACCAAATCCTTGATAACTCGACGTAATTTTAAGAATATGCCAGCTATTTCAAAGCGTTAACCATATTCATGAGCTGTTAATATTTTTTCTCCGCACAGAATTTCCCCAAAAGCGCCTCCATGCGGCCCCAAAATCCACTTTGACTCGCCCAAAATCCTAACGATTCCCTAACAAAACCGGCTTCGCCACGCCGGTTACCCGAGAATCAGCAAGGGGTAGCCTGCTGCCCATCGGTTGCGTTAGAACGTCTTATCTCTTTTTTGGCGAAGGCAAATCGGAGAGCTGCAAGAAATTGCCACAATCGGGTGGACAAGTGGATTAAACAAACTCCGGGCAGGCCCGCCGTCTGATGTTCCATCATCTGCGCAACAAAGATCTAAGAATGGCTGTCGGCTTTTATTATGCCGTCGGAATATTGCTGTTCTGGTTTGCCCAACCTGCCGCCGCCGCTCCGGACATGCCTCGCGGATACAGCGACGCTTACCTGGCGTCTCCCTACGCCGCGCTTTCTCTTTGCATCAATGGAAAGTCCCTGGACGAGGACTATGCAGGCCCGCACTGCGACCTTTGCAGCCTGACGGCAGGTGCAGCTCTTCTGCCGCAGCCCGATGATGCAGGCAGGCGGGTTGTTTTCAATCGGATTTTTGCAGAGGTTCAGCAGTCAGTCAGCCCGGAAAAGCTTTTTCGCGGCAGCGGTCTCGGTGCCAGGTCACCGCCTTCGCCACCGGCTGCCTAGTTGCCCACGACGGGTTCTGTCACCTTCGCGGACGACCGAACGTCTGCGACTGTCAGCAGCCAATAATGCACCACGCATGCGGATCGCTTTCAACAAACCCTGCTCTGCGTGCACTCCAACACATTCACAGAACCGGTCTCCGGTTACCCTTCCGAGGGCCACGCTCTTTCGGTACCGCATCTGACCCGGTTCTCAACTTCAATCAAAGCGAGTCAAAAAAATGATCGGAAATATCAAAAAATTCATCCTTGCCCTCACCTTTGGCAGTCTTGTCACAGCCAGTGCCCATGCCGCCGAAATCAAGGTCGGCGATCTCACCCTGACCGACCCCTTCAGCCGTGCGACGCCTGCCGCAGCACCGGTTGCCGGCGGGTTTGTTACCATTTCCAACGGCGGATCCGAGCCGGACAAACTGGTCAGCGGCAGCGCACCCTTTTCAGAATTCATCGAACTCCATGAAACCAGCATGGAGGGCGACGTGATGAAAATGCAGGAGGTCGAGGGCGGCATCGTCATTCCGGCGGGGGAAACCGTGACACTGAAACCAGGCGGCTTGCACATCATGTTCATGAAGCTGCAGGAACCTCTGAAAGAAGGCGAAACCCGCAAAGTGACGCTCGTCTTTGAAAAGGCAGGTCCCGTTGAGGTCGATTTCGCTGTTCTCGCCCTTGGCGCGAAAGGCGCTCATGCCGGCCACGATGCGCATGGCGGCCATGGCGATGACGCCAAGAAAATGGACCACGGCGCCCATGGCAAAAAAGACGATCATGGACACGGGGACCATAAGACCCACTAGAGCGCATTCCGCGAAGCCTGAATCACCTTCGCGACAAGGATACGCTTGGGAACAAGGAGTTAGGGCATCTCACGCGATCCAATAGTCGAGAGAATTGCCCTAGGCTCAGTGAAGGCCGGCCCCGTTTATCGATTGACGGGGGCCGGCCGAAATAGTTTTAAAGGTGCATAAAACTGCGCTTTTTAAAGTGGTCTAAAGCTCGTCGGCGGCCGCGCGCAGACCTCTGAGATAAGCGCGGGCCAGCCGCTCCTCTCCGATTTCCATCATACGCTCGCTGTCACGACGCGAATCTCCAAAAAAGGGCTCTGCAAGTATAGCCGGGGCTGCTGCTTCAACGAGTGACCGCCAGCCACGATCGCCTTGTTGAATTGATTTGAGCCCACGGTTCCTCAGATCAAGAACTTCAAGCGTCTCCTGCTGCACCGCATTTGCCAGTTTCTTACCATTGGTCGATTTATGCCAGTGCAGCATCTCGGTTCCGCGCCCTCCTCCTGCATTGAAATGAAGTTCAATCGCCATCTTGGGATTCCAGGCATTGACTTTTCTGTACACGCGCTGAATTTCCTTAGAATATCCACCGCCGGGCGTCCGCAGGAAGATCTTGACCTTCAGGTTGAGATTTGCGGCGTGTTTTTTCATGAAACCGGCAACACGCTGGTTAAATATCCACTCCGATACCTGCAGATGCTGAGAGTATGCGCCGCGCTGTTTCTCATTGTGGCCGACCACGACCGCGGCTTTAGAAATCTGTGCCGTTTCGGTAAGTTCCGGTGGTGCCAGATCCAGCTCTTCCGCAGCATCGCGCAGAGCCTGTTCGGCTTCGTCCATAAGGTCACGGACTTTTACGACATACCGTTCATCTGTCGCATAGCCTTGCTGGTGGAGATAGCGAATATACCCTATCGGATCATCCGAATAGAGGGTCCAGTCTCCATAGGGGCCACTTGAAATAAAGTGCCAGTAACCAGCGATAAATTTCTTCACGGACGAGAATTTGCAATAGGTGTCTTCCCCGTCGTGCGCAGTGTAATCAACAGGTTCGGCAACAGAGCTCATGCGTTGGCGATACTTCAACCCGGCAAAATTGTTGTGACGCTGCGCTAAATCACTGGTTCCAAATCCGCTTTCAAGCGCCCATTGAGCCAGGGTTGCAACTTTCAAAGATGGGGCTTCAATGTCAGCCTTGGCATATTCCTCAATCAGTTTCTTCCACTTGTCAGACATGATGAAACTCCCAATCAAAATTAATAAATACGGTCAAAAGTACGCCATGGGCGTGCCGTGCGACAAGCGAACTCAATCACATGCTCACCACGCCAGCTAACGCCAACACCGCGGTATAAATTTGGCAAACGGGTAGACAGGATCCGGCACCATTTTGGCTATCGGAAACGCCTCACGGCCGTTTGGCAAAATGGGAACGCGGAAAGGCGGCTGATGTCGCACCGCAACAGCAGAGTTTTCGGTAAATCTGACTTTGATTGAAAATGGTGCCTCTAAGTATAGAAACCTCGAACAAATTGTTTGAGGAATTGGAGGCGTGGAGTAATTGTTTAAAGGGCATTGATTTTGACGATTTAGAGCAGTCTTTAAACGCGGAAGATAACCCGGAGGAGCTATGCCCATGACTCCTCTTCCAAGCAATTCGGCTCCCGAATTAGGACCCAACTTTAAGACTGCCGTTTCCGGTCAAAAGCAGAAGAAGAAGCGCATCGCCCCCCTCTCCGTTCGGCTGTCGAAAGAACAACGCGACCAACTGGAGCGTGACGCTATCGGCATGTCGCTCAATGCCTATGTGTTGAGCAAACTCTTTGACGACGACGCCACATCAAAACGCAAACGCAGGATGCCCACCAAGCGCGATAGGGCCATTTCGAGTGCGCTTCGGAAGTTCGGCCAATGCGGTATCGTGACATACCTCTACAGCCAATTACACGCGGTAGAAGATGGACGTTTAAGCCTTCCCGCCGAACAGGAAGCGGAGCTACGGACGGCGTGCGGAGGTCTTGAAGACATCCGCCGAGATCTGATTGAGGCTATGGGCCTGAACGCATGATCCTTGTCGGCAACCAGCGCGGCAATTGCAAGGACATGGCAGACCATCTTCTCAAAGCCGAAAACGAAAAGGTCATTGTCCATCAGATTAGAGGATTTATGGGCAATGACCTTCACTCCGCTTTGAAAGAATCCTACGCGATCAGCCGCGCCACAAAATGCAAAGACCACATGTATTCGCTGAGCCTGTCTCCGCCCAAGGGCGCACAGGTCGATGCTGACCAGTTTGAGGTCACCATCAACCGAGCAGAAGAGCGCCTCGGCTTGAGCGGACAACCCCGCACCATCGTCTTTCATCACAAACGTGGTCGTGATGGTGAAATCCGCGTTCATGCGCATGCCGTGTGGTGTCGGATCGACACAGAGAATATGAAAGCCATTCATCACTCTTTCGATCACAAGAAGTTGGAAAAGTTTAGCCATCAGCTTTTTCAGGAAAATGGATGGGAAGTTCCACGCGGATTTGAGAACAAGGCCAAACATGATCCGCTCAACTACACCCACGCCGAACATCAGCAAGCCCGCCGCCGCGACAAATACGCCGATGACATCAAGCGGGTTTTTCAGAATGCGTGGGCTACGTCTGACACTGGCGACACCTTTGCTGCTGCGCTTAAGGAAAACGGTTACATCCTCGCACGCGGGGATAAGGGGCGGTATGTTGCCGTTGACGCACATGGTGAAGTTTATGCCATCACCCGCGCCACTGGTCTTAAAGCCAAAGACATTCGTGCGCGACTTGGCGAAGCGGACCGTCTCCCATCTGTCGATCAAGCAACAGGGATTGCTGCGCAGCTTTCACCGCAGGAGCAGCTTGTTTCAGATCAGCAAGAACCTCGCGCTGAAAGCCCAATTGAACGACAGGTTCGCAAGCACCCTGAACACATTCTTTCGATGATGACTGAACGCAAAAGCGTCTTCAGCCGTTACGACATCGCAAAGGAACTGAATACCTACATTCACGAACCGGACGAATACCGGTTGGCCTACGAAAAAGTCCTGTCTTCCAAAAACCTGACCGCGCTCAATGCCGATCCGTCCACGGCTGACAAGGACATACGATATTCCACAAAAGAAATGGTCAGGATTGAAAAAGACCTGATGACAAGTGCTCAACAAATGGCGAGGCGGTCCACTCATGCAATCGGTAAAGGAGTGGTCAGCAAGGCTATTGGCAATCACGACGCGGCCCTGAAATCGGAGATTGGTGTCGGCCTGAGCCATGAACAAAAACAGGCGATCCGGCATATGACCGACGATAGGCAATTGTCGTGCGTCGTCGGCGCGGCTGGCACAGGAAAGAGTACAATTCTCGCCGCTGCGCGTGAGGCCTGGGAAGCGTCAGGACATCGGGTGTTTGGTGCTGCGCTGGCAGGAAAAGCCGCAGAAGGTCTGGAACAATCGTCAGGCATTCAATCCCGCACATTGGCGTCCTTTGAGCTTTCCTGGGCGAATGAGGTCAATCAGTTGCAGCACGGCGATGTTCTGGTGATTGATGAAGCTGGCATGATCGGCTCAAAACATATGTCGCGATTTATCGTCGAAGCCAGAAGCAAGGGCGTGAAGCTTGTTCTTGTGGGCGATGCAGAACAACTGCAACCCATTGAGGCGGGTGCCCCGTTCCGGGCTGTCACACAAAGAGTCAAACCTGCCACGCTTCATGATGTGCATCGGCAAAAGCAGGACTGGCAAAAACAGGCATCAAAGGATTTTGCGCTTGGTCAAACGCAGGAAGCCTTAAACGCGTACCGGGAAAACAACCGGATCAAATTCTTACCGACACCTGAAAACGCAGTCCAGAACCTCGTTACCGATTACCTAGCTGACCGGCATAGAGGTGACAAAGCACCTTCACAACTGGCGCTTGCCCATCGGAGGCAAGACGTAAAGGCCATCAACGAGGCAATCCGGGAAGCCCGCAAGGAGCTTGGCGAATTGCGGGACGGCCAGTGCGTAAAGACCGCTCATGGACGACGGGAATTTGCCTGCGGTGACCGTTTGCTATTTACCCGCAATGACAGGGATGTCGACGTAAAGAACGGGATGCTTGGCACCGTTGTCACAACAGGGCCTAACACGTTAACTGTCAGGCTTGATGACAAAGGCAAGGACGGAAAGCCACAAACCCGCACGATTTCGACAAGCCAGTACAACGACATCGATCACGGCTACGCAACGACCATTCACAAATCACAGGGTGCGACGGTTGATCGATCCTATGTGTTGGCATCCCGCACCATGGACAGGCACCTGACCTATGTCGCCATGACGCGACACAGGCAGGAAACTAAGCTCTATGCCAGCGGTAACGAGTTCAACGGCTTCGAGAGCCTGAGCCGTAAGTTGGTCCGAGCGAGGCCCAAGCAGTCAACCATTGATTTCGCAAATGTGCCCTCACACCATCGCTACCAGGACAGCATAGAGAAACGTGCTCAGGCTTTCATGCGCGCGTTCAACCAGCAATCACCCTTCCCTGAATATCAACATAGGAGCCAAGATTTCTCGCCGGACATTTAATCGCCGCTCATCCGTGGAAAACGCACATTAATTTACATATGATGAAAGCGATTGGCAGTTTTCCAGGAGGTAAAGAAATGCCGATTGATGATGAAGGGCCGATCAATCCTGAATTCAAGAAGCGTGCAGAAACATGGGATGCACGGTTTAATACACCATCCGTCCCCACCATAGATAAAGACGATTACGCTTTTGACCCGGACAACTACGCAAGTATTACGACGGCAAAAGAACTTAGAGACTTAAAGGCGGAACGGTCTAAGCCAACCCAGCAATTAAACTTCGATATGGACGGGACGGCAGCGGACCAAGTGCGCAAAGATATCGCTGAACAAAACGAGCAACGGATCGAATATTTAAATGATACTCTCGCCACACGGGCGGAGCGTTTCGAGCGAGATTTTGATTATGCGAGCGCAAATCAGCATCGACTTGACGAAGACAACGACCCTGAAATTTAAAGCAAATTTGCAATGAAGATTCCCAAAATGGTAATCTTCATGCATGCAATTTTTTCATGACAAAGAAGAGGCCGAGAGACAGCTTGCCATCGAACTTCGGGTGATTACATTGCCGAGTGGTGAGGAACGTGCAGTTCGGCTCGAAAAATATATCTGGGACGAGTATGATTTCATCACCGGACGCGTTTATGGCTACGCCTACAGAACCGATGCAGGCATGTTTGAATGGGCCGAGCAAAACGCGGCTGGAATTAACAGGCCTTTTGACTACGCACTTGATCAGCTTGTTCGATACATCGCTTACCATCTGACGGGTAAAGTTCTACCAAAACACACGGCATTGGCTGCTGAGTGAGCTCCATTAAGTCTAACTCGTTGGTATTGGACAGCTATGCTTGTTTACGGATCTCAAAATATCAGGCTTAGATTCCGGCTCTGTCATCGAACTTTGTTGAATAAGAAGCTCATTGGCGCGACTGTTTAGGAGTTCCAATTCCTGTTCGCTCGCCACCAGATTATCAATCTCCATCTCCAGCATTGAGACAAGGTCTTGCGGCTTGATAATCTCGGTGGTTTCGAATTGGTACGAACTATCTGGCACACCCCTGAAACTCAAATCTTGCCCCCACTTAATTCGACGAGAGAGGTCAAAATTTGCCAGCGGTTCAATAGTGGCTTTGTAGATCGCAAGAGTGGCCTCTTTCGCGGCCATTGTGTCACCCACCACAAGATTATGCGGAACCGACAATTTCGTGCCAGCTGGCAAATTGCTTTCGCTATCAATAATTGTTGCTGCCGCAATCTCACACTTCAATTCAGAAAGATTTTTTATTGCTATTCTTGTATCTTGAAAATCAATATTCATAGTCAATTATACTGCAAATATTACCTGAAAATCAATTTTCGAACTCCGACAATGAATCAATTTCATCAATATTACTTACTTTCGTTATAATAGTTTCATAACTATTATTATTTTCATTTTCCTTTTGATCATAAATCCAAAATCCAGATTTATCATAAACACCATATCTTCCAATATATTTCTCAATATTATGCAGCTTAGTAATAGTATTACGGGAAATATCCAATAATCCTGCAGTTGCTTTCAATTCATCATCATATTTACCGGGATCGTACGACTTGTATTCAACGTAATACTTACCGTCATACTCCCGAACTTTCGTCAATTCTAAACCCTGCTCCCAGGTCCCAATAGAATTGTCAAATTTGGGACCAAAATAGCTAATTGCCGCAGAGGTTACTTTCTGATTCAGATCAACTCTAGAAAACCATATCTGATGTAATCGGCCCGATCTGTTTCCATAGACACGTGAGCCGATGGCTTCTAAATATCCTTTATTATTAATATTGCTATCGAATGCTCTAATATGCTCATTTGGTTTTGTTTGACGTATGACCCCCACTTTGTCCGTCAGGTTGCCATCATCATCAAAAAAGTAGGCGTCAAAATCGAAACGGTTATCGCTTCCACTACGAGCCAGCAATATGTAGCCCTCTTCTTGATTGTGAAAAATAGGGAAAATTGAGTCCCAACCTGTTACTGTTAGTTCCCCGTTAACTATTGGGAACTTGAACTCTCCACTCCAAACGACCTTTGGAGGAGAAATTGCAATTCCTGTATTGGAATCAATACTGGTTTGTAAGAATTGATGAACCATCCGATGCATGTTGTTCGAGTCTATTTCCGGGGGTGTTTCTACCTGCTGTGAAACAACTTGTATGTTGCCATCATCATCCGAGCGAACAAGTCGTAAATACCCTTTGAAACTGGACTCAGAAACAATGTTTTTTGCTCGGTTATACAATACCACCCTGTTCAGACCATCCATCAATAAAAGGAATATATTTGGTTCGATATATGCGAAGGAATAGACTGTGCCATCGATTCCTGGCAACTCTTGTTGCCACTCAAATGATCCATCGACGTCATACTTCGTGATTGTAATATTGGTATTTTCTTCGAAGTATAAACCGTTTTCATCTTGTGACATCAGGTCATATTGATCTGTAACAAAAATTACACCGACCGAATTTCCTACCCGCACCAATGGTTCGATGTTTGAAATGAACACCTTTTCCCAATCGTCTTTAAAAGCTCTGGCTAGGGAGGGAACTTCTCGAACATGCTTCCAATCCTCACCGTATTCTTTTGAAAGCAGTGTTTCATCTAATACTGGCTTCGGGTTGTCACTTGAATTGGACCACCAGTTCATGTCATCCAAAGCTTTGGAAGTTATTCCGACGATGCACAATATCGCTATGGCAAAAAACGCCGACTTCGAATTGAATATGGACGCTGGATTAATCGGCAAAGGCCGCCTTGGCGGGCTAGCCGGCGGCATTGGACTATGATTGGACTGAGCCGTGGCACCAGCAGTTGTTTGGCGGGTTTTACGCCTAAAAAACGTTGTTCCCATTCGGTTTTCCGCTCTGCAAATGGGACAGGTTGAAAAGGCAGATAAGTGATGATGAGTAGGGTCGTCACGGCATGCCACAAGCGCTTGATCGAAGTTCTGTAGCAATGTCGACCATTCAGCTGCCGTGGGCCGATACTGCGCTCCTTGGGGACCGAATGCGGTTTCGAACGCACTGATTATTGTATCAGGAAAACTTGTAATATCGAGGGCATGAAGCGGAGGGCCGAAGTTTTTGTTCTTGGTGCTTCGATCATACGCATATTCAAAGTTCTTAACCCGGGATGCTTGAGTCGGGCTGTCGCCACGTCCCTTGTAGAGGGCTGTATATGGATGTTGGCCGAACATCAGAAGGCGGAAAATCATGACTGCCAAGGCAAAATTATCATGGTTTGCCGTGCGCCTAATTTTCGATGTGTCTTGACCATGCAATTCGCCCGGGGTGTATTCCGGCACCCGCACTAAACATGGATAGAATTTGCTCCCCAATTCCGCCTGGAATGAATCGCAGTCGATTAACTTAACCCATCCACCGGTTGAGAAAAAAATACCGGACTCGTTTACATCACCGATTACCAAATTTTCGTAGTGGAGATGCGTAAAGGCTTGCGCCAAATTGTGTGCTGCCCGCACCAAAAATCTGTAATCTGCGGTCGGAAAATAGTTTTTACGGTCGGTTTCATTGTACAGCTGATGAATGAGATATGATTGCTGCACCCTCTGCATGGTGAAGCCAGCGAAGTGTGCGTTGTCATCGATAACCGCTTGTATCGGCATTGCAGCAAAGCTTAGAGTATTGTGCAGCTCTGATGCTATCATTGCCGCAACTTTTTCTTGCCGGGCTCTAGCGTGTTTTGAGTGATAAATCTTTGCTAACGTAGCTGATGCACCATTGATCTCATAAGCTGTTCCTTCGCCGCCCGGAGAGCCGACCTGGGCACCCAATTCAATTTTCGTGTCCAGGTCCAGCCTGCTTTTGGTCAGGTCCTGAAACTGACGCGCGAACGTCCCGTTTGTTTCTGATAGCCAGTATGAGCGTTTTGTCGTCATGCGTTTTCTCACAAATCACTTCAGAATCTAGCCACTCTCGAATTGTGGTCGAAAAAACCCTGTCTCGTCCCAGCGTCTTCGAACTGTTGAAGGCGTTAAAGAGTGCATCAAAAAAGCCTGAATCCGCAGTGTTTCCTTTTGGAACGAGTGCAAGCTTTTCCAAGCCATCGGTAAAAACTGCCAAGTGAGTTATTGCCGCTTCGATGACTGATCGCTTGAAGTGCGGTCCTTTTGGGTCGGTGATGAAATAGGTTTGTGAGGCGTATTCGCCGTGCATAGGCCAGATGGGAATTTGATAATCCTCGACACCGTTCGGTTTCACAACACAGGCCCCATCGCCAATCTGAATGAAGCACGCCTGCGTATCACCCACGATTGCCATCACAAGCGTTGCGGCAAAGTCTCGTTCTGTTTTCCTAGCGGTTTCAGCTGCCAATGAAATACGGTTTCTAGCTACTTCTAACCAATCTCTGACGGTATTGTCGGTAATGGAATTGACTTCATTCCCAGCAAGCAAAAAGGATTTGGCGCACTTGGCGAGCTGTTTGCACGCAATCGCCGCGCCGATGCCGCCCTCTGAGGCACTGCCCGCTCCATCTGATACGATTACGATGAAATATGCTTTGTCGTTTGGAAGCCTCATTTCAAATGCGGTAGCCCGGTCCTGGCAGCCTTCATCATTTGAAATGTGAAGGCTTCCGGTCGCACATGCGCCACTCCAGTACCAGTTTGAATCTATCTGCATTAGAATTCCTCAGCGTGTTGGCATCTGGCCCCATGCCGAGAAATCATCCAGCGGAGTTGTGTCTTCGGGCTGAGAGCCCGAGATTGTTTGCATCGACTTGGAAAGCCACTGAAACAACTCACGGAACATTAGACCCTTTAGTTCCAGTGGTGGTGTCTTGCTTAACTCGCTTAGAGTTTCAAAATTCGCTCCGGTCACACCGACAGCAAAGAAAGCAAGCGCCTTCCCCAGTTCACCTTCATGGACGCCCTTTACAGCATTGTTCCAATCAGCCGTATTGTGATCAGTTGGGCTACCGTCAGTAATCAGGAAAATCCACGGTCGATAATAATCAACGCCGTTTGCCTTGTAGATATCCTTGCGTTGTTTGACCATGTCCAGAGCAGTCAACACAGCTTTTCCCATGCTGGTGGCCCCACGTATAGAAAGTTCAACTGGACGAAATTCGCGGGCTTGAACAAAGTCTGTTTCAATTCTTACGTCGCTGCCGAATGAAACCACAGCCGCTTCCACTCGCTTTGCTGCGAGAGGATCTGACGCTACCTCGTTTGCGAATATTTTTAGTGCTCGATTAAGCTTGCCAATGCGATCATCCGTTGTCATTGAACCGGAAACATCGAGCAGCAGAACACACGCGCAGCGGGGTTCTTCAACATCCCTCAATGGAACCTTCGTTAACGGGTTGGTTTCATCCATAATGGTCGTCTCCCGGCAGAGAATATTCAGTTTATTTTTTGGCGTTCGATTTCAGGTGCTTGTAGGCGGCGATAATTAACCCATCACCTGCCCCATTGTTTTTTGCAGCTGCGATGAGCATTGCTTTTCGTTTGTCAAGGTCGAAGATTGTGAAAGGTTCAACCAAACCATAAACTTGTAGTGCATCGGAATAGGTGATCGAAGTGGTCTGATTGCCCCTGCCTGCCGCGTTCGTATGTCCGACAACAGCGGTATTCTTTGCGTTAAGTGAACGGACAAAGGCGCGCGCCCATCCTTCCCGATGGGCAGGATCAGGGTCATAGAAATTAACGGGCAATTCCCAAAAATAGGGCATCGTCCCGACGACAAGAGCCCGTTTGCCAAATCGCGTGATGATCATCGTTTCTTTGTCAGGAGCAAGGACACGTTTAACTTGGTCAGCCGTTATGACCGTTCGGGTGTCTGAACTCACTATTCTTCGAAAGAAAGGGACCAGACCTTTGCGCTTACGACGTGTTTTGTCCCCTAGACTTTTAGAGAGGTGTTCAGCTGTTTCATCTTCATTGGTCCCCATCCAGAAGACAGCGTCCGCGTTGCCAAGGAAACCGCGCCAACCTTGTGGGTAAGCGTTTCTCAGTCTCTCAAGGTCTTGCGCGATTGCCAACAGCCGTACGCCGTAGGACCGCATAACAGGTGCGGAGGTTTCAATCGCTTCAACATAACCGAGGCTCGGCATCTCATCGACAGCGAACAAGCAAGCATGCTCAAGGTTTGGGTCAATCTTTTCAAATAAATCAAGACTAAATACCGCAAGCAGTCTGAACCATCCTGACAGCTCCTGACGAACGGCGGACAGCGGACCGCAAACAAACAAGTCTTGATTGGCCACAACGACGTCTTCGAGCGAGAAATCGGAACGCAGAGAAATATCCCTAATTTCGGGTAGGTCGAGAAACTTCAGTGCAGACCTGAGCGTTGACAATATGTCGCCGAGGGACTTTCCGGCGCCTGCGAGTGATGCAGCGGCATTTGCAACGGCCCCCCCATAGGCATTGTTGTGCTGCATTTCTGATAGGAGAAATCCAAACGGATCAGACTTAACCAAGCCGTGATAGCCCCGAGTGGCCAACTCTCGAACACGAACAAGGTGTCTGTCTTTGGGCGGTTCGGTCGTGTAAACATGCAAGATAAGGGCTTGTAGGAATTCACGGGCGTTTTTGGGAAAATAGGGTTTATCACCATCCATCGGAACGATGGCTTCGGCGATTTTCATAGTGTATTTAACAACCGCGTTTTTGCCTTCACGCTTTTCAATGCGGGTCAGCTCATCAAGGGCATTCCAATTTGAAGAAATGCGACTCTTGACAGTATTGTAGGGATCGAGGATGGCAACGTTTTGCCCGAGGCCACGAACACCGTTGCCGCCTAGACCTCTACGTCTTGCAATGGCTTCCGTAATCTGCCCCTTCGGATCAATAACAAAAACGTTTCCTTTGTGCAGCGCGAGGATGGTTATGAGGAAAGTGGTTTTGCCTGATCCGGTGCCGGCGATCATGGCTAGATGCCGAACGGCCTTGAACCCGAGTGGTTGCCAAAGATTAATACCCAAGAACCGCAAACGTCCCAGCAGAACGTAGCCTGGACGAAACACGAGAGTCGTTTTTGCAAAAAACCCCGCAAACCCCGCCGTAGAACCCTTCCCTATTTGAAAGACCTCTTCCAGCCACTCTGTAAAACGCACCCACAGCTTGAGGACTCCCCGCCAAGGAATCCAAATCCAATATCGGAAATGTTCAGGAATCCACAGTCCACAATAACGGGCGACCGATGCCCATAATGTTCTTAAGACAGTGGTGAAGACCAAAAACGAGATAACCAGAAAAAGTAAATCTAAGATTGCCCCACTCAATGAATTGCCATTAGGTTTGGTTGCAGCCATGTGGTGTCATAGAACCGTCCACCAGCATATGTTTGGCCGAGGGTTCAGTCCCCACAACAATAGAAGTATCCGGTTATCGTGACTGATGAACCTATCAACGTTGATAGGGTGCCAATGAAGAACATTCAGACCGCCATCGAGGCAATCCAGAACGCGGACAGCAAGGAAGCAGCGTTTAGTGCCCTGAACAGAGCCTATCTGAGTTACGGATACGACAGAGCGGTCTATTCGTTTATGACCGATCACGCATCAATCGGTGAAAGAGCATTTCACGGTGTCTCAACGAGTTTCCCCGATGACTGGGTTAAGCACTACAAGGCAAACGACTATCACCTCATAGACCCGGTATTTCAGCAAATCCTTACCAAGTCCGGACCATTTTTTTGGTCCGATGCGGAATCGGCTTTGGAGAAGAATTCGCGCGTCGGTCCGGCCACGCTTGAACGCTCGAAAAGCCTAATGCGTGAAGCCGAGGATTCTGGCCTGGCTGATGGAGTTGGTGTGTCTTTTGTAAACGAGGCTGGAGAAGTTGCAGGAATTGGTTTTTCAAGGCCACGCCGCGAAAGCGACAACAGTTATCAAACCCTGTCCGAAGTATATGTGCTATCGCACGTCTTCAACGAAAAATTTATGAGCTTCTATGAGACACTGCCAGAACCTCAATTTTCGCCTCGGGAAAAGGACGTTCTACTATGGTCAGCGTCAGGAAAGACAGATTGGGAAATCGCTAAAATAGCCGGGATCACGCGCGCAACTGTGCGGTTTCATTGGAAGAACATATTCCGAAAAATGGGCGTCAATAACAAGATGACTGCAACCATCAACGCGGTTAGGCGAAAGATTGTTATCCCGGACGCATTGCGGCCAGCGTCGAAAGATCGCTCCGAATGATGGTTGCTAGCAGTGAAGGAAGTATGGAATGCGGATAGCGGTACCCAAAAGCCGCCTCCTAGCTTTACCGACCATGCTTTAATCTTGTCTTGTTAAAGGATGAGTACCTTCACTTAGTTTTGCAGTCTGAGAGAAAAACATGTCAACGATCATAGCTCTCAGATAGTTTGATGCAAAGTCATTCATTTTTTCTTGCGGAACCGGAATAGGAGTTTTTTCTGGGGTCAAATCGAGTTGTCTGGTCGACCACAGCTTCTGTTGATTATATAACCAAAACATCAGAAACAGCTCAGCTGGAGCGAGCTTCACAGTTACCCCAATCCAACGATCAGGGTCCTCTTGGCTTCCATTCACCCATCCCAGCATCAATCTGTTTAGTTCGTCGGAAACTTTGATTCCGTTTTCGATCGCTGTTTTGTTTTCTGTCCCACTTCTCGAATCTATTTCTGAAAGTAAAGGAAAACCTGGTGCCCGAGTTATCATGGGATCAGGAACTGATCCATCGTTGCCAGTCATTACGCGTTGACGGATTGCTTCAAACTTGATTTCCTCGTCTGTCATCTTTCCTTGGCGCATCGCGTCCTCCTGTCGTTGTCGATTTCGCACGGTTCAAAGGATCATATTATTATCGATATCAAACGCGGTCTTTCGAACAAATTTTGAAAATTAACAAACACAAGCTTTCTAATTCTGGCATTGGCTGGCCTCTCCAATGCCCCTCAACTTTCCCCAGCAAACAGTCGCTCTTCGTTATTTTTCGTTATCATGTGGCCCTGCAAATGCGAAACAAATCAAGGGCTATAATCTTACATTTCGTTTGGAGCTGGCAAACTGCCACAATTCAGACGCCGAATTGCCTATGGTCTTGCACCAATCCTGGCTGACGTTTCCGCTTACAAACACCTACACATGCCCCTGTTGGTTTAGGTTACTGGGAACAAATCTCATCATCACAATTATGCAGCCACTAACGCTGTTTATTGGTGACATTATCGTCTTCAGAGGCCTGCGATAGAGCAACCGATACAAACGCTCCCAAATCTGTAGCAACACCTAGCAGAAGGTTTAACTTTCCCAACCTGCTTTGCATAACCTTGAATGGGCGGCGAAAAGCATCGTCCATCTCAAGTTCGCGGCAGACTGCGCTCAGATTAAAGCAAAATTGGGCGACCAGACCGCAAGCGCTACCTGGACTGATTGACGCCTGTGGCATCAAAAAATCAGCTAAATCGTCAGCGCTGCTAGGAAAGTCAATGTTTTGGTCGACAGAACTATTGACCGCAGCAGCAAGTCGTTTTCCTAGTTGCTGTCGCACGTAATACTCGTCAAGAAGTTCAGCCGAAATGTCAGTTTCGACGCCCTCCTTATAAAAAAGTTGAGAGGCTGATTCGAATTCCGTCCCAGCGATGCGAAAATACGCCGATGCGCTCTCAAAGCAACGTTTAGCGGTTCGGCGCCTTGACTTCTTTGCCGACTTATCAAGTAGATACAGCCATTCTGATTCAAGTCTAAGCTTCGCATGAATCAGTTCTTTTTCCGCGGTCAGGAAACAAATCGCTGCATTTGAGGCTACAACTGCCGCTTTGCTTCGTGGGCGTCCGTAGTTGTTGATAAACATTATGCCATCCGCGCAGAATTCACGAAATCAATAAATCCACCATCAAAATTATGTTTCAAATCTTCAAATCGATTTCGAGCGTCCTGACCCCTGAAAAATTCTCGAATCTCTGCTTTGAGCGGGTCAACGAAAGCTGAAGGTAGGGATGACAGGTCAACCAACGTATAGATTTGGGCGTAATGGACAATGCTCAGTCCCACCCAGTCGCGATGTGCATCGTCTCGCATCATGTTGAGCTGTGTAGAGTTGTGAAATGCGTGGCTCATTATCATGGTTTGTAGCGTCTTATCCAGAATTTCGGATTCAACACGTGCAGCTCTTAAGGACCTTACCCCGATAATTAGACTGAGCCCCAAAGTGAAAATTAATACGACAGTTTGGATAATGTTGAATGTTTCAGCACTCATTGAAATCCCCAATTTAGTAAACAAAGTCGCTAAAATTGCTTTATTTTTGCAAATGTACTGGGGCTGACCAACCCTAGGCAACAACTCAATAGCATCAAATACAATAACCGATGCGGCGGTGGAAGCCGCCGCTTCGTTTTTTTATTTCCAACGACTAATCTGCCTTGAACAGTTTTTTGACAGACAGCCATTGCTCCACGGCTTCGATCCCGCCGCGTTTGGTATAGCCCTGCGCGGGAAGCGCCATATAGCGCGGTTGCCAGTTTTTGACTTCGGCCTCACGCTCACCGGACAGACACTTTTGGATGATCTGTTTCTGGACTTTGGCAGTTTCGATGACATTGCCTTTAGCCGCTTTCTTCCCGGCGACTTCGCCAACCATCGCGTTGATGGCTTCCTTGTCCCGCAGGAGATCAAAGAATGTGTCGTCCGGGGCCCAGTGATCGGCCATATCGATGCTTAGGAGATTGCCAAGCACCTCAACCGCAGTGCTTCCGGCGGCAAGGGTTTCGGCAACAACGAAGGTCAGTGTTTCCGAAACGGCTTCATCGTCGAGTTTCAGCAGCTTGGCGAACAGCTCATGCACACACAAGCCACGTCCGTAGAACGGCATGTGATAGACCAGCGGGGTTTCGTCATCCTCGCCGATATCCAGCAATTCCAAGACGCGCTTTCGTTGCTTTTTAAAAATCTCCTGCGCCTTGTTTTGCGATAGGGATTCAGAGATGGCCTCTGTGTTAGCCCGTTGCTTGTCGGCCCGGACATCCCAAAGACTTGAGCTTGCAATGATCTGCGCCACGGCCAGCCTGAGGGCAATTCCCGCATGACTCAATAGCTCCGTTCTCACTGCCGCATGACGGTGAAGGTCGAGATAGTTCTGCATGGAATTGGTGATCTCGGGCCGCGCCGGGGCCGTTTCGCCAGTTTCCTGCGCTTTCTTTCGTTTCCTCACTTCCTTCTCGGTGAGCAGGCCTTCATAGACTTTGATCTCACCGTTGGCGGCACAGGTGATATGGACTTCGCCACCGTCTTTTTGGCTGACCTCGCAATAATCCCAGCGTGACCAGCGCTCACCCACATCATGTAGGATGACCGATTGCCAGCTGTCTTCGCTGTATTCATCCATCTTGGAGGCGATGGCGCGGCTTTGACACTCCCAGAATTTGATATTGTCGGCAAAATACTCGTTGTCACCAAACAGATCAGAAACGATCACAAGACCGCTTTCGGTGACATCAAACAAGGCGTTATCGACCGGAATTTGGGACCCGTTAAACAACCAGTCATTAAGCCTATATCCGACAGGCGTGTATTCATCCTCTGACTTGAACAGCCGGTACCATGCTTTCTGTTGGCTCTTGCTTGCCAGTGTCAGGCTCCGCAAATCGGCGGGGCTGATCTCTTCCCGGCGATACGCATTGAGGATCGGCCCGTAGAGATTGCCAAGCGCGAGCCGCTGTTTAACTAACCGTTCGGTGATCCCGAAATGCGCAGCAATGTCTTGTACGCTCTGCCCTTGTTTTGAAAGGTCACGGAAAGCTTCGTACTGGTCCACTTCATCCATCGGCAACCGGGCGATGTTTTCAGCCAGAGAGGCTTCAATGGCTTTTGCATCGTCCCACTCTTCCATGACGATGCAAGGCAAAGCCTCAAGCTCCGTGTCCTTGGCAATGGCCTTACAGGCGGCAAGACGGCGCTGTCCGGCAATGATCTCAAAGCCCTCGCAGTTGGGACGAACCAAAAGCGGCTGCAAGACACCCAGTGACCGGATGCTCGGTACAAGATCATCTCCGTTTTTCTCGCCATGCTTGCGCACGTTGAGGGGTGAGAGTTTGAGGTTATCTATTTTGATGTGTTGTAGTTTCATTGGATTTCTCCTTGTTAAAGTTCGGCGCGGGATTGCACCAGCGAAGCCAGCCATGAGACTGGCCTCTGTGCTGCAATCCTCAGCTCTGCAACTGGTCGAGAAAATCCACGGCCTTGGCGGCCTGTGCCGATGCCTTAAAAATCAGTTTCTTGTCGTTCTTGAGCGCCTGTAGCCAGCTTTTGATGTAAAGTGCATGGTCATCACGCTGCGTTTGCACAATGCCGAGTTTGGAACACAGGAATGCTGCACCCAGTTCGGCTATCAGTTCCTCAAAAGCGTACTTATCGGTGTCCTTGCGGGTCTTGGCCTTGTCGCGATCAAGGCGGTGGGAAGCGCCTGTCCAGTGTGTCAACTCATGCAAAAGCGTGGCGTAATAGTTCTCAGTCGCGCTGGCCTGTTTTGTCTCAACGAAATGGATTGTCTCGGGAAGATTGATAAAATCGCCCATACGGTCGTAATAGGCATCACCACCGCCATGACGAATGTCGGCCTTGGTCTTGGCGCAAAACGCTTCCGCGCTTGCAATCCGCTCCACCAAATCAACGCCATTGGGTTTTGCTGTTTGGTGATGTTCGTAGCCGTCAACCTGATTGGCATTGAAGACGGTGTAGAACCGCAGCATGGGAAGTGAGAATTCGGTTTCCTCACCTGCCTCGTTCTCCTCGGTCTTGGTCAGGGTTTTGTAGAAGATGATCGGGCTTCCCTTCTGCCCTTTGCGCACCTGCGCCCCTTTTTCCTTCCATTGTTTGAAGGTTGCCCATTGGTTTGATGTGAATTTCTTTTCCTGCTGGTCGATCCATAAGGATGGAATATTGATGCCCCGATAGCTGTGTTCGGTGACGGGATTGGCGGGCAATCCCTGTGCCGCCAGCCCTGCGAAGGGTGCCTCGTAGTCATTCAAGTTGATGCTATCCAGAACAGAAACAATCTTGTCTGTGATCTCCTGATAAATGTCGCGCTTGCTCATAGCTGCCTCTCTTGTCTAAGGGTTTCGACATCGGAGAAACCTCTTCCCCCTGTCGCTTGAACCCTTGCCAAGCGGCGAGCGCCCCCAATCCAAACACCAAAAAGCCGGCACCGAGAATTCGGTGCCGACCCTATGGGCGTCTCGTTCAAGTTCTGAGAATTTAAAAGGGACCGGAATGTTAGCTCTGCCCGACGGCCATGCTGGCGTTGGCAGCGCTTATGTTTCGAAGCCCTTCTTAAATTCTCAGGTTTTGAAATAAGCTGGTCTTAGGGTTCGAAGCACAGATTCCCTGTGCGCCCACAAACAAGTGGCGGCATTCCTGCCGCCTCCGCCATTTTGCATCAGGGATCGAAGCCGCATGGCCGAAACAGCTGGCTGGCTCGGTTCACGAGAGCCCGCCCGGATGCCGGACCGCTTCACATCGCTGTAAGAACAGCGTCCGCTAGGATCAGACCCGAAAGCCTATGATTGAGGTTTTGGCCTGGGCGTCCCTGGGACAGGAACAGTACACCACCACTCCTCCCCATCGGGCCAACGGCGCGCCAGACGTTTCTCAATCAGGATATCACCAATATCTTTTCCATCAATGCGGATGGTCGCAAGAAGCCGTTTTCCGGACCTGTCCATCCCTAAATACTCAATGGTCCATTTATTGGTATTCAAAAGCCCCAGAAGTTCTAAAGCAGCTCGTCTGCCAAGAAGTCTTTCATAGTTTCGTTGGCGTCTATTGTTGGTGCAAAAAGAGGTGTGGGTTTCAGGGGTGTCAAAGTCCTTAAGGCGTATTTTCTCGCCCTTCAGCCACACCGTATCGCCATCCACGACACATGTAGTATCAGCCGTTCTTTGCTTACCGGAAACACAGTACTCAAAATGAGGCAACGGCTTTGCTACCGGCACATTCTTTGGTGGAAGCGGCACCACCGGATAAAGCGTTAGAATCGCAAGTAGGAGTTTCATACCCGCCCAAATACATCAACAAGGCGGTTGCTTCAAAGGTCTGTGCGGCAGGCGTTTCGGAGCGGTCCGTGCGTCAACAGACTGGATTTGCCTATGGCAGCTCTGAGGGATATTTACGACCTTCAATTCTGCGACGTAAACGGAAGCTTTGCGGGACTTTCCGGTCATTCTTTGAATGACAAAATTCCATCGGAAAGCCGACATTCTGGCTCCACCGGACCTTAACCATTCATCAAAACGGCAACGTCAATTAGAACTCGCCTTAGAGAGCGCGTTGACGCTGTTGGGGTGATGTTTCAACAGCTCCTTAATACCTTCAGGAAAGCGCGCACCCCGCCAGCTTGCGCCCGCCATAGAAAATCCCAACGATTGCAGATACGGTAAGTATGGGGAATCTGCTTCGATGCGAAGCTTTGCTGTCGGCTCAAGCGTCCATTCTACAAAAAAGAAGCCGTTGGGTAAGTCAATTGGGTGCGACCAAAAATTGTTCTCCAACGGAGCGCGCTCGTCATCTGTCACTGCAAAAATTCTGATGGCTGAAAAATCTGTTCCATCAAGGCTTGCGTTTCTGAACATCGCTCCCATGTCAGCGAAATACTCTTGCTGATTTGCAGAATGAAATCGGAATACTGGGTGACCGGAAAAATCAGCGCCATCGAGAACGGCATCAGTAAAATCTGGACCGAAGACAGCTTCTTTTCCCAAGTGATTTTCGAAATTCTTCCAAACATAGGAATTGAATGAAACGGTGTAAATTGCTTTTCGTAAGCTCGCTTTGCGAAAATTAGTGCCCACCAAAAACGCGTCATGAAAAGACGCGCCATCTAAACTTGCTTCGCTAAAATCCGCGTTTGGCAAATAAGCTTCCGAAAAGGAAATTGCGCCGATTATCAGATTCGAAAAGTCGCAATAAGGGCAATAGATTCCAGATAGATCAATCACCCCACTGTCCGCTGCGACTAGATCAACAATAGTGTCGTTAACATATTTCAATGTTGTTCTGATCTCACAAAGGCGAACTTTGCTTTCCATATCCAAAAAATCATCGCACGCGCTAAAAATTCGATCATAACCGGTATAATTTATTTTGACTTTCGTTAGTTCCGGGTTTTGGAGAAAGATGCTTCTATTTCCCTCAACTAACATCTCATGAACATCGCGCTTGACGTGAGGAGGAAATCTCTGATCTTGCAATCGGGCGAAGACACTGCGCATAGCGCTAAGAACCACTGCATCCTTTTCGAGCACCATCAGACTGGCAATCGACACTAGGTTACGCCCTCATAAACGAGTAGCCAAATCAGTGCTTAAATGATTCAAGCTCCGAAAGGAGTTTTTGATGGCGCGCTTTGATATGAGTGATTTTGAGTGGTCAGTGATCCAACCGCTTTTACCGACCAAGATGAGAGGTGTTCAGCGCGTTGATGACCGGCGGGTGATCAACGGGATTTTGTGGCGTTGGCGCACAGGGGCACCCTGGGCGGATATTCCCGAACGCTACGGCTCGCATAAGACCTGCTACAATCGATTTGTCCGTTGGCGTGAGGCTGGTGTCTGGGACCGGATATTACAAGCTGTTTCAACAGCTTATGACGGCGACATCCAGATGATTGACAGTTCCTCTGTCCGTGTTCATCAGCATGGCGCTAATGGGAACAAAAAAGGGGATCCGGTTGCATGGGACGTTCCCGAGGTGGCCTGACCAGTAAGATCCATGCTGTGGTAGATGCTTGCGGTCTGCCGATCAAACTGAGCTTGAGCGAAGGGCAAGCCTACGATGGTCATCAAGCCATGTCGCTTTTATCCGGTCTTCCCTCAAAAGCGATTGTTTTGGCAGATCGGGCCTATGATGCCGATGCTATTCGTAACTTGATCACTGGCCAGGACGCTTTCCCAAACATCCCCTGCATGCCTCATCGCCGCCGTAGGCCAGCTTTCTCCAAATATCTCTACAAACTACGGAATATGGTTGAACGGTTCTTCAACAAACTCAAACACTTCAGAGCCGTAGCGACCAGATACGAGAAAAATCCCGAAAACTACATGGCTGGCGTTAAACTCGCTTCAGCGCGAATCTGGATCCGATTTAATGAGTCCAAGACCTAGCGCCCTGTGAGCGTAGGGGGAGTCCACGTTGGTGAAGAAGCCCGTCAATGCCCGTACGCCGGAAACGCGCTGGGCAGCAGATTCACCGACAAGTAAGGCCAGCGCTCGCTCAAAGCGTTCGGCCGTTCGTCCCTCTTCGGCAGTTCTGAAGTTCTCTGACGCTTGCCAGAAAGTCAGCAACAGGCCGCCCACTGCGACAAACGCCGAGAGTATAGCGGCAAGGCCTGAATATGCGCGCACCTTCTCTTGAAACCGGTGCGATGACGAGCACTGCTGGCGGAGGACTTCTTGCTCGAGATTCAGTTTTTCTATCCTCGCCTCCGCTTCTCGGACAGCGATAGATTTTTTTTGCTCGCCGTCAGTGCCCATTAATCGTTTCCAAGTACTCGCAAGGTCGTCAGCAATCGATTTGTATGAGCCATTCTATATTACCTGGATTATGTCAGAAAGCTCCGAGTTCGAAGCTTTGTGTCTGGTATGCATCGAATACCTACGGGATTCTTCAGCAAATGCTAGCGGTGCTGCTCGTACCATTGAATGTCGGAAGCAGTAGCACTGCAACATATTTAGCAGCCAAAATGTTGCGTTTATAGAAGGCGTCGTACTTCCAATTTTCGCAATCGATAGATCAGCATCAATCCGTAGTAAGTTATCGCGACGGAGGTGACCAATATCGTCCGTTTGTCCATCAAAAGCGCGTTCCTGCAAAAGTTCAAGCATCAACGACCTTCTCCCTTGTATCCGGGCCATACGCCGCCGCCTTAGCCCGGAGCTGGAGAGGTCTGCAGCGGGCGCAGATAGCCCGAATTAGGCATATCGCTGATGGAACCTAGGCTGCATGCGTGATTTGTCGCTTTATTCGCACTTCAGTCGTTAGACGGTTGAGCACAAAGTGCTGATATAGTTTTATAAAACCGGCTCCACCGCAACAAACAAAAAACAAAGAGGCAAAGAGGTGACTGCGAACAGCCACCTCCTGCGTCGAGATCATTCAAAGTAAATCGCTTTCATTCCGATGCAGGCGTAGGGGCAGCGTGATCCACAGCGGGTGCGTCATCGTCATCGGACACGTCCCTGAACCGCAGTGTCAGCCGACCGTCTACGGGAAATGCCTGTAATGGGACATCATAGCCCTTGCCGTCCTTGTGCAGCCATCCGGCGGCGATTTGAGTCCATATGGCGTTCTTACCATCGCCGCGATTGGTGACCGCATAGCCAAGAAGGTCGGGTTTGCCCCTCCCCTTGGTGGATTGTGTGGCAGTATGATTTTGTTCTTGATCAGTCATAAAATACTCCTTTGCTTAAATAGACTAAATATGAGAACAAAATAGGAACATTTTCCTAAAAATTGCAAGAAAAAATCGCAACTTTCCCGTGAGTAGTGTCGCGATACAGGCAAAGCTGTTGGCTCTGCACTCGGAACATCCATTGGATCGAAGGAAATGCAACCTTCCTTCGAATAGCGTCGGTTTTCACGCTAATCAGTACCACTTGTGGATATTCACAGACAATTCCAAGACAAGTTGCAACGCAATCAATTTAAAAAGAAATTAGCCCATAGCCACTAATAGATACGCATATTTATCACTGTAAATAGTAATTATTTTTGATTATTGTATTTCTTTAGTTGTGTAGAAATTATTGAAGAATCAATACTAAAAATGTAAGCAATGAATACATTGTTTATGTAGTTGTTTGTTTTTTTGAATTTTAGGAGACCCTCATGGCTAAAAAAATCTCCGCAAAAGATGTACGTACAATGGTGAACACCGCGCAAACACAATCCAGCTCCGGCCCCACTGGTGCCTGCATTGTGGTGCGGTACCAGCCTCGCAGTCATGTCGCATGTTATGAAATTACAAAAGGGGCATGTCAGCGGGTTCAGGACCTCTTGGGAGATGACGGACATGTCCGTTTCATGGGTCCCGGATCGAAATGCAGCACCTAACATTCAAAAGTGCTCGTACTGAGTATTGCACTTGTACTTCTGACCTCGTTTTCAAGGAGGCAAAGCAATGCTCAGATTCCCTACAAAAACAGCCGGACTGGCGGTTTACTGTCTAACTCTGATTGGATGCGCCGCTCCGAGATTTGATGTCGCATATAACAATTATGGACCAACATCGCATGTGATCGAGCAGCGCATTAAATGCGAGTTGGTTGACCTGCTGAAATCTCCGGAAGGCGGCGTAGAAAAAGGAATGAAAACTCTGCTTATTGGAGGAAACTACGTTGCATCCATGAAGCTGGAGATCAAGGCAACGGATACAGGGGAACTCGCTCCCAGCCTTAAATTCCCCATGGCAGGTCCGCATCTGAGCATCGGTGGCGGATTTAAGGTAAGTAAAGCAAGAGCGCAATCGGTGTTCAAATATTTCGCATTCTCGATGCGGGACCTTAATAACAGACTGAACGATCCAGTCGCAGTGGAATTCGGTAAATGCCCCCAGGGCGTCCGCACAAATTTGGAAGGCCATTTGGGCATAAGGGAGATGGTAAACTGGGAAATTACATCCCCAAGCTCAACCAATGTTGAAGGCGCAAACAACGACAAAGGCGACTTCGGCGGAACCGTCGAATTCACGGTAACCAGAAATATTAATTCAGCCGGGCCGACCTGGACGTTCCCTGACTTCGAAGGCCCCGGAGGTCTGGCTAAACTCGATAGAACCACAGTAAACACGTTGACGATAGCGTTCGTGCCGGGTGAGCCTTTTGCTGACCAACGCGAGCTTCCGACAAATGCCGACTTTAAGACGGCAAGAGATATATTGGAAAACCAGGTCCAATCAGACAGCAACAACAGATAGCGATTTTCAATCGCTGGCCGGGGATGCAACGGGGGCTGTGCCCCCTTGCCGAGCGCAGCGAGTAACCGCGTGGTAGTACCACGCACATCTTGCGTGTAGCGCATCAAAGACTAACCTCAGACGGGGCGAAGAAATACTGGCATCTAGACGAAAAGGCTCAATTCACACTTTGAGACCAAACTTTCGGAAACTGCTGTTTGGAAGAGTGACGGCTAATTGATTCCAACACTAAGGCCTCTTTGCCTCAAAATCGGGGAAAAAGCCGTCTACAAATCTTTCGGCTATTTCCTCACTGAGATCGGCGTTGTTGTAGGAGCAGCACGAATTGGTCACTCAAAGAGTGATCTTTCGTCTCTGCAGCAAGATCCACGAGACGCTCTCTTAGTTGCATAGCGTGTTCATAGGGTAAAAGGATTGCTAGCAACAAATAAACACCTCTGAAGCGAGCATCGGAAAAATACTCATGTTGTCGATCCTTGTTGTCACCGGTAAACGCCTGATAGAGAAAAAAATCCAAAACCTTCTCATGACGAAAAAAGCCCGCTACAATTTCGTTGTGCTCTTCATCATAAGAAGGTCTCCAAACAATCATGCGATGGGCTTCCATCCTTGCCAACTCTTCGGAAAACTCCCCGTCCTCAAAATGATCACAATCTGACAAACGAAGATCAAAAGCGCGCTCTGCGAACTCCACAAGAGGGAAGCTGCGTCCGTTGTGTCGATGTCGATAATCTTCCGCCATAACGGTATATTGTTGTTCTCTCAAGTTAAGGAGGTTTGGTTGCTCGTCGAGAGCGATCATGTCCGCGATAACAGTTAAATCCATGGGGTTAGATAATGCACGTATCATGGCACTACGCAGCTCAGATTTTCCCTGGCCGAAAGCTCTCGCTATAAAGTCACTACAGGCCTCTTCATAGTGCGGGCCTGTGATTACGGCTTCGTTAGGCAAAGCAATGCTCCGCGTGTGAAGAAAGGTTTCCATTTGCTCACGTGACAGGGGCTGTAACTCACACACTTTTGCATTTGCTGGAGGGGTCCATTCCATCGGTTGGGTGCTTAGTAGTATATTGCCTGCAAAGTGAGAATCGGCAAACTCGACAATTCTAGCGTGGGTGGTCGCCGACACTTCGTTCAATCCATCGATTATAACGTCAAGCCCGCCAGCAAAAACCAGGCTTCTAAGGAAACTTGGATCTCTCGCCGGGCCCTCAACTTTAGATTGGATTGCCGTCATTACCCCATCGACACATTTGGCGGCAGGAAGGTAAACGACAATTCGACGAGAGTTCTTGGCTAGCCAACGGACGAACATGGTTTTTCCGAGGCCAGATTCTCCCTGGAGCACAATCTGTCCGTTAATTTCGGGAATCGCATTTGTTAGAGATTCTTGTTCTCCACTTTTCTCAAAGCGAACCTCTGAATCCGCAAAATAATTAAACTCTTTGAATTCGTCGACGTGAGCATCTGCCAGTAGCGATGTTCGGAATGGCGAGAATAGTCGACGCCGAAGAAACGGAACCCATGCCAACAAAATTGCAACATAGCCAAAGCCTGCAAACCATCTAACCCATTTATTCCAAAAGAATATCGTCTGTACCGGACGAGAATATGGATAAGCAAAGACCAATAAAAACCATGTCAGAGCGTGCCCAGCCCAAACAAGTAATGTCGTTTGTGCAATCCGGTTCGGTTCGAGCCCTTCAATCAAGCCGTCGACATAAATTGATTGCGCTTCGAATTTTCTATTTCCGGCACTAACGAGCTGAGAACGCAAATCTTTCAAAAGTGAAAGATCGTTTTGAATCAAGTTGCTACTAACACTGCGCAAAACATTGACCATCGATCTGGCAAGCTCAAATCTGAGATCCTCCGAATTCACAGTGTCAGGCCAAACAACCACGAAAGCCTGAAGAATTCTTTTCGCTCTTTCCGGATCAATTTTGAGTTCATCAAGCAGATTTGTAGTCGGACGTCCTGTCCAATCGGCGAGTATTTGTATTTCCTCATTTCCTCTCGCATAAATACGAGCAAAGATTCGAAGGCTGGATGTTTTCGTTCTCCAATGGTGCGTTGAATTTAGTAGATTTATAGAATTTTTCGGGTATTTTTTCGATGAAATAGGTGTGTATTTTTCAATTAATGATAAAGTTTTTTTAATTTTACTGACGTCAAATTCAGAAATCATACCAATCAATGAATTAATTACTTTATTTTTTTTGGTAATATCTAATTTTTCCTGCACCTCAGTTGCCATCTGTTGTACAGAAGAGTGCTCATCTACGAGGGCTTTGGCAAGGGCCGGTGCAACCAGTTCAATCGAGGTGTCGGCAACTTGACCAAGTGCCTTGACTACTTGCAGGCGAACGCCCCAATCATCGCTGGAAAGCATTTCGGTGAGGGTTGAAATCTCGTCCTTTAGAATCTCTGCATCACCGATCGACAAGAGTGCCGCAAACACCCTTAGACGAAGCCGTTCATCTGGGTTGGAAAAAAGTTCCTTCAGGACAGGAAAGGATTGTTGCCTGCCGGTTTCGTCAAGCTTTTCGAGCACCGCCGCGGATGCTTGCCGAACATCACTGCTCTCGTCTGCGAGAGCTTTGGCAAGGGCCGGAACAACCAGTTCAATCGAGGTGTCGGCAACTTGACCAAGTGCCTTGACTACATCCCGGCGAACTTCCCAATCATCGCTGGAAAGCATTTTGGTGAGGACCGAAATCTCGTCCTTGAGAATCTCTGCTTTACTGATCGACAAGAGTGCCGCTAACGCTCCTCGACGAAGCCCTTCATCTGGGTTTGAAAAAAGTTCCTTTAGGACAGGAAGGGATTGTTGCCTGCCGGTTTCGTCAAGCTTTTCGAGCGCCGCCGCAGCCGCTTGTCGTACATCAACATCTTCATCTGCGAGAGCTCTGGCAAGGGCCGGAACAACCAGTTCAATCGAGGCATCGGCAACTTGACCAAGTGCCTTGACTACATCTCGGCGAACTTCCCAATCATCGCTGGAAAGCATTTCGGTGAGGGTTGAAATCTCGTCCTTTAGAATCTCTGCATCACCGATCGACATGAGTGCCGCTAACGCTCCTCGATGAAGCCGTTCATCTGGGTTGGAAAAAAGTTCCTTCAGGACAGGAAGGGATTGTTGCTTGCCGGTTTCGTCAAGCTTTTCGAGCACCGCCGCGGATGCTTGCCGAACATCACTGCTCTCGTCTGCGAGAGCTTTGGCAAGGGCCGGAACAACCAGTTCAATCGAGGCATCGGCAACTTGACCAAGTGCCTTGACTACATCCCAGCGAACTTCCCAATCATCGCTGGAAAGCATTTTGGTGAGGACCGAAATCTCGTCCTTGAGAATCTCTGCATCACCGATCGACAAGAGTGCCGCTAACGCTCCTCGACGAAGCCGTTCATCTGGGTTTGAAAAAAGTTCCTTCAGGACAGGAAGGGATTGTTGCCTGCCGGTTTCGTCAAGCTTTTCGAGCACCGCCGCAGCCGCTTGTCGTACATCAACATCTTCATCTGCGAGAGCTCTGGCAAGGGCCGGAACAACCAGTTCAATCGAGGTGTCGGCAACTTGACCAAGTGCCTTGACTCCTTGCAGGCGAACTTCCCATTCATCGCTGGAAAGCATTTCGGTGAGGACCGAAATCTCGTCCTTGAGAATCTCTGCATCACCGATCGACAAGAATGCCGCAAACACCCTTAGACGAAGCCGTTCATCTGGGCTGGAAAAAAGTTCCTTCAGGACAGGAAGGAATTGTTGCCTGCCGGTTTCGTCAAGCTTTTCGAGCACCGCCGCAGCCGCTTGTCGTACATCATCATCTTCATCTGCGAGAGCTTTGGCAAGGGCCGGAACAACCAGTTCAATCGAGGTGTCGGCGACTTGACCAAGTGCCATGACTACTTGCAGGCGAACGCCCCAATCATCGCTGGAAAGCATTTTGGTGAGGACCGAAATCTCGTCCTTGAGAATCTCTGCATCACCGATCGACAAGAGTGCCGCAAACACCCTTGGACGAAGCCGTTCATCTGGGCTGGAAAAAAGTTCCTTCAGGACAGGAAGGAATTGTTGCCTGCCGGTTTCGTCAAGCTTTTCGAGCACCGCCGCAGCCGCTTGTCGTACATCATCATCATCCTCATCTGCGAGAATTTTGGCAAGGGCCGGAACAACCAGTTCAATCGAGGCATCGGCAACTTGACCAAGTGCCTTGACTACATCCCGGCGAACTTCCCAATCATCGCTGGAAAGCATTTCGGTGAGGGTCGAAATTTCGTCATCGAAAACCTCTGCCTCTCCCAACAACAACAGTGCGGCTAGTACCCGTCGACGATGCTCTTTATTGACGTTGGAAAAAAGTTCCTTGAGGATAGGAGTAAATAGTCGCCTGTCTGTTTCATCAAGGTTGTCAAACGCCACCGCGGCTGCTTGCCGAACATCACTGCTCTCGTCTGCGAGAGCTTTGGCAAGGGCCGGAACAACCAGTTCAATCGAGGCATCGGCAACTTGACCAAGTGCCTTGACTACATCCCGGCGAACTTCCCATTCATCGCTGGAAAGCATTTCGGTGAGGACCGAAATCTCGTCCTTGAGAATCTCTGCTTTACTGATCGACAAGAGTGCCGCTAACGCTCCTCGACGAAGCCGTTCATCTGGGTTGGAAAAAAGTTCCTTCAGGACAGGAAGGGATTGTTGCCTGCCGGTTTCGTCAAGCTTTTCGAGCGCCGCCGCGGCTGCTTGCCGAACATCACTGCTCTCGTCTGCGAGAGCTTTGGCAAGGGCCGGAACAACCAGTTCAATCGAGGCATCGGCAACTTGACCAAGTGCCTTGACTACATCCCGGCGAACGCCCCATTCATCGCTGGAAAGCATTTCGGTGAGGGTTGAAATCTCGTCCTTGAGAATCTCTGCTTTACTGATCGACAAGAGTGCCGCTAACGCTCCTCGACGAAGCCCTTCATCTGGGTTTGAAAAAAGTTCCTTCAGGACAGGAAGGGATTGTTGCCTGCCGGTTTCGTCAAGCTTTTCGAGCACCGCCGCGGATGCTTGCCGAACATCACTGCTCTCGTCTGCGAGAGCTTTGGCAAGGGCCGGAACAACCAGTTCAATCGAGGTGTCGGCAACTTGACCAAGTGCCTTGACGGCGCTGAGACGGGAAGTTGGGTTTTTGCGAGTTAAGGCATCGATTAAGAAAGCGAGCCCTTCCTCGTTGGCAGGTTTCCAATGCTTCGCAGGAAAACCCAATAATATGTTTCTCTGTGCCTCTGAACTAGGTTCTCGTCGAATGACGGTAATGATACCAGACCAAAGGTCGTCTCTTACCGAACTTACGTCATCCTGTGCCAATGCATTTGCAAACATACCTTCGGATAACAAAATAATCAGAACTGCGGCAAACTTTGAAATTAGGTATTTAGATCTTTTACTTTTCATGCTTTTCAACCAAGTCGAAATCGTATTAACTTGAAAGAATACGAGTTTTATCCCGATGAATTTCTTAAAATTTGTAGCATAGGATTTTTTGACTTGAGGACCAATGGTCACTCAATCTGACTTTTAAACTGACGTTCAGATTGAACTGACGATAGGCTAACTCTCATTCTTTCGAATTCTATCCAGATTAGACTAATACCGGTCAAAAAAATACTGTCGGACAGCATCGTGCAACTGACCCTAACCTGATCAACATAGGTTTGAGGCCAGAAGGCCCAAATGCAATATGGCCCCTTGAGGGGCCGTTTAAGTGAATACCGTTGAAGCCTTTGGCATACTGATCGGTTGTTTTCAAACAGCGCCCCGCTCCACTGACAAACCGTGTCGTCCAATGCTGGCCAACCGAGAATTGCACAAAATAATCTGCTTTTCGCAATTATGAGCGTCTTTTCAAGATCACTACTGAGACAGGGGCCTATTTTATCAATCGCGGCGTACCAAATAAAAATTCACCAATGAATGGGTTCGCAGGTATCGCTTGAAGAGAGAGACAAAGAAAAAAGCATCGGCTCAAGCAAGTTCATAAAGACTTTGGCTACGACGCAATGTCAGGCGTCAGCATCAACCCTGTTGATACTGACCGGAGTCATCGGATATCGACAAATAAACTCCAGCTCGTATGTACCACTGAAAATCGAACTTCTTGACCAAGTAGATGATCTTGGCCAACATTTTGTATTGATCTACAATGTTATCTGAATATTTAATTTCATTGGTTTGGAGAATAAGGATGGCGAAAGCATTTTCTATAATGGTTTGGAATGTCGAACATTTTGGCGCTACCGACAAAAAGAAGAAAAAACCAAAGAAACCGATTGAACCAATTATATTGGAAATAGCAGATACTGATGCTGATATTTTAGCGATTATTGAAGTAAGGAGCAGCCTGGTTGCGGCCCCGCTTATGGAAGCGATGCCCAATCACTTTTTCTTCATAACTGAAGGCGAGCAAATGCAGGAAATCCTCGTTGGAATCCGCAAATCTCTGCCTGCGTTTATTACTCAAAAAAACGAATTTCAGGCGGGACAAAACACATTGCGCCCCGGTTTGCTGGTAACTCCGGTTGTTGACGGTGAATCATATCCTCTATTGTTTCTACACGTTAAATCTATGCCCGACCCAAGAGGATTTGGAATACGAGACTACATGACTGATAAAGCCTTTGATTTTCGCAATGTCCTAAAGGACGCGATGGGTGGGAAAACACCTAACTACATCTTTCTTGGTGATCTCAACACAATGGGCATGAATTACGCTGGCTCCGATAAAGACATATCGGGGGAGCGAGAAGTGAAAGAATTGGCGGCCTCCGCGAAGCGGCGCAGCATGCGACTTCTGAGTAAGAACTATTCAAACACCTATTGGAGCGAAAAGTTCGGTGAGAGCAATTTGGATCATGTCGTAGCCATGGATCACCTACAATTCAAAAAATTTGGCGGTGACGAAGTTCGCGTTAGCGGTTGGAACGAAAAAAACACAAAAGCAGCGCGAAAGGCTTGGGTGAAAAAGTATTCCGATCACGCCATGCTGTATCTGGAGGTGCAGAAAGTCTGAAGTCACCCGCTCAGGCCACGTTTCAAGGTCGTTCAAGATTATCTCGTTGCTGAGAACCAGCTGTCCTGACAAACAGTAAGCGGTTATTTGGTCGCCTGAATACTTTTGATGATCGCGCCACCACCATTGTCCTTGATCTGCTGCAACACGAGTTTCAGTCCCTGACTGTCTTTGAATTCTCCAATCCACTTAACAATTGGTTGCGAGACAAAGTCCTTCCATCGGTCGTTGGAACTTAACCACTTTATGTAGTCAGGAGTTAGTCTCTGTTTTAGTCCGTAAATGATTGATGCGCCGTCATCGGACTCAGGCGACAAATTGGGATTTTGAGCTAACAAGGCGTTTTCAAGATTGACGAAGTACCAATATATGGGTGTACCCTGGGCCTTCTCCCTGCCCAAAATCGCCTGCTTGAGCGCCGCCGCTGCGCCAGCATAGTCTTTTTGGGGTAGTTCCAGTTTCCAACGTCCAAGTTGGCCTGCAGCCCAGTAATGATGGGGATATGCAGTCGCGATTGCCGAATAAATACCCGTGCCACGCTTTATGAGTTGTTCTTTTTCTTCTTTTCCAATGCCCTCAATTTCTGAAGAGAGTTCATCATAGGTTCTCGAATACGCATATTTCGCGACACGTTCGTCAGCTTCCTTCATTGCCTGCTCCATCTTCTCAAACGGTATTCCTTCGCTGTTAAGTTCCAAGTGCTGCTCGACGAACCGAATTAGTTTTGAATCGTTTTCGCTTTGCCTTTTCAGTTCATCGACTTCTTCCTTGAGGTCCGCCTGAACCATCGAGAATGCACGTCGGACAATCGCCAATCCGCCGTAGCCACCGACAATAGAATACCCAATCAGTTTCAGATATTCGTTCAGATCGCCGCCGTTCAATTTTGGAACTTCTACGACTAAAAATATCGTAAATGCACCCGCTATCCCGACTAAGCCAACGAGCTCAATTTGAAACGGCCATTCGACATTAGTTATTCTACGGGCCTCGCTCTGACTTTTGCTTGGATCATAAGAAAAGAGCGCCCCACCGATAAGACCGGCAATCACAACCAATAAGAGCGGTCCTACAATTGGCTTGCCGCTATTATCAGTTAATTCACCGTCTAATAAAAACGCGACCACGTTGAAAATTATGAGTACCAAGGCGACATGGATTATGGCCTTCGCAAGTTGCGCTGGTGGCTTTTCAAACCATCTGATCAGCAGCCAGGCAACGAACACTACAGACACAAGAAACTGCCAGTTCGATAGAAATGTCATGGGTTCTATCCCCTAAATTCTTAAAAAAAAATCTGTAGCCCTGGGAAAAAATATCTTGTTTCAGTGTGTAATCAGCAATGGTGGAAGACGAGCTTTTGATCCGCCAAACTTACTGGAAACTGTAAATCATCAACCAAGCAACAGTTAAAATAGGCGCGTAGAATACGTATGGCAGAATTCCAAGAGCATGCAGTAGGGACCCGGTACTGGCGCCAACCTTGAATTGTATCGTATCGATTAAATCTGGAAAGCTAGCTTGCCTAATTTTCTTCAAACGGTGGATTTGGCAAACGCCGGCGAAAACCGACAATCCTGAAGCAAAGGCAGAAGCCACCCCCGCAATCGCAAGCCAATCAATGGCAACGTCGTGGAAAGTTATCGGTTTGTCGCGTGCGATCAGAACCCCAAGAACGCCGAACAAAACTGTATGCAGAAACAACATAAAGTTGTTTCGCCCATCATTGAGCGTGTACTCTGAGTCTATTGCAACTGTCAGATCACGGAAATCTAGAAGTCGCCTTTCAGAAGGAAGGGCGTCTCGCAATTCATTTCTCAAAGCAGCTTCCATTGTACGATCCATATACCCAAACAATACTTGTGCTGCGATCGCAGATGATTGTAACGGTCACCTCAAAAATCTTATCCAGCATCCGGGCAAAAGAAATAATCGCTGGAAAGTCCGCAATGCAAAGATGTCACAACAAGAAAAAAACTAATTCAAGGCGAGGCTATCAGATTTTAGAGAAGATACTAGACCCCGTTGACAAAATGGGGTCCTAAATCAGTTGAACGTATTCGACTGTGAGGGGAAAACATGTGCGGACTGGACGTACAGTTCTTCGAACAGATCGCAGAAATAATAATCAACCGTCGTCTGGAACAGGCAGGCAATCAAGAAGAGTTCGGCACCATCAACTTTGGCCTTTCCGGCTTCATAAGCCTTCACTTCCTGCACCGACTTCCCGATGGCATCTCCGAGAATCTCCTGCGAGATACCCAGCAGGCAACGACGGACACGAATACGATTGCCGACTGCGGTGCTGATTTTACAATTCGCTGGCTCTTGCATCCGACGTACTCCCCTTAATGCCACATCCTAGATGCAATCGCGTGATCTTCCGGGCCGATGGCGTTCATGTAGATCGCGGTCGTCTCCAAAGTGGCGTGGCCAAGCCATGACTGAAGCTTCGCATCGGGGACCTTGCTTACAGCACCCTGTACACCCAGGGTATGACGTAGGCCACGGGCACAACCCTTGACGCCATAAACATTCGCGGCCCTCATCACCGTGTTGACGAGGCCCCATCCCTTCGTCCGGCCAAACGGCCATAATTTTTGCGTTGCCTTCCGGCTGTTTCCTTGCGCTGCAAGCCGGAGCGCATCGCGGATTCCAAACTCCTCATCGAGCCGCTCAATAAAATCAACCGGCACAGGAACCGGGCGGAAATGCCGTCCTTTCAACTCACCACGCTTTTTGAGGCTGCGAATAACGACAGCATATTCATTGGGATCGATCTGGAATGGTATGAGGTTGCGGGCTTCTGTTGGCCGACAGCCAGTCCAGTAGATCATCTCACAGAACAGGCGTTCTTTCGGATCGTCGATCACGTCGAGCGCCTTACAAAACCGTTTGCGCTCGTCCTGGGACAGGTATTTGCGTTCACCGTATTCGGTGTAAAGGCTCATGCCTTTGAATGGTGACTGGTGCCGCATTTGGAAAATCTCCTGCATGTGTTCGTAGCCGCGAACAATTCGTATAAAACTGTTCCACAATCACACACCCTTGATTTTCTACCTATTTTCGGAATTCACGGGCAGGTTTTTCCCTGCCATTTTTGGACCATCCTAAGAATTTATCCTGTCGAATCAATAGTAAAAAACAAAATTATACGAAATGTTCGCGTATTCATCACGTCAAGATTACGAGACGTTCTGTATTAAAAAAGACAATACTTCTCGTTTTGTTGACCGTGAGCATGACTTTCCCGCAACCGTCACATGCCGACACATTCAAGAGTGCTGATTTTTTGGAGTGGGAACGGGTTACTCAGGAATTTTACATTCGTACATCGGTGGGTATGGCGGGATTGATAGCCGTTCAAAATGACAAGAAACATCAAACTTGTTTGGAAGGTTGGTATGTCAATGATGAAAAGGCCGCTACAAACCATATCCTAAGTGTCATGCAGCAATACCCTGATTTTCATCCTCGCGGCGTGATATTGGCGGTATTGGAAAAACAATGTGGCACGTTTACCTACTCAGACAGATGATCCGCTAGAAAGGTTTTGCAACATCGAGTGAGGTCTTGCCGTTCGCCGATAGTTCAGGTGTATCGGTGGCAGCCAGCGCATCGGAATTTTTAAGAATCGGTTGTTGGCTTTCGATGTCCTGTTTGAGACCCTCAACCTCAGATGCACTCAACGGATTATCCTGATCGGTCAGTCTGTCACGCGCTTGTCCGAGAACATCTGTTTCGTAATGACGCCATTGACTGAGGTAATCTTCTACGTCCCGAACCATATCCTTGCGCGTTTGGTATTCCTCATGGGTCGGCTCATCCCCGTGCCAGACAATTGACTCGGCTTGCACGTCGTCAACGAGAACGTCATTCTCTGTCCAGATGTTCCCCTTGGCGTCCCTGAACACTTTGGTCCCGTCCGGTAGCGTCGCGGCTCTGTCAAGAATATCATTCAGGTCTTCACGGGCTTGCTGAAGCGCCTGCACGGCCAATTCAATCGTTTCAGTCGCCTTGGCCTCTGCATCGACCAAAGCATCCATGGCGCTGTTGTAGAGCTTCGCATAGCGCGGATCGAGCAACATCAGGTCGAGTGCCGTTCTTGCGTCCCGCGCCGCTTTTCGTTCCTTGGCATCTGAGCCATCGGTACCGCCGGAAATCAGGAAACGTTTGTGCCGACCAACATGACGACCCGCAATCTCGTTTTGCAGATCGTCGTGATCACGGGCGCGACGTTCGCTTGCCTGCGCGTTCAAGTCTGACTTGTCCTGAAATTCTCCTGATAAATCCACCAATACACCTATCACCGTCTCTTTTGTTTTGTTCGGCTTGGTGGACCGGACGGAGTGAAAAACGTGCACATGCGTCACGACCACGAACTATGAGCCGATGGCAACTAAGTCCGTGTCCATCCGGCCCATAAAGCCGAATGCATGCGCTGGCAGGTTTTCACATCCTGACCGCGAGTCTTTCCGCACGCGGATTTCCGTACCCCTATTTTACCTCAATTTGGGGTTGCAGTTCAAATTTTTTGCGAAAAGTCACGAAACTTGGGCGTTCCGCCATATTTTGGTCACATCGGCATTTGTATAATTATATATAAATTATAATATAATAAATCCTAAAATCATCAATCGAAACAATGGGTTGCTCACCACAACCTAAACAGGAGCGCATGCTCTGCAAGCTGCCAGGCCGAAAGGAAAACCAAAATGAATGGAGCACCACCCGCGAGCGTCATCAGGGACGGCGACTTGAAGGCAAGCATTTGGGAGAATGAGGGTCGGAAAGGAACGTACTACACGACAACATTTGCCAAAACCTATCGGGACGCCAACGAACAGCCCCGTGATACAAACGTATTCAATAACTCTGACTTGCTGCGCATCTCGGAACTCGCCCGGCAGGCTTATGGTCGCACCAATGAGTTGAGGCAGGAAATGCTCAACGAGCAACGGCCCGACCAACAGCAAAAGAGCATCGCAGACCGCGCTGCGGAGTTTGAACAGGCGCAAAGCAGCGCCCATTCAAAAGGTCACGCTCAAGACCTCAATAAAGATCACTCTCCTGAAATCTGATCACCTTGAAACCGGGTAACGAAACTTCTTGCACAGGAGCAAAATATGAATTATGTTCATGTTTTGTTCTTGTTTCAGGAAGAGGAGAAACAGATGGATTCAACTTAAGTGATTGCAAGGAAAGAGCGACGTGGAAAATGAAAAGGAAACGGCGGAAACCGAATACAAAACACTGACACTTGATGTCGAATATTATCAATCGTTTCTAGACGATGTGGATATCTCAGATGAACAGAAAAGCGAATTGATTGAAACGCTTTGGAACATTGTGGTTCAATTTGTTGATCTGGGATTTGGGATACATCCCCTACAACAGGCACAGCCCACAAAGCGTAATGAGAGCCAAGAGGCTTTTGCAAAGTTTATCAAGGATTTTGCTGACAAAGAATTCTCAACCGAAAAGGAGACTATTTTAGAAGGAGTAGACGAATGAATTTTGATAGAGACTTTATCGACTACAAAGACTCAACTGTTCAATATCTTGCGGTACTGTATCCACGGGTTTCCGACCCGCAGCAAATCAATCAGGGAAGCGGGCTACATTCGCAGGAAACTCGACTGCGTGAGTATGCTAGATTTTTAAGTATTCCCGTTGCCGAGGTATTTCGAGAAGAAGGCTGGTCAGGTGAAATCCTTAACCGCCCCGAGATGCTGAAGTTGCTCGATTTCATTTCTACGCCTCCATCCAACTCGCGCTATGTTGTAATCATCGACGAAATAAGCCGACTGGCACGGGACTACCGCGTCCACTTCGATCTGCGGGATGCAATCGAAGAACGAGGCGCGTTGTTAGACAGTCCCACAACCAATTTCAAAGCCGTTCGTAACGCAGACAGCGATTATGTGGAAGGAATACAGGCGCTCGGTGCCGAACACTTCCGAAAAAAGAATGCCGAAACTGCCCGAAACCGAAAATGGGCACGGCTGAAAGAAGGCTATTGGCCTTACAAAGCTCCCATTGGCTACAAATACAAAATGACCAAAGGGCACGGAAATTTGCTTGTGCGCGATGAACCTCAGGCTTCTATATTGACCGAAGCATTCGAAGGATATGCTTCGAGTAGGTTCGCTACTCAAACCGAGGTGAAACGATTTTTAGAAAACCACCCTGATTTTGCCGGCAAGAGTAACAACGGCACTGTTACAGTTGATAGAGTAACCAAGCTAATTACCAATCCGATTTATGCCGGATATGTTCAGTGTGCTAAACTCGACATTGCACAAAAGCGCGGAAAGCACGAACCGCTTATTTCGGTTTCCACGTTTGAAAAAATGGCTGAAAGGCGGTCAGGTTGCGCAGTAGCCCCTGCCCGCAGAGACCTGAATCTCGACTTTCGACTTCGCGGATTTGTCGATTGTGCTGATTGTGGGAAACCGCTGCGTTCATGTTGGTCGACGGGCGAATATAAGCGATACCCCTATTATCTTTGTCAGACTAAAGACTGTGCCAGCTACGGCAAGTCCATTAAGCGTGAAAAAATAGAAGGAGAGTTTACTGCTCTTCTGCAATCCGTGCGTCCATCGACACAACTATTTACGCTGGTAAAAGCACTGATTGAAAACGCGTGGACACAGCGAACCCAACAAACTCAGAAAACAACGAAGAGCCTTCGGCGAAAGATGCGCAAGATCGAAAAAGACATCGATAGTTTTCTTGATCGGATAGTCGACGCCGAGAGTTCAACAGCTATTCGGGCATACGAACGCAAGATTGGGAAGTTGGAACAAGAGAAACAATTGACGTCTGAATCTCTCGAAAAGCAGCAAAAAGTGACAAGGGGAGCATCTAGCTGGCTAGAACTTCCAATGAAGCTACTAGCAAACCCTTGTATTCTTTGGGAAAGCGGCGATTATTGGTTACAGAGATTAGTGCTCAGACTAGTGTTTTCTGAGCCGCTTTCCTACTGCCGAAATGAGGGATATAGAACGGCAAAAACCACCTTACCTATCAATGTCTTAAGGGTATTTGAAGGTGACAATTCCAAAATGGTGCGGTCGAGAAGACTCGAACTTCCACCCGTGTTACCGGACAGCGACCTCAACGCTGCGCGTCTACCAATTCCGCCACGACCGCAAAAGTTTCAGCTGCCGATCGCCCGGCAGCGGGCCCTCGTGTAACAAAACAGGTCTTCAGGCGCAAGAGCTGTTTGAAGAAGATCTCAGATCTTATTGGTATTGCGCGGCGGCCTGGCCTCAATCGGTCGCATCAGGACTTCCGTTATCGAAACCGCTATCTTGTCCCCGCGCAGAACCACCTGCCCCAGTGCCACCGGAATGTTGTTCGCGAGAATTTTCACATCCTCGTCCTCATTGGTATCCAGTTCGATAACGGCCCCGCGTCCCATCCGCAGCAACTGATGAATGGGCATTTTATTGGCGCCGAGCTCTACCGCGATATCGACGGCAATCTTTTCAAAGGTGGTCATCAGCCGGTTACCTGTATATTAGGGTCAGGACACCATACGGAGTGCCCCCGCGCGACTCGCGCGCAAAGAAATGTTAACAAGACCTTGCGATGCAATTGGTTAATCAAAGCTTAAGAATTTGTGTCGATGAACAACCCACGCGCAGACCTGCCACTGAACTTTGCGCCCTGTGTGAAAAATAGTCCGGTCGAGTGGGTCATCGAGGAGAGGCCGGTTTCCTATGAAGATGCCGTTTCAGAGATGGACCGGCGCGTGGCGGCTATCGCAGCCGGAAACGCGGCGGAGCGTGTGTGGCTGCTGGAGCACCCGCCTCTTTATACCGCCGGGACAAGCGCCAAAGCCGGGGACCTGATCGCACCGGACCGTTTTCCGGTCCATAAAACCGGACGCGGCGGACAATTCACCTATCACGGGCCGGGGCAACGCGTGGCCTATGTCATGCTCGATCTCAAGCGCCGACAGCCCGATATTCGCGCCTTTGTTTCCGGTCTTGAAGAATGGCTCATCCAGACTTTGTGGCACTATCACATTCGAGGTGAGCAGCGCGAGGACCGGGTCGGTGTCTGGGTGCAGCGGCCGGACAAGGGTGCCGGTGTCGAAGACAAGATTGCCGCCATCGGAATCAGGGTGCGCAAGTGGGTGACGTTTCACGGCATCAGCCTCAATGTCGAGCCCGACCTTGAGCATTTTTCCGGTATCGTCCCGTGCGGCGTTGCCGACCATGGCGTTACCAGCCTGGTGGATCTGGGCTATCCCGTATCGATGGCGGAAGTGGACAGCGTCTTGAAGGCGCAGTTTGAAGCTATTTTCGGTCCGACAATGCAAATTTCGCCCGTATAAGAAAGTCAGACCGTTTCGATAATATCAAACGGCCCGCTCACCTGAGCAGCCCGTCCGAGCACCCTTACTTCGTCGACACGGGCAAAACCCGGCCCCACCGCGCAGGTTGCCAGAATCTTTTCCAAAGCTGCCTCCGGCCCGCTGAAAACGACCTCGACTTCGCCTGTCTTGCGATTACGCACCCATCCGGACAATCCGAGCCGGTTCGCTTCGCGTACGCACCAGGACCGGTATCCGACCCCCTGGACACGGCCGGTAATCATGACATGGACTGCGCGCATGGGCCTGCCCCTCAGATTGTCAGGCGGGCCGACGGTTGGACGGTTGCCGGCCCAGAGCCTCATATTGCATGATGAACAGCGATGCAGCCAAGATCAAGCTCACGCCGATCCAGATATGTCCCGGGGGCGCCCACTGAAAGACAAGCCAGCCGGCCAGCACGTTGAGCGGCAGCTTCAGATGATCAAACGGCTGGACATAGGCTGCATCCGCGCGTTTGTAAGCCATAGCAAGACAGCCCTGCGCGACACCGGTCAACATGCCGCCAAGGATCAGCAGCCACAAGGCCGTTGCCGTCGGAACGGTAAAGCCGGATGCGAGGGCAAGTCCCGCATTGATCGGGCTTAGAAGCAGAAGGAGATACAGCGTAAGCGCCTCGGGACTTTCCCTGTCCGCCATCTTTTTCAGGCACAGTGTGGATCCGGCCCACAAAAGAGCCGCCAGCACCGGCAACAGCGCCCCGACATGAAAGGCATCGGACCAGGGCTCCAAAATCAGCATACCGCCGGCAAAACCGATGAAGGTCGCCAACATCCGATACCCCCCGATCGGTTCCTTCAGCAGCAGCGCGGCACCAAGGGTGACAAAGAACGGCGACGTCATGATCAGCGCAATCGCCTGCCAGATCGGAACTGGCCAGGCGAGTCCGGCCACCCAGGCCTGAACGCCAAGAGCAGCAAGGACGACCCGAACAACATGCAGGCCGAACTGCCCCGTACGCCAGTGGGAGAGCGACTGACTGAACAGCCAGGGCAAGAGCACGATCAACGCAAAGAAATACTGCCAGAACGCCGCCGTCGTCGACGCTGTCCCGAGCGTCATCGTTACATATTGGGTGATGACGTTCACGACCGCGAACACGGCGCCGGCCAAGGTCATCCAGACGGCGCCGGCGACCGGCGGGGTGCCCAAACCAAGCAGTTTCCCCGATAGTGTCATTGGACAGTTCCCGCACTCTTCATCAACAGTTCGCCATCATTCAGCGGCAAGCGCGCCGACCGCTGCAAGATGCCGCCGGTTCTCCAGGACCTTTCGGGCGGCCACGGCCAGTTCCTCGCCTTTTCTTCGAAAGTGCGAAAAGTAGAACTTCTGATGTTCGGCAGTTTCATGAAAATGATGCGGTGTCAGCACCGCCGACAAAACCGGCACTTCGGTTTCCAGTTGCACCTGCATCATGCCGTTAATGACCGCCTGCGCGACAAAATCGTGCCGATAGATGCCGCCGTCTATGACAAAGCCGCAGCAGGCGATCAGCTCATACCGCCCTGTTTTTGCCAGCATCTTTGCCTGAAGCGGAATTTCATAACTGCCCGGGACGTCGAATATTTCAATGCGCCCGTCCAGGAGGCCGAACTCGACCATTCGAGAAACGAATGCCTGCCGGCACTGATCGACAATATCCGTGTGCCACTGCGCCCGGATGACCGCAATCCGAATGGTCTTGCCGCCTGGGATGCCCTTTTCGGAGGATGTGTTGTTCAGATTGGCTGGTGTGCCGCTATGCTGATTCATCGGTTTCTCTTTCAACAAACAAAGAGCCGCAAACCAGGGCAACGGGACGGTGGACGCATCAATCCGGACTTACGCCGCATCGATCGCGTCTCAGAATACTCCCGCTCTCTTCCATCCGGACTGTAACCGTCGGCTCCGGAGTCTCACCGGATCTGCTGTCCCTTCTGCGTCGATGCAGAAGGCGCTCGCGGGCTTAAGGTCGAACCTTTCACCGCCGGTGGGGAATTTCACCCCGCCCTGAGAACGAATGCCGGATCATCGGATCCGACCTATCCGCATTTAGGGGAGATTTTCCTCAATGGCAATGCGTTTTTCCAACAGGCCTGCGGATGCACGACGCCCAAATCTGAATTTTCACATTAAATATTTATAACAAGTAACTATTTTTACTATATAAAATGCGTTTACAAGTCTATCATGGTCAAAATCATGATCAATCGAACTCCATGATCACAGCATCGACGGCAAGACTGTCCCCCGCATCCGCTTTGATCGATGAAATCACCAGATCCCGCTCCGCCCGCAACACGTTTTCCATCTTCATGGCCTCGACGACGGCCAGTGTTTCGCCGGCTTTCACTTCCTGCCCTTCTTCCACATTGATGGAGACAACCAGTCCCGGCATCGGACAAAGAAGAAGATTTGAGGTATCGGGTGCTTCCCTGACCGGCATCAGCGCTTCAAGCTCGGCAATGCGCGGGGTCATGACCTGCACTTCGACGCTGAAGCCCTGCCAGTCCAGTTGATGGCCTGTCAAAGTCGGCCGAACCTGAACCGTCACCGATCGCGCCCCAACCTTGCCTTGCCAGAGCATGTCACCGGGACGCCAGGAACTGACCACCGTTTGAGAGGGATGATCGTTGATTGCTATATCCATTTCAATCGGTGGACTGGGGTTGCCGGCCTTCAACGCCACCGGCAGACGGGCATCGCCGAGTTTAACCACCCAGTGCTCGCGCACATGGCCCGAGTGCGGCCGCAACCGGCCGGGCAGATTGTCGAGGCGATCCCGATTGATCAGCTCCATCGACAAAGCCACGGCGGCCAGCGTGTCAAGCGCTTCAGCATCCGGCACCAGCGGAGAAAATCCGTCCGGATAATCCTCGGCAATGATTCCCGTCGACAACGCGCCAGACCGCCAACGCGGATTTTTCATCAAGGCCGCCAGGAACGGTACATTGTGCTGAATGCCGTCAACAAGGAAACCATCCAGCGCATCGCTCATCGCGTCGATAGCCGTTTCCCGATCCGGACAATGGGTGATCAGTTTTGCGATCATTGGATCGTAAAACATTGAGATCTCCGAGCCCTCGACCACGCCGGTGTCGTTGCGGACAGTCATACCGTTTTCAACTGTTTCAGCCGGCGGACGATAGCGAACCAGCCGTCCGATCGACGGCAGAAAATTCCTGTAGGGATCTTCGGCATAGATACGGCTTTCAACCGCCCAGCCGTTCAGCCGGACATCGTCCTGAGCAAGCGCAAGGGTTTCTCCGGCCGCAACCCGGATCATCTGCTCGACAAGGTCGATGCCGGTCACGAGTTCCGTAACAGGGTGCTCGACCTGCAGACGGGTGTTCATTTCGAGGAAGAAAAAGCTCTTATCCTGACCCGCAACAAACTCCACGGTTCCCGCCGAGTCGTAGCCGACCGCCTTGGCCAAAGCGACGGCCTGTGCCCCCATCAATTGCCGGGTTTCCTCATCGAGGAGCGGCGATGGTGCCTCTTCGATTACCTTCTGGTTCCGGCGCTGAATCGAGCACTCCCGCTCGCCGAGATGAATGACATTGCCATGCTTGTCACCCAGAACCTGAATTTCAATGTGCCGGGGGTTTTCGATGAACTTCTCGATGAAGACCCTGTCATCCCCGAACGAACTGGCGGCCTCGGAGCGGGCGCGTTCGAAACCGTCGGCTGTCTCTTCGGCATTCCAGGCGATGCGCATACCCTTGCCGCCACCGCCGGCAGACGCCTTGATCATTACGGGGAAGCCGATTTGCTCCGCAATCCCGACAGCTTCGGCGGGATCGGCGATAACGCCGATGTGGCCCGGCACGGTGTTCACCTTGGCCTCGTTGGCGAATTTCTTGGATTCGATTTTGTCGCCCATCACTTCAATGGCATGGGGATTGGGGCCGATGAACGTGATACCCTCTTCGGCCAGCCTATGGGCGAAGGCGGCGCGTTCGGACAGGAAGCCGTAGCCGGGATGAACAGCTTCTGCGCCCGTCTGTTTGCAGGCGGCAACAATCTTGTCGATAACCAGGTAAGAGTCCGCAGCCGGAGGCGGCCCGATATGAACCGCTTCATCGGCCATTTCAACATGCAGCGCATCCCGGTCGGCGTCGGAATAGACAGCCACGGTTTTTATGCCCATTTTACGCGCTGTCTTGATAACGCGACAGGCAATTTCACCCCGGTTTGCGATTAGAATTTTTGCGAACATCACATCGGCCCTGCAATAAGTATGTTCCTTTTATTGATCCACTTTTGCAGGAACCGCAACTCAACCAATGACCATGCTTCATCGTTCTTTGGACGAACAGCCCGGACCTTTAAATTCCGGCTCCGCCAGAGTAGGTGCCCTATCGTTTTCCGACCAGATCGATCCCAAGCCGTACTCTGTTGGCGTAAAGCGGCTGGCCGAGATTCATCCCGTATCTGCTGCGGTTGAAGCTGCCTTTGACCGACAAGTGGATTTTCTTTCGGCTGCCGCCCACAAGATCCACCGTCATGGTTACCGGATGGGACTGCCCGCGGAGCATCAGCAGACCGACGACTTTTGCCTGCCGGTCACTTGCAACATCCACACGCGTGGAAACAAACCGCGCGGTTGGGTACTTTTTGACATTGAACATCGCGCCGCTTTTCAGAAAACCGGTCATCCGCGAGGATCCGGTTTCGACACTTGCAAGACGGACATTGACCTCAATTTTGCTACGCTCCGGCTGTCTCCCGTTGACCACGAGAGACCCGCTCACGTCGGAAAAGCGGCCTTGAACAAGACCGCCCCCCAGTTTTTTCAAAGAAAACGTCAAATCGACATCACCGGTCTTGAAGCGGTAAGTCCCCGAAAGACTGCGGGTATCGATGTCTGCGAGCGCCGGTGATATGACCTGGACCGGCGCATGCACAGCTGTCATCCAGACAGCCAGGACCAATAAACAAAGGAACCGGACGGTTTTCGAAAGAGTATACTTTGACATCACATCACCTGCTTTTGGTGTTCTGATAAACAGAATCCCCCCAAGCAGGTTATTGTGAGCGCCTGGAACCGGTTTTGACAATAAACTTCCGCACACGAAAACCCCAATTTCCGGTGAGCAGCAAATTCATCCGGTTCCCGGATCGTGTGGAAACCGGTCCAAAAGCCGGTTCACACGGCCTTATCAAGCAGGTTTTTCAGGCTTGGGTGGATGCGTGGGGACTCTTCTTTGAGAAAACGTAACAGAGCCTTTTCGTTTTCATGCAACTTCCGATCGGAATCGATGCGTCCGATCAGCCATTCCGCTTCCCCCTGCTCGATCAACTCGGCGACCCGGCCCTCTTCTTCAAACGCCTGGTTCCTGGCCGCAAAGACCGACTCGTCTTTGGAAAAGGCCTGCCGAAGATCCTCAAGGCTCATTGAAAGCAGGCCGGAAAACAGAGAACCAAATTCGGGTTTCTCCGACAGCCATTCGGATCGGCGCAGGGCCTCCTTCCGCATCGGCGCCCGGTAACCGCGCGCAGCCATGAGATTGTTGGCAATTGCCTTCACAAACAGATCGGACCAGGCAGGATCGTTTTCCGCTTCAACGGTGGCGTCGTTCAGATCAAACAGAATGTCCGCTTCGTCCCTTGAGATCGCAAGCGATCCTTGGCTTCCGCGGGCGTGAAGCGTCCTACGAATGCGATCAACGTCTTCCGATGAGATGACCCCGGGCGATTGCTCCCGATCCAGAATGCTGTTTTTCAGCACATTCAGCACGTAAAGCTGAAAATCAAGTGGTGCCGACACCGCTTCTTCAATAACGGCGATCAAGGCGTCCAGCTCAAGAAGCGAACGAAAACCCTCCGGCATGGACAAATTCCGCTTCAACCAGTCTGCATTATCCGGTGAAATATAGCCGATGGGCGCTTCCTGCCGGACGATATAGTCGGCCACGGCCTCAAGAAAGAGCGCCCGCCAGGCAGGAACGGCGGCGTTACACGTACCGTTCAAGGCGATCAGTGCGGTCAACTCGGAGACATCGACACGATCGTTCCGGTAAATATGTTGCCTGACGGCCAACACATCCTGCTCGCCGATCTCGCTTTTTTTCGCGATCTCTGCAAATGGTTCGGGCAACATACTCACTCACTCCTGATACGGAACACAGCGCCCCTTCAGCACCCGATTCCTGAATGTTCAAAACAGGATAGAAGAGGAAAGTTGTAATTCGACTAAAATTTTGGGTTTCTAAAGTGTCAACAAGCGGAAAAATCCGCGGGATTCCGGCGTTATTTGTAAATGAAGGGTATCAACGCGTCTCTTGAAGGCCGTCCGCTTTTCATCTGGTAATTTCGCCGGGCATCCGTTAAGTGCCCCTGATGCCCGTATTCTTGCGTTCACCCGGACATTCATCAGCACTCTCCACCAGGCGCGCCATATGGATTTTATCGTTTTACAGGATCTGGCTTTTTATGCCTTTCACGGTCTTCATGAGGAAGAGGCGCGGCTTGGACAGCGTTTTCACGTGGATCTGGAATGCGGCCTTGATCTGTCGCAGGCAAGCCAAACCGACGAAATGCAAACGTCGGTGTGCTACGCATCTCTCGCAAAAGCGGTGGAAGACGTCGTTACCAGATCGCGATTCTACCTTATCGAGAGACTCGCCGGGGCAATCGCCGAAGCCGTATTCTCGCTGGACCGGAGAATCCTGTCTGTAAAGGTCCGGGTTCATAAACCGGGTGCGCCGCTGCCGCTCTCAGCAGGTAAGGTCAGCGTGGAAATCAACCGCAAGCGTCCATCGGCATAGGGTTTGTCCAACCGGATGCATGCTTCGGCGTGCTGTCAAAGAACGCAGTCCGAATAGTTATCGTCCGCAATTTTTGAGCAAAGGTCGAACCATTGGCATCCCTCACAAGCCTCACGAATGGATCCGGATTTGAAGCTTACCCTTAACCGGCCCACGGCCGCCTCATCCAGGCGGAAACCGTTGCCAAACGTCAAATCCGGGACGAGTTGATCTTTAATGGCCTGAAAGGCCCTGTCGTCCCTCGCCCTTACAGATTGATTGCGGCAGTGCGCTGGGCTCTCCCCGCCCAGCATCGGCCTGCAAACATCATCCGGGCCGGAGACAAGAACAATGTCTGCCCCCTTGGATATCTGCGCCAATATCCGACGAAAATTTTCGGAAAACGCGGGCGTGTAGCCCTGTCCGGAAAATGTCAGCATGCAAAGAAGGTGATGCGGTCTGAGGCGGACTATCATAACACCGTCGTGCCACCCGTGCGGGACGGCGGACCTGATCGGGCTGTGACATCACCCACAGCAGGATTTGGAAATACACGCATTTGGTCTATCTTAGGGTGTGGACCCATAAATGTACTTAAAATGGTATAAGCCGATTTGTTTGGATACAAGGCACATGTTCGAAGGAAACCATCCGGTTTTCAAGAACGTGCAACGCAGTAGCCGGACCAATCAGCCATATCCAGGGGGACGGACAAACGGCTTCAATCTGCTGCGTCAGGCTGTTCAACCGGGCATCAAGCCCGCTTTTCACACCCTCCTTGCAGCTTTTTGCCGTTTGATCCGCCATTTCAAGTCAATTTGTGGGTCCACACCCTGAGGTGTGGACCTGTTGAATTCAAACGCGTTTTAAGAAACCGATACACGGCGAGAAATGACCGTTAGAGCCAGAGAAAACGGCTTCAGAGGAGCGAAAACGGCATCCGGCGGCATCCGGCGGCGGCTGACCTGTGCCTTCATTCTGCCCCTCCTTCTCCTTCCGGTTGCGGGCGCTTCCAATGCTCAGAACGCGTCCCGTCAGTGCGCAATCTCAGACATCGAAGGATCGTCCGTTCAAATCGAACGTCAGGGATCCGTTCAGACTGCCGTTCGTGATTATTCGCTTCAGCCCGGCGACAGGATACGCACCGGCGCCGCATCCCGCACCGAGATTACCTGCAGAGACGGAACGAAGGTTACCGTCGGTCCTGAAACGGCTATCGATCTGGGCAATCTCGCCGGACCGGCAGATTCCAACCGGAACATTCTCATTGACCTGTTTTCGGGAATTGCAGGTTTCATTGCACCGAAGAAAAACTGGAACTCCCTTGATGTGCGTGCACCCCGCGCCATCGCTTCCGTTCGCTCGACAGAGTGGCTGGTATCGGCCGACGCGGCCAAAACGAGCGTCTTCGTCAGAAAAGGCGCGGTGGAAGTCAGCCCGGATGGCGCGCTTTCCAGTGTTCTGCAGGTCGGACAGGGCATTGATATAGAACAGGGCATGCGTGCTGTGAGTTTTCCGGTAAAAACCTGGTCGGAGGAACGGGTGCGGCAGGTCGGCGCAGAGCTTGGATTTTCCTGGCAATAGCTTCTTATGGGCACAAAACTGTGTTCTCCCGCCCATTGGATGCGGAAAATCCTCCTGCCGGAAATAAGGTCTTTGAACCGTCCAAGGAAACGGGCAAGATCAGCAAAAATCGGTCGACTCGACTTCATCGCGTGCACGCATTGGCAGGACACCATGCAATCACCGCAATTTCGGCTATCGGGCAAGTTACTGGCGATTCTGCTGCTGTTGGCATGTGCAATCTCATTCTGGTACCCGGGAGATCGAGGCGGGCAGCTGGCGGGCATCGAGGGCCAGCTTCTGAACCTGCGCTATGAACTGCGCGGACCGCGCCAGCCGCCCGGCGAAATAGTCATCATTGCGATCGACGATGCGGCGCTGGCCAACCAAAGCGGTGCCACTTTGCCGCGCCTGGATATTGCCCGGCTTGTCGCTGCGGCATCGGAGGGTGGCGCGCGATCGATCGGTCTCGATCTTCTGTTGATCGGGTCCCAGCGGGGAGAAACATCATCCGGCGATTGGGAACTGACAAAAGCACTCTCTGCGCTGGACAATACCGTGATCGCCGTGGCGGCACGTCCGACAACAGAACGGACAGTCCCGGCGAACGCGGATCAGTCACTCAGTCCGGAACTCCGGGAGCAACTCGCACCGAGTTTTTTCAAAATCATTGTTGAAAGCGCCGTCGACCGGACGTCGCTTGCAGATATTGCGGCCGCCGGAGCCATGCTGATTCCGGCATCGGAGTTCATCAAAGCCTCGCGACTTGGTCATGTGAATGTCAGGCCTGAACCGGACGGAACAGTCCGCCACGCGGCTCTTGCTCTGCCTGTTGGGGACGACCGTTTCCTTCCATCGCTGCCGCTGGTGACGCTGCTGCAGTATTTCAGGCTTTCGGCAAGCGATCTTCAGCTTGACCTTGGCCGGTCGGTCCGAGTCGGTCCCATGACTGTTGCAACGAGAAATGACAGTGCAATCGCCCTGAACTACTATGGCGGACAGAGAACATTCACGACGGTCTCAGCGAGCGATATTCTCGCGGACAACGTTTCATCCGATATTTTCTCCGGTAAAATTGTGCTGATCGGCTCAAGCGCAAGCGCCCTGGGCGATAAATATAACACGCCTTTTGCCTCTTCACTCGCCGGCGTCGAAGTTCTTGCAACCGTTGCCGGCAATCTGATCCATCAAAACGCATTGAAGCGCAATGCATCGACCTGGATGCTGACCGCCCTGCTCTCCCTTTTGTCCGTTGCCCTCGTCTTCTTTGCGGCAAACAACCGAAACTCTCTGGTCAGCCTGCTCCTGATCATCCTGTCCTGGCTGGCCATCCTGGTGCTGACTCAGTGGGCTTTTGCCGGCGCCGATATCTGGCTCGACGGCATGACGCTGGTCGTAACCCTTGCACTGGCAACCCTTGTGGCGATGATCGGACGCATCATGGCCCTTAAGGGACGGTCCGATCAACTGGCGACGGAACGCGGAAACCTTGCGCGCTACCTGCCACCTCTATTAAGCGATGTCCTTGCCCGATCGGCGCGGCCGAGCTTTGATGCCCGCAGCCAGGAAGCCGTTGTACTTTTTGTCGATGTTACAGGGTTTACAGCGCGAAGCGAAAAACTGGGACCTGAAGGCACGGTGATTTTCCTGCGCGACATTCACGCGGTTTTCGAAGAATCCGCCTTTGCCAATAAAGGCGTGCTTGAGCAGTTCATGGGGGATGGCGCCATGGTCATATTCGGCCTGCCCGACCCGACGGAGCAGGACACCGTGCACGCGCTCCAATGCGCAGCCTCATTGCTGCGCCGGATTGCCGGTCTGAACGTCCGTTATGAAGAGGCAAACGAGGCACCGGTCAATATCCGGATCAGCATCCACAGAGGTCCGGTTATTGCCGCAGTTCTGGGCAGTGACCGTCAGGCCACGGCAACCGTTGCCGGCGATACTGTCAACGTATCGAGCCGCCTTCAGGACGTCGCCAAACAGGAACGGACGGAACTGGTCGTTTCCCAGTCTGTTTACGACGCGGCCGGTCTGGCTTTGGGCGGTTCATTCCAGGACTTGCTGTCGCCGCTTGGCGACCTGCCCGTGCGCGGCCGGGGGCACAGCATCCAGGTCTGGCAATTGCCTCAAAAAAACCGGGTACGGTTCCTGCAGGCCCTTGAGACGGAAAACAACACCGAGTGAGGTCCGCTGTGGGCTGATCGTGACCAATTCACCTACAGTGGAATGTTGTCGTGTTTTTTCCAGAGATTCTCTTCCTGTTTGTTGCGCAGCAGCGCCAGCGCACGGGATACACGGCGGCGGGTCGAATGCGGCAGGATGACTTCATCAATGTAACCGCGCTCTGCGGCCACGAACGGATTTGCGAACCGGTTTTCGTAGTCCTTTGTTCGTTCTTCTATTTTTTCCCGGTCATCAAGCTCGCCGCGATAAAGGATTTCAACTGCCCCCTTGGCGCCCATGACCGCGATTTCGGCGCTCGGCCAGGCATAGTTGATATCCCCGCGAATATGCTTTGAACTCATCACATCATAGGCACCGCCATAGGCTTTGCGCGTGATGACCGTGATCTTCGGCACCGTCGCTTCGGTAAAGGCGAACAGCAGCTTGGCGCCGTGTTTGATCAGGCCGCCATATTCCTGCGCCGTGCCGGGGAGGAAGCCCGGTACATCGACAAAAGTCACCAGCGGAATGCTGAAACAATCGCAGAAGCGAACAAACCGCGCCGCCTTGCGGCTGGCGTCGGAATCAAGCACACCGGCAAGGGTCATCGGCTGGTTGGCGACAAAGCCGACCGTCCGCCCCTCGATGCGTCCGAACCCCGTAATGATATTTCCGGCGAAATTGGGCTGAATCTCAAAGAACCTGCCCTCATCGATCGTTTTGAGGATCAGTTCCCGCATATCGTAAGGCTTGTTGGGATTGTCCGGGATCAGCGTATCCAGACTGTAGTCCACCCGATTGGGATCGTCATAGGTCGCAAGTTCCGGCATGGCCGCCTGATTGTTCATCGGCAGAAAATCAATCAGCCGCCGCATGTCCAGCAGCGCCTCGACATCGTTGTCGTAGGCCCCGTCCGCGATCGACGATTTGGTGGTGTGAATGGAGGCTCCGCCGAGTTCCTCAGCCGTTACCGTTTCATTGGTTACGGTCTTCACCACGTCCGGTCCGGTGACGAACATGTAGCTGGTGTCGCGCACCATGAAGATGAAATCGGTCATGGCCGGCGAGTAGACATCGCCGCCCGCGCAAGGTCCCATGATCAGAGAAATCTGCGGGATCACACCGGACGCCAGAACGTTGCGCTGAAACACCTCACCGTAACCGCCAAGCGCCGCGACGCCTTCCTGAATGCGCGCGCCGCCAGCGTCGAACAGGCCGATGATCGGGGCGCGGTTCTTGAGCGCCATATCCTGGATTTTCGTCATTTTCTGAGCGTGCGTTTCCGACAGAGATCCACCGAAAACCGTAAAGTCCTTGGCAAAAACATAAACGATCCGGCCGTTAATCGTTCCCCAGCCGGTGACGACTCCGTCGCCCGGAATCTTTTTTTCACCCATGCCGAAATCGGTGCAGCGATGCTCGATGAACATGTCGTATTCTTCAAAAGAGCCTTCATCGAGCAGCACATCCAACCGCTCGCGCGCCGTGAGTTTGCCCCGGGCATGCTGAGCGTCAATTCGCTTCTGACCCCCGCCCAGACGTGCGGTCTTGCGGCGGTCTTCCAATTCGACAAGGATTTCCTTCATCGTACGGTCCTTCGGCAGAAAAAGGGACAACTCTTTATTTTCACGCGTATCTTTGCCGTAAAGATAATCCGGCACAGACAGGATACGCTCCAAGCTCAACACGCTCCGCTCATACCATGCCTGAAGACAGTGCGAAAAGTTCGCCCTTGGAGGGATGGTCAGAATGACTCAAAAGGTGTTTGCCTAAAATTTAGGCATCTTGGGGCAAGCTTTTCTACTTCCCCTACACCTCCGGCTTTGCAATGCTGTGACTGAGCAGCAAAGGACAAAAGACAATGCCGCCGGGGGAGACCAATATTTTCAATGAGATGCTGAGCGCGGACGGCAACGTGCGTTCACCCTATGCGCAGCTCGGCGACTGGCTGGAGAACCAGGACAAAGGTTTCCTGGGACGCAAGCAGCGCGAAGCTGAAATCATGTTCAGGCGTCTCGGCATCACCTTTGCCGTCTACGGAGCCGGCGAGGCAACCGAACGTCTGATCCCCTTCGACGTGGTGCCGCGCATCATCAGCGCATCGGAATGGCGAAAGCTGTCAGCCGGGATCGAACAGAGGGTCAGAGCCCTCAATGCATTCATACATGACATTTATCACCGGCAGGAAATAGTGCGGGCCGGGCGCGTCCCGGCCGATCTGATTATTCAAAACGAAGCGTTTCTTCCGGAAATGATCGGTCATACACCGGCAAGAAAAGTCTATGCGCACATCATCGGCACGGACATCGTTCGCGTCAGCGCCAACCAGTTTTATGTTCTTGAAGACAATACCCGAACCCCCTCGGGCGTCTCCTACATGCTGGAAAACCGCGAAACGATGATGCACATGTTCCCCGAGCTGTTTCATCAGCACCGGGTTGCACCCATCGAGCACTATCCGGAACTTTTGCGCCAGACATTAACCAGCGTCGCACCGGCCGCCGCACGGGAGGAACCGACCGTCGTCGTTCTGACGCCCGGCATCTTCAACTCCGCCTATTTCGAACATGCCTTTCTGGCCGATCAGATGGGCGTCGACCTTGTGGAGGGGCGCGATCTTTTTGTTGATGGCGGCTACGTCTACAAGCGGACAACACAGGAACCGGAACGGGTCGATGTGGTTTATCGCCGTGTCGACGATGCATTCCTCGATCCGCTGACCTTCAATCCGGATTCCGTTCTTGGCGTTCCGGGTATCTTCGACGTCTACCGCGCCGGAAATATCACGATTACCAATGCGCCGGGCACCGGCATTGCCGACGACAAAGCGATCTATACGTATGTCCCCGACATTATCGAGTTTTACACCGGGCAAAAGCCGATCCTTCAGAATGTGCCGACATGGAACTGCGCCAACGCGGACGAATATGCCTATGTGCTTGAACACCTGCCGGAGCTGGTAGTGAAGGAAGTCCACGGTTCAGGCGGTTACGGCATGCTGATCGGGCCTACATCCTCCAAAAAGGAGCTCAACGAGTTCAAAAGGAAACTGCAGGCGAATCCGAGCAATTACATCGCCCAGCCGACCCTGTCGCTTTCGGCCTGCCCGACCCTGACCCGCAGCGGAATTGCCCCCCGTCACGTCGATCTGAGGCCATTCGTCCTGGTCGGCGATCAGATCAGAATCACCCCGGGAGGGCTGACGCGCGTTGCACTGAAGCGCGGATCGCTGGTCGTCAATTCCAGTCAGGGCGGCGGTACAAAAGACACCTGGGTTCTGGAGGACTAGAGCGTGTCATGTTCATGTTGGATCATTTGATGGTGGAAAATCGGTTCATTCGGCAAGATGCGTCCCATCGCGCGATGCGGCGCATCGGGCAAGGGGCGCAACGCTGTCCGATGGGCCGATTTTCCCCACCCCCGAAAGGGAGAGTATGTTGATAGAAAATGTCGAATGGGCCGGGCCATTTTGCCCGCCGGCGTCGTTGGCCTGTGTTTGTGGTGGAGAAGTACCACTGCGCACAGCCCGCCTAGCCGGCAACCAAAATGGCCTCGGTCAAATGACCCAACATAAACAAGGCACGCTCTAGATCATGCTCGGAAGAACCGCCGCATCATTGTTCTGGTTGTCCCGTCAAAATGAAAGATCGGAAAACCTCGCCCGCCTGCTCGACGTCGGATACCGGGTGGCAATGCTTCCCTCCAGTGGCGAAGGGCATCGTCAGGAATGGCGCTCGACCCTGATCAGCGCCGGTTGCGAAGCGGGTTTCAGAGAAAAGCATGAAGAACTGACCGAACGGGCGGCCATCAATTACATGCTGTTCGACATGGATAATCCCGGCTCTATCCGCTCGTGCCTGCATGCGGCGCGCAACAACGCAAAAGCGGTGCGGACAGCGCTGACCTCCGAAATGTGGGAGAGCCTTAATACGACATGGCTGGAATTTTCCGAACTGCGGGCTCAGAACATGACGACAAACCGCCTGCCGGAGGTTCTGAGCTGGATCAAGCAGCGTTCGATGCTGTTTCGCGGCGCCATGCTCGGAACCATGCTGCGCGATGATACGTACTATTTCAGCCAGCTTGGCGCCTTCATGGAACGGGGAGACAATACAGCCCGTATCCTGGACGTGAAATATCATCTTCTTCTGCCGGACAATGAAATGGTCGGCGGCGGCGTCGATCGGTATCAGTGGTCGGCGATCCTCAGAAGCGTTTCCGCCCACCGATCCTATCGCTGGGCCTATGGCGACAGAGCCAACAAGCCGTGGTTTATTGCCGAATTTCTGATGTTGAACGATATCATGCCGCGCTCTCTGATCCATTGTTACAGCTGGATTCACGAGAGCCTGCTTGGCCTTGAAAAGCTTTACGGCGATGAATCCCGTTCAAAGGAACTCGCCGGCGCGCTGTATCGGAAACTGCAAACCGGCAACATGGACGATATTTTTGCCGAAGGCCTCCACGAATTCCTGACTGAATTCCTTATCAGCCAGAACAACCTGTCCACCCAGATCGCACAAGATTATCACTTCTATTGATACGCACCGGTATGACGTAAATCCCCATGCATCTCTCCGTTATCCATAAGACCCACTATCGCTACTCGACCCCGCTGACGCAGGCACTGCAACAATTGCGGCTGACACCGATCGACGGCCCCGGCCAGACCGTTTCGAACTGGCGGATATCGATGCCCGGAATCGAAAAGGCTCTGAAGTTCAAAGATGCGTTCGGCAATGTCACGCACCTTGTGTCGTTCAGTCCAAATACGGAGACCTTGACGATCGAGGCATCCGGCGAGGTCGAAACGACCGATCTGAGCGGGATCCTGGGAAAGACTCCAAGTCCGATACCGGTCCGCGTCTTTCGCCGGCAAACCAATCTGACGGAAGACAATGCCGGGATTCGCAAGCTGGCAACCGTACTCGATAAGGAAGACAATCTGATTTCAGGCCTGCATTCGCTCATGCAGTCGGTTCGCGAAACGGTTACATACAAGGTCGGCGTTACCGAAACCCATACACCGGCGGCGGATGCGCTTTCCAAGGGCGAAGGCGTTTGCCAGGATCACGCGCATATCTTTATTTCAGCTGCCCGCCATAAAGGCCTGCCGGCCCGCTATGTGTCCGGATATCTGCTTGTCGATGAAGACGATACATCGGAGGCGCATCATGCATGGGCGGAAGTCTACCTGCCGGATCTTGGCTGGGTGGGATTTGACGTTTCAAACGGCGTCAGTCCGACCGATCACCACATTCGTATGTCGACCGGACTTGACTCGCGGTCGGCCGCTCCCATCCGCGGTGTCCGATGGGGCGGGGCTGAGGAAAAGCTGGACGTAGAGGTTGACGTTGCACAGGGCGCGGCTCAACAGTAAATAGTGTGCTGAAAATATGGCTGATTCTCTAGGCTCAGGACCCAATAATTTCATGCAACTCTGTTTTGAAAGAAGTATTCGAATGGAGAGAAACAGGGAGAAGCGAAGGTTGGATACCTTTGCAAGCTCTGGTTCCCTTCAGGCGGACACGTCTTTCAAAACCCGCAGGGCGAGGCATGTTGTATTCCTGACTGCGCCCACAAAGACTGGAAAACCGCACGGTTTCCTGCGCCTTTCCGCCTTGTCAAAAACAAAATCTGCTCTCGCAGAATGGATGAAATGAATGGGTCCTGAGCCTAGTCTGTCCGACAGACTGGCGACAGGTGATATCGGGGACTGCATGACATATTGCGTTGGGCTTAAGCTCGGTCGCGGGCTTGTATTTGGCGCCGATACCAGAACCAATGCCGGTCTGGACAACATCGCCAAATTCCAAAAAATGAATGTCTGGGAAAAGCGGGGCGAGCGCGTGATCGTCCTCTTGTCAGCCGGTAATCTCGCCGTGACCCAGGCGGTCGTCAGCAGTCTGGAAGAACACCTCAATACCGCTGAAGACACTGACGAGACGCTGATGAGCGTCAAGACCATGTTTCAGGCAGCAAGAGTTGTGGGCCGGGCAACACGCAGTGTCCGCGAGATCGACGGGGATGCCCTTGCCGCCAATTCAGAGAGTTTTTCGGTATCCTTCATTCTGGGCGGACAAATCAAGGGCGAAGAGCCGCGGCTTTTCCAGATGTATTCCGCCGGCAATTTCATCGAGGCGAGCAAGGACACAACATACTTTCAGATCGGCGAGCACAAATACGGCAAACCGATCCTGGACCGTGTTTCGCGACACGATATGCGGCTGGGCCAGGCCGCGAAACTGGTCTTGCTGTCATTTGATTCAACCTTGCGTTCCAACCTCTCGGTCGGCATGCCGATTGACCTGCTGCTCTATAATGAGGGCACGTTTGAAGTGACGCGCCAGACACGGATAGAAAAGGACAATCCGTATTTCCAGAAACTGTCGCGGGACTGGTCCAAAGCACTTGGCGATGCTGTTGAGGACATGGATGATTTTGCCTTCTGACACCTCGCCGCGCCGGGGAAATCAGAGTCAGCACCGGGCGCGTATACGCGCTTCGAAACGCCTGTTGGCCATGGGGTCCCGAACCCTTAACTGCCGCAAATAACGGCCTCCGATCATATACGCTTCCAGTTCGCCGAAATTCCGGCATTCCCAGGTTTGCACCGCGCCGCTTTGCCATTGGAGGTGGTGCACCAGTTCATGGAGCACAATTTCGCGCCAAATCGGATTGTCATGGGGATCGTCGAACTTGCCCGCATCCGTCATGTAGCGCGCATCGACGACATAGATACGGCCGCTGGGTTCTATCTCCGCCGAATAGAGGCCGAAGATACGCTCGTCCACACCGTCACTTGGAATGAGCTGCATAGCATCGGAGTACATTTCCCGTGTCATTTCGGCCGGAGACAGTTCGACAAGTTCAGGCTTGGGAACATCGCCGGTGCTGTATTTCGTGTTGACGTCCAACCAGGCCAGCAAGGCATCCAGTATCAGTTCCATATTATCCTGTTCGCATTTGTGCCATGTGATCAATCAGGGAGTAATTCAGAGCGTCTCTTATTTATGTTGGATCATTTGACCGAGGCCATTTTAGTTGCCTGCCAAGGCAGTTTTCGCGATTATCAGATCGTGTGAAATGGCCCGGCCCGTTTGGTATTCTCAACCAACGCGCTCGTCCTTTCGCGGGTGGGGAAAATCGGCCCATCGGACATCGTTGCGCCCCTTGCCCGATGCGCCGCATCGCGCTTCGGGACGCGCCTTGCCGAATGAACCGGTTTTCCGCCATCAAACGATCCAACATAAATAAGACACGCTCCAGCGTCAAAACATTGATTCCGCGAGGTAAGCCTGTTAAAAGTCCCCTGCTTCACTCTGCCGGTTCAAAATAAGTGCGGCAGCATCAAAATCGCCGCGCTTAAATGCCCGGACGCGCCGGACCTCCTCGTCCTCTCCCCATTTTTCGATGTTCCAGTCGTCATCAACATGAGCGGCAGACCAGACCTCGTCCGGCGTTTTTGCGCTGTGCGCCAATGCCAGCGCCAAAAGCACCGAACCGGTGATACTTGTCACGGTGTGAAGCGCCGCCAGACCGATGGGATCAAAGGGTTTTACGGCTCGCCTGACAGCGTCAACCGCTTCCTGAGGCTGATCGATGAACATGACACCCTCGGCCAGCAGGAAGCGGGCGCCGAGACTGTCATCAACCCATTTCAGAACCGGATCCCAATGAGCCGATTGCCTGTCGCACAGCCCCTGCGGTGCATCGGCGCGATAGCATAAAAGATCGCTGCCGGCGTAGCCGACGATTTCCTCGGCAACGGCCTCCATCGCCTCGGCAACGCCGTCAAGGGCGGAGTTGACAATTCGTGTCAGCGGCATCGTCGCCGGATCGATATGTGTGCCCTGCCGGTCCCATTCTAACGCCATGGCATCTGCCACGGACTGAACGGGAACCATCATGAGGTGCCGTGCCGGTGTCCGAATCGGTTTGCTGTCAAGAAGCACGGCGAAGCCGCCGTCCCGCATCTCCGTTGTGACCACTTCATAAAACCGCTTCGGCAACACCGGCTTCATCGACTCAGCCGCCTTGCGCATCGGATCTTCGCGCACCGATTTGCCGCCCGCTTCGACGTTCCCCAGCAGATCCCGCATGTCTGTTACTCCTCGGACCAGTTGAACATCGAAGCCAGCACGCCATTCAGCTGCTCAAACGTGTCGATGACGATTCCCGCCCCTGCCCGGTGCAGTTCTTCCGCATCATGGTACCCCCAGGAAACGCCGACCCCGGCAATTCCGGCATGTCGGGCCATTTCCATATCAAACCGGGTATCGCCGACCATAACCGCCCGGTCCCGACTGACGCCGGTTTCGTCCATTGCCTGGGTAAGCATGCCCGGATGAGGTTTGGACGGGGCTTTGTCGGCGGTCTGGATCGTCACGAAGCGATCGTGCAAATCATGCACCTCCACCATATGCCGCACGCCGCGCATGGCCTTTCCGGTCGCAACGCCTATCAATACATCGTCCCGTGCGGCAAGCCGGTCAAGAACGTCCCTCGCACCGGGATAAAGAGGGTCATGATCCAGTCCCTTCGCCCTGCGGTCGATCTTGGATTGCCGATAAGCTTCCGCCATTTTCGGGACATGATGATGATCGTCGTCGTGAAGCAGAGCCTCAAACGCCGTCTCAAGCGACAGCCCGACAACAGACAACGCCGTCTTACGATCCGGCGGCACCAACCCGGCCGCTTCAAAACCAACCGTTAATCCATGAAATATTGTGTTTTGACTGTCGACCAAAGTGCCGTCGCAGTCAAATACGACCAGATGCATGTTGTCATCTTCCGTTTCTGTTCAAACTCCGGCAGCGGCGGTCTTCAAACCACCGCGGTTTTCAGCGCTCATTCGTCCTCCGTCAGGTCCGCCTCCCTGTCATAGTCCCCAATGTCAAACCCGAGCAAATTCCAGCTCTGCTGCATGTGCGGCGGCAACGGAGCCGAAATATCCAGGGTCCCGCCCGCGGGATGCGGAATGACAATCCGGCGGGCGAGAAGATGCAGCTTGTTTTGCATGCCCCCCGGCAGTTCCCAGTTTTCGACGTTAAAATATTTCGGATCGCCGATGATCGGATGGCCGATCGACTGGCTTTGAATACGAAGCTGGTGGGTTCTGCCCGTTACGGGCTTGAGCGTGACCCAGCTGAGCGCGCTCCCGGACGTGTCGATAACGTTGTAGTGAGACAGGGCGTGTTGTGCCTCCGGTTCACCGTGTTTTGCAATCCGCATCACTTCGTTGTCAAGGCGGGCCAGATAGTTGGAGATTTTCCCCTGCCGCGGCTTCGGCACACCCTTAAGCAGAGCCCAATAGATTTTTTTTGTCGCCCTGGCCCGAAAAGACTTCGTCAACTCCTGAGCCGCGCGGCGCGTCTTGGCAATCACCAGGACGCCCGAGGTATCGCGATCGAGCCGATGGACAAGCCGGGGTTTATTGCCGCTTCTGTCGGTAAAGGCCTCCAGCATGCCGTCGACATGCCGTGTCATGCCCGACCCTCCCTGCACGGCAAGGCCGGGCGCCTTGTTCAGAACCATCAGGGCCTTGTCCTGGTGGAGGATCATCGATTCAATCGCTTCGCGATCATCCTTGGAGATTTTTCGGGGCCTGGTTTTGGCCGGTGCTTCTTTGACAGTTGCCATAGCCATCGGCGGAATGCGGACGGCCTGCCCCGGTGTGAGACGTTGAGACGTCTTCGCCCGACCGCCATCGACGCGGACCTGCCCCGTCCGGACCAGTTTCTGCAACTGTCCGAACGCCAGTCCGGGAAAATGCGTCTTGAACCACCGGTCCAGACGCATCCCCTCTTCATCGCTTTCGACGGTGCGGGACTCTATCGCTGTCATTATCTACCATTCTTCCAGGAGGTGGCTTGACGTTCGGCGGTCGCTCAGATCGCTTCCGGCTGTTGCCAGGGTGTGGACCCATACCCTAGAGACTTTTAAAAACCGTACCGGCCAGGAGGATAATATAAGCAATTGCCAGCACTTCAAACAGGTTGCCGCTGACAACCGGCACGGAAAAGCCGCCATAGCGCACCGCAAAAACAAGCCCTCCCAAGACAAGAGCAATCAAAAAAACACCAATGGAAGGAGCTGAAAGTTTCATAATACCGCCACTTAAGAGTTAGGCCGCGACCGTTCGCATGATCCACAGACCGGCAAACAGGGCAAGCACCGAGAAAAGAACTGACGCGAGAAGATAAGCGCCGGCCTGAGCCAGCTCACCGCGTTCCCACAAAACCGCAAAATCGAGCGAGAATGCTGAAAACGTTGTGAAACCGCCAAGAAACCCCGTTGCGATCAGATAGCGCAGATCCGGATTGCCGCCAAGGCGATGAAGCAATGCCTCAATGAAAAGCCCCATCGCGAACGAACCCAGCACATTGACCGCCAGCGTTCCCCATGGAAATCCCGGACCAAGCAGACGAAGAGCGGCAAGACCGACAAGATGCCGACAACCGGCACCAAAGGCACCGCCAAGCGCTACGATAAGCAGGTGTTTCATGGGGACAGTCTTCTAACTTCACCTTTAGACAGGGTCTAGGGTGTGGACCCATTAATTTCATGCAATTGCACAACTGCCGAAAGATCATTGCCAAAAGAGTCAGTTGTCCCAATCCACACCCCTGCCCTATACTTCATGACAATTGCGGATTGGCGATATCATGAAACAGAATATCTTTAGAGCAATTCTCTTTATAACTCTTGCCGGCCTGTCCACTGACGCACTGGCGCGTCCCGATGCGCGGGCAATGACGTGCGCCGCCATCCAGAGCCTCATCAAACAACAAGGATCTGTCGTTTTCACGACCGGGCAGTATACGTGGGACACTTACGTCGCCGATGGCCGCTATTGCTCGCGGCGCCAACGAATCGCACCTGCAAAAATTCCAAGTGCGGACAAGAAAAAATGCGTTGTTTATTATCAGTGCCGTCAGAGGTTCAATACCGACGACAACTGAATCACGGTACTGTTTGGCGGCCCCGCCCTGCCTGCGTCAGGATCGGGGAACCCGCCAAAAGCGCTGTCGTTCTCAACCATTAACATCGCCCTCTCATTGTGTGAACGTTCTTGCAAGACGATCATTGAGCGGCTGCATCAGATAGCTGATGGCTGTGCGCGCTCCGGTATTGACGAAAACATCCGCCGGCATTCCGGGCACGAACCTGAGTTTTTCAATCGAGGCGGGCTGTACCTCATTCAATCGCACCCTGGCGACGTAGTAGGAGCGGTCCCTGTTTTCATCCCTGAGACTGTCGGCTGAAATATCCACAATTTCGCCGGTCGCTTCCGGGACCTCGGTTTGATCAAACGCCGTCAAACGCACACGGGTACTCTGTCCGACATACAGTTTTTCAATATCGACCGGTGCAACACGCGCCTCAACAATAAGCGTATCCTTTTCAGGCACGATATCCAGAATAGATTCTCCAGGACCAATGACACCGCCAACCGTAAAGATCTGCATGTTCACAACACGCCCGCTGACCGGCGCCGTGATGACAATTCTGCCGCGCTTGGCTCGTGCGCCTTTATATTGCGGTGCGATCGACGCAATCTGAGTTTCGATGGCCGCAAGCTCAGTTGTGATCGTCTCCTTTCGCAAACGTTTCTGGCCGATCCGTCCCAGTTTCAGTTCGTCTATTTGGTTGGCGGCCCGCGCCTGCAGTGTCGTGAACTGCGCATCCGCCCCCCGCAGGCGCTCCATTTCGCGTCTTATAGTATTCACCCGGCTCAAGGGCGTCAGTCCTTTGGCCAGCAGCTCTTCAAAAGCGACCAGTTCGGTGGCTGCAATGTCCATCTGGCGGCTGTTTGCAGATCGCTGATTTTCAAGACCCTCGATCTCTTCCTCGAACCGGACGATACGCTGCGCAATCACCTGTTCTTCGCTTTTACGGGCCTGCAGCTGAGCGTTGAACAAGTTCCTCTGCACGGCAAGCAGGGCCTGTTCTTTTTCAGGTGTGATTTGCAGCCGAAGCGGTCCCTGTGTGAGCTGATAATCAAATCTTTCCTTTTCCTGGATTTCCGCCAGAAGCCGGGCACGACGGACGAAGAGCTCGGCAAGCTGATTGCCCAAGACGTCGACATTGACGTCGCTTTCCGTGCTGTCCATGCGCAGCAGCGTCTGGTTTGCCGTTACATAATCGCCCTCTTTCACCAGGAGTTCACTCACAATGCCACCATCCAGATGTTGCACCGTCTTTCTGTTTCCTTCGACAACAAAGGCAGCCGGCGCAATCACAGCCCCGTCGAGCCGGGCCGTGGACGCCCAATAAACCGACCCTCCGATGAAAACCGTCAAAACCATCAAGCCGAAAAGAACGAAGAGGCGAATGCCCCACCTTTGACTGGGGTAGGCTTGGCTGTTGCCCGTATGGTTGGGTGTAATGAGTTCAACCTGGTTCTGTGTAATCAAAGCATTTTTCATTGGACTGCCCGCTTTTCAATGGAAGCGACGGAAGTGGCTTCAGAGTTTCCGATTGCAACGGCTTTCGTGGATCCTCTGAGGACATCGGCCTTCGGCCCGAACGCCTTTTGCCGGCCTCGTTCCAGGACAAGGACTTTGTTAACAGCCTGGAGCGTGCTTGGCCTGTGGGTCATGACAACCACGATGGATTTTCGTTCCTGCGCAAGCCGGACCGTCCGGCGCAATGCCGCATCTCCCGTTGCATCCAGATTGGAGTTGGGTTCATCAAGCACGAGAACAAACGGATCGCTGTATAAAGCCCGCGCCAGGCCGATCCTCTGCCGTTGCCCGCCGGATAGAAACTGACCGTCAGGACCAATCCAGGTGTCATAGCCCTGCGGCAGTTGCATGATCATTTCATGCACGTCCGCTTCCCGCGCAGCGCGCAAAATGGCTGCATCGACCGGTTCGCTGGCAAATCTGGCAATATTCTCGCGAACCGTTCCTTCGAACAGTTCAACTTCCTGCGGCAGGTAACCGATTTGCGCCCCCAGTTCTTCGGCGTTCCACCGATCCGTGGGCGTTCCGTCCAGGCACACTTCGCCTCGCTGCGGTATCCAGACGCCGGTCAGCATGCGTGCCAGGGTGGACTTGCCCGATCCACTGGGTCCGATCACAGCGACAACGTCGCCCGCGTCCAGGGTAAAGGAAATGCCGACAAGACTTGCGTATTCCGCCATTGGTGCGCCCGCCTGTTGAATGGCGACATCCATTGATGCTCCGGCACTGGGCATGGACATCACCCGATCCGGCTCGGGATACTCCGCCAACAGATTTTTCATCTTCGAATAGGACCCCATTGCCGCGACGCAGGTCCGCCACTGACCGATGGCCTGATCGATCGGCGCCATTGCCCTGCCAAAAATGATCGTGGCCGCAATCATGACACCGGCGGAAGCTTCACCCGAAATCGCCAGCGCCGCGCCAAGGCCCAGCATCGCGGACTGGAGGGCAAGCCGCGACGTCTTTGAGACAACCGTGAATGACGAAATCCGATCCGTCGCCAACATCCTGATACGGCTCGTTTGCGACTGAAGAGTTGCCCAGCGGCGCCGTAAATCGAATGTCATGCCCATGGATTGCATGAGCTCGGCATTCCGCTCGCACGCATGAAGCATACCATCCGCCTGTTGCCTTGCGGATGCGGTGTCCAAGACGGGCTTACGGCTTGCCTTATCATTGACATACGCAAGCAGGAACAGAAACAACCCGCCGACGATGCCAAGCAATCCGAGCAATGGATGCAAGACAAAAAGAACGGCCATGTAAATCGGCACCCAGGGAGAATCGAAAAAAGCGATCAGAGTGCTGCCGGATAAAAAATCGCGAAACGCATTGATATCGTTGGACGCCACATCGCCGGATTCGGCGTTTCCGGATATCCGACGTCGCATCACCGCTTCGAAAATCGGTTCCGCAGCCTGTGCTTCAAACTGGGCACCCAGTCGATTTAAGATGCGCATGCGCGTGAAATCCAGAAGACCGCTCACAACGAAGATTCCGCCCAACAGAAGGCTCAGGGCGATCAGGGTCTCCATGCTCTGACTGGTCAGAACCCGGTCGTAGACCTGCAACATATAAAGAGGGCCGGCAAGCATCATCAGGTTGAGAGCAAGGCTGAAGATGGCAATTGCGGCAAAACCACTCCTGAGAGAACGCAAGGCGCGCGTTACGGCTGACGGATTTCCGGACATGAAAACGTCCCCTTCGGATAGAAATTGCTGAACATGCAATGAATGAAATGGATGGCAGCCAAAGCTGCCATCCTCTCCGCGACGTTTGAATCAGGCGATGAAATCATCCTGATTTTGTTGATCGCCATCGAGGCCCGCAACACGCACGGTGTCGTTATCGCCGAGCGTGACTGCCGCGAGGTCGCCGTCCGGACCTACGCTGTTAAAGGCGCTTTCCGGATCGAAATCAGGTCCAAGACCGGAAACGTTCAGGGGATCGTCTCCATCACCATCCCCAAGATCGACGTCGGCCACATCGACGCCCTCCGCGCCGAAGACGATAAAATCGTCCTCGCTCAGTTGCCCGACATCGAAACCGGCAAGACGAACCGTATCATTTTCACTGAGTGTGATGACCGTATCCTCGCCATCCTGAATCGCACCGCCGATGACACTTTCCAGGTCGAACTCAGGTCCGAACGCAGAGACATCAAGACGATCCTGCTCGCTGCCGCCAAAGTCCGTGATGGTGTCGTTGTTGCCGCCTTCAGCAAAAACGAACACATCATTTCCTGCACCGCCTGTCAGCAGATCGTCACCGGCACCGCCGGTGAGGGTATTGTCACCGTCATCACCCGAGATCTGATCGTCTCCGCCTGAGCCGACGACATTTTCGATGTTTTCCAGGACGTCGGTTTCGTCCACGAGGACCAGACCTTCACCCGCATCCGTAGCGACATCAACCACCACCGGGCCATTTTGACCGGCGGGAGCATTATGCAGATGGATGGGGCTCAATGTGCCGTTGCCGATATTGACCGGCAGAAGCTCACCTTGGAGGTTCGAAACATCAAGGTCCGTTTCGTAGCTGACCTCGCCTGTTTCGCTGATCGTGAAGACAACCGTTGCGGTGCCTGTTGCAGGCGTGTCCACCGGAGCGGGCACTTCCTGTGCGCCGTCCAGAACAGCTGTCAACGTAACGATCCGGCCGCCATTGCCATCGGAAACATCAGAAATCAGCTCCAACTGTCCGCGAACTTCCCCTGCGGGAAATTCTGTTGTGTGAACGTTGAAGTAAATGTTTCCGGCAATCGCTTCTGAGACAATGTCAGAGGGCGCAAGCTCATTGGTGATACCCTGGTTGGGGTTGACCAGAACCTGCTGCGCGACATCGGCGGCAAAGCCGCTGCGGCTGACAGTCCCGGCCTGCAGATCAGCGACAATGCCGACATTCAGATCATCAAATGCCGCTGTGTCGTTGCCCTCACCACCGTCAAGGACATCGTCTCCAAGACCGCCGACAACAACATTGTCCTCGTCGCCGAGCAGCACGACGTCGTCGCCGCCGCCAGCATTTACGGTTCCACGAATTTCGCCGCCGCTGCTGATGATCACATCCTGCTCGTCACCGAGCAAAACATTGCCGCTGAGCAAACCGTCGTTGACGATGTTTACCGAACCGCCTTCGCGGGCATCAATGGCGTTTTCCACGCCGCGAATTTCACCTCGGTTGAATATCGTGCCGAGGACATCGACGCCGCTCTCGACACTGACACCGGCCGCAAGCGGCGAGTCTTCCGACCCTGCAATCAGGCCGTTGTTGACGATATCGCCGGCAAAACCGGTCGTACCGGCCACATCGCTGCCTGCGAAGATGCGCAAGCCGTTGCCGATGCCGTTCGCACCCTCAGCATCGCCGCGGCCCTGAATAATACCGTCATTGGTGACGCTGGCCGTAACCACATCGCCCACAATATCACCGGTTTGCAGAGCCACACCTGAACCATTGTTTCCGGCTCCGGCATCAATCACGCCGCTGCGTCCGTTATAGATTGTGTAGCCGTCTGCCGTGTCATCGGCGTAAACGGTGCCGTTGCGCTGATCACCTGTCCCAAGAATGCGACCGGTATTGCTGAGGTTCACGCCACTGCCATCGATGTTTACGGCCCGGCTGTCCGAGGAGATCGTTCCGGCATTGCCGATATACAGATCATGCTCGCCATTGCCGATATAGAGGCCGTTACGAACACCTTCGATGACACCGGTTGGCCCGTTCACGATCGATCCGTCAAATCCGACGCCATCGGCAACACGAATGCCACCGGTGGTTCCCTGGTCGCTCTCTGAAGCAATGCGGCCACGGTTGATAATGTCACCCTGGAACACCGTGCCTTCCGCACCATTGTTGATGCGAATGCCGTCACCGGCCAACGGGGTGTTGGATGCGGCCTGACCCCGACCCTGGATTGTTGCGCCAAAGCCATTGGTAATGGTGCCCTGAACAACATCTCCTTGCTCGTCTCCGATCTCCAGAGAGATGCCGGCTCCCTGGTTGCCTTCACCGGCATCAATGGTCGCGCGGGAGAAGTTGCGTATAGAGAAATTTTCGGCAGTCGCATTGGCGTAAATCGTGCCGTTGCGCTGATCTCCGGTTCCCAGGATATCGCCAAAATTACGGACCTGGACGCCTTCGCCGTCGATGTTCACCGCCCGGCTGTCAGACGATATCGCCGCGCCGCGGAAGTTGTCCAGTCGGCCCGAAGACTGAGCGCCGGTGAAACTGACGCCGTTAAACTCGCCATCGATCGAACCAAAATTGCGAATGCTCGCGCTACCGGTGACATTGATTGCCGTCGCCTGCGCATCGGGACCGCTGTCGGCGTCGATGCGGCCGGACCCGAAATTGACGATTGAGGCATTTTCACCGGTCACGGAAATCGCTGCTTCCGCATTTTCGGTGTTTATCTGCCCGAAGTTGAACAGCCTTACAAAGTCGTTATCAATCCGAAATGCAGGTGTGTTCTGCACGTTCGTTTCTTGGAAAAACGACTGAAAAAAGGTCTGCCCGTCAAATGCACTTTCCTGCGCCAGACTCGAATTGCTTAAAAGTCTTGCGCGGAGTGCAGAAAAATATCCGAATGCCATCTAAATAATCTCCAAACTGGTAATTCGAAATCAGGAGAGCGAGAAGGAAGAGTTTTGCCCGCCTGATGAGCGGAGACGTAGGAACAGAGACAATCAGTAATAAATTCTTTGTTTGAATACGGGCTATATACTGTCCTTATACTTTACCAATCAGTGAGCAAATCTGATCAAATAGCCGCCGATTTCTGCGATTCTTCGATTTATTCGAACACGAAATCTCACATATTTTTGACTCATAATTACGTGCTTAAACCAGCTTTTGTCCCTATCCAATACAACAGCCTCCAAGGCAAGAGGCATAGCGACAGGCCCTGGATGGCAACAGTGCAGCAAACAGGAACCAAGGCGTGAATTTGCGAGATCTTGAATATGTTGAGGCAGTCGGCTCCTATCTGAGTTTCAGCAAAGCCGCTATGGCGTGCAATGTTTCACAACCAGCGCTGTCCAATCAGGTTAAGAAGCTTGAGCGGGAACTGGGCGCTCAACTTTTTGACAGGCGGCTGCAGGAAGTCCGGCCGACCGAATTGGGAACCCGGGTCATCGCCTCTGCCAGATCACTCCTCGCAGAGGCGCAGCGCATAAGGGATATGGCCACTGAATATCGCGATCCCGCTGCATTGCCGCTAAGAATTGGCATGGTGCCGACGTTGGCACCTTACCTGATGGGCTACCTCTGTGAACAGATTCAGATTGTGTGGCCGGACATCAAACTGGCCGTGACTGAAGCCCCGTCGGCGGAACTGATAAGACTGGTTGGCAACCGTGATATCGACATCGCATTGATCCCCCGGAGAAACTGCGATCGGCATATGGATTTTTCGCCTGTATTTCGCGAACAAATGTGCCTTGCGATTCAAAGCAACCATCCGCTTTCAAAACTCAGGCGTATTTCTCTCGCTGACATCCCCTACCACAAACTGATATGTCCTCGGACGCCGTTTGGTTTTGATGCGGAAGATGAAATAATGCGCATCAATCCCGGTATCGGCTGTGATGTCAGCCTGGATGTAAGCGGCGCAGGTCTGGAGACCATCTGCCGGCACATAAGCGTCAGCAGCGATTGCAGCATGATCCCCGCACTGGCTGCCGACCGATTCCGTGGAGATGGCTGGAATCTCTCGTTTGTGCCGATTGCAGATCAAAGCTGTTCGCGGGAGATCGGCATCAACACGCGCGTGGGATGTCCGCGGAAACCATTACTTGCTGCCGTTCTGGAACAGTTCGCCAGCAATCCGCCGGTAGGCGTGGAACTGATTGAGTAAAATCCTATTCCTGCTGCCCAGAGCGGCGTTCCTGCCGCAATCTGGACCAGTATTCCATCCGCTTTTTCAATTCCCTTTCAAAACCCCTCTCGACGGGCTCGTAATATGTCTGTCGGCCGATCTCCTCAGGGAAATAGTCCTGTCCCGAAAATGCATCAGGCGCATCATGATCATATTGGTACCCCGAGCCGTAGCCTTCGCTTTTCATAAGCGTGGTCGGTGCATTGAGGATGGTTTTGGGAGGCAACAGCGACCCGTGCTCTTTCGCGCTGCGCATGGCGCCCTTGTAAGCACCATAGACCGCATTCGATTTGGGAGCCGTCGCAAGATAAACCGCTGCCTGCGCCAATCCGAGCTCTCCTTCGGGACTGCCGAGCAACTGATATTGCTGAACGGCGGCATTACACTGGACCAGAGCCTGCGGGTCAGCAAGCCCGATATCTTCCGTTGCCATGCGAACCAGACGCCGGCCAAGATAAAGCGGATCCTCACCCGCATCGAGCATCCGGCACAGGTAATACAGCGCCGCGTCCGGATCCGACCCCCGCACCGACTTGTGAAGCGCTGAAATCAGGTTGTAGTGACCATCCTGCGACTTGTCGTAAATCGGCGCGCGCCGCTGAACCACATCCTGCAATTTCCCACTGTCGAAGACCTCGCCCTCCGCCGCCGCCCGCCAGACGTCTTCGGCAAGCGTCAGGGCCGAGCGTCCGTCGCCGTCGGCCATCCGGATCAGGCTTTCAAAAGCATCCTCGTCAAGGGGCAGCTTTCGTTGTTCCACCGTCTCCGCCCGTCTCAGCAACTTGCGAATGGCATCCTCGTCGAGCGACTTGAACACCATGACGTGGGCCCGCGAAAGGAGCGCGGCGTTGAGCTCAAAAGACGGGTTCTCCGTCGTGGCCCCCACCAGCGTTATGGTGCCGTCTTCCATTACGGGCAGAAATGAATCCTGTTGTGCCCGGTTAAAGCGGTGGATCTCATCGACAAACAACAAGGTTCCCTGACCGCTTATCCGCCGCGCGCGGGCCGTCTCAAACGCTTTTTTCAGATCGGCCACGCCTGAAAAAATCGCCGATATCTGTTCAAAAACAAGATCGGTGGAATCGGCCAACAGGCGCGCAACCGTCGTTTTTCCGGTTCCGGGGGGGCCCCAGAAAATCAAAGAACCAAGCGACCCCGAAGCAAGCATCCGGGTCAGCGTTCCGTCCGGACCCAGAATATGGTCCTGACCGACGACATCTTCCGGCATTTCCGGACGTAATCTGTCTGCGAGCGGGCGCGGGCCGCTTTTATCCAGTCCCGCCGCAGTAAATAAATCGGTCATCTGAGGTTATCCGCGCAAATTGATCCGAAGCAGCCGCCCCTTGCGCTCAAAACGAATCTCCCAGGAATAAGGAGTCTGGCGGACAATGGCCGCCAGCGTTTCCGTCAGATCCACGTTCACTCCGTTGACCCTTCGGATGATATCTCCGGTCCTCAGGCCTACCCGGGCCGCTGTCGAACGCGGCCGGATCTCCGTAATCACAACGCCTTCCAGGTGCGTCTCCAGCCGCAATTCCTCGGCAACCGCAGGAGACAGATTGGCGACTTGAGACCCCTGGAAGGGCGAGCGTGTCGCAAGATCCCGGACATCCCGGGGGACTGTCTCAGGCGCCGCTTCCAGTGCGACAACCAGCAAAAAGTCGGCATCGTTCCTGCGAATAACAACCTCAACCGAGCCGCCGACACGTTTGGTGGCAAAACGATATCCAAATGAGTCCGGACCGGTGATTTCCTGGCCGGCAACTTCAAGAATCAGATCGCCGACACGCATCCCCGCCCTTTCCGCAGGACTGTCATCGTCAACCCGCGTCACGAGCGCACCGGTCGGACGGTTGAGCCCCATCGTCTCGGCAATATCGGCTGAAACACCCTGCAGTGCCGCACCAAGCCACGGCCGCTGGACGCGGGTCCCGCCCTCGGCGCTGTCCGTTACCTGCCGCACCATGTTGGCCGGAATGGCAAATCCGATGCCGTTCGACCCGCCCGAGCGGGAAAATATCGCCGTGTTGATGCCCACCAGCCGTCCGCTCATATCGATCAGCGCACCGCCGGAATTTCCCGGATTGATGGCCGCATCGGTTTGGATGAAAAACTGATAGTCCGTGACACCGACCTGCGTCCGTGCCAGTGCAGACACGATCCCTTGCGTCACAGTCTGGCCAACACCGAAGGGATTTCCGATCGCAAGCACGATATCGCCCACCTCCAGACCATCGGAATCAGCAAATTCAACGAAAGCGAAGGATTGATCGTTCGCGTCTTTCATGCGGAGAATAGCCAGGTCCGTGCGCTCGTCCTTCAGAACAATGTCGGCCTCAAACTCCCGCCGGTCACTGAGCACAATACGAACCTGATCGGCATCCTTGATCACGTGATGGTTGGTCACGACGACGCCGTCAGGAGAGACGATGACGCCTGACCCGAGCGACCGCTGTTCTTTTCGCTGCGGACGGCCGAAGGAGCGCTGTCCGAAAAAGCGCCGGAAAAAGGGATCGTTCATAAACGGCGTCGCCGGCGCCTGACGGACCATGCGGCTGGCATAGACGTTGACAACAGCCGGGGCGACCCGCTTGACCAGGGGCGAAAAGGACAGCTTGATCTCGGTCGTGTCAACCGGGATCTGGCGTTTCTGGGCACTTGTTGGGGTTACAGCTATCAAAAGCACGGACAGGGCAGCAAGCGCATACGCAATAAGGGAACTGGCGGCCCCAGAGCCCACGCGGCGTTTTCCGGCTATTTGATCGATCATTCGTATCTTCCCATACCGTTTATTGTCACCGCCGGCCCAGGCGTGTTGGCCCGGGTTCTTACGATTTCGCGACTTCAGCGATTCCCGTTTCAGGAATTCGTCATCTGTTCAGTTAAGGACGTTTTACGCAAAAATCAAAAAACCGGACACAAATTAATGTGTCCGGTTTCGCAATACAAATGGAGCTTCAACACAATCGGTTCAGATGCACGTCCCGAGTGTGAAGAACAGGATTTCGACCACGCGGCCTAGGCCGCGCGGATCTGATTGACAAACGCCTTAACCTGCTCGTCGAGCGAATGCGACATTGTTTCCAGTTCGCTTGCGGAGCTGACCACCTGGCCGGCAGCTGCTCCGGTCTGCTGCGATGCATTTTGCACCTCGGCAATATCTTCGCTGACTTCGGCCGTGCCGCTCGCGGCACGCTGCGTGTTTTCAACAATGCCCTGAGTCGCCGCGCTTTGCTCCTCAACAGCGGATGCGACCGAGCCGACGGATTCGGAAATTTCACCGATCGTTCCACGGATTTCGGATATAGCGTCGACAGCATCTCCCGTCGCCTTTCGAATCGCTTCGATCTGCTGACCGATTTCGTCGGTCGCCTTGGCCGTCTGAGATGCCAGGTCCTTGACCTCCGCGGCAACCACCGCAAAGCCCTTACCGGCTTCTCCGGCGCGGGCCGCTTCAATCGTGGCGTTAAGGGCCAGAAGATTGGTCTGATCGGCAATGTCGCTGATCAGTTTGACCACTTCACCGATCCGGTCAGCTGCTTCGGCCAGAGACCGGACGGTTTCATCGGTCGTTTCCGCCTTCGACGTGGCAGTCTGTGCAACGTTGGAAGATCGGGAAATCAGGCCGGAAATTTCCTGAATGGATTTGAACAGCTCATCGCTGGCCTCCGCAATTGTCTCTACTTCCTCTCTGGCTTGTGCGGAAACTTCCGATGCACGCGCCGAGTTGTCGCCCGCACCCCGCGCAAGACCGGCCATGTTTTCCGCAGCCCCGTTGAGTTGGGAAGAAGCCGACAGTACGGACTGCACGACCTGTCCGACAGAGGTCTCAAAACCCTGGGCCAATTCATCTACGAACTGACGGCGGTTCTCAGCCTCCCTTTCCGCTTCCGCGGCACTTTCGGCCGCCTTCCGTTCCTGTTCTTCGATCGCGTTTTGCCTGATCTCGACAACAGCACGGCCGATATCGCCAATTTCATCCTTGCGTTTGGCTTCGCGAATTTCGGTCGCAAGATCACCGCCCGCCATCGACCGCAGGGCGTTCACCAGCCGGTTAAGCGGCGCCGTCACGCTTCTGGCAAAGAAGATGCCGATGACAGACACAAACGCAAGTGTGATCACCGTGGCAAGAATCATTGCCTCGCGCATTTCTGTCACGGATGCCAGCGTCTCCTCAACGCTGCGTTCCGCAGCAATGATCCAGTTGGCACCCATAAACTCAAATGGTGCATAGACGGAGAAGTTGGCGGTGCCGTCCACCCCGACGGTTTCCCCGAAAACCTTGCTTCCCGCAGTTGCCTCTGTGAGCAGATCATTGTGTATGCTTGTTTTCAGAATGGTCGGCTCGGCACTCAAGGGCAGATCTGACAAGACTGTTCCGTCCTGATTGATCAGAAAAGCCTGGCCGGTATCTCCAAGCGCAGTGCGGTCGGCAAGGACGCTGCCGAGAAAGTCGCTGTCTACACGCACAACGACGACGCCCTTGAATGCCAAATCGCCGAATTTCGCAATATAGGCGGGTTGAGACAGGAACATGCCCGCCTTACCGTCATTCAAGGCATATTCTTCAAAATCAAGAACAAATTGCTCGTTTTGCGGTGCCTGGTAAGCGGCAGCGAAAGCCTTGGCCAAGCCGCTCTCCGCATGTTCACCATCTTTGGCCTGCAAAAAAAAGTCATTGGACTTTGTCACTGAATAAATGACCAGTCCATCCTCGTTCAGAATGTAAATATCGCCAAAGCCACCTTTTTCCCAAGCGGTCTTGAATGCCTTATGAATGTTAGAGTGCCGCCAGGAATACATCGTCTTATTCCCGGTGCCGTCAAACTCCGCACGTTCAGCAGCCTGACTGCCTTCCGGCCTGTAGTAAGCGAGAATTTCGGGGCGTTCCATTTCAAGATTGACAAGCGCATCATTCATATCGCTCAGCGCAATGGCAACGTCGGCGCTCGCGGCAATTTTTGCAAGCTCCGACTGGAGGTTTTGCAAACGCGCCTGAACCAGTGACTTCCGACTGTCAGCCAGGATCTGCAACTCGCTTCTGGCAGCTTTGACCAAACCATCGCGACCGTTGACGTACCCCATATAACCAACCGCCACACAAGCTGCAAAAGCCAGCCCGATGACCAATGTCGGTAAAACCACCGACAACTGACGAAGTCTACCTAACATGCCGAAAAAGCGCGCGCCCACCGAATAGTCCTCCAATAGAGCCCCAATGTCGGGCGAGTGTGCACCGGTATGCTTAAGAGAACATAAATTGTATCTAATTTTCACCACAATCTGTGCGATTTGCGCGAAACCGTTTAAAACTGTTTCTGCACCCGACGTTAGAAATACCAAGTCACTTCATCGTTTTCATCCGCCGCACAAAAAAAGGCGGCCGCTGGCCGCCTCTTCGAAATCATATTTGCGCGTGTATTATGCCGCGACCTCTTCACCGACGTCTTCGGTTTCAGCCCGAGCCCGATCCTCAGCGCCTTTGGCATCCGTATCGCGGTCGACGAACTCGATAACCGCCATAGCAGCGTTGTCTCCATGACGGAACCCTGCCTTCAGGACACGCGTATATCCGCCTGACCGTTCCTTGTAGCGTTCAGCAAGCGTGTCAAAAAGTTTCTTGACCATTTCAACATCGCGGATTTTCGAAATCGCCTGGCGACGCGCATGCAGGTCGCCCCGCTTGGCCAAAGTCACGAGTTTGTCGACGATCGGACGCAGTTCCTTCGCTTTGGGCAGCGTTGTGACGATCTGCTCATGCTTGATGAGCGATGCCGCCATGTTTGCAAACATTGCCTTGCGATGGCTCGATGTCCGGTTGAGCTTGCGGCCGGAAACTCCGTGGCGCATGGCCCTCTCCTTCCAGTTTCAAAGTCGGCGGCACGCGCCGCCCGGTGTCACCAACTGGCAACCACGTCAGGATCAATAATGATGCTCTTCGTAGCGTTTTGCCAGATCTTCAATATTCTCAGGCGGCCAGTTGGCCACTTCCATACCCAGATGCAGACCCATCTGCGCAAGGACTTCTTTAATCTCGTTCAGCGACTTGCGTCCGAAATTCGGAGTGCGCAGCATTTCCGCCTCCGTCTTCTGGATCAGATCGCCAATATAAACGATGTTGTCGTTTTTCAGGCAGTTTGCCGAACGGACTGAAAGTTCCAGTTCGTCGACTTTCTTCAACAGAGCCGGGTTGAAAGCAAGCTCAGGTACGGCTTCTTCCTGAACTTCCTTGTTGGGCTCTTCGAAATTAACGAATATCGACAACTGATCCTGCAGAATCCGCGCCGCGAACGCGACAACATCATCCGGAGAGACGGATCCGTCCGTTTCCACCCGCATCGTCAGTTTATCATAGTCAAGAACCTGTCCTTCGCGGGTGTTTTCAACCTTGTAGGACACTTTCTTGACCGGTGAATAAAGAGAATCCACCGCAATCAGGCCGATCGGTGCGTCCTCAGGACGATTGCGCTCGGCCGGCTGATAACCCTTGCCGGTATCGGCAGTGAATTCCATGCGGATCTCGGCACCCTCGTCAAGGGTACAGATCGGCAGATCCGGGTTAAGGATCTCGATATCGCCAACCGTCTGAATGTCCGCCGCGGTCACAACGCCGGGGCCCTGCTTACGGGCGACCATGCGCTTGGGGCCTTCGCTTTCCATCCGCAGCGCGATTTCCTTGATATTGAGCACAATATCGGTCACGTCTTCCCGCACACCGGCGATGGATGAAAACTCGTGCAGAACGCCGTCGATCTGCACCGCCGTTACCGCTGCGCCCTGCAAGGACGACAACAGGATACGGCGAAGAGCGTTGCCCAGCGTCAGTCCGAAACCGCGTTCAAGCGGCTCGGCAACAACCGTTGCCACGCGCAGAGGGTCTTCCCCCTGCTTGATTTCCAGCTTGTTCGGCTTGATCAGTTCTTGCCAGTTCTTCTGAATGCTCACAGTCAATCAATCCCTTTAATGGCTTTCCCGTTCTCCTTGGCACCTGCCGGAGAACCATCCTTTGCCTGAAGGTGATAGCTCATGTCGCCCGAAAGGGCGGCAGACTTATACGCGCCGGCGTTTGCGCGGACGACAGCCGTTATGCGGAATCGGTGTCACATCGCGGATCGATGTGATTGTAAACCCGGCAGCCTGCAGAGCCCGCAAAGCGGACTCACGTCCCGATCCCGGACCACGCACTTCCACTTCCAGAGTCCGCATGCCGTGTTCCTGCGCCTTGCGCGCCGCATCCTCTGCCGCAACCTGAGCGGCATACGGTGTCGATTTACGCGATCCCTTGAAGCCCTGAGCTCCGGACGATGACCAGGAAATGGCATTTCCCTGCGCATCGGTGATCGTGATCATCGTATTGTTGAATGTGGACGCAACATGGGCAACGCCCGATGTAATATTCTTCCGCTCACGCCGTTTGACGCGGCCTGCTTCTTTAGCCATTTCTTACCTTTCACTCGATCTCAACGCCACCGTAATGCCAGTGGCTCCACCGTACCGTCGCAAGGGAAACTTATTTCTTCTTACCTGCGATCGGTTTTGCCGGACCTTTGCGGGTACGGGCATTTGTATGGGTCCGCTGGCCGCGCACCGGCAGGCTGCGACGATGCCGCAAGCCGCGATAGCAGCCAAGATCCATCAGACGCTTGATATTCATCGCCACTTCGCGACGCAGGTCGCCTTCGACGATGTAATCACGGTCAATCGTTTCACGGATCTGAAGCACTTCCGCATCAGAAAGCTCATTGACCCGGCGCTCCGGCGCGACATTCACTTTCGTGATAATCTCCTGCGCTTTGCTCGGACCAATGCCGTGAATGTACTGCAGCGCAATGAGAACGCGCTTATTCGTCGGGATGTTGACGCCTGCAATACGAGCCACGTCGTTTCTCCTTTATGAGACAGCAATCAAGCACACTGTCCCCGTCGTTATGTTTTTAAAAGAAGGTGCCCCAAGACAAAAAGATCGGCTCCGGGCTTTCCAAAAAAACCGGCACCAATCGAGCTTGATTCACGATAGTGCCGGTTGATATCCATTTCGAACCGTGACGTCAACCGTCACAATTGAATCAGACCGTAACTGTTTCTGCCAGTACCCCGTCAATCTCGCGGGATACCTCTTCAATCGGTGCCATGCCATTCACCGTCTGAAGCATATTCCTACCCTTGTAGAATGTCACAAGCGGTGCGGTTTGCTGGTGATAGACCGCAAGGCGTTTTTTCAGGGTTTCCACATTGTCGTCCGAGCGCGCGCCGCCGGTTTCACGGATACGGCTTTCGATACGCTCGACAAGTATCTGGTCGTCCACTTCAAGCTCAATCACCGCATTGAGCTTAAGACCTTTCTCCTGAAGCAGTTTTTCCAGCGCCTCCGCCTGGGCAATTGTCCGCGGGAAACCGTCGAGAATAAAACCGTTGGCGCAATCCGGCTCATCGATCCGGTCCGATATGATCGACACGATGATTTCATCGGAAACGAGATCGCCTCTGTCCATAACGTCCTTGGCTTTCAGGCCGACGTCCGTTCCGGCCCTGACAGCCGCGCGCAGCATATCACCGGTCGACAATTGAACGATATTATGCTGATCGACCAATCGCGTCGCCTGCGTCCCCTTCCCCGCACCCGGCGGGCCCAAAAGAATGAGCCTCATCGACGTTTCCCCCTGAGCTTAGATTTCTTCACCAGCCCCTCATACTGGTGCGCAAGCAGATGCCCCTGCACCTGGGAAACGGTATCCATCGTCACACTGACGACAATGAGAAGCGATGTTCCCCCGAAATAGAATGGCACTCCGGTTGCTGAAATCAGGAATTCCGGCAACAGACAGACAATAACCAGATAGATCGCTCCGACAACCGTAATCCGCGTCAGCACAAAGTCTATATAGTTTGCCGTCCGCTCCCCCGGTCTGATGCCCGGGATGAAGCCGCCATGTTTTTTCAGATTGTCAGCCGTATCCGACGGATTGAACACGATTGCCGTGTAGAAGAAGGCGAAAAACACGATCATCGCGCTGTAGGCGAGCATGTATAACGGCTGGCCGTGACCCAACACAGCCGTCAATGTCGACACCCAGCCCGGCGAGCCTGCACCGCCTGCGGAAAAGCCCGCAACGGTTGCCGGGACCAGCAACAAGGATGACGCAAAGATCGGCGGGATAACACCGGCCGTGTTCAATTTCAGCGGCAGGAACGAGGTGTTGCCCTCGAACATGCGGTTGCCCATCTGTCGCTTCGGATACTGAATAATAAGGCGGCGCTGCGCCCGTTCGACAAACACGATAAAGCCGATCACGACAACCGACAAAATGATAATGCCAAGGATCAACGCCGTTGAGAGTGCGCCCTGCCGGCCCAATTCAAGCGTTCCGGCGATCGCAGACGGCAACTCGGCGACAATACCCGCAAAGATGATCAATGAAATGCCGTTACCGATCCCGCGGGATGTGATCTGCTCGCCGAGCCACATCAGGAAAATCGTACCGCCCACCAGTGTGATAACCGCCGACAAGCGGAAGAACCAGCCCGGATCGGTCACAATACTGCCCTGGGATTCAAGACCGACGGAAATGCCGTAGGCCTGGAACGTTGCCAGGATGACCGTACCGTATCGGGTATACTGGTTGATGACTTTCCGCCCCTGCTCGCCTTCCTTCTTCAGCTGTTCAAGCGTGGGAACGACAGTGGTCATCAGCTGAATGATGATGGACGCGGAAATATACGGCATGATGCCCAGCGCGAAGATCGCCATACGGCCGACCGCGCCACCGGAAAACATGTTAAACAGGCCGATGATACCGGACTGAGCCTGATCGAAGGCGCTCTGCAGGGCAACCGGATCGATACCGGGCAGCGGAATGTAAGTGCCGAACCGATAAACAAGCAGCGCACCCAGTGTGAACCAGATACGCTTCTTGAGCTCTTCAGCCTTGGCAAAGGCAGAGAAATTCAGATTTGAGGCTAGTTGTTCAGCAGCCGATGCCATTCCGAACTCCGCATTAGGAATGATTCACAAAACGGTTTCCGCTCAAGCGTCCTGCGCAGGAGCGGCTTTTGCAGCAATCGTCACTTTTCCGCCCGCTTTTTCCACCGCATCGACAGCAGCCTTGGACGCGCCGGCAATATCAAAAGTCACAGCGGCCTTCAGTTCTCCATCTGCCAGAAGACGAACGCCGTCTTTCGCCCGCTTGACCACACCGGCTGCAACCAGCGTTTCGACGGTCACCGGCGCTTTGGCGTCCAGTTTACCGGCATCGATCGCCGTCTGAATCCGACCCAGAGACACTATATTGAAGTTCTTGGCGAAAATATTGTTGAACCCGCGTTTCGGCAGACGGCGATGCAACGGCATCTGGCCGCCCTCAAAGCCTTTGATCGCTACGCCTGAACGGGACTTCTGTCCTTTTACGCCGCGACCGCCGGTCTTGCCCTTGCCCGAACCGATACCACGACCGACCCGCGTCCTGGAAACGGCAGCGCCCTGGTTGTCCTGAAGTTCATTGAGCTTCATAATTAATTCTCCCGGATCCCGTTAAGCGTCGTCAACGATGCGAACGAGATGCTGGACCTTCCTGATCATACCGCGAACTTCAGGCGTATCCTTCAGTGTGCGGCGGCGTTTCATTTTGTTCAGACCAAGGCCGATCAGCGTTGCTTCCTGATCCGCCGGGCGGCGCAACGGGCTGCCGATCTGTTCAACCGTTATGGTGCTTTCTGACTTCGCCATCGAGCTAACCTTCGTTTAAATTGGTATCGGTCCGGAGCGGGTTCAAGCCTCTCCGGCAGCCGTAACCGTTTCATCCTGTCCGCGGCGACGTGCCTGAATTGCCGACACCTTCAGACCGCGACGTGCCGCCACCGAGCGCGGGCTGTCTTCGGCCTTCAGGGCATCAAATGTCGCGCGGATCATATTGTAGGGATTGGATGTACCAAGTGACTTGGCCACCACGTCCTGAACACCCAGCGTTTCGAACACCGCACGCATCGGGCCACCGGCAATAATGCCCGTACCGGCCGGTGCCGCACGCAGGAGCACTTTACCGGCACCGTGACGACCTTCCACATCGTGATGCAGCGTCCGGCCTTCGCGAAGCGGAACACGGATCATGGCCCGCTTGGCCGATTCGGTCGCCTTGCGGATCGCCTCCGGCACTTCCCGTGCCTTACCGTGTCCGAAGCCGACACGGCCCTTCTGATCACCCACCACGACGAGTGCGGCAAAGCCGAAGCGACGACCGCCCTTGACCACTTTCGCAACGCGATTGATGTGCACGAGCTTATCAACGAATTCGCTGTCGCGTTCGTCCCGATCCCGTGAGTCCTGTCTCGCCATTTTTACTGTCTTCCGTTCTTAAGAGCGCCAAGCAGCGCCGGTCAGAATACCAATCCGCCCTCACGCGCTGCATCGGCCAAAGCCTTGACACGCCCGTGGAACAAATACCCGCCGCGATCGAAAATGACCTGGTCGACACCGGCTTTCTTTGCGCGCTCGGCAATCAGTTTGCCGACAGCGCTCGCCGCCGCCTTGTCCGCACCTGTTTTCAGGTTCGACCGCATATCCTTTTCCAGGGACGATGCCGCTGCGACGGTCGCGCCGTCCGCGTCATTGATCACCTGGGCATAAATATGTTTTGAAGAGCGGAATACGCTCAGGCGCGGACGCCCGTTGGAGACCGCTTTCAATGAACGGCGCACACGGTCGCGGCGACGTTCGTAAAGTGTTTTTCCCTTGGCCATGGATCCCGCCTGTTACTTCTTCTTGCCTTCCTTGCGGACGATGAATTCGTCCTCGTACCGGATCCCCTTGCCCTTATAGGGTTCAGGCGGACGGAACTTACGGATTTCGGCAGATACCTGTCCAACACGCTGTTTATCGATACCGCTGACGACGATCTCGGTCGGCTTCGGGCACTTGATGTCAATGCCCTCTGGAACCGGATAAACCACATCATGAGACAGACCCAGCGCAAGCTGAAGGTTCTTGCCCTGCAACTGCGCGCGATATCCAACCCCGGTGATCGCCAGCTTTTTCTCAAAGCCCTGACTGACACCGTGGATGATGTTATCGATCATCGTCCGGGACATGCCCCACTGCGCCCGCGCTTCGCTGCTGTCGTCGCGCGGATCGACCTTGATGCCATCATCGGTCATTTCGGCCAGAATCCGGTTGTTCAACACAAAGGACAGCTCTCCTTTGGGTCCTTTGACCGTTACATTCTGGCCATCTATTGTTGCCGTTACGCCCGAAGGGACGGCTACCGGCCTTTTACCAATCCGAGACATGAGTCCATCCTGTCCGGTTCAAATCCAAAAGAGACCATGCCGCCTAGAAGACGCGGCACAGAACCTCTCCACCTACGTTTTTCTCACGGGCGTCATGGTCCGCCATCACGCCGGACGGCGTCGAGACGATAGAAACACCCAGACCATTTGCAACACGCGGAATGTTCTTCACGGACGTGTACACGCGACGGCCGGGCTTGGAGACACGCTGGATCTCCTTGATCACCGGTTCGCCGTCAAAATATTTCAGCTCGATTTCGAATTCCGACTTGCCGTCCGAATAGTCGACCGACGAATAACCGCGGATAAACCCTTCGGCTTTCAGCACGTCCAGAACGCTGGCCCGAAGACGGGATGCCGGCGTGCGGCAGTTGTTCTTACGACGCATCTGGGCGTTGCGGATGCGGGTCAGCATATCACCGAGCGGATCTGAAATAGCCATGCTCGATTCTCCTTACCAGCTCGACTTGACCAGGCCCGGGATACGTCCCTGGGACCCAAGTTCACGCAGAGCGATACGTGAAACCTTCAATTTGCGGTAAAAACCCCGCGGACGACCTGACACTTCGCACCGGTTACGCACCCGTGTCGGCGCTGAATTTCTCGGCAATGCGGCCAGTTTCAGCCGTGCGTTGAACCGTTCCTCAAGCGAAAGCGATTCATCTTTGGCCATGGCCTTCAGTTCTGCCCGTTTTGCAGCATATTGATCGACAAGCTTTCTGCGACGCTTGTTCTTCTCAACCGCGCTTTTCTTCGCCATCTTCTTTTCCCTTAAACGTCCGTATCTGCAACCCGGGGAAACGGAAAGTTGAAAGCCCGCAGCAATTCACGCGCTTCTTCATCCGTATTCGCTGTGGTGCAGACGATCACGTCCATTCCCCAGATCTGATCGACTTGGTCGTAGTTGATCTCAGGGAAGATGATGTGTTCCTTGATGCCCATTGCGTAATTGCCGCGCCCGTCAAAACTCTTCGGGTTCAGTCCGCGAAAGTCTCGCACCCGGGGCAAAGCAATTGTAACGAGGCGGTCAATAAACTCGTACATCTGATTTTTGCGAAGGGTCACCTTCGCGCCCAGCGGCATCCCGTCGCGCACCTTAAATGTTGCGATCGATTTGCGCGCATATGTAATGACCGGTTTCTGGCCGGCAATTTTTTCAAGGTCGGCAGCGGCGATTTTCGCCTTTTTGCTGTCGCCCACCGCTTCGCCGATTCCCATGTTCAGGACAATCTTGTCCACCGCAGGAACCTGCATCGGGTTTTTGTATTCAAACTTTTCGAACAGACGCGGCCGGATGACTTCCACATAAGTCTTTTTTAGGCGCGGTTCATAAGTAGCCTCAGCCATCGATCAGATCTCCCGAACGCTTGGCAAAACGGACCTTGCGGCCGTCATCCTGAAATCTGAAACCGACGCGCGTGGGCTTGCCGTCCTTGGGATCGGCAACCGCGATATTGGAAACCTGGATCGGAGCTTCTTTGGTTATGATGCCCCCTTCGGTCGCCTGCGTCTGTTTCTGGTGGCGACGCACCAGATTGATGCCGCGCACCAGCGCACGGCCCTCATCCGGCAGCATCTTGATCACTTCGCCGGACTTGCCCTTGTCACGACCGGACAGGACAACGACTTTGTCACCCTTTTTGATTTTTGCGGCCATATCAGAGCACCTCCGGTGCGAGTGAAATAATCTTCATATGGTTCTTGGACCGCAACTCACGGGGAACCGGGCCGAAGATACGGGTGCCGACCGGTTCCTTGTTGTTGTTGACCAGAACCGCAGCGTTGCGGTCAAAGCGGATCACGGATCCATCCGGACGGCGAATGTCCTTTGCTGTCCGCACGACAACCGCCTTCATCACGTCACCTTTTTTGACACGCCCGCGCGGGTTAGCCTCTTTCACGGAGACGACGATAATGTCGCCCACGCCAGCATATTTCCGCTTCGAGCCGCCAAGCACCTTGATGCACATAACGCGACGGGCGCCGGAATTGTCTGCCACGTCCAGGTTTGTTTGCATCTGAATCATGACTGGAAGCCTTGTTCTTTTCTCGGCTCCCCATAAAGGCAGGGATGCCGGATGCCATTGTTATCACTCAGGAAGCGGTACTTTCGATCACTTCCCAGCACTTGTTTTTCGAAATGGGAGCGCATTCCCTGATCTGGACGGCATCACCGACCTTACGGGCATTGCTCTCGTCATGCGCATGGTACTTTTTGGACCGGCGCACGGTTTTTTTCAGCAGCGGATGCGTAAAGCGGCGTTCCACTTTCACAACAACCGTCTTGTCGTTCTTGTCGCTGACGACGATGCCCTGAAGGATGCGTTTCGGCATCGTAGCCTCCTAAGCTGTTTCGGTATTGAGCTTTTGCCGCAATACCGTTTGAATACGGGCCACATCACGGCGAACCTGCCGGACGCGGGATGTGTTTTCCAGTTGCCCCGTTGCCTTCTGAAAACGCAGGTTGAACTGCTCTTTCTTCAGCGTGGCCAGCTCGTCCTTGAGCTGGTCGGGGGTCATTGCGTGAACGTCGGACGCCTTCATGGCCTTGCTACCTTTTTCACCTTGCCACTATTCAGCGATACGCTGAACAAAACGGCACTTGATCGGCAGTTTTGCCGCCGCCAGACGCATGGCTTCACGCGCGATCGGCTCTGAGACACCGTCGATCTCGAACATGATCCGGCCGGGCTTGACGCGGCAAGCCCAGAACTCGGGAGAACCCTTACCTTTACCCATACGGACTTCGGTCGGCTTCTTTGAAACCGGCACGTCCGGGAAAATCCGGATCCAAACGCGACCGGCACGTTTCATGTGACGGGTCAGCGCACGGCGTGCCGCTTCGATCTGGCGGGCCGTTACCCGTTCCGGCTCCATGGCCTTCAGGCCATAAGAGCCGAAATTGAGGCTCGTTCCGCCCTTTGCAGCGCCGTGAATACGGCCTTTGTGCTGCTTACGGAATTTGGGACGCTTTGGTTGCAGCATCTTACTCTCTCGTCTTTCCTCTCTCCGGCAATCCGCCCGGTTTTAAGCGGGGCGATTGCGGCGGTTGCCGCTGTTGCCTGAGTCAGATCCCTCGGTCGCACGACGTTCCGATGCCATCGGATCGTGCTCCATGATGTCGCCTTTGTAGATCCAGACCTTCACACCGCAAATGCCATACGCGGTCTGTGCGCGGGCAACGCCGTAATCGATGTCTGCGCGCAACGTGTGCAGGGGCACACGACCTTCACGATACCACTCGGTCCGGGCAATCTCAGCACCACCCAGGCGACCGCCGCAATTGATGCGGATGCCTTTGGCGCCAAGGCGCATTGCCGATTGCACAGCACGCTTCATCGCCCGGCGGAACGCCACACGGCGCTCAAGCTGCTGGGCAATCGATGCGGCAACAAGATTGGCGTCGATCTCCGGCTTGCGCACCTCAACGATGTTGATGTGAACATCCGACGACGTGAACCTGCCAAGTGCCTTGCGCAGCTTTTCGATATCGGCGCCCTTTTTGCCGATGATCACGCCCGGACGTCCGGAATGAACGGTCACGCGGCACTTCTTGTGAGGACGCTCGATCACGACTTTGGAAACGGCGGCCTGCTTGAGTGCGGTGAGCAGATAATCGCGAATGCGGAAATCTTCCTGAAGCAGATCGCCATATTCACCCTTATCGGCATACCAGCGCGAGTCCCACGTGCGGTTGACGCCAAGGCGCAGACCAACGGGATTTACCTTATGGCCCATCAGGCGGCCTCCTCAATTTCGCGAACCACAATCGTGAGGTTCGAAAATGGCTTCTGGATCCGGCCGACGCGCCCACGGGCCCTGGCCTGCCAACGCTTCATGACCAGCGCCTTGCCGACATAGGCTTCTGCGACGACCAGCGCATCAACATCCAGATCATGGTTGTTTTCAGCATTTGCGATTGCGGATTCGAGCGTCTTGCGCACGTCCTTCGCAATGCGCTTGCGCGAAAATTCAAGATCGTTCAACGCCTTGCTGACCTTCTGCCCGCGAATACCGGCCGCGACAAGGTTCAGCTTCTGCGGCGAAACCCGCAACATACGGGCGACGGCCTTGGCCTCGGTATCTGCAAGAACGCGCTCGCGTTTTGCCTTGCCCATTGTTACTTCCTCTTCGCTTTCTTATCGGCTCCATGGCCGTAATAATTCCGCGTCGGCGAATATTCACCCAGCTTCTGCCCGATCATGTCTTCGGTGATCAGGACAGGAACATGTTTCTGGCCGTTGTAGACGCCGAATGTCAGACCGACAAAATGCGGCAGTATCGTCGAACGGCGGCTCCAGGTCTTGATGACTTCCTTACGTCCGGAGGCACGAACTGCTTCGGCCTTCTTCAGCAGGTACCCATCGACAAACGGACCTTTCCAGATGGAACGTGCCACGGTCAGTACCTCTTATTTCTTCCGCGCATGGCGGCTGCGAACAATGTACTTGTCGGTCGATTTGTTGGAGCGGGTGCGCTTGCCTTTTGTCGGCTTGCCCCATGGCGTCACCGGATGACGGCCACCGGATGTGCGCCCCTCACCACCACCATGGGGGTGATCGACCGGGTTCATGGCAACGCCGCGCGTATGCGGACGGATACCCATCCAGCGGCTACGCCCCGCCTTGCCCAAATTCTGGTTGCTGTTGTCCGGATTGGACACAGCGCCTACGGTTGCCATGCAGGTACCCAGGATGCGCCGCTGCTCACCTGAATTCAGACGAACCGTGGTATAGCCCTGGTCACGACCGACAACCTGGATGTAACTGCCCGCCGCGCGCGCAATCTGGCCGCCCTTGCCGGGTTTCAACTCGACATTGTGGATGATCGTTCCGACCGGAACCGACGCAAGCGGCATTGCATTGCCCGGCTTCACATCGACCCGTTTGCCGGAGACAACGGTGTCCCCTGCCGCCAGACGCTGAGGCGCCAGGATGTAAGCCTGTTCGCCGTCAGAGTAGGTGATCAGCGCAATGAAAGCCGACCGGTTCGGATCATATTCGATCCGCTCAACCTTGGCCTCCACATCAAACTTGCGCCGTTTGAAGTCGATGACGCGATAGGTACGCTTGTGACCGCCGCCGATATTGTTGGCGGTCTTGCGACCCTTGTTGTTACGACCGCCGGATTTGCTCAGGCCTTCGGTCAGTTTCTTGACCGGCTTGCCCTTCCACAATTCGGACTTGTCCACCAGCACCAGCTGGCGGCGTCCCGGGGAGGTCGGATTGAATGTTTTAAGTGCCATTTTTCCCTTCCCCGTCTCAGAGACCCGTGGTCACGTCGATGGACTGGCCTTCGGCAAGCGTCACGATGGCTTTTTTGAAATCGGACTGCTTGCCAACGATGCCCCGGAAGCGCTTGACCTTGCCCTTGCGGACAAGTGTGTTCACCGCCGTGACTTTGACGCCGAACAGAGCCTCTACAGCGGCCTTGATCTGCGGTTTTGTCGCTGCACCGGCAACCTTGAAAACGACCTTGTTTTCTTCCGAAGCCATGGTCGACTTTTCGGTGATCACCGGGCTGAGGATCGTGTCGTAGTGATTGACCTTGCTCATTTGAACCGCTCCTCAAGCGCCGTCACGGCCGCCTTTGTCAGAACAAGCGTCTCACGCCGCAAAATGTCGTAAACGTTGATGCCCTGAACAGGCAGAATATCAACGTTCGGGATATTGCGTGCCGCCTGCCCGAACTTCTCATTGACTTCCGCACCATCGATAAACAGAGCGTTTTTCAAACCAAGTCCGGAAAGCTGGTTGCGCAGCGCCTTTGTTTTGCCTTCAGCCGCCGTGTCATCGATCACAATGAGATTGTCGGCCTTCACTTTGGCTGACAGCGCGTGTTTCAGACCGGCTGTCCGTACCTTCTTGGGCAGATCATGCGCATGGGAGCGGACAACCGGACCAAAGGCACGACCACCGCCCCGGAACTGGGGAACCTTGCGGTCGCCGTGACGCGCGCCGCCGGAGCCCTTCTGACGAACGAACTTTCTGCCCGTCGCCGTGATTTCCGACCGGCCTTTTGTCTTGTGCGTGCCGGCCTGGCGCTTGGCCAGCTGCCAGCGAACAACCCGGTGGATCAGGTCGGTACGCGGATCAAGACCGAAGATTTCATCAGAAATCTTGATCGACCCGGCTTTACCGCCTTCCAGGGTCTTTACCTCGATTTCCATTATTCCGTTTCCTTCTGGGCTTCCGCAGCGGGTTCTTCAGCCACTTCAGCCGGCTCTTCAATCACTTCGGCGGGTTCTTCCGCAGCTTCAACCGGAGCCGCAGGCTCAGCAGCATCGCTCACACGAAACGCGCCCGGCATCGGAACGCCATCGGGAAGACCCTTCTTGACCGCATCGCGGACCAGAATCCAACCACCCTTGGATCCCGGCACGGCACCCTGAACGAGGATCAGTCCACGCTCTGCATCCGTGCTGACGATCTTCAGGTTCTGGGTCGTCACACGGACATCGCCCATCTGGCCGGCCATCTTCTTGCCTTTGAAGACCTTACCGGGATCCTGACATTGCCCCGTCGAACCATGCGAGCGGTGTGAAATCGAAACACCGTGAGAGGCACGCAGGCCGCCAAAATTGTGCCGTTTCATGGCACCGGCAAAGCCCTTACCGATCGATGTTCCAGTAACGTCAACAAACTGACCTGAAATAAAGTGATCGGCCGTCAGCTCGGCACCGACGTCAATCATGTTGTCTTCAGAAACACGGAACTCAGCGATTTTGCGCTTGGGCTCAACCTTCGCAGCGGCAAAGTGGCCCCGCATCGGCTTGGTCGTGTTTTTCACTTTTGCCTTACCGACGCCCAGCTGAAGCGCCGTATAGCCGTTCTTTTCAGCCGTCCGCTGGGCAACGACCTGACAGTTCTCAAGCTTGAGAACCGTGACGGGCACGTGTTCGCCGGCATCATTATAGATGCGGGTCATTCCCAGTTTTTGTGCGATCACTCCGGAGCGCATTGGCGTAATCCTCCTGAGCCCTACAGCTTGATCTCGACATCAACACCGGCGGCCAGGTCGAGCTTCATCAGAGCATCGACGGTCTGCGGGGTCGGATCAACAATGTCCAAAAGACGCTTGTGCGTCCGCATTTCGAACTGGTCGCGGCTCTTCTTATCGATATGCGGGCCGCGCAGTACTGTATATTTCTCAATCCGTGTCGGCAGAGGAACCGGACCGCGAACCTGGGCGCCGGTGCGTTTCGCCGTGGAGACGATTTCACGCGCGGACGCATCCAGAATGCGGTGGTCAAATGCCTTAAGTCGGATTCGAATATTTTGACCGGTCATTATGTTTTTTCCCAAAAGACAAGGGGCGGTCAGTCAGCCCCAATCGCCCCTATGTCTGTGGTTTATTCGAAGATTTCTGCGACGACGCCTGCACCGACGGTGCGGCCGCCTTCGCGGATGGCAAAGCGGAGTTTTTCTTCCATCGCGATCGGAACGATCAGCTCAACCGACATTTCAACATTGTCGCCGGGCATAACCATTTCCGTGCCTTCCGGAAGCGTCACAACACCCGTCACATCCGTCGTACGGAAGTAAAACTGAGGACGGTAGTTCGTGAAGAACGGCGTATGACGGCCACCCTCTTCCTTCGTCAGAATATAAGCCTCAGCACGGAACTTCGTGTGCGGCTTCACAGAACCAGGCTTGCAAAGAACCTGACCGCGCTCAACATCCTCACGGCCGATACCACGCAGCAGCGCTCCGATATTGTCCCCCGCCTCACCGCTATCAAGCAGCTTGCGGAACATTTCAACACCCGTCACCGTCGTCTTCTGCGTTTCCCGGATGCCGATGATCTCAACTTCTTCACCAACATTGACAATGCCCCGCTCAACACGACCCGTCACAACCGTACCACGGCCGGAAATCGAGAAAACATCCTCAATCGGCATCAGGAACGGAAGATCCTTCGGACGGTCCGGTGTCGGAATATACTCATCAACCGCAGCCATCAGCTCAACCACCTTCTCACGGCCAATCGCCGGATCCCGGTTCTCAACCGCGGCCAGCGCAGACCCCGCAATGATCGGAATATCGTCGCCGGGGAACTCGTAAGACGACAGAAGCTCACGCACTTCCATCTCAACAAGCTCAAGCAGCTCCTCATCGTCAACCTGATCGACCTTGTTCAGGAAAACAACCAGAGCCGGAACACCAACCTGACGCGCAAGAAGAATATGCTCCCGCGTCTGGGGCATCGGACCGTCCGCGGCAGAACAAACAAGAATAGCACCGTCCATCTGAGCCGCACCGGTGATCATGTTCTTCACATAGTCAGCATGACCGGGACAGTCCACATGCGCATAGTGACGGTTGTCCGTCTCATACTCAACATGCGCTGTCGAAATCGTGATACCGCGCGCCTTCTCTTCAGGTGCCGCGTCAATCTCGTCATAGGCTTTCGCCTCAGCACCACCTGCCTCCGCAAGCGTCATCGTAATCGCGGCGGTCAACGTCGTCTTGCCATGATCAACATGACCGATCGTCCCTATATTCACATGCGGCTTAGTGCGCTCAAATTTTGCTTTAGCCATCGGATGACTCCGTCACTTCATTCTTTGTTTCTATTGAGGACCGGCTCAGGCGTATTTTGCCTGAACCTCTTCAGCAACCGCCTGCGGAACCTGCTCGTAATGGTCAAAGACCATCGAATATTGAGCACGGCCCTGTGACATCGAGCGCAGGTTGTTGACGTAACCGAACATATTGGCCAGCGGAACCATGGCAGTGATCACAGTGACCACGCCGCGATTTTCCGTACCGGCAATCTGACCACGCCGGGAATTCAGGTCGCCGATCACGTCACCCATGTAATCTTCAGGGGTAACGACCTCGACCTTCATAATCGGCTCAAGGAGTTTCGGACCGGCTTTTGCCAGACCCTCGCGGAAACCGGCACGGCCCGCGATCTCAAACGCAAGAACCGAGGAGTCCACATCGTGGTAGGCGCCGTCGGTCAGCGTGACCTTGACGTCAAGGATCGGGAAGCCCGCCAGAATACCGGAGGTCATGACGGACTTGATGCCCTTATCGACGCCAGGGATGTATTCCTTCGGAACATTACCGCCCACGACGGTGTTTTCGAACACAAATCCTGCATTGGGCTCACTGGGCTCGATGGTCATCTTGACGCGAGCGAACTGACCGGAACCGCCGGACTGTTTCTTGTGGGTGTAATCCACATCCGTGGAGCGCGTGATGGTTTCGCGATAGGCGACCTGAGGTGCGCCGATATTGGCCTCAACCTTGAATTCGCGCTTCATGCGGTCGACGAGAATGTCCAGGTGCAATTCGCCCATGCCGGCGATGATCGTCTGACCGGACTCTTCGTCCGTCTTGACGCGGAACGAGGGATCCTCGGCAGCCAGACGATTGAGTGCGATGCCCATTTTCTCCTGGTCGCCCTTGGTCTTTGGCTCCACCGCAATCTCGATCACCGGCTCGGGGAATTCCATCCGCTCAAGGATAACCGGCTTCAGCGGATCGCAGATCGTGTCGCCGGTCGTGGTGTCCTTGAGCCCGGCTACGGCCACGATGTCACCGGCGTACGCCACGTCGATATCTTCGCGGCTGTTGGAGTGCATCTGCATCATACGACCGATACGCTCACGCTTTTCTTTCACCGTATTGAGAAGAGTCGACCCTTTTTCCAGCTTACCAGAATAGATACGGCAGAAGGTCAATGAACCGACAAACGGGTCGTTCATGATCTTGAACGCCAGCATGCCGAACGGCTCGTTGTCGTCTGCCTTGCGGACGGTTTCTTCTTCTGTCTTGGGGTCGATGCCCTTAATTGCCGGAACATCGATCGGGCTTGGCAGATATTCAACAACCGCATCAAGAAGCGGCTGCACGCCTTTGTTCTTAAAGGCAGTGCCGCACAGGATCGGCACGAAATCACCGGCAATTGTGCCCTGGCGGATAAGCTGCTTGATCTTATCTTCGCCCGGCTCCTCGCCTTCGAGGTACGCTTCCATTGCCGCTTCGTCGATTTCGACAACCTGCTCAATCAGAGCTTCGCGGTATTCCGCCGCCTGATCGGCCAGATCAGCCGGAATGTCCTCTTCGTGGAACTTGGCGCCAAGGCTCTCCTCGTCCCAGACAATCGCCTTCATGGTCACAAGGTCGATGCAGCCCTTGTACTCGGATTCCGCACCGATCGGCAGCTGAATGCACAGCGCGTTCGCACCAAGGCGCTCTTTGACCATGGTTACGGACCGAAAGAAGTCCGCGCCGAGCTTGTCCATCTTGTTGACGAAGATCATGCGCGGGACATTGTATTTGTCTGCCTGGCGCCACACCGTTTCGGTCTGGGGCTCAACACCAGCATTTGCGTCCAGCAGTGCCACAGCACCGTCAAGCACACGCAAGGAACGCTCGACTTCAATCGTGAAGTCAACGTGTCCCGGGGTATCGATGATGTTCAGCCGTTTTTCGTTCCAGAAACAGGTCGTGGCGGCAGAGGTGATGGTAATTCCCCGCTCCTGCTCCTGCTCCATCCAGTCCATGGTGGCTGCGCCATCATGGACTTCGCCGATTTTGTGGCTGCGGCCCGTATAATAAAGGATACGTTCCGTTGTGGTCGTCTTACCGGCATCAATATGGGCCATGATGCCGAAGTTACGGTAGTCCTCGATCTTGTGGGTGCGCGCCATAGCGTCAATCTCTTCAAATGATCTTGGGGTTACCAGCGATAATGCGAGAACGCGCGGTTGGCTTCCGCCATCCGGTGCGTGTCTTCACGCTTCTTGACTGCTGTGCCACGATTGTTTGCCGCATCCAGCAATTCGCCGGAAAGACGATCAATCATCGTGGTTTCGTTACGGCCGCGGGCTGCTGTGATGAGCCACCGGATGGCAAGGGCCTGCCGGCGCTCAGTGCGGACTTCCACGGGCACCTGGTAGGTCGCACCACCCACACGGCGAGAGCGGACTTCCACCTGCGGCATGACATTTCCAAGCGCATCGTGGAACACTTCCACCGGGTTGGCCTTGGCCTTGTTCTCCACAACATCCAAGGCACCGTAGACGATGCGCTCGGCAACTGACTTTTTACCATCGAGCATCACGGAATTCATGAATTTCGTGATCACGATATCCCCGAATTTCGGATCGGGAAGGACTTCTCGCTTTTCAGCGCGATGACGGCGGGACATATGTTTGATCCTCGACCTAAAACCTCAAATAAAACAACCGATTACTTCGGCCGCTTTGCACCATATTTCGAACGACGTTGCTTACGATCCTTAACGCCCTGCGTATCAAGCACACCACGAAGAATGTGGTAGCGAACGCCCGGCAAGTCCTTCACACGACCGCCCCGGATCATGACCACCGAGTGCTCCTGAAGGTTGTGCCCCTCACCCGGGATATAGCCAATGACCTCAAAGCCATTGGTCAAACGAACTTTCGCCACTTTACGCAGCGCCGAGTTCGGCTTTTTCGGCGTCGTTGTATAAACGCGTGTGCATACGCCACGCTTCTGCGGGCAGGCTTCCATTGCAGGAACTTTGTTCCGCTTTGTCGGAGCCTTCCGCGGTTTGCGGATCAGCTGGTTGATCGTTGGCATGTTCGCCTTAAACCTTTTGCTCTTCTCTTCGTTCCAACAATATTCGCGCCCTTGGGGCCAAGCGGCTCCAAACGCGTAAATGCGCACCATCAGCGCACCTAATCGGGTACGGATGGCGTCATTGGACTCAGAGGATTACGGGCTGTCCCGCAATCATGAAATTCGACGTATATCGTCCTTAGTCCCGACAGCGTTTAAACGGGCATTGTTCCGGTCCTTGTCGCACCGAAACGGCATCACGTTTACCGCCTGCCCTTGGGAGTGCGCGGAACCTATACGGCCCGCCCCCCTCGCGTCAAGTGCTTTGTTGCGAGAATTTGACCGTTTTGGTCCCAATTTACGCATATTTAATATGCCGGGAACGCAACGCAGCGGGCTCCGGCCCCTGACATCAGCAAATTGATGCCGGAAAAGGTCAAATCCGGCCTGGATACGGCATGTCACATTGATGATGAGGGGTACGTGACGCTTGTGAGTCGGACGCTGTGCCGGTTCCGTCAGCCTCGAAACGCAACAACAGCCACGTCCCCTTCAAGCGCATCCTGATAGGCGGCTTCAAAAAGCGGTTCATCCGGTTCGTCCATGATCATACCGATCTGGTCGAGCTCAGCTTCCGCATACCCCTCCGCCTTCAATGCCTCCAGTGCACGGCGAACGGCGCTGTCGTCATCGGGAGCCGTGAGAAAAATATTGACCGGAACTGCGGTTTCCGGCGTGCCTTCCTCATCATCCCAGGCACGGCCGACGATCACAAATACTGTTGCTTCATCTTTATCGTTCACGCGCTCATCTCCGGGACGGTCATCGCACTCACATTCTATCGGAAACCCCACCGGCATCGGGGCAGCCGGAAAGAAAACGGGCCGCCGGATTTGGCGGCCCGTACAATTTTGTTCAGCGGATATTATTCCGCCGCGCTTGAGGACATGTCCTCAAGCATCTGATCGGCACCGGCGGCGCCGGATCGTTTTTTCCGCTCCTCAAGGATCAGATCATCGCGATGCGTGGCAACGCTGCGGATCTTGTCCATCATGCCGCCGGTACCGGCCGGGATCAGGCGTCCGACGATGATGTTTTCCTTCAGGCCTTCCAGCATATCGCGCTTGCCGCCGACCGCCGCTTCGGTCAGGACGCGGGTCGTTTCCTGGAACGATGCGGCGGAGAAGAACGACCGGGTCTGCAGGCTCGCCTTGGTGATACCCAGGAGAACCGGTGCGGCAACGGCAGGTTTCTTGCCTTCCTCAATGAGCCGTTCGTTGGTCGCATCAAGATCGATCTTATGAACCTGCTCGTCCTTGAGGTAATCGCTCTCACCCGGATCGGAGATCTCGTACTTCTGCAGCATCTGACGCACAATCACCTCGATATGCTTGTCGTTGATGCCAACACCCTGCAGGCGATAGACTTCCTGAATCTCATTCACAAGATAAGCAGCCAGCGCCTCAACGCCCTTAATGGCAAGGATGTCGTGCGGTGCGGGATTGCCATCCAGGATGTATTCGCCCTTCTCGATCGCATCCCCTTCCTGCAAGTGGAAATGCTTGCTTTTCGGAATGAGATATTCGACCGGTTCCATCGTCTCATCGTGTGGTTCGATGACAATGCGACGCTTGTTCTTGTAATCGCGGCCGAAGCGGATCGTGCCGTCGATCTCCGCGATTATTGCGTGGTCTTTCGGCCGACGCGCCTCGAACAGCTCCGCCACACGGGGCAAGCCGCCGGTGATATCCTTGGTCTTGGCGCTTTCCAGCGGAATACGGGCCAGAACGTCGCCGGCCTTGACCGATTCGCCCGGGTTGACCGACAGCACGGCGTCCGGAGACAGTTGACTGCGGGCTTCGGTGCCGCGGGACGTCTTGCCGATCTTGCCGTTCTTGTCACGAACAACAATGGCCGGTTTCAGATCCGCCGTACGGGCCGATCCGCGCCAGTCGATCACGACGCGTTTTGTGATACCGGTCGCTTCATCGGCCGTTTCCTGAACGGTTGCGCCATCCACAACGTCTTCGAAATCCACCGCTCCGTCAACTTCGGACAGAATAGGCCGGGTATAAGGATCCCATTCCGCAATCCGCTGACCGCGCTTGACCATATCGCCTTCGTCCGCATGCAGCCTCGAGCCGTATGTGACACGATGAACGGCACGCTCATTGCCGTCCTCGTCAACAATGACCATCGACATGTTACGGGCCATCGCAACAAGGTTGCCGCTTGAATCGCGCGCCACACTCCGGTTGCGGATCTTGACCTCGCCTTCAAAGTTCGACTGGATGAAGGACTGGTCGACCACCTGTGCGGTTCCGCCGATGTGGAAGGTCCGCATCGTCAACTGCGTACCGGGCTCACCGATCGACTGAGCGGCGATCACGCCCACGGCTTCACCGATATTGACCGGCGTTCCGCGCGCAAGGTCACGACCGTAGCAGGTGCCGCAGACCCCGGTTTTGGTTTCGCAGGTCAGAACCGACCGGATCTTGATCATCTGGATGCCGGCGGCCTCGATTTCCTCGACCTCCTTCTCCTCGATCATTTTGCCGGCGGGGACAATCACTTCGCCGCTGTTGGGGCGCACCACATCCTCAGCAGCCGTCCGGCCCAGAACCCGCTGGCCGAGAGAGGCAATCACCTGACCGGCATCGACGATCGGCTGGACCGTAATGCCGTTCGTCGTTCCGCAATCGGTCTCCAGAATGATCGAATCCTGCGCAACATCGACAAGACGGCGGGTCAGATAACCGGAGTTTGCGGTTTTCAGCGCCGTATCGGCAAGGCCTTTCCGCGCACCGTGGGTCGAGTTGAAGTACTCAAGAACCGACAGACCTTCCTTGAAGTTGGAAATGATCGGGTTCTCGATGATCGAGCCGTCCGGACGCGCCATCAGACCGCGCATGCCGGCAAGCTGTTTCATCTGTGCGGGCGAACCACGGGCACCGGAGTGCGACATCATGTACACGGAGTTCATCGGCCTCTGACGACCGTTATCATCGTCAAATTCAACCGCCTGAATCCGTTTCATCATCTCATCGGCAACGCGGTCGGTACATTTCGCCCAGGCATCAACAACCTTGTTGTACTTTTCGCCCTGTGTGATCAGGCCGTCATTGTACTGCTGCTCATATTCCTTCGCGAGCTTGACCGTTTCCTCGACCAGTTTCGCCTTGGTATCCGGAATGACCATGTCATCCTTGCCGAAGGAGATACCGGCCCGGCAGGCATGGCCGAACCCAAGCTGCATGATCCGGTCGCAGAAGATGACCGTCTCCTTCTGACCGCAGGCACGGTAAACCGTGTCGATCATTTTGGAGATGTCTTTCTTCGTCATCAGACGGTTGCAGACATCGAACGGGACTTCGAAATGCGTGGGCAGCAATTCACCGATGATCATGCGGCCCGGTGTCGTGTCGTGAATTTCGGAGACCTCGTTGCCCTCCGCGTCCACCGTCTTGAAACGGCTGCGGATCTTGGAATGAAGCGTGATGGCCTTATTCTCAAGCGCGTGATGGAGTTCACCCATATCGGAGAACACCATGCCCTGCCCCGGTTCATTTTCCGCCATGATCGACAGGTAATAAAGACCAAGGACAATATCCTGCGAGGGCACGATAATCGGCTGCCCGTTTGCCGGATGCAGAATATTGTTGGTGGACATCATCAGCGTCCGCGCCTCAAGCTGCGCTTCCAGCGACAGCGGCACATGCACGGCCATCTGGTCACCGTCAAAGTCGGCGTTGAAGGCCGAGCAGACAAGCGGATGCAACTGGATCGCCTTGCCTTCGATCAAAGTCGGTTCGAAAGCCTGGATGCCAAGCCGGTGCAGCGTCGGCGCCCGGTTGAGAAGGACCGGATGTTCGCGGATCACCTCGTCCAGGATATCCCAGACTTCGGGCCGCTCCTTTTCGACCAGCTTTTTCGCCTGCTTGACGGTCGAGGAAAAGCCCTTGGCGTCAAGGCGCGAGTAAATGAACGGCTTGAACAGTTCAAGCGCCATCTTTTTCGGCAGCCCGCACTGGTGCAGCTTCAGTTCCGGACCCACGGTGATCACCGAACGGCCGGAATAATCGACGCGCTTGCCAAGCAGGTTCTGCCGGAAACGCCCCTGTTTGCCCTTGAGCATATCGGACAGGGATTTCAGCGGCCGCTTGTTGGCGCCGGTGATGACGCGGCCGCGACGGCCATTGTCAAACAGTGCGTCGACGGACTCCTGCAGCATGCGCTTTTCATTCCGGATGATGATATCCGGCGCACGCAGCTCGATCAGCCGCTTCAGACGGTTGTTCCGATTGATCACACGGCGATAAAGATCGTTCAGATCCGACGTCGCAAACCGGCCGCCGTCGAGCGGAACCAGCGGACGCAGATCCGGCGGAATCACCGGAATAACCTGGAGAATCATCCATTCCGGACGGTTGCCGGACTCAAGAAAGCTCTCGACCACCTTAAGACGCTTAGCCAGCTTCTTGGGTTTGAGTTCGGTTGTCGCTTCGGCGATTTCCTGCCGCAGCCGCTCGCTTTCCTTCGGCAGGTCAAGCGCAATCAGCATTTCGCGGATCGCTTCGGCACCGATCATCGCGGTGAAGGCATCTTCGCCGTATTCGTCCTGCGCGGTGATGTAGTCTTCTTCAGACAAAAGCTGGTTCTGCTTGAGCGGAGTCAGGCCCGGTTCCAGAACCACATAGTTCTCGAAATAAAGGACCCGTTCCAGATCCTTCAGTGTCATATCGAGCAGCAGTCCGATCCGGGACGGAAGCGATTTCAGGAACCAGATATGCGCAACCGGCGCCGCCAGCTCAATGTGGCCCATCCGTTCACGGCGCACGCGGGACAGTGTGACTTCAACGCCGCACTTCTCGCAGATGACGCCTTTATACTTCATGCGCTTATACTTGCCGCACAAACACTCATAGTCCTTGATCGGACCGAAAATCCGTGCGCAGAACAGCCCGTCGCGTTCGGGCTTGAACGTCCGGTAGTTGATCGTTTCAGGCTTTTTGATCTCACCAAAGGACCAGGAAAGGATCTTTTCCGGGCTGGCAAGCGAGATGCGAATATGATCAAAGGTTTGCGGTGCCGCCTGCTGGTTAAACAGGTTCGTAACCTCTTGATTCATTAGAGCTCTCCTTCATTGCGCCGATTCTGAGCGTCGCTGCCTTGAATATGCGACCCGCCCGACCGGGCATGAACTGGGGTCAAAACGTCTCTTCGCTGAACGCGGCGGATTTATTCCGCCGCATCCTGTGACAGATCCTGAACGCTGGCCGATCCGTCCATGATCTTGGAATCTTTCAACTCGACATTGAGGCCAAGGGAACGCATTTCCTTGACGAGCACGTTGAAACTCTCCGGAATACCGGCTTCAAACGTGTCATCGCCCCGAACAATCGCCTCATACACTTTGGTACGGCCGGCCACGTCGTCCGACTTGACGGTCAGCATTTCCTGGAGCGTGTACGCCGCGCCATAGGCCTCAAGCGCCCACACCTCCATTTCACCGAACCGCTGTCCGCCGAACTGAGCCTTACCGCCAAGCGGCTGCTGCGTAACAAGGCTGTACGGACCGATCGACCGGGCGTGGATTTTATCGTCCACCAGGTGATGCAGTTTCAGCATGTAGATGTAGCCGACGGTCACCGTGCGGTCGAACGGCTCACCGGTACGACCGTCATAGAGCGTCGATTGGCCGGACCGATCAAGACCGCCCTTCTCCAGCATATCGCCGACATCGGGCTCCATGGCACCGTCAAAGACCGGCGTTGCTATGGATACACCGTCCTTCAACTGCCTGGACAGACGGACAATGCTCTCATCGTCATAGTCCTGAACAGGCTCGCCCTTGAGGTTATCGCCGTAAACGTCAACGATCTTGGTGCGCAGTTCTCCGACCTCGCCGGACTTGCGGTACTCATCGTACAATTCGCCGATTTTCTTGCCCATGCCGGCGCAGGCCCAGCCCATATGGGTCTCCAGGATCTGACCGACATTCATGCGTGAGGGCACGCCGAGCGGGTTCAGAACGATGTCGACCTGGGTGCCGTCCTCAAGAAACGGCATGTCCTCAATCGAGTTGATCTTGGACACCACGCCTTTGTTGCCGTGACGGCCGGCCATTTTGTCACCGGGCTGAAGCTTGCGCTTCACGGCGACGAAAACCTTGACCATTTTCATCACGCCAGGCATCAGTTCGTCGCCGCGCTGCAGTTTTTCGACCTTGTCGATGAAGCGCTGCTCAAGCCGCTTGCGGCTTTCGTCATACTGGTTGCGCATGGCTTCCAGTTCGCTCATGAACTTTTCATCGTCAAAAGCAAACTGCCACCACTGAGAACGCGGGAACTCATTCAGCGTATCGCCCGTAATCTCTTCGTTGGCGCGGAAGCCTTTGGGTCCGGCCGTGCCGGTCCGACCGACCAGAATTTCCGAAAGACGGCCGTACACGTTCCTGTCAAGGATCGCCTGTTCGTCGTCCCGGTCCTTTGCCAGACGTTCGATCTCTTCCCGTTCGATCGCCATGGCACGTTCGTCTTTTTCAACACCGTGGCGGTTGAAAACACGCACCTCAACGACCGTTCCGGTGACACCGGGCGGCAGACGCAATGACGTATCGCGCACATCGGAGGCTTTCTCGCCGAAAATCGCCCGCAGAAGCTTCTCTTCAGGCGTCATCGGGCTTTCGCCCTTTGGCGTGATCTTACCGACCAGGATATCGCCCGGATTGACCTCAGCGCCGATATAGACAATGCCGGCCTCATCAAGGTTCTTCAGAGCCTCTTCGGAGACGTTCGGAATATCACGGGTGATTTCCTCTGGACCCAGTTTGGTGTCGCGGGCCGCAACCTCAAACTCTTCCAGATGGATCGACGTGAACACGTCATCCCGCACAATCCGCTCGGACAGAAGGATCGAATCCTCGAAGTTGTAGCCGTTCCAGGGCATGAACGCGACGAGCACGTTCCGGCCCAGAGCCAGATCGCCCAGATCCGTTGACGGTCCATCGGCAATGATATCGCTCTTGTTGACGCGATCACCGACCCGGACAAGCGGACGCTGATTGATACAGGTATTCTGGTTCGAACGCTGGAATTTCTGCAGCGTGTAGATATCGACGCCGGACTTTGCCGGGTTCAACTCTTCCGTTGCGCGCACAACAATACGTGTTGCGTCCACCTGGTCGACCACACCGGTCCTGCGAGCCGCGATGGCGGCACCGGAATCCCGTGCCACAACGCTTTCCATGCCGGTGCCGACAAACGGAGCCTCGGCCCGAACCAGCGGCACTGCCTGGCGCTGCATGTTGGACCCCATCAAAGCACGGTTGGCATCGTCGTTTTCCAGGAACGGAATGAGCGCAGCCGCCACGGACACGACCTGTTTTGGCGAAACGTCCATCAGATCCACCCGCTCCCGCGGGACCATGGTGTTTTCACCCGAATGGCGGCAAACGACCATTTCCTCCTCAAAAGAGCCGTCCTTTGCGATCTTCACATTGGACTGTGCAACGTTATATTTCGCTTCTTCCATCGCCGAAAGGTAAACGACCTCGTCAGACACCTTGCCGTCGACAATCTTGCGGTAAGGGCTTTCGATGAAGCCGTATTTGTTCACCCGGGCGAATGTCGCCAGCGAGTTGATCAGACCGATATTCGGCCCTTCAGGCGTTTCGATCGGGCAAATCCGGCCGTAGTGCGTCGTATGAACGTCACGGACCTCAAAGCCTGCCCGCTCACGGGTCAGGCCGCCCGGGCCAAGAGCCGAAAGGCGCCGTTTGTGCGTGACTTCCGACAGCGGGTTCGTCTGGTCCATGAACTGGGAAAGCTGTGAGGATCCGAAGAATTCGCGTACGGCGGCTGCGGCCGGTTTGGCATTGATGAGATCCTGCGGCATGACCGTATCGATCTCGACGGAACTCATGCGTTCCTTGATTGCCCGCTCCATGCGCAGCAACCCGATGCGATACTGATTCTCCATCAGTTCACCGACCGAACGGACCCGGCGGTTGCCCAGATTGTCGATATCGTCGATATCACCCTTGCCGTCCCGCAGACCCACAAGCGTGCGGATAACCTCAATGATGTCCTCTTTTCTAAGGACACGAACGGTGTCATCGCACTCAAGATCGAGGCGCATGTTCATCTTGACGCGGCCAACCGCGGACAGATCATAGCGTTCCGGATCGAAAAACAGCGACTGGAACATGGCTTCGGCAGTGTCGATGGTGGGCGGTTCGCCCGGACGCATCACGCGGTAGATATCGAACAGCGCTTCTTCCCGGCCGTCATTCTTGTCGGCCGCAAGCGTTGTGCGGATATAGGCGCCGACATTGATATAGTCGATATCCAGCACGCTCAGTTCGTCATATCCAAGTTCGGTGATGCTCTCCAGAAGCTTTTCAGTCAGTTCGTCACCGGCTTCGGCAATCACCTCACCGGTTTCAAGATTGACGACATCTTCAGACAGAAAATGACCGTAGAGAGACTCCTGGCTGACAAGAAGTTCGGTGACGCCTTTCTCTTTCAACTGGCGCGCCGTACGGGCGGTGAACTTTTTGCCCGCCTCAACAACGACATCGCCGGAGTCCGCATCGACCATGTCCTCAACGACTTTGGTCCCCTTCAACCGGTCGGCATCAAACGCAACCCGCCAGCCCTTGTCGCTCTTCTTGTAATTGACCGTGTCGTAGAAGGTCGCAAGAATCTCTTCCGCATCAAGACCAAGCGCCTTCAGCAGAGACGTGACCGGAATCTTCCGCCGCCTGTCGATCCTGGCATGCACGATATCCTTGGCGTCAAATTCAATATCGAGCCACGAGCCGCGATAGGGAATGACGCGGGCGGCAAACAGAAGCTTGCCGCTGGAATGGGTTTTGCCCTTGTCATGGTCAAAGAACACACCGGGAGAGCGGTGCATCTGGGACACAATGACCCGTTCGGTCCCATTGATCACAAAGGTTCCGTTTTCGGTCATGAACGGCATATCGCCCATATAGACGTCTTGTTCCTTGATGTCCTTGACCGACTTTGCACCGGTTTCCTCATCAACATCAAAGACGATCAGGCGGAGTGTCACCTTCAGCGGGGCCGCAAAGGTGATATCCCGCTGCCGGCACTCATCAACATCGTATTTCGGTGCTTCAAATTCGTAATCGACGAATTCAAGCATGGCTGTGCCGGCAAAATCGGAAATCGGAAACACGGACTTGAAGACTGCTTCGAGTCCTTCATCGTTCCGGGTTCCGTCTTCCAGCCGGTCGACCTGAAGAAACTGATCATAGGATGCTTTCTGCACCTCGATCAGGTTCGGCATATCGGCAACTTCACGAATCGAGCCAAAAACTTTACGGACTCGTTTGCGACCGTTGAACGTCTGCGCCATTATCGCTCCTCGTATCGCTCGGTAGACGGCTTTCCAGTGTACCGTCGGACCTTGCGGTCAATTCCTGTGCCCTGTCTGTGGCACTATGGAAAACCGTCCCCACCGGGACAGACGCCCCGGCCTGGAAAAACCCGCCGGGGCACAACAGACGGCCCCGCAAAATGCGGGACCGTAAACATATGCGGTGACCGCCTTACTTCAGTTCGGCAGTTGCACCGGCTTCTTCGAGCTTCTTCTTCAGCTCTTCTGCTTCTTCCTTCGCAACACCTTCCTTGACAGCTTTCGGAGCGCTTTCGACGAGCTCCTTGGCTTCTTTCAGGCCAAGACCGGTGATTGCACGGACTTCTTTGATAACGTTGATTTTCTTGTCGCCGACAGCGGACAGCACAACGTCAAATTCAGTTTTCTCTTCAGCCGCTGCGGCACCGTCGCCACCGCCGCCCGGTGCTGCTGCGACCGCGACAGGAGCTGCGGCGGAAACACCCCATGCGTCTTCAAGCTTTTTGGACAGCTCTGCAGCTTCCATCACAGTGAGGGAAGAGAGTTCTTCGACGAGTTTTTCAAGATCAGCCATTTTTTTAAACCTTGGTTTGAACCGTTACGTTTATTTCTGTTCAAGTCGCGTATCGGATTACGCGGCTTCGTCCTTCTTGGCATAGGCACCAAACACCCGGGCCAGTTGGGCGGCCGGAGCGGATGTGACCTGGGCGATGCGCGATGCAGGTGTCTGGATCATGCCGACCAGTTTGCCGCGCAGTTCATCCAGAGACGGCATCGAGGCCAGAGCCTTGACACCATCGGCATCGAGATTGGTGGAACCCAGCGCACCGCCGAGAATGACCAGTTTGTCGTTCTCCTTGGCGAAACTGCTGGCGACCTTGGGTGCCGCAACCGGATCGTCTGAATAGGCGATGACGGTCGGGCCCTTGAACAGGTCGCTGATATGCTCAAGTTCCGTGCCATGAAGGGCAAGCTTTGCAAGCCGGTTTTTTGCGACTTTTACGGACCCGCCCGCTTCGGACATTCGGGCACGCAGTGCCGTCATTTCCGCTACAGACAAACCCGCATAGTGGGCCACAACAACAACGCTCGTGTTGGTGAACACGCCGTTGAGCGCTGTGACGAGCTCTTCTTTCTGCGCTCTTTCCACTTGCCTTCTCCATTGGATGAATGGAATGTCCTCCATTCATCAGTTGCCTTTGCCGCTTGATCAAAAACAGCAGCGGGTCCTTCAAGGATCCGCCACCCGTCTCAAACGACGCTCAGGATCCCTGTCCCCTTACGCAACGCGCCAGCGCGGCAAGGCAAACGGTTCAAACCAAAATCCGGGCAATGACACCCGTTTTTCGGCTCTCCCCCGTCTCATGCAGGCCCAAACGACTTAGATCGGCGATGCCGACACCTGCAATCTCGGACAGGCAGGACCATTCTCCTCAGACAATGGTCCCAATCCACCCGGATTTCTCCGGACGGAAACGCTTCATCCGCTCTTTAGAGAGTGGACAGATCAACACGAACGCCCGGTCCCATGGTTGAGGACACAGCCATCCGCTGCATATAGGTTCCCTTTGCACCGGAAGGCTTGGCCTTGCTCACGGCATCGGTGAACGCTTTGATGTTTTCCGACAGAGCCTTCTCGTCAAAAGAAGCCTTGCCGACACCGGCATGAACAATGCCGGCTTTTTCGACTTTGAATTCAACCGCACCGCTTTTGGCGTCGGACACGGCGGTCTTGACGTCCGGCGTTACCGTCCCGACTTTCGGGTTCGGCATGAGGCCACGCGGACCAAGCACCTTACCCAGACGGCCCACAAGCGGCATCATGTCCGGTGTTGCGATACAACGATCAAAATTGATCTTGCCGGACTGTACTTCCGCCACCAGTTCTTCCGCGCCGACGATATCGGCACCCGCGGCCTTGGCGTCTTCCGCTTTGTCGCCACGAGCGAAGACGGCAATGCGGATGCTCTTGCCGGTCCCGTTAGGCAGCTGGCAGACACCGCGAACCATCTGATCCGCATGGCGCGGGTCAACACCCAGATTCAGCGCCACTTCGATTGTTTCGTCGAACTTGGCGCTGGCGCGTTCCTTCACCAGCTTGACGGCCTCTTCCAGTGAAACCATGGCGGTCCGATCAATACCCTCACGGGCGGCGCGAATACGCTTTCCTGCTCCAGCCATTGATCTTACCCCTTCACTTCAAGGCCCATCGACCGGGCGGAGCCCTCGACCATCAGCATGGCCGCGTCGATATCGTTGGCGTTCAGATCTTTCATTTTCGCTTCGGCGATTTCGCGCACCTGATCGCGGGACACCGAACCGGCCACGTCAAACCCCGGCTTTTGAGACCCTTTTTGCAGCTTCGCAGCTTTTTTCAGGAAAAAGCTCACCGGCGGCGTTTTGATCTCGAACGTGAAAGACCGGTCGGAGTAAAACGTAATAATTGTCGGGCAAGGCGCGCCTTTTTCCATGTCCTGGGTCTGGGCGTTAAATGCCTTGCAGAATTCCATGATGTTCAGGCCACGCTGACCCAGCGCCGGCCCGATCGGGGGCGACGGGGTCGCGGCAGCAGCCGGAACTTGCAGCTTCAAGAAGCCTTCAATTTTCTTCGCCATATGGCTCTCCAGTATTATGGTGCCGGCCGACCGGCATCCTGAGAGTGGGTGGTATGGTGCTCCGCCTTGGCGATTGTGCGGTTAGTCTTCCACCCGGTTCAGACAGGTCCTACAGTTTTTCAACCTGCCCATATTCAAGCTCGACCGGGGTGGCCCGGCCGAAAATCGACACGGCCACTTTGAGCCGCGCCCGCTCATCGTCGACTTCCTCGACGAGACCGTTAAAGGAAGCGAACGGACCGTCCGATACACGGACCTGCTCGCCAATTTCAAAGGAAACGGACGGCTTGGGCCGTTCAACGCCTTCCTGAACCTGGTTGATAATACGCTGCGCCTCCGCCTCGGAGATCGGAATCGGTTTCTGGTCGGCACCCAGAAATCCTGTTACCTTCGGCGTGTCCTTGATCAGGTGAAACGCATCGTTGGTCATATCCATTTTCACAAGCACGTAGCCGGGAAAAAACTTCCGCTCCGCGTCGACTTTGCGCCCGCGCCGGACTTCAACCACCTTTTCGGTCGGGACGAGTATCTCTTCGAAAAGATGCTCAAGCCCCTTCTGGGCGGCCTTTTCCTTGATCGATTCCGCGACCTTTTTTTCGAAATTCGAATAGGCGTGGACAATATACCAGCGCTTAGCCATTAGCTTCAGTTCCAATTCCCAATTTCGCCAAACTCAGCTGCCATATCCGAGCAATAGTCTAATTCCCCAGCTCATCAGCTGATCAGCGGCCAAGAAAAAGATCGAAGCCAAAAAGACCATTATAAAAACCATCACCGTCGTGACTGCTGTTTCCTTGCGCGTAGGCCAAGTGACCTTCGCCACCTCCGACCGGACTTGCTGGAGGAACGTAAACGGATTCGTTTTTGCCATTCGATTGGGCCTGCTCACGACGCATGGGCGCGCAGCATCCACCACGCGCCTTTTTAACGAGAATGTCTCTACTTAAGCCCTACGGGCCGATTCCACAAGAGCAAAATGGTGGCAGGGGCGGAGAGACTCGAACTCACGACCTGCGGTTTTGGAGACCGCTGCTCTACCAACTGAGCTACACCCCTACAATACCGGTGGTATTGAGCGCTTCTGCTCTCGTCTTGCGATACCAGTCTCTGGCCGGTTTCGCAAGAAATCGGACACGGCGATGTCGCCGTGTCCGGATTTTTTGTTATTCGAAGATTTCTGCGACGACGCCTGCACCGACGGTGCGGCCGCCTTCGCGGATGGCAAAGCGGAGTTTTTCTTCCATCGCGATCGGAACGATCAGCTCAACCGACATTTCAACATTGTCGCCGGGCATAACCATTTCCGTGCCTTCCGGAAGCGTCACAACACCCGTCACATCCGTCGTACGGAAGTAAAACTGAGGACGGTAGTTCGTGAAGAACGGCGTATGACGGCCACCCTCTTCCTTCGTCAGAATATAAGCCTCAGCACGGAACTTCGTGTGCGGCTTCACAGAACCAGGCTTGCAAAGAACCTGACCGCGCTCAACATCCTCACGGCCGATACCACGCAGCAGCGCTCCGATATTGTCCCCCGCCTCACCGCTATCAAGCAGCTTGCGGAACATTTCAACACCCGTCACCGTCGTCTTCTGCGTTTCCCGGATGCCGATGATCTCAACTTCTTCACCAACATTGACAATGCCCCGCTCAACACGACCCGTCACAACCGTACCACGGCCGGAAATCGAGAAAACATCCTCAATCGGCATCAGGAACGGAAGATCCTTCGGACGGTCCGGTGTCGGAATATACTCATCAACCGCAGCCATCAGCTCAACCACCTTCTCACGGCCAATCGCCGGATCCCGGTTCTCAACCGCGGCCAGCGCAGACCCCGCAATGATCGGAATATCGTCGCCGGGGAACTCGTAAGACGACAGAAGCTCACGCACTTCCATCTCAACAAGCTCAAGCAGCTCCTCATCGTCAACCTGATCGACCTTGTTCAGGAAAACAACCAGAGCCGGAACACCAACCTGACGCGCAAGAAGAATATGCTCCCGCGTCTGGGGCATCGGACCGTCCGCGGCAGAACAAACAAGAATAGCACCGTCCATCTGAGCCGCACCGGTGATCATGTTCTTCACATAGTCAGCATGACCGGGACAGTCCACATGCGCATAGTGACGGTTGTCCGTCTCATACTCAACATGCGCTGTCGAAATCGTGATACCGCGCGCCTTCTCTTCAGGTGCCGCGTCAATCTCGTCATAGGCTTTCGCCTCAGCACCACCTGCCTCCGCAAGCGTCATCGTAATCGCGGCGGTCAACGTCGTCTTGCCATGATCAACATGACCGATCGTCCCTATATTCACATGCGGCTTAGTGCGCTCAAATTTTGCTTTAGCCATCGGCGTCGCTCTCTATCCATTCCATAATATGCATCAACAGCAGAATGCATCGTTAGGGCCACCGGCAAACTGATCGGACACATCGTTCCAAGCGTCGTCCGCCGAACCAGGGATCCCGAAACGGCTCGTTCAACCAACCTTCCCTACTTGGCCCTCTTTGGGGTCAATCTGGAGCGGGTGAAGGGAATCGAACCCTCATCTTCAGCTTGGAAGGCTGTTGCTCTACCATTGAGCTACACCCGCAGATTGCCATCGGACACAGGGAAAATGGTGGAGGAGGTTGGATTCGAACCAACGTAGGCATAGCCAGCGGATTTACAGTCCGCCCCCTTTAGCCACTCGGGCACTCCTCCGCCCGTTGTCCCGAAACCGAAGCAGTCAGGATAGAAAAAACGAAACCGCCGCCGTCAATCGGCGGGCGATCCGTGGCGCGTGTTATGGCGACACGAACCCGCCCTGTCAACACGTTGCGTGCACAGATTTTCGCGTTTTCTTTAATAATAACCGTTTTGCGATCAATTGCAGCCCCGAGCCCGGCTGTATATAGATGCCGGATGACCCAAAATACGCGAAAATCGAAGCCCGGTCAGAAACATAACCGGGGGCGGAAAGACAAATCCGACGGGCCTTTGTTTCTGTTCGGTCTGCATACGGTCGAAGCGGCCCTGCGCAATCCGGACCGTCGCAAACACAGGCTGTTTGCCACGGCCAACGCCCTGCGGAGGCTGACGGAGCGGGATCTCAAGATCAAAGTCCCAATCCAGGAATGCATGCCGAAATCCATCGCACAATTGGTGCCACGCGATTCGGTTCATCAGGGCGCGGTCCTGAAGGTCGACCCCCTGCCCGCTTACAACACGCGATCCCTCAAAAATGCCACGCTCGTTCTGGCTCTTGACCAAGTGACTGATCCGCACAATGTCGGCGCCATCATGCGCTCCGCCGTTGCCATGGATGCCAACGCGATCGTCACAACAAGCCGGCACAGCCCAGAAGAAACCGGTGTACTTGCAAAGTCCGCATCAGGGGCGCTCGATATGATGAAACATGTTCAGGTGCAGAACATGGCCCGCTTCATAACGGAGATGGGTGAGCAGGGCTTTCAGTGCGTCGCGCTGGACAGCGGGGCGGATACCACGCTGGAAAGTCTTGCGATCGGTGACCGTGTTGTTCTTGTGCTCGGCTCCGAAGGCAAAGGCGTAAGGCAGGGCGTGCGCGCTGTCTGCGATTCCCTTGCCCGGCTTGACATGCCGGGCAAGATAAAATCTCTCAACGTTTCAAACGCCGCAATTCTGTGCCTCTATGCTATTCGTCAGCGCATGACAACACCCTGAAACCGAACGCGAAAGACGCACCCCGCTCATCGGGCTTCCAAGGCATGCTGTTCAACGACACATCCGGTAACGGCCCGAGTAGGCAAGATAGTGGCCGGTGCGCGGATTGAAACTCCGATATTTAGCGGCGCAATAGCGGTACCATGCCGATGTCCAGGCTGCCGGACGACCGTACGCGCGGCGCACATGACCGCGCCGGTTATACCGGTTGTAGTAGGCCCGCGACCTGGGCGGCACATAGTAACTGCGGCCGTAAGTGTAATTTGGATATCCCGCGTACGGAATTCCGAAATAGACTCCGCGCCTTGGCGCTGCCCAGCCGCCATAACGCCACCCTCTGCCCCGATAAACCGGATAGCCGTAGGTAGAATATCCAAACCCCCAATAAAATCCGCCACCACCACCGGCCTGAACCGGCTGCGGCGCTGTCAAAAGTCCGAAAACAAGAAATCCCGCAACTAAAAAACCCTTCATAGCACACCTCCGCGCCGTACTGATACCCGTCGTCCGGTCCACAAAATGCCATAACTGGCAGCCTGTTAAACCGTGCGACACTCTTTCGGCTGCTTATGGATTGAAGTCTACAACAGGAATGGCCCCGGGTAAAATTACAGCTGCTGTTTCGGCTAGCGCGGGCACAGATAACCGAGCCGCCCGACATCTCAGCCATGCGTCACGCAGCATTTCAGTAAATCTCAAGATCAGATCCCGGTCCTGTCTTTCGTCAATGTGCCAACCGGCCCGAAAAAAACCTGCTGGCTGGAGCCAGCAGGTAAAATTGAGGATATAGGGGAAATTACATCCCAATTTTTGGGCATTATCCCGCAGATCTATCTGAATGGAGGTCAGAGCCTTCTACCTGAAGAATAAAAGGGATTAACCAGCGAGATAATTCTTATTGCACCGCATATCTTCTTTTGGTTGAACAAATAACCTTAACAAATTTTAAGGTGTATCTGATCTTGTTCAACCGTTAGAAGGAGCGAACGACTTGAAGCGTGATTGCGTAAGCTCCGTCATCCAATTCGTCACTCCCGATGAGATCGTCATCATCCTCCAGGTCAATATACTCGACACCCGCGCCAAAGGTCAGGCCGGCGAGAGGTGTGTATTCAGCGGACGCACCAATCATCCAGCCGCTTACTTCGCCATCACCCAGAGCAAAATCACTTTCAGCACCAAAATAGCTGCCGTTTACACTGAAGGTAACTTCTGAGTTGAAGTCATGTGAAAGACCCAGGCTGGCAGTCCATGCCTTAATGTGGTCAAGCGAACCTCCATCGACGGAAACAGCATCGACAATGTCCGGCAGTCCCAAACGTGAGGACATGCCATCGCTATAGAAGGCAGTACCACCGATTTGCGTTGTGCTGAGTACATTGAACTCGGCACCCCCACCGACAAACCAGCCAATCTCGCTATCCGGGCCGCCCCCGGTCAATGACGGGCGAACTTGATGAACACCGGCAACGATACCGGCAGAACCCCAATCCTGGTTGATTCCAAGGTTGAAGCCGGCATCCGGCCACACCGTCCCGCCTGTGATATCGGTTACTGTATCCGCAGCAGTGTCGAGCAGGTTAATGCCGCCGTTTTCGGGTGCTTCGACCGAGACGGTAAGATAGGCGCCATTACCAAACTCGAAAGTGTAGCCCGCCAACCAGGTTGTGTTGTCGGAATCAAAGGTACCATAGACATTATTGATGGCGTACGCGCCATATGTCAGGTTCATGAACGAAGCGGCATAACCGGTTACGAAGTTACCAACCTGGATGAATGCACGATCCAGCTCAACAGCTCCGCCGCTTGCGCCCTGGTCATCGGTAGACCCCGTATAGCGGATATATGTACGAACGGTTCCCCATTCGCTGTCGTTACGGGCATCCAGCCAGATCCGGCCACGGGCACTCCAAGTGCTGGGACCGGGTGTGCCCCGCGTATTGGCATCAGCGTCGCTGTACTGATACCGAGAACGAACGTCACCGCCTACCTGAAGGCAGGTCTCCGTTCCGGGAATGTAAAAAAAGCCGGTGCCGTGCACGTCGCAAACGCGGACGTAGTCCACCGGCTCCGGCGCGACCGGCAGATCAGCAGCGGTTGCGCCTGTAACAAACAGTGCCCCCGCAGATGTGCCAAGGAGTATATTCTTCAGGTTCATTATCTCAATTCCTGCTGAGTGTTCAAAAAACAATTCCTAGTTGTCATTTCATTGCGCATAGAGCAAACAATTTCAGCGCAGCTTAAACACATTGTTACCCTATTGTGGCATGAAAAACACACACTAAAGTTGTATATTACAATTTATATATTATATTATACAATTATAAGATAATATATTTACTAAAATAAACCTTATGGTTTAATCCCAAATCGGAACCGGTTCCGCGACTTCGGGATCAACTCTGTCCTCGAAAAACTATCGTTTAAGTTGTGATACCGGTGAGCGATCTGCGCTTGCCGGAAAAATATCTGCGCCAATGTTTTTGGTCGCCGCATTGGGACGCTCAAACGATTCGCAACGGATACGCCCTTCGAAAGATGCAATCCATGGATATGCTGCAGATCAAAATCAAGAACAAACAGGCCAGGACTTTCAAAGTGGTTTCAAAACGATATAGAGGACGCAAAATAGCGCTTGCGCCCTTTGACCGAAAAGACTATCAGACTTCACCTGAGGCCGGCATAGCTCAGCTGGTAGAGCATCTGATTTGTAATCAGGGGGTCGCGGGTTCGAATCCTGCTGCCGGCACCAGGCATAAAAAATTATTAACATGGCACGCTCCTCCGACAGTGTTCGCAGTGCATGAACACCGGCCTGAAGCCTTTCTGACTTACACTCCACCTGCCCTTTGATGCAACAAACGGCGTCGATGCCCATACTATCTCATGGGCGCTAAAGCAGCCTCTGAAAAGCAGATCTCAAAGTTGCGCTTGCGCGTTGGCCTTGCAGCACCTGTTGCAGTTCGCCCTCATTGTCGAACAACAACAAAGTCACATGTTGGACGCCATATCGGTTGGCGAAACTGCGACCTTCAGGTGTTCTGATATTTGCCACCACATAGTCGAGTTCCTCGTCCTCGAAATGGCTCAGGGCCGTGCGCGTTTCCCTTTGCAGCGCCAGGCACATGGAACATTGCGGATCATGAATCTGAACAATGGTCGGAGTTCCGTTATTGATGCGGGAAAGGTCGTGCTCGCGCATGGCGCCCCTCACATTCTGGACAAGCAGGACGCCACCGCCTCCAACAAACGCCAGCGCGATGGCGCTGTTACGGGCGGTACGCAGTAATCCCCGTCGTCCCTGATCGACGCCTTGTTCAGCATTTGCCTTTTTATCCCGATTGTCTTTCTTCGCCCGCGCGTTGCGGGATTTACCGTTCTTTTTCATATCGTCACCTTGATGAAATTCAAAAACCGGCGCGCAAGAGGCGGCGTCTGTCCGCCCTATCGCGCAGCTTTCAACAGGCAGCTCCTGAAAAGCGCGTTATCAGGTCACCAGAATCGGCGCATTCGACTGCACGCGTTCATAGAGATCAATCACATCCTGATTGACGAGGCGAACGCAACCGCTTGAGACAGCTTTGCCTATGGAGTGGGGCTCGTTGGTGCCGTGCAGGCGATAAAGCGTGTCTACATTTCCCTGAAAAATGTAGAGCGCCCGAGCGCCCAGCGGATTGCCAAGACCGGGCGGCATCCCGCCATTGTCCGCACTCCATCTCGCGAGGCGGGGTTCCCGCGCAATCATCTCGGCAGGCGGTGTCCAGGTCGGCCATGGACGCTTCCATGCAACGCGGGCGCGGCCGGACCACTCAAAGCCCTGCCGGCCCAGTCCAACCCCATAACGCATGGCCGTGTTTTCCGGTTCCACGAGATACAAGTAAAACCGCCTGGTATCGACAACCAGCGACCCCGGCTTTTCGTTCGTCTTGTATTGAACCCTGCGGCGGCGGAACTCGGGTTTCAAGACCCTGCGGTCAATCGCCGGCAGCGGAAATTTTTCTGCAGGACGAGCGCCGTATTTTTTGGAGAACTCGCGGCCCGGATCGGAAAAAAAGGTCGGCGAAACGTCATTTTCCCGCACCGTGTTACAACCGGCGAGCGCCAGTCCGGCAATGCCCAGACCGGCGCCAACGACCTGTCGTCGTGAGACTGTCTTTGTCATGATTGCCCCATCCATTTCCGTCTTAGAGGACAACCACGCGTGTCCCCAAAGGAACCCGGTCGTAAAGATCAACGACATGATCATTGATCATGCGGATGCAGCCATTGGAGACAGAGCGCCCGATCGACGAGGGCTGAGTTGTTCCGTGGATGCGGTAATAGGTATCGCGCCCGTCTTTATAAAGATAAAGCGCCCGTGCACCGAGTGGGTTGTCGATCCCGCCGGGAACGCCTTTGGCGTACTGCGCATATTTTTCCGGTTCGCGGCGGATCATATTCCTGGTTGGAGTCCAGCGTGGCCACTCGGCTTTACGCTGAACCAGGGCAGTGCCTTTGAAGGCGAGGCCTGCCCGACCGACACCGACACCGTAGCGCCGCGCACGACCCGGCCTTTCGACCAGATAGAGAAAGTGGTTCGCCGGATCGACCACGATGGTGCCGATTTGATAGTTGGTCGAAATTCGAACTCTCTGCGGCACGTAGGCAGGATCAAGTTTGAAGGTTTTTCTGAACTTTGCGCTGTGATGCGCACGCGCATCCCTCGCATAGGGAAGGGCCAAGGCAGTCAGGCCGCCAAGCACCAAATGACGTCTCGTAAACATGGAACTACTCCGGATTTTCGTTAATCTTCAGATCAAACTTTTCGATCGTAAGAGACGAAAATCAGGAAATCGGAGGTCGCAGATCGACCCCCCTGCCGACTGAACCGATATTGCTGAACGTCAAGGGCGTGTGGTCGATAAAGACCTTGGTGGGCCTGAGCGACGCGGCGGGAATAACAGCCTTGCAATCCGACTTGCAGAACGACGGTTTCTCATCCGCGACGGCATCGCCGGAACAACAGTCTTTGTCAGCAACGAATTGAGATCCGACTGCTATTACTTCCGTGACAAACGTTTCGGATTTTTCCATATCGACTTTACCGACGGACACACCCTGCTGGGCGCCCACCAAAATAAAAGCCGCAATGAGTAATATCCGGAACATCTTCCGAAAATAGCCAAATTTCTTAAAGGAACCTATATCTCACCGTTCACGGTTCCGTGAGGCCGCCTGAAAATAACAGGCGTTTTGGTTGACTCCCTGAGCGAACCCGCGATTGGTGTTCCTAACAGGCATTCGGAAAAGGGTTAGCAAAGGAAAATGAGCAGAAAAAGTGCCCTCATCGCGTGGGGTGGCTGGGAAGGCCATACCCCCCGACAGAGTTCTGAGGTCGTTCGCACCATTCTTGAAGGCCATGGATTCGATGTCGTCCTTAATGATGGAACGTCAGCATTCGCCGACCCGGCGCTCCCCACGTTCGATCTTATCGTGCCGGCGATTACGATGTCGGAGATTGAAAAAGAGGAATTGCAAAATCTCCTCGCAGCGGTACGAGCCGGATGCGGGCTGGCCGGCTTTCACGGGTTGATGTGCGATTCTTTCAGAAACGAGCCGGGTTACCAGTTTATGACCGGCGGCCAATGGGTGGCCCATCCCGGCGACATCATCGATTACAGGATCGACATCGCCAAGCCTGACGATCCCATTATGGCCGGACTTGAAAGCTTCAACTACCGGTCGGAACAATATTTCATGCATGTCGACCCAAGCATCGAGGTGCTGGCGACCACAACATTTGACGGCACATATTTTGACGAAATTGACGGTGTTGTCATGCCGGTGGTCTGGAAACGTCGCTTTGGCAGGGGACGCGTGTTTTACAGTTCCCTGGGCCATGTCGCGGAGGAGTTCGACGTGCCGCAAATGCGGACAATCTTTGAAAGAGGCGCGCTGTGGGCTGCGCGTTAAACAAAGAGTTGGGGCATTTCACGCGACCCGGCGATCGCGAGAATTGCCCTGAATACAGAGAGTGTTACTCAGCCACCGTCTGCCGCCCGGAAGGCAAGGACAACAGGCGTCTTATTTTCTCCCGAGCTGTCTGAAAGGCGGCGTAGAGAACCGGAATCATCAGAAGGCCCAGTGTGCTGTCCAGAATCATACCGGCAAAAACCGGAATACCGATGGAGATGCGCCCTGCCGCACCGGCCCCACTGGCCAATACGAGCGGCAATACGCCGATGATAAAACACAGGCCGGTCATGGTGACGGGTCGAAAGCGGATGCGGGCGGCGGTCAGGGCCGCATCGTGGATGCTCGCCCCCTGCTCTCTTGCCACCTTGGCAAATTCAACCACCATGATGGCTTTTTTCGCCGCCAAGCCGATGAGCAGTACAATTCCTATCTGGGCATAGATGTTGTTGTTCAGAAACGACAGTACCAGCATCGGCAACAATGCGCCGCAAATCGCAAAAACGGTCGATGCCATGACCGCCATGGGCAGGGTCCAGCTCTCATATTGAGCGACCAGGCACAGATAAGCGAAAACAACCGCCAGAATGAGAATATAAGTCACGAGACCACCGGCCTCGATTTCCTGAAGGGTGACACCGCTCCAGGCGATGTCATAGCCGGCCGGCAACGTGCTGTCGGCAATCGTCTTCATCGCCGCAATCGCCTCACCTGAGCTGTACCCATCGGTAATCTGACCGCTGATGCTGGCTGATGGCGAAAGGTTGAAGCGGGCGATGGTATCCGGACCGATGACCGGATTCCTGCTGATCAGACCGCGGAGAGGAAAAATATCCCCATCGGCGTTTTTGACATAGATATTCTCAATATCTTCAACCGATTGCCGAAACGGTGCATCCGCCGACATAACAACCCAGTAAACACGACCGTCCTTGACGAAGTTATTAATATAGAGCGAACCCAGATTTGCCTGTAAAGCCGTGAAAATATCGCTGACTTCCACGCCCAGAGTTTCGGCGCGGTCCCGGTCAATAGAGAGGTGAAACTGCGGCGATGCGGCGCTGTATTCGCTGTGCGCCGAATGGAATTGAGGCGCGGATCGGAGCGCTGACAAAAAAGCGTTCTTCGTTGCATCGAGATCCGTCGGCGACCCTCCCCCAACATCCAGCAGTTTCGCCGAGACCCCGCCGGTTGATCCGACACCGTGAATGGCGGGTAACGGAAATACAAAGGCTTCAGCCGCGGGGACAGTCGCGAATTTCGAATCCAGCGTGCGCATGATCGAGTACCACTGTGTGTCCTGAGACGTGCGATTCTCCCAAGGCTCAAGAACGATGACGACCATGCCGAGATTCGACTGGCCGCCGCCGAATATGCTGAAGCCGGAAACGGCGATCGCCTCGGCCACGCCCGGTGTTTCCTGAACCATCTTGCCCAGTTCCGCCATCACGTCTTCCGTACGCTGGAGCGACGCACCGTCCGGAAGCGAAACAGCGGACATCAGTACACCGTTGTCTTCGGGGGGAATGAACCCGGTTGGAATGATGCGGAAAAGATAAATCGTCCCGCCGACAACGCAGGCAAAGACCACAAGACTCAGCGCCATATGGCGAAGCGAAAAGCCGACAAGGCGCACATACCCGTTACGGAGTTTTTCCATGCCGACGGGAATGAAACGCAAAACACCCTTCGGTTTGCCCGTATCCCTGCGAAGCAGATTGGCACACAGGACCGGGCCAAGCGTCAACGCATTGATCGCCGACAAGCCGAAGGCAAAGATAATGGTCAGGGCAAATTCCAGATAGATTTCTCCGGTAATGCCGGGGAAAAAGCACACCGGAACGAAAACCGCTGCAAGGACGAACGTGGTGGCGACGATCGGCCGGGTCACCTCCGACATGGCCTTCAGGGTCGCCTCTCTGGGCTCAAGACCGTACTGTTCCATGATGCGTTCGGCATTCTCAATAATGACAATCGCATCATCGACCACAAGCGTAATCGCCAGAACAATGGCAAACAGCGTGATCATATTGGCGCTGAAGCCGACCAGATAGATCAGCCCGCAGGTCCCCAGAAGCGAAACCGGGATGGCAATTGCCGGAACGATCGTCGCCCGCCAACTCAGCAGAAACAGGAAGGTAACGCCAATCACCAGAAGGGCGGTAATTCCGAGGGTAACAGCAATTTCCCGCAGTGATGCGCGAACAGCCTTTGTGACATCGTAAGTCAGTTCATACGTGATATCATCGGGAAACTTGTCAGCAAGCCTCTCCATTTCGGAATAGACCGCGTCGGCAATATCAAGAGCGTTCGCTCCGCTTTCCTGATAAATCGCAACAACCGCAGACGGATTGCCGTTGAAGCGTGCCGAGGACGAGTAACTCTCCGATCCTAATTCAATCCGGGCGACATCCTTAAGACGAACAAGGGAACCGTCCGAATTGGCAAGAACGATGATATTTTCGAATTCCTCGGCGGTTTTCAGCACGCCGTCCGCTTTAAGGGTAAACTGGAATTCGGTTTTCTCGTCCCCGAAGGGCGGCGCACCGACCGTTCCGGCCGCGGCTTCCACGTTCTGGTTGCTGATCGCTGTTGCGACATCCGCGGATGTGAGGTCCAGAGCCGCCATCCTGTCCGGATCGGTCCAGACACGCATGCTGTAGCTGAGCGGGCCGAACTGATTAACGGCCCCGACCCCGTTTATCCGCGCCAGAGGTTCCTGCAGATAGTTGGCTGCATAGTTGCTTAGAAACAGGTTGTCATGGGTCCCGTTCGGCGAGAGCAGGTTCACGACCTGGATCATATCGCCGGACTGCTTGGACGTTGAGATGCCCTGTTGCGTGACCGCCTCCGGCAGAATGGGCTCCGCCAGCGCCACCCGGTTCTGGACATTGATCGCCGCGATATCCGGATCCGTGCCCACTTCGAAAGTTATCTCAAGCGAATAGCTGCCTTCATTGGAACTGGTGGAGGACATGTAAATCATGTTCTCCACCCCGTTGACCTGTTCTTCAATCGGGGTTGCAACGGCGTCCTGAATGAGAGCCGCGTTGGCACCCGGATAAGAGGCGGTCACATAAACCTGCGGCGGAGCTATGTCTGGAAACTGGGCAATGGGCAGCAAAAGAATCGCAATGCAGCCGATGAGGCTGGTGAAAATCGCAATGACCAGCGCGAATTTCGGCCGGTCGATAAAATAACTGGAGATCATTTCGACGACCCTTGACCGTCGGCCGCAGATTGATCGTCCGAAGAAACGACTTTGACCTCTTCTCCCGCTTTCACTTTCTGCAAGCCGGCAACAATGACCCTGTCCTTGGCCGCGAGCCCTGATGAAACGGCCCACGCGCCGCTTAACTGCCGCCCCAAGGTGACATCGCGGCGTTCAACCACATTTTTGTCGTTGACGAGAAAGACGAAGTGCCCTGATTTATCCAGTTGCAGGGCGGCCTGCGGAACGGCGACGACGGGTTTTGACTCGGGGTCCTTCAATCGCACGGAAACAAACTGACCCGGTATCAGCAGACCCTTGTCATTTGGAAAACTGGCCCTCAGTTCTATCGTATCGGAAGACTCCTGGACTTCAATATCCACATAATCGATGGCACCGGCGGAAGTATAATCTGTTCCGTCTGCAAGACCGATGATCACCTGGAGACGCGAGCCCTCCGGCGTGATTGCGCCTTGCTTCCGCTTTTCCAGAAGCTCTTTTTCACTGATAAAAAAACTGACATAGATCGGATCGATGCTGGTTATGGTCGCCAGCGTCCCGCTGCTGGAGCTGACAAGATTGCCGACATTGATGGCCGTTTTGCCGATGCGTCCGTCAATCGGGCTGACAATATCGGTGTAACCGAGACTGATTTTTGCTGTTTCAAGCTCCGCAGCAGCCGCCGTGACCGCGGCCTTGTCGGAACCGAACGTGGCTTCCGCGGAATCGACGATCGACTGAGCGATATCTCCCCTCTTCAGCAACTCGCGCTGTCTTTCCAGATTGACCTCGGCATTTTTCGCCGTTGCCTTGGCCCCGGCAAGATCCGCTTCCGCTTTGTCCACGTCGGCCTGAAATGCGGCTTTATCGATCTGATAGAGGACGTCTCCGGCTTTAACCAGATGACCTTCTGTGAAAAGCCGCTTGTCAAGAACGCCTTCCACCCGTGCCTGAACGCTCACTGTTTTGACCGCCTGCACCCGACCGACATGCCTCTCGCGGTCTTGCGCCAAAACTTCACCGGCCTCTTTTACAATGACGCTTGGCGGCGAGGCCTGATCCGACTGAGCCGACGCCGAATGAACAAACGAAATCGTTGCGATGATGGTGAAGAGCAAAAATCTTTTGATCATGAAACGATTCGCGGCTGCAATTATCGATGCTGAGTTAGACGAATAGTTTCCGATTTCCAGCCGTCCATCAACAGAATAACCGGCGCGAAACGATTTTTATTACAATTATACCGTGCAGATTGTCGCAAAAGCCTAAATTTTGCGGTCAGCTTTGAGCAGTCTCCGGAGTTCCGGCCTTGCTTGCAATCAGTGGAACCAGGACCGCTCCTATGGCGCAAACCACGACCAGATACCACATCGCGCCGCTGTAACCGGCCATGAATGCGTCCTTGAACATCGGCAGAATTTTGTCCTCAAGACCAGGTGTCAGTTTGGCAAGTGTCGCCTGAGCACCGCTTGGGTCCGACAGGAGGCTGCGCACCAGTTCCAGGTCTTTTTGCGAGAGGTGAACACCGGCCTCAGCGAGCGCACTGTCAAGGCGTCGTTTATCCAGTTCCTCAAACAACAACCCACCGATTGCCAGCCCGATGCTCGATCCGAAATTCCAGATGGTATAAAGCGTTCCGATTGCGAGCCCGGCGGCCGCTGCCGGGAGGGCCGATGTTGCAAGCAGTGTTGCAGTGGCCTGCTGGAGCCCCCACCCAAGGCCGAAAAGACCAAGCCCCAGAAGCACAAACAGCACGGGGCTTGCGGGCTCAAAGAAAGTCTGTGTCAACGCCGCCAAGGCCAGGCAAACCTGTCCGGCGGTGATGAACCCGATCGGCCCCAACCGGTCTGCCATGCCGCCGATGAGGGGCGGGATGATCACCACCAGCGAGGAGATCGGCAACAGCATCATACCGGCAATATACGGGATCTCGTTGCGAACGGTCTGCAGGTACAGCGGCGGCAGAAAGCTGCCCACGGCAATAAATCCGCCAAGACTGATCGCCACCACAACGGCGGACAGAAAACGAGGCTTCCTGAAAAGCTCGAAATCGATGATCGGACTGTCGGCTTTGCGCTCAATCTGAAGAAAAATTCCAAGAAGCACGATGCCGACAACCGCAAGCAGCAGAGTCTCGGGCGCCACCCAGCCCCAGTTATTGGCTTTCATAATGACGGTCACCAGCGAAGCCATGCCCGGCACGAAAAAGACCAAGCCGAGCCAGTCGACTTTTTCGTTCGCCTGTTTGGGTGTCTCAAGCAGTGTCCTTGATGCGATCAGAAAGCCGACAATCACAACAGGCACATTGACGTAAAACGCCCAGCGCCAGGAAAGCACGGAAAGAAACAGTCCGCCCAGCAATGGACCCACTGCCATACCGAAACCGGTAATGCTCATGAAAATCGCCAGCGCCCGACCGTGCTCCGCTTCGGGAAAGTGGTGCGTCGAAAGCGCCGCCCCGCATGTCAAAGTGACCGCGCCCGCGATTCCCTGAACAAAGCGGCAGGCAATCAGAAATTCCGGGCTCTGCGCCGTCCCGGCCAGAAAAGAGGCGAGCGCAAATACGATGACACCGGTGTAAAGAACTTTGCGCCGTCCCCAGATGTCTCCCAGCCGACCCATCGTAACCATGAAGACGGTCAGCATCAGGAAGAATGAGTTCATCACCCACTGCAACTGATCCACTGTCGCATTCAGTTCCCGCTGGATTCCGGGCAGGATCGTGTTGACAATCGTGAAATCGATAAAAACAACGAAGCTCAGAATGCTGATACCGGTCAGCGCAACCCAGCGTTTCGGATACGGTTCCGCCATGTTGTCCCCCAAGGCAGCTGTCTTGCGGCGCACTCAAATAATTTCATTACAATCAATACCGGACAGGAGCTAAGCAGGGATTGAGCGGATAAGTCAATTGCAAGAACAGACACGCGGACCTGCGCACGGCAGCCACTCAATTCATGCTTGCAGACAACGGCTTTTGCAGTCATCACAGTCCCGCGGGCGTCTCAGGAAACCCAAAAAAAGCAAGACCTCCGTCCATAACGCAGGGAATCGTCGTTCAAATGACCACAACAGACTCCAAGCTGACCCCTCGGGCAATCCTTGCAACCTCCAGCGGCAACCTGCTGGAGTGGTATGATTTTACGGTCTACGGCTTTATGGCTCCAATCCTGGGGAAACTGTTTTTTCCCTCGGACGATTATGTCGCCTCACTTTTGTCCGCCTTTGCGGTTTTGGCGGTCGGCTATGCCGCCCGCCCGATCGGCAGTGTGATTTTCGGTCACATGGGCGATCGCGTGGGGCGTAAACCGGCACTGCTTTTGTCGATTTCCTTCATGGGATTCGGTTCCCTGTTGATTGCCGTGTTGCCCACTTACGAACAAATCGGCATCAGCGCCGCGATCTTTCTGATCGCAATAAGAATTGTTCAGGGTATTTCGGTTGCCGGAGAGTACACCTCATCCGGCATTCTCATGATTGAACAAACCGGTGCGAAATTCAGAGGTTTCGTGGGAAGCTGGGTGGCTTTTGCAATGCTGATGGGATGTGTTGCCGGCTCCGGGGTTCCGGCGCTCGTCGATATGTTTTTGACCTCCGAACAAATGGAGGCGTGGGGCTGGCGAGTTCCTTTTTTGCTTGGCGGCGTCGTTGCGCTTTTCAGCTTTTTCCTGCGCATCAGCCTCCATGAATCTTCGCAATTGGCGAAACCTGAGAGGCGCGAGCGGTTTCCGATTGTTGAAGCAATAAGAAAATACTGGTCGCTCATTCTTCAGATGATCGTCCTGCTGATTCCGACAGCGGTCATTTACTTTGTCATTTTCGTGTATGCGGCATCGTACCTGACCACGCAAATGCATTTCACATCCGCGCAGGCGCTCGATCTGACCACCATCAATCTTATTTTTCTTGCGGTCACAGCCCTTTTGGCGGGATACGCCTCGGACAGATTCGGCCGCCGAACGATTTTTCTTGTCGGTGCAATCGGGACACTGTTCGCCGCCATCCCGTGCTGGTGGCTGATGCACCAGCAGAGCCTGATGCTGGTTTTTCTGGGACAGATCGGGTTTTCAGCATTCAACGCGATCGGGTGGGCCCTTTCAATCACGGTTCTATGCGAAATGGCACCGACGTCGCTCCGATGCAGTATCGTGGCTCTCGGATATAACGGCTGCATGGCGATTTTCGGCGGCACAACCCCTTTCGTGGCGACATATCTTGTCAACCGCACCGGAGATGATTTTGCGCCCGCTTATTATGTCCTGATCGCAACACTTGCATCGCTTGTCGTCATTTTGCGACTGCCCCGGTTGACGGAAAAAAGCCAAATCTCCGGTCTGTGATGCCCTCTCTTTGCAGTCTTTTCGTCTGCGCCTGTTTATCCGGGCCGCGCATCACCGATCGGACCAACGTGGATATCCTTTCGCAAAGACCGGCGGATATTTACTTTCCCCGAGGCCTCACTTATTTAGGGGCTGCTGTCGCAAAACTGTCATGATCGGATCAACAAACTGACTTCGGCGGAGTATGCCGCATACCCGGTGGAAACGTTGGCGATCCGCGCACGACCATCGCCAAAAAAAGAGCGATAAATAGGCCGACAGATTTGACCCGATTTCTTATTCCAACGTATTCCAAATCAACGGCTTTACTTTCTGAGGACGCAATGAGATCTGGAAACCGGAATGAGGCTGCCTGTTAATGCTCGCATTTGGCATCCATCGCGTTGGCCTCCTGGCCATCCGTTTTCCTCTGCTGTCGCTTCTTATCATCGTTCTGTTTACGGCCTTTGCCGTTCAGCAAACGATCGAACACACCCGGTTTAACGGTGACATTGTTCGAAATCTTGAGACCGGCGCGGAGGAATTTGCGCGTTTTCGAGCCCTTGAGCAGGAATTCCACAAATTTTCGACCGACGAAGTGATCATGATCGAGGCGCCTGACCTTGGCGACCCGGCGTCTTATGAGGCGTTGTCCAATCTGATCCTTGAAATGCAGATCCTGCCGGAGATCACATCTGTATTCTCGATCTTCTCGCTCGCGGACTCCATCGGCAACGACGACATACAACCGTTTTTGTCCCGCGAGACCATCAGCAACCTTCCGCCGACAGACCGGCTTCGCAGACTCCAGGCGGAAATACCGCTCGCCAAGCAGCTCCTCGCAGATGATCGAAGCGCAACGCTGGTTATCCTGAGCGTTGACGGGAACGACCTGGCCAGCCTGTCGGCGCTCTCGCCCGGGGCATTGCAAGAGCTTCGGGACACTCTGGCCGCATACGGAGACACGCTCAACGCTTCTCTGATCGGTTTGCCGGAAATTCATCGAACCGTCCGCGTGTCACTGAGAGACGATCAAATCAGGGTTGGCGTGATTTCCTCTCTGTTTTGCCTGGTTGTCGCGATCTTCATTTTCCGGAGCCTGCTTGGGGCCCTGGTCTGCGCTGTCCCGCCGATGCTCAGCGTCATCTGGTATTTTGGATCCTTGGCCGCATTGGGTTACGACATCGACACGCTGTCGACAATCATTCCAACGCTTATTCTCGTCCTTGCCTTTGCGGACGGTCTGCATCTATTTTTCTCCTGGCGGAACGGCATCAGGTTGCGGCAGCTTTCTCAGGTCGATGCGCTCCGTCACGCGATCATGAAAGTAGGCCCGGCCTGCGCCATGACGAGCCTCACGACCGCATCCGCCTTCATCGGTATCGGAATAGGCGGCGGCGAACGGCTCGGCATCCTGGCTGTTTCAGGAACCCTTGGTGTGATGGGCGCGTTTTTCGCGGTTATTTTTGTGTTGCCGACAATGGCGATGATCGGAACCCGCTTCAATATTCAGATCCGCCGCAACTCAACCAAGCTGCTCGGATTGCCGGTTCCTCTGGCCCGGTGGATCGCGGCCAGCGCCCGGGGACCCGCTATTGTGTTCGGTCTGGTTATTTTTTCAGGACTGACGGCCATTCATCTTTCCCTGCCGGCAGGATTTCAGTTGAACGACTACCTGCCGGAAACCGCAAATATCCGCCTTCTTGAAGCCCGCGCGGACAACGCTTTTGAGGGCAGCGGCAGAATCTTTGCGGTGGTAGAAGGTGCAGACAAAGAGCTCAATATCTCCAAAGCCGATCTTCACCGAATCAACAAAGTCAGAACCACGATTGCTGATGCCACAGGGCAGGATCCGGCGGCAGGCATGGATATGTCCGAGGAAAATCTCGCGAATTTCGACCTTAAGGACATGCCGGAAGAAATCGAGCCCATCGTCCGGCGCTTTGTTTCCCAGGATGGGGACCGGTTTTTGCTGGCTCTGCCCGTGTCAAACATGCAGACATCAAACGCCATCTCCTCCCATGCCGCCCGTATCGAATCGGCGCTTGAGGACGCCAATCTGGCCGAGCATGTTTATCTGACCGGTTTCCCTCTTCTGGCGGCTCGCGAGGCCCCCAAACTGATCGATGATCTCAGACAGGGACTTTTGACCGCCGTTGCCATCGCCATTCTCCTGATCATCATATCCGCCCGTTCCCTGTCGCTGGGCATCGCCTGCATCGTGCCCAACCTGCTTCCGATCCTGTCGGTGGAGGCCTATTTCTGGTTCACGAACCAACCGGTTTCCATGACCGCCGTCATCGCTTTGACAATCGGATTTGGTATTGCCGTCGATAACTCGGTTCATCTGCTCAACAGGTTTTTGATCGAAAAAAATGAAGGATGTTCGCCGGCGGACGCCATGAAACGTGCGATCGAAGGGGTGTCCCCTGCGATTGTGGCATCCACGCTGTTATTGGCAACGGGGCTCGCGGTCACCCTTGCAAGCGCGCTGCCGACAGTGTTTCAATTTGGTATCCTGGTGATCGCGACGCTGTTATTTGCGCTTTTTGCCGACTTAATGCTACTGCCAGCATTTGCGCTGGCACTGATCAATCGGAACCGCACATGAGACTGTCTTTCCCAACCGCCGCATTTGTTGTCCTCAACGGTTTCCTCTTTCTCGGGCTGACCGGTCAGGCTCAGGCAAGCGAGTTTCTGAAATCACTGGAGGGCACCTGGCGGGGCTCGGGAGAAATCCGGCAATATGGCGCGAACAAGCCGACCGAACGCACGGTGTGCAAAATCACAAGCCAGTATTCCGAGACAGCGGGCGAATTAAAAACAAACGGACGCTGCGGAACGGTTTCCGGAAGCGGCCGTATTAACGGCATGCTGCAATCGCAGAACGGCAAGGACGTTACCGGCAATTTCATCGGCCGGGGCGGGAACAACAATCTCAAGGGCGCAATAGCCGGCAAGCAGATTACGCTGAAGGGCCCGGGTCCGAAAAATACCCAACAACAGCTCAACATGGTCCTGAGCGGCAATAACCAGCTTTCCGTGCAGCTTGAAATTCGAGGGTCGAACGCCGCAGACAACGGTTTTTCGAAAATCAATCTCAAGCGGCAGTGAGAGCCACGGGCCGTCCGCCCGCACTTCCTGCTCTCAGGGAGCGAAAGTCGCCGGGAGATGCGGCGCCCTGATCTGAGTAATGCGCTTTCATTCCGACCTGTCTGATTTGTCTGCCAGTCCCTTTATCGAATTCCGAACTCGTCGAGCAGGATTGTCTTGATTGCCGCCATCCCACTGCGCGGACGGCGCATAAGCCTGTGAACTTGCGCGAATTCAAACTCTTGAAGAGTCCGCACTAGGCTCAGGACCCATTCATTTCATCCATTGTGCGAGAGCAGATATTGTTTTTGACAAGGCGGAAAGGCGCAGGAAACCGCCCGGTTTTCAAGTCTTTGCGGGCGCAGTCAGGAACACAATTGCATGAAATGAATGGGTCCTGAGCCTAGAACACCTCCCAAGGTCCAATACCTGTTTCACACACACAACTGCTACTTTTCTCAGTCTTACGGAGAAATCAGGCAGTTATCGCTCCTATGAAGCAAATTTTCCCCAGACTATGAACAACCACATAGCGTTATGGACCGTACTTGTTATTTCCATTTACTCGCAGACTGACCTGGGGTTATCCGGTACTCTACTTATGATCACGCAGAGATTTCGCCATGAAATCAATCGACCTTGAGGGTTACAACACCCTTATCGAACTTTTGTACGAAACCGGTATTGATCCGGAAAAGTGGCAAACATTCTGCGATGCCCTGGGCAGCGAACTGACCGCGAGTGTCCGTGTCATGATTCAAGGGCACGACCTTGAGACACGCACGACCATCGGTGACGTTCATGCGAACTACGATCCGCATTTCATCGATCTCTACCGATCCTATTACGCAACAATCAATCCCTGGTTGCCGCATATGGCGAAACAGGAGATCGGGAGAGTTTTCCATGACCACGACGTTCTGGCCCGGGAGAAGCTCATTCACTCCGAGTTCTGGTCCGATTTCATACGGCCGCAGGAAGATATCAGTGCAGGCGTGGGCGTGATCCTGTTTCAGGAAGATTCAAGAATGCTCGTGATGCACGGCAATATCAGCTGGAAGCATCAGGAAACATTCCGAAGTAAGACAGCCGCACTGCTTGAACTTCTGTCTCCCCATGTCAGACGCGCTTACAACATACAACGTTCGCTGAGGGGCGCTCAGTTCGACAGGGACTGTTACAGCGAGACGCTGGACGGGATCGACAGCGCCGTATTTCTCGTCGACAGCGAGTGCCGGCTTATTCATCCGAACCGGACTGCGAGAACACTGCTGAAGAACGGTGCCCTGTTCCGGCTCAAGCAGCGTTCCGTCCTGCAGGCGCATGACCCGATCGCTTCGAAGGCAATCACGCAATCAGTCAAAGCTGTCGGGACCGCCGAGTACGGCATGCTGAAAGATCAGATAGCCATCCGGAGCAAGACAGACAATTCGACATATCTGTCGACCGTTGTTCCCTTTCAGACAGCCCGCCGTCCGGCCGGCGCATTTGACGCTCTCAATCTGGGCTCACGACCGGTTGCAATGATCGCCGTCGCCTGGCCGGGATCGAATATTTCCCAAATCAAACGTTCCCTGTCGACTCTTTATCAACTGACCCCGGCAGAGATCGTGCTGGCGACCTCACTTCAAAACGGCCAGTCACTGCAGCAAATCTCGACGGAACGCAATGTGAGCATTCACACGGTTCGCAACCAGCTGAGCTCCGTTTTTGAAAAAACGGGAACCTCCAGGCAAAGCGAACTGATTGCGCTGCTTTCCAGAATTTCCGGGTAGGCTCAGAAGGTGCCCCCCTCTGAGCGATCCGTTGCCGGTGCCGGTGTGCGGGAAAGCGCCGCGATCTCTTCGCGCATCTGAACTGTCAGCTCGATTTCCACCGAGCGCAAAGCCGGCTCAAGCTGACGCGTGTTTCTGGCACCGACAATCGGGCTCGTAATCCCCGGATGCGAACCGACCCAAGCGACGGCGAGGCTGACCGGATCGAACCCGCCCGCCTTCGCATAATTCGTGAAGGCCTCCGCAGCCTCATAGACCCATTCTTCGCCGTAACGGGAGGCATACATGGCATTATCCGTAAGGCGTCCGGTTCCGACGGACGATTTGCCCGCATATTTTCCGGTGAGAAGACCGCCACCGAGCGGACTGTAGGAAATAACAGCCATGTCCTCGGACTGCGCCAGCGGCAGAATCTCAACCTCTGCCTGACGTTTCACAAGGTTGTACATCGGCTGTATTACCTCGAAGCGGGCCCAGCCGTGCAATGCGCTCACCCCAAGAGCCTTGGCAATCTGCCAGGCCGCATAATTGCTGACACCGAGGTACAGAACCTTGCCTGACCGGACAACATCCTCAAGCCCGCGCAGGGTCTCTTCGAGCGCCACATCCTCATCCCAGCGATGCACGAAGTAAACATCGAGGCGATCGGTTTTCAATCGTTTCAGGCTGGCGTCAACAGCCAAGGACACATGCCGGCGATTGGCACCGCCATCATTGATCCCCTCCCCCATTTTTCCGTACACTTTTGACGTGACGACCAACTCGTCCCGCTCATGGGCGATCAGCTTACCCAGGATTTCCTCTGCCTGACCGTTGCTGTAGACGTCGGCGCAGTCAAAGAAGTTAATCCCGGCTTCGCGCGTGGTTCTGTAAAGCTCCGCCGCGGCTGCCGCATCCGCGTCGCCGCCGAAGGACATGGTTCCGAAGCACAATTGAGAAACTTTGACACCGGTCCGACCGAGTAATTTATATTGCATCGTTTTCTGAAACCTCAAAAGCGGGACCGCCATTCATCAACAAGCGACACGCATGCAACGCCTCGTCACACCGGATCGCAACGTTTGAACAAACGGCCGGGAATCTATTGCCCGATTGATCACTGAAAACCGGGCACGGGAAAGCAGGCAACCTTTATAGCCGCCCCGGTCCGATTACTCAATTTCAAGCAGGTGACTTCAGGCAGGCAACGCCGGTCCAGTTGACGCTCCGACCATTAACTCCGCTTCGAGCAGAGTATGCAACGGTTCCGCATTAGGTTTCTCGATAATCTGTAAGAGCATCTGAGCCAACTTGGAACCTGCATCGCGAACAGATGACCGCGTCGCAGTGAAAATCGGTACGTCTTCACCATTGCGCAAATATGACAGGCGATCATCATGCGTTATGATCGAGATGTCATTTCCCATCACCAATCCGCGTTCTTCGATTGCGCGGCGAACGCCCAGCGCAATAATTATTGACGACGTCAATATAGCCGATGGAGCATCCGGCCCATCAATCAAATTCAACGCGGTACGGTAGCCGAATTCTTCCGTCATTTCGTCCGCATGGAGGTGACGCGGATTTGGTGACAATCCGCGTGCCGCCAAAGATTCCTCGAACCCCAGGCGGCGGCGAGCGGCAAAGTCCATGTTCTCGTTGCCGTTGAGCAAGGCGATCCTGCGGTGTCCAAGGTCGCAAAGGTGATCGGTGGCCCTGCGAAACGCTGAACGGTTGTTTACGTCAAGCCAACTGTACGATCTGGTGCAGCCGCTTGAGCGTCCATGCACCACAAATGGCATTTCCAAATCAATCAGCAGCGGAATACGCGGATCGTCCAAGCTTGGTGCGTGCACCACAACGCCGTCAACCGTGCCGCGTGATTTCAGTGACCGATATATGTCTGACTGGTCTGTCTCGGCAGTGGGCACAGAGAGGATCATTTCATAACCGGCCCGCGTGTAGGTTTCGCCCGCCCCGGCGATGAAGTCGGCGAAAATGGGATTCACCATTTCGTTTTTGCTGGACGTCGGGATCACATGGCCAATTGCAAAGGCTTTGCCGGTGGCCAGTCCCTTAGCTCGGGCGGATGGCCGATAGTTGAATGTTTTCGCGGCCGCAAGCACTCGTTGTCGCGTCATCTCATTGACTTCCGGAAAGCCGTTTAAGGCGCGGCTCACGGTCGTCTGGCTTAAATTCAGTTTGCGCGACAATTCTTTTAAGTTCATATTAGCGACTCTAATCAAAGCGCTATGAATTTCAAGCGCGATCCTGAAACATTACGCTTTTCTAAAACTGATATCAATAATTTTGGCCGGACTTAGCCGTTGTTTTGCCGAAAATAAACTGTACTGCCATGTTGACTAATCTGAAATATCGGTCATATTGGTTTTAATATCAAAGCGCTTTGAAACATTCCGGAAGTCGATCCATGACGTCATTGCGCAAATGGGAGGATGTCAAATGAGATTTAAACTATATGCCAGCGTAGCAACGATCGCGCTCAGCGGCGTCGCGCATGCGGAGGATTTGACCGTCTTTGGGCCCTGGCTGGGGCCGGATCAGGTGACTGTCGAGAAGGTTCTGGCGGACTTTGCCGCAAAGTCCGGTCATAACGTCTCCTATGTTGGCTCAGACAGTTTCGAACAGCAAATTCTGATTGATGCTGAAGCGGGTTCAGCGCCAAATATAGCGGTCTTTCCTCAGCCGGGGCTGGCTGCCGATATGGCGCGACGCGGGTTTCTGACGCCGCTGAAGGACGGAACAGCCGAATGGATCGCCGACAACTACGCGGCGGGGCCGTCGTGGGTGGATCTTGGCACGTATGAAAATGCGGACGGGAACAAAGAACTTTTTGGATTTTTCTACAAAGTCGATGTGAAGTCTCTCGTCTGGTACAGCCCTGAAAATTTCGAAGATGCCGGTTATGAAGTCCCTACAACGATGGAAGAGCTGAAAGCGTTGACCGATCAGATCGTTGCGGATGGTGAAACGCCCTGGTGCATCGGTCTGGGTTCAGGAGGCGCAACAGGCTGGCCCGCGACCGACTGGGTTGAGGACATGTTGCTGCGCACGCAACCTCCCGAAGTTTACGACAAGTGGGTGAGCAACGAAATTCCATTTGACTCACCTGAAATATTGGGTGCGATCGAGGAATTCGGATATTTTGCGCGGAACGACGACTACGTTGCGGGCGGCGCTGCGACGGTGGCTTCCACCGATTTCCGTGATAGCCCGAAAGGCCTGTTTGCTTCGCCGCCACAGTGCTACATGCACCGTCAGGCGTCCTTTATCCCCGCATTCTTTCCGGAAGGCACGTCGGTTGGCGAAGACGCCGATTTTTTCTACCTCCCGGCCTATGCCAGCAAGGATCTCGGAACTCCCGTGCTCGGAGCGGGAACTGTCTGGGGCATCACCAACGAAAACGATGCCGCACATGATCTGATTGAATATCTTCAGACAACAGACGCGCATGAAATCTGGATGGGACTGGGCGGCTTCCTGACGCCACACAAGGGCGTGGATACCTCCAAGTTCTCTGACGCAGCAACCGCAAAGATGAACGACATTCTGCTTGCTGCGACAACATTCCGGTTCGACGGTTCCGATCTGATGCCGGGGGGCGTCGGAGCCGGAACTTTCTGGACAGGTATGGTGGACTATGCGGGTGGTGAGGACGCCGCCGAAGTCGCCGGCGCGATCCAGGACAGCTGGGATTCCCTCAAGTAAACCTGCCGGCACATTAAGATCGGGTGACCCCATTTGATGTTTGGGGTTACCCCGCATTTCCGGGCCACCGTTAGCCCATCAAAGCCAACAATAATTTGGATAGGGAGGACGTGCGATGCAAGCCGCACTGCTGGGACTTGTGACCATCGTGGTCGGTGTGGGGGGATGTCTTCTCTACTATTACTGCTCTAACTTGTTCCTCGACAAAGTCCTCTTCCCTGCCAGCGGCCCGAACGCGGGCCGGAACATCAACCGGGCAAACTTTGTCCGGCCATGGCTGTTTGTGCTGCCGGCTGTCCTGGCGCTGGGCCTGTATCTTGCCTATCCGGTTTTTGCCACCCTTTGGTACTCGGTCACTGACCGGTCACAAGGTGGCGCATTTGTAGGTCTTCAGAACTACGGCCAGATGATGGGAGAGCCCAAGTTCTGGGAAGCAATGCGCAACAACATGCTGTGGTTGATCATCGTGCCGGCGACCTCAACCGCAGCGGGTTTGCTGGTTGCACAGCTTACGGACCGCCTGAGTTGGGGAAGTATCGCCAAATCGCTGATCTTCATGCCGATGGCAATTTCCTTTGTCGGCGCTTCGGTGATCTTCAAACTCATTTACGATACCCGGCCCGCGGATCAGGCGCAAATCGGCATAATGAACGCGGTCTGGCTGCAATTCGACGGAGGCATTGGATCTTTTCTGTTCCTCCGACTGCTGCCGGCATCCTTAATGTTGTTTGGTACCGCAATCGCACTTTATGTCGCGTGGGGTTTCTACAAGACAATTCAGGAAAAAGGCGGCCTCGTCCTCCGAGGATTTGGGATCGTCGCGCTGGTCTATTTCGCGTTCATATTCGCCGGCATTGCGTTCCGCGCATTGACGATGACGTTTCCCTATGGCGAGCCCCAGACGTGGCTGACGATTCCAGGATGGAATTCGTTTCTTTTAATGGTCGTGCTGATCTGGATCCAAACCGGATTTGCGATGGTGATTTTGTCCGCGGCGCTACGCGGGATTCCGGAGGAAACGGTTGAAGCGGCCATTGTTGATGGAGCCAACCCGTTCCAGGTGTTCTTCAAGATCAAAATGCCTCAGATATCCGGCACCATCGTGGTGGTCTGGACGACAATCACGCTGACGGTGCTGAAGGTCTTTGACATCGTTTTTGCGATGACGAACGGTCAATGGGAAAGTCAGGTTTTGGCCAACTACATGTTCGACAAGCTGTTCCGGGCCAATGATTGGGGCGTGGGATCAGCTGCCGCAATGGTGATCATGTTGCTGGTCAGCCCGATCCTTATCTGGAATGTCTACAATGCCCGTAAGGAGATGCGCTGATGGCCCTCGACAGGACAGGAGCAAGTTATGGATAACATTGCCGGAAGTAAATCGAGCCTTACCTGGGTTGTGCAGATCTCTGTCATCGCTCTGGTTGTACTCTGGTTGTTCCCGACCGTGGGCCTCTTCGTTTCATCTTTCCGAACAGCCGATCAGATTACCGGATCGGGCTGGTGGCAGTCGCTGTTCCCAACCGAGCAGAATGCCACTTATCGCGCCACTGATCCCGACGATGAGGGCGCACAGCAGTTTATTGACGGCAAGTATGTCATCGAGGGAAACATCTACGGCCAGGGATCTCCAGCACAGATTTCGGCCTGGGGAATCTCGTCCCGCGATATCAAAGCATATACACCCGGCGAGACCGCTACTTTCGGTGATGGAGAAACGATGACTGTCCAGTCAAACGGAGACTACCGTTGGACGGGGACTGAGCCGCTTTCCGGACGCGGACAGCGAATATTTGTCACCGCAACATCCCCGCCGGAGTTCACCACGTCAAATTACGTGAAGGTTCTCACGGGTGGATACTCAGATGGCGGTATGACGCGCGCTTTTTTCAATACGCTTACCGTTACAATTCCCGCAACAATCATTCCAATTGTTGTCGCCGCTTTTGCTGCGTACGCGTTGGCGTGGATGGATTTTCCAGGACGGGCGATCCTGATCGCAATGATTGTGGGGCTTCTTGTCGTCCCCCTGCAGCTGGCGCTGATTCCGCTTTTGCGGCTGCACCTGGAAATTGGCATCGGTAAAGGGTACCTGGGCACCTGGCTGGCTCACACCGGCTTCGGATTGCCTTTGGCGGTCTATTTGTTGCGCAATTACATGGTTGGCCTTCCCAAGGATATTATCGAAAATGCAAAGGTCGATGGGGCGACGGATTTCCAGATTTTCACAAAGATTATCTTGCCGCTGTCATTTCCGGCGCTGGCCAGCTTTGCGATCTTTCAGTTCCTCTGGACATGGAACGATCTGCTTGTCGCGAAAGTCTTTCTGATTGATGCCACGGGTCAGACGACCGTGATGACTCAGCAAATTGTCGAGCTTCTGGGAACCCGGGGCGGCAATTGGGAGATCCTTTCGACCGCGGCCTTTGTGTCAATCGCCGTACCGCTCGCGGTCTTTTTCCTGATGCAGAAATACCTGGTTCGCGGCCTGTTGGCCGGATCTGTAAAGTGAGTAGATCATGAACTTGCATTCAATGGTGCGCTGCCAGTTCGACAACAAAGCAAATCCGGATTGGTGGCGCGGTGCCGTGATTTACCAAATCTATCCGCGCAGCTTTCAGGACAGCAATGGCGACGGCATAGGCGACCTCATGGGAATTGTTCGGCGGATGCCGTATATCGCCAGCCTTGGTGTTGACGCCATTTGGATAGCGCCGTTTTTTACATCTCCCATGAAGGACTTCGGATACGATGTCAGCGACTATTGCGATGTCGATCCGATGTTCGGGACGCTTGCGGATTTCGATGCTGTCGTGGACGCAGCCCATTCGGCCGGCGTAAGGGTCCTGATCGATTTGGTTTTGAGCCACACCAGCGATCAGCATCCCTGGTTCATTGAAAGTCGGGCCAGCCGGGATAACCCCAAGTCTGACTGGTATGTGTGGTCGGATCCAAAGCCCGATGGCACGGTTCCCAATAACTGGTTATCGATATTTGGCGGTTCGTCCTGGCAATGGAGCGCAGAACGCCAGCAATACTATCTGCACAATTTCTTGTCCTCGCAACCGGACTTGAACTTTCACTGCGATGAAGTGCAGCAAGCAGTTCTGGATGTGGCACAGTTCTGGCTGAACAGAGGTGTTGACGGGTTCCGCCTGGATACGATCAACTTCTACGTTCACGATGCCCAGTTGCGGGACAACCCGCCGTTGCCGCAGGAGATGCGGAATTCAACGATCGCGCCGCAAGTGAATCCATACAACCACCAAGAGCACACTTACGACAAGAACAGGCCGGAAAACCTCGAATTCCTGCGCAAACTTCGCGCCACGATGGACCCCTTTGGTGCAGCCGCTGTCGGCGAAGTCGGGGATGCTCAAAAGGGACTGGAGATCATGGGCCAGTACACTGCTGGCGATGATCTCATGCACATGTGCTATGCGTTTGAGTTCCTTTCAAACGATCGCCCGACAGCCGCTGAAATCGTGACCATCATGGACCGGGTTGACCAGGTTGCGGCGGATGGCTGGCCCTGCTGGGCGTTCTCCAACCACGATACCGTCCGTCACGCGACCCGCTGGGGGCTGGAGCTGAACGGACTGAAACTGATGACAACTCTGATGATGTGTCTGCGCGGGTCGGTCTGTATCTATCAGGGCGAAGAGCTGGGGTTTGGAGAAGCAGATCTGGCCTATGAAGATCTGCAGGATCCCTACGGCAAAGAGTTCTGGCCCAAATTCAAGGGTCGTGATGGTTGCCGCACGCCGATGGTTTGGGAAATATCCAACCAGAATGGCGGCTTCTCTGAAGGCCGGCCCTGGTTACCGGTGTCAACTGCGCATCTGATGCACAGCGTAACGAAGCAAGAAGATGAACCGGGGGCATTGCTACATCATTATCGCAAGGCAATTGCATTTCGCAGGGCCCATCCGGCCCTGCGCATCGGCGCGAATGACAAGATCAGGGCGTCAGGAGACGTTGTATATTTTCAGCGCATGTCGGCGGAGGAGCGACTGCTCTGCGTTTTCAATTTGTCGGACACGCCCTCCGTTTTCGAACTGCCTACCGGACAATGGACGCCCATCGGAGAAGAATTGGGCACAGCTCATGTCTCAGTGGACGGAAAACTACACCTGGGGCCCTGGCAAGTGTGCCTGGCTCAGGCGCACTAATCGGGGAGGACACGATGGCTAATCTTAAACTGACCGATGTCGAAAAGACATATGGGGGCACGATTAACGTGCTCAAAAATATCAATCTGGACATTAAGACAGGTGAGTTGATCGTATTTGTCGGGCCTTCAGGTTGCGGCAAGTCAACGCTCCTGCGCATGATTGCCGGTCTGGAGAAAATCACCAGTGGGACTTTGGCGATTGATGACACGGTCGTAAACGATGTCCCCCCCGCGCAGCGCGGTATTGCCATGGTGTTTCAATCCTACGCCCTTTATCCGCACATGACTGTTCGCGAAAATATGTCCTTCGCGCTTAAGTTGGCGAAGAAGACGCCGGCCGAAATTGACGAGGCAGTGACAAAAGCCGCCAAAACTCTGCAGTTGGACGAGTATCTGGACCGCCTTCCCAAAGCTTTGTCCGGCGGCCAGCGGCAGCGAGTTGCGATTGGTCGTTCGATTGTACGGGACCCCAAGGTCTATCTTTTTGACGAACCGCTCTCGAATCTTGACGCAGCATTGCGCGTGGCCACACGCATAGAAATCGCGCAACTGAAAGAGTCCATGCCCGAGAGCACGATGATCTACGTCACACATGACCAGGTAGAGGCCATGACTCTGGCGAGCCGCATTGTGGTTCTGGCGAATAAAGGCATTGCGCAAGTCGGCAGCCCGCTTGAGCTCTACGAAAGGCCGGAAAACGAATTTGTCGCGCAATTCATCGGGTCCCCCGCCATGAACCTGCTGGCGGGAGAAATCGTGGGCACCGGCGCTCAGACCACGATCAAGCTCGATGGCGGCGGAACAGCGGTTTCCGCGGTGAATACACAGGCGGAAGAAATGGGCTTGCGCGTGAATATCGGTGTTCGGCCTGAGGATTTGGTCGAGAGCACGAACGATGACTATCTCTTCGAAGGCACGGTGAGTATTACAGAAGCGCTCGGGGAAGTTACGCTGCTCTATTTTGACAAAGTCGGCGACGACGACCCGGTCATTGGCAAACTCTCGGGAATTCACGCCGACCTGCGCCGTAAGTCGGTGCGGATGTCTGCGCTGCCTGAAAAAGTTCAGGTCTTCCACAATGGTCAGTCACTCTATTACCGCTGATATCGTTTTGAAAAATGCGCCATAGGAGATATTGATGGACACACCAACACTGGCCGATATGGGCATCACATCACCTGGCGAAATATCCGACTTTTCAGTTCGAAACAAAGCTCCGCGACTGGATGTGCTGACCATCTACTACAAGCGCAAAAAAATGTCTGTGCGTCCTGTCCGCCGTACTTACGAATTTGGACGCGCGATAAAGACCGTTGTTGCAGATAGTGGCACTGCCACTATGGAAGAAACTTACGAGCTGTCGCCAATTCTGCAGGATGCGGTAAAAGAACTGCAAACCGTTCTTGGCCGCAATAAACCAATCCAGGATCCGAAGGACGCGATCATCAAGAAGCTGGAAGATCTTCAGAAAATCGCTGAAGCGGGGGACAACGCGACTGCAGTAACGAAACAGTTGCAGGACGTCAGAAAGCTTCTTGAAGACCTCTGATCCGGAAGATCTGTTGCCTCGATCGATGTGGGCCTGCGTTTGTGTCGGCTCCCGCTTTGCGCCAATCCGTGGCGACGGCCGGTATATTGCGGAGCGGTTCAACGCGCCCCTCCCTGGAGCGAGTTGTGATCTCTAAGTCGTCGGCCCGCCATCCTTCCGAGCCAAAATCAGGACCCAGTAGGACTGCCATTTTCCGCTTCCACGCACTTTCAGGCCGATGCCCATGTGGGTCATGTGCTTTTTCAGGAGGTTTTTGTTGTGTCCGCCGGAGCCCTGCCACCCCTTGATGGCCCAATCGAGCGTTGGATAGCCGGCTCCGAGATTTTCCGCAGCCGCGGAATGCGGATAGGCTGCGTTGTCGAGGCGCACCATCAGACCGCGATCGGTGTGCATGCTGGTCGCCATCGTGTCTCTGGCCGCCAATTCATCGGCGGTTTGCTGCGCAATCCGATTGAGCGCCGGATCGACAGCAAGCGGCGCCAGCCCCTTCTTGGCCCGATAGGCATTGATCTTGCTCGCCGCTGCGGCGGGACTGACGGTGAGTTCACGTTTTGTCGCCGGCACACTGGTCAGCTCCGGAGAACCGGCACAACCGGCAAGAGCCAGCGCCAAAACCACAAAACCAGGTACGACCTTTTTTCTACTGAACAAGCACGACCCTTTTTATTGTCACCATCCTTTAGCGGCCATGACCGCGATGCGTCTAATGTGCCTTGTGCACTTTTAAATATTCCTTACAAGCAGTTTCAGGTAACGCGCAAATCAAACACACGCAGGTAAACAATGTCAGTGCGTACAGGCTTTCAGTTTCTGGCCATTCCCGGGCCGACCAATGTTCCCGATCAGGTGCTCGAAGCCATGCATCGGCCCGCCGTGGACATTTACACAGGGCCGCTTCTTGATCTAACGGACCGGACGCTGGCCGACCTCAAAACCGTCTTCAAGACGAAAGGTAAAACCTACATCTATGCCTCCAACGGACATGGTGCCTGGGAAGCTGCGCTGACGAACACACTCAGCCGCGGCGATAAAATCCTGATGCTTGAAAGCGGCCGTTTCGCCCGTGGATGGGGCGAAATGGGGGAGAAGCTGGGTCTCAAACCCGAAGTCCTGCCAGGCAACTGGCGGCATGCCGTCGATGCGAACCGCCTTGAGGAACGGCTCAGAGCCGACACCGACAAGGAAATCAAGGCGATCCTTGTGGTCCAGATCGACACCGCCTCCAGCGCTCAAAACGATATTGCCCGATTGCGCGCGGCCATCGACGCCAGCGGGCACCCGGCTCTTTACATGGTCGACACGATTGCGTCGCTGGGAACCGTCGATTTCCGGATGGATGAGTGGGGAGTCGACGTTGCTGTCGCGGGGTCGCAAAAAGGATTGATGACACCACCGGGCCTCAGCTTTGTTGCGGCCGGCGAGAAGGCGAAAAAGGCGCACGAGACTGCCGATCTCGTCACGTTTTATTGGGACTGGACTTTTCGCGAAGGACCCGAACATTACCAGAAATATTGCGGCACGCCGCCCGAACATCTTCTGTTCGGTCAGCGAAAAGCTCTGGACATGATCCTTGAAGAAGGGCTGGATGCTGTATTTCGGCGTCACGAGCTTTTATGCGCAACGGTTCACAGCGCCCTTGAGACCTGGGCCGAGGACGGGGCATTGTCTTTCAATATGCTCGACCCGGCCGAGCGCGCCCGCTCCGTGACAACGGTGCTGCTGGACAGCGCTCACGATCCAAAAGCCCTCCGCGATGTCTGCGAAAACACCTTCGGTGTCACGCTTGGCTCAACCATCGGCGATTTGAACGGAAAAGGTTTCCGCATTGCTCATATGGGTTTTGTCAATGGCCCGATGATCCTGGGGACGCTCGGTGCGCTTGAAGTTTCCCTCAATCTTCAGCAGATTCCGCACGGAACAGGCGGACTGCAGAATGCCACGAAAACACTCGCAGCTATGCTTGGTGAGTCCTCAACTTAGAGCGATTCCCGCGAAGGTTGAGTCACCCTCGCAAGAAGGATACGCGTGAAAACAAAGGGCTGGGGCATTTCACGCGATCCAAAGATCGCGAGAGTTGCTCTAGGGTATGGACCTATTAATTTCATCCATTCTGCGAGAGCAGATTTTGTTTTTGACAAGGCGGAAAGGCGCAGGAAACCGTCCGGTTTTCAAGTCTTTGTGGGCGCAGTCAGGAACACAATATGCCTCGCCCTTCGGGTTTTGAAAGAAGTGTTCACCTGAAGGGAACCAGGGCTCGCAAAGGTATCCAACCTTCGCTTCTCCCTGGTTCTCTCCAGTCGAATACTTCTTTCAAAACAGAATTGCATGAAATTAATAGGTCCTGAGCCTAGTTGGCGGCTGCGATCGCCTCGAGAAAAATGGAACCGAAATCGCGCAACTTGGCGTCACCAACCCCGTGAACATCGGCGAACTGATCCGGATTGCCCGGCCGCCGTGCCGCCATATCCTCAAGACTGCGATCGGAGAAAATGATGTAGGGCGGCACCCCCCTCTCCTGAGCCAACGACAAACGGACCGCCTTGAGTTGGCCGAGAAGCAGCTGATCCCGGTCGGATAAATCCACACGGATCTGCCGGGCCTTTTTCTCTTTTTTGGCCTTTTTGGTGGAAACGGTGTCCTTCCTGAATCGGAATTCCGTCTCACCCCTTAAAAGCGCCTTTGAGGTTTCCGTCAGTTGCAGCGAGCCGTATCCGCTGACGTCAAGGCGCAGGAAACCGCCGGCAACAAGCTGCCGCAAAATCGATCGCCAAAGAACCTTCGGATGCTCCTTGCCAACACCGAATGTCGGCAGTTTGTCATGGGCCTGCTCTCTGATTTTTTCCGTATCGGCGCCCGTTAGGAGATCGACAATATGCGCCGCGCCGTAGCGTTGCCCGGTGCGCAGGACCGCAGACAATGCCATCTGCCCCTCGCGGGTTCCCTCAAACAACGGCTGCGGGTTGAGACAGGTATCACAATTGCCGCAGGCATCGATTGTCTCACCGAAATAGGAAAGGAGCGCCGCGCGGCGGCAGCGCGGGGCTTCGCAGAATCCCAGCAACGCATCGAGCCTCTTGTGCTCCTGCCGTTTTCGGCTGTCATCACTGCCTTCATTCTCGATGAACTGACGACGCATCCTGATATCGCCAAGCCCGTAGAGCATATGGGCCACCGCCTCGCGGCCATCACGCCCGGCGCGTCCGATTTCCTGGTAATAGGCCTCCAATGATCCAGGCAGATCGGTGTGAAAAACAAAGCGCACATCGGGCTTATCAATCCCCATACCAAAAGCGATCGTCGCCGCCATGATGATGTGATCTTCTTTCAAAAACCGTTCCTGGTTGGCGGCCCTGACATCCTTCGAAAGGCCGGCATGGTAGGGGAGCGCCGGAAACCCCTCCTCTTCAAGAAACGCCGCGACTTCTTCGGTTTTTTTTCGCGACAGGCAATAGACGATTCCGCTTTCATCCGCATGAGCCTGCAGAAACGTGGTCAGTTGCCGTTTCCAGTCGGATTTCATCTCGACGGACAGCCGGATGTTTTTGCGATCGAAACCGGTCATGAACTGCCGGTTTTTGTTGTCAAAGAGTTTCCTGGCGATATCGAGACGCGTCGCTTCATCGGCGGTTGCCGTCATCGCAGCTATCGGCACGCCGGGAAACAGATCCTTCAGTTCGGACAGTCCCTCATATTCGGGGCGAAACGACGGGCCCCATTGCGAGATGCAGTGGGCCTCGTCAATGGCAAACATGGATACCGGCAGCCGCGCCAGTGCCCGCAACATTTTCGCACTCATCAGTCGTTCAGGCGCAAGATAAAGCAGCTTGACCGCACCGTCCTCAACCTGTCTCCAGATCTCCAGGTTCTCTTCCCGCTCTCTGCCTGAATGCAGGGTCGCGGCGGCCACACCTGCCACGCGCAGCGATGACACCTGGTCGTCCATCAGGGCAACAAGGGGCGACACGACAATCGTCAGACCGTCAAAGACCAGAGCCGGCACCTGAAAACACAAAGACTTCCCTGCCCCGGTGGGCATCACCGCAAGCACGTGTTCGCCGTTCAGCAGACAATTGACAACCGCTTCCTGCCCGGACCGGAAACTGTCATATCCGAAAACATCTTTCAGGATTTCATGTTTGTCTGCCGGATGCTCTGTCAACACGCTTTCCACGCGAAAATTGATCCTGTCTGTCAGTTAGCAGATTCAGGTCCTGATTGGGCACAGCCGGACTTAAAATGCTGTTGATACCTGCATTTGACTGGCCGGACACGCGTTTCATGTTTCATTCACCGCCGGCCAGATCATGTCTTGAGGCAATCACAAGAGCACACTAGAGTAATTCCACCCTTTCAGGGCTAGGAGAAAATGGGATGAAGTTTCAAAATCTTACACGTGTTTCTATTTTAGCTGTTTCAGCGACGCTGCTCACCGCATCGCTTGCCGTCAGCCAGGACGATCCCGTCAAGGCGCGGCAGGAAAATATGAAACAAGTCGGCGCGGCAACCAAAAGCCTGGGTCAAATGGTCAAAGGCGAAATCGCCTATGACGCTGCCGCTGCCGAAAAAGCCATGACCCAGATCCGGGACGCTGTCGCGAATTTCAGTAACAAATTTCCCGAAGGCAGCGACCAGGGAGATACCGAAGCATCTCCCAAAATCTGGGAAGACAAGCAGGGCTTTGACACTGCTGTCGCCAAGTTTGGAAATGATGCCGATGAAGCCATTGGCGCAGCCGGAACGGATCTCGACAGCCTGAAGGCCAGCTTCGGCAAGGTGGCATCGAACTGCAAAACCTGTCATGAATCTTACCGGGTAAAGAAAAACTGATTCATGGAAGGGGCGAGCGATGCGCTTTCTGCGTAAGCTGGTTTTTGTAGTGCTGATCCTCGCAGTGCTGGGAGGCGCGGCGTTTTACTGGCTCACAATCCCTCGCCCCCTGTCAGCCGCTGATCTGCCGGAACATACGCCGGATCTTGCCAATGGCGAGACCATGTTCTGGGTTGGCGGCTGTGGTTCCTGCCACGCGGCCGAAAAAGCAAAGGGCGACGAAAAGAAAGAGCTGGGAGGCGGCCTGGCGCTGACAACGGAGTTCGGCATATTCCGGGTCCCCAATATTTCGCCGGATCCGGAAACCGGCATAGGCAACTGGTCCGACCTTGATTTCGTCAATGCCATGAAACGGGGACTTGGCCCTACCGGCATTCATCTTTACCCGGCATTTCCCTATACGTCCTATCAGCGAATGTATCTGACCGATCTTCTGGACCTGAAGGCCTACCTCGATACATTGCCGCCCATAAGCAAAGTGTCAGAACCAAACGATCTGAAGTTTCCGTTCAACATCCGCCGAGGACTTGGACTCTGGCAGCTTCTGTACCTTGACGGCAAAACATTCCAGCCCGACAGCGATGAAACCGAACAGGTCAATCGCGGCCGCTATCTGGTCGAAGGCCCCGGCCATTGCGCCGAATGCCACACGTCCCGGGATTTTGCCGGAGGTCTGAACCGCATGCTCCATCTGGCCGGAGCACCGGCGGCGGAGGGAGACGGTTTTGTCCCCAACATCACCCCGTCAAAGGACGGCATCGGTGATTGGAGTGTCAGCGATATCGCCTATTCGCTGGAAAGCGGTTTTACGCCCAGCTACGATTCGCTGGGCGGCTCGATGACGTCCGTTCAGGACAATCTCTCGCACATTTCGGCGGCTGACCGGGAGGCGATAGCGGCGTATCTCAAGTCCATACCGCCATTGCCCACCCCACCCCGGTAAGACCCTGCGTCGAGCCACTAAAGTCCGGAAATGGCCCGCCTGGCGATGCGCCGCATTCACGGTACCGTTCGCATATCGGCGGCGCTGGTACGCGCAAGCATTACTTCAGGCGAAAGCAGGCGGAATTTCTTAACTTCTGGGTACGGGTAACCTTCTAATTTTACAGTGAAAATCGCACTCCATTTTCAAAACGAGATTTTTGTGATGCGCATCACGACACTTTTTCCGCCCGGCAGGCATAGTCATCCTATCGCAAGGGCCTGAATGATCTCCCCATCAACAGGTCCCTGCCAGAGAAACAGGAGATCACCGATGACCCGCGTTGAGTGTAAAGCGATTAAAGACTGCCCGAACGATTTGATGGCCGGCATCGCGCTGTCACTCGGGCTGTGGTCAGCAGTTATTCTCGGCGTCCTCATCGCCGGATAACAAAACCGAAACTGTGTGCAGGTCCGTATCGCCGATTTTTTTGCCAGCTGAAATCGCCGCAAAGCCTCCCAGCGGAACAGCGATACGGACCCGCCCACGGTTTGAGATGCTCCCCAACACGTCTTTCGGTGCCAGGAGAGCGAACTCAACAGTTTCGGCAATTGACCGGCCGGCCATAGCCCCGCAGCCTCTTATTGCGGAAACGTTCGCCTCTCCCTGCGCAGAACAACAACAAAAAAGTGCACTCGGGCCGTGTCCCGGTTAACCAGAACCGCACAAACGACTCTATCCTATTGTTTTCAAGCTCATTATTATCCAAACTCCTGACGGAACAGAACCGGCGGCCCGACCGGTAGTGCAACGCCAACGAGTCATGACGATGGATGCCCCCTCCTCCCAGAAACTGAAGATGGCCTTTGTCGCGAGTACAACGGATGAAGCGCAGTCTGCCTGTATGCATCTCAAGGAAAAGTACGGGTCCCATTCTGCGGAAGATGCGGAGGTAATCATTGCCCTTGGAGGCGACGGCCTCATGTTGCAGACACTGCATACGTTCATGGACACGGGAAAACCTATTTACGGGATGAATCGCGGCTCCGTGGGCTTTTTGATGAATGAGTTTTCCAGCGATGACCTGTCGGAACGCATCCGGCAATCCATTACCACGGAACTGCATCCGCTTGAGATGGAAGCTCTGGATGTTGAGGGCAAAACACACCGGGCTCAGGCCATCAATGAAGTTTCACTGCTCAGACAGACTTTCCAGGCCGCGAAGCTGCGCGTTTCAGTGGATCGACGAATCCGTCTGGATGAACTCGTTTGTGACGGTATTCTTGTTGCGACACCGGCAGGCAGCACCGCTTACAATCTGTCCGCCCACGGTCCGATCCTGCCGATTTCGGCCCCTTTGCTGGCACTGACCCCCATAAGCGCTTTCCGTCCCAGGCGATGGCGCGGGGCACTCCTGCCCAATCATGCCAGCGTTACCATCGATGTTCTTGAGGCGGAGAAACGGCCGGTCAGCGCGGCGGCGGACCACACGGAAATTCGTCATGTCAGCCGGGTTGTTGTTCGGGAACAGACATCGTCAACCAGCCTTATCCTGTTCGACCAGGAACACAGCTGGGACGAGCGCATACTGACCGAGATGTTTCGGTACTGAATTCGCTAAAACTGTACGGAACGCTCTCACATTAAATTAACGTTTCTACTCTAAATTGCAGCTGACGACTTTTTTCTTTTATTACACAGACCCGCTGACTGCCCAGCCATGCAAACCATTTCAACCGTAGACCTTTCCAACATCAAAGTGCTTGTTGCGGAAAGCAATCCGCGCACGCGGTACATCATCACAGCGCTCCTGTCCGGTTATGGGGTCGGCGATATTGATGAGGCATCCGATGGCCTTGGCGCGGTTGACTGCTATAACAAGTCCGCGCACGACATCATCGTGGCGGACTGGGACATGCCTGAAGGGGGCGGCCTTGAGCTGACCAGATCCGTCCGACGATCCGATAATCCGGCCGGTCAGACCGTTCCGGTCATTTTGGTCACCGCCTATACGGGCAAGCAACGTATTGCCGAGGCGCGTGACGCCGGTGTCACCGAAATCCTGTGCAAACCGGTTTCGGCCAAAGGTCTTTACCTGCGGCTTGCCAATGTCATCCTCCATCCAAAGGATACGATTAAAACATCGACCTTTCTTGGACCTGACCGGCGTTTTCAAAGCCGCGATTTCGCTTTTGGCGAAAGAAGGGATCAAGAAGCGCGCGACTCGTATACAATGGCAACAGATTCGGAAGTTTCATCTTTCGAAGCGCGATAGACCCGCCTTCTCGGAGGTCGGAAACTTCTATGATGCAACACGCCGCTGCAAACGTATCTGCTGCGGAAATTCGGGGATATGCAGACCACCTCAATCCGGTTGGTTCTTATGACCGGACGCGTTCTTTTTCCCGACCAACTCGTAATCCAAGGCTAAGGAAAGCGCACTCAATGAGCAACGAAAACAGCGCATCAAAGAATTACGAAGTGATCAAGCCACCAAAGGATTTGCGAAACAAAGTGCGACAACTGACGCCTGTCGAAGCCGCGAAATTCGATCCAATCGCAGCAGCTGAAAAAGCAATTGAACGCCTGTCCGCAAGTTTTGACGATTGGATGGAAAAGGAAATTACCGCAATTTCAGATGCTTGGGCGACAATTGAACAAAATGGCCTTAACAAGGACACATCCGAGGAGCTCTATCGCGCCTCCCATGACATCAAGGGCCAGGCCGCCACACTCGGCTTCCCGCTCGCCGGGTCGGTAGCAGGCAATCTCTGCCATCTGATCGACAATGCCCCGAACGTTGCTCAGATTCCGGTCACTCTGGTCGAGCAACACGTTCAGGCGATCAAAGCCATTGTCACCGAGCGCGCCAAAACGGATCAGGATCGCATCGGCAAGGAACTGGCGAACCGGCTGGTCGATGTCACGGACGATTACCTGGCCCATCAGGGGCCGTAAACCTCCTCCGACCAGGACGATCCGATGATCGGAGCGATCGGATCGATGTGTTTGCGGCGCACATGGAGCGCGCCCATCTGATTATCCACTGATTTCATAACTCACGCGGGCGGCGTTTTTCAGGCTTGTGTTTGGTTCCCTGGCGACCCTGTTACGCCGCCAACTCGTCGGCCACATAAAACCGGGCCGCATCCCGCGCAGCCTCTGCTTCAAAGCGGCGTAGCAGACCCAGCAGTTGATTGTGGGCGCCCTCTCCTGAGCCCCGCAACCGAGCCAGAACCCCCGAAATAAGGCGGCGGGCAAATTCGGGATTTGCTGTCGGTTCAAAGTCTTCGACGTCGACTTCCCGGAAAACCTCAACCGCCAGGCCGAATGCCTGATACGAACTTTCCGGCAGGGCCGCTTTCTTGAGGACGGCCATCACGGCACCCGTGGAGCCGTGCGATAAGACGGCCTGCACCTTCAGGGCAGGCAGGCCCGACAGGCTCGCCAGCGCCACTTCGATGAAAAACAGGTTTCCCGAACACAAGGCACGCAACAAAAGCGTGGTTGTGAGTTGGCCGCTCTGACGCAGATGTTCCACCAGCGCCTCAATTTCAATATCCGTCGCATGGGCGGCAAGCTGGATTGTGATGCGATCCTTTGCTTCTCCAGCAAAGTGCTGGCCCTTGCCGCCGAGAGCCTCGAATTGCAACGCGGGCAGATTGGCCAGTTCTTCGGACATTTTGTGAACGATCAGTTGCCGGACTTCGATCGGGATACCGGGCTGAGACAACAGACCTTCACGAATTTCCGGATCATCGCCGAACCGCTCAGCGATCCGTAACAGGCTGTTCTTCGTCGCTTTGGCATTGATGTTCCTGATAAGAACGGTGCAGGCGCGCTGCTCCCCTACTTCCGCAATGGCGGCGGAAACCGCCGCGCTTGGCAGGCGGCGGGCCGCGATAGCACACTGGGTCATCATGTCCCCGGTCGCAACCAGATCGACCAACTCGGATTCCAGCAGTACGGGAGAGCCTTGAAGTATCGGCACACTTACCATGTGCACATCATGAGCCAGGCTGAGCACAATGTGCTGCGGGGCAGTGACTTCCGATGCAAAGACCAGCGCCATCGCCTCGCGAACCGTCGGGTTCGGGTCGTCAAGCATCACCGTGAGCGCCGCTTCTGCCGCACCCAGTTCTTCGTCATCCAATTTCGAGTGTAACCAGGCCCGGGCCAGAGCGCCTGTCGCATCGGCCCGTTGTTCTACCGGGGCCGTACCGATCCAGCGCAAAAATTCCTTTATGACCATTGCATGTCCATCCAAACTTCTTTTGGCGCACACAACAAACGCCGAAGATAGAATGGCATGCAAAGCATTAACGTAAGGTTCACCATAAAGGTGCGCCTGTACGAACGCTCATTGTGGCCGGTGCCGCGTCTTACGACACATCGGTCGAAAGTGCCTCAATCGGCTACTCTCTGGGTTTATTTATCGCGTCCAAATCAGATTAAAATATGTCTATTCATTGATCGTTTTATGCTGAAATGCGTCATGCCGGGGGCAGGAGTTCTCTTTGCTCCTGTGGCCTTCTGTAAGAGAGGAAACCCGTCAGATCCAAGGGTTTTGATTTGGGTGTCTCCTGCAGAGCTGCAAAGAACTGGCCCGCAATTTCCGATTTTGCGCGCGGTCTTGGTGCTTTGTCGAAAAAAGCCTCCTGATCGACAAAGGATGTCAGGGAGGATGTTCCCAAAGGATCAAGCGATCGTGCGGGGTGAGTGTGGAACATTGACTGGAAGGGGCTTGAGGTTTCTACCGCGCGGAAAGCGTTGTTGAACCGAGCCCACAGATCCGTCTCCCGCGTTTCGGAAAATGCCGTCAGCGTTTGCGGGATATCCATGCCAGGTTCGGGCGCAGAACCGGTTGCGGACGTGCCCGTGCCATGTTTCTGGACCAGATGCGCATAGACCTGGGATACGCTCCGTTCGGCACCGTTTCGCTCAAAGAAAATCGATTTGTTTGCCGCAGCCTGTCGGGGGAAAGCCTGAACGGCGCTCTTGTCCGGATGAGATTCGGCATGACCGATCAGCCGGGACGCTCCGTTGGCGCCCAGAAAGTGTGCGATGTAAAGCTCACCGTCCGATGGCTGACGACCAAGTTTTGCCCCCAGGTACCGGGCGTTCTTCTCCGTAAAAACGCCTGCAAGAACCGATGCAACCTCCGGATTCTCGCGGAGAGCCAGTATTTCTGCTCTCTGCTGCCGGTCTACGACGATATATTTGCCGCTGTCCGTCTTGGTAATCGCGTTCGCGTGTTTGTGCATGCCCAGCGATGGACCGGTTTCCTTGACCAGTTCCAGCCAGGTGGATTCTATAAACTGAAACAGCCCGGTGGCCGATGACGTTCGCGCCTTGGCTGTCGGATCGAGACTGGATTCCCGGACGGCCGTTTTCAACAGATAGTCAAACGAAGTGCCCGTTGATTGGCTGGCAGTACGAAACGCTGTCTCAATACGCGCAGAAATCGATGCATCATTCGCCACCTGCATGGCATAATCCCCGTAGACTCGCTAAGTCCCGCTTTCATGTTAACCATCTGCTCACATTGGTTAACAAAAGCTTAACAGAACAGGTATCGGGAAGGTCTTGTCCAAAATAATTGAACAACAAGAACCGGATGGTGCGAGTTCACCGTCGCTCTGTCGGTCGATTCCAGGCTGAGGACCCATTGATTTCATGCACTTCTTTCAAGACAGAATTGCATGAAATCAATGGGTCCTGAGCCTAAGGTGTGTCTTCCGGCATGGCGGGACGCACCATTTCGAAGACTTCGCTGACAACCGCATAGTCGCGATATCCCAGCCTCGAAATCGGCTTCAGCTTGGTCATATCGACTTTGCCGCCGGTCAAAACCTCTTCGCTGATATGGATGCCCACAACCTGACCTAAGACCATACGGTAGGCTGCGGTCACACCATTGATGTCCTCCAGCTCCACGCTTTTGAGATACTGACATTCCAGCGAGATGGGAGATTCGTGAACACACCAGCTTTTAACAAGCCTGCTCGGCCTCTTTGTCAGGCCCGAATGCTCGAATTCCGAAACATGCGCCGCAACACTCGCAGACGACAGGTTCATATGATCTCTCAGCTCATATGTCGCGACATTGCAGGTAAAGTCGCCAGTCTTTTCGATGTTGCTCAGGCTGTCTTTGATACCGGCGGAACTGAACATAACGATGTGAGGATTGTCGGAAACCCCGTTGAAGAAACTATAAGGCGCAAGATTGGGCACGCCGTCTTCATCGAGCGACGAAATCCAGCCGATCGGGCGCGGCGCAACAATTGCCTTGAACGGATCGTGGGCCAGCCCGTGATGCTCGGTCAGTACATTATAAAACACGCTCTATGTTCCCTGCCACTCCGTCACCAGCCCGTCGACCTCAGGCCGAGGCCTCTCGGTCGGTTTGATATCAGGCGTACCGATATGAACAAATCCCGCAAAACGCTCGCCCTCTTCCAGACCCAACAGCCGCCCCGCCTCTTCGTCAAACATATACCATTCGGACAGCCACTGCGCGGCAAAGCCCAGTGCATGCACGGCATGAAGCATATTCATGCAAACCGCCCCGGCCGAGAGCTCCTGCTCCCATATCGGGATTTTCGGGTGAACGGCAGCCCGGCTGACGACGCCGATCACCAGCGGTGCCCTGGCAAGGCGCGACAATTCCAACGCCTCCTGCGCCGGATCAAATGTCCGGCCGCGAGCCTTTAGCAGGTGAAGCAGCTTTTCGCCCGCACGCTTTTGCGCCTCACCCCGGAAAAAGATAAACCGCCACGGCGCCAGTTTTCCGTGATCAGGGACCCGTGTCGCTGCGGTCAAAATCGTTTCGATCCTGTTCTGATCGGGAGCCGGCGCTTTCAGGTTCGCCGCAGGAACCGAACGTCGTGAGAGCAAATGGTCGATGGTTTCTGTCATGATTTGGGATCACTCGCAAATTCTGCTAAGGGGAGTAAAATGCCGGTTTGGATCGTGGATCGTTTCTGCCATCTAGTGCGCCGGCATGAAATCGCCACTGTTTTAAGGCTGAAAGTTGTTGTTGTCAGGCTATACCGTGACTGAAGAGCGAAAGAAATCCGCTATGCAAGATCGTTCCGTTCGTTCGATACTTTTGTGCATGCTTGCGGTATTGACGTTTCTCGTTCTTCCCTCAGCCCACGCCCAAACGGACACCGTGCCTATCCCAAAAGCAAAACCCACCGGGATTGATGTGGATCTGGCAACGGAGATCGAACAGCAGCTTGAGAGCATGCTCGCTGAAACGCGAGATGAAACGTTGCTCAACAACCCTGTCCCATATGCCCCTTCAGTAAACGACTTCCACGGAAATCCTGAAGGAATAGATGAAGGTGCCCTCTATCTTGTTGCTCGGTTGAAAGAAGATGGAGCCAACATCTCCAAGGGAATGGTCTGGCGCATCTATAATACCGAGCCCAACGAGGAAGGCCGCCTCGACATGGTCGCGACATCAACCGGAGGTGATGCGGAATTCCGGCTCAAACCCGGCCAGTATGTCATCCACGCCGCATATGGGTTTGCCACGGCCCTGCAGCAGATTGCGATTTCCAAACGCGTACAGACCCTGACAATCAATCTGAATGCCGGGGGCGTCAAACTGGATGCCGTGGTCGATCAGACCATTCCATTGCCCCATGAAGAGGTCCTGTTTGACATATACAGCATGGAGTATGACCAGCGCGGCGAGCGCAAGATTGTTGCCGAAGGGGTTCGCAAGGAAGAGATTGTTCGACTCAATGCCGACACCTACCACGTGGTGAGCCGCTATGGCGATGTCAACGCAATCGTCCGGGCTGACATCCAAATCCAGCCGGGCAAACTTATTGAGGCAAAGATCTACCACAGTGCGGCTGAGATGACCCTGAAACTCGTCAATGAGCCGGGTGGCGAAGCGCTGGCCGGAACGGCCTGGTCAATTCTGACGCCCGGCGGAGACGTCATCGTAGAGGGAGTCGGCGCTTTTCCAAGCTACGTTCTGGCCGAGGGCGACTATGAAGTCGTTGCCAAATATCGCGGCAAGAATTTTGTCCGGAACTTTACGGTCGAACCGGGCCTTGATCGCGACGTCGAGGTATTGGCGATAAACTAACAACCCTGGGTATGGACTCATCAAATCGGATTTGCTCTAGGCGTTTCCCAAAGCATGGACCCGACTATGAAGATAGTCGATGACGGATTTCTGGTCGCTGAACGTCGCAAGCTCGTCATAGCCGATCATGTGGCCGATCCGGACAGATATGCTTGAACCCAGCAGTTTTTTGAATTCCCGAATAAACAGAGACGTTCTGAGCGTCATGGACAACCAACTCGCGACGTGAAAAACAGTCCCGTTCTGACCCTCAAACCATAGCGGAATAACGCTGGCTTTCGCCGAGCGCACCAGTTTGGCCGTGAACGTCTTCCAGGGCAGCTCCTGTGCCCGCCCGAACAATCTGCGCGCTGTAGCAACACCGCCGCCGGGAAAGACAACAATCGTGACCCCCCTGTTGAGCAGTGCCAGCGCTTCGCGTCGGGTCCGCATATTTGTTCTCAGGGCATCTTCCGTTTCATCAAAGTCGACCGGCAAGGCATATGGCATGATCTCCGGCGCTTTCAAAAGCTCTTTATTGATCAGAATGCGATACGGACGATCCAACTTTTCCGCCAGAGAAAGAAACGCAAGACCGTCTCCGATTCCATAAGGGTGGTTGGCAATCAGGACCAGCGGTCCATCCGGCAAATTGGCGGGCGGCCATGCTTCGGCGCCGATATCAATCTTCAGATTGATAAGATCGAGCAACGACGTCCACATATTCTGACCGCTGTTCAGCATCGCCGTACGCCAAGTATCGTAGTAGGCCAGAAGCTGCTTTCGGCCGGACAGGCTTTCGATGAGCCTGATAAGGTTTCGTTTCAACAGCGGCTGATCTGAATTGGCATAGGTCAGCTCTGTATATTTTTGGGAAACATCCATCGTCCGATCACCGGTTCGTCAACACTGCGTTTCCAGAAAACTCAAACGGCTGGTTCGCGAATTGCCAGTCTTTCGATCACTCAATCAGCGCCTCCGCCTGAATTTACCAACAGTTTTCAGTCTTTCGCCTGATCAGGTGGCGTCGCTTCCCTCACAAAAGCGGCTACAGCTTCCTCCAGACCCATCAGTTTCTGATCTTTGGACCCCAACCGACGGATATTGACATTGTTCTCTTCCGCTTCACGCATGCCGCACACCATAATAACCGGAACTTTGGCAAGCGAATGTTCGCGGATCTTGTAGTTGATTTTCTCGTTCCTTAAATCAAGGCTGACTTTCAGGCCGGCATCTTTCAGCGTGTCATGTACTTTCCTGGCATAGTCGTCGGCTTCCGAGGTGATGGTTGCGACCACAATCTGATGCGGTGACAGCCATAGCGGGAAATGGCCGGCATAGTTTTCGATCAGAATACCGAGAAAACGCTCCATCGACCCGCAGATCGCTCTGTGGATCATGACCGGTGTTTTCTTCTCGCCGTCACTGTCGACATAAAAGGCGCCAAAGCGTTCAGGCAGATTGAAATCAACCTGCGTCGTGCCGCACTGCCATTCCCGGCCGATCGCATCCCGCAGCGTATATTCAAATTTCGGGCCGTAAAAGGCACCTTCGCCCGGCAAAATATCGGTTTTGACGCGGCCCTCCGACTGAGCCTCAATCTCTTTCAGCACCTCACCCATGATGGCTTCGGCGTGATCCCAGGATTCGTCGGACCCGACGCGCTTCTCCGGCCGGGTCGACAGCTTGACCACAATCTCCTCAAATCCGAAATCCGCATAGGTCGACAAAATCAGGTCGTTGATCTTCATGCATTCGTCCGCCATCTGCTTTTCCGTGCAGAAAACGTGCGCGTCGTCCTGTGTAAATGCCCTGACCCGCATCAGGCCGTGCAGCGCCCCAGACGGCTCATAGCGGGATACGGCGCCGAATTCCGCCATGCGCAGCGGCAATTCGCGATAGGATTTCAGGCCGTGCTTGAAGATCTGGACGTGACCGGGGCAATTCATCGGCTTGATGGCAAAAACGCGGTCGTCTTCCGTCTGGGTGACGAACATATTTTCCCGATACCAATCCCAGTGACCGGATGTCTCCCAAAGGGATTTATCGAGAATCTGCGGCGCGTTCACTTCATCATAATCACCTTCCAGCCGCCGGCGCATATAGTTCGTGAGGTTCTGGAACAACGTCCAACCCTTGGCGTGCCAGAAGACGACACCGGGGCCCTCTTCCTGGAAGTGAAACAGGTCCATTTCCCGGCCCAGCTTGCGGTGGTCCCGCTTTTCCGCCTCCTCGAGCATATGCAGGTAGGTTTTCAGTTCCTTGTCGTTCGACCAGGCCGTGCCGTAAATGCGGGTGAGCATTTCGTTGTTGCTGTCGCCGCGCCAATAGGCGCCGGCGACTTTCATCAACTTGAACGCCGTTCCGATCTGTCCGGTCGATGCCATATGCGGTCCGCGGCAAAGGTCCAGCCATTGTCCCTGACGATAGACTTTGACATCTTCATCTTCAGGGATCGCATCCAGAAGCTCGACTTTGTATGCCTCGCCTTTAGCGGAGAAATGGTCCCTCGCCTGATCTCGGCTCCATATTTCCTTGGTGAAAGCCGCATTGCGCTGAATGATCTCGCGCATCTTCTTTTCAATGACCGGCAAATCATCGGGCGTGAACGGCTCATCCCGTTTGAAGTCGTAATAAAATCCGTTCTCGATAACCGGGCCGATGGTGACCTGTGTTCCGGGCCAGAGCTCCTGAACCGCTTCAGCCATCACATGCGCAGCATCGTGCCGAATCAGCTCCAGTGCCCGCGGGTCATCACGGGTCACAATTTCCACCCGGCAATCGTGATTGATCGGATCGCTTAGATCCTGAAGCGTGTCGTCAACAACGATCGCGGCTGATTTTTTGGCCAGGGACTTTGAAATGCCGGCCGCAATCTCGGCACCGGTGATGCCGGATGGTTTTTCATGGACGGACTGGTCTGGAAAGGTCAGGTTGATCATATCAGCTCCCGCTCACTCCTGCTCTACCGATGCAGGTAAGCCATTTCCTTGAGTGTGCCTGAGCGACGCCATTCATCGTCACGCCGTCTCCGACATTAGGTTTTGCGCGCCAGTGTCTAATTCATCCCGCACGTCCGGTCTAGGTTACGCCCTCATAAACGAGTAGCCAAATCAGTGCTTAAATGATTCAAGCTCCGAAAGGAGTTTTTGATGGCGCGCTTTGATATGAGTGATTTTGAGTGGTCAGTGATCCAACCGCTTTTACCGACCAAGATGAGAGGTGTTCAGCGCGTTGATGACCGGCGGGTGATCAACGGGATTTTGTGGCGTTGGCGCACAGGGGCACCCTGGGCGGATATTCCCGAACGCTACGGCTCGCATAAGACCTGCTACAATCGATTTGTCCGTTGGCGTGAGGCTGGTGTCTGGGACCGGATATTACAAGCTGTTTCAACAGCTTATGACGGCGACATCCAGATGATTGACAGTTCCTCTGTCCGTGTTCATCAGCATGGCGCTAATGGGAACAAAAAAGGGGATCCGGTTGCATGGGACGTTCCCGAGGTGGCCTGACCAGTAAGATCCATGCTGTGGTAGATGCTTGCGGTCTGCCGATCAAACTGAGCTTGAGCGAAGGGCAAGCCTACGATGGTCATCAAGCCATGTCGCTTTTATCCGGTCTTCCCTCAAAAGCGATTGTTTTGGCAGATCGGGCCTATGATGCCGATGCTATTCGTAACTTGATCACTGGCCAGGACGCTTTCCCAAACATCCCCTGCATGCCTCATCGCCGCCGTAGGCCAGCTTTCTCCAAATATCTCTACAAACTACGGAATATGGTTGAACGGTTCTTCAACAAACTCAAACACTTCAGAGCCGTAGCGACCAGATACGAGAAAAATCCCGAAAACTACATGGCTGGCGTTAAACTCGCTTCAGCGCGAATCTGGATCCGATTTAATGAGTCCAAGACCTAGGGTATGGACTCATAAATATGCTTGAAATGGCGGATCAAACGGCCGATGCGTGCCATAAAGATCACGCCAGGAGGCGCCTTGCTGAACGAGATCACCCCGACCACCGCCCTACCACTGTTCCGAATTTTTCAGGTTTCGGAGAAAAATTATCTCACTTAACAATTTTTCAAGTAAATTTAAATAGTTATCGAAAAATATATACGAAAATATGAATTTATACATAATTATACTTTTACAAGGTAGAAATATAAAGATTAATACTTTTATATAACGCTCAGTCATATCAAAATATTATATTTCGCCAATATCTTGACGCATTGATGGCATTTATTGCCCTTTGTGTATCCAATGTCGAGATTCACGCAATTGTTCCATGGAACGATTGTCAGGCCGGCTATCTCATTCATCCTGTGCGATATCATCGATTGACCATGAACTTACGGAAAAAATTCCAGTCTTTCCCGCTGCAATCAGATCAAAGCCAAACAAAGTCGTATGCGCCCCATGTTTCAACCGGGCGTCTCATCCGGCCCGGGTCTGGACGCCTCCTGTCAATGTGCGTTTTTTTTACTGCCTGCTTTTTTTATGTGCCCGCAAACGCGGCCTGGTGGCAACAGCAGTCCAATGCACAGTCGATAAAAACGATCCGAATCGGAAACGGTATTTTTCATCCGGCAACATACTTTGTCCAAGAGCCCTCGCTTCCTTTGACCAAAACCAAGCCGAGGCCGATCGCGTCGGACAATGCCAATGTGCGCCTGGACATGCTCGAAAGCCTGACAATCAAGGGTCACAACCCCGTCGCACTCCAGGTCAGGGTCAGTCCGGAAGGGGCTGTGCGAAAGGGCTACATCGTCATTCGGGATGTTCCGGAAAGCGTTGAACTCACCGCGGGCCAGATGATCGGAAATCCCAGCGTCTGGGTGCTCAGTACAAGTGACTTAAACAGTCTGAGGTTGATTTTACCAGCCGAGCCGCCTGCCGACTTCTCCCTTGATGTGGAGTTGCTCGGCCCCAAGGGAAAACGGTTAGACAGAAGAAAAATCCATCTGCTGACAGGCAAATCTCCCGCAAAGGCTGAGGAGCCGGTCCGGTCGGACAGCGCCGCTTCACTGCCGATTCTCTCCGGTGAAACACGATCCGGCAAGCAAGCGCGTCTTCCTCGCAACACAGGCACCAAAAAGCCGCTGAACATAACCGCCTCACCCGCCATCAGTCAGGCCGAGAAGGACCGTTTCAGGGCTCATGGCGACCGACTGATGGCCCATGGCGATATTGTCGCCGCCCGGGCTTTTTACATGCGTTTGGCTCTGCATGATGACGCGGATGGAACTTTTTCGCTCGCCACGACTTTTGATCCTAACTACTTGAAACGGCGAAATGTTTTCGGACTGAAGGGTAATCTGGAAGAAGCCAGAAAATGGTATGAGCGGGCTGCGTCGCTAGGATCCGACAAAGCAAAAGCGATGCTCGCTGATCTGTCCAATTGACTCACTGCTCTACGCTCAGGTCATGCCGTATTGAATTTGGGCACGAACTCGTGCCTGCACCCTATCTGACCGCTTCTCAACGATTGACTTCAAATTCTTGCCACAATCGAATCTCCGGAGTTCGAATTGCGGCGCACAAAGCCGATAAGTGCGGGTCGATTCCGGGTCAAAAGAAACAATTTTGTAAAGTCACGACGAACCGGCAAGCAGTGCCGCAACGTTAGGTCGATTGATTTTCTTTGACACATATCAACATAAGTTTGACATTTTCCAGACCGCAACAATTTCAACAAATAACCTATAAGAAAAATTTTTATTATATAAAGAATATTTCAAATATATCAAAACAAAATTGTTAAAATTTAATTAATATGAGAATTTTCAAAGAATTAAAACTAAAAAATGACGTTATATTAACCAAAATATTACGAAATTTACAAAGAAATTTCGATGCCTCCTTTATTTTCAATCTATTTCACTGTTTTTTCGCTGAAAAACGGCTCGATTTTCAAGCAAACATGCCTTGCCGTCCTAATTTCCGCCCAACTTTAACGGTAACGAATAGTGCTGGTCGCTGGTGATCAAAACAAACAGAGCAGACACCCACAATGCTGATGCATTTTTTCGATCCGGGGGAAGCATCCCAGCCGAAAAGAACATGCTCAGGATGTGACGCCAGTGCAGGGTTTTTGGCTTGACTGATAACCAGTCTTTCAGGTCATGCACAGCGTTCATTGCGGCGGTTGAACGTGCCGCCTCGGTCGGCACGGCGAGGAGAGAGACTATTGAGTATGAGGCTTACAAATATGATACCTTCTGATTTTGGCGGGGAGTTGCGGCGTTTGAAGAAGTTGGCACTGGGCGCCATCTGTTCTGTGCCGCTGGCGCTTACGTTCGTTTCCGGCGATGCGTCTGCTCAATCATCGCTCAAGAACGAAATCAACCAGAACACCGTCTCCGTCCTTGCGGGCAACCCCGCCGGAACATACCTCTTCATTGCCTCTGACCTTGCGGCGGCACTTGACGAAGGAGACAACCTGCGCGTTCTTGCTATTGTCGGCAAAGGCGGAGCCCAGAATATTCGGGATCTCCTTTACCTGCGCAATATCGACACCGCCATTGTCCGCAATGACGCGATCGATATGATGGAGGGTGAACCCTTTCTGAAAGGGCTTCGTGATCGGCTGCGGTATGTGACAAAACTCTACAACGAGGAAGTTCATCTCATCACCGGGCCGAATATCAAATCCATTGAAGATTTGCGCGGCAAAACGGTCAATTTCTCCAACAAGGGCAGCGCGACGACTCTGACCAGTCGTAACATCTTCAATAAACTGGGTGTCGAAGTAAACGAAACCAACTTCCACACCGGCGATGCGCTTCAGAAACTGGCAGCGGGCGAGATCGATGCGGTGATGCAGGTCGCGGGCAAGCCCGTCAAAAGTGTCCGCAACGTTCCGGAAGGCCAAGGCCTGCATATCATCCCGATCCCTTATACCGAAGCGCTTGAAGCCACCTATTCTCCGGCTACGCTGACCAATGCCGATTACCCCAATCTCATCGAAGAAGGGGAAATCATCGAAACGGTCTCCTCAAGTGCGGTGCTTGCATCCTTTAACTGGAAGCGGGGAACCGACCGCTATCGCCGGGTCGAAAACCTGACCAAGGCTCTGTTCGCAAATTTCGAACGACTTCAAGCTCCCGCCCGCCATCCGAAATGGGGCGAGACCAACCTTGCCGCAGAACTGCGCGGCGGCTGGACCCGCTTTCATGCGGCTCAAGAGTTGCTTGACGAGGCCAAAGCCAACAACACCGTTGCCGAACAGTCCGGCGCAGAGATGCGCAAGCTGTTTGCCAAATTCATACAGGATCAGGGCGGAACAGGCACTGTTCTGACGAAAGCGCAGGAAGACGCTCTGTTTAATGAGTTTCTGAAATGGCGCAAACAAGCCAGCACCAACTGATTGTCGCCCGCAAAATTTGGCATCTCACCGATTGAAAGATGACAACCATGATCAAGCTCAAAAACAGAATGGCTGGACGGGTTGAACCAATTGGCAAATCAGAACGCACTTTCCGGGGGAACGGAATAAGCAACCGCCGGGAGAATGATCCAAGGTCATTCCCTCGTCGGGCATTCACAGTGTCTTCAGGATTGCGCACTGCGCTTCTGTCCTGCCTCGTTCTGCCCCTCGTATCTGTTCCGGTCAAAGCCGATAATTCAGATCCCGATCTTGTGAAGAACACAACAGGTACCATTCAGGTTGCTCAGAGCAGCAGCGGATTTTTCGGATCCATACTCGGGTCCCAACCAGCCAACGCAAAGCCGTCCTCACCTGTTCAGTTGGTCGCCGAAACAGATGTACCGCAGGCAAGACTCATTGCGTCTGAGAATTTTTATGCCGAGGCGGGACAACCGGTGGAGCTGGCGATGGCGGTCATTCCACCGAACAAAGTTGACGGCGGCTATGTTGTTATCCGCGGATTGCCCGAAAACGCAAAGCTGTCGAGCGGACAGCGCGTCGGACAAGGCGAAGTATGGGTCCTGGGAACAAAAGACCTGGCGAACCTGCGGCTCATGCCGCTTGAGAGCCCCAAGGATAAGCTTGAGCTATCGCTTGAACTGATCTCCTCGCAGGGCTTCACGCTCGACCGTCGCGATATCGCTGTTGTGATGGGCGAAGAGCAATCTCCTTCCCCGACTGCGAACAATGCCTCAAACAAGGTCGCCGGCATTGGCGATGCGGCAACGCTTGTACCCAAATCCGAAACATCAGGCGGCATCTCCGCTTCAAGAACCGTGACGACCAAAAAGGTCAGCCTGCCGAAACAACAGCAAACGCCGAAAATTTCCGATGAACGGCGCAAGAAGCTGTTTGAACGCGGCGAGCAGATGCTGGAAGCCGGCGATATCGCATCGGCGCGGGCATTCTTTGAACGGCTCGCAAACTCCGGAGTTGCCGAAGGCGCCCTTGCGATGGGCAACACGTTCGATCCCAATTATCTGCGGACACTCAATGTCATGGGATTGAAAGGTGATATCGCCAAGGCACGGGAATGGTATGAATATGCTGCCAGACTCGGTTCGCCCCAGGGTGCACAATTGCTCGAACAATTGGGACAGCAGTGAACGATCCGGGAGCGACATGGCTCCGCCGGAACATAGTCAAGGCGCCCCAGTGGGCGCCTTTTTTGGTTTGGCTCCCTCCCCATCCGGAACAAACCGCCGCCGTTTCGCAAGAAACCTCAAAGTCTGGTCGACGGGTCGATGTGACTACCGGTCCAGTACCCGTAACGCCACGGGCAGTACCACCGGCCCGCCCCAGGCGGGGTGTCCGGAACCGGATCATATCCCGAACTGCCCCAAGGATTACATCTCATTACACGCGCCAATCCCATCCACCCTCCGGCCCAAAGTCCGAAGCGGCGGATCGCCGTCTCTGTGTAATGGGAGCACGATGGCGCATATCGGCAAGCCCGGCCGAGAAATGCCGACAGCGTATACTGATAGAGCCGTATCAGTCCGATTGCTGCCATGGCGGGGACTGAAATCGGCGATTCCTCAGCTGTTTCATTAAGATGGCCCGAGCCGCTGTGTCTGGAGTTGCACATGTTTCCCAAAACGGCCTTCAGGTTTCCAATTGCCGGCAATCTTCAGCCTGCCGCGCCCTCGGACACGCAGGCGGCATCCTCCGGCCGGTGCTCGATCTGGTTCGCCGCATCAACAACCGCATCAAAGGTGAGCAGGGTCGACGTATGTCTTGGCTTGTAATTGCGAACCGGTTCCAGAAACTGCAGATCGGACCATTTCCCCGACGGAGCCTCGCCGTCTTCCTTCAGCATCTTGTACATTGCTTCGCGAACGGTGCGCAGCTCATCAGCACTGGCACCGACAACATGCCGGGCCATTATGGACGATGACGCCTGACCAAGCGCACAGGCTTTGACATCATGCGCAAAATCGGTGACGACGCCATCTTCCATTTTCAAATCGACCGTTACCGTCGAACCGCACAATTTGGAGTGGGCCCGCGCAGAGGCGTCAGGATTCTCCAGACGGCCTAGCCGCGGAATGTTTCCCGCAAACTCCAATATCCTGGCATTATAAATATCATCGATCATATCCGGCGGCCTTTGGCGATTCCCGGTCAAGAGAAGCATTTGTTATCAGTATTTTCTTACCTATATAGTGAAGCCCGGACAAATTTGGCAATTTGAAATGAAGTCGCATGCGATCCTGAAACCCTGAAGTGCTGTTAAGATAACGCATAATGACAGATTTGTTCACAATTCAATGACCAGACCAACATTTGACCGTACCAGATTGTTATTGGTCCGATCGACGGCAGGTCACGTATATCCGTTAGGTTCGAGTTCCGGAGGACGATTCAATGGACGCACTCGCAGACAAAGCCGATATTACCGCCCTGAGGGCGGAAGAAATGCTGCCCGCAGCGCGTCCGACGCGGGAGCAGGCCGAAGATGCGGTCAAGACGCTTCTTGCCTGGGCCGGGGACAACCCTGATCGCGAAGGCTTGCTCGACACGCCCAAACGCGTCGCCAAGGCGTTCGAAGAATTGTTCGCCGGCTACACCCAGTCCGCCGCCGATCATCTGGGCACAATCTTTGAAGAGGTGGGCGGTTACAGTGAAATGGTCCTCGTCAGAGACATTCCATTTCATTCCCACTGCGAACATCACATGGTGCCGTTTTTCGGCAAAGTCCATATTGCCTATTTCCCAAATGGCGGAGTTGTCGGACTTTCGAAACTGGCCCGGGTGGTCGATGTTTACGCGAAGCGTTTGCAAACCCAGGAAAATCTGACATCGCAAATCCTTGCCGCGGTCGAGGATGCGCTCGCGCCCCGCGGCATCGCGATCATGGTTGAGGCGGAGCATCAATGCATGTCCATGCGCGGCGTTCAGAAATCGGGCGCATCGACCGTGACATCGCAGTTTACGGGTATTTTTGAGGATGACCCCGCACAACAGGTCCGCTTCATGACCCAGGTCCGAGCCTGACCGCAGCCTTGACAGTGCCCGGTTCGTCCGGTCAGAACACCCTCAACACGTTCGCGTCACCCGTTTGGAGCAAGTGCATTGCTCGCAACAGAGAGGCGCTTGTCAGTTATGCGCAGTGTGAAGGCTGGTAAGCAGGTTATGGTCGAAAAATTATTTGCTGAGCGCGGCTCGAAGGCAGACATTGAAACCGGAGATCGCTTCCAACCGAAATTCGATGAAAACGGCCTGATCGCCTGCATCGTTACGGACAGCGTATCCAGCGAGGTTCTGATGCTCGGCTACATGAACGAAACGTCCCTCGCCCGATCCATTGAAACCGGAGAAGCCTGGTATTGGAGCCGGTCCCGCAAGGAATACTGGCGCAAAGGTGCAACCTCCGGCCAGACCCAGACAATTGTTGAAATGCGCACGGACTGCGACCAGGACGCGATCCTGATAAAGGTGCGTGTGGGCGGGAACGGTGCGACATGCCATGTCGGCTACCGGTCCTGCTTTCACCGGAAAGTTCTGACCGATCAGGACCCGACATCGACACTCAAGCTGCGCCTGGCAGAACCGAAGCGTGTCTACGATCCCCGGGACGTATATGGGAAGTCCTAGGGTATGGTCCCATAAACCCGCGTGGAATGGAATAAGCCAGTTTACGGGCCCACACCCTGAGTTCACCATTCCCACTCCGGTATGTGAACACGATTGATCGGCGGATTGCGCTCCCGTTCTTATATGAACCTCATCACTTCCCGGGTGGATTCACCTGTTGGTGAAGATTATCTGAGATACTGAAGCGTGTCTGGTTTATGTTCGGTGACGGCTCAAACCGACCCTGAACCACACCCGACGCACCGCCAAATTCACTGTTGAGCATGTTAATGCCCGCTTTTGAGTTACAATATCCGGGGTCTGGAGCAATAAGATGCAATCTCAAGCATAGGTTGGAAACGACGGTGCGCCAGATCAAGAGAGCAGGACCGTCTAAAAGACCGGCACCGTTTGATCCTGTCGGGAGTTGGCAATGATTGAGAGCTTGTCGCGCTGGTTGTTCATGCGCCCTATTGATGAATTGGCTATTTCAGGCACGGAGATGCCTGACGATCTTGTAAAAGCACAATTTCGGCCGACGCTTGGAGTCGCCCTCGGCGGCGGCGCGGCGCGGGGATGGGCGCATATCGGCGTCATGCGCGCCTTGGAAGAAGGCGGCATCCGTCCCGATATTGTAACGGGCACGTCGATCGGGGCCGTTGTCGGCGGCTGTTACCTCGCTGGCAAACTTGATGAACTTGAAAAATTCGCCCGTTCGCTGAACAAAAGGCGCATGTTCGGCCTTCTTGATTTTGCTCTGGGCAGTTCAGGCCTGATAAGCGGAACGAAACTGGCTTCGCTGCTGGAGCAGAATCTTGGCGGTCTCAGGATAGAAGAGTTTGATCGTCCCTTTACCTGTGTCGCAACGGAGCTTGGCACCGGTCACGAAATCTGGTTGCGCTCGGGATCCGTGGTAGAGGCTCTCAGGGCGTCCTACGCATTGCCCGGCATTTTTCAACCGAGCCAGATCGGCGGGCGATGGCTCGTGGACGGCGCACTCGTCAACCCGATTCCCGTTTCGGTCTGCCGCGCGCTGGGCGCGCGCGTCGTCATTGCGGTCAACCTCAATCCTGACGTGTTCGGCAGTGGAACAACAGTCGTTCATCCCATGCCGCCGGCACCGGCGGACGCGTTGCCCGAGGTGGATGACATGCTCGCCGGCATGGCAAGACCGGGAACGCCCCGAAACATTCTGAAACGTCAGCTGTTCGGCCGTTCGAAAGATGGCCTGCCTGGAATATCCGGCGTTATGATGGAAGCCTTCAACATCATTCAGGACAGGATCGGCCGATCACGACTCGCGGGCGACCCCCCCGATGTCACAATCGGACCCCGCCTTGCTCATCTGTCGCTGTTCGAATTTGACCGCGCTGAAGAAGCCATCTCGATCGGCTATGAGACGGGGTTAAAGGCCCTTGACGAGGTCAGAGATTACATTTCGGCTTTATCATAGGGCGTCACAACCCGGTCGGCCATGACGCTGGAAAGCAGCGGGCCAGACACATAACGGTTGCCGTCCCGCTGCTCACAAGTCTCATGACATCGTAATATATGACTTAATCTGCTCGGCTTCCTGCTCGATCATCGCGATTTTCTGTTTCACCACGTCACCGATCGAAATCAACCCGACCAGTTTTCCATCTGTCACGACGGGCAGATGCCGGAAGCGACCGGTCGTCATTTTTCCCAGCACTTCATCGGTTGTTTCCTGTTCGCCGCAGGTGACCACTTTCCCGGTCATATGCTCCTTGGCAGCACTGTCGAGCGCGCCCGGCCCGCTCGAACACAGCGCGCGCACGATGTCCCGCTCAGACAATATGCCGGCAATGCTGCCATCACCGTGAACGACAATAACGGCGCCGATCTTATTCGCGGTGAGCGTTGCACAGATCGTGTTCAGAGACGCATCTTCCAACACGGTAATGACGTCCCGGCCTTTTTCGTCCAAAATATTTGCAACAATCATCCGTCTCTCCATTTTCGTCCTTCGCCACACGCTGCATCCGACCAAAGGACACTCAGGCAGTTCGCCCACTCGCCAACCCCATGGCGTGACTCACAACGAGCGGTTATCTTGACAAAAATTTGAACGAGATCAAAGCCACTTTATGACTTTCGGAGCTAGACGAACGATCATACGAGGCGTGGTCCCTGATATTTCGGCTTTTTGCCGACAGGATCGAACAGTCCGAACAGCAGCAAACCGGCAAGAAAACCGCCAATATGTGCCTGCCAGGCAATCGACGCACCCCCGCCGGGCACTGCACCGCCGACAAGCCCGAACACAAGGTTGATGCCAAACCACACTGCCAGGAACGTCAGCGCCTGCGGATGGGAAAATGTTTGTTGCAGTGAAACGGCCGGCGCGGAATACGCCGTCCTGTCGCTTCGCCGGAAAGCTCCGAGCGGACCGCCCGCGGCAAAGATAAACCGGATTGCGCCGGCCATCTGCCCGGAAATCGCCGCTGAAGCTCCGACCGTGGGCACGGCATCGCCCCAATTTGTCAAAAGGTGCGCCACGGCTCCGACAATCGCACAGACAGCGGAAAAAATGAGAAAGCGGACGGTTCCAAACCGCCAGGCGACAGCCGTCCCGAATATCGCCATCCAGAGCATATTCATTATCAGATGCGCGGCGCCGCCATGCAGGAACGCATAACTCAGAAACGTCCAGATATCCGCGCCAAGCCCACCGGGAAACACGACCAGGCTTGTCTCGACCGGGACGTATCTTAACGGAATGAACGCGAAGAGAACCAGCACGTCCAGATCGACAGACGAAGGCAACGCCAGGGACCGGACCATGTGAATGGCAATCATGATGCCGGCCAGCGCAACGATGCTGTTGGGCAGATTGATCGCCGGTTGCGAAGTTTTGGGTGTCATCATGTTCATATTACGCCTATCGCCTTACAGGAATGCGAGCACACGAGCCTGCCCTTGCATCCGTTGAGCGCACATAGTCGCACTTAACAGCCGAATCAAGGGATCAGACACGCTCTAAGCTTTCCCGCTCTTACGCCAGAAAAAAGAAAACCGCCGTGCGCATTTCTGTGCTGCGCCCCGGCGGTATGCTGTCGCGTCCCCATAAACGGTCGAGACAAAGTCAAAAGCTGTCAAATGCGGAGCAAAACACTCCGTCAAGTCGCCGAAAGGTGGACTATTTTCAGCGGCTGTTCAATCGAAACACTTTATTAACGTTAATAAAAGGTTACTCCCACCCGGACGTCTGTTCATGGCATGTTATCTGCTTATTAACCGTTACGAATTGTCGGCTGTCCCGATTTGGGCCGGCCTCCCGGTTACCCTTCGGGACAGCACATTCAGGACTTTAAAAACTTCATTCGGGGGCACGCAGAATGAAACATGCATCAACCCAGGCGTTGTATGCTTATTGGAATTCCCTAAGGAACGATCGTCCTGCTCCGGAACGGCAGGAAATCGAACCGTCCGATATCAGACGTTTACTTGGAGACACGTTTATTATTGAAGCTGTCGAAACGGACAAGTTCATCTACCGGCTCGCCGGCACGCGCCTTTGCTCGCTCTATTGCCGGGAATTGAAAGGCCGCAATTTCCTGACCGGCTGGCAGGGTAGGGACAGCAATGCCATCACGACGATGTTGAACGCGGTTTCCCAAGAGGCCGCAGCGGCGGTTGTCGGCATTGATGGCCTCAACTTGCGAAAAAAATCCGTTCCTCTGGAAATGATTCTGCTGCCGCTTCAGGTCCATGGCGAAGGATATAAGCGTATTCTCGGAACGTGCGTCCCGATGAGCCAACCCTACTGGATGGGCATTCATCCGCTCACGGAGCTGAAAATCTCCAGCCTCCGCCTCATTTGGCCCGACGAACGGCCTCACTTTTACAAAGAACGGAACAGCCAGCCGTTCGATCTTGATATGGTCGAACAACCCGCAACCGGATCGACAGTCCCTCCCCTTCCCGCCGAATTGGAACACCCTGTTGCGGACAATGCACGCAAGATTGCACATTTGGTCGTTTATGATGGTGGAAGAGCCGATTAGATTACGGCTTATTAACCAACACCGCTTAGCGTAGACCGTGAATGAAAACCCCGCGCCCGGTTTTGGCAGGGGTTGAATGAAGAGGTCTACTCACTATGTCGCGCGCCAATGCCGCAACCCAGATCGCAGCAAACATCGCAGCCCGCGGTCCTGATCGCCGTCGGCATCAGCGTGTCAAGGTGAACCTGCTTGGGCGCTTCATGACGGAAAGCCGGCAGGAGTACCCCTGCCAGGTAATCAATATGTCTCCCGGCGGCGCAGCACTGATTGCCCCGGTTATCGGCAGCGTCGGTGAACGGGTTATCGCCTATATCGATCATATCGGCCGTATCGAAGGCAAAATCGCCCGGGAAATGGAAGGCGGCTTTGCGATTTCCATCAATGCGACGGCGCGCAAGCGCGATAAAATCGCCGCCCAGTTGACCTGGCTCGCAAACCGGCATGAGCTCAATCTGCCTGAAGACCGGCGCCACGACCGCTTTACGCCGGAAAATCCGGTGTCGAACATTGTTCTTCCCGATGGCCGGGAATATCGTTGTGGCGTTATCGACGTGTCCATGTCCGGCGCAGCGATCCGGACCGATGTCAAACCCGCGATCGGTACCGTTCTGACACTTGGCAAGATGCGCGCACGCGTTGTCCGGCATATCGAAGAAGGCATCGCCATCGAGTTTTCCCAGATTGTCGACGAAGAAGAAATCAAGAAGAATTTTTAGCTCGTCGGTATTCATCTCATCGGGTGGTGTCCCAGCCGGCATTCGATCTTTCCCCAAAGCGGTATCGTGGAACACGGCCTGTTTGTTTCCCGTGGTTTGTTTTTCAGCAAACAGTTTGTTTTACTTTCTTTTTTTGTCCCTCTCACCCAGGCATAAGCAGAACAAATTCGCCACAATGTACTGACTGGACTCGGTGATTTTTCTCACCGTCCATCCCATTTTGCCGTTGTTTGGCAAAAAATATCTCAAGAAAACCGGGAGGTTCGCACAAGATCCCGCGTGCCGACCCGTTCTAAAAATTTTTAGATAAGAATCTGATTTTATTATACTTTTTCCCGAAACCACTCAAAAGATAAAATTTTACTCAAATTAGAGTAAAATCAATTTATACTTTTAATATAATACAAATACGCAAATTATTTCTATATAAAAACGACATATGCATAGTAAATCCAAATAACGGGGATGGTTTGACTATGCTAAAGTTAAACAGAGTTGGTTTGTATACGCTGGCATTGGGTATCGCGGTCACAGCGCCCACAGCGAGTCTGGCGCTCAGCGATGCTCCAAGCTTCATGCGGACGCTGGGCAAAACAAGCCCGCCCATCGGGCATGTGGAATATTGTCAGCGCTACAATACCGATTGCGCAATCAAAACAAAAAAGGCGCCTTTGATGCGCCTCACACAGAAACGGTGGCAGGAACTGCAGGTGATCAACAACAAGGTCAACAGCGCCATTCAGCCCGTCACGGACATTGATTTGTATGCGGTGCTTGAAAAATGGACCTATCCGAGCGTTGCCGGTGATTGCGAAGATTATGTGCTGGAGAAAAGACGCCGCCTTTACGAGAGCGGTTGGCCTTTGGGGGCTCTTCTCATCACCGTTGTGCGTGATCAGAATGGCGATGGACATGCTGTCTTGACGGTTCGGACAGATCGAGGTGACTTCATACTTGATAACCAGGCCGGCGCTGTCCTGCCGTGGTATCAGACACCGTATCGCTATGTGAAACGCCAGTCCGCAACCAACTCAGGCCATTGGAACCGAATTTCCGACCGACGCGTCAGCGTCGTGGGCACCGTACGATCAGTGGACTAAATATTCTGCCGTCAAACCCGATCGCGTCCCCCCCATCCCCAAACCGATCGGGTCCAACCGGTCCGCGTGCCCCGCGGACCGGTTCCCTTTTGGGGTGTGGTCTGGACTTCTTAAAATGTCACCTTAGGGTATGGACTCAAGTCCGGCTTTAAAGCGCCTCCAGTTGCGAACATATCCCTTTGCCGAAGCTGTCAGCCCGGCCACAGCCTCGTCATCCAGTTCGCGTAAGACCTTCCCGGGCATGCCGACGACAAGGGAGTTATCCGGAATGGTCTTTCCTTCGGGAATCAGCGCATTTGCGCCGATCAGACAGTTTTTTCCGATCCTGGCGCCATTGAGAACGGTCGCTCCCATCCCAACCAGCGAGTTATCGCCGATTGTGCACCCGTGCAGAATCGCCTTGTGACCAACCGTACAATCCTGCCCCACACTCAGCGGCAGACCAGGATCGGTGTGAAGGACACAGCCGTCCTGGATATTGGATCGGGCACCGATCGCTATCAGTTCGTTATCGCCGCGCAGGATCGCCCCCCACCAGATACTGGCTTCCTCGGAAAGTCTGATTTTACCGATCAAGGTCGCGTTCGGAGCAACCCAGTAGTCCCCGCTGAGCGGAAGTTCCGGCTGCACACCATCAAGTGCATAAACTGGCATATTTCACCTTACCCTGCCCCACCGGTGGATCAGTCAAGCCGTTTCAGGAAAAGGTTAGGCAACCTCGTAGGCGATTGCCAGTGCAAATTGAACCACAACAATGCCTGAACACATGCTCCACATACCGGCAATTGTGGTGCTGGCAACCAGCCAGCCCAGGGGACGACCTTCAATGCGACGTCCGCGGATCGCATTGCGCATCAGGATAAACGGGCCGGCAAAAAGAATTATGGCGATTGTCCCGACGATGTTCAGAAACGTTGCCGATTCCAAAGCAAACCTGGCCGGACGATCCGTCACCAACTGATAAAAACTGGCAATAACGCCCGCTGCGGCAAAACCTGCGCATCCCAGGTAAATAGCGAGCAAGAACTCAACAAACACAAACTTAACCCCCTGTTAACCAATTGGTCCCAAATATGGCATTGGGCTGGTTTAACTGATTGTTAGCAATCTGCGTGCCGGAAACGGCAATGAAGGCAACAGGCGGAAATGCTTAACAAAATATGAATGGCAAAGAAAACGCCCTGTCCCAAAACAGGACAGGCGTCCCAAATAATGACAGCTTTGGGTCAAAACTGTCCCCGGATCGCTCGTCAGCGGGTGGCTGGAGAATACGATGACCTATTTGCACCCGCCCAAAGCAACAGGCATGCGCTGCTGGCCGATGATGCTGATCACGGCCGGACTGATTGTCTGTACGATACTATTTGTCGGAAATGCCCTGCCGACATGGATCGGTATTGAGATCCATCTCAGATGGCCGTCGCTTTAAGCTCAACACACCGCAACCAAACGGCCTTAAAACTCATCCACATCGATTTCGAGGATCGCCATCTGGAAACTCCAGCTCAAATCCTCGTCTTCATCATCCCGAAACAGAACACCGATGAACTCGTCGCCGATATAGACTTCCGCTGAATCGTCCTTGCGCGGACGCGCCCTGACCGCGATGTTCGGCATATTGAAGCGGCGCTTGAAAAACGCATCGAGCTTCTGAATTTCCTCAGCTTTCACCGGCTTACTCCCAATGGCGACCGTGTTTTCTGTTCGAGCGGAAGTCCTACACGATCGCAGCAGTGTGTGAACAGTGTAAATTAGGGTGTGCACCCATAAATGTTTTTCAGGACTTGTCGCCGATGAGCTGGTCCATGGACCGGGCCGGTTCGGCACAGCCTGCTTTGCCGACAATCTTTGCAGGAACGCCTGCAACGGTCGATTCAGGCGGAACGGAAGAAAGAACCACGGATCCGGCAGCAATTCTGGAACAGCGTCCAACCTCGAAGTTGCCCAAAACACTCGCCCCTGCGCCGATCAGCACGCCGTGGCGTATTTTGGGATGGCGATCGCCCCCTTCTTTACCCGTGCCGCCGAGCGTTACACCTTGCAGGATCGAAACATCATCTTCTATGACGGCGGTCGCACCAACGACGATGCCCGTTCCGTGATCAAAGAAGATCCCCCGCCCCATCGGCACCCCGGGGTGAATATCGACCTGATAGACTTCAGAGGCCCGGCTTTGCAGATAAAGTGCGAAATCCTTACGGCCTTTGCGCCAAAGCCAATTGGACAGGCGGTGCGTCTGGATCGCATGAAAGCCCTTGAAATAAAGAACCGGCTCGATCGCCCGTTCGCACACCGGATCACGATCCAGAACGGTCACAATATCGACCCGGAAGATATCCGAAATCTCAGGTTCGTCCGCCAGAGCCTGCTGATAAAGCTGACGGATCAGAGTCGCTGAAACGACCGAGTGTTCCAGCCGTGTTGCAATACGGTTGATAACGACCTCATCGAGCGTCGGCTGATTGAGAATGCTCTCGTGAATAAAACCGGCAAGGTCGGGCTCGTTGGCGACCATGTCTTCAGCTTCAACGCGAAGCTGATGCCAGACGGGATCGTGTGTAGCCAGCGAAGCCGAGTCCAGGGTTTTTTGCATTCCAGTCATGTCCGCCTCCTTGCGGGCAATAGAGCGTTACGTCCTAACATAGGTTCACATCATGAAAAAACTAAGTACTGCCGATAAATTTCCAATAATATTGGAATATCAGGCTCATCCTTTCAATAAGATCTTGGTCTCGGTTAACGGCCTGCACCTTTTATCTCATTGACGTTTTTCCGTTAATCGGCATCAATCGCCGGATAAACCAGGCTCAGGACCAGAGCCGGCACACAGGTTTTCGTTCGTCTCGCCCATTGCCGGATTGTCTTATCAAATGTCAAACATCGAAAAAATCGTCTCCGAAGGTATCAAACTCGTTCTCCGCCCCCCGGTGGGATGGCTTGTGATCGACAGGCCGGAGCGCAAAAATGCTCTGACAAAAGCAATGTGGGGCCACATACCCGGCGCAATTGAAGAAATTGCGAAGGATGATCGGGTCCGCGTGATTGTTCTTCGCGGTGGAGGCGAGGAAACCTTCATTGCCGGAGCTGATATTTCGGAATTCGATACGGTTCGCAGGGACAGCGAAACCTCACGGTCTTACGAACACCTGAACGATCTTGCATTTGCAGCGCTCAGAGATACGGAAAAACCGACGCTTGCCATGATAAGAGGCCATTGTCTCGGTGGGGGCCTGGCGTTGGCTATGGCGTGCGACCTTCGCTTGGCCGACACCAGCGCCCGGTTTGGAATTCCGGCCGCAAAACTGGGCGTCGGCTATCCGCCAAAATCCATTGCCGACATCGTTTCCATGGTCGGTCCCTCTGTCGCAAAGGACATTTTTTTCACCGCCCGAAGATTTGATGCGGACGAAGCTGGCCGGCTGGGACTGATCAACCGAATCGTGCCGCCCGAGGAATTGGAAACGCGGACGATCGCGCTTGCTGAAGAGATTGCCCGTTGGGCACCGCTCACCCAAAAGGCGGCAAAGGCAGCGGTCAATGCCCTTTCCGGGGGCGACTTTGGCTCAGGCACGGATGACGTTCAGAAGCTGTGCGATCTGTGTTTTGATTCCGATGATTTTGCCGAAGGGCGCCGGGCCTTCATGGAAAAACGCTCTCCGGTCTTCCGCGGCAGATAGAGCGTACCTTGTTTATGTTGGATATGTCAGGAGGCCGACAGCACGTCCGCTTCATCCAAATCTTCTATAAATGCCAGCAACGCATCGGAAAAAAGGTCATTCTTGTCCCCGGCCACCATATGGCCGGCCCCCGACACATCGACATACGACGCATGGGGCACCAACTGCCTGAACTCCTCAACATGGTCCTCCGAAACCAGTTCGGACTGGCTGCCCCTCACCAGAAAGACCGGCAGTTTCAGGTTGGCTGCGGCGGAAAGCATGCGCGCCTCGGCATCGCTGCTGTCGGCATGATATTCGGTTCTTTGTTCGATAAAATTCGGATCCCAATGCCATCGATAGCGGCCGTCCGGTCCAAGCCGCAGGTTCTTTTTCAGACCTTCAAGACTGCGCGGCCGGCTCCTGTGCGGCAGATATTTCGCAATCGCATCGGCCGCCTCCTCAAGCGTTCCGAAGCCCTGCTCGACCTGAGCTCCCATGAAACCCAGAATCTTTGCAACGCCAGAACGCCTTAATCGCGGCGTGATATCCACCAGAACCAGAGCCTGAAAGCTGCCCGGCCGAAACTGTCCTTCAGCCAGCATGCAGGCCGCTCCGCCCAGGGACGCACCGACCGCGATCGGTCTCCGGCCGAAGCGCTCCTTGATCGCCTCCGCGACAGCCAGCGCATCGTCGGCAAAGGATTCAAAGGCATAATTGCCCTTGGCAACCCATTCGCTCTCACCATGACCACGCTGGTCGATTGTCACCGCAGTATGACCGCGAACGGCAAGGCGGGCCGCCGTTCCACTCCAGGCATGCCGCGTTTGACCGCCACCGTGCAGAAGCAGAATAGGTGCAGGCGCAGCGTCTGTTTTTCTATGCCGCCATCTGGTTTCATAATTTGATGCCGGCCAGATATCGCCGACAAGTCTGTTTCCCGCAGCCCCCATGAACATGCAGGGTTTTGGGGAAATCGAGCTGTCGTCTGCTGTCCGGCTCATCCGCTCCTCCCAAGGAAGTCCAAAACGCCGCGTTTAAAAACTTTGTCGCCTACAGCAACCATATGGTCCCGATCCGGGATATCCAAAACCGACGCATTGGGAATGAGAGCCGCAAGATCCCTCGCAGATCCCGCAATCGCATCACGCGTTCCGACAGCCACGAGAACCGGAGACCGGATACCCGCAACCTGGTCCGATCGAATTTTCTGGCGGGACGAGCGCATGCAGGCGGCAAGTGAGAGGCGGTCGCTCTTTGTCTGTTCCGCAAACTGACGGAAAGCACGACCGCTTTGATGCTGCACATCGTCGATGGACTCCGCTTCCAGCGCCTGTGCGATCGGCTCCGGGTCGCCCACCCCCTCGATCATGCCGTATCCCAGACCGCCAAAAACCAGATGCCCCACCCGCTCCGGATGATTGAGTGCCAGAAACGCACTGATCCGCGCACCCATCGAATATCCCATGACATCCGCTTTTTCGATCTCCAGATGATCGAGCAGTCCGCGTGCGTCTTCCGCCATCGTTGGAGCGCCGTAAACGCCCGGGTCGTGGATTTTCTGACTGTCACCGTGACCCCGATTATCAAGCGCAATCACGCGCATGCCCGATTTCACCAGCAAATCGGTCCATCCCGGATAGTCCCAGTTCATAAATATGTTGGATGCAAATCCGTGGATAAGCAGAATCGGATCACCGCTTCCGACATCTTTGAAATGGATGCGTATTCCGTCAGAATCAAAGAAGCTCATAAGATTACGTTTACGTAAGAGTTATTTTGGATCGGCCAAACAATAGAGTTTTCCAAGACCAAAGAAAAGTGGATCGTTCGACCATTTGGTTGAGAACCTATATATACGACTGAAACAACGATGGTTATTCCGGTCCCGGAGTTCATGCGAAATGCCGCGTTTTTCTCTCTATCCTTCTGTGCTCTTCACGGTTATTCTCCGCGCACGTAAGTTCACATAAGCGGAAATATCATCATGGCAGAAGCGGTGGTCCCTCATTTTCACAATGATGACGGACTTGAGACCATTGTCATCGGGTCGAAGGAGTTCATGTGCATCGGCGCCCGACCGCCATTCGATCATCCTCATGTTTTTCTGGACATGGGCGACGGTACGGAGGTGGTTTGTCCCTATTGCTCAACGCTCTACAAATACGATCCCGCCCTGCCCGCCGGGACGGCGAAACCGGAAAGCTGTGTCTGGATTGAAATCCCGTCCCAGGCAGCCGAATGAGAACTGTGGATCGGTGCGGCACTCATGACGGATTCACATCCGCCCGTTGACGAGGAAACCTCCCAGTCTGAAGCCACGTCGGCCGGAGCCGGCGAGCAGAAGATTATCATTGCCGGCGCGGGCATAGGTGGTCTCACCGCAGCCTTGGCAATCAGCCAGAGCGGTCTGAATGTTGCGCTGATCGAGCGCGAGGACGGGTTTCGCGAGGTCGGCGCCGGTATACAATTATCTCCCAACGCCAATCATGTACTGCGCAAACTTGGTGTCCTGTCCAGCCTTGAAGCGCATGTCAGCACGGTAGACTCCGTCCGGATCTTTTCCGCAAGAACCGGATCGATCGTCAATCAGTTTCCGCTCGGCGAGACCATCGCAGAACGACACGGCGCGCCCTATCACGTCATTCACCGCGCGGACCTTCACAGCGTGCTCCTTGAGGCCTGCCTTTCGGATCCGAAAATCCAGATAAGACTGGGTTCGGCCATTGTCGATGCACGGCCCGACGAAGCGGGAGTCACTGTCGAGTTCAACACAACGGACGGACTGGCAAGCCAGCGCGGATCGGCCCTCATCGGAGCCGACGGGGTGCGTTCCGTTGTCAGGCGCGGTATTCTTCGGCTGCCGCCGGCCGCGTTTTCGGGAAAGGTCGCTTACAGAACGACCATAGCAACCGACGATATTCCAGACGAACTCCGGTCAAGCACGGGGCTTTGGCTCGGTCCCAATGCCCATGTGGTCCATTATCCCATTCGACACGGCCGCGAATTCAATATCGTTGCCATCATTGATGAGGACTGGGAGGAAGAAGGCTGGTCATCGCCCGGAGATCGGGAGATGGTTCTTGCCCGGTTTGCCGACTGGCCTGATACGATCCGCGACCTCCTGGGAAAACCGCACCGTTGGCTGAAATGGGCTCTTTTCGGCATGGACAGCGGCGGCATCTGGTCGGAAGGCCGGATCAGCGTGCTTGGCGATGCCGCGCACGCTATGCTGCCGTTTGTTGCCCAGGGCGGTGCGATGGCCATCGAAGACGGATGGGTCCTGGCCAGACACGTAAGCCAGAATCCGGACGTACCGGCCGCATTGCGAGATTATGAAGAAGAGCGGCGTGTCCGGGTCGGAAAAGTAGCGGCAACCGCTTATGAAAACGGCCGCATCTATCATCTCTCCGGATTGAGCGCCCGTGCCCGGGATATGGCAATGCGCATGATGAATACCGAGCGCCTCGTGAGCCGCTATGACTGGCTCTACGGCTGGAAACCCTGATTGCGCCCCGACTTCTCCGATTGCTCCCACGGCAGACTTGAGCATGTTTTGTCCGTGCGCTACATGGGCATGAAACGGGAACCTGCTCCCGGATAATCTGAATAAACGGCAGGTAAGGATCTGCGGATGGACAAGCCGGAACGTAAAAACCGCACCGTCAGCGCGGCTGTGCTCGTCATTGGAGACGAAATTCTCTCCGGCCGCACCAAAGACAGCAACAGCGGCTATATCGCCAACTATCTCACCGATATCGGCATCGATCTTGAGGAGGTTCGCGTGGTTCCGGATGCCAAGGACCGGATTGTTACAGCCTTGAATGACCTTCGCCATTGCTATGACTATGTTTTCACCACAGGCGGCATCGGTCCCACGCATGACGATATTACGGCAGACTCTGTTGCGGCCGCGTTCAAGGTTGGAATCGACCATGACCCCCGCGCCGTTGCCTTGCTGAAGAATCACTATTCAGACGATCAGTTGACCGAGGCTCGGCTGCGCATGGCCCGTATTCCCGACGGAGGCCGATCTGATTGAAAATCCGATTTCCAAGGCACCCGGTTTTCATATCGGAAATGTTTTTGTTATGGCCGGTGTGCCGACCATCATGCAAACCATGCTGGATCAGGTCGGGCCGCTGCTCAACACGGGACTGAAAATGCATGACAGAACGATCGACACCGGTCTTCCCGAAGGCGCGGTCGCCAAAACGATCGAAGAGCTGCAAAACCAAAATGACGGCCTGACAATCGGTTCCTATCCCTATTTCAATGGCAGCGGTCACGTCACGAAGATCGTCTTGCGCTCCCGGGATCCCCGGCTTCTTGAGAAAGTTGCAACAGACGCCGAAGGCGCCATCATGGCGCTTCGGGAGCGTTTTTCGTCGTGATCGCCAAACACTTTTCCGAGAAAATCGAGGTTTCGTAATGGAAAACCAGCAACCGAAAGCCTTTCCGGTCTCATGGGATCAGTTTCATCGCGACGCCCGCGCCCTCGCCTGGCGGCTCTCCGGTCAAGGATCATGGGAAGCAATCGTCTGTATAACCCGGGGCGGCCTTGTCCCGGCAGCCATCGTTGCCCGGGAACTTGAGATCCGGCTGATCGAAACGGTCTGTATCGCTTCCTATCACGAGTACAAGGATCAGGGTAACCTCGAGGTCATCAAGTCAATCAACCCCGAGGTGCTCGGTCTCAAGGAGGGAACCGGCAAGAGCATCCTTGTCGTCGACGACCTGGTCGACACGGGCGGCACTGCGAAAATCGTGCGCGATATGCTGCCTGAAGCTCATATCGCAACCATATATGCCAAGCCCAAAGGCCGTCCGCAGGTGGATACGTTTGTCACCGAAGTCTCGCAGGATACCTGGATCTATTTTCCCTGGGACATGGGCTACGCGTTTCAGCCGCCCATCGCTAAGGATTAGTCTGTGGACCGCTGGATATCAGAAGAATCAAACGGGATCTGTTTTCTTACAACAATTTCTTCCGTGCTGATGTCGCAGACATAGACATACGCCTCAACACCGCTTGTATGGGCCTCGGCGAACGCGCGGGCGTAACCGGGATCGATATCATCAGCGAGGCAAAATCGTCTGGCAGACGGATACTGCACCAGATAAACCATCGCCGCGCGGTTTCCTTCCGCGACCATCGCGCTCAATTCACGCAGGTGTTTTGCGCCCCGTGTCGTCACCGCATCGGGAAACTCAGCAACACCCTCCCTCCGCATCAGATGCACGTTCTTGACTTCCACATAGGCAGGCGGCCTGCCGGGAGTTTCAAGCAGAAGATCGATCCGCGAATTCTGGCCGTATCTGACTTCCCGCCGCAGGGACTCATATCCGGCCAGTGCTTCGATCCGGCCGGTGAGGATCCCCTCTTCCACAATCCGGTTCGGATAGGCCGTATTAATCCCCACAAGCACACCCTCGACACTTGCCAGTTCCCAGGAATAGGCCAGTTTGCGCTTGGGATTATCCGACTTGGACAGCCAGACTTCTGTTCCCGGTTCCTTCAGCCCCAGCATGGACCCCGGATTGGCGCAGTGAGCGGTGATCACTGAGCCGTCGTCCAGTTCAACATCCGCCAAAAAACGCTTGTATCGCTTGATCAGTCGACCGCCGATTAAGGGGCTGGGCAGTTTCATTGCACACTTTCAAAACAAGGCGTCGGGTGAAGACAGGATATCGGGAGAAAGCACATCGCCGGGCGCTGTACGAACACGTTATGGTGCGGGCGGCGGGACTCGAACCCGCACAGCCACAGGCCGAGGGATTTTAAGTCCCTTGCGTCTACCAATTCCGCCACGCCCGCACTGTGAAGACGATGCGTACCCGCATCACCGCAACAGATCAA
>CBDHYI010000005.1:0-580476 GCA_965275915.1 Stappiaceae bacterium
CGAAACACCGGCCAGATACATCTCCATCAGAGCTTCTTCGACACTGCTTTCCCGCCGCTGGTATCGCTCGATAATCGCCGTCTCGAAGGTCTGACGCCGAAGCGTCGGCATCTTCAGCTTCACTTCGCCGGCCTTGGTCTGCAGAGAACGTTCATAACTGCCAGCGCGCGCGTCCTGGCGCCTTTCGCTCAGTTCGTAACGGCCTGCACCACAAAGCCGGTCAGCTTCCGCGTCAAGCATCGCATTCAACGCTTCTTCGACGGTGCCGCGCACCATCTCTCCAAGATGATCCTTGATCCGCGCTTCATCAATCCGGATCACGTTGCTCATCTCTTTTCCATCGTCCTCCTCAGACATTCTTTGCTCCCTTCAATCAACATAAAGGGAACCGTCTCAACCCAAAAATGTGATGGGATGGACCTCCGGTTACCTTAGCACAAAACTGGGACCGGGATATTGGACATGGAGGTTCATTATGGACATCAGCATTATCGGAATTGATTTGGCCAAACGCGTCTTCCAGGTGCACGCAACCGATGACCAAGGCAGCAAGCTGCTAAAGCGTCGGTTTACGCGACCACAACTGATGTCCTTTCTGGCGGATATGCCGACAACCACTATAGCCATTGAGGCTTGCGGGACATCGCATTTTTGGGGTCGCTATTGTCAATCGCTTGGGCATGAGGTGCGGATTGTACCAGCGCAATACGTAAAACCCTTTGTCAAGCGGCACAAGAACGATGCCACGGATGCTGAAGCCATCTGTGAGGCTGCATCTCGGCGCAACATGCGCTTCGTACCGATCAAATCGGAATTGCAGCAAAGCCTGCAAGCTGTCCATCGCATTCGGGATCGGCGCAAACGGGACCGTACCGCCCTGGCGAATGAAATTCGTGGGCTGCTAGCGGAATTTGACATCGTGTTGCCCTTGTCTCTGGCTGCTCTGCGGTCTGGTCTGAGGGACCTGTGTGCCGGTCTTCCAACGAACGACATGCCTCTGCTCATGCGCAGCCTGCTTGCGGAACTCTACGATGAATTGCTGGTCATGGACGAGCACATCAACAACATCGATGAACGCATTCGGGAACTGAACCGAATGATCCCCGAATGCCGACGATTGATGACAATACCGGGCGTCGGAGAATTGAATGCGTCTGCCTTCTTCACGGCAATCGGCGATGCTTCACAGTTCGCCAGGGGCCGAGACCTGGCGGCATGGCTGGGGCTGGTTCCCAACCAACATTCCAGCGCGGGCAAGGAACGCTTACTGGGTATCTCCAAAAGAGGCGATTCTTATCTGAGGCGGATTCTGATCCATGGAGCACGGGCGTATATTTGCCGGATTAGGCAAAGGGCAAGTCGCCCGCGAACGCTCTTTGAGGGTTGGATCGTAGACAAACTCAAGACAAAGCACGTCAATGCCGTGGCTGTGGCTGTCGCAAACAAGCTTGCCCGGATGATCTGGGCCGTCCTTGCAAAAGGCGAGGCATTCCATAGTCCGCCGGTCCGGACCGCTGTCTGAGAAAAGGCTGTCTGCTCATTGGACGAACGGCATACCGTCTGATCCCAAAGCCGTGTTTCGCAACGGCCTCAGAGGCCGATAATGTGTTTGTTGGCAGGATCAGGAACGGCTTCCCCATATTGGCCCGAGCCAGACGGCTCACAAACAGGCCGGATACATGCTTGTCAGCCCATCAGTCCACCGAGCTTGACAACCACCGGAGGTCCATACATGCGAAAGACTCTGTACGTTATCAAGGCAACCGAACTATCAAGGTTCGGTAATCCTCAATCCCCAAAGTGCACGAAATAAAGACGAAAAGCGCCGGCTCCTTGAAGCCTCGCGAACCTTTGGGCTGAGCCTCTCTAGCGGATTTGTCCCGATCGCCCGGAAGATCTGCTCAAGATCCTCAGCAGCCGCCAGTTCAACGCCCTTATGCCGCTCAACAAGGCGTTCGAACGTCGTTCGCCGGATTTCGCGGTCGGATCAGCTTCAGCAGAAGGTGATGACAGTTAGATTGATCGGCGCTTTTGTGCGACGGATGCCGACCTGAAGGTCAGCATCCGTATACTAGTCATTAGCTAGTATTCACCGATTTTGATGACAAATCTGCAGGTCCTAAAATTCAAACGCTAACTGCAACTTATAATTGCATATTCAATCGATCACTGTTTCAAACAGTTCGGCCAGAAACTCCTCGAAGCTGTCGGCCACCAAATGCATATTTGACATATCAGGCTGCTCATCGTCATTGGCTTCCATCTCATGGTCCCAGAAATAAATCTTGCCGGTGTCTTGTCCAGAGACGCCGATGACAATTCGGTTTCCACCAGGATCATATGCAATAGGGATAAAGTTCTTCGGCATCCTGTCCTTGTAGTTCTCACAGTCCCTTTCAAGATCGTCCCATTTAGTCACGTCAAGCCCAAGAAAAAAATCAACCATAGAACCTTGTGATTTATCTCTATAGAGAAACGAATCCGGTTCAGGTTTACCGCCATTATAGGTCATCAAGAACGCTCGATATTGTTCCGGCAATTCTATGCCTTTGGACTTTTCAAATTTCTGAACCCGGCTATCGTCGACCGGCTGATTGCGTTGTCTAATTTGCACTTTCATCGATCTGACTGCCTCCTTTTCGCGATTCCGCCTGTAATTCTGTGGCATTGCAATCTACGCAAGCGCTGATAGGTTTAAGAACTATTTCCAATTCTATATTTACTTTATGTCGTACAATTATTCGCCATCATATTCGTAAAGCATCGCCAAAAAGTCTTCAAAACTATTAGCAAGAAAGTCCATGTTCGACATATCGGGTTCCTCGCCTTCGTCCGCTTCCATCTCGCGGTCCCAGAAATAGATCTTGCCTCGTTCTTCTCCGGCAGTACCAATGACGAGTTGGTTTCCAAACGGATCTCCACCAAATGCAATAAATTCCTTAGGTATCCTTTCTTGGAAGACTTCTAGTTTTGCTTCAAGAGCGTTGGTGTCTTTTGGATCGAGTGGATAGAACATATTCACACCTGAACTGTCTTTACCATCAGGAAAGTCAAAGATTTCGGTTTTCGGTCGTCCGCCGTTATGTTTCAATAAAAACCGCCGGTAATCATCGGGCAGAGGTGCGCCGATCTTCAACTCAAACTGTCGCACCTTCTCCTCGGAAACTGGAGGTTTAGTAAAAATAAGTTCCATTGATTATGTCCTCATTTTTTCGTTTGCGCTTATTTTGCTTTCAGTTTTCGGGATGCCAGTAAGGCTTGAAACGGTCTTGTTGAGCTCACGAACCTGGGGACTGCGAGCCCATAAGCCTTTCAGCACTATGCATCGGGTCGGCAAGTACAAATCACTCACGGCAGCAGATCCATGGTCCAGACTCCCGTTCAAACTCGGCGCTTGACACCACAAGAACAAAAAAGGAACATACACACTCGGGACATTATTGCAATCAAAAAGTGAAACAACTAACTACGCAATCTTAGTATGCAAACACCAACGCCCTTATCTTGAGGCATTTGTCGTTGGAAAGGTGTCAGTGCACCACACGAAATAGCGCGAAACGGACCGGTCCAATGGACAACGCAATGATGGTGATCTTCCCCTATATGTATGAAGAGGTCCGGGTGTTTGACGATCCTGCGGTAGACCTTGTCCAGGAACCGTTTGTGTTCGGTATACCCGAAATGATTGACGGTGCGGTCAAAGAGATTCCGGCGACCCAGTGCGGGATAGGAAGCCGGTGTCCGGATCGCTGGCCAGCGCCCTCGCCGCTTCCATGTAGTCGGCCTGCGCGTTGTTCAAGGCATTCTGGGCCCGGAGATCCGCAACAGTGCTGACCGTATCGCCCAGCTTGCCGCGCCCCTGCCCCAGTGCCACCAGCCCGCGCCCGGTCGCCACCCCGAACGTTTCGGCGGCGGCAGCTAGAGCGGGATGATTTTGGTTTGAATCGTTTTTGAGATTCAAACCAAAATCATCCCGCTCTAGTCGTTGTTGGACCGCTGTTAAGATGAAGGATAGAGGGTACGCACTGCTGCGCGAAATCCGACCTCATCAAGCGCCTTTGTAGGCCTTTAAGGATTGACCTGCATACTTGTGAGGATCTTGAGTTGACATAAGCGCCTCGTATGCCGCTTCGCTCCATTCTACGCCGACTTGAGCATATTCATTGAGCACCATTGCAGCGACCATACGAGCCAGTCTGAACTTTCTTTCAGATAATTCTCTGTTTCCGGCATCTTCAGCAGCCATGTATTGGGTATCCAAATCATCGCGGATACTTTCCAGATGCTCCCCGGTCGGTATTCGGTGTTCCATCAACCCATCCATACCGCTCATGCGGACCAACTCACTTCTCATGCTCTCATCCAGTGCATCGAAGCAGGTCCAAAAAGTCTGTTCAAATAATACCTGCAGATCTATCTTTCCAGTTTTCTGCTCTTCAAAGAAATACTGGGCAAGATCACTGCTAACTGTTTTCAAACGCATCGGCTTTCCTATTTAAGGGGCGTGGAAATATTAGTTCCTTCCGGAATTATTCGTTGACATTCAGTGCAGACTGGTCGGGTTGCACCAATGTCTATGATTTCTAGGTCGTTTTCCTTCGCATAACGAACAATGTCGGCCTCTGCATGGCTACCTCCCGGGCCAACCGCCAGGATCTCCAACTCGTCATTCAATAAAACCCCTGGTCTGAGATAGCCATTTGGCTCAGAAGTTCCAACGAGAACTTTTCTATTACCAGCCGCATCATCAACTATTGCAACTCCCATCGTGATGCGACTGCGAGAATTTTCCGGGATTTGAGATAATAATTCGGCTGCACGACTGATAATAACTTCAGAAGGATTTTTATATATTCTTTCTTCTAAAGGTGCACGTTCCTCTTCGCCCCTTCTTTGCTGCTCAAGTTCGGTTTCATTCCGACCCAGTTCGTCCTCTTTTGTCTTTTTGCCCGCTCCATGATCAAAATTTACATTTTCAGGCAGGTCCGTTGTCGGCGTTTTCTTGAAAGCGTTCTTTAGACCCTTAAAGACTTTGGCTACGGCGTCACCACCAATCGGAACCAATCCGAGCGTCGCGAGGCCGACGTCCACACCATCTTCAGCCTCAACAAACGCCTTGATGTCGCCGATGATCGGAAGAAAATCGACGAAGAAACCGAGGAGTCCCCAGTTGATGGGTTTTTCGAGCGGTTCAAGACCGTAGTGGCGCTGGCTTCCGGGCCGCCATAGCGGTTGAACCGAACCTGGTCGGCGATATACCGCTCCCTGGGCGTCATGCCGCCGAGCGTGAACTTTTCCGGCCCGCGGCCTTCTGCAACGGAGATCATCGCATCGGCCGCGATGGTCGCCGTCGCTTCGTTGCCGCCAAAGTAAGGCAGCAACTGCGCATACAGGTTTTTCCAGGGCTGACGGCTGCGGAACGCCGGCGTCAGATCTTTGGGTTTTGGAACAAGAACACGGACCGGTCCCGGTTCGGGACGCATCAGCGGTCGCCTGCTCCGGAAGACCGCCGCATCCTCCCCGTTCATCCGGAACCGGATCTGCTGCACGAACAGCCGCTGTGCGTTGCTCAGGCCACTCTGAGGCACACCCGCATGGTCGGTGTTGATCCGGATGGCTTCTTCAACCGCCAGATCGGCGAGCGCGGCAGCTTCACCATGCCTGCCGCCATTTTGATCCAGAAAATACCGGTAACGCTGTTTCCACGGCTCCCAGTTTCTGTAGATCGACGACAGATCTTGTGCGTCCGCTTCCGAAAAATTCAGCCGCTCCAGTCTGAGCGCGGCAACAACGTCCTGTTCCTGCGGACTGAGCTCTTCGATCGGCTTTGTGCGAATTGCCTGGAAGATCTGCTCAAGATCCTCAGCAGCCGCCAGTTCATCGCCCTCATGCTGCTCAACAAGGCGTTCGAACGTCGTCCGCCAGGTATGCGTGTTTCGAATGTCCGGCGGCAGACTGAAGGCAGTCGGGTTGAACTTTTCCCCTTCGCCACCAGGCGATACGCTATGAACCGGCGGCTCCTGCCCTGTTCTTGTTATCTCCGGCAACAGCGGACTGAGCTGTCGTGCGATTTCTGCGAGGTCCCCGTCTTTGGGCAGGGCACCATTGGCTTTCCGGAAGCTGTCGGCCTCCGCAACAAAGCGGAACAGGAAGTGGGAGATTTTCGGCTGGAGGTTCTTGTCCGGGCTGTCCGGATCAAGTCCGGCGTCGATGACATGGCGCGCGCCGTGTTCGAACAGTGCGGCAATCTCTGCGGCGCGCTCGTCGGCTTCATCGGAGCCTTTGCGGGCGAGCTCATACAAGCTCTCAAGCAGCTCGAAGGCCGTCTGACTGAACTCTGCTCGGTGCTCGTAGATATTGACGGCGCCAAAGCCGTCCGGATCTTCGGCGAACTGAAGGGCAAGCGTGCGGGCCAGAGAAAAGTCAGTTTTCGGCTCGCCGCTCACAGCCAGTGTATTTGCAAACTCAACTGCCGCCGTTTTCAACCGCCCTTCAAGTGCCGATCGGGCGTCCAACGACAGGCTGGCCAGACCACCGCCTTGCGCGATCTCCGAGAACGCGGCTTTGACCCGCTGATCGGCAGCTGTTTGTCCCTGTTTATGCGCGGCGGCAAACCGGACATTTAGTTGATCGGCGGCAAGGGACCGTTCCTGCGGACTGGCAATGCCGTTGAGCAATGCATCGACGTCGACACCGCCGAAATACTGCGCCGCTCCCGAAGAAAACTCGCTGAGCAGGTCGCCCGCTGTTGCGTCACTAAGTTCGCTTTCAAGCTCAGCGAGCAAAGGTGCGCCTGAGGCAAAGCCCAGCGCATCGGCCAGAAGCGGTGCCAACGGTGCGTCCGGACCGGCGCGGTTGACGGCAATGGCCAGCGGCGCACCCAGGATGGTGGACAGAAGCAGATTGCCAGGCGACAGCATGACACCGGCACGGGCCAGTCGAATGGCGTTAACCTTGCCCCGTTGCCGGACGCGTTGACGCACCTGTTCGACACGTTGCGCGCGCTCCGGATCGGCTGCAGCCAGCGTGTCGTTGCCCGATGAGCCAATCAGCGTGTCGCTATGCGCATCTCCGTTCAACGAAAATGCGTTATTCACAACACTTTCAACCAGCAAATCCGACGTATCATGAACGGCGTTGCCGCTTCCGATAGCGTTGATGCCAGAAAAGATTTCTTCGGCTTTGGCGTCGGCATGAGCGATTTCAAGGCTCGGATTTAAGACGCGCTCGATCCCCTGCCGTGCTTGCTCCTGAAGCGTATCCTTGACCGTTTCATAGTGCGCCTGCGCTGCCAGTGGACCGGCTTCGGCCATCTGCAGGATAATGTCCGACTGCACGCTGTCCCGGAACGCGACCTGCCTCTGCTCGGTTTCTTCGTCCGACAGCCCGTCCCAGCCCGCCATGATGCGGAGTTCGTTTTCGGCCTCAAGAAGGCTGTTCAGGTGGGCAACCGGGTCGGTATGGTTGCGGATGGCTTCCTGTTTCAGGGCGGCGATCCGGCGGTTATGAGCAGAACGGGTTTCCGCCTTGGTTTGCTCAGCCTTGTGGCGTAGCATTTCCCGGCCAAGATTTGTGTTGTGACCAATACGGAAATCCTGGAACTGAGGCCGCACCTGTCCCGGCAGGTTTTCTGCGATGCTTCTGCCGAGCTCTTCCAGTTGGGCTTCCACCGCTGCCTGGCCATCGATCGCATCGGAACCGGTGCGGGACAGGAAGCCGGTGTCCGGATCACTGATGAGCGCTCTTGCGCCTTCCATATAGTCGGCCTGGGCGGTCTTCAGGGCATTCTGGGCCCGCAGATCGGCGACTGTGATAATCGCATCGCCGACATCGCCCACACCCTGCCCCAGCGCCACCAGCCCGCGCCCGGTCGCTGCCCCGAACGCTTCGGGTGTCGCCCGCACCGTGAAATTATTCTGGTGCAATGGCTCCCGCCGCTTTCCACCTTCAAAAGTAGGAACCCGCGCCATGAAAAAACCCCGCTTGTTGCCCTCAGTCCGAAGCTGCAAAACCAAAACAAGGCCGAACGAGCCCGCCGAGTCAGGCGCGTGTTTTACGCCTGATCCACCAACCGTCGAGCAGAAGATGTTTGCAGCTTGTGTTTCTGAGTCTTACCAAAATGTTGCGTTTATCGCAACAATTACCACAACAAAATTTGCCGCGAAATGTTCGCGGCTCTTCTTCCGGAAGGAATTGAATGGGCGCGCGAGGGAACTCCCTTTCGAGATATGCATGTCCTTTTTGCAAGATCCGGCTTTCCATCGCAGGAAAATCGGCGACTCTCTGCATAAAGAGGAATAAGAACAGCTATCGATTGGACAATGCGGTCATTGTCAATAATGTTGCAGACGCCGCTTTGACCGGCTTCCCAGGTACGGTGTTGCTGGGTTCAGACCTTTGAAAAGTCGCCGGACACAGAACGCGCAAACCCGGAGCTGATTTTCAGATCAACACCTGCCCATCTTGGAACGTGTCTTGTTTATCCGACCATCTGCTGCCAGCGACGATAAGACCGGTGAAGGATCGTAAGACGTTTCCGTTGGCCCGTGCTCAAGGTTTCCTGGCTTGCTGCCGGCGGAGAAGTTTCGTCCTGAGTTGCGTTCATGCGCTTTTGTGCGGGTTTCTTCAACATGACCTTGTTCCCTGCGTTCGGATCGCAATCACGTTGTCTGGCAAATGTCAGTTAAGCGGACCACGTTCCTGTGATGTTCCAGATAGCGGCAGCGCATTTTGATTGCGCTTGCTACCGCCTGTATCTGGCTGCGGGAATCGGTTTTTGCAAATTAACTTTTGACCATTTTCGCCTTTAGAAATTCCGACAGATCCGCATCCTCCCGTGAAGTCAGCGAAACATAGGTGAAGGTTATGCTTTCGCGGGCCGCCACCATCTCGCCCGGATACGGCAGATAGACCAGCTCGCGTGAGGCAAAGGCCGGAGATGCAGTGCCGATTTGCCAGTTGGAGGCAATGGTGACATCAACCAAGTGCATTTTGAGACCGTCCTTGCCTTTCCTTTGAAAAGGAATATCGGCAAGGCGGAGATAGCTGGTCTTGTCTTTCGCCTGGCGGTAGCCGTCGATAAAGGCGGCCGCAAGAACCTGAAGTTCTTCCTGTTTTTCCCGTGCGCTGTCGCCATGAACATGGGAATGCAGATGGTCGTGCTTGTGCGGATGATTGTGATCGTGCGGATGACGGCGGTCATCGTGATCATGCGAATGCGTCTGGAAGCTGCCGTGCATTATCCGTTACTCCCCCAGCCCGGTCCGGCATCCGGCCCGACCGGAATCTCGACCGGTTTGTCGATAATCGATTTGTGAGCACCCATTTTCCCGTGGGAGACAAGCGTGCCCAGCACATCGACGATTACGCGGGTGGCAAGCAGTGCCGTGATATCGGAACAGTCATAAGGTGGCGAAACTTCGACCACCTCCAGGCCGCAAATGCCTTCCTTGGCGACCAGTGACACCAGCTCCAGCGCCTCGCGCGGCAAGAAGCCGCCCGGCTCGGGCCAGCCGGTACCGGGCACGAAGCCGCAATCGACACTGTCGATGTCGAACGAAATATAGACAGCGTCCGCGTCCTTCCAGGCCAGTTCCAGCGCGCGGGCGGCGGTTTCGGCAAGGCCCAACTCTTCGACGTCGCGCATCGTGAAAATGTTGGTGTTGCGCTTGCGGGCGATTTCCACCCCTTCGCGCGGTACCTGCCAGCCGCCGATGCCCACCTGCACCAGATTGACTGCCGGCACATTGACAAGATCCGTCGCATGGAACCACGGCGTTGTGTGCATGCGCTCATCCAAATCCTTTTCCTGGATATCGATGTGCCGATCAAAATGCACGATGCCGATCCGCTTGGATGTGCACTGGGCAATGCCGCGCACGCACGGAAAACCGATGGAATGATCCCCGCCGATCATGATCGGAAGCGCACCGGAGGACGCAACATGGCTGACGGCGCGGCTGATCTGATCGAACGTCTTTTCGATATTGGCCGGAATCGTGAACACATCGCCGACGTCGCACAGGGTCATCTGCTCGCGCAGATCAACGCCCATCTCATAATTATAGGGCGTATAGAGCGCCGAGATCTTTCTCACCCCCTGCGGCCCGAACCGCGTACCGGGCCGATAGGTTGTGCCGCCGTCAAAGGGAATGCCGATGATGGCTGCATCATAGGCGCCCACACGGGTGACATCTTCAATGTAAGGGGCCTTCAGAAAGGTGTTGATGCCGGCATAATGGGGCAGCTCGCCGCGGGCGAAGGTGGGGATCGACTTGTCTTCCAGACTGTCCGATCCGGTCAGGCCCATACGCAGCGCCCACTGCTTTTCTTTCTGCCAGGCGTCGGAGGGCAATGTACCTTCCTTCTCCGCCGCCTTCCAGCCGCGCATCTGCAGCTTGTCGAAATCCGGATGGTGCGCCCGGCACCTGTCCGGGGCAGCGATTGTACCCGCGATTGTTCGTTGTCTGACGGGTCCGGGCGAAAACGGATCGGTCATGGTTTCCTCCTTAATGGAATATCAGGATGCGTAGGGCGGATGAAACAGATTATCCACCGCAACCACATCGGCACTCTTTTCTGATTGAACGGGAAGGTCGTAAGTGATGGTTGCACCATAAGCTTCCGGGTCTTGCGGATCATGGCGTACCTTGTCGAACACCAGCAGCCGCGTGCCGAGCTTGAAGGCTTCGTTGATGTCGTGCGTGACCATGAAAATCGTCATGTTCAGCTCTTCCCAGAGCGACAGCAGCAGCTCATGCATATCGAGCCGGATGCCCGGATCAAGCGCCCCAAACGGCTCGTCCAGCAAGAGAATTTTCGGTTTCTTCAGCAGCGCCTGGGCAATTGCGAGCCGTTGCTGCATGCCTCCTGAAAGCTGCCTCGGATAGCGGTCCTTTGCGGCGGTGAGTCCGATTTTGTCGAGAATTTCCTCTGTATCTACGCGCGCCTGTTGGCGCTTTTGGCCAAACAATCTGCCGGTCAGCGGTGCGGCTGAGAATTCAGCGCTCAGGATCAGGTTTTCCTCAACGCTCAGGTGCGGGAAGACGGAGTATTTCTGAAACACAATACCCCGGTCCGGCGTCGGTTCTTCCGGCAGGGTGTCGCCATCGAGCAGGATCTCGCCGCGCGTCGCCCGCTCCTGGCTCAGGAGCAGCCGCAGGAACGTGGATTTGCCGCATCCGGATGCGCCGACAATCGTGCAGAATGCTCCGTCCTCGACGGTCAGGTTCACCCGTTCAAGCACGCGCACATCGCCATACGTCATGCCCACATTCCGGACATCGATCTTCGCCAGGCCGATCACAGGCTTTCCCCCGACAGGTGATGCCACCGGAAGGCCCGCCTTGAGAGCATCAGCAATAGACGGTCGATGACAAAAGCCAAAAGCGTGATCCAGAAGACGTAAGGCAGGATGACATCCATCGCCAGATAACGCCGGACCAGAAAGATACGGTAGCCAAGACCGCTGGTCGAGGCGATGGCTTCGGCGGAAATCAGGAAGATCCAGCCCGGCACCAGGCCGAGCCGGATAGCGGTGATCAGTTGCGGCAGGGTCATCGGCAAAACGATGCGTATCACCATCTGCCACACCGTTGCGCCGAGCGTCTCCGCCTTGATGATCATCTCTCTGGGGATTTCGAGCACCGACTGGGCGACAGACCGGATCATCACCGGCGCGGTACCCAGAACGATCAGCATGACTTTTGAAAGTTCGCCCAAGCCGAAAGTAATGAAGAGGATCGGCAGGATGGTGATCGGCGGAATCAGCGACACGGACGCTACGAACGGAGCCAGCGACGCCCTGACATTGGGCAGGAAACCGATGGCAAGCCCCAGCGTCAGTGCCAGAAAGGTCGCCGTTCCCATGCCGGAGCCAAGCCGCCACAGGCTGTCAAACGTGTCCGTCCACAGGAGCAGATCGCCGCTGCGCCGGTCCGGCTCAAACGCCATGCGCCAGAAGGCCGCTCCCATCGCCTCAAGCGAGGGAAGCAGCTTGTCCGCCGGGTTGTCCTGCTGCCTGATGTGGCTCGCGACCGCGTAGCCGACCACCAGCACGACAAAGGGCAAGGCGCCCAAGAGAACCTTTTCGCGGCGCTCGATTTTCCGATTTATCAGGCGCATGGCGGACGGACCGGACCTTGTTCAGACCTTAAAGCGCACCATCGGCCGCCATCTGCATGTAGGTCGTATCGAACCGGAGCTTGACGTTGTTCTCATCGCCATAGACCGAACCGTCCGGGAAGCTTACCCCGACAAATTCCGGGCTCGGCGCGCCCTCGCCCAGAATACCTTTGTCGAACAGAAACTCGGCAACGAATTTCATGGTCGAAGGCAGACCCTCAGCCTTGGTGAATGCCACGGCCTGATCGGGCTTGTAGAACATTTCCGTTGTCTTGAGCTGTGCATCGTAGCCAGCAAGATCGGTGCCGGAATTGGCGGCCATGGCTTCCCGCGCCGCTTCGCCTTCTTCGCTGTTGGACGACATCAGCGCCATCACTTCGTACCAGGCGCCGGTCAGCGCTTTGCCGAAGGCCGGATTGTCGGCCAGCGTTTCGGTATTGACCATCATGATGTCGATGATTTCGCCGGGGATTCCGGCACTGTCGAACACTTTTGTTGCGTTCTCATTGGCTTCGATCTCCGAAAGCAGCGGGTTCCAGGTCACGACCGATGTCACTTCCGGTGTGCTGTAAGCGGCAATCATGTCCGCATCGGATGTGTTGACAACGGTGACGTCCTTTTCGGACAGGCCGACCGTATCAAGCGCACGCGCCAGCAGATAGTGTGAGACGGACAGCTCAACCAGATTGACCTGCTGGCCCTTGATATCGACCAGTTCCGTCTTGTCCTTCAGGATAATGCCATCGTTGCCGTTGGAGAAATCGCCGACAATCAGAGCGGTTGTGTCGACACCGCCACCGGCAGGAATGGACAGCGCATCCATGTTGGTCATGGAACAGCCGTCGAACTCACCGGCCGTATACTGGTTAATCGATTCCACATAGTCGTTGATCTGCACGATCTCGACGGAAATATCGTATTTGTCGGCCCACTTTTTCATGATGCCGCTGTCCTGAAGATAGCCCCAGGGCATCCAGCCGACATAGATCGACCAGCAGACCTTGAAGTCGGTTTTGGCTTCGGCCACAGCCGACGTCGTCGGGCCGGCAAATGTCATGGATGTCGCAAGGACAGCGGAAAGGGTGACGGTCTTTAGAAATTTCATCATCGTGCGCGCTCCTGCTTTCGCTGGTTTCAGCGGTGTCGAAGGCTTGAACGCGACATGGAGAACCCTTCCGGCGTATTAAAACCGGGAGCAAGGCTGCGCGTCGCAAACCTGTGCAGTGATCTCCCGGGTTTTTGTCCCGCCGTGTCACCGGGCCTGATGTTGGGAAGAACTTCCTTTTGCCCGGCTTGCACCTCTCGGACCTGCGTTTTGATTTCAAAACCGGAACCCTAGGCGCTCTGCACGGCTCCTACAAAGCAGAGTCCGTGCCAACTGCTCCGTTTGCTGATGATTTGGGATTTTCGCCAGCCGGAAGCATGGAAACCAGCCGGAAAGTGAGCACTTTGTAAGCGCTGCAGCATGAAACTGCACAAGAATGTATCAAACATTCCGTTGGCGCGATGCTCGCGCTACCCTCGATGAGAAAGAACGTTGAGCAGCTTTCCGGCGGGATCGTACAGGAAAAACCGGCGAACACCCCACAGCTCGTCCGTGAGTTCATATTCGATTTTATGACCAAGTTCCCGTGCACGACTGTAAACCGCGTCCACGTCATCGACTTCAATCGAAGCGTCCGGAACCGGTGTGCCTGACCCGCCTTCAGTGGCGATACTCACCTGGACCGGAGCGGTCTCGCCGGATGTGAGTGTCACAATCCAGCCCTGATCCATAATCGTTTCAAGACCAAACAATTCAACGTAGAACATCCGCACATCGTCCACGGAGTCCGCTGCGATATCCAAAACAATCCGCTTGACGGTCATGCGCGTTTCCCGGAATGGGTACCCTGTCGATATTTTCGTGCATTTTGACACAACCCCCCGGAAATTTCATCCGCAGCCGAACCCTTTTACCCTTACCGGTTGTCTTCCTTTCATACCCCACTGAAAGGAACCCCCTTCATGCTCTCTTCATTTCAGAATGCACTCATCATCGGCACCGGGCGCGGAACCGGACGGGCGCTGGCGCTGAAACTGGCTCAGGCCGGGACGAACATCACGGCAGTCTCCAGAACCACGTCCGATCTTGAGTCTCTTGCCGCGGAGAACTCCGCGATCACACCTTTTATCGGCGACGGGGCGTCAGGCATCGCTGCGGGGTTGCTGGAAAGACTAAAACCGGACCTGTTGGTGCTCGCAGGCGGCACCTCGCCTGAGATGGGATCGTTTTTCAAGCAGGACTGGGACGCTTTCAGCGCCACGTGGAACGCAGACACCAAAACCACATTTGAGTTTTTGAAGGCGGCATTGGAGACGCCGCTTTCCTCTGCCAGCACGATTGTGACCGTCGCCAGCGGCGCGGCGATTGGCGGCTCACCGCTCTCGGGCGGCTATGCCGGAGCCAAGCGTATGCAGCATTATCTGACCGATTACGCGGCCTGGGAGTCCAATCGGCGTGGCCTCGGCCTGCGCTGCTTTACCGTTTATCCGAAGCAATTCATTGAGGGGACCGAGACCGCGGCCAGGGCATGCAAGGCTTACGCCGACGCTCAGGGTGTGTCCGCAGAGCAATTCATGGCACGATGGGATGTGCAACTGACACCGGACGCGCTCGCTGGCCGCATTCTGGAACTCGCCGACCCTGCCGCAGCAAATGATCCGGGCGCCTGAAGCGTGACCGGCAAAGCTATGGAACCGATGAACTAAATGAGCCATCCGCGCCAAAACGAGGATCTGTCCCGTTTCACGGCGCTTCTGCCCGCAGTGCGCGGCGAACTGCACCGCTATCTCGCCCGCATGACCGGGTCCGTTATTGACGGTGAAGATATTTTGCAGGACGCCCTGCTCTCCGCTGCAATCGCGCTTCAGGACGGCAGCAAAGTCGAGAACATGCGTGCCTGGCTCTTTCGCATCGCCCATAACACCGCGCTCAATGTCTTCAAGGCGCGCAGGCGGGAGGCCGCTATGAAAGATCATCTGCTTCATCTGCCTCCTTCCGAACAGCCGGAGACAAGCCTCACCCTCCCCGAAGCGCTGACACCCTATTTGTCACTGACGCCACCCCAGCGCAGCATCGTGATCCTGCGTGATGTGCTGGGATATTCGGCAAAGGAAGTTGCCCAGTTGACGGATCAGAGCCTGTCGGCCGTCAAATCAGCGCTTCACAGGGGTCGTGTTGCTCTGACGGACGCGCGCAAAAAAGCCGCGCGCGAAAGGACGCCCCTGCCGGAAGCGCAAGTCGATGCCCTTCGTCGTTATGCCGACCTGTTCAATGCCCATGACTTTGAAACATTGCGCGACATGCTCAGCGAGGAAGTCCGGCTCGAACTTGTCTCCGTCGATCGTCGCGAAGGCAAGGAAAGGGTCTCAGACTATTTCAGCAACTATTCAAAGCGCGACGACTGGTACATGACCCCCGGTCTTGTCGAAGGCCGTCCGGCCGTTCTCGCCAGGGACCGCAACGATCCCGACGGTCCGCCGACTTATTTCATCCTTCTGACAACGGACAGCACCGGCGTCCAAGCCATCCGAGACTTCCGTTACGCACGTTATGCAATGATGAATGCGGATTGGGAGGCCATCTCCTAGGTCAAGGATCCGTCCGCCTGCGCGACTCCCATCGAAAGGAGCACGGCCCGTGTAACCTCATCCACGGGAAACATCATCTCGATCTTGAGTTCTGAAAGCGCGATATCGTTCACGGTGCCGAACTGAGCAATGGTCGAAAGAAACGAGAAAATCTGCCCTCCGGCCCGGTACCGCGCCGGGATGAAGGCCTGAAGCTCGCCGTGCCGGTCGGAGGGTCGTCCGCCAATCATCTCCCTGAGCCGCCGGATTGCCCGGTCCAGAACGTCGTCCCCGCCAAGATGGGCACTTTCGGTGCGCAGGCGGGCGATCATGTGCTCGGCCACTTCTTCCCAGTTTTCAAAGGTCGCCATTATGGTTTCCTGATCCGCAATGAGGTCAAGCAGACTGTCACCTTCGAAAACGCCCGATGCCTGCAGCATGAACTCGGCCGACTGATTGGCTTTCACAAGATGCCAATGGCGGTCCAGCGCAAATGCCGGATATGGATTGTGCCTTTCAAGCACCCAGTCCACCGCATTCCGTACGGGTGCTATGTCTTCGTCGGTCAGTGCCCGACGGCGATAGGCAGGTGCAAAGCCCGCTGCATGGAACAGATCGTTGCGCTCGGCGGGCGGCACCTCAAGGCAATCGCACAAGTGATGCACCATCTGGCGGCTTGGCGCTGACCGGCCGGTTTCAAGAAACGAGATATGCCGGGCGGAGACATTGGCCGACAGGCCCAGGTCAAGCTGGCTCATCCGCCGCTGGTGGCGCCATTCCTTCAATGTGGTTCCAAAAGCCGACTGCATTCCATTCTCCTGAAAATAATCGGCTGACTGTACGCGATTTTCTCGCCTTTGCACTTACCTGCAAGGTAATTGCCGGACGTTCCTCGACCTGCCAGCTTTTGTCCCATCAACACATGAAAGGAACTGGTATGACGCAGAAAACCACGATCCTCTGGCTCAAAATCGCTTCGGGTGTTCTGATCGCGTTCGGCCTGTCCGGTCTTCTGGGTGCAATGGAAGCAACCTCAGCCTATTCGAATTTCATGGCAGACCTCGCATTCTTCCCGCTCGATGGCGCACCTGAGAGCAATGCTCCCGAAACAAGACTCCTGTGGGCAATTGTGGGGGGCCTTATGACCGGCTGGGGCCTGATGCTCTGGCAAGTTGCAACCCGCCTCTATCCCGCCGAACCGGCACTCGCACGCCAGCTCATTCTGACCGGGATTGTTGCCTGGTTCGTCATCGACAGCACAGGGTCCGTTCTTGCAGGTGCGCCGATGAACGCTGTCTTCAACATCGGATTTCTGCTGTTGTTTGCTGTGCCCATCTTTCGGTCGCGGCGCCTGAAGACGAACGAGATGCAGAAGGCATAGGACTGATTTTTTCGAACATGGGAACCGTAGCGCTTCTGCCGAAGCCGCTGCGGTCAGTTTTCTTGGATTTGGTTTACGAAAATGTCGACATCATCGGAGAACCGGTTACGACGAACATTGTCTTGCTGAACGACCAGGGAAGCTTCGAGCGGCACGGGTAATTTGTCGGAAACGAAGCTGATCGCCTTTTCTGGGGGTGAATGACCGCCGCAAGTCAAGAACAGCGCGACTCTCTCAGGTAACGGGGGCTCTTGAGACAGAAACGTACGAAGAGGCAGAGACGGGTAACTTGTCCAGATCGGCGAACCGAGGATAACAATGTCGTACGCTTCAAAGTCAACACTCGGAACGTCGATTTCCGGCAACCGTCCGCGAACGCTGTTATAGCCCGCCAACAGATAACGCACCGCACCGGGTCGATAGCGCGTGCATTTGATCGTCAAAGGCGACGTTTGCATCCTTGCGCCGATCGCCTGAGCCAACGCGGCCGTTGTGCCGGTGCGTGAATAACAGAGAATGAGCGCCTTCATGCCTTCGCTCCGCCTTCCCTTGACAGAATGTCCTGCTACACCGATTGCAATCTCGAGGAATTGATTTCAGTCACGGGCCGACATCAAACATGCAGCAACCGCCCGGGTCGCGAGAGCCGCCAGCGCACAGCTAAACCGATGAAGCCGATGCCGATGACCCAAAACCCGAGCGTCTCGCTTTCTCCGAAAAACACCTCGCTCATCCGGCGTCCCGGCAGAAGTGTCAGCAGTCCGGCGATCCCGATTGCCCACCAATAGACGTCCTGCATGCCGGCCTTGTGTGCAGCTATGTTTCGATTACGCGCGTCACGGACGCCCTCGTAGAGCCCGAAAAGCACAAAGACGGAAAGAAGATGGATCGGTCCGAACGGTCCCACCACAGCCCAACCGCGAATGAAGAAGGACGACAACGACAGGATCAGCATCGAGGTGACCCAGCTATAGCCGACGACCTTATGCACAAAATCGCGCTTTTGCCGATAGATCGCAATCGGACCCAGAACAATTGCAGGGATCGCGGACCAGATATGAATCCGGATCTCAAGCGGTGCATAAAGGATCGGGTCCAGGGTCATGGCAGGCTCTTTCGTTTGGGCGCGGAAGTGGCTACTCTTGAATCAGGAACGATCCGATCTTTCAAAGAGGTTTGCGCCAGATGCAGCTCAGTTTCGCCGATCCCGCCAAGGCGCAGTCCACGCTGCGCGGATTGCGCCTGCATCTCCTCGATCCAAGCACCGCGATGATTCTGTGCAGCGTTGCTTTGGTCCTGACACTTATCGACGCGCTGGATCTGAGAGATGATGCGAGCCTGGGTCTGCGCATCACCTATCTGACTGTCATGGTCTGGACGACATATGCGGTTGGCTGGCTCACCGGCGCGACCTTTGGTGTCTGGCTGAAATCGCTGGGCATCAGGTCCATGTTTGCCTGGCTCCTTCAGGGGAGCGTTGCAGGCCTTTTCATTCTGGGCGTCGTCTTTGGCCTCAACTGGTTCACGTTCGGCCAAACGGGGCTGGCTGCCTTTCTTTCCCTCGCTCCCACGGTTATCTGCAGCGTAATGGTTATCACGGTGGCACTTGAGTTCGTCGGTTCACAGCCCCGGCGGACTGCAGGCCGGGAAAAATTGCCCCCGCTCCTCGCTCGCCTGCCGTTCGGACTCCGGGGATCCCTGCTCTCGTTTTCGGCGGAAGATCACTATATCCGTGTCAGAACCTCCCGGGGCGATCACCTGCTCCTCCTGCGTTTCTCGGACGCGGTCAGAGAGACTGAGCCGACCGAAGGGCTTCAGGTTCACCGGTCTCACTGGGTTGCCCGCGAGGCGATTGTTAAAGTCACCCGCGGCAAAGACAGGGCAGTCCTGACTCTATGCGACGGAACGAGAATTCCCGTGAGCCGACGCTACTTGCCGGCTCTGCGCGACAGCGGCCTGTTACCGTCATCCGGAGCGAAGCGGATGGCCGATGACGGTTTTCACATTCTGTGAGTGCACCGTCCCAAAATGCGACAGCCTACGGCTTTCTCGCCCCGGCCCTGATCGTCATGACGATTTGTGGCATCGTCCCGGTGCTGTTCGTCGCCTATTACTCCGTCCATGACTCCTTTGCCGGCAACAACTTCCTTTGGGTCGGGCTGGACTGGTATCGCAGCATTCTGACGACGCCGGAATTTTTCCGTTCGTTGTTGCGAAGCCTGGGCTTCTCCACTTTGGCGCTAATGATCCAGATCCCGCTCGGTCTTTACATTGCCCTTCGCATGCCGCCTTCCGGACTGCTCGCGTCGGTCTATGTCGTCCTGATGGCAATCCCGCTTCTGACTCCTTCGATCGTGGTCGGATATATCTGGAAGGTTCTTCCCCTGCCCCACGCCGGTTTGCTGGGGGCCGGAGCCGGCCTGTTCGGCTTTGACTACGATATGAACAATCCGGTCGTTGTCTGGCTCAGCCTGGCGCTGATGGATACCTGGCACTGGACAAGTCTGGTCGTCCTTCTGTGTTATGCGGGCCTCAGGGCCATTCCGGAAGACTACTACCGGGCGGCCCGCATTGACGGGGCAAGCAACTGGGCGATATTCCGCTTTATCCAACTTCCGAAACTGAGATTTGTCCTGCTGATCGCACTGCTGCTGCGTTTCATGGACAGTTTCATTATCTATACCGAAGCCTATGTGGTCACGCGCGGCGGACCGGGCGTATCGACAACTTTCCTCTCCCATGAACTGGTCCAGACCGCGACCATTCAGTTTGATCTGGGCGAAGGCGGCGCCATGTCGATCCTCTATTTTCTGATCGTTGGCTGCGTGGCGTGGGTGTTTTTCAATCTCATCATGCCCAAAAGACGCAATCTGCACGGAGGACCGCCCGCATGAACCGCCGGTTTTCCCTTGCACCGGCCCTCTATGTCGCCCTGCTCATGGTCCCGGTCTACTGGTTGATCATAACCAGCCTCAAGACGAATGCGGAAATCGGCGGCAGTCTCACGCTGATCCCGACCACGCCGACGGTTGCGAATTTTCGCCTGATACTGACCGACGCCAGCTGGTACATGGGCTATGTGAACGCGCTGATCTACGTTCTGATCAACGTTCTTATTTCCGTGTCGGTCGCCATTCCCGCCGCCTATGCCTTTTCGCGCTATCGTTTTTTCGCAGATCGCTATCTTTTCTTCGGTTTTCTGATGTTTCGGATGATGGCGCCCGCCATCCTGCTGGTGCCCTTTGTGCAGATTTTCTCAGAACTGAATCTGATCGACACCTATATCGCCGTGGCGATTGCGCACTGTTTCTTTAATGTGCCCATTGCCATCTGGATTCTTGAGGGATTCATTTCCGCAGTCCCCCGCGAAATGGACCAGATCGCGAAAGTCGACGGCTATCGCTTTCCGGGATTTTTTGTCCGTATCCTTCTGCCGCAGATCGCACCCGGTATCGTCGTGACCGCGTTCTTCTGCTTCATGTTTTCATGGATCGAGATGCTGCTGGCCAACGCCCTGACGGTGGTGGACGCCAAACCCATCGGCGGGATCATGACCCGTGCCGGCGGCGTTCTGGCCGCCGATATCGCTCTGCTTGCAGCCGCCGGAGTCCTGAGCCTGATTCCTGGGATCATCCTATTGGTTTTCGTTCGAAATCACCTGGCGCGCGGATTGTCGATGGGGCGGGTTGTTTGAGCGCTGATGCGACCGTTTCAAAAAAGTGTTCAGCTGCGGAAATTCCGGGCTAATCTTCCCTTATGGCAATGAATACGTCCTCACCTTCGACCGATACCGGATAGGTTTTCAGTTTTACGCAGGCCGGCGCAACCGTGGGGTCACCCGTCCGATAATCGAATGCACCGAAATGAAGCGGACATTCGATCTCATATCCATCGACAATGCCATCGCTCAGAAGCGCCTTTTCGTGGGTGCAAAATCCGTCCGTAGCGTAAAAGTCACCTTCCGGCCCACGATAGATCGCAAAGGTGCGATCGCCATGATCAAAACGCATGACGTCTTCTTCATCAATATCGCTCTTGCCGCATACGCGGACCTGCTCAGCCATGGATGTCCCTCCTGTCCGAAGCCCGTGCGCGCATAGGACACGTACTACTGGTCCAAGGCAACGGCCGGGTTGTGACTGTGTGGATCGTCGGTTCTGTTTCCGTCCTTATATCGTAAGATATGTCGTTCAACTGCCCCGATGCGGCTTCGTAATGATTAAATATTATTGAGACTTCCGGAAGTTTGTACGGTTGCACAGTCGCAGGAAAATGCCGCATTCTGATCCCGGATACGCTTGGAGGGATATCCGTGGCCAAACCGAAGACAACCATCGATGAACATGGTCAGGTCCGGGATCGCCGCGGCGAATGGCGATCGGGCCGACCGGTCTATCTGGAGCCACTGCTGGACAGGCCCCAGCATGTCAGGGAACTGCTCACCTGGATGTTCGGATTTCCCGGCATGCTTTATCCCTGGTTCGCCATTTACATGCTGCTTATCGGCATATCCTACGCATTCTTCACCCCCGAATTCGCAGTGATGAAAACCTTCTCCTGGGGCTGGGTGCTGGAAGTACTGGCCCGCAATGCGGTGATCCTGACAATCTGGAACGGAAGCTTCCATCTCTGGTTCATCAAGTTCCGGATGCAAGGCCGGAAGAAGAAATATAACGGCCATTGGATGTCCAAGAACAATCCGACGTTCCTGTTCAGCGATCAGATCTATGACAATGTCTTCTGGTCCTATGTCGGGATGCTGGTCTGGACCGCCTACGAATGCGGTATGTGGTGGGCCTATGCCAATAACATGCTTCCCTTCATCAACTTCGAGACCAACCCGGTCTACTTCTGCATTCTGATGTTGCTGGTTCCCTTTTGGCGCAACTTTCACTTCTATTGGATCCACCGCCTGATCCACTGGAAACCGCTTTACGACTGGGTTCATTATCTGCACCATAAGAACGTCAATGTCGGCCCGTGGTCGGGTTTGGCCATGCACCCGGTCGAGCATCTGCTCTATTTCAGCTGTATCCTCGTCCATGTCGTGGTGCCCAGCCATCCGCTGCACATGATGTTCAATGCCTTCCAGACCGGCCTTGGCCCGGCGGTCAGCCATTCCGGTTTTGACGAGATTGTGTTCCGCGACGAAACGGCCTTGCGCACCGACCGCTACATGCACTACCTGCATCACCGGTTTCACAATGTGAATTTCGGTGAAAGTAACATGCCGTTAGACAAATGGTTCGGCAGTCTGCATGACGGAACTCCGGAGGTGGATGCGTATTTCCGCAAAAAACACCAGGAACGCGTTCAGGCCCAGGCGGCAAAGGCGCGGTAAACGTGACGCCCGCCGCCTTATGCTGTTTGCAGTCACCGGTATCCGGAGCCTGATAATCGGGGATTATTCTGTCGGCACTCGTCTGGACCGATCAGCGCGGGCTGTCGATGGCGTTGTTGTTTGAGCTTTCGCCTCAGGACTTCTCCCACCCTGCTTTGGTTCCTTCCAAAATTGCCGGCGCCGCCTCGTTAAGCGGAACAATTTCGTTGATATCGTTGTGCACCATCGGCCAGAACTTTGCGCAAAGGCGGATCACGTCGGCCTTGGATTTTGCATCCACAATGCCATAACCTTCCGAATTGCTGATCCAGCCGGCAAACTTGACCGTCCCGACTTCAAGGTCGTCCTCCCCTTCCGCCAGCATCTCGTTCCACATGCAGATCAGGTCCGACCGCTGCGTCGGCCATTCGCCGGGGTCACATGTCCAGTGAGTGATGTAAGTAGGCATCAGAGTGTCTCCTCGTGCGGGTCCCGATCCCGGATCCGGCCCGCGTCAAACAGCTGCAATCTCCTGTTCAGCGCTTCGTAAAGCGCGTTCGCCAGCTTCAACGGAAATCCTTTCGGCATTGTCTGTACGGTTTCGCTGAAGACCCGGTCTGCGTTTTTCGCAATCGTCTCCAGAATGTCAGGCACAATATGAGTGTCCAGTCCGGCCCGTTTGGCGGTCTGTTCGATCCGGCGAACGTTGATGTCCTCCAGACGGTAATACCGATTGTCGCCAAAACACATCGCCATACGCATCGCCTTTCTGTCGATCTGACCCTGATCAAAACTCGGCTGTACGGAGATCACATCATAAAGCGGCGTCAGGCGATAGCGGCCACCGGGGGTGAGAAACAGGCTGAAATTCTTGGCGTGGCCGTCGGTCGCGCCGATGAGCCAGAACAGGATCTGAGCCTTGAGAAATTCCGCCCGGTCTTCCACCGGAGTGTCACTGCCCCTCAGAAGATCGAGAATGCCTAAAATGCCGGGGCCGCCGTCACTCTGATATTTGCGGCTGACGGGCACCGAAAGCGCCTGGCAGCAATCTTCCTGCGGCAGCCGGATCAGTCGGCCGTCCTTTGTCCAGCGCCGGTCGAACCGTTCAACGACCAGGACCGGTCGGCCTCCGAAATCGGCAATTTCGCTGTTCGTGACATTAAGACCGAAGCCTTTGAGGAGTTGCAGGCAGAAATGCTCGTTCTCAACACTGTCCGAGAGGTCCACGCCGATCGGCAATCGTCCGATCTGCGGCTTCAGGATGTGGGTCGTCGGCGTCGTGCCGACCGGTTTCAGCCAGCGGCCGTCCTGCCTCAGCAACGCGGTTTTTTCCTGGGCACCGGCAACGGAAATCCGGAACTCGTCATCCCTGTTGAGGCCGAGCGGTGCCTGGGCAAGATTGCCGATCAGTGCCGCTGCGTCCGCTTCGCTGAGTTCGTCTCCGTCAAGGGTGCCGACCGGACCGGGCTCCTCGTCTTCAGGGATAAACTGCAATGCACCGACGCAGTCGCGGCCGACGACGGAAAGAAGGCTGAAAGCGTCGATCCCGTCCGCGCCCTTCTTTTCCGCCACGCGCCGCCGGATGACGTCGGTGTCGGGCAAAAGATTGTCGAACACCGCCAGAACCGGATCGCCCAGATACCGGTCTTCCCGAAGCGGCAGCGACAGTGACACCGGCATTGTGTGTTCCCAGTCCAGCCAGGAGCGCTCATACTGGAAATCGACCGCCCCGCTCGCCTGTCTGTTGAGCCGGCCGACAAGGCGACCGTTCATGAAGACAGTCAGCGGCCGCCGGACCTTTCGCCGCGCCATCAGAAGATATCCTCAATCGCATCCGCCGATCCCTTGCTTCTGGGCCTGATGACGCATTCCAGATCGAGCGCCGCCATCAGATCGGCCAGCGTCGCCATGGAGGCGGCAGCCGCACCGGTTTCAATGTCCGATATGGTTGCCTGCCGCAAACCGGTCCTCTCTCCAAGCGCTGCCTGACTGAGCGACAATTGCTTGCGCCTCCGCCTGAGTGCAGCGCCGATTTGCGCAGGTGTTCTGACGACCTGGTCCATAACAGTCTCCGCCGCGAATCTTTGTTACAACCATACGTCAAACCGTATATTTTGTCAATATACGGTATTTCGTATATTTATTATTTATACGATAAGGCGTATATCAACCATTACATCAACACCATCTCAAGCGCGGCTTCGCAATGGATCAGCGTGGTATCGAATACCGGTACCGAAACATTCTGTGAATTCAGCAGCATGCCGACCTCCGTACATCCAAGGATCAGGCTATCGGCACCCGCTTCGATCAGCCGCTCGGCAATCCCGACATAAGCGTCCATGCTTTCTTTCGTAATGATATCCTTGCAGAGTTCCTCGTAGATGATCCTATGGGTTTCGGACCGGTCCGCATCGTCCGGCGTCAGGGGCACCAGACCGGCGGCAACGAGACGGTCGGTGTAAAAGCTTTGCTCCATGGTGAAGGCCGTTGCCATGAGACCGGGCGATTTCAGACCGGCTGAGAGGATCGCGGCGGCTGTCGCATCGGCAATGTGAACGAGAGGGATCGTCACATCGTGCATCATCGGCACGACCAACTTGTGCATGGTGTTCGTTGCAAGGATAAGAATATCGGCGCCGCCGCGTTCCAGTGCCCTGGCTTCCCGATTGAGGACTTCCCCCGCCGTCTCCCAGTCACCTTTTGCCTGAAGCTCTTCAATGCCGGCAAAGTCCAGCGAGCGGATCAGAAGCTCCGGCGAGTGCAGTCCACCCAGTCGTTTGCGTGTCAGGTCGCACAGTTCACGATAATAAATCTGCGTCGATGCGGCAGACATGCCGCCCAAGATACCAATTGTCTTCATTTAGAGCATGTCTTGTTTATGTTGGACCATTTGACGGCGGACAATCGGCTCATCGGACATCATTGCGCACCTTACCGATCGGAATCGGATCTTGCATTCGGACCCGAGCAGACCTTAACAGTCCCAGGGCTTAATATGGAACTTTGACAATGCAGACACCCACAGGACGCATCATCATATACACAAAGACGATTCCGGGGATGACGGCCTTTTATTGCCGGCATTTCGGGTTTGAGCCGCTTCAACGCCCCGGCGACAGGATCGTGGAACTCAAACCAAAAAGATCCGGCCTCGCATTACTGCTGCACCCCGCGTCCAAAGGCCAGAAACCGGGGCAATCACTGATCAAACTTGTGTTTGACGTGGAAGATGTCGCGGCCTTTTGTGAAAAGGCGAAACAGCAAGGTCTGGAGTTCGGACCCGTCCATCAGGTGGACGGCTATAGTTTTGCCAACGCCAAGGACCCTTCAAACAATTCAATCTCCGTTTCAAGCCGTGCCTTTGCAAACTAACCGCGAAGCTCAGATTGTATTCCGGCTCTCTGCTTCCCGAAATCGCTCCACCCAGACGCGGCTGGCCTCATCCGCAAGCTTGGCGACGGACGGACGTGCACCCATTGCCACAGCTCCGTCCAGACCCAGTTCCTCAAGAATGCGCCGCAGCGTTCCGGATGGATCAGTTGCCAGATCTTCGTAGGTGACGCGGATCGGAACGATGCCTTCGCACTCGAACCACTGTATCCATTCCCGGTCATAAGACGTCAGTTCTTCGACATATTTCCCAATCGCATCGGCATCGTAGACCGGCTCTTTGGGCGGCGCCGTCCGCTCGATTTCGGACCCGTCAGGCGCTTTGTGCCAGAGACCGGTCTGCTCGGCCATGACAAGAGAAACGGCCTGAGCCACTTTGTCTGTGCGCGTCAGATAAATGTAGTACGGCTGCCTGAACGCTGCGTCAAACCGGGCCGCATCGCTTGGAAGGCCCGGATGGAGACGGTCGATCTGCTCCATCAGAAAATCAAAGCTCTTTCGCATCAGCCGCAGACCGAAAACACCCGTCCCTCCCCGCCCCTTTTCCTGCACAGCTTCGAAGATGGCGCTGAGGGTTTCCACCTCCGACGCGGTGTCAGGGAGCGGGACATTCATCGCCTGCGCCCAAGCATTTATCTCAGGTCTGTGAAAATAGGAATGCGGATTGCCGGCCACCCCCGTCTCTGCCAGCAGCCGGCACAGGAGCGTGCTGCCGCTCCGAGGATTTGCACAGATAACGTAAGACCCGGTCTGCTCCATTTAAGTCTCCCGTGTCAGTTGGCGCGGCTAATACCCGGGGCGTACCGGATAGGGCGACACAATGGAAGGATGAAATGCTCAGTCCGCTGCAAGAGCCCGGTTCACCGCCGCTTTACAGTGGAGTTCCGTCGTTGAAAAAGCGGGTATCGGTGATTGGTCCGGCAACAGCAGCAACGGGATTTCCGTGCAAGCCAGTGCAACACAGTCAGCGCCCCGTCCGCCAAGATCCGCAATAATCGACCGGTATTGCTTGCGCGTCTCATCCAGAAAACGGTTTTTCACAAGCTCCTCGTAGATGCTCTCATGAATGAACCGTTTTTCATCTTCACTCGGAATGACGGCGTTGAGGCCGCTTTCAGCAAAGATCGAGGGATAAAAATCCTCTTCCATCGTCTTCCGCACCCCCAGGATTGCAGCACTCTTCAGACCCCTTGCCCTGATTGCCTCCGCAGTGACCTTCGCAATATGCAGGAACGGAATTCCGATCTCAGGCTCAATTTCAGGCATAAAACGATGCACATCATTGCAGGTGATCACAATGAAATCCGCCCCCGCGCGTTCCAGGGCATAAGCGGACGCCGCAATCTGCCGGCAGGCGGCAGCCTCGTCTTTGCGGTCGATCACGGCCGACACATAGTCCTGGCGATTGACGCTTTCCAGCACAATGCGCGCAGAGCTGACGCCGCCTGCAAGCGATTGCGTGATTTCATTGATGCGCTGATAGTAGTGAGCTGTTGAGATCCAGCTCAGGCCGCCAATCAGGCCGATTTTCTTCATGCCAGACCTCTCGTTCGCCACAGGCCGCCCACATCAAAACCAAACGGCTCTGGCATTTCCCTGCGCATGATACTTGCCGCCCGATCGACAAAGATCCGCACTTTGGGATCGATAAACTCCCGATCGGCATACACAAGACTGATCGGCAATTCCGCTCCGACAGTATCGGCCAGAACCGGAACCAGTACCCCTTGTTTAAGCTCGGACGCGATAACCGCGGTAGGTAAGAGAGCGATCCCGTGACTGTCCAGCGCGGAGGCTTTGACAATCCCGATATCGTTGGCCGCAAGGCGGCCCGATACAACAACCGTGCCGCCGTCCAGCAACGGCCATCGACTGTTCGGCGCCCAATCACCGGCAAAACCGACAATGCAGTTGTGATCCTTCAGATCCGACGCCTGCCTGGGCGCACCCCGCCATTTCAGATATCCGGGGGTCGCCACCGCCAGCGTCCGGTCGGTGCGGATGCGCTTTGCGATCAGGTTCTGGTCTTTTACCGGCCCGATCCGCATCGCGACATCAACCCCCTCGGCAAGCAGATCGACATGGCGGGTCGTTGACAACACCTCAATCTGAACTTCGGGGAAATCACACAAAAAATCAGTGAACAGCTTTTTGAAATGCGAGCCGGTTGCCGATACTCTCAAAAGGCCGCGCGGTTTTTCATCGAGCCTTCTCACGGCCGACCAGGCCGCATCCGCATCCGCGACGATGCGGGACGCCCTGAGACGCAATTCCCGCCCCGCGTCCGTCAACGTTAGACTGGTCGTCCGTCGGTGGATAAGGCGCACCCCGAGCTCCGCTTCCAGCCCCGACATCCTCCGGCTCAGGGTCGCCCGGGGCAAATGAAGCGTTCGCGCTGCCGCCGAAATGCTTCCGGCTTCCACAACCTCCAGAAATTCTCCCATTCTATCGATGCTTGGCATGTATAAAAAATGCACAGGTATTGTGATATTTTCAATACTAGTGATTTCAATGGATAGGTCTCATCTTGTTTTTTACGCAAAAGACAAAGGTGAACACATGCTCGACATCGCGAATTTTGACCATATCGGGATCCGCATCAGCGACCGGGAACAGTCCGTCGCCTTTTACGAAATGCTCGGATTCAGACTGATCGCCGACGGCGGTTACGACAAAGGCCACCCGCTGGTTATGCTCCATCCGTCCGGCATCAATATCAATCTTCTCGGTCCGGCGACCGCAAAGGGCGGAGAGAATGTTCTGATGGACGAGGCTGAAAAATATCCGGGCATCACCCATGTGGCGCTCAAAATGAAAGACGCCGAAGCCACTGAAGCCTTCGTGACAGATCGGGGCATCGCCATAACCGGGCGGCGCGAATTTCGGGGTACGAAGACGATATTCATCCGCGATCCGGACCGCAATGTTCTGGAACTGGTCGGACCGGGTCCGTCCGTGGCCGAACTGATCGCCGAACATGTTCATCAAAGATGATGCAACCTTCGCGGGATGCGCTCTAACCGGCTTTGCGGGCAGTCACCTGCGCTGCGATAGACGGGCTTATGGCATAGTCCCGTTCCTCAACCGCAAGCTCCGACACAAGTGCGTCAACCTGTTCCGCGGTCGCGATCCCATGTTTCAGAATATTCGGGCGCATCTCCTCCGAAACCGCGATGCGCACCATATCGACAACCTTCTGCTGATCTTCAAACGGCCAGAATGCCGTAACGACAAGGTCCTTAAAGCCGGCATTCAAGACATCGGAGGGCATCTGGTCGATGCCGTAATTCGGATTGCCTCCGCCTATTTCGATCAATTGCGAAAACCAGTCGGCCATCTGATCAAACCAGTCCGCGCGCCCATGTTTGATATAAATCTGAGCCATCTCCTCGCCGAAAAAGATACCGGATGGTTTGAGCGCCCGATAGGCCTTGCGCAGGATGTCATCCGCATCGGACAGATAAGTTAGAACGTAGCGCGTGTGGGCCAGATCAAATTCATTTTCCGGGAAGGGAAAGTCCTGAGCAGTGGCGCAGTGAAAACTCACATTGTCAATTCCCGCGTCCTTCGCCTGCCTTTGCGCCAACTCAACCAGGTCGGGAGCCTGATCGAATCCGGTCACATGGCCGTCCGGAACGATATTTTTTGCCAGGTAGCACGCTGTATCGCCGATACCGGATCCAATCTCGAGGATGTGCATGTCCGGAGAAAGATGCAGCGCAGGGAGCCGCTGCAACGTTCCGGGCAGAAAGACATCATTGAACAGCCGATAGCGGTGGTGCGCGCTTTTTCGGCTGCCCAGCACATAGCTGTCCGTTCCGGTTTGCTCTGTCATTTCACGTCTCCTGTGGTACCGACTGCCTTCGCAGCGGCCGGACATGTTTTGCCCTCATGCGAATCCGACCAGCGTATTGAACACCAACACGCCTCCGGAGCAAGCATCGGTTGCAAAACACTACAGACTGCTATCTCGGCGGGACAGAGGTCTGCCTGCACAAAAGTTCCGATGCAATCAGCTCACTTGAGCAGGGTTCTTCGGGAGCAACTATTGACTGAACGATGGCCTCTGCGCCCTTCCGGCCAATCTGGTTGGCGGGTATGCGGACCGTCGTCAGGGCCGGTTCGAATTCCTTGGACCCCTTAAAATCGCCAATTCCGGTCACAGTGAGCCGTTCGGGCACGCTGATGCCCAAATGAGATGCTGCATGAAGCGCTCCCCAGGCCAGCACGTCATTACCGCAGACAAGCGCAGTCGGCCGCTCGGAGCGGGTCGACAGAAGGTCATCGACGGCCGCCTTCGCCGCAGCGACGCTATAAGGCGTTTCAAGCATCCAATCGTCCGCGATGCCCGTCTCCGCTTCCTTGAGCGCGTTGCGAAATCCCTCATATCGTGCCGCGGCACGATCGTTCCCCTCAAGCGGCGGAAACACGCTGGCTATCTTGCGATGGCCCAGGCCCACCACATGACGTCCGATCAGATACCCCGCGGCATGATTGTCCGCGCCTACGCACGGAATCCCGGTGTCTGTGGCATAACTCCAGAGCGAGACTGCAGGTGTTTTCTGGCGTTCGATCAACAGGAGCGTCTCATCCGCATGATCAACGCCGATCAGTGTCAGCCCGTCGACCCGATGTTCCAGCATTTTACGCGCCAGGGCATATTCGCGATCAAGGTCGTAGCCGTGCGAGGCAAGGAGAATGGTAAATCCCTTCTCGTCGACAGATTGAGAAAAAGTCTGCACCAGCTCAGCGAATATTGCGTGATCAATCGTCGGCACGATCAGCCCGATCGTTCCGCTGCGGATGCCGTGAATCGTCTGCGCCGCGCGATTGCGGATATAACCTGTTTCCTTGACCGCCTCATTGATACGAAAACGCGTCGTGGGCTTCAGCAAATCAGGATGATTGAAGAAGCGGGAGACGGTTGACGCGGAGACGCCGGCCGCCTGCGCAACGGTAACAATATCGGCCTTTTTCTTTTTTATATCAATATCATAACCTCCAATCTAATTAATTTATGAAAACATTTGCAAAACTATTTTCATTCATTACGCTCAAAGGTCAAGTACCAAGGCGCACCCGCAAATAGAAGCAGCACTTCTTAAAAAATGGGCGCGCGAAAAACAGGCTGCCGGGGCATGTCACGCGAACCGGTTTCCGCGAGACTTGCCCTTGACGAAAGGGAGGCTTCGGCCTTGGAATTCCTGTCCTATTTTGGCGAGGTCTTTACGCCGGTCAACTTCGCACTGCTTCTGATCGGCACGATTGGCGGACTGATCCTGGGCGCAACGCCGGGCTTGTCACCAACAATGGCCGTCGCCCTTCTGATCCCGTTCACATTTCGACTGGAGGCCGCTCAGGGCCTAATCCTTCTGGGAGCCGCCTATACCTCGACAGTCGCCGGCGGCGCGGTCAGTGCGATCCTTCTGAAAATCCCCGGTGCGCCGGCCAACATAGCAACGACGCTGGACGGCCACACGATGGCCCGAAACGGACAGGGCGCACGAGCCTTGCAACTGTCATTTCTTGCATCGGCCGTCGGAGGCATATTCGGGGTACTTCTTTTGATCTTCCTGACACCGGTGCTGGCCCAGTGGGCCCTCGCCTTCGGTCCCTCCCACCTGTTCTGGCTGGCCATTCTCGGTGTGACGGTAATCGGATCTCTGGATTCCAGTTCGGTCGTAAAAGGTCTGCTGTCGGGCTGTATCGGCCTGTGGCTTGCGACCATCGGTTTTGACGACATCATGGGCGCCCAGCGCTTCATCTTTCATTCCAGCCTCTCCGGCGGCATCAATGTGATCCCGGCACTGATCGGCCTGTTCGCCATCCCGCAGGTGATCACGATGTTTGCCAAGGGGCGCCACCGCACCGGCTCTGAAGTGCTGAAGGTAAAAACACATCCGATCAGGGAAGCCTTTCGCGAAGTCTTCCGCCGGACGCGCGCCCTCACAATCGGCACCCTTTCCGGCTCACTCATCGGCCTGATCCCCGGTGTCGGCGGTCAGATCGCCGGACTTGTCGCCTATGACCAGTCGAAGAAAATGAGTCCCGAACGGGACAAGTTCGGCACCGGACACAGCGAAGGTGTGATCGCCGCAGAGAGCGCGAACAATGCCATGGTGGGCCCGTCGCTGGTTCCTCTGCTGACACTGTCGATACCCGGGTCGCCCACGGCAGCCGTACTTCTGGGCGGACTGCTTATCCACGGTATCTTTCCCGGCAGCGACCTGTTCGACAATCACCCGGATGTCGCCTGGACCTTCATCAATTCCATGCTCATCGGGCAGATCCTCATGTGCGTCTTCGGACTGTACGTGGCTGGAATAGCCGCTCGCGTTGCGCAAGTGCCCAACGCTGTCATGGCTGCCGTGGTCCTTGGATTGGCTGTATTCGGCAGCTACTCGGTCCAGAACTCCATGGGAGACGTTTATGTCATGGCCGCCCTTGGCACGGGCATGTACTTCCTGGAACGGTTTGGTTTCTCCGCCGCGCCGCTGGTGCTTGGCCTGATCCTGGGCCCGATTGCGGAAGCCAACTTCATTCAGGGATCGATGATCGCCAACGCCACGTCCGGTGTCGGCCAGTATTTCTTCACCGGTGCGCTGAACCTGACGTTGATCACCATTGTTATCGCGTCGGTCGCCTACTCGGTCTGGATGGAACTGCGCAGCCGCCGCTACACCTCCAAAGAGGAGATTGTCGCATGACCGATCTCCCTCGCACCCAACATATCATCGCCTCCGGCCTTGTTGCGGCGGTCGGAATCTGGGTGGCCTATGTCAGCTATACCCAGACTCCCGCTGACGCGTTCCTGTTCCCCCGCCTGATCTCCACTTTCTTCGTGGTGCTGGCGCTCTGGACTTTCGGTAAGGCACTTCTGGGCCGAAGCCGCGTCGGCGCCGGTCTCAGCCGATATGCAATGCACAACATTCTGCCGGGGCTGATCGTAATGCTGATCTACGTGTTCTGGGCTGCCAAAACCCTGGGGTTTTACACCGCGTCGACCATCACCTTTTTCACTTTGCTGTCACTTTACGATCCGGCTCCGCATTCACAACCCAGAACCTGGATCAAACGCCTCGTTATCACGGCGGGTTTCCTGGCCGTCATGTACGGTCTCTTCGCGATGCTGCTGAACGTCTTTACACCGCGGGAAATTTTGTTCTGACCCGCTAACACCGAAGGAACACATTTAAAGGGAGGAGAAGACATGAAAAAACTGATAGCCGCTGCAGCGTTTGCACTGACGGCAATGACGGGCGCCACCGCCATCGCTTCGGACTATCCGGAACGGCCGATCATGCTGATGGTCAGCTATGGTGCCGGCGGAGCCACCGATTTTCAGGCCCGCATCGTAACCATGACGGCCGGCAACGAGGATGCTCTTGGCATGCCGATCGCCATTATCAACAAGCCCGGAGCGGGCGGGCGGGTCGGCTGGAACTGGTTCGCCACCCAGGCCGAGGCGGACGGCTATACGCTGGGCGCCTACAACATTCCGCATTTTATCGCGCAGTCGATCGAAGGCGGTGTGGACTATGCCGCCGACAGCTTTGAGCCGATCGCCAATTGGGGGGCCGACCCGGCCGTGTTTGTCGTCAGCAAGGACAGTCCCTTCAACTCGATGGAAGACGTCGTGAATTTTGCAAAGGAAAATCCCGGCAAACTGACATTCTCCGGTGCCGGGCTGTTTGTGGGGCATCACATTGCAGCGCTTCAGCTCGAAAAAGCAGCCGGCGTCAAGCTCGCCTATATTCCCAACAACAAGGGCGGCGCCGGCGCCATGAAAGCCGTGATCGCAGGAGACGTTCTGGGCGGCGTCAACAATCTGTCCGATGCCTTCCGCGCAAGGGAAGCCGGCAATATCAAAATCCTCGGCGTGTTCGATCTGGAGAGGAACAAGTTCCTGCCCGACGTGCCGACCCTGAAGGAACAGGGGTTTGATATCGACAATGCGTCCGTCAACTTCCGGGGTGTCATGGTTCCCAAAGGAACGCCGCAGGACGTGATCGACAGACTCGCAGCAACCGTCCCGGCCATGTTCGAAAACAGCCGCGTGCAGGACAAGATGAAAGCCGGCGGCTCGCCGATGCATGTCATGACCCGGGACGAGGTCATCGAAATGTGGAACGCCCGCGAGAAAACGCTTAAGGACCTCTTGGCAGGCCTTTGATTCAAATGTCGGCGGGGCGCACCTGGCGTCCCGTCCCTCGCAGTAAGGAACCCGCCATGAATGTGCCCGATCCGATAGCGGACATTGATACCATCGTCGCCCGAGCCCGTGCGGCGCAGGAACAATATGAAGCCAATGGCAGTCAGGCACGGTATGACCGTGCGGCGCAGGCTGTGGCCTGGGCGATCATGGAGCCGGGCCGTAATCGGGAACTGGCGGAACTGGCGGTCAGGACAACCGGGCTTGGCAATGTTCCGGACAAGATCACCAAGAACCACCGTAAAACACTTGGCCTGATGCGCGATATTCATGACGTGCCCACATTCGGCATCGTTTCAGAAGATACGGAGAAAGGCATTACTGAAATCGCACGGCCTCTGGGTGCCATCGGCGCTATTGTCCCCTCCACGAATCCCGCGGCTACGCCCGCCAACAACATTATCAACGCCCTCAAATGCGGTAACGCGATTGTCGTCGCCCCGTCACCAAAGGGTGTCGCCACATGCGAGCGGCTGCTTGAGCACATTCATTCCGAGTTCGCCAAAATCGGCGAAGATCCGGCTCTGGTACAGATGATCCCCGCGCCAGGTTCAAAGGAAAAAACCCAACGGCTGATGGAGACCTGCGACAAGGTCATCGCCACGGGCAGCCAGAACAACGTCAAACGCGCCCAGACATGCGGCACACCGGCGATTGCGGTCGGCGCAGGCAATGTCACCGTCATTGTCGACGAAACCGCCGACCTTTCCGCAGCCGCAGAAAAAATCAGGGCCTCGAAGACTTTCGACAACGCCACATCCTGTTCATCGGAGAATTCCGCCGTGATCATTGACGCGGTCTGGGATGCCTTTGTTGCGGAAGTGGCCCGGACCGGCGGAGTGCTGATCCAAAACGAAGCAATGATCGTCGAAAAGCTCTGGCCCGAGGGACATCTCAACCGGGCCGTCGTGGCTCAGGACGCCGACAAAATGACTGAGGCGCTCGGCGTCACCGTGCCTGAAGGCACCGAGTATCTGGCCGTCGAGACAACAGGCGTCGGCCCCGCCCATCCCCTCTCGGGCGAAAAACTCAGCCGCGTCCTCGCTCTTTATCGTGCCCGGAATTTTGACGATGCGGTCCGCATCACCCGGGAAATTCAACTGTACCAGGGTGCGGGTCATTCGGTTGGATTGCACTCGGCACAAGACGACCGCGCGCTCGCGCTTGCAAGAGCCATTCCCACAAGCCGTATCATCGTCAACCAGGCCCACTGTTTTGCAACCGGCGGCGCGTTTAACAACGGGATGCCGTTTTCCCTTTCGATGGGCTGCGGTACCTGGGGCGGCAATGCGATAGACGACAATTTGCATTGGCGCCACTTTCTGCAAACAACAAAGATCGTGCGCGAGATACCGCCGCACGAACCGGCACTTGAGGACATTTTCTCATCCTACTGGGCCGAGGTCGGCAAATGAAACTGGACCCCGGCTCACCGCCTGGAGGAACAATCCGCGACTGGCTCGACCGCCGTGCCGGGGACGGCGGGACTGCTGTTGTCTTTCCGGAGACCGGAGAAACGCTGACGTGGCCAGACCTGAGAACGCACGCGCGCAATCTTGCTGCCGCTTTGACCGAACGGGGTGTAAAGCCAGGCGAAAGCGTCGCCATTGTGATGCCGAACAGCCGCAAAGGAGTGCTTGCACTTTATGCGGCACTTTACGGCGGCTTCCGGGCGACCATGATCAACCTTGCCGCCGGGCCCGAGGCCATCGCTTATGCGCTTGAGCATTCCGAAGCCGACGTTGCTTTTGTTGATGAAAGCTGCCGCACGCTTTTTGACGACGCAGCACCCACAGATCTCAATGTGCTCGATATGTCCCAGACGGCTACCGGGTGCGACCTTCATGCGATCACCCCGGACAGTCAGGCTCTCCTGATGTATACATCGGGCACCACCGGAAAACCCAAAGGCGTCGTGCACACCCATGCCAGCCTGCTCGCCGGCGGTTGGATCACTGCCATCGCCCACAGCCTCAGATCCGACGACCGTGGCTTTTGCGTCCTGCCGATCTATCACATAAACGGCCTGTGCGTAACCGTAATGGGCAGCCTGGTTTCAGGCGGATCGCTGACCATGACAGGCAGGTTTTCCGCTTCCCGCTTCTGGGAGCAGGCGGACGACAGCAACGTGACGTGGTTCTCGGTGGTTCCGACGATTGTCAGCCACCTTCTTCATGGCAAGGCTGATCCATCTCCGGGATGCCGCAGTCGGCTCCGTTTTGGACGCTCGGCCTCCTCCGCTCTGCCGGTTGAGATCCATTCAGCGTTCGAGGCCCGGTTCGGTGTGCCTATCATCGAGACGATGGGCCTGACGGAAACCGCAGCTCAGATCCTCTCCAACCCGCTCCCGCCTGCCGAACGAAAAATCGGATCTCCGGGAAAACCCTTCGGCTGCCGGATTGCCATTCACGACACAAACGGCCGGGATGTGGCGCGCGGTGCGGAAGGCGAGATCGTTGTGCGGGGGCCGAACGTGATGCGCGAATATTTGAAAAACGCGGAAGCCACGGGCGCAAGTTTCCGGGGGGGCTGGCTCCGCACCGGAGACCTTGGCCGCATGGATGAAGACGGCTTCGTGTTTGTAACAGGCCGTCTGAAGGAACTGATTATCAAAGGCGGAGAGAACATCGCCCCGCGCGAAATCGACGAGGCGCTTTACGCCCATCCGGATGTGATCGAAGCCGCAGCCTTTGCCCGGCCCTGTGAGACATATGGTGAGCGGGTTGAAGCCGCGGTAACTCTGCGCGAAGGATCGCAGACGGTGTCCGAAGACCTGATCCGCCTGTGCCGGGAACGCATCGGCCCGTTCAAATCCCCTGACCGGGTGCATCTCATGCCTGAACTGCCCAAAGGTCCGTCGGGAAAGATACAACGTCTCAAGCTTGCGGATACACTCCCAAAATCAGACTGAGCGACATATGGCACGATCCGTTGTGATTGCACGGCAGCCCGGTCTGTGCCGTCATTTGACGTGTCATCTATGACGGGAGGAGCCTATGAATAAAACCGCACTGCTCGCCGCAGTCGTTTGCGTTTCGTCACCTGTGCTTACACCGGCATTTTCCAGCGAACTGCCGGCGCTTGTACCTCAACCAAGTCCGCAACAGGTCGTCGATGAACATCTCGATGCCCTGAACAAGTGCGATTGGGACCGGCTGATGGCGCAATATCCGCCGGAAGTCCTGATCATCATCGCAGATGGCGAGTCATTTAGAGGCCGTGAAGCCGTCGGCGACCTGTTCAAAGGATTCTGCAAATCCAAAGCAGATGGGGGTCTGAATGGATTGCAGTTCAAAACCCTGAGCACGTTCACCGTCGAGGGAACCCTGAACGTCATCTGGGAAGCCGATGCAGACTTCCTGGCCGAGCCCTACAAAGGGGCGGACGCCTATGTTACAAAGGATGGGTTCATGTACGCTCAGGTGACAACGTTTGACGGATCGAAACTGAAGTTCAAAGAATAGTATCCCGCCTTGTGGGGGGACCGCGGCCCGGCAACAGGAGTGTCTGACGCCGGGCCGTTCATTTTTGTCAAATCGGATCCAGCACCCCCCGCCCACCTATATCCACGACATCATAATCACGCCTTGCTCCGGTTCACAGCTTCTGATCTAAAATCGAAGCATGACCGATTTCCTTCTCCTTGCATTTATCTTTCTCATTGCCGGCGTCCTTGCCGTGCCCATTGCTTCGCGACTTGGCCTTGGCTCCGTGCTCGGTTATCTGATCGCCGGCATTGCGATCAGCCCGCTGCTCGCCCTGCTGAGGGTGGACGTCATTTCAATTCAGCACTTTGCGGAGTTCGGCGTTGTGATGATGCTGTTCCTTGTCGGGCTGGAACTTGAACCGCAAAAGCTCTGGTCCATGCGTGCAAAGCTGCTTGGCCTTGGCGGCGGACAGGTCACGTTGACGGCAGCGCTTGTGATGCTCGCGGCATTGACCCTGGGCCAGCCCTGGACCATTGGACTGGCTATCGGTCTGATCTTTTCGCTTTCCTCGACCGCAATCGTGCTTCAGACGCTGAACGAAAAAGGCCTGATGCGAAGCGATGGCGGGCAATCGAGCTTTTCGGTTCTTTTGCTTCAGGATATCGCCGTCATCCCGATGCTCGCGCTTATGCCGCTGCTTGCGGTTCCGGAACTGGCCGACCTGGCTTCCGAGGCAGTGCAAAGCGCCGGAAACGATCATAACAGTGCGGATCATGGCGCTGACACCGGCCACGGAAGCGAAGGCCATGGCGGTGGCCTCAGCCTTGTTGCCGGTCTCAACGGCTGGCAGACAACCCTCGTGACGCTCGCGGCTGTCGCCGCTGTCGTCTTTGCCGGCAGCGTTCTGACCCGCCCCCTGTTCCGCTTCATTGCCGGAGCCGGCCTGCGGGAGCTGTTCACCGCCGCGGCTTTGTTGATGGTGGTCGGGATCGCACTGCTCATGTCTCTTGTCGGCTTGTCCCCCGCGCTTGGCACATTCATTGCCGGAGTCGTGCTCGCCAACAGCGAATATCGCCATGAGCTTGAATCGGACATCGACCCGTTTCGCGGTCTGCTGCTTGGGCTGTTCTTCATGAGTGTCGGTGCGGGCATCAATTTCACCTTGCTGTTTGAGACCATCGGCACCGTCCTGGCCCTCACGTTTGGCCTGATCCTTCTGAAGGTCGCCGTCTTGTTCCTGTTGAGCCTGATCTTCAACATTCGCGGCTCCGACCGTTGGCTGTTCAGCCTCGGCCTGGCGCAGGCAGGCGAGTTCGGGTTTGTGCTGTTGTCCTTTACTGTCGCCAACTCTGTGCTGCCGTCCGACCTGGCCGACCGGTTGCTCCTGATCGTGGCCCTGTCGATGCTTCTGACCCCGGTCCTTTTCATCGTCTATGACAAATTGATCGTACCGCGCTTTATCGGCAGGACAGAAAGCAAGGCGGATGAGATCGAGGAAACGGGCACCGTCCTGATTGCAGGTCACGGTCGGTTTGGCGGCATTGTCAGCCGCATGATCAAGGGCGCAGGCTTTACGACAACCGTTGTCGATTTCAGCGCGGCCCAACTTGAGATGCTCAGGAAATTCGGCATCAAGGCCTATTTCGGTGATGCCACCCGACCTGATCTTCTGGAAGCTGCCGGCATTCGCGAAGCCAAAATCTTCGTCGCCGCGATTGACGGCAAGGAACAGACCACCGCACTTGTGCGGTATGTCCGTCACACCTATCCGCATGTTCATGTGGTTGCGCGAGCCTATGACCGGCACCATGTCTATGAGCTTTATTCTGCGGGCTGCCGCGACATCATCCGGGAGACCTTTGACAGCTCTCTCCGGGCCGGTCGGTCGGCGCTGGAGGCGCTGGGCTTTTCAAGGGATGAGGCGATACGGATCTCGGAGGGATTTGTCGCCGATGACCAAACCGTGATGATCCTCCTCTCGTCTCTGCACGACCCGGACATTCCAAATCCGGAAAACAAGGCTTATGTTGCAAAGGCACGCGAACTGATGGAGCTTCAGGAAAGTCTCCTCAAAGAAGGCCCGGGCGCGTTCGGGCAGATGAGAGAGAAACTGACGGGGCTTGGCGAAGATCCGACTGCGGTTATCGAGCGCTATCGCCGGGAAACCGAGGGACAGCAATAGGGCCGAGGCCGGGAAATCGTTCCCGTCACTTTTCGCGGCAGTTTTGAGAGCCTGACAGCTTTGATCCGGAGCGCATATGAAACAGCTGATCGCCGGCATAATGTCCACAGTGTTTCTTTGCGGTGTTGCCACCGCCGCGCCATCGCAGACAGCCGTGCTGGAGCGGATCTGCGAGCTGACACAGGACGAATTCTACGACGAAAAATTGAAGGGTATCGACTGGTCGTCCGCATGCGCCGACGCGCAGAAACGTTTGCCGGTTGAAGCGGAGGCGTTCCCGAGGCTTGCGAACGAGTTGCTGTCTTCTCTTAAGACATCGCACACGGCCTATGTTGATCTTAACGATCCGCGTCATCCGGTTCTTCTGGACGTCTTTCGCGGAAAAGGAGCCCTGTCCGAGATCATCGAGGAGCATTATGGCGACCGACCGTTTGTCGAGACCATCGGACTTTTCACGCAGACCATCGATGAAAAGGTGTTTATCAACCAGATCCTGCCTGACAGTCCCGCAGAGGCCGCAGGCCTCTTGACCGGCGACAGAATTGTCTCAATCGACGGGAAGCCCTTTCATCCGGTGCATTCGTTTCGCAACAAGGCACATGAAGAAATCAAAATCTCTTACCAGCGCGACGCCGACGGTCCGGTCCGCACCGTCGCCATCCCGGTATGGAAACTACCACCTGGCCTGTTGTTTGCCGACGCCGCCCGCGCCAGCACACGAATTATCAAAACCGACGGCAAACGGATCGGCTACATCCGGTTCTGGTCTCTGGCCGGACAAGCGCCGCGCAAAATTCTGAGGGAAGCAATGCAGCGTCGAGGCAAGCTCCGCCGAGCCGAAGCGCTCGTTCTTGACCTGCGCGGCCAGATCGGTGGCAGCGCCTTGCCGCTTGAGGTGATCGCGGCGGTCAGCATACCGGTGCGCATGGAAACGCGCGATGGCATTCGAAACCTGCCAGCACGAGGCTTCAAGGACCGTCTGGTCGTGCTGATCGACCGGAACACGCGATCGGCCGCCGAACTAACGGCCCATGTTGCCAAGGCCACCGACACCGGCATCGTGGTCGGCGAACGGACAGCCGGGGCCGTCACCGCCGGCACCCTGTTCCCCCTGCCCGATGGCGGGGTTCTTTATATCGCCGTTGCCGGACTGACACTGGATGGCGTTGTGCTTGAAGGCAAAGGCGTCGTGCCTGACTTCCCGATCGCCTTTGACCTGCCCTATAGCGGCGGCAAAGACCCGCGGCTTGACAAAGCGCTGTCTCTTGCCGCCGAGCGGGCCGGGTAAGAGACGTGTTCGAACAGGGGTGGAGAGCTCCATTTCAGAGCGAACCTGAGTAAGCAATTGTTTTAGCCTAACTCTTTGAAACCTTGTTTTTAACGCCCCGGTCCCCTGTTATGGTTGCCGACAAGGAGTAAAACCATGGCTAAGACCGCAAAACAGCGCCTGAGCGAAAAGAAGGCCTCGAAGATCGTCACGCTGGAAAAAGACTTTGCAGGCGTGAAGAAAGGCCAGACACTGTTTGTTGCAACGCCTCAGATCGTCGATGAGTACATTGCGCGCATTCCCTATGGCGAGACCCGGACCATAGAACGCATGCGCGCCGATATGGCCACACGCAGAAAATGCGATGCAAGCTGCCCGGTCTCCACCGCCATCTTCATTCGCATTTCCGCCGAGGCCGCAATCGAGGACATGGCTGCCGGCGTGCCATACGCTGACGTCACCCCCTTCTGGCGGCTGCTGACCAGCAAAGACAAGATCGCGAAAAAACTCAGCATTGATCCGAACTGGCTCGACACACAGAGAGAGATGGAACAGCAGACATCGGCCGCAGGTGCTCCTGCTTGAGTGGCCAACTGCGGCTAAGAAAACTATGGCGTATCCCGTGAAGGTTGAATCATTTTCGCGACAAGGATACGCGTGAAAACAAAGAGTTGGGGCATTTCACGCGATCCAAGGATCGCGAGAATTGCCTAATCGATCTCCTTGATGTACAGCAGCCACTTGTTACCTTCGATCGACCAGCGCCGGTCGGCAACGATTTTTGCGCTGCCGGCAACCGTAAATCCAAACCGCTCATAGAGTCGCCGCGCCGGATTGGCATCACCGGTTATGAGGCTCAATCGCCGGAACCCGGCCTCCAGCGCTTTTCGTCGAACACAATTCAGCAGATGCGTGGCCGCCCCCTGTCCCCGCGCTTCCTGAAACGTCGCCAGCACGTCTCCGCAATGGGCATGCACGGCCTCAACAACCGCTTCAAAGAAATCGTCCTGGGCGGAAAGAAAGTCCACTTCCGGCCAGGTCACGCTTTTCTCTGTGAAGCCGCGCATGTCGGCAAACATGATTGCAGCTTCTATCTGCACATATTCGCCCCGCTGTATTGAACCTTCGATGACAGCGCCGGCCGGGCCGATTCCCAGATAGGTCGTCAGCAGACTTTCAGCGGAACGGCGCACGGCAAGCGGCTCAAGAACCGATCCCAGTTCTGCACGGGTCTGCTCAATGATGCGCAGGTCAGCCGGGCCGAACCCCGCATCCCGATCGGTAACATAACTGCAGGCCTGACGCGAGCCGTCCCGATATTCCAGAACCGTGGCGTAAAAATCCCGACCACCGGCATCCGCCAGTTCTCTGTAAGTCTGATGGTCCTCCGGACCCAGAGACTGCAAAGACTTATGCAGCGGTTCAGTGTTCGTGACGACATATTCAAACGGGCTGCCATGCCAGGCACCGGTGCTCAAGGTTGTTCGCGGGACCGTATATTCTTGGACTGCGTCTTGGGTCCAAATCAGCTCCCATGCAGCAAGCAGCGGGTTCGCCAGTCTCTGAGCAATCCGCGCTCCTGTGACCGGTCGCCCTTTTTCCGAAGCAGCCCGACGTACTGCTCGACGATGAAAACGGCGTCAGCGGACAGTCGGCCCTGTTTGATCAGCCAGTCGTTGATTTCATGAATGTCCTGCTGGCGCTTCGTCATAGCGATTGGTTCCGATAGACCGGACTGTCATGGATCGACCGTGCCCTCAATCGTCTTTGTTGTCACCAGCCAATCTGTTTCCGGTCCCGAAAGAAGCCTCCCGATGGCCCGTTGTCCGGCAATGTCGCAAGCCAGATGGCTGTGTCTGCTCCTTCCTCGGGCGAACGGGTTGCCGCGCCGCCTCCCATCCGCGTCCGAACCCATCCAGGACACATCGAATTGATTTTGACGGAAGCGGGCACACTCCCCGCCGCTGAGACCGTCAGCGCATTCAGAGCCGCTTTAGCGACGCCATAGGCTCCCGGCCCTGCCACACCTTCGGAAAACGCACCCCAGCCGGAGGATAGGTTGACAACCCGGCCATAACCGCGCGCAACCATGCCCGGGACAAGACGATGCATGAGCCGCATCGGACCATCGACCATGATCGCCATGGAGCGTTCCCACTCGGCGATGTCGTCCAGAACGCTTCCCGACCCAAGCACACCGGCGTTGTTGACCAATATATCGACCTCTCCGGCAGCTTCTGCCGCGCGGTCGATACTCACCGGATCTGACACATCCAGAAGCAGCGGGGTCGCGCCGAGACTGTCAGCGGCAGCTTCAACCGCGGGTTTATCGCGCCCCGCAAGGAGAACATCACAGCGGAGCCTGATCAGGCCGTCGGCAATAGCCAATCCAATTCCGCGAGTGGCTCCGGTAACAAAGGCTCGACGCTTCATCCGCGCTCCTCAATCCGCTTAGTGCAAAGACATGCGTTCAGATATGGGCCTCGATCCGTCTTTGTCATCACTGTTTGCCGGACTTCACGCGGTCTGCTGCCAGCGCCGGCAGGTCAGGATTACCGAGCTGCACCCGCAAGTTGGCGCGCATAAAGGTTATTTTCCAACCGGCGTCGGTCTTTACCAACGCGTGCTGATAGTCACCGATAAACACCCAGGTATCCTCGCCCTCATTCTCAAGAATGTGAGTGGCGTAGATGTTCGAAGTCGTCTGCGCCTTATTGCCATCCACCTGTACGCTTTCGGTACCCATCAGGTGATGTGTGCGATCATATCCGGGTAAAACGGTCTGCCAGGCCCCGACGATATCCGAGGGTTTCAGTTTCGGAAGCTCAGTTGAGGTTCCTGCCGATGCATTCGCATAAGACGTGTAGTCCAGAACAGCGCCATCGGGATGAAATTGAGCAGCGACTTTGTCCCAGTCACCCCGATCGGCAAAATACCCGACATTGTTGATGGTATTCAGAACCTGTTGTTCATCCGAGATCTCCGCATGAGCATAACTGCTCATCAACAGAGCAACGAAGACGGGGGTGATCAGGCGTTTTGGCATCTGACGGCTCCTATGAATTCGCGGCGGCGCGGCGTTGCGCTTCAGCCGTAAGGTTGGCGTTTCCGGAAGCGTATTTGAAGTTGAACCGCATACCGGAGAATTTCCAGGCTCCATCTTTTTTGACGAGCGTGAGATCGTAGGTTCCGACGATGAACTGAAGGTCTCCCCCGGGGTGATTGGCGATGAAGTGAGTGGACATGCCATGGCATTGAACGGATGCGACATCTTCATCCGCTTCCACGACAAGATTGCCGATCTGATGATGCACGCTGTCATAGTGAGGCAGGATCGCCGCCCAACTGCCGGTCAGATCGGCCGGGGAAACATCGGCCGGCTCCTCTCCGGAGTAGGATGAATAATCGACATGAAACGGATTGGTCATGCAGTTTTTTACTTTGTCCCAATCATAGCGGTCCACATCGGCGAAAAAACGCGAAACGATGTTTGTAATTTCCCGGGTCATGGTTTCAGTTTTCGGTTTGGGTCAAAGGAAACGTTAATCGGCTAGGCGCTGAGGCACGGGTGCGAGCTGATACTGAGACCAGAAAAAGGTATTGGCGGCATCCTGATCAGCAGAGAGGTTCGTTGCCTCGACGATCTTGCCGTTCTCAATGCGATAGACCAGCGCCCAGGTCGTATCGACATTGGGTTTTCCGTCCACGTTCGACCATCCGCGATGAATGTCCACCACATGGGTTTCATCCGCGCCGAAATAGATCGGCTGCGCTTTGAAGTCGGCGACGCCGAGCTGTTCGAAGAACGCCAGAACCTCATCGCACCCGCTTTTCGTTCCTGACAGCGGATGGCGCCCGGGAATGTGCCAGCGGATGTTTTCGTCCATCACCGCGGCAATCCCAACAAGGTCCTTGGCGCTATAGGCGGCGAAAAAATCCTCGACAATCCTGATGTTTTCTTCCGGCGTTCCTGCCATAGCGGAACCTCCTGAGGCAAGGGTTGCTGCGACGATCGACACACTGAAAAGAGCATTCATTGTTCGTCTCCTTAAGATCTGAAGAACTGCGCCACCGCATCGGCAGATGCGGCCACCACGTCTTTGCGGTCGTAGAAGTCAAACTGGGTGACATCGTCCCCCAGCCACAGTTTTTCCAGCGGCGCTTCGGTGCGCGCTTCGTAGGCGGCCGCACCGGCGGGAAGCGCAATAGAGGGTGAGCCCACCATCAGCATCGGCTTTGTCAGCCGATCAGCGGAGGCCAGGGCGTCATAGGTAAGCCATGGCTTCCAGCTCAAAACGGAAAACTTATTGTCATAAGCCGGAATCATCCCCCGGTCCGCTTCGGTGTAGTAGGGAGCCTGATACATCACGGCATTCTCATCCGTTCTGCTTGCGCCAATCAGAACGGTGTCACGGGCATTGGCTGCATTCGCGGCAGCGATCAGGCCGGCTACCGTTTCCGGTCCGCCATAAATACCCTCGACCATCGCCGGATCGTGCAGCCACGGCGCCGCAAGTGCGACCTTCCGCAGGCTGTCACTATCGGCAACTGCTGCAGCCATATATCCCGATGAAGCGCAGATTCCCAATCCAGAGATACGTTTTTCGTCCACATCATCCAACGAGGCCATATATGCAGCGGCAGCCAATATGTCGCCGGTCTTCACCGCCGGGTCTTCCACGTAGCGCGGAACACCTTCACTGTCCCCCCAGCCGGTAAAATCGAACGCCAGAGCCGCATAACCCCTTAATGCCAGCTCACGGGCATACGTGCCGGCCATCTGTTCTTTCACTGTGGTCCAGGCTCCGGTTACGACTGCCGCAGGCAACGGTCCGATAGCGCCATCCGGATGGAACAGCGTTCCCTTCAACGTCGCCCCCTGGCTGTTAAAGCGCACAGGTCGAGCACCAACATCGTCAATGACCGGTGTGTTCTGTAAGTTGATGCGCATTTCCTTCATGCGTCGTTCCTCGCACTCGCGGTTTGTGGGGTTTCCTAAACCTAATGGAGGAGCATGTTTTATTTAATTGTCCTATTTCTCATTTCTTTCATGTATCATATCGAACAATCAGATTGATTGTGACCAGGCCTCATGCGTCTTCCGCTCGCTACTTTGGAGATCTTCACCGCAATTGCGCAGCATGGCAGCCTGCGGGCCGCAGCAGATGCGCTCGGCATTAAGCCCTCGACCGTCAGTCACCAGTTGAAAACGCTTGAGGCACGCCTCAATGCTGTACTGTTCGTTCGGACGACGCGATCTGTCAGGCTGACCGAAGCGGGACGCGCGCTCATGCGCGGTGCGGGCCCCGCTTTTCAACAACTGAGCGAAGCCGTTGAAAGCGCGCGGACAACCGGACACGCCGCAAGAGGATCCCTCCGGCTCGCAATGCCTGAGTTTGCCTATCACCTTTTTGTCGGCCCGGCTCTTAGATCGTTTTGCGAAGCCTATCCGGACATAGAACTCGAACTGTCGATAACGGATGCGCTGACCGACCTTCTGGATGAGGAATTGCACGCAGGATTTCGGCTCGGCGACCGCATTGCCCAGGACATGGTAGCCGTACGACTGTCCGCCCCCCTGCCGCTTGCGGTTATGGCCAGCCCGGACTATCTGAATAGAACCGGCGTCCCCGTTACGCCCAGGGACCTGCTCAACCATACATGCATTCGTTATCGCTTCCAGTCCTCCGGCCGCATTGCACCCTGGACATTTCAAGGTTCAGAGGGTGACTACAGTGTCGAAGTCCGCGGCAACCTCATCGCCAACACGCTTCCTGCATCCATCGACCTCGCGAGACAGGGACTGGGCCTCATTTATACATTCAGGGATTATTGCGCGGCCGAATTTTCCGCGGGCCGGCTGGTCTCCCTCCTCGAAGAGCATCTCTTCGATACCCCCGGCATCTTCGTCTACTTCCCTCGGGAGTACCGCTCCATGATGCCGCTGAGACTGCTGTTGGATCACCTCAAACAGCATGTTTCCTAGGCTGCCCTGTTTATCGTCGAATAGTCGAATTCGCACGCAACATGGCCGCTATCAAGTCATCTCGTGTCTTCGAGAGATCGGCCACCGACCGACCGGCGGCTTCGTCGTCAATGCCTGCGGCAAGATCGGCTGCCAATTGCTCGCTCAATCGCGTGTCGCTGAGATCGTCCCACCAGCGATGAAAGCTTGCCCTGTAGCGATTGCAGAATTCCTCAAGGCCTCCCGGACCGGCGCCAAGGTGGAACAGCATATGCGGCCCCATGGCAGCCCAGCGCAGGCCGGGGCCGGCCCACACCGCCCGGTCGACATCCGCCACCGACGCCACACCGCTTTCGACAAGATGGATGGCCTCACGCCAAAGAGCGGCTTGCAGGCGGTTAGCGACATGACCAGGCACTTCCCTCTGAACCCGGATCGTCACCTTGCCGACGGCTGCATAGAACTCCTCGGCAATCCTCAGCACATCCTCATCGGTCTTGTCATTCGCAAGAAGTTCCACCAGAGGAATAAGATGCGGTGGATTGAAAGGATGACCGAGAATGAAGCGCGAAGGGTCGTTCCAACCTTGCTGCATTTCGCTGACCATGAGACCGGACGCCGATGAGCAGACAATGGCACCGGGAATAATATGAGGTTCGATCTCGCTATAAAGCGCGTGTTTGACCTCTATACGTTCGGGCACATTCTCCTGCACAAATTGCGCCTCGGCAACAGCCTCTGCCGCACTCTCGTGGAACGTGATGGCTCCTTTTCGTCCCTCAACCGCAAGAGCAAGCTCTACAAGTGTCGGCCAGACGCGATTCACATATTCGTTCACGTCCTGCCTGACCGTCGGCGAAACATCGTAGATCCGCACGTCCATACCGGCAGCTGCGAAAAGAGCCGCCCAGCTTGATCCGATGACGCCCGCACCCAGCACCGCTGTCGTTGTGACCCCAGTCATCAAAAAAGTCCCGGATGGAGGGGGGATGCTGCGGTCAGACCGCCGTCAAGCGTGTAGCACTGGCCGGTCGCAAAGGCGGATGCATCGGAGGCCAGCCAGACAGCCAGGCCGGCAACGTCTTGGGGTGTTCCAAAGCGACGTGCCGCATGCCGTGAAAGGGCATCGGACTTTGCCTTTGCCGGATCGGCCGCCAGCTCAAACCCGGCCTCCAGCATACCCGTTTCGATCCAACCCGGGCAGATGGCATTGCAGCGGATGTTCGGCCCGTGATCGACCGCGATCGACCGGGTCAGCCCATGAACGAATGATTTTGAGGCACTATAGAGCGCCATCGACGGGTCCGCGACATTGCCGGAAATCGATCCGATATTGATGATCGACCCACCGGCTTTCATTTTCGGAATGAAAGCACGGCACATATTGAACACTCCGCGTGCATTGACCCCCATGACCAGATCCCAATCGGCGTCGGTACTGTCCACCACCGTCTTTTCGATCTGAACCCCCGCATTGTTGACGATAATATCAAGAGCACCAACGGTCTCCGCCAACCGGATCACCTGCGCCGCGTCGGCGACATCACACCGATGCCAGTCAAGGACTTCAGGAAACGCAGCCGGACGGTCGCCGCGGCCAGTCACCGTGACCGTCGCACCTTCGACGGCAAACGCCTCTGAAACAGCGCGCCCAATTCCCTGTTGCCCCCCTGTAACCAGCGCCTTTTTGCCACTCAAGCGCATGTCAGTGCGCGATCATTACATGACGAATGGAGGTGTAAGCGTCGAGCGCATAGACTGACATGTCGCAGCCGGTGCCGGACCCCTTCATCGCCGCCCACGGCATTTCGGGCGTGCCAACCCCGTGCGTGTTGACCCAGGTAAAACCATAACGCAGCCGCGAGGAGACACGCATTGCACGGCCGACATCAGCCGTGAAGACTGAGGATGCCAGTCCGTAGCGCCCGGCATTTGCAATCCTGACCGCCTGATCCTCGTCCGTAAACCGCGACAGGGTGACGACGGGACCGAAGACTTCCGAGCAGGCAATCTCAGCGTCATTGTCGACATTGGCGATCACGGTCGGCTGAAAGAAAAATCCATCACCCTCGCCTCGTCTACCGCCACACACGATTTCAGCACCTTCGCGTGCGCGCTCGACAAATCCTTCGACCCGTTCACGCTGACTGTCAGAGACAACCGGGCCCATGTCCGTGCCCTCGGCTTTCGGTGCGCCGGTCCTGATCTGGTCGACCTGCTCTTTAGTCGCGGCCACCAGTTTGTCGTAGACACGATCATGCACCATGACGCGGCAGGGCTGTGCACAGTCCTGCCCCGCATTGAAGAACGATCCGTAGCGAATGGTTTCGGCCACCCCTTCAAGATCGGCATCATCAAACACAATAACCGGCGCCTTGCCGCCAAGCTCCAGATGGACATGCCGTATCCGGTTTGAGGCGGCACGCATTGCGGCCATGCCGGTTGTCGGCGATCCGGTGACCGTGATGGCCTCTGCCTGCGGCGAGTTGATCAGTCGCTCGCCGATGGACGGACCCCGACCGTGGATGACATTGACGACGCCTTTGGGCACCACATCGCTCAACAGTTCTGCCGCGCGGAGCGTCGACAACGGCGTGATTTCCGAGGGCTTCAATACCACAGTACAACCGGCGGCAAGCGGCGCCGCCAGTTTCCAGGCGGCCATCATCAGAGGGTAGTTCCACGGCGCAATCGCTGCGACCGGGCCGACCGGGTCGCGCCGGATCATGGACGTATGGCCGGCGACATACTCCCCTGCTGCGGAGCCGCTCATCGTACGCGCCGCACCTGCGAAGAACCGGAACGTGTCGATTGTGAGCGGCATTTCGTCATCATGAGCGGAAGGCCAGGGTTTTCCGACATCCTGACTTTCCAGTTCGGCCAGTTCCTGCGAATTTTCTTCAAATATATCTGCAATTTCAAGCAACAGTGCGGACCGGTCCACAGGGGTTGTCCGCGCGTAGGTCTCAAAGGCATTCTCGGCAGCAGCAACGGCGGCGTAGACCTGCTCCTCGCTTGCTTCATTGACCCTGACGATTTCTCCCCCGGTAGATGGGTTAACCACGCTGATTGCGTCGCCCGCGCCGACCACAAGCTCCCCGTTGATCAATTGCCTGGTCTGCATGCGATGTCTCCCTGGGGCCAGGACTCTAAAACTTCACCCGATCGCCGCCTTTCAGGGCAAGGCGTTCGCGCGCTTCGGCCGGTGTTGCCACAGTAAGTCCGAGGTTTTCGACGATGGATCGGATCTTGTGCACCTGATCGGCGTTTGACTTGGCAAGTTCGCCCTTGCCGATATAGAGGCTGTCCTCCAGCCCCACCCGCAGATTGCCGCCGAGCATGGCGGACTGCGTTGCGAAGGGCATCTGGTGCCGTCCCGCCGCAAGCACCGACCATTCGTAACTGTCCTTACCGAACAGTTTGTCGGCAATCGTGTGCATATGCATCAGATTGTCGAGATCGGCGCCGACACCACCCAGAATGCCGAACACCATCTGAATGAAAAACGGCGGCTTGATCATGCCCCTATCGACGAACCAGGCCAGGTTATAGAGATGTCCCAAGTCGTAGCATTCGAACTCAAAACGGGTGCCGTGCCCCTCCCCCAATTGCTTCAGCGCGTATTCTATGGTCGCGAATGTGTTGGGAAAGATGAAATCCCGTGTCATATCCAGAAACGGCTCTTCCCAATCGAATTTCCAGGTCTCGTATTTGTCTTTCATCGGAAAGATGCCGAAATTCATCGACCCCATATTGAGCGAAGCCATTTCGGGGCTGGTTGTTGTTGCCGCGCGCAGGCGCTCATCCATCGTCATGCCCAGCCCGGCACCGGTGGATACATTCACAACAGCATCGGTCGCCTGCTTGATGACCGGCAGAAACTGCATGAATGTTTCAGGACGCGGATCGGGTTTTCCTGTTTCGGGGTCGCGGGCATGAAGGTGAATAATCGAAGCGCCCGCTTCGGCTGCTTCGATCGAAGCCCGTGCAATTTCCGCCGGTGTGATCGGCAGATGCGGTGACATTGTCGGCGTATGAATACCGCCGGTCGGTGCGCATGTGATGATGACGGACTTGGGCACGGTCTGCTCCTAAACTCTCATCTGTTGCACCTGCGCGGAAAGCCCTCCGTCGATCACCCAAAGCTGACCGCTGGCATAGCGCGCCTCGTCACTGGCCAGCCAGTTGACGAGATTGGCGATATCCTCCGGAGTACCATAGGTTCGCATCGGGTGAACATCGCGCACCGCCTGTTGCAGCGTCTCGATTGTCCCGCCGACGCTTCCGGACGCCCCGCCTTCAAAGAAGCTTTGAAGCATCGGTGTATCGACATAACCGGGGCAGACGGCGTTAACCCGAATACCCTCCGGCCCGTGATCGCAGGCCATCGCCCGTGTCAGCGCATGAACGGCACCTTTCGTGGCGCAATAGGCTGCCAGCCCCGGATCGGCAATAAAGCCGTCATAGGAGCCGAAATTGATAACGCTCGACCCACCGGATTTGCGCAACAGCGGCAGCGCATATTTCGAAGTCAGGAATATCCCTGTCACATTGATGGCAAAGATCCGGTTCCATTGCTCCAGCGTCGTATTCTCTATCGTTTCCTCGATCTCAATGCCCGCCGCATTGACCAGAATATCGAGTTGGTCCCAGTCCTTCGCGAGGCTTTTAAAGGTTGCAATGATTCCTGCTTCGTCCGTCACGTCGAAAGGGCGAAACATACCGGCACCGCCATTATCGGACAGATCGGCAGCGATGACCGTTGCGCCCTCTTTCTCAAAGCGCGCGCAGATGGCGGAGCCAATGCCGCCGCTGCCACCGGTCACGAACGCTGTTTTTCCCTCCAGCATCATGCGCTTGTGTTCTTTTGATAGGCATCAAGCAGAAGGCCGTGAAAATGATGCACCGCGTGTTCCGATTTGCCAGACCCATCGGGATCGTGAACGATGCGGCCCTGTTGAAAGGCCGGCGTGTTCATACCGCGCTGGACGCTTTCAACCAGTGCGATGTCCTCCACCTGCAGGACCTCGTCCAGATAACGTATGGCATCCCGTTCCATAGGGTCCGGTTCCGGTGTTTCCAGAAAGAAGTCGTAGGTTTCAAGCGTCTTGTCAGGGCCTGCCGGAATGACGTTCAGAACGATCATCGATGACCGCCCCGGATACCGCATCAGGCAGGTTGTCGGCCACAGCCACCAGACGGCATGGGTCCGAACCGTCGCGTTGGACACATCATATGCACTGTTGGGACTGTTCCCCGCCTCCGCCATGTGGCTGGAATAGATGCCGTGGGTGGTCACCTTATAGGTGTCCATATCCACCAGATTGCAAAAGTCCTTGTGCGCGGTCGGACAGTGATAGCATTCCAGAAAATTGTCGACGACATTCTTCCAGTTCGAGTTGATCTCGTAGGCCAGACGGTGGCCGAATGTCAGTTGTTCGATGTCTGGTGCCCAATATCTGATTTCCGTTTCAAGATCACCCGACTGCGTCCTCAACGAGTGTGCATTGGGATCGAGATTGACAAAGACAAAACCACAGAATTCCTCCACCCTGACCCGGTCAAGACAAATGTCCGCTGTCTTGAAGTCATCGAGATTTTCGGTATGCGGCGCCCGAACCAGTTGCCCGTCGAGCCGGTACACCCATGCATGATAGGGACACATAATGCGCGTTGTCCGGCCCTCTCCGGAAAGAAGCGTGTGGGCCCGGTGTTTGCAGACATTATAAAAGGCGCGTAACACCCGTTCATTGTCACGCGTAATGACAATCGGACATCCGGCAATTTCCGCCGTGACATAAGATCCCGGTTCTCTCAGTTTCTCGACATGGCAGACCCATTGCCAGGATCGGGTGATAACCGCCTGCCGATCGATCCGATACCATTTCGGTTCGACATATGCCGCCGCATTCAAGGACAGCGATCGCGTCGGATCATCATCATATCCAGCAGAAACGTGCCTGAAGTCGTCCGTTGTGATTGCCTGGCTCACGATGAACCATCCTCTGTGCTGACGGGCGGAAAGCGGTAACGGCCCGCCGCAACCGTCCAGTCCATGCGATTGCGAACATATTGTTTGCTTGCATCGGACGGAGGATTGTAATCCCAGCTCTCGCCGGCACCGTTCTCCATCGCCGCATGCAGGGCACGACGTGACTTCTGGGTTGCAATGATGTCCGCGCGCAGTTTTTCACTGTCCCAACGCTCCAAGACTTCCTCCGCAAACGCCGTCGCCACATTGTGGTATGCCGGGTGAGCCGCAACATTGTTCTTTTCCAAAGGATCGTTCGCCAGGTCGTAGAGCTGGGGCGGATCGATGTCACAGTGGATATACTTCAGGTGCCCCCGCCGTATCATGAAGACCGGATACGGGGTCATCTCCGCGCAATATTCGCCGATCGCCTCATCGACCGGATCATCCTCGCCCCGTACCAGCGGCATGAGGCTGCGGCCGTCCACCGGTTCTCCGAACAGAGTCGCATCGCCGCCTGCGATCTCGATGAAAGTCGGCGTGAGATCGATCAGCGAACAGGCATTTTCGGCAGTCCCTTGAGCGATTCCCGGTCCTGCCAGCACAAGCGGTACGCGGGCGGAATGTTCAAAGAAATTCATCTTATACCAGAGGCCGCGCTCACCGAGCATGTCGCCGTGATCGGCAGTAACGACAACAATTGTGTTGTCTAATTCACCGGTCTCTTCAAGCACCTGGACCAGTTCGCCAATCTTGCTGTCGAAATAGCTGACATTGGCCAGATAGGCCCGCCTTGCGCGCCGCACTTCTTCGTCGGTCAGGGGCACATAGCTCGCCTCGATTCCGTCCATCAGGCGGCGCGAGAACGGATCCTGATCCTCAAGAGACGGAACATGGTCCGGCATGTCGATCTCGGCGTCGCTGTAAAGATTCCACCATTCCGGACGGGCGACATAGGGATCGTGCGGATGGATGAAGCTCGCAACCATTGCAAAAGGGTCAGAGCGCCCGATCGCTTTGTCGCGGGCATAATCAAACAGCCAGCGTTTTGCCGCAAAAGCGACTTCATCATCGTAGTCGGTCTGGTACGTCGCATACGCGAGACCGCTTTCCTTTACGGTCTGCATGTTGTGGTACCACTTGTCGATGCGTTCGTCGTGCGCTTCCCAATCGGGCGTCCAGGCAAAGTCGGCCGGATAAATATCCGTGGTGATGCGATCTTCGAACCCATGCTTCTGGTCCGGTCCGACAAAATGCATCTTGCCCGACAGGCAGGTTCGATATCCAAGCGCCTTCAGATAATGGGCAAAGGTCGGAATAGCGGCACGGAACTCCGATGCATTGTCATAGGCCGCGATCCGGCTGATGAGTTGCCCGGACATGAAGGCAAAACGAGAGGGGGCGCAAAGCGGCGAGTTGCAATAGGCCGCATCAAAGCGCATTCCACGCGCGGCCAATGCATCAAGATGCGGTGTCCTCGCCACGGCATGCCCGTAAGCGCCGGTAAAATGTGGCGCCAGTTGATCCGCCATAATAACAAGAATGTTGGGATGCTCAGTAGACACGATTTCACCTCCGCCTGCAGATTACGGTGAAATTCGCGGCCGGAATTGACTTTATTCGTCAGAAGTTTTGTATTTTTCGTCACATGGACCATTCGACGAATAGAAACAAACCAGCCTTTTCAATCGGGATGCTGCTGCTGGACGGCTTCAACGCTCTGGCGATGCATGCCTTTGTCGACCCGTTTCGCTGCTGCAATTACCTGCGCAGTTCAAAACTCTATGAGTGGACGTTTCTGGGTCTGGAGTCGGAGACCGTTGTTGCGAGCAACGGCCTCACCATATCGCAGCTGACACCGATCCGGGCCCTACAGACAAATCTCGATTTTCTGGTTGTGAATGCCAGCTGGAATGTCGAACATTTCAGACAACCCGCGCTGCTCAACTGGTTGCGCAGCCAGACGAACAAAGGGGTCACTGTTTGCGGGCTCGACACAGGCGCGTTCATTCTCGGATTTGCCGGTCTTTTGAGAAACAGGAAGGCCGCCGTCCACTACGAGCATATTGCGGCGTTTCGCGAACTCTTCCCGGACACTGAAATGGGTGAGGATTTGTTTGTTATTGACGGTGATCGGCTGACCTGCTGCGGCGGCAATGCCGCAAGCGATCTGGCACTGGAAATCCTGAGGCTTCAGCACGGTATTGACGTGGCCAACGCCGCCGGACGGTATATCTTTCACGAACGGCTGCGATCCGGCCATGAAGGGCAGCTTCCAGACGGGCGTGAGCCCACGGGCTATGTCGCGCCCAAAAAGCTGCGTGATGCCATTGTCCTGATGGAACGGAACCTTGAACATCTCTTGAGCATCGGCGAAATCGCAAAGAACTCTGATCTGTCTCAGCGTCAGTTGGAACGCTTGTTCAAAACGCATACTGGGATCTCTCCCGTCCGATATTATCTGGATGTCCGTCTTGACCGTGCCCGGGGGCTGGTCACTCAAACCGCACTTCCCATCGGCGAAATCGCCGTTGCCTGCGGCTTCACGAGCAGTGCCCAATTCAGCCGCGCCTACAAAAACCGTTTCGGACTGTCCGCAAGCCGCGACCGGATCGAAGGGAAGATTCCCTTCCAGTTCAGATCGTTTCCAAGCCATGCGGGGCAATGACCGTGTCGCCGCAAGGGAAATTCATACGGCACGACGATACCCGCGCACAGGAAATCATCTTTCATGCGCGCGGGCCGTTTTGATCCGTGTTCACCTGCCCCCGACTCAAAAGCTCTTGGGCAAGGCCGCGTCGTCGCCCCACTCGGCCCAGGAGCGGTGATAGACACGGACACGAGGGAACCCAAGCAGGCGAAGCGCAACGTAGCTGTGCGCGGACGCAAGACCCACCTGGCAATGCATAATCACATTGCTTTCAGGAGTGACGCCCTGCTCCTTGAAATGTGCAAGCAGCTCCTTGGCCGGCCTGAAACGGCCATCCTCAGCCAGGTTCCGGGCCCAGGGGATATTTACTGCCCACGGGATATGGCCGTCCGCATACATCTTGGGCGGGCGAACGTCGATCAGAACACTGTCAGGGTCGTTGCGATACGACAGAACATCGTCTGCACTGGCATATCGCCGCGGGCTTGGCGCCGACTGAAAAACAACGGAAGCAGGTTTGACGCCGGCACCTGCGGAAGAGGTTCCCCCGCTGCCGGTCCAGGCCGTCAATCCGCCATTGAGCAGTACAACATCCCGGTGTCCCAGATATTCCAGAAGCCAGAACATCCGTGCCGCATGGAACCCGCCGCGATCATCATAAAGGACGACTTTCCGATCGGCGGAAATTCCCAGATCTCCAATCAGGGCCTCAAGTTCCGGCAGAGGGCGCAGTGTACCGTTGACCGGACTGTGTTTTGCAACAACGGCATTGGGATCAAGACTCCGCGCACCCGGGATATGTCCTTCTTCGAAGTCCGCGCGGGGACGGACGTCAACGAGAACGATCCCCTCAGCTTCGTAGTCAGGGTGGTGTTCATCCGTTAATTCAATCACTTCAAGCAGCTTGGCAGGTTCCATCAGCAGTTCCGGATGGGCATAGCCCGGATCCATCGCAAGGACGGGGTTTGAGAGAGAATAAGACCCGACTGCAAGCAGGAGGGCGCCGAATGTTCGGCGGGAAAGTTTGGCAGGCATTGTTTTTTCCTTGATGCAAAAAAGATTTCAGGAGGGGGCTCCGACGAGCCGGAGATAAGGAACGGGGGCTTTCCAGCCGCTCGGGAAGCGTTTGTGGGCTTCTTCATCCGAAACGGAAGGTGCGATGACGACATCATCCCCCTGGCGCCAGTTGGCAGGCGTTGCAAGCTGCCGGCGTGCCATCAGTTGAAGACTGTCAATCACCCGCAGGATCTCGTTGAAATCGCGACCCGTTGTCATCGGATAAGAAATGGTCAATTTGATCTTCTTGTCCGGACCGATCACAAACAGCGTACGCGCGGTGGCGTTGTCCATAGCGGTACGCCCATCTGCCGTATCGCCCGCATCGGCAGGCAGCATACCGTAGAGTTTCGCAACGCTCAGATCGGCATCGCCGACCAGCGGATAGTTCGGGGCATGTCCGACGGCGGCCTGAATATCACCCGACCAGCGTACATGATCCTCCACCGGATCAATCGACAGGCCGATGATCTTCACGCCGCGCCGCTCGAACTCCGGTTTCATTCGGGCCATGACACCCAACTCAGTGGTACAAACAGGCGTGAAGTCTTTCGGATGCGAAAACAAGACACACCAGGCATCGCCGATCCAATCGTGAAAACGGATCGGTCCTTCGGTCGAATGCGCCGTGAAATCCGGAGCGGTGGCATTTATGGCAAGAGGCATGGCTTTCCTTCCTTCATTTTCGGCAGATTGTCCGCCTTCGTGACGTGAAGCCGGGATATCGCAACGCGCCGCGCCAATCCTGAAGGAAAGCTGAAAGAGTTCTGAAAAGCCGTTTATGCGGCCAGCAGGCTTTGATGCATTTTGCGGAACCGACGGTCGCTGCTGATTCTTGAAAAGGCCGGGTCGACTTCAAGCCAGTAGCGATCCCGCCAGCCGTGATCAAAAAGCTCTTCAAGGGCCATCAACGCGCGGTCCGTCTCGCCGAGGATCGCCAGTGTGGACGCAATATAGACACCTTGCGCGCTTCCGGTGGTGTCAATCGTATCAAGGGTTGCATGGGAGGACGTGTGCTCACCCAACAGAGCCATCAGCAGAGCGCATGCAACCAGCGCCCGCATATCTTCGGGGTCCGACTCAAGCCGGTTTCGCGCCCGGGATAAAGCACGTTCGCTATTGCGTCGCGACCTCTCAAGGTCAAAAGCAGACGCCAACTGGGCCGCATGCAGCAGTCCCTTGATATTATCCGGTTCGAGATCGCCCACCTGTTCAAAATACGCAACGGCAGAACGGGTCCGCCTGCGTGACATCAGATACCACGCTGCAAGATGATAATGGGGCGCACTTCGCTCCTCGCTTGCCAGGGCACGCCGGTGCGCGATCTCCGCCGCGTCCCAATGTCCGGCCGACGCAAGCGCATAGCCCAGGGCGGAATATCCTGCCGCGTTGCGGGGATCCGCGTCGACAGCATACTGCGCGTCTGAAATCGCCGGCGTAAGGCGGTCCCGACCCTCCGACCAGTAAAGATGCGATCTGACCAGCGCGACAGCCCTTTCGGATCGTGTCATGGCGCACTCAGGAGCCAGCTCCACAGCTTCGCAGGTCAGATCATCGGCGCGCTGAATGGCCCCGGGACCGCAACGCACCATTTCTCTCCGTGCTTCAAGACACCGGGCGTGCGCTTCAAGATCACCCAGGGACGGTTCATTTGCCGAACCGACATATGGCAGACGAATTGCCTGTCCCGGACCGGGATGAGTCATGCGGTAGCCGCCCCGTGCAACCGTCGCAATAAGATCCCGACATTCCAGTTTGCGCCGGACTTCCGAGACAACCTGCGTCAGACTTTCATCGCTCACAATCACGTTCGGCCAGACCCGCTGCATGAGCTCGGCTCTGGAAACCGTCGCTCCGCCGGCATCGATCATCGCCTGCAACAGCCTGATAGCCCGCGGTGAAAGAACAATGGTCCGCTCTCCGCGACGCGCGGTTCTGGCACCGACGTCGATCTGCCAGCCATCGATTACGAGTGAAACTTTTTGCATTGCTTAAAAAGATCTCTATCAAAGCGCGCGATCCTACTCGCAAAATGCAATCGGCGAAACCGCTGTTTAAGCCGATAAACGCATTCGTGAAGTGTCCTGCGGCTTGATTGCCGAACTGGCCTCAATAGCACGCCCGGGCAGCACTCCGCCCACTTTGGCCCGATTTAACCGTGCTTTTATTGTCGTCTCTTAACGGAGGCGCCCGACCAATTCTGTAAACAACGTCACTCCCTTGGGGCCGTAAGCCCGTGCATTGCCGGGATTGACAGGTCTCGAGCAGAAGCGTCGGTCCTCTTCCACCTGCAATATATCAATCACCGGCCTTAACATAAATCAAAGCGGTTCCATCCGCTGTCGAATAGACTCACGCGCAAACGATAAGGGATGGAAACCAACTGTGACTGCCGCGCCCGCACACAGAACCCGGCGAGAGTTCTTTTTTGGACAACGCGACTCTGCTCAGACGCTCAGACCCTGCGGGGCATCAAACGCGTCCGATTTTTACGATCTCTGCACACGATGTGGCGATTGTGCCCGTGCCTGTCCGGCACAGATCATCCAGTCCGGTAGTGGGGGATACCCTACCATCGATTTTGAAAAAGGACATTGTACCTTTTGTCACAGTTGCGTCGAAGCCTGCGAAACCGGTGCCCTTATCCAGGATGCCGAGTGGCCCCACCGCGCCAACGTGGCCGATAGCTGCCTGTCCCTGAACGCCGTTCAATGCCGGATCTGCCAGGATCAGTGCGACCGGCAGGCCATTCGCTTCAGGCTCGTACCGGGTGGCCGGGCCGCCCCGCTGATCAACCTGACGGACTGCACAGGCTGCGGTGCCTGTGTGGCGCCCTGCCCCGTTCACGCCATCACCATACAACCACCCACTCCCCAACAGGAGGTTCGCACATGATCAACATCTGTGGGTGCCTTGTGCACGCAGCGCCGGAGCGGACTGCTGATGTGATTTCCGCGCTCGAAGCCATTGAAGGCGGTGAGGTCCATGGCCACGAGGGAGGACGGATCGTCGTCACCGTCGAAGATACCGAGACCAAACGCGCATCCGAACAGATCATGGACATGCACCAGATCCCCGGCGTTTTGACCGTGACCCTTACCTATCACCATTTCGAGGAGCTTGACGAGGCTGCCCATACCAACACGGCAATGAGCGCAAAGACCCCTTGTCACTGAGACTGGAGAAACCATTATGACCACGTCGCGACGCACTTTTCTCAAGGCCAGCGCAGCAGCTGCGACGGCCTCAGCCGCAGGGATTACGCTGCCCCATCTGGCCAACGCGCAACCCGAGGTCCTTGATATCCGCTGGGACAAAGCAGCCTGCCGGTTTTGCGGTACGGGCTGCTCCGTTCTGGTCGGGGTCAAAGACGGCCGTGTTGTTGCGACACAAGGCGACCCCGACGCACCCGTGAATCGCGGCCTGAACTGCATCAAGGGCTACTTCCTGTCCAAGATCATGTACGGCTCCGATCGGCTGACGACACCGCTCCTGCGCAAAAGCGGCGGGGTCTATGACAAGAACGGTGACTTTGAACCGGTCAGTTGGGACGAAGCGTTCGATGTCATGGCCGATCAATGGAAGAAAGCGATCAAGGAGAAGGGACCGACCGCAGTCTCGATGTTCGGCTCCGGTCAGTGGACCGTCTGGGAAGGCTATGCAGCTGCCAAATTCATGAAGGCGGGCCTTCGTTCGAACAATATCGATCCCAACGCCAGACACTGCATGGCCTCAGCCGTCGCCTCTTTTATCAGGACATTCGGCATCGATGAGCCGATGGGATGTTACGATGACTTTGAGCATGCCGACACATTCGTGCTCTGGGGCTCCAACATGGCGGAAATGCACCCGATCCTGTGGTCGCGCCTGACGGATACCCGCCTGACCAAACCGGGCACGGAAGTGCATGTGCTCTCAACCTTCGAACACCGCTCGTTTGAGCTCGCGGACAACGGCATCATTTTCACGCCGCAAACCGATCTGGCGATCCTGAATTACATCGCGAACTACATCATTCAAAACGGCGCTGTGAATGAAGACTTCGTCAAGAATCACGTCAACATCACCAAGACCAGTACGGACATCGGCTACGGACTGCGCCCGACGCACGAACTGGAACAGGCCGCTGCCAATCCCGCCCATGAAGGCAAGCACGGTAAGCTGACACCGATCACCTTTGAAGAGTATGCCGAGGCCGTCAGCGAATATACCCTAGAAAAGGTTTCGGAACTGTCCGGTGTGCCCGCGGCGCAACTTGAACGTCTGGCCCAGCAGTATGCCGATCCGAACCGCAAGGTGATGAGCCTGTGGACCATGGGCTTCAACCAGCATACCCGCGGCTCCTGGGTCAACAGCCTGATGTACAACGTGCATCTGCTGGTGGGCAAAATTTCCGAACCGGGCAACTCTCCCTTCTCGCTGACCGGTCAGCCTTCCGCCTGCGGCACGGCCCGCGAGGTCGGCACATTCGCCCATCGTCTGCCTGCCGATATGGTGGTGATGAACGACAAGCACCGCGAAATCTGCGAAACCGCCTGGGGCATTCCCGCGGGAACAATTCCGGCCAAGCCCGGCTTTCACGCTGTCCTGCAGCACAGGATGCTTAAAGACGGCAAACTGAACTGCCACTGGGTCCAGTGCACCAACAACCTGCAGGCCGCACCCAACCTTAATGATGAGAGCTATCCGGGCTACCGCAATCCGGAGAACTTCATCACCGTGTCGGATCCTTATCCGACCGTGACAGCGATGGCAGCCGATCTGATCCTGCCCACCGCAATGTGGGTCGAAAAAGAAGGGGCCTACGGCAACGCCGAACGCCGGACCCAGTTCTGGAACCAGCAGGTACAGGCCCCAGGCAACGCCAAATCGGATCTGTGGCAGGTTATGGAATTCTCCAAACGCTTCACGACCGACGAAGTCTGGCCGGAAGAGCTGCTGGCGCTGAAGTCGGAGCTGCGCGGCAAGACACTTTATGACGTGCTCTACCGGAACGGCACGGTCGATAAATTCCCCGTCTCTGAAGTCAATGACGGATTTGAGAACGACGAAAGCGAGCATTTCGGCTTCTATGTCCAGAAAGGACTGTTTGAGGAATATGCCGAATTCGGACGCGGTCATGCCCATGACCTGGCCGACTTCCACACCTACCACAAATCCCGCGGCCTGCGCTGGCCGGTTGTTGACGGCAAGGAGACTCTTTACCGCTTCCGGGAGGGGTATGACCCTTATGTAAAAGAAGGTGAAGGCGTCAGATTTTACGGCAAGAAGGATGGTCGTGCGAACATTATCTTCGCGCCTTACGAGCCGGCGGCAGAAAGCCCCGATGCTGATTACGATCTGTGGCTCGTAACCGGCCGGGTGCTGGAGCACTGGCATTCAGGATCGATGACGCGGCGTGTGCCCGAACTGCACCGGTCCTTCCCCGCCGCCCTCGTCTTCATGCATCCGGACGATGCCAAAAAACGCGGTCTGCGACGGGGGCAGGAAATCGAGCTCTCCACGCGCAGAGGAAGGGTGTTGAGCCGACTTGAAACCCGGGGGCGTAACAAGATGCCCGAAGGCGTCGTGTTCATGCCCTGGTTCGACGAAGGCCAACTGACAAACAAGCTGACCCTCGATGCGACCTGCCCGATCTCCAAGGAGACCGATTTCAAAAAATGCGCCTGCAAAGTCGAACGCGCATAGCAGGACTGTGAGCCATGCCCGCCAACCGTAACCCGCAAAAGCCTGATCGGCGCCGTTTCCTGAAGGACGCGGCCCGAGCGGCTGCGGGTTGCGCATTGGCCGGATTTGCATTGACGAAGCTGATATCGGACGCGCGCAGCCTGCCCGCTCAGGCCATCCGCCCGCCCGGCGCCCTGCCGGAACGCGATTTTCTCGCCGCCTGCATCCGCTGCGGTCTGTGCGTGCGGGACTGCCCGTACGATACGCTCACCCTTGCCGAATTGGGCGTAGACGGCGCCGCAACGGGCACGCCTTTTTTTACCGCCCGGGAAATACCTTGCGAGATGTGCGAAGACATTCCGTGCGTTGCGGCCTGCCCGACCGGCGCACTCGATAAGAACCTGACGAATATCGACGATGCCGACATGGGTGTTGCGGTTCTGATCGACGAAGAACATTGCCTCAATGCCCTCGGGCTCCGTTGCGACGTCTGCTACCGGGTCTGCCCGGTGATCGATAAAGCCATCACGCTGGAACCCGAACACAACAAGCGCTCCGGTCATCACGCGCTCTTCATGCCGACCGTTCATGCCGATGCCTGCACGGGCTGCGGAAAATGCGAAAAGTCCTGTGTCCTGCCGGAAAGCGCCATCAAGGTGCTGCCCCAGCGGATTGCACGGGTCGATGCTGCCGAGCATTACAAACTGGGTTGGGAGGATCGCGATCCTCTGGTCGATGAACTTATTGATCTGCCTGATCGCCTCCCGGGTCCGGGCACCGACAATCTCGTCACGCCGGGCGGATTTGAACCGGCCTACAAGCTTCCGGCCGAGCTCCCCGCCAAACTCCCGGGGAGCACGAGATGAGCCGTAAAACCACTCTCCCGGTGGGCCGGGAAGCCATTCAAACCAAAGGTTGGCTCAGAGCCCACAAATATCTGCTTTTGCGCCGGGCAAGCCAGACATTCTTTCTTGGTCTTTTCCTGCTCGGTCCCTGGTTCGGTCTCTGGTGGGTGAAGGGCAACCTGTCCGGCTCGCTGACCTTTGACGTTCTTCCCCTGACCGACCCGCTCATTCTCGCCCAATCCGTGATCGCCGGGCACTGGCCCGAACTGACCGCGCTGATCGGAGCGCTGATTGTCGGCCTTGCTTACGCGCTGATCGGCGGACGGGTTTATTGTTCCTGGGTGTGTCCCGTCAATCCCGTCACCGACGGCGCCCACTGGCTGCACGAAAAGCTGGATTTACCCAAAGGCTGGCAACCCAAACGCAGCACCCGTTACTGGGTGCTTGCGATGGTGCTGATCGTATCCGCCATAACCGGCACCATCGCGTGGGAAGTCGTGAATCCCATCTCAATGCTGCATCGCGGGCTGATCTTCGGCGTCGGCTTCGCCTGGACCTTTGTGCTCGCAGTCTTTCTGTTTGATCTGTTTGTGTCCCGTCGCGGCTGGTGCGGTCATCTGTGCCCGGTGGGCGCGTTTTACGGTCTGCTGGGCCGGAAATCCGTCCTGCGCGTATCGGCGTTGAACCGGGCCGCCTGCGATGACTGTATGGACTGCTTCGCCGTCTGCCCCGAGATGCACGTGATCACGCCGGCGCTGCGCGGAGACGGGGATGATACGCCCCTGATCCTGTCAGCCGATTGCACCAATTGCGGACGCTGCATCGATGTCTGCGGCCCGAATGTATTCCAATTCACTCACCGCTTCGATCAACGCCCGGCCCCGGTGAGGCCGGAGCGGCAGAAGCCCAACCCTATTCCCAAGGCGCGTCACGCAGCCTGAGTCAGTAACGGAGACGCAATATGAAAAAGCAACTGATCCTGAGCGTAATCGCAACTTCGGTTCTGTTTGCGCCCCTGAGCACCGGGCTCGGGCAATCGGTTACGACCTTGCGCGATGCCACAGTTGAAGAAGAGGTGGCTCCGCTCAACAATTATCAGATCGACGAAGGCCGCTTTTCACGCAATTACCGGCAGCAGCCGCCGCTGATCCCCCATTCGATTGACAATTACCAGGTCGACCTCAAGGCCAATCGCTGCCTGGCCTGTCACGACTGGACCAATGCCGCCGAACGAAACGCACCGACACTATCGATGACCCATTACGAGGATCGTGACGGCAATCAGCTCAATGAAGTGTCGGGGTCGCGCTGGTTCTGCACGCAGTGTCACGTCCCGCAGGCAAATGCGCCCGCGCTTGTTGAAAACCATTTCCGCGGCGATCGCTGACTCTGAGCCGGACATACTTGCAAGGAAATACATCATGTCAAAAACGGATGCTCAGGCCGAAAAACGCGGCTTCATTCGGCGGATCTGGCGGTTTTTGTGGACCCCGACCTCTTTGTTTTCATTCGGATTTATTCTCCTGGGCGGCATCGCAATCGGGATCGTCTTCTGGGGCGGGTTTCACTGGGCGATGGAAGCGACGAACAACGAGCAGTTTTGTGTGTCCTGCCATGAGATGCGTGACAATGTCTTCGCGGAATATCAGGGAACCATCCATCAGGAGAATTCCGCCGGTGTCAGGGCCACCTGCCCCGATTGCCATGTTCCCAAGGAATGGGGTCCGAAGGTTGTCCGGAAGATTCAGGCGAGTTGGGAACTATACGGCCATTTCGTCACCGGCATTATCGACACGCCGGAAAAATTCGAAGCCCATCGGCTGGATATGGCCACAAGTGTCTGGACGGCGATGAAAAAAACCGACAGCCGCGAATGCCGCAACTGCCACAAGTTCGATTTCATGGATTTCACCCTGCAGCAAAGCCGCGCCAGCGAAAGCCACCAGCGCGCGATTGATGAAGGCAAGACCTGCATAGACTGTCACCAGGGCATTGCGCATAAACTGCCCGAAGGCTATCTCAAACGCTACAAAGAGATTGTCGATCAATTGACGGCCAAAGGCGAGATTCCGGAAAGCCAAAACGGTCAGTTCACCGAAGTGGCGGACGCCGACTAAGACGTCTCGCCTTGAGATTGCAACATCCGGTCAAAGCCATCTTGCGTGCTGGCTGAAAGCAATTCTTGCGATTATCGGTTGCAGGAATTGCTGCCGGTTGTTTCTTTAGCGGCGAGCCGGGAAACCGGCCCACCGGCCATCGTTATACCCCTTTACTGAACCCTCGCCTGCCGCAATACTCGCGCTATCCATCAGGCCGCGAGGATCAGAAGAATGCCCTTTGAAACGCTCACCTTCCACAGTATCGAAACCCGGGCAGTGATCCTGAAGCTGAAGCGGCCCATCGTTGCCCGTATCGGGACCATCGCCGAGTGGCCATTGATCCTGATCGATCTGAAAACCGAGGAAGGCGTTGTAGGCCGGTCCTACCTCGCACCGTACATCACCAAGGCGATTCGCTATCTGGTGCCTGCCCTTCAGGACATGAGCGAGATGCTGAAGGGACAGCCGGTCAGCCCGATGGACCTTTATGAGACCACCCGGAAGTCTCTGCATTTTGTTGGCTATGAGGGTCTTTCCATGGTGGCCGTTTCCGGTCTGGACATGGCGGCATGGGATGCCCTTGCCAAAGCCGCCGGCATGCCGCTGTGCGTGCTGCTTGGCGGTTCCGTCGGTCCGGTGAAGTCCTATAACAGCAACGGCTTGTGGCTGGAGGCGCCCGAGGCTGTCGCCGAGCAGTCGATTGAACTCCGGGACGAAGGCGGATTTGCCGGACTCAAATTGCGGCTTGGCCGGAACAATCCGAAAGACGATGTTGCCGCTGTCAAGGCTGTGCGCAGGACGGTCGGTGAGGACATGGCCCTGATGGCCGACTTCAATCAGGGCCTTGATCTGGCCGAAGCCCTCAGGCGCTGCCACATGGTCGATGAACTTGAATTGGCATGGCTAGAAGAGCCCATTGTCTACGACAATTTTGACGGCTATGCCCAACTCGCCCGTGACCTCAAAACACCGCTTCAGATCGGCGAGAACTTCTATGGCCCGCGCGATCTGCATAAAGCGCTGCGTATGAATGCCTGCGATCTGGTTATGCCCGATTTCATGCGGATCGGCGGCGTTACCGGCTGGCTCAGAGCCGCCGGGATAGCGGGTGCGGCGGGTGTACCCGTATCGACGCATCTTTATCCGGAAGTCGGCGCCCACGTTATGCGTGTCACCGAAACGGCGCACTGGCTGGAATGGCAGGACTGGACAGAGCCGGTGCTGCAAACACCTTACAAGGTCAAAGACAGCCACATTCAAATCCCGGACGTTCCAGGCGTTGGCCTTGAATGGAACGAAGATGTTGTCCGGGCCCATCTCTGTGATGGGTGATGCCGGACGCTTCGGTCACCTCCAAACGGGTGGTTTCGCTGACGTCCGCGCACCACTCCCCCATCCGCTTGCTTGACCATCGATCAGCGCTCGACCAAACTTGGCTCAGAGCAGTGACGCGGCTGAGTATCGGGAGGATGTGGCGCACCGCGCCACGATATGATCGTGAGTTCCGTGCAAACATGCAGAAACCAGGCGACCGGAGACTGGATTACCGATGTTCCTCTTCAGAAACTTGGTTTTGAGCCGAGCGAGCACGGGTTTGCGCATCTGAACGCGTTTGTTGCAACGCTGGAAGGTGAGCGGCGTCAGCTCGGCGCAGACTATCTTTGGAGCGTCGGCCGTGAGTTTGATCTGACTTCGCTGGGCGTCTTTGGCCGGACGGTTTGCGAGGCTCAGCGCCTTGGCGATGCGCTTGAAGCGTTGGCGGACGGATTTCATCACATCCAGAGCGGCGCTGCGGTCAGGTTTCTGATCGAGGACGACGCAGCACGCCTTACATATCTTCTTCACGACGGCCGCATCTGGCCCCGGGGCGGCGATGCGGAGCTGACCCTGGGACTGTTCGCCGGAGTCCTGGAACGGTTTGGCCTTGAGATCGGCGACTGTCTTTCAGTTGCCGTTGAGCATCCCATGGATGATTGCCTTGAAGACCTCGGCGATGCTCTGGGCAGGAGTATCGACATCCATGCAACGGAGAACAGCCTGACTTTGCCCGCGGGCGCCCTGAGCACTGCGCTGCCGACATCAAAAAGAGCCGTCCACGCATCTGATGACACCGGGCGCGTGGAACCGGCAACGGCTCCGTCCCTGTCCCAGACAATCCGGCAGCATATCTACGAAACACTGGAAGACGGCGGCTACGATCAGACCCGCGTGGCGGACGCGATTTGCGTTTCGGAGCGAAGCCTGAGGCGAAAGCTGGCTCAGGCGGGTGTCTCCTATCGCGATCTCCTGGACGATTGCCGGGAGGCTGCCGCCGTCAATCTGCTTCGCCGCAGGGATCTTGCTCTTGCCGATGTGGGCTTCCGGCTTGGCTATTCCGACCAGAGCACCTTCTCCCGCGCCGCCTGTCGCTGGTTCGGTATGTCACCGGCCCGCTATCGGGCAAAGATTGAGGCCGAGAACGCCTCTTTGGCCGAAAATGCCAAGACAGACCGTTCCGGCTGATATTTCCTAACCGAACGGACGGTCAATCGATCCGTCTGAAGAAGAAAGAGGGGAAATATCATGAAACGTGCCGCCATCGGGCTGCTCGCTGCCGGACTTTTCGGGACGGGTATCGCGCAGGCCCAGACACATCCGCTGGACGGTCTCACCGCCAGCGAGTTCGAACGCATCCAGACTATTTTGCGAAACGGGGGCGTCACAACCGACAAGACCCTGTTTCCTCTGATCGAACTGATCGAGCCGCAAAAGGCCGATGTGCTGGCCTGGTCCGAAGGCGATCCGCTCACCCGGCGGGCGTCGGTTCAATACACGTCGACAGACGGGTTCCGGGAGGCCGTCGTCAATATCTCCGATGGCACCGTTGAGAGTGACGATCCTGTCGGTCAGACCGGTCAGCCGATGGTCCTGTTTGCCGAATTCATCGGAGCACTGGGCGCCGCGCTTGAGGACGACCGGATGATCGCGGCGCTTGAGACACGCAATCTCAAACCGGAAAACGTCTTCTGCCTGCCCCTGACCGCGGGCAACTTCTTTGACGGTACGGGCCGGACCAGGCGTCTGATGAAAATTCCCTGCTATGTCGCGCCGAGCCAGTCGAATTTCTATGCAAAGCCGATTGAAGGCCTCTTTGCCGTCTATGATCTGAAGACCGCCAAGGTTCTTGATGTGGAGGATATTGCCGTCATCCCGGTCAATTCCGATCCGTGGGGCTATACCGAGGAAGAGGTTGCCCAAAGGCAGCCCCTGCGTCCTGAGGAGAACCCCGTCAAGCTGACACAGGACGGCGGCGCGAACTTCAAAACGGACGGAAGCCAGATTACCTGGGATATCTGGAAATTCCGCCATCGTGTCGATAAACGGCCCGGCCTGGTGGTCTCCGACATTCAGGTCAACGATCAGCGCACCTGGCGCCCGGTTATTTATCAGACACATCTCAGCGAAGTGTTCGTACCTTACATGGACCCGAGCGAGGGCTGGTACTGGCGAACCTACATGGACAGCGGCGAATACGGCTTCGGGCTGTTCCTGTCACCGCTGACGGCCGGAATTGATTGTCCCGACTATGCCGCATACCTGCCGGCGGTGATCAATGACGATGCAGGTGCCGCGCTGGAGATCCCAAACGCGATCTGCATTTTTGAACGGTCGACCGGCGCCCCGGCCTGGCGGCATTTTGAAGTCTTTGCCCAGTCCGAAGAAACGTCGGTGCCTGCGGAAGGCCGCCCCTATAGCGAACTGGTGGTGCGTACCGCTTCGGAAGTCGGCAACTACGACTATCTGATCGACTATCGCTTTCAGCGCGACGGACAGATGCGCATCATGATCGGAGCAACCGGCCTCGATGCGGTCAAGGGCGTGGCCGCGACATCGACCGACAGCGAATCCTACGCCGCAGACACCGCCTATGGCACGCTGATTGCGCCCAATCTTGTGGCGCCCAACCACGACCATTACTTCAATTTCCGTATCGATTTTGACATCGATCAGCCGGAAAACCGGTTCATGACCATGGACATCGTGCCGAACGAAGATATCGCCGCCGACAGTCCGCGCCGTTCCATGTGGAAGGTCGAGCACAAGATGCCGAAGAGCGAGATGGCCGCGCGCTATCAGGTCTCGTCTTTCAAGCCGCGCTACTATCATGTCGCCAACCCGGACCGGAAGGGTCATCTCGGTCACATGCCCGGCTGGATGATCCATCACGGCTCCGTCGCCTACGGCCCGTACGATTTCCAGAACGATCCGCCGTTCAAGCGCAATCCCTATATCGAATACAGCGTCTGGAACACGGTTCACGATCCTCAGCAGCGCTATGCGGGCGGCAAGTTCGCCTTCCAGTCCGACGGAACGGACACGCTCCTGACCTATGCATCGGACGATGAAGCGCTTCAGGGAAAGGACATCGTGACCTGGTTTACCGCCGGTTTCCATCATATCCCGCGGATGGAGGACTGGCCGGTAATGTCAACGGAATGGAAGCAGGTGCACATCATGCCGCACAACTATTTTGCCAACAATCCGGCACTCACGCTGAGAAAATAAGAAGGCACCTCGGGCGATAGGCCCGAGGTTCACCCCGTCCGCCGGTATTTAGTAAGCCCCTCGAATATGCTGCGCGACATGATCGCGATAATATGCGACCAGCTGCGCACGGTAGTCTTCGTTGAGCGGCTTCAACGCTGAGACTCGGGTATTACGGATAACCTGATCGGGAGCACTCGCACCGGGAATGATTGTCGAGACAGCCGGATGATCGAGAATCCAGCGGTTCGCCATTTCCGCCAAAGACATGTTTGCAGGCAGCGTGTCTTTGAGACCGTCGATAAGGTCTATACCGGTCTCATAAGCGATTCCCGCAAAGGTCTCACCGACATTAAAGGCCTGACCGTCCCTGTTGTAGTTCCGGTGATCGCTTTCGGCAAATTGCGTCTCTTTGGTGAACTTGCCCGACAGCAGTCCGCTTGCCAGAGGAAGGCGAACGATGATGCCCGTTCCGGTGCGCTCCGCTTCCGGAAGAAGGTCCGTCGCAATCTTCTGCCGGAACAGGTTGAAGATAACCTGAAGCGACAACAGTCCCTCCTGTCGCATCGCCAGAAGACCTTCTTCAACGGTCTCGACACTGGCACCAAAATGCGCAATCAGGCCCTCTGCCTGGAAGTCCCTGAGCCAGTCGAAGACGTCTCCTTTCAGAAGATGTTCGGTCGGAATGCAATGCAACTGAACAAGATCGAGTCTGTCGAGACCGAGCCTGTCCAGCGATCTTTCCAAACCCCGGCGCATCGTTTCTTTGGAATAACCGTCGGGGAAAACGCCCGCAGCGCGCCCGAATTTTGTCGCAACACGCGGTCGCGGACCGTCAAGCGATGTCAGGAACCGGCCGATGAGCCTTTCGCTACGGCCATCGCCGTAAACATCGGCGGTATCCAGAAACGTCACACCTTCGTCGATGGCGGTTTTCAGGATCCTGAGGGAGTTTTCGTCCGACGTATTGTCACCCCAATCGCCGCCGAACTGCCAGCATCCCAGCCCGATTTCGCTAACCGTAAATCCATTCGCTCCAAGTTGGCGCTCATTTATCTTATGTCCGGGCATCGCCACAACAAATCTTGTTTCCATGATATCGATCGGCGCGTTATACGCCGCCGGCCCGGCGATGCAATCGGACATCGCTTCACTATTCTGCTATGACTGCGCGATGAGCCTTTTACATATCTCAATCAATGCGCAAGAGCAGGAAGATGTCGCCCGTTTTTTGGCCCGGATTCTGGACGGAAAAGCCCTTCCGTTTCCGCCTTTTCCAGACAGTTGGATCGCATTCACCGACAAGAATGACGGCACTGCCATCGAGGTCTATCCCCTCGGCCACAGGCTGAAGGCAGGCCCTGACCAGATCGCCTGCATTTCCGGATCGCCGGACAATCAGGAAACGTTCGTTCATGCGGCAATCGGATCGCCCCTGCCCTGCGACCGGATCCTGGCTCTGGCCGACAGCAAGGGCTGGACGTCCCGCATCTGCAACCGCGGACCGTTTGAGTGCGTTGAGGTCTGGATCGAGAACCGCCTGCTCATCGAGGTGCTCGACCCGCAGATGCAGCAGGCCTATCGCTCAGGCATGACAGTAGAAAACTGGAAACGCATGTTCGGCATGTCGTCATAACGCCCGCTGCGGCACAGCAAGACTGTCACTCTTGGGAAAACCGGCTATACCGCAGCATATGCATCACCTGCCTCAACAACACGCATCTGTCACGCACGCATCGCTGAAACAGCGACTCTCGACGTCCTCACCCCGGCCGAGAAACGTCTGGTCAGACAGATAAAACCTGCTGAACGCCTCTCTGAAGTCCGGCGCGACGGATTTCTCGGCGAGGCCGTCCGCAAGAAGCGTCTGCTGCCAGGCTTTCAGTTTGGGACGATCGCCAAGAAAGTCATGACTGGAATGCTCTCTCACAATGTCGGCGCGGTGAAGCAGCGGCAGCCAGGCGACGTCGACCATGCCGATGCTCTTGCCGCCGAAGTACGGTGTCTTACCAAGCTGCTTCTCCATTCGGTCGAACGCCGCATTGAGCTTCTCGCTCCGCTTTTTCAGCGTGCTGCAATCGGAACTGCGCTGGGCACTGCACTGTACGAGGTAGCTCTTTGATGCCAGATAGCTCCAGGCACGATTGATCGCTTTGGTTTCAAGCGCAAGGTCGGGCTGAAGCGGCGGATAGGCCTCTTCGATATATTCGACAATGGCATCGCTCTCAAACAGGGCCTGTCCGCCGTCTGTGACCAGCACCGGCACCTGGCCGCTGGGAGAGACGTCAAGAAACCACTGGGGCTTATCCCTCAGACTGATATACTCAATGTCGTAGTCTATGCCTTTAGCTTCCAGCAGGGCCGTGACACGCTGAACAAAGGGACAGATCTTGAAACTGACGATTTTCATTGGGTTTTGGCCTTCGGTGGTTGAGGTGGATTGACATGCACTACGCAGAGAATAAATATCTAATCTCAATAATTCAAGAAATGTTGAGATAATGAATGAAAAAAATGCCATAGCAATGTTCGGCGCCCTTTCGCAGGGCACCCGACTGCACATCGTCCGCTTTCTGGTCGAGGTTGGAGACGATGGCGCTGCGGCGGGTGAGATTGGAGAACGGGTCGGTGCATCCTCTTCACGCGCGTCCTTTCACCTCTCGGCGCTTGAAAATGCCGGCCTGATCACGTCAGAGCGCCAGTCCCGCAGCATCATCTACCGCGCGGACCTTGCCAGTCTGGGCGGGCTGGTATCGTTCCTCCTCAATGACTGCTGCGGCAGCCATCCGGACATTCTTGCCTGCTGCAGTCCGGGGCAAATTCCTGCTAAAGGCGTTGGCATCAGGAAACAAACCGCACCCGGCAACGTGATTACCGTCAGAAAAAGCGTATCGGATTGAGCAATAGAAAGAGCGTCCGCAAAGGCGCTCTTCGCGTGAAACAGAACGAAAGACTGGAAATTGGTCAGACCGATCAGTACAGTATCCAGCGGAACGATCGTATGGAGCGCCATCAGCCCGCACGGCTGCGGCATTCTGAGGGAGGAAACGATTGAGTCTGCTTGAACTGAAAAATATCACCAAAAGCTTTGGAGCAATCCACGCCTTACAAGGCATCAATCTTACCATTCAGCCCGGAGAGGCGGTCGGGCTGATGGGTGACAACGGAGCCGGCAAATCAACCCTGATGAAAATCATCGCCGGAAATTTTCTGCCCACAAGTGGTGAAATCCGGATCGAAGATCAGCCGGTCGCATTTTATAAACCCATCGACGCGCGCAACGCAGGCATAGAGATCGTTTATCAGGATCTCGCCCTGTGCGACAATCTTACAGCCGGCGCCAATGTATTTCTGGGGCGGGAGAAAAAGAAGAAAATCGGCCCTTTCTCCATGCTCGATTACGGTGCGATGTACAGGCGCGCGGCAGAACTGTTTACGGAATTGAAGTCAGAAACCCGCCCGCGCGATCTGGTCCGGCAGATGTCCGGTGGTCAACGTCAGGCGGTCGCTATCGCCCGCACGCGCCTGTCCGACCCGAAACTGGTGCTGATGGACGAACCGACAGCGGCAATCTCCGTGCGCCAGGTGGCGGAGGTCCTTGCGCTGATAAAACGGCTGAAGGATACCGGCCATGCCGTCATCCTTGTTTCGCACCGGATGCCGGATGTCTTTGAAGTCTGCGACAGGATTTCGGTGTTGCGCCGCGGCACCAAGGTTGCCGACAAACGCATTGACGAAACAAGCCCCGAAGAAGTCACGGGCCTGATTACGGGGGCTATTGCAGTGGCATGACCGATCGAGTTCAAAACCAGGCATCCCATGCCGAGATAGACGACAGCATCACCCAGCGCCGGGAGGTGACCGGCTTTGGAGCTGTCATTCGCACCCAGCCTTTCTGGGTCTTTATGGCCCTTGTCGCCATCGGGCTGGTTATGACCTTCGTTTCAGAAGCCTTCATGACCGAGCGCAACATGTTCAACATCACGCGTAATCTGGCCTTTTTCGGCATCATGGCTTTGGGCATGTCTGCCGTTATCTGCACGGCCGGCATTGATCTTTCTGTCGGTTCACTCCTTGGCTTGTGCGCAATCACGCTCGGCCTGACCATGCAGGCAGGCTGGGGTATCGGGACAGGCTTCTTCGTCTGTATGCTGACGGCTGCAATTGTCGGCCTGATCAATGGCGTGCTGATTGCCTATCTCAAGATGGCACCGTTTGTCGTGACACTTGGTATGCTGGCCATGGCCCGTTCGATTGCCATGGTCTTGTCCAACAACAAGATGATCTACGATTTCGGACCCGACATGGACCTGTTTGAATGGATCGGCGGGGAAAGCATGCTCGGTGTGCCCAATGTGGTTTGGGTACTGATTGTTCTCACCGCGACTTTCTGGTGGGTCTGGCGTTATTCGACATGGGGCCGTTGGGTGATCGCCATCGGCGGTAATGCCCAGGCCGCCAAACTCGCCGGGATCCCGGTCGAGCGCATGATTGTTTCCGTCTATGTCGTCTGTTCCCTGTGCACCGGGCTCGCCGCCTTCATGTTCATCGGCTACACCGGATCTGCTACCAACGGCATGGGCGTGACCTATGAGCTGAACGTCATCGCAGCCAGCGTCATTGGCGGTGCCAACCTGATGGGCGGCGTGGTCTATGCGTTTGGAGCACCCATTGGCGCGGCGCTGGTGGAACTTATCCGAAATTCGCTGCTTCTTGCTGGAATTCCGGCGCTTTGGCAGCAGTTCTTTGTTGGTCTTTTCCTGATCCTCGCTGTGCTTCTGGAACAGATCCGCAATCGCGGAGGCCGGTAACCGGCCCCGCTTCTCTTCAAACATAATAGGGAGGAACCTCAAATGAAGAGATTAATCGCACTGGCCCTTGCTGCGACTGTCGCAATGCCGGCGGCGGCTCTTGCAGCCGACTACACCTTTGCGCTTGTGCCGAAAGCGATGAACAACCCGTTCTTCGATCTGGCGCGGGATGGCTGCTACAAGGCCCAGGAAGAGTTGGCAGACGTCACGTGCGAATATATCGGCCCGGGCGAACATACAGAGCTTGAGCAGATCCAGATCGTGCAGGACCTGATCACCAAAGGCGTGGACGGAATTGCCGTCGCACCATCCAACGCGCCGGCCATGGCCAAGGTTTTGAAGGCCGCGGTCGATGCGGGTATTCCGGTCATGACATGGGACTCCGACCTTCTTGAAGAAGACAAGGGTCTTCGCACCACCTATGTGGGCACCAACAACTATGACATCGGTGTCAATCTTGCGAAGCTTGCAATGGAACGCCATCCCGACGGCGGAACTGTCTGCCTTCAGACCGGCGGCGCGGCCGCAGCCAATCACAATGAACGCCTGAAAGGCGCCCGTGACACGCTGGCAGGCAAGGACATGGGCACACCTCCGGGTGCGGCTCTGGCCGGTGAAGGCGGCTGGACGGAAATTTCCGGTTGCCCTCTGATCACGAACGATGATGGCAACGTCGCTGTTCAGGGCATGACGGATATTCTGGCGGCCAACCCGGATCTGACGCTGTTCCTGTCAACGGGTGCATTCACACAGTGGTTTGACAACGCATACCGGAAAGCCGCTGAGCCTTATAAGGCCAAGATGGATGCCGGGGAGATGACCATTGTGGTCGCCGATACCCTGCCCATGCAGCTTGAGCAGACAAAAGACGGTCTGGGCAATGGCCTTGTCGGACAGCGTCCGTTTGAGATGGGCTATAAGTCGATGTTCATCCTGAAAGACATCAAGGAAGGCAAATCGGTTGAAGATCCAATCTATACCGGCCTCGACGTCTGCAACAACGACAACGTCGACACGTGCGTCCAGTAATACCTGTCTGACAACAAGCATTAAGACGGCGGCACGGAAACATCCCTGCCGCCGTTTGTCGTATCCTGCCATTTGAAGGGCATTCCCGGTTGGCAAAGCGGAGCAAGCTCATGAATAGACTGGACGGCAAAATTGCGGTCGTTACCGGTGGAACCCAGGGCCTGGGCGCAGCCATTGCCCGGCGTTTCGCAGAAGCGGGCGCCGCCGGTATCGTGACATGCGGCCGCAATGCTGAAAAAGGCGGCGCGGTGGCGTCGGAAATCACCAAAACGCATAACGTTCCGGTCCGGTTCGTGCCCACCGACCTTGCGAAGGTTGAGGATTGCCACGCGGCGATGCAAGCCGCTGACGAAGCCTTCGGAAGGGTCGATGTCCTGGTCAATGCCGCTGGGCTCACGGACCGAGGAAATATTCTGAACACAACGCAGGACCTGTTCGACCGCATGTTTGCGGTCAATGTCCGAGCGCCCTTTTTCCTTATTCAGGATGCCGTCCGGATGATGATCCGGGACGGTGCTCACGGCAGCATCGTCAATATCGGATCGACCTCCGCCCGTGCTGGTCAGCCTTTCATCGCACCTTATTGCGCTTCAAAAGGAGCGCTGTCCACCCTGACCCGCAACACCGGATTTGCCTTGATGCGCAACCGGATAAGGGTGAACCAGCTTGATATCGGCTGGATGAACTCCGACCACGAACGAAAAGTACAGGCGAGCGAATCCGGCGATACGGATTTCATCGACAAACAGGCTGCAACCCTGCCTTTCGGCCGCCTTCTTGATCCTGATGAGGTGGCTAAAGCCGTCGCATTCCTCGCTTCCGACGACAGCGGGATGATGACAGGCTCTGTCGTACAGTTCGATCAGTCGGTCTGGGGCGGCTATGACGGCCAGGCGCCAACCCCGGCAGACCCAATAACGCTGTAAGCCGTCCGGCGGCCAAACAATCGAGCATCCGTTGTCCCGGTCGCGTTGTGCAGATATAAACCTGCGCATCACGTTCCGTGCAGCAATCAGAAACGAGACATTCCATGGCCGCTATACCGACCATCGAAACAGAACGACTCCGCCTGCGTCCCATGACTCTGGACGACTGGCCCGCCTTTCAGGAACTTATGTGCTCAGACCGCGCTGCCTATATGGGCGGCCCCTATTCGAAACAGGGAGCCTGGGGCTGGTTCTGCCATGATATCGCCCAGTGGATGCTGTTCGGGCATGGCGGTCTTATGATCGAGGATCGTCAGACAGGACACACTCTCGGCCAGGTCGGCATCAATTTCGGCCCCTTGTTTTCAGAACACGAACTGGGCTGGTTTCTCTACCCTGAAGCCGAAGGCAAAGGGTATGCCTTCGAAGCAGCGCAAGCCTGCCGCGACTGGGCCTTTGCCGAACTTGGCCTCACAACACTTGTCAGTTTTATGGCACGCGAAAATGTCCGCTCACGAAAACTTGCTGAGCGGCTTGGCGCTGTGCTTGATCCGAATATATCAGTTGGAGACCCGGAAGATCTGGTCTACCGGCATCCCCACCCTGGGACCGGTCGGTCATCGGGCTGATACAAAATGAAGAGGGCTGCGACAAAGGCGCAGCCCTGTTGGACGTTGTCCTACTGCCGAATGCCTTCGACTTGAACAATCAGTTTGATTGGCGCATCGCCGATTACCCCGCCCATTCCGAAGTCACCGAGTTGGATCGTCGTCGTGCCGGTAAATCCGGAGCGATACCCGCCCCAGGGATCTTTGCCTTCACCGATGAACCTGGTGTCCAATTCAACCGGCTTCGTAATGCCGCGAAGTGTAAGGTCGCCGGTCAAAACAGCGGTGTCCTCGCCCGTCACCTCAATGCCTGTGCTGGCAAACGTTGCCTTGGGATGGTTGGCAACATCAAAAAAATCGGCGCTGCGAAGATGATCGTCGCGCTTGGCATGGTTCGAATTGACGGAATTCATGTCAATCTCCACAGATACGCTGCCTTCCTCGGGCTTCGCGCTATCAAACGTATAGTTTCCATCAAACGTATCGAACCGCCCCGTGAGTATGGAATACCCTAAATGGCTCGCCTCAAAATTGATGGACGCATGGGCGCCCTCAACGTCAATTATGTAATTAGCTGCGGTTGCAGCTGTACTCAAAGACAACGCAAGGCCGGCAGATATCAGCGTAACTTTTAACATTCAGAACAACTCCCCTTGGACTTCCGGATCGTATTTTCAGCAGGCATTTCAACGCGGTACTTCACTTATGGAAAATACCGGTGAGCCGGCACAGCCGCCCAACTTGGAGGCCGGCTCAGTTGATATAGGCCACTGACGGGAATCGTCTACCGCCTGCCCTACAATCCCGGACCCAGCTCAAGTTTGCTGCCATCGGAAAATCGCGACAGCCGGAAGCGCTCGATATCTTCTGAAGGTTTCCGGCCGGTGGCCAGATCCGACACGATGCCGGCAAACCCGGGCCCGATGCCAAAACCGTGCCCGCTCATACCGGTGACGACGATCAGACCGGACAGTCCGTCAACTCGATCCACAACTGGAACGACATCCGGCATCACATCCACCAGGCCGGCCCAGGCATTTGCGATTTCCGGCTTTCCGCAGTTGGGAAACCGCTCGGCAAAAAGCGACCGGGCCCGTTCTACAGATTTCATGTCCGGTGCCGGGTTCAGAACCCGCGTGTTTTCGAACGGCGTTACTTCGTCGGCAGCCCATTGGCGTTTCTGAAACCATGCAAACGGTGTTCCCTCTTTCTGCGCCAGTCCATAGCCGTATTCGGACCAGCTTCTCCGCATGACCGGAAGATATTTGCGAACATGCCGAAAGGAATCCGGTCCGATCAGGTGACGCGATTGCCGATGCGCGCACAGCGTATATCCACCGTCATTTCTGCGCCTGATGCCGAGCCGGCCGTCAGCAGCATTTCCGGAGAGAAATTCCGGCAATTGCGTCGTTGCCGAAACCGTCGAGAACATCGCAAGCTGCGGAATGGAAATCCCCTGATTGCGAAGAAAAAGGGATGACCACGCTCCTCCGGCGACGATCACCTGATCGGCCCTGACTGGCCCCATTTCCGTCACGACGCCGGAGATGTTTCCCGCAGTTGTTTCCAGAGAACGGACGGCGCACTCCTCGATAATGCATGCACCTTCTGATTGCGCCAGACCCGCCACGGCCGGAACCGCCAGCCATGGCTCGGCCCGGGCATCACTTGGCGTATGAATTGCGCCGACCCAGTTGTGGCCGGCCCCTGCCGTGTCCGGGTCAATCACATCGTCAAGTTCAGCGGACGTAAGCAACCGCGTATCCAGATCATGGGCCCTGGCAACATCGAGCCAGTCGACCAGCCCTTTCAGTTCGCTGTCTTCGCTTGCCAGATATGTCACGCCCTTTTGAACAAATCCGGTTTTTCCGCCAAGTTCCCGGTCGACCTGGCGCCATAACTCCAGGGCCCTGATCATGATCGCAACCTCGGCCGGATCCCGGCCCTGTTTTCGGATCCAACCCCAGTTCCTTGACGATTGCTCACCCGCAATCCGGCCCTTTTCGCACAAAACAACGCGGCGACCGGCCCGCGCCAGATACAGAGCACTGAAAACGCCAATCACCCCGCCGCCAATAATAACCGTATCAACCGCCTCAGGCAGGGCATCCTGAAACCGTATCGGTGTCGACTGATTAATCATGGAAACCTTTCGCTTCGGACAATCGGCGCCTCACATTGGGGCCGGAGTTCAACGTCACATCTGGTTTGGCCTGTTACAAGCTGTCTTCTTTAAATCTCTGTAACAAACGCCCGAAAATTCTTGTATCCCCCCTGCCCGTCTCCATCTCAAAATCGACACAGCACTACGAAGGTATGCAAGGCGATGAGCCTGTCTCAAGTGAAAACCAAGCCGCGTCTGGTTTCCCCCGGCGGGACGTCTGAAAAGGACCCGTTTGCAGTCAGAAAATCGAAGATCGTCAATACCCACACCGAGTGGGATCCGCTGGAGGAGATATTGTCGGCACGGCGGCCTTTGCGCAGCTGCCGACTGTGGGCTCCGGAGATGGTCGAAGCCAGCTACAGTTCGGTCACGCCCCTGTCGTCCAAATGGCTCGGTATGAACGTCCTGATGATTTCCGAACAGCTCGCGGTCGTCGATCTGCATCAGACAGAATTGATCAAAATGCTCGAAGGCGCAGGCGTCAGCGTCCTGCCGCTGCGGCTTCGCCACGGACGGCAACTGGGCGGTGGATCCATCGCAACCCGACGGATCGAGCGCAGTGCCGACATCGTTGCTGCATTCGAAGACGCATTCTATGAAGTAATGCATACCGTACCCAAAGAGATTCGGGCCGCCGTGATCCCGTCCTTTACGAACGGCCGCGCCAATTTCCTGATCGAAGAATATCTTGCACCGGCCGAGCGGCTTAAGGCTCACGGTCTGGGCCGGGTTACCGTTGAATTGCTGGTTGAGGACGGAACCATCCGATTTTTCGCGATGGCCGACGGCCGCTGTGTTTCGGACACGGACCACCGCAATTCCGAGCTCTGTTTTCCAAGCCGGCTTGGGGCGGAGGATGAGCACCAGTTCCGCGACCTGGCCGAAAAAGTCGTTTCTCTGTTCGGCTTGAACAACGGGCCGGTCATTCTTGATGCTGTGATGACGGACACGGGCCCGCAACTCTATGAGATCAACGCCCGGATCGACACCGCGCTCGTGCTGCCGTTGATCACCTCCTGCTGGGGTGTCGACCTTATCGAAGAAACTCTCAAAATCGCAGCCGGCATCCCCCTCAGTACGGAGCTTGAGCGAGATCCCGAAGGATCGGCCTGCGCCCATCTCGTTCTGGCGCCGCAGCTGTCGCGGATAACGTGCCTTGAACTCTCCCATCCGGCGGATGCGAACCGAAACGGTAAAGTCACCGTCTTGAAAAAAGAGGGTGACACTGTCGCCGGTCCGGAAGGCGGCTATGACTGCATCGCAGTGATCGAAGGACACGGCGCGGACCGGGACGATGTCTATGCGCAGATTGAGCAACGTCTGTCAGAGCTGAAATTGGACCTTCTACCGGTGTCAAACCCGACTGAAGCGCCTGCGGCCTGACCCCGCGGATCACAGCCCGCAAGCGGCTGTTTTCAGGCGTTATTCCGGCGCCGTGAATGTCTGAGTTCGTGCGGACTCATCGAAAACTCGGCCTTAAAACACTTGGCGAAGTGGCTGGGCGTGCTGAACCCGGTCGCCACGGCCACTTCGGTTATGCTTAGGCGGGATTGCACCAGCAGACGGTATGCGGCCCTGAGCCGCAGCCGCATATGGTGCCGCTTGGGAGATGTTCCCAGATACCGTTGAAAAAGACGCTCAAGCTGGCGCGTCGAGACTCTCAGATCTTTGGCAAGCACCGACGGAGAAATCGGCTCATCGATTGTTTTCTCCATAATCGAAATTGCCTTTGACACCGCCGGATGCTGCACAGACATGCTGTTGGGCACCCGCGCATCAACTGACTTCTGCAACAGCCTGACCTGAGCGTAACACATGCTTTCGGAGAGCAGGTCGGCAAAATCGGAACCGTGCTCAAGCGCGACAAAATCCAGAAAAAGATCGATTGCTGAAATGCCGCCCGAACTGGTGCATCTGAGGCCTTCGGATACATGTGTCCGGCCGCTAATAGGAACGTCCGGAAAATGTTCCGCAAAACCGTTCTGATACCAGGGATGGATGGACACTTCGGTATTGTCCAGCAGACCGGCGTCCGCCATCACGATGGCCGCCGTGCCCAGGCCTGTGACGCGGACATCTCCCCGAACGACGCGCGACAACCAGATTTTCAGTTGGGAAATGTCCAGCTCAAACACGTCTTCACCGGACACGATGACGATGTCTTTGGCAGTTGTTACCGCCCGGATATTCAGGTCAACGGCAACATCCATTTCGGCACTTGAGCGCACGGATTGGCCGGAAAGACCACAGGTTCGCCAATCGTAAATCCTGCGGCCAGCCACAAAATTGGCATTTTGCAGCGTTTCGACGGCCGCCTGCAGCGAAAGATGCGAAAAATGATCAAGCAGCACGAAATGGAAAATATGCGGCTCATATCCAATCGCTTGTCCCATCAATTCATCGCCCGCATCCTAACGATAAACTTCTTTGTCAGTCGGAAATTTACGGGCTCTCACATCATCCGCATAGCCTGACACGGCATTTTCGATCTGGTTCAGCAAATCCCCATAGACTTTAACGAATTTGGGCGGACGGGCATTCAGGCCCAGCATGTCTTCAAGAACAAGGATCTGACCGTCGCACTCAACGCTGGCGCCGATCCCGATGGTGGGGATTTTGACCTGCCTGGTAATCTCTGCCGCAAGGGGCTCGACCATCCCTTCAAGCACGAGGGCAAACGCCCCCGCCTCTGCAACGGCATCGGCATCAGTCTTGTGAATATCCCACGTTTCCCTGTCACGCCCCTGGGTTTTGAAGCCGCCCATCACGTGGCTCGACTGAGGGGTCAGCCCGATATGGGCCATGACGGGGACGCCTCGTTCCACGAGAAATCGGATCGTCTCGACCATGCGCGCGCCGCCTTCCAGTTTGACGGCACCGCAGCCGGTTTCCTTCATGATCCGCGCGGCATTGCGAAACGCAACATTCGGGCTTTCCTCATAACTGCCAAAGGGCATATCCACGACAATCAGTGCCTGCTCCGTACCCCGGACCACGGCACGCCCGTGCATGATCATCAGATCCAGCGGCACACCGACCGTGGTCTCCATCCCGTGCATCACCATGCCCAGGCTGTCACCCACCAGAATGAAATCCGCATATTTATCCACGATGGCCGCTGTATGCGCGTGATAGGAGGTCAGCGAGACAATCGGCTCAGCGCCTTTTTTCGCTGCAATTTGGGGAACCGTGATGCGGCGAACCGGTTTTTGGGCTTCGGTGCTCATTTCGGGCTTCCCTCTTGCGGGAATATCTCACGTTGATCGATCAGAAGGACGCTGCCGAATTCGGCAGAAAGCATAATCGCGAGCGCGTGATCGATGGGGCCGCTGACCGGGTTTAACGAGCGCGCCTCGACAACATCGACCGCGCGCAGCGTCGCGCGGGGTTCCGCCTTGATTCGGGTCCGGATAGCCATTCGGAGTTCTTCAACCGTGGCTCCTTTCGCCGCCAGCGTTTCGGCCTCGGTCAAGGCCGCATTCAGCACCAGCGCGGCCTTTCGGTCTTCCCGATTGAGGCGCACATTGCGGGAGGACATGGCAAGCCCATCGGCCTCCCGGACCGTCGGCACACCATGAATTTCAAGTGGGAAATGCAGATCCTGCGTCATGCGCCTGATCACCTGAAGCTGCTGATAGTCTTTCTCGCCGAAATAGGCCGCGTCGGGCAAAACGATGTTGAAAAGCCGCGCCACAACTGTTGCCACGCCGCGAAAGTGACCGGGACGGACTTTCCCGTGCAGCTTATTGGCGAGATCCGTCGTTTCGACGATTGTCTCATCCCCCGCCGGATAGATCGTTTCCACTTCCGGCAGGAACAGCGCATGCACGCCTTCTTTCTTAAGAAGGCCGATATCCCGTTCGTCGTCGGAAGGATAATGCGCCAGATCGGCAACTTCACCGAATTGGGTCGGGTTCACGAAGATCGTCGCCACAACCCGGTCATGGTCCCGCATCGCGGCGCGCATGAGTGTCAGATGCCCTTCGTGCAGGGCACCCATCGTGGTGACAAGCCCCACGCTTTCCCCGCCCCCGCGATAGCCCGCGACAACCTTTCGGATGTCAGTCACTGTGTCGCAAATATGCATAGCCCTGATTAGTTTACAAACGCGTCCGCTTCAAGTGGGCTGCTCGTCGAAGCCTGCGTCGCCTGACAGTCGAGATCCGACGACTTTGTGCGCTATCCCGCCGTCTCTTCCGGTTCGGCCTCGCCGCTTTCAAACCAGTCCATCATCCGCTTGGCCCACCCCTTGGGCGCGCCGTGGCCGCCTTTGTGCAGAAGCAGGTCGATGCGTCCGGCGTCGCAGTCGGTCCAGTGGCGCAGCCAGTAGTCACCGTCAAAACTGTTCTTTTCCGGCTGCCGTTTGCCGCACCCGTTCGTTTCCCGCAGGATTTTCAGTGACGCCCAGACGTCGCCCTGGATAACAGCACCGTTCCGGAACGAGCGTCCTTCCAGGGGTACGGTGCGATCGGTCCAGCCATGGGTGTGAAAAAGCCGAACCGGCGCGGCACATGCCTTTGGCAGATCGTCCCAGAATGCTCCGGCCATAGGGGCGTAGGCAGTGGCAAAATCCGGCGTCCGGCATGCGATGTCCCAAACCATAGAACCGCCACGCGAAAAACCGCTGAGGAGGACCGGCTCCGTCTCAAGGTCAAATCGCGCTCGCACATCGGCCAGAACATCGCCCAGAAACATGGTATCGTCGTGATCGTGGGAGGTGTTTTTGGCCTTCACGGACCAGTCCCGCTGATAGCGGTTGTTGGGATGATAGCCATTGGGTGCGACAAAAACATAGCCGCGCGCAGACGCTTCTTTCGCCATACCGGACTTCAGCAGACCTTTCCCTTGTGCACCGCCGCCGTGAAGATGGATCACAATTCCCTTCGGCGCATTGGTTTCAGGCAAACCGAGATGGTATGTTCCGGAGTCAAGGACGCACGGCGTATCGGCTCCGCCGCACGTCTCGCTAAGCGCGGTCTGACCGGCCAGGAGCCAGACCAGAGATGACAGGGTAATCGTCAACGGAAAAGTGTGTTTCATCGAAAAACCTTCTATGCGGCACGCCAATTTCCAAATATGACGCACCGCATAGTACTGTTCTTCTTCGGTATGGCCAGAGGGCCGGTCGACACATCTTCGTCAACAGCGAAGCTGGCGATCAATGAAGTGGTCCCGTTTTTCCGGACAGTTCAGCAGCTAATTTAAGGTGTATCCGGGTTGGTTTTCATGCTGCCAATTTTATGTTTCTGTCAGCCCAGTATGCCTCCTTGGGAGTTTTGTTCTCAAGGGCTGAATGAGGCCGTTCGGTGTTGTAAAATTTCATCCAGTTACGAATGACACGATGCGCCTTGAAGCCGTCAGTCAGATCTTCCAGATAAACCGCTTCCTGCTTCAAGGATCGCCAGAGCCGTTCGATGAAGATGTTGTCCATGCACCGGCCGCGCCCATCCATCGAGATGCGTATGCCAGCTTCGGTCAGCGTGGTGATCCAGGCCGATCCGGTGAACTGTGATCCCTGATCGGTGTTCATGATTTCTGGGAGGCCAAACCGGGCGATGGCCTCGTTCAAGGCTTCGACGCAGAAGTCGGCGTGCATCGTGTTTGACAACCGCCAGCTCAGGACTTTCCGTGTTGTCCAATCCATAATCGCAACCAGATACAGAAACCCGTGTTTCACTGGAATGAACGTGATGTCCGAACACCAGCCCTGGTTCGGCCGATTGATCGTCATGCTCCGCAGCAGATAGGGATAAACCTTGTGCTGCGGATGCGGCTGGCTGGTTCTGGGTCGTTTGTAGATCGCTTCCAGTCCCATCTTCGCCATCAGACGGCGAACCCGATGGCGGCCAACCACGATACCATCGCGGCGCAGATAGGCAGCGACCTGCCGGCTTCCAAAGAACGGATATTTGGTGAAGGTCCGGTCGATGGCCTTCATCAACTCCAGCGTTGCTGCGCTGACCCCGACTGGCATGTAGTAGAACGCCGACCGGCTCAGCTTTACCAATTTGCATTGCTGACTGATGCTCAGATCCGGATGGTCCCGGCGGAGCATCGTCTTCTTCTTGGCCGGGCTCACTTCTTGAGCCCTTGCGCTAAAAAATCATTCTCGACGGTCAGCCTCCCGATCTTGGCGTGCAATTCCTTGACCTCCGCTTCCGTAGGCCCCTCGGATTTGCCTCCACGGGTGAACACACCCGCCATGCCTTCGACAGCCTGACGTTTCCATGTGCTCACCTGGTTCGGGTGAACATGATACTTCGCTGCGATCTCCTGGATCGTATTGTCACCGCGCAAAGCCTCAAGCGCGATCTTCGCTTTAAACGAGTCCGAAAAATTCCGGCGTTTCGCCATTCTCGTATCCCTTCAAATCAATGGAATACACCTTAGCAACCTGTCCGGATTTCCGGGACCACTTCAGCATCTTGCGGGAGCAGGAAGGTGGTCAGAAGACAGCCGATGTTTGCAGGCGTCACGGCATCTCGGAAGCCACCTTCTACAAGTACAAGGCCAAGTTTGGCGGCATGGATGTGTCCGATGCCCGCAAGCTGAGGGCGCTGGAAGACGAGAATTCGAAGCTCAAGAAGCTCCTGGCAGAAGCCATGCTCGATAACGCTATGCTGAAGGACGTCGCTTCAAAAAAATGGTAACGCCCGATGCAAAGCGAAGTGCGGTGGCTCACCTGTGCTCCGGGCATGGAGTGAGCCAGCGTCGGGCGTGTGCGATCTTGCAGGTTGACCGGTCGAGTGTTCGGTATCGAAGTCTTCGGCCAGATGATACCGATCTGCGTGAAGCCATGAAGAAGATTGCTGGTGAACGCCGGCGCTTCGGCTACAGGCGAATTCACCTGATGCTGGAGCGTCAGGGCATTCGAATAAACCAGAAGAAGCTGCGGCGCCTTTATCGCGAGGAGAAGTTGCAAGTCCGCAAACGTGGTGGCCGGAAACGAGCTCTGGGCACCAGAAGGCCAATGATGTTGCCGAGCAGGTCAAATGAGCGGTGGAGCCTGGACTTCGTGTCGGATGCCTTCACGGACGGTCGTCGCTTCCGAGTTCTAGCCGTGGTCGATGATTACAGTCGCGAGTGCCTTGCGCTGGTGGCCGATACGTCTTTATCCGGCTTGCGGGTTACCCGTGAACTCGATGCGCTCATCTGCTTGCGTGGCAAGCCGATCACCGTGGTCTCAGACAACGGCACCGAACTGACCAGTATCGCCGTTCTCAAATGGTGTCAGGAGACCGGCATCAACTGGCATTACATCCAACCCGGTAAACCAATGCAAAACGGCTTCGTCGAGAGTTTCAACGGTCGCTTCAGGGATGAGTGTCTCAACGAGACGCTGTTCTCATCGCTCTCAGAAACCCGATCCAAAATTAACGCTTGGAAGGATGACTACAACCGAAACAGACCCCACTCATCCCTGGGTAATCTGACACCCAACGAATTCGCTATGAAAATGACATTGCAAATGCGTGCCGCATAAGGCCAAAACCAAACAAAGGACTCCGCGCTGAAGTGGAGGAGGATAGGGTCTCAGGTCATGCATGTTGATGATCTGATCGAGACGGGCGCGGAAAATGAAAGCCTGAGCCCCTGTATCCTGTAATTCAGAATACTTGAACCTCGGAAAAACGATCACCCGATCAACGCATTACATCTTGTTCACAGACAACTAAAGGGTATTGGCAAGATTTACTTGCAGACAGCCAGCAACTGTCACTCGCGCTATGCTTGGCTCACGCTCTATCCATCAAAGCTTCCAGTCACCACCGTACACACCATGAACCACGATGTGCTGCACACCTTCGAAGCGCATAAGGCAAGGGTCTACGTTGTGTTATCCGACAATGGCCGCGAATTGTGAGGCTGCCCCCGACCGGCGTCGCGATGAGTTTTCCTACAACTTGAGGAAATCGAACACCGCAGGACCAAGGTCAAGCGGCCTCAGTCAAATGGCATCGTTGAGCGCTTTAACGGCACGGTCCTGGACAAGTTATTCCGCGTCAAGATGCGCGGAACGTTCTATGAATGCGTCGAGGTCCTTCAGACCGACCTCGACAAATGGTTGGTTCACTACAACACTGAAAGACCTCATCTGGGCTACAGGAACCAGGAACGTAGACCAATCGAAATAATCAACCTATTTGTTAACCAAGAAGCTTAAGAAGACAATTCATAGCCCCACGAGAAACGTGGCCACGGCGCGGTCCAAATTGAAACGATCTCTGCAGATCACACATCTAAACATCAATTTTGTAGGAAACCCAGGCAGGCTTCCTCGTAATCCCACTTGCCATTGGACTCTCCTTCATCAAGATAAGCCCGTATAATCTCATAAGAAATAGATGGCGGAATATCTACAGCTAACAATCGAGGCTGATCGCTAATCTCAGAATTGCACCCCATGGATTTCAGGGATTCCCTTACGGGTTGGACGTCATTCTCGTTGGCAAACCAAAGGCGAACTGTACTATGACCGGAAGGTGTCAACAGCTCCTTCATATATATGCAACCTTCCACCACTTTAGCGCTTACTACATCACCGAACGAAACACCCTTGACGTAAAAAGGAATGTTGTCCAGCTTGTAGCCCTCTCCTTTTGGCAAAGCCCACAAGGTCTCAGTTCCATTTGAATCGCCAATAGGATATTCAAACAAAATTTTCACATGCTCGCTCATGAATACTATTTATTACTCTTATCTAGATTACAGGTACGACAAAGTATCTGACCATTTTTTGGCGTACCATCTCCACCTTTAGATTTTGGGATGATATGGTCCCTGTGCCGCTCATTGGCAGGAGGTTTTTCGCCACGTTTGTGCTTTTTTGCAGGAACAACTTCGATACCGCAATTAGCACAACGATTAACACCGTCGTTTTGTGCAGCATTCTCAGCATCAATTTCTTTCTTTGTTTTCTGAGTAAAGTCCTTACCTGTTCGATCAACGCCAGCAGATCCCTGTTTCGTGCTATCTCCGCCAATTTCCCCTTCTGTTGTTGCTTTGTTGTAGAGTATTTGCAACTGAACAATTGGGTTGCTTAATGTCACAAGACCCCGCAGTTCGCCTTCGAGATTGTTTACTTCCTCTGGAGTTAATCCCCCGTAATGAGGGTCTTGTCCAACCATTGGCCCAATGCGCGGTCGACAAATCTTGCATTGTGCTTCTTTCCAGATTGGATCTTTCATACTATCAGAACTGCCACCTGCGCCTGATACGTCCCGCTCAATATCATCCCCCGGCACTGACATAGCGTTGTCATGCAGACTGTTGGAGGCCGAGTTTGCTTCGCTTCCGCCGAGGCGTCCCAGCGGTCCGACATCGCTGACCCTGTTCCCTGATGGGTCCTTGAGCATGATCGGGTTGTTCATGCCGTAGGCATAGCGGTTGGTGCCCACGCCCCGGTCGGTGGGGTCGAACCAGTCAGGGGTGATGAAGCGGCCAAGGGCGGGGTCGTAGTAGCGGGCGTTCAGATAGGTAAGACCCGTCTCAGGATCGTCCCCCGTTCCCCGATCCAGCCCCTGCTTTCCCGCGGCGTGTTCACCGCAAGCTGCACATCGGTCCGCTCGCCGTAGGTACGGTAGCGGTTCTCCGCAATCTGCGTGCCGATGGCATCGGTCATCAGCCGGACGGAGGACAGATGATCCCGGTGCATCCAGTTGGAGACAGACCCGACCCGCCGAACCGTGCCGTCAATATGCTTGATCACCGTCCCGTCCGACAGATGCTCCTCATCGTCGCCAAGATAAAGCGTTGTGTTCCCACCGGTGATTTTCTTCAGCCGCTTGTCGTCCGGACCATAGACATAGGTCGTCGTCTGACCATTGGCCGTCACCGTGACGGGACGGTCCGCAGCATCATAGGCAATCGTCCGGCCCATGCCGCTCGCAGAGGGCCAGATCTCTCCGTCGGAGAATTATCTGCGAATCAGACGGCCATGCGGGTGACCGTTAATTGCTTCAAGAAAATGCTGTTTAAAACAATTTTAAGGGTCTGATGTATCTGTAATATTTCAAATGCTGTAGGTTTTTATGAAGTCCGGTCCACACAGCCCAATATAACCCGCTTCCCGATCATCAAATGCGCCGAAAGACTTCAAGATCATTCCGCCATTCTCAATTGAAAACTTCACAAGCAACTTGTTAAACTTATCTCGGGGATCGGTCCAAGGCTGGTTCTATCGACAAACTGTCCGACACAACCAGTAAAAATGTATAACTGTTCTTGAAGAGTGCTTCTACCACGGAGGATATCGACAACTCGGAAATCCTCAGCGCTGACAGAAATTTAATTTTTCCATCCTGTTCAAATAACTTTCGGATGGGTTCGCCAGCATGCGTAATTTGAACCCCGTTTATCATTTTGGGATTAGTCCGCCACTTATAGCGAAGAACTTTTGAATCTGATTGCCAAGTGAACGTACCGCCAACAATCCAGATCCCAAGTTCAGAATACCTTTCCTTAATCCGATTATATATGTGTTTCAGGAGATCTACTTTTATTTTGTCGTGATCGCCGCCTCTTTTGCACCAAGAAACTGCTGAGATCGCATCTATTTCCTCTGCCCAATCACCTCGAAGTTTGAATACTTCATTGTCCAGCAGAGCATTTTCAGCAATACTTATTTGAATATCCGCTCGCATTTCAGTAATTATATTGCTTCTTGGCAGATTTTTCAAAATATTCAAGCCAGAATTATTACAAAATAAACAGCGAAAAAACTCTTTAATTCTGAATTAGTCAAATTATAAACGGATTGAAACTAAGCTTGTACCCTGTCATTTGCTTACACCGTTCAGCCAATTTTGTAATTTGCTTCAGGTGCTCTTTCGCCGTTTCATCTTCTACTTTAAATTGTAGAGCCTGAATTTCACAGACTAATTTGGCCATGTCTTCGGAGTCAAACACATCATAGCTGCTTGTTGACAGCTCGGACAGATATGGGAACGAGATGTCATCTTCCTGGGGTAAATAGTCTTCATTCCCTGGGCTGGATACCGTTTCAATAGCACGATTGTCTTGATCAAGCAGAATTATACAAAACATAGCAAATACCGATTAACTCCTATCAGAATGTTGGTTTGCCAGGGAATGTATTAATCAAGTTGCCAAATTTGTCAGTTATCACTGTGATGTGTGAAGTAGGTGCTCCACCACTTTTGACAGGATAATTACCAACACGACTACCAGTATTGACGACCCTCATAAATTGTCCTGAAGTCGGAGAAATTCTCACCGGCGAACTTACAACCTTCTTGCTCTGAAGTAGTGCTTTTAGCTGCTCGACAGATATAGAGAACTGCGATTTGTTTATAGATCCGGCACCACCGTGCTTTTTCAACGCGTATAGCAAGCCGGTATTCTTATCTCCATTACCTACTCTTACATTTATTCGTGATTGAACTCTACCGGGAACTTTTGGCCCCATTAATCTTTTGGCAAGCTCTCTCAATGGGTTATTGATATTGCGGTTCATAAACCTCGTAATTTGCTTATCCGCATAACGAAGATTTTTGTCGATAGGTCCAATCGCGCGTGGAAACCTTTTAGCACCAGCTCGCAAAATCGAACCAATATCCTTGCCCGCGGCGACATCATACTCATCTTCTTCGTCAAACGGCCGGCCAAAACCGGTATTTGCCACTAGATCCGACACAGCGTCCCCGGGCACTGACATTCCATTGTCATGCAGACTGTTGGAGGCCGAGTTTGCTTCGCTTCCGCCGAGGCGTCCCAGCGGTCCGACATCGCTGACCCTGTTCCCTGATGGGTCCTTGAGCATGATCGGGTTGTTCATGCCGTAGGCATAGCGGTTGGTGCCCACGCCCCGGTCGGTGGGGTCGACTGTCAGGCCATCTTCCTCTCACCACTCGCAGTTTGGGGCGACGGGCGGTTTTCGCCCCGAGCGCCGGTTCGATATCTTCAGTATGCCGTTATCAGGCGGCCTTAAAGTTGCGGCCATGATGAAGCAGCGCCCATACGATCCGCGCCATCTTCGCGGCCAAGGCGACAACGGCAACGTTTGGGTGCGCCCGGGCAAGCAGCGCACGTAACCACCTGCCTGTCGCGGTATCTTGCCGTGACACCATGGGCATGGCGGATCGCGCGCCCTGGATCAGCATTTTTCTCAGATACCGACTGCCTCTCTTGGTGATACCTAGAAGCTTGGGCTTGCCGCCGGTTGTCGCCTGTCGCGGGACGAGCCCCAGCCATGCCGCGAGATCGCGGCCCTTGGAGAAGGTGGCTGCGTCGCCGACAGCCGCAACCAGCGCCGTGGCATTCAGCGCGCCGATCCCGGGAACGACCGTCAGCCGCCGGGCACGTTCGTCGGTGCGCGCCATGGCCGCGAACTCGGCATCGAAGGCGGCAATGCGCCGGTCCAACTCCGCCCACCGTGCGCGCATGTCTTCGAGCAGGAAAACCATGCGTGGACTCACAGCCGCCGTATCGGGGTCGAGCAACTCGACCAATTTGTGCCGCAGTCTGGCATGGCCCTGCGCCACGGTGCAACCGCGCTCGAGCAGCAGGCTCCTGATCTGGTTGGTCAGGGACGTACGCTCACCCACGAGCCGGTCGCGCACCCGATGCAAGGTCTGCACGTCGAGTTGTTCCTCGCTCTTGAGTTCCACAAATCGCATTGTCGGCCTCGTTGCCGCTTCAGCAATCGCCTCGGCGTCTCGATCATCGTTCTTGTGCGCCTTGACATAGGGGCTCACATATTCCGGCGACATCAGCCGGATCTCATGCCCCAAACCGGCAAGTGTCCGGCCGATGTGGTGCGCGCCGCAACACGACCTTCCCGCTCCCATCCAGTCCGGCTAAGCTGCAGCAGTTCTTACCGAGATCAATCCCGAGGATCACTATGCTCATGGTTCGCTCCTTCCTCCTTTGAATACTGACAGCCTACACAGACGCCAGCGGGAGAGGCGGGCCATCCATAAAGGGGGAACCAGGACCTTGCCCGCACCAAAGGCGGCCTGAACACCAAATTGCATTTGGCTATCGATGCTCACGGCCTGCCGGTGAAAATGATCGTCACCAAGGGCACCACGGCCGATTGCAGTCAGGCTGAGGCTTTGATCGACGGTCTGATGGCCGAGCATGTCATGGCCGACAAAGCCTACGATACCAATGCATTGCTGAAATATCTCACAGACAAGGGGATGAACCCGGTGATCCCGCCCAGCCGACGCCGCAAGACATTGCGCGCCTATGACAGGCACCTCTACAAGCGCCGCCATCTCATCGAAAACGCTTTCCTCAAACTCAAACAATGGCGTGCCGTCGCAACACCATACGCAAAAACAACCGCTTCATTCCTCGCCGAATGCCAAATCGCTGCAATCATGTTATGGATACGTTAACTAAGGGACACCCTAGGCAAGAAACATCATGGCGCCGATGACGCGAAGACACGAGTGCTCGTCGTGGTTTGCCGACCCAGAGAGGTTTGAATACTCAATGGCACATGAGCCATACCTGCTAGCACCTGACCCGCGGGCAGAAGGGCTGTCCCGGATCGTCAGCGGTGTCGATCAGGACGGAAAAGCGGTCGAAACAAGAGTTGTCACCGAACGCCCGCTGACTTTGTTCCTGAACAGCCAGGAAATCGTCACCATGATGACAATCGGTGATCACCCGGACTTGCTTGCTGTCGGCTATCTGAAAAATCAGGGCATGCTGTTCGAAGAAGATACGATAACGGCAATTGACGTCGACGAGGACCTCGAAATCGTCGTGGTCCGGACGGAGCGGGAGACCGATTACGAAGACAAGCTGAAGAAAAAGGTCCGAACCTCCGGCTGCGCCCAGGGCACCATCTTCGGCGATGTCATGGAGAATTTCGAGGGCGTTGCGCTCTCCAAAGACGCCGTGATCAGAACATCCTGGCTCTATCGTCTGACCCATCGGATCAACACGACGCCGTCGCTGTATCTTGAAGCCGGCGCCATTCACGGCTCGGTTCTGTGCCGGGAAGATCGTCCTTTGATCTACATGGAAGATGTCGGTCGCCACAACGCGGTCGATAAGATTGCCGGCTATATGGCACTCAATGACATCGATCCGTCCGACAAGATTTTTTACACCACCGGTCGCCTGACATCGGAAATGGTCATCAAAACCGTGATGATGGGTATCCCGATCCTTGTATCGCGATCCGGTTTCACGGCATGGGGCGTGGACCTTGCGGAACAGGCCAACCTGACATTGATCGGCCGGGCTCGAGGGAAACGGTTCACGGCGCTGACGGGGACGGACCGTATCCTTTACGATCTCGACTCACGATCCCTGGACAAAGATGAGGATTCAACATCGCAACGCAAAAGCAGTCGATACAGCGATGAAAGCGTGACTCATGCCGGAAAGTGATTTGAAGGACCTGTCGATGGAAGAAGCGACATCGGGCGCCGCCGGAAACGTTGTCGGATGCATCCTGGCGGGCGGTCTCTCGCGCCGCATGGGCGGCGGCGACAAAAGCCTCATTCCTGTTGGCGGGGCGTCGATGATGACCCGTGTCATCGACCGTCTGTCCCCTCAGGTCGGCCGGATCATCATCAACGCAAACGGCGATCCAAACCGTTTTGCCCATTATCAGCGTCCGGTAGTCCCGGATCCCGTTGACGGTTTTGCCGGACCGCTGGCCGGAATTCTGGCCGGTCTGTTATGGACCAGAGCCAACCGGTCCACGGCAACCCATGTTCTCACCGTTGCAGCAGATACACCGTTCTTTCCGCTGGATCTGGAGCGGCGTTTCAGAAGCCGGTGCCACCAAAACAACAGCACCATTGTCCTCGCCGCATCCGGCGGCAAACAGCATCCGGTCTTCGGTTACTGGCCTGTCGGCCTTGCAGATGATTTACAACGCTGGCTTGCTGAAAATCAAAGCCGTAAGGTTCTCCACTGGGTAGAAAGGCATCTGAACCTGTCAGAATCATTCGATGAGGCGAATTTGGGCGGCACCCGCCTTGATCCGTTTTTCAATGCGAATACGCCGGAAGATATCGAGTTGGCCAACTCGCTGGCAGGCGCGATGGCTGAAGAGGAACAGACCCTATGAGCACGCCGATATTTGGCATAACCGGATGGAAGAATTCGGGAAAAACGAAACTGGTGACCGAGCTGGTTTCTGAGTTTACCAGGCGGGGTTTGCGCGTCTCGACAGTCAAACATGCCCATCACGCGTTCGATATCGACCATGAAGGCACGGACAGTTACCGGCACAGGGAAGCCGGGGCAACGGAAGTGGTGCTGATATCGGGCCGCCGCTGGGCTCTGATGCATGAGCTCAGGGATGAGCGCGAGCCTTCGCTCTCGGAGATCCTCCCGCAGCTTGCACCCTGCGACCTGATCCTTATTGAAGGGTATAAAAGGGAAACGCACCCCAAGATCGAAGCGCGGCGGACGGAAAGCAAAGATCGCACGCCCTTGACAGACCAAGACCCGCACATCGTCGCCGTTGCTGCAGACCATCCGGTCAGTGGAGAGACCAAGCCGGTATTTTCTCTGAATGACATAAGCGGGATGGCTGACTTCATAGCTGAGTATCTGCAGCTGGAAACGCGAAATGCCGTTGCATAAACACCTGATTGACGACTGCTTTTTGCACGACAAGGACCGGCTCAAGCATTCCGAAGCCTTGAGCATCCTGAGGACGCGCATTTGTCCGGTTTGCCGAACGGAAAAAATAGCGCTTGAAAAGGCCAATGGCCGGATCCTGGCTGAGGATATCCTCGCACCGCGCAACGTGCCCCTCACCGACAACGCCGCTGTTGATGGTTACGCCTTCAAGCATCAGGATCTTCTGGCCGCCGGAGGCGTTCTGCCGGTGTCCGGCCGGATTGCTGCCGGAGATACAAGCGATCGGATGCTTGAACCAAACAGTGCGGTGCGGATCTTTACAGGGGCCGTCATGCCCCAAGGGGCCGATACCGTTATCATGCAGGAAGACTGCACGCCGGGGCAGTCCGACGGGCCCGCGTTGGTTGAAATCCCGACGAACATCAAACCCGGTGCAAACCGCCGCAAGGCGGGCGAGGATCTTACGGCCGGCGCAGTGGTCGTCAAGGCAGGAGATCGCCTCAGGGCGCAGGACCTGGCGGCCATTGCCTCCTTGGGCTTTGGTGAAATCGAGGTCTTTCAGCCGCTTAAGGTCGCGCTGGTGTCGACCGGGGATGAGATTTTGCGGCCCGGCACGGCAATTGAGCCCGGTCAGGTCTACGATTCCAACTTCTTTCTGCTGACTGCGCTGACGCAACCGCTGCCGGTCACAGTCGAAGATATTGGCGTTCTGGACGACGATCCGCACACAGTCCGCGAAACGCTGCTGGAGGTGAGCAAACGTTACGACGTGATTCTGACGTCAGGAGGCGCAAGCCGGGGGGAAGAAGACCATCTGATAGCGGCAGTCGATGAGCTCGGCTCCCGTCACATGTGGCAACTGGCGATCAAGCCGGGCCGTCCGATGTCGTTCGGCCAGTTGGACGATTGCACCATAATGGTGCTGCCGGGCAATCCGGTTGCGGTGATGGTTTGCTTCCTGCTCTATGTTTACCCGACCCTGCTGCGCATGGCCGGAGCTGTTTGGCCGACGCCCCGGCGTTTTGCACTCCCGGCCGCGTTTGATATTCCCAGAAAAAAGGCGGATCGGCGGGAATTTTTGCGCGGCACGCTGGCGGAAGACGCAGACGGTAATCTCAGCGTGAGAAAATTTGCGCGCGACGGCTCGGGTCTGATTACGGGCTTACGGGAGGCGGACGGCTTGATTGAGATCCCCGAACCGACCACCAGCGTTCACAGCGGGGAAATCGTGTCTTTCATCCCGTTCACGGAATTCGGTTTGCCCGCGCGCCTGCGGGCAACCGATTAAAGGCAAAATTGTGGCCGTCCGGCTGAGGCGATTTTAGATGTCGCGGTACTTGAAATAGATCTATCCGTCGATTTTTACATTAATATTCAGTAATTGATTTCAATGGGTTGCAGTTTCGGCAAACATAGTGCGAATATTGCGGTTCACCGGTCTTGGGTTGCGTGAACAAAACTCTGCCGATGACCGGAACGATACATAATTCAAGGGAACATATTATGCGTCTTCTCATGCATATCGCAGCGGTTGCTGCCATGACACTTGCCGCTGTTTCAACCCCCCAGGCCAAGGAATGGACGAAAGTACGGATCGGAACCGAAGGTGCCTATCCTCCGTTCAACAGCCTTGAGTCCAACGGGGATCTTGTCGGCTTTGACATCGACATTGCAAAAGCGCTTTGCGACGAAATGAACGTCGAGTGCGAATTTGTCACCCAGGACTGGGACGGCATTATTCCCGGTCTCCTGGCAGAAAAATTCGACGCGATTATTGCCTCCATGTCGATCACTGACGAACGGAAAGAACGGGTCGACTTTTCGGGAAAATATTACAACACGCCGCCAGCGGTCGCCGTGCCGAAAGATTCCGAACTGACGGAAGCGACAAAAGAATCGCTTGCCGGCATTCAGCTGGGCGCTCAGAGTTCCACCACACATTCGAATTATGCTGAAAAGCACTTCGCGGACAGTGACATGAGGCTCTATCCCACCGCCGAGGAATATAAACTGGATTTGGCGAATGGTCGTCTGGACGCTGTGGTTGAGGATGTTGTTGTCCTGAGCGAATGGCTGGCAACCGATGACGGTGCTTGCTGTAAAATTCTGGCAACCCTCGCAATTGATCCGGTCATAAACGGTGAAGGCGCCGGCATTGCCGTCCGCAAAGGAGACACAGAACTCAGGGACAAGTTCACCGAAGCCATCGCCGCAATCCGGGCGAACGGCAAATATAAAGAAATCAACGACAAATATTTTGAATTCGACGTCTACGGCGAATAAGCTGGTTATCAGCAAACCGACCGGCGCAGCGGGCATATCGTCCGCTGCGTCCGACAATAATGAAAAGCCGATAGAAACGTCATTTCATGGAAGACCTGTTTGCGCTGCTTGCGTATGGCGATGATGGCTGGGGAGACCAGATCGTCAATGGAGTACTCGTAACCGTCAGTCTTGCCCTCGCGTCTCTTCCGTTTGGCCTGATCATCGGCTTTTTTCTGGCTTTGGCAAAAAAGTCGGACGACACCAATCTCCGCATGGCGGCGAATATTTACACGACCATCTTTCGCGGTCTCCCGGAACTCCTGACGCTTTTCCTCGTTTACTACGGCGGACAGATCCTTATTCAGCAGGCCGTGCGGTTATTGTTTCCCGACGCACGTATTGAAATCAATTCTTTCGTCGCTGGAATGGTGGCCCTCGCGCTGGTGTTTTCCTCCTATGCCTCCGAAGCATTTCTGTCCGCTTTTCGCGGCATTCCCGCCGGACAGTATGAAGGAGGTGCGGCGCTCGGGCTCAGTCGTTTCAAAGTGATGCGGCTGGTTGTGCTTCCTCAGCTTATCCGTCTTTCCCTCCCGGCTCTAAGCAATCTGTGGCTTATCCTTCTAAAGGACACGGCCCTTGTCTCAGTGATCGGACTTTCCGACATAATGCGCCAGACCAACATCGCCTCTCGGACGACGAAGGAACCGTTCTTTTTCTTCGGAGTGGCCTGCCTCCTATATCTGGTGTTGGCACTTATTTCTTCTGTCGGCCTCAACAAAATCGATACCTGGACCAGGCGTGGCGAGGCCCGATCATGACCAACCTCTCCAACAGTGCCGGTGAAACCATCACTCCAAAGCCGACGCGCAGGTGGACCGGTACGCGGATAGCCGGTTATGTGGCAATGGCCTTCTGGATCGCCGCCGGGATAGGTCTGGGGTTATTCATCATTGAAAGCTACAGCCCCGCTTTCAATGAAAGATATGCGATGAGGTTCGTAGATGGCTTCATTGTCACGGTACAACTCGTTCTCATTTCGCTTGTCATTGGCGCATTGCTCTCGTTTCCGATTGCTGCGATGCGCCTTTCGAATGTTCGGATATTGAGAACTTTTTCGTTCGCATACGTTTATTTTTTTCGCGGTACCCCGCTGATTGCACAGGCTTTCCTGGTTTACTACGGGGCCGGCTCGTTCCGTCCGTTTTTCCAGGATATCGGATTGTGGTGGTTCTTCCGTGACGCATGGTATTGTGCGGTTTTTGCGTTTTCGCTGAACACCTCCGCTTATCAGGCTGAAATCCTCCGCGGCGCAATCGAGAACGTGGCCAAAGGCCAGTGGGAAGCCTGCTCATCCCTGGGACTGCCAAAATACGTCACGTTCGTCCGTGTTATTCTTCCTCAGGCAATGATCGTTGCCCTTCGCCCGTACGGCAATGAAATCATCCTGATGATCAAAGGATCAGCCATTGCGTCAATCATTACCGTCTTTGACATTATGGGAGAAGTGAGACGTGCCTATTCGCGTTCCTATGATTTTCAGGCCTATATCTGGGCCGCCGTCATGTATCTGATTATGGTCGAAACCCTGCGACGGGTCTGGGATCGCATTGAAAAACGTCTGACAAAACATCTGGTCCGCGCAAGCGACTGAACAGCAGAAGAACCACGGACCGGACCATGAGCCGAAACAAAAAACACATCGAAACTCTCCTTGCCCACGGCGGCGGTCAGCCCGACCCCTACTCCGGAGCAGTTATTCCTCCGATCCAGACAGCAACGACATTTGCGCGCAATCCGAACTACGAACTTTTCAGTGCCAATCACCTTTACGGCCGGGATGACAACGACCTTTACCGCCAGACCGAATCCCTGATTGCCGGTCTGGAGACCGGAGCCGATTCCCGGCTTTTTGCATCGGGCATGGCAGCGATTTCCGCGATTTTCCGATGGGTCCGGCCCGGCAGAACAATTATTGTTCAATCCGGCATTTACTGGGGCACAACGCTTTGGCTTCGAGACCATTGCACGCACTCCGGCATCGCTCTGGTGGAGGTCGATGCATCGAATGCGGAACTGCTTGATGAGACCATCCGCGAAACCGCCCCGGATCTGGTCTTTCTGGAAGTCCCGTCAAATCCCTGGCTTGCGGTTGCAGACATTGCCCGTGCGGCAAAATCCTGTCGGTCCGCCAATGCGCTCCTTGCAGTAGACGCAACCGCCGCTACGCCGCTTGTCAGCCGGCCGCTTGAATTGGGCGCCGATCTCGTCGTCCACTCCGCAACAAAAGCCCTCAACGGCCACTCGGACGTTTTGGCCGGCGTCGTGACAACGCGGGATGCGACGACGGAATGGTGGGCTTTTTTGTGCCGGGAGCGAAAAAGCGCCGGCGCCATTTTGGGCGTCTTTGAAACCTGGTTGTTGCTGCGCGGGCTTCGAACTTTGTCTCTGCGCATTGAGCGCATGAACAAAAACGCCCTGGCTGTCGCCCGTTTCCTTGCCGATCATCCTGCCATCGAGCGGGTCCTTTACCCCGGACTGCCGCAGCACCCGCACCATGACCTGGCCGCACGGCAAATGCCGGGCGGTTTCGGCTTCCTGCTTTCCTTTCTGGTGCGCGGTTCCGAAGAAGACACATTAAAGGCTGCGGGGCGCCTCAAGACCATCCTGTGCGCAACATCGCTCGGCGGGGTTGAAAGCCTGATCGAACATCGTCACACGCTTGAAGGCGACACATCCGGCATTCCGAAAAATCTGCTGCGCCTTTCCGTCGGCATCGAGCACGAACAGGATCTGATCGAGGATCTGGATCAGGCACTCTCCGGTTGACAAGCGCTCCTCTTTCTCCTCTAAAAAAGGCGTCGGCAGGCCCTACCCGCTTGTTTGTGAGGGCTCCAAAGCCTCAACGAACAGACAAATGAAACCGCATTCGATGTGAATCCTGCGGCACAGTCGCACAGATTTTTGGCACATCATCTCACAGAGCTACCAGGGAGTTGGACACGATGGCAAAAGTCGCCTTTATCGGTCTTGGCGTGATGGGATATCCCATGGCGGGACATCTCAAAACAAAGGGCGGTCACGACGTCACCGTCTACAACCGGACAGCAGCCAAAGCCGAGAAGTGGGCGGCTGAGTTTGGAGGCAACGCAGCGGCCACACCGGCGGAAGCCGCTACGGATTGCGATTTCGTTTTTGCCTGCGTGGGCAATGACGATGATCTCAGATCCGTCACGACCGGACCGGACGGCGCGTTCTTAACAATGAAACCGGGTTCGGTTTTCGTCGACAACACAACAGCATCCGCTGATGTCGCAAGAGAATTGTTCCTGGCTGCAAAAACAGCCGGATTCGGGTTCCTGGACGCTCCGGTTTCAGGCGGACAGGCCGGTGCCGAAAACGGCGTTCTGACCGTCATGATCGGCGGCGATGAAGACGTCTACACCAAAGCGAAGCCGGTCATTGAGTGTTTTGCAAAGTTCGCAGGCCTTATGGGACCCTCAGGCGCCGGACAACTGACAAAGATGGTCAACCAGATCTGCATTGCCGGGCTGGTGCAGGGGCTGTCCGAGGCCATCCATTTCGGACAGAAATCCGGTCTTAACATTGAAACGGTGATTGCCGCCATTTCCGGCGGTGCCGCGCAGTCGTGGCAGATGGAAAACCGCTGGAAGACCATGCAGGATGGCGAGTTCAACCACGGCTTCGCGGTTGACTGGATGCGCAAAGATCTCGGCATCTGCCTGAACGCCGCCAACGAAGTCGGCGCCCGCCTCCCGGTCACGGCTCTGGTGGATCAGTTCTACGCGGAAGTGCAGGCCATGGGCGGCAGTCGCTGGGACACCTCCAGCCTGGTTGCCCGCCTCAACAATGCGGACAAAGGCTGAAAACCGGTCAGGACACTGATGGCTCCAAAATTCTCCGGCAGGTTTATTCTGAGGCGGGCGCCTTTTCCTTACTCACCTTTACATAGGACAAGGGCAATTCCGTCGTATATTTAATCTGCTCCATGGCAAAAGTGGTTGAAACGTCCGCAATGTCGATCTTCGCAACCAGCTTCTTGTAAAAGGCGTCATAGGCCTCGATATCCGGCACGACGACACGCAGAAGATAGTCGACCTGTCCCGCCATGCGATAGAATTCCACCACTTCGGGAAACTCCCGGATCAGTGCGGCGAAACGCGTCAGCCAGTCTTCAGTGTGCTGGCTGGTCGTGATCGCGACAAAGGCCGTCACCTTGGCATCGACTTTCGAAGGATCGAGCAACGCGACGCGTCCGCGGATTACGCCATCTTCTTCAAGCTTTTGAATGCGCCGCCAGCACGGAGTGGTCGACAGACCCACACGGCGGCCGATCTCGGCCACCGGGACCGTTGAATCTTCCTGCAAAATAGCCAGAATTCGGCGGTCGACACGATCGATCATGACTTAACTCTCAAAACAAAATTTCAGATCACCTCCGCAGTTGACATGAAATTCTAAAATTTTCAATATATTTTCTAATGTTTAGATAAATATTCTAAAATCGCAGCCCAACTGCCACGTAGCGCACGTAAATGCCGGCGACCCTGCTTGCCTCCCGGGGCGCCTATGAGCTCCGGCCTTGCATCGGCAAGGCAGGATGATAGGAGTGTCTGGACACACTCACGCCAGCCGGATTGCGAAAGGTCTGTCCATGTCCGACACTGCGCCCACCTGTTCTATCTGCGGCGGCCAACACTTCATCGCATCGCTGGCAGGACGCATCGCAAAGAACGGGCAGCCGCCCAAATGCGCCCGGTGCGGCGGCCTGGAGCGGCATCGCATAGTCCGAAGGATTTTCGATGCACTGCCCGATGAATGGCTCAACGGAAAAAGTGCGCTGCAGTTCTCCGACGATCCGGGGGTCCCCAGGTCGCGACTGGGTGACATCGATATGTCGGTTTTCGGCGGTGAGAACTCGCTCAATATCATGGATATCGACCGTCCGGACGATCAGTATGACTGGGCGATCGCCAATCACGTTCTTGAACATGTCGCTGATGACACCGCAGCCCTTGGGGAACTGCTTCGCGTCGTAAAGCCCGATGGTATCGTGCAGATGACGGTTCCGACGCCTCACAGCCAGTTGTGGACCGAAGACTGGGGATTTGCCGATCCTGATGCCTATGAACATTACCGCGGATATGGCTCCGACCTGCCACTGAGGCTTGGAGCAGCCATAAGACATGCGGCCGGCGTCCAGATCATCGGATGGGACACAATTATCCTTGATCGGTGGGACATTGCCTATTTTTTTTCACCAAGCAGAGAACGCATAAAGTCCCTTGCCGGTCTTCTGAGGAAAAGGGGTTTTCCGGTTCTGGCCGCAACGCCTTGAAGGCTGGGGCGGGCTTTTCGTTATACCAGTCTGGCCACTTCGGATCTCAGAACCGGCAGCACATCTTCGGCAAACCAGGGATTTTTCTTCAGCCATCCCGTATTGCGCCAGGAGGGGTGCGGCAAGGGCAGGTAGCGGCATCCGGCATCATTGGACTTCCAGTAGGAGCGCCAGTTCTTCACAGTCTCGGTGAGAGATTTTTTTCTCTCCCTGCCCAGATGATAGGCCTGCGCATATTGTCCGATCACGAGAATCAGTTCCAGTTGAGGCAGCGCCTCAAAAACTCTGTCATGCCAGATCTCGCGGCATTCTGTTCTGGGCGGAAGGTCTCCGCCCTTGGCATCAAGGCCGGGAAAGCAGAAACCCATTGGAACAATTGCCAGACGCTTTTCGTCGTAGAAGGTCTCCCGGTCGATTGCCATCCAGTTTCTGAGACGATCGCCGGAGGGATCGTCGAACGGCAAGCCGGAGGCATGAACGCGCGTGCCCGGTGCCTGGCCTGCAATGCATAACCGTGCCTGTGCCGATGCGCGTATGACCGGCCTTGGACTATGCGGCAACGGCTCTTTTTTTGGTGAATCCCGGCAGACCGTGCAGGCCCTGATCTGTGTGCATAAGTCTGAAACGGAAGTGTCCATATTTCGGCAGAACCTCTGACAACGCTGATCTTTTCATTACAAGCAACTGAAAATTAACCACAATTCTGAGCGCGATTTTAACACATTTTGTTCATCATTCGCTGAATGACAACGGGCACAGAGTCACACATTCGGGAATTTTCGGGCACCTGCGGATGATCGGCAGCAAGGTTTTTGAGATCGACGAAAAGACTGCGATGAACAGCGAGCGCGCGCGCCGGCGTCGCAACGTTGCCCGCACGATCGGCGACGCCAGGGACAGGTTAACCTCGGCGACCGGCACCCGTCCCTCTTTCGACTACGAAATGACGTTGATGTATGCGCGCAACCGCCTGAGCGCAGCTTACACACTTCCCCTGTTCGCCGGGATGATCTCAATTATTTCCTGCCTGTTCATACCGGTGCAATTCGTTGTGATCTGGCTTGGGCTTCTGCTTCTGTGCCATGCGTTGCTGCTTTCCATCTGTCACAGATTCGAGAACGCACCCCAAAACGCCATAGAACTGAAGAAATGGCGACGGCATTTCATTTTTGGCGATTTTCTCTACGGCCTGTGCTGGGGCTCGCTGTTTTTCCTGCCAATGGCGGATGCGGCAAATAACGGATTTGAAGTCTTTCAGTTCGCGACCATGCTCGTCGTTATTGCCATGACAACAATGCTGTCCTTCAATCTGATGTCGGCGCTGTTTGCAAGCACCCTGCCCATCACCCTGGCCAGCGTTGCTGTCTTCGCTATCGACGGCCAGCCGCTTCACTTTGCCATGGCGGCGATGGCATCGGGATCTGAAATTTTCATGCTGATGCTTGGCATTCGGCTGAACTCGTCGTCCCTCGTCATGCTCGAATACCGGGCCGAAAAGGACTGGCTCTTCGTCGAGTTGGAGCAGGCCAAGGCGGTTTCGGATGAATCCCGCCGCCGGGCCGAGGAAGCAAACCTGGCCAAATCTCGTTTTCTGGCCACGATGAGCCATGAACTCCGTACGCCTTTGAATGCGATCCTTGGATTTTCCGAAGTGATGCAAACCGAGGTGCTCGGGCCGATCAACAACGAGACCTACAAAGGCTATGTGTCGGACATTCACACGTCGGGCAAACATCTGCTGAACCTCATCAATGAAATTCTCGACCTCTCACGGGTCGAGGCCGGAAAGTACACTCTGAACGAAGAATCCATCCATCTGGGCGATGTGGCGCAGGATTGCTGCCATCTCATATCCGTGCGTGCGAAGAGCAAAGGCATCGTGGTACACGAGCGCTACGAGGACAGCCTGCCGCGGCTCTGGGCGGACGAACGCGCGATTCGTCAGGTGATCCTCAACATCCTGTCAAATGCGGTCAAGTTCACCCCCAGTGGCGGTGAGATCTGGGTGACCTGCGGTTGGACCACGGGCGGCAGCCAGTATCTGAAGATCCGCGATACCGGCCCCGGCATCCCCGAGGAAGAAATTCCCATCGTCACACAGGCATTCGGCCAGGGTGCTATCGCTCACAACAGCGCAGAGGACGGAACGGGTCTCGGGCTTTCGATCGTTCAGGCCCTTATCAACATGCATGAGGGCAAATTCGAACTCCACTCAAAACTGCGCGAGGGCACCGAAGTCATTGTCACCCTGCCCCGCAAACGCGTGCTGGAAGCCATGCCGCCAATTGAGGGGGACGACACCGCGGATCAAGACTCAGATGCCCGCAAAGCTCCCAGGGGCTCCGCCGCAGCCTGATGAGCCGTCAGTCCTTATCCGTAACACCAGCCTGATCGAAGGTCGCCATGCCGTTATGAATCTGAACGGCAGCCTTGATGACACCTGCTGCCATCGCGGCGCCGGAGCCCTCGCCGAGCCTCATCCCGAGATCGAAAATGGGCTCCTTCCCCATTTTCCTCAAGGCATCGGAATGCGCATGTTCAGCGGACAGATGCCCGAACTGGCAATGATCAAGCGCCTTCTCATCCATGGCATAAAGAATTGCTGCGGCGGCAGTCGCGACATATCCGTCGACGACCGCCGGAATACGTTGCATTCTGGCAGCCAAAAGCGCTCCGGCCATCGCGGCGATTTCCCGGCCGCCAATCCGGCGCAAGACTTCCAACGGATCTTTGCGCGTCGAGCCGATACGTTTTACCGCCCGGTCAACCGCATCGGTTTTTCTCTTCAAGCCTGCTGGATCGACACCCGTGCCGGCGCCGACCCAGTCAGCGGCCTCACCGCCAAAAAGAGCATGAAGGATCGCAGCCGCAACCGTCGTGTTGCCGATTCCCATCTCGCCAATCATCAGAAGGTCCGTGCCGCCGGCGATCGCTTCCATGCCAAATGCCATGGTGGCCGCGCAATGCGCTTCGTCCATGGCATCCTGCTCCGTGATGTCCGGCGTTGGCATTTCCAACGCCAGGTCAAAGACTTTCAGTCCCAGATCGTAGGCAATGCAAATCTGGTTGATGGCAGCCCCGCCGGCGGAAAAGTTTGCCACCATCTGCTGTGTCACTTCGCTCGGATAGGCGGAAACCCCCTGAGCCGTAATGCCGTGATTTCCGGCAAAAATCGCCACGAGCGGCCTGGTGACCTGCGGTTTTCCCAGCCCCTGCCAGGCCGCCACCCATTCCGCGAGGTCTTCGAGCTTTCCAAGCGATCCCGGCGGTTTCGTCAGGCGTGCGTCCCGTTCCCTGACGGTTGCGGCAGCATCCTCATCCGGCCCGGGCAGGTTTTGGAACAGGTCACGGATATCATCAAAGGGAAGTGCGGAAGCGGCGAGAGACATTGTGCGAACCCTGAAACTGAGGTTTACCGCAGTGGCTGCGGACGCCTTTATCGACTATGAAGGCCGTTCTATAAACAGCTTTCGTCAAGACACAAGCCATCCATTCGAGCCATGACCAAGCGAACGGACAAAAAACAGATCCTTATCGAGTGGCTGCTTGATATCGCCGCCACGGCGCGGTTCTTTTCTCGTCTGCCCATTCCTCAACTCCATGCTCAAGACAATCCTGCCGCCCGGCCGGATTTCTCGCGCTCGCCGAGAGCCGTAGCCTTCGCCGGCCTTATCCTGTCTCTGCCGGCTGTTCTTGTCCTGCTTGTTTTTTCCCTCAGCACTCTCCCCGCGCTTGTTGTTGCGACCGGCGCAGTCCTCTGCATGACCATGGTAACCGGCGGGCTGCATGAAGACGGCCTTGCCGATTGCGCGGACGGATTTTTCGGAGGACAGTCCCCGACACAACGCCTGGAAATCATGAAGGACAGTCGTGTCGGATCGTTCGGTGTCCTGGCACTTGTCTTCTCGATACTGCTGAAGGTCGGTCTGCTGGCCGCCCTGTTGACACAGTCCGGGCCGCTGGCCGGCATCTTGGCGTTGATCGCAATGGCGGCATCAAGCCGCGCTGTATCGCTGTGGCCGTGGCTGCTGCTGCCCCCTGCCCGACCCGGCGGACTGGCCGAACGTTACGGCTCCCCGTCCGCTTCCGTCGTGCTTCAAGCCAACCTGGTCGCCACGCTGCTCTGCCTGCCGCTCCTTATCCGCTTTTCGTTTGCGCAGATTATTCTGGCGCTTTCCTGCGCTTTGATTGCCTCTTTAATTGCGGGACAACTGGCCCGGACAAAAGTCGGCGGACATACCGGTGATGTTATCGGGGCGGCGCAACAACTCGGCGAGCTTGGATTTCTGATCGGTCTGCTGCTTATCGCGGGACACGTATGATATCGAATATCTTACAAAGTATTGCGGTCCGGGCTCTTCGGCTTTGTTACCATATTTTAACGTGCGGACGCTGTTGTCGCCATATGTTCTTCCCATATAAACAGTATTGGACAGCTTATCAGCAGTCCGTTTGATTTTAACGCGATCGATAGTGTAAGAACTTTAGCGTGATCGAGACAAAGGACCCGGTATTGCCGACTATTAGTTCTCCCTGCGTCAATATATGTAAAATTGACAGTGCAACGAATACATGTGCTGGTTGCAGCCGCACGCTTGAGGAAATTAGCCAGTGGCAATCCATGTCCGAGGAAAGACGCGTAAAAATCATGACCCGAATTGGCAAGGCGACCGCTGTGAAAGCGGGCGGCAACGAGCCGGCTCCAGGCGTCTAGGGAAACAGCTTATGTCGACGCGTCCGTTTATCATTCTGGCTTTGGCCATTGCCTGTCTGGCGGCCATCGGAACAACCGTGCTTTATTGGCCGCAATCGGTCGAAGAGCTCGACTTTGACCAGACCGGTCCGCGGCTTGTCGCCCTGTTGGCACTGTTGGTTGTGTTAGGCGGCAGTTTTCTGGTCAGCCGTCCGCGTATTTCCGAACTTGCGAAGGGGTTTTTGATCTGGGGCGGACTGTTGGTGTTGCTTGTTGCGGGCTATGCCATGCGCAACGATCTTTCCTATTATGGAGAGCGGACTTTGGCCGCTATTTTTCCCGGTATGACCATCCAGGCTCCGGACGGTTCCATATCGGTTGTTGAAGCGCAAAATGGCCATTTTTATCTGGACGCCGATGTCGATGGGCACACGATCCGCTTTCTGGTCGATACCGGCGCAAGCACCGTCTCTCTTTCTGCCGCAGATGCCGCAAGAATCGGCTACGAACCGGATCGGCTTAACTACATCCTGCCGGTTTCGACCGCAAACGGCACCACTCTGGTGGCGCCCATCATGCTCGACAGTCTGTCGATCGGGAATTACACAACCCACAAGCTGAATGCCACTGTGTCCCGTGCCGGCGCGTTAAACCAGAGCCTGCTTGGGATGAATGCGCTGCGCGGACTGTCGTCCTGGCGGGTTGAAGGTGATCGGCTCATTCTGACCCCGTGATGGGTCAGGAGGCGATCAGGCTGTAGGCAAAGCGCAAAGCCACCACGAGAAGAAAGAGTCCGAACGCAACTTCCAGAGTACGCTTTGAGAGGGCATGCGCGATCCGCACACCCATGGGGGCAGCCAATACGGTTACGGGAATCACGAGAAGCACACCCAGAATATTGACATAGCCAAGCGAGAACGGAGGCAGGTTCGGCGCATCCCAGCCGGCCAGGATCATACCGATTGTTCCGGGGATCGAAATCAGAACCCCGGTCCCGGCCGATGTCGCAACGGCCTGATGAATCGGCCTGCCGTAAAGCGTCATGAATGTGTTGTTCATAACGCCGCCGCCGATTCCCATCAGCGTTGAGAAAAATCCGATGAGGCCGCCATAGAGCGCACGCAGGGGATTATCCGGGATATCCGAGCCAATGCGCCAGCTTTCCCGGCTGAAGAGCATGCGCAATCCGACAACCAGCGCAATGGCGGCGAAGATTCCCTTCAGATCATCACCTGAGACAAAGGCTGCAACAACTGACGCCAGTACGACACCAACCGGAACCGGGATCAGCCAGCTCTTAAGGAGATCAAGGTCGGCCGCCCCCTTCGCCTTATGCCCCATAAACGAACGGATTGAGGTCGGCACGATAATGCCCAGGCTTGTCGCGACAGAGATGTGCATTCGGGCACTCTCATCAATGCCCAAGCTTGTTAAAAACTGATAGAGAACCGGGACGAGAACCGCACCGCCGCCAATTCCAAAGACACCGGCAAGAACGCCGGCGACCGCGCCTGACGCAACCAACGCAAGCGCGAGCGGAATGATTTCATTCAATGAAAAAGAAAGATCCATAGTCCCCCCAGGCGGCCACTGATATCGACCGGACCGCGATCGTTCCCTGTTTCACATCTCAGCTCAGGCCGCAACGTTATCCCGCGTGACTGTGCCGGCCCGTCTTCCTGCCACCTCCGACAGGGCGGCCTCGATGACCTCCGGTCCGGCGCCGGGCTTCACAGCGTCCACGGTCAATCGCCGCCGCCAGGCCCGGGCACCGGGCACACCGTGGAACAGGCCGAGAATATGCCGGGTTATCGACGGAAGTCTCACACCTTTTGCAAGTTGTTCTTCAACATAAGGCAGAAAGGCCATTAACGCCTCCTCGGCTTTGCGGGAGGACGCCTCGTTTCCGAAGATAACTCGATCCACGTCCAGAAGAAGCGACGGATTGTGATAGGCCGCCCGCCCCAGCATGACACCGTCGACTTCGGAGAGATGCACACGGGCCGAGGCAAGATCCTGAATTCCGCCATTAATGCCGACAAACATCTGTGGCAAGCGTTGCTTCAACCGATAAACGCGATCGTAATCGAGCGGCGGAATATCCCTGTTTTCCTTCGGACTCAGTCCTTTCAGCCATGCTTTGCGGGCATGAACCCAAAGGGCATCCGCGCCGCCCGCACCAACCGCATCTGCCAACCGGTCAAGCGCAACCTCCGTGTCCTGCTCATCAACGCCCAGCCGACATTTCACCGTTACGGGAATATCGACAGCAGCCTTCATCGCTTGAACACATTCCCCGACCAATTCCGGCTCGGCCATAAGGCATGCTCCGAAAGATCCGGACTGCACCCTGTCGGACGGACAGCCGACATTGAGGTTCACCTCCCCATATCCGGCACATTCGACAATGCGCGCAGCCTCCGCCAGATCAGCCGGATCAGATCCGCCGAGCTGACATGCGACAGGCTGCTCAAAAGGAGAAAAGCCCAGAATCCTGCCCCGGTCACCATGAATGACAGCACCGGTCGTCACCATCTCGGTATAAAGCAGCGTCTGCCCGCTGAGCGTCCGATGAAACACCCGGCAGTGCCTGTCCGTCCAATCCATCATCGGCGCGACGGAGATTATTTTACCTTTATCTTTCAGCGCTTTGTCGTACATCTCATCAGCCTGTGCCGTGAGCGAATCTGAACGGCATTGAACACAATTGTCCGGTTTCTATCCCGTTTAACCGCTATGTGCACGGAAATTGCTGTAATTGAAAGGTCAATCTGCAGGCGCTACAGCCTCGGGAACCCTCATCGATTCTATTCAGTTACAAACGCTTCAGGGTCCGTTGCGGATCATGTTGCGATGCCGGCCTGCCCCGATCGCGGATGAAAGATCGGGATGAGATTTGCGCAATCTCTTTGGAACAGGCCGGACATGCGAAGCCCCGGAAACTTATGAACACCGTATTCCGAACCCGTCTCAATCTGCAGACAGCATCGACCGAAAATTCTCTTTATAAACGAACCTGAGCAGGTATGCATTCGGCCTCGAACTATTGCGATTCTGAGCGGCCTCTTCATCTGATCGAAGTGCGCTTGATCATTACCGGGCTTTCTCCCACAATGCCTGCAACCGCACGGAATCGGGCTGGCTGAGAAGGGAATGCCCGTGGAGGATCGACGGTCAATTTGAAGAAAGCACGGCCACCGACTCGAAAAACGATTGTCGCCGCCTCCGCCGGCAGTGCGCTCGAATGGTATGATTTTTCCGTCTACGGTTTCCTGGCGCCGATCATCGGCAAGACGTTCTTTCCGAACACCGATCCGGCCAGCGCGCTGCTGCTGGCCTTCGGCGCGTTGACGGTCGGCTATCTTTCCCGGCCCTTCGGCAGCTTCATATTCGGTCATATCGGCGACGTTGTCGGACGCAAGCCCGCAATGCTGATTTCCGTGTCCATCATGGGGCTTTGCGCATTGCTGCTGGCGATCCTGCCAACCTATGAGCAGATCGGCATCGCTGCCGGAGTCCTGCTCGTTGCGATCCGGATCATTCAAGGCATTGCCGTCGCCGGCGAATACACCGCCTCCGCGGTTCTTTTGACCGAGGCCGCACGGCCCGGGCGCCGGGCCCTCACCTCCTCCTGGGTGGTCGCCGCCATGTTCCTCGGCTGCATGGCGGCCTCGGGAATCACGGCCCTTATCGGAAGCATTGTCGGTGAGGACGCCCTTCAGGCCTGGGGCTGGCGCATCGCCTTCCTGCTTGGCTGCGGCGTTGCGCTCGTCATCGGCATTCTGCGCACACAAATGCCCGAGACGCTTGCCGCCCGGGAAAAGCCCGCCGTTTCGCCGGCGCTCCTTGCCGTGACCCGGCATGCGGGATCGATTGCGCGGATCTTTCTCATCCTCATGCCGAACGCCATCCTCTATTTCATCATCTTTGTCTATGCCTCGTCCTACTGGACAGGCACGATGAAGGTGCCGACCACAAGGGCGCTGGAAATCTCCACCGCCAATCTTGCCGCCCTCACACTTGCGATCCCGCTTGTAGCCTTTATCGGGGACCGGGTCGGTTACTGGAAGGTTATCGGCTTTGGCGCCGTTTTTCTCATCGTCGCATCGCTGCCGCTATGGCACCTGATGCATCACGACAGTGTCAGCCTGATGTTTCTCGGCCAGTTTGGCCTGACCCTCGGTCTCGCCTGCTATGCCGGCCTTTCCGTCATCACCATGGTGGACCTTTCGCCCGATCATACCCGCTGCTCGACCGTTTCGCTGGGCTACAATACGGCCGTCGCCTTTTTCGGCGGCACGACACCGCTGATCGCCACATGGCTCACCTCCGCCACCGGGCGCACCGACGCTCCGGTCTACTATCTGCTGATCGCCGCCGCCCTGTCGCTGTTTGTTGTCGCGCGCCTACCAAAGCAACAGAGGAGCGATCCGGGATGATAAGGCCGTCCCAGAACAGCTCAAGCACAGGCCGGTAGAGGAGTCAGGCCCCACGCACTCATGCTGGATAGACCGGTACCACCTGTTTCTATTCACCACCCGCATAAAGCTTGCATCCGCCCGGTGAAGGCGCACCAAAAGCACTCCTCGCCCTCTCTTGTTTGACTCTCCTGAACCCAACACGGAAAAAAAGCCTGCGCGGCCGGATCAAAGGTCAAATGGTCGCTACGGCCTGGCTCATCGACATCATATCAAAATCGCGCCCCCGATTTCAGATATTGCCAGACCTCAGACCTCGTAGGCCAGGAATTGTAGTTTTCAGGTCCGCAGTGCAAGTTGAGCGGTCGGTCCGTTCTTTTCTTTACGTGAGAGCAGAATAGATCAGCACCTTTTGTGAAAAGCTCCAGGTTCGTTCTGAAAAGCGAACGCTGAAGCGGTTTCATCCGGTATTGTGCCACGACTTCGCCCTGATCTATCTCTTCTGAAATAACATGCAGCGAGACCCCGAGTCCGCGGTCTTTTTGCAGAAGCCCGAAAAAAGCGGGATCTATTCCTCTATGCGTTGGAAGAGGACCGGGATGAATATTCAGACAATCAAATGACGCTTCTTTAAGAAAAACCGATGAAAGAATCTGATTGAAATGTGCCGAAAGCAGGATGTCCGGTTTTAATCGGGAAATTGCCTGACGTGTTTCGAGCGCGTTGATATCCGGGGGCTCTATTATTGGACAATTGAGCTCTTTCGCCCAGGTCGACATGGACTTCCATTTCGGCATGTGGGGCAAGCGAAGCGCTGGGGTCGTAATCACGGCAAGATAGCCGGAATAAAGAAAGCCTGAGTTTCTTATCAGAGAAATCGCCGCGGGAATTGTGTTTTGATTTTTTTTGAACACGCGTGCGGAATCAACAAGGCCGACAATGGAAATACCCCGCTCATCCGAAATTCGGCGTAAGACGCAGTCGGTGTAGACGCTGGAATATGAGCACAAAACAACTCTTCTTTGTATCGATGAGTTGCTTGTGGATTTGTGCTGTTCAGTGATCATAGGAAACGCCCATACGGGCCGCTTTTTCCAGCCGCGGCGGCACCGGGACAAAAGCACCCGGGGCGTTCACCGAATCGGAAACCAACCTCTCAGCGACCGCATCCGCCGCAGCAACCAGACCGGCTGTGTTGTAAATCGTTCCCCGCACCTGAATTGTTCCTGCCAAGGCTCTCTTCAGATCTTCCTGCAGCCTTGAATCCGGCCGCCCTCCCTTCTTCCAGAAATCATTGAGACTGCCCTGGAATGTCAGCCCCGCGACATCGTAAATTGTAGGCATGATTGAATAAGTCGGACATCCGGCGGACAACGCTTCAAGGCCTGCCGAACTGTTGACCGTCACGAACCCTTGCGATCGCGCTGCCAGGTCATGCAAATCTCCCCCATCAACTCGAACGATCCGATCTTTGAGACCATACCGTTTCGCTGCCGTTATAATTGCAGTTGCGAGCGATCGATGCCGGTATTCCAGAGGATGTGTTTTGAAAACCAGCGTGCGATCTTGTGGGGCATGTTCGGAAAAGGAACGGGCAATATAGTCGATGGCATCGGCCATGCCGTTAAACGGCGAATGGTCGCGAATTTGAAAGTCGCCATCAAGCTGCATTGCAACCAGATAGTACGGGGTGGCAGACTGCCGTAAGACGCCGATTGTCCGGGCCGCCCGCCTGGTTCGATATTTTTGTGACAATCTTGCCTTCAGCCACCCGCCATAGACCGCTGCCCTGCTTTCTTGGCGATGATTGCAGTAGTGTGGAAACCATGGCCGGAAAAGAGCATTCACGGCCGTAAACTGCAGTTCCTGAATAACTTGCCGCATCGGGTCGCCAGGATACATGGTTTTCATAACCGGCTCAGGAAGTTTTGCGGCAATATCTGAAATAGTCTCCGGATCATTTGGAAAGTGAGACTTGACCGAACAGCCCCCGCGCTCGACCGTCATCCAGTCCGGCCGCAAATATCCAAGTTCAGTGGCCACTACGTTGATATCCCTTTTGTCCGCCAGTCCAACGGCCACCCGATGATAGAAGCGGCGGTCTCCATGCAGGACAATATCGGTAACACTTTGCTTTTCCAGGAACTCTCTCAGGAAAGTCTCCCAATGCTCCGGCTTTCCTCTAAAGTGTGTTGCACCTTTATGCTTCCAGTCCACGACATCATTGCCGCAGAAGTTTATCCGCAATACTTGGCCGCCCCGTCTGACAACACTTGCCGCGATTTCCGAGAAAAACGTCGACAAAGGTCCTTGCAAAAAAAGGAAAGTGCGTTCGCTCAACAGGCGGTCCGATGTCGCTGTCATCGGTCATTCCAATAACTGTTGCCGGGAATCGGAACACCGATTTGACGGGCCTTTGCAAGCCGCGGCGGCGTTTCGACATAAGCGCCAAAACAATTGACACTGCCTTCAATCAGACGGCGCGCGAATTCAGGAACAGCCACCTTCTTGCCCACCTTGGTGAAAAAGTTCCCCTTCACCTGAATGCTTGCCGCCAATAGTTTGAAAAAGTCCTGACAGAGCTCTGCATCGGGCACTGTCGGTTCTTTCCAGAATTGATCAAGCGGCTTTCGGCAGGTCAGTCCTTCAACATCATAAACTGCAATGCCCAGCACCTTCACCGGGACCCCCATGGTCAGTGCTTCAAGGCCCGCCGTACTATTGACCAGGATGACGCCCGACGCCGATCGATAAAGACCCGCAAGGTTTCCTCCATCTATAACAAAAATGCGGTCAGAACAGCCGAACTCGTCAGCAACTCTTCGGATCACGCGGGGCCATTTCTCAATATTGTTGTCGAGCGGATGAAGCTTGAACAGCAATCGCGCATCAGAAGCGGCATGCTCGACGAAAGACTCAATCACCTCGGTGACCATTTCGCTCAGATGACCATACGCAGAGTGATGCCGCACCTGGTAGTCGTTCTGCATTTGCATCGGAACAACAAAATAGGGCTTGCCGCTTTTTATCAGCCGGCCGCTCATTTCCTGCGCCAGACGCTCGTTCGAAGAACTTTTCATCAGCCGGGGCAAATAGCTCAAATAGTCCCGAAAAGGATGGTAATAACGGTCGTTTTGATAAAACGGAAACAGATAGGGAAACAGTTCCGGAACGAAATTATAAGCGACCTCATTAAAGGCCTCAGCCGCAAATGGATAAGGGTAATGCCCTGCCGGTTTTCGCCAATCAAATGTTTGCGCAAGGGCGCGGATCATATCCGGATCATCCGGGAAATGCGAATATACCCCCATCCCGCCACGTTCCAGCGTGATCCAGTCAGGTCTCAGATATCCAAACTCATATGCATAAGCATTTAACTGTTTTTCTCTGGCAATCCCATAAGCGATACGGTGATATGGCCGTTGATCTGCGTAATAAACAATATCGGTTATCTGATGTTGGTCGACGAAACGACTGAGATAGTCAGACCACTTCGACAACCGCCCCCAATAATTTTGTGCACCAAGACCAAAACGATAGCCCCAATCCCCCAAAGACAGATTGATTATCAGGCATGTTGTCCCGCGTGCCCGCATATGTTGAACGAGGCTGCGTCCAAACTGGGAGGGATGCGATTGCAGAAAAAGAAAAACTTGTTTGCGAGCCATAAGCGTTAGGTCAAGCCAACTGGTGTCTCAAAAGACTTTCCGACATTTACGCACGTTGGTTTTCTTCATGCTGTTGGATCGCATCTTCGACATTTTCATACATTGTCAAGTGTCCGTCATGCAAAAGACAGCCCGCGTCGCAGAACTTTCTGATCGTTCCCATACTATGGGAGATCATTATGATGTTGGCATTGCTGAGTTTGTTTTCAAAAGCCGCCTCGCATTTTCTCCTGAATTTGGCATCTCCGACCGCCGTGACCTCATCTATCAGATAATACGAAAAGTCGATTGCCATGCTGACACCGAAGGCAAGGCGGGCTTTCATTCCGCTGGAATATGTCTTTATCGGCAGTTTCAGGGAGTCATCGAGTTCGGAGAACTCCTCGACATACTCGATAATCTCTTCCGTATCCTCACCATACATCCTGGCAACAAAACGGATGTTTTCCAGACCTGTCATTGCGCCGTTAAAGCCTCCTGCGAAGCCAAGGGGCCAGGAAACCTTGGTGTTTCGTTTGATGTGCCCCCGATCCGGCAGCTCAGCACCTGCAATCAGACGCATGAATGTCGATTTGCCGGCACCATTATGGCCTAATATGGCTATGTTGCGCCCGGTCGGAAACTTGATAGTCAAATCCTCAAGAATGACCTTTTCGATACCGCTGAGTTTGTAAGTCTTGCGGACGCCCTGAAACTCAATCATGTCAGACGCGCTTCTTTCTGTAGAGTCTCTCCCCCCCGAAACCCGCAAGCAACAGGGCTGCGGCAAAGCCGAGCAGATACGGCTTGTCCAACACAACACTGTTATAGTTGGAATAATACCCTTCGCGCATCCATTCCACGACGTGCAAAACCGGATTCCAGGACAGCATCCAGATGATATCAGGCGGAAATGCGCTTGGGATGTAGAATATCCCGGAAATAAAAAAGAGCGGCTTGCTTAAGACGCTCTCAATCTGCTTCCAGGTACGAAATAGGCTCAGTATCACCGCATTTGTGGTACCGGCGCCGACCCCAAGCAGGGACGCTGCGGCAACCGCCAAGAATACTTCATCAAGATAGGCGGGGAATTGCGCCAACCCCGCAACAATCAAGGTTCCAAAAAACAAAACCATGACCAGAACATACGTCGCAATGATCAGAAGTGATCGGGCAAACAAGACGTCCGTTTCCTTGACCAGCGGGTAGGACATCAGGCCCCTGTTGGCATCAAAGGCACCCATCAGGGAACTGGAAAGCTTTCTATAGAGTTCGTACGGGAGAATGCCGGTTGCAAAAAACAAGGCGAAGCTTGTTCCAAATGGCGGCAGCCGGCCGATTACCGAGAATATGGCGACAAGAACCGCCACCCCCAGAGCCGGATTGGCAATTGCCCAGAAATATCCTAATTGCGCTGTACCAAACGTTGTTCTTGTTTCGCGCAAGATGAGCGCGCCAATCACCCGCCCTTGCGTCATCAGAACATGTCCCATCTAACCGCGTCTCATTGCAGTTCCGCCTGATCGTCGGCACAAAGTTAACTCATATGGTCACGAACGGAGTAGACAATCAATACACCGATACCCCAGCCGGTTAAGAGCACAATAAAGAGCAAAACTATATTGAGACCCCGCTCAGGATAAATCGCGTATTCGGGGAACGCTGGCGTGCTGAAAACAGCAAGATATCTCTGCTGCCGGTCAGCTTCCGCACGTGAGCGTTCCAGCGAAGCAAGGGCCGTCGTGTAAGCCTGCTCGGCAAACCCTCTTTCAACCTGCAACTCCTCGTAGTCGGCCAGCAGACTGGACAAGGGTGCAAAAGCGTTGTTTTCCCTCCGGTCAGGATCCGTACCGGGGGCACTGCCTTTGCTGATCTCATTTTGTTTTGCCAGGATCTGCGACTGAAGCGCCCGCTCCTGTTTTCGCAATTGCTGGACTGTCGGCGCGCTTTCATCAATTGTGCCTTCAAGCGCCGCCAGCCTCGCCCTCGTGTCGATCAGCTGTTTTTGCAAGCCGGCTATGAGCTCAATCTGAACCTCGGCATTCTTGGTGGGATCGATCGCATTTTCATTTTCACGAAACGTACGAAGTTGATTTCTGATCATTCTGAGGCGCAGTTCGGCGCGCGAAACCTCTTCCTCTGAAAACCTCACCGCATCCTGTCTTGCCTGCGCGGAAAGTTTATTTACGAGTTCACCGCTGTATTTAAGAATAAGCGCCGCAATCTTCTGAGCGTCATCAGGATCAAAAGCTTCAACTTCGAACGTAATGATACTGGAGCTGTTATCGTAGCTGGTTGTAATCATCCAGCTCCAATAATCGACAAGTTCCTCGATGGGCAGTGTCGGATCAAGGCGATAGAAAAAATCGACCGAATCCCGGCTGAATGCTGATCTGAAGTCAAAATCACGCGCCAGGCGTTCCAATAGCGCCCTGCTTTCAAGATATTCCAGTACGATATAAGAGTCGGTCGTTGTAGTGCCGGTGCTTGCGAGTCCGGTAATCGCGCCGAGAAAATCGCTGCCAGCCGCCGTCCCGTCCATTCCCCGAACGGCAAAACCAGCGCGCGCCACATATCGATCAGAGGCGATAAACGCGAAATACACACCTCCAAGGATCGTTGGAACGACAACACAAAGCAGAAAGGAAATGGAAAGGACACGGCGTCTAATCTGCTTCGGGCGCAGCGCCCTTTTGCTGTTCGGTTCAGACTTTTCCGGAGACTTTTTTACCGGCAGCGGTATCACCGGAGCCACTTTTGTTTTACCGGCTGAAATCTCAGGTTTTTTATCAGATGTCTTCTGACTTTTCGGGGAAGCTGGCGTCTGGCCTCCATTAGGCGGAACAGGTGTTTTCGCCTCCTTGGAGGGTCCGGATCCGTCCGCAGAGGCGCCGGACTGAATTCGCGTGACGTTCTCACCGGTCGACGAAACGGCCTTTTCTCTGCCTGAATCGACAACGCCGGAGCCTTGCGCGTTTTCCGATTTAGACTTTTGTGCGTCTGTCGTCACTTAACCCGCAGTCCTTGTCTGCCCAATTAAACTCCAAAACGAAACCGGAACAATTGTCTGCACAAACCGGATAAAATTTGTAAACCTCTAACGCTTGTCCCAAATTGCGGTTTGCCTATCAAAAACAAACAAGATTTGAAGGTGACGGCTGCCTCCTCAAATCAAACGCTTGCGGTCCGGGTTCATGAAACCGATCCACGAAGAGTTGAATGTTTAACAATAAATCACGCAAAAGTCGCATCAAAACGTTACGACATTTGTCGATGAACGCCCAACCGCAAGAGTATTGATCAGAATCCTTGTGAATTTGTTGAGTTCCGCGCCATAGGCATTCGCCACGTAGAGTATGTCTTTATCGCGAATGTTGAATGACTGCGCATAGAAATACGATTGTGCCTCGCGCATATTCACTCTGTAGATAACGGGTACCGCATTTTCCGGTCCAAGTTGAGCCTGCGGTTTTATGTGTCTGACAAGTTCGGGACTCTCATAGCGAAATACAAACAGTCCGACAGAATCGGCCTGATTGTCCGCCAACCCGCCGACGCGGCCCAGTGCCTCCACGAGAGACACTTCATCCGCCTGAATTGGGTACTCACCGACTTTCTGAACCGCGCCAAAGGCAGTAAAAGTCTGTGGATTATGGCTTAAGTAAATCTGGTCCCCTGGCCGAACAAAAATATTCTCCGGCTGAACTTCGAACACAGTCTTTAACAGTTGCCGTCCCTGAGTACCGCCACGAATGAATGTGACATATGTTTCACTCGCCTTGTTTGCGCTCCCCCCGGCCTTTGCAATGACATCAAGCAGCCGCTCGCCGCGCAAAGCCAGCGGATATTGACCCGGACTTTTCACATCGCCGTTCACAACCACCAGGCTGCTGGCATTCTCTTTCAACGTCACCACAACTTGCGGATCGACGGCCTTGCCGCCAAGGGCTATCTGAATGGCGCTTTGCAGCTTTTCAACTGATTTTCCTCTGGCATGGACCTTCCCGACATAAGGAACGGTAATTGTGCCGCTTTGATTGACAACAAATGGCCCAAGCTCCGCTCGACCGCCATTTTCTGCTCTGGAAAAGAGCCCTTCCTGGCCCGGTTCCCAGACAACAACAGAAACAACATCCCCCACGCCGATAATATGCCGGGGTGCCCAACGTTTGCCGGGAAAGTGCTTGCTGAAGCCGCTGGGCCGATATGCTGCCAGAGCTGCGATCGCCTGACTGTCCAGGGTGATCAGTTCAAACTGAAATGCAGTTGGCGAATCATCGGCATACTGAGCCTCTATTTCCGATGATACAGGTCCTGCCGCAGGGACAAATGCACAGCCGGAAATAATCATGAGGCTAAGCAGCAACGGCCCAACTACTATACTTTTTGGTCCAATGCGAAACACCACCGCCCCTTAAAATCCTAACCCCGAAACAATTTTCACTGTCGTCAAATCAATCGTTTCACACCAACCTGCTGTTGTATTGTCTCTAGCTTAGCGCCTGTTCGTTTACAATATGCGCATCTGCAACACTCGACCAAAAAACACAATGGGCCGTGACACTGACAGACAGGAATTAAAAAACGGTTCTGTGCGGCGTAATAACAACATCAACATCAAGATCTTGCTGTAACAAATGGCGAGGCGTCCCCTGGAACATTGCGTCGAATGACGCATTGCATAAAGATCAGTTACAACCAACCCAATGAAGTTTAGGGTATAGTGTGAAAAAAGTCGTCCTTATCACCGGCGCCAGTTCAGGTCTGGGACGCGCCCTGGCTCTGCAATATGCGGCGCCAGGCACATCGTTGTTCCTGACAGGAAGAAACAGCTCAAGACTGAATGAAACTGTGGATCGATGCCTCCTAAAAGGTGCCCTTTCTGAAAGTCATATCTTGGACGTAAGAGACAAGGATGCTGTCAGCGACTGGATTGAAACGATCGGCAAGAGAACAAAAATCGATCTTGTAATCGCAAATGCCGGCGTGACCGGAACGCACGGCGCAGACCGGGAAGTCGAAACCGCTGAGACAGCCATGTGGCAGATTGAGACCAATCTTGGCGGCTGTGTCAATGTGGTGACAAGTGTTGCCGGCTATATGCAACGGCGAAAACACGGACATATTGCGTTGGTTAGTTCCCTGGCAGGTCTCCAGCCAATTGCAGATGGTCCAGCCTATGGGGCGTCAAAGGCGGGTATCATTGCCTATGCCGAAGCAATGAGAAACTATCTTTGCGAGGATGGTATTACGGTCAGTACGATCTGTCCCGGCTACATACGAACGCCCATGGCCGATCAGTTTACAAGTTGGCGGCCCTTTGAACTCACCGCCGATCAGGCCGCGCTGAAAATAAAAAACGCCCTGGACAAAAAGAAGGCCTTCTACGCATTCCCCATTCCGCTTCTTTGGAGCATTCGACTGGGGAAACTATTGCCATGGCGAATACGCAGAGCAACCACGCGCAAATTCAATTATCAATGAAACCCGCCTCTTAACGTAAGATTTGCAAGTGTCACCGGGTTCGCTTCATAGTCCGAGAATGCACTCACCAACAATTCGATAGCGGTGTCAATTTGCGATCTGGAATGCTCAGACGTCACGAAAAAACGCAAGCGTGCGGATTTTTCCGGAACGGCAGGATAGATTATCGGCGAAACGTTTATCCCTTTTTCCAGCATTCGGGCCGATAGCACGGTCGCCTTCAGCGAGTCTCCTGTCATGATCGGCACCACCGCGAAGCCCTGACTGACGCCCACGTCGAGGCCGGCCTGCTTGGCTTTTTCCAAAAAGTAATGACCATTTGCCCGCGCTCTCTGCGCTCGATCCGGTTCTTCCGTCAGAATGTCGATAGCCGCACAGGCCGATGCCGCAAGCGGCGGCGACATCCCAACACTAAAAACAAATCCAGAGGCACCAAACTTCAGATATTCAACAAGATCCTGTGAACCGGCAATGTATCCGCCGCATCCGGCCAACGCTTTTGAGAAGGTTCCCATCCAGATGTCGACAACGCGGGGGTCTACCCCGAAATGCTCCGCCAGTCCTCGTCCCGTCTCGCCCAAAGTACCGACTGAATGGGCTTCATCGACCATCAGCCAGGCACCATATTTTTGTTTCAACTCAACCAGGCGAGGCAGCGCCGGACAATCGCCATCCATAGAGTATACGCCTTCAACGACGATCAGTGTGCGTTCATGGCGTGGTGAACGCTCGATGAGAATTTTCTCCAGCGCATCAAGGTCGTTGTGCGAAAAGATCCGCCGCGCAGCACCCGACAACTTGGCTCCGGTGACAATACTGTTATGAATGTAGGCATCGTGAATAATCAGGTCATCAGGCTGCATGAGATGACCGATTGACGAGACATTCGTTGCATGTCCGCTGACAAAGACAACGGCCTGATCAACGCCATGCAGATCAGCAACCTTTCTCTCAAGTTCCCTGTGTATTGGTCGTTCACCGGCGACAATCCGGCTAGCCCCGGCAGACATTCCGTACCTGTCGGCAGCTGTCTTCGCCGCTGCTATAACGCTCGGGTGGCTGTTTAATCCCAAATAGTCGTAGGACGCGAAATTCAGATATTCGCGCCCCTCAATCACAGTCGTTGCACCGGCCCGCTGATCGTGCAAACGAAAGAACGGATTGTCGACCCCAAGCAGTTCGGCTGCAGTCTGCTGCAACTTCATCTCCTTGAAACCGGGTAAGGATGTGAAGTCTGCCGCCGTCTTTACGGCGACCACCTGGGCCCTCTTCCGATCGGAGCTTTTCTGAGACTCGTTACTTTTGGATCGCCGCACACGGTCAAGTGCTGCCCGACGCGCCTCCTTACTCATCTGACTTTTTTTTGATGAGTAACTCACTGTATCAATCCACCGACCGCCGGCAGTTTATCGTCGATCATCTTGTGAAGCGCCGCTTTTTGTTCTTCCGTCAAATCCTCGTGCAGATGCTGGCCGGCCAGATTGTCCTTTACCATGTCATCGCCGGCCAATTCATCGGCTTGATTGCGCTTGATACGGGCGAGTATTTGAGCCGCAAAATCATCGATACAGGTTCCGCCGTTGATCGATATCAACGGAATTTCAATGTCAAATCGCCGATGAATACCCGTTCGCAGTTCCAACCCCATCAGCGAGTCCATACCAAAGTCCGCCAGCGGCCGTTGAACACCAATGTCTTCCACGGGCAGGCGCAAAATGTCGGCAATTTCCCTCGCCAACAGTCCCGCGATAATATTTTTGGCTTCCTTATCTCCTTTTCCTGCGATCAGTTCAGCTATGTTAATCGCCGTCTCTTCACCAGGCTTGTCCCCCAGTCCTGAAACAATGTTCTCAAAATAAGGTTGCTTCAGAACCGGCAACATCTGAGTGGCGGCCTGCCAGTCAAAGCGGCCAACATACAAGACCGCATTCCCAAGGCTTCCGTCATCAGTTTCAATAGCCTTTGCAACAAGGTCCAACCCCTCCCGCGCGCGCATCATTGTGCTTCCCAGGTGTTTGGACAGCTTGGCGGAAACCTCGGAATTCCGCGCGAGAAACCCGACATCTCCGATGGGCCCCCATCCCACCGCCAGCGCAGGACGCCCTCTATATCGTCGCTCCCTCGCGAGCCCTTCCAAATACCCGTTTGCGGCAACATAATGGGCCTGCCCCGGATTGCCGACCATCGTTGTCGCCGAAGAAAAAAGGATGAAATAATCAAGATCATCTTGTTCGGTAAGTTCATCAAGATGCGTTGCACCTGACACCTTGGGTGCAAGAACCTTTTTGAAGCGATCAGCATCCAGAGACGCCAGCATCCCATCGTCAAGAACCATTGCTGCGTGAATGATCCCTTTGATCGGCATCTCGCTTCTGAGACTGCCTAACAATTGTTGTACTTGCGACTTATCGGTTATGTCACACTTATGCGGTCTGACTTCGACACCCTTGTCGGCCAAAGTCCGTATAATTTGCCGGTGGGTATCTCCGGGAATGCCGGTTCGGCTGGTCAAAGTAATTCGTTTTGCACCATGATCGGCCAACCAATATGCGACCTCACCGCCAAAACCACCTAAGCCGCCAACAACAATATGTGCACCCTCTTGATCAAACGAAAGTCCATCAACCTGCGGCGGCACGAGAATCGCGTCGGGCGATTCCGGCTTTACCAGTATCTTGCCTATGTGACCTGAACGCTGCATCAACCGGAACGCGTCCTGGACATTCGCTCCTTCAAACACCCGAAATGGTAGTTGAACAAAGATCCCTTCATTCAATGCCGAAAAAATCTCTCCAATGAGCTTATGGGCCAGCCCAGCTTCATTCAGAAGCAACTGATCCACATCAATCCCAAAATAAGAGAGATTTTTCCGAAACGGCCTCAATCCAATCTTAGTGTTCGCATAATAATCGCGCTTGCCCAGTTCCAGGAAACAACCAAACGGCCTGACCGCTTGAATGCTACGTTCCATGGCTTCGCCGGCAAGAGAATTCAAAACGGCATGCACACCCTCCCCGCCGGTAATCGACATCACCTGAGTCGCAAACTCCAACGAACGAGAATTGAGAACATAGTCGGCTCCCAGGGCGCTTAACAGGCTTCGCTTTTCATCTGTCCCTGCTGTCGCAATAACCTTGGCTCCCTTCCATTTGGCGATCTGAAGAGCCGCCAAACCGACCCCCCCCGCACCGCCGTGGAGCAGCAGCCACTGACCTTCCCGCAATTGAGCAAGATGAACCAGAGCATAATAAGCAGTTAAAAAGGCAACAGGAATCGTAGCTGCGCCCACAAGGTCCTGCTCGTCAGAAACCTTGGCAACCGCAAAACCCGGAACCGTTACGTAAGACGAAAAGCCTGAGCCGGTAAACGCAACGACCGGATCACCCGGCCTCAGGTGCTTTATTGCCGAACCAACACGTGCGACCCTGCCGGAACATTCAAGCCCCAAAGTAGGCCCGCCATATCCGTCTTCAAGCGCTTCGTCGGGCAGCATGCCCAACGACCACATCACATCACGAAAGTTCAATCCGGTAGCGACGACTTCAATTTCGACCTCTTCCGGACCCGGTTCCTTTCGGGCGGCGACAGTCCAGCTCAGATTTGACAACGAGCCGGGTTTGGAAAATCCAAGTCTTACCGCATCAGCCTTAGACCAACCACGTTTGGAATAACCAGGTAAAACTCTTGCCGCGCGGGTAGTAGCGGAGACCTGGCAAAGTTCTCGCTCCCGGGAGGTATTTTGAACCGCAGCAATTATTTGATCCGCTAGGATTGCGGAATCTCCGGTGATGGACAAATCAATGTTATGAACATCGACATCCGGCATCTCGTTCGCAAAAACGCGCGCGAAAGCCCACATAGCGCTCTGCTCGGCGCTGCCACTTGCAAAATCATGAGCCATACCGGATCCAAGCGGGGAAACAAAAGCAAACTTAGTGCTGGTTTCACCGCAAGCACGGGCGATGGCGACCGCACTCATGCTCCTGTTCGTAATTCTCTCCAGCGCTGATGAGTCACCATTTGAACCGGCAGCCGGCAGATGAATTACAACCCTCTCGTCGGCCTCGCCAACTGAAATTCTGCCTAGCGTTTCCTGCCAGAAAGTCACATCTGAAGGGTCGAAAGACAGGCCGTCCGACACCAGCAACTCGTTCTGAATTCCCAATTCCGCAAGTCGAAACGAAAGCGCCTTCGCACACGTCAGTTCCGCCGAATTATCGGCACACAAAATAATCCAGGCCGCGCCATGCGTCTCTCCCACACGGACCGGTTCCGGTTGAGCGTCAACGATGCCGGAGGCTTTCGTAAGAATTGCGCCGCCAACATGACCGTCGACTGTCAGCTGCCTGAATCTCGGTTTAGCGAATGCGGATTTTTCCAGATAAGAAGCCCATTCCCCGGCCGATCTTGTCCGGGACATTGGCGTGCTGTCCCTGCTGAACTTTTCAAACCAGTATTCCTGAAATCCGAATATCGCGTCGCTCAACAGATCATGTTCCGGTTCGACGGCTACAACTTGCCCGTTCGGCGCCAACAATCGTGTTAGGTCGGAAAGCGGTGTGACATCGTCCTGAAACTCGTGCAATCGACCGCTGGATACAACCAGGTCGAAGCGGCGATCCAACAAATCGCCCCACCCTTTGCTGGTATCCGATACCTCAATATTCACTCCGGTGATGGGCGAAGTCGCAAGACGGGCAGCACTTGCAGCATCGGGATCGGCGATGACGATCTTAGCGGCACCGTCTGGCAGCTTCGCTTGGATAAAACTCGCAAGTTCGAAGCCGGAACCGCCAAGATCAAGGACATGCAGCGGTCTCCGGCGATCCCAGTTCTGCAAAAACGGATCCAGCCAGAATTTCAAGAAATTCTGGCGCGACCTGGCCCCGGGGGAAGAAAATTTGAAATGATCCAGCATTGCACCGGATTGCGCATTCTCAACGTGCTTTCCGGCAACAATGCCCAGGGCAACACGTCTGCTGGTTGCCAGCAGAGCGGCAGCGGCAACTTCCTGAGGACTTTCCTCGATAACAGCCGCAAGTAACGTATCGAATTCCGGTAACTCATCTTGTTCGTCTGAAAACTCAAACACACCCGATGAGACCTCTTCTATTGCGCCCATTCGCACCATATGGTCAATAAGGCACAGGAAATACGGCCTCGATGTCTCAGGAAGGTCGTTTTGATGAATTTTCTGATCTTTCCTCCTCAATCCCTTCAAGACATCGCAAGCCGTGCGCTGCGCTGCTGCCTCCAGAAGAAGGTGGCTTTCGTTCTCTTCCGGACCCAAGTCCGGACCACCATCAATTTGCTCAACGCGACGTGCCACATCTTCGGGACACTCCAAATCAGGCACTTTATTGGAAAGATCAGCAATAAGGGGATCAACGGGCGTGCTCTCGATACGATAAATCGATTCACCGGGATCGTGTCGCGCAGCCAGTTTTACCGCCCGGAACCGAGCACCTTCTATCAACATTATGGGGCGTTCTTCGCCGTCAAAGATTCTGAAATCTGCGAGAACGGAATATTGAGAGAACCGTCTTACTCTGATTTCCGCAAATGCGGGTGTGAAATCGCTATACAGCTGCTGAACTGAATCAAAGCCCACCGGGACATAGGCACCGGGATCGACCTGCGTATCACCGATCTCGGAAAAAAGCGGCAGAAGCCCGTGGAAACATGCATCAAGGTCCGCCGGATGAATCCCGTAAAATCTTGTTTCAGTATCCGGACAGTCCGAACCGTTCAGTTGGACCCTGTAAGCTCCCTTTTCCACTTTGGAAATCAGGCAGGCTCGTTGAAAGGCCGGTCCGTATTGCAGTCCAAATGACTGCGCGAGCCGATAAATGTCCTCTCCGGCGACCGCAACTTCTGTCGGAACATGACGAGCCGCCAAACAAGATGTGCCATCATCGACTGCCTTGAAAAGACGCGCTTTTGCATTCAGCGCCCAATCATCACCACTCAACCGTTTGCGACTTGATATCTCAACTGTGGCTGTGTCCGGGAAAAATCGCGTCTGAACTTCGACAAGGCTGTCGCTGCTCAGGGCGAGAGCCCGCACAATGTCCAGGTTGCGCACTTCAATCTGTTCTTCGCCATAGACTTCTTTTCCCACAGCGAGCGCCGTTTCCACGAATGCGGCACCGGGATATATTATCGCTCCATCAATAACATGATCGGCCAGAAACCGGACGACATGGGGATCAAGATGTGTATGCCAGATCGTTGAATCTGCGTTGACACGCCAGCCAAGCAGAGGATGTGCGTCTCCCCGAAACAACCCGACAGTCGCCTCAAATGTGTTCTCAAAGCGGAATTCGCGAGTCTGCCACGGATAAGTGGGCAGTTGAATCGGGTGATCAGGATTTTCACCGAAGACAGCCCGTTCATCAAACTGAATGCCGTTTTTGATGACCTGCGTTAGAATATCCAGAACCGGGTCATGATCGTCCCTTTGCTCCGCCGTCAGGCTCGCAGAAACGGAAACCATACGATCCTGAAACGCCGCGGTTTGCCGGATATAGCTTTGAAGGATCGGTTTGGGACCGATTTCAATAAAGTGTCGAACGCCAAGATCGAGGGCCGCGGCAATTCCGGAGGCAAATCTGACGGGTTGCCTCAAATTCCGCCACCAGTAGTCCAGACCAAGTTCCTCGCCCGAAATCAGTGAACCTGTCACTGTCGAGATCATCCGAATGTCGCAGTTTCGCCCGGGAATCTCCCCAAGCGCCTCGCGAAACGGTCCCTCGACCGGATCAATAAGCGAGCTGTGGAACGGATAATCAAGATCCACTTTTCGGAAGGCAATATGCTGCGATCGCGCATACTTGCCGAACAGGACGATATCTTCCTCCTTGCCGGACAATGAAACCGACTTTGGGCTGTTGATTGCAGCAATCTCAATTTCCGAAAAACCGCTCTCTGTCACCGTCCTGCGCGCTTCGGCTTCAGACAGAACCAACGCGGCCATGGTGCCGGCGCCTGCAACGATTTCCTGCTTGCTCGATCTGTGATGAACCAAACGGACCGCATCGGGCAAAGTCATGGCACCACTTACCGCAGCTGCGGCAGCCTCTCCGATGCTGTGGCCAAGCACCACATCCGGATGCACACCATGCGTTGCCAAAGCCTTGCAAATCCCGACTTGAACGGAAAACAAAAGGGGTTGCGCAACCGCAGCCGATTGTAATTTTTCGGAAAGGTTCTCATCGAACAACAGGTCGACCAGCGAAATGTCACTGCATTTGACAAACAATTCGGCAACATCGTCAAATACGGCTTTGAATGCCGCATTGTACCGGTAAGCGGACTGCCCCATGCCCGCCCATTGCGCACCATTTCCTGAAAAGACAAATGCGCATGTTCCCTCAATCGGTCCCTGGCTGGCGTTGATCGAATGACCGGTCTTATCGCCCTCAGCGAAGGCCTTCAGCTCCGAAATAACGACTGACCGTGTGCTGCCGCGAACAATGAGCTTCTCATCAAAATGCTTCTTTCGATACCACGCTGCAGCTCTGACATCTGAAAGCCGTTCCGTTTTTTTGGAGGCAAGCGCTTTTGCGTACCTGGCCGCCATGTCTTTCAGTGCTGGTCTGGATTGCGCGGACAAAACAAGTAGCTCGGCCTTACTCTCGCTGTGCTCTTCGCCGGTCCGGGGGGCCGAGTTTGACGCGGTTTCCGCCTCAGCGTCCTTGATAATGACATGGACGTTTGTTCCACCGAAACCGAACGAATTTACACCTGCATACCGGGTACGGTCCGACTTCCCTATAGGCAGCCCCTCCGCCGCAACTTTCAGATTCAGTCCGGCAAAATCAATATCCGGGTTCGGTTTTTCAAAGTGCAGACTTGCAGGCAGATAGTCATATTGAAGGGCCAGAACTGCTTTGGCCAACCCGGCAAGGCCGGAGGCAGGTTCAAGATGGCCGATGTTCGTTTTCACCGACCCGATCGGCAGCTCTGAAGACCGCGCTTTGCCGAGGACTTCGCCGATGGATATCGCCTCGGCCGGATCACCCACCCGTGTGCCGGTTCCGTGCGCTTCAACAAAAGCAAGGCTCGCCGGATCTATTCCGTTATTGTCATAAATGCGCTCAAGCAGTGCGGCCTGTTGTTCGGCCGACGGCAACGACATGCCAACGGTACGCCCGTCCGAATTGACATCGACGCCGACAATATCAGCGACCGGAGCTTGCCCCTTCCAACGGCGGGCATCCTTTCGGCGCAGCACAAATGACAGACATCCCTCAGACCTGACATAACCGGCACCACGCTCATCGAACGCGCGGCAAACGCCGTCCGGAGACAACATCGTGGCCTGTGCAAAACCAACAAAGGGGAACGGGCTCGCCAGAACATTCACACCCGCAACGATTGCAGTGTCGATTCGTCCCGAGTTGAGTGCATGACAGGCCTCATGCAAGGCCACCAGGGAAGACGAACAGGCCGTGTCGATCGTCAGGCTCGGCCCTCGGAGGTCGAAGATGTGGGACAGTCGGTTTGAGATGATCGACAAAGTGTTGCCGGTCATAAAATGGCCGGTGGTCACACTGGGATCGAAAAGACCCTCATTTGCGTAGTCGAGCGCGGACGCCCCAACATAGACACCGACATTCTCACCGGCCAGATCCGACGGAGAAACGCCCGCATTTTCAATAGCTTCCCAGGTAACCTGCAATAACAAACGCTGCTGCGGATCCATCTGCTCCGCTTCCCGGGGTGAAATTCCAAACACGGCCGGATCAAATCCCCAAACGTCATCCAGGACGCCGGCCGCAAAGCTATAACTCTTGCCCGGCTCCGCAAAACGCGGATGCCAGTAACGAAAGTGCGACCATCGGTTTTCAGGGATTTCGGATATTGCACATCGCCGGTCTCGCAATAACGCCCAGAACTCATCCGGGTTCGATGCACCCGGAACGCGCATCGACCAACCTATAATCTCGATCAAAATATTCGCCCAAATCTCTTTAAACTGCGCCACAACTGTATATAAGAAAAAACCGTTTAAGGTATCGGATGACAATTGTCATCTTACAATTTTCCGTTGTAGCGGCCAATCCGCAACACTGTCAAAATTCTGGAGCATATGATTATTGAGAATCGGAAAAATCGCAGTTTTCAGCCGTGGCCTTTGACGCCTTCAGAGAGAAATTTCGATACTGAGCAGTGATGATGACAACCGCGACTTATTAGCAAGCCCATTTCTCCGATGGCCGCCCAAATGCGCGCCAAAGTAACCCTTGTCCTTGGTTTGAGACTCGCGTTCCCTCCACTTTAACGCGGAGCACGTTGATTGATTTTTGGCCTCATGCGGTCTTGTTTTGCAATTTTATTTTCATAGTAAATTCAAATTAAATAAGTGTTTTCAAACAGCAAGAGCAACACAGTCGGAACCGAATTAACGGTTTTCCGATATATGTAAGAGTTTTCGGTCACCCATTGCAAAATTATTCTGAAAGCGGTTTCAATGAAGTGGTCCCGTTTTTCCGGACAGTTCAGCAGCTAATTTAAGGTGTATCCGGGTTGGTTTTCATGCTGCCAATTTTATGTTTCTGTCAGCCCAGTATGCCTCCTTGGGAGTTTTGTTCTCAAGGGCTGAATGAGGCCGTTCGGTGTTGTAAAATTTCATCCAGTTACGAATGACACGATGCGCCTTGAAGCCGTCAGTCAGATCTTCCAGATAAACCGCTTCCTGCTTCAAGGATCGCCAGAGCCGTTCGATGAAGATGTTGTCCATGCACCGGCCGCGCCCATCCATCGAGATGCGTATGCCAGCTTCGGTCAGCGTGGTGATCCAGGCCGATCCGGTGAACTGTGATCCCTGATCGGTGTTCATGATTTCTGGGAGGCCAAACCGGGCGATGGCCTCGTTCAAGGCTTCGACGCAGAAGTCGGCGTGCATCGTGTTTGACAACCGCCAGCTCAGGACTTTCCGTGTTGTCCAATCCATAATCGCAACCAGATACAGAAACCCGTGTTTCACTGGAATGAACGTGATGTCCGAACACCAGCCCTGGTTCGGCCGATTGATCGTCATGCTCCGCAGCAGATAGGGATAAACCTTGTGCTGCGGATGCGGCTGGCTGGTTCTGGGTCGTTTGTAGATCGCTTCCAGTCCCATCTTCGCCATCAGACGGCGAACCCGATGGCGGCCAACCACGATACCATCGCGGCGCAGATAGGCAGCGACCTGCCGGCTTCCAAAGAACGGATATTTGGTGAAGGTCCGGTCGATGGCCTTCATCAACTCCAGCGTTGCTGCGCTGACCCCGACTGGCATGTAGTAGAACGCCGACCGGCTCAGCTTTACCAATTTGCATTGCTGACTGATGCTCAGATCCGGATGGTCCCGGCGGAGCATCGTCTTCTTCTTGGCCGGGCTCACTTCTTGAGCCCTTGCGCTAAAAAATCATTCTCGACGGTCAGCCTCCCGATCTTGGCGTGCAATTCCTTGACCTCCGCTTCCGTAGGCCCCTTTGATTTGCCTCCACGGGTGAACACACCCGCCATGCCTTCAACAGCCTGACGTTTCCATGTGCTCACCTGGTTCGGGTGAACATGATACTTCGCTGCGATCTCCTGGATCGTATTGTCACCGCGCAAAGCCTCAAGCGCGATCTTCGCTTTAAACCAGTCCGAAAAATTCCGGCGTTTCGCCATTCTCGTATCCCTTCAAATCAATGGAATACACCTTAGCAACCTGTCCGGATTTCCGGGACCACTTCACAAGTCGCGTGCCGACCCTTTTTACACTTACGCCCGGGACGCGTTGTGCGCCGTCAATCCACTGGGTTCCGCACTTCGGGAATGGTTCTGTGCGAGATAGACCATCACCGCAACCATGGCGATACCGTAAAGAACATGACCGATCAGCGCAACCCAGGTGATGCCGGTGAAGTTGAGGAAGAACGGCAGGCCTGCCAGCGCCGTGATGCCGCCGATGGCAAACACCCAGAGACCGAATCCGTAGACCGCCGAGGGCAGGAACCAGTGTGTTTCACCGACGATGCGTTTCCACAGCGGCGCGAATATGAACAGCCATCCGACCGGATAGCCGATCAGACCAACCACATAAAAGTGCATGAAGTAGCCGGCAAAGTTTCCGTTCGGCAGGCCAAAACTGCCCAGAAGACTGCGGGCCAGACCGTGGGGTGACAACGTGGCGAAGCCCAGGGCCGGACTGATAACCTGGCCCCAGAGATCAAACGCAATCGTTGCGAAAAACCCGGAAATGAACATCAAACCGAGCGTCTGACTGTTTAATCCGGGAACGGCATAAACTGATTTCCTGTTTCCATTGAGCATGTTCACAACTCTCTCTTTTCTTGGCGTCGATGCAATCGGTAAACTTTTGAGGCTCGGGATGGTCCTTGCCCGCCTTGACAGGGATTTGGTGAGCGCCGGAAATCACACAATTCAATGTCACATCAACTGATACGGAGTACTTTGTGATCAGGCACCGAGCCGGCATCGCAAAAACGGCTGTTTACTGCGAGTTACCCTTGTAACAAAAGCGCGCACGCCCTCTATTCCGCCGTGCCGTATTCCTCGTCCGTTACCTTTTCCAGCCAGTCGATATGGGAGCCGTCCAGCGATTCCTGGATTGCGATATGGCACATGGCGTTGTCGGCACTTGCACCGTGCCAGTGCTTTTCACCCGGTTCGATCCAGATCGTATCGCCGGGAAAAATCCTGTTGATCGGCTCGCCCTCTTTCTGGATATAACCGACACCTGACAGCACGTAGAGCGTCTGACCCAGAGGGTGCGTATGCCAGGCTGTACGGGCACCGGGCATAAAACTCACCCTGAGCGCACGGACACGGGCTGGTTCGGGAGCTATCAGGATCGGGTCCATATAAACGGTACCGGTAAAATAGGTGTCGGTGCCCTTATCTGTCGGGCGACCGTCTGCTTTGTAGATATCCACGGAGTTCCCCCTGTTCCTATTGACGAAGGTGAGAGCCAAGGCGCCCTGGGATGTAGGGACGCCTTTGTCTTTTAGCGGAAAATTCAAAAGATATCGCGACGATCGCTTCGCGGATCGTCATGAACCTGATGCGGTTCATAGATGCCTGTCCGCGCCCTTCGTCTCCAGGGCCGCGCAAGACTGGCCGGATTATCGCAGATATCTGCGACCGCAACGCTCGGGGTTCCGTCCTTTTTGCACTGCACGACCCATTCGCCTTCCGGCCCAACGATACCTGACGGAGGCGTATCCGTCTTATCCGCATGTACGGAATAGCTTGTCCAGTAGGTATTGCTTGCAGCGTGTCCCAGCATCTCCGCACCAAAAGCCGATGTCGAGCCGGTGGTTGAAAACAACACACAGTGAACATCAAGCCGCTCATAGTCTGAAAATATTTCCGGATAATGGGCTTCCATACCGAGCGTGCAGCCAAAACGGATGCCGTCAACGGCAAAGGTCGCCGGCCGGGATCCGGGTGTATACATGAACGAAATCTTGGTATCGGACAGCATCCGCTCATCGTAGCGGGTCGCCAGTTTTCCCTGTGCAGTCAGCACGTAGAGGCTGTTGTGCGGTCGCCTGGAGCCGGTTAACCGGTGAACGGCTCCAAAAACCGTCCACAGTTTGAGATCCCGTGCCAACAGGCGCAGCCCCTCCAGTTCCTTCCACACCGCGTCCCACTCAAATCGGCTCCAGTCCGACGGACCGACTTTTTCCGGTCCGCCAGCGGACATCAGACGTTTGTTCGGTGTGCAGAGCGTTCCCTCTGGGCAGTGCAGCACTTTCGCGCCCGCCGCATGGGCATTCTGCATCAGCTGTCTCATTTCGGATGCAGCGGCCCTCAGCGCGGCCACATCGCCGGGATCATCGCAAAGCGTCGTCTGAGCGACGGCCAGCCGCACCGATTTCTTGAGGCGATCCGGTTGACCCTTGCGACGAACATGCATCAATGCTGAAGTATAGGACTCGCCGGTTTTAGCGGCACGGGCGCGCACCCGGCGCTTCAGGTTTCCGTTCTTCGTCATTGTCTGACCTTTCACGTCACGGACACGTGTTCCCCGGCAACCCCGCCCGAAACGATCGGGAAAAGACAATGACCTGAGACGGGAAGTCCCTTTGCCTCCGTTGAAAGACCCTGCCGGGGAAGGTCCTTGAGAGGTTCGGCGCAGGCCACGCCAAAGCGGCGCACGGGTCTCAGTATTTCGTCGATTCGTCAAAGCCTGTGTGCGAAAAGAGATCAAAACAAAAGTTGGAGCTGACGGACAATCGGGCAGGTGTCGCCCGCCCGATTATCAGACTTAGCGCATATCTTGTCTATGCCGGATCATCTGACCGGGGTCATTTTGTCCGCCGGCATCGTTCCGTAGCCGGCACCGATTGCGATAAAGGCACTGCCGGCGAAAACGAAATTCACGCCCACAAGCATTCCGATGACCGCCAGCGATGATCCGTTCGCCATGCCTGCAAGGATCAAGAGGCCCAGAAGGATGGAAACGCCGCCGGATGCAATTATCCAGCCCCAGTTCGAGGCCGGTCGGATCTGAAATCCGAGCACGATGCGCAAAATGCCTTCAGTAAGAAAAAGGCTGCCAAGCATAACGGTCAGGGCAACCGCCCCGCCGAACGGATTGACGAGAAAAGCAATGCCTGCAACGGCATAAAGAATACCGATGAGAAGTTCCCAGAAAAAACCACGCCATCCCTTAGCACTAAAAGCATGAAAGACCGTTACCACGCCCGCCGCAAGGAAGGCTGATCCCACAAGGATCTCGACGGACAAAGTGGTCAGAAACGGAAAGACGAGCGCGCCTACACCCACAAGAACAAGGAGCAGCCCCAGCACAACGAGCCAAACCTTGGGGTCGCTTTCGTGCGTTTTCTTGACAGTCGTCATGACTTTCCTCCGGCCATCTATCGGTTAGCATAGCGAAACGGCGGCATATTTTTCAGCGCGGCTTCCGTTGCTCTGGGCAGGACGACCTCGTTGCCCTTGCCAGGCTCGAACATGGACGCCGGCACCGCGACCCATTTGGAGCCAAGGCCGACAAATCCGCCGACCTCAATGATGGCGAGGCTGATATCGCCATCCGTTGAAACGATCAGGTCATGGACGGTGCCCACTTCCTCTTTCTTTTCGTTGCGAACGGTCGCGCCGATCAGGTCATTGGCGCTGTAACCGTTGGTGACTACCCTTGCGACGTTGACTTCAACCCCGAGAACGGTCTCACCGACTGTCGGGGCATTCCCCGCCAGCGAGAGATTTGGCGCAAGGATAGCAATGGCTGCTACCGTGATGATGTTTGCGGCACGGTTCATTTTTTTGTCTCCTTAGTTGGCATCGGGTGTCAGCTGGCGGTCGTTTTTTCCACGTGGCGCCGATACGTTTGGACGGCGGCGTTCAGCGCATCCCAGTGATGCTGCGCTTTCGCTTTGGCTTCCTCAACCGATGCTTCACCGTCTGACTCAATGCGATCCGCGAGCGCGTTCATCTCGGACTTTGCCTGTTCCCAGTCGTTTTTCAGCTTGGTCACATGGTTGCTGGACCACTCGTCCATCTCCTGGCCAGCCTGTACGACTTTGTTTTCAAGATCCGAAAGTTCCGCGCCAAGCGTCTCAAGGTGGGCTTTGGCATTTTCAATGAACTGAGATGTGTTGGTCATGATTGTCTCCACTTGTTTTAGAAGTTGAGCCGTCGCTGCGGCACGGGGAGATGTATCGGCCAACCACACATCCTGGGGGAGTGAGTCACCGTTAACGGGGGGTAATTATCGGGCAGCGACGATAACAGTCTTGATCGACACATTGGACGCTACGCTTCCCAGGGAAGGACATGCCGTGATAAGTCGGGATGATAGAACATCACACCGAACGCAACAGATCTGTCGGGGAGAGTTCGATCATGGGAGCACTTGCCTCAGCCCATCTTGAACGGGGCATTGTGGAGCAACAGCTTGAGAAGATCCTGGCGAGCACCCAGTTCGCGGAAACCACACGCCTGAACCGGTTCCTGAAATATCTGGTGCATCAGTCTCTCGCCGGCCAATCCGAGGCGCTCAAGGGCTATGCAATCGGACTCGATGTATTTGACAAGCCTGAAGATTTCGACCCGTCCATCGATGCGATCGTCCGCGTCCAGGCGGCAAAACTGCGCGACCGGCTTGACCTTTATTATGCCTCTGAGGGTAAAGACGATCCGGTACGGATCCTTGTTCCGAGGGGCTCTTACGCACCGGTCTTTGAAGTGGCACTGGATCCGGATACCGGTCCCGGTTCTGATAGATCCGGGCTGCACGCGCGGGGTCCGGCCCAGGACGCTCTCCGGAACTACAGCATTGCGGTGCTGCCGTTTGACAATCTGAGCGGCGATCCGGAACAGGAATTTCTGGCCGATGGCATGACCGAGGAGTTGCTGAATGCTCTTGCCAGGTTTCGGGAGCTTCGCGTCATCTCCCGGCACGCCACCTTCCGCTATAAGGACAAGCCCGGCGACCCCAGGGACATCGGCAGCGAACTGGGTGTGCGCTATGTGCTTGAGGGCAGCATCCGCCGCTGGAAGGATCAGGTCCGGATCACCGCACAACTGATCGAAACGGAACAGGGCGCGCATCTGACAAGTGAAGTCTATGACCGTAAAATCAGCGCGGAGAACCTGTTCGATGTGCAGGAAGACATCGCGGCCCATATTGCCGCGGAAATTGCGGAACCGCACGGGGTCATTCATCGAACGGGAAATCGCCGACGGGCCGGGACAACGGACCTGGATGCCTATGAGTGCCGGCTGCTTGCTTCGGAATACTGGCGCAATCCCAATGCTGAGACCCATCGACGCGTCCGCGGTCTGCTTGAGAGAGCGGTCGCGATCGATCCACATTATGCAGGCGCCTGGGCGATGCTCGCAATCGTCTATGGTGATGAGATACGCGGCGGGCACAATTATCAATCCGATCCGCCCCCACTTGACCGTGCCCTCAGCGCGGCCCAAAAAGCCGTCGAACTCGATCCGATGAATGCAACCGGCCATCACGCGCTGTTCATAACGCATTTCCATCGCGGAGAACTGGCAGCCTACCGAAAGGCGGCCGAACGGGCTCTGGCCCTCAACCCCAACTATCCCGATCTTGTTGCGGACTATGGTATCTGTCGGGGGTTCTGCGGTGATTGGGACAGCGGCTACAAATATGTCAGACGCGCAATGGACCTCAGCCCGCATCCGCCGGGCTGGTACCGGGCGTTTCTGGCCATCTACTATTATACGCAGGGTGAGTATGAAACGGCGCTCGAGCAGACTGCAGCAGGCGCGTTGGGCGCTTCGTTCTGGGGCGATCTGATCGTGGCCATGATCCACGGCCAGCTCGGCAATATCGATCAGGCGCAATCGGCATTGCGCCTAGCCCTGGACGCCGCGCCGAATTTTGAATCCGAACTTGAGCGCGCGCTTCAATACTGGAATTTTCAGGACGCAGACGCCAGGCATATGATTGACGGCTGGCGCAAGGCGGGACTCTCTCCGGACCCCGACCGCGGCAAGCACTGATGATGTCCGAAGGGGGGAGAAGGCGGCCGACAGGCCTCACCATACTTGCAATCAAGCTGTAAACCGAAAGCTTTACAACCTATAATGCGTTCAATTGCTCCCTCATCCTCTGGAAGGAACAGACATGCGATCAGGTCTAATTCTCATCACGTTTTTCATCTGGAGCACTGTTATTGGATCGATTGCGATGGCCGCCGATGCCGAAATGGCGGAGGAACTCAAAGCCGCACGGCTGACCCTTGATGCAGCATTTCAAAATGGTGACGGCGCAACCATCAAGAGCATGGTGACTCCGGATCATGTCGGCGTGACCAGCTACAATCCGGGAGCATTTCCGACTGACGAGCAGATCGCAAACCTTTCAAAGTTTAAAGGCGAGTATTTCGATTTTTCCGAAAACAAGGTCGACATTCTGGGCCCCGATGCGGTCATGATTACCTTTGAAAATTCTTTGTCCGGCACCTACGACGGGAAGCCACTGCCTTCGCGGATCTTTGTTGTCGAAATCTGGACCCGTACCTCGGGAAAATGGCTGCAAAAATATTATCAGGAAACACCGATCGCCGAATAAAGGGCAAAATGACAGGAGTGATGGGAGCAGAGGCACTCGGGCTTTATGATCGCGGTGTCATCGAGGTTGGATACAGAGCGGATCTGGTTCTGCTTTCCGCAAATCCGGAACAGGATATCGCAAACACCCGAAAGATCCAGTGGGTCATGAAAGAGCGTGTGATCGTATCGGGAATTGCAAAATTTGAATGAGGCATGCTGCGCGATTAACGTCCGGACTGAGCGATACGCAGCCCCCAACCCTTTGCTGGTAACCGTGACTCACTCCCGGCAGATCTCTATCTGACGCAGGGTCTCTGAACGAGCCATCTTGTCAGGGAAACACCAGTCATGTCTGTCGAAACCGTCACGCAACGCATCATTTCGCCGGAGGAGTCTCGCGCGTTCGTGCTCTCGTCGATCGCAATCTCCACCGGCCTGTTCAGCATCGCTTTTTACTACGGTGTGTTCGGCACCGTATTCTTCGACCACCTGTTTTACGTCTGGGTCGCATCCACCGTTGCTCTGATTGCAAGCCTGTTCGTGCCGCCGGTCGATGCGTTGCCGGCCTTTATCTCCTGGCGCGGCCGATTTGTGCTTGTCTTGCCGACCCTCTTTCTGAGCTGGCTTTATTTCTCCGACAATCCGTCGCTGAACCTTGTCACCGGCGGATGGGTCGAGTGGACTCTGATCATCGCTATCATGATGCTGACCCTGCCCTATCTCCTGTTCGTACTGGTGATGGTTGCGGTGCCGGACGTGGAGCGCCTGACCCATCCCAGATTGCGGCTCGCTATGCTTGGCATCGCGGCGCTGGTGATGCTGTCCGGTTACGGTATCGGTCAGAACCACACCCATTTTATCACTTGTTCCGATTTCGAGATCTCAGGCAACTACGTGCCGAAAAACTGCGCCCATGCTTTAGGTGGAGCACAGGTCAAAGGCGCCTGAATACTAGAGCGAGTTGTGATTAGATTGATGCATTTGACCGAGGCCATTTTGGTCGCTGACAAGACGGTTTGCGTACCGTGGTGCTACCCCACCAAAAGCGCAAACCAACGCAGTCAGGGGGCAAAATGGCCCGGCCCATTCACCATTGATTTGCAACAGTTTCTTCCTCTCAGGGGTGGGGGAAATCGGCCCATCGGACATCGTTGCGCCCCTTGCCCGATGCGCCGCATCGCGCAACGGGACGCGCCTTACCGAGTGAACCGATTTTCCACCATCAAATGCATCAATCTAATCACAACTCGCTCTAGGCGCCTGTCAATCAGGAGGCGTGTCGCGGGATAGATCGAGCCAATCGCATTCCAGGCGATTCAGGCGGACATCGCCCACCTTGGCAGATGCGGCGACATGATCAAGGCTCCCGGCTCCGTTCAAGGCGACCACGGGAAAATCCTGATTGATGACATATGCGAGCGCCATTTGATGAAGCGAAAGACCCCGCTCCGCGGCAAGGATCTCCGCCCGCCGCTTGCGTTCGAAATTATCGTCCGAATAAAAGACCCGAACCAGATCCGCATCACTCCGGTCCGCCAGATTACCTTTTGAGAAAAAGCCCCGTCCGAGGGCGGACCAGGCCACCAGCAAAAACTCGTTCGCTTCGAACCATTGCCGGTCTGCCTCGCCGGTCATCACGGTATCCGGCCACAACGGTTCCTTTGCCCTTGCCAGGGAAAAAAAGGTCGAAGAACCGATCATTTCCGCCTTGCCGTTCGCCCGCGCATGGGCGTTGGCTTCTTCGACCCGGGACGTGCTCCAGTTCGATGCGCCGAATGCCCTCAGCCTTCCCGCGTTCACTTCCTCATCCAGCGCATCGACGAGCGGCCCCACCGGCTGGGAGAGATCGTCCCGATGAAACATCCAGATATCGAGATAGTCGGTACTCAATCGCCGAAGCGACCCCTCAATTGCGTTGTGAACGGACTCAGGGTCGATGCGCGCGCCGCCGGCATGAAGCGGTGCGCAGTAACCGGGAATGAGCCCTTTGGACGTTAGCACGACCTTTTCGCGCACGCCCGGACGCGCCGACAGCCAGTCGCCGATCACCATCTCCGAATAACCATGTTCCTCGACCGCGCCATAGACTTCGGCCGTATCGATATAGGTTCCGCCATGCTCGACGAACGCATCCAGCAGCGCAAAGTCACGGGCAGCCCGTTCGGGATGAAAAATCATCGTCCCCATGCCGATGGCCGAAACAGGTTTGTCGAGCACTGGGATCGTATAGGTTTTCATATCGACGTCTCTTTTTGCTGGACCTGTGCCTTACATCAGCGACGCCATATCAGCGGGGATCAGATCCTTCCGACCTGTGTTCGGCCAGACTCTCGATCAGTGCACACTCACCTATGATCTTGGCATCGCAATGAGAAATGCGCTTCAGTTCGCGCTCCAACCGCTTGAGTTTGTTTATTTTTGCGCGTGTCTCAGCCAGATGCCGGGAGGCTATGCCGTGTGCGTTCGCGCATGATTGCTCGGGTTGTTCGCTGAGGTCAATCAGTTCGCGAATGGTCGCGATCGAAAAACCGAGTTCCCGGGAGTGCCGGATAAAGGACAGGCGCTGCAGATCGCCCCTGCCGTAACGCCGTTGGTTACCGTCCGTCCGCTCCGGTTCGTTCATCAGCCCCTGCTGCTCGTAATAGCGGATCGTCGGAACTTTGACGCCTGCTTTTCCTGCCAGTTCACCGATTGAATACATTATCACCGTTGACCTCTTGAACCTCTAGTTACTAGAGGAATTATAGTCTCTTCTGTTGACATAACCAAGGACCGAACATGTCGGTAGGTGCGGATGGAAGGGATGGCCGTCACGAAGCGGCAACAGGCTGCGGATGCGTAGGAAATCCGAGCTTTGACGGCGTTGACAGACGCTACAAACTGGTGCTGTGGATCATCATTGCCATCAATGCGGTGATGTTCATCGTGGAGATGTCAGCGGGCAAAATTGCCGGCTCGCAGGCCCTGCAGGCCGATGCGCTCGATTTTCTCGGCGACTCCCTGACCTACGGATTGAGCCTTGCCGTCATCGGCATGAGCCTGAGAGCCCGGTCCATGGCGGCCCTGTTGAAAGGAATCAGCCTCATGGTTATGGGGCTCTGGGTATTTGGTTCAACGCTCTATCAGGTGCTCATCCTTGGTGTGCCCAAGGCGGACATCATGGGCGTGATCGGATTTATGGCGCTTGCCGCCAATGTAACCAGCGTCCTTCTGCTCGTCCGCTATAAGGACGGGGATGCCAATGTCCGATCGGTGTGGCTCTGTTCCAGAAACGACGCCATCGGCAATGTTGCCGTAATGGCAGCCAGCATCGCCGTCTGGTTCACTGTTTCGGCCTGGCCGGACCTGATCGTTGCAACCTGCATGGCCGGGCTGTTTCTGCGCTCCTCCCAGCTCATCCTGATTCAGGCCTGGCAGGAATTCCGCTCAACAGACGGCAAAGGGGTCCCGACCGTGTCGCAACCCCGGAATGTCCATTAGGCTTCTTCCCCGGCTGCAATACCTGTCAGCACCACAGCGATGTGATCATCGACCAGACTCTGAAGATCGAGCGGTTCCTGCTTGCTGAATGTCGCGTTCCAGATGACGGCCATCAGGGCGGGCGCAACCAGCAGCCTTGCATCAAGGGACGCTGCGCTCGTTCTGAATTCACCCCGGTCGGCCCCGTTCTTAAGAACACGACCCAGGATTGATCGGCCCGGTTCAATAACTTCGGAAAAATAAAGATCCGTCAGTTCCGGAAACTGCGGCCCTTCCGCAATGACAAGACGCAGAATGCGCGTCACCGCAGGGCGCGTGACATGAGAAAAAAAACGGCGCAGAACCTGTGACAGCAGATCTTTGGCCGATCCTTCGAAGCTGTCGAGCTGAGCCCCCGCCTCTGCGACCATGGGTCCCACATGCTCCCGCACCAGGGCCACAAATATCGCCTCCTTGTTGGTGAAGTATAGATAGAGAGTTGGCCGGGAAACCCCTGCCCGCGCGGCGATATCGGACATGCGTGTTGCGGCAAATCCGTTGTCGGTGAAAACATCGAGCGCCGCAGCAAGAATTTCCGCCGGCCGGTGTTCTTTACGCCTCTGATGACTCATTCCGTCTCCTTTTCCTCTTGAATTTTTATCGTCAATCAATTAATGACACAAGTGTCAGTAACTACAAATTCCGGATAGGATTAAGGCGCATGACCGATCGGGACAGTGATCCCAAACTGCCTCTGGAAGAAAATGGCATTGCTCGCTCTCCGGCAAAAAATCAGCAGAAAAATGGAAGCGGCAGGCGACTGTTTCTTATTCCGCTTGCCTTTCTGGTTCTGTTTACCGGCGCGGTGATCGGCATGTATTTTCAGCCGCCGGGACTGCGGGTCTTTTTCGGTCTCACAGGACTTGAGCCGGGCGGAGGGACAGACACGCCCATTGCAACCGCCGTGGAACAGGCAATCACAGAAGCGGATCTGAAGGCGCTTGAAGACGGTGCCATCGTGGCCCTTGGACGGTTGGTACCGGAGGGCGAAGTGGTGACCGTTGCGGTGCCATTCGGAGCAGAAGGAACGCGCATTGAGACCCTGCCCGTCCGTATCGGACAGTGGATCGAGGCCGGCGGCGTGCTGGCAACGCTCGACAACCATACCGATCTGCAAGCGACCGTAAAATCCAGGGAAGCGGATCTCGCAGTCAGTGAAGCGGAACTTGCCCGCACGCGCCTGTCGCTTTCCGTCAGCAGGGACGAAGCCGAAGCGGCGTTGAAAAAAGCCGAAGCGGAAGCTGCCGTGGCCCGACGTGAATTGGAGCGCGCCCGTTCTCTTTCGGACCGCGGCGTCGCCTCCGAAGCGGTATTCGACCGCGCTGAAGCAGACGACCGTCAGGCTCAGCAGGAAGTGGAACGCCTCACGGCCACCGTGGCCCGCTACAGAGACGGCGCCGACCTGGCGCTGGCCGACATTCTTCTGGCGGAACGCCGCCGCGATGCAGCCCGCGTTGCGCTTGAAAATGCCCGGGCGGATCTGGAAAAATCCATCCTGCGCGCGCCATCCGACGGGACGGTTCTGGACCTGCATGTCCGTCCCGGCGAACGTCCCGGCACGGACGGCGTCCTGAATTTCGGCAACACCAGACGGATGACAGCTGAGATTGAAGTCTATCAGAACCAGATCAAACGCGTCCAAATGGGCGGCGCGGTTCGGCTGCGGTCCGAAGCGTTTACCGAGATGCTGGAGGGCGAGGTCGTTGAGATCGGCCTTGAAGTCGGCCGCCAGACCACCATCGACAGGGATCCGGCGGCCAATACGGACGCCCGGGTGATCACGGTGACCATTGCGCTGGACGCGCCTTCGACGAAAATCGCGGGCCAATTCATCAATCTTGAAGTGCTGGCCTGGTTCGACAGCGGGGATGCCGGATGAGCGCAATTCTGGCGGCCCTTCTGGGCCGCATGCCGATCGGCTGGCTGCAACTCGTTCACAACAAAGGACGCCTCGCCGCGGCCCTTGCCGGTGTCGCTTTCGCCAATGTTCTGGTCTTCGTGCAGCTTGGCATGCTCGGCGCACTGACCACCACCACAGTGCAACCCTACGGACTGTTTTCCGCCGATATCATGATTTCATCGGCGGATTCCAACACCTTGTCCGACGGAGGAAATGTCGCCCGTCAGCATATGCTGCGCGCGCTGTCGGTGCCCGGTGTCGCCGCCGGCAGACCGGTGTTCATCGGCAATGTCGACTGGCAGATCGATCCCCGGCGAACATCGAATCTGATGGTCGTAGCCATGCCGGCCGACAGCGGGAGCTTCGTCGCCCCTCACCTCAGGCCGGATTTTACAAGACTTGCACTTCCGGACACGGCCCTGATCGACCGGGGCACCCGAGGTGGTTATCCTGAGCTGTTTCAGACGATCTCCGCCGACAATCCGGCAGTTTATGAGTTGAACAACCGGCAGGTCCAACTGATAGGGTCAATGCTGGTCGGTGCCGGGTTCACCACCGACGGAACGATCCTCATGTCCGATCAGAGTTTCCTGCATCTTTTCCCAAACCGCAGCTCCGCCGCACCCAACCACCTGCTCCTGCAGCTTGAGGACGGCGCTGACGCTGCGCGCACGGTGGACCTGCTGCGACGCGTCCTGCCAACCGATATCCTCCATATCCGGACCCTCGACCGGACAATGGCGGACGACACACGCTATCAGACGACGGAGCGGCCTGTGGGCGTCATTTTCGGGCTCGGAACACTGGTCGGCATTCTTGTCGGGCTTGTTATTGTCTATCAGGTACTGAGCACGGATGTGGCGGATCACATCAAGGAATATGCGACATTCAAGGCCATGGGTTACGGACACCGCTTCTTTCTCGGCGTGATTTTCGAGGAGGCGCTGATCCTGGCGGTTCTTGGATTTATTCCCGGCATTGTCATTGCCACGGGTCTTTATCATCTGCTTGAAATGCAGTCCGGGCTACCCGTGGAGATGAATCCGGCCCGGGCAATCGTGGTGTTCCTTGGCACGCTCGCAGCCTGTTCCATATCCGGTGCACTGGCGACCCGGCGCCTGGCGCGCGCAGACCCCGCCGATTTGTTTTGAGATGCCACACATGACAGACAGTTCTCCCATTATCGTCAGGGGCCTGAACCACTGGTTCGGTGAAGGCGACGCGCGCAAGCAGGCGATCTTCGATGTCAGTCTTAAAATCGCCCGCGGCAGCCTGACCGTACTCATGGGGCCCTCCGGGTCGGGAAAGACAACGGTTCTGACGTTGATGGGTTGCCTGAGGGACGTGCAGGAGGGTAGCGTCACGCTGCTTCGCCAGCAGCTTCTTGGCGCGCATAAAAACACGATGGTCTCCTTGCGCCGACGGATCGGCGTCATTTTCCAGGCGCACAACCTGCATGAAAGCCTGACCGCCCGGCAGAATGTCCGTATGGGTCTGGAAGTTCACGGGCGCGGGAATTTACGGGACCAGAACCGCGCCGCGGATCATATGCTTCAGCTTCTCGGCCTTGGCGACCGCGCGCGCTATCTCCCTGCCAGTCTTTCCGGCGGCCAGAAACAACGCGTCGCCGTGGCCCGCGCCCTGGCACCGAACCCTGAAATCGTACTGGCCGATGAACCCACGGCCGCGCTGGACAAGGACTCCGGTCTGACCGTGGTCCGGATGCTCAAGGATCTGGGCCGCCTGCGCGGCACGACTACGGTTATGGTGACCCACGACAACCGCATTCTTGAACTTGCCGACCGCATTGTAACGCTTGAAGACGGCGTCATCGTAAAAGACGTAGCAGGCTGATCGGATAGACGGCTCTATGTGCACCTCTGCCTCTGGCAGCGCATGTCATTTGGTCGAACCGGGGCCTCTCCGGTGGTAAATATACGGACGCTTCATAATCCGGGCAGCCGAATCATGATAGGTGAGCCGCTTACCCTCGACTAATGAACCATCGATCAGGCAGAGAGGACATGGGCGTCAGAAACTATCTGATTGAGGGTGTCTCCGGGACTGGCAAGACCACGGTGTGCGACGAACTGCAGCGGCGCGGCTATCATGCCATCCATGGCGACCGCGCGTTATCATATCAGGGCGATCCGGAGACCGGCACACCGCTAGATGGCTTCGCGCATGAGCACCACATCTGGGATGTCGATAAGGTGAGAGCGCTGACCGCCGATCACCGCCATGCGATGACATTCTTCTGCGGCGGCTCCAGGAATTTCCATCGCTTCCTTGATCTGTTCGATGAGGTTTTTGTCCTTGACGTCGATCTTCAGACGTTAAAAGAGCGGCTGGCAGATAGATCCGATGGCGAGTTTGGCGGCAAACCAGGCGAACGGGAGTTTGTTTTGCAATTGCATGCAACGAAAGAGGATATCCCGAATTCCGGTGTTACAATCGACGCTACCGCGCCGGTCGAACGCGTCGTGGACGAGATCCTCTCAAAATGCACAGAGACGGGCTGATCGACATCCCGATCCACTGCCTCTCTGAACACTGATTTGGATCTTTTCTCGCCGCATGCTGCGCCATTCATTGAACTTTGGCGCATATTATCCAGATTAGAACCTGTAAATATTGCTGGAGACCGTATGACCCGACCTGTTCTTGATCCCGCCCCGCGCAGCTACGCCGGAGGTGTTTATCTTGTCGACCGGTCCCAAAGAGGACCGTCCTGCGCACCGTCCGAACAGTCCCTCGACGATGTGCATTCCTGGCTGCTGCACGAGGCGACCCGGATCGATAGTGTCATGCTGATGTTCGAGGAATTCATGTGGCGCAGCAAAGCCGCGGGCATCAGCATCGACCGCGCGACACTTCATGTCGGGACGCTGCATCCGCGTGTCGTCGGTTTTTCATGGATCTGGAACAGTCACGATCGTATCTGCGACGAGATTGCCGCCGATGTCTCGGCCATCACGTCCGATGCATTCACAAAAAGTCCGCTTTACAAGGTGATGCGCGAGGGCCAGACGCTCAAGGTCGATCTGGAAACCGAGGAAGGCGTCAAGTCGGCGCCTATCATGCAGGATCTCGCCGATGAAGGCTTTACCGCCTATTTTGCCATGCCCCTCAGCGCGTCCGGCGAAATCCGCAACGCCATGACATTGGCAACCACGCGCCCCGGCGGTTTTCCGCCGGTCGACAAGGACCGCATTCACGATCTCATCAACCTTCTGGCGCTTCATGTCGAACGGCACATCGTCCGACGCATCGCACGTAATGTTGCCGATACCTATCTCGGGCCCATGGCGGGACGGCGGGTGCTTGACGGTGAAATAAGGCGCGGGGACGGAGAGGCAATCAAAGCGGTGGTCTTCATGTCGGATATGCGCGGGTTCACGCAGCTTGCCGACCGGCTCAGCGGTCCTGAGGTGACCGCGATCCTCAACGCCTATTTCGACCGAATTTCCACAGCTGTATTGGGGCATGGCGGCGATATCCTGAAATTCATGGGCGACGGCATTCTGGCTGTGTTCGATCAGGAGGCCCTGGGAGACGGTGCCTCCGCCGACGCCGCCGTCAAAGCATCCAAGGCAGCGCTGGCCGCTCTGGAAGACCTCAACGACAATCCACCGGAGGATTTGCCCGCCGCCGCCCTCTGGCACCCGATCAAAGTTGGCATCGCCCTGCATCGCGGCGAGGTTTTCTTCGGCAATGTCGGCGGCGAGGAACGGCTGGATTTCACCGTGATCGGACGGGCCGTCAATGAAACCAGCCGGGTGGAAGCGCTCTGCAAGCCTCTGGGCGAAGAACTCCTCATCACCGCACCCGTCCATGAGACCCTATCGACAGACTTGAAAAGCGGCCTGAGCTCTGTCGGCGAACATGCGCTGCGCGGCGTGGGCAACACGGTGGCTATCTTCGCGGCCTGAGCGAAAAGCGGCTCCCTGCTTCAAGCGTGTCTTGTGCCGGACGCACGCCGCTCACTCGTCAACCACCGTGATCTGTCCCGTCATATGCGGGTGGTAGACGCAGTAATAAGGAAACACGCCCACCTCGCGAAAGGACACGGAAAACATATCCTGCTTCTCAAGCCCCCCCGAATCCCATGCACCGTCGACGGAGGTCGCCGTGTGCGGTGCCGCATCCCTGTTTGTCCATCGCACCCGCCCACCGCGCCTGATCACCAGCGACGCCGGTTCGAATGCGAACTTTTCAATCGCAACCTCGGCGGGCGCAACCTCGATGGGCGCATCGTCCCGTGCGTTTCCGCTGCGCCCAAAGCCTGTCAGGGCCATGACGAAGACAAGGCCCTGACTGAACAGACGACGCGATAAGCCGTCTACCCTGCGCATGACAGCCCGGCAACCATGTGTTCGGCATGTTTCTCATGCACCTTGAACGTGATCAGAGCCTCGGCCAGCAGCGACTTCAGCGGCTCCACGGTCACTGCCGGAATAAAGTCCTCCGCGACAGTCTTGTTGACGAGCTGATGATATCCCAGCTCGTTTTCCGCATAGGCGCAATCAAAGGCTTTGCCGGTCAGTCCCGCAAGTTCCGCCCGTTTTTCTGCCGCTCCGCTTACCAGTGCCTGACTCAACGCATTGTCCTGAGGCGTAACATTGAGCTCAGCTATGAGATCGCCGGCCTGTTTGTTCACCGCGCCATGATCCCGGATCATGGTTTGTGCAAACTCGCGGACCGCCTCGTTGTCCGAAACAGCCAGCGCCAGGTGGGCGTAGCGGATGTCGAGCTGACCGGCTGTGTAGGCGGTATGGGCTATTTCAAGATCGTTCATCTTGCTGTCCGCGAGTGCTGCACCGGCAACAAGGGAAACGGCCACGATCGGGATACATAAGGACTTCATGAGATTTCTCCTGATTGAAACACCGCCTCATAAGAATTGCCCGGCGTTCTCATTTGAATGCCGGTTCGTTCAGGATTCATGCCCCATCGTTCAGAGCTATGGACATGTTTTGTCGGATCTGTAGTATCGCCCCATGCTCGACCTGCTCAGCGACATACTCACCAGGCTCTCGTTACAGGGGACACTGTATTTCCGTACCAGCTTCACCGAACCCTGGGGGGTTCGCGTGCCCTCGTTCGAAAATGTTGCCCGGTTCCATTACGTGCACCAGGGCGAATGCCTGCTGCGGGTAGAAGGACAGGAAACCCCTTTGCGATTGTCCAAGGGCGATCTTGCTCTCATTCCTCATGGTGCCGCCCATGTCCTCAATTGCAGGCACAGCGGCCCTGAAGAGGTTCTGCCGCTGGACGACGTGCTAGAGCGATCCGGATATGACGGCAAAGGCCTGCTTGTTTATGGGGGCGAGGAACCGGATTTGGAAACTCAGCTGATCTGCGGTCATTTCAGCATGGCCAAAGGATCGCGGCATCTGCTTTTTGAGCGACTGCCCTCCAGCATAGTGATCCGCGATTACGGAACCGAAGCGGGTGGTTGGCTCGAAGCGACCCTGCGCGTCATCGGGTCGGAAACCGGAAGCGCCAAACTCGGCGCGGATCTGATCGCCCTCAAAATGTCCGAGGTCATCTTTGCCCAGGCTATTCGACAACATATCGAAGAAGCCGCCGGCAGCGAAGGCGCCCTCTCCGGCTTTGCGGATGTCCATCTGACACGGGCGCTAACCGCCTTTCACCAAAATCCGGTTGCCGATTGGACGGTGGATGCGTTGGCGCGCGAAGCTGCATTATCGCGAACCGGCTTTGCGGTGAGATTTTCCGAGAAGCTTGGAATTACGCCAATGCAGTATGTCACATCCTGGCGCATGCAGATTGCACGAAAAGCCCTCACTGAACAGAACGCCAGTGTTGCCGAGGCGGCCGACCTTTGCGGATATTCTTCGGAAGCCGCCTTCAGCCGCGCCTTCAAAAAGGAAATCGGGCAACCGCCTGCCGCCTACAAGAACTTCCACTAGTTCACGTATTTGAACGATCTGCAATATTATAGGAACTTACAAGCATTAATTATCTGAATGGATGGCATATTTTTCAGTTTCCATGAAACTGAGTTTTAACTCCAATATCGAAGGAGCATCCGATATGCCTCGCTTTGTTACGAAAAATATCCATGCCTACCTGGACTATCCGGTCGCCATCGCGCTGATGGTCTTTCCGTTCATTCTCGGACTTGGCGCGTCAAATCCGCTTGCGCTTTACATTGCACCGGTCGTAGGCGTCGCCGCATTCATGCTAACCGTATTCACCGACCATCACCTGGGCGTCTTTCGACTGCTGCCTTACAAGCTTCATCTTGCCGTGGATCTGACGGTCGGACTGCTGTTTCTGGCAATCCCGTTTGCATTGGGTTTTTCCGGCCTCGATGCCGCTTATTACTGGCTGAACGGCCTCGCCGTTGTTGCCGTTATTGCGCTGTCCAAACCCGAGGAACGCGCACAGGCCGCAGTTTGACCCCCCGACGACAACAGGCCAGACATTTTCCAGGGCAGCCGGTAACAGCTGCCCTGGAAAGATGAAATGAATGGCTCCTGAACTTGGCGGGATGGACTACGAAACGCACTACGAAGTTTCCAACGCATCCGCTATCTCGCGCTCATCAAGAACGCGATCGATCATGCCCCATTCAAGCGCTTCCTCCACAGTCATATACCGGTCCCGATCCAGCGCTTTTTCAAATTCCTCATAGCTCCGTCCGCAATGGTCCGCGTAAAGGCGCGTCATGCGATGTTTGGTTCGCTTGATTTCCTCGGCGTGGATAAGCATATCGGACGCCTGCCCCTGAAAACCGCCGGAGGGCTGGTGGATCAGAATACTGGCGTTCGGCAGTGCCGTCCGCTCGCCGGGTTCGCCCGCCATCAGCAGAAACGATCCCATCGACCGCGCCGTCCCTATACAAAGCGTATGAACGGGAGCCCGGATGTAGCGCATGGTGTCGTACATCGCAAAGCCGCTGGTGACCACGCCGCCCGGCGAATTGATATAGAGCTGGATCGGTTTCCTGGGGTTTTCAGCCTCCAGGAACAGCAGTTGCGCGCAGACAAGAGCCGAAACGGCGTCGTTGACTTCACCGTTCAGAAAGATGATCCGCTCCCGAAGTAAACGGGAGTAAATATCGAAGGATCGCTCTCCTCTATTCGACTGTTCAACCACCATCGGGACGAGTTGCATCGCTTCGGGCATAGCCGAACTCCTGTTCTTGAAAAGTCTGTGGTAGATTTGCTGCCTCAGGCGGCGCGCATCAGGGCCGGTCCGTTGCTGTTTGCGGCCTTAAGGCGCCGCTGTACCGACCGCGCTTCGACAAGCCGATGAATGATCCGAAGTCTGGTTCCGCCGATTTCATTCGGACAAACGCGAAACGTCACCTCGCTTTCAAGAAACGGCGGTTCGTTGTCTTTCATTCTGTAGCTGATCTCCTCGTCCGGCTCAAAGGATACCGGCTGTGGATCCATCAACTCGCTACCGGGCAGCCATTTGTTGCGGAATTCGGGAATGCTGATCGCCCGCCAGACTTTTTCCCTTGGCGCATCCAGATCATATTCAAGTTCCAGGTCGGCGCCCTGTTCCGTCTGCGTCCGTTCGCTCATTGGTCCATGTCCTTCAAGAGACTTTTCAGGTCCTCGACCCGTGCCGGCCAGTAGGCCCGGTATTTTCCAAACCATCGGGCAATATGCGCCACACCTTCCGGATCGACCTCGTAGTTCACGAACCGCCCTTGCCGCTCTTCCCGCACAAGCCGTGCGTTGCGAAGCACAGAAAGGTGCTGTGACATGGCAGGTTGACTGATCTGCATGCCGTTGCGCAGCGCGCTGGCATTCATGCTGCCGGCCACCAGTTTTTCAAAAATTGTCCGCCGGGTCGGGTCGGCCAGGGCCTTAAAAATCTCATTTTCCATCGCAACAACACATAAGCATACACTTATGTGATTTGCAAGCCTGCGTCGGATGAAGCCCGATGCGGACAAACCTGCAACCATACCGGACTGGTACCAGATGGGAGGTCCGGATACGCTTGAGTTAAACGCCGAGATGTGGATCCAAGCACGTTTTCCGTTCTACGAGAAAGGGAGAGTTCAAGTGCAGTGCCTTGTTCGAAAATACTCCAAAACATCCGCATTCTTCGCTGTTTTCTATCTCCCGTTCTGCTTCGCAACCTCCGTGCAGGCGGAGACCGGATCCCAAAGCAATGATGGCAACCGTGCTGTGAGAGCCGAAGTCCCCAGCGCACCAAGGGACGGAGGCCCCCGACGCTGGCAGGTGAAGGCCGAAAACGGAGTCTCTCTGCACCGCGAACCTTCAGAAGGTTCGGGTCTCCAGTTGGTCATTGCCGATGGAACAATTCTCTCCAACTTCGGATGTACGCAGGCTGAAGGCCGGGTCTGGTGTCAGGTCCGCGCCCTGCACGGCAAAGCACACGGCTTTGTCGCTGCCGAACATCTTGTTCCCGCAACAGCTCCGGACGGCACCGTGCCTCTTGGCGTGGATGACAGCGTCAAACGCGCCCGCAAAGGCGATTTCGACGCCCGCGGCGAGATTTCGTGCACACAGGTGCGGGGTCAGACACCGGCAAAATGTCAGGCCGGCGTTGCGCGTGGGACTGGCGGCGATGCGACCGTCGTCGTGACCTTTTCAAATGGTTTTGCACGCACGCTTTATTTTATGCATGGCGACTTTATTTCCGCCAACTCAACGATGTCAGGCGTGGGAACGGACACAGACTGGCGGATAGAAAATTTCCAGCATTTCATTCGCGTGGACGATCAGCGATACGAACTGCCTGACGCGCTTGTCTTCGGGAAATAGAGCGAGTTGGTCACGCCGCCTTCGGACGGCGTGACCTCTTGGTTTTCAGTTTCCGGGTGTCATCTTGTGGATCGTGCCTTCGTCAACGGCCGCATAGAGACTTCCGTCCGGACCGAGAACAACAGACCGGAAGCGACCGGTCTCCATGGGCAACGTCATCTCCGTAACATCGACGACGGACGTACCGTCTTCGTCCAGTTCGACGACGTCGATACGCTGACCGATCGGAGTTCCGCCGAAACCGATCCCCATAATTCCGACAACCATGGCGCCATCCCATTCGCCCCATTGATCACCGACCAGAAAAGCGGCTGACGATGTGCCCTGAGACCAGCCGTTGTTGTCCCAGATCGGCGGCATGGCATCCGGATAGGTGGCAAAGTCGGTCATCGGCATAAATGCCGCCCGCTCGTACCGGTCCATGCCTTCCATTTGATTGGGACTGTAGCCGCAATAATCGCCCGGGCAGTCGCCACGTCCGGCCATATTGGGACGAGGATCCCAACCGGCATTGCCGCCGTTCACCAGGACGGTGATCTCATCCGAATGCCACGGTCCGTGCTCGGCAACAATCGGCGTATTGGATGTCGGATGGAAGGCGATGCCCTGCACATTCCGGTGACCGTAAGTGTAGGTGCGGGGATCAAAGCCATCGGGCGGTGTGTTGCCGGGCGCTGCGTTTCCGTCTGTGTCTATACGCAGTACTTTGCTACCCATCAGTGTCGGGCTTTGCGGCACTTCCGCATTGTGATTGTCACCAGTGGTCAGATAGAGGAATCCATCACCCGGATTGAACCGAACACGACCGCCATTATGCGCGCCCGGCCCGCCAAACGGATGATCGGATGCGGCCATTTTGTAAGGAACGTCATCAACAATGTCGGTGCGATCCGATACATTTTTGAAGTCATCGCTTACCACAAGCCGCATCAGCCGATTGGTGTGCGGGTCGGATAGTTTCGACGTCGAGTAGACATAGATCCGGCGGTTATTGCCAAAGTCGGGATCAACTGCCACACCGTTCATACCCGCCTGGCCTTCACAGAAGAGATCATCGGCCGTTGAGGCATAGCCCTGCGACCCGCCCATCCCGAGCAAAGCGTTCACCTCGCCTGAAGGCATAAGCACTGAGAGACCCTTGCACTTCTCCGTGAAGAACATCGTTCCATCATCCAGAAATGCCATGTCCCATGGATTTTCCAGATTTTCCAGCACAACACTGTGCTGGAGGCTCGTCGTGTTGGGACCGTTTTGTGCGGCTGCGGGAACCACGGCCATTGCAGTCCCCGTAAGGATTGGAACTAGCCAGGACACGGATTTTTGACGAAAACAATAACACATTTCCTCCTCCAAACTTTCTTTGTTCTAAATATCCCGGAGCTCCCGCGCCGACGGGTCCGGCGCTCAAACTCCAAGGGACAGTTTAAGCGTATGCCCAGCGTGGGAAGACATCAACCGTGCGTTTTCAGGCAAGGCACATTGGGAGACAATGAAGAAAGATCGACGACAGCAAGGCAATCAAATCCAGACCGGACCCATGCGGCGTCCGTCACGGCTCACTCGCAGAATCATCCCCCTGGACATGAAGCCAGTCCGAAAGATCTGACCGTTTACGTCACTGAAAAGTCGTCGTGATGTAGGTTGAGAGATTGATAATGTCTTCATCGGACAGCTTTTTGGCTTGCGGTGCCATCAAGGGCGTGTTGGGTCCGATTTTTTCACCACCACGATATTGTTCAAGACGCATCACGAGGTATTCGACGGTGTTGCCGGTCAGCTTTGGAAAGCTCGCGAGGCCTTTGGCCGTGGGACCATGACAGTTTTTGCATGTTTTCTTATAGAGTTTTTCGCCGACCGAAACGTCCTGCGCGCCGGCAGGAACCAATCCCGTAACACTTGCCGCAATTGCGGCAGCCAGTATCCCAGCTCTCATTGAGACTCCGTCCATTCTCAGTGGCGTCCTCCTTGGTAGCGCTTCCTCCTCGCCCAAGACGTCGCCTCTTTCTGCACATTGGAGTCTTGCCTATTTGCCTGGGGGAATCAAGCCGCCGGAGCGGCAGACACCGTCCTGTCGTTTGCTGTCCGCTTTGCCGATTCCTGGCTTAAGTTACTTTGCAGAGGCGTGCCGTTGAATTCGCCGGAGCGGTCAATAGGCACATTGCCTCAGCTCCTATCCTGCCTTTACCGTGAGACATAGAATGCCAACTGAGAGATGCCGCGTCGCATGTGGTCCTCAATCTCCCGCAGCATCGCATCAAGATCATCGCCCAGAGCAAGACGCATGTAGGTTTCATGCGCATCCTCAACCGGGCCCATGCGCCTGTGAGCCCGTTGATGCAGGGCCAGGTAAACCTGCAGTCGCGCCGAAATGCGTTCCCAACTCTCAATGAGCAGAGCATGACCGCTCACTTCATAAATCAGGGAATGGAAGTGAACTTCCGCCGCACTGGACGCAACACGGTCGTCGAGGTCCAATGTGGCCATCAGGGCCCTATGCCGCCGTTTCAGCTCTGCCGTGAAGTCTGCATTCCGTTTGGGCCAGGCTTCTTTGAATGCAAGGCTCTCAAGCGCGGTCCTGAGCGTGTACAGCTCGCGAATACCGCCGACGGACAATTTAAGCACCCGGCTTCCCGTAAAGGGGACCGTGACAATCAAGCCCTCGGATGCAAGTTGCGCCAGCGCTTCGCGCAACGGGCCCCTGCTGACCTGAAAATGCGACGCCAGATTGCTTTCAGTGATCTGCGTACCGCCTTCAATTTCACCGCTGATAATTGCGCGCCGCAGATTTGTAACGATGAGGTTGCTGAACGTCTCACGTTTGATTGGCGCGATGATGCGTCCACTCTCATCAGCCCTGCCCGACATCATGTCCGCGTTACCATCAACATACCACCCAACTCTGATAGGCTGCATTCACAGCTTCCGTCACAGGGCCAGGCTTGCCCGTCCCGATAACGCGGCCGTCTATTTTAGTCACTGGAGTGACGCCACCAAGAGTTCCTGTCACAAAGGCCTCATCCGCCCCATAGCATTCAGCAAGCGTGAAATCCGTCTCCCGAGCAATCTCGCCACCATCTTGCCAACTGTCGATGACCGCGCGCCGGGTCAGGCCTTTGAATGAAAACTGACCCGTTGATGTCCATATCTCGCGATTTCGAACAACAAAGAAATTGGTTGAATTACAACTCGCCACAAAGCCGCGCGGATCCAGCATCAGCGCCTCGTCCGCACCGGCATTGATGGCTTGAACCAGGGCCTGAATAAGGTTGAGACGGCTATGCGAATTCAGTCTCAGATCGAACATGTCGGGGCCGCTGGTCCGAAATGTCGAGGTGAACAGCGAAAGCCCGTTTTGTTTGGAATCCGGTCGGGGGGCCTTGTATTCCGCCACAATGACCAGTGTTGCCTTGCCGATGACAAAACGCGGATCCTGATTGGGCGTGCTTTTCAGACCGCGCGACACCATCATTCGGATATGCACATCGTCCGTCATGCCGTTGGCATCGAGTGTCTGCCGAAGGGCAGCCTTAATGTCCTCCCGGCTCCGGCCGATATCAAGCGCAATGGAGCAGGCACCTTCGAACATCCGATCCAAATGAGCGTCAAGCTGCAGGAAGCGGCCGTTTTTCAGGCGCAGGCCTTCCCAGACACCATCGCCAAGGACAAATCCGCTGTCGAACACTGAGATGCTGGCCTCATCGCGTGGCACGATGTCGCCGTTGACATAAACAAGAACCGCATCGTTGCGCGGGTCCGGCACATAGTCCTGGGCGCTCTTATTCTGGTTCATAAAGACTGACCTTCTTAAAACTCAAAGCACTGAGGTCCGGCGAGAAACTGCTGCGTCCGCGGACGCTGAGGTTTCTTCAACACTTCGTCGATGTGCCGATTTCATAGTTGTAAGGCCCCCTCTTCCCTGTACCCCAGATTGCGCGACTTCCAGCAACCATGGAACGTTCAATATTGTCAATTGTCAACAATCATGCCTTGCGCAGGAATACCGAAAGGGGAGCGGCGGGAACTCGAGACCTCAAATCGAAGACGGTTTTCATGTCCGTCGGAATTGAATTTTTCCAGTCGATCACGTACACGGACGGCGTCACTGCCTGGGGTGTGGACCCACCACTTCAAATCGCCATGTACTCATCGCAAAATCAACGCAATTTTGCGGTGCAAATAAACGGTACACCGTTATCCTTGAGTGCCTATGTTGAAAACGCTGAGACAGTTGGAGATGCGAAGGACAGTGATTGCCGCACTGTTCCTGCCGCTGCTTCTGTTTTCGTTTTTCTCGGTCGGCACAATGCCTGTTTTTTCGAAACAGGGCGTCGAAATCGTCATCTGCATCGGCGACAGTTTCACAACAATCACGGTCGATAAAAACGGCGATCCGATCGAAGACGACATCGGTCCGGCATGCGACTGGTCGTTGCCGTTCAGCAAAGGCCTGCCGGTTCCCGCACAAGGCGGTTTGGTTCCGGTTTTCTTCGATGGAAACCCCATCGCGTTTCATCAAAGCACATCATTTCTGTTTGAACCACATCGCTCGGACATCCATGCCCGAGATCCCCCTTCCCTCCCGGTCTGATTCTGAAATTCAAAAACTGCAATCAAACTGGAGGGGAGACTCATGGTCTCAGTCGATGCAGATCGCGTTCCGAAGGAAGACGCGACAGCCGGTCCAACGAACAAACTCTATCTCGCGGCATGGCGCTGGCATTTTTATGCCGGGATCTATGCCATCCCGTTTTTTATCATCCTGGCCATAACCGGAATGGCCATGACCTGGATCGCCTATATTGACGGGCGCGACGGCGAACGTATTGCGGTCACGCAAAAGGCCGTTGTCCAGCCCGTCTCCGCACAGGCGGAGGCCGCCCTGTCGGCGGTGCCGGGCGGTACGCTCAAGCAGTATGTAGCACCGCGCTCGGCGGATCTGGCTGCTATCTTCCGCGTCGACAAGGACGATGTGGCAACCACGGTCGTGGTCGATCCTTACACGGCAAAAGTCATCACGGACTTTCCCCGCCGCAGCGGCTGGTATGATTTTGCCGATAATGTGCATGGCAGTCTGCTTTTGGGCGATACCGGCGACCTGCTAATCGAAATCGCCGCCTCGCTCGGTATGGTGCTGATCGCAACCGGTCTTTACATGTGGTGGCCCCGAAAAACGGAAAGCGGAAACGGCTGGCGCGCGGCGCTTGTTCCCTCCTTTGCCCGCGGCGGACGGGCAGTGTGGAAATCGTTGCATGGCGTGGTCGGTTTCTGGATGTCCCTGTTCCTTGTCTTCTTCCTGATCTCCGGTCTCGCCTGGGCCGGTGTCTGGGGGGCGAAAATCGTGCAGGCCTGGAGCACGTTTCCGGCTGAAAAATGGGACAATGTGCCCCTCTCGGACACAACCCATGCCAGCATGAACCATGGTCCGAAGGAGGTGCCCTGGGCGCTGGAACAGACCAGGATGCCCGCCTCGGGCAGCGATGCGGGCAAAACCGTGATGGCACACGGCACCAACATCACAATCGATACGATGGACAAGCTTGCGCGCGATATCGGGTTTGAAGGTCGCTACCAGATGAATATGCCCGGCGGCGAAACCGGCGTTTACACATTCAGCCGCGATTCCATGAGCACAGACAGCACCGATCCGATGTCCGATCGCACGGTGCATGTCGATCAATATACCGGCAAGGTTCTGGCCGATGTCCGATATGAGGATTACTCCCTGGCGGGCAAAGCGATGGCCGTCGGAATTGCGCTTCACATGGGCACCCTCGGCCTGTGGAGCGTTCTCGCCAACACGGTCGTCTGTCTGTCCGTGCTGCTTCTGTGCATCAGCAGCCTCATCATGTGGTGGAAACGTCGTCCGGCCGGAAGCGTACGCCTCGCCGCACCTTCACAGCCCAAAAACATGCCGCTGTGGCAGGGTGCCATGCTGGTCGGACTTGCGGTCTCGCTGGCCTTTCCGATGGCCGGCATCACGATCCTCGCCGCAATGGCCCTTGATCAGATGATCCTGTCGCGAATTCCGGTTTTGAAACGCGCGTTTTCGTAAGGAGCGCCCACAAGATAATGCGCCGCGCCCCGATGCGCGGCGGCTTGCGGCCTGTTTCGCTACCGATCTCTCAAGGGGGTGCGCACACGGCCGTCTCCCCGACCGCTTTGCTTTGGATCGCGACACTCAACTAAGTGATTGCAAATATCGTGTTTTGCCGAAAGTCTCCGGCACAAGACGGCCACTCTTTCATTCAAGTTGAGCCAGAGACTACACTGAATTGACTTGGCGCGTTCAACCCGATCAGCGTCGCCATATACGATTTGCGTTTTCCCAGGAACGCAATCAAACGCCCCTTGTAGTCCCGCGGAACCGCATCGACGACAGAAGGCCGTCTGGAAAGAGCCCGCCGCCAGGCTGCCAGTTTCACAGCACCCTCAAATACCGGGTGCGAAAACGAACGGTCGAAAACATCCAAGTATCGGAAGACGGGCGCAAAGGCCGCGTCGACCAGACCAAAACCGGCGCCCCGAAAAAACAGGCCGTCGCCAATGGCAGTTTCCAGGCGCGTGACCCTCTCCCGCAGCGTGCTGATCTTCGCGGTAAAATCCGCCCCGGTCCGGGCATTGTAGAGGCCCGCGATGTCATTGAGCATCGCCGATGCGAATTCGATCCATCCCCGATCCTGGGCACGGTCGTAAGGATCCGGCGGCAGCAATGAATTTGGTTGCGTCTCCTCAAGAAATTCCAGAATGGCCATCGATTCAAAGATCGGGGTACCGTCAGCGACCAGTACCGGCGTTTTGCCAAGCGGTGAGAGCCTCAGGAACCAATCGGGTTTATCCGCAAGATCGATATCAGTGCGCCCGAAGCGCACGCCCTTCTCCGAAAGTGTGATCACCGCTCGCTGAACATAGGGGCAGAGAGGGTGGCTGATGAGGTGCATTCTCACGGTGCGACCTCCGGTGAGACAGATCGAATGCCCGGAAGAGGACGGGAGGGTATCAACGCCCATTTCCCGTCCCCAAGCATGAACTGAACAACGGCAAGAAGGGTAAGATACATAGGATACTCCCACCCGCCGTTCTCAAAGCCGAACATCCAACCGTTCGGCCAGTGCGCCCAGGTTGCACCGGCCAAAATCGGGGTAAGCGCCAGAGCAACCCAGCGGGCCTGAATGCCAAGAACCAACAAGATGCCGCCGGACGCTTCCAAGGCGAAGACGAGATAGGCAAACCATTCCGGAAGGCCGATCAAGCCGAAGAATTGCGCTGTTCCAGGGAGGGTGAAGACGAAAAGTTTGAGCAACCAGCTGTGGGCGATAAACATCACTCCGAGCGCCACACGGAGCAGGAAAGTCGCGCGTTCGGCCATTTCCGCCTGTGTCATTGCATTCTCCCAACAAAATGGATATAGATCCAAATGGATGTATATTAGGCACCGCATCGAGCATTGTCAAGATGCATCCAGATGCATTTACAGGTAAAAGATGACAAACCCGAAATCTGAAACCGTCAAAGCCTGGACACGGCTCATCTCTGCGCACAAACGCCTAATGGAGCGGGTCGAACGCGAATTGAAGTCGGCAGGATACCCCCCTCTGAGCTGGTATGATGCCCTGCTTGAAATTGAAAAGGCGGAAGAGAGCGGTATTCGCCCCTATACCTTGCAAGACAGGCTCTTGTTGCCCCAGTCAGGCATGTCACGGCTTTTGGACCGGCTGGAAAAAGAAGGACTTGTCCGACGCGAGATCTGCACGGCCGACGGACGTGGCCAGATCATTCATTTGACCGAAAGCGGGGCCAAACTCCGCAAAGACATGTGGATCGTCTACAGCAAGTTTCTCACCGATGCGCTTGAGGAACCACTTCGCATAGAGGGGCTGAACACGCTAAGCTCCCTCCTCGCACGCGTCTTGGACAGTGACGCAGCCAAGTCAAAGAAGTAAGACGATTAACAAAAAAGCCCGGTCGTTCGTCCATGACTTCGATACGCGCCCAGAACGGCAATCCTTTGTGCACAGGAGAGGTGACTTCTCCAAATGCCACTTCAAAGACCTTGAAGGGATTATGCAACACTCAGACCGTCCAAACATCGATCGGCGTCTGTCGGCCGCGCAGCCGCACACCCTGTCTCTGTTTGAAACCGTTTTTTTGTTCTTCGTTAGCGGCAACGTCCCGGTTCACGCGTTTCATCAATTCATCGCTGACAACGCATTGGCAGCCCAGCTCGCGGCTCACTGCTTCAAGGCGACTCGCGACATTCACAGTGTCGCCGATCACGGTGAATTCCAGGCGCCGGGCCGAACCGATGTCTCCAAGGGTCACCGTCCCGAAATGAAGCCCGACAGAAACACGAACCGGTTCCCTCCCCTGCTGCTTGCGCTCCTCGTTCAGAAGGCCGGTACGTTCAAGGATGGTCTGTGCAGCGGTGAGCGCATTTTGGGCATCGTCCGGTCCGGCTTCCGGTGTCCCGAAGGTGGCCATGGCCCCATCGCCGAGATACTTATCCAGCGTCCCGCCGTTCTCGAAAACCGCAGTCTCGACCAGAGAGTGATAGGTCCTAAGCAAATCCATCACGTCTTCGGCGGAGTTCCTTTCGGCAAACTTGGTGAAACCAACAATGTCGGTGAAAAGCACCGCGACATCCTGACTGCGCACCGCTCCAATGTCGTGCTCGGTAGAAGCAAGCGTATCGACAAGGCTGGAAGGAAAGTAGCGTGACAGGTTGGCTCGTTCAGCCGCAATACTCGCCTGTTCCACCAGAAGCCTGTTGGATCGCGCACCCTTGAGCGCCAGGATGCAACCGACAATAACGATCACAATCGCCTCTTCGATCCGCTCAGAGATCTGCAGGCCATTGGGATCGAGTGCCCACCGAAACAAAGGGCTGTCCGCATAAAGCCTGTCGGAAGCCTCGGTCAGTCCGGGCAGGGTTTGGCCGAGAAAAATAACGATTCCGAGCGCTATCAACCAGAACATCGCGATCCAGAAGCCGATGCTCCAAACAGTGCGCCATGAGTAGGCCAGTGTGCTGAGCGCCAGAAAGACGAAGAAGTAGATGAAATTGTCAAACCTGTAATGGAAGGCGGTCGGAATCGCCTCATCGCGAAACGGATTGGGCATGAGAAAGATGATAGTCAGCAGAATGAAATCGGCAAAAATCAGTGCCAGCTCGCGTCCTGACTGGCCAACCTGCGCCGCCCGTAACTGCAGCCAGCCCAGAGCGATAAACACGAAGACCGTAAAGACGTAAAACAATGAATCCCATTGCGGATTGATCATCGGAATGAGCACTGCGATGATCAAAAGCGCGATGGTGCGCGCAAAGACCGCCAGCCGGTGCCCCTCATATTTTTCCCGCTCCAGTGCCCGCGCCAGGAAAGGGTTCTGCCGGGCCTCTTCCTCCTCCAGTTCTCGTGTGTGCCGCATGTGCTTGAGAAATGCGACAGAGCTCTCAAAAATATCGCGCGCCATTATGCTCATCTTGCTCCGATTGCCTGGCTGGTGCTTTTGGCGGAAGATTAGGCTGTGCGTCTTGAGAAGTCGATTGTCTGGCTGCCCGATACGTGCGACTCAATGCTGCGGCGATCGATTGTCTGACGGGCCGCGTATTTCTAATGCCAGACGGGGGTTTAATAAACAGCAGCGGCAGGACGTTCCAATCACCATCCAATGCGCTTCAATTGGCACTGCATGGCAGTATTTCGAAGGCCTCACGCCCTCAAGCCTCAATTCAGATGTGGAAGTTTGAGATGTCCAGCTCGACCCGTGTCCTTGTTTGGAACGAAAATATTGAAGAAAAACAAAAGCCGGAGGTTTTGCTACACTATCCAAACGGCATTCACGAGGCAATCGCCGACGCCCTGAAACCGATGCATAAAATACGTGTTCGAACGGCGACAATGGATCAGCCGGAGACAGGGCTCAGCGATGCGGTCTTGTCCGATACAGACGTTCTGATCTGGTGGAGTCACAACGCCTATGATCGTGTTCCTGTCCAAATAACGGAGAGGGTCAAGTGCCGCATCCTGGAGGGAATGGGTTTCATCGCCCTGCATTCGGCCATGCTGTCACATGTTTTCAAAGAACTGATGGGCAGCTCCTGCACCGCTCCGTGGCGAAATGTGGGCGAACGAGAGGTTCTCTGGCCTGTCGATCCTACCCATCCGATTACCGAAGGCATCGAACCGCCGATAGAACTTTCACAGGAAGAGATGTATGGCGAACCCTTCGATGTACCTCCCCCCGATGAGCTCGTTTTTCTCAGCTGGTTTGAAGGGGGCGGGGTATTCCGCTCGGGCATGTGTTACCGGCGGGGCAAAGGGCGGATCTTTTATTTCAGACCCGGGCACGAAACCTATCCGACATTCCTGAATCCGAAAGTTCAGCGCCTGCTTCGCAATGCGGTCGTGTGGGCAACCCCTTCGCGAGATTAGGCTCAGGGCTCGATTTCACGTTACGACCTCCGATTGATGACATAGATTTCCGGATCGCGCACATGCCTTGGCACAACACGGCCGATGGCCGCTGTTTTCGTACCCTTCAGTCTCAACGGATGACTTCTCAACCGTGAACGCGTTCGACGATCAGTTCAATCTCCGGCGGCGGCACCCTGTGGGCCGGACTGTCTTGCTGTTCAACCTGGTCGAGAGCCTGTTTGCGCAGACCTTTCTGACCTGCAGCCTCGATATTTCTTATGGAGAAAGCGCAGGCCAGATGCTTGACATCTTCCCCGCCAAGGCGTCGAAAGCGCCGGTATTTGTTTTCATTCACGGGGGGTATTTTCGCGCACTCGACAAAAGCCAGTACCGTTACATCGCCCTTCGGATGGCAAAGGCCGGACACGTAACCGTATTGGTCAATTACAATCTCGCCCCGAAAGTGCCGGTTTCGGAAATCATCCGGCAGATCCTCGCGTCCTTTCAGTGGATCCGGGAAAACATCCATCGATGGAACGGAGATCCCGGGCGGATCGTGCTGTGCGGCCACTCAGTCGGAGCGTTTCTGGCCGCCAAGATTCTTCAGCAGGACTGGCCGGGCGGCAGCGGTATTCAAAAAGCCGTTCTGCTGAGCGGCCTCTATGATCTTGGACCGATGAAACGCTCCTATCTGAACAAGGATTTGCTCCTGACGGACAAGGACGTTGACAATTTGAGTCCTCAGTTCGGCACGCTGGCTGAAAGACCGGACCTCCTGATCGCGGCAGGCGGGAACGAGACCGACGAGTTCATCGGCCAGTCAGAGAAATACAGCGCAAAACTCGACGCAGAGGGCGTTCAGAACGAGCTGGCCATCCTGCCGGGCATCAATCATTACTCGATGTCCAGACTGCTGGCCGGACGGCGAAACCCGGTCATAGACTGGATATTTTAGGGCTTTTTACGCGTATCCTTGTGGTGAAGGTGGTTCAACCTTCACGGGATGCGCTCCGAGGCGTGTCCCACCGCTATGGCCGCACCATCTGCCATGTGAGGTCGGCACCCTCCATGATCAGTTCATCGCCAACGAATTCGATGACGATGTCATAGAAATTTCCGTCGGTAAAAATCTGTTTGCCCAGCAGCGTGTCATCCCTGGCGGAACTGATGCAGAGGATCGCATCTCCGACCTGGTAATGTTCCGGCGCATTGGTGAGCGTGGCAAAACCTTCATTGTTTTCAACGCGCAGGCCATAGACATATTGCGGACTGTGCCATTCGCCCTGAAGAGCTGTCAGCATTTTTTGAACAGCCGGATCGCCAAGGTCGAGATCCGGTTTGCAATCCGATTTTCCGGCTACAAAAATCACCGGCGCGCCTGAACGTCTCTCCCCAACCGCCTGAAGGTTCAAGGCATGACCTTCAGAGTGTGTCATGAACATGCAGGCGCAAAAAGAGATCGCCGTTATCAGTGAAAAATGACTCACGGGATAGCCCCCTTGCTGACAATTGAAATGCGTTCAACTTCGGACTGCCTTACACAAAACATGGCGATCGACACAATGATCCGACACACACTCCATGCTTGTGTCCGTAGCGCTTTTTGGGATTGCCGGGCTATTTCCTCAGAGCCGGAAGGCCGACGCCGGTTGATTCAAAACCACCGTCCGCCGCGATCACCTGCCCGGTGACGTAGCTCGCGTCTTCTGAACACAGAAAGGCGATTGTCTGGGCGATCTCCGTCTCGCTTCCGTACCGATTGAGCGGGATCGCATCATGATAGGCATCGATGATATCCTGGGTATGAACGGCCATGGCCAGCTTGGTTCTGACAGGTCCCGGGCAAACGCAATTCGCCCGGATACCATATTCGCCAAGCTCCGCGGCCTGCTGCTTGGTGAGTTGAATAACAGCAGCTTTGGAAGTGCCGTAAGCAACGCGCAGAGTCGATGCGCGCAGACCGGAAATCGACGCAATATTGACGATGCAGCCTTTGCTGGCCTTCAGCGCCGGTATCGCTGCCTGCGAAACAAGAAAAACCCCGTCCAGATTGGTCTCCATGACCGTTCGCCAGCGTGCAAAATCGATTGTTTCGATCGGACCGAAATCGGCAACCCCCGCATTGTTGACGACCGCATCGATCCTGCCGAACGCAGACATGACTTCCTCTGTCATCCGGTCAACCCGATCGGGCCTGGAAATGTCGAACTCAAAAGCCCTCGCCTCCGCCAGCGGGGCGGACGCCACAGCAAGCTCGTCGCCGTCGCGGTCCACCATGGCCACGTGCCAACCCAGACCGATCAGGCGTTTCGTCGTCGCCAGGCCAATGCCGCGCGCAGCGCCGGTTATCAAGGCAAGTTTTTTGTCCATGGGCGGACATTATCGGGGCGTCCGGACCGAGACAAGTCCCAAAGCGCAATCCTCGCAACAGGTTAGACAGCGGCCAAGAACACTGACAACTGCTCTTGCACCCAATCCGGATCGTCACTCATCCAGGTCGCAATGAAAATGAAACAGATTTCCGTTGAGATCCTTCACGGAAAACTGACGCAGGCCCCACGGTTTGTTGTTAATTGGATCGACAATGTCCGCGTCGCGCTTTGACACTTCCGCGTAGGCCGCATCGACATCCTCCGTAAAGATCCAGAACGTTGCGGGATGAATTGCGCCGTCGGTTTCCCGCAAGAACACCGCGCAGTCGCCGTGACACACCGCACCGAGGCGCCCTTCCCTATTGTGCCAGGCGATCTCAAAGCCGAAGCGGTCCCGATAATATCTTTGGGCCTCCTCGACATCGCGAACCGGCAGTTCCGGTGTCGGTTGAGCAATTTTCATCTTCGATACATCTCCGATTAACTACGCCTGATCCAGCTTAGCACCATCTCTGCGATCCGGTCCGAATTATCATCCATCATCGGCACATGCGAGTTTCCCTTGATGCCCGTTGCGGGCAGATCGAGAACATCGACCCTGCCCCCTTCCGCTTGCAAATGCGCCGCATGCGCCTCAACGCGTGCGCGATAAGCAACCCAGGTCGGAGACTGATCGATAAAGTCGCCCCAGACAAAGAGATGCGGAACCTGACAAGCCTTGCCGGTTCTCGCCGGTGCCGACGCGGGCTCTATCACCACTAAGCCCCTGATGAGGTCGGGATGCCGGGCTGCCGCCTCCAGAGCAAGGTTACCGCCCTGACTGTGCGCAATGAGCCAGACCGGTCCCGTGCGTCTCAGCACTTCGCAATAGGCATCAAGCGTCAGTTCGCCGTGATCGGTCCATCGCGGAACGAACTGGGCGCCGAACTGATCCATATATTTGACAGGGAAGCGAAGCCCATCAAAAGGACGACGACTTTGGGGATCAGAACCATATCCCTCCTCAAGACCAAATCTGAACAGCGTCCAGGCTTCATTCTGGGTGCGGTATATCGGTGCGGTTTCGTAAATCTCCGGATAGGGAGACCAACCTGACCGGCCGCGTTCAACAGCATCGCATATATAAGTGTCAAATCCGGCCTTGAGAAAAATGCTCTGCCACCCCGGTCGGCCATCCGGCGTTGTCTCCCAAGTCGCACCGGTCATCGCGCCGCCGTGCCAGAACATCGCCGGCGCATCGAAGAGCGGAGACGTCCTGCGGATGAATTGAACATAACACTGACCGGTCACGTAATCGCCGTTGAGATCAACCAGGCGGGAGGGACCGTTCCGCGCAACCTGAACCTCCCGCCGCGGCTGGCCGGACAGTGTCACAATCCGGCCACCGGCGAAAAAACTGCCCGTCTCCCGAATTGAAATCGGTTCGTGCGATACAGTTTGATCCTCAGTCTCAGGCATGTGTCTCTCGCAGCGAAAAAATCATTTAAGATCAGCCTCCGGCCACAGAATTCAAAGGAATACGATCGCCCTTTCAATCCTTCACCGGGATGCGCCTTGTTGCTCAGCATCACATACCAGGGGCAGAAAATTCAATTGAACTGAACAACAACCAAAGGTAACCTCCCGTCCGCAATTCACAGCAAAGAGAAAGCGAAAGGAAGTGTGATGAAAAAGCAAGACCTTTATTATCAGTGCGCTCTCTCTTACGGCGGCACCAAGACCATGGGCTGGATCCCGGAAAGAGCGTCTAAAGTCGGCTTCAAAGTCGAACTGAAAACAGATGGCTTCAGCGGTTTTTGGAATGTCGATCAGGTTTTTCAAATCGCTGTGACGAAGGCCTATCTGGATAAAAAAGAAACTGTCCGGCGCGATCCGGGCAATTTTCCAAATATATCGATTCGGTGATAAGCTTGCCGGGCCCTGCTCACTGAATCGAAAACCCTTCGCACACTAAAGATTAGTCCCGTCGGTTTGATGGCCGGCGGGGCTTTTTGTTTCAGCAGTCTCTTGGTCTCACCCGCTTCAGGCATGTTCTGTCAAAAACCGCCCCGCCTCCTTTGCCAGCGCGGCAGCCAGAACTTCCGTCCCGGGCAGAGACTCCTCGCGCCGTTTCTGAATCAGAGCCAGTTCCCTCTCCGCTTCAATCAGCCCGACCGGCCTCAGTGCAATATCCTTGCTGCGGATCGCAACGGCAAATGTGTAGATTTCCGGCAGGATCGCGATGCCCGCGCCGGTCGCGGCCATAAGGCGGACCGTGTCAAGGCTGCTGCCGGCATAGTCCGTTGAAATCGAAGCATCGCAATCGCTGGCAAGATCGTACACAATGCGCGAAAGGCGGTGGCTGCGGTCGAGGGTCAGAAGCGATTTGCCTTTCAGATCGGACTTCCTGACCGGACCGGCATCCTTCGCCAGCAAATCATCAAATGCGAACGCAGCCCAGAACCGTTCCCGAAACAGGGATACCTGAACTGTGTTGGGATGATCCTGCGGGGTCGAAATAATCAAGTCGAGTTCACCGCTCTGCAGGCCCTCTTCAAGCGCCGAGGTGCTGTCATCTTTCAGGACCAGTCGCAAATTGGGATGATCCGCGTGCAACTGGCGAACCACATTGGGCAGAATATAGGGACCGATAGAGGGCAGCACGCCAAGCCGCAACTGACCGTCAAACAGCTGACGGCCCTTGGCGACGGCCAGAAGATCCTCCGCTTCTCGCAAGATCCGACGGGCCCGACGGATCACATCGGTGCCGATAGCCGTCGGAAACGCCCCATTGCGGCCACGATCGAAAATCCGGATTCCGATTTCCGTCTCGCATTCGGCAATCTGCGCCGAAAGACTCGGCTGTGCGACATTGAGTTTCTTCGCCGCCAGGCCGAAGCGGCCCGTTTCTGCAACGGCAACAATATATTGCAGTTGTCTGAGTGTGAGTCTCATTCATAGTTCCAAACTATTATTTATATACTTTATATATATTGGAACTATTCAAAAACACAAGTTATTGGCCTTGCTCAACTTTTCCGAACACGCCGGGACACACGCCGTCCGCCCTCTCCCGGCGCCCATTTTGACAGCGGAGCAAGGACTATGGACGCAGCACTTTCGATGCTTGCGGGAAATCTTCTCGCGCCCACCATTTTGTTTTTCATTCTCGGGCTGTTTGCTGCGATCGCCCGAAGCGATCTGTCCATGCCTGAGGGCGCAGCAAAGATCATGTCGATCTATCTTCTGTTCGCCATCGGCTTCAAGGGCGGTGCCAATCTGATCGGCAACGGTTTTGGCTGGCAAACGATCGCGACTCTGGCCGCAGGAACAGTTCTGTCCTTCGTCTTGCCCTTCATCGCGTTCTTTCTTCTGAAGCTCATGACCCGGCTTGACGATCTGAACGCCGCCGCCGTGGCAGGACACTACGGATCGATTTCCATCGTCACCTTTGTGACCGCGACAAGCCTGCTTGAGCTGAATGGCATCTATGCCGAGGGCTACCTCGTCGCCGTGGCCGCCGTAATGGAGGTCCCTGCGATCCTGTCGGCGTTGTGGATCGCCGGATCAAAGGGCAATTCGGCGCAATCGAAAAAGCAGTTGACCCGCGACATTCTCGGCAATGGCTCAATCGTGCTTCTGGTCGGTTCTTTCCTGATCGGCGTCATCACAGGCGAAGAGGGCCTGCAGGATCTCAATCCGTTCATCGTCGTGCCCTTTACCGGCATTCTCTGCCTGTTTCTGCTGGATATGGGTCTGTCGGCCGGTCGCAGTCTGCTGGAAAACCGGAACGTTTTGACGGGGGGATTGTTTGCGTTCGGGCTTATCATGCCGATCATCGGATCAATTGCCGGCCTGGGCGCAGGACGGCTTGTCGGGCTGTCTGACGGGGGAACATTCCTTTTGATGGTGCTGTCGGCATCGGCATCCTACATCGCGGTTCCGGCGGCGATGAAAATCGCGTTGCCAAAAGCAGAGTCAGGCATTTATCTCACCATGTCGCTTGGTGTGACCTTCCCTTTCAACATCGCTTTCGGGCTGCCGCTTTATCTTTACATTGCGACTGCCTGATGAGCTTGCTGGGAAGCATATTTATGTCGGTAAAAGAAAACTGGGAACCGATTGTTGCGGATTGTCTTCTCAACGCCGGTTCCGGTACTGGCGCGGCGACATGCCGAAACAGCTGCGAAACGCATTTGAGAAATACTGAAAATTCTCAAACCCATATTTGCAGGCAATTTCGCTGATGGAGAGGCCCGAGAATCTTGGATCGGTCAATTCGCCGGCAATTGCATGCAGCCGCGCCTGGCGAATGGCCGCGCTGAGCGAAACGCCGTGTTTGGAGAAGATTGTATTCAGGCGCCGAACGGATAGGCCGACTTTCTGTGAAACCAGAGTTCTATCAAGGGCCGAATTGCCCAGATTCTCCCCGATGAACTGCTTTGCCCGCAGCATGACCTGTTGCTCGGGCGACGACAGGTCCACATGGCCATGGCCCTCCGTAGACGCGATGCCGGTCGCAATCAGATCGATCAGCGTCTCCTGAACCAGTGTGCGCAACGCCGGATTGGGCGCATCGGCGTGCTTGGAAAAAGCGAGAATGTTTTCCCTCGCAAGGCGGCCGATATCTGACTTTCCATCGATTTTCTGGGCCGTCATCAATTCCGCCGCCGGCAAGCGCGCCAGCAACCTGTCTTTCGGCAGTTGAATGACGATCTGCGAAAAATCGTCCGTCAGTTGCAGTTCGTAGGGATCGGTGCTGCTGTAAATCGTCATATCGCCGGGGTTCAGCCATGTCGATTTGCCGAACTGACTGACCCGCGATGATTTCGTCATTTGCAGACTCAGCAGGAAATAGGCGTCCGTTGCCTGTCTGATATCCCGATTGCGCCGTCGAACCCGGTGCGCCTGACCGCCCACCCGGGAAATCGACAGCATCGAATGCCGTGCAATGTCAATTGAACCGGTAAAACTACGCCGCTCATTCGTATCGCACCCCAACCTCACATACGTATCGCATACCGCGTCCTGCCAGTAGGCAAACCGGTCGGCTATGGGCACTTCGGAAGTGTCGTAGCGGGTTCGATTGTCCATAGAGTTGGATCCTCAGGAGCGCCAAATATGCTGGAAACGGGCCAAAAACACAAGTTTACCGACCCATAGGATGAAGCAGGCCAACCCATTATGCGCCACGATGCAGTCTCGAAACATAGGAGGACGATATGTCGAAAACATTCAAGGTCGCAGCCGTTCAGGCCGCGCCGTCATTTCTGGATTTGAAGACCGGTATTGAAAGAGCAGTCGCCTTCATTGAGGAAGCGGCCCGCCAGGGATGCAAGCTGGTCGTGTTTCCTGAAACCTGGTTGCCCGGATACCCAAATCACATATGGCTGGGGTCCGTCGCCTGGTCCATACAGTTCGTTGCACCTTATTTTGAAAACTCAGTCGAGGCAGGCAGTGCAGAGGACAATGCCCTCGCAGAGGCAGCACGCAAAAACAACATCCAGGTGTCGATGGGCCTGTCGGAACGTGATGGCGGCAGCCTTTACATCGCACAGTGGCACTATGACGAAAACGGTGAAATCGTCCAGCGCCGCCGCAAACTGAAACCGACCCATGTTGAACGCACCGTGTTTGGCGAAGGCGACGGCAGCGATCTTGCCGTTCACGAGACGTCCCTTGGCCGGATCGGACAACTCTCCTGCTGGGAGCACCTGCAGCCGCTGTCCAAATATGCCATGTATGCGCAGAACGAACAGATCCACTGCGCCGCGTGGCCAAATCTCGCTCTTTATGAGGGCGGCGCCTATGCGCTGGGTTACCAGGTGAATAACGGTGCCAGCATGGTGTATGCCGTTGAAGGCAGCTGTTACGTCATAGCGGCGTGCGCCCTCGTTTCGAAGGAACAACAGGACATCCTTTGTCTGGGTGATCCCGATAAGGAAGCGCTGTGCCGGGTCGGCGGCGGCTACACACGGATCTACGCGCCCGACGGACAGGACATCGGCACCAATCTCCCCGACACGGAAGAAGGGTTGGTCACCGCAGACATTGATCTGGGCATGATAGCCGTGGCAAAGGCAGCCGCCGATCCGGCCGGACATTATGCCCGCCGTGACGTTACACGCCTTATGCTGAACGCCAAACCGCAGCGCGCTGTCGTGAACTTTGACGACGCGCCCGGGATTGTTGTCCAGACCGAACCGCCTGCCCAGGTGGAGGAAATTGCCAATGCGGCAGAGTGAGGCAACGTCGTCGGAGCGTCGTTACCCGTTGCGGATGCCGCAGGGTTGGAATCCCCCGGTCCCCGCCTGGAAGTCAACGTTTCCGACCGATAGCGTTTCCATGAGCGTTATCGGATTTCAACACGCAGCGGATCAAGACATCACCCGGCCTCTGAAGAAATTGAGCGGCACTCTGGTCGGGGCCGACATTCGCGATTTCGCCTCATGCGACGCCGGCGGCGGCCTGTTTGAAACCGTGTGCGTTGCCTATTGGCTGAACCCGGACAAGGCACGTGCGGATCTCAACTCGGAGGCATTCAGCAGGCTGTGGGAAAAACACACGTCGCCGGATCTGGGTTACGGTATGTTCCGCGAAATGACGAACATACCGTTTGAACGGAGCGAGACCCTCTTTTCGGGGCCAGAGCACGATCACGGCATGAGCCAGACGCGCAGCGGTGTGGAGGGACCCATCCCCGATCACATGTACTGGGGAGGCATGCGCGATCGCATCCCCCTGTCCGCCCACGATCCTTTGGAGGCGGATGGACCTGTCACGCTCATCGAGCAATCCGCAAATCAGGTGGTTGTTGAAGCGCATGAGAACCTCTGCATCATCCGATCCGGTCAGGACTGGTCGCACTGCGAAGGCGAACAGCTCAGGGAATATCGGGATGTGATCGAACCGACGCTCAGAGAGGGCATGGCATTTCTGCGCGATCACGGCGATGATGTGAATTGCTATTCCTGCCGTTACATGCGCGATCAAACCGCAGACGGCCTGCCGGCAGACCGGTCGTTCGGACTGGCCTATTTCAGGACCATGAAAGATCTTGAAGACTGGGCGGAACATCATCCGACACATCTGAAAATCTTCAACAGTTTTCTGGAAATCGCACCCAAATACGGCCCTGCCCTGCAATTGCGTCTGTGGCACGAAGTGTCGGTTCTGCCGGCGGAAAACCAGCGCGCCGAATATGTCAACTGTCGTCCGGGTATCGGTCTTTTGGCAGGTCTTGGCAGCAGTTGATCGTCCGACTGTCGTGATACGACGAACCCAGCGCTGCGCGTTCTGATCTCCGGAGCGGCAAGTAAAAGGCATCCAGTTCCGGAGCCAGAAATCACGAAAACTGCTTCATGCCGTTTCAGTCGCCTTCCGGACTTGTGCCCCGGAACGACTTTGCCACAACACACAGACGGGTCATCCGGTCATAGAGCGTGTTGCGGGGAATGCCGAGTTGCTCGGCTGCCTTGCTGACTTTGCCGTTTGCGGCCAGCAGCGCTTGCTCGATAATCTGCTTTTCGTGCCGTTCTAGCTGTTCAGCCAGCGTGCCGCTTTGAACCTCGGCCTGCCGTGCGTCCAGTTCCTGGCGATAGGCGCGGTTTTCAAGCACCAGTGTGCGGTGATCCAGCGCCCGGCGCACCGTGTCCGTGAGCCGATCCGGGTCGCAGGGCTTTTCAAGATAATCGTAAGCGCCTTCCCTGATGGCTCGCATCGCTGTGGGTACATCGGAAAAACCCGTCAGCAGCACGACCGGCAGTTCCGGGTCGCGGGTTTGTGCAAAGCGCAGCACGTCAAAGCCGGTATGCTCTGGCATCTTGATGTCCGACAGGATCACCCCCTTGAAATTCGAGCGGATCGAGCGGCGCGCCTGAACAAAGCCGCTGGTCTGGATCGGCTCAAGGTCTTCAAGCTCCAGCGTCTGCGCGATTGACGTTCTGAGCGCCGCATCGTCTTCGATGATCAGCACCTTGCGTGTCATTGATTTTCCTCGGCAATGGGAAGCGTGATTGTGAATTCCGCGCCCTTTGACAGATTGCGGCAGCTGAGTTGCCCGCCAAAGCGCGTAACCAGACCGAAAGAGAGAGCAAGCCCCATCCCCAGCCCCTTGGACGATCCCAGTTCCTTTGTCGTATAAAACGGCTCAAACACGCGCTCGGGCTCTTTGATGCCTGTGCCGGTGTCCCGAACGGACAAGGCTGCGTCAGACCCCCGTTCCTTCAGTTCGACCGACAGGATCTTGTGCTCAGCCCCCTGCATGGCATCCAAAGCATTTGAGACGAGGTTGAGGACAACCTGTTCGAGCCGCACCTTTCCGGCCATCACATAAACCGGATGGCCGGGCAAGATAATATCAGCCTGCACGCCTGCCGTTGCGACCTCATTTTGCATCAACTCCAACGCCCGCTTGGTAACATCAACAAGATCGATACGATCGGAAGGCGCATGTTCTTGACGGGCGAAGGCGCGCAGATTGCCGATGATGCGGGTGATCCGACGGACCTGATCGGCAATCTGGGACAGGTTGTCCTCCGCCTCCGATGTACGGGCGCGCTCGATCAGGCGTTTTCCGTTTTCGGCATAGTTCAGAATGGCCCCAAGCGGCTGGTTCAATTCATGGCTGATACCGGCCGAGAGGCGTCCCAGCGCAGCAAGATTGGAGGCCTCCACCAGTTCGTCCTGAGCCGCCCGCAGTTCCGCTGTCCGTGCCTCAACCCGTTCTTCCAGGGTTGCCGAATGGCGCGATTCAAGCGCGAGTCGGCGGCGTTGCTGGACAAAAATGGCTGCGATCAGACCAAGCGCAACCATCAGCGCCGCCGCCAACCCCATCCGCAGCAGCGCAAAGTCCCTGGCATTTTTCGTATCGAGGAGAATTTTCCCTGTCATCTCAAGCTGCGGGATATCGGTGCTGAGCGTCTGGACCTCCCTCACTTTCCCCCTGACCGGTGCAAAGATGGAAAGATCGGTGCCGACGGTACGGGTTGATGACGTCACGGGGAACCGAAAATCCCCGCCGTCCACTGACGCCGACAACAGCAACAGGTCCGGCCGGTTGGCTGACATGGACAGGCCGTGGTCGTTGAAAAAGATCACCGGCTCGGGCGTGACAGGCCACTGAAACTCCAGCGCCGCCAGGTTCGCGGAAACAACCGCTGTTCCCAGCATAACATTGTCGGGGTCAACGACTCCCCGGCTGAAGCGGATAAGTCGCTCGCCATCCTCAATGTCGATGGCATAGCCCAGGCGCCCGTTCAGCGCCGCTTTGATCAGGCCGGGCGCGTAAGAGTAACCCACTCTTTCAGGCGCGGAGGAGGCAAGGATCTTTCCCTGCGGGTCCGTCAGATCCACTTCCCAGGCCCCGTATGTCAGGCTCAGCTTTGACAGATCGTCATCAACCTTCTCCGGCGCCACCGCATCAAACGCCCTGACCATCCCGGGATCGTCGGCCGCAATATTGACCAGCGCGCGATAGACATCCAGTTGCCCGCGCAACCGGCTCGCTGCCTCCAGCAAACGTACTTTTCCGGCAATCCTGTCTTCCTCGAGTGCCGTCTCTAAAGCGTCGAAATACACCCAGGCGGCAACCCCGGCAGACAAGATGGCATAGACGCCAAAACCGACAACAAGCGATCGAACCACGAAAGACTACACCTTAGGGTATGGACTCATAAATATACTTAAAATGGTATGAGCCGATTTGTTCGGATACAAGGGGCAAATCCGCAGGAAACCACCCGGTTTTCAAGAACTTGCAACGCTGTAGCCGGACCAATCGGCTATATCCCAAGGCACGGACAAACGGCTTCAATCTGCTGCGTCAGGCTGCTCAACCGGGCATTTAGAGCAATTCTCGCGATCCTTGGATCGCGTGAAATGCTCCAGACCTTTGTTTGACGCGTATCCTTGTCGCAAAGGTCATCCGACCTTTACGGGATACGCTATAGCCCGCTTTTCACACCCTTCCTTCCAGCTCTTTGCCGTTTGATCCGCCACTTCAAGGACATTTATGAGGCCATACCCTAGTTTCAGAAGCCTGACTTTTAGGGTTTCCATTGGTTTTTGAGCAAGGATTTTGTCCGACTTTTCGGATATTCTCGTTATTTTCTTGCTCGAATTTCCAATAAATAGCTGTTTTTTATGGGTTTTCAAAATATTTTCACTTCGGGGGTTGAGCTAAGATTCCTGTTTCGCTCTTAAATGGGCAACGGTGCCGGGGAGTACCGTCAATCGGGAGAGAACTCATGAAAAATCTGATTAGGGCCGCCTGTGTGGCGGCAGTCGTAGCCGTGCCTTCGATAGCTTGGGCGGCCTGTGACGACGGGGAGATCGTCGTAAAGTTCAGCCATGTCACGAACACGGACAAGCATCCGAAAGGCATTGCCGCTGCGCTGTTGGAACAGCGTGTGAACGACGAGATGAACGGCACGATGTGCATGGAAGTTTTCCCCAACTCCACGCTCTATAACGACGACAAGGTGCTGGAAGCGATGCTTCAGGGCGATGTCCAGCTGGCCGCTCCGTCCCTGTCGAAGTTCGAAAAATTCACTAAGAAGTTCCGGATCTTTGATCTGCCGTTCATGTTCAAGAACATCAATGCCGTGGAAGCGTTTCAGGCGTCTGATGCAGGACAGAACATGCTCGACAGCATGCAGAAGCGCGGACTCCAGGGCCTGGCCTACTGGCACAACGGCATGAAGCAGATGTCGGCCAGCAGACCGCTGATTGCTCCGACCGATGCCGACGGCCTGAAGTTCCGCGTCCAGTCGTCCGACGTTCTGGTCGCCCAGATGGAAGCGATCGGCGGCAGCCCGCAGAAGATGGCGTTTTCGGAAGTTTATGGCGCACTGCAGCAGGGCGTTGTCGATGGACAGGAAAACACCTGGTCCAACATTTACGGCAAGAAGTTTTTCGAGGTTCAGGACGGTATCACCGAAACCGATCACGGCATCATCGACTATCTGGTGGTCGCTCCGGTCGATTGGCTGGACGGCCTACCCGAGGACACCCGGACACGGTTCCTGACCATCGTCGCAGAAGTGACCGACATCCGTAACAAGGAATCCACCGCCGTCAACGAAGCCGCAAAGCAGGCTATCGTTGACGCCGGCGGCACGGTTCGCACCCTGACTCCCGAACAGCGTCAGGCCTGGGTCGATGTGATGAAGCCCGTATGGGCCAAATTCGCAGACGATGTCGGACAGGAAAACATCGACACTGCGCAGGAAATCAACTCAGCCGTCAACTGATAACCACGAGCCCCGGACGGTTTCAACCGTCCGGGCCACTTTGATTTTTTTTGCACCACATTTCCGAGCACGTCGGGGGACGTGAGAACGGTCCGTGCCCGGAAACCTTTTTTCTCAAAAATGACACATCGCACGTGCGCGACGGAGAAACGCCTCGCGCGCATTCCATGCGCTTGTCTTGAACTATGGGGGAACAGTCGATGGCACGGTCCCACAGATTGAGCCACCGTATCGATCGGATCGAAGAAACCGGCATTGCCGTCATACTCGGTCTGATGACCGCCATGACATTCGCCAACGTCGTGGCCCGCTACGGATTTAACTCCAATATCTTCTATGCGCTTGAGCTGACAGTTTTTCTGTTTGCCTGGCTGGTGCTTTTGGGCGCCAGTTACGGGGTAAAGAAGACGTTGCATCTGGGCGTCGATGCGCTGGTCAATGCGCTCCCCTTCTCAAGCAGGCGCACTCTCGGACTGATAGCGGTCGCGGTCTGCCTTGCCTATGCGCTCCTGTTGCTGAAGGGCTCCTGGGACTACTGGGCGCCGTTCGCCAATCTGCCACCGACGGAAGGCCGCTGGTTCCCGACCGGATTTGTCGAGAACTATCGCGGGCGCGGCTGGTACGAGACCAAGGATATACCGATTCCGGCATTTTTGCTCTGGCTGGAAGCCGTCCTCAATGACGGAGACCCGTACGAAAAACTGCCCAAGGCTGTGCCCTATATCGTCATGCCGATCTCCACCGCCCTCCTGGTGCTGCGTTTCGCACAGGCCGCTTTGCGCATCTGGCGCGGCAACCAGGTGATGCTGATCGTCAGCCATGAAGCCGAAGATGATGTGGCCGAAGCTGCCGCCAAACTCAAAGAAGGGGAAACCAAGTAATGGACATTCTTCTTCTTTTCGTCCTGGTGATCGGGCTTATGCTGATCGGTGTTCCGATCGCCGTTTCGTTGGGTTTTTCCTCGATTCTGTTTCTGCTGTTGTTTTCCGACAGCTCACTGGCCTCCGTCGCCCAGACCCTGTTCGAAGCCTTTGAGGGGCATTCAACGCTGCTTGCGATCCCGTTCTTCATTCTCGCGTCGAGCTTCATGTCGACCGGTGGCGTCGCCCAGCGGATCATCCGGTTCTCAATCGCACTTGTGGGACATTTTCGCGGCGGCCTTGCGATTGCGGGTGTTCTTGCCTGCATGATCTTTGCGGCCCTGTCCGGGTCTTCGCCGGCAACCGTGGTCGCTATCGGCACGATCGTTATCGCCGCCATGCGGCAGGTCGGTTACACCAAGGATTTCGCAGCGGGCGTGATCGCCAATGCGGGTACGCTCGGCATTCTGATCCCTCCCTCGATTGTCATGGTCGTCTATGCCGCTGCCGTTGAAGTTTCGGTCGGCCGGATGTTCCTTGCAGGCGTCATACCGGGCCTTTTGGCGGGAACGCTGCTGATGATTGGCATTTACATCATGGCGCGGATCAAAAACATGCCCGCAGGAGAGTTCAAGGGGTTCGGCGAAATCTGGGTCAGCTTCAAAGAGGCGGTCTGGGGACTGCTCTTGATCGTCATCATCATGGTCGGCATATACGGCGTTCCCGGGATTACCCCGGCGATTTTCACCCCGACCGAAGCGGCGGCCGTCGCGTCCGTCTATGCATTCCTGGTTGCCACTTTCGTTTATCGGGATATGGGACCGCTGTCAGACGGCGGCTCGCTCCTTCGCAGGCCGCAGGCACTGGTCACAGCCCTGTGGCATAAGGATACGATTGCCACATTGCGGGATGCGGGCAAGCTGATCATCACCCTGATGTTCGTGATCGCCAACGCACTGCTCCTGAAGCACGTCATCACCGATGAACAGATCCCGCAAAAGATCACCGAGATCATGCTCTCTTACGGCTTCGGCCCGGTGATGTTCCTGATCATCGTCAATGTGATCCTGCTGATTGGCGGCCAGTTCATGGAGCCGAGCGGCCTTCTGGTCATCGTCGCGCCGCTGGTTTTTCCCATAGCCATCGAACTTGGCATCGATCCCATTCATTTGGGCATCATCATGGTGGTCAATATGGAGATCGGCATGATCACCCCGCCGGTCGGATTGAACCTGTTCGTCACCGCGGGTGTCGCCAACATGTCGATGATGGGCGTCGTCCGCGCCGCCCTGCCTTTCCTGGGCATCATGTTCATCTTCCTGATCATCGTCACTTATGTGCCCTGGATCTCAACCGTCCTGCCCAATGCGGTGATGGGTCCGGAAATCATAGCGAAGTAAAAAAGGCCCATCCGGAATGTCGATGTCCGGATGGGCCATTTCCGTTTTGCGGACGAGCGGTCACCGCAAAATTCGAACCCAGCGGGCCAGATCGATCAGCGAGATCAAAGCGGCGGCAACATAGGTATAAGCTGCCGCTTTCAAAACGCTCCGCGCGCCATCCATATCATGGTCCTGCAGATAGCCGCCTTCCCGCAGGATCGGCAAAGCCTTGTTGAAGCTGGCGTCATATTCCACCGGCAATGTCAGCAGGTGAACCACGACACGAACAGCCAGAAGAGCAATGCCGAAACCGACCATGGCGAACAGCGCTGCCGGCGAGCGGATCAAAACAAACAGCACCGGTGTCGCCAGAAAGAAAACCGACGCGATCCGATCGGTGATCATCGCAACCCGAACCAGGGATTGACGCAATTGCAACCCGCGCTCGCCGCGATGATGCTGGAGTGCATGCCCCACTTCATGCGCCGCAACGGCGACCGCCGTAATGCTCGGCTTATGAAAATTATCCTCAGACAAACGCACAACCCGGTCGTCGGGGTCATAGTGATCCCCCCGATCCGTAACCTCCACTCTGACATCGCCAATGCCAAATTGATCGATCAGATGCCGTGCGAGTTCACCGCCGGTTCCGGGAAAATCAGTACGTTCATCGCTGTGGCGCTTCATCGTGCGACTGACCCAATAAGATGGCCCCAGCACGATGGCCGCAAGAAGAAGACCGGCTATGGCGATAAGAACAGGCATGAAAGAGATATGGGAAACGTGGTTTTATTTGAAAAGGAGCAGGCGCAGCAGAAGCCTGAAAACAAAATACAGTCAAAGGGTTTAACCAGCCTTAATCAAGGTCGTCAGTCTTCAGTCACCTTTCTTTATCGGCCAAACCTAAACCTGATAGTCTGGCAACCGGGTGCCTGAAGACGAGGTCTGATCTTAGAGATTCGGTCAAGCCGGCAGTGACTTTGCTGCCATTCGTTCCCGGAACCCCTATTCTGCGTTGTGGGGTTTCCATAGCCCGGAGAACTGGACGATTCGGGAATGTGCCTGTATTCCCTGGAATAGGTCATATCAATCGCGCTGGGCCGTGGACGTTTATAGAAAGTTCTGCGAAAGGATGAAATGAGGGTTGCCCGGTTCAAGTACAATGCCTCTTAAGTCCTTCAGGTGCGCAGAGGCTATCTCCATCTTCCTGATACTGATCGTAATCCTTGCTTCGTTTCCCACGGCTTCAGGTGCTGAAAGCGATGGCTACGAATGGGATCCCCTGTCCGGGCACGAACTCAATGCGACCGTTTGGACGGGAAACGGAAACGCCTCTTCCTGGCAGCAACTCGCCCAAGATGCGGTCGAACGTCGATACGTTCTGATTGGCGAGAACCATGACAATGCTGACCACCATCGCATCCAGGCAAAACTGATTGACACAATGGTCGCCGCGGGCCGCAAGCCGTCCATTGTATTTGAGATGATCCCATCAAGCGCACAGGCAACGTTGGACGCCTATCTGGCAAAACCGGATAGCAACGCGGAAGGGCTGGGAGAAGCGATTGGATGGGAAAAACTCGGATGGCCGGCGTGGGAGACCTATCAGCCCATTGCTGAGGCCGCGATGAAAGGCAATCTGCCATTTCTTGCCGGTGGGCTGGACAGGGTCAAGGTCGTGGAGCTTGGGCGTTCGAAGGTCGACGACATCGACCCGGCCGAGCAGAAACGGCTTGGATTGGATCGTGTTTTCCCCGAACCGATGCTGGAAGCTCTGTTGCTGGAGCTGGAAATCTCCCATTGCAACCTTGTGCCGAAGAGGGCTCTACACCCCATGGTGACCGTCCAGCGGGCACGTGACGGTTCCATGGCGCGAGCCATGCTGGATGCCGGCTCCGGAGGGGCGGTTCTGATCGCCGGCAAAGGACATGTGCGCAATGATCGCGCCGTTCCGTTTGTGCTGACCCAGCTTGCCGAAAACGTGGAGCCGTCAGAAATCCTGTCCGTCGCACTGGTTGGCGTAGAGCCGGGCTTTACGACACTTTCTGATTATTTGGATGGTCAGGAGCGTTTTCCTTTCGACTACATCATATTTACCAAGCGTGCGGAGCCCATCGATCACTGTGAAAAACTCCGTGGACATTTTTCTGAAAATAGGTCCGCGCCGGGCAGTGCGAAGCAGTAGCGGCATCGACTAGATGGGGAGTCTCAGGAGCTTCTCGCTCGATCCCGCTGAAACAGTCTGCGGTGCGGCACCGCCTTCTCAACTCAGACCCTGGCCGTATCAGTCATATGTCAACGACTGCTGAGCAGACTTTCCGCCATCTGACTGACATGACATTCCGCAAATCGCTTGTATCGTTTCCATCCGGCTCCCAGATGTCTTTAGGTATTCACATGGAGCCCATGGCAATGCTCAAGTCATCGTTCCGGCGGATGGTTTTTACCATCATCCTTCTGTTGTGCCCACAGCCCCAATGGCCCAGTCAAGTGCACAAGACGCCGGGCGTGTGGTCAAGGTTGAGGTTCCGGCACCGGCGCTGAAGAGCAATTTGCTGAGTACTCCCGACATTCAGGGTGCGGCTATCTATCTCCCGCCAGGCTACGATCAACGAACGAATCTCCGCTTCCCGGTTGTCCATCTTCTTCACGGAATCTTCGATGACTACGGCGTCCGGATCGAACATTTCGATATTCCGGCAATCCTGGACCGGCTGATTGCAACTGGTGAAACACCTGAGCTGATCGTTGTTATGCCCAACGCCGGCAACCTGTATGGAGGAGGTTTCTACCGCAATTCGACGGTGAGCGGAAACTGGGGCGACTATATCGCAGGCGATCTCATCGAATACGTCGACACACAGTTCCGGACCCTCGCACGTCCGGAAAGCCGAGCCGTTGTTGGCCATTCCATGGGTGGCTATGGGGCTCTTAACCTTGCGATGAACCACCCGGGAGTTTTTTCTGTTGTCTGGGCACTTAGCCCATGCTGTCTCGCCCCGATCGAAGACCTTAGCTTCGGCAACGACGCGTGGCGACGTGCGTCTGCCGTAACAAAGCCGGAAGATCTTCAGAACTTGTTAGATAGCCGGGATTTTTATCCGATCGCCATATTGGGAATTGTAACTGCCTTCAGCCCCGATCCGGATGCAGCGCCGGATATAAAGATGCAACTGACGAATGTCATTGCAACCGAAGTTGATAAAAAAGCCCTGCTGTACCACCACATCGCACTTGCTCCGCAACCCGCCCGTTTGTTTGACGGATATTTCTCCTTAATTTGATACGGGAGGAACCGGGTTTTGGACCTATGACCGGCAATACAGCTTGTGAAAGGGCAGACAACCTCACAAACGTCTTCGCAAGATCAAAAAGTGCGACGGCGGAGGCGGCTGGGAGCGATGCCGAATTCGTCTTTGAATGCCCTGGTCATGGCGGCCGCGTTCAGATAGCCGCAGCGAAGCGCGATTTCAGCTATCGAGTAGCCCGACTGTTCCACATATCGGCGCGCCGCCATCAGGCGCAGGCGTTTGTAAACGGTTTGGGGCGGAGCGCCCAGATCGTTGCGAAAGGCACGCATCAAATTGCGGGGCGAGATTTCCAGCATGCCGGCTATGTCGCCAACCGGAACCGGTGTTTCCAGATTGCTTGACATTAAGGTCACGGCACGCTCAACAATATCCGACCCGAAGCGTCTGAAAATCAGGTCCTGCGACGGCTGTGTGTTCTGAAACAAGAACACAGAGGCGACTTCGAGCCTGACCGCCTCCCCATGTGTTTCCCGGATCAGATGCAGCACCAGGTCAAAGGCGGTCATCGCGCCGCCGCAACTCCAGCGACCCGGTTCAGCGACGACGCGGTCCGTAACGCTCCGAACGTCCGGAAATGTTTCGGAGAAAGCGGTGAATTCATCCCAGTGGATCGTGGCGCGCAGCCCGTCCAGCAATTCGGCCTCAGCCATCAGCCAGCTTCCGGTATCCATTCCGATCAGGGTGGGAAAGCGTTTTGCCGCCGACTTCAACGCACGGCTGGTACGGGGCGACGCATGCCTGCGGGCATCGTAGCTGGACATCACAAACAGGAAGTCGCCGCCGGGATGATCGGACAGCCGACAGGCCGGCAGAACCGGCAGGCCGCTGGATGACTCGACGGCCTCTCCGTCCAGGGTGACAATTTCCCAACGATAGGCGATACGCATCAGTTTCTCGTTCGCCGCGCGCAGCGGTTCCACCGCATTGGCGAGGCAGTGGTTTGAGAACCGCGGGAAAAGAAGCACGGCCACAGTTTGGATGTCTGCCGTTTCAATCTGCCAATTTCGCATGATTTTTGTCGTATTCCGCATAGCCAAGAAATGCAAGTCAGCTAAGCTTTTCACAGTCACCGGAGGGAGGTCCTGATGCACTTTGGCTTGAGTCAGGAACAGGAGATGATCGTCTCCACGGTTCGGAATTTCATGGAAAATGAGATCTACCCGCACGAGGCGGAGGTCGAGCGCACGGGCTCGGTTCCACATGATCTTGGCGAAGCCATCAAACAGAAGGTCATTGAGCTGGGCTTTTATGCCTGCAGCTTTCCCGAAGAGGTGGGCGGCGGCGGTCTCAATCATGTCGATTTTACACTCGTTGAGCGGGAACTGGGGCGCGGATCCATGGCGCTCACCCATTTTTTCGGCCGGCCGCAGACGGTTCTCATGGCATGTGAAGGCGAACAGCGTGAACGATATCTGTTTCCGGCGGTCCGGGGGGAAAAGATGGACGCGCTGGCGATGACGGAGCCCGACGCCGGATCCGACATACGCGGTATGAAATGTCAGGCCGTCCGCACCGGCGGCGACTGGATCATTAATGGGTCAAAGCACTTCATTTCCGGCGCCGAACATGCGGATTTCTTCATCGTCTTCGTCGCCACCGGCGTTGACAATACGCCCAAAGGGCCGAAAAAACGGATCACAGCCTTTCTGGTTGATCGCAGCACACCGGGTTTCGATGTCCGGGAGGGGTACGACTCCGTCAGCCACCGCGGGTACAGGAACGCCATCCTTGATTTTGACGATTGCCGTCTGCCCGATACCCAGGTGCTGGGCGCGGTGGATGGCGGATTTGCGATCATGACCGAGTGGCTCTATGCCACACGCCTGACTGTCGCGGCCTTTTGCATCGGCCGTGCCCGGCGGTGTTTTGACTACGCGCTGAGCTATGCGTCAGAACGAAAACAGTTCGGCCAGCCGATCGGCAAGTTTCAGGGGATCAGCTTCCAGATCTCAGACATGATCACCGAAATCGATGCCGCCGACTGGCTGACGCTTTCGGCCGCCTGGCGTCTGGACGAGGGGCTTCCTGCCAACAGGGAAATTGCGTCGGCCAAGCTTTACGCTTCGGAAATGCTGGCCAGAGTGACGGATATGACACTGCAGATTTTCGGCGGCATGGGCCTGATGAGCGACTTTCCCATAGAGCGCTTCTGGCGCGATGCGCGGGTCGAACGTATCTGGGACGGCACGTCGGAAATTCAGCGCCATATTATCAGCCGGGATCTTCTCCGGCCGCTGGGCGCATAGGACATGGAGACCCGGGATTCGCTCAAGCGATTGCTCTGGCCCAAATCGATCGCCGTTATCGGCGGCGGTTCATGGTGCCGGGATGTCATCGAGCAGAATCGGAAACTCGGTTTTTCAGGGGACATATGGGCAGTCCACCCCACCCGGTCCGAATTCGCCGGCATCCGGGCTGTGGCATCGGTCGAAGATCTGCCGGAGGCAGCCGATGCCGCCTTTATAGGCGTCAACCGCACCGCGACGGTAGAATTGGTCGGAAAACTGCGCAACAAGGGTGTCGGTGGTGCGGTCTGTTTTGCAAGCGGCTTCCGGGAGGCCCGCACCGAACTGACCGACGGCCCGCAAATGCAAGACGCTCTCCTTCAGGCAGCGGGTCCGATGCGGCTGATCGGTCCGAACTGTTATGGAATGATCAACTATCTGGAAGGCGCTGCACTCTGGCCCGACCGGCAGGGCGGCAAGCGGCAACAGAGCGGCGTCGCGATTATCACGCAGTCCTCCAACATAGCGCTCAACCTCACCATGCAGCGGCGAGGATTGCCGATTGCCTTCGTTGCGACTGTCGGAAATCAGGCCCAGACCGGCCTATCGGAACTGGGAATGGCCCTGCTGACCGATCCGCGTATAACTGCGCTGGGCCTTTATGTTGAAGGCATTGACGATCTGCGCAGTTTTGAACGCCTGAGCGAGACAGCACGCAGTTCTGGCAAAGCCGTGGTGGTCTTGAAAACCGGGCGCTCCGAATTGGCAAAAACGGCCACCATTTCCCACACCGCCTCCCTGGCCGGCAGTGAGGCGGGTGCGCGTGCCCTGTTTGCCCGTCTCGGCATCGGACAAGTCTCTTCGCTGTCCGCAATGCTGGAAACGCTGAAGATCCTGCATGTCTGCGGTCCGTTGCCATCCAACGCGATCGCTTCAATGTCCTGTTCAGGTGGCGAGGCCTGCCTGATGGCCGATGCGGCACAGGCGGCGGGGCTGACTTTTCCGGCTCTGAACGAACGGCAGAAGTCGGCGTTAAGGAAAGCGCTCGGCGCGAAAGTCGCACTCGGCAATCCGCTGGATTACCACACCTATGTCTGGGGCGATGAAGGGGGCCTGTCCGCTGCCTATTCGGCAATGCTTGATCCGGTCCATGCCCTTAGCATCGTGGTGCTCGACTATCCGCGCGAGGATCGCTGCGGCATCGATGAATGGCGGTTGGTGGAGACAGCGCTGCACAGCGCGCGCCTTGACAGCAAGCAGCCGGTCGCCGTTCTGTCGACTTTCAGCGACACCATGCCGGAGGAGGCAGCGGCCAGACTGATAGACCTGAACATTATTCCTCTGGCCGGCTTGCCCGAGGCGATGGAGGCCATTCGGGTCGCCGTCGATATCGGCACCGCCTCCAGGGGTCATGCACCTTCGCTTTTGCCAAGCGGCAAACAAAATGGCCCGGTTCTGCTGGAGGCCCAGGCAAAAACCGCGCTGGCACGCCACGACCTGTCGCTGCCCGGGTCAGCCGAGGCCGATACTCCGGAAGAGGCCGCGTACGCGGCGACGGCGCTGGGTTTCCCGGTGGTCCTGAAGGCACAGGGTCTAGCGCACAAAACCGAGACCAGCGGCGTCGCACTCAATCTGGCAGATAAAGACGCCGTTCGACGCGCCGCCGAAAATATGAAAAGCACCCGATTTCTGATCGAAGAGATGGTGACGGACACCGTGGCCGAGCTTCTGGTCGGCGTCGTGCGCGATCCGGCCCATGGCTATGTCCTGACACTCGCGGCGGGGGGCACGCTGACAGAGTTGCTGACAGATCGTGTCTCTCTGCTCGTTCCATCCGGGCCGGATCAGGTTCTCTCAGCCCTTTCGCAGCTGAAAATATCGAAGCTGCTGGAGGGCTATCGCGGCGCACCTGCGGCAAACAAGAAGGCAATTGTCGAAGCCATAATGGCAGTGCAAGGCTTCGTGACAAAGGAACATCCTTTTGAAGTGGAAATCAATCCGCTGATGTGCGGCCCCGATAAAGCGATCGCCGCCGATGCCCTGATCAAGACCGGAGAAAGCCATGAGTGAAACTGCGATCAAGACCGACCAGCGGGGCGCCGTCCTGGAGGTTACGCTGGACAGGCCAAAAGCCAACGCGATTGATCTTGCAACAAGCCGGATCATGGGCGATGTCTTCACCCGGTTCCGCGATGATCCGGACCTGCGCGTTGCGATCCTTACGGCTGGTGGCGAAAAATTCTTCTGCCCGGGCTGGGATCTGAAAGCCGCCGCAGAGGGCGATGCCGTCGATGGAGACTATGGTGTCGGAGGGTTTGGTGGCCTGCAGGAATTGCGCGGGCTGAACAAACCGGTGATCGCGGCCATTAACGGCATTTGCTGCGGGGGCGGTCTGGAGCTTGCCCTCTCCGCCGACATCATTCTGGCGGCGGATCATGCGACCTTCGCCCTGCCGGAAATTCGTTCCGGCACGGTTGCGGACGCTGCCTCGGTCAAACTGCCCAAGCGGATCCCCTATCACATCGCCATGGAAATGCTGTTTACCGGACGTTGGCTCGATGCTGAGGAGGCCGCGCGCTGGGGATTGATCAATCAGATCCACCCCGCTGCCGATCTGATGGACTCCGCTCGCAAGATGGCGGATCAGCTCGCCGCCGGACCGCCGCTCGTCTATGCGGCCATCAAGGAGATTGTGCGCGAGGCTGAAGACATGAAATTTCAGGACGCCATGAACCGCATCACCAAGAGCCAATTCGCGACCGTCGAAACGCTTTACCGGTCCGAGGATCAGCTGGAGGGCGCGCGGGCCTTTGCTGAAAAGCGTGATCCGGTCTGGAAGGGAAAGTAGCCATGCCTCTGACCATGAACCGCGAGGTATTCATCACCTGCGCCCTGACAGGTTCGGGAAGCACACAGGACCGTAGTCCGCATGTGCCCCGATCGCCCAAGGAGATCGCGGCCTCCGCCATCGAGGCGGCCAAAGCCGGTGCCGCTATTGTCCATTGCCATGTCCGGGATCCCGAAACGGGTGCTCCCTCGCGAAAAGCAGACTATTACCGCGAAGTGACAGACCGGATCCGCAGCGCGGATGTCGATGTCGTTCTGAACCTCACGGCGGGCATGGGCGGCGACATGGTGTTCGGACCCACGCACGCGCCATTGCCACTGAACGAGAAGGCAACCGATATGGCCGGTGCGGAGGAACGGGTCGCTCACATTGCCGAGTGTCTGCCGGAGATCTGTACATTGGATTGCGGCACGATGAATTTTGCCGAGGCCGATTACGTCATGACGAACACCCCGGGCATATTGCGGGCGATGGGCCGGATGATGACCAATTTCGGAGTCACGCCGGAAATTGAAGCCTTCGATACAGGCCATCTCTCCCACGCCAGGCACTTGGTGGCCGAGGGCATCCTCAAGAGCCCTGCCCTGGTGCAGCTTTGCATGGGCGTTCCCTGGGGTGCGCCGAACGATCTCAACACATTCCTGGCGATGGTCAACAATGTGCCGTCCGACTGGCACTGGTCAGCCTTTTCGCTGGGGCGCGATCAGATGCCCTATGTCACGGCGGCGGTTCTGGCAGGCGGCAACGTCCGCGTCGGTCTTGAAGACAATCTCTTTCTGGAAAAAGGCGTTCTGGCGACCAACGCACAGCTTGTCGAGCGGGCCGTCGCCCTCATCGAAAATATGGGGGCGACCGTCATCGGGCCGGAGGCGGTCCGGGAATCCCTGAACCTTGTCAAGCGCGCGCCGGTGGCCTCATGAACGCACGAGACAAAAAGGCCGCGATCATAGGCGGCGGCGTGATCGGGGGCGGCTGGGCTGCCCGTTTCCTGCTCAATGGCTGGGATGTAGCGGTTTTTGATCCTGCTCCGGATGCGGATCGCAAGATCCACGAGGTGCTGGACAATGCACGGCGGTCCCTCCCCGCGCTCTATGACAGGCTGTTACCTGAAGAAGGAACGCTGGAATTTCACACAACATTGGGGAGTGCGGTCGCGGATGCCGGATGGATACAGGAAAGCGTTCCCGAACGGCTTGATATCAAGCACAAGGTACTGGGTGACATTTCGCAGTTATCCGGACAGGAGTGTGTCATCGGGTCGTCGACATCGGGCTTTACGCCCTCAGCCCTGACCGAAAAAGGCGCGCGCGCCATCGTCGCGCATCCGTTCAATCCGGTTTACCTCCTGCCCGTCGTTGAATTGGTCGGCGATGCGCGGATGTGCGCAACCGCAAAAGACATTCTTGTTTCGATCGGCATGAAACCGCTTGTTCTCAAACAGGAAATCGATGCGCATGTGGGAGACCGGCTGCTGGAGGCTGTTTGGCGCGAAGCGCTTTGGCTCGTACGTGACGGCATCTGCACCACCCAGCAACTGGATGACGTCATCCGCTTTGGTTTTGGCCTCCGCTGGGCGCAGATGGGCCTGTTTGAGACCTACCGCATTGCAGGTGGCGAAACGGGGATGCGGCACTTCCTGGCCCAGTTCGGCCCGGCACTCAAATGGCCCTGGAGCCGGCTCATGGATGTCCCGGACCTGACCGACGAACTTGTGGATCTGATTGCCGGGCAGTCGGACGATCAGTCCGGACACATGTCCATCCGCGACCTTGAGCGCCAGCGGGACGACAATCTGGTGGCCATGATGCGCGCCCTTAAGCACACCAGGAACGGCGCGGGCGCCCTGATTGCTGGCCACGAAATGCAGCTGACCCTGCCGCAGCACGGCGATCTCCCGATCACGGAGGAACGAAAAATTCCGACAAGCTGGACCGACTATAACGGGCACATGAACGAGACGCATTATCTGGAGCTTGGCGCTCGCGCCAACGACCGGTTCATGGAGCTGATCGGCTGCGATGCGGACTATATTGCTGCCGGAGGCAGTTACTTCACGCTCGAAAATCAGATCCGCTATCTGCAGGAACTCCATGCGGGAGAAACTGTAACTGTGACGACCCAGGTGCTTGCCGCAAAGGGAAAATCCATGCACCTGTTTCACTTCATCCGAAAGGGAGACGAAACCTTGTCCGCAACGGTTGAGAGTCTCCTTCTGCACGTTGATCTAAACGCGCGCAAATCGTCAGAGCCCGCACAATTCATCACAGATCGCCTTCAGTCCTTTGCCGACAACCATGCAAATCTGGAAACACCGGAGGGCGCCGGTCGTTTTGTGGGCCAGCGGTGAGGGTCTTGATCGAAAGAAACGCGGACAAAGCTGTCCAACTGCGGTAAGGAGTCCCGAATTTAAGAGATACAGGCGGCTCCATGTCCACACACATCGATGACACGACCGTAAAGGCCGTGAAATACTATCTGAACCAGACCGCTGAGCTTCTCAAGCGACTGTCCGGCGAGCCCGATCCCGATAGATTACTCTCCATCCGCCTCGCACCGGACATGCTTGATACGGGATTCAATTTCGCAGTTACGATCCAGTTTGCGGCAAGAGCGCTCTGTCCGCCGGCCGGTCTCGAAGTCCCCGAAATTCCGAATGATTATACCTGCGAAAGCCTTCTGAATTTCGAAGCAGAAATCTCGGACCTTATCGCACCGATTTCTTCAGGCGAGGTGAAACATCCCGTCGCACATACCGCCGGAGACGCCGAACTCCATCAGGAACCGGCCGACTATGTGATCCGCTTCGCCTTTCCGAACATGCTGTTTCACCTGAGCGTGGCCTATGCCGGGCTTCGTCACGGCGGTATGAACATCGGCAAGCGCGACTTCGACGGCCTGCATACCTATTGAAACGGGCCCAGACTATGCTTTGGCACCGGCCAGTGCGCGCGAAGCGACTGCGATGGCTTTTTCGGTCCACGCCAGATCCTCTTCCGTCAGCGACAGTGACGGGTAGGTCTTGCCGGGAGACTTGAAGATTCCCTGTTTGCGAAGCTCTTTGTTAAACACGACATTCGCGCTGGCATCGGCCGCAAGCACATCACGGTAGTTGCGCACCGGCCTGTCCGTGAACACGATGTCGAACAGTGTCGGGTCACCGACAACCTGATGGGCGACACCCGCCTGTTTCAGATGCGTTTCGAACATCGTCATGATCCGGCTTCCGACGCTGCGTAGATGTTTGTGGCTTTCGGGGCGGCGCAGGATTTCCAGCGTCTTCAGCCCGGCGGCGGAGGCTACGGGATTACCCGAAAGCGTGCCCAGTTGCATAAGCCATTTGTCCGCTCCGACAATACTCTTGTCAAAGTGGCGCATGATCTCTTCACTGCCCACAATCGCAGCCAGCGGAAAGCCGCCGCCGATGACCTTGCCCAGGGTCGCGACATCGGGAACGACACCATAGAATTCCTGGGCGCCACCATAGGCAAAGCGGAAGCCAGTGACCACTTCGTCAAAAATCAGCACGACACCGTGTTTGTCGCACTCTTCCCGCACAGCCTCCAGAAAGCCCGGCTCGGGCGGGATGATGCGCTGGAGCGGTTCGATAATGATCCCGGCAATGTCCTCGCCATGATCGTTCATGAACGAACGCAGAAAATCTATATCGTTGAACGGCGCCGCCCAGACGCCGTCGCGCACGGCCTCTGGAATTCCGGCGGAGTCCGGCACAGGAACGGGGAAATTCATCAGTTTGGACGGTGCAAGGCTCATCTGCGCCTCGGCGCTCATGCCATGATAGCCGCCTTCGAATTTGAGGATCTTCTCCCGGCCCGTATAAGCGCGCGCCAGCCGCATGGCATACATATCAGCCTCGCCGCCCGTCGACACGTAGCGCAATTGCCCGGCACACGGCACAGCCCGGCAAATCTCTTCCGCCAGTTCGATGCCCAGCGCATTGTTCGCAAAGAAGGTCATGCCTTTGGGGATCTGCTCGAAGATGACCTCCTGCACTTCCTCATTGCCATGCCCCAGAAGCATGGGACCTGATCCGATCAGATAGTCGACATATTCCCTGCCGTCTTCGTCCCAAACCCGGGAGCCCTTCCCTTCCCGGATCACGATGCCGGGATCGAAGTTGCCGAAACCGCCAGCCGGCAAAACGGCCTGGGCGCGGGCGATCCATTCGGCCTGGGTGCGAATTCGGTTCATGCTCCTGTCCCTTCGATTGTTTCAATTGGGTCACCCAAAACGGCATGATCCGGCGACACGCCAAGACCGGGGCCCTCCGGGGGTGCAATCCGGCCTTCGGTTCGCGAGGGGACGTTCGGATCAAGACGCGGTGCAACGTAACCGGAAAGATCGCACACATTCATCAGAAATTTGGGAGCTGTTGCCGCGCCAAGATGGAGCAGCGCGGCTGTGGTGATATCGGAACCCCAGGTATCCTCGACACACATCTTCGCTCCAAGGTGCAGGCAAAGGTCCCGGGCGGACCGACACTTGGAGAGGCCGCCAAACTTGGACAGTTTGATCGCCACGGCATCCATACAGCCTGCTTCCCAGGCTTTCAGAAGGCTGGCAGTGTCGTGCACGCTCTCGTCTAACTTCATCGGCAATCCGGTCGACTGCCGAACCTGCGCACATTCCTCTATCGTGGCACATGGTTGTTCGAGCATTATATCCAGATGCGCGACGGCCCGGCCAATTCTCGATGCGTCCAGCCTGGTTGTGCCGCAATTCCAGTCCCCGTAGACAATGGGCCCGTCGCCGACCGCATCCCGTACCTCAATCAGTCTCCTTGCATCCATCTGCCAATCACCGTCGGCGCCGAGCTTGACCTGAAACTGACGAATTCGGTCTGCATAAGCACGCTCCGCCATCCGCGCCATCTCGTCCGGATCGACGCAGGTGATCGAGTGGTAAAGGGGCATGGTTTGCTGCCGTCTGCCGCCAAGCAGGTCATAAAGCGGCAGACCGGCGGCCTTGCCGGTGATGTCCCAAAGCGCAATATCGATTGCCGACTTCGCATAGGGATGACCCGGAAGGAAGGCATCCATGTCGGCCATGAGCGCCTCGGGTCCAACAGGATTGGCGCCAAGGATAGCCGGCGCCAATTCGCGGATGGCCGGCACCACGCCATTGGCGTAAGCCGGGAGATAGTGCGGGATCGGGCAGACCTCGCCCCAGCCGGAGACGCCTGTATCGGTATCCAGCCGAACAACAACCGAATCAACGGTATCGCATGCTTTGCCCTCGGCCATATAGTAAGCCGCATGGCTTGTGAGCGGCACTCTCCAGATTGCGATGCCGATAATCTTCATGCCATCACGCACCATAAATGGCGACGGGATCGCCAAGACTGTGTGCATCGGGTTCAACGCCGAGCCCGGGCAAGGACGGAGGGGTCGCGACACCGCGTTGATTACGCGCACCTTGACCCGCGACGGGATCGACGGACAGGTGGTAATGACACAGCCAGCTCGCCAGCCGATTTGCGTCCGGGGTCGAACTTGCCAGATGCATGGCTGCCGTATCCGCCAGGGCCGAACCGCCGACATCTTCAATATGCATCTGCCAGCCGACAGAGACCCCCAGGTCCCGGATGCGCCGGGCTTTCGTCAAACCGCCGACGCGGTTTGGCTTCACTTTGACTCCTTCACAGGCGTTCATCTTCCAGGCATTCAAGTGATCGGGGAACGTGTGCAGGCACTCATCCAGCATCATCGGGTTTTTCACCCGTGAGGCGACATGCGCGCACTGATCCAGCGTCTCGCATGGCTGTTCCACCCAGTCCCGCGCCGACACGGAGTTCAGCACCTGAATAGCGATTGCCGGCGTCCACGCGCGGTTAACGTCAAATGTGACTGTGTGCCCCGTGCGCAAGCCGGACGAAATCACCTCGATGCGCGCAATATCGGCACGTGCATCGCTGCCCCCGACTTTTGCCGAATGGACCGTGTAACCCTTGTCGGCGGTCTTTTCGATCAGGGCCAACATGCTTTCTGGAGTGCCCGTGGAAATGGAGGAGTTCACCAGGACCGGCACAGCCTTATCCCCGCCAAAGAGCTTCCACAGCGGCAGACCGGCGACTTTGCCCAGTATATCCCAACAAGCCATGTCGATGGCGGACTTCGCCGCAAGGTGTCCCGGCAGTTGCAGATCCATAATCCGGTTGACGTGATCGAGTGCGCAGGGATCTTCGCCGATCAAAAAAGGGGCCAGCGTCGAGACACCCGCGCGGAGGCCCGGACCGTCAGCCGGCAGATACGTGTGACCCCATGGGCATCCCTCGCCCCAGCCGACCAGTCCTTCGTCGGTTTCAACGCGGACAAATGTCGAGTCAAGCGTCTCGAACTTGAGACGTCCACCGGACAACCAGTAAGGTTCTTCGAGCGGAAGGTCGATCTGATACGCCGCAATCCGACTGATCTTCATGGGATCACCACAATGTTCCCGGCATGCTTTTTCTCTATGAAGGCCGTCTGGGCATCATGCAGCTGATCGAGCGGATAGGTTGCGGCCAGTGCCGGCTTGATGTCGCCGGCCTCGATATAGGAAACCAGATTTGAAATCACAGCCGGATCGACAATCGTTGAACCGAAGAACGTAAGGTCGCGGAGGTAAAATGTGCGAAGATCGAATTCCACGATGGGCCCGCCGATGGCTCCCGAACAGACATAGCGACCGCCCCGCTCCAGACTTTCGATGAGTTTCGGCCAGTAAGGGCCACCGACCACATCGGCAACCACGGTGATCTTCTCATCCTCCAGTGCAGCACAGAGATCGTCCGGAGCGCGAGAGATGATCCGATCCGGGCCAAGCCCGGCGACGCTGCCGTGTTTTGCGTCCGATGCCATCGCAACAATCCGGGCTCCACGCCGCCTGGAAAGCTGCACCAATGCGCCGCCGACACCACCGGATGCGCCGGGTATGAGCACGGTATCGGACGCCGAAACACTCGCGCGCGTCAGCATGCCTTCAGCGGTTGAATAGGAACAGGAAAATGTCGCCAGCTCTGCATCGCTCAACTCGGATTGAATTGCAATCGCATTGACGGCGGGCAGCGTCGTATATTCGGCAAACCCGCCATCACGTTCAGAGCCGAAGTAGCCGGATTTGTTCATATTCAATGGTTCGTCAGGATCGCGCAGCCAGTTGTCGGTGATGATGCGATCGCCGATACGGCTGTCCGACACGCCCTCGCCGACGGCGACGATGACACCACAGGCATCGGCGCCCTGAATGCGCGGAAACAAAATCGGCGCGCCGCCCCAGGCCGGGTCCTCTTCACCAACGTCGTCAAACGCCTCACCTGTCGTCGCTTCGGTGACGGCCTTTGAGTACCAGCCGGAGCGTGTATTGACATCCGTGTTGTTCAGACCGCACGCCTTGACGCGCACAAGCACCTCACCCGGCGCGGGGTGCGGACAAGGCCACTCTTCGTGAAAGACCATCTGGTCCAGACCGCCATGGCCCATTGTGACCATCGCCCGCATCGTGTTCGGTAGCGTCATTGTGCAGCAACTTTCTCAATATCGGTTCGCGGCAACAGGCTCTCCGGATCATAGGCCGGTTCGCCAAGAACGCGGGCTCTGCGTGGCCGGCCCGCAATCAGAACAACCAGGTCAGTACCCGGCGCTGCCGCATCCGGCTTGACATAGGCAAATGCCAGAATTGCTCCCACGCTGTGACAGTAGGCAATCGAGGCGGTCGAGCCCACAACGACACCGTTTCGCAACACCGCTTCGCCGCCATGGCCGTCGTCAACGCCGTCGGCCTCGATTTCCAGATAGGCACAGAGCCACGGCAGATCGCGCGATTTCGCTAGGCTCGCCTCTTTACCGAGAAAAACCTTGTCGGTTCGCACAAACCGCATCACATCCGCTTCGGGCAATGTCACTTCGTTGGTCAGTTCACCGGCACCTTTGAAACCTTTCTCCATGCGCATGACGTTCATGGCGAAAGACCCGTAATCGACAATGCCGTGCGCCTCTCCGGAAGTCCAAAGCGCATTGTAGACATCCAGGCAGGCACCGTTCGGCATATGGAATTCCCATCCCAGCTCACCCGCATAAGACATGCGGAGCGCCCAGATCGTATGTCCGGCAATCTCGATTTCCCGAGCCGACAGCCAGCGGAACGATGCGTTATCCAGCGCCGCATCCGTGGAAGCGGCCAGAACGTCCCTTGACCGGGGGCCGTTGAGCGCCAGCGCCGACCAGTCCGCTGACAGGGCGGTGATGGTGACCTCCTCCCCGTCGCGATGGCGGTTGAGGTGATCCAACAGGCGCTGCTCGAAGAAAGCCGCACACACGAGATAGAATTTATCGTCAGCCATCCTGACGATGGTCGTTTCAAGCTCAATCCGGCCGCGGCGGTTGAGCATGTGGGTCAGGCCGATCGATCCGGTTTTCTGCGGCATTTTGTTGGCAGTCAGCCGATCCAGCAAAGCATACGCATCCGGTCCCTCGACCATCACTTTCGTGAAGGCCGTCACATCCATGATGCCTACCGCATTGCGGACGGCTTTCACCTCATACGCGACCATCTCGTCGACAGCATTGCGGCGGAAGGAATAATGGTCCTCCTGCGCAACACCGTGGCGGGCAAACCAGCGCGGCCGCTCAAAGCCGTAAACTTCTTCATGCACGGCGCCCCTTGATTTGAGCAGGTCATAAAGCGGAGACGGTTTGATCGGGCGACCCGCCAAGCGGTTGAAATGCGGAAACGGGATCTCATGCCGCAGGCAGTAATCCTCCTTTGCCTTGATGACCTGCCACTCTTTATTCGCGTAGTCGCCGAACCGGCGCGGGTCGAACTCGCGCATGGAAATGTCGGCCGCTCCGTGCACCATCCACCGCGCCAGTTCGCGCGTCAGGCCCGGCCCCCAGCCAATGCCGATCTGCGTGCCACAGCAGCACCAGTAGTTGTTCACACCCGGAGCCGGGCCGATCAGCGGATTGCCGTCGGGCGGATGGGAAATAGCGCCGTGGACTTCGCGCTGAATCCCCAGTTCGGCGAAAATCGACATTCTGTTCAGGCTCTCCTCGAGCCAGGGCATCACCCGGTCATAGTCCGCGTCAAAAAGTTCGTTCTCCGCTTCCCACGGACAGTGATCTTCCCAGACGGTGTTCGGATTTTCCTTTTCATAAATGCCGATCAGGCCCCGCTTCTGCTCCATCCGGATATAGCCGGAGACCTTCCTGTCATCCCGGATCACCGGCAGTTCCCTTTCGAAGTCCTGAAATTCCGGAACGGGTTCAGTCACGAAATAGTGGTGCGTCATGGAGGTCATCGGCAACTGCAGGCTGGACCATTCGCCCATCTGGCGTGCATAGGTGCCCCCGGCATTGACCACGTGCTCGCACGTGATTGTGCCCTGTTCCGTCTCAACCACCCATTCGCCGTTGCCCGCCAGCGTGATGTTGGTGGCCCGGCAGCGCCGTATGATCCTGGCACCAAGCTGACGGGCGCCAATCGCCATGGCCTGGGTAGGACCGGACGGATCGACATGGCCGTCATCGGGCGTATGCAGCGCGCCGAGGACGCCCTCAATATTGTAAAACGGATGCAACTCACGAACCCGGTCCGGCGTAACCAGTTCGATGTTAAATCCCAGCGCCCGTCCCACCGACAGGGTATGGCGGAGCCAGTCCATTTCGTCTTCGGTGTAGGCAAGCCGGAACGAACCGCAGCCGTGCCATGTGCAGGACTGTCCGGTCTCCGCCTCCAGTATCCTCGAATAAAGCCCGATATTGTAATCAACGCATTTTCCGAGCCCGAAGGAGCTTGTCGAGTGTGTGATCTGGCCGGCGGCATGCCAGGTGCTGCCGCTTGTCAGTTCCGCTTTCTCCAATAGAACGACATCGGTCCAGCCTTCATGAGCCAGATGATAGGCGATGCCGCAGCCCATGATGCCGCCGCCGACAATGACCACTTTTGCGTGAGAGGGAAGCTTCCTGTCGTTCACAACGAGTCTCTTTCAAAAAACACTCTCGACAGGCTAATCGTATATATGTACCATCGTCAACTATGAAACAAACAAATGTATCATCCGATGTTCTGGAACGCCTCGCTCAGGAATTTGACGCCCTTACGCCGGAAGCGCGAAAGGCCGCAACTTACGTACTGGAAAATCCGCGCGATGTCGGCGTATCCACGGTCCGGGAAATCGCCGACGCCGCCAACGTCAAACCCAATACGTTTGTCCGCATGGCGCGGCAGGTCGGCTTCGAAGGCTACGAAGAGTTCAGAAAGCCGTTTCGCGAAGCCATACGCAATGGCAGCGTCGACTTCCCGGATCGCGCCCGCTGGCTGCAGGACGTTCAAAAGTCCGGAGACCTGGGCGGTCTTTATGCCGATATGGTGGAAGGCGCGCTTCGGACAATCGAGGAGACATTCTCCAACACCTCTGCCGAAAAGCTGAAGGCGGCCGCCGAGGCCATCTGGAACAGCAACAACGTCTACACGCTGGGGGTCGGCGTCAACCACTCCAACGCGCGCAACTTCGTCTATCTGGCATCGACCGGCATGATCCGGTTTCACGCAATTCCGCGTCCCGGATCAACGGCGATAGACGATCTGGCCTGGGCAGACGAAAAAGACGTCCTGATTGCGATTACATGCAAACCCTATCGAACCGAGGTCGTCGAGGCGATGCGCCTCGCCAGGGCACAGGGGCTGACAATCGTAGGCCTGTCGGACAGTCCGGCCAGTCCTCTCATTCTTGAGGCGGACCAAGGTTTCGTCATCTCCTCGGACACGCCGCAATTCTTTCCATCATCCGTCAGCACAATCGCGCTTCTGGAAGCGCTGCTGTCGTTCGTTGTCGCGGTCGCGAGCGACCGCATCGTGACGCGGGTGGAGAAATTTCACGAGAGACGCCGGACATTGGGCATATATGAGGCAGAGGAGTGATGACAGAGGCCATCCGATCGCTGGACGCGCGCTACTATACCGATCCTCAGGTGTTCGAAACAGAACGAAGGGGCGTACTGGCGAAAACATGGCAGTTTGCCTGTCACAGCTCCGATATTCCCGAACCGGGCTGTTATGCCACTTTTGAAATTGCAGGCGAGAGCCTGTTCGCCGTCCGTGGCCGCGACCGGCAGATCCGGGTCTTTTACAATGTCTGCCAGCATCGGGCGCATCAACTGGTCGAGGGAATCGGCAAATCGACTGTTTTTGTCTGCCCCTATCACGCCTGGACCTATGAACTTACGGGCCGGCTGCGCTCCGGTCCCAATCTCAAGGCGGTTCCGGGCTTTGACAAATCAAGCATCTGCCTCACCGAAGCCCGCTGCGAAGAGTTCCTCGGATTCGTGTTCGTCAACCTCGATCCGGATGCAAGACCAATGGATGAATGGTTTCCCGGAGTACGCGGCGAACTGGAAGAATGGGTGCCTAACTGGAGCAGTCTCAGACCGCTGGAGTGGGTCGAGATTCCGGAGCAATGCAATTGGAAAATATCGGTCGAAAACTACTCCGAATGCTATCATTGCGCCCTGAACCACCCCACGTTTGCCAACGGCGTGGTCCGGCCCGAAACCTATGACATTCAGCCGCAAGGCAAATGCCTGCGCCATTCAACGGAATGTCAAAGCCTTGAAAAAATGACCTATGACGTGAACTCGGGCTTCGCGCATCAGAACGAGTATTCGAGCTGGTTCCTCTGGCCCATGTTCTCGTTCCAGGTCTATCCGGGCAATGTGCTGAATACCTATCACTGGCGCGCTGTCTCCCATGCCCGTGTCTGTGTCTGGCGCGGCTGGTACACGGTTGACGGCGAAGACTCCGAGATGATCCGCAGGCTCGCCCTGCAGGACCGTGCAACCACGGTGGAAGAAGACATTCATCTGGTGGAGTCGGTTCAGCGCGGTCTTCACTCCCGCGGCTATAAGCCCGGTCCGCTGGTCATTGATCCGAATTGCGGTGTGAATTCAGAACATCCGGTGATGCATCTGCAAAAGTGGATGAAAGACGCGATCGATGCCTGACGTGGAGCCCTACTGGCAGAACTATATTGACGGAAACTGGTGCGACGGTGGTGCCGGACGCATTGATGTCATCGATCCGGGCACAGGCGACAAGCTTGCCGAGCATGCCCTGGCGGACGCCGTCGATGTTGACAGCGCTGTTCAGGCCGCGCGGCGTGTGCATCTTTCAGGTGCCCTGGCTGACCTGCGGCCAGTCGAGCGCGGACGGATGGTCGCCGCAATGGGGCGTTTCTTGCTGGATAATATCGAGGAGATTGCACCGGTCCTGACGCTGGAGCAGGGTAAACCGCTTTGGGAGGCGCGCATCGAAATCGAAGGCGCCGCCCGATATTTCGAGTATTACGGCAATCAGGCGGAGACGGTGGAAGGACGTTCCATTCCCCTGGGCGCGGGATATTTCGATTTCACCTCACACGAGCCCTACGGCGTTTCAGCTCAGATCATTCCCTGGAATTATCCGGTGGAAATGACCGCCCGCTCGCTTTCGGCAGCGCTGGCCACGGGGAATGCCGTCGTGATCAAGACGCCGGAGCTGACACCGCTCAGCAACGCCTGGTTCGCACGCGCAGCGGAGGCTGCAGGCCTGCCACAAGGGGCGGTTAACATCCTCTGCGGCCTGGGGCATGAAGCCGGTGCGGCACTGTCCGCCCACCCGGACATCAACCAGATCGTCTTCACCGGCTCAGTCGCAACAGGGATTTCCATTGCCACGGCCGCCGCCCGCAACATTGTGCCATGCGTCCTGGAACTGGGAGGCAAATCCGCCGCTATCGTTCATGAAGATGCTGACCTCGCAGCCTTTGAAAACGATGTCCGCTGGGGCATCTATTTCAATGCGGGACAGGTATGCTCGGCGATGTCACGGGTCGTTGTACACACCTCGGTGCATGACGAACTGGTCGAACGGATTGCCAGTTTGGCCAATGGCCTGTCCGTCGGCCCCGGCATTGACCGCCCGACATTCGGAGCCAATATGGGCGCCATGATCTCGATGGACCAGCGCGACCGCGCGGCGGATATGGTGTCCGATGCCGTGGCTGCCGGTGCGCGAGTCGTTGCCGGTGGGCGCAAAATGAACTGTCCGGGCGCATTTCTTGAACCGACTGTGCTTGACGCCGTCACACCTGACATGGCCATCGCCAATGAAGAGGTTTTCGGGCCGGTTCTGTCGGTTCTGTCATTCACATCGGACGATGAAGCCATCGAGATTGCCAACGGCACGCCTTACGGTCTCGTCAGCGGCGTCTTCACATCAAACCTCGACCGGGCAACGACAGCGGCGCGAAAGCTCCGTGCCGGACAGGTCTTTGTCAACGAATGGTACGCAGGCGGCGTCGAAACGCCGTTCGGCGGCTATGGAAAGTCGGGCTACGGTCGCGAAAAAGGCCGGCAAGCCCTGTGGAATTATGTGCAAACCAAAAACATCGCCATCAGATTATAGAGGCTGAACATGAGTGGATTTGATGAAGATCTTTTCGCCAAAGGACTGGAACAGCGCAAATCCACGCTTGGCGCAGAGTATGTCGAGAAGAACCTCGCAGCGGCGGATGACTTCACCCGGCCGTTTCAGGAAACCATGACCGCCTGGTGCTGGGGCTTCGGCTGGGGCGATGGGGTGATCGATGCGAAAACCCGTTCGATGATGAACCTCTCCATGATCGGCGCACTGGGAAAGATGCACGAGTGGGAAACCCACTGCCGCGGGGCCATCAACAACGGCGTTTCCAAAGAAGAAATCCGCGCGATTATTCATGTCGTGGGCATTTACTGCGGCGTGCCGCAAGCTCTTGAATGCTTTCGCGTTGCCCGCAAAGTGCTGCAAGAGCGTGACATGCTCTGATCACCGCGCATCCGGAACGAAGCCAACGCGCGGTCATTGATCTCGCCCTGCAGCATGTCTACCGTCTCTGAAGCACGCGACACATCCGATCGATCGCACGACGGACTTCAGACAGATGCCGGTCGTCCTGGTGGGTGACGATCCACTGGTCATGGGCGAGTTCGGCGATGACGTCGCCGGTCCGTACCAGCGCGCCATGTGCCTCGCCGACGAAGGTCGGCAGCAAAGCGATGCCTTTGCCAGCCAGGGCGAGGTCAAGACTGTTACGCGGCACATTGACTTCGCAGACCGCGTCGTTGCCGAAAGTTTTTTCCAGCCAGCGCGCCGATGGCGTGTCGGCCAACACCTTGATCCAGCGCCGTGGGGCACCTTTGCGGGTGTAAGGCGCGAACTCAACACGGCTCAACCTTCTCCCCGCCAGATTGCCCTCGGTCGGACGTTGGTTGCGAAATCCGATGACGACTTCACGATGGGGGATGTTTAACCGGTTTTCCGTTGAAAGAAACCGGAGCCGGATGTCGGCCGGTACGCCGGTGATCGCGTCCAGGTTTTCAAGCAGTGTCAGGGTTGTCCATGTCCCGGCGGAAACCTTAACCAGCGGCAATCCTTCCTCGCTGCGCCTGGCCGTCAGTCTGACCATGCGGGCTTCGATGTCCGACAGGTCATCAAACAGTTTGCGCCCGTCTTCGGTCATCTCATAACCGCGGGCATGCCGGACGAACAGGTCGCGTCCCATCGACCGCTCAAGCGCCAGCATTCGGCGTCCGAGCGTCGGCGCGCTCCTGCCGGTTTCGGCAGCAGCGGCGGCCAGCCCCCTGCCCCGCGCCACTGCAAGGAACAACCGAAGGTCGTTCCAATCATATTTCATTTCATCCATGAAACGAACATTACATTATATTTCATGGACGCATCAAGCGGACGCGGGCACTTTCAGAAACGGCTTACGGAAGGACATCCGCCATGCACCTGCTTGACACCGAAATCCCTCCCCTCGGCATGGGCTGCTGGCCAATCGGTGGCCCGATGTTCAGCGGAGACATCTCCGTGGGCTATTCCCGCAGCGATGACGCTCGGTCGATTCAAACAATCCACGCTGCGCTCGACGCCGGCATTCGGCTGTTCGATACGGCCGCAGCCTATGGGGCCGGGCATGCGGAACGGCTGCTTGGCCAAACACTGAAGCGGCGGGATGACGTCCTGATCATCACCAAGATCGGCTATCATATTGACGAAATGACGCGACAGATCACCGACACCGATCCGGATCCGAAAACCGTCAACAAGGACATCGAAGGTTGTCTTGCGCGTCTGGACCGCGACTGTATCGACATCCTGTTGCTGCATCCGAACCAGATGCCGCTGAAACAGGCGATGCCTCTCTTTGACGAAATGGAAAAAGCGCGCGCGTCCGGCAAGATCCGGGCCTACGGCTGGAGCACGGATTTTGTCGACAATATCAAGGCTCTTGACGGCCGTGACGGCGTTGTCGGTATCGAGCACGCAATGAACGTCTTTTTCGACGCGCCCGGTGTTCGGAACCTACTTGCCGAGTGGGATCTGGCATCGTTCATCAGGTCACCGTTGGCCATGGGGTTGCTCGGCGGCAAATACACCGCAACGTCGCAATTGCCGGCAGACGATGTTCGGGCGAGCGGGCAAAGCTGGATTACGTACTTCAGCGATGGACGGCCCGACCCGGCCTATCTGAAGACTCTTAATGCTGTCAGGGATCTGCTGCAATCCGGCGGCCGTAGCCTCGTTCAGGGCGCACTCTGCTGGCTGTGGGCCAAATCGGATCGCGCCATTCCCCTTCCCGGCGCCCGAACGCCGTCCCAGATCACCGAGCTGGCTGGCGCCCTCAAGCATGGCCCGTTGCCGGACCTGGTGATGGCCGAGATCGAAACCCTGATCGACCGCGAGCCGGAGGGTAAAGACCGGGCGCGTTAGCCGCGGCCCGATTTCACGCAACTGCTTCACTGACAAACGATTGGAAAATGACATGGCGCTCCCTTTGAACCCGCTGGGCAACGGCGGCCCTATGGTGTCCGCATTTGCCCTTGGTACAATGACGTTCGGCGTTGAGACCGATGAGGCCGAAGCCTTCCGGCAGCTCGACCTGTTCGTCGATCATGGCGGCACCTTCATCGACACAGCGGATGTCTATGGAAACGGACTTGCAGAAGAGATCATCGGAGAATGGGGCAGCCGGCGGGGCGGCACGGGCGATCTTATCCTTGCGACCAAGGGGCGGTTCGCACCGCCGAAAGGGAGTCACGGGGCCTCCCGGCGCAGTCTCGTTCGTTCCGTAGAGGCAAGTCTCGGACGGCTTCAGGTCGACGCAATCGATGTCTATTTCATTCATGGCTGGGACCGGCATACCGATATTGCCGAAACCCTGGCAACGCTCGGCGATCTTGTCCGGGCGGGAAAAATCCATTCGATCGCCTGGTCCAATGTCAGCGGCTGGCAGCTTCAGAAGATCCTCTCCACTGCCGCTGCGCTCAGCGTTCCCGTGCCGGTCGCCCTGCAGCCTCAATACAATCTCCTGGAGCGCGGCATCGAGATCGAGGTCCTGCCCTGCTGCCTTGAAGCAGGGATTGCACTGACACCCTGGTCGCCCCTGGGCGGTGGCTGGCTGACCGGCAAATATTCATCCGACAGCAGACCAGGCGGGGCAACGCGCCTCGGCGAGAACCCCGACCGTGGCGTTGAGGCCTATGATGTGCGCAACACCAAAAGGACCCACGCGATCCTCAAGATGCTCCGTTCTGTGGCCGATCATCATAACCGGCCGCCCGCTCACGTGGCACTTGCCTGGCTAGCCGACCGCCCCGGCGTTGCCTCCATCCTTCTGGGCGCCCGTACGGCAGACCAGTTGGCGGACAATCTTGCCGCCGGCGATCTGAAGCTCGACCCGTCCGAATTAGACAAACTGACAAAGATTTCCGGCGGCGGACTGCCCGCCTATCCTTACCGGTTCCTGGAAGCGTGGAGCGACCTTGATATCTGGAAACAGCTGGGGACTTAGACATGCCCGGGCCGCCTGTTTCCGATAGTAAGCGCAAGCAGCCCATTTCGTTGTCCGCGGCTCGGTTTCCATGCAAGGAATTTGGACTTGAAGGACGGTTCGCTCGTGCAGGTCCTTCCCGATGTAGAAATCGAAGACCAGTCCAAGATCTGGCTTGTCTATCCCAAGTCAAACGTCCTCACGGCAAAGGTGCGTGTCTTCATCGACTTCGTGCTTGAGAAAATCGGCAGCCCACCGATTTGGGAGCGATGACCGGCCCGTGACCGGTTTCAGGATCGAACCTGTTATCGTGACGTTCGAAGTCCGGGGCTTTATGGGTTTGAAGCCAAGATCAGGAAGGCTCCTGTTCCCTATCGTGTAGACGGTCTTGGGAACGTCAGAGACGTGCCCGGAGTGGGTGAAGATGCCGTTGCCTGCATCCGGCGTTTCGCAACTGCTGCGAAAAGCGCATAAAAGGGAGCAGCCCGACTGTTCCCCACCGCCAGAACGCTGTACTGGCCGTGTAAAGAGTTTTCCAGAAACCACACGGATATTAGGATGTGATCGAAGCACCGAACAGACTTCAAGAAGGCCAAACCGTTCTCCGCCGGTTTGTGCACGCGGATTGTGAACCATTCGCCAAGTTCATGATTGATCCGGATAATACGAAATTCATGACGTTCCCGGATGAGATGAAGTCTCGCGAAGCCGCCCACGGCATGATCCAGACCACCATTAAAAACTACGCAAACGCTGCGGGATCCATGGCCCTTGCCGTTTGCGGCGACACCGATAGCACAATCATCGGCGCATGCGGCGCCTTTGAGTTATCTGATGACGAAATTGAAATCTTTATTCTTGTCTTTCCGGAACATCAAAAGCACGGGCATGCATCACGCGCTTTGAAGCGCTTAATATCATATCTGCGGATCGAAAGACTGAACGCATCCCTCTCCGCTTTCCTTGATCCGGGGAATGAGATTTCGAAAAAAATTCTAATGCGTCTTGGTTTTGTCGAGCACGGAGAATTCACCGTCAACGGAAAGACCGGCCGCAAGCTTATTCTCTACCCGGCCTGTGATTGATGGGTTCTTTTCAGATGTTTGCCGTGCATTACACCAACGCCGGCAGCGTCGGGTCATGCCACGAGGGCACAGAGTGTGAACATCTGGCGGTGTCCCGATACTTGTGATCTCCGCCAGTGTCGGTCTTGCCCCATGCGGTGACGGGTCGCACCTTTCAGGGCATTCAATAGAGCCGCACAAACACGCTATAGTGGTGGCGAAGCAGCCGCATTTGACGAGAGGGTCCGGATGAAGAGAGACAACCGCACAAACGACCCGGACATCGAAGATCATGATGATCGCATCGATGACCGGCGCCGGGATGCCCTGAAGCTCGGGCTTGCCGGTGCATTGGGCATTTCGGCCGTGGCGGCCGCCGGGCAGTCCGCCACGGCGCAACCCACCGAAGATGCGGCGTTTTCCCTGGCCGGGAAAACGGCGATGGTCACCGGCGCCGCGCGTGGCATTGGCCGGGCGATTGCGGTGGCCTATGCGCGCCGCGGTGCTGACGTCGCGGCTCTCGATATCGCGGACCCTGATGCGTACGGCGAAATTCTCGGTTATCGTCTGGGATCTCAGGCCGAGCTCGACGAGACGGTCCGGTTCATTGAAGCGAAGGGCCGCCGGGCGATCGGAATCCGGGCGGATGTGGCCGACAAGGGCGCAACGCAGGACGCTGTGCGGCAGACTCTGGACAGACTTGGCAAACTCGACATCATCGTCGCAAACGCAGGCGTTGGCGGTGGCGGACGTTTGCAGGACGTTTCGGAGGCGCACTTTAAAACCGTCCTCGATATCAATCTGACCGGAGCAGCCAATACCATTCAGGCGGCGCTGCCTCATATGATGGAGCGCAAGGCCGGGCGGATCATTGCCGTAACGTCGATTGCGGGAAGGATGGGCAGTCCCGGCCAGGCCGACTACGCGGCGTCGAAATGGGGCCTGATCGGCCTGGTAAAATCCGCCGCGATCGATCTCGGGCCGCATAATATCACGGTCAACGCGATCGCCCCGACTTTTGTCCGAACGGGTATCTTCGGCGAGTTGCTGGACAACCCGGAGTTTACCGCCGGTGTGGAAGCGGCGCTCAAGTATGGACACACGCTGCCCGTTGGCATGCTCGAACCGGGAGACATGGCCGGTACTGCGGTCTTTCTGGCCTCGCCGGCAGCGCAGTACATCAGCGGCGCCGTCCTGGACGTGGCCGCAGGCTTCAATGCACGCTACACAGGTTGAACGGTTTACAATATGCCAGCAGACCGCGTGCCTTCCGGGCTTTGACGATGCAATCCTTGATGCCAGATTGCGAAAGATCAATGTCGGGCTATGGGAAGGGCTGCCTGTCGAAGATATCATCGCCCGACACGGGAATAACCACCTGAACTGGCTCTCGGGGCGCTTGACGCCTCCCGGCGCGATGCCTGGGCAGATTTCTGCAGACGCGTTAATCCGCTCTTTTGGACCATGCGCAGCCTGCCGCTGGTCAAGGCAAAGAGGGGCTGTTGGTTTGGCCCGGCGGCGTCATCCGCAGCATATTGGCTCACATACCGAAGCTGCCGATTGACCGCCCTTCTACGCGCCGTGCCGGCACCTGTCACTTGACCCCGGACACCACATGGATACAGAGCAGCGCGAAGAACGTACCGTTTTTTGAACGTTCGGAGAGATGTTCCAAAAAAGCTTGGCCGTCGGCGGTCGCGATCAGACTTTTTTCGCAGCACCTTTCAACGCTTTGAGCAATATCGAAGATAGCCTCCGCATCCGAAAACCGGCGCAGCAAAATCGGATGGACGCTGTGGTGGCTGATGTCCACATGCTCGCTTAGCATATCGACCAGTTGTCGGCCAATGGCCGGATTGCGGAATGTGGATCCGAACTCGGATTCAATAACGGCTGAAACTTTCGCGTTGTCCGACGCCAGATGATAGGATGACCAGTCCGGCTCGGCGGCCACCATGGTCCCACCCTCCCTGACAATCCGCGCCATTTCCGAAATCGCCGCGTCCGGCTGTTCAATGTGCTGCAACGACCGGTCGATCCGGACGGCATCGAATGAATTGTCGTCGCAATCGATCCGGTGAATATCGCCTTGAACGACACGAACCGATTCATGGGAAGCGACCAGGTGCCGAGCCGCGGTGACGAATTCCTCGCTGATATCAAAACCTGTAACGACACCGCGTGGAACCAGGTGATGTAGTTTGAGCAGATCGAAACCGAGTCCGCAGGCGACATCAGCCACGGTGCTGTCTGAGTGGAGATTCATTGCCTCAAACGACGTTTGTTTGTATGCGCGAAAATCAGGCAGTTTCTCCATCAGGGTGAGACATCGACGGAGCTTTTCAGTGTCCGCGGCAGAATCCACACGCCTAAACCCGTCGGCGAGAAATGTGCTCATCCCGTTCTAACCACCTGTTGCCCGCAAAGAAAACTCCATGTCCGCAGTCTTTGGAGAAAGACTCACAAGAACTGCTCCAAGCCTTTGTTTTTTCGCGACTACCGGTCGGAAAAATGCTCCGGCTTTTCCGGGATATTCTATGAGTTTGAAACTTCAGTGCTCAGAATACAAGGACATTGCGGTGATGTCTTGGATGTGAGTGCTCGGAAGGTTGTTTAAGCTGCAGGAGCAGATTTTGTTCCTGACAAGGGAAAATGGCGAAGGCAGCCGTCCATATCACATCTTGCGCCAACCCGCCGAAGGAACGCGAATGCCCCCCGCGCACCTGGTGACAAATGCATTATCTCCGGACATCGCCTGTGTTTAAGATGGTGGGTTCGGGCGATACAGCCCGCTTTCGATATCAGCGATCAGGCCCGGCTCAGTCGGAGTCCAGTTCAAAGCGTCGCGCGTCCATTCACTGGACGCCGGACAGTCGGAGGCGGCCATGAAATGGAACCAATCGAAATGGTGTTGCGCAGCGTCTCCGGACTTGCTCACGACGGGCAGATCGAGGCTGCGCCCGAGAGCTTCTGCGATGTCCTTGAAGGGAACACCTTCCTCAGCGACGCCATGATAGCGGACGCCGCCTTCGCCGCGTTCGAGGACCATCCGATAGAGTCTCGCTGCATCCAGCCTGTGCACAGCACACCAGCGGTTCTGACCGTCGTCAACATAGGCGGACTCACCTTTCTGCAACGCCATGTTGGCCAGCATGCGCACAAAGCCGTGGTCGCCGGCACCATGCACGGACGGTGACAGGCGCACTGCGGCGACCATCACTCCCATTCGTGCCAACTCTGCGCACGCGTGCTCAGACGCAACCCGGGGGTTCACCATATCGCCCATGGGTGCAAGATCCGCTTCCGTCGAAACCGTTCCCGATGACAGGATCGCTGTACCCGAAGTCGCAATGAAAAGCCGATCCGATCCGGCCAGTTCTGAACCGATGGTGCGGATGATCTCGCCGTCATGCACGCAGCTTTCTGCGAATTTTGAAAAGTCGTGGTTAAATCCGAGATGGATCACCGCATCGGCTTTTGCGGCCCCTTCACGGAGGCTGCCAAGGTCCTCAAGGTTGCCGGAATGCGGCTCAGCGCCTGCTGTTTTTAGGGCATCTGCGGATGCTTCTGATCGAGCCAGCCCGATAACGGTGTGATTATGATCCAAGAGCTCACGAACGACGGCTGAGCCGATATAACCTGTTGCTCCCGTGACGAAAACGCGCATTTAAGCCTCCTTCGAAGTGTCGAGATCTGTGGATCGCTCCGGAACTTTCGACAGAAGACTAAGAGCATTTTCGGCACGAACAATAAGCGATGGTCGTTATTTTCTTTTCCAGCGTCCCATTTGATTGTCAATTGAGGAAGGGAGCTGGTATATGGGAGCAAATGCGTATGACGGGTGGGCTCAAATGGACCCTCTTTCTGATGTTCTCTCTATCCTCAAGCCTCAGAGTCATCGCACGGGCGTGCTTGATCTTGGTCACTCCTGTGCGATCGCCTTTCCGGATCAGGCAGGGGCGCTGAAATGTAACGCGGTGATTTCAGGCCGGGCCTGGGTGACCGTCGAAGGGAGCAAACAGCCGGTCCAGCTCGATGCTGGTGACTTCTTCGTTCTTCCAACCGGTCGTCCGTTTACAATCGCCACAGACACATCCGTTTCAGCCGAACCGGTCGAACGGTATCTGTCGGGACCTCTTTCAGATCGGCCGGCCATCGTGAACGGTGGTGGAGATACGGTCATTGCAAGCTGCCGGTTTACGGTGACAAAGACGCATCCGTCTCAGCTCATAGCATTGTTGCCATCCATTATTGTCATTCCCGCAGAGGCAGCTGCCGCGACACATCTGAGGCATTTTGTGGAGCTCATTCTGGATGAGCTTGCGCAAGCGCGACCAGGCGGCGCACTGATTGCACAGCATCTTTCGCATGTTGTCCTGGTGCAAACGCTGCGCCATCACCAGACGGTCAAAGATGGCAGACTTGGCTGGCTGGCCGCACTCGCAGATGAGCGCCTGACAGCTGCTTTGACGGCGATCCACGAAGACCCGGGACGGAATTGGACACTCACGTGCTTGGCCGGCCGAGCCGGCATGTCCCGGTCTGTCTTCGCACGGCGTTTCCGTGATGTGATTGGTGAAACCCCGATGGAATACCTGACGGTTTTACGCATGATCAAAGCAAGCGATCAGCTCTTGTCATCAGGTAACACGATCTCCGCAGTTGCAGCCACGGTAGGGTATCAATCTGAGAACGCCTTCAATACGGCCTTCAAACGGATTATGGGCAGTCCGCCGCGCCAATATGTGAACAAGCTTAAATCCCTGGCGACCACGTGAACGAGGTCGCGAATCATGACGCCTGCCAAAGCCTTAAGTCTTCGATTGCTCACAAGAACCAAGCCCTCAAGGTTCAGACCAGCTGTTTACTTCATGTCTTCTTGAAAGGCCGTCCCCATTGCCTCCACCAGCGCGGATGCATTTTTGGTCCCGTCGAGATCGGCCCACCGCCGTTGGAATTCCCCCAGAATGTTCCAGGTCTGCTCAATGTGAACAAAACGCCCGGAACTCTGGTCGGTGCTCAGTCCGCATACGGCAGTCGGTCCGTTGAGCGCGATGCCCTGGATGTTGGTCGTGCCGCAAAGGCGTGGAAAGCCGGTATCGGCATCGTCGCTGTGATTGCAGCTATACACGCCTCCATCGCCCTGCCCGATCAGACGGCGGAATTCATCCCGGATGGCCAGCACCGTCGATTGCTTCGGACCATCCATGGCGTGCGAGCCGTCCGAGATCACGGCGATCGTGTCCCCGCGCTTTCTCATTCCGTGCAGGCTGATCGCCCTGACCTGCGGCCAGGCGTCGATCAGCGTCAGATGCGCGACGTGGAACAGCGTCGCCGGGTTGTGCGCGGTGTCGGACGTACGATAGGGCGAGCCGGGCCGGTCACCGCACACGGTTGTGTGGCCACGGCATTTGACAAAGGTGCCGGCCGCGCAGCGATGGGCACCCGATATGATCGCGGCCCGAAAGCCCAGTTCGCCGAGCAGCGTCGCCGCCTCCTCCGAAGTCCCGGGTTCGAAACTTGCATGGGGCGCCTCCGCAATGACATTACGGCGCGGCTGATGCGCAATCACCACCGTCGGTCCGATCCCGCGCGACCGGTCTTCCTGGAGCACCGTGTAATGCCGGTCGCCGTTTTCAAGGATGACAATTTCATAGCCGATGCGCCCGGCCAGCGGCGCTGCGCTGGCCCAGTCCTTTTTAAGCACAAAACGAAGCACCTCGGCGTAGCGCTCCCGGGAAATCGGATCAAACCCCATATCGGGGAGGGAATCGGCTGAAACATGCGGACGCGCCGCCAGCCAGGCGGTGAGCGGCACGCGCATCACCTCGGGAGACGGCGGATTTTCTTGTTGCGCCTCGGCCACCCTCGGTCCAAAGGCGGTCAACAGGAGCAAAAAACACAGGATTACATGGCGGGCCATCGATCACTCCAGGTTGATATGCCGGTGTGTCAATGATCAGTGATTGCAGACGCTCGTGCAACGGGTTTCATCTGTTGATGCAATACCGTCCCCAAGGGGGTACTTTGGGATCCGTCTGGGCGTCAGAAGTCCGTAGTCCCAGGTTTACCAGGACGGCACAAACCATACTGGATTTCGTGAAATGGCCGACGAAGAGACCATACGCATCTACAACGTCAAGGCGGCCGACTACGCCAAGCGCTTTACCCGTGAGCAGCCCAGCGGATCTTTGAGGAATTTCATTGGATTTCTGCCGGAAGGCGCGCGGGTTCTGGACTGGGGATGCGGGCCGGCGACCTCCTCGCATCATTTACAGGAAGCAGGGTTTGCGCCCGATCCCGTCGATGCCTCACCCGAAATGGTGGCAATGGCACAAGAACGATACGGTCTTGACGCCAGGCTCGGCACATTCGACGACAGCCTGCCGGAAGCAAACTATCACGGCGTCTGGGCGAATTTCAGCCTTCTCCATGCACCCCGTGGCGATTTACCGAGGCATCTATCGCAGTTGAACAGAGCGCTGCTGCCAAAAGGTATTCTTCACTTGGGCATGAAAAGAGGTGAAGGCGAACGCCGCGACAGGTTCGGACGGTTTTACACCTTTTACCGGACAAGCGAGTTAACCGGGCACCTTGAGGCAGCCGGATTCGAAATCATGCAAACCCATGAAGGTGAAGAAACGGGACTTGCCGGAACCGTCGAGCCGTTTGTGATCATCCTGTCGCGCAAAGCATGACGCCTGCATCAGATGAACGGCTGTAAGTCATCGTTGTCTAGGCGGCGCCGGTCTTACGGCCAAGAACCAGCAGACCGGCGGCCACAATCAGGATCATCCCAGAAACAGTGGCAATTGTGGGTGAAATGCTGAAGAACACAATGTCCCAAACAGCGACAAACACCAGATAACTGTACTCAAACGCCGACACGGTGGATGGCGGTGCAGCCTGATATGCACCTGCCAGCATCATCCCGATCACGATGGCGAACCCCGCCAGCATTATCAGGACAAACCAGTCCGCAGGATCCACAGTCGACCAGACGCCGAAAATATAGGGATATGCGTCGACCATCTCCCCTTGCGGGCTGAGCCAAAACAACATTGCACTCACGATCAGTGCGCCCGCCATCATGACGAGATTGAGTGAGAGCGCGATGGACGCGAGCGGCAGACCCTGGCACTTTGTCCGCGTTGTAATATGCACGAAAGCATAAAACCCGGCGCCGATCACGGGTAAGACAGCCCAGAGTGAGAAGTCGTCCGAACTTGGCTGCAATAAGACGACCACGCCGGCAAATCCCAGGCACACACCGAACCAGCCAAGCGGTCCGACCGGTTCTTTGATGACATACGCTGACAGCAGCGTTACGAAAATCGGTGCAATATAGAGCGCCGCTCCGACCGTCGACAGACTCAGGAAAGGGATGGCTGCGTAGAACGCCATAAATGCCAGTGTGAAAAACACTGACCGCAGAAGAACCCAGCGTCCCAGCGCAGCTTTCACAATGCCCGGATGTGACCCCCGAAACCAGCATACAGCCAGAAGTATCGGGACGGCCAACATGCCTCGCAGCGTAAAAATCTGCCACAGCGTCAGCTCGCTGCTGAAGAGTTTGAAGACCACATCCTGGATCGAAATTGCGAGCGCGGCCGCCAGGACCAGCGAGACACCGCGCAGGACATTCTGAGGTCTTACTAAAACGCTGTCGCTCACCCTGCCCGCCGCACCGCTGATCTTCGATATCAAAGACGTATCGCATTCGGACAAGTTTGAGAATAGATTGCAGACTGAAGCAATTATTTAATATAATTAAATAATGGAACGCATTCCCACGCCCGGTATTGAAGTATTTCTGACCGTTGTCCGCGAAGGGTCCATGCGGGCGGCCGCCGACGCTCTTGGCGTGGGCGCACCGGCTGTCAGCCTGCAGCTGAAATCCCTTGAAGACAGGCTGGGTGTGCCTCTGTTGCATCGCACCACCCGCAATGTTGAGATGACGGAGGCCGGCCGTGTGCTTTTTGATGCGGCGGCACCCGCGCACCGCGATCTGGTCTATGCGGTCCAAAAGACCCGGGCAATGTCAAAGTCGGCCACCGGAACACTCAGAATGAGCCTTTCGCGCGGGGCTTACATGGCCGCAATTGCCCCTGTTCTGGACACATTTTTTTTAAAACATCCCGGCATCAAGCTCGACCTGTCATGGAATGAAGAACTGGTCGACATCGTTCAAAAGGGATTTCATGCCGGCATTCGCATGGGCGATGTTTTGGCGCAGAACATGATTGCCGTGCGTGTTACACCGGCAATCAAGTCGGCTTTCTTTGCGGCACCGTCCTACCTTGAAAAGCACGGGCGACCGCAAACTCCGACAGACTTGTTTAACCACCTGTGCATTCGACACAGGCAGCCGACATCAGGCGCTCTGCGCGAATGGTGGGTCTGCGAAAACGGCCAGGACAAACGGATAGACCCGCCCGCTCGCCTGATCTTCGATTCTGCTGCGGGTGTCATCCAGGCGGCATGCGAAGGTCTTGGTGTCGGCTGGTCCATGCGTGTGACGATGGAGGATCACCTTGAGACCGGTAAGCTGGAAATGCTCCTTGACCCTTTCACCAAAGACCTTCCGCCGTTCTACATCTACTATCCCGAGCAGAACAAACGGGTGGAGTGCCTCAGGCTCTTTGTCAGCTTCCTCAAATCCCATCTGAAAACGCACCCGCACCGCTGACATCACATTCATATCGGCAATTTGGAATGACGCTGCCGATCATAACAGCAAAATCCTTGTCTGATTTTCTCTCCGAAAAAGCGGCCCGAAAGGCCGCATTTAATGCGCCGCTTTCGGCTCCTTCCTGTTCTCTCTGCCTTCCGCCGCCGCAAGGGCGGCGCCTGCAAGCACAAGCGGAGCCGCCAGAAGAAACGAGGTGGATAGCGGCAACCTGAATATCAGCAGGTCCGCCGCGAGCGGCCAAAGCAGCGCCATATATTCAAATGGCGCCAAGCGTGAGGCTTCGGCATAGCGAAAGGCAAGCGTCATCGCGATGTGAGCGAACCCGCCAAACAGTCCGGAGGCAATCAGAAGGACCAGTGTCCGTCCGTCAGGGATGATCCATCCGGAAGGAAGCGTCAACAGCGCACCAAGCATCGAAGCCACAACGAAGTACAAAGCGATCGCGCCGGGACTTTCCGTGCGGTTCAGACTGCGCACCATGATCAGAGCGAGCGCGGAGAGGACGGCTGACAGCAATCCAAGAATGTAGCCCGTCAAGCGCGCCTCACCTGCCCCGCCTGCATTCAATTCCGGCCAAACCAAAACGATGACACCGGCAAAGCCGAGCGCAACGCCACCGGCACGCCAGACGGTCATTCGTTCCGATAGAAGGAAGACCGCAGCAATTGCCATAAGCACCGGTGACAGCTGTGCGATCAGGATTGCCTCCGCCACATTCAATCGTGCGATTGCAGCGAACGATGCGAACAGCGCCAGTGCCCCGAAGCCCGATCGCATCAGATGATCAAGCGGCCTCTTTGTTGCCAGTCCTTGCGGAAACTCCCCTCTTACCCATAGGAATACGATCAGCGGTATCAGAGCAAAGAACGAGCGGAAAAAAACGATTTCGCCCAGCGGCACATCTTCGCTCACGGCCTTTACACTGATAAACATGCCGGCACCAAACAGGCCGGACAGGATGCGTAGGGCGATGCCCAGCCCGGGGCGGTCCATACCGCTCATGCCAGGCTCTTTTGAGCCAGGGCATCGCGCAATGCGTCTCCGGCCAGGTTTATGGCCAGAACGCAACTGACAACGGCAAGACCGGGCCAGATCATCTGCAGCGGGGTGGAGCGCATATGGATACGTGCGTCAAGAAGCATCGTGCCCCATTCCGGCAAGGGCGGTTGCACGCCAAACCCCAGAAAGCCGAGGGCCGAAATACCCAGGATCGCGCGGGCAAACATTCCGGTCCAGACCACGGTCAGCGACGGAAGCAGTGATGGAAGGTAGTGCCAGCGTGCGATCGACGGCAAGGATGCGCCGGCGAGCCTGGCCTGGACCACATAGCCGCGTGTGCCAAGAGAAAGACCGATGCCCCTCGCGACCCGGGCATAGCGCATCCATCCGGTGACACTCAGCGCAAAGATCAAGCTGGTTGTACCGGCCCCCAGGAGTCCGGCGATCACCACAGCGGCCACGAGTTCGGGAAACGCCAGGAAGGTATCGGTTGTCCGCATAACCGCACAGTCAGCAAACCTGCCCCCGAGCGCCGCCGAAAGCCCGACGAGGGTCCCGGCGACGAGACCGATAATGGAGATCAGAAACGCCAGCCCGAGCGACCAGCGTGCGCCATAGAGCAGACGGGAAAGGATATCCCGCCCCAAGGCATCGGTCCCAAGAAGCCAGGTTTCGCCCGGAGGCTGCAACCGGTTCGGTATGTTGATGGCTGCCGGATCATAAGGCGCGAGCGTCGGCCCCAATAGCGCGAGAAGAACCAAAACGATGACCAGAACAATGACGCTACGCATCCTGGTCTCCAATGCGCGGGTCAATCAGGCGGTAGAACAGGTCAATCAATAAGTTCACGATCACAAAAAGCAGTGCTGCAAAGATCACCACCGCCTGCGCCTTGGGGAAGTCGCGGGCTTCGATTGCGCCCACAAGAAAGCTGCCTAGTCCGGGACGCGCGAATATCACCTCGACCATCACCGCCCCTTCCAGAAGAAAGGCAAGTTCCAGCCCGAAAACCGTAACCACCGGGATCGCGGCATGGGGGGCAATATGATCGCGTCCGACGATCTGATCCGGAACGCCGCGCCGTCTGAAGGCCGGCAGGAAGGACTGTCCCCGCGCCTCCAGAATGCCGGACCGGATGATCCGGGTCAGCGACGCCGCAACGCCCAGTCCAAGGGTCAATGCGGGCAGGATCGCGTGGGCCGGGGTCCGTGCACCCATGGCAGGCAGCCAGGACAGCTTGACCGCAAACAGAAGAATGAGCAAAAGGCCCAGCCAGTAAGCCGGAATAGCCGCGCCTAGCGAAGCAAGGGCGACGGCACCGCGGTCAATCCATCCCCCGGGGCGCATCGTGGCAAAAATCGCAAGAGGCACAGAGATCGCAAGCCCGATGGCCAAGCCCGCAAGCGCCAGCGGTACTGTGTAGGAAACAGCGCCCATAAGTTCGGGAAGAACAGGCCGACCGCTCACAGATGAGTTGCCGAAATCCCCGGCGAGGATCGGCCCGATCCAGGCTTGGAACGCGGGCCAGAACCCGGCGTTTAGCCCCGTTTCTGCGCGGATACGGTCGACAATATCTGCGGACACAACCGCATCGTACCGAGCCATGGCAATGGCCAGGGCGGGGTCTCCGGGCGCATTCCAAAGGAGCGCAAAGGTGGCCAGAGCCGTTCCGGTCAACACAACCGCGGCACGAAGCAGGAGCCCGAACAACACCTGCGTCACGCCACCAACTCCAGGGCCCCAAGGGAGAAGGCCGCATCGCGAAGCGTCCGACCGTAAGCTGTCTGAGGCGCTTCGACAAAAGCCTGAGCCGTTGCGAACTCTTCGACATGCCCGCCACGAAGCACCGCAATCTCATCGCCGTAAGCCGCCGCGTAACCCAAATCATGGGTCACGATCAGTGCCGCGAACCCTTCTTCCGCCTGTAAATCGGCGATCAGACGCGCCGTATGTTTCTGGGTGACAGCATCAAGTGCGGAGAGCGGTTCGTCAAACAGAACCAGCGCCGGAGATGCGGTCAGCGCGCGCAGGATGCCGACTCGCTGCGCCTGACCGATTGACACTTCGTTCGGGCGCCGATCCAGAAGGTCAGGCGGCAGTTCCAGTCCATCGCATAATCTTTCCAACCGGCCCGGCTGCTGTGTCAATTTGCGCGCCGCAAGTGGCTCGGTGACGGACCGGCGCAGGCTCAGCGCAGGATTGAAAGCAGCGCGCGGCTCCTGCATCACAAGCGCCGGATGACAGTGGCGAACAGGTGCGTTCATCCATGTAACCTGGCCCTTTGACAGTTTCACGAGACCCAGGATCGCGGCAAGCAGCGTGGATTTTCCCGCGCCGCTTTCACCCACGACCGCCAAAGTCTTTGCCGCGGAGAGCGACAGTGTCACATCGTGCAATGTCGCGTTCCGGCCCCGCATCACGGAAACATTTTCAAGCTTCAACATGGCAGGGTAAGCCAGTTACGATGGGCCGACAGCGATCTGGCTTCAGGTGTTTGGGGCGTTTCCAGCAGCCTGTGCGTCGGAGCGTCTTCTGCAATTCTGCCATCGTGCATTACCATCAAACGATCGACACGGCGAGCTGCAAGGCCCAGGTCGTGGGTTATGAGTATCATCGCCGTTTGTCCCTCCGACAGGTGGTCTTCCAGCAAATCCATGGTTCTGGCAGCCACCACCGGATCGAGCGCTGATGTGGGTTCATCAAGAACCAGAAGATCGGGCGTTCCCATCAGGGCCATGGCAATGACAAAACGCTGCTGCATGCCCCGGCTCCATCCCCATGGCCGTTTGCGCAAATCGCCGCCCTCAATCCGAAGCGCGCGGAAAAGCGCTTGCCGCCTTTCCCGATCCGGTTTCAGGCCAAGGGCACGCTCTGCTTCCGTCCAGTGGAAGCTCAGGCTTCGGAGCGGATCCAGCGCCTCATCCGGACTTTGCGGAACATGAGCCACGCTTTGACCCCGCGCACGCAAGTCGTCCACCAGCGCATGGCCAAGAGTGGACTTTCCCGAGCCCGAGGCTCCGACCAGTCCGATCTTTTCACCGGCTCTTATGCTTAGGGACGTCGGGTGCAGAATGGTCCGACCCGAACGGCATGCGCTCAGGCCGGTGACAGTGAGCGTCATTCCTTGAGTGTCACCTCGTGGGTCATCCAGTAGGTTTCTGTCGGATGCACTTTGTAGCCGGTCAGACCGGGCCGGGCGACATTGACCTGACTTACATGGAAGACAGGGATAAGCGCAGCATCGGCAGCAATGATTTTCTGAACATCGTCGTAAATCAACTCCCGTTTTTCCTGGTCAAAGGTCAGCCGGCCCTCTGCCAGCAGCTTATCCAATTCCGCATTGGAATAACCGCCGGCGTTGGACCCCGCCCCTGTTTTCACCAGTGCTTCGGGAAACGCACCCGGATCGCCTTGAGGCGTGCTGACCCAGGCCTGAAGAAACAGGTCCGCAGTGCCCTCGGCGATGGCGTCGTTGCTGGCACCGTACTCACCGACGTGGACATTCGCGGTGATCCCGATTGCCTGAAGGAATGCCTGTGTCAGTTCGGCTGTCGGCGGCAGAGCTGCGCGGGACGAGTATGTTACAATGTCGATCTCAAGCGGTGCTCCATCCAGCATCCAGCGTCCGCCGTCCTTGATCGCTCCGGCTTCGGCCAGCAGCTTCTCTGCGGTGGTCGGATCATAGACTGGAGCAATGTCCGCAGCCCAACCAAGTCCGGCCGGAAAGATCGTCCCCGCCGGCACACCGCCGACGCCCGCCAATGTTGCATCCACAACACCCTGACGGTCGATGGCCATGGATACGGCGCGCCGGATCAGAGGATTGGCCATCGGACCGTTGGCCGTATTGACCGAATAGAAGTAAAGACGCGTTGTCGGCGCGGAAAAACCCTGGGCACCCGTGCTTTGAATGCGCTCAAAATCGGCTTCGGGATAGTTGATCACCATATCGACCTCGCCCGCTTCAAAGGCCAAAGCGGCGGATGCCGGATCTGCGGTCGCAACCACACGGATCTCCGCCAGGCCCGGTTTGCCCAGGCGATAATCCGGATTAGCCTCGACCCGGTACAATTGCACCGGCACGGCTTCCTTAAAGACAAAAGGACCGGTCGCGTTGATCGGAAACGCATCGGATGCAGGCCCAAGCACGGCAATACCGGGCTCGGACAGCGTCCAGGGGAATGCGGCATTCGGCGAGTTTGTCTCAAAGATGATCACGCGGTCGCCGTCCGCCGTCATGCCGGCAAGATCGAGAAGGCTGGCGATCCGCGCGTTATGGCCGGGGTGGCCTTCCTGCGAGATAGGCGCGATTGCATCAATCACGGACTGTGCGGTGACGGGCGAACCGTCGTGGAACAGCACACCGTCACGGAGTGTCAGACGCCAGGTCGTTGGAGCCGTTTGTTTGATGCTCTCGGCAACCCTTGGATAAAGCTTCAGATCGTAATCGATGCCCATCAGCGTTTCCGTCACACCGGTCTGATTGGAAAGCCATCCATTGTAGCGTGCGCGCGGATCGGGCGTTTCGTTTTCAGGACCGCCCGCTGCGATCGTAAGACTTCCCTCCTGCGCGGTGGCCGGAAATACGAGACCCAGTACCAAAAAGACGGCAACAGCAAGCCGTGTCAAAATGGGCATGTTCATTTTTTCCCCTCTCATCCGGTGATCAGCGCGCTTCGTCACGGCTCATCCGCGTCGATTTTGGCTTTAGGTTCAGGCCCTGTTATCGAGCCTCCCGATGTGTCATGCGAGTAGCGCAGTTACCCGGTTTAAGCAACAGATTTGTTACTTTATAACATTTCCAACAGCCGCCGGATTTATGGGGCCATACCCTAATGAGACACAATCGCCGGACTGACGCCCCTTCCCCGGCTTCACTGTCGGCGTCGCCGCAAAAGCCAGACGAAAAACATCCCCCCGATCAGGCCGGTTACGATACCGATCGGCATATCCTCAGGTGCCATGATGGTGCGCGCGATGATGTCGGCCCACAGCAGAAATATGGCACCGAAAAGCGCACTGATCGGAATGACACGCCGATAGTCTCCACCGACCAGCAGGCGCACGATGTGGGGTACCATCAGGCCGACAAAGCCGATCACTCCGGAAAACGCGACCATAACGCCGGTAATCAGAGCGCCCACCACAAACGTTTCCAGCCGGAACCGCTCGACGGGAATGCCGAGCGTCGCGGCCGTTTCATCGCCGACTGTCATGGCGTTGAGCTGGCCGGAGCGAAACCAGAGCCACAGTCCGCAGGCGATCAGAATGACCAGCGGATAGATGAGTTGGGACCACTGTGCCAATCCCAGTCCGCCCAGCATCCAGAAGATAACAGTATGGACTGCGCGCGGGTCACCGAGGAAAATCAGGGCGTTGGCAAGAGCCATCACGATGAAGGACACGGCCACACCGACCAGCACCAGGCGGTCCGCTGTTGCGGCGTCGGCGGTCCGGGCAACACCCAGGACAATGCCCGTGGTCACAAGGGAACCGGCGAAGGCAAGAAGCGGCACCGTGAGCGGTCCCAAGATCAAGCCGGTGTGCAGAAGGGCAAGGATTGCCCCGAACGCGCCGCCGGAAGAAATTCCCAACAGATGCGGGTCCGCCAGCGCATTGCGCGTTACCGCCTGAAGGCTCGCACCGACAAGAGCCAGTCCTGCGCCGACCAGCGCGGCAAGAAGTGCGCGGGGAAAGCGGATATCCCAAACGATTGCGTCCCGCCCCGCCGACCATGTTTGTTCAATCAGGTCCGGCGCAAGCTTCCCCGCAATGATGCCCCAGACGGTCGATGCGGGGATTGAAATGGCCCCCACACCGATGGCGACGGTCACCGAGATCAGCAGCACGATGAGGCCGAAGAGCCCCGTCGACGTAAAAACCGTGAGCGATTTGAGCCGCGCGTCTGAAGGCATGCTGACGATCCCGGTCGCGCCTCAATCCGTCCAGAAAGCGGAGGCAAGCTTTTTGATCGCCTTGATATTGCGCGGCCCTGGCGTCGCCTCGACATAGTCAAGCACCACGAAACGATTATTCTTTACAGCATCCACGTTTGCGAAAGCGGGATTTGACATCATGAAGTCCCGCTTCTGTTCAGCGGTCACATTGCCGTAGTTCACAATGACGATCATCTCCGGATTGCGCTCGACGACGGTTTCCCATCCGACCTTTGCCCAGCTTTTTTCCAGATCATCCAGAATATTGACGCCGCCGGCCGCTTCAATCATCGCTGTCGGCATTGCGTAGCGTCCTGCCGTAAAGGGCGTGTCTTCGCCGCTGTCGTAAACGAAAACGCGCAAAGGGTCGCCCGTATTGCCGTGCGCTTTGGAAAAAGCCGCCAGTTCAGCTCTATAGCCGTCGACAAGGTCCAGGGCACGATCCTCGACCTGGAAGATTTTCCCCAGGTTAATCAGATCGTTATACATATCATCCATCGAGACTTTCGCTTTCTCGCCGATGTGAATGCAGCTTTCCGTCAACTCGTAAACCCGGATACCGAACGGTGCCAGAGTCTCCGGCGTCACTTCGCCGCCGACCTTCATTCCGTAATTCCAGCCGGCAAAAAAGAAGTCCGCATCGGCGCCGATCAGCACCTCCTTGCTCGGGTATTTCTCGGAGAGTTCGGGCAGTTCCTCAATACCGGCGCGCATCTCTTCGTCGAGGGTCTTCCAACCGGATATGCCGGTATAGCCAACCATGCGATCTGTCAGGCCGAGCACGAGCATCATCTCGGTCAGATTGACGTCGTTGGAGATCGCCCGCTGGGGCGGCGCATCGAACGTCACGGTCCTGTTGCAGCTTTGAACGGTCATTTCGGCGAAAACCGTGTTGGGGATCAGAGCGAGCATGGTGAGACCAAGCAACGTTTTCTTCATGTCGGTTTCCTTCCGGCCAGTGCGTAAGTGAAATGGGTTTGATTGGCAGGCATCAGCACCTGTCGTTGAGCACGGACGTAAAATGCGTCGGACACAGCCGCATCGGTCAGTATGCTGTCGGGCGCACCGAATGCAGCGGCATGCCCCTGCTGAAGCAGGAGCACCGCATCACAGACGTCGCTCGCCATATTCAGATCGTGCAGGCTCGTGACGATGGTCATGTCGAGGTCGCGAATAAGCTCAAGCACTTCCAGCTGATGGCGTATGTCAAGGTGGTTCGTCGGTTCATCCAGGATGAGGAGCCCGGGCTGCTGAGCCAGGGCCCTGGCCACCATAACGCGCTGGCGTTCACCACCTGACAAAGTGCCGAAGCGCCGATCCGCAAAACCGGATAGATCAAGATCCGCAAGAGCCGCTTCGACAATCGACCGGTCCGAAGCGCCCCGGCATGAAAATGCGCTGTGATGCGGTGTTCGCCCCAGTTCGACGATTTCCGCGACCGTCAGTGCAAAATCGGTCGGCTGTTCCTGAAGGACGGCCGCAACACGCTGTGCCACCACTCTTGATGACAACGACCAGACATCCTTCCCATCGACAGTCACACGGCCGGTCGAAGGCTTATAGTATCGATAGAGCAGCCGCAGGAAGGTCGACTTTCCTGCACCGTTGGCTCCCACGACACCCATCACGCGGCCGGCCTCAAGCTCCAGTGACAGCGGCTGAAGCACCGGATTGCCGCCCGGAGGCGCCCAGCTGACATCCGAAACAGACAGGGACGCGGCGGTCAATGTCTCGCCTCATCGGCATCTTCGAGCGTAATTACGGCTGCCGGCACCCGGGCCAGCGTCGTCCGCCTCAACTTGCCCGGCCTGTCAACCGACGAACACCAGCCGTCATGCAGATGCGCATATTGCCGCGCAAACGCAACAAGGGCCTCAATATCCTCGTCAGGGTCGATGTCGCCGAACAGATAGGTTGCTTTCCTGGTGCCATGATAGGCAACCGTGCAGGGACGGTCGCAGCCGGCCATGCAGGCAACACCGGATATTTCAAAGTCCCGCGTTACCGTGTCGGCGACGGCCTGAATGGCCTCGCGCAGTTTTGCGATCAGTTCAAAGCCGGGACGGCAATCGCTGTTCTTGTGTCGGCAAGAGATACAGACGCTGACACGATGCGCTTTGTTTTTCGCTTGGCCCATATGCCCTCCGCATAGCAGCGGGAGGCGAACAAGTGATCACTGACGATGATCCGGAAAGCCGGTTTTGCATGCCCTTGCTCCTTGCCGAGACACCCCGCCCGGGTTGAGTTGAAAAGACATGGCAGGTCTCCTGACTTGCGAATCAAAGTTTCCTTGAACCTTCCCAAAGCGTCGCGCTTCAGTGGTCAAAATCAAGGTCACTCACCGCTCACAGTTGCGGGGGCAGTCACGGATTAGGCGCCTGATGGCTAAACCGCACCGTGTTCCCTTTTAATCCGCTGCCCGTTCGGGACTCGCGGAACCATATGCCGAATTAGACACGGCCTGAGAATAAATGCAAGCAGTTTGGCATACTGTCATATGCCTGCCTCTCCGCGTCGCCGGAATACACGTCCGCGAGGGCACCGGTGCTCCGGCTCATGTCGACTGCACGAGCTTTTCCATGCTTGACGTCAAGGCACCATAGCCACACTCTTTGCGGAGATATTGCAGACCGAGAGCCGTGAATCACTGAGATACTTTCAGCGGCGTTGGATCCTGTTGGATCTTCGAAGGAGTATGGATCATGGATTATTTCGATATTGACGTTTATTCGCGCACGATCACCACCCATTCTTCCGAGGCGCAGCTCTGGTTCGACCGCGGTCTTGTCTGGACATACTCCTATAATCACGAACTGGCGATCGAGTGTTTCCAGAAGGCCCTTGAGCACGACCCGGACTGCGCCATGGCCCTTTGGGGCGTCGCCTATGCCGCCGGCCCGAACTACAATTTCGAATGGTGGATGATGGATCCGGACACCAAGGCAAACGCTCTGGCTACGGCCTACGACAGCACCCGGGCCGCGCTGGCGCTGGTCGACAGGGTCACACCGCCCGAACGCGCGCTGATCGAAGCCCTGACAGCCCGCTACCCGCAGCGTGAGCCGATCAAGAAGCAGGAGCCGTGGAACGATGACTTCGCCGCCGCAATGAAACAGGCCTATCAGGCTCATCCGAGCGACATCGACGTCGCGACGGTCTATGCCGAGGCGATCCTTAATCAGACCCCCTGGAAGATGTGGGATATCTGGAACAACGAAGTTGCCGAGGGCGCCGGTACGGTCGAGGCGCAGACGGTGCTTGAAACATTCGTCGACACGCCGGAGGGCCGTGTTCATCCGGGCATTCTCCATCTCTACGTTCACCTGATGGAAATGTCGCCGACTCCGGAAAAAGCCATCATGGCCGGAGACCGTCTGCGCGAGTTGGTGCCCGATGCCGGCCATCTGATCCATATGCCGACCCATATCGATATTCAGTGCGGCAAATATCGCGATGCGCTGCACTGGAACCGGAAAGGAATCGAGGCCGACCTCAGGGTTGCCGAACGGCAGGGGCGGATGAACTTATACACCGCCTACCGCGTCCACAATTACCATTTCGCGATCTACGGCGCGATGTTCCTTGGGCAGTACGAACCGGCAATTGCGGCAGCGGAAGAGATGGTCCGTGAAATTCCAGTCGAGCTGCTGAAGCTGGAGAGCCCGCCAATGGCGGACTTTCTGGAAAGCTATATTTCCATGAAGACCCATGTGCAGATCCGCTTCGGTCGCTGGCACGACATTATTGCAGATCCGCTGCCGGAGGATCGGGACCTTTACTGTTACACCACCGCGTCGCTGCACTACGCCAAGGCAGTCGCCCACGCCGCTTTGGGTGATGTGGAGGCGTCTGAAGCTGAGCGGGAAACCTTCATGGATGCGCGGTCAAAAGTTCCCGACAGCCGCCACCTCCATAACAACCGGTGCATCGATCTGCTTAAAGTGGCTCAGGAAATGCTCGACGGCGAACTGGAGTACCGGAAGGAACATTTCGACCGCGCATTTAGCCATCTGCAAAAGGCGGTCGAGCTGGAAGACGCCCTGCCCTATGATGAACCCTGGGGCTGGATCCAGCCTGTCCGCCACGCGCTGGGTGCACTGGCGCTCGAGCAGGGCAGACTTGAACTGGCCGAACGCGCCTATCGCGAGGATCTGGGCCTCGCAGGTAACCTTCCCCGCGCCTGCATCCATCCGGACAATATCTGGAGCCTCAAGGGCCTTGACGAATGCCTGCGCCAACGTGGTGCGGGTGACACAGCCGAAGCCGTTCTCGTCCGCCAGCGGCTTGAACTGGCCGCCGCCCGCTCCGACCAGCCGGTCGGTGCCTCATGCCATTGCGCTCAGGCGGCAATGCGGCTGGCCGCCGCGGAATAGCCCCCGGCCACTTCCGCAGCAATCTTTAGAACCGCAGATTGACCCCCGCCCGGCCCGAGAGCTGATAGGAACCGATCGTGTCGATCAGCCCTTCGGTGCCCGCCGTCAGTGACCTTCCCCCGCGATTAGGGCCGATTTGATCTGGAATTTTCGATAACGTATAAATTTTTTCGCATGTATGGACCTCCGGTGGTTGTCAAGCTCGGTGGACTGATGGGCTGACAAGCATGTATCCGGCCTGTTTGTGAGCCGTCTGGCTCGGGCCAATATGGGGAAGCCGTTCCTGATCCTGCCAACAAACACATTATCGGCCTCTGAGGCCGTTGCGAAACACGGCTTTGGGATCAGACGGTATGCCGTTCGTCCAATGAGCAGACAGCCTTTTCTCAGACAGCGGTCCGGACCGGCGGACTATGGAATGCCTCGCCTTTTGCAAGGACGGCCCAGATCATCCGGGCAAGCTTGTTTGCGACAGCCACAGCCACGGCATTGACGTGCTTTGTCTTGAGTTTGTCTACGATCCAACCCTCAAAGAGCGTTCGCGGGCGACTTGCCCTTTGCCTAATCCGGCAAATATACGCCCGTGCTCCATGGATCAGAATCCGCCTCAGATAAGAATCGCCTCTTTTGGAGATACCCAGTAAGCGTTCCTTGCCCGCGCTGGAATGTTGGTTGGGAACCAGCCCCAGCCATGCCGCCAGGTCTCGGCCCCTGGCGAACTGTGAAGCATCGCCGATTGCCGTGAAGAAGGCAGACGCATTCAATTCTCCGACGCCCGGTATTGTCATCAATCGTCGGCATTCGGGGATCATTCGGTTCAGTTCCCGAATGCGTTCATCGATGTTGTTGATGTGCTCGTCCATGACCAGCAATTCATCGTAGAGTTCCGCAAGCAGGCTGCGCATGAGCAGAGGCATGTCGTTCGTTGGAAGACCAGCACACAGGTCCCGCAGAGCAGCCAGAGACAAGGGCAACACGATGCCAAATTCCGCTAGCAGCCCACGAATTTCATTCGCCAGGGCGGTACGGTCCCGTTTGCGCCGATCCCGAATGCGATGGACAGCTTGCAGGCTTTGCTGCAATTCCGATTTGATCGGTACGAAGCGCATGTTGCGCCGAGATGCAGCCTCACAGATGGCTTCAGCATCCGTGGCATCGTTCTTGTGCCGCTTGACAAAGGGTTTTACGTATTGCGCTGGTACAATCCGCACCTCATGCCCAAGCGATTGACAATAGCGACCCCAAAAATGCGATGTCCCGCAAGCCTCAATGGCTATAGTGGTTGTCGGTATATCCGCCAGAAAGGACATCAGTTGTGGTCGCGTAAACCGACGCTTTAGCAGCTTGCTGCCTTGGTCATCGGTTGCGTGCATCTGGAAGACGCGTTTGGCCAAATCAATTCCGATAATGCTGATGTCCATAATGAACCTCCATGTCCAATATCCCGGTCCCAGTTTTGTGCTGAGGTAACCGGAGGTCCATCCCATCACATTTTCAGGTTGAGACGGTTCCCTTTATGCTGATTGAAGGGAGCAAAGAATGTTTGAGGAGGACGATGGAAAAGAGATGAGCAACGTGATCCGGATTGATGAAGCGCGGATCAAGGATCATCTTGGAGAGATGGTGCGCGGCACCGTCGAAGAAGCGTTGAATGCGATGCTTGACGCGGAAGCGGACCGGCTTTGTGGTGCAGGCCGTTACGAGCGGAGCGAAGGGCGCCAGGACACGCGCGCTGGCAGCTATGATCGGTCGCTGCAAACCAAGGCCGTAAGCGTCCGGTGATGCTTTCTTTGGTCAGTTAAGGCCGCAGCATTTTTTGTATTTCTTACCCGATCCACATGGACAAGGATTGTTCCGACCAACTTTGGTTTTCGGCCCCGCATACGTATCCGGGTTTTGCAGCTTGAGCCTTGCGTGATGCAGGACCTCGATTTGGGACGGGATGATATCAGCCGCGATGTTTTCCAATTCCTCGTCAATGTCCTCCGGCTTCACACCTGGTTCAGTTGCAATTTTGATGAGACGGGCAATGACGAATAAGGCGTTCTGCAAATCTTCGCTAGGATCTGTTTCGTAGATCATCCAGGCGGCGTCCTGCAATTGCATTGCCTGATGGAACCCTTCCACCCACAGTTCCCACATGGCGCTGCCGTCTGTGTCGATGTTGTAGATCGGGCTGTAGCGCCTCTGGTTCAGTTGCCGGATGATGTCGTTGTAGTGCCCCATGATAAGGTCGAGAATGTCCTGGGCGTGCTTTTCGTTCTTGAAGTCAGGGGCTTCTTCGCCCCAGATCAATGGCAACCATTCGCTTGGGGCAATGAGATCGGGACAGACAATGACGCCGGCAAGGAAGCCATCGAGTTCGCTCAGCAGCATGGCGTCCTCATCGACCGCCTCGTTGTGCAGGAATGCGTCCAGCTTTTGCAGTCGTCTGGAGAGTTTGCCTGTCATTTGCAGCACCACGGCAGGAGTTCGTCGATCCGGCTGATCGGATGGTCAGCGATGCGGGTCAGCACATCGCGCAAATAGGTTTCCGGATCGAGGTCATTGAGTTTGGCGGTCTCGATCAGCGACAGGATGCCGGCGGCCCGTTCCCCGCCCTTGTCCGATCCGGCAAACAGCCAGTTTTTGCGTCCAAGGGCGATCGGACGGATGGAGCGCTCCGCCGCGTTGTTGTCGATCTCTACGGTACCGTCCTCGATAAAGCACCCAAGGGCTTGCCAGCGGTTCAGGGCATAGCGGATCGCCACCGCCGTGCCAGATTTTCCGGACACTTCGCTCTGACGGGCCTTCAGCCAATGGTGCAATGCCTCAAGCATCGGTTTGCTCTCGGACTGACGGAGTTTCAGACGCTCCTCAGGCGGTGATCCCCGGATGGCCTTTTCGATATCGTACAGCGCCCCGATCCGTTGCAAAGCTTCCTTGGCAATCGGCGCCGGACCGTTCCCCGTCAGATCGAAGAACTTGCGTCGCACATGAGCCATGCAGGCCGCTTCCAGAACCCTTGGCGTTTCTTGTAGCTGCTTCTCCCCGTAGAGTTCCCTGAATCCGGCATAGCCGTCGGCATGGAGAACGCCCTGGAAGGCCTTCAGATGGTCGCGCGGATGGTCGCCTTTCCGATCCGGACTGTAGAAGTAGCAGACCGCCGGCGGCGTATTGGAACCATAGGGCCGTCCATCGCGGACATAAGTCCACAACCTGCCGGTCTTCGTCTTGCCCTTGCCCGGGTGAAGCACCGGAACCGGCGTATCGTCTCCATGCAAACGATCACCAGCAAGGACATAATCTCGCAGTGCCTCGATCAACGGCGCCATCAACGCGCTCGCCTTTCCGACCCAATCGGCCATGGTCGAGCGGGCAAGCTCAACACCTTCTCGCGCGTAAATCTCCGACTGCCGGTAGAGCGGCAGGTGATCACAATATTTGGCCGTCAGCACATGCGCGACCAGGCCCGGACCGGGCTTGCCGCGCTCGACCGGCAGCGACGGCATTGCTGCGGTGATCTCCTTGTCGCAACCCTTGCACACAAAGCGCGGCTGGACATGACGCACAACCCGGAAGGATGCGGGCACGTAATCCAGAACCTCGGTGACACCCGTTCCGCTTTTGAGGAAGTCACGGCCGCCACAGCATGGACAGGAACGTTCACCCAGATCGTGGACGATCTCGTGACGCGGCAGATGGTTCGGTAGCGGTTGACGCACCGGCTTGGCTTTCGGCGGTTCGCTGCGACTGGCCGAAGACGCGGGAGCCGTTTCAGCCTCCACCGCCTCGATCTCCTCCAGCGCCAGCTCCAGCTGCTCGATGCTGCGTTCAATTCTTTCAGATGACTTTCCGAAGCGCGCCCGGCGCAAAACTGCCAACTGCTCTTTCAGCTTGTCGATCAGGCTGTCACGCACCTGAAGTTGCCCGCTCTGCCTGGCCAATTCCTCCGCCTGCCGGGCACACAGCGCACGCAAGGCATCAATGTCGTCGGGAAGACTGGAAACAGCGGAACTCATGGCCAAATCCTTAGCTGATTTGCCCATGACCGGCCAACCTTATCCTCATGGAAAAGCCAGCATTATCCGGCTCTCGCAGGCGGCGCTGTCCAGGTCGGGCGCCGCCAGTCAATGCCTTCCCATAACATTGCCAGTTGCGCCGCCGTCAGCCGCGCCGTGCCATCAGCAACCGACGGCCAGGGAAAACGGCTACGCTCCAGAACCTTGTAATAAAGACAAAAGCCTTGGCCGTCCCAATAAAGCAGTTTGACCCGGTCGCCGCGCCGCCCCCGGAAGGAGAATACCGCGCCCGACGCTGGCTTGTGACGCAGAACCTCCTGCACCAAGGCCGACAGTCCGGATATCCCCTTGCGCATATCCGTCGCCCCGCAGGCAAGGTAAACCCGCACATTCGACCCCGGAGCGATCATGCCTCTTCCACCGAGCGGATCAGTTCTTGCAGCAGCGCGGGTTCCAGATCAGCCGCCACCTTCAGCACCCGTCCGCCCTTGCAACGGATCTCGATCCGCCCGATCCGCGCAGCCTTCTTCGAAGCCGGTTTCCGGGCGGCTTCTTCTTCCGGGGCCTCACCAGATGTCTCCGCTGCACTTTCCACCAGCGTCACAGGCAGAAAACACGGCTCCTGCAAAAGCTTCCCTCGGTCTTCAGCAAACTTGCGGCGCCACGCGTAAATCTGCTGCGGCACAACATCATGCCGCCGAGCCACGTCCGCAACCGTCAGCCCGCTGGTCGCGACTTCTTCAAGAATAGCAAGCTTCTGATCATCCGACCAAATACGGCGCCGTTCCCGGCCCGTCAAAATCTCAACCCGACCCATCGATCACCTTCGTTACGGAATTAATGACGTATCCAATTACGTAACTTCAACCGAAGACCCAAAATCGAAAAGGAAGCCTCACCGGACGCTTACCCAAGGCCGGCGAAGTGAAGCTGAAGATGCCGACGCTTCGGCGTCAGACCTTCGAGACGGCGATTATCGAGCGATACCAGCGGCGGGAAAGCAGTGTCGAAGAAGCTCTGATGGAGATGTATCTGGCCGGTGTTTCGGTTCGGCGTGTTGAGGATATCACCGAAGCTCTGTGGGGGACGAGGGTGTCAGCGGGCACCGTTTCCAATCTGAACAAGAAGATCTACGCGAAGATCGAGGAGTGGCGGTACCAGCCGATCGAGGGTGAGCATCCGTATCTTTATCTGGACGGGATTGTGATGAAGCGGACTTGGGCGGGAGAAGTCAGGAATGTTTCGCTGCTTGTTGCCAGTGCTGTCAATTCCGAGGGCTACCGTGAGATCCTGGGAATCTGCGAAGGCGCCAAGGAAGACAAGTCCGGTTGGTCCAACTTTCTCCGGCACCTTGTGGACCGGGGATTGACCGGTGTGAAGCTGATCATCTCCGATGCCTGCCGGGGCCTTGTGGAGAGTATTGCCCACTATCTGCCGGACGCCCAGTGGCAGCGTTGCATGGTGCACTTCTACAGAAATGTTTTCAGCCACGTGCCGTCTGCGAAGGTTCGCGAAGTCACGCATATGCTGAAGGCCATTCATGCTCAGGAAAACCGCAAGGCGGCACAGGAAAAAGCTGATGCTGTCATCGCAGACCTGCAGGCGCAGCGTTTGACACGGGCTGCCGAACTCATCCAGGAGAGCATTGGAGAAACGCTGACCTACTACGGCTTTCCGGACAGCCATTGGCGCAAGATCAGAACCAACAATCCGCTGGAGCGGATCATGAAGGAGATCCGTCGGCAAACACGGGTTGTCGAGGCGTTTCCAGACGGTCAGTCATGCCTCAACCTGGCCGCGGCAAGGCTCAGGCATATCGCAGCCGGCAAATGGTCCACCCGAAAATACATGAACATGACACCGCTCTACCAAGAGCAGAACCAAACACACGGAGCCGTCGCCTGAAAACCAAAGTGCGAAAAATCTTTGACACTACCGAATTTTCCGGTTGGTTTGCAGTTTTGAGCGACAGCGCGGAGACCGTAAGAGGCTCAAGCGCTGACGCAGTGGTTTTCATCAAGAACTCCGTGGGTTATAGGTATCCGAGCGCCGAATGAGGGCGCTTGGTGTTGTAATGGTTTCGCCAGTGTCCGATTTCCTCGCGGGCATGCTGCAGGGATTTAAACCAATGCAGCTTGAGGCATTCATCCCTGAACTTGCCGTTGAAACTCTCCACGAAGGCATTCTGGACGGGCTTGCCTGGTTCTATGAACCGCAGACGAACACCGGTGCGTTTATAACGTATCCTTAAGAACGATTTGGTACAGGAAATGGCTTCGCATAGGTGAGCCATCCTAACAGTGGGTACTTGATGTATCTTAGTCTCTTAGTGATCCAGCGATTCTCAGGCACAAGCAGATGAGCATTTTCAAGATGAAAAATCGCTTCCTTGCGGTGCCCTTTTTTTAGCAGGATTTCCGCAAGCACTCGCCTGAGATTTGCGTTCCTGGGTTGCAGGTTCAGCGCGCGCTCCGCATGACTCAAGGCTGAATCGTACTGCTGCCGATGATACAACATACAGGCAGTATCGAAGTTAATTATGTACTCCTGTTCACCGGAAGATTTTGGCTTTGAGTTTATCGTCTCTGGTGTAGGCACCTTTCTCGTTGAAGTTGTTTTTTTTGCATATTTTTTCCCCAATAACATCATGCCCTCGCCATTGAAGAAATTCTCGAGAACAAAGTTTTTAAATAACTCTGCAACTTCATTGTTACCCCCGTCCAAAAGTTCAGCGAAGTTGGTGGTATAGTCCAAACGTTCCATCTCCAGTTGTTTTTCACCTAATCGAACGGTCAATTCGGTAAATTCTCGGACAAACTCGAGAGCACCCTCGTGAATAAGTTTTAGGTATTCCCACTGCTTGTCTTCTCCTGTAGACGCCAAATATTCGACATTGAGCACTTTCCCGTGTTTGGTCACACCTGAAACCGACGAATGCGGTGCACTAAAGATCTGCTCAAGAAAAATAAGATGGGCTGTTATCTTTGGTGCAAAATTATCTGACAGCTCAAACCCGTCAGCAAGGTATCCGAACATATGATTTTTAAGTTGCGGGTCGTTTTTTGCCTCACCCCGAGTGGCAAGGTAAAATCCAAAAACGGTTTGTTGATCTCCCAATATCTGGCTTAACGTCTTCTGCATCGAGCCAAAATAGCCAATATCAACTAACCCGATCGGCGAACATGGCCTAATTGAAAAATTTCCAATATATTCTTTGTAATTTTCGAGAATTTCTTTCGACTTTTTTTCAATCTTCGGGCGTAATACCTGTAGCAGCTTAAGCACTCTAATCTTATCTTGCGGAAGACTGACGATTTCCGCAGTATTTTTATAGCCAGCAACGCTTAACTCTTCCGACGTAACCGCACTTTCATCAAGATCAAACCGCAGCTTTAGAAAATAACTAAGACTATTAGAAGAAAATCGAGCTGAAACTATATTGTTTATATTAGAAAAGTCTAGTCCACAAGAAACTATGTCTGTAATACGACGTGATGCTGCAATATATGCAAAATCAACATCGACTTTATCCTTCGAGATTTGTTGGTACAACCTGAAGGCCCGCTCAATAACCCAGCCGTCTCGGGCCAAAAATAATAAAGTACCAACCTCACGCAATCTCACCTGTTCGCGCAGCCAAGTAACAAACCCGACTAGCAAAGGACCTAAAGCAATAAAGCCGAAGCGACTGTGACTACTGCCGAAAACAGAATTTAAGTCAGCTTCGAAATGATCATCGAAAAGCCCATTATTCAATATACCGAGTACTATTGATTGCTCGAGAGTGCGGCGAGCGGATAGCCCAGTATTTATATCGAGATTAAGAAATTGTTTTAGGTGTGGCGAAATTTCCAAGCTAGTGCGAGGGCTGGGAATGTGTACAACGTCATAACCAAACTTCATAGCGTTGGTTGTGTCAACCGCGAAATTATCTCCAACATGCAGGAAGCGACTCGGAGATATTTTCAAATCCGCGGCTACTCTATCGTACAAGTCTCCCCTTTTTTTCGTAATACCAAATTCGCAAGAGACATATATCGGTATCCCTGTTAGATCATACCCCTCCCTCTCAAGGGCATCTCGAACAAATTCGGAGCCGATATAGAAGTCGGAAATAATAACGATCTTCTTCTGGATGCTTTTGGCGTAGTTGAACACCTCTCGAACGCTTTTTCGTGCCCTCAGAAAGCGTAGTTCAGTCTCAATTTCAATTTCTTTGATACATTCCACAATATCCGCGGGGAAACCCGTTTTCAACAAATAGTGTATATAAATGTCATGTATTGTTATCTCTTTCTCAGAGTTGTATGAACGAGCTTCTTCTTCGGCCTCTATTCTTGTTTTCCGATGATCAAATTTACTATCCTTGATTAAACTGATTACTTGCCTGCTATTATATGAGAAAATATCGCAAGGTTCGTAGATGTCGCGGACGAGTAGCGTATCAAAAACGTCGAAAGATATAACCTCATATTTTGGCAATATGGTCATTACTTCGCGCATCGAGCCAACTAGATGCCGTGACCCTTGAGTTGCGATTTTATGTCCTCCACCACCACAACTTTGCACAACGATGGTGTCTTGGATTGATGTTGACCCATGGTCAATTAGATCTAACAGAAGCTTGATTGAAGGATTGGAAAGGAAAGAATCTCTATCATAGTAGTCTATTTTTTCTATATTGAACTGATAGTTGGATAAAGCATGTTTCAGATGATCACGACGATTTTTATTATCTAAAAACTGCGTTCTCCATACGTTTTTTAGATTCTTTTCTGTGAAGCTTATCGAAATCCCCTTATTACTTAATATAGATCTACCACAAGAGTATATATTTACTGGATAATCCATCGCCTGCAGCAACACAGTGCTATTTATTGCAATAACTGAACCAACTCGACTTAATAAGTCTGGTATTGGATCAGACACTATCTTAGCACGATCACTAGAAAATTTTTCGTAATAATGAGCATTGTGGTCTAGCGGATGTGGCTTTATCAAAATCTCATAATCGACTGGTACAGAAGCTATAACATTTTCGATTAGGTCGCGGTTTGAACGAAAGTGTGGTGAAAAAAGAATAGTGTTGGTGTCGTTTTCAAGCTGCAACGCCAACAAAATACTCTTCGAATGCAGTGGCAAGTAGGCATCTTTTTGCTGAATATCGGCGTGCGTTAGATCCTCGATCGAGAGTGCACATAAGCGCGAAGCACCATTGGTGCCCCAAGGATCAAAATAGATATTGCCTTTTTGCGGAAACCAGCCCAATTCTGAAAATGCTATAGGTATGTTAAATCTTGATTTAAGTGACTTTAGAACATCTTGATAAGCTGGGTGGTTCCCATTGTGAAACAAAATAAGGTTGGGCCCAAACTCCTCTATGCTCTGATATAGCAACGTAGGATCGTTAATCCAATTTGATACAATGTACTTCTCATCAGGAATTTTAGGAGGATTAATGTAACCAAGCGAAAAATATCCCTTTGGTCTCGTACACATGTAAAGTGCGTCCCAATCCGCCTTTAATACGATAGGATGATACATCTCCTCTATATGTTCGTTCGAAATGGAAAAACCAAATACCCTAGTGCGACCCTGAGATTTCGACATACAGACAGATCCGGTCTTTGATAGAGATGTTGAAAATCTTCGCGTTGCTTCGCCTATATCTTTGCGGGCCATATTTGGTGCATTTGTCAAACGAGTTGCGGGTTGGAAGGGTTGAGATTTTTGCTGATAATACAGGGTTGCTCCTAGGCTTGGATCTAAATTATTCTTATCGTCATTTGCTACATATTTTGTCGAATTGCTTTTTATCTCGAAATGCTCACTCAGCGATTTGCGGATTAAAGAATACTGATTAAGGCAATGCTGGGCATTAACAGCGAGCCTTTCACGACTAACCGACGGCAGTCTGCAAATTTCCTGAATGGCCGTTTCGAACAATGAAGACTGAGCATGCCAATCTGGCCATGCTAAAGCTGTTTTCTGTGCACCGGCCTGCAATTGTCTCAAAAGATAACTGTTAGAACATAGTTTGTTGATAGCATTCGTAACTTGCTGATCTTCTCCGACGTCTGTAACCAAGGCGTTGAAGTCATCTTTGATATATTGATCAAAACCGGTGACGTTTGACACTACAGCGGTACCACCACAGTGAAACATTTCAAGAGGCGGACCAAACATGCCTTCGACAAAGCTCTGTTTTACGAGAACGTCGCAGGAACGATAAATCCTGGGCACATCATGAATTGGAACTTTTGAAAAGACTCTATCAACATGTGGATAACTGTCGATTTCCGAGGGAGTCAGAAGCCAGATTTCATCAGCGTTTGAAGTGCGTACAGCGTCAACCGTTCTAGCAATATTCTTAAATGGTGATGTTACCGAACCTTCGATTAGACATCGTAATTTCCCAACTACTTTGTCCGCAATCTTAGGGCCGTGCGGCTTATAGATGTCTTTTCTGATGCCATTTTCGACTAAAAATACATCGGAATGGAAACGCAGTTCTAGGTCTTTCCTAATCCATTCCGCCTCAGTTATTACCGGCAATCCAAGCGCATAGGATGCATGCGCTAAATACTGTGAAGCTATCTTCGAATCATCGAAAAAAAGAGCTTCTATCGATTGCACGAAATAGGCATACTGTTTGGCATCTATTCGATGTAAATGAAATGGGGAAATCCACCAAGTGGCAAGAGCAATGTCGTACTTTTCATTCCCAATTCTTCCGATTTCAACAAATCGTATTGTCTTTAGTGCATCATGCCAAATGTCGTCTTCTTCTATCAAAACTGGTTCTAACGTAATAAGATCGACAGCGTGTCCTCTTTTCATTAAGTACTCGACATGCTGCAATATTACGTAAGAACCACCACTGATTTTTGGGGAACCGAATAGAACGGCAATCTTAGTCATTTATCAAAGAACCTCATGTGAAAATACTGAAATCAGCTTCTCACAAACTGTTTGGGCTTTTCGTCGCCTTGTTGAACCAAAAGGGAAGTCCAGATTGTGTGATGGCATTTTTACACTTCGATGACTAGATTGTGTGATGGCATTTTTGCACTTCGACAACTAGTATGACCGGTTTCTTTTGCCTTGACCCGTCAAACAAGCCAGCTCAGAGGCAAGACCTTCAACGTTGTGCTTTTGCGATTATCTTGACCGGATAAACCAGTCACTGATGCAAACAATTTAAGCGTGTGATCCGTTGAGGGTTCTCTCTGAAGCTCGATTTGTAGTCAAGGTCTGTCGGGCGAGGTCATTACATAGCTTGCTTGAAGCAGGCTGGCTGACAATGAATTGTCTTGCATAATCAACTGGAGGTGATATTGCCTCGGGATGAATGTGACCCTGCTATGTTGTGTTTCTCCATCCGACTCTCATTTATATCCCCTGCCTCAACCGGATTGGAAAAAGGGCTGTTATTCAGACACTGTTGCCCGAACCGCCCTTTGAACCCTTCTACGAAGGTGTTCTGCATCAACATCTCTGGCGCTGGCGAAGGTGACTGTAGTTTGCATGGCAATAGGTCCGGCTCTTTATAATGCAAGTTCGTTGATATTGTTGCGTACCTGATCGGAAATGTGGTTCCAAACCCGCTTGGACGAGACTCGCAGCTTTCCAAGCGCATCAATACCGTCATTCAAAAATCCCTCATCCCAGCGGCAGAAAGTCGCAAGAGGAATGTCAAGCTTTGTCCAGTGTAGCGGATCGGCAAAGACGATCGCTCAATCAATTGGATGATCTCCTGTTTTTCGAATGTGGGACATCTTATTCACCCTTCGCATACCACCTACCATGCTTATTTTGAGTAACCAAGATTCCAACACCTCATCACCTCGGAATAGATCTATCCAGAAGGGTAAAAACGCTTCGCATTCTACGGAGCAAAAAACACAGCATGCACGGAATAGCCTTGCCGTCGTCATAACACTCTCAAACAACCCATCCTCGCCCACATTTAAATAATTGACCGACCGGACGGTTTATGCAACAAATACGGTCATATGATCCGCTCGGAGAAGGCAGGGAGTATCATCATGACAGCTGAGCCGACTGTTCTCTCGACACGTGAAAACGGTGTTTTGAAACTCACGCTGAACCGCTCCGACAAATTGAATTCTTTTAATGAGGATATGCATTTGTCGCTGAGGAAACAGATTGAGACCGCGCATGGGGACGCGTCCGTCAGAGCGGTTCTGATCACCGGTTCGGGCCGTGGTTTCTGTGCCGGACAGGATCTGGGAGACCGGGATCCGCGCAAAGGGGGGCCCGCGCCGGATCTTGGGCACACGCTTGAGACCTTTTACAATCCGACCCTGCGGTTAATCCGCTCGCTGGAGAAACCGGTCATTTGCGCGGTGAACGGCGTTGCCGCCGGAGCAGGCGCCAATATTGCCTTTGCCTGCGACATTGTTCTGGCCGCAAAGTCGGCCAGATTCATCCAGGCTTTTTCGAAGATCGGCCTCATTCCGGATGCGGGCGGCAGTTGGTCTTTGTCCCGCATTCTGGGTGAACCCCGTGCCAAAGCTTTGACGCTTCTTGCCGAGCCGCTTATGGCGGAAGATGCGGAAAAATGGGGCCTGATCTGGAAATCGGTCGAGGATGATGCCCTTCTGAAAGAGGCCGAAGCCGTTGCGGAGAAGCTGGCCGCCGGTCCGACGGTCGGGCTGGGCCTGACCAAACGCCTCATCCAGGCGGCGGCTGCCAACTCTCTGGACGAACACCTCGATATGGAGCGCGATTGCCAGCGCCTGGCGGGCCGGACGAACGACTATGCTGAAGGCGTCACCGCCTTTCTGGAAAAGCGTCCGGCAAAATTTCAGGGAAACTGAGATGACCACGACCGACCGGCTAACCCCGCAAGAGCTTGCGGAAGCCTGTGCAAAGGCAATGTGGGAGGCTGACCACGCCTCCCGGGCTCTGAACATGGTTGTTGACCATGTCGCGCCCGGGGAAGCCGTTCTTACGATGACAGTGACGCAAGAGATGACCAATGGGCATGGCGCCGCCCATGGCGGGTATGTGTTCACGCTGGCCGACAGCGCCTTTGCGTTTGCCTGCAACACCTACAATCAGATGACCGTGGCACAGAATTGCTCGATCACCTACCTCGCCCCGGGCGCTTTGGGAGATCAATTGACTGCGAGCGCAAAGGAGATTTTCCGGAAAGGCCGTTCGGGCCTTTATGATGTGAGCGTATCGCGGAATGATGGGGAGTTGATCGCAGCGTTTCGCGGCCTCGCCCGCACCGTGGGCAAAACCCTCCTGCCATCGGGCCAATAACGCGGAACCGGACAGGGTTTGTAAGAGGATACCATGAAAAACCTGACCCCAAGCAGAGACAGTCTGGACCCGATCGAGATCGCGTCGCGCGATGAGATAACGGCACTGCAATTGAAGCGCATGCAAAAATCGCTGCGCCATGCCTATGAAGGATCACCGTTTTTCAAAGCCAGATTTGATCAGCATGGCGTTCATCCGGACGACCTGAAATCGCTTGCGGATCTGTCCAGGTTCCCGTTCACGACCAAACAGGATCTGCGAGACTGCTATCCGTTCGGAATGTTCGCCGTTCCCAGAGAACAACTGGTCAGGATTCACGGATCATCCGGAACGACGGGAAAACCGACCGTCGTCGGTTACACAAAGACCGACATCGACAATTGGGCCGACCTGATTGCCCGGTCCATTCGCGCATCAGGGGGGCGCCCCGGGGACATCTGTCATATAGCCTATGGCTATGGTCTCTTTACCGGCGGTCTTGGTGCACATTACGGTGCAGAACGCCTTGGCTGTACCGTGGTCCCGGTCTCCGGCGGCATGACAGAGCGCCAGGTCACACTGCTGCAGGACTTCCGGCCAGAGATCATAATGGTCACACCGTCCTACATGCTCTCCATTCTTGATGAATTCCGCCGCCAGGGCATCGATCCCCGCGAAAGTTCGCTCAATGTCGGCATCTTCGGAGCCGAGCCCTGGACCAACAATATGCGGGAAGAAATCGAGCAGGCTTTCGATATGCATGCCGTCGACATTTACGGCCTTTCGGAAATCATGGGGCCGGGCGTTGCCAACGAATGTGTGGAAACGAAGGACGGTCTGCATCTCTGGGAAGATCATTTCTATCCGGAGATCATCGATCCCCAGACAGAAGAGGTTCTGCCGGACGGAGATATGGGCGAACTCGTGTTTACAACGCTGACCAAGGAAGGCCTGCCGATGGTTCGCTACCGCACGCGCGACCTCACACGCCTGCTGCCCGGCACGGCCCGGTCAATGCGCCGCATCGAAAAAATCACCGGCCGCTCGGACGACATGATTATCCTGCGTGGCGTGAATGTATTCCCGACGCAGATCGAAGAACAGATCCTCAAAGTCTCCGGCCTTGCGCCTCACTTTCAGATTGAGCTGACAAAAAAAGGCCGCATGGATGCAATGATTGTCCATGCTGAGGCGACCCGGGCACATGCGGGCGCCGAGGCGCGGGAAGCATCATCCAGGGAATTGTCTCATCACATAAAATCCGTTATCGGCATTTCCTCAATTATCGAAGTGCATGATCCGGATACTGTCGTTCGATCCGAAGGCAAGGCGAAGCGTGTGGTTGATAATCGCGAACAGAGTTAGAGGCAGAGGACTGGACTATGGCGCGCACCCGTGCGAACGATTTCGATGAAAAGCGTCACGGCCTGTTGCTGGATGCAGCCCGTGTCTTTGCGACACAGGGCATGGAGAAAGCCTCCATGTCGCAGATCGCCACACTGGCGGGCGTCTCCAAGTCGCTTCTTTATCACTATTATCCTTCAAAGGGAGAGCTGATCTTTGCGATCATCCACTCGCACCTTGAAGACCTGAACACGGCGCTGGAAGACGCCTACGATCCCGATCTGCCGCCGGAACAACGCCTCCGCAAACTGGTTGAGACGGTTTTGCTCGCCTATAAAGGCGCCGACGAACAGCACAAGGTGCAGCTCAACGCAGCGCCGGCGCTGTCCGACGAGCAGAAACTGGAACTCGCCGCTCTGGAGCGTCGGATCGTCAAACATTTTTCAACAATCCTGCTTGAGATCCACCCGGAACTGAATACGCCGGGCCGTCCGCTTCTGATGCCCGTCACCATGTCACTCTTCGGAATGATGAACTGGGTTTATATGTGGTTCCGCGATAACGGTCCGGTTTCGCGCGAGGAATATGCCGAGATAGCGACAACGCTCATTCTTGAAGGCGTGAAAGCGGTCCGCTGATCAGACCTGCCGTTGACAAACCGCATGGGCTGAGACCTCATCCCGACGATAAAAAGCCAGGCCACCCCGGAATTGGCGGTCCGGCTTATGTTGGTCCTGCCCTCTCGTGACGGGCAAAATCCTTATGCGGCCGACCAGGTTTTGGCCACCATCGTCAACACATCATATTGCGCAACGACTTCCTCGTTCTGATTGGTGATACAGCAATCCCAGCGTACTTCGCCGTAATCGGCATTCTCACGCGGATTGATTTCCTTACAGGTCAGCCGGACCTGCAAACTGTCGCCGAAATAGACCGGGGTCAAAAAGCGCAGATTATCGACGCCATAATTTGCAAGCACCGGACCGGGGTTCGGTTCCACAAACAGCCCTGCTGCAAATGAGGCGATGAGATATCCGTGCGCCACCCGATCCTCGAAAAACGGATTGGCTTTTGCCGCTTCGCTGTCCATGTGAGCATAAAAAGTGTCACCGGTGAAGTGGGCGAATGTCTCCACATCCTCTTGCGTGATCTGACGTTTGGGAGACTGGAACTGGTCGCCGACCCGCAGATCCTCCAGAGACTTACGAAACGGATGCACATCCTCATGCACCGGTGCGCCATCGATCCATTGACCGGTGACGGCCGACAGCAGAGCCGGCGTTCCCTGAACAGCCGTTCTTTGCATGAAGTGCTTTACACCCCGCATACCGCCCATTTCCTCGCCGCCACCGGCGCGGCCGGGTCCGCCGTGCACCAGCGGCGCCAATGGAGATCCGTGGCCGGTTGATGTTTTCGCACTGCGCCGGTTCCCGATCAGAACACGTCCGTGATAGGACGCCAGCCCGCGAACGACGTCTGCCGCAACCGACGGATCGTTGGTGAACAGGGACGATACCAGGGAGCCCCGCCCCTTTCGGGCAAGAACCACGGCCTCGTCCGCGTCCTCATAGGCCATCACAGTCGACACCGGGCCGAAAGCCTCCACCGAATGGATGGCTTCCGCAGACATCGGATTGTCTGCACGCAGCAGAACCGGGCTCATGAAAGCGCCCCGTACAGCGTCGCCGGAGACCAAGTCGACATCATCAACCGTGCCGGCAACAATTTCCGCATCCTGCTGCAATGTCCGGACAGTGTCACGCACGCCATCGCGGTCGCCCACGGACACCAGAGCCCCCATGCGTGTCGCTTCATCATCCGGCAGGCCGACTTTCGTCTTTGCGAGCCGTGCTGACAATGCGTCGATCACCGCGGCCTCGTGAGGTTTCGGAACGAGAATCCGCCGGATGGCGGTACATTTCTGGCCGGCCTTGACGGTCATTTCACGGGCGGCTTCTTTGACGAACAGATCGAACTCTTCCGAACCCGGTCCAACATCCGTTCCAAGAATCGATGCATTCAGACTGTCAGCTTCCATCGTAAAACGAACCGAATGTCGGACAATCGAAGGCGATGCCCTCAACATCTGACCTGTTCTTGCCGACCCGGTGAAAGTCACAACATCCTGCTCAATCACGTGATCGAGCATGTCGCCGGAACTCCCCGTGACAATCTGCAGCGCACCTTCAGGCAGAATATCCATCTCCAGGATGCGCCGGACCACCAGTTCCGTAAGATAGGCGGTCTGAGATGCGGGTTTGACCACACATGGCATCCCGGCAATCAGGGCCGGTGCGATCTTTTCCAGCATTCCCCAGACCGGAAAATTGAACGCATTGATATGAACGGCGACGCCGCGCATCGGCGAGAGGATATGCTGAGCCACGAATGAGCCGTCTTTCGACAATGGCTCCACCGGACCCTCGGTCAGAACGTGGGTGTTGGGCAACTCGCGGCGCGCCTTTGAGGCGAAGGTCAGAAGCGTGCCGATGCCGCCTTCGATATCGACCCAGGCATCCATGCGGGTCGCGCCGGTGGCAAAGCTTTCCTGATAGAACTCTTCTTTGATTTCCATCAGCTTCTTGCCGACGGCGCGCAGGAGTATGGCGCGTTCATGGATGGTCAGCTTTCTCAGAGCTTCGCCGCCAACGGCCCGGCCCCACTCCAATGCACCGGCAAAATCGAGCCCGGATGTTCCGATGAAGGCGTGAATTTCACCGGTCGCAGCGTTTGCGACCGGCTTGCCGTCGCCCTCACCTTTCTGCCACGAACCGCTCAGATAGCTTTCCAGGCGACGGGGTTGCTCTGAATTGAGTATCATATCGATCTTTCTGAATTACGCGAGTTTCAACGTTGCCAGACAGTCGTCGGCACGGGTTTTCCAGTCCGCCAGAAGGGCTTCGTTTTTGCTATGCCGGAGGCCCAGCTTTACGAGGCGTTCAAAATTCTGCGAATTGCTGGCCCCGAATGTCTCGGCAACGCGCGGATACCAGTAGGACACAGACTGCCGCGCCTCGTCCCGTGCCTCGCCGTCGCGGCACACGTCAGCCAAGCCGTCAAGCCCTTGTTCCAGATGGCCTTTTTCCCGGGGGGCAATTTCCCGCAACAGATCGGCCAGCGGCGTGTAGGACACTCTGACCATTTCATGCAGCTGGACACCGGTCGCAAGGCCCATCAGGACATTCATCACCAGCGCATCGGTCCATCCGGCGAGCGGATAATGAAACACTGACAAGCGCATATCCCCGCCCCGTCTCCTGGGTTCAAGGACGGTATCCCGATCGACCCTTTCAGACCAGTTGTGCATCTTGTTATAGAGCGATTTGTCCGTTCCGAACTCGGTCATCAGATCCAGAACCTGCTCAGCATGCATCGCCTTATCCGCAACGATCCGGCTGGCGATGATGCGTTCGCGAATTCCCGGAGCCCAGTTGATCGCATCCGCAAATCCTGCGGACGCAGCCAACTCGCTATCCACAAAGGAAGACATCAGGCGCAAAAGCTCGGCCCGATATCTCGGTGGGAGGTTTTCCGGGGTGCTGACCCGGCCGCCACCGGCCAGGTAGTCCTCGGTTGACATGACCTGATCTTCAGTCGTCATAGCTGAGCACCACCTTGTCTGAGAGCGGGATGCACTGGCAGGAAAGAACGTATCCTGCACGGATTTCGTAGTCCTCCAGCGCGTGGTTGATTTCCATCTCCACATCGCCTTCAAGCACCTTGGCCCGGCAGGTGGAACACACGCCCGCCTTGCATGCGAAAGGTGCATCCATGTCGTTGTCGATTGCGGCATCAAGGACAGCCGTCCCGTCCTTGGGCATGGAGAATGTTCGCGTCGCACCGTCGAGCGTCACAGAGACCTCGCAGGTGTTGGCACTTGACGCCGTGTCCGCGGCTTGGGCCCGCTTTTTGACCCTGCCCGGTTGAGAAGAGGCAAACAGTTCGAACTTGATCTGCTCATCGGCAAGACCGTGCTTTCGAAGACTGTCGGCAATTGTCAGCATCATCGGCTCGGGACCGCAGATAAATACGGTATCCACGGATTGCGCATCGAGCCAGAGCCTGAACAGCAGGTCCATTTTTTCCGCATCGATACGACCGGTAAACAAATCGATTTCCTGGCTTTCGCTTTCCAGAACATGAATGACGGAAAACCGCCCCAGATAAGTGTTTTTCAGATCCTCCAGCTCTTCCCGGAACATGATCGAGCTGATTTGGCGATTGGCGTAAACCAGTGTGAAGGACGATTTCGGTTCGCGCGCCAGGACCGTTTTGATGATGGACAAGACGGGCGTAATGCCTGACCCGCCCGCAAATGCCATATAGGACTTTTCCGCATCGGAATCGATTTGGGTGAAGAAGCGCCCCATTGGCGGCATCGCTTCCACGGTGTCGCCCGCTTTCAGGTCTGAATTGGCCCAGGAAGAAAACGCACCGCCCTCAATGCGTTTGATCCCCACCTTGAGGCACTTCTCATCGAGGCCGGCGCAAATCGAATAAGAGCGGCGCAATTCATCGCCGTCGAAATCCCGGCGGAAGGTCAGATACTGGCCCTGTGTAAAGGCAAATGCCTCCGCATCTTCATCGCGCGGCTTCAGGGTCACAACGACCGCATCACGCGTTTCTTTGCGCACGTCGACGACTTGCAGTGGATGAAAGCGGGACATGAAGAGCTTTCCCTATCTAAATCTGGCTCAGTGGCATTTGAAATAGTCAAACGGTTCAAGGCAGCCCTTGCAGCGCCAGGCGGATTTGCAGGGTGTTGAACCAAACCGGCTGACTTCCTCGGTATCGGCGGAGCCGCAACGCGGACACTCGACGGTCAGACCGCTGCCGCCTGCCAATCGGCGGGCGCGGGCGGACTGCACGCCATCACTGGCCGTGCCGTCGATCGGCGGTGCGATACCGAAGGCTTTCAGTTTTCCCCGGGCGCTGTCCGTGATCCAATCCGTCGTCCAGGGGGGCGACAGGCGCCGTTCCAGGCGGTGATCGCGCACACCTTTCTCCCGAAGCTTGGATTCAATCGCCAGGTCAATCACGGCAGTCGCCGGACATCCGGAATATGTCGGCGTTACCGCTACGACGAGCGTGTCGCCGTCCCATCGAACGTCACGGATAATGCCGAGTTCGGTCACCGACACGACAGGGATTTCCGGGTCCGGAACTTCGGACAACCATTCCCAGACATGTTGCGTCGAAGGGTGGGTTACGCTCATCGCACTTTACCAGGTCACGCCGGGATAGGACCGCTGCAGAAACTGCATTTCGGCCAGAATATATCCAAGATGTTCCGTGTGGCGGCCGGTCTTGCCCCCGCGCTGCGCAAAGGAAACCGGTTCCGGCATGACCAATGTGGCTTCCTTCAGGACATCGGAAACCAGACCGGTCCAGGCCGCGCGAAGATCCGACGGCTGCGGCGCAATTTTGTGGGCGGCGACTGCCTCATCCACGGCATCGTCGTCGAACATCTCGTCGATATAGGGCCAGAGGTGATCAAGCGCCCGCTGCATTCGGGTATGGCTTTCTTCAGTTCCGTCACCCAGCCGCACTACAAGATCCGAAGACCGGTCGAGCTGATACACCACTTCCTTGATCGCCTTGGCCGCAATTTCCGCAATTCGCGGGCTTCTGGAGTCCTGCAGCCGAACAAGGAGTTCGTGATACCACGCATCAAACAGGAACAGGCGCATCGTGGTCACAGCCATATCGCCCTTGGGCAACTCGGCAATCAGAAGATTGCGGAACTTGAAGCTGTCACGCAAGTACGCCAGGTCATCATCGGACCGGCCTTTGCCTTCCACTTCGCCCGCCAGGCCGAGCCACATCTGAGTATGTCCGATCAGATCGAGTGCCGTGTTGGCAACCGCGATGTCCTCTTCCAGCACCGGAGCCCGTCCGCACCATTCGGACAGGCGATGCCCCATAATCAGGGTCGTGTCGCCGATGCGGCACAGCCACTCAAAGAGGTCTTCACGCAGATCCGCATCATTGACGAAGGGATCCGCCACCCCTGCTTCCGCGTCCATTTGGGGGTTTGTCGATGAGACGGCAGTCATCACATATGCCCCACATCGTCTGGAATTTCGAAAAATGTCGGATGCCGATAGACCTTGCTTTCGGCCGGATCGAACAGCGGTCCCTTTTCGGACGGACTGGACGCCACAATGTCGTTGGACCGGACAACCCAGATCGAGACGCCTTCCTTGCGGCGCGTGTAAACATCGCGGGCGTTGTTGATCGCCATCTCCGCGTCCGGCGCATGCAGACTTCCCACGTGACGATGGTTCAATCCATGCTGTCCGCGGATAAACACCTCCCACAACGGCCATTCTTTTTTCGACATGAATGGAATCTCCCTTATCCGGTTGCCGCTTTATTCCGCCGCAACTGTTGCCGTGGCTCTGCGGGCGGCGGCCTTCTCGGCATATGCATTCAGACCGTCACGGAACCATGCGCCCTCGTCCCACGCTTGGTTGCGTGCACCCAGACGCTCCCTGTTGCAGGGACCCTCCCCTTTGATCACGGCAAAAAACTCAGCCCAGTCCGGTTCGGAAAAATCGTAACCGCCCTTTTCCTCGTTCCACTTCAGATGCTCGTCCGGAACGGTCAGGCCAAGAAATTCGGCCTGCGGCACGGTTTGATCGACAAACTTCTGACGCAGCTCGTCATTGGTGTTCATCTTGATTTTCCAGGCCATTGACTGAGCGGAATGGACTGATTCCTTGTCGGAGGGCCCGAACATCATCAGCGCGGGATACCAGAAGCGGTTCAGGGCATCCTGTGCCATTTCCTTCTGTTCGGACGATCCGTTCGCCATCTTCATCATGATGTCGTACCCCTGACGCTGATGGAAACTTTCTTCCTTACAGATCCGGATCATGGCGCGGCTGTAAGGTCCGTAGGATGTGCGCTGCAGCGGCACCTGGTTCATGATGGCCGCCCCGTCGACAAGCCAGCCGACCGCACCCATGTCTGCCCAGTTCAGAGTGGGATAGTTAAAGATGGAGGAATATTTCATTTCTCCTGAATGCAGCTTTTCCGTCAGTTCATCACGGCTGACACCAAGGGTCTCCGCCGCGGAGTAAAGATAAAGCCCGTGCCCCGCCTCGTCCTGAATCTTGGCCAACAGGATTGCTTTGCGCTGCAGCGTCGGCGCGCGGGTAATCCAGTTGCCCTCAGGCAGTTGGCCGACAATTTCCGAGTGAGCATGCTGACCGATCTGCCGGATCAGCGTTTTTCGATAGCCGTCAGGCATCCATTCCTTGGGCTCGATTTTTTCGCCGCGATCGATCCGTTCCTGGAACGCCAGCTCTTCCGGCGTCATGTCTTTTTTGGACCTGGCACCTTCCGATTTCACCATCTGCGCATACATGGCCGATCTCCTTCTCAGACGCGTTCCAGAATAAGGGCTATGCCCTGCCCTACTCCCACACACATAGTGCAAAGAGCGTATTGTCCACCCGTGCGCTGAAGCTGATTTGCTGCATGTAACACGAGCCGTGCGCCGGACATCCCCAGCGGATGCCCAATCGCAATCGCACCGCCATTGGCATTGACATGGGTGGCATCGTCGGGAAGTCCGAGTTCACGCAAGACCGCGAGCGACTGGGCTGCAAACGCCTCGTTCAGCTCGATGACATCCATCTGACCGAGCTCCAGACCCGCACGTGCCAGCACCTTCCGCGTTGCGGGCACCGGCCCAATACCCATGATGCGGGGCTCAACCCCTGCCGCCGCCATGGCGACGATCCGCGATTTGGGCGTCAGACCGTTTTGCCCCGCGGATTGTTCTGACGCCACAATAACACCTGCGGAACCGTCATTCACGCCTGAAGAATTGCCGGCCGTAACGGTCAAATCCGGCCGGTTGACGCCCTTCAGCGCTGCCAGTTTCTCAGAACTTGTCCCCGGCCTTGGATGCTCGTCCGTCTCAACGACAATCGGCTCGCCTTTGCGCTGAGGGATTGTCACCGGAACAATCTCGTCAGCAAAGATGCCCTGCCTTTGAGCAGCATCCCAGCGGCGCTGGCTCTCCGCTGCAAAGCGATCCTGGTCTTCGCGGCTGATCTGATAATCCGCAGCAACATTGTCCGCAGTTTCCGGCATTGTATCGGTGCCGAACGCCTCGTCCAACTTCGAATTCTTGAACCGCCATCCTATCGTCGTGTCGTACATCTCAGCGTTTCGTGCAAAGGCGGTCCCGGACTTTGCAACAACAAATGGCGCGCGGCTCATGCTCTCAACGCCGCTCGCAATCAGAAAATCGCCATCTCCAGCCCGAATTGTGCGCGCCGCCAGTCCGATCGCGTCCATCCCGGAGCCGCAGAGCCGGTTAACGGTCGTGCCGGGCGTCGCAACCGGCAAGCCGGCCAGCAGGCTCGCCATCCGTGCAACATTCCGATTGTCCTCACCCGCCTGGTTGGCACATCCCATGATCACATCATCAAGGCGTTCCCAATCCGCCCTGTCGTTGCGCTCCATCAATGCCTTGAGCGGAATTGCGGCCAGGTCATCGGCGCGAACAGACGATAGCGCGCCGCCGTAGCGCCCAATGGGTGTTCGAACCGCATCACAAACGAACGCGTCGACCATGTGCTTTCGTCCTCCAGAATTTTTTTCTTTTAATTAACCGACCGATCGGTCATATATAATATTAAAAGTCGGTCCCGTAAATCCGGTTTTCAAAATTTTTGCGGGATCATGGCAATTTGAGGCTCTTGTCAAGCCGCAACACGCTGACTTGATCCCGTTTTGGAAGTCGGTCCTGATGTCACCCGGCTGCCGCCGATGACAACGTGATGATTGAGGAGTTCGATTTTGGCATCGTTGGAGATCATGCAAAGATTTCAATGCATGGCCGTTTTTGGGAAGAACGCCGGCATTGGTGTCCGTTACGGTTGTGACACGCTTTTCACGTCTCTTGTTTGTGAGAATGGCGTTGCAATACCGTGCGGATACGGTTTTGCTATCCTCAGGACTGATGCAATTTGAGCGAAATGAAGCGGACGATCCGGCAGTGTCGGTTCCCCGTTGTTCACGTCTTGACAGAACGGGCATTGGGAAACACAGACTGATAAAAGGGCTGCCTGTGATGAACATCGGGTCTCTGTCAAAATCCGATAACTTCATTGCAACAGATAAAATAGTAGCATTATTGTGCATAAAATGTGTATATACAGCACTATAGTGCGCAAGCGATCTAGGGAGAAACGGTATGATCGGACGGAACACTTTATTCGGGGCCGTGGGTGCAATTGGAATTGCATTCGGGCTATCGCTTCCAGCAGCAGCGGCAGAACATGAATTCAATCTGCAGAGTTTCCTGCCGGCACAGGCGACCATTCCATCAAAAATCATTGATGTCTGGGCAGATAAGGTGGAAGCGGACTCTGACGGCCGCATCAAGATCACCCGATATCCGTCCATGCAGCTCGGCGGCAAGCCGCCGGAACTGATCGATCAGGTTATCGACGGTGTCATTGACATCACCTGGAACGTGATCGGCTACACACCGGGCCGCTTCCCTTCAACTGAGGTGTTCGAACTGCCTTTCATGGTCAATGACGCCGGTCCGGCATCCGGCGCCTTCTGGAAGATGATGGAAAGCGGGATCGCCGAAAGAGAATTTGGCGATGTGAAAGTGCTGGGGGCATGGGTTCATGGACCGGGCGTGATTCACTCGAACAAACCGGTCACGACTCCGGAAGACTTCAATGGAATGAAAATCCGCGGCGCCTCGCGGCAGGTCAACGCGCTTCTGAACACGTTGGGTGCCACACCGGTGGGCATGCCCGTGCCGGCTGTGCCGGAGGCACTGTCCAAAAAAGTGATCGACGGAACAACCATCCCCTGGGAGGTCACCAAGGCGCTGAAAGTTCCGGAGCTTGTTGAAAATCACACCGAGTTCACCGGTCCCATGATGTACACGGTGACATTCGTACTTGCGATGAACAAAGGCAAGTATGACGCCCTGCCGGACGATCTCAAAAAGGTTATCGACGACAATTCGGGGCTGGAGTTTTCCGTTTTCGCCGGTACGACCCAGCAGGCCTATGACGATCCCTCACGCAAACTTGCTGTTGATCGGGGCAACAACATCATCACCCTGAATGAAGAGCAATCCGCCGTTTGGGCCCAGGCCGCACAACCCGTTTATGACACCTGGATCAGCGAAATGCAGGAAAAAGGTGTGGACGGTCAGGCTTTGATTGACGAAGCCAAATCCCTTATGGCACAGGGCAACTAAAAAACAATAACTGGCACGAGCGCCTGGCGGTCTTTCGGATTGACGCGCGCGAAGTAACCACGTCATAGGACCACGCCATCCGGCGTGGTCTCTTTTGAGGAGGACGAAAGGACCGTGATAGAGAGCCTTGTGGAACGGCTTGCCCGTTTTATGGCCATTCTGGGGGGCACCATCCTTACAGCCTTGATCCTTGTCGTTTGCCTGTCGGTGAGCGGGCGGCTGTTAAACGGAATCATTCACAATTATGTCGAGCCGTTGTCCCCTGCTTTGTCAAAACGGCTTCTGGACTCAGGTGTCGGCCCGATCAACGGCGATTTCGAACTCGTCGAAGCGGGAATTGCATTTGCAATCTTCGCCTTTCTTCCCTTGTGCCAGATTACGCGCAGTCACGCGTCGGTTGACATCCTTTCCGCCTTCCTGCCCCGTCGGCTGAACAGCGTCATTGCAGTCGTCATCGATATCACGTTCGCCGCCGTTCTTATCCTGATTGCTGTACAGCTCTATTCGGGAATGCTGTCCAAAATGCGTTACGGCGAGACGACATTTCTGCTGCAATTCCCCGTCTGGTGGGGCTATGCGGCCAGCCTTGTCGGCGCCGCCATTGCGGCATTGGTTGCGGTCTATGTCGCGATTTCAAGCATATCGGAAGAGATCACCGGCAAGGCCGTTCTTCCAAGTAATCCGGAGTCCGACAAGTGAGCAATCTTGAAATCGGACTCGCCTCCTTTCCAGCTCTTCTTGCCCTGATTTTCATCCGTGTCCCGATCGGGCTGGCGATGTTCCTGGTGGGTCTGGTCGGTCTCTATCTGGTGACCGGCAGCTTCAACCTGCCGCTGGCGCGACTGAAGAGCGAAACATATACGACCTTTTCAAGCTACTCGCTGTCTATCGTTCCGATGTTCCTGCTTATGGGGCAATTCGCAACCCTCGGCGGTATGTCGTCAGCGCTCTTCAAAGCGGCGGAAGGATGGCTCGGCCACCGCAAAGGCGGCGTGGCAATGGCCGCCGTCGGTGCATGCGCCGGATTTGGTGCCATTTGCGGGTCCTCCCTTGCGACCGCCGCAACGATGGGACGTGTCGCCCTGCCGGAGCTGAAGCAGTATGGCTATGCAGGCGGATTTTCCACGGCGACCCTCGCGGCCGGCGGCACGCTGGGCATTCTCATTCCGCCCTCTGTCGTGCTCGTCATCTACGCCATCCTGACTGAGCAGAATATTGCGAAACTGTTCCTTGCCGCGTTCATTCCCGGCATCCTCGCCGCCGTGGGATACGTCATTGCAATTTCAGCCTACGTTCGCCTTTATCCTGAGGCAGCCGGCACTCGGGAGGCCGTTCCTTACAGCGAACGCTTCGCCGCCCTGTTGCATGTCTGGCCGGTGCTGCTGGTGTTCGGCCTCGTGGTCGGCGGAATTTATCTGGGATGGTTCACCCCGACCGAAGGCGCAGCCGTCGGTGCGCTCGGCACGGGTCTGATAGCGCTCGCCAACCGGGGATTAAACCGGAAAACGCTGATCGAGAGTTTCCTTTCGACGGCCCGTTCCACGGCGATGATCTTTTTCATCATATTGGGCGCCGGTTTCTACAACGGGTTCCTGGCACTGACCCAGGTTCCGCAGGAGATGTCCAACTTTGTCGTCAGCCAGGGCTTCAGCCCCTGGACCGTATTGGCCGTGATCCTGTTTTTTTATCTGATCTTCGGGTGCCTGATGGACAGCCTCTCAATGATCCTGCTGACAATCCCGATCTTCTATCCGGTCATTTCCGGGCTTGATTTCGGGATGAGTCCCGAACACGTCGCCATCTGGTTTGGCATTCTTGTGCTGATCGTCGTTGAGGTCGGCCTCATTACACCGCCTGTGGGTATGAACCTTTTCGTCATCAACACCCTGGACCCGGAAACACCGATGCTTGAGACCTACAAAGCCGTCATATTCTTTGTGGCGTCCGACATTATCCGTGTCATCATTCTGGTGCTTTTCCCGGTAATAACCCTGTTTCTCATCCCCGGCTGAACGGCTTTTTCCAAGTCGTTCCTTTCATTACGGCGCTATCCGTTCGGCCATGACTCGTCCCGTCGTGCCGCGGACGTCGATGGCGGCATTCTGATAAAAATTTATGCAAAAAAATGCATATTTTTCTAGAGAATTGGGCGATAATATGCTTTATAATGCACTAAACAAGAGAGCAACGCGGAATCATGGAGGGAGAACATGTCGCAGGAACAGTTTGTTGAAGTCATCGGCAAGATCGCGGAGCATATCGCTGACAAGCCGCTTGATGCAGAGCTGGAGAAGCTTCTGAACGACACGTTTCCGGCCGGATCGGAAGAGTTCGAGGCATTGCGCAAACTCTGCGTCGAAGGGGAATCCGAAGGCTGGCTGATGGCCAGGGAAGCCGCCGGCGTCAAATTCGGACGCGCCGTCAAACCGGGCACCGCGGCCGGTTCGTTCAGTGTCGATGTGGTGCGCATGAAAAATGTGCGTGGACCCCACCATGTTCACACCAAAGGCGAGATAGGAGCCGTGTTTCCGCTCGAAGGCGCTCCCCGTTTCGATGGCAAAGCCGAGGGCTGGTATGTTTATGGCCCGGGATCCGACCATCACCCGACAGTTTCCGGAGGAGATGTCCACATCCTCTACCTGCTGCCGGACGGTGAAATCGAGTTCACCGGCAAGTAATCGGAACCAGGGAGGAAACAATGGCGGATAACATGAATGCCGCAGTGTGGTTCGTGGACCGGCATGTTGGCGAAGGCCGCGCGGACAAGACCGCATTCCGCGAAGCCAACGGCAAAAAAAGATCAGTCACATATGGTGAGCTTGCCGGCCGTTCTGGCCTGGTTGCGGGCGCGTTCAAACGTGCCGGGATAAATCGCGAAGAGAGAGTTGCCTGTCTGATTCTGGATCAACTGGAATACCCGGAAGTGTTCTGGGGCGCGCTTAAGGCGGGCGTTCTTCCGGTTGCGCTGAACACATTGCTTTCCACGTCTGTCTATGACGTCATTTTACGCGACAGCCGGGCAACGTGTCTCATCGTCTCCTCGGAACTGTTCGACGTTGTTGCACCAGCAACAAAAGATAATCCCTACCTTCGAAAGGTCATTGTGATCGCAGACACAGCACCCGAAGGCACGATCACTTACGAGGAATTCGTGTCAGGTGCGCCTGTTCTTGATCCCGTCGAAGCGTTTGCCGACGAGTGCGCGTTCTGGCTCTACTCGTCCGGATCCACCGGTCAACCCAAAGGGGTTCGACACGTCCATGGCTCCCTGAAAGCAACCTCCGACACCTACGGCAGCCGGGTTCTGGGCATTCGTGAAAACGATATTGTTTACTCGGCAGCCAAGATTTTCTTTGCCTACGGATTGGGCAATGCCATGACATTCCCGTTGTCTGTCGGCGCCACGACAGTGCTTTACTCCGGACGCCCCACACCTGATGTTGTCCTCGATATTCTGGAACAGGAGCAGCCGACCGTTAATTTTGGCGTTCCGACACTCTATGCGGCGATAATCGCCAGGGTCGAAGGTGAGGACACGACCCCACCCCATACCTTGCGTCTTTGCGTATCGGCCGGCGAAGCGTTGCCTGAGGAAATCGGGATCAAATGGAAAGCCATGTGGGGTGTCGACATTCTGGACGGCGTGGGATCGACGGAGATGCTGCACATTTTCCTGTCCAACGCTCCGGGCGATGTTGTCTACGGCACATCGGGCAAGGCGGTTCCCGGATACGAGATCCGCTGCGTCGACGAAAACAATGACGACGTCAAACCCGGAGGCGGCGTGGGCGAGCTTCTGGTTCGGGGAGATTCAGCCGCCGAAGGCTATTGGAATCAGCGCAGGAAAAGCCGCAAAACCTTTGAGGGTGAATGGACACGGACCGGCGACAAGTATGAGATCACGGACACCGGCCGTTTCGTTTACTGCGGGCGGACCGACGACATGTTCAAGGTCTCCGGCATCTGGGTCAGCCCTTTCGAAGTTGAACAGGCCATCATGTCTCACGCGGCAATATTGGAAGCGGCTGTTGTGGCGGCGCGCGATGATGACGGACTGGAAAAGCCAAAGGCCTTTGTGGTGCTCAAGAAGGATGCGGATGAAAGCGACGTGCGTGACACTCTGAAAGAGTTCGTCAAAGACAGGATCGGCAAATGGAAATATCCGCGCTGGGTGGAAATTCTCCCCGATCTGCCCAAAACGGCAACCGGCAAGATCCAACGATTCAAGCTGAGGGAAGAGGCATGAGCCAGGTTCAATGGAAAGACAACGCGTCGGGCTTCCTCACGGCAGGCGGCAAGCAGCTGGAATATGCGTGCTTTGGTCCATCGCCGGCTGAAGCGGAAACAATCGTGATGCTGCACGAAGGCCTGGGGTGTCTCGCCCTGTGGCGCGATCTTCCTGAGAAATTGGCGGAACAAACCGGATATGGTGTCTTCGCCTATTCCCGTACCGGTCATGGACAATCCGATTTGGCCGACCTTCCCCGCCCGCTCGACTACATGACCGGCGAAGCGCTGAACGTCTTACCTGAAGTGCTCAACGCTTTTGATTTTCGTCGCGGTATTCTCCTTGGTCATTCGGATGGCGCAACAATTGCGGCAATCTATGCCGGGTCGGTTCAGGATCACCGGGTTCGGGGAGCGGTTCTGATGGCCCCTCACTTTTTCACCGAAGAGATGGGACTGGCCGAAATCGCCCGCGCTCGCGATACCTACCAAACCGGCGACCTGAAAGATCGGATGGCCAAATATCACAAGGACCCGGACAATACATTTCTTGGCTGGAACAATGTTTGGCTTGATCCAGATTACAAGAACTGGAACGTTGCAGAGGTGATCGACTTTCTCCGAATTCCAGTTCTGGCGATACAGGGTGCTGACGATCAATATGGTACGCTGGCCCAGATTGAGGAAATAGAGAGTCGGATCTATGCGCCCGTCGATGTCGAGATTTTTCCTGAGTGCCGCCATTCGCCGCACCTGGACCAGCCCGAACAGACGCAAGACGCAATTGCGGAGTTTGCCGCTCGGCTGAAACGGATCGACGCTCACGACATCAAGGCTGCGTAAGACAAAGGGCCTCATCCACGGCGTGGGTACCCTGCAAAACGGCAGCGTGCCCTGTTTACGTAACTGGCGGAGACAGGACGTCCCCGGTTTTGGGTGAGAACCGGCCCCTAATTCGGCCCGATTGTCTCCGTTTCCAGATAAGGTCACCTTTCTGAAATGCCCGTCAATGAATGAAAGGATCCTTTTTGAGTAAGTCTTTCGCAGAAAAACGGCAGTTGCTGCATGCCTATATTCCGGGCAAAACAGAACGGCACCCGGAAGGTATCCTGGATGACCTGAAAGACGGGATCGACACCCAGCACCTGGAAAAGTCGGCGGCCTGGGCAGCGGGACTGCAGTTTCTGAGAGACGGTTTCTTTTGGGAAGCCCATGAAGTTCTGGAAGCCGTATGGATGGCTGCGCCGGAAAACTCCGCCGAGAAGCTGTTCGTGCAGGCTGTCATTCAGCGCGCGAATGCGGCGCTCAAAATGCGCATGGGACGGCCGAAAGCGGCGACACGCTTGCAGGACATTGCCGACAAGCTGTTTGATGAAGCCTTTTCCCGCCGGCCGGACCTGATAATGGGCTGGACCAAGACTCAACTGCATCATCTGACTGAGCCCTCAAATCATACAGTCACAAAGTGATATATGTATTATAATTCATAAATTTGAAATAATGCAATTAAATTAGGTCAAAAATTCTGAAATAGCTCCAAAAACTGCATAATAATGCAATTTTTACCTTTACTCGGATCCGTAAAAGCCCTAACGTTCAAACACATCGAAAAGGAAGCCTCCAATGTCCAAGGTGATAGATTTTCAGACCGATCCTTCTCGGTACCGCCACTGGAATGTCGAGTATGACGGCCAGGTGGCTTATCTCACCATGGACGTGGATGAGGACGGTGGCCTGTTCGAGGGCTATCAGCTCAAACTCAACTCCTATGATCTGGGCGTCGACATCGAACTCGCCGACATTGTGCAGCGTATGCGCTTCGAACATCCTGAAGTAAAAGTTGTTGTCATGCGCTCGGGCAAGGACAACGTGTTCTGCGCCGGCGCAAACATCCGCATGCTCGGCGGCGCGGCGCACAGCCATAAGGTCAACTTCTGTAAATTTACGAACGAAACCCGCAACACGTTTGAAGCTGCGGAAGAAGACAGCGGCCAGAAATATATTGCCGCGGTCAAGGGTGCATGCGCCGGCGGCGGCTACGAACTGGCTCTGGCCTGCAATCACATCATGCTGACGGACGACAGTTCCTCCTCGGTGGCACTGCCGGAAGTTCCGCTTCTGGCGGTGCTTCCCGGAACCGGAGGCCTGACCCGGGTAACCGACAAGAGAAAAGTCCGGCGGGATCTTGCCGATATATTCTGCTCCACCGAAGAAGGCGTTAAAGGCAAACGGGCCCGTGACTGGAAACTTGTCGACGAAGTTGTCGCGAACTCCAAATTTGATGCCACGGTTGAGGAACGGGCACGCGAATTTGCAGCCACCTCCCCGAAAGCCGACGTTACTCAAGGTATTCAACTGACACCTCTGACGCGCACAATTGATGAAAACGGTTCGCTGACCTACTCCAGTGTGGAAGTGACCGTCGACCGGCCCGCGCGTAAAGTCGCGCTGACCATCCATGGCCCCGATGAAGCCGCTCCGGCCGACATGGACGACTTCGTAGCCCAGGGCGCCGACGCATACCTGCTGCGCGTGGCCCGTGAACTGGATGATGCCGTTCTTCATCTCAGACTGAACGAACCGGAACTTGGGCTGATGATCTTCCGGACCCAGGGCGATCCGGCACTGGTGAAGTCTCACGAGGATCTGCTTCTGGACAATGCCGACCATTGGCTCGCCAATGAAGTGCTCAAATATTGGAAACGCATCCTGAAACGGATCGATGTCACATCAAGATCGATCGCCGCGTTGATTGAACACGGATCATGTTTCACCGGCGTCCTTGCGGAAATCCTGTTTGCCGCCGACCGCACTTACATGATGGAAGGCGAGTTTGAAGGCGACAACAGACCGACCGCAACCATAACACTGACCCGGTCGAATTTCGGCCTCTTCCCGATGGGCAATGATTTGACGCGGCTTGAGACACGTTTTCTGGGCGAGCCTGAGAACGTCAGGAACGCCGAAGCCCGGCAGGGCGAAGCGCTCGACGCAGAAGACGCTGAAGAACTGGGTCTGGTGTCCATGATTCTAGACGACATCGATTGGGAAGACGAAGTCCGGATTTTCATGGAAGAACGCGCAAGTTTTTCACCCGACGCGATGACGGGTATGGAGGCAAACCTGCGGTTTGCCGGTCCCGAAACCATGGAAACACGCATCTTCGGTCGGTTGACGGCCTGGCAGAACTGGATTTTCAACCGGCCCAATGCCGTCGGCGAGGAAGGCGCCCTGCAGCGCTACGGCACCGGCATACGCGGTGACTACAACATGGAGCGGGTTTGACCGCGGATTATCAACGAGCTGGCTATCCCGCCATGCCGAACCCCATGGAGAATTGACGTGCTCGATCTGATCAATGTCAGTTATGACACCCAAATACCGAACAACGTGAACCTTTCAAGTGACCGCAAGGTACTGAAAGCGCTGGAAAAGTGGCATCCGGGCTACATCAACTGGTGGAATGACCTCATTCCGCAGAACTTCCAGGAGTCGATGGTGTATCTTCGCACGGCCGTTTCCGTGGACCCCAAAGGCTGGGCGAAATTCGATTATGTGAAAATGCCCGAATATCGCTGGGGTGTCCTGCTGGCACCGCAGGCGGAAGACCGCGTCATACCGTGCGGCGAACATAAAGGCGAGAAGGCCTGGCAGGAAGTGCCCGGCGAGTACCGCAACATGCTCAAGCGCCTGATCGTCATCCAGGGCGACACGGAACCGGGATCGGTTGAGCAGCAGCGCTTTCTCGGTCTGACTGCGCCGTCGCTCTATGACATGCGGAACCTGTTTCAGGTTAATGTCGAGGAAGGCCGCCACCTCTGGGCGATGGTTTATCTGCTGTTCAAATATTTCGGCAAGGACGGCCGCGAGGAAGCGGACGATCTGCTGCGCCGCTCGTCAGGCTCCGAAGAAGCGCCGCGCATGCTGGGCGCATTCAACGAAGAAACGCCGGACTGGCTGTCATTCTTCATGTTCACCTATTTCACCGATCGGGACGGCAAAATGCAGCTGGAGAGCCTGGCGCAATCCGGCTTCGATCCGCTGTCCCGGACATGCCGCTTCATGCTGACGGAAGAAGCCCATCATATGTTTGTCGGCGAAACCGGTGTCGGCCGCACCATTCAGGCAACACTGGATGCGATGAACAACGCCGGCATCACCGATCCCTATGACATCAACAAGGTCCGCGATCTTGACGTCATTGATCTGCCGACAATCCAGAAGAAACTGAACCTGCACTACTCCCTATCGCTGGACCTGTTCGGTCAGGAAATCTCAACCAATGCGGCCAATGCCTTCAACGCGGGCATCAAAGGCCGTTATATGGAAAATCGGATTGACGACGATCATCAGCTGGCCGGCGATACATACATGGTGCGCACCGTCAAGGATGGCCGGATTTTGGCAGAAGACGTCCCGGCCCTGACCGCCATCAACATGCGTTTGCGCGATGACTATGTCCGGGATGCATCCGGTGGGGTCGGTCGCTGGAACAAACAGATCGCCAAGGCAAATATCGACTTCGAACTCAAATTGCCCCACGAGGCTTTCAACAGGAAGATCGGCATTTTCTCGACGGTCAAGGCAAATCCTGAAGGCAACATCATCAGCAAAGAAGAATGGGACAAGGGCGTGAAGGACTGGCTGCCCACCAAGGCCGACGGAGATTTCATCCAGTCCCTGATGAAGCCGTGCTTTGAGCCGGGGAAATATGCCAGTTGGATCGCGTCTCCCAAGGTCGGAATCGACAACAAGCCGGGCGATTTCGAGTATGTGAAACTGCACATGGCCTGACGGCCCGTACAGCCGCTCCACTCCGGCGGAGACATTCTGACAATCCGGCATGAATACAGGTCCGAAACGGTCAGCATGTCCCGTCCCGGGAGAGCGGCCATCCGTCAGGACTCTTTTGAAAGCTGGGCCGATGAACGCACCGCAAAAGCAACATCTGATTGATCCGGAAATCTGCATCCGCTGCTACACATGCGAAATGACCTGTCCGATTGGTGCCATTGAGCACAATGACGACAACGTTGTTGTGGATTTTGAGAAATGCAATTTCTGCATGGACTGCATCCCGGTCTGCCCCACAGGATCAATTGATGAGTGGAGGGTGGTTCACACCCCCTATTCGCTGGAAGAGCAGTACGAGTGGACCGAGTTGCCCGAACAGGAGGACCTTGGCTCAAACGAAGCCGAAACCGGTCTTGAGGCGCTGGACGAGTCGATAGCGGCACTTCTGGCAGACGCTCACAAGGGAGCCGGAGGCAAGGCAAAAGCCCCGGCCTCTGCGGCCAAGCCGACGGTGAATATGTACAATCTGGGCAAACCGGCAACGGCTGTTGTACAGGGCAATTACCGGCTGACCGACGATCCGGAGCACGATGTCCGGCATATTATTCTTGATTTGGGCAGTCTCCCCTTCCCGGTGCTTGAAGGCCAGTCGATCGGCATTGTTCCACCCGGAGAAGATGCCGAAGGCAACCCGCATCTGCCTCGGCTTTACTCGATCTCAAGTCCACGCGACGGTGAACGGCCTAACTTCAACAATATTTCCCTGACCGTTAAGAGGGAAAAGAACGGGCTGTGCTCGAATTACGTCTGTGATCTTCAGAAATCAGATGAGGTCAGGATCACAGGTCCGTTCGGTTCAACGTTCCTGCTTCCCGACGATCCTGAAGCGCGGCTTTTGATGATTTGTACCGGCACCGGATCGGCGCCCATGCGTGCCTTCACCATGCGGCGTCAGCGAACGGCTCCGGGCGGCGCAGGAAGCATGGTCATGTTTTTCGGCGCCCGGACACCGGAATCCCTGCCCTATTTCGGTCCGTTGAAAAAAATTCCTCCATCGCTTTTGGACCGGCATCTTGTCTATTCCCGCACCGGTGCAAAGGAATACGTTCAGGACCGGATGCAAGCCGAAGAAGACAAGGTTGCGGATCTTCTGAACGATCCCAAAACGCATATTTACATCTGCGGACTGCGCGGCATGGAGGAAGGCGTCGAACGAACCTTTGTCAACATTGCAGAAAGTATCGGGCAGCAGTGGGAAGCCTTGCGCGATGTGATGCGCGAAGAAGGCCGGTATCACGTTGAAACCTACTGATACGAACCATCCCGAAAACGCCTTTCGTCACGACATACGCGTCACGTGGGGCGATTGCGATCCGGCGCGAATTGCTTACACCGCACGGCTTCCCTGGTTTGCTCTTGATGCCATAAATGCCTGGTGGGAGGCCCATCTGGACGGCGATGGCTGGTTTCAGCTCGAACTGGACCGAAATGTCGGTACTCCGTTTGTCCACATGTCGCTGGACTTCAGAAAACCGGTCACGCCTCGTCATCGGCTTAACTGCTATGTCTGGCCGACCAGACTTGGCGGGACATCCATCGACTTTCAGGTCAATGGCGTCCAGGACAACCGCCTTTGTTTTCAGGGGCGGTTCGTCTGCGTGTTTACCATTGCCGATCAGTTCAAACCCACGGCCCCGCCGCGGGATATTCGCCAGGTCATCCTGTCCCTTCTGAACCCGCCATCCGATTAGGGTGTGGACACATAAATGTCCTTGAAATCGCGGATCAAACGGCAAAAAGCTGGCCCGGAGCATTTTTGTGAAACGCTCCGGGACCAGAGCGGTCAGCTTGTCAGAATGTCCGCAGCCCGTTCTCCGATGATACAGGTCGGCGCCATCGTATTGGATGTTGCAACACGCGGCATGATCGAGGCATCCGCGACCGTCAGACCGTCCACGCCGCGAACCGCCAGCTTGCCGTCGACAACCGCCATTTCGTCCGTCCCCATTTTGATGGCGACACCGGCCGCGAGTGCAATCTTGATGAAGTCGCGCCGGTTGAGTTTACCCTGATAGAGCGCGCCTTCCGCATGATTGACCAGCTCACCGCGCGCAAGCTCAGGTGTCATCGGAAGCTTCATATTCATCTTCTCCGCTCTTCTGACCGCCGGTTCCCTCCTCAGGAACTCCGTTAAGCGCCTTTTCTCACAACGACCGTCCCCGCGTTCATCCTCCTGAAGCGATGTCTCGCATTACTCACCGCGGAATCAGTGTAAGAACACCTTGATGCGGGTGCCTGATCCATCGCTTTCAAAGATCGGACTGCGCGTTTCAGAGCCATAGCGGCAGTCGAAAAATTAAGCAATTTGATGCAAATCTTTGACACATTAAGCGAGATATTGTTAATTCTTAGAGGAAATATGCATTATAGTTCAAACGTTCCGCAGTGACCGCACGACAAGGGCAAATCATGCGATGACCGATGTCAAAAACGCCCACAACACGGACGACGCCGTATCCAAACTGCTGATCCAGGTCGGAGAACGCGTGCGCAAGGCGCGGGAGCGCCGGGGCATTCCCCGTCGTGTCCTTTCCGAAATGTCGGGTGTCTCCCCGCGCTATCTGGCTCAACTGGAAAGCGGGGAAGGAAACATCTCAATCGGCCTCCTGAAGCGCGTCGCAATTGCCCTGGACCATCGCATTGACTGGCTTGTGGGAGACGAAGATCCCTGGACGTCGGACACCCTGCGCATCGCCGAACTGTTTCGCATTGCCGACCGCCAAACAAAACACTCCGTCATGCGCACGCTCAGTCCAGAGCCGGCCGAAGAGCAGAAAGCCCGGCGGCTCTGTCTCATCGGTCTGCGCGGCGCGGGAAAATCGACTCTTGGACATATGACAGGAGAAAAGCTCGGCATTCCCTTTGTCGAGCTGAACCGGGACATTGAGGAACATGCCGGAATGCCGGTCTCCGACATCATGGCGTTTTACGGTCAGGAGGGATATCGCAAACTGGAAGCGGATGCACTTGACCGGATCATCGCAACGCACGACCAGATGATCCTCGCGGTTGCCGGTGGCATCGTGGCCGAACCCACCACCTATCAGAAGCTGCTTGCCCGTTTTCACACGATCTGGATCAAAGCATCACCGCAGGAGCATATGGACCGGGTCCGCGCACAAGGCGACGAGCGGCCCATGGCAGGAAATCCGGAGGCGATGGAACAGCTTCGCTCCATCCTGGCCAGTCGGGAACCTCTTTACAGTCGCGCCGAGGCACAGCTCGATACATCCGGCGCCACCCTCGAAACGTCGCTGAAACAGCTCATCCGGTTGATTGGCAAATTGAACCTGCTGCAGCGGAAATAGACCGCGTCGATGAATGAGAGTGTCAAGAGGCACCAACCGAGAAGCACGCCAAGTGCAGCGTGGGGCATAGAAAACAGCACCACGCAAACAATGGCAATCATTGTCGCCAAGATCTCTATCCAGAGATACTCAGTTGGAATCGCCTTGCCGCAGCAGATGCTCTTCCCGCGTTGGGCCAGAAATGAGACGATCGGCATAAGGTTGAGCGCACCCAACGTTTTGCCGCAATGATCGCAGCGAGAACGATCAAAAATAACAGTTTGTCCGATCGGCAGTCGATATGTAAGTAAGCCCAGAAAGCTTCCGATGAAAGGCGAGCAGACAACCAAGAAAAAGTCTAGGTAGCTTGCCATCGGTAAGAAAAGCCACCGCGTTCATGAAGCAGGTCCTCTACATTGCGAAGAGACAATGGAAACCGAACATACTGAAGTGGTCCCGTTTTTCCGGACAGTTCAGCAGCTAATTTAAGGTGTATCCGGGTTGGTTTTCATGCTGCCAATTTTATGTTTCTGTCAGCCCAGTATGCCTCCTTGGGAGTTTTGTTCTCAAGGGCTGAATGAGGCCGTTCGGTGTTGTAAAATTTCATCCAGTTACGAATGACACGATGCGCCTTGAAGCCGTCAGTCAGATCTTCCAGATAAACCGCTTCCTGCTTCAAGGATCGCCAGAGCCGTTCGATGAAGATGTTGTCCATGCACCGGCCGCGCCCATCCATCGAGATGCGTATGCCAGCTTCGGTCAGCGTGGTGATCCAGGCCGATCCGGTGAACTGTGATCCCTGATCGGTGTTCATGATTTCTGGGAGGCCAAACCGGGCGATGGCCTCGTTCAAGGCTTCGACGCAGAAGTCGGCGTGCATCGTGTTTGACAACCGCCAGCTCAGGACTTTCCGTGTTGTCCAATCCATAATCGCAACCAGATACAGAAACCCGTGTTTCACTGGAATGAACGTGATGTCCGAACACCAGCCCTGGTTCGGCCGATTGATCGTCATGCTCCGCAGCAGATAGGGATAAACCTTGTGCTGCGGATGCGGCTGGCTGGTTCTGGGTCGTTTGTAGATCGCTTCCAGTCCCATCTTCGCCATCAGACGGCGAACCCGATGGCGGCCAACCACGATACCATCGCGGCGCAGATAGGCAGCGACCTGCCGGCTTCCAAAGAACGGATATTTGGTGAAGGTCCGGTCGATGGCCTTCATCAACTCCAGCGTTGCTGCGCTGACCCCGACTGGCATGTAGTAGAACGCCGACCGGCTCAGCTTTACCAATTTGCATTGCTGACTGATGCTCAGATCCGGATGGTCCCGGCGGAGCATCGTCTTCTTCTTGGCCGGGCTCACTTCTTGAGCCCTTGCGCTAAAAAATCATTCTCGACGGTCAGCCTCCCGATCTTGGCGTGCAATTCCTTGACCTCCGCTTCCGTAGGCCCCTTTGATTTGCCTCCACGGGTGAACACACCCGCCATGCCTTCAACAGCCTGACGTTTCCATGTGCTCACCTGGTTCGGGTGAACATGATACTTCGCTGCGATCTCCTGGATCGTATTGTCACCGCGCAAAGCCTCAAGCGCGATCTTCGCTTTAAACCAGTCCGAAAAATTCCGGCGTTTCGCCATTCTCGTATCCCTTCAAATCAATGGAATACACCTTAGCAACCTGTCCGGATTTCCGGGACCACTTCAAGCATCGACGTACATTATCAGTTCATTGCCCACTCCCCGATAACTGTCGACACAATCAATTTTCTCGATCCAGCCAAAGAACGAGGCCTCATCAATTTGTGAGTAGTAACAAACGTTCTTTGCTCTGATTTCAATCGTCTTACAGATTTTCATTTGAAAAATTACGACCTCACAGTGCCATCCCAGTTCCTCACCAGGACGACGGCCAATTCGGAATGCTATATCCCAAATAATCGGGATCCGGTTTCACCTTCAGGCCCGGGTACGAATCATCTCTTTCAAGTGCCAACCTCTATTGAAATCCAAGACTGCCCGCAATTGTGTATCCAACCTTCGCCACTCTGACATTCCGTAACCATCTCTGTTATCAATTGGGATGCGGTCAGAGTTTCGCCGCCTGAAGAACATCGGAGCGCCATGGCAGAACAACGGCATCGGCTGAACTGGAAAACGGTCCTGACCGGTCTTTTTGCCGTCGCGGTCACGCTGTTTGCGTTTTACATGCTGCATCGTTTCACCGAAGACATCACCCTGTCCGATGTCTTCAGTGACATCGGAGCGACGCCCGTCAATCATCTGCTTTTGGCCGTTCTGGCTACCGGGGTCGGTTTTGCGGCAATTGCATTTTATGAGAATGTCTCCGTGCAGTTGGTGACGCCGGGCCGCATTTCCAGGGTAACGGCCTCCTGGGTAGGCATATCCAGTTTTGCGATCTCCAACGTGGCGGGCTTTCATATCCTGACAGGCGGCGCGCTGGGCTATCGGATCTATAGCAGCAAAGGTCTTGAGATCCCGGAAATCGGGCAGATTGTCGCTTACTCGTGGCTGACTTTCTGGCTTGGGCTCACGCTGCTTCTGGCGCTCGCCTTTACTTTTGACCCGGGCGATCTTCTTATTTTGAGCGCTGTGCCTGAGAGCGTGATCGCCGGCAGCGGGATTGTCGTGCTTGCGCTGTTCGTCCTCTACCTCGCCTGGTCCGCAACGGCGGCAAGATCGGTCGCACTTTACGGTGTAACAATTCGAACACCGGGTCCTGCCGCCAGCCTTCTGCTGCTGCTGTCCGGTGCATTGGACGTCGCCTCCGCCGTCATGGTGCTCTATGTGCTGATGCCCGCAGATGTGGTCGGCTCACTTGGCGGCTTTTATGTGATCTGCCTGTCCGCCATCATTATCGGCGCGGCGAGCCACTCTCCGGGAGGGCTTGGCGTGTTCGAGGCTGTGGTTATCGCCGGGCTGGGGGCAACGGGTCGCTCAGATGTTATCGGCGCACTTGTCCTTTATCGCATCATCTACTTTTTCCTTCCGCTGCTGCCGGTTGCGCTGATCCTGTTCGTAAACGAAGTCGGCAAAAACCGCAGTGCCTTGCAGCGCGCCGGCAAGAACATCGGAAAGTTCTCGGAGCCCCTGGTCCCTCCCCTTGTCGCCGGGCTGGCATCTGCCGGCGGCCTTATCCTGCTTCTTTCCGGGTCGATCCCGAGCGGAGATCTCGGGCATGAATGGATCAGATCCGTACTGCCCCTTCCATTTGTGGAGTCCTCACATCTGCTCGCAAGCCTCATAGGCCTCATATTGCTTGTGCTTGCCAATGCTTTGCTCAGACGACGCGAGCGCGCTTACTTTCTGACGATGATCCTTCTGGGCGCAGGGAGCGTCTTTGCCCTGACCCGGGGGCTCGATTACGAAGAAGCCGCCTTTCTGCTGACGATCTTTGTTCTCTTGCTGCCGTTCCGGTCCGCCTTTTACCGAAAATCGTCAGAACCGCTCCTGACGGTGACACCCGGCTGGCTGGCCATCATTATGATAACCGTCGGGGCTGCCGTCTGGCTTGGATTTTTCGCCCACCGTCACGTTGAGTATTCGAACCAGCTTTGGTGGGAATTCACCTGGGACGGCTCGGCGCCACGGTTCCTTCGGACCAGTGTGGCTGTCGTCGCAGCCGTGTTTGCTCTTGGTCTGAACATGATCCTCACCCGGCGCGGCAGTCAGAACGCGCCCGCCGACCCCATACCGGACAGCGTGCGCAGGCTGGTCGCGGAATCGACGGATCCGGACTCGACAATCGCTCTTCTTGGCGACAAGCACTTCCTCGTATCGGATGATGAGAAGGCCTTTCTGATGTATGGGGTCATGGGCGGCAGCTTCATTTCAATGGGAGACCCTGTGGGCGATCCCGAGCAGGCCGAAGCGCTCGCCTGGAGGTTTCGCGAAATGGCGGACCAGGGCGGTTATCGCACGGTGTTTTATTCTGTCGGCCCGAAAATGCTGCCGCTTTATCTTGATATGGGCCTCTCGGTTCTCAAAATCGGAGAAAAGGCCAGCGTCGACATGCAGGCCTTCACGCTCGATCTGCCCGTTCACAAGAGTATGCGCCGGGCGTGCCGCAAGGCGGAAAAAGACGGAATGTCCTTCAGTATCATTCCGCAGGCTGACGTTCCGGACATTCTTGGCGAACTGAAGGAGGTCTCGGACGCCTGGCTTGCGACGAAGTCCGGAAGCGAAAAACAATTCGCCATCGCAAGTTTCAGGGAGGATTACCTGAAATGCTTTGATTGCGCCGTCGTCAAACTGGACGGCCGGATTGTGGCTTTTGCCAATATTCTCAGGGGAGCCGAAAAAGAGGAACTCTCCATCGACCTGATGCGCTACCGGCCGAAAATTTCCTCCGTCATGATGGACTATCTCTTTGCCCAGTTGCTGCTTCAGGGCAAAGAGGAGGGATATAAGTGGTTTGCGCTCGGAGCGGCGCCGCTTGCCGGGCTGACCGACCATCCCCTGGCGACCTCCTGGAACCGGATTGGAACCCTCATCTACCGGCATGGCGAAGAGTTCTACCATTTCGAAGGCCTCAGATCCTACAAGGCAAAGTTCGACCCGATCTGGACTCCCAATTATCTGGCATGTCCCGGTGGTTTTTCCGTTCCCAAAGTGCTGTTTGACGTCACCGCCCTGATCGCAGGCGGCAGGTCAAAGGCGATCACGAAATGAGATGGCTTTTTACCGCAGCGCTGCTGTGTGTCTTGAGCGGCTGCGCGGACACAGATGGTCCTTTTCCCGATTTACCGGTGACGATCACCGAACCGTCTTCACGCCCGGCTAAAGGCGTGATCATCCTCTGGTCGGGAGACGCCGGTTGGAGCGGGTCGATGCAGGGCATTGCCGACGCTCTTGCAAGCCGCGGATACGGCGTGGTCGGGCTGAGTTCGCTGCGCTATTTCTGGTACGAACAGGCACCCGCCACGATGGCTGCGGATACGGATCAGCTGGTGGCGCACTATGCGGCCCATTGGAACTCGGACAACGCTATTGTCGCCGGTTATTCCTTCGGCGCCGATACGTTGCCTTTTGCCTGGCCGCACCTGCATTCGGCAACAAGGGAAAAGGCAACTCTTGTCGCATTGCTCAGCCCTTTCAGAAGGACGGAATTCGAAATCTCGTTGCCCGGTATGATCGGGATTATTCGCGGCGACCACGACGTCGCTGCGGCGATCGATGCGTTACCGCCGGAAAAAGTGCTCTGCCTGACCGGAGTGGAGGAAACGGATATGGCCTGCCGGGAAAATGCAGATTATGAGATGATGACCGTTCCGGGCGGCCACAGCTACAATACGGACTGGAAGCTGATCGCCACGGTACTGGACCGCGCGTTCGTCAGCCGAAACCGGGATGTTCCGGCTCCTTCCAGGTAAGAGCGGTTGGGGAACCGATCCGGAGCAAATCAATCGCTCGGGCCGCAATCTGCTGTGTTATGTCGTCAACCGACCGCGGTGCGAGATAAAATGCCGGCACAGGCGGCAGTATGATGGCGCCCGCCTCGGTTGCGGCAACCATATTCTTAAGATGCGTCAGTGCCAGCGGCGCTTCCCGGGTGATGAGGACCAAGGGCCGGCGCTCCTTGAGCTGCACACCGGCCGCCCGGGCAATCAGAGTGTCATCAAATCCGTGCGCGACGGCCGCAAGGCTCCGCATGGAGCATGGTGCGACAATCATGCCCGCCACCGGGACGGAGCCCGACGCTATAGACGCTCCGGGGTTGTCGTTGGCATGCGTTTGAGACACGGCCGACCTCAAGTGTTCTGAGGCCGACGGCCCGCACTCAAGCTCCAGCGTCCGCTCTGCCGCCTGACTGATGACGAGATCGGTATCCACGTTCATATCGGCCAGACCGCGCGCAATCGTCATAGCCAGCGCCGCCCCGGAGGCGCCCGTTACTCCCAGGACAACGCGCCGGCCGCTCATGTGAACAACTCCGGCAGAACACGATGGACTATGTCGTTGGAAAACGCATGATCAGCCGAATCCGTTGACATCACCTGTCCCCACTCCCGCGCGGTTTCCCCTTGGATCTTTGTGGTCGCATCCATACCCAACTTTCCGGCCAATCCTGCAACCGGTGATGCAAAGTCCAGATAGTCCATGGGCGTATTTTCAAGGATGATGACGTCTCTGGAAGGATCCATGCGGGTGGCCAGGGCCCAGCCGATATCGTCCCAGTTTCGCGGATCGATATCGTCATCCACCACAATAATCATTTTCGTATAACTGAATTGGGGCAGCATCCCCCAGAGCGCCATCATCACCCGTCTCGCCTGTCCCGGGTAGCGTTTGCGGATGCTGACCACCGCCACGCGATAGGAACACGCGGCCGGGGGAAGCCATAAATCCCGGACTTCCGGAATCTGTGCGCGGACCGTCGGCAGGGCGATACTGTTGAAGACCTCTCCGATGATCGAGGGCTCATCGGGCGGACGCCCGGTATATGTGGAAAGGTACAACGGGTCTTCGCGGTGGGTGATTGCGGTCACCTGCATCACCGGAAACGGTTCGGCCGGATTGTAATAGCCCGTATGATCGCCGAACGGTCCCTCCAACGCGGTTTCCGTCGGTGACACCCATCCTTCAAGGATGATTTCCGCTTCCGCCGGAACCATGAGGGGGATCGTCTTTGCCGGGACCAGCCGGGGCCGGCAACCGCTCAGAACTCCGGCAAAGGTCAATTCAGAAACATTTTCCGGCAACGGCAAAGCGGCCGACAGCAGATCGGCCGGACCGGCGCCAAGAACAACGGCAACCGGGGTCTTTTCTCTCTTGTCCGCCCAATCGCGATGGTGTGCCGCTCCCCCGCGATGAGGCAGCCAGCGCACGATCAGCTTATCGCTTGCCAGAACCTGAGCCCGGTAGATCCCGGCATTATAATGTCCAACGTCCTTCATCGTCGACCGGAAGGGTCGCGTGACCACAACAGGCCATGTGATCAGCGGCCCGGCGTCACCGGGCCAATGCGTTTGAATCGGCAGGGCACCAAGATCGATATCCGCACCTTGCAGCACAACCTGCTGAACGGCCGCCTTCTTATGAATCTTCGGACGTGTGGTGAGGGCCGTTTTCAGCATCGGCCAGCGCGACAAAGCATCCCTGAAACCATCTGGCGGTGTCGGAGATCTCAATGCCGCCAGGAACTCGCCAAGATCCTCAACGTCCTCCTGAACGATCCCAAGACCTGCGGCGACGCGCTCCGTCGTGCCGAAAAGGTTCGTTAGAACAGGAATTTGCGACGGTCGGCCCGTCTCCAGCATTGGCCGGTCAAATCTCAGAACAGGCCCGTTTTTCTCCAGGACAGCACGGTGAACCGCCGTCATGCGGTGTCGAACGGGCACACTTTCAGACACATGCGTAACCTGCCCGGCCTGGTGACACCAGGTAAGAAACTTGCGCAAATTCGGAAACGGCGGGTAGGTACGGACGGCCTTTCTCCCAGAGCATTTTCCCTGCCCTACCAGAAAAAATCCGCGTCGGAATTGACAGTCGTCAATTGCAATCGGCCTGTAACCCCGTACACAGGCTCAGGATTTAAACCTGTCTCTGTTCAAAGGGGAAGCGCTTTGCACCAAGCCCATTCACCCATTCCGCGATGTCCGCGACAGATTGGCGGGGCACTTGGAATGATGCCGCTTGGGCCATTGTCGCTCTCGCTGAACGCATTGACAAAGCTTATAGCAGGCAACCATCCGGGCCTGTTCCGCCGCCTCGGGCCCCATGCCAGCGCCCGCTATATTCTGGACCCGACCGACCTGCCTTTCGCTATCTGTCTTGAACCGAATGGCGGGTCCCCCCGTGTCCGGGCCCTCCGGCGGAAGATAAGCGGCGATGTGCTTATTGCCGGGCCCTTTGCCGCCCTGCTTGGACTGGTGCACGGCGCATATGACGGGGATGCACTGTTCTTTTCGCGTGACCTGGTCATCGAGGGAGACACGTCCGCGGCTCTTGCCCTGAGAAATGCGATCGATGATGCGGAACTGGATTTGTTTCGGGAAGTTGAGCAACTGTCGGGCCCGTTTGCACGACCGCTGCGACTGATGATCGGCCTTGCCGAGCGGAACACCGGTCTGTTCCTTTCACGGGTTGGGGAAACGTCCGCATGGTAATGGAAATTGTCTGTCCGGCCGGAACGCCGGCCGCCTTCAGAGCTGCCGTCAAAGCCGGCGCGCATACTGTCTATTGCGGGTTTGCCGACGAAACCAATGCCAGAAATTTCCCCGGTCTGAATTTCGACCGGTCCGAGATGCGGACCGCAGTGGAGTTTGCCAGGCGTCACGGCACCAAAATAATGATCGCCATCAACACGTATCCGCAAGCCGGTGCGGAACACATCTGGCATCGGGCGGTATCGGATGCGGCATCGCTTGAGGTTGATGCGGTGATCCTGGCCGATCTGGGACTTCTCGCCTATGCGGCGAAAGAACATCCGTCCCTGCGGCGTCATCTTTCAGTACAGGCCGCGGCTGCCAATGCTCAGGCCATAGAGTTCTACAAACATTCCTTCAATATCAGCCGTGTCGTCCTCCCGCGTGTCTTGTCCGTGACTGAAATTTCGTCGATCATTGCGCAGACCGATGTAGAGGTCGAAGTCTTTGTCTTCGGCGGTCTTTGCGTTATGGCGGAAGGCCGGTGTTCCCTATCATCTTATGCAACCGGAAAATCCCCCAACATGAACGGCGTCTGTTCTCCGGCGAGCCATGTCGACTATCAGGATGCCGGGGGACAACTCTCCGCCCGGCTTGGAGGGTTTACGATACATCAGGTTGCACCGGATCAACCGGCCCCCTACCCCACGCTCTGCAAAGGTTGTTTCAAGAGTGCCGGAAAGACAGGCCATCTCTTCGAAGATCCTGTCAGTCTCAATGCCGAGCTGCTGTTGCCCCAGTTGAAAGAGGCGGGCGTGACTGCGCTGAAGATCGAGGGCCGGCAGCGATCCCGATCCTATGTTGCACAAGTCGTGCGTAATTTTCGCACCGCTGTCGACGCCCTCGAAGCCGGCCAGTCTTTACCAAACGGAATGCTGACCGGCCTTTCGGAGGGTCTGGCCGTAACGGCCGGCGCCTACAAGAAAACATGGAGATAAACAGCATGGAATTGACGGTGGGGGCCAATCAGTTCTTCTGGACGGCCGACAAGTGGGCTGCGTTTTATGAAGAATTGGCAACGGTGGCAGTCGACCGGGTCGTGCTTGGCGAGTTGATCTGCTCGAAGCGGCAGCCCTTCTATCAGGACCGCATCCCCCATGCGGTTTCCACCCTGCTTGATGCCGGCAAGACCGTGTTGGTCACAAGCCTTGCGCTCATAACCCTGAAGCGCGAGATAAAACTGATGCAGGATCTGTTCGCGTCAGGCATGATGGTCGAGATCAACGACCTGACCGCACTGTCGCTTATGCCCGAAGGAACGTCCTTTGCTGTCGGTCCCATGATAAACGTTTATAATGAAAGCACCCTTTCGTGGCTGGCATCAAAAGGCGCCTCGCGGATCTGTCTGCCCCCTGAATTGCCCCTTGCTTCGATCAAGGTTCTCGGTGACACCGCGCGCGATCTTGACGTTGAACTTGAAGTATGGGGATTTGGGCGCATCCCGCTGGCACTTTCTGGCCGTTGCTATCACGCCCGACTGCACGGCCGCAGCAAGGACAATTGCCAGTTTGCCTGCGAAGCGGATCCCGATGGATTGGAGGTCCAGACGTTGGAAGATCAATCATTCCTGACAATGAACGGCGTCCAGGTGCTTTCCGGGAGCCACGCCTGTCTCGCCGCTCATATGGAAGAACTGGCGGATGCGGGCGTCACCGCGTTGCGTCTCTCGCCACAATCAAAGGACTTCACGAAGATCTGCGGACTGTTTCATCGTCTGAAGGAAGGCAACGTCACCGCCGAATTCCTGACGGCTGAAATCGGAAGCAACATGCCGGACCTTCGACTGTCCGATGGATTTTTGACCGGGCAACGCGGTGCCGACTGGTCGGGGCCGCCACAATAACCGAAGAAAGAGAGAACAGATGAAATTTGCATGGGTCAGTTCTCAATCTCAGGGAGAAACCGATCGTTTGCTCGCCAGGACAGCAGACAAACTGCAAGGCGAGGGCGTGAACCTGAGCGGCATTGTAAAATTTATGGACCATGTCGGCACCGCGGAAAATGGATGCGACATGAAAGTCCGGGTGCTCCCCGATGGTCCCGTTGTTCAGATCACACAGGATCTGGGCAGCGGCTCCAATGCCTGCCGATTGGACCCGGGCGCTCTCGCCAATACCGTTTCTCTGGTTCAAACTGCCGGACTTGGAAAGGCAAAGCTTTTTATTCTCAACAAGTTCGGCCCCGAAGAAGCCTCCGGGCGCGGATTTTGCGACGTGATCGGTTCCGCAATCGAACAGGATATACCCGTGCTGGTTGGCGTCGGCGCCAGCCATCAGGCCTTTGATCAGTTTGCGGACGGGATGGCCGAGACGCTGGCACCCGATCAGGATGCGATTTACCAGTGGTGCAAGTCAGCGATAGCCGTTTAAAATATCGTTACACAGCTTGTTCCGGTCGGTCACCCATGCAGTCGTGACCGTCGACGGTTTCTCGGGCGAAATGTCCGCTGTCTGGACGATTTGACGTTGCGATTGCGGGGAGCGGGTCGCTCGGCATAGCCGCCGCGCGCCGATTGGCAGAAAGCGGCGCACACGTTCTTGTACTTGAACAGCGAGAGGCAATTTCAGATCCGCCGGGCTCTCACTATCGCAATGCGGAGCGTTTCAGAACCAATCCCGACAGTTACCTTCCCGCAGCAACTCAGTATCTTGAATTTATCGATGACAGCGTGCCACGCCGTGGACTGCCCGGAGCCGCCATCACCTGCCTGATGGGGCGCTATCGGGAGGGATGCGAGCTGACCTGGATGCCTTTCGGTCTTATTCACATGACGGGTACAACCCGCATGGCCGTTAATCCGACGCTGACCGGGGTTTGCCTTGCCCTCCATATCGCAGACGAAATCATGCAGTAGGGCTTAGGTTGCGGAGTATGTGAAGCGCTCCGGATACCGCAGGGCGCCGTTCAACCTCCTGATACCACCTTCTGAGATTAGTGCGACCATCGAAATCGACCCCGGCGTGTTTCCGCCGCCAAAGCCAGCCGAACTGAGCCATATCGGCGATACTGTATTCTTCTCCGGCAAAAAACCCGCTTTCGGACAGCCGCCGCTCGAGTTGATCCACCAGACTGTTTGCAAGGTCGCGGTAATGCACAATCGCGAGATCATGCTTACCTGGTGCCAGAAACTGCCAGTATTCCGCCTGTCCGAATATCGGGCCGCATGATGCCGCCTGAAATATCAACCACTGAAGTGTTGTCGATCGTTCCGGCCCATACGCCGGCAGAAAAAGACCGGACTTTTCTCCAAGATAGATCAAAATGGCAGCGGATTCCGCTATGGTCAGAGGCCCGCCATACCCGGTGCGGTCGACAATGACGGGAACTTTCCCGTGCGGATTGATCGCCAGAAAGGAAGCCGCTTTTTGTTCTCCGGCGCGGATATTGACCGGATGGAACGCATAATCAGCTTCGATTTCTTCAAGCAAGATCAGAACCTTAAGCGAATTTGCCGTGTCGAAACCGTAAAAGTCGATCATCGTTTACATCCCACAAATGACGAGCATTCTTGCTGCGACCGAAACGGTTGGCGCTGAAATCGCTCGTTTACCCGGCAGCCATTTATCGCGTGCCTGAAGCGAGTTGTGGGGAGAGAAAAAAGGAGAGGGGAATGTCCCCTCTCCTGTTCCTGAAACAACTTACTTGATGTAGTTGTATTTTCCGTCCTGCCACTCATAGAAAACATAAGCAGGCACGGAGACATCGCCCTTGTCGTCAAATTCGGCCTCTCCGAGAACCGTATTGAATTTTCCGGCATCCAGAGCTTTTACAACATCGTCAAAGTTGGTGTTGCCTGCGGTCTTTGCCGCTTCCGCCCACGCTTGAATCGCAGCGTAGGTATAGAGCGTGTAACCTTCCGGATCGATGCCCTTTTCCTTGAATTTGGCAACGACATCCTTGGCGGTTTCGGAGTTCCGCGGGTCCGGCGGGAACGTCATCAGCGTACCGGCACCGCTTGGACCGGTAATTGACCAATACTCCTCGGTCGCCAGAGCATCACCCGACATCAGGACCGTGTCCATGCCAAGATCGCGCATCTGACGCACCATCAGACCCGCTTCAGTGTGATATCCGCCTACATAGAGAACATCGATACTCTCGTTCTTCACTTTGGAAACAAGCGCGGTGTAGTCTTTCTCACCGGCTGTGTAGGCTTCATACATTGCCGGCGTACCGCCCGCAGCTTCGAAGGAAGCCTTCGTGGCATCGGCCAAACCCTTCCCGTAAGCCGTTTTGTCGTGAACAAACGCAATTTTCTTGTCATTGAAGTTTTCGACAAGGTAGGAAGCGGCAACGGCACCCTGCTGGTCGTCGCGGCCGCACACCCGGTAGATGCCCGGTCCCGGACGCTCATCGGTCAGCTTCGGATTGGTTGAAGCCGGAGAAATCATGACAATGCCTTCCTCGGCATAAACCGCGGAAGCAGGAATGGATGAGCCGGAGCAGAAATGCCCTGCCATAAAGACAACGTTATCGCCAACCATCTGGTTTGCCACGGCCACAGCCTGCTTGGGGTCACAGGCATCGTCGCCGACAACCAGTTTCAACATCTCGCCATTGACGCCGCCGGCAGCGTTGATGTCTTCCACCGCTTGCTCAGCACCGGCTTTCATTTGCGCACCGAACGACGCATATTGCCCGGTCATCGGACCAGCCGTGCCAATCATGATCTCGGCCCAACTCGCCGATGATGTCGCCATCAACGCGGCAGCAGCTACCCCGGTAATCAGATATTTTTTCATTGCAGTTCCTCCGTGTTATCTGACGCGCGTTCCGCGTCTTCAACAGGGTTGTGATCTTAGAATGTATTTCGATCAAAAGAAAATACCCAACCGCCGAAAAATCTTTCCAACAGATTGATATTGGTGATTCTTTTGAACTATCAGACCTTCGCAGACCGAAAACAGTGCCGCGAACCGCCGGGCTCCTTGATCACATCCCCGTGCACGTTGCGATACCCATTTTGGGGGTACCATCCCTCTGAAAACCGCAGCCGGCATGCGGCGTTTCTCTTATCGTTCTTTCCAGAAGAAAGAGCCGGCACGTTCATAAATCCAACTATATTGCGTCACCATCTGCGACACCCGCTTCAACCGGAAACCCAAGCCGGCGAACGCCAGAACGACAATGTAGTCGATGGCGAAATAATAGGGCGACAGCAGCGTTCCTCCGTAAAGTGCAAAATGAAGAAACCGGACTCCAAGGGCGATCAGAAATCCATAAAACAGGAGCAGGAGAAGCGGTTTCCACGTCTGGGCAATCGCACGCCCCATGGCATAAGCCGCCCCGCCGCCCAGAAGGATTGTCAGAACCAGAAAGCTGCCAGGACCGGTTTCCCAGATAAGTCCCATCAATGCGCCCCTCCTTCGAGATAGGCGGCGCGCACTTCATCGCTGCTGAGCAACTCAGCTCCCGTTCCGGACATGGTGATCTTGCCATTGATGATGACATAACCGCGATGGGCGAGACGCAGCGCCTGGTTCGCATTCTGCTCAACGAGAAACACCGTCAAACCGTTTTCTTCATTCAGTCTTTTGATGGCTTCAAAGATCTGTTTCACAATCAACGGCGCCAACCCGAGTGACGGTTCATCCAAAAGCAGCAATTCCGGACGGCTCATAAGGGCCCGTCCGATAGCGAGCATCTGCTGCTCACCGCCTGACAGCGTGCCGCCCCGTTGCGTTTGCCGGTCCTTGAGGCGGGGAAACAGCGTGTAGACGTGCTCAAGATCCTCGTCAAAATGGGCAAAATTATTGATGGATGCACCCATCTGCAGATTTTCATAGACCGACATGCGGGGGAAAATACGGCGCCCCTCGGGCGACTGAGCCAACCCCATGCGCATGATGGTGTGGGTCGGTTTGCGGGTGATATCCACCCCCTTGAATGTGACGCTGCCCGAGCGTGCGTGCGGATTGCCGCAGACGGTCATCATCAAAGTGGATTTGCCCGCCCCGTTGGCCCCGATCAAGGCAACGATCTCTCCCTTGTCGATATGCATGTCGACGCCGCGGAGCGCGGCAATCCGTCCGTAATAGGTCTCAACGTTTGAAACCGACAACATCGTCCCGTTCATCATTGCTGCGCCTCCGGGACCGTTTCGGTGTGTCTCAGATGATCCGGTGAAGAGAGGTCAACCTCCTCTTCCTCAATCCCGAGATAAGCGGCAATGACTTTCGGATCCTGCTTCACATCATCCGGAATGCCGTCCGATATCTTCCGGCCGTAATCAAGCACGACGACGTGGTCGGATATTTCCATGACCACACTCATATCATGTTCAATCAGAAGCACCGCGACGCCTTCGTCGTCCCGGATGGAACAAAGGATTTCATTCAGCGCCTTCGATTCTGTCGGATTAAGACCGGCGGCCGGTTCGTCTAGACACAGCAGTTCCGGACCGGTGCACATGGCCCTGGCAATCTCAAGCCGCCGCTGGTCGCCATAGGGCAGATCCGCAGCCGGATCGTCGGCCCGCGCCGTCAGTGCCGTCTTGTCGAGCCAGTATTTGGCCCGTTCGATCGCCGCTTTTTCAGCGTTGCGAAAACTCTTCAGACCGAACAAACCGGCAATCGAATGACGCGATGCCAGCATCAACTCGTTGTGCTGGGCCACCATCAGATTTTCCAGAACCGTCATTCCGCCGAACAGGCGAATGTTCTGAAACGTCCTCGCTACCTTTGCTTTCTGCGCGATCTCAAAGTCGGGCATCCGTTCCAGCAGGAAGTCGCTTCCCTTTTTCTGGGAAAATATCAGGCGGCCCTCCGTCGGCTTGTAGAAGCCGGTGATGCAGTTGAAGACTGTCGTCTTGCCGGCACCGTTGGGTCCGATAAGCGCGGTGATCTGGTTTCGATTGGCCCGGAAAGACAGATCATCGACGGCCACCAGGCCGCCAAAACGCATCGTCATGTGTTCGACCTGAAGAATGTCCTCCTCAGACCACAGACCGTCAAAATGCCCGCTCATCAGTGGCCCTCTCCTTGCGCCACCAGATCAGCGGATATGGCTTTCTTGCGTTTGAGGAAAATTGACGGCACACGGGTCGAGATCAGCCCCCGTGGCCGCCAGATCATGATGACCACCATGGCAAGGCCGAACACCAGCATTCGGTACTGTTCGAGTTCCCGGAAGACTTCAAAGCCGCCGATCAGGACGATTGCCGCAAGCGCAACCCCCAGCTGACTGCCAAGTCCACCCAGCACCACGATTGCCAGAATGACCGCAGACTCGATAAAGGTGAAACTCTCCGGCGAGATAAACCCTTGGCGGGTCGCAAAGAAAGAGCCGGCAAAACCGCCGAACATCGCACCGATTGCGAAAGCGGAGAGCTTCGTGTTGGTGACGTTGATCCCAAGCGACCGGCACGCCATTTCATCCTCGCGCAGAGCTTCCCAGGCCCGCCCTAACGGCAGTTTCCGAAGGCGCAACGTCACGAAATAGGTGACCAGCGCCAGCGCAAGAATGATGTAATAGAAAAAGACAAATCGCTGAATACTGTCGAAGGGAATATCAAAAAAGTCGGCAAAGCCTCCGTTTCGCTTGAATTCGAGCCCGAAAAGGGTCGGTTTGGGAATACCGGAAATCCCGTCGGGGCCGCCGGTAAATTCGTACCAGTTCAAAAGCACCACGCGGATGATCTCGCCAAACGCCAGCGTGACGATGGCGAGATAGTCGCCCCGCAGCCGCAAAACCGGAAAACCCAGAATGATGCCCCAGCAACCCGCCAAAATGCCCGCAAGCGGCAAAGCCGTCCAGAAGCCGATGTCAAGAAATTTGGCAAGAAGCGCGAATGAGTAGGCGCCGACGGCATAAAAAGCGACATAACCCAGGTCAAGCAGTCCGGCGAAACCGACGACGATATTCAGCCCCCACGCCAGCATGACATAGGTCAGCGTCAGGATCGCCAGATCCATGATCTGACGATCTTTGTCGGGAAAAAAGATTACCGTGACAATCGGCAACCCGACAGCCACGAGCAGCATAATCGGTCCGAGCTTGTCGCCCACTCCCGGCAGTGACGGAACTTTCAACCTTGCAGTGCTCGCCGGTTGCCGCCACACGAGTATATTCAGCAAAAACCGGCCGACAAACACAGCGACAATGGCAACCGCCACCGCCTCAAGCCGCAGAGAAAGAACCAGTCCGCCCGGCATGGAGTTCGTTTTTACGCCAACCAGAAACACCGACAGTGCCAGGGCGACCAGGGCTGCGATCGCAGCGTCTTTCAGAGCGGCGGCAACGTCGATTCTGTCAGGTGATGCCGCCATTATCAGACCTTCTCGATTTCAGGTTTTCCCAGAAGACCGGAGGGCATGAATATCAGAACAACAGCAAGGATCGAAAACGCCGCGACATCCTTGTATTCAACCGTAAAATAACCGGACCAGAACGTTTCGATCAGGCCGATCAGGATGCCGCCGAGCATCGCGCCGGGCAGCGAACCGATACCGCCAAGCACCGCTGCCGTAAAAGCCTTAATTCCAACCAGGAAGCCGATATAAAAATCGATCACACCGTAATAGACCGTGAACATGCACCCGGCAAAAGCGGCCAGCGAGGCGCCGATGATGAACGTGATGGAGATTGTCCGGTCCACATCCACACCCAGCAGCGCCGCCATTTTCTGGTCCTGTTCGCAGGCACGCTGTGCCCGGCCAAGGGATGTCTTACTGATCAGCAGTGTAAATCCGGCCATCAGCACCAGGGTCGAAACCATGATCAGGATTTGCATGTAAGAGAGCTGAACGCTGATCGGACTGTCCGCAAACAGGGTGAGGCCGCCGGAGACAATCGGCTGCACCGCCTTGACCTGGGCTCCTTGCGAAATCTGCACGAAATTCTGGATCGCAATCGACATGCCGATCGCTGTGATCAATGGCGCCAGCCTGAATGATCCGCGCAAAGGCCGATAGGCAATTTTTTCGACACCCCAACCCCAGACGGCGGTGAAGATCATTGAAACCAGCAGAGCCAGCAGCAGCGCAAAGACAATAAAGAAAATGCCGCTGGCGGCAGTGACCCCAACGGCAATGAGAACGATAAGCGCGATGAATGCTCCGACCATGAATATATCGCCATGAGCGAAATTGATCATGCCGATAATGCCGTACACCATCGTATACCCGATGGCGATGAGCCCGTAGAGTGACCCCAAAGTCAATCCGTTGATCAATTGCTGTACAAAGTACTCCAATGATCATCTCCCCTGCCCGAACTTTGTTCTTGCGCCGTTGATCGGCGATTTGTGCCTCACGCTAAATGAGGTTCATTTAGATCGCAATCTCTTCCGTGTTTCATCCGGAAAAATCCGATCTAATTTCCGCAGGAAGCGCAATTTATTTACTTCCATTCTTCCAGATTGTGGAAAATTCTAGACGGACGCGGTCAATCCGCCGTCGACACGGATATTCTGACCCGTAATGTAGCTCGATGAATCCGAAATCAGAAAAGCAATCGTGTCGGACAGTTCGCGCACCCGCGCATATCGGCCGGCCGGAATGCGGTCAACCCGGTCCGCCTTTTCGGGCAGACTGTCGATGAAGCCCGGCAGAACGTTGTTCATGCGAATGCCTTGTGCGGCAAACTTCGTGCTGAAAAGTTTGGTGTAGCCGGCAAGGCTTGCCCTGAAAACCGCGGATGTCGGGAAATCCGGATCGGGCTCAAAAACAGCGAAGGTCGAAATATTGACGATCGAGCCGGATTTCTGCGCCTGCATCGTCGGCAGGACCAGACGTGCCGCCCGAACAACATTCAGGAAGTAATAGTCCATTCCCAAATGCCAGTCTTCATCGCTGATTTCCATGATCGGCCCCTTGGGCCCGTGGCCGGTACAATTGACAAGTCCGTCAATCCGCCCGAAACGATCAAGCGCGGCATCCACGAAGCGCCTGAGGTCTTCAGGCACAAGGTTAGAGCCTGTAAAGCCCAATCCGCCGAGCGCATTGCCAAGAGCTTCCCCTTTGCCCGAGGACGACATTACGGCGACATCATAACCGGTTTCGGTCAGTTTTCGCGCCGTGTCAGCGCCGATACCGCTCCCGCCGCCGACAATTAATGCAACTGGTTTTTCACTCATCAATCCAATCCTCTAAGGAAGAACTGGGCGCAAGTATATTCGGCTTAAGGATTATGGCGAGCGGAAATGATACGGCCTGTGAAAGGTCCCTCCGCACCGATCTCAGTAAGTCGCCCGACCGCCGGAAAGGTCAAACGCAGCGCCGGTGGTGAAGGAGTTTTCCGCCGAACACATCCAGCAGACCATGGATGCGATTTCGTCGACCGTCACAAATCGGCCGCGCGGAATTTTTGACAGCATGTAGTCGATGAAGTCCTGCGACACCTGTTCCAGAATGCGTGTATTTGCGGTTGCGGGCGTTATGCAATTAACTGCAATGTCATGGCCGGACAACTCTTTTCCGAGCGATTTGGTCAGAGCGATAACCGCCGCTTTTGACGCCGAATAGGCGGATGCATTGGGGTTGCCCTCCTTGCCGGCAATCGAGGCAACATTGACAATGCGCCCGTAGTTTCTGGCGATCATCCCCGGCACAACCGCTTTGCAGCAATGAAAGATCCCGTCGACATTCACCACCTGAACCTTACGCCATTCGTCGACCGGATAGTCGGCCAGCGAATGAGTCGGACCGGCGATACCGGCGCTGTTGACCAGCACATCGATCCCGCCGAATCTGCCCTCAGTATCGGCCGCCGCTTGTGACACGGCCTCGAAATCCGCCACGTCCACCTTGCAAAAATGCACTTTTTCCGGGTCCAGTGCCGCGACTTTTTCTTCTGCCGCGTCGATATCCAAGTCCCAGATCGCTGCCCTCGCACCGGACGAGACCATCCGCTTGACAATTGCAGCTCCAATGCCGCGCGAACCACCGGTGACAGCTGCGACCTTGCCGGAAAAATCATATGTATTCATGAACCTGCCTCTGCCAGACATAGTTGATCTTTGTTGTCTTCCCTGATCCCCGTCTCAAAACGGGGACTCAACGCTTGGGGCGTGTGCATTACCAATAGCCGACTATCTCCTGCCCCACCACGTATCGGCCAACGGTTTGCCGCCGACAAAACCGTTTCCCCCAATTGATCCTGAATGCGCAGACGCGGCAAGGCCGCGCGCGGGATACCGGTCGAGCATACCGTTGCCGCGCATCAAAAAATTCTCGACTGCATCAAGAAAAAGGATAGTACTGGCGCTATTGGCGCAATGCGTGCCCATCTGGAAGAACTTGAGCGCGACATGCGTGCGGCGCTAACCCTTGCGAAAGACCAATAATGACCGAGACATTCCTGAAAGATCGAATGAAATCGGGCGACATTCTCGCCGGAACGTTTATCAAGACACCGGCACACGACATTATCGAGGTTTTCGCACGGTCACGGATGGACTTTCTGGTGCTTGATGCCGAACATGCGTCGTTCGATCGCAGAAGCATGGATGCGTGCCTTGCAGTTGCCCGCGCCATTTCGTTTCCGGCACTGGTTCGCGTCCCCGCCGGAACGCCCGCTGAAATTCTGAAAGCACTGGATGCCGGTGCGACCGGTATCATCGTTCCCCATGTCGACAGTGTTGAAAAAGCCCGGGATGTCGCCCGCGCCAGCTATTTCGGACATGGCGGACGCGGTTATGCCGGTTCGACCCGCTGGGCCGGATTTGCAACACGCCCCATGGCGGAGGTGCTGGCCCAGAGCAAACGCGAGACGGTTGTCATCGTTCAAATCGAAGAACCCGAAGGCGTTGAAGCTGCAAACGAGATTGCGGCAATTGACGGTGTTGACGGCCTGTTTGTCGGACCGGCCGATCTGGCGGTGTGTTACGGCGTCACCGATCCTTGGGCCAGTGTAGTCCGCGATGCGCTCTCACGCGTCGCCGAAGCCACGCAAAAGCATGGCAAAACCCTGCTGACATTTGCCCCCAATGCCGGAGCCTGCAGTGATCTGAAAGAGATCGGAGTGACGATGTTCTGTGTCGGATCGGAGCACGCCTTCATGCTTGGCGCCGCTAACGACATCGCCGACACTTTACATACACCGCGCGATTAGAAACCTCTGCCTCGAATGAAACGGCCGCCGGCAGGGAACCGGCGACCATTATGATCACACGTGCCTCTCTCACCGGTCAGGCAACGGCATCCAATCAGGCGTTGCAACATCGGCGTGGGCGAACTGCGGCATCCTTGCCGCGAGTTCTTCCATGTTCTTGATGTCGAGTTCGTTCAACATCGCCTGAGTAATCAGGGTTGGCGGGACGATAACCGAGGCGCCCGGATTTTCACCGGCAAGCAACATCGCAAGCGCGCGAACACTGACTTCACCCACAACGGCGGGGTTTGTCGCAGCTGTGGCGACCCAGGCACTGGCGGGCTCGCGCATGGCCGAAATATCCGCCGTTGAAACATCTGCGGAATAGATCTTGATCTGCTCGTTCAGACCGGCCTCATCCACGGCAATCTTTACGCCTTTGGCAAACTCGTCATAGGGCGCGAACATCACCGTAATATCGGGATTGGCCTGCAGCACCGAGCGCGCCTGGTTGGCATTTGAATTCGCAATCGGATTGTCCAGTGTCCCGAAGACAGCTTTCTCATTGATTCCGGGATATGTCTCTTTGAACTGACGCCAGGTTTCGTCCCGCCGGTCGAGCGGCGCGATGCCCGGAACATAGACATAGCCGGCCTTGAATTCCTCTCCATTGTCCTTGATCGCCTGCTCCAGCGCCAGACGGGCAAGGTCCCTGTCGGACTGCTCAACCTGCGGCACGGCTTCGTTTTCGACATTGACATCAAACGCCACAACCTTGATGCCCGCATCCAGCGCCCGCTGGACGGCGTCCTGCATTGACTCCGTCAAGCCATGCTGCACGACGATGCCGTCAACGCCGAGAGCGATCGCCTGATCGACCATATCGGCCTGCAGTGCCGCATCCTGGCGGCTGTCAAAGACACGCAGATCGACACCCAAGGCCTTGGCCTGTGCCTCGACACCGGAGAGATAGGCCTGAAAAAAGTCGCCGGTAGACAGATAGCGCACCAGAGCAATCTTGACATCCTCGGGCTTATCAAAAGGCGCGGGCTTGTCAGCGGCAAATGCCGGGGCGGAGATCAGCCCCGCCGCCATAGCCAGAGTACCCGCAGCCTTCACAAGCAATCGACGATTGATCTTCATTTTCCTTCCTCCCTTTTCATTCTTATGAATTCTCAGCCGCCGGATCTGCTCCGGCCCTGCGACAGGTAAAATGTGAAAACAAGTGCAACGACGAGCACCGCGCCTTTGACGAAATCCTGGGTGTAGTAGGGCACATTCATCATCGTCAGGCCCTGCAACAGGATGCCGACAAACAGCGCACCGATTGCGGTGCCGAAAGCATTGGGTTTTGCCGCGCCCAGCACGGCGTAACCGATCAGGGCCGCGGCCACAGCATCAAGCAAAAGGTTGTTGCCCGAGGCGATATCTCCCCGGCCGAGCCGGGCCGCCATCAGGATGCCGCCTACAGAAGCCAGAACGCCGGAAATCATATAGGCGACAATTTTGTAGCGATTGACGTTGGTTCCGGCCAATGCGGCGGCTTTTTCGTTCGAGCCTATGGCATACATGAGCCGTCCGTGGCGGGTCAGCTCCAGGAACCCCCAGACCAATACGCCGATAGCGATCAGAAAAACGACCGAAACGGGCACAAGACGATCAAGGATAAAATCAAAGCGATAGCGGCCAAGTGCCAGAAATGCCTGCGAAAAGACACCGTTGGCGACCGATCCATCCGGCAGTGTCATACCGGTTGCGATCGATCGTCCTTCCGTCGGGATGCGTTGAAGCCCCACCAGCAGAAACATCATCCCCAGAGTTGCCAGCAGATCCGGCACCCGGGTTTTAACAATCAGCAATCCGTTGACCAGTCCGACGAACGCGCCCATGGCAAGGCATGCCATAACCGCAACAAAGGCATTCTGCTCCCAGATGACCATAACGTAGGCCGACAGCATGAGTGCCGATGTCGCCACGGCGCCGATGGAGAGGTCGAAACCGCCCACGACCAATGTGCAGGTGACACCCAGGGCCAGGATCCCGGTAATGGCAACCGACTGGAAGATGAACACGGCACTGATTGCGCTCATGAATCCGCTTGCGAAAATGCTGAAAAACACGAGCAGGCCGACAAGGAGCGTCAGGAACCCGTAGCGGATCGCCAGGTCGATTTTATCCAGGCGTGGCGACGCATGCGTTACCGGCACATTCTGAACCTGTTCTGAAGGATCACGCGGCATCAGTCTTCCGTTCTGTTCAAAATCCGCCATCACCTTAGCCCGGCGGCGGGATTAAGCCCCTGCCCCGCCACCTGGGACAAAACGGGACCGATATCGATATTTTCATTGCGATGATCACCGACAACGCTATGAGCACTCATCACGACAATCCGGTCTGCGATTTCCAGGGCTTCATCCAGTTCCGCAACCATGACGACCGTTGCCCTGTCCGCGGCTGTTTCCCTTATCTTCTGTCCTATGTCTCGCCGGGCCCTGATATCGACACCCTGGAAAGGCTCATCCAGAACGAGAAGTTTGCAGGCCTCCGACAGCCAGCGGGCAACCATAACTTTCTGCTGATTGCCGCCGGAAAGATTGCCGATCGGATCGCGTTCGGATTGGCAGACAATGCCGAGATTTTCGATCATATGCCGCGTCATCGCCTGTATTCTCGAGCGGTTCAGGAAAGACAGCGCGGAGTAGTTGGCAAGAAACGGCAACACAGTATTGCCGGAGATATCGAAGTCGCCGATCACCGCATTGGATGCCCGGTCCTTCGGACACAAAAACACGCCGGCCTCAATCGCAGCTTCAGGGCTCGCCGGTGCATAATCGGCTCCCGCCAGTTGTATCGTGCCGGAACGGGGCTGGGCGATGCCGAAAAGTATCTCGGCCAGCTGCGATTTTCCGCTGCCGACCAAACCGGTTATTGCGATAACTTCACCCTTGCGGAACTCCAGGGAAAATGGCGCAGAAGCTGTGTTGAGCTGAAAGTCCTTCAGAGAGAGAACCGGCACGCCGGCTTCCGGAATGCGAAGGTGCACATCTGTCATCTTGTGGCCGAGCATAGCCTGCACGGCGCCTTCATAGTCAAGCGGCTCGGACTCGAAGGTCCCCGAGATCTGCCCATCCCGCATTGAGATGATCCGGTCTGCAATCCGGCGAATATCGGACATGCGGTGCGAGATATACAAGATCCCGACACCCTCGTCGCGAAAACGGTCAATCAATCCGAACAGCCGGTCCGCCTCGGCGGCCGACAAAGACGATGTCGGCTCATCGAGTATGAGAAGACGGGGGCGGTGCGCCATCGCCCTTGCAATGGCGACCAACTGACGATCCGCGAGGCTGAGATCGGAAATCGACGCGGATACATCGACATCAAGCCCAATGGATGCCGCCACATCCCGCGCCTGCCGGCGAATTTGCCGGCTCTTAAGAAAAAAGCCGCCACCTGGCTCCGCCAGGCGATCGAGCATGAGATTGGAAGCGACATCCAGGTCCGGGATAACGCCGTCATTGATGCTCTGATGCACGGTAACAACACCGGACCGCATAGCCTGGGCCGGCGTATCCGGGTCATAACGGTCTCCAAGAAGTGTAATCTCACCGGCATCTGCGGCATGCACACCGCTCAGGATTTTCACCAGAGTGGACTTGCCCGCTCCGTTCGCTCCCATCAGCACGGTGACCCGTCCTTTAGGCACAGACATATCGATTCCCTTCAACACGATATTGCGCCCGAAGGACTTCCGCACACCGGCGATGACGGCTGCTGCCGACTGCATGTCATATGCCTCCCTGACATGATAAAAAATTAGGACTTTGCAAAAGTCAAGGGCAGTTGACAATTGAGCGCATTACCTCAATTCTGATACCGGGCTGACGCGCCGGAAAACAACCGTCCGGCTGGCCGGCGGTTGCACATCCGCACCTGCATTGCACAAAAATACGAGGGAGGCAGGCCATGGATAATAAATCAGATGCTTATGCTCCGCTGACGGTGGAAACGCTTCCTGAGCGTCTTCGTCCGATCGAAGGCGCCTGCTCAAAACTCGGCGCAAACACGGAAAACTGGCAAACCCGCGAAGTCGGAGACGGCAATCTCAATCTGGTCTTTATCGTTGAAAGCCCGCAAGGCAGCATCGTCGTCAAACAAGCCTTGCCGTATGTCCGCCTGGTCGGAGACAGCTGGCCCCTCCCCTTGAGACGGGCGTTTTTCGAATATCATGCCCTGACACGACAGGCTGCGAGGGACCCCGGCCGGGTCCCGGAGATCTTCCATTTCGATGAAGATCAGGCGCTGATCATCATGGAGCACCTGACGCCGCACGTCATCCTCAGAAATCGACTGATCAACGGACAACGGACCGAACATCTTGGAGAGCATCTTGGCCGGTTCTGTGCCCGGACTCTGTTCAGGGGCTCGGACCTTCACATGAAGGCTGCGGAACGCAAACGCGATCTGGCCCTGTTTGCCGACAATATCGAGCTGTGCGACATCACCGAAAATCTGGTCTTTACCGATCCCTATTTTGAAGCGGAAATGAACCGCCATACGACGCCGCAACTTGATCCGCTGGTCGCGCGCCTGCGCGCCGACATCAACCTCAAAGTCGAAGTGCAGCATCTGAAACGGGCTTTTTGCTCCAATGCCGAAACGCTGCTGCACGGCGACCTCCACACCGGCTCCGTAATGGTAACGGATACCGACACGAAAGTAATCGATCCGGAATTCGCATTTTACGGCCCGATGGGCTTTGACGTCGGAATGCTGATCTCCAATTTCCTGATGTCATATTATTCGCAGCCGGCCCACAGCGATAAGCCGGGAGACCGAAACCTGTTTCAGGAATGGATCCTGGCCCAGGTTGCCGACGTCTGGTCCAGCTTTGCCAAGGAATTCACGATATTGTGGCGGACAGAGCGAAGCGGTATTCTTTATGCAGCCGACCTGTATGAAAAACAGAACGATCCCATGGCGTCGGAACACGCCCTGGGCCAGGTACTTCATCAGATCTGGACGGACGCGATGGGCATCTGCGGTATCGAAATGCACCGACGCATTCTGGGGCTGGCCCACAATGCCGATTTTGAGAACATTGAAGATCCGGACTCAAGGGCAGCCTGCGAAGCCCGCACGTTGGTGCTGGGCAGGCAATTGGTTTTGAACCGTCACAAAATCGTCGGGATCGGACATCTGTTCGATCTGACGCGGCACATTCACCAGGAGGACATGCTGTGAACGTTGAAGGGACGCATTACCGGTCGATCTGGTACGATGAGGATGATCAAACCGTTCGGATCATCGACCAACGCTGGCTTCCGCATGAATTCCGGATTGTGCCTCTGAGATCGAGGGAAGACTATGCAGCTGCCATCCGGGACATGTGGGTACGCGGTGCGCCTCTGATCGGCGCTACGGCTGCCTACGGCATTGCGGACGAAATGCGCCGCGACCCGTCCGACCGCGCGCTCGGCGAAGTCTGGGAAATTCTGCATCAGACCCGCCCCACTGCGATTAACTTGCGCTGGGCGCTCAATGAAATGCGCAATCTCCTCCTGCCGCTTCCGCTTGAAGACCGTGCCGCGGCAGCCTTTCGCCGTGCGGCGGAGATTTGCGATGAGGATGTCGAAAACAACCGCCGGATCGGGCTGAACGGGTTGGAACTGGTCAAAGCGATTGCACAAAACAAGCCGGCGGGCGAGCCTGTCCGTATCCTGACCCATTGTAATGCCGGATGGCTGGCGACCGTCGACTGGGGAACGGCGACCTCACCGATTTACCACGCCATGGAAGCCGGAATTCCGGTCCATGTTTTTGTCGACGAAACCCGCCCCAGAAACCAGGGCGCCCATCTCACGGCATGGGAAATGAACGGTCACGGCGTACCCCATGACCTCATCGTCGACAATGCCGGCGGCCATCTGATGCAACAGGGCATGGTGGATATGGTCATCGTCGGTACCGACCGGACCACAGCTGACGGCGATGTCTGCAACAAGATCGGCACCTATCTCAAGGCGCTGGCCGCCAGGGACAACAATGTTCCGTTCTATGTGGCCCTGCCCTCACCGACCGTCGACTGGACGGTGCGTGACGGGTTGCGCGAAATCCCGATTGAAGAGCGGAACCCTGAGGAAGTCACCAGAGTGTGGGGCAAGCTCGACGACGGAACCATCACGCAGGTTCAGATTTCACCGGACGGGACGCCGGGGTGCAATCCGGCTTTCGACGTAACGCCTGCACGGCTGGTGACCGGCTTGATTACCGAGCGGGGGATTTGCGAAGCATCCGGTACCGGCTTGGCAGAGCTGTTCCCGGACAAACTCAGCGCCTAGAGCGAGTTGTGATCAGATGGTCCCCTGTCGCTCACACCGTCAGGCGGTTTTCAGCATCCGTTCTGCTGTGCGGCGGGACGTCACGACATGGGTGACATATCCTCCGCGGATGGCCGCAAGCATCGGTCCGACTTTGTCTTTTCCGACCGAGACCAGGAGACCGACATCAAGACCGATCATCGTGTCAAGATCCACACCGATCATCCGGTCGTTGAGCCGGCCTTTTATCGGCTTGCCGGCCTGATCGATAAACTGTCCGCAGAGAACGCCCGCTGCGCCCTTGTCGATATAGTGCCGCAGGTCTTCCCGGGTCGCAACGCCACTGCTGACAACATGACTGTTCGGCTGAATTGAACCGGCTGCGAAGAGCGTCTTGTTGCACTTGTTGACCGCCTCCAATTGCGCCTTGATCAGCGGCTCTTCCCTGAGCTGCGCCGCCAGATCGGGGCTGCTGAGCAAGGCGGGTGCATGCAAATTGATGCAGCGGGCGGACAGCCTCTGCGCCAGGTGGGCGGAGCAGATTTCGGCAGTGAATCCGTAAGGTGTCGCCATCGAACCGACCAATTGCAGAACCGAGATGTTCTGGGTGCGCACAGGTGGCATCGTCTCGGCAACCGTATAAATGGTCTGCCCCCAGGCAACACCAAGGCGATCACCGGACTGCAGCAGGGACGGCAGCCACTCGCCCGCCCCCCGTGCGACACGCGTCAGGGAAGCGGTAATGTCCTGACCGTCAGGCACAATGTAAGCGTCGGCCAGCGCAAATCGCTCCTTCAGGGCGATGGATGTCTGATGATTGACGAATGCCTCGTCAGCCAGGGTAATCCGCACATAGCCCCGATCCCGGGCACCTTGCAAATAGTTGACGACGGTCGGGCGGGACACATTCAGTCTTCGCGCAATCTCATTCTGGTTCTGGCCTTCATGATAATAAAGCCAGGCAGCCTCTATGATCGCATCTTCCGCCGCGCTCCGGCCCCCGGACCGGCGGCGTCCCTGTTTACTCTGATCTGTCTCCATCTTGATATATGACAAAATGTTCTGACATTTGTCAAAACAGACGGCAACCAGCCCTCACCTAGGGTATGGACCCATAAATATCCTAGACATGAATCCTGAAGGCCTGCCGTATCGCTGCATCTGTTGCGGGCTCAAACAAGGGCTTTTTCGAACTCTCCAGAATTTCGTTTTTTCGTTCAGCAGCGCGCGCAACAAGGTCGGACTTTCCAAGCTCCGCCCAGGCTGTCGGGCTCAATCGATCGCTGTGTTCAGGATAAACATATTCGCTCTGCATCAATGCCAAGGTCTGGTCGCTTCCAAGATAATGGCCCGGCCCCTCAAGGCAGACCTGCTTCATAGCCTCGATGCTCAGGCTGTCTTCCGTCACCTCTATCCCCCTGACGCACCGGAGCACCTGCCCGAGCATGTCATTGCCGAGAATGAGGGATTCCATGCAAAATCCCAGAAGGGACGCATGCATTCCGGCGGCCTCATAGACCATGTTGAGGCCGCTTAAACCTGCCATGACATTGGACATGGCCTGCTCCCAACCGGCCTGCATATCAGGCAATTTGGAATCGGCAATCCCGGCCGCTGCGCCGCCGGGCAATCCGTAGAACTGATGCATCTGAGCACAGCCGGCGGAAAGCAGCGCCTGCTCCCCGGAGCCGCCCGACATCGCGCCGGTCCTGAGATCGGAGACAAACGGCCATGTTCCGAACACCGCCGGATGGCCGGGACTGACCGCGTTCACATAGACCAGACCGGCAAGACACTCCGCAACGGCCTGAACGATCGCGGTTGCAAGATAAGCCGGTGCCGTCGCCCCTGCCTGTCCGGCCGAAAGAAGCAACACCGGCATTCCACCGCGAATGCAATCTTCCATCACGATGCAGCTTTCCTCGGCGAATTTCATCGGCGGCACGACGAAACAGTTCGTGTTGGAAACAAAGGGGCGTGCGCGCCACCTGTCCTCGCCGCCGGCAATCATGTGAAGGAGGTCAAAACACCCTTTCACATGTGAGGGATCCGAGATGCTCGTTCCGACATGTTTTGTCGTGCCGGCGCAGGACGCATACAGGGTGTTGATATCCATCTCGTAATTGTCGCTGATGTCCCTCGCCACAAGTGCACGCTGGAAGAAATGGACGTTGTCAAGCTGTTGAGTGATCCGGGCAGCCACGTAAAGATCGTGAATGGTTGAATCCCGGTATTCCCGCGTCAGCGGGTCGACAACATGCACGGCAGCGCCTGCGGTTCCAAAATGGACCCGTGTGCCCGACAGCTTGAGATCATGGGCCGGGTCGCGGCCGTGTAAAGTGATGTCGCGCGCCGCGACGGCCAGCATATCCTCAACCAGCGCCCGCGGATATCGCAAACGTCCGTCCGCACCCAGCTCCGCTCCCGCGTTGACCATCGCTTCAACCCCGGAGGGCGGCGCATCGGCAAGCCCGATTGTCTCAAGCGCATCGAGAGCGGCGCGATGAATCTTCCGGACATCGTCATCACTCAGCGGCTTATAGGTTCCGCCGCTCAGGCCGGGCCGGACAGGGCGCAGGTCTTCCGCCAGCGGCGCTCTCCGAACGGCGATGCGTCCCGCCCGGCCGCCACTGCGCCGGCCCCGCCGTTCCTGTTCCTGAATCGCCATCGTGTCCTCCTGAGATCACACCTCGCTCCGATGGATTATCTCTCGAACCGTCGCATTATTGAATTCATGATACTGGTGTTTATTAATCGAAATTATCGATTAGTATGACGCGATCAGATTTGGAAATCAGACCATGCAAATCGACCATCTGGAGACATTTCTCGACCTGCTGGAAACCAGCAGTTTCAATGTCACGGCCGACAATCTGGGCGTCACGCAGTCCACGGTGTCCGCCCGCGTGAAAACGCTTGAGCGTTCCGTTGGAAGGAAATTGTTCACCCGCAGCCGAGCCGGCACCCGGCCCACCGCGGCCGGTCTCAGGCTGGCCGATCACGCGCGATCGCTCTTTAACGAATGGAATGCGGCAAAACGCTCGGTTCAACGGGCCGACAACTTCAACCAGTCGATGCGGATCGGACTGCAGAGCGACCTTGCCGCAAGCCATATCGGCGAATGGGTGTCGGAGTTTCGGAAAGCGCTTCCGGAAACTTCCCTTTACGTCGAACTCGATTATTCAACGCAAATGTGCGCCGACCTTCTGGCCGGGCAAATGGACGTCGCGGTGTTGTTCACACCCCGGCATTTGCCGGACCTCCACTATGAAAATGTCGGCGAGGTTCGCTACCGGATGGTCAGCACCCTTGCATCGCGTCTGGGGGATGTTCCGGCCGGGAGCTACATTTTCGGCAATTACTCGCCGGTCTTCGAGAATGCGCATCAATTGCAGATGCCGGACTTTACCGATGCACCCGTTACCAGCGGGCAGAATGCCGCGGTGAGCAACCTTCTGATCTCATTGGGCGGGTCGGCATTCGTCCTTGAAGATACCGCAAAGGAACTGGTCAGCGAACACGGTTGTCACCTCATCGAGGATGTTGAAGCGATCCGTCAGCCGGTCTTTTTGGGCGTTCACCTGCGTCGCCGGCATCAGGGCGCGCATAAGAAGCTTCTGAGAATCGTGAAGCGGCATTTTTCACCGGCCGAAAACTAGGGTGCGGACCCATAGATGTTATCGTGCCTGCATATTCAGCGTACCGGTCCACAATGTGTCGCCGCCATCATCGAGGTTGTCGACGCGTCGACCTTCAAAAGAGCCCGACCCGGCCATCGACTCAAACCGTCCGCTGCCGACAACATCCGCATGGGAGCCGCTGAAGGCGATGCCGTCGCCGGACCCAACGGCTTTGCCCGTGTAAGTCGCCCTCAGCTGCGATCCGTCTTCAAATTGCCAGAGTGCATATCCCCGGAAAGTCCCCTCAGCACCCAGGAAATCATAGGTTCCCTGATAGCGGTAATTTGCCAGTTCGCCATTTTCGAAAATCGCAAGTCCTCTGAAGCCTGCGATTCCGACCCGGCGCTTGTCTTCCGACGGAACATCAATGTGATGTTCATCGGTCACGTGAACGACCGCCTTGTATTCCAGGTCCAGAGCGAACGCATCGGCGGGCTGCAACCAAACGGCAAAAAGCGGAAAAAGACCATAAATGATAAAAAAACGCCTAAAGACGTCCCGTTTCAATCAATCTGCCGATCCATTGCCGGGGCTTCAGGCCGCCTTGCAGACCTTGCACAGACCTTTGAGTTCCACCGTCGATTTTTGCAGATAAAACTCATTTGCTTCGGCCAGTTCTCTCAGGCCGGAGCTGAGTTTATCGTCCGAAACCTCTGCAACCTGACCGCAGGTATCGCAGATCGTAAAGACGACTGTCTCGTGGGTTTCGCAATCCGGTTGGCTGCAGGCGACAAACGCGTTCAGACACTCGAGGCGGTGGACCATTCCGAATTCAACCAGTTTGTCGAGCGCGCGGTAAACCTGCAAAGGGGCCCGAAAGCCCTTTTCACGAAGCTGATCGAGGATTGTGTAGGCGGTCAGAGGGCCCGTCGCGGCAGTGAGAGCGCCATACACGAGTGTCTGATTCTTGGTCAGGTCGCCGGACACTGGATGATGAGCCGTCATAATTCCGTTCTCCCACTCAATGATAATTTCCTCGACAACCGCACAATGCCCGGCGAGAGGCTGGCAAGAAACAAACACAACGCCGTCACAACAATGCTCGGTCCGGATGGGGTATCCCACTTTAGTGATCCAAACAACCCGCCGATGACCGCCGCGATGCCGATTACCACCGCCAGCAAAGCCATTTGTTCGGGGCCGGCGGCAAAACGACGGGCCGTAGCCGCCGGAATAATCAGCAAGGCGGTGATCAGCAGAACGCCGACAATCTTGATGGATATGGCGATGACTGAGGCCATCAGCAGCATAAAAATCAGATTGACCCGGCCGGAGCGGATGCCCTCCGCTTCGGCCAACTCATTATTGACGGTCGCAGCAAACAGCGGCCGCCATATCGCTGCCAGCACCGCCAGAACCGCAAGACCACCTGAATAGATCACGGCAAGATCGGTCTTTGACACTGCAAGTATATCGCCGAACAACAGGCCCATCAGGTCAAATCGGACCCAGGTCATGAATGCGAGCACAACAAGACCAAGCGCCAGAGCCGAATGGGACAGCAAGCCCAGCAGCGAGTCCGACGAAAGGCTGCCGTTTCTGTGAAGCACAATCAGCAGCACGGCAACGAGCGCTGAAATCAGGAAAACCGACAGCGTCACATTGATATTCAGCAAGAAGGACAGCGCCACCCCGAGCAGGGCTGCATGCGACAGCGTATCGCCAAAGTAAGCAAGCCGCCGCCAGACAATAAAGCATCCAAGCGGACCGGCAACAGCAGCAACCCCGATGCCGGCCAGAAGAGCCCGACTGAAGAAATCGTCAAGCATGAGGTTTTTCCTCTCCGGCATCCGCATCATCGGGATCATCCGTTTCGTGATGATGTCCGTCTGCGGGATCGCAGTGATCCGTTATCGACCCGTCCGCCTGGCGGACCCGTCCGTCCGGCAAATGGACATGATCGTGCTCATGCCTGTAGACCGCAAGCGCCGACGCCGCCCGATCGCCGAAAAGCCGTTTATATTCATCACTCTCAGCCACAGCGCTGGGCGCACCGTGGCAGCACATATGCCCGTTCAGGCATATGACCCGGTCTGTCGCCGCCATCACCATGTGAAGATCGTGAGAGATCATGAGAATTCCGCAGCTCAGGCTGTCCCGTATCGACCGGATTAATTCATAGAGCGCAATTTCGCCTGAAAAATCGACCCCCTGGGCAGGTTCATCCAGCACCATCAAATCCGGTTTACGGGCAATCGCCCGCGCCAGCATCACCCTCTGGAATTCGCCGCCTGACAACGTTCGCACTTCACTATCGCGCAGGTGGGGTACGCCGGTTTTTTCAAGCGCTTCTGTAATTTCGGTCGCCGACGGTTTTGATGTCAGGCGCATAAATCGTGCGACCGTCAGCGGCAGTGTCCAGTCGATGGAAATCTTCTGGGGAACATAACCAACTCTCAGCTTCGGCCGCCTTTGGGTGCACCCTTCATCGGAGGCGATAACTCCGAGGGCCATTTTCGCCGTGGTTGACTTTCCCGATCCATTCGGGCCGATCAGCGTAACGATCTCACCGGGCTGGATGGCAAAACTGATTCCGCGGACCAGCCATCGTCCCGCTCGCTCAACACCCGCATTTTCCAGAGAAACCAATGGTTCCGGCGCTTTCAGCATACATGCCCCAACTGGCGAAACTTCACCTTGCGATCCCTTATCGCACGCGTTATACCACTACGCAAATAATGTAATACTATAACATCACCAGATCAATCCGAGGCGCATCATGAACAAATCGGCCATCCTGCTGAGCTCCGTTGCTTTCTCCGTCTTCAGTGCCACTGCGGCATGGTCCGAGGTTGCGGTCGTAACCTCGATCAAGCCGATTCACTCGCTTGTGGCAGCCGTTATGGACGGCACCGGCACCCCGGACTTGCTCATGGAGGGAGGCGCTTCACCGCACACATATAGTCTGAAGCCTTCGCAGGCCGCCAAACTTGAACAGGCCGATGTGATCTTCTGGGTTGGACCGCAAATTGAAACCTTCCTGGAAAAGCCGATTGAAACCATCGGGCATGACGCGAAAAACATCACGCTGATGCAAACGCCTGACCTCATTCTGCTCGAAAACCGGTCGGACGAGTCTTTTGAAGCTCATGACCACGATCATGGCGCGCATGATCATGCCGACCATGGGCACGGTGATGAAAAACACGATGATCATGCAGGCCACGAAAAGCATGAAGACGACCATGCAGGCCATGAACACGGTGACGAAAAACACGATGACCATGCGAGCCACGAAAAGCATGAACACGACCATGCAGGCCATGAACACGGTGACGAAAAACACGATGACCATGCGAGCCACGAAAAGCATGAACACGACCATGCCGACCATGGACACGGCGACGAAAAACACGATGACCATGCGAGCCATGAAAAGCATGAACATGACCATGCCGATCACAAGGACCATGCGGGCCATGATGATCACGACGGACACTCGGAAGGCACGCATGCCTATAATGCCCATATCTGGCTTGATCCCCAGAACGCCAAAATTCTGACGGGTAAAATCAAAGACACGCTGGTCGAGATCGATCCGGACAACGCAAAGCGCTATGAAGAGAATGCGACCGCTGCGATGGCCCGCCTCGACGACCTGACGAAGGAAATCGAAGCCGACCTTTCATCTCTGCAGGGAAAGGGTTTCGTCGTTTTTCACGATGCATATCCATACTTTGAGAACCGTTTCGGCGTGTCCGCCGTTGGATCTATCACCGTCAGTCCGGAGGTGACGCCCGGTGCGGAGCGAATTGATACGATCCGCGCCAAGGTGAAAGATTTGGGCGCAACCTGCGTGTTTGCCGAACCTCAGTTCGAACCGAAGTTGGTTTCCGTCATCGTGGAAGGGACCGACGCCAAGTCAGGGACGCTCGATCCCCTGGGTGCACAATTGGAAGCCGGGCCGGCGCTTTATGCCGATTTGCTCAACAATATGGCTGCATCCGTTAAGGAATGTCTTGGCGGAGAATAAAGGATCGCGCGGCTTATGTCGCAGATACCTACCACAATCCGAAACCCAACCGGCAACCGGCGACGTTAGCCGGTTCCAAAGATGAAGACGTGGCGCCGAAATTGAACATCCGGCGCCACGTCTTCATTTGCTCCAAAGCATATCTTGTTTATTGCTCTATTTGCTGAGGCGAACCTCTTCCGCCGGGTACCCAAGCGCATCCTGATCTTCAAAAACGCCATGACAGTCATGGCAAAACTTCTGACTCACTTTAAAATTCTCGCCCGATCCCGGTGAAATTCCGGAGTAAAGCCAATCGCCGAACTCCGCGGCTTCTCCCGCTTTGAGTTTTGTCATGATAAGCAGCGGTCCCGGGACGGGCGTTCCATCTTTTTTGACCTTCCAGCTCTCCTTGGCGACAATCGATCCCGCAGGAAGGGAAAATCCACCCTCATCCCGGTACTTAACATAGTCCTCAAACCCGATGTCGTTCACATATGTCTGAAGAAAACGGTTGCCGTGTCCGGCAAATGCCGGCCCAATTCCGTCTTGTGCCAACGTCCAATTGCGATAATTGGCGCCAATTTCGTGATCGGCCTGCCCATAGCCTTCTGCCAGACTGTCTTTCAGACATTCATAGAGTTTGTCGATTTCTTCCTGTTCGAATTCGTCCGGCGCTTTTTTGAACACGCACCCGTCCGCCTGTGCCTGCGCCTGAATGGGAAAGAAGCCGCTTCCCACGGTGCCGGCGCCCGCAAAGATCGTCAGTGCAGCAGCGGCCAGAAGAATTTTTTTCATGTGTTGACCCTCGTCCGATTGAATATTCCTGCACGGCCGCAAGGCAAGCGACCGACGCCGGTTCAGCGCAGAAGAGACAGGGAGAATTATGCGTCTCCGACGTCCGCCCTGCCCTGTCAGGTTTTCAAGTACGTGACTGAAACACCTATGATTTTAATCGGGTGGCGGCAATTAAAGCCGGTTTCAAATGATTGTGTGGTCCAGGCGTAAGTTTTTGATCGAACTGTTAACCCCGGAGCCGTTCAGCGCTTGCCGGCTTGCCTCAGCGGTTCGAGCGGCCTCATTTCCGGCTACCATTACCTGGGCATTCAGGCAGGGTCGGATTTCACGCTTGAGCAACCCATAATCGAAGGGGGCATGAACAGCGAAAAAGCGAAAATCGAAGAGAAATTAACCGGTTTTTCAGCCCTGCTCGCAAAATTGTGCAATTGCGAACAGAAATAACCTATAGTAAGTTACTTCGATACAGAAGTATCCGTGGTCTGTAAGGGCAATTCATGACAAACGATCAGTTTGCGCCTATTCATCCTGGTGAGATTTTACGCAAGGAATATCTTTTGGAATATGGTCTGACGGCTGAGGACCTTGCCGAAGCTCTCCATATCCCGAGCGCAACCATCGAAGGAATTATTTGCGAAAAATCCCGTATTTCTGCGGATTTAGCCCTGAGACTCGGTGAATATTTTTCACCGTCACCGGACTACTGGCTCTCGTTACAATCACAATATGACGTCATTATCACAAAGCGCGAGCTGGCGGACGACCTGCAGAAAATATCGCCTTTGAGATTAATGTAGGATTTCTTCTTTTCCGCCACGCCATAATTTTGCACCGCAAGAACCGCCCTTCGCACCTGCGGTTGGCGGCAACTTCCGGTTTGGATAACGGGAATCGAGCCTTTAATCCGGCAGGACATTGGTCTAGTTTTTGTTTTTAAGGAAATTGGACTGGTTTGGATGCGCAATTCTGGATCTTTCCTTCGCCCGGCGACAGTGAAGATTCCCCGTGAGATGTCATCCGTTTGGTCGGCCCCATCACCTTGCATCTGCTCCAGCAGACCGCCGATCCAGGAACGCTTTGACAATGGCGCAGTCAGATAAGCCGAACAGAACGTCTCCCTGGCAATCCATGATTGCGCCGGCCTTCCTGGTAGGGACGCTGCTCGTGCTTTCCGGTTGCGGGCTGGCGGAAGCCCCCCTCATAGACACCAAAGGCCCGGTTGCCACAGAAGAGCGCAATCTCCTGTTCACCGCCTTCGGTCTGATGCTCATCGTCGTCGTGCCGGTCTTCGTTCTGACGCTCGCCTTTTGCTGGCGTTACAGGGCATCCGGCGGCAAGGGGGCATATCGACCGGAATGGTCGTCCTCCGCCAGAATCGAGACTGTCGTCTGGCTGGTGCCGGCTTGTATCATTATGGTCCTGGGCTACCTCGTGTGGACCTACACACACAAGCTCGATCCCTACAAAAAGCTTGCCGATGACGGCTCTTCGTTTGAGGTCCAGGCTATTGCGCAAGACTGGAAATGGCTTTTCGTCTATCCCGAATTGGGCATTGCCAGCGTCAATGAGCTCGCATTTCCCAGCAACCGCCCGCTCAGTTTGAAGATTACCTCGGATACGGTCATGAATTCCTTCATGATTCCGGCCCTGGGCGGTCAGATCTACGCCATGGCCGGCATGACGACACAACTCAATCTGATCGCGGATGAGCCGGGCAGTTTCCGCGGACGCAACACAATGTACAGCGGCGATGGTTTTTCGGACCAGCATTTCCAGGCAATTGCGATGTCGAACGAGGACTTCACGGCCTGGGTCGGGAAAGTGCAGGACGCACCGACGGCACTGGATGCATCAGCTTATGAGACCCTTGCAAAACCCAGTGTCGCGAACCACGTAGCTTATTACTCCAGCGTCGAACCGGATTTGTTCGAAACGATCATACGAAAATATGCGCCGATGAAGACCATGGCCAAACCGGAGGCAAACCATTGAGTTGCCGGGGGAACCGATAATGCTGGGACGACTGACTCTGGATGCCCTCCCCTTCTACAGTTGGGTGGCTTTCATGGGCGCCTCGGTCACTGTTCTGGGCGGTCTGGCTGTTTTTGCCTTGCTGACCTACTTCAAAGCCTGGCGTTATTTCTGGCGGGAATGGGCCACCAGCGTCGATCACAAACGTATCGGCATCATGTATATCGTGCTGGCGCTGGTCATGCTGATCCGGGGTTTTGTTGACGCGATCATGATGCGTGCCCAGCAGGCTTTTGCACTGAACAGCGAAGGATACCTGCCGCCGGAACATTTTGAGCAGATTTTCAGTTCTCACGGCACGATCATGATCTTTTTCATGGCGATGCCGTTCCTGACAGGGCTCGTCAACATTATTGTGCCCCAGCAAATCGGCGCGCGGGACGTCGCCTTTCCGTTTCTGAATTCCGTCAGCTTCTGGCTCACCGCCGCCGGCGCAGGCCTTGTCCTGGTCTCGCTGGTGGTGGGCAAGTTTTCCCAGGCCGGCTGGACGGGCTATCCGCCCTATTCGGGTATCGACTACAGCCCGGGCGTCGGCGTCGATTATTGGATTTGGGCGCTCCTGGTCAGCGGTGTCGGCAGCACCATGACCGGGATCAATTTCATTGTGACGATTGTCAAGAACCGGGCACCGGGCATGAACCTGATGCGGATGCCGATGTTCACCTGGACGACCTTGTGCATCAGTATCCTGATCGCTTTTTCTTTTCCCGCATTGACTGTCGTCGCCGTGATGCTTGGACTGGACCGCATTTTCGAGATGCATTTCTTCACCAACGGAGACGGCGGCAATATGATGAATTACGCCAACCTTCTTTGGATCTGGGGACACCCTGAAGTTTACATTCTGATCCTGCCCGCATTCGGCATCTATTCAGAAGTCGTGGCGACCTTCTCCGGGAAACGGCTGTTTGGTTACAAGTCGCTCGTCTATGCCACCGCCTGTATCGCCCTCCTGTCGTTCACAGTCTGGCTGCATCACTTTTTTACAATGGGATCAAGCGCCAGCGTGAATGCGTTTTTCGGCATTGCGACCATGATCATTGCGGTTCCGACCGGCGTCAAAATTTTCGACTGGCTGTTTACGATGTTCAGGGGCCGTATCGTCTTTCACACCTGCATGCTCTATACGGTCGGCTTTATGGTCACGTTTGTCATCGGCGGCATGACCGGCGTTTTGTTGGCGCTCCCGCCGGCGGACTATCTAATGCACAATTCGACATTTCTTGTCGCCCACTTCCACAACATGCTGATCCCGGGTGCATTGTTCGGGTATTTTGCCGGGCTGCAATACTGGTTCCCCAAGGCTTTCGGTTTCACATTGAACGAGAAGTGGGGCATCCGCTCGTTCTGGTTCTGGATTGTCGGTTTTTACCTCGCTTTCATGCCGCTTTATGCTTTGGGCTTCCTTGGCATGTCCCGCCGGATGGAGCATTACGACCTGCCGGAGTGGCAGCCCTACCTGATCGTCGCGGCACTGGGAGCCGTATCCGTCCTGATCGGCATTGTCTGCACCGCCATTCAACTGGTGGTCAGCGTACGGGACCGCGCTGAAAACCGGGATCTGACCGGCGACCCGTGGAACGGCCGCACACTGGAATGGGCGACGGCTTCCCCACCCGCTCCCTATAATTTTGCGGTCATCCCGACCGTTCGCGATGTCGACGCCCTGTGGGATATGAAAAAGCGAGGGACCGCCTATAAGCCACCGGACCGGTACGAGGATATTCGCATGCCGAAAAACACAGGCATCGGAGCCATGCTCGGCGGGCTCGGCTTTGTCATCGGCTTTGCCATGGTCTGGCACATCTGGTGGCTTGCGATGCTCGGGTTCGTCATGGTCCTGATCTGCCTGATTGTCCGCAGCAGTCATGACTACACGGACTATCTGATAACGGCGTCAGAAGTTGCTGAATTCGAGGAACAGCGCCTGAAAGCGCTCTCGGAGAGAAGCCTTGATCCTCTCCTCGATACGGACTCGTTGTCCGGCGCCCGTCCTGTTCCGGATGGAGCGTAAACAGATGAGCATCGATCAGACCACAGCAACAGATCTTCCCAAGACGCACCATGAAGCAGAAACCCTCGCCGCACGGGAATTCGGTTTCTGGATCTACCTGATGACCGATGCGATTATCTTCGCATTGCTGTTTGCGACATATGTCGTGATGTCCCAGAACTACGCTGCGGGGCCTTCGGCGAGCGAACTGTTCAGCCTTGGCCATACATTCGGCGAGACGGTGCTTCTTCTGCTTTCAAGCATCACTTTTGGCTTTGCCACCTTATCGGTTTTGGAGGCCAACAAAGCGCGAACCGTCCTGTGGCTGCTCGTCACCATCGCTCTTGGCATCGGCTTTCTCACGATGGAGCTGATGGAATTTACCGGTATGATCGCAAAGGGCGCCGGACCGGGAACGAGCGGCTTCCTGTCCGCCTTTTTCACACTCGTCGGAACGCATGGCCTGCATGTCGCATTCGGACTTGTCGGTATCTTCGTGATGATCGGACAGATCCTGACCAAGGGGTTTACGCCGGCTGTTAAGTCGCGCCTGTTCCGCCTCGGCTTGTTCTGGCATTTTCTGGATATTGTCTGGATCGGGATTTTCTCGGTCGTTTATCTGCCAGGGATTATCCAGACTTAGATATTGAGGCTTACAATGACCCGCGAAAGCACACATTCCCTGGCATCGTATCTGACCGGGTTTGCGCTCGCCCTGATCCTGACGGCAATTCCGTTCGGCCTGGTCTGGTCCGGGTCGCTGGCAAGAGAAACGCTACTGCCTGTTATCGCGGTCTGCGCGCTGATCCAGGTCCCCGTGCATCTCTATTACTTCTTGCACCTCAATTTTAGATCCACTCCGGGTGAAAATCTCCTCGCCCTGGCATTTGCCTGCGTGTTGATCGTCCTGATGGTCGGCGGCAGCCTGTGGATCATGTTCGACCTCCACAATCGCATGATGATGTAGGCGGAACATAACTTAAGATGAAAAAGGCGCCGGGAGATTGATCTCCGGCGCCTTTTTCATGTGTTCATATCGTTTCGTTACAGATCGTCTGACGATTATCAATCAAGCTCAAATGCATCTTCATAATTGAGCTTCAGGGACGGGTCCTGCTCCTCTTTTCGAAGCACGCAATTTCCGACCACCAGAAGCTCGATGCCGGTGCCCATGAAACAGCGGAATGCATCCTTGGGCTCGCACACGATCGGCTCACCGCGGACATTGAAGCTCGTGTTGACGACAACCGGACAGCCGGTCTTTTCCTTAAACTTGCTGATCAGCTTATGGTAATAAGGATTTGTTTCCTCATGGACAGTCTGAATACGGGCGGAATAGTCAACATGGGTGATCGCGGGCACTTCAGACCGGGGAACATTAAGCTTATCGATACCGAACAGCTTCTTCTCTTCCTCGGTCATCTCACGCCGCTTTTCTTCAGCAACATCCGCAACCAGAAGCATGTATGGGCTTTCGGTGTCGATCTCGAACCAGTCAGAGACATCTTCCCGCAAAACCGATGGCGCAAACGGACGGAACGACTCCCGGTATTTCACCTTCAGGTTCAACGTCTTCTGCATGTGCGGTGAACGCGGATCGCCAAGAATGGAACGCCCGCCCAGAGCGCGGGGGCCGAATTCCATCCGGCCCTGGAACCATCCCACGGCCTTGCCCTCGGCCAGAGCATCGGCCGTCGCTTCGATCATTGCCTCATCATCAAGAACGTCAAAGACCGCTCCGGCGTCTTTCAGTTCTGCCTCAATGTAAGACTGCTCGAACCTGGGGCCCAGATAACTGCCGCGCATGCTGTCCCGCCCGTTACCCGGGACCGTTCTTGGCTGACGCTTGTAACCGTAATGGACGGAAAGAGCGGCGCCAAGAGCACCGCCGGCATCGCCGGCGGCAGGCTGTATCCAGATATTTTCAAACGATTTGTCGCGCAGCACCTTACCGTTCGCCACACAGTTAAGAGCAACACCACCGGCAAGGCACAGATTTTTCTGACCGGTATCCTTCGCAATGCTTCGGGTAAGGCGCAGCATGACTTCTTCGGTCACCACCTGGACCGACGCGGCAAGATCCATCTCACGCTGTGTCAGGTTTTCCTCAGACTTACGCGCCGGCCCTTCAAACAGCTTGTCGAAATTTTCATTCGTCATGGTCAGGCCGGTACAGTAGTTGAAGTATTCAAGGTTCAGCCTGAACGAACCGTCATCCTTGATATCGATAAGATGTTCGCGAATGGTGTCGACATATTTCGGGTCGCCATAGGGCGCAAGGCCCATGATTTTATACTCGCCGGAATTGACCTTGAAGCCGGTATAATAGGTGAAGGCTGAATAGAGCAGACCGAGCGAATGCGGAAAGTGAATTTCCTTATGCATTGTCAGATCGTTGCCCTTACCGATCCCGAAGCTGGTCGTCGCCCACTCCCCAACCCCGTCAATTGTCAGAATCGCGGCTTCCTCATAGGGCGACGGGAAGAATGCGCTGGCGGCATGGCTCTGGTGATGCTCTGAAAACAGCAACTTCTCTTCGACACCGGAGATTTCGCCAAGTTTCTTCAGTTCCTGCTTGAGAAACGTTTTGAGAAACAATTTTTCCTTCAGCCAAATGGGCATGGCCATGCTGAAAGACTTAAAACCTTTCGGTGCGAAAGCCAGGTACGTCTCAAGAAGCCTTTCGAATTTCAGAAACGGCTTGTCGTAAAAGGCAACATAATCAATCTGATCAAGTTCAATCCCGCCTTCTTTCAGGCAATACGCAATTGCGTGGGCGGGAAAGCTTGGATCATGTTTCTTACGGGTGAACCGCTCTTCCTGAGCTGCGGCAATAATCTCACCGTCCACAACAAGTGCCGCGGCGCTGTCATGGTAAAGCGCCGATAGACCGAGAATACGCATCGTTATCTCCTTGGGCACGGCGCAAACCGCCGTGCCAATACAGTTTTCGATCTTATCCGGGTGATCAGAAAAGAGTGTAGATGAACGGTGCTACGGCCGTACCTTGTGTCAGTACAATCAGTCCGCCAAACATCAGCATCAGAACGATAATCGGTCCGAGCCAGAATTTTTTGCGCACACGCATAAAGCGCCAAAGTTCCGCAATCATGGACATTTTTTAAATTCCTTCGCAAGATGAGGGTAAAATATGCACCCAACGGATTGGTGTCAGAATTGATCTGTCATTGTCTCCGGCTCGGGACCCGGAGGACTGCGATCAATCCAATAGCTGCTGGAGTCGTCTTTCATATTTCGTGCCATCGGATCTTTGCCGAAGATCCAGAGTAAAAATCCGATCGGCGTGATGACAGCAAGGTAAACCAATCCCAGAACCAACGGGTTGATGATCCTGGCCAACAGGAGGCCGAGCTTCATCCACAAGCGGTTGGGTACAGTCAGCGTAGACGGAGCGACCAGTCCCAGGCCGACAAGCACCGCGCCGATCACGAGGCAGACTGTCGTGAAGATCCCCAGATCTTGCCCCCAGTGCAAATAAACCCGAACAAGACCGATTGCGGCAAAGATCCCGCCTACTATTAGTCCGAAACCGCGGTTGGAACTCCCTTTGAGGTCTTCTTCCCGCTTATAATTTTCGATCATAGACAATGTATCGATTTTCCCTGCTAAATGGTCGGCAAAACCCGCATCTTTTAATGCGCCGCACGCTATCCACCACTCCGTCTTTAGTCAATATAAAGGTTTTCGCAAAGTTAACATATGTGCGGTACGTCTCACTATTAGCCATCTCATTGTTTTACCGGAGAATTTACTGTTCACCGACGCCAAATGCGATTACTGATAACCAATAATCGGAACATATCCTCGAAATTCACGACAGACGGGTGAAATTTTATCAAAATAGTATATTTAAAACTCGGATTTGATTTTGCTTACGTGCCGGAATGTGAACTGGCGTGACAATAGGTGAGAGATACGAAAGTGTATTCATTTTTGCGCAGCAGCCTCGTCAGCGTGGTTATTGCTATTGTTGTGTTTGCCGGATTTGAACTTGTTGTCCGTTATGGATTCCCGCAGACCATGACGACAATTTATTTAGGTGAGAATTCTCTGGGACAAAGAGATAATTTCGTCGGGCACACAAACAGGCCCAATGTGCACGCAAGAATTGTCGGTCCTGAGTTCGATGTTGAATATTTAGTCAATGAACAGGGGTTCCGCGACACCAAGGTCTACCCGCCTGAAAAAACGAAAGGCGTAACGCGCATTCTGCTGCTGGGCGACTCATTTACGTTCGGCTCAGGAAGCAATTACGATGATATTTGGCCGGTCCTGACCGAAAAACAGCTGATTGACGACGGACACAAGGTCGAAATCATCAAAGCCGGAGTACCCGGATACGATACCCGCAGACAAGTCCTTTATATGGAACGACTGTACGAGGAGTTCCAACCGGACATTGTCGTGTTTGTGTTTCTCCCGAACGACCTGTTCACAAACACACCTATTGTTGACGCTTCGGTCGCACCGGCAAACAAGCGGGACGACGGCCTCCGCAACAAGAGCGACAAGAAATCAAGCCTTCATTCGGTGACCCTGATCAAGCGGCTGCTGATGTCAAATGACAGTTTGTATGTACAGCTGTATCTCCTGACAGGACGCCGCTCCTATTATTCAACCGAACCCAATGAAGAAATCCGCAATCAATATGCGGAAACGGAAAAACTGCTCACGCGCGCGCGCAGATTCTGCGACGAAAAGGGTTGCGAGTTTATCGTCTTGTCGATTCCGCAGCAGTTCCAGGTCCTGATCGAGGGACAGGGGTCTTACCCCGAGGGAATAGATCCAAAACTCATCGATACGCATTTTGAAACGTTCGCCGAGCAGGATGGCTTCCGATGGATCACACTGCTTCCAGACCTTGCAGATGCCTATCGCGAAGAGGATGTTAACTTGTACTACAGGTTTGACGGGCACCTCAATAAAGCAGGCAACAGGGTGACCGCAGGGATTGTTTCGGATGCGTTTAAGGACGTGCTTTCCCAGATCAATGCACCTGTTGCTTCGTACCAGGTAACTCAGTAAGTGTTTTGTCGTACGTCCTCGTTGTCCGTCACCTTCTGATAAATTTCGGCCCCGGTCAGAACGGTTTGAATAGGCCCGTTCACGGTCTGCAATCGCGGTGCGGCGCAGTCGGGATACGTATATCTGAGAATTGCGCGAACACTTCAAAACCGATGCGGAGCAGTGTCGGAAGCGGCCCCTGAGGATGTTGACGGCTGACCAAGGCGTGTGTCAGGAATACCGCAGCCGGAATAAAGGCCGTGCTCGATATTTTGATCAGTCATCCTGTACCACATCTGGTATTAACCACATGCTGACGTTCATGTTGTTGAACAGAACAGCATTTATTACTGTCGATCTGAAAGTTGTGATAAAGATTATATATCTCGAATATAGGGTGATCTATAGACCTGAAATGGCTCTGTTTCTTGTATTGTTAAGAGATAACAGGGATGTAATTGTTGTCAGCTTCGTTCCCCCTCTACGGCAACAGATTGGCGTTGTTGTACCTACCGGCGAGTAAAAACCATTGACGAGTACGAACATCCTGGAAGTTCCGATGACCGGCTCAGATGCACCGATACCGTTGGTCGTTGATCTTGATGGGACGTTGATCAAAACGGATATGCTCTATGAGTCCGTCCTTCAACTGGTTTCAGACCGGCCGACAGTCGCGATTAATCTGCCGCTGCGTCTCAAGAACGGCATCGCCAAATTCAAGGCGGACATAGCAGAGCAGGTCGACCTTGATGTCGCCAAACTGCCTTATAACGAGCAGCTGCTCGACTTTATCCGCACCGAGAAATCAGCCGGACGGCCGGTTTACCTGGCTTCGGCTTCCAATCGCCGATATGTCGAGGCTGTCGCAAAACACCTTGGTTTGTTCGACGGCGTTTTTGCATCTGACCAAGACGTCAACCTGAAAGGCAAAAACAAAGCGAAACAGCTTTCCGAGGCTTTTGGCGAAGGTCAATTCGACTATGTGGGCGATTCCCGCGCCGATCTTGATGTGTGGTCCAGTGCACGGCGTGCGATTGCCGTAAATTGCTCGGCTCACGTTGCCGAGCGTCTGGCGGGACAACATTCCGATCATGAGATTATGGAAAGGCGAAATGTCAGGGCGAAAGACTACATCGCTGCCGTCAGGGTTCATCAGTGGTCGAAAAATGCGCTTTTGTTTTTGCCGATGTTTGCCGCTCATGCCATCAATGCGACAAATATCGGATTGCTTCTGCTGGCATTTCTGTCCTTCAGTCTGATTGCCTCCTCAATTTACATCGTCAACGATTTGATGGATCTGTCCAGTGACAGGGACCATCCCGTCAAGAGGTTCCGTCCTCTGGCCTCCGGTGCCGTTCCCATCCCGAACGGGATCGTGTTGTCGATAATTCTGTTTCTGGTCGGGAGTCTGGTTGCGTCTGCCGTATCCATTCAATTCCTGGCCGTGATTGTCTTTTACCTTTTTGTGACGACCGCTTATTCCCTGTATCTGAAAAGAAAAATGGTCGTCGATGTCCTTACGCTCGCCGGCTTGTACACATTGAGGGTGTTTGCCGGCGCGGTGGCGGTCGCAGTGCCGTTGTCGCCCTGGATGCTGGCCTTTTCGATGTTTCTATTTCTGTGTCTGGCGCTTGTTAAAAGGTACACGGAGCTCAAGTCCCGTATCGATTCCGGTAAGGACGCGCCGTCCGGGCGGGGATATCTGCTTGAAGATGTGCCACTGATCATGTCCCAGGCCTGCGCGGCAGGATACGCGGCGGTTGTGGTTCTGGCCCTGTATGTCAACAGTCCGACCGTCGTTCAGCTCTACAACCGGCCGGAAGGCCTTTGGCTGGCGTGCGGATTGCTGCTTTACTGGATCACCCGTCTTCTCATGGTCGCCCATCGAGGCAAAATGCATCATGACCCGATCGTATTTGCGCTCAGAGACCGGGTCAGCCTCGCTACCGTCGTCCTTACCGGTGTCGTCGTTCTGGGAAGTGCCGCATTGTGATTTCCGGAAAAGAACTGGTGTTTCGATACAGCCTTTTTGCCGTTATTGCGACCGCTGCAAATATCGGAGCGCAATGGTGCGTTTTTCAGCTCTATGACGGACCCTTTGCATTCACGACAGCAATGCTCGTGGGGACAGTCGTCGGGCTGGTCATAAAATATGCGCTGGATAAGCGCTGGATCTTCTACGACACCGACAACGGCGTTCGGGCCCATGGGCAGAAGTTCATGCTTTACTCCACAATGGGGCTGGCAACCACATTGATATTCTGGGGGTCTGAAATCGGCTTCGAGCTTCTGTTTGACCATCCTGCGATGAAATATGTCGGGGCGGTGCTCGGGCTGAGTATCGGCTACGTGACAAAGTATTATCTGGATCGTCAGTTTGTGTTCCGGAGAGCTGCGGCATGATGCTGGCGGGATGGGGAAACTATCCCAGGGCACAATGCCGCGTTTTGGGTGCGCAGGGCGCAGACGACATTGCCGACCGTGTCGGGTCGGAGCCTTCACTCATTGCACGCGGCCTGGGCCGTGCCTATGGCGATGCTGCGCTGAACCCGCAGGCGACACTTTCCACAAATCGGCATAATCGCATTGTGTCATTTGATCCCACCAGCGGACGGATAACATGTGAAAGCGGTGTGCTTCTTGCTGATCTCGTTCAATTGTTTACCGGCCGGGGCTGGTTTCCGCCAGTGACGCCGGGAACCAAGATGGTCTCAATCGGCGGCATGATCGCAGCCGATGTGCATGGAAAAAATCATCACTCCGCAGGATCATTCTGCGATCACGTCGAAAGTCTTGACCTGGTGATGGCCGACGGCAGGCAAGTAACGTGCTCACCGCACGAGAATGCCGACATCTTCGCTGCCACATGCGGCGGCATGGGCCTCACAGGCGTGATCACGTCGGCGACCTTTCACATGTTGCCGGTCGAAACGGGTTGGATTCGCCAGAAGACGATCCGGTGCGGCGGTCTCGATGAAACGATGGGACAAATAGAAGAGGCCAATGACTGGACATATTCAGCATCCTGGATCGATTGCCTGGCGACAGGAGGACGGGCTGGCCGGTCGGTCCTGTTTCTGGGTGAACACGCCGCGTTAAGTGATTTGCCGGCGGGACAAGGTCCTATGCCAAAGCTGCGACCGGTTGGTCACGGTCTGCGCGTTCCGGTGACGCCGCCGGGCTTTGTGCTGAACCGGTACACTGTCTCGGCGTTTAACGAAGTCTATTTCCGCAGCCAGAAGCCGGGTCACTCGCTTGTCAGTTTCGATCCGTTTTTTTACCCGCTGGATGCGGTTCTGGAGTGGAACCGTCTGTACGGTCGGCGCGGATTTTTGCAATATCAATGCGTTTTCCCGAAGGCGGCAAGTGCCGAGGGTGTCCGGAAACTGCTGGCGAGGATCTCACAGGCCGGCATCGGATCTTTTCTTGCAGTCCTGAAACTTATGGGCCGCAAGGGCCTTGGGGTGTTGTCGTTTCCGATGGAGGGGTACACCCTGGCCATTGACCTGCCGCTTCGCGCCGGGACGTTTAGAATGCTCGATGACCTTGATGCCATTGTCGAGGATCACTCCGGGCGGCTCTATCTTGCCAAGGATGCCCATATGCGGCCATCCACGCTGCGGACCGGCTATCAGGGTATTGGCGAATTCGCAGACCTGCGCCATAAGACCGGATCTGAGAAGAAGTTCTCCTCATTGCTCTCAAAGCGGCTTTCTCTATGAACAAATCAGCGAAAGAAATCGTACTCGTCCTGGGCGCTACATCGGATATTGCCCGTGCTTCTGCGCATCGGTTTGCTGCGGACGGCCATCCGCTGATACTTGCGGCACGAAACGCGGGCAGGCTTGAAAAGGATGCCGAGGATATCCGCATTCGGTATCAGGTGGACGTATCGACGCAAGGTCTTGATATCCTGCAACCCGATCAGTTCGAGGCATTCGTCAGCGGACTGGCACCGCTTCCGGATATCGTGATTTGCGCTGTGGGCGTTCTGGGCAGTCAGGCGGAGGACGAACGCAATGCCGGGGCGGCGATCGATGTGATCCGAACCAATTTCGAAGGGCCCGCGATTCTACTTGGATTGCTGGCCAATGCATTCGAGGACCGGGGCTCGGGGACCATCATTGGCATCAGCTCGGTCGCCGGCGATCGCGGGCGGGCAACGAACTATATTTACGGTTCGGCCAAAGCCGGTTTTTCGGCGTTTCTTTCCGGATTACGAAACCGTCTTGCCGGCAAAGGCATACAGGTTGTCACGATCAAGCCCGGATTTGTAAACACCAAAATGATTGAGGGCATGGATACGCCCAAGCCTCTCACGGCAGAGCCCGCCCAGGCCGGCGAAGCCATTTACAAGGCCTGGCAGAAGAAGCGCGACGTTGCCTATATCAAGCCGATCTGGTGGCTGGTTATGACGATTATCTGTTCCATCCCCGAACGACTGTTCAAACGGCTGAAATTATGATTGCGAATAATGACCTGAAGATTGGATGTTCACCGCAGACGGTGCCGCGATATTATCCCGTCACAGAACATATTTAAGACTTACGCAAATACGTGAAAGCTTCCATCGGCTTTGGCGGCCACCGCACAAAAACGCGCCGAAGTAACCTGAAAATGTTACTCACATCACAACGCAATACGCGGATCCGGATTAACTACAATGGCATTTTCTACTGAAAGTCATTCGAATTGTGGTCTGTGAATGTTAGAAATTCAAAATGTTCGTTCAGGACGAAGTACTTTTGGGGGATGGCGTGACGATGATGCCGGTATCGAATCGCGTTTGTTGCAAACTGACAGACTTCGCTGTTATTTGAGGCAGTTCTTCGCATGGATAAACTCGTGGAAACACAGGCGATAAATTATGAGGTCCTCAATCCGGACCTTCCCCGTAACGAGCAGTTCTATCGGCTCCTTAAGCTGATCCGCGAGTTTGAACAGACCCTGCTCGACCTGTTCAGCAAAGACCTGCTCTCCGGAACCACCCACACATCAATGGGCCAGGAGGCAAATGCCGTCGGTGTTCTGTCGGCGCTGGACCGCGAAATCGATATGGTATGGTCCAATCACCGCTGCCATGGACATTTCCTGTCCTATTGCGGACAGACCCATAAGCTCTTTGCCGAGATCCTGGGCAAGTCGACCGGTGTCTGCAGCGGGCGCGGCGGCAGTCAGCATCTGCATTGGCGCAATTTTTCATCCTCCGGTATCCAGGGCGGTTTTCTGGCTGCTGCCGTCGGTGCGGCTGTTGCCGAAAAACCGACGGGAGCGATCGGCTGCGCCTTTCTTGGCGATGGCACCATGGGCGAAGGAACTGTTTATGAGGCGTTGAACCTTGCTGCCCTGTCAGAAGCACCGTTGCTTTTCGTGGTTGAAGACAACGCAATCGCCCAGACCACGCCGAAAAAAGTCGGGGTTTCAGGATCCATCACCGACCGGGCTGCTCCATTTGGAATAGCGACGCACCATTATCGCGGTACGGATGCCGACGAGATCGCCGACATCGCCGCGGAGTTGATGTCCGGAATCCGCACAAGCGGCAAACCCGCGTGGCTGCACATTGAAACGGTGCGGCTCGGTCCGCACTCCAAGGGTGATGACACACGTGACGCCGACGAAATCGCAGCGGCCCGCGAACGCGATCCTTTGACACTGTACCGCAGCCGGGTCGCCAACAGCGAAGAAATCGATACCTGGTGCGAGGCACACCTTTCCTCAACGCTCGAGCAGGCAATGAAGGATGAATCCGCATGCGCGTAGTCGACGATCTTCGCAACGGCTTGTTCTCCCTCATGCAGCAGGATCCGAAACTGTCTGTTATCGGGGAAGACATTGTGGATCCCTATGGTGGAGCCTTCAAAGTCACCAAAGGACTTTACGATGCATTTCCCGACCGGGTCCGGGCGATGCCGATCTCAGAATCATCCATCGTCGGTTTCGGGCTCGGGATGAGCCTGCGCGGTCACCCCGTGATCGCGGAAATCATGTTCGGTGATTTTCTGACGCTCACACTTGACCAGTTGCTGAACCACGCAGCGAAGGTCGAGTGGATGTTTGACGGCGCGGTCAAGGCTCCGCTGATTATCAGGACGCCGATGGGGGGTGGACGCGGATACGGCCCCACACATTCTCAGAGCATTGAGAAACATTTCTGCGGCATACCGGGCCTGACTGTTCTGGCAGTGAATCAGTTCGCCAGTCCGGCTCAGTTGCTTAAGAAAGCCGCAGCCCTGCAAGCGCCGGTTCTCTTTATTGAAAACAAGATCACCTATTCCAAACTCGTGGAGACGGACCGTCTGGTCAATCACGAAACCCCCGACGTTGTTGTCCTGACATATGGCGGGGTCAGCGAATTTTGCGTCAAAGGCGCCGAGCGGCTTCTCAAAGACGAAGAAATTGCCGTCAATGTCGTGCCTCTGGAACAATTGTCACCTTTTCCGGTCGATCAGGTCGTGACGGCTGTCGGGGGGTGTAAACGTGTCGTGGTGGTGGAGGAAGGGACTGAACAATGGGGATTTGCGGCGGCCTGCGCCGAAGCCCTGCTCAGCTCCGGAACTGCGCCGGACCGCTTTGCCAGCATTGCGGCGCCTTCGATACCCATTCCCAGCGCCAAGGACTGGGAACTGTCGATTCTGCCCAACATTGATCGGGTTTCCGAAGAAATACTGTCCCTGTTCTAACGGCGTGAAATAACAATATGAGTACAATTGAAATCCTTGCTCCGCGCCTGAACGCCAACGAAGATGAATTGCTTGTGACGGAAATCGTCACCTCGGTCGGCGCTCAGGTAAAAAGCGGAGACATTCTGTTTATCGTTGAAACGACGAAAGCGTCCTTCGATGTCGAGGCAACGGCGGATGGTACCGTCACGTCCATCGCTGTCGAAGAAGGCAAAATGGTCGATGTCGGGGCGCCGCTTGCCGAAATCGAAGCTGAAGGATCGACATCAAAAGCCGCACCGGCGGACGGAGGAAATCAGACGGGCATCGTGCGCTCCCAGGACATCAAAATAACGACCAAAGCAAGATTGCGGGCGGAAGAACTTGGTATCGATCTGGCGAGCGTCCGTCCGGTCGACGGACGCATCGGCGTCGCCGAGGTTGAGGCGATGACCGGTGGTGGCGACGCCGGTGCCAGTGAGGCAATCGGCGCACAACTGACAACACAGCAGGCTGTCATCTTTGGCGGCGGCGGCCACGCGGCGACAATTTCAGACCTGATCTTTGCAAACGGTTGGGATGTTATTGGCGCGGTCGACGGCAAATTGTCCAAAGGAACCCAAATTGCCGCAGGGCTTGAGGTCATTGGCCCGGACAGCGAACTTGAGGAGATTTATGCCTCAGGCGTAAGAACAGCGTTTATCGGTGTCGGAGGGGCGGACTCATCCGAGACCCGCAAAAAAATCTACGACCGCTTGTGCACAATCGGATTCACCTTGCCTCATCTGGTCCATCCCAGCGCGCATATCGGCGTCGGTGTCACGATCGGTCCGGCGACGTATGTCCTGCCCAATGCGATGGTCGGACCGCGGTGCCGGATCGGTGCCAATGTGATTGTGAATTCCTCGGCCACTGTCGCACATGACAGCCGGATCGAAGACCACGCTCATCTCGCACCCGGCGCTATTTTGGCAGGCATGGTGCGCATTGGTGCAATGTCGGTGGTCGGGATGGGATCGACGGTTCTGTTCAATTGCAGGATCGGCCGGAACTGCCTGATCCACAATCAGACATCGGTGGTCAGCGATATCGCTGACGGAACGATCGTAAAACCGTGATGTCCGGTTATCGGTGGCGGCACTTCGGAGCAATCGATACGATCCTGCATCGGACGTTGGCGCCTTTTTGATTGAGCAGGCTCCCGTTATTCGGGCGGTGACCGTCCCCGAATGGTTGGAAACAATGCTACAATGGTCCGCAGCCGATCGAATAGTTGTCGGTGCCCCCCCCCCGGCCAGTTTTTCCAACTCTTCGGCCGTCATTTCATCGGAATTGGACGGTGCGGACGGAAGGACGATATGGATAGTATCCTCCGAGTTCTCGATCACTTTGACGGTCTTTCCTTCCGGGATCTCAACACCATGATCGGCGAGCGCCGAATGCGGGTCAGTGACCAGTTTGTCCTTGAACCCGCGGTTCACCCAGGCCTGGGCGATGACTTTCGATAGAGACATCCGATGGCTTCCTTCTGCTTGCCCGGTTTTTCTGAAATGACCGGTCGCCGCCCTGACCCGGATCTGATCTGTGTCGACGCGGTGGCGTGCGACCTATTTATCATGATTCTCGGTTGTATTCTGATCATTCTCCATCGCCAGTAGCAGCGAGTGCCCCTTCTCGAAACCCTCGTTCTCGCCCGACTTGAACCATTGTTTATATTGCGGCGTCATTTCTCGACCCCGATAGCCACTGTCCGGGAATAGGCTCTATTTGCCGAAGGACGGCAACAACTCCGTCGCCAACGCATCCCAACGCTGCATAACTGTCTGGCGGTCAAACCGCCGAACATTTTCCTGGGCCGCAAGACTGAGCCGCTGCCTCAGATCGGCGTCACGCATCATCTCAGCCAGCGCCGAGGTCAGATCACCGACATTTTCCGGTGGCAGCAGGATCCCGTCGACATCGTGGGTGATAATGTCGCCCGGTCCAAACGGGCAGTCGAAACTGACGATCGGCAAGCCCGCCACCATGGCCTCCGTCAGCACGTTGCCGAAACTCTCGTACCGGGACGACAGGACAAAAATTTCCCCTTCATCAACCCACGTGCCAGGCTCGGCGGTAATGCCCGGGAAACTGACACGCTTCTGAAGCCCCAGTTCATCCCTCAGGGCCTCAAGCTTCGGTCTCAAGCGTCCCTCGCCCCGAATAACCAGTGGCCATTCCGGAAAATCCGCCTCAATCCGGCTGTAGGCCTCAAGAAGCAGATCAAAACCTTTTTGCTCGTCCAGCCGCCCCACAGCGATAAGGCCGGGCGGACCCGGCACTCTGGGTTTTATCTCAGCCGGCAGGTCCACGGGATTGGGAATAACAAGCCCTTTTTTCTTTATGTAGTCCGGAAACCAGTCAAGCACGCCCTTACTGGGCGCAACGACTTTCGTCGCACGGTCGTAAGCCCGTTTGCGAAAAAATTCCCACAACGGCCTGAGCACCTGCCGTTCCGGATTATTCCGCTCGGACACGACGACGGGAAAGTCCATCCCGCGCGTGGCCGCTACTGTCAGGATATTGGTTTTCACCAGAAACGATATGACCAGATCCGGACGGCATGCCCGGATCGCTTTCCGAAGACCGGAAACCCGCTTGAGACTGCTCGTGACCGCCCGATGCAAGGGCCGCCCCTGTGTTGGAATGTCCAATTGCTGCAGGTCCACGCGCGGGTCCAGCCTGTAGTAGGGCTGGCCGCTGTCGAATGTGATCAGCGTAACGCTTTTGCCTTCTTCGACCCAGTAATTGGCAAGGCTGGTGACAATGCGTTCCGCACCGCCGGCGGGGAGCGCTGAAATAACCAGGCATATGTTCATGGACGGCTCACCTTAAAATCCGGGAGACCCGCCAAGCCTCGCAGCGGTGCGATTACGGTTTGCGACACGCTCTAGTTCAAAGCAGTCGTTTGCCGGGGAATCCTTTTGCCGATTTCCTCAAGCATGAAACCGGCGACCATCTCATTGCCGTTCGGCGACAAATGACACCAGTCGATATAGACATATTCATCCGTATCGAGCGCGTGGGTCAGATTGACGAAATTCGGCTTGAGATCGGGAAATTCACTGTCCAGCAATTCCAGCACCTTGGGATAAACCGCCGAATACTGCTCTGCAAGGGCAGGGTCCAGATCAAGATGATCAAGGGGTGTCTTGCTGACATAGGCATGAGGCTGCAGGATCGGGATGAATTCGCCGCCATAGCCCTCAACGATATCCTTCATGACTTGCCAGTCTGACAGAAGGAAACGGGCCACCTGCTCGGCTTTTTCAGCATCCTTGTCGCAGTCATAAAAGGCCGATGAGTCCTGAGACCGGCTGTTCAGGACCCGTGAAATCTTGCCGGCAAGATTTCGGAGCGGCTGAATAATGAACCAGAATGACTCAGGGTTTGATGCGCTGCCTTCCTGAAGAGTGGTGCGAATATCGATTTCCCGTGAATGGGAATACGGCCCCAACTCGCGGCGGCATTTGTTCCAGACGTCGTTGACGCCGTCATAAAAAACAACGACATCCGGGCGATAGCCCTCATAATACTGCTTCAGAAAACGGTTCAGGCTCTGATGAGCGATATAACCTGTTTCGCCGAAGTTCGTGGCCTCGAAATCGGGAAGCTGTTTGGCGACGAAAGAAGGGATCGTTCCCATGTCGTCGGCGCCGGTTCCCCAGGTGGTGGAGCCGCCAAAGAATGCGATTTTCTTGGTCGGGTTCCCGTTTTCATGGCGAAAAGTCGCACGCTGACCGTTCTCGTCAATATTGATTGTCTTGCTCGCCGTTTCCGGACGACGCCACGCATAAAAAGACTCGTAATATCCCTTGGTCAGATTATCGTATTCGCCAAACATGACCTTGGCAGCTTCCGGGTCATCCTTGTAGTTTGGAAACAGATGCGACTGTGCATACTGCTTCGGCTTTTGCCAGTTGAAGATCTGGATGGTTGCAATCGATAGGGTGTTGAGCAAAAACAACAGAAATCCAAGGACAACTATATTAATCCCGACGATTCCCAAGAACTGTTTCATGTCATCCAAACTTTCGTTCTTTGTTACCGATAATATTTCTGGTCAAAAGTCTTATGCGAATTCTGGCAATATCTATCCTTTCAGTGCTGAGCAATCAACCACAATAGCGTCCATTCGGCGGTATAATTCCGACTGTGGTTAAGTGCTCAAGATCAGCAGACAAGCCTAATTCCACGTCACATTTGATCCCTCCGGCCAAAGGCTGATAGCGCGCTTTGTTCTCCCCGAAATGAGGTTTACCCCGGTCGGGCGTTTCAATTGCCTGTCTGCTCTATCGGGCTGCGGCCGTTGACTGTTCAGCCATATCATCCTGCCTTGCCGCCGATTGAACCACTGACCGCAGAACTTCAGCGGCCCGTTTCATCTCCGCAATATCCTTTGAAGGATCGACCGGAAACGCAAGGCTCGTGTCGCCAAGGACCTTGGCGACGGGTAGACGTTCTTTCGGATTGAGCCCGTTTTTCACGAATGCCTGTTCCAGATAGACTTCCGAGCAACTGCCGACAAAGCACGGCACGTCCTGTGCATTGATTTCACGCATGATCCGGTCCCTGTCCCAGCCTTCGCTGAGGCTCTCGGGGCGTACGAATGTATAGAACCGGTACCAGGCATGCTCGATGTCACGATCGGGGACCGGTGTCCTCAGCGGTGGCAGGTCATCACAAGCGTCAATCAGCACCTGTGCGTTGTTGCGGCGCTGTTTCTGCCAGTCCGGCAGTCTGGACAACTGAAGACTGCCCAAAACTGCCTGCATCGCCGTCATCCGCCAGTTTGTCCCGAAGTCCTCGTGCAGCCAGCGAAAGCCCGGCGGATGCTCCTTGTGAAACACCGTATCAAATGACTTGCCGTGATCCTTGAAACTCCACGCCGCCTTCCACAGCGCCTCGTCATCCATCGCCAGGAGACCGCCCTCCCCGCCTGTCGTGATTATTTTGTCCTGGCAGAAGGAAAAGCTGGCAATTTCCCCGAAACTTCCAACCGGTTTGCCTTTGTAGAACGCGCCATGGGCCTGCGCGCAGTCTTCGATGACTACGATACCGTGTTTGCGGGCCAATTCGCATATGGGATCCATATCACACGGCCACCCTGCAAGGTGCACAACAATAACGGCCTTGGTCCGCGGCCCGATCTTTTGGGCAATCGTTTCGGCCGTCAGGTTCTGTGTGTCGGGGTCAATATCTGCAAAGACCGGCACGCCGCCTGCCAGCGGAACGCAGGACGCCGAGGCAATAAAGCTTCGCGGCGTGACGATGACCTCATCGCCGGGCTGCAGATCGATAATTTTCAGAGCCAGGTCCAGAGCGACGCTGCCGTTTGCGAGCGCTATTGCATGTTTGCGGCCCAGATACGCCTCATACTGCCGTTCGAAATCGGTTACATAAGGTCCGGTCCAGGCATTGACCTTGCCTGATCGAAGAACTTTGGCAACTTCGGCAATTTGTTCGTCGTCGTAATGTGGCCAGCCCGTCACGATGTAATCACTCCAGCTAAAATTACGCGTTTCTCATCAAAGTCGTATCAAGATTCTTTTCGCTGTTCGGCAGTTTCAGGTTGTTCTTTCTCCGTCAAGCCGGCGACAAAAGCTTCAGCCGCCTTTACGTGAGCCTCATTCAGGCGCTCACCGAATATGACGGTGCCGACAGCCATGAACAATATCCTGATATCAAGGAGAAAGCTGCGATTTTCCACATACCAGATATCCAAAGCTATTTTTTGAGGATTCGACAGACGCGTTGCGCCATTTACCTGCGCCCATCCGGCCAAACCCGGCCGAACCTTGCACCGGTGCCGGCCCAATTCGCCGAATTCCGCAATGGTTTCAGGCCAAAGCGGGCGCGGGCCGACGAGTGCCATATCTCCCCGCAAAATCGATATCAGTTGCGGCAACTCGTCAAATCGCAATCGTCTGATCAGATTTGTAACGGAGGTGGCCCGATCCGCATCCGGCAGAAGATTTCCCGACGAATCCCTGAACTCGTGCATCGTACGAAATTTGTAAATCATAAAAGGTGACGTGCCGCGACCGGCGCGAACCTGCTTGAAAAGAATTGGCCGCCCCAGCACCCCCCAGACGATCAGCGCCGTAATCGCCATCGGTATGGCGGCGAAACAAAGTGTAATCAGCGCGAAAACGGTCCGGAGCAGATCCTGAAACCCGAAAGAGGAAACAACATTGCTGTCTGCAGAATTGCTCATTCCAGGATTGCTACTCAAGATTAATCGAAAATTGCCGCGATAGCCGAGAAGAGAGCACACTGATATCAATCTATCCATGTGTCGCGCAATAGAAGAGGTCATCAAATCCCGCTACGACCGTCTTGAAAGCGTTACGATGCAGAAATACGCCATTTGCCGTCAACCTTGTTTCCGTAAGGGAAACAAGATGAATAGTCCGTCATTCTCTCGATTTCAAGATGTCCGTCCGGTGAAGACGCTCTGCCGTTGATGCTTTATGGGTGTTGATACCGCTATGGACCGCAGCTGCGATTATCCGATCGGCGGCCTGTATGGTCCGGGATCGATGACTTTCGACCTGAAACGGAGGTTCAGTCAGGCGATCTGCATTCCGTTAACCAAACATGGACATCGATGCCGTTGTGATGATCTTTTCACAGTCGGCATGCTGATCGAGTACGATCACGAACTCGGTGTCCTGCTGCATCACGTGTTGAGCCAGCTTTTTTGGGAACGGCTGCAGACCTTTGGCCCACCCCTTTGTTTTCACGCGTATTCTTGTCGTGAAGGCGGTTCAACCTTCACGACAAGAATACGCTCTAACTCTCCTGAGTGCGGCGTTTCTCCCGGAACTTGTGTTCCGGCTCATTCGCCATCTTCAGAACCGCGCCCGGAATCCGGCATTGAAGCCGTGGGTGGTCGTGCCGTCGCCATACTGGCCATTGTAGGATACGCCGAGAAAGGCGTTGTCCGACAGTTGGGCCTCAAGTCCGAGATCGGCGACAAGCGCATCCTGCGCGGTCGGCGCACCGGTGATGGTGAAGGGATCGCTGCCGGCCAGCGTGAAGGTCGATGAGGGATCGACATCTCCGAACGCATGGCGCCAGCCGAGCATGCCGCGGGCCTGGACAGTGTCCATTACCTGTATCGAGGAGCGCACGCCCAGCGTCGTGAAGGTTGTGTTCTGGGTATCGGAGGCGGCCGTCAGTGCGGCGCTGCCGCCGGTCTCGGTATAGCCGTCCGTATCGAGGCTGATGAAGGAGACACCGGCGAAGGGCTGCAGCATGACATGTTCCAGCCAGACCGTGTGGCCCGCCTCGGCAAAGAGCTGCCAACTCTGCGCATCGTAGCTTGCGGAGAGCCCCTGACTGACACCGGTAAAGCTGACTGTGCGGGCCGTATCGATGGCATGCCAGTTATGGATCGCTCCGAAGCTGAGCACGTTCGCCCCGGCCCGGGCGCCGCCATAAAGGCCGAGCGACCAGGTGTCGGCCGAGGCCGTAGACAGGAGCGCATTCTGCGACACATCGCTCCGGCTGTAACCGCCGAGCACACCGATGCGCCAGTTCTGGGAAATCTCCCGGTCGAGGCCGAACACCACCCCGCCCAGATCATTGTCCATCTGCGCCGTGTTGGCCGTCGCGTCCCTGTCGCTCCACGACCCGTATCCGGTCATCCAGAAGCCGCTGTTGCCGTCGGCGAGCGATGACAGATTGCCGAAGGCGGCGGTCGAGGCTTGCAGGCCGCCGGCGGTAAATCCTGCGTTGATCCGTTCGTTGACGGTGTTGACCGTGTTCTGAGCGTTTTCCATCAGCGCGCCCTTGAGCGAGGCCTGCACTTCGCCGGACAGCGCATCATAGGCGGCCTGCACCTCTTCCGTGCCTGTCAATGCAAGCACCGCCTGCACGATGTCATTGGTCCCGGGCAGGCTGTCGAGGCCGTTACAGCCGACGGCCTTCTGGTTGGCCGTTCCGGCAAAGTCGCAGAAATCGGCGACGACGGTGGAGAACAGATAGTAGTTTTTGGAATCATATTCGAGGCTGTAATCGACAAACACCGTGTCTTCCACGGTCAACGGATTGTTGACCGTGAGGACGACACCGGCGCTCAGAATGATATACTCCCGGCCGTCCACTGGCTTTCCCCGGACAACGACTGTGCCGCCATCGACGGTCACTTCACCCGTAACGTTGAGCCGGTCAGCGGTTGCCCCGTCCACATCCACCTGGAAGGTGCCGGACACCTGATGCAGATCGCCGGTCAGAACGGTGATCGGGACGATGTCCTCACCTCCCGGCGAAAGAGTGCCTTCATTGGTAAGCAAGCCGCCGCCGAGATTGATAATCGGGCCGGCGTTGAACAGCCCGGTCTCCATGTTGTTGAAAGCGTTGGTCCCGCCTCCGAGATCGACGTTGCCGGTCACCGTGCCCTCGTTGTTGACCGTGTCGTCGCCATCGCCGGCTCTGATGGCGTTGGCGCCGAGCGTGGTGACCGCGGCATCGGCAAACACATTCACGATGCCGGTATTCGCAACCCCCGTGCCTAGGCCCGTTGGAGGGGTCAGATCGATACCATTGCCCTCGCCGCTGCCGCCCTGCACCACGCCACCATAGAGATTGACGGTCACGTCCGAGGACGCATCACCAGTAAAAGCCCGGATACCTGAGGATTCTGCGCCTTTCGCGATCACATCTGCCCAATTGTCGATAGTGATCGGAGCATCGGTCCCGACGGTCGATGCATAAATTCCCATAACATCATCGCGCAGCGTGGTGATCTCACCCTCATTGGTAATTTTAATGCCGCCACCATCGCCACTACTCTCCGCAAAAATACCGCTCGCACGTGGAAGGACTGCCAGGCCGACGTATTGCCCTCCCTCGATGGTGATTGTTCCGGAGTTGGTCAGGTCGATAGAATTCCCGCTTGCCGACAGCTTACCTTCCGCAGTTAGGTAGATGCCGACGGAAGAGGCACCCTGAGTCTTGATCGGGCCGCTGTTAATGATCGTGATTGGGCTGTCTTCTTGAAAACTGGCTGCCCGGATGCCGAACCCGGCATCGCCGCTGGTTGTGATCGCACCCTCGTTGGCCAGGCGGATCGGCATACTCGTCGCAGTCGTCACCTCACCTGTTGTCAGGCGGATGCCGAAGGCAGAATCTCCCGTAGTGGTGATTGTGTTGTAGTTTCTGACGGTGAGCGAGCTGTCGCTGTTCGTAGCCGCGCCATACAAGCCAACGGCTTCTTCGCCCGAGGTAGTGATCGCCCCATGATTGGTAATCTCAACCGAACTTCTGATTGCCTGGGTCTGCACCCAAATCCCGATTGCCTCATCGCCGGTAGTTGTGACCGCTCCCTCGTTGGTCAGGGTGATCGGCATATCCGTCATGCCATCTCCCTTGGATTCCAGGCTGATGCCGTAGGCATAAGCTCCCCCGGTGACGATGGTGTTGTAGTTTCTGACAGTGATCCCGCTGTCGCTGCTCAAACTCTGGGCAAATATGCCAAGGGCGTCTTCGCCCGAGGTGGTGATCGCCGCCCAATTGGTGAGGTCGACCGGACTGCCGGCTCCCTGGGTCTGCAACCAGATCCCGGGTGCCTCAACGCCCGAAGTGGTGATCGCCGCCCAGTTGATGAGGTCGATCGGACTGCCGGCTCCCCGGGTCTGCAACCAGATCCCGGATGCATCGACGTCCGAAGTTGTGATCGCCGCCCAATTGGTAAGGTCGATCGGACTGTCGGCTCCCCGGGTCTGCAACCGGATCCCGGATGCATCCTCGGTTACGGTGATGATCTCAAAGCCTTGGCCAACGAAAACGGTCAGCGGGTTGTTGATGCTCTCCGTATTAGCAAAAATGCCGTCTACGCCGGGTAACAACGGTCTGATAGCACCGTCAATATCGAACACATTGATGGTGTCGACCGGCGGCGCGAAGAAATCGACTCCGTCGGTGATTCCATCGAGCACGGCTGGGTCGGAGCCGGTACAATCGACGACCGTGGTGCCGGTGGTCACGCATTGCGCGTGCGCCGAACCGTCCGGCCAGGTCAGCGCAGTGGTTATCAAAAGCATTGTGAGAACGCCTGGGAGGAAAAAACCGGAAAGCTGCCGGTGCTTCCCGGCGGTATCGGCAGAACCGCCACCTTCGACTACGATGGCCTCCCGGTCAGATCGAAACCGGCCGAAACCGCCGGACTGGACGTCTGTGAGGTTCCCCGGATCCTCGGCGGTGAGCACTTGCTGTTTCATAAAAATACTTCCACCGCGCCGCGGTCCCCTCGTTCAGGTGTCCGGATTTTCAAGGGGGACAGGCCTGGCAGGCCAGGTGTACTCAACCGTTAGAACAGCGAACGGCGCGACAGTGTCAGCCGCGCTCGGACAGCCGAACGCACCCTGGACCACGGGCCGCCACCCGGCCTTCAGAGGCAGGATGCCATCGTTCTTCAAACCGGTTGAGACGTCCCCTCAAGTAAAGCCTAGAATTGCATCATCTATACATCCGATGATCGTCATAGACAACGGCTGCAACCTTAGGGGTTGTACTTGCGAATATTACTGTTGCGGTTATGCATCACCCATTCGGGTTATAAGGTCGCGGTTCACATGCCCCGCGCCGGTTACAGGCGCCGAGCCATTCACAGCAATGCCCGAGACGGAGAACAGATGCGCTGTCAGGCCACCGCGACTTGCCGTGCCCTGTCAGGGATATGATCCTGATCTCATTCGGATTATTGCCAGGAGGGTGGAGACGCCCGCATGAACGAACGCCGGCGTCCTCGTCAACGGCATATCGCCCATGCCGATCGCAACGGGAAACATGAGCCCGAACGAGAACTACTGCGCCACCCCTATGCCGCCGGCACGCACTTTCGCACCGTCAGCCGGAAGCGCTGCGGCACCGGCGGAATTCGCTGAATTCTCCGCGATTTGTTTGCGGATCATCGCTTCAACAACCGGCAGCATACGATCGGCCACGAGATAGGACCCACGCGGTGAGAGATGCGTGTAATCAATATAAAGTTCGGCAGAACTCTCCGATGAACTGGCTATTTCCCCGATCTCGGTAAACGGTATTCCGGACGCGGAGAAGAGGTCTGCCAGGTGCTTCCGCGTCTCAATCATTATCGTCTCGCGGTCCTTGCCATACCATTTCCGGGTCGTTTCGGCGATGTCCTGGTCGTGCTTACTCAACAAAGACATATCCTCGAAAACAATCTCCGGCTGAAGAAACACATGATATGTGAAGCCATGATAGTCGCCCAGTGCTTCGATGAGCTTATAGTTCCGCAAGAAACCGATCTTCGCCGTCTCAGCGACCTCGTTTGCGAAATCCTTTTGAAGGGCGGTCTTGTCGCCCGAAATATTATAGGGCTGCGCCTCGAACTTCGATGACATCATCTGCGCCGCTTTCTCAAGCAGCTTGAAGAAATAGCTGTGCTGAGCGAGGGACCGCATGCCCAGATAGGCCGAAAAAAACGGACGCCGGTCATTCAGGGCGTCAACCATGTTAAATGACGAATATCCGTATTCGGTGATCGGATTTTTGACGCCGACATTGTAGAAATCATTGTGCCCGTCAACGAACAGGATGATGTCCGGATCGTATTCGTGCAACGTCTCATAGATATAGAGGACATGCTGGAACGTATGATACGCCGTCACTCCGGCATTGATGACCTCGATTTTCGGCGCGTCCGGATCACTCGAAAATACGTCATTCAGCTTTTCTTCCAGAAAGTGCGGAATGGTCTCGTCGTTAAACAGACTTCGATGAGTGGGATATATGCCGCTCGCCAATGTGCCGATGCCGTAGAGCGCCGATCCTCCGAGAACCAGGACCCTGAAAACATCGTCGGGCTTCTCCTGGCTGACAAGCGTATCCCGGCGAAACCCTTGCTGGGAGTGAATGAGCCTGTCTTCCGTATCGCCGTGGCGCCTGTAGCTCGGATTAAGCTGATGTCCGCGAATGGAAGAATAGAGATGACGTTCCGCTTTGTTCCCAAGGTCGCTGTCAAACATGTGCACAACGACGAAATAAGAAAATCCTTCAAATATGATCACCAGGAACCCGACATATAAAACCACGAAAAAAAAGCGTCTCAAATGTCTGCCAATTGCCATTTTATGCTCCAACCAACTCACCTGGCCTGTTAATTCAGCAATCAAAATAGTCCAGCCGGCGACAATCGCCGCAGGATGAAACCATTCGTTCTTCCAGTATTGGCCTCGCTGTTCGCTAATTATTGAACGGAAATTACATATCGTCGAGCGGGCATACTATTGTCGGTTAATTTCGACCTTTGAAATACCAGGAAAACTCATCCCAATACAGCAACTTAGAGTGTTCAGATCAAGTAGCGCAGCAATAGGCAAACTTCTCTCACCATGTCAACCGGGATGCGATGGAGGCGGTAGTAAATCTCTGAGCCTAAGAGCTCTGCCGCCATGACGTTTCACTTTTGAGGGCCAGCCACTGGCAGGCACCGATCACGAACAGCGGTGCGGAAAACATCGCGATACGACCGACGTTATATTGCACGTCAAGCGCGGATGAAATCGCCACCAGTCCCCAGATCAAACCGATGTCAGAAATCGCGACGAACCTCCTGTCACCGGGAACCAGCATCCCCACCCCCCAAAGGCAGCTCAAAAGGAGTGGTGGCCACAGAACAAGGTAAAGTCCTTTGGCGCTCGTCAACTGTTCCAATGTTGCCAAAATAGCAGACACATATGTGGTGGGGTCTTTCTGATTGGCAGCGCCGGGGAATGGAAATGTCGCAATAATGACAAAGAAAGCTGACAGTACGATCAACGAAATTATTGTCATAACCACATATTTCGGGTGACTTTTGTAATAGAACAAAGAACGAAGACCAACAAATATTGTCGAAATCAAAGCAACTTTTTCATTCAATAAAGTGCCTATCGCAACGGCACACAAGAACATAATAATCCGCTGTTCTGCGACCGCTATGAGCATGATCACGACCGGAAAAATCGTCATTCCATCAACATTGGCGAGAGACAGATAATTTCCCAAAATGACCAAAACCAAACAGCAAATAAACGCGCCTTCCCAACTAAAGCCCATTCGCAGTCTGGTATAGACAAAGAATATAATTCCGGACAGAAAAACAAAGAAAACATTCGCTGCGCAGAGCGCCTGAAGAGCTCTGGCATACTCGTCGGTATACGAAATAAGGTCTTTGGCCGCTCCACCGCCGGTAAGAGGAATCTGGGGCAAAAAATAAAACGGGCTGGCTAAAACGACGGACCCGTACCTGTAAACAAACGGACTCGGTGGAACATCCCCACCCGGCTCTCCCAGGATAAACAGTAAATATCTGGCATAATCATCGTACGGGACCACTTTGAAATAGGCTATTCTGTAAACATCAAAAAACATTGGGAATGCATACGCCAGTAATATGAGAAAAAGCGTGATCTGTACTAATTTTTCACTACCACCTGTCGAAACACTCCCCTTCATACTCGTCCTTTCTTGGCAAAATTCACCGGGATTTATTTTGTTTCTTTAAAATGAGCAGACATACGGATCTCGGGGAAAGTCAAATTCAAAAATAAAGATTCTGTCAAGGTCCGAACCAACGATGAGACCATCTTTAAATCAGCCGTTTTGAATTCAGAATGATGCAACCTAAGCTTTTGATTATAAATATAAAAGAATTACATGCACGTGCGTGTTTTCATGAACTGTGGAGAAGATCATTGCGGGTTTTCTCTTAGCACGGAGGTGGTCTGGAAATTGGTAAAACTGTCTGCTTGATTGTCTTCTTAAGCTCCTTTCCGTGCTGTTTCCGGAAAGGAGGCGACCCCATCGGACACTCATCGACATCAAAGAAGGCAGGATTGCTTAACGCGACCGGCAGGATCGCGCAGCCATCATGCACATGCAACAGAGCGGTTGATAAAGCTAACCGGAGTAATATCCGTCAGCGTAGTAGTAGTATGCGGGGCTTCCGCCATAACCGTATTTTGCGTGTGAGCGTGGATTCACCCGGTTAATCACTGTTCCTATGAGCGGAACATTGTCACTCCGAAGGCGCTCAATCGCATCGTTTAAGACATTTTCCGTGGTCTCACCCCATCGTACAACGGAAATTGCCGCGTCAATCAGAGGCGTGAGCCAGCGCCCATCGCTGACAACGAGAATTGGAGGCGTATCGACAACAATAAAATCATATTCCTGCCGCAACTGCCGAAACAGATCGTTTATACGTTCAGAACTGAACAGCGTACTGCGCTGCTTCAGCGTCTTGGTCGCACAGATAATATCCACGCCCTGCACAGACTCGCTGTGATGTATGATTTCCTGAAGAGGCCTGTCCTTTTCAATGAACTCTTCCAGAGATCCGTCCAGGCCTCGAAAGGAAAGACATTCACTCACCCCGCTCCGATGGAGATCCAGGTCGACAAGCACAGTTCGTTGACCGTTGGTGGCGGCAACCGCCGCCAGACACATTGAAATACTCGTTTTACCCTCGCTCGGAAGACCCGATGTGACCATGACGACCTGCGGCGGACTGTTTTGACCCGATCGCCGGCAGGCCATGTACAGGGACCTGATAGCCTCCGAGAAGAAGGAGTGATTGTTTTCAGCAAGATATTTGTGCGGCGGAGGCGATTTCTCCCATAGCTTGCGCGGTATTTGCGGAATGTACGCCAAGTTAGGCAACCGCGAAATCTGGCGTGTCTGTTGCTCGGAACGTATCTTGTTGTTCAGTCCCTCCAACAACATTACAAGCACCAGAGCAAAAACTCCCGATCCGATAAACCCGGCCGCAATGATCAGTTTGCGTTTGGGAGCGGAAGGCTCCGCAGGGACTTCCGCAATTGACACAACCCTGGCAGCCGGATGCAAGATCTCAGACTGCAGGTCCAGCACACTCAGCCCGCTCAGAATCTGGTTATATCGCTCCCTGTCGGTCAGAAGTCCGCGTTCCAGTTTACTGAGAGAGATTTCAGCGTCGTTGCGTTCCTGGATACGTGTCTCCAGACTCCGTGCCTCGCTCTCCAATTCAGCAATTTTCTGACTGTTCAACTGCCGTGTTCTCGTCGCTGACGTTCTCAGCCTTTCAGCTTCCAGTCGGATTTTGTTGCGGATGTTTTGCAGTTGTGTATTGACCCTGACAAGTTCAGTTTGGCCCTCCTCTCCAACCTGCGCCATTCGCACCCGCTCCTGAAGAAGTGCATTCTCCTCTTTTTTGTGCGCAAGCAGGGCTGCGTAAGCTGGATCATTTGCGGTGACAGTATTGTCCGCGTTCTCGCTGGACAGAACTTCGGCCAGCTTCGCCAACTGGTCTTCGGATTTCTTCAAATCGTCGTTTGCGAGTTTAAGACGCACATCCAACTGCCGGGCTTCGGCCTGAAGCTGATCGCCAATCTTATCGCCTTCGTCTTCCAATTGATGAGTGTGCCGCAGTTCGGCTATCCGCCCCTCGGACTCCGCTATTTCAGCTGCAAGTCCCTCCGCTCTTCCTCGCAAGATCGCTATGGCTGAAACATTTTCTTCTTGTTTTATCGCAAATGATCTTCTGACGTAAAAATCGGTGATCGAATTGGCCAGATCAGCGGCGCCTTTGGCATTCGGATGGGTCACCGTGACGGACATCGCGAGACTTTCGCCGGACCGTCCAACCGACATTTTCGACAATAGCGACGTAATTGTTCTATCGCGCTGGATGGCGATATCCGGCTTTGCTTTGATTTCTGACTCGCCGGAGCCGATACCCAGGGTTTCCTTAAGGCCCGATAAAGCCGAATTGATGGACTCGCCGTACCATTTTTCGGTCTGATCAACCGGTATTTGCAGATAAGGGTTTAAATACGGGTCTTCGACCAGTTTGAACTCATCGACAATTTGACCGCCGAAGCCTCGGGACTTCATAACGTCGATTTCTGTTTCAATCCCGACACGGTTGAATTCATCAGCATTCGTCGTCGGATCGGATTCCAGCACCCGCCGATCGTTTCTCTCCAGTACCAATGTGGAACTGGCGGTATAAGAATCCGGTATGCTGTTTGCCGCAATGACTCCGGCTGCGGTTCCCAGAACAACTATTATAAATATCAACCAGATACGCCGACGCAACAGCGCGGTAATGTCGCTGAAACTAAGCATTCCATTTTCGGATTCTGGCATAATGAATAGCTTCCGTGGCTCCGGAGAAACAAAATCATTTGAACCGGTTTTCTTAAGCATGTGCGGTTATTCCACTATGCCCACATGACCCTACACAAAACATGCCATTGCCTATATACATTCTCGGCACGCACCTCGTCCGCAACCCAACCACCGTCCGGTGGTCAGTAACCTACTTTAAATTCGAATCGGTATCTATCTGTTAGGCAGCGACTTGGTAAACTTTTCACATCCAAGTGGGTGCTATTCAACAAATAATCAATATGAGAGTCCCTGGGTGTTCTGAACGAACAGCCAATACACCACAGATCAGAAAACATTGCCAAAATAGTCAAATCCATATTTTTTTTGGTGCCGGTGAAGCTCCTGAGCTGAAGCGGCGCCAATGGAATTCAATTGCTTCAGTCCGCTTTTTAGCGCCACATATATGTTGCTCACTATGAACAGCCACACTCCTGCGCGAACCTGATATACTATATTCATCCCGATCAGGTGTATCTGAAAAGATACATTTTAGCCAGATTTGCCGTGCAATCCGCTCAAACTGTCCTGGAGCGTTTCCGTCAAAACATCAAATGGATTGCGGCTTGGCAAATCGCGTCGGGAAAGACGCTGCCACTCAAGCCCTCAGCAACAGCCTTCAAGGGCCCCTTGGTCTTCTGACCAGGGAAATCGCGGGCCCAATACCGATTAAAACCATGAGAATGATTGACCGAAAATATAAATGTGCGGAACTCATGGCGCTGAACGAAAATGCGATCACGACCGATATCGAACACAGCAAAATCAAACCGCCGAAGGGCTGATTCCGTGTGATAACCGGAGCGATAAGTGAGGCGGCAATCATCATGACAAAGCCTAAAAGCGTAATGATTCCGCCCTCATTTAAAAGGATCAGATACGTATTATGGACCGGGAGGCCCAGTTCACTGATAACCCGGTACTGATTGGCGCCCATACCAAGCAGCACGTACTTCTCGGCGAGGCGCCAGGATTCGACCACAAGAGCATACCGAACATCAAATGTCCCGGCGCCGGAAACATCCGCACTGGAAATTGCACTTAAAACACGGTTCTGAAACGTAACCGGCAAAAAATATTCACCCCAAAAAACGACGGAATAGGCCACAGCACATAAGAAAATGGAAGAAAAAACGAACAGCTTGAAGCTACCAGTCCCCAAAATAAATAATGAAAAAACAATAAAAGACGCGAACAAACCTGTATTGGAGCTGGTCAAAACGAGTGCAACCAGAAAAATCGCAATAAAAATGAAAAAAAGCCCCCTTTTCATTTGACGGGATAGGGTCAAAAACAACAACATGGGCAAAACAAATACTATGTGAATAGCCAAGCCATTGGGGTTGTCAAGGAAGGAAGCCAGGCGCCCGCCTGCGGTGACGAAATTGAATTGGCGAACATATCCGGATCGATAGCCGGTGTAGAATACAGCGATACCAATCACGCAAATCACAGCCATCGACAGAACGCTGCACTTCATCAGCCGGATGGACTGATCATATGGCCTCCACAGAACAGCGAAGGGCAAACAAATATATGCGAAGGCATATTGTAAGGAAACGATCAAACCGCGCAGAGCGTCGCCATTGACAACGCTGCTGACCAACAATCCACCCAACAGCATCAATGCACCCAACAACCAGTATTTGGTGGCCGGACCGAGTGGCGAAGCTGGCAGGCCTGTGACCGCTCTCAGAAGAAATGCAACGACAAAAAAGAGATCGCTCAGTGTGAATGACGTAGCAGGATGTCTGAATGCCGCATATGGTGCAAAGAACACCGCAATCATTAAAAACGCAAACTCTAGCTTTGCGAACACCTGAGACTTAGTTGAAACGGTCATCCGACCACATACTTGTCCAGCTCACTGATATCGGCTTCCAATTCATGGTTCCAGATTACATCTAACGGCGAGTGGATAAATACAAAAATAGAAATTGCCAACTGCTTATTTTACACATTTTTTCGAAATAGAAATCTGTATCCAAACAACCGGATTCCGCGCATCCGACGTCACCAGTGCTTGGATTTATACTTTGCCGACATTGAAAAGAAACCCACCGTTCCTCAAAGTGGGTAATATTGTCTGGTCACGGCGAACGACTATCTGGAAACAGAATTATCTTTAGTATCTCCTGCAAGTTCATGCAGATATTCTTCAAGATTTGTCCAGCCATCCCCGTCAAGGTCCTGTTGGCCGTCACTGGCGTCTTTGGGATTTAACCCCAAATCTAGTTCCCATTGGTCCGGCAATCCATCTTCGTCTTCATCGGCCGGAATTGCAGCCGTGGAAAGTTCGGGCCATCCCCCCACATCGGACGGATTGTTTTTCAGGAATGCTCCGGTACGATCGCGGACACTTTGGATAACACGTTCGTCGACTTCATCCCGGACGGGTTTGGTGGCGCCGGCATTGCCAAGAACTCTTTCATAGGCGGTCTGTGCATCGCTATACGTCACGGTTAATGGCTGTATCGGTTCATCCACGATATACCGCCTCATGTTCGCGGCCAAAGCCTCCGACTGCGGAAGCACGTTATCAAAAATGTACGTTTCATCATAGTTTCCGGCAAAAAACAGCTTGAAGCCCAATTTGGATGTCTCGAATATATGCACAAGTCTGTCATTAATTCTTTGAACGCCTGCGATTTTGAAGTTACCGATGATATTTGCCTTAACCTCAGTCCACTTGTCATCAAAGCTGATGACATACTGCCACTGAGGCGAATACAGGACGTTATTGATAATATCGGTCGTGGTTCCGCTTATACTCGGAGCGATCTGAGGGTTTCTGAATTGACCGGCCGCAAACAAGTTGTGGTGAACTGAAAAGTTCCCTCCCCTGGCCAGCAACATATTGCGCGCGCGCCGCCTTTTCCCGGGACCGCCGTTCAAAAGAGGCTCGCTGATTATGCTCCATTGAATAGTGACGTTCCGCGCGTCTTGAGAATCGACCGTTTCATCGCTGCCCCAGCTCGCTGACACATGGTCTATGATGATGTCATGCGCGTTTTTTGAATACATTCCGAGCGCGCCGGAACAGCAGGAGTCAACAGCATGCGGACCCGGGCGTAACCGGATATGCCGCACGATGACATTGTGAGACCTGATCTGGAGCGAAGGAAGAAGCTGAATCGGACTGTTCCGAATGGCGATGCCCCCGCCCGGCGCAGTTTCTCCCGCAATCGTCAGGTACGGGTAATCGACGTTCAGCGGCTCGGTCTCAAGCGTTATCGTTCCACTGACCCTGAAAATGCAGGTCCTTGGAAATCTGGCTTCCACACAGGCCCGCAGGGTACCTTCTCCGGAATCCGCGAGGGAGGTCACAAATAATACTTTCCCCCCGCGACCGCCCCTGGCTCCCGCGCCATACCCTTCCGCGCTGGGAAAAGCGCGTATTTTTTTCTGCTGAGGCATCTTGTCCGTCGCGGTCGACGCTTGCTGGGCATAGACGGATCCCGTTGTGTTCACAGCAATCGTCGAGAAGAAAAGCGCTGCAACTGCCATTATCAGACTTCTCGAACATCTGGAAACCGTTTGCCTGGCCGGCCTCTCAACTTTCAAACCGCATATTTCATATACCGAACGCAAAATAGTCACTCCAATAGTCCACAGCCTGGCACAGGCGCCGAGTGTTTATTTGAGAGTAATGTGCTTATAAAATAAAATATCGATTGCCTTTAATCCCGAGCTGACGCAAATCCCCTAAAACAAGAGCGACCGAGTAACTCACCCGGCCTGTCCGACACCTCCCCGATTCAAGACCCGAATCGATAAGGCGGCATGATACACATATGGTCGCCGCCGCCAATTCAACACAGACCTTGTAAAAGACTGAGGATAAGGAATATTGGAACGTCTTTCGCCGCAGGCTGGTTTGATATATTCAAATCGCAGAAAATTGCGTAATTTGAGACAGTTTCCAATCGAATGTTGAGAAATTTTTGGAGATCGTTGATTAACGACGACGTTCTCAAGCGTCTGGCCCACAATTTGGCTTATTTATTTTCCGCGAACATGATTGTCGCGGGCCTGGGCATGCTGACCCTTGTTGTGATGGCGCGGTCACTTGGACCGACGGGCCTTGGCATATTGGCTCTGATCGAGGCTTATGCCCGGTCCGTGGATCGTGTTTTTCGTTTCGAGCCCTGGCAGACACTTGTGCGCTACGGAACAGTTGCCCTGGAGAACGAAAACAAAACCGAATTCAGAAGACTGGTAAAATATTCAACCCTTTTTGACATGGCCGGCGGTGCGCTTTCTGCCAGTGTCGCCTTGGTCGGGCTCTATTTCGTTTCCGATTGGTTCGATCTGGAAAATGAAAGTCGAACCATGGCAATGATTTTTGCAGTGACCCTGTACTTTGCGCTGTCGTCAACTCCGACGGCAGTCTTGCGGATATTCGATAAATTCCAACTTTTGTCCAAAATAGCTGTGGCACTTGCCTCGATACGTTTGCTGATGGCACTGACTGTGTGGCAGATGGGCGGAAGTCTGTGGGAGTTTTTGATCGTCCTGGTCATCCATCAGCTTTTGGAGCAACTGCTGCCATTGTTTTTTGCCTGGCGGGAGTTGCACAACCGAGGGCATCGGAAAATCTGGTCGCTGTCATTTGACGGGTTGCTGAGCCGCAATGCCGGCCTGCTTAAGTTTCTCTGGAATGTCAATATCAATGTGATTGCCAGAACAAGCACGCAGCGGTTTGATACGCTGTTGCTGGGTGTTTTACTCGGACCGGCCGCAGTCGGGCTGTTTCAACTGGCGAAGCGTGTCGGAATCGCGGCCCAAAGGCTGGGAAGACCGCTTCAACAGGCCGTCTATCCCGACATGGCCCGACTGTGGGCGCGCGGAGAGGTATCAAGGTTTCGCTGGATCATTCTCCGCGTAAATCTGATAATGGGGTCGACCGCGTTTGTGGCATTCGTGATCCTGTCTTTCAATATGGAAGCTATTGTGCACCTCGCCTTCGGGGAAGAATTCGTTCCAGCCGTACCGATCGTCATCGTTCAGGTCCTCGCGACCACGATCTTTCTAACCGGTAACACCATGGGACCCGCTCTGATGAGTATGGGCGAAGATCATAAACTGGTTCGCATGACGCTTCTTTCGACGACAGCTTTTTTCGTGGCCTTTGCGCCACTTGTTTTGGCTTTTGGTGCCATTGGCGCAAGCATCGGACACGTGCTCTTCAACGTGTTATGGCTCAGCGGTTGCTTATGGATCTTCCTTATTCGAACTCAGCGGTCCAATCAGCCGGCACTGGCAGACGGGGATGCTGAATAGCCCGTGAGGTCCGCAGCGTCTTGGCCCTTCGGCGGGTCCAGCAAATCCATTTCCCCCAGCAGCAGCCGGTTGACGGCGTGTACGTCAAATCGTTCGCACGCCAACTGATGGGAGGCTGCACCCATTTTTCCCGCCAATTCGGGATCCTGGATCAGTTTCTCCATGGCCTTTGCCAGATCAGCCGATTGCCTTGGTGGAACGATCAGACCATTTCGGCCCTGCTCGACAGTGTCTCGACACCCGGCATTATCCGCGGTGATGATTGCCCGTCCGATGGCCATTGCTTCCAGGATCGTCCTTGGGATGCCTTCCCGGTAGTATGACGGCAGCACATATGCGCTGCAATCGGTCAGGAAGGGGCGCACGTCGTCTGTCTCGCCGAGATACTCCACAGCGCCTTCTTTAACCCATTCATCGACATCGGCTTTCGAAATTCCGGCGGGGTTTGGATCGAATGGTCCCAGCAACTGAAATCGCACGTCAGGATACCGTGCTTTGAGCATTCTTGCCGCGTCTGCGAATTCTACGACGCCTTTGTCGCGCAGCAGGCGGGCAATCAGCAAAAACACCGGCGGATCGGCAACGACCGGCGACCGGCGATAGAGCTCCAGATCAACACCGGAGCCGGGCACCATGATGAGAGGTGTCTGTTCGCTCATCAGACGGTGATTGATAATGTCGGCCCGATCGGCATCATTATATGCAAATACTTTGTTTGCTCCGCCAAGCGCCAGCCGGTAGAGGCGCACACTGATCCAGCGAACCAGCGCCGCTTTGCCTTTGGGCTCCGGATCGCTGAACACGTGACCAAGCCCGGTCACAAGCGCGAAGCGCTGCTTAACCCCGGCAAGCCGGGCGGCCAGGCATCCATAGATGATCGGTTTCATCGTATAAGGAAGGACGACATCCGGCTTATGCTTGCGGAACTGGCGCCACAAAAAATACAGTGTACGGAGATCGCCAAGCGGGTTCAGGCTGGTCCGTGCCATGGGGGTCTGCACGAACTCAACACCAATTTCCCTGAGAGTTTCAATGACGCTGGTGTCTTTTTCCGGTGCAAACGCGATCACCTGATGCCCCTCCGCGGACATCTTTTTCAACAGCTCAAGCCGGAAATTCGTCAAAGAACGGGTCAGGCTGGCCACCACGGCGATTTTACGACTGTTTACTGCTATTTTTCCGTCCCCCGGTGATTGGGCGCTTCCGGCTTCCGCATCACTTAATCGATCTCGGCGTTATGCCGGGAAAATCAAATCACGATATAATATTCGTCATCAGCGCAGGATCGTGCCGATCCGCAATCCTCGTCCATATGCAGGCGAATATAGGAGAACGGCTCCTTAATCAAAACCATCCCGCCGTGAATTTTTGGTGTTTGATTAATGACACTGTTGTCAATGGCTGTGCGCGGATCGCCGGACGTCCCTATTGCGGCTCCTCGACACCCAGCCTTTCCTGAAGCTCCTCCAGTGGAATACCTTTGGTTTCCGGCGCAAATTTCAGCGCGAACAAAAATCCAAGAACACAAAATCCGGAAAAAAGCGAAAACGTCCAGACAAGACCCAGCGAGCCGCTGAGGACCGGGAACGAGAAGACGATCACAAATGTCATCGCCCAGTTGGTCAATACCGCAAGTGCCATTCCGCGGCCACGCAACTCTGTGGGAAACAATTCGGACATATAGATCCAGGGAAGCGGTCCGACGCTGATTGAAAAAAAGAAAATAAACAGACAGAGCGCATAAAGCGCGAAAATGTCATCGGAGGGCGTGGTTGTTTTCATCACATAAGCAACCGTTGCAAGACAGGCTGCCGTTCCGAAAAAACCGATAATAAGCAGCGGGCGCCGCCCGAAGCGATCGACCAGGAGCATGCTGAATGCCGTTGAACAAACCAAGATGACCCCTATGCCGACAGTGGCGGACAGTTGGGCGGTAATGGCCTGAAAACCGAGCTGTTTCATAATTTCCGGCGCGTAAAAAATAACGACGTTGATGCCGCTGACCTGCTGAAAGAAAAACGCGATCATCGCGAAAAGCGTAATGCGCCGGATGTTCGAGGCAAACAAATGCGACCAACCGACTTCTTCCTGCCACTCCCTGTCGTCGGCCACCATCTCCCCGACCATCCGATCGACCTCACGTTGCGGCAATGAGGGCTGTACGCCGGACAACACGGATGCGGCCGCGTCCGGTTTGCCTTTCATGACCAGCCAACGCGGGCTTTCAGGGGCGGTACGGATACCAAGCAGCAGCAAAACCGCCGGCACCACCGCAACAATAAACATCAAACGCCAGACAACATTGTCGTCCGAAACCGGACTGACGCTGATGGAGGCAAGTGTCAGATCGGAAAGATAGGACGACAGGATGCCGATATTGATCATGAGCTGAAACGTCGCAACAACCCGGCCGCGCACGTCTGCCGGCGACAGTTCAGACAGATATTGCGGTGCCACGAGTGTCGAACAGCCGATGGCCACACCCATAATCAGTCGTGCAGCGGTCAGCATGAGAACATCGAATGAAAAGCTGCTCAGCGCCGTACCCAGCACAAAAAGCGCCGCGCTCCCCATCAACAGCACCCTTCGACCGTAGCGGTCGCTCATAAGTGCTCCGGCAAGAGCGCCTCCCGCAGCGCCAAGCGGGACGGCCGCCGTCATTAATCCTTCCCAGGCCGGTGTCAAAGCAAAGACATGCTGCAGATAGGGAAGCGCGCCGGAAATTACGCCTTCATCGAAACCGAACAGGAAGCCGCACAGGGCGGCAACGATGGTGAGGCGGAGAAGCATTGAAATCCCATACAGAGTTCGATGGAGCCGGCGGACCGGATTGAGAGATTGATTACGCGACGGATGCCGCTAAGTTGTGTGTCCGCATCGACTATAGCTGATGATGCCTCAAAGCCAATCCCCGCCGGCCGGAGAAGAAATCGGATGAGCTGTTTCTCCCATCCTTACCTGGCAAACCGCCGGTTCATCGGTTTTGCGCATCGTGGCGGCGGCAAAGAGAACCCGGAAAACACACAGATAGCATTCAGAGCCGCTGCGGATCTGGGCTATTCTCACATCGAACTGGATGTTCAGGCGACGGCGGATGGCGTTCTGGTTGTCTTTCACGACGACAATCTGGATCGCATGACAACGGGGTCGGGACGCATCTCGCACCTTCCCTACTCCGAAGTCTCGCGGGCGAAAATCGCCGAAACCGAATCCATCATGACACTTGAAGAGACGCTGAGCCTGTTTCCGGATCTGTGTTTCAACATCGACATCAAAACAGCACACGCTCTGCAGCCGACAATCGATCTGGTCAGGCGCATGAATTGCTTAAATCGGATCTGTCTGGCCTCGTTCTCAGACAAAAGGCTTGCAGCGGTGCGCCGGGCGTTCGGCGGACATGCCTGCATGAGCGCCGGTCCACGAACGGTTGCGGCCCGGAAGTTTGCATCCTGGAGACTGCCCTTCAGGGGTGCTCCGGTTGATTGCGTCCAGGTGCCGCCGCGACGGTACGGCATCGAAATCGTGACCGGACGCTTCATCCGTCATTGCCAGGACAACAATATCGCGGTGCATGTCTGGACGATCGATGACGAAGCAGAGATGCGCAGGCTGATCCGGCTTGGCGTCAACGGTCTCGTGACCGACAGGCCCAGCCTGCTGAAACAGGTGGCGCTGGAAGAAGGTGTCTGGGACTGACACACCGGGATGTTTCATCAGGACAACGGACCGACTCATGCGTTTTGAGAACGCATAATTCACGTAAAAATCTGATTTTTAACGATTAAATTCAATTCAACGGCTTATAGACGAACGTTGCAAATTTTTGACCTTTTGATCAAAAATTACCGTGATTCATCTTGACTCCCTGAGCGTGAGCCCCCCATAAATCACATATGAGCGCTTCAGTTAAAATCGCGTCCGGCGACCATGGTTCCAATGCGCATCCGCGTAACGCCGGATGCCCGCTGGAACTGGATCTTATCCAGGATATCCGTGTCAATCTTTCAGCAGCCGAAAAAAGGGTGTCGACGCTGTCAGGCAGACGCACGGTAAAAAAAGATGCGCAGGCGGGTTGGTTGCTGAAGGCACTCAGTTGCATCGACCTGACGACCCTGAATGGCGACGATACCGCCCGGCGCGTGCGCCGGCTCTGTGCCAAAGCCCGCCACCCGATCGATCGCGGGCTTGCCGAAGCACTCGGTTTCGCAAACCGTCGGCTCACAGTCGGGGCTGTCTGTGTTTATCACCGGTTTGTTTCCACCGCAGTTGACGCGTTGGACGGATCGCACATACCCGTCGCCGCCGTATCGACCGGCTTCCCCGCCGGCCTCAGCCCCCATCCGGTAAAATTGCGGGAGATCGAGGCATCGGTCAAAGACGGAGCACAGGAAATCGACATTGTCATTACCCGCGAGCATGTCCTGACGGCGAACTGGCAGGCGCTTTACGATGAAATGAAGGACTTCCGGGCTGCCTGCGGCGACGCGCATGTCAAAGCCATCCTTGCGACCGGCGATCTCAAAACTCTGCGCAACGTCGCCAAAGCCGCCATGGTGTGCATGATGGCGGGCGCTGATTTCATAAAGACATCGACCGGAAAGGAAGGGGTCAATGCCACCCTCCCCGTTTCCCTGGTGATGGTTCGCATGATCCGGGCGTTTCAGGAACAGACCGGACAGATCGTCGGCTTCAAGCCGGCCGGGGGCATCTCGACGGCCAAGGATGCGCTCGCCTATCAAATCCTGATGAAGGAAGAACTGGGACGACCGTGGCTTGAACCGGATCTGTTCAGGTTCGGCGCTTCGTCGCTCCTGTCGGACATCGAGCGGCAACTGGAGCACCATGTCACCGGCCGTTATTCAGCTTTTAACCGGCACGCGATGGCCTGAGCGGGGAGCCCGAAAATGAACACACAATCGCCCTCGGTCGCCACTTTCTTTGATACGATGGACTATGGCCCGGCACCGGAAGCCGATAAGGATACGCGTCGTTGGCTGGACTTTCACAAAGGCGGTTTCGGCCATGTCATAAACGGTCAGCGGGTCGAACCTGCAAAGGGAAAATACTTCAAGACCCATGAACCGGCGACGGGCAAACCGCTTGCCAGGGTCGCACAGGGAACGGCTGAAGATGTGGACAGTGCGGTGGCTGCGGCCCGCAGGGCGCTCGCCGCCTGGCAGGAGATCGGCGGCAGAGCACGTGCCCGCCACATTTATGCGCTTGCCCGCATGGTTCAGCGGCACGGGCGGCTGTTTTCGGTTCTGGAAGCGCTTGATAACGGCAAACCGATCCGCGAAACGCGGGACCTCGATATTCCGTTGGTTGCCCGTCATTTTTATCATCATGCGGGTTGGGCCGTTCTTCAGGAGCAGGAATTTGCCGATTATGAGCCCGTTGGTGTCATCGGTCAGATCATTCCCTGGAACTTTCCGCTGCTGATGCTGGCCTGGAAGGTCGCCCCCGCGCTCGCGCTCGGCAACACTGTGGTTCTGAAACCGGCCGAATTCACACCGCTGACAGCACTTCTCTTCGCCGAACTGGCGCACAAGTCCGGCCTGCCCGACGGCGTGCTGAACATCGTGACGGGCGACGGCACAACCGGTGAGGCGCTCGTCCGCCACACGGATATCAACAAAATCGCTTTCACCGGCTCGACGGACGTCGGGCGGCGCATTCGGGAAGAAACAGCGGGCAGCGGTAAATCGCTGACGCTGGAACTGGGCGGCAAGTCCCCCTTCATCGTGTTTGACGATGCGGATCTGGACGGCGCGGTCGAGGGCGTCGTCGATGCGATCTGGTTCAATCAGGGGCAGGTCTGTTGCGCCGGTTCGCGTCTGCTGCTTCAGGAGACCATTGCCGATAAGTTTCTCGATCGCCTCAAAAAGCGCATGCAGACACTCAGAATTGGACCGCCGCTCGACAAAACGATCGACTTGGGGGCGATTGTCGACAAAGGCCAGTTGGATCGGATCAGATTTCTGGTCAAAACCGGCATTGCTGAAGGTGCCGAGGCGTTTCAGCCGGATTTGGACCTGCCAGCGGCGGGCTTCTATTTCCCCCCGACCCTGCTGAGCAATGTTCATCCGGCCTCAACGGTTGCCCGTGAGGAAATATTCGGGCCGGTCATCGTCGCCATGACATTCCGCACACCCGATGAAGCCGTCGCTTTGGCGAACAACTCCCGTTATGGCCTTGCGGCCAGTGTCTGGAGCGAAACGCTCGCACTGGCGCTTGACATTGCGCCGAAGCTGAAAGCCGGCGTTGTCTGGGTGAACGCGACAAATCTGTTTGATGCCGCGGTCGGTTTTGGCGGCTACAGGGAGTCCGGCTACGGCCGCGAGGGCGGCCGCGAAGGCGCGCTGGAGTATCTCAAGCCCGTTGGCTGGAGCAAACGGAAGCCCCGGAAGACTTTAGCCCGTCCAACGGCAGCCGACGATGATCCCCTGCCGGGCGAGCCGCCGAAAACCGGGATCGACCGAACGGCCAAACTGTATATAGGCGGCAAACAAAGCCGACCGGACGGCAATTATTCCTCAATGGTTTTGACCGCAAAGGGAGACATTGCCGGCGAGGTCGGTGTGGGCAACAGAAAAGACATTCGAAATGCCGTTGCCGCAGCCAGAAAAGCAACCGGCTGGTCAACCGCAACCGCACACGCACGGGCGCAAATTCTCTACTACATCGGCGAAAACCTCTCCGCGCGCGCTGGGGAGTTTTCCGAGCGGATAGCGACAATGACCGGTGCCAAACCGGCAGCGGCGGAACGAGAAGTCACGGCGGCAATTGACAGGCTGTTCGCTTATGGCGCCTGGGCCGACAAGTTCGAGGGCAGGATCCACACGCCTCCTTTGCGCGGACTGGCGCTTGCCGTGCACGAACCTGTCGGCGTTGCCGGCGTCGTCTGCCCCGATGAAGCACCGCTGTTGTCCTTCGTTTCACTTGTTGCGCCGCTCATTGCCATGGGCAACCGGGTTGTGGCCATCCCCGGCGAACGCGCGCCGCTTGTCGCCACAGACCTCTATCAGGTGCTGGAAACGTCGGATGTGCCCGCCGGTGTGATCAATATCGTGACCGGCAACGGCGCCGAGCTGAACAAGGTTCTGGCGGAACATGACGATGTCGATGCGCTTTGGACGTTCGGCACACCGGAAATGTGCGAAACGGCGGAACGGCTGTCGACCAGCAATATGAAGCGCACCCTCACCGATCAGGGTCTGACGACCGATTGGTACGATCCAATGAGCGCAGAGGGTCATATTTTCCTCCGCCATGCGGTTCAGGTCAAAAATATCTGGGTTCCCTACGGCGAATAACCGTTAAAGGACTCCCCCTGCCAGCCGTTTGAATAACATGAGCTTTTTGCCTGCGAAGGGATGACATAGTGCTCATGTAATCCACGGTCTGTTAACTCAGTATACGCACTGTGTGCACTTTTTGTTGCAAAAGATGCACACAGTGCGTATGTTGGATCCATCAGCGCAGCACGAAAAGGAGGCTCGCTATGGATACTCTGCTTTTGATTATGACGTTTGCCCTCTGTGCAATGGCCATCACGATCGTGGTGGACGAGTGTCATTTTCGATTTAACGACCGTGTTCAGGACTGAAACGCTTAAAGTGGTCCTGAGCCGGTCCGGATAACGGCCACTCTCAACCTGGGACGTCGAAAAAACGCGCGGCGATGAACCGCGCGTTTTTCGCGCTTCTCTTCCGGAGTTCCCGCCATCTGACGTCACCGATCTGGCTCAAGAGAATATTGCGATCTGGACCTCGTGGATAGGTCCAGCCCCCCGTAAGTTGCTAAAATAAAGAGCGGTCCGATTTTCAATAAGCGGGATTTTGGATGCGCTGCGACGTTCGCCGGAAAACTGACATGACTTTTGGGCACACAGACGCGCCGGCTGACCCGCAGGCCGGACAATGATGGGCCGTTGAAAAGCCGAAGCATTCTTGACATTCGATATCCAGGGAAGAGCGCCATGAACCTACAAGCGAACCAAAACGATTTTCGCGATATTATCGAAGCCGACAGAGCGCATGTCTGGCACCATCTGTCGCAACACAAGAAATACGAAACCGTCGATCCGCTGGTGATCATCGAAGGCAAGGGCATGCGGGTCTGGAATACGGCCGGGCGCGAACATCTCGACGCTGTTTCAGGCGGGGTATGGACGGTCAATGTCGGCTACGGCCGCGAGTCCATCGCCAATGCCGTTCGCGATCAGCTGGTCAAGATGAACTATTTTGCCAACTCCGCCGGCAGCATTCCCGGCTCCCTCTTTTCGGAACGCCTGATTGAGAAAATGCCGGGGATGTCGCGTGTCTACATGTCCAATTCCGGCTCGGAAGCGAACGAAAAAGCCTATAAAATCGTCCGCCAGATTGCGCATAACAAAACCGGCGGCAAAAAGCACAAGATCCTCTATCGCGAACGGGACTATCATGGCACGACGATCACCGCCCTCTCCTCCGGCGGGCAGGATGAACGCAAAGCCCAGTACGGTCCCTTTACACCCGGTTTTGTAGAAGTTCCCCACTGCCTGGAATACCGGTCCCAATGGGGCGATGTCGATGATTACGGCATTCGGGCGGCCAATGCGGTTGAAGAGGTCATCCTCCGGGAAGGTGCCGACACGGTCGGCGCTCTGATCCTTGAGCCGGTCACGGCCGGCGGCGGCGTTATTGAACCGCCAAAGGGATACTGGGAACGCGTTCAGGAAATCTGCAAAAAGCACGATATCCTGCTGATTCTGGACGAAGTCGTCTGCGGCATGGGTCGGACCGGTGAATGGTTCGGCTATCAGCATTACGGGATCCAGCCGGATATTGTCACCATGGCCAAAGGCGTCGCCTCGGGCTATGCGGCAATTTCCTGCACCGTCACGACCGAAGATGTGTTCAATCAGTTCAAGGCCGATCCCGACGATCCAATGAGCTACTTCCGCGACATTTCCACATTCGGAGGATGTGCGGCGGGTCCGGCGGCAGCACTGGAAAACATGCGGATCCTGGAAGATGAAAACCTTCTGTCCAACTGCGCTGAAATGGGCGAATACCTGCTTGGCAAACTCGAGGAATTGAAGGGCAAACATACGCTGATCGGCGATGTTCGCGGCAAGGGTCTGTTCTGCGGTGCGGAACTTGTTGCCGACCGGGAGACAAAAGAACCGGTTCACGAAAGCCTTGCCCAGGCGATCGTTGCGGACTGCATGAAGAATTCCGCGGTCATTATCGGGGTCACCAACCGCTCGCTGAGCGGCAAAAACAATACTCTGTGCCTCAGCCCCGCCCTGATCTGCACCAAATCCGATCTGGATGAAATCGTCGACGCTATTGACGGCGCAATCACGAGAGCGGTTGCATAATTTCCCCAGTCGGCGGGTACCTGCCGGCAGCTGACACCATATTGAAAGGCCGGAGCATATGCGAAGCATGCTCCGGCTTCTTTTTAACCTTAGGATGACCGGGCCAGGACTGTCCTCCAGAAATTTTGCTCCGAACACGGTGTGATCAGATTGGTGCATTCGAAGTTCCGCCGGCCGGTCGTTTGACAAAGCCCCCTCTTCTTATGCACCAATACAATTTTGGCGTGAAAGACCAAGATGCCGCTTCGCATACCTGCCTGCGGAAGCGACCTGTCAAAGGCCCGGGAAAACGTTGCATGGTAGAAGAAGAAAATACACAGAGCGCTCTGCGTCAGGACACCGAAGACGCATTCCCCCTGTCCTCGCTGGCAGCAAATGTCAACAGTCCCGAACTGACCCTTCTGAACGACGCTATTCAGTCCCTTGAAGAGGGATTCGCGCTTTTCGATTCCGATATGCGCTTCATCCTCAGCAATGACACCTTTGCCGACCTCGCGCTGACGAAACATGATCCTGGGCCTTCAAAAGGACAATTCCTGTCGGAAATCATCGCAGGTGCCGTCACACCGGACGCATATGTCATTCCGGAAAACACGTCGCCGGAGCGTCTTGTTGAGGAACTCCTGTCCTATGTTGCCTCGTATGGCAGAGGTATGGAACTGCAACGAAAGGACGGTCGGTTCATCCTCCTCTCATCCAACAAGACAGGGCTGGGGGGCCGCCTCGTCACGGCACTGGACATCACTGAAAGAAAGCGGGCCGAGCAGGCAGAGCGCAAGGCAACCGAATTTCTGAATGAAATCATGGACAACTGTCCCGCCAATCTGCTGATGGCCACTGTCGAAACCGGCGAGGTTTTGTACCGTTCTCCGCCGTCAAAAGATCTGTTCGGAGAAAAACAAAGCGCCCGCAGCCATTGGCGGAACCCCGCCAAGCGGGATGATTACATTTCCGTTCTTTTGAGAGACGGACGCATCAACGACATGTTCACCTACGGGGTGAGAACGGACGGAACGGTTTTTCCCGCTCAGGTTTCGGCGCGCCTCATCGATCATGGCGGCGAGAAGGTTGTCATTTCTTCAACAACCGACCTCACCGAAACACTTGCATTACGCGCAAAAACCGAGCAGGCGAACGCTGCCTTGCGCAGAGGCATTGAGGCGCTCGACGAAGGATTCGTCTTTTATGATGAAAACTTGCGTTTCGTGCTGGCAAACCAGAGATACAAGGATGCACTGGCCCCTTACGACCACCTCATGGTGCCAGGCACACCAATTGCGGATATTGTCGGCAGAGCAATCCGCGACGGGCACATCCGTTTGCTCGGCAAGCAACTCAACGGCCTTGAAGATATTTTAGCGGCTCTTCAGGAGACGAAACAGGGGCGATTTGAAATCATACTGCCCGACGGCTCCCAAAAGATTGTCACGGCATCAAGACTGGACAATGGCTGTCTGATTGCGACGATGGTGGATATTACCGACCAGCGGGATACTGAAAAACGCGCCCGGGAGATGTTCACCGACATATTGGAAACCCTGAGCGAGGGAGTCGCTCTTTACGACGATGACGAGCGGCTGGTTCTGCACAACAGCAAATATCTGGAACTGCTTCATCTTGATCCGGCGACCAATCTTATCGGAGCGACAGCGCCCGACATGGTACGCTCGGTCATAAGGAGCGGTTTTTTCCTGGTGCCGGATGGACGCACGCCCGAAGATCACGGAAAGGCGCGGCTTGATCAGATCAGGAGAGGTGCCAAGGGAACGGAAATCGCCACAGCTCATGGTCATCTGCTCGCCTCCTCAAGCGTCACACCGTTGGGGGGCCGCCTGATCACTCTTGAAAGCCTGACCGAACAGCGACGAGCAGAACAGACACTGGTCGACGCCATCCGGCATCTGCCGATCGGCGTTGCGGTTGAGCGGCCGGACGGCACCGTGACTCATTGCAACGATGCGTTTGCCTCCTTCTACGGACGGACTGCGGACGAATTACAGTCTCTGTCCTTCGAAGAACGCATGGAAATCATCTATCCGCGCATTGCAACGCTGTTTGGCCGGCCGATGGCGGCCGATCCCATGGAACCGCATCGGACAGTCCAGGCGCTGCAAAGAGACTCTTTTGCGATCATCGAAGCCAGTTTGAAAGATGGCCGCCATTATCTTCTGGACCGGGCCGCCACACGCGGCGATGGACGTGTCGTCATTATGGCAGACGTCACCGCGCTCAAAGATGCGGACGCAAAAAGCCTCGCGGCGGTCAATGACGCGCTGCAATCCCTCGATCTGGCCCTTGTGCTTTGGGATCAGGACATGAAGTTTGTCATGGCCAACCAGAAATGGCAGCAATACTTCTTTGAGGCGCTGGATCCACCCGGCATTGGCGACAGCGCCGCAGCAATTATGAAAACGCTGATCGAGTCCGACTTCTTCGCGCTTCCCGAAAAAACGTCCAAACAGGAATATGGCGATCGTCTGCTCAGCGCCATAGCCGGTTATGAAAAAAGAGTACCGCTTGAAACCAAAACGGGGCAGAACCTGCAACTTTCCACACATGAAACCGGCGCGGGCGGTTACCTGGTCTCGTTCAATGATGTTACCGAGCAGCGCCGCGCCGAAGCGGAATTGGAGCAGCAACGGGCATTTGCGTATCAGAACGAAAAACTTCTGGCACTGGGCGAACTGCTGGCGGGAGTCGCACACGAGTTGAACAATCCCCTCTCTATTGTCGTGGGCTACGCCCAAATGCTGGAAGGGAAATTGAGAGACCCGATTCTTGCCCGCCGCGTCGACCGGATCCTGCAGGCAGCGGAACGCAGCGCAAAGATCGTGAGAACGTTCCTGGCAATGGCAAGGCAAAGAAAAACCAATCTCGACGAATGCTCCCTGAATGAAATTGTTCGCATCGCCCTGGATATCGCCGGCTACGGGCTGCGATCCAACGGCACCCGGGTCGTTCTGGAGCTCGAAGACGCACTACCGACCGTCGCTGGTGATGAAGACCAACTGATCCAGGTTCTTATCAACCTGATCGTCAATGCGGAACATGCCCTTGAAAACACAGGCGAGGCAGGAAAAATCACGCTGCGCACTTTCCTCGATGCAGGCAGTGGCAATGTGGTGGTTGAAGTCTGTGACAACGGCGACGGTATCCCCAAAGAGCTCCAGGACCGGATTTTTGAACCGTTTTTCACGACAAAAAATGTCGGGCGGGGAACCGGAATCGGCCTCGCATTCTGTCATCGGATTATTGACAGTCATGGCGGCCGCCTTGGCCTTGAATCGACCCCGGGGCTCGGGACAAAGTTCTTCATTCATCTCCGGGCGGCGACAATCCCGGACGCTTCGGTCGCCCATGCTGTTTGCCCTGAAAGTCAGCCGGCCAATTGCCGTATTCTGATCGTTGATGACGAACCGGATGTTGCACAACTCATCTCCGATCTCTTGGAGGAACGCGGTTTCGCCGTGTCGGCTCTGACGAAGGCAACCGACGCATTACACCTTATCCAGACCCAGACCTACGACGTCATTCTGTCCGACTTCAAAATGCCTGGCATGAACGGTGAGGTTTTCCATAACACACTGCTTGCTACGGCGCCGCGTTATAAAGGCCGCATCGGCTATATCACAGGCGATGCCATGAGCCCCGAAACGGCGGAGTTTCTAAAAAAAATGGAATGTCCCTACATCGAAAAACCGATAGAAAACCATCGTCTGCTCAAGCTGATCGAACAACTCACGGCGGCGAAAACCCACCTGACGCATTAACTGTTATGTCAGAATATGTATCTCGCCCTGACCGCCGAACAGCCTTGCCAGCTGGTTGAGTCGCTTCAACACGCGCTCGCCTTCCAGCTCTGCAATCAAACCGGGCAAAGTCAAACGCAATCCGTCCGGGCTCGCATCCAGCCTTGTCTGCAAAATCACTCCCGGCATCGAGCCGGACAAATGGTGCGCCAGTCTCAGGACGGCGCCCAGAATGCGGGCTCTTTCCTTCAGCCGGATCGTTGCCAGTTCCCGGACATTGGGGCCAAGAGCGTCGTCAATCAACCCCTGATGACGGTAAAAGACCGCCAGTCCCAGATAGGCCCGTCCGGGATGATCAACGCCAACGAAACCGGCGTTTGAAATGATGTTCAGGCTTTGCTCACCGCGATAATCAGGATGCGCGCGCCATCCGATATCGTTCAACAGGCAGGCGACCGCCCGAAGGCGCTTTTCTTCTTCCGTCTCATCAACTTCAAGAACCTCAAAAACCCGATCGGTCCATTCGATAAGTTCCAACATATGTTCGGGAGAACGGGACCGCAAAAATGCCAGTTCGGCAGCTGCCTCAAACAGAGGGTCTTTCAGTTTCGTCTCTTCGTCCAGCAAATGAAAGAGCAAACCTTCCCGGACACCCAGGGCCGAGAAAACCACTTTGGATGGCTGCATCCGCTCGATAATTGCGACAAGCGCAGCCGCTCCAAAGGGCAACAACTGGCGGCGTGCCTTGGACACGACATCGATTGAATCGAGGCTGTCCGTAGTGCGTCTGACGACCATCCGGCAAAACTCGAGCGCCTCTTCCGCCGGGATGGTATACTCGTGCATAACGTGCAGCGGATAACCGGTCTGATGAACATGAAGCCGCGCCAGCGACCGCCAGGTGCCACCGACGGCATAGAAAGCCTTGCCGCGGTTGTTTCTCAGCCAGGACACATCTGACAGCTTTTCGCGCGAAATCTTGAGTCCCTTTGTGGGAACACCGCCCGCATTCTCCTGAAGGCGGATACCCCCCAGCGGAAATGTTTTGCCCTTACCGATCGTATCGCCGTCAATTTCCACCAGTTCGAGACTGCCGCCTCCCATATCCCCGGCGATTCCATTTGGGTTATGAAAACCGGAAATGATCCCCATGGCTGAATAGTAGGCTTCTTCCTTGCCGGACAGAACCTCGATAGGCACCTGGCAAATCTCTTCCACGGTGGCGACAAACGCCGGACCGTTTTCAGAGTCCCGCGCGGCGGCTGTGGCAAGAATGTGAAGCCGTTCCACACCCAACTGATCGCTCATGCATTTGAAACGCCGGATCGCCGACAGCGCCTGTTCGACAGCCTCCGAACTGAGCTGACCGGTTTCTCCGACCCCTCGACCCAAGCCGGCAAGCACCTTCTCGTTGAACAGGACCGTAGGTGCCCTTGAAAGGCGCTCGTAAACGACCAGCCTCACCGAGTTGGATCCGATGTCGATGACGGCAATAGGTCCGTCTCCGTTCAAACGCCCGGGAACCGCGCAGTCGAAACCGGCGAAGATCTCAGTCGCGGGACGGTCGGTCGACAAAGAGTTTGGGAGAATCGCTTTTAATTGATTTGCCACGGCCAGAGAGTGATGGATTTGTCATGAAGTAATTGTGGGCGTTGAACGGAACCTCGCCTGTAGCAGGCTGGACCCGCTCATGGCCGCCGTCCGAATGGATCATCCAGCTCTGCTGATTGTCCTTAAGGCTTGCGACCATGATCTGATCCAAAATCTGTTCATGCACCGTCGGATTCGTGATCGGTGCCAGGGTCTCAACGCGCCGATCAAGATTGCGCGGCATCAAGTCCGCAGAGCCGATATATACGTCCGCTTCCGGCGAGGGAAGTCCTTTTCCTCCACCAAAGCAGAAGATCCGGCTGTGCTCAAGAAAGCGGCCGACAATGGATTTCACGCGGATATTGTCCGAAAAGCCTTCAATTCCGGGGCGAAGACAGCAAATCCCCCGCACCACCAGGTCGATCTGTACGCCCGCCTGACTGGCTTCATAAAGCTTGTCGATAATCCCCGGATCCACAAGGGAGTTCATTTTCATCCAGATCTGAGCCGGGCGGCCTGCCTTTGCATGTTCAATTTCACCATCGATTTCCTCAACGATCCGGCTGCGGATCGAGTAGGGAGAAATCGCCATTTTTTTCAGTCGTCCCGGATCGGCATAGCCGGTGATGAAGTTGAATATTTTCGCGGCGTCCTCGGCCAGTTCGGGATTTGTGGTGAAATAGGAAAGGTCCGTGTAAATCCGGGCTGTGATGGGATGGTAGTTGCCCGTCCCGATGTGGCAGTATGTCACCAGCCTGCCGTGCTCGCGGCGCACCACAAGCGACAATTTCGCGTGCGTTTTCAGTTCCATAAAGCCGAAAACGACCTGAACGCCGGCCCGCTCAAGGTCCCTCGCCCACCGGATATTGGCCGCCTCGTCAAAGCGTGCCTTCAACTCAACCAGCGCCGTCACCGATTTGCCGGCCTCAGCGGCTTCCGAAAGCGCCTTTACGATCGGCGAATTGTTGGATGTCCGATAGAGGGTCTGTTTAATGGCAACGACATCGGGATCGTTGGCCGCCTGGCGCAGAAACTGCACGACCACATCGAAGGACTCATACGGGTGATGGACCAGAATGTCCTTTTGCTGGATCGCGGCGAAGCAGTCGCCTCCCATGTCCCTGATCCGTTCGGGAAACCGCGCCGAATAGGCATCGAATTTCAGTTCCGGCCTGTCGAGGCCGACAATCTCAGACAGATTGTGAAGCGCCGGAAGGCCATCGACCAAAAAGGTCCCCTGCTCCGCAACATCCAACTCGTCCGCGACAAAGGTCCTCAGCGGCTTTGGTGTATTTGCATCGATTTCGAGACGAATGGCCGATCCGCGCCGACGCCGCCGCAGAGCCGATTCGAACAGTCGAACCAGGTCCTCGGCTTCCTCTTCAATTTCAATATCGGAATCGCGGATGACCCGGAAAACGCCCTGCCCGCGCACCTCGTAGCCGGGAAAGAGTTTTGTCACATAAAGCCCCAGAACCGTTTCAATGGGGAGATATCGCTGTGCCGTTTCCTCCTCCGTATCGAGGTTGGGCAGAGAAATGAACCGGCTGAGCTGGGCCGGAATACGCAACAGAGCCGTCAGCGGAGATCCGCTTTTCAGCGGAGACAGTTCCAGAGCCAAGGACAGGCCCAGGTTGGGAATGAAAGGGAACGGGTGCGCAGGATCGATCGCAAGCGGTGTCAAAACCGGAAAGATTTCGGAGAGGAAATAGTTTTCCAGCCAGGCACGGTCATCGGCAGTCAGATCCTGAAGATCGCACAAAACAATGCCGGCTTGCTCAAGGTCGATCCGGGTGCGCCGCCAGACCCTCTGCTGCTCCGCCTGAAGCTGGTTCACGGACTCGTTGATTTTCAGCAGTTGTTCGTTCGGGGTGAGACCGTCGATGCTTTTGCTTTCGACACCGGCGCGCTGCTGTCCAAGGAGGCCCGCAACGCGGACCATGAAAAATTCATCCAGGTTGTTGGCGGAAATTGACAGAAACCTGAGGCGTTCAAGCAGCGGATGATTGACGTTCATCGCCTCTTCCAGGACACGATGATTGAACTGAAGCCATGAAATCTCGCGATTGACGAAGCGTTCCGGAGAATGCATCAGATCGGGTTTTGTCGCCTGCGCGGAGGTCTTCTTTGCTTTCGTCTCTTTCAGTTTTTTCGCTGCTTCAACGTTCATTGTGATCGTGTCCATTTGACTGCCGATGCCAAAATGCCAACGATTGGGCGCTCTTTCGCCAATCCATCGCATCAGTGCTGCAGAAAATCTTGCTTATGCGTTTATACCATCGTCACTTGTTAGGAAACATTGGACAGTATGTGGTGCACCGAGCCCAAAGAACTATGATGTCGGTCAAGATTCTTGAATTTCGTACAATACCAATATGACACTTTGATAAGTGGCAGGACGATGACGCCAACCGATAACCGGTTGCCGCCACCGCTGAACGGAATCCGGCGCCAAGGGCCGGATCCCTTAGAATGTGAGGGTTTAAAGCGCTCTGGTGGACTCCGGATCGAACCAGCGGATGCGCTCTGCCATCGGCGCAAAAGACACACTATCGCCGGTCTTGAACGACAGGTCACTCTCCACAACGGCGCGGAACGGCTGACCGGCGACTTCACAGGTCAGGAGCTGATGCGGACCAAGCGGTTCAACGACGTGAACCGACGCATTGAGCCCGGTCTCCGCAGGCAGGAGGTCTTCCGGCCGGATCGCAAACTCGATTTTTTCCGGCCCGTTCTGCGGGCCGTCAAATTCATTGTCGGCGACAAGATAGCGGCCGTCGCTTTTCCTGGTGGCGTGGAGAAAGTTCATCGGCGGGTTGCCGATGAAAGAGCCGACAAACCGTGCGGCGGGGTCCCGATAGACCTCAATCGGTGACGCCGCCTGCACGATCCGGCCCTGATGCATGACCGAAATCCGGTCCGCCATACTCATCGCCTCCACCTGATCGTGGGTCACATAGATCGTGGTGGTGTTGCTCTCGGCGAGAATACCCTTTAACTCGGCGCGCATTTCCATACGCAGCAGTGCATCAAGGTTGGAAAGCGGTTCATCCATCAGGATCACATCCGGCTCCATGGCCAGCGCGCGGGCCACGGCCACGCGCTGACGCTGACCGCCGGAAAGCTGGCCGGAATACCGCTGCAAAAGTTGCTCAATATGCATCATTTCCGCGCAGCGATTGACGCGTTTGTCGATTTCCGCCCCGTCCAGCTTTGCCATGCGGAGACCGAACGCAATGTTTTCAAACACTGTCAGATGCGGGAAGACAGCATAATTCTGGAAAACCATTGCGATGCCCCGGTCGCGCGGCGGCAGATGGTCGACTCGTTTATCGCCGATCCAGACCTCCCCCTGACTCGGTGTTTCAAGGCCCGCAATGATCCGCAAAAGCGTCGTCTTGCCGCAACCGGATGCACCCAGAAGTACCATGAATTCCCGGTCGGCGATGGTCAGGTCGACCGAATGCAATGCGGTGAAGCTGCCAAAATTCTTTGCAACGTTTTTGATTTGAATTTGTGCCATAACATGCCTCCAGTCAGCGGTTCGCAATGCCCCACATCGCAAAGAGATATTTGCGAACGGCGAAGATGAAGATGAGAGCCGGGATCACAAGCACCAGTCCGCCGGCAAACTTCAGGTGAAGCGGGGACTCGTCCAGGCTCTGTATCAGAAAGGCGGTCAGGGTCTTGTTCTGGATCGTCAGGACCGCAGCGGCAAAAACTTCGTTCCACGAGATCACGAACGCAAAGATCGCCGACGCTGCGATCCCCGGCAGAACCAGCGGCATAATCACCTTTCTGAAGGCCTGCACACGCGTACAGCCAAGCGTCCAGGCTGCTTCTTCAAGCTCGACCGGAATGCCCGAAAAAAGCGAGAAAGTGATCAGAACCGCAAATGGCAGGGCCAGCGTTGTATGAACAAGGGCAAGCCCGAACACGGTGTCGTCAAGCCCGGTCTGAATAAACATGACCGCCAGCGGCAAGGCCAGCAACGGAAGCGGAAACGCGCGCGTGATCAGAACCAGAATGCGGAACGCTCCTTTTCCCCTGAACTCAAACCGCGACAATGCGTACCCCGCCGGCGCTCCGATCCCGATTGAGAGGATCATGGTTATTCCCGCAACCAGCACCGAGTTCAGAAGCGCAAAGGCAACACCCTGAAATTCAAGAAAGAAGGTAATGTTTTCCAGAGTGAATGAGGGAATGAAATTCTTCGGAAAACTGCTGACCTCTTCCTGGGTGGACAGGGTGTTGACGACCAGCAGATAGATCGGAACGAGCACCCAGGCGCTCAGCAGAAGCGAAGTCGCCATGACGAGATACCGGCTCCGCTTCCGAAAGTCCGTTTTCCCGGCCGCAGGATTTGTTGCAACAGCCGTCGTACTCATATCTGAGCCTCCTTGGGTACACGCAGGGCTCTCAGGAAGAAGAGCGTAAAGGCGATGGAGATCGCAAGAATGACCATGGCGAGTGCAGCCGCCACACTCTCGTCGCGGAATTCAAACTGCCACTTATAGGTTTCACCCATGAGCACCGGAAGGGTCGTGCCGCCCAATGCCGCGACAACAGCGAAAACTTCAAAGGCGAGAATTGTCCTGAGGATGAGAGCCGTCTGCAGACTTGGCCTCAGAAGCGGCAGCGTCACCTTGATGAAACGCTGCCACCGGCTGGCGCCGAACACTTCCGCAGCCTCGTCATATTCTTTGGGAATGAGGCCCATACCGGCGACGAGAATAACCAGCATGATGGCGGTTGCCCGCCAGATTTCAGCCAGAACGACTGCCAGGAAGATAATCCACGTGCTTTGATATCCCAGAAGGATAATCGGCTGATCAATCGCACCCACCGTGAAAAGAAGCGTGTTGAGGAACCCGCTCTGCTCGAAGATCGCCAGCCAGATAATGCCGGCGGCCAGATCGGATATGCCAAGCGGTATTGTAAAAATATAAAGGAAAATATCGCGTCCGGTCGTCATGCTTGTGACCAGCTTGGCCATCATCAGCGCGAAACAGGTCTGCAGCGGTACGACGGCAACGGCCAGCAAAATCGTGTTCCAGAAGGAAATCTCAAACTTCCAGTCAGCCGCCATCGTCTGGAAATGCTTGAGCGTGAAGCCCGCCTCGTCGGTGAAGGCCTGAACGGCAACAAGAACAAACGGATAGAGGAAAAAAACGGTCAAAAACAAGGTTGCCGGAAGGAGCAATATATACGGCAGGTTGCGCGCGCTCATAGAATCCATCCTTAATCCGACGGAACATCGGGAAGGTCTGACGTGGAGTTTTTGAAAACGGGGCCCGGCCGTGACCGGGCCCCCGGGTCAGAAGCCTACTCTACGGGGCAAGGGCCGTCCGAAGGAGCGTCAGGAGCCCAGCAGGGAGCGCCGGCCTCGTCCATAACGGCGCGCAGGGCATTGGCCTGATCGTCCAGCACCGCGCGGACATCCTGACCGGCGAGTATGATCCGTTCAAAGGTGTCGATGTAGACCTTGTTGAACTTGCCGCCCAGGTCGCCAAGACCAACCGGCAACAGACCCGGGTTTGCATCAGCCGAGCCGGACATGGTGGCAATTGCCTGGCCGGAAATTTTCACCGCAGCAGGCATATCGCCGGGCAACTCGGCGCCAACGACCGGGAAGAAGCTGGTCGCGCCCAGTGTTTTCACCTGTGTGGCGGGCTGCATCAGGTAGGCCACCAGCGACTTGGCCGCATCCATGTCAGGTGCCGTTTTCGGGATGCCGATACCGGCGACAACCGGCATGAAACCGCGGCCGGTCGGTCCGGCGGGAGCCGGAAACGCGATAAAGTCATCCGGACGTGTGTTGAACGCATCCGCCAGCCGGGCCGTATGGTCGAAAGCAACCCAGACATCGTCAGACAGAAGCTGCTCCTGCATGAAGGAGAAATTCGTCGAGGCAGGGTTGGTATACTGCCACAACTCCTTGAACTTGTTCCAGGCCACCTCCGCTTCGGGCGAGCGGAACTTCGTCACCATGGAATCCGTGAAAGACGGATAGAGATAACCCTGGAAGAAGCGGTGCTTCAGGCCTTTCGGACCGGCAGGGAAGCCGAATTTCGGCCCGCCCGTGTTTTCCGCCAGGTTCTTCGTCCACTCGATCAGCTGATCATACGTCAACGCGTTGATGTCAGCGCCGTCGGGCAGATACTCAAGCGCTTTCCTGTTGGCGGCCATCACGTAGGTTGCCTGCATCCAGGGCAGATATTTCTGCTCGTCCGTTCCCAGCATGCCGAGTTTTTTGAAGGTTTCGTTGACCGTGACATCACCAAGATCGATGCCGGAAAGATCAACCAGGTCAGCCGAATTCAGGGAAGAAAAGTCGCCATGCAGTGCACCCAGAACGCCAATTGTGCCTTTTCCGGCCTCGATTTCCGCATTCAGGCGCGTGATCCAGGGGCCACCATCCACCGGTTCAAAATTGACGGGTTGACCCGCATCTTTCAGCACGTCATCCCGCACAGCTTGTGCTTCTTCCACCGGCCGTGCCTGCGTTGACCAGAAAAGCACATCCGCCGATGCCACAGCGGCCGATGCACTCACCATCAATGCGGCAAGAATCCCCTTGGTTGTTGTGGAAAATTTATTCATCTCATCCTTCCTCCCGGGTTTCTTGAGATTTTATTCCGGCTGTCCGTCACCTGCGGGGAGCCCGCCAGTTCCGTTTTCCCCTCACCTCCGCCAGGTGAACCGACCCTCGCCCGGCACTCGATTAAAGAGTGCGTTTCACATGTCGAACCGATAGCTTCATACCATTAACGAAACCGGTTTCGCAAGAGCGCCTAATTAAGCTCGCCCGAAAAATCGGTCATCAAACCGACATCCCGTCTTTTCGGGCAAGCACTTACAGGAAATCACATTTGACAAATTTCGTCAAAACGTTGCGGCGATCATTTCCGGCGGATGACAATCGCGATCGGAATAAGACGCACTGCAACGGAATCGCCGCCGCAGAAGCCGGTTTTCAAATAAATTTCCGCGATTTTGATCGGGATGAAATGCTGCTTCTGCCGACGCTGTGAGGTACTGACGCTGCTGCCAATCTTCACATGCGGGGCCGCCTACTCCGACGCGTCCGAACTCACCGCAAACGCCGCGACCGGCTCCGCAACATTATGCAGGGTCACATCTCCCAGGGAACCGGCTGTCGGATCGGACTGCGCAATATCCTCGGTCGCAACAATTCTGTGATCGTGACGCTTTCCATAGTCCCCAAGCCGGGCCGCAATATTCGCCGCTGTCCCGATCACCGTGAAGTCCAGCCGTTCGCGCGACCCTACATTCCCGTAGGTCACACCGCCGAAAGCAATTCCGATCGCGCATTCAACCGACTTGGACGCGTCGGATGCATCCGGATTGCTCACCTTGGCGACAATTTCCTTTGCCGAAGCCAGAGCGTGCTTGCACGCCGCATGGCGTTCGGCATCGGCGGGAAATATCGCCAGAACCGCATCGCCGATAAACTTCAGAACTTCCCCGCCGTGGGCGTTGATGATTTCGGTTGTTTCCTCGAAAAAGCCGTTCAGCAGTTCGATATAGGCCTCTCTTCCCAGCGCGCCTTGAAGACGCGTCGATCCGCGCAGGTCGCAAAACAAAATCGCCGCATCGATTTCATCGCCGTCGCCCCGCCGGATCTCTCCGCCAAGCACCCGCTTGCCGGTCCGTTTGCCAAGATACGTTTCCAGCAGTGACTGCGCGTTTTCCTTAAGCGCAAAGACCTCATAGTAGCGGCTGAGGACGGCTGACGTTTCGAACAGAAGTCCAAGATTTGCTGTCGTGAACCCATTGGGATGATCGCACGCAAGCGTCAGGACATTGGTCTGCCCGCCGGAAAAAGGAAGCGGCATGGCGACATAATCCGTCGCGCCATCCAGCTTCAGGTCCTGCATAATCGGAAACCGGAACTCAGACCCGTCGCCGTCCAGCCTTTGCCGTACGCCGCCAAGACCATTGGACACGTGGCGATAGGGGCTGTTCACAAACGCCGGATGGGCATGAATGTCGTAAGAAGGCGTATAGGTTTCAACATCGTCGGTCTGCCTGGACCAGACATATATTTTTCCCGCAATCATGGGATGCAGCGACCATATCATCACGCTCATCCGGGATATGGCGACACCTTCCTCGAGAAGTTTTCTGGCAGTGGCTGCCGTTAACGCCTGCGGAGATTCGCACAGCCAGGCCTCCCGCATAATCCAGTCCACGATCGGACCGGATATGTTGCCGTCAGCAGCTCGGCTCAGTTTGTTGCCGGCCAGATCGAAATCGGTCACGACGCCCGGCATGAACGCAACATGCCCCTCGACCTGCGCGCTTTCGGGAAACGCCTCGTTATAAGCCCACGCCCCGGCATCGATCTCGTCACCGCCAATACTGAGGTCGAAATAAGTTGCCGTTCCCCTGAACGGACAAAATGTGCGCCGCTCCGTATTCTCCGCCAGGTTCGCACGGACATCTTTCATCGGAAAATAGATGACCGGCGGCAGGCGTGTTTCATAGACGACCTTGGCGTTCGCACTTTCGGCAATCGGCACACCGTCCCGAAACGCACATACGCGACCATCCAGCGGCTCCACGCTGATTCGATAATCATTGACGTCTTTTTGGACCGGTGCGTTCATTACCGACCAATATGGCGTGGCAGCCCGTCTTTTCAAAGGAAAATCAGGCTTTCGCCGCGCCTGAGAAAAACCGACCCCGCCAATTCCGTGCCTGCCAGACTGTTGCAGAGTTTTGCCCCCATCATCCACATTACTGGGACATCAGAATTACGGCGGCCGGAACGGGCAGAACGGCAATACATACCGCGATCAGAAACCGCGGAAATGTGAAGAAACCGCTGATACCGGCCAGCAGCGCAATGCCGCCGCCGCCGCCAAGGATCGCATTGCCCGGCAGATTAAAGGCAATCACGAGCGCAACATAGTTGTGGTTGAGGAGGAACGGCACGATGCGCCGCGGCGCATGCTCCATCAGAAGGTCAAGACGTTGCCTTGCGCTCAGCGGTTCAAGGCGAAGAACAAGGTTTTTTGCCTGATCAAGGCCCAAAAAATCAAACAACATCGCAATGGAGTGCAAAGGCACCAGCCGGCCCACGAGATAGGAAACGGTGAGCGCAATCACCGTTGCGAAGTAAACGAGAACAGCAAACTGCTGACCAAATGTCACCAGAAGCGCAAGACTGATTTCAATACCCGGGACAAAGGGTATTGCCAGCAGTACACCGTAAAGAACGGTTGCCGCGACGACCATACTTTGTGCGCGGGTTCCGACGGATGAGCCGATCAACAACTGGCTCCCGAAGTGTCCGCCGACCAGCAAACAACCATAAACCACGGCCAGAACGCCAAAGCGTATCCAACGCCGCTTCTTCGCCTGCGGTCCCACCCTGTCCCGATCACCATCCATCCAGGACGAAACTAAACGATTCAAAGTTGAATGACAGGCTTATTTGTCAGGGCGTAAGCCTAGGCTGTGGACCCATAAATTGACTTGAAATGGCGGATCAAACGGCAAAAAGCTGGAAGGAGGGTGTGAAAAGCGGGCTTGATGCCCGGTTGAACAGCCTGACGCAGCAGATTGAAGCCGTTTGTCCGTCCCGGCGGATATGGCCGATTGGTCCGGCTACGGCGTTGCAAGTTCTTGAAAACCGGATGGTTTCCTTCGAACATGCGCCTTGTAGCCGAACAAATCGGCTCATACCATTTCAAGTCAATTTATGGGTCCACAGCCTAACGGGATGATCTCCGGACTGCCCGGTTGAAAAGTCCCGCCTTTGCAGTCGCCGACCCAGCGATCAACTGTCAAACCGGCCTCCGCGATCAAGGAAGCGATTTCTTTTTTTGCCGGAAAGGCGATCCGGGAATATGCGGAATACAGCTTGCCGTCGTTCAGTCGGTAGAAAGTTCCGTAGGTTACGATTCCGTTTGCTTCATCCCACTCCGCATCTTTCCAGCATTCCACCTCGCCAAAACGAGCATGAGGTTTGATCGCCCGGGTCTTTCGAGGCGTCCAGCGCTCCCACTCCCGATAGTCGGGATTTCGGCTGTCGAAGAAAAACCGTCCGTCGGGTCGCAGATGCGTTGCTATTGTTTCCAGGAGCGCGGCGCGGTCGCTTGCTGTAAGGAGCGTTTGAAAAGCATGTCCGGTCATCAGAACCATGTCGAATTGTTCGTTCAAGTTCAGGCCCCGCGCGTCCGCCTCTATCCAGCGTACCGTATCGCCGCCCGACCGGTTGCGGGCAATCTCCAACATGGCGCCGCCCGGGTCGACACCGGTAACCCGGTGACCGCGAGCCGCCAGTTCTGCTGAAAAAATGCCGGTCCCGCAACCCAGATCCAGCACACGGTCAAAGCCGGAGACAAGGCCGGCAAAATAGTCGAAATCCTCCGGCCACGGATTATCCCAATCGTAGAACTGCGCCAGGTCCGGATCGCAGTAAATCGCCTCGTCCGCCACTTTGGTACGTCCATCCTTCTGTGCTTGTGCGAAAAACCGGACAAGATGATGACCGCCATATTTGCGGGGGGATCAATCGCACCGGTCTGCTATCAATCGGTTATGCCGATCGCTCTCGCTCCGCAAGGTTGATGACTTCACGCATTTCGATAATCGACCCGATCATGGGACATTATCACGGTCGCGAAGGTAGACCGTCTCATGAATCAAACCGCATGCTTTCCACGTTCGTGCAACAATGATGGCGGTGTACGAGGCGCCACATGCGAAACGATCCGAGGAAGACAGTATGACCGACACCGAGCATCTGAACATCGTGACCGAGTTCTATGACAGCCACCCGATCAACGAACAGCAGATCCTGGACAAACTCCGTCACGACGGTTTTGATCCTAACACCGTCACAGAGGACATTCTGCAGAATTACGATCAGGATCATTACGGCGGCACCCTTGCCAATGATGCGCTGGCAAGGCTCGGCGAGATCGACAACACCTGTCATGTCCTTGACATCTGCTGCGGTGTCGGCGGCCCGTCCCGGTACCTTGCGCACAATTACGGGTGCCGCGTCACCGGTATCGATTTGACGGCAAGCCGGATCGAAGCCGCAAAACGATTGTCACTCATCGCCGGTCTGGATCATCTCGTAACCTTTCAATGCGCCAACGCTCTCAATCTGCCGTTTGAGGACACATCGATTGATGTCGTGATCAGTCAGGAAGCATTCGGCCATATCCCGGAGAAGGAACGTTTGATTTCCGAATGTGTTCGCGTTCTGAGGTCTGACGGCCGGATTGCCTTTACCGATATTCTGGCAACCCGCAAGACAACCGGGGAAACGCGCAGCCGACTGCAGCGGGAGATGGCTTTTATCGAACTCGCCTCCAGCGACTTTTACAGCCATCAACTGGCACGGAACGGCTGCTCGGTCGATGTTGAAGATCTAAGCGAAAGCTGGCGGGGCATTCTCGTTGATCGCCTTGCAATGTATCGCAGTCTCAAACAGCAGACCGTCGAGCGGTTTGGCGAAGCCCATTTCAGAAAATGGGACGACGCTTACAGCTTTTTTGTCGGGCTTTATGAAACCGGTGAGCTGGGGGGCGGAAGGTTCCTGGCCCGAAAGCGAACGAAGTAGAACATATCCCGGCACCCCCAAAGCTTTTGACACGACCTCTCAAGCCCGGCTGTCAGGTCGCCTCGGGATGATCGCTCACCATGTCAACAAGCGCGCCGGGCTTTGACAGGGCGTCCCGGATCTCGTCCGGGATCGGGATCGACTTGATATTCCCGTCATCCTGTATCTGTGCGTAAATGCGGATGGCTTGACCTATCGTGATCAGCTCTCCGGACGAGGAATGTTCGGCCTTGCAGTCCCAATGCAGCGTGGAGCGTGTCATTTTCGACAGCTGGATAATGGTCCGGACGCGATCGCCGTAAGCCGCCGGTCCGATAAACTTGAAGTGCACGTCTCCCATGACAAACGCACAGCGGTTTTCGGCAATCATTTTATTGGTGGGAAAGCCGACCGCGCGAAGAAGCTCGTGTTCGGTATCATTGAACCACGCCAGCATAAGGGGAAAATAAACGAGGCCGAAAGGGTCCGATTCTCCCCAATTCACAGTCAGTTCGCGCGAGTACATTATCATCTAGAGCGTATCCTGTTTATGTTGGTTCGTTTGACCGAGGCCATTTTGGTTGCCGGCTAGGCGGGCTGTGCGCAGTGGTGCTTCTCCACCACAAGCACAGGCCAACGACGCCGGCAGGCAAAATGGCCCGGCCCATTTGGTATTTTGTATCAACATGCTCGTCCTTTCGTGGGTGGAGAAAATTGGCCCATCGGACATCGTTGCGCCCCTTGCCCGATGCGCCCGCATCGCGCGACGGGACGCGTCTTGCCGAATGAACCGATTTTCTTCCATCAAATGATCCAACATGAACAGGATACGCTCTAGGCATATCCTGTTTCCGGTCGACAGAATCTGAGCTTAGGCTCAGGACGCCTGCTCCCGCAAGCGGACGTGCGGCTGGGCCTTGGCGCGCAGCCAGGCAAGAACCTCGGCCACTTTGACATCCGTTCTGCGCAAGGGGTTGCTTCGGACAAAGTAGATCCAGTCCTGATCCATGGTCACTGCCGACAATTGAACAAGACGGCCGCTTGCCAGTTCGTTCTCGACAAAGGCGAGCCTGCAGATTGCCACGCCCAGACCCGCAAGGGCGGATGCTTTCAGGAGACTGGAGCCTTCGAGATAAATCTGCGGCGTGCTGTCGGGGTTGAAGTGCAGATCCGCCGCTTCCTTCCAGTCCCGCCACATCCGCAGGTCCTCGTCAAAAAGGTGCGGTCCATACCGCAACACTTTGTCCGGATCGTTCCCCGCCTGAGCCAATAATTCCGGCGTACAGACTGGCGCCGCTTCGCCCGAGATCAGGTGGAACGCGTCGGAATCCAGCACGCCGCGCTGTGTAAAGGAAACGACGATATCCGGTTCCGGCTGTTGCGGCCGGTCGGACAAGGCATAGGAAAGATGAACGCTCAGTTCCGGATTTTCGTGCAACAGCTCCGGGATGCGCGGCACGAGCCATTCCGCAGCGACGATGGGAAGAGCGGCGATCGATACCGGTTTTTTCGACCGCAAGGGCAACCGGTCGATTTCGTGCCGGATGGCATCGAACCCCTCCCGCGCGACCCGAGCCAGACTCTCGCCCTCTTCGGTCAGCCGCGACTGACGGCCGACCCGGCGCACCATGGTTCGGCCCGACCATTCCTCAAGCTGCCGGATCTGATGACTGACGGCGGAATGCGTCACATTCAGATATTCGGCGGCCCTGGTGACCGATCCGGTCTGGTAAAGCGCCTCAAGGACACGAAGACTTTGAAGCGGCGGCAATCGGCGTTTTCTGATCATGCGTATTTATGTGAAAAATATAGACATATTGCAAATATATATAACTATTCAGGGCGATGGAAAGCAGTTAGTGTTTGTAAAACTAACGTTATGGAGTATTTTTTGCCTAAAGACAGACTGCGTTTGTGCCTGGCCCAAATGTGCTCCACCAACGCGCACGCGGGGAACATCGAAGACTTGCGAACCCTCGCAACCCAGGCGTCCGGAGAGAGCTGCGACATGCTCTGCCTGCCGGAGGCTGCCGGCCTGATGAACCGGGACGTTGAGAGTGCCCGCGCGATCATTACAGAGGAAGCGCATGATCCGTTTGTGATCGCGTGCCGGGAAACAGCGGCAAAACACGGCATCTGGATTCACAGCGGATCGACGCCGATACGCACGTCTTCGGACCGGCCTGTCAATCGCAGCCACCTTATCAGCGATACCGGAGACATCGTGGCGCGTTACGACAAAGTCCATCTGTTCGACGTCTATCTGCCGGACGGCGTGCAACGGCTTGAATCCAAACGCTATACACCGGGCGAGCGAGCCGTGATCGCCGACACCCCATGGGGGCCTTTCGGCCTGTCGATCTGTTACGATCTGAGATTTCCGCATTTTTACCGCGACTATGCCAAGGCGGGTGCGCGGGTTCTCTTTGCCCCTTCCGCGTTCACACGGGTGACAGGCGAAGCGCACTGGGAGCTGCTTTTGCGCGCACGGGCGGTCGAAAATGGCGCTTTCGTCATCGCCGCGGCGCAGACCGGTTCCCATGACGACGGCCGCAAAACATATGGCCACTCGATGGTGGTTCATCCCTGGGGCAACGTGTTGTCGGATCTTGGCGAAAAGGTCGGCAGCGAGGTCATCGATCTGGATCTGGCCGATGTCGAGACAACAAGGCAACAGATCCCCTCGCTCGCAAACGAACGCGCGTATCACTCGGAAAGAGTGCCCTTAAGTCAAAAGCTCACACAAGGGGTAGCATGATGAAACGACTACGAGATTTTGCGGTTGCCGCCGCTGTTGCTTTGTCCGCTGTCGGATTGATGGACGCAACGAAAGGCGCAGCCCATGCCGATGAACGCCCCTCCATGGTGTTTGCGGTCGATAATTTGTGGCCGACCATGGACCCGGTGATCGGCCTGTCGACGACCGGCGGGCGCGTTCACTGGAACCTGTTTGACACCCTGCTCAGACGCAACCTGCACGAAGATGAAAACGGTACGAAACTCATTCCCTGGCTTGCCACCGAGTGGGAACGCACATCGCCCACCGTCTGGACCATCACTCTGCGCGATGATGTGAAGTTTCACGACGGCCACCTGATGGATGCCGAGGATGTTGCCTTTTCGATCTCTGAAAAACGGCTTTGGGGACCCGAACCGGAAGCGCCGCGCGGAACCCGCTATGCGCGCGGCATTGTGAGGGTTGAGGCGACAGGCCCCCACACCGTTGAAATTGAGACGGAAAAAGCGGATCCGGCCTTCCCCAATCGCCTGGTGACCAATCTCGGCTTCGTTCTGCCCAAACATTATTACGAAGAAGTCGGCGTGGACGCCTTCGGACAGGCGCCAATCGGAACCGGACCCTACAAACTGGTCAGCTTCGATCCGTCGGACAAACTCGTCGCGGAAGCCCATGACGACTGGTGGGCCGGAACACCGCCGATGAAGGAAATCACCTGGAAAGTCGTTCCGGAATATTCGACCCGGTTTGCCGGTCTGGCGGCAGGCGAATTTGATATGATCGTCGGCGTTCCGACGGATCAGATCCCGGTTGTGGAACGCACCGAAGGCGTGAAGGTATTCTCTCAACCGATTGAGAACTATCCGATGTTTGCCTTCAACATGCTGGCAACCGAACAGTTGCCCGACAATCCGCTTCAGGATGAGAACCTGCGCAAGGCGATGGTGAGCGCGATCGATCGGAATGCGATCACGGAGGCCCTGTGGGGCGGCGCGACATTCACACCCGTGCCATTCAACTTTCCCGAATATGGAGACTATTACGATCCGGACCGCAAAGCCCGCTACAGCTACGACCCGGAAAAGGCAAAAGAACTGCTGGCCAAGAGCAATTATGACGGCAGAGAGCTTGTCTGGCACATCACGCGCGGCTTTTACCCCAATTACGAAACCGCTGCGGAAATCATGATCGAGCAGTGGCGGGAGGCCGGCATCAATGTGAGAATGAAAGTCGTCGACAACTTCTCTCTCGCCTACGAACGGCCGTTTCACCTCCTGAACATGTCCATGTCGAGCGAATTCTCAGGCGATCCCTATCGTCCGCTTTGGCTCGATTGGGGACCCAATTCCAGCCGTGTCAAGGCCAAGCACAAAACCTGGGAAGCGACGCCCGAGTTTTACGCGGCCGGTGAAGCGTTTGAGGCCGCGGAAGATTTCGAGACCCGCAAGGCGGCTTATCTGGCACTTGTTGACGAGTGGGAAAATGTGACCCCCGGCATGTATCTGTGGCGCAACGTCGTCTCTTATGCGCACAGAGACACTCTTGATTTCAAAACCGGTTCGGTCGCGCGTACACTGTTCGATCATCTTCATCTAAAGGTGGCCGACAACTAGGCTCAGGACCTATTAATTTCATGCAATTCTGTTTTGAAAGAAGTATTCGAATGGAGAGAAGCAGGGAGAAGCGAAGGTGGATACCTTTGCGAGCTCTGGTTTTCTTCAGGCGGACACTTCTTTCAAAACCCGAAGGGCGAGGCATATTTTGTTCCTGACTGCGTTGGAAAGACTTGAAAACCGGACGGTTTCCTGCGCCTTTCCGCCTTGTCAAAAACAAAATCTGCTCTCGCAGAATGGATGAAATCAATGGGTCCTGAGCCTAGGCCGCAAGGGAACAAGGCACGCCCTTTGACGACAGCAATATTAAAGGTTCGTGACCTGTCTATACGGCTGCCGGAAGGCGCGGATCGCAGTCATGCGGTCCGCGACATCGAATTTGAGCTGAACAGGGGCGAAACCCTTTGTCTTGTGGGAGAATCCGGTTCGGGAAAATCGGTCCTGTCACAGGCAATCATGGGAATGTTGCCGCCCCAACTGAGTGTCGAGACCGGCGAAATCCGGTTCGAAGATGCGATCCTGCCCCCGCAACGCTCGAAACTCTATGAGCGGCTGCGCAGCCGCAAGATCGCAATGATCTTTCAGGACGCCTCCGCCAGTCTGGACCCCATCCGGCGCGTGGGACAACAGCTTGAAGAAATCCTGCTGGTGCACGGCGTAGCGTCCGCTCAGGATCGGCGACGCCGCGTTATGGAACTTCTTGAAGCTGTCCGCTTGCCCGACCCTGCCCGCATATTCAGATCTTACCCGCATCAGATTTCCGGCGGTCAGGCGCAGCGTGTTGTCATCGCAGGTGCGCTGGCACTGGACCCCGACATGTTGATCGCGGACGAGCCGACCACAGCACTGGACGTGACAACGCAGGCCAAGGTTCTCCAGCTCATTGGCGAACTCTGTTCCGCCAACAACACAGCCGTTTTGTTTATTACCCACGACATCGGCGTCGTCTCGGACATTGCCGATTCAGTGGCTGTTATGTGCGAAGGTGAACTCGTCGAACAGGGCTCCCGAAAAGACGTGCTGGGAAAGCCTGCGCATCCATACACACGTAAACTGCTCGCGGCGGTTCCAAGACCGGGTGATCCGTCCGGCTCAGACAACCGGGCACCGGTGGTTCTGAAGGTCGAGAACCTTTCACGCACCTACAAGATCAGATCGGGTCTGTTCTCAAGCCGTCCCCTGAACGCGGTGCAAAATGTATCGCTCTCGCTTCGCTCCGGCGAAACTCTCGGGATCGTGGGAGAATCCGGATCGGGAAAATCGACGCTGGCCCGATGCATCCTGCGGCTGGAAGATCCCGATGCGGGAAGAATTTCGTTTGACGGCAAGGATATCACCGCCGCCAGGGGCTCCGCGCTTCAGTCCGTGCGGTCAGATTTGCAGGTCGTTTTGCAGGATCCGTTTTCCGCACTGGACCCCAGACAAACCATCGGCAGCGCGATCGCCGAAGGCCCGCGCATTCACGGGGCGTCCGCTTCGGAAGCCGCCGCGCAGGTAACCGCTCTGCTGAAACAGGTCGGCCTGCCCGAACATGCCGCCGCACGCTTTCCACATGAGTTTTCCGGCGGACAACGGCAACGGATCTGTATTGCACGGGCTTTGGCGGTACGGCCAAAGGTTCTGATCGCCGATGAGGCGGTTTCGGCGCTGGATGTCTCTATTCAGGCGCAGATTCTGGATCTCTTCAAGCAACTGCAGGAGGCCATGGGGTTCGCAATGATTTTTATCACCCACGATCTGATGGTCGCCGCGTCTATCTGCGACAATGTGCTGGTCATGCGGCAGGGCACGGCAATCGAATACGGTTCAGCCGATGATATCTTCAGGCGGCCGAAAGAGCGCTATTCCCAGGAACTCATTGCCGCCATTCCGGGGACCTTCAACGGACATGTTCTGGTCAAGACGGACGCGTTGGAGATGTGATGGCTTCCTACATCCTTTCCCGCCTGCTTCGCGCCGTCATCACACTGCTGATCACGGTCACGATCGTGTTTGTGTTTATTCGCCTGTCCGGCGATCCGGCGGCGGCTCTGGCTCCGCCCGATGTCGGCCAGGAGGTGATCGATCAGTATCGGGAGAAACTCGGTCTTGATCAGCCGCTTTGGCGCCAATACACAACCTATGTCGGCACCCTTGCGAGGGGACAGTTCGGCTATTCGATCCATACCGGCCTGCCGGCACTCGAACTCTTTCTTGATAAACTGCCCGCAACCCTGGTTCTGGGCGGCACGGCGTTCCTGATTGCAATCAGCATCGGAATCCCATTGGGCGCCATTGCCGCACTCAACCGAAACACGCCTCTTGACCGGGGGGTCATGGCGTTTTCGGTATTCGCATTTGCCATGCCGAATTTTCTGTTTGGACTTGCGGTCATTCTTGTGGGGGCATTGGTGTTCAACGTCTTTTTCGGCGCATCCGGAAACCTGTTTTCGCTCGGCACTCTGCTCGCGCCCGCCGCAACGCTCGGCCTTGCTTCCATGGGTGCCTTCGCCCGCTTTGCCCGCTCCTCCGTGCTTGAGACAATCAACAAGCCGTTTATCATCGCGGCCGAGGCGCGCGGGATACCGCGTTCGCGCCGGCTTTTGCGTCACGTCGCGCCCAATGCCGCAATTCCGCTGGTAACGCTTCTCGGTCTCAGCCTTGGAAGCCTGATAGCCGGCTCCGTCGTAACCGAACAAGTGTTCGCCTGGCCCGGTGTCGGTCAGTTGCTGGTGCGGTCGGTCATCACCCGCGACATCGCGGTTGTGCAGTTCCTTGTGCTTATGGTCGCCTTCACGATGGTATGCGCCAATTTCATTGTCGATATGCTTTACCTGGCAATCGATCCGCGCATCCGGGTGCGCTGATCCGATGCGCGCGCTCATCCCCTCCATGCCCTGGGCCGTGCGCCTTGCACTTCTCTACATTGTTCTTTTTGTGCTGTTTGCTCTGTTCGGTGAGTTTTTGAGCGAACATGGATACCGCGACACATCGCTTCTGAAGCGTCTGAAACCGCCTGAATTTATGGGTGGGGAACCGGGCTACCTGCTTGGAACCGACGACAAGGGGCGCGATCTGCTGGCGCGACTGGCGATCGGCGCGCGTATCACTCTCATCATCGCAATCGCCGGAACGCTGATCGGCGCGATAATCGGTTCGTTGCTGGGGTTGCTTGCAGCCGCCCGGCGCGGCACCACCGAAGCGGTTATTATGGCCGCCGTCGACGTCCAGGCATCGCTGCCCATCATCATTATCGCACTGTTTGTTCTGGCGGTTTTCGACAACAGTTTCCTGCTGTTCCTGTTGCTGATCGGCATTACCGGATGGGAGGTCTATGCCCGTCTTATCAGAGGGGCCGCGCTCAGCGCCAGGGAACATGGTTATGCGCTCGCCATTCGTGCCCTGGGCGCCTCCCCCGCCCGCATATACCTGCGCCACATACTGCCCAATGTCATCAATATCACGCTGGTGCAGCTCACAATAAACCTGCCGCTTACGGTCCTGCTGGAGACCGCGCTGAGTTTTCTGGGACTGGGTGTTCAGCCTCCGCTCACCAGTCTGGGTCAGATCATGAGCGAGGGCCGCGATCGGCTTTTGACCGCCTGGTGGCTGACGATGGTGCCGGGTGCGATCATTTTCTTGCTGGCGCTTTCAATCAGTCTGACGGGAGACTGGTTACGCGACCGGCTTGACCCAACCCTGACCCGGATGCGCGCTTAGGGCGGCAAATGCGCGAAACGCCGGTTCTGAATTCAGTGCCTCAAATCTCGATTGGCCAGATCGTTCAGCACGCGGGACACCACCGGACGGGTAATGGCGCGGCCCTCGCTCAGAGCGTGTTTATCAACCGCATCGACGATTTCCGCCGCGGCCTGCAGAGACCGTTCCATGCGGGTCACCAGGAATTCCACAATACTGCTGTCGACAATCAACTGGCGGTCCGTAAACAATTTCACCAGCACCTGCCGCAACAGGGCATCGTCAGGCTCCGACACTTCAATCAGTGTGGCTGACCGCATCCGTGAGGCAAGATCAGGCAGGGTGATGCCCCAGCTGACCGGCCAGCTCCGGGACGTCATCAGCAGATAGCTGCCATGCTCCTTGATTGCATTCATGAGATGGAACAGCGCCACCTGGTCGATCTGCTGCCCGCCGACATCCTCCAGAGCGACCGGCCCCGCATCGACGAGCACCGCAACATCGTCATCGCGCAGGTTCGTGGCGGAGATCCGGTGCCCGCCGCAGCGTGCGATCCATATTTCGCAAAGATGGGTCTTGCCCGCCCCCACGGGCCCGGCCAGCAGAACAAGATGGGACGGCCAGTTCGGCCAGGAGTCAATCAGATCAAAGGCAGCCTCATTGGCCTCGCTCCTCAAAAAATCCTCCCGTCCCATCGCCGCCTCGTGCGGCAGGGAGAAAGCCAGTTGGCGCGGCGTGTTGTGGCGGTCGCCTGTCATGACTCTGTGCCTTTGGGGACCTCCTTTTTGGTCCCGTAATATACCGGACTATCAAGATACTGCTGCAAGGCAAATCGTACAAGCACCGCAATCATCGCCGACGCCGGGACCGCGATCATAAGACCGACGAATCCGAACAGGGCACCGAATGCAAACAGGGAAAACATCAGAACGACAGGATGCAGGCCGACGCTGTTACCGACCAGTTTGGGATGGAGGATATTGCCTTCCAGAAACTGACCGACGCCGAAGATGGCGGCCACGATCACAATAGAAACCCAGTCGGGCCAGAACTGAACCAGCGCCACGCCGACTGCGAGCACAAGCCCCACGGATGCGCCGACATAAGGAATAAAACTGATCAGGCCCGCCCCCATGCCGATCAGGAGACCGAACTGCAGTCCGGCGATGGACAAGGCAATCCCGTAAAAAGCGCCAAGCAGAAGACAGACGCTGAGCTGGCCCCGCACAAATCCCGCGACAGCTTCATCCATCTCCCGGCCCAGCCGGCGGATCGTCTCAACATGATCGCGCGGCAGCCAGCTGTCGACCCTGGCGATCATCCGGTCCCAATCGTAAAGCAGATAAAAAGCGACCACCGGTGTCACGACGGCCAGAGACAGGATGGAAAGCAACGCCTGTCCGCCGCTCCAGGCCGATTTCAAAAGGCCGGTCAGCCAGCTGGCACTTTGTCCCAACAGATCGGTCACGGTGCTTTTCAATTCGTCGGGACCGATTCCGGCGACCTTGTGAAGCTGATCGCTGACCTTTTCGGTCATCAGACCTTGCAGGGCGGATATGTAGCCGGGCAGCCTGCTGGCGAATTCCGAAAGCTGGTGGCCCAGGATCGGAAGGATCATGACGAAGGCCAAAACGAAGACGATCAGAAAGATCAAAAGGATTGCCAGTGTCGCCCACATACGGCTGAGCCCGACCTTCTCAAGCCAGTCCGCCAGGGGATCGAGCAGATATGCGAGGGCCATCCCCGCCACGAAGGGAAGCAGTACCGTTCTGAAGACAAACAGGAAGATAACAAATCCGACAAGGGCAATGAGCCAGAAACTCACCTGCTGACGTAAAGTCATTGATCAATCCCCGTTTTGACGGTTTTTTCCGGCATCGCCTACCTCAGTTCGAGGACACATCGCGTGTCATGTGGCGCAACCAGTCAACCATATAGGCTGCGGCGGAAATTAGCGTCAGCCCCCCGGTCGCTGCAACAAGAAGCTGCCCGGCATCCCCGATATTCAGCTGAAAGGCCTGTCCGCCCAGAACCGTTGCGGCGAGGATGGTCTGAAACAAGGTATTTGCCTTGCTGACGATGGAAGGACGCATCGCAACCGGCCGGTCAAGCAACCAGGATAACATCACGGCCGTCACAATCAGGAGATCACGGCTCACAACCGCAATCACCAGCCAGTTGGGCAGATGCCCGGTCAAACCCAGCATGATGAAAATCGAGACCAGCAGTGCCTTGTCCGCCAGCGGATCAAGGTAAGCGCCCAGCTCGGACGCCTGATTGAAATGCCGTGCGATAAATCCGTCGATGCCATCGGACACCCCGGCAAACACGAAAATCCAGAACGCCAGTTCCAGCAGACCCGCATTGATCGCCCATATGATCACGGGCACCAGCAGCAGACGGATAACTGTGAGAATGTTCGGTATCGTCAAAAACGTCTTCCCGGGAAATCTGCTACGCGATCTTTCTGGCTGCGGTCGCCTGCACCGTTGTCCGCCGATTTTGGATCAGGTGCGTATATCGACACCCAACTTTGAAGCGAGGATAAGCAAGACCACAGCCAAATGGTAGCGTTAAATGGATCGTTTGAAAGCGATGATTCTAGGGTATGGATCGAACAAACACCAGAGGCCGTTACTGCCTGAGCGCATCGGCTGCCTGCAGCAGCTCCCTCGCCTCCTGAACGGCTTTATCCGACCCGCCGCCGGCGAGCAGATCATCGGTCTCAAACGGATCAGTTTCAAGGTCGAAGAGCATCGGTTCAAGTCCGTCGACGACCACAAGCTTGTATCTGTGATTGCGAATGGCCCAGCCAAGCGTCCCGCGCCCTCGCGGTGCCTGGTTGCTGAAATGTTCGACATAAGCGTACCGGCGCTGACTTTCGCCGCCCGCCATGGCAGAGCTGAGATCAAAGGAATCCGGCGTTTCGAAGGAGGAGCCTGCCAGTCCGGCGATGGTTCGGAACAGATCCGTCGAATTGACCAGCACATCGCTTCGCCCGACCGCTACGCCCGGCCCTTGTACGATGAGAGGAACATGCGTTCCGCCTTCGAAAATACTGCCCTTGGCCCCCCGCTCTCCATAAAGCTGCCGCGCGACCTGGCCGGGCGATCCGTTGTCGCCGATAAAGAAGACAATCGTGTTTTGGCGTGTCTCTTCGGGGAGCGATGCCAGCAGCCGTCCAAGCTCCGTGTCCAGAGCTTCCAGCGCCGCGTTGTAGTAGGTCAGGCGGTTTTGCCTGATCGATTGCGGATCGTCCGGCAGATGACCGAAACCGTGCAGTGCGCTTGGCGGCAGATGGAAGGGAGCGTGGGGTGCGTTGTAGGCCAGCCACAAAAACCACGGTTCGGTCTGCGCCGCGATCCAGTCAATGGCGCGGTCGGTGAACACGGTTGTCGCGTAGCCCGCTACGGAACGCATCTCACCATTATCGACAACATCGAAGTCGACATAATCCCGGGCTGTTCCGGAGTAAATCCCGAAAAACTCCGGAACGCCGAGTTCGGCAGGATGATCAAGCGAGGCGCCGCTATCCGCCAGATGCCATTTGCCGATCAAGGCGGCGGCGTAACCGGCATCGGAGAGAACATCGAAAAGACTGACTTCGTCCGAAGACAGCCCGACGTCATTGCCCGGCGTGATGGCACCGCCGATCCCGGTGCGAAAACCGTATTTCCCGGTCATGATCGTGGCGCGCGTCGGCGAACAGGTCGGTGCCGCATACGCATTTTCAAACACCATGCCTTCTGCGCACAGTTTTTCAAGATTTGGCATCGGCGCCGCATTGTTGCCGACCGAATAACAGGGTGTCGCATCGAGCCCCATATCATCGGCAATGATCAACAGAATATTCGGCCTTTCCTGTGCCATTGCTGTCCCGGCGAAAACCACACCCGCCATCCAGACTGCCAGCCACCAACGCATTCCTGTGCTCCCAAATGTCATGTCTTTGGCCGAAAGCCAGGAACAGTGCGTTCCGGGCATCCGGCGTTGGAACTCTGCCGATCAAAAGTGAATTCAGCATGGAGTGAGGCTCACACTGATCTTCCCGATGGAGGACGAGCGTCGATTCGTCGCGAATGAAAATGTCGCCCTCGCCACGCTCCGGAATCTGCGGTTTCAACGTTTTTCGCTCCTCAGTCACCACTCCCAGGATAACCGACGATCGCACTGTCTTTTCAAGCGTAAACAGTGTCGTGCTGACCAGCGGTGGCATGGCACTGCAGATCAAGCTGTGACATCGACCCCGGAGCCGTCGTGGCAAACGCATGCTGGTCCACATCCCGGGCTGCGGACCAATCCGCACTTTTTCTGCAACGCTGGTGAACTGGTCGCGCTGCTGCCGGATTTCGAGATCCTCAGCCTGAAGGATGTCGATGAAGCGGGCGACTGGCACTGGCATTTCACAGCCGAGCGCGTTCGCTGATTTTCTGCTGGTTCGCGGTCTTGCATTTCGCCGCGTCTGTGTTTCTATGCGCGGCATCGCAGAATCAGGAACAAAAAGAATGCCCCACGGCCGGAACGGGCTGACCTATGCCGATGCCGGCGTCGATATCGACGCGGGAAATGAACTCGTGAAACGCATCGCGCCGTTCGTCAAGGCGACGGCCCGAACCGGTGCCGACAGCGACATTGGCGGCTTTGGCGGCCTGTTCGATCTCAAGGCCTGCGGTTTCAGCGATCCTTTACTGGTTGCCGCCAATGACGGTGTCGGGACCAAACTGAAAATTGCCATCGAAACAGGCATCCACGACCATGTGGGGATTGATCTTGTGGCCATGTGTGTCAACGATCTGATCGTGCAGGGCGCAGAGCCGCTGTTTTTTCTCGACTATTTTGCAAGCGGAAAACTTGAGATTAAAACCGCGGAAACCGTGGTCAAAGGCATTGCAGAAGGCTGCAAGCTGGCCGGCGCGGCGCTGATTGGCGGCGAAACGGCGGAAATGCCGGGCATGTATTCCGAGGGTGACTATGATCTGGCCGGATTTTCCGTCGGCGCGGTGGAACGAAATGCCCTGCTGCCGCGCACTGACATCGCTGCCGGCGACGTTCTGCTTGGCCTTGCATCCAGCGGCGTGCACTCGAACGGCTTTTCACTGGTGCGACGAATTGTTGAACAGTCCGGCCTTGGCTGGGACGCACCGGCACCGTTTGCCGGGGCAACCACGCTGGCCGAGGCACTGCTGACGCCGACCCGTATTTATGTCAAATCGCTGCTTTCGGCGCTCAAGACCGGGTCTGTCAAAGGGCTCGCTCATATCACCGGCGGGGGATTGCCGGAGAACCTCCCGCGTGTTCTGCCGGACGGGCTTGCTGCTGACATCGATCTGTCAACCATTCCGTGCCCCGGGGTCTTTGGCTGGCTGGCCAAAGAAGGCGGCGTGCCGGAACAGGAGATGCTCCGGACGTTTAATTGCGGGGTCGGCATGGTTATGATCTGTGAACCGTCCGCTGCCGAACCGGCCACAAGGGTCCTGCGGGACGCCGGTGAAACCGTGTTTCGCCTGGGCGGTCTGACGGCGCGTCGCGATGAGCCGGTGCGGTTCTCAGGACACCTGGATCTGACGGCATGAGCGATAACAGGAAACGCGTCGCGGTTTTGATATCCGGGCGAGGTTCCAACATGACTGCCCTGATCGAGGCTTCCAGGGCAGAGGGCTTTCCGGCGGAAATCGGCCTCGTCGTATCAAACAACCCCGCAGCACCGGGACTTGAGGTTGCGCGGCAAGCCGGCATCGAGGCCCTCGCAATCAACCATAAGGATTTTTCCTCGCGCGAAGCCTTCGATCAGGCTCTTGTCGACGCACTGGAAAAAGCAGGGACGGATCTTGTCTGCCTTGCGGGTTTCATGCGGATATTTTCGTCCGTTTTCGTCACAGCCTGGCAGGGACGCACGATCAATATCCACCCTGCCCTGCTGCCGTCCTTCAAAGGTCTGAACACCCACCAAAGCGCTATTGACGCCGGCGTGATGATCCACGGCTGCACGGCTCATTTTATGACCCAGGAACTGGATGCCGGCCCCATCATCATCCAGGCGGCGGTGCCGGTTCTGGCGGACGATACGAAAGAAACCCTCTCGACCCGTGTCCTTGCTATGGAGCATCGGATCTACCCCGAGGCGCTGCGTCTGGTTGCCTCAGGCGACGTGCGGTTAGAGAACGGCAAAGCGGTCCGCAAACAAAAAGGCTCCGGAGACCGGTCATTGATCGTTCCGGAGCCTGATACTCAGTGAAACTGAGCGGTATCAGCCGACAATTTCGGTCCCTGAGAACCAGTAGGCGATCTCTTCGGCTGCCGTTTCGGGCGCATCGGATCCATGGACCGAGTTTTCACCGATGGAGAGCGCAAAGTCCTTGCGGATCGTGCCCTCGTCTGCGTCGGCAGGGTTGGTGGCACCCATCACTTCCCGGTTTTTGGCAATCGCATTCTCACCTTCCAGAACCTGAACCACAGTCGGGCCGGAGCTCATGAATTCCGTCAGTTCCTGAAAGAAGGGCCGTTCTTTGTGGACCGCATAAAAGCCTTCCGCTTCGCGCAGGGACATCCATACGCGCTTCTGTGCGACAACACTCAATCCGGCGCTCTCCAGCCGGTCAATGATTTTGCCGGTCAGATTGCGCTTGGTGGCGTCGGGTTTGATCATCGAAAAAGTACGTTCGATTGCCATGACGGAAGTCATCCTCAGATGTTGGAAAAGCCAGACAGGCCGGGAAAGAACAACCCGGCCTCGCAAGTTGGGGGACGATATAACGGCGCTTGGCCGATGCCGCAAGACAATATGCCGCCCGGTTCCCAATAAACCCGGAATTTGCGTAACTGACCGGCACCGGGAGCGGATTTCACATCTGGGCTCAGGATCCGTTTATTTCATGCACTTCTTTCAAAACAGAATTGCAAGAAGTCAATGGCTCCATGCCCTAAGTGTGCTTTCCTACGAGGTTGTTCATGGATTTTGTCGTATATGGCTGATTGGCGGTTGTGATCCTATTGCGGTATGTGGCCGTTCGCAATTGTAGATGTGGAGCCATCTTGCCAGGTTGTCATTGCGCCTGAATGAGGATGTGTAAGGCAATGCATAAGCCTATTCCTCCTGCAAAGTTTTGATGAAGCGTTCGGCTTTGCCGTTTGCTTGCGGTTTTTCCGTCCGGGTATGACTGGCGTACCACCGCGCCCGGTCACAGTGTCCCGAAGCTTGTCGGAGTCATAGCCGCGGTCGGCAATAAACACTCTCGCGGGTGGCAGGTCATCGTCCAGCAGGGCGTCGCAGCCTTGTCAATCAGAGACGTCCTCGCCGGGTGGTATGAAGGTCGCCGGGGTAAGCGTGGACCCAGTGGATTTGCCGCAGTTCGCGGAACTCGGCAATACCGTTTATCGACGATTATGGCTGGCTACGATGTCGCAGAATTCTTCATAGGAACGAATTCCCATGGTCTCTTCCATCTCTCGTTTCCAGATCTCGTCCATCGCCTGGCTCACCTCGTCGGACATTTCACTCTTATATCCACCGACCTTGCCAGAGCGCACTTTTGGCGGCTGATTGCCCGGTGGCAAGCCAACGCTTTTCTCGATGGCCGCGCGCAGAGGATAATCATCGAATTTCGATTTATGTCCCTGCATAAATTTGAATTCCGACTGCTCCACGACTTTGGCTGCGGTCGATTCATCGAGTTTGATGTCGAGAAAATTGCACAATCGGGCGACGACGCCGGCCAGATCGTGCTTCATCTCGTCGAACGTCACAAAAAAGAAATTTTCCTGTTCGCGCTGGGACCACCACGAGCGCACATGTTGCCAGTAGCTCCCGAACGGTCCGCCCTTGAAGTACATTTTGAAGGCAAAATCCTCGACGCTGATCGTGTCGGGGACAAAAAGCCAGCCGTGCAGGAAATGGTAAAAGGACAGCAATGCATCTTTGGGATTGCGAAAAACAACGATGTAACGGCTTCCCCTGGGAGCGTGATCCCATGGGACATGGGTCTTGAATGCGCGGGGCTCGGCCGATTGTGGCCCGTTGATGTCGAGATCCATGTAGTGAGCCGCCTCGAACCACGGGACCGTTTCGCCAATGTCCTCGAAGTCCATCGAGCCCCCGGTGCGAATGCCGTGCACGATCTGCTGCGTCCAGGTAGTGGCGCATTTAGGATACGTTGCGATGATTATGTCCGAGGGACGGGGCTGAAATGCACCGGCCTGAGCGATGGCCTTGGGGCTGAATATCTGTCCCAGATAGGTTCGGAGTTCAAGAAGGTTCTCGGCCCGGCGGCCTCGGAGTTCGTTGCTTGGCGCCGTCATTGTGTTGCTCATAGACTTTCCTCATTCGTAGACTTGGCCCGTTACGCGGCGGCTTGTCAAAAAACTCGGACTCTTATGGATACAGTGGTTCGATTTGCTCGGCCCGATAAACCATATAGCCAGGGTCTTTTTCTGCTCCCGGGGCATTGTTGACTTCGATTTCAAAACCTCTTCCGGCTCGGTGTCATCGGTAACCTCGATGATACGAGCGTGATTCGGCGATACCTATGAGAGCCCAGTCCTCGACAGTTCCTATGTGGGCTCGAATTACGACGGCGGCGTTATCACCGAACATATTTATAAGATCGCATACGATGACGGCACAAGCATGACGCGAATAAAGGAGATGATGCCGTGTGGCTGGCCCGATCCGGCTGGAAGATTACCACTGTCGATATTTCAGAAACGGCATTGAACTATGCGCGCCAAAACGCGGACAAAGCCGGTGTCGCAGGGAACATCGACTTTCAGCGTCACGATCTGTCTGAGAGTTTTCCTGAAGACAGATATGATCTCATTACCGCCCTGTTTCTGCAGACACCCCTTGCATTTCCACGCATCGACATACTTCGGCAGGCGGCCTCCGCCGTTGTGCCGGGCGGGCTGCTGCTCGTGGTTTCCCACGGCTCCCGGGCGTCCTGGTCTTGGAGCGTTCCCGAAACCGTGTATCCCACCGCGATGGAAAATCTCGAAAAGCTTAACCTCGATCGAACCGGGCGTTCGGGAGTGCTGGCCAGCAAGGTCACGACCGGATATCGTAAGATACGAAACCTCCCGCAGGTCCCATTGGTCAGATGTTACGGAACCTTGTTTTTACGATTGGTCTTGTCGTCACGATGCCCGCACAGACAGAACCCTTCCTGGCAGACACCCCCCTGAAAGTCGGTACCGCCGGAGACTACAAGCCGGTGACCTGGTTCGACGAGGAGACCGGAACCTATCATGGAACGGCCATCGATCTGATCAAGGCGTTCGCCAAGGATCGCGGCTATAAGATCGAATTCGTTAAAACAACCTGGCCGACCCTGATGGAAGGGCTTGAGAGCGGGCTTTATCAGGTTGCCGCCGGCGGTATCTCAAAAACGGAAGCGCGGGCCAGAGCGGCCCTGCTTTCGTTGCCGGTGGCGAAAACCGGCAAGGTGGCGCTGGTGCGGTGCGCGGATAAGGCCCGCTTCCAGTCGCTCGATCAAATCGATCGGGAGGGCGTGCGCGTTGTCGAAAATCGAGGCGGCACCAATGAAAGTTTCGCCCACGCTCACATTGACCACGCAACGCTGACAATCGTGCCGAACAATCTTCTGCCGTTTGACTATCTGCGCGAGGGCAAAGCGGACGTGATGTTCACCGATTCAACGGAAGCCGTCTACATTCAGCATCAGAACGGAGGGCTCTGCGCAGCCCACCCCGACAGGCCCTACACCCATATCGACAAGGTGTTTCTGTTTCGAAAAGACGAAGATGCGTTGCGGGATGAGTTCGACGCCTGGCTGGCAGAGCGGTCTTAATCGCTGACCTTTGCCACCGAATGCCCGATTCCGTCGTAAAGCGCCTGGCAGCGCTCGAACCATTGATGGATCGGATCGCCCTGCTTGAGAAGTTCGAACGCACTTGAGACATGCGGCCACTGAAGCGTGCCGAAGAGAATATAATCGGCATAGAGCGGGCGCTCGCCGCCGATATAGGGTTGATATTTTAGCATCCGAGCCAGAGGCACCAGTGCGTCGTGCAGAAGATCGACCCGCTCCTCGCGTCCCAGTTGCACCTCTTCCAGCGTTCTGCCGAAACGTTTTTCGCGGCTTTTCCTGAAATACTCCTGATCCTCCGGAGCGAGGATTTCATGAATGTCTTTCACAATCAGACTACCAATCCGGGGTGAAACGGAAAGCGTGACCCAACTCTCGATAAAACGCGTCAGTGCCATGCCCGACGGTCCGCCGAACAGGCTTGGCCGGTCGGGATAGGTTTCTTCAAGATAGACCGCGATGTCCCAACTGTCGGAGACGACCTTGTCCTCATCCTCGATGACGGGAACCGTGGCAGACACACCGCCGGCCACTTCTCCGATCCGCGTAAAGGGCGTCGGGATGCTGTTGATCTCAAACCCCTTGTGGGCAATCGCCATTTTTGCCCGCCAGCAGAACGGGCTGAACCGATGGGCCTGATTGGCGCCGCAAAGATCATAAAGTGTGATGGGCATGGTCGTGTGAAATACCTTCGGTTGATGGCTTGGGGAATTGGCATGTCAGCATAAGATGAACCAAATTCCCACAGCCAGCGGGTTCACGTTCTTCAATGTTGCATCTGACGGCGACCAGTGGTTCCCTTCCCCCCTTGCGCCCCTGCCTCGCTTCGTCCAAAAGAACGCCATGTTGCAGATCAATGATCTTGTTTACCGGATCGGTGGCCGCACGCTGCTCGACGGTGCCGGCATAACCGTTCCGGAGGGCGCCAAAGTCGGACTTGTCGGCCGAAACGGAACCGGAAAAACGACCCTTTTCAAACTGCTGACCGGCGATCTTGCGCCGGAGAGCGGATCGATCAAACTGCCGCGCAATGCACGGATCGGGCAAGTGCGCCAGGAAGCCCCTGCGACCGAAGACAGTTTGCTGGACACCGTCCTTGCAGCGGATCTGGAGCGGACCGAATTGCTTCTGCGCTCGGAGAGCGAAACCGATCCGATGACACTGTCGGACATTCACACCCGTCTGATCGATATTGACGCCCATTCCGCGGAGGCGCGTGCCGGTGCGATCCTGAGCGGGCTGGGGTTCGATTCACAGGCACAGCAACGGCCCTGCAGGGACTTTTCCGGCGGCTGGCGCATGCGCGTCGCCTTGGCTGCGATCCTGTTTTCGGAACCGGACTTCCTGCTTCTGGACGAGCCGACAAACTATCTGGACCTTGAAGGCACGATGTGGCTTGAAAACTATGTCGCGCGCTATCCGCACACGGTCGTTCTGATCTCGCACGACCGCGATCTCCTCAACAAAGCGGTCGGCACGATTGTCCATCTGGAAGACTTCAAACTGACGGCATACAAGGGCAGTTATAACAATTTCGAACGCCAGCGCCGCGAAAAAATGGAACTCGCCGGCAAGATTCGGGCGAAGCAGGAAGCAAACAGAAAACACCTGGAAGCATTTGTGAACCGGTTTCGCGCCAAGGCCTCCAAAGCCCGTCAGGCGCAATCCCGGATCAAAATGCTGGAAAAGCTGCAGCCGATTTCGGCCGCCGTCGACAGCGCAGTCAGACCGATCCGGTTTCCCGATGCGGAGAAAGAGCTTTCCCCGCCGATCATTTCGCTGGAGGGTGCCTCCGTGGGCTATGACGGGACGGCGATTTTGAAAACCCTCAATCTCAGAATCGATCACGATGACCGCATTGCGTTGCTTGGGTCGAACGGAAACGGCAAATCGACGTTTGCCAAACTGTTGAGCAATCGTCTGCCCGTCATGGCAGGGACATTGAACAAGGCATCAAAGCTGTCAATTGCGTATTTCGCGCAGCATCAGCTTGATGAACTGATTCCGGAACAATCGCCGACCGATCATGTGCGCGCACTGCTTCCGGGTGCGAGGGAGGCAGAGGTCCGGGCACGGGTGTCGCAATTCGGACTGCCGACCGACCGTATGGACCTTCCGGCAAAATCGCTTTCAGGCGGGGAAAAGGCCCGGCTGCTGCTGGGGCTGGCAACGTTTCACGGTCCCAACATGATTATCCTCGATGAGCCGACCAACCATCTGGATATCGACAGCCGCGAAGCGCTGATACACGCCATTAACGGGTTCAAGGGCGCCGTTATCCTGATCAGCCACGACCGGCATCTGGTGGAAACCTGTGCCGATCGTCTCTGGCTGGTCGATCGGGGAACGGTCGAGCCGTTCGACGGCGACATGGAGGACTATCGGCGGCTGGTGCTTAAGTCGGCATCAGGCAAAAAAAACAAGAATACCGAAATCGAGCCAGCCGGCACGACAGCAGAAGCCGCTGCCGCCGACAAACTGACAGGGCAGGAAAAACGCAAGGAAAACGCTGAACGCCGCAAGGCGGTCGCTCCGTTACGGAAACAGATCCAGGCAGCGGAAAAAGAGATGGAGAAGCTGCAGAAGAAAATCTCCACTCTTGATGGAAAACTCGCCTCGGCAGACATCTATTTGAACGAACCGGAGTCTGCGGCCCGTTATGCCAAGGAGCGGGCTGAGAGCGAACGGGAACTTCAACGTATCGAGGAAAGGTGGCTTGAGATGTCCGCCGAATATGAAGAGGCCGTGTCAGCATAGGCAAAACGGCTTGAATCCTATGAACCGATTATGATCTAGGCTCAGGACCTATTAATTTCATCCATTCTGCGAGAGCAGATTTTGTTTTTGACAAGGCGGAAAGGCGCAGGAAACCGTCCGGTTTTCAAGTCTTTGTGGGCGCAGTCAGGAACACAATATGCCCCGCCCTTCGGGTTTTGAAAGAAGTGTCCGCCTGAAGAAAACCAGAGCTCGCAAAGGTATCCAACCTTCGCTTCTCCCTGGTTCTCTCCAGTCGAATACTTCTTTCAAAACAGAATTGCATGAAATTAATAGGTCCTGAGCCTAACGCGCCGGCTTATTGAACAGTGCCGTCACGTAGGGAGCCATGCCCGAAGCGTCAATGTGAACGCCGGGGCGCTGAATATCGATCTCAAGGCCGTGTTCCTTGAAGGCGTCAAGATCGCTCAGGGTCAACGGCCAGGGCGGTCCGTCTTCAAGCTCTTGGTTGCCTTTGCCAAGCAGTGAATAAACAAACAGTCTTCCACCCGGTCTCACCAGGCGGGAAACGGCTTCGATGGCCCTGGTTCTCAGTTTTCCCGGAGCAAAGGCCTGAATGTTGTAGCATTCAAACACCAGGTCGAACGCACCGCTCCAAAGCGGAGGCGGTGCCAGAAGATTTGCGACCTCAAAATTAACCGCCGCGTCGGGAAACCGTTTCTTTGCCCAGGCGATCGCATCCTCTGAGATATCAAATGCGGTGACTTTCCAGCCCGCCTGCGACAGCGCGTCGGCATTGTCACCAAGTCCGCACCCCACATCGAGAGCCATACGGCCCTCGCCCGGATTTTCCGTCAGCCAGTGCAACAAGTCCGGTTTCGGCCTGAGGTCCGCCCACGGAACGGCAGCTTCGTCGCCGCCTGCTCCCTCATAGGCGGCCTGGAACCAGGCATTGTGCTTGCCGGCATCACCGCTGCGAATGCTGTCGTCCTTGAGCAATTTCTGCGCGGCGGCCTTCCGGCGGTTGAAAAATCCCGATTCAGGCTCCGGTGTGCTTTTTACGGGCGGCGGTGCGGCTCCCCCTGCCGCGTCCAGTTCCAGTCCCGCTTCAAGACTGGACGCCAGCGCCGCTTCAAGTGCTGCATCATCAAGATCGACTGTCCGGCTTTCCTTGCCCGATTGCTCGGTACCGTTGCCTCCGCCGGCCCCATCGCCTTCTGGCTGCTGCCCGTCATCTTCTTTCTTGTCCGGCGTATCTGACGCGTCCGCGTTTGGCGGCTCGGGAGCGGGAGCAACCGCCAATTCCGTGTCCAGTGCGTTGGCAAGCCCCCCTTCCAGATCGATATCGAGCCCTTCAGGCCATGCCTCATCGGAGGGCGGCATCGCTTCTTCCAGCGCCTGGCTTATTGCATCCTCAAGACCGTGATCGGCAGTGTCGGCCTCGGCAGCGTCCGGCGTCTGCTGCTTATCGTCATCCTCGCCGGAAGATGGCACAGGCTTTTTCATGATGCGGCCTTCTTTCTTCTCAAGCCTTTTTCTCCCAGCGGCCGGCCTCATTCTGCTGCCAGTATGTTAAGGACGCATCCGCCGTCCGCAGCCTTTTCCAGTGTGCCCGGGCGTCGGCCACCGCATCCTGATCGTGCCCGTCAAACATGAAAACAGTGCGCTGATAGGCGTCAAGGTCCGGGGGGTCGGCCCTGTCGACGACAAATCGCACCGCGGCATTGTTGGGATTTTCGTGGGTGTCGGTGATATAGATCGGCTGCAACTGGGAAAACCCGTCGGCAACCGTTCCATGGGGCAGAAAACTGTCCTCGCGATAAGTCCACAGATGTGTATCGAGCGCGCGGCACCGTTCGAGCGAACCGCATTGGATCACCACCGCCCAGTCGCGCTCAAGGCATTTTGCAAGCAGCGCGGGCAAGGCCTGCTCGAGTGTCTGTTTCTGAAGGTGATAAAACAATATCTCGGACACTCTGCCTCTCACTATCCCCGAATATCCGCTTTTGTCCTCGGATTAACCGCTTATGCCGAACGCACGGCCGGATGTCTCAGTTTCCCGATTGAGTACGCCCCCCGGCGCGCCGAACCGCCCCAGGACAGCAAAATATAAATCCACAGTTTCTTTGCCATGTCAGCGGTAATTGTTCAAATTGAGGCAAAAGCCCGGCGGAATTGCAGACGCTATGTGCTTGAAACAACACACTCATTAAGCATGTTTTAAGATTGCCCGCGCCCGGACGCCGTTGCTGTGGCAGTGTGCGCCCGAAACACAGTTTTTGTGATGCGAATCATATATCGAGGCCCGGGTCTTTGGCAAAGTGACCTCACAATTAACGAAACTGTCATTGGTTGGGCTTTAAAAACGCTGCCGTCATATTGCCTCGTTTGCCGCAGGCAGCGTTTTGGGGATCAACTGGGGGATCGTCAGGAAATGATTACGCGTATTTGCATTTTTTTCGTTCTGGTCGCCGGCCTCGCCGGTGCAACGGCCAGCATGGGCGTGGTGTTGACCGAAGAGGCAAGCGCCTGCCAAACCTATAAAACCTGCTGAGTCGGGCCGAACCGACCGAGCAGAATCTCGCATGAAAACAAAACCCCGCCAAAACAGTTCGGCGGGGTTTGTTATTTCCCAAAAGGCCCCGGGCTTCGCTCAGCTCTCGAAACGGTTCTTCACAAACCGGTCCAGCAGTCGAACACCGAAGCCTGATGCCCAGGATTTGCTTATCTCGGTTTTCGGTGCACCGAAAGCCGTTCCGGCGATGTCAAGATGTGCCCAGGGCAAGTCATTGACAAAACGCTGCAAAAACTGTGCTGCTGTAATCGAACCGGCTGGCCGGCCGCCGGTATTTTTAACGTCGCCGACGCTGCCGTCGATGATCTTGTCATAGTCCGGATCAAGCGGCAGACGCCAGACGCGCTCACCGGTTTCAGTTCCGGCGAGTGCCAGGTCCGCGGCAAGCTCATCGTCATTTGAAAACAGGCCGGCATACTGATGGCCAAGGGCTATGATCACCGCACCGGTCAGAGTCGCAAGGTCGATCATCAATTGCGGCTTGAACTTCTGCTGCGTGTACCAGAGCGCATCCGCCAGCACCAGGCGCCCTTCCGCGTCGGTGTTCAGCACTTCAATCGTCTGGCCGGACATGGAAGTCACCACGTCGCCGGGCCTCTGGGCATTCGCGTCAGGCATGTTTTCAACAAGACCGATCACGCCGATCACGTTGGCTTTCGCTTTGCGACCTGCCAGTGCCTTCATCAGGCCGGTGACGGCCGCGGCTCCGCCCATATCGCCCTTCATGTCCTCCATTCCCCCGGCGGGTTTGATGGAGATCCCACCGGTATCGAACACAACACCCTTGCCGATGAAGGCAACCGGAGCCTCCTTGGCTTTTCCGCCCTTCCAGTGCATGACGACGAGCTTGGCGGGACGGACCGATCCCTGCGCCACGCCCAACAGGGCCCTCATGCCCAGTTTCTGCATGTCCTTTTCTTCAAGGACATCGACTTTCACGCCCAGACTTTCAAGTTTCTTTGCTTCTTTGGCAAATTCAATCGTTCCCAAAATATTCGCCGGCTCATTAACGAGATCGCGGGCCAGATAAACGCCTTCAGCGACAGCCAGCAACGGCATAAAAGCTTTCTTTGCCGCCAGATGGTTGTCGACGCAGATCTGGATCTTGACCGTTCCGCTCTCTTTTTTGGTCCCGCCGTTTTTTTCCTTGGCTTTTTCCGACTTGTGCCGGTCGAATGTATACTGCCGAAGCGTCATGCCCTGCGCGAAGGACGCGGCATGCCGGGGATCCAGCTCCGTTTCATCGGGAACCTCCAACAAGACGGAAATGACCTTGCCCTGCACACCCGACAGGGCGCCCATGACAGAGCCGCCGAGCGCTTCCCAGTCTGTTGCCTTGGTCGGGACTTCATCTCCAAGACCGGCAACGAGTATCCGTTCCGCCTCGACGCCGGCAGGGTTCACCAAGTCCAGGGTTTTACGCGCGGCACCGGAAAAATCGGCGGTTTTTATCGCCTTGCTAAGCGTCCCACCGGATTGCGTGTCGATCTCTGCCGCCAGCGGCCCCAGAGCCCCCTCCTTTCCCGCGAGCACCACAAGGGCCTCACGGCCGGGCTTGTCCGTCTTGGCAAATGAAATCGTGTAGGTTTTCGGCATACTTATCTCGAATCGTTAGGACTGTAATTGGGGTATTTCCGGATCGGCAGGTCATTGAGCCGCCGAAACTGTGGCGTTCGATACACACAATGGCGTCAACTCTCCATTTCAGCAAGCTTTTCAACGCCCAAAGCTTTATTAACCCCGGTTGTTGTGCGACTCTCCACCAGGCTGGTTGAATGTGAAAAGCCATAGCATTGCCATGAGTTTAGGTAAGATGTGCGGGCAATTTATGTTAAACCGTTCGGAACCACCGGCACTTTTGGGCGCATGAAAACAATCGAGCGATATATCTTCGGCCGGCTGTCAACTGTTTTTCTTATGACGCTGGGCGCACTGACCGGCATTGTCTGGGCGACGCAGGCGCTCCGCCAACTCGATCTTGTTTCCTCCAAGGGGCAAACCATTCTCCAGTTTCTGGAAATGACCATGATGGCGCTGCCGTTCCTGATGATGAACATCGCGCCGTTCGCATTCATGATTGCCGCGCTGATCGTGCTCAATACGCTCAGCAATGACAGCGAACTCATCGTTATCAGTGCCGCCGGAGCCTCTCGCCTCAGAACCATGAAGCCGGTTCTCTATTTCGGTCTGATCCTGACGGCGATCCTTTACCTTTTGTCTTTTTATGTGTCCCCAATGGGCCTTGCCGCACTTCGTGATGAAATTGTCCGTGTGCGGGTCGATCTCGTCGCCAACATTGTTAAGCCCGGGCAGTTTCAAACGGTCCAGAACGGTCTGACATTTCACATCAGGAACCGCTCCGGTGACGGGCAACTCGAGGGTCTGGTGCTCGATGATCGTCGTGAGCCCGACCGCTATTTCACATATGAGGCCGCACAAGGTCGGATTGCCGAAATCGGCGGCCAGACCCTGCTGATCATGACCGACGGGACAATACAGAGGCTGATCCCGGAATCGGGCGCAATATCCATCGTCCAGTTCGAATCCTATGCGTTTGATCTGACGGCGATGATGCCGCAAGCGGGCATTCCGACGTACAAACCCAGCGAACGGACGCTACCCGCCATTTTCGCACTGACGGAAGACGATCCCTATTATGCGGAAAAGAAGGAACGGTTCGACAAGGAAGTCAACGACCGACTGACATTGCCGCTCTATGCACTCGCTTTCGGCCTGATCGTGTTTGCATTTCTTGGCAGTCCGCGAACAACCCGGCAAGGCCGCAGCAGTGCCGTTCTGGGCGCCCTGGTCAGTTGTGTTCTTCTGCGCGCACTTGCGTTCGGCGCCGTTAATCTGTCCGGCACCAACCTCGTGGCGGATCTGTTCGTTTTTGCGCTTCCGGTCATCGCCTGTCTTCTGTCGCTCTGGTTCATCATATCGGACAACACACCGCGGCTCTTTGTGCTGTTTGCCTCCGTCGGTGAAACAATCGTTCGCTTCGCCGAAGCTCTCAGTCTTCGCCTGTCGGGCGGCCGTCATTCGGGAGCTTAGACGCACACCATGCTCGGTCGGACACTCACACTCTATTTTTCAGGAAGGCTCCTTAAGTGGATTCTGGGGCTGTTTCTTTTTGCCGCCGTCCTGATTTTCATGTTCGACTTTCTGGAGCTTGTTCGCCGCGGCAGCGACCGGGAAGGCTTCTCGGTAACCCACGTCGCTTTGATTTCGGTGCTTCGCGTTCCCAGTCTTCTGGAACAGGTGTTGCCTTTTGCGACCTTATTCGGGGCTATAGCTGCTTTTGTCAGTCTCAGCCGCAGTCTCGAACTGGTTGTTGCCCGAGCGGCGGGCATTTCCGTCTGGCAATTTTGCGGCCCTGCTCTGGTTCTGGCCGTCCTGGTTGGCGGCATCGCAGTCACGCTTTACAATCCGGTGGCCGTTTATCTCAAACAACTGTCCGAAGACACCGGCAGTTCCTTGTTCGGCGTGAGCGGCGGGACGCGACTGCTTGCGGAAGAGCAGAAAATTTGGCTGCGCCAGGACGGCCTGAAAGGTGAAACCGTTCTTTTTGCGACGGCGGCCGAGAAGGGTGGCATTGTTCTGTTCGACGTTTCGATTCTGCAGTTCGACAGAAACGGAATTTTCAAAGAACGTATTGAGGCTGATCGGGCGCAGTTGCTGGACGGCCATTGGTCTTTGTCAGGTGCGACCGTCTACGAGATGGATGCACAGCCTCAGAATTTTGGCACTTACGAGGTCAGCACATTCCTCAGCCCGACAGAGGTCCGTGAGCGGATTGCCGACCCCGAATCGATTTCGTTCTGGAATCTGCCGAGATTTATCGAGCTGGCCCATCGGGCCGGTCTTCCGGCATACCGCTATGCGCTTCAATATCAAACACTTCTCGCTCGTCCACTGCTTTTGGCGGCGATGGTCCTTATAGCCGCTGCGGTATCTTTGAGATTTTCTCGTTTTGGCGGTCTGGGCAGGATGATTCTGGGTGGAATCTTGGCGGGGTTCGTGCTTTATGTGCTGTCACAACTGACAAGGGATCTGGGTGGAGCCGGTATCATTCCGCCCATCATTGCTGCATGGTCACCCGGGATAGTCGCGACGCTAATGGGATTTTCAATTCTGTTACATAGGGAGGACGGATGATGGTTCTCCCTTCGGCTGTTCGGATACCGCGTGGCTCTGGCAGACGGGCTCGCAACAGCTCCGTCTCAGTCTTCCTCGCAGCAACAGTTTTTGCGTCCGTAAACCCGATGGTTTCGGATCCCGTCAGAGCGCAGGAAGGCGTTGAGAGTTTTTTGCCGGCGGGCCTGACGGAAGCAAACCAGCAGATGCTTCTGGAAGCCGATGAACTGCAGTATGATTACGATAATGATGTTGTCTCAGCGGTTGGCAATGTAAACATCTACTATGCGGGCTATATCCTCGAAGCGCGAATGGTTCGTCTTGATCGCAAAACATCGCGCCTGTTTGCCGAGGGAAATGTCGAGCTTATAGAGCCGGACGGAAACGTGATCCGGGCTGAGAATCTTGAGCTGTCCGATGATTTCAGAGACGGCTTCGTCAATTCACTGCAGATCGAAACAATTCAGCGGACACGCATCAAAGCTGAGCGCGCGACACGGCAAGATGACAATGTAACGACGTTCGAAAACGGCACCTACAGTGTCTACGTCAATCAGCCACCGTCAAAACCGCCCCTGTGGCAGATCAAAGCCGGCAAGATTATTCATGACCAGAAGGAAAAGGTCATTAAGTACAGGAATACCCGGCTTGAGTTTTTCGGTGCACCTATTGTTTACCTGCCATATTTTTCCCAGGCCGATCCCTCTGTTAAGAGAAAATCCGGATTTTTAGCGCCCTCCTATGTCTCCAAGGACCGGCTCGGGTTGGGGGCGACGATCCCGTACTATTTGTCCCTTGCCCCGAATTACGACGCGACCGTTTCCGTCACACCGCTCACAAGACAAGGTGTCCTGTTTGGTGGAGAATGGCGTCACAGGCTGATGGATGGTGCATATTCCATCAGGGGTTATGGAATACGCCAGGCAGATCGTGACGCGTTTGTCGATACCAGCGGCAATCGTGAATTCCGTGGATCCCTGAACACGAGGGGCAACTTCCAGATCAATGACCGCTGGGACTGGGGTTGGGATCTCAGTTATTTCAGTGACCGGGCCTTCGTGAAAGATTACGGCATCGGGGGCTTGGGAACCGACAATTCCGTTTCGGATATTTTCCTGCGGGGCGCAACGGAGCGTAACAGTTTCGAAGCCCACGCCTATGCATTCCGCGTATTCCAGGAAGATTCTTTTGATGCATCCGATCCGAATCCGACGGCGCCATTTGTACCTTTTGGCGAAGACCTGCAGGACAAGCAGCCGGTCGTTCACCCGGTAATCGACTACAATTATATTTTCGATCACCCGGTGTTGGGCGGCCAACTGTCTTTGACCGGCAATGCGACCAGCCTGACCCGCGACACGACGGATGCCTATTCATTCAACGGAACAAATTACTTTCGCGGTGTTGAGGGGACGTTCACAAGAACCACGTTCGAGGGTGAGTGGAAGCGCAGTTTGATCGACCCGATCGGCCAGGTCTTTACACCGTTTGCTTACGCGCAGGGTGACGTGTTCTTCCTCGCAAGCGCCGACAACAATGTTACCACCCTGACTTCGGATGCGATTGTCGCGCGCGGCATGCCCGCAATCGGACTTGAGTACCGATATCCTTTTGTCAGCACCTTCAGTTGGGGAACGCAGGTTTTCGAACCGATCGGCCAGATCATTGCCCGTCCGAACGAATCCGGAATTGGCGAGTTGCCAAATGAAGACGCCCAAAGCCTGGTGTTCGACGCCTCGACACTGTTCGAGTACGACAAGTTTTCCGGATTTGATCGCAGCGAAGGGGGCACGCGCGCCAATATCGGCCTGCGATACCAGTTGCAGTTCTATAATGGCGGTTCGCTCAGCGCGCTGATCGGCCAGTCAATCAATCTTGCAGGACAGAACTCCTATTCAATACCGGATCTTGTCAATTCGTCAGGCGACTCAGGCCTTGAGAATGATGCATCGGACTATGTCGCTTCGCTCTATTTTGACACCAACCTGGGTGCGCGACTGGGTGCCAATGCACGGTTCGACGACAATGATTTTGACCTCAGGAGAACCGAAGTGCAGGCTGCCGGCATATACGGTCCTGTTACGGGCAGCGTGACCTACGCTTTTCTGGGCCGCCAGCCCGAACAAGGTATCGACTCTGACAGGCAGGAAGCACTGGCGGCAGCAAGTGTGCGGCTTCAGGAGAACTGGCGCGCGTTCGGATCGGTCCGATATGATCTGGAAAACAAAAATTTAGTCCGTGACAGCATCGGTCTGGGTTATGACGACGAAGGCTTCTCACTGTCATTATCATATTCTGAAGACCGTAGCCGGGACGACGGGAATGACGTCGACAGGACGCTGTTTTTCAGGTTCGGACTGAGAACACTGGGTGATGCGGACTTTTCGCAGGGTGTGGGCTCTTCACAGTGAGGGAAGAACCCGATCCGTCTGAAATACGGTCCGACCGTATACGATCTTGGCTTGCCATGTCGACCGAGCTAAAAATTTGTTCATTTTGCATAGGAACGCTTGGCGGCTAATGTCACTTGATGAGGACACCCTCCCAAGTCTTCAGACGTTGGCAAGACGACCAGGTTCGGTGTAAATCACAAGGTGATCGTCATTAACACTCGTGATGCCACAATAATCCATTGAATCGGCAAAGTGCCGAGGAGAGAAAAATGAAGCGTCCATTTTCATGGTTTTTCGTTTTTGTGCTTTCTGTTGGGGTCGGCTTGACAGTCGATGCTCCCGCCAGTGCGCAGAACAGGATAGCCGTAATTGTCAATGACCAGGCTGTCACAAGCTACGACATTTCCCAGCGCGCGCGCCTCCTTAGGCTGACAAGCCGAAAAGGCGGCGCGGCAGCCAGAAAAGCGGCGACCAATGAGCTGGTCGATGAAAGCCTGAAACTTCAGGAGGCCGCCCGCATCGGCATTTCCGTATCGCAGTCGCAGGTCGATGATGCCTATGCCTCAATCGCCAAACGGTCAAAACTGACACCGGCAAGACTCTCGCAAGCGCTCAAACAATCCGGCATCAATCCTCAAACGCTTAAGGATCGCGTGAAAGCCGAACTGGCCTGGAGTGAAGCGGTCAGAATGCGCTTCCGCAGAACTGTCAGCATCAGCGAACAGGACGTTATCGCCGCATTGCAGGGTGGTACTAACAATGGTGAGGAGGGAGATGATCCCAACAAGACCACGGAATATGCCCTGACACAGTATGTTTTCGTCATTCCCAAAAAAGCGTCCGGTGGATTTAAGGCAAAAAGAAAAAGGGAGGTGGAAGCCTTCAGAAAGCGTTTCACATCCTGCGGTGAAGCGACAAAACTTGCCAAAGGACTCGATGAGGTGGTGGTCAAGCCTCTGGGCCGTAAGCTTGAACCTGAACTTCAGCCCGCAATTGTCGAAGCGGTAAAGGAGGTTTCGGTCGGACGGACAAGTAAGGCGGTCAACTCCGCCATGGGTATTGAAATTTATGCGGTCTGCGACAAGAAGATCGTTGACAGCAATGCCGCAGCCGTTGCCGAGATGAGAGGTGAGTTGCGCAACAAGGAAGGGCAGTTGATGGCCCGTCGCTATCTTGCTGAACTTAAACAGACAGCTGTCATCGATTACCGCTAAATGAACAAACGGCGCGGCAAAGGCCTGCCTCTGGCGCTTACAATGGGTGACCCGGCAGGTGTGGGGCTGGATATAACCATCGCCGCGTGGATGCAACGCGATCAGGTATCGCTGCCGCCATTTTACCTGCTCGCCAACCCCTATGCAGTCAGTAAGCGCGCCGAGCGGCTCAACGTGGCGCTGTCGGTTGATGTTGTTTCACCGGACCGAGTACCCGGCAGCGATGTGACGACCGGTCTTCCGGTCGTCCCGTTGTCCGCTGATGCGAGCGAAACACCCGGGACAACGCGCGCAAGCGATGCGGCTGCGACAATTGAAGCGATCGAAACCGCGGTTACGCATGTTCGCAACGGCCTTGCTGGGGGTGTTGTTACCAATCCGATCAACAAGAAATCGCTTTACGACCATGGTTTTTCCTACCCGGGGCACACCGAGTTTCTGGGCCATCTTGCCTCTATGCATTGGCCGGGAGAACCCGCCGAACCGGTTATGCTTATGGCAGCGCAGGAACTGAAAACCGTTCCGGTAACTGTTCACATTCCTCTCACCGGCGTCGCCGAGGCACTGACAAAAGAGCGAATAGTGAAGGTCGCACGCATCGTGCATCGCGACCTCGTTAAGCGGTTTGGCATCCCATCACCCCGCATCGCACTGGCCGGCCTCAATCCGCATGCCGGAGAAGGTGGAACGATGGGGCGAGAAGATATGGACATCGTGGAACCCGCCGCAACCGCACTGATAAACGACGGCATCAATGCCGATGGACCGCTCCCCGCCGATACACTCTTTCACGAGGCCGCGCGGTCCCGCTATGACTGTATCTTGGCTATGTACCACGATCAGGCGCTGATACCGGTAAAAACGCTCGCGTTCGACAGAGCGGTCAATGTGACGCTTGGTCTTCCATTTGTCAGGACCTCACCCGATCACGGGACAGCGCTTGATATTGCCGGAACCGGTACCGCCCGGCCGGACAGCCTGATTGAAGCGCTGAAACTTGCCGCTGTGCTTGTCAAAAACGCAAGCGCCTCGCAGAGCGCGTCGGGCAAGGGGCGCGACGATATCCGATAGACCGGCTTGCCCTGTCCGCGAAGCGACAAACTTGGTGATAGATAGTACTCAATAGCCTCGATCAGATGATTCAACACAAACAAGATACGCTCTAGTGGCTCAATTGGACACGCTGCCTCCGTTGCGCGAGGTCATTCGAAAATATGATCTTGATGCCCGCAAATCGCTCGGGCAAAACTTCCTGCTTGACCTTAATCTTACGGCCCGTATCGCCAGATCAGCAGGTCCGCTTGAAGATTGTCGCGTGCTCGAAGTCGGCCCCGGCCCGGGCGGCTTGACCCGGGCTATTCTGGCTTTGGGCGCAAGGGAGGTCATCGCCGTTGAAAAGGACAGCCGCTGCCTTGAGGCTCTGGAGGATATCGCCCGTTTCTATCCCGGACGACTGAAAATACTGAACGAAGACGCACTTGAGCTGACATCCGCTTCGTTACCGGACGGCCCGATAAGGATCATCGCCAATCTTCCGTATAATGTCGCAACGCCTTTGCTGGTTGGATGGCTCTCCGGCACTCCGTGGCCATCCTGGTGGCAATCGATGACATTGATGTTCCAGAAGGAAGTCGCAGACCGGATATGCGCCCAGCCCGGAGACAAAGCTTACGGGCGTCTGGCCGTTCTGACCGGCTGGAGAACAGTGGCCGGAAAAGTCTTCGACATCTCTCCGAAAGCGTTCAGCCCGCCGCCCAAAGTGACATCGACGGTTATCCATATCGTTCCGCGGGAAAATCCGGCAGAATGTGATATCAAGGACTTGGAGCGTGTAACGGCTGCTGCCTTCGGCCAGCGACGCAAGATGCTGCGGGCGAGTCTCAAGTCACTGGCCGTCGATACCCATCGGCTGCTTGAAGAAAGCGGATTGGCGGAAACGGCTCGAGCCGAGCGGATTCCAGTAGAGGGCTTTGTGCAACTGGCCCGTGCGTACCGCAATCAAAAGACATAACGATCCTGAACAAGCACACGATCGGAACCGAAAAAGCCAAGATACTACTTTTTCAGCTCCTGCTTCAGATCGTCGACCATGCCGGTCACGAAGTCGCCAATCGACGGCGAGCGCTCGCGGCGCAGCCGTTCTGCCTTCAGGATCGCGCGCAACCCTTCAAAGGCACTTTCCAGGTCGTCATTGACGATAATGTAATCGTATTCAACCCAGTGTTTCATCTCGCCGACCGCCGTCTCCAGCCTGCGCAGGATCACGTCTTCTGAATCCTCCGCGCGCCTGTGAAGACGCGATTTCATTTCGGCGATTGACGGAGGCAGAATAAAAACCGACACAACATCCTGTCGCATTCGCTCGTAGAGCTGAAACGTTCCCTGGATATCAATATCGAACAGGACATCCTTACCGGAACTGAGCGCCGCTTCGACAGGATCTTTCAATGTTCCGTACGAATTGCCGTGAACCGTTGCCCACTCGAGCAATTCTCCCCGTTCCCGCATCTGTTCAAAACGGTCTTGCGCAACGAAATGATAATGTACGCCTTCGATCTCACTCGGGCGCCGGGTCCGCGTGGTTGCCGAAATCGACAGCTCAAGCCCGCTTTCATGAGCCAGCAGATTTCTGGCCAATGTGGACTTTCCGGCGCCGGAAGGACTTGAGAGAACCAACATCAGTCCCCGACGTATTGCCGAAAGCGTATCCTTTGAAATCGTCGTATTGGACATCGCTGTCTATTCCAGATTTTGTATTTGTTCGCGCATCTGATCGACAACAGCCTTGAGCTCCAGGCCGATCGCCGTAAGCGACGTATCATTGGATTTGGAACACAAAGTATTGGTTTCGCGATTGAACTCCTGTGCGAGAAAGTCAAGCTTGCGCCCAACCGCCCCCCCTTTTGAAAGAAGATCCCGTGCGGCTGCCACATGCGCATAAAGCCGGTCAAGTTCCTCGCGAATATCGGCCTTGGTCGCCAGGAGCACCGCTTCCTGATGCAGCCTCTGCGGATCAAAATCGGCATTGGTGTCCATCAGCATGTCGACTTGCTCCCGCAGCCTCTGCCGGATCGCGTCAACCGTCCTTGCCGGCGACTTTTCAGCCTGGGATGTAAGGTGTTCTATTGCGGACAATTGCCCGTCGATAACACGGCCGATAGCCTCACCTTCCTTCCGGCGCATTGAAAGGAGATCGGTGAGCGCGCTGTTCAGCGTCTGCAGTATTTCGGCATTCAATTCCCGGCGGGCATCCTCATTCAGTTCCGCCTCAGCCAATTCGACAACACCCTTGAAGCCGAGAATACCGTCCAGCGTCGGCTTGGATGCTTCAATCCGCCCGGAAACTGTTTTCATGGTTTCCAGGACACTCTCAAGAATGGTTTCGTTAATGACCAGCGCCTGCTTGCTGCCGGCCTCTCTCTTGACCGTCAGCGACACAGAGAGATTGCCGCGCTTAAGGACTTTGGCAACCTGCGATCTGATGTCTGCCTCAAGAGCTTCAAAACCACTTCCCAGACGTGCCCGGACGTCAAGGCCCTTCCCGTTGACAGATCTGAGTTCCCAGACCCAACGGACAGTATCGTAGAAACCCTCAGTACGGGCAAAGCCGGTCATACTGGCCAGCGCCATGGATCACCTGCAAAGACTTGCGCGCAGCCGTTTTTCGGCAACACGCTGGTTAAAAAGACGAAAGTCGAATGACACGGCTCACAAAACCGACGCCACAGTAGGACAGTTTTGCCGCGATGGGAACAGCTCTTTGGCGCCGGCGATGACGGTCGTGACCCCAAGTCCGCTACTGGGTGGTGGCAGCCTCACCGTCCTTTTCAGCTTCTTCGGCTGCCTCTTGCGCCTTGATCCTGTTTTTCTCCACATCACGCCAGCGCCGAACGTTGCGCCGGTGATCCTCATAGGTTTCAGCGAACGCGTGACCGCCCGTGCCATCGGCGACAAAGTAGAGATCGTTGGTCACGGACGGATTGGCGACCGCTTCCAATGCTGCACGGCCAACATTGGCGATAGGACCCGGAGGCAGGGCCGGAATCTGATACGTGTTGTAGCTGTTTTCTTTTTCCAGTTCGCTTTTCAGGATCGTGCGTGCCCGTGTCCAGGCTGATCCGCCATAAAGTCCATAGAGGATCGTCGGATCGGACTGCAGCCGCATTCCCTTGTTGAGGCGATTGACGAAAACACTTGCAACGCGGCTTCTTTCGTCCGCACGGCCGGTTTCCTTCTCAACCAGAGAGGCAAGAACCAACATTTCTTCCGGTGTGTTGACCGGAATGTTGTCGCGACGGCTTTCCCAAACTTCAACGAGCACTTTTTTGTGGGCTTCTTTCATGCGCTCAATAATGTCTGCCCGGGATGTACCCCTGGTAAAGGTGTAGGTCTCGGGCATCAGCGTGCCCTCCTCCGGAACCTCATTCAACTCGCCTTCCAGGATCGGATCCGCTTTGATTCTCTCGACGATCTGAAGACTGGTCCAGCCCTCCGGCAGGGTAATCGAATGATAGACCGCTTTGCCCGACACGATCTCGTTCATGACGGTTCGCATCGAAACGCCGGGATCGAACTGATATTCCCCGGCCTTCAGCTTGCTCTGGTTCCGATAAACCTGAACCGCCCCCTGAAAGACCCAGGAATTGTCGATCACGTCGTTACGTTCCAGAATACCCGCTATACCGGCAAGGTTGGAGCCTTGGGGAATGATCACCGTTGTGGCCCTGGCCAGTGGGCCTGTCCTTTCGAATTCCTGCTTGCCCCAGTAGATGACACCACCCACAATCAGGACACCCAACACCGTTATCGTCATCAGGAAATTGACGAACACAACCACCGGATTGCGGACATGCCGCGACCGGGACGGGGGATCGGGAACGGGGTCGGGCTGAATAGCCTGCCGCGGGCTTTTGGGGTTAAGACGCGGCATGGCCCCGTCCGCAGATCTTGTCGATTGCCCCTGCCTGTCGTCGCCGTTTGTCGGTTCCTGCATGATTTCGCGCTCGACCCGAATCTCGTCAAATGTGGTGAAAGCCCATGCCAGCACAGTATGGCTTTTTTGCGCTTGGTCCGCTGAGCCGGATTACTCGATCACTTATCCGGACATCTTGCAGCCCGGCATTCGATCAGTCGTTCAACTTGCGAAAAACCAGTGAGGCGTTGGTGCCGCCAAACCCGAAGGAATTGGAAAGTGCGACATTGACCTCCATCTTCTTCGCCGTTTGCGGCACAAGATCAATCTGTGTTTCGACCGAAGGATCTTCGAGATTAATCGTCGGGGGCGCAATATTGTCCCGCATCGCCAGAATCGAAAAGATCGCTTCAACTGCTCCGGCCGCACCAAGCAGGTGCCCGATCGAAGACTTTGTCGAGGACATGGTCAATGAACCGGCTGCCTCACCTGCGAGCCGGGCAATCGCACCCAATTCAATCTCATCCCCCAACGGGGTCGATGTGCCGTGCGCATTCACATAATCGACGTCAGAGGGAGAAATTCCAGCCCGGTTCAGCGCAGCTTCCATACATCGATAAGCACCATCTCCATCTTCGGAGGGGGCCGTGATGTGATAGGCATCGCCGGACAGTCCGTAGCCAACCAGTTCGCCATAGATTTTGGCGCCGCGCGCACGCGCATGCTCATATTCTTCCAGAACGACAATGCCTGCGCCTTCGCCCATAACAAAACCGTCCCGTCCCTTGTCGTAAGGACGGGAAGCCGCCTCGGGTCGGTCGTTATATCCGGTTGAGAGTGCGCGACAGGCCGCAAAGCCTGCCAGTGCAAGCCGGCAGATCGGCGATTCAGTCCCGCCTGCAACCATCACATCCGCATCACCCAGTGCGATCAGGCGGCCCGCATCCCCGATGGCATGCGCCCCCGTCGAACAGGCAGTCACAACCGCATGGTTTGGACCCTTCAGGCCATGCCGGATCGAGACCTGACCGCCAGCCAGGTTAATCAGCGCTCCGGGGATAAAGAACGGGCTGAGGCGCCGCGGGCCTTTTTCCAAGACAGTGATGGCACCCTTTTCGATACCCTGGAGACCACCAATACCCGATCCGATCAGGACGCCGGATCGTACTTGGTCTTTATATTCGGTCGGATTCCAATCGGCGTCGGCGAGGGCCTGGTCGGTCGCCGCAATGGCATAAAGGATAAAGTCGTCAACCTTCCGCTGCTCTTTCGGCGACATCCAGTCATCAGGATTGAAAGTGCCGTCAGAGCCATCCCCTCGAGGAAGCGGACAAGCGATTTGACAGGCAATATCGCTGACATCGAACTCGTCCACACGACGGGCACCGCTCTTGCCTTCAAGAATTCTGCCCCAAGTGATGTCAACGCCGCATCCGAGCGGCGAGACCATTCCCAGTCCGGTGACAACGACCCGCCTCATTCTTCAGTTCCTCAATTCTCGCCGAGCTTAGAATCTGATCTCCACTAACCGGCGTTCTTTTCGAGGAATCCAACTGCATCGCCGACAGTCAAAATTGTCTCAGCGGCATCATCCGGAATTTCCACACCGAACTCTTCTTCAAAAGCCATCACCAACTCAACCGTGTCCAGGCTATCCGCGCCCAGATCGTCGATGAAACTTGCCTTATCGGTCACTTTGTCCGCTTCCACACCGAGATGCTCAACGACAATTTTCTTAACCCGATCCGCGATATCGCTCATATTTGCTTTCCTTGGTAGTTCTCTACGGATTTTCAGTAAACGGGCTAGCCCGTATCATTCATTCCATACAATCAGTCAGGAATCCATTGATGGACAGATTACGTGCCAATTTCTGTTGATAATCCAACAGTCCGACCTCTGTCACACTGATAGGTCGGCGGCTAGGTAACACACTTTATCGGCCTTGACCAGCCGCCAGATGCGCTCTGGCAAAAGGCGCGAACCCACCTCCGTCTCCCCGCGATTATCTCTTTTAAATCATGGCCATGCCGCCATTAACGTGAAGTGTCTGCCCCGTCACATAGCCGCCTTCTGAACTGGCAAGGTAAACGACGGCCGCTGCGATTTCATCGCCTTTGCCCAGCCGACCGGCCGGAACGCTTGCCAGGATTGATTCTCTTTGCTTTTCATTCAGGCCATCGGTCATGGCCGATTCAATGAAACCGGGCGCAACAGCATTGACCGTAATGTTCCGGCTGGCCACCTCGCGGGCCAATGCCTTGGTCATACCGATCATGCCGGCTTTGGCAGCCGCGTAGTTGCCCTGACCGGGATTGCCGGTCACGCCCACCACCGAGGTGATGCCGATGATCCGTCCGTGCCGGCGTTTCATCATTCCCTTAACCGCTGCCCTGGACAGGCGGAAGGCCGCGGTCAGGTTGACTTCAAGCACGAGATCCCACTCCTCGTCCTTCATGCGCATGAAGATATTGTCGCGCGTGATCCCGGCATTGTTGACCAGGATGTCAAGGCCGTCCATCTGCTTCTCCGCGTCGGGAACGAGATTATCGACATCCTCGCGGTTCGACAGATTTGCGGCGGTGACCACCGTCCGGTCGCCCAGTTCCGCAGCAAGTGCCTCCAGTTTCTCCACTCGTGTCCCGGACAGGGCAACTGTCGCGCCCTGCGCGTGAAGAGCCCGTGCGATGTGTTCGCCGATCCCCCCGCTTGCCCCCGTGACAAGCGCCTTCTGCCCAGTAAGATCAAACATATGGTCTCCCCGCATACCGGCATCGGGCCGGATATACATTTGAATTCTTCATTTTCCTATTTGGACGACAAGCGTTCCATCAGGCCGTCAAGGTCCGCCGGTGAGTTAACCGCAATGCCTTCAAGATCCTTGGATATACGGCGCACAAGTCCTGTCAATACTTTTCCGGCGCCGATTTCCACCAGAGTGGTCACACCGGCCTGCGCCATATTGAGGACGCTCTCGCGCCAGCGCACCGTTCCCGTTACCTGCCGGACCAGGCAATCGCGGATTTCGTCCGCCGTCGTGATCGGCACAGCTTCCACATTGGCGACCAGCGGCACAACCGGATCATTGACCTTAACGCCATCCAAAGCCTCGCGCATCGCATCGGCGGCGGGCTGCATCAAACTGCAATGAAACGGGGCGCTCACCGGCAGGAGTACCGCCCGTTTGGCTCCATGCTCTTTCGCAATCCCCAGCGCCCGTTCGACGGCACCCTTATGTCCTGAAACAACCACCTGACCGGGTGCATTGTCATTGGCGGCCTGACAGATTTCGCCTTCAGCAGCTTTTTCGGCGACCTCTTTGGCTGCTTCGAAATCAAGACCAAGCAAAGCTGCCATTGCGCCCTCTCCCACGGGCACCGCGGCCTGCATCGCTTCGCCACGAATGCGCAACAGGCGGGCCGCGTCACTGATCGACAGCGAACCTGATGCGGCCAGCGCGGAATATTCTCCCAGGGAGTGCCCTGCAACCATCGAGACGGATTGCTTGAGATCGAGGCCTTTGTCCTGAAGAACGCGGGTCGCTGCCAGCGACACCGTCATGAGCGCGGGCTGTGCGTTTGCCGTCAATGTCAGTGTATCCTGCGGACCGTCCCAGATCACCTGACTGAGCTTTTCACCAAGTGCGTCGTCCACTTCCTCGAAGACGGCCCGTGCAACCGGAAACGTTTCGGCGAGTTCCCGCCCCATTCCAACCGTCTGGCTTCCCTGACCGGGAAATGTAAATACAACTGTCATCCTTGCCTTTGCCCAACCTTGCGTCCGACCGGTAGCCGGTGAAAATCTATCCGCACCGATCAAAGAAATTTGCGCTTAAGAGCCGTTCGGACCGGTCCCTGTCAAGGGTTTTGCGCAAATAAACACGCCGCTACGTCGAAAAAGCTTGAGTTTTGTACAAATTGCAGTATGAGACCCCATCCACTGGTTTACCGGCCGGGGGCTGAAAGGAAAGTCTGGACACGTATCTGCGGTATGCAGGTATCCACTCTGGTAGAGTGGCGCCCGGACAGGACAGACAACTGTTCGTTTTCCCGTGTCTCCGCTCTCGAAGATTGTCTTCGCAGCCTTTCCGAGGGCTTCGAAGAGGCTTAGCGCCGGTTACCGCAGATATGAGGAAGGCTTATATGCCGCTTTATGAACATGTGTTCCTGGCTCGCCAGGACGTTTCCGCACAGCAGGTCGAAGCGCTGGTGGAAGAATTCAAAGGTGTTGTCGAGGAAAACGGCGGCTCCTTCGGTAAAATTGAACCATGGGGCCTGCGCTCGCTGGCATACAAGGTCAACAAAAACCGCAAAGCACACTACACGCTCATTAACATCGATGCCCCGCACGCGGCGGTCTCTGAGATGGAACGCCAGATGCGCCTGAACGAAGATGTCCTTCGTTTTCTGACGCTGCGCGTCGATGAACATGAAGACGAACCCTCGGCAATGATGCAGAAGCGGGATCGTGATGATCGCCGCCGCAGGGACAGGGATGATCGCGGCCCGCGTGAAGACCGCGGACCCCGCCCGCCGCGCCGTGATGCCGAACAGGAAGGAGCCGGCGACAATGGTTGATATCGCCCAATTGCCGACACGCCGCCCATTCTTTCGTCGGCGGAAAACCTGCCCGTTCTCCGGTTCAAATGCACCGAAGATCGACTATAAAGACATTCGGCTTCTGCAGCGCTATGTGTCGGAACGCGGCAAAATCGTACCGAGCCGCATTACCGCGGTCTCGGCCAAAAAACAGCGCGAACTGGCCCGTGCGATCAAGCGCGCCCGGTTCCTCGGCCTGCTGCCTTACGTGATAAAATAAGAATGACCGATTGTCCCGTTCGCATGCGGACGGGACAATCTGACAAGTGCCGATCCATGACCCGTTATGGCGGGGTGGATTCGCCGGTTGAGGCTAGGCCGTGTCGAACTATGCGCGGACCGGTCTCTAACCGCCTGAGCCAGTGAAGGTTTGTTGGCGGGACAGACGGAAAAAGGATTGAAACAATGCAAGTTATTCTTCTGGAACGCGTCGCAAAACTCGGTCAGATGGGCGATACCGTCCGTGTCCGGGACGGATTTGCCCGGAACTTTCTCCTCCCCAAGGGTAAAGCGCTGCGGGCCACCGAGGCCAATCAGAAACGCTTCGAAAACGAGCGGGCGCAACTGGAAGCACGCAACCTTGAGCGACGCCAGGAAGCCGAAGCCGTCGCTGCAAAGCTTGACGGCAACACGTTTATCGCAATCCGACAGGGTGGCGAAACCGGCCAGCTTTACGGTTCGGTTTCCACGCGCGATATCGCCGAAACCCTGACCGGGGAAGGCTTCACTGTCGCCCGCAGCCAGGTTGCTCTTAACGTGCCGATCAAAACCATCGGCATGCATACGGTCACGATCGTTCTTCATCCGGAAGTCGATGTCACCATAACGATGAACATTGCCCGCTCCGAAGACGAGGCCGAGCGGCAGGCCCGCGGCGAAGATGTTATCAGCCGCGACCAGAATATGTTTGAGTTCGAAGAAGAAGAGGAAGACGGCGAAAGCGAAACCGCTTCCGATGACGACTCCAGTGCTGAAGCTGATGATGAAGCATCAGCGGAAGAAAATGCAGACGCTGAGACGGAACAGCCTGCCTGACAACTAAAAACCGTTGTAAGCAACTGACTGAAACCCCGCCGGAAATTGGCGGGGTTTTTTATTGGTTCTGCCAGTTCTGCAGACGCTCCATCGCCTCGCGCATGTCTTCATGCGCACCCGCAAACGAAAAGCGGATATAGCCTGCGCCCCGCTCATGATCGAAATCCAGCCCCGGCGTCGCCGCAACCCCGGCCTCTTTTAACATCCGTTGCGCGAAATCCATCGAGTCATTCGTCATGTTCCTGACGCTTGCATAGACGTAAAACGCACCGTCGACAGGCAGAATTTCCTTAAAACCGATTTCAGGCAGTCGCGCTAAAAGCAACGCGCGATTTTCAGCATAACCGCTTTTCACCTTTTCAAGTGCATCGGTCGCATCAAAGGCGGCGATTGCAGCCCGTTGCGACAGATCCGGCGCTGAAATATAAAGACTTTGCGCCAACCGCTCCAAAGGTCTGACCAGTTCGTCCGGCACCACCATCCAGCCGATGCGCCATCCGGTCATACAGTAATATTTCGAGAAGCTGTTGATCACGATTGCCCGGTCGCTATAGCGCAGCGCTGTTTCCGCATTCCCCTCATAGACAAGCCCATGGTAAATCTCGTCGGAGATAAACCAGTGGCCGCCCGCATCGGCATGCTCGCACAGCGCTCTCAAAGCATCCGGTTTCAGCATTGTACCGCTTGGATTGGCCGGACTGGCGACAAGAACACCCTTGATGCCGCTTTCCCGTTTTTCCGCCTCGATCATTTCAGGTGTAAGAACCCAGCGGCTTGACGGGCCGGTTTCAATTTCAACACTTATCAATCCAAGCGCCTTGAGGATGTTCCGATAGGCCGGATATCCGGGGGTCGGCATCGCAATCCTGTCGCCCGCATCAAAACACCCCAGGAAGGCCAGATTGAAGGCGGCAGACGAGCCGGTTGTTATAAGAATTCTCTCAGGGGAAATCTCAAGACCATGCATGCGGGTGTAATAGTCGGCGATCTTTTCCCGCAGATCCGGGCGGCCTTTTGCCTCGGTATATCCGATATTACCATCCGCAAGTGCGGCGCGGGCGGCCGCCAGAACCGATTCGGGAGCCGGTGCACCGGGTTGTCCGACTTCCATGTGGATAATGCGACGCCCTGCCCGTTCAAGCGCATTGGCGGCACTCATGACGTCCATCGCATGAAACGGCTCGACATCACTGCGCGTGGACGGACTTGTTTTCGGATTGCTCTTGTCGAACACCCTTCACTCCAAAGCGTTTTTCATGTAATCGGGACACACCGGATGCTGATTGCCGCAGCACGGTCGCCTCCGGAATTCAAGGACAGTCGCATCTTTCCGTTCTAATGTCGCTGTCTCATAATTGATAGGGTTTAAGTTGACCCGCCAAAGTGGTGCCCATACCTTTGCCGAAAATATGTTGAACCTATTGGGGTTATCACGCGTCTTACTTGATTGAACGCTACCAGAAGGATCACGTTACTTTGATGTCTGAAGCCTCTCGCGCACGCAAGCTGCTGAGAAAAACAGCAACCGTATCGCTGGCTGTGGCAGTCATGTCGTCCGCCTTTTCACTCCCGGCTTATTCGCAGAAAGGCAGAAAACTACCGTTTGTTCGCGATGCCGAAACAGAACAGCTGCTGAGAGACTACTCGCGCCCGATTCTGAAAGTTGCGGGTCTGAGCGCGGGATCTGTCGAACCGGTGCTGATCAACGAGAAGTCTTTCAATGCCTTTGTCGCCGACGGGCGACGCATTTTCATGAATGTCGGAGTGATCATAGATGCCGACACCCCCAACGAGGTAATCGGTGTACTGGCACACGAAACGGGCCATATAGCAGGGAACCATCTTGTCAGGCTGCGGCAGGCGGCATCAAGGGCGAAGCTGGTGGCCGTTGTCGGTTCGCTTTTGGGCGCCGGAGCACTTGCGGCGGGCGCCTCTTCAGGCTCGAGCGGCGTCGCGCAGGGCGGTGCTGCCATTATCGGCGGTGGTGCGGGCATGGCCCAGCGGTCTTTGCTGGCCTATCAGCGCAGCGAAGAGATTTCGGCCGACCGCGCGGCGGTGACCTATCTGGAGCGAACCGGTCAGTCCGCAAAAGGCATGCTCGATACGTTCCAGCGCATGGCCGGGTCAGAGCTGTTCTCGGCGAAATACGCCGACCCCTATGCCGTAAGCCATCCGATGGCCCGGGAGCGCCTCAGCCGGCTTGAAACCCTGGCAAAGAAAAGCAGACATTATAACGCTAAAGATTCCAAAGAATTGCAATTCCGGCACGATCTGGTCCGCGCCAAACTGATTGCCTTTACGTCCCATCCCAGGACCATCGCCAGGCGCTATCCCAAATCCGACAAAACTCTGCCGGCTGACTATGCCAGAGCGGTCGCAACGATGCGCGGCGGCAACATCAATCGCGCCGTAAAGGCCATAGACCGCCTGATCAAGCGTCAGCCGAACAATCCCTATTTCTGGGAATTGAAGGGTCAGGCGTTGATCGAGGCCGGTCGCGCCAAACAGGCAATTGCCCCCTTCAAACAGGCACTCGCCCTTGCGCCGTCAGAGGGGCAGTTTCAGATCTGGTACGGCTATGCGCTTGTTGCGAGTGAAGATGACAGGAACCTACCCGCGGCAGTAAAGAACCTGCAGGCCGGAGTCCTGAAGGATCCGAATTCGCCCCTTGGTTATCGCCAGCTTGCCATCGCTCAATCCCGTCTGGGACGCAATGCCGAGGCCGATGTCGCAACCGCACAGAGCCTGATGATTTCCGGCGACGTGAAGTCCGCAAAGCAATATGCCAATCGTGCGATGAAAAGCCTCAAGCGCGGATCGCGGGCATGGATTCTTGCAGAGGATATCATGACCTATAAGCCGCCCAAATTCAGACGGTGATCTGAGTGACCCGAAAGTCACCGACCCCAAACAATTCGCTCCTGACCGGAGCCTAACCGAACGAGAGAACACCATGCGCAGCATCTTTCAACTGATGGCAGGCCTTTTGCTGGCGGCCTCGCTGCTGATAACAGGTCCGGTATCGGCCGAACCGTTCAAGGCCGATCAGAAAAGCGAGATTGAGCAGATTGTCCGCGACTACCTTCTGGCCAATCCGGAGGTCATCCGCGATGCTTTGCAGGAACTTGAGCGGCGGCAGGCTGAAGAAGAGCGCCTCGCAGCAGAACAGACAATTGCCGATGCATCGGGCGTTCTCTTTAATTCCACACGGCAGGTCGAATTGGGAAATCCCAAAGGCGATGTAACCCTGGTGGAATTTTTCGATTACAACTGCGGCTTCTGCAAACGGTCGCTGTCCGACATGCTGCGCCTGATCGAGGAAGACAAAAATCTGCGTGTGGTTCTGAAGGAATTTCCGGTACTCGGTCAACCTTCCGTTGAGGCAGCTCAGGTCTCCATAGCCGCAAACATCGTCGACCCTGCAAAATATGCAGATTTTCATCAACAGTTGCTGCTAAGTCGCAACCGGGCGAACAAGGCGGGCGCCCTGCAGATTGCGGGCAATGCCGGCTACGATGTTGCCGAAGTTGAAAAAGCCATGGAAGATCCTGAAGTTATTGCAACAATTGAAGAGGTCTACGAACTGGCCAACCGCCTTCGCCTGACTGGAACACCTTCTTTCGTCGTCGGCGATGAGGTGGTGATGGGTGCGGTCGGATATGACAGTTTGAAAGAGAAGATCGCCTCAATAAGGAGTTGTGGTACCGCAACCTGTTGATCATCTTCACAAACAGGGTTCCCCTTGCTTTCGCAAGCCCTTATAACCAAGTGTTCAAGGCGGCTTTCGGGCCGCCTTTGCTCAATTGAGTCGTCGGCAGGCGTGTTGTGGGGTTCCCGGTCGAAGGGCCGAGAAAGGGTGCCGTTTCACAACTCCCCTGAACGACAATGCAGTGGCATCGGCAACCAGAACACACACCTGATGCGCTGGAAGGATTACAATGACGGCAAGCGTTCACATTCTGAACGGACCCAACCTCAATCGGCTTGGTCGGCGGGAGCCGGATAAATACGGAACGGCGACCCTCGCTGACATTGAGACGCTTTGCCGCACGGTTGGCGCCGAGCTGGGCTTTGAAATTGTCTTCAGACAATCCAACTACGAAGGCGAGTTGGTCGGGTGGATACAGGAAGCGGGCGATGTGGCTCAAGGACTGATCATCAACCCGGCTGCTTATACGCACACATCGATTGCCGTTCATGACGCTATCCGGACCATCGATCTTCCGGTTATTGAACTGCATCTTTCCAATGTTTTTGCACGTGAAGAATTCCGCCACCATTCCTACGTATCGCCAGTCGCCCACGGCGTAATCTGCGGTTTTGGCGCCAACGGCTACAAGTTGGCCCTCACCGCGCTTTCTGACCTGGTGAATTCTTGAACGCCATGCAGATATCGATGGATTAATAATGTCAAACAGAAATACGATCGACCAGGAACTCATTCGACAGCTGGCTACGCTGCTCGCCGAAACCGACCTTTCCGAAATAGAAGTCGAGCAGAAGGATCTTCGCGTCCGCGTTGCGCGTGAACGGACGGTGATTGACGCGCCGGTTTATGCCGCAGCACCGCAGCCGGCACCGGCTGCAGTTGCGACCACGCCCGCTGCGCCGGTGGAGACGCCAGCTCCCCCAGCCCCGAAGGAACCGCCAAGCCAGGCCGGTGCACAGACATCGCCGATGGTTGGCACCGCCTATCTTTCGCCGGAACCGGGTGCAGCGCCTTTTATTGACGTCGGCAGCCAGGTCAAGGAAGGCCAGGCGCTCCTGATCATAGAGGCGATGAAAACCATGAACCAGATACCGGCGGAACGTTCAGGTACGATAACGGCCATCCTGATCGAAGACGGCCAGCCGGTGGAATTTGGCGAGCCTCTGGTCGTTATCGAGTAAGGCGGGCATCGCATGTTCTCAAAAATCCTGATTGCCAATCGCGGCGAAATTGCCCTTCGCGTTCTCAGGGCCTGCAAGGAACTGGGCATTTCGACGGTTGCCGTGCATTCGACGGCGGATGCGGATGCGATGCATGTGCGTCTGGCTGACGAAAGTGTCTGCATCGGCCCGCCCAGGGCAACGGACAGCTACCTCAATATTCCGCAGCTGCTGGCCGCCTGCGAGATTACAGGCGCCGATGCGGTGCACCCCGGATACGGTTTTCTGTCGGAAAACGCGCGCTTTGCGGAAATCCTCGAAGCTCACAATGTCCGCTTTATAGGCCCCAGTGCCGACCATATCCGGATCATGGGTGATAAGATCGAAGCAAAACAGACGGCCGAGCGCCTGGGAATTCCGGTCGTTCCCGGGTCCGAGGGTGAAGTCAGGTCACTGGAAGAGGCGCGCAAAATTGCAGAGTCGATCGGCTATCCGGTGCTGATCAAGGCGGCCTCCGGCGGTGGTGGTCGCGGAATGAAGGTTGCGTTGTCCGAGGAAGAGCTGGAAACCGCCGTTTCGACCGCGCGGACCGAGGCAAAGGCCGCATTTGACGACGATGCGCTTTACATGGAGAAATATCTCCAAAAGCCGCGACATATTGAAATTCAGGTTCTGGGCGACGGGCAGGGTAATGCGATCCACCTGGGCGAGCGTGACTGTTCCCTTCAAAGACGGCATCAGAAGATACTTGAGGAAGCCCCCTCACCGGCGCTGAATGCCGAACAGCGCGCCGAAATCGGCGGCATCGTTGCGAAAGCAATGGCCGATCTGGGTTATTCGGGCGTTGGAACCGTCGAGTTTCTTTATGAGGACGGTGAGTTTTACTTTATCGAGATGAACACGCGCCTGCAGGTCGAACATCCGGTGACGGAGATGATCACCGGTATCGATCTTGTCAACGAGCAGATCCGCATCGCTTCCGGAGCCAGCCTGTCGTTCAAACAGGAGGACATCCACATGCACGGCCATGCGATCGAATGCCGTGTAAATGCGGAAAATCCCCGAACCTTTGCGCCATCGCCGGGAACCATCACCTACTATTATCCGCCGGGCGGTCTTGGGGTGCGTGTCGATTCCGGCGTTTATCAGGGCTACTCAATCCCGCCCTATTATGACAGTCTGATTGGCAAGCTCATTGTTCACGGGCGCAACAGAGTCGAATGCCTGATGCGGCTACGGCGGTGTCTGGACGAGTTTGTTGTTGATGGCATCGAAACCACGATTCCACTGTTCAGCGAACTGGTCGACAATCAGGACGTGGCAAACGGCATGTATAATATTCACTGGCTGGAAAAGTATCTCGCCGCTGCGGAAGATGCATAAGATCACGACTCAGCTACCAGAGGATGAATGTCCCGGTCTGACGACAACATCGTAATGGAAATAACACCGCAGGTCCTGCTGAAGGCCTATGCGTGCGGTATATTTCCGATGGCCGAATCCGCCGACGATCCCGGACTGCATTGGATAGAACCGGTTCGACGCGGCATCATCCCGCTGAATCAGGTCCACATTCCCCGCCGTCTCAAAAAAACGGTCCGGTCGAAGAAATTCGATGTCCGCATCGACAACAACTTTCAGGCGGTCATCGACGGTTGCGCAGCACCGGATGCCGGCCGCCAGAAAACCTGGATCAACAGTCGAATTCGCAAACTCTACGGCGACCTGTACGAAATGGGCCATTGCCATACCGTTGAGACTTGGCGGGACGGAGAACTGGTCGGCGGGCTCTACGGCATTTCCCTGTGCGGAGCCTTTTACGGCGAAAGCATGTTTGCCCGCGAGAGGGACGCCTCGAAGGTCGCCCTCGTCCACCTGATCGGTCGGCTGATCTTCGGCGGATTCGCGTTGCTCGATACGCAATTCGTTACCGAACATCTCACCACCTTCGGTGCGATCGAAATTCCAAAAGGAGTCTACACCGATTTACTGGAGGATGCCCTGAAACATCAAGGTGACTTCTTTAAATTGCCCGAAGATGCGGGCGGCGAAGAATTGCTTGGAATAATCGAGGCATTTCAAGCAGATTAGGGTGTGGACCCATGGAACAGGTCGTCCACGCTGATTTTCAGATGAAGTCCTAAGTCGTCGCTTCCCGTAGGCCATGTGCAACTGCTATTTCGAGAGTGACGCGAAACCACTTGTCTTCGGTAAATCCAAACCGTAAATCGCCATCTATCGCATTCAGGACGGACTTGGCCGTTGCGAGACCAAGACCGGTTCCGCCCGTGCCCTTGCTTCGCGATTTCTCAATACGTTTGAACGGAAGAGAAATGGTGTCCCAATACTCTTCGGGAATTCCCGGCCCGGGATCGTCAACCATGATGTGTACATGTGATCCGACCTGCTCAAGGCGAACTTCAGCCTTCCCACCAAAGCGCACAGCATTCCGGATTACATTCATGATCGCGCGCCGTAACGCGAAAGGACGTGCGTTTATCCAGATGCGAACCGGGGTTTGCGATGCGGCGTTTCCGTCTGTTTGTTCGAGGACATTTCGATAGGTAACGTTTTCCCCCAGATCGGCCGCATCGTCACAAGCCGATTGGACGAGGGATACAATGTCTACAACCTGAACCTCTTCGCGCTGATCCTCGCGTTTCAGAAACCGCATACTCTCGTCGATCATCACATCGATTTCTTCCAGATCGCGCAGCATGTCTTTCCGAACCTGATCGTCCCGGAGGGACTCCACATGCAGCCGCAGGCGCGTGAATGGCGTGTGCAGGTCATGCGACATTGCAGCCAGTTGATTGATCCGTTCGGCGTCCCGATCCTCGTTTGCCGACACAATTTCGGTCAATGCGCGTTCGACATCCCGAAATTCAGACAATCTTGCGCTTTGCGGCACGATTTGATCGGCATTTGCGTTACGGATCGCAGTCGCCAGTCCGCGAACTTTCCTCGACGTCCAAATTGCGCTCAGAACCGAAATGCCGATCAGTACAAGCACGGCGGCCATACACGCAGCATATACGAACCAAAGCGGTTGGCGGGCTGACCAGGCGTCTGTCTGGAAGGCAATCGCGATAGACCTGTCGAGATCTGCAATCAGCCGGAATTCATCAGGGGAGCGAGCTAAAGCCAGTGACAATTCCACAAAAAACTCTTCAGCGAATGTCAGCGAAGCCAGACGGGAAACCACTTCGGTCGACAGCCGATCTCCACTGCCGCGAATGCGAACGTTCAAAGGCCAGTCTGAACCGATGCGTTCGCTGGGGAGATCTATCGACTGTTCCACGCTCAACCCGTCATCAAGGAAGTCTCCTATCTTTCGGACCGAAATATCCAGATCGTTGGGCGGGTTCACGGATGGCGCGGATGTCAGATGAGAGGAGACGATTGCGAAAACCACCGTCCCTATGTATTCCGCTTGCACGACATCGGCCTGGTATTTGGCGTAGGTGCGGTGGAGATAAAATCCCGTCGCGGCGAAACCCGCCAGGACTGTTGCATTGACCAACAACAACCAGATCAATAGCGATCCCCGGCCCTTGAGAGCGCCGGAGTTTTCCTGTGGGTCGATCATTCGTTCGCATCGGAGGCGGATGCCGAAAACCTGTACCCCCTGCCCCAGACGGTTTTAATGATCTCGGGCTCAGCCTGGTTGCTTTCGATTTTCTTTCGCAGCCGACTGACCAGCAAGTCAATGCGCCGTTGAAGTGGATCATTCTCGCTATGGTAAATGAAATCGGATAATTGATCGCGAGATAAAACTCTGCCCTGATGCTGAATCAGTACGGCAAGCAGACTGAACTCGCTGTCTGTAAGTGAAATCGTCTTCCCGTCCGATGTCTTCAGTTGGTGAGTGCGGAAGTTTAGCACGTAGTTTGCAAATCTTACATTTGCTGTGTCAAAGGTGGCCACAGGTGGCCCAAACGCTGCAACTCGCCGCAAAATCGCACGAATACGGGCCAGAAGTTCGCGAGGGTTGAACGGTTTCCCAAGGTAATCGTCCGCGCCAAGTTCAAGCCCCAAAATCCGGTCAGTGTCATCGCGCATAGCCGTCAGCATTATCACCGGAAGGTCGCTCTTTGCGCGAACCTTTCTAAGGATCGAGTGCCCATCTTCTCCCGGGAGCATGATGTCCAGTACGACACACGAAACGTTCCACTTCGCAAGGGCATCATACGCCTCCGAAGCGTTTCCGGCCGTTGTCACACGAAGATTGAACTGACCAAGAAAGCGCTTGATCAGCCTCAATACTTCAGGATCGTCATCGACGACGAGAATATGTGGGCTTTCCTCCAGTCTTCGCTCCCCCCAGTCTTCGCGCCCCTTTGCCTCCCGTCTGACATTATGACACAATATTTTTCGGTCAGCGTGCGGGGGTCGGACTATTCTGCGATCTTTTTTGTATCATTATGTAGCATCGATGTGGGTTACCCGGATCGTTCCTTGCCTTGCGTTTCTGGTGTGCCTGAGCGTCGCAGGCTCCGCGCTCTCTCTGGAAATCCGCGTTGGCCACAACGCGCCTACCAATGACCCGCGTCACCAGTCGCTGAAGGATTTCGCCAGGCGCGTTGCTGTGCTGTCGAATGGAGAGATGTCCGTAAAAATCTTTCCTGCCAACACGATCGGAAAGGACCACGAACGTCTGGAATTGATGCAGTCCGGCCTGCTGGAAATGTCGCTGACCGGCGAGATACTTGCCAATTTCGACAGCCGCTGGTCGATCATTTCCATGCCGTACCTGTGGCGTGATCAGGCACATATTCGCCGCTTCCTCAACAGTGATATTGCAGCGCGATGGAAAGCGGAAACAGCGCAGACTCACGGTTTGGTCTTGTTCGGCTTTCTGGAGCGCTCGCCACGTGTTTTGACCACGCGTGAAACCAGAGTGACCGGAATTCAGGACCTTACCGGGCTTCGCATTCGGGTGCCTCAAATTCCGGTCTATGTCGATACATGGCGGGCCTTTGACGTGGTTCCAACTCCCATGTCGTCATCTGATTTTTATTCGGCTCTTGAAGAAGGGCGGATTGACGGCATGGAAAACCCGCTTGAGGTCATGTCTGCATGGCGCATCCACGAAGTTTCCAAGTACATATCTTTGACCGATCACATGCTGACAAGCCTGTTTCTTGTTGCGTCGAAGACTTTCACCGAGTCATTGACAGAAAGGCAATTACAAATCCTGGAGCAAGCCGCGAAAGAAACCGAGGTGCTGCATGCCCAGAGAATGCAGGATCTCAAACACATAATGTTGCGCAATCTGGCCGCGCGTGGAATGGAAATTATCGAAGCGCCCGACACCGAAGCGTTGAAGCAGGCTGCCTTGCCCGTGCACCAAAAGTATATGACCGCGTTCGGCAGCGAAGCCTACGATTTTATTCAGCAATCCTCATCCTCGGAAGATCCATAATGGCTGGTCTCATGCCCGCCCGTGTACATCTCGATACAGTTTGACAGCTGTTCGGCTACGGCGTCACTGAGGCATTCTTTGTCCCGTCAGCGTTCGTCAGGTGCGACCAATTGCTGTGCGAAGGCACTTGGTCCCCCCTGTCCTGGACGCACGGAACAGGGAGGACGATATGACCGTCAGAGAACTAGCCACCACCGTATTTGCCATCGCAGCTCTTGCATGTGCAGCGACTGCGGCGACCGCCCAAACCACTCTCAAAGTCCAGACATCCACGCAATCGGGCGGATACTCGTTCGACTACCTTAAGGACAACTGGATACCCCGCCTTGAAGCGATGAGCGGAGGCGACCTCACGATTGAGTTCTTCCCGATCAACTCGATCGTAGACCGGAAAGAGACGCCGGAAGCGGTTATGGCGGGTGTCCTCAGCGGAGACTTGACGTCGGTAGCGTACTTCTCCGGCCGCAACCCGGCCTTTGCAATCTTGGGTGACATGATTGCCGGGTACGACACGCCCGAGCAGATCCAGACGTTCTGCCGTCATGGAGGTGGGCGCGATGCGCTGCAGGAGCTTTGGGAGGCGACACTCCCCGGTGCGATCCATGTGGTCGGCTGTGGCCCGGTGTCGAAAGAAGCTCTGGTCTCCAAAGTGCCGATCCGCGGTGTCGCAGACCTGGAGGGGCTTAAGATCCGATCGCCATCCGGCCTTGCCGCAACGGTCTTCAAAGCAGCAGGTGCGGCACCGGCTTCGATCCCGTTCTCCGACGTTTTTACGTCGCTGGAGAAAGGCGTCATCGATGCCGCTGACGCATCGGCATACGCCAACAACGATGCCAATGGCTTCCATCAGATCGCAACATACCCGCTTTACCCAGGCATTCACTCTATGGCGATCCACCAGTTCACGATCAACAAGGAACAGTGGAACTCGATGACCGACGCTCAGCGTCTGGTGCTCGAGACCTGGTTCTACGCCGCCTACGATGATCTTCGTCGGCAACTTGACCTCCAGGACAAAGCTCTGGTGTCCCGTGACACTGCTCAAGGTGAAATCGAAGTGATCAACTGGCCGCTCCAAGAACGCAACAAGTTCCGCGACATTGCGTCCGGCGCCTGGGAAGAAACAGCCGATAAATCGCCCGAGGCCCGCGCCGCGTTGGACGCGCACTACAAGTACATGCGGATGATCGGACTCCTCCAGTGATGAGGCAAAGAGCATCAGACCGGCGTCCACTGCCGGTCTGACATTTGTTTGGGAGGAGGTTATGCAAGGATTCGCTCAGAGAGTGAGCCGCGTCAGCGTCTTTCTAGGGATGGCTTGCGGCCCATTCTATCTCGCAGCTATCGCACTTTCGGTGTACGAAGTTTTCATGCGCTATGCGCTTGGCGCGCCAACGTCATGGACGTCAGAAACCATCATGATGCTGGTGGCGACGGCCTGGCTCATGTGCGTTGGTGCTGTCACCCAGCAAAGAAGACACATCACCGTCACCACGATGGAGCTCCTTGTTGGCCAGGAGCTTTGGAACCGGCTGACCAAAGCCGCAATCCTGTTGTCGATGCTGGCTGTTCTTGGCCTCATCATCACGCTCTGGGATCCGATGGTGAAGGTTCTGACCACGATGCAGACCACCGGCAGCGCCTTCGATCCACCGTCTCCGACATACGTCAAGACAGTGTTCGTGCTTGCGGCCTGCCTCTATTTTCTGCAGCTTCTTGCCAATCTGGTAACGCCAGCAAAACGCACCGGCGAGCCCACGGAGATAATTGTTGAGTGATGGGTATTGAGCTCATCACATTGGCGATTGTCGTTTCGCTCTTTGCACTTATGGCGATCGGGGTGCCGCTCGGCACCTCGACGCTTCTGATTTCCGTTGTAGCGGCTGTCCTGGCGTTTGGAAGCAACGGATTCATTCTGGTCTCGTCAAATGTCGTGAAAGTCATGGACAAACAGGCACTTATTGCCGTGCCGTTCTTCGTCTTCATGGCCAACATCATGGAGCGATCGGGGGTGGCGAAGGAGTTATTCAACTCCATGGCCATTCTTGGCGGACAAATGCGCGGTGGTGTTGCTGTCCAGACGTGCCTGGTCGCCGTGGTACTGGCAGCCATGTCGGGGATCGTCGGTGGTGAAATCGTTCTGCTGGGCCTGATAGCGCTGCCGCAATTGTTCCGCCTCGGTTATGACCGCAAGCTGTCCATCGGAGTGCTTTGCGCATCCGGTTCGCTGGCGACACTGATCCCGCCAAGCGTGGTTCTGATCGTTTACGGTGCGGAGGCGGGTGTATCGGTCAAAGACCTGTTTACCGCCGGGATCGGACCGGGAATTCTCCTGGCGAGCCTTTATGTGACCTATGTGTTGATCCGTGTACACCTGAACCCCGCAATGGGCCCGGCGTACGACGAACCTGAAGCGCAACTGCCGTTCACGCAGCGGCTGCGTCACCTTAAGGGGCTCATTCTGCCGTTTCTGCTGATCTTCGGTGTCCTTGGCTCGATATACGGTGGCATCGCCACAGTGACGGAGTCAGCCGCGATCGGTGCGGTTGGTTCCCTGATTGTCGCCGCCGCCCGGCAGGAACTGACCGTGAGAGGACTGCGGGAGGCGCTTTGGGCGACGACGCTGACCACCGGGTCGATCCTCTGGCTGATCATTGGCGCGGTGTCACTGGTAGGTATTTACAACTTGCTGGGCGGCACACGTTTCCTCGGAGGATTGCTTTCCGGACTGGATGTGGCTCCAATCGTTGTGATCATCATCATGATGCTGATCATCTTCTTCCTCGGCACATTCCTCGAGTGGATCGCCATCGTCTTCATTACCGTACCGGTATTTGCACCGGTGGTCGTTCAACTTGGCTATGACCCGGTTTGGTTCGGCATCCTGTTCGCAATGAACATTCAGATCTACATGTTGTCACCGCCCTTCGGCCCGGCCTGTTTCTATCTGAAAAGCGTGGCACCCAAGGATGTGACGCTGCAGGAGATCTTCCTGGCCGTACTTCCGTTTATCGCATTGCAAATCGTTGGTTTGGCGCTGGTCATGGCCTTTCCGGAGATCTCGCTTTGGCTTACCGGGCGCTGACTGGGAGGATCAAATGGACTGGAATGAAAAAGACAACCTGGACATTCACCGCTTCGGCTGGTGGCCTGAACTGTTCGGAGCAACGGGCGTAGCGCTGCTCATCTGGTTCCTGGTTGCCTTTGCTCGGGGGTCCGTCTGAATGAAGGTCGCTGTTATCAAAGGCGATGGTATCGGCGCCGATGTCACCGAAGCCGCGCTGGCAGTCGTTCACGCCGCGTCCGCCGCCGCCGGCGCCCCGTCATTGAGCGTCAACGAGATTCATGCCGGTGCCGACTATTTTGCGGACAAAGGCCGCGACATTGAGCCCGGTGGCGAGGAAGAAGCCGGGAAGGCGGACGCGATCTTTCTCGGCGCGATCGGCCTTCCCTCGATCCGGCACACAGATGGTACCGAGATCAGCCCGCATTTGCGGTTAAGGAACCGGTTTGGGCTCTATGCAGGGGTCAGGCCGGTGAAAGGATTGTACCGTCAAACCCTGGGAACAAACATCAGAACGTGGTGTGTTTCGCTTCAGACACGCTCACAGAAAGTGGCGACTCCGGCAGGACTCGAACCTGCAACCGTCGGATTAGAAGTCCGGTGCTCTATCCAGTTGAGCTACGGAGCCATCTTGAGCAGTCAAACAATCAATGTGTCCAGGGCGTGCGGCGGTCATATTTGAAATTGTCCGAATAGGACGCCCTGGCAATTTTGCGCTCTTGAGCTTCGATGATCCGGTAAGGAATCTTGTTGCGTTTGGCATACGCAACCGCCTCTTCCTGGCTTTCGAAAAACAGGCGAACCTGACTCGTCATGTCCGAGGACGATGTGTAGCCCATGAGCGGATCAATCGTTCTCGCTTTTTCCGGCTCATAGTCGAGCACCCAGCGTTTCAGCTTGGCTTTGCCGGATTGCATGGCTGTTTTGGCGGGGCGGTAAATGCGTGCAAGCATGGAGCCGTCCATTCAGGTTTTGAGCCGTGTACCAGATGGCCGAACCATATCTGAAAAAACAATCAAGTTCAGCCCTTAACCCCGCGAAAGACAGGCATTTTTTGAAATGGTCGGGGCAGTAAGATTCGAACTTACGACCCCCTGGTCCCAAACCAGGTGCGCTACCAGACTGCGCTATGCCCCGTTACTCATCTCAGAAATGCGTCAAGACGCGAAAGTCGCGTCTGGATACAGGCATTCCTCTTATGCCGCAAGCCTGAAACAGAAAGTTTTTACGGGCTTGCGGCAATTCTGGAATGGCGTACGCGGTCGCCGGGCTTCAGTCCCATCTGATTGGCCACACCGGCCTCCACTTCCAGGACGAACCGCACCGGTACGCCGGAAGAAATGGTGCGCTCCGAAAGGGGTTGAGCGTTCTTCCTGATGGTCGCCACTGTGCCGTTTTCCTTTATGAAAATCATGTCAAGCGGCACATACGTGTTTTTCATCCAGAAATAGACGTCCTGCTCCTGACCGAAATCGAACAGCATGCCGTACCCTGGAGGAAGAGATTTGCGGTTCATCAGACCTTGTGCGCGTTTGGCAGCATCATCGGCAACTTCAACGCTCAGCGGAAATGCCCCCAACTGCGTTTCAACCGTCAGGTCTTCAGGCGGTCCGAACTCGACTGCGAATGCACGAAAGGAAAGAAAGAGACCCAGAAAAGCCAGGCCCAAAAGGCGTCTCATGAAAATTACCCTGCAACCGTTTCGTTACAGGGTAATAAGCACACTCAGTGGGAAGATGGAATGTGCCCGCCGGAAATCGGCCTGATTTCCGCCGCCATCAGTCCTTTCGGTCCGGGGCCATAGCGCACCTGGACCACTTGGCCGGGCCTGAGTTCGGTGATACCGAACCGGCGCAATGTTTCCATATGGACAAAAACATCGTCTTTGCCGTCGTTGATTGTCACAAACCCATAGCCCTTGATCCGGTTGAACCACTTGACCGTGGCTTCCACGAACCCACCAACGGGTGTGACCTGAACATGTGTTCTTGACGGTGGGAGCTGCGAGGGATGAACGGCCGTCGATTCATCCATTGAAAGGATTCGAAACGCCTGAAAGCCTTTTGGCCGGTCAAGCACTTCACAAACAACCCGAGCACCTTCATAGGCGGTCTGATAACCGTCCTGTCTCAAGCAGGATACGTGCAGAAGGATGTCCCCACGATCATCATCTGCGACGATAAAACCGTAGCCCTTAGCTACGTCAAACCATTTGATTGTGCCAGCGACTTCGATGACATCGACTGCTGATTCTTCGGACAGGTCCTCTATCGGACGTATATCCGGCGAAAGTTTCGCCCCCATATTCCTTGCCCCGCGTCCGCTACCGCATTTTACAAACAGCAATCAAATTCGAAAAAATCTGATTCCTTACATAAAGGATAACATCGGCGATTGTGTGGGCTAGAAAAAATTCGACACCTTAAAACAATTTCGATTCCGCTGTGGCATTTTTCCCAGATTTCAGCCGGAAACGTCCTTTAGCACGTTTCCAATAAAACTGTGGATGACGAGGTCGGCCAGGCTATCCAACGGTGTCCTATCACGATTGATGATAATGAGTCGGGCGCCATTTTCCTTGGTCATTTGCGGCAAAGACGCCGCCGGGAAAACCTGCAGTGAAGACCCCAAAACGATAAACAGATCGCATGCGCGGCTCAAATTAATCCCGCGTGCCATTTCCGCCTCCGGCATTGCCTGACCGAAGCTGATAACAGCGGCTTTGACAAAGCCGCCACAGGCATCACAGCGAGGTGCCGAACGCCTCGCCTTTATGTAATCCCGCGCCCAATCCAGTTCATATTCACAGCCGCACGCAAGACACCTGCCGTACGTTGCATTCCCGTGCAATTCGATCAGTTTGTCAGATCCGACACCCGAACGCTGATGCAGACCGTCGATATTCTGGGTGATGACGCCGGATGCCGATCCGTTTCCGATCATGTCCGAAATAAACCTGTGCCCGACATTGGGTTCTGCCGCGTCAAAATCTGCATTCATGACAAACCGACGGCGCCAGTCCTCAAGCCGTGCCTCTTCCGAAGCGACGAATTCCTGAAAGGCGATCGGCTGCATCTGAGTCCAGATGCCACCGGGACTGCGATAGTCGGGTATGCCCGATTCGGTGGAAATACCCGCACCGGTAAAGAACACAATGTTCGTGCTGTCCGACAGGAAGTCCGACAGCGTCGCCAATTCTCTCTTGATATCCGCGTCGGTCGACATACTGTGTGTCCATATTCCGCATAACCATAAATGGCGGGTTCGCAGCAGCTCATCCTAACCGGAACGGGCTGTTCGGCAACCGGCCATGACTACTCCAAACAGTTGAGGACACCTATGAGATACCTTCACACCATGGTTCGCGTCTCAGATGTTGATGCGTCGCTCGATTTTTACTGCAACAAGATGGGAATGGTGGAAACACGGCGCCACGAGAGCGAACAGGGACGCTTTACGCTCATCTTTCTTGCCGCCCCTGAAGATGAAGAAGCCGGTTCAACCAACCGCGCGCCGCTGCTTGAGCTGACCTACAATTGGGATCCGGAAGAATATACCGGCGGTCGCAACTTCGGTCATCTGGCCTACGAGGTCGACGACATTTACGCCTTCTGCCAAAATCTGATGGATCAGGGGGTCACGATCAACCGCCCACCCCGCGACGGCAATATGGCATTCATCAAATCGCCGGACGGAATCTCGTTTGAGCTTCTTCAGAAAGGCGCTGCGAAGCCTCAGCAGGAACCGTGGGCATCGATGGAAAATACCGGGACCTGGTAATCCCGTGCTCATTCACATCACAGTCGGAGGCGACCGGTCGTCGTCCCCGGCTGGTCCCGTGGAAACGTCCGCTTTGGAAAGCTTCACTCTTGCAGGGCTTTGGTTTCCTCACTATAAGATCCGCTCATAAGTTGACGACCACGACTTGGGCGCCCATCGTCTAGCGGTCTAGGACGCCGCCCTTTCACGGCGGAAACAGGGGTTCGATTCCCCTTGGGCGTGCCATTTCCTCCTGTAACCCCCTCCCCCTTCCCTGTTTTTCTGCGAATTCCACATCCGTGCTTCGTGAACGAAAAAACCGGGCATCGTCCCGTGCCCGGTTTTTGTATCGATATTCAGAGCAAAATCATTTTTTCGCGGACAACAATTCCGCCAGATCGATCAGCCCCATAAACTCATTCCGGACCGAACCGTTGCCGCCGGAAAGACCACGCCTGGCAAGATCCCTGACCTGATCGAAGGAAAAGTCTGCACTGAACTGGCTGCCATTCAGCTTTTCCGCAAAGGCTGCCACGCCAGTTGCAAAGGCAACTTCGTCGGAAACGGCGGCCAGCGATTGTTTCGCGCTGCTTCCGGTGACCGGCTGCGTCATCAGTTCGCTTTGATCGCTGTCCGGCAGCTTGTAGCGCAGTTTCAGAAACGCCAGTTCATCGGATTGACCGCTGCCCGCGTCTGAGGCGACTTTCTTGTAACGAAGCTGGTCATTATAGACGGTCGCGGATCCGGCCGGTGTGAATTCATATAAAGCCGTTACCCGATGACCGGCATTCACGTCGCCTGCGTCGACCTTGTCGTTGTTGAAATCAGCGCGGTTCAGGGCACGGGTTTCATAGCCGATCAGGCGGTATTCGCCGACGGTTGCCGGATTGAACTCGATCTGAATTTTCACGTCTTTGGCAACCGGCACAAGCGCACTGCCCGCCTCTGCGACCAAAACCTTGCGGGCTTCTGCGAGGCTGTCGATGTAAGCCGCGGTGCCGTTCCCGTTCTGGGCCAGAACCTGCATCAGGCTGTCATTGTAATTGCCGGAGCCGAACCCAAGCACGGAGAGAAACACGCCTTCGTTACGCTTCTTCGAAATAAGCTGCTTCAGTTCGTCATCGCTGCTGGCCCCGACATTAAAGTCGCCATCCGTTGCAAGGATCACCCGATTGACGCTGCCATTCTCTTTGGACCGGTTGGCAAGATCGTAAGCCGCACGAATACCGGCAGCACCCGCGGTTGAACCGCCTGCCTCAAGATTATCGAGAGCTGCCAGGATCTTGCTCCGCTCCGACGCTCTGGTCGGCTCAAGCGCTGTCCCGGCGGACCCGGCATAGGTGACGATGGAAATCTGATCGTCCTCGTCAAGTTTCGAAAGCAAAAGGCGCAACGATGCCTTCAGGAGCGGCAGCTTGTCCGGCGATTGCATCGAGCCTGACACATCGACCAGAAAGACAAGATTGACCGGCGACCGCGCATCTTCTGGCATATCAAAGGCGCGGATGGCGACATGCATCAGCTGCGTGCTGGGGTTCCAAGGCGAAGGATAAACGGTCACTGTCGGCTTGAACGGCCGCTCACGGCTTTCCGCCAGCGGATAATCGTACGTGAAGTAATTGATCATCTCTTCGGTCCGCACGGCATCGGGCGATGGCAATTGACCGATATTGAGCAGTTTGCGGACATAGGAATAAGACGCCGTGTCAACGTCGATCGAGAAAGTCGAGATCGGATCGGTATCGACGGCGAGGAACCCGTTGCGATCGATCCGGCTGAAGCGGTCGCCGGAGATTGGCGCTGTTGGCGGCGCGATATGATCTTGTGGCTGATGGCTCGCGGAAGAAAGTGCTTTTGAGTTGAGAGCGATCGCCCGCTCACGGTTCACTTTTATCCCGGCTGCAGGAGCAGGAGCGGCTTCATTGAGCAGAACCGCAACATTGTCGGATCCGGACGGCCGAGTGAGAGCTGCACCACCATCGAGTGAGCCTGCGCCCTGTATAGTTACCTGAGGCTCTGCTTCCGACGCGGACTCAGAGGCGGGAGCGCCCCCAAAGAACCGAGACATTTCGGTATTATCATCTCGCTTCGGCTTCTCAGCGGGCATTTCAGAATCAGTATGAGCCGCAGGAACATCGCTTTCTATCGGTGTCGGACTCGGTTCGATCACCTTTGACGAAGTAAGCTGGGCCTCTTGCTGCCTCACATCCACCGGAGCCCGGTCCGAAAACACATTCGGATAATCCGCATCCATATGCTGCAGCGACAGATGCACCGCCAAGGGCGCAATCAGGAGACCGGCGGCGACGGGGCCAACGTAATATCTGCTATTCATAATCCACTCCCACAGGGATGTTGATGAAACACCCTTAGGACGAGAGCGGTTGCCCGATCCTTTGGTCCTGGCGGGAAAGATTTTTTCGTTGGCCTCAAACGCCGCCATCGCCGCCTGAAGCGCATCCGCTTTACGGGCAGGGTCAGTTTTGGGGATCGGCAGATCCTTGAGATTTTGGAGATTCCGGTCAGACATGACCTTCCTCCTGTAACAAGTGACGGAGTTTCCTGCGCGCTGCGTGAAGATGCCAGGAGACCGTTTTTTCCGAACAGTTCAGAATCCCGGCCGCGGTCTTGTGGCTGCATTCCTCGCCATAGACCAAAAGCACCGCATCGCGCTGTTTGGCGGGAAGCTTTCGAACGCTTACCCAAAGATCGTCCAGATCTGTATCCGGTGAATTCGTTCCGGCGTCTGCGTCGACCTGCACGAACTGGAAATACCTGCCCAGTCCCTGCATTTGCCCCGTGCGCTTCCGTTCGAAATCGCGAACCGAATTCAGTGTGATGCGGTAAATCCAGCTCGTCAGTGCGCTGTCACCGCGAAATTCGCTGATGTTTCCGGCAAGTTTGACGCAAACGTCCTGTGCCACATCTTCCGCATCTTCGCGATTGCCAAGCCACTTAAAGGCACATCGGAATATCCGCGTATAGTGCTCTTCCAGTAAGGCGGCAAATGCGGATTTGTCGCCGCGTTTTGCGCGCTCGATCAGAAGCGTTTCGTGGTCAATACAATTCATGGCCCCGACCGGGTTGCAGTTCTGCTGACCTGTTAGACGAAGCGCAAAAGGGATTCCTTGGGTCGATCGATAAAAAATTATTCGCGTTTGGATAAATGGCGAATACGCTGATAATCCAGGATCTTAATGCGACCGGACACCATTTCAAGCAAATCGCCTTTCACCCAGGCCGCCATCTGCTTGTTGATCGCTTCCCGCGTGACACCCAGCATCTGCGCCAGATCGGTTTGCGAGTAGCGCCGGTTGAATGTCACTTCGTTGCCGTCAACATTGCCGTGCATTACCGACAGATCGATCAGCTTGCGCGCCAGGCGCACCGGCAGGTCAAGGAACGCAAAATTGCTGATATCGTCGGTGTTGCGGCGCAGGCGCTCACACAAAAGCTGAATGAGGTGCATGGAAAGACGCGGCGTGCTCTCGACGATCCTCAAGAAGGAGTCCCTTGGCAGATAAAGCAGCGCCGAGGCGTCAATCGCCGTGGCGCTCGCCGTCCTGGGAAGACCGTCCAAAAGTGCGATCTCGCCGAACGCATCGCCCGGCTCGAGGATGGTCAAAGTCAGTTCCTTACCGTCCTCGTTATTGACCCAGATCCGGACCAGACCGTCAATCACGATGTAAAGACCGTTGGCTTCGTCTCCCTGACTGAAGAGACTGGTGGATTTTTTGCAGGTCTGTTCGTGGCTGACTTCGGCAATCCGAGCCAGAAGATCAGGTTCCACGCCAGCAAAAAGATAACACCCCTGAATCAGTTTCAACCGTCGTTCATTTTCGTGATGAGCCATTTCATCCACCCGCTGTTAAGGCGCACTTATCGGATCCTCCGCAGAAAATCGAATGCACCTTAGGCTTATCTAAGAACGTTTAGGAACATCTGACAAGTCCAGTTGCCCGACAAGCATCTGATATCATTCGCTATAACGGTCTGTGCACCGACGAACGTATCGACAACTTCGCCATCTCGTTTTAAGGAGAATCATCTTCAGTTCCCGCAATAGTTGATCATTGTTGCATCTTCACGACCTTTGAGCGACGGATTCCAAGCTCGCCGCCGTCGAAAAAGCCTTCAGACACCTCGTTATAATTGACAGTGAATATTTCCGTTTGTCAAAATTATGCAGCGCGTGTGGAAGCGTCACAAACTGCCGAACCCTTATAGCCGCTGGCGGTCAAATCAAATTGACGCAACGGAATTGATTTCAAAAGATAAATATCCTCTGGACTTTTCGCAGGTTCTGAAATTTTTTTCACATTTTCGCCGTCTGCAGACCGAATTTGGACTTGCGTCCAAATCCGAAAAAGAGTGCAATGCGGGACCTCGCACAGGAAAATGACGAATACAGACAGTTTATGTCTGAGAGGGAACCTGCGCATTCATCCACTAAAGGGGAAATAATATGTTTTTACGTACTTCGCTGACCCTCGGGGCGTTGCTTGTGGCAACGACCATGATGGCAGCGCCGGTTTCGGCAAAAACACTGGTTTATTGTTCTGAAGGGTCGCCGGAGGGCTTCGACCCGGCACTCTACACGTCCGGCACGACATTCGATGCCTCCTCCAAGCCGATCTATAACCGGCTTGTTGAGTTCAAGCGCGGCACCACACAGGTTCTGCCCGGTCTCGCGGAAAGCTGGTCCGTTTCCGATGATGGCCTCGAATATACGTTCAATCTGCGCAAGGGCGTCAAATTCCATTCAAATGATGCCTTCACACCGACGCGTGATTTCAATGCGGACGATGTTGTCTTCTCATTTGAACGTCAGTTGAAGAAAGACAACCCGTGGCACGAATATACGGCCGGTGCGGCCTGGGAGTATTTCAACGGCATGTCGATGCCCGACCTCCTGAAAGAGGTGGTGAAAGTCGATGATCATACGGTCAAGTTTGTTCTGAATCGGCCTGAATCCCCGATGATCGCCAACCTTGCAATGGATTTCGCGTCGATCTTTTCCAAGGAATATGCTGACACGCTTGAAGCATCGGGCAAGAAAGAGGATCTGAACCAGGCTCCGATCGGAACGGGCCCGTTCCAGTTCGTCGGCTATCAGAAAGATGCTGTTATCCGCTATGGGGCACATCCGGATTACTGGGCCGGCAAGCAGGCGATTGATAACCTGATCTTCGCCATCACGACTGATGCCGCCGTTCGCTTGCAGAAGCTGAAGGCCGGCGAATGCCACGTCATGCCCTATCCGAACCCTGCGGATCTGGAAAGCATCCAGGCCGATGCCAACCTGACTCTGATGGAGCAGCAGGGACTGAATGTCGGCTACCTCGCCTATAACTCGCTCGTACCGCCCTTCGACAAAAAAGAAGTGCGCAAAGCGCTGAATATGGCGATCAACAAGCAGGCCATTCTTGACGCGGTTTTCCAGGGCTCCGGCCAGGCGGCCAAGAACCCGATCCCTCCGACCATGTGGTCCTATAACGAAGACATCAAGGATGATCCATACGATCCGGAAGCTGCCAAGAAGATGCTGGCAGACGCGGGCGTTTCAGACCTGAAAATGAAGGTCTGGGCAATGCCGGTGCAGCGTCCTTACAATCCGAATGCGCGCCGGATGGCGGAAGTCATTCAGGCGGACTTCGGCAAGATCGGCGTCGACGTTGAAATCGTCTCTTACGAATGGGGTGAATATCTGAGCCGTTCGAAAGAAAAAGATCGTGACGGTGCGATTCTGCTCGGCTGGACCGGCGATAACGGCGACCCGGACAATTTCCTGGCCGTTCTGCTTGGCTGTGACGGCGTTGGTGGTTCGAACCGCGCGCAGTGGTGTAACGAGGACTTCGAGAAACTCGTCCAGGAAGCGAAAAGCGTTGCCGATCAGGAGAAGCGCGCCGAGCTCTACAGACAGGCTCAGGTCGTTTTCAAGGAAGAAGCACCTTGGGCAACGATCGCCCACTCTGTCGTGTTCATGCCAATGTCCAGCAAGGTCAGCGGCTATATCATGGACCCGCTTGGCGGCCATTGGTTTGACGGCGTCGACATCGCCGAATAATCGGACAAAACACACGCCGGCGGGTCTCTCCGCCGGCGTTTTTTATGTGCAAATATGCGTCTCACTTCATTCGTGGACATCACCCGGCGTCAGAAACCGCCCGATTGCATTCTCAGCAAAACTTCGGATAGTGGTATGATTGTTCACAAACAGGCACACTCATGTTTCGTTTCATACTCGGTCGCCTGGGATTGCTGATCCCGACCTTTCTGGGCGTCACCCTGATCGCGTTCTCGTTTATCAGAATGCTGCCGGGAGACCCGTTGGAACTGCTGGCCGGCGAACGCGGCATCAGTCCCGAACGCAAGGCAGAACTTGAACAGCAAATGGGATTCGACAAGCCCTATTGGGAACAGTATCTGACGTATCTGGTGAATATATTTAAGGGTGATCTCGGTGTTTCCTTTGCGTCAAAGAAACCCGTGCTGGAAGAATTTCTGACGCTGTTCCCGGCCACGGTTGAACTTGCATTGTGTGCGATCATTCTTGCTGTCGCTCTCGGGATTCCCCTTGGCATTTTCGCTGCGATCAAACGGGGCAGCATCGCCGATCAGGCCATTATGGGAACAGCGCTTGTCGGCTATTCCATGCCGATCTTCTGGTGGGGACTGCTGCTGATCATCCTGTTTTCCGGCGTGCTGGGCTGGACACCCGTATCAGGCAGGATTTCACTTCTCTATTATTTTCCGTCCGTAACGGGCTTCATGCTCATAGACAGCCTTCTGTCCGGCGAGAAGGGTGCTTTCTTATCGGCAGTCCGCCACCTCATTTTGCCGACAATCGTGCTGGCGACGATCCCCCTTGCCGTCATTGCGCGACAAACCAGGTCCGCCATGCTGGAAGTTCTGGGTGAGGACTATGTGCGCACGGCGCGCGCCAAAGGTCTGTCGCCTTTCCGGGTTGTCGGCCTGCATGCGCTCCGTAATGCTCTGATCCCTGTCATTACGACCATCGGTCTGCAGGTCGGTGTTCTTCTGGCAGGCGCGATCCTGACCGAAACGATCTTTTCGTGGCCGGGCATCGGCAAATGGCTGGTCGATTCAATCGGACGCCGGGACTATTTCGTCGTTCAGGGCGCGCTGTTGCTGATCGCCGGAATCGTCATGTTCGTCAATCTCGTGGTGGACATGCTGTACGGCCTCATCAACCCCCGCATCCGCCATCACTGATAAGCCGCAGGGACAAACAATGACCACATCCCCAGAGGCAGAGACGCTTCCCCAACCGCAGGAAAATGCAACGCGGGACGTTCTCAAGGAATTCTGGTATTACTTTTCCCAAAATCGTGGCGCAGTTCTTGGACTTTTCGTCGTCATTCTCCTGATCCTGATTGCCATTTTCGCCCCCCTGGTGGCACCGCACAGTCCGGACCTTCAATATCGCGACAGCTTTCTGGTGCCACCCGCCTGGCAGGAAGGGGGAAAGTCGGCCTTCCTTCTTGGCACCGACGCGGTGGGCCGGGATATTCTTTCCCGCCTTATTTACGGCGCACGCTACTCGCTCGCTATCGGGTGTGTCGTGGTTTTCATAGCCTTGACCGGCGGTATCATTCTGGGCCTGATCGCCGGATACATGCGTGGGTACGTGGACACATTCATCATGCGGGTGATGGATGTGATCCTCGCCTTTCCCTCCCTTCTTCTGGCGCTTGTGCTGGTCGCGATCCTGGGGCCGGGCCTCATCAATGCAATGTATGCCATCGGTCTTGTTCTTCAGCCGCATTTCGTCCGCCTGACACGGGCGGCGGTTATGGCTGAGAAATCGCGCGATTACGTGGTCGCAGCCAAAGTGTCAGGCGCTGGCCACCTGCGTCTGATGTTCCGGACGATTCTGCCCAATTGCATGGCCCCGCTGATCGTTCAGGCGACACTCTCTTTCTCGAACGCCATCCTTGATGCCGCTGCCCTCGGCTTTCTGGGGATGGGCGCGCAGCCGCCGACTCCTGAATGGGGCACCATGCTCTCCGAAGCGCGCGAGTTTATCCTCAGCGCCTGGTGGGTTGTGACCTTTCCCGGGATTGCCATTCTCATCACCGTGCTTGCAATCAATCTTGTCGGAGACGGACTGCGCGATGCACTGGACCCGAAACTGAAGCGGAGCTGAGATCGTGGCTATATTGGAAATCGAAAATCTCTCCGTTGAGTTCGACACGGTCGACGGTCCTTTTAGAGCGCTCGATGGTGTGAATTACTCCATCGATCCGGGCGAAGTGCTGGCCATCGTGGGAGAAAGCGGGTCCGGAAAATCCGTTGCCATGCTGGCCTTGATGGGTCTCTTGCCGAACACGGCAACTGTGACGGCCGATAAAATGCAATTTGAAGGCATCGACCTCAAGACTCTGACCACAGGCCAACGGCGTGAATTGATCGGCAAGGATATATCCATGATATTCCAGGAACCGATCGCCAGCCTCAATCCCTGTTTCACCGTCGGCTTTCAGATCACCGAAGCCCTCAAGACGCACACCTCGCTCTCAAGCTCGGAGAGACAGAGACGAGCGATAGAGCTTTTTGAAGCCGTCGGCATTCCAAACCCTAAAGCCAGCCTGTCAGTCTTTCCGCATCAGATGTCCGGGGGGCAATGCCAGCGCGTCATGATCGCCATGGCCATCTCCTGCTCTCCGAAGCTCCTGATCGCCGATGAGCCGACGACGGCGCTGGACGTGACAATCCAGAAACAGATTCTGGATCTGCTTCTGAAAATCCAACAGGAAAGCGGCATGGCGCTGATCATGATCACCCATGACATGGGCGTGGTGGCCGAAACGGCCGACCGGGTCGTCGTTCAGTACAAAGGCCGTCAGATGGAAGAGGCCGAAGTGCTTTCGCTGTTTGAAAGCCCCCAAAGCCCCTACACGAAGGCGCTTCTTTCCGCACTTCCGGAAAATGCAACAGGCGACCGCCTGCCGACGGTGCAGGATTTTGCCAGGGAGCTGACAGACGCCGGCATTACGCTTGAGGGAGTGGCCAAATGAGCAACATCGTCCTTCGGGCCCGCGATCTGAAACGTGACTACCATGTTAAAGAAGGCCTGTTCGGCAAGATCCGGACCATCCATGCGCTCAAAGGTGTCAGTTTCGATCTTGAGAAAGGCAAGACGCTCGCCGTGGTTGGCGAATCCGGCTGCGGAAAGTCAACGCTCGCCCGGATCCTGACGCTCATAGACCCCGCCACGGCCGGTTCGCTTCTGATCGATGAAAAAGTGATCGATATTTCCGCCGGGCACCTGACGCCTGACTTGCGCCGCAAGGTCCAGATCGTGTTTCAGAATCCGTACGGGTCTCTCAATCCGCGGCAGAAAATCGGTTCGGTGCTTGAAGAACCCCTCAAGATCAACACCGATATGTCGCCGATCGAAAGATCGGCGCTGGCACATTCCATGCTCAAGAAAGTCGGGCTCGGACCGGAACATTTCAATCGTTATCCGCACATGTTTTCAGGCGGACAACGGCAGCGGATCGCTATTGCCCGCGCACTGATGCTGAAACCCAGTCTGTTGGTTCTGGACGAGCCCGTATCGGCCCTTGATCTGTCGGTGCAGGCCCAAATCCTCAACCTGCTCGCCGATCTTCAGGAAGAGCTCAATCTGACTTATGTCTTCATCAGTCATGATTTGTCAGTGGTCAGATACATCGCCGACAAAGTCATGGTGATGTATTTCGGCGAAGTGGTCGAATATGGCAGCCGGGATGAGGTTTTCGACAACCCTCAGCACGATTACACCAAAACACTTTTCGCAGCCACGCCACGCGCTGATGTCGACAGTATCAAAAAGAGACTGGCGAAGAAAAGCGCAGCTTGAAAAAGCGCTCTAACGAAGCAGAAACCCCTCTCCGAGCTTGTCATTGTCATCAAGCCAGAAGGTGGCTTCGCCGACATAGTTGGCGTGCCCGGAAACTTCGGCAACAATCGCCGGAAACTGTCCGCACTCGGTTTCCTCGATAACGGCGCCAACGAATTCGGAGCCTGTCGTGCTCTTGAAACGACGGCGCTGACTGATCCCGATCTGTCCCCTGGCGTGCTGGAGGGCAAGACGCGCTGTTACGCCCGAACCCGTCGGGCTCCGGTCGATCTGCCCGTTGGCAAAGACGCAGACATTACAGGTCGGTTCGTCCGCAGAATAGTCGTCTCTTCCGTCGGTCAGGATTGTTCCATAGAGGAAGGACAAATCCGCATCCATCGGATGCTCGACACTGATCGTATTGCGCACGGTTCGGGTGATCGTGTCGGCGGCGTCCAGCAGCAGGCGTGAGGGAGCACGCATGATGTCAAGCTTGAACCGCGACGCATCGACGATGGCGTAAAACGCACCGCCGTAAGCCACATCGACAGCTATGTCTCCCAGTCCCGGAACACGGATAAAATGGTCGAGCGAGTAAACGAATGACGGCACGGACTTAAAGGAAACAGCTCCGGCTTTGCCCTTTGAGACTTTCACGGTCGCTTCGACCAGACCGCATGGACAATCGAAACGGACCGTTGTTTCCGGTTCCGTAACCTCCAGCAGTTCATTGTCGACGACATATCGTCCCAGCGCAATGATGCCGTGTCCGCACATGGTGCTGTAGCCTTCATTGTGCATGAACAGCACGCCGGTATCGGCGTCAGGATTGTCGGACTTCACCAGAACGGCACCATACATGTCACGATGCCCGCGTGGCTCCGCCATCATGAACAGCCGCAGGTGGTCCAGTTTTTCCCTGGCAAAACGACGTTTTTCAAGAATGTTTCGGCCATTCACCTCAGGATAGCCCCCCGTCACGATCCTGAGCGGCTCGCCACCGGTATGCATATCAAGCACTTTGATCTGTTTTTTCTTTTTCTCACTCACGTTTGTTTCGCATCCGCATGGTGACTTTTGAGGCAACCAGCATGTCACAATCGTGAAATCCGGTAATCCCACTAAAACAGTCAGTCGGAAAGCGCTCCGCAAAAAGACGATACATCAATTGAAACATCAATTTACCTATCCCGTAAACCGTCACCGCCAATTTTGCTGGTTAATTGCTTAATAGCGCGGGCCTGTTCGGTTCAGCCCGCATTTCGCAATCCATCCGTTAAAGCGCCCTTGGCCAGCGCCGGTTTGACGGTGTGAGCGAAACCCGCTAAAGCGCCTGACACGTTCGGAAGGCGTTACCCTATCCGTTGGCGCAACTTCTGTTCGCTTTGCTTGCCGAAAGACGAGGCCTGAGATCAAGAATATAGATGTCCTGATTATCGGTGCGGGAGCGGCCGGCTTGATGTGCGCGCACATAGCGGGCGCGCGCGGAAAATCCGTCATACTGATCGATCATGCCAAAAAACCCGGAGAAAAGATCCGCATCTCCGGTGGCGGGCGTTGCAACTTCACAAACCTTCATTCAGGGCCGAATAACTTCCTGTCCGAAAACCCGTATTTCTGTATATCCGCCCTGAAACGCTTTGGGCCGAAAGATTTCATTGATCTCGTCAGGGCACACCGGATCCCGTTTCACGAGAAGACCCTCGGCCAGTTGTTTTGCGACCGATCCGCAAAAGACATTATCGGGATGCTGACGGGCCTTTGCGCGCAGCATGGCGTCGACCTCTGGCTGGATTGCGGTGCCCGCAGCATTCAGAAACAAGGCGACACCTTTGTTGTTGCAACAGACCGTGGAACTGTTCAGGCCGGCGGTCTCGTAATCGCCACCGGCGGCAAATCAATTCCCAAAATGGGTGCAACCGGATTTGCCTATGACATCGCCAGACAGTTTGACATCAACGTTCTGCCAACGCGCGCCGGTCTGGTTCCCTTCACCTTTTCAAAGGACAGGCTCGAGGATTGGAAATCCCTGCCCGGCGTTGCAACCGACTGTGAGGCCACCTGCCGTGACGGTTTGTTTGCAGAAGCGATGCTCTTCACCCATCGTGGTCTGTCAGGCCCGGCCATGCTCCAAATCTCGAACTACTGGCGTGAAGGTGACGCGCTGACGATCAACCTGGCGCCGCGACAGGATCTGTTTTCCCGATTGAAGTCGGCGCGGCTGGACGCACCCAAACAGGAAATCCAGACCGTGCTGACCCGGTTTTTACCCAGACGGCTTACGGACTTTCTTGTATCGCAATCGCGCGCGAGCGGTCGGCTTGCGGGCCTGTCCGACGAGACATTACGGACACTTGCAAATTCCATACAGAATTGGCAGGTCAAACCGCTGGGTACCGAGGGATACCGCACCGCCGAAGTCACACTGGGCGGCATTGACACCAAAGCATTGTCATCGAAAACAATGGCCGTCAAAGCCGTCCCAAATCTCTACTTCATCGGTGAGGCCGTTGATGTGACAGGCCATCTTGGCGGCCACAATTTCCAATGGGCCTGGTCGTCGGGCACAGCGTGCGGACAGTCGATTTGACGCTCAAACGGCTTTGAGAGCACGGCGGACCGTGTTTTCAAGTGCGTTCAAAAAGTTTGATCGATCCCGTGGTCCGAACGCGGCATTACCGCCTCTTATCACACCGGCATCCCTCAATTCCGCATTCAAGTCCCGCATGGCCATGGCCATGCCGATACTGTCTTCGGTAAAGGATTTCCCTTTGGGACCCAAAACCTCAGCGCCGCGTTTCAGGCAGCGGTCGGCCAACGGAATATCGGATGTGATGACCACATCGCCTTTGTTCGCGCGGTCTGCAATCCAGTCATCCGCCGCATCCGGCCCCTCCGGCACGATGACACGATTGATGAAGTCGCTTTCTTCCAGCCGCATCCAACTGTTGGAAACCATGTGGACGGCCAGGCGATGCCGCTCGGCAACCCGAACGACTTCGCTCTTGACGGGGCACGCGTCTGCATCAACATAAATTTCGGTCACCGCCCCTCCAGTTCCTCGCGCAGCATCTCAAGTTCCAACCATTGTTCCTCGCACGTTTCAAGATCGACTTGCAGCGAGGAAAGACGTGCTGCCGTTTTCTGAAATTTTTCCGGATCATTGGCAAACAATTCCGGGTCAGCCATCACCGTCTGAGCCGCCTCTATATCCGCTTGCAGCCCCTGCATCTTTCCAGGCAATGTTTCAAGTGCATGCTTTTCCTTAAAGGACAGCTTGCGTTTCTTGGCCTCCCTTCCCGCTTCCTCCCGCGGGCGCGGCGGCGACTGGGGCCGCACACCGGTCCGATTGCCGTTGTGCTGTGCCAAAACACCGGAACCGCGCTGAGCAACCATGTCGGTATAGCCACCGGCATAATCCTGCCATCGGCCCTGCCCTTCCGCCACGACGACCGAAGTTGCGATCCTGTCGAGAAAATCGCGGTCATGGCTAACGATAAGCACCGTACCGGAATAGCCCGTCAGGAGTTCCTGGAGAAGCTCAAGCGTTTCCAGGTCCAAATCGTTGGTCGGCTCATCAAGCACCAGAAAGTTCGACGGCTTGGACAAAGCAAGCGCAAGCATCAGCCGCCCCCGCTCACCTCCGGACAGGGCGCTGACCGGAGACCGGGCCTGTTCAGGCTGAAACAGGAAGTCTTTCATGTAACCGATCACATGCCGGGGCTGACCGTTCACCTCAACCGTATCTCCTCCCCCAGCGGTCAAAACCTCCTTGACGGTCCAGTCAGGGCGAAGTCCCGCACGCTGCTGATCCAGTGTCATCATCTGCAGGTTGGCGCCAAGGCGAATGCTGCCCCGATCGGGTGCAAGCTTCCCGGTGAGCATATTGAGCAATGTTGTCTTTCCGGCCCCGTTCGGTCCGACAAGTCCCACCCGGTCGCCGCGCTGCACCAGCATCGAAAAATCCCGGACGATGGTGCGGTCGCCAAATGCTTTTGCAATCGCCTTGGCTTCAACAACCAGTTTGCCGGACAGCGCGCCCTCCGTCGCAACCATGCTGACCGTCCCGACGGCAGCCCTATGATCCCGGCGTTTCTGACGCAGCGCCTGCAATTCCCGCATGCGCCGCATATTGCGCTTGCGCCGCGCCGTCACTCCATACCGGACCCAATGCTCCTCACGAACGATTTTCCGGTCGAGCTTATGCTGATCGATTTCCTCCTGTTCGAGCACCTGATCGCGCCACGCTTCAAAATGCGCAAACCCCTTGTTCAGCAGCCAGGTTCTTCCACGGTCAAGCCACAGCGTCGACCGAGAAAGTGTTTCCAGAAATCGGCGGTCGTGGCTGATGACTACGATTGCGGAGCGTAAGGACAGCAACTCGGCCTCAAGCCACTCGATGGCGGGCAGATCGAGATGGTTCGTCGGCTCGTCCAGAAGCAGGATATCCGGCTCCGGAGCAAGTGCCCGCGCAAGCGCGGCGCGCCGGGCCTCTCCACCGGACAGTTGGCCGATATCTTCAGCGCCGGTCAGCCCCAGTTGCTCCAGCAGGTAGTCAACCCGGTAAGGATCGTCTCCGGGCCCGAGCCCCGAGAGTGTATAGTCCCGCACGGTCTTGTGCGTGTCAAAATCGGGAACCTGCGGCAGGTATCGGACCGTCGTGCCCGGCTGGATAAAACGTTGGCCGGTATCAGGCTCAATTTCTCCGGCTGCGATCTTCAGAAACGTTGATTTGCCCGACCCGTTCCGGCCGACAAGGCACAAGCGTTCGCCCTCGGAAATCGAGAGCTCCGCTCCTGCAAGAAGCGGGGTTCCGCCGAATGTCAGATGAACGTCCTGAAGTGTCAGTAGTGGTGGTGCCATTAAATGCGGGTGTACACAGTGTCCTGGCGGCGAACAAGGGGCTTGTTCTCAAAGTTTCCGCCATCAAATGATCCAACATAAACAGGATACGCTTCAGGCCGCATGGCCCGCATGTTCCGACCCGCTTTCGCGCTCCCGCCGAAGCCGTTTCTGCATCAGCCGGTAATTTCGCAGTCTGTAGAGCTGACCGAAGAAAAATCCGAAGCAACCCAGAAACAGGAGAAACATCACCGTGATCCCGATCAGGAGATATTGCTCGTAAATATAGATATCCAGAAGCCTGTCGACGAAGTCGATCCCGGTTGTCACCGTGTGTTTGAAAAGAAAATTAAACGGACGGGTCGTCAGAAAACCATGCTTATAGGCATTGCCGGCCTGGATCGCAAAAACGGCAAGAACCATAACCACGTAAGGAGGAATGAGGATTTTCCCGAAAAACAGAAAGCTGTTCTCATTGCGCCGATCCTGACGCTTTAAAACCGCCTTATGATGCTCGTCAAGCCGCGACCGGCCCACAATATTGGCGAGCATCAACGCGATGCCGACGGCAAAGGCAAGCAGTGCGATGGTTATGAAAATACTCATATTTCAGGCACTCCTAAACAGAGGGTAATCCTGATCTTTTCCGCCCCCAAAAGATATGTCTGAAATTTCCTGTTAAAGAATGGCCTGTGCCAGCTGATTTGCCAACATAATAATCGTTAATGTTCCAACGCTGGCGGCGAACACCAGCAGGCGGCCAGAGGGCAGCTCAAGGGACAGAGGCATCCGGTTGACACCCTTAAGAGCAATTTCCGCCCGTTCCACCGTCGCACGCAGTTCCTTGAGCAATGCGTCCGCATCCGGTTCATTTTCCAAAGCCATGGCCGGCGGACACAAAGGCGTTTCCCTTTTCAGACCCATTGGCTCGACTTTCGAACGCATCTTCCGGCGTTCGTTCAGAGCATGTACTTTTGCCCGCTTCATGGCAAATCCCGACCAATCCTTGTCTGCCTTTTTCAAGTAGCGGCAAATGATTGCTTTGACGTTAATTTCGGACACACGCTCTGCATTTCACCTGGGCCGCAACGACCTCCAAATCTGCAAAATTCGAATTATTCGATATATTTCATATGGTTAAAAAGTTTTCGCCGGATCAGCCGCATCCAGTATTCGCAGTTGTGCTTTGGGGTTTCCCTGCCAGTGGTCAACGGACAAGGTTCCCGCAAAATGCATGAAACTTCCACGACCGGCAAGAAGAGCCTGTCCCAACGGCTTGTCGGCAGCGCGAAAGGCAATGGCCTTGAGTGACGATCCATCGGACCCGGCAATCGTCGCTCGAATATGGCCGCTGCCGACAGTATCGGCATAACCAAGCCTGTGGGACGGCAGCGCAAAAACCGGTTCACTGTGTCCGGCTCCATAAGGACCGGCTTTTTCAAGGGTTTCCAGCAGTTGCAGCGTGGCTCCGGAGGCCGTGAGCGCCCCGTCTATCGTCAGGGTGTCGACCTGACGGTGTGCGTGAACGGCGTCGGCCAGCTTCTCATCGAAAAAACTCTCCAGGTCCGGCAGCCGTTCTTTTGCGATTGTCAAACCTGCCGCCATCGCATGCCCTCCTCCCTTGATGACAAGGCCCGCCCCAACCGCCTGCCGCACAGCAGCCCCAAGATCAACGCCCAGAATTGATCGTCCGGATCCGGTTCCCTTGTTCGCATCGTCCCAGGCAATCGCAAAGGCCGGGCGCCGGTGGGTTTCCTTGAGACGCGATGCGATCAATCCGACAATACCCGGATGCCAGGTGTCGGCCCCCGCGACAATAACGGCCTGATCCGGATTGCCCTCCAGAGACATGCCCACCTGATCTTGGGCCTGTTCGAGCATCAAGGCCTCGATCGTCTGACGCTCCTGGTTCAGCCGATCGAGTTCCGCAGCGATGTTCTGCGCTTCGCCCCGGTCCATTGACAACAGCAGGCGCGCACCCAGGGCCGCGTCCCCGATCCGCCCACCGGCATTGATGCGCGGTCCAATCATAAATCCCAGATGGTAAGGACTGACCGGGCCATTCAGTCGGGAAACATCGCACAACGCGGCAAGGCCGTGATTGTCCCGCTTCCGGATTGCCATCAGACCTTTGGTGACATAGGCCCGGTTCAGTCCTTTCAGCGGCACGACATCACAAACCGTCCCAAGCGCAACGAGATCCAGCCACAAAAGCAGGTTTGGTGGTTTTCCGGAATAGAACCCCGCCTCGCGCAAGGCTCTGTTGAGGGCGACCAAAAACAGAAAAGTGACCCCAACGGCTGCCAGATGCCCCTGACCTGAGAGATCGTCCTGACGGTTCGGATTGACCAGGGCCTCGATATCCGGACGGTCGACGCCGACCTGATGATGGTCGATCGTGACGACGTCAAGACCGATCTTACGGGCGGCCTCAAAGGCCTCAAAGCTCGTGCTGCCGCAATCCAGTGTAACGAGAAGCGTTGCGCCGCGCCGATGCAATTCCTCGATTGCCGGAATATTCGGACCATACCCCTCCGTCAGCCGATCCGGAATATGAATAAAGGGTTTAAGCCCGGTGAACATCAGGAACCGAGCCAGCAAGGCGGAGGAGGTCGCACCATCGACATCGTAGTCGCCAAAGATCGCGATCTGTTCGCCTGACCGGATCGCTTTGACAACCCGATCGCAGGCGGCATCCATATCGATCAGGCTCGATGGATCCGGCATCAGATCGCGAAGGCTGGGATCAAGGAACGACGATGCCTGCTCAAGTGACACATCGCGGCCGGCCAGAACACGCGCAACAATATCGGGCAAATCATATCGCTGCGCCATAGCCAGAGCCCGCGCCTGCATCCCGTCATCAAGCCGTTCCTGCCAGCGCTTGCCGGCAAAGGATGCTGTCACGCTCAAAAAAGCGTTCGGGCTGGTCACATCGACCTCGTCAGATTTGTTTGTCTCTCCCGTCAACAGCCAACAAAGGACGGTTTCAGTTCGGGGTGCGCCTCAATCGAGATGAAACTTTTCCAACTGTGTGTGGATCGCCTTGATGTAGCGAACAGTCTCGGACGATGATCGCATCACAACAGTGTGGGTCGTGATCTTGTCTTTGGAAAATTTGACACCCTGCAGGAAATTGCCATCCGTGACGCCGGTTGCCGCGAAATAGACATCGCCCCGCGCCATTTCCTCCATGGTGTATTTTCGAGTGACATCTTCAATGCCCATCCGGTGAGCGCGTTCTTTCTGCTCTTCCCGGTTGATCACAAGACGCCCCTGCATCTGTCCGCCGATACAGCGCAGCGCCGCTGCCGCCAGAACGCCCTCCGGCGCGCCACCGATTCCCATATAGATATCGATACCGGTTTCCTCCGGATCGGTCGTATGAATGACGCCAGCCACATCGCCATCGCCAATGAGACGAAGCGCCGCCCCGGTTGCGCGGATTTCTTCAATGAGGCGGGCATGACGCGGGCGGTCAAGCACACAGGCTGTAATATCGCCCACCGAGACCTCCTTTGCATCCGCCATTGCCTGCACATTCTCAGACGGCGACCGGTCCAGGTCGATCAGGCCGGGCTTAAATCCCGGACCGATCGCAATTTTTTCCATATAGCAGTCCGGTGCATTCAACAGACCGCCCTGCTCCGACATCGCGATTACGGCGAGCGAATTGGGAAGGTTTTTTGCGCAAATCGTCGTGCCTTCAAGCGGATCAAGCGCTATGTCGACTTTCGGTCCCTCTTTGGTGCCGACCTCTTCGCCGATATAGAGCATTGGGGCTTCATCGCGCTCGCCTTCACCGATAACGACCGTGCCGTCGATCGGAAGCTGGTTCAGTTCGCGCCGCATCGCATCCACCGCAGCCTGGTCGGCCGCTTTTTCGTCCCCACGCCCCCGCAGCCGTGCCGCGGACACGGCCGCTCTTTCGGTCACGCGAACAAGTTCCAATGTCAGGATGCGGTCCAGAACGGCGACAGTTTTATTCGTTTGGCTCATTCTCAGGTTCCCGGAAATACTTAAGATCAGGACTCATTGAATTCATCGCAATTTTTCAATTCGGATCATCTGCGGTTTTTCAGCAATAACATTGTCCGCAGCAATCGCCTCAAGGGCGTCCTTGACGGCGTTTTCCGTTGTCTCGTGCGTTATCAGAATAACCGGCTGCGGATCGACCGCCACATCGGCGATATTTTGCGGATGCTGCCCGTTTCTGCGCCGCTGCACGATCGATTCCAGGGAAATCGAATGGTCAGCCATGGCCCGCGCAATACTTGCAAAGGCGCCGGGCCGGTCATAAACCGACAAACGAATATAGTAGCCCCCTTCATGCAGGCGCATGCGCGCACGCTGATAGGGTTTCAGTTCGGACGCAGGCCGTGCCAGAACCGGCACGCGGACCCCTCGTGCAATGTCGGTGATGTCACCAGCCACGGACGATGCGGTTGCATCCCCGCCCGCACCGGGCCCTGAAAGCACGATCTCGTTCACGAAATCGGCATCCACCGCAACAGCATTCAAAACGCCGTTGACCTGCGCAATGGATGAGGCAACGGGAACCATGGTCGGATGGACGCGTTGCTCAATACCGGTGTCGGTTGTTTGCGCAACGCCCAAGAGCTTAATCCGGTATCCGAGCTCTTTCGCGGCTTCAATATCGGCTGTCGTAATTGACGAGATGCCCTCGACATACACCGAATCGGCTTCAATCTGCGTTCCAAAAGCAAGGCTGGTCAGGATTGCGAGCTTGTGCGCACTGTCGAACCCTTCGACATCGAAGGTCGGATCGGCCTCGGCATATCCAAGCCGCTGCGCATCGGCAAGACACTCCTCAAAGGAAATCCGGTCCTGCTCCATGCGGGTGAGAATGTAATTGCAGGTTCCGTTCAGGATACCGTAGATGCGACTGACGCAATTGCCGGTCAATGTCTCCCGCAGCGCCTTTATGATCGGAATCCCACCGGCGACCGCAGCTTCGTAATTGAGGCTGACGCATCGGGCTTCCGCTTCCCGTGCAAGAGCATTTCCGTGTTTGGCAAGCAGGGCTTTGTTGGCAGTCACCACATGCTTGCCGCTCGCAATCGCTGCACGGACCGAGTCTTCCGCCGGACCGGTATCGCCACCGATCAACTCAACAAAAACGTCGATCTCTTCCGATTGTGCCAGAGCAACAGGATCGGAAAACCAAGCGGCTCCGGACAGATCGATGCCCCGATCTTTCGACCGGTCGCGCGCGCACACAGCGGTAATTGTAATCGGTCGCCCCGAGCGGCTCGTCAGTATTGCGGCGTGCTTTTCCAATATTCGGGCCAGCGCTGCACCGACCGTCCCCAGGCCGGCCACGCCAAGCTTCAATGCGTCTGCCATAAACTACGTGATCCAGATCATTTTCTCAGCGAGAGGCGCTGATTGGGATCACGTTGTGCAATGTTTTGTCTGCAGATTCAAGAAATCGTCTGACATTCCTTGCCGCTTGCCTGATGCGCTGTTCGTTCTCCACAAGCGAGATGCGCACATAGTCGTCGCCATATTCGCCAAAACCAAGACCTGGTGACACGGCCACATCCGCTTTCTGAAGCAGCATTTTTGCGAATTCCAGGCTGCCGAGCGGTCGGAATTTTTCCGGAATCGGCACCCAGGCAAACATGGTTGCCCCCGGTGGCGGGATATCCCATCCGGCACGCGCAAACGATTCAACAAGCGCATCGCGGCGCTGTCTGTAGGTCCCGCGAATCTCGTCAATGACGTTTTCAGGACCATTGAGCGCCGCGGCTGCCGCAACCTGAATAGGCGTAAACGCCCCATAGTCGAGATAGGATTTCACCCGAGACAGAGCCGCAATCAGCTTTTCGTTCCCGACCGCAAAGCCCATCCGCCAGCCGGGCATGGAAAATGTCTTTGACAAGGATGTGAATTCAACCGCCACGTCCATCGCTCCGGGAACCTGTAGCAGCGAGGGCGGCGGCGTCTCGTCAAAATAAATTTCGGCATAAGCCAGATCGGAAAGCACGAAGATCTCGTGTTTGCGCGCAAACTGAACGACATCCTTATAAAATTCGAGATCCGCCATGCAGGCCGTCGGATTCGCCGGATAGCACAGGATGATTGCAATCGGTTTAGGGATCGAGTGGACCACAGCGCGCTCAAGAGCGTGAAAAAACTCCGGCCCCGGCTCCGCCGGCATGTAGCGCAAAGACCCTCCGGCCATAAGAAACCCGAATGCGTGGATCGGGTAGCTGGGATTGGGCACAAGAACGACATCGCCCGGCGCGGTGATCGCCTGAGCCATATTCGCAAACCCTTCCTTGGAGCCCAGCGTCGCAACAACTTGCGTCTCAGGATTGAGTTTCACACCGAAACGGCGTCCGTAGTACCCTGCCTGTGCTTTTCGCAGGCCCGGGATTCCCCTGGACGCCGAATAACGGTGAGTCTTGGGGTTCTGGACCGTTTCAACCAGTTTTTCGACGATGAATTGGGGTGTCGGCAAATCCGGATTGCCCATACCCAGATCCACAATATCCGCGCCGTTCGCCCGTGCTTTGGCTTTCAGACGATTGACCTGTTCAAAAACATAGGGCGGCAGGCGCCTCGTTTTATGAAAATCGTCCATTCCTCGGAACCTCACTGATTGTTGCGAACAGATATCGGCATAACCTGCACGCGAACGGGCGCAACTGCCCCATTGGTTCAATTTCCATCTGGGCGCCGGCTCTTTAATTGCAGGCTGCGGGCCGAACCTCATTGGACGCAAGGTCTTCGCATTGCCGAATGGCGTTCTCGATATCGGCGCTCATCCGATCCGCATGGCCGTCGCGAAGGTCAAGCAATTCCTGCAGCGACGTCGCCGAACCGGCCGGTGTTGGCCCTGCCCGCGATGCTGCCAGAGCCTGAAGATCCTGCCGAGTCTGTTCTCTGACTGCCTCAGGTGTCAAGACCGGCAGCGGACTGCTGACGACCTGATCCGCCGGGCCGGCCACCGAGGAAGCGCCCTGTGCACTGACCGTTTGGGCCGGAGGAGATTCTGCAAATTCGTCGCCTTGCAGGCTTCCCAACAGAGTGACGTCGGTGCTGGCCGCACACCCGCTCAAGAGCGACAAGCATAACGGGATCACCGTAATTTTCTTCATCATGCACATGGCGGCTCTTTCAGGCGCTGCAACCCGGTCGCGATGCGAAAGCAATCCCATTGTTTTCATGCAATGTAACTGACTCTCGCGTTTGCCGCCACTCCCTTAGCAGCGCAATCTACCGATGCCAATTGAATTGATTGTCGCATTATGGAGAGCAATTGAGCGGTTTCGTGACCTTGCCCCCTGTTAAGTGATGCAATCTCACGATATAGAGACGCGAAATGAAGCGGACATTCATGTTGAAAAGATCATCGACCGACAGGAATGCGCCTCAGTTTCAATATGTTGACGCTGTGTCCTGATGGACAGGTGTTTTTATTCGCGCCGGTTATGCGCTAACATCGGCAATTGATGGGCCAAACCCCTGTCATGACAGGGCAACAAAAGAAGACACTTTCGCAGGGCCAGGCCGTAACGCGTTCGTCAAATTGGGGAATACCGAACTATGAGCGACGATCAAAAGGAGTCATTTCTTCAGTATGTCGTCAACAATCCTGAAGCGTTCGCTCAAAATATGGCCAAAGTCATAGAAAGCACCGGCAAAGCCGTTGCCGCCTATGTGGAGCCGAGAGAATCCGGCGAGACCAAATCCAATCTGAGTGACGATATGACCGAGATCGTCAAAACGCTGGCGAAAGTCGGCGAATACTGGATGTCGGACCCCCAGCGGACACTTGAGGCTCAAACCAAACTTGTCACCGGCTATATGAATGTGTGGAACAACACGCTCAGAAAGATGGCCGGAGACGAAGGCAAGGATATCGTTCAGTCGGACCCGAGCGACAAACGCTTCAAGGACGAGGACTGGCAGGACAATCAGTTTTTTAATTTCTTAAAACAAATGTATCTGCAGACCGGACACTGGGCGGATGATCTGGTCAAGAATGCCGACGGTCTTGACGATCATACCCGTCATAAGGCCGACTTTTACGTCCACCAGATTCTCAATGCGATTTCACCGTCAAATTATGTGCTGACCAACCCTGAATTGCTGCGTGAGACTTTCTCCAGCAACGGTGAAAACCTTGCCCGCGGGATGCAGATGCTGGCCGAAGACATTCGCGCCGGCCGCGGCGACCTGAAAATACGCCAGTCGGACAATACCAAATTCAAAGTCGGCGAAAATCTTGCAATGACGCCGGGAAAAGTCATCGCACAGAACGACGTGCGGCAGCTCATCCAGTATCAGCCGACGACCGACAAGGTTCTGAAGCGCCCGCTTTTGATCGTACCGCCATGGATCAACAAGTTCTACATTCTCGATCTGAACCCGCAGAAATCCTTCATCAAATGGGCCGTCGACCAGGGTCATACCGTGTTCGTCGTTTCCTGGGTCAACCCGGACGAGAAGCAGGCGGAAAAAAGCTTCGAACATTATATGAAGGAAGGGATTCTGGAATCCCTCGACATCGTCAAAAGCGTGACCGGCCAAAAACAGGCCAATGCCATCGGCTATTGCGTCGGCGGCACACTGCTGGCCGTGACACTGGCCTACATGGCCGCAAAAAACGACGATCGAATAGCCAGTGCGACTTTTTTTACGACCCAGGTCGACTTTACTCACGCCGGCGACCTGATGGTCTTTGTCGATGAAGAGCAAATCGAGATGGTCGAAAAAAGGATGTCGGAGAAGGGATATCTGGACGGCAGCAAAATGGCGACGGCTTTCAATCTGTTGCGTTCCAATGACCTTATCTGGCCCTATGTGATCAACAACTACATGCGCGGCAAAGAGCCGTTCCCGTTCGATCTTCTCTACTGGAACTCCGATTCAACACGGATGCCGGCGGCAAACCACTCCTTTTATCTGCGCAACTGTTATCTTGAGAACAATCTGGCCAAAGGCAAAATGGTCGTCGACAACGTTCAGCTCAATCTCAAGAAAATCAAGATCCCGATTTACAATCTTGCCACCAAGGAAGACCACATTGCGCCGCCGGAATCCGTTTATATCGGTTCAAAAATGTTCGGCGGCCCGGTGAAATACGTGCTTTCGGGCTCCGGCCATATTGCAGGCGTGGTCAACCCACCGGAAAAAAAGAAATATCAGTACTGGACCAACGGCCCCATAAAGGGCTCGCTGAAAAACTGGCTTAAGGGTGCTGAGGAAACCGAAGGGTCGTGGTGGCCGGATTGGAATGCCTGGATTCACGACCTGGATGATGCGGAAGTCAAGGCGCGGATCCCGGGCAAACGACGCAAGACGATTATTGAGGATGCGCCGGGGTCCTATGTGAAGATGAAGGTTTAGGCCGCATTCTTCAGACCCTCGCTGCACTCCCGACGTCTACTTTTTCGACCGCTTTTCAGCCTGCATCCCGATATATGTCTGCGCAACCGTCGCCCCCGCAATCGCCGTGATGTCAGCATGATCGTAAGGAGGCGAGACCTCGACAATGTCGCCGCCGACAAAATCGATGTCCTTCAGCGAGCGCAGCAACATCAGAGCTTCGCGAGACGACAGCCCGCCTGACACAGGCGTTCCCGTCCCCGGCGCGAATGCCGGATCAAGGCAATCGATATCAAAGGTCATATAGGCGGGGCCCGTCCCCACCCGGCTTACAATTCTATTGACGAGCCCGACCGGACCGATCCGCTCGACCTCTTCCCCGTAAATGATATCGATGCCGCAGGTCTCCGGCGCATGTGTCCGGATGCCGATTTGGATCGATCTGTCCGGGTCGATCAGCCCCTCGCGTACGGCACGGCCGACAAAAGTGCCGTGATCGATCCGATCGCCCTTATCGTCCCAGGTATCCTGGTGGGCATCGAACTGCACCAGTGCCAGCGGCCCATGTTTATCCGCATGGGCTCTCAGCAGCGGATAGGTCACAAAATGATCGCCACCAAGGCTGAAAAGCTGAGCTCCGGACGACAGGATCTCCCGGGCCTGATGTTCAATGCAGCCGGGAATTTCGCTATTCCGTCCGTAGTCGAAAACACAATCCCCATAATCGATGACCGTGAGGACCTCATACGGATCCGTGTGAAATGGATATTGCGGGTCGCCATCGAAAATCGCCGAAGCTCTTCGGATCGCCTGCGGTCCGAAACGTGTCCCAGGCCGGTTCGAGACAGCCGCATCAAACGGAACGCCCCAGACCACGAGATCCACATTGTTCAGATCGCGGCTGTATCGACGCCGCATAAAGGAAAGCGCCCCGGCATAAGTCGGTTCGTGCGAGCCGCCTTTCAGAGTTTTGCCAAGAAAAGCATTGTCAGTCGGTCTAGGTTCAGGACCCATTCATTTCATCCATTCTGCGAGAGCAGATTGTGTTTTTGACAAAGCGGAAAGGGGCAGGAAACCGTCCGGTTTTCAGATTTTTCCAACGCGGTCAGGAATACACTGTGCACCTCCCCTTCAAACAGAAGGACACGTCTCGCTTTGTAGCGCGAATTTTGATTGAAATGCATCATTCTCGAACTGATGCACAAAAACATCTCTTCTGACAATCGACGAGCGCTTCTAAAACAATAACATTCAAGCCACATCGTTGATGTCGACCATAAATGACGTAAAGGTAGACGTAATCGGATAAACCAGCCAATCAGAGACGATAATCCGGAACCATTTGCAACTGTCATGCTTGCCGGACCATGCGGACATGGGCCCCGCAAATTAACCGAAACCAACAGTGTTCAATTGAATATCCAAACCTTAAGCGTTATTTGACTGGGGGCCCCTTACCATATTGCCGTCAGATTGTTTTCAGTGTCACAGGCCCATAACGGGGTGCATCCAAATAAACGGCTGCGTATCGGTTTACTCATTTTTTGAACTTGGCTGCTCAATGATTCTGCATCTTATAACAAATTTCACAGAGCCGAACGGCGCGGAAAAGATGCTGGCACGCATACTGGGTTATTCCGGGGATGAACCCTCGCTGGTTGTTTCTCTCAAAGACATATCGCTGCGCAACAAGAAACTCGTCGCCAACAAAAATGTCAGATATCAAGCGCTGGGCATGCACACCGCGATGGCAGTTCCGCAAGCTGTTATGAAGCTTCGCCAGATTATCAGGCAGGAGCAGCCAAAGCTCATTCTCTGCTGGATGTATCACGCCATGGCAATGGGATCGATCGCCTGCAGGCTGTCCCGAACCCCGACGCCCGTCTTCTGGAACGTACGGCAGTCGCTCGATGACCTGACGTCGATGTCAAGAAGCTCACGCCTCAGTGTGAGGGCATGCAAGCATCTGTCCGCAATGCCCAAAGGCATAATCTACAATTCAAGGCGCGCGCGCTCTCTTCATCAAAATCTGGGATATCGAGACAAAAACAGTGTTGTCATTCCAAATGGCTTTGACGTTCCGGATGTAACAGCTAAGCCGATTGAAACAGTTCGCCGGTTTGGGATCGCAGGGAGATTTCACCCTCAAAAAGACTTCGAAACTTTTTTTCGTGCAGCGGCCAAAGTGGCGGAAAACCATCCAGACTGTCGCTTCATTGCAGTAGGAAAAGGCCTGGTAAACGACAATGATGAGTTGGCTGGCCTGCTCCAGACCGTTGAATTACCCGCCGACCGCGTAGAACTTCGCGGTCCGGTGGACGATATGGCAGCATTTTACAATGATATAGATGTTCTCGTTCTTTCGTCCCGAACCGAAGGTTTCCCGAATGTTGTCGCGGAGGCGATGAGTTATTCAAATCCTGTCATAGCAACGGATGTCGGCGACGCCGCCGCAATTGTCGAGGGATGCGGTATTGTTGTGCAACCCCAAAATGCAGAACAACTTGCTAACGCCATGGAAAAAATGACCGAACTCTCCCCCGCTGACTACACAGCCATGGCAGTTCAGGCGCGTGAAAGAATAAAAAAGCAATACTCTATTGCTGCGGTGGCAGAAAAGTATGACAATTTCTTTTCTTCATCCTGACTGGACACGTCCGATACAGGTAATAACTCAAAGATATGAGTGGTTTCGCTATCTTTTATTTTTAAAGGCGATTTGAAACTATATCTGACCAGACAAAGACCGGATATGTTGCACTAAAGGTAAAAAAGTCATCTGCTGACATCTGAGGGAAACGAACGGATCTATGTGTGGAATTGCGGGTTTTGTAGACTGTTCATCTGTTTCGACTGATCGATCCATGGCGATCCTTCGGAGAATGACGAACAGTATTGCGCATCGCGGACCTGATGGAGAGGGCCACTGGGTCAGTCAGGACGGCAAAGTATGTCTTGGACAGCGTCGACTGGCAGTTATTGACCTTTCCGATGCGGGGAGTCAGCCGATGATCTCCCACAGTGGCCGATTTACGATCGTTTTTAACGGTGAGATATACGGATATCAGGACATTCGCCAAAGACTGATTGATGGCGGAACTGTTTTTCGGGGTCATTCAGACACTGAGGTTCTGCTGGAATTGATTGATGCTGTGGGACTTGAAGAAGCTCTGGCAACAGTCAATGGAATGTTTGCCTTTGTATTGTTCGATCAGGAGGCGCGAAAAGTCCATTTTGCTCGAGACCGCCTGGGGAAAAAACCTCTTTACATTGGAGTTTTGGGTTCTCATCTGTTGTTCGGCTCCGAGCTGAAAGCGCTTCGCAGTCACCCGGCAATGCAGTCGGCGGATATAGATCGGGGAGCTTTGTCCCTGTATCTCCGCCACAACTTCATCCCGGCCCCTTACTCTATTTACAAGGATGTGTTCAAACTCCAGGCAGGCCACTGGCTTACCGTTTCCGTCGATTCACAGTGCAGCCCTGCACCACAGCTTCGAGAGAGTTCCGCACCCTATTGGGATCTTGTGAGCGCGGTTACCAAGTCACGCACACAACGGTTGAACAGCGAACAGGAGTCCCTTGAACGTCTTGATACCCTGTTGAAAACAGCCGTCAGGGAACGGCTTGTTTCCGACGTGCCTGTGGGTGCCTTTTTGTCCGGCGGCATTGATTCGACTCTGATTGCCGCTTTGATGACCGAGGTCTCAAGCGAAACCGTAAAGACCTTCACGATCGGGTACAATGAAGCGGCATTTAATGAGGCAGAGTTTGCTGCCGAAATCGCACGGTATCTTGGCGTCGAACATACCGAATTGACTGCTACGCCACAGATGGCGATCGATCTGGTCCAGCGTTTACCCGTTGTCTATGACGAGCCGTTTGCGGACCCGTCCCAGGTTCCAACGTTACTGCTGTCCGAAATGACGAGCAACATGGTCACCGTTGCCCTGTCAGGAGACGGAGGTGACGAAAGCTTCTGCGGATACGCACGATATCATCGCATGCTGACAATCAATCGACTTGCCCAAAAGATACCCAACGTGGCCTTGAGCACCGTCGATAAATTGTCCGCTTCATGGATCGACACCGTACTGAAACTCGGGCGTGGCGTGATCACCCAGTCACTACGGGATGAAGTGTCGGGAGACAGGATCAAGAAGTTAGCTCAGATTTTGACATATAAGGACTTTGACAGTCGCTACCGCGAATTCGTTTCGCAATGGAGCGATCCGGCCGATATCGTGATCGATGGATATGAGCCCCAGACGAACTTAACCCGCGGCCTGGCAAACCCCGAGTGGAGCGACCAGGAACGCATGATGTGTTTGGACTCCATTTGTTATTTGCCTGATGACGTGCTGGTGAAAGTTGACAGGGCCACCATGGCATTCGGACTTGAACTACGGTCACCCTTGCTCGACTACCGAATTGTTGAAGAGGCATGGCGAGCGCCGCGTTCGCTTTGTTTTAGCCAGGGCAAAGGCAAGATCGCGCTTCGCAAGTTACTGGCGCGTCGCATCCCTGTCGAACTCTTCGAACGTCCCAAGCAGGGATTCAGCGTCCCAATCAACGAGTGGCTTCGAGGCCCGTTGCGTGAATGGGCAACAGATATGCTGTGCCGGGACCGTCTTGTTAAAGACGGCTATTTCCGGGCGGACAAAGTGACAAAATACCTGCAGGAACACTTGTCCGGCGAAAGAAATTGGGGGCCTCATCTTTGGACGGCACTCATGTTCAACGCCTGGAACGATGTCTGGGTCCGTTCCGATCAGTCGGCATTGACGGTAGACGCTTAATTGGATGGCCAGAGATAAAACGGGTCGCGCCGGCGCACGGATTAAGTGGTCAGGACAGCCTCATGGGAAAGCACAACTGGGGTATGGACTCATAAATGTGCTTGAAATGGCGGATCAAACGGCAAAAAGCTGCAAGGAAAGGTGCGAAAAGCGGGCTATAGCGTATCCCGTAAAGGTCGGAGCAGGAGGTCGGCATGGATGGGACGAGCTTATTCGCAGGATTTACCTGATCGTGTGATTGATGCGGTAGAAATCGATGGGATGAGTTGCCGGGCGGCCTCGCGCCGGTTTGGAGTGAGTGAAAGCTCGGCAATCAAATGGCTGCGGCGCTCCCGCGCGCCGGGTCTTCATCGACGAAACCTGGGCCCGCACGGACATGACGCGCGCACATGGCTGGGCGCCGCGCGGCGAACGGCTGATCGCCAAAGTGCCTCGCGGCAAATGGAAAACGACAACTTTCCTGGCGGCGTTGCGTGATGACCGCATCGCCGCACCCTGCATGTTCGACGGGCCGATCAATCGCCAGAGGTTCCTCGCCTATGTCGAGCAGGCACTGGTTCCAACGCTCAAACCCGGCGATGTCGTCATCCTCGACAATCTGGCTCGCACAAGGGCAAGGCAATGCGCCAGGCCATCCGCAAGGCCGGTGCGCATCTGATCTTCCTGCCCAAATACTCTCCCGATCTCAATCCGATCGAACAGGTCTTCGCCAAGCTCAGGACATTGCTGCGCAAGGAGTGTGCACGCACCGTCCAGGCCATCTGCAACGGTATCGGCCAACTCCTTGAGAGCTTCACACCTCAAAAATGCGCCAACTACTTCGCAAATTCCGGATATGCGTCAAACTAATCACAGAACACTCTAGAACCGGAGTCCCACACCCGCCCGGCCTGAAAGCTGGTAGGAACCGGTGGTCTCCAAAAGCCCTTCGCCGCCTGCCGTGAAGACAAAGCCCGACCCGGTATCGAACTCGGCGGACAAGCCGGCAAACCCGCCAAGACTGTTATTTTCACCGCCGGGATTGAAGCTGATGTTCTGGCCAAGCAAAGCGCCATCAATGGTCTCGCCGCCAAAGTTAGTCCGGGCTTCAAGACCTGCCTTCAGACGGTAGCGGAAGGCGGAGCCGTTGGCATAGACTGTTTCGGAAGGCGCTGCGATCTGCAGACGCGCAACACCGACATGAACATCCCGGTCGTCAACCGTCAGCGGCGCTGTCGTGCCGCTTTCGGTGTAACCGTCAAGGAACAATCCCGCATAGCGCAATGCCAGACTGCCTTCCAGACGATGACCCAGAAGCACCGTCGGTTTGGTCACAGCCAGTTCGGGGGAAACAAACCAGCCGCTGAAATCGGCCGTAGCCGTCTCAAGTCCGCCTGCGGCTGTGTTGTTGGCAACGGACCGGTCCTGATCGAACTCCGAATACCCTCCGGTCAGGGCCAGATCGAAAATCAGCCCGGCCTGAAGCAGCGAAGCGTAGGTGCCGACAAAGAAGCTACGGCTATCTGTTTCCTGGGAGTCGAAATCCGCGTCAACCCCGCCCCAGGCCGCACCGCCGAGAAAGCCGAGCCTGAGATTATCCTGCAACAGATCGTCCGCACCGATCACAACGCCGCCGATCCACTGATCGGTCGCGACCGCAGGCTGATCCGCATCCTGTTCCCGGTAAGATCCGAAGCCCTCTATCCAGAACGGATGACCGGGATCGGACTTTGCGGCGCTGTCAAAAGCGCCGTTCGCGGTCACAGCACCGCCCGACCCATTACGAACTCCGGCCAGTCTGTTCTCCCGAGCCGAAGCGATACCACCGGTCAGATCGGCCAACTGCTCATCCTGGGTCGACAGGTTCGTCGGATCGACAACGGCAACACGGGTGCCTGGACCTGCTCCATCATCACCCGCAGCAAAAACCGCACCATTGGCGACGACCTCCACCGGCGTTCCGGTAAAACCGAGCGTGTTGTTAATCGACAGGCCATTGCCGACATTCAGCGTTCTGGTGCCTGTGCCGTCAAATACGATGACGCCCTGGATAACGGAGCCGGGCAACAGAGTTAAAGAGGCGTCAGCCCCAAATAGATGAATCCCATCCAGGAGGCGAAAGCCGCTGTTCTCTCCGTTTCCCACCGAGCCGGCGTTAACAATGCTCGAGTTATCTCCTTCTGCTCGCAAGTACTGAGCGACGCTTCCTGAATTGAAAACTCCCGAGTTCGCGCCTTCTGTGCCAACAAATGTTCCGACGTTGCCAGAGTTTACAATCGGGGAACTATCGCCGCGAGAAAGCAGGTTGCCTGTGACATCTCCAGAATTCGTAATCGGAGAGTTGGCACTTTCCGTAATAATAAGCCCCCCGACACCACCGGAATTGGAAACGCCCGAGTTTTCGCCTTGCGTTGAAACAGCTCCACCCACGATGCCGGAATTGGAAACGTGCGAGTTTTCGCCTCGCGTTGAAACAGTTCCACCCACGATGCCGGAATTCGTTACGGGAGAGTTGGCACGTAACGTAAGAATAAGCCCCCTGACATCACCGGAATTGAAAACTCCCGAGTTCGCGCCTTCTGTGCCAACAAATGTTCCGACGTTGCCAGAGTTTACAATCGAGGAGTTACCGCCGCGAGAAAGCAGGTTGCCTGTGACATCTCCAGAATTCGTAATCGGAGAGTTGGCACGTAGCGTAAAAATAAGCCCCCCGACACCACCGGAATTGGAAACACCGGAGTTTTCGCCAAATGCAGTAATATTTCCGCCCACGATACCGGAATTGGAAACGCCCGAGTTTTCGCCTTGTGTTGAAACAGCTCCACCCACGATGCCGGAATTCGTTACGCTGGAATTCCCATCATCAGTTGCAACATCATTGCTTACAGTCCCCTGAATGTTGACGGTCGAGCCTTCAAAGAAAGTTGAAACGTCACCTACCGTTGTGCCTTCAGGGACAATACAGGCACTATAGTTATCGCCATTGACACAAGTAGCCTGCGCGTGAGCGGGCGTTCCTGCCGACAGCATGGCAGCCAGAGTGGTGCCGGCGGCTGTGCCGAAAAGGAGGGCAGTGCGTGCTGCGTTCATCGGAATCAAAACCTTGTTTAGACCGTTAAGCTGACCCGCCTACTACGCCATGCATGCCGAGAAGAAAAATAAAATCTAAAGTTGTTTACCGTTAAATTTATCAGTGTGTTAAAATTATCAAATACTTCAATAAATTATTATATATGAAGATGAAGATTTTTGTTTTATTGAATTATTTCATTATCTTATAACCTACTCATAAGGCCCTGGATGTTCAGTATCGCACTGGCGCAATTTCGTATATCAGAAGTTGCGGCTGTCGTATCCTCTAAGTTAAATACATTTATGAGTCCATAGCCGTGAATCATCTCACGGGTTTTCAACCAAACACCAGATAGCGGACATGTTCAGTCAATCGGAACTGCGCGACCTGGCGGCCCGGGCGAGTACCATCGATGAGCGAATCGCCGGAGGTTATTCGGCGGCAGCAGGAGCTGACAGCGCCGGCAAAATCGCTCGCCTCGTCAAATCGTGGTGCGAGGCAATCGGCGGCGACGAGGGGCTGCTCCGTCAGCGGCTGGATGGCGATGGGATAGACCTCGATGTTATCCAACCGCTGCTTGGCGATGTGACACGCGATGCGACAGCGCCACTTCCGGTTTGGGCGCACACGCTTTCATGGGCCGCGGCGGCGATGGCTGCCGAGCCTGAATCTCCCACGCCATCCGGTTTCATCGATCCTGACCAGCCGGTCCCCTTTGAAGAGCTCTTCGTATCGGTGGCCGCTGCCGCCAGGCGCCGGTGCCAACGCCCGGACAACGGTCTGCTGAGTCAGGCAGCGGAGGTCACCCTGCAACGCGTCCTGCTTCACCGTCTGAGTCAGATCTGCGCGCCAAGTCTGTTCGATGGTTTCGTTCTGGCGCGCATGTTCCAGGGGCCCGGTTTCGGCTTTATCGACTTCCTGGAACCGGATGCGCCGGACAAACGCACGCGTTACGACGGATACCTTGAATCGTTGAGAGCCGGCGAACTCAAGGAGCTCTTTCTGGATCGACCGGTGCTCGCGCGGCTGATCGGCACGGTCGTCGGACTTTGGATCAAATCAACCGATCAGTTTGTGCGGCGCTTGCGGACTGACATCGACCTGATTGGCCAGACCTTCAATTCCGGGCAGCCTGTCGGTGAACTGGTTGACTTGAAGTGGGGTCTGTCCGACGCTCACAACGGCGGCGAAACGGTGTGCCGGCTGACATTCGAATGCGGGCTTACGATCGGTTATAAACCGAAAGATCTGCACATTGATTTCGCATGGAAGCAGTTTATCGGGTGGCTTGCAGACAATGGCGCACCGGATTCTGCCATAGCGCCGCTCGTTCTGACCAGGCCCGGCTATGGCTGGGTCGAGTGGATTTCTCCTTCGCCCTGCCCGGACCGTGAAACAGCAAAACGGCATTTCAGGCACGCCGGATCCCTTTTATGTCTGTTCCATCTGCTGCGCTCTACGGATTTTCATTGGGAAAACGTACTCGCGGTATCCGACATGCCGGCGCCGGTGGATCTGGAGACGCTTCTGCACCCGCGGCCGGCACAGTTCATTAATTGTCCCGATAGGGGAAACGCGCGGGGGCTTGCCGAAGAGCAGTTGGACGCGTCTGTATTGAGTGCCGGCTATTTGCCGCACTGGATGAAACTGCCGGGCGATAATGTTCTCGGCATTGGCGGCCTCAAACCGGATCAGGACGAGAGATTGCAGGTCGCCTTCCAGAACATCAATACCGATGGCATGACTTACAAAAAACTGCGATCCGAACCGAAGACAGACTCAGCCGGGGCAACGCTGAACGGTGAGCCGCTGCAGGCCGCCGCTTATGAGAATGAACTCGTCGACGGTTTTGCGTCCATGTACCGCTTTTTGTTGTCCCGGCAGGAGCTTTTTCTGGGACCAAACAGCCCGCTGCACAGCTTCGAAGGTCAAAAGATACGGGTCGTTTTGCGACCGACGGCGGTCTATGGCGGAGTCCTTCAACGTTCACTGAAGCGAGAGTGCCTTTCGGATGGCGTGAGTTGGAGCCTGAATTTTGATTTTCTCAGCCGCCTTTCGCCTCTCGAGCATACCGATCATCTGTTAAACCGGGTTCAGCCTTCGGAACGCGAGGCGCTTTCGTGGGCGGACATTCCGTTTTTCACCACATCGACGGACGGTTCGCACCTGGAGTTGAACGAACGTGGCAGACTTGACGCCTGCTTTATGCACTCGCCAATCGCCAGTGTTCGAAACTGCGTGGCGCATATGTCCGACGCATCGCTTGACCGTGAGCTCACCTTCATACGATTGGCCGTTCAGGCCAGTGCCGACAAACCGAATCGTTCATCGGGGATGTCGTGGGCCGACTGCACATCAACACCACCCCGGCAGGAGTCGCGCATTGCCAAGGTCTCCGGTATAGGGGAGATCCTGGAACAGCAAGCCATTCGTGGCGCCGACGGCGTCACCTGGATCGGAATATCGCCCCTGGCAAAAGAGCGCGTGGAGGTCTCCGATATCGGGTCCTCGTTGTATTCAGGATCGTCCGGTGTCGCTCTGTTTCTCGCGGCGCTCGCCCGTGCTACCGGTTCGACATCAGCGCGCACCCTTTGCTATGATGCGCTGCGACCGCTTCGCGATCATCTCGCCAGCCATGACAGTCGGTCCCGATTCGCGCGGATATCCGGCATTGGCGGCGCGGCCGGACTTGGTGGCATTGTCTATGCGCTGACAAGGATTTCGGCCTTCCTGGACGACGATGACGTGCTCACCGACGCCCGAAGATTTGCGCGCCTGATTACCAGGGAAGCGATTTCAGCCGATCAGCGGTTGGACGTGATCGACGGTTCAGCCGGGGCCTTGCTGTCACTTCTGGCACTTGAGCGTCTGCACCCTGACAACGAAATCGTCGAGACGGCGGTTCATTGCGGCCGCCATCTGCTGGAACGGCAGACTGCCTGCAGCCCGACGGGAAAAGCATGGATCACGCTCGACAAACGTCCTTTGACCGGGTTCTCTCACGGCGCAGCTGGTATTGCCTATGCGCTTCTGAGGCTCAGCGAGGTGGATCGCAGCGCCCCCTGGCGCGAGGCCGCGATGTCTGCCATTGGCTACGAATCCGCTGTTTACACAGCAGACAAGCAAAACTGGCCGGACCTTCGGACGCTGAATGGGCACGAGCCGGAAGCAGACGACACATGCCAATGGTGCTACGGGGCAACCGGGATCGGAATGGCGCGTCTTGGAGGTCTGAATACACTTGACACCGCCGGCGTCAGAAAGGACATCAAGGCAGCGATCAACAGGACCAGGAGCATGCAGCGCGCACCCATCGACCACCTGTGCTGCGGCAACTTCGGTCGCCTGGAATTCCTGTTCAACGCCGGCCACCGTTTCGGCAAGAGTGACCTGATCGACCTGACCCTCTCACGCGCCGACGAGATGATCGAGATTGCAGAAGCGGCCGGCAGCTTCAATTGGTGGCTCGCGGATGACGATTTCAATCCGGGATTCTTTTCCGGGCTCGCGGGTGTCGGTTATACGCTGCTCCGCCTCGACAAACCTGATCTGTTTCCGTCGGTGCTCCTCTGGGACTGAACAGCCGGACGTTCATGGTCAGAGCAAGTCACGGCTCCGCATGTCTGAGATCAGCCGCAAGCGATTATGACCGCCATCGCTCACGGCGGGGCTGCTCCGGCCAACACTCGCCTTCCTGTCATTAACAACCTACCCAGCTTAGTGCCGTATACGCCTCCGTAGCCCCGGCGATTTTCTCCAGATCGTCCAGAACAACCTCACCCTTCTCGTCCGGCGACGCGGGCAACACCAAATGGAAGGTTTCGTCCGTATTCTCAAAGACTTTTATGGTCTTTCCCGTCGGAATCTCCACACCGCAATCTGCCAGTGCCGCATGAGGGTCGCCGACCAGCTTTTTCTTGAAATCGGGATCGTTCCAGGCACGGGCAACAGCTTTGGCTAACGTCATTCGGTCTTCTCCTTGTCAGGGACAACAGGTCCGATACTGCTGGATCAGTCTTCGAACCGATCAGTCAATCACGACGCAATTCCGGAGATCAAAAACGTTGTTCCGGAGACATGAATATACAACCAGCGGTTATCATCCGGGCAGGTCGGCAGTCAAGCCCACCGGCATCGTTAACAACCGGAAATGCTTTGATCACGGCCAACACGCCGCTTCACACATGGCTACCCTGTATCCGACCCCGATTTCTATGATCCTCAGCGGCCAGTCCCGGCCGACCCACGCGTCGGCAGAGGATCGTCGTCGTAAGTGGCACATAGCCCCGACTGCATTGACAGCACAGCTTTAGGTTGCCTAAAATCCGGTTTATCAATGATGAGGTTGACCTCGACATCGCTCGAAACCACGCCGCCTCCTGTCGGAAATCCACATGAAAAAAGAAGATGCCAAAACGATCGCCGGGAAACGAAACCGGCGCGCGCAGGATCATCTAGATACGCGAATAGTCCTGATTCCGCGCGCCTATGGTTTTGTGGCGGCTTGCCTGCTTTTTTGCCTGGCGGTGACCGGCTACTGGGCGTTGTTCGGTTCGGTCCCGATAAAAACCAGCGGCAGCGGCATGATCGTTGAAAAAGGTCGGCAACTCCTGGCGGTCCAAAGCGAAAGCGAGGGCCGCGTCCGGAGTATTGTCGCCACCGAAGGTGATACCGTTGGTGCCAACGATATCCTCGTGCATCTCAGTCAGGACGACCTGGAGATCGAAGTCTCGGAGGCGCGCAACGCGGTGCAGGACCTCAGCAGCAACGCCAAGGCCGTGAAGCAACGCCTCGCCAGGGAGATTCAGGCACGGGAAAAAACGTTTGCGGCCTTGCAGGCAACCTATAGCAGGTCAATTACGGAACTTGAACAGAACCGCGATGCACTGATCGGGTTGCTTTCGGACGATGCGGGTACCGACGCAAGCAGCCCTTCCCTTCACAGCGAATCGATGAGCTATCGCCAGTTCTACCAAAGCACGCTGATCCAACTGACAGCTTTGAAAACACAACTGGCAGACGCGCGTCAAAGACTTGCCGACCTCAGGGTCAATGCCGCAACTGAGACCGAGAAGGCCGAGGAAGCTCTCAATGCGCGCCGCAGAACTCTGGAAAGGCTCACGGCAATCCACAAAGTCCGCAGCGTGATTCGGGCACCGGAAGCCGGCCGCATTGATGAAATCAGGATTGTCAGAGGACAGACGATAAGCCCGGAAAAGGTTGCAATGACCATGTCACACGGGGGCGCGGGATTCGAGGTACTTGCGTTCCTGCAACTGGAAGACGCCAAGCGCGTCGCAGTCGGCATGCCTGCGCATGTGCTGCCGGCGACAGTCAGCAAGGCGCAGTTCGGAACCATGCGGGGAAAGGTCACCTCGATATCGCCCGGTCCCATATCGACAGAAGCTGCCAATACGTTGCTTCAGGATCGGCAGATAGCGAACCGGCTGTCTTTGGACGGTCTGGCTTATCTCGCCCGTATAGCCCTCGATGTGGATCCCCATGTTCCCAGTGGTTTCAGATGGTGGACAGGCAAGGGACCTCCATATCCTGTCGGTGCAGACACCCTCGCCAGCGTTGAAATCGTCCTGCAAGACGTTCCTCCGGTGACGCTTGTCGTTCCTGCCGCAAAAGAGTTGTTTGGACCTTGAGCTCTCCGGCTTCCAGGCGACGTATCCATACGCCGACGGTTCTGCAAATGGAGGCGGTAGAGTGCGGGGCGGCGTGCCTTGCCATGGTACTGGGTCATTTCGGCCGGTTTGTCAGCCTCGACACGCTTCGCGTCGAATGCGGGGTGTCACGGGACGGCAGCACTGCCGGAAACATCGTACGGGTCGCGGAACAGTATGGCTGCCGGGCCACCGGATATCGCAAATCCCCGGATGACGTGCTGAAGGGGCCCGTACCTGCTATTTTATTCTGGAATTTCAACCACTTTGTCGTGCTCGAGGGAGCGTCAAGTTCTCATGTTTTTGTAAATGATCCGGCGATCGGCCATCGATCTGTGCCGTTGTCGGAGTTCAGAGACAGTTTCTCGGGGATCGTCATCACGATAGAACCCGGCGAAGATTTCAAACCCGGCGGCAGACCCGACAGACCTGTCGTTCAGTTGCTCCGTCAGGCAGGGGAATACCGGCTGCAGTTGGCCTTCGTCCTGGTGCTTGGCAGTCTTGTCGCCATTCCGGGATTCGTGATTCCCAATTTCGCCGGCGTGTTTGTTGACAACGTATTACTCGGACACCAGCGAGAGTGGCTGGCGCCGCTCGTTATCGCCCTGCTGCTGGCGGTGCTCGCACAGACAGCCCTCTCGTGGCTGAAGGAGTCCGTCCTTTTGCGCATTGAAACGCACATGGCGGCCAGCAGATCGGCTGCTTTTCTCTGGCATGTGCTTCGACTTCCCTCGCGCTTCTTCGGGCTGCGCTATCTGGGTGACATCACAAGCCGGGTCGTCAACGTTCAGACCGTCGCGCAGACTGTCTCAAGCGATCTTGGAACGGCCGCCATAAATCTGTTCACCGCGTCGGTCCTGTTTGTTCTGATGATGTTTCTGGATCATGTGCTTGCGCTCATCGCGGCCGGAGGCGCGATCATCAATGTCATCGTCTTGCGGCTGCTTCACCGGACCCGGCTGGAGACGTCGGCCCGCTTGAATGTCGAAGAAGGCAAGCTGTTTGGAACCGCGGTCATCGGACTCAGAACCATCGAATCACTGAAGGCCGGCGGCCGCGAGGATGACTTTTTCGCCAAGTGGTCGGGATACCACGCCAGGGCCGTCACCACGGAACAGCTGCTGTCGCGGCTGGATCAGCTGACGGCTTTGGTGCCCGCACTGATCGCCACCGGCACCATGGCGGTCGCCCTGTGGATCGGTGGTTCCAGGGTTATGGACGCAACCCTGACGCTGGGTGGCTTCATCGCCTTTCAGGCGCTTTTTTCAGCTCTTCTCGCTCCTGTTCAGCAGATGGTGAATTCAGCAGGGCAAATTCAGCGTGTCGCCGCCGATCTGACGAGGCTGAACGACGTCCTCGAGCATCCGTTGGACTGGCGCCATGGGACGACGGAGAGAGAGGCTCCCGCCTCTGACCAGACGGCAGTCAGCCTGAAGCTTCAGAACATCACGTTCGGCTACAGCCCCCTGGCTCCGCCACTGATCGAAGGTCTCGACCTGGAAATCAGGTGCGGTGGTTGGGTCGCTCTGGTAGGCAAATCGGGAAGCGGAAAATCGACGATCGGAAAACTCGCATCCGGCTTGTACACGCCGTGGTCAGGAAGTGTCCTCATCGAAGGTCGTGACATCCGATCGATGGGGCGCAGGCAACTGGCCAACCTGCTTGGCTTCGTGGATCAGGAGATCGTACTTTACGCGGGCAGCTTGAGGGACAACCTCACCCTTTGGGACAGCAGCGTCCCTCAGCAGGAATTGGTGAAAGCAGCGCGTGATGCGCAGATTTTTGATCTGATCGCATCGAAAGCCAAGAGTTTTGACGCCATTGTTGAAGACAATGGCAGAAACTTCAGTGGCGGCGAGAGGCAGCGTATCGAGATCGCCAGAGCGCTGGTCCGAGACCCGGGTCTGTTGGTTCTCGATGAGGCGACATCCGCCCTGGATCCCGAGACAGAATTCAAAATAGTGACCGCTCTGAGGGCACGCCGGATGTCCTGCCTGGTGGTTGCACACCGGCTGAGCACCGTTCGCGATTGCGACGAGATCATCGTCCTGGAAGACGGCCGTGTTGTTGAACGCGGGACGCACGAAGACCTGTTGGCCGATCGTGGTGCCTACTACCGCCTGATTGAAGAGGGCCAGGGCTGATGTCCGCCGATTTGGAGTTCGCTTACCAGCAGCTTTCGGCCATCACCAGCGATGTGCCACTGGTTCGCGTGACCGCGAGCCACCATGAAGCCCTGGTCGACGCCGTCACCGCGATCGGCCACCATGACGGGTTTGAAGTCGCCGAGAACTTCCCGATACCACAATCGGAACGCCTTCCGATCGTGTTGCAACAGTTGGCGATGGCATCCGGCTTCCGCGTTCGTGAAGTCTCTCTTGAGGGCGACTGGTGGCGCCAGGAGGGGCCCTCGCTGCTTGTATGGGATGCCACAGCCGACGCTCCGATGGCGGCGATATGGAACAAGGGACGGTATCGGCTGAACGACGCGAGGTCGGGAAACTTCAGCCCGGTGGACAGGACGGTAGCCGCGAATATCGGCGCCTCCGGATTCCAGCTCTATCCGGGAATGCCGAGGGATTCGTCCCTCAAGTCACTGGCGAAATTCAGCCTGGGCAAATCACATGGAGCTCTCCGCGCAATCGTCATTGCATCGATCCTGACAATGCTTGTCGGCTTGATCGTTCCGATAGCCACGGCCGCTGTCGTCTCAACCGCAATACCCGACGGCAGGCTGCCCCTGCTTCACGAGATGGCCCTTCTGGTCGGCGCCGGAGCACTGGGCATTTTCGCGTTTGGCGCGACGCGGGCGCTTCTGACCATCCGCCTGGAAACGATGATCAACATGCGGCTGCAGGGAGCGGTCTGGGACCGCGTGCTGCGGCTTCCGTCCTTATTTTTCCGCCAGTATCCGACCGGTGATCTTGTACGTCGGGTGCTGGCCGTCGATGAGGTCCGCCGTCTGCTGACCGGACCGGCGCTCGGTGCGATGCTGACCGGACCGTTATCTATCGTCAGTTTCCTCATCATGCTGCTTTACGATGCGCGCCTGGCGCTCTTTGGGATTATCTTTGCCGCAGCGGCTATCGGCTGTCTGGTTTTTCTCGCCTGGCGTCAATACCGATACCAATCGGCCTATCGGACCATCCAGGGCGAGGTGACGACCCGCATCCTCGGCCTGCTCACCGGCATCGACAAGCTGAGGCTCGCCGCCGCCGAGGAACGCGGGTTCGCGCAATGGTCTGTTCCGTTTTCTCAGCAGCAGCGCACGCTTTGGCGGATTGGACGGATCCGCGTGCTGCAGCTGTCGTGCCTTTCGGCCATCGGCTCGATGGGCATCCTCGGCGCTATCCTGGTCGCCGGCCTGCGCAGCGAACCGATCAGCCTCGCCGCCTTCGCCGCGTTCAACGCGGCATTCGGTCAGTTTGTCGCGTCAGTCAGTTCCTTCGGACTGGCCCTCGGGACGATCGCCATAGTGATCCCGCTCTTCAACCGAGCCATGCCGGTGCTCAGCGCCGAACCCGAGGTCACCGAGGTCGCCTCCGATCCGGGTCGCCTGACGGGCCGGATTTCGCTCAGCAATGTCTCTTTCCGGTTCACGCAAGACGGGCCGCTGGTTCTTGACGATATAAGTCTCACCATTGAACCGGGAGAATTCGTCGCCCTGGTCGGGCCTTCCGGCGCCGGCAAATCGACGATTCTCCGGTTGCTCCTGGGGCTCGAGCGTCCGATTGCCGGTACCGTGTTTTACGACGAGCATGACCTGTCCGATCTTGACCTCCGACTGGTTCGTCAGCAGATCGGAACGGTCATGCAGTCGGTGGGCGTGCTGCCCGGATCAATCTACGAAAATATTGCCGGCGCCCGGATGCTGAGCGATGAAGAGGTTATGGAAGCCGCCCGCAAGGCGTCATTCGCTGACGACATCAGCAGTTTTCCAATGGGGCTCGATACGTTCGTTGCAGAGGGTGGCAGCACCCTGTCGGGAGGTCAATGTCAAAGGCTGATGATCGCGCGCGCATTTGTCGGAAACCCGTCGATTATTCTTCTTGACGAGGCCACGAGCGCTCTCGACAACCGCGTGCAGGCCGCCATTCAGGAGAGCATCGAAAACATGAATGCCACCAGACTGGTGATCGCTCACAGACTAAGCACCATTAAGGACGCCGATAAAATCCTGGTGCTTGAGCGTGGCCGGATCGCTGAAATCGGGACCTACGACGAACTCATTAGCGCCAAGGCAGCGTTTTATCATTTGGCCAGGCGGCAAATGATCTGATGCGCACGTCCTCACGGTGAGGCTGAGGTCTGTTCAGAACGGAGTTCGATAAAGCACAGCCGACATGCTATCTCAGCAACACAGAACCGAAACCTCGTCACTGCCTTACTTATTCTGCGGGCTTGTCACCGGCTTTCTCATACCGATAAAGGACCCATTCACCCGGTTTTTGGCTCGACAGAACCGGTTTGAGCCAGTCCGGAGCAGCTTTGGGATCCGACAGTGCACTGAATTGAGGCCGCAGGTCTGCCTCTGTCTGTCCATAGAACAGATATATCGTATCGGCATCTGTTGTGACATCAAGAAACCCGCTCACAGCATCCGGCAAGTCAAGGTTTGGTGCGCTCAGATACGCGCTCAAGTCCTCAAGCGTGTCAAAGTCCGGAAAATATAATCCGTGCATTCCCGAATGATAAGATAAATGAGGTTTACGCGCGACAAGCGCTGTATCGGACGCGCTGAGATTGGCTAACAACGGAACGACCTCTGTGATTTCAATCTCCTGCGATGAAGCCCTCTTGTAAGTCGCTATTGAAGCGGTGGTCATTGCTGCAAGGCACATTCCGGCAATAACGGAGAATACTATCGTCCGCGCTGTTCGAGAAATATCCGCAGTCACTATAAACCAGGTGATTTGTCCGATGCCGGCGCCGATGAGCGGTATCAAATACATATAATAACGTGCATCGAAAGACTTAAAGTTGATCAACAAAGTCTCAATAATGAACAGGCCCACAATCAAAAACATTGAACGTGAGCCATGCTTGGCAAGCAAAATAAAGATACCCGGCAAGCTCATTAACAGAAGCGGGCGTTCGACCAGCTTCAGGACGTGATAGGATATGAGCTGATACAAGTCGAAAAGGTATATCCCAATGGTCCGCAGCGGATCAAAAAACAGGACCTCAAAACTGCCTGAGAAACGGTCTGCGACCATTATGGCATCTTCTACGGAGCCTCGGTCTCGACCGGTAGAGAAGTAAGTCATCGCCAAATTGACGTGAGTATTCGCCGGAAAAATGCTTGACCCCGTGGCTTTAAGAAAAACAAACATCACCAAAATTGGCGCGGCAATACCGCCAATCACCAATAAACACCGGCCAGCATGAGCTTTCATGCTGTGAGCATTGGACAGAAATGGTGCAAAAGCCAACAGTACCAGCGGCAATGCGTTTGTTCTGGTCATCAGAGCCAGGCCGATGCTCACACCACATATCAACCAGTACCCGACGGACGTCTTCTGCTTAAGTGCAAGAACCGCAAAAAGACAACTGAGAAGAAAGAGAGTCAGAAAGAGCATGTCCGTTGCAGATCGGGCGGCTTCACCCATAAAGACAGCCGAACCGATAAGCGCGATCACGGCACCAACGGCAGCAGGCGTTCCCGCCAAACGCCGGAACAGAATGTAGCTGGTCAACAGAGATACAACACCGCAGACAAAGGATACGCTCAGGCCCGCTCTCAGCCAATCACCGAGCAACTGTTTTGCCGCCGTAATCGTCAGCACATAAAATGGCGGATGATAAAGACTTAAGAGAGGCTCTCCAGCTAAAATCCGCTTGGCCTCAGGAACGGTAAAGTAAATAAAATCGGTTTCATTATAATTGATATATGTTCTGCCTGCAGCAATAACGGCAAAGAATATGCAATAAAGCAAAATTACTATAGTCAGAAATTGAACTTCGAATGTTTTAAACGGACCAGTTTTTGAGCCCACCAACCAAGCTGGGGAGGTGAGGACGCGACTTTGCTTAAGAGCCATAAGCGGATTGCTTTCAACAATTTGATCGTTCGACAAAGGCTGCTTTATAGGGGATCAACCCTTGTTCGCCAACGCTCGACCTCCCAGGTTAAGACAGAATCTACGGATAGTCGGCTCTGGTTCGCAGAAACTCCCGCCCTTGTCCGTGGCGGCCGTCATCCGACAGATCCGGCTCATGACAGAAAGGCAGCACATCGCCGTGCAGGATCGCAGGCTGCCTGAAGGCAGGACACGACTTTTCCGGAGAGCCACGTGTCCCTTATCAACTCAGTCCTCCGCTCCTTATTGCAGACCTTGAGGATCAGCCCACAGTCAGGTTTGCTGCTCAGAACGCAGAACTGGAGATAGCAAAAAGGCCCGCAGCGAGGCGGGCCTTTCGATAACAGTCGGTTTTGAATAAATCAGCGCTTGGAGAACTGGAAAGAACGGCGTGCTTTCGCGCGGCCGTATTTTTTACGTTCAACAACACGCGAATCGCGGGTCAGGAAGCCGTTCTTTTTCAGCACACCGCGAAGTTCCGGCTCGTAATAGGTCAATGCCTTTGAAATACCGTGGCGCACAGCACCGGCCTGACCGGACAATCCGCCGCCGGAAACCGTGGCGACGATATCGTACTGACCGTCGCGGTCGGCAACCATGATCGGTTGACGCAGGATCAACTGCAGAACAGGGCGTCCGAAATATTCGGAAAAGTCCTTTTTGTTGATCACGATTTTGCCGGTGCCGGGCCGAACCCATACACGGGCAACAGCGTCCTTTCTTTTGCCTGTCGCATAAGCGCGGCCCTGGGCATCCAGTTTCTGGACATGAACCGGAGCGGTTTCCACAGCATCGGTCTCAACGACACCGCCCAGTTCTTCGAGGGAGTGAAGCTCTTCAGCCATTAGTTGGCCCTCTTCGTATTTTTCGGGTTGAGGCTTGCAACATCGATGGTCTCCGGCTGTTGAGCCTCATGAGGATGTTCCGGTCCGGCATAGACACGCAGATTTTTGAATTGCTTGTTGGAGAGCGGTCCTCCGGGCATCATGCGCTGAACGGCTTTTTCAACGACACGTTCCGGAAACCGGCCTTCAATCACAGCCCGCGCCGTGCGCTCCTTGATGCCGCCCGGATAGCCCGTGTGCCAGTAATATTTCTTGTTCTCATACTTCCGGCCGGTCAGGACGACCTTCTCGGCATTAACGATCACAACATTGTCGCCATCATCAACGTGCGGCGTAAAACTCGGTTTGTGTTTGCCACGCAACCGGTTTGCGACAAAGGATGCAAGACGGCCCACAACGAGCCCGGAGGCATCGATCACGATCCACTTTTTCTCAACATCCGCCGCTTTAGCAGAATAAGTCTTCATCTGTTCATACCATTTGGTAAAACGTACTCTGGGTGACGGCCCTGTGTTAAATCCGATTTTTGGGTGGATCTTTCAGTGCGGCCATCAAACGAAAACGGGCCGCATCGTTCCAGCCCGTCGGTCGGCAAGGGTGATACGGCATGTTTTCATTCCGGTCAAGAAGATATTTTTTGAATTATTCTTATAAATCAAATAGTTAAAAAATAGGTATTATAATACCGCATCTTTATCGGGGATTGAATAGGTCACCATAGCCTGGGCAACGGTCTTTTGGTCATCCTCCGGCCGGATCGCGCAGTCGACGACAGCCAGGCGACGGCCAAGTTTCAGCAACCGGCTGTCGCAGATCAGTTCGCCGGGAGCCGGTTTCCTGAGAAAATTGATCGTGAGATTGGTGGTGACAGCCAGCGCAACCGGTCCAATATGAGCAAGGATGACCGCATAGGCTCCAAGATCGGCCATTTCCATCATTGATGGGCCTGACACGGTTCCTCCAGGCCGCAGATGGCGCTCCACGGCCTTGAGCCGCAACCTGGCCGTACCCGGACCAACCTCCTCAAGAAAATAGGCCCGTCCGCCAAAATTCACTTGTGGGAAGCACTCGTCGAGAAAGGCCGTTATGTCCTCGACATCCATCACAGGGTTCATGGTTTGGCGTCCTGTCGCTTGAATCTGTTTATCCGGTATCTGATCAAAGAACATCCGGACGTCGGCGGCGTCATTGCAACTTTGGTCTTATAGTCCTGTTGCCGTCCTGTGTGACCATGACAATTGGAACCGATCTGCGCTATATAACCTGCCAGCGCTATGTTTTCCGGTGACGGATCCGACGCACTCCCTTATGCACGTGATGTCGCGCCGAAATACCAGATTGAAGGGATATGGTCGTGTCAGTCGCAACTGCCGTTCCTCAAGCCACCGAAAGCCCCGTTGAAACGCTGTTGCATCAGGGCGTTTTTCGGATCGTCATGAAGCGTCCCTCAAGGATGAATGCCCTGTCGCTTGAGATGATGGCGGCACTGTCGGATGCACTTGATCAGGCGGAGCAGGACGACAATATCCGTGTCGTGCTCATTGGAGCGGAAGGCAAGGTTTTCTGCGCCGGGCATGACCTGAAAGAACTGACGGCCCATCGGCCGGATGAAGACGGCGGCTGCGCTTTCTATTCCAAAACGATGCAAGCCTGTTCTGCGTTGATGCAGAAAATCGTTCACCATCCCAAACCGGTCATTGCAGTTGTCACAGGCCTCGCGACGGCCGCAGGTTGCCAATTGGTTGCGTCCTGCGATCTTGCGATTGCAACCGATACGGCGACATTCTGTACGCCGGGCGTCAATATCGGCCTATTCTGTTCAACGCCTATGGTTGCACTCTCCCGTAATGTCGGCAGAAAACAGGCCATGGAAATGCTGCTGACCGGCGAAAGCATCGACGCATCGACTGCAAAGGAATTCGGCCTGATCAACCGCATCGTTCCCGGCGATTATCTGGAAACCGTCGTCCAGAAATACGCCGAGACGATCGCCTCCAAATCACCGCTCACCCTCAAGACCGGCAAAGAGGCGTTCTACCGGCAAGCGGAAATGCCGTTGGCAGACGCCTACGAATACTGCGCGGACGTCATGGTGCAGAACATGATGCGAAGCGATGCGGAAGAAGGGATAAATGCCTTTTTGCAAAAGCGGAAGCCGGACTGGAATAAAAGCTAATCCGGGTTTCCCTTTCGATGATGAGCCCCGCAGACACGCTCCAGGCCTCTGCGTGTCTGTTCTTCTCGCCTCGATTTACCACTCACAGGAACAGAATGAGTCACGATTCATATAGCAACGCTCATATCCGAGACATTCTAAGCCGTGTCAAAACAATTGCGATTGTCGGCGCCAGCGCAAACATTGTCCGGCCCAGCTTCTTCGTCCTGCAATATCTGATCGCAAAGGGCTTCGAAGTCTATCCGATCAACCCCGGACATGCGGGAAAAACAATCCTGGACCGCCCGGTTTACGCCAAGCTTAAAGATGTACCGGTCGCCATAGACATGGTGGAGATTTTCAGAAACTCCGATGCAGCCGGGCAAGTAACAGACGAGGCCTTGTCTTTACGCCCCCCGCCGAAGGTCATCTGGATGCAACTGGGCGTCAGGAACGATGCCGCTGCTGCGCGGGCAGAGGCAAAGGGCGTGGAAGTCATCATGGACCGTTGCCCCAAGATCGAATATGGCCGGTTGTCAGGGGAAATCGGATGGAACGGTGTCAATTCACGCACAATCAGCGCCCGTAAACCCGAATTGCGGCACGGCTTCCAACACCTTCAGCTTGTGCCGGAAAAAACAGAAGACAAGCCGGCGCAGTGACGCAAGCCGGTGCACGGGCATAACCCGTTATCACCGCAAGATGTTTTGTCTCCGGTTGCACAACACTGCATCAATGAACTGAAAATCCCGAACAATCGCTTTGACCTTCCAGTTGCCATTGTTAAGAATTATGTTTCACTGGGCAAAAAAACCGGGGCGCCCGCCCCTCCCCCTGGAAATCGCCAAGCGGCACAAAACCAGAAGGCATAACTATGAGTGAAGAACGCGTACCAAGTTTTCCAACACTTGCCGTCCACGCCGGCGCCAAGCCTGATCCGACAACAGGCGCGCGAGCAACGCCTGTTTACCAGACATCATCTTATGTGTTTGACGATGTCGATCATGCCGCTTCTCTCTTCGGCCTTCAGGCCTTCGGAAACATTTACACCCGGATCGGCAACCCCACCCAGGCGGTTCTGGAGGAACGTGTTGCCGCGCTGGAAGGCGGGACCGCCGCTCTTGCCGTGGCGTCCGGCCATGCGGCCCAGTTTATGGCGTTTCATGCCCTTCTCAAACCCGGGGATGAGTTCGTCGCATCGAAAAAGCTCTATGGTGGCTCGATCAACCAGTTCAATCACTCCTTCAAGAGTTTTGGCTGGCAGGTGGCCTGGGCTGACCCGGATGACGTATCCAGCTTTGAAGCGGCGATCACCGACAAGACAAAAGCGATCTTTATCGAAAGCATCGCCAATCCGGGCGGTATCGTCACCGACATCGGAGCCATTTCCGCAATCGCCAAAAAACACAAGATCCCGTTGATTGTCGACAACACGCTGGCAACACCCTACCTCTGCCGCCCCATTGAGCACGGAGCGGATATTGTTGTGCATTCTCTGACCAAGTTCCTGGGCGGCCATGGAAACTCCATCGGCGGCGTTATTGTGGACGGCGGAACGTTCGACTGGTCCCAGGACGACCGGTACCCGTTCCTGTCAGAGCCGCGCCCGGAATATCAGGGCATTGTGCTGCATGAAACGTTTGGCAATTTCGCCTTCGCAATCGCCCTGCGCGTTCTCACTTTGCGCGACCTTGGCGCGGCGATCTCGCCCATGAACGCATTTCTGTTCATAACCGGCATAGAAACACTACCGCTTCGCATGCAACGCCACTGCGAAAACACACAGGCTGTCGCGGAGTGGCTCGATGCGCACGAAGCAGTCAGCTGGGTGTCCTACGCAGGCCTCCCCAACGCTCCGACACATGACCTGATGAAAAAATACTGCCCGAAAGGAGCCGGCGCGGTGCTGACATTCGGCCTTAAGGGTGGCTACGATGCCGGCGTTTCGCTTGTGTCAAATGTCGACCTGTTTTCGCATCTTGCCAATATCGGCGACACACGCAGCCTGATCATTCATCCCGCTTCGACAACACACCGGCAGCTCTCCGATGAACAGAAGATTGAGGCCGGGGCCGGTCCGGATACGGTCCGTTTGTCAATTGGCATTGAAGATCCGGCGGATATTATTGCGGATCTTGAGCAGGCTCTCTCGGCCTGAGCCTGCGAGAAATCGCAGTCTGCGCTCACTGCCACGGCATGTGAGCGCAGAAATCTGCACAGTGCGCTGCGGCTGACAGCCAAACCCCAGACGACACATCCCCTTGCGCATGATCCGAACGGCGTTCCACGCCCACGGCGAACTGCGGATAAAACGCTTCAACGCGTTTTTCCCTTTGTACATGACCGCATAGGGATGACCGCATGCTGAAATCGGGACTGTCGTGTCGAATAAGTCTTCGGCGCTGCACCAATCGGTTTTATAGCTCTCCTCCCCTATTCCCATATCAAGGGTACCGTACCCGTCTTTGATCGCCTGCTCAATGACATGCATCAGGAGGTGTGTTCCGGGAGAAAAGCGGGTGAGGTCATCATCGCGAAAACTGTTCGCATAACAGGAGTATCTGCTGCCCTGGGCGCCGCCAACATAAGTTGCCCGGATAATTCCGCCCACCTTCAGCGTATAGATTTCCTTTGCCGGCTGCTGCTTCTGAAGATTCTCCAGAAGCAGTGACAATGTGAATTTACGGAAGGCATCGCAGTTGTAGACGCTGGGAATACCAGCGCGGCGTTGCCGAAGCGTTCTCTGCTCGACAAGCGCATCCAGGGCTTCCTCCGCATCTCGTGGCGAACTCGCCTTTGAAAACTCAACCGGGCCGGCTTCCTCAAGTCGCCGCAGCTTCTTTGCAAGTTTCTTACGGGCGCTCCGACTTCGTTTTTCGGACACAAATGTTGCGAAGTCACCGGGCAAAGTCGTCACATAAGCCGTGCTGCAACTGACGTTCGAGGCAAACTGGCAAAGCGGATGCGGTGTGTCCAACCACATCTTGGGCTGATTGGTCAGCCGGAATGCATCGATACCAACGTCTTTGCCGACACGGCGGAGCAAGGTCTCGATCTTAAGTGTGGACGCACTTGCAAAATAAGTCGGGTCCCAGAGCCCGACATTATAATTCGTGTTCTGTGCTCCCAGCCAGGACGCCACACAAAGAGGTCCGCGCCGGTGCAGACCGAAAGGCCAGATAAATGCGGTGCTTTCCCGGATTTTTCCTGCCACGACAAGCGGGCGTATGCCGTAGGCTGACCCGACATGCTCCTGCCAGTTCGCAAGCCAGTCATACCGTTGAAAAACCGAATGAACCGCCTGCGCTTCAAACCGTCGCCACTCGGCGGCGGCATCAGAAAGGGAATCCCACAGCATGAGTTCAACATTTGAACTCATATCAAGATCCGGCATCTGAGAAGTTGACAGGTGATCCGCTGTCTCGGCGAGTGACACGTTGGCATTCCCATTAAACACGACTTATACCAAAGGAATTCAGAAATGATTCATTTCATGCCATATAGCTGTTTGTCCGGGCAGGAACGCCACGGTTGGCGATGCAGCGCACCGGAGGCTGTGACGCAACGCAGCCAGCCAGCAGCGAAAGGACACCAAAGGCCCGGCGTTTTGGATCGCCGGACAGTGTTGCGCACCGCTTGAAGCGCTCTGTACTCCGGTGCACAACACGCGGTTTCGGACAACCAAAATCGCTCCGGTGAAATGAAACATTCCTGAATTCCTTTGGTCTAAACACTATGGTTGCAAATTATAAATCAGATCTAAATAAATCCCTCATAGGTTGCACACGAAGTCGTATATGGTTAGGAAAATCTAAGTGACGGGCCTGAAATCACAGCTCATCAAAGCGGCCATCCAGGTTTTGCACATGGGTGGCCTCTGCAGATATTGCAGTGGAATTTCGGGCGGAGCGGGCTTGGTCTTCACCCTCCATCGCGTGCGCGATGCCGGTAAAGAGCCCTTTCAACCGAACGCGCATCTTGAGGTGACACCCGACTTCCTTGATCGTGCCATTCCCCGGATTCGGAAAAACGGACTGGACATTGTCGCACTGGATGATCTGATCGACCATCTAGAATCCGGCCGAACGGACCGCAGAGTTGCGGCACTTACGCTCGACGACGGCTATCTTGATAATTTCGAGCTGGCCTATCCGATTTTCAAAAAGCACGATGCACCGTTCACTGTTTTCACGATGAGCGGGTTTGTCGACCGGCGGATCGCCCCCTGGTGGATCGTGCTGGAAGACATTGTCCGGACCAGCGGCACAATCTCGGTCGGCCATCCCACGCTGACACGGTCCTTTGACTGCACAACGGTGCAAGAAAAATATTCAACTTACCGGGCCCTCACATCCCTCCTGACAACGGATATCTCAGAACATCATCAGCGGGAAATTATTGCATCGCTGATTGAAGATCATGCTTATGACGCTGAGGGGCTCTGCAATTCCATCGCAATGACTTGGGACCAGATCCGACAGCTGACGGACGATCCGCTGTCCACAATCGGCGGACATACCCATGCACACCATGCACTGGCACGCCTGCCTGAAGCGGCTGCCAGAAAGGAGATTGATCAGGGGCTGGATCGCATCGAGCAGGAATCAGGTCAGCGCCCAAAGCATTTCGCCTTTCCTTATGGATATCCCACCGCCATCAGCGAAGATGCCGCAAAAACCGTAGAGCAAGCCGGCCTTATCAGTGCCTACACAACCCGTCCTGGCATGCTGAAACAACACCACGGCCAGTGGCCTTATCTTGTTCCCCGCATTTCACTCAATGGCCACCAGCAGACTCTTAAGATGATCGATTTGTTTTCTTCGGGCCTGCCGACAGCGCTCCTTGACGCAGTGAACAAAGCCCGCGGGCGCTAATATCAGAGCAAAGGGCGCCGACTAGATAGAGGATTCATTCATTTCGGCTTGCGGGCCATCCAGCTGATAATGAAACCCGCAGGCACCACCCAGATCAGACCGGCGACAAGAAAATAAGAGACCTGCACAACCGTACTCTTCTCCTCCATGGCAGTGCCGACGATCATTGCAAAGAATGCGTAAACGATCACAAACACGACCAGGGCAACCATTCCCACAAATTGTTTCAGTCCCGGCCTCACTCTGTCCAACTCCAAATCCGTCAAATTGTCGCGGCGGTTAACGTTCCCCACACATGGCCAAGTTAAACGGCTGATATTTATGGCCGTTTTCCTCAGGCCACCCACATGGAAAGGCTGCACCTTGTCCCCGTTGCGATCGACCACGCTTGCTTGCGCACACCACTGCGGATAGGAGCAATAAACGGCCAGTGACAGGAACCCGCGATGACCATATCGTCTCTCACCGATAGCACAGAGGATCTGCCGGAGAAAGTAATCCGCGACCGTAATCACCTGAGATACTGGCTTTACGTTATCTGTCTGATGATTTTCGCCATGGTTCTCGTCGGCGGTGCGACCAGGCTGACTGAGTCTGGTCTGTCGATCACCGAATGGAAACCGATACACGGTGTCATCCCGCCCCTGAACACGGAAGAATGGCAGGAGGAATTCCTGAAATACCAGCAGATTCCGGAATATCAGCAGATCAACAAGGGCATGAGCCTGGAAGAGTTCAAATACATCTTCTGGTGGGAATGGGCACACCGCCTTCTTGGCCGGATCATCGGGGTGGTGTTCTTTATTCCGTTCCTGGGCTTCTGGTTAGCGGGAAAAGTCGAGCGACGATGGATGCCCCATCTGCTGGCATTGTTCGTGCTTGGCGGTCTTCAGGGGGCTATCGGCTGGTGGATGGTGGTATCGGGACTCGTTGACCGGGTTGACGTCAGTCAATACCGGCTTGCGGTCCATCTGACCTTGGCGTGCATCATCCTGGCTTATGCGCTTCTGATTGCGAGACTCATGAACCCCCCGCAACTTGACGCACCGGTTCGAACGCCCGTCAAAGTCACAGCTGCCCTCATTGTCGGTCTGCTTTGCATTCAGATATTTCTGGGCGGGCTTGTCGCCGGATTGAACGCTGGCTTGACGTTCAATACCTGGCCCCTTATGGACGGACAACTTATCCCGGATGGTTTGCTGACCATGAGCCCGGTCTGGAGCAACCTTTTTGAAAATGTTCTGGCGGTTCAATTCCAGCACCGCGTTGGCGCATATGTGTTGCTTCTTGTCGTAATTTTTCATCTGCTGCAGTGCCGTACGCTTACTGACCGGTTGCCTCTTGTCGGTGCATCTCTCCTGCTGGTTCTGACAATCGGGCAAGCCGTAATCGGCATTTTCACCTTGTTGCTTGCCGTCCCGATCGACCTCGCCCTCGCGCACCAGGGAATGGCCGTAATTCTACTCGCAGCAAGTGTCTGGCACTTTGCAACGCTTTGCCGATCAAGATACGATTATAGCTGGCAATCCTAAGGGTGTGGGCCCATCAATTTTCGGAGCAGAACATGGCGCACATTACCGGCGTTGGCGGTGTCTTTTTCAGGACGGATGAACAGGACAATCTCTTCAAGTGGTACCGCGATATCTTAAAGCTGCCGGTAATCGCGGATCATCCAGGCTTCTGGTTTACCGACCGGCAGCCGGACGCCGGGACTGTCATCGGTTTGTTCAAAGCGGATAGTGACTATTTCGGACGACCGGATCAGGCCTTTATGATCAATTTCCGGGTCGACAATCTTGAGGAATTCCTCGCCGACGTCGCAGAAAGAGGCGTCACGCCCGACAAACCGGTGGAAAGCCATCCTGAAGGAAAATTTGCCTGGCTCTGCGATCCGGCCGGAAACAGGATCGAATTGTGGGAACCGGCCACCAAACCTTGACCGGCCCAAGCGAAAGCCGCCACAGCGGCCTTCGCTTCATGTGTTATGATATTGTCATATCAATCAGATCACTACAGGTGACAGTTAAATCACCTTCCGAACCTCACCCAGGAATGAGGACACTTCATCCCTCAGGATCTCTCCTTTTTCAGCAAGTTCGGTTGACGCGCCCAAGACCTCGTTGGCAGCCGTATTTGTTTCTCCGACTGACTGGCTGATGGTCCCAATGCTGGAACTCACTTCGGCAGTACCGGTCGCGGCCTGATTGATATTGCGGGCGATTTCAGATGTCGCAGCGCCCTGCTGTTCAACTGCGGCGGAGATGGCAGACGCAATTTCGTTGACCCTGGAAATCGTTGTGCCGATCGACTGGATTGAACCGACAGCCTGAGAACTCGCCGTTTGAATTTCGGTTATCTGCGCTCCGATTTCATCGGTCGCCTTCGCGGTCTGGCCCGCCAGTTCCTTGACCTCAGACGCCACGACCGCGAACCCCTTGCCCATTTCGCCGGCACGCGCTGCTTCAATTGTCGCGTTAAGTGCCAGCAAATTGGTCTGATTGGCAATGTCCGTGATGAGCGAGACAACCTCGCCGATCTTGTCCGAAGCGTCCGAAAGCATACCGATGTCTTTATTGGTCTGCTCAACTTCACGAACCGCTTCGCTGGTGATTTCGGCTGACTGGCTGACCTGCTTGTTAATTTCGTTGACCGACTGTGTCATCTGCTCGGTGGATGCTGCAACCGAGCCGACATTGACGGACGCTTCCTCTGCAGCCGCAGCTACGGTCGTCGCCTGTTCGTTGGCCGATGCCGAAGAGTCATTCATAGACCGCGCCGATGCCTCCATCTCAGTGGCCGCGGAAGACACGGATTCGACCACTTCTTCCATCGTGGTTTCAAAACCGTGGACCACGTCCCTGAAGGAGCTCACACGCTCCTCCATAGCCTGCATGGCGTTATTGATGGATCGGCTCGCCTCACCGAAAGAGCCCGTCATGCCGCGTTCTGAAATGCGGCGAAAGTACTTATTCGCCGCGACATATTCCAAAGACGCTTTGGATTCGCGAACATAGGCATCCGATCGGTCGATCAGGCGGTTGATTGCATGAAGCAACCGCGCCGCATCGCCTTTTCCGGTAATGTCGATGATACGGGCTTCAAAGTCGCCGTCGGCTACGGCTTCACAGACCTCAATTGCCTTGGCAATAGCCAATTTATTGCTACCTAACATCATGAATTACCCCCGTTTTTCCTGACGTTTGGATTTTGAATTTTAAGGATGAGATGTGCTGTCAAAGCGTAGCAACAAACTCGTCATACTGAATATTGCGATCTGCCAGCATACTGGAGATCATTTCTTTCGATGCACTCAGCCCTTGTTTGCGGTTCTCGTGCTTCTTTTCTTCGGCCAACAGGTCCTGATAAAGCGGCATGATCGTGCCTTCGAGGATCTTGCGGTCCGGGACCCGTCGATTTGAGTGGTAACCGACAATATTGCCCCCGCCGTCTTTGCTGGGGGTGACGTGCGCCTGCACCCAGTAATGATCACCGTTTTTGCATCGGTTGACGACGTACGCGAAAATCTCGCGGTCGTTCTGGATTGTTTCCCAAAGCAGATCGAAGACGCATCGCGGCATATCAGGATGCCTGATCATCGAATGCGGCTGCCCCAGACATTCTTTTTCCGTATAACCTGCAATACGCAGAAAGACGTCGTTGGTATAGGTAAGCCGGCCTTTCAGATCCGTCTTGCTTACAATAAGTTCATTTTCCTCGAAGAATTGTTCTACACCAGTGACCGAAGTATCTCGTGCCATTTCTTGGCCTCATTGTTGATAGTCACACGGAGCCGCGCATCAGCACGAACCCGTGCCTGAATTAAAGACTCGGGAGGTCTGCTACATCGTTGTTTACTAAGCTATTTTACCCCCATTTGCAGTTCTACTTATGAGGCGTTAATTGAGAATTAATGCGGACGCGACGGCAGAATTAAGCCGCTTCAACAGGTGTGTGACCACGGAAAACAACCCTGATTTCGTATTGTATATTAGCGATCTTCATAACCCATTGATAAGAGTTCATTATTTTTTACTCGCAGGCATGAGATCAGGGCTGAAAAATACAAGTATTTCTAGAGCAGAAAATCCGCTGCAATTAAAATATCAACTTATGAATGCAGAATATTTTTATTATCTTCCTGTTGTTAAAATGGAAAATACAACTTTTCTAAGGGTAAATTTTTTAAGAACCATCTCAAGATGTACAACATGGCTCTTCGGGCAGGAGGCACAACACTCCCCTATGCGCCTCACAGTGCCTGCGATGAAAAAGTGTCAAACCGCTCCGGGATAATTGGGCGTTATGTGTGATAGTCCAATTATGCCAACTGTTTTCAATGTACTGGATTTTGAATTGATGCGCCTATGTGCGCTATATGCACATCCGGAAGCGCGATTCTTGTGATTCTTCTCCGCACAATTTGCCGCCTATGCACGCATGATGGCCCCACTTCTGCAGGCAAAGTTATCCCCAAACCCTTAATGCTGATGACGTTCCCGCTGCTGCTCATGTTTGTGTTTTTGCATTCGTCTGCCAGGCAAGTGGGAAATGACGACATCGCCGAGCATATTTGGCTGAAATTAGTAAGTTGTCACCGTAATGGCCCCGTAATGGATGGATGGAGGTGATAAAGTGTTTGTGATTTTGCACCACCTGGTTGTAGATTGGCAAGAATCGCGCCGAAACGAAAAACTGAACAAATGTGCGAATTGGTGAATTGTCAGCTTGATTTTTGAACCGCAAAATACTGATTGGATTTTAGATGAAACATATCCTTCTCAATCAAGCCTTCGCAGCATCAATCGCCGCTATGGCTGCCGTCGTAGCACTCCCCGCATTGGCGCAAGCCACCTGTTCGCCGCTCACATTGGTAAGCTCGGGTGAGACACGTTCCGTCGAGTATATCGACATCGGCGCTGAAGGGGGAAGCATCGCCGACAAGCGTATTGGCGTCCGAGGTCTGGCCGCGGAGGACGGGAGTCCGTCAGGGCAGCTCCGGTGGGTACTGACCGTGGTCAAACCATACAGCGAGGACGGTGGTGCCAGCTTTGTTGAAGGGGTTTTTGCGCTCCCCGACGGGCACATCTTCATTAGGGGGTTTTTAGGGATCGGCAACGCCCCTGCCGACACGGCCATCCAATCATACGATCAGCCGGGGCAATTCGCGGTAATCGGAGGCACTGGCGCCTACGCTGGCGCGCGTGGAATATCCAGTTCGACGTTCGATGGAATGAAAGAGACATACCATCTCGAGATTACCTGCGACTAGGGTCCGGACTCAGTTAAGCCACCCCGTCAAACCGCTCCGGGATAATTGGGCGATTCCCTTGTGATAGCCACGTCATGGGGGTGGTTTTCCCGTAGAGAGGCTGATGTAATGCGAACAAATTCAGCCTTTTGCTGAAAATCGAGAATATTCTCAGCGCCGACATAGCCCATCGCGGCGCGGACACCGCCGGCCAGTTGATGCAACACACTGGAAAGCGCACCCTTATAGGGCACCTGCCCTTCAATTCCCTCCGGAACCAGTTTCAATGTGTCGCGCACTTCCGCCTGAAAATACCGATCCGCGGAGCCACGTGCCATGGCGCCGACGGACCCCATTCCCCGATAGGCTTTATAGGATCGTCCCTGATGCAAATAGACCTCGCCGGGACTTTCTTCGGTGCCGGCAAGCAGAGAACCGACCATCGCGCACGAAGCTCCGGCGGCCAGCGCCTTTGCAAGATCGCCTGAATACTTGATGCCACCATCGGCCACAACCGGGGTGTTCTGCTTTGCCGCTTCGTCCGCTGCTTCAAGCACCGCAGTAAGCTGCGGTACGCCGACACCCGCAACGACCCGCGTCGTGCAAATAGACCCCGGCCCGATACCCACCTTGACCGAATCGGCCCCCGCATCGATCAGCGCCTTGGTCGCATCCCGGGTCGCGACGTTGCCCGCCAGAACCTGGGTGCTGTTGGAGATCGATTTCACCTTGTCGACAACCTCAAGCACACGCTGCGAATGGCCATGAGCGGTATCGACGACCAGCAGATCGACTTCCGCGTCAATCAGTCTCTGCGCGCGCTCCAGTCCTTCGTCGCCAACGCTTGTTGCGGCAGCGGCGCGCAAGCGCCCCTGGCTGTCCTTTGAGGCGTTGGGGTTGAGTTGCGCCTTTTCGATATCCTTGACCGTAACCAGCCCAATGCACCGATCCCGGTCATCCACCACAAGCAGCTTCTCAATCCGGTTGGCATGGAGCAGCCGCTTGGCTTCTTCCTGGGATACGTTCTCCCGAACCGTTATCAGATTGTCGCTGGTCATCAGTTCCCGAACGGGCTGGTCGGGGGCGGAAGCAAAACGGACATCCCGGTTTGTCAGGATACCTACCAGCCGTCCAACAACCAATCCGCCGACACCGCCGTTCTCGACAACGGGAATGCCGGAAATGTTGTTGGCTTTCATAAGATTCAGCGCGTCCTGCAGGGTTGCATCGGGGCCTATGACCACCGGATCAACCACCATCCCGGACTCGAACTTTTTGACCCGGCGAACCTCCTCGACCTGCTGGTCCAATGTCAGATTGCGATGGATGACGCCAATTCCGCCCGCCTGTGCCATCGCAATCGCAAGGCGTCCCTCGGTCACGGTATCCATAGCCGATGACAGGATCGGCAAGTTCAGTTCAAGATCGCGGGTGACACGGGAGCGAAGGTCGACAGTGCCGGGCATCACTTCCGAATGGCCCGGCAACAGGAGAACATCGTCAAATGTCAGCGCTTCGCGGCCAAATGTGGGCTGAAAAAAAGATGGCATTTGCCAATTCTCCCTTGTGAATAAGCAGTAGCTCCATTCAGAAGCTCTGAACAGAGACACGATTCGGCGCTGCTGTGCCGGAGAAGTTGACGTGGGTCATTACCACGCGCTTTTGACAAAGGAAAGACTGACAACTCTCGGTTCAGAGAAAAATTGGCGCGAACGCTTCCTGGACCATTGCTTGCGACCCCGGCTACCGCCTCCGGAAGCCCCGAGCAAGAACGTACATCTCCGGACTTTCCTTGCGGCTGGACGGCGGTTTTACATGAGAGACACTCTCATAATCGCGCTTCAACTGAGCCAGCAACTCGTTTTCCGTGCCGCCTTTGAAGACTTTGGACAGGAAATGCCCGCCCGGCGCCAGAGCCTCCCGGGCAAATTCGGCAGCCACCTCGAACAAATGCACCGTTCTCAAGTGATCGGTCTTCTTATGACCGGTCGTCGGTGCGGCCATATCCGACAGCACCAGATCTGCCTTGTGACCGTCAAGAGCGTTCATCAAGAGTTCCGGAGCGTCATCATCCAAGAAGTCTTTCTGAAGAAACACAACGCCGGGTATGGGTTCCATTTCCAGATAATCGATCCCGACAACGAGAGGATTGTCGTCCGTCGACTTCACGCGTTGCGCGGCAATATCGCACCAGCCGCCCGGAGCGGCGCCCAGATCAACAACGCGCATGCCCGGCTTGAGAAGTTTATGTTTGTCATCAATCTCAATCAGCTTGAAGGTTGAGCGCGACCTGTACCCTTCCGCCTTCGCGCGACGGACATATGGATCGTTGAGTTGCCGTTGCAGCCAGAGCGTCGACGAATTCGAACGCCGCCGCGCTGTTTTAACCTTTACATGCATGCCACGGTCGCCCGTACCGCGCCCACTGCTTCGGCCATCCTTTCTCGCCATCAGCCGTTCCTCTTGGCCGGGCGGCGGCGCCGTTTGTCAGACGGGGGTCTCCGCCTCCGCCAGACCCCATCGGAGGACATCAGTTCGGTCAAAATCCCCTCTCGCAGCCCGCGATCGGCAACACGCAGGCGTTGGCAGGGCCAGCGGCGATGAATAGCCTCAAGGATCGCGCAGCCTGCAAGAACCAGATCAGCGCGATCGGCCCCTATGCAGGGATTCTCCACCCGCTCACCATAGGACATTCCCCGCAGCTTGTTGATCATACCGGAGACCTGATCCCCGTCGAGCCAAATGCCGTCAACCTGCCTGCGATCATACCGCTTCAGGCCCAGATGAATGCCGGCCAATGTGGTTACCGTTCCCGATGTACCAAGCATATGGACGCCGCCTTCGGCAATGAGCTCGGCCAGGCGTTCGCCGCGTGCGAACTGATCCAGATGTGAGGACACATCGTCAATCATCGCCTCAAAACGCTCATAAGAGACATTTGTGCCGCCATGTCTTTCCGCCAGGGTCACCACACCGACCGGAAGACTGGCCCAGGCCCGCATAAAACGGGTCAGCGCATAACCGCGCGCGCCGCGGCTGTTGCGCAGATCAAGCCAGACCAGTTCCGAAGACCCGCCGCCAATATCGAATAAAACGACGCCGTCCGCCTTTGGATCAACCAGCGAAACACACCCGGCCACAGCCAGACGCGCCTCCGTCTCCCGGGTCACAATTTCCAGCGACAAGCCGGATTCTTCGCGCACGCGCTCGATAAAGAGCGGACCGTTTTCCGCGGCACGGCAGGCTTCGGTGGCGATCAGGCGCGCGCGCGCGACCCCCCGGTCCTTCAATTTTCTTCCGCAGATCTTCAGAGCTTCGATGGCCCGGTCCATCGCCTGATCGGATAACCGGCCGGATGTCGAAACACCTTCCCCAAGGCGCACAATCCTCGAGTAGGCATCAACGACGCGAAATCCCCGTTGCTCGGGCCTTGCGACCAAAAGACGGCAATTGTTCGTACCAAGGTCAAGGGCGGCGTAAAGCGACTTGCCGGGATCTCTTTTGTGACCCTGTGCGTGTTTGTCCGAAGACCGGTTGTTCCGGCTGGAAAAACGGCTGTCATTATTTTTTTTGCGATTCTTCTGATTGCGACCCGCGCCGCGCTCGAATTCCTTCGTCGAACGAAAGCGCACGGCATCACGCCCCGTGCTTTCGGGCGCGGTTGATGTCCGCTCATTTTCTGGCGAAGGCGCAAACGAGTGCTCCTCCTTCGCCGGTCCGGCGCCATTCGGCGGCTGCGCGTCCAGGCTATGTGGCGATGAACCATCATCACCCGTGCCGGCGCGATCTTCCTGCCGTCTTGAAGCGGTGTCATTCTGTCCGTTCCACCGCTTCCGTCCGCGTTTTCTGCGGCGCTTTTTGCGACTGACGCCGGATGCCTCGCAGCCCTCTATCGGCCCGTTGCCATCCAAGCTTGTCAATTTTCGGCCTTTCAGGCAACCTCTTGGCAGCCTGTTCGTATTTAAAGTTGGAATAAGTTTATCAGTAATCGCTAATCCGGCAAGGCCGTTTATTGGTCATCGTCAGAAATACCCGTCGCCTCTCGGAGAATCCGACAGGATTCATCCGGTGGCGGCACAATTAAGTATATTCGTAAAAGACCTTGTTTTATCGGACTGTTATTGAGACCCACCACCTGTTGCGACAACCCGTTTTGAAGTATTACTTGAACAACCGATCGGCATCTGATTGAAAAAAAAGACTGCCATTCCAAGGCGGCGCATGAAATCGTGGCATCAGTATTCAACTGAACTTCAAGGGCTATTCAGATTGCATTCATTAACAAGTTCCTAAAATCGCCTGAATTAACGCGCCTAAATGGCCGTTACGTAATATTGATGCTCGGCTGGAGTTGAGAAAACATGTACCTCAAGGCCATTATTTCGGCTTTTTGTCTGTTGGGACCGCTCGGGGCAGGTACCGCAATGGCTCAGGCGCCTGCGCCGTCGGAAAACCGAATTTACCGCTCCCTTGAGCGGCCGCCCAACGCCATCACGCCGGGTGGCTATGGCGTATACAGCATGGACGAAGTGATCCAGGACCGAACTCTTCGGCATTCCGCGCCAAGCTTTGACGTCAGAACAATCAACTTCGCCTTTGGATCGGCTGTGATTCCATTATCGGAACGGTGGAAAGTCGAACCGTTGGCACGGGTCATTCATCGTTTTGTCCGCCGCAACCCCGGAGAACGGTTTCTGCTGGAAGGTCATACCGACGCCGTGGGAACACGATTTGCCAATCGAGAGCTGTCTCAGGCGCGAGCGGATGCGCTGAAAGCGACGCTCATGCACTACTTCAGGGTTCCGCCGTTTGCGATCACCGCTGTGGGTTATGGCTCAAGCGATCCGATCGTCAATGTACCCGGTCCGGAGGTCAGGAACAGGCGTGTAACGTTGAGACGTGTCACGGCGCTCGTTAACCCGGATCCGGCCAATGTCGCCCGCTACACACCACCGCAACGAACAAAACGAAATGCGGTCGCTCGCCAACCGGAACCTTACAGCTACAAGAACCTGGTCAATCCGCCGGTTCCGGATACCAAGCCCGAGGAAGACGTCGCCTTGAGCGTTCCACCATCGGCGCAAAGCCCCGAGCGTCCGTCATACGCACCGAAGTCCAAGCCGAACGCGGCAAAAGACTCCGTTGAAGACACACCACCGCCCGCAGCTGCAGCCCCAGTTCCGGAGAAGGAGATTCGGAAGGTTCCGCTTGGGCCGAACAAACCGGGCGAGGTAACACCGGTTCCGACACCGCCGCAGACGTCAGAAGGCGGCGATGGTCCTTACATCGACCTTTGACTTCCATTGAATATCCAATAAAAAAGGACGCTCACTCAGAGCGCCCTTTTTTGTCAGGTCCGCTGACCCCCTGCGGGAACATGATATCGTCCGACCGGAAACGCTTGCCCCGCGCTTTGCCGATCAGTGCAGGATCTGGCTGAGGAACAGCTTGGTCCGCTCGTGCTGCGGGCTGGTGAAGAAGGGCTCCGGCTCGTTTTCTTCTACGATCTGACCGGCATCCATGAAAATAACCCGGTTCGCAACCTGCCGCGCAAAGCCCATCTCGTGGGTCACGCAGAGCATGGTCATGCCTTCTTCGGCCAGTGTCACCATCACATCGAGCACTTCCTTGATCATCTCCGGATCAAGCGCCGATGTCGGCTCATCGAACAGCATGATTTTCGGGTTCATACAGAGGGAGCGGGCAATTGCAACGCGTTGCTGCTGTCCGCCGGACAGCTGTCCGGGATATTTGGCTGCCTGTTCAGGAATCTTGACCCGCTCCAGATAGTGCATCGCGATATCTTCAGCTTCCTTTTTGGGCATTTTCCGCACCCAGATCGGAGCTAGCGTGCAGTTTTCAAGGATCGTCAGATGCGGGAACAGATTGAAGTGCTGAAAGCACATTCCGACTTCCCGACGGATTTCATCAATCTTTTTCAAGTCGTCGGTGAGCTCGATTCCATCGACAACGATCGTTCCTTTTTGATGCTCTTCAAGCCGGTTGATACAGCGGATCATTGTCGATTTTCCCGAACCGGACGGACCGCAGATAACAATCCGTTCCCCGCGCATCACCCTGAGGTTAATGTCTTTCAGCACATGAAAGTCACCGTACCATTTGTTCATTCGCGTGATGTCGATGGCAACGTCGGTTTCCGAAACGTGCATCTTGGAGCGATCAATGTGCAGTTCACTCGCATCTACTGCATTTTCAGTCATTGAGGATAACCCCTCTTATTTTTATCGGCCGGCATTCCGGCACCCAAGATTATACAGCCCAGACTTCAGGGCCCCGACTACCGCTTGTGGCCGGTATGCAGCCGGTTTTCCATGTAGATCGAATATCGGGACATGCCGAAACAGAAGATCCAGAAAATCGCCGCGGCGAACAGATAGCCGGTATGGCCTTGCGATGGCGTCGACCATGTCGGGTCGGCAAACGACTGCTGGACCTGTCCCAGGAGATCGAACATCCCGACAATCAGCACCAGTGTCGTGTCCTTGAACAGGCCGATAAAGGTGTTCACGATTCCCGGAATCACAAGCTTGAGCGCCTGCGGCAGGATGATCAGCTGCATCATGGTGCCAAATCGCAGACCCAGTGCCATTGCCCCCTCATACTGCCCCCTCGGGATCGCCTGAAGGCCACCGCGCACAACTTCCGCCATGTAGGCCGCAGAGAACAATGTGACGCCGATCAGCACCCTCAGGAGCTTGTCGAACGTCACACCCTCGGGAAGGAACAGCGGCAGCATCACCGAGGCCATAAACAGGACCGTAATCAGCGGCACACCGCGCCAGAATTCGATGAAAATAATCGAAAACAGTTTGATGGCAGGCATCCTCGACCGACGACCAAGGGCCAAGAGAATGCCGAGCGGCAGGCTGGCGACGATGCCGGTGATGGCAATGACGAGTGTAACCAGCAGGCCGCCCCAAAGAGGTGTTTCGACATCCGGCAAGCCAAAGTCGAACGAAACCGCCAACAACACCAGAGCAAGCACCGCAGCTGTTCCGACAAAGCCGATCAGTACAGGCAGGGTATCGCTTAGAGAACGACCTCCGATCAGCATTTGAAGCGCTGCAATGACGATACCGACAATTGCGATCAAAGAGACAATCGCCCACAGCCAGAAACTGATCTCGAAGTTGCCGCCGGTCAGCAGAATGAGCGCGATGATCGGAAACACTCCGAGGAACAGGATCGCGTTCAGTTTCTTGAACGGCACACTGGGAATGGCGAGCGGGATCAAAAGCAGCGCAAACAGGATGTAGACGATATTGACGCGATACCGTTCCTCCACCGGGTATCGCCCGTAGATGAACTGCGGGAAATACGCCTCCACATAGGCCCAGCACGCGCCCATATGGACTCCGGAGTCCGGCGGCGCCAGACACGCCGTCCTGTCGGTTCCCGTCCAGACAGCATCGATGAATGAAAACTGGATCAGAGGCGCAATCAGGGAGTAGGCGAGAAAGATGCCCACAAAAGTCAGGATTGTGTTGAAGATGCTGGAGAACAGATTCTTCCGCATCCAGCCGACAACGCCTGTCTCAGAAGCAGGTGCCGGGAGAACCGGTGCCTCTTCTTTGCGGACATAGGCAAGATCGGATTGTGACATGACGACCCTACCTTTCCACCAGTGCCATGCGCTGGTTGTACCAGTTCATAAAGGCTGACGTCAGCAGCGAGAGCGACAGGTAAATCAGCATCCAGATGCCGATTATCTCAACCGCCTGCCCTGTCTGATTGAGAACTGTACCGCCGACCGAGACCAGGTCCGGATAGGCAATGGCAACCGCCAGCGATGAGTTTTTGGTCAGGTTCAGATACTGACTTGTCAAAGGCGGAATAATAACGCGCATGGCCTGAGGAATAATCACCAGGCGAAGCGTCGGCCCTTGCCTGATGCCAAGCGCGTGCGCTGCCTCGGTCTGACCGTGGCTGACCGCCTGGATACCGGCCCTGACAATCTCCGCAATGAATGCCGCAGTATAGATTGTCAATGCGGCCAACAATGCGAGGAACTCTGGTATGATATTCAGTCCGATGCCAAGCTGAAAACCCTGCCTCAGCCTCGGACCGGTATCGACAAAGACCGGATGCTCGAAGCTGATTGGCATCCCGGTAACAAGATAGACAACAATCGGCAGACCCAGAATAAGGCCGACAGCGGTCCAGAAGACCGGAAACTGCTCTCCTGTTGCTTCCTGACGCTTTTTTGCCCAGGACTTCACAATGATCGTCGCGATAATTCCGATAACCAGCGCGATTCCGATCAATGTTGAACCCGATTCTAGGATCGGTTTGGGAGCTCGCAAGCCGGCGATATTCAGATGAAAAGTATCAAACAGCGACCATTTGCTGCGCTTGTCCGGAACCGCCCGGAGCACCGCAAAATACCAGAAAAATATCTGCAGCAGCAGCGGGAGATTCCGCACGATTTCCACATAACAATAAGCAATCTTGCTGATGACCCAGTTGTTGGAAAGCCGTGCGATACCGATAATGAAGCCAAGGATCGTTGCGAATATCACGCCGACAATCGCAACCAGAATGGTATTGAACATACCGACAACAAGTGCCCGGCCGTAACTGGAGACTTCGCTATATCCGATCAGTGACTGGATGATGCCAAATCCGGCGGTGTTTCCCAGAAACTCCATGCCGGAGGCGATGTTCTGTCGCTCAAGGTTTGCGATCGTGTTCTGGATGATTTGCCAAACTACAAATACCAGAACTGCCAGCAGAACGACCTGATAGAAAATCCCCCGGACTTTCGGGTCGTTCACCAATGAGCTACGTTGCGGAATATCCGCGGCGCTATGCTCTTGAACAGCCATGTACCCCTCGCCTTTTTAAGGCGTTGTTCCGGTATGTCTTCGTTTTTATTGGATACCGGAGAATGTCGCGCTGCCTGCTCACCTTCCCCGTCGATACAGACAGCTTGTTTTATTATTGTACCGGCCGGAAAATTCTTCCCGGCCGGCAATGTCAAATGTCAGATCAGCGGACCGGAGGACCGTAAATCAGGCCGCCGTTCGACCAAAGGGCATTCAGGCCGCGGGAGATTCCCAGCGGTGTGTCCGGACCAACGTTGGCATCAAAGATTTCGCCATAGTTGCCGACATGCTTGATTGCCTGGAAAGCCCAGTCGTTCGAGAGGCCGATCGCTTCGCCAAAAGCACCTTCAGAACCAAGCAGACGCTTGACGGAAGGATTGTCCGACCCCTTCATTTCCTCGGCATTTGCTTTGGTTACACCCAGCTCTTCAGCATTGAAAAGGGCAAAACCAACCCATTTTACCACATTGAACCACTCATCGTCTCCCTGGCGGACAACCGGTCCAAGCGGCTCTTTGGAAATGATTTCCGGCAGAACAACATGATCGCCCGGGTTCGTCAGTTTCAGGCGCTGAGCGTAAAGACCGGACGCGTCCGTGGTATAGACGTCGCAGCGACCGGCATCATACGCCTGGACAACCTCGTCGGCTTTTTCAAAGGCGACGATTTCGTACTGCATGTTGTTCGAACGGAAATAGTCCGCAACGTTCAACTCCGTCGTGGTACCGGTGTTGGTGCAGACAGACGCGCCGGAAAGCTCGAGCGCGGACGTCACACCAAGCGACTTACGGACCATGAAGCCCTGGCCGTCATAGTAGGTAACGCCTGTGAAGTTCAGACCAAGGGCGGTGTCACGGGACATCGTCCAGGTCGTGTTGCGCGAAAGCACATCGATTTCGCCCGACTGCAGCGCCGTGAAACGCTCCTTGGCCGAAAGCGGGGTGAACTTTACAGCCGACGGATCGTTGAAGATGGCCGCGGCGACAGCACGGCAAACATCAACATCCAACCCTGTCCAATTGCCATCGGAATCCGGGTTCGAAAACCCGGGCAGTCCCTGACTAACACCACACTGCACGAAGCCCTTCGCCTTGACATCGGCAAGCGTCGCAGCGGATGCGCCGGAGGCGGCAATACCGAATGCAGCGCTCAGAACTATTGGCAGAAATTTACTTGTCATCACTATAACCTTTTCTCTTTCCCGGTTATTTTATAGCGGAAAGAGGACTTTGCCGTTGAAGGTCCCCGGAAACATTCCGGTTCCCTTCGATTTTTGCGTCCCTTAGAATTTGTTCCCCTTGTGACACGCAAGCGACAAAATGCCCCTGCCGCACATACGAGTGTATTTATCGGTTGCGGTCAAGGGTATGTTATCGCGATCATTCGAAAAAACGTGAGTTATCGTTACCACAGCAAAGTTGCACATGCACAGAACGTGAACATGCCCAAGAAAACATCCGATGCCGATACAAAAACAGCAACGAAACTGGTTCATGCCGGTGTGCATCCGCACGACAACCACGGCTTCGTGAACCCGCCGGTTATCCATGCTTCGACGGTTTTGTTCCCGGATGTGGAAACGATGCTGAGCGGCAGGCAGAAGTATAAATACGGGCGACGGGGCACGCCAACCAACGATGCCCTAACGGAAGCTTTAACAGAACTGGAAGGTGCAAGCGGGACTGTACTGACCCCATCGGGACTGGCGGCAACCTCGCTGGCCTGTCTGTCCTGCCTCAAAGCAGGCGACCAGTTACTGGTGACCGATTCGGTTTATGAACCCACCCGGCATTTTTGCGAAACCGTACTCAAGAAACTCGGTGTTGAGGTCTCTTATTACGATCCGGCCGCCGGACAGGCCATCAGCGATCTCTTCAGGGACAATACCCGCGCCGTTTTCACTGAATCCCCGGGGTCTCTGACCTTTGAAATTCAGGATATCGAGGCGATCGCGAACGAAGCCCACAAGCGCAATGCACTTGTGCTGATGGATAATACATGGGCGACACCAATATTCTTCAAACCGCTCGATCATGGCGTCGACCTCTCTATTCAGGCGGGCACCAAGTATATTGTCGGCCACTCAGACGTGATGCTGGGGACGATCTCGGCGAACGAAAACGCTTGGAAGGACCTTATGAGCACGCACGGCGCAATGGGCATCCACGTCGCGCCGGACGATGTCTATCTCGCTCTACGCGGTCTCAGAACAATGCATGTCCGTCTTGCCGAACATCAGAAAAATGCCCTGGCGATCGCAACCTGGTTGTCTCAACGCAACGATGTCGGCGTGGTTCTTCATCCCGCGCTTCCGGACGCACCCGGGCATGCCTTGTGGCAACGCTATTTTTCCGGATCAACCGGCCTGTTTGCGTTCGAACTCAAGGACAGCAACGATGAACAGGTTATGGCTTTCCTGAATGCTCTGGAAATTTTCGGTCTTGGCTATTCATGGGGCGGGTTTGAGAGCCTTGCAATCTGGGCGCGCCCGCAAACGTCGCGAACCATCGATCCGCAAAAATGGAAGAACCCGCTTATCCGCCTGCATATCGGCCTTGAGGACCCGGAGGACCTTAAGGAAGACCTGAAAAGAGGGTTCCAGGCCGCCGGGGCAATGACGGACTGATGTCCTAGGGTGTGGCCAGAGCCAAAATGGGTCGCATCGGCACAATGGATGAAATGAATAAGTCCTGAGCCTAAACCGCCGGATCCCGTCGTTTTTCTTTGAAGATCAGCCACAGGTTACGGAAATAGATGATGAGGCCGAGACTCTGGCCGGCAATAAAGACCGGATCCTGCTTGTGGATCGAATAGATCAGCAGAAGCGTGCCGCCGCCGATTGAAAAGAACCAGAAGGCGATTGGGACGATCGATTTGCCGACCCTCTCCGAAGCGATCCACTGTACGACAAAGCGCATCATGAACATTGCCTGCGCGATGAACCCCAGAATGATCCAGGCATTAAACTGCTCGATGAAAACCGCGTGAAACCAGGAGAGTAGGTCAGCCATAACGCCTATTTTCAGTTGTCTAATAGTTTGGATATCTCAGGAATCTTTTTGCGTCGGCGGCGGAGCCACCAGACGCCGAACAGGTCCAGCACTCCAATCAGCGCCCGATCGAAAATACCGTATTTCGACGCACCGTGCCTGCGTTCACGATCAACGACGTCCACATGGATGACCTGATACCCCTCCCGAATGACAAGGGCGGGCAAAAACCGGTGCCAACTGTCAAAATAGGGCAGACGGAGAAAGACCTCGCGACGCAGCGCCTTCAGACCGCACCCGGAGTCCCGTGTGCTGTCTTTCAGGATGGACCCGCGCAATGAATTGGCAAATTTGGAGGCATAGCGTTTAAAGACACTGGCTTTGCGGCCCAATCGCTGCCCGGCCGCCAAGGCTGTTTCTGGACCGGCCTTTTCCAACGCATCCAGCAGCGCAGGAATATAGGCGGGATCATTTTGGCCGTCACCATCAATGGTCACAACAATGTCGCCGCGCGCATGAAGCAGTCCGGTCCGAACGGCACAGCTTTGTCCGCAGGCGAAAGTATGCCGAATGGCCCGAAGCCAATCCCAGCCGCTTTCAGACTTCTCGATCAGCATCCTGTCGGTGCCATCGCTTGATCCGTCATCGACAACAACGACCTCAAACGTCCACTCTGACAAGGCGTCAGCAATTTCGGTCAAAAGGTTCGGTAAATTGCCGATCTCATCTTTGGCCGGAACCACAACCGTAACGTCACAACGCCCGGCATTTGACTTCTTTCCGGAATCGCCCTCGACCGAGGCATTTTCTGGGTGAGTTGTCATATCATGCTGTCTTTGACTGGTCGGCGGACGCACCGTCGGATGGCTTTGTGTCCGCGTGGTCCGAGGTGGACTTCGGATCGGCTGTGTCCGGCTTCTGAGGTTCGGGCAAGTCCGTTTCCCGACGCCAGCCGAACATGCGCCGCAGACAGATAGCGCCGCTCACCCCGTTCGCCAAGGGAATAATGCCCCTTCCGGGCACGAGTTTGAAACCGATCCGACGGACCGCAAGATACCGGGCAGTCCATAGTGTAACGGTTATCCCAAGCAGCGTTCCTGCGACGACATCACTGGGATAGTGGGCGCTGACCATTATGCGGCTGAATACAAGCCAGAACCCGATCACGACAATAAACCACAGCCAGCTTGGAAACAGCAGGCAGAGCGCGGTGCAAAGCGCAGCAACCGTGGTTGAATGACCGGATGGAAAGCTTGTAAAATGCGGATGGAAGCGAAAAAAGTCGAAGAACACCGGCCCGAGTTCTTCGTAATATCGCGGCCTTGCGCGCCCAAGGCACCACTTGAAGATCAGTGCGATAATACCGCTTGAGGCCACCACGAAAAAAATGAAACCGGCATAAGTCCAAAGGACTACAAACGCCATTTTGATCCGAAACGTGAACTTTGACCAGTCGACGGCCAAGGCACCGATCATAAAAAGACCGGTACTCCATAATATCCAGTGGGATTTTCCGGCATCGGTGATCGCACCGAAAAACCACTTGTACTCGTTCGGCAGTTGCCGGATCCAGGGGTAGGTCGGGATATCCATGGCGATAATGGCGATTCCGACAGTCAGGATAAGCGCAGCGAGAATATCCTGCGGCCGATGGCCGGGAGGCAGGTTGTCTTTAATCAGTGGTTTGCGAAGCCGGCGATGCTGGAAATTTGCTTTGACCTTCAGCGCGTTGGCCCGCCACTGATCCCAGATCTTCTGCGACGTCTCCCGCAGCCTGCCGGCCGTCCCGGCATCGTCGGGATCCGATCGACGGAGTTCGTCCTTTTCAGACTGGCTCATCGGTTTTGATCCATCTGAAAAACATGAAGCGCCAACTCCTTGCCCCCATTGATGTTAAGGCCGCGAACCAGGGCGATTTCAGCGGGCTTTCTTTCTTTGTCCGCAAAAAAAGCGGTAAATCCATCCAGCTCTTTAGCGTCAATAACGGCCACTTTACAACCGGGTATCGATAACCACTCAGCGATACGGGCAGGATTTTCAAAGGTTGTGTCTGTACGGGTGAGAAAGACGAAGCTGGGTTCATGAAAGCCCGCGCTTTTGATCGCCGGATCAGGACAAGTCGAGTTTTGTTCAACCGATGCAGCCAGCCGCGGACTCACCCAGATCGTCGACAGAGCCGGAAATGCAAAGCCCCAGATGCCTGCATAGCAAAAGACAACCGCGGCCATTGTCGGAACAACCGCAGCAAGCGGGCGGCCGCCGCTATAGACACGTCTGGATGCCAGGACAGCAAAAATCAGCCCGGCCGCGCTCAGCAGGAGCGCGAGGGGTGAAACCGGATCGCCGAAATAAAGCGGCGCGCCAATCGCGGCAATGAACAGACCCAATGGCACGATCAGCAGCAGGAACGCAGTTATGCCGGTACCGAACCGCCATGGTTTTGCTTCTTTGGACAATGCCAGCACAGTCATCAGGGCAATTGCCGGCAGGATGGGCATGGTATAGTGAGGCAGTTTTGTTGCCACCAACTCGAACACGATCCAGTTTGGCAATGCCCAGGCAATCAGAAACAAGAATACGGGTTCGCGCCGCCGACGGACCACTGCCGGAGCAGCCAGAATTGCGAAAGCCGACATCGGCCAGAAGGTGCCGATCATCGCCGCCAGGTGGGTCAAGGGCGGTGCGCCGTGGCTCTCCTGCCCCTGCCCCACCTTGCCAAGCAGGTCCTGCAAGACGGCCTCTTTGAAAAATGCACCGTCGGTGGCCAGCGTGATAGCGACGAACCATGGCAGCACGAAGAGCAGCGTCAGCACAAGGCCGGTCACCGGCATCAGGCGGACAGCCCACCTTATTTTGCGCGTAAATACACACAGAGCCCCAATGGTCAAAAAGAGAACCATGGGACCGACCGGCCCTTTGATGAGAATGCCGGCAGCAAGGGAAACCCAAAAGATCAGCGCAAGGCCAACGGGCCGTGCGACGTCCTCCCGTTGCCAGATTCTTGCCAGAGCGCCCTGCCCGAACACGATCGTCGCAAACAGGAAGGCATCTGTTTTGGCCAGCCGCGCCTCAACCCCCAGAATGATCGACGCGGCAACGAAGGCGGCTACAACCAGCGCTTCGGGCGGACCGGTGAATGCTCGCGCGCACCAGAATGTGCCCAATATGGCCAGAATAGCACCCAGAAGCGACGGCAGCCGGTAGACCCAGATCGGGCTCTCCGCGCCCAGTCCGGTCAGATTTGCGATCCCGCTTTGCAGCCAGTAAATGCCAATAGGCTTCTTGTGCCGTGCCTCGGTCTGAAATCGAATGTCGATATAGTCGCCTGTTTCCAGCATCTGCCTGCTGGCCTGCGCAAAACGCGGTTCGTCCCGATCCAGCGGCGGAACCGTGAAAAAGCCCGGCAGAAACAGAAGCAGGGAAAAAACAATCAGTGCCGCCGCAGCGGTCCTATCGCCATGGAGAAATGCGGGAAGCAACTGGCCGGTCGGTTTCTCCGGAATGTCCATGGCCCCTGATAGCGATGAGTTTGAATTCATGCAAACCCGATTCCGACTGATGTTGTAAGACATTGTCTCAAAGCATGTCCGACACGGACCGAAGAATGATATCTCCGTCTCGCCATCGCATGAATTTCCTATAGGAGAACAGATGAAACGTCGATAGCTCCAGCGCTGTGGGACGAAATTTCCTCAGTGAAACGACGAAGACAGTACCGAAGAACGTCGGGAATAACTCGCCATACAAAAAGCGACCGGTTCAAATAACCGGTCGCTGACCTCAATTCAAAGGACGCAGACTGATTGGTGGAGAACCGCTCGCTTTGCTTCAGGTAAAGATAAAGTCATCCGCGCTGAGGTCATCCGAACTGATATCAATCAGCGTTACGGAATTTCCGCCGCCAAGGTTCAGGACAGCATCACCGTTAGTGTCTGTGAAGTCCAGTTCATCGAAACTGTCAAATTCCGTATCCGAAAGATCGATGTCATCCAGATCTATCTGAAAGTCGGTGATAATGTCATCGCCATTGCCCTGCAAAATGACAAAGACATCACCGCCGTTTCCGCCGACAAGTTCGTCATCGCCGGTGCCGCCGGACAGACGGTCATCCCCGTTCCCGCCTTTCAGCAGGTCGTCACCGGCACCACCAATCAGCGTGTCGTCGCCATTACCGCCATAAAGCCTGTCATTGCCGGAGCCGCCTTCCAGAGTGTCCCGTCCGGACCCGCCAATCAAAAGATCATCACCACTGCCGCCACGTATGGAGTCGTGACCGATTTCGCCGCGCAACTCGTCGTCACCGGCAAGACCGTTCAATGAGTCGTTTCCAACGCCCGCCATCACTTCGTTATTGAGATTGTTGCCGATCACGGTGTCCGCACCGTTTCCGGTCCGCGCATTTTCGATCTCGGCGTCATAGGCAATGCCGATATTGTTCGTCATATTGTTGACGGAGGAGTATTGCCCCTCCCTTAGATCAACAACGCTTTTCGAAGAGAAACCTGAAACATCAAGCGTATCCTCGCCGGCACCGTCCCAGATTGTCAGAACAGGATGTCCGTTCACGGCAAAATTATAGACAGGCGACGCAGCGTTGCTGTTAAAGCCGTATGTGGTATTGCCGGCACGTGTCTTTGTATCCGCACCATACATACTCTGAACGGCGGCAATATCGCTCACCATCGGCGTCTGGGCAAAATACAATCGGCCATCGCCCCCGATCCAGTCGGCCGTGCCCGCTTCCTGGGGTGAGAAATAGGACATGATAGAATACTGCTGAGTGTCCTGAATACCGAACCCATCATCCTCATAAGTCGGGCGTCCGCCGTTATAGTCGCCCATATGTCCCAGGCCGAGCGCATGGCCGACTTCGTGCATGATCGTCAGGTAGCCATAGTCGGTCGTCTCGGGTGTCACCAGGTCGCTGGTTCCCCGATTATACTGCGGGTTCAACCACACACTGCCTGCGACCGGGCTGCCTCCCGGCAGATAGGCATGCGCGTACCCGATGCCGGTCGTGGTATTCGAAACCGCAATATCCGCATTACCGCCCGAGCCGCCCACTTCGACCAGATCCGGGGCAATCAGCTCGTCCCAGGCCTGAAGGGCTTGCCGTGTGATGTTGGCCTGGCCATTTGTCAGAGGACTGAATCCGGCGCTCTCATTCATGTTCGCCCAGGGCGACGTGGGGAACGTATACGTAATGGTATCGCCCTGCCATTGCAGACCCGTATCAAGCTGGTTGATAATCTCTTCTCTTGTTAAGTCCCGCAACGCCATTCGCTTTTCCCCGCCGCCTGATTCTGAACTCCGCATGAGTGATTTGGAGCCGCTAGATGGTAGGAATCGTGGTGGACAAAACTGTGGCAAAAACCGTTCGATCCAAAGATCATTTCCGGCAAAAACACCAGCGCGGCACCCCGATACCGCAGATATTCCCATCACCGTTCATATCTTCCGCTTGCGTTGCATCAACGCGGGACGGCATGGTGTCCTGCACGTCATTTTTAAGCGATTTCAGACCGGAACCGAATCATGACCCTCATCGCACAGATTACCGACATCCATGCTCGCCCGCGCGGACAGGCCTGCTACCGAAAGTCCGAGACGAATATGCTGCTCAGCCGGGCCGTCGATGCGCTTTTGGCACTGTCCACGCCCCCGGATGCTGTCATTGTTACAGGCGATGTCGCGGACCAGAGAGACGAGCGGGAATACAGGGTCGCCAAACAGCAGTTGGACCGTTTACCGATGCCCGTGTTTCTGCTGGCGGGCAATCATGACGATTCAAAGCGACTGAAGACCGTTTTCAACGACTATTACGGCATGCGGGAGGGGCCGGCCGACAGAACCCGATACTCAACAGCGATAGGCTCGGTAAAGCTGATTGTGCTGGACAGCGTCGTACCGGGTGCTCCGCACGGGGAACTGGGAGCGGACCAGTTGGAGTGGCTTGAGGGAGAACTAGCATCAGGTGCCGGCAAAGCCGCCGTGATCGCGCTCCACCACCCGCCTGTCGATCTCGGCATTAGACACATGGATGCGATGAAACTGATTGACGGCGATGCGTTCGGTGAAATCGTCAGCCGACACAACAATGTCGAACGCGTTATTTGCGGCCATTTGCATCGGACAATCATGACCGGTTTTGCGGGAACGGTACTGGTGGTCGCGCCCAGCATCGCTCATCAGGTTGTCCTTGACTTCAACGACGACGCGCCGGCCGAATTCGTTTTCGAACCGCCTGCTTTTTTCCTCCATTTCCACTCACCGAAAACGGGTATCGTTACCCATCAGGCCTTTGTCGACCGCTATGACGGCCCCTACCCTTTCTCGGCGGATGAAGGGGTTTCCTGGTCGGGGCACTGATTAATATTTTTCCATAATATCAGTATATTACGGCCTACTCAGCAATAAGTCGAGAAGCGCCTGACCCAGTTTTTCCGGATCATAGTTCGATCCCCGCCGGGGCGAAACAAGATCGGCGACATGGAAGCGGATGCCGTGCTTCTCAAGGTCTCCCGCTGCAAACGCGGCCGCATCGCTATGGTCGACGAGAATATCTGTCATAACCCGGTTCACCGAATACCGGCCACCCGCCGTCAGGCAAAGCCGCTGCAGCAAAAACCGGAAAGCATCACCGGGCCGCCAGCCCGGACATTCCGGATCCTTGCCTCTGTTCGGCACAAAGACTTTGGGCCCCGTGCTGTGTGCGATCGCCTCAACGATGCCCGTTGGCAGAAGATTGGCGATCAGGCTGGAGAAAAAGCTGCCCGGCGGATAGCAGACCAGGTCAGCCCGGCGAATGTTTTCTGCTGCATCCGGCTCACAGCCGGCCTGAGCGGCACCGCGTCCCGCGCGCACCGCCGCCAGCCATATGTCCTTGATGCCATGTTCGATCGGCTCAACCTCCTTACCGGTAATGAGGTGCTGGCCGACCATGACCTGTCCATTGGAAAGCCGTGTTGCCAGATGCAAATCGGCATTGGCCGATACGGCGACTGCACCCTGCGCGTCAATCAATTCGGAAAACCAGGATATCGCGGCCGCCATATTCCGGTCTGACCGCAGATAGCGCGCAGCCAGAGCCAGGTTTCCGATACTGGCGCCGCGCAGATCAAATGCGGGCGGAACAAGCTCCACAAAATGCGCCAATTCTCTACAGACTTTCACAAGACGCGGGTCGGAGGAGACGTTGCGGCCCATTGCTGTCCCGCCGGCAAGCCTTTCCAACTCATCCTGCAGGTCCCGCCGAGAGGCAAGCGTTGTAAAACGTCGGCCCAGCAGTTCCGAAACCGGTCCGATTTCAGGATTTCGATGATCGGCGAGAGCCAGCAGCCGATTTCTCACATCTCCTATGGCCGGCATGGCAAACGCCTTGCGCAACGCCGCCGAACTGCCGCCGGAATCAAAAGGAGTGACAATGTGAACGGAGTTTACGGTGTGGAGTTTCAGATATCGGGCGAGCGGATTAAGCGCCGAACCGCCGCTGAAAAAAAGAAGACGCGGCCCGCGAGCAGGATTCTGTTTAAGAACCGCCAATCGTTCCCAAAGGAGTTCTCTGCTGTTCTCCCTGACCAAGGTTTCACGCATCCCGTTCTATGACTGGACCACTGCGCTATCGGCAATCCGAGGGCACACGGGCTACCTGTTAGCTGATCCGGCGCTTTGCTGTCCATCGGGAAACCAGTGAAATTCAGGTCTAAAGGACGGCGGCAGCGAGCTGCCCTGACCTTGCCGAAACATCAGCCCGCAAAGCGCATCGGCAACCTTGTGGGCAATACCGAAACCGATCTTGAAGCCACCGGTTGCAACATATGTTCTTACGCGGTCCGGAATTGCACCGACCATCGGATCGCGGCGCAGACATTTCGGGCGGACTCCCGCCCAGTGCTCGATAACGTCCGCTTCACGCAAAGACGGGCAGAACTGTCGCGCCCGCCTCAGAAAGTCGAGATTGCTCATATCGGGCGAACTTGCATCCGACCATTGTGTCTCGGAGGTGCTTCCGACCGCAACCACGTTCCCGTCATGGGGCACGACATAGACGCCATCGTCATAGATGACAGGCAGCCCGTCGGTTTTAACGCCCGACAGCAAGGCAGCCTGCCCCTTGACGCCGCTCCCCAGCCGGACTCCTTCCATGTTTTCGAGCATCGAAAACGTTCTGTAGCCCGCTGCAAGGACTATTTGATCGGCAACAATGGGGCTTTCGCCGGTCGCAAGCACAACATGTCCCCGGACATCATCAATATCGACAACGGCAGTATGCTCTAAAAGGTGACACCGTCCGTTAAGAGATGCCGCCAGAGCCTTTACGTATTTTCGCGGCGATACGCGAGCGGCCAGCGTATCAAAGGCAAAGCCAAGCGGTGCGGCCCTGGGACTGAGCCAATTGGATACCGGCGACGCCTCAAGCACCTGAAAGCTGAATCCAGTTGTTCCGGTTTGCCAGCGCCGGACACTCTCTTCAGCCCTCAGGCATGCATGTTCGCGCTTGTCTTCGGTGTAGATGGGCATCAGCCGCCCGACCCTGCCGTAACCGGTCGATAATCCGGTTTCAGTTTCAAGCTCGGCTATATGCGAGCTCAGGCTTGCCAGAGCGTCAAACTGAAAGGCTTTCTTTGCATTCCATCTGGCCGGAATATGCGGCATCAATGCCCCCAGGAAACCACCGCTTGCCCCCTGCCCGATGGCTGCACGGTCAATCAGGATGACCCGCTTTCCGTCCTCAACGCAGCGACGGGCAATAGACAGACCGAATATGCCTGCACCCACAATCGCAACATCATAAAGGGGAGTGTCTTTCATCTGACCTGCCGCCGGGCTATACCGACCCGGCAATTGAAACGCCTTTGCGGGCACTGTTATGCCAGACGAACCGGAATTGAAATGGATTTCTGACGCTGTACCGCAATCGGTGCGGTTTAACGACACCTACTACGCTCAAGACGACGGTCGGGCAGAGTCCCGGTATGTGTTTATCGAAGGAAACGGCCTGCCGGACCGCTGGGCGCATATGGAGTCGCTGCTGATTGGCGAGCTTGGCTTTGGAACCGGACTGAATTTCCTGGAAACCGTGCGTCAGTTCCAAATCGCAGATCCGGAACAAAGTCGGAAACTTCTGTTCTATTCTTTCGAAAAATATCCGCTGAAGCCGCATCAAATGGCAAAGGCCCTCAGTCGGTGGCCCGATATAGCGGCTTTGTCCGCCGATTGGTTCAAGAACTGGGATCTGAAGCCCGGCCTCAATTGTTTCACTCGTAACAATATCTGTCTCACCCTCGCAGTCGGTGACGCAACCTCACTCCTGCCTGAGTGTGAAGACCTATTTGACGCATGGTATCTTGACGGCTTTAACCCAAAAAACAACGAAACCATGTGGACGGAACGGCTTATGCGGCATGTCTTTGAACGGACGCGCTCATCCGGAACATTTGCGACCTATACCGCCGCCGGATGGGTCCGGAGGAACCTTGAAGCAGCCGGTTTCAAGGTCGAAAAACGCCAGGGCTACGGCAACAAGCGTGAAATGATGATTGGAAGACGCGAGGAAGACCGGCGCCTGAATGAGTGCGGTTGAGAACGGACCCGTTTCACCTTAGAAGATTGACACTACGCATCGTGTTTCACCCTCTTCGATCAATTTCAAACCACTCAGGACGCAGTCATGAAGCCATCCCGCGACATTGAGACGCTCCTTCAGATTATGGCCGCCCTTCGGGACAAGGAAACGGGCTGCCCGTGGGATGTCGAACAGGATTTTAAATCCATCGCCGCCTACACCATCGAGGAGGCTTACGAAGTCGCGGATGCAATTGCCCGGGAGGACCAGGACGACCTGAGAGAAGAACTGGGTGATTTGCTTCTACAGGTGGTTTTTCACGCCCAGATGGCAAATGAGGCCGGGCTGTTCGACTTTGATAGCGTTGTTGAGGCGATTACCGCCAAACTCATTCGTCGCCATCCCCACGTCTTCGGAGATGCACGGGCCCGGGAAAGCGGCATGGTCAAACATCTTTGGGAGGCCATCAAAGCGGAGGAAAAGGAAGAGCGACAGCAACGCAGGCAAAAGCTCGGACTTAAGGACGATGAGGCCGGTCTGCTTGATGACGTGCCGGTCAACCACCCGGCTCTTATGCAGGCCGTGAAACTACAAGACAAGGCCGCAAAGGTCGGATTCGACTGGCCAAGTTCGACAGAGGTCCTCGAAAAAATCGAGGAAGAAATTGCCGAACTCAATCAGGAATGGCGAGAAGGACATCGCGATCCCGATCGGATTGAGGATGAATTCGGCGACATACTGTTTGCCCTGGCAAATCTTGCAAGGCACATGAAGGTCGATCCGGAAAAGGCTCTGCGTCGATCCAACCAGAAGTTCCGACGCCGCTTCGCTCATATCGAAAAGACAGCAAAAGAATCGTCAACGACACTTGAAAACATGGGACTGAAGCGGATGGAGGCGGCCTGGGTCAGCGCGAAAAAATCAGAAGCGGCGGAATAACCACCGGACACATCCTGATCTTCAAACAGCCTGCCTGGACATGTTCACGATAAACTGGCGGTAACGCTGACGAAATTCGTCTCCGACCTTGTCAGGCATGCGGACCACAAGATGCAGACCGCTGTCCGTGTCCTCACGCTCCAGAACTTCACCATACTCGTACAGCCAGGCCAGCGATTCGCCGGCCTCTTCGTGGGGAAGGTCCAGCGCACTGACCTGCCGTCCTTTTGTCAGGGCGACCTCAATCCTTTCGGCAAGCGCCTCGATGCCCTCACCTGTGAGCGCCGACAGAACCACCGCGGAACAGTCATTTCCGTTCCGCGCCAAAAGGTCGCGCCGGCGTTCGTCGGGTAATTTGTCGATCTTGTTCCAGACTTCGATCGCCGGTTTCGCGCTTTCGTCATCCAGCCCGAGCAAAGCCAGGGTTTCGGCGACATCTTCCGCTTGGGCAGCGCTGTCCTCGTGCGAGATGTCCCGCACATGCAGAATAAGATCCGCCTCAAGCACCTCTTCAAGCGTTGCACGGAAAGCGGCAACCAGATGCGTCGGCAGATCTGAGATAAATCCCACCGTATCGGACAAGATCACTTCCTCGCCATGGGGCAGTTTGATCTTGCGCAGCGTGGGGTCGAGCGTTGCGAACAAAAGGTCTTTGGCAAACACCGTTGATCGGGTCATGCGGTTGAACAATGTCGATTTGCCTGCGTTCGTATATCCAACAAGGGCAACAACCGGATGCGGAATTTTTTTCCGCTGCTTCCTATGCAGGCCACGCGTGCGCTTTACCTGCTCAAGTTCACGTTCAAGACGCCCGATGCGATCCTGAATCTGACGTCTGTCCGCTTCAATCTGGGTTTCACCGGGGCCACCCATGAAACCGAAGCCCCCGCGTTGCCGTTCCAGGTGGGTCCAACTGCGCACAAGCCGGCTTTTATGCCAGTTCAGGTGCGCCAGTTCGACCTGAAGACGGCCTTCCTTAGTGCGCGCTCTTTCGCCGAAAATCTCCAGAATCAACCCGGTTCGATCCAGAACTTTGCACTTCCATTCCCGTTCGAGGTTTCTCTGCTGGATCGGTGTCAAGGGGTGGTCGACAATCACCAGTTCGACGTCACGGGAAGCGATAATACCCGCAAGCTCCTCAACCTTGCCGCCTCCAAGCAATGTTGCCGGCTTAACCCGCGAGACGCGCGCAACATCGCTGAATACAATGTCAAGATTGATGGCCGCCGCGAGGCCGACTGCTTCCTCCAGCCGTGCCTCAGGACTTCTGTGGTGGGCACGCCCGCGTTCCTGCGCGGCCTGAGCCAGCGCATTACGATCCGTTAAATGCGGTACGATAACAAGTGCAGGGGTCAAGTTAATACTCCGACGGTTCTGGCAACCGTCTTTTTAATGCAGTTGCTCTCCCGAAGCCGCCCCGCCGACTCCGGATGATCGTTCATTTCAGCTGAAACAACCCCGATTTTTTCTTATTCTTCGCCGTCTTTGGCTGCTTCTTCCGGTTCAAACAGCTGCACCGGCTGATTCGGCATAATGGTCGAAATCGCATGTTTATAGACCAATTGCGAATGACCATCCCGGCGCAGAAGCACACAAAAATTGTCAAACCAGGTTACAACACCCTGTAGTTTAACGCCATTTACAAGAAAAATCGTCAGTGGAGTCTTATGTTTCCGAACATTGTTCAGAAATGTATCCTGCAAATTCTGCGTCCGCTCAGCCATTGCTCTTATTGTCCTATTTTCATGAGCGCGGCCGATGCGCTCATATTTTCAATATCTCTTAATCGGTCAAATGGAAGAAATGCATTGCCCGATAAGGCCCTTAACACACACTGGCCCGCAATGACCACCCCCGGCAAATACTCAACTGGAGTGTATCCCGGAAAAGTTGAAGCACATTTGCGACAAAGACACGTGCCGAACCGAGACCTCACACTGACCACGCGATGCCGTAATCGCGGGAACCGCTATAAACATCCCACATAGCACTTTCTCCGGGATGTTCACCAGCGAATTCACACTTTAATTCGCTCGGCGTGCTCATGGAAGAGTTGTCGCAACCCGGTCGCAATCGTTCCGGGATGGCCATTGCCAATAACCGCATCGTCAATTTTTACGACCGGCATGACGACCATTGTTGCCGCTGTCATAAAGGCTTCGCGCGCTTGCCGGGCTTCCTCGATGGAAAAGGGCCGCTCTTCAACCGGGATGTTATTGATCTTTGCAACCTGCAAAACCGTAGCCCTTGTGATGCCGCGAAGAATACCGTGATCGGCCGGACGCGTGATCAGCACGCCCTCCTGATTGACAATCCAGGCATTTGTCGATGCCCCTTCAGTGACGTTGCCGGTCTCATCCACAAACCAGGCTTCATAGGCTCCCGCCTGCCGCGCCTTTTGTTTGGCAAGCACATTGGGCAACAGAGCGATGGTTTTGATATCAACCCGATCCCAGCGGTTGTCCGGCAAGCTGATGACGCCAAAGCCTTTTTTCGCATCCGCGTCGCCGGCGGAAATCGGCACGGACTTAGCGGTCATGACGACCGACGGCACTGTTCCGCCCTTTGGAAAGGCATGATCACGCGGCGCAACACCGCGCGTCACCTGCAGATAAACCATCCCGCTATCAATCCGATTCTTTCTGATAAGGGTCTTCATCACCAGTTTCAGCGCAGCACGGGACATGGGCATGGCGATCTCAAGCTCGTTCAAGGACCGTTCAAGCCGGTTCATATGCCCGCTCTCGTCAATGATGTGGCCGCGACGAATCTCGCAAACCTCATAAATGCCGTCGGCAAACTGATATCCGCGGTCTTCAATATGAACGCTCGCATGCGCATGAGGAAGATAACGTCCGTTTACATATGCAAATCGACCCATACCCGTTTAACTCCAAAGTCCGCAGCGACCGATTGTCCCGCCGCGCAGTGCTGCTTTTTGTCGACGACCGGCCTCTCATGTAGCGCCGAATTTCGTTTGCCGCATCAAATAAATGCCGAGTATCGACCATTGTCAGGCAGTTTGTGCCGCGAAAGCCTTACTGAGACCAATACGTGCGGTTGAAGGCGGCAAACAGGACAAGCACTTCCAGTCGGCCCAGAATCATCATGAAGCAAAGCGTCAGCTTGGAAATACCATCCATACTGGCGAGGGAGGGCCACTCCACCGGCTCGGCATGCATCCATCCGGGCGTATAAATCGTCCCCAGATTCGAAAAACTGGAAATGCTGGCGATCAGTGCACCCTCAAAATCAATGTCTTCCAGCGCCAGGAACAGCGATCCAAAAGCAATCACAAAGATCGCAACTGCAAAATAACTCCAGATCGACTTCATCAGCTGGATGTCATAAGGCTGGCTTCCAAAATGGGCTGCCCTGATCCCGTGTGGATAAATCAGCCGGCTCAACTCGCGGGTCGCCTGTACCGACATCCCGCCCATCCGGTACTGTTTCAATCCGCCGGCTGTCGAGAAGGTGCCGCCGCCAACAAAAGCAGCGAACAAAATCACGGTCAGCGGCAGCACGGTAAAACCGTCATGCCGGACCTCAAATCCCGTGGTGGTGATCAGCGAAACCGCGGTGAAAATCCCTTCGCGCAAGGCGGTTAACGGGCTCAGCACGGACACTGAGCCGGCCGCCCTGAAAAGCAACGCGGCGATAAGGATACCCATCAGCAGCGCCGTACCGATGACATAATAGCTTTCACGATGTTTCATGAGCAGTTGCAGACGCTGCTGCATCAGCATTCTGTGCCACAAAATACTGGTGCCGCCGATGAGCATAAAGATGATCAGAACGATTTCGGCCGCCGCATTCTGATAGGAAGAAACGTCGCCTCCGCGTGGCAGGAAACCACCCGTCGACAGCGTAGACAGAGCCAGGCAAAGCGCATCGAATGCATCAATGCCGCACAACAGCAACGCCAGATAACAGACAGCCGTGAAAAGAATATAGGCGGATGACACTTCACGAACGGTGTTGAGAACACGAATGCTGCCACCTTCCTCATTCTGATCGATCAGTTTTATGTGGCGGTCGGGCAATCCTCCGATTCCGGAAGGCGCCAGGATCAGAATGATTCCCAAAAGGGTAAAAAGCCCGCCGCACCACTGAAGCATCGACCGCCACAACAGGATTGGCTGGCCCAAAATCGACGGATCATTAAGGATTGACGCTCCGGTCGTGGTGAAACCGGAAACGGCCTCAAAATAAGCATCGACAAGAGGCAGATCGGAAACAACCAAAAACGGGAGAGCGCCAAGCAGCGGCAGGAAAAACCAGGATATTGAAAGCAACAGAAAACTGTGGACGCGCCAGATCCGCCACTTTCTGCCATGGAGCGCGATATAAACACTCAGGCCGGCAAAGACGCCGAAGGCAGACAGGATCGCCAGATCGAACGCCTGCCCCTGTTCGCCGAGCCAAAGCGCATAAAGGGCCGGAAGCGCGGCAAATGCCGCCAACACGCAGACCAGTATGGACAGTAAGAACAAAACCCCCGGCATCGTCGTTTAACCGTCCGTGGTCCAATACGCCTCAATACCCGAAAGGGCATTCAGCGTCATAGTCGGTGTTGCATGAATCTGCAGGGGATGATCCTTTTGGTCTGTCGACGTCGGCTTCGAACGCGCACTGTATCCGGCAAATGGACACGGCCGGATGCTAGAAAAATTCAAGGCTCACGCGGAACATCTGCTCCACCTGCCGAACTCTATCGGCAACCGCAAAGATAACAACCCTGTCCGACGATTGGATCTGGGTTTCGGCGCTGGGCGTGATAACCTCGTTCTTGCGGAAGATCGCACCAATTCGAATGCCGTCGGGAAGGTCGATTTCGCTCAGCGGCCGTCCGACCAGCGGTGAGGTCTCGAGGGCCTCGGCCTCTATGATTTCCGCAGCACCGTTCTGAAGCGAATGTACGCCGCGAATTCTGCCCTTCCGCACATGCTGGAGGATCTTTGAGATCGTCACCGATCGGGGATTCACATAGGCGTCGATCCCCAGCGCGTGGGCGAAGGGCGGATAACTGGTGTTGTTGATCAGCGCCATGTTGCGCTGACAGCCCATTTTCTTGGCCATGACGCAGGACAGGATGTTGACTTCGTCATCATTGGTCAGCGCGATCATCGTGTCGGCAACCTGGGTGTCGGCTTCCCGCAGGATCTCCTGATTGAGCGCACTGCCGTTCAGGATCACGGTGCGTCTTAACTCATCGGCAATCGTAATTGCCCGGTCGCGCGAAGATTCGATCACCTTCACTTTCGAGCGCGCGTGATGGGCCTCCAGCGTCGAGGCAACAAACATCCCGATGTTACCGCCACCTGCGATCACCACGCGGGTTGCCTCGGGCTCTTCGTGCCCGAAGATTCCTAAGGTACGCCGCACTTGATCCTTGCGGCTGACAACATAGGCCAGATCGCCCTCAAGCAGCGCGTCCCCGCTTTTGGGCACAAACAGCCTGTTGTTCCGGTAAATTCCGACAACAACCGCGCCAAGATCCGGGAACAGTTCCGTCAACTGACGCAGGGGCGTGTCCACCACCGGGCAGTCGCTCTGGCACAAGATGCCGAGCACGATCACCTGATCATCGGCGAACCGGATCGTTTCGACCGCGCCGGGCGATGCAAGACGGCGCAGCACCATCTGCCCCACTTCGATTTCCGGCGAGATGATCACATCGATCGGCATGTGCTGGCGGGAAAACAAATCACTCCAGTGAGGCTGCAAATAGCTTTGTGCCCGCACCCGGGCAATCTTTGTCGGCACGTTGAAGATCGAGTGGGCAACCTGACAGGCCACCATATTCACTTCGTCGTACAGTGTGACAGCGATGATCATATCGGCCTGGTCGGCACCCGCCGCGGATAATGTGTCGGGATGAGCGCCATGGCCGACAAAACCGCGCACATCCAGCGTATCCCGAATGGCGTTGACGAGAGCCGGCGACGAATCGATGACAGACACGTCATTCTGTTCGCCGGAGAGTTTCTCCGCGATGCCATATCCCACCTGGCCGGCGCCGCAAATCACAATCTTCATAAGATGCTATCCAGTTGACCGAACCGGATCACGATATACCAAGCGCTTTCAATTTGCGATGAAGGGCCGAACGTTCCATGCCGACAAATTCAGCGGTTTTGGAAATATTTCCCCCAAAACGTTTCAATTGCGCCTGCAGGTAGTCCCGCTCGAAAATTTCCCTGGCCTCTCTCAGCGGCAGGGACATCAGGTGGTCGCCGCCGTCATTGCTGGGAAGCGACGGCAGCATCGAACCGACTTCCGAAGGCAGAAGATCGGCCGTAATCTCGGCATCCGTTTCAGCACGGGTCAGAATCATCAGGCGTTCCACGTTATTCCTGAGCTGACGCACGTTGCCCGGCCAGTCATGCGTCTGCAAAACCGCCATGGCATCGGGTGCAATCGCCCTTTTCTGCATGCCGGCCGTCCGCGCGATGTGGTCCATAAAATGATCGACGAGCAGCGGTATGTCCTCCCGCCGCTCCGACAGTCCCGGAACATTGAGCGGTACGACGCTCAGCCGATGGAACAGGTCCTCGCGGAAAGTGCCCGCCGCTATCTCTGCTTCCAGATTTTTGGCGCTTGAGGAGATGATACGAATGTCGACTTTGACTTTTGTGGCACCGCCGACACGGGTAAACGTCTGCTCCACAAGAACACGCAGGATCTTGTTTTGCGTTTCCCGTGGCATGTCGGCGATCTCGTCAAGGTAAAGCGTGCCGCCATGGGCTTCTTCCAGAGCGCCGACTTTCTTCTGTTCACCGGCACTGCCCTCCATGCCGAACAGTTCTTCCTCCATACGCTCCGGCGTGATTGCCGCTGCATTCAAGGCCACGAACGGTCCCTTTGAACGGTGGGAAAGGTCATGAATGGTTCGAGCAGCAAGCTCCTTGCCGGAACCGGACGGCCCGATAATCAGAATGCGACTGTTGGTCGGCGCAATCTTCTCGATATTCTGCCGAAGCTGATTGACGGTCGATGTTCCGCCGATAATGTGGTCGACCTCGCCGCTCCGCTCTTTCAGCTCTTTGACTTCACGCTTCAGCTTTGACGTCTCAAGAGCACGTTCGGCGACCAGAACCAGCCGGTCAGCCTTAAACGGTTTTTCAATATAATCGTACGCACCACGTTTTATCGCCGAGACCGCCGTTTCGATATTGCCGTGACCGGAAAACATAACGACAGGAAGGTCCGGGTGCTGTTCGCGTACGACATCCAGAATTCCGAGCCCGTCCAGGCGACTGCCCTGCAGCCAGATGTCCAAAATCACGAGAGATGGCCGCCGATCGTTAATCGCCGAGAGGGCCGCATCGCTGTCCGCTGCCGTCCGCGTTTCATAGCCTTCGTCTTCAAGAATGCCGGACACCAGCTCTCTAATATCAGCTTCATCATCAACAATAAGAATGTCAGACGCCATTTTGTTCAACCGTCACTTTTTTCCGCAATTTTTTCTGTTGTTTGATCGTCCGGTTCGGCTGCCAGATTCTTGGCCAGCCTCAATCTGATCATGGCCCCCCAGCCACCATCGGTAACCTCCGGCGCGTCAAGAAGATCAATCCCGCCACCATGCTCCTCCATGATCTTTCTTACAATCGCCAATCCAAGACCGGTCCCCTTTTCCCGTGTCGTCATATAAGGCTCAAGCAGCCGTTGCCTGTTTTCAGTAGGCAGTCCAAGGCCGTTGTCAATGATGTCGATGACATACTCATCCTTTTGGTCGCTGAGCCGGACTTTTATCTTCCCTGACCAGTTTTCCCGTCCCGATACAGCAGATACGGATTCGGAGGCGTTCTTGATGACATTTGTCACCGCCTGACCGACCAGTCGATGGTCGAGCCAGGCGATTGCCGGAACTTCGGGCAGCTCGGTCTCATACTCGATATCGGGATTGGCGACCGATTGCATAAACGTGCTTTCCCGAACAATCTCAGACAGATCCTTTTTCGCTTTAGAGGCTTCGGGCATCCGTGCGAAGGACGAAAATTCGTCTACCATGCGCCCGATATCGCCCACCTGGCGGACGATCGTATCGACGCACTGGTCGAAAACCGTCCGGTCTTCCTCAATCTGTTTGCCGTACCGGCGTCGAATACGCTCTGCGGACAGTTGAATCGGAGTAAGCGGATTCTTGATTTCGTGGGCGATTCGCCGGGCGACATCCGCCCATGCGGTGTTGCGCTGCGCAGCGATAAGGTCCGTGATGTCATCAAGCGTAATGACAAAGCCGTGTTCACGCACTTCCGTGTCCTCGGTGGTCAGGCGCACATTGACAATCCGTTCGCGGCCACCCCTGACCATCGTAATCTGTGTCTGACGCGAATCGGCAATGTCCATCGACAGAGCCTCATCTATGAATGCGGTCAGTTCAGGGATGACCGTATCGATCCGTTCACCGATAAGCTTCGCTTCCTGCGACTCCAGCAAGGCCAGCGAGGAGCGGTTCAAAAGCGTGATGACACCCTTTTCGTCGATCCCGATAACACCGGACGTCACGCCGGCAAGTACCGCCTCGGTAAAGCGGCGACGGCGGTCTATCTGGTCGTTGGCGGCCAGGAGCGCATTCCGTTGGCCCCTCAGCTCAGATGTCATCGTGTTGAACGTCGACCCAAGATCGGCAAGATCGCCGTAACGGCGGTCCGTCGGAACCTGCACATAGAGATTTCCGCGCGACACCTGCCCTGCGGCCCCGATCAGACGGCGGATCGGGGCAACCAGACGATTGGCAAATCCAAAGCCAAGCCAGGTTGAACTGAGCAGCAGAACAAGACTCACCCCGATATAAACAAGGGCAAAGGCGACCTGCACACCAAATCGCGTTTCTTCAAGGTTGTTGAAATCCGTCGCACTGTCCTGTGCAATCCTCAAATACTCAATAACGCGCGGATCCATTGCCCTGAGCACGAAGAGATACATGTCGTCATAGGCCTGAAGTTTCATCAGACCGCCGACCATATTCGAGATACCCGGAGCGATAATAACCGGTTGATCCTTGTCCGCCTGCTCAAATGCCTTTTCCGGCGGCAGGGGGAACTTCCGATTTCCCTGCAAAATCGTGCGGAGCAGAACGCTGCCGTCCCGTTTGAGAAGAAAAGCGGCCGGAACCGAGCGCAGACCGGCCTGCGTCTCGAAAAACTTGTCAAACCGGCTTGGCTCAAAATTGTAAACCGGCTTTGCCCGGTCAATATCGGCGGCCATCGCCAACAGGTCCGCTCTCAGGACGTGCCCGTGTTCCTGCACGTACGCTTGAGCCACTGTCAGAGCATTGTCGACGATCTGGCGGGTTCTTTTTTCGAACCAGCGGTCAAGGCCCTGGTCGAGCGTGATACTGGCCACAACAGCAATCAGAACAGCCGGAATGGCGGCAATGATACTGAACAGCGTTACGATCCTGACATGCAGGCGGGCCGCCGCGCGACCATGCTGCCGGGCAATCACCAGATTACGGATTTCCCAGCCGATCGACCCGATCAGACCCGTCACAAGCAGACTGTTCACGATCAGACTGATCTGAATAATGTCTTCGGTCGGCTCAATGCTCGTAAGTCCGGTCAGGACGGCGAATGTGACGGCGACCGAGATAATGGCCAGAACCATAAACAGCAGACCGATGGTACGCGCCGTTCGGCTGGTTCCATCGCCGCCGGAGATCAGCAGCGCCCTGTTGAGTGTTTCAATTGTCGCCATGTATTAGATGTGCCTGAACGCTGATGGCTTGCACCAAAGGAACTCAGGAATGATCCATTTGCATATTATACGATGTCATCAGGCTTACTGATAGCACAATGTTGCAAAAATACGACATACGAAACATAAATCACACAATGGTCTACGCGTATAGGTAGCAGCAGCGCGTGCCTGAGATGATCTACACCGTCGCAGACATCATATCGGAACCGAAATTAAATCCAAAAACTCTTTGTCGGCTTCAACGCGAACTTCTGATGACCTGAATATCGAGATCTCTGATTTTTTTTCTCAACGTGTTGCGATTGACGCCCAAAAGTTCCGCAGCCTTGATCTGATTGCCTCGGGTCGCAGCCAGCACGGCTCCAATGAGCGGATATTCGACTTCCCGCAAAATGCGGTGATAGAGGCCCGGCGGCGGAAGAGCATCGCCAAACTGTTCGAAATAGCCGTTCATAAACCGTTCAACAGATCCACTCAGGCTTTCATCACCCTCAGGTTCGTTGGCATCCGCACTGACGACCGGCTGAGAGAGCTCCTGATCAACAATACTCTTCGTGATGACATCCTGCGGATAAAGAGCAGCAAGTCGGCGAATGAGATTTTCAAGTTCGCGAATGTTGCCCGGCCAGCGATACCGCTGCATTTGTTCGATAGCGGCCTGTTCGATTTGTTTTGCCGGCAATCCTTCCTTCGCAACCAGATTGAAAAAATGCCGAACGAGATCGGGAACATCGTCAATCCGTTCCCTCAACGGCGGCAACCGGATCGGCACCACATTCAGGCGGAAAAACAGGTCCTCCCGGAAAAGTCCTTGATTGATCAGCTGTGTCAGATCCTTGTTCGTCGCCGCGACGATCCGCACATCCGTCTTGATCGGCGTGCGGCCGCCAACCGTCGTATACTCCCCCTGTTGCAGAACACGTAACAGACGGGTCTGTGCCTCCATCGGCATGTCGCCGATTTCGTCCAGAAACAACGTGCCGCCGTCCGCCTGTTCAAACCGCCCCGCACTGCGCGTCTGCGCACCGGTAAATGCACCTTTTTCGTGCCCGAAAAGTTCCGCTTCAATCAGATCGCGGGGAATCGCCGCCATATTGATCGCAACAAACGGGCCGTTGCGGCGCTTGCCATAATCATGCAGTGCCCTTGCAACCAGTTCCTTGCCGGTACCGGATTCGCCGTTGATCATAACGCTGAGGTCGGTTTGCATCAGCCGGGCGAGAACCCGGTAGATCTCCTGCATTGCCGCGGACCGGCCGACCAGGGGGATGTTCTCAGGTGCTTCCTCGTCCGACCGCATGCGCTCGGTCTTCGGCTCCGCCAGCGCGCGGCCGATAATTGAAATCAGTTCTTTCAGATCAAACGGCTTGGGCAGATATTCATAGGCGCCCTTTTCCGACGCTTTGATTGCCGTCATGAAGGTATTCTGAGCGCTCATGACGACGATCGGCAGATCAGGGCGCAGTTTTTTCATTCTGGGCAGCAGATCGAAGGCATTTTCATCGGGCATGATCACGTCAGTAATCACGAGATCCCCTTCCCCGGAGCTGACCCAGCGCCAGAGGGTCGCCGCATTGGATGTCAGACGGACCGTATACCCGGCCCGGGACAGCGCCTGATTAAGGACCGTACGAATTGCCGCGTCATCATCGGCCACGAGAATGTTGCCGGTGGGCATGTTCACTGCTTCCTGTTGTGCGTTACCGGGTTTTGCTTGTTCGAATAGGCGGGCATCAGAATGCGGAAGACTGTACCGCCGGAAACGGAATCACATTCAATAACGCCGCCATGATCGCCGATTATCTTGGCAACCAGCGCCAGACCGAGACCGCTCCCGTTGATTTTCGTTGTTACAAAAGGATCGAACAAATGCGGCAGCAGATCTGCCGGAACGCCGGGTCCGTTGTCCCGGACACAGAATTCCAGCGGCAGACTGACCCGGTCCCTGGTGCCTGGGACCGACAATCGTATTCCGGGCCGGAACGAGGTGGTCAGCGTAATCTCGCCATCGGGACTGTCCCCAATGGCTTCGGATGCATTCTTGATCAGATTGAGGAACACCTGGATCAGTTGATCCCGATTGGCATAAACCGAGGGCAGCGAGGGGTCATACTCCTCGATAATATCGATTTCACTTGCAAAGCCTGACTGGGCCAGCCGTTTCACGTGATCGAGAACGACATGGATATTGACCGGTTCCCGTTCGACCGGCCGTTCATCGGAAAACACCTCCATCCGATCAACCAGTTTCACGATCCGATCCGCTTCATCCATGATCAGCCGGGTCAGGGACCGATCCCCCTCCTCCGCGTTTTGCTCCAGCAGCTGGGCGGCACCGCGGATGCCGGACAGCGGGTTGCGGATCTCATGTGCCAGCATCGCCGCCAGCCCCGTCACGGTCCGTGCGGCGCCGCGGGAGGTGAGTTGCCGGTCAATCTTGTCGGCCATCGTACGCTCCTGAAGCATCAGGACGACATGACCTGCCATCTCATTCATGGGAGCGGCATAGATATCGACGATCCGTTCGGCACCAATTCGCGGTGTTCCGATATCGACTTTATATTCGTTTACTGCGGCACTTCGGTCCCGGACCTGGGCGACCAGAGTCAACAACGGACTCCCGAAGGGAACGAAGTAAGACAGCGGATGCCGCTTCAGCACCGAGGAGCTCGACCTGAAAAAAACCTCCGCCGGCCCGTTTGCGGACGAAATATTGCCGTCAGGATCGATCAGCAGAACCGGGTTGGGCAACGCGTCCAGAATGGTCTGGCTCAGCCTTGCCGCCTGCTCGCGTCCGGTGCTCCTGTTTTCGTGCTTTGACACTATGCGGCACTCCGGACCTGCGCATCGGAGAACCAGCTTCTGGCGATCCGCCTGACATCGGAGGGCGAGTCGCCCGTCAGCATCGACCGGCGCACATCCGGGGCTATCGCGCGGCCCGTCTCTGTGGTTGCCATATACCAGGACAGATGCTTCCGTGCGGTCCGTACGCCTATCGTCTCACCATAGTGCTGAAGTATGCCCTCATAATGCTCAATAATCAGATCACCCAGAGCCGCACCCTCAAGAGGCTCGGCGGCCGCGTCCCCGGCCAGGGTCCGGGCCACATTCCCCGCCAGCCACGGTCTGCCATAACTGGCCCGACCGATCATCACGCCGCGCGCGCCGGACTGTTCAAGCAGCACAAGCGCATCGTCGGCATTCATGCAGTCGCCATTGGCGATCACCGGAATCTCGACCGCTTCGCTCACTGCCCGAATGGCCTGCCAGTCCGCTCGGCCTTTGTAAAACTGGCACCGCGTTCGGCCATGTACGGTAATCATCTGCACACCGGTGGCTTCCGCCCGTTTTGCCAGCTCAGGCGCGTTGATGGACCGGTCGTCCCATCCAAGACGCATCTTTACGGTGACAGGCAGGTCCACGGCGGCGACCGTCGCCTCGATCAACGTTATCGCATGATCAAGATCCCGCATCAGTGCCGAACCGGAGTAACCGGTCGTAACCCGCTTTGAAGGGCATCCCATATTGATATCGATAATGTCGGCTCCGGCCGCCGCAGCGATCCGCGCTCCTTCGGTCATCCACTTCGCTTCGCGGCCGGCAAGCTGGACCACATGTGGCGAAAGACCGCCGGCTTCTGCCCTGAGGCAGGTTTCCTCATGGCCTCCCGCCAGCGCATCACTTGCCACCATTTCCGAGACAACCAGACCGGCTCCGAAGCGGTGAGCCAACCGGCGAAATGGCAGGTCTGTTACACCTGACATAGGCGCCAGAAATACGGTATTGGGAAGTCTGACGGATCCGATAGTCAGGACGCCGCAAGGATTTTCATCAATCTGCAATATGATTAATTCCTAAGCAGATGCCATATTGCCTATATTCTAGTCATAATCATCCGCTGGGCAAGCGGTCCGCACATTTTTTTTTGCTCAGGCAATTGCCAGCGGGCACATGATCTGCGCAAAACCGTGCCAATTCTGAGTGCGATCGGCAAAAAACGGATATGTCTCAACTGATCGAAAACAACATAACGGCCCTGATTGTTGCAGCGGGCCGCGGCAGCCGTCTGGCGGACCACAGCGATCAGGCGCCGAAGCAGTACAGGAAAGTTGGCGGCAAATCCATCCTCGCCCGGACCTTGTCGACATTTCTTCAAGCCCCGCAGATAAACAACGTCCTGACCGTCATTCACGAAGACGATCATACAGCGTGGCAATCCGTGCGTGATGAGCTGTCCACCGGACTGTCCCCCGAGACACTGGACAAGCTCATGCCAACCTGCGTTGGCGGAGCCAGTCGGCAACACTCTGTCTATCTGGGCCTTGAGCATCTTGCACCATCACCTCCCACGCTTGTTCTTATTCACGATGCTGCCCGTCCCTTTGTGACCACGCAGGTGATTCAAGACGTGATTGCGCCGCTTGTTGCAGGCGAGTCTGCCGTCCTGAGTGCGATCAAGGCCATCGATACGCTCAAGCGCGCTACCGACGGCACTTACGTGATGGACACCGTGTCCAGAAACGGAATCTGGCAGGCCCAGACACCACAAGGCTTTCAGTTCGATCCTATTTTCGCCGCCCACAAGCGCGCAAGACTTGCCAGCCAGGATCAATTTACAGATGATGCCGCCATCGCCGAGTGGGCGCAGATCCCGGTGCGGCTGATTGAGGGCGACAGGGACAATATCAAGATCACAACACATGATGATCTGGAACAGGCGGACAGGCGTTGCATGATGCGGCATTTCGCAGAGACCTCCGATATAAGAACCGGCACCGGGTTTGATGTCCATGCATTTGAGGACGGCAACGACGTCATTCTGGGCGGCATTACGATCAAGCATGACCGCAAGCTCAAAGGACACTCCGATGCGGATGTGGTTTTGCACACGCTGACGGACGCAATATTCGGGGCTTTGGCGGATGGGGATATCGGCGACCATTTTCCGCCGTCCGACGAACGCTGGAAAGACGCATCGTCAGACATTTTTCTGAAGGCAGCCTGCGATCGTGTCAGAGAACGGGGCGGCCTGATCGCTCATCTCGATGCCACGATCATGTGCGAACATCCCAAGATCGGACCGCATCGGAAGGCCATACGCGAGTCCATTGCGTCGATCTGCGACCTTGCTTCCGATCGGGTTTCCGTTAAGGCAACCACGACGGAGAAGTTGGGGTTTACAGGACGGGGCGAAGGAATGGCCTGCCTTGCGACCGCGACAATCCGTTTGCCGCTCGCCTGAGATCAGCCGGACAATGCATTTTTCAAGAGAAACACTCGATCTTGCCGAAAATGTACTCAGCCAGTGCCGGGACCGCGGCATCGTAGTGTCCACGGCAGAATCCTGCACCGGCGGTATGGTGGCCGGAGCGCTCACGGAGATTGCGGGATCCTCCGACGTCCTTGACCGGGGCTTTGTGACATATTCCAATCAGGCAAAATCCGAGATGCTCGGCATTTCCCCTGCACTCATTGAGGATGTCGGAGCGGTGAGCGAGCAGGTCGCCCGCGCCATGGCTGAAGGCGCACTGAAGCGCTCCGGAGCAACACTGACCGTTTCGATCACAGGTATCGCCGGACCGGGCGGCGGTTCAGCGGAAAAGCCGGTTGGCCTCGTGCACTTTGCCGCGGCATCGGCACTTTCGCAAACCCGCCACCTGGAAAGACAGTTCGGTGACCGGAGCCGAAACGAGATCCGGCATGACAGCGTAAATCAAGCCTTAAAATTGCTGTTGGATTTTAGCGTTTCCCTGAACGCCCCTTAAACAAAATTCCGGCATATTAGAACTAACGCACATTCTTTCTTACCATCCGGTGCCGACCGCGCGTTTGGTCCGGGGTGTTTGGAAATACGTTTTCAGAATGATGCTTCCAGGTTTGACACGCGCCGGAAACCGAAATGCGCCGACAGTTGATAATAGCCGCTTTTGCCACACTCGCCTTTACTGCGTCCGGTGCGGCAGAGATCGTTCATATGGTGTCCCGCGAATCCCGCGGGGAGTTTCACGGCAGCCAACGCGTCTTCACCACGCCGGCCTCAGAGTACCGAATGGTTGAATTCTGCGGGCGCAACTACTGGGTCGATCCCTTTTCGGTTGCCTGGGCGCATTGGGAAACCGAAAACAACCGGGCCATAACGATCGAGCGCGTTGGCGAGAATGGCTGGTTGATCCTCTGTCACGCTATCGAAAAGAGGGTCTCTTTAAGGGACCTCGGGATAGAAGAACACTATGCCTCTTATTACAATCGGGGTGTTCGTACTGCCGAAAAACGTCGTACCATCACACGCCTGCAAGCCGCGTTTTCTTATCTGAAAAAGAACAAAACCAAGGACTACCGGCTGGTGCGGTAAAGCAACCGCGGAAACGGGACCGGTTACACAGCCGCACCATAGATTTCGTCTGCCCGGGCTTCAAATGCATCTGAAAACCGTCTGAATGCGCGATCGAACATCGCGCCCATAAGCGCGCTCAAAGCCCGGCTCTTGAACTCATAGGCGATATAGAAGCACACTTCGCTGCGACTGTCGTCAAGATCAGTGAAATTCCACCGGTTTTCCAGATGCCGAAACGGTCCGTCCAAGTACTCGACCAGAATTTCCCTGTCGGCCGGCCGTAGCGTCACCCTGCTGGTGAAGGTCTCCCTGAACACCTTGTAAGCAACCGTCATATCCGCCACCAGAATCGTCGATCCGTCGGCGAGCTCGCGCCGGCCTTTGACGTCCAGCGACTGGCACAAGGGAACAAATCTGGGATATTTTTCGATATCGGCAACCAGCGCGAACATGTCCTGTGCACTGTGGTCCACGGTATGTTTGGTCTGAAACGACGGCATTCAGGCGCACTTATCCAGTTTTTCGTTCGGGCCAAGCACCGCAATATCAGCCCATTTCCGTAACGCTAATCATAGGGCATTTAACACGGCATTTCTTCCACGACGTGCCAATAAACTCAAGAATACTCATAATCAACGGGAATCGACCGTCACATCCGCCTGATTGTCGCGGCAAAAACGGGCACAATGTCCGTAAACACCGTTTCCTTCCGCAAGATCAACGCCACGTCTAATGCCCCAACTTGGCCATTCGGGCCGCTTTCAGATCCGCGAAGTCTTCGCCCGCATGATGGGATGAGCGGGTCAACGGACTTGCGGAGACTTTCAGAAAGCCCTTGGCATAGGCGATGGTTTCGTAAGCCTTGAATTCATCCGGCGTGACGAAACTGATGACCGGATGGTGCTTTTTTGTCGGCTGCAGATACTGACCGATCGTCAGAAAATCGACATCCGCGGACCGCAGATCGTCCATCAATTGCAGCACCTCGTTTCGCTTTTCGCCAAGACCGACCATGATCCCGGACTTGGTGAACATGGACGGGTCCTGTTCTTTGACCTGCTGCAGGAGGCGAATGGAGTGAAAGTAACGCGCTCCGGGGCGCACAGTCAGATAGTTTGACGGCACAGTTTCAAGGTTGTGGTTGAACACGTCCGGTTTCGCCGTGACGACGATGTCAAGTGCACCCTTCTTTCGCAGAAAGTCAGGCGTCAGAACTTCAATCGTGGTTCGGGGGCTTTTTTCACGGATCGCGCCGATCACATCGGCAAAATGCTGAGCGCCGCCATCAGCCAGATCGTCCCTGTCGACGGATGTTATCACGACATGCTCAAGTTCCATTGCAGCAACGGCCTTGGCAACGCCGTCCGGCTCGTTCGGGTCCACAGGACCGGGCATGCCGGTGCGCACATTACAGAAAGCACACGCGCGTGTGCACGTATCGCCCAGGATCATGAAACTGGCATGTTTCTTTGACCAGCACTCACCTATATTGGGACATCCGGCTTCTTCGCAAACCGTTACAAGATTGTTCTGCCGAACAACTCCATGGGTTTCTTTGAAAACAGGTGAGGTCGGGGCCTTGACGCGTATCCAGGCCGGTTTTCTCTGGACGGGATTGTCCGGGCGATGCGCCTTTTCCGGATGACGGGCGCGGGCCTTCTCGTTCGCACTTTCGGTGCGTGGACGGTTCAAGGTATCGACGATTGTAACCATGCCAGTTAAGTGTCTTCCTCACGCGGTTTCGTCAAGGCCCGGATCGACATGGCCGTTCAGACAAATCTGCAGGGCTTCGCTCACCGTCGGACTTTCTGCCAGACAAAGAGAAACAATATCGCCCCGAGCGTTGCTATGACCAGTTGGTCGATTATGCCGCCGGTCACGTTCAAATTCAGTAAATTGGCGAGGTAACCGCCGACAAGCGAGCCGATAAGACCGACAACAAGATTGACGATCAGACCGCCCTTCGCATTCAGGACGCGGCTGGCGATCGCACCGGCAATGATCCCGATGACTACCCAGATGATGAGACCCATGAGATCGCCTTTCTTTTTGCTTGGATGTTCAGGCCAGCACGCGGGCAATCAGCACGACAACAATGGCGCCGATGGTCGCGATAACGATCTGATCGACAAACTCATTGCCAAGGTTCAGCCGTATCCCGAACTGCGCGGCCAGAAAACCGCCCACGAAAGAGCCGATCAGGCCGGTCAGCAGATAGCGGATGAGACCGCCCCCGCCAACGATGAAGCTTGCCAGCCAACCGGCGACAATGCCGATCACGATCCAGATTGCAATATTTCCGGCGCTCATAATTTCCGTTCCCTAAATTGCACAATCAACTTCCGGCGGAAATGGACAAACGCAGGCACAACCGTCCATCCGATTAACGCAATCAGATATTCAGCACTCTGTCGTAGGCGTCAAGCACACTTTCCTTCATCATCTCAGACAGTGTCGGATGCGGGAAGACCGTATGCATCAGATCCTCTTCGGTGGTTTCAAGGGTCATAGCAACGACAAAGCCCTGAATCAGTTCGGTCACTTCCGCACCGACCATGTGGGCGCCCAGCAATTGACCGGTCTTTTTGTCAAATACCGTTTTGACCAGGCCGTCGGGTTCCCCGAGCGCAATTGCCTTGCCATTGCCCATGAAGGGGAAACGACCCACACGGATTTCGTGGCCTGCTTCTTTTGCCTTGGCTTCGGTCAGCCCAACGGAGGCGACCTGCGGATGACAGTAGGTGCAGCCCGGTATCTTGAGCTTGTCCATCGGATGCACGTCAAGACCGGCGATTTTTTCGATACAGATGACACCTTCATGCTCCGCCTTGTGCGCCAGCATCGGTGGACCGGCAACATCGCCGATCGCGTAAAGACCGGCAACATTGGTGCGTCCGAACCCGTCTATAACGATGCATCCACGATCGGTTTTGACGCCGAGCTTTTCAAGACCGAACCCTTCGATGTTACCCTGAACACCAACCGCTGAAATAACTCGGTCAACCGTCATCGTCTCGGTCTTGCCGTCCTTGAGTTCAACCGAGACGGCCACATTGTTCTTGCCCTTCTTGACGGACGCAACTTTCGCTTCCGTCAGAATTTTCATGCCCTGCTTTTCCATCTGTTTGCGGGCAAGCCCTGAGATTTCCTTGTCCTCGACCGGCATGATGGTCGGCATGACCTCAACGACTGTCACATCGACACCCATGGTCTTGTAAAAGGAAGCGAATTCAATACCGATGGCGCCGGAACCGATAACCAGCATCGACTTTGGCATTTCAGGCGGCACCATCGCTTCAAAATATGTCCAGATCAGCTTGCCGTCCGGCTCAATGCCCGGCAGAGCCCGCGGCCTTGCGCCCGTGGCAATGATAATATGCTTGGCGGAATAATCTCCCGCCCCTTTTGAGCCCTTGGGCGCATTGTCCGTCGCCTTGACCGAGACCTTGCCGCCTCCATTCAGAGAGGCTTCACCCCAAATGACATCGATCTTGTTCTTCTTCATCAGAAAACCGACGCCGGTATTGAGCTGCGAGGACACGCCCCGGGACCGCTTGACAACCGCCGCAGCGTCAAAACCGACTTTTTCAGCGCTCAGACCATAGTCTTTGGCGTGCTGCATATAGTGGTAGATCTCAGCGGACCGCAGCAATGCCTTGGTCGGAATACAGCCCCAGTTCAGGCAGATACCGCCCAGGTGCTGCTTTTCGACAATCGCGGTCTTAAATCCAAGCTGAGAGGCACGGATTGCCGTTACATAGCCGCCAGGGCCTGAGCCAATGACAATGACATCGTAATTCGTATCGGCCATGGTTCATTCCTCGGATATTTATGTTCGATTAAAGGACAAAATCGGCTGAAACCGTGTCCCGCTCAAGACAGAGAAAAGGCCTGCAGCGAACATGGCGGGCAGGACCGGGGACAATTTGTGCAGTGTCCCAAAATCGATCCTCCCTGTTTGTTGCATCATCAATCAGACCAGCATGCTCATCGGATTTTCGATATAGCCTTTAAAGGCCTGCAGCAGCTGCGCGCCCAAGGCACCGTCCACCGCACGGTGATCGGTCGAAAGCGTCACGGTCATAACCGTTCCGACAGCAATCTCGCCATTCTTTACGACAGGCTGCTGAATGCCGGCGCCCACCGCCAGGATGGTTGCGTGCGGCGGGTTGATCACAGCGGAAAAGTCCTTGACCCCGAACATGCCCAGATTGGACACAGCCGTCGTTCCGCCCTGATATTCCTGCGGCATCAGTTTGCGCTCGCGCGCCCGCTTCGCCAGATCCTTCATTTCACCGGAAATGACGGACAGCGTCTTTTCTTCGGCTTTCCGGATGATGGGGGTGATAAGACCGCCATCGATCGATACCGCAACGCCGACATCGGCGTGTTTGTGCATCACCATCCCGGCATCGGTCCAGGAGGCATTGGCATCCGGCACGGCCTTAAGGGCCAGAGCATGCGCTTTGATAACCATGTCATTGACGGACAGCTTATAGGCGGGCTTGCCGTCCTGGTCCGTCGGGGCACCGTCATTCAGCTGTTTCCGCAAGGACAGCAGTGCATCAAGATCGCAATCCACCGAAAGGTAGAAGTGCGGCACCTGTTGTTTTGACTCCGTCAGCCGCTTGGCAATTGTCTTGCGCATATTGTCATGCGGCACGAGATCGTAGCTGCCTTCTTCGAACAGCTTGAGAACCGCATCGCTCGAGACCGGTGCCGGTGCCGCCGCAGACGGTGCTGTAGCGGCCTTGCCGGTACCGGCGGCAAGCGCGGCTTCGATATCCCGCTTCACGACCCGCCCATGCGGACCTGTTCCGGCAATCTGTGCAAGATCGAGCCCGTTGATGCCTGCAAGCCGGCGCGCCAGCGGTGAGGCAAATATGCGGGGACCGCCGGCGGACGGCGCCGGAGCCGCCGAGGCAGCGGGTGCAGGGGCTGCAGCTTCAACCGCAGGAGCCGGAGCAGGCGCGGCGGCCGCAGGGGCCGGTGCTGCACTGGCCGGCGCCGCCGATATGGCGCTTGCATCCTCGCCATCTTCCAGCAGGACCGCGATCACTTCATTGACCTTGACGCCCTCGGCGCCCTCGTCGATCAGGATCTTGCCGACCGTCCCCTCATCGACGGCCTCCACTTCCATCGTCGCTTTGTCGGTTTCAATTTCGGCGATCACGTCTCCGGAGGAAACGCTGTCGCCCTCCTTGACGAGCCATTTTGCCAGATTGCCCTCTTCCATTGTCGGAGAGAGTGCCGGCATGAGAATATTGATAGGCATTGCTGGGTCCTCTCAGGCAATCAGGCGTAGGTGACCGCTTTCACGGCATCAATCACTTCGGCGACGTTCGGCAAGGCCAGTTTCTCAAGATTGGCCGCATAGGGCATCGGAACATCCTTGCCCGTCACCCGGGCGACCGGCGCATCCAGGTAATCAAAGGCCCTGGACATGACCTGATACGCAATCTCCGAAGAGATTGAACAGACAGGCCACCCTTCTTCCACCGTCACGCAACGGCCCGTTTTGACAACGGAGGCGATGACCGTATCGATATCAAGCGGCCTTAGAGAACGCAGATCGATGACTTCCGCCGAAATACCCATTCCGGCCAGTTCCTGCGCGGCCTGCAGCGTGTAGGTCATTCCGATGCCGAAGGAAACGAGCGTGACGTCGGAGCCGGCCTGCACAATCTTCGCCTTGCCGATCGGCAGAACATAGTCATCCAGTTTCGGCACCTCGAACGAATGGCCGTAAAGGATTTCGTTTTCAAGGAAGACAACCGGATTCGGATCACGGATTGCAGCCTTCAAAAGGCCTTTGGCGTCGGCGGCGGAGTAAGGCTGCACAACGTGCAGACCCGGGATCTGCGAATACCAGGCAGCATAATCCTGGCTGTGCTGGGCGGCAACGCGGGAGGCGGCACCGTTCGGTCCGCGGAAAACGATGGAGCACCCCATCTGTCCGCCCGACATGTAAAGCGTCTTGGCCGCAGAGTTGATGATCTGGTCTATCGCCTGCATGGCGAAATTGAAGGTCATGAACTCGACAATCGGCTTGAGGCCCGACAGTGCGGCGCCAACACCCACGCCTGTGAAACCGTGCTCGGTGATGGGCGTATCGACGACGCGCCGGTCGCCGAATTCGTCAAGCAGCCCTTGCGTGATTTTATAAGCACCCTGGTACTCGGCAACTTCCTCGCCCATAACGAAGACGTCTTCATCCCGGCGCATTTCCTCGGCCATGGCATCGCGAAGCGCTTCACGAACCGTCAGTGTGACCATTTCGGTACCGGCGGGTATGTCGGGGTCGGCATGCGGTTCGGGCGCTGCGGGTGCTGCCGCAACCGGTTCAGCAGCCGGAGCAGGTGCCGCATCTGCGGCGGGCGCAGCCGGCGCGGCGGCCGGAGCCGCATCGATTGCACCGGCATCTTCGCCGTCTTCCAGAAGGACCGCAATGCGGGTGTTCACCGCTACGCCTTCGGTTCCTTCGGTAACGAGAATTTTGCCGAGCACACCCTCATCCACGGCTTCCACTTCCATAGTCGCCTTGTCGGTTTCAATTTCAGCGATCACATCCCCCGCAGAAACAGTATCACCTTCTTTGACGAGCCACTTGGCGAGATTGCCCTCTTCCATCGTCGGAGAGAGAGCCGGCATCAGAATATCAACAGGCATTGTTCGTTTTCCTCTCCAACTCAGCGAACGACATCGGTCCACAGCTCTTCGGGAGCCGGTTCCGGGTCAGTTTGTGCAAATTCGGCCGCATCCGCGACGATCGCGCGGACGTCCTTGTCGATCGCTTTCAGATCGTCTTCACTGGCCCACTTCTTATCCAGGAGACGAGCCCGCACCTGCTCGATCGGATCATGTTCCGTCCGCATTTTCTGCACTTCGTCTTTCGAGCGATACTTTGCAGGGTCGGACATGGAGTGACCGCGATAACGGTACGTGATCATTTCAAGGATGTAAGGGCCGTTGCCGTCCCGAGCATGGGCGAGCGCCTTTTCGCCGGCCGCCATAACAGCCCGGACATCCATTCCGTCCACCTGTTCGCCCGGAATGCCCATCGATGAACCGCGCTGGGAGAGGTTGGTTGTCGCCGAAGCCCGCTCCACGCTGGTGCCCATGCCATACTTGTTGTTTTCAATGACATACACCACCGGCAGATCCCAGAGTTCAGCCATATTGAAACTCTCATAGACCTGGCCCTGGTTGGAGGCGCCGTCTCCGAAGTAGGTTACGGAGACCGTACCGTCCTTGCGGTAACGGTTCGCGAAGGCAAGTCCGGTCCCCAGAGAAACCTGCGCTCCGACGATGCCGTTGCCGCCGTAGAAGTTTTCCTCCTTGGAGAACATATGCATGGACCCACCCTTGCCGCGGGAATATCCGTTCCGTCGGCCGGTCAGTTCCGCCATCACGCCGCGCGCCTCCATGCCGACTGAAAGCATATGGCCGTGATCCCGATATCCGGTGATCACCTGGTCGCCGGGCTTCATTGCCATCTGCATACCGACAACAACCGCTTCCTGGCCGATATAAAGGTGACAAAACCCGCCGATAAGGCCCATGCCGTACAGCTGGCCGGTCTTCTCTTCGAAACGCCGGATCAACAGCATTTCCCTGTAGGCGTCAAGTTCCTGTTCTTTGGTGAAATCTGCCGGAGCAGTTGCTGCGGTGCTGCTTTTTCGGGAAGCGCCTTTCGAACGCGCTCCCGACCTGGTGGACTTGGTAGCTGCCATAACCCTCGTCTTTTTTACTGTGGCGTTTCCTCACAAGAATGTAGCGGAAAGTAACTCACGTCGGCTGTCAATCCAATATCATTGACTCCTGTCTAATTGGGATTTTAACTTACTGAAAAATTTGAAGTTATTATAATAAACTGAAAATAAGTTAATTATTAAAGATAAACTTTAAATCAGTTAATCATAGTACGAGATGGTGCGACGCAAAATGGCAACTTCATTCGGATGCAGGAGATTGAGGCTGGCCCGTGCCCTCTCGTCGATCATATCCGGGTCCAGACTCTCCGGACGCAACAGAGTAACACGCTCTTCCAGTTTCATACGCCGAACAACCAGATCGTCAAGAACAACCTGCAGTTCAGCCGCCTGTCGCTCATAGCGTTCCCGGCCGACCAGACCATATTGGCCGTTGAGGGCATGGAAACCAAAATAGGCCAGAATGCCGAGTGTGGCTGTCGGCAAAATCAGTCGTGTCAGAACAGACTTTTTACGATGGCGGGTGGCAACAGATCGGTACAAGGGCAAGACCTACGCATTACAAATTCGGCCGGTTGGGACACAATGCGCAAACGATCTTAAAAGAGCGTTTCCGAACAAGGTAAATTTGCCGGTAAGGCCTGTGACGACAGGTGCACCCCGGGGCTGCGACGCTTCGATCCGTGCTTATGCAGCCTTTTGTTCCGCTTCGGATATTTTCACAAGCTTGCTTAAAATCGTCGCGGCACCGGCAAGCCTTTTCTCAGCGTCGGGCCAGTCCCGCGTCAGGACCACCCTCTGATCGGGCCGGATCTTGCCAAGCACGCCCTGCTCGGTCACATAAGCAACAAGTTCCGGAGGATTGGCAAATATGTTGTTTCGGAACGCAACAACGATCCCCTTCGGTCCGGCATCGATCTTTTCGACATTCGCCTTGCGGCACAGTCCTTTGATGAAGACGATTTTCAGGAGATGTTCGACCTCCTCGGGCAACGTTCCAAATCGGTCGATCAACTCCGCACCGAACGCATCGATTTCATCCGCTTCGATCAGGTCGCCAAGTCGCCGATAGAGCGACAAGCGCACTTGCAGATCCGGAACATAGGCCTCGGGAATGAGAACGGGCGTGCCGATTGAAATCTGCGGGGACCATTGTTCTTCGCTCTCTCCCGCACCGCCTTCACGCAACTGCGCGACTGCCTCTTCCAGCATCTGCTGATAGAGCTCAAATCCGACTTCCTTGATATGGCCCGATTGCTCCTCTCCCAGGAGGTTACCCGACCCGCGGATATCCAGGTCGTGACTGGCGAGCTGGAACCCGGCGCCGAGTGTTTCCAGCGATTGCAGCACCTTGAGGCGACGCTCAGCCGTTGGGGTCAGTGTCTTGTTGGCCGGCACGGTGAAAAGCGCATAGGCGCGTGTCTTCGACCGGCCGACACGGCCGCGGATCTGGTACATTTGAGAAAGACCGAACATGTCAGCCCGGTGAACGATCAGCGTATTGGCGGTTGGGACATCCAGTCCGGACTCAACAATGGTCGTTGACAGCAGAACATCGTACTGGCCGTCGTAAAAGGCGTTCATGACATCATCCAACTCACCCGGCGGCATTTGACCGTGCGCCACGGCAACCTTGAGCTCGGGAACCTGTTCCGCCAGAAACTGCCGGATGTCCGCAATGTCCGCCACCCGAGGACAGACATAGAAAGCCTGTCCACCCCGATAGCGTTCACGCAGCAGCGCTTCACGCACAACAAGCGGATCGAACGGCGAAATGAAAGTCCTGACCGCAAGACGGTCGACCGGCGGGGTCGCGATCAGCGACAGTTCCCGCACGCCGGTCAAGGCCAGTTGAAGTGTGCGGGGGATCGGTGTCGCCGTCAGGGTCAGCACATGGACATCATCTTTGAGTTCCTTAAGACGTTCCTTGTGCTTCACGCCGAAATGCTGCTCTTCATCGATAATCAGCAGTGCAAGATCCCGGAACTTGATGGATTTACCCAGCAGCGCATGGGTTCCGACCACCACGTCAACCGTTCCATCGGCAAGATCTTTTTTTGTCTGACTGAGTTCCCTTGTCGAGACCAGCCTTGATGCGTGCGCAACCTTGATCGGCAGGCCCTTAAAACGCTCGCTGAAGGTTTTGTAATGCTGCCGCGCCAATAGAGTGGTCGGAACCACGACGGCAACCTGCCGGCCGGTAATGGCCGTCATGAAGGCGGCACGCAGCGCAACCTCTGTCTTCCCAAATCCCACATCACCGCAGACCAGCCGGTCCATCGGCTTGCCGTTGGCGAGATCGTCAATAACCGCCTCAATTGTGTTGAGCTGATCTTCGGTCTCTTCATAGGGAAACCGGGCTGCAAATTCGTCATAAAGACCATCGGGGGGTGCGATGATCGGCGCGGAACGCATCGCCCGGGCCGCCGCGGTTTTGATCAGCGCATCCGCCATATCGCGGATCCGCTTTTTCATTTTCGACTTGCGGGCCTGCCAGGCGCCACCGCCAAGGCGATCGAGTTGCGCAACCGTTTCTTCGGAGCCGTAGCGCGTCAGAAGCTCGATGTTCTCGACCGGCAAATAGAGTTTGTCGCCGCCGTGATACTGGAGTTCCAGGCAGTCATGGGGTGCCCCGGCCGCCTCGATCGTTTTCAACCCGAGAAAGCGACCGATTCCGTGATCCACATGAACGACCAGGTCCCCTTCGGACAGACTGGACGCCTCGGTCAGGAAATCGGACGCCTTGCGATTCCTGCGACGCTTGCGAACCAGCCGGTCACCCAGAATGTCCTGCTCGCCGATAACCGCCAGATTGCCGATTTCAAATCCGTGTTCGATACCCAGAAGACCCAGCGCCGTCATCGTCGCAGGCAGCGCGCGCATCGCAGGATAGGTTTCGACCGGAACCGCGTTTGCAAGTCCGTGATCGGCCAGAACCTGCGCCAGCCGCTCGCGGGCTCCCTCGCTCCAACAGGCAACAAGGATGCGTTTTTTCTGCTCTCGCAGCTCTGTAAAATGGCGGATGGCCGCATCGAATATATTGACGTCGCCGGCGGCCCGTTCGGCGGCAAAGTTCCGTCCGGCCTTGCCGCCCAGTTCAATGATATTGCCCTGACCCTCAGGCAGTGAAAACGGAGACAGGCGCGCCGTCGTTCTGTCGGCAATCAGTGTCGTCCATTCTTCGCGCTGAAGATAAAGACCTTCCGGCGCAATCGGCTTGTAGGGCACGGAACCGCTGGTCTGACCGATATTCTGTGCCTCGTGCCTTGCCTGAAAATGATCCTCAATCTGATCGATCCGCTCATTGACGGCATCGCCGGTCAGATGATCGACCACAACCGGTGCGTTCCCGACATAATCGAAGATGGTCGCAAGCTGGTCATGGAACAACGGCAGCCAATGCTCCATACCGGCATAGCGGCGCCCGTCGCTGATCGTCTGATAGAGAACATCGTCGCGGTCAGCAGCGCCGAAACGGGCGACGTAATTGCGGCGAAAGCGCGAAACCGTATCAGCCTCAAGAGCTGTCTCGCTCATCGGCACCAGATCCAGTTGTTTGAGCTGGCCACTGGTGCGCTGGGTCTCAGGTTCGAAAGTCCGGATGGATTCCAGCGTATCGCCGAAAAAGTCGAGCCGAATCGGTGCATCCGTTCCAGGAGAAAACAAATCGAGAATACCGCCCCGCACGGCATATTCCCCGGTCTCGCGTACTGTTCCGCTGCGGAAAAACCCGTTTTCCTCAAGCCACCGGACAAGCGTGTCCATCGAAACCTGATTGCCCGGTGCAAGACTAAAGACCTGCGCTCCGACCCAATCCCTGACGGGAACACGCTGCAGCGCCGCGTTAACGGTCGTTACCAGTATGGACGATGCCTTGTCGTCCGAGCCTTCGCCGCGGGCGAGTTTGCCAAGCAGACTGAGCCGGGCAGCGACAATGGACGCGTTGGGTGAAACACGGTCATAGGGCAGACAGTCCCATGCCGGAAAAGACAGAACATCGATACCGGGATCGAAAAACCGGATCGCATCGGACACCGTTTGCATATGCTGGGCGTCACGGGCGACGAAAACCAGGCTGACCGGTTTAGAAACCGTACTTTCCCGTGCCAGCTCCGCCAGAACCATGGCCTCCGCGCCGTCCGGAACTGAACAGAGTGTTGCATTAGTGTGTCTTTTGAAAAAGCCCTTCAGTGCTTTCACGTCGCTTGACCCGTTCTTGCCGATGGTGACTTATCGTCCGGCCGCTTCGCCTTCGTGGAACGCCAGAATATCCTGGAAAATCCCGTCCCGGACATCTTCCGGCGCGGCCTTGCGACCACTCATCCAGGCAAAGAGCTCCTGATCTCCGATTTCCATCAGGGCTTCCAGAGAATCCAGTTGGTCCTCGGTCAAAGAGACCAGACGCGCGTCGGCGAACCGTCCCAGAAGCAGATCCATCTCCTTCATGCCCCGGTGCCAACAGCGGAACAGGATGCGCCTGCGCCGGACATCCAGTTCGCTCGTGCTTAATGTCGACCCGCTCATATCGTCCTGTCCGTTAATCGGAGTCTCATTCCGGCTCGTTGTATACAGAGACCGTGCATTCATGTCAGCGCAAATTGTCTTGCCTGCGTGCGAAATCTGAATCGCCGGCCTTATCGAAAAGCCCGTATTGCCTGACAGGCATGGAACATGCCAATAAACATATCGGGAGTGCCCGCTTCGCACAGCCATCACGATCATCAACCCGGGCAAAGGAACAATGAGACCGCCTCTCCTGGATCCACTGTTTGCGCCGGTTGAAAGCCTTGACGGCATAGGTCCCAAAACCGCCGAGCGCATTGCCGGCCTTGTCGGCAGGAACAACGACCAGCCTGCCCGGGTACTTGACTTGCTGTTTCACTTGCCCGTCTCGATTATCGACCGCCGAAACCGGCCCGGGATCGCCTTTGGTCAGGAAGGGGCCGTCGTGACGTTGGAGGTCGTTGTCGATCGCCACATGCCGGTGCCGGCCAACTCGCGCGCGCCTTATCGTGTGATGGCCCATGACGATACCGGGGAAATAGCATTCGTCTTCTTCCACGCAAGACGCGACTGGCTCGAAAAAAACCTGCCGCCGGGCGAAAAGCGATATGTGAGCGGCCGGATGGAGTGGTTCAACGGACGTCCGCAGATGGTCCATCCCGATCTTATCGCAACGGAGGAGGAATTCGCGTCCCAACCGCTGATCGAACCGATCTATCCGATGACCGCAGGACTCGCCGGAAAAACCCTGCGGAAAGGCATTGCCGCTGCGTTGGCGCGCCTGCCGGATCTGCCCGAATGGCTGGATGGTCCGTTTTGCACACGAGAGAAGTTTCCGACCTTCGCCGATACTCTGAGCCGCCTGCATCATCCGCAAGACACGGGTGATGTTACAGCAGAGTCGCTGCCGCGCCGTCGTCTGGCCTATGACGAATATCTGGCAAGTCAGGTAGCCCTTGCCATGGTCCGGCATCACATGCGCAAACTTGGCGGCGTTTCCCGCCAGTCGTCGGGGGACTTCAAACAGAAAATAATCGCAGCCCTGCCCTTCTCGCTGACCGCCGGTCAAGCAAAAGCGCTGCAGGATATCGAAGTTGACCTGGCAGCGCCGGAACGCATGCTGCGCCTGGTTCAGGGTGATGTCGGTTCGGGCAAAACGATTGTTGCGCTGCTTGCCATGGCTCACGCTGTGGAGTCAGGCGGACAGGCCGCGCTGATGGCGCCAACTGAAATTCTGGCACGCCAGCATTTTGCATCCATCAACCCCTTATGCGAGGCAGCAGGCTTGAGAGCCGCAGTCGTTACCGGACGCGACAGACCGCGTGTCCGGCGCGAGATCGAAGCTGCTCTGGCGAACGGCGAGATCGATATTGTCGTCGGCACCCACGCCCTGTTTCAATCCGGAACACAGTTCAACAATCTGGCGCTTGCCGTCGTCGATGAGCAGCACCGCTTTGGCGTTCATCAGAGGCTGGCCCTGTCCGACAAAGGTCGCGGGGCCGATGTCCTGGTTATGACGGCAACCCCCATCCCCAGAACCCTTGTCCTTACATATTTCGGCGATATGGACGTTTCGCAATTGACGGAGAAACCGGCTGGCAGGCAGCCGATCCAAACCAATTCCGTTTCCATCGAGCGGCTGGGCGAAGTGGTTGAGCGCATCAAGGGCGCTATCGGCAGCGGGCAGAAAGCCTACTGGATTTGCCCCCTGGTCGAAGAAAGCGACACGCTGGACGTTGCCGCCGCAGAAGATCGCTACCGGATGTTGAAGCGGACGCTTGGCGACCGGGTCGCTCTTGTCCACGGCCGAATGACCGGTGAAGAAAAAGAACAGGCCATGGAGGCCTTCAAGTCCGGACTGGCGCGCGCACTCGTTGCGACAACGGTCATTGAAGTCGGTGTGGATGTGCCGGATGCCTCCATCATTGTGATCGAACACGCAGAGCGATTTGGCCTTGCCCAGTTACACCAGTTGCGCGGTCGAGTTGGGCGCGGCAGCCAGGCATCGCATTGCCTGCTGCTTTACAAGGCGCCGCTGAGCGGGACGGCCAAGGCCAGGCTCAACGTGATGCGGGAAACCAATGACGGTTTCAGAATTGCCGAAGAAGACCTGAAACTGAGGGGAGAAGGGGAGATTCTGGGAACGCGTCAAAGCGGCATGCCCGGTTTTCGGATTGCCGACATGGAGCATCATTCCGATCTGTTGGAGATTGCCAGAGACGACGCCCGTCTGATACTTGAAACTGATCCGGGACTGACCTCAACTCGGGGAAAATCCCTGCGATTACTGCTCTATCTGTTCAATCGCGATGAAGCAGTGCGCCTGTTGCGTGCCGGATGACTATAAGCAGGCGTCTTCCATCGGATGGACAGTGCCTGATTTGATCGTCAATTGACCGGCTCAATTTCCGATCGCTTCGCTTCGTCCACCAGTTCCTGTGCCTTGCTCTGATATTCAGGCGTAACAAGACCGGCGGAAATGACCAGTTTGGCCGCGTCCTCGACGGACATATCCAACTCGATAATATCTGTCTTGGGCACGAACAGAAGAAATCCGGATGTCGGATTCGGCGTTGTGGGCAGGAAAACGCTGACAAGTTCGGGATGCGGCGTAATTTTTCCCGAGACTTCTCCTTTGGTCGCCGTCGCGATAAACACAATCGCCCAAAGCCCTTTCCTCGGATATTCAATAATCGCGGCCTTCTGAAAACTGTTGCCGCGCTGCGACAGGACGGTCTCAAAAATCTGCTTCAGGCCGCTATAAAGATTGCGGACCAGCGGCATCCGGCCCACAACCTGCTCGCCGTAAGATATCAGTGTCCGGCCGACAAAATTTGCGGTCAAAAAGCCGATGATCGTCAAAACGACAAACGACATGACCAGGCCGAGACCGGGAACGGCAAACGGGAGATAATTTTCCGGATTATAGATGGCCGGGATAAGCGGTTTGACCCAGCTGTCGACCCATTGAATGAGAGACCATGTAAGATAGAGCGTGATGCCAAGCGGACCGGTGATGACAAGACCGGTCAGGAAATAGTTTCTCAGGCGGGTCATAAAACCCGGCGGTCTCAGACTGTCGTCTCCGTCACTCCTGCGACGGTCTTCCTTTCGGGACATCTAAGAAATCACCCCTTTTTTTAGGCAGCAGACACTATATGTTTGGTTTCTATCCTCTACATAGTGGTGAAAAAGCTCAATAGACAGTCCCGTTTGTGCATCTTTTATTCGCTTTTATGGTTACACGATTGCCAAACAGGGTGTGATCCATTCAAAAGTCCAATAACTCCGCAGTCTCGCTGCCTGATCAACGGAACGCAATGAAACGCACGTTTTTTGCACTTCTTGGCTGGAGTTTCGTCGGCATCGGGTTCGTCGGCATATTCCTGCCGCTGTTGCCGACGACGATTTTCTTCATTCTTGCAGCGGGCTGTTTTGCCCGGTCTTCACCCAGATTCGAGCGGTGGATTCTCAACCATCCCCGCTTCGGCCCGCCGGTGAATGCCTGGCGGGACCACGGCATCATTTCGACGCGGGCAAAGATATTGGCCGTTTGCGGAATGCTGGCAGGGTTCAGTATTTTCTATGTTTCAGCACAGCCGAATGCCGCCCTGATGCTCCTTGTCGCAGCGGTGCTTCTTGGCTGTGCGGCTTTCGTCATCAGCCGTCCGTCTGACCAACGATAACGTCAGGAAACCGGTCCAATCCGCCGCTGTAATATCGTTGTTATCAGCAGGTTTCACTCAACGGTCACGGACTTTGCAAGATTGCGAGGCTGATCGACATCGGTGCCCATAATAACGGCCGTGTGGTAGGCAAGCAGTTGGATCGGTATTGAGTAGACAATCGGGGTTACGGTCGCCGGCATATCGGGCATGATAATCGTTTCGACCGCATCCATCGCCGCCGCTTCTGCGCCTTTTTCATCGGTTACCAGGATAATGCGTCCCTCGCGCGCCGCCACTTCCTGCATATTCGAAACGGTCTTTTCGAAAATACGGTCATAGGGCGCAATCACAACGACCGGCATATGTTCATCAATCAGAGCGATCGGTCCGTGTTTCAACTCACCTGCCGCATATCCTTCGGCATGGATGTAGGAAATTTCCTTAAGCTTGAGCGCGCCTTCCATGGCCAGCGGATAGCTGGTGCCCCGGCCCAGATAAAGAACGTCCTCGGCCTTGGCGAGAGTTCGGGCAAGCCGTTCTATCTGCGGCTCCAGTTTCAATGCCTGCACAGCATAGGCGGGAACTTCCGCCAGTGCAGCAACGAGTTTACGTTCGTCTTCCTCGCCAAGAAAGCCGCGTTGTTTGCCGGCGGCTATTGCCAGCGATGCAAGAACCGACAATTGACACGTGAAAGCCTTCGTCGAGGCCACACCGATTTCCGGCCCGGCAAAGGTCGGAAAAATAACGTCCGATTCCCTGGCAATCGTCGATTCCTGAACATTGACCACTGCGCCGATATGCTGACGGTCCGATTTGCAGTAACGCAGGCTTGCCAGTGTGTCGGCCGTTTCACCGGACTGGGAAATGAAAAGAGCAAGTCCGCCGGGTTCCATCGGCATCTCACGATACCGGAATTCCGACGCAATATCGATGTCGACAGGCAGGCGCGCAAACCGCTCGAACCAGTACTTGGCCGTCATTCCGGCGTAAAACGCCGTTCCGCAGGCGCAGATCACAATTCGGGAGAGATCGGCAAAGTCAAACGGCAGGTCCTGATCGATTTTCACCGTCCCAGTGCCGATGTCGAGATAGCGCGACAGTGTGTGGCCGATCACCTCAGGCTGCTCGTGCACTTCCTTCGCCATGAAGTGACGGTAATTGCCTTTTTCCGTCAGACCGGCATGGACACCGGACTGCTGGACAGGACGGTCCACTTCCTGTCCGCTTTCGTCAAATATCGTGCTGCCCGACCGCGTCAGAACGGCCCAGTCACCCTCTTCGAGATAGCAGACCTGATCCGTAAAGGGGGCAAGCGCAATCGCATCGGACCCCAGATACATTTCGCCGGCGCCGTAACCGATTGCGAGCGGACTGCCCTGACGGGCGCCGAACATGAGATCATCCTCGCCGGAAATCAGAATGGCCAATGCAAACGCGCCTTTTAACTGCCCAAGAGTGGACCTCACAGCGTCTTGCGCAGTCTTCCCGCTGTCGAGTTCTCTCTCTATGAGATGCGCCACAACTTCGGTATCGGTGTCGGTATGAAAGACGGCCCCTCTTCCGACAAGTTCTTCGCGAAGTTCGCGGAAGTTCTCGATAATCCCGTTGTGAACGATCGCCACCTGCGGCCGATTTTCGCTTGGCGCAATATGCGGATGGGCATTGCCGACTGTCGGCGCGCCGTGGGTGGCCCAACGTGTGTGACCGATCCCGGAAAATCCAAGCAAAGGAACGCGGTCCAGTTTCTCTTCCAGGTTGCGCAGCTTGCCTTCCGCGCGGCAGCGAACTATCTCGCCGGCTTCCAAAGTGGCGACGCCTGCAGAATCATAGCCGCGATATTCAAGCCGCTTGAGCGCATCCACCAATTGGGGTGCTACCGCAGAGTTACCCAGGATTCCGACAATGCCGCACATGGGAGTGTCCTTTCAGCCATCCGTGGATCAAAGAAGTCGATACGATGTAGACCACGCGCGTTAGCAAATAAAAATAAAGAAGTGTTTCATTCCATGACAAAATTAATGGGGTCGAAGCTCAAGCCTCTAAATCTGGAGACAGCTAGGCTCAGGACCCATTAATTTCATGCCGTTCTGTTTTGAAAGAAGTATTCGAATGGAGAGAACCAGGGAGAAGCGAAGGTTGGATACCTTTGCGAGCTCTGGTTTTCTTCAGGCGGACACTTCTTTCAAAACCCGAAGGGCGAGGCATATTGTGTTCCTGACTGCGTTGGAAAGACTTGAAAACCGGACGGTTTCCTGCGCCTTTCCGCCTTGTCAAAAACAAAATCTGCTCTCGCAGAATGGATGAAATCAATGGGTCCTGAGCCTAGCCGGAGTTCTTCGGATAATTCTTTTTGGCTCTGAACCGATCGGCCCAGCCGGACTTATTTTCCTGCCGCCCGCGTCCGATTCCCAAAGCATCAGCCGGGACATCCCCCGTGATGACGCTCCCCGAACCGACGATCGCTCCTTGGCCCACAGTGACGGGCGCAACCAGGGCCGAATTTGATCCGATAAAACTCCCTGCGCCAATATCGGTAAAATACTTGTCAAAACCGTCATAATTGCAGGTAATGGTTCCTGCACCGACATTGGCGTTCGGACCCACACGCGCGTCGCCGATATAGCTCAGGTGATTGACTTTGGCGCCGGTCTCTACGACGGCCTTTTTTATTTCGACAAAATTACCGACTTTTGCTCCCTCTCCGATCTCAGCGCCCGGACGCAGACGCGCGTAGGGACCGATAACCGCACCCTGCTCGACGCAAGCGCCCTCAAGATGACTGAATGCCCGAATTCTTGCTTTTCTCTTCACGGAGACTTTTGGGCCGAAAACAACATTCTGTTCGACCACCACGTCCGGTTCAAGAGTTGTGTCATGCGAGAAGAACACCGTTTCGGGCGCAAGCAGCGACACACCGTCCATCATAGCGTTATCGCGCATTCTCCTTTGGAAAACATGTTCGACCTGAGCAAGTTGCAGCCGGTTATTCACCCCCTGCACTTCCTCTTCATCGCCCACGATAACGCCTATTTTCAGCCCCTTGGCCCGGCCGATTTCTACAGCATCCGTGAGATAGTACTCGCCCTTGACATTGCTGTTGCCGATGGCGGTCAGCAGCTCGCCGACACATGGGCCTCTGAACCCCATGATGCCGGAATTGCAAAGGGTGACCTGCCGTTCTTCAGGTGTCGCGTCCTTGTGTTCACGGATCGCGACCAGCGCTCCCTCCTTTTCCAGCAGCCGACCGTAACCTGTTGGATCCTCGGCATGAAATCCGAGCACCGCGATGTCAAGTTCCGCCGCAAGTGCCTGCCGGATGCGGATGATCGTATCAGGTGTGATCAAAGGACTGTCACCAAAAAGGACCAACACATCATCCGGCTCCTCGGCGATAACATCTTCTGCAGCGCGCACCGCATGGGCCGTTCCAAGCCGATCTTCCTGGACGTGGACGCTGGCATCGGGCGCGAGTGTTTTCGCCATGTCCGCAACGGCCGGCATATCCGGTCCGACAACCAGCGCCAGGCGATCCGCACCGGCCTCAGTCACCGCATTCACAACATGTCCGGCCATCGGAAGACCGCCGACCGGATGCAGCACCTTGGGCAGATCCGATCGCATTCTCGTCCCCAGGCCGGCAGCAAGAACGATGGCTAAACAGGAACGATCCGTCATTTTATCAACCCCAGATAAGGATCGGTCATCGCAGCCCGGCGGCAGTCGGGCAAGCAATATCCGCCTACGTTATTGGTCACATGAAGTATCGTTAATAAAATCATGTGAAGATTCGGCAAAGTCTTATAACGCCAATGAGCTCAAAGCTGGAACTGGATAAGCAACCAAACGGTCGGACCGGATCGTTACCGGATGGCTATGCCCTTGTCGGATGGGGTTTTTTAGCTGTGCTTGCGCTCATCTTTGCGTTCGCATCCTGGCATTATGATGGCATTAATAGGGCAAGCCGAGTGCCGACATTCGCACAACTTCCGCCCGCCGGTCCCGTCAACACAACCGCATCTATCGGGCGAGAAGCGGTTATCGCCGCGGAGGAACCCACCGATCTGGACGTGTTTTCCACACCTTCCGTTCGTTCAACGGAAGAACTGGACAGACGGGTTAGCGCCGAACTGGCAACGCTACGGCGGGAAGTCGTGCAATTGCGACGATCGGTTTCTGCGCTGCGCGAGCTTAACACCAACTTGTTTGCCCGGATCGATGAGCTCGAAAAGTCAGGCCCGTTGGTCACCGGCGGCATCGAAACCACCGAACCTGCGTTTACAGATCGCCAGGTTCACATCTCGCCTCCTCCCCGGATCCTCGCATATCCGCCGTCGTCAACTGACATGGTTTCTCCCTTACCGGAGGGTGCCGAGGTGATCGGCAAGGGCGCAGGCCCCAAAGACCAAAATGTTTCCAAACCGGAGCCTGAGCAGGTTTTAATACCCGCCGAGACAGAAGTGACAGCTGCCGAGGAACCACAGTCCGACACCGCGCTTCCGACCAACGAGGAGAAACCGGGGCAGAAAGACAGCCCAACGGCTGATGAGACCGCAGTTGCGCCAGTCGCAAACACCGGCGCTGACGCTTTGGAGACCGGGGAAACAGGCCCGTCATCCGACGAACCTGATCGGTCGGAGAAACAAACCAGGCCGGTCAGAGTTATTGCCCTCAGCGAACCACCGTCGCTGGTTCCCGAAGAACCGGAGGCCGCGACAGACCAAATCGCCGCCCTGACACCCGTTGACCGGGAACCGGTGCCCGAAGCTGCAGGTCCACGGCCGATCGTGACACCTTCAAGCAAACCAGGAAATGCCGTAACGGCGCCAACCGGTGCTGTCCCGGTTAACGCACGTTCCGTTGAGGACCCGGCCAGCATTTCAGCGACCCGAACCTCTTTTGCCGCCGATCTTGGCGTCTTTTCGACGCGGGAGGAGATGGTGCAAGCCTGGGTGCAGCTCAAAGAGGACAGTCCCGACCTGCTGCAACCTCTGACCGCTGTCTTCCATGTCCAGGACAACGGGCAGGCAGATCCCTATCGTCTGTTGGCCGGCCCGTTTGTCAACGCTGCCGATGCGGCGACATTGTGTGTCCGGCTGGCCGCAAAAAAGATCGAATGTCAGCCAAGCCTTTATCTTGGCGAAACACTTTCTCTTCAATAAGCGCTTTGTGATCCTGTTTGGACCTGATACAGGCAACGTCGCAAACGGAGTTTGTCCGATCATCGTCCCCTACCCGGCAGCATGAGTTTCCTAGCTTATGGACTCGCAAAAACGAAACGCCATCCTGCTGCTGTGCCTGATGCCGCTGTTCTTTTCCTCCAACATCATATTCGGACGGGCGACGGTTCCGACTGTCGAACCCTGGACTCTGGCGTTCCTTCGCTGGGGGCTTGCATTTGCTATCCTTCTTCCCTTTTACGGGCACAGTATTGCCGCCCATCGCGCGGTGTTCCTGAGGTATTGGACGTTGCTGACGGTCCTTGGCTTTTTGGGCATGTGGATTTGCGGCGCAGTCGTCTATCTGGCGCTGCGCTACACCACAGCCACCAATGGAACGCTCATATACACGACTTCTCCGATTATGATCCTTTTGCTTGAGTGGTATTTTCGCGGCAGAAAAATCTCGCTCCGGGAAGTTTTTGGCGTCGCATTTGCAGTTGTCGGCGTTGCTGTCATTGTCAGTCAGGGTTCGCTCGACGTGTTGAGCCAGTTCCAGTTCAATGTCGGTGATTTGCTCTTTCTGATGTCAGCATTCAGTTTCGCCGTTTACTCCGTTCTGTTAAAACGATCAGAGTTTGACGAGGTTCCAACTGTGACGCTGTTCTGCGTCGTCTGCCTCGCAGGCGCTGTGACTCTGGCACCTTTCAGTATCGGCGAAATTCTGGCAACCGAGCAGTTTCCATCCAACCGGATGCAATGGATCAACATTGCCGGCATCGTAATAATTTCGTCGATATTCGCGTTTCTGAGCTACCAATACGGCGTAAAAATCGTAGGACCGGCGGTCACCGGACTGTTTATGTATCTCATGCCCGCGTTCGGGGTGGGCCTGGCCGTCGCCATACTGGGAGAGCGGTTGGAAGTCTTTCACATATCCGGGTCGGTTCTCATCATACTTGGACTGGTTCTGGCTACCCTGCCGGCGGATGTCATCAAAGCACGGTCACGCACGGCGGTGGACCGTTAGACTTGGGACGACACTTTGGAAATTTCGAACTGCCGGGCTCTTCAGCCGAATATGACGATCAGCCGATCTGTGCAAGCGTCGGAAACGTCTCCAGGAGCCAGTATGAGAGATTCGCCATCTGACCTGTCAAAAATGCGACGCCTGTTGCCACTAGGACAACGCCCATTGCTTTCTCGACCTTGTTCATATGACCGCGGAACCCCTGCATGAAACGCAGGAAAGGGCCGGCAAACAAAGCCGCCGTCATGAAAGGTGCGCCGATACCCAGAGAATAGGCAGCCAACAACAATGCCCCCTGACCGACTGTTTCCTCCGAACCCGCAACCGCAAGAATAGCCGCCAGGATGGGCCCGATGCAGGGTGTCCAGCCGAACCCGAACGCAACGCCGACCAAATAAGAACCGAACATGCCAGCCGGCTTGTGCTGAACCTGGACCCTCGCCTCCCGATAAAGCAGCGCAATTCGGAAAACGCCCAGAAAATGCAATCCCATGATAATGATGATCGCGCCGGCCACATATCCCAGCACGTCAAGATACTGGGTAACGAACTGACCGATCAACGACGCGCTTGCGCCAAGAATGACGAAGACGGTCGAGAAACCCAGAACAAAGGCGACAGACGCGGAGAAAACGCGCATCCGCACACTGTCCGTGACCTCCTTGCCCTCACCCGTTAGCTGATCCAGCGAGACTCCGGCCAAAAATCCAAGATAGGGAGGGACCAGCGGCAAAACACACGGTGACACGAAAGACAACACGCCGGCAAAAAACGCGCCCCATATTGTCAGGTCCTGCAGCATTTATAAGATCCCTTTGTCGCCGGTTCTCAAAGACCGCTTGGCAAGACACCAGGCCGGCCATAAATCCGGCTCTGCGCTTACTCAGACTTCTTATAGGCGGTCTTGCAATAACAAAACGCTCACCTTTGCGCGAGCAGGAAAATTTCGTTTGCCCGTGTTGAAAACAAATCGGCAGCTTTGCTTGCCGATCCGCTGCCTCTGTCTTCCCGTTGATCAACAACGGAAAAATGCTCAATCGCGCACGACCATAACCGATTGTCCGGCATGGCGAACCACGCGTGCGGCGTTTGGTCCCAGAAGATAATCCTTCAACTCCGGGCGATGGGAGGCAAGCACGATCAGGTCGCATTTCAGCTTGTCGGCGGCCCGATTGATTTCTTCATAAATCGTGCCGTGAGCCAGGTGTCCCTTAACGCGGGTGCCGTCAGCCACGTTCTGCTCGATAAATTCCTTCAGCGACTGGGACACTTTCTCCAGTGCTGATTTTTCGAACTCCTCCGGGAAGAAACCGCCCACAAGGGACTTTCCGAAGTCCGGCACGACAGTCACGATATGCAATTCCGCATCAAACATTTTGCAGATCGCTGTGGCGACCGGCAGTGCCTTTTGCCAGGAACTGGGCTGATTAAGATCAACTGGTAGCAATACTGATTTATACATCTCTCATGTCTCACAAAATCGACATTCAAAGGCCGTCGAATGACATTGGTCGGAGCGGCGCGCCACGGAGCGTGAAGGCTCCGCCTCACCGCCCCTGAAATCCCAAGGTCAGAACGCCGGCACCGTCTGCCGCCGGCGCTGAAACAGTGCGACGATCAGAAGCAGCAACAGCGCCGGAACATAAAACACTTCCTTGGGCATCCGATCGGCAGGAAGCTGGACGGTCGCGATCTGAACCGGCTCGTCGACATAATAGTCAAAACCGCTGAGCGCCTGGAACAGCGGCGTTCCCGCAAACGGTTCGTCCAGCTTGGCAATGCCGTCTTCCACCAGCACGGTCAGTCCGGCAGCATCGAGCCTGGATGCGCCATCCGCCCCGGTGGGCACCACGATCGAAAGCGTTTTTGACTTTACGGTATCAGGGTCATCGAAGTCCGGCCCCGTCACGATCATACGCAAATCGCCGTCATCGGGAATCGTTTGGGCAATCTGTACGATGTCCGTCCCCGGTTTGTCGTCAAACGGCGCCTGCATCTGATCAAGCCAGAAGCCCGGCCGGAACAATGTCAATGCCACAAGCAGCAACGCAAGCGATTCCCACAGCCGCGATTTTGCCAGGAAATACCCTTGCGTTGACGCCGCAAACAGCAGCATGGCCAGCAAAGCAACGATGAACACGAAGATGGCCTGAAGAGGCTCCACGTCGATCAACAAAAGGTCCGTGTTGAAAATGAACAGGAATGGCAGCAACGCGGTTCTGATGTCGTAGGCAAACCCCTGCACGCCGGTCTTGATCGGATCGCCCTGACTGATCGCTGCGGCCGCAAAGGCCGCCATGCCGACAGGCGGCGTATCGTCGGCCAGAATGCCGAAATAGAAAACGAACATGTGAACGGCAATCAGGGGGACCAACAGGCCGGTCTGAGCGCCGAGCGTTACAATTACGGGCGCCATCAGTGAAGAGACCACAATGTAATTGGCCGTCGTTGGCAATCCCATACCGAGAATAAGGCTCATCACCGCCACAAGCACCAGCATGAGCATCAGGCTTCCGCCGGACAGAAACTCAACGAACTCGCCGATTACCTGATGTGCGCCCGTCAGCGAAATGGTGCCGACGATGATGCCGGCGGCACCGGTGGCGACACTGATGCCGATCATGTTGCGTGCGCCGCCAATCATGCCTTCGACGAACTCGTCAAAACCGCGCCGGAACTGGGCGGCGTACGCTGCCGTACCCCGGAAGGCGGCCTTCATCGGATGCTGAGTCAGCACAATCACAATCATTGAGACGGTTGCAAAATAGGCCGACAGCGACGGCGAAAACCGCTCGATCAATATGCACCAGATCAGAATGATGATCGGCAGGATAAAGTAAAGCCCGGTTATCGCCACCGCGCCGGCGTTGGGCAACTCGTCAATCGGTGCGTTTGGATCGTCAACCGTCAGATCAGGCACCCGCGCGGCCAGCCAGACCAGGATCAGGTAAGCCGCCAGCAAGATAACAAGCACTGTCGAGAATGTCAGCGACGGGAAAGCCTGCTTGACGACGGAAAGGATCACGCTGATCGCATAAAACAGCGCGATGGTCCCCAGGAAGCCTGTCAGGAACCGGAGAAGCTTTTGGCTGGCCGTCGCCGCCGACGTGTGCTTCGGCAGACCGCGCAGGTTCAGCTTCAGGGCTTCAAGGTGAACGATGTAGACCAGGGCAATGTAAGAGATAAGGGCGGGAACCAGCGCATGTTTGACAACATCGTGATAACCGACCCCGGTAAACTCGCTGATGAGAAACGCCGCGGCCCCCATCACCGGCGGCGTCAGCTGTCCGTTGGTCGAAGACGCAACCTCAACAGCTCCCGACTTTTCGGCGGAGAACCCTGTCTTTTTCATCAGCGGGATGGTGAATGTCCCGGTTGTTACCACATTGGCGATGGAAGACCCCGAATACAGCCCGCTCATGGCCGATGCGACGACGGCGGCTTTGGCCGGACCGCCCCGCAGGTGGCCAAGCAACGCAAATGCCATCTTGATAAAGTAATTTCCCGCCCCGGCTTTCTCAAGCAACGAGCCGAACAGAACAAACAGAAAGATCATACTGGCGGACACGCCAAGAGCCACGCCGAAGACACCCTCCAGCTGCATCCAGTAGTGCCACATCGCCTTGCCGTACGACGCGCCTTTCCACTGGATCGCCTCCGGAATGAAGGACTTGTCGCCGAAGAATACGTAAAAGACGAACACCATCGCCACAATGACAAGCGGCAATCCCAGGGACCGGAATACGGCAATGGCCAGGACGACCATGCCGATGGTTGAAATAATCAGGTCGGCGTCTGTCGGCAGACCGGCGCGCGAGGCGATCTCATCCTTGAAAATCACCAGGTAGAGACAAGCGACGATGCCAAGACCGGCCAGCAGCCAGTCATACCAGGGGATGCTGTGACGCGGACTGGATCTGAAAAGCGGATAGGCGAACGCCGCCAGGGTCAGGCCGAATGCCAGATGGATTTGACGGGCTTCCGAATTGTTGAAAACCAGATTGATGCCGAGGGCGTCGGTGAGAACAAAGGGAATGTCAGAAGCAATGTAAAGCTGAAACAAAGACCAGATAAAAGCGATCCCGGCGACAAGATATCCCATACCGCCTGAGAGACTGCGGGCACCGGTGTCACTCTGAGCAACCAGTTCCTCCGCATCGATTTCCACCGCTTTGTTAGTGTCTTGCATCTCTGCCCCCCTCAAAGATCTAAGATTTTGCCTGTTGCTCAGCTTCCTCTGGTAAAAGTCCGGGCGGCTCATCGCCGCCCGGACCAATGTCGGAAATTACATCCAACCGCGTTCTTTGTAGTATTTCTCAGCGCCCGGATGCAGCGGGGCCGAGAGGCTTTCGGTGATCATCTCTTCTTCTTTGAGATTGCCAAAAGCCGGATGCAGCTTTTTAAAGTCTTCGAAGTTCTCGAACACTGACTTGACCAGCGTGTAAACGACTTCGTCCGGTACATCGGTCGAAGATACGAACGTCGCACCGACGCCGAATGTCTCAACGTCGTCCTCGTTGTTGTACATACCGGCGGGAATAACAGCCTTACGGTAGTAAGGCGTGTCGTCAACCAGCTTGCTGATCTCATCGCCGGTCATCGGCACGATCTTGGCATCGCAGGTGGACACCGTTTCCTGGGTAAGAGCGGACGGATGCCCGACTAGCCAGAAATAGGCATCGATCTTGCCGTCGCAGAGGGCCTGACCGGTTTCAGAGGACTTCAGTTCACTGGCGAGGCCAAGATCGTCACGGGTCCAGCCCATGGCGCTTTCCATGACTTCCCAGGTACCGCGCGTGCCCGACCCGGCATTGCCGATGTTGACACGTTTGCCTTTCAGGTCCTCAACACCATTGATACCGGTGTCCTTGCCGGCCATGACGGTGACGGGTTCCGGATGCACCGAAAAGACAGCGCGCAGGCCTTCAAACGGTCCCTGATCTTCGAATTTCGAAGTTCCGTTATAGGCATGATACTGCCAGTCGGACTGTGCCACTCCGAAATCCAGTTCTTTGGCTCTCAGCGTGTTGATGTTGTAGATCGATCCGCCTGTGGATTCGACCGAACAGCGGATACCGTGATCCTTCCGGCCCTTGTTTACAAGCCGGCAGATAGCCCCGCCTGTCGGGTAATAAACGCCGGTGACACCGCCGGTGCCGATCGAGACGAATTGCTGATCAGCGGCAATTGCGACAGCGCTGCCGCCAATCAAAGCAGCAGACGTCATCGCACATAGTAAAGCACGCATTAAGTGCACTCCCTGAAACAAACCATTATACCCTGCGCGTAACCAATTCGCTGCGTTCAGCGTTTTGTCACATTGGTCGCGCAAGTTCCCACATACAGTCGGTTTTCTCCCGACCGCATAGGGTACGCTAGACCAATTGTTTGTCCAAATGGAAGTGCTTAAGTGGATTTTTTTTCACAGGCCGCAGTATTTTCCGGACATCGATCCAAAGACTACTCTTCGGCGAGCCCGCCTGCGATAACTTCAAAGGACTGTTGCCGGCTCTCCTGCGCCGTGGATTGGTGATCGGCTTGCTGTGCCTCTTTCATGCCCTGGCACCACTGGTCGAGCACGAGGCGCGTCGCCAGAGTGCTGCGGTCGGAGGGCATCGTGGCGATCCTCTGCATGAAATATTTCTCCAGCGCAGCCCTGTCGATCGCATTCTGATCGATCAGCCCCTGCAGCAGAATATTTGTCGCCAACACATTTGCTCTTAAGAACTCAATGTCGGCGCTCCAGTCGGTCGGACCGTGTTTTTCTTCATGCATATTCCGCTGTCCCATTCTTTCCGGCATGCCAACTTCGTTGGACTTATTTAAGCGTCTTCTTAAGTAAAGAGTGAGTCAATTCGCCATATTCACCTCATCTTATCAACTCATATAGAATATAACTTCCTGCTTGTTTAGTTTTTTTGCCTCAGAAGCACCATCATGAACAGAATAATGTCACACACAACCAAAATTCGACAGAGTTAGTTGTTACCAGTTTCAAAATTACGTTAGGTCAATTACGACTCTAATTCAATTCGGCTTTTCCGTTGAAATTCTGAAACCATGTAGCCAATTCTCTGTTTCAGATCCCGTTACAAATCAGCAAGACAAAAGGGTGTATTTCATACGGAGAACACGTCCACCGGTCAGGCCGACTGACATGTCGACGCCAGTGCGAAGACTGCCCATCGTAAATTGGCAAAAAGACGGCGGATTTTGTCAAAAAAGGCAAATGTTGCCGATAAGAGCCCGAGTGTTACCGCAAGGCCATGCCACCGGCAATTCAGCCCGTGAAATCAGAAAAATGATACCCCGAAAGGCCATCAGGACATGCGAAGAAAACGATGGTTGACACCGCTATTTTGGGCCAATATACGAACGTCCGGTGACCGCCAATTGTAGACGCAGAGACCGTTCTACAATATGTGACGGCTAAGCTATTGGTTCTATTGGGGAATAGTTTAACGGTAGAACAGCGGACTCTGACTCCGTCGGTCCTGGTTCGAATCCAGGTTCCCCAGCCAGATTACACTCTTTCCGGAAATCAAACATCGTTATCGGCCTTGCAGTGACGTCGGATCAGTCAAGCATTCCAGTCATTGTTGAGCGAAGCCGGCGACTTGTCTCTCATCTATAACGATTGTCCTTTACCAACACACCATGACAAACATAATTGTTCATGATATGTTCCAATCAAAGGGAGAGACGTTATGGCTGAAAATCTGACATTTTACACCAATCCGATGTCCAGGGCGCGGATCATCCGCTGGATGCTCGAAGAAACGGGTGCGCCTTACGAGACCGTGCAGCTTGAATACGGGACCACCATGAAGGCGCCGGACTATCTGGCTATCAACCCGATGGGCAAGGTCCCAGCCATTCGCCATGGTGAAACGGTTGTCACGGAGTGCGCCGCAATCTGCGCCTATCTGGCCGATGCCTTCCCCGAAGCCGGACTGGCGCCCCCGACGGATCAACGCGGTGCATATTATCGCTGGCTGTTTTTTGCAGCAGGTCCTTTGGAGGCTGCCGTTGTGAGCCGGGCGATGGGATGGGACGTGCCGGAAGGCAAGGACGTTACTGTCGGATTTGGCAGTTATGAAACGACACTTGACACGTTGGAAAAAGCCGTCGCTGCAGACGATTACATTGCCGGGAACAGGTTCACTGCGGCAGATGTTTATGTCGGATCCCATATCAATTGGGGTATGAGCTTCGGGACAATAGAAAAAAGGCCTGCCTTTGAGGCCTATTGGGCAAAGCTCGGCAATCGTCCGGCCCTTCATCGCGCAAATGAAATTGACGCGCCCGAAGAATCGTAGCGACACGAGCCGATGAGCAAAGTGTTGCCGCCGGAATTGCTGACTTCGACGTTGGCGGCGGCATCGGACGGTCCAGTTTCTGAAAGATCTGGAGATTGAGAACCCCGCTTTCCGCTCACCGCTCTCCGACCGCGAGCGCTGATGGCATTGTTGACCGAACCCGGAGCATCGGACAAAGACACACTGCATATTGAAAGGCCTCCGGCATCCTGACAAAGATCAGAGACCTTCTCGTGCTTGGTCAGGAACCGCGTGTATGTCCGAAAGGTTCGACTACGTCATTGTGGGCGGCGGCTCAGCCGGGTGCGTGGCTGCTGCCAAATTGGCGGACAAGGGCAAGGCCCGGGTTCTGGTTCTTGAAGCCGGCTATTCGCACCGCAATATGGTGATCGACATGCCGGCGGGCATAAAGTGGCCGGTCGACCGTTCAAAATTCATGCGTTTTCACACCACCGTGCCGCAGGAGCAGCTCGACGGACGGGCGCATGACATTCCTCAGGCCAACGTCCTTGGCGGCGGATCTTCGGTCAATGCCCAGATCTATACGCGTGGCCGCCCGTCCGACTATGATGAATGGGATGAGATCCTGCGGGGCAGCAACGATACAATCGGTTGGAGCTGGAAGGATGTGGTCCCCCATATCCGCAGGATGGAAGGCAACAACCGGCTCAACAATCACTTTCATGCCGCTGACGGCCCGCTCCTTGTGTCAGATGCGGGTTTCATAAACGATGCTTCGCGCTGGTTCGTGCAGTCTGTGCAGGCTCTGGGCGAACCGTTCAATCCGGACTTCAACGGGCCTGACCAACGCGGCGTGGGCTTTTACCAGTTTACAAATCGCAACGGTCGACGGTGTTCGGCAGCGCGCGCATTTCTTGATCCGCAAAAAGACAATCCGAGCCTGACCATCCGGCTGCGTTCGGCTGCTGAACGCGTTATGATCGAAGGCAAAAAAGCCGTCGGAGTTGTCTACAGAGACAGGTTCGGAAGGAAACACGTGGCCCGGGCTGACCAAGAAGTCATTCTGAGCGCCGGGGCGCTGATTACGCCAAAACTGCTGATGCTGTCCGGAATCGGCCCGGCGGATCATTTGAGGCAACACGGAATAGAGCGCCAACTCGATCTGCCCGGTGTCGGGCAGCATCTGATGGATCATCCGGAAGTCCCCATCACCGCTATCGCCAACGGACCCTACGGATATTACAAACAGGACGCAGGCTTGCGGCTGCTCCGGCATGCTTTGCATTTCAAACTGTTCGGCGCCGGCCCGTTCAATACGGTCGGCATCGAGGCCGGTGCCTTCGTCAACCCGGCAGAGCGGGACGCACCGCCGACAATCCAGACGTACTGCGTGCCGATCATCTATCTTGATCGGGACCGCAAAAACCACATCGCCGCGCAACACGGGGTGACGGTTACAACTGTTGTGCTCAAACCGAAATCCCGCGGCACTGTCCGGCTCAGGTCGCCCGATCCCGACGACCCGCCGCTGGTGTCGCCGAACCTGCTCATGCATGAGGACGACATGCGGACGATGATTGCCGGCCAGTGCTTTTTTATGAAAGCCTTTTCCGAGCCCCCCTGGCGGCCCGCATCAGGGAAATCGCCGTCCCTTCCCCCGACGATCTCGGCGAGGAGGCCCTTGCCGCCCATTGCAAGCAGTTCGTCAAGACCAACTATCATCCGTCAGGCACGGCAAAAATGGGGGCCGACGGCGACAGGATGGCGGTGCTCGATGCCAAATTCCGCGTGCGCGGCATCGATGCCTTGCGGGTCTGCGATATGTCGGCGGTACCCAACACTATTGCGGGCAATACGAACTCGGTCGCGCTGATGTCGGGCGACCGGTGTTCGGATTTGTTGATTGAAGAACAAACGTCCGGTTAACCAGCCTCAAGACCGTCCCAGCGCCGCCAGCACCGCATCCACATTGACCACGTCCGCAACATTGGTCATCGCGTAATCGATCGAGGCCCGATGCCAGTCCGCGTTCATGGTTGAGCAGGCATCTTCCGGGATAATGACCCGATAGCCCTTGTCGGCCGCGGTGCGGGCCGTGTGTTCGACGCTCATGTTTGTCCAGGCGCCGGTATTGATAATGGTGTCGCAGCCGCGCCCTTTCAGATAGCCCTCAAGACGGCTTGTCTCCCACGCACTCATGGACATTTTTTCAACCACCAGATCGCCTGCTTGCACTTCAAGCCCCGGCACGGGCGCAACGCCCCAGGTGCCACGCACCAGTGCATTGGCATCCTTCAGGCCCCGAAACAGGGGCGCATTCCGGCCAAAGGCGGGATGTCCGGGCTCACACACAAACCAGACGTGAAGGACAAGCACGCCCGCCCGGCGACAGGCCTGTGCCAGCCGTCTGGAGTTTTCAATAACGTTCTGCTCGCGTGCATGGTTCGGCGAGCCGCTGTCGGCAAAAGCGCCGCCGTCCATGATGACATCGTTTTGCATGTCCTGAATGATCAGCGCGGTTCTTCCCGGATCAAACAGTGCCAGCGCCGATGAATCGGCAGGTGCCGGAGACGAACCGCTTGCTGCGGATGCTGCGCGGTGCGGGGCCATATTCGGATCGGGGTTCATAAACGGCTCACTCCGCGGCCGTGCCTTGGTCCTGACCGAATAGACAGACGTGCTGGCGCAGACGAAGAGCGTGTCCCAGTGTTCGCCGCCCCAGTGGAAATTAGCAGGAAGTTCGGGAATGGAGACTTTGCCCAGCAGCAGGCCATCGAAAGAATAAACCCAGATGCCGCCCGGAGCCGTGACCCAGACATTGCCCTGGCTGTCCGCCTTCATGCCATCGGGCACCCCGGGCAGCAGCGGATCTTTGATGCCCGAAGCAAACGTGCGCGCATTCACCAGCCGTCCGTCATCGGCCACATCGAACATGCGGATATTAGCCTGATCGGTGTCGTTGACCCACATAAAGCGCTCGCACGGAGAGAAACAGAGACCATTCGGCTGCGTGAACATGTAGCGGTCGGAAACCAGGGTCGGTTCGTCTCCGGGCCGGTAATCCGGCGCCAAGCGATAAACGCCTTGAAAACCAAGCTGGGTCGGCCGCTCGACACCATAGTGCGGCATCCGTCCATATGTGGGGTCGGTGAAATAGATCGAGCCGTCGGACCGCACACACACATCATTGGGTGAATTCAGCTCCCGCCCCTCAAAATGCGAACACAGGACCTCCCGGGAGCCGTCGGGCCGGAAGCGGACAAGTGAGCTGGTTGCATGTTCGCAGACGATGAGATTGAGGGCGGCATCATAGGTCATGCCGTTGCCCTTGTTCGAAGGCCTCAGCACTTCCTCAGGACGCCCACCGGGAACCCATTTCCGGCGGACATCACCGGGCATGTCAGAGAACAGCAGATAGTTTTCAACCGGATGCCAGACCGGCCCCTCGGTAAAGACAAATCCTGTACCCAGTTGCGATACGGGCGCATATTCATCGATCAGATCGAGAAACCGCCCGTCAATAACTGTATGCGACATACCCTGCCCCCACTCTCTTGCTGTCATCCGCTGTTTGCCGGAGTGCGTGCCCTATGCGGGAAACCAATTCCGGTTCGGAAGCGTTTCCGTCAGAGGACCGGGTACAGTCATGCCGAGGCGACCGACAACCTGCTGATTTTCAATTTTGGCCGGCCGGTCATGCACCGGCAGCAGGAAGCGGTAATTGTTCAGGAGCTTTTTGATCGCGCCCTTCTCCTCGCGTTTTGAACCGGCATGGTTGCCCGTCACGCGGGGCTCCATATGGTTGTTGGTGTAGACGTGGTTGACGATCTGGTCGTTGAAATCGTAGATCACGTCACCGCAGATGCAGGCAAGGCCCTCCGCGGTTTCAACCATGACATTCATCGATCCTTCCGTATGCGCACCTGCTGCCTCGCACCAGACACCGGGGATAATTTCCTCTGCGCCGGTGATTTCAAGATCAAGGAAGCGGATCGCTTCGGGCTCATAAATCCGCTCAACCAGATGCATGATGTCCGGCTTTGGATATTGCGGATACATGATGCCGGAGACAGAGAATTCCATCTCGCGCCGGTTCAGGCAGACGGTTGTGTTCATCGGGAACAGGTCGTCTTTACCTGCATGGTCGATGTGAAGATGCGTATGCAGAATGTAGCGGATATCGCCCGGTTTCAGGCCGTGCTTTGCTAGCTGGTTCTCGATCATATTGTCATGGAACTGCAGCCCCCGCATCCCGAGACTTTCCATGATTGCGTTGTCCCGATAGCCGGTATCGACCAGAACCGGGTGGGTTCCGCCCAAAATAAGAAACCCGTAAACGGGGACCCGGCGCACACGGCCGCATTCATGGCCCAGAACCAGAAACGAAGTCTCCAGTTCGATATCACCGTAATCCAGAACATGAATGGTCAATGCCATTGTCTCACTCCCTCAGATCATTCTTTGCCGGACACGAGGTCCCTCACAGCCGGTAAATCCGGGCTGCCGTATCGTTGAAAATCGCTTTCTGCTTAGGTTTTGAAAGTCCGGATGCCCCGGTCAGAAAGGCGTCGAACAGTTCCTCATATGTCGTCCAGAGTTTTTCGATCGGAAAATTCGATCCGAACAGGCATCGTTTTGCGCCGAAAATCTTCTCTGTCGTTACGATCATGTCGGAGACGAATTCCGGGTCGTTCCTGTGAATGAATGTTCCGAAGGCTGACAGCTTGGTGACGACATTGCCGCATTTGGCGAGGCGCTTCATGCCAACTTCCCAAGCCTTCCGCCCTTCTGCGCTCGTATCTTCGAGCATGCCTGCATGTTGAAGGACAAAGGTCACATCCGGGCAGGACTCGGCAAGGCCAGCCGCGGCCTCCATCTGCGGGGCAAAGACCTGAAGATCGAAACTCCAGCCATAATCGCTGAGGTAACCGATATTGCGTCTCACCGTCGGATCACTCGGCAAATCGGGTCCGGGTGCAAACCGATAGGCAGGGTTCTCGTGCCAGTGAAGCTGCTGCCTCAGCCCGCGCATCAGCGAAAATTTCTTCAACCGGTCAAGCTGCGGACGGACGTCCCTGGCCGTGAAATCCGCATAACCGACAATGCCATGCGGCCAGCCATGCTCATCGGCAACGGACTGAACCCACGCCACCTCATCCTCAAACCAGTTCGGCGTCCAGTTCGCCTGAACATAGACGGACTTCTCAATCCCCGATCCCTTCAGATCCTCCAGATATTCCTCAATCAGGTAATCCCGTTTGATGGCGCCGTAAGAGCCGAAGATGCGCGGCTGTTGCGGCCCCAACAGCCATGGCAGATCCTTCTGGCGCCAGATATGGTGGTGGGCGTCGATCATGCCGTCCTCGTCATTTGAAGAACATGGTCGCTGAGGGCTTCGGTCCGGCTGCCGTCTGACAGGCTGTTGAGATAGGGCAAGACGCTGGCCAAAGCCTCGGTTCTGGGTTCATAGCCCTGATCGGCCGCCAGCGGCGTCAGCCAGTCGACACGCCAGGCAATGCGCGATATCCGCCGGACTGAATCAATCATAGCGTCAGGCGGCCCGCGCTCCAGTCCGTCGGAAAGGATCAGAACGGCCGCGCCCCGTATGAAGCCCGCATACCGGGGAACGGCCCAAAAAGCCTGCAAAGCCTCCCCAATCCGGGTGCCGCCGTCAAAGTCGGCAATCAGCCGGCTGGCGCGCTCAAGTGCCTGCTGCCGGTTTCGCACCGACAGTGCAGCGGTTATCCGTGTGAGCCGGGTTCCGAACGTGAACGCTTCGAACCGGTCGCAGATGATCGAAAGCGCATGGGCGAACTGAAAAGTCTGATCCGTCTGCTCTTTCATCGAACCGGACACGTCGATCATCAGCACCACGCGTCTTTGACGGGTCTTTCTTCGCAGGAAAGCAAGATCGGTTGCCTCGCCGTCGCGCTGAACGGCCCTGCGGAGCATTCTGCGCAGATCGAGCCGGTCGCCTCCTCGCGCCCGAACGCGTCGATACGACAGGCGTCGCGGCAAACGGGACGGTCCAAGCCGGATCAGGCGTTGCAAATGATCTTCGGTTCCGGTCTCGCCGACTTCCCGACGCCGCAGACTTTCCGCGCTGGTCGCCTCCACACCCGCCTCGCCCGGATCGTCTCCTTCCGGCACCTCGATATCCTGTCCGGTTTCCTCATAGGCGGAAACCTCGTCGGCCTCCTCGTCCGTCGACGCTGCCGCAGCAACGGTCTGGCCGAGAAAGAATCCCCCAAAGAGGGCATCGAATTCCGCTTGCCTTTCATGGCGGACCGCAAGCGTCGACAGAGCCGCGCGCCGGATATCTTCCATGGAGCGCGGGCCCAGAAGACCGACCGCATGAATGAAATCCATCGTCTGATCGGGAGAGACGGCAAATCCGTGCGCCCGCAGAAGCGCTGCGAAATCAACGAACACCTGGCTGGCCCGAGGCAGACTCATGCCGCCTCCCCGGGCAGCATGTTCGCCAGTTTCGGCTCCATATAGAGCAGGTCTTCATGATCTTTCAGCGCAACGCCGATGGCGCGTCGAAAGGCCTCGGGCCACGGCGCTCCCTGACTGTGAAGCAGGGTTGCCGCTTCCGCCCATTCGACGCTTTCGGCGACACCGGGCGGTTTTGCCAATGGCGCATGCCGGATTCGCGTGACAGCCTCAACAACCGCAGCAGCTGTTTTTCGCGCGACGGAACTCGCCCGCGCCAGGATGATCTCCGCTTCCAGTGCGGCATCGGGATAATCAATCCAGTGATACACACAGCGGCGGCGGAGCGCTTCGTGCAGATCACGGGTTCTGTTGGATGTCAGGACGACAACCGGATGCCGGGTCGCCCGCACGGTTCCGGTTTCGGGGATCGAAATCTGAAAATCCGACAAGAACTCGAGCAGAAACGCTTCAAACTCATGATCGGACCGGTCAATCTCATCGATCAGGAGCAGGCAGTCATCCGGCGACCTGAGTGCCTCAAGCAGTGGGCGCTCCAGCAGAAACTCATCGCGATAGATATTGACATAGTCATCGCCGGCCTGACGGATCGCAAGCATCTGCCGGGTGTAGTTCCACTCATAGAGCGCTGATGCCGCATCGATGCCCTCAAAGCATTGCAGTCTTATGACTTTACGTGAAAGAACAGCACCAAGTGCTTTGGCTGCTTCGGTTTTGCCCACGCCTGGAACCCCTTCAAGCAGAAGCGGCTTTCCGAGCGCCAGTGCCAGGTAGGCCGCTGTCGACAGCCCCTCATCCGCAAGATATTGCGCACCCGTCAGCGCGCTGCGCAGGGTCGGTGGACTGTCGATACCGGCAATGACGGGGTTGACGGGCATCGGCTCAGCGTGCCCCTTGCGGTCTGGCGCCGCCGTTCATCTGAAGACCACGCAGGACTTTTTCCGGCGTGATCGGCAGCGTGTCGCAGCGGACGCCGACCGCGTTGTAAACGGCGTTGGCAATCGCCGGCAAAACCGGGTTCGCACACATTTCCCCCGGCCCTTTGCCACCGAAGGGCGCATCTTCCGCAGGGCGTTCAAGCACAGCGACGTTATGGGGCACAATTTCGCCCGGCCCGGGCATCAAATAGGTGTTGAAATCCGTCGGACCGTGTGAGCGGTCCGGATAATAGGGTTCCGTCGTCTCGTAAAGCGCGTGGGATACCCCCATCCACGCACCGCCGATCAGTTGCTGTTCAACGAGACGCGGATTGAGCGCCCTGCCCACTTCATAGGCGGAATTGATTTCCGTGACCCGAACCTCACCGGTTTCGTCATCCACCTCCAGATCGACAATCAGCGCCGCATGAGCGAAACAGGAGACCGGGGTCATTTCTCCGGTGTCCGGATCGACGTCTGAGGTCGGAATGAGAAAGATGCCCCGTCCTGAAAGCGTCCGCCCCTGTTGAAACTGGGCGGCTATCGCTGTTTCAGCGACAGTAATCGACCGGCCCGGCGCGCCTTTGACATGGATATTGCCCGCCCCGTCGGTCTCAAGGTCTTCCGGGTCGACTTCCAGCTCGTCTGCCGCCGCTTCAAGCATTGCCTTTCGTGCCTCTGTCGCGGCCCGGATCACGGCATTGCCGACGCGATGCGTGCCGCGAGAGGCAAAGGAGCCCATGCAGTGGGGGCCGGTGTCGCTATCTGCCGTATCGACATAGACATCGGCGACCGGAATCCCGAGCGTTTCCGCCGCAATCTGCCGGGTAACCGATTTCATGCCCTGACCAAGATCGATCGAGCTCAGGGTGACCATGAACTTGCCGTCCGGAGTTGAATGCACCAGCGCCTGGCTCGGATCGCCGCCCAGATTCATGCCGATCGGATAATTGATGCAGGCGAACCCGCGCCCCTTGTGGATCGCCATTTCTATCGCCTCCTGGTACCGGAGATGAAACGGGAAACGCCGGGACGCCTCACACCGCGCTGGAACGGCTGCTCCGGCTGATACGGTTGCGGTCCGGTATCAGGAGGTGGGGGCGTCGCAGACTGTGGAGCCGGTGGCGTCGGCGGTTCGGGAGGAACCAGTGGCGCGGGCGGACGCCCCGCCGGCGGTGCTGACGAAGGTGGCAACGGCCCGGCCGAACCGCGCTGTGCTGGTGCCTCCGGCCCCGGAGAAGGAGATTGCGGCGACGCCGGCGCAGCAGGTTGCCCTGAAATCTTGTGGCCGATCCGCTCGGCCTCAATGATCATATCCTCATCCTGCGGTGGCGCGGCGGTAATGGCAGCTCCCGCTGTTCCGGCAGCGACACGGCCTTTGCCGGTCGCTCCGGCACCCGGCTCACGGGGTAAGGCGGATTGCCGCCGTTCGCCTATTCTGCCGACCTGATCGGTTACCGTCTCCGGTATCTCGGTCCGGCCCCCGCCGGTCAAACTGGACTGAGCCGCCATGGAGGCACTGATCGGCCAGGCCGCCTTTTGCGCCGCGACCTGACAGCACTCGACCAGCGCGGTATTTTTCGCATAACGGCGGTGGGCCTTCACATCGCCATCACGGTAGGCATTCAGAATTCGCAGCTCGATCGGGTCCATGCCGACCAGCTCGGCGACCTTGTCCATGTGACACTCGATGGAGAAATCGACAGCCGTAATGCCAAATCCGCGCATGGCCGTTGCCGGTGTCCGGTTGGTGTAAACACAGTAGACATTGGAGGCGACGTTCGGGATCGTATAAGGCCCCGGCAGATGGCCGGTCGCCTTGATGATCGCGTAAGAGCTGAGACGGGTATAGGCACCGGCGTCGAAATAGCCCGTGAACTGCCGGGCAATGATACGACCGTCGTTCATCACCCCATCTTTGATGTACCAGCGTTCGGCACCGCGCGGCGCTCCGACCTGCATCTCCTCATGCCGGTCCCACATGAATTTGACCGGCGCCCCGGTCAGTGCGGCGCCCAGAACCGCGAGCGGCTCATGCAGGCTGTCGACTTTTCCGCCGAAGCCCCCGCCAACGGTGCCGCCGATAAAATGCAGCCGCGAGGAAGGCATATCGAGCAGCTTGGCCGTTGTGCCGAGCGAAAAGAACAGCGCCTGCGTGGATGTGTAACAGACAAAGCGATCATTGGTTTCAGGTGCCGCTATGGCGCCGCATGTTTCAATCGGGGCCTGTTCAATGGGCGAGAGCTGATACATCCCCTCGACAATGTGGTCTGCTTCGGCAAGGGCTTTGTCGACATCACCAAAGCGCAGCTTCTGGTGATCGTATAGATCGTGATAATCGAACGTGTTGTTGGGATAGGTCTCGTTGACAACCGGGGCATCCGGTGCCAGCGCCTCCTCAGGGTCAAGCACATGCGGCAGGACGTCATAGTCGATCCGCACGGCCGCAACAGCGTCGCGCGCCTGCCGTTCCGTTTCCGCAACAACAGCCAGGATCGCCTCGCCCTTATACGCAACCCGTTTATCCTGCAGCAGCGCCTCGTCGTCCTTGCCGAAGTTAATCAGGGACAGCAGGGTGTTGATGTTATGGGGCACGTCGGCCGCCCTGATGATCCGCCGGACGCCGGGCATCCGTTCCGCGGCGCCGGTATCGACAGAGCGAATGCGCGCACAATGATGCTCGGACCGGACGCAGCGCATGTGCAACAGACCGTCAAACAGGTGATCATCGTAATAGGCCGAGCGCGCCGTCACATGGCCCCGGATATCCTGACGCCGGGTGGGCTGACCGATCTCCTTGAGATTATCCTCACGCTCATCGGCAAAAAGATCTTTCCTGAACTCGATCGAGGACATTATCCCGCCCTCCTGACCGCCTGTCCGGACGCCGCGAGAATGGCATCGACAACCGCCTCGTATCCGGTGCAGCGACAGATATTGCCCGATATCGCTTCCACAACCTCCTCGCGGCTGGGGCGTGGATTGGACGAAAGCAACGCTTTCGCCGCCATCAGCATCCCCGGTGTGCAATAGCCGCACTGTGCGGCAAACCCGTCCATGAAGGCGTGCTGAAGAGTATCCAGGTCCGGTCCGTTCTTGAGGCCGTTCACGGTATCGACCTGCCGGTCCTCAACCGTCTCTGCGAGCGTCAAACAACTGAGATGCGGTTCGCCGTCAATCAGGACGGTGCAGGATCCGCAAGCCCCCTGGCCGCATCCGTATTTTGGCGACAAGTCGCCGAGATCGCGCCTGAGAACATCCAGCAGATTGGCACCGGGCCGGACGAAAACGGCCGCTTCCGATCCATTGAGTGTGAAGCGTACGGGTGTCCTGGTCATTGGAAGCTCTCCTCACCCAGAAGAACCCGCCGCAGGTGCACAGGTGCTACGGACGCGCGGTACGAGGCCGACGATATCGCATCGTCTTGCGGATCAAGTCCGTCGACCGCCCGGCTTACGGCGGCCGAAACCCCGTTCTGATCAAGCGAAACGCCTTCCAGCGCCGCCTCTGCCGCCTTGGCTCTAAGGGGTGTCGGCCCCATCGCCCCAAAAGCAATACGGCTGTTGCTCAGGCGGCCGACCTGACGGTTCAGTGCCACGGCAATCGACATCACCGATATGCCCTTGGGTTTAACCCGGCTTATCTTCCGGAAGCGGAAATCAAGGTCCGACCGGCGGTCAATCAAAATGGCGGAAACGAGACCGCGTGCCATGTGCCGATTGGCAAGAAATGCCTCAATCGGCGTTTCAGATCCGTCGGTGAACCGGACGACGGCATCCAGGGCAAGCAGCGCAGTCGCAAAATCGCCGTAAGGATTGGGCGCAAACAGATTGCCCCCTACGGTCGCCATGTTGCGGATGGCCGGTCCGCCGACAGCGCGCGCGGCCGGAGCGAGAAATGCCGTATCCGGAGACCGAATGACATCGGCCATCGTGGCACCGGCTCCTATTGATAATTTGCCGCTCTCATTCCGAATGGCCCGAAGCGATGCGTCTTTGGTCCGGACAATCCGATGGAACGCCTGACTGCCGTAATTCACGGCGGGCATCACCAACGTGCCGCCCGCAAGATAACGGGACTGCCGGTCCATGGCGCCAGCGGCTTCGGCCAGATTTGCATATGTGTCAACCACAACCATGATTTACTGTTCCAATTCCAAAACTGACCGGATTGCCTCAAATCCGGCCTGATAAATCTCCTCTCCGACCATCTCGGCCAGTTCGTCCTCGCGCCCCGCCGGAGTATCGAAGCGCCCTTCCCATTCCCAGACCGTCACATCGCCATCCGTCACCGGAAACAATCGGACATGGGCGACGTAGTTGAACAGCGGGATCGGCGTATCGAGCAGGCAATAGCTGAAGCTCTGTTCAAGATCGGAGAGCGTGAGCAATCGCTCGCGCAGTTCCGAGCCGTCCGTCAGTTTGAACTTCCGAATACAGCCGACACGGTCCGATGCCTCCCCGCGCTCGATATGGCTTGTCTGAACGGCGGGGTGCCACCGGTCATGTCCGTTGAAATCACGCACGAGGTCCCACACCTGCTCGACAGGCGCTTTCATGACGGTGCTGCGTACAACCTTGACCACCACGTCGCTCAACCTTTTCCGGATTTTCCGGCGGAGATTTCAGAGCAATAGCTACGCATCGAAGTGCCTCTTCAATGCATCGAATCCACCCTGAAAAACGTTGGTGCTGATCCCCGAAACAAGGTCACCCTCATTGGCGGGATCGCAATTGAACTCCGCCGACCATTCGATGAAGCAGCGGTCCCCATCGGTGATTGGTGTCAATCGCAGAGTTGCGATGTAGTCCCAGAGCGGCATCGGGCTTTCCAGGATCGCGTAGGTGCAGAACATGTCGTAATCCGACAGGCCCAGAAGCTGCTCGCGAATGTTGTCGCCGTTCTGGAGATTGAAGTTGCGGATGCAGCCGACCTTGTCCGCCGGTAAGGCATCTTCGATCCGGCTGTCGCGAATGCGGGGATGCCATTTGGGAAGGCCGTTAAAGTCCCGCACCCGCTCCCAGACGCCCGAAGCCGGTGCCGGGATGATCGAGGAAACATAGGCACGCGCCATTTACTTGTCCCCCGACGGCTTGGCGGGTTTTTCATCCTTTTTGCGGCCCATTTCCTTTGAGATGCGCTGCATATCGGAGGCTTCGCGGATCAATCCGCCCTGTTTTGCGATATTGGCGCCGTCTATGCCGATATCGGACAGGAGGCTGTCGATCATCGGCGCCTGAACCCGGTATCTGAGCGCCGAATTGATCACCTCGTCGGTCGGGCTGCCCCCTCCGCCGCCGGAGCCAGCGCCAGTAGACGGTCCGTCGCCACCGTCACCCCAGCCCACACCATTGGTGCCCGCGCCGCCAAGCTGCATGATTTTGATGTCGTTGATCTTCTCAAGCGGCTTGACGGATGCAGCCACGATGCCCTCGACATGCTCCAGCATCTTGCGCTTGAAGAGCGAATGGCGGGCGGAATCGGTAAGAACGTTTTCCGCCTCGTTGATGAGTTTTTGAGCCTCGGCCTCCACAGCGGACCGGATCCGTTCCGCCTCCGCCGCGATGCGTTTTTCCTCGGCCGCCTTTTCGGCCAGCACGACATCGACAGACTTGCGGCGCGTGGCCTCCTCGGTCTCCTGAGCGGTGCGAACTTTTTCGCTTGCTTCTGCAGCCTTGGCGCGCGCCAACTCGGCCTCCACAGCCGCGGCGCTTTCATCGAGAGATTTCTTGTAGAGCTCGATGGCCTTGTCCATCTGGGCTTCTTCAACGGATTTCTCACGATCGATTTCAAGCCGACGCCGTTCGGTCTGATGTCCGATGCGGGCTTCATCAAGGCCCCGTTCAGAGGCAATCTTCGCCCGTTCGATTTCCTCCTGGCTGGCAATTTCAGACTCGCGCAACGCCTGAACCCGCGCAATTTCAAGCTGCTCCAGCGCTTTCTTGCGCTGAAGTCGGTGAGCATCCAGCTCCTGCTCGGCCCGGATTTTTTCAGCGTCAATGGTTTTCTGCTGCGCAACCTTGGCCGCTTCCAGCGCTTCGTCAGCAGCAACCTGCGCCTCATCCAGCGTTTTGTTGCGCTCGATTTCCAGATGGCGGATTTCCTGATCCCGCGCGATTTTTTCGGCGGTTGTCTGCTGCTCCTTTTCGATCCTGAGCTGATCAACAAGGCGCCGCGAAGAGACTTCGGCGCTTTCAATCGCCTCGTTCTTCTCGATCTCGCGGGAACGGATTTCCGCTTCCCTGGAGATTTCCGCTGCACGGGTCTTTGTCTCTTCGGCTATCCGGGCATCGTTGACCACCTCCTGGGCATTGATGCCCGCAAGATCGACAGCCCGATTGCGCGCGATCTCCCGCTCACGAAGGTCCTGTTCGTAAGCGATGCGTTCCGCAGCAACTTTTTTCTCCTTCGCGAACCTTGCCGCTTCGGTGGCTTCGGCTTTGGCGATTTCTGCCGCTTCGACTGCCGCAGCCCGGGCAACATCCCGCTCGCTTGTCTCTTCCTCGGACTCAATCCGCCGGACGGCGATTTTCGCTTCCTGAGCGATCCGCGCCGCCTCAACGGCTTCGCGGGCCGCAACCTCGGCCTCGTCAATCGCCTGGTCCCGTGCAATCTCAAGACCCCGGACTTTCTCCTCCTGTGCGATCCGAGTCGTGTCCGTCACCTCCCGGGCTTCAATCTGGGCCAGATCGAGCGAGCGTTGACGTTCAATTTCAAGCCGCCTTGTTTCCTGCTCAGCGGCGATCCGTTCTGCAGAAAGCGTCTTTTCACGCGCAATTTTTGCCGCTTCGGTTGCCTGCTGGCTGGCAATCTCCGCTTCCTCGAGCGTTTTCTGGCGATTGATCTCAAGTTCGCGCGTCGCCTTGTCGGCTCCGATCCGCTCGGCATTGACCAGTTGTTCCTGCGCGATCCTCAGCTTCTCGGCGACTTCGCGCGAAGCGATCTCGGCCTGCTGGACAGCCAGATTGCGCGCAATCTCTTTTTCCTTGGTATTCTGCTCATAGGAAATGCGCGCTTCGGTGACTGCCTCTTCCTGAGAGATCCGCGCCTTTTCAATCATCTCGCGGGCAGCAATTTCTGTTTCGTCAATTGACCGCTGCCTTTCGATCTCAAGCGCCTGAGTTTCCCGATCCTTGGCGATGCGGGCTTCGGTAACACTTTTCTCCTGCGCAATACGGGCTTTCTCAATCGCCTCTTTTGCGGCGATATCGGCCGCCTCGGTCATCTGCTGGGTCCTGATCCGCTTTTCAGACAGGACATTTTCCTGAGTGATCCGGGCCGTTTCCAGAACCTCGCGGGTGGTGATTTCCGCTTCCTCGACTACCTGCTGACGTTCAATTTCCTTTTGCCGGACTTCGCGTTCCGATGCGATCCGAGCCTCGGAGATCAGGCGTTCATTTTCGATCCTGGCGGTTTCGATCGCTTCGCGGCTCAACAGAGACGCCCGCTCGGCATCCTTCTCCCGCTCCGCTCTCTCCCTGACCAGATCGGAGCGCTGCTGTGCCCGGCGAAACTCGATTTCCCGCTCCTGCTCAAGCCGCGCTTCTTCGCTTTCCCGTTCGATATCAAGCGCCTGTTTTTCCGCTTCCAGATTGCGGGCACGGATGCGGATCATGGAATCCTGCTCGATATCGTTCCTCAGCTTGCGCCGGTCTTCGATGTCGCGAATAACGGTGGTCAGACCTTCCGCATCGAACCGGTTTGACGGATTAAAAAACTCAATGTCGGTCTGATCGATGTCGGTAACGGCAACGCTTTCCAATTCAAGGCCGTTTTTGTCGAGGCCGACCTGAGCCGCTTCAAGAACCCGGGCAACATAGGCGTTCCGGTTTTCATGCAGCTCTTCCATCGTCATTTGCGAGGCGACGGTTCTGAGCGCCGAGATGAACTTGCCGACAAGCAGGGAATGCAGCCGTTCCTGCTCCAGCGAGCGACGTCCGAGTGTCGCTGCCGCGAGACTGACAGCCTGCTTGGTATGGGCCACACGGACGTAAAATTCCGCGTCGACATCGATCCGCAGCCGGTCTTTGGTGATCAGCGCCTCTTCCTTTTCGCGCGTCACCGCAAGCTGCAGGGAGTTCATATTGACCGGCGTGATATCGTGGATGATCGGCCAGACGAATGCGCCACCGTCTATGACGACTTTTTCGCCCAGAAATCCGGTTCGAACGAAAGCGATTTCCTTGGTCGACCGCCGATAGAGCCAGTACATCACCCAATAGGTGATAAACACGACGATGACCGCGAGTATCAACCACAGAACCAGTTGTCCGATCAGTTGCCCAGCCATGGCTTCCTCCCTTCGGAGCGCTTACGCACGTCCGATTTCCTTGAATTTTCGTGTCTGTTCGGTCAGCGCGACTTCCGTCGGCAGGCGCTCCATCGAGGACGCGCCGTAAAATCCGTGACAATGTTTGGTGTGTTTGAGAACGAAATCGGCATCTTCCGGCATCGCCACCGGGCCGCCATGTACGAGGATGACCGCATCGGGATTGACCGCCAGCGCGGCTGCCGCCCACTCGTCGACGAGCGCCGGGCATTGCTCAAGCGTCAGGGCCGTATCTGCGCCAATCGATCCGCCGGTGGTCAGCCCCAGATGACACACGATGATATCCGCGCCCACCCGTGCCATGGCAGCCGCATCCTCAGTTGAAAAGACATACGGCGTGGTCAGCAGATCTTTCTTCCGTGCTCTCTCGATCATATCGATCTCAAGGCTGTAGGATATGCCGGTCTCCTCAAGATTGGCGCGGAACGTTCCGTCGATCAGGCCGACCGTGGGAAAGTTCTGAACGCCGGAAAATCCGGCTGCGCGCACATCGTCGAGAAACTTGTCCATCAACCGGAACGGATCGGACGCACACACACCGGCGAGCACCGGCGTTTTGCTGACGACCGGCAACACTTCGCCGGCCATGTCCATCACCACCGCATTGGCGTCGCCGTAAGGCATGAGACCGGCAAGACTGCCCCGGCCCGCCATGCGATAGCGCCCGGAATTATAGATCACGATCAGATCGATCCCGCCCGCCTCTTCGCATTTTGCCGACAGGCCGGTGCCGGCACCGCCGCCGATGATCGGCTGTCCGCCGGCCACCATGGACCGGTACTTTTCCATAAGCGTTTTGCGATCAAACATCGCTCCAGTCTCCTGATGCTCTGCGCACTGTTGAGGCGTTAAACTCGCGGAATGTCTGGACAATCAGACGCGCGAAGTCCGGATCGTTGATGTTGTGCGGCACACGGACCAGGCGACGCTGGGATGTCTGGCGCACCGTGTCTTCCAGCGCCTTGAACAGGGCGGCGTCTGCGGCAGGGTCGTGAAAAGCCATGCCGGGAGCATCAAGCAGTGACACGCCGCCCTCCGGCAGAAAGAACCGCACGGGACCGGTCATCAGATTGAGCCGCTCGCCGATCCAGCGGCCCATCTCGATATTCTCATCCACCGTGGTCCGCATCAGGGTGATTTGCGGATTGTGTTCGTAGAGATTTCGGCCTCGATATCTTTCCGGAACCGTATCCGGTGCTCTGAAATTGACCATATCGAGCGCACCGCATGACCCGATATAGGGCCGTCCCGCCCGGATCGATGCGCCGAACCGATCCTCGTGGGCAGCAAAAACACCGCCGGCCACCATGTCGCAGATCTCGGTGGTTGTCAGGTCGATGACCGCCGTCAGCATGCCGCTGTCGAGCAATTTCTCCATCGAACGCCCGCCGACGCCGGTCGCATGGAAAACCAGGCAGTCATAGTCGTCGTCAAGAGCTGCGGCGACCTGCTGAACGCATGGGGTCGTAACGCCGAACATGGTCAGGCCGATGGCCGGCTTGTCCTGACCGGACTGAAGCGCCGCTCTCCGGTTCTGCACCATGCCGGCAAGCGCATTCGCGCCGTTGCTGAGCACCTGCCGCGTGATCGAATTGATACCCTGAACATCGGCCACGGAATGGAGCATCATAATGTCAGAGGGGCCGACATACTGCTCCACGTCTCCACTTGCGACCGTCGAAATCATCACTTTGGGAACACCCACAGGCAGACGCCGCATCGCAGGCGTGGCCAGAGCCGTCCCGCCGGATCCGCCCGCCGAAATGATGCCCGCAACGTCCTCCTGCGCATCGATCCAGCGCTCGAAGGCTTCCGTCATCCCGGCAACCGCGGTTCCACGATCCCCGGTAAAAACCCCCGCGGCCCCGCGCGGATGGAAGGCGGCAATCGCATGGGGCGGCACTTCGGCGCCGGAGGGTTTGCCGCCGGTCGAAAGGTCGGCAAGACAGACCTGCAGGCCGCGATCCTTCAAAATGTCGCGGACGAACCGCAGCTCGGCACCCTTGGTATCCAAAGTGCCGGCCACATAGACCGTTCTCCTTGCCGTCGCAGCACCGGTTCTGCGGGTCTTAAGGTCGCTGGAGGACAGCTCCGTGCTGGTGATCGTTCGGGCCGCGTTTTCAATAACCTGAACCGGGACCGGCTGAGACCACCGTGTCGGCGGTTTCGGATTTGAAATATAGAGCTTTGCGGGACCGTTTCGCGGCTCTGCAACTGTGCGGTCCTGTGCCGGCTCAACATCCGGCGTCTCGTCGTGTGCATGGCGGCCCACACCGAGCAACGCCTGCTGCAGGTCGCGGTCGCCCGCCAGAAGGCCCGATTCAATTACGCGGTTGATCCGGCCATTGACCATGATCGCAACCTGATCGGCGACCGCACAGGCAACGCCGATATTCTGCTCAATGACGAGGACATCGACATCCCCCTCCTGTCCAAGCCGGATCAGCAGATCCGCCACCTGATTGACGATGACCGGGGCCAAACCCTCGGTCGGCTCGTCCATAACGAGAAGACGCGGATTGAGAAGCAGCGCCCTCCCGATGGCCAGCATCTGCTGTTCGCCGCCGGACAGTTGCGCTCCGCCATTGTTGCGGCGCTCCGCAAGCCGGGGAAAGGTCGCGTAAATCCGTTCCGGGCTCCAGGCACCGCCCTTTCGCGCGACAATCCTCAGATGTTCGTCGACGGTAAGAGAGGGCCACAACCGGCGCCCCTGCGGCACATAGCCGATGCCCATTCGGGCGATCTCGGCCGGTTCCATGCCAACCAGGTTCACCCCGTTGAAGCTGATGGTTCCCGATGCGACCGGGACCAACCCCATGATCGCCTGACACAGGGTTGTCTTGCCCATACCGTTCCGGCCGACAACCGACAGCACGCCGTGGTTGAGCGTCAGGTTGACGCCCTGCAGCGCGTGGGACTGACCGTAATAGATATTGAGGTCGCGGACCTCAAGCGTATGAGTGGAGCGGTCAGCCATGGCCCAGACTGTCCTCTCCACCGAGGTAAAGCGCCTGGACTTCTTCGTCGTCTTCGATTTCAGCCGGTTTGCCTTCCTTGAAAATCCGGCCGTTATGCATCATCGTGACATATTCGGAGACACGCAGCGCAACATCCATATCATGCTCGATGATGATGTAGCCCATATGCGAGGGCAGACCTGTCAGGATCTCAATCAGTTCGCGCCGCTCGGACGGCGACAGTCCGGCAGCCGGCTCATCGAACAAAATGAAACGCGGTGCACCGGACAGGGCCATCGCGATCTCAAGCTGTCGTTGTTGACCATAGGACAATGCCGAAACAAGCGTGTCCTTCACGTCTTGAAGGTGAACCACCCGGATCAGATTTTCAGCGCTCACCATCAGGGAATCGTTGCGCCCTGGCCGCAGGAATGAAAATCGCCCGCACGATACGCCGCAACAGGCGAGATAAACATTGTCAATGACGCTCAAGCCTGTGAACAGAAGCGAAATCTGATAAGTCCGGCGCAGGCCTCTGCGTATGCGCTCATGGGCAGGAAAAGTGGAAATGTCTTCGCCGAAGAACCGGATCGACCCAGAGGTTGGAAGAAAGTCACCTGTAATGCAGTTGAACAGCGTTGTCTTACCGGCTCCGTTTGAACCAAGGACCGCCCGCCGCTCGCCCGGCCGCACCGTCAATTCGATATCCGACATCGCTGCAAGCGCTCCGAACATCTTGGTCACGCCACGCAATTCCAGTGCATTGGCGGTACCGGTTGCGCTCAATCGGGATGCGACATTGGCCTGAAGGTTCATAGCGGTTCGCTTCCTCCGCGAAGAAGCGGATCGCGCTTGCGGTATTCCTGCCAGCGATCCCAGAGACCGAGCAATCCGTCCGGCGACCAGAACACGATCACCAGAAAGCCAAGGCCGATCAGCAGTTGGAACCGCTCACCGGAGAGCCCGACGGAGATCAGAACATCGACCGCAAATGTCTTCAGGAGAACGTAAATGAACGCACCGATGAACGGGCCGAGCGGACGTCCCAGTCCGCCGATGACGGCAATGACCAGAATGTCGATCACCGGACCGATCCCTGCCGTACCGGGGGAAATCTGCGCCGACTGCCAGGTCAGAAGAATTCCGCCCATACCGGCAATGATCGCGGCAAAGGAATAGGCCGCCACCCGATGCGCGGTGACATTGTACCCGAGCGCCGCCATACGGCGCGGATTGTCTCTGACACCCTGAAGCGCCAGCCCGAACGGTGCCCGCGAGAGATAGAGCACGGCAAAATAGGACACCGCCGCCCAGAACAGGGTCAAGTAATAAAAAGCTTTGGCGCCGCGCCAGTCGACGCCAAAGAGTTGAGGTGGGAGGACACCGTTAAAGCCGGAAAAGCCATTGAAAATGACGTAATTCTGGCGCGTGAAATAGAAGAACGCCGCCGCGATCGCCAGCGTAATCATGATCGTGTAGATGCCCTCGGTCCGAACCGCGAGCCACCCGGTGAGCGTTGCGAAAATAACGGCAATGATCAGCGCAAGCGGGATGGCGATGAACCAGGGCCATCCGAGACTGATATTGGTGATCGCGCTTTCGCCGAAGATCGCCATCATATAGCCGGCCAGTCCGGCGACCGTCATCTGGATCAGACTGACCATGCCGCCATAACCGGCAAGAAACATCAGACTGAGCGCAATCATGCCGAGGATGAAGGTCCAGCCGAAAATCTGAAACAGTGCAAAGTCGCTCGCAAAGACCGGCATGATCAGAAGCAGGATGCTCACGACCCAGTAAGCGGCGGGGATTCGGTCAATCCAGGCCTTGGACTGTTTTTCCTCCCGGCGCGCGGGTCGCCTGTTTTCAACCAGCACCATGGGCTAGGACCTCCCCAAGAGGCCCTGGGGCCGAAAGGCAAGCACCAGCACCATGATCAGGAATGTCAAAACCACGGCGTAGGTCGGGAAATAAACCGATCCGAACTGCTCGGCCAACCCGATCAGCAGTGCACCCAGCGCCGCACCGGTGATGGATCCCATGCCACCGACAATCACAACAACAAGCGACGCCAGGAGAAAACGGATATCCTCGCCGGGCGCCAGGGACTGGAAGGTCCCCCCGACAACACCGGCGATGCCGGCAAGTCCTGCACCGAATGCAAACACGCCGGCGAAAATCAGCTGGATACGCGCTCCGGTCGCAGAGAGCATGTCGCGGTCATCAACCCCCGCGCGAATCATCATTCCGATCTGGGTCCGATTGAGGAGCAGCCACATCAGCACCCCGATGACCACGGACGCAAGGAAGATGACGATCCTGACGACCGGATATTTCAGGAAGATCGCCTCTCCGGTAGACCGTTTTACGCCGGTGACGAAGAACGTCTCCATCGGACCGCTAAGCCATGAAGGCGGTGTGATGTTAAAAAAATCGCCGCCAAAGACCCAAAGCATCAGGTCTGCCATCACAATCGAAATCCCGATGGTGACAAGCGTCTGCCTGAGATCCTGTCCCTCCATGCGCCGAAAGACGAATATCTGCAAAAGGACGCCCAGAGCCCCGACAAGGATGAAGGCTACGGGAAACGCCAACAGCCAGTATCCCGTCGCATCGGCAACGATGTAGCCGACATATCCGCCCAGAAGATAAAGCGATCCATGCGCCAGATTGACGTTGCGCATCAGGCCGAAAATCAGCGTAAATCCACTGGCGACAAGAAAATACAGTCCGCCAAGTGTAATGCCGTTGAAAAGGGCGTTGAGGAAGATCTTCTTGCGGCCGATCAGATCGACAAGACCGGGAGGCCAGACGGCAAAAATCATCCACAAAAGGACAGCGCCCCCGACCGCGAAAATCAGGGTCCAAACCGGATGACGCGCGGCAAGCTCCCGAACTGCCGATGCGGCACTCCGGCGACTTTGCGCAAGGTTGTCACCTGCCCTCATATGCAGAAAATCCTCCCGTTCTTCAGTATGCGGCTTCTCGTTTTGTCATCGCCTCAAAGGCAAGGGGTCCGCATAGTGAATGTTCTGCATGAGCGATGCTAAAGCGCGTCGGCCGAATTCGACGTACCCGAAAGTCTCTTCGCTTGGCTGAGCATCGGGAAAACGCAACCGAAAACAACAGGCACAGGGCGCATACGCTTACAGGTGCGCGCGCCCGCATCAAAATCGGGAGGATCACTCAAAGCTCTGCGATGCTGGACAGTCATCCGGGACCAAGCATCCGGCCGTCGCCGGACTGCCGACCCGTGTCAGTTCACATGCGCAACACGCCTGTAGTCGCTTGGCGGAATGCCGACATTGGAGGCAAAAAACCGCGTGAAGCTCGCCTGGGACGAGAAGCCGAGATCGAAGCTGATTTCCGTAACGGACTTGTCGGTTTTCATCAGATCCTGAATCGCCTGCTCTGCCCGCAGGGTGTTCAGATAAAGATTTGGCGTGATCTGCATCTGTTTCTTGAACAGCTTGAAGAAATGCGGGCGCGACAGTCCGACTTCGCGGGCCAGCCACTCCATCTCGACATCGTCCGTAAAGTTCTCCTGCATCAGCCTCAACGAGCGGCGAACGCGGAAATCCGTAAATCGTGACCGATACGCTTCCAGCAGCGAATTCTGATTCACGCCCCGCCAGGACTGATCGAAACACTGAATGGTGGTTTCGTAAAGAAATCCGTCGAACAGCGTCGAATTCTCTTCTTCCACCAGCAACGACGTCAGTTTTCTGACCCAATGCGTTACCTTCGGCGTCATCTCGATGTGAGACCGGCCAAAACTCAATGCGAATTCAGCAGATTGGCTGGTTTCAAGGAACCAGATCGGTTTGATGTAAAGCACAAGGCACATGCAGGGCTCATGGGACTCAAGCAACTCGAAATTATGAGGTTCCCAGGGGCTGACCGCCACGGCAGATGTTTCATCCACAGGCAGGGACCGGCTTCCAACCCGGACATTGGCACGTGCGCCGCCGAGATAGAAGATCAGGTGCCCTTCCCTATGGGCATGCGTGATGATGGGCTTGTCGAGCTCATAAAGCGCCGCACGGCCGAAGTCGCCGTGCTGAACGGATACACCTTCGCTCATAGTCCCCCTCCTCCCAAAGGGATAATGTCGACATTAACATCGACATCATGCCCCTTATAACACCGGCACTTGCGTCCCGTTGCAAGTGTTTGAGCATCGGAAAGATACTCTGAGGTATACCGAAATGCCCTCGGTTACGTCAGTTCGTCGACGAATTAGGGCAAGATATAAGTCGTCTTCGACGTGGTGAAGAACTCATATGCGTAACGCCCCTGCTCTCTCTGACCGTAGCTGGAGCCCTTCATTCCGCCAAAAGGAACGTGGTAGTCGACACCAGCCGTCGGCAGGTTCACCATGACAAGGCCAGCCTTGGAATGTCGTTTGAAATGCGATGCATGTTTCAGACTGGTCGTGCAAATGCCGGACGACAGGCCGAACCGGGTATCGTTGGCCACGGATAACGCCTCTTCGTAATCACGAACGCGGATAACCGATGCAACCGGGCCGAATACTTCTTCCTGATTGATCCGCATATTGTTGGTCGTGTCTGTGATCAGCGCCGGGGTAAAATAAAACCCCTGTTTGGTTCGCCTTACCTGCTCTCCTCCGGTGCGTATATTTCCACCCTGTCTGCGCGCGACATCGATATAGCTGAGGTTTTGATCGAGTTGAGACTGATCGACGACCGGACCGATCTGTGTTTGCGGCAGGAGCGCATCATCGACGACAAGGTCGCGGGTCCGCTGCGCCAGCGCTTCGATAAACCGCCCGTGTATCTGTTCGCTCACGATAAGGCGCGAGGACGCCGTGCACCGCTGACCTGTGGAATAAAATGCACCGTTCAGGGCGCACTCGACAGCAACGTCAAGCTCTGCATCATCCAGGATGACAAGAGGGTTTTTGCCCCCCATCTCAAGCTGGACCTTGCGCATGTCACGCATGCAGGCTGCACCGACAATCCTGCCGGTTTCAACCGAACCGGTAAAGGTAATCGCATCCACGTTCGGATCCTCAAGCAGGGTTTGCCCGACAACAGATCCTTTTCCGATCACAAGATTGAGGACCCCGGAAGGAATACCGGCACGAAACAGGATGTCCGCGATTTCCCAGGCACAGCCCGGCACAAGTTCCGCCGGTTTGAAAACCACAGCGTTTCCGTAACAAAGGGCCGGAGCAATCTTCCAGGCCGGGATCGCCATGGGGAAGTTCCAGGGTGTTATGATACCGACAACGCCCAACGGCTCACGCGTCACCTCAACCTCGATCCCGGGCCGGACGGATGGCAGCTTGTCTCCCGGAAGGCGCAGGGCTTCTCCGGCAAAGAAAGTGAAAATATGCGCGGCGCGTGTAACCTCGGCGATGCCTTCTGCGAGCGTCTTTCCTTCTTCCCGGCTCAACAGCCTGCCCAGTTCATCCCGGCGGGCGTGAAGTTCATCGCCCGCGGTCTTAAGCACATCGTGCCTCAGTTGGGGGCTGCTTAGACCCCATGCCGGTGCCGCGTCGGCAGCCGCCACGATTGCCGACTGCGTTTCCGATATTCCCGCCTGCGCATAGACATCGACAATGTCGGTTACATCGGAGGGATTGATATTGTCGCGGCCGTCGCTCGTGGTCTGCCACTGGCCGCCGATGAGGAGAGGTTTCATCTAGAGCGTGTCTCCTGCGGACTTATTGAACGGACATCATGATCGAACGCAGGTCATCACTCTGAACGGTGCGTGGGCTCTTGACGGAAGCAAGGTCCTGAGCCGCCAGGTCAGCCGCCTCTTCTATCTGATCCTGTTCGATGCCCATATCCGATAGGCGGCGCGGCAAAGGCAGCTTGTCGAAAAACGCTTCCACGCCGTCAGCAAGGGAGACCGATGGTTTGACATGCAGAATACGCCGCAACGGCTGATATTTTTCTTTCGCGGCGTTGGCGTTGAAATGCAGAACCGAGGGCAGCAGGAGACGGCTGAGAGCACCCGGATCGAGCCCTTTTTCCATCACAGTTTCAAGCGCACTGCCAATCGCATGTGTCGCGCCCAGCCCCTTCTGCAGAGCCAGCGCGCCGTTCAGGCTGGCCGCCATCATCTCGCGGCGCCCGGCGACACCGTCCCGTTTCAGGACCGTATGCAGATTGGCGGCAGCCCGGCTCAGACCATCGAGCGCGATCCCATCGGCGGGTGGATTGAACCCAGGCGAAAGATAGGCCTCAATGCAGCGTGTAATTGCGTCCGCCCCCGCACTTGCGCTGATATCCGCTGCGGCCCCAAGGGTCAGGGTCGGATCGCAAATGGTCACCGTCGGAATCAGCTTCTTGCACATCAGACGCGCGCGCTGACCGTTGGCCAGCAAGACAGGTGCATGGGCCGAAACCGACGCACCAAATCCGGAAATTCCGGGTATCGCAAAAAGATCGGGCAGATTCTGACCGATGCGCCGCGCACCGCCCTGTGCTTGCGAAAACGTCAGGAGCGGCTCCTTGTGAGCGACGGCAACGCGGGTGATCTTGGCAAGATCAATCGCCGTGCTGCGACCGAACGCAATCAGGATGTCCCGGTCCGTTCGGTGATAGATTTCAGCCAGCCGGTGTGCGGTTTCCTCGGTCGGGATGTCGGGCACATCCGCAAAAGTTTCAATGGATGTCCGAACCGGAAAACCGGCATAAAGCCGTTCGGCGACCTCGTCGGCAATATGGCTGGTATCGGAGACGATAAGGGGGCGGTGTTTTCGGTTGACTTCAAGCTCAGACCAGAGCGCTTCTTCCAAAACCCCATCGGCAAAATGGACGCGTGTCACATAGGTAATTAACGTCATTCGCCCGCCCGTTCGTACTCAATCCATGGCGCTCTTCGTCAACACAGCGTCCATAGGCCGGGCGGCGGTAAAAAGCCGCCCGAACCGTTTTCATTTTATTCGTAAGAGGGTTTGCACTCAGGAACGTCCCGTCCCGGCAGGCCGATCTTGGCAAAGACAGCCGGATCGATTCCAAGGGTCTGGTTGACGTTTTCCTTGATTGACACCAGCTTGGTCGCCAACGTTCCATCGGGCTGTTCAATCACCTCGGACACGAAATTCGCACCGATGGCCTGACGGTTCTCGTCCAGTTTGATCTTGCCGTTCGGCGCATCGAGTTCCAGCGTCGACAGGCACTGACGGAACGCCTTGTGGCCGTCCGAAAGATCTCCGCCCACTTGATTCAGGCACTGAACGGCCGCATGGGTTGCATTATAGTACCCCGTTGCCAGAAGCGAGGGGCTGGGGAACCGCTGATCCGGCGGGAACGTATCCTGGTAGGACTTCACGTAAGCCTGCCACCTTTCATTGTCCCATGTGTCGGCCTGCGGGCCTGATGACGGGGTGCCGATCAGCGCCTTCTTGGCGTCGCCCTTGGAGTTCAGCACTGTTCCGTCGACCATGATCGTGCCGCCGATCAGGTTGGCATCGCCACCGGCCTGCTGGTACTGATTGAGGAAGTTGACAGCATCACCACCGCCAAGTCCAAGATAGATGGCATCGACATCATCGGGCAATGACGCGATGATCGAACCGAAGTCTTTGGTTCCAAGCGGAACCCAGAACCGTTCGGTGACTTCCCCGCCCGCAGAGCAGAATTCGGTAACAAGACCGAACACCTGTGTGTAAATGAAGGAGTAGTCCTCGCCGATCGTCGCGATGGTCTTGTAGCCCTTTTCATTGAAGATGTAGTCGCCAAGTCCGGCCGACCACTGTGCGCCATCGGTGTTGAAGCGGAAAAAGTTGTCCGACGGTGTGACATATGTTGTTTCCTGAGCGCCGGAAATCCCGTTCAGGAAAGTCACCTGCGGCTGAGTCTTGGAATAGTCGCGAATGGCAATCCCTTCAGAGCCGGAAAGCGGGCCGATGACAAGTTCAACGCCATCCTGCTCAACGAGCTTGCGCGCACCGCGGACGGCGCTGTCCGGAGAGGCATCGGTCGACTGGATGATCAGCTCGATTTCTTTGCCGCCCGCTGTATTTTCAACTTCAGCCAGCGCGGTTTTCAGGCCCCGAACGCCGTCTTCACCAAGAACCGTATAGGTGCCTTCGAGTGTCGCAAGCACACCGACTTTCAGCTTACCGTCGTCGGCCAGAGCCGGCCCGGCCGTAATCAGCGCGGCCAGCGAAGCGGCTGCAAGATGCTTGTTTTTCATTAGTTCCTCCCAAGGAAATTCGTCCCAATGGCAAGCTCCGCGAAAACGGCGGATCATGCCGCGGTTCAGCGCAACCGGGTCACACCTGCCAACTCAAGTCTGCCGTAAGGGGGAGGTTTTCCGTATCTCGCACAGTCTAACGCGCGTAACGCTCAGTCTGTTTTTCGCGTGCTTCCGGAATTTGAGAAATGTGCTCTCACGATATTTCCATTTGACATAGTTCGAGCCGGGCAGTTCGATCGGGAATTGAGAAACAGGCTGCTGGACTTTGGGAGGAGGTCTTCAATGCACAATATGGATCAGGTCATTACGACCAACATCTTTATTGATGGAGAGAGCCGCGCAGCGTCCGACGGCGCCGTCTACGACATTTTCAACCCCGCGCGACCGAGCGAGTTGGTGGGACATGCGGCAGCGGCGACGCCGTCAGACGTCGATCACGCCGTAAAGGCGGCTCATGCCGCCTTCCCGGCATGGTCCTCCCTCTCCTACGGCGAGCGCGCCGCGAAACTGCGCGGGATCGCCAAAGCGCTGACAGCCGACGAAGAAGACGTAAAATACCGCTCCCGGCTGTTTACACGGGAACACGGCAAGATTACGCGGGAAACAATGCTGGAAATGTCGCGCCTTGGCGACCGGTTCATGCAGGCGGCCGATTTCGGCGAGCGGCTTGAAAAAGACGAGCAGATTGGCGGGCCGCCATTCGATACGCTCATTCACCGGCAGCCGCGCGGTGTGGCTGCCCTGATCGTACCTTGGAACTGGCCGCTGTCGATCCTTGGCGCGAAACTGCCGCAGGCGCTGGTCGCAGGCAACACGGTCGTCGTCAAGCCTTCCTCAAACTCCGCCCTGGCGCCATGTCTGACGCTGGAGATCATCGCAAAATTTCTGCCGCCGGGCGTGATCAATATCCTGACCGGCCACGCAAGCACGATCGGCGACCCGCTTGTCGGACACCCGCTGGTGCGAAAGGTCAATTTCACCGGCTCAATTGACGTGGGCAAGCATGTCATGAAAGTCGCCGCCGACAATGTCACGCCGGTGACGCTGGAACTGGGCGGAAACGATCCGGCCCTGGTGCTTGAGGACGCCGAGCTCAATCCGGACGTCTTCATGCGGATGTATCTGGGCGCCTTTGCTTCCTCCGGTCAGATCTGCATGGCGCTGAAACGGCTTTATGTTCATGAAAGCCGTTATGACGAGGTTGTCGAGGGCATGACCAACGCCTGCGAAAGAGCCGTTGTCGGCGATGGCCTGCTGCCGGATACGCTGATGGGACCGGTCAACAATGCAAAACAGCTCAAGGTGGTTACCGACATGATCGCCGAGGCCCGGTCCAAAGGCGCGGATGTGAGAGAATGCGGCACGGTGCCCGATGAGGACCTCTATCATGGCGGCGGCTATTTCCAGAAACCGACTTTGGTTTATGACGCCGATCCGTCGCTGTCTGTCGTCAAAGATGAACAGTTCGGCCCGGCCCTGCCGATCATGAAATTCAGGACGGACGATGAAGCCGTTGCCATGGCGAACGATAGCGAATTCGGCCTGTGCTCATCCGTTTGGACGCCGGACCGGGATCGCGCCGTCGCCTTGGCAAAACAACTGGAAGCCGGTTACACCTATCTCAATGGCCACGGACCGATGGCGCAGGACGGGCGCGGACCGTTTGGCGGGTTCAAACAGTCCGGAATCGGTCGTAATCTTGGCTTTGAAGGCGTTCTGGCGTTCACCGAGCCCCATTCGATTTCAGGACCCGCCGGGTTTCTGATTTAGAATTGGGAAATAGAATACCAGCCTGTTTCGTACGTTCTGGGAGGAAATCAGATGAAACACCTGACAAAACTGGCTTTTGCAAGCCTCATTGCTGCCGGGACAATGGCCGGCGCAGCTCAGACCTCCGAGTTGTCACTGGCCTATTTCATGGGGCCCAAACATCCGATGAACAATGGCCTTATGACCCCCTTTGGCGAGAAGCTGGCGGAGCTCTCGGAGGGCCGCCTGACCGTGAAGCAGTTTCCCGGCGGCGCGCTGAACGGAGCCCCGCCCAAGCAATATGCGATCCTGCTGGACGGCGTTGCGGATATCGTTTTCACCCTGCCCGACTACACGGCAGACGTTTTTCCCAAAACAAACGTGGTCGCCCTTCCCGGCGTTTGCGGTTCGGCCGTTGAATGCACAGAGGCGCTCCAGCGGGCCCGCGCCGAACTTGAAAAAGAGTATCAAGCCAAGGTCATTGCCCTGTGGGCCAATGCGCCCCCTGTCTTGATCACCAAAGACAAGCCGGTCACTAAACTGTCTGACCTTGAAGGCATGAAGGTCCGCGTGACCTCAAAAAGCGATGTGCCCTTTGTCGAAGCACTGGGCGCCTCCGCAATCACGCAGCCGGTCAATGTCATCAATCAGAATCTTGCCAACGGCGTAATCGATGCGATTATGATCGATCCGTCCGCGATCGGCTCCTTCAAGCTGTTTGAGCCGGCCAACTATGTAACGACCTGGTTTCCCGGCTCAGGGTCTTCGTTTGCTTTGCTGATGAACAAGGAGCTTTATGACGGCCTTTCCGATGAAGACAGGGCAGCGGTCGATGCCGCGTCCTCGGCCGAACTCGCACTTGGCGCGGGAAAAGCTTATGACGCCGTCGCCGGCAAGGGCCTTGCTGTGGCAGAAAAGAACAACGTCACGCTGGTTGAATGGGATCCGGGAGAGCGTGAAAAAATTCAGGCCGCCATCGACACCGCCATGGCTGAAATCGGTCAGACTATGGCCGGCGACAAAAAAGTGGATGACGTGATCAAGATGATGAAAGGCGAATAAGTGTGACACCATCCAAGCCGTCGGCTAGTTCATCGCCTTTGGATGCATTGATTGACAAAGTCACCGGCGCAATTGCCGGTGCCTTTGCCTTTGTGGGCGGGATCGGCGTCGTTGCCTTGATGCTGATCACGGTCGTCGGCGTGTTCTGGCGCTATGCGTTAAACGATCCGATTTTCGGGATCGGCGATGTTTCGGTGTTGACCCTGACAGTGGTTGCCGCCTGCTCCGTCGCCTACGGCGCGACCAGACATGCCCATGTGAGCGTGAATGTCATTAAGATGTTCGCCGGTCGCAAGGTGACGCGCATCACCGATGCCATCATGCGCCTGGCGGCAGTTTTCATCACGGCATTGGCGGCTTATGCGCTTTTCGCCAAGGCCTGCGGTTTCGAAAAAGCCTGCATTACCGAGAACCTCTCGATCGAGCACCGAAGCTTCTACTACGTCCTGGCCGGATCGATGGCATTCTATACCCTGATTTTCGCAGCTCATCTGCTGATCGGCCTTGAGCATTTTTCTGGAGACGACCCCAACGAGCCGGAAGACTGACACGACGATATGGACGGCTCCCTCATCGCCCTGTTCGGCTTTATTGCCCTTTTCGTTCTTCTGTTCATCCGCATGCCGGTCGGCCTCGCCATGATGCTGGTCGGCACGGTCGGGATCTATTTCATCCGGGAGCGGGCGGCCATACCGAAACTTGCCGGGGAAATCTTCAACGAAGCATCAAGCTATCCGCTGACCATCATTCCGCTGTTTGTGCTGATGGGCAATCTGGCCGGCGTTTCGGGCATGAGCCGCGATCTCTACGACGCCGCCCATTCCTGGCTTGGACATCTCCGGGGCGGCCTCGCGTCGGCAACAGTGGTCGGCTGCGCGGGTTTTTCCGCACTTTCGGGATCTTCGCTTGCAGCAGCGATCACGATGGGCCGCGTCTCACTGCCGGAAATGCAGCGCCACAATTACGATAATGGCCTTGCGACCGGCGCCATTGCCGCCGGCGGGACACTGGGAATCCTCATTCCACCGTCCGCCGGGTTTGTCATTTATGCCATCCTGACCGAGGAAAGCATCGGCAGACTGTTTCTCGCCGGGGTCCTTCCGGGCCTTTTGCTGACCCTGCTCTTTATTGTTGCTATCTGGATCGTCGTCTTGCGTGATCCCAACAAAGCTCCGCAATCCACCGACGTCGCTCCGATACGGAACCGCCTCAAGGCACTGGCACGGGCAGGCTGGATTATCGCCATTATCATGCTGACAATCGGCGGAATTTATACCGGCATCTTCTCCGCGGTCGAAGCGGCCGGGATAGGCGCCGCTCTGGCCTTTGTTGTCACAATAATCCGGCGAGCCGTGACCTGGGACAACATGAAAAGTGTCTTTACCGGCACGCTTCGGGCGTCGGGGACTCTGTTCCTCATCCTGTTCGGCGCCTTCGTTTTCAAAACCTTTATCGGCTTCTCCGGGATCACGTTCACACTGGCACAATGGGTCGAATCCCAGGGTTTCACCGGCTTTCAGATCGTACTGGCCTTTCTCCTGATGTTCATCCTTCTTGGCACCTTCATGGAAGGCTTCGCCATCCTGGTGCTGACCGTGCCGCTCATTCAGCCGATCATCGAGCCACTGGGCATCGATATGATCTGGTTCGGCGTGATGATGGTCATCTGCCTTGAAATGGGCCTGATTTCACCACCGGTCGGCGTCAATGTCTTTGTTGTCAAAGGCATCGCCGAGGGTGTCCCCCTCAACACGATTTTCGGCGGCATCTGGCCGTTCTGGTTCGCGATGCTCGCGTCAATCGGCCTGTTGCTGCTGTTCCCGGAGATTGCTCTGATTTTACCCGATACGATGTTCGGATAGCAGCGACACCTTCGCGTGGCAATCGATCTCTCGGTCATTCAAAACGGTCGGATGTCTGGAGATTTGAATGGTGAGCCCGCACGGGTTCGAACCGTGGACCTACTGATTAAAAGTCCCGGACTTTAGTAATAGAAACAAATATCTGTCTGTAAACGTGCACCTTATGTTCTAGAGGTAACACAATGCAGAATCAGGAAAATGTAAACGGTGACACCGACAATTACACCAAGCAGGATTACCGAAACGCTCTGGACGCCTTGGAATTGGCAATCACCGAACTTGGCATAGCTGACCTTGTCCAAGGGTGGGCCGAACCGAGATACACACCAACAGTTCGCGTTAAGCTTTCGACAACCGCAGGCACGGTTTACCGGCTTTACGACGCTTATGCGCGCGCCAACGATATCATGAACAATCCTGGAGAGGCTTCAACGATAGACCCACTGGATGAGTATGCGGCGATAGAGGCAGAGGCGTACCAGCAATTCCGCGCAACTTGGGGCCGGGCCACCTCACAAGAGATAAAACCTTCAGATCATCTCGAATACTGGATTTGGAAGGTGTCAAAAGAAAAATACAGCGGAGGTGCAGCATGAGTGACACACATGAAGATCTGCTCGACGAATACTCAGAGATCGAAGACGCTGCAATCAAGGAAATGCGCAAACGTTATGGTCGTGCTTCTAATCAACCCATCTCCCCGACAGATTATCTTGAATACTGGATTTTCCAGGAAACCCAAAAGCGTTATGCAGCTCGCCTCGAACAAGCAGTAGAGGCCGAGAGGGAGGCGATAGCAAAATTTCTTGACCACTTTCTCATGACCAAAACCAGTTTGGATGTTGAAAAAGTTGTTGCAATTGTTGAGGCCATCCGGGCCAGAGGTGCAGCATGACCCGCTTTAAGATCCCACCACTGCTCTTTTTGGCTTTTTGGTTTGGAGGGGTTGCCTGTCTGATAGCCGCTCTTTTGACCGACAGCTTTGTTTTTATGTCGATCGCTCTCATGTGCGCAGGGTGTTTACTGTTGTCCAAGCCACGGGAGGACTCCTCCCAATGACTGACAAACTTGGGCCAGTCTCAACCCTACCTGGGTCGGTGCATGAATTGCCTGTCGGCGCGACGTGCGACGAACACCCAGATCGCAAGGCTGTGGTGTGCATTCAGGGCGAAACCGATTCCTTCGGCGCGGATTTCGCATACATGTGCGAAGAGTGTCGACAGGCGGACATAGCCTACAAGCGCTCTGAAGAAGCCAGCTCTGGCACATGCGATTGGTGCAAAATGGAAGTCACGACTCTCGCCTATACCCGTGATTACGAGGAAGGGACAAACGGACCGGTCTATAAGGTCTGTAAGCCCTGTCGTGATCGTAGAGACCAACGCGAAGATCCGGATTATTTCTCATGACCCTCATTCAACGCCTCAAAGCCAAGCTGGAATATGGAGAAGGCCGAGCAGAAGAGCGCGACCGGATACGGGTTGATCGCTATGTCGATTTTGGCGTTGGCGTCCTGAAGAATTTCCGAGCTACACTCTCTCAAGGAGAAAGCCAATGACGGACATCAACCTAGATGAAGCACCGGACACTACACGACGTGAGCTTCTCGATCAAGCTTACAGAGAACTGGGCGCCGTTGTCCGGTATGGGCTTCACGACATCAAAGACAAGATTGACCGTGATCATCTGAAGAAGGCCCATCAACTTATGACGATTGCCCTCTCTCATACAGAAGAGACAGAAACATGATGATCATAGCTGATCCAAACACCTTGTTAGGAGAGGTTTGCCGTGAAGTGGCGCGGCTTAAACCTGGCGAGTCAATAGCATTCGGTTACAAACTCCTGCGTGACATCCCCAGCTTTCACCACAACGGAGCATGTTTTTCGCCCGCTGATCGAGTCTTAGAAAATATTGTCGGCTCCAGTTACACGCATTCGTACGCCGTGGATGAAGATGGAAGATCTGTCACTTTCCACCGGCACAAAGAGCCGGGGCATTATTACCAATCTCCTGATCGCAGAACAGAAGGAAGGGCATCATGGGCTCCGGTTGATCCTTCAGTGTCGTTGTATTTCGGTCCTGATGAGCTGATTGTTCCACATGATGAGACTGCAGAGGAGAGCTGAACCATGGGTATAGATCAGAAACACCCATTATTCGCCGGCAAAACGGACAAGCGTTTCACAGAGTTTCTGCGGAAAGAAGCTAGTCTTGCAGACCGTTTGGCTGCACACCGTCTTGAACGCAGACTTATGCCCGAAAGCTTGCGTTCTCAAGCGCGCGCATGGGGACTGGAAACGTTTATGGAAACGGTTTGGTCGAATGGATTTCAGGCCGGACTGAGGGAGGCTGTTTCTGAAGAGGCCGAACGGAAAGCTTTGAAGGAGGCTGAAGACCAATGACAGACAGGCCCCAAAACGAGAAAGTTGATTTTGACAAATTAAAACGGGAGCGCGACGAAGCGCTGAGCAAGATGCTTAAGACACTGGCTGAAGATTTTGCCAAGCGAATTGGCTGCGATCCTGAAGAAGTGCACACCCATGTAAGCAACCACGGATCGACGGAAGAATGTTACTGCGCCTGTGCAAGTGGCGGTCCATGCCAGCACGAATGGGGTGGTTGGCGTGAATTTGAAGACGGAAACGGCGGCGAGCAATTTTGCCAGCGCTGCGGGATGGGAATTATGTCTCATGATATGTGGTTAGGAGAATGACAGTATTGTCGTTGCGGTTGGCTTGCGATTTCTGAACAATTTCGCACCGCAACTATTTCTCATCAAGCTTTTTATTAAGCCGCCGAAGATCATCGCGCATGAAGGTTATGCCGGTTTCGACCCTTGAAAGCCTATCGGCAATTTCGTCCTGATCAACGATTTCAAGTTCAAGATAATCAACACGTGTATCAATTCTCGATGCCCACCAGGAACCCGCGCCAACGATAGCGATTGTCTGAATTATCATAGCGATAATGAACTCAACGGGGATGTGCTTATTGATCATCCACCCTTGTTTTTCCTGTTTTGCCGCCATGTCTAATTTCCACAATCCTGCGTATAAATGAACTCCTTCACTTGCCTTCTGTGAATTACCTCACAATTGCGCTGATTTAGGTGTGACATTGTTTTCGTGCCCTTCGGATCAGGAGGATTGGTTCGGAGGGTAGGATTGGCGGCATGTGGAAGTGTGCCGTCAATCCGCTGTTTTCGGGCAGTCGTTGTTACACAGGCATTCCCATCGAAGGACTATCCTGAACTGCTGCTCTGTTGTTACTTTTTCAGGCGGGGAATACCAGCGGCAGAAGCTCTTATCCGCCGTTTCTGGCACCGGGGGTAAATCCCCATTTCTTTTGCATCCGCTCAAGCCACTCAGTATCGCCATGGCCAGCAAGAGCAGCGTCAATCGCCTGAACATCGTTGAAGTCCTTAAGAAATGCCTCGGTCATCTCTGCGCGCACGCGGTCCCGCTCACTGGTCTTGCCGAGTCTGAATCTCAGCCATAGACCAATGAGGCTCAGGATCGCGGTTGTTATCTTGATCATTGACCCGGTGGTGTCAGCGGCTGACCGCCCTTGGTATTGGCCGGAAACAGCGCGGCAAAGATCGTTGCGAGAATGACAGTGACCGCAGCCTGTATCTCAGCCGTTGCATATTCCGCCGGCAGTCCAAGATTGACTCCTACGCTTGCCAAAGCGCCGACAGCAGCGCCGATTGCCTTGGACCAATCTGAAATGCCAAGGGCTTGGAGGATCTTTCCCATAGTCTCGTTCCTTATGCTGGATAAATGCCGCGGAAAATCAAATCGGCTTCCTCTTTTCGCCGATTGACAAGTCCACGCATTATTCGGCCTCCCGCTTTATTCCATTGTTTCAGGCTGTTTTCCGCCCTTTCCATATCGCCGGCTTTGAAGTGGCGAACCCATGATGCGTTGTGAATGCGTCCGGTATTGAAGTCGAACGATACAGCGCCATCGAAAACATGCTGTGGGACATTGCCCATATGCTGATGAACACGCTTTTCAAAACGGTTCAGGTCGGCTGCAAGGATTTCATCAGCCTCTTCCCGGGTGATTGTCATTCCCGGCCTGACGTCAGGCGGTCCGGCTCTTGAAGTGTGGCCTACACCAATTGTCCATGGCTCCCCGCCAGTGCCGGGGTCTGGATACGCCTTCAGCCGAACACCTTCATGCTTGATTATCGCCTTACGGCCGTCCTCTGACGTTTTTCCCTCCATATTGTGTGCGCTGTCCAACGGAAAGCGACGTTCCCGCCACGCCTCATATGCCGCAGCAGTTCTCCTGCCCCAAAGCCCATCAATAGGCCCAGGGTCAAACCCCGCGTCTTTCAGCAGGGCTTGCTGATCTCTTATGCTGATTGTCATGATTGCCTCAGAAACGAAAAAACCGCCCATTTGGGCGGCTAGAGGGGATAACCTGTATTGCCTTCATTAGTTGCGTGTATTACAAACACCTTCAACTAATGGATATTGCTATGAAACTTTCACCTTTTTGGAAACTTATGTTTTGGGGCTGCATTGTGGTAAGCGGCTTTCATTTGCTGAATGCCGCAGTTCAACACTACATTTTGTCACCCGGAGAAGCCCACATATCATCATTGATCTGGGGCGCCATAATTGGGCTTGTGTTTGCTGTTGCTATTCCGTTGACAGCCTTTTTCCGGCGCGATTTTTAGACCCTCAGGGCTCGATCCGACCAGCGGCCACAAACAGTTCATCAATCTGATGATCCGCAAGCTTCAACATTTTTGCGATGTTCTTTACCCGACCGCTGTCACGGCGCCATTCTTCCCCATCTTCAAGAATGATCTGGAAACGAGTGTTTACCTGCGCCACTTCAATCAATTGATCCCATAAACCGGCTTCAAACAGTGCAAGCTTCGCATTGAGCGCAGGAACAGCTTCAGGTACAGCGTTCAGCATCTGCTCTTTTTTGACTTCATCGACATCAACGGTATCGGTGTCGAAATTGTCGGTCCAGGCATGACGGTGCGTGCGGTCTGACGGGATCTTGTCAGATGTTGTAATTCTCCATTGCAGCCCTGCCGGCACATCTTTTTCTGCAAGAAGCTCAAGTCGGGCATTAATATCGTCCGGGGACATCTTTTCAGGCAGCTCATCAGCGACTTGCTTTGCCGCCACAGCGTCGGAATGTTCAGAGGCGATCTGGGAAAGCCGTTTCTTTGCCTCTTCAAGACCTGCAACAAGTATCTGTCGCTTCTCCTTGTGCGCATCCTTGTCTTCATCTTTTGAGTCTTTCAAAAGAGCATCGAATTTAGCCAAATTTGCCGTCCGGTGTTCGAGAGAAGCTTCAGTTTGGCGCCGTTCTTCCTCTATCATTGCCAAAGTATCGGACGCCTTCTGTTTAGCCATTGCAACGTCTGCTTCCGGCTGAAAGACCCAGCGACGACTTGGAATAATGATACGGCACGATCCGTCCGGGTTCTTGAAGACGATACGATGTTCCATTAGACACCTCCGAAGATTGCAACAGCCACATAATCAGAATCAAACGCCGCTCCGCTTGAAGTCACGGTGCATCGGACTTGAAACGATCCTACCGCCCTAGATACAATTTCAAAATCGCCACCGGCACCGCGCGTGCATTCACCGACCGCAGCATAATTTGCATTTGATAAGTTGTTGGTGAGATTGATGGTATACAGCCCGACGCCATCATCTGTGATGGAACTGACATTGAAATCATCGATAATAGAAGGTGTTCCGGTTCCATCGAAGGCGATCCATGTCGATGCGACAGCGCCATCAGCTTGCGT
>CBDHYI010000006.1:0-946086 GCA_965275915.1 Stappiaceae bacterium
GACCGGGATATTGGACATGGAGGTTCATTATGGACATCAGCATTATCGGAATTGATTTGGCCAAACGCGTCTTCCAGGTGCACGCAACCGATGACCAAGGCAGCAAGCTGCTAAAGCGTCGGTTTACGCGACCACAACTGATGTCCTTTCTGGCGGATATACCGACAACCACTATAGCCATTGAGGCTTGCGGGACATCGCATTTTTGGGGTCGCTATTGTCAATCGCTTGGGCATGAGGTGCGGATTGTACCAGCGCAATACGTAAAACCCTTTGTCAAGCGGCACAAGAACGATGCCACGGATGCTGAAGCCATCTGTGAGGCTGCATCTCGGCGCAACATGCGCTTCGTACCGATCAAATCGGAATTGCAGCAAAGCCTGCAAGCTGTCCATCGCATTCGGGATCGGCGCAAACGGGACCGTACCGCCCTGGCGAATGAAATTCGTGGGCTGCTAGCGGAATTTGACATCGTGTTGCCCTTGTCTCTGGCTGCTCTGCGGTCTGGTCTGAGGGACCTGTGTGCCGGTCTTCCAACGAACGACATGCCTCTGCTCATGCGCAGCCTGCTTGCGGAACTCTACGATGAATTGCTGGTCATGGACGAGCACATCAACAACATCGATGAACGCATTCGGGAACTGAACCGAATGATCCCCGAATGCCGACGATTGATGACAATACCGGGCGTCGGAGAATTGAATGCGTCTGCCTTCTTCACGGCAATCGGCGATGCTTCACAGTTCGCCAGGGGCCGAGACCTGGCGGCATGGCTGGGGCTGGTTCCCAACCAACATTCCAGCGCGGGCAAGGAACGCTTACTGGGTATCTCCAAAAGAGGCGATTCTTATCTGAGGCGGATTCTGATCCATGGAGCACGGGCGTATATTTGCCGGATTAGGCAAAGGGCAAGTCGCCCGCGAACGCTCTTTGAGGGTTGGATCGTAGACAAACTCAAGACAAAGCACGTCAATGCCGTGGCTGTGGCTGTCGCAAACAAGCTTGCCCGGATGATCTGGGCCGTCCTTGCAAAAGGCGAGGCATTCCATAGTCCGCCGGTCCGGACCGCTGTCTGAGAAAAGGCTGTCTGCTCATTGGACGAACGGCATACCGTCTGATCCCAAAGCCGTGTTTCGCAACGGCCTCAGAGGCCGATAATGTGTTTGTTGGCAGGATCAGGAACGGCTTCCCCATATTGGCCCGAGCCAGACGGCTCACAAACAGGCCGGATACATGCTTGTCAGCCCATCAGTCCACCGAGCTTGACAACCACCGGAGGTCCATACATGCGAAAGATACTGGACACTACCATCACCTATAATGCCAATCAGGACCCTGTTCGGATGGTGTTCTCCAACGGGGTGGGCACCGACTATACCTACGATGGCGACCGTCTGTGGCTTCCGGGTTCTCAAACCTCTGCCGGTGTGATGGATCTGTTTGATTGGATCCGACGATTGGTCGATAAGAAAAACCGTGAATGGTGGCCAGCTTGACCCATTTGCGCGGATCGACGTGCCGGTATTCAGCTGGAACCTTCCTTCTGAAGTAATACCAGCCGCTCTGTTCGATGAGATATGTCTTGTATTTTTCCAAATCCGAAGTGACCAAAAAAGTGACCAATTTCTAACCAATAAGGGGATTTTCTCACAAGTATTGTCAAGTAAAAAAATAAAAAACGGCTGAAATCCGCCGTTTGTGGTAAAGATTTTGAAGAAAAAGTGGCTCCCCAGGCCGGACTCGAACCAGCGACCCAGCGATTAACAGTCGCTTGCTCTACCAACTGAGCTACTGGGGATCACCATCGCTTATAGCGCGTTGCCATAGCGTTTGTGAAGAGAGCTTCTACAAAAGCTGTCTGGGTTTGCCAAGGGTCTTTTTGCAAAAACTGCAGCCTTGTGGAGAATGAATTGGCGACGGCCCGGCAAAATTCCCATATTGGACGCGTGCCTGGGCTCATCCGGGCGGAGAGCAGTCAAATAGCGAGGCACCGTGTCCAGGATCAGGTTCGGAAAAAAAAGCGTCAAGCTGCCGGGAACGCCTGTCGCCAGGATCGTAATGGGATCGGCTCTGGTGTTTCTGGGGTTGCTTGGGTTTTTGCCGGTCCTCGGTTTCTGGATGGTCCCGCTCGGCTTGCTGGTGCTTTCCGTCGATATTGCGCTGATCCGGCGTCTTCGCAGGCGCACAGAGGTACAGGTGGGCCGGAAGTGGATGGGATGGAGACGGAGGAAATCTGAAGATGACAGCCCGCCAACCTTGATCGGGCGAAATAGGTCATCGGGCGAATATCGTCGTGACGCCCAAGAAAACCATTGACAGATGTTCCGGCAAAGAAGACTTTGGCGAAAGTGATTTCAGTGCCGCTGTCCGGCGTTCGGGCAGGACAGGCAGATATGGGAATACGGTGACGAGCGACCCAAATCGGGGCTTCATGCCGTGGCTGCCCCCGCAACTGTAAGCGGTGAGGCATCCTGCAAAGAAACCACTGAAGCGAAAACCGCTTCGGGAAGGGGCAGGATGCTGATTGAACCGCAAGCCAGGAGACCAGCTGAAATCGGATATCAACCGGCTGTCGGGCGGACGGTCAGGAGGACGATGTGACGCTTGTTTCGGGCCATCCGGCCATCTTCCATCTTAACGAACAGACACGGCCTGCTGTGGCCGGCAATTGCATTCTCCTGGACTGCGCTCATGTCTGAGGCTGTCCGTGTGCCCGGCAAAATTCCCTGCAAATCGGTTCTCGTGACCGGCGGCGCCCGCTCGGGAAAAAGCGGATTTGCGGAAAGTCTCGTTATGCGCAGCGGCCTTTCTCCGGTTTATCTCGCAACAGCTGCGGCGGGGGACGATGAGATGCGCGAGCGTATCGGTATCCACCGGGAACGGCGTGGGCAGCACTGGCAGACCGTTGAAGAACCTCTTGCCATTGCTGAAACAATCGTGCGTATGGCCGCATCTGACACAATCATTCTGGTTGATTGCCTGACCCTTTGGCTGAGCAATCTGATGCTGAATGATCTTGATATCGTTGCGCAATCGGATCGTCTGGCAGCATCCATCGGCGAGACGGCGGGGCCGGTTGTTTTTGTCAGCAACGAGGTCGGGCAGGGCATCGTGCCGGACAACGCTATGGCCCGTGCCTTTCGCGATCATGCGGGGCGCCTCAATCAGATTATGGGCGATGCCTGTGATGTGGTTTATGTCGTCGCGGCCGGACAACCCCTTCTTCTAAAACCAACGTTTCAACCGGAGATCGCTTTATGAGCATCGGCGCAAAAGTCCCCGCAACCATCATTACCGGATTTCTGGGTGCCGGGAAGACGACCCTGGTGCGCAATCTGATTGCCACGGCGGGCGGCAAACGCATTGCGCTGATCGTCAACGAATTCGGCGACATGGGGTTTGATGGCGAGCTTTTGAGCGATTGCGGCGATCCGTCCTGCAAAGCCGATGAAATTGTCGAACTCAACAATGGCTGCATCTGCTGCACGGTTGCGGAGGATTTTCTGCCGACGATGGAAGCGCTGCTGAAGCGCGATCCGGCGCCGGATCATATTGTGATCGAAACGTCCGGTCTTGCACTGCCGCAGCCGCTGGTGCGGGCCTTTCAGTGGCCGAACGTGCGGAACAATGTGACCGTTGACGGTGTCGTGTCCGTGGTCGATTGTGCGGCAGTCGCAGCCGGGCAGGTGGCCATCGACGAAAGAGCCGTGGCTGAACAACGCGCCGCCGATGAGGCGCTCGATCATGAAAGCCCGATTGAAGAGCTGTTCGAAGATCAGCTCCGCTGTGCCGATATGATCGTTTTGAACAAGGCCGATCTTGTCAATGACGCAGAGCTGTTGACGGTGGCAGACCGCGTCAGAGCGGACTGCCGGGCCGGTGTGAGCCTGTTGAAGGCGGAAAACGGCCGTATCAGCGCGGAAGCTTTGCTTGGGATCGGAGCCGGAGCGGAGGCCGATATGGAGGGCCGGAAGAGCCATCATGAAAGTCATCATGATGACGGCGATGACGATCATCACCATCATCATCATGATGACTTTGAAAGCGTTGTTCTTTCGCCCGAAGCAATGGCTTCGCCGGCGGCCGCGAAGGAGAAGGTATCAGCCATCATGGCCTTGCCCGGCGTTTTGCGTGTCAAAGGCAAACTTGCCGTTTCCGGCAAAGCGGCCCCGCTGGTGGTTCAGGCCGTCGGCCCGCGGGTTGAGACCTGGTTTGGCGGTCCGAACGAGACGATCTCGGGTCTGGTCGTGATCGGTCTGCACGATTTTGACCGGGCCGAGGTGAACGCCATTCTCGCCAGCACAGTCGCCGCCTGAGCAGATGCATATCCTTGCGGCCCAAAGCAGATTGATTGACGATGGCAGTGATGCCGTCGACCTGGATCAGGCTCCGGGCGATATCGTCATTCTGTCCGCAGCTGACACCGAGTTGGCCGGGTTTGCGCAATGCGCGCCGGTGCTGAGCGGCAAAGCCTCACTGCGGCTCGCCAGTCTGATGGCGTTGAGCCATCCCTATTCGATTGATCTTTATGTCGAAAAGACTCTGGCACAATCCCGCTTGATCGTTTTGCGTCTGCTCGGGGGTGCCGATTACTGGTCCTACGGGCTGGAGCGGGTGCGGGAAACCGTGCTGGCCAACGATTGCCGGCTCTTGGTTTTGCCCGGAGATGACAAATGGGATGCGGATCTTGCCGCCCGGTCGACCGTCTCGTTGGAGGCGGCGCATTTGTTCTGGCGCTACTGCATTGAAGGCGGGCCGGACAACCAGGCAAACGCCCTGCTTTTTGCCGCGAGCCTGTTGGACAAGGCCGATCCGCCGACCCTGCCAAAGCCGCTGGCACGCGCCGGTTTGTGGTGGCCTGAAGGGCCGACGCCGGATCTTGAGGACCTCGCAAGACGGTGGTGCGATCCGGCACGGCCCCGGGCCGGGATCATATTTTACAGAGCCATGGTACAGGGGGCGGCGACCGAACCGGTCGCCGCACTGGTTCGGGCGCTGGATGAGGCGGGGGTCAATGCCGTTCCGGTTTTCGTCTCAAGCCTGAAGGATCCGGAATCAGTTTCCATCCTCAGCGACGTCTTTGAAAGGCACAAACCGGATGTCCTCTTGAACGGAACGGCTTTTGCGGTATCCAAAGGGGGGGCAGTCCATAAGCCGACACCGCTCGATCGCTACGGCGCCAGCGTGCTTCAGATCGTGTTTTCAAGCGTATCGGAAGAAGGCTGGCAGGAAAGCGATCGCGGGCTTGGCATCCGCGATCTTGCGATGCACGTTGTGCTGCCGGAGCTTGACGGGCGTCTTCTGACACGCGCCGTTTCTTTCAAGGAAGAGGGGCGCTACGACCCGGTGACGCAGTCGACGCCGGTGCGGTTCGTGCCCAAGCCCGACCGGATCGATTTTGTTGCCCGGCTGGCGGCCGCATGGGCAGGTCTCACAAAAACCGACCGCAGCGACAAGAGGCTTGCGCTGATCCTGGCGAATTATCCCAACAAGGATGGCCGCATTGCCAATGGCGTCGGCCTCGATACACCCGCGTCGGCGGTTACCATTATGGAGGATCTCAAGCAGGCTGGCTACGGCATTGAAAATGCTCCTGAAGCGTCCGGACAACTGATGGAGTTGCTGCTTTCCGGCGTGACGAATGCTCTCAAGAAAACACGGGATAAGAGCCGAAATGCCCGGTTTTCAATAGATGATTACTTGAAAAATTTCAGAAAATTACCGCAAAAAGTTCAGACGGAGGTTAAGGAACGATGGGGGCCTGCAACGGGGGACCCGTTTGTCAGCGAGGGGGCATTTGTACTTCCATTGCTGACCTTCGGCAATGTCGCCGTCGGCATTCAGCCGGCGCGGGGCTATAACATCGACCCCAAGGAGACCTATCACGATCCGTCGCTGGTGCCGCCGCACAATTATTTCGCCTTTTATTTCTGGCTGCGTGAGACATACGGTCTTGATGCGATCGTTCATCTTGGCAAACACGGCAATCTTGAGTGGTTGCCGGGCAAGGCGTTGGCGCTCTCGGAAAACTGCTATCCGGAAGCCGTCCTTGGACCGGTTCCCAATATCTATCCCTTCATCGTCAACGATCCCGGCGAAGGATCGCAGGCAAAGCGCCGCAATTCGGCAGTTATCGTCGACCATCTGACGCCGCCGCTGGCTCGTGCGGAGAGCCATGGCGTCGCGGAAGAGCTCGAGACCCTGCTTGACGAGTATTATCTGGCAACCGGTGTCGATCCGCGTCGCATGGACCTGATCGAAAACGAGATTCTCGATCTGGCTGCGCGGCACGGGCTTGATCTGGATATCGGGCTCAAAAAAGACATGGATCGGGCGACGCAATTGTCCCGGATCGACGCGCATCTCTGCGATCTTAAGGAAATGCAGATCCGGGACGGACTGCACATTTTGGGAAAAAGTCCTGCCGGGCCGGAGCTGACGGAAACAGTCGTTGCGCTGGCGCGGGTTCCCAGGGGGGCGTCCCCCTCCGATGCCTCTTTGCAGCGAGCGCTGGCAGCGGATCTGGGACTTCACGGTTTCGATCCGCTGGATTGCGATATGGCCGCCCCCTGGGACGGACCGAAACCGCACATATTGACCGCACTCACCACAGACCCCTGGCGGACATCGGGCGATACGGTGGAACGATTGGAGCTTCTGGCATCCAGACTTGTCGGGAGCGGGTCGGTTGAAGATGACTGGCCGCAGACGCAAACTGTGCTCACGGAGATCAGCGAACGTCTTCGGCCGTCGATCGAACAGTCGGGGCCTCTGGAACTGGCTGCCGTGCGCGCGGCTCTGGACGGGCGGTTCGTAGCCCCCGGTCCCTCCGGCGCCCCGACCCGTGGGCGTCCGGATGTGCTTCCGACCGGGCGCAATTTCTACTCGGTCGATGTCCGTGCGGTGCCGACGGAAATCGCCTGGCGACTGGGGGTTAAGTCGGCGTCGCGATTGGTGGAACGATACTATATGGAGGAGGGCGAATGGCCCACATCGATGGCCCTGACAGCGTGGGGCACGTCGAATATGCGGACCGGCGGCGATGACATCGCGCAGGCCCTGGCGCTGATCGGCGCGAATCCGGTCTGGGAACCGGGTTCCGGACGCGTCACAGGATTTGGGATCATCCCGCTGTCGGAACTCGGTCGTCCTCGGATCGATGTGACTCTCAGGATCTCCGGCTTCTTTCGCGATGCCTTTCCGCACCAAATCGACCTTTTTGACAGCGCCGTCTCAGCGGTCGCAAGCCTTGATGAGCCGGAAGATGCCAATCCCATTGCCGCACGCGTCAAACGGCAGTCGGCGGAATTCGTCGCCTCAGGTTTGACGGAAAAAGACGCCAGGCGGCGGGCAACGTTCCGTGTATTCGGCTCAAAACCCGGCGCTTATGGTGCGGGACTGCAGGCGCTGATCGATGAGGGCATCTGGTCGGATCGACGGGATTTCGCCGACGCGTTCCTTGAATGGGGCAGCTACGCATATGGGGGTGGTGCTGAGGGTATGCGTGACCGGCAGTTGTTTGAAGCCAGGCTCAGCAGTGTCGAGGCGGTGGTTCAGAACCAGGACAACCGCGAGCATGACCTGTTGGATTCAGACGACTACTATCAGTTTGAGGGCGGGCTGTCCGCGTCGGTGGAGACAGTGCGCGGCGAAGCTCCGATTGTGTTTCACAATGATCATTCGCGTCCCGAACGTCCTGTCATCCGGACCCTCGCAGAGGAGATCGGACGCATTGTCCGCGGACGTGCTGCAAATCCGAAATGGATCGCCGGGGTCATGCGTCACGGCTATAAGGGGGCCTTTGAAATAGCCGCGACCGTCGATTATCTTTTTGCCTTTGCCGCAACGACCAAGGCGGTGCGCGATCACCACTTTGATCAGCTTCATGAGGCTTATCTGCAGGATGATGCGGTGCGCGGCTTTATCGCCGAGCATAATCCGTCCGCGCTTGAGGAAATCGCTGCCCGGTTTGCCGAGGCAATCGACCGGGGACTGTGGACGCCGCGCCGCAATGCCACGTACGCTGAGTTGGTGGCCCTGAATGAGGAGAAACGCCATGGCTAAAGAAATGACGGAAGAGGAACTGAACGAACGCCATGCGGAAAAAATGCGCAAAAAGAAGGCCGCGCGCGACAAAATCATGGCGACCAAGACGATCGAGAAGGGTCTTCTGATGGTTCATACCGGCAAGGGCAAGGGCAAGTCCACAGCCGGGTTCGGCGTGGTGTTCCGGACCCTTGGCCACGGTCACAAGGTCGGGGTGGTGCAATTTGTGAAAGGGCGGATCGAGACCGGCGAGCGTCTGGCGCTCAAACGGTTCGAGGATCTGGTCACGATCAAACGCATGGGCGAGGGGTTTACGTGGGAGACGCAGGACCGCAAACGCGATGTTGAAGCCGCCCGGGCCGCGTGGGAGGCTGCCAAGGAAATGATCCTGTCAGGCGAGATGAAACTGGTTTTGTGTGACGAACTCAACATTGTCCTGCGCTATGATTACCTGCCGATTGAGGAAATTGTTGCCTTCCTTCGGGACGAAAAACCGGAGGATGTGCATGTGATTGTCACCGGGCGCAATGCCAAGGATGAACTCATCGAAATTGCCGACCTCGTGACGGAGATGACGCAAGTCAAACACCCGTTCAGATCCGGGGTTAAGCCGCAGGAAGGTATCGAGTTTTAACAGGCATGCCGACACCGGCCATCATGATTCAGGGCACCGGCTCCAATGTCGGTAAAAGCCTGGTTGTTGCCGGTCTGTGCCGGTACTTCACCAATGCCGGGCTCACGGTGCGCCCGTTCAAGCCGCAGAACATGTCCAACAATGCCGCGGTCACCGCCGACGGCGGCGAGATCGGGCGCGCGCAGGCGCTTCAGGCGATGGCGTGCCGGATGCCGGCCAGCATCCATATGAATCCGGTCCTGTTGAAACCGGAGACCGAGGTCGGCGCACAAATTATCGTGCAAGGCAAACGTTTCGGGACAATGCGGGCGCGGGAATACGGAAAGCGCAAATCGGAGCTGATGCCAAGGGTGCTGCAGAGCTTCGAAAGTCTTCAGCAAGGAACTGATCTTGTGATTGTCGAAGGCGCGGGAAGCCCGGCGGAAATCAACCTCCGGCAAGGCGATATTGCCAATATGGGGTTTGCCGAAGCAGCCGGCCTGCCCGTTGTCCTGGTCGGCGATATCGATCGGGGGGGCATTATTGCCAACCTGGTCGGTACCCACGCGGTTCTGGAACCCGTTGAAAGGGAGCGCATAAGAGCATTTTTGATCAACCGGTTTCGCGGCGATCCGACGCTTTTTGACGAGGGACTGTCGGAGATTGCCAAGCGTACAGGTTGGGCCGCGGCAGGCATTCTTCCCTGGTTCGATAAAGCGCGTCTGCTTCCGGCGGAGGACGCATTGGGATTGGCGCACGGACGCAGCACCGATGAGGGCTGTCTTAAAATCGCGGTTCCGGTTACCAGCCGGATTGCCAATTTTGACGATCTGGATCCGCTGCGGATGGAACCGGATGTCGATCTGGTGCTCGTGCAGGCGGGCGAGGCGCTGCCTGGCGACCTGGATCTTGTTTTGCTTCCGGGCAGTAAATCAACCATCGGGGATCTTGCGTTTTTCCGCGAGCAGGGGTGGGATGTCGATCTGCATGCGCATATTCGCCGCGGTGGCCGCGTAATCGGTATTTGCGGTGGTTATCAGATGCTTGGGAGGCGTATTGCCGATCCCGAAGGCATAGAAGGACCTGCCGGATCTGTGGAAGGATTGGGGCACCTGAACATCGAAACCGTGTTGTCGGCCGACAAGACGGTGACGGAGGCCAAGGGAACACATTTGGCATCGGGTGAAGCTCTGTCCGGCTATGAAATTCATCTTGGCAAAAGTTCGGGTCCGGATTGCGACCGGCCGTTTGCGACTTTGAACGGACAATCCGATGGCGCCGTCTCTGCCGACGGCTGTATTGCCGGAACCTATCTGCACGGCCTTTTCGGGTCGGACGGATATCGCCGGGTTCTCTTAAAAAAGAGCGACGGCGATACATTCGCTTATGAAAAGACCATTGACGCCACTTTGGACGAACTCGCCTCCCATATGGCCGACCATCTTGACATGGACGGTATCCTCGCATTGGCACGGAAAAGAACGGCCATACCCTAAAATGTCAGGACAATCAGGACAAAGATCAGCACGGCCTGCATGGCACAGGCGCCGATCAGAATTTTCTGCGCTCTGAAAATGTCCGCGACACCGGCGGAACGTGAGGCACCTTCATTAAGCCAAGGATCTTCAACCCGATAGGTTGCATAGACACGTGGTCCGGCCAGGGCGATATCGAGCGCGCCCGCCATCGCCGCTTCGGGCCAACCTGCGTTGGGAGAGCGGTGTTTCTCCGCATCGGCGAACATCACCTTGAAGGAACGGCGGGTCGACCGACCGACCATCGGTGCGGCAAGCGCGATAAAAATGCCGGAGAGACGGGCGGGGATCAGATTGACCAGATCGTCAAGACGAGCGGAGGCCCAGCCGAAATACTGATATTTTTCGTTTTTGTAGCCGATCATCGAGTCCGCTGTGTTGATCGCCTTGTAGGCGAGCAGACCGGGCAGGCCGAAGAGCGCAAACCAAAAGGCCGGGGCGACCACACCATCGGAGAAATTTTCCGCGCACGATTCAACCGAAGCCCGGACGATGCCTGCCTTGTCAAGCCGTGAGGGATCGCGCCCGACGATCATCGCAACCGCTTTTCGGCCGGCTTCGACCCCCTCCTTTCTCAGTGCTTTGTAGACGGCATGAACATGTTCATAGAGGCTGCGCTGGGCGAGAAAAACTGCGGCAATGATTGCGATCAACGCATCGCCGACAAGCCAGCCGTCGACGAGTTCGACAATCAGCAGTCCGACCCAAAAGGAGAGGGCTGTAAGCGCCGCTATGAAAAGGATCCCCAGCAGACGGCGTGCCTGGTTCGACATCTGTCCCTGGTTCAACCAACTGTCGCCGAATGTAATCAGGAGACCGAACAGAACCACCGGATGGGGAACACGCCGCCACAAGCGCTCGGGGTCACCAATAACGGCATCCAGAAAAAGCGCGGCCATCAGAATGTAAAGTGTATGGCTTTCCAGGAACATCTACGCAGATCGGTTTAAACACGTGCCTTTGTCAGAGATTCAGCGAGCCGGTTGAGGTTTTCGATTGATCCGGGCAGACCGAACCGAATCCACATCTCATTGTAGTCGAAAATGCGGGTCCAGATATGCTTTTGTGCCAGAAAGTCATGTAAATCATGCGCTGCTTTCGTTTCAACCAGGCGATAAAGGTCAGTACCTCCGACAACGCTCAGTCCGTTTGCCTTAAACAGCCGGTCGAGCACCATTGCATCCTCCTTCAGCCGACCGCGCATGCGCGCCTGCCAGCGAAGGTCGGAGAGTGCTTTCTCTCCGACTTCAAGGGCGGGGCCGGAGACTGCCCAACTGCCCACCAGTGCCTCAAGCTTTTGGGTCAAAGAAACGGAACCAACCAGGAACCCCAGACGCAGGCCGGCAAGGCCGTAGAATTTGCCGAATGATCGCAGCGCAAGGATGGGATGGTGATGGATGTGAGGGACAATGCTCGCCTGCGGATCGACGTCTCCGAAGGCCTCATCGACAATCAGGGCGCCATCCCTTGCGGCCAGTTGGTCGGCTATTCGGTGCAGACCTTCAAGTGACAGCAAACGCCCGTCGGGATTGTTGGGATTGACGGCGACTGCAAACCGGCATTTGTCGGGAACGTCTGCGCCATGGGGGAGAGAACGGACCGTCCGGCCCGCGTCGCGCCAGGTTTCGGCGTGGCTGGAGTAAGTCGGCGTATAAACCGCAACGTCGCCGGAGGGCAGAAGGTGCGGCAGCCAGGGCAGAATTGCTTCGGTTCCGGGCGCCGCGGAGATACCAAGATGCTCCGGGACATCATAGGCGTGCCGAGCAGCCTCTTTCAAAGCGCTCAGTGCACCGGCCTCCGGGAGTCTTTGCCAGCAGGAAGAGGGTAGAGCGGCAAGAGGCCAGGCGTGCGGATTGATGCCGGTTGACAGGTCCAGCCAGTCCTCAGTCCGGCCGCCATATCGGGCAACCGCATCACCAAGATCTCCGCCGTGTTTCATCGCCGCTTCCAGGAATTATTGTGCTGAGTCTTTCTTAGGGGCAATTGCCCTTTGATGGAACGGGCATTTTGTGATGTCAGCGAGAGGTAATAATGCCACTTCGGTTGCGGAGTATTCAAAATATTTTTCATCTCTCTTGGAGTATTAAATATATTTAATGATATTTTGCTCGTAAAAATCAAATTAAAAATCCCTAATAATAAGTAGTTATACAGATAATTACAGTTTATTAATTTTTGTAGAGCGCGAAAAAATGAGGTGACAGGTCACCAGTGCCAAGTAATCGCCATCTCAGGAGTAAGAGTCGTGCGACCCAATCAACCTTTCGAAAATAAACGACTGCCGTTTTGGCTGCAAAACAAATCCCGGCCGAAAACACAAACACCATTAGGGCGTTGGTCAACCGCTGCCTTCGCAGCTTTGTTCTGCGCTCTATTCAGTCTGTCCACCGTATCCGCAACAGCAGGCGGACAGTCAGGATCTGAGGGAAACTATTCAAGCAATGACAGCCGTGACGGTGACCGCAGAGGCGGAGGCAAAGGCAAGGATGGTGACCGCGGAGGCAAAGGAAAAGACGGGGACCGTGGCGGCAAAGGCAAGGGTAAAGGTTATGACGGTGACCGCGACAGAGACCGCGGCGGCAAAAGCCGTGGCGGTAAGGGGCGCGGCGGCAATAAGAATGGCGGAAATACCCAAAGCTCTCTCGGGACCAATGACAGTGCTTTCAACCGTGAAGACAGCTGTCGTGAATCGGGCCGGTATTTCGGCAATTCCGATGTTCTGCGGCAGTATTGTAACGGGCCGTTTTATCGGTAAGACGTCGGCGGGTCGCTCTTTGCGCCTCAATATACGTACCGTGCGACCGACGTCGCTCTACGCCGCGTACACCCAAGTGCCCGCCGAGGCGATCCGGCGGGCATAATGGGATGTTGTTAAGGAGCAGGCCGATCAGTCGAACGCGTTATATGGTTTGCAGCCTCGTGGTCGCCTGCCTGAAACACATCCATTGCGTGCTGCCGGTCTTCCAGCGTGCTTTCTTCATCCGGCCAGGTTTCAATGCGCGGGGTGTTTTTTGAGGGAACTTGTCCGACAATCCATCGGACGATCGGCATCCCAACGATCCAAAGAAGAAGGGTTAGGCACGTGTAGAAAACAGCGCCCAGAATCGCACCATATAGAAAGGCCCGGACAGCCAGAATGAACACAAATGCGTTGGCGCCGAACAGCAGCGATACCAGGACAAGTCTCACCGCCAGTTTTAGATCCACACCGAATACTCCCGGCAAAAACACCATATTGCGGTTGCCGCCGATCCGTATCGAGGTCCCGGGACCGCCATTGACCAATATAGGCGACAAAACGCATCACTGCAGGATTCTGTCGGGAGGAAACCGCCTGGGGTCAGGTTTTTTCCGCAGCCATCGAACTTGACGGTTGTCCCGTGCCAGCCATGGTCGGGCGCGCGCCGTTGCCGATCGACGGCTTTTTCTTGTTTGTTTGTGTCGCGACCGGCGGCTGGAGCGAAACGATCCGGCCGGACTGAAAGGCCAGGGCAATTTCACCCCGTTTCAGTTTTAAGGCCTGATTGCCGAACAACTCCCGGCGCCACCCTTTCAGGGCGGCGACATCCGCGGCGTCATCCGCGGCGATTTTTTCAAGTTCGTCAACCGTGGCAATCACTTTGGCCGCAACACCGTTTGCTTCGCTTGTGAGCTTCAGCAGGACCTTCAACAAATCGACGGCCGCTGCTGAACCGTCCGGTGCCGGTCGGCCCTTGGGCAGTCTTGGAAGCTGATCCCTGGGCAGCGACAAAGCTTTCCTGACCGCGGCAAGAATATCGCCGGCGCCTTTTGACCGTTCAAATCCGCGCGGTATGGTGCGCAGCGCCGACATTGCGTGGGCGTCCTTCGGCTGCTGCGAGGCGATCTCGTAAATCGCATCGTCTTTGATGACGCGATTGCGCGGGACATTTCTGGCGCGCGCCTCAAGCTCTCGCCATGCTGCGACCTCCCGCATGACGGCGAGTTCGACCGGCTTGCGGACCCGCATCTTGAGGCGTTTCCAGGCATCCTCGGGCGGCATGTTGTAGGTGTCGGCACTGGTCAGGATTTCCATCTCCTCCCGAACCCAGTGCGACCGATCCTGTTCTTCCAGATTGGCGCTGAGAAAGCGGTAGACTTCGCGCAAATGAGTCACGTCAGCCAGAGCATAGTCCAGTTGCTTCTGCGTCAGCGGACGGCGGGACCAGTCCGTGAAGCGGGAGGATTTATCGATGCGTACTCCGGTAATCTTGCCGACAAGCTGATCGTAAGAGATGGAGTCGCCGAAGCCGCAAACCATCGCGGCCACTTGCGTGTCGAAAACCGGATGCGGGATCAGGTTGCCCAGATTGACAATGATCTCAATATCCTGCCGGGCGGCGTGAAACACCTTGACCACCGATTCGTCGCCCATGAGTTCGAAGAAGGGACCAAGGTCGAGGCCTTCGGTCAGGGGATCGATCGTGCAGGCCTCTTCCGGACTTGCCAACTGGATCAGGCACAGTTTGGGCCAGTAAGTCGTTTCACGCAGAAATTCCGTATCGACAGTGATAAAGTCGAACGCAGCAAAACGCCTGCATATATCGGTGAGTTCGTTGGTGCTTGTTATGGGCTTCATATTAGTAAGATCTATAACGCAGCAAGGCGGGAATGTTCTAGGCAAAAAGAAGAAGCACAACCGGAATTCAGGTTTTCCGTTAAGATATATTGCAAAAAGCGCACACAGTGCGCAAAATGTTGTTTCAACCAGACGAATCATTTACGGGAAAACAGATGCGGACAATTCTGGTCGCAAATTTAAAGGGCGGCTGCGGCAAAACGACGGTTGCGACGACCCTGGCAACGGCATTGGCAACAAACGGGGAAACCGTCGCCATAGCCGATGCGGACCGGCAGAAGTCGAGCTTAAACTGGGGCAAGCGGCGCCCAAAGAACGCAACCCCCATTGCAGTTCTGGACTGGACCAAATCCATTGAAAGGGGAGAGATCGGAAAGACGTTCGATGCCGTTGTCATCGATGGCCCCGGAGGGGTGAACAGCGACAAGGCGAAGACCCTTATCGCCGGTGCGGATACGATCGTGATTCCGGTCCTGCCTTCGGTTCTTGATCTGGACAGCACGCGAAAGTTCCTAAAGCGCATTCAGTCCCTGAAACGTGTTCGGAAAGGAAAGGCCGACATTCATCTTGTCGCCAATCGTGTGAAAATACGCAGTAACGCGATCCGGGAACTTGAGCAGGCGGCGGATGAGATGGGATATCCGATTCTGGCAAGGTTGACCGACAGAATGATCTATAACACGCTGGCCGGACAGGGGCTTGGCCTGTTCGATCGTTCCGGCGTCGATGTCGCGCCCGTGAAGGTACAGTGGCAGCCTTTGGTGTCTTTGTTGCACGGATAAAAGCAACGGATCTATCCATCCCAGCCATCGAACCGATCCGCGCGAAGCCGAAGATGGCGCCGCTGTCTTGACATTGGCCGCAGGGCGTGGCTTGTGCCTCCTCGGCTGAATGCCCAGGGGCTGACCCCGACTCTTCCGGATATTATGAACGCTGAGGACTCCATGCACCGATATCGCAGTCACACTTGCGGCCAGCTTCGCGAAAATCATGTTGGAGAGGCGGTGCGCCTGTCCGGCTGGGTCCACCGGGTGCGGGATCACGGCGGCCTGCTGTTCATTGATCTCCGAGATCACTACGGCCTGACACAATGTGTTGTCGACCCCGATTCAAATGCTTTCTCTCTGGCTGAGACGGTCCGGAGCGAGTGGGTGATCCGAATTGAAGGCGATGTGAAGAAGCGGTCCGAAGAGACGATCAACGCCAACATTCCGACCGGTCACGTTGAGATTTTCATTCGTGACCTTGAAGTGCTGGGCGCTTCGAAAGAACTGCCGCTGCCGGTTTTCGGCGAACCTGACTATCCGGAGGAAACACGGCTCAAATACCGGTTTATTGATCTGAGGCGCGAGACGCTCCACGCAAATATCATCAAGCGATCCGCAGTCATCTCCTCCTTGCGCCGCCGCATGGACGAAATCGGCTTCACCGATTTCCAGACCCCGATCCTGACGGCATCAAGTCCTGAGGGGGCACGGGACTTTCTGGTCCCCTCGCGGATTCATCCGGGCAATTTCTATGCGTTGCCTCAGGCCCCGCAGCAGTTCAAACAACTGCTGATGATGGCCGGGTTCGACCGGTACTACCAGATCGCTCCGTGTTTTCGGGATGAAGACCCGCGTGCGGACCGTTTGCCGGGAGAGTTTTATCAGCTCGACGTGGAAATGAGTTTCGTCACGCAGGATGACGTGCTTGAGACGATGGAGCCGGTGATCCGCGGGATCTTTGAGGAATTTGCAGACGGTAAGCCTGTCACGCAGGATTTTCCGCGCATTCCTTACGGGGAGGCTCTGAAAAAATATGGCAGCGACAAGCCGGATCTGCGCAATCCGATTGTCATGGACGATGTGACGGAACACTTCGCCGGATCCGGTTTTAAAATTTTCGCCCGAATGATCGAGAGCGACCCGAAAGTTCAGGTGTGGGGTATACCGGCCAAGACCGGCGGAAGCCGCGCGTTCTGCGATCGGATGAACTCCTGGGCGCAAAGCGAAGGCCAGCCGGGACTTGGATATATCTTCTTTCGTCAGGAGGGCGATGTCATCGAAGGCGCCGGCCCGCTGGCGAAGAATATCGGTCCGGAGCGAACCGAGGCGCTCCGCAATCAACTCGGTCTTGAAGCGGGGGATGCGGTATTTTTTGTCGCCGGTGTGCCCGCAAAGTTTGTCGACTTTGCCGGAAAGGCGCGGGACCGCATAGGACACGATCTGGATCTTGTCGACAAAGACCGGTTTGCTTTGTGCTGGATCGTCGACTTTCCGATGTATGAGTGGGATGAGGAAAACGAGAAGGTGGATTTCTGCCACAACCCGTTTTCGATGCCCCAGGGCGAGCTTGAGGGGCTGAATACGAAGGACCCGCTCGATCTTGGGGCCTACCAGTACGATGTGGTCTGTAACGGCTATGAGATCGGATCCGGTGCGATTCGGAATCATCGGCCGGAGATCATGAGCCGAGCGTTTGAAATTGCCGGCTACAGTGCGGATGTGCTGGAAGAAAGGTTTGGCGGCATGCTTCGGGCGCTGGAATATGGCGCACCGCCTCATGGCGGGATGGCTGCCGGTGTCGATCGGATCGTGATGCTTGTCTGCGGCGCGGAAAATTTGCGGGAAGTTACCTTGTTCCCGATGAACCAGCAGGCACAGGACCTTTTGATGGGCGCGCCGAGTGAGCCGACACCGGCCCAGTTGCGCGACCTGCATATCCGGCTCAACCTTCCGGAGAGCTGACAACCGGGTCGAAAATCTTTCAATAAAAAAGATCGGCGGTCAGATTGTACCGCCGATCTTTTCTTTCTCTAGGCTCACGACCCATAAATGATCCGACATAAACAAGACGTGCCCCAAGTTCGACAGCTTACTCGTTGGCGCGCAGCTTCACGTTCAGGATCTGCGGCAAGGTTTGGGGTGCCATCATGGCAATTCCCATGATCTGGGCAAAGGGAACAGGGGCGGGCGGTACGGCTTCCGCGCTGATGTTTTTGGGATCCTGCAGAAATGTCGTGACGGTGGTCGACACCTCCTGCTGAAATTGCGGGTTCTGCAATGCGCCCAGCATCAGCGGCATCATTGCTGTCAGTTGGGTGACGAATGTTGCCCGGTCCGTGCCCGCTTCCTTCGCCCGGCTGTCAAGGATCCGATCGACAAGCGACTGATTGTCAAAGTCGATTTTGAGGTTCTGGATCGTCAGGCCCTGCAGGATTGCCATGGCGTCTTCAGGCTTGTCCTGAGTGTTGCTCAGTTGTTCGATCACATCCGCAGTCAGGCCGCCCAGAACGGCCGTCATTGAAAACGTCCCCGCATCGGTGCCCAAGATTTGAAACTGATCGAGCGTCATAATACCTGTATCGGTGTTCAGTGTTCCACTGGCCCGGGCTGACATATTCAGCTTCTCGTAACCCAGCTTTTGAAGCTCCTTGTGGCCGTCCTCATCAAGGGAGCCGGCGTCGATCAGGATATTATCGACTTCCAGCGCCGCCTTGGTCGGTACGCCGTTCACAGGGTCTGTCGAGGCGAGGTAAATGCGGTCCACAGGAACCACTTTTCCGTCGGCCGCTTTGAAATTGATGCCCAATACTTCAATCGTGCCGTCCATTGGCCCGGACACGGCCTTGTCGCTCTTGATCTCTTCGGCGGAGGGGACGACAACGTCGGTCGCATTGATTTTTGCGGCGATCATGTTCATGTCGGAATTTTCGATGGTGATTTTTTCCGCGACTGCGCTGTCAGCAGTCAATTCGCCCTTGTCATTGATCGCCGCATTTGTCAGCGCGACGCTCTCAATGCTGAGTGTGCCTGTGTCGCCGCCGTCGTTGGTTTGCGCCGACAAGCCGTTTATCACAGGATCCGATGCGCTGCCGGAAACCGAAACCACTTTCACGTCCGTCGCTCCGGATGCCTCAAGCGCTTCCAGAATGGCATCGGCGGAGGCATTACCCGTCGGCTCAAAAGCCAAAGCTGGCAAGGTGGCAAGTGTGCAGAGTGAGAGGCTTGCGCCCAAGGCAAGACGTTTTAACGTTTGGGTCATTTATTTTCTCCAGAAGCGGCGAATAAATAGCCAGAATTCCATACAGCGCGAATTGCATCAATGATGTGATACTTTTCGCAATGACTTCGTTTTTATTGATTTTGCGCCCGAGCAAAAAGATCGGCGGGGTTGTTATTTCTGACACATATAAGGTGTTCAATATCGTTTCAATCATCTGTTAAAGACGCGGTATCTTATCGTGAAAAACTGAATATCAAAAAATGTGCAATCAGTGCGCCTTCTCTATTGATCTTGCGAAATGAAAATAGTAAGCGTGCGCATCTCCGGCTCGTCCGGGTTTCATCTACTGGTTGGGAAGACGTAAATGTCCCAAAATACGGCCCGATTGGGGATGGACTTGGAGGTTCCAAGCACCACCCGAATGGATCAGGATCTCTCACGGCACAGCGTTGGTGCTTGCGAAACGAAGAAAGACCATTTCATCACCAAAAATGGTATCCGCTGCGCCGGAACGCATTTGATTATCGACCTTTATGACGCATGCAGAAGCCGGCTTGACGACGTTCAGCATATTGAACGAGCACTGCTTGAATGTGTTGAAAAGGCCGGCGCAACACTGCTGCATATCCATCTGCACCGGTTCGAACCCAATGGCATCTCCGGCGTGGCTGTGCTGGCGGAGAGCCATATCTCGATCCATTCCTGGCCTGAAAACGAATATGCCGCGCTGGATGTTTTCATGTGCGGTGACTCAGAGCCGGAACGCTGTGTCGATGTGCTCCGCGAGGCATTCAAACCCGCACGCATCGGTGTCAGTGAAATACTGCGCGGGCAAAGTGCAGGATGACCGGCGGCAACTGGTTTTCGGAAACCATGCATGACGGGCTGCTCCTGTCATTCGAAGCGGACAAGGTTCTCTATCAGGAAAAAACCGGTCACCACGAACTGGTTCTGATCGAAAATCAGGTTTTCGGCAAAGTCCTGTTGCTTGACGGCGTGGTGCAGGTCACCTCAAAGGATGAATTCATCTATCACGAGATGATGAGTCATGTGCCGATCCTCGCTCATGGAAAGGCAGAGGAGATTCTGGTCGTTGGCGGTGGCGATTGCGGGCTGGCTGAGGAGGTTCTGAAGCACCGATCCGTCAAGCGGCTGACGCAGGTTGAAATCGACAAGACGGTGATCGATTTCTCCAAAGAGCATTTTTCAGAGTTCAATGCGCCCGTTTTTACTGATCACCGCTTTGACCTCATCATCGACGACGGCATGAACTATGTCGATCGGACAGACCGCCGGTTTGATGTGATCATTGTCGACAGCACCGATCCAATCGGTCCAGGAGCTGTATTGTTTTCGCCTGAATTTTATCAGGCGGCCAAGTCCTGTCTCAACCCGGGCGGTGTTCTGATCACGCAAAACGGGGCTCCGTTTCTTCAAGGGGAGGAATTGCGGCAGAGCGTGGCGAACCGGGCGGAAATATTCGAACAGGTGACATCTTATGTCATCAGTGTTCCGACATACTTCGGCGGTCATATGACACTGGGCTGGTCAACGGACGATGCAGCGCTGCTTAACGTGGATACTGAGACCTTGAAAAGCCGGGCCGCCGCGGCCGCGATCGAAACGCGATACTACACACCGGAAGTTCATCTGGCGGCTTTCGCCTTGCCACGATTTGTTCTCGATATCATGGACGGTGTGGATGGGAACAAAGAGCTGCGTCCGTCATCGTTCAGATAGGTTCAGGTTCGTTCTCAGGCCACCTTTGGATGGCAGCGGTGACATTGCCGTAAGTGGGAAGACTGTCTTCATTGCCCAGGTGTTGAATCGCATGGGCCGATGCGCCGCGTGCGAACGTAAAGTGTTCGTGCCAGGATTTTTCCGGCGCCGACAGGTAAGAATACATGTAGGCGCCATGGAACACGTCGCCTGCGCCGTTTGAGTCAACAACGCTTGCTGCGGGCACGGCGAGCGCCGGCATCTCCCGGTTGACGCCGGTTTCATCGTACCACAGAAGACCTTTCTCCCCCAGGGTGACCGCACCGATGCGGCAGCCCTTTTGCTTGAGATAGTCAAGAACAGGATAGGGAGCCAAACTCATCTGTTCGCAGAATCGCTCCGAGACAACGGCGACATCGATATTATGCAACAACTCGTCCGTATTGGACCGCACCGCGCCGCCATCGATGGATGTCAAAATGCCCGCTTCGCGACAGGTTCTCGCGTAGTGTAAAGCGGCGTCCGCCTGGTGGCCGTCCAGATGCAGTGCCCGGCAGTTTCCAAGGTTCAATACAGGAAACGGATGCAGATAATTGTCGTCCCGGCAGCGCACGATGGCGCGTTTTCCGTCCTTCGGCATGATGAAAGACAGCGAGGACTCGGTCACTTTGCGGCCATGAACCGATACGCCATATCGGGCTGCCATATCCAGGAACATCCGGGCAAGCCAGTCGTCAGCGAGAGAGCACAGCAGGTCCGGTTTCAGTCCCAGTTTTGCGCAGCAAAAGGCGGCTGTGACGGCATTGCCTCCGAAACTGACGGAATAATCATTGGCAATTGTCTTTTCGTCGCCGGTCGGCAGGCGATCGGTCAGGAATGTGACGTCGATGTAAGCCTGACCGATAAACAACGTTTCCATACTGTCTCCTTAAATCACCATTCACCTTGCGACGGCGATATATTTCAAAATAACGCCTAATAAACACAAGAGTTTATTTCATGTTTACGGTTGCTATGCACACTATAAGTTTGAAGAGGACTGTGCGCTGGGGGCAATGTGTCACGTCGTTACGCTTTATTTGTGAAAGCTGTCGGATTGGCACTTTTGTTGGCCGTCGCGCCGCTTGTTGTGGCCAAGTATGTGCTTGACTATCATGCTGAGAGCGTTGCTCGGGACGATATGCGCGCAACGGCCGAACGCTATGTCATGCGCGCCGAGCAGACGATCAAGGACGCTGTCAGCACACTGCAAAAGCTCCATAAGGCCGGCGCAATAACATGTGCGCCGGACCACCGGCAAATGTTCAGCCGTGAAATCAGCACGTCGGCCTACATCCAGCAGATCGGTCTGGTTGATGCAAGTGGCATGTCCATGTGTCTGGCTCCCGCCAACTCCAAGATCGGCCTGGATATGCTTCCCGCCTATAAGAACGGTGCGCCGCCGGTCGGTATCGGGCTGCTCGACAAATCCTTCCACGGTGCGCATATCGGGGTGGTCAGCTGGCATGTCGCAAATGGCGTCCGCCTGGTTGCCGAGATTTCACCGGCCTCCGTTTTGATTGAACCCGGTTATGAAATCCTCAAGTCCAAGCGTTATGGTGTCCTGCGTCTGGCCAACAACGTGGTGTGGCTCGTCGTCGGCGAAAAAAGCAATATTGAAGGTCTGCCGCCTGAAGACGTTATTGTCGCCGACTACCATTCGGGGCGGTATCCGATCGATGCCCAGTTCAGCCTGCCGGCTGACGCGGCACTGGCGATTTCCGCAGACTTGAAGCTGATGGTCGCAGTGGCAAGCGCAGGTTTTGCCGTCTTGTTCGTGGCGATCGCTCTGTGGGTCTCCTGGAGACCGGAACAGGACGCCGAGGATGAGTTTGTCGCAGCGATCCGGAATGGCGAATTCATACCGTATTATCAGCCTGTTATGGACATTGAAACCGGCCGGTTGCGCGGGTGCGAGGTGCTTATGCGCTGGAAGCGACCCGATGGCTCAATCATATCGCCGGGTCAGTTCATGACGTTTGCCGAAACGTCGGGGCACATCTTCGAAATGACCCGTCAGGTGATGCGTCGCACATGCGAGGAAGTCAGCGACCTCCATGTCGACAATCCGGACCTCAAATTGTCCGTCAATCTGTTTGCCGGGCATTTTGAGGATAGGCAGATTATTGACGATCTGAAGGAGATTTACGGCAACTCAAGAATTGCCTATCAGAACCTTGTCATGGAAGTGACGGAACGCCAGCCGTTGCAGGATATGGAGAAGGCGCGAAAAATAATTGCAGAAATGCAGTCTCTGGGCGTCCGGGTGGCGCTGGACGACTGTGGAACCGGCCATGGCGGGCTGGCTTATCTGCAGAAACTGGGCATCGACATCATCAAGATTGACAAGATGTTCATAGATTCCCTTGGCATGGATGCGAGCTCCGCAACGATTGTTGATACACTGGTCGAACTGGCCGGTAACCTGGGCATGGGCATTATCGCTGAAGGCGTTGAGAATATCGATCAGATTGAGCGGCTTCGGGAACTGGGTGTCACTGCGGCACAAGGCTACATTTTTGCGCCGCCCTTGCCGGCCAAACTCTATATCGAACTGGCCAATGCTCTGATGGCCGGGCAATTGCACGAGCAACCGGTTGACGAAGGACCCGACGTGGCCTTCGCTTTGGACAATACCGCTGCAGGTGCCGCCTAAACAGAATATCTTCCAGAAGAAAACGGGTGCGACATCCCAGGCGCAAACCCGTTGGTCAAGCCGTTCATATGGTCCTTGCTTCGACGGTAAATCCCGCTATGTGTAGGCGGCCCGAACCCGGGCTGCATATCCATGTGAAAGAGGACAATGATGATCAGGGCCGTTGTTTGGGGCGAAAACATCCATGAGCAGGAAAACGCCGCCGTCGCCGCGATTTACCCGGACGGCATGCACAACGACATTGCAAAAACGTTGAATGCGGATGAGTTGATCACCGCGACAACAGCGACATTGCAGGAATCCGATCATGGGTTGAGCGAAGCGCGTTTGGCGGAGACGGATGTTCTGTTGTGGTGGGGACACGCGGCCCATGGGGATGTGTCCGATGAGGTCGTTCAGCGTGTGGCCGATGCCGTCTGGGGCGGAATGGGCTTAATCCTGTTACATTCGGCTCATTTTGCCAAAATTTTCAAACTGCTCATGGGCACGCCCTGCAGTCTGAGCTGGCGGGAAGCCGGAGAGCGGGAGCGGCTTTGGGTCACATCGCGCCAACATCCGATCGCGCGGGGACTGCCGGACCATTTCGAGCTGGAACACGAAGAGATGTACAGCGAGCCTTTTGCTGTTCCCGAACCGCTGGAAACGGTTTTCATCAGTTGGTTTCAGGGAGGGGAGGTTTTTCGTTCGGGCGTGACATACCGGCGCGGTGCGGGAAATGTTTTTTATTTCCGGCCCGGGCATGAAACCTATCCGACTTATCACGACAAAAATGTCCAGCGGGTTTTGCGAAATGCCGTGCACTGGGCCGCCAACCCAATGGAACGCATAACGCACGTTCATCAGGCTCCGAATGTACCCGTGGAGGCAGCTCTTGAACCGATTGAACAACGCGGGCCGCGACTTCACAAAGACGGTGAAGAGGGTTTCAGATAGGGCGGCTTTCAAACTGCCGGCCGGAGGGGCGGCGGCGAAGGTGGCGAAGCGAAAAACCTCTAAAAAGCCTTAAAGGTCAGTGTTGTAAATGTGTCCCGAATACCTGGGATCGTTTGAATATTCGCGTTGACGAAATGGCCGATATCCTGATCTGTATCCAGGTAGAATTTTGCAATCAGATCAAATTCGCCACTGGTTGAGTGAATTTCCGATGCGATCTCACGATTAGCCAGTTCGATCGCCACATCATAAGCGCGACCAAGTTCGCATTTAAACTGTATGAAGAAGCATTGCATGATCGACTCTTTCGGTTGCAATCCAGACCGAATCCAATGTGTCTTGGGTATATCAAAGACTTGAACCGGCGGGTACCGGACTTAATAGGCCGATTGCGGGCTTGTCAATGCGAGGCTAAGACAGCAACTGGGATCGTCAGACGAAGGCCCTTAAGCGGATTGGTTGAACTGTCTTTTCTGACACGGCCATCTTCTGCCGGCCGGACATCCGACGCTCAAGATCGGATTTGAGCCGTTCATGACGGCGTGTTGTCTCTTGTTGGGCGCTTAACAACGGAGCTTTGGACCATGGGTGTCACTCTGTGAGCGAAATCATCGATATATCGCCGGCGCTTCGGCCGGGCATGGCCGTCTTTCCGGGCGACGCACAGTTTTCGGTAAGATCTACATTTGAAATCGGACCGGACTGTCCGGTCAATGTGGGCGAATTCTCCATGTCCTGCCATTGCGGTGCTCATGTCGATGCGCCGCTGCATTATCAGGAAGACGGCGCATCTGTTGACGCACTGCCACTTGCGGACTTTATCGGGCCGGCTCGGGTGATTGATGCAAGAGGGACGACGCCTCTCTGCCCGCCGGAGGACTTGCTCCCGCATCTTGACGATGCACCGCTGCGAGTGCTGTTGCGGCTCGAAGACCGTCTTGACCCCATGATCTGGCCGAAAGGTTTTCGGGCTCTTGCCGCGGATACGATAGAGATGCTGGCCGAAAAAGGGGTGAAACTGATTGGTGTCGATGTGCCATCGGTGGATCCTGAAACCTCCAAGACGTTGCCGGCTCACATGATGGCGCGAGAGAAAAAAATGCACATAGTGGAAAACCTCGTGCTTCAGGATGTGCGGGTTGGCGATTACGAGTTGATTTGCCTGCCCCTAAAGCTTTACGGATTGGATGCAGCACCGGTGCGCGCGGCTCTTCGGCCGTTCCTCTAGGGTATGGGCTCATCGGCTCACACCATTTTAAGCACATTTAGAGGCCAAACCCCGGGGCAGGCCTCACCGGCCTCATGCACTTCTTTCCAAACCCGAGGAGCAAGGCATATCTTGTTCCGGATCGCGCACGCAAGACTTGAAACTCGGACGGTTTCATGCGACTTGCGGTGGTATCCGAACTGTTTGACAAGTCTCTGACACTCGTCGGTATGGCCGGTCGAAAAAGCGGAGCGGAAAGTCTGAAGGGTGAAGCAGATGTCCGAATAGTTCGGCGGTCTCCGCTTCCGGGAAAACGCCCTATCTGCCAGGGAGTTTCATCAGTGAGAAATTTCAAATACGCGCTTGCCGGTGCCCTTTTCGCCGCCACTGCACTCGCCGGCGGCGTTGCTGCCGAGACGCTGAAAGTGGGTGTGATTGGAGGTTTTTCCGGACCGATTGCCCAGATAGCGCCGGCGATGATCGATTCTGTGCAACTTGCCATTACGCAGATTAATGAACAGGGCGGTATCGGTGATGGTCAGAAAATTGACGTTGTACTCGGCGACAGTGCATGCAATCGGAAAAACGCAACAGTTGCTGTGACAAAAGCCGTCAATCGAAGCGGGATTGTTGCCCTTGTCGGGCCGCATTGCTCCAACGCCACCATTGCCGCTGCGAATTCTGTGACAATTCCCGCCGACGTTTTGTTGATTACACCCTCTGCCACATCTCCGGACATTACGACCCTCAACGACAACGACACCGTTTTCAGAACCATTCCTTCCGACGACTATCAAGGGAATGTGCTTGCCCGAACAGTCATGGCTCGCGGCAACCAGAAAGTGGCTGTAACGTATCTGAACAATGTCTACGGTAAGGGCCTTGCCAGGGCCTTTAAAACCGAGTTCGAAAGCAATGGTGGTGAGATCACGAACTTTGCCGCTCACGAAGAAGGCAAACCTTCCTACCGTGCCCATCTGGCGGGTCTTGCCAGCGGCGGAGCTGATACTCTGATGATCTTCGACTATGGAGAGGGGTCCGGTCTGACAATCCTGCGTCAGGCGCTTGAAAATGGATTTTTCAAGAGTTTCATAGGCGGCGACGGCATGAAGTCCGATGTTCCGATCCGGGAGCTGGGCGGAGAAAACCTCTCAACATTTTTTGTGTCCGCACCGGTCGGGAGAACAAGCAGATCGCTTGAGACGTTCAATGCGGCTTTCAAGACAGCCGGTGGAGATCCGGATTCGGTTTACGTTGCCAACGCCTACGATGCGGCTTTCCTGACAGCTTTGGCGTTTGAAAAGGCCGGAGGTGACAAATCGAAACTTCCCGCTTCGCTGCGGGAGGTTGCCAGTGATGATGGAGCAGCAATTCTTCCCGGTGAGTGGAAAAAAGCGAAGAAGCTGATTTCGGAAGGCAAAGCCATCAACTACAAGGGTGCCGCAGGCGACAAGAATTTTGATGCAAATGGCGATGTGCCGGGAAGTTACGCTTTGTTCAAAGTATCCGGCGATGCTTTTGTGGTCGTTACCGAAATGAAATAAGGTGACGAATGAACTGCACGAGGTTGAACCGATCGGGCTGGAGCGTGTATTTGCAGCTCTGATTTCTCGCAAAATGAAGGAATGTCGCCGGGGTTAACGTGAGAGTCCGGCTCGGGAAGAGAACCAAAGGCAGCCATGCCGAAACGGATTGATCAGAGCTATCTGCGAAAGGCGGCGTTCGCTTATCTCCAGCGCTACGCATCCAGCTCCGCGAATTTGCGGCGCGTCCTTGAGCGAAAGGTGAGACGGCGGGTCGAGGACAGGCCGTATGATGCGGATGAAGTCAGCCGGGATATTGACGCCGTCATCACATGGTGTTTGGACAACAGTCTGCTGGACGATGAACAGTTCGCCGAGAACCGTGTAGCGGGGTTACAACGCAAAGGACATTCAGAAAGAAAAATCCGTGCGTCGCTGCGCGAAAAAGGTGTTTCGGCCGAACTGGTCGAAAAAGTCCTGCAAAAGTCCGGTCATAGTGATGTTAAAGCTGCCCGGCGGTATGCTGAAAGGAGGCGACTCGGCCCGTACCGCTCCGGAATGCGCACTGAAAACAATGACCGGGATCTGGCGGCAATGGCGCGCGCAGGATTCAGCTTCTCTGCGGCAAAGCTGGCTCTGGATGCCGACTTTGATGATTGAAGCCTGAACCAAAAAAGGGACCTGGAAACCGGGTTGGTATCGATGAATGAAAATGTGACCGTCTGGCCGACAGAGCTGAGACTGAAAAAAGATCGCCGAGCACTGGAGGTGACTTTTAATGATGGCGCAGCATTTCTGTTAAGCGCGGAATATTTGCGTACGCAGTCTCCATCGGCGGAAGTACAAGGGCATTCTGCGGACCAGCGGAAAACCGTTCCGGGCAAGATCCATGTTGAAATTCTCAAAGTCGAGCCGATAGGAAATTATGCGGTCAAACTGTATTTTGACGATATGCATAATACCGGCATTTATTCGTGGGCCTATTTGAGGGAACTTGGCCTGGATCACGATAGCTTGTGGCAGCGTTATCTTGATGAACTGAAGGAACAAGGCCTCTCGCGAGAGCCCTAGGCTCAGGACCCATTGATTTCATCCATTCTGCGAGAGCAGATTTTGTTTTTGACAAGGCGGAAAGGCGCAGGAAACCGTCCGGTTTTCAAGTCTTTGTGGGCGCAGTCAGGAACACAATATGCCTCGCCCTTCGGGTTTTGAAAGACGTGTCCGCCTGAAGAAAACCAGAGCTCGCAAAGGTATCCAACCTTCGCTTCTCCCTGGTTCTCTCCATTCGAATACTTCTTTCAAAACAGACTTGCATGAAATCAATGGGTCCTGAGCCTAAGCAAACAACGGCTTCGCTGCCTGAGGGTCCGGTTCTGGACATTTGACGGGCCCAAGGATATGAGAGCCCGGCTTACTTAACCGTACAGATCTTTCGTGCTGGCGATCGGTTCGCGCAACCGGACGACGGAGCGCCGTTTGTCAGCATAAAGATACCGGAGAAGAAATATGAAAGATGGCGGGCGCCTGGCTGCAGCTATCGAAGTGCTCACGGATATCGAAAAGCGTCACCGCCCGGCGCAGGACGCTTTGCGCGACTGGGGGCTCAGCCATCGATTTGCCGGCTCGGGTGACAGGACGGCGATTGGTAATCTTGTGTTTGATGCTTTGCGGCGGCGATTGACGCTCGGATGGCAGATGGACTCCGATGCTCCGCGCGCCTTGGTTCTTGGAACCTATTGTTACAGCTGGCAGTTGGGGTCCGAAAAGCTTCAACAGGTTCTGAGCGACGATCGGCATGCTCCCGGAGCGCTGACCGATGGCGAAAAGCAGGTGCTGACCTCGGAGAGGGCTGAACCCGCACCGGACCATGTGAAGGCGGATGTGCCTGAATGGCTTTGGCCGTCCTTTGCCGCCAATTTTGAGGACGCCGCCATTGAAGAGGGTCGGGCACTTGCCGAGCGTGCGCCCATCGACATGCGTGTCAACACGCTTAAGTCGTCCCGCGACAAACTCCTGAAACGCATGTCCTCCGCCGGAGTCAGGGCGACACCGATCTCCCCGGTCGGGTTGCGGATCGCCGCGCGGCCGCGCGGAGCGAAAATGCCGCATGTTCAGGCGGAAGAAGGGTTTCGCAAAGGCTGGTTCGAGCTGCAGGACGAATCCAGTCAGATCGCTTCCCAACTGGTTTTTGCGCAGCCCGGCGAACAGGTGCTCGACTTTTGCGCCGGTGGCGGCGGCAAGACGCTGGCACTGGCGGCGGACATGGAAAATCGCGGTCAGATATATGCCTACGATGCCGATAAACGGCGACTGGCGCCGATTCATGAGCGCATTGCCCGGTCCGGCGCCCGAAATATTCAGGTGCGCAGCCCGGCCGATGCAGCGCTTGACGATCTTAAAGAAAAGATGGACCGGGTTCTGGTCGATGCGCCCTGCACCGGGACCGGCGTTTGGCGCCGGCGCCCCGATGCAAAGTGGCGTCTGACCGAAAAGGCCCTGCAAGACCGGCTTGCCGAGCAGGAAGCGGCGATCGGTGCGGCCTCGGCATTCGTCCGCAAAGGCGGATATCTCATCTACGCAACCTGCTCCGTTCTGCCGGAAGAAAACGAACAGCAGGTCTATGGTTTCGTGGAAGAGAACCCGAACTTTGAAGTCATCTCGCTGGGAGAGGTCTGGCAGGACCGGTTCGGCTTTGACGTGGCAAAACCCTGGTCGGCGGATATGCTGTCTGTCACCATGACACCCGCTTCGACCCGTACGGATGGATTTTTCCTGGCCGTGATGATCCGTAACGACTAGTCGTGTGCCTGCAAAACATGTCTTAACGCCCCGCCGTTATTGCCGTAAGGAGCCGGAATGACTGTTGACACAGATGTTGTTGTCGTCGGGGCCGGCGTTGTGGGATTGGCTGTGGCCCGCGAATTCGCCCTGAACGGGCATGAAGTCGTCATCGTCGAAAAGAACGGCGCGATCGGCGAAGAAACCAGCAGCCGAAACTCCGAAGTCATTCATGCCGGCATCTATTATCCGCAAGGATCGTACAAGGCGCGGCTTTGCGTTGAGGGCAAGGAGCGGCTGTATGAGTTTTGCGCTGACTACCATGTGCCTTGCAGCCGGCTGGGCAAACTCATCGTGGCGGCGGACGAAAGCGAGCGGCCTGTTCTGGACGGCCTGCTTCAAAAGGCACGAAACAACGGTCTGACCGATCTTCAAAAGCTTGACCGAAAGACGGTTCTTGAATTGGAGCCGAATCTTGATGTCGACAGCGCTTTGCTGTCGCCCTCGACGGGGATTATCGATTCCCACGCTTATATGCTTGCGCTACTGGGGGATGCTGAAAAGCACGGCGCATCCCTGGCGCTGAACACCCGGTTGAGGGGTGGACGAAGAGAGAAGGGAACCGGCTTTCTGCTTTCCTTTTCAGAGCCCGCCGGCATTGAACTGACGTGCCGGCGCATCGTGCTCGCATGTGGCCTGTGGACCAACGATCTTGCGCGCAGCCTGGGCGTTTCAGGCGAGGTGATCCCGGAACTCTTCCTGACCAAGGGCAATTATTATTCACTGAGTCAGCCGGCGTACTTCAGGCATCTCATTTATCCGGTTCCGGTCGTCGGCGGCGCGGGCGTTCATCTGACCCTTGATATGTCCGGTCACGTCAAGTTCGGACCTGATGTTGAGTGGCTGACCGATCAGGACCCGGCGAATATCGATTATCGGGTCGATCCGGCAAGGGCAGAGGCGTTCTACGCGGCGGTTCGGGCATATTGGCCTGGCCTGAAGGATGGTGCCTTGCTGCCCGGTTATGCCGGTGTTCGGCCGAAATTGTCGGGTCCGAAGGATCCCATGTGCGATTTCAGGATCGATGGGCCGGACATCCATGGAATTACCGGTTTGACCTGCCTTTACGGTATGGAATCTCCAGCGCTGACTGCGTCCCTTGCAATCGCAAAGGAAGTCGTCGGCCAATTGTCGGACAGCTTGCCGGGCTGACAGCGTGGACTTTCCAGAAGAAATCCGATCCGGTTCCCGGATGGCGGTTTCAAATCGGCGGTAAACCGGATAAAGGACGGCCATGACAGATCGCATCCTCATCATCGACTTCGGTTCCCAGGTCACTCAGCTCATTGCGCGCCGGGTGCGCGAGGCCGGGGTCTATTCCGAAATTGTTCCGTTTCAGAACGCCGAGCGCGCATTTCACGACATGCAGCCGGCCGGCGTTATCCTGTCCGGCGGACCGGCCTCGACGACGGAAATGGGCAGCCCGCGCGCGCCGCAGGTGATTTTCGACTCCGGTGTGCCCGTTTTGGGCATCTGCTACGGACAGATGACTCTGTGCATTCAGCTTGGCGGTCAGGCGGAAAGTTCCGATCATCGGGAATTCGGACGTGCGTTCGTTTCCGTCGTCAAGGACTGTCCGCTGTTTGAAGGCGTGTGGGAGACCGGAGACCAGCATCAGGTCTGGATGTCCCACGGGGACAGAGTGATCGATCTGCCGGAAGGTTTTGAGGTCTTTGCGAAATCCGAGGGTGCTCCGTTTGCGGTCTTCGGACGGCCGGAGAAGAACTATTACGGTTTCATGTTCCATCCGGAGGTGGTGCACACGCCCGACGGCGCAAAGCTGCTTCAGAACTTCGTTCTCAGGATTGCCGGGTGCAAGGGCGACTGGAGCATGGAGGCATTCAAGGAGCAGGCCGTTACCGCAATCCGGGAGCAGGTGGGCTCGTCCAAAGTCATTTGCGGCCTCTCCGGCGGTGTCGATTCAGCGGTTGCGGCCGTTCTTATTCACGAAGCCATCGGATCGCAGCTGACCTGTATTTTCGTCGATCACGGGCTCATGCGTCTTAACGAGGCGGATGAAGTCGTGTCGCTCTTTAAGGGCCACTACAACATTCCTCTGGTTCATGTTGATGCCGCTGATCTCTTTATCGGCGCGCTTGAAGGAGAGGCCGATCCTGAGAAAAAGCGCAAAACAATCGGCAAATTGTTTATTGACGTTTTTGAGGAAGAAGCCCGGAAAATAGGCGGCGCGGACTTCCTGGCTCAAGGGACGCTCTATCCGGATGTCATCGAGAGTGTCTCCTTTACCGGCGGTCCTTCGGTCACGATCAAGTCGCACCACAATGTGGGTGGCCTGCCGGAACGGATGAACATGAAGCTCGTCGAGCCGCTGCGGGAGCTGTTCAAGGACGAAGTGCGGGATCTTGGGCGCGAACTGGGCCTGCCTGATGCGTTTGTCGGACGTCATCCGTTCCCCGGACCCGGCCTTGCGATCCGATGCCCCGGCGGGGTGACGCGCGAAAAACTCGATATCCTGCGGCAGGCCGATGCGATTTATCTCGATGAAATCCGGAAAGCCGGCCTTTATGATGCCATCTGGCAGGCCTTTGCTGTCCTGCTTCCGGTTCAGACGGTCGGCGTCATGGGTGACGGCCGCACCTACGAGTTCGTTTGCGCGTTAAGGGCGGTCACTTCCGTTGACGGCATGACGGCTGATTTCTATCCCTACGACATGGAGTTTCTCGGCCGCGCGGCAACACGTATCATCAACGAAGTGCGTGGCATCAACCGTGTCGTTTACGATATCACCTCAAAGCCCCCCGGCACGATCGAGTGGGAGTGAGAGTGAGAGACCTTAATTTTCCGAAATTAGTGTGTTTTTTGTCTTTATCAGGAAACGTATTCGACAATTATGGCTTCGTGTGCCCGCTCAACCATGCGCGGAGCGCATCGGTTACCTGCTGCGGTTTTTCGAGGGTCGAGATATGACCCGCCCCGGGCAGGATTTTCAGCACAGCACCGCCGATTAGAGACGCCATCTCCTGATGTCGGGCAGGGGGGCACAGCCGGTCTTCCTCTCCACAAAGAATGAGTGTTGCGCCGATCCGGTTCTTGAGCGTGCCGGTTTGATCCGGGCGATCGCGGAGGGCAATCGACTGGGCGACAAATGCATCCGCCCCGACATCCATCGCCATGTCGACCAGCAAGTCCAGAAGCGCCTGATTGCCCTGGTTAGCTCTGGCGAGATAAGCCAGCTTCATTTCTTCGATGATAACATCGCGCAGCTTTCCTTGCCTGACGTCTGCAATTTGTCGGTTGCGGATGTCAAACCGCTCCGGCAGGTCAGCGTGATGATTGGTGTCCAGCAGCGCGAGTCGCTGCACCCTCTGAGGTGCAAGGTCGCAGATTTTCATGGCGACGATACCGCCCATGGACAGGCCGGCGAGGTTGAACTGCGGTGCCCCGGTGCTGTTCAGGGCATCGCGGGCCATCTGCTCGATGGACGTCGCCGTCAGGTCCGGTACGAAGATATCGAAATCGTCTTCCAGTGCCTTGATCTGAGGAGCGAAGAGCCGCCGGTCACACATCATGCCCGGCAGCAGCAGAAGCGTTTCTTTTTGCGGTCTGTCAGACACGGGACGAGGCCAGAGCGGCGCCATCAGCCAGCGATTTTAGTTTGGCATAGGCAATGTCGGGGTCTACGGCGCCAAAACCTGCGAACGTCCCAAACCCGCAATCGGACCCCGCAATAACGCGATCCGACCCGACGATATCTGTAAAGCGCTCAATGCGTTGGGCGACCAGTTCCGGATGTTCGACAAAATTCGTTGTCGTGTCGACAACCCCCGGAACGAGAATTTTGTCATCGGGGATTTCGCGCTTCCGATCCTTGAAAACGGTCCATTCGTGGGCATGTCGCGGGTTTGATGTTTCAAACAGCACGTATTGCGCCTGAGCGCTCATCAGCACCGAAAATACTTTGTCCATGTCAATGTCACAGACGTGAGGGCCCTCGTAATTGCCCCAACAGATGTGGATCCGGACTTTGTCCGCCGGAATGTTCTGAAGCGCATGATTAAGCGCTTCCACATGGCCGGCGGCGATTTTCAAAAACTCTTCGTCCGTCAGATCGGCAAAAAGCATGTGACGGGAGAGGGCCAGATCGGGGCAGTCCAACTGAAGCGACAATCCTGAGGCGACAATCGTCTCATATTCCGCTTTCATGACATCCGACAAAGCCGCAAGATAGGCATCCCGGCTCGAATAATAGTCATTTTGCAGAAACAGCGAGATCACGCCGGGAGAGGCCGCATTCATGAAACCGTATTCGGCACCGGCTTTTTCCATCGCAGCCTTCAGGTTCGCGATGTCTTTTTCAAGCTCGCCCTGTCCTTTTGATTTCACCTCGCCCGTACACATGGGGCGCGCATACTGGGGCGTTCCGCCTGACTCGGCGAGACGTTTCAGGAAACCGGGAAACAGTTTCAGATCTCCCGGCGCGTTTCTGGGACTGTCGCCGGAAAAACCGGTATATCGGTCTTTGACATAGGTGGCATAGGAGATTTTTGAGGTCTCCCCATCGGACACAATATCAACGCCCGCATCCACCTGCTTTTGAACAGTCGCCTCGACACCGTGCGTCATAACCCGGTCGAACTCCACCGGATCATAGTCCTCGCCCCGTTCGCGGGCGAAGATGAAATCAACGACGGTCTGTGTCCTGGGCAAGGAGCCCACATGCGTTACAGCGATTTTTGTCATGGGTGCCCCCTTGTCCAAACAAGACACGCTCTAGAGCGTATCTTGTTTCTATTGGATCATTTGACCGAGGCCATTTTGGTCGCCGGCTAGGCGGTCTGTGCGCCGTGGTGCTTCTCCACCACAAGCACAGGCCAACGACGCCGGCGGGCAAAATGGCCCGGCCCATTTGGTATTTTCTATCAACATGCTCGTCCTTTCGCGGGTGGGGGAAATCGGCCCATCGGACATCGTTGCGCCCCTTGCCCGATGCGCCGCATCGCGCTTCGGGACGCGCCTTGCCGAATGAACCGATTTTCCGCCATCAAATGATCCAACATAAACAAGGCACGCTCTAAATCAGTTCGGCATCCAGGTCGGTCCGGCAGCATCCCGATTGGACGTTACCCGAAACAGGCTTGCCTCTCCGGTCATGGCGGGAAAAAGGCCGTGGTTCAGCCCCGGAGGGACGGCGCAGGTATCGCCGGGCGCCAGTGTTTTTTCTCCGCCGTCCCAACTCAGTTTCCAATGACCGCGCATGATCATCAGTATCTCATGGGAATCAAGGGCATAAGGTTCGTTGCCGAGAGACTCCCGGGTCATGAAATCGACTTCAAATCCGGGCTTGTCGCGCAGCATGGCGTCCGGGCCGATCACCTTCGCCGGGCCATCGCTTGCCAAGGCGACCATGTCCCAATATCGCGCGACATAATTCGGGATGACGTGGCGGTTGGCGGGCTCCGGAAACGCCCTTAATTGTTCAGAATTCAGGAGCGGCATCGGAGCGACCCCGTCAGGCAGGGTCTCGCCTTTCTTTGTGTCATAAAGAACGCCGTTTTCTCCCAGGAGCAGCCCGTGATCGGTCGCGTCCTCGATAACCTGCGGTGCCCAGACAACGCCGCCGCCGGCATCGTCTCCCCCAAGGATCGCCATGATCATCCCGTAGTCGGTGCCGATATTTTCAAAGCCGCGAAAGATACCCGTGGGAATATTGAAGATATCGCCTTCTTCCAACACGACCTCACCGGCGGTTCCCCAGCGTCCCCAGAAGAACCGCCAGCGACCGCTCAACACGAAAAAGACTTCCGCAGTGCGGTGCGAATGAAGCGAATTCCGGCATTTGGGCGGCTGGCCTGCGGCGCCGATATTGAAACCCGGGGTATCCTTGATATGGACGTGCTGGTCCGGGCTTTCCGAGACACCGCCGCCGATGATCGTGAAATTCTCCTTCTGATCCGAGCCGGGCGTATGGGCGTCGATGAAGGCCGTTTTGCAGGGTTTCAAATCCCCGTAGCGGACAATCCGCTCTTCCATTTCCTGCGGTGTCATTCTGTACGCTCTCTTTGCATCAAAATCTGTTTCCAAACGGCTATCTCGTCGAAAAGGCTGAACTCGCGGCGAAGTCCCCAAGGGCCGAATTCGGCATGGCTGAGGCCCATCACGTGAACCCGGCTTCCCGTCGGCGTACCGAAAGACCCATGACCGGTGTGCAGACCGTCAAGTGACCATCTGATTGCGGCCCGGGGTGGCATCATGCCGGCATCCATGCCGATGCGATGATGGATTCTGAACTCCGCGTCGGGAAATGATGATCGCAATCCGAGCCAGAATTTGGTTACTCCGGAATGGCTGAGCGCGATGACGGCGCCGGGATATTCGCCAATGACAGCACGGTCATAGGCTTCTTTGACAACGGGGAAATCCTTTTCCATCAACCGGTTCAGGATCGCTTCGTACCGCTTGCCCCATTCATTGTCATTTCCCGTACCGCGATAGCCGCCGTCGACATCGTCTTCAGGCAGAAAGGGCCTGGCGCATCTGTCGGGTCCGCCTTCCTGTTCAATCAATGAGGCGGCAAAGTCTTTTGGACTATGGCCGAACTGGCGGACAATGCCGCCATAGTCACGCACCAGCCATTCATCAAAAATGACATCGTTTTTGGCAGCACAATCGGCGATTACGCGCACCTGAAACGGTTTTCCGGATGCCGGACCAAAAATGCCGTCGCGGCTGTGAGTTGCGGTGGTGATGATACGGTGGGACGAGAGATATCCGGTCTGTTCATTGCCCGACCAGATAACGTCTTCTGCGAACAGCTCCCGGTCCGGGAATTCGTCCACGGTTGCCATCGTCGCCGCAATAACAGCCTGGTTGCCCTGTTGAATTCCCATCGGCGTCCGCACCGGAATGTCGGGCGCATAATAGCGGTTGAGTGCGCCTATTCCGCGATCTTCCCAGATCTCTTTGGTGATGCCGATGATATAATCCGGAAAGTCCTTCCAGCGCTCCGAAAAGCCCTTGAATGCCATTGCCGTCATCCCTTAATCCGCCGTCCATCCGCCATCGACAAGAATGGATGTCCCTGTCACCAAAGCGCTTGCATCGGATGCCAGAAAGACAACGGCGCCCATAATATCCTCGACCTCTCCAACACGGCCCAGCTTGATCTTGTCTTCGAGCCATTTCCGACGATCCGGATTGTCAAATGTCGATTGCGTCATCGGCGTTCGGATGAAGGTAGGGCAGATTGTGTTCACGCGGATCTGATATTTCGCCAACTCAATTGCCGAAGCTTTGGTAACGCCTTCAATTCCGAATTTGGTGCCGCAGTAAACGGATCGGTCGATCCCGCCCACGTGACCCATCTGGCTGGAGGTATGGATGATCGATCCGGGTTTTTCCGCTGCAATCAGGTTTCTTGCGACCGTTTGCGCAACGAAAAAAGCGGCTTTCAGATTAAGGTCCGTGATGGAAGAAAAATTCTCCGGGCTGACATCGACGTAAGGCGTGGGACGATTGGTTCCAGCGTTGTTAAACAGAATGTCGAACGGTCCCGATTCGGTGACCTTGTCGGTCATCACTGGCAGGTCGCATACATCCATCGACATGGCTTCGGCTGAAAAACCTGCCGCTCGTACCGCCTCTGCCGCCGTCTCGATTGCGCGTTGGTCCCGCGCCGCCATCACCACATGTGCTCCATGCTCGGCGAGCGCCATCGCACCCGCCAGCCCGATGCCCCGGGACGCTCCGGTGACAAGTGCGCGTTTTCCGGTCAGAACAAATGACGGCGTTCTGGGAAGTTGCATTATTCTGCTGCCTCGATCGGTGATGCGGCCTCACCATAGGGAACATTGCGGCCGCCATAGCGGCGAACGCGAACATTGCATTGTTCCGCGTGACCGACAAATCCTTCAAGCATGCACAGGCGGGATCCGTATTCGCCGATCATGGTGGCGGCCTCGTCGGTCAGCACTTTCTGATAAGAATGCGTTTTCAGGAACTTCCCGACCCACAGGCCGCCGGTATATCGCCCTGCTTTTTTTGTCGGAAGCGTGTGGTTGGTGCCAATGACCTTGTCGCCGTTTGCGACGTTGGTTCGCGCTCCGAGAAACAATGCTCCGTAACAGGTCATATGGTCCAAGAACCAGTCATCGCGGTCCGTCATGACCTGAACATGCTCCGATGCGATGTCATTGGCCACGTCCAGCATCTCCTCATAGGTGTCGCAGAGGATAATCTCGCCGTAATCTTCCCACGATTTGGCCGCTGTCTCAGCCGTCGGAAGAATGGCAAGCAGCCGATTGATTTCATCCAGCGTGTCCTTTGCCAGTCTTTCCGAATTGGTGACCAGGACGGCTGGAGAATTGTAGCCGTGTTCCGCCTGTCCCAGAAGATCGGTTGCGCAGACTTCTGCGTCGACAGTGTCATCGGCGATAACCATGGTTTCCGTCGGACCGGCGAAGAGGTCAATGCCGACGCGTCCGAAGAGCTGCCGTTTGGCCTCCGCGACAAAGGCATTGCCGGGTCCGACGAGCATGTGGACCGGATCGATCGTTTCTGTACCCAAGGCCATGGCGCCAATGGCCTGGATACCGCCAAGAACGTAGATTTCATGAGCGCCGCCAAGATGCATCGCTGTTATGACCGCCGGGTTCGGTTCTCCCTTATAAGGGGGTGTGCAGGCGATGATGCGCGGAACACCGGCCACGGATGCGGTCAGAACAGACATGTGGGCAGAGGCGACCATCGGAAACTTGCCGCCGGGTACATAGCATCCCACCGATTGGACCGGGATGTTCTTGTGACCCAGAACGACACCCGGCAGTGTCTCCACTTCGATGTCCGTCATCGATGCCCGCTGCGCCTCGGCGAACTGCTTCACCTGATTGTGGGCAAACGTCAGGTCGTGCATGTCACTGGCGGAGACCCTGTTCATCAACGCTTCGATGTCCGATGAAGACAATCTGAACGAGGCCGGCGAATAACCATCGAACTTTTCCGACAGGTCGCGCACTGCAGCATCGCCACGCGCTCCTATATCGGCAAGTGTCGCTTCGACAACGGACCGGACTTTGGCGTCGTCCTCGCTGCGTTCGCCCTCGGATTTGCCGCGTTTCAAATAGGTGATACTCATGGTTTAGGCGGCTCCTTTTCGTTGCGGTCAAAGGCCTCCCAGCCTTCGCCCTCAAATACATCCCTGCCCAATTGTGCCAGCACCGATGCCAGATCGACCGAAACCCAATTGTCCGCAATCTTACCGTCCCTGATGTGCCAGAAATCCATGTACGGAATGGTGATGCGCTTGCCGGTGGGTTTGATGCCCATGAACGGACCGGAATGGGTTGCCTCGATATGGCCGAAGCAGGACACATTGTCCCCGTCCGCCAGGAAACGGTTGGTTTTATAGTCACGCTCCGTGAAAGAAGCGCGCAACGGCAACTGCCAGTTTTTCTGAAATTCGGTCAGTCCTGTTTTCGTGCCGCTGCCGTAATTTCCCATCCAGCGAAAATCTTTGTGAAAGTACGAAGCCATATCGTCCGCATTTGCGGCCAATGCATCTTCCATCCGCTTTACGATACTCAGACTTTCCGCCGACTTTCGGGCATGCGCTTCCGCATCGAAGCCGGAGTCTAAAAACGCGGTCATGCCGTTACACCGCTCAGTCATTGCGCGCGCTCCCTCTCTTCGAACAGGTCATATCCCATCTGCAGAAGCACATCGGGAATATCGACGAAAACCCAGTTCTCCATCAGCAGATCGCCTTGCCGGCGCCACCAGTCGCAGACGCGCATGTAGAGGCGTTCATGTGTTGCCGGCTGATCCAGAAACGGTTTGACCTGAACACCTGTCAGCGACGGCCAGCCGCCGCTGCATACGTATTCATTGTCGGCAAAACGCGAAAAGTGTCTGGTCTTTCCTCCAATCACCGCGCCGCCGGCCCAGCCGTCCAGAACCTGTTCGAACGGAACCTGAAAGCCGGCGAAGTTTTCTATTCCGAGAAATGATCCGAAGGCGGCCGGTCCGTACCAGGCCATGTTGTCGTGCCAATAGGGACGCCAGGCTTCATCTTTGGTCGCCAACTTGCGCAGCATTTCGGTCACCATGGTCAGCGAATGTTCGCTTGCAACCGCATCCTCGGGGCGAAACAACAGACCGTCCTGCGGCGCCGGGCCTGGCAAACAGCCCGTATAGCCCCGCTGCGAACCCGGACTGCTTTGAATGGGCCACTGACCTGCGGCAATCATCAGTTCAGGGAGGTCAAGAAAAATATAGCTCTCGACAATTCTTTCGTTTTCGAAGCGATGAAACTCCCCAAATCTCAGATAGGCGAGGGCGCCGGTCGGCTTGATTGAAAGCCACGGTTTCCGGAAATGCCCGGCATAATATCCCGTGGCGGATACCCACTCTTCGCCTTCGAACGCGCCGCCCATGATGATGTAGTCGCGTCGGTAAAGACCCTGAAAAGCGCGATGCAGGGTCTCAAGAAAGGCCGTGCGGTACGCCTCCGGGCCGATAATATGGTTGAACGGGTGACAGACATTGATTGCCGCATCGTCGGCAAAAACCCGATCCAGCGCCGAAGCCCATGCTGTCCTGTCAGGAACCTGCGTGGCCTCCATGAGTATTCTGAACCGGTTCTTATTGATGAGTGCCTTCGTCACGATACCCTCGTCTCAGCTGAGACCGATTTCCTGAATGCGCGCGCCGCTGGCGGTGTCGAACAGGTGGCAGATCTCCTTTGGAACTCCGACGGAAACCTGTTCTCCGATCTCACCTATGTAATCTTTGTCAGCCTTGACCGAGACGATGGCTTCACCGACATGAACGTTGACCATCGACGCTTCGCCCAGAAGTTCATAAGAGTAGATTGCCGCCTGCAGCTCTCCGGCGGATGAGGAAAGGGACGCATCCTCGGCTCTGAAACCCAGCGTCACCGCGCCGCTCTTTTCTGTTTTAAACCCGGCGACTTTGATGTTTTCGGCCTCAAACACTCCGTTTTGCAATGTTCCTTCGACAAGGTTCATAGCAGGCGTTCCCATAAAACCGGCAACAAACGTGTTGATCGGATTGTTGTAGATTTCCTTGGGTGTTCCGACCTGTTGCACGACCCCCTTGTTCATGACGACCACGCGGTCAGCCAGGGTCATGGCCTCGATCTGATCGTGAGTGACATAGATCGTCGTGGTTTTGAGTTCGTGCTGCAGATTCTTGATCTGCGCCCGCGTTGAAACACGCAATTTCGCATCCAGATTGGAAAGCGGCTCATCCATAAGAAAAACAGTAGGCTCCCGCACAATGGCGCGGGCGAGCGCGACGCGCTGACGCTGACCGCCGGAAAGCTCGGCCGGACGGCGATGGGTGAAATCCTCCAGCTCAACCATCGCCACAGCCCGGTCAACCCTTTCCTGATGGGTCGACGGATCAACTTTCCTGATCTTAAGCGGAAAGCGGATATTCTCCCATACGGTCATGTTCGGATAAAGACCGTAGGACTGGAACACCATGGCCACGTCGCGGTCCTTGGGCTCAAGGTCGTTCACCTTGCGGTCCCCGATCCAGATTTCTCCTTTGGTGATGCTTTCCAAGCCGGCAATCATGCGCATTGTTGTGGTTTTGCCGCAGCCGGACGGACCAAGCAGAACCAGAAACTCCCTGTCTGCGATCTCAAGATTGAAGTTGTCGACACCGACAAAGGAGCCCCAACTTTTGTTCACATTTTTGAGTGTTATTTGAGCCATCGGTCTATCCCTTGACGGCGCCGGCGGTCAGACCGCTGACAATCTGGCGTTGGAAGAACATGACAAGAAGGAAAAGCGGTGCGGTTGCCGAGACCACAGCGGCGACGGCGAACATCACATTCCCTTCGGTCTGAGTCGTACCGAGAAAACCCGCGATCTTGGGCACCATCGTCTGGTTCTCCTTCGAGAGCAGCATCACCGTCACCGCGAAGTCGTTGTAAGCGAGCAGGAACGAGAACAGACCTGTGGTGATCACGCCGGGCCACATGACCGGAATGATCACATGCCGGAAGGCCTGAAACTGGGTGCAGCCATCGACCTTGGCCGACTCGTCCAGTTCCTTCGGGATTTTCTGGAAGAAGGAATGCAGCATCCAGAGTGTGAAGGGCTGATTGATTGCCACAAGCACAATGATGGAGGTGAACAGGTACCCCCAGAGACCCCATTCGAAAAACGGCAACAGATAGCCTGAAACGAGCGTAATGGGCGGCATTGCACGGAAAATCAGTGCTGCGATCAGCAGCCAGAATCCGTAGCGATAACTGGTCCGGGACAGCGCATAGCCACCGAGCGTACCGATTGTCAGGGAAATGCAGACGACAAAGAAGCATACAACGAACGTATTGAGCACCGCTCGCCAGAATTCTTCCTGGATCCAGGCACCGCGGTAGCCGTTGAGCGTAAAAGGCGCGCCGGTTTCGCCAATGGTCCGGACCCCGGTGAGGGCATTCGCCCAGTCTTCTTTCGAGAAGAAGTCGAGCTCCACCTTAAAGGAGCCCCAAAAGGTCCAGAGAAAGGGAAATGCGGCAATGATCAGCCAGAGGATGATGAGCGCAGTTGAAAAGAGACGCAGGCCCGACGATTTGTTTTCAATGGCTGAGGACATAGTCAGACCTTTCTGTTCCAGTCCCGCCACGTACGCACCAGCACGGGGGACAGCAGAATGGCAACGCCGATGATTGTCAGCACCGATGTCGTTGCGGCCGAGGATAGAAGACGGGATTCACCGTCCATGTCGTTATAGATCAGGAACGACAACGACGTGGCATGAGCCGACGCGTTGAAGCCGACAATCGGTTCGAAAATCCGGAAGTTATCCATAAGCTGTATGAGCGCCACGAACGTGACCAATGGCATCAAGTGGGGAATGATGACGTAGCGAATGCGCTGCCAGCGGGTCGCGCCATCGATCATTGCCGACTCCAGCGTATCCTGCGGCAGTGTCTGAAGGCCGGCATAAAAAATCACAAAGGCAAAGGGCGCCGCATGCCAGACACCATAGACAATCAGGGTCAGCCACGTCAGGCTTGTTGAGGCCTTGAGCGACAGGTCGGGATCATCAAGCAGATATTGCAGCGTGCTGCCGATGATCCCCCGCGAGTCGATCATCCAGAACAGGATCAGCGACCCGATCAGCTGCGTCACGACAAACGGCAGGAGCGAAAAGAAGATCACCAGACCTTTGATTGCCCGATGCAATGCGTTGACGGCTATTGCGATCATAAACCCGAAAATGATCGTCAGCGGCGTTGCGACGAACGTGAATACCAGAGTGAAAATGAGCGCGCGATACAGGGGCAGATTGCTCAACACATCATAGAAATGGCCCCAGCTTTGGGTGGCGTTCCAGGCAGCGCTCACCTCGGCGGTGGCAAGGTGACTTCGGTTGAAGTAGTTCGCGAGGCCGACATATTTGCCCAGGGGTTCTTCTTCACGCAGCTTTTCCGTTGCTGCGGTATCGATCATCATTTCCTTTTTGCAGCCGAATATGTCGCAGTTTTCCACTTCAACGAAAACCTGGTCATGCGATACGAACAGCGACTGCGTGACCACCGAAACGATCGGCAGAAAGATGAACAGGACCATGGCAAGCGCCGTGGGCAGGAAGAACCATAAAAAGGAGCGGTGCTTCATCGCTTGTCACACTTTTGAAAACATAGCTGACGGTTTCCTTCTGCTGCGGTCGTGCAGCGAAGGTTACTGCGGGGAGGGATCAAACCCTCCCCATCGGGTTATGAGAAGTGTGGCGGCCTACTGGATGTAGCCTTTTTCCCTGGCCGCAGTCAGGTAAGCCGCTTCGGCGTCCGCCAGGGTCTTTTCCGCGGACTCCTTGCCTGACAGGAAGTCCGGCAATTCGGCACCCAAAGCTGAATGTAACAGGGCCTGATAGGGCAGCATCGGATAGGGCTGCGCTTTGGCTTCGATCGTTGCAAACACGCCCGCAGAGGCCGGTGTCGGCTCATACCCGTCGATCAGCCAGACCGCTTGAGAAGCGACATCGTCGTTCATAATCTTTGGATCGATCGCATTGACCATGGCCAGATAGGACGCTTCCGCATCCTCGTCGGAAATGTTCTTTGCGATGGTCCAGCCGTCCCACCAGAGCGTGGTCGCCGGAATGTCGTTGCCGCCAACAGTCAACGGATAGGCGAGCACGGTGTTTTCCGCTACTCCGGGAGCCGTTCCTTCAGCAGTAAGCAGTGGTCCGGCCCGGGATCCCCACATCTGCATGAGGGCGACATTGCCGGCTTTCCACTCCGCATTGATTTCGTTGTTGTTCAGCGTCAGGAAGTCCGGATTCATATATTCGGTGAGCGCCTTCATGGTATTCAGCGCCGCGACACCCTCAGGGCTGTTGATGTTCGGCATCGCGCTTCCGTCCTTGAAGAACTTGCCACCATGGCCGATGAACATATTGTTGAATTCCTGAGCGAGGCCCCAGCCGGCGGCATAGGCGGCTCCGAACGGATATTTCATCAAGCCTTTGTCCTTGATGACTTTTGCAGCCTCCAGAACCTCTTCATAGGTTTTCGGCGGCTCAAGACCGGCTTGTTCCAGAACATCCTTCCGATAAACGAGATGCTGGGCATTGGCCATAAAGCCGATCGCCATAACCTTACCGCCGACCGAGATCTTCTGATTGTCCTTGAAATTGCCGCCATGTTTGGCGATCAGGTCATCAAGCGGGCGGATCAGATCGTCGTTCATCAGGGGAACAATGCTTGAGTTGGCAACGATCGCTACCGTGTACTCAGCGGGGTTGCCGGAAAGTCCCGGAACCTGAATCGTCTTGTGTTCCTTAGTCAGATTGGCTTCTATCTCCACACCGTCACCGGCACACTGTTTTGCGACACCGCCAATTGTTTGGATAGCAGGAAACTCGTTGCCTATGATGTTGACCTTGCCGCCTTCAATACCGCAGGCCGCGTGGGCGAATGATGCGCTTGCAACGAGGAAGGCGCCGCCGAGCAGCGCGCGTCTCAAACTTGTCATGAACCTCTCCCTTTGACAGCTCTTCCGCCATCGTCCCCGGGCTAAGTCAAGAAGAGCTTCCCGTCAGATTGACACTTTTTGAATACGTATGCAAGATCATGCTGGCTTTTTTTGAATACGTATGCAAAATTTACATTCGAATTTGTCCTTATTCAAAGCCGTTATGACAGTTACCGCAGAGATAAAACGAACATTCTTTGAAGCCCTTAGCCAATTGGCCGAGGCGCCGCCGCAGAGCCTGTCGGAAACGCTGCTTTCCGGAATTGCACACGATGACGCTGATTGGCGTGCAGCCCACCCAATGAATGAAATGACGGGCAACCGGATGGCCCTGTCCAGGATTTGGACGCCGCTCAAAAAGGCTCTCCCGGATCTTGAAAGACGGGATCTGATATTTGTCGGCGGTGCTTATGAGGGGCGGAGCTATATAGCGGCGGTCGGCCACTATTGCGGTCTGTTCCAACAGGACTGGCTGGGCATCCCGGCGACCGGTCAGCCGCTCCATGTCCGCTATGGCGAAATCTATCAGATTGAGGATGGAAGGATCGTCCAGGCCAATCTGCTTTGGGACATTCTGGATGTGATCCGGCAGTCAGGCGTTTGGCCGTTGCCGCCCAGCCGTGGATCGGAGGGACTGTGGTACGGCCCGAACACCGGCGACGGAATCATCCTGCACGATACGGATCCGGTCCTGTCGGAGACATTGCTCCGACAGACGCTTGCAATGCATAAGACGCTGTTTGACTACGACAATGAACATCCCACGCGTGAGGGGTTGATCAACATGGAGCAGCGGCGACACTGGCACCCGAAGATGATGTGGTACGGCCCGTCGGGAATCGGGACGACACGCGGCCTGGTCGGTTTTGTGGATGGCCATCAACTTCCGTTCCGGATCGCATTCCAAAGACCGAAAGGAACGCTTGAGGACGTTGAGGCCGTCAGGAAAGAGCATCATGCTCGGCACTACATTCGGATCGGAGACGGTGATTATTCCGTCACCGGCGGTTGGCCGAGCTTTCCGGCAATCCATTATGGTCCCGGATTCATGGGGCAAGAGCCCACCAACAAGCTGATCACGATGCGGGTGATGGATTTTTATCATCATCATGAAGGACTTATTCGCGAAAATTGGGTGCCGATCGACATCCTGGACGTTCTCCGACAGTTGGGGCTTGATGTACTTGACGCGCTACGCAGGCAGAGACAAAGCAAGGGAATCTGAGGGTCCATGTCGAAATCGCCTTCAAAAGTGACAGCGATGGAGGTGGCGCGGGCTGCCGGTGTCAGCCAACCCACTGTGAGCCGCGTGTTTTCAAACAGCGAGGCCGTGCGTCCTGCAGTTCGGAAAAAAGTCGAAGACGCCGCCAGAGAGCTGGGCTATCGCCCCAACACGCTGGCGCGTTCGCTGATAACAGGCCAATCCAGGACAATCGGGCTGGTCGTCGCCTATCTTGACAATCCGTTTTATCCCGAGGCCCTGGAGCGGTTTTCCGCTGCGCTTGACAGCGTCGGCTACCACGTCCTTATCTTTTTTGCCTCCGACCTTGAGGAGGACATCGACCCGGTCGTTGAGAAACTTCTCGCCCATCAGGTGGACGGGATCATTCTTGCGTCGGTCAGCATGTCAAACCGGCTGACAGACCGACTGAATGATGTCGGCATTCCCTTTGTCCTTTTCAATCGCGGTCAGCCGGGGGAAGATATCGCCTGCGTGACCGCCGCGAACTACCAGGGCGGACGCCTGGCCGCCGAATTTCTGATTGCCGGCGGGCACCGGAGAATCGCCCACATTTCCGGCTGGCAGAAAACACTCAACGGCCGGCAGCGCAAAGCCGGGTTCATCGATCGCCTGGCAGTTGACGGGTTCGATCTGTTTGCCTGCATCGACGGTGAGTTTAGCCGTGAGAAAGCCGCCAACGCGGCTCGGGAAATGTTTCAACAAGTGCAAAGGCCGGATGCCGTCTTTGTCGGCAACGACCACATGGCTTTTGCGGTGATCGAAACGCTGCAATTGGAATTCGGTCTCCGGATGGCCGAGGACGTATCGATCGTCGGATATGACGACGTTCGCATGGCAGCATGGAAAGTCTATGATTTGACCACACTGCGCCAACCGGCCAATCGAATGGTCGAGGCCACCGTAAAAATGCTTCTCTCCATGATCCAGGACGCTTCGGCGGAAAGAAAAAAGATCGAAATCAAAAGCGATCTTATCGTCAGAAGAAGTGCAAGAGTCCCGCAGGGATGGCGGAGCTCATAGGTTATTCGCTTACATATTGAATGGCAGCAGCTCCCTGGGATGTGATCCGGGTTCTCCAAAGCGTGGATTGTGGATATCCTGAAAGAAAAGCAAGGTACAATCGGTAGCACGCTCTGAGGACCGCAGGGATGTTTTGCACGCCGGTAAGCGAGGTCAGACGTGAGAAAAAGCTCATTCTGCATTCCGGAAGGCATAATCTATCTGGACGGGAATTCCCTCGGACCGCTCCCCGTTGCCGCGACGGATCGCCTGGCGAAAACGGTTCAGGATGAGTGGGGAGACCTTCTAATCAGGGGCTGGAACGAGGCGGGCTGGTATCATCAGCCACGGCGCCTTGGCGATCGCCTGGCAACGTTGATTGGAGCGGCCGACGGAAGTGTCGTTGTCGGCGACACGCTCTCTATCAAGGTTTATCAGGCACTTGCCGCATCGCTCAAAATGCGGCCGGACCGGGCCGTCATTCTGTCCGACAACGGGAACTTTCCGACCGACCTCTATATGGCCGAGGGTCTGATCAAGACGATCGACAAGACCTACGTGCTGAAGGTGGTGAATCCGGAGGACGTCGCGGCCAACCTCACACAGGATGTCGCCGCATTGATGCTTACGCATGTCGACTACAGAACCGGTCGGATGCACAATATGGCGGACTTGACTGAGAAAGCGCACGAGGTAGGTGCCGTCGCTTTGTGGGACCTGGCCCATTCGGCCGGGGCGGTGCCGGTAGACGTAACGGCATGCAAGGCGGAATTTGCTGTCGGTTGTACCTACAAGTATCTCAATGCAGGCCCCGGTTCTCCGGCGTTTATTTATGTGCGGCCCGACATTGCGGACGATGCGGAACCTGCTTTGGCCGGGTGGATGGGGCACTCTGAACCGTTTGCTTTTGATCTGTCTTACGATGCAGCCCCGGCGATTGAACGCATGCGCGTCGGAACGCCCCCCGTCCTGCAGATGGCAACATTGGAAGCCGCGCTTGACGTGTGGGATGGTGTGTCGATGGACGACGTGAGAGCCAGATCGATAGAGCTTTCGGAACTTTTTATCAGGGAGGTCGAAGCCCGCTGTCCTGAGTTGAAACTTGTAAGCCCACGAAACCCGGCGGACCGCGGTTCTCAAGTGTCGTTCGCATTTTCTCAGGGATATGCGGCCATGCAGGCGCTTATCGCAAACGGCGTGATCGGTGATTTTCGGGCACCGGATGTGATGCGGTTCGGATTTACGCCACTCTACCTTGATGAAGACGACGTTATGAAAGCGGTCCTAACTCTGGAAACGGTCATGTCGGACCGGCTTTGGGACCAATCGAAGTTCAAACAAAAGGCGCCGGTAACGTAATGACAGAAGGACCTTACAATCCGGAAAATGACGGCGCTGAAATGAATTTCAGCACCAGGATGAGCTACAGCGACTACCTGTTGCTTGACAGAATTCTGAATGCTCAGAAGCCATTGGGAACAACTCATGACGAGATGCTGTTCATCATTCAACACCAGACATCCGAGCTTTGGATGAAACTGATCCTGCACGAAGTGAGTGCGGCGCGCGACGCTATTCGGTCTGACAATTTTCCGCCCGCATTCAAGATGCTGTCCCGGGTTGCGCGAATATTTGACCAGCTCAATGGCGCCTGGGATGTATTGCGGACAATGACACCGAGCGAATACACGAGTTTTCGGGACGATTTGGCGCAATCGTCCGGGTTTCAGTCGTGGCAATACAGATTGATTGAATATGTTGTCGGCAATCGAAGTCACGCCATGCTGAAACCTCACGCGCACCGGCCCGATCTGCTCGATGTTCTGAAAGAAGAGCTGACGAAACCAAGCCTGTATGATGAAGCCGTTCTTGCGCTGGCCCGTGCCGGCTTTGATATTTCTGCCGAGGTTCTTGAGCGCGACACCACCCGGACTTACCGGCACCATGCCAGCGTGGAAGCAGCCTGGAAAGAGGTCTATATCAACCCGGAGCAATATTGGTCACTTTACGATCTGGCCGAGAAACTTGTCGATTTTGAAGACTATTTCCGCCGCTGGCGTTTCAACCACGTCACAACCGTCGAGCGGGTGATCGGCTTCAAGCGTGGCACCGGGGGCACCGGCGGCGTACCGTATCTTAAGAAAATGCTGGAGGTCGAGCTTTTCCCGGAACTGTGGCGTGTCCGGACCGCATTGTAATTCTTGGCGCGGTTCCCGACAGTCGGCAGCTCGCTGCGCCCTTGCCGGCGGACTTATGGCAAAAGACCTCGTGACATATATATGAGTTTTTTTCTCAGGTTATCTGACCGCGCTTGACGATAGTCAAGACCTTCTCCTTTCAACCCTGTGACCATGAAGTACTGCCGGTTCCCGCCGGCAGTCGCCCGAGACCGTTTATCCGGCGCTTGCCCAGCGAGGTATACTCATGGCCGCAACCCATAAGTCACAAGATACAACCGGCCAGATCCGCTTCCCGGCGGTTTTAAGTGCGGGATTCCGCTTTTATTTCTTGTGCGCCGGTCTGTTTTCAGTTTTTGCAATGATGGCCTGGACGATCTGGCTGGCCGTCCATGCGGCCGGGGGTGCGTTCGTTTCCGAACCGATGGCTATGGCGCTGCATCTGTGGCATGCACACGAGATGGTCTATGGCTATACGGTTGCGGTCATGGCCGGTTTCTTTATCACAGCAGTTCCGAACTGGACCGGAACCCGCGAAGCAGGGGCGATATTTGTTACCGCAAGCGGCCTTGTCTGGTTGCTTGGACGGTTTGCCATCTGGTTTTCAAGTGCCTTGGACCCGGTTGTCGTGGCTGTGCTCGATCTGGCTTTTATTCCAGTGCTGTCGACGGCGATTTTAGGGCGTCTTGCACAAAAGGCACAGTTGAGAAACGCTATATTCCTCTTTTTGCTGAGCGCGCTTTTTATCGGCAACCTGTTGATGCATACGGATTGGATCGGGTGGACCGGCGGAACGGCCGAAGCCGGGGTCCGGGTGGGAATCTTTGCCAGCGCCGCGATGATCGCCATTGTCGGCGGCAGGGTGGTCCCCGCCTTTACGCGCAATGCGCTGAACCGGCTGCCTCACCCAGGCCCATTGCCGCAAACCAGCGCCTGGTCTGAGAGGTTAGGTATTCTTCTGCCGGTTCTGGTCGTGCTCGCAAGCCTGCCGTTTGTACCGCCAATCCTCTTCGGCTGCCTTTGTCTCGCTGCGGGAGCGGTTAACTTCATACGCCTGATCGGGTGGAAAGGATGGTTGGTGCGCAGAAGTCCGATTCTCTGGATCCTTCACGTCGCCTTTTTTCTCCTTGCGGCGGGCTATCTGGTTTATGGCAGCAACCTGATTTTTGAGTATCTCAGTGAAGCCGCCGCTCTTCATCTGATTGCTGCCGGGGCCGTCGGCAGCATGACCCTGGCAATGATGACACGCGCCGCATTGGGGCACAGCGGTCGGCCATTGAATGTTTCCGGGTCGATCACCGTTGCGTACGTAACTGTGATTGCAGCGGCGCTCGTCAGAACGTTCGGCACGGCTACACTCGGCTACTTCCAGACCATGCTGCTGTCCGGCGGACTCTGGACTGCAGCCTTTCTTATCTTCGTCTGGGTTTATTTTCCGCTTCTGACAATGCCAAGGCCGCCCCGCAATACGCGCTAGCCGGTGCCTTGGAAAGTCCGGTTTACACCTGATTTGGGCGGGAAAACTCAATTAACGGGCACTTGACTATCGTCAAAGAGTTTCCCTGTGCAAAGGCGGAAGATTGCATCTGCGTCTTTGATGACAAATGCCGGAGCGCTCAAAGTGCGTCCCCTTTTTCACATAACCCGGTTCTGTGGCTTCGTCGTCAGCCTTGTGCTTTTGATTGCGCTTGTTCCTGATGTTCTGGCAGCGGATGCTCAGGTTTCTGCATTTCTTGAGAAAGTGCGGCCGGGTGATCTTGTCCCGGGGGCGAATGAGTTCGGTCCGGTGAGGGAAGACGTGCCGGTCGTGCCCGCTTTGAACAGCGGGTCAACGATCGGCTGGGTTTTCCTGACGTCAGATTTTGTCTCCACGACGGGTTATTCCGGTAAGCCGATCCATACGCTGGTCGGTGTGGATCAATCTGCCATCGTTACGGGTGTCCGGCTGGTCAAGCACTCAGAACCAATTGTGCTGATCGGTATTCCGGAGTCGGAAATCCGGGCGGTGACGGAGGGATATGCCGGTCTCGACCTGAAAGCGGAAGCGGAAAGCGGCGGCTCGGCGCACGATCTTGATATCATTTCCGGCGCCACCGTGACGATCATGGTGATCGACGACTCCATCGTTCGTTCGGGCCTGAAAGTGGCGCGGGCCCTTGGCCTTGGCGGACTTGCGCCTGAAATTGCCGATCAGGGTCCGAAAAAGGAGGTCGACACCAGCCGTCGGGATGTCCTGGACTGGATGACGCTGACAGGTGACGGTTCCGTGCGCCGCATGTCGCTGGACGTTGCCCAGCTCAACGAAGCCTTTGCGCGGCAAGGGGATCCGCGGGCGATTGCACGGCCGGAAGCAGGACCGGATACGGACACATTCATTGATCTGTATGTGGCACTGGCGGACGTGCCCACCATCGGACTGTCCCTTTTGGGAGAGGCTGAATATGCCAATCTCAGAAAACGCCTGAAGGAGGGCGAACACGCGCTGCTCGTGATGGGACGCGGACGCTATTCCTTCAAGGGATCGGGTTACGTCCGCGGCGGAATTTTCGACCGGATCCAGATGATTCAGGACGATATATCAGCCAGGTTCTTCGACAAGCAGCACAAGCGCGTGGGTGACATCACGGCCGAGGGAGCTCCTGCTTTCACCGAAATGGACCTTTTCATCATTCCTGCGGATATCGGGTTTGATCCCGCAAAGGAGTTCCGCCTGCAACTCCTGGTACAGCGTGCAGTCGGCCCGATCGATAAAGTGTTTCTGACGTTCGATCTCGGCTACGGCCTGCCTGAGTCCTATCTGAAAACCGTGCCGGTTGCCGGCGCGGGTTCGCCAAACGGAGGGGCCGCGTCTGCTTCGTCCACCGATCCCGGAGCGCAGGAGCTGTGGATGCGGATCTGGAGGGACCGCACTGTCGACATTGCCGTTCTGGGCGTGGCAGTCGCAGCTCTTACACTGGTGTTCTTCTTCCAGATGCAGGTGACGCGGAACGAACGGTTCACCTTCTGGTTCCGGATTGTTTTCCTCACCTTCACGCTGGTCTGGCTCGGCTGGATGGAAAACGCTCAACTCTCCGTCGTCAATGTGCTGGCTTTCTTCTCAGCCGTGACGCACGAGTTCAGCTGGAACGCCTTCCTGATGGATCCGCTTGTCTTTCTGCTGTGGTTCTCCGTCGCCGCTGCCCTGCTGTTTTGGGGGCGCGGGGCTTATTGCGGCTGGTTGTGTCCTTTCGGCGCGCTCCAGGAGTTGACCAACAGGCTGGCGAAGCTGTTCCGGGTGCCGCAATTCGAGGTGCCCTGGGGGCTGCATGAGCGCCTGTGGCCGCTCAAATACATGATTTTCCTGGGGCTTTTCGGGCTGTCACTTTATTCGTTGGATGTCGCCGAGCATTACGCAGAGGTGGAACCGTTCAAGACGGCCATCATCCTGAAATTCCAGCGGGCCTGGCCCTTTGTCCTGTTTGCCGTGGCGCTGTTGGCGGCCGGTCTCTTCGTTGAACGGTTCTATTGCCGGTACCTGTGCCCGCTCGGTGCGGCTCTTGCGATTCCGGCCCGGCTGAGAATGTTCAACTGGCTCAAGCGCTACCGCGAATGCGGCAATCCCTGTCATCGCTGTGCAAAGGAATGCATGGTTCAGGCCATTCATCCGGAAGGCAACATCAATCCCAACGAGTGCCTTAACTGCCTGCATTGCCAGGTTCTTTATCAGCACGATCAGAAATGTCCCGTCTGTATCAAGAAGCTCGCCCGACGGCGTCGCTTCGAAAAGCAGACCGGGCTCGTAAAGCCGGAGGCGGCTGCCGAAGCGGCAATGCCGGCTCCGGTTAAATAACCTTCAAAGGGCAAACCAAGGAGATCAGCCATGAAGGAGAAGAAAAACAATATTGATATGTCCCGCCGGGACCTTTTGGGCGGCAGCGCAAAGACAGCAGTGGTTGCCGGAATGGGAGCGGTTGCTCTCAGCGGGGCCAATCCGGCTCTGGCTCAGGACGGTCATCAGAAATTTGAAATGGCGCCGGGTGAACTTGACGAGTATTACGGCTTCTGGTCGTCCGGCCAAACAGGCGAAGTGCGCATTCTCGGCGTTCCGTCCATGCGCGAACTGATGCGGATTCCGGTTTTCAACCGATGCTCCGCCACCGGTTGGGGCCAGACAAACGAGTCGCTGAAAGTTCTGACTGAAGGACTGCTGCCGGAGACCAAGGCGTATCTCGCGGCTCAGGGCAAAGTCACTTACGACAATGGCGACCTTCACCATCCGCATATGTCCTTCACGGACGGCACCTATGACGGTCGCTATATTTTCGCAAACGATAAGGCAAACACACGCGTTGCCCGGATCGACTGCACGACGATGAAGTGCGACAAGATCATAGAAATTCCGAACGCGCACGACATTCACGGCATGCGGCCGCAGAAATATCCGCGCACCGGATATATCTTCGCCAACGGCGAGCATGAAGCACCGCTCGTCAATGACGGCAGGATCCTTGACGATCCGTCTGAGTATTCGTGCATCTTCACCGCCATAGACGGCGATGAGATGAAGGTCGCCTGGCAGGTGATCGTCTCAGGTAACCTCGATAACACCGATGCTGACTACCAGGGCAAATACGCCTTCTCGACCAGCTACAACTCGGAAATGGGCACGAACCTGGCCGAGATGACCGAAAACGAACTCGATCACTGCGTTGTCTTTAACATCAAGGCGATTGAGGACGCCGTGAAGGCGGGCAATTTTCAGGAGTTGAAGGGGGTTCCGGTTGTCGACGGCCGAAAGGAAGCCAAGTCGCAGTTTACCCGGTATATCCCGATTCCCAACAGTCCCCATGGCTGTAATGCGGCTCCGGACAAGAAGCACATTGTCATCAACGGCAAGCTGTCGCCGACCGTTTCGATTATTGATGTCACCAAGGTGGACGCACTGTTTGCCGACAACGCCGATCCGCGGTCCGCAATTGTTGGCGAGCCGCAGCTTGGCCTCGGCCCGCTGCACACCGCTTTTGACGGCAAAGGCAACTGCTTCACGACACTTTTCCTGGATAGCCAGGTGGTGAAATGGAACATGGACAAAGCCATTCGCGCTTATGCCGGAGAAGACGTCGATCCGATCATCTCGAAGGTCGATGTGCATTACCAGCCGGGCCACAACTCCACGTCCATGGGTGAAACCGCCGAAGCGGATGGTAAGTGGTTGATATCGATGAATAAGTTTTCCAAGGACCGGTTCCTGAATGTCGGTCCGCTGAAGCCGGAAAACGAACAGCTTATCGATATTTCAAGCGATCAGATGAAGGTCGTGCATGATGGTCCGACCTTTGCCGAACCGCATGACAGCATCATCGTTCACCGGTCCAAGGTGAACCCGGCAATCGTTTGGGATCGGTCAGATCCAAGCTTCGCCGATGCCGTCAAGCAGGCCGAGGCCGACGGAGTCGTCCTGGAAGATGCGGCCGATGTGATACGGGATGGCAATAAGGTGCGCGTTTACATGCACTCCGTCGCACCGACCTTCAGCCTTGAAAAATTCACCGTGAAACAGGGCGACGAGGTCACGGTCTATGTCACCAATATCGACGACATTGATGATCTGACTCATGGCTTCTGCCTGTCGAACTATGGCGTTGCCATGGAGGTGGGACCGCAGGCGACGGCGTCCGTGACCTTCATTGCAGAACGGCCGGGTGTGCACTGGTTCTACTGTCAGTGGTTCTGCCACGCGCTCCATATGGAAATGCGCGGCCGGATGTTTGTCGAACCCAGAGGAGTCTGATCCATGCGTCGCGCCCTGCGCAATCTGACCGGAGGGTTGACCGTTCTGTGCGCGGTGATGGCGGTTTGCGGACCGCTGGCCGCCGCTGAGTGGTTTGTCCCGGCGGAACAGGGTGCATTGCAGGATATCCTTACGAAAGCGCGGGCCGGGGACATGCTCCGGCTCGCTCCGGGAGACCATGCCGGCCCGGTGATTGTGGAAAAACCGCTCACGCTCGATGGCTTCGGTAAAGCCCGTATTTCGGGGAATGGAATTGGGAGCGTCGTTACAGTCACCGTGCCGGACGTTGTTGTCCGGGGACTGACAATAACGGGTTCGGGGCTCTCGCACGAAACGCTGGATTCGGGGATCAAGCTGACGAAAAAGGCCCACCGTGCCCGTGTTCAGGATAACCGAATTCTGGACAACCTGACCGGCGTCGACGTTCACGGTGCGCGCGAGGCCATTGTTTCGAACAACCTGATCGAAGGCCGGCAGGATCTGCGCATGAACGAGCGCGGCAACGGCATCTACGTCTGGAACGCACCGGACCTTCTGGCGGAGTTCAACACGATCCGGTTTGGACGGGATGGTGTATTTGTCAACACCAGCCACAAGGACACGTTCCGTAACAATCATTTTCAGAATTTGCGGTTCGCTGTCCACTACATGCACGGCAACAGCGGCATCATTGAGAACAATGTCTCCACGGGCAACGATATCGGCTATGCGTTGATGTTCTCCGACCGCCTCAAGGTGCGCAACAATGTTTCCATCGGCGACCGTGATCACGGACTGATGCTCAACTATGCCAATCGGGCGGAGATCACCGGCAATCAGGTGTCAGGCGGCGGCGAGAAATGCCTGTTCATGTACAACGCCAACAAGAATGCGGTGACAGACAACCGCTTCGAAGGATGCCCCATCGGCGTGCATTTTACCGCCGGGTCAGCCAAAAACACCTTCCAGGGCAACGCCTTCATCCGTAACAAGACCCAGGTCAAGTATGTCGGCAGCCGGGATCTTGACTGGAGCACGGAGGGGCGTGGCAATTTCTGGAGCGACCATGCCGCCTTTGACATGAACGGGGACGGTCTCGCCGACACAGCGTACAGGCCGAATGATCTGGTCGACCAGGTCTTGTGGACCCAGCCTTCGGCGAAACTGCTGGTCGGAAGCCCGGCCGTTCAGCTGCTGCGCTGGACACAGTCCCAGTTTCCGGCGCTGCTGCCGGGTGGGATCGTCGACACCGCGCCCCTGATGCATCCGCCGGTTCAACATGAACCAAATGCAGGAGTCCAGGGATGAGCTATTCCACAGTGGCCGTTCAGTCGGTGAGCAAACGCTTCAAAAGTCACAACGCCGTTGACCAGGTGTCCTTTACTCTGCAGCCGGGGGAGCGCGTGGCGTTGTTGGGGCACAATGGCGCCGGCAAAACCACCTTGTTTAAAATGATGCTTGGTTTCCTGAAGTGCGACGGCGGCGAGATTTCGGTTCTGAACGCCGCGCCAGGCAGCAGATCGGCTCGACAGGGCATCGCCTACCTGCCGGAATCGGTTGCGTTTCCTGCGGCGCTGACAGCAGAAGAGGTTCTGAAATTCTACGCGCGCCTCAAAGGCCAAAAGACGGACGCCGCCATGCCGTTGCTTGAAACGGTGGGTCTGGCTGACGCGGCAGCGCGGCGCATCGGCACCTATTCCAAAGGGATGCGGCAGCGGCTCGGCCTCGCGCAAGCGCTGATCGGCAGGCCACGGCTGGTGCTGTTGGATGAGCCGACGACAGGGCTTGATCCGATTTCCAGACAGAATGTTTATCAACTCATCGGGGAAATTGCGGAGCAGGGCGCGACGGTTCTCTTATCGTCGCACGCGCTCACCGAACTGGAAGCACGCACCGATCGAATCCTGATCCTCTCCAAGGGCAGGTTGGTCGCGGATGACAGATTGAGCTCCCTAAGGGCGCAGGCCGGTCTGCCGATCCGCTTGAAGGTCTGGACCAAACCCGGAGCCGTCAAGGCGGTCGCGGAGCAGTTGGGCGCAGGCCGGATGAACGGCCAATCCGTCGAGATTGACTGCGAAATGGATGACAAGGTCAGAACCCTTTCAGCGATCAGCGCGCTCGGCAGTCTTGTGGAAGATGTCGATGTCCATGCGCCGAGCCTTGATGACGTCTACCGGCACTTTTCCAATTCGGCGCAGAAGGAGGCATGACAGATGGTCTCCCGTGTCCTGACAATTGCCTTACAGGAAATCCGGATCGGAATCCGCAATCGGTGGATATTGCTGGCAACACTGATCCTTGCCGGTTTTTCGCTGGCTCTCGCTCTACTTGGTTCGGCGCCGGCAGGTACACTGGGGGTCGACCGGCTGACAATTACGGTTGCTTCCCTTGCCAGTCTCTCCGTCTATCTCGTTCCGCTTATTTCATTGTTGCTTGCGTTTGACGCGGTGTGCGGTGAAATCGAGCGTGGCACGTTGCTGATGACTTTTTCCTGCCCTGTTTCGCGGTCGGAATTTCTGATTGGCAAGGCGGTCGGGCACACACTTGTCCTCATAGTCGCGTTGGCAATCGGTTACGGCCTCACGGCCGGGTTGCTGGTTGCGAGCGGTGCGGGCTCTGTGGCGGGACTAATCGATTTTGGTCGGCTGATTGCGACATCGGCGCTTCTTGGTGTGTGTTTCCTCGCAATCGGTTACATCCTGAGTTCGCTCACCCGACAGTCAGGAACGGCTGCGGCGGCTGCGATCGCAGCGTGGCTGGCTCTCGTCGTTCTTTATGACCTTGCCCTTCTTGGCGTGCTTGTTGCCAATCCAAGCGGAGTTTTCGCCTCGGAGGTTTTCCCGTACGCGGTGCTTCTCAATCCGGCGGATGCTTTCCGTTTGTTCAATCTTGCGGCACTGGGCGCGAGCGATCTGGTGGGCGGTATGGCGGGTGTTGCGGAAACACTGCCATTCGATCCGGCGCTGGCGCTGGTTTCCCTGTTTCTCTTCGCCGGTATCGCACTCACGGCATCGGCAATTCTTCTTCGGAGGGTCACACCATGAAAAAGGGTATCCTTGTTCTCCTTGCACTCGCTTTTCTTACCGGATGTCAGGATGAGGGCGAACTTCCCAAACCCGCTGCAATCGCCCTGACGCCGGAGGCCGCGGGATATTATTGCCAGATGACGGTGCTGGAACATGACGGCCCGAAAGCGCAAATCCATCTGACCGGCCATCTCCATCCCCTGTGGTTTACACAGGTTCGGGATGCGGTCGCCTTCATGCATTCGCCCGAAGAAGCAAAAAACATCGCCGCGATTTATGTGAACGATATGGGCAGCGCGGAGAACTGGAAAGAGCCGGGTTTTGACAATTGGGTCGATGCCGATCAGGCTTGGTTTGTCGTTGAAAGCCGGCAGGCCGGGGGTATGGGCGCGCCTGAGGCGATACCGTTCGGAACCGAGGAGGGCGCTCAGAAGTTTGCCGAAGCAAATGGTGGCCGTGTCTTGCGCCTGAGAGATATCCCGGCCGACTATGTTCTGGCTCCGGTCGAACTCCCGCCGGTATCCGAATTGAGCCGTAATGTGGCGGTTGAGGCGGAACAATGACACGGAGCATTCGACACCGCGCGCTTATCAGCAGAAGACGCTTCATCAAGATCTGCGCCGCTGCTTCGGTCGGTGCGGTCGTGCCCTTGTCATCGGTACAGTCTGCATCGGTCCTGCATCGATGGACGGGCCTTGCGCTGGGTGCGCGCGCAGAGATCAATCTGCTGCACGAGGACCGGGCGGGCGCGCAGAAACTGTTTCAGATTGTTGAGAGCGAAATCCGGCGCCTTGAAACGATATTCAGCCTCTATCGCACCGACAGCGAGCTTGTTCGTTTGAACCGCAATGGTTGCCTTAAAGTCCCCTCGCACGAACTGATCGAACTTCTCAGCGTGGCCGGAAGGCTTCACGCGGCGACTGCGGGGGCCTTTGATCCCACCGTTCAGTCTCTCTGGTCCTGTTATGCCAGGGCGGCCACAAACCAGGGGGAAACGGATCCCGGTGATCTGGCATCCGCGGCGCAACGCACCGGGTTCGGATTTGTTTCGGTCGACGCGCAGGAGATCCGTTATCAGAAATCCGGAATGGCCATGACCTTGAACGGGATCGCTCAGGGCTACATTACGGATCGTGTGGCTGAACTTTTGACGGCCAACGGGTGTCACGATGTGGTGGTCGACCTTGGAGAGATATCTGCACGGGGCAGGGGACCTGAACAGGCCGCAGCAGGCAAACACGGCTGGACGGTCACCCTGCGGCCGGATCCGCAAAACGAAACGGCTGAAGTGCGGGTGACACTCAAGGAGATGTCGGTCGCAAGTTCCGCAAGGTTCGGAACGACCTTCGATGAAGCGGGAACCGTTTCCCATATCATTGATCCCCGCACCGGTCATCCCGTTGCGAACGGGTTAACCGCAGCCAGCGTTATTGCATCAAGTGCCGCGCTTGCCGATGGTCTTTCCACAGCCGCATTGGTCAGCGGCGAAGAGACGCTTGCATCCGCATTGCCTGGGTTCCCGGCGGTGAGGGCCTTTCTTGTTCGGGAGGACGGCACCACCCGCTGGCTCGGCGTTTGAACACCTCTATCTCTCCGGTGGCGGCGGTCTGCCGTCAGCTTCGTCCATCAGGCTGCGGACCCATTTTGCCGCGTACCAGCTTGCCGGCAGGCCAAGCGGTATGCTCAGCCATATTGCGGTAACGGGCGGGATGGCCGGCAGGCCGAAGGCGAGGCCGATAAGGCCGAGCAGAAAAAGATTGATCGCAACCGCCGCTGCAGCAAAGGGATAGAGCACGATCGCGAGTTTGCTGATCGGCCAGGGTTTGTCTGTCTCGGTCATGCGGCCTCATGTCTTTTAGCGGCATTTTTCAAGGTCCGGGCAATCAGTTCCGGGATACCCCGAGCCTGCCCAAGGCATGGAAGCCGGACGCCGTTAAATCCTGCCATGTTCAATGCCTGAGGCACATCTTCACAAACATGTCCGCCCGGCGCTGCGAAAAACGGCAGCTCAACGGTTTTGCGGCGGCACCGGGCGGCCACGTCCGAAAGATACGGCGCCTGTTCCAGGAAACCGACCCGTATGGCCGTGACGGGGAGGAAACGGCCCAAGGCCGCCGCAAACTGGTTGGTGCGCCGGGCGGCGTCGGGCCCTGTTGCGGAACCATGGCCGGCGATTAGGATTTCACACTCGTCCGGCGACCAGTTGCGGCGTTCGATGCTTTTTCTAAGCAGGCGGGCGGCCAGCTCGGGCAAGTCAGGCAGGGTTCCCAGCGGGGGAAGCTGACGGGTTGCAGACTGCGCCAGCCGTTTGGGAAGCGCTGTTTTCGTAAACCAGCCATCAGTCATGAAAACCGGAAACACAAGCGGGTCCCGACGGCAGATGTCGAGTGCCCGTTCCAGCGCATCCGGCGCAGCGAGCGTCGCAGACCTTACGGACCAGTTGGGAAGGTGCAGGCCGACCTGATCGGCCAGAGCCTTCACATGCTCCTCGCCCGCCCGTGGTTGGGAGGGCTGACCGTGCGAAACGAGCAAGGCTTCAGTGACTGGTTCCTTCTGAGAAGGTAATCTTGTTCCAGACATTGTATTTTCCTGACGGTTTGCGCATCGGCAGACGCCTGACCTCTTCCAGAGTTTTGGCGTCATAGACGATCACGGCGCCGTCTTCTTCCCAGACGGAGACCAGTGCGTGGCGGCCGTCCCGGGTGAATTCGACATGGGCCACGGTTGCGCCTTCCTCCGGCCGGAGCGTCTTGATGATCTCAAGGCTCTGTTTGTCGATGACATGCATCACGTCCTTGTTCGGGCCAAAGAATACATCCACCCATACATAGGGCGAATTCTCGTGACTGCGCATAAAGAAGCCCGGGCCAAGCGTCTCGATACGCTTCACTGTCTTCCAGGTTTTCATGTCGATCACGGAGACCGCACCGTCCTTGAGATGCGGTGTTGCCATGACCGTTGTATCACCGTATTTCCAGGTGATTCCGGATCCCAGATGCGGCATCCCCGGCAGATCGAGATCGGCGACTTTCCGGCCGATGACCAGATCGATGACCTGGCCACCGTTGCCGCCCCGGGAGGCGCCCATGACATATTCATAGCTCTGGTCGAAGAAGAAATCGTCCAGATAGTCGGGGGTCGTAATCTTGCGGATCGGAAACGGCCTGGTGTGAGGGGCGGGACCTTCGATGCGCCAGTCGTGCGCAAATCCGTAGTGGGGCGGGTTTGGTCCGTAGAAAACTTCCCAGATTTCCGGCACGTCTTTCAGCGCCAGCACAAAGCTCTCACGCGGTGGAGCCTGATATACTGCTGAAATCCGGCTTGGGGTCCCATCCTTGCCCTTGATATCTTTGACAGCGGCGACGCTCAAATCGTCCGTCGAGAGGATCGTCAGCGTGTTGGGCAGGTAATTCGCCACGGCAAGCCATTTGCCGTCGTGGCTTATGGCGATGTTGCGGCTGTTCAGGCCGGCCCTGATCCGGCCGACTTCCTGAAGCGAGTAAAGATCGTATTTCTGCACCCAGCCGTCGCGGGACATGATGAACACATAGCGGCCTTCGGGATCGAATTTCGGACCTCCGTGAACGGCAAACGGCGTTGGGAACCGGTCAAGTGTCTCAAAAGTGTCGCCATCCAGAACGCTGACGTGATGATCTCCGGTTTCCACGGCAAGCGTTATGTTCATCGGATCGGAAGACCACAGGGGGGTGTCGGCGGACCTATAGTCTTCGTTCAACTGACGGCTGGCCAGGATTTCTTCCTCGCTCCAGGGCGGCACATCGGTAAGCGGCCGTTTCAGGAATGCGGCAAGGTCTTCAATTTGCTTTTCGGTCAGCAGGTCGCCGAAGGCGGGCATCTGCGTCGCTTCCCGGCCGTCTTTGATGACAGAAGCCAGATTGGGACCACGCATCCGCCCGAGCGTCTGAGGGATCAGCGCCGGACCGATGCCGCCCAGGCGGCTGATGCCGTGACATTCCTGACAGTTGTCGGCATAGTCCTTTGCCGGGTCTGCGAGCGGCGGCGACACCGCCAACAGGAACGCGCTAAGCGAAACGATGAACCGGGTCATGGCGTTTTCCTCGGAAGGGCGTCACGGTCAGGCGGTCATAGGTTTCCTCCGCAAGGCCGATTTCGCTGTCGGTGAGATAACACGCGGGATCTTCGGCCCAGGGGTCGCCCGTCAGCTGCAGGGCCCGAATGCGTGTGTTGCCGCCGCAGACATCCTGCAGCGCGCAAGCGCCGCACCGTCCCTTAAGCGGCCTTGGACGGGTCCGGAGCTGTGCCAGCATCGGATCGTTGCCAGTCCATAAATCCGAGAAGCGGTCCGTCTTCACGCTGCCGACCGTGTAGTCCGACCAGTAGGTGTCCGGATGCACGTTACCCAGCGTATCGATATTGGCCACACCAAGGCCGGAAGAATTTCCGCCCCATGCGACCAGATGGGTTTTGACATGCGCTGCGGTGTCAGCGCCGAATTTCTTTTCGACCCATTTCAGGAAGTAAACGGCGTCTGCATCGTTGTTCCCCGTCACGATATCGAGCGGCCGACCGCCATCGACACCTGCCCAGGCTCGCTGCAGCAGAATGTCCATCGCCCAGCGTGAGCGTTTGTGTTCGGCGTCCTCGCCCCGGTTTTTGTCGCCGCGTCCGGCATAGACCAGATGAGAAAGATAGAATTTGTCCACGCCTTCATCGTCGCACAAGCGCAGGAGGTCCGGCAGGCTGGTGAAATTTCCCTCGGTCAAGGTGAAGCGCAGCCCGACCTTGATTCCGCGTGCCTTGCATTCACGGACACCGCGAAGGGCATCTTCGAAAGCGCCGCCAACGCCTCGGAACCAGTCATTGGTCTTGCCGATGCCGTCGATCGAAATGCCGACATAGTCAAAGCCGATCTCCGCAACCTTATCGGCAACATCGCCGTGCAGTCTGGTTCCATTGGTCGACAGGGCAAGCATCCGGACCAACTTGCGGGCTCGGGCCGCAATGTCGAACAGACCGCGCCGGTCGAGCGGTTCCCCGCCGGAAAGGATCAACGCCGGAATGCCGAAGCGACCGAGATCCTCCAGAGTCTCCATGGCCTGCTGATGACTCAGTTCGCCCGGGAAATCGACGTTGGCGGAAACCGTATAGCAGTGCCGGCATTTCAGATTGCAGCGCCGTGTCAGGTTCCAGATCACCACCGGCTTCACAGGACCGCAGCCTCTGCGGGCGCGCACGGGCGCGGGCTTTTTGATCCGGTGCATATATTCGGTAAGGCGAAACATGGCTCAACCTTTCTTCCCGCGCAGGCGTATTCCGGTTTTCTTCAGGATACGGGTCGAGAAAAGAATATCGCTCGCCCGGCAGTTCTCTGCGAGCACGCCCGCGATCCGGTCGCGCTTGGCCAGAACCTCTTCGCGGCTGTTTCCATGCACCATCGCAAACAGATTGTAGGGCCACTCCGGAAGCGCGCGAGGGCGACGGTAACAATGGGTCACGAAGGGCAGGGCGCCGACCTTCTCACCCAGGGTGTCGACCACCGCATCGTCGATATCCCAGACAGACATTCCGTTGGCCGTCATTCCCAGGCGGTAGTGATTGGGTGCGGCCCCGATCCGACGGATGATACCCTGACTTTTGAGCCGCGCCAGGCGCTTTATCAGCTCTTCTTCGGACATGCCCAGCGTTTCCGCAACGGACGCGAAAGGAGCCGGCACGAGCGGCAGGCCGGCCTGCGTTGCCTCCACGATTGCCCTGTCTTTTGCTTCCAGAGTCATGCGTTTACCCGAAAGCCGACGAAGAATTCGCGCTCTTTGGGAAACAGGAGCACCTGCAGCCCGGTATCGCGTTTGATTTCTTCGGCTGTCCTTATGATGTCGCGGCGAGTTTCGGTTGCCAGCACGAACCACATGTTCAGCCTGTGGTCCCTTTCATAATTATGCGCCACTTCGACGTGGGCATTGACTTTGGTTAAGACCTCTTCAAAACGGTCCTTCGGAACCGCCATAGCGCAAAGACAGAACGCGCCGCCCAGCGCTTCGGCGTCAAAGAACGGGCCGAACCGGGTCAGGATGCCGTCATCTCTGAGCCGTCGCACCCGGTCGATCACATCCTGTTCCGACAGCCCGAGTTCTTCCCCAACAGCGGCGAACGGATGCGAAGCGAGAGGCAGGTCGTCCTGGAGACGGTTGATCAACTGGCGGTCGAGGTCTGAAAGCTCATAGCTCATGCCGCGGCTCCCTGGCGGGAAATCAGAGCTCCTGTCTGTTTGAAACACCGGCTGGAAAAGAGAGTCTTGAAAGGGACGCCTTTCAGTTCCGGCAGGGCGGACGCTTTGGTCAGAACACCAAGCGCTTTTTTCCGGCTTTGAGCATGGATCATGCAATAAAGGCGATATGGCCAAACGCCATCCACCGGCCGTCTTTCATAGCAGAGGGTGACGCCTGTTTGGGCCGCCAATGCGGGGCCGGCCCGGTCGATCCGCTCTCTGTCGATGTTCCAGACCACCATAGCGTTTGACCGCCAGCCAAGCGCGCGATGCCGGACAATCACGCCAAGGCGCGCTATGATGCCGGCATCTTCCAGGATTGCCACACGCTCAAGAATGTCCTCTTCGCTCCGGTCAAGGGTTTCGGCAATCCGCAGATAGGGGCGGTCGCAAAGCGGCATGCCGGTGGTCAATACCTGTAGAAGGTCGTTGTCTCCGTCCTTGAGGCAATCCAATCTGACGGGCCGGGGGGAGGGCGGCCGATCCATTGCGTCATTCAGGCTGAAGCCGAGGTCGACATTGAACGGCCTGACGAGCGGAAGGTCCAGGACGGTCAGTCCGGTCCGCTCTTCAATGTCAGCCAGCACCGTGTCAACGTGACTGCGATCCGGGCCGGTAGCGACGAACCAGAGGTTCCAGCGGTTTTCGCGCTGGTAGGAATGATTGACGCCCGGTTGCATGCCCACTATCTCGGCGATGTCCTCAAGCTGTTCCATCGGTGCGGCCAAAGCGGCAAGCGTGCTGGCTGAGACCGTATTGGGCGTGCATGTCGCTCCGACCCGCGAGATCCGGCCGGATGTTCTGAGAGATTCGAGGCGTTGCAGGACTTCAGGTTCACCGCAACCGACTTCATCGCCGATCCGAGCAAACGGCCGAGCCTCAATTGGCAGATTGCGCTGCCAGTTATTCAAAAGCTTCAGGTCGACAGGGTCACCGATATGCTGCATCGCTCAAAGCCCCATTTTGTGTGCCCGTGAGGTGAAGAAAATTCCCGATGGGCTTTCCGCATCGATTTCCCCGCGTTTCTCAAAGGTTCTCGTGTCGTAGATCATGACCTTTCCGGCATCGCGCACCGACACCCAGACTTCATGGCCGCGCGGCGAAAATTCCATGTGCAGCACCGCCTTGCCCGGCTTGAATTGGTGGATGATCTCTTTCGAAACGGTGTCGATCACCTGGATCGTGTCGTTCAGGGGATGGGCGAAATTGACCCAAACCTGACGGCCGTCGGGGCGTGAAATGGCGAAGACCGGCTGGCCGTAAGTGTCGGTACGGCCCGTTTCGGACAGGGTATCGGCGTCGATCCACAGCACCTGGTGATGACCGACCGCGGGCAGAACGAATTCACGCCCCGCACGAGCCCAACCTTCAAGGTGAGGCATCTTGTAGACAGGGAGATCCTTCTGACCCCGACCGTATTCGGGCAAAACCCGTATCGGTTCGGGATCGGAATCCCACAGGTCGATTGCTGTCAGTCCGTCTTCCCCGAACAATCCGGTGATGTAGAGACGGCCGTCGCTGGTGATCAGCGCGTCATACGGATTGACACCGATATCGGGAATTTTGACGATCTGCGGGTCTTCGGACGAAAGGTCTGCAATCCAGGTCTCGCCTTCATCCCAGAGCGTAAAGACAAACCGGCGCCCGGGCGCATCGACAAGACCGATTGTTTTTGAACCGGTGGGAATGTCAGCCACGGGGTCCAGCGTGTCGGCATTGAAAATCCGAACACCGCCCGGTTCGTAGTTGGAGACGGCCACCAGCGTTCCGTCATCGGAGATTGCGCCGCCAATGGCATTTCCCGATTGAATGATGCGATTGACGATCTTCTTTTCTGTGATGTCGACTTTTGTGAGTCCGCCGTCACGACCGAAAACATAGGCAAACCGTTGGTCGGGCGAATAAACGAGACTGGCATGGGACAGGTCGCCCAGACCGTCGATCCTGCCGATTGCCGCTCTTTCGGACTGGTCAACGAGAAGCAGGGAGCCGGAGGCCCGTTCGACCACCAGGCCGAGGTCGCCGGTTGCGACGATGGTCTGAGCTTCGGCTGCCCCGGAGACAGCGATCGCCACAATGACGCCTTTGAGCCAGTTCATTTCACCTCTCCCTGCAAAAGATATTCGGCAATCCGCTTTGCTTCCGCTTCGCTCATCAGCGGACGCCAGGGCGGCATGGCCGTGTCGGGAACGCCGTCCAGAACAACGGTCGACAGGGTTTCGATATCGTAGTGAGACAGTGCTTGCGGCCGGATGTCCGGCCCCAGACCTCCCTTGAGTGTCAGGCCATGACAGGATCCGCAGTCCTGGTGCACGAGGGCGATCAGATCGGCGGTCGAAGCGGTTTCCTCTGCGAGTGCAGGTGCGCAACACAGGACGCTTATGGCAAGGAGCCTAAGCATGGGCGTGCTTTCCGGCGGCGGCGGCATTTTTCTCTTCGGCTTGCAACTCCGCCTCATAAGCGGTCCATTCAGCACTCAGGGTGACAACTTTGCCGATCACGAAGAGAACCGGTGCCTTTAAACCCGCGTCGCGTATGTCCAGTGCGATCTGACCAAGTCTGGAAAACAGCTTGGCCTCGCGGGGGGTGGTGGCCTGGGCGATAGCCATGACCGGAGTGCAGTCGCTAAGCCCCTCGGCAACCAGCCGCATTGCAATCTGACCGATATTGGCCACCCCCATGTAGACGACCAGCGTGGTGTCCTGGCTGGCAAGGCTCTTCCAATCCAAATCAAGAGAGCCGTTTGCTTTCCTATGGCCCGTGACGTAGCGCACGCTGGTTGCAAGGTCCCGGTGGGTAAGCGGAACACCGCTGACGCTTGCCGCTCCCTGGGCGGCCGTTATGCCGGGCGCGTATTCCACGCGGATATTGCGGGCGGCCAAGTAAGCCGCCTCTTCCGATCCCCGGCCGAAGATGAGCGGGTCGCCGCCCTTCAGGCGTGCGACGGTCAGGCCCTCTTGCGCGAGTTCGCACAGAATCTCATTGATTCTGTCCTGCGGGACCGGATGATTGTCCGGCGATTTTCCCACAGGTATGAGTTGTGCTGTCACGGGTGCCAGAGACAGGATTTCGGGAGAAACCAGCCGGTCATAAACCACGGCATCCGCTGATTGCAGCATGCGGACGGACTTAAGGGTCAGCAATTCAGGATCACCCGGGCCGGCTCCGATGAGAAAGACATTTCCAGTCATGAAAGACCTCGCTTCTCCCGAAAAATCGTTAGCCTATGGTCTCTTATTTGGCGCCGAACCTGCTTGATTATTATCAAGGGTCCGATTCTTTTTGAGCGGCACAAAATTGAAATAAGTCAGGGTGTTACAGTAATCCTGCCGATCATCTCCTGAGTTTCCCAGTGAGGGCCGCACAGATAGGTCTGCGGCGGACCTGCACTCAGGAACGTGAACTCGAAACTTTCTTCGGGGAAAAGCCGTTCGGATTCCGGGACACCTTCGTCCTTCAGGATCACGCTGTGACTGGTTCTCTTGTCCACATTCACCCAGCGAACCGTCGTCCCGACAGGCACAGTGAGATGTTCAGGACAAAATTTGTATTTGTACATCGTGACGATGGTCACGCCTTTTTCGTCCGAGGACGGACGGCCGAACGCCTCGGCGTAACGTTCTTCAGCTTCGGCGCAAATCGCGGCGGTCTCGTCATCCGCCGCTGTCGCAGGAAGGGCAATTATCAATGAAAGCAGCGCAGCGGGAAGACGGAACGTGGTCAAAAACATGCAATTTCTCCCTGTCTGTGCGAAAGGCGGCCGGGTTTCCGGCCGCCCGCATGGCTATTGTTTGATCACATTGATCTTCGCCGCCTCGTCATCAAGCGCGAGGCTGGTATCCAGTGTCACATGATGGAAGCGTGCCGCCGCATGGTCATCGTGGATGGCAAACCCGACGGTGTAGGTCCTGCCCGGTTCCAGCGGGATGTCTCCCGGCGTTCCGGAGTCCAGCGGGCGCGAGAAGACAACGGTCCAGACGCCACCCGAAAGGCCGGCTTCAGCGGCCATTTCGCCATTGTTGGCAACACGGCGATCCAGCAAATAACCATTGGAAGCTGTCCCGTCCGAATAGACCCGAAGCAGGTCGAGGAACGTTCCGTCCGCCAGAAGCTGATCGATTTCCTCCTGCGGCTTCAGCTTGTCCCAGCCTCCCTGGGCCTTGCCCCGCCGACCGCGAACCTCAACCTTGGTCCGGCTTTCGGTGAGGTATTTGGTGATCGCTTCTTTCGCTTCGAGCCGGCTTGCAACGTCCGCATTTGCGGCAATCGCTTCGGCGCCCGGATCGAACGGCATATACGTGTTGTCCGCATGACAGGAGGACCAGCAGCCGGTGGTCTCACCCATTTCAATGCCGGTACCCGTGATCATCATGGCGACTTTCATCTGATTGTCAGGGTCCATTTTGCCACCCTCGACAAACGGGGCCGGATTGTGCCCGGCATCGGGCCACTGGATCCGCACATAGAGGGTTTCCCCGTCGTGCGCGGCCTGAACGGTCGCGTCGATTGTGCCGCGTTTGCCCGGTATCGGCGTCGGCTCCAGATCACCGCCTGCAACAATCTTGCTGCCGATGGCCTCCAATTCCTTTTCGTGGCAGGTCGTGCAGGCATCGCCGCCCTTGGTGAGCGGCCGGGCGCCGCCATGGGTCTTGCCGTTCTGCACCCATTCAAAGGAGGACTGTCCGGGATAGAACAGGGTCAGGTCTGTCGCGGCGACGGCATCCCAGTCGATGTTCGGCGCAACGGTACCGCCGCCATCGCCCGAACCACTTTCAACAGGACCACCATCCGCCGTGCTTGCTGCGTTGCCATCGGCGCTCGCTGCCGCTTTGGCTTGCTCTTCGGCGCGCGCGGCTGCGACCGCCGTATCGATTTGAGCCTGAATTGCTTCCTGCTGTGCCTTTTGGGCCGCTTTGGCGGCAGTGGCCTCTTCCGCTTCCCTGGCTTCGATCCGGGCAAGGCTGACCATGTATTCTTGCGGGATTTCCCGAATGAAACCGGGATTGGGAGCTTCCAGTTCTTCAAGGTAATCTTCGTCGGCACGGTCGCGGAGGTCCGAGTGGGCGATGCCCTTGTGGCAATCAATGCAGGTCTGGCCATCGCCCATTGCATTCAGGTGCTGCTGACGGGCGCGCGGCTTTTGGAACTCAGGCATCATCGATTCAAAATCGTGACAGTTCCGGCACTCGCGCGAGTCGTTGGCCTTCATGCGTTGCCATTCATTCATGGCAAGCTTAAGCCGCTTTGCTTCAAATTTCTCCGGAGTGTTGATGGTGCCGACCATCTTGCCCCAGAGTTCCTTCGTTGCCTGGACTTTGCGGATGACCTTATGAGTCCAGTCTTTCGGCACGTGGCAATCCGAGCATGTTGCGCCCACGCCCGACCGGTTCACGTCGTGAATCGTGCCTTTATATTCCTCGTACACGTAATCTCGCATTTCGTGGCAGGAAATGCAGAACTGCTTCGTATTCGTGGCTTCCATTGCGGTGTTGAAACCACCCCAGAAAACGATGCCGGCAACAAATACGGCCGCGACGCCCCCAATAGGCATGCCCCAAAGAACGTATCTGCGCCAGAGAGGTTTTTTCTTGTCACCTTGGTTGCTCTCGGTCATGTCGAGGCTCCGTTTTGGTTTCTTTGTCGACCCCTCATGCCGGTTCGTTCGCCGTCGCATTGCAGGATACGGGAAGCGAACCGGTGACCTCCGGCTGTCATGCATAAGCCGGAGGGTCCGCGGCACCGCTGGTAATTGAGAAGGCGGGCGAGCGCCCGCCTTTCAGGTTTGCACATTCACATCAGGTGACGTGGTTCGAACGGTTGTAGACGTTGAACTTGCCGGTCGGGGCATAGAGGCCTTTAACCCGGGCTTTTTCTTCAAGCGTCTCGGCGTCGAAGATGACGATTTCTCCGTTCGGCTCTTTTGAGGTCGAGCGATTCCACTTGGATACCCAGACTTCCGAGCCGTCCTGGTTGAACTCGATATGGACGGCGACGTTACCTTCTTCTTCGGTAATCTGGATCGTTTCGACGATCTCACCGGTCTCTTTCGAGATCACCTGCACCGACTGCTGCACTTCCGGTTCCGGATGTTTGGTCTGGTCGGCCCAGACGTATTTCGAGTTCGGGTGGGTCCGGATGAAGAGGCCGGCACCGTCGGTTTCAACCTCGTAACAGACTTTCCAGGCATGATCCGGATGACCTGCCGGATCGTTGCCCCAGACCGTGACCGTACCTTCTCCCAGGTGGGTCGTGCCGCCGACCGGGCCGCAATTCGGGTCAACCCAGTTGGCGCCCGGGCCGGGATGCGGCAGGGCGGCGGTATCGATCAACGCCTCGAGTTTGTGCGTTTCCGTATCGACCACAACCATCTTGTTCGACGCATTCGCGGCGATCTGGAAGTAGCGGCCTGTCGGGTCGAAGAAGCCGTCATGCAGATACTTTGCCGAATCGATCTTGTCGATGCGCAGGTTTTCAAGATCGGTGTAGTCGACCTGCCAGAGCTGACCCAGTTCCTTGACGGCGACAATCCAGGTCGGCTCGTTGGGGGTCGTATAGATGGCTGCAACGCGGCTTTCTTCCACATAGTCGCCATCAACGTTCACGCCACGCGTTGAAACGACTTTCTTCGGCTCCATGGTTTCCGCGTCAACAATCGCAAAGTGCGGAGGCCAGTATCCGCCGCCGATGACGTATTTTCCGTCGCCGGAAACGGCGACATCGCGGGCGTCATAGGCGATCTTTACCTCTGCGACCAGCATGTTCTCCGGCTTCTGCCAGAGGTCGATTTTGGTCATCTTGCCGTCTCGGCCCATGGTGTACCAGAAGCGGCCGGGATGCTCAGGCTCGGTGATTGCGTGATGTTCGGATGCCTTCAAGACATGCACGGCATATCCGGTCGGGATATGTGCCAGCACTTCCTTGGTGTCACCATCCACAACCGCGACCTTACCCACGTCACGCTCGATGACGACAAAGAAGTTTTCCCAGTTCCGGCCATGCAGCGGCTCGGTCGGATAGTCTTTCGGCTCGATATAGACCTTGCGTGTTGCCTCCATCTGCGCCAGCGACATTTCAGGCGGCGTCGGCGGCTCCATCATTATGTAGGTCGCCATGTCCTTGATTTCCTGCTCGGTCATAATGTCCGAGAAGTTGTTCATGCCACCTTCGGTGCCCCAGGATATGATCTTCTCAAGCCGTTCCTGGCCAAGTTGCAGTGTTCCGCCTTCGGTAACGGTGCCGTCTGCGGCTGTCTTTTTCCATGCTGGTTCAAGACTCTTGCCGGTTGCACCTTTACGCAAAACGCCGTGGCAGCCTGCGCATCTTTCAAAATAGAGCTGTTTGGAGCTCTCGAAAGCTTCCTCGCTCAAGGTTGGATCTTCAGCAAAGACAGGCGTCGTTACGCTGCTCATCAGCAGCGCAAGGCCGGCTGCGAGAGCGTAGCCTGCCCCTCTTCTCTTTCTGGGATATGACATTGTCGAAACTCCAAATGCTGGTGAGGCAATTGTGAGTTTTGCGATTTTCGGCGAACGATCCTTGACTTTCGTTAAGCCCGACCCCGTTTAGAGCCGAATTTGTTTGCCTGTGTCGACAGCTTGACTTTGGTTAAGGAAATGCAGGTCCGCCCTGTCACCCTCGAGGCCACATTCAACTCGGGGAAAGGAGCGCGGGATGCGCGAAGTCATGACCAAAAGCATGGCCCGAAACATCTTCTATGGCGGGTCATTGTTCTTCATCATCATCTTCCTGGGATTGTCGGTCCACAGCCATTTATACATCACCGGGACATCGACCAATCACGATGCCATTGATGAGAGCATCGCGGCCGGCAAACGCGTCTGGGAAGACAAAGCCTGCATCAATTGTCACACGATCCTGGGAGAGGGTGCCTATTACGCGCCGGAGGTGGGCAATGTGATGACACGCTGGGGCGTCCTGGATGATCCGGATGCGGCCTTCGAAACGCTCAAGGGCTGGATGGAAGCTATGCCGACCAACGTCCCGGGCCGCAGGCAGATGCCCAATTTCAATCTGACCGACGAGGAAATCCGCAATCTCGCGAACTTCCTGATCTGGACCGACAAGATTGACGCGCAGGACTGGCCGCCGAATGACGCCGGCTGACCCAAAAGCGATAAGGAGCGAATCATGAAATACCAAACTCAAAAGGTCGCCCTGGCGTATTTTGCTGTCGCCCTGGCTCTTTTTGCCGTCCAGGTTCTGGGCGGGTTGCTCGCGGGCTGGGTTTATGTCCAGCCGAATTTCCTTTCCGATCTGCTGCCGTTCAACATAATCCGGATGTTGCACACCAACAGCCTGATCGTGTGGCTGCTGCTGGGGTTCTTCGGCGCCGCCTACTTTCTCATTCCGGAGGAGGCCGAACGCGAACTTCATTCGCCTAAGCTGGCTTATCTGCAGCTTGCGATCCTGGTGCTTGGCACGCTTGGCGTTGTCGTGACCTATGTCTTCAATCTGTTCGAGGGCAACTGGCTTCTGGGCAAAGAGGGACGCGAGTTCATCGAACAACCCAAATGGGTAAAGGCGGGCATCGTCGTTGCGGCGTTGATCTTCCTTTATAACGTTACGATGACGGTGCTTAAGGGCAAGAAAACGGCGATTGCCAACATCCTGCTTCTGGGCCTTTGGGGGCTGGCGTTGCTCTTCCTGTTCAGTTTCTACAATCCAAGCAACCTCGCTCTGGACAAACAGTACTGGTGGTACATCGTCCATCTTTGGGTTGAAGGGGTCTGGGAACTGATCATGGCGTCCATCCTGGCCTATTTGATGCTGAAGCTGACCGGAGTTGACCGGGAAATTGTCGAAAAATGGCTTTATGTCATTGTCGCTGCCGCCCTGTTCTCCGGGATCCTGGGAACCGGACACCACTATTACTGGATCGGGACACCTGCCTACTGGCAGTGGATCGGGTCAATCTTCTCCTCGCTTGAGGTGATTCCGTTCTTTGCAATGATGGCCTTTGCGTTCGTCATGGTATGGAAAGGGCGCCGCGACCATCCGAACAAGGCCGCGCTGTTGTGGTCGCTGGGCTGTGCGACGCTGGCCTTTTTCGGCGCCGGTGTCTGGGGCTTCCTGCACACCTTGCACGGTGTCAACTATTACACCCACGGCACGCAGATCACTGCGGCTCACGGTCATCTTGCCTTCTTCGGTGCCTACGTTTCACTGAACCTGGCGATCATGACTTACGCTATACCGATCCTGCGAAACCGCGATCCGTACAACCAGGTGCTTAACATGGCATCCTTCTGGCTGATGGCCGGCGGAATGACTTTCATGACCTTCGTGCTGACGTTTGCAGGCACCATCCAAACGCACCTGCAGCGTGTCAACGGAGAATATTTCATGGATGTCCAGGATCAACTGGCCCTGTTCTATTGGATGCGCTTTGGTGCCGGCGTTGCCTTCGTGATCGGAGCTCTGTTGTTCATCTATGCAATCGCAGTGCCCAAACGCGAAATCATCGAGCCGGGTGAAGCTGCCAACGTTCCTGCGGAGTAAGCACCATGGAAGGAAGTGTATCCTTGGCAAAGGGGGCGGCCGCCGCCCCTTTTTATCTTGCCCAAAGCGACGAATGTGCCGTCTTCGAATTGGCCCACAGGAATGGCCTGCCGGTTCTTTTAAAGGGTCCGACGGGTTGCGGCAAAACCCGGTTTGTTGCCCACATGGCGGCGAAACTGGGGCGCAAGCTCTATACGGTGGCATGTCACGATGATTTGGCTGCCGCCGATCTCATCGGCCGGTATCTTCTCAAGGGCGGGGAAACGGTCTGGGTCGACGGCCCGTTGACCCGTGCCGTCAGGGAGGGGGCGATCTGTTATCTCGACGAAGTCGTGGAGGCACGCAAGGATGTCACGGTGGTCTTGCATCCTCTGACGGACGACCGCAGAACCTTGCTGATCGATCGGACCAGCGAAGAATTGGCGGCGGCGCCCGGCTTCATGCTCGTTGCGTCCTATAATCCCGGCTATCAGAATATCCTGAAAACGCTGAAACCCTCGACCCGGCAGCGCTTTGTCTCTCTGGAATTCGGCTTTCCGCCCCCCGATCTCGAAATAGAGGTTGTCGCTGAGGAAAGCGGGTTGGACCGTGATCGGGTGGCGCCGCTTGTCCGCCTTGCGGGGAAGCTCAGGGCCCTGAAGGGACAAGATCTTGAAGAGGGTGTTTCAACCCGCCTGGTTGTTTATGCGGCAACGCTGGTTGCGCAGGGCATGTCGGTCGACAGAGCCGTTCTGGCAGCCATGATCGAACCCCTGACTGACGATGAAGATGTGAAACGCGGGCTCCTAGATCTTGTCACGGCCGTGTTTGGGTGAGGCAAGACCGATGGGCAAGATCGACTTCGAGCCATGGGAACCCGAAGAAACGATCGGGAAACTGTGGCACGCATTTGCAAGCCGCCTCGATGCACCTGAAGTGCATCACGGAGCCGCGGTCGGCCTTTCTGAGGTCGGCGGGCGGCTTGCGGTGTTTTTCCGGGGATTGGGCGGGAGTCACAAAGTGGAACTGCGGCCCGTTTCGGAAGAAGTCTCACACCATCGCCTCAGTTTTCTCAGACGGCTTGGCACGGATGTGGAAGCGTTGCCGCAGGCAAGCTTTGACGGAGAAATCCTCCGGTTGCCGGAGACGCTCGCCGTATTTCCTGTCCGGGAGGCCAACGCTGCTCTTTATATCTGGCTGACCGCGATGGTCGCCCACGCTCCGCGTCATCAGACAGAAAGCGACCTGCTGAGATCGGATCTGCGAGCACTGCAGCTTATTGAAGAGACCGTGCGCAAAACGCTGGCCGCCGCGCCGGGGCTGCGTCCGCTTTATGCTGCGTTGAGCCATGGACACCTTCAGCAACGGTGCGCAGCGCCCCGGACACGTGTTGAAACCAGTGTCGAAAAGCTGGTGCGCCACATGCTTGGCGATCAAACCGAACTTGCTCCGGATGTTCGGCGACTGAAGGCAAAACTCCAGGATGATGATCTGTCGGATGTGACCGCTCCGCGGGGATATCGTGCTTTTCGGCCTGTTCCTGTCTGGCCGCAACTTCGCGATGTCGTTTTTTCTGCAGCAGATGTCGTTGAGTCGCACGATACGGAGGGCGCGCCGGAGGAAGCACGCGGCAAGACTGTCAGGGCACGCAGGCGCAAGTCCGACCAGGCGGAACGCAAAGACAGCCTGATCCTGCATAAGTTCGAAGCGATTTTGAGCTGGGCGGAGTTCCTGAATCTGAACCGCCGGGTTGATGACGATGACAACGACAATGCAAAAAAAGCGGCGGAGGACCAGGAGGAGATCGGGTTAGGTCAGATTTCGAAAGCGCCCGCAACGCGCTTGAAACTGCATCTGGACCTGGCGCCTGAGGATGTTGATCGCGAAAAACTCTCCGGCAAGATTCTCTATCCGGAATGGGATACGCGAACCGGCAAGTATCTGCCCGACCATGTCTGCGTGCTGACCAGTGTCGCGGATGCGGATCCCGAGCAGGATATCGCAGCGAAAGATCCGCGCGCAGCGCGGCGTATACGATCTGTGAAACGTCAATTTGAAGCATTAAGACCAGGAAGAGTAACCACGCACGGTCATCTTGAGGGCGACGGTCTTGATATGGATGCAGCCGTCCGGTCCCAGGTCGAACGTATTGCCAGCGGAGTGGGAAATGACCGGATCTGGCTGCAGACCCGGCCTGAAGCGCGGGATCTGGCGGTCTCCATTCTGCTTGATGTGTCTCGCTCCACGGAAAGTGCGATTACGGGACGAGCTGTTATCGACATCGAGCGGGAGGCGTTGACCGCGCTTGCCTGGGGGCTCAACGCTTGCGGTGATGCGTTTGCGATTTCTGCGTTTTCCTCCCTGAAACGGCACCGGGTGTATCTGCAGACCTGCAAGCGTTTCGACGAACCGATGTCGGTTGCGGTCGAACATCGGATCAGCGGTTTGAAACCCGGTTTCTATACGCGTCTTGGGGCGGCGCTTCGCCATACGTCCGGGGAACTGGAGGCTGAAGCGCGCAAACGAAAACTGCTTCTGGTGATCACCGATGGCAAACCCAACGATCTGGATCACTATGAAGGCCGACACGGGATTGAGGATACCCGAATGGCGGTTCGCGAAGCGCGGCGCGCCGGACAAGCGGTTTTCGGCGTCACAATCGATAAGGCCGCAAAATCCTGGTTTCCGCGACTCTTCGGACGAGGAGGTTTTGCGGTGATCCCGCATCCGGACAGGCTGACCCAGGCCTTGCCGCAGATTTACCGGCAACTCGTTGGAGGGTAAATCGATGACCGGTGGAGAAAGAGTTCACACCGGCGCACTGGACGAACTGCCCGGCGACCTGATGATGTGGGTCCTTATTGTGAGCGAGCTTCTTGTCTTTGGAGCCGGGCTTGCGGCATTCCTGGGTGTAAGGATCGCTGATCCGGGCGGCTTTGCAATGGCACGAGCACATCTGCATCCGACGCTTGCGGGAATCAATACAATGGTTCTGATCACCAGCGGTTTTTTTGCGGCGAAGGCTCTGGATCTCAGTTTTTCCGACAGCACGGCTTCCGTCCGCATTTGTCTCGCGGTCGCCGTGTTTCTGGGAGCTTTATTCCTGGGAATCAAGGCTTATGAGTACTGGGCGGTGGCGCAGCAGGGCATCTCTACCGAAACCCATCCGTTTTTCATGTTTTACTATCTCCTGTCCGGCTTTCATGCGCTTCACGTGCTTGCGGGCATGGTCGTGCTTGTCCTGGTCGCCTGGAAGGCAACGCCCCGAAACCTGGATGTCGGCACTGCATTCTGGCACATGGTGGACCTGGTCTGGATTCTGCTGTTCCCGGTCATCTATTTGCTGGCGTAAGTTGATATGAGGGATGACCCGACCGCCCGTGCCTGGATCATATTGGTGTGGCAGGCACCGGTTTGGCTGTCGGGCTTCAACTGGGCGCTGGGCCTCTATTGCCTTTTGCTGATGGCATTATTCCTGATCCCGGCACTCAGATCTTAAACGCCGATGCAAGCGGCTCTGGCAAATCGAATTCACTCAGAACACGCTTTCGCGCGTCCTCAGACATTTTTTTTGCCGTCTTCTGAACGATACCCAGCACCTTCTTTTCGTCGTGTTTGGCGGCGAAAGGGGCGAAGTACCACTTTAAAAACACGAAACAAATAACGTTTTCAAGGGCCTGAACGTCATCGTGGCGTTTGATGCCTTCCTTGCGCAGCATGCGCCGGGCGTCATCGATATTCTGGTCCGAATAACCGGCGACGGACATGATTGCGCCCACGCGCTCTGCATGGTGGTCTGCAAGTTTCCGACGCCAGGCATGATAGCCGGCCCGTCCGTCCGGGTAGGTATTTCTGGGCAAAGTCCATCGCTCGATGTGCTGTCCGCGTGCTGCGATCTTCAGAGCGTCAGGGGCATCCGGATAAAGACGATCCAGTTCGGAACTCATCCGTTGACCGTAAAGCAGTGACGTCGGTTGCCCGTCCTCAAGGTTTGGATCGGCGGCATTTGCGTCATCAATTGCCTTCAGCGCGCGTTCAAGTTTTGTCATTATGCCTTGTGCCAAGCTTCGACGGGGTCGGTTTCGGAGAATTCGCGAAGCCGCTCAATGTCATCGATGGCCGCATGGTTGCGGTTGATATGAACGCCGACCGTCTTCAGTTTTGAGAAGGACCGCGACAGACTTTCCGGTTTCATCCCCAGGCGCCCGGCGATCAAAAACTTGTCGTAGGGCAGTGTCACAACACAGCCGCCGTCCTCCTGCTCGCACAGTTCCAGCAAGAACTCCGCAACCCGCTGGGGGCCGGTCTGCGCTTTCAGCTGTTCAAGCTGCGAGACAAGCGAGTGAAGATGCGCAAACGTTGATGCGAGCACGGAAACGGCAATATCCGGATCCTTCCTCATCGCCTCAAGCAGTGCACTGCTTGGAATTCGCATCACTTCGCTGGATGTCACTGCTTCGGCCGAGACCGGGTAGGTGTGGCCTCGAAATGCGACTGCTTCACCAAAGCTTTCGCCCTTGGCAAACACATTCACCACGGCCTCGCCCCCATTCGGGGCGATCCTGTAAAGCTTGATCCAGCCCTCGGTGACAATGTGGATCGCGTGAGCGGTTTCGCCTTGCAGGAACAGGGTTTCGCCGCGGTCGTATCCGCGCCAGCTCGACATACTCAGGATCATCTCCCGGATATCCTGCGGGAAACTCTTCAACAACAATGAGTTCTGCGCAATTTTCTTTTGGCGCTCGTTCGGCACTTTACCCGATCCTTGTCAGGGGTATCTGAATGACTCTGCTTTCTGAGTATCGTAATTTTGCACAATAGAACAAAGAGGTCACGTGCGTTGAAATGCGGACCCCGACATTAAACTCACGCCGATGCTTGACTATTGTCATATACGGCGTTGTTGACCACGGCTAACCTGCAAAGAAGAAGAGAAAGCGGGGATACCATGGACTATCAGGCTTTTTTCAAGAACCGGCTCGCCACTCTCCGACAGGAAGGAAATTACCGGGTTTTTATCGATCTGCAGCGCAAGCGCGGGAATTTTCCCGAAGCTGTCTGGACCGACAATGACAGTCGCAAGGACGTCACGATATGGTGCTCGAACGATTATCTTGGCATGGGCCAGCATCCCAAGGTCACCACGGCGATGAAAAACGCCATTGAGCGTTGCGGAGCCGGGGCAGGGGGAACACGGAACATTTCCGGGACGACTCACGACCATGTGATTTTGGAAGCGGAACTCGCCGATCTGCACGGCAAGGAAGCAGCGCTGCTGTTTACATCCGGCTATGTCTCCAACTGGGCGGCCCTGGGGACCCTGGCCTCAAAGATTCCCGGCATGATCGTTTTTTCCGACAGTCTCAATCACGCGTCGATGATTGAAGGAATCCGTCATTCGCGCGCAGAGAAGGTGATCTGGAAGCACAATGACCTTCAGGATCTTGAAGAAAAACTGGCGACGGCAGATCCCGGCCGACCGAAGATGATTGCGTTTGAAAGCGTCTATTCGATGGACGGAGACATCGCGCCAATTGCTGAAATTTGCGATCTCGCCGACAAATACGGTGCCATGACCTATCTCGACGAGGTTCATGCGGTCGGTCTTTACGGCCCGCGAGGAGGCGGCATCGCCGAGCGCGAGGGCGTTATGAACCGGTTGACGGTGATAGAAGGGACGCTCGGCAAGGCGATAGGCGTTGTCGGCGGATATATTGCTGCCTCAAGTGAACTGTGCGATTTCGTGCGCAGCTTTGCCAGCGGCTTCATCTTCACGACCGCTCTGCCGCCTGCCATCGCTGCGGCCGCAACGGCCTCAATTCGTCATCTGAAGGAAAGCACCAAAGAGCGGACAGCCCATCAGGCAATCGTTGCCGAGGTCAGAAGGCGGTTCGACGATCTTGGAATTCCCCATGTTCACAACCCGAGCCATATTATTCCGGTGATCGTGGGCAATCCGGCAAAGTGCAAATTTCTGTCGGACACACTGCTTTCGGAGTTCGGCATTTATATTCAGCCGATCAATTATCCCACTGTGCCTAAAGGGACGGAACGCCTGCGGATCACGCCCTCACCGGTACACTCACCAGGGGATGTCGACCAACTCGTTGACGCCCTTCATTCATTGTGGAGCGATTGTCAGCTTGCCAGGATGCCGATCGCGGCTGAGTAACCCGATGTCAATCTCCAAGCGCAGGGAGGTCTCTGGCGGGATCTCTTTGCGCCGACCAGGGCAATTCTCGCGATCCTTGGATCGCGTGAAATACCCCAACTCTTTGTTTTCACGCGTATGCTTGTCGCGAAGGTGATTCAACCTTCGCTGAATTCGCTCTAGTCACCGTATGCAACCGGGCTCAGGAAAAGCGGGCCACCGCCACTGAGATATTGTCTCTGCCGCCCGCTCTGATGGCGGCATTGACGAGATCAGCCGCTGCATCAGGTGATCCGGCATTCAGCCCCGAGGCGATCTCATTCTCCGGAACCATGTCATACAAACCGTCGGAGCATAACAGCAGCGTTGATCCGATAGGCATGGATGGCAGGCGGTGAACATGGGCGGTCGGCACGTAATGGGACGCGGAACCGCCAAGTGCCTGGGTCAGAAAGCGGCCTGAACCGTTGCGGGGGTCGGGAGCGCTGTCATCGACTGTTAATTGATCAAGGCCGTCCGGGCCAACCAGATAGGCTCGGCTGTCGCCAACATTAAAAACGGTGACAGACCGATCGGGCCGGAAGAACGCGCCGACAATCGTCGAGCCCATTTGCCTTTGTCCGGAATGTGTGATCGACGTTCGGTAGATGTCTAAGGCTGCCTGTTCGACGGCATGCTGCGGATCCAGGTCGCCGCCGCTCTCCTGAATTTGCCCTTTGAGACTGTCGATTGCCAATGCACTCGCAATATTACCGGCCTGATGGCCGCCCATGCCGTCCGCGATGAGGCAGGGGAAGAGCGGTCTGTCAAAACTATATTTTTCAAAATGGTTTGCATTGTCTCCGCAGCCGACCCAGTCGCCTACAAGTGTGTGATCCTCATTCAGTCTGCGGACTCGGCCGACATCCGTGGCGGCTGAAACGTCAAGGGCGGAGGGGGAACTCATGACGGCAATTGCCTTTGGAGGCAGCGCCTGTAGACCGCCCGTGATTGCATCAACTTACCGGCAGGATCTTGCATTCCAGTATTTCAGCCTCCGTATCGTCGGGGCGCTTGGCCAGTGAAATTCCACAGGAATTGGGCAGCAAAACGGTCTCCCGCCGTACCAGTATGGGGGCTTGCCCGTCAAAGCAAATATATGTGCCCGATGAGCTGACATCCTTCAGGTAGACGTGATCCTGACGGATTTCCAGGGCGGCATGATTTCGGGACACCCAGGGCTTGGAGACGATAACGTCGCAGTCCGCCGAGCGCCCAATTGCAAGATCCTTGTTGGCTGTGCACAGGGAAACGCGGCCGTTATAGACGAGCTCCACATAGACCGCGTCCGTGGTTGCCGCCTCGCTGGTCTTGTTCTGGCTCTTGAGGGATTGGACGGTTATCAGTTGCGTTTCCTGGCCGGGTTCGGCATCTGCGTAGGAGTATATGTCGGTGGTTTCGGCCTTGCCTTTGAAGCGGCGTTTGTCAAGAAACTGGAGTTTGGCTTGCTCTGCGGTTCCAAGTTGCCGGTAGAACGCCTCGCTGCAAAGGAACTCGCCGGAATTTGCCAGCGCCATTAATCGCGCGGCGAGGTTGACACTGTCTCCAAAGACGTCGCCGCGCGCCCGAACCAATGGGCCGTAATCGATACCGGAATGAACCGACAATGGGCCTTTGCGCACTCTGTCCAACATTTCAATGGCGGCATCCAATGCGCTATCAGCCGTTTCAAAGATGCACAGAATGTCGTCGCCTTTTGAGTGAATAAACTCGCCGCCATGACTGTCGATGACCTGCCGGAGCGTTTCGAGGCAAAGGCTGACCTGTTCGATCGCCTGCGGTGTGCCTATACGTTCATAGAGTGCCGTGCTGCCGGAAATATCGACAAGCAAGACGGCAAATTCGGACCCTTCTTTACCCATCCTATTCATCCTCGCGGCGCCGGTTCAGCCGGTGTCACCACACTGAGATAGCTGTGAAGAGATTAATTTACCAGATTTTCAAAGTGAGCAACCTTTGCAGCCGATGGTACCCGGATAGCATTTCGGTTTCATGCCCGGTCTCCGATAGAAGATAGCTATGGAGTCTGGCACCTTTTGACTTTAGATTACGTAGGGTACCTGAATATATGCAGAGAATTTTCTGTATAATTTTCTGTCATCCCCAGTATTGGACGGGAAAGGTCTAAGTTATGATAAAAGAGGGAAGATCACTTTGGAAAATTAAACCCCTAACCGGTGCAGCGATCGTTTTTACTGCTCTTGTTGCGCCCGGTGCAATGCCTGTACAGGCGGAAGAAATGTCCAATGCCTGTCCGGTCGACGGTTGTGTCGCGACGATCGTGAAGACGGAACTGGCGGACGGCGAAATCGCGGTAACGTTCGAAGCCAATTTTAAGCCCGACATGTCGAAAAACCATTTGCACGTCTGGTGGGGTGATATTTTTGACGTCAAACAGGTCAGCGGGAACGCGGAAACGGTGCACAATGTAAAACAGGGCGACTGGCACCCGACCGATGCCTATCCGGATTATGTGACGCAAGGGGCGGTTTCGACAAGCGCGCGCAACGGGTCAAAGACCTTGTGTGTCAGCCCGGCCGACCGAAACCATGATATTCTGGATGTTGACCAGATGCACTGCGTGGAGATCAGCGGCCTGTTCTGATATCACCGTAAATGGCGTCCCCATCCTACATCGGCCGATATGAAGTTCGTGAAGAGATAGCTCAGGGCGGTTTTGCAACCGTCCTGAAGGCCTGGGATGAAGAGCTTGAGTCTCTCGTCGCGCTTAAAATTATCCATTCGGAATATTCCGACAATCAGGAACTGCAGTCGAGATTTATCGAAGAGGCGCGTCTGTTAAGGCGCGTCCGGTCGCCAAATGTTGTGACGGTGCATGATGTCGGCCGTCTACAGGATGGCCGGCCGTACCTGGTGATGGATTTTGCGGACCGGAAAACCCTGGCCGAGAGGCTTGCACAGTTTCGGGGTCGCCCGGCTGACATTCAAAGCATAGCGATATTGGTGGATGCACTCGCCGACGGGCTTTCCGCGATCCATGAAGCGGGCGTCGTTCATCGCGATATCAAGCCGGCAAACATACTTTTTCAGAGCCTTTATCGGTCGTACGGGGGTGCTCTGGAGTTCGACCAGAAGCGGAACGAACAGGGTGTTCTAATACAAAATCACGAGCGGATCGTCATTGGCGATCTCGGTATCGCCAAGGATCTGGTCAAGCAGGGCGCTGACTTCACGATCCTTGGCGGCACACCGCTTTACCAGCCTCCTGAGCAGATCGAGTTGGGAAGCAGCGCAACGCCCAAAGCGGATATTTATGCGGCGACGGCATTGCTGTTTCAGTGTTTGACCGGGACGCTGCCACCGCCCGCCCATGCGATTTCCGAACGTCTTGAAGTCATGCCCGAAGAGTGGCGATCGTTTGTTTCCCAAGGGATGGCGCTAAAGCCGAATGAGCGGTTTGCATCGATTGAAGCCTGGAGGTCGGCTGCAAACGACATTTTGGTCGCGCACGAAACGTTCGATCAGGAACAGATCGATACGGAATCGCTCGTCGTATTGACCGATTGCCCCTACAAAGGGCTCGCCGCCTATCAGCCGGAAGATGCGGATGCCTTTTTCGGGCGGGAACGGCTGATCGACGAACTTGTGCACCGGATGAAGAGCGAACGGGTTCTCATTGTGGGTGGACCGTCGGGCAGCGGAAAGAGTTCGCTGGTTCGCGCGGGATTGCTGCCCGCACTCAAAGCCGGTGCTCTTTCAGGCAGCGCCGACTGGCCGATTGCGCTGATGACGCCGGGCAGAGACCCGCTGATAGAACTTTACGATCAGATCACCGGTATCAACGAGCATGATCCGCCGTCACTGTCTCTCAATGACCTGCTCCAGCGGCCTTCATTGGCCCGCAGGCTGGGGCGGACGCGCACCGGTCATCGCCCCATGGTGATCCTGATCGATCAATTCGAGGAACTGTTCACGCTGACCCCGGCAGACGAGCAGGCCTCTTTCATAGATGCTTTGTCGGCGATGACCGATCCGGCGGACAGCCAGGTGAAGCTCATCATAACCATTCGCGCCGACTTTTATGATTACTGCGCCCGGCTGCCGTGGCTTGCGGAGCGGATTTCCAGCAACCAGGTCCTTGTCGGACCGATGACGGAAGCGGAGCTCCGCCGGGCGATAACCGAACCCGCGCGGCAGGCCGGTTACCATCTGGAGCGGGGCCTGATCGAGGCCATCATTCAGCAGACAAAAAACGAAGCGGGATCACTGCCCCTGATTGCCCATGCGCTGGTGGAGACCTGGGTAAGACGACGGGGAAACGTTCTGACCTACGAGGGCTTTGAGGAAGCCGGAGGTGTAGCGGGTGCTATAAGCCAAACCGCCGACGAAACCTACCAGCATCGGTTTGATGCGCACGAACAGGCGGCTGCAAGGCGATTGTTTTTGAGGCTCGTTGCTTCGCGGGAAGGCGGACAGGACACAAGGCGTATTGTCTCCGCTTCGGACCTTGAAAAAGACACCGACGCTGAAACGCTCGCTCGCGTGGTTGAGACACTCACCGACGCCCGTCTGCTGACTGTCGATGAAAATTCTGTCCAGATCGCGCATGAGGCGCTGCTGCGAACATGGCCAAGGCTGCGCGGCTGGATCGAAACATCGCGTGATGATCTGCGCTTCAGACAGCGGATCACGCGTGCGGCTGCCGAATGGGATGCTGAAGATCGCAATCCGGACCTTTTATATCGGGGGACACCGCTGCTGGCCGCGGCGGATTGGATCGAAAAAAACCCGGATCAGCTCGATGAACTTGAACGGATTTATATAGACGTTTCGATTGAGGCCAAAGAACTGGCTGAAAAGGCGGAAGCTGAAAAAGAGCGGCGCGGAAAACGGCTTCGGCGACTGGCCTTTGCGGTTCTGGCCGTGTTCGCGATTGGTGCCAGCGGTGCGTCCGTCATCGCCTTTCGCGCATTTCAACAGGCGGTCAAAAACGAGCGAATTGCAGAGCGTGCCACGGAACAGGCACAGGAGTCTTTCGGGCGATCTTTAGGGGCGGTGGCGAAGGGGCTGGTTGCAGAAGACCCTTTGCTGTCGCTTGCGCTTGCGGCAGAGGCACTTGAGAGAACTGCCGACAAAAGTGCGGGATTTAATGCGCGGTCGGCCATTCTTGAGGCGCGGCAGGCTCTGGCGGAAAAAAAACCTTTTCTGCTGGGCAGTCCGATAGCGGCGGGAGACGCCCTTTCAATAGCCATCGACAATATGGGCGCAATGCTTGCCAGCGGCCTCAGAAACGGGTCGATCCGGCTGTTTGATATTCGTGAACGGCTGATCGCAGGCGATGTCATCAACGGTCATGACGGCGGCATACAGGATCTCGATTTTTCGACGGACAGCAGTCGGCTCGCCAGTGTTGGCGATGACGGTGCGGTCAAAGTCTGGGATGTGTCGGACATCAACGGTGCAAGGCTGAGATCTGCGGCGCAAAGCAATGATATATTGTGGAACGTTGAGTTCGATCCTCTTGGCCAGTTTATCGTAACAGCCGGGGAAGACGGTTCCGTCCGCCTCTGGCGGAATGATGGCAGCGCGGTTCAACCGCCGTTAACAAGAAACGGCGGAGATTTTCTGTCGGTTGTTTTTGGGGAGCAATTGCGGTCCATCATCGGCGGCAACGGCCGTGGTGAGATTTACGGCTGGAAACTGCCTTCGGGCGAAACACTGTTCCCGACCATTTCTGATGCCCACACAAGCGACGTGTGGGAACTGGTGCTCAGTCCGGATGCGATGCGTGTCGCGACATCGTCGAGCGATGGAAGTTCGGTTATCTTTGATGCGCAGACCGGTGTGGTCAGAAGCAAGGCCTTTGTCGGGCTGGGGCCTGTCAGCGGCGTCGCATTTTCGGCTGATGGCCGCATCCTCTTTGGTGGTGGCGACGACGGTCGCATCCAGATGTGGGACCTTGACAACAACGCGCTGATCGGCACCTCGGCGACGGGGCACAGCCGGCGGATAACCAAGATAACGACAAATCTCTTTGGCAATAGAATAGCAACGCTGGGTGCCGATCAGCAGATCCGCCTCTGGTCCTATGGCGAACCTCATCCGCTCTTCAGTCGGTATGCACTGCAGGATGGCGCAGCGAAGGCGGCCGCATTCAGCCCGGACGGAAAATTTCTGGCGGTCGGCGGTTCCGAGGGCGCCGTATATCTATGGCGCTTGGACGCGCATACCGAACCTTTGCTGTTTTTGAAGCACAAAGCCGGGGTTTGGGCAGCCGCATTTTCCCCGGACGGCAGGCAACTGGTGACAGCCGATCGGGAGGGCAAGATCACTGGTTGGTCCATTGAAAGCGGCGTTCCGGACTTTACCGTTTCTGCCGAAGGGGGATCAGCCTGGTCCGTCGGATATTTTCCCGATGGTGCAGCGTTCTATGTTGCGGATGAGCGTGATGTTACCGTTCGCGCCGCTGACTCCGGGCAGGTTATCAAAACAATTACGCCAGGCGCCGGAAAGATAACCCATGCGGATTTGTCTGCCGACGGCCGGCGCCTCGCCGTCTCCACGGTGAACGGCAAGGTTCAGATTTGGGACGTCTCCTCCAGCACAATGATGCGGGAAATTCCGGTGGACGACGACGTGGTCTGGAGTGTCGTTTTCAACGCGGATGCCACCAAAATTGCCGCTGCATCCAGTGATGAAGTCGTCAAACTATACGACATCAGTTCGGAAGGAGGGAGGCGGGAAGGAAGGGGCTCGGAATTGACTGGGCATGCTGGCGGTTCGATGGACATTGTTTTTCTTGAGGACGGCGCATCGCTTGCCGTGGTCGATCGGACGGGACAACTGCATCTATGGGATGTGAAGACCGAACGAAGGCTGAGCAAACCCATTCGAGCGCACGACAAAGCAAGCTGGCGGCTTGCGAAACATCCCGATGGCGTTCAACTTGCGACCAGCGGCGATGATGGCAATGTCAAATTATGGAATATTTTCAGTCAGCCCGAGGCCTGCCGTATGGCCGGCAACGCGCTGGACGAATTGCGCCAGCTTCAATATCTGGGTGAGACTGAAGAGGTTATCTCCTGTTCTGAATAGGTCCTGAGCCTGCAGTGCTCTAAGTGCTTTTCCAGTTGACTGCAGTGACATCGACGCCGGCTTCTTCCAGCATTGCGGCCGAGACCTGGAAACTGTGGTCCAACGCGCCGTCGCTTTTGGGAGTTGGCGGGCAATAAATTCGCTTTATGCCTGATTGAATGATCGCCCGTCCGCAGTCCGCGCACGGAAAGCGGTTCACGTAAAGTGTGCAGCCCGACACATCCGCGCCGGCCCGGGCCGCGTTGTAAACCGCGTTTCGTTCCGCATGCTCGAACCAAAAGAACTTCTCGCCGCTCTTTCGATCAAACCGGCTTTGATCGTTGTCTTTGACGCCCCGGGGAAGACCGTTATAGCCGGTGGACCGTATTTCATGTCCCGGCCCGACAATAACGCAGCCGACCTGAAAGTCCCGGTCCTCTGACCATCCGGCAATATGGTCGCAGAGCGCCAGAAACCGCCGATCCCATTTTGATATGTCCGCTGTCATGTTCTTGTCCGCAAAACAGGTTTTCTGGTACTCAGTCAGGTGTGCAACTGCCTTACCAATTCCTCGCCGTCAGCGTCCGGGAGGCTCCGGAAAGGCGGGAGGACCGAACGCCATACAGCGTTCTGACTTCGTCTTCCGACGAGATATTTGACCGCCGGAACAAGGTACGGGCCGGCAATCGTGTTACGTTGCCGTGCGATCTCCTGAACCGCTTTCGGTTCAGGGTTGGCTCTGTCGGCCCAGACCGGCGCGCAAAGAGGCGCTGTGATATTCACGGTCGCCGAAATACACCCGGCAAAGCCGGATTGATGCGCCTCGGCCAGCGATGTCTCTGAACTGGGAAAGACCCGGAAGCCGGAAACCCGGGAAAGTATGGTACGGCAGTAATCCAGGTCTCCCGAGGAGTCCTTGATGCCGGTAAAGCGGGCAGGCTGGTTCCGCGCAAGAGTGGCAATGACATCGATCGGGATCGTAAGACCGGCCATTTGCGGGAAATTGTAGAAGTGGATTTCAATGGTTTCCTGAGCCAGTGCCTGATGTATTCTGGTGTACCAGTCGATCAGGCCGGCTTCGCTGACGGGCTTGTAGTAATAGGGCGGCAATATCAGAGCGGTGCCGTAGCCGAGCGAGGCGGCATGTCTGGTCAGGGAGATCGTTTCGCCAAAGGATGGCGTGCCGGTTCCCACCATCAGACGATCCACTGTTAACTCTTCGGCCGCCCAAGTCATGACCGTCCTGCGATCATCATGGGTGAAGGAATTGGCCTCACCGGTTGAGCCGAGAATGTTCAACCCGTCGCAACCGTTCGCAAGCGCCCATCGGCAATGCTCCAGGAACGGTTCCTTCAGGGGCTGTCCCGTTGAGTTCATTGGAGTCGGAACTGCTGCAATAACGCCTTCCATCAACTGTTATTCCCACTTTCACGGTTTGTGACTTTAAATGCTCCGAGCCCGGTTGGGTCAGAGAGTGCCGGTTGCCCCTTTTTCCAGCCGCCCGGGCTGAGGATGCTGCCGTCAGGTCCGCGAAAGGCGTCTTCGTTCAACTTCACAAAAACTGTTTCGTCTTGCGGAACCTCATCATCGTATCGAATGGCATCGACCGGGCAAATACTCTCGCACATACCGCATTCAATGCATTCGGTGGGATGGATGTAAAACATCCGCTCGCCCTCGTAAATGCAATCGACCGGGCACGATGTTGTGCAGATCCCGTCCTTAATGTCGACGCAGGGACTGATGATGACGAGAGTCACGCCTCATTCTCCGCGCCAGAGCGGTTCGCGTTTTTCCCTGAACGCCTGAACGCCCTCGTTTGCGTCTTCTGAATCCAGTGCCGTCATCAATTCCGGAGTCCGGAGCGCATGGGCGACCGTTGGCGACAGGCTCGCCGTTTCGCGCATTGTTGCCTTGATTGCTTTAAGGGACAGTGGCGCCGACTGCAGGATATTCGAAAGCCACTTATCGACTTCCTGATCCAGCTTATCAGGCGAAACAACACAATTGATCAGCCCCAGAGTCGCCAGTTCTTCCGCGCTCACCATGCGGCCTGTCATCATGATATCTGCCGCAATGTTGCGCGGGACCAGCCGAGGAAGCAGGATCATGCCGCCGTCCAGCGGAACCCGGCCGACTTTTGCTTCAGGCAGTCCGAACTTCGCACCGTTTGAAGCGATGACGATATCGCATCCCAGCATCATTTCCATGCCGCCGCCCAGAGCCAACCCGTTGACACGCGCAATGACCGGCGTGTTGAGGCTTCGTCTGAAAGACAGGGCCCCAAATCCATTGGGGTTTGACTGTGCCCAATAATCGACCCCCGACAGGCCGCTTTTTTCCTTAAGATCAGCGCCGGCACAGAAAGCGCGGTCGCCGGCGCCGGTAAGCACCACACAGCGTATCCACGAGTCGGCCTCGATTTTCTGCCAGATCTCCTCGAGCTCCGCCGTTGTCTGGGAATCCACCGCATTCATCCGGTCGGGCCGGTTGATTGTCACCCGGGCGACATGTTCCTTAACTTCAAACAGGACGTTCACTGGGCTGCCTCTTCGACCTGATCAAGGCCGATTTCTCTCAAGATTTCCCCGGTGTGTTCGCCGAGCCGGGGCGGTACATGGCGCACGGTCAACGGAGCGTCGCTCAGATGAACCGGAGAACCGACGAACGTTACCTCGCCAAGCAGAGGATGATCGATCTTTTGCAGCATGCCGTTGATCTCAGTCTGCGGGTCGTCCAGCGCCTCTTCCAGCGACCGGACCGGTGCACACAACAGATCCTGGTCCTCCAACCGTTTGAGCCAATAGGATGTCGTATTGGTTGAAATCGCCTTGGCAAACGTCTTCTGCAAAAACGGTTTGTGGGCCCTTTGGCTGGACAGGTTCGGATATTGCGATGACAGATCCTCGATTTCCAGCGCCGCGCAGATATCGCGCAACGGGTTTTGCTTGAACGCACCGACGATAACAACGGCGCCGTCAACGGTGTCAAAAACGCCGGTAAGCGGCATCGCCGCCCAGTTCAGAATTTCCCGGTGTTTGCTCCATTGAGCGGCTTCCTGCATCTGCATTGCGATCATGCTGTCATAAAGCGAGACTTCGACTTTCTGCCCTTTGCCGGTTTTGTCGCGCATCAGAAGCGCTGCCAGAATTCCCTGTACGAGATGCATCCCCGCGGAGTAATCGCAGAGCGTCGTGGGATAGATTGATTTCGGAATTGACGGATCCGAGGTCTTTTCCATCACTCCGGTCATCGCCTGGGCCAGAACATCCTGACCGCCCTTATGCGCATAAGGGCCGCTCGAGCCAAATCCGGTGCCGGAGGCGCAGATAATCCGCGGGTTGATTTCGGACAGCGCGTCATAGCCAAATCCAAGCCGATCCATGACACCCGCACGGAAATTATCGACGACAACATCGGCGGTTTTCACGAGCGCGAAAACGGCAGCCTTGCCCTGTTCGGTTTTCGTGTCGATTGCGACCGAGCGTTTATTCCGGTTGAGCGAGGAATAAACCGCGTTGTTCATCGTCTCTTCGCTGGTCTCACCGTAAAAATTCCGAGACAGGTCGCCGGAATTCGGCCGTTCGATTTTGATGACATCGGCACCGAAATCTCCAAGCATCTGGGTGGCACTGGGGCCCATCATGACCTGGGTGAAGTCGATAATCCGAACACCTGTCAGCGGCATTACGTTGTCTGCCATTTCATATTCCTTATTCTGCCGGTTCGGCCGATTTGATTAGGGCATTGGCCGACGGAACGTCACCCGGATCGGCACCTTGAGCCCGCATTTGCTTTTGAATGTCCCGATAATCGACGTCGCGCAGCGCCGCATCGGATTGGATTGCCAGAGCCGTTGCGACGCCCGACGCCTCGCCCTGCGCCATACAGGGGGGAATCTCTCGGGACAGTTTCTGAGCATCGCTGTCGACCGAATAGTGGCGTCCGGCGACAATCAGATTGTCGATATTCTTGGGCAGCAGCGACCGGTAGGGGGTGTAGTAGTCCCGGCCACGACAGACCGTGTCCTCGAAATAGAGGCGCGACTGCACATCTTCCTTGGTGACGATGTACTCTCCCTGAAGCAGGCGGGTCTGCCGGATGCCCATCTGTTCCGCCGCGCCGAGCATCCTGGCATTTTCAAAGCCGGGAATATTTTCGCGGGCAAAGGCGAGCAGGTTCATCATCCGCTCGCGCCCTTCATACTCCGCGGCCACCATATGTTCCGGAGAGAGCCCGTCATATCCGGGCATGTGCGGGCAATTGCACCAGACGATACCGGGCAGGGGCGTTTTCAGCCACCACATGCCCCATGCGCCGCCGATAACGCGACGGGCCTGACGGTCCAGTTTCTTGTATTCCTCCGGATTGGCATATTCGAACGCCTCGGCTTTTTCGGTATCGACATCCATCAGCCGGAACACGGTCGTGACAATGAATTGCCCTGTCGTGTATTCGGCGCCGGCGGCGACACCGACATCGAGATCTCCGGTGGCATCGACGATCATTTTTGCGCGTATCGCCTGACGGCCCAGTTTCGTCTGGGCAACGACGCCGGTGATTTTTCCGCCTTCCCTTAGGACATCGGAAAACCAGGAATGAAGTCTTAGATTAACGCCGGCCTCGCGCACCATATCCAGGCTGACCCGTTTCCACGCGTCAGGATCGAATGCGACGGCGTGAATGATCGGTTGGGGCATCATGGCCTTATGAAAGTCGATGCATCCCCAGCGCGACCATTTTTGCCACATCTCCCAATTCGTCTGGCAATCCTCCGGCGGCGGGTAGACGGCAGCGTCCTGTTTTTCAAGACGCTCGACAAATTCGGTGACGAGACCGGTCGTGACAATTTCGTTGCCCTCATTGACCATATCGTCAAGCACCAGCACCATGCCGCCCGAGGCCATGCCACCCAGATGGTGATAGCGCTCAAGGAGTGTAACGGAACAGCCGTTTCTGGCGGCGGAGACGGCGGCACAATGACCCGCCGGTCCCGCGCCCACAACCACCACATCGCAATCGGCGACAACCGGCACCTGACAGCCTGCCAGAGTGCAATAGGTTTGATGACGTTCTGTCATGGATCTCCTCCAATTTGCCGATGTCGTTTGGGTGTCAGTCGCACCGGCCTACCAGCGAACAATGAGTTTTTCGGTGATCGTCACGCCTGCAAACAGAAGGACCGAGAGCCCGGATGACAGGAACACGGTGGCGTAAAGTAAGGACGACCGGAAATTGAATGTGCTGTCGATGATCAGCGCCCCAAGGCCCAGATCCGCTCCGACCCATTCGCCGACAATGGCACCGATCACGCATGTGGTTGCCGCGATCTTCAAAGCGGAGAAAAGGAACGGCAACGAGGACGGCAGCCGGATCTTCCAGAAAACTTCCGACTTTGAGGCGGACAGTATCCGGGCGAGCTCCAGCGTTTGCGGGCTGACGGACTGCAGCCCCCTCACCATGTTCACAAGAGTCGGAAAGAAGCAGATCAGGGCCGCAATGACCACTTTTGCAGTCAGTCCCGCACCGAAAATCAGAACGAGGATCGGGGCAATCGCCAAAATCGGAATGGTGTTGATAAACACCGCTATCGGAAAGAAGGCCTTCTCGATTGTCCGGCTATGAACAAAGGCAATTGCGATCAGAACCGCCGTCATGTTGCCCAAGATGAAGCCTAGGACGCTTTCGATAAATGTGGGCACAAAGTTGCGCATCAGCAGGGGGAACTCGGCGACGAAAGTTGCAGCTACGTCGCTCGGTGCAGGGGCAATATAGGGCGGAACCCCGAACAGCCGGACCCCGAACTGCCAGATCAGCACAAGTGCGATCACCGTACCGATCGGTGTTACGACATTTCCGAACTGCGATTGCCTGGCCCGGACCGCCTCGGCTTTCGAGGTGTTGTTCTGAACCTGCGCGGTGGTTTCGGCGACATCCATCAGCATGTCTCCAGAAGTTCGCGCAGATATGCGGTGTAACGCGTGAATTCGGGCGTATCGCGTATCTTGAGATTTCGAGGATAAGGCAGGTCGATATCAACGACTTCTTTCAGTCTTCCGGGATGAGCCTGCAGCATAAGGACTTTCTGGCCGAGAAAAACGGCTTCGGATATTGAGTGCGTGACAAACAGGATCGTCACGCCGGTCTCCTGCCAGATTTCCAACAGCTGAAGATTAAGCAGATCGCGCTTCATCTCGTCGAGGGCACCGAAGGGTTCATCCATCAGCAACAGTTTGGGTTGACAGACGAGTGCCCGCGCAATCGATACCCGCTGGCGCATACCGCCAGACAATTCCCTGGGCAGTGCGTCCTCTCTTCCCTCAAGCCCGACAAGTTTCAGCAGGTCCTTCGGTGTGCGATCACCGACCGGCAGCTCAATGCCGCGCGTTCTTCCTATCTCAAGCGGCAGTTCGACATTTTTCAGTGCAGAGCGCCAGGGCAGAAGCGTGGCATCCTGGAAAACGAAAGCAAACTCACGCGCAAGTCGCGCTTCCTTGGTCGACTTGCCCAGAACGCTGACCTCACCGGAGGCGGCCGGGATCAAATCGGACACAAGCCTCAGGAGCGTGGATTTTCCGCAGCCTGACGGTCCCAGAATGGTCCAGAAATTGCCGGCCTCGATATCGAGGCTGAGGTTCGAAAGCGCAAGGAATGAGCCAAATTTGACCGATGCATTGCGAAGGGATGCGGCGGGAGGGGAGGTTCCTCCGACCGCCTGAACTGAGCCGCTCATTGAAGTCAACCATATTTGGGGCGAACATCCGCCGTGGCGTCCAGAATGGACAAGGTCATGATATCATCGACCTTCGGTGCGGCGTTCTTGAACTGTTCCAAACTGTCATAGGCATCGATCTGGGCTTGCCAGTTGTCTTTTGTCATGGTGCCCCAGCCGTTCTTCGATGTCCGGTCGTTGAAGGAATAGCCCAACACCAGATCGACGGCCTGCATCTCGCTCTCCCTGTTGAGATTGGGATAACGTTCAACAAGGGCATCGACGCCTTTTTCCGGATTTTCATGCACCCAGCCCCAGCCGCGGGAGATCGCGCGGATCGCCGCTGCAATCTTGTCGCTATGCTCAGCGAGGACATCGTCGGTGGTATAATAGGGATTGGCATAGAGCTGAATGCCGCTGTCCCAGAGTGTCATGTCCACACGATCATCTCCCAGAATCGAGAGCGCGCCGGTATTGGTTTTCCAGCCGGTCACGACATCGACCTGGCCGGTCATCAACGGTCCCATGTCGCCGCCCATGACCGAAACTTCCACCTGGTCCTCTGCGATGCCGTTCCTGGCGAGAAGCGCCCTGAGAAGAATCCGCGCGGTTCCCTGCGTTGCAACTTTTTTGCCGATCAGGTCCTTCGGCTCCCGGGCAGGGGATCTCTCGAGCGAAAAGTAGGTGAAAGGGTGCTGCTGGTAACCCGCAGCGACGCACTTAATCGGAACGCCGGCAGATCTGGCGAGCATCAGTGAAGGGCTTGAGGAAATCGAACCGAAATTGTTTGCGCCCGAAGCGACAGACGCGACGCCGTCAATGTTCGGTCCCCCGGGGATGATTTCAAGTGCAAGCCCCTCTTCAGCAAAATAGCCGAGCTTGTCGGCAGCGACTTCCCCCAGGACACCGTTCGATGCCAGCCAACCCAGCTGCATGCGAATTGTAAATGGATCGGACGCTCGTCCCGGAACGACTGTCAAAAACGTTCCCGCAGTTGCCAGCCCGGCTGCCGCTCCAAGTCCTTTCAGCACTGTCCTGCGGTCGATCCCACCCGAATGTCTTTTTGCCATCTGCTACCACTCCTGAAGAAAACTGCCGATTTATCTCTGACTATTTTGCTTTTATCGGAGCGTACCCGAGACTAAGGTGATTTAAGAAGGATCAAATATTGCTAACTGTGGTGCGGAATCTGCACCACCCCGCTGGTCTCAATGGGTGGCGAAACGATGCACGACACATTTCTGAGATTTTTCGATGAAGTCGCGCGACAGGGACCGATACGAAAAGCAGCGGGTGTGTTGAATGTGTCCTCGACATCAATCAACCGCAAAATCATAAGCACCGAGGAACGCCTCGGCGTGCGCCTGTTTCATCGCTCGCCCGAAGGCGTCAAGCTGACAAATGCCGGGTCCGTGGTTCTGGAACACTGCCGCCAGACGCTTTTTGAATACGAGCGGGTGCAATTGCTGATCGACGACATCCGGGATATGCGATCGGGACATTTCAATATTCTGGCCCTTGATTCCATAGCGCTTGGCCTCCTGCCCGAGGCGCTGGGCCGCTTCAGCGAAAGCTATCCGGAAATCACCTATTCGGTCGCAACCGCGCAACCTGATGAAATTATTGCCGGCATACGGAACGAGGAAGCGGATATCGGGCTGTCATTCTGTAACGATATTCAGCCTGACGTCCGCACCCTTGCCGAAAAGTCCACACCACTTGGGGCCGTGATGCTCCCCAATCATCCGCTGGCAGAACGAAGCACTCTCAGTCTCAACGATATCGCCGGTTATCCCAAAGTCCGCTCCATCGATGCACGAGGCGGCAATTCGATCATCAATCAGATCACAGCCGAGCAGACGAAGTCATTTTCAGCAAAAATCTTCACGAACTCGTTGCCGCTGGCAAAACAGATGATCCTGCAGGGCAGGGGGATCGGGCTTTATACAAAGATCGGTTTTCTCAATGAAATAGAGGCCGGCGCTCTAAGGTTTGTGCCGCTGGATACCGAATTTCTCAGTCGTCTGAGAATTGGGGTGATCGTTTCATCGCGTATGGGTATGGGTCCCGCCAAACACCTGGTGTGCGACGAGCTGATTAAATCGCTGAAGGCAATAAAACTGGATTCCTGAGCGGGGCCAAGGGCGTATATGAGAAACCTCGACGGAGGTTTCTTGACCCTAACCGCCGCGCAATGAGCGGATCCTTGGGTCTGAAGCTTCTCTGACCGGTTCCGGATCTCCGGAAAACTGAATGCCAATTTCCCGGGTCGTCCGCCAGACAACGCGTCCGGGGACAATTTTTTCATCTGACTTCGTGAACAGATGAATTGTTTCCGGCACATCCTTGCTGTCAATGACCCGCAGCTTCGCACCGTTGCCGGTCAAGTCCCGGATCGTGCAGTCCATAATGAAGCTGCCGCCGCCGAAGACAATTTTTCCGCCCTTCAGCATACGATGACGAATATCCCGTCTCCGGTCGTCAGATAGAGGCGTGTCTTCCATGATCAGCAATCCTTGCAGGAACGAATACCAACAGGCTGAAACTATAAGGTAAGTCGTAAATAAATTCGATACACGCGTGAGCGACGCGTCGGATTATCTGTCGAAAACCAATCCTGCGCTGAAACCGGCGATCCAATGTCAGTCGGATTTTCTGGCACAGTCAATGCAGGTCAGCGCGGCCGGATCGATCATCAGCCTCTTTTCGTCAATATCTTCGCCGCACGAAAGACAATAGCCGTACTCGTTTTCGTCGATCCGTCTGAGAGCCGCCTTTATTTTTTCGATTTGAGACTGACGCTGACGTTCGGATGCGATAGCCATTGCCTGCATCTGCAAGGCATCCATCCGCGACAGACGCCCGACCGATTGCTGGTCCAGGGCGACCGGAGCCCGGTCGGTTTCCGACAGCTGCTGCAGTGCCTCAAGTTCCTGTTTTTGTTCACAAAGAATTTTTTTTGCCTTCTTAAGCGGGAAAGTCATGATGTCTATCCTTCCCTTAGCCGCCTTGTGAAGTGCTCGTATCCGCGGGAGATGCCCGCACGATCCTGCGACACTTCGATCCTGCCCCATCAGTTTTCCACTAGAAACGCCTTTGTTCAATCTTTATTGTTCGCGCAGAGCTGAGCCCCGTGTCCGGCATGTAGTGAACGGCTCAAATGTTGACGGCAACAAACATTCGTTTGATTGGCAAAATGGCGGTATATTTTCCATGCTTCTTCTGATACTTGGATTGGTTCTCTTTCTTGGACTCCACCTTCTCCCGGTGTTCCCGGGGATCAGGACCGCGCTACGGCAGAAACTTGGCACGGGCGGTTACAGAGGCCTTTTTTCGCTTCTTGCGCTGGCCGGTTTGGTTCTCATCGTTGTCGGTTATGGTGATGCCCGATCCGAAGGGCCGGTGGTCCTGTACGATCCGCCCTTCTTTTTGCGGCACCTTGTCATGCTTCTCATGTTGCCGGTCTTTATTCTGTTCGCGGCATCGGGTCCTCCGGGGCATATCAAAAGGATTGTGAAACATCCGCAGATCCTTGCCGTGAAAATCTGGGCGTTTTCGCATTTGCTCGCCAACGGCGACTTGCCATCCGTTTTGCTGTTCGGGAGTTTCCTGGCCTGGGGTATCCTTGGCCGGATCTCGATGAAAAAGAGAGACCGGCTGGCCGGGGCCACGCCGCCATCGGCAGCCGATGTCAAGATCTCGGCCGATGTGATTGCGGTGGTTGCAGGATTGGCAATCTATGGGCTGTTCGTCTGGAAACTGCACACGTGGCTGATCGGCGTGCCGATTATATGAGGTTGGTGACTCATGATCCGAATGCACCGATTTCCTCAATGAACAAAGGCGGATGGTGCTTTTTTTCTTGGGCTTGGCGCAGAAAAACGGTAAACCCCCTCCCAGTGAGTTTTGACCCATAACGTGCGTTTTGGTCAAAAGGCCCGCCATTCTTATGCCACGAAGCTTGGGAATGAGTGGCAGGCGTGGTTGACGTAAGGGGCGCGGTTGCTTCGAAATCCCGGAACGAACTGATAAAACGACCGGCGAAGAACGAAGCACACACACCACGAGGAAATGAATGTCTGACGTATTTCGCGAAGTCGATGAGGATCTGCGAAAAGAGCGATTGGGCAGGCTGTGGAAGCGGTTCGCACCGTTTGTCTATGCCACGGCTGCTCTGATCGTTATTGCGACCGCCGGGTATCGCGGCTGGCTGGCCTGGCACGAAAATCAGGCCCAGACATCGGGGGACACATTTCTGGCCGCGATTCAGGCAATTGATGATGGCAAGGGGGAAGAGGCACAGGCGCTTCTGGGCGAACTTGAGGCGGCCAGTGGAGGATATCCGCTTCTGGCAAGGATGCGTTCGGCGACGGAGTTGGCGAATTCGGGCGACCCGTCCGGCGCAATCGCGGCTTTTGACAGGATCGCCGCGGATACCTCGCTTAAACCGGTTTATCGTGACCTAGCGACGGTCCGTTCGGCCTATCTGATGCTTGACACGCAGGACCGTGAGGCCGTCGCCCAGAGGCTTGCCGGTCTGGAAAGCGAAAGCAGTCCGTGGCATCACGCCGCCTGGGAGATTCTGGGCATGGCAGAATGGAAAGCCGGAAACAGTCAGGCGGCGCTTGAGTGGATGGACAGGATCATCGAAGACCCGACCAGCCCTCAGGATATCGCCGCCCGAGCCCGGATGATGCAAGAACTTCTGGCATCGGATGGGGTGAAGGCTGAGCCGGAGAGCCGGAATGACGACGGGGCCAAGGAGGCCGAGACACAGTGATGATCTGCAGCATCAGTGCATTGAAAACGGGAATGGTCTTTGCCGGGTTGGCGATGGTGCTGACGGCCTGTGAATCCGTATCCGATTCGGTCAATTCGCTGAATCCGTTTGCCGAAGAAGAAAAGATACTCTCCGGTGAAAGACAAAGTGTGTTCACCGGAAATCAGGTTTTGTCCGAGGAAAACAGGGCCAAGGGGTCTGTTATAATCGGCAGCGCGTCGGGTAACGGCAACTGGCCGCAAGGGGCAGGCAATGCTGCGAACAATCCGGGCAACGTTTCTGTCGGCGGCACCAATCGGGCCTGGGCGATTTCGCTTGGTCAGGACGGTGGCGGCCGATGGCTGGGCGGGGGCGATCTGCGTGTTGCAGCTCGTCCGATTATCTATCAGGGACGTGTCTTCACCTACGAACATAACGCGCGGGTCACCGCTGTGTCGCTTTCGGGCGGAGGGCGCGCATGGTCAACAAGCCTTCAGCCGGAAAATGAGCGGGGAGCTGGTGCCGGCGGCGGCGTTGCGGCGGATAACGGGCGCATCTTTGCCGCCACCGGCTATGGAGAACTGGCGGCACTGGATGCCGGGTCGGGAAAGGTCCTGTGGCGCAAAGAACTGCTGGCACCGGCCCGCGGCGCTCCTGCAGCCGCAAACGGCAAAGTCTTCGTCGTGACGCAGAACAACGAAGTGTTCGCGATTGATCAGGCCGAGGGAACGGAGCTGTGGTCTTTCGCCGGTATTCCTGAAAGCGCCGGACTTTTGTCCGAGGCCAATCCGGCAGTGTCGGGCGATACGGTTGTCGTTCCTTTCACCTCGGGCGAGTTGATGGCGATCAGCATCAAGACGGGGGAGCCGAAATGGGTCGATGCGGTTACGAAGCCGTTCAGGACTCTGGCTGTTTCCGGCATTTCGGATGTTGCGGCCAGCCCGGTTATCAATAACGGCGCAGTGATTGCCACCGGTGTTGCCGGAAAGACCATCGCCGTCAGCCTGAACACAGGTGAACGGCTTTGGGAGCGGGATCTGGGCGGTGTGCATACCCCGGTGGCGTCCGGAAATGCAGTCTTCATGATCGATCTTGACGACCGGTTGATTGCGCTTGACCGGAAAACAGGCAAAACATTCTGGTCGATCCAGTTGCCGATCGTCAAAACCAAGAAGAAACGGACCAACTGGGCCGGACCTCTGCTGGGGAATGGACGCCTTTATGCCATTTCAAGCGAAGGATCGCTTGCCCAGGTTGATCCTCTCAGCGGGCAGATCACATCGCAGACAAACCCGACGAAGCGGGCGTTTGTCGCACCCATTGCCGCCAACGGATATATGATTCTTGTCGACCCGGGCGGGTTGACGGCGTTGCGGTAGAACGCGGGCGATCAAGTTCGGTTTGTCGATGCAATCGGCAAACGATCCGATTGGAGAAATAGCTGCTGCCGGCTTGAGTATGGTTTCTCACGCCGGCAGTATTTTTGTTCGCAAAAAACAGTATCCTCAAAAAAGAGGACAGCGGAGCGCTTGACGTGAGTGCGACAGTTGCAATTATCGGCCGGCCCAATGTCGGCAAGTCGACTCTTTTCAACCGGCTGGTCGGCAAGCGTCTTGCGCTGGTCGATGATACGCCCGGCGTGACACGGGACCGCCGGGAAGGCGAGGGCAGCATTGCCCATCTCGAATTCTCCGTTATTGACACTGCAGGGCTCGAAGATGCGGATTCCACCAGCCTGGAAGGACGCATGCGGGCCCAGACAGAAGAGGCGATGCGTCATGCCGATGTCACACTGTTTGTAATCGATGCGCGTGCCGGTATCACCCCGCTTGACGAGCACTTTGCCGATGTCGTCCGCAAGGCAGATGTACCGGTCATTCTGGTTGCCAACAAATCTGAAGGCCGTGCCAGCGACGCGGGTTTTTATGAAGCTTTTGGACTGGGATTGGGCGAGCCCGTGCCGATATCGGCCGAACACGGCGAGGGAATCTACGATCTGGGCGATGCGATTCGGCCGTTTGTCGAACAAGCGCAACCTGACGAAGACGTATCGGATGAAGCGGCCGACCTGTCAGATGACGGAGAAGAAGAGGTGGTCGAAGCGGGCAGCGCAGACAGGCCTCTCAGGATTGCCGTCGTGGGGCGGCCAAATGCCGGCAAGTCAACCTTGATCAACCGCATTTTGGGTGAGGAGCGGCTGCTGACGGGACCGGAGGCCGGTATTACCCGGGATTCGATCTCTGTCGACCTCACCTGGCGGGGCCGACATCTGAAGCTGTTTGATACAGCAGGCATGCGGCGCAAGGCCAAAGTCAACGAAAAGCTCGAAAAGCTGTCTGTTGCGGACGGTATCCGGGCAATCAAGTTCGCCGAACTCGTGATTGTGGTTGTTGATGCGACAATCCCGTTTGAGAAGCAGGACCTGCAGATTATCGAACTTGCGGCAAGGGAGGGGCGCGGCATCGTCATCGCACTGAACAAGTGGGATCTGATTGAGGATCGCGACGCGGCCTGGCGGGAATTGCGCCAGGAAGCCGAACGGCTCCTCAACCAGATCAAAGGTGTGACACTGGTCCCGATCTCGGGATTGAACGGCCTTGGCCTCGACAATCTCCTGAAAGAAGTCTTCAAGGCCAATACGATCTGGAACATGCGTGTTTCGACGTCCCGGCTCAATCGCTGGATAGACGGCATCATCGCTCACCATCCGCCCCCGGCAGTTGCCGGCAAGCGTATCCGGATACGATATGCGACGCAGGTCAAAAGCCGGCCGCCGCATTTTGTGTTGTTCGTCTCCCGGCCTGAGAAATTGCCCGATTCTTATTTGAGCTATCTCAGCAATTCGCTCCGGGAAACATTCAAGATGCCTGGAACACCGATAAGGATCAGCACGCGAAAAGGGGACAACCCTTACGCCGGCAAAAGGAAGCGCTGACGTTGCTTTTTACCGAGGGATGACAGGAGAAGCTGTGCTGATCAAGGGGAACGGCAGTGGATACTCCGGCGAAACGTTGCGGCTGGTATCGTCGGGACTGTACTTAAGCGGTACGACTTTGCAGTTTACGGGGTTCCGGCCCCGGTCATCGGCCCGCTCTTCATTCCGTCTGACAACCATCTGGCGTCAGCTCTTTCCGCATTCGCTGTGTTTGCTGTAGCCTGTCAGGCAGCCCGTTCCAGCGAGATCAGACTGCCGGTTGGCCGGTCATAAAGCTTACCGGAGTCATCAAAGGATGTTTCCAGAAGCGGCAGGAGATCGTTGACGATCTCAGACGGTTTGGGGAGGGTTTCGGGATCTTCTCCCGGCATGGCCTTGGCCCGCATCGCGGTCCTTACCGGGCCTGGATTGGCCAGGTTGACCCGGATTTGAGATTTGTTCCGTGTCTCTGCTGCATAAGTCCGAACAAGCACATCAAGTGCAGCCTTGGACGCGGCATACGCGCCCCAATAAGGCGTGCAGGCCTGGGCGGCCGAGGACGTCAGAAACAGACCACGTGCCGCCTCGGAGGCTCGCAACAACGGATCCATCGAGCGGATCAGCCGCCAATTGGCGGTGACGTTGACGGCCATAACCTCATCCCAGGTTTTGGGTTCGATATGCCCCGTCGGGGACAACTGTCCCAGAATGCCGGCATTTCCGACCAGAATATCCAGCCTGCCCCACCGCTTGTAAATGGCCGCGCCCAGGCGGTCGAGTGCAGGGAAGTCCGTGACATTCAGGGGAACCAGGGTCGTCGATCCGCCTTCGGCTTGAATGGCATCGTCCAGCTCTTCCAGTCCGCCGACCGTCCGGGCGAGGGCAATGACGTGTGCGCCTTCTTTGCCCAGTGCCTCTGCCAGAGCGTACCCGATCCCGCGAGAAGCGCCCGTAACAACTGCGACCTTTCCGTCAAAACGCTTTGTCAAAGCTCTAGGCTCAGGACTCATTCATTTCATCCATTCTGCGAGAGCAGATTTTGTTTTTGACAAGGCGGAAAGGCGCAGGAGACCATCCGGTTTTCAAGTCTTTCAAAACAGAATTGCATGAAATCAATGGGTCCTGAGCCTAGCCCACTTCCACAAGCCGGGGCGGGTGCCGGATGTCACGATCCTCGCCATCGATATCCGTTAACGCCGTCGGATAATCACCGGTAAAGGGGTGATCGGCGAATTGCGGCTGAATGTCGTTCCGCTTCTCGTACCCCGTGGCCCGGTAAATCCCGTCAATCGAGAGGAACGCCAGGCTGTCGGCACCGATATAGTTGCGCATCTCCTCAAGCGAGTGGGTTGCAGCGAGCAGTTTGTCTCTCACGGGTGTATCGATGCCGTAATGATCGGAATATCTGATCGGCGGAGATGCGAGGCGGAAGTGCACTTCCTTGGCGCCTGCTTCGCGCATCATCTGGACGATCTTGACGGACGTTGTGCCGCGGACAAGGCTGTCATCGATCAGAACGATGCGCTTTCCTTCAACCTGCGATCGGTTGGCGGAGTGCTTTAGTTTGACGCCAAGGGCGCGGATTGTCTGGGTAGGCTCGATGAATGTTCGTCCGACATAGTGGTTTCGGATGATGCCAAGTTCAAACGGTATCCGGGATTCCTGCGAATAGCCGATCGCTGCCGGCACGCCGGAGTCGGGAATCGGCACAACGACATCGGCATCGATTTTGGATTCTCGGGCCAGTTCAACACCCAGCTTCTTCCGGACGTCGTAGACGGACCGTCCGTTGATGACAGAATCCGGACGCGCAAAATAGATATATTCAAAAACGCAGGGTGTGAACGGACGGGGTGAAAAAGGAAAATAGGATTGAACACCATCCCGGGTACAGACGACCACTTCACCGTTCTCAACCTCGCGAACGAACTTCGCACCGATAATGTCCAGAGCACAGGTTTCAGAAGCGAGAATCGGTTTGCCGTCAAGCTCGCCCAGAACCAGCGGTCGGATGCCGTTCGGATCTCGGGCACCGATCAGCTTCTTGCGCGTAAGGGCAACAAGCGCAAAACCACCCTCCATCTGGGTGATCGCTTCAATGAAACGGTCGATAATCTTGCCTGCCCTGCTGCGGGCTGTGAGTTGAAGAACCACCTCGGAATCTGACGTTGACTGACAGATTGCACCGTCTTTGATCAGTTGGCGCCTCAATGTCAGAGCATTGGTGAAATGGCCATTGTGACAAATCGCGATGCCGCCACCTTCAAGCTCCGCGAAAAGCGGTTGAATATTGCGCGTGATTGTGCCGCCGGAGGTTGAGTACCGGACGTGACCGATGGCGTTGTGGCCCTTGAGGCTGGCAATCGTATCGGCGTGAGAAAAATGATCACCGACAAGGCCGGGATGCCGCTCAGAGAAAAACTGCTCTCCGTCGAATGTCACAATGCCGGCGGCTTCCTGTCCCCGATGTTGAAGGGCGTGCAGTCCCAGGGCTGTCAGCGCAGCGGCGTCATCATAGCCGAGAACGCCAAAAACGCCGCATTCTTCTCTTAGCGTATCGCCATCCAGGTTCGGGTCTGGGTCAATGTAACGATCGGCATTAGGTGAGGTGCCATCATTCATTGGATGATCCTCTGTGGGGTTTCAGCTGATCTTTGCAGGCGCGCCGCCGCCGAACATTGAGTGAGGCGGCTTCATCGATCGACCTCATATCACACCGTTTGTTCCGAGTGATAGGGCATATTTGTCAAATTGATGACAAAATTCAGTTGTCGGAGCTTGTAGTCAGCTGCGACAGCCCATCCCGTTCGGTATTGCTGTAGCCGCTGTTTTCATCCTGACTGCCTGCATCGGCGGAGTCGTTCGAGCCACCGGAATTGCCACGTATCCGGTCAAGGATGGTGGATTCGGGATCTTCCGGCAGCAGGCCTACAAGTTCCTGGCCGACCGAATTCAGAATGGGTTTGGATTTGGCTCCTGCGATCCAGACCGGTTGCTGCGGCTCAGGAACAAACCAGTTGAAAAACAGCATCGCCACGACGACCAGCAGAAATCCCCGTACCGCGCCAAAGACAAATCCGACGGTCCGATCCAGGGCCCCGATCCGGCTGTCGAGTATAAAGTCGGAAAACCGCATCGTGATATAGCTGACGATGATGAGGGTCACGAGGAAAACCGCACCAGCCGCCACTGCCAACGCGATATACTGGTTGGGAATGTACGGCTCGATATAGGGCAGGACCAGCCCATAGAGCTTATAGGCGGCAAAGGCTGCGACAATCCAGGAGACAATTGACAGGACTTCGCGAACAAATCCGCGGATCATTGCGAGAATCGCGGAGACCAGCATGATGGCAATCAACAATCCATCTAAAACGGTGATCGGCATCTTTGGTCAATTCCTCTTGTCAACATACAGGCCAGGCGAATGTCGCAGTCCCGACCCAGTATCACATATTGCCGTCTTCCGGGCACGCTTCGCCGGCATTTTGTCCACTGGAAGCGATCCTTACAACCAGCTCTCCAAGTTCGTCGATTCCTGTGACATCAATGCCACCGGTTTGATCATCCTTTATGTTTGCATTGGGGCAAACACTTCCTGAAAAGCCCAGTTTCTTGGCTTCTTTAAGGCGCGCGGAAGCCTGCGCGACAGGTCGAACCGCCCCTGAAAGGCTGATTTCGCCGAAATAAACGCTATTGGCAGGAAGGGCAACCCCGGACATGGACGACACCAGAGCCGCCGCAACAGCAAGATCGGCTCCCGGTTCCGCAATGCGGAGGCCGCCTGCGATGTTGAGATAAACGTCGTGCTGGGCAAACCGGACGCTGCAGCGGGCCTCCAGAACGGCCAGGATCATCGAAAGACGCGCATTGTCCCAGCCGCGTACGGTGCGGCGGGGCGTTCCAAGCGGTGAGGGGGCGACCAGGGCCTGTATCTCAACCAGCAACGGCCGTGTGCCCTCCAGACCGGCAAATACCGCTGCACCGGGTGATGTTGCATTTCGTTCGCCAAGAAAAAGGGTGGACGGATTGAAAACTTCCTGCAAGCCCGAACCGGTCATTTCAAAAACGCCGATTTCGTCGGTTGCACCAAAGCGATTCTTGACGGATCTGAGTATCCGGTAGTCGCGAGCCCCGTCACCTTCAAAATAAAGAACCGCATCCACCATGTGTTCAACGACACGCGGGCCGGCAATCTGTCCCTCTTTGGTCACGTGACCGACAATGACGACGGTTGCGCCGCTGTGTTTCGCATAGCGGACAAGAAGCTGGGCGGATGCCCGGACCTGGGTAACGGTGCCCGGTGCGGAGTCGGCAAGCTCGGACCACAAGGTCTGGATGGAATCGATAATGACAAACGCCGGCGGCGGTCCGGCCTCAAGTGTCGCAATGATGTCTTCGACGTTGGTTTCCGCTGCCAACGCCACCGGTGCGTCGGAAAGGCCAAGCCGGGCGGCGCGCAGGCGAACCTGATCGACCGCTTCTTCGCCTGAAATATAGACGCTGCGCAGATTTTTTCGTGCCAGGGCTGCGCTGGCCTGAATAAGCAATGTCGATTTGCCGATGCCCGGATCGCCTCCGACCAGAATCGCCGACCCCTGAACGAAACCGCCGCCTGTCACGCGGTCCAATTCGCCGATACCAGTTAGAAAACGGGGCGTCTGGTCTTTTTCGCCTGCCAGCCCGACCAGCGGTACAACCCGCCCTTTCCGCGTTTTCTTTGCTGTCGGCCCGCCGCCGATCCCGGCCCCCGCCGTCTCTTCGGAAATGGTATTCCACTGGCCGCAGGAATCGCATTTGCCGGACCAGCGTGAGTAGGTGGCTCCGCATTCCTGGCAGATAAACTGTGCGCCGCGCCTTGCCATCAGTCGCGGTGCTCACCCGTATAGGGTTTGTAATGGCGGTTTGCGCGGGAACCGATGCCGGTCAGAAGCTCGTACCCTATCGTGTGGCAGGCGCGGGCAACATCGTCGACGGCAACATGTTCTCCGAACAACTCAACCATTGTGCCGCGCCGGCATTCGTTTTCCGGCACGTCGGTGATATCAATCGCGATCATGTCCATGGACACCCGGCCAATCAATGGTACGTAATGGCCTCCAACATAGGCCTTGGCGCCATCTTTTTGATCGCTTGAACCGGCGAGACGGGTGTATCCGTCAGCATAGCCGCAGGCAAGGGTGGCAACACGCATATCCTTGTCGGCGACGTGCGCTGCCCCATAGCCGACGCTCTCACCCTTGTGGACGTGGCGTGTCTGAAGAATGCGCGCTCTGACCGTTACCACGGGGGTCATCGCGTTCTGAACGCCGGACTGAGCTTCGCCGCCGTAAAGGGCAATGCCGGGCCTGGCAACATCGAAATGGAACTCGTCTCCTATAAAAATGCCTGCCGAATTGCACAATGATCCAGGAACACCCGGCAATGCGGTCCGGATTGTTCTAAACCGCTCCAGTTGTTGCCGGTTTAAGGGATGGTTGGGCAGATCCGCACAGGCGAGGTGGGACATGATGAGGACCGGGTCGATCCTCTCCATCAAGGGGACATTCTCTATCAGGCCGTGAAACGCCTCCGGCTTTAATCCAAGACGGTTCATACCCGTATCCACATGAATGGCAGCCGGCAGTCGCTCGTCGGTATGTTCGGCGAAGCGGCTCCACTCCTCAAATTCTTCTTCCGTCGCAAGGGCCGGAATCAGCCGGTTGTTTGCGTAAAACTCCGCTTGATCGGCAAAAAGGCCGTTCAGGACGTAGACGTCCGCGCCAGGTGCAACCTTGCGCGTTAACAAGCCCTCCTGCGGCAGCGCAACAAAAAAGGTCCGGCATCCGGCGGCGCTCAAAGTCTTGACGACGGGCGCCAGACCCAGACCGTACGCATTGGCCTTGATCGTCGCTCCGCAGGTTTCGCCGGTAAACCGCCTCTGCAATTCTTGCCAATTGGAAACCAGGGCCGCCAGGTCAATCGTCACCTGAGCGCCAGAATGCTCCAAAGCGACTGACGGTTCAGGTAAGCTTGAGTCCATTGGCTTCATTCCATCCGTTCAGGCAACCGATCCTCATCCGCCAGGTCCGAGAATCGCGTGAATTCTCCGTGGAAGGCGAGATCCACCGTTCCGGTCGGGCCGTGGCGCTGTTTGGCGATGATCACCTCGGCCCGGTTTTGCACCCGCCGAAACTTCTCTTCCCACAGTGCGTACGCTTCGGAACCCGGTTCGGGCTCCACGGCGGCAACATAATACTCTTCGCGGAACACAAAGAGCACAACGTCGGCATCTTGCTCGATCGAGCCCGATTCACGCAAGTCAGACAGTTGCGGTCTTTTATCATCGCGCGATTCAACCTGTCGAGAGAGCTGGGACAGTGCGATGATCGGAACGTTGAGTTCTTTTGCGAGTGCTTTGAGACCGGTCGTAATCTCGGTTATTTCCTGCACCCTGTTGGCAGAATTCTTGTTGGAGCCCGTCAGCAGTTGAATATAGTCCACGATCAGCAGGTCGAGCCCCTTTTGCCGCTTGAGGCGCCTCGCTTTTGCCGTCAGCGACGCAATTGAGATTCCGCCGGTCTGATCGACGAACAGCGGCACGATTTGCATCGACTGGGACGCGGCGACCAGCATTTCAAACTCGGTCTCGTTGATCTCGCCGCGGCGGATTTTGCTGGATGAAATTTCCGTCTGCTCGGAGATGATGCGTGTTGCAAGCTGCTCTGCCGACATCTCAAGCGAGAAAAACCCCACGACACCGCCATCGACTGTTTTCTTGGAACCGTCCTGTTGTTGTTCGGCCCGGTAGGCGGAGGCAACATTATAGGCAATGTTGGTTGCCAGAGACGTCTTTCCCATCGCAGGACGTCCGGCCAGCACGATCAGGTCAGATGGCTGCAGACCGCCCATTCTGCGATCGACATCGCGCAGACCCGTGGAAAGGCCGGATAGATGGCCGTCCCGTTCGTAGGCGGCTGCGGCCATTTCAATTGTTTCTGCCAGAGCATCCGAAAAGGACGAAAATCCGTTGTTGGCGCTGCCGGATTCGGCCAGTTCGTAAAGACGCCGCTCAGCGGTATCGATTTGCGATCCCGGCGGCATGTCGATCGGCGCATCGTACGCGACATTGACCATATCCTCGCCGATGCGGATCAGGTTTCGGCGAACGGAGAGATCATAGATGGTGCGGCCGTAGTCTTCCGCGTTGATAACGGATGCCGCATCTGCAACGAGCCGCAACAGATATTGTACGGCTGACATATCGGCGATGGTCGCATCGGCGGCATAAAATGTTTTGAGTGTGATTGGAGAGGCGATCTTGCCCGCCCTGATAAGCTGGCCGGCCTTTTCGTAAATTTCCCGATGCGGTTCGAGATAAAAGTGATTGGATTCCAGGAAATCGGATACCCGGTAATAGGTCTCGTTGTTGACCAGGATCGCGCCCAGCAGTTGGCTTTCCGCTTCTGCATTGTGGGGGGCTGCCCGAACGATATCGTTTGCTGCTTCAATCCGATTAAGTGATGTGTTCATTCTTTGCCTCGCCACCCCAGTTTCGAGCTACTGGTTATCGCGATTATACCGCCTGTGAAAGGTGCCTGCCGGTTCCTTAGAGTCAATTTAACGGAGAATATCGATTCGGGCGCCAAAGTGTGGACGAGGCGGGGAAAAGACTCATTTCTTCTTGACCGTGTGATCAAGTATGCCGCTGAAAGATTCTCCGCGCCGGAGGGCAGGCGTAACAGTGGCTTGCGGTGTTGTCCTGCGGGCGCTATTGCCCGGCCATGCGGAAGACTTTCCGTTGTTTTTCCTTGAGCCGCAAGGCGTTCTCCGCTTCATGGATATAATTGCGCGTCGTCGGGACCGCAGTCTGTTCCTTGCAGAGCTGGATCTGGAAAACCATCGTGTTCTGATAGCGGAATGCCGTTTCGGAGCAGGCGAGGTAGAACTCCCACATTCGACAGAAACGCTCATCGTAAAGGGCCTCCGCTTCGTCCCATCGTGCCATGAAGCGCTCCCGCCATGCACGCAGGGTGTCTGCGTAGTGCAGGCGCAGAATTTCAATATCCGTAATGTAAAGACCGGCTTTCTCAATGACCGGGATCACCTCCGAAAGGGCCGGGATGTATCCGCCGGGAAAAATGTATTTCTCGATCCAGGGATTGGTGAAGTAGGGACCGTCCGATCGTCCGATCGAATGCAGCAGCATGACACCGTCTGTGGCCAGAAGCCTGCTGACTGTACCAAAAAACTCTTCGTAATGGCGCAGCCCGACATGCTCAAACATGCCAACGGAAACAATCCGGTCGTATGTCGGCTCCAGATGGCGGTAATCTTTCAGCGAGAACTGAACACGCTCAGCAAATCCCATTTCCAGCGCGCGCCCGTTGGCGATGGCGTGCTGTTCTTCTGAAAGGGTCACGCCCTCCACCTGGAGGTTTTCGCATGTTGCAAGATAGAGGCCCATGCCTCCCCAACCGCAGCCGATGTCCAGAACCTTTTGGCCTGAAGCGAGATTCATCTTTGCCGCAATATGACGCTTTTTCGCCAATTGCGCTGTCTCCAGATTGTCGTCCGGCTTTTCAAAATAAGCGCAGGAATACTGCTGATCGCTGTCCAGAAACAGTCGATACAGCGTGCTGTCCAGATCATAATGATGTGCAACATTCTGACGCGATTTTGCAGGCGAGTTATGGTGATGCAGTCTGCGAGACAAAAACCGCAGGCGGTTAAGGAACTGCATCCAGCGCCCGCGCTCGCTGGGACTGGAGGTGCGGAGCACCAACTCCAACAAATCGTAGACGGTTCCGATTTCCACAATCAGGTCGCCGTCCATATAGAGTTCACCCGCCTTCAATTCCGGGTCTCGCAGGATGGCTCGTTCGGCGGCGACATTTTTGAAACGAATTTGGACCGGATCGCCCGTACCATCGCCGAATTCCGATCGCTCTCCCTTCGCGTCGATGACAATAAGCGTGCCTCGGCGAACAAGCTTGTGAAAGAAGGATGATAGAATACGATTCACTTAAACCTCCCCGTTGCAAGCAGCAAGCCGCTCGTTGCGACGCCCACTTGGTAAGGTTGCAATTCAAATGGATGCAGATCTTACTTTATATTTGTATATGTTTTCAAGCAAAATAGGATTTCTCAGCTCTATTGTTAAATATACATACGTATTCATAAGTTGACGTAATGTTTAATTCTGAAAACTTAGATAAATAAGAAGAAAATATTTAGATAGATATTCGTAGATAATTTGTCAAAATTGTGAATCGTGGAATTAAAGTTTTCAGCAATCGATATTATTGATCACAGCATTACAATTCAGGAAATATTTTTTAAAATCAATGAATGAATTCTTTCGGGAGTATGATTTTCAGCCCTCACTGTCATCGGAAACAATTCAGAGTTTGTACTGTCTGTAGAAATTCACTTGGCAATATTGTCCGCACAAAGACATCTTGTCCATCGTCCATGACTCACGGACGGTGTCGATTCTCTTATTGATTTTGACAACGGATTGATCGTCATGTCGCCGCTCGGACGGAAACCGTCCGAGCGGTTTTCATTCGCTTAGAAAAACGAACGGCGCTGCCACCAGCCGCCGCGTTTCGCACGCGGTTTGTCATCCTGTTCCTCAGCGTCAGTGGCGTCGATGGTCGAAGCCGCATTATCGTCCGGCTGGGGGGACGGCGATGTGTCGGTTGCCGCATGTCTGCCGTTTGCGTCGGAAGCTGGTCCATTTTCGGATGGGTTTGCGGGACTGCCGCCCTCGCTCACGGTGATGGGAATGCGGCGAACGCCGTTCCCGTCTTCTGACTTGGTAGGCGAGGGGGATGGAATATCTTCCCGCACATCCTCTCTACTCTCTGAGGACTCGGCGGCTCTGTGGTCCTCGTGGGAAGAGCCGTCGTTGGCTTCTGCCTGAGGTACGGGCCCGGTCTCCGGCTCATCTGACCCAGAAGCCGTCGCCGCGGTTTGTTCGTCCGGTTGGGAGCTGGTTTCGGCCTCACGATTGCGACGGCTGCGTCGACCGCCGCGTCTGCCGCGACGCCTTTTCTTGCGTCCTTCTCCGTCGTTTTCGCCGTCAGAATTCCTGCGGTCGCTTTCGGCGGCAATGTCAAGACCATCCGCATCTGAACCGGATTCGGTTGTATTTTCACTGCCGACAACGCCGACTTCTGTTTCCTGGTTAGTATCCTGCTCGAGATGCGAACTGCCGGAATTCCGGCGCTTCCGGCGACGACGCTTGCGTTTGCGGGTGCCGGGCTCCTCGTCTTCCTCCGTATCGAAGGAATCCTTCGCGACCGGTTCGATCGTATCCGGCTGAACGCTTGCGGACACATCTGCCATGATGGCTCGAGGTTCAATCGGCTCATTGCGCTCAATGACATAATGCTGCGTCTGCAATGCCTCGTCGGCAGTTACAATAACGTTTAGTCCAAACCGCTGTTCCAACTCCGCAAGATGCACGCGTTTGTGGTTCAGAATGTAGAGCGAAACAGCCGTACGGGTCCGCACCGTCAGGTGGTGGGATACGCCCTTGAGAAGAAAATCCTCAAGCGAGCGCAGTACGTGCAACGCGACGGACTCGGTGGATCTCACCATGCCTGTGCCGTGGCAATGCGGACAGTGTTCGGTGGAGCTTTCCAGCACCCCGGTGCGGATTCGCTGCCGCGACATTTCAAGCAGGCCGAAATGCGAGATCCGGCCCACCTGAATACGCGCACGGTCCGACTTCAGGCAGTCCTTCATCTTCCGCTCAACCGCGCGGTTGTTTTTGTTTTCCTCCATATCGATAAAATCGATAACGATAAGGCCCGCCAGATCGCGCAGTCTTAGCTGGCGGGCAACTTCTTCCGCCGCTTCAAGATTGGTCTGCACGGCCGTGTCTTCGATGCTGTGCTCACGTGTTGATTTGCCGGAGTTGACATCGATCGATACCAGCGCCTCAGTCTGGTTGATGACAATGTACCCGCCCGAACGCAACGTTACTTCCGGGGAGAACATCGCATCGAGCTGCGATTCGACGCTAAATCGCGTAAATAGCGGCGTGGCATCCCGGTAAGGCTGGACGTTCTTGGCGTGGCTCGGCATGAGCATACGCATGAAGTCCTTTGCTTCTCTGTACCCTTCATCGCCGGAGACAAGCACCTCCTCGATATCTTTATTGTACAGATCCCGGATCGACCGCTTGATCAGGCTGCCTTCCTCATAGACCAGGCACGGCGCAGCGGACGCGAGGGTCAATTCGCGGACATTCTCCCAAAGCCGCAGCAGATATTCAAAGTCACGTTTGATTTCAGCCTTGGTGCGCATAGCCCCGGCGGTCCGGAGGATAACGCCCATGCCTTCGGGCACTTCCAGTTCGGATGCGATCTTTTTCAGACGTTTGCGATCCGCCGGCGCCGTTATCTTGCGGCTGATGCCGCCGCCTCTTGCCGTGTTCGGCATCAGAACGGAATAGCGTCCGGCGAGGGACAAATAGGTCGTCAGGGCGGCGCCTTTGTTCCCGCGTTCTTCCTTGACGACCTGAACGAGCAGCACCTGGCGCCGTTTGATGACTTCCTGGATCTTGTATTGCTTGCGTGGTCGGCGGGCTCTGACCGGGACCTCCTCCATCGCGTCTTCCGCGCCAACGGATTCGATTTGATCGTCCTCGTCGTCGGATTCGGTTTCGTCCTCAGCCTCGGTGTCTAAGATCGCCTCGTCAGGGTTCGCGTCATCTCCCGGGCTGTCGGCAGACATTTCATCTTCATCGGCGATCTCCTCCGAGGCAACCGACTCCGTTTCCTCGGCCTTCGCCTCAAGAGCAGCGTCGGAGCCGTCCGCATCCTCTGAAGCTTCATCCGTATCGCTTGCGACTTCCGCCGAAGAGCCATCGGCCAGATCATTCGAAGCTTCGACCGGCTGATCTGAATCTGCAGCCTGATCCTCGTCGTCAACCGGGCCGGTCTCCTCGTCCGTTTCGGCTGCAGCTGCTTCATCCGAAGCGGTGGATGTTTCTTCTACGTCTTCGGAAAGATCCGCTTCAGCAGGCGTATCGCTATCGGTCTCGTCTGGATCCGCGTCCTCGACAATATCGGAAGAAATCTTCTCCGACTTTGCCTTCGCGGCCACCGTGACGTCGTCCGAGTCGCCGTCCTCGTCATCCAGTTCCTCTTCGAAAAGGGCCTGCCGGTCGGCGAGGGGTATCTGGTAGTAGTCCGGATGAATTTCGCTGAACGCCAGAAAACCATGCCGATTGCCGCCATATTCCACAAAGGCGGCCTGAAGGGAGGGTTCAACTCTGGTGACTTTGGCTAAGTATATGTTGCCGCGAAGCTGTTTTCGGTTTGCGGCCTCAAAATCAAATTCCTCAACCCTATTGCCGCGGACAACAACCACCCGGGTCTCTTCCGGGTGCGCCGCATCGATAAGCATTTTATTCGCCATGTAAGATTGTCTCCGCAATCACCTCGTGGGACCGGCGTCAGTCGCTTGCTTTCAGTCCTCGCCCGAACGGGATTGCTGTTGTGTTTGATTGATATAAGACTCATCAAAATCGGGCCGGCGAACAGGAGATATTCGAGCATCCGAGCGACATCTCGCCCCAGCTCTCTGTGTTTTCCTGTGTTCTGTGCGTGCAAATGCATTGTGCCGCCCGTTTAATTACCTAGTAATGCCGGGCCACTGCGCCCGGTCTGTTTGTTCGATACCGCCAAAGGCGCTTCGAACTCGGGATTTTAATCGCCGAATTCCTGCCACTTTCCCAAACATGTCGGGCCTTAGTGTACAGGGCCGGCGCCACTCTTTCGACTCGTCACCGCCAACCCTTTGAAGGCTTGCTCATTCAACGAACGGTGCTTTCTTGGGAAAAGCCGGCTCAGCAACAATTGCCTCAGCCTGTTTCCGCTTCGTCAAAATAAGACGACGGAATTTGAGTCGATAGGAAACCTAAATCCGTATATCCCTTTTACGATTGCTCAGAGCTGTTGGCAAGCGTCGGAAAAATTCAGGCTGTGAGAATTTGGTTACAGGATTCTCTCAACAAATGGTTAACTATAGGCGTCATATCCTCAACCGGAAGACGGCAAGGGGTCCAGCGGGCACGAAAAACGGTTTAAGGACAGATGCGGAACCTTCTGGCGGCGATAACTCTGTTCATTGCTTTTGCCTTGAACATTCCCGGCACGCCCATAGTGACAGCCAAAGAATTACCCGTGGCGTCAGCGGCCCGCGTTGCTGGCGACAGCACGCGCACGCGGTTTGTGGCCGACCTCAGCGAGTCCGTGCCGTTTAACGTCTCCCTGTTGGCCGATCCCTATCGCGTGATTATCGACATGCCGCAGACCCGCTTCGAACTCCCGGACGGGGCCGGTCAGGAGGGAAGGGGGCTTGTCGATGTCTGGCGTTACGGTCTGTTTGCTCCCGGTAAATCCAGAGTGGTACTTGACACAAATCAGCCGGTCAAGATCGACAAGTCCTTCATTTTGCCGCCAATTGATGACCAGCCGGCGCGGATGGTCATAGACCTGGTGAAGACATCTCGCGACTTCTTTCTTGAGGAAGTGAAGAGGACGGCGGCAAAACGCGCCGATCTTGAAGGCAGCCGGGCGAGGAAGGGCGACCGGATGGCCGTTCGCGAGGAGGGCGGGCCGACACGTCCGGTTGTCGTCATCGATCCCGGTCATGGCGGTCTGGACACGGGCGCGCGCGGGTCGACCGGAGTGCTTGAGAAAACCATCGTCCTGAATTTTGCCAGCATTTTGAAGCGGAAACTCGAGGAAAGCGGCGACTATGACGTCTATCTGACCCGGGAAGACGACCGTTTCCTGTCTCTGTCCAAGCGCGTGGAGTATGCCCGCGGCAAGCGTGCGGATCTGTTCATTTCGGTTCATGCGGACAGCGTCAATCAACGCTATGTGCGTGGAGCGACGGTGTATACATTATCGGAAACGGCCAGCGACGATGTTGCGCATGCTCTTGCCGAAAGAGAAAACAAGTCCGACCTGATTGCCGGTATCGATCTCCAAAAGGAACCGGACGATGTCAGTGATATTCTGATCGATCTGGCCAGACGGGAAACCCGCAACTTTTCAGCGCTCTACTCAAGATTGCTGGCCAAGGAAATGTCCACCGCCACGAAAATGATCAAAAATCCTCGGCGATCCGCGGGGTTTATTGTGCTGAAAGCTCCGGATATTCCATCGGTTCTGATCGAACTGGGATATCTTTCCAACAAGTTAGACGAAAAACTTCTGGTTTCCGAGGAATGGCAGAGGCGTGCGGCCAAAGCCGTGTTATCCTCGGTGAACAATTTTTTCCGGCCAAGATTGGCCAAACGCGCAGAATAGGATAAGTATTTGCATTGACTTGAAAATCAGATGTGATCGAAGCAGTGCCACAGCATCGCCCAATTTGTAACAGATGCAACTGCTACACAAAGGAAGTGAGAATGGTGTTTGAAGCAATCGGAGACAATAACTTCAGAGCACTGAAGACCCGATAAACACCAGTTCCCGCCAGACATGGCAAGAAGGTCTGGCCAGATCCGGAAACTGAATGAGCCCGGCGATATGAAATTTTTAGTAAAGCTCTTTGGATACTTTTTCGGTATCGGGGCCGTCTTCTTCCTGCTGATCGCAGCCGGTGTGTGGATGTATCTTACGCACGTTTCTGCCGATCTGCCTGATTATACCGCGTTGAAAAACTATGAACCGCCCGTCATGACCCGCGTCCATGCGACCGACGGTCAACTTATGGCGGAGTATGCGCGCGAGCGCAGGATGTTCCTGCCTATTCAGGCTGTACCGGAACAACTCAAACAGGCCTACCTATCCGCAGAGGATAAGAATTTTTTTAATCACGGTGGTCTGGACTTCACCGGCATCGCCAAGGCCATGGTTCAGAACATCCAGAATTACGGCACGGGAAGACGCCCGGTCGGTGCGTCGACCATTACGCAGCAGGTCGCGAAAAACTTTTTCTTTACCAACGAGGTAAGCTACGAACGCAAGATCAAGGAAGCGATTCTTGCGATGCGGATCGAGCAGGCCTATACCAAAGACGAGATCCTTGAGCTTTATCTGAACGAGATTTATCTCGGCATCGGTGCTTACGGGGTTGCGGCGGCATCTCTGATGTATTTCGATAAATCGGTTCACGAACTGACGCTTCCTGAGATGGCCTATCTGGCCGCGCTGCCCAAGGCTCCGAACAACTATCATCCGATCAAACGCCGCGATCAGGCGCTCGAGCGTCGGAATTGGGTACTGGATCGGATGGCGGTCAACGGTTTCGTGACCTTTGAAGAAGCCGATAAAGCCAAATCCGCGCCACTGACCTTTAAACCCCGTCCGAAGGAAACATTCCTCTTTGCCTCGGAGTATTTCTCCGAGGAGGTCCGTCGAGAGTTGGCCGAGCTTTATGGCGAGGAGCGTCTTTACGGCGGCGGATTATCCGTTCGCACGACGCTCGATCCGAAACTGCAGGTTATGGCGCGCAAGGCGCTGATGGGCGGATTGATCAAATTCGATCGGGAACGCGGGCGCTGGCGCGGGCCTGTCAGCACAACGGATGTGGCATCGCTGGCGGACTGGGGCGAGGCTTTCAAGGGACTTCAGCCTTTGGCGGATGTGCCTGAATGGAAACTGGGTATCGTTCTGGAGGTTGCCGACGAGGCGGCCAATATCGGTATTCAGCCTGCCACGGAGTTGTCCGGCCGTCTTTCATCTGAACGCGAAACCGGTGTTCTCTCGTTTGACACCATGAAATGGGCGCGGGGAGAAAACGGCGCTGCGCCGAAATCAGTTGGCGATGTCCTGAAGGTCGGTGACATCGTCTATGTTCAGAAGCAGGAGGCGCTGGCTGGCAACAGCAATCGCTGGCAGTTGCAGCAGATTCCGGAGGTTTCCGGCGCGTTGATTGCGATGGATCCCTATACCGGCCGTGTGCTGGCACTGTCGGGAGGTTTCAGTTTCGCTGAGAGCGAGTTCAACAGAGCGACGCAGGCTTACAGACAACCCGGCTCCTCGTTTAAGCCCTTTGTTTATGCAGCCGCGCTTGACCAGGGATACACGCCGTCAAGCGTGGTTATGGATGCTCCCATTGAAATTCAGCAAGGCGGCAGCCAGGGCATATGGCGGCCATCGAACTACAGTAACAAATACTATGGTCCCTCGACCTTGCGGACCGGTATCGAACTGTCACGCAACGTTATGACCGTGCGTCTGGCGCAGGATATGGGCATGCCGACGGTTGCTGAGTATTCCAAGCGTTTTGGAATATACGACAATATGCAGGAAGTGTTGTCGATGTCCCTCGGTGCGGGGGAGACAACAGTCCTGCGGCTGACATCCGCGTACGGCATGTTGGCAAATGGCGGGCGGAGAGTGAAGCCCACACTGATTGACCGCATTCAGGATCGGCACGGCAAGACCATCTTCAAACACGAAGAACGTTTGTGCGAGGAATGCGCCGCCGAAAAATGGGTGGAACAGGACGAGCCTGAGGTCATAGACAATCGCGAACAGGTGCTTGACCCGATGACGGCCTACCAGATTACTTCCATGATGGAGGGTGTGGTTCAACGGGGGACGGCGCCGGTGGTTCGGGAAGTCGGTCGGCCGATCGCCGGCAAGACAGGTACCACCAACGATGAGAAGGATGCGTGGTTTGTCGGTTATTCTCCCGATTTGGCAGTCGGTGTTTTCGTTGGCTATGACACACCGCGACGCATGGGACGGGGTGCCACCGGCGGTCAGATCGCCGCTCCGATCTTTACGGAATTCATGAAAGAGGCTCTGGCAGACCAGCCGGCGGTCGAATTTCGCGTTCCTCGCGGCATCAATCTTATTGCCATCAATCGCCGCACTGGGTTGAGTGCGGCCGCCGGAACGCCCGGCACGATATTGGAAGCATTTAAACCTGGAACATATCCGCCTGATACTTATTCCGTCATTGGGTTTACCGATGATCTGGGCATATATCGGACGGTTTCTCCGGAAGCGGAGCGGGCGGTCCTGGACGGGACCGGCGGTTTATACTGACACAATTCCCGACTGGTTTACAGGCTGTGACCATCTGGGTATGGTCGCAGCCCTTGTTTTGAGATTTCCGACGAGTCGGGAATCCGAATTTTCCAAAACTTCGTGAGGATGTGATGCGCGCGGAAAATCAGGCCGTAGTCGATGAAATCAAGCAGGCCGTAAGCCTGCTGAGGAGGCATCTTTGACTGGGATAAAGCACTTGTCCGCCTGGATGAATTGAATGCCGCAGCAGAAGATCCCAATCTTTGGAATGATGCCGCCAAAGCGCAGAAGATGATGCGCGAGCGTCAGCAACTGGACGATTCGATCGCCGCGGTTCGGCGCATTGAACAGGAAGTGTCAGACAGCGTCGAATTGATCGAACTGGGCGAGATGGAAGGCGATGACAGCGTTGTCGCGGATGCCGAAGTCACACTGAGATCGCTCAAGGAAGAGGCGGCGAAAAAGCAGATTGAAACGCTTCTGTCCGGAGAGGCGGATTCCAACGACTGCTACGTTGAAATTCACGCTGGAGCCGGTGGAACGGAAAGCCAGGACTGGGCCAACATGCTCCACCGCATGTACACAAGGTGGTCCGATAAGCGAAAGTATAAGGTCGAAGTTCTTGAAATGCATGATGGAGAGGAAGCGGGCATAAAGTCCGCGACGATGCTTGTCAAAGGCCCCAACGCCTATGGATGGCTTAAGACAGAGTCCGGCGTGCATCGGCTGGTTCGCATTTCACCCTATGACAGCCAGGCCCGACGACACACCAGTTTTGCCAGTGTGTGGTGTTATCCGGTTATCGACGATACGATTGAGATTGAAATTCCCGAAAGTGAAGTCCGTATCGACACATACCGGGCATCGGGTGCTGGCGGCCAGCATGTGAATACCACGGACTCCGCTGTCCGCATCACACATATTCCGTCAGGCATCGTTGTTCAGTGCCAGAACGAACGGTCTCAGCACAAGAACCGCGCCACGGCCTGGGAGATGCTGCGTTCGCGTTTGTACGAAGCGGAACTGCAGCGCCGTGAAGATGAGAGCAATGCAACCGAAGCGGCAAAAACCGATATAGGCTGGGGGCATCAGATTCGCTCGTACGTTCTGCAGCCCTATCAGTTGGTGAAAGATCTCAGAACGGGGGTTGAAAGCACAGCGCCCGGAGACGTGCTTGACGGCGATCTGGACAAGTTTATCGAGGCATCGCTTGCGCATCGCATTGAAGCGAGCAACGTCGCTGAAGACGAGCAGTCAGCTTAGCTTTTCAGCAATTTTTTCAGTTCGGCACCAGCCCGGATAAACTTGTTCGGGTTGGTTGCTTTCCCATTGACACGAGTCTCGTAGTGCAGATGAGGTCCTGTGCTTCTTCCGGTACTGCCGACTTTTCCGATTACTGCACCGGTTTTGACCTCGGCACCTTTCTTGACTTGAATACGGCTGAGATGGGCATAACGCGTACGGACACCGCCTTTATGTTCTATTTCAACCGTTTTGCCATATCCGCCTTTCCAACCCGCATATGTTACTTTTCCGGGGGCCGTCGCAATGACAGGGGCGCCGGTTCTTGCCTTGAAGTCGATACCTGTATGCATCGCCGGGCGTCCAAGGAAAGGGTCGACCCGCGGTCCGAAATGGCTTGTAATCTTTCCTGAGTAAAGCGGAGTGGCGATCGGGAGAAGTCTTGCAAGCGCCTTTGTTTCTGCGAGTTGATCGACCGCTTCTTCGGCCCGTGTCAGCCTTAGATCGAAGCTGGTATTGGCGGCAATGGGCACAAAGGGGCCGCCCTGCGAAGCACTTGCCTTGCTCATGCTGGCAAGGTCAAAGCCGAGTGTCGCCGTTGCTTTTCGGATTTTTTTCGTATCGCGCTTGGCGGAAATCGTAATGGCATCGAGCGCTGCGGCGAGTTCTTTGTCCATATCGCCCAGTCTAAGGGAGAGCAGGCTGAAAGGGTCGCCATTCAAGGATGCACCGATATCAAGTGGTGCCTGCTCGTCAAACAATGTCCGACCGCGCAGTTCCAGGGACTTTGAAGGCTGTTCCAGGATATGGGGTTCACCGCCCATGCCTGACGAATCTGTCTGATCTCCGACCCGCGTCCGCGAGATGTTGGCCGGCTTGGCTTCGGGCATAGGGTTGGACGTAGCGATGATGATGCCGCTTTCCTGTGCCTTTGCGAGAATGAGTGCGACCTGGTCGTGTCTCTTGCCGAGAAATGTCTGTCGTTCGACAATCTCCGTGACGAGATCATCGTATGATTGTCTTTCCACCATCCTGCGGCTTGTCACGCGATCCAACTGAGCCGTTAAGGCGGAAATCTTTCGCTCATAAATGGCAACTGTTGCTTCAATCTGCTGATTCTGTCCGCTGAGCGAGTCGTCGCGGAGAAAGAGGTAACCCGTTGCACCGATATAGCCCAATGAAAACACGAAGCCGACGAGTGCCACAGCCATCGTAAGGAGAGGGGAGACGGTAAATGATCGAACCTGGTCGCCCTTTTTTATATAGACTCGATGCGGTTCACGACGCTTGCCAAATGATTTCTTGGTGAAACCGTTAGTCGTCATAACGCAATACCCACCCCAGTAATCGCACTACATCTCGAAAGGTTAATTGATATTCGGAAAAATATTAGAAACCAGTAAGGTTAACAAAACCTGAGTCCGGCAATTTCTCTTATCCGAGGAGGCGTGCAAGAGGCCTGTAAAAACCGGGTGTTAAGCCGGCTTCGGACCGGGCGCGGTCGTTAAAAGGCGGTTTTAGCGGCCCTTTAAAGTGTTTGCGCACCAGATCCTGGAATGTCCTGTCGGGACGAAGCCGGTGTCTGTCGCAGAGAAACCGGAACCACTTGGCACCAAAAGCGACGTGTCGTTTTTCATCCGTGTAGATTCGATGGAGGATCTTTGCGGTGGCGGAATCCCCCAGGCTCTCCGCTTTTTCAATCATGGACGGTGTAATATCCAGCCCCCGCGCTTCCAGCACCAGAGGAATGATCGCAAGTCTTGCGATCAGCGAATGACCGGTATCCTGAGCAGCCTGCCACAATCCGTCGTGGGCAGGCAGGTCGCCATAATATGCACCATTGTCTTTCAGGTGCGTATCAAGCATCGAAAAATGCTTGGCCTCCTCCAATCCGACCTGCACCCAATCGTCATAATAGGATCGGGGCAGCACCTCGCAGGCGAAACGGCCGATCATATCCCATGTCAGATCGACCGCGTTGAGTTCGATATGGGCGAGAGAATGCAAAAGTGCGATCTTACCGCTTCTGCCTCCGATTGCCCGTTTCGGCATGTCGCGCGCCGCCTTTAGTTCCGGTTTTCCCGGACGGCCGGGGCGGTTCGGCATCCTCGTTTCGATCGTCTCCTGACGGATGGACAGGCCGCGTGAAAACCATTTTTGTGCCGTCCCGTAGGCAAGTCGGACTTTTTCCGCCGGGTTGTCATTGGCAACGATAGCCCGCGCCGCGCTCGCAAGGGAACCTGGGTCCCCGCCCGTGTTTGCAGCATCGTTTATGGGTTCTGAGGCAGGGGACATCGGATGTTAAGAAGACACCATTTCGGAAACTGCCGACAACACGGCTTCGGCGTGATTGGGGACGCGCACTTTCCGCCAGATCTGGGCAATATTCCCTTCCTTGTCAATCAGGAAAGTCGACCGCTCTATGCCCATATATTTTTTGCCATACATCGATTTCTCGACCCAGATACCATATGCTTGAGCGGTGGATTTGTCTTCATCTGACCCTAGAATCAGAGACAAGTTGTGCTTGGCGGTAAATTTGTCATGTTTGGCTGGCGTATCAGGCGACAGTCCGATAATGACAGCGTCCAGCTTTTCGAACTCCGGTTTTAATTGCGTGAAGGAAATCGCTTCTTTGGTGCAGCCAGGCGTATCGTCTTTGGGATAGAAATAAATGATAACCGGTCTGCCAATGAAGTCGGACAGTTTGACCCGGCTGCCATTGTTTGTTGCAAGGTCAAAATCCGGTGCCTGGGATCCGATTTCCAAATCTGCCATTTGTTACTTTCCTTTTCTGAACCGGTTGGATGCAGCCTTCGGTTGGTACTGTTCATTACGCCGGCGAGCCCGTAATGGATTGGAGGGCGCCGGTTGCGCGGGTGGTCAGAGGCGTTTGTATTCGTTGAGCAATAGGAAAAACAAGCCCGGGGCCCGCCGTGCGGGACCTTGAATCGGGGAGTTCGCAGTATTTGTCCATAGCCAAGAACGAGCAACCAGGTGACACGCACGAAAACCCGCCTCCCAGAAAGCGGAGGAAAGTGGTTCGGTATGTTTTGCTCATAATTGTCGTTCTGCTTCTGGCTGGAGTCGGGAGGTTGTTTGTCGGTCCGGTCGAAAGCGATTGGGTTCGCGATGCCGTGTTGTCGCGGATTCAGCCGCACATTGGTCCGGGAAATGATCTGACAGTCGGATCAATTGCCGTCGATGTTTTCAACAAGGATGGCCTGAAGGTGGTCGCGCAACAGATACTGTTGAGCTCCTGGTCGTCTAAGTCATCTGTCCACGCGCCCCGGATCAATATCACGCTGGACCGTTCAGCCCTCCTGCAAGGCCGTTTCGTTCTTCGCGATATCGACGTCATCGAACCGAGGCTTGAAACGGAGCTGTCCGGCGAGCAGGCAGATATGCCCGAGATGTCGGCAATGAGCGCTGCCGCCGAAAGGGCGCTTGCCATAGCCGGCGAGACGCTGAAGCAATATGGCCTCAAAAAAATCTCTATTGTGGGTGGGGAGGTATCTCTTTCCGGAGACCGTGATTGGAAGTTCACCAACGTCGATATCGATGTTGAGGGAAACGCTCAGAAGCTGGTTGTGGCAGGAGCCTTTGGAGAAGCTGGCGCCCGGCGCCGTGTCAATTTGGAGAGAACGAAAGACGCGCAAACCGGCGAAATAGATGTTGTGCTGTTTACGCCGGAGGTTGTTGCGGCCGATTTTCTGCCGGTTGATATGGAAGCCCGACGGGGGCGCGGTCTGGGGCTGCCGCTGTCAATAAGATATGCCGGGCGGTTTACCGCCGAAGAAACGTTCTCAGAAGCTATGCTCAACGTCGCTGTCGGAGCAGGTTTTTTAAGCTTCTCGCCGGAGGACTCCATTTCCATTGATCGTATTGTCGCAGATGTCAGGTGGCGGCAGGGTGAGGGTCGGACACTTGTTCCGAAGCTTAAGATCGTTTCCGGCCGGACGACTTTTGACTTCCGCGGCTATGCCGAACCGTTCGACGACACTGGACCGGAGCGCTGGAAGATCGCCTTTCAGGCCCTCAACAGTTCAGTTGGCCCGTCCGATGTCGGCGGGGCTGTTTTGAACCTCGACAATCTTTATGTGTCCGCTCTGGCTGACCTCAAAAATCGCAATATCGAATTCGAGGCCATCGGCGGGCGTGTTGGGCCTTCGCGAATATCAGGTGTGGGGTATCTCGATCTCAGCGAAGGGGGGCCGTGGCTTTCCCTGGCAGGCGATGTCGATCCGATGCCGATTGAGAGCGTCAAACGGCTTTGGCCCAGCATGATCTCGCCAAAGACCCGGCGTTGGTTTATCAGCCACATCTCCGGCGGTCAGTTGTTGGGGGGTAAACTCGATGTCGTCCTGAATGGCCTGGCATTTGACGGTGATCCCAGAACGCCGGGATATCGCGAAGACGGCGTCGCGCTGGATTTTGCGTTTGAGGGAACAACCTTGCACGGCATTGGTGATTTGCCACCGGTTACGGAGATGCGAGGAGCCGCAGCGATTGAATCCGCGGGCTTTTTTGTCAACGTTGCCGATGGACTGGTTCGAAAGCCGGTCGACAAGGATGTGGTTGTCGAAGCGGCCTCTTTTTCCATTCCGGACATTCGGGCTGAAGACAAGGAGGCTGTTCTGTCTTTGAAGCTCGCCGGAGAGGCGATCGATATCGGAACGGCGCTCGATCAGAAGCCTATCCTGATGGGAGCGCGGATGGGCGCTGACCCCGCAAAACTCAGCGGAACCGCGGAACTGACAATCAACACGGCGTTCCCGCTTGAAAACACCGGCGACATTGGACAGTTTGACTGGAGCATTCAGGGTGCGGTCGAAAATTTTGCGTCCGGTGAAACGATTGGCGGGCAGACGATCGAAGAGGCAAACCTGACGCTTGAGGTCACACCCGAAAGGGCTGTGATTAAAGGGGATGGCCGCCTCAATGGCTTGAAGGCCGAAATCGATGTTGTCCAGCCTCTCAGAGAAACCGACAAGGAAACCGGGCGACAGGATGTTGCCCTCTCAATCACCGCAAAGGATCTGAAGGAAAACGGGATCGATCTGAAAGGTCTTGTTTCCGGTCCGATAAAGGTCTCCGTCAATGTCCATTCCGATGATGCCAAGGAAGTATCCGCCGATCTGACCGATGCTGTCCTGAACCTTGCTTCCGTTGGCTGGAAAAAGGGGAAGGGCGTGCCCGCAAAGGTCAGCTTCAGGCTTATCGAGAATGGTCAGGAGTTGCGTCTTGAAGACTTTGTTCTGACGTCAGACGGGGTCAGGATCAGCGGTATGATCGACGCCCATGCCGACAGGGGGCTGACTGGAGCGACGTTTGATCAATTCGCCTTTCGCCAGGGTGACGATGCGACACTGACCGTCAAACAACTCGCTCAGGGATATGAGATCAATCTGGCGGCGCGCCGGTTTGATGGCCGGGGCATTGTGCAGTCCCTGAAGACAGCAGGCGAGGACGATTCCGGTGATCTTGCCGACCGGGTCATCCTGTCCGCCAGGATTGATGTCCTGACCGGATTTAACAAGATATCGCTTTTCGATGTGTCCGTGAAATTCGATCTCAGCAATGATGTCGTGCAGTCCGGCTCCATCACCGGGCGCCTTGACGATAAAGCGCCTTTGACTGTTTCAATAAGTCCCTCCGGTGACAGCAGGATCTTGCAGGTAAACACCGCGGATGCGGGGAAACTGCTGGCGTTTCTGGACATTTATGAAAAAATGCGCGGCGGTACCGGCATTTTGACCGCGCTTCTGGATGAGCTTGATAACGGATCGGGACAAGCCAGACTGACGGATATCTCCATTGAAAATGACGAAACAGTGAAGGAGTTGGTCGGACGTCAGAGGCGCGAAGAGAAGACAATTCGCGGGACGGAAATTATTATTCAGCGGGCCGCCGAAACGGGGACAGCCGACTTCACGATTATGGAAATGGACTTCAATTTGCGAGACGACCTTCTCATCGTCAATGATGCGATTCTGAAGGGACCTGTCCTGGGGGGGACGGCCAGTGGTGAGCTGGACCTTGCCGCCAGGAACATCAGGCTCAGCGGCACTTTCGTTCCGATATATGCCGTAAACAGCCTGTTCGGAAAGCTGCCTGTCATTGGTCAGATTGTCGGTGGCGGGAGAAATGGTGGTCTGTTCGGCGTCACATTTGCGCTGACCGGTTCGCTGGACGATCCGCAACTACGGATCAATCCGGTGTCGGCCATCGCGCCGGGTATTTTCAGGAAAATTTTTGAATACAGATAGGTCGAGCTTGAGAGTGCACGCTCTATCGAGGTTTCAGAAGAACGTGTTTTTTCTTGCCCAGCGACAGCTTGATGACTCCCTCGCCGGTCAGGTCTTCGACCGTCAGGACCCGCTTTTCATTCTGTTCCTGCGTGTCGTTGATCCGGATTGCCCCGCCTTTAACACTGCGCCGCGCTTCGCCGTTGGATGAGCAAAGTCCTGCAGCAACAAAGGCGCTAAGGAGACCAATGCCTTGGTCAAGAGCGTCCTTTTCTATGTCGTGAGAGGGAAGATCCGCCGCAAGATTTCCGTCCTCAAATGCCTGTTGCGAGATTTGCTGGGCCTTCTCCGCTGCATCGCGGCCATGCGCCAGGCCCGTGGCTTCGGTTGCGAGAACTTTTTTGGCGTCGTTGATGTCCGCGCCTTCCAGAGTTTCCAGTCGGGCGATTTCATCCATCGGTAGTGTTGTGAACAGTTTCAGAAAACGCCCGACATCAGCGTCTTCGGTGTTCCGCCAGTATTGCCAGTACTCATAGGGCGAAAGCTGGTCCGCATTCAGCCAGACGGCCCCGGCAGCGGTCTTGCCCATTTTGGCCCCGGAGGCCGTTGTAAGAAGAGGGGTTGTCAGCGCAAACAGGTCAATCTCGTTCAGGCGCCGTCCCAGATCAATTCCGGAGACGATGTTGCCCCACTGGTCCGAACCGCCCATCTGCAGCCGAACGCCGTGTCGGCGCTGCAGTTCAGCAAAATCATAGGCCTGCAGCACCATATAATTGAATTCCAGCAGCGAGAGGTGCTGCGCCCGATCCAGGCGCAATTTGACGGAGTCCCGCTGGATCATCTGGTTGACGGAAAAATGCCGCCCGACATCCCGCAGGAAATCGATGTACTTCAGAGACAGAAGCCAATTGGCATTGTCTTCCATGATGGCATGCGGTGCTGCGTCTCCGAATGTCAGGAACCGATCGAAAATCTTTCGAATGCCCGCCTTGTTGTTCTCAATGGTGCCCTCCGTCAGCAACTGCCGGCTCTCGTCTTTTCCTGACGGGTCGCCGACACGGGTCGTGCCGCCGCCCATCAGCACCACCGGACGGTGTCCGGTTTGCTGAAGCCAGTAAAGCATCATGATCTGAACAAGCGATCCGACATGCAGGCTCGGGGCCGTGCAGTCAAAACCGATATAGGCCGAGATGGACTGCGAGGACAGCAGGGTGTCCAGACCTTCGGCATCAGAAATCTGGTGGATGAAGCCGCGCTCGGTGAGGATGTTTAGAAAATCTGATTTGAACGCGGTCATTGTAATGGGTTGCCTTCTTTGGGGGACCGAACTCCGGATGCGGGCGGCTCTATAACCCGTTTTCCGATGAAAATCATCGTAAATTTACCGGCGTTGCCAGGTTGGTTCCCTTAATCGTTCAAAGAAAGCGGACTTGAAGAGCATGTTTGGGAGATCGGGTGCGGGCCCAGGGTTTGGCGGCATAGCGTTTCATTGAAGCCCCACCCGATAAACAAGGGCTTCGCGCGAGTGCTGCGAAGCCCTTTTTTGTCCCGTTATACGTTTGCTTGGAACCGGAACTTAATCGCGGTCTATCCTTGGGACTGTGTCATATAGACAGATGTTTCGATTGAACAATCATTCAAACGACGTTGCGCATTCCAATAACCCTGCCTGGGGTAGGGTGAGAAAACGGACGCAAATATGAACCGGAATACACACAATACCAACGCGCCGAACGGACTCAATCGATTTAGATTTATTCAATTGTCTGGACGTGAAGATCGAAAGTCGATCTTCACAATGGCAAACTCTGGTCAGGCGGTGTCATATTCTTAACCTCCTTTGCGAGAAATAGTTTGAAGGTTAATGAATTGACTGTCAAACGACGAAAATTAATTTAATGACAAAAAAAAACGGGCGCCTGAGCGCCCGTTTATTCTTGAAGCGGACAAGACTTGTAAAGATGGTCTCTGTCCGGCACTCAATAGTCTTAGCAGGAATAGTAGAGGTCGAATTCGACCGGATGCGGAGTCATTTCGAACCGCTCCACTTCATCCATCTTCAGTTCGACATAGGCATCGATCTGATCATCGTCGAAAACACCGCCTGCTTTGAGGAATTCCCGGTCGCCGTCAACCGATTCAACGGCTTCGCGCAACGAGCCGCAAACCGTTGGGATTTCTTTCAGTTCTTCCGGCGGCAGATCGTAAAGATCTTTGTCCATCGCTTCGCCCGGATGGATCTTGTTCTTGATGCCGTCAAGGCCGGCCATCAGCATGGCTGCGAACGCCAGATACGGATTGGCGGACGGATCCGGGAAGCGGATTTCGATACGTTTGCCTTTCGGCGACGGGCTGTAGGGCACGCGGCATGAAGCAGAGCGGTTACGCGCCGAATAGGCCAGTAGAACCGGTGCCTCATATCCCGGAACCAGACGCTTGTAGGAGTTGGTTGACGGGTTGGTGAACGCGTTCAGCGCTTTGGCGTGTTTCAGGATGCCGCCGATATAGTAGAGGCACTCCTCGGACAGGTCGGCATACTGGTTGCCGGCAAAGACGGGGTTGCCTTCTTTCCAGATCGACTGGTGGCAGTGCATGCCCGTGCCGTTATCGCCGAAAATCGGCTTCGGCATGAACGTAGCGGATTTGCCATAGGCGTGAGCGACCTGGTGAACACCGTATTTGTACAGCTGGACATTGTCCGCGCTCTTTGTCAGCGGAGCGAACTTGATGCCAAGCTCGTGCTGGGCAGCGCCAACCTCATGGTGATGCTTTTCCACGCTGACGCCCATCTCGGCGAGAACCGAGATCATTTCGGAGCGATAGTCCTGACCGCTGTCGACCGGCGGGACCGGAAAATATCCGCCTTTGGTGCGCGGACGGTGACCGAGGTTGCCGGTCTCGTACTCGGTGCCCATGTTCGAAGGCAATTCATGGCAATCCAGCTTGAACCCGGTGTCATAGGGGTCTGAGGTGAAACGAACGTCGTCAAAGACGAAGAATTCAGGCTCAGGACCAAAGAACACGGCATCACCGATGCCGGACGATTTCACATACGCCTCGGCTTTTTTTGCCGTCATGCGCGGGTCGCGATTGTAGGCTTCCCCGGTGGAAGGCTCCAGAATGTCGCAGAAGATCGCCATGGTCGACTGTGCGAAGAACGGATCCATGTGTCCGGTTTCCGGATCCGGCATCAAGGTCATGTCGGACTCGTTGATCGCCTTCCAGCCCGCAATGGACGAGCCGTCGAACATGACGCCGTCAGCGAACATGTCTTCGTCGACACATGAGACGTCCATGGTTACGTGCTGCAATTTGCCACGAGGATCGGAAAAACGCATATCGACGAACTTGACGTCCTTTTCCTTGATCGTTTTTAAAATGTCCGATGCCGTTGTCATGAAGACCTTCCCTTATTTTGATCGGTTGTTGAGTTTCAGATTTGCAGGACCCATTCACAGGTTGTCCCAGCCGGGCGGCCGGGCTTTCAGACCGTGTGACAATAGGTGTTCAGATTGCCTCTTCTCCGGACTCGCCTGTACGGATGCGGACTGCCTCCTCGATATTGGAGACAAATATCTTTCCATCGCCAATGCGGCCGGTCTGCGCCGCATTCCGGATCGCTTCAACGGCATTGTCGACCAGATTGTCGGTGAGGACAATTTCGACTTTCACCTTCGGCAGAAAGTCGACGACATATTCAGCGCCGCGATAAAGTTCCGTATGTCCTTTTTGTCGGCCAAACCCCTTGGCTTCGGTCACGGTAATGCCCTGGAGCCCGACTTCTTGAAGCGCTTCTTTCACCTCATCCAGTTTGAAAGGTTTGATAATCGCCTCGATTTTTTTCATTGCCTGCGACTCTCCGCCGTTTGGGCCGGAAGACCGTTGCATTGTCCTCCGGCACGTTTAGCATATATGCCAGCACGTTACGTACTTATGCCAGCTCGATTAGCACGTATCGTGCCAAGTACTTCTCCCGAAAAATTCGCCCTAAAAACGGGCATAAACATCCATGTCGCCGATGAAACAGCTTTCCGTTTACGCTAATTGTCGCCTTAAAAATAGGCATATGATAAAAAAATAAGCATATTTGCGGCCGAAAAATGCGTTTCCGCCGGTGTTCTCTTCCGTATTTTTTCACACCGTGTTTTGGTTGCAGGCATTGGCGGATAAACAAAGGCGGCTGCCGTTTGATGATTGAATTGCTGACACCGGATGAGATGGGCCGGGCGGATCAACTGACAATAGAGTCCGGAACACCCGGATATGCTCTCATGGAGGTGGCCGGACAGGGCGTTGCCGACTTGCTGGCCGGATTGTTCCCGCCGGAGAAACGGGTGCTGGTGATTGCCGGACCGGGAAACAATGGCGGCGATGGCTTCGTTGCCGCGCGGCTTCTTCATAAGATCGGTTATCAGGTTTCCATTGCCCTGCTGGGCGACCCGGACAGGCTCCGTGGCGACGCGCTGAGGGCCTATTCCGATTTGGATCGCTGCGATCTTGAAGTGCAATCTCTTGACAAGGGGCTTGTCGAGCACGCCGATGTCGTGGTCGATGCGTTGTTCGGTGCGGGCCTTGCCAGAGATATTACGGGTGAGGCGGCCGAAGTGATTGAAGCCGTCAATAAAAGTGGCAAACCCGTTATCGCCGTTGATCTGCCAAGTGGCATCAACGGTGCAACCGGCCAGGTTCAGGGCGCTGCCTTCAAGGCTGTCGCCACGGTGACGTTTTTTCGCAAGAAGCCAGGCCACCTTCTGTTGCCCGGACGGACGTTGTGCGGTCCCGTCAAGGTCGTGGATATCGGCATAAAGCCCGAGGTTCTTGATAAGATCGGCCCAAAGACGTTCAGGAACAGCAGTCAACTCTGGGGAGAACGGTTCCCGGTTCCCGGAGAGAGCGGGCACAAATATACCCGGGGGCATGCTGTTGTTTTTTCCGGTCCGGTTTCATCGACGGGTGCCGCGCGTCTCTGCGCCGAAGCGGCACTTCGAAGTGGAGCCGGTCTGGTCACCGTTGCGGCGCCGCCGGCTGCTTTGATTGTCAACGCGTCACACCTGACCTCCGTCATGGTCAAATCGGTTGAGGATGCCGATACGGCAGAAAACCTCCTCACTGACAGACGGTTCACGGCTGTTGCACTGGGCCCCGGCTTTGGCGTCGGGGAAAACACGCGACACTACGTGGCGCGGATTTTGGAAAACGGGCGCGCCGCCGTTCTTGATGCCGATGCTTTGACAAGTTTTGCTGAACGACCCGGCGATTTATTTCAGGCGATTTTACAGCACAGTCCGGAAAAAACCGTACTGACTCCTCACGAAGGTGAGTTCAGAAAGCTCTTTTCAGATATTGATCCGGATGGCGGCAAGCTTGATCGCGCTCGAAAGGCCGCTCTCCTTTCCGGCGGCGTTGTGGTCCTTAAAGGAGCCGATACGGTCGTTGCTTCGCCAGACGGGCGGGCCGCAATCAACGACAACGCTCCGCCATGGCTTGCAACCGCCGGATCCGGCGACGTGCTGTGCGGTATTGTCTGCGGGTTGCTTGCTCAGTCGGTTCCGGCGTTTGAGGCAGCCTGCATGGGCGTTTGGATGCACGGTGCCTGCGCACAGCGGATCGGTCCCGGACTTGTCAGCGAGGATCTTGCCCCGAGTCTGCGCCATGTGATCCGGGATCTTGTTTCGGAGAGATAGATCCAAAGGAAACTGCTTTTCCGGTGTTTTTATCCGTTGAAAATGTGACGATAAGAGCGAGCGCTGCTCCTATCACACCAGGCGCTGCCCCCATCTTGCTGCAGGCGCGACGGCGGGAAACGTGTGAAAAGAAAAGTGGTCTTTGAGACCCGTAAATCACGCGTTCTTCCGGCGGAATTCAGTCCTCGGATGCTGTTGGGATAATGGCAAAGACAAATTGCAGCTGAAATGAACAGCTGTTAATGAATTTTCGTAGGCTTTTGGCTGCTTGACACCCATATCGTTTGGTCTTAGGAGACCACCACGTTTGCGGCTGTGGCGGAACTGGTAGACGCGCTGGTTTTAGGTACCAGTGTCTTTGACGTGTGGGTTCGAGTCCCTCCAGCCGCACCAGAAAATTACCCCCTTGTGGCGCGAAAGTGGAATAAGGGAACCAGAGTGCCTTGTGGCTCGTATCAGTCATTGTGTTCCGATGGAAAGTCTGCGTTGAACCGCGCGCGCACTTCCAGCGGGCGTCAATGGTCCGGCCGCCGGCAAAATCGCGAGATGGACCCGCCCGACGAGTGGTCTGGTCGTGATCGGAAATTCCAACAGGTGCATTCCGTGCAAAAATCGGATTGCGTCGAGCGGTAACGGGTACGGAAGCAGAGGCGTTCTCTGCCTGGCCGGCAGGCTGGCTCAGAGGATTCCCGATCCGACCCCCTGGCGTTCGAGAGTGAGGACGAAGTACATATCATGCAGGTAACAGAAAATCTGGCCGAAGGGTTGAAACGCGAACTGAAGGTGGTTGTGCCTGCCTCTGATTTGAGCGGCAAGCTGGATGACTATCTCGTCGATCTGAAATCCAAGGTCAGGATCAACGGTTTTCGGCCCGGAAAAGTGCCGCTCAACCACCTGAAAAGGCTCTATGGCCGTCAGGCCATGGCAGAGATTCTGGGCAATCTGATCAATGAAACGACCAAGAATGCCGTCGATGAGCGCAAGGAGCGCCCCGCGCTTCAGCCTGAAATCGATCTTCCGGATGAGCAGGCGGAGAAAGTTCTCGATGGGAAGGAAGATCTCTCCTATCTTATCAAGTACGAGATTATCCCCGAGTTTGAGCTGAAGGACTTCAAAGGCCTTAAGGTCGAGCGTCCGATCGTCGAAACACCGGAAGCGGAAATCGACGAACAGATTGATCGGATCGCCGACAGCAACCGTCCTTACGAAAACCGCAAAGAGGGTGCGGCGGCGGAAAGCGGCGATCGTCTGACTATGGCCTATGTCGGAAAGATCGACGGCGAAGCCTTTGAAGGCGGGGCGGATGAAAATGGTCAGTTGGTTCTTGGGTCGGGGCAATTCATCCCTGGTTTTGAAGATCAGTTGATCGGCGCAAAAGCCGGAGAAGAACGCCAGGTCAAAGTGACGTTTCCGGACGATTATCAGGCTGAACACCTGGCGGGCAAAGAGGCGGTCTTTGATGTGACTGTCAAGGAAGTCGCTCAACCCGGTGAACTGACACTTGATGATGCATTTGCGGAGAAGCTTGGCCTTGAGTCGATGGACAAGCTCCGGGAAATCGTGCGCGGCCAGGTCGAAAGCCAATATGGAGCGGCAACGCGTCAGAAAGTAAAGCGGCAGCTCTTGGATCAGCTCGACGAAATGTACGATTTCGATCTGCCGGAGAAGTTGCTTGAAACCGAATTTGACGGCATCTGGCAGCAGGTGCAGCAGGATATGGAACGCAGCGGCAAGTCTTTTGAGGACGAGGATTCTTCGGAAGAAGAGACACGCGCTGAATACCAGAAAATTGCTCAGCGCCGCGTGCGCCTTGGTCTGGTGCTTTCTGAAATCGGCGAGAAAAACGATGTTCAGGTATCAGACGATGAAGTTCAGAAAGCGCTTTATGAGCGCGTTCGTCAGTTCCCCGGCCAGGAACAACAGGTTTTTGAATTCTATCAGAAGAACCCCAACGCTGTTGCGAGCCTGCGTGCACCGATTTTCGAGGATAAGGTCATCGACTTCCTGCTTGAGCTGGCTGACGTAACGGACAAGACGGTTTCGAAGGAAGAACTTCTCGCTGACGAGGACGAAGACGGAATTGGCGATACTTGATAAGCTCAGATAGGCGGCTCTGCTGGGGGTAGAGCCGCCTATTACGGGTTTCTCTCTTTTCGTCGGCGGCGGTTTGTCCTATGTACGGATGGCCCCAGGGATCAAACGCGATGACGACGGTCCTATTCTAACGTTTTTCTATAGACGGATGCCAAATGCAGAATTCCGCAGACTTTTACATGAACACGCTCGTTCCCATGGTTGTCGATCAGACCAACCGGGGGGAGCGGTCCTATGACATATTTTCAAGACTGCTGAAGGAACGCATTATCTTCATTACCGGACCGGTTGAAGATCACATGGCGACCCTGGTCTGCGCACAGTTGCTTTATCTTGAGGCGGACAATCCGGCCAAGGAAATTGCGCTCTATATCAATTCACCCGGCGGACTTGTCACCGCCGGACTGGCGATTTACGACACGATGCAGTTCATCCGGCCGGAAATATCGACCCTGTGCATCGGTCAGGCGGCCAGCATGGGCAGTCTGCTTCTGGCGGCCGGACACGAGGAAATGCGCGCTGCGTTGCCCAATTCGAGGATCATGGTGCACCAGCCCTCCGGCGGATTTCGCGGTCAGGCATCGGATATTGTTTTGCATGCTCAGGAAATACTGAGCTTGAAACGACGTTTGAATGACATCTATGTGAAACACACAGGTCGTGACCTTGCGACGATCGAGGAGGCGCTCGAACGGGACAACTTCATGACGGCGGATGCCGCGCAGGAATTTGGTCTTATCGACAAAGTGATCGAAGCGCGAGTGGGTGAGAAAACAGCGGAATCTGACTGATTTGACTGAATAAACGCTGATCAGGCAGGAGAATTCGGGCGTTGCGGGATGCCCACAGTTGGACGTGCGTAGCACAGAAGCATTGCTTTTGGTTTGAAAACCGGATTGCATAGCAGATGGTCAGGTAACCAAAACGCACTGTGTGGAAATTGTGAAGGGAACTGTTAACGGTCGCTCTGGCACAATGACAAATCAAGACGGAGAGGAAACTCTCACTAACAACGCGGGAATGAATTGATGAGTAAGACCAGCGGCAGCGATTCCAAGAACACGCTCTACTGCTCTTTCTGCGGGAAGAGTCAGCATGAGGTGCGCAAGTTGATCGCGGGCCCGACAGTCTTCATCTGCGATGAATGCGTAGAGCTCTGCATGGACATCATCCGTGAGGAAAATAAGTCCTCACTGGTCAAATCCCGCGACGGTATCCCGACGCCTCAGGAAATTCGCAGTGTCCTCGATGATTACGTCATCGATCAGCAGAGCGCCAAAAAAGTCCTGTCTGTCGCGGTTCACAACCACTATAAGCGCCTCAATCATGCCGCCAAGAACAATGATGTCGAGCTGGCAAAGTCGAACATCATGCTGATCGGTCCGACCGGTTGCGGTAAGACGTTGCTGGCTCAGACACTTGCGCGTATCCTCGATGTGCCCTTCACGATGGCGGATGCGACCACTTTGACGGAAGCGGGGTATGTCGGCGAAGATGTTGAGAATATTATCCTGAAGCTGCTGCAGGCGGCGGATTACAATGTTGAACGGGCTCAGCGCGGCATCGTCTATATCGATGAAGTCGACAAAATCACCCGCAAAGCCGACAATCCGTCCATTACGAGGGATGTGTCCGGAGAAGGTGTGCAGCAGGCTCTCCTTAAAATTATGGAAGGAACGGTCGCGTCTGTTCCGCCGCAGGGTGGACGCAAGCATCCGCAACAGGAATTCCTGCAGGTCGATACCACCAATATCCTTTTCATTTGCGGCGGTGCGTTTGCCGGTCTTGAAAAGATCATCTCGGACCGCGGCCGGAAGACATCGATCGGCTTCTCCGCGCATGTCCAGGCACCGGAAGATCGCAAGACAGGAGAGCTGTTCGCCGAAGTTGAACCGGAAGATCTGCTGAAGTTCGGCCTTATTCCGGAATTTGTCGGCCGTGTGCCGGTCGTCGCGACTCTGACCGATCTTGATGAAGCGGCACTCGTGCAGATCCTTACGGAGCCCAAAAACGCGTTGGTGCGTCAGTACCAGCGGCTGTTCGAAATGGAAAATGTCGAACTGGCATTTCATGAGGATGCGCTGAAAGCCATAGCAAGACGGGCAATAGAGCGCAAAACAGGAGCCCGGGGACTGCGGTCTATCATGGAGTCGATCCTGCTCGATACCATGTACGAACTCCCTGGTCTGAAGGGTGTCAAAGAGGTTGTTATTTCGGCAGAAGTTGTCGAAGGACAGGCCCGTCCGCTGTACATCTATGAGGATCGGGCTGAGAATTCTGCAACGACCGCCTGAATAATTTATCTATCAACAGGCGGGGTGCCGGACTTCACTTGACACCTCTCCCCAAGGTAGCCACCTAATAGCGGAACCGGCGGTCAAGGCGATGTTGAATGTGCTCAGATGAGGCATTCATCTTCGGCCTGTTTCAGGAATTGGTCCTGACACCGCCCAAACGTGCCGGCAAAGGCGGATTCCTCCCAGTTTCGCCAGCGGCACCCATTGAAAGGAAACACCATGACTGCAGAAGACGTGCGTCAAGTTGGTGATGAGGGGAAGGGAACCTATCCGGTTCTGCCTCTGAGAGATATTGTGGTATTTCCGCATATGATCGTGCCGCTCTTTGTGGGGCGCGAAAAGTCCATCCGCGCGCTTGAAGAAGTGATGCGCGCCGACAAACAGATTTTGCTGGCAACGCAGATCAATGCCGGAGATGATGATCCTGAAGTCGACAAGATCTATCAGATCGGTACGCTGGCAACCGTCCTTCAGCTTCTGAAACTGCCCGATGGCACAGTTAAGGTGCTGGTCGAGGGCGCTGACCGCGCTGAAATCACCGCTTATACCGACCGCGCTGATCTTTATGAGGCCGATGTTCGGATTCTTGAGGAGGATCCGGGCGAGACGGTTGAAGTGGAAGCCCTGGCACGGTCGGTCGTCGCCGAGTTTGAGAACTATGTGAAACTCAACAAAAAAGTTTCACCGGAAATTCTCGGCGCGGTGACCCAGATTGACGACTATTCAAAGCTGGCGGATACGATTTCCTCCCATCTGGCTGTGAAGATTCCCGAAAAACAGGAACTTCTCGGCATAATTTCCGTTTCGGAACGCCTTGAACGGGTGCTTGGCATCATGGAGAGTGAAATCTCGGTTCTCCAGGTCGAGAAGCGCATTCGCTCCCGCGTCAAACGGCAGATGGAGAAAACCCAGCGTGAGTATTATCTGAATGAGCAGATGAAGGCCATTCAGAAAGAACTGGGCGACTCCGAAGACGGCAAGGACGAACTGGCCGAGCTCGAAGAGCGGATCAAAAAGACCAAGCTCTCCAAGGAAGCCCAGGAGAAGACCAATGCCGAGCTGAAGAAGCTCCGGCAGATGAGCCCGATGTCAGCTGAGGCAACGGTCGTCCGCAATTATCTGGATTGGATCCTCGGTATCCCCTGGGGCAAAAAATCGAAGATCAAGAACGACCTGGGCTTTGCGCAGGAAGTCCTCGATACGGATCATTACGGTCTGGACAAGGTCAAGGAACGGATCATTGAGTATCTCGCCGTTCAGCAGCGGGCCAATAAGCTGAAAGGCCCGATCCTGTGTCTTGTCGGTCCTCCCGGCGTCGGTAAAACGTCGCTCGGCAAGTCCATTGCCAAGGCGACCGGTCGTGAATTTGTCCGGATGTCGTTGGGCGGGGTCCGTGACGAAGCGGAGATCCGCGGCCATCGGCGCACCTATATCGGCTCGATGCCCGGCAAGGTCATACAGTCGATGAAGAAGGCCAAAAAGGTCAATCCGCTGTTCCTGCTCGATGAAATCGACAAGATGGGCATGGATTTCCGCGGCGATCCGTCATCGGCTCTGCTGGAGGTGCTCGATCCGGAACAGAACAACGCGTTCATGGATCACTATCTTGAGGTCGAGTACGATCTGTCCAATGTCATGTTCGTAACGACGGCCAACACGCTGAATATCCCCGGTCCGCTTATGGACAGGATGGAGATCATTCGGATTGCCGGTTACACCGAAGACGAGAAGCTGGAAATTGCCAGGCGTCACCTTCTGCCGAAGATCGAAAAGGAACACGGTCTGAGGGATGGAGAGTTTTCCATCAGTGACGACTCCCTTCGTCTTGTAATCCGTCGTTACACCAGGGAAGCCGGCGTTCGGAACCTTGAACGCGAACTGGCAACGCTGGCCCGAAAAGCGGTCAAGGATATTCTGACATCGGATTCGGACAGCATCGATGTGTCGGCAGAGGTGGTCGAAGACTATCTTGGCGTTCCGCGGTTCCGCTTTGGCGAAGCCGAGGAAGAAGATCTCATCGGCGTCGTCACCGGTTTGGCCTGGACGGAAGTCGGTGGCGATATCCTGACGGTGGAAGGTGTCATGATGCCGGGCAAAGGCAAGATGACTGTCACCGGCAATTTGCGCGATGTCATGAAAGAGTCGATTTCCGCGGCAGCGTCTTATGTGCGCTCAAGAGCCGTCGACTTCGGAATCGAACCGCCTCAGTTTGAACGGCGCGACATTCACGTGCATGTGCCCGAAGGTGCGACGCCGAAGGATGGACCGTCCGCCGGCATTGCCATGGCAACCGCTGTCGTCTCGATTATGACCGGTGTTCCGGTCAGGCGCGAGATCGCCATGACAGGTGAAATCACGCTTCGGGGACGGGTGCTGCCGATTGGCGGTCTGAAGGAAAAGCTTCTTGCCGCCCTGAGAGCCGGTATCAAGAAAGTGATCATTCCGGAAGAGAACGCCAAGGATCTGGCCGACATTCCCGACAACGTGAAAAACGGCATGGAAATCGTTCCGGTTTCAAGGATGGAAGAAGTGCTGAAACACGCTCTGATTCGACAACCGGATGCCATAGAATGGGACGAAAGTACGGCGGTTGAGAGCGGAACGGTGACGAGCGAAGAGGATGCTTCGACCCTTACCGCACATTGACTATAAGGTTCTGATTGACAAACCCCGGCTTTTGCCGGGGTTTTTTTGGGAAAAAAGTCTAAAATTGGCAGAAATCCGCGATTTTTTGCTTGCCTTTAGCGTCGATTCGCAAGAGGTTCCCCGAACGGGTCAACTGGCGAGTCGCCGGCGATCCGCTTGTGGAAGAAAGGAACCGCTATGAATAAGAACGATCTGATCGCGGCAGTCGCTGAGAAGACAGGGTTGTCAAAAGCACAGGCTGGTGAAGCCGTCGAAGCATCTATTGAAGCCGTGACCGAAACACTTCAGTCCGGTGGCGAAGTTCGTATCATTGGTTTTGGTAATTTCTCAGTTTCCGAACGTGCTGCGACCGAGGGTCGTAACCCGCGTACGGGTGAAACAATTCAAATCCCGGCTTCCAAGACGCCGAAGTTCAAGGCTGGTAAAGCACTGAAGGATGCGGTCAACGCATAACTTTTCTGCTAGCTGAAACAGTTCAGAATAACCCCGTTGAGTACTGCTCGCGGGGTTATTTTGTTTATGCGGATAATCATGAAAAAAAGTGAAAAACGGCTGAGACAAAGACTTGCCTTTGGCTCCGTAAAGCCTTAGAGCTACGTCCCACCGAAAAGGGCGGTTAGCTCAGTTGGTAGAGCGCCTCGTTTACACCGAGGATGTCGGGAGTTCGAGTCTCTCACCGCCCACCATCGGTTTTCTATCCAGTTGAAATTGCTGTGATATTCCGAAATTTCCCCGCACCTAAGACCAAGGTGCGGGGAAATTTGTTTTATTTCTGTTCTCTGGAGAGCTTTTTGCTCGCCTGAATACCGAGCTTTTTCCGGTTGGCATTCTTGGTGTAAAGGTCGGCCATTCGCGACGATGTCCAGCCGAAGACGCTCATGAGTTCATGTGTGGTGCTGCAGCTGTTTGCCAGATCCGTTGCGGCATATTTGCGTACGCCATGGGCCGACTTGTCGACACCGGCATCGCGGCACATCTTGCGGAACCAGTTGCCGAAGCTTTCCTTTGTGAAGGGTGTTCCCTTGTATGTGACCAGCAGGGTCATGTCTCCGGTGTCTGTCGCGTCGATCGATTTCCGGAATTCAGGTGCGACTTCCAGTGTCACGGGTGTTCCGGTCTTTTCCGTCCTGATTTCGAGAATCTCATTCCTGATGTGCTGGTGGCCCACGCGGACCACATCCGAGCGCCGCAAGCCGGTAAAATAGAGAATGTCAAAGGCAAGCCGCGCTTTGGTTCCGATGGCGTGGAAGCGGGAGAACTTATAGATGTCGTTCGGTTCCCAAATCGGAAAGCCGATCTTTTTGAGCTTGATAAATGGAATATCGCGTGTCGGATTGGTGTCGGCCAATTGGCGCGGAACAGCGAACTTGAACACTGACCGCATCGTTTTGAGGAAATTGTTCGCAGCCGCCGGGGTGTTCCTGCGATCATCCATCCCCTGCAGCATCACTTTTGGTGTGATGTGGTGAACCATAATACGGGTATTTGATTCCGCGGCCCGGTCCAGGACCTGCCGCATGATGTTGTTCTGCTGTTTTCTGGTCGCAGCGGCGAGCGCCGCGAACACTGCACTGCCGCGATACATCTCAAACAGCCATTCAAGTGAGTTGAGCGGCGCTCTCGGCGCCGGGTGCTGTTCGGGTGCTTTGCCTTCCAGTGCAGCGTCGTAGGCGGCTCTAAACTCTTTCGAGCCGTATTTGTCGGGCAATCGTATGCGTTGCCCCTTGCCGCGCCGGAAATACCATTTCAGCCTGCCGTGGCGGCTCTTTTCGTGGGACAGGTACGGAAGACGGGGTTTCGGCATGCCCGACATTAAATTCTGAGGTCCTCCGGCTCATCAACCGGTATAGTGGGTTCCTTTACCTCCGAGACGCAGATGGAGCCGTCCGCGCGCACCTCAATGCTGTTGACGTCGACGCCAAGTTCTCTTGCCGTGTTGACCAGTCGCTTTACATTCGTTTTGGAGAACTTCGCGGGCTTGTCAGTCATCTCACTCCCCGTCATGCTCGATTCCGTCGCCCAAGAGAAACATCCACGGGTGAAACTCGACAGCGTGCCGGATATCTTCCAAGGGCATGTTGAATGCCATTGCGGCATTCTGAACCGTGCAAATCTCCTGCGGATTTGTTGAAGCCCAACACTGGATGGCGTCGGCAAAAAAGCGCGTTGAAATGCCTGCAATGTCCTCGTCAGTCTCGTTGCCGAAGGCATCGGACGATGGCCAGTCGTCGCGCAATACGATCTTATGCATGGGACACCGGCAATTCGTATTGGTACTCGTCGACATAGAGCCAGTTTTGCTCGATGGCTTTGCCGACCGTGAGCTGCCCATCCGGACCTTTGATCCGAACCCGCTGATTGTCTTTGATGCCTTTTGGCGGTTTACCGGAAATGCAGCGATTGCGCTGCATTTCGCTCCAGACCGGCAGGCCTTCGAACCAAAACGGAAGCCGTTTGAACCGACCGTCGAGAAACTCATCGACCGGGCGTGCCCAGCTGATGGTTGCGTCGTCCTGATCGGCAAGGCGGTATAGAAACGCCGGTGTGTTGGATGCTTCGATCCGGCAGGAGCCGATGATTTCGTAAACGTGATCTGTCTTCAGGTGCTGCCAGTGCGTGCCGTAATACTCGGCAAGTGGGCGGTCGGCCATTAGTTAGACTCCCATCTGATTAGAACACCGCTAAAGTTTCCGGTCCCGTGCGCCTTGACCCAAAATTCGTGCATGTCAAACACGCTTTCAAAACCGTCTTTGACTGCGAAACTGTGCCGGTCAACACGCTGGTTTCCGATGAGGATGTCATGGATAATTTGAGGACCAACGTCGATTTCAATGGTCTCTACAGTTAGACAACGAACGTCAGGGACGATCTTGAAGCAATGCTTCGTTCGCATTCCGCAATAGAGCTGAAGCATCTCTCCGGGCCGTGCGTGGCGCTTCCGATTGGCGCGCACAGTCTGCATCTTCAGGTAAGCCTGTATGTCGGGAACAAATCTGTTTTTGAACGAATAAGCGACCATTAGACATCGCCTTCCGATTGGCTGAACGCCTGATCGATCACGCCCTTGGCGATAGACCGGATTTGCTTCAGTGTCCTGTATCGGTCTTCGTTGGTGCCGGGTGCTCTGATTTCGTTGCGCGCGATCCGTTCGATTTCCTGCATGACCTTCAATGCGGTCATCTGGGCGGTTTCAGCGACGTGTTGCGGCAGGGGCGAATGCTTTGGCTTTGCCGCCTGTTTGGCGCGGATTTCTTTAATCTTGCCCCAGACGCGAGACAGTTCGAGCTCGGCGGCTGCATCGGCGTTCACATCGACGGCGTTGCAGAGCGCGGCGAGGGTGACCTTCACGCCGCCGACTTCCTGTACCCTGTTGCCTTCGGGCCGGTTGAAAACATAGTCGACCAGCTGATGAGCTTCCGATTGGGTACACCGGCATGCCTGGACAAGTTCCAGTGCCTCCTCGAGGAAGCGATGATTGCGCTCCATGAGGTCTTCGGCAATCTCCGGGCCAAAACATGCGTCCATCCAGAAGCCGACACGGCGCTGAAACGACTGATCTTCGTCCTGGCTGAGCAGGCCGTGAGCTTCCATCGGCGGGTCCAGCCACTGGCTTTCGTAAACACCTTCCTCATTGTCGAGGTTGGTCTTGAGATAGTCGGCTGCATCCATAATGAGCTGCGCAACCTGTTGGCTACCGGCCATTGTCGGTCTCTTTCTTTTGCGGTTTGAGGGGGTGAAGCTTCTCGAGCGCAAGGCGCAGTGCCTCGATCTTGTCCGCGACCCGTTCGGTTTTGCGCACTTCCTTCCGGGCGAACTGGATCAGAAAGGGCAGGGTGGCCTTGTCGATCATGGCGCACCGCCCGTCTGCCGCTTGTGTTCGGCAATGACGGCTTCGCGGTCGTTTTCGCGCTGTTTTTCTTCGCGCAGGAAGTTATCGACCTGTCTCGTCAGGGCCGGTAGTGCCCCCGGTTTCCTATGGCGACGCCACTCGAGAGCGAGGCGTGCGATTTCAGCGCCCTTGACCTGATCGCGCCGGTTTTTCTGGTGACGGCACTTGTCGGAGCAGAATTTCTGAGCCTTGCGGTTTGGCCAGAACGGGGCGCCGCACTCATCGCAATAGATGATTTTCGGGGGCTGTCCCTTGGTGCGTATCACGGGCGGATGGTTTGTAACGGGCGCGTTCATGCGCTGGCCCTCACCGGATGGCTTTCGGCCAACAGCTCAACCGTGTCGGACCACTGCATGGCCGCATCGCTCTCGGTGAGCGGAACGATGGTGCCGTGCCGTTTGACCGGCATCGGCAGACCTGCAGGGGGCGTCATGGTGGTCAGGTCGAGAATTTCAGCCGCCATCACGTGCTGTTCCAGCTGCGCGATGGCCTGATAATCATCCCGTCGCGTCGCCAGCGGAGTCCTGCCAGCTGCCTGATAGATGACACGCTCGGCAGCGTAGCCGACACCGCTTTCAATCCGAGCAAGAGTGGTCATCCGCTTGCCGTCCTGAAAGACGGGTGCGCGCAAATCGTTGATGTATGCCTTGTGCGCAAGACACAGAAGCGCATCGAGTTTCAGCGGCGCCTGTGCGAATTCGGACAGCACCAGCAGGTGTTGTGCCACAGAATAGGTTTTTGGCGTGCTGCAATGGAGCCACGGCATGCGCGCGAGAATGAGACCGATTTCCCGGAAGTCGACATCGGAAACGGTGGGTTGCAAGAGCGGCCACTTTTGACCGTAGGGGCGCAACAGATAGGGCTGACTGCTGGATTTCGTCATATCAGGCTCCAGGCTGGCTTTGCGGGAAGTCGAAAATGTGTGACAGTGCGCGCAGGGGTTGTCCGGGGGATTGAACGGCGATGGAACTGACTGTTGCGCTCGTCTTGCTTTTTGCTGTTTGGTTTTGGATCAGGCTGGGGCGTTTCATACCAGGCAGCTCTCGAAAGCGAAGAACGGCTCGTTCTCAGCGAGACATTGCAAAAGACATTGAAAAACTTGAAGAAACCAATCTCGAGCCAGGTGTATGGAAGCCCACGGCTTGCAAGCGGCCTAGCGGCCGAACCTGGCGCATCTGGCAGGAGTCCATCGGCTACGACATTGCTGGGATTGTTTTCCGAAAGGACGAAGTGATTGACTTCCTTGATGCCGCTCGGAACGCTGAACTGAGTGGCGAGCAATTTGCGCTTGGATTGGAGAGAGAACCCAGCAACCCTCACGATAAGAATGCGATAAAAATTTTGGGTATTTTGGGCGAACATACGACGCACATGGGCTACGTCGCGGCAGAGTTGGCTTCGAAAGCTGCGAGAGATCTGCCTGCGGATGTTCCAATTGCCGCCGAGCTGGCGCGGGCCTTCATCAGTGAGGAGGGCTTTGTTGAACTCAAAGCGAACATCTTGCTGCCGGGCAAACGCGATCCCTATTGGGAGGGGAAAAGAAATCCCTTCTGAAGGTTTTTGAGTTGCTGAAGAATGACGGTTTCGAGAGATGCCTCGGTGAAATGCGCTCGCCGTTGTTTTTTGTGATATGCGCAACATCTCATCCTACCAGTTCGAAAATCTTCGCAATGGAATAGGGGATATTTCCCCCTTATGCAACAAAAATATAAAATTTAGGGGAAATAACCCGTAAAATTTTTAACTACGCGAGGGGTCTGCGTATTGACGTGCAGTTAAAAAAATAACAACCATAGGGCAGGAGCGCGTCATGATGACAGACTTAGAAATATTGCAAAAAATTTATAGCTTGAAGCCCGAGCGGCAAGAACTAGTACTAAAATTCATCGACCAATCAGTCATCGTCGGAGATGATTGTTTCGAGAGCTTTTCTGCGTTCAGCCGAGAGCTTCTGGATCTTCTTGGCGAGGCTGATTACTTCAGGATCTTCGGGCGCTTTGTCGATTAATCGGGAAAGCGAAATTCCAAGCTCATCGCAAATCTGAGCAAGTGTTTCGATGGATGGATCATGACCACGATTTATCATGTCTCTAAGTAGAGATTCATTTGTCCCTAGCTTCAAGGACAAACTTCTCATCGAAATGTTCCGAGCTTCAAGCTCTTGTTTTAATCTGATGCGCCATTCTGTCATAAGTTCAATTTACAAAAATCTGGTATGAAATGCATGAGGGATAAATCCCCCTATTGACAATGGGGGATAAATCCCCGACTTGATTAATCATGTCCACACAGATTCTCGAAATGATTGAGTGCTTTTTGAAGGAAAGCGGAATGTCCGCAACATCCTTTGGCACCCGTTCTTTGAATGATAAGAACATTGTCAGGCGGCTCCGAAATGGCGGAGGGATAACACTTCGGAACGCGAATAGGCTGACGGCTTTCATCCAAAGTGAACGCTCGAAAGATGGTTGCGCAGTGGTCGAGAGCGACCATGCTTGATCGCTTCACTCACACTCAGGGCGGTTTTCAACATTCGAACGGTGTCGGCAGCGGCACGTGTTTCATCGACGATTGCCGCTTGATCGATACGCATGCGCAGTCTTGCAGCAATCTCAAGGCATGTCTCGCTTCTGGTCATGCGCCGATCTTATGCACTGACTATGCCCAGTCAGCAGGTGGGCGCGTCAGATTTACCGGGCGCGGGATATGACGTTGCCCCGGCCAACATCCGACCACCAGCGCGCGGCCCTGAAACTGGCCGTTCGTCGCCAGATCAAGGCGAGTGGCGGTCAGGGATCTGCGGCGGTCATCACGCGGGTGCGTCAGCAACAGCTTTCAGAATATGCGAGCCAACGTGCGGACCACGAGCAGGTGCATATGCCGCTCGATGTTGCGCTCGATCTGATGCTGGACAGCGGCGAACCGGTGTTGATCCGAGCGCTCTGCACGTTGGCCGGGGGTGTGTTTGTCGAGCTGCCCAGCGCAGACAGCGACGGTGCCTGGGCGACGGAAATTTCTGAACTGATCAAGGAATTCGGTGAGGCAAATTCCAAGGCGCTTCGTGCCCTGTCGGTCGGCAACACGATCACGGCGGAGGAAATTGCGCGATACGAGCTTCTGCGCGAGATGAATGAATTCATTGAAAAGGCGGTTGCACTGAAAACGCACATGGAGCGGGTTGTTGAGGACGGCGGTCGGGGAGACCTTTCATGAAAGCCGTGCCTCCGAAGCAATTGCCCGATTTACCAGCCGCATTTTTCCGTGATTTCCCGGCGCATCCCGTCGGACACTCTAAGGTCGAACTCTGCCTGTTGAGTGGTTCCAAGGTCGGTAGTCGGCATTTCGATGAAAGCTCTTTCTGCACTTGCTATGCGATTGATAAATCCAAGTGCCTCTTTGCCTTCAGCAAAAACATAACTTTTGTTCCAAAACAATTTCATTTTGATTGCCTCAGCTTCGTCGTCATCAAGCTGATAGCCGACCTGGAATCCGTCCAAAAAGTCTCTGATGACCACGCCGCCCGAATAGAAAAGCAGGGTTGGGCCTTCTTGCTCACAACTGATGATGATTTCTGCGTGTTCGCGCACAAGGCCGTCATGGACGAGCGGATTTTTCGATCTGAGCCTCGCATGCGGCGATACTGGTCCATAGGTACCGCGTTCGGAGTAAAGGAGCTGCCAGTCTCCGCAGCGCCCACCGGTCGACGGGTCGACTTCGCAGTCGCTGTTATTGGCCAGCTTGGCAACTTCCCGATCAAAGCAGGCCAGACGCGCTATGTCGTTGTCGATTGTCGTGCACGATTCAGGATCTGCCTCAGCCGCCGACGCCAGTATTGCCGAGAATATGAACGGTGCGGCCAGAAGACCAAATTTCATTTGAAAAATCCCCCGCATCAAATGCGGCCAGTTGAACAGAGTTTCGCGCAAAAGTCGAGGTGCGGGCCTTCCGCACCCGTGCAGGAAACGACTGTTGTTTCACACATAATTTGAGAGGGACCGCGATGCTTGATGTGTCGAGCGACTGGAAGACGATGCCCAAGGCGCAAAAGGTGGCGCGGGTTCGTGCACTGGTTGAACAGGACAATTTGTCGGCGCGGCAGATTGCCAGTCATCTTGGCACCACACGCGGGGCAGTCCTCGGGTTTTGCGACCGGAACGGGATCCGGTTCGGGCTGAAGAAAGGCGTCGCGGCCAAGAAGAAGCAGACGTTCAAAAAGCAGTCTTTCCGACTTTATCAGTTTCCCAACAAAAGGCCGGTGAAGCCAGAGAAATCTCGAGGCGTAACGGCTTCCTCCGAAGAGAAGCCGGTTGCGTTTCTGAATGTGAAAAACGGCCAGTGCCGTCGCCCGCTCTGGGGCGATGAAATCGGTATCGACATCTCTCAAAAGTTCTTTTGCGGCGCACCGACAGGCGAGGGGGAAACCTTCTGCCCTGACTGTGCGTCCCAGCTGTTTGTTGAAAAGGGGCAGGGGGAGTCGCGATGACGGCTCATCCCGATATCAGCCTGTTTGACGGTCGTGTTGTCATCCTGGTCGGCGATGTTCTGGAACGTCTGCGGGAGATCCCGGACGAAAGCATCGACTGTGTTGTGACCAGTCCGCCCTATTGGGGCCTGCGGGATTACGGCGTAGACGGCCAGATCGGGCTGGAGCCGACGCTGGGCGAACATCTCGACATGATGGTCGAGGTGTTTGCCGAGATCTGGCGCGTTCTCAAGCCCACCGGCACGGTCTGGCTGAACTATGGCGATTGTTATGCCAGCGCGCCGAACGGGCGCAGCGCTGCCGACACCAAGGCGGCGGGCAATGATGACCGGACGTTTCGAGACAAACCGTTTTCAACCGTCGGCCCGATTTATGACCCGAACGGCGGTCGGAAGGGTGGTGGGTATCGGGGCGATGAAAAGCGCCCCAGTGATGCCGCCCCCGGGGGACGTGTTGTCGGCGGTGGGATGATCAAGGAAAAAGACCTTGTGATGATCCCCAATCGTCTCGCCATACGGCTTCAGGAATGGGGTTGGTGGGTCAGATCTGAGATCATATGGGCAAAACCCAATCCGATGCCAGACAGCAACGGGGCTTATCGGCCGGCGACCGCGCATGAGAAGATTTTTCTTCTGACGAAATCCGCAAATGCCGACGTCTGGCGTGCCCGCGATACGGGTGAGGTTTCCTTCTTTCCGGATCTTAGCGAGCGCTGCCCACTTGTTACGCGACCGGACAAAATGGGTGCCCGTTGGCAGCGCATGGGCGCTTATTACGACTCTGCTGCAGTTCGCATTGGCGGGCCGGGCTATTGCGAGCCAAACGCGCCGGACAAGATTTCGAGCCCAATGGGGCAGGGGTTCACCCGGCGGGCTTCAGAAGCCAAACGGCCCGCCAAAAAGCAGCGCGGCCATGTGCGTCCGCATGTCGGTTTCAATGAACGCTGGGACAAGATGTCGGCCAAGGAGCAGGCGGCAAACGGGCGCAACCTACGAAACTATGAACCCGCCCCGCCTGTTGTCTGGCCAATCCCGACCAAGCCGTTTTCCGACGCGCATTTTGCGACGTTTCCGCCCGAACTGGCCGAGCGCTGCATCCTGGCAGGGTGTCCGGTTGGTGGACAGGTCCTGGACCCGTTCGGGGGTGCCGGAACAACCGGGCTTGTCGCCGAAGCCTTCGGACGGCACGCGACTCTGATTGAGCTCAATCCGGAATATGCAGAGATCGCCCGCACCCGGATCGAGCGGCTCTGGATGGGACGCGACGAAGCCAAGCGGGCCCGGGTCAAGAAACTTGCCGATGTCAGCGACCTGCCGATGTTTTCGGAACTGAAAGGGCAGGGTGCATGAACGGGCTTCAGCGTCTGTCAGACGGTCTGACGCGCGTTTTCATCGACAGCATGATGCGGGAACGGTGCATGACAACGGCGGATATTGCCAGCTGGGTCGGTTGTTCCGAAGCGGACATTTGGAACCTGAGGGCGCGGACGGATCATCCGACGGTGACGAATGACAATGAGACCGGGGGTGTGGTGTGAAACCATTAGTCTGTTCGATTGGATTCAAACGGTTTGAAAGTCACTTCAGATGTGAAGGGAATTGGAAGGCCAATCTCATTCATTATCAAGAATTCTTCTCGGTTCGCTACGTCCTCCACGATTATTTCGTTGAAAGCGTTGGTACCAAAAGGCTGAAAAGCAAAGTTTTCGCGGCTGAAGACAAAACATCGTTTGTTTGTGAGGTTGCCTCGTGGATCACCCTGCATTTCCGTGATGTTGCATCTAATCAGGCTCACGTTGGCGGTGTTTGCGCCAAACCACGAGGTTTTTTCCAAAGAACAATACGTAAAAGACGTATCTCGCATGACAGCATTGTTGAGGTTTACGCGGTCGAAATCCGCACTTTGAAAATGGCGCTGGCACAAGACGATTCCAGACAGGTCAGGACGGTTATTCACCGCGTGAACGCCTGCGCTCTTTCCGAGTCGCTGCAAATTAGAAATTGTTTCGACCGCAAGAAACCTGTCATCAGGTGTACGTTCAATCGCCTCAAACCGCTGATTATCGACAAACTGTCGATGCTCGATTTGGGAACTTTCACGGCAGAAGTCACTAAGAGCCGCTATGCCCTGTTCATAGAATTCCGACGTATTCTCGTGAACAACTCTACTTATTGTTCTAATTCCGACCATCCGAGCTGTTTGGTTTTCTTTGTCGTTCAGATAGTCAAGAGCACGGTGAAATCTGTCCCATCGGATACCGGCCGTAGTCTGGTCCAATTGCTGACGGCTTTGTTCTATCTGGGCGTCTCCTATCCGGCGCTGTTTGTCAGCCGTCCATCCTCTCCACACTGCTACAAGGAGAGCCAGAATTCCGCCGATAATGATGAAGTAGTTGCGGAGGATTTCCGATCGATCTGTAACTGTGATCGGTGCTGTTTTTTCCGACTCAGGAACTGCCAGGATGAAATCTCCGACGAACAGGATTCCAGTCAGGGTTGCGCCCGCGATCAGGACGTTTGTGAGTATGGCGTCGTTGTCTCTTTTCATACGCGCAATCGTAGCAAAACGCTAAGTGACAGCAACCTCTCACTTGTTGAGGTTGCAGCATGAAATTCCTTTCTGTCTGCAGCCGCATAGACGCAACTGACTCATTACCTACCCGGCATTTTTGTCAGGTCGGTGAAACTGGAGTGATTGTGGCGGTTGGTTGTGGTCTGTCACAAATCGTCTTCAGACTTCTGGGTCTTGGTGAATACAGGCAACCTTTCAGGCGGTTGACTGGTCAGGATCGAGCGATCGAACGTATCCCTATATTTCTCACCAGCATCGCAAACGTTTTCAAACGACTTCCGCATATCTTCCTGTTGAGGTTCAAAGCCCGAGTCATCTTTGCGATAAACAAAGCAGCCCACGTTCGCGATGCTCCCTTCGGGATCGGCTCTAGACGCAGTGAGATTACAGACTGTCATTGTGAGTTCTTCGACTCTAACGCCATTCCATTTGCTGGCTTCAAGATCGCAGAAGCTAAATTGAGTGAAGTACATGATGCAGCTGTTGAATGTCACTCCTTCAAAGTCGCAATATTGCAGGAGCACGTTGTTCAATACAATCTTCGACAGCTTGGGTCGTATGGGTTTGAAATCGGTGCTTATGGCTCCTTTTATTGTCTTCTGCAGTTCGGAAATTGCATTGATTGCCAGTTCCACGTCTTCCGGCGTTTGCTTCAGATTTCGAACGTTGTGGGGGGCCTCCCAAAACTTTCTGTATTCCTCAGCCGAATTTTCCCGACAGAAGTCGCAGAGCGCGGACATGCTCAGATTGTAAAACTCGGAAGGTGCTTCGGTCGCTACGCTCATTATCGTTCGGATGCCGACCATTCTGATAGTCTGGTTTTCTTTATTATTGAGATAGTCAAGACCGCGATGAAACCGGTCCCAGCGGTCGCCTGCCGAAGCGCGTTGCAATTGCTTAACACCCGTTTCAGCCGTTTGGTTGGCGGTCTCGGCCTGTTGCGTCGCAGTGCTAGTGCGTTGACAAGCCAGCCAAAGCCCGATCATGGCCAATGCTGGAAACAAGACGAGCTGAACAAATGTCCCGATTTCGGTCCAGCGTTTCAAGGTAGTTTCACTCAGAGCTGGGGTTCCCAAAATGAGAACGACTATCCCGACATAAAGCAACAGCCATCTGATGATTGCATCGTTGTCTCTTTTCATGCGCGCAACGGTAGCAGAGTTGCGAAAAGCATCAATTGGCAAAATGCCCAGAGGGTGGCATGAGAGCCTCAAACCCGCCTCATGGGCCCGATGATACCGGACAATCCGGGCACAACACTGAGAAAGCAAATAACGCGGCGCGTGCGCACGCAACGAATATCGGCATCAAAGGGCCGGGATCGCAGCCTTACCACGACGGGGCAGGGCACTTCATGCACTTTTGCAGCCACCCTGGCTGTGAGGAATGGGGCGCTTTCGGCTCCGGTGTCCGGCTGCTGCACGGGAAGCCCGGGTCCTGGACCTGCTGGAAACACCGGCCCGAACGGGCCGTGAAAGTCAAAACGCCATCGGGGCGAAGGCAACCTTCGGGGAGGTTGCTGTGATGGTGTTATCCGATCAATTCTTTCCGGGCCGCGCTTGCGAGAAACGCCGACCGTGTTGTGCCTCGCGCTTCGGCCTCTGCGTCGATTTCCGCAAGCAGGCCGGGGTCGAACGAGACGTTGACGCGCTTCGGGCTGCCCCGGTCGATGATCAGGGGAACATAGGCAATGGCGGCTCCCTCGCGCCAATCGGAAAGGTCCGGATCGGCTATGACTTCCGAAAGCGGGCGCGGGGCGGGGAGGGTTTCTCCGTCTTCCATCATGCCGCCCGCATGAAAGGACAGAGCCTTTGCGGCTTTGGCGACGGCATGGTCAACTGTGTCGGCTTGACTGACGCATCCGGGAAAGTCCGGAAACGAAATGCCGACGCCGGGTTCTGCATCTTCATGCAGGAAAGCAATGTATCGCATGGATTAGGTCATTCCTCTTTCTTGGCTGGATCACCGCCAGCCTGCTTGCCTGTAAATCGAGATTACAGTGCCGGTTTTCAAATCCTTCACCGGGTGCGGGATTGTGACCCGGCCCGGTTTTTCAGGGTGTTTGAACTGATGGTGGTCGCCGCTTACGGCAACGAGTTCCCAGCCGTCGTCTTTCAGTTTCTTGATCAGTTTGCGGCTGTTACGTTCCATAAACATCCCCGTTTCTGTGTGTATTTATATACACAACACCACGCGGGAATTCAAGTGAAATGTGTATTTATATACACAAAAATTTCGAAAATATCTGAGATACGGCAGGGCTAGGATCATGAATTTCGATGGTCTGACGATGGGCGAGTCTGCCCTATTGATCGCGGAACAGGGCTGGCCGGTGTTTCCCTGTCATCCGGAAACTAAAAGACCGATGATCAAGGAAGGATTTAAAAACGCCAGCACCGACCCTGCTACTGTTGAAAAGTTCTGGCTGAAATTTCCCAAGGCGATGATCGGCGTGCCGATGGGCGAGAAGGCCGGGCTTTGGGCGCTGGACCTTGATGCCAAAGTTACGGATGATGGTGAAGTCATCGAGGCGGACGATTTGCTTGCGGCTATTGTTGCTGCAGTCGGGACTGATCTGCCACCGACCGCGCGTTCCAAAACTCCGCGCGGGGGTTGGCATATATTCTTCCGGTTCGATCCTGAAAACCCGGTCAGAAACCGGGCCGGAGTTGTGCCGCATGTCGATGTGCGCGGGGAGGGCGGCTATGTGGTTGTTCCGCCGTCCATGCGGGCAGATGGTGCCTGTTATGACTGGATCATCGATCCGGCGGAAGGTGTGGCCGATGCCCCTGCGGCGCTGCTTGACCTGGTTGTGCGGAAAGAGGAACCGGAACCGCCGCGGCGGGTTGCCGTTCCCTCGGGCGATGATCGGGTCCAGAAATACGGATTGACCGCGCTGAATGAGGAAATCAACCGCGTTCGACAGGCCGGATCGGGGACACGCAATTCCACTCTCTATGAGGCAGCTCTGAAGCTTGGGTCGATTGTGGGCGCGGGGGCGCTTGCGGAATATGTCGCGGTGTCGTCGCTTGAAGGGGCTGCGCATGATTGCGGGCTTGCGCGGGAAGATGGCATCAAGGCTGTCCGTAAAACGATCGCCAGCGGCATGAAGAACGGCATGGCCGATCCGCGCGACCTCTCGTTTCTGGAACGGCCGCACCAATCCGGCACCAGTGCCCCGCAAAAAACAGGCAGACCGGCGGCGCAAAGCGCCGCTCCGCTTGATCCTTCCCACGCTTCCGACGAAATGGATGACGCCGGCGACGGTTCCCCCGCACCCCCCGTCGCCGACAGCGACGACACTGATTTTTTGTGCTCCCCCCACCCCCATGCTTTCGGCAAGGCTTTATGTGAAACCGTCGCGGAATGCGCCCAATTAGATCAGAATGATACCGATAATGCGCTTCGGATGATCCGGCATTTCGGGGAGGATATTCTGTATATCCGACACAATGGGTGGTGCGTTTTCAATGATACCCATTTCGTGCGTGAAGGGGGCGAGGAACTGATTGCCATCCGGGCGCAGGAGACGGCGCGGCGGATAAAATTGGAAGCGGCATATGTGGGATATACGCCTGCAGAGCTGAAGATTCTTGAAGCGGCAGAACCGTTGACAGAAATCGACGAAGGCGATCTTACCGAACAACAAAGAGAAATTCTCATTGCGGCAGGATCGGTAAAGAAAAATCTGGGGTCTCGCAGGGCTGCCCGAAAGAAGTTTGCGATCACTTCCGGCAATGGCGGTCGTATCCGCGCAATGGTCGATCAGGCGGTGCCGCATAAGTCTGTAGCGGTTGAGGAGACCGACTGCGATCCTCTGACGTTCAATGTGCAAAATGGCACGTTGCGCTTTGAAAAGGTTGAGGATCCGGAAAACCCCGATCCGGACGGCAAGCGCTACAAGCTGAAGGTGACACTGGATGAGCACAGCCGGGATGATCGTCTGACGAAATGCGCGCCCGTGAAATACGATCCTGAGGCCAAGTGTCCGAAATGGATGGAATTTCTCGATCTGTTTCAGCCAGAACTCCAGCAGCGCGAGTTTTTGCAAGTCTATCACGGGCTCGGTCTGACGGGACTGACGGACGAACAGGTGCTTGTCTTCAACTACGGCGACGGTGCGAACGGCAAGTCGACGTTCATTGAGTTCATTTGCTGGCTGATGGGTGAATACGCGGCGACACTGAACCCGGAGTCCGTGACCGGGCAGGGCCAGCGCCGGGGCGATCAGGCAACGCCTGATCTGGCCGATCTGCCTGGCAAGCGACTGGTGCGCATATCGGAACTGCCGCGCGGCGAGGATCTGAAAGAGGATCTGATCAAGCAACTGACCGGCGGCGAGCCGATGAAAGTGCGGGCGCTTCACAAGGATTTCTATGAATTCCGGCCCATCTTCAAGGCGACCATGTCCGGCAATGACAAGCCGGTCATCAAGGGCGGCGATCACGGTATCTGGCGACGAATTCGGCTTGTGCTTTGGGCAGTGCGGATTTCGGATGAAATGAAGCGGCCCATGCAGGAGGTTCTCGCCGAATTCAGGGCCGAGGCGTCGGGTATCCTAAACTGGTTGATCGAGGGGTTGGATATCTACTTCCAGCGCGGGCTTGTCGCGCCCGAAAGCGTAGTGTCGGCAACGGCAGAATATCGGGAGGAAATGGACCCGGTACAGAGCTTTCTGGACGCCTGTGTCACGCTCAACGAGCCGGGAGAAAGGGTGCGTGCGAGCGACATGTACACCATCTATCTGGCGTGGTGCAAAGCCAATTCGATCCGCGCGTTTTCGCAAACGAATTTCGGGAAAATGCTCACCAAGAAGGGCATTAAACGCGAGCGCGGCCGCATCATTCACTACCTCGATATTCGGTTGCAGGTTTCGGTTCAAACCTTTGAACCCGAACCATCTTTTCACCCCGGGCCCGATGAGGACGACTGATCAATCCATCCGGCCTTATCCGCCGCCACACCTGTGACAGTTGCGACGGTTTGCCGCCAACTGTCACGCCCGAATAGCGCAATAACATCAGTGCGTTAACAGAATTCGTGACAGTTGTGACGGTTTTCGCGCGTACGCGCACATGAAAAGGGGGTTTGGGGAGCGCTCCTAGTAAAAAAATTCATGCGCGTAATAGGAATAACTGTCTCAACTGTCACAGATGCATAATAAGTTATTGAAATATAAAACTTAATTTCCTGTGACAGTTTGAAAACAAACTGTCACCAACTGTCACCAACTGTCGCAACTGTCACAGATCAATGAAACGAGGCTATTATGGATCTGAATTCTGACCTTTCGCTGAGATTGAAATTCGGCTTGCCTGTTGGCGTGGAAGAATTGCTGCAATGGACGTATGTGGACCAGAAGGCGGATCTGATGATGCGGGACGGTGGGCCGACAAGCCGGAGCTGCATGGACGGTTTGATGCTCATGGAGAAGCTCGGAACATTCGTCGACGGCGGCGGCGTCAGCACAAACATTCACCCAGTGGCGGTTGAGGTTTACGCCTGTGTCGAACAGTTGGCCGAAATGGACGATGATGGGGCGTTGATGGCGGGGCTTGTCGTCACCCATGCGCGGTCGATGTCTCGGCCTGAGGTGAAGCCGGGCAAGGTTCGGCTTGTGGCGCGGTTCACCAAAGACGGCGACCCGGTGATTGAGCAAGAGCGGCGGAGTGGCTGGCCGCGTGGCGAATGGGGCAGGAAGTGCAAGAAACTTTATGACCGGAATAGGCGCGCTGTTGCGAGCCGCCTTTACCTCGCCGCTGACGATGACCTGCATGCGCTCAGCATCGAGATGTATTCAGCCTGGCATATGGGCTTGGGTGTTTTAACGCGGGCGCTGAATGAGCAGCTGAAAGTTCCGGTCTTGAAGACGGATGCACCCGCCGAACCGTGGGCTGTGGAAAAATAGGGGCTTGTCAGTGCGAAAAAAAATTGACATCTTACCAGCGAACACACCTGCGCCCGTCGGTTGGATAGACCGAGCGGGCGTTTTTCGTTTCTGCTCTCCTCAACATCAGGTTTCAGCCATGACCAAGTCCGTGACCATCGTCAACACCAGCAACTGGGACGGGGAAGATGTTCTCGTCAGCACCGACAGCCGTGAGGCGACAACGCTCAAGCCGGGCGAACAACTCGTGATTGGCGATCATGAGTACAAGTCACTGCACGTGTCCGATGCCCCAGAAGACGGTAGCTCAACGTTTCTGATGAACGGTAAACAGGTGTTCCCGTTCGTGTCCGTTGGCTTTCGGGAATAGCCTGCACCACGATGGTCAAGCTCAAGGCGTTGCCGGGTCGCCTTTCACAGTTGCCACCCCGGCTCAAGAATGCGGATAAGGTTGCCGATCCTTTCTACAACTCGCCGGAATGGCGGGCTTTGGCTTCCGAAGTCAAAAAAGAGCGCGGCAACAAGTGCGAAATCTGCGGTTCACGAAACCGCGTGATTGCCGACCACATCAAAGAGATCAGGGATGGCGGCGCACGGCTCGACAAGAGCAACATCCAACTGCTCTGCACCAAGCACCACAACCAGAAGACACACGCCGAGCGGGCAAGGCGCGCACGCGGCGAGATCTGAACAAGGGGGGACTTCGATCTTCCCGGTTCGGCCCGCTCCGTTACCGCACCACCCCTCATTCGGAGATTTTTTTTACCGTGGCAGATGAATTTTCGCCTGACGAACCGGATCAACCGGTGGAGGTTGATCTGTTCGGTATGGAAGTTGTGCCGATTAAAGATCGGCGCGGACGTCCGAGTTACAAAAAAGATAAAGAGAATCAAAGCACTGTGTCAGTGTTGCGGGCGGCTGGATGGTCGCAGAGCCGGATCGCCCGTTATCTGGGGTGCGATGAAAAGACTCTGCGGAAACATTTTTCCCGTGAGCTCGACTTCGGCGCGGACATTGTCGAGGCGCAATGTCTGGAGGTGCTCTACGCGAAGATGCGTCAGGGGCATAACAAATCGGCAAACGATTTGATTTCGCGAGCCGAAAAGGGGCATGCGCTGCCGCCAGCGCCGCCAAAGGCCGAGAAGGAAACCAAGCTTGGCAAGAAAGCCCAGGCTGATCTTGATGCGCAGACCGGTCATGAAGGAACAGAATGGGCCGGACTGCTACGGGAACCAACGGAAACCCTGAACTAGATGGCACAACATCACAGCCGCGAACAGCTGGCGGGGAAAGCGAAGGTATGGGATTTTTCGAATCCGAATTGGGTCGAGCGTCTGAGATCCGGCCACAGTCTTGTTCCGGAACTTCCGCTTGATCGCGGCGAGGCTGATCGCGCCATCGGAATTTTCAACCGCCTGAAACTGCCGGACGTGCCCGGCCAGCCGAGGATGGCGGAAGGAGCCGGAGACTGGTTCCGGGATATCGTTGCGGCGATATTCGGTTCGGTCGATGACACCGGTCGGCGGCGCGTTGGCGAAGTGTTCGCCCTGGTTCCTAAGAAGAATTCGAAGACCACCGGTGGCGCGGGCATTATGGTGACCGCGCTGTTGATGAACGAGCGCCCCCGCGCTGAATTTCTGTTGGTTGGTCCGACACAGGAAATTGCCGACACTGCCTATCAGCAGGCAGCGGGAATGATCGAAGCCGACCCATATCTTGCTCAGCGGTTTCAGCTGCAGGAACACAAGAAAACGATCAAGGATCGGCTGAACAAGGCGACCCTCAAAATCAAGACCTTCGACATGAAGGTGATGACCGGTGCAAAACCTGCCGGTGTGTTGATCGACGAAATTCACGTCATGTCGTCGATGGCTTATGCGAGCCGGGTAATTGGCCAGATCCGGGGCGGATTGATACCGCGACCGGAGAGTTTTCTGATCATCATCACGACGCAGTCCGATGAGCCCCCGCGTGGCTGTTTCAAGTCGGAGCTCCAGCTGGCGCGCGGTATCCGGGACGGGCACGTGACCGGCAAGGCAGCGACGATGCTGCCGATCCTCTATGAATTTCCAGAGGACATGCAGACCGACAAGGAAAAGCCTTGGGCAGATCCTGCAAACTGGCCTTTGGTAACGCCAAATCTCGGCTTGTCGATCGACATTGAGGACCTTGAGGAAGACTTTGCCAAAGCGAAGGCCAAGGGCGAGGAAGAAATCAGGCGTTGGGCCTCTCAGCATCTGAATGTCGAGATCGGACTGGCGCTGCACACTGACCGGTGGCGCGGGGCAGATTATTGGGAGCGCCGGGGCGACAACAGCCTGACCTTCGAAGAGTTTCTCGATGCATCTGAGGTTGTCGTTGCGGGTATCGATGGCGGCGGACTGGACGATCTGATGGGGCTTGCGCTGATCGGTCGATGCAGAGAAACGCGCAACTGGATCAGCTGGTCGCATGCTTGGTGTCAATCCGATGTTCTGGAATTGCGCAAGGACATAGCTGAAGCCCTGCGCGATTTTGAAGCCGACGGCGATCTGACCATTTGCGAGCATGTCACGCAGGACGTGATCGAGATTGCCGACATTATTGAGCAAGTCTTGCATCGCGGCTTGTTTCCGGAAAAAGCCGGTGTCGGCTTCGATCCGCAGGGCGTGGCCGTCATGGTCGACGAACTTGCGGCACGCGGTGTCGGCGACGAAGTGCAGGTCGCTGTTCCGCAGGGTTTCCGACTGTCATCGGCGGTGTGGGGAGTTGAACGGAAGTTGAAGGACGGCACGTTCGTTCATTTCGCGCAGCCGATGATGGCGTGGTGCATCGGCAATGCGAAGTGCGAGCAGCGCAGCAATGCCGTGTACATCGATAAGCAGACAGCCGGTAAGGCGAAGATCGACCCGCTGATTTCATTGTTCAATGCGGCAAAACTGATGGAACGGAACCCGGTAGCTGCCGAAGAAGGCTCCTACCTGGATGACATGGACTTGGTGGTTCTCTGATGTTTAATTTTCTTTTCCGTCGATCAAAGTCAATTGACCAGATCGCGAAAGAATTGGACGAGCTGGGGCGCAGCCGGCAGGGAACCCGTGCGGTCACGAACAAGACAGCCCTTGAAGTGACCACCGTCCTGGCCTGTGTTGATGCCATTGCCAGCGGGTGCGCCGTTCCGGATCTGCATGTCATGCGTGATCTGGGCGAAAACAAAAAAGAACGGGCGCGGAACGAGAAAATCTACCGGGTTCTGCATCGTCGTCCGAATGAGTTTCAGACGGCAATGGAATTCCGCGAAACGCTGACGATGCATGCCGCACTGACAGGAAACGGCTTTGCACTTCCTGTCAAAGTGAAGGGGGAAGTTGTTGAGCTTTTGCCGGTTTTGCCTGAATGGGTCACCATTGAGCAGAGCCGGCGGTATGAGATCAAGTACCGGATCAACGATGAATTCGGTCCGCTGGGTGTATTTGATCACGACCAAATCTTTCATCTCCGCAATCGCAGCTGGGATCGCGTCCAAGGTTTGAGCGCGGTTAAATTGGCACGCGAGGCCATCGGCCTGTCGATGGCCGCAGAAGACAATGTTTCCAGTCTTCAGAAACGTGCCGGAAAGCCTGGCGGAATTCTTACGACCGAAAAGAGGCTTGGGCCGGAAACGATTGCTCGGCTGAAGACCGCTTGGAAAACGGCGACCACGGGCAAAAATGCCTACAGCACACCGGTGTTGGATCAGGGGACCAAGTACCTCCAGACAGCCATGACCGCCGTCGATCAGCAAACCCTTGAAACCCGCCGCATGCAGGTCGAGGAAATTTGCCGAGCGTATGGGGTGTTTCCTCAGATTGTCATGCACACAGACAAAACGGCGACATTTGCCAGTGCAGAAGCGTTTTTTTCTGCTCACAGCCGTCTGACCGTGGGCAAATGGCAGAAGAACTGGGCCGAAAAACTCGATGAATTCGTGCTCGATGGCGGCGGGCCGTTGTTCGTTGAGTTTGATAATCGGGCTTTGAATGCCGCAAGTCTGAAAGACACTGGCGAATATTATGCCAAGGCGCTCGGTTCCGGCGGCGCACCGCCTTGGCTAACGCAAAACGAGGTCCGTGCCGACCTTGGTTATCCGCCAATGTCGGGCGGTGACGAGCTTTTCAAACCGACCAATGCGATTCTTAAGGAGACCGGCGATGAAGAAGGCGCTGAGGGAGAAGGAAACGCGGACGCCTGATCTGAAGACCAGCGGCCAGCGTCTGACCATCAAGCAACTTACCGACAATGGCACCTTTGAAGGTTATGGGTCGGTCTTTGGTGTGAAAGACACCTATTCTGAGATCGTTGCCCCCGGCGCGTTTTTGAAATCTCTGGAAGAACACCGGGGACATGGCACATTGCCTGCGATGCTATGGCAACACGATCCACGCCGCCCGATTGGCGTTTATACCGAGATGCGCGAAGATGAAAAGGGGCTATACGTCAAAGGCCAGCTTGCGCTTGAAACGCAGCACGGCAAAGAAGCCCACAATCTCCTGAAAATGGGGGCGCTGAACGGGCTTTCAATCGGGTTCATGCCCGTCGAAACGTCGTTCAACGAGGATACCAAGACCTACACATTGACCGAGGTCGATCTGTGGGAGGTGTCGCTTGTGACTTTTCCTGCCAATGGCGAGTCCCGCATTGAGAATGTGAAGGGTGCCATCGGGGGAATGACGAGTTTAGCGGATGCGGAAAGGTTCCTGCGCGACGCAGGACTTGCCAGCCGCTCACAGGCCACGGCGATCGTGGCCAAGATCAAGGAAATCGCTCTGCGCCAGCGGGATGCTGATCATGCGAAATCCGACATTCTGACCAGCAGCAAGCGCCTGCTGGACATCATGACATCAGATTAAAGGATCAGGTCCATGCATATGGCCAAACATTACGGCGCGTTCCTTGCGAGCGCGGCGATGGTGGGCTTCGCCTATCAGAAGCGTGACAGCGCGCCGTCTCTCGATGACATTCTGGGAAATCAGGAAAAAATCCTGACGACCTTTGAAGAATTCAAAGAGAAAAACGACGCTCGATTGAAAGACATGGAAAGGCGCGGCGCGGAAGATCCCGTTGCTCGTGAGCAGGTCGAGAAAATCAAGCAGGAACTGATGGCTCTGAAGGAAATCCGCGAGGAGCTCGACAAGCTTGCAAAGAAAGCGGCCCGTCCAGGCGGCTCAGCGATCAAGCAGGATGACTTCACACCGGAGCAAATAGAACACCGTTCGGCGTTTGAAAGGTTCTTGCGTGACCCGACCGACGAACAGGTCAGGATGGAACTGCAGCAGATCCAGCGGAAAGCGGTTGACACCACGACAGACGCGGCGGGCGGATACGCGGTTCCGGAGATCATCTCGCGCCGGATTGAAAAGGAGCTGCTTGAAATCTCATCGCTTCGCGGTCTGGTCGATGTACAGACAGCAGGATCGAAAGACTACAAGATCCTGGTCGATGTGAACGGCACAGCCTACGGATGGGTGGGAGAAACCGATCCCCGACCGGAAACCGGAACATCCGGATTGGAAGAAGTCGCACCGACGTTCGGGATGATTTATGCTTACCCGAAAGCGTCTGAAGAGTCGCTGGATGACATCTTCTTCAATGTAGAGGACTGGATCGTCAATTCTGCACTGGAAGCCTTTGATGCCGGTGAAGAAAATGCCGTTATCAACGGCAATGGTGTCAAGAAACCGACCGGTTTTTTGAACGGCACGCCCACATTGCAGGACGATGGAACAAGGGCCTTCGGCACGCTGCAATATCTTGCGACCGGTGTTGCAGCCAGCTTCGCAGCGTCAAATCCCGTCGATACGTTCATCAGGACAATCTATAAGCTGAAAAAAGGCTATCGCCGCAATGCCCGCTGGTTGATGAACAAAAAAACAGCCGGAGATGTGATGTTGTTCAAAGATGGCGACGGCAACTATCTCTGGCAGCCTTCGTCAATTCTGGGTCAGCCGGACATGCTGAAGGGCTATCCAGTTGCAGAATCCGAAGAGATGCCGGATGTGGCCGCGAACGCTTTTCCTGTCGCCTTCGGAGATTTCAAGTCCGGCTATGTGCTTGTTCCTTTGGTTGGTCTTCGGCTGACCAAGGACGAAGTCACCACTCCGGGTTATGTGAAATGGTATGTCCGTCGCCGCCTTGGCGGAAACATCAAGAAGTCCGAAGCGATCAAACTGATCAAATGCGAGGCTTAATCGCCTCCGTTTGATCAGAAATTGAAACCGGAGCCCGGTCATTTGGCCGGGCTTTTTTATGGAGTGCACGATGCAGGCCAAGGTTACAAAAAAGTTCAAGTTTCAGGGAAAGACCTATTTCCCCGGCATGATCGCGAGTGGACGCGCAGCGTCCTTCGCTGTCTCGGAAAAGTGCGGTGTTCGGCATGATGCTCCACCGGAAAAGGCAATGGTTCCGGGTCGCAACAAGGCGGCCGCACCGGCGCGGAACAAGTAGTCGCTGACGGCTGCTTCAATCTCTCAAACAGACGGAATTGGTTTTATGAACGCTATCGTAATGAAGTCCTTCAAGGGTGTTCCTGACGGTCAGACCCAGGCGCAGGATTTTGAGCCCGGCGATATGGTCTCGGGCAAACTTGCCGCTGTTGCGGTCAAACAGGAATGGGCATTTGATCCTGAAGACACCAAGAAACTGACGGCGGAGCAGAAAGAGTTTCTGGAGGCCCTCAAAGCCGGCCACAGTGACAAGGGCGCGGATGACGACAAAAAGGGCAACGGCTGATCATGCTTCGCCCCGTTCTGACGTCCGCGCCGACAGCGGTGCTTGTGTCGCTGTCCGACGCAAAGGCGCATTGTCGCGTGGACGACAGTGCGGATGTTGAAGATGACGCCGTTTTAGAGGCGCTGGTAAAATCAGCAACACAGCATCTGGACGGTTTCACCGGCATTTTAGGTCGGTGTCTGGCAACGCAGCAGTGGCAGGTTGATATTGCAGACTGGCCTTACGGTGCCAGAGAACTTGAAGGTGCTTCGGATCACTGCTTTGCTGATATTTGCCTTCCGTTTCCGGATGTTTCCACTGTCGAGGTCAAATATTTCGATGCCGACAATGTTGAGCAAACGGTGCTGACATCGGCCTATGCCATTCTTGAGGACATGGGTGGTGCTTTCATTCGCTTCAACAGCAGTTTCGACCATCCAGCGGTTTATGCCGATCGCGCAGATGCGGTTCAGATCACGCTGACCGCTGGATATGGCGATGAAACCAAGGTGCCGGACGATATCAAACTCGCGATTAAGATGATGGTCAGCCACTGGTTCGACAACCGGGAATCCGTTGTTGTGGGGACCGGTGCCGTAGAAGTTCCAATGTCGGCTCAAGCCCTGCTTGAACCATACCGCATCATTCGGATTTAGCCTGAAAGGAAATGCGCCATGTCCAGAGCCGGGCAATATAGAGACCGCGTCACCTTTCAGGCTAAATCTGTAGTTTCCGATGGCGGCGGAGGCGAGCAGACAACCTGGTCGGACCTTGCGACCGTACGGGGGCATTTGATTGTTGGACGAGGCCGGGAAGCGGTTGCATCGGGACGAATTGAAAGTCAGGTGGGCTCGGTTCTTCGGGTCCGCCACACGGCAGTCACCGCCGCGATCACCCCGGCAAACCGTGTTCTCATCAAGTCGGTTACCTACAACATCCGTTCCGTTTCGCAGCCGGACAGGCGTAACAAGGTGGTTGAGATGGTTCTTGAACGAGGGGTTGCACCATAATGGCAGACGGTATTCGATTTGATACTCGCGCCATTGACCGCAGCTTGAAGCGCCTGCGCAAAATCGCACCGGCACTTGATGATGAAATGCCGAAAGCAACTTTGAAGTCGGCAGAGGAAATTGCTGATCTGGGCCGAACACTCGCGCCTAAACGAACCGGAGAGTATGCGGCGTCGATTAAGGCCAAGCCGATCGGCGAATTGGATCAAGCAGTTTCGACACGCGGGGGCGGGCTCGTTGGCGGATTGTCCGGCAGCGGGAAATATGCGGCCGGTGTTTTTGCCAAATGGATCTGGCATCTTCTTGAGTTCGGCACCGTCAATGCGAAGGCGCAGCCGCACATTCTGCCTGCTTACCGCCTCTTGAGAAAACGCGCGGTCGGTCGAATGCGCCGGGCCATGACCAAATCAATCAAAAAGGCTTTGCGGGGCTGATGTCTTCACACAGTTGGGGGTTGCAATCTGGCACTTACGCGGTGCTGGACGGGGCGGCTATTGCCGGTGTTACCCGCATTACGGATCACAAAATCACCGATCCGGCAAACATTGACTTTCCGTTTATCGAGATCGGAGAGGCGCAATTCGTGCCGGACGATACGGTGACGTCCAATGGCGGCGAAGAGTTTTTGGACTTGCATGTGTGGTCCCGATACTCCGGTCAAAAGGAAGTCAAAGAGATCATGGGCGCGATCCACTCCGCGCTGCATCAAACCGCGCTGACGGTGTCCGGACTTTCGAGTTGTTTCGCTTATGTCGAGAATGCCCGTGTTCTGGATGATCCGGATGGGCTGACCAAGCACGGTGTTGTCACCGTGAGATTTTTCTACAACGAATAGGAGACTTTGCCATGCCTGATCAACAGGAAGGCCGCTTGCTGCTGATTGACATCAGTGACGGGCTCGATCCGGAAGGGTTTGACCATCTGGGCGGGCTGAAAACCCGGTCCATTTCACTCGCGACGGAAGAAACCGATGATACAGTTCCGAACACCGCAAACCCGGCTAATCCGGTGCAACGTCTTGCTGGCGTCGGCATTCAGACCCGGACATTTACCGGCGACGGTTTGTTCGAAGATAATGCGGCGTTGACGCGTGCCATTACCGCTGCTGTTAACGGGACGCCAATCCGAGCACAAGTGAGTGTGCCCGGGGTGGGGACATTCACGGGTCCGTGGATTATCACCAACTTGGAATTTTCCGGGGAAATGACAGGAAAGATGGCCTATTCCTGCACGTTCTCGGCTTCTGACTATCTCACGTTCGTTGCGGCCGCATAATGCGGGATCCCAATCCTGAAGCCGGAGAGGTTTCGGTGTCTGTTGGTGGGCAAGATCTTATCTTGGTCGCCAGCATCGGCGGGCTGGCGCGTGTTTCGGCGCATTGCCAGTGCAAGACGCTGTTCGAGCTTTATGAGCGGCTGATCGGATCTGAACCGAACGCGGCCCTTGCTTTCATTCGCAATTGCACTGTGGCGGGCGATGCTGAAAAGGCGCTCGCAGCCGTTGGCATGAAAGACCTGATCGGCATCGGAAAGTCCGCCGGCGAGGCCATGGCAGCGCATATGGATGATGCGTCGGGAAACGGGGAACCCGAAGCGGACAGCTGATTTCAAAGCTTCCGTTTCGGGATTGGCTGGAATGGATGCCCGCTCTGGGGTGGACGCCACGTGATTTCTGGTCTGCCACTTTGACGGAATTTTTCGCCGCGATTGACGGTTGGAACAAGATGCAAGGCAATGCGGAGCCGGGCGGATGGACGGATGCCGATATTGCTGAATATGAGCGGTTAAGGGACGCAAGACATGCCGACAAATGAGGAAAAACTTATTCTGCTGATGGAAGGGCAGAACAAGGATGTTTTGCGCAAGCTCAAGCAGATCGAGCGGCAGACTAAGCGATCATTCAACAATGCACGGTCGCCATTAAAGAAATTCAACAGCGATCTGAAGCAATCCGCTGTTGCGGCAAAATCTCTGGCGACTGCCCTTGTCGCTGGTTTGGGCGGCACGGTGTTGACCGGCGGAGCCCTGGCTGCATTGAGTGCAGCAGCGAATGATATTGCCGAAATCGGCAGCGCTGCAAAACGGGCCGGTCTTGATATCAAGTCGTTTCAGGAACTGTCCTTTGTTGCCGAGCAGAACCGGATTTCGATCGATGCCCTGACGGACGGCATGAAGGAATTGAGCCTTCGGGCCGATGAGTTCATCGATACGGGCAATGGATCGGCGGCTGAGGCGTTTCAGCGGCTTGGCTTTACAGCGGAGGAACTGCGGGAGCAGCTGCAAAAACCGTCTGATCTCCTGGTCGAGATCATTGAACGGCTTCAGCGTTTCGACCGGGCGGCACAGATCCGCATCGCCGATGAAGTGTTTGGCGGAACCGGAGGCGAGCGGTTTGTTGAACTGCTTGATCAGGGTGCGGATTCCATTCGCGACATGATCAAGCAAGCAAATGAGCTCGGGATTGTTCTGGATGAAAAAGTGGTTCGCAAAGCCGAAGAAATCGACCGGCGCTTCAATACGATCACCACCACGGTGTCTACGAAGCTAAAAACCGCTATTATTTCTGCTGCGGATGAACTGGCACACTTTCTGGAATTGCTGAATACGGTCGACCGACGCAGCGATCAGGCCATCCGCGATCAGATCGCCGACAAACGCCAAGCGATAGAGGATGCTCGAGGCAAATCTCTGCTTGGATTTGGGTCGGAGACATATATCGGCAACCTCGAACGCGAAATCGAGCGGCTTGAAAAACAACTCGCCAAAAATGCGCTGTCTCGAGGCTATACGTCGGTCCCGTTCTACAGTGACCTGCGCAATCCGGTTAAGCGGCAGAGCACTGCCGAGCTCGAGGAACTGGAACGGGCGCGGGAGCGAGCCGTATGGGAAGCCGAGCGGCAGGAACAGGCGACAAAACGGGTTATCGAAGCGCTGCAGCTGGAGCAGGCGCAGATCGGCAAGACGTCGACTGAAATCCGCATTATGAACGAACTGCAGCGGGCCGGGGTTGCCGCTGACAGTGAGCGCGGTCAGGAAATAGCGGCGTTGGTCGAACAGATAGAACAGGCACGGGCAGCGCAGGCCGCTTTTAATGATGTCGCCGAATTCGCAGCGGGGCATTTGCAGGGCGTCTTCTCCGGACTGATATCCGGTGCGGAGGATTTTGACGACAGCATGAAGCGGGTAATTCAGTCGATCGCGGATGCGGCGCTTCAGGCGGCATTGTTGGGGCAGGGGCCTCTAGCCAGTCTCTTTGGCGGCGGAGGTGGTGGCATCGTCGGTGCAATCGGCAAGCTGTTTGGCTTTCAGTCAGGCGGCTACACCGGTTCCGGTGCGGCGAACCAGATTGCGGGTGTGGTCCATAGGGACGAGTTTGTGTTTTCCAAACAGGCAACGCGTGCGCTGGGTGTCAACAATCTCGAACAGTTGCACCGACTGGCCAAGGGCTTTTCCGGTGGGGGCTTCACCGGTGGCGTTCCCTCTTTCGTCGCCCCTGCTGTGAACGACCATGCGCGATCCGGCCTGATGCGGGTTTCGGTCGGTGTGTCTGTCGACAATGACGGCAACCTGCAAGCCTACGTTCGCGGTGTGTCGCAGCGGGAAAGCGCATCGGCGGTTTCTTCCGGCCTGTCAGAGTATGACCGCCGAGTCGCCCCTCAGACCGCAAAAACAGCCGTGTTGCGCGGCATGCGCACCGATACGAGATTCCGCTGATGGCTTTGACGTTCCCAAGAGACCTGCCGGATATCGGCATTCGTGCGTCGTCTTTCGAATTGGGGCGGACGATGTCAGTCAACCGTCAGCGGGGCGGCACAGTTGAGGTGGTTGAGCAGGCCGATGCGCTCTGGTCGGCAAGTTTTGAATTCATTCCGCGTAACCGGCGTCAGGAACAGCAGGTTCGTTCCTGGTTCAACTCGATGCAGGGTGGTCTGCAAGACTTTGTTTCGTTCAATCCCAAGCATCCTTACCCGGCGCTTTTTCCAAGCGGGTTTACCGGCGTCAATCGGGCTGCAGGGGGAACGTTCGACGGATCTGCCGTGGTTGACGCCATTTCAGCGAACAGTCTGACGATATCGACGCTTCCGGCCGATTTTTCACTTGTTGAGGGTGATTTGGTCGGACTAGTGCAGAGTGGCGAATACGGACTTCACATGATTGTCGAGGATGCCACAGGGAATTCAAGCGGCATCGTGTCGGTCACTGTCGAGCCGGCGATCCGGTTATCGTTATTTGACACCACAGCAACCGTTGAGTTTGCCAAACCCAAATGCCGGATGATGATCTTGCAGGACACCCGCTCGGGTGCCCAGGGCAACGTCCACCAGCCGTTTAGCTTTCAGGCCATTCAGAAGCTTTTCTAACATGCGCACAATCGATGCTGACATTCAGGCGATGCTGGCAGATGGCCGTGTCGTCAAACGGGATGCCATCTTGTTCGACCTCCCCGAAGGGCTGTTCGGTTTCTGGGGTGGCGGCGGAACCTTTTCGTGGAACGGGATCGATTTTGTCGGCTCCGGTGAGATCATCCGGTTGGACCCGGTGGATTTTGACAGTGCCGGTTCACCGACAGAAATTTCGTGCAAACTATCGGCTATCCCGGATTCGGAGCTGACGCCTGATGTGATCGGCGAGATCTGGACATATAAATTCGCGCACCGTCCGGTCACGCTTTACCAGATCTATTTCAATCCCGACACGCGGGCATTGGTCAGCGATCCGCTGCCGTTCTGGCGCGGCTACATCGGACAGGTTGAAGAAATCGATCAGCCCGGCGGCGAGTTTTCGCTGAGCGCAACATTCATTTCCAGAGCGTTGGATAATCGTCGCACCGGCCACCGGCGGCGGTCGAACGAAGACCAGTTTTTGCTTCAGGACGGAGACCTGTTCTTTGAACATGCGGTTAACGATCCGATACAGCCGATTGTCTGGGGGCGGGAAGGGTGACGCGCTTGGTGAATTGGGAGGCACGACTGTTTGATGCCATCAAACGCCATGCCGATCGGCCCTTTTGCTGGGGGACGTCGGATTGCGTCAGCCTGGCGGCAGATGCCGTCGAGGCGCAATCCGGCGTTGATCCGATGGCAGGTTTTCGTGGTCGGTACACGACGGAAATCGGTGCAAAGCGCATCCTGGCAAAAGAGAGCTTGAAGGGACTTTCGGGGGTTCTTGACGGACTCTTTCCCTCTGTCGATGTCAATCATGCACAACGGGGCGATCTGGGGCTCGTCGAGTATGACGGGGCCAATTGCTGTGTTGTCGTGATGGGTGCACATGCTGTCGGAAAATCCATATCCGGACGGCTGCTCTTACCGGTTCAATTGATCAAGCAGGCTTACAAGGTTCAATAATGTTTCGGCTTTTTCTGGCTGTCTTTGTGCTGCTGTGTTTTGCGGCAGCGCCCGCCCATGCGGGCGTGGTTGGTTCTGCGATCTCGGCGGTCGCAGGATTTCTGGGCGGCTTCGGCAGCACGCTTCTGGGTCTGGCGATTTCTGTCGGTGCGAGCTTTCTCTCTCGCGCATTCACCGATCCGCAGCAGCAGGCTGAAACCAGCGTTCAAAGCGGGATTGCAACGGATCTGCAGCTAGGTGGTGGAGTTTATCGGCAATGTGTGTTCGGGCGCACCGCCATGGAAGGCCAGCCGACTTATTCAAACACCTATGGCAAAGACAACAAGTATCTGCAATTGGTGTTTGCTCTTGCCGAAGGCACTTGCGAAGGTCTGCGCCGTGTCTGGGTCGATGGTGAAGAACAGGGTGTCACACTGACAGGCACCCGGAACGGGATGAACACCTATACCGTTCAGAATTACGGCAATGAGCTGAAACTGACTTTTTACGACGGCTCACAGACAACGGCTGATCCTCTGCTGGTCGCCAATGCCAATCCGTTGGGACGCTGGACCAACGATCATATCGGGCGGGGTGTCTGCTATGTCATCGCGGATCTGACATACAATCCGGAGACCTTCGCCGGCGGCATCCCGTCAATGCTGTTCGAGATCGACGGGTTGAAGCTGTACGATTGGCGCAAGGATAGCAGCGTTGGCGGTACCGGGGCGCATCGTTGGGACGATCCGACGACGTGGGAGTTTTCCCGAAACCCTGCCGTGCAGGAATACAATTATCGGCGCGGCATCTATATCAACAGTCAGCTGGTCTGCGGTCAGGGTATCCCGGACTATGATCTGTTGACGGATCTCTATACCGCGTCGGCCAATGTGGCCGAGGAACTGGTTGCATTGCCGGATCTCAGTTTTGAAGTCCGGTATCTGTGCGACATGGTCGCCAACTCGGGTGCGGAACATTTCAGCGCGTTGGAACTGTTCGCCGATGCCTGTGCCGGTCGTGCCGTCGAACGGGCCGGGCAGTTCGGATTGATTGCCGGCGCCGCGCAGCTGTCGATCGCGACGGTCTCTGACGACGATACACTTGTCGACTATCCAATCAAGTATTCGGGGTATCTGCCTCGTGAGAGCCTGTTCAATGAGCTTTGGGGGCAATTCACCGATCCGGATAATGTTTGGAGCCCACAGAGCTATCCGCCAATCATCGGCGATGCAGCGACAAAGGAACTGGACGGCGATGAAACGCTGCCCGGCAAAAAGGACTGGTATCAGGTCACAAACGGGTTTCAGGCACAGCGCCTTGCGGCCATACACTATCGGCGCAGGAGGTGTCAGGGCCGATTGACGTTACCGATGGGAATGCAGGCGCTGGTTTGGGAGCTGGGCGATTGGATCACCTACCAATCGCCCAGGCGCGGAACGTCCGATTATGAGATTATTGGTCTTCAATTTGACGCCAATAGGATGATGTTCATTGTTTCCTGTGCTCAGATCGCGACTGATGTGTTTGCATCCAGTCCATCGGATGTGACGGAACTGCCCGCTGCGCCGACGCCCCCTGCAGCAGCACCGCGTCTGTCGACCGTGAATTCGTTTGCCATTCAGGCGACGTCGGTTTCCGGCAACGGTCAGGTGTTCCCGGCGATAAAGGCCGTCTGGACCGCCGTTACCGATCCGACCGTTGTTGCTGTCATCCTTGAGCTCAGGGTGAAGGATGCGGCGACGGCGACACGTTTCCGGGATGACAGTCCGGAGGATGGTGAATTTCTGATTACAGGCGGATTGCTGGCCGGGATTGATTATGAGGTCAGGGCGTCCATCGTCACCGATCCGCCGCGGCTGACAACGTGGACGTCCTGGGTAGCCCTCTCAACCACCAATCAGTTGATCGTACCGGTGGCCGGCACCGCACAGTCGGTTGTTGAAAATGCGGTTTCCGGTTCAGGACTGCACGAAGATGTGGCCGGAACTCTGACGCGGCTTGAGCAACTGACCGAAGGGATTGGCGACACAATCGCCAATGCGGCCCTGCAGGAGATCGTCAGGGCCGATGCCGTGGATGCCCGGGGGCGGCAGTTTCAGGCATGGATGTACAATGAGCAGATTGTGCGAGTGTCCGAAGACGAAGCGCTAGCGCAACAAATCACGGCCTTGTCGGCACAAGTCGATACCGATTTGGCCACTGCCGTCCAGTTGCTTGAGACTTCAATCAACACGGTTGACGGCAAAGTAACCGCAAACGCAACGGCCTTGACGACTCTCACGACAACTGTCGGAACCAACACATCATCGATTTCGACACTGGCGACAGCGGTCGACGGTATCGAAGCAAGATATGCCGTTACGGGTACGATCAACGGTGTGACAGGCGGCTTCTACTTGACCGGTGTCGAAACGCTGGACGGCTCTGCGCAGTTCAGCATGGTATTCGATGTCGATGTGTTCGCAGTGGGCGATGGTACTGATGAGGGCACACCGTTTTTTGTTTCTGACGGCAATGTCTTCATAAAGGCGGCGTTCATACCGACGCTCACTGCAGACAAGATCGATGTAACCGATTTAGCCGCTTTGTCTGCCAGCCTGGGCACAGTGACTGCCGGTAAACTGCAATCGGCAGACGGCCAATTCGTCATCGATCTTGACAACAAGATCCTGAGTATCACCACGACATAGGGGCGGTTATGCCGACATTAAAGGCCGACGGGAACACCGGCGTCGTCGCCATATACGACGGCGCCGACGATGTTCTTGCGGACCCGCTTGTTGACATCACGCGGGTCCACTTTCATTCCGCGCTCAACTATATCGGCGTGAAAGACATCATCCGTGTCAACTTCACGCTGCCGGCATCCAGTAGCTCGTTGCAGCAATCCTATGCAGTCGGTGCACACGGTCAGCCCGGCCAGCCGCTTGTGTTTCCGATCCTCCGCGGCTGGGGCGGGCGCGACCTTCCGCTTATGGGGTCCGTGTTCCTGTCGATCCGGCCCTATGGATTTCACAGGACACTCGCAGGAGGTGCCGATGCGACCGACCTTTATCTGCACCAGGAACTGATGGTCGGCGCAGGAACAAGTTCATGGGCTGCCCAGCCGGTTACTGTCGATTTCTTCGTCACGGACAGGCTGCTGAATGAAGATGAGGATTTCTCCGGCACGAAGGCAATAGAAATCTCGCCAACCCGGTTCATCGCATCGAACGGTAAGTTCGACAGCGAGAATCGGTATCTGCGCGCGGGAGGCCAGGAAAACCCGTTTCAGATTGTCGGTGGTCGAACGATCCAGTGTTACAACGGAAACCAGAGCAACTCCTGCATGCGGCAATCCATTGGCAGTTATCTTATCAGGGCATCAGGGCGCGTCACTTCAACGGGCTCTGCCAATTGGCCAGCCGGAAGTCTGACCACAACAGCCGTTGATGTGGGGCTTTGATGTCGATCATTGCAAATGCCGGGAACATTTCGATGTTTGACAGTGCCGGCAACAAGGTTTTCGATACGAACGAAAAGCTGTTTCATGCAACCGACTTTTTGTCAGGCACCGTAACGATCGCCAACATCCCCGCAAATCAGGCATGGGCGTTGCGACGCACCGCGATTGGAACCTGTAATCCATTGTCGACGCAAGTCACCGGCGCATGGAAGCCGATTTCCTATAACTCCGCTGTCACTGGCGGTTTCAAGCTGAATACCTGGTTCTGTGCGGGCGGATCGCACTATCTCGGCGGCGCCAATTACAAGAGCAATCGCGGCGTCCTGGCTCAGTGGTCGATGGCCTTCGAGGTAATCAACGGAACGGTCTATCTGACTGAGGACCGTATCAGCTCCAACACGTTCACCGGCTTCGGCTCAACGCTGGTTGGCTTCACGATGCAATACAAGCTTTGGATTGGCGGTTGGAACTGACCGGCAATTCGTTCACTGCAGATGATCACAGACCGCCATTGAGCGGTCTTTTTTATTGGGTTTTCCATGACCACCTACAAATCCGGAACAATCGATCTGACGAACGGCTCAGCCGTTATCACGGGAAACGGTACGCAATGGGCGTCGGCGATCCTGTCCGGCGATCTTCTGACGCTGGACTGGAAAGAGGATTATGAGGTCCTGTCCGTTGACAGCGATACGCAACTGACATTGTCCCGTAATTTTGCCGGGACCACAGCCCTGGCTCAGTCTTATGCGATCAAACGCGTCTCCCTCAGTCATCAGAGCACATCGCGCATTGCGATTGCCCTGGTCGATCTGAAAGAGCGCCTTGACGGCATGATCAATGTCACGGGTGCGGATCGAGTTTTGACGCTGGATAGGGCGGCGGAGACGGATGACGCATTTCTCCAGTTTCGCACGAATGGTGACGACCGGTGGCGTTTTGGCGTTATTGGCAATGACACACTGGTATTGCAGCGATCAGAGGATGGCACAGCATTTGCCACCGTCCTCTCATTCGACCGCAGTACAGGTGCAATCGATCTTAATGCTTCGCAGATCGGAAACGACAGCGGAGTTACCGGTAGTGACGTCAAGGCCGCGCTGAATACCTTGTCTGCAGCTGTAAGCAATGCGTTGAAAATGACCAATATGGTCGAAGGCGCCGACGCAAAGATCCTGACCAGTGCAGAGCGTTCGAAGATCGCGGGGGCAGGTCTTCTTGCCGGAGACAACAACTGGACGGGCATCAACTCATTCAATGGTACTGATCCCTACATCCAGCTAAAAGACACAAACGGTCCTACTACGCATAACACTACGAGGCTCTACAACTCTGGAAATTCTGTACTTTTTCAGACGCGTGACGATGCCGGAAATTATGTTTCCAACGATTACTTGATTTCCAGGGGCGCTACAGGCGCACTGATACATTCATTTCGCGTCGCAAACAGCAATCGAGTGACCGTGAGTGACGGTGGCCTGACTTGTTATCGCGATATTGTTGTTGAAGGTAGTGCGACCAATACAGACCCACGCATATTTGTTTACAGCGAAGACGGCCTTAGGTCGTCTTGGTATGATATCCGCGATATAGCGCCGACAGAAGTCCGTTTCGAAAAAGTTTCGGCTAGCGGAACGTCAGTCATGCGGCTTGAGACGAGGGCGCTTGACAATACTTCAGACGTCTATCTGACGCTTTGGCGCAACACAAACACCACGGGCGGAAAGCGCTTCTTTATTAACCGAGGCGACGGCTCCAGTACGGTCGATCATTATTTTCGGTCAGGTAACACCGGACAGCTTGTCTCGCTCTGTCAAAACGGCGGATACGCAACTGTCAACGGTTCGCAGGTCCTCACTGCCGGCGATGGCGACGTCATCAATACCTGGGTCACCTTCAACGGCACGGGAACTCCATCGATTTCCGGCTCCAAGAACGTCTCCAGCATCACAGACAACGGTGTCGGCGATTACACCATCAACTTCTCAAACAATCTGCCGAGCGTGAATTACTGCCCGGTGATAAGCGCGGCCGCCAGTGAGGCTGCTCCGGCAATAGGAAATCTCGTCAGGACAATCCCGTCGATCCGCTCGGTTTCAAGCTTTCGATTTGGAACTGCAAATGCTGCTGGCACCGCCCTGGTCGACTGCTCATACATCAACGTTCAGATAGCTGGAGGCTGACGTGGACAGGATTATCGTTTTCAAAAACACAGACGGCTCATGTGGCATCATCTTTCCGACTCCTGAAGAAGTCTTTCGGCCAGAAGTCGAAGCGGCCGAAGCAAAAAAAAGGACTGCTGAAAACTTTGCACACGTGGATGAAGAACTGAAACGTGCCCAAGCTACCGTCAATCGTCGCACGAAAGCCTTGGCGGATTTTGATGAATTGCCGGTCCCCGAAGACGAGGAAGGTTTGGCGGCTCATACAGAAGAAAGAAAATCGCTCGTTGCCGCACTTGATGATGCGCAGCAACATGTTGCTGAAGTTTCATTCGAGCATTCGAAGGTGGCCAATGAAAAACAGTTTGCAGATGCGCTGCCCGAGAAAATGTCCGAGGCTGATATAACTGCCCGTCTTGAACTGATTGCTGAAAACGATGTCCCGGTAGGATTGCAATGGCGGATTACCACATCTGACAAGCTTCCGACAGACCGCATGCACCGTCATGCATGGACCGACGATTTTGACACGGAAACAGTTGATATCGACGAAGTCAAAAAGGGCAATATGTTAAATGCCGTTCCGGATGAAGTTTCGGCATTCAATGCCAAACTTGCATTGTTGGATGCGGGCTTGTGGGTTGCCTTGAGAGGTGCCCTCGGTCTCGATCAGAGATTTTTGCTGCATCTTGATGAATTGGAAATCTGGCGGCGCGACAGCGAATTCGTGCAAGGTGTCGCACAGACGCTGAACCTTACGGACGAGCAGGTGGACGCTCTGTTTGTAAACGCAGGCAAAATGAAACCTGCCTGAACGGGCGCGAAGCCAAACTGAGTCGACGAGATTTTTACACCGCCGCAAGGGCGGTTTTTTTATGCCTGAAAGGATCGAGAATGTTTGATGCAGAAACGCGGTCGGCGATCGCGACAGAAGCAAAGCGGATCGGTGTTGCGCCTGCTGTTCTGTTGGCGGTCGCTGAGGTTGAGAGCGCTGGTGTCCCGTTCTGGACGGTTGACGGGGACCAGGTTCCGGCGATCCGGTTTGAGGGACATTATTTTGATCGGCTTCTATCCGGCCGGAAACGGGAGCGTGCCAGAGCCGAGGGGCTGGCGCATCCGCGAGCCGGTGTCGTCAAGAATCCGCGCAGCTACGAGGGGCGATACAATCTCTTGAAACGGGCGATGGCGATTGATCCGGTTGCCGCCCTGATGTCCTGTTCATGGGGGCTTGGGCAAGTCATGGGCAAGAACTGGGAGGATCTGGATTACTCGAGTGTTGAGGACCTGGTTGAAGAGGCAAAGAGCGGCGTTGCCGGTCAGGTTCGGCTCATGGTGCGTTTCATCGAAAAGAACGGCCTCGTTTCCGCGCTGGAAGCCAGAAATTGGGCATTGTTTGCGCGCCGTTACAATGGTCCGGGGTATCGCAAGAACCGGTACGACACCAAGATGGCGGCGGCATACCGGCGTTATAGCCGCGATCCTCTCGATCTTGGTGTGCGTGAGCTGCAAAAAGCCCTGAAAACGCTCGGATATTATACCGGTCGGATCGATGGTATTCGCGGCAAGAAAACCGTCGCGGCTATTCGTGAGTTTCAGGAGCAATTCGGACTGGTCGTCGATGGCAGGGCGGGTCCCATGACGTGGGAGGAAATCAACGAAGCGTTGGAGAATTGCGCTGACAAAAGCGCGGAGAAGCAGGCCAAAGGCGGAGCGGGAACGGCTGCAGGGGGACTTGGTGCTGCCGTTGTCGTCGAACAGGCGACGGACGCATTGCAAAACGCTTCTGACAAGCTGGAACCGCTGACCCAGAATTCAGAATGGATCATGTATGCCTTTGTGGTGTTGGCACTGGCAGGGGCCGGTGTTGCGCTGCTTGGCATATTCAGGAGGCGGGCATGACCGGCTTCCTGCTTTGGTTTGTCCGGTCTAAATCGGGCCGGACAATCGTCCTGGGGCTCGCCATCGCGGCGGGCCTTTTTCTTGTTGCGCGTGGCATCCATCAGGCCGGTCAAAAGGCCGAACAGGTCCGGCAGCTGCGTGAAACCCTTCAAGTTGAACGGAAACGGAATGAAGACGATGCGCATCTCCAGTCTCTCTCTGATTACGATTTGTGTGTTGAGTATCTTGACGCTAGGGGCATGTCAGCCGACCCGTGCGAGCAATTGCGCGGGCTTCCGGGCGAATAACCTCACCCCGGAAGGCTTCATTGCATTGGTGCAAGCGGACAAGCCGGGTGCGCAGCGTGTTGCAGGCAATGACCGTAACGGTCAGCGGCTGGGGTGCTGGTGATGCTTGAAAATCTGCAGAACTGGTTTCAGATCGTCATCGACTGGATCGCGAGCTGGCCGTTTGTCCGCATAGCAATCATTGTCTTTTTCGCAGCGGTTGCGGCCTGTACTCCGGCTGACAAGCCGCGACGCGTCCGAATGATGACATTTGTTGTTGGCGTCGGAACAGCCGCCGTCTTCACCGGCGCGGTGGCGGAATATCTCGAGCTATCCGAAGTTGTGTCAAATGGCGTCGCCGGCGGGCTGGCGCTCTGTGGGCGCAATCTGACGATGTACGTCTGGCGAGCATCAAAGAACCCGCTTCAAACGTTCCGGGAGATTATGGATGTATTTCGGGGGCGAAACGGGTGACCGCTTTGAGCCCAAGCTCCCGGACACTGCTGTATTCACGAACGCCTGAAAAGCGTCACCTTCTGCCGTTCGTCTCAAGCCCAACAAAGTATCGGATCACAAGCCGTTTTCGAAAGCGTCAACGATCAACAGCAACTTCAGCCAATCGCAAACATCCGCCAACACAGGTTAAGGATGAGTTTCATGATGAGCGAAACGAGTTCCATAACGTAGCGTCAAACGGACCAATGAACCTCCGAACAAATCCGAACTGTTTCGGCGGCATGGACGGGGCAGCCTCTATCCTTTACGCTTAGTCATCTAAATATTTAAAAGTGGAAGCTCATCATTTTATTTTCTTCGGGTGTCATTTCACAACTGGAATAACCGATTGGAGAAAATGATTCTTAATCAAAGAAAGCTATTCCATATAAGCTCTATGCCTTGGTCAATCATGTATCAGTTTTTGTTTCATAATGGATGCTTTGAACCTCTGAATAAATTGAAAATCATGCGACATCTCTATCTATGCTGATCCTATTCGAAAACCTAATATAAGCAACAATTCAAATAAATGAATTATTTATATTGAAATTGCAATCTTACGGTGTTATTTTTGAAATTAAAAAAGTTATTTTAAAAATTAAAAAAGTTATTTTTTAAAAAAAGTATCTTATGCGCATTTACTTTAATGCGGCAGAGGTACTTCTATTGTGAGAAAGTTTATGGTTCATTTTTCGAATACAAAACTTTTTGGAATGTTGATATATTGTGTCGCGATAAACTCAAGCTTCGCCCAAGAGTCAATCATTGAATATAAGAACCCGCCGATTTGCTCTTCGTTTGAATCAATTCTACCGCACAATCATTCTTTTGGATGCAATGTGAGGCCCAATGGCTTGGACCAAAATGGCGATAATCGTTATTCTGTGGAAATTGATCTAACTGCTCAAACCAAACAAATCTCAATCGGTGGGCACTCGGTAATCACGGAGAATTATGGGACCTACCTACCTCCTGTAGTCGAGGCTCGGGCAGGAGATACAGTTGTTGTCAATTTGACAAATTCGCTTGAAAAGCCAATTTCAAATCTAGGCCATGCACATGATGAGCATCATTGCGAGCCTGACGACGACCATCAAACTCCTCCGTCAAGTTCAAATCCGACAAATCTGCACTATTTCCACGGTGGGATCGTCTCGCCATGCAACGGAAACTCAGATCATCCCGGGTACTCAGATCGTCCCGAATATTGCAAAAACGTTGGCTTAATGGGAGGCCTGCCTGACTCAGCTAGATGGGGCACCGGCGACAACGTCTATAGCTGTTTGGAAAGGGGTCAAGAGCACACGTTCACGGTGAAGATTCCGGGATTCGAGGAGCTCAATGCGGCGGTTCTGGAACGCGTGGGGAAAATCTCCCACCCGCCCGGCCTGAACTGGTATCACTCACATCTTCACGGGATCTCTTCGAACCAGGTCATGGGTGGCATGGCGGGATTGCTGTCAGTTGGACGCAGAGATGCAAATCTCAGGGCGAATTGCAAGGATTTGAATCCTAGTGAATGCGAAGAAACAACAGCGGAACTTCGCAGAAACACCATCGTGAAGTATGCGCTCCTGCGCGATATCTCGCTCAAAAAGAATGATGGAGGCGACTGGGCCCCCGATCCGGATGGCCAAGACTTCGACACGGGTCGCGTTTGCGGTGTCGTGGGTAAGGATGGCGTCAACTTCGTTGCCAACAACGAAGGCATGCGCAAGGGATTTTGCCAACCTAGTCTGGAGGACGACCCCTCCGTGGCCGATCCCGGCAAGCTTTGGCTTTTCACAATCAATGGTCAGAAATTCCCAACGATCGAAGTAGATGAGACCAAGACTGGCGTCTTGCTAAGAGTGGGCAACTTAAGCCCCAACTTCGCCTACTGGCTCGAACTCTATGACCAGGAAGCTTCGGATCCCGCCAATGGTGAATTCGTCCGAAAGAGTATGACGATCCTGAATGTCGATGGGGTCGTTCCTGCGAAGCCGCAATCCCCCGGGGACGGCACCGAACCGATTTCTGTACAGTCCTATGAAGTTCACGACCTGCTGCTCATGCCTGCCTCACGTGTCGAGATCTATATAGATAGACGCGATATCGATATTCAGACAAAGGAAAAGAACTTTGTTCTGCGAACGAAGTATAATCGGACTGGTTATGTTCCTGCGCTTGTTCCTGTAGTTGGCGAGGACGCGGCGGACCTGGGAGGCGATCGATGGCCGGAGATCCAGCTGGCGCGGATAACGTTCAAGGCACTTGAAGAAGAACAGCCGCCGGTGCAGTTGGCGTTGAATACAGCCATCGCGGCACCGGTGGTCGAAGGCGCGGCTTTGTTGGGCCTCGCCGCCTCGGCGCCGCGAGACCCACCGCCGGGGTGCATGCGTGATCTGCGTGACGGCGAATATAGGAAAGTCGAGTTTCGAGGTAGTAGTGACGCGGGGTGGAGGATCGTCACTTCAATTATGGAGAATGGGAAAGTCGTCGAGGACGAACATGGAAACCCATTGGAGATAGATGAGCCGTTCGAGAACTATGTCAATAAAGAAGACCATTCCATCAAGTGGGATGGTGGAGATGGGCCAGAAAAAATTCTTCATACGTGCGTCCGCTTAAACAAAAACGGAGGCGTAAAGCCTCAGTTGTGGGAGCTTTCAAATCCGACGACTAGACTGCACAATTTTCATATTCACCAGATGAAGTTTCGATTGGCCACTCTTGATGAGTTGGACAAACATGGGATTGAACAACCACGGCTATCGAGTGTGTGTGATGGCGTGACGGATTGCAGCGGGCCTGACTATAAATTCTATCAAGCAGAGGCGCCCGATGGTAGCTCTGTCTCAAACCTTGGTAGGGCGGAGTTAGCGGAGGGCGGCACGATAAGCTCAATTATCGAGTGGCACGATACAATTCCCATGCCACCCTTCAGCATAACACAACCCGACGGAAATCCTCTCAGTACCAGTCCAGTTTATGTGATGATGAGTTTTGTTGACGACGCTCAAGTGGGCCGCTTTGTCTACCACTGTCATATACTTAAACATGAAGATAACGGATTGATGGCGCCCATCCAAGTGTGGGATCCAACAGCACCAGAGAGATAAAATCGAGAACGACCCCACGCTCTTACTGTGCGGCGGTTCGAAGCCGAGCAACAAACAAAGGAGGAGTTCCAATGAAACTCAATCTCACTATTCCTACAGTTGTGTTTGCAGTCGGTGGCTTCATGGCAGGAGTATCGGTCTCGAAACCAGTTTCAGCAGAAGAGATTTTTGTTGATGCTGTCGGATTAGGGACGAAATGGGAAGCTGAATGTGATCGATGCACACAAAACGGCAACGACGTCGAGATCTCGGTAGAGCCTGGTGATGTCATAGTATTTAGACAGTCGTCATTTGCTCCACACGGCATTGTGGAAATCGATGACGCGAACGGCAAGAAGATTAGAAAGCTTGGTGAGCAAGGAGATTCGCAAATAGTCGTCGAACTAGGAGATGGCGACACGACGAAATTCGGAGAAACCTTTCCGGGAACTGGAGATGGAGTTGAAATGACAAGAATCGAAGTTAACGATAATTTTGAAGGCTCTCTCCAGCTTTGGTGCGTCTTACACACAAGTAGCATGACGGTCACTCTTACGAGCCTCGAGTAGCAGTGGTAGACATAATCTGAAAGGAATGTGAAGTGACTGATCGAAGCACCATTCAAATGCGCGACCCTCGCGGCCCGGATTATCCGCGAGTCGAGGTCCGGGCTGGCTATCCGACCGCGTATCAGCTAGAATCTGACCAGCAACCCGGCTTCGCCTCGTCGGCAAGCGCCATTCCAGCCAAGCAGTCCACCGTCACGATTCCGGTCTCCGGTACGCAACGCATGTGCAAGGTCTCAGCTGACGGCGCACGCATCTTTACTGTCAATTCTTCCGGCACAGGCAACGTCGTCAACAGCCTCACCGAACGGGTCGACGAAACGTTCAAGGTCGCAGTTCATCCGAACCCCTCCAGACTCCCTCCGGATCAGCTGCCTCCACAGCCGATTGTAAGTCCGTTCGCGCGCGGTGGCATCAATCACAAGTACAAGAGGCTTTATGTTCCAGCGTCCTTCTACGCTGACGTGCGCGATCCCAATTTGGCTGGGTTTTTCGTTACCGCCGTCGACATTGACCCAAGCTCCGCCGACTACCTGAAATCGATTGCGTGGATCGACTGCGGCTGGTTGCCCGAGGAGATCGCGTTTTCGAATAACGAGGAAATTGGCGTGATCGCCAACTACAATCAGGGCACAGTGACGATTTTCAACGCCGCCGATGATAGTATTCTGGCAGCCGAAGTTGACGGTTTCAACGGCGCTGGTGCCGGCGACCCTGGCCCATGTGCACGCTCCGTGCGTTGTGCGAACGTGCCAGGAATAGGCAATCGCGCGTTCATGACTTTATCAGACGAGTACCCGGTCCCGGGATGTGCGGTGTTCGACCTTGACGATGCCGCGTTCACGCGAACCAACATAACCGATCCGGAGTTTACCTTCATTGACGGCATTGCTGTAACGCCCGATCAAACCCGCCTGCTACTGGTGGACGCAGATGTTAATACATTGCGCGTGGTACGCGTCGATAGTGCCGTGCCGTCGATCGAGCGATCGATCGCACTGCCGGGTGGTCATGCCTACTTTGGAGCGATTTCGGTCAAGGGCACCGATGACACCTGCTTCATTGCTACTGGCTTGCCTGAACACAGCGGAACGCCATTTGGAACGTCGCTTGTGCAGGTCAACTATTTGACCGGCGCAGTAACGGAGAACCCTACGAACCTACCTGCCAATACCTGGGAACTGGCAATCACGGAGTACGGGAGTCCTCCCGTTCCCCACGTAGTGACATGTGCATCATCGGGGTTTGTAGCGATATCGCCTGTCGGTGCAGCGGGAGTCTGACCTCCGCTTGCCAGAAAGGTTTAAGGTCCGAATCCACCCGAGTGCGGACCTTACACTTCCATAGTCGTGCGGGCGCTTTGTCCCGCTTTGCTGCCGTCCAATGACTATTTGCATTAGACATCATCCCCCAGCTTAACATTCTCCCACATTTGTATTGTCTTCACCTTACCGGGACGGCGGATGATCAGGTGCCCATAATCGCCCACCTCCGGCGACCGGGCCTTAACTCTCAGATATTCATCGGTGTCACATCTCGTGCATGAAAACGGCGAGTCGCTGGCCGGCTCCGACAAGGATCCGAAAGAGGTCCAGGAGCTGATCATCACGAATTTCGAGGTCAGGGATGGAGTTTGGGGCTAGTTGCTTTAGGTGCGGGGAACATCTAAAAAAAGCTAGATAAAACAATGTGTTTTTTTTGGAGAGATATCGGCGTGCGGGGAGGTAAGTGATTGAAAGATATGACTTGTTTAATGCTCTCACCGCCCACCATATTTTCCCGACATTTGCGGTCAGTCTGCTCTCTTCCATTGTTAAGAGTGTGCGACTGCGAGCGCCTGAACCGATACGAATATCGGCATATTCAAAGACCGGGCGTTGTGTACAATAGTCCTATTCTGCCTACGTGGTGTTCATGTCAGGATTCAAGCAGCTGTCGTTCGAAAATATACGATATCGGTGGGAGGAAACTGCGGTGAGGAAAGCATTGAAATGGACTGTGGCCGCGCTGGTGCCGCTGGTGTTGCCATTGATCGCGCTCAGCGCCGCTTATGCGGGCGATACCGTCAAGCTGGGTGTTCTGAAGTTTGGTACCGTGAATTGGGAACTGGCGGCGCTGAAGCATCATGAGTTCGATACAAAAAACGGATTTGAACTTGAAGTCGTTCCGTTTGCCGGAAAAGACGCGTCGACGGTTGCTTTCCTTGGCGGAGAAGTCGATGCCATTGTCACGGACTGGCTCTGGGTTTCCCGCATGCGGTCCGAAGGCCGGGATTACACATTTGTCCCTTATTCCTCGGCGGTTGGTGCAATCATGGTGCCGGGCGGTTCCGACATGAAAAGTCTGGCCGACCTGACGGGCAAGAAAGTCGGGGTTGCCGGTGGACCGCTCGACAAAAGCTGGCTGATGATCAAAGGACTGGCCCAACGAGACCTTGAGATCGACCTTGCAGAGGTCAATGATGTCGTGTTCGGAAAGCCACCCTTGCTGGCCAAGAAAGCGGAGCAGGGTGAATTGGATGCCGTCCTCAATTTCTGGCATTATTCGGCCCGACTGGAAGCGAAAGGCTTTCGGCGCCTGATCAGTGCCGCGGACGCTGCGCAGGAACTGGGCGGCACCGGGCCGGTCTCAACTATCGGGTATGTTTTTTCCCAGAAATGGGCTGAAGAAAACCCCGACAAGGCAGCGGCGTTCATTGCCGCTTCGCGCGAGACCAAAACCCTGCTTAACGAGTCTGACGAGGAATGGCAGCGTCTTCATGAAGAGGGAAAGATCAAGGACGAAGGCAGAGCGCTGACCACATTGCGTGACCGGTTCCGGGAAGGCATCCCGTCGCGTTCCCTGGAAAACGAGAAAGCGGACGCGGCTGCAATCTATGATCTTCTGTCGGAGCTCGGCGGGGAAAAACTGGTTGGACCCGGCGCAAAGATGGCAGACGGTACATATTGGTCCGGTCTGAAGAATGGATCTTAGGAGCAATCCGGCCCATATGAAAATAAATTCGGCACTTGTCGCCTGTGCGTCAATTGCCGGATTTGTTGCCTTGTGGTGGATAGGCGCACAGTTCGCGGATCCTCTGGTTCTGCCGGGCCCGTCCAAGACATTTGCCGCACTTTGGTCTGAAGCGGAAAGCGGTGTGCTCTTCTATCACCTCGCGGTGACCCTGCTGCGTGTGGTGTGTGCGTTTTTCGTTGCTCTGTTTGTCGGGGCGGCAATTGGTATCTTTCTGGGCCTGAATGCGACGGCCAATCGCATTTTCGATCCCTGGGTGACCCTCTTTCTGAATATTCCGGCGCTGGTGATCATTGTCCTTGCCTATATCTGGATCGGCCTGAATGAGGCGGCGGCCATTGGCGCTGTTGCTGTCAACAAGATACCCAATGTCATTGTCACTATGCGGGAAGGGGCCCGATCGCTCTCGCCGGACTTGAACGAAATGGCGCGAGTCTACAGGTTCACCCGGAAGCAAATGCTGCTGGATGTCATCATACCGCAATTGCAACCGTTTTTTGCCGCTGCAAGCCGATCCGGTATTTCTTTGATCTGGAAGATTGTTCTTGTCGTGGAACTGCTTGGTCGGTCCAATGGTGTCGGCTTTCAGATCAATCTTCATTTCCAGCTTTTTGATGTGGCAACCATCCTGGCCTACACGTTTGCATTTATCGCTGTCATGCTGGCGATCGAAACACTGATTATTCAGCCTTGGGAAAGCCGGGCAACGCGGTGGCGGGCGGTTCATGCTTGATGTCCGCATCAGAGAAAAGAAATACGGCAACGGAGCGGGACATCCCGCAGGCCATCTTGCCCTGCGGGATGTCGGCTTCACGGTGCAGCGGAACGAATTTGTTTGTATCGTTGGCCCCTCCGGGTGCGGGAAAACCACCTGTCTCAGGCTGATATTGGGTTTGGATACCCGGTTTGACGGGCAGATTTCACTCGGCGATACAGAAAATACCGGGGTTGTTTTTCAGGAGCCGCGACTGCTGCCCTGGCGAACGGTGCTGCAAAACATTGTGCTTGCGCAACGCGAGGAAGATCCCGCTCTTGTTGAAGATCTGCTGGCTGAACTGGGTTTGTCGGAACACAAGGACTTCTTTCCCGGGCAACTGTCGCTGGGGCTGGCCCGAAGAGTGGCGCTTGCAAGGGCGTTTGCGGTAAAGCCCGCTCTTTTGGTGCTCGATGAACCGTTTGTCTCCCTGGACGAGGAGACAGCCAATCGGCTCCGGCAATTGTTGCTAAAGGTCTGGTCGTCGCGGCCGACAACGGTTCTGATGGTGACGCACAACATTCAGGAAGCCATGCAACTTGCCGACCGCATTCTGGTTTTTTCCGGGCGCCCGGGAACGGTCAGGGGCGACTTTTCCATCGATTGCGCTCGAGAGGCGCGGACGACCTCCCAAGTTGGCAGGCTGATTGAAGACTTTCAGCAGACGTTTCAGAATGCAGAGGGGGCTGCGGAAAAGCCGGCGTCCGGTTCAACCGATGTGGATCGTACGGCCGCAGTCGCGACAGATTTGAGAGCGGTCCTTGACTATAACATTTCTCGCGATCCTTGGATCGCGTGAAATGCTCCGATCCTTTGTTTTCACGCGTATCCTAGTCGTGAAGGTAATTCAACTTTCACGGGATACGTCCTAGGAGTTATGGAATTTCGATTGAACGGTGATTTAGTCATGCCGACAAAAAATTACGGTTTACCGCCACATTCCATCTGAAATTATCCCAATTGTTCCTGTAGTGTTATCGCGATAACAGTGACCGTGAGATCGATCGTAAGGTCATGTTTGCCGACAATCAGTCGGCGCAGCTTATTGGAGCATTTTCAATGCGGACATTTTATCTTGCAGCAGCGATTTTTGCCGGACTGTCCGGTGCGGCCATGGCTGCCGATGTTGATGGCACATGGAAGACCGCCGCCAGCGGTAAAGGCTATCTTTATGTAACGATCGCATCGTGCGGCGACAAGAAATGCGGTACGATTGCCGGCGCGTTCAGCAACGCCGGACAAAAGAATGCCAGCTACAAATATCTCGGAAAGCAGATCATCTGGGACATGGAAGACCAGGGCGGCGGCTCTTTTGACAACGGCAAGGTCTGGAGTCCGCAGGAGGAGAAGACGTTCCCGGCGAAAATGAAACTGAGCGGCGACGATCTGGAAGTCGAGGGGTGCGGTGCCGGAGGCCTGATATGCCGCGGACAGACCTGGACACGGGTCAATTAAAACAAGCGCTTTTTCAAGCTTTCAAAGACTAAGACCGTCGGGGAAAAATCACCGACGGTCTTGCTTTTCATAACGGTTGTGAACGCTCAGTTGAGCGGAACCGAGCAGATCATCCGCGTATGGTTGCTGTTGATATAGCAATGCGCGGGGATCGGGCCGACCGGGATCGGGTAGACATAGGTTGGCTGGTTCGCACTTGCAATTGCTGCGCCCGTGGCGGCTCCGGCGGCAAATGCGGCGGCCGGGTGCGGATAATACGGGTAGTAAGGGTAGTACGGATGGTAGGGCGGATAGTAGGGATGATAGGGGTGCACATGCCAGCGGCACTCGGGTGCTTGCGGTGCATGATAGCAGTAGGGGCCTGGAATCGGATGATGATAGTAGGGGTGCGTCCGATAGCCGTAGTAACCTGGGCCGACCCTTCTGACATGAACCGCATCGACAAATATGGCGATGTTGCTGGCGCTGTCGGGCAGCGTGCCGGAAAGAACCTTGACGCCGTACTTGATGCCCGTCGCGCTTGTTTCTGCTGATATCAGTTCAACAATAGCCGGTGCTTCGCTGACATTGCCGAGCACACTCACAGCGGCATTGGGCGGATCGACGGCAAATGGCCCGTTGGGTGACTTCCAGAGATCGACGAATTTCCGGGCATCCATCTGGCCGGTCAGCCGGTAGGGATGATCGCTGAAAAATATGGTTGCCGGTGCCAATCCCTCGACCGTCATGTTCGTTCCGTCGAACGTCATGGATGCAGCCTGCTGAACATATTCATAACTTGGTCCTGCCGGAACATTGACCGGCAGTGGCGCCGGGGCAGGGGCTTGTTGGGCGGTCTGTGCGAAACTGGCCGTCGTGCCGATCGCCAGCAGTCCAGCGTAAAAAATTACTGAGAGCCGTCGCATTTGAAATACCTCAAATTGTGGTGAGGTTCACAATGTAACAGGCATGCGGTCACGAAATTGTGATCTAGAGCACTATTTCCGGCTTTGCGTGACAGTTCGAAGTCTGGTTGCGGCGCGGCGGCCTCCGCAATTCCAGCAGGCCGGCGTCAGCCAATTGCATCTTGACGGCAAGACGGATCGGCTGACGCGCTGTCTTTTCCGGATATTCTTATAAGGATGCCGGAATTGGCGCCGTTTGCCGATCAGCGCGCAAAGATACCAAAAGAATTCCCATCCGGATCGATGCAGTAACCAAATCGTCCCGCCGGGATTGAAATAATATCGGAAATAACTTCGCCGCCGGCGGTCTTCACCCGGTCAAGCGCCTCCTGAAGATCTCCAGGACTGGCAAAATGCACCGTAGGTCCATTACCGGATGCGGCGGGCGTGCCGACATAAAGATGGCCCGCAATGCCCATGCCGTCGGTTGTAGGGAACATGGCAATTTCATTGGGACCTTCATCCTGCTTTTTCAGGTCAAGGTTAAAGACTGTGTTGTAAAAGGCGATGGATTTGTCGAGATCCGACACGGGAATTTCGGCCCAGAGGGTGAAATGCTGCGGACTGAAGGTCATGATGATTGGTCTCCGTTTGTCTTGGGTGTGACGGAGACATCGCACAGGCCTGCTGACAACCCTGTGGCAGGAGTGTTGCGGGATGTGGTAGGCCGCAAATTGGAACGCCATACCCGCCCGATATGCTGAGCGGGATGACGTTTATTTCATGTCGCGAAGGGCGCGACAGAACGCATCCAGCTCAGACTCGTTGTTATAGTAATGAACCGATGCTCGAACCACGGCATCAAGGTGTCTTCTTGGCAGGTCGATTTGAGAGGAGGTGTGCGTGCTAACCGAGACGTTGATGTTGCCTTGTGCGAGGCGCTCCTTTATCTCCAACGGCTTGACCATGTCTTTTGTGAAGGTAACGATGCCACCCTTTTCAGCGCCGAGATCCTGGACAGTTACGCCGGAAATCAGGTTGAGTTCGCGACGCAAATCTGTCGCCACTGACTTGATCCGGTTTTCAATCGCGGGCAATCCCAGGCCGAGCGCATATCGAACAGCCGCCCCCAGTCCGATCTGCCCCGCAACAAACCGTTCCCATGTTTCGAAACGCTTGGCTCCGGGCCGCAACTGATAGGTGTCCGGACCCAGCCAATCGCTGGATTCAAGATCCACAAACGGTGGATGCAGCGTATCGACAATATCCTTGTCGACATAGAGAAATCCGGTGCCGCGAGGCCCGCGAAGATATTTTCTGCCGGTTCCTGACAGGAAATGGCAGCCAAGGTGTTTGACATCGAGGTCAAGCTGCCCGGCTGACTGGCAGGCATCCAGCAAATAGAGAATGCCGTACTCCCGCGCAATCTCGCCAACGGCGGCAGCCGGATTAATCAGCCCGCCCTGTGTCGGAATGTGGGTCAGCGAGATAAGCCGCGTTCTTGGCGTAATCGCCTGTTTCAGCGCACTCAGGTCGATCTGGCCGTCAGCATCGTCATCAATCAGAATGATCTCGATCCCATGCTGTGCTTTTGCTTGAAGAAGAGCGACGTAGTTGGAGACATATTCCGCACGGCAGGTCAGAACCTGATCACCGGCCTTAAAGGGAATGGAGTAAAACGCCATATCCCAGGCTCGTGTGGCGTTTTCTATAAATGCGATTTCTGACGGATCCGCATTCAGGAGGGCAGCGAGGGCGGAGTAAAAGTCATCGAAAACAGTCTTCGCGACTGCGTGGGCTTCGTAGCCACCGATGCGGGCTTCAAGATCGAGATGTTTTTTGACGGCGTTGATGGTGCAAAGCGGCGGGAGCGATGAGCCGGCATTGTTCAGATGGATGACGGTTTCACAACCGGGCGTGTCTGCGCGTACTTTTGAAAGGTCAATAGTTGACAAGGAGGGACCCCGACGGATTGTCTCTTGATGTTACTTCCGTAGGACTATTTGATGAAACGTGGTGATTGCAAGACATTCATGTAATGTCCTGCCCCGAACTCGCGTTGACAGGACAGATTGAGGAAACGAATATCTCAGTGACGGACAATCCTGTTTTTCATTATTTTGGTTACGGTTCCCTGGTCAACGGCCGAACCCGGACCGGCGCCGGCCGAACCTGGACCGGTACGCTGAAAGGATGGAAACGCCAGTGGCGTATCGCGGGGCAGACTCCGCGCGGAAAGATATGCACGCTGACAGTCATCGCAGAACCGTCCTCATCTATTCGCGGCGTAATCGTTGAAGATCAGGTTCATCGGCTTGCGGATCTCGACAAACGGGAGTGGCGGTATGACCGCTACCGTTTTTCGACCTCCGAGTTTTCTGCGGATGAAACCCGGTCCGGCGCCGTGTCCTCTCAATCGGCATTTATTTACAGCGCTAAACAGGATCACTATCGTTGGGGAGACGATGAGCATCCGATCCTTCAAAGTTATGTCGATTGCGTGCTTAAGGGTTTTCTTTCGCTTTGGGGTGAAGAGGGTGTTCGGCACTTCGTGGAGGAGACGGAAGGATGGCATGTGCCGATGCTGCGTGACCGGGACGAGCCGATTTACCCCAGAGCCGAACGCCTGACGCCGGAAGAAGCTGAGATGTTTGACGACATTCTGCATAATCATGGTGCACGCTGGCTGTGAAATTCGCCCTCTGAAGCCCGGTCAGCCCTTGATCCGTTTTTAATGTGCCAATCCTTGCAGCAAATAACCAACGACCCAGGCGATGCCCGCCGCGCTCATGCCGATCGCGGCTGTTTCCAAGCCGGAGATGGACCACTTGACGGTCGACCAGCGGGACTTCACCGAACCGATCCCGAAAAACACCAAAGCTGTCATTCCAGCGGCGAGCGCTGCGGAAAAGGGAAATCCGAACAAAAAGGGAATGAGAGGAACGGCACCGCACAAACAGAATGCGAGGAAGGTCGCGAGCGCGGATCTGAACGGCGACCGTTGCACATTGGACAGACCGTGCTCTTCGTTCAGCATCGTGTCGATCCAGTTTTCTTTTTTGCCGGTAATCAGTGCAACCAGGCGTTCAAGCTGAGAGCCCGTGTATCCTTTCAATCTGTAGATCTGACGGATTTCTTCCCGCTCCCCTTCAGGAAACAGGGCAATATGTCTCTCCTCCATTGCCCTGAGCCGCTCGTAATCTTCGATCTCGGCCTTCGTGCCGGCATAGTTTGCCGCCGCCATGGAAAATCCGTCCGCAAACAGATTGGCAATCCCCAATACCAGCACGATGCCTGATGACAGTTCCGCCCCGACGGCGCCGGCCACAATGGCAAATGTTGTAACCGCCCCGTCGATACCGCCATAGACCCAGTCGCGCAGATAATTGACCTTCGGCCCTGCTGTCAGCCGTTCAACGATGGCTTCCGTGGAGTGATCATGCTCAAGCTGCATGGGACATCGCGAAAAAAGTTGGTTTCATCTGGTTTTTGACATTGTGGACGTGTATAACGCCGCGCACATTGATGCAGTTCAATATCATTCAGTTTGATCAACATCGTCTGTGTGACGAACAGAGTGGCCTGCGGAATAGAATATCAGGAGTGAGTAATGGCTGAGAAATGGACACCGGATTCCTGGAGGTCTAAGCCAGCAATGCAAATGCCGGACTTTCCGGACAAAGCGCGGCTTGGCGAAGTAGAAGCACGCCTTGCAACATATCCTCCTTTGGTATTTGCAGGTGAGGCGCGCAAGCTGAAAGATCAGTTGGCCGAAGTTGCGCATGGACGCGGATTTCTGCTGCAGGGTGGAGATTGCGCCGAATCCTTTGCCGAACATCACCCCGACAACATCCGGGACTTTTTCAGAGTATTCCTGCAAATGGCGGTTGTGCTGACCTACGCCGCTGCTCAGCCGGTTGTCAAAGTCGGCCGTATTGCCGGCCAGTTTGCCAAACCGCGCTCTTCGCCTACCGAAAAGCAGGGCGACATTGAACTCCCCAGTTATCGCGGCGATATCATCAATGACATCGCATTCTCGCCTGAGGGCCGTGTGCCGGACCCCAATCGGCAGGAAATGGCCTACCGGCAGTCGGCAGCGACACTGAACCTGTTGCGCGCATTTGCTCAGGGCGGATTTGCAAATCTGGACCATGTCCATCGATGGACACTCGGCTTTGTCAAAGACACGCCGCAGTCCGGCCGTTATCAAGCGGTCGCGGACAGAATTTCCGAAGCCTTGGATTTTATGCAGGCGTGCGGCATCGATCCTGACTCGGTCCCAGCACTGCGGTCGACCGACTTCTTCACCAGCCACGAGGCGCTGCTGCTGGGCTACGAGGAAGCTTTTGCGCGCGTGGATTCAACATCCGGTGACTGGTACGCCACGTCCGGCCATATGGTTTGGATCGGCGACCGGACACGGCAACCGGACAATGCTCATGTCGAGTTTTTCCGGGGCGTCAAGAATCCGATCGGCATCAAGTGCGGGCCGTCACTGGAACCGGACGAACTCATCCGGCTGCTTGATATTCTCAATCCGGAAGACGAGGCAGGCCGTATGACGCTGATCTGCCGCTTCGGTGCCGACAAGGTGTTCGATCATCTGCCGAAACTGGTGCGGGCCGTTGAACGGGAAGGGCGGACTGTTGTCTGGTCGTCCGATCCCATGCACGGCAATACGATCAAGGCGTCGACCGGCTTCAAGACACGACCGTTCGACCGGATCCTGAAGGAAGTTGAAGCGTTTTTCGCGGTCCATCGTGCAGAGGGCACCCATGCCGGTGGCGTGCATGTTGAAATGACCGGCAAGAATGTCACCGAGTGCACAGGGGGTGCGCGTGCGATTTCCGAAGACGACCTTTCGGACCGCTACCACACCCATTGCGATCCGCGGCTGAATGCCGATCAGGCGCTTGAGCTGGCGTTCCTGATTGCGGAAAACCTCAAAAAGGAGCGTGACGAGCGACTGGAAACGGTCGCAATCGGCGCATAGGCAAGTCACGTTCATCCCCATAACGAAGATGAGAGGCGGGTCTTGACCCGCTTCTTTTTTGCGAGTCCTTGTTTAGCTTTGTAGCGGCTAATTTAATCGTATTTTTACAAAACGATGATCAATATGATGCCCGTCAAAAAGCGTGATTAAGCGCCTTCGCAAGAAAATAATTGTGGTGAACTGTGCATGACAGACCTGATGACAATGCGCAATTTGTCCTTTCTGCATGTTGAAGATAACAACTTCATGCGGACGCTTGTGCGTACGATCCTGCAGGGATTCGGCGTGCGGAATGTTTATGAAGCGGCCGATGGTGCCGACGGCCTTGAAGTGCTTGCCGAGCGGGATCCGGACATTGTCATTTGCGATTGGGTGATGACGCCGGTTGACGGCGCCGAATTTCTTCGACTGATGAGGGGAAGCGGTGATCCGGGCCTTGCGCAAAAACCTGTGATCATGTTGTCGGCACATACACAGAAAGCCAACGTGCTTGAGGCGATGCGGCTGGGTTCAACTGAGTATCTGGCCAAACCGATCTCACCTAAATCCCTTTATATGCGGATCAATCGTGTCCTGACGAACCCCCAAACAGTGATCAATTCCAAGTCAAACCCTGTACCGGCGTCCCAATCCGAGGCCGAGGATCAGGAAGCGGACACCGTTTCGCAAAAACCGGAGCCACAGGGGGTGGAACCGGAAAACACCGACGAAGAATTTGCAATGCTGTAGCCGGACCAATCGGCCCTGTCGGTAGGATCGACAAACGGCTTCAATCTGCTGGGTCAGGCCGGTCAACCGGGCATTTAGAGCAATTCTCGCGATCCTTGGATCGCGTGAAATGCTCCAGACCTTTGTTTGACGCGTATCCTTGTCGCAAAGGTCATCCGACCTTTACGGGATACGCTATAGCCTGCTTTTCACACCCTTCCTTCCAGCTCTTTGCCGTTTGATCCGCCATTTTAAGTATATTTATGGGTCTATGCCCTGGCGGCCCTAAAGACCCAGTGTCGGCGAAGCCGCTCCGCGCAAGATTTGTGTCAGGAAACCGTAGTCCTGTCCGCCCGTGCGGGTTTTGCGGTCGATGAAATCAAAGACTTTTCCGTCTTTGATACCGTAGTCGGCTATATCCCTGACCCGACCTTCTTCGTCAAAATAGACGGCCACAACGCGCTGATCGACGATATCTTCCTTAAAGAATGCAACCTGCTCGCTCTTTTGGGAAATGTAGTAGTATGTTTCGCCATTTATTGTTGAGGTTGTGGATGGTGTTCCCAGGAGAAGTTCCACCTGTTCGGCGCTTGAACCGACCTGTATCTCCTGCAGGGTATCCTCCGGAATAACATGGCCGCGTTGCAGAGTTTTGGTGAAACAGCCCGACAAAGAAACGGCCAGGACGAGGCCCAAAGCCAGTGTCTGGACCTTGCGTTTGCCGCTTGTGAAATCTATAGCCGGTTTCATGACTCGCATTTCGGACGCAGACCTCCTATGCATTCCGATCAAATCCCTAAACCGCATCCGGTCACAAGGCAACAGTGACCCATAGTGGAAGGTCACCAAGATGTTCGGCCTCTTCAAACGGACCGATGACCAGGCAGTTTTCGGCATTTATAGCCAGATCGTGGCGCAGTCGCGGCAACAGTACTTTTACAGCACTCTCTCGGTGCCTGATACGGTCGACGGCCGCTACGACATGATCGTTTTACATCTTGTTCTTTTATTCCACCGCTTTCAGTCTGAAGACAAGGAGGTGCAGAGCTTCGGTCAGCAGGTTTTCGACTTGTTTTTTAAAGATATGGACAGGAATCTGAGGGAAATGGGGGTCAGCGACACGGGAGTCCCCAGAAAGGTGAAGAAGATGGTTGAAGCGTTCTACGGACGGGCCAACGCTTATCTTCCTTTCCTGGAAACGGGTGATTCGCAAAATCTGGCGCCGGCCCTGGCACGAAATATTTATTCTGAGGCCGGAAACGATGCGAACAGCCGAGCTCTGGCGGACTACACAATCCAGTGCGTCGATGCGCTCAAGGCTCAGGCCGCCAAGCAAATGATGAAAGGCGAAATAGCCTGGCCGAATACTGCGTGAGACAGGTGCGAAAATAACATGGTTCAGAACACCAAGCCGATCTCCAAGCCCTTCAAAATTGACCAGCTCGGCAGTGCCGGGACCGTCGTCGAGCTTGACGCCGGGCCTGAGGAAATGGCTGCTCTGGTTCGCTTCGCCGATCTGGAGGATATGCAACGTTTTCACGTTCGTTTTGAGTTGTCGTCCTGGAGAAAAACCGGTGTGAGAGTGTCCGGAGTAATCGAAACGGCCATGACACGGCAGTGTGTCGTAAGCCTTGTTCCGATTGATGTTTCAATGTCCGAAGACTTTTCAGTGACATTTGCACCGTTGGACGAAGAGGATCAGTATCGCGTTACGCCCAACGAAGATGGTGAAATCGAATTCGACTTTGAGAGTGCCGATCCGCCGGAATTTTTCGAGCATGGAACAATTGACCTGGGTGCTGTTGCGGTCGAACAGTTTCTGCTTATGCTGGACCCTTACCCGCGGGCGGGAGGCGTCGAGTTCGAAACCTTCTCGACCGATCCTGAGGGGCCGGACGCGGAAGATGACAAGCCGCGGTCTCCGTTTTCCGTTCTTTCCGAACTCAAAAAGCCCGACTGATCTCATGGCTTTGCCGGGTTTGTGGGCGCGAATGAGAAAACTGTTGTCACGACGCTTGAAAACGTTATGTTCCCGGACTGGTTGCCGCTCCTCGCAGGTTGCCATTCGGCTGGTCGACAAAGCTATTCGCATCTAGCTCCACAACGAAGGTCTGGCGAAAAGCCATATGGCAAAAGCAGTACGTATTTCATTGGATGTTATGGGTGGCGACAACGCGCCGGCAATTGTGTTAGCCGGTGCGGAGATAGCGCTTGAACGGCGGCCGGATATTGAATTTCTTCTGTTTGGCAACGAGAAAATCGCTCTTCCGATGTTGGCGGACTATCCAAGGCTGAAAGCGTCCTCGACATTTCATCACTGCGAGGTGTCGGTCAACATGGACGACAAACCGAGTCAGGCCCTCCGCCAGGGACGGTGGCGCTCCAGCATGTGGCGATCGATCGAGGCGGTCAAGAACGGCGATGCCGGGGTTGCTGTGTCCGCGGGCAATACCGGTGCGCTGATGGCGATGTCCAAATTCTGTCTCAGGACAATGGCTAATATCGACAGGCCGGCAATCGCGGCAATCTGGCCGACCTTGCGTGGTGAATCCGTTGTGCTTGACGTCGGCGCGACCATTGGCGCCGATGCACAGCAGCTCATCGATTTTTCCATTCTGGGCGGTGCCATGGCGCGCGCGCTGTTTGGAAAACAGAGGCCGGCTGTGGGCCTTCTGAACATCGGGGTCGAGGAAGTAAAAGGACTCGAAGAAGTCCGCACCGCCGGACGGTTGCTGCGGGATGCCGATCTGCCCTCGCTGAAATACGCGGGTTTCGTTGAAGGTGACGATGTAGGGCAGGGCAGCGTTGATGTTGTTGTCACCGAAGGATTTGCGGGCAACATTGCGCTGAAAACGGCTGAGGGCACCGCCAAACAGATCGGCAGTTATCTCAGATCCGCCATGCAGCGCACGTTGCGGGCGAAGATAGGGTACGTGCTGGCAAAGGGCGCCTTTGATCGCCTGCGTCAGAAAATGGACCCCCGTAACCTCAATGGCGGCGTTTTTCTGGGCTTGAACGGGATTGTGATCAAAAGCCATGGTGGTACCGATGGAGAGGGGTTTGCCTCCGCAGTTGAGCTCGCCTATGACATGGTGAGAAACGAACTGATTCACAAAATCGCACAAGACCTTGTGCACTATCACCGCGGAGGCCTGATTGCTGAGGCGGAACAAGACGCAGGTGCACAGTGAGCACGACACGATCCGTGATTTTGGGATGCGGCAGTTATCTGCCTGAAAAAATCCTCACAAACGCAGAGCTTGAAAAAATTGTCGATACCACCGACGAGTGGATTGTTCAAAGAACGGGTATCTCGGAACGGCGTATCGCTGCTGACGGAGAGGTGACGTCAGATCTGGGTCTCAATGCCGCGGTGCGGGCGTTGGAAGATGCCGGTATGGATGCGCAGGATATCGATCTCATCGTCCTTGCCACATCAACGCCGGACAATACATTTCCCGCAACAGCCGTCACGATTCAGGCACGGCTGGGGATCACGCACGGGTTCGCCTTTGATGTTCAGGCGGTCTGTTCCGGTTTCATCTACGGATTGACAACCGCAGACGCTTATCTGAGGGGAGGCCTGGCAAAGCGGGCTCTGGTTATTGGCGCGGAAACCTTTTCCCGCATTCTGGACTGGGAAGACAGAACGACATGCGTTCTCTTCGGCGATGGCGCCGGCGCCGTTGTTCTGGAAGCACGCGAGAGCGGCGGCACCTCTGCCGACCGGGGCATACTGTCTTGTCATCTCCGCTCGGACGGTCGCCACAAAGAAAAGCTTTATGTCGATGGCGGGCCGTCTTCAACCCGGACAACCGGACACCTTCGCATGGAAGGACGCGAAGTTTTCAAGCACGCGGTCGGCATGATCACCGATGTCATTGAAGATGCCTTCAACGCGACGGACACGAGCCCGGACGATCTGGACTGGTTTGTGCCTCATCAAGCCAACAAGCGTATTATTGATGCCAGCGCGAAGAAGCTGAAAATTGCTGCCGAAAAAGTTGTTGTGACCGTCGATAAACACGGCAACACGTCCGCCGCCTCAATCCCGCTCGCCCTGGATGTCGCGATCAAAGACGGTCGTATCAAGGAAGGCGATCTGGTGATGCTGGAGGCAATGGGCGGCGGATTCACCTGGGGCTCCGCACTGGTCCGCTGGTAAGCCATTGCAAATAAGCCATTCCTTAAATGAACAGATTCCGCCGCGGACCTGTTGACCGCCGACCCGCAAAAGCATATCGTCTTGATCTTAGACAATTATTTTTTCTAAAGGCGGTAAAATAGGGGAGCGGCATGGGAGGTAGAACGATCACTAGGGCCGATCTCTGTGAAGCGGTGTATCAGAAGGTTGGGCTGTCTCGCAGCGAGTCTGCGGAACTGGTCGAAATGGTGCTTTCTGAAATTTCCAACACGTTGACACGGGGCGAGGCAGTCAAACTCTCTTCATTCGGATCCTTTGTGGTCCGTTCCAAAGGAGAACGGATCGGCAGAAATCCCAAGACAGGTGAAGAAGTACCCATTTCTCCCCGAAGAGTCATGGTTTTCAAGCCAAGTAACGTCTTAAAACAAAAGATCAATGATGCGCTCATAAGCGACTCTCGCTAAGCTGTTTCGAACGGGAACGGAAAACAGCTGGTGATCGATGACGACGGAAAAAAGCCCTGAAGCCTTTCGGACTATCAGCGAAGCTGCGGAAGACCTTGACCTTCCGCAGCATGTTCTGCGTTTTTGGGAAACGAGATTCTCTCAGATCAAGCCGCTGAAGAGAGGTGGTGGCCGGCGCTATTATCGTCCGGACGATATCGATCTTCTGCGCGGTATCCGGTATCTGCTTTATGGCGAGGGCTATACGATCAAGGGTGTCCAGCGCATTTTGAAGGAGCGCGGCGTCCGGTACGTTATGGCCGTCTGGCGCGATGATGCCGATGAGTATCTGGCGGATGCGGAACTGCCGCAGGAGACAGCGGAAGCTATCAGCAATTCGGTTGCACGAGCTCTGGCAGCGGCAGACGTCGGCGGCGGATCAGCCGATGACGCTGCGGAGGCGGCACCGTCAGAATCTTCATCTGCGACGGATTTGATGGATGGCCTGGGCGAACGCCCCCGCGATGTCCTGTCCGATGACGAAGCCGGTCCCGGAGGCGGTAAATCGCCGTTCGGCTTTATCGGCCGTCTTCGCGAGGACAACCGAAAGGATGGTGGCCGCCAGGAAGCCAACCTGTCCAAAGAGGACATCAGGCGTTTGCAGGGTACGCTTTTTGAGTTGCTGGAATGCAAGCGACTGCTTGATCAGGCGCGTTAATCTGTCCGGCTTCAGAGATCGACCGGTCGTCGCAGGAGGCGAGCCGTTGGCCCGGAGCACGTCTACGGCTACAATGGCGCGTCGTGTTTTGCAGTCCGCGATGGAACTGGATGAAACCATGAATATCGGACAGGCCGCCACCGCCTCAAATGTGTCCGCAAAAATGATCAGATACTATGAATCCATAGGCCTGATTGAAGCTGTGACACGCACCGAGGCTGGATATCGCGTTTATGAGGAAAGCGACGTTCATATCCTCAAATTCATTCGTCGCTGCCGCGATCTTGGTTTTTCCATTGAGCAGATCGGCAAACTCATTGCATTGTGGCAGGATCGGGATCGCGCAAGTTCCGAAGTCAAAGCAATGGCCGTGACGCATATTCATGAGCTGCGAACAAAGATCGATGAACTGGAATCGATGGCCCGCACCTTGGAGCACCTGGCGAATAACTGCCATGGCGACAGCCGTCCGGACTGCCCGATTATTGAGGACCTGGCGGCAGAATAAGGAGCCTTGAACATTTTTGGGCTCGAGACGACAACGGGAACTGGGCGCCCGAGAATGCGGTTCGCCTGCTGCGGCGACATTTCGATGTTATGACAGTTAATAGTTGATTTTGCATCGGGATATAAACATAGCGAACTGGACAAAGACGCCGTGCTTGCAACCATGCTGCAACCGAGTTTCTTATTGAAGGTCATCCCACATGTGGACTGCACGCCGCGAATTTGCGAGCTGGTGAAAGACCATCTGCAGGATGTCACGGTGAAAGGCGCCTGGAAAGGACCGTGCGGCCTGACCGTTCACGATCATGCCCTTGCCCCGATTTTGGCCCTGGCCGGTGCGGGAAGTCGTCTCCGCGACCCACATCCTAGCGGATCTGACCATCGGTCTTGGAGAAATGGTTCACGACTATCTGGCGGACTGAAAAAAGGCGGTTGGATGACAGCCGACTGCTAAACCTGCTGAGCTTCTGAATGGCACTGTCTGGCCGATTGAGTATTGCGGCACGGCCAGTTCAGGGAGGCACTTAATGTTACATGGCATCATATTGAATATCCCAGACCGGAAAGGCCGTCGATAAAGGATGGACCCGAGAGATGAAGCGGCCCAGGACTTCAATCGGATTGCGCCCGAATTAGAGCGTGCAGCCGAACACGCGCGAACTGCTGCGAACCATTTCAGAGAACGGGACATCCCGTCTTCAGGTGCGCACACGGTGGCCCTGTTTGGACACCTTGAGCATGCAAAAGAACTGCTCGCAAACCATACAAAGATTGCAGCGCATTTTGCTTGCGTCCCTGGAAGCGATCCAGAACAGGCATAATTCTGATATTTCCTTGAGGCGGATGAGGCGGGAGCTATCGACCATTGTCTGTTCAGGGTAACAGGTCATGCCGCGGCCCCGGAAGAAGGCACAAGAACCCGTTGTCCTGTTCATTCGAACCAACAGACAGACTACTTCTTAGTACCAGGTCTTTGAAAAGATTGGTCGGGCAGGCCAGATTTGAACTGACGACCCCTTCACCCCCAGTGAAGTGCGCTACCAGGCTGCGCTACTGCCCGACTTTCGCTCGCGATACCTGTGAGGGCCGGAGCAGAGTGTACGTACAGGCTTCACCGATAATGCGCAAGGGTCTGATCGGCATTTGGGTGAATTCTTTGACGGGAAGCCACTTCGGAAACCTGCTTTTTCTTCCAGAGCTTTTCGGCACCAATCATGCCCCAGGCAAGACCGAAAAGAAGATAGACGTGACGCCAGTGATCGGTATCGATGATCATGCCGATCAGGCAATGACCAAGCAGCACCGCAAAAACACACGCGGCATAGCCTTGCCAGGGACGCGGCTTGAAGAGAAGTGGGAAAAGGGCCGCCAGCGTCCAGATTACCAGAATGATGTATGAGATACCGCCCAGCCAACCATAAGCAATGAAACCTTTGAGATAGACGTTGTGCGGATCTTCCGAAAAGTGCTTCCAGAATTCCAGCGGCCCTATGCCCAGCGGCGTTTGCATCACAAGCTCAAAGCCAAGGGCAAATCTGGCAAAACGGCCCAGATGTCCGCCATCATAGTCCTGAACGAGCTTGGCGCGCTCGGCAAAGAGTGAGGACACGGAGTCAACGGACAGCGCGAAGGCAATCATCGCGATCAACAGGACCACGCCGATGACGGCAAGCCCGATCAGGCGGAGGCGTCTGAGAGAATTCGTTTCGGTAAGAAAGGTGAGCAGAGCCACGACGAGAAATGAAAAGGCCGTCAAGCCCCATGCCCCGCGGGAAAATGCCAGAAAAATGCCGAGCATAATGATGCCGAACTGGGGCAGGAGAGGAAGGATCTTTCGCATTGATCCGGTAAGGATGCGCCGAAACAAAAAAATGGTCGGCAGGACACAGAACGGCCCGTAGACGTTCGGGTCCTGGAAGGTCCCCATGGCGCGGCTGTAGCGAATGAAGTTTTCCGCACCGGGAATAAGCCGGAAGTAGGCAAGAACCGCGATGATCGAGACAAGGACAGCGGCCGCTATGTAGCTCTTCTCGATCAGGACCAGCCGCCTTGGCTGGTCACAGACAACCGATGCGAAGAAGATGGATGTCAAAACCAGAAAGCCGGAAACAGCCATGTAAAGCGGTGCTTTGTCCCAGGCCGTAACCTGCGTTACCGACAGGCATCCGCCTGCCATGTAAAGCAGAAACAGAATCGTCAGCGGTCCGAACTCGGACCTGATCTTGAGCCCGCATAACGCCCAGACGGCAACCACCGCAACCATGATGATGTCGTACGGCGCCGGCTCTTTCATCACAAAGCCGCTGACAAAGATGCAGAATATTATGGTGAGATCGCCAAGCCGCTGCCCGGATATCAGCATAGGCGATCTGACAGGAACGGCTCCGGTGTTATTCATTGTCAGTAAGCGTTTTCTGTATTGAACAGCCGGAAAGGCGTCAGGAACAGGATTTTCAGATCGAACAGAACCGACCAGTTTTCGATATAGTAGATATCGTGCTCAACGCGGGCCTGCAGTTTCTCCGGCGTATCGATTTCGCCGCGCCAGCCATTGATCTGGGCCCATCCGGTGACACCTGGTTTTACTTTGTGGCGGGCGTAATAGCCATCGACCACTTCGCACCACAATTTGCTGTCGGTATGTGCATTCACCGCATGGGGGCGGGGGCCGACAAGCGACAATTCGCCTTTTAACACATTGATGAGTTGCGGTAGTTCGTCAATGGAGGTCTTTCGAATTAAGCGGCCAACCCTGGTTACGCGCGGATCGCTCTTTGTGACCGCCGTCTTTGCGTCCGGATCCGCCATCTCGTGATACATCGAACGGAATTTCAGGATGTCGATGATTTCGTTTTTGAATCCATGCCGTTTTTGCCGGAAAATAACCGGGCCTTTGCTTTCCCATTTGATGGCGATCATGGTGGCAAGCATCAGAGGGGAAAGGACGACGAGGGCAATTGATGCGAAGACCAGGTCGAAAACGCGTTTCTGTATCGATTTCCAATTGGCAATCGGCTTGTCGAGCATGCTGACAAACGGAACCTTGCCGACATAGGTATAGCGCCGTGACTTGAAATTGAGCTTATCCGTATGGGCGGAAAGATGGATGTCGACCGGCAGCACCCAGAGTTTTTTCAGAAGCTCCAGCACCCGTTTTTCCGCGGTCAGCGGGATTGTGACGATCAGCATGTCGATTTCCGCGACCCGTGCGAAATCGACAAGTTCGCTCACGTTTCCAAGTTTGCGATATCCGGCAATACTGGAGGGTGAGCGGTCATCGGCCCGGTCATCAAAAACACCGCAAATGCGAATGTCGTTTCCAGGTTGCACCTCCAACTCACGAATAAGATCAGCAGCGCCTTCGCCACCGCCAACGATCACCGCGCGTCTTTCGAGGCGTCCTTCCTTGGTCCACTTTCGGATTCTGACGGCCAGAAAAGCCCTGAACAGACTGTAGAAGAGCAGACCGCCGGTGAACCACGTGGCAACGAAAACGCGCGAATAGACATCGCTTACTTTCAGGAAGAAGAGCGCGACCGCAAAAAAGGCAAAGACAACGGTCCAGGCGGCAAACACCCGCCCGATCCTTTGAGTAAAGTTGGCGAGCGAATGCAGACGGTATCCGTCTGCGGCTTGAACCATGATGCTGGCAAGGCAAGGTCCGATCAGCAGAGGCGGTGCGTAATAGATCGCGGGAATATCGGGGTAGACGAGAAAGAAACAGGCACTGAGCCCGATCACCAGAATGGCCAGAAATTCCACGATCCGCACAGTGTCGATCAGAACCTGATGAGAAATGGATTTCTTTCTCAGTCGGTTGGCAACCCTCAGAGCATCTTCGGATATGGCACCGGCGGCAGCCTTTGATGCCTCGTTGCGCGCATCCGATTCCCAGTCATTCAATTCATCGATCGTATCGAAAGCATCGCTGGGAATTTTGGGTTCGACCGCACCTTTTTTGGATGACTGTGCCATGTTCTATGTTTTGCCTTCGGGTTTGCGCGAAAGGTGTTTTTTGAGCCTATTTGCTGTTTTCGGATGAGAGTGGGCCGGTCGCGGGTACAGCGTTTCGTTCGCCTCTGCGGCCTGCTGTTTTTTCGGGTGCGGCCAGGTCGTCGTAAAATGAGCCGATCGTCCGGGCCATCGTTTCCACCGAAAATGTCTCGGCGACCCTCTTTTTTCTGCGGGGAGCCAGGGACGCTCTTTCGGTTTGATTTTTCATGTATTCCCGCATCGCGTCCGTGAGGGCCGACTGACTATCGGGAACGATGAGAGCCGGATCGTCTTGCGCTATGATTTCGGATACGCCTCCGACACGCGTCGCAATGATCGGGCGTCCGGCGGCGATGGTCTCAAGGACAATGTAGGGCAGGGCCTCCGCACGCGAGGGAACAACCACGCATTTTGAGAGTGCAAAGGCATCGCGAATGGGCATAGGGTCAAAGAAACGGATATGCGAAGACAGACCCAGCTCCTTGACCACGTCCAGATATTTCTGATGATCAGGGCCATCGCCAATGAGATTGGCTTTGATGGTCAGGCCGTCTTCCTTGACCAGTGCTGCGACGGCATGGATGAACAGATCCATACCCTTGAGGTCGCGCTGCATGCCGATACAGGAAAAATCCGCGGCGTCCGGTGTCGGATCGACGGGCTCGAATTCTTCCCGACGCAAGCCGTTGTAGGCCACTACATGGGGAACACCGGGCTGGCCCACAGAGGACACATAACGATCCCGTTCGTACTTGCAGACAAAAATCAGACCGTCAGACAATCTGCCGAGAAACCGTTCAAGGGCGAAGAAAATGTGCCCTTTGGGGCTCTTCGGATTGTAATGAAGGCTGCCGCCGTGCGGGCAATAAAGTCGTTTTACATCATGGCCTCCGGCACGCAGATAGGTTCCGATAAGGCGTGCGAAAGCCCCTCCCTTTGCTCCATGGCCGTGAAGGACATCGGGTTCGATCGCCTTGATGTGACGGTAAAGCCGCCAGGTCGAAATCATGTCGCCGGGAGTCAGGCTGCGTGCCATTGGAAAGCGTGCAACGCCAAAAGCCAGTTTGGGAGACAGACGTTCGATTTGGTCAGCCTCGAACCGGCCGCCGGTTTTTGAATCGCAGATAACGCCGACCTTATGACCATGTCGTGTCTGTTCAAGGGCCAGATCGGCAATGTGGCGAAATATCCCGCCAATCGGTGCCCGAACACAGTGAACGATCTTTCTTGATTGTCCGGTCATTGACCCTTCCCGCGGAACGATTGCGATCGTTCAGATCTTACGTTGGTGCCTCCGCGGGAAAGATTAAACTCAATTGGTATTTTTGCCGTTAACGAAAGGAGCTCAAAAGAGCCGTTCGCGCACAAACACTGTATCGCCGGGTCGAAGCGGGTCCGTTATTGGAATTCTGCCGGTGATGACTTCGCCGTTTATCTGGCGGGTGACGTCCACGGTGCTCTGTTTCGCTCGTGAGGTGAACCCGCCACCAATCGCAACGGCCGTTTGTGCCGTCATACCGGCGACATACGGGTATTGCCCCGCATTCTGGACTTCACCCATTATGAAGAACGGACGGTAGGTTGCAACTTCGACGGTCACATCAGGGTTTCGCATATAACCGTTTGATAATTTTCCGGTTATTTCTTTTTCAAGCTCACCCGTTGTTTTGCCTTTGGCGGGTACGAAGTTGATCAGCGGCATCGTGATATATCCCGCCTGATCGACCTGATAGTTTCGTGTCAACTCGGTTTGTCCATAGACGGAAACACGAAGTTCGTCGCCCGCGTCCAACCTGTAAGCATCTGTCAATGCTTCATGAAAGGCGGTGGAGGGACGTTGATATCCGGTGCAGGCCGCAAGACCGAGTGCTAAAAGAGCGCTGAAGATTGCTCGGAGGAACATCGCTACAAATCCAAGTTTTCACTGACCTAGAAATTGCAAAATATAGTTAATGCCCCGTGAATCCTTTTCGTATCACCGTAAATAATGACAATGACATTGGTAAACAGAAATTGTGCTTTTTCTGTCGGTCTTTAACGCTCTACTTACCATACGCGTGCACAGTGCAACTCAGACGGAGCGGAGTTGTAGTTCTATGCGTAATGAGTCGGGCTATTCGAACGAAGACGTTTCCTTGGACTTGGGAAGTCTCCTGGGCGCTATCTGGAAGGCGAAGCGCTGGATCGTTCCTCTTGTTGCGGTTGGCGCTGTCGGTACTTTTGTCGTGCTGCAATTTGTGTCTCCGAAATACAGAAGCGACGCCAGCGTCCTGATCGAAGCGGCAATGCCTGTCCTGGATGACGGAAGACGGGCCGCTGAAGTCGAGCGATCCCTTCTGGATAAGGAAGGTGTCGCCAGCCAGGCGCAACTGATGGCTTCTCGCGATCTGGCAAGGCAAGTGGCTGCCAAGCTCGATCTTGCGTCGCGTCCGGAGTTTCGCGACTACAAGCTTTCTTTTACGGTCGGACTGTTAAGCTCTCTGGGCATCCGGCGGGGGTCGGATCAGATTTCTCAGGAAGAGCGCGTCCTTGCGGCCTACTTTGAGAGCCTTGCTGTTCATCAGGTCGCTGATTCGCGTGTTATCGGTGTCAGTTTTTCCTCAACCAGCCCGGAGTTTGCAGCCAGGGCGGCAAACACCATTGTCGACGAGTATTTGGCCCTGCAGGCGAGCGCACGCCGGCAAAGCACAGGGGACACATCGTCGATTCTCGATTCAGAAATTTCTGAACTGAGACGCGAGGTCGTTCGTGCGGAAAACGAGGTTGCTGATTATCGCGCTCAGTCCGATTTGCTGCTCGGTGCCAACAATGTCCCGTTGATGCAGCAGCAGTTGAGCGATCTCAGCGGACAGCTCTCGGCGGCCAAAACGACAGCGTCGCAGTCGACATCCAAGGCGCGTCTCCTGCGAACCCTGTTGAATTCCGGGGGATCCCTGGAAACCGTCAGCGATGTTCTGAACTCCCAACTGATTCAGCGCCTGCGCGAACAGCAGGTGAGGCTGCGGTCCAGAATCGCTGAGTTGTCCACCACGCTGCTTGCCAATCATCCGGACATCAAGGCCCTTAAATCGCAGAATGCAGACTATGAGCGTCAGATCAGAGGCGAAGCCCGCAAAATTCTGATCGGCTTGGAGCATGATGCGAAAATCGCCAATCAGCAGGTCGCAGAAATCAGCTCCCAATTGAGTGAGTTGAAAGCAGCAGCATCGCAGGCAAGTGCCAGCCAGGTCAGGTTGAATGCTTTGGAACGGGAAGCGGCTGTCAAGAGCACGCAGCTGGAAACATTGCTGCGCCGGTATCGAGACGACGTGGTGATCTCCAATGCCCAAAACCTGCCGGTGAATGCGCGCATCATTTCAAGAGCCGCTGTGCCGTTGGATAAGTACTTTCCAAAGACAACCGCAATCACCGTCGTGGTTGGTCTGGGACTGGCCCTGTTTGCCGTGGCAATCGTCATAATGCGAGAGTTTTTGTCCGGAAATGCGCTTCGGCGCGCACCTCTTGCGGGAGATTTTGCAGGATATGCCGAGGACCGCAAATCGACGATTGCGCCTGTTCCAGTTGAGCCCGGGATCGATACTCCGGCTGTTCGCTCAGCAACGCAGGCTGCGCCGCCTGACCGGCAATCGGGTGTGACGCGCCTGACGGGACAGACGATATTTGCACGCGGAAAGACGGCAATCGTGTCGCTTGAGACACCTGCACCCGGACGCTTTGTGGCCCTTGATCAGCTTCGCCGGGAAGCGGCGGGACATTGTCATCCGATTTTGATTGAAGCGCAGTCCGGATCCGGTGAGGATCGCGATGTTGCCGGTTTTTCCGAACTGCTGCGCGGGGAGGCCTCCTTCACGGATGTCATATTCCGCGATGTGCGCTCTCGTGCGCACGTGATTGCACACGGTCGGCAACCGATCGATGGCGATGATGTTTCAGGCGAACGATTTGAGACCGTGGCCAGCGCAATCTGCATGACGTACGATCATGTGATTATCGATCTGGGCGCTTTTGCTCTCACGGATGTCAAAACCAGGCTTCTGGCCTGGGCGGAACGGATCGTCTTTGTCAGCGAAAGCGACGCGGCGGAGAAGCAGGTCAGTGATCTCGTGTCCGCTTTGAACGGGTGCGAGGGGCAGGAGCTCTATATCGCAGATCCGAAAGACTTGAAGCGGGACCAGCGACAGGCCGATCAAAAGCACATTGCCGCATGAGGTGTGGGCTGCCGAGAACGGCCGTTAACCGATTGAACCTGAGGGACGTTATCGCGCCCCGGTCCAATCGGCGTTCCGTTGATCAAAGGGCGAATTCCATAATGGCACTCAGGCGTCGGCCGAACGCGGAAGGGTCTTTGGGAACCTCGCCATCGGCGATACGCGCCTGATCCAGAAGCAGATGAGCGGCATCCTGCAATAAAGTATCGTCTGCAGCGCTGTCCTTGTCCGCCCGTTCCGCCAGCTTTTTTACAATTGCGTGATTGGGATTCAACTCCAGAACGCGAGGCATCCCCTCACCCTGGAGCTGGCCGTGTTGCTTCAACAAGCGCTCAAGATTGACATCCATGTCGCCTTCATCGGCAATCAGACAAACCGGGCTGTCCGTCAGACGCTTGGAAGGACGCACATCTTTAACCGCTTCACCAAGTTCGAGCTTGAACGCAGCTATCAGGCTCCCGATGGAAGCAGATGTGTCGGCATCGTCTTCTTTGGTGTCGCTGTCTTCACTCTTGATGGAATCAAGGTCCGCAGCGCCCCTTGTGATTGATTTGAGGGATTTTCCCTCAAATTCCGTGACATGCTGCAGCCAGAATTCATCGACCGGGTCGGACAAGAGCAACACTTCGACGCCCTTGGCACGGAACCCCTCAAGGTGAGGCGAGGCGGCGATTTTGAGCGGATCGGTACCGGCAATATAGTAAATCGCGGTTTGATCCTCTTTCATTCGCCCGACATAATCGGTGAGGCTCGTCAGTGTGTCGTCATGGGTGGACGCGAAGCGGCACACCTCCAGAATGCGATCCCGCAACCCTGCATCCTCGACCAGCCCTTCCTTGAAAACTGCTCCGAAAGTGTTCCAGAACGTGCTGTAGGACTCCGCATCCTTGTTCGCCTTCTTCTTCAGTTCGGTCAGGACTTTTTTTGTAAGGCCAGTGCGTATCTTGGCCAGTTTGGGATCGGTTTGCAGCATCTCTCGCGAGATGTTCAAGGACAGATCTTCCGAGTCCACGATGCCGCGCAGGAACCGCAGGTAGGTGGGCAGAAGTCCTTTGGTGTCTTCCGTGATGAAGACGCGGTTCACATAGAGTTTTACGTGGTTCTTGCGCTCGGGCTCATAAAGATCGAACGGCCGCATCGAAGGGATAAAGAGCAGATTTGTATAGCTCGTCAGACCTTCGACCTGATTGTGCATCGTCAGCCAGGGTTCGTCAAAAGCGTGGCCGGTGTGACGATAAAATTCCGTATATTGTTGTTCGGTGATGTCCTTGGCCGAGCGTGTCCAGAGCGCGGACGCCTCGTTGAGCGTATCCTCTCCAAGTGCGATGGGAAAACTGATGTGATCGGAATACGTCTTGATAATATGACTAAGCCGCTCCTTCTCCAGGAATTCCTTGGCGTCTTTTTTCAGATGGAGTGTCACGGTGGTTCCGCGCTGATCGCGGTTTGCCGGCTCAATGCTGAATGCGCCTTTTCCGTCCGACGACCATAGCCAGGCTTCATCTTCGCCGGCTTTGCGGGTCAGTACATCGACGTTATCCGCAACCATAAAGGCAGAGTAGAAGCCAACCCCGAACTGTCCGATCAGGTTGAGATCCGTCTCATCGTCCTTGCTGAGCGTATCAAGAAAAGCGCTTGTTCCTGAGCGTGCGATTGTGCCGAGCGTCTCCAGAAGATCGTCGCGGTTCATACCGATGCCGTTGTCGGCAATGGTGATTGTCTTGGCTTTTGAATCCGCGGAAAGGACGATCCTGAATTCGGGGTCGTCCTTCACGAGATCCGGCTTGGTCAGTGCGCTGTGGCGGAGCTTGTCACAAGCATCCGATGCGTTGGAAACCAATTCCCGCAGGAAGATCTCGCGGTTGGAATAAAGCGAGCCGGCGACGATATCAAGCAGGCGGCCGACCTCTGTCTGAAAGGAAAAGGTCTCCTTGTTGGCAGTTTCGCTCATTTGCAGTCATGTCCTCAAAAAGTCATTGCTTCCCGGCAAACCGGATTTTGGCAGATATAATCCGGTATAGGAGCTGTCACAAGACACGCTCTAATCGGTGCGCTGATTTACTCTCTGTCTGTTCCTCTATTGTGACGAAACTGGGTGAAACGGAACGGTCTGTGAGCCTAGTCCGGGAGAAGATCTTTGACCGTTTCTGATGGCCGGCACAGCTTCGTGCCTTTTTCAGTGATGACAATCGGGCGGTTGATCAGGATCGGATGCTCGAGCATTTTTGTGATCAGGTCGTCGTCTGTCCATTTGGGATCGTCAAGCTGCAACTCATTGTAAGGGGTTCCCTTTTGGCGCAATAAATCCCGGACCGAAATACCCATATCCGCGATCAGCGTCGTCAGCTCTTCCCGGTTTGGCGGCGTTTTCAGATACTCGATTATCTTATAATCGGTCCCTGTCTCTTCGATCATGGCCAGAGCATTTCTTGACGTTCCGCACGCGGGATTGTGGTAAATGACAATCATTGCTGTGTTTCCTTCCCGATTTGAAAATCGACGCTGACGCGCCCATTGGACGACCGGCGATCGATCAGCCATCGCATGCCAACTCATCCAGAACAGACTGGCAGAGTGATGGTGATCCTCCGCAACAATCTTCCATCAGAAAGGCAAGGAGTGATCGCATACCCTCCATGTGGACACGGTATCGGATATGCCGTCCCTCCCTGCTGGCTCCGATCAGGCCTGATCGCTCAAGGACGGCAAGGTTGGTGGATAGCGTGTTTTGCCGGACATTAAGACGCGTGGCAATGTCTCCCGCATGAAGCCCGTCCAATCCAGCCTTGACCAACAGGCGGAAAACGTCGAGCCGGGTTTCCTGAGAAAGGGCGAATAAGGCTGTTAGCGCTTGCGATTTATCCATAGTTCGAGAATTCCAGAAATGTTGGATTTTGGCAAGGATCAGGAAATGAAATCTCGGCGCAACCATTGATAGGTCCGAATTTCGCGAGCAATCTTTGAAGCCACACCGGGAGGTCCTCCCAAACGCGATTTGACGCATTCGTCAAAGGCAATCTTGAGTTGGCAGCCATAAGCATGCGTTTACCAAATTACGTTACGTTATTGGGGCGCTGGGACGCAGTTTATTTGCAGAACGGGATAGTTGGTTTGCACAAACTCTTGAAATCGCTGCTGGGACAACCTGATAGCGGTCTGGTCGGCGACGACGAACGGGCGGCATTTAGCGATTCTCTCGTGACCGCACAGGTTGCATCCCTGTCATCCCAGGTTCCAATGCTGTATTTGCTCCTGAGCGTCAACAGCGTCATCCTTGCGATTTCTTACTATGGCACAGCGCCTTCGGCACTGGCGATCGGTTTTCCCGGATTTCTCGTCTTCGCCACTTTGGCGCGGGCTGTTGTTTGGCTCAGATTGCGCGGCAAGAAACTGGATGTTGACAGCGCCCGCCGTAAAATGCGGTCTGTCCTCATCCTGGCGGTCGTGTTCAGCGTTTTTTTTGTGTCCTGGGCATTAATGCTGTCAACTTACGGTGATGCCTACCAGAAAAGTCACGTTGCCTTCTATATCGCCATCACGGTCATTGGCTGCATTTTTTCCCTCTCGCCGCATCCTTTGGCTGCGGCACTTGTCATGGTGACTGTGATCGTTCCTTTTGCGATCCGGTTCGCCACGACCGGTAATCCTGTTTTCTTATATATCACCGTCAACATGGTGCTCGTGTGCGCTGTGCTTCACTTCAATATTCTCCTGTTTGCGCGCAATTTTGCAGAAACGGTTCTGTCACAGGTCCGGTTGACGTCGATCTATCGTGAAACGCAACAGCTTAGCGAAGAAAACGCGCGCCTCGCCCACCTGGACGCGCTCACGAACCTGCCCAATCGCCGTGATTTCAATGACTCGCTGGATGCTGCGCTCATGGAGTATTCTGAGCGAGACGGGCAGTTTGCCATCGGTGTACTCGATCTGGATGGCTTTAAGCCGATCAACGATGCCTATGGTCATATGGCTGGGGATCAGGTGCTGGCCGAAGTTGCTCTCAGGCTTCGCGACGAATTGCAGGACACTGGATATGTTGCCCGACTTGGTGGAGACGAATTCGGAATTATTATCAAAGACATATCTGAACCTGATGAAGTTGAGGCGGTCGGAAAGCGGCTTGTCCGCTCGCTGAAACCCGGTTTTGAGTGTGACGCCGGCCGGCCGTCCGTATCGGGTTGCGTCGGCTTTGCCATCTATCCGGATGCCGGCACGACCCGGACGGACCTTTTTGCCGGGGCGGATTTTGCCCTTTATCACGCAAAGATGACCCATCGCGGATCCACGGCGATTTTCTCCAAGGAATTGGAGCGACGCATCAAGCGGCGGGCGCTGCTTGAACAGAATCTGAAGCAAGCGGTTGAACAGGACGAATTTCAGATCATTTACCAGCCGATTGTGGACTTGAATACTGATCAGATTGTCTGCCTGGAAGCGTTGGCCCGATGGGACCGTGAGGGACTTGGAAAAGTGAGTCCCGAGGAGTTTATTCCGGTCGCCGAAAAGGCCGGTCTGATCGAAGGCCTGACCGAAAAGCTGCTCAAAAGGGCAATGCTTACGGCTTTGTCCTGGCCGACCGAAGTCAAACTGTCCTTCAATATGTCCGCAAAGATCGTGACGAAATCCGAGGCCAGGCAACTGATCATGGATGCGCTGGTGGAAACCGGGCTGGAGCCGGGCCGCCTGAAACTTGAGATTACGGAAACGGCCTTGATTACGGATTTCGACAAGGTCAAGGAGTGGGTCCTTAGCGTTCGGGACGTGGGAATCTGTGTAAGCCTGGATGACTTTGGCTCCGGCTACTCCAGTCTCGGCTATCTCCAGAGCATACCATTTGACGAGATGAAAATAGACAAAAGCTTCACTGCCCAGATTGAGCACGATTCCAAAAGCTTCGGCATTGTGCGATCAATCCTGTCAATGGCCCGCACGCTTGAGATCGACTGTGTCATCGAAGGTATTGAGAGCGCGGGTCAACTCCAGATCGTCCGCAGCATGGATGGCGCATTGGGGCAGGGCTATTACTTTTCCTCCGCGATCGAGGAAACCGGCATCGACGATATGATGCTCCGGTTTGACGACGAGCAGGTGTCGATCCGGCTGTCCGGAACCGATGCCCTGCGTGCGTAAATCAGGCGGCCACCGGCTGCCGAAGGGTGTGAAAATCCATCGAATTTCATGTTCCGGATAGGGAAACACAGCTTTTTGCCGTTATACCAATAACAGCTGACGGACAGAATTTTCGGTCAATCAAACTTTGTCCGTAAATCCCTCCAATCCGGCTTGACTTGCGAGACACTCCGCCGTAAATCACGTCCACCTCGCCGGAACGCCGTTTACGGTGCACAGTGGGGGTGTAGCTCAGTTGGTTAGAGCGCTGGCCTGTCACGCCAGAGGTCGCGGGTTCGAGTCCCGTCACTCCCGCCATTTCCCGATATTGACGCTGTAACCGGTTATTTGCGTGACCGGCGTGCGCATTCGGGGGTGTAGCTCAGTTGGTTAGAGCGCTGGCCTGTCACGCCAGAGGTCGCGGGTTCGAGTCCCGTCACTCCCGCCATAATTCACGATTTATCCCGGATATTGAGGAACAAACTCCCCGATCAGGTGGCTCTCACGGCTCAAGCGTGTGATCCGGATATTAAACGGTTGCGCTCAGTATTTCGCCGACTCAATTGAATTTACGGATCATATAGTTACCGCACTGCATGTAATCTGTTCGCCCCGGAACGCCGGCCGCTGGTGCGCATGCTGCGGTGATTTGTATCAATTCTAGAATTGTCTGTTACTTTGCTGGAAGTGCGGCACTAAATCTCTTGCCTCCGGGCGACGGGTGAGCTAACGGTGCGGTCGAAATCATGTCCGGTTTGTAGCAATTGGCATGGGGCATATGGTTGACGGTGTTGCCCGTTGGACTAATGTTGCTCACAAGGGGGCGCGGTGCAGGATCAATGGGGGAGGATCCGGCCGGCAAAATGGGAAGCAAGGAAATTGGAAGAGCTGCTGCGGGAATATATTCCAATTGTCGTCTTTATCGGCGTCGCCCTTGTCATCGGGCTTGCCCTGATGGTGTCACCGTTTCTTGTTGCCTACAAAAAGCCCGACAGTGAAAAGCTTTCCGCCTATGAGTGCGGGTTCAACGCCTTTGACGATGCGCGCATGAAGTTTGATGTGCGGTTTTATCTGGTATCGATCCTTTTCATTATTTTCGACCTGGAAGTCGCTTTCCTGTTTCCCTGGGCTGTTGCCTTCGGTGATCTGGGCTGGTTCGGCTTCTGGTCTATGATGATCTTTTTGGCCATTCTGACTGTCGGATTTATCTACGAGTGGAAAAAGGGAGCCTTGGAATGGGATTGACAAGCACAGACAGCGGGACGCTGGTTGCGCCGTCTCCCAAGGGTATCATTGATCCCAATACGGGCAAGCCCGTCGGACAGAACGATCCGTTTTTCCTCGATATCAATGATGAGCTGGCGGACAAGGGCTTTGTCGTTACCGCAACCGACAATCTCATTCAGTGGGCCCGGACAGGCTCGCTGATGTGGATGACGTTCGGCCTGGCGTGTTGCGCTGTCGAGATGATGCAGATGTCCATGCCGCGCTATGACGCGGAGCGGTTCGGGTTCGCACCCCGCGCATCGCCGCGGCAGTCTGACGTCATGATCGTGGCCGGCACGCTGACTAACAAGATGGCTCCGGCGTTGCGTAAGGTTTACGACCAGATGCCCGAACCCCGTTACGTGATCTCGATGGGGTCATGCGCCAACGGCGGCGGCTACTATCACTATTCTTATTCCGTTGTGCGTGGATGCGACCGGGTTGTACCGGTTGACATTTATGTGCCCGGATGCCCACCGACAGCCGAAGCACTTCTTTACGGCGTCATGCTTTTGCAGAAAAAGATCCGCCGGACCGGAACGATCGAGCGATAACGATTGCCCGATTGACGGTCTAAATTGAAAACAGGGCCCTCTATTGTGAGGCGCGGGCTTGGAAAAGATGGACGAAACACTCGCTGAACTTGGCGAATATATCGCTCAGGCGCTCGGTGATAAGCTGGAGAGCACGGTCGTCAAATTCGGTGAGTTGACCTTGGTGGCCAATGCGACCGAGATCGTTGCGGTGTGTCGGTTCCTGCGCGATGACATTCGATGTCAGTTCGTCAACCTGACGGATATTTGCGGCGTGGACTGGCCCGGTAGAGAGCGGCGCTTCGATGTGGTCTACCATCTCATGTCGCCGAGGCAGAACCTCCGCATCCGTGTGAAGGTTGCCTGCGACGACGAGCGTCCGGTTCCGTCGGTCACGAGTGTTTATCCGGGCGCAGAATGGTTCGAGCGGGAGGCGTATGACATGTATGGCATGTTGTTCTCCGATCACCCCGACTTGCGTCGCCTTCTGACCGATTACGGTTTTGATGGCCATCCGCTGCGGAAGGACTTTCCCGTCACGGGCTTTGTGGAGGTTCGCTACGACGATGAGCAGAAGCGGGTCGTATACGAACCGGTCAAGCTGACACAGGAATTCCGAAACTTCGATTTCCTCTCACCCTGGGAAGGGACGGATTATGTTCTGCCCGGGGATGAGAAGGCCAAGGCCAACTGAGGATATGTAGATGGCTGAAGCCGAAGTAAGAAACTTCAACATTAACTTTGGTCCGCAGCATCCGGCTGCGCACGGTGTGTTGCGGCTTGTGCTTGAGCTCGACGGAGAAGTCGTCACCCGGGTCGATCCCCATGTCGGCCTGCTGCACCGGGGTACCGAAAAGCTGATCGAGCAGAAGACTTATCTGCAGGCTGTGCCCTATTTTGACCGGCTTGATTATGTCGCACCGATGAATCAGGAGCATGCCTTTGCACTTGCGACCGAAAGGCTCCTGGGCCTGACGGTCCCAAAACGCGGACAGCTTATTCGCGTTCTTTATTCGGAGATCGGCCGTATTCTGTCTCATCTGCTCAATGTGACGACTCAGGCCATGGACGTGGGCGCCTTGACCCCGCCGCTTTGGGGCTTCGAAGCCCGTGAAGAGCTGATGGTTTTTTATGAACGCGCATCGGGTTCGCGGATGCATGCGGCCTATGTTCGGCCCGGCGGCGTGCATCAGGATCTGCCCAAGCAGTTGCTTGATGACATCTGGGAGTTTTGTGATCCGTTTCTGACGCTTTGCGACGATATTGAAGGTCTTCTGACGGAAAACCGCATCTTCAAGCAACGCAATGTCGATATTGCTGTTGTCGATCTTGACGATGCGTGGGCATGGGGATTTTCCGGGGTGATGGTCAGGGGCTCCGGCGCCCGCTGGGATCTCCGCAAGAGTCAGCCCTACGAATGTTATGACGAACTGGAGTTCGACATTCCGATCGGCAAGAACGGCGATTGCTATGACCGGTATCTGATCCGTATGGAAGAGATGCGGCAGTCGATCAGGATCATGAAGCAGTGTCTGGAACTGTTGGCAAAGGAAACCGGACCGGTGTCCTCGGTTGACGGCAAAGTCGTCGCGCCCAAACGGGGTGAGATGAAACGGTCAATGGAAGCATTGATCCACCATTTCAAGCTCTATACGGAAGGCTATCACGTGCCTGAGGGCGAAGTGTACGCAGCCGTTGAAGCGCCGAAAGGCGAGTTCGGCGTCTATCTCGTCTCCGATGGCACGAACAAGCCCTATCGCTGCAAAATCAAGGCACCGGGATTTGCGCACCTTCAGGCGATGGATTTCCTGTGCCGCGGACATATGCTTGCGGACGTTTCGGCCGTTCTTGGATCGCTTGATATTGTCTTTGGAGAGGTGGACCGGTAATGGCTGTTCGTCGTCTACATCCCGAACAACCGGAAAGTTTTGCCTTTTCAGAGGAGAACCTTGCCTGGGCCAAGACAGTCATAGCCCGCTATCCGGACGGACGTCAGGCTTCCGCGGTCATTCCGCTCCTGTGGCGTGCGCAGGAACAGCATGAAGGATGGCTGCCTAAACCCGCCATCGAATATATCGCAGAAATGCTCGATATGCCGGATATCCGGGTGCTGGAAGTGGCGACATTTTACACGATGTTCCAGCTTTCGCCGGTGGGCAAAACAGCCCACATTCAGGTTTGCGGAACGACACCCTGCATGCTCCGCGGTTCGGACGATATTTTAAAAGTGTGCAAGAACCGGATCGCGGAGAAAGCGCATCAGCTCTCCGAAGACGGCAAGTTTTCCTGGGAAGAAGTTGAGTGTCTGGGCGCCTGCGTGAATGCGCCGATGATCCAGATTTTCTCCGATACCTATGAGGACCTCACCGAAGAGACCTTCAATGCGTTGCTGGACAGGCTGGAGAAAGGCGAGGCGATCACTCCGGGGCCGCAGATCGACAGGGTTTACTCAACGCCCGAGGGCGGGCCGACATCTTTGACCGACCCTGCACTTTATGACGGATCGATGATCAAGGGCGACAGGGCGATTGCGGCAAAAGCGCCTGAAACAGCCGAAGCCGCAAAACCCGTTGAAGTTCCAAGGAAAGCAGAACCGGCAAAAGCGGAAACAAAGCCTGAAAAGCCGGCGGAGAAACCCAAGGCTCCCGACAGAACAGATACCGTACCGGCGCCAAAACTGGCAGCGGCGAAGAATATCGCATCGGACACGTCAAAAGATGCGGCGGCGGCTGAAAGCGAGCCTGCTCTTTTAACAGAACCGCGCGAGGGCAAGAAAGACAATCTGAAACAAATCAGAGGGATAGGTCCGAAAATTGAGGGCCTCCTCAACGAACTGGGCATCTATCATTTCGACCAGATTGCTGCCTGGACCGGTGAAAACAAGACCTGGGTCGATGCGCGACTGAAATTCAAAGGCCGGATTGATCGCGAAAACTGGATCGGACAGGCCCGAACGCTGGCGGGCGGTGAAGAAACCGCATTTTCAAAACGTGTTGAGGCGGGCGATGTTCCGACCAGCAAGAAGTAGAGTGAGGAAACCGGGCACATGCTGAAGGACCAGGACCGCATCTTTACTAATATTTACGGCGTGCACGATTGGGGGCTCGAAGGAGCGCTCAAACGCGGCAGTTGGGACGGAACAAAAGCGATCCTTGAGAAAGGGCGTGACTGGATCATCGATCAGATGAAGGCCTCGGGCCTACGCGGTCGGGGCGGCGCGGGTTTCCCGACAGGCCTCAAATGGTCTTTCATGCCCAAGGAAAGCGATGGCAGGCCGCACTATCTCGTGGTCAATGCCGATGAATCCGAGCCGGGCACCTGCAAAGACCGCGAGATTTTGCGGCATGATCCGCATCATCTGGTCGAGGGATGCGTGATCGCATCCTTTGCGATGGGCGCTCACGCCGCCTACATCTATGTGCGGGGTGAGTTCATCCGAGAGCGCGAACGGCTTCAGGCAGCCATCGATCAGGCTTATGAAGCGAATTTAATCGGTAAGAACAACAAGCTGGGCTGGGATATGGACATTTATGTCCATCATGGGGCTGGCGCTTACATCTGCGGCGAAGAGACTGCACTCCTTGAAAGCCTTGAAGGCAAGAAAGGACAGCCGCGCCTGAAACCGCCGTTCCCGGCCAATGTCGGTCTTTATGGATGCCCAACGACCGTCAACAATGTTGAATCCATTGCCGTTGCGCCGACTATTTTACGGCGTGGGGCAGGGTGGTTCGCAGCCCTTGGCAAACCGAACAACACCGGCACGAAACTCTTCTGCATTTCAGGGCACGTCAACCGGCCGTGTACGGTCGAAGAGGAGATGGGTATTCCGTTCCGCGAGTTGGTTGAAAAGCACTGCGGCGGTATTCGCGGCGGCTGGGATAATCTTCTGGCAGTGATCCCCGGCGGCTCCTCCGTGCCGTGCCTCACGGAAGACAATTGTCAGGACCTGTCAATGGATTTTGACACGTTGCGCGGCCTCGGGTCCGGCCTTGGAACGGCTGCCGTCATTGTCATGGACAAGTCGACTGACATCATTCGCGCCATTGCCCGCCTTGCACATTTTTACAAGCACGAGTCCTGCGGCCAGTGCACGCCGTGCCGGGAAGGCACCGGCTGGATGTGGCGGGTTATGGAACGCATGGTGCGCGGTGAAGCGGAAAAACGCGAAATCGACATGTTGTTCGAGGTCACCAAACAGATTGAAGGTCATACGATCTGTGCGCTGGGTGATGCCGCCGCCTGGCCGATCCAGGGACTTATCCGCAACTTCCGTCATGTGATCGAAGAGCGGATTGACACTTACACCGCCAACAAGAAAGCCTCAGCGATGCCGCTGATTGCTGCGGAGTAGGGTGATGAAGATTGAGAGTGAAAAGCGCTGTCTTGACGTCGCGAAGAGTGATATTTCCGGTTCGAGTTTCAACGACGTGAATTTGTCCGGATGCCGGTTTGAAAATGTCAATCTCTCCGGCGGCCATTACCACGACATCAATTTTTCAGGCTGCAGCCTGGACGATGTGAATATCTCCGGCTGGACCGTCAATAACGCGAACTTTTCCGGTTTGCGGATCACGAAAGCGAATATGGCCGGCGTGTCGATTGAGAATTGCCGGTTGCAGGGCATGATGATCGACGGGATACAGGTGACGGAGCTTCTGAGTGCCTGGAAAGCGCGTGACATATCCGGAGAGGGCGACAGTCTATGACCACCAAAATCGTCGTCGACGGTAAAGAAGTTGAGGTTCCGGCCGAATATACGTTGCTTCAGGCCTGTGAAGAGGCCGGGGCCGAGGTGCCGCGCTTTTGTTTTCACGACCGACTGTCGGTTGCAGGCAACTGCCGCATGTGTCTTGTCGAAGTAAAGGGCGGACCGCCAAAGCCTGCCGCATCCTGTGCCATGGGTGTTCGCGACCTTCGGCCCGGACCCAACGGCGAACCTCCGGAAGTCTTTACAAACACGCCGATGGTCAAAAAGGCCCGCGAAGGCGTGATGGAGTTTCTGCTGATCAACCATCCGCTTGATTGTCCGATTTGCGACCAGGGCGGCGAATGCGATCTGCAGGACCAGGCGATGGCTTTCGGCGTCGACGCCTCCCGGTTTGCGGAAAACAAGCGTGCGGTTGAGAACAAATATATCGGACCGCTCGTCAAGACGATCATGACGCGCTGCATTCACTGCACGCGCTGCGTGCGTTTCACGACCGAAGTCGCCGGGATTTCGGATCTCGGCCTGATCGGCCGCGGTGAAGATGCCGAGATCACGACCTATCTGGAAAAAGCACTCTCTTCGGAACTGCAGGGTAACGTCATCGATCTGTGCCCCGTCGGAGCTCTGACATCCCGTCCCTATGCGTTTCAGGCCCGTCCCTGGGAGTTGAACAAGACGGAATCCGTCGATGTGATGGACGCGGTCGGTTCGGCTATTCGGGTAGATACCCGGGGCCGGGAGGTCATGCGCGTCATGCCGCGTCTGAATGAGGCGGTCAACGAGGAATGGATTTCGGACAAGACCCGGTTCATCTGGGACGGACTGCGCACCCAACGGCTTGATCGGCCTTATGTGAAACGGGATGGGCGGCTTCAGCCTGCGTCCTGGCCGGAAGCATTTGAAGCGATCGCGGCGAAGATCAAGGGGCTTGATGGAGCCAGGATTGGCGCCGTTGCCGGCGATCTTGCATCGGCGGAAGAGATGCTGGCGCTTAAAGACCTGATGACAAAACTCGGGTCGTCCAACATCGACTGCCGTCAGGATGGGAGCATGCTGGACCCGGCGCTTGGCCGGGCGACCTATCTGTTCAATCCGACAATCGAAGGCATCGAGGATGCGGACGCGCTTCTGATTATCGGCTCCAATCCGCGGAAAGAGGCGGCCGTTCTCAACGCACGGATCAGAAAACGCTGGCGGACCGGCAATTTCCCGATTGGCGTCATCGGTGAACAGGCTGATCTGACCTATGACGTGACATACCTTGGAGCCGGCGCCTCGACGCTTGCCGATCTCGTGGCTGGAAACGGTGCCTTCCTGGATCGTCTCAAGAAAGCCGAACGGCCCATGATCCTGATCGGTCAGGACGCACTCAGTCGGGATGACGGCAGGGCGGTCGCATCAAATGCCGCAAAACTCGCGCAGACTGTCGGCGCTGTGAGCGATCAGTGGAATGGTTTTGCCGTGCTGCATACAGCCGCTGCGCGGGTCGGTGGCTTGGAAGTCGGCTTTGTGCCAGGCGACGGCGGTCTGACCGTCTCCGGGATGCAGAAAGCCGCGCAGGATGGGACCCTGGATGCTTTGTTCCTGCTTGGTGCCGACGAAATGGACATGAGCGCGTTCGGAAACACCTTCGTGATCTATATCGGTACGCACGGGGATGCTGGCGCTCACCGTGCCGATGTGATCCTGCCCGGTGCGGCCTATACGGAAAAAAGCGGTACGTATCTTAACACGGAAGGCCGCGTTCAGATGGGTATGCGGGCGGGATTCCCTCCCGGCGAAGCCCGGGAAGACTGGGCGATCCTGAGAGCACTCTCTGCCGTGCTTGGAAATACGCTTGACTATGACTCTCTGACTGATTTGCGCGCGAGCATGATCGAACGCCATCCGGACCTGGCTGCGATCGATACGGTTCTTTCGGCGGATCCCGCCGATATTGCCAAGCTTGCCGGGACCGGCGGAAACATGACCGATGCGGCGTTTTCCAGCGCTGTGTCCGACTTTTACCTGACAAATCCGATTGCCCGTGCCTCGGCCGTGATGGCCGAGTGTTCGGCCCTGGCCAAGAGCCGGGCAATCGAAGCCGCTGAATAGGGGGCGGGGGCCTGATGAGCGATTTCTGGACCACTTACGGCTTTCCCTTCCTCGTCATGCTGGGGCAAAGTGTGCTTCTGTTGGTGGTGTTGCTCGTCATCATCGCCTACGTGCTTTATGCCGACCGCAAAATATGGGCGGCGGTGCAGATCCGGCGCGGTCCGAACGTTGTCGGACCCTGGGGTCTGTTTCAAAGCTTTGCCGATCTGACGAAGTTCATTCTGAAAGAGCCGATTATCCCTTCCGGAGCGAACAAGGGCATATTTCTGCTTGCGCCGCTTCTGTCGGTAACCCTGGCGTTGGCTACATGGGCGGTTGTACCTGTGGCCGAAGGGTGGGCAATTGCCGACATCAATCTCGGCATACTCTACATCTTTGCGATTTCCTCGCTTGAAGTTTATGGCGTCATCATGGGTGGATGGGCGTCCAACTCCAAGTACGCGTTCCTGGGTGCTTTGCGGTCGGCCGCGCAGATGGTTTCTTATGAGGTTTCAATCGGCTTTGTGATTGTCACCGTGTTGCTCTGCGTCGGATCGCTTAACCTCACCGACATTGTGATGGCCCAGCAAACGGGCCTGGCGACGATGATCGGCCTGCCTTTCCTGTCATTTCTCAACTGGTTCTGGCTGCCGCTGTTCCCGATGTTTGTGGTGTTCTTCATCTCTGCGTTGGCGGAAACCAACCGCCCGCCATTCGATTTGCCTGAAGCGGAATCCGAACTGGTTGCCGGGTTTATGGTTGAATACGGCTCAACGCCCTACATGATGTTCATGCTTGGCGAATATGCGGCCATTTCGCTGATGTGTGCGCTGACAACCCTGTTGTTCCTGGGTGGTTGGCTGCCACCGCTGGATTTTGCACCCTTTACCTGGGTTCCCGGCGTGATCTGGTTTCTGCTCAAGGCACTGCTTGTGTTCTTCATGTTCGCCATGGTCAAGGCAATGGTGCCAAGGTACCGGTATGACCAGCTGATGCGGCTGGGCTGGAAGGTCTTCCTTCCGCTGTCGCTCGCAATGGTATTCATCGTCGCTGCCGTTCTGATGGCGACCGGCTGGGCGCCGGTCAGTCAGGTGTAGCGAAACAACAAAAGGCGCATAAGGTTATGAGACTGGATCAGGCCGCCAGATCGCTTTTTCTACAGGAGTTCGTGTCCGCGTTCTTCCTGGCGATGCGATATTTCTTCAAGCCCAAGCCGACCGTCAATTATCCTTTCGAGAAAGGACCGACCAGTCCGCGGTTCCGCGGCGAACATGCGTTGCGGCGCTATCCCAACGGCGAAGAACGCTGCATTGCCTGCAAGCTGTGCGAAGCGATCTGCCCGGCCCAGGCCATCACGATCGAAGCCGGACCGAGGCGGAATGACGGCACACGCCGGACGACCCGTTACGATATCGATATGGTCAAATGCATCTACTGCGGATTTTGCCAGGAAGCCTGTCCGGTCGATGCGATTGTCGAAGGGCCGAACTTTGAATTTGCCACCGAAACGCGGGAAGAGCTTTATTTCGATAAGGAGCGTCTTTTGGCCAATGGCGACCGATGGGAACGGGAAATTGCGAATAACATTGAAATGGACTCGCCTTATCGGTAACGGGGCGATGGACTGAGGGGATATGCCGGGTTACAAGGCCCGTGCGGAATGACTAGGCAGGGAAGGCTCCGACCAAAATGGTTTTGTACGCCATCTTCTTTTATGTGTTTTCAGCGGTCGCTGTGGCGTCGGCCTTTATGGTCATTTCCGCGCGCAACCCCGTTCATTCGGTGCTGTTCCTTATCCTGACTTTTTTCAATGCCGCCGGATTGTTCCTGATGCTTGGGGCTGAGTTTCTCGCTTTGATCCTGCTGGTGGTCTATGTCGGCGCGGTCGCGGTGCTGTTCCTGTTCGTGGTGATGATGCTGGATGTGGACTTCGTAGAACTGCGGCAGGGGTTTCTTCAATATCTGCCGGTAGGCGCGCTTGTGGGCATTATCCTGCTGGTCGAATTGATCATGGGCGTGGGCGCCTGGGTTATCGATGCCAATGTGGCGTCGACACCCGTCGCTCCGATTCCGCCGGTCGACGAGACGTCGAACATTCGCGCCATCGGCGAACTGCTTTATACGCGTTACATTTATTTCTTCCAGGCGGCCGCCATGATCCTCCTGGTTGCGATGATCGGCGCCATTGTGTTGACGCTTCGGCACAAGGAAGGCGTCAAGCGTCAGGATATTTCCGAACAGGTCGGACGTCGGCGTGAGGACGCCGTGGAAGTTGTTGAAGTTGAAACGGGGAAGGGCATCTGATCCTCCCGCATGCGGGCAGATGTCTGAAAAAATGAATACGGGGGCTCCGGCGGGGACGGCATGGAAATCGGACTTTCGCACTTTCTGACGGTCGCGGCGATTCTATTCACACTCGGGATTTTCGGCATTTTTCTGAACCGGAAAAATGTCATCATCATCCTGATGTCAGTGGAACTGCTGCTTCTGGCAGTCAACATCAATCTCGTTGCCTTCTCCAGTTTCCTGGGAGATCTGGTCGGACAGATATTCGCCTTGCTGGTACTGACCGTGGCCGCTGCCGAAGCGTCCATCGGGCTGGCAATCCTTGTCGTCTTTTTCCGAAATCGCGGGTCGATCGCGGTTGAGGATATCAATGTCATGAAAGGCTGAGCCGCATGTATTCGGCAATTGTCTTTCTTCCGCTTGTCGGTTTTCTCATCGCCGGCATTTTCGGTCGCACGATCGGGGCGAAGGCGTCGGAATATATCACCTCCGGCCTGCTGATCCTTGCGGCACTGTTGTCCTGGATAGCCTTTTTCGGCTTCTGGCTCGGCGGTGCCGAAGCGCAGTCCATCACCATTTTGCGGTGGATCACGTCCGGCTCGCTGGATGTGAACTGGTCGATCCGGGTCGACACCCTCACCGTGGTCATGCTTGTGGTGGTCACGACAGTATCGGCATTGGTGCATGTCTATTCGATCGGCTACATGCATCACGATCCGCACCGGTCACGCTTCTTCGCTTATCTGTCGCTGTTCACATTCGCGATGCTGACACTGGTCACGGCGAACAATCTCCTGCAGATGTTCTTTGGCTGGGAAGGTGTGGGCCTTGCCTCTTATCTGCTGATTGGCTTCTGGTATCACAAGCCTTCCGCCAACGCCGCGGCGATCAAGGCGTTTGTGGTCAACCGTGTTGGCGACTTCGGGTTCGCGCTTGGGATTTTTGGTGTTTTTTATCTGTTCAACACCATCAATCTGGACGTGATTTTCGCCAATGCTCCGAGCTTCGTTGAGGGCGGTTCCGAGGGAGTGGCGCTCGATTTCCTCGGCTATCAGGTCGACAGCAGCACAGCAATAACCATTGTGTGCCTGTTGTTGTTCATGGGAGCGATGGGTAAGTCGGCGCAGTTTCTGCTCCACACCTGGTTGCCCGATGCAATGGAAGGCCCCACGCCTGTCTCAGCACTCATCCATGCGGCGACCATGGTGACGGCCGGTGTCTTTATGGTCGCCCGCCTGTCGCCGCTGTTTGAACTCTCGCAAACCGCGCTGACTGTTGTCACGTTCTTCGGTGCGACAACGGCGTTCTTCGCCGCAACCGTGGGCCTCGTGCAAAACGATATCAAGCGGGTAATCGCCTATTCAACCTGTTCGCAATTGGGCTATATGTTCGTTGCGCTCGGAGTAGGCGCCTATTCGATCGGTATTTTCCATCTCTTCACCCACGCGTTTTTCAAAGCGCTCTTGTTCCTGTGTGCCGGTTCCGTCATTCACGCGGTGTCCGACGAACAGGACATGCGGAAAATGGGCGGTCTCAGAAAGCATCTTCCGATCACCTATTGGACCATGATGATGGGGACACTCGCCATCACCGGCGTCGGCATACCGTTAACCTATATCGGGTTTGCCGGGTTCATCTCCAAGGATGCGATTATCGAAGCAACCTATGCCGTCTCGCAGACGGGACATAACTCCTTCGCACTCTACGGATTCTGGATGACCGTGATCGCCGCCGCACTCACGAGCTTCTATTCCTGGCGCCTGACATTCATGACGTTCCATGGCAAACCTCGGGCTTCGGCCGATGTGATGAAGCACGTCCATGAATCGCCGATGGTGATGGCGGTTCCGCTCATTGTTCTCGCGGTCGGGGCGGTACTCGCCGGTATGATTTTTCTCGATGCCTTTGCCGGCCACGGCTATGAACATTTCTGGCAGGCAGCGCTTTATACCGGCGCGGAAAATCATGTTCTCCATGACATGCATGACCATGACATCGTCACGACCTGGGTCAAGCTGTCTCCTTTCGTCATGATGCTGGCCGGACTGGTGGTCGCCTGGCTGTTTTATGTCCGCTCGCCGGACCTGCCCAAACGGCTGGCGGCGCGGCATGACGGTCTTTACCGGTTCCTGCTCAACAAATGGTATTTCGACGAGCTCTATGATGCGATTTTTGTCCGTCCCGCGATGTGGCTCGGCCGTGTCCTCTGGACAGTCGGAGATGGCAAGATCATTGACGGATTCGGCCCGAACGGCATTGCCGCCCGGGTGATCGATATCACCAACCGGATCGTCCGGCTTCAGACCGGGTACGTCTACCATTATGCGTTTGCAATGCTGATCGGAGTTGCCGCTTTGGTAACCTGGACAATGTTCACGGGCAGCGGGGGTGCCCACTGATGAGCGACTGGCCACTCCTTACATTTGTCACCTTCGCGCCGCTTTTCGGTGTTGCCGCCATTCTCCTCGTTCAAGGTGATGATGAGCAGGCGCTGAAAAACATTCGTGTGCTCGCGCTTGTGGTAACGGTCTTCACGTTCCTCCTTTCGCTGTTCGTCTGGGGCGGTTTCGACAATGAAATCGCCGGGTTCCAGATGGTCGAAAAGGTCGAGTGGATCCCGGGCATCGTGTCCTACCATATGGGCGTGGACGGCATCTCGATGCTGTTCGTGATCCTGACCACGTTCCTGATGCCGTTCTGCATCCTTGCCAGTTGGCATTCGATTACCAAGCGCGTCAAAGAGTATATGATCGCGTTTCTGGTTTTGGAAACGATGATGATCGGCGTCTTTTGCGCGCTCGATATCGTCATATTCTACGTGTTTTTCGAAGCGGTCCTGATTCCGATGTTCATCATCATTGGCGTCTGGGGCGGCGGCAACCGGGTTTATGCGAGCTTTAAGTTCTTCCTCTATACGCTGCTCGGCTCGGTACTGATGCTGATCGCCATCATGGCGATGTTCTGGGAGTCCGGGACGTCTGACATTTCAGAAATGCTGGCATATGGCTTCCCGCAGTCCATGCAGATGTGGCTGTGGGTGGCGTTCTTTGCGAGCTTTGCGGTCAAAATGCCCATGTGGCCGGTTCACACCTGGCTGCCCGATGCGCACGTTGAAGCGCCCACCGCCGGATCGGTTATCCTGGCGGGCATACTCCTGAAGATGGGCGGCTACGGCTTCCTGCGTTTCTCACTGCCGATGTTCCCGCTGGCATCGGACTATTTTGCGGATTTTGTCTTCTTCCTGTCGATCGTGGCGATTGTTTACACATCCCTGGTGGCGCTTGCTCAGAAAGATATGAAGAAGCTGATCGCCTACTCGTCGGTCGCCCATATGGGCTACGTGACCATGGGCATTTTCACAATGACGGCCCAGGGCGTGCAGGGCGGTATCTTTCAGATGCTGTCCCACGGCATCGTATCCGGCGCACTGTTCTTGTGCGTGGGCGTGATTTACGACCGTATGCATACCCGCGAAATCGCGGCCTATGGTGGCCTCGTCAACCGGATGCCCGCCTATGCGTTCGTTTTCATGGTCTTCACGATGGCCAATGTCGGCCTGCCTGGAACCAGCGGGTTTGTCGGTGAATTTTTGACGCTTATGGGAGCGTTTGAAGTCAACACCTGGGTGGCCTTCTTTGCGACAACCGGTGTGATCCTGTCCGCCGCCTATGCGCTGTGGCTCTATAGAAGGGTCATATTCGGAGCGCTTGAAAAAGAGAGCCTGAAGGGCATTCTGGACCTTTCGCCGAGGGAAAAGGTCATTTTGCTTCCCATGGTGGCACTGACGCTGTTCTTCGGCTTCTATCCCGCGCCGATTATGGACGTTACAGCGGCGTCGGTGTCCAATCTTCTGCAGAACTATCATGCCGCTCTTGAAGTGGCTCAACAAACCGCCATGCTGGCGCACTGATCAGATCGCGTAAGGACGAACGGAAGCGATGTTGGAAGATTTTACTCTTGTTCCCGATCTGATGCCGGCAATGCCGGAGATTTTTCTTGCTGTCGGATCAATGGTGCTTCTGATGATCGGCGTGTTCGGCGGCAACCGTTCGACCCTGGTTGTGACCGGCATGAGCGCCGGACTGATGGCGGTCGTCGGTGCGATCGTTCTGTTTTTCATTCCGGACGGGTCAACCTTCGGCGGCGCTTTCATTTTCGACGGATTTGCGCGTTTCATGAAAGCGCTGACGTTGATCGGAGCCGTGCTGGCAATAGCCCTGTCCTGGGCTTATGGCAGAGCGGAAAATTTTCAACGGTTTGAGTATCCGATCCTGATCATCCTGGCGACGCTCGGGATGCTGATGATGATCTCCGCCGATGATCTCATCGCACTCTATCTTGGTATAGAGCTGCAAAGTCTTTCGCTTTACGTGGTCGCGGCAATCAACCGCGACTCGATCCGGTCGACCGAGGCGGGATTGAAATATTTCGTTCTGGGCGCCCTGTCCTCAGGCATGCTGCTTTACGGCATGTCTCTGGTCTATGGTTTCAGCGGGCAGACAGGCTTTTCAGAAATTGCGCAGGCGCTGTCGCACGGCCAGACATCCATTGGTGTCACGATAGGACTCGTGTTCATACTCGCGGGCATCTGCTTCAAGATTTCGGCGGTTCCGTTTCACATGTGGACGCCGGATGTTTATGAAGGTGCGCCGACGCCCGTGACCGCCTTCTTCGCCGCTGCACCGAAAATCGCAGCGATGGCGATGCTGACACGCATTGTCATTTCCGCTTTTGAGCCGGTTACCGTGGAGTGGCAGCAGATCATCGTCTTCGTGTCGATCGCCTCCATGGTTTTGGGTGCATTTGCGGCCATCGGGCAGCACAATATCAAGCGCCTGATGGCCTATTCGTCGATCGGACATATGGGATTTGCGCTTGTTGGCCTTGCCGCAGGCAGCAAAGCCGGTGTTGAAGGTGTGATCATCTATATGGCGATTTATCTGGCAACAACGCTGGGCGCTTTTGCCTGCATTCTGGCGATGCGGCGCCGGGAGGGCATGGTCGAAGAGATCAGCGAGCTTGCCGGGCTGTCACGGACCAATCCGATCATGGCGTTTCTTCTGGCGATGATCATGTTCTCCCTTGCCGGCATCCCGCCGTTGGCAGGTTTCTTCGCGAAGTACTATGTGTTCGTCGCGGCGGTTGAAGCGGAGCTCTACATTCTCGCTGTCATCGGTGTGCTGGCCAGTGTGGTCGGCGCCTTCTATTATCTTAGGATCGTCAAAGTCATGTACTTCGACGAACCGGCGGAGGCATTTGCACCCATGCCGGGGGAACTGAAAGTGATCCTTGGTGCCAGCGGTGTATTTGTCGTCGCGTTTGTTCTGATTGCAGGGCAGTTGTCGATCTATGCGGAAGCGGCGGCCAAGACGCTTTTTTAGCCTATGAACGATTGTGCGGAAGGGGTCGTAAAGGGCCCTCATGGCAGCTATCGATGGCATACCTATGCGTCCGTTCCCTCGACCAATGAAGCATGTTTTGCGGCTGGACGCCGGGGTGACAAGACCCGTCTATGGGTCACAGCCGATCAGCAGACAGCGGGAAAGGGACGCCGCGGGCGGGGCTGGCACTCGCCGCCCGGCAACCTCTACGCTTCATTGCTGTTGTCCAGTCCCGCGCGCGAACCCGCATCTGTAGGTGATTTGCCGCTGCTTGCCGCCGTTGCGCTTGCCGATGCGATAGAAGCGGTTACGGGAACGCATGCTCTCACGGTCCTCAAGTGGCCGAATGACTGTCTGATTGATGGCGCAAAAATATCCGGCATTCTGCTGGAAAGTGAATTGCTCGACGGTGGAACATCGATCGTCGTGCTGGGTTTTGGCGTCAATTGCATCAGTCATCCGGACACGGCTCTTTATCCCACCACCGATTTGGCGTCGCTGGGGTATCGCGTCGACAGCAAGATATTGTTTCGGTCACTGGTGGAAAAAATGGATCACTGGCTGGCCCGTTGGGATCGCGGCGACAACTTTGATGCCGTCCGCTCCGCCTGGCTCTCGCGCGCAACGGGAATCGGAAAACCCATAACCGTTCGGCTGCCCGGGAAGGAGTTGAACGGCTTGTTCCTGGATCTCGACAAAAACGGCCATCTGGTTCTGGATGAAGGCGGCGGCGAGACAAGATTAATTTCGGCAGGAGATGTCTTCCTGTCAAACAGCTGATGATCGGATAATATATGCAAAGTCAGGCAAGTGAACTGGTTTTCCTGCCGCTCGGTGGCGTCGGTGAGATTGGCATGAATCTCGGCTTGTACGGCATCGGTCCTGCTGAAGACCGGTCATGGCTGATGGTTGATTGCGGCGTGACATTTGCCGGGCCGGACTTGCCGGGGGTCGATCTCGTCTTGCCGGACATTCGCTTCATCGAGGCTGAAAAACACCGTTTGCTCGGTATCGTGATCACCCATGCCCACGAAGATCACTACGGTGCCCTGGTTGAGTTGTGGCCTTATCTTCAGGCGCCGGTCTATCTTTCCCCGTTTGCCGCAGGATTGTTGGAGGCCAAACTGTTTCACGGCGGGACCGGCGAGATCCCAATGAACATCATCAAAGCCGGCGACAGGCTGACGATCGGTCCGTTCGATCTTGAATTTATCGCCATGTCACACTCAATCCCCGAACCCATGGCAGTTGCTATTCGTTCCGAGCATGGAACCGTCATTCATACCGGTGATTGGAAGGTCGACCATGAACCGGGGATCGGCGAAGCGATTGACATGGATCGTCTTGGGGAGATTGGCAAGGAAGGGGTGAGGGCTCTGCTTTGCGATTCCACGAATGCGGTGCGTGAGGGAACGAGTCCCAGCGAAGCCGATGTCGCCAAGCACCTGACGGACATCATCGCCGGTGCCAAACGTCGCGTTGCCGTAACCGCTTTTGCATCCAATGTCGCGCGGATACGCGCGGTCGCGGGGGCGGCCAGGGCGAACGGCAGGGAAGTCGTCATTGTCGGTCGCGCAATGAAACGGGCGGTCGAAGTGGCGACGGATCTTGGCTACATGGACGATATGCCTGAATTTCTGGATGAGGAGTCCTACGGGTATCTCCCAAGGGACAAGGTCGTTGCGCTTTGCACCGGCAGTCAGGGAGAGGCGAGGGCGGCTCTGGCCAGGATTGCCAATGATGATCATCGGCGCGTCACCCTGAGCCGGGGGGATATGGTGATTTTCTCCGCCCGCACGATTCCGGGAAATGAAAAAGCGGTTGGTGCCGTGATCAATGGTCTTGTCGACCAGGGAATGGATGTCGTGACCGACCGGGATGCGCTCGTACACGTTTCCGGTCATCCGAGAAAAGGTGAATTGGAGCAGCTCTACCGGTTGCTGGGGCCGGAGATGCTTGTACCGGTTCACGGGGAGCCATTGCATCTTGAGGCGCACGCGGACTTTGCCAGAAAGAACGGGATCAAGGAGGTGGTTGCAGGCCGCAACGGCGACATCATTCGACTGGCACCCGGGCCCGGTTCCGTAGTCGATAAAGCGCCGAGCGGGATTCTCGTGAAAGATGGCGAATTGCTCACTGAACCGGACCTGGCCGGCATTCAGGAAAGACGAAAACTGAGCTTTGTGGGTGTGGCAACCGGGTACATCACGCTCAACCGCGCCGGAGAAATCCAGGGAGATCCGCAGGTCATCCTGTTCGGCCTGCCCGAAAGCGATGATGAGGGGGATGATTTTGAGGATATTGCGCTTGACGGTCTTGAAAGTGCGGTCATGAGCATTCCCAGGTCCCGCCGGCGGGATGCGAGCATTGTCATGGAAGCAGCACGGCGCGGATTGCGGTCGTCTATAGCCGAAAGGTGGGGCAAAAAGCCCCTATGCCGTGTCGTGGTCAACGTTATATAACAGGCGCTCTGGAATGCTGTTTCCTTTGATCCGCGTGGCGGGGAGGCGCGGCCGGACTGTATTTCAAGCGCTTGACAGGACAAACGGATGATCGGACAACTCAACCACGTTGCAATCGCTGTGCCTGATATGGATGCGGCAGTTGTAACCTATCGGGATATGCTTGGAGCGACTGTCTCCGAGCGTGTCGAGCAACCCGATCATGGTGTCGCTACGGTATTCATAGATCTTCCCAATACGAAGATTGAATTGCTTGAGCCGCTGGGAGAGGGTTCTCCGATTTCAAAATTTTTGGAGAAGAATCCCTCCGGCGGCATCCATCACGTTTGTTATGAAGTGCCCGATATTCACTCAGCCCGCGACAGACTGCTCGAAAAAGGCGCTCGGGTTTTGGGAACCGGCGAGCCGAAAATCGGTGCGCACGGCAAACCGGTTTTGTTCCTCCACCCAAAAGACTTCAACGGAACGCTGGTTGAGCTCGAAGAAGCGTAAATCCGGAAATGAACTGATTTCGTATCCGTTGGTCAAAAACAGAAAACGTTAAAAGACCGGACCCTTTATGTCGCTCCTGACCGCCATTGCCGTTTATTTTGTCATCTGGTGGATCGTGCTGTTTGCCGTTCTGCCATGGGGCGTCAGATCGCAGCATGAATCGGAAGAGTTTGTTGAAGGCACCGAACCGGCTGCACCGGTTCGGCCGATGCTCATTCGCAAGGCAATTGCCACGACCCTTGTCGCTGCGATCGTTTTCGCAGGCATTTATTGGCTGATTGCAATCTCCGACTACACTCTGGACGATATCCCGTTGCCCGGTCGGTTTTAAATTTTGAATTGTCCGTTTCAGGACGGATTAAGGCGTCGGATGTCGTTCTGTTATAACGTGATTTGGGATGAGAATGATCGCAGATAGACGAATCGACCGGGTGAGCGGCAGCGCCGGATGATTTAAATTTTTAATCCGGATGTTTGAGCGCAGAGTGTCCCGGGGGATTATGGCAGCTCAGCTGGTTTCGTTGCAGGTGCAAAACAGGCAAAAAAAAAGCAAGGCTGCTGCCCTGCTTTTGATAGTTCGCGTCTAAACCCCATTATAGCCCGTGGAAACGACTTACTTTTTTCATTCCAGGGCGGCTGCACAATTCTGCGCCAAATGAGGTCATTCCTCCCAAGACTCAGACCGCGATGCCTCTGAGTTAGCCTTTCGGCTGCCTCAATTGTTATTATTTTGTGACACTAGCCCAAGAAATCGGCTTTGTCACCATTTTGTGCACCTTCCGCTTAAAATTTTTGCTTGTCGTTAAAAAGAGCAGACCCAAAGGCTGCCTTTACGGGAAACTGGCAATGAAAATCGGGTTGTAGTATGTCCCGGCATGAAGTTTCACGGACTGAAGAACGATCCCTCCGGGTTGCGGCCTGACAGGCATGTACCGCGGCCCCGGGGATGATCCACCAAGAGAGTCTTTTCATGCGTCTTTCACGATACTTTCTGCCCATCATCAAAGAGAATCCCAAGGAGGCGGAAATTGTCTCTCATCGGCTGATGCTGAGAGCGGGCATGGTCCGCCAGCAGACCGCGGGCATTTATTCCTGGCTCCCGCTGGGGCTTCGGGTTCTTCAGAAAATTGAACAGATTGTTCGCGAAGAACAGAATAGGGCAGGGGCCGTGGAGTTACTGATGCCCACATTGCAGCCGGCGGATCTCTGGCGCGAAAGTGGTCGTTATGACGCCTATGGCAAAGAAATGCTCCGCATTACGGATCGTCATGAGCGCGATCTGCTTTACGGGCCGACGAACGAGGAGATGATCACCGATATTTTCCGTGCCTCTGTCCGGTCATACAAAGACCTGCCGCTCAATCTCTATCACATTCAATGGAAGTTCCGCGACGAGGTGCGGCCCCGCTTCGGCGTTATGCGCGGGCGGGAGTTCCTCATGAAGGACGCCTATTCTTTTGATGTCGATAAGGAGGCCGCGCGCCACGCCTATAACCGGATGTTTGTGGCCTATCTCAGGACATTTGACCGAATGGGACTAAAGGCGATTCCGATGCGGGCGGACACAGGCCCGATCGGCGGCGATATGAGCCATGAGTTTGTCATCCTCGCTTCGACCGGTGAAAGTGAGGTCTTTTGTCATCGGGATATACTCGAACTTGAGGTCCCCGGCGCTGATATCGATTTCGAGCAGGATCTCTCGCCGGTCGTCGACGCCTGGCTTGCACCTTATGCCGCAACCGATGAGATGCACGACGCGGACGCCTTTGAAAGAATTCCCCATGGCGAGCGCGTATCAGCACGGGGCATTGAAGTGGGGCATATCTTTTATTTCGGAACCAAATATTCCGAACCGATGGGCGCAAAGGTTGCCGGACCGGACGGTGTTGAGACGCCGATCCATATGGGGTCCTATGGAGTTGGCGTTTCCCGGCTGCTTGGCGGGATCATCGAAGCCAGCCACGATGAAGCGGGGATCATCTGGCCGGAGTCAGTTGCGCCATTTCACATCGGCCTGATCAATATGCGGGCCGGCGATGGCGATGTCGATCAGGCCTGTGAGACTCTCTACCGACAACTGACGAATGCAGGGTGCGAGGTTCTTTACGATGATACGGACAATCGGGCCGGCAATAAATTCGCCACAATGGATCTTATTGGATTACCGTGGCAACTCATCGTTGGTCCCCGCGGACTGAAAAGCGGCGAAGTCGAGATCAAAAACCGCAAAACCGGCGAACGGGAGAGCCTGCCGCTGGAGGCCGCCGTAACGCGGTTGCAGAACACGGGTCCGGCGCGGAGTTAGAATAACTGGCTTGGGCGGGACAACTATTCGATTTCATTGGGTAAAGTCATTCCGCTCCACTATATTGGGACCAAATGATTCTGACCGAAAGTAATCTGAGTCGGCATCTTGTGGGAGCGGCCCAATGAGCGAGACGACCATGCAGGCCGGACTTGCCGGCAAGAAGGAAAGTCGGCCGTTTGCGCCGTTTGAGTGGATGCTGGCCGGCCGCTATCTGAGGAGCCGCCGGCGCGAAACCTTCATTTCCGTTATCGCCGGGTTTTCGTTTTTCGGCATCATGCTCGGAGTTGCGACATTGATTGTCGTCATGGCCGTCATGAACGGCTTTCGCGATGAACTTCTGTCCAAAATTCTCGGCATCAGCGGACATATGACGGTTCAACCCATCGGGTCGCAGCTTGATGATTACGATGCGGTGGCTGCCCGTTTGGAGAATGTGGACCGGGTGCGTTTCGTCATGCCGTTTGTCGAAGGGCAGGCGCTTGCGTCCGGCCCGGCCGGTGCATTCGGCGTGCTCGTCAAAGGTGTGATGAAGGCGGATCTTGATCGGTTGCCGCTGGTCTCCGAGAATCTTGTTGTTGGGAGCCTTGAGGGTTTTGATGTCGGGGAGGGCGTTGCGATCGGCTCCCGGCTGGCGCGGTCGCTCGGGGTTGCCATCGGTGATGATGTGACGATCGTGACACCGAAGGGAAACGTCACGGTTATGGGTGTGACCCCGCGCGTCGTGTCCTATCCGATCAATGCCATCTTCGAAATCGGCATGTCCGAGTATGACAGCACGTTCATTTTCATGCCGTTCGAGCAGGCACAGCTCTATTTCAACCGGGAAGGCCTCGCCAACGGGATCGATATCTTTGTCGATGATCCGGACAGTATGGACGGGATGCGGGCGATTATCGAAGATTCCGCAGGTCGTCCGACCACGGTCTTCGACTGGCGGCAACGAAACCTGACGTTCTTTTCGGCCCTCGAAGTTGAACGCAATGTGATGTTCATCATCCTGACTCTTATTGTTCTTGTGGCTGCGCTCAACATCATTTCCGGCCTAACGATGCTGGTCAAAGACAAATCGCATGATATAGCGATTCTTCGCACCATGGGCGCGTCGCGCTCTGCGATTATGCGGATCTTCGTCATCACCGGATCAAGTATCGGCATTGCGGGAACCATCGCCGGTGTGATTTTGGGCACCGTTATCTGTCTGAACGTTGAATCGATCCGGCAGTTCATTTCCTGGATGACAAGAACCGAACTGTTTTCGCCCGAGCTCTACTTCCTGAGTAGACTGCCGGCCAAAATGGAGACCGGTGAAACGATCTCGGTTGTGGTCATGACTCTCATTCTTTCGTTTCTCGCGTCGCTTTACCCGGCCTGGAAAGCGGCGCGGCTCGATCCGGTTGAGGCGCTAAGATACGAATGAGAAGCCCATGACGATACAGGAAAGAGGCAGCTCTCTGGCGGATCGCGTTCAGCGCGCGTCTCTCGCGCTTGTGGGGATCGGCAAAACCTTCCACGAGGGCGAAAACGAAATTGTTGTGCTGAACAATGCCAATCTGATCGTCAATCCCGGGGAAACGGTCGCGCTTTTGGGGCCGTCCGGTGCGGGCAAATCGACGCTTTTACAGATTGCCGGCCTGCTCGATCGTCCTGATGCGGGCGAGGTGTACATATCCGGTCACGCCTGCGGCCGTGCCAGCGACAGCGAGCGGACGCGCTTTCGCCGTGAGGATATCGGATTTGTCTATCAGTTCCATCATTTGCTGCCGGAGTTTACCGCCCAGGAGAACATCGCGCTGCCTCAGATGATCAATGGCCTTGACAAAAAAGAGGCCATGGGGCGTGCGCTGGAATTGCTGTCCTACATGAAAATGGATCCCCGTGCACGCCATCGCCCTTCTGAACTGTCCGGGGGGGAGAGGCAGAGAGTGGCAATTGCACGCGCAGTCGCCAACGCGCCGTCGGTACTGATGGCGGACGAGCCGACCGGAAACCTGGACCCAAAGACATCCAACTATGTTTTTGAAGCGCTCGCGACCTTGGTAAAGGCGTCCGGCCTGGCGGCCATCATCGCCACCCACAATCATCAACTTGCCGCGAAGATGGACCGCAGGGTTACGCTCAGCGGCGGGGGTGTTGTCGAACTCGAATAGTCCTGGCGCCTTCGACCAGTCAGTCTTTGCGGCCGGATCGGGATCGGCTATCAACTCCAAAATTAAGAATTGCTTTACCAAGAACGACAGCAGGTTACTTTCTGTCTTGCAAATAGAACAAAAAGTGAACATAATATGCTCATAACAAGATCATACCTGATTGGAGTATCTTATGCAACAGATCATGCGTGACATCGCTGCCGCCGGTTCGCTTGTTCTCTTTTGTGTGACATTCATATTCTGGACGGATGTTCTGATGTCGCTCACATAAGAAATCGACCGTTGATGTGGACGGCTGTTGACAAGCGACCTATTGACCGTTCTCGCCCTTGTGGTGGGACCGGCGAGTGTGATGAAAAGGAGCGGAGGAGCCGTTTCACATAAGTCCTTTCAAAATGGAGCAGCCGGATGAGCGAACCGAAATTTGTCCACCTACGCGTTCATTCCGCCTATTCGCTGCTTGAGGGGGCATTGCAGCTCCCGAAGATCGTGGAGCTTGCCAGGGCGGACCTGCAGCCCGCCGTTTGTATCGCCGATACGGGAAATCTCTTCGGCGCTCTGGAATTTTCCGACAAGGCCTATGCCGCCGGGATCCAGCCGATCATCGGCTGTCAGTTATCCGTCAGGTTTGACGATGAATTTGTGGGCCGAAAAGAAGATGAGGGTTTATCCGATCTGGTGCTCATTGCCGCCAACGAAGCGGGCGCATCGAATCTGACGGAGATTGTTTCCCATGCCTACACCGAATCTGAGCCCGGAACGCGGCCACATGTTGAACTTCAGGCGATGCGGGGCCGAACCGATGGCTTGATTTCGCTGACCGGGGGCGTCGGAGGCCCGATAGGGCAGCCTCTCTCGCTCAATCGTCACGATCTTGCGGGCGACCGGCTGAAGCAACTCCGGGAAATGTTCGGCGACAGGCTCTATCAGGAGCTTCAGCGCCACCATATGGCTGCTGAAAATCTGATTGAGGCGGATCTGATTGATCTGGCCTATGAGAATGGACTGCCTCTGGTTGCGACCAATGAACCGTTTTTCCCTGCCCGGGAGGATTTTGAAGCCCATGATGCGCTGATCTGCATCGCCCAGGGGCGCGTGATCATTGAAGAAGATCGCCGGCAACTGACCGAAGAACACTATTTCAAGACTCAGTCGGAAATGGTTGAGCTGTTTTCGGACTTGCCCGAAGCAATCGAAAACACAATTGAGATCGCGCGCCGCTGCCACACGCGCATGCTGAAAAGGAAGCCGATCCTGCCGCGGTTTACCGGCGGTGACAGCAGTGCGGAGGAAGCCGAACAGGTCGAGGCGGCTGAGTTGCGGCGGCAGGCGCAGGACGGTCTTCGGGAACGTCTTGAATTCCACGGTCCCGCCGAAGGCCTGTCGGAAAAAGACTATCAGGATCGTCTGGACTATGAACTGGGGATCATCGAGCGGATGAAGTTCCCCGGCTATTTTCTTATCGTTGCCGACTTCATCAAGTGGGCCAAGCAGCAGAATATTCCCGTCGGGCCGGGACGGGGATCGGGGGCAGGCTCCCTCGTTGCATATTCCTTAACGATCACGGATCTCGATCCGCTGCGGTTCGCTCTGCTTTTCGAACGCTTTCTCAATCCGGATCGTGTGTCGATGCCGGATTTTGACATCGACTTCTGTCAGGATCGGCGCGAAGAGGTCATACGGTATGTTCAGGAAAAGTACGGCCGGGATCAGGTCGCCCAGATTATCACGTTCGGAACAATGCAGGCGCGGATTGTTCTGAGAGATGTCGGGCGCGTTTTGCAGATGCCTTATGGCCAGGTCGACCGGCTCTGCAAGATGGTGCCCAATGCGCCGGGCAGCAATATGAAGCTGGCGGAGGCGATTGCCGAAGAGCCGCGTTTGCAGGAAGCACAGGCCGCCGAGCATGTCGTCGAACGGCTGATGAATATCTCCCTTCGACTTGAGGGGCTGAACAGGCATGCGGGAACGCACGCGGCCGGCATCGTCATTGGAGACCGGCCCCTGCAGCAGCTTGTGCCGATTTATCGCGATCCGCGCTCTGATATGCCGGTAACCCAGTACAACATGAAATGGGTGGAGCAGGCCGGGCTCGTCAAATTTGATTTTCTGGGTCTGAAAACGCTGACCACGATCGATATTGCCACAAAACTGATAGCGGAGCGGGGCGTCGACATCGATATCGGAGCGGTGCCGATTGATGACACGCCGACTTATGAGATGCTGGCACGCGGCGAAACGGTGGGCGTATTCCAGCTTGAAAGTGCGGGCATGCGCCGCGCCATTGCCGGTATGCGGCCCGACCGGTTCGAGGACATCATCGCGCTTGTGGCGCTCTACCGTCCCGGTCCGATGGACAATATTCCCGTTTATAACCGGCGGAAACACGGTCAGGAAAAGCCCGACTATATGCATCCCAAACTTGAACCGGTTCTGAAGGAAACCTATGGGATCATTGTTTATCAGGAACAGGTGATGGAACTGGCGCAGTTGCTTGCCGGGTATTCACTTGGAGAAGCGGACCTGCTGCGCCGGGCGATGGGCAAGAAAATCGCATCTGAAATGGAAGAACAGCGCGGCCGGTTTGCAAAGGGTGCCGAAGAGAACGGAGTCTCGCAGAGCGACGCAAAAATGATCTTCGATGTCGTCGCGAAGTTCGCCAATTACGGATTCAACAAATCGCACGCTGCCGCCTATGCGCTGGTCGCCTATCATACGGCGTGGCTGAAAGCCAACCATCCGGTCGAATTCATGGCTGCTTCGATGACCCTCGATATGGGCAACACGGATAAGCTGAATGACTTCCGGCAGGAGGCACAACGAATGGGTATCGATGTTGTGCCGCCGTCTATTAACAAATCCGGTGTTGATTTTCGGGTTCAGGACGGCAAGATCGTCTACGCAATGGCCGCTATCAAGGGTGTTGGCGAACAAGTTGTAGACCATATCGTCGAGGTCCGCGGCAGTCAGCCTTTCAAGGATATAGGTGACTTTGCGCGCCGGATAAATGCCAGGCAGGCCAATCGGCGAACGCTGGAAAATCTGATCAGTGCCGGTGCATTTGATGAACTTGACCGGAACAGGGCCCGGTTGATTGAGGGCCTGGACAGGATCATCGGTGAGGCTCAGCGGACCGATCAGGACGAGGCTTCGGGGCAGGCGGATATTTTTGGATCATTGGCGGCGGCAGAGCCCCTGCGGCTGAATGAGACGCCTGCATGGCTGACGGCCGAGCAACTCCAACGGGAACATCAGGCGATAGGTTTTTATCTTTCGGCGCACCCTTTGGACGAGTACCGGTCTCTTTTGGAGGAAATGCGGGTTCAGATGTGGGCGGACTTTGCCGAGTCGGTCAAGCAGGGTGCGTCGGCAGGCAGGCTTGCCGGAACCGTGACTTCCCGGCAGGAAAGGAAAACCAAAAGCGGCAACAAGATGGGCATTATCCGCTTTTCCGATCCGACCGGGCAGTATGAGGCAATCATCTTTGCCGAGGGCCTTGGACAGCACCGGGAGGCACTGGAGCCGGGTCAATCGGTCGTTCTGCTTGTTGCAGCTGAGATGCGCGAGGAAGATATCGGCGTCCGGATCCAGACGGTTGAAGCGCTCGACAAGGCGTCCTCGCGCGTGAAAAAGAATCTAAGAGTGTTTATGCGTAACTCCGATCCGGCGGACAGCGTGCGGCGGCATCTGAAGTCGCAAGGGGAGGGCGATATCAGCCTGATACTGCTGCTTGAGCAGGGGGAACGGGAGGTTGAAGTCAAACTTCCCGGACGATATCAGACCTCACCCCAGATTGCGGGCGCAATCAAAGCCATACCGGGTGTTCTTGATGTGGAAATGGCCTGAGCCTGCAGCTGAAACTCGCCCGCCTGTTTGTGTCAATTCGCTCTTGCATGAATTTATACTTGCGCCTATAAGGCGCGCATCCCACACGCGGAGCCGGGTGTCGGACATGTTCGACGTCCATCCGGTGCATTCCACAGTGTTTACTGTTGCTCCGCGGAGGTTAACCGGAAAATTGGAGATATAAGAGCAATGGCTCTGCCTGATTTTACTATTCGCCAGCTGTTGGAAGCTGGCGTCCACTTCGGCCATCAAAAACACCGCTGGAATCCCAAAATGTCTCAGTACATTTTCGGAACCCGGAACAACATTCACATTCTCGATCTGTCACAGACCGCGCCTCTTCTGCATCAGGCGCTTAAGGCTGTCAGCGACACCGTCGCCGGCGGTGGCCGTGTCCTGCTTGTCGGTACCAAGCGGCAAGCGCAGGAAGGCGTCGCCACTGCGGCCCGAAACAGTGCGCAGTATTTTGTGAATGCGCGTTGGCTTGGCGGTATGCTGACGAACTGGAAGACAATTTCCCAGGCCATTCAGCGTCTGCGGCAACTCGACAATGTTCTTGATGGCGATTCCAGCGGCCGGACGAAGAAAGAGTTGCTGAATCTGACCCGAGAGCGCGAAAAGCTTGAGCGGAACCTGGGCGGTATCAAGGACATGGGCGGTATTCCCGACATGCTGTTCGTGATCGATACCAACCGCGAGGCGATTGCAATTCAGGAAGCGCGCCGCCTTGGTATTCCGGTTGCCGCCGTTCTTGACTCGAATTCCGATCCGGACGGCATCACCTATCCGATCCCGGGAAATGACGATGCGGCCCGTGCCATCAATCTGTATTGCGACTTGGTGACCCGAGCGGCGATTGACGGCATTTCCAGGGCGCAGGGCTCTATGGGTGTGGACGTTGGCGAAGCCGAGGAAGTGATCGAAGAACCGGTCCTTGCGGACGCGTCTGCCGAAGAGGCTGTGAAGGCAGAGGCCGCGGAGGAAGCAACTCCGGCCGAAGAGGCTGCGTCTGACGAAGCGGCAGTTGAAGCAACGGAAGAAGAAAAAACCGAAAAGTAGGCGCAATGGCGGGCTGATGGGACATTCTTCAGTCCGACTGCGCATCCTGATAACGCGCCTTCGCCTTATCGGCGACGGCGTCATTGTTACGAGATATCCTTGCGTTACCTGCAGGGAATATTAATCCGGCTACGAGGGTACCCATGAGCATTACAGCTTCGATGGTCAAAGAACTCCGCGAAAAAACCGGCGCGGGCATGATGGACTGCAAAACGGCCCTGAAGGAAACGGATGGGGACATGGAGGCCGCAGCGGATTGGCTTCGCAAGAAAGGCATCTCGAAGGCCGCGAAAAAGGCTGATCGCGTTGCTGCTGAAGGACTGATCGGCGTTGTCGCTGCGGGAAACAAGGCGGCGGTTGTTGAGGTTAACTCCGAAACAGACTTTGTGGCCAGAAACGAGAGTTTCCAGGTACTTGTGCGCGACATTGCCACGGCGGCGCTTGATGCGGGCAATGCTGATGAGCTGGCTGCTGCGCCTTATCCGGGATCGTCGCGGTCGGTGGCAGATCAGATCAAGGAGACGATTGCAACTGTCGGCGAAAACATGAACCTGCGCCGGATGCAGCGTATTGAGGTAGCCCAGGGTGTGGTCGCCTCATACGTTCACAATGCCGTTGCAGACGGGCTTGGGAAAATCGGTGTGCTGGTTGCACTGGAATCCGCCGGTGGTGCGGATAGGCTGGCCGCCCTTGGCAAGCAGATTGCCATGCATATCGCTGCCACCAATCCGCTGGCTCTCAACACAGACGAACTCGACCAGTCCGTCGTTGACAAAGAGCGGGACGTCTTCTCAGAGCAGGCCAGGGCATCGGGCAAGCCTGAAAACATCATTGAAAAAATGGTTGAGGGGCGGTTGCGCAAATTCTACCAGGAAGTGGTTCTCCTGAAGCAGTCGTTCGTCATCAATCCCGATCTGACGGTGGAAAAGGCGATTGAGGAGGTCGCGAAGGAGATCGGTTCTCCGGTCACTCTGACATCCTTCGTCCGGTTTGGACTGGGCGAAGGGATTGAAAAAGAAGAGACCGACTTCGCCGCAGAAGTTGCCGCAGCTACCGCAGCCGGTTAAAGATTTAAGGGCGCCGATCCAGTCGGCGCCCTTTTTTTGTCCTGAGCCCCAACTCCGAAACCCGTTAACGAGGCATTGACTCATGGCTGAAGGCGTAAAGTGGCGACGCATTCTTCTGAAAGTCTCCGGAGAGGCGCTTCTGGGTGACAAGGGTTTTGGTATCGATCCGGGAGTCATTGAACGAATCGCTGCGGAAATCGAGGAAGCGCGTCGTTGCGGTGTTGAAGTCGGCATAGTCATTGGTGGCGGAAATATTTTTCGTGGCGTTTCAATCGCAGCCAAAGGCGGCAATCGCATTACCGGCGATCATATGGGCATGTTGGCCACTGTTATGAATGGTTTGGCCCTGGCCGAAGCGATGAAGGCACGAGGACTTTCCGCGCGGGTTCTTTCCGCCATCGAAATACCCGCCATTTGCGAGATGTTCACCCAGCGGGCCGCGCAGAAATACCTGGAAAGCGGCGAAACTCTTGTGTTTGTGGGGGGAACAGGCAATCCGCTTTTTACGACGGACTCAGCGGCCGCGCTCAGGGCAGCGGAGATGAATTGCGATGCGATCCTGAAGGCAACCCAGGTCGATGGGATTTATTCGGCCGACCCTAAAGTCGAGCCGACAGCGGAACGTTTCGACTCCATTTCCCACAGCGAAGTACTGAAGCGCGGGCTTAAGGTTATGGACACGGCGGCGATTGCGCTTGCCCGGGACAACAATATTCCTGTAATCGTTTTCTCTATTCACACTCCGGGTGCGCTTATTGATGTCTTGCATGGTGCCGGTCGATCCACCATCGTGACAGACTGAGTTTTGCGGGCCGGAGTGCTCGAATTGGCGGCACGTCCGCCGGGAATAAGGGAGTAAACCAATGTCTGACACAGCATCATACGATCTTGCGGATCTCAAGCGCCGGATGACGGGCGCTGTTTCCGTTCTGAAAACCGAGCTGGCAGGCCTTAGGACAGGACGCGCTTCCGCGTCAATGCTGGACCCCATTCAGGTGGAAGCTTATGGCAGCCACATGCCGATCTCGCAAGTCGCGACCGTGAGCGTGCCTGAGCCGAGAATGATTTCGGTCCAGGTTTGGGACAAGTCGATGGTTGCAGGAGTGGAAAAAGCGATCCGGGAATCAAATCTCGGATTGAACCCGGTAGTTGATGGAACACTGCTTCGGCTTCCTATTCCGGAATTGAACGAGGAACGCCGGCTTGAGCTGGTCAAGGTCGCCCACAAATATGGTGAGCAGGCCAAAGTCGCGATCCGGCATGTGCGCCGCGACGGTATGGATATTCTGAAAAGGATGGAAAAAGACAGCGAGTTGAGCCAGGACGAACATCACGCTGAATCAGATACGGTACAGAAGCTGACAGATGATATGATCGGCGAAGTCGATGATGTTCTTGAAAAAAAGGAACAGGAAATAAAGCAGGTCTAGGTTCAGCATCGCTTTACGGGCTAAAAAAATGGCAATAACGGAAGCCTCTGTTCAATCGGCCGCCCCTTCGGCCAGCAAGACTGCTCTCCCGCGGCATGTTGCCATTATTATGGATGGCAATGGCCGCTGGGCACAGGCAAGGGGGTTGCCGCGTGTCGAGGGGCACCGCCAGGGTCTGGTAACGCTGAGAAAAATCGTCCATCATGCGGGCGAACGCGGGATCGAATATCTGACCCTTTACAGCTTCAGCTCGGAAAACTGGAGCAGGCCGGCCGAAGAGGTCAGTTTTTTGATGGGTCTGCTGCAACGCTTTGTACAAAAAGACCTTTCTGAATTGTGTGCTGCCAATGTACGCGTCCGTGTCATCGGCGAACGGGAGAGTCTGTCTTCCGATATCCGAAAGTTGCTTGAACATGCCGAGGAGACCACGAGAAACAACACGGGCATGGTCTTGATCGTTGCCTTCAATTATGGTGCCCGGGATGAGATCACACGGAGCATGCGCACAGTTGCATGTGATGTCGCACAGGGCAGACTGCGCCCCGAGGATGTGACAGAAGAAATGATCACCGCCCGCCTGGATACCGCGGAGTTTCCTGATCCCGACATGATTATCCGGACCAGCGGTGAGGAACGGTTGTCAAATTTTCTTCTGTGGCAGGCCGCCTATAGCGAGTTTGTGTTTCGCGACGAGTTATGGCCGGATTTCACGCCCGCCGGTTTTGATGCCTGCATAGAAGACTTTCTGTCCAGGAACCGGCGTTATGGCGGCGTCTCCGAAACGGCGGTCGGATGAGTGGCGATCCGCTCGGCCGGAAAAATTTCCTGGAAAAAAAGATCGGGAAAGACCTTCGCCTGCGATTGATTTCGGCCGTCATATTAGGTCCGATCACTCTCGCGGTTGTGTGGTTTGGCGGGTATGTGTTTTTGATCATGGTGTGCGCGGGCACGGCGCTGATCTTTCGGGAATGGGCGGATATCACCACGCAATCCACCGTAATGCGGGACGGTTGGCTGCTGATCTGTGTCATGGTTCTGAGCATTATTTTCGCCGCTGTTTCAGACGGGTATTATGCTCTGATTGCGATTGTGCCTGTCCTCATATCGGCAGCAGTTCTGCCGCAATTTGCTGGTGCCAGAAAATGGGTAATTCTTGGGGCGGTCTATATTGTTTTCTCGGCAATCGGCATGATTGCCCTGCGACAGGGAAGTTATGGTCTTCACGCAATATTCGGTCTTTTGATTTTGGTCTGGGCGACAGATATCGGAGCCTATTTCAGCGGCCGCTTGTTTGGCGGACCCAAGCTTTGGCCTGCGGTTTCTCCGGGCAAGACCTGGTCGGGTGCATGTGGCGGCCTGCTGGCGGCCATCTTACTCAGCACTATTGCCGCCAGGGTCAGCGGTTACCACAAACTGACCGAGATTGCGCTTCTGGTTGCGTTCTTGTCCGGCATCTCCCAGCTGGGAGATCTGGCCGAGTCAGCCCTGAAAAGAAGGTTCAAAGTCAAAGACTCCGGTGATCTCATCCCCGGACATGGGGGACTGTTGGATCGTGTCGACGGGTTGATGCTGGCGGTGGCTGCCGTTTTTGCCTTGGCGGCAACAGTCTACGGTCTGTCGGATCCAACGCGGATTTTGGCGGACTTGCAGGGCGCGCAGTGACGAGAGAGTGACGGGAGCCTGAGAATTGAGTGCTAGACGATCTCTCACGATATTGGGAGCAACCGGCTCTGTTGGACAGTCGGCAATTGATCTGGTTTGCAAAAATCCGGATCGGTTTGAAATCATCGCATTGACCGCGAACACGAACTATCGCGAACTCGCCGACACTGCGCGTAAAGTCGGGGCAAAACATGCGGTGATCGCCGACGACCGCTACTATGACGCGCTCCGCACATTACTCGCTGACACAGACATCGCTGTATCTTCCGGTCCTGACGCCGTCGTGGACGCTGCCTGCCGTCCTTCCGACATAGTCATGGCCGCAATTGTCGGATTTGCCGGCCTGAGACCGACCCTTGCCGCGTTGAAAGAGGGTAAAACCGTTGCCCTTGCCAATAAGGAAAGTCTTGTGTGTGCGGGTGAGTTGGTAATGCGGACTGTGAAGGAGAGCGGTGCAACGCTTCTGCCGGTGGACTCTGAGCACAACGCCATCGCGCAGGTGTTGGATCACAATCAGCTTCACGCTGTAGAAACGGTGACACTGACGGCCTCCGGTGGACCGTTCTGGAAAAAAAAATATGCCGAGATGAAGTCGGCAACACCGGAGCAAGCATTAAAGCATCCAAACTGGTCGATGGGCGCGCGAATTAGCATTGATTCTGCGACAATGATGAACAAGGGTCTTGAGTTGATCGAAGCTCATCACTTGTTCCCGATTAACCGAAACCAGATTAAAGTTCTGGTTCATCCGCAATCGGTTGTTCACGGGCTTGTGCAATATGTTGACGGGTCTTTGCTTGCGCAGCTTGCATCACCAGATATGCGTATACCGATTGCGCATTGCCTGTCGCTGCCGGACAGAATATCTATACCGGATCAACGCCTGGATCTTGCCGCGATTGCGCGCCTTGAGTTTTTTGAACCGGACTTTGAGAGGTTTCCTGCGTTACGGTTGGCTCTGGAAAGCATGGAACGAGGGCAGGGAGCGCCGGTTGTTCTGAATGCGGCAGACGAAATCGCGGTAGCCGCGTTTTTAGACCGGCGCCTGCGATTCACCGCCATTTCGGAAGTTGTTGAAAAAGTGCTCAACGATACGGAGCAGGCCGGATTACTGACTACGCCGGGCAGCCTGGCGGAGGCGGAGCTGCTGGATGAGGCGGCTCGCCGATATGCCCGGGAAGCCTGTTCCTTCATGGAAATTTGACGATTTGTCGAATAAACACAAATAAAGACAGTCAGGAGCAATTTGATGGATATCATTACCGGCCTCGGGTCCGGCATAACTGGCTACATCATTCCATTTCTGTTTGTATTGACAATTGTCGTATTCTTTCATGAGCTTGGCCATTTTTGGGTCGGTCGGTTATGCAGCGTGAAAATTGACGCGTTCTCTGTTGGATTCGGACCTGAGATCTTTGGCTGGAACGACAAACAAGGGACGCGCTGGAAGTTCTCGGCGATCCCTTTGGGAGGCTATGTAAAATTTTCAGGAGACAGCAACGCTGCCAGCTTGCCCGACGGCGAAGCACTTGAGGAGATGTCGCAGGAGGATTTTGAACATACTCTCGCGGGAAGACCGGTCTGGCAGAGAGCCGCGATCGTCGCTGCGGGACCGATTGCCAACTTTCTCCTTGCCATCGTTATTCTCGCCGGGTTGTTCATTTATGCAGGCAAGGTCGTTACTGATCCGCGGGCCGATGGCGTTGAACCGGGCAGCGCGGCGGAGCGAGCCGGCGTTCAGGTCGGCGATATTATCACTTCTATCGATGGGACACCGATTGAGAGCTTTAGCGATATGAAGCGGATCGTGTCCGCAAACGCCGATATTCCGCTCAATATCGTGATCCTACGCGATGGCCAGGACATCCCTATGGTCATTACACCCGAGCGCAGGGAAACAACCGATCGCTGGGGCAATGTTCACCGTGAGGGACTGCTGGGCGTCAAGCACGATCCAAGTCTGGGGGTCGTCCGAACAATCAGCTATTCGGTACCGGAGGCTCTGGTCGAAGCTGTCAAAGAGACCTGGTTTATTATCACAAGAACCCTAGGCTATCTCTATGATATTATTATCGGACGCGAAAGCGCGGATCAGCTGAGCGGTCCGATTGGAATTGCCAAGGTTTCCGGGCAGGTCGCCGAACTTGGACTTGGTGCCATGCTGAACCTGGCGGCGATTTTGTCAGTGAGTATTGGATTACTGAACCTGTTTCCGATCCCGATGCTCGACGGGGGCCATTTGGTCTACTACGCAGCGGAGGCAATCCGTGGGAAACCTCTCAGCGAACGCGTTCAGGAAATAGGATTCAGAATCGGCCTGACCCTGGTTCTGATGCTTATGGTATTTGCGACCTGGAACGATATAGCGAAAATGTCGTGGCCGAGCGTGTTCTCGTGAATCGGAACCGGCAACTGATATGAAATGTACGAATCAGATTGCTTTCGCAATCTTGGCGGATTGTGGCCGAAACCGGGTTCAGCCCGGTGGAAAAAGGCGCAATTCTGACATTCGTTTTTGTCTGTCGACAATTATCGTGTCATTGGCGCAACGCCCGGTGTGTAAAGAGGAATTCTCCCTCGCTCCATGTTGCGCGACACCCGAAAGAATGTCAGAAACCTATTGGTAATTTGGGAATCTTTACACCGTTGCATCCAGATGCGGCTCCGGTGTCCAACGACGAAGGCATAGCCAACCTATGCGATTTGATAAAAAAATCTTCCTGACCGTTGTTATGGCGGCCATCTTTTATGTTGGTGGTCCGACGCCGGAAAAAGGCTTGGTTTGGGGGTCTTTGACCGCTGAAGCGGCCACCGTCAGCCGCATTGTCGTGCAAGGCAATACGCGTGTGGAAGCGGAGACGGTCGAAAGCTACATGACCATCCAGCCGGGGCGACCGTTTTCGGCGGCAGATGTGGATGAATCGCTGAAAACGCTTTTCGCTACAGGTCTTTTTACCGACGTCAAGATTGCTCAAAGAGGGGGCACTCTTGTTGTGACGGTTACCGAAAACCCTCTGATCGGACAGATTTCGTTCGAAGGTAACAAGCGGATCAAAGATAAAGCCCTTGCCGATGTGATCCAGTCCAAAGAGCGCGCTGTCCTGACCCAAGCGCGGGTTCAAAGCGATGTTCAGCGCATTCTTGAGGCCTATCGCCGGACCGGACGGTTCAGGGCATCCGTCGAACCCAAAACAATTCAGCGCGACAACAATCGGGTCGACTTGGTCTTTGAAATCAACGAGGGAACGAAAACCGGTGTCGAGCGCATTACGTTCATCGGCAACAATGCCTATAGCGACGGCCGTTTGCGTGATGTGATTAAGACAAGGGAGGCCGGTCTTCTGAGCTGGCTTCGTTCTTCGGACGTCTATGATCCCGATCGGCTTAACGCGGACCAGGAGTCGCTGAGGAGATTCTATTTCCGGCATGGTTATGCTGATTTCCGGGTGATTTCCGCAGTTGCGGACCTTGATCGCGAGCAGAATGTATTCTTCGTTACCTTCACAATCGATGAGGGCGAGCGTTACACCTTCGGCGAAGTTGATATTGATACGTCACTGGCGGCAGTCGACCCTGAATCTCTGCGTGGTGCACTGCGGACTCATTCCGGCGACCGGTATAATTCTCTTGAGGTCGAAAAAACGCTGGAAGACCTGACGGTTGAGATTGCAAAGAGCGGTTATGCCTTTGCCGAAGTCCGCCCGCGCGTTGACCGGGACTTTGAAGAACGCAAGATCAATCTGACTTATTTTATCGAAGAGGGTCCGCGCGTTTATATCGAGCGGATCAATGTGCGGGGTAACGACCGAACACGCGAATATGTCATCCGCCGCGAACTCGACCTGTCTGAGGGCGATGCATTCAACCGGGTTCTGCTCGATCAGGCAAAACGCAGGTTGCGGAATCTGAGCTTTTTCAAGTCGGTCCGGACATCGACCGAACGCGGTTCGGCGCCGGACCGGGTTGTGATCAATATCGATGTTGAGGAGCAGCCGACCGGTGAAGTGTCCTTCGGAGTTGGCTATTCGACATCGGAAGGTTTCCTGGGTGACGTCTCCATCACGGAAAAGAACTTCCTGGGTCGTGGTCAATTCGTAAAACTGGCGGCGGGTTTGGGTGAATCCTCGACCACTTATGAATTCGCGTTCAAAGAACCCTACTTCATGGGGCGCCGGATTTCCTTTGGATTTGATGTTTACCAGCGGGAATTGAACGATAACGACTTCCGGTCTTATGACGAAAAGAGTACCGGTGGCGGCGTAAATTTCGGTCTTCCGTTGCGGGATGACGAATTAACCCTCAATCTTTTCTACAAGATCAATGATCGCGATGTTTCCAACGTAGACAGCGATGCATCGGTGGCGCTGCAGGACTCCGCAGGCACAACGCTTACATCAATTGTCGGATACTCACTTGTCCATAACACTCTGGACAATTTCCGACTGCCTCGTGAGGGGATATTTGCGAAATTCCAGCAGGAATTTGCGGGTGTCGGCGGTGATGCACAATATATCCGGACCACGGCTGAGGCGCGAGCTTACACCTCATTGGTCACGGATTGGGACCTTGTCGGCATGCTGGGCGTCAAAGGAGGCAACGTTTTCTCCTGGGGGAACCGGCTGAAAGTGCAGGATCAGTTCTTTGTCGGCGGCGAAACCATTCGCGGGTTTGATTCTCAGGGCATCGGTCCAAGGGACGCCAACACTGATGACGCGCTCGGCGGAAAATACTTCTTTGCTGCCACCGCGGAATCGAACTTCCCGCTTCCATACATTCCACAGGGATTTGGTTTGAGGGGCGCCGTGTTCGCCGATGCGGGTTCGCTCTGGGATTTCGACAACGAAATCGAGCAGGCAATTCCGGGTCTGAACGTCGAAAGCAACGACTTCAACCTTCGGGCATCTGTCGGTGTCGGTATTGCCTGGGAGTCGCCTTTTGGCCCTATTCGCGCAGACTTTGCTTATCCGCTGTTGAAAGACGATGCGGACCGGACGGAAGTCTTCAGATTGAGCGGCGGTACGCGCTTCTGATTGAGGACATCTATCGGAAATCAAATTGACCGCTGCCGGTGGCAGCGGTCAATCCTTTTAAGGCGGTATTCCGTGGACGTGGTGTCTTGTTTTCGCTGCTGCCGGATACTATCCCATTGGACGAAAAGCTATTTTCTCATTCCGGTTTGCTTCTGGCGATTTTGGCTGGGCCTTCAAAAAGAAAGAGCATCCTGATTATGCTTTAGCCCGTCTGCCTAAATATGTATAAGCAGGCCACAGAGAGAGTTGGCTTAATATTCATGACAGAACCGCATTTTTACAAAAAGCCGCCTGTCGTCACCGTCAGCAAAGTGGCTGAGTGGGCGGGTGCTGAAATCAAGAAAGGCGATGGGGCCGAAGCGATTAAAAACGTCGCGCCGCTGGAAGACGCCGTATCCGGCGACCTGGTCTTTCTTGATAACAACAAGTACTTTTCGCATCTTGAAAACACGCAAGCGACGGCCTGCCTGATTGCGCCGCGTTTCGCTGACCGGGTTCCCGAGCATGTCGTTCCGCTCGTTGTGGCCGAACCTTACAGGGCTTACGCCAAAGTTCTGTCGATGCTTTATCCTGATGGCAACAGGCCTTTGACCGTCCTGCAAAGAGACGGTATTTCACCATCCGCGCAGGTGGCCGAAACGGCCGTTCTTGAAGCCAATGTTACGGTTGAGGCCGGTGCGGTTATCGGGCCTGGTGCGGAAATCGGTGCCGACACATATGTCGGTCCAAATGCGGTCATCGGGGCAAACTGCAGAATTGGGCGAAAGTGCAGCATCGGCGCAAACACGACCTGTCAGCACGCAGTTATCGGCAATGGTGTCATCATCCATCCGGGTGTGTGTATCGGTCAGGACGGTTTCGGCTTTGCCATGGGCATGTCCGGTCATCTGAAAGTTCCGCAGATCGGGCGGGTCATCATTCAGGACGATGTAGAGATCGGCGCCAACACCACCATTGATCGTGGCGCAAACCGAGACACGATGATCGGTGAAGGGACCAAGATCGACAACCAGGTGCAAATCGCTCACAACGTCGTCATCGGGCGGCATTGTATTCTGGTCTCCCAGGTTGGAATTGCAGGCAGTGCGACACTGGGAGATTACGTTGCAATTGGGGGCCAAAGCGGAGTAAACGGACATGTCAAGGTCGGCTCCGGTACCCAGGTTGCTGCGGTATCAAGTGTTTATGAAGACCTTCCTGGTGGCGGCAAGTATGGCGGTGTGCCGGCCAAACCGCTTAAAGACTGGTTTCGTGAAGTGACTGCCGTCAGCCGGCTTGCATCGACACGCCGAACGAGCAAAAAGAAATAAGATTGCGGCCCACGGGAACCGGGTCGAGAAGACGAGGACTTGACGCCATGGACAGCGAAACGGCGACGGAGCTTGGATCTGTAGATATTGTTGAAATTCTAAAACTGTTGCCGCATCGGTATCCATTTCTGATGATCGATAAAATCATCGAAATGAATGCCGATGAATCGTGCATCGGAATTAAGAATGTAACGATAAACGAACCCCATTTCCTGGGCCACTTTCCCGGGCATCCGGTCATGCCAGGTGTGCTTCTGATCGAAGCGATGGCGCAGACGGCCGGCGCCCTTTGCGTTTCCTCGCAAGGTCCGAACGTTACGCCGCAGCTTGTATATTTTATGACCATCGACAAGGCAAAATTCCGCAAACCCGTCGTTCCGGGAGATGTTGTGCGGATCCATGTTCAAAAAGTTCGCAAACGAGGAACGATCTGGAAGTTTCGGGCTGAGGCAAAAGTCGAGGGTGTGCTTGTCGCCGAAGCCGAAGTCGGCGCTATGATGATTGAAGACTAGGGTGTGGACTCATAAATGTACTTAAAATGGTATGGGCCGATTTGTTCGGATACAAGGCGCAAATCCGCAGGAAACCATCCGGTTTTCAAGGGTGTGCAACGCTGTAGCCGAACCAATCGGCCATATCCGAAAGGACGGGCAAACGGCTTCAATCTGCTGCGTCAGGCTGTTCAACCGGGCATCAAGCCCGCTTGTCACACCCTTCCTTGCAACTTTTTGCCGTTTGGTCCGCCATTTCAAGTACATTTATGAGTCCACACCCTAGGTTCAGGACCCATTCATTTCATGCAGTTGTGTTTTGAAAGACGTGTTCGAATGGAGAGAAGCAAAAGTCGGAGCATTTTTGCGACAAGGATACGCGACACAAAGAAGGCCGGGGCATTTCACGCGATTTAACAATTGCGAGAATTGTCGTGGCGGGCAACCAAAATGGCTGCGCTCAAATGAACCAACACAAACAGGATACGCTCTAGAGGATAACTGAATGACCGAAATCCACCCGACGGCGATAGTCGAAGATGGCGCTGTGATTGGCGCCAATGTACACATCGGGCCGTTGTGTGTTGTCGGAGCGAAGGTCGAGCTAAATGATAATGTACGACTTCATTCCCATGTTGTCATCGCGGGCGACACAACAATCGGGGAGGGATGCCAGATCTATCCTTTTGCCAGCGTCGGACATGCGCCGCAGGACCTGAAATATCGCGGCGAAAAAAACCAGTTGATTATCGGCAAACGCACTGTGATCCGGGAAAACGCGACTTTGAATCCGGGAACCGAGGGCGGTGGATCGATTACACGAGTTGGCGACAATTGCCTGCTGATGGCTGGGACGCATGTCGGCCACGATTGCCAGGTCGGAAACTCTGTCATAATGGCGAACAACGCGACACTCGCAGGGCATGTGGAGGTCGGCGATTTCGCAATTTTTGGCGGACTGAGCGCCGTCCATCAATTCGTGCGCATCGGCACGCAGGCGATTATTGGCGGACTGACGGGGGTTGAGTTCGACGTCATCCCCTTTGGCTCTGTGGTTGGCGATCGCGCGTCACTGGCCGGCTTGAATCTGGTTGGCCTCAAGCGGAGAGGGGTGCCGCGTGAGCAGATACATGCTCTTAGGGGCGCTTATAAAGTGCTCTTCAAGGAAAGCGGTACCATACAGGAGCGCGTTCAGGAGGCGGCTGCGGCCTATCCCGGCGAACCGCTTGTTGAAACCCTGCTGACCTTTATGGAGGAAAAGTCCAATCGTGGTTTCTGCACGCCTGCCAAAAACTAGGCTGACCCTCTTTCGGCCAATCCTGAACATAAACCGAGATCCATGACATCTCCGATTGCTCTTATCGCCGGAAATGGTCGAATTCCCCTGGAAGTGGCCCGGGCTGTTCGTAAGGAAGGCCATGATCTTCTGGTTGTTGCGATCAATGGGGAGGCGGAAGAAGAAATTTCGGAACTCTCCCCTCATTGGCTTGATTGGGGACAGATCGGCAAATTGTTCAAGCTTCTGAAGAGCCATGACTGCAGGGATGTGATTTTGATCGGAGGGGTAAAAAATCGTCCCGACTTTAAATCGATCATGGGGGACCTGGGCACACTTCGCCGAATTCCGAGAATTGTTTCGGTGCTGAGTGGCGGCGACGATACCGTCCTTCAGGGTGTCATTCGATTGTTTGAAGATGATGGTTTTCGCATTGTCGGTGCACATGAATATGCTCCGTCGCTGCTGGCCGGCCGGGGACTGGTTATCGGACAGACCCCCTGCGATAGCGATGCGAAGGACATCGACATTGCTGTTGAAACCGCCAGCACGTTGGGGCGGCTGGATATCGGTCAGGCTGTCGTTGTCTCTGGCGGTCGTGTTATTGCCGTCGAAGCTGCGGAAGGGACTGACCTGATGCTTCAGCGCTGCATTGATCTCAAGTCGAACAGGCGGTTTTCCTGGAAAGGGCAGCAGGGGGTGATGGCCAAATGCACAAAGCCCACGCAGGATTTGCGCGTCGATCTGCCCACAATCGGGCCGGGGACGATTGCCAAAGTTGCTGAAGCCGGGCTGGCCGGGCTGGTTGTCAGTTCTGAAACGGTTTTTATCGCCGAAAAGGACAAGACACTGTCTCTGGCAGAAGAAAACAATCTGTTTATCAAGGGAATATGACGGCAGAAAAGAATGAAAAGCGATGCCGATAAAGCCCTGAAAGTTTTTTTTGTTGTTGGAGAAGAGTCCGGGGACCAGTTGGGAGCCAGCTTAATGCAGGGCCTGTCTGCGTTGACAGAGGACAATGTCTCTTTTGTGGGCGTTGGCGGCGGTCGCATGGAGACGCTGGGCCTGACGTCCCTGTTTCCGCTCAGCGATATTGCCGTTATGGGGCTTTCTGCCGTGTTGGCACGACTGCCAACCATTGTTCGAAGAGTTTATCAGACGGTTGATGCCGTTGTTAAAGCGAAACCCGATGTTCTCGTTATTATCGACAGTCCTGAATTCACCCACAATATCGCAAAACGCGTCAGAAAACGTGTTCCGGACATTCCGATTGTCGATTATGTGTCACCCAGCGTCTGGGCCTGGCGAGCCGGGCGTGCAAGAAAGATGGCCCGTTATGTCGATCATCTGCTGGCGATCTTGCCATTTGAGCCGGAGGTTCATCTGCGGCTTGGCGGACCGGAGTGCAGCTATGTCGGCCACCCGCTTACGCAAAAGTTCAGCGAACTCAGACCTGTTGACGCTGTTGAAAGACCGCTGCTTACAGATGCGGAAAGACCTACTTTGCTGCTCTTGCCGGGGAGCCGGTCAAGTGAAATCGAACGTCTGCTGGATCCCTTTGAAGAAACACTGAAAATACTCTCAGCAAGAAAACCGGACATAGAAATTATTGTCCCTGCAGTTCCGCATCTGTCACAGCGGATCATTGACAGAACGTCCGGCTGGCAGTTGCCTGTACAAGTGGTGACCGGCGAGCAAGAGAAGTTTGCCGCCTTCCGCCGTGCGCATGCGGCGCTTGCTGCTTCGGGTACAGTCAGTCTGGAGCTCGCGCTTTCAGGCGTGCCGATGGTCGTCGCCTACAAAGTTGACTGGTTTTACCGGCAGCTTCACGCGTTGCATAAGATTACTCCCATCGGTTATGTCGACTCAATGGTTTTGCCGAACATTATTCTGGGTAAAAACGTCGTGCCGGAATTTCTCAACCAAGAGGTCGAGGCGCAAAAGATGGCGCATATTCTGGAGAAACTGCTTGTCGACGGTCCTGAGCGTCAGCAGCAACTGGACGGTTTTGCGCTGCTTGAGGACACAATGCGTCCGGACTCCGGCAAGGCCCCTGGTGTTCTGGCTGCGGAAATCACTCTTGCTGCAACGAGGCCGGACTTCGCCCGATAAATTAGGGGCACAGAAAACTGCGCCCCGTTTTGAGATTTGTTTTGCCGGATCTGTCGTGGACCGCTCAGCCCAGTCGTTGGGAAATTGAGACGTAATCCCGGGTCGTTGCGCCTGTATAAATCTGGCGCGGGCGACCGATTTTCTGAGACGGATCTTCCACCATCTCTTTCCATTGCGCAATCCAGCCGACCGTACGGGCCAGTGCGAACAGAACGGTAAACATCGTCGTCGGAAAGCCAAGCGCCCGGAGCGTGATGCCGGAATAGAAGTCGATATTGGGATAGAGCTTTTTCTCAATGAAATACTCGTCCGACAATGCGATCCGTTCCAGTTCGATCGCTACTTCCAGCAACGGATCGTCTTTGATGCCAAGCTCGCCCAGTACTTCGTGGCAGGTCTTCTGCATGATGCGGGCGCGAGGATCGTAGTTCTTGTAAACCCGGTGCCCGAAGCCCATCAGGCGGAACGGATCGTTTTTGTCCTTGGCGCGCCGGACATATTCGGGGATATGCTCGACGGATCCGATCTCTGAAAGCATGTTCAGGGCAGCTTCGTTGGCGCCGCCATGGGCAGGTCCCCAGAGACAGGCGATGCCGGCGGCTATGCAGGCAAACGGGTTCGCGCCGGATGATCCTGCCAGACGAACCGTTGAAGTTGACGCATTCTGTTCGTGATCCGCATGGAGGATAAAGATCCGATCCATGGCGCGCGCCAAGACCGGATTGACCTGATATTCCTCGCACGGCACGGCGAAACACATATTCAGGAAGTTGGCCGCGTAACCGAGTTTATTCTGAGGATAAACAAACGGCTGGCCGATATGGTATTTGAACGCCATGGCCGCGATTGTCGGCATTTTGGCAATCATGCGCAGTGAGGCAACCATGCGCTGATGCGGATCGGAAATATCCGTACTGTCGTGATAAAATGCTGACAACGCGCCGACCACGCCGACCATAATCGCCATTGGATGGGCGTCACGACGAAAACCCGAGAAGAACCGCGACATCTGTTCGTGGATCATCGTGTGATATGTCACGCGATGAACGAAATCGTCCTTTTGGCTTTGTGAGGGCAGCTCCCCATAAAGCAGCAGATAACAGGTCTCCAGAAAGTCGCCATGCTCAGCGAGCTGTTCAATTGGATAGCCGCGATAAAGAAGAACGCCTGCATCGCCGTCAATATAGGTGATTTTCGACTCGCAGGAAGCGGTTGATGTGAAACCCGGATCGTAGGTGAACCGCCCTGTCTCGCCGTAAAGGCTGGCTATGTTCACGACATCCGGCCCCACTGTACCTTCTTGCACCGGGAGTTCGTAGACCTCATCGCCAATGGTCAAAGTTGCATTTTGTTCGCTCATAAGGCCTACCCCTTGAACTGAGCCGTTGCCGCGCCGTATCGATGTTGTTTAACAAACAGCTGTTTTCCGTGCTTGGAAAACACCAGCGCAGCACACAGCGGAAGGAATGATCTCCGTTTGCCTATCCGATTTGCCCGTTTCCCGCAAGCTCCCGGTCATTAGGCTTTGGTCAAATATATATGTTCCTCATAAAATAATTTTGATACTTCAATGTGTTAGGGTGTTTTGCCTCAGATATCCGCCTGATCGCGCAAACGGGCCAGCGCTTCGTCCTTTCCCAAAACGAAGAGAACGTCGAAGATGCCCGGTGAGGTCGACGTTCCCGTGAGGGCCGCGCGGAGCGGCTGTGCCACTTTGCCGAGTTTCAGGTCTTCCGCCTCGGCGAACGTTTTCACCGCGGATTCGGTGGCCTCAACGCTCCAATCACCGATGTTTTCGAGGGTCGGCAACAGGCGTTTCAGCACGGACCGCGCATCGTCAGTCAGAATTTTCGATGCTTTTTCGTCAAGGGAAAGCGGACGTTGGGCCCAGATGAAGGCCGCGCTTTTGATCAGTTCCACAAGCGTTTTTGCGCGCTCCTTCAGGCCCGGCATGGCAAGCTTAAGCTGCTCAATTCGGGCGCCGCTCATCTGTTGCCGGATCGCTGACCCGCCATCCAGATGCGGAAGCAATTGCAACACAGCCCTGGTCAGATCTTCGTCGGACGCGTGTCGGATGTAGTGACCGTTCAGGTTTTCAAGCTTAACGAAGTCAAACCTCGATGCAGACTTGCCTATTCCCGGCAGGTCGAACCACTCGATCATCTGTTCGGTGCTGAAAATTTCCTCATCGCCATGGCTCCATCCAAGTCGGGCAAGATAATTGCGCATGGCGGCCGGCAGATATCCCATGTCGCGATAGGCATCAACGCCCAAAGCGCCGTGGCGTTTGGACAGTTTTGCCCCATCGGGCCCGTGAATGAGCGGAACATGCGCCATCACCGGTACGGACCATCCCATCGCTTGGTAGATGATTGTCTGCCGGGCGGCATTTGTCAGGTGATCGTCGCCCCGTATGATGTGGGTGACCCCCATATCGTGATCGTCGACGACGACTGCATGCATGTAAGTCGGCGAGCCGTCGGATCTCAGGATGACAAAATCGTCAAGGTCTTTGTTCGGAAAACGAACTGTTCCCTGTACCTGATCTTCGACCACCGTTTCACCTTCCGTCGGCGCCTTGATGCGGACGACAAACGGCGTGTCGTTCGGTGCTTCGCCGGGATCGCGGTCACGCCAGCGGCCATCATAACGCGGCGGTTTGCCCTCCGCTTTTGCCTTTTCCCGCATATCGGCCAGTTCTTCAGCCGTTGCGTAACAGCGATAGGCTTTGCCTCCAGCCAGAAGTTCTTCCGCGACCGCACGGTGTCTGTCAGCGTTGCCATACTGCGAAATGGGCTCGCCGCTCCAGTCAAGGCCCAGCCAATTCAGACCTTCCGAGATCGCCGCAATCGCTTCTTCGGTTGATCGGGCGCGATCCGTGTCCTCAATCCGAAGCAGCATTTTTCCGTTGTGTCCTTTGGCATAAAGCCAGTTGAACAGAGCGGTGCGGGCGCCACCGATATGGAGGAAGCCTGTCGGAGAGGGAGCAAAACGGGTAACGACAGCGTCGGTCATGATTATCTCGGATTTCAGGATGTCAGGTCGATGGAAAGTGGGTATGCCATTCCGGCTGACGGTGATGTAGCATAGCTGCGATAAAGCCCCAAGGGGCAAGCTTGAGGCCGGTTTGGTCCATTCCGGATCAGGGTCTTGGCCTGTTCACGATGTTCAGAGGTGTGGAGTAGCAAATTGCGGGGGGAGAAGCGACTGGCAGACCGGATTCCGGCATCTGTTTCTATGCCCGGTCGCAACAACGGTTTTTTGCGTGAAATCGAGGCTCACCGGTTGCGGGATCTGCGTGGTGCGATCGCTTGCCGCTTCCTGCAGGAACAGGAATTCGGACGCTTTTTTCCCGCTAGTATCTGCCTCTTTGCTTTTGGCATTGTGAGTTATTTTGCCATTCCGTTTGAACCCGCACTTTGGGTCCTGGTCGGCATTTCTGCCCTGCTCGCCGCAGGGGCCACGCTTGAAAGCAGATTTGGCAGGGGCTGGCCGATACTTCTTGCCGTTTTTTGTTTTGCGGCCGGATTTACAACCGCAAAAATTCGGACAGAGTTGGTGGCAGCTCCGAAGCTGCTTCGGCCTATGAGTGCTGAAGTCACCGGTCGGATTGCTGCGGTGGAGTGGCGACAGAAAGATCTCCGACTGACCGTTTCCGTCGAACGTATGACCCCTGTACCGGAGGAGGGTGTGCCGGAGAAGGTGCGCATTTCTGTACGTGGACAAGGGGATAAGGAACTGAAAGCCGGAAACCGCATTGTTTTTTCCGCCCGGCTGTTTCCGCCCAGCGGCGCGATCCTTCCCGCGGGATACGATTTCTCACGGCGCGCCTACTTCCGGTCAATCGGAGCAACGGGTTTCAGTTTCGGCGTTCCGGATTTGATTGCCGACGAGGATCCGCCGGGCATTTTCGACCGGATTGTCCATTCGCTGCAACAGTTCCGTCATGACCTTGCCCGCCATATCGTAGAGACCGTTTCCAGCGGGGCAGGGGGTATTGCGGCAGCGCTGATTACCGGGGACCGTACCTTCGTGTCGGAGAAAGACACGGAGGCTCTGCGTGATGCCGGTCTTTCGCATGTTCTTGCAATTTCGGGTATGCATATGGCCCTCTTTGCCGGCACCGTCTTTTTTGCGTTCCGCTGGATGGCGGCTTTTCTGGGGGGAGGGCTGTCTTATCCCATAAAGAGCTGGGCTGCCATCGCCGCGCTTTTCAGTGCAACGGGCTATCTCATTCTCTCCGGCGCAAGCATTCCCACGCAACGGGCTTACATCATGACACTGATCGTGCTCGTGGGAGTGATAGCCGGTCGACCCGCTCTTACGATGCGCTCGGTCGCGCTCGCAGCACTATTCATTCTGGTTTTGATGCCGGAGTCTGTACTTGAACCCGGTTTCCAGATGTCCTTCATGGCTGTCGCGGCACTTATTGCCGTTTACGAATCGATCAGGAACAGCCGGACAAACAAATATGGCCGCGTTGGCGTTTTCGGATCGGTCATGCGCTGGAAACCGGTGCGGTTCGTCGGCGCATTGCTTTTAACGTCGTTGATCGCGTCTCTTGCGACCGCACCGTTCGCCATATTTCATTTTCACCGCATAGCGCCACTGGGACTTCTGGCGAACCTGGCAGCTATGCCGATTGTCTCAACGATTGTGATGCCGAGTGCCGTTCTCTCATTGCTTCTGCTGCCCTTCGGTCTTGAGGCGTTTCCGCTCTGGATCATGGCAACAGGGATTGAGCAGATGGTGGAGATTGCGCACAAGGTTCAGTCGGTCACAGGGGAGGCCGGTCATGTTTCCAAATTTCCGCCGCTCAGTCTGTTCCTGATCACATTCGGTCTTTTGTGGCTCTGTGTCTGGCAGAGCGCAATTCGCCTCGCCGGGCTGTTGTTTATCTTGCCTGTAGTGTCTTTGGCCGGCAAGGAAGTTCCACCGGACATCATTGTTTCTGATCAGGGAACGATGATTGCGGCCAGATCCACAGACGGTTTGATGCTGGTCGGGACTCGAAGGACGCAGAATTTCGTTGCGGAAAACTGGCTGTCTGCTCATGGCATCTCCGACTCCCTGGCCGCGCGCCGCATGACGGCCGAACAACGTCTGTGTGATCGGATGGCCTGCATCCTGTTCGCTCATGACAAAGCGGGACAGAGGACAATTGTTCTGTCTCAGATAAAGAAGCCAGAGGCCTTTGGCGAAGACTGCGGGCGTGTCGATGTAATTATTACGGATTTGCGGGCGCCAGGAAGTTGTGCTGAGCGGGGTGCAATTGTTCTGGACAAGGCATTCTGGCAAACGCACGGCGCCACCTACCTGACCTATCGCACTAACGAAAAGCTGTCAGAGACAAGCAGTATCGACGCATTGTTTCATCGGCGCAGCGCGTATAAAGGGCCTCTGCGTCCCTGGCAGCCCGGTTACATTGCAAATCCTGAATAACAGCAGCCTCAATATAAAGCGACGTTAAAGCTGTCGCCTGATCCTCATATGGGAAAGGACGTTCAGTACCGGCGGAAGAGGCCGACCAGTTTGCCTTGAATATTCACACGATCCGGACCGAAAATGCGGGTCTCGTACGCTGGATTGGCGGCTTCAAGCGCAATGGATGCGCCCTTTTTTCGAATCCGTTTCAAGGTCGCTTCTTCGTCGTCCACGAGGGCGACCACGATTTCACCATTGTCAGCCGAGTTGGTTTTGCGAATTAAAACCGTGTCGCCGTCAAGGATGCCGGCCTCAATCATCGAGTCCCCCCGGATTTCAAGCGCATAATGTTCGCCTCCGGCCAGCATATCCTGCGGCACGGTGATTGAGTGACTGTGAGTCTGAATGGCTTCAATGGGAACACCGGCAGCGATGCGCCCCATGACGGGAATGGAAACAATATCGTTGTTCGCTGGCGGTTCTGCTGCTTTTGGTTTTGAAACAGGAGTCTTCCCAAGCGTCCCCTCGATGACCGACGGTTCAAATTTCCGGGCGCGCGGATTTGCAAGACCGGGTGCGATAGAGTCCGGAAGGCGGATCACTTCCAGAGCCCGGGCTCGATTGGGCAACCGTCGAATAAAGCCCCGTTCTTCCAGAGCCGAAATCAGACGGTGAATTCCGGATTTGGACCGAAGGTCCAGCGCATCCTTCATTTCATCGAACGACGGCGGGACACCGGCTTCCTTCAGACGTTCGTGGATGAACATCAGCAGCTCATATTGTTTGCGTGTCAGCATATCGAATAATCCCGCTCCAGGCAGATTGGACAAACCACGAACATAAGGTACATGTTCTATTTGTGTTCTGCAAGTGTTTAAGGATTGGTTACTATTTGTGTCGAATTGCCGATTATTTACGGCGGCATGGAGGAAATGCGTTCATCGGTTTGAGCCGGAATGGCCATCCAAGGCCCGGCAGCCGGCGTGAGTCGGCATCTCGTTGGTTGATCCAACATACCTAGAGGCGAATGATAGGAACACTTGCTCCCGCCGGTACGTCTTCGGCAAACGGCGCCCGGATAATGAGGCAGGAGGCTGCCGACATCAGGGCGAGCATGGACGAATCCTGCTTTGGGAAACTGCGGGCTGTCAGTTCTCCGTTCTGGCCGGTGCCCAGTTGCGCACGCAGGTAATCCTGCCGTTTGTCATTGGCCGGAAGCGGTGTGGTTGTGATTGCCGTGTCCACGGTCTGGCTGATGTCCTGATCCAGCAAACGAAGGAGGAGAGGTTTCAGGAACAACAGCGAGCAGACCAGTGATGAAACCGGGTTGCCGGGCAGGCCCAGAACGCGGGTTCCGCCCAGATGGCCAAACATGAGCGGTTTCCCCGGACGCATCGCGATGCGCCAGAATTTCAGGTCCATTCCTTTGTCGCCCAGCACGGATTGAACGAGGTCATGATCGCCGACAGAAGCGCCGCCCAATGTCACCAGAATATCCATTTTCTCGGTGACGGCCCTGGCGACTTTCTCACCGATATCGGTTGGATTATCTTTGGCAATCCCGAGATAAGTCGCTTCTCCGCCAACTTTCTCGACAAAGGCGGCAACCCCGAAATGGTTGGAGGCAACAATCTCGTCCGGGCCCGGCTCGGTGCCGGGTGGCACCAACTCATCGCCCGTGGCAAGAATGCCTACCTTGGGCTTTCTGAAAACCGGCAGGGCGGGGTGGTTCATGGCAGCTGCGAGCGACAGGTCGCGGAAATTCAGCTGTTTTCCTCTCGACAGGAGAATTTCACCTTTGGAGAAATCAAGCCCGGCGGGTCTGACATAAAGACCGGAAGAGACGGGCGAGAGAGCCGTTACAATGTCTACATCTCGCTCGGCATTCTCTTGTATCAGGATCGCGTCGGCCCCTTCGGGGACCGGCGCACCGGTAAATATGCGGACGGTCTCTCCGGCTGCCACAGTTCCTTCAAACCCATGTCCGGCTGGAGCTTCTCCGATCACGGTCAGCTGCGCCGGTGGATTGCCAATGTCCTCTGCGCGTACCGCATATCCGTCCATGGCCGAGGCAGGGAAGGGGGGCTGTGTCCTCAGAGATGCGACATCTTCTGACAGGTAACGATCCTTCGCGCTATCGAGCGGCACCTGTTCGGATTGGAGCGGCACGACACCGTCAAGAAGTCTTTCGAGCGCTTCCTCAACAGAGATCAAACCCATCAACGGTTCTCCATATCGGCCGTCCAACTTCCGGACTGCCCACCTGATTTCTCAAGAACCCGGATCTGTTCGATGATCATTCCCCGATCGACCGCCTTGGCCATGTCATAGATCGTCAGGCATGTCACGGACACGGCTGTCAAAGCTTCCATTTCCACGCCGGTCTGGCCGGCCAGTTTGGTAAAGGCGCGCACCTTCAAGCCGGGAAGAGAATCGTCCGCTTCGATTTCAACAGACACTTTTGACAGCGCCAGCGGGTGGCACAGAGGTATAAGTTCGTGGGTTCGCTTGGCGGCCATAATGCCGGCAAGTCGTGCTGTGCCGATCACGTCGCCCTTTTTGGCATTGCCTGACTGGATAAGCGCCAGTGTTTCTGCACTCATGCGCACGTGTCCGCACGCCAGCGCTGTTCTGGCCGTAACCGGTTTTCCGGAAACGTCGACCATATTGGCTGAGCCGGTCCGGTCAAGATGCGTCAGTTCTTTTCCTGTTGCCATATTCCATTCCGGGCAATGTCTCAGAGTTTTGTTTCGCCGCGTGCGGTCCCGTGTGCAGGGACTTTGATCAGCCGGCCTCGGCTGCTTGGGGGCGGCCCAGCAGGTGGCGTGTTGCCTCTGCTACGTCGTCCTGCCGCATCAGACTTTCGCCGACAAGAAAGCTACGAACATTGACCTGTGACAAACGCTGCAAATCCGCACGGGTAAATATGCCGGACTCTCCGACAACAATCCGGTCTTCAGGCACCAGCGGTGCCAGTCTTTCGCTTGTTTCCAACGTCGTTTCGAATGTTTTCAGGTTGCGGTTGTTTATCCCAAGGAGCGGCGACTGAAGACGCAGAGCCCGATCCAGTTCTTCTTCATCATGAACCTCAAGCAAAACACTCATGCTCAGATCCAGCGCGGTATCCTCCAGGGCCATTGCCATGTCATCTGAAACGGCTGCCATGATGATCAGGATGCAGTCCGCGTTCCACGAGCGGGCTTCATAAACCTGATAGGGATCGAACATGAAGTCTTTGCGCAATGCCGGCAGCGACGTTGCAGCCCGTGCTTTGGTCAGGAAGTCGGGTGCGCCCTGAAAAGACGGGCTGTCTGTGAGAACAGAAAGACAATCCGCACCGCCCGCTTCATAGGATCTGGCGAGTGCAGGCGGGTCGAAATCGGCGCGGATCAGCCCTTTTGAGGGGCTTGCTTTCTTGACTTCCGCAATCAGGGCAAACGCGCCGGAGGCAATACGGCCAGCAAGTGCTGCATTAAAATCCCGCACAGGATCGGCATCCCGTGCCCGCGCCCTGATATCAGCCTCGGAAATCGCATCTTTTGCGGCGGCAATCTCGGTGCGTTTATAGGCCTCAATTTTCTTCAGAATATCAGCCATCATTTATCCATTTGAAATTGCTACGAGTTTTTCAAGATGGCTGCGAGCTGCTCCGGTGTCTATTGCATGAGCGGCCCGCGCGACGCCATCGACGAGCGTATCGGCTTTGCCCGCGACGATCAGCGTTGCCCCGGCATTCATGAGCACGATATCCCGATAGGCATTGACTGCGCCGTCAAGAATTTCCCTTAACGCAGCGGCGTTTTCTTCCGCTTCACCGCCTTTCAGGTCCTTTGGATCGGCGATCGCAAGACCGACATCCTCAGGTGATATTTCAAATGTTCGAACCGTGCCGCCCTTCAGCTCCGCGACTTTTGTCGGCCCTGTGGTGGTGATTTCGTCAAGGCCGTCACTGCCGTGCACGACCCAGAGATGCTCGGAGCCAAGGTCGTTCAAAACATGGGCGATCGGCTCGACCCAGCGCTCGGCGAACACGCCGATCATTTGACGGCGAACCCCGGCCGGGTTGGACAGCGGCCCAAGCAGATTGAAAATCGTCCGTGTTCCCAGTTCCTGGCGGGGCGGTCCGACGTACCGCATCGCCGAATGGTGTGCCGGAGCAAACATGAACCCCAGTCCGGCTTCATTGATGCATCTGGAAATGACATCGGGGCTTGCGTCAATATTGACGCCCAGAGCTTTGAGTGCGTCTGCCGCTCCGCTCTTTGAAGACAGATTCCGGTTGCCGTGTTTTGCCACCGGCACGCCGCAGCCGGCAACCACGAACGCCGCGCAGGTGGAAATATTATAAGTTCCCTGGCCGTCGCCACCCGTTCCAACAACATCGACAGCGCCGTCGGGCGCTTCAACCCTTGTCATTTTCGACCGCATGGTTTCCACCGCGCCGGCAATCTCGGTCACCGCCTCGCCCCGGACCCTGAGCGCCATTAGAAAACCACCGATCTGTGCCGGCGTCGCTTCTCCGGACATGATGATATCAAATGCCGCCCGAGCCTCTGCTTTGCTCAGAGCGTCGCCATCCGCCGCTTTAGCGATATAGGCTTTAAGATTACTCATTGGGCGGAGATCTCCCGTTAGGCCGCCGGAAAAAGAGTGTGAACCTGAAGAGGGCGGTCACATTCTGTTGTGGTAGGGGCCCTCGTTCAATCCAAGAACGTAACCCAGAACCTGCTGATTGACACTGAAACCGAGTTCGGTCTCGATCGTCTGAATATACTGATTGAGCAGCGACTGTTGCACGGTTCCGTCAAGGCGTATCTTTGTCTGTTCAACGACCTGATTGGACGGATCCAGGTTCGGTTCCGAAACAGAGACGATTTGCAGGATGACCTGATTACCATCGCTGCCCAAAGTACTCGTAGTGCTTCCCTCCGGGCCGGAAAAAGCGGCCGCAATTGCAGCCTGGGATAAGTCTGCCTGTCCGGAGCTGCGCGAGAAAGGTTCCGTAGTCCGGGCTTCGGTACCCAGCCCGACGGCAACCATCTCGATAATATCTCCCTGCTCGAGCCGCTCCCGGGTTTTGTCGGCCAGTTCTTTCAGGGACTTGGCCTTTTCCGCGGCGATCCAATCCTGCGTTACCCGCTCTTTGACTTCGTCAAGCGTGCGGTCGCGCGCCGCAATAACTTCAGCCACTTCAAACCAGACGAAGCCGCGCAGTCCGACCTGGAGCGGATCGTTCTCAATCCCGACATCGCTGTCAAACGCTTCGGAAACCATCTCTGCTTTTTCCGGCAAGTCAACGGAATTGCCGTCCAGATCATTGCCCTGTTGGGAGACGGGTGCCGGTTTTGCCAAAGTCAGATCGAAGCGTTCAGCCACTTCAGCCAGAGTCGCGCCACCGGCGCGAGCGTCTTCGATTTCGTCATGGAGATCGAGCACCTCCTGGCGGGCTCTATCGGTTGCGATGTCCTGCTTGATCGCTGCTTTTACCTCGTCAAATGGCGTTTTGGCCTCTGCCTGAATTTCAGTGACACTGATAATGACCGGTCCAAATCGGCCGTCGATCACCTCGCTCACACCGGGCTCGGTCATCGCAAAAGCAGCCTCGTCAACTGCGTTGTCGATCAGTTTGCCTTGCTCCATAAGACCGAGACTGGCATCCTCGGCGGTGATGTTTCGTTCAGCCAGAATGTCGGCAAAGCTGGTCCCGGACTTTATTTTGTCACTTGCCGCCTGCGCGCTCGCCGTATCAGGAAAAACGATCTGTGAAATGAGCCGTTTCTCCGGTGTGATGTAGCGATTGTTGACCGCATCATAGTCCTGTCGGGCCTCTTCGTCCGTCACCTCATCCGGGTTTGCCAGAATGTCCGGATCAAGAAGAAGATAGTCCAACCGCCTGAACTCCGGCGCGGCATAGGTCGATTTGTTTGCATCAAAATAGGCCGTCAGAGCTTCCTGGTCCGGGGCTGCCGGGTCGTCGACCATATCGGGAGACAGGGTCAGAAATCGAACGACGCGCTGCTGGAACTGATACTGATTGGTGGCGTCGAGAAAGACCTGTGGTGCTGTAATGCCTCCGGCCAGGCCATTTGCCACCTGAACGCGTTCGGCCTGATTGCGGCGCTGTTCGATGAACTGATCTTCCGTCATGCGGACGTTGAAAAGATATTGCTGCAACGTATCCCGGTCGAAGGTTCCCGTCAGGCCTCGAAATGCCGGATCGCTCTGGATGATTCTGGCGAGTTCCTGATCGGAAATGCCGACATTCATGGTACGGGCAACATCAGTCAAAGCCGCATCCCCCGCGAGCCGTCCCAGCACCTGGTTCGGCAGACCGACGGCAGCGCCCTCCGCTGGCGTCAGCGCACGTCCCAGCCGCTGGCCAAGCTGACGGAGTTCACGGTTGTAGGCGGCCTGAAATTCCTGTGCCGTAATGTCCGTGTTGCCGACACGGGCAACACTGTTCGCATTGCCGTCGTTGAACACGTCAGCCACGCCCCAGATCGCAAAACTGAATACCAGAAGCGCGATGAATAACTTAGCGACCCATGTTCCGGTGCCTTTGCGCAATGCATCAAGCATATGTCATTCCTGTTGATCGAATGGTTCGAACGTCTTTTTGTCTTGGCGCGAGATAATAGTGACCCTTTTCCAGCCGGGCAAGGTGAAGTCACTGGTCGCAAATCGTGATTTCTGGTAGAGCGAATCTCAACCGGGCGCAAGCACCTGAATGATCGGTAAAATCGCTGCCGTTCAAGACACTGTTACAAACGGGTGCTGCGGCCTACGAGACTGCTCAATCGGTGGCAAGTCGTTTATGGAAATGTGGCCGGCTGGCCAAACAAGATGAAGGGACATCGAAATGTCGGCAGATATCAAACCAATCGTTGCCGGAAACTGGAAAATGAACGGCCTCAGGCAGAGCGCCGATCAGTTTGAGGCGATCTGCAGCGGTGCGGGCGATGTCGCAGCTCATGTCGATCTTATGATATGTCCGCCGGCGACCCTCATCAGCCTGTTTTCCAAGGCGGCTGCGGACACGTCCGTCAACGTGGGTGCGCAAGACTGCCATACGGCGGAGGCTGGTGCCCATACCGGCGATCTCTCCGCCGTGATGCTGAAGGATGCGGGCGCTGCGGCGGTGATTGTGGGGCATTCCGAGCGCCGTGCGGATCATGGCGAAGGCGATGCTTTGATCAATGAAAAAGCCAGGGCGGCCTGGGCAGCCGGGCTGTCCACGATCATTTGTGTCGGCGAGACAGAGGCTGAGCGCAAATCGGGTAAGGAGCTTGAAATTGTAAAAGAACAGCTTGCCGGTTCCGTCCCGGACGGGGCTGATCCGGAAGACACGATCATTGCCTATGAACCGGTTTGGGCAATCGGCACCGGTCTGACACCGACACCGGGTGATGTAGAGACGATGCACACCTTCATAAGACGGGAAATGACCGGCCGCTTTGGTGCGAAAGGAACCGGGTTTCGACTGCTTTACGGTGGATCTGTCAAACCAGCCAATGCGGCGGAGCTGATGGTGGTCCCGGATGTCAACGGTGCCCTGGTGGGCGGTGCCAGCTTGAGAGCTGCGGATTTTCTTGGAATTGCGGGCGTCTATGCCTAATTAAAGGGAAGGTTGGTTTTCTATGAAAACTGTTTCGGCCTGAAAGGGTGGAAAGCCGGCAACGGATCGTGTAGAACGCTTCCAACATCACAGCGACCTCCCGCCCTTCATTTGCGTGGTCTTGCGGGAAGGCGTTATGAAATCAACGGCTTAAAGCGCGATTGTGCCCCTCATGCAATGTGGGTTCGATGGCGTATTTTGCAGCAAGATCGACAAGGCGTTCGTCTGAACAATGGAAACTGTCATTATTGTCATTCATCTGATGGTCGTTTTGGCCATGATCCTGGTGGTTCTGCTTCAGCGGTCTGAAGGCGGTGCACTTGGGATCGGTGGCGGCGGCGGCATGATGTCAAGCCGGGGCACCGCCAACGTTCTGACCAGGGCAACGGCCATTCTTGCCGTGGTGTTTTTCTCCACTTCTTTGGGACTGACCATCCTGGCGCGGCAGAACGACGGTGCCTCATCGATTTTGGATAACAATGTGGTTGACACTCAGCCGACGGCTCCGTCCGGCGGTGAAGGCAGTACAGGTGGTAGCGGTGGTGTCCTGGACGCACTGAAAAACCAAAGCCGACAGCCGACGGGCCCGGAAGTGCCGACACCGCAATAGAGCAGCGCACGCTGAATTTTGTAACCGCCCCGTGGATATCACACGGGGCGGATTTATTTTGTGTGAAATATCAGGAATGTCTGGCCGAATCGGTATGGATATGAATAGGGTGTAACTCCATGGCGCGGTATATCTTCATAACCGGCGGCGTGGTGTCCTCGTTGGGCAAAGGGCTTGCGTCTGCGGCCCTTGGAGCGTTGCTTCAGGCACGGGGCTACAAAGTACGGCTTCGTAAGTTGGATCCTTACCTTAATGTCGATCCGGGGACGATGAGTCCCTACCAACACGGCGAATGCTTCGTGACCGATGATGGTGCTGAGACGGATCTCGATCTTGGCCATTATGAGCGTTTTACCGGACGACCCGCCAACAAGCGGGACAACATCACCACCGGACGAATCTATCAGGAAATTATCGCCAAGGAACGCAAAGGCGACTATCTCGGCGGTACGGTGCAGGTGATCCCGCACGTGACCGACGCAATCAAGAATTTCGTTCTGGATGGAAATGATGAGTTCGATTTCGTATTGTGCGAGATCGGCGGTACCGTCGGGGACATCGAAGCCCTGCCTTTCTTTGAAGCCATCCGCCAGTTGGGTAATGAATTGCCGCGCGGTGATACGGTCTATATCCATCTGACGCTGATGCCGTTCATTCCAAGTGCAGGTGAGCTTAAGACAAAACCGACACAGCATTCGGTCAAGGAACTGCGGTCCATTGGCATCCAGCCGGATATTCTGATGGTGCGCTGCGATCGGGAAATTCCCGAATCCGAACAGCGCAAACTCTCCCTGTTCTGCAATGTCAGGCAGGAAGCGGTCATTCCGGCCCTTGATGTGTCTTCGATTTACGATGTGCCGATCGCTTACCACAATGAAGGGCTCGATACTCAGGTCCTTGTGGCCTTCGGCATTAAAGCGGCCCCGGCCCCAAATCTTGAGCGATGGCAGCATATCTCCCACCGGATCAACAATCCGGAAGGGGAGGTGACTATTGCGATTATCGGCAAGTATACGGTTCTGAAGGATGCGTATAAGTCGCTGATCGAGGCACTCACACACGGTGGCATCGCGAATAAGGTCAAGGTCAATCTGGAATGGATTGAATCGGAGGTTTTTGAGAGTGAAGATCCGACGATCCATCTGGACAATGTGCATGGCATTCTTGTGCCCGGTGGCTTTGGCGAGCGTGGTGCGGAAGGGAAGATTGCCGCCGCCCGCTTCGCCCGCGAGCACAATGTGCCGTATTTCGGCATTTGTTTCGGCATGCAAATGGCCGTCATCGAGGCAGCCCGCAATCTTGCCGGCATAGAGAATGCCAATTCAACGGAGTTCGGGCCCGCAGAAGAACCGGTAGTCGGACTGATGACCGAGTGGCTACGCGGCAACGAGCTTGAGAAGCGAAGCAGGTCCGGCGACCTTGGCGGTACGATGCGTCTTGGAGCTTATCCGGCCCGCTTGAGCGAAGGCAGCAAGATTGCCGATATCTATGGCAATACCGAAATTTCAGAGCGGCACAGGCACCGCTGGGAAGTCAATGTCGACTATCGCGAGCGCCTTGAGGATGCCGGTCTTCGTTTCTCCGGCACATCCCCGGACGGTTTCCTTCCGGAAACTGTCGAGATTGCGGGTCACCCGTGGTATGTCGGAGTTCAATACCACCCGGAACTGAAATCACGGCCGTTTGAGCCTCATCCGCTTTTTGCTTCCTTCATCAATGCGGCAATGGCTCAGAGCCGCCTTGTCTAGGCTGAGAACTCAGGAGTGAGCTGTGCCGGGTCTTGACCATATCGTGCTCGCCTGCCGGGATCTCAATGCAACGGCGTCCCGGTTCGAACGGAGCGGTTTCACGCTGACTCCGGAAGCGCACCATCCTTGGGGAACAGCCAATCGTCTGGTGCAACTGGACGGTTCGTTTCTGGAACTTCTGGCAATCGCCAACGACGAGTCGATCGTACCGGCGGAGGCCGGGAAGTTTTCATTTGGTGCATTTAACAGACAGTTTCTTGCAGCGGAGGAGGGGGCCTCCATGATGGTGCTGCGGGGAGCGGGGCGTTCCGATCAACGGCGATTTGAGGCAGCCGGCATCGGGCCGTTTGACCTTTTCAGTTTCGAACGCACTGCGGTCCAGCCGGACGGGACGGCCAAAACCGTTGCGTTCGATCTCGCATTTGCGATGAGCGAACAACTGCCCAATATCAGCTTTTTCACCTGCCTTAACAAATATCCTGAAAACTTCTGGAAGCCCGCCTATCAGGTTCATCCCAACGGGGCCCGAAAGCTCGCCAGGATCACAATCGTCGCGGATAATCCCAGCGATCATCATGCGTTTTTGTCCGCTTACTCGAGGCAGCGCGAGATGCGGGCCACGAGTTTCGGGATTGATATCGACACGGACCAGGGGACCATCAGCGTTTTAACGCCCATCGGCTTTGAAACGCTCTATGGACAGCCTGCGCCTGCGGCCACCAACTTCCTGCCGGCGATCACAGCATATGATGTGATTGTTGATGATACCGCAAAGGTGAAATCGATTTTAAACGAAAACAATCAACCATTTAGAGTGGTTGGCCGACGTGTCATTCCGGAGATCGGCATGCCGGGAATTACAATATTGGCATTTTTATCAGTCTAAGCGATTTCAAAGCGTAAAAATGTTCAAGCGGGGTATCATTTTCAGCAAATCCGTGCGGAGAATGACTTTTTCTCGCTTCTTCAAAGAGCTATGGTTTTGACGTCGGTCCCGTTTAAGAGCCGAACAGAACAGTTTTGATCACGAAACACGCGGATGTCCGTCGCACGTGTTTGATTGACCCGGAGCGCTTATGTAATGGTCGCCCAACTTTTTGGTAAGAAAATCAAATATTTAATCGCTGTAGCAAGTCTGCTTGCTCTCAGCGCCTGCAATGGGGACGAACAGGGGGAAGCCCAGACGCAAGCCCCACCGCCGTCTGTTTCAATCGCAACCGCCTTTACCGAAGATATCCGGTCTTCGGTAGAATTTGTCGGCCAGATTCAACCCGTTGATGATGTCAATCTGGTTGCCAGGGTTAGCGGTTTCCTTGAGAAAAAGCCGATCGAAGATGGCGCCGCCGTAAAAAAAGGTGACCTGGTCTTCGCAATTGAAAAAGCACCTTACGTCGCCGCACTGACGTCCGCCAAGGCCGCGCTGGCAAAGTCAAAGGCGGACGCCGCCCTTAAGGCTGCCGATCTTGAGCGTGATAAGGACCTTTATGACAAAGGCCACATTTCAAAAGCAAAATATGAAAGCACGCTCGCAAGCAAGGCGGAAGCGGATGCCGGCGTCGATTCCTCCGAAGCCGGCGTTGAACAGGCCGAGCTGGATCTCAACTACACTGACGTTCTGGCGCCGTTTGACGGGCGGATTGGAAAAACCACGTTCAGCGTCGGTGAATTTGTCGGACCGACGTCGGAGCCCTTGGCACGGCTGACAAGCCTGTCGCCGATTTATGTCCAGTTTTCCGTCAGCGAGCGTGACTATCTGAATGCCATTGCGGAAAACAATTTCGATCCGGCCAAACTCTCGCTTGCGGAAAACCGTCCCGATATTCATCTGGTTCTTCCCAATGAAGAGCGGTTTGCGGAAGATGGAGAGATTGTCTTTATCGATAATCAGGTTGATTCCCAGACCGGTACGATCTCCATGCGCGGTCAGTTCCAAAATGCCAACGGCGTACTCGTCCCGGGGACGTTTGTGACGGTCATTATCGAAGACGCGCAACCGCAGCAAAAGCTTCTGGTGCCGCAGGCTGCCATACAGCGGGATCAACGCGGGGATTTTGTGCTGGTTGTCAACGACAAGAACCTGGTTGAGCAAAAATATGTGAAAACCGGAGAGGCCGTGGAGACGAATTACATCGTCGACGAGGGGCTCGTCGAAGGCGAACGGGTCATCGTTCAAGGTCTTCAGAAAGTTCGCCCGGGTGTGCCGGTCAATGCGGTTCTTGATGCCCAGCCGGCGGAAAGTTGATTTATGTTCTCGTCGTTTTTCATCTATCGCCCGAAATTTGCCCTGGTTATTTCGCTGGTCATTACCATTGCCGGTGTTTTGGGCTATCTGGCTCTGCCGGTTGAACAATTCCCCGATATCACACCGCCAAGCGTGAATGTCAGCGCCAACTATACCGGCGCCAACGCCACGGTGGTCGAAGAGACCGTCGCCGCTCCGATAGAATCTCAGGTCAACGGCGTCGACGACATGATCTATATGAGTTCGAACAGCACGGACTCAGGCAGCTATTCGCTCAATGTGACGTTTGAAGTCGGAACCGATCCGGATATCGCGACCGTCAACGTTCAAAACCGCGTCAGCCAGGCCACCAGTCAGCTGCCGTCCGAGGTGACGCAATCCGGGGTGACGGTCCAGAAATCCAGCACCAATATGCTGCTTGTGGCGACACTCTATTCGCCCAACGAAACCTACGATCAGGTCTTTCTGGCCAACTTTGCCAGCATCAATATCAAGGACGCGCTGGCCCGCGTAAACGGAGTCGGGCGCGCAGATGTGATGACCGACTTTGCCTACGGTATGCGGATCTGGCTTGATCCCAACCGTCTCGCCAGCCTCGGCATGACACCAACCGATTTTATTTCCGCCGTCCGAGACCAGAACATTCAGGTTGCGGCCGGACAGATCGGTTCACCGCCGACGCCGGCAGACCAGCAATTCCAATACACGATCACGGCAAAAGGGCGCCTTTCAACCGCTGAGGAGTTCGGAAATATCATCCTGCGGACCGGCCAGGACGGCGCGCTTGTCAAGATCAGGGATGTCGCCCGCGTTGAGCTGGGCTCTCAGTTCTATAACTTCAGCGGTAAGTATAACGGTCGTCCCGCTGCGGTTGTCGCGGTCTATCAGGCGCCGGGCGCGAACGCCATTGCGGTGTCCGAAGGGGTGCTCAGTGAACTGAACCGGCTGTCGCGCGCTTTTCCTGACGACATCGAATATGCGGTCCCGTTCAACACGACGGACTTTGTCGAACAGTCGCTGAAGGATGTCATATCCACGCTGATCCTGACATTTATGCTTGTGGTCGCCGTTGTCTTCCTGTTCCTCGGCAACTGGCGTGCGACCCTGATCCCGACCATTGCCATTCCGGTATCGCTCATAGGGACGTTCGCGGTTCTCCTGGCCGTTGGTATGTCGCTGAACACGATTTCGCTTTTCGCGCTGGTGTTGGCCATCGGCATCGTTGTTGACGACGCAATTGTCGTTGTGGAGAACGTTGAACGGATCATGGAGGAGGAGGGCCTCGCTCCCCAGGAAGCCACAGCAAAAGCGATGGGGCAGATTACCGGACCGGTTATCGCAACGACGCTTGTTCTTCTGGCTGTGTTTGTCCCGACGATGTTCATGCCGGGAATTACCGGTCAGCTTTATCTTCAGTTCGCCGTGACAATCTCTGTTGCCGTCGTCATTTCCTCGATCAACGCCCTGACGCTTTCACCGGCGCTTTGCGGGCTGATCCTGAAACCACGCACGGGAGAGATGAGTAAATTTCTGGCGATGTTCGACCGTGGCATCGGGCGCGTCAGAAACGGCTATTCCGGCGTTGTGGGAATGCTCGTTTCCCGGTCTTTCCTTGGCATTTTGGCCGTTGTTATTGCTGTTGCCGTACTTTACAGCCTCAACAGGTCGCTGCCGGCCGGCTTCCTGCCGTCCGAGGATCAGGGCTACCTGATGGTGGATGTGCAGCTTCCCGATGGCGCCTCGCTCGGCCGGACCGAGGTCGTGACCCAGGGCATCGAAGAGATGCTGAAGGAGCGTCCGGGGGTGAAGGATGTCGTGACTGTCAACGGGTTCGGGCTTTTGAACGGCGGTGCTGCCGTCAACAATGCTCTTGTCATCATCACGCTGACGCCCTGGGACGAACGGACAGAGCCGTCTCTGCATGTCGACGCTATTCTGGCGGGACTGTGGCGTGATTTCAGCACCTTCGCATCCGCCAACATTATCGCCTTCAATCCGCCGCCAATTCCCGGTCTTGGCACCACGGGCGGCGTTGAAATGAAGGTGCTGCAGACCGGGGGAGGGACTCCGCAGGACCTTGCGAGCGCGCTCGGTTCTCTCGTTTATTCCGCCAATCAGCAACCGGAGATTTCCCAAGCCTACACGACATTCAGGGCCAACGTCCCGCAACTGTTCATAGACCTTGATCGCCAAAAGGCAAAAACGCTTGGTGTGAGCATTGCGGACGTTTTTACAACGCTTCAGGCCTATCTGGGATCCTACTACATCAATGATTTCAACCTCTTCAGCCGTGTTTACCGGGTCATGATCCAGGCTGAGGGCGATTATCGGAACAGGATTCAGGATATCGGCCAGCTGTATGTGCGCGCAGGCGATGGAGATATGGTCCCGATGCGCACGCTTGTGCAGGTCGACAATGTCCTGGGGCCTCAAATTCTGAACCGTTACAACCAGTTCCGGGCTGCGACGCTGAATGCGAATCCGGCTGCCGGCGGCTCAACGGGAACGGTGATCACCACGCTCGCCTCAATCTCTCAGGAAGCGCTTCCAAGCGGTTATTCATTTGAATGGACCGGCACCGCGCTGCAACAGCTTGAAGCCGGTAACATTGTCGTCTTCATTCTTATCCTTGCGATCGTGTTCGCCTACCTGTTCCTGGTGGCCCAGTATGAAAGTTGGAGCATGCCGATCGCGATCCTCCTGTCGGTCACAGTGGCACTGCTGGGTGCTTTTGTCGGGGTCATGATCTATGGCGGAGACGTCAATCTCTATACCCAGATCGGGATGATCATGCTTGTCGGTCTCGGGGCGAAGAATGCGATTTTGATCGTGGAATTTGCAGCCGAACAGCGGGCGGACGGAAAGTCGATCGTCGAAGCGGCTAAGATCGCCGCTCATATGCGGTTCCGGGCCGTTATGATGACAGCCCTGTCGTTTCTGCTCGGGGTTATTCCGCTTGTGGTCGCCTCCGGCGCCGGCGCAGCGAGCCAACAGGCGATCGGGGTTGCGGTCTTTGGCGGTATGTTCTTCGCGACCGCATTCGGCGTCATTCTGGTTCCGGTGCTCTATGTTGCCCTGCAGATCGTGCGCGAGCGACTTAAGGGTCAATACCGCGGTTCAGATACGCCGGGTGCACCGGGTGAGGGGGCTCCGGCTGTTCCCGCTGCGGCAGAGAGCCCAACCGGGACAGGCAGCGCTTGAGTGAAGAAGACAAGTCGGTCTCACAAGTGGGACCGACTGTCCATTGTCATTGATTATTCGGCCGCTTCGAGCTTGTCCTGCGTCTTTGTATGAAAGTCATCGGCATGATGACGTTCATGCAGCTGTTCTTCCGGTTCGCCCCAGGTCCGATTGACCATCCGCCCACGCTTAACCGCATCGCGTGCAGCGATCTCGTCGGTCCAACGGTTCACATGCTTGTAGGACTGAGCGTCGAGAAACTCCGCTGCGTCATAGAGTTTGTTCTTCACAAGTGCTCCGTACCACGGCCAGATCGCCATGTCGGCGATGGTATAGTCCTCACCGCCGATAAACGCATGATCCGCAAGACGCCGGTCCAGGACATCGAGCTGGCGCTTGGTTTCCATCGCAAAACGGTTGATCGGATATTCCATTTTTTCCGGTGCATAAGCGTAAAAGTGACCGAAGCCGCCGCCAAGGTAAGGAGCGCTTCCCATCTGCCAGAACAGCCATGACAAGGCTTCGGTGCGCTTGGCGTGATCCTTCGGCAGGAACGCATTAAATTTTTCGGCGAGATAAAGAAGGATGGCACCCGATTCAAAAATACGCACCGGTTCGGGCGTGCTGTGATCGACCAGGGCAGGGATCTTGGAATTCGGATTTGCTTCGACAAAACCGCTGCTGAATTGATCGCCGTCGTTAATCTTAATGAGATGGGCGTCGTATTCCGCACCCGAATGCCCCAGAGCCAAAAGTTCCTCCAGCATGACCGTCACTTTGACGCCGTTCGGCGTTGCCAGTGAATAGAGCTGTAACGGATGTTGTCCGATCGGGAGGTTCTTTTCGTGTGTCGGACCGGCAATGGGCCGATTAATGCTGGCGAATGTTCCGCCGCTTTCGGTTGCCCATTTCCACACTTTGGGCGGCATGTAGGCCGATTGATCATTCATGCGTCTGTTTCCGTGAGAGATGTGTGGGGGCGGCATATCGCCGTCCCATGGTTGGTCGAAAAATTATGTGGACCAACCGCAAGAGATATCAAGCAGCATCGAACGGAATTCCCGTAATTGTGATGGCCCTTGGACGAACCAACTGACCGCGTTGAGCCGCCTAAGGTCTGGTACCTTATGGTTAACGACTGTGCGTTTTGAATTTGCTTCCTGTAATTGCACTATAGTGTTGCAGATTGGCGGCCAATCCCGCGATGCCCAATGGTCAACCGTGCTGGTTCCTGCCGAACCTCATTGTGCAACTATGAACGACCATGCGGCGCAATCAGGCGAACCAGCTTGGAGATCAATGCTGGCTTCGAAAGCGGCGCAAACGGAAAATGATGGCAAGCGCGAGCCGGTTGAGTTTAGCTGGATGTACGCCTTAACATCACAGGCGATGTCCGGATTACATGTTTGCGGACATCAGCGACGTGGACCGGAACTGATCCAAAAAACCTGGGTATCGGATGGCTGGGCAGGACAGGCCACAAGCATACAGTCCGGCACGACCACCAGCAAAAACGCCACGAAACTATCTGAATAAAAATATTCCATAATATATATTATGCGAATCGGGAAGTTCTTGACCACTGTGCTTACCGTTCTAACGTGAGCTTATTCGCCATTCCTTGCAAGACCCTTTATTCACTTAACTGTGGATTATTTCTTTCGTTCACACCACGGAATAAAATCCCTAGATAAACCAGACCCTGCCGCTTTGCGTTCTGGTCTAGGTCGCTGTTTACAATTAACTTTTGGCGTTTCGCGCAGATGTAATTCTGACTGTCTTCTGACAGGCTGGTTACGCCTTTTGTTAGTTTGCGACCTATCTAGGGCTTGTGCAGATAATACTGCTTTTTTCCTACCACGATGGGCTTGCTTTCTACCACGGACTAGAGTCCGAGGAATTGTTATGGAACTTTTCCTTGGTTTCCTTTTTACTGCGGTTCTACTTATACGTATTACCGGCGCGACGCGCGACACAGTGCGGACACTGACACGTGTCCGGGCGGTCGTATTTCTCGCGGTATTTCCGCTCTTCCTCTTTCTCTTGCTCATCTATCCTTTGCCTTTCTTCGTATAGACGTCTCATATCCCATTTCATGCGCCAGCCTTCGGCTCGCTCACACCACACTCGCATCCGCTTATCGAGATATTCGTCTATAACGGGTGATGCCGGTATCGGCCTCGCGCTGCTTTCGCGTTTGAACACGACGCCCGTCGCCGCATCCCAATAATCCATTTCGGACTTGCCATAACGTTTCTGCCATGTCTCTACGAAATGCTTAACAAAGTTTTCGGCAGTTACGCCTGACAACATAAATTTGCGCGGCTTGCCGTCTTTGTTCTTTATTTCCGCAAAGCTGTAAAACCGATCCTGGGGCGATAACCCCGCATCTACATATTGCTTTGCGACTTGCTGAAAATATTCCGTCCCTATGGGCGGTTTCTTGCTCATCTGGAGCATGGACGTTTTAATTTCGTCCTGCTTACCCTTATCAAGATATTTGCAGCAATAACGGGCATGGGTATACACGAAGTCTTGGAAAGACGACCAACCGTGATCCCAATCCCCTTGCTGGCGTAGTACGCCATCCTTTTTTATTCTGTCTCGATTTTTACCCGCATACGCTTTTTCGAGCGGTTTATTAGTCATTAGCACTACGTGCCAATGCGCTCTGTCATTCTTGTTTCCGTATTCTCCCACGACGAAGTACTTGAACTTCCCTACCCGCTTCCTCAGTTTCTTAAAATACTTTTGAACATCGGAGTAGGTTAAAACAGCGGCTTTGATTTTTCCTTGTTCGCCTAGCTTATCGTCGCCGTAGGTCAACAATGCGAAGTATTGATACTTTGCCGTTTTGGACTCCGCTATAAGCCGCCCTGCCCAATCGTTGATGTAGTTATCTCGACAGATTCTGCATTCGCGACACGCAACCAATGTGCCATCTGCCAACTTATTTGGACTGATGCACATCTATTCTTCTGCCGTTTCCATGAGCAACGCCATCTTTGCCGTTTCCAATATCCACATCACCGTACCGCCGTCCGCTACTGATGACGCGAAATACTGTTCGCCGTCCTTGTCATATCCAAGCACCACGACGCAATCTGTACATTCGCGCTTTGCCTGCTCTAAGATTCGCTCCGGCGGTATGTCTAATCTTGTGATGTTTCCGAGTGTAATTACATTGTCCGTCATTTTCTTTTCCGTGTTGCGTGTCACTAAATGCATAGGTCTGCAAGAGAGTATGGGGAGCGGCCCAGAATATGGTCAGAGATATTCCGGGCCGCTTGCAGGCTGGCCTATTCAGCCTGCGATGCTGCCTTTGCTAGCCGGGTGCCCAACCCCGGCTTGCCTTCCAGCCACGCTTTTACGCGTGCATCAGGCAAAGGCAGCTTGTCCTGAAACTGAATGACTTCCACATGAAGATTGTACGTCTTCTTGTCTTCCTTCATTTGTTTCTTTCGCTGTTCTTCGAACTTTTCATTGGCTTCTTTAGCCTGTTCAGGCGTTGCAGCAGTCAACTTGCTCATTCCAAAAATCCTTTTTGGTTTTGTCCCTTCGGGGACGTTCGCCACGTGGCAGGGTTGCGTGACCTTTGGTGCACGCACCCATTCGTGAGCGTTTTCCGCGATTTAGCAGCATCAAGAAAAATGCGGTCCGGTAGGTCCTATTTTTCTTGACCCCGCAAAATCGCTAGTTCCTTGTCGAAAGTTTTCGGCTTGATGAGACTTCGCCAATTGGCAAGCTGGAAGTGCGCGGCATCCCAAAAGCTCTCATCGGGATCATCGAGGACACATATGCCGTCATTGTCCCAATCGCCGCCCCACTCTATGGGTACGCGTATTCGGGTCGAGACCTCATCGGCTATATGTTTGAGTATCAACCACGAATTTTTATCGAGGTTCCAACCCTTGGTGGAATGGATGATATCCACTGCCATTCCATAGTTATGGGCACTTTCGCCGCCTCGATGCTGTGATTTTCCTCGCCTAAACAGTTCATCTTGCTCACGATCAGTTCGCACCATGTTGTGCGCAAACATCGGTATTCCGCGCCTTCGAAGATCCGAAATCAACGCCTTCTCAAACTTGATTATTGGCGCTTCCCCGGTGACGGGATCGAGATAGGCGCCCTTTCGGGTCGCCCTCCCCTGTTGCTCACGGTATTTGGCCGTCCGACAAAACGGCTTATCCATGAGTTGCCGCATGGCGGTCTGATAATTAACCACTTTCGGCTCCCTCGGTTGCGGCTGGTTCGGCTGAAGCCTTTGATCCAGCCACATCTTGACGTGTTTCGGCGGCACCCTGTTTTTCCGGCGGTACGTCGCCGCCGTCGCCCTCGCCAGTTGTATCGCCACCGTCATCAAGGATTTCGCCGGTTTGTCGGTCAAGTCGTTCTCCCTGTTCTTCCAGCCTCAGCTCCAAACGTCGCATCTCTTCCGCATGCATTTGCTCCATACGTCGCGTTGCATTAAGCGCCGCCATGTGTGCGACTTTTTCCAGCTCTGGATTACGTGTTTGCCTATTCGCAACAGTAGCAAACGACTCATTGCCAGTGTCTTCGATATGAATGATCTGGCCTCCGGCACTAAACCAGCGCACATCCCGCATCGGTATCAGCTTCACCGGTTCCGTGACACCGAATTCCATCACGTCAAACCCGGAGGTTGTAGTGAAATACTCGGGATCGTCATCACCTCGCTGTATTGCCCAATCCGTACCTATCGGCGTCATGACTTCCAGTCTCACTCGACGCGCGACTGGAAATTCAATCGCTTCGCTCTCTTGGACCAGCTTCCACTTGTCCAGATTTCCTAATTTCTGCATTTTTCTGTCCTACTTCTCGATTGTTTCGGTCGGCATTTCTTCCAGCACTTGCTGGTAGTTGTCGCTCGCCTCAATCAAGGCCCCGCCAAAGACGGTGTTGCCTTCAATGACGAACTGCCCGGTCGCGACGACTTCAAACGGATCATTGACTTGATCCTTGAACGGTCGCGTATGGATTTCACTAGACAGATAGAAATCCGTATTCAGTGCAGGATTGGCCACCTCACTGGACCAGATGCGCATCCGATCTTCGTCGGCTGGCAGATCGACTGTCGGTCGGAGATACCGTCCGCCGACACGCCGAGCCTTTACGTCCCATTTGGCGTTCATTGGTTCATAACCAAAGACACCATCCGGAGTCCCGTGATTGACATCGACATAGCGGTTAAACACCGTATCGACTTTTTCCGGGTCCAGCTCATCGCGGAGAAATTCCGGCAATTCGCCGACGCTGGTTGTATAAAGGAGCGGGTCCTGTTGGCGCTCGAACAACTGATCCGGAACGCACTCCGCTAGGATCATGATTACGCCGCCGGTATTAACCGGTGGGACACGTATCGCCAGATCAACAAACGTCCCACCATTGACGACACTTTCCGTTAAGTTCGCAGCGTCACTCGCATAGCGTTTCGACATGCCGAACATGGTTGTTTGCTGGCTCAACAACATCGGCTGGCGGAACGCTTGTTCCGGCACCCGAAGACCAGACATCAACATATCGATGATGTACTCATCATCGAGGCCGTTATATTGTTCGCGCAGCTTCGCAAATGCGACTGTCTTCTTTGCAGCATCGATATTCGCTAACGATACCGTAATACCGTTCGCCGCCAGCTCCGCAAATACCGCCGGAAAACCGGGATTATCCGGATCTTCCTTCACAAACATCTGAGATGCGAGTGCCGGTGTCGTATAACTGGCCGTCCCGTCGCCGCCAGTCTCCCTAACGTTCGACTGGTTCGCCTGCGAAAACACGTCCGAAGTCGGACCGATGCCTGTTACCGGCATTTTCGCATTGGCAATATTCAGCGCGACCTCGCCATCGATAAGCGCCTGATCAAAATCAGGTACAATATGCTTGTAGCGATGATGCTGCCAAAAGGCGGGTGCAAGGGTTTTGTCCAGTCTGTCCCGGTCGGTAAGACTGACACTCCGATTCTTCTGCCGGTAGTTTTGAATGAGGTTATAAGCCTCATTATAGAACAGATTAATCGTATCTGTCTCACCGGCATGCAGGCCCATTTTTTCGAGTACCGCGTTTGTGCCCACAGCGCCGCGTGCTTCCGTTTCAAAAAACGGCACCGGCTGTTCGCCTTCACGCAGCGGCTCGCCCTGATAGGAGCGGTTCAACTCATCCATGCCATTAAACCGTGGTGATGCAAGGAACGGTACCAAATAGGCACTGACCTTGCAGTGCACCGCATTCATCAGAATTTCTTCCGTTTCATGCATCTCGAAGGTCAACCGCACCCGCCCCCTTCTTACTGCGTCTTCGCGCAGAAGCGGGATTGCGGCGACCGGCACAACACGACCGGCAGGCAGGGTTGTTAGCGCGCTGATTTCATGACCACGCAACGAGCGCGGAACCTCGACAGGAGAAACAGACTGCCTGTTCATCTCCATATTGCGGTGAAGAATTCCACCTTTTTTCATCGTCTCTTTCCTTTCAGTTGGTTGACGATCTTTCGGATTTTGCGTGCACGAGCCCGACAGCCCGCGCATTTGTATCTGCGAAGACGCAAAAAAACCCCGCGCGCTCGACGGCGCACGAGGCTAGAATGTTCTACCGGTTGAGTATTTTACGTCAGGATTCAGCCACCGCTTGATCCATTTGTGAACCAACGGCTCTTGTCTATCATGTCCGTCTGGTAGCCATCCACCGTAAGTGCGAGCAGTATGTTTAAGGAAACTAGACATAATGGCACGACGATTATGATATAAATCAGCCAACGAATTAGCCGCGCCAAACGCTCCACCTCCGACAATTTCTCCATATCTATCTTCACCTGCTGTGGCATCGAGCCAATTGGGATTAACCTCTAGGCCCGAGTCGGTTGGAAACGGATTTGTAACTGTCCGCTCACCTTGCTCTACCACTCCGCCTTTTGCAAGGCTCGTTTTTCCACCACTGAGCGCACCGCCCCCGGCTCGAAAGCGCGATCCGGACGCCACTGGCGTGCCGCCGATACGCGTATCGATACCAGCGCCCTCGTTGATGCGCCGTAGCTGGCCCTTCATAATGTCCAGCTCAATTCGCGATCTTTCTTCGTCCAGCGGATTGTAATCAAACGCGGCTTGAACGCCGGTTTCTATTCCAGCGCCTACGGCTTGACCCCATCCGTTTGCCCCACCTGTGGACAAGACAGGGGCAAAGGGCACAGCTCCCGCTGACCCCGCCCCTGCCCTGATGGCCGTAAGCGGATTGATGCCAACTTTCTTTGCGGCCTCAACAACCAAAGGAATTTGGTTGCTCCATTGGTACGCCAAATGGCGACGGGCAATCTGGTCCTGCTCATAAATGTTCGGGCCATCATCTCCGCCCAAACCTGAGAGCAGACCACTAACGCCACGCGCCAGCCCTAACCCGAGCGCTTCAAGGAATGCCATTATGCTTTCCCCTTTCGACGCTCGAAATGGGACCATCCCAAGTCCCAAGCAACCAAAGCGGTTGCTGACAACCCATTGACAATTAATTCAATGGTATTCGCATCAATACTTTGCGCAGCAAGATAAGCCGCTATCGCGGTCCCTACCCTGCGAAGTATTGGCTTCGTGATTTCACGTAGTAAAAATTTCATTGGGAGACTTGACCTTGTTAGTTATTCATGTTACGGTCAAGAATTTACTTCCCCAAAGATTCCAATATATATATTATGCGAATAGACGATGAGGCTGTATACAGCCCCGCGTGTGTTGTGTGTGACGTTGTCGTCCAATCTGGAATGCCCGCTCAGTCTGTTTACGGAATGCCGTCACCGCTACTTGCATTGCCGATTACCGATCGGTCAGGTCTCCCACGTCAACGTGGTATTGAATTTGAAGGCTTCGTTCTGAGCAACCCGTTCGTTTTCAAACTCGACCAGAACATCACCCCTGACTTCCCAAGACCACCCATCATCTAAGTTTTGAATACTCAGCTTTCGCACATCACACCAGTTATGTGCCGAGCCGACATATATGGACGCTTCAGCATCAGGATAGTTGTTTGATTTCAGGTTGAGGCCGCCAATTCGTCTTTCGTGAGCGAGCTTCAGGTCGTACCAGTCGAAAACCAACTCAGTTTTAACGGGCTGTTTTTCGTATTCGAGACCTGAGTCAAATGGCTTAAGCGGAATTTTGATGATATGGAACAGTGTTCTGGACAAGCCAATATAGGCATTTTCAAACCAATGCGCTTTGATCGTTCCCGGAACTGCTGCGGTTCTATTTTGCAGGTCAATTTTGCCTAACATAGTACTTCACTTTTTCAACCGCCCAATACTTTCCTTGTTGCCAAATAAGGGTAGGGCGGTCCCCTCTCCCATTTTCGTCAATGCAGATAATAACAATAAATAGAATAAAATTATTTAAATTCATATACTTATAATATTCTTTCTTGTGCTTCTATACTGAAAATCAATCCGTCATAAGCTGGCTCCATCCCGGCCGGCAGCTCTCCGCATAATGTCTGATAGTCCATGTCGTTATGCATGTTCGTGATGATTGTCCGTTTTGGTCCGGCGCGCTTTGACCAGGCAACGGCATCTTCAAGCGAAAAATGGCTTGGGTGCGGAGTACGACGTAAGGCGTCAACGATCCAGACATCCAGATTGTCGAGCGCTGACAGGCTTTCACCCGGGATGCGTTTCACATCGGGCGTGTAAAGCACGTCTCCGATCCGAAACATCAGCGCCGTGATTTCGCCGTGTTCAACCAGATAGGGCATAAAGCGGATCATGCCCCCTGCCCCATGGATGACAATCGGCCTGCCTGCTTCAATATGATGTTCTTCGAGGATGGGCGGATAGTTCGAGCCCGGCGGTGAAACGAAACAATATTCAAACGCTTCATGTGCGCGCTTGGAGGTCGGTTCGTCCATATAGACCGGTACGCGCTGGCGCGTGGCAATCGCAATCTGGCGGAGGTCGTCTATGCCATGAAGGTGATCGGCGTGAGAATGGGTGTAAAGCACGGCGTCAAGCGCGGCGACCTGGGTTCTGATCAGTTGCTCCCGTACATCCGGGCCAGTGTCGATCAGAACCGTCGTCGTTCCGTCAGGACCGTAGCGTCTGACCAACAGCGCGCATCTCAGGCGCCGGTTTTTCGGGTTGTCGGGATCACAGGCACCCCAGACATTGCCGATCCGCGGCACGCCGCCGGACGATCCGCAGCCCAGGATCGTGAATTGCAGACAGTTGCGCGCTTCATCCGCTGTCATTCTGCATATCCGCTAACTGACACTGTCGGCGACGGGAGATGAAATTTTGGAAAACAGCCGGAAGAAATTCTCGGTTGTCTGCTGCGCAATGTCTTCGAGCGATGTGCTCCGGGTTTCGGCCAGAACCTTGGCAGTGTTCACCACGTAGGCCGGTTCGTTGCGTCTGCCACGGTGCGGTGGCGGTGCAAGATAAGGCGCATCGGTCTCCACGAGCAGTCTGTCCGCCGGCAGATCGCGTGCGATCGAGCGAATTTCCTCCGAGTTCTTAAAGGTCAGGATGCCGGAAAAAGAGACATAGAGGCCCATCTCGATTCCACGCATTGCCAATTCACGGCCGGAGGAGAAGCAATGCAGAATCGCCTTGAAGGCCCCCTGCCCCATTTCTTCCTCAAGAATGCGGATCATGTCCGTATCGGCATCCCGTGCGTGGATGACGATCGGTAAACCACTTTCCCGCGCGGCCTTGATATGAGTGCGAAAACCCGTTTCCTGCGCATCTCTGGGCGATTTGTCGTAGAAGAAATCAAGGCCCGCTTCGCCGATCGCCACGACCTTGTTGTCTTCGGAAAGTTTCAGCAGATCATCGACCGTAATATCCAGCTCTTCGCCGGCGTTGTGGGGGTGGGTGCCGACCGAGCAAAAGACGTTCTCATATCGGTCCGCGATGGCTTTCACCTTGCCGAATTTTCTCACGCGGGTGCAGATGGTGACCATCAGATCGACACCGGCCTGTTTCGCATTGGCGATGATCTCGTCCCGCTCGCTGTCGAAGTCGGGAAAATCGAGATGGCAATGACTGTCAATCAGCATTGGTCTAGGCCTCAGCCGCTTCTTCATCGACAAAGCGCGGGAAAACCGGTGTCGGTTTCGGCAGTCCCACGCCCGAGACCAGACGTCCCCCTGCCCCCAGCGAAGCAAAGGACCGCGCATCGGGCGCAACCGCAATCGCGTCCAGGAGTTTCGCACCTGATTGCGGCATAACGAATTGGGAGAGGATGGCGATCTGCCGGATAACCTCGGCGGTCACATAAAGGACAGTTCCCATCCGTTCCGGATCGGTTTTCTTAAGCGCCCAGGGCTCTTGAGCCGCAAAGTAGCGGTTCGCCTCAGCAACGACAGACCAGACTGTGGACAGCGCCAGGTGGATCGCCTGCGTCTCCATCGCCTTGCTGCACTGAGCGTGCATTGCATCAGCCTGCGCAAGAATAGCCTCATCCTCGACACTGAATGAACCCGGTTGAGGGACAATCCCGCCGACGTTCTTCGCGATCATCGACAGCGAACGTTGCGCGAGGTTGCCCAGGTCGTTGGCGAGATCGGCGTTGATGCGGTTGACGATCGCCTCATGACTGTAACTGCCGTCCTTGCCGAAAGGCACTTCTCTGAGGAAGAAATAACGAAGCTGATCAAGTCCATAGGTCTTAATCAGCGTTTGTGGGTCGACGACATTACCCACGGATTTGGACATCTTCTGCCCGCGATTGAACAGAAAACCGTGTGCAAACACACGCCTGGGCAGCGGGATACCCGCCGACATCAGAAAAGCCGGCCAATAGACCGCGTGAAAGCGCACAATGTCTTTGCCTATAATATGAATGTCGGCGGGCCAGTAAGACCAGTTTTCTGCGTTCTCATCGGGAAATCCGACACCGGTTATATAGTTTGTCAGCGCATCCACCCAGACATACATCACATGTCCGTCGCTGTCCGGCACCTTGATGCCCCAGTCAAATGTCGTTCGCGAAATGGACAGGTCTTTCAGACCGCTTCTGACAAAGCTCGCGACTTCGTTGCGCCGCTCGTCCGGGCCGACAAACTCCGGCTGCTGTTCATAAAGGGCGAGCAAACGGTCCTGATAGGCCGACAAACGGAAAAAATAGCTTTCCTCTTCAACCCACTCCACCGGCGTGTCCTGCGGGCCATAACGGACCCCGTCGTCCCGCAATTCGGTTTCGTCTTCCTGATAGTAGGCCTCATCCCGGACAGAATACCAGCCAGAATATTTGTCTTTATAGATATCGCCGTTGGCCTCCATTCGCCGCCAGATTTCCTGGGATGCGATGTGGTGCCGCTCTTCGGATGTTCGGATGAAGTCGTCGTTTGAACAACCGAGCATCTCGACCATTTTCTTGAATTCGGCGCTGTTTCTATCGGCCAGTTCGCGCGCAGTCAGGCCATCTTTCTGCGCAGTCTGATACATTTTCTGGCCATGTTCGTCCGTTCCGGTCAGAAAGTAGACATCCCGGCCCTCAAGACGCATGAAGCGGGCGATAGCATCGGTTGCAATCGCCTCATAGGCGTGGCCGATATGCGGCGCTCCGTTGGGATAGGAAATCGCTGTCGTGATGTAAAAACGCTCGGTATTATCTGTCATGGCGATCTTTTTTGGCAAATTGCCTTTGGGTGCCTTTCGGCAGCTCATTGAATTATCGGATTTCGTCTTTTACGCCCATTGATCGCATGACGTCGGAAAAGTTTCTGAATGTGTCCAGAACAACCTGTTTTCGATCCAGATTGAGCGTTTCGGCGAGAGTCGTAGCCTGATCGGTCTTTTCCCATACATCGGCCCACCTGACAAGACGACGTGCGGCGATACCGTTTGCCGTGTCCCGACGGACGTTTGCAGCGATCCGGTCTCGTAATAAGTCCTTGAAAAGCTCATATATATCGTCCGCACCGCGCGCGCTGACTTTGTCCGCAAAGCTGTGCAGCTGTTTCACATCCAGCGCCGGCAACGCATCAGCAATCGCATCAAATTCCCGCGCAGTTTCAACACCGCCGTTTTCGAGCAGAAGCACGGCGCGGCGAACGCTGCCGCCGGACAACCGTATTGCATGATGGATATCTTGAGCGCTGTGACTGTCCGCCCGTCCCAGACTCTTCAGCGCTGCCGATAAATCGTCGTTGTCGAGCGGTTTCAGGTCGAGGCGCCGACAGCGGGAGCGGATCGTTGGCAGAAGGCGTCCCGGCGCATGAGACAGGATCAGGAAAATGGAGCGGTTCGGCGGTTCCTCCAGAACTTTCAAAAGCGCATTGGCGGCATTGGCATTCATCTCATCGGCCGAGTCGACAATACAGATCCGCCAACCACGCCCTCCGGATGTTGTGCCGAAAAAGGAAACGGTCCGCCTGATTTCATCAACGGTCAGTTCGGTCTTGTAGCGTTTGGCGTTGTGATCCCACGGACGTTTCAGGTGCAGAATATTGATGTGGGCCTGGATTCTACCGCCGGCGCCCTTATCCCCTTCCGAACCGGTTTCAAGGCTGCTTGCCGACTTGCATCCGGGCGAGAAGCGGTCCGGGAAAGCCTGGGAGAACCTTGCGAAACGAAATGCCAATGAGGCTTTTCCGATACCCTTCGGGCCACCGATAATCCAGGCATGGTGCATCCTTTCGGACCGGTAGGCATCCAGCAGATCCTGTTCGGCGGCAGCGTGACCGAACAACTCGGTTTGATCCTGCGGCAGAGGTAATCCCGGTAGACCGTCAAGATCCGGAATGGTTTCCGTTTTTGGTGACTTTGCCATCCTCAGACCGTGTCCGCGTTCTGCGGCTGTTGCAGCAGGCCTTCGACGACATTCCAGATCTGCTGCCCGACGCCGTCGATGCCCTGCAAGCCGTCAACAATCACACAGCGGCCGGGGTAGTTTTCAGCCAGCTTCAAAAACGCCTGACGGCGGCCTTCGTGAATGGCGAGCGTTTCCTTTTCAAAGCGATCCGGCTCACCGTTCTGGTCAGCGCTTTGCCGCTTGCGTGCTCTTTCAAGCCCCTTCTCGGCCGGGACATCGATGATGATCGTGAGATCCGGCATAAAGGTGCCGATTGAGACCAGCTCAAGCGCCTCAATAATCCTCGGATCCGCCCCACCCTCACCCTGATAGACCCGGGTTGAGTCAACAAACCGGTCGCAAAGGACCCACTTGCCCGATTTCAGGGCGGGTTTGATCGTTTGTTCAATATGATCTGCGCGCGCGGCGGCAAACAACATCGCCTCGGCCTCCGGTCCAAGCGATTCCGCCGCGCCGGACAGGATCACATGCCGGATCGCCTCTGCGCCGGGGGAGCCGCCGGGTTCCCGGGTGATGAGTGTTTCGACCCCCTCTGTTTCAAGCTTTTTGGAGAGTTGGGTGATTTGCGTGGACTTTCCCGCCCCCTCCCCCCCTTCGAAGGTAATGAAGCGGGGCTGGCGCAGTCCGGTACTTTGAACGGGTGCGTCCTGATGGGGCTGGCGCGGGTTCTCTTCGTTGATAATCACAGCAGCCGGACCCAACCGAACAACAATTCAAACATGCCATCCTGGGCTCTCTGGCGCAGGCTGCCGACTTCGATATTCTCCCCCGCATACAGGGGGATCTGTTGTGACAGAACCGGACCGTTCCAGACCCGAAGCTCTCCCATCGGATCTCCTGCTTTGATGGGGGCCCTCACCGGGCCGCGGTAGAATATTTTGGCCGAGAAACCACGCTTTTGTCCCTGGGGCACGGACAGTGTCACAGGACCGTCGCCGACAAGAGCGAGGCGCCCTTTTGTGCCACCGAAAACACTGGCATATCCGACGGTTTCACCCTCTTCGAAGAGAATGACCGTCTCGATATTGTTGAAGGCCCATTGCAATAGTTCGATGGTTTCATCTTTTCGGGCATCGGCATCTTTCAGCCCCGAAACGACAAGCACGATCCTCTTGCCGTTTGCCATGGCTGTTGCAACCACACTGTAGCCGGCATTTTCTTCAAAACCGGTCATCATCATGTCAACGCCCTGGGTGCCGCCGATCAGGAAACCTTTGTTCAATTGACGTATTTTGTTCCAGGTAAAGGAGGGTTCCAGAAAGATTGCGTTATATTCCGGGAAGTTCCGGATCATGTAGGTCATCAGCCGTGCAATATCGCGGACGGTGCTTCTGTTATCCTGGTCCTCATAACCGGTAGCGTTCGCAAACCGCGATTTTGTCATCCCGATGCTTGCCGCCAGATCATTCATTGTTTCAACGAACTTTTCCTCGCTGCCCGCCATGCCTTCGGCCAGAACCAGGGCGGCATCGTTCGCCGTCTGAATGATCAGGCCCCGCAACAGATCTTCGACCGAGACGAGCGATCCGAGTTCCGCGAACATCGTTGTTCGTCCCTTCGGCGCGCCGCCGTTTCGCCAGGCATATTCGGAAACGGCAAAGCGGGTCTGCAGGTCCAGGTCCCCTTCCTGCAGTGCTTTGAACACCACCGCCAGCGTCATCAGCTTGGTCACCGACGCCGGATGAAACTGAACCTCCGGACTTTCCGCGCGCAGAACGGTTCCGGTATTATAATCAAGAAGATAGAGCTTCCGCTCGCTTTGGGCATGCCCCGGCGTGGACAAGCACAAGGCGCTGATGAGAATCAGAGCGATGACGTGCCACCTGTTTAGCAAGCGCTGCCTCCCAAAATCAAAGAAGCTTTATCCCGTATGCCGTGTTTCCTCAGGACGCCCTGTCAATGTCACAAAAACACCCAATCAGGAAACCGGCGCATCCGATTATTATAAGGGTTGTCAGATTTTCTAACAGCTAAATAGCTGCTTCTTATCTGTGCACGGACGGAAAGCGTCGATCTCACAGCGATTTGATCGTACATGGGACGAAACTTTGGGAAAAAAGTATGGCAACCGTCCGGTCAACGCTTCCTGGCCCAGCTCTTAAGCAGTGCCCTAAGCGTTATGCCTTTGTCGTTGCTGGCTTTTGCCAATGCGTGGGCAACCGCAACACGCTGCGCGCGCTTTTTTGGTTGTTCCGCAAAAGATGAACTCCAGACATATCGTGTGTCCGGTGCTGCTGACCCGCTCGGAGCCCCTGTCGGCAGATAGGCCGGCGGGGTCTGTCCTGGGACCTTGTCGGCATACCGATTGCCGTATGCGTCCCAATAAACCGGCCGTGCTCTGGGGATGGGAACCGGTCCCGTTATGATGCCGGCAAAGCGGGTGCCAGGAAGTGTTCCGCCCGGTGCGGGTGAGCCGGGAGTACGGTAGGTTGCCATCAATTGCCTGTGGTCGAGGCCATCCATGCGGGCGCGCCCCAAATACTCGACTTTGACCCTGGCAGTCCCATTTTGCCTGAAACCCAGAAGTGTCGCGGCTTTTTGCGAAACATCGACAATCCTCTTGCCGTGGAACGGTCCCCGGTCATTGACGCGGACGACAAGAGAGGATCCGTTTTTGAGGTTTGTGACGCGGGCATAAGACGGCAGCGGCATGGTCGTATGCGCAGCCGAAAGGCCCTCCATGTCGAAGACCTCACCGTTGGCGGTCAGACGCCCGTGAAATGTCGGACCGTACCAGGACGACAAGCCGACTTCCTTATAATTCGGATCGTGTTTCGGATAGTAGCGCTTTCCGGCTATCGTGTAAGGTTTGCCGACAACGTAGCGCCCGCCGCCCTTGGGGACCGGCTCGCCGGGCTTCACCACGCGCGGGCTTCCCGCGACACCGTACTTTTTGGGACTGAACTTCGATTTTGTATGTTTTGACCCGCCGGAACAGGCAACAAGCAACCCGCAGCACACAACAACGAAAAAGGGCCTTACGAAGGCGGAAAATTTAAAGACAGGAACAGCGCGAGCAAAAAAGTCACGCCCCCTGCCCTTCAGGGTACAGGCTTTACCAATCATGCCAACATACTCAAACTCATTGCCGGCTGTTGGACAAACACAGTAACCAATCCCCACGACCAAACAGCTTGGGCGTACGCACCCCGGGGACGAGTTAAAGATCCAACTTTATACAAATGCGCATGAAATCCTTACCGTATTGTAAACTTTGTCCCCGGACTTCCAATTGACTGCAGATCCTTTAAAGGAGACGTCAGATTACCCATCGCCTGAACCGGTCTGATCAAGCCAACATAAGTGTGAGTACCATCATGAGCCGTATGCAGGATTTCTGTGACGCATGGACGTTCATTGAAGGATTTCACGAGGATTGGCCTCATAAAGTCCAAAATGGCCTGAAGGTCGAGATACCGCACACAGCCGTCGAGCTTCCCTTCGACTATTTTGACGAGCGCTGCTACCAACGCCCGTTTACTTATCAGAAGCAGCTTCGGTGGGAGGACCGGTTTCATGGCAAGGAAGTTCATCTGGTCTTCGACGGCGCGATGGCGAACGCCAAAGTCTATATAAATGGGGAACCGGTTGCCGCTCATCCGGACGGTTATACCCCCTTTGAGGCGCGTCTGACCGATCATCTGACGGCGGGGGACAATCTGATCACGGTCGTGATCGATGGTTCGGAAAATCCTGAAATACCGCCCTTTGGCGGACGGATCGACTATCTGACCTATGCCGGTATTTATCGGGAAGTCTGGCTGAAAGTCACGGACAGCGTCTCGATAAAAAATGTCCGGATTGAAACGCAAAATGTACTTGAGGAAGAGAAGTCCGTTGTCCTTGAGTGCGACATTGCCAATCCCCGGGGACTCGGCCTTGAAGGACGCTGGTATGTCGAAATACTGGCTCCGGACGGAACCGTTGTGGCAGCTAAGGAAGCGGATCTTTCTACGGAGCGAACGCGGATCGAGTTTCAAAAGCTTGACGATATCGCACTGTGGACTCTGGAGGAACCGGCACTCTACCAGCTTAGAGCGTCCCTTCATTCCACATCCCACAGTGATGAAATCAGGCAACAATTCGGGTTCAGAACAGCTGAGTTTTCTCCTGACGGTTTTCGGCTCAACGGCCGAAAACTCAAACTGATCGGCCTTAACCGGCATCAGTCCTTTCCCTATTCAGGCTATGCGCAGGGGCGCGCTTCTCAGGAAAAGGATGCCGAGATCCTGAAATTCGATCTCGCCTGCAACATAGTGCGGACATCTCATTACCCGCAATCGCGCTGGTTTTTGGATCACTGCGACCGGATCGGCCTACTGGTGCTTGAGGAAATCCCGGGATGGCAGCATATCGGCGGTGCGAAGTGGAAAGACGAGGCAGTCAGAAATGTGCGCCGAATGATCGAACGGGATTGGAACCGCCCCTCGATTATCCTTTGGGGAGTCAGGATCAATGAATCGCCGGACGACGATGCGTTTTATCGCCGGACCAATGAGATGGCACGCAATCTTGACCCCACGCGCCAGACCGGCGGCATCCGCAAACACACGAACAGCTCGTTGCTGGAAGATGTCTACACGTTCAATGATTTCGTCCTGGGCGAATTCGAACTGCCTTTTTCCAATCGCCCGCGAATGCCGTTGCGCGATCAGCGTGAAGTGACCGGCCTGGACAGACACGTGCCCTATATGGTCACCGAATTTAACGGTCATATGTTTCCGACAAAGGTGTTTGACCAGGAACAGCGGCAAGCGGAACATGTGACCCGGCACCTGGATATCCTGAATGCGACCTACGGCGATGATCACATCGCCGGATGCATCGGCTGGTGCATGTTCGACTACAACACCCACAGCGATTTCGGCTCGGGCGACCGGGTCTGCCATCACGGCGTGATGACCATGTTTCGTGAACCGAAATTCGCCGCATACACCTATGCCAGCCAAGGTGATCCAGCCAATCGCATTGTTCTTGAACCGGTCACATTCTGGGCACGGGGAGAACGCAACATTGGCGGTACGCTGCCGCTCATTATCCTGACAAACTGCGATCAGGTGCGCCTCAATTTTCCAAGCGGCGCTCACACGGACGTGTTTCCGGATAAGAACACCTACCCTCACCTGCCCCACCCGCCGGTCATCGTCCGCCATGAAAATCTGCCCGAGAGTGAACTTGGAAAATGGGGAACGAAATGGCACGATATTGAAATTGTTGGTTATCTGGGATCGCAGGACGTCGTCAGACGGACCTACGCCGCCGATCCGGTCGCGGATCGACTGGATGTCGTCGCCGACAGTGCCGTTCTTTCGGCGAGCCATCGGGAGACGCGCGTTGCTATTCGTGCCCTCGATCAGGTTGGCAACCTATTGCCGTTCATCGATGCACCGATTGAAATACAGGTTTCAGGACCTGCGACGCTGATAGGCCCCGCCCGTCCAACCTTGAGAGGCGGTGCGACGGCATGCTGGATCAGATCCTCGGGCGCTGCCGGAACGATAATCGTGACAGTCTCAAGCCCCAGATTTGAAAGCCGGGACATTCAGATTGCCGCAAGGTGAGCGGCCTCAGCAGCAATTTGATCCGCTGCTTTTGTTCCTGAGAAATCCGGATCAAGCAGTGTGAGAAGTTTTTTGGCTTTCTCGCGCTTGTCTCCGGATCCCCGGCCGATAATCACGATCTCCGCTGCCTTTGGATCATCAAGTGCTGTGTCCTGAGCGCTCTGATGGATTGCGTAGGCCACCCAGCACGCAACGGCGTGTTTTGCGAATGGCGCATCCCGGCCATAGGACATGAGGTGCTTGAAAACAGGCAGAATGCGGATCGGCAGCTTCTCCGTGCCATCCATTGCAATCTGCTTCAGCGAATGCTTAAGCGCCGGATTGGAAAAGCGTGTGATCAACGCATCGCAATATGCCGGGCTCTCGTTTCTTATAAGCTCCGGCAAAGTCGCTCCGGCTTCCCGCATCAAACCTCGAACCTGTCTCAGGATCTCCGGATCGGATATTGCGTCATGGACGAACTGATGCCCCCTCAACTGGCCGAAATACGCTAAGAGGGAGTGTGGGCCGTTCAGCAGACGCAATTTTCTGAGTTCATACGGCGTCACGTCTGATACCAGTCGGGCTCCGGTTCCTTCCCAGTCCGGCCGGGAAGAGAGAAACCGGTTTTCTATTATCCATTCTGAAAATTCTTCCGTTGCGACCGGCGCTTGATCGTCCCAACCGGTTTCCGTGCGCACATCCGCTTTGAGTGCCTCGGTCGTCGCCGGCGTAATTCTGTCGACCATGGTATTGGGAAAACAAACAGACCGATCAAGATAGTCGCCAATTTCGAGTCCGGCTTCTGCTGCAAATGCATGAATACCGCTTTTGAGACGGTCTCCATTGTTAGAGAGATTGTCACAGCTCAAAATGGTGATCGGCTCGCTGTTCCCAGCCTTTCTCGCCGCCAGTCCATAGACAAGATAACTCAGCAAAGAACCAGGTGCTTCGGACGCGAGATCCTGTTTGATCTGCGCATCTTCGACGTCGAGCGCACCGGTTGTCGGATCGATCCCATAACCCTTTTCCGTCACAGTAATTGTAATGATTGTGACAGCGGGATCAGCGACTGCCTGAATGATCTTTTGAGGATTTTCCGGTGCGACGAGGATGTCATCCAGCACATTCATACGCTCAAAGGCGGCGCTGCCGGGACCATAGATAGCAAGGGTATACTCAAAGTCCTGGCTTTTCAGGCGATCACGGGTGTCCGGCCGACGAAGCGAAACGCCTGTTATGCGCCAGTTCTTACCGGCATTCTGAGTGTACCAGAACTGGTGGGCGCGGCTGAAGTTACCCACGCCGAAATGGACAATCTTTGGCATGCAGGTCTCCTGGCCTCTTCACATGAACGGGTTTCGCAGCACCGGTCAGTTGAAATATTCAGAGTGGCGTTCTTCTAGGTCCGACAGGACGGACAGGATTGAGATCAGATGAATATGGGCGATGTCAAATGCACCGGACAAGTCCCGATCGCAAATGGCGTCAAACAGAGCCTTGTGTTCGCCGTAAAGCGTCTCCAGATGATCGTCCTTTTGCAGCGACAATACCCTAAGCCGGTCCAGAATCATCTTTTCGCTTTCCAACACCTTTGCGGCCCGCGGATACCCGGTTGCTGCGGCAAGGATCAGATGAAATGCGTCATCGTGTTTGCTGAACAGCCAGTAATCGCGTTCTTCAATGGCGGCGTTCTGGCTTTCCAGATTGTCAACAAGCTCATCGTATGCCTGGTCCGGCAATCCCTGCTCGACCAGGTGCCGGATGTTCGCCATCTCCAGCGCTTCGCGCAGAAAACGGGCCTCGAGAATTTTGCTTCTGTCCAGTTTGGCGACGAAATTGCCCCGACTGGGTAAAGTGGTCACGAGGCCCGCTTCCCGGAGCCGCATGAATGCTTCGCGCACCGGCGTGCGGCTCGCACCGAACTTGGCTCCGATCTCCGCCTCGGAGATGATACAACCCGGCGAAAGGTCCATTCTGAGGATCGCCTGCTTGATAGCGCGAAATATCTGTTCGCCGGCAGGTTTGCGGACATCCACCTTTGGCATTTGCAGATCTGCGATCTGTGTGCCAGGACTGATTTCAACCGTGGTTTTGGGCATATTCCCGCTTTTGTCTGTCAGAAACTTCCTGCCAGTATACCGGTGTTCCGGCTATTTACAACCGGTATACCGGCATGCTAACCAACGAAGGTGCCGATAGTTGGCGGGAACGCTGGGAGACGAGATGCAGGTAGCGTTGGTTGGCTTGGGAATGGTGGCCAAAACACATGTAGCCGCAATCGCGGCGACAAACGGGCGTATTGTTTTACGCGGTCTTCTGTCCCGCACCCCCGCCAAAGCGAACGCATTTGCCGGTGAGGCTTCCCGGTCCCTGAGTGCCTCGCCAATCGCTTACAACGATATCCGGGACATCGCGGATGACCCGAAAATCGAGTTTGTCATCGTTGCGACTCCACCCAATCAGCGAGTGGAAATTGTCACGGCGCTGTGCGGCACAGGCAAGCACATTCTGATGGAAAAGCCGATTGAGCGGACCTTCGCTGCCGCGTCTGACATCGTTGCCCGATGCGCTGATGCCGGCGTAAAGCTTGGCATCGTATTCCAGCACCGGATGCGGGAGTCGGCGCGGAAACTGGCGCTGCTGCTACAGGAAGGAACGCTGGGTGACATAGATGTCGTTCAGATCAACGTTCCCTGGTGGCGGAAGCAATCCTATTATGATGAACCCGGTCGAGGGACTTATGAGCGCGATGGCGGCGGCGTCCTGATTTCCCAGGCTATTCACACACTCGATCTTGCGCTGACATTCACAGGACCTGTTTCCGCGGTTCATGCGATGGCGCGAACATCGAGACTTCACAAAATGGAGTCGGAAGATTTTGTCTCGGCCGGTCTTGAATTTGCTGGAGGTGCGGTTGGTTCGCTGGTCGCGACAACGGCCGACTATCCCGGCGCGGGCGAGTCCATCACACTCAATTGCCGAAATGGAACCGCTGTTCTGAGAACGGCGCAACTCGATATCTTTTGGCGGAACGGTAAAACCGAGACGTTCGGCGGCGAGGGAGCCAGTGGCGGCGGAGCCGATCCGATGGCATTCACCCATGAATGGCATCAGGCCATTCTCGAGGACTTCGCGGAGGCTGTCACAGAAGATCGTGAACCGGCAGCGTCCGGCAGAAAGGCACTGGCCGTGCATCAGCTCATCGACGCTTTGGTGACCTCCTCTGCCAAGAAACAGGTCGTCAGCCTGCCCGTTATGGAGTAACGAATGGCCAACCCGATTAAATTTGCCGCACTTGGAATTGAGCATCGCCACATATTCGGAATGGCACAGAATATGATAGATGTCGGCGCTGAATTTGTCTGCTGGTGGAATGACGGTGACCCGCAGCCAAAGGAAGGATTCGAAAAGCGATTCCCGAATGTGCAGCGTGTCACGGCAATAACGGAGATTCTGGAAAATCCGGAGATTGATCTGGTTCTGATCGCCGATATCCCGGCCGCACGGGCGGAACTGGCCATATTGGCGATGGATGCCGGCAAGGATGTGATGGTCGACAAACCGGGTTGCACGACGCTCGAACAACTTGAGGCTTTAAGGACGTGCGCTGCCCGCACGGGACGGATCTGGTCGGTGGATTTCTCGGAGCGGTTTGAAGTGGCCAGTGTCACAAGAGCCGCGAAGTTGGTAAAAGCCGGTGCCGTGGGAAAGGTCGTTCAGACTGTGGGCCTGGGACCGCATCGCCTGAACGCCCCGACCCGTCCGGACTGGTTCTTCGATCGGGGCAGCTACGGCGGCATCCTGTGCGATATCGCCTCGCATCAGATCGATCAGTTCCTCTATTTCACAGGATCTGCCGATGCTGACATAACAATGGCTTCGGTCGGAAACTACGCGAACCGGGACCGGCCGGGTCTTCAGGATTTTGGAGAAATCGCACTCAAAAGCGATAACGGTCACGGGTATGTCCGGGTTGACTGGTATACGCCGGATGCGCTTCCGAATTGGGGCGACGGGCGCCTGACTATCCTTGGAACAGAGGGCTATATCGAGCTGCGGAAATATGTCGATGTGGCAGGGGCCGAGGGGATCGACCACCTTTTTCTTGTCAATGGCAACCGCTGTGAAAAAATCGATTGCAGCGGGGCCGGCCTCCCCTATTTCGGCAACCTGGCTGCGGACATTCGCAACAGAACCGAAACGGCGATGCCGCAGACGCATGCCTTCAAGGTGATGGAGCTTGCGATCAAGGCGCAGATGATCGCTGAAGGGAGATCTGTCGGATGATCCGTGTTGCCATCATAGGTGCCGGCATCGGGCGGGAACATCTCGCCGGCTATCAGGCCTTGCCTGATCTGTTTTCGGTGCAGGCCCTTTGCGATCTGGACAGGGACAGAGCCGCCGAGGTGATCGGTGAAAATCCCATTCGCCTTGAAACGGATTTTTCCTCGATTCTGGCCGATCCGGACATTGATCTGATCGATATATGCCTCCCGCCACATCTGCATTTCTCATCGACAATCGATGCACTCAAGGCAGGCAAACACGTCGTCTGTGAGAAACCGCTTGTTACATCGCTCCATGAAGTTGACCTTCTGATTGACGCGTCGGAAAAAGCACAGCGCATGCTGTTCCCGGTGTTTCAGTATCGCTTCGGTCCGGCGATGGCGCAGCTTCAGGCGCTGGTCGATGCCGACCTGACCGGTCGGGCCTATGCCGCCAGTATGGAGACGCATTGGGACCGGGATGCCGATTATTACGCAGTACCATGGCGTGGCACCTGGGACGGTGAAAATGGCGGAGCCGTTCTGGGCCATGCTATTCACAATCACGATCTGATGATCGCTATTCTGGGGCCCGTCGCCCGCATCTCGGCGGCAACCGCGACCAGGGTCAATGCGATCGAAGTCGAAGACTGTGCCGCGATTTCGTTTCAGATGGAAAGCGGCGCACTGGTCACCAGTTCAATAACTTTGGGAGCCGCCGACAATACCAGCCGAATTCGCATATGCTTTGAAGGACTGACCGCTGAAAGCGGAACCGAACCTTACGCTCCGGCGACAGGCGAATGGACCTTCACTGCCCGCTGGCCGGCCAGTCAGGAACAGGTGGATGCCGTTCTTGAGACCGTCGGAGAGGTTCACGCAGGATATGCCGGCTTTTTCGAGGCCCTTGCCAAAGCCCTTGATGGAGAGACCCGCAACCGGGCCGTCACCTTGCAGGACGGGCGGCGATCGATAGAACTGGTTACCGCGATTTATCAGGCCGCGCGTCTTGGAAAGTCCGTCGACTTGCCACTCGATTCTGACAATACTCTTTATCTGGGCTGGCGTCCCGATAAATGACGACCCAGTAAATGATCAAACCGGGAGGAAATGGAATGATCAAACACCGCAAACTGCTCGTCGGCACTTTCGCCTTTGCCATGATTGCCGGGGGATCCCTGGCCTCGGCTCAGGAAATCCGTTTCATGTGTTCGTCGGACGGAAATGAATGTGAAGTTGCCGAAGACATCATTTCCCGTTTCGAAGCTGAAAACGAAGGTGTCGATGTTGTCATCGACAAGGTCCCCTATAAGGCAATTCTTGAAAATCTGCCGGTCCAGCTGGCTGCCGGATCAGGTCCCGATATTGCGAAAGTGACGGACCTTGGCGGTCTCAATGAATACTACCTGGATCTGGCACCCTACGTGGACCGGGACTACTGGGAAAAATCGTTCGGCGATACGCTCGACTGGTATCGCGGCTCACCGGATGATGAAGGCATCTACGGTATGCATTCTCAACTGACGATTACCGGGCCTTACATCAATAAAACGCTGTTCGAACAGGCCGGTGTAGAGGTGCCCGGACCTGACGCCGATTGGGACACATGGGCCGAAGCCGCCCGCCAGGTTGCAAAAGCAACAGAAACCCCCTTCCCCATGGCAATGGATCGATCCGGCCACCGTATCGCCGGACCGGCCATTTCCTACGGCGCGAAACTTTTTGACGAAAACGGCGAACCCATCCTCGTGGACGATGCCTTCACGGAGTATGTCCAAAAATTTGTCGACTGGCACAATGACGGCACGATGGCCCGGGATGTCTGGGGTGCCACCGGCGGAACAAGTTATCAGGACGCTGCTCAGGAGTTTATCAACGGCGAAATAGTCTATTATTTTTCCGGCAGCTGGCAGGCGCAGCGGATGGATTCGTCGATTGGTGATGCGTTTGACTGGGAGGTCGTCGGTTCTCCCTGCGGATCGGCGGGCTGCTCAGGCATGCCCGGTGGTTCTGGTATTGTCGGCTTCAAGGATACCGAGCATCCGGAAATCGTCGCCAAGCTGATCGACTATCTTGCGCAGGAAGACAATTATGCCGAACTGACGGCAAGAACGTTGAATATTCCCGCCCATGCTGCGGTTGCAGCCAAGGGTGTGACATATGTCGACGCATCCGAGAAAGCCAACAAGGCACTGAACACCTGGGGCGCTCAGGTCGCGAAGATTCTGCCGGTCGCCTTCAAGTACCAGGGGTACAAAAACAATCGGGCGATGTTCAACATCACTCTGGCCCGTGTCTCTCAGGCAATTGTCGGCGAACTGACCGTCGAACAGGCTATGGACCGCGCTAAGGAGGATCTTGCCGAAGCGCTGGCCGAAGCCAACAAATAGTCAGAGCCCATGCTTGCCCGGAAGACGCGGACCCTGTCAAAGTGTCTTCCGGGCGGTGCAGCGTTTTCGGGAAAGACGCACAGCGCGTATGCCTTTTGAAAGCGCCGCCAAATGAGCCGGAGCAATCTCGCAACTGGCACCACGGCGCGCAAGCCGCCCTGTCAGCGACCAAAATCGCCGCGGTCAAATGCGTCAAGCTGATCACAACTTGCTCTGGGGCGGGGGGATAGCTGAAATGATGAAACTGATTGCACCGCTGATGAACGCAATCGATGTTCCCATGCAGTTTCTGCAGCGTCGATTTGGCGTGGCACGGCTGCCCTGGATCTTTCTGCTGCCTAATCTGGTACTGTTTGCGCTGTTTGCCTTCCTGCCGGTTATCCTGAACTTCGTTTACGCCTTTACCGGAACCGACAACATTCTGCTGAACGACCGCACGTATGTCGGTGGCGAAAATTTTTCCGATCTGCTGACTTGCGAAAACTATCTTGATCCCAACAGTTGCGACAAGGACCTTTTCTGGCGGTCGGTCCACAACACGATCTTGTTTATCATCCTGCAGGTCGGTTTCATGATCGGATTTTCGCTTATTACAGCGCTGATCCTCAATCGCGAAATACGGGCCCGCGGATTTTTCAGAAGCGTTTTCTTCTTTCCCGTTCTGCTGTCGCCGGTTGTTGTTGCGCTGATCTGGAAATGGATCCTGCAGAGAAACGGGTTGATGAATGCCGGTCTGGAAGCGATGGGATTCGAACGTATCATCTGGCTCCTTGACAGGAACTGGGCCTTTGCCTGGTCCGTTTTTCTCTCTGTCTGGGCGCATATGGGCTTTTATACGCTGATCCTGCTGGCAGGGCTTCAGGCAATCCCCAGAGATGTTTATGAAGCCGCACTGATGGATGCGGCCAAGCCTTTCAGGACGTTTTATCGCATCACCCTTCCGCTTCTGATGCCAACCATGCTGGTCGTGATGGTGCTTGCGCTTATCAAGGGCGTTCAGACATTCGACGAAGTCTACGCCTTCACCGGTGGCGGACCGGGTTCAGCGACGACGCTGATCATCCAGTATATCTACGAAACCGGCTTCGCCGGGGCGCCACGCCTGTTCGGGCTTGCATCTGCGGCGTCTATCATGCTGGCGGTCGTCCTTATTGTTCTGACGTTCCTTCAGCTCTGGGCGACGAGGAAAAACTCCAATGGCTAACGTGGTTTCATTTCTCACGCGCACCCGCGGCAAAGGCCGGCTGCACTGGACCGACTGGTTTACCTACGGATATCTGCTGACGGGCGTCCTTCTGATGTTTGGTCCGGTGATCTGGCTGCTGTTTTCTTCGTTTAAGACAGATGCCGAGTTGGATCGGTTTCCACCCCGCTTCCTGCCTGTGGCTCAGGAAACGCTTGTTGTTGACGGCTACGCCAAGCCGTTGCCGGTGTTTCAGGTAACGAGCGGAGAATTGGCAGGAGAGACCGTAGCTCAGGTGCGGCGAATCGGATTAACCGCTCAGGTTGTCCGCCCCTCAGAACCTGACAACATCATCAAGATCAGCATCAGGGATCGCCAGCCGGTCGAAAAACTTTCGCTGGCTACGGAGAACTATACCGGTCTGTTTTCCCGTTTCGACTTTCTCTTGTTTTTCTGGAACAGCACTTTTATCACCGTCGCAGCAACGGCCATTATGCTGCTTGTTAACTCAATGGCGGCTTTTGCACTGTCAAAATACCAGTTTAGCGGACGGGCTATCGTCATGGCACTTGTGATCGGGACCCTTATGGTCCCGCAAACAGTGGTTCTGGTGCCGTTGTTTATGATTACAAGGGAACTGGGGATGATCGATACGCTATGGGGCGTTATCATTCCCGGCGCTGCGACTCCGACGGGCGTTTTCCTGTTGCGTCAGTATATGCTGACCATACCGGACGAGATTATCGACGCTGCGAGAATGGACAAGGCCAGCGAGTGGAAAATCTACTGGCGTATCATATTGCCGCTTAGCGCACCGGCTATCGCCGTGCTGGCTATTCTGGCAATCATCTGGCGCTGGAACGATTTTTTGTGGCCTCTGATCGCGCTGTCCCGCAGCGAAAACTTCACGCTGCAACTGGCGCTGAATTCATTCCAGGGTGAAATGTCGACGGAGTGGAGCAGCCTGCTCGCAATGACGGTGCTGACCCTGCTTCCCGTTGTGCTCGTGTTTGCGTTTCTCCAAAAATACATCGCCACGGGTATCGCATCCACAGGTGGCAAATGACCAGAGCAATCACAAACAAACAGGAGTTCCTTTATGGCCCAGCTTAATCTCAGCCAGATAAGGAAGTCCTATGGTACGGTTGAAGTTATCCGAGGTGTTGATCTTGAGATAGAACACGGCGAGTTCTGTGTTTTCGTCGGCCCGTCCGGCTGCGGCAAGTCGACCCTTCTGAGAATGATCTCCGGCCTCGAAGAGATCACGAGCGGTGACCTCATGATTGCGGGAGAGCGGGTGAATGGCATCGCCGCTGCGGAGCGCGGCCTTGCGATGGTTTTCCAGTCCTATGCACTTTATCCGCATATGAACGTCCGCCAGAATCTCTCGTTCGGTCTTGAAAACCTCAAAACGCCGAAAGCGGAAATCGAGGAAAAAGTTCAATCCGTTTCAAAGATGCTGCAGATCGATCAATTGTTGCATCGGCGCCCAAAAGATCTCTCCGGCGGACAAAGGCAGCGGGTGGCCATCGGTCGTGCCGTCGTACGGGAACCCCGGGTCTTCCTGTTCGACGAACCCCTGTCGAATCTCGATGCGGAACTACGGGTTGAAATGCGCGGCGAAATCGCCCGGCTCCACAGGCGGCTGGGCAACACCATGATTTACGTGACGCACGATCAGGTGGAAGCCATGACCATGGCCGACAAAATCGCTGTCCTGCGCGACGGACTTGTCGAACAGTTCGGGCGGCCACTGGACCTGTACAACGCGCCGGCCAACATTTTTGTTGCCGGATTCATCGGCTCTCCGAAAATGAATTTTCTGCCGGGCACGTTCAAGGACGGCATTCTTGCCTTGGACAACGGAGAACGGGTGAGTATTCCGACGGAAGGATACGATCTTTCCGAGGGACTTAAGGTGACGCTTGGTATCCGGCCAAACGATATTCGTCCCTCACAAGGCACGGCGTCCGGCCTGTCTGTTTCCGTCAGAAGCGTCGAGCAACTTGGCGGCGATTCCTATATCTATGCCGAAACGCCGACCCGCGAAGCTGTCACTGTGCATCAACCCGGCCAGACGAAAGTCGACATCGGCGAAACGATTTCCTTGGCCTTTGATGCCGGGCAGGTTCATTTGTTCTCAACCGATTCAGGCGCATCTTTGAGGGCGTAGCCGCATCAAATGACCAAATCCCTCAGGGCTTGTTCAGCTCTGACGAACGGCAACCGGTGCCGGCCGGTTTATCCTTAGAAAACACTTCAATCTGCTCTTGACAAATCATCGGGGAATTGACCAAACGTAGCATATTGGTCCGGATGGGTGGTCGAGTGGTTTAAGGCACCGGTCTTGAAAACCGGCGTGCGTGGAAGCGTACCGTGGGTTCGAATCCCACCCCATCCGCCACTTATTTTGAATAACTATTTGTTTTTGCTGTTTAAATAGTCGAAGAAGATATTGGCATCTTTCTTTTTGTCTTTCTTTGATCCGCTGTGGTGGTAGATGTTATCCGTTTCAGTTTGTGACCGAGGTTAGACGACCGGCGCTTCTGACAATGTCCGGATATTGCCGTATTATTGAATACGGAGGGCTTTTGGGCGCAACACGGTTTTGGTGCAATGACGTGAACTCTTCGTTAAATTGGGCTGCTATCCAAATCGCAGTTGCGTTATCACCATGTTTGGCCGCCAAGTCTGGCAAACTTTCGTTTTGACACGCTGTAAATCGAGAAAACAAGCTCCACCCATTATCTTCTAATCTGTTTCGAATGCCCTGAAACTCAAGTTTCCAACTTTTGCCATTGAAGGAACTGTCACGCGCTACCGCAACAAGTTCCCGTTCGATCTGTTTCAGGCTCAACAAGGGTAAGCCGGACTGTTGTGCAACAACAACTGGGAATAGTGCAGCCAATTGTATGCGGATTGAATTATTTGGCCAAACAGTGATCACACTGCGCAGAATGTCTATGCATTGTTCGATGTCCCTGAGGCTAGATTGAAAATACTCGAAGCCACCCAAAAGATATTCATCGACATTCGCTGACGGGGGGACCGATATGTTCGCTTCGTTAAGCTTATACTGTTCGCACAACTGGGTAACAAATCGTTCGACCGATGGTGCAACGAAGCTATACGATCTGTCGAAGAACCTTCGCAGGTATCGATTGCTGTCGAATTGTTGGCCATAAACAGCGCAGATTGAATGCTGCAATTGTGCAGTATCAGTAGCAACAATAAATACCACATCGTCAGTTTCAAACAGATGCTTCACTCTTTCGAGTAACTCAATCGCATAAGTAGGCCGGCAGCGGTCCAACTCATCGATCAGAACAAATAACGGGGCTTTGTGATGAACAGGAACAACTGTGCTTATTAGCTCACTCAGGTTCTGTTTGAACCTGCTCACGGATTGCTTTCCGTCTTTAAACTGTGCCAGCATTGCATCTGCTACGTCGTCGAGTTGTTTTTCAGCATGTTGTTTTACAGACTTTGCACTATCATCAACAATGGTATCTACAGTATCTTCTCTTGCGTCGTAGTAAGCACCTTCAATAGCCTCTACGCCCTCTCCAATTAGCTTTCTTGCCCAGTGTTTTGTTGCTCCCCTCGCGACAGCGAGAGCAACTGCCGCGACATTTCGTTTCACCGTCTGCAGCTTTTTATTTGTATCTCGAACTTTTCGCGATGCGGGTGTTAGCGCATTGTCAATCGAAGCAAATACGGCAACCAATGGATCAGCAACATAATCGTCTTGCCATGCATTAACCGAGGCAGCCAAATAGCCCTGTGCTTTTAGATGCTGAGCGAGACGTTCAAGGAAAAATGTCTTTCCGCTCCCCCAGGTTGAATCAAGATTAAGAACGTAGGAACGACTAAGGCCCTGTTCGGCGCGCTCTTCTATTCTTTTGGTCAAAAAGCTAATGAGAAACTCAGCATCTTGACGACGGTCTAACCGGTCTGCTGACCAAATCTCGGTCAATTGCTCAAGGTTGGACATCAAAAATGTTTCCGTAATTCAGAAAAGAAAATCATTGTATGAAAATATCGTCGATTGAACTTTCTAAATAAAGTAGAAAGAGAACCGATTTGACCTTTTGATTGAAACTAAATTGGTTTAGCGCATTGACCGTCTTCAAATGTCTTCATGATGAGCCCCAAGGCTTATTCTTTGTCGCTGTTGCGTCCCGTTACTTCCTGTGACATCACGACATTTCTCTTAACTATCAATTCAGGTGGCGAGATATCTTCGGCGGTACGCAACGGTCGATTACGCAAAAGCTCTAAATCGCTCTACTTTAGATATAACGGTGTGACCAGTTTGCCCGCTTTCGTGCCGTTCCGATCGTGTCTGCTTTTGGAAACATAATGCCCGTCCGCCCAGTGATTTGACCTGTCCAGATTATCGCATTTTGCGGGCTGCATGTCATTGGAATGACTGAAGAATTGTATTTTGACTCCCGCTGCCATTCTCGCGCGGGAGTATTAAAAAGAACAATGTAATCATGTCCGCTTTTGCCAATGTTGATGACCTGAGCCCCTGCGGTCCCGCAGTGATTAGGTGAGTCTCTGGTTTGAATATCCCATTGTTCCGAGTGGCCGGACAGGGCTTGCCGATCGAAGTTTTTGACGAGTCCTCTCGGCCGTAGCCGACAGCTCTCGCCGGGGCGCAAATGACGTCGCCGACCACATGCCCCTTCATTTTCGATAGCTCGACCGTCATTTCGAATACTCCGCGATAATCCGTTTCCAGTCGAATTGGTCGCCGCCGTGATAGATGTATCGGTCGCGGATGATGGCCAGTTCAAGTGGCCCGAGCGTTACAGGCAGGTGCTCGTTGCCCCTAAATCTCGTTCTTGGATCGCGTGCCCGGTCGAAGAACGTTTCAAAATTTTCGACGGCCTCCCGCGTCATTTGCTCCGGCGCTGATCCCAATGCCACCTTCATGAGATCCTTCAGCGCTCTGAAATGCGGCTCGTTGTATCGACTCTTGGCCGGCGGGCTGCCCAAAAGTTCCGCGGCCCGTTCGAGATCGTTCCCAATCAGCGCTAGGTGTATGCTGTCGATCCAGTGATAGCAGGACTGCTCATTGCGGTCTCTCGGATCGTCGTGTTTCTTGAAATAGGTTTCGAATTCCCTTGACGCGAGGATCAGCGCGTCCGTGTCGAGCCTATCGCCCAAAAGCGATTGCGCGTAAGCTTTGGTACGCCGGCAGATGGCGCTGTTGGCCGGATATCGCAGATCGCATCCTGGCGCGGTGAGTTTGTTCTCTTCCGAGATGCGATCGATGATGTTGATACTTCTGGCGAGATAGCGGCGCGCGAGATCCCAATTCTCGCTGCCCGACAATATCCTGATCGCGGTATTGAACTCGAATTTGGCGGTTCCGTCGGGAGAGGAGTTTGCCTCCCAACGCGACCATGGATAGTCTTCCTCGATAAGCTCGTGCAGCTCCGCGAACGACTTTTGATAAAGACGCGTCCAGTGTGCCTTCGCGGTCGATTTTCTGCGAAAAAACAAAACGCGCTCCTACACCCATTCGACTCCGCCGTGGCGGCACGCCGCCATCATGCCGCAGCCCATTCAACCGTGTCCAGAATATGCTTGAACGCGATCACCGCGCGCCGCAGCCGTTTTCGGCTCGTGAGCGGTGTCAGCATCGAACCGGGAGTCAGGCGATGACCGTTGCCGACAGCGATGTAGACGTTGTTTTCGGTAAATCCGATCGCCAGCGCGTGCGATCCATAGGCGTCCAGCAGCTTTTCCGCCGACGGCGCCAGCAGTGCGGTGGTTTGCCGGCCGCTGTCCGGCGCGGCCGACCAGACCCGAAACCGGCGGTCCAGCTTCGCGGGCAGGCCGTGGACTCGGCGTGCGTCCTCAAAAGGAGGGCGACGGCCCGCGAACAATCCGCGCCGTTTGATCAGGACAAGAGGGGGTGTGACGCCCACGCGGCGCGTAATGCGCATGAGCTGGCCGGCAAAGACGGTTTTGTCGCTCCTTCTGCTTTTGCGCCTTCTCGACAGAAACACCTCGCTCACAGAGAACGCGGCATTCGCCCATTCGCCTTCGATCACATCGCCGCATTCCACCGCGTCATACTGCGGAACGAGCCCGTATTTCCTTGACGTTTTGAGACTGCGCGGTCGTTTGAGGTCGCTGCGGTGCTCCAGCTTCAAAAAACGTGCGATACCGCCAACCAAAGCGTCGTTCGTGGCCGCATAATCGTCTTCCATGCGCCAGTTGAGCGCGAAAACGGTGATCATCAGGGCGATGAACAGAACTGCAAAAACGCCGACAACCGAATGGAATAGAACCAGAACAGCGTAACTGACCGAAATGGCCGTGAGAAGCGCGGTTGCGACAATCACCGCGCAATCGCGCATCAGCTTGCGCCGTCGTGGCTCCAACGAGGCCAGCTTCGGTTGGATATGGGCGGCGTAGTAGGCTTCAAATCCCGAAAACACCGGGGCGATACGGTCGATGGAGAAGGCCACGGCTAATGGAGCTTGTGGATTTGACATTTGATGCTCATTTGCTGCTCCGCTAGAATCATAAACGTACTCGTGGTCCTGATGACTGCGGCATTGATCAAGCTTTTGCTGCAGTGATTTGCAAACACCGGAACCGGGCCTCTGAAAACTGGCATATTACTTCCTGCAACTACATTAACGCTCGTGGTGGTCAGGTGCAGCCACCATTTGCTGCCGATTGTCCGATAATTCACCACGTTATGACGACCGCTTTGCGGGATGGCGACCGTCCGCTGCGAAAGCACCAGTGGCCGCTTTTGGTCATGCGTACAGTGTGAAACGAAACTTCTCGCGTGCTGCTCGCCGATCCAGGCCCGGTGACGAGTTTGGGGCAAATGGTTTATTTACTGCAATCAGCATTGGCCGCAGTCGACCGCGACGCGATGCGACGCTCAAAATCGTCGGCAATGTCGGCGACGGAAATTTTCGAAAACCGCCGCCTCAAAAGGGTCTCGGCTTCGTCAAGTGTCTTTTCCATGCGTGCATCGACAGCCTGTTCCACATAGCACTCAGGGTTTTCAGAATGTGGTCCGATGTTGAAGAGCGCCGGTTTTCCCAACGCCTTGTAAACATCAAGAAGCGAGACCGATTTCAGGTCCTTTATAAGTTGCCACCCGCCACTTCGCCCCTTCTCTGAAGCAACGATGCCCTGATCACGCAAGCCGGACATCATTCGGCGGACAACAACAGGATTTGTTCCGAGCATCGCTGAGATTTGTTGTGACGTCGGGCGATCAATGTGCCGGTCCATGTGGATGAGCACATGGAGAATTCGCGACATCCGGCTGTCTCGTGGCATTGGCAATCCTCATTGGCAGTCCCAGAGATAGCATATCCGTCATTCTGTAACAAACAGGGTTCTATTTGTTGACGCCTCGTCACTTATATTGTAACTTTCAGTGATACAATATGAGGAGATGAGTGTGTGACGTTCGATGTAATTATTGTAGGCGGCAGCTTTGCCGGACATGCCGCAGCCATACAGCTGGGTCGTGCGAGGCGAAGTGTTCTTCTGGTCGATGCTGTCCGGCCAAGAAATCGTTTTGCCTCTGCCTCCCATGGCTTCCTTGGTCAGGATGGAGTGTCGCCCGACGACATTCTTGCGACGTTCCGCAGTCAGTTGAGCACCTACCGGACAGTTGTGCAGGCCACCGGAGAGGTCATCGGTGCGTCGGCGACAGAGGGCGGTTTTCGCGTTGCAACCGGCGATGGAGAGATCTTGTCGGCACGCCGCATCATCCTGGCAGTCGGGGTAAAAGACCATCTGCCGGATATCCGTGGCCTCAAGAAACGTTGGGGAAAAAGCGTTCTGCATTGTCCCTACTGCCACGGCTATGAATTGGACGAGGCGCCAATCGGTGTCCTGGGCGACAGCGTGCTGTCATTCCATCAGGCGATGCTGGTGCGGGATTGGGGTCCGGCAACACTGTTTACGCAGGGCACGCTTGATCTGAATGAAGAGCAACGGGCGGCCCTGGCAGATCGAGGTGTCACAATTGAGGATACGCCCGTTGCGGCCTTGCTTGGAGAAGGCGACCTGCTTGAAGCCGTGCGCCTGGAGGACGATCGACGGTGCGCAATAGCCGGCCTGTATGTCGCCCCTAAGACGGAGATCGTTGGCGATCTCGCCAGCAGCCTCGGCTGCCAGTTCGAAGACGGTCCAACGGGCCGGTTTATCTCGACCGATGAACGGCAACAGACCTCTGTGCCGGGTGTCTTTGCGGCAGGTGATGCCGCGGCGCCGATGTCCAATGCAACGCTCGCGGCTGCAGCTGGGGTGAAAGCAGGTTCTGGCGCGCATTTCTCTCTGATATTCGGCGCGAAGGAACCGGCTTAGAGCGTGCCGCTGCCGGCGGCGATATCGCAGGCGATTGTGCAACAGCTTTAAGCGCGGTGGATCTCTATGCATTGGCCTTCTTGGCGTGTTCACTTTTGCAGACTCACGAAAGGATTCCTCCTGATGGGCATCTCCCAGAAGAGCTGCCGTCCTAACTCATAACCACTGATGGACTAACAATGACAAAGCTGTCGCCTTCAAACCTTGCAGGAAACAAACTCACTAAGCCTCTGATTTTGCCACATGGTCCAAAACTCAAAAACCGCTTGGTGCTTGCCCCCATGACCAATACGCAAAGCCATGCAGATGGCACGCTCCATGAGGACGAATACCGCTGGCTCACAATGCGTGCTTCGGGCGGATTCGGCCTGATAAAGACCTGCGCGATCGCTGTCGAGGAACGCGGCCGGGGATATCCCGGACAGTTGGGCGCCTGGGACGACAAGCATCTTGCCGGCCTGACGCGGTTGGCAGGGGGTATCAAAGCGCATGGCGCGGTGGCCTGCGCTCAAATCGCGCATTCCGGACCACGGGCATTGCAGGATCGGATCGGCGTTGTCGCGGACCCTAAAAACGATGTTGCAAAGCTTGATGAAGAGAATATTGAGACCGTCATTCAGAGCTTTGTTGATGCTGCCCGAAGGTGCGAACAGGCGGGCTTTGACGGGGTGGAACTCCATGCCGCGCATGGCTTTCTGCCGGCGCAATTCCTGTCTCCGAATATCAATACCAGAATGGATGGTTGGGGCGGCAACCTGATCAGGCGTACGCGCTTCATCCGGGAAATACTGGAGCGCATCAGATCTGACGCGCGCGCCGGTTTCCAGCTTGGTTTGCGCCTCTCGCCTGAACGCTTCGGATTGCGGACGGTTGAAGTCCTGGAATTCGCCCAAACCATCATGACCAGCAACGTGATCGACTGGCTCGACATGTCGCTCTGGGATGTGTTCAAGCTTCCGGAAGAGAACGAACTTGCCGGGAAACCGCTTCTGTCCTGGTTCGCGGAGTTGGATCGAGGACGCGCCCGACTTGGTGCTGCGGGGAACATACTCGGCCGCGAAGCGGCAGCAAGGGCGCTCGAACTCGGCGCAGACTATGTTGACATCGGCAAGGGCGCGATTCTCGCTTATGACTTTCCCCGAAAGGTCATAAAAGATTCCGAATACAAGTCACCCGTCACACCAGTAAGGGAAGCGCTCTTGCGGGAACAAGGGCTTGGCAGTGCCTTCATTGACTACATGCGCGGCTTTCGGGACTTCGTCGCATAGCGCCCCAAAAACAGCTGTTATGGCTGCCGATGCATGCCAGTTGGAGCGGCCAATCAGTCCGCACTACGGAAGCCGGCATTCATTCACTGCGCAGCGTCGGGCAATCTGTGCTCGAAGCCGCCATTATATACAGATCGTTTTGGGCGCTATGCGACGATGGGTCAGCGGTCAGCCTGATCTGACCTCGAGCGAGGTTAAACCCATGAATAGAAGATTGATGCCTGCAATCATCAGGAGAGCGTAGGCCAGATGCATAAATGCTCTTTGCGCAATGCGATTGTGCAGCGCAAAGCCAATCCCGACACCAAGAAAAAGAAAAGGCGCAAGCGACACAGACGCAAGAAGCCCGCTCATCGAGAACAAACCGAGCAAGCCGTAACCTGCGCCCTTTGCCAGGTTCAGGGTAAAAAAGAAGACAGCATTCGTTCCGACGAACGCGGTTTCGCATTTTTGCCATGGGTGGTCTCAGCCGTTTTGCTTCTCTATTTCGGCCGCTGGTCCGATGCGATTTTGAAAAAGACTTCAAGTTTGCGCAAAGCGCGCAGTTATCAGATCGGCGGAACACAGTTGTTTGCCGCAATAGCCATTCTGCCTGCGTCGTTTGCGGGCAATCTCTATATCTGCGTGGCCTCAATAACCCTGGCTGTCGGTGCAACTCTGGCTGCAAATGCGGCCTACTACGCCGTCATCGCCGACCTCGTGCCCCGCCTTGCCGGCACGGCTATGGGAATCATGACAATGTGGTTTGCGGCCGCAGGTTTTCTTGCACCGGTTATTACCGGCTACGCTCTTGAAATATCGGACTCCTTTCAGCCTGCATGCTGGCTCTTGTCGGTTCTGGCGGCTTCGTCGGTGCTTGGCGTCTTCTGCTTCCACCACCCCGACAAGGACCGGGAGACAATCTCAGCACAGCTTGCGTGAAAGCTGTGAATTAGGCCGCACTGTCAAATGCCGGAACTGAGCGCGCCAGCCCGCCGAAAAGATCGAGCATACGCGCCCGCCAGGCGCGTAGCCGGGTATCTTCGGCGGGGAGGATGTCGGCCGGATCCGTGCAACGCGCCCACTGGAAAACAGCAAAAACCAGGTAATCGCCGTAAGCCGGCTCTTCGCCGCAGATGAAGGGCGTTTCTCCAAGCTTCAAACGCAACGGCTCGAGCACGGCAGGAAAGGCTGTAAGGTATTTTTTCCGCTCATTCTGCAACTGCTCCATTGTGCAGCCCCAGGTCGTTTCTCTCGTTTTTCGAAAGTAGGCCCGGTCTTCCGGATCGAGGATGGCGTGAAGCGATGGGATGAACGGTTCGGCAAGCGCTCTCTGCAGCGTTGCATCGACCCAGTGATTGAGCATGCGGGTCAGCTCTTTTCCCCCTGACCCGCCAAACAAGGAGGGCTGATCCGGATAGGTTTCTTCGAGATAGGCCGCAATTTGCCAGCTGTCAGGCACCACCTGATCGCCGTCGACTATGATTGGCACCCTGCCCTGCCCGCTGAATTCAAGACGGTCAGCCTCGGTAAACCTTATCCCGACGATCTCCGGTGCCAGGCCCTTGTGCGCCAGGGCGAACCGTGCACGCCAGCAAAAGGGACTGGGCCGGCGATCATCCGCAGCTATTCTTTCATAAAGTTTCAGGGGCAAGGACAACCTCCCGGTCCGATGGACAATTGATCCACACCGTACGCCTCACCCACTAAAATTTGAATGGCGAATCCGACATACGTCTGCAATGTAGCCTTGGCGATGAAATGAGCGCGCCATACATAGCTGCCAGAAGCAGCAGCATCGGACGATGCTGACACCCAACGACGAGAGCATTTTGGTTCATGGAACTGATCTTTGCCTATCTTGCTGGCCTTCTGACGCTGATCAACCCGTGCGTTCTTCCGGTTCTGCCCATCGTGCTGGCATCGGCGCTGAATGATGATCGCCGGTCTCTGGTTGCCCTTGCGGCCGGCATGAGCGTCTCCTTCGTGACGTTTGGTATGGTTGTGGCAACGTTCGGACATGCCATTGGCCTGACCGAAAGCCTGCTGACCACTATAGGGGCCGGCGTGATGATATTTTTCGGCACGATCCTCCTGGTTCCGATGTTCGGCCGCCGGTTTGAATTGGCAACGGCAGGTATTTCAGGTTCGGCCGGGCAGCGGCTCAACGACACGGACCTCACCGGTCCGAAGGGACAGTTCCTGGGCGGCATGTTGCTCGGTCTTGTGTGGTCGCCCTGTATCGGACCGACCCTTGGCGGTGCGATCGCCCTGGCCTCCCAAGGGCAGGATCTCGTCTGGGCGGGGCTCATCATGACGGCGTTCGCACTCGGCGTTTCCACATTGATCATCGGGTTGGGCTTTGGCGCCCGGAATACGCTTCGAAATCGTGTTCAGGCGTTAAGCGGCCTGGCGGAGAAATCCAAAACCATTATGGGCTCCGTATTTCTTGGCGTAGGCCTGATGATCCTGTTTCGCGTTCACCACATGATCGAAGAGTGGGCCGTGCGCACCCTGCCCTACTGGTTCCAGGATCTTTCGGTTGCCCTTTGATGTTTAAGAGGCTTTGAATGATGACTAGACGTCTGTTTTTGACTGCGATGACTTCGACCCTGCTTCTGGTAATGGCTCCGGTTGCCTGGGCCGGCCAAACCCTGGATTACAGCCCGGGCCTTATCAAGAAGGCGCTTGGACAGGGAAAAACCGTCTTTGTCGACTATGCAGCCAGTTGGTGTTCGACCTGCGCCCGCCAGGAACGTGTTATCTCAGCGCTACGGGCGGAAAATCCGGCCTATGACAAAGCGATGATTTTCGTCCGCGTCGATTGGGATGATTTCAAAGGCCATGAAGTCACCCAGTCGCGCAACATCCCGCGCCGGTCGACTCTGCTCGTCCTGCAGGGCAACGACGAACTGGGCCGCATCGTTGCCGGTACCCGGAAAAACGACATCAGGGCCTTAATGGATAAGGGGCTCAGAGCAGGCAGCTAAAATACGGATCTGTCGAGAGACGTTCCGCGCGCCTTGAAGTCTTGTTTACAGCGCTTTTTCGTGCCTGAATAGCCGCGTTTTCAGCCGGACGTCATCATCGCCTTAAAACGGCGTTTGATTTCGTCCGGCGAAACGTCTTCCTTGTTTGAACCCACATGCCAGACATGACCGAACGGATCTTTCAGTTTGCCTGACCGATCGCCGTGAAACTGATCGGCCACCGGCTGCAATTCCTCCCCGCCTGCCGCAAGTATTGCAGCAAATGTCGTGTCAACATCATCGACATAAACTGAAAGCGAAACCGGACTTCCGCCAAGGGACGCCGGGCTGACGATCCCCATAGCGGGAAACTCGTCCGCAATCATCACAACACTATCGCCAAGGCTCATCTCGGCATGCGCGATAGCGCCGTTCGGCATCGTAAGGCGATAGCGTTCTTGGGCGCCGAAATGTTTGGCGTAGAAATCCATAGCGTCCGATGCGTTCCGGCAGACCAGGTAAGGCGTGATGGTGTGATATCCGGGGCGTGGGGTCATGGTGTCCTGTTGCTAATACGGCGTGCGGAAGAATTGTTTTAAGAGCGGTTCTGTCTGCATTTTTCGATGCCGCCGAATATACGCACCGGAGGGATTGGCCGGTCGGATATAGGTACTGACAGGTTTATCTGAACAATCATCGCTATCATTGCGTATCAGAGACGAGAGAACCTGTGGGCGGCAGCTATAATAGCCGTTATCGTTTTCGTCATAGTCGATGCCCTTTCAACAACTCAATCGTAAGGTCTAGATGATCGGCAGAGATCGCGGTTAAAGTTTGAAGCCATGACACATTTACATGGGCTCACATTTTTCAGTATCCAGAAGCTATCGCGGTCATATGTGATATCTTAACTGAGTCCGGACAGTTTCAAACCATGGACAAATTTCTCCAGATCCTCGGGGTACTTGTTTGGGGGTACCTGACGCCAATCATCGATCGTGAAATTGGGATGAACCTTCATCACCTGATTTGCGTGATACCTCGCTTTCTTCAGATCGCCCAACAGCGCGTAGCTTGAGGCCATCAGCCTTTGCCCTTCGGACTGGTCATGCATCCCAAGTAAGGTCGTTATTGTTTGCTCGTAATCAGCCAGGTGAAAGTAAGCGTCACCAAGATAAAGAAGATACGTATCGGGGTGGTATGGGTTGAGCTTAATCGCTCGATTTAGTAGCTTAACGGAACGTTCCGCCTGTCCAACATAAACAAGGCAATCGCCCATTTCCGCAAGTAAATCCGCGTCATTTGGATTGAGTTCCAGTGCTCGCTCATATGCACTTAGCGCTTCATCATGTTGTTTGCGATAGAGGTTTGCGAAGCCCATTTCTGAATAGCCGCGAGCGTCCAGGCTATCGTATTCTACGGCGTCCCGAGCGAGTTGAAGAGCGCGGTCCAATGCGGCGTCTCGGTCAACTGCCCAATTGTAACGCCAATCCACATTGAACGTCCGAGAGATGGCTGCATACGTGCGACCATAGCTTGGGTCTAAGTCCCTTGCTTGCATAAATAGTCGACGTGCATGTGAATTGCTTTCGGGTCTGAAGCGATAGCCTAACTCCTCTCCTCTTAATATGAGGCCATATGCGTCAAGTTTCGGTCGCCGCCTATTGCCTAGGCGCTGTTGTTCTGCCATGTCAATTTGGATGACCAAACGCGTTGCTGTGGTTTTTGCAACATCGTCTTCAAACGCAAACACGTCGTCAATTGAACCGTCATATTGCTCGGACCAAATGGTATTTTCGGATTCACATTCAATAAGCTCGACGTTCATCCGAAGCTTTTTTCCGCTCCGTCTAAGTCCACCGGTCACAAGATATCTAACGTCTAGTCGCCGGCCAATCTCCCTTAAAGAATTTGTATAAGCGGCAACTGCAAAGGATGAACGCCGAGCCGTGACTCTCAGTTTGCGAAAACGTGTAAGATTGGAAATTATGTCGGCTACTATTCCATTGCACAAATGACTGTCAGCACGCTCGTCAGACAGGTTGTCAAGCGGCAGAATCGCTATTGATAAGTCGGTGCAGTCTTCATCCGAATCTGCCGCAACCTGCTTTATGAATTCAAGTTCGCTACGCAACGGCACTACCGGAGAATTTTCTGACAAACGCCCAATTACAGAATAGATCTCAACAGCTTCAGAGATATTTCTCAGTATCTTCCGACCAAGAGACTCTATGAAAAATGACTCTTTTTTAGTTAGCGCTTCTAAAACCTTTTCGGTTACAAATATGCCGCCCGGCTCCGCAAGTTCTTGAATTCTCGCAGCCTGATTGACACTGTTTCCATGTAGAACATTGTCGCGAAGGTAGGTAAAGCCCGCAGCAATACCGATCCGAAATTTGATCGGCGCACTCAGCGTGTTCCAGGTATTTTCCTTGGCAAACTCGCTTTGCATCTCAACGGAAAAATCGACCGCTCGATCTGCATCGTCGAAGACTGCAAGGATACCGTCGCCTGAGATGTTGACAACTGTACCGCCATAATCCGCGATAAGATCTTTTACCAAGTTAATTGATCGGGTGACACGCTCAACTGTATCGAGCTCGTTTTCGTCCATCAGCCTGCTGTATCCCTCTACATCAGCAAACAATGTGATGGCGAACTTTGGAACCTCGCTTGGATATTTTTGGAATTGCACAGTCACAGCTAGGTGTGCTCACTTCAAGGGATATAGTCTCCAGTAATATATTCTATGCTCAAATTCATCGGCAAGAGAAGAAATCTTATAATGCCAATATATTGATAGCATCTCTCAATCGGTGGGAAGCTATTATTCGTCTTTGTTTTGAATATATGATTCTCATTTCTTCTGAACTTCCGAGTTCCGCAATTTCCGGCCAGTTCAAAGCGCTATCGCAATCTTGTGGCGATAGCGCGAATTTCCTTGTCAAACAGTCAGTCGCTGCTTCCTCCTCGCGCATTGATACCCCTCGCGTTTATGCCCCGGGCATTAATGCCGCGGGCGTTTATACCGCGCGCGTTGATGCCCCTGGTATCAAGTCCGCTATCCAGGAACGCGCTTATAAGGATCTCTTCAAATCTCCCGCTCTGCGCATCCAGTCGAATAGAGATGTCCTGAGTGTCGTACGTCCAATAGTAGATGTCGTCGGCATGGTCGAAATCGGCGGCTCCAACGCCGCCGATCTCGGGTTTCCGCGGTGCGTCGGCGTCGTTAGGTGTGCCCTGATCTCTGTTTGTAACGAGTTCACCGCCGCCGTGAACAAGGAACAGCACCGCATGAGGCAGGTGATGGTAGGCGCCTTCGAAACTGAAGCCGTAGATCCGCGCGAAACCGGGATTGTTTTCTGTCAATTGTTGCTCAAGCACTCCCACAGGTCCGGCGCGATTTCCCTTGCCCTCTTCCGGAGCCTTGAGTGTGATTTCGGCAATTCTCTCGCCATACAGATTGATTGCCGAGATTCCTAGTAAGCTCTTGCTCATTGCTTTTCCCTTCTGGAAATAAAATGGCCTTAGGCCTTGAAGCTCTGCGACTTCCGGTCAAATTTCTTTGCCCCCAAAAAGTCATCAAACGATAATCTTGGATTTGAGTTCGGTTCTGGCGATCAGACGAATACCCCCTTTATTCTTGTTGCCCGTGCGGTGCGGTTCAGTCTGCGTCGCGTGCGCATCCTCCGATCACCACCGCAGCACGGGGCTTCCGGCACAAAGGTGCGTTCTGACATGGAATGACTGTTTTTGGATTTCCCGGGGAGTTCCGGCCCGACTGTAACAGCTCCGATTCCGCGCTGTTCGAAATTGATCTCAAGTATGCTCCGATAGCGCCCGCTGTTGAGGACATCATCTACAAACAAAAGCGAGTTGGCGACATCGACGTAGTTGAGGTGATCGGCCGACAGGAGACGCCAGGACTCGGCCAGGTATTTACCGACAATGTCTCGCGCATCCTCTAATGCGCTTTTGAAGCCGGCTGGATTTTCCGCATAGGCCCCGTCAAATACGGGTTGGACGTGTTCGTGATATGATGGCAGATCCTCAACCTGATCGAACATGTCCTCAACAATCGGGGAAATAAGGTTTCGTTCAACCAGTTCCTCATGAAAAATGTCAACGAGAATATCGAACATGGCGCCCGTCAGCGGTTGCGCCAGTTTATGTTCGTCTTCCCAGCCATACATGAAATCGGCCAGTGTCAGAGGATTGGCGGCGAGGCGGATCTGATCGTTCGTCGATAACTCGCCGATACGATTGATCAGATTATAGGTGTAAAGGTTGCCGCGACTGTTTGAGAGCAATTCATCAAGCACGGAATCAAAGTGAAGTCCGGCAATCAAGGCTGTCAGATCCGCCGCGGATTCGTGAAATCCGTAATACTCACCGGTTTCGCCGAAGGAATTCGGTACGCCAACCATCGCGTAAACGATCAGGTGACCGACTTCGTGCGCGATGATATCGAAATTCAGGCTGAAGGGATGAATATCTCCGTTTTCTTCTTGATGGTAGCCGACTTCCAGATAACCGTATCCCATGTAGGCGTTCTCTTTGAGCGTATCTTCCACCACCAGTTCGAGTTGCTCGTAATGCTGCGCAAAATGCCAGGGAAACTCGTGTCCGAAATATGCTTCCCATATATCGAGCGTTCGCCGAACGCTGCCGTAAAGATGTGCCGCTTCGAAGTCGCGTGTGCCGGTCGGGATGTGATCGAAATGTCCGGCCGCTGACGGCTGAATCGGGGGATGACGGTCGCCCCGCCAGGGAGGCATGAACAGTGTCGGGTCGCCCAAAACCCTTCGCGCATCACCGAATGCCATCGGTTTGCCGATCGGGTCTACAACATACATGCGATGATCTGACGGGCCGGGACCGATCAGACCAACCGGCGTTGACACGATGACAGTTTCGGGCTCTTTGAATTCATCAAAGAACGGGGGTTGGGCGAACAGGCGAAAACGGGTTCCTTCTTCTTTCCTGTCGAAATCGTTTTGATGAACTGACATGCACTCCCCCTCAGGCCCTGAGCCTAAGTCCCTGCCGCGGTGACGATCCGATCGTTGGACGCATCTTTGCTGCTGAGCGATTGCCAAAGATATTCATCCCCCAAAAGAGCGTAGAACTGTCTCAGGTCTTCAAATCCCAAACCCATACTGTATCTCTCAAGATCATCCGGAATGCCCGCTTTGAGGCGCGCTACGAAATACCAGGACAGCAGCGCGAGGACCGGCGGAGTCGCCTGGCGTTCGGCTTGGTATCTTTTCAGGAGTTCAGCCTTTTTCTGAGCTTGCGCCAGAAGCCCGGTGTAACGGCCATCGAGTTTTGTCTGCTCCAGCAGGTCGCGTTCAAGCGTTTCCAACGACACAGATCTTTGGTGTTCGATCATTGCCGCTTCGGTCATCAGATGCTCAAACCGATCCGGCTCAAGATCGTTTTCTTCCAACCAGTCATTCAGACTTTGCCTGTTAAACAGACCCCTCTCCTGTCTGAAGACTGACATGTACTGGCAAACCGCTTTCTGATCGGGACCGCCTGTCGCCACGTTCGATGGATCATTGACCAGCCGGCGTAACAGCGCCCGATCCATGGTTGTCCGAAACAGCGTTGGATCGAGCCGCAGTTCGTTCAACACGGCTGTCGCTTTCTTCATCTGCGATGGCGGTGCTGAAATTCCCTGGCCTTTCTTTCGCCAGGAAACCTCCTGCCACATATCGGTCCACTCGAAGTACCAGTCGCGGTCAATGGAGGAAGATCTCGTTTCCTTGCTGCTCAGCGCCTCAAGAAGAGCGAGGGCATCAAGACGTTTCTGGTCGATCTTGTTGTCGGGAAGCCACTCAGAGAAGGTGGTTAGCGGGTCCGGATCAAGGATCCCGGCAGCAGCAGCCAGCACAGACTTCCAGGTCCGGTCCTGATAGAACTGTGCTTTGGCGATGCCGATCAGTTTCTCAGACATTTGATCATCAAGGATGCCACAAGATCCGGCCTTTTTCACAGTGGCGCGAATATTCACCATGGGCTCGCTCAGTGCAACGAAGCCCGCCTCTGCGGGGCCGTGCACCAGCGCAACTTCATCGTCATCCGTCAGGACTTCATCACGATAATCTTCAAAGATTGATCCGATGCCGCGCATACCGAAGGCGTGAAGCTCAGCACCCCGCAGCGCGCCCATGCTGGCTGCGCCCAGCACTGCGATGCCCCGATCAAGCGCCCAGAGAATTTCCTTATGCCAGACGGCGGGCATGCCGTCGAAATAACCGTCAATGATGCCGATGGCTTCGGGTCTACGCGCTTGCGCGGCCCTGTAGAGATCGCCCTGTGCGACAGGTGGCAGGAACGAAAAAGAGGAATATTGCTCATGATCCTCCTGCCGCAGGCTGGGCCCCGCAAACACGATGACGCTCATTCTGCTGCCTCCTGGAGGGATCGCAGCCGATTGCCGGGAACGAATGCGTTGTGATCGTCCGGCCCTTCCAGTCCGGGTATCACCACGCGGGCGACCGCAACGCCAAGATCCTCCCGGGTGAGATTGACAGCGACTACCTCCTCGATCCCGCTCTGAGTAAGTTGATCCAGAAGCCAGGTCAGGTCGGACAGGAAGTTGTCGTGATCGGAGGTGGGCAGGTCTTTGAAGCTTCTGGGTGCGTGTCCCTCTCTTGCCAATCTGCCCGCATGGTCTCGTTTCGTGTGCCGCCCCTCATCGTCAAATTCCTCAAGGCTCAGATCGTCTCTTGCGCCCGAAATATAAGTTGTCCGGACCTGCGCCGCTTCCGTCAGGGCCCTGATGGTCGCAATTTCTCGCACCGGATGCGTGCCGGACCCGATCCCGACATGATTGTTGGGATTAAGTTCGTCCTGAAGAACGCAATAGATGGTCGGAACAGCGATATCCGAGGTGATGTCATAAAGGCGGACCGAAAATCCTCTCTCGCGCATTTGCTGAATCAGGCTCAGGCAGTCCGCATCCGCAACAGTTTGAACATCAATTGCCGTGTCAGCCCGTTCCGCCATCAATCTGTGGTTCCAGAGAGCCAATGCATCCCGCTCAATCACCTCGCAGATTCCGTGACAGATCGCTTCAATCAATGAATTGCCGGATGCCAGACCGTTTGTACTCGCATCAAAGCACCCATGGCCGGGCGCTTTGGAAACCGTGTAATTGGCGTGCACCGTCTCATAGGGCAGCCAGCAGGAGCGTCTGCCGATCAGATCCCAGCCTTCGATCCACGTGATGGGAAGGTCTTCATGAAACGGACTGTTTGCGATCGACACAAGACGTTCGGTATTGACAAGGGAGTGGCCCCGCTCGGCATGGCGTCTGGAGAAAAATTTCAGGGGTCTCTCGATATGTTCGGCGTGGAAGATCTCAACGGACTCCATCAGCCCTGATGCTTTGGCGGCATCCATGGTCAATCCCTTGCCAAGCGACACGGCAAGCGAGCGGGCATTGGGCCGGCAGACCATCACAACGGGAACGCCGAGCCGATCAAGCCCAGTGATGTTGGCAATGCGGGTTATGCCCATCTTCGGCATGAGTGGGCGGACCCTTTCCAACGTGTCGGCAGGTGTCGTTATGCGCTGGCAGCCGCTCAGAAAAATTTTGCGGTATTGCACCGCGTCGCGGTCAATAATTTCTGCAATATGCCTGAGAGGCGGGTCCATAGCATCCAAAACCGAACAAAACAAACTTGAAAAATAGGTTCACAATAAACACCAGAGATTGTGGGTTGACTCAATATTGGCTGTCAAGTGGCAGGACGTCTTAGTTTTGCCACAAATGGTGATGCACCCGATCCATCGGTTGACGATATAAGAGTGATCGCGTAACTGCCTAACGGCGACGTTGCTGCCCGGATCGCAATGTCAGCGACACACCGCACCGTGTTTCAGGTCGCGGATGTGCATCCATACCAAGAGTTCGGAGCTATTGAATGACCGCGGAATATCAGCGCCGCAGAACCTTTGCGATTATCTCTCACCCTGATGCCGGTAAGACCACGCTCACGGAAAAGCTGCTTTTGACGGGCGGTGCGATCCGAATGGCCGGTGCAGTGAAAGCCAAGGGCGAAGCGCGGCGGGCGAAGTCCGACTGGATGAAGATCGAACAGGACCGGGGCATCTCGGTTACGTCCTCGGTCATGACGTTTGAGCGCGACGATGTTGTCTTCAATCTGCTCGATACTCCGGGTCACGAGGATTTTTCCGAAGATACTTACCGCACTCTCACAGCAGTTGACTCCGCCATCATGGTTATTGACGCGGCCAAGGGCATTGAAAGCCAGACGCGCAAGCTGTTTGAAGTCTGCCGCCTCCGCGACATTCCGATCATCACCTTCGTCAACAAGGTTGACCGCGAGGGGCGCGACCCGTTTGAGCTGATAGACGAAGTCCAGGAAACGCTTGCACTTGACGCCTGCCCGTTTGTCTGGCCGGTTGGTATGGGCACGGATTTCAACGGATGCTACGATCTTCGGTCCGACACATTCATGACAGCCAGGGAAAGTGCCACCTGCGACACCTTTCTCGATTGTTCCGGCTTCGAGGATGAAAAACTGGATGATCTGGTGCCCGATTTCGTCCTGTCTTCCGCGCGAGAAAATGCAGAGCTGGCCGTAGGCGGTTATTCCGAATTCGACGAAGAGTCCTATCTGGCCGGTCACCTCTCGCCGGTCATTTTCGGAAGCGCACTGCGTGGCTTCGGCCCTGAATCGATTATCGATTTCATCGGCAAATTCGCTCCGGTTCCCCGTCCCACTCCATCCGATCTGAGGGAGGTGACGCCGGATGAAAAGAATGTCACCGGTTTCATTTTCAAGGTTCAGGCCAATATGGATGCCAATCACCGCGACCGTGTCGCATTTATGCGCCTGTGCTCCGGTGAGTTCAAACGCGGCATGAAGCTGAAACAGCCGCGCACCGGTAAAGACATCATGGTCCACAGCCCCATTCTGTTCATGGCTCAGGATCGGGAAATTGCCGAAAATGCCTATCCTGGCGACGTCATCGGCATTCCCAATCACGGGACGATCCGGGTGGGTGACACCTTCACTGAAGGCGAGGCTATACGCTTCACCGGCCTGCCGGCATTTGCTCCCGAAGCTTTGCGGCGTGTGCGTCTTGGTGACACTTCAAAGATCAAACAGTTGCGGTCTGCGCTGGAAGATCTGGCTGAGGAAGGTCTGGTCCAGGTTTTCCGTCCCAACATAGGATCGAACTGGATCGTCGGTGTTGTCGGCGTTCTTCAGCTCGATGTTCTTAAATCGCGTGCCCGGCAGGAATATCGTGTCGATATTGATTTTGAAACAACTCCCTATGTGGCAGCCCGTTGGTTAAAATGCGAGGATAACCAAACGCTTAGGACCTTCGTCGATGCCAACAAAACGCAAGTGGTGACGGATAAGGAAGACAATCCGGTTTTTCTGGCAAAATCAGCCTGGGAGGTCGACTATGTCGCCGAAAAGAACCAGGACATTGAGTTTCAGAAAACCCGGGAGCTTTTGTAGATGCCCGCTTCGCTCAACTCTGCAATGACAGGAGGTCTTTCAGCGTCAAGGCAATAATCTCCGTCGCTGCCCGCAAATCGGAGAGCAGCACATGTTCGTCTGCGCCGTGAGCGTTTGCGTCTGAAATGGATTTCGGACCGGCCCCGTAAAGAACCGTTGGTATTCCTGCCTCCGCATAATGGCGGGCGTCCGTATAGAGCGGGACACCGGTCGCCGGAACATCCTCGCCCAAGACAGCCAGCGCGTGTTTTTTCAGCGGATCGACGAGTTTTTCGATATCCGGCAGAGGCCGCAACGGCTCGGCCAGCATGATCCTGCGGCATTCAACATCAATTCCGGCACCGGGCGTTGTGGCGGCCTTGATTATGGAAATCAATGCATCTTCGACGGCAATGCCGTCTTCTTCGGGAATAAGGCGTCGATCAAGGCGCAAGGTCACGCGATCCGGCACGACATTCGTGTTGATGCCGCCCTCGATCAGGCCGACAGTGAGTTTGGGTGATCCTATGCCGTCCTGCCCGCTCTTAATCTCCTTCAGTTTGTTCCGCTCCTGATAAAGGGCGGCAAGGATATTTGTGGCGGCCTCAAGCGCATCGTTTCCCGACTCCGGCACGGCAGCGTGCGCCTGCCGTCCTCTCACGACCACCTCAAGATGCAGGCAACCGTTATGGGAGATAGTGATGGCGTGGGAGAAACCGGCGGAGATTGCCAGGTCCGGTTTCGTCAGGCCTTGTGCCAAAATCCATTTTGGACCGACAAAACCGCCTGCTTCCTCATCGTAGGTCAGGTGAATTTCGACAGTGCCATTCAAGCCATCGGGTGAGTCGATCAGTGCGAGCAGTGCAAACAGATACGTGGCGAAATCCGATTTCGAAACCGCTGCGCCCCTGCCGTAGATTGCGCCGTTTTTCTCTTCTCCGCCGTAGGGATCCGTTTGCCAGTCGTCACCGGGAGGCACGACATCTCCGTGGGCGTTCAGCGCGATTACGGGTCCGCCGGAGCCGAACTTTCTGCGGACGATCAGATTGGTCACGCTCTTCATGCCGTTTTGAAGCACGAACGGTTCCGGCACGGGATGCTGTTCAACGTCCAGTCCTAGCGTTGCGATCATCGCTGCTGTCTTTTCCGCATGCGGGGCGCAATCTCCCGGCGGATTATCGCTTGGTATCCGCACCAGCTGTTTCAAAAACCGAACCTGGTCCTCCCATCGGCGGTCGATCGCGGATTTCATGAGCGGTTTCCTCTCGTCCGCGCGATCGCCTCGATCCAGCGGATCAGTCCTTCAATCGCCTGTTGCATATCCGATATGGTAACGCTTTCCAGCGGATTGTGGGATATTCCGGCCCGGCAGCGGACGAACAGCATGCCGATTTTTGTCAGGGCAGCCATGGCCTGTCCATCGTGGCCGGCGCCGGACATCAACCGGCGCGGTTTGATGCCAATTTCCTTCAGAGCCAGTTCCGCACAGTCCTGAAGGTCCGGGTCGCATTGCCGTACGTCGGCATTGTGGAACCGCTCTATGCCGATCACACATCCTCTTTTGGCGCCGATAGTGTGTGCTGCGTTTTTTACGGCAACGATAGTTTCCTCGCGTGTTGAATCGTCGGCGGCTCTGACATCGAGCGTAAAGCGCGTCTCGCCGGGAATGACGTTGACGGCGCCGGGTAACGCTTCGATTTCGCCGACCGTTGCGACCAGAGTTCCGCTTCGATTGGCGCGTGCGATGGCCTCGATTTCAAGGATAAGTTCGCTGGTTGCCGTCAGCGCATCCTGGCGCAGGGACATGGGAACGGTACCGGCGTGTCCGGCCACCCCCCTGACCGTGACCCGCATTCGGCTGGCACCTGCGATCGCCGTCACGATCCCCAAAGGCAGATCTTCGCTTTCAAGCACCGGTCCCTGCTCGATGTGAATTTCAAGATACCCTATGATCCCTGACGGATCATAGGCGACCGTTTCCAAAGACCCTCCCCGTGCTTCAAAGCTCCCTAGTGCTTCCGTCACAGAGACACCCCGGCGGTCTTTGAGCGTCAATGCGGAGGGGTCGAGTGTTCCGGACACGGCGTTTGATGAAAGCAGAGTGGAGGGAAATCGGACTCCCTCTTCATCGCCAAAGGCCAGGACATTAATGGCGAATGGAAGCTCTATCCCCCGTCGCCGGATTTCTTCCGCCGCCAATATTCCGGTAATGACACCCAGCATTCCGTCATATTTTCCGGCATTAACGACGGTGTCGATATGCGATCCCACGAGCAATCGTTCTTCCGATGCAACGGCAGACGTTGGCGGGGCATATCCCCTGACGGTTCCCATTGCATCGAAGCTGACTGAGAGGCCGGCCTCCTCCATCCAGTGTGCAACCTGATAGGCCGCCGCCTGATGTTCTTTTGAGAGATAGAGACGTGTGAGCCTGTCAGGGTCGGATGAGAACTCGGCCAGCCGGTCAATCATTTGTTGCGCTTTGTTGCCCAGCGGCAGATCACTTCCGTTCATGATCGCCGCCGTCATCGCGAATACGCTCTTCCAGCCGAAAGCGGAAGATCCGGGAAATCTGCACAAGCGCGGTTTGAAATTCAACGTCCGGTTCGTTCACCACCCGGGCCTGGAAAGATTCCAGGATCATATGTTTGTCGGCGCCCTTCACCGCAAAAATGAAGGGAAACCCGAACCGGTCCCGATAGTCTGCATTCAGCATTGTAAACCGGTCGAATTCTTCGTCGGTCAGACAGTCAAGCCCCGCACCGCGTTGTTCTTTGCGGGAGTCTTCGGCCAAATCTCCCATGCGCGCTGCCCTGCCCGCCAGATCGGGGTGGGCGCGTATCAGGGCCAGTTGTTTATTTCCGTCCGCTTCGGTCATGGCTCTGGCGAAGCCGGCGATAACGGCCTTGCGGTCCGGAAAAGGGCGAAGGCGCGCAGCCGCTTCCGCGACCCAGGGAGAATGTTCCGCGACATCTCCGAACAGGGACACAAAATCCTCTAACGACAGGGCGTTAATATCGTCGATAGAAAGTGGAAAATCTGACTGCGCCATTGTTTTGCTTCATAGCGGACTTGACTGAAGACATGCATTCATCTTGAAAGCAACCATGCACCCAGTTTGTCCCGTTCCTCCTGCGTCATACCGGTCTCATTTCCAAGCGGCATCGCATCTGAATGAACAGCCTGGGCCATCACCAGATCTGCATACCTTTCAAGATCGGACGTCGTAACAAGTTCCATGTTCTTGGGCGCCTCGTCAAACCCCTCATGTCGCGGGCTGGGTGCGTGACAGGTGGAACAATGAGCCGTGGTGATCTGCAGAATTTCCGCATCGGTGACCTCAAGTGTCGTCAGAGCGGCGTTGGTTCGGGGCATGGTCATGATGATGGCCGCAATCAATCCGACGGCAGCGACCGGCAGCGTCCAGGCGATTTTTCGGAGTGGATCGCCGGCGTCGTGGCGATTGAGGAAATGCCGCACCATCGCACCGATCAAAAGGATCAAGGCGACCAACAGCCAGGAATGCGGGTGCCCGGTGAGCAACGGATAATGATTGCTCACCATCAGGAGCAAAACCGGCAGGGTCAGGTAGTTGTTGTGAACCGACCGTTGCTTGCCTGTTGCACCCAGCTCCGGATCGGGGGCGTCTCCCTTAAGAAGGCTGGCGGTGATCTTCTTCTGGTTGGGGATGATAACGCCGAACACATTCACCGCCATGAGCGTTCCGATAAACGCGCCGACATGGATCAGAGCCCCGCGGCCGGAATAGACGTGAGTGAAAAGATAGGCTGAGACCATGATCAGAAGAAACACCAGAACCGCAAGCAAAGGCGTGTTTTTGCCGATCGCCGATTTACACAGCCGGTCATAGATGATCCATCCGCCCGCAAGCGAAAACACCGAGATCAGGACCGCTTCCATCGGTGTCATTGCGACCTTGGCCGGATCGATCAGATAGGCTGAGGCATTGAAGTAATATTGTGTGACAAGCAGCAGAAAACCGGTGACCCAGGTCAGATACGCCTCCCATTTGTACCAGATCAGATCTTCAGGCAATTCCTTGGGCGCCACCGTATATTTTTCAACGTGATAGAATCCGCCGCCATGAACTTCCCAGGCCGTTCCGGCAACGCCTTCTTTCATTTGCGCACGTTTCTTCAGCGAAAGATCGAGTGCAATGAAATAAAAGGATGTACCGATCCAGCCGATGCCCACAATCAGATGAGCCCAGCGCAAAAGCAGGTTTAGCCAGTCCGTCAGAAATGCTGCCGTCATATTGAAAATACTTTGAAAAGCGTGGGGAAGAAGGAGGACAGAAACCCGCCCTCCCCTCTTTTGAGAGATTTATTGCGGCAGCTGGTCATCAACGCCCTTGACATAAAAATTCATGCCAAGCAGAGCGCCGTCATCGGCTGTTTCGCCTTCCTTAAGCCATTCGGAGCCGTCCTGTTTGGTGATCGGTCCGGTGAAGGGTTTCAACTCTCCGCTGGTGATCATGTCCGCGGTCTTCTGTGCGGCGGCGGTGATATCTTCGGGCAGGTTCGTGTAAGGCGCCATCACGACCATTTTTGCATCAAAACCGCCCCATGTATCCTCACTTTTCCAGCTTCCGTCGAGCGCGGCTTTGGCACGGTCGACATAGTATTTGTTCCAGTCGTCGACGATTGCCGTCAACTGCGCCTTGGGAGCGAACCGGATCATGTCCGATGCCTGCCCAAAACCGATCACACCGCGTTCCTCTGCGACCTGAAGCGGCGCCGGGCTGTCGGTATGCTGGGTAATGATATCCGCGCCCTGGTCGATAAGCGCTTTGGCGGCGTCGGCTTCCTTGCCCGGATCGTACCAGGTGTTCACCCAGACCACCTTCAGTTTGAAGTCCGGGTTGACCGTCTGCGCCCCCAACATGAACGAGTTGATCCCGCGTACCACTTCCGGGATCGGGAATGAGGCAACGTATCCGGCCGTTCCGGTTTTCGACATTTTGGCGGCAATCTGTCCGATCACGTAACGGCCCTCGTAAAAGCGCGCCGAATAGGTCGAGACATTGTCCGCGCGCTTGTAACCCGTTGCGTGTTCGAATTTTACATCGGGAAACTTCTTGGCAACCTTAAGGGTTGGGTTCATGAAGCCGAAGGATGTCGTGAAAATCAGGTTGTTTCCATCGCGGGCAAGCCGTTCGATGGCGCGTTCTGCATCCGGTCCTTCAGAAACGTTTTCGACGTAGGTTGTTTCAACCTGATCGCCCAGTGCTTCTTCAATTGCCAGGCGCCCCTGGTTGTGCTGGTAAGACCAGCCGTGATCTCCGATCGGGCCGACATAAACAAAGCCGACTTTCAATTTTTCTGCCTGTGCAGCCCCGGCTGCCAAACTCAACGCCAGGCCGGCGGCCAAACTGATTATTTTACGCATTGTCACAATTCCCTTGCTTCTGCGGTTTCTTCCTGGAAGGTCAGGCCGGCAGAGTGGACCGCTTCCACCCGGCCGGTGTTTTTGCCGGACTACCTGTCCGGGACGAATGGTTGCGCCAGACAGGCTGGCGTATTGGCTCGTGTCAGCTCCCGGTTGCGCGATATGATGACCAGAACAGCGATTGTAGCGAGATACGGCAAAGCGGACAGAAACTGGGACGGAATGGCAATGCCGTATGCCTGCGCGTGAAATTGCAGGATGGTGACTGCGCCGAAAAGATAGGCCCCGGCAGCGACGCGCATTGGCCGCCAGCTCGCAAATACCACCAGCGCCAGGGCTATCCAGCCCCGCCCTGCCGTCATGCCCTCTATCCATTGCGGCGTATAGGCCAACGACAAATACCCTCCGGCGAGGCCTGCGCAGGCACCTCCGAATAAAATGCAAAGGTAGCGGACGCGGATAACGGAATATCCCAGTGCGTGAGCGGAGGCGTGATTGTCGCCGACGGCACGGATGATCAGTCCGTAGCGGCTCTTGAAAAGAAGCCAGGAAACGAAGAAAACCAGAAAGATCGACAGATAGACAAGCGCATCCTGTCCGAAGATCAGCGGGCCGATCAGGGGAAGATCGCTCAAGCCGGGGATGGCCAGCTGCGGCATGTCAAGGCCCGGCTCTCCGATAAAGGCCTCTCCGATCATACCGGAAAGTCCAAGGCCGAGCAGCGTCAGCGCCAGGCCGGTCGCGACCTGATTTGTTACAAGATTGAGTGTCAGAAATCCGAACAACAGCGACATTGCCATGCCGGCCGCAAGGGCCGCCAAAACACCCACGAACGTTGAGCCCGAAGCGTGGGCGCCTGCAAACCCGGCAACCGCGCCGACGATCATCATGCCTTCGACACCGAGATTGAGAACGCCGGATCGTTCCACGACCAGTTCGCCGATCGCAGCCAGAAGCAATGGTGTTGCAGCTGTAATGATTGTCAGAAGAACCGCTTCGAGCCCGCTCATGCCGAGATTCCTTCTTCAGCGACCTTTGCCGGACGTCGAAATCTGATGCGATAAAGAATCAGCGTGTCGCAGGCCAGAACGAAAAAGAGCAGCATTCCCTGGAAAACACGGGTGGTCTTGTCCGAAATGCCGAGCTGTACCTGTGCGGCCTCTCCACCGATATAGGACAGGGCCAGAAGCAGTCCGGCCAGAAGCACGCCAATCGGATTAAGGCGTCCCAGGAAAGCGACGATGATCGCTGTAAAACCGTATCCGGGAGAAATAACCGGCGTGAGCTGGCCGATCGTCCCGGAGACTTCGGCGATTCCTGCAAGCCCGGCAAGGCCGCCGGAGAGGAGGAACGCGAACCAGACCATTTTCCTCTGGGAAAATCCGGCAAACCGTCCGGCCCTGGGCGCTTGCCCAAGAACGCGGATTTCAAATCCTTTCAAGGATCGCGTCAGGACGAACGTCATCACAACGACCACAACAAGCGCGAATATGGTCCCCCAATGCATGCGTCCTTCGGCAATGTTGGGGAGAATTGTAGCGTCCGAAAACAAACGGCTTTCGGGAAAATTGAAACCGTCCGGATCGCGCCACGGACCCCGAACGAGCCAGTCCAGGATGAGCTGGGCCACATAGACCAGCATGAGGCTGGTCAGGATCTCGTTCGTCCCAAAGCGCGTTTTCAAAAAAGCCGGTATGGACGCCCAGACCATGCCGCCCAAAACACCGAACACCAGCATGGCCGGGAGAGTCAGCGGGCTTTCCCACTCATAAAGGACAATCGGGAAAAAACACCCGAACAGCGCCCCCATGGTGAACTGACCTTCGGCGCCGATATTCCAGTTGTTTGACAGATAGCAGACCGATAAGCCGCACCCGATCAGCACGAGCGGTGTGGCCTTGACCGCAAGCTCCTCCAGCGACCAGCCCGCGGTCAGAGGGTCGATAAAATAGGAGTACAGACCCTTCAGCGGGTTGATGCCCAGGAGCGCGAACATAATCGCGCCGAACAGAACCGTCAGGGCGATCGCAATGATCGGCGACAAAATCGCCATCACGCGTGACTGGCCGGACCTTTTTTCCAGTTCAAGCCGCATGGTGGTCGGCCCCTGCCTTTTCGCCAAGTCCGCCCATCAGCAACCCGATTTTCTCCCGCGTCATGTTTTCCGCCGGTTCGGCATCGGACAATTGCCCGCGCGAAATAACGGCGATCCGGTCTGCAATTTCGAAAATTTCATCAAGATCCTGACTGAGGACCAGAATCGCGGACCCGGAACGGGCCAGATCCACCAACGACTGTCTGATGAGGGCCGCAGCCCCCGCATCTACACCCCATGTCGGCTGATTGACGACCAGAACATCGGGTTCGTGCAGCAGTTCCCGGCCGACGACGAACTTCTGCAGATTTCCGCCGGAGAGCGATCGTGCTTCGGGCGTGTCGTGGCTCATCCGGACGTCAAAACGGCTTTTGATATCTTTCTCCAGGCGTCCTGCATGGGAATTGCGGACGACCCCGCCTGAGACAATATCGTCATCTGCCGCATGGCGGGTCAGAATGACATTATCCGGCAGAAGCATTCCCGGAACCGCGCCATGACCGAGGCGTTCCTCAGGAACAAAGGCGGCACCGGCTTTTCGCCGCCCCGATATGCCGACCGCGCCAAAATCCCGACCGTCTATTTTGATGGCGGAAGGCTCTTCCGCAAGACGCTCACCGGACAGGGCATCGAACAGCTCACCCTGCCCGTTTCCGGCGATTCCGGCAATCGCCACCAGTTCTCCGGCATGCACGTTTAAGGTGATGTTTTTCAGAGACACCGAGAACGGCCCGTCCTGCGGCAGCGACAGGCGATCAACGGCAAGGCGGACCGCGCCGACGTCACCTGCCCGGTTTTCCGCTTTCACAGCATCGATATCGGCCCCGACCATCATACGGGCGAGTGAGGCCGGCGTTTCCTCTTGCGGATCGCAATTTGCCACCACCTTGCCGTGCCGCAGAATTGTGGCGTTGTGGCACAGGGTTTTCACCTCTTCCAGGCGATGGGAAATGTAGAGGATGGCGCATCCCTCCTCGGCAAGGCGGTTCAGCGTCTCAAAAAGCTGGTCTGCCTCCTGCGGCGTCAGGACGGATGTGGGTTCATCCATAATCAGAAGCGTGGGTTCCTGAAGCAGGCAGCGGACAATTTCGATACGCTGGCGTTCGCCGACACTGAGATCGGCAACGATCGCATGCGGATCGAGCGGCAGACCGTATTCCGCCGAAACAGAGCGGACCTTTTTCGCAAGCGTGCCAAGGTCGTCCTTTGTGCTGAGCGCCAGCGCGATGTTTTCGACGACATTCAGGGCCTCAAACAGAGAAAAATGCTGGAACACCATGCCGATGCCCAGATCCCTGGCTTTGCCGGGGGACCCGATCGTGACCGGTTTCCCCTGCCACAGAATTTGCCCCGAATTGGGCTCCAGCGCACCGTACAGGATTTTCACCAGGGTAGACTTACCGGCACCGTTTTCGCCAAGCAAGGCATGGATTTCCCCCTTGTTGATACGGAAATTCACATGATCGTTGGCTTTGATATCGCCAAATTGCTTGACGATGTCGCTTGCCTCCAGAAGCACGTCCCCCGCTTCGCTCATTGGCTTTGATCCCCCCTGCCGGCGTCACCGGCAAAATCGGCCCATCCGATCATCCTGCCCAGCCGCCTTTGCTTATTATGTTTTCCGCCCGAAATGACCGGCCCTCTTTGAGCGTTTCGTCCACGGCGAGCAACTGGGCAGCTGTGGAAACCGCTATTGCTGAAGGTTCTTTTGAGCGGATGCCAGAAATCCCGATCGGGCACACCAAAGATGCCAGTTGTTCCTTTGACAAGCCGCTTTTCAGCATCCGGCTGATGAACCGCGCTTTTTTGGTCTTGCTGCCGATCAGTCCGACATAGGAAAATCGCCCGTCGACCAGTGCGGCACGGGTAATCTCCAGATCAAGCGGATGGTCATGCGTCATAACCAGCACCAGGCTGCCGGGATCGGCAGAGGCAAGTTCCTGCTGCGGTTCACCGCTCAGGATGCATTGGAAATTGCCCGGAACCGCCTTTGGAAACTGACCGGGCCGGGAATCGATCCATTTGACTGAAAACGGCAATGTCGCCAAAGCCAGCATCAATGCCTGTCCGACATGCCCGGCTCCGAACAGATAAACCGACCGCCGTTTTTCTCCGAAAGTTTCGATAAACTGGCCGTCTTCCTTCATCGGACTGAGGGATGTGCCGGCCGCTTCGGAGAAAACGCGCCTGTCAAATCCGCCGTTCCCGTCGAGGCATAAAAGGCATTGAAACGGACCGGCCTGTTCAAGCTCCTGCAGGCTCCGTACGTCCGGTTGCGCGGTCGGTTCAAGCCTTTCAAAACCAAGCACAACCGTGCCACCGCAACATTGGCCCAGGCTCGGGCCCAGAGCCATGGTTTGTGCGACAACGCGATGCGGTTGATCGCCGGTTTCACACAGATGCCTCTGCGCTTCCCTGATCGCTTCCCATTCCAGCGTGCCGCCACCGATGGTGCCGGAGAAACTTCCGTCGGAGAGTACGATCATGTGTGTCCCGGGTTCCCGGGGCGCGGAGCCGCGACTTTTTAAGACCGATACCAGGACACAGGCCCGGCCAGATTCGAGATGTTCAGCGATGTGTTGCCAGACGCCCATCATCATTTTCCGGAGATCTTAATCAGGTTGACAGCTTTCATGATCGCTTCGGGTGTGGCCGGCGCATCGAGTTGCGGGACAATCCCCGGTTTCAGGCTCGCGATAGCATCGACGATGGCACAGAAAACGGAATTGGCAAGCATCAGCGGAGGTTCTCCGACAGCCTTCGACCGATAGACAGTCTCTTCAGGATTGCCTTCGGAATGCCAGAGGCCGATGTTGAATTCATCCGGCAGATCGGTGGCGGTGGGAATCTTGTATGTTGAGGGTGCGTGTGTCGTCAGTTGGCCTTTTTCGTTCCAGACAAGCTCCTCCGTCGTCAGCCAGCCGGCGCCCTGAATGAAGCCACCCTCAATCTGACCGATATCGATGGCTGAATTCAGAGACTTGCCGACATCGTGCAGGATATCGACACGGTCGACCGACAACTCGCCGGTCATCACATCGATGGTGACTTCGGAACAGGCCGCACCATACGCAAAATAGAGAAACGGCCGCCCGGTTGCGGCGTCCCTGTCCCAGGTGATTTTCGGTGTGGCATAAAATCCGGCCGCTGAAAGCTGGATACGGGCGAGATGCGCCTCCCTGGCGAGTTGTGACAAGGGTACGCTCTCGCTGCCGATGAGGACCTGATTGTCGGCAAAGCGGATCGTGTCTTCCGCGACCTGAAACTTTTCTGCGGCGAAAGCCGTAAGCCGCGCCCTGATCGTCTCTGCGCCGTTCTTCGCGGCCATGCCATTCAGGTCGGATCCCGCAGATGCTGCCGTCGGACCGGAATTCGGAACCTTTCCGGTATGGGTGGCGGTGATTTTCACCCGCTCCAAATCGATGCCGAAGACTTCGGCGACGACCTGAGCGACTTTAACAAACAGGCCCTGCCCCATCTCGGTGCCGCTGTGATTGAGGTGAACGGACCCGTCGGTATAGAGGTGGACAAGCGCGCCGGCCTGATTGAGATGGATCAGCGTGAACGAGATACCGAACTTGACGGGTGTGAGGGCGAGGCCCTTTTTGAGTATGTGGTTTTGGGCATTGAATTCACTGATTTTTGCTCGTCTGGCACGATACTCGGATTTCTCTTCAAGCACGGACACGATGCCGTGCAGCGTTTCCACTTCTTCGACGGGCATGCCGTAGGGCGTCAGATTGCGATCCGCCGTGTAGAAATTTCGTCTGCGGACATCGAGCGGGTCTTCGTCGCGGGTGATGGCAATGGCATCCAGAACCCGTTCTGCTGCCAGCATACCCTGCGGTCCGCCAAAACCCCGGAATGCCGTATTTGTGCAGGTATTGGTGCGCATTCGCCGTGAGCGGATGGTTACTTCAGGATAATAGTAACTTGAATCGGCGTGGAACATTGCCCGATCGTTGATCCCGAGCGAAAGGTCTGCCGAATATCCGCACCGGCTGTTGAGAGCGAGATCCAGCGCCCGGATCCGTCCATCCTCTTCAACCGAAACGTCCCACTTGACGAGGAAGTCATGCCGTTTGCCGGTCATGATCATATCGTCGTCCCGGTCGAGCCGGACCTTGCACGGCCGGCCTGTTACTTTGACGCCGAGCGCTGCCAGCGCCGCCCACTGGTTGGCCTGACTTTCCTTGCCGCCGAAGCCGCCGCCCATCCGGCGCACGAGAATGGTGATGTCCGCATCCTGAACGCCGAGGATTTTGGCGACGACATGCTGGACTTCACTGGGATATTGGGTCGAGGAATGAATGAGAATGTCATCGTCTTCGCCGGGAAAAGCAAAGGCGGCCTGACCTTCAAGGTAAAAATGTTCCTGACCGCCGATTGAAAACTCGCCGCTGAGGCGCGCTGCGCCCTCTTTCAGCGCCTTTTCCGGTTGACCGCGCCCAAAGGAGTAATCCGGCAGAACGGTTTTATCTTCGTCCAGCGCATCTCTTACGCTGATCAAAGGTGTCAGGGGTTGTGTTTCAAATGTCGCCAGGCGCGCTGCACGGCGTGCCTGATCGCGTGTCTGAGCAAGAACAGCGAAAGCCACCTGACCGTGAAACAGGATCTCCCGATCTACAAAAACCGGATCACCGCCAAAGGAGCCCGACCAATCGTTGGTGCCGGGAATATCGTCGGCGGTCAGCACTGCGATGACGCCGGGCGCGGCTCGGACTTTTTCGAGATTCATCGACGCCAGGGTCGCATGAACCGCATCCGGGCACCATCCGGGAACGAGATGAAGCGTTCCTTCAGGTTCCAAAATGTCATCGATATAGGTTGCACTGCCGGCTACATGCTTAGCCGCGCTGTCGTGGCGAATGGGTTTTCGAACGGTTTTGTAGTTCTGTTCCTGTTTCTCAGACAGCATCGGCAATTGCCTTTCCGTCCGCCTCTCCATAGGTCTCATTGAAAATCGGGAGACGGGTCGTTTCCTGAGGCGTTCCCGCAAATTCCATAAGCGCTTTGACCAGCAGCGCCCGGGCCGTGTCAAGGCGGTAATCCGCGCTGGCCCGCATATCCGTCAATGGGCTGAAATCCCGGGCAATAAGGGAAATTGCCGTTGACCAGGTGCCCGGGTCATCCAATCTGGCTCCCTTGAGCGCGTCTTCGGTGAATTTGGCACGTTTTGGGATGCCTGCCATGCCTCCGTAAGCGATCCGGATATCGTCGATCCGTTGATCGCTCCGTGTGATGCGGATGGCGGCCATCAGCGCCGAGATGTCCTGATCAAATCTTTTGGAGATTTTGAAGCAGCGGAAATGCTGGTTCTCTTTCAGGTTTGGTACAAAAACGCCGGTTACAAATTCACCGCGCTGCCGATCCTGTTTGCCGTAGTCGAGGAAAAACTCTTCCAGCGGCAATGTCCTCGAGGACGTGCCCCTTTGCAGTTCGAGCCGCGCATTGAGAGCGATCAGGGCCGGCGGTGTGTCTCCAATCGGTGATCCGTTTGCAATATTGCCTCCCACCGTTCCCGATGCGCGCACTTGCCGCGATCCGATCCGGCGCCAGAGGCGGCCAAGATCCGGGTCTATTCCCGCTATTTTATCAACAGTGTCCGCGTACGTGGCCGTTGCGCCGATCAACAGCCCTTCCTCAACCATTTCCGACTGTCTCAGTTCGGAAATGTTTCCAAGCCATATGATTTTGGGAAGCTCCCGCAACTGTTTGGTGACCCAGAGACCGACGTCGGTGGCACCGGAAACCAGTGTTGCGTCCGGATGCGTATCATAAATACCCGCAAGGTCTTCAACGCTTGCAGGTGCCGCAAAAAACTCATTTTCATCGCCAAGAACGAATCCGGGCGTCTGGCTGAGCTCATTTAGCAGCACGATTACTTCGGCCTGCCTTTTGGCAAACGCATCGTCGATCCGGTCAAAGCAACTGCTGAGGGCTGCATCGATTATTGGACGATATCCCGTGCACCGGCAGAGATTGCCCGAAATCCAGTCATTGACAACCTTTCGGTCCGGCTTGCCGGTTTTGGTGTGATAGAGCGTAAACAGGCTCATAACGAAACCGGGTGTACAGAAACCGCATTGCGATCCGTGAAGGTCCGCCATGGCCTGTTGAACCGGATGAAGATTGCCGTCCGATGAAAGATCCTCAACAGAGACAAGTTCCTTGCCATCCAGCATTCCGACAAACTGAATGCAGGCATTGATGGGCTCGTACACGAGCGAGGCGCCGTCCTCAAGGCGTCCAACCGCAACGGTACAGGCACCGCAATCTCCCTCACCGCATCCTTCTTTTGTGCCGGTGGCGCGTTCCTGAAGCCGCAGATAGTCAAGGACGGTCATCGTAGGATGAATATCCTGCAACTCAACGACACGTCCTTTGCGGACGAAGCGGACCGTCCGGCGCATATCAGCTTCCTCTGTAGGTCGAATAGCCGTACGGCGATAACAGCAACGGAACGTGATAATGTTCATCAGCCCGGCTGATCCCGAAGCGAATGACGATGACGTCGAGAAACGGCACGTCAGGCAGATCCACGTTCCGTTGTTTCAAATAGTCGGCGGCGTGGAACTCCAATTCATATGTTCCCGTTTGAAAGGCATCATCCGACAACAGGGGCTCTTCGACGCGGCCGTCAGTGTTCGTATGCGTCGTTTTCAGGTGCTCCCGATCCCCGGCAATCCGCCAGAGAGTTATCCTGATGCCTGCCGCAGGTATTCCCGCGCTGGTATCCAACACATGTGTTGTCAGGCGCCCCATCTGTCTTTTCCCTCCGGCTTCGTACCTGCGAAACGGAAATCCGACCGTTATTTGTGCACGTTTAATAACTGTGCATCAAGAATTCCGTTCTCAAAAGAACATTTTCAAGAACTGATCGATGCTGAATCGGCATCACTTGTAAGAATCGTTTCCGATAAGTCCGCCAATGCGTGATCAAAGAAGATTCCGGGCGCCAGGGCAAGGTGTCTGTTGTTGGCCGTAATAACGGCAAACCTGTCCCGTTTGAGGGGCTCGTCGGTCAGTTTTCTGAAAACCAGCGAACCGCGCGAAATCTCAGCTTCAAGGCCGATCTCGGTCATAAATCCGATTGCATCACTTCTCTCAACCAGCGCTTTCATGAAGCTCAGGGCGTTGGTTTCAACAAAACTGACCCGTAATTGCGGGCCGGTTACCAGCGCGGCTTCTATCCTGTCGCGCAAAGACAGTCCGTGCGCCGGCAGAGCAATCGTATAGTCAAGGCACTGTGCGAGCGACACGGTGTCGTGCTCAGCCAGTGGATGCTGCGGTCGTAACACGGCGCCAATCGGCAGATCATGGGTGAGCTGGATGGCAATTGTCTTCTTCACCGGCGGCTCGAAGGTAAACCCGATATCGGCTTCTCCGGCCTCAACCTGCTCGGTGACGGCAGCGGAACCGGATATGTCTACATTCAGATGAATGCCTGGATACGTGGCGATAAAAGTGCCGATGATGCGCGGCAGAAGCTGATCGGCGACGCTTTCCACCGAAGCGATCCGAACCCGCCCCCGGCGCAGTCCTTTCAGGGCATCCAGATCGCTGATTGTGGCTTCGAAATCGCCCATTGTTTTTTTGACATGGGCGAGCAGAATTTCGCCGGCTTGTGTCAAACGCAACCCGCGTCCCATCCGGTCAAAAAGCGGTGTACCGAGAGCCTCTTCAAGCCACAGAATCTGCCGATTGACTGCGGAGGAAGCAATATTCAACTCACGGCTCGCTCCGCGTATGGAGCCCGCTTGGCTGACCGCTGCAAAATACCGCAGGGCGGGGGAATAGAAATATCGGGCCCGATCCAGTTGACGTTCCTATCGTTCTCGCTCAGCGTACGTTCACGGCTGAACTCTTTGTGATTGGCCGGAGTGTACCCGGTCTTGCGTCCCCTTCAAGTGGAGCGCGGTGCTTCCTGGGCGGTCCGGTCTGACGAACCGGCAGGGCGGACTTCGCCGGACAGCAGCAGAAACAGTAAGCCGAAGGGAACCAGGCCAAGCAGCGCGTTTTGCAGACCGGCCCATTCCGATGCGAGACCGATCAGCGGCGGACAGGCAAGAAACGCCATAAAACTGATCATGGACAGAGACGCCACATTGACGGCTGCGGGCCGGTCTCCCCTCCCCGCAGCGGCAACAATTACAAGCGGGTAGATAATGGAAATGCCCAACCCCGCAATCGCAAATCCTAAAAGAACCAGTGCGGTATGCGTTGCTGTGAAGGCGACCAAGAGCCCGACAAGCGCAAATCCGCCGCAAAGCCTTAACAGCGTATGCGATGAGAAATGACCACGCAGCCAGTCGCCGCTCAACCTGCCTGTCGTCATAGTGATGGCGAAGGCAGTGAACCCCAGACCGCTCTGAAAAGCCGATGCGTTCAGAACCTCGCTGAGATAGACTGCGCTCCAGTCCATGATCGACCCTTCGATGGCGAGTGCCGAAAACGCAAGCAGACACAAACCGATAAGCGACGGACCGGGCAGGACAAATTTTCTTGTCTTCTCAGTCTCAGCGAAGGATAAGGAACTTGCCGGCAGGGCCTGAAACGCCCAAACGACGCCGGCGATCAGGAACGGCGCAACAAGCAGCAGGTGAAGGCCTGTCTGAACGTGGAACCCGGCGAAGATACTGCCAATAAAGGCCCCGGCAACAGTTCCCATGCTCCAAAAACCATGACAGGTCGTCATTACCCGCCGACCCGAGGCCCGCTCCATCTCGTCGGCCTTTGTATTGATCGCAACTTCCAGGCCGGCAACGCAGAATCCAACCAGGGCAAGGATGATAAAAAGTGCCGGCCCGTTCCAGGCAAAACCGGCCATCGGCATCAGCAGAAAAAATAGGATCGACAAGACGAGGATTGAACGATTGAGCCCGATCCGCGCAATCAGATAGTGACTGATCGGAAGGACAATGAACGTACCGATGGATGCGCCCATGAGGCAGTAACCGAGTTCGGCGTCGCTGAGCTCAAGCGCCGCCTTTACTGATGGGATACGGGGCAGCCAGTTTGCAAATGCCATGGCATGAAGAAAAAACACGGTGAAAATCGGCAGGCCAAAACGCATTTACGTAATCCGTCAATTTTCCGGCGGCAGGCCGGATCAGCTGGACTTGTTTGGTTTGGCGGCATTTCTTCGCGCCAGAACACTGATCATTTCGATAAGAGCGGCAAATGCCATGGCGATGAGGACGGCGGCGACCGAAACAGAAACAGAAACAGAAACAGAAACAATGTTGTCAATTCCGAGCACAATTTCCATTGCGGTGCGTGTCAAAAAGCTTGCCCAGATCTCGGCGGATCCGATCCATTCAAACATTGTTTAAAAGCCCCCGGTCAGAGTAGGCGTTTGCGGGCATCGTAGAGCTGCAGAACCGCACCGATTGTCAAAAGATATGCGCTGCTTGCGGCCAGAATGACGGCGGCCGGTCCCTCAGCCGACATGCCGTTCCGTCCTGCCATAATGGCGCTTCCCAGCCACAGGAATGTCATGAGTAATGAGAGCGGCCGCAGTCGTGTCACCCGGACGGGGTGGATGAATTTGATCGGCAGGAACGTCAGGACGCAGAACAAAATGATCACCAGAAATATTGTGATCTCCGAGAGGTCGAAAACGAACAGATTAAATACCACCATATTCCAGACCGCGGGGAACCCCTTGAAACAGTTATCGCTGGTTTTCATGTCCACCGCAGCAAAATAGAGCGCGCCGCAGACGACGATAAGGCCCGCTCCGATCAGGTTCAGGGGGCTGGACAGAAGACCTGCCTGGGCGACGGCAAAGGCGGGCAAGAACACGTAGGTCGCATAGTCGACGATATAATCAAGCGAGCTGCCGGACCATTTTGGAAGCCGGTCGGTGATGTTGACAGAGCGCGCCAGCGGGCCGTCGATTCCGTCGACGATCAGTGCTAAACCTAGCCAGGCAAAGAGTAGCGCCCAGTCTCCTCGCGCGCCGGCCATCAATCCCAACAGCGCCCATAGCGCGCCCGATGCGGTCAGGACGTGCACTCCAAATGCAGCCCAGCCGGGGACGGACTTCTGATTACCTTTCGGGTTAAGCGCCAAGGAAATATCAACCCACAAAACAACGATAACGTTCCGATTTAGCAGAATGAAACCGGCATTGATATGCGATCTGTTGAAAAAATACCCAAAACGATCTGCTTTTGCTCAATAACCGGACAATCGCGCCCGCTGTTTGACAGCACCGCAAGTGAAGTGGCGCAGCGGCTCAAATACTTCTGCGACAACGAAACGCGCTTCCTGCCATATCGCCATACTGCAAATTCGATCATAGTGTTCATGTGTCACTGAAGAGTTGGTTGGCATCGATCAAGGAAACGCTGAACATGGTCAGGGCCGGTGCAGGCAGCAGAAATAACAGAGGTCGCAAAACGGTATCGTCACACGAGATCTGTGTGGTCGGGGGTGGTCCCTCGGGCCTGATCTGCGCGGTAATGCTGGCCCGATCCGGTCTGGAAACCGCACTGGTTGCACCGCAATCCGCACCCGATGACGGTCGGACGACGGCCATACTTCAGGCGTCGGCGACGATCCTGAAGGGCATTGATATATGGTCAGCGTTGCGACCGCTTGCCGCCCCGTTGAAAAAGATGCGTCTGATCGACGACACCGGCAGATTGTTGCGTGCGCCGGAGATCACTTTTGACAGTGCGGAACTGGACCTTGATGCCTTTGGTTACAACTTCCCCAACCGGGAGATGGTTGAGAGTTTGCTGGCAATCGTATCAAAGCAAGACAATCTGACGGTTTACGATACGGTCGCTGAAGAGGTTGAGCCCGGTGAAGAGACGGCCACTGTGACTCTTAAATCGGGTCAAAGCCTCTCTTGCAGCTTGCTCGTCGGCGCAGACGGACGCAACTCCATGGTGCGGGAAGCTGCGCAAATATCCGCAAAAAAATGGCAATACGAACAATGCGCGCTGGTTGCCAACCTGCGCCACAGTGTTCCCCACCATGATTGTTCAACCGAGTTTCACACACCAACCGGCCCTTTTACGCTCGTTCCGCTGAAAGGGAACAAATCGAGCCTTGTGTGCGTCGTCCGCCCTAAGGACGCTGAAGATCTCCGATCGCTCGATGAGAAGGAACTGGCACTCAATCTCGAAAGACGTGCTCATTCGATTTTGGGGAGATTTGAGCTCGACAGCGTTCCTCAGATCTTTCCGCTCTCCGGATTGACGGCTGCGTCCGTTTCCAGGAACCGTTGTGCGTTGATCGGAGAAGCGGCACATGTATTTCCGCCGATCGGCGCTCAGGGGCTCAATCTCGGCCTCAGAGATGTGGCCTGGCTGGGCGAAATCGCGGTTCGGGCAAAAAATCGGCAGCGGGATATTGGTCACGTGGATGTGCTTTCGGATTACGATCGTGCGCGCATGAGTGACATCCGGTCCCGGACAACCGCGGTCGATCTTCTCAACAGAACATTGCTCACGGACTTTCTCCCGGTTCAGACCGGACGGTCCGTTGGACTTTATCTCGCCGGTCGCTTTGGTCCGTTGCGCCGGCTTATGATGCGCGAAGGCATAGCCCCGACGCTTTCCAGCCCGAAACTGGCGCGCGGGCTGCCCTTGTCCGTATAGGCTTGTCTGATCAAGGGAATAGCGTGGTTTCTGTCATCAGATAAATGACAATTGTCACTGTGATCACAGAGGCAGCGGTACCGATCAACAATAGGCTCGACGCCCGTTCGATGTAGATGTCGTACTGTCGTGCCATGACATAGACGTTTGAGGCCGGTGGCAGGCAGGCCATCAGGATCGCAGTCTTCACCCAGACAGGGTCAAAGCCGCCAATCCAGATCAGAAGGCCAAACAGCAGGATCGGATGGACGACCAGCTTTATCAGAAGGAGGACCGGAAGTTCCGGGGCAATCCTTTTTATGGGCCTGAGCGCCACCGTGACGCCGATGGCAAAAAGAGCACAGGGCGCGGCTGCGTTTCGCAAAAGGTCCAGCAATGTTGCAATGGCTTGGGGTGGCTCATAGTTAAATGCCGCGGCGATGACGCCGGCGATGGTGGCCAGAATGAAGGGATGGGTCAGGATTTGGCGCAAAACCAGTAAGAGGGTGCGGCCGATGCTCCGGTCGACGGCGCCGCCAAGCGCCATGAGCAGCGGTACGAGGGTAAAGAGCAGGATGTTATCGAAGCAGAATATCAATGCCGTCGGCACAGTTGCTGCGGGTCCCAACAGAGCAAGGGTCAGCCCCGGCCCCATATAGCCGATGTTGGAATAGGCTCCGGCCAGTCCCTGAATCGTGGCTTCGCCGATATTGCCTCTGGCTGCGACAATCCCGACACAGAATGCGATCGCAAAAACACAGTATGTTGAAAACGTGGTTGTCGCCACAAACGCAAGATTCGTCAGTTCCTCGACGGGTGTCTGGGCCAGGAGCTGAAAAAATAGGGCCGGAAGAGCTATATAGAAAACAAAAAAATTGAGCCAGGCCAATCCGGTTTCGGGTATCTTTCCGATGCGGCCGGAAAGATACCCGATGAAAATGAGCCCGAAAAACGGCATCGCAAGATTGACAACCTGAATCATGCCATGAATTGAGCCGAGTCTTCAGAACGTTGCAAGAGATCATGTCGGGATAGAATGACTTGCGCCTTTCGCCGAGCTTGGCTAAGTGTCCACACCCTTGGCTCCGTTCCCGTGCACACCACCAAAGATTTGAAGATCTGGCAGTGAAGAAGAAGAAAAATACGCGTTTTCTGGATTTCCGCTATCGCATTGAACTGGTCGGTATTTATCTGGTGACCGGCTTCCTTCGACTGTTCCCGCTTCGATTTTCATCCTGGATGGTCGGAAAGGTCTGGCGCGCCATTGCGCCTTTGACCAAGCGGCACCAGCGTGCCCTGGAACATCTTCGGGCCGCCATTCCCGAATTCGACGAGCAAAAGCGGGAAGCAACGATTCGGGCCATGTGGGAATGTCTTGGCCGGGTTATGGCTGAAACCTTCCTGCTGGATCGTCTGTCCAAAAGGGACGACCTGTTTTCGTTCGACACATCGGAAGTCGGCGATTTTTTCCGGGAGAATGGCGGCGGCTATGTTGTCGTGTCACTGCACACCGGCAACTGGGAACTGTCCGTCATTCCTGCGATTCATGAAGGGATTGAGACTTGCGGCGTCTATCAGTCCCTGACCAATCCATATGTTGACCGGTTCCTGAACAATCTCCGCTCTCCGCTTTATGCCGGTGGACTTTATTCGAAAACCTACGATACGGCGCGCCATATGGTGGAGGCAGTCCGGTCGGGCAAGATGGCCGGCTTTTTGGCAGACCTTCGGGATGTGAGAGGCATCAAGGTCCAGTTCTTCGGACGAACGGCCTATGCGAACCCCTTTCCGATTATGCTGGCCCGTTCCTGCAAGGTGCCCCTCGTTGCCGGCCGGACCATTCGTAGAGATGATGGCGGATTTCACTTTGAGGCCCGCTTTGTGGAAATTCCCCGCGATGGCGACCGGAAAGAGGACATCGCCGCCGGAACACAGATTGTGCATGATCTGTTTGAACAGTGGATCCGGGAGTATCCCTCCCAGTGGATGTGGATCCACCGGAAATGGGCGCACGCCGAGCAATAGACCAGAGTGCGGGCTCGTACCGTTTCACGGCAATTTATGAGTCCATACCCCAAGGCGACAGGACTCGCCTTCTAGCTAATTGTGCGGCTTCGCTCAGCAGGTGTATCGATGGTGCAGTTGATTGATGATGTCTTCGGAGTCCCCATGCAGAAAACGCCCCGCGCATTCTATCAGCCGCTGGCGATCGGCGCGCCCAGCCCCTATCGCGAAACGCCTGCCCGGCTGGAGCGCATGATCCACTTCGTGCCGCCGCAACTGGAAAAACTCAGGGCCAAGATACCGTCCCTTATTTCTAAAGTGGATGTCATTTTGGGAAACCTTGAAGATGCAATCCCGGCGGAAGACAAGCTCGCTGCCCGCCAGGGTTTCATAACCTTGGCTCGGGAGAATGAGTTCGGCGAAACCGGATTATGGACGCGGATCAATTGCCTGAACAGCCCTTGGGTGCTCGATGACATAACAGAAATTGTAACGCAGGTCGGCAACAAACTTGATGTCATTATGCTGCCGAAAGTCGAAGGGCCGTGGGATATTCACTATCTTGACCAGCTCCTGGCGCAGCTTGAGGCCAAGAACAGTATTGCCAAGCCAATCCTGATCCACGCGATCCTGGAAACCGCCGAGGGCGTGAAGAACGTTGAACAGATCGCAGTGGCAAGCCCCCGGATGCACGGCATGAGCCTTGGGCCGGCGGACCTCGCTGCCTCACGCGGCATGAAAACGACGCGCGTCGGCGGCGGTCATCCTGATTACAGCGTGTTGGCCGATGGAAGCGGAACAGGTGGACGCACCGCTTATCAGCAGGATTTGTGGCATTATACTTTAGGCAAAATGGTCGACGCGTGCATGGCGGCGGGCATAAAACCGTTCTATGGTCCCTTTGGAGACTTTAGCGACAACGGTGCGTGTGAGAGCCAGTTTCGGAATGCTTTTTTAATGGGATGTCTTGGTGCGTGGTCACTGCACCCATCGCAGATCGACATTGCCAAGCGAGTATTCAGTCCCGATCCCGCCGAGGTAAAATTCGCAAAACGCATCCTGGAAGCCATGCCTGACGGTACCGGCGCTGTCATGATCGACGGCAAGATGCAGGACGACGCGACCTGGAAACAGGCAAAGGTGATTGCGGATCTTGCAGACCTTGTCGGTCAGAAGGATCCGGAAATGGCGGCAGTTTACAAATAGGCTCGGCATGGATGCTGCCAAGGAGTGGCTCCAAATGGTGCTTGACAGTTCAACACGGGCGTGGATTGTGGGGCGCTGTAGCGACGACAGAGCAGATATTAAGGACGCAGACGCGATGGAGCGTTCAAGAACGGCAAAATATGCGCTGGGACAAGTTGTCCGGCATCGGATTTATCCCTTTCGGGGCGTGATCTTTGATGTCGACCCTGTCTTCGACAACACCGACGAATGGTGGGAGGCGATCCCCGAGGATGTGCGTCCGAGAAAGGATCAGCCCTTCTATCATCTGTTGGCAGAAAACTCCGAAACAGAGTACGTGGCTTATGTCTCGGAGCAAAACCTAGAAGCGGATGACAGCGGTGAGCCGGTCCGTCATCCTCAGCTCAATGAGTTTTTCGAACAGCTTGACGACGGCACTTATCGCCCCAGATCAGTGGACTGTCACTGAGACGGTTGCTGACCGGATACAAAAAAGGGGTGACCGGCCGGTCACCCCTTTTTTATTCTCGGAAAATTCCGGTCTTACTGTGAGGCTGCTTCGGACGCTTTCTTCTGCTCGTCGATCAGCTTCTGACGCGCGGCTTCGGCCCGCTTTTTAAGCTCGTCCTGCAACTGCTGCTGTTTCTGCTGCAGTTCGGCGGCATCAAGCGGTTCGCCGTCATAGACCTTTGTGAAACCTGAGAGTGTCAGCTTGAACGGCACTTCCTTGGCCTGCTGATTGAGCGCCGTGAGTATGAGATTGTTGCCTTTTTTCAGCGACGTGACAAAGGCATCGTCAATAACCATTTCCGCATAGCACGCATTGGGGAAACAGATACCGTACTTGGCTTCCTGCCGCTTGCCTGCGTCAACTGCGGTTCTCAGACCGGGCTGGATCAGCATGCCGGGCGGTACCGCAATGACCATTGTTTTCCGTGCTTCGCCCTTGATTTCGCGAATGGCCACGGAAGCCAAAAACTGCCCGGTGGCGGTTCGCAGCTCCTGCGTAACAAGGCAAAGCTCCTTTTGGGACTTGGGGTCTTTGTTGCAGATCTTTACCCACGCATCCGGTTTGGCTGCTTCCTGGGCGAATGCGCCTGAGACCATGGGCGCTGCCAAAAAGGCAAATCCCGCAACGCAGGCGCCAATGACTTTGCGTATTCTTATTGCTGGCATTCGTTTATTTCCCTGACTTGTCCTGTAACTGTTTTCGTGTTCTGTTTTCGGCGCGAACCGAATTTACGCCCTGCGATATTTTCGAAATGTTTTTAAATTAGGGCGGCGCCGTCAGAGTCGCTAAATCGGGCTATCCTTACCCTGTTAACCGGCCTTTGACCAGTTTTCTTGTGGAGATTCCGAACCGAACGGAAGAAATGTGAATACAAAGCCACAGGTATAGGCTCAGGATCCTGAGCAAGAGAACTCAGAAATGGGCCATTCCTGAGTTACCTTGTTGTAACTCGACAGAATCATGCACAATCTGCAAAGTAGGCCGGAACCGGCCGGTTCCGGCCTGCCAGACGTCGATTTGAATGGACACAGTCACACAGGTTGTTGAAGTCATGGGTATTTCGTGCGGTTTAAAGTCCTGTCAGATACACAATATGGCGGTCGCTGTCATTGCGGCTACAATGACGCTTTTGTCCGGCTCCGCAACGGCTGAACCCAAACACGGCATTGCGATGCATGGCGAGCCGCAAATGCCGGCGGACTTCACAGCTCTGCCCTACGTCAATCCTGAGGCACCGCAAGGCGGTCGCATTACATACGGCGTTCAGGGAAACTTCGACAGTCTCAATCAGTTTATTGTTCAGAGCGCTGCATCCAGCGCCCGGGGGTTGCGAGACTCGTTTTTCGGCAACAATGTCTATGAAAGCCTGATGATGCGGAACAGGGATGAAGCCTTTACGCTTTATGGGCTGATTGCCGAGACAATAGAAACCCCGGACGACCGCGCCTGGGTCGAATTCAAACTTCGCAAGGAAGCCAGGTTTTCCGACGGTGTTCCCATTACCGCCGATGACGTTATCTTCAGTGCCAATATCCTGCGCGATAAAGGACGGCCCAACTACCGTTACATGTACGATCAGGTAGAGACCATCGAGCGCAAGGATGATCACACCGTTCGTTTTGTATTCAAAAACACCAGCAACCGTGAGCTGCCGCTTCTGCTTGGCATGGCGCCCATTCTGCCAAAACACGATATTGACCCTGAGACCTTCGACAAGTCGACACTGAAGCCGTTTGTCGGATCGGGACCTTATCTGATCGCCGACGTGAAGCCCGGTTCCTCGATCACTTACAAACGCAACCCGGATTATTGGGGCAAGGATCTTCCGATCAATCGCGGTTTCAACAATTATGAGGAAATCCGGGTCGACTATTACAAGGAAGAAAATGCCCTGTTTGAAGCCTTCAAAAAGGGACTGGTGGACCTGACGCAGGAGGGTGACCCAAGCCGCTGGGCAACGGCATATGACTTTCCGGCCGTCGAAGACGGGCGTGTCGTCAAGGACGCGTTTGTGACCGGAACACCGAAAGGCATGTTCGGTCTTGCAATGAACACGCGCAGGGACGTCTTTAAGGACATCAATGTTCGCAGAGCTTTGATTTCCCTGTTTGATTTTGAATGGATCAACAAGAATATTTATTTCGGAGCGTATCGCAGAACGGCCAGCTTTTTTGAGGGATCGGAACTGTCATCCGTCGGGCGTCCGGCATCCGAGGCCGAGCTGGAACTTCTGAAGCCGTACCTTGACGAACTCGATCCCAAAGCGCTGGATGGCACGCTGGTGCCGCCGAAAATGGACGGGTCGGGCCGGGACCGGAAAGTAATCGGACAGGCTCTGAAGTTGCTGGAGGATGCCGGTTATGCTCTGAAAGACGGCAAAGCCATCCATGTGCAGACCGGCGAACCGCTTACCTTTGAAATCATGATCAAATCCCGGGACGAGGAGCGTCTCGCTCTCGCCTATCAGCGTACGTTGAAACTTGTAGGCATCGAGGCCACGGTACGGTCCAACGACGACACGCAATATCAGAAGCGCCGCCAGACCTTTGATTTTGACATGATGTTCAATCTTTGGTCGGCGTCTCTTTCGCCGGGGAACGAGCAGAACTTTCGCTGGAGTTCCGCATCGGCCGATCAGGAAGGCAGCTGGAATTTCTCGGGGGTAAAAAGTCCTGCTGTCGATGCGATGATCGAAGCGATGCTCGCAGCGCGCGAAATGGATGATTTCGTCACCGCTGTACGCGCTTACGACCGTGCACTTTTGTCGGGCGCCTATGTCGTCCCGCTTTTCCACCTGCCGGAAATTTGGGTCGCGCGCTGGAAACACATTCAACACGCAGACGTTCCGGTCCTTGTGGGCTATCGACTGGACACCTGGTGGTCGGAGGGGAAATAGTGACCGGCCACCCAAAAAAGCGGCAACATAATGATACTTATACCATCGGATCACGCGCAGAAATTTCATGAAACGGGCATCTGGGGAAATGTAACGCTTGACGGACTGTTTCGGAAAAATGCCGAGGCACATCCTGATCGGCTTGCTCTGGCCGATGCACCTGATCGGGCCGAATGGACCGGCGGCACGCAGCGCAGTCTGACCTATCGGGAAATGGACGCAGAGATCGACCAGGTTGCCGGCATGTTCGTCGCACTTGGGCTGAAGCCGGACAATGTGGTCGGATTTCAGGTTGTCAGTTCCGTGGACAGCATCATCGCCATGCTTGCGGCGCTACGTGCCGGGCTGATCGTTTCGCCATTGCCGCTGACCTGGGGCAATCGCGAGATCACCTCAGCCATGAGCAAGGTTTCGGCCAAGGCCATTGTGGCCTCGGATCGGTGCGAGACCATTCCGATCGGCGAAAATATCCGGGATGCCGCTGTTGACCTCTTTGGTCTGCGGTTTATTCTCGGCCTTGGCGGAGAGTTACCCGATGGCCTGATCGATGTTCCGTCCTTTCTTGAAGAGACCGGCGATCAACTGCCGGAGGTCGACATAGGGCGTCAGGGTATTGCGGCCGATCACGTTGCGACGCTCTCGTGGAGCACAGGCCGTGACGGATTGCCTTTTCCCGTCCCCCGGAACCACAATCATTGGATCGCCGCCGGCTTGATGACAATGCTGGAAGCCGGCCTTGAGGACGGTTGTCAGATCGTGTCGCCCTATTCGGCCAGCAATCTGATTGGGTTCGGCAGCGCCGTGGTGCCCTGGCTTTTGAGATCGGGGACCTTGCATCTGTGCCACCCGGTTTCGATGAGCGGTCTTATTCACCGGATATTGCAGAGCGACGCCGATGTCGCCGTCTTGCCTGGCCCGCTGCTTGCGTCCCTGGCCGCGCGGCTGCCCGCCGCGGCTGAAAATGTGACGTTGATTGCCGCTTGGGCATCCGGCGTCCGAGCCGATAATCAGATGGACGCAACTGCCGGCAGACCGGTGGTCGATCTGACGATTCTGGACGAACTTGCCGTCGTTGCAAGAAAACGGCCTGTCGACAGTTCAGAGCCGGTATTATTGAGCATGGGTGCCTGCAGCGCACCGTCGGGCGCAGACGGTGCGCCTGTGCTCGTCACGCTTTCAGGTGAGGCAACCGAAAACAAAACCTCACTTTGCTTGTCAGGCCCCATGGTGCCCGCAGAGCCATGGGACAAGGAGCATGATTACTGGCCGGGCGATGAGAAAGGACTGCTTGAAACACGCATGCAACTTGTCAGAAACGGACAGGACATCACTCAACTCAGTCTGCGGACAGCTCCGGGAGATCGCTTTTTTTACGCCAGCTCAACGGGCTATCTTGAAGCCGTCGATGAAATCTATGCCGGATTTCCCGGTGCAAAAGACGCTGCAGCGTTTGTTATTGATGATCCTATTGTCGGCTGTCGTCTGTGCGCGGCGATTGTGCCGGCGGACGGTGCCGGAGTGGACCGGAATGCCTTTCAATCCTATCTGGAGAATATACGGGCCGGTCTTCAACTCATGCCAAGTGAGGTGATTTCGGTGGCGGCAATTCCAAGAAACGAGATTGGGTCCGTAATGAGGGACACGTTCCTGTCCGAGACAAATATGCCTGCGACTGCAATTGCTTGAATGCCGTTCTGTAAGTGAGTTAGGAGCACATTAATATCCTGCTGTCATTGTTCTCTCCAGGGCAACGAGCATGGGCAGCTGATGCAGGACGATCAAATCATCCCGGTATTGACGGGAGACCATTCCGGCATGGAAGACTACTGGCATTGTGTCAGCAGTCTGATCGATGGCGCGGAATGCGTCGTGAGCCCGGATGGTGTGGATGCTCGTTTCTCAGCAATGCCTGTGGCGATAGTGGATCTCTCAAACGATCTTGATGGGTGCCTTCTTAATCATGCTGCGGAAACTCGTGCGGGAATCCCGAACCGCGCAGATACTTTGCTTTATTTGGCGCATCCGAAAACGCGGTTCGACATATCTCTCCTGCCGGATGCGATTTTGACGGCTCCCTGCCCCGCCGATGTTGTTGCGGGCACTGTCAATCAACTGCGGCGTCTGATAACGCGCGAGCAGGAACTGCAGATCAGAAAAGATGCTCTTCGCTCCATTGGTCTTGCCGATCCGACCGACAAAAGGTGTCTGGATGCAGACCGGCCGAGTGTGCTTGTGATTGGACAAAAAACGGAAGACAGACCGGCCGACCTCACCGCAATTGATACTGTGACGTGTGTGGCCGCACCGACGCTCTCAGCGGCACAGAGCTATATGAACTGGCATAATTTCCGATTGGCAATCGCGTATCTGAACACTCGGCTCGATGGTCCGGATATTCAGAACGTTCAAGCTGTATTGAAGGGCATTCCACTGATCGTATCAATGGTGGAACCCGATCGCCAGAGGCAGTTGGAGCTCTATGATCAAGGAGCGCTTGATGTAGTCGCAGGCCCGACGGATGCAGCCGCACTGGAAATGCGGACACTGGTGGCTGCCAGATATTATCAGCGGGTAAGCCGCTCAAAAGACGGTCTTGCGCAGACAAAGAGTATTTTGTCGGATCTTCCTGTCGACATAAAGAAGGCCTTTGCCGAAACTTACCGCGCGTTGCTTGCGGATCGTGTATCGGCACCCAGCGCCATGAGATCTTTCTCGATTGAAGCCTATGAGCCGGCTGTTGCGGCTATGACGCAAGACTTATCGGACCGCGCCGTTGACGGTATCCGGACCGTTCTTGAAATTGCCACTCGGGATGAGGACCTCTCCCTCTTCCTGGGGGACGATCAGGTCCTCACGATCCTGGCCGGGACCGACAATGCCGGCGCTGCGGTGGCCCTGCGGCGTATTGCGGCGATATTGAAGTCGACGGACCTTCCCGCGATCCAGGACGGACAGAAGATCCGCGTCAATCTTCGAAGCACAACCGGTACCTGATCAGATGTCAGTTCGTGCTCGCTAACTTCCACTTGATTTGAAGTCCCGGCAAAGAACACCTAATGCTGTTGTAACGCGTTTGTTTGTGTCTTCTGACAAAGAAGGAAACTGCGGGCTGAACGAAGAAAACAAGGGGAGTGTCCGAATGCCTCAATCTGAGCCTGTCCATATTGACATTGTTTCCGATGTCATGTGCCCGTGGTGCTATATTGGCAAGCGGCGGATGGAAAAGGCGCTGGAACTAGCGCCGGACGTCCCTGTCACTGTCCAATGGCGGCCTTTTCAGCTTGACGGGACGCTGCCCGCCGAGGGTAAGGATCGTCAGCAGTATCTGAATGAGAAGTTTGGCGGTGCGGTGCAGGCGCGCGCTATCTACACCCGTATTGAAGAAGCGGGCAGACTTGAAGGTATCCCGTTTGAATTTGACAAGATTACGAAGTCGCCCAATACGCTGGATTGCCACAGGTTGCTTCGGTGGGCTGTCCGTGACGGGGTTCAGAACGAGTTGTCCGAGGAACTGTTCCGGCTCTATTTCATCGAAGGGGCCGATCTGACGCGCTCAGACACGTTGGTGCAAGCTGCAAAAACGGTTGGTATGGAGGCCGATAAGGTTGCGGAATTGCTTCAAAGCACTGCGGATGCGGAGGAAACCAAAGAAGAAATTCAAGCGGCTCATCAAATGGGCATAACCGGCGTCCCCTGTTTTATCGTGGACAACCGATACGCCTTGATGGGGGCGGAATCATCAGAACGGATTGCCGATGTTCTCAAGAAGGCGGCAGACGAGAAATAGGCAGTCGTATTAAAAAGGGCCGCCACATGCGTCCCTTTCTATCTTCTGTCATAGCGGATTGATATCAGCCCCGCAGAATTGATTTGCCGGCATAGAGGGCTTGCGGTCCAAGTTCCTCATCGATCCGGATCAGCTGATTATATTTTGCAAGCCTGTCTGACCGCGCCAAAGACCCGGTCTTGATCTGTCCGCAATTTGTGGCGACGGCCAGATCTGCGATGGTCGAGTCTTCCGTTTCGCCGGAGCGGTGGGACATGACGGAGGTGTAGGCGGCCTTGTGAGCCGTTTCAACGGCATCCAGCGTTTCGCTCAGGGTTCCGATCTGGTTGACTTTAATCAGGATGGAGTTGGCAACATCCATATCGATGCCCTTGCGCAGACGCTGGGTGTTGGTGACGAACAGATCATCGCCCACCAACTGACATTTATCACCAGCCGCTTCGGTGAGCGCCTTCCAGCCGTCCCAGTCATCCTCTGCCATGCCGTCCTCTATGGAGATAATAGGATACCGGTTGACGAGATCGGCAAGATAGTTGGCCATTTCTTCTCCGCCAAGCGTGCGGCCCTCGCCTGCGAGATTGTATTTGCCGTTTTCATAAAACTCGGTGGAAGCGGCATCCAGCGCCAGGAACATGTCGTCGCCCGGCTTATATCCGGCAGCCTCAATCGCTTTCATGACAAAACCAATGGCGTCGTCCGTTGATCCGATGTTCGGCGCAAAGCCGCCCTCGTCGCCGACATTGGTGTTATGGCCTGCGTCTTTCAACGCCTTCTTGAGCGTGTGAAACACTTCTGCGCCCATTCTGACGGCGTCCGGCAGGTTTGCCGCGCCGACCGGCATGATCATGAATTCCTGAAAATCGATCGGGTTATCGGCATGAGCACCGCCGTTGATGATGTTCATCATCGGAACAGGCAGCGTCCGGGCACTCGTGCCGCCGACATATCGGTAGAGGGGCAAACCGGCGGCGTCGGCCGCCGCTTTAGCGACAGCAAGGGAAACGCCGAGAATGGCGTTTGCTCCGAGGCGTCCCTTGTTTTCAGTTCCGTCCAGCGTCAGCATTGCGCTATCGATCGCAAGCTGATCTTCAGCATCCATGCCGCCAATTGCATCAAAAATTTCGCCATTGACGGCTTCAATCGCTTTTTGAACGCCCTTGCCAAGATAACGGTCGCCACCATCCCGGAGCTCTACGGCCTCATGTGCCCCGGTCGAAGCTCCAGATGGGACCGCTGCACGCCCGAAAGACCCCTCCTCAAGTGTCACATCAACTTCAACGGTGGGATTACCCCGGCTATCAAGAATTTCGCGGCCAACGATATCGATAATGGCGGTCATGGCAATATACTCCGTGTGCGGCGGGATGCTGACTATTGGGTGCAGCTTCTAGCTCACGACAGAGAAAAGTAAAGGGGCCGATAAAGAGTTTCGGCGCCTTTCTGTTAGCCGGCAATCTACATTTTCGTTTAAAAACTCAAATGACTCTGATGCCGGCTGTTCACAAGTGGCGTTGGTCTGCGTCAGTGCGCCGGCATGACCGGCTTGCCGATGCTGGTATAAGTCAGCCCCACGTCCTGGACTTCCTCGGGCCTGTAAATATTCCGAAGGTCGACCATATCCGTGCCGGACATGCTGTCTGCGATCCGTTTCAGGCTGAGGCCGCGATAGACGTTCCATTCCGTGAGAACCACCGCGGCGTCGACGTCGGCGACGGTGTCGTAGGGATCTTCGGCCCATTCGACATCGGTCAGGACTTCTTCCGCCTGACCTTTGGCTTCCGGATCATGTGCCTTTATGCGAACGCCTTCAGCCTGAAGGCGTGGAATGATCGTCAGGCTTGGTGCGTCCCTCACGTCGTCGGTGTTTGGTTTGAACGCGATACCGAGAATGCCGACCGTTTTGCCTTTCGGATTTGGCCCAAGCGTTTCAAGGATCCGTTCCGCCATATCGATCTTGCGTTGATCGTTGACCTCAATCGTCGCTTCAACCAGCTTAAGCGGAGCTCCGTATTTGCGTCCGGTGGCCGCGAAGGCGTTGGTATCCTTTGGAAAGCATGAGCCCCCATAGCCGGGGCCGGCATGCAGGAATTTTGAGCCGATGCGGTTATCAAGTCCGATGGCACTGGCGACCTTCTGAACATCGGCATTGGCTTTTTCGCACAGATTTGCGATCTCATTGATGAAGGTGATCTTCATGGCAAGAAAGGCGTTGGCGGCGTATTTGGTAATTTCGGCATTTTCGAGCGTTGACACCATGATCGGCGTTTCACGCAAATTGAGCGGTCGATAGAGCCGGCTCATTATTTCTTCGCCGCGTTCATCCTCGATGCCGACAACAACTCGGTCGGGGCGCATAAAATCCTCAATGGCGGACCCCTCCCGCAGAAATTCCGGGTTGGAAGCGATTGAGAAGTCGACGCCCGGCCGCTCTTGCCGGATAATTTCCTGAACCTTCCGGCACGTGCCGACGACAACCGTCGATTTGACAACAACGACCAGGCCAGGTCGCATGCAGCGCGCGATGCGTTTTGCAGCCTCGAAAACATAGGTCAGGTCCGCTTCGCCGTCGCCGCGACGCGAAGGCGTACCGACTGCCACGAACACGACATCGGATTCTTCCACGGCTTTTTCAAAGTCGGTCGTGAAAGTCAGGCGTCCGGCTGCATGATTGCGATTGATGAGATCGTCGAGACCGGGTTCGAAAATAGGCACTTCAAGCCTATTCAGCATGTCGATCTTTTTCTTATCGATATCGACGCAGGTCACGTCAAAACCGAATTCGGAAAAACAGACGCCGGACACAAGTCCGACATACCCTGTGCCAATCATGGTGACGCGCATGGTGACTCTTCCTTTGTGGCCGACAGGTCAGTCGGCGATTGATTTGGAAATACGATCAATTTTCTGAAGCTGAGAAAGCAGTGACTTGATATCGCTGAGATGGATCATGTTTGGACCGTCGGACGGTGCATTGTCCGGATCCTGATGGGTTTCCATGAACAGTCCGGCAACGCCAACCGCGACAGCGGCGCGTGACAGGACCGGCACGAATTCTCGTTGGCCGCCCGAAGACGTCCCCTGCCCGCCCGGCTGTGCGACGGAGTGCGTCGCATCAAAGATGACCGGTGCTCCGGTTTCAGCCATAATGGGCAAAGACCGCATATCGGACACAAGCGTGTTGTATCCGAAGCTTGCCCCCCGTTCGGTAAGCAAGACGTCAAGACTGCCGCTCTCAACCAGCTTGGCCAGAACATTTTTCATTTCCCACGGTGCCAGGAACTGCCCCTTTTTGACATTCACGGGTTTCCCCGTGGCTCCTGCTGCAAGAAGGAGATCTGTCTGTCTACACAGGAAGGCGGGTATCTGAAGGACATCGACAACTTCAGCGACGGGCGCGCACTGCTCCGCAGTATGAACATCAGTCAGGACCGGCAGCCCGAGACTTTCTTTGATCTCCGCGAAGACCGGAAGACCGTTCTTAAGACCGATACCCCGCCCCGAGGTGAGGCTTGTGCGATTGGCTTTATCGAAACTCGTCTTGAAAATCAGTCCGATGCCGAGGTGATCACAGATCTCCTTCAGCGCGCTCGCCATTTCAAGAGCATGGTCCCGGCTCTCCATCTGACACGGGCCGGCAATCAGCGAAAATTGCTTGTGATTGTCAAAAACGACATTGCCGACCGTTACGGTTGAATGACAGGTGGCCACGAAAATTTCCTTATGAATTAAGCAGGGCGTTGCCGGACTGAATATCGCCAGCAAGGGCTCGGTGCAAGTGATGGGCTCTCATATGACGCAAGGGAAGTCAAACGTCGTTAATTGCAATGAAGAACATCATTTGTTCCAATTACAGAAACGCAAAAGCAAACTTATGACAAACAGGCACCAATGATGCTGTTATCGCGGAAGGATTTTCATATCCTGAAGCCTGATAATCAGATCGTCGACAATGTCTTCGGGATCTCGACCCACCGTTTTGACATGAATATCGGCATTTTGCGGTTCTTCATAAGGCGAATCGATCCCGGTGAAATTCTTGATCAGGCCTTTTTCCGCCTTCAGGTACAGCCCCTTCGGATCGCGCTTCTTGCACTCGTCAATCGGTGTATCGACGAAAATTTCTATGAATTCACCGGCGTCCACCATCTCCCGCGCCATACGACGTTCCGACCGAAACGGCGAGATAAAGGAAACCAAAGTAATAAGCCCGGCATCGACAAACAATTTGGCGACTTCCGCCACGCGCCGGATATTTTCGACCCGGTCGACGTCGGTAAAGCCCAGGTCGCGATTCAGTCCGTGACGCACATTGTCGCCGTCAAGAACATAAGTGTGCCGGCCGAGCAGGTGAAGTTTCTTTTCAAGAAGTGTGGCAATGGTCGACTTGCCCGAGCCAGACAGTCCGGTGAACCAGAGGATTGCGGGCTTTTGGCCCTTATTCTCGGTTCGCGCCTGCTTGTCGATCTGAAGCGACTGCCAGTGAATGTTTGTCGCGCGGCGAAGCGCAAAACTGATCATGCCGGCGGCGACCGTCTCATTGGTCAGCCGGTCAACCAGAATGAAAGATCCGGTCTGCCGGTTATCTTCATACGGATCGAACGCGACCGGTTCAGCGAGAGACAGGTTACAGAATCCGACCTCGTTCAACTCAAGCGTTTTTGTTGCCAGATGTTCGAACGAGTTGACATCGATTTTGTATTTGATCTCGCTGACGGAAGCGGTTTGTGCCCGCGTCCCCATCTTGAGGATATAGGAACGGCCCGGAAGCATTTCGTGGTCCGACATCCAGATCAGGTGCGCGGCGAACTGATCCGCCACATCGGGACGGTTTGCGGCACCGGCCAGCATGTCACCGCGCGAAATGTCAATCTCGTCGACAAGCGTGATGGTTACCGCATCCCCTGCATGCGCCTCCGACAGGTCACCGTCCATTGTCACGATACGGTCGATGGCGGATTGCCTGCCGCTGCCTGCCACAACGACTTCATCTCCGGGGCGGATTGTGCCACTGGCTATGGTTCCGGAATATCCGCGGAAATCGAGGTTGGGACGGTTCACCCACTGAACCGGAAACCGGAACGGTAACTCCTTCTGCTCCCCTGTAACCTCTACTGTTTCAAGGTGATCGATCAGCGTTGGACCGTTATACCAGGGAGAGCGCTCGCTCCTGGCGATGACATTGTCGCCGAACCGCGCGGAGATTGGAATGGCAACCAGGCTCTGGAAATTAAATCGCTTTGCGAATTCCTCATATTCGTTTCGAATCTCTTCAAATCGTTCTTCTGAAAAATCAACAAGGTCCATTTTGTTGACAGCGACGACGACATGACGAATGCCGAGGAGCGATGCGATGAACGAGTGCCGTCTGGTCTGAGCAATAATACCGCTGCGGGCATCGACGAGGAGAACCGCAAGGTCGGCGGTTGAGGCCCCGGTGGCCATATTGCGGGTATATTGTTCGTGCCCCGGTGTGTCGGCGACAATGAATTTTCGTTTTTCTGTGGCAAAGAAGCGGTAGGCAACATCGATGGTGATGCCCTGTTCCCGTTCAGCCTCCAAGCCATCAACGAGCAGAGCGAGGTCGATATCGTCTCCAACCGTTCCGTGGCGAACGGAGTCTTTTTCAAGCGCGACCAACTGATCTTCGAAGATCAGCTTCGTGTCATAAAGAAGGCGTCCGATCAATGTCGATTTGCCGTCGTCCACGCTGCCGCAGGTCAGGAAGCGCAGGAAGCTCTTCTTCTCCTGGTTGGCGATGTAATCTGTCAGCGCGGTATCGTCTTTAGAGGCAGCAGCCTCCTGTGCCATATCCATCAGAAATAGCCCTCGCGCTTTTTCTTTTCCATACTGGCATTTTCGTCGTGATCGATCAGACGGCCCTGCCGTTCCGATGTCCGTGCGATCAGCATCTCCCGAACGATACCAGGCAACGTTTCGGCATCCGACTCGATTGCGCCGGTCAGCGGGTAACAGCCCAGTGTCCTGAACCGGACGCTTTTTTGTTCGATTTTTTCGCCATCGCGCAGTTTCAGGCGATCGTCGTCAATCATGATAAGCATGCCGTCGCGCTCGACGACGGGCCGGACCGCGGCATAATAGAGCGGCACGATCGGAATGTTCTCCGTCAGGATATATTGCCAGATGTCGAGTTCGGTCCAGTTGGACAGCGGGAATGCTCTGATGGAATCCCCCTGCCCGATCCGCGCATTATAGAGGTTCCACAATTCCGGACGCTGGTTCTTCGGATCCCAGCCGTGGGAGGCATTTCTGAAGGAAAAGATCCGTTCCTTGGCGCGCGATTTTTCCTCATCCCGCCGGGCGCCGCCGAACGCGGCGTCAAATCCGTATTTATCCAAAGCCTGTTTCAGCGCCTCGGTTTTCATGACGTGCGTATAATAGGATGAGCCGTGGTCAAAAGGATTGATGTTCTGCGCGGCACCGTCGGCATTGGTGTGGCACAAAAGCTCCACACCGAGTTGCTTCGCGGTCTCATCCCTGAAAGCGATCATTTCCCGGAATTTCCACGTCGTGTCGACATGCAGCAGGGGAAATGGCGGTTTGGAAGGATAAAATGCCTTCATTGCGAGATGAAGCATCACGGCGGAGTCTTTGCCGATTGAGTAAAGCATAACCGGTTTTTTGAACTCGGCAGCGACCTCACGAATGATATGGATACTCTCCGCTTCCAGCTTTTTCAGATGGCTGCCTTCATAAGTAGACACGGTATCCGGAAACTCCTTCAAACAATCCGGCATTTGCCGGAGAAACTGAGCGTAAGACTTACTCTTTGACCGTCGGTGTTACAAAGGTTCTCAAACCAAAGCGCTAGCTTATGGTGGAAAGAATTTCCCTGTCGCTTACGGCGATGAAAAACGGATTCTTAAAGTCTTCCGATTTCGGATGTTCAGGTGAAACATATTCAAGATCGCAATGGTCTTCCCGAACAACGCAACCACCCGCTCCCCGCAGAACGGCATCGCCTGCCGCCGTATCCCACTGCATGGTCGGCGATAATCTGGGGTAAAAATCCGCCTCGCCCGACGCGACCCGGCAGAACTTAAGCGACGAGCCGGCCGACACAAGTTCGTCAACAGGCAACCGTTCGATCAGAGAGCGTGTTTCCTCGCTCAGGTGGGAGCGGCTGGCGAGCACCTTAAGCCCTTTTGACGGTTTTGGTCGCACCGCAATTGGTCTGATGTCCGTCAGTGCATTCTCAACCACGTCCGCTCGGCTTGAAGCCGACCCGTCGTTCCAGAAAATTTCGGAAGTTGCAGGTGCATAGACAACCCCGCAGACCGGCTGGCCCCGTTCGATCAGCGCAATATTCACGGTGAATTCACCATTGCGATTGATAAATTCGCGCGTCCCGTCTAACGGGTCGACGAGGATATAGGTGTCGCTGACGGGAGGAATGCGTCCCGCCGACACTTCTTCCTCGGCGATGATGGGAACTGCCGGCAGAAGCGTGCTGAGTTGGGCCAGGATGAGTTGCTCGGCTTTTTGATCGGCCCGGGTCACGGGAGAGCCGTCCCCCTTTTGACTAACGTCGACACCGCTTTCATAGATACTCATGATGAGTGCGCCCGCCTGGAGCGCCATGTCGATAAATGACTGCGTAATCTCTTTTTTATTCAATGGTCCAAGTATCCTGATTAACACGCCAGTCTAGCTGAAGTTGCGCAACGCGAGCTTCCTCTCCCAGGCAAGCGCGTGCGATACAATCTGATCGAGATCGTCATGCTTGGGTTGCCAATCAAGGTTCTGACGGATTTTTTCCGGGTTTGCGATCACTTTGGGACTGTCCCCTGCCCGGCGCGGCTCTTCTTTGACTGTGAAATCGACACCGGAAACACGCTTTACCGAGTCGATGACCTGTCTGACGGAAAATCCCTTGCCGTATCCGCAGTTGTAAATCGCGCTGTCCGCGCCGTTATCGAGCGCCTGCAATACGTGATGATGGGCCCGGGCGAGATCCCAGACATGGATATAATCCCTCACTCCTGTGCCGTCCGGCGTATCGTAATCGGTGCCGAAAACCGACAGACTGTCGCGCTTTTCAAGGGCGGCCTCACAGGCGACCTTGATCAAATGGGTGGCATTTGCTGTCGATTGGCCGGTACGTCCTGAAGGATCGGCGCCCGCGACATTGAAATAGCGCAGCGCCACATAACGGAAATCATGTGCAACTGCCGTATCCGCCAGCATCTGCTCCGTCATGAGCTTGGACATTCCGTATGGTGACAGCGGCTGTAGCGGTGCGCTCTCGTCAACAGGAACGCTGTCCGGATCGCCATAGACAGCGGCGGTTGAGGAAAAAATAAACTTCTCGATCCCGTGCTTCACACAGGCAGCAATGAGATTGCGAGAATTGCCGGTATTGTTGCGGTAGTATTTGAGCGGGTCGGCGACTGACTCCGGGACGATAACCGAGCCGGCGAAATGGATGACCGCCGTGATATTATTATTGGAGAACACCGCGTCCAGCAGCGCTTCGTCACCCACGTCCCCATTATGCAGGGTAACGGAACCAGGGATGGCCCATTCGAATCCGGTGGAAAGATTGTCCAGAATCTGCACGTCCCGGCCGGTGTCGGCAAGGCGCCAAACCATATGGCTGCCAATGTAGCCGGCACCGCCAGTCACCAAAATGGACATCCAAACTCCCGATCTTGGATAAATTTGCAGTCCCTATACCCCAAATGAGCGCCAAATAAACCAATTATCATGCGGCATCGTTAAGGCAAATGAGGTTTTTCGCTTTTGCTGATCGGGAATTTGGGTATAAGCACAGCGGCTGCTAGCGACTTGTTCGGTTGCGATGCAGCAAAACTGGTCCTGAAAATATAGTGGCAGTAAACTGTTCGGAGGTCGTACCCGATGCCAGCGCCCATTCGCAAGGCGGTTCTTCCTGTTGCCGGTCTCGGAACCCGCTTTTTGCCAGCAACCAAAGCGGTTCCCAAGGAGATGCTGACGGTCGTTGACAGGCCGATTATTCAATATGTGGTCGACGAAGCACGCGAGGCGGGCATTGAGCATATCATTTTCGTGACCGGGCGAAACAAGCAGGTCATCGAGGACCATTTCGACATCGCATATGAGCTTGAAGAAACGCTGCGCAGTCGCGGTAAAGACAGTGCGCTTGAACTGCTCGATACGATTCGCCCCAAACCCGGCACGACCAGCTTTACCCGTCAGCAGGAACCGCTTGGCCTTGGTCATGCAATTTGGTGCGCGCGGGACCTGGTGGGCTACGAACCTTTCGCAGTGCTTCTGCCGGACGTTCTGGTCAAAGCTGCTCCGGGTTGCCTGAAGCAGATGCTCCAGGCCTATAACTCTTTCGCCGGAAATGTCATCGCCGTTGATGAGGTCCCTGAAGACCAGTCCCACCAATATGGTGTGGTTGAAATCGGCGGCGGCGACCAGGATGTTTTTGAGATCACCAACATGGTCGAGAAACCGAAGCCGGGCACAGCGCCGTCCAACCTCAGAATCACCGGACGCTATATCGTGCAGCCTGACATTTTTGACCTTCTTCAGAACCAGGAAACCGGCGCCGGCGGAGAAATCCAACTGACCGATGCAATGCTGACCATGATGAAGAACCAGCGCTTCACCGGTGTCCGGTTCAAAGGCACGACATACGATTGCGGCGACAAGGTCGGTTTCCTTTCAGCCAACGTGGCATATGCCCTGGATCGGGATGATCTTGCAGAAGACGCGCGGGCGGCATTTTCAGCCCTGATTGGCAATACTTGATCCTTCGGACTCGATCGAATGAAGATCGGGTTCCTGCTTAATTGCCTCATCAGTTTGAGGACTTTGTCGATGAAAACCGTTCTTGTCACAGGATCTGCCGGATTTATCGGCAATGCCGTTGCGCATCGTCTGCTCGGTGATGGGCATACGGTGATCGGGCTTGATAACCTCAACGACTACTACGACCCTTCACTGAAAGAGGCACGCCTTGAGCGGCTGACCGGCAGCAATCGGTTTCATCATTTCACGATCGGACTTGAGGAGCGGGATAAGGTTCTTGAGTTGTTTGAGACCTACAGGCCCGAGCAGGTTGTTCATCTTGCGGCTCAGGCGGGTGTGCGCCACAGCCTGAACGCGCCACAGGATTATGTCGACTCCAACATAACCGGCTTTCTTTCGATCCTTGAAGCTTGTCGCGCCCACAAGCCCGAACACCTGGTGTTTGCGTCGACATCGTCGGTTTTCGGGCTCGACAAGGCGATGCCGCTGTCAGAACACAGAGGCGGCAATCATCCCGTTTCGCTTTACGCTGCAACGAAGAAGGCGAATGAAGCGATGGCGCATTCTTATGCGCATCTCTTTAACATTCCCATGACCGGCCTGAGGTTCTTCACGGTTTACGGACCCTGGGGCCGCCCGGATATGGCGCTCTTCAAGTTCACGAAAGCGATTTTGGAAGACAGACCGGTTCCGCTTTTCAACAATGGGGAAATGGTTCGAGACTTTACCTATGTCGATGATATCGTTGAGGGGATTGTCCGGTTGGCACATGTGCCGGCGACAGCGGATCAGGCATGGGATCCGGAAAAGCCCGATCCGTCTATCAGTGCGGCTCCCTATCGCATTTGCAATATTGGAAATTCGTCACCCGTTCAACTGATGGATTATCTTGAAGCGATCGAAGAGGCGCTGGGAAAAAAGGCTGAGAAAGAATTCCTGCCTATGCAACCGGGCGACGTTCACGCCACCTGGGCAGATACGTCCTCCCTGGAAGCCATCACCCACTTCAAGCCGGCGACCCCGGTCAGGCAAGGTGTCAAAGCGTTCGTCGACTGGTATCGCGACTACTACAACGTCTGAGTTCCGCCGGACCGCCATTAAAATCGATTCTTTTGTCGACAATTGGTTTTTCTGCGCCATCTTTTGTGCGCAAGGAGGACGGCCATGCCGATATTTATCAGAATTGTCTTTTTTGTGCTGGCTGCCCTGGTGCTGACAGTCGGCGCTCGGGCTCAAGGTGACCCGCTGGGGTCAAGCCGGGACTCGATCGTCTCCGTCATTGACGATCAACTGCGTGCCTTCAAGGCTGACGATGCAGCAAAAGCCTATTCCCATGCGGCGCCGAATATCCGTCAGCTCTTCTCCAATCCGACTGTTTTTATGAACATGGTCCGGCAGGGCTATCAGCCTGTCTATCGTCCGCAATCCTATTCCTTTGAAGAGCTCCGCATGACCCAGATGGGGCCGGCGATACGCGTTCGGATTACCGATATCAACGGCAAGGTCTGGAACGCGATCTACACGTTGGAGCAGCAAGCCGATGGCCGATGGCAGATCACGGGATGCTATCTGAAGGAAGCGCCCGAGTTGCAGACCTGACGTGCTGAGCGCGTTCAGCCGTTCATGCAGAGCTCAAATACGATGTTCGCCGCCGCCATGTTCCCCATGTGAATGGCCGTATTTACGTTCTGATGGCCGGCATAGACGAGGTCACCGGCCGCAAAAATGCCTTCCAGCGGCGTTTTGAATTGATCGTCTATGCGGACGTTCCCCGTTTCGTCCAGTGGCAGCGAGAGTGACTTGACCAGGTTGCACTGGGTCTGTTTCGGCCAGATCAGCAAGACATCCCGTTCCACCTCTTTACCGCTCTCAGTTACGACATGCGAAAGCGTCCCGTTGTCGCCTAGAAGGGATGCGACGGTTTCGTCCACGACCTGAATGCCAAGTGAGTCAAGGGCTTGCCGCCGTCCTTCGGGCCACTCAATCTCCGAGCCCACGAACAATATGAGGTCGTCCGTCCAATTGCGATAGATTTCAGCGGCAGCCAGAATCTCCGGCCTGTGAACGAAAATGCCCCAGGCGCGGTCTTTCCATTCAAATCCCTGGCAGAACGGGCAATTGACAACGGATCGGCCCCAAAGATCTTCCAGTCCCTCAATCTCCGGGAACAGGTCGATCATTCCGGTCGCAAGCAAAATGCGCTCTGCGGTTACGGTCTCGCCTCCAGTGACATCAATCCGAAATGCGCCGGTTTCGGTTTTTCCAATTGTTGCCACCGCTGCTGACCGCCGTGCCGCATATCCGTACCGGTCGATTTCTCTGGCGGCAATCGCCCGGAACTCGGTCGGCGATATTCTGTCCAGTCCCGGAAAAGCGCTGATATCAGGCGATGCGTGATTTCTCGGCGGTCTCGGATCATCGAAAAGAACGGTTTGGATCATTGAGCGGGACAGCGTCAGTGTTGCGGCAAGACCCGCCGGTCCGCCACCGACTACCGCCACCTGGAAATCAGTCATCGCCTTTTCATCCTTTGCCGTTTGATCTGTTATTTCAAGGACAATCAATGGGTCCTGAGCCTAAAGCGGAACGATATCGCCCCGGTCCCACGTCTCCGTCGTTCCGGCCACGAAAGTGTCAAATTGATCATCGTCAATTGCATCGCGTATGCCCTGCATCAGGGACTGATAGTAGTGAAGATTGTTCCAGGTGAGGAGCATCGAACCGAGTCCCTCCCCGGTTCGGACAAGATGATGCAGATAAGCCCGACTGTAGTCCCGCGCCGCCGGGCAGTTAGATTGCTCGTCCAGCGGACGATGATCATCCGCATGCCGGGCGTTTTTAAGATTGACTTTCCCGCGGCGGGTGAATGCAAGGCCGTGACGTCCGGCTCGCGTCGGCATGACGCAGTCAAACATGTCAACGCCGAGCGCGACAGATTGCACCAGATCATCCGGTGTGCCGACACCCATCAGATAGCGGGGCTTGCCAGCCGGCAGAACCGGTACGGTAATGTCGAGCATGGCCAGCATGACTTCCTGTGGTTCACCAACCGCCAGACCGCCGATGGAGTAGCCCTCAAACGGCATCTCCGCCAATGCCTCTGCCGACCTGATGCGCAGGTCGGGCACATCGCCGCCCTGAACGATGCCGAACAGCCCCTGCCCCTTTGCAACGCCGCCCGTCTGCTCAAAGGCATTGCGCGAGCGTTCGGCCCAGCGCAAGCTCAATGTCATCGCCCGCTCGATTTCCTCGTGCTGTGCCGGCAGACGGATGCACTCGTCAAGTTGCATCTGGATATCGGAGCCCAGCAGGCCCTGGATTTCGACAGACCGTTCGGGCGACATCTCATGTCGGCTGCCGTCAATATGGCTCTGAAACGTCACACCGCTTTCCGACAGTTTGCGCAACTGTGCCAGGGACATGACCTGAAAACCGCCTGAGTCGGTCAGGATGGTGCGTGGCCAGTTCATGAATTTATGCAGACCACCAAGACGGGCGACCCTCTCGGCCGTCGGCCGGAGCATCAGATGGTAGGTGTTTCCAAGAACCACATCCGCGCCCAGGTCGCGTACCTGTTCGGGATACATGGCTTTTACGGTTGCCTGCGTGCCAACCGGCATGAATGCCGGTGTCCGAACCGTTCCGTGAGGCGTTGTGATCTTACCACGGCGCGCCCGACCATCGCGCTTCAGCAAGGTAAAGGAGAATGCATCTGTCATGGATCGTTCTTCGGAAAGAGAAGCGAACTGTCTCCATAGGAGTAAAATCGATAACCGTTATTGATCGCATGGCGGTAGGCCGAATGCATAACGGACAGTCCGCAAAAAGCAGAGACAAGCATAAATAACGTCGACCGCGGGAGATGGAAATTGGTCATCAGAATATCGGTCGCTCGAAACCTGTAACCGGGCGTTATGAAGATGTCCGTTTCGCCACAGAACGGATGCAGCAGACCGGTCTCGTCTGCGGCGCTCTCCAACAGCCTGAGAGAAGTTGTCCCGACCGCGAGAATACGTCCTCCCTTTTCACGAACCCGGTTGAGCGTGTCGGCCGTCTCTTTCGATATCTCACCCCATTCGGCGTGCATCCGATGGTCTTCGGTATCGTCACTCTTCATCGGCAGAAAGGTGCCGGCGCCGACATGCAGCGTAAGCCAGTGCTGAGAGATATTCATCCGTTTCAATTCAGACAACAGCGAGTCCGTAAAATGAAGCCCCGCTGTCGGCGCGGCCACTGCCCCCCTGCGCTGCGCGAAAACTGTCTGGTAGTCCTCCCGGTCTCTTGCATCCTCTTCGCGCCGCGCGGCGATATAAGGCGGCAGCGGCATGTGGCCGACACGTTGTATTGCGTCATCCAAATCCCTTCCCGAGCGATCGAATCTGAGGGCCACTTCCGCACCGTCTCTCTCTTCAACAGATGCTGAAAGCGTGACCTCGTCGTGTGAAAATTCAAGCCGGTCGCCGGTCTTCAGCCGTTTGGCCGGCTTTGCGAACGCGACCCAGCGGTCAGCGCTCTTTTTGAGATGCAGTGTGATCGAAACCGGGATCACACTCTCCGCCCGTCTCCGTCGCCCCTTCAGTTCGGCCCGAATAACCCTGGTGTCATTAAACACCATGGCATCGCCTTCCCGCAAAAGCGATGGCAGGTCCAGGACTTTTCGATCGGCGAGCAGTGCCCGTTCACCCGGGCGAACCACAAGCATCCTGGAAGCGTCGCGGGGAACAACCGGGCGCAGCGCGATATTTTCCGGCGGCAGTTCAAAATCAAACTCATCGACACGCATAGCGAGATCCAGGCAACCGCGATCACATTTTCACGTCAGGCTGTTCGTTCCGGCCGGAAACGGCGGAATGGCGCAGGTTGCTCAATAGTTGTTAGAGCCACAAAATACGGCGCCGAGCAACCTGCTCGACGCCGTTTGAAGATCGTTGAGCCTCTCAAACGCTCAAGCAGCGTCTGCGGCGACCTTTATGCCGTTGATCCTGTCCGGATCGACAACCGGCTCGCCACGCTTGATCTTGTCGACATTCTCCATTCCGGAAACGACTTGTCCCCAGACGGTATATTGTCCGTCAAGCCAGGGCGCGTCGGTGAAGCAGATGAAAAACTGACTGTCGCCTGAGTTCGGGTCCATGGCGCGTGCCATAGAGACCGTGCCGCGGACATGTTTTTCCTTGCTGAATTCAGCCGTCAGTTTATTGCCGGATCCGCCTGTTCCCGTTCCCTGCGGGCATCCGGTCTGGGCCATAAATCCGTCAATGACGCGATGAAAAACAAGACCGTCATAGAAATTGTCGCGCACCAGTTCCTTGATACGGGCAACATGTCCGGGGGCCAGTTCCGGCCGCATTTCTATGATGACTTCGCCCTGGCTGGTGTCCATGACGAGTGTGTTTTCGGGATCCTTTATATCAGCCACGACTGGCCCTTTCTTTTGTGGAGCGCTTTGTTCGCCGATTTGGTGTAAAGCGCTTCATCGTTTTCCATATTTGCACCGGGTCGTCCTGATCCTGTGCGTCTTCACCAATTCGGGTTTAGCTTGCGTCGGCGGCGACCTGCATTTTGACGATCTTGTCGGGTGTGGCAGGTGGTTCTCCCTTGGCGATGCTGTCAACAAGGTCCATGCCGTCAACCACCTCACCCCAGACAGTATAGTTTCCGTTCAGAAACGACCCTTCTTCGAACATGATAAAGAATTGTGAATTTGCGCTGTCGGGACTTTGAGCCCGTGCCATGCCGACAGTTCCGCGTACATAGGGTTCGCTGGAAAACTCGGCCGCAAGATCCGGTAAGGGCGAACCGCCAAGGCCGGTGCCGGTCGGATCGCCGGTCTGGGCCATGAAACCATCGATGACACGATGGAAAATGATACCGTCGTAAAATCCTTCGCGGGTCAGTTTTTTGATTCTCTCGACATGTTTTGGCGCCAGATCCGGGCGCAGCTTGATTTTTACCTGGCCGTTTTTCAGGTCCATAAGCAAAAGGTTCTCCGGATCGGTGTCCTGGGCAACCGAGGGAGCCGACGCTGCAAATATCAGCATCGCGAAAGCGGTAAATAGACGAAGCACGAAGATTCTCCTAATCAATCAAGAAGCGACAAGGTCTTTGCTGTTCTATGATGAGCGAACTGAGCGGAGCCGCTGTGCGACTTCCTCAGGCACGAAGGCGGTGACATCACCGCCCATTTTTGCGATCTGGCGCACAAGAGTGGCCGTGATGTGGCGGGTTGCCGGTGTTGCGGGCACAAATATCGTCTGAATATCCGGTGCCATCGCACTGTTCATGCCGGCCATCTGCATCTCATAGTCGAGATCAGTGCCGTCACGCAGCCCGCGGACAAGAATCGATGCCTCATGCTCTTTGGCGGCGTCGATCACAAGACCGTTAAAAGAAATGACCGAAATGCGATCCGCCGCACTTTCGCCGAAAGCGGATCGAGAGACGGTGTCGATCATTTTCAGTCGCTGCTCGAAATCAAACATTGGCGTCTTGCCGGCATGTGTTCCAATGGCGACAATCAGCCGGTCAGCGATGCCAAGTATTTGACGCATAACGTCAATATGGCCGTTGGTGATCGGATCGAATGAGCCCGGATAAAGCGCAATACTTGTCATGGCGCCGATCTGTAGCCGGTGCGCGGTGGAAATACAAGCTGCTTGAAATGGTTGATGTATCAATTATGTCACTATCAACATAATTCTTTATTTTTTTCTAAAATTAACCTATAGTTAATACTATTGAAGGAGGCGAAAATGACGGGCGTTCAGAAGCGTGCAGCCTTCGCTGCTGCACTTGGAAGCATCGCTCTTGTTCTCGCCGCGATCGACGGAAATGTATTCGCCGACCACGGCGTGATTAAGAAAAGCGACCGGTTGGTCCCGGCTATCACTGTGGCCTGCAACGACCGACACATGTCGGATATTGCCCGGCCGTGTGGCGATCTGGGCACGGGCACCGGGGGTATGTCGAGCGGTTTGTATGTAACGCATGCGGTCAGATCAGGACCCAATGCAACAACATTGATAAAGACCAGAATAGATAAGCGTTGAATTTGTAATAAGCCGGCGTGGTGCCGGGGGGTGTAGCAAGTTTATCGGATAGTCAGTCCGAACTGGATTTTTGACTCGGTCATTTAGTCATTCAGAATGTCGCGCGTAGGTCAATTTCATGGCAGCGGCGTTCTGTTTGTCCAGAGGCAATCCGCCGAGGAAATGCTCTGGTCCAAGAGCGGCGACGTGTATCCCCCCCCCGCCACGTCGTCGCTTTTTTATTTCCTGGCCTATTTCCCGGAAAGCAAAGCACCTCAGTTTATGGCCATGGCCGCCGGGGGTGTGTGCCCTTAGGCCGGGTGACCGGACGACTTCACAAAATGATGATTACCAATCGGAATTTTGCGGCCAAGTTTTGACTTTAAACTTTATATTTCAATCCCATATCTTTTCTATGATGAGGAAAGGGAATGCGATTGTCAGGATGACTTCGCAACACGGGCCGGTATTGAATTTGCGATGAAATACCGGTCGCGAAAGACATTCGAGGCAGGGTCAGCCGATCGGTGTCAAAGAAATCAGTAGCGGCCGTGCGGTTGACACAGAAAGCTTCGAACCAATCCTCAAATTGAGATGAGACATTTAAGTGGAGTTTTATCCATGCAGAGCTTTGTGATGCGGGCATGGGTCGGGGCGCTTGTCCTTTTTTTACTGTTGTTACTGGCCTCCCCCTTCATAATTGTACCCTCGGCTCAAGGCGGAACCGGAACAACAGTTGTTGGCGTTCAGCATTCGCCACTGCAGGAAGATGAGTCTTTTTGCGATGCCCTTTTGTGGCCAGAACAAGATGATCAATGCCAACCGGCAGAATTTTTGGGTGAAAAGGTGGTTACCCACAACTTTCTCGATATGAAAGCGTTCCTGAACCGTCTACATGCTGACTTGAAAGAGCGGAAGTTTATCAGGTCGGTTTTGTGACGTAAGTACAAGTATTTGTGGGCTAATTTCGTTCGCCTGCTGACTATTTCCAACTGCGCTTCCGTTGTTGGGAGAAGCCTTTGCGACCTTTTTTTGCCAATTGAGGAAAAACAATTCCCATTAGCGGCATTTTTGTGACCCGTATCACGCAGGTGAGTGTGCTTTTATGACATCTTCACAATGCGCCGAAGATGAAAACAGACAGCGCACTGGGAGAACGTCATGATTAAAGAACAGATCAGCATGCTGGGCGAAAAAAGCGGATTGCGGGTCCTACTGATAGGAACAGTCACCTCCTTTGCCGTATTTGGCGGCGCCTTCGCACTCACCGGTGGAGAGGCTCAGTCCGGCTCCGTCGCGGCGAAAGGCGACCGGCTGTCTGTCATCAGCAAAACAGTATGCGAGGGGCAATCTTGGGGTGCTTGGTCAGACGAGTGCCTGAATGAGATTACCAATCGGGAGGTTCGGTCAGTCGGAACGGTTACGGTCGAAAGTCGCGACACAGTGAATAATGTTTCCATCCTGATCAGGAAGCAGCTTTGAAGCGACTGATCAGGTGTGTCTGGGAATTTGGTCCGACCAGTGCAACTGGATACTGAGTTAAAGCAATATCACGCATAACATTCGTTTAATGCTCTAATACATTATATTTTCTGACTTTTTGACTCTTAAGCGAGTTCAGATTTATCTACGGTATTTCCGGCAAAGAACAGGCAGCAGCCTTTCCGGCCGCTGCCTGCTTTATCGCACAAAGTTCACAGGGTTACATCCGCTCCGTCTTACTCCGTATTACCTTGATCTCCGGAGTCCGGAGCGGGCTGTGCCGGATCGATGCCGTTATCGGATTCGCCATCTCCGTCATCCGCATCGACTTCGGACAGCCGTTCAACGGCAACCACTTTCTCGCCCTCCGCTGTCTTAAACACGATAACGCCCTGTGTGGACCGGCCCGCAAGCCGGATACCGTCGACCGGGCATCGTATGAGCTGTCCGCCGTCGGTGACGAGCATGATTTGATCCTGTTCCTCGACCGGGAATGTTGCGACCAGCGGACCGTTGCGGTCTGTCACCGCCATGGCCGTTACGCCCTTGCCGCCCCGTCCTGTGATTCGATATTCAAAAGATGAGGTGCGCTTGCCGTATCCGTTTTCGGACAAGGTCAGTATGATCTGCTCAGCCGCGCTCATCTGCGCGTACTTTTCCTGAGAGAGCTCGCTTCCAACATCGCTTGGATCGGCCTCATCCGCCTCACCGCGCATCAACCTGCTCTGTTTCAGGAAGGCATTGCGTTCATCCGCGCTGGCATCGAAATGATGAACGACGGACATGGAAATAACGGTATCCTCGTCCGCCAGTGAAATGCCCCGAACGCCAACGGAAGACCGGCTCTGGAAAACCCGCACGTCACCGACGGGGAATCGGATGCACTGTCCGAACCTGGAGGTCAGCAGCACGTCGTCGTTTTCGGTGCATGTTTCAACACCAACAATGCCGTCGCCTTCGTCCAGCTTCATGGCGATCTTTCCGTTTCGGTTAACCTGGACGAAGTCTGAGAGCTTGTTGCGGCGGACAGACCCGGCCGTCGTTGCGAACATGACATCGAGATTGCTCCAGGAGTCTTCGTCCTCCGGCAGAGGCAGAATCGATGTGATGCGTTCGCCCTCTTCAAGCGGCAGGAGATTGACGAGCGCTTTGCCGCGGGCCTGCGGTTCGGCGCGCGGCAGGCGGTAAACCTTGAGTTTGTAGACAATGCCGCGGGAAGAGAAGAACAGAACCGGCGTGTGCGTGCTTGTCACGAACAGGCGCGCTACAAAATCCTCTTCCTTGGTCGACATGCCGGACCGGCCTTTGCCGCCTCGGCGCTGTGCTCTGTATGTGGCCAGCGGAACGCGCTTGATGTATCCGCCATGGCTGACCGTTACGACCATATCTTCACGCGGGATCAGATCTTCATCTTCAAAGTCGGCGCCGCCGTCGGTGATTTCCGTGCGGCGCGGCGTTGCGAATTCTTCTTTGATCGCAATCAGTTCGTCTTTGACAATTGCCATGATCCGCGCGCGGGAGCGCAGGATATCAAGGTAGTCCTTGATTTCCTCGCCGATGCTGTTCAACTCATCGGCAATTTCATCCCGGCCCAATGCCGTCAGACGCTGAAGGCGCAAATCCAAAATAGCCCTGGCCTGCGCTTCCGACAGCCTGTAGGTGCCGTCATCCTGAACAACATGTCTTGGATCGTCGATCAGCCTGACCAGCGGCGCGACATCTTTTGCCGGCCAGTTGCGTTCCATCAACTGACTGCGCGCCGTCGCCGGGTCGGGGGCGCTTCGGATGAGTTGGATAACCTCGTCAATATTCGCGACGGCAATGGCAAGACCGACAAGGACGTGCGCCCGATCCCGCGCTTTGTTGAGCAGGAATTTCGTACGCCTGCTGATAACCTCTTCCCGGAACGCGACAAAGCTCTGCAGGAAATCTTTCAATTGGTGAACGAGCGGCCGACCGCCGTTCAGGGCGACCATGTTGGCGCCGAACGACGTCTGAAGCTGTGAGAAGCGATAAAGCTGATTGAGGATAACCTCAGCGACTGCGTCCTTGCGCAGCTCGATAACGACGCGCATGCCGGATCGATCCGACTCGTCGCGAATATCGGAAATGCCTTCGATGCGCTTTTCGCGAACGAGTTCGGCAATTTTTTCGATCATCGCCGACTTGTTCACCTGATACGGGATCTCGGTGACAATGAGCGCTTCGCGATCTTTACGCACCGTTTCGTTGTGAACCCGGCCGCGCATAACGATGGAACCGCGTCCCGTTTCATAGGCACTGCGGATGCCTGAGCGGCCCAGAACAAGTCCTCCGGTCGGAAAGTCCGGCCCCGGCACGATTTCCATCAGATCCATATTGCTCAGGGCTGGTTCATCGATCAGCGCAATGGCTGCGTCAATCACTTCGCCGAGATTGTGCGGGGGAATATTCGTCGCCATGCCGACAGCGATGCCCCCTGCCCCGTTGACCAGAAGATTGGGAAACCGGGCCGGCAGGACGCTGGGTTCCTGCTCCTGATTGTCGTAGTTGTCCTGAAAATCGATCGTGTCTTTGTCAAGATCGTCCAGAAGCGTGTGAGCAACCTTCTCCAGCCGGCATTCGGTATAACGCATCGCGGCAGGCGGGTCGCCATCGATCGAGCCGAAATTGCCCTGCCCTTCGATCAGTGGCAGCCGAAGCGAAAAATCCTGCGCCATCCGCACGAGCGCATCGTAAATTGCCGAGTCACCGTGAGGGTGATACTTACCCATGACGTCGCCGACAACACGGGCCGACTTGCGATAAGCTTTGTTCCAGTCATATCCGTTTTCATGCATGGAAAACAGGATGCGTCGATGGACCGGTTTCAGACCGTCGCGGACGTCGGGCAGCGCGCGGCTGACGATTACGCTCATGGCATAATCGAGGTAGCTTCGCTTCATTTCATCTGTAATGGAGACCGGCTGAATATCGTCAGGCAGCTCTTCGGGAGGCATACTATTGTCTTGATCTGACAAGGATTTCACTCGTGCGTATTTTTTGTTGGCTCCTTATAGCCGATTTCAACCGGCAGTCCAAATTTGTTAACGGCGCAAATGTGAAATTTTATCTATAAAATTCAAATAGTTATGCCAATATCCCCAAGCGCGCGACGACCAGGATGCTTCTTTGCCGGTCCTGCCCGCAAAAATTTGGCATAAATGAGGAGAATCAAAGCCGTCAAGGGCCTCTGGAATGGTCATATGCAGAACTATCTGATCAATGCGTTTGCCACTTTGTTTGTGACCATCGATCCCGTTGGTCTTGCTCCGATGTTTCTGGCTTTAACATCGGGGAGCAGCCAGAAGGAGCGCATAAAAATAGCGATACAGGCAACTCTGATCGGGGGAGCGATCCTGCTTGTGTTTCTTGTTGCCGGACAAGGACTGCTTGCGGCGCTGGGGATATCCGTACCGGCCTTTCAGACAGCCGGCGGCCTGCTCCTTCTGATTATTGCCGTAGAGATGATTTTCGAGATCCGACAGAAAAGGAAAGCCCATACCGCTGAAAAAGTTGCGTCCGAACCTGATCACCGGCAACTGGCGGTGTTTCCTCTGGCAATTCCGCTGATTGCCGGTCCGGCCGCCATCAGCGCGGTCATCCTCCTGTCTGCCGACGCTCCGTCCGAGCTCGCCTATGGTGGGCTCATCGCGGTCACCTTCGGCGTTGTGGTCCTGTGTCTGATTGCGTTCATTCTTGCCGGCGCCATCGAAAAAGTTCTCGGAGAAACGGCCCAGATGGTCCTTACACGTCTCCTGGGCGTCCTCCTGGCCGCACTTGCGGTTCAGTTCATCGCCGATGGAATCAAAGCGTTCATTCTGGCGTCCTGACGAATCCTGCCTTATGAAGGGAGCCGTTGCGTTCATCTGGTCGGAAACGGGATACGCCTTTTGTTGCTGACACTTATAAAGATAATCACGTCCGCCGCGGCGGTCTTGGGTCTTTCCATAATCAGCGAAAAACTGTCCCCCCGCATTGCCGGAGTCTTGGCCGGGTTGCCGCTGGGTCTCGCACTCAGTTTGTTTTTTATCGGCGTGGAACAGGGCGAGCGATTTGTCGAACAGTCTGCAACGTCAGCCCTGGGCGGTCTTGGGGCGTCGCTTGTTTTCCTGATCGCCTATTGGATCTTTTCGGATATTTTCAGCCGCTTCCGGATCATTCTGGCCGGTTTCTTCGCTACGATCGTTTACTTGATTGCCGCTCTTGCCATTGCCCTTCTTCCCCAGGAACGCTGGCTCCTGCTTGTTGTGACCCTGGTGCTGGCAAGGTTGATGGTGATCGTTATGCGGGATGTCGAGGATGAACAGGTTGATCCCAGTGATCAGGTCAACCTTACGCTCGGCGTTTTGATCAACCGGTCTGCAGCGGCTGCGGTGGCTGTTGTGTTCATTACGGGTCTGGCAAAAACAGTCGGCCCGGCCTGGTCCGGTATTTTTTCCGGTTTTCCGTCAACTTTGCTGCCGTTGCTGGTCATCGTGCAACTGACCTATTCGGAACGGCACGCCTACAGCATTATCAAGCATTTTCCTTACGGGCTGGGCAGTCTGATTATCTATGCGATGGCGACCAGCTACCTAGCCCAACCGCTGGGCATTTATCTGGCTTCAGCGATGGCAATGGCCCTGGCGGTCATGTATCTGTGCACCTATCTCGTCCTCACTGGCCGCTAGGCCCAAAAGACTGGCTCCGGGCTACTCTTGCAACTCAATGATGAATGCCTTGCCGCCGGTGCCATGCACGGAATCATTGGCAACAATCCTCACCTCGCTAATGCCGTCGGGAATTGAGACGCCCGAGAGCGAACGGGTAAATGGCTGCTCGTTCTCATGCGGATGCAGCAGCTTTCTGGAGCCCAGAACCGCGCCGTCCGGACCGACCACGTCCCAGCGGTCCGCATAATGGTCCCAACCCGTATCGTCGTGCAACAGAGTTGCCGAAAAGGTCCATGTACCACCGGAGTCTTTTCTTGCTGTGGCGTCGACCACATCGACTTCACCGGCGACCGCTGGCCCGGCCAGAACCGTCGCCGCGGCAATGGCGGCAGAACTGAGAAACCTCTTCAGCGTGTTGCCTGTCATCATTCTTTCCTTCGCGCGCTTTATCATTACCTGGGGTTTTCTATCCCAAAGATGGCGATTATCGTGATCACGCTTCTGCGAGGGACGGAAAAATGGCAAGCGGTTCGAAAAAAGTGATCTATGCAGCCCTGATCGGCAATTCACTCATTGCGATCACAAAGTTTGCCGCCGCCGCCTATACCGGATCGTCAGCAATGTTGTCCGAAGGCATTCACTCACTCGTGGATACCGGTAATCAGGGCCTGCTTCTGCACGGCATGAAAAAAGCCACCAAACCGGCCGATGAAAAACATCCGTTCGGCTATGGTGCGGAACTCTACTTCTGGGCGTTCGTTGTCGCGATCCTGATTTTCGCCGTCGGCGCCGGCGTTTCAATCTACGAAGGTATCCAGAAAGTCCTTCACCCTCATCCGATCACGAACCCGATGGTCAACTACATTGTGCTGATCCTCGCCATGATATTTGAGGCGTTTGCCTTTTGGATCGCGCTGAAAGAATTCACCTCCATCAAAGGCAAACGCGGTTATATGGAGGCGGTCCGGGAGTCCAAGGACCCGGCCATGTTTACGGTTCTGTTTGAAGACGGTGCCGCAATGGCAGGACTGATCGTCGCTTTTGTTGGATTGCTGGGCGCAGAGTATCTCGGACTTCCCTGGCTCGACGGGGCCGCGTCAATTCTGATCGGCACCATACTTGCCGGGACGGCCATGCTGCTGGCCTATGAGACCAAGGGGCTGCTTGTCGGCGAATCGGCGTCACCGGAGATGGTTGCCTCTATTCGCCGGATCGTCGAGGCGACCCCGACCGTGCATGAGATGAACGAACTGCGGACCCTCCACCGTGGGCCGGAAGATGTTCTTCTGGCACTGTCGGTTGATTTTGAAGATAACCTCACCGCCGGAAATGTTGAGGATGCGGTCTATCAGCTTGAGATTGCGATCAAGAACGAATACCCGATCGTGAAACGACTGTTCATTGAAGTGCAAAGTACGGAACACCATCGGGAAATGTTCGACGCGGAGCACAATCCCGGTCCATCACGCTAACGAAGATCACTCCGAGGGTGTGGATCCATAACTGTGCTTAAAATGGTATGAGCCGATTTGTTCGAATCGTGCTGTTTGGACGCGGGGCGCAAATCCGAAGGAAACCATCCGATTTTCAAGAACTTGCAACGCTGTAGCCGGACCAATCGGCCATATCCGCCGGTACGGACAAACGGCTGCAATCTGCTGCGTCAGGCTGTTCAACCGGGCATCCAGAGCAATTCTCGCGATCCTTGGATCACGTGAAATACTCCAGAGCTTTGTTTGGCGCGTATCCTTGTCACAAAGGTCATCCGACCTTTACGGGATACGCCATAGCCCGCTTTTCACACCCTTCCTTCCAGCTTTTTGCCGTCTGATCCGCCATTTCAAGCATATTTATGAGTCCATACCCTCAGAACGGGATCTCATCGTCAAAGTCGTTGTCGAAACCGCCGCCGGAGTCTTGTGTGGGGGCCTGTGAGGAACTGGATTGCCGGGATCGGCCATAGTCTGAACCGCCTCCGCCACCGAAGTCCGAACCGCCCTCGCCCTGTCCGCGGCCGTCGAGCATCGTGAGGGATGAATTGAATCCCTGCAGAACGACTTCCGTCGTATATCGCTCCTGCCCGCCCTGATCTTCCCATTTCCTGGTCTGGAGCTGGCCTTCAAGATAGACTTTTGAGCCCTTCCGGAGGTAATTCTCGGCAACTTTGGCGAGGCCTTCGTTGAAGATCACAACGCGGTGCCATTCGGTCTTTTCACGGCGCTCGCCGCTCTGCCGGTCCCGCCAGCTTTCGGACGTCGCAATGCGCAGATTGACCACAGGACGGCCATCCTGCATCCGGCGGACCTCCGGATCGGCGCCCAGATTTCCAACGAGTATCACTTTGTTGACGCTTCCAGCCATATGCGCTGCTCCTGTCCTGCCACTTCCACTTCACTTTGCCGGAAGCCGCTTATTCTGTTCTGGCCGCAGACCCTAGCGCTTTCAGTCCGAGTTCGCTCGGAAAAACCGAGTTTTCCACAACGCGATGCGCCAGTTTTTGCTCAGCGTGATATATGAATGTTTCTCTTTTGTTCTTACATCGCTGTACAGCGAATGTCAAAAGTGTTTCTTCTCCGGCACGGGCATCGGAGCCTGGGGTGTCCGCCGACCGAAATATTTTTTTATGCAGGGTGACAAATTCTATTGTCCTTTGCCTGATCCGGGCCTAAGTCCTAACGGGTAATTTCTTAGGCCACTTTTGTGTTGACTGTCGTCAGATTGGATCTTTACCGTTCCGATTGTTCCTATTATGTTCTCCCCTTTGAGGGCGTTGGGAGCTGTTGACATCAGCTTGGAAGCGCGTCCGCGAGGCAACAGGATGCGAAAGACATCCGGCCGCGGTCAAAGATTGCGAATGCGGGTTCCTTACTGGACCCGAAAGGGAACGTCATATGCCGAAGTCGCCTGACAGCGCCAATAAAGTGATTTCCATCCGGGGCGCGCGCGAGCACAATCTGAAAAATGTGGATCTCGATTTGCCGCGGGATCAGCTGATTGTCATGACCGGCCTTTCGGGGTCCGGCAAGTCCTCGCTGGCATTTGATACAATTTATGCCGAAGGCCAGAGGCGCTATGTCGAAAGCCTGTCCGCCTACGCCCGTCAGTTTCTGGAGATGATGCAGAAGCCGGATGTCGATCAGATCGACGGCCTGTCTCCGGCGATCTCGATCGAACAGAAAACGACGTCCCGCAACCCGCGGTCGACAGTTGGAACGGTCACCGAGATCTACGATTATCTGCGGCTTCTGTTTGCCCGCGTCGGTATTCCCTACTCGCCGGCGACAGGGTTGCCGATCGAAAGCCAGACGGTTTCGCAGATGGTTGACCGTCTTCTGGCGCTCGAAGAAGGAACCCGTCTGTACCTGCTTGCGCCAATCGTGCGCGGCCGCAAGGGAGAGTATCGCAAAGACTTGGCCGAGCTGATGAAGAAGGGCTTTCAGCGCGTCAAGATCGACGGCGAGTATTACGAAATTCCCGATGCGCCGGCACTGGACAAGAAATTCAAGCACGACATCGATGTTGTCGTGGATCGTATCGTGGTCCGCGAGGATATCGGCAGTCGCCTGGCCGACTCAATCGAGACCGCGCTGAAGCTGGCCGACGGGATCGCGGTTGCGGAATTCGCTGATCGGCAGGATGAGAAAGGCCAACCGGAGCGCATCCTGTTTTCCGAGCGATTCGCCTGCCCGGTTTCCGGTTTCACGATCAGCGAGATCGAGCCGCGGCTCTTTTCCTTCAACAATCCGTTCGGCGCCTGCCCGTCATGCGACGGACTGGGCACCACCTTGAGTTTTGAGCCTGATCTTGTCATCCCGAACATCAAACTTTCGCTGCGGGACGGTGCGATTTTGCCCTGGGCCAAAACCGGCAATACTTCGCCCTATTACACGCAGACGCTTGAAGCGATCTGCCGCCACTATAAAGCGTTGATGACCACACCGTGGCAGGATCTGGACGAGACCGTCAGGAACGTCATTCTGTTTGGATCCGGCAAGACGAAGATCGAATATGTTTATGATGACGGCCTGCGCAGCTATCGGACGAAGAAAGAGTTCGAAGGCGTTATCGGAAATATCGAGCGGCGCTGGCGCGAAACGGAATCCAACTGGGTGCGCGAGGAACTGGCGCGTTTTCAGTCCAATCGCCCCTGCCCTGTCTGTTCCGGCGCACGTCTGAAACCCGAAGCGCTTGCGGTTAAGATCGATGGCAAACATATCGGCGAGGTGGCCGAATTTTCGATCCGGGCAGCGGCTGATTGGTTTGAAGAACTGCCGGCAAAGCTGACAGAGAAGCAGAGCGAGATCGCGCCGCGTATTTTGAAAGAGATACGCGAACGGCTGCGCTTCCTGAACGATGTCGGACTTGAATATCTGACATTGTCGAGATCCTCAGGAACCTTGTCCGGTGGTGAAAGCCAGAGAATTCGGCTGGCGTCTCAGATCGGTTCCGGTCTGACGGGCGTGCTCTACGTGCTCGATGAGCCCAGCATCGGGCTTCACCAGCGGGACAATGCCCGCCTGCTTGAAACGCTGAAACATCTGCGCGATCTGGGAAATACAGTGATCGTTGTGGAGCATGATGAAGATGCCGTTTTATCGGCGGATTTTGTGATTGACGTCGGCCCGGGCGCCGGTGTCCACGGCGGTCAGGTGGTCGCACAGGGTGCTCCGTCGGAGGTTATGGCGAACCCTCAATCGCTGACGGGACAATATCTGTCCGGGACGATTGAGATACCCAAACCGGAAACCGTCCGGAAAATAACGAAGAAACGCCGGGTGAAAGTCGTGGGTGCCCGGGGAAACAATCTCCAGAATGTCACCGCGGAAATACCGCTTGGGACATTTTCGTGCGTGACCGGCGTGTCAGGCGGCGGTAAGTCAACCTTTCTGATCGATACTTTGTTCAAGTCCGCCGCCCGGCAGTTGAACGGTGCCCGGGATAATCCTGCACCGCATGACCGCATTGAAGGTCTGGAGTTTCTGGACAAGGTGATCGACATAGATCAGTCGCCGATCGGCCGCACGCCCCGATCCAATCCGGCGACCTACACCGGAGCCTTCACACCGATTCGCGAGTGGTTTGCCGGGCTGCCGGAAGCCAAAGCCAGGGGATACGCTCCTGGGCGGTTTTCGTTCAATGTTAAAGGCGGACGGTGTGAGGCCTGCCAGGGCGATGGCGTTATTAAGATCGAAATGCATTTTTTGCCCGACGTCTATGTCACCTGCGATGTCTGTAAGGGAAAACGCTACAATCGCGAAACGCTGGAGGTCGAATTCAAAGGCAAGTCAATTGCCGATGTGCTTGATATGACCGTTGAGGAAGCCGCGAGCTTTTTCTCTGCGGTCCCCGCAGTGCGCGATCGAATGACAACTCTGGAACGGGTTGGGCTTGGCTATATCAAGGTCGGCCAACAGGCGACGACATTGTCCGGAGGTGAAGCACAACGGGTCAAACTGGCCAAGGAGCTGTCACGCCGCGCAACCGGTAAAACGCTTTATATTCTCGACGAGCCGACGACGGGACTTCATTTTCACGATGTTGCCAAATTGCTTGAGGTTCTTCATGAACTGGTCGACCAGGGCAACACGGTTGTGGTGATTGAACACAATCTGGAGGTCATTAAGACAGCGGACTGGATTGTGGACCTCGGTCCGGAGGGAGGCGATGGCGGCGGAGAAATCGTCGCATCAGGACGCCTGGAAGAGGTTATCGCCTGCAAGAGAAGCTATACAGGGCAGTTTTTGGCAGAATTGCTGCGCCGGCGTCCGCACTCTCAGATGACCGCGGCTGAGTGACGGCAGAAAAATCCGGTTTCCTGCGACAGAATTTTTAACCGATATCCAATGCAATTGTTTCGTTAAGACTTTGAAAATGCTGCTTTGCACAAAATGCAGGTCTCCCATGCATTTTTTCCACTTTTCCAAAGAGATAACAATCCCTATTTAGATAACCGAAGCGGGGTTGATTCCCAATATAGAGTACCCGCTTTCAAGTAACTGTAACACTTATATACTGGGATTAAAGCGATGTTCAGCAATATTCGCAGCAAATACAAATCTTGGAAACAGTACCGCAGCACTTACGAAGAACTGTCCCGTCTGTCTAATCGGGAACTTGCAGATCTTGGTATTGGACGTGCTGACATCGAGTCCGTTGCTCGTCAATCGACACGTTGACCCAGAGAGACAGCCAACGCGCTGTAACTAAGGGTATTTCAGGATCCTTACGAAGTCGCAGCTTCGGATCCAAAACGACAAAAAGCGCTCGCCGACTTTCCGTAAAGTTGTCGAGCGCTTTTCTTTTTCCGGGTAATCAGCCTTTTTGTGAAAAGTATGTTGCCCTGCACAAAATGCAGAACGGCTATGCAATATTTCCACTCCTCAAATGAGATCGAATATCCTATATTTTTATTCATCGAAACAAACACAGCGACACAATCGCAGCCAGTTGAAGGATCGGACAGATGTTCGGCGCGCTGAAAAACAAATATCAATCTTGGAATAAGTATCGCGACACAATTGATGAACTGTCGCGGTTGAGCAGCAGAGAATTGGACGATCTTGGTATCGTTCCCTGTGAGATTGAAAAGATCGCGCGTAACACGACTCGATAATCAGTTTGTATCAAGGATTACCTCCTCCCAATCCTTGAAACAATGCCAGGTGTTGTTACCTCCTCCCAACAACATTTGGAAAAAACGTCGCCCACCAGTACCTCCTCCCACTGGTGGGCGTACGTTTTTCTAGACGATGATTCTTTACGGCCTTTAAGTAAGCGTTTTTAAAACATTCCGATCTTAAGCCCGATCAAGCCAAGGATGACAAGAGCAGCGATGGTTCCAAGTACGGGAGCTGCCGCATCTCCGGTCGGTGCCTCGTCGTTGCTGAACGCATCAGGTGAGTCTCTCATAACCCGCTCCTTTCAGTGTTCGACCGTCGGTCGTACGTCTGAAATGGCGTACGTTGGCGTCTGTTCCAGTGGATCACACGGATCTGTGTTTCGTTGTGAAAGAAAGGCATCTGATCGAGGAATGCCAAGCACGTTTAAGGCACAGGTTGAAACCGCTTCACCAAAAGACATGCCAAAAGGCGGGGCGGATTTCGCTTGATCCAGAGTAATCAGGACAGCCTAAAGGAACGACGGCCGGATCTTTTTCCATGTGCTTAAAAGCATGATATCCGGCTTTTCGGCGTTGGCTCTGGGCCAGGAATCAACAGCATAGGCTGTTCCTGTGCCGGTTTCGATGATCGAAGCGGTCGCGTGAGGATAGCGGCCATCCAGAAGAAAGCCTCTCGCGACGGGTCGTCCGACGCGGTGGTGAGACAGCATTCCGTTCTGCTCGGCAACCAGAAGCAAACTGGTCGTATTGGTGGATTCGTCTATGCAATCCATTTGTCCGGGGACATTGGCGTTTTGCATGTCCAGACCACCCACATCCTTGTCCGAGCCGACAATACGACCCACGCGTCTCTCCTGCCACTGAACCGCGCGGGCGATTGCATCTCTTTCGGCGCGCGCAGAGCGTGTCCCCCTTCCCAGTATCTTACGGAGATGCCTGAGGTCTTTGCCGGAAAACTCGACGGGGGTTTTCAGATTGCAGCCAAATCCGTGGCAGATGAAGACTTTGCGGCTCTTGGGCGGAAGGCCCTGCTGTTCTCCATACCAGGCCGTTGCAGAGCCAAGTTCCTGGCCGACGCAGCCGGCCGCTGCGCCGAGCAATGCCAACGACAAGACTGTGTGCCCTATTTTTGTCCGAATGTCCCTCATTACGCCTGAGATCCAATCATGATGGACCATGATCGGTCCTTGCGCCAGCTTGCCTCCACGGGAACCACCCTGTAATCAGATCACAAGGATGGTTCAAAAATGCAATTGGGAGACTTGAAGTTTCACTGTAGCACGGACCGATCCACAGAAGCATAAAGAACAACACCCGATATGAAAGAAGTACACATCATTGGCGGCGGGCTCGCGGGCTCTGAGGCAGCCTGGCAACTGGCCAGGGCCGGTATTCCGGTGGTCATCCATGAAATGCGTCCGGTGCGTAAAACCGATGCGCACAAAACGGATGGTTTGGCGGAACTTGTTTGTTCCAATTCTTTCCGATCCGACGATGCGGAGCACAATGCGGTGGGCCTTCTGCACCAGGAGTTAAGGCGCTGCGACTCTCTGATCATGAAGTGTGCAGACAGCCACCAGGTCCCGGCCGGCAGTGCTCTTGCGGTGGATCGTGACGGGTTCTCCGACGCTGTCACAGACCGCCTGAACGATCATCCGCTGATTGAGGTCGATCGTTCCGAGGTGAATGGATTACCGCCGCGAGAGTGGGACTCAGTCATAGTTGCAACCGGTCCGCTCACATCGCCCGACCTGTCAAGGGCGATTATCGACCTGACCGGTGAGGACTCCCTGGCATTTTTCGATGCCATCGCGCCCATCGTGCATTTTGACTCCGTCAATATGGATGTTGCCTGGTTTCAGTCCCGGTATGACAAGGTCGGCCCCGGTGGGACGGGAAAGGACTATATCAACTGTCCCCTGGACAAACGGCAATACGAAGAGTTCATTGACGCGCTGCTTGAGGGTGAACAGACCGATTTCAAAGACTGGGAGAAATCGACGCCCTATTTCGATGGATGTCTGCCGATTGAGATCATGGCTGCGCGTGGCAGGGAGACCTTAAGGCACGGCCCGATGAAGCCGATGGGGCTGACAAACGCGCATGATCCCGAAACCAAGCCCTATGCCGTGGTCCAGTTGCGTCAGGATAATGCGCTGGGAACCCTCTACAATATCGTCGGTTTTCAAACCAAGCTCAAATACGGCGCCCAGACCGGAATATTCAAAAAGATTCCGGGGCTTGAGCATGCGCAGTTTGCGCGACTTGGCGGCCTGCACCGGAACACGTTCCTGAATTCCCCTGCCCTCTTAAACCAGTCTCTGCAACTCAAAGCGGACCCGCGTCTCCGCTTTGCCGGACAGATAACGGGCTGTGAGGGCTATGTGGAATCCGCCGGCATTGGTTGCCTCGCCGGCCGGTTTGCGGCGCTGGAACGGTGCGGCCGGTCGATTGTGCCGCCGCCGCACACAACAGCCATGGGTGCACTGCTCAACCATATTACCACCGGCCATATCTCTCACGAGGAGACCGGAAAGCCGCGATCATTTCAGCCGATGAATGTCAACTTCGGACTGTTCCCGCCTGTCGAGTTCGCCAAGAAATCGGAAGATGGAAAACGCCTGCGAGGGTCGGAAAAAGCGAGAGCGAAGAAAAAGGCTCTCACGAGCCGCGCGTTCAGCGATTTCGGTGACTGGCAGGCGCGCACTGCCTTTCACGCCGACGCCTGAGCCTGATCCGCGGCGGTTTTTCGGGCTTTTCTGGCCGATTTCCAGATAATGTACTGTCTGCGGATCGGGCCGAGTTCCACCTGACTTTGAAACGGCTGATAATCCGCTCTTTCCATTTGCCGCAGATAGGGCTCGACGAGACACAGCGGTAAGAAGGCGGGAATGGCCCTTCGGGGAACACCTGGAAGACATTTTTTGAATTCACCCAGGTGGTGCCTCGTATGGGTGCGCATCTCGACGAGGACCGCTTTGATCGCATCATCGTCCTCAAGCGAGAAGATGGCCTGAGGGTCCACACCATGTCGCTTCAAAATGTCGGCCGGAACATAAAGCTGGTTCCGGCGGCTGTGCCAGGGAAGCGCCCGCAACAGATTGACCAGGGCATAGGATACGCCGGCATGGCCGCACGCGTCGGCCAGGTTTTCGGCTTTGGAGCGGGTCAGTATCATAGATGCCAACAGAAAAACGATCGAGGCGGTTTCGCCAAGATACCCCTCAAGCGTGTGCATGTCAGGCATCGGGTCATCGTAAAGATCGAAGCAACGTGCCTCCAGCAGGTTTAAGATAATCCGTGTCGGCAGATCGTATTTTGTGACGGTTTCAATAAAAGCATGGGCAACGGGGTGATCCGAAACGGATCCGTGTTCTGTCCCCGACAAGGTATCACGCCACCATTGGAGCCTTACCTCTCCGGGCAGCGCGTCACTGACTTTCTCACGAATGCGGCTGATTTCAAGGTTGAAAGCATAAAGAGCAAACAGACCCGCCCGATTGGCCTCGTCAGCGAACAGACCGGTCAGGAAACGGTCTTTGTCGTGGTTTCTAACCAGTTCCTGACAGTGAACAAACGGATCGGTCATGGGATGGACTTAGCGCTGTTATCTCTTTAGTCCACCGCGATAAGACATGCGGCGACGGCGCGACTTTCAGCCAGCAGGACATTGAAAGTTCGAACGGCCGCACCTGTTGACATGCTATCGGCCATGATGCCGGCGCCCCGGAAGGCGTCGCGCAATTCAGGGGTAATCCGCACCAGTTCGGGGCCCGTGCCGATCAGCAGAACCTCAATACCCTCACTTTCGGAGAAAACGCGTTCAAACGCCGACTTGGAAAAATCATCGGCTGTCAGCGCCGGCCAGCCGTAGATGCCGCTGGGAACGCAAAGGACCGATCCGACATGGGACATGTCGGCGAAGCGAAATCCGCCATTGCCGTAAGCATCAATCGGAGCCCGCCCGGGGAAATGGGCCTCCCGAACAATCAGACTTTCGTCGCGCCGAGCCATCGAACGCTAAGCCGCCGCCTTGCCGTCTTCATTTGACACCGGTGGCAAGCCGTCCTTCTCCGTTCCTTTGCCGGGACGCAGATTAAGCAGGATCAGAACCGGTGCAGCGATGAAGATCGAGGAATAGGTACCCACGACAACACCCCAAATCATTGCGAAGGTGAAGGAGCGAATGACCTCACCGCCCAGGAAGTACAGCGAAGACAAGGCGAGCAGCGTGGTGATCGAGGTCATTGTCGTTCGGGACAGGGTCTGATTGATCGACATATCAAGAAGTTCCGGTAGCGGCATCTTCTTGTATTTTCGCAAATTCTCGCGGATCCGGTCATAGACGACAACCGTGTCGTTAAGAGAGTAACCGACAATTGTCAGAATAGCGGCAATACTTGCGAGCGAGAAATCAAGCCGTAAAAGCGAAAACATTCCAATTGTAAGAATGACATCGTGCATCAGCGCGATAACTGCACCCAAAGCGAACTGCCATTCGAACCGGAACCAGATGTAGATCAGCACGGCGATCAATGACGCAATAACGGCAATTGTTCCTGCCCTGGCCAGTTCACCGGAAACCCGCGGACCCACCACTTCCGTCCGCTGATAGGTGACAGTGTCACCGAATTCCTCTTTGATCAGGATCACCACCCGCTGTTGCGCCTGGTCATCTCCTTCCTGCCGTTCAACCCTGACAAGCACTTCGTCGGGCGCGCCGAATTCCTGAACCTGCACATCGCCAAAATTGAGTGCGTTCAACCGGGACCTTATATCGGCAATATCCGCCTGCTCCTCCTGCGTCGTAAACTCGATAAGCGTGCCGCCCTTGAAGTCGATGCCCAGATTGAGCCCGGATATCATGAACAGAGCGAGCGAACCGACGATCAGCATTGTCGATAGCGGAAAGCTCCAACGCCGATGCGTCATGAAGTGGAAATTTGTCTTGTCCGGGACGATTTTCAAAAGACGCATATCAGCACTCCATCAGATCGGAATATGTGAGGGCCGCCGCATGCGTACCCACTGGGCAACAAGGAAGCGGGTAAAGGTGAAGGCGGAGAATACCGTCGTCACAATTCCGATCGCCAGCGTTACGGAGAAGCCCTTGATCGGTCCTGATCCGAGATAGAACAGGATTACCGCCGCGATCAGTGTGGTGATGTTGGCATCCAGAATGGTGCCCAGGGCCCGGCTGAATCCGGCGTCAATGGCGTTGATTGCCGACCTTCCCTGCCGCATCTCTTCTTTGATTCGCTCGAAAATCAGTACGTTCGCGTCAACGGCCATGCCGATCGTCAGAACGATTCCTGCGATGCCCGGTAAGGTGAGTGTCGCTCCAAGGAATGACAGGGCACCGAACACCAGCGCCACGTTGACCAAAAGCGCCAGGTTGGCAAACAGTCCGAAAAGGCCGTACACGGCAAACATAAAGATGACGACGGCGATCGCCCCGACGATGGATGCAATTTTCCCCGCTTCGACAGAGTCTGCACCCAGGCCTGCTCCGACCGTTCGTTCCTCAAGTATGTTGAGTTTGGCAGGCAGCGCACCGGCACGAAGCAGAATAGCCAGGTCGTTAGCGGTTTCGACGGTGAAGTTACCTGAAATCTGACCGGAACCACCAAGGATGGGTTCGTTGATAACGGGCGCGGAAATCACCTCATCATCCAGAACAATAGCAAACGGCCGTCCAACATTCTGTTGTGTGACAAGCCCGAATTTCTGCGCCCCGGTCGTATTAAAGCGGAATGTGACAACGGGTTGGTTCGTCTGTTGTTCAAACGCTGTCTGTGCATCCACCAGATCGCTGCCCTCGACCATGGCAGATTCCTCAACCACGTATGGAAATGGAGGATCGTCGGTACTGTAGAGCACGACCGATCCGGCCGGCGGCCTGGTCTGCAGTGCCTGCTCGCCGCTCATTCGGCTGTCGACAAGATGGAAGTTGAGTACCGCCGTTGTACCGATGAGCTCCTTCAGGCGCTCCGGGTCCTGCTCTCCGGGTGCTTCGACCAGAATACGATCTGAGCCTTGTCTTTGGATGCTCGGTTCGGTTGTGCCCAGTTCATCGATCCTGATCCGAATGACCTCGATGGATTGACTGACCGCCTCGGACATGCGCCGGTCCAGTCCATCGGCGTTGAATGTGAATCGCGCGAGCCCATTCGAAGCGACATCAAGATCGAATTCATTCACAGGCACGCCGCCTAAAAGTGACGTTTGAAGCGGTCGCACCAGTTCCGCCAAACGACCCTCGGCCTCATCGATCCTGTCGGTATCTCTTATGCGTACCTGGAGCGAATCGCCCTGGATATTCAAACCCGTATAACCAATGCGCGGACTTTGTCTCAACGCAGCACGGACATCGCTTCTAAGATTGCTGAGCTGTTTTTGCTGATAATCCTGCCTGTCGACTTCAAACAGAAGATAGGCGCCGCCCTGCAAGTCGAGACCCAGCACCAGTTGTTGCGACGGTAACCAGCTTGGCCAGTTTCTCTCCAGCGTTTCCCTGTCGACAAAATTCGGCAAAGTCGCAAGCACCCCTGCGAAGATAACGACCAGGATCAGTACAATTTTCCAACGGGCAAAATAGAGCATGCATTATGTCCATATAAACAACCGGCATCCGATCGCCGGTTGGATCGTCAAGTCAAAAACTCAACTGTTGTCCTTGGCCGGCTCGCCTTTCGAGCGCACTTCATGGATCATGCCGCGCACAACCCGAACCCGGACACCATCGCTGACTTCCACCTGGATTTCCGTATCATCAACAACCTTGGCCACTTTCCCGATCAGGCCGCCTGTCGTGACAACCGTATCCCCCCGGCGAAGCGAGGATACCATTTCCTGATGCTTCTTCATGCGCTGACGCTGTGGACGGATAATCAGGAACCACATTACCACGAAGATCAGAATGAACGGGATCATCGTCGTCAAAAGGTCCGCGCCTCCGGCGCCTCCGGATTGGGCATAAGCCGGGGAAATGAACATGAACGTCTCCTTGATTTTTATATGGCCGGCGGGCCCTGGGATCACTAAAGCAGAACTCCGGTTCGGAAGTCCTTCCAAAAGGGTGGCCGGACTATAGCGAGCGTTCCGCGCAATGCAAGACATTGCTCCGCGTACACATGTGGGTTTTGTCCTTGAAATGCAAGCATGATAAGTGCCTATGGCATGCTTGAACCAAACCATTGTCCGCCCCGCCGAGAAATCGGTCATTATCATTGAGGCATCTATGGCCGAAGAATCGGAAATCGCAGGTCTTTCCAACAAACTCGATCAACTGATCGAACTGGTGTCCCGGGCTGTTCCCCCGGCCGTCCCCGACATCTCATTTGATGCCGCGGATGCTTTCGTCTGGCAAACCGGACCGGACTTTCTTGCGCCGGTTCATCAGGTAAACCGGATATCCATGGAGCTTCTGTGCGGTGTCGATCGGAACCGCGACATGATCGTCCAGAACACGAAAAGATTCGCGAAAGGCCTTCCGGCCAATAACGCTCTTCTCTGGGGTGCGCGGGGCATGGGCAAGTCGTCACTGGTGAAGGCAGCCCACGCCCACGTCAACGCGTTGGCGGAAGGGGATGCCACTTTCAAACCACTGAAACTCATTGAGGTTCACCGCGAAGATATCGAAAGCCTGCCGGAGCTCATGAAAATCGTCCGCAACGCGCCTTTCCGCTTCATTCTTTTCTGCGATGATCTGTCATTCGATAAGGACGATACATCCTATAAGTCGCTCAAGGCTGTTCTTGAGGGAGGAATTGAGGGACGGCCGGACAATGTCGTGTTTTACGCAACCTCCAATCGCCGTCACCTGATGCCGCGGGATATGATGGAAAATGAACGCTCCACCGCCATCAATCCGAGCGAAGCGGTGGAAGAAAAGGTCTCTCTGTCAGACCGTTTTGGCCTCTGGGTGGGTTTCCACAAGTGCTCGCAGGACGATTATCTGATGATGATCAACAGCTATGTTGCCTACTACGGTCTTGAGACTGACACTGAAACCCTGCGGCGGGATGCGCTGGAATGGTCTACCACGCGCGGTGCGCGGTCCGGTCGGGTGGCATTTCAGTTTATTCAGGATCTGGCCGGGCGATTGGGCAAGACACTCAGCGGATAAGAAAAAGGCGCCCTCTGGCACCTTTTGTCGTTTCGCGGGATCAGCCTTTCGGCAAGTGCTTCAGCGGATCGATCGGCTTGTTGCCCTTTCTCAACTCAAAATGCAGCTGAGGCTGATTGACCGAACCGGTGGAGCCTGCCTTGGCAACAACGTCTCCGCGCCGGACAACATCCCCGCGGCGAACCGTCAGGTCCCGATTGTGAGCATAGGCTGAAACCCAGCCGTCATCGTGACGCACGAGAACCAGATTTCCATATCCCTTGAGCTCGTTGCCCGAATAGATAACCGTGCCGTCTTCGGCAGCCCGGACAGGGGTGCCTTCCGGCACGGCAAGATTGATGCCGTCATTATGTTCGCCGCCGGGCTTGGCGCCAAACTTGGACACGATCCGCCCATTTACCGGCCAGCGAAACTTGCGAACTGAATCTCCGGCCGGAGCTGCGTCGGACTTGACCTCCGTAGCGGGATTCAGAGATGCGACACGGGTCTTTTTCTGCTGAGCAGCGGACTTTTCCTGCATGACGCGTTCTGCCGCCGTCGTCGAGGAACGGGAAGCGGTGCGTGCGGGGCTGCTGAATCCCGTCGGTTTGGACGATGGCGTCGACCGGCGGGCGACCTGAACTGCTGCCGTGGTGTTTGAACGAGAGGCGACCTGCGTGCGGCGAACAGTCTGCGGTTTGCGGGTCGGCGTTGCCAAAGCAGCGGTAACCGAACTGGGCACCGTGCGGATCGCTCCGTTGTTGTTGCGTGCAACAACCCGTTTCTCACTGCCGGAAACCGAGTCTGCGGGATTTCTGTCGTTGTAGACGTAGGTCGGGATCACAATCGACTGGCCCGACTGTAACGACGAGGGATCCGAAATGTTGTTCACCGCCATAAGCGATTCTACCGGAACACCATACTTGCGGGAAATCGAATAGGCCGTATCGCCCTGCCGGACGGACACTTCGGTTCCACCTGCTGTCGTCCAGCCGCGATGGCTGCTTGCCCTCCCGTTTCCGCGATACGGCCGTGCCGGTTGCGAATAGACGGTTGGTTCAATGGATGCCGTCCGAACGGGTTCTTGATAGCGAACCGGTTTGCTTTCGCTCACGGTCGTCTGCCCGTAAGTTGCAGAACCGAGCTGGGAATTGGAAACCGGCGGCAAAGGCTGGCTGGAGACACTGCCGGTGGTGGCGTAGGACGAAGCACTTCCGGTTACAGTGCCGTCATAGGTCGACTGAGAACTGCCGCCGTTGATGATCGATCTCTGATTATTCGTCGACGCGGAGAAAAACGGCTCATTGAAGCGCTCAACACCGCCGCTGCAACCGGCGAGAAACGCGGCTACGGCAGCAGAAGCAGTCAATTTGGAAATGGAAACAATCCGTCTACGCAAAACAATACTGGACATCAGCCGCACTCATTACTCGATACACATCCACGCGGTAAGACCCCATTACAGGCGAGTAACGTTTATAAATGCTTAAGAATTCCGGCCAAATTTGATATTTATTACAATTTTTCCGCGATGCCTTCGCAGACCGGGACGAAACGCACGTGGCACAAAAACTCCTGTTCGCAACGGCTGCCCTGGCGGATGATTTTGACCAGTTTTTGAACATGGCCCGGAAGACCGAGCGGCAGAACCATGATACCGCCCGATTTCAGTTGCTCAATAAGATCCTTCGGCACATCCGGACAGGCGGCCGTTACAATGATCCGATCGAATGGTGCCTTTTCCGGCAGTCCTCTCTGACCGTCGGATTGAATGACCGTGACATTGTTGATTTTCAATGTCTTCAGTCGCTGTTCGGCCAGATCAATCAATGTCTTATACCGTTCAGTCGAACAGACCTGATCTGACAGATGGGCCAGGATGGCTGCCTGATAACCGGAGCCGGTTCCCAGTTCGAACACCCGGCATTCGGGGGTCAGGTTCAGTGCCGATGTCATCAACGCGACAACGGACGGCGCTGAGATTGATTGCCCGCACTCGATGGGTAAGGCACTGTCACGCAGCGATTGTGTCTGGTGTCGTGCATTCAGAAAAAGCCGCCTTGGCACCTTTTCCATCACGCGCAGGACATCAGCGTCGCGGACACCCTCCGCTCGCAGCCGCATGATCAATTCGGCCTGAGCCGCTTTATCACTGACTTGCGGTGAATTCTGATCAGAATGTGTATCGGGCCGCGTGATCATCGGATTTTCATATTCTTGTTGATTAAGTCAAACCATATGACAAATCAGGTGTTTATGGAATTTGTCAAGGTCTCCAGAGTCTCGCTGTCGGTCATATCCAGTTTCAATGGAGTCACCGACACGCGTCCGTCCTTCAGTGCTCTGAGATCAGTCATATCGTCCTGGATCAGTTCCGACCCCCTGAAGGCGAGCCAGTAATAGGGTGTTCCGCGGCCATCCATGCGCTCCTCGACATACATCGCATCCCAGTTCTTCTTGCCCTGCCGCGTGACCATGACCGGCCCGATTTCGTTCACCGGGCAATCCGGAAAATTGACGTTGAAATACGTGCCTTTCGGGACATCGAAATCGACAAGTTTCTGAATGATTTCAGGCGCAAGTTGCTCCGCAATACCGTAATCGGGACGGCTTCCCGGTGTGAAGGAATAGGCCTGGGACAGGGCAATGGAACGGACCCCGAGCAATGTTCCCTCTATGGCTGCGGCGACGGTGCCCGAATATGTGATGTCGTCGGCGATGTTCTGGCCGCCATTGATCCCGGACAGGACAAGGTCGGGTTTTTGGGGCATCAGCTTGTCGATGGCCATGATGACGCAGTCGGTCGGCGTACCGCGCACGGAAAAACGCTTCTTGCCATGCTCGGCCAGGCGCAACGGATCATGCAGAGACAGCGAGTGCGCTACCCCGCTTTGATCGGACTGAGGCGCCACGACCCAGATGTCGTCGGAGAATTGGCAGGCCACACGCTCAAGAGCTGCGAGTCCTTCCGCGTTGATGCCGTCATCGTTGGTGAGCAAAATGCGCATTGGAGCGCCCCTTTATTCGCCGATCACTTCGATGCCGCCCATGAGAGGGCGCAAAACCTCCGGCACGCTCACGGTGCCGTCCTGATGCTGATAGTTCTCCAATACAGCAATCAGAGCCCGACCGACCGCTACGCCGGAACCATTCAGGGTATGGACGAATTGTGGCTTGCCGTTTTCATCCCGATAGCGGGCATTCATGCGCCGGGCCTGAAAGTCGCCGCAGACCGAACAACTGGAGATTTCGCGATAGGTGTTCTGCCCGGGCAGCCAGACTTCAATATCGTAGGTTTTCCGCGCCCCAAAGCCCATGTCTCCCGTGCAAAGCGTGACCACACGATAATGCAAACCGAGTCCCTGAAGAACCTTCTCGGCACACTCCCGCATGCGTTCCAACTCATCAAGCGATGCATCCGGCCTGGTGATCGACACAAGTTCGCATTTCAGGAACTGATGCTGCCGCAACATGCCCCGAACATCCCGGCCGGCAGAGCCTGCCTCCGAACGGAAGCAGTAGGTCAGTGCGGTGTAGCGCCGCGGCAGTGTCTCCTGGTCAACGATCTGTTCTCGGGCAAGATTTGTCAGCGGCACTTCCGCTGTTGGTATGAGCCACAGATCGTCGGTGGTGCGGAACTGATCTTCGGCGAATTTCGGAAGCTGGCCCGTTCCGTAAAGCGCATCATCCCGAACGAGGAGCGGTGGCGATACTTCCTCATAACCATGGCTTCCGGTATGAAGATTGACCATATATTGCCCCAGCGCCCTTTCCAGAGCGGCCAGTTGCCCCTTCAGCACCACAAAACGGCTGCCGGACAATTTGCCGGCCATCTCGAAGTCCATTCCGCCGAGCTTTTCACCGATGTCAAAGTGCTCTTTGATCTCAAAATTGAAACGAGGCGCCTCCCCCCAGGTGTGGACTTCAACATTGTCGTTCTCATCCTCACCGACGGGCACGTCATCAAGCGGAATATTCGGCAGGCTCATCAGTTCTGTGTCCAGAACCTCGGTCAGACGTCGCTCCTCCTCTTCCGCATTTTGCAGAAATGTCTTTGCTTCAGCGATTTCGGCAATCAGCGCCTGCGCCCGCTCCTCATCTCCGGACGCCTTTGCTTTACCGATTTCCTTGGAGGCTTCGTTCCGTCTGCTCTGAACCTGCTGTAGTTTGCTGATATGGGACCGCCGGGACTCATCCATTTCGATCAGACGTTGGGATGCAGCATCTTTGCCTCGTTTTTTCAAAGCAAGGTCAAAGGCTTCCGGATTCTCTCGGATCCATTTCATGTCTAACATGGATAGTCCCCTATCGGGTGGCAGGTCTTGGAGTAGAAAGTGTTGCGGTGCGGGCCTCAGGAGGCGGACGTTTCCACTTCTTCCCGTTTCCGCTCTACCATGCGGACGGCAAAGATGGAAATCTCGTAAAGGAGCAGGGTGGGAACTGCAAGTCCGAGCTGAGTAATCGGATCGGGAGGCGTCAGGAGCGCCGCTGCAACAAATGTTCCAACCACGGCATATTTGCGTTTCTTCTTGAGGCCGTCCGATGTCGCAAGACCCGCCCGCCCAGCCAGGGTCAAAACGACGGGAAGCTGAAACACAAGCCCGAATGCAAATATCAGGATCATGATCAGTCCGAGATATTCACTGACGCGCGGCAACAACAGGATTTGCGCCTGCCCTTCGCCCACCTGCTCCATGGAGAGGAAGAACGCCATCGCAAGCGGCATGACCAGGAAATAAACCAGACAGGCACCGATCAGAAACAGGATCGGCGTGGCAACGAGATAAGGAATGAATGCACTGCGTTCGTGCTTATAAAGCCCCGGTGCCATGAACATGTACAACTGAGAGGCAATGATCGGGAACGCGAGGAACAGGGCGCCGAACAGGGCCAGTTTCAGCTGCGTAAAGAAATATTCCTGCGGTGCTGTGTAAATCAGTTCAATGTCCCGGGTCTCCCCGGCGGCCTCTTCGTAGGGGCCGATCAGGATGTTGAAAATGTCGGTTGCGAAATAAAAGCAGACAACAAAAGCAATGCCAATCGCCAGCAAAGCCCACATCAGCCGCTGCCGAAGCTCGATCAGGTGTTCGATCAGCGGCGCCTTGCTGTTGTCTATGTCGTCCTGGCTCATGCTTCGCTGTCCCCGGCGACGACTTTTTTCTTTGCGGCCGGTGTTTTGCGGGTTGCGGGTTTCTTGCGTGTCGCCGGTTTTCTGGTTGCCGTTGTTTTCGCCGATTTGGATTTCGCTGGCGCCGCAGGGGCTTTTGCTGCTTTGACCGTTTCGGATTTTGCAGCGCCCTTGGCCTGTGTCGGCACGGGTGTTTCCGTTGCCTTAGCCTCAGAGGACGGCGCCGTATCTCCTTTGGTCGGCGCCTGGGCTGCGGCATCTGTTGTTTTGTCTGTGTCCGATGACTTTCCCGCCGCGTCTTTTTTGTCGGATTTGTCGGACGTCTCTTTATCGATATCGATTGTTTTTTTCAGGTCGGACAGCGGGTCGAAATTGCCTACGGATTCGACCTGCTTACGCATCTCATCGACCCCGGCCTGCCGCTCTGCATCCTTGAGCGCTTCGTTAAAGGTACCCTGAAATTCCGTTGCCATGCGACGAAGGCGACCGATCGTTTGACCCACCGTTCGCAACATTCCGGGCAAATCTTTGGGGCCTACAACGATGATCGCAATCACTGCGATGACGAGCAGTTCCGTCCATCCAATATCGAACATGGCTCTGCACTGTGCCCTGTTTTGGGTCTTGAAGGACCCGTTTCAGCACAATCTGTCCCTAACCGGCTTTGGATTGATCTTCGGTCTTGTTTGCACTGACGGTTTCTGAGGGCTTATGGTCAATGGTCTGGCCATTGTCGGTTTGGGCCGTGCTCATATCGTCTTCATTCAGACCTTTTTTGAAGCTCTTGATGCCTTTGGCGACATCGCCCATCAGCTCCGAGATTTTACCGCGACCGAACAACAACACGACGACTACGGCAATGATGAGAATCTGCCAGATGCTGATACCCATACCTGATACTCCTTCGTTGACCCTTAAGGGTCCGAGCCCGGCAATGAATGTGGCCGGACAACTCCCTTTACAATCGAGTTAAGGCGTATGGTGCCTATTAGCAAGTTTTATTGTTCTAAACTTGGTAAATTGAAAATCAGCGCACGGTCTTGCTTCAAAACAAGATTGATGCGTTCCGGCCAGGTCCGTCCGTGGCGGGTCGGCAGGCGAAGGTGAATTGTATCAGGCGTGCCATCCAATTGAATTTCAACAGAATCCACCTCTCCAAGAAATCGGTGACTCAGGACTTTGGCCGTTCGACCGGTACCGTTTTGAGCCACTTCAAGGTCGTGCGGTCTGATGCCGACCCAGGCCCTGTTCCCTTCCTTAATACTATCGGCCGATATCGGGCCGAACGGGGTCATGATCTGGCCTTCAACCACATCGCATTCCATCTCGTTCAGGTCCGAGAAAAAACGGGCTGCGAAAGGACTGGCCGGCTTCAGGTAAATCTCTTCCGGATGTCCGACCTGAACCAGCCGTCCCTCGTGCATCAGTGCAATCCGGTCCGCCACCTGCATCGCCTCTTCCGGATCGTGGGTTACAATGATGCAGGTTGCTTCGGACCGGCGCAGAATTTCTAACGTTTCAGACCGAACGCGGTCGCGCAGCCGCCGATCCAGTCCGGAAAAAGGTTCATCCATCAGTAAGACACTGGGTTGCGGTGCCAGCGCCCGCGCCAGGGCGACTCGCTGCTGTTCTCCACCGGATAAAACGTGAGGGTAGTCGTTCAGATAATCCCCGAGCCCGACGCGCTTCAGCGTCTTTACCGCATGATGTCTGATGTCGGCGTCGTCCCTGCCTTTGAGGCCAAACAGAACATTGTCCAGAATGCTCATATGAGGAAACAGCGCATAGTCCTGAAACATAAGACCGACATGCCGTTTTTCCGGAGGTACAAAACCGGACGGACCGGCGACTTCCAGGCCGTCAATCAGAACCCGCCCCTGTGATTGCTTTTCAACGCCTGCCGCGATCCGGAGTAATGTCGTCTTTCCGCATCCGGAATGTCCAAGCAGACAGAGAACCTCGCCTTTCGTGACAGCGATCGTCACGTCCCTGACACTTGCCAGGCCGTCATACTGATGACTGACATGTTCAAATGCCAAACGCGCCTTATCGGTATCGGGCGGCTCTGTTTTGTCGCGCCCGGCCAGAACTTTATCAGACACTCATGCCTCTATTCGTGATCCGCCCGGCCGGTCAAGTCCGGTGCCTGCGGCCTATCGATCTTCCTCGGCTACACCAAGACGATCCTCGCCGTCAAACACATCCTCTTCGTCAAGAGGGTCCTCATCGTCGCGCAATTCGGGGTCATCCGAGGGGGCTGGAACCATAAAACCGGCCGGCACGGCACTGTCGAGCAGGCCGGCTCCGCGCAGCTCTTCCATGCCTGGAAGGTCCGCCACGCTGTCGAGCACGAAATGATCGAGAAAGCCCTCCGTCGTCCCGTAGGTCACAGGTCTGCCGGGTGTTCGCCGTCGACCCCGCATTCGGATCCATCCGGCCTCCATCAGAACGTCAAGAGTCCCTTTTGACGTGGAAACACCGCGAATTTCCTCAATTTCCGCGCGGGTTACCGGTTGGTGATAGGCAATAATGGCAAGGGTCTCAAGGGCCGCTTTTGACAGTTTTCTCTGTTCAACCGCTTCGCGGTGCAAAAGGTAGGAGAGATCTTCGGCGGTTCTGAACGCCCATTTGCCGGCAACCGAAACCAGGTTCACGCCCCGATCGGCATAAAGAGCGCGAATGTGTGCAAGCACCGCGTCCAGATCACAGTTTTCGGGTAGGAAATTTGCAAGTTGATCCGCTCCAAGCGGTTCGGAGCTCGCAAACAACAGCGCTTCGACTATGCGGGTTCCTTCGGTCAAAGCCTGCGGGTTATGATCGCCTGACGAGCTTTCCACAGCCGTATCCGTTTGATTATCGGTCACCGGTGTCGACATCGTTTACAGTTCCATCGTCCTGTCGGATTGCTCTGATATAGAGAGGCTTATAGGCGCCCGTTTGCCTCAACTCCAACGCACCTTCTCGCACGAGTTCCAGACTGGCTGAAAACGAGCTTGCCATAACAGTCGCCCGATCTTCCGGTGTGTCGATATAATCGAGGAAAAAACTTTCGATTGGCGCCCAGTCGACACTGCGGCCCAGTAATCGCGTCAATATCTCACGTGCTTCTTGCAACGACCAGACGGTTCGTTTCTGCATTTTAACTGCGGAAACGGAGCTTCTCTGCCGCTGGGCAGCATAAGCCATCAGCACGTCGTAAAGCGTTGCCGACCACTCGCTTCGTTTTGAGATCGAAACAGCTTCAGGCATGCCGCGGCAGAAAACATCCCGCCCCAGCCGGTTACGGTTCATGAGCTTGCCTGCCGCCTCGCGCATGGCTTCAAGGCGACGCAGACGGAAGGCCAGCGCCTGGGCCAGTTCTTCCCCCGTCGGTTCATCGTCGTCCTTCTGCTCGGGCAGCAACAAACGCGACTTCAGATATGCAAGCCACGCCGCCATGACCAGATAATCCGCAGCAAGTTCCAGGCGGATTTTGCGCGCCTCGGCGACAAAGGCAAGATATTGCTCGGCCAAAGCCAGGATCGACACTTTTGTCAGATCAACCTTCTGGGACCGTGCCAGTGCCAGCAATAGATCGAGCGGCCCCTCAAACCCGTCGACGTCGACGACGAACGAGCTTTCCGGTTTGACGTCGCCGGACCGTTGCGGTTCCATAAACACGTCTTCGGTGGCCTGGGAGGGGTGCATCTCGGTCATCATGCCGACACCGCCGGATATTTCGCCAAAAGTTCGTTCAGCTCCGAGCGGGCGGTGTTTTCGTCAAAGGGGTCGGCCTCAAGCCGCAGGTCCAAACCACGCTGAGCGCGCACGGCCGATGCTCCGGTCAACTCCGAAGCAACAGATGCAACCGCCAACATTTCTTCAAACTGCCCGTTGCAATGAAGGACGATATCACAGCCGGCTGCAAGGACGTTTTCGGCCCGTTGTTCTATAGAGCCCTTAAGCGCCTGCATGGAAAGGTCGTCGCTGAGCAGGCACCCGTCAAATCCAATGTCGGAGCGGATGATTTTCGAGATAACCTTCTCAGATGTCGTCGCAGGATTGTCCGCATCGATGGCCTTGTAGACAAGATGAGCCGTCATGGCGTAGGGCATGTTCCGAAAATGCCGGAACGGCTTGAAATCCGTTTGCAGCTCTACGAGGTCCGCTTCGACCACCGGCAATTCAAAATGGCTGTCGACCAGGCTTCTACCGTGCCCCGGTATATGTTTCATGACGGGTAGAACGCCGCCTGCCATCAGTCCGTCACACGCTGCGCGCGCCAGTTTAACGATGATATCGGTTCGGTCTGAATAGGCACGATTGCCGATAACATCGGAGACTCCGGAGACCGGGACATCAAGGACAGGAAGACAGTTTATCGTTGCACCAACCTCCGCCAGATCATACGCGATGAGACGTCCGCCGAGCCAGGCGGCACGGCAGCCCTGTTCAGCATCGCAATCATAGATATCGCCATAGATCCGACCGGCCGGATACGAAGGCCATTCCGGCGGTTTCAGCCGCTGAACCCTGCCCCCTTCTTCATCGATCAGAACCGGCGCGTCAGGCCGCCCCACTGCCTGTCTGAAGGCAGACGTCAGTTCCTTGACCTGGTTTCTGGATTGGCAGTTCCGCGCAAAAAGAATAAGTCCCCATGGCCTTTCATCCGCAAAAAAAGACGTTTCTTGCGGAGTCAAGGTCAGGCCGGCACATCCGGACACAAAATTCTTGATCGCCACGTCAGATTCTCCCGACACGGTTTGCTGCGGCGATACCGTCAGATACCGGCGGCGCCCAGAGCAGAACCTGCGACCTTAAACGCAAGTGGTCAGTTTCTTTTGACGAAGCAGTCTCCGCCGGCGGATTTCAAATTGCTGCAAAGCGAGTTGGCGGCCTGCTGGTCGCTCATCGGGATACGGACGCGGTAGTAAACGCCCCGGTCACCCAGATCGGCGACCTGAATAACCGGATTGACATTACCCAGAATCTGAGGGAACCGCCGCCTTAGCGAATAATAAGTGGATTGCGCCGCTTCCTGGCTCCGCTGTGAAGCGATCTGAACCATGTAGGTGCCTCTCGGTATCTCAGTTGTTGCGGCTGCGGGCTGTTCAGGTGTCGACTGAACCGGTTGCTGAGAGCCTGTGGTCAGATTAAGCGGAGCCGCTGCTGTTTGCGCGGCGCTGTTGGAGGCAAGGCGAACACCCTGTGGTTTGTTTTTCGGTAACGGACCTGAATAGGCGTTCTGGGCGGGAATTGCTTCGGCGGGGACTTCCGGGCCGGGTGTTGCCGAAGGTGTCTGAGAGTCCGGAACTGGTAGGGCCGCAGCGCTATCTGCTCCGGGAATGGACGCTGTAATGTCTCCTGCGCCGTCGTCGGCGGGAGCTTCGGGCAAAGGCGCTGCCGGGGCAGCGAGACCACGTGTGGTGGCCGGTGCCGAGAGAGCAGCTGTTTGGGTTTCAGCGCCCGCCTCCTCTCCATTGATTATCGTCCCGTCCGGTCGCACGACGACGGTGCGTACGCGCCGCGGTAATGATCGTGGTTCCGATCCGGCCGGAGCCGTATCGACAGTGCCGCCTGCATTTGGCAACTCGGCGATTTTTGTTTCTTCCGGTACAATCAGCCGCTCTTCGGTCGGCTCCTCGGTTCCGCCAACGCGATCATAAATCAGTTTGTTGCGGTTCGTTTCCTGAACCGGCGCCCCCGCGCCCTCCGGTATGACCTTCATCGGCGACTTGTCGGCGAGGATGATCTGTGGCGGGCCGGAAACCGCATTGGCTCCAAGCATATTGTAGGCATAAAGGCCGCCGCCGCCCAACATCATGATCAGCACAATGACGCTGGCAATCAGAAAACCGCGGCGCGGCGCTGCGGCCGATTGCTGCGCTGCCCTTTGTTCAGCCGCCGAATGAGGCGGCAGTACACCGGCTGGGCTCAACGTGCCGTCATTGTGATTGCCATCCGTCGCCTCGTAGGGATTTTGCGGCGCATAATAATCTTCTTGGGGCAGCGGATCGAACAGCTCCGCGTTTGGGTCGTAGTCTTCGCTTTGTGCGTACGGCCCGGGCTGAGCATACTGGTCCTGAAGACGACTGTTGGCGTCCGGCCAGGCCATATCGTCAAGCTGCCGTCGTCCGGCTGCCGCGTTGTGCCGGGTGTCGTAGGAGTTGTTGTCCGTTTGCTGAGCATGTCCTTGGGGATGCTCATATCCATCCTGAATCGGCTGTCGGGTGTCATAAGCAGGATGGGTATAATGGTCGTCTGTCTCCACCGGATAGGACGCGGCTGGGTCGGCAAACCGTGGTTCCTGCTGATATGCACCGCCGCTCACATCCGGTGCGTTGTCGTAATACGGATCAGCAGTATAGCGGTCCGAAGGATAGTGCGAAGTGTCAAGGGGCGGATCTTGGGCGTCAGGCCTTTCGCCTGAATAGTCAGGATCGCGATACTCGCCGTACTCTTGGCTGCGATTCCCCATACCTGTTTGTCCTACGCTTTGGGCTTCCCGGGAAATGCTCTCGTATGAAGTCAATTCCGGAGCGCCAGATTGATCACTCGGCTCACGATGCGGATCATCATGAACGGTGCCCCGCAACTCGCCCATCAGCTCTGCTTCGAGACTCGCTGTCAGGTTGCTAATCTGCGGTCCTGTTTCCGTCTCGTGGTCAGTAAATTCCGCTGCGGCAGTTTCATCCGCTTGTTGTGAAGAATAAACCGACTCATCATGGTCATAATATGATGAATTCTTGCTTAAACCATCCTCGATTTGCGGTTTGCTGCTTCCCCCTACGATCCTCGCAAGTTCAACAAGCGGATCCTCAGCCTCAGGCGGCCGGGAATCATTATCCGCTTTGGACAAGTGAGGAAAATTTTTTGAAGCAGTGTCGTTGGACATGACGTTACGGTGTTCCCCAGATATCTACCGTTGAATTGACGCAAAAACGACGCCGTTGCAGCGGTTGAACCACACCATCATCTCATTTCTTCAGGCGCGCTAACCCCTAGTATACGCAAGCCGGACGCAAGCACCACAGAAACCGCATGAATTAGCGCCAGTCTTGCCATAGTTAACGTAGCGTCATCTTTCACGATAAACCGCAATGACGGATCATCTTTTCCGCGATTCCATTGTGAATGCAAGGCACTAGCCAAATCATAAAGGTAAAACGCAATCCTGTGCGGTTCATGCGCCTCCGCAGCACCATCCACAAGCCGGGGCCACGCAGCCAACTTTGTGATGATCTCAATTTCGCCCGAATCACTCAATTTTTCATAAGAAGCCCCCTCGAGGGCGGCTGAATCGACTTTCAGTTCCGGCATTTCGGAGGCGGCCTGGCGGAAAATCGATGCACAGCGCGCATAAGCATACTGGACGTAAAAGACCGGGTTGTCTTTTGACTGCTCCGTTACTTTCTGGAAGTCAAAATCCAGCGGGGCATCGTTTTTTCTGTAGAGCATCATGAAGCGGACCGGGTCGCGACCGACCTCGTCAACAACGTCCCTCAAGGTAATGAAGTCGCCGGATCTTTTTGACATCTTCACCGGCTCGCCGGCCCGGAAAAGCCTGACAAGCTGGCAGAGCCGGACAACGACTTCAGCGTCGTCGCCGGCAATCGCTTTGCCGACCGCCTGCAGGCGTTTCACATAGCCGCCATGATCGGCCCCCAGCACATAAATCATCTGGGAAAACCCGCGCTGAAACTTCGACCGGAAATAGGCCACATCCGCAGCAAAATAGGTGTAGGAACCGTCGGACTTTTTTAATGCCCGATCGACATCGTCCCCGAAATCGGTGGCTCTGAACAAGGTCTGCTCCCGGTCCTCCCAGTCGTCCGGGATTTTACCCTTCGGCGGCGGCAGTGTGCCCTGATAGACCAGCCCGCGTTCACGGAACGAGCGCAACATTTCATCGATATCGGATTCGTTTTTCTCCCGGTCATGCAGCGACTGTTCGGAAAAGAATACATCGTGATGAATGTTCAGCAGATCCAGATCACCGCGGATCAGATCCATCATTGCATCGATGGAGGCCTGTTTCACCGTCGGCAGCCATTCGGGCTCCTCAAGGTTGAGCAGGCTGTCACCGAACGTCTCAGCGAGCTTGGCGCCGACTGCGACCAGATAATCTCCCGGATAAAGACCGGCCGGGATTTCTCCTATCGTCTCTCCGAGGGCTTCCCGGTAGCGGAGATAGGACGACCGGGCAAGCACATCGACCTGGGCGCCTGCATCATTGATGTAGTATTCTCGGGAAACGTCCCATCCGGCGAAAGACAGAAGATTGGCCAGCGCGTCGCCGACAACGGCTCCCCGGCAATGCCCGACATGCAGCGGGCCGGTCGGATTGGCCGAAACATATTCAACATTGACTTTTCCGCCCTGCCCCAACGAACCGGCACCATACTGCTCACCGTCGGTGATGACGGCCGCAAGAACCTTCGGCCAGAAGGATTTTGCAAGCCGGAGATTGATGAAGCCCGGTCCGGCGACTTCAATAGTTTCGATGTCGGGGTCATTTTTGAGCGATGCGCTCAACTGTTCGGCCAGATCCCGGGGTTTCTTCCCCACAGTTTTGGCGAGCACCAGCGCGGCGTTGGTGGCCAGATCACCATGGGCGGGATCTCTGGGCGGTTCAACGGCTACGCGGCTCAGATCCAATGCTTCGCCATCGGCAGATGTCAGGTCCAGTTTGGTGGCCGCAGCACGGACGCGGCGGGTAAAATCTGCAAAAATATTCATGGATCCAAGCTGTGTCGGTTCGGTATCTGAAGAGCCGCCCCGATTGCTGGTTCTGACGGCTGGATGCGGCCTAACGCAATTCCGGTGTGGCGTCAAACAATCGCCGGTGTTCATCGACCGCATATCGGTCTGTCATGCCGGCAATATAGTCAGCGACACGACGCGCCCGCCGGGTCTCTTCTGTCTTATCCAGATTTTCCCGCCATTCGGCCGGCATGGCCTCGGGTGTTTTCAGATAGCACCGATAAAGATCTGAGACGATCTGAGAGACTTTCCGGCGGACCGCCAGAACATCCTCATGGCGATACATGCGCTCAAACAGAAAACGCTTGATCGACGCTTCCGCCGCTTCAACGTCAGATGAAAAGCAGACACATGCATGGCCTGCCTGCCGGATATCGTCCGCCGACCGGGGGGCGAGCCGTTCCAACCGGTGCATGGCTTCGCCGATAACATCTTCCACGAGGCGTGTGATGACCCGCCGGACGATCTCATGAATGCGCCGTTGCCGTTCCAGCTCAGGATACTTTTCATCCACCTCCCGAATTATATCCCCCACCAAAGGCAGGTCCCTCATATCCTCTATGGCAAACAAACCGGCTCTGAGGCCGTCGTCGATATCATGCGCGTCATAGGCGATATCGTCGGCGATCGCCGCTGCCTGCGCCTCCGCACTTGGCCAGGACCACAGCATCAGGTTTTTATGGTCTTCGTAGGCCGTCACACCGTAAGGCAAAGTCTGTCCGAACGGCATGCCCTCCGTCTGGCCGTCCTTGCCGATCAGGGGCCCATTATGTTTCACCAGTCCTTCGAGCGTTTCCCAGCTCAGATTCAGACCGTCAAATTCAGCGTAGCGCCGTTCCAGCTTTGTCACGACCCGCAGACTCTGGGCATTGTGGTCAAATCCGCCCGCATCTTTCAGACAGAGTGCGAGAACGTCTTCTCCCTCGTGACCGAACGGTGTGTGGCCAAGATCATGCGCCAGGGCAAGGGCTTCGGCGAGGTCTTCGTCAAGCCGAAGAGCGCGTGAGATTGAGCGCGCAATCTGCGCCACCTCGATCGTATGGGTAAGGCGGGTGCGAAAGTGGTCGCCCTCATGATAGACGAAAACCTGGGTTTTGTGTTTCAGCCGACGAAACGCCGTGGAGTGAATCACCCGGTCGCGATCCCTCTGAAACGGAGTCCGGGTCGGACTTCCGCCCTCAGGCACCAGCCGCCCCCGGCTGTGATCCGGATCGACGGCATAATCAGCACGCGGCTGAGCGCCAAATCCCAGAGTTGCCACCATTGAATTTTCCCCATTTACGCGGATCGTATCACCGATATGGATTGACTTGGCCGTCGCCGTTCATAACTATCCCTTGTAAAACATGGCAAGCGGTGCATTCTGAAGGCAAGAATTTAGTGCGCTTTTGTCACTGCGAGACAACAAGGCCAACAACAAGGAAGTGATTTTATGGCTGCAGCCATCGAGTCAGCAGACGTAACGGACCAGCCGGTCGGTCTCAGCGATCGTGCCGCGGACCGCATCGCATCGATACTCTCCGGAGAAGAGACCGCCAATGCGTTGCGGATCAGCGTTGAAGGCGGGGGCTGTTCGGGTTTTCAATATCGATATGATCTTGTCTCCGAACGGGAGGATGATGATCTGGTCCTGCAAAAATCGGGTGCGACCGTTCTGATTGATCCAGTCTCCCTGCCCTATCTTGACGGTGCGGAAATTGATTTTGTGACGGATCTGATCGGGCAATCCTTTCAGATCAAAAATCCCAATGCGACCGCCGCGTGCGGATGCGGAACCAGTTTTTCCGTCTGAAATAGGCTACCGGAATGAGAGTCGCGACCTGGAATATCAATGGCGTCAAAGCGCGTATCGATACAGTGCTTTCCTGGTTGAAAGAAACCTCGCCCGACGTTGCCTGTTTTCAGGAAATCAAGTCTATCGATGAGAACTTCCCGTCTGCGCCCATGGAAGACCTTGGCTACAATGTGGCAACGCATGGCCAGAAAGGATTTAACGGGGTTGCGATCCTGTCAAAACGGCCTTTTGAAGAGATCGAGCGCCGCTTGCCGGGAAACGATGATGACGAACAGGCCCGCTATATCGAAGCGGTTATCCCGACCGACAAAACTCCGATCCGGGTCGCCTCGCTTTATCTCCCCAATGGAAATCCGGTCGACAGCGAGAAGTACCCTTATAAACTGGCATGGATGGAACGGCTGAAAGACCATGCCCGTGCAAGGCTGGAAATCGAAGAACCGTTTATCCTTGCGGGCGATTACAATATTATCCCCGAGCCGAAAGACGCCCGCAATCCTGAGAACTGGATTGACGACGCCCTGTTCCGTCCCGAGAGCCGCTCAGCCTACCGGCAGCTTGTCAATCTGGGACTGACGGAGGCATACCGGGCGTGTGACGAAGCTGGCGACCGTTATTCTTTTTGGGATTATCAGGCCGGCGCATGGCAGAAGAACAATGGAATCCGGATTGACCATCTTCTTCTTTCTCCTCAAGCCGCTGATCTTTTGACAAATTGCGACATCGACAAGTTCGTTCGCGGCTGGGAAAAGCCGTCCGATCACGTGCCGGTTTGGGTGAAGCTCGACTGTTGATCTCAGTCCCAGTCCTCCCGGTCTGAAAACGTCCGGGCTTTTCAGGAAATCGGAGCCTGGAATTTCGACAAAAACAGTTCTTTTTAAAGGCCTCAATTGAAATAATATTGCGCAAATCGCGGCAAAGACCTTTTTGCTGGCTGAGATCCCAGCTATACTTCTTCAGCAGCGCATGCCGTTGGAAAGGTAAGGATATGGTCTTTGCCAGGATGCCGTTACTGTTGTTTGCCGTTTCATTGCTGCCGGTAGAGGCGATGGCTCAGCAGAGCAACATCCCCTGCACCTGCCGTTATCAGGGTGAGGACTTCGAACTTGGTCAGGAAATCTGTCTGAAGAGCCCGTCCGGCGGCGCGATCGCCCGTTGCGAAATGATGCTGAACAACACATCCTGGAAATTTACGAAGACGCCCTGCCCTGTTGCGGACGCTGTAACGATCAATCCCTCAGAGACCGCCGTATCAATTGACGCCGACCGCTCGCCTAGCGACTGGCGTGTTGTTCAATCCAAAGTTCGGCCATACCCGTAGCGCGCAGTCTGTCTTCTTCATTGACGAGACCGTTGGCTCGCTCATGAAGTTCATGAATCCATGAATCTTCCTGCCGCGTAGCGTTTTTCCGGGCGACATTCATCCACATCAGGCCGCGAACCTGATTCTGCGGAACATCGTCACCGACAAACAGCATATTTCCAAGCGTTGCCTGAGCGCGTACATGCCCCTTCGCCGCCGCCAGTTTCAGCCAGCGAGCCGCCATTGTGGGATTATGTTCGCCAAGCTCACCATTAAGATACAGCTTGCCGAGATAATATTGGGCGTCCGCGTCGCCAAAATAGGACGCCGCGTAGGTAAACAGATCCCTCGCCCGCGTTGGATTGGCTGCAATCGGGCTGTCCTCAATACCGGTCAGATAATAGGAACCCAAAGCAACGAACGAACTGGCCACGAAGGGCGCCTTGGATGAGTGCGGCGATTCATCAGCATGGTCGTTTGCGATCAGGCTGAAATACTTAAACGCCCGGAAGTCATCTTCGGCAACGCCGTCGCCGACGGCATACATCCGCGCCAGTTTCCACTGCGCCAGGGGATGTCCCTGATCGGCCGCATAACTCAACGCATCAAGCGCTTCCTGCTTTTGTCCCGAATAATAGGCCTGTGTCCCCGCTTTGAACGCATCCAGAGGAGAGGCGTCCTTGTCAAATTGACGGTTTGCATCCAGCGCGAGAGATTGCGTCGCCGCAAGGGAGATGCACATAGCGAAAAATGTCGTTTTTATCTTATTGATCTGCATAGCAAATTTTTTCCGCAGCGCCGCCTGGATGCGTCACTGCGCCTTTTTGAGCCGACCCGACCAACTGAGCATATTTCCAGATCGCGCCGGATGTATAATCGGTTTCTCTCGATACCCATGCCTTTCGCCGATCTTCGAGCTCCTGGTCCGTCAACCTAACGGCCAGCCGCCCTTCCACGGCATCCAACTCTACAATGTCGCCGTCCCGCAGCAGCGCTATGGGACCGCCGGTTGCAGCTTCCGGTCCGACGTGACCGACACAGAAGCCGCGTGTTGCGCCCGAGAACCGGCCATCGGTGATAAGAGCAACTTTGTCTCCCATTCCCTGACCGTAAAGGGCTGCGGTTGTCGCCAACATTTCCCGCATACCGGGCCCGCCTTTAGGGCCCTCGTAGCGGATAACCAAAACGTCGCCTTCTTCATAGGCCCGGTCACGGACCGCTTCGAAACACTCTTCCTCGCTGTCAAAGCACCGTGCAGGTCCGGCAAATGTAAGGTTTGACATGCCGGCGACCTTCACAATGGCGCCTTCGGGCGCGAGGTTGCCTCTCAACCCTACCACGCCCCCCGTCGGTGTCAGCGGATTGGAGGCCGGTCTCACAACATCTTGTTCATCATTCCAGCCAACATGTTCCATGTTTTCGGCAATTGTACGACCCGTCACCGTCATGCAGTCGCCATGAAGATAGCCAGCATCAAGAAGGCTCTTCATCAGAAGCGGAATGCCGCCCGCCTCAAACAAATCCTTGGCGACATATCTGCCGCCGGGTTTCAAATCAGCAACATACGGTGTGCGTTTGAAGATTTCCGCCACATCGAACAAATCGAATTCGATGCCGCATTCGTGCGCTATGGCCGGGAGGTGCAAAGCGGCATTGGTCGATCCACCGGACGCGGCAACGACGGTGGCGGCATTTTCAAGCGCTTCTATTGTGACAATATCGCGGGGACGGAGATTCTTTTCTGTGAGCTCCATCACTTTTTCACCGGCTGCATAGCAGAATTTGTCCCGCAGTTCATAAGGAGCCGGCGCACCTGCGGAATAAGGCAATGCCAGGCCGATCGCTTCAGAAACGGTTGCCATCGTATTGGCCGTAAACTGCGCGCCGCAAGCACCGGCTGACGGACATGCAACCTGCTCCAGTTCTTCAAGATCCTCATCGGACATTTTACCGACGGAATGCATGCCGACCGCCTCGAACACATCCTGGACGGTCACTTCCCGACCGCGGAATTTGCCGGGCAGAATGGAGCCGCCATAGATGAAGATTGAAGGAACGTTCAGGCGGCACATGGCCATCATCATGCCCGGAAGGGATTTGTCGCATCCGGCCATGCCGACAAGCGCGTCGTAACAGTGTCCGCGCATGGTCAGTTCAACGGAATCGGTAATCACGTCCCGGGACACGAGAGAGGATTTCATCCCCTGATGACCCATCGCGATACCATCCGTGACCGTTATTGTCGTGAACTCGCGGGGCGTGCCGGATGCGGCAGCGACACCCTTCTTAACGGATTGGGCCTGCCGCATGAGCGAAATGTTGCAGGGTGCTGCTTCATTCCAGCACGTCGCAACGCCGACAAACGGCTGATGAATTTCCTTCGAGGACAACCCCATTGCGTAATAGTACGAACGGTGGGGCGCGCGCTGAGGACCTTCGGTTACATGCCGGCTCGGCAACCGTGTTTTATCGAAGGTCTTTGCGTTCATCAAACGAGCCCCAAATAAATGAATGCGGCAACACTTCGGATGAACGATTAAGCACTCTATTCAGGTCTCTTTCGAAACAATCCGCATCACCTGCTTTCGCCGCCGCCGATCTGCTTTGAAAGCTGGCCTACTGACCGAGGCGGCTGAAAACAACTGAAATCCGCTATACCGCATTGCTGGAGAAAAGAATGTGTCAATTTGACAACAGCTAACAGGATTGAATTTTCTCGTTAACTATCAATGGTGATTATTCTTCTTTTGTCCTTTCCGTTGCAATGAAGCAACAGTCGAAATTCTGTCCGCCGCATCGTCCTGAGGCTATCTAGGTAAAGTTTAATTATGTCTTTTTGTGGCCTCTGCAAAGACTATCGACTGGAAACTCAAATGAGAGTAATAGAAGCCTAAATTATTTCGATTCATTCCCAAGCGTCGTGTTAGTTAAATACGTAATTTTAACACAATTTTAACTACGCAAGTTGATGGTGGATTCGTTTATGTAGGAGGACGCGTCGGGTTGTGCTCCGATCAACTGATCTGAGCGGCTCAAGCAGTCCGTATGATTGCGGGTCTGCGGGTGTGGAACAATTTACGAACAGGCTGGATCAGCTATTGTGGACCTGTCACAGTCGACCGGCGATTCGATTTCACTAGGCTGGCCGAAACACCCGGCCCAATAGAACCAGAGCGTCGATTGGCATGGCCGGCAACAACGATCTTTTTGCGAACGATATGGCCTCCGGCCCGCCGCCGGATATTGACCCCGGGACAGCGAAGCGACCTAACAGAGTAAACGGAAGATCAAAGTCAGTGACTGGGACTGCACAAAAAAAAGTTGTGAACCATAACGGTTCGTCGGAGATGAATTATACGGCGGCGGACATTGAAGTTCTTGAGGGCCTTGAGCCGGTGCGCCGCCGTCCTGGCATGTATATTGGCGGTACCGACGAAAAGGCTCTGCACCACCTGTTTGCCGAAGTGATCGACAACTCCATGGATGAGGCGGTTGCCGGGCACGCGACCTGGATTGATGTTGACCTCTCCGCTGACGGGTTTTTGACGGTGACCGACAATGGACGCGGTATTCCTGTCGACCCTCATCCCAAATTCAAAAGTAAATCCGCCCTTGAAGTCATCATGACCACGTTGCACGCGGGCGGAAAATTCGATTCCAAAGTATACGAAACTTCCGGCGGCCTTCATGGTGTGGGGGTGTCGGTGGTGAACGCTCTTTCCGAAGAATTGACGATTGAGGTCGCACGGTCCCGCAAGCTCTACCGGCAGGTTTTCAAGCGCGGCGTGCCTCAGGGCAAATTGCAGCATCTGGGTGATATACATAATCGCCGTGGCACAATGGTTCGGTTCAAGCCCGACAGCGAAATCTTCGGCAGGAATGCGGCGTTCAAGCCTGCGCGCCTTCACAAAATGGCGCGCTCGAAAGCCTATCTGTTCGGCGGTGTCGAAATAAGATGGCGATGTGCGCCTGAGCTTTTGTCGGAAAAAGACCCGACACCTCCGGAAGCGGTTTTCCATTTTCCGGGAGGTTTGCGGGACTATCTGAAAGAAGCGCTGACCAATGAGAAATGCGTTATCGACAACATCTTCTCCGGCAAGACAAGCAACCCCGGCGGTCACGGTTCGGTTGAATGGGCGATCACATGGTTCGCAGGCGACGGCTTCCTGAATTCATATTGCAATACGGTCCCGACTCCCGAAGGCGGAACGCATGAAGCGGGCTTCCGATTTGCACTGTTACGCGGCCTCAAGGCTTATGGAGAGCTTGTCGGCAGGAAGAAAATGAACCTGATTCAAACCGATGATGTCCTGACATCCGCCGGAGGGATGCTGTCGGCCTTCATTCGCGAGCCTGAGTTCGTCGGTCAGACAAAAGATAAGCTCTCTACAACCGAAGCCACGCGAATCGTAGAAAATGCGGTCCGGGATGAGTTCGACCACTGGCTCACCGCCTCTCCGAACCAGGCAAACAAGTTGCTTGAGTGGGTTGAGGAGCGGGCTGAGGAGCGCCTGCGCCGTCGGCAGGAAAAGGATGTCGCCCGCAAATCCGCCGTTCGCAAGCTCCGCTTGCCGGGCAAGCTGGCAGACTGTTCGGCATCTCAGTCCGGCGATACCGAATTGTTCATTGTCGAGGGCGACTCCGCCGGTGGATCCGCCAAGCAGGCCCGCAATCGCACCAACCAGGCAGTTCTGCCTTTGCGCGGCAAGATACTCAATGTCGCCAATGCAGGGCGCGATAAACTGGTTTCAAATCAGCAGCTTGCGGATCTTATGCAGGCTCTGGGCTGTGCGACGCGCTCGCAATATCGAGACGAAGACCTGCGCTATGACCGGGTCATTATCATGACCGATGCCGACGTTGACGGCGCGCATATCGCTTCTTTGCTGATTACGTTTTTCTATCGGGAGATGCCCGAAATCATCAGGAACGGTCATCTCTATCTTGCTGTCCCTCCCCTTTATAAGATCAGTCAGGGGGGCAAAACTCTTTATGCGCGGGATGATGCGCATAAGGACCAACTGCTCTCAGCTGAATTTAACGGACGGGGGAAGATCGATATCAGCCGCTTCAAAGGGCTTGGTGAAATGCTCCCGGCCCAATTGAAAGAGACAACGATGAATCCGGAAAAACGGACACTGTTGCGCGTTGCGGTTCCGGATATGGATGCTGAAAATACGAAATCCAAGGTTGAGCAGCTCATGGGCAACAAGCCCGAAGCGCGTTTCAACTTCATTCAAGAGAATGCGGAGTTCGCAACCGACTTGGATATTTAGAGCGTAACCTATCCGTTTTTCTTCGATGGTTATGGAAAGACCGGGGGCTAGAGCCGCAAAAATTGTTCTCTGACCAAAACGTACTCGGAATGCTGTCCGATTGGCGCTGACAACATTCCGGGAATTAGCAATATTTGACCGGGACAAAATATAGCCACAAGTTCGCAAGTAAATGTCAACTTAGTAAAATAAATCCGTTCACCATTTATTTTTGAAGATCACGCGATTTTAACAAAAAAGACGGCAAAAACGTTGACTTTTCTTATCGGCACCGTATTGTGCGCGCCAAATCATCCCTTCATGAAACGATGCTTTGCCTTCGGTAAAGCCTGCATAATGGTGCAAATAAACCAGCATGAGTTTTTCTTCACTGGGTCTTAGCAACAAAGTACTTTCGGCGGTGGAAGCTGCCGGCTATACCACACCGACCGCAATCCAATCCGGCGCTATTCCCTACATCCTGGAAAGACGCGATGTTCTGGGAATTGCGCAGACAGGCACGGGCAAAACGGCTTCCTTTACGTTGCCCATGCTGACTCTTCTGGAAAAAGGTCGGGCGCGGGCCCGCATGCCGCGTACTTTGATTTTGGAACCGACCAGGGAACTGGCCGCACAAGTGAAGGAAAACTTCGACAAGTACGGAACGAACCACAAGTTAAACGTCGCGTTGCTGATCGGCGGTGTGTCATTTGATGAACAGAACAAGATCCTGGACCGCGGCGCTGATGTCCTGATTGCAACGCCCGGTCGTCTGCTTGATCATATCGAGCGCGGTAAGCTGCTCATGCAGGGGGTCGATATTTTTGTGATCGACGAAGCCGACCGCATGCTGGACATGGGCTTCATTCCGGATATTGAACGCATTTCGAAACTGATCCCGTTCACGCGCCAGACTTTGTTTTTTTCCGCGACCATGCCGCCGGAAATTCAGAAGCTGGCGGATATGTTCCTGCAAAATCCTGCGCGCATCGAAGTCGCCAAGGCGTCCTCTACCGCCGACACCGTGACTCAAAAGCTTGCGGCTGCCGGGCCCGAACCTTGGGCGAAGCGCGAAAAGTTGCGGGAACTGATCCGGCAGGCGGATGGGTTGAAAAATGCCATTATCTTCTGCAACCGCAAACGCGATGTCGCCACGTTGTTCCGTTCTCTGGAACGACACGATTTCACGGCCGGATGTCTCCACGGCGATATGGATCAGCGTACCCGGACAATGACGCTGGATGCGTTCCGAAACGGAAAGATCCCTCTGCTCGTGGCGAGCGATGTCGCGGCCAGGGGCCTTGATATTACCGATGTCAGCCATGTTTTCAATTTTGACGTGCCCGTCCATGCGGAAGATTATGTTCATCGAATCGGTCGGACAGGCCGTGCAGGCCGAACCGGTACAACCTATATGATTGTGACGCAGTCGGACGAAAAACATCTTGCGGCGATCGAAAAGCTGATCGGTAAAACGATCGAATGGGATGGCGAAGGCGTGGACTTTTCAGCGCCGGTGAGCAGAAGCCCCCGTCCCTCGCGTCGGCGCAAAGCTCAGAAAGGCGAACAGGCGGTCGGTTCCGAACAAAGAAAAAGCGCTGCTCGGGCGGATGCTGTGGAGAAAAAGTCTAAAGAATCTTCCGGAAATACAAAGACTAGGGCGAACAACAGTAACGGAAGGCCGCAGAAGTCGAACGACAGAGGTAACGGTCGCAACAAAAGAAAGACCGATTCAGAACCCAAAGTTATCGGGATGGGAGATCACACTCCGGCCTTTTTACTGAGGGAAGTTCGCCCTAAACGTGCAGCCAGCTAGCGTTTAAGTGTTGGGCGACAGCATTTACTTAACTGGAGCTTAAGCAATTTTAGCGATGTTTAGCGTCAAAGGACTTATGACCTTTCGATGACTCGCTTTTGCGGGGGAGATAGATGGCGCAGAAAGACGATTTTCAGAGGACGATCGCGTATGGCGAATCTGCGATGTCCTATCTGCGCAGAAATGAGCATCCGGCCTTTCCGCGAAATTATGAGCTCTGGTACACTTATTCGGCCGGTTTTAATCATGCGCTGAATAAAAGCATCAATGAAATTCTGGCGGAAAAAGGTACGGTTTCTGAAGAAGAAATCGCAAATCTCTACACGAAATATCTGTCGGCAAACCGCCTTGGCGAGCGGATTGAGCAGGTTGGCGATGATATCTCCAATGAAATTGAGCATATCATGCAATTCATTGAAGAGTCGCAGGGCGCCAGCAAGTCATACGGCAACTCACTGATAGGCGCACAATCTGCGCTCAAGAATGCCGCCAGCGCCGATCAGCTTCGCTCAGTCATCCAGCATCTGGTGACGGAAACACGGGATTCCGTTACGGCAAACAACAAACTTCAGGAACAGCTGGCAGAATCCCGCAGTCAGATAGCGACCTTGCAGGAAACGCTTGAGGCAATCCGTTACGAATCGCTGACTGACGAACTGACGACCCTGGCAAATCGCAAACATTTCGAACAGGCGATGGAACGGTCGCTGGAACACGCGCAGGAAAGCAAGAACGCACTTAGTCTGTTGTTGACCGATATCGATCACTTCAAAAAGTTCAATGACAGCTACGGACATCAGACCGGAGATCAAGTTCTGCGTCTTGTTGCCCTGGCCGTTAAGCAGAATATCAAAGGTCAGGATACGGCATGCCGCTATGGCGGTGAAGAATTTGCAATCATCCTACCGCACACGACCATGCAGCAGGCGACTTCCGTAGCGGAGCATATTCGCAAGGCGGTCATCTCCAAAGAACTGGTCAAACGGTCAACCGGTGAAAATCTCGGTCGGATTACGATCTCGATCGGCGTGTCGACATTTCATCCCGGAGATACGTCGCAAGCGATGATAGCGCGCGCGGATGCGGCACTTTATGCAGCCAAACATAGCGGGCGCAATGCGGTCAAATGCGAGGACGATTCAAGCATCAAACTTGATGGTGCCGTTGCCTAAATGTTCAGTCTCGCGATCGTTGGATCGCATGAAGTGCCCCAACCCTTTATATTTTTACGCATATCCTTGGCGCGAAGGTGATTCAGCCTTCGCGGGCAGCGCTCTGGAGCCCCCGCCGAACCATGACATCTCAAAGAAGCTTCAATCACCGCAGAGGCGGCAAGGCCGAGGGGTCGGCAGGGCGGATTTCCACGGACTCCCCGCATCCGCAAGCGGACGTCTGATTGGGATTATTGAACACGAATCCCGATGACAGTGTCGACTCCTGGTAGTCCATTTCCGTTCCCAGCAGAAACAGAACCGCCTTTGGGTCGATATAGATCCGGACATCCTTGTCCTCGACAACATCGTCGCCGGGATCGGCCTCCTCCACATAGTCCATCGTATATTCCATACCGGCGCAGCCGCCGTTTTTGACGCCCACACGCAGGCCCGATACCTCATGGTCCGCCTGGGCCATCAGGGTGCGTACGTGTTCAGCTGCAGCATCGGTCAGGCTGATCACTTTGAACGAAGATGAGATCGGCATATCCCTTATTTCTCTCGTTTTTCGGCAATATCTTGATCGAGCGTTTAAAACCAGTTCAACGCGATTCTGGCCTCATCCGACATCCGGCTTGGGTCCCAGGGCGGATCGAAGACCATATTGACCGTCACAGGGCCGACACCGGCGACTGACGACACCGCATCTTCAACCCAGCCCGGCATTTCGCCTGCAACAGGACACCCTGGAGCCGTTAGCGTCATGTCGACATCAATGGCGCGTTCATCATTGATATCGACCTTGTAGATCAGCCCCAATTCATAAATGTCGACTGGTATTTCCGGGTCGTAGACCGTCTTGATCGCCGCAATGATGTCATCCGTCAGCCGCGACAGTTCCTCCGCCGGGATCGTCGTGGAACCGCTGCTCAGCTCAGTCTGCACATGCTGGTTTTCTGACCCAAGCAGGCTGTCTTCATGCGGTGCTGTTGTCGTACCGTCTGTCATAGATACACCTTAAGCAAAGAACTCATGAGCCTTCTGCAGTGCTTCCGCCAGTTTATCAACTTCTTCATGCGTATTGTAGAGACCAAATGATGCACGACAAGTTGACGTCACACCATATCGTGTCAGCAGCGGCTGCGCGCAATGGGTCCCCGCCCTCACCGCCACACCGGACCGGTCGATAATCGTCGAGACATCATGGGCGTGCGTTCCGGCCATCTCGAATGAAACGATTGCCCCCTTGCCCGGCGCATGGCCGAAGATCCGGATCGAGTTGATCTTGGACAATTGTTCATGGGCGTAGACGCACAGCGACGCTTCGTGTTGCGCAATCCGGTCTCGGCCCAGATCATCCATATAGTCAAGCGAGGCGGCCAGTCCAATCGCCTGAACAATGGGCGGTGTCCCGGCCTCGAACCGGTGGGGAGGATGGTTGTATGTGACGGTATCCTCCGCAACATCCATGATCATCTCACCGCCGCCATTGAACGGCCGCATGGTATCAAGGATCTGCTTTTTGGCATAAAGAACGCCGATTCCCGTCGGGCCGTAGACCTTGTGTCCGGTGAAGACATAAAAATCCGCATCCAGATCCTGCACGTCCACCGGCATGTGAACAGCTGCCTGGCTTCCGTCCACCAGCACCTTGATGCCCCGTTCATGGGCAATGCGGCACAGTTCCTTGATTGGAACGACGGTGCCGGTGACATTGGACATCTGTGTAATCGCCACCAGCCTGGTTTCCGGTTTAAGAAGGCTTTCAAAGACGTCAAGGTCGAAGGCCCCGTCCTCTGCGATCGGTATCCAGCAGAGCCGCGCGCCGTTTCGTTCGCGATGAAAATGCCAGGGGACGATGTTGGAGTGATGCTCCATGATCGACAGAAGGACTTCATCGCCCGGTTTGATATTGTCCGCCCCCCAGGCGTAAGAGACCAGATTAATGGCCTCGGTTGTCGACCGGGTAAAAATCACCTCGTCCGTTGAAGCGGCATTGAGAAAACGTTGGACCGACTGACGGGCCTCCTCATACTTCTCGGTCGCGACATTTGACAGGAAATGCAGTCCGCGGTGCACGTTTGAATATTCTTCCGTGTACGCCTTTGTCACCGCGTCAATCATGACCTGCGGCTTTTGTGCCGATGCGCCGTTATCGAGATACACCAGCGGCTTTCCGTAGACCTTGCGGGAAAGTATCGGAAAATCCCGCCGCACTTCGGCGACGTCGTAGGGCGCAACAGCGTTATTCGCTTCCGACAGATCGTTCATGATCGATACTCTTTCAGGCTCCCAGCCAGGCACGGGTGCGATCTTCAAGAAGCGCCACAATGTCCTCGTTATCGATTTCCTCGATGGCTTCTGAGAGAAACGCAAGCACCAGCATCGTCCTCGCTTCAGCTTCCGAAATGCCCCGTGAACGGAGATAGAACAGAAGGTCTTCGTCGATCTGTCCGGTGGTTGCGCCGTGTGCACACTGGACATCGTCGGCAAAGATCTCAAGTTCGGGCTTGGATGACATTGCCGCATCGTCGGACAGCAGAAGCGACTGGACCATCATCTGACCGTCCGTTTTCTGCGCATCCGGCTTGACGATGATGTTGCCCTGGAACACGCTGTGGGCCGTGTCGTCGATGACGTTCTTGTAAAACTCACGGCTTTCGCAGTTGGGTACCGCATGATCCATCACCAGAGTGATGTCCGAATGCATGGTCCCGTTAACCAGAGACGCGCCGCTAAGATTGGCTTTTGACTGTTCACCTGAAAAAGAGACAAACAATTGCGTCCGAGTGAGGGCGCCGCCTTCTACAAAGGTAAAGTGATTGAGTTCGGCTTCTGCGCCAATATCGGCTTTGAACGAGCCCACATGTGTCGAGCGTGCGCCTTCGTCCTGTATCTTGATCCAGTTGACTGTGGCACCGTCCTCTATCTTCAGCTCTACGACACAGTTGGACTGGTAGTTCGCTTCGCCGGTGCAGACATGATTCTCGATCAGCGTCACCTTTGCACCCCGGCCGACATGCACGAAGTGGCGCACATAGCTGGACGCGTCTTCGCCTGCCGTCACATGGATAAGCTCAAGCGGCTGCTCGATCTCCGCTGCCTCGGCAACGTCAACGAAAACACCGTCGCTCATGAACGCTGTGTTCAAGTCGATCAGCGGATCCTTGAGATCCGGCGCAACGGTGCCTAACAATGTCCAGTCGCCTGATGTTTCGGCGAGAATATCGCTGAGGGGTTTCAGCGAAACGCCTTCGGTTGCGTTCGTCACCGGATCAAGGCGGCCGTTGATCAAAGCGACTTTCGCGCCCTTCACGCCTGTGGAGATCTTGTCAAGATCGGCGGAGACGTCTCCGGTTCCTCCGATCGGCAGTGTTTCCTTCAGACTGGCCCTGAGATCCGTGTAGTGCCACGCTTCAATGCGTCTGTGCGGCAGGCCGGTCTGGTTGAACGCGTTAAATGCGTTGTTTCTCAATGCAGTCACAGCAGCTTTTCCGGGCAGACCGTCGCGCACCGAGTCAAACTGCTCGATCAGACCGCTTTCAGCATGTGTTCGAATTCTCTCAATCATATTCACTGCACCAGCCCCCTCAGGCAGCCTCGCCGATGATATCGGCATAGCCGTTTTTCTCGAGTTCAAGCGCAAGGTCCTTGCCGCCGGTTTTGACGATGCGTCCGGCGGAGAGAACATGCACAACATCGGGAACGATGTGGTCCAGCAACCGCTGGTAATGGGTAATCACCACAATAGAGCGATCGGGGCCGCGCAGTTTATTGACTCCGTCCGAGACGATCCTGAGCGCGTCGATATCAAGCCCTGAATCCGTCTCGTCAAGGACGCACAGGGCCGGCTCGAACAGAGACATCTGTAAAATTTCGGCCCGCTTCTTTTCACCGCCTGAAAAGCCGACATTCAATGGCCGCTTCAGCATGTCCGATGTGACATTGAGTTCCTTCGACTTCTCGCGGATCAGTTTCATGAAATCCGGTGTTGAGATTTCGTCTTCTCCCCGTGCCTTTCGCTGAGCGTTCAGGGCGGTTTTCAGGAAGGTCATTGTCGCAACGCCGGGAATCTCAATCGGATATTGAAAGGCGAGGAACATACCGGCGGCCGCACGCTCGTCCGGGCCTAGTTCCAGGAAATCCTGGCCGTTATAGCTTATCGACCCTTCAGTGATTTCGTAATCTTCTTTGCCTGCCAGGACATAGGAGAGTGTCGATTTGCCGGACCCGTTCGGACCCATGATGGCGTGTACTTCGCCCGGTCTGACTGTCAGATTGATGCCGCGCAGGATCTCATTGCCATCAACAGCGGCGTGCAGGTTTTTGATTTCAAGCATGGTCGTCTCGTCTTTGTGAAATGCGTAAGATAGATGGATTTTGACGAAAGATCTCCGTGGACTATCCCACGGATCCTTCCAGGCTGATGCTGATCAGCTTTTGCGCTTCCACGGCAAATTCCATCGGCAGTTGTTGGATCACGTCTTTTACGAAACCGTTCACGATCAGAGCCACGGCCTCTTCCTCGTTCAGGCCCCGTGACAGGCAGTAGAACATCTGATCGTCGGAGATTTTTGACGTCGTGGCTTCGTGCTCGAAGACAGCGGTCGCATTTTTGCTCTCGATATAAGGTGTCGTATGCGCGCCGCATTTATCGCCGATCAGCAGAGAATCGCATTGGGTGTAATTCCGGGCCTGAGTGGCTTTGCGGTGAGCAGACACCTGACCACGATAGGTATTCTGCGAGACGCCGGCTGCGATGCCTTTTGAAATGATGCGGCTTGACGTGTTCCTGCCCAGATGCAGCATTTTCGTGCCGCTGTCGACCTGCTGATGGCCGTTGGAAATGGCAATGGAGTAGAACTCGCCGATTGAGTTGTCGCCTCTCAGGATACAGCTTGGATATTTCCAGGTGATGGCCGATCCTGTCTCAACCTGTGTCCAGGAAATCTTGGAATTCCGTCCCCGGCAGTCGCCGCGTTTGGTCACGAAATTGTAGATCCCGCCCTTACCTTCGGCATCTCCGGGGAACCAGTTCTGCACGGTCGAATACTTGATCTCGGCATCTTCGTGGGCGATCAGTTCAACGACGGCAGCATGGAGCTGGTTCTCATCGCGCTGCGGTGCCGTGCAGCCTTCGAGATAGGACACATAGGAGCCTTTCTCGGCAATGATCAGGGTCCTTTCGAACTGCCCGGTATTCTGCTCATTAATCCGGAAGTAGGTCGACAGTTCCATCGGGCACCGAACGCCCTCGGGTATGTAAACGAACGAGCCGTCAGAGAAGACCGCTGAGTTCAGCGTGGCGTAAAAATTATCCGTAACCGGAACGACCGAACCCAGATATTTCTGAACCAGTTCGGGATAATCGCGAATGGCCTCCGAAATCGGGCAGAAGATGACGCCGGCCTTAGCCAGCTCTTCCTTAAAGGTCGTCGCGATGGAAACGCTGTCAAAGACCGCGTCGACCGCAATCCGGTTCTCCGGTGCGATACCGGCGAGGATTTCCTGTTCCTGCAGCGGGATGCCGAGTTTGTTGTAGGTTTCCAGCAGTTCCGGATCGACTTCGTCGAGGCTCTTGGGCCCCTCCATATTTTTGGGCGCGGCGTAGTAATAGATATCCTCAAAATCAATCTTCGGATAATTGACCCGCGCCCAGGTCGGCTCTTCCATCGAACGCCAGCGGCGATAAGCATCAAGCCGCCAGTTGAGCATCCATGCCGGCTCATCTTTCTTTGCGGAAATGAACCGAACGATGTCTTCGCTCAGACCCTTTGGCGCTTTTTCCGATTCAATATCGGTGACGAATCCATATTTATACTGATCGACGTCAATTTCCTTGACCCTGTCGATCGTCTCTTGAACTGCAGGCATTATCTTCTCCATCCATAGCGGCTTCAAGGACCGCCGGTTGTCGAAACGTATTCCAACTCACTCCTCTCAGGCCGCTTGCCCTGTTGAATGCGGCCGGAGGCGTTTCATGACCGAACGCCAGATATCGGCAAAGCGTTCGACGTCTTCCTTCGTGCTTGACCAGCCAAGGCTGATCCGAATGGCTCCCCGCGCCAGATCGGCGGGCACGCCCATTGCGCTCAGCACATGGGATGCTGAGACTTTTCCCGAGGAACATGCGGAGCCGGAGGAGACCGCGGCTCCCTCCAGATCGCAGGCGATCACGGTCGTTTCAGCACTGACACCGGGAACGGCAAAACAGGTTGTGTTTCCGATCCGATTTGCGTCACCGCCGAAAACAACCATATCGGGCGATATAGATCGTAATGTTGTTTCCAGCCAGTCCCTGAGAACTGTTATTTTTCCGGTCTCTGCCGGATTTTCGAGCACAGCTTGAATGGCCCCGCCAAAACCTGCGATTGCCGCGACATTTTCCGTTCCGCCGCGTCGATATGTCTCCTGGCCGCCACCTGTGATCAGCGGTTCGATGCCCAGAATTCCACCGGCGAGTATGACGGCGCCGACACCCCTGGGGCCACCCAGTTTATGCGCGGAGACAGTCATCACATCGCTGCCGAGCGACTCCACTGTGACACGTCGCCTCCCGATGATCTGCGTGGCGTCAACATGAAAGAGGCAACCGGCTTCGCGAACCATTTCGGAAATCCTGAGGGACGGTTGGATCACGCCTGTTTCATTGTTTGCGGCCATAACCGATACAAGTGCCCGATCGCCATTATCCTTCAGTTCGGAAAGCCGGTTTTGTAAATGATCGAGCCGGATGACACCGGCTGCATCAACGGGAATCGTTTCCCGGTGTTCTTCGGCAAACCGTCCGCCGGCCAGAACAGACGGATGCTCCGTCGCACCGATCAGCAGTTTCGAAAGAAACAGTTTTTCAGCGCCCAGCCGATAGTGGGGCGTTAGAACAAAGACATTGGCTTCCGTGCAACCGCTGGTAAAGGTGATGGAACCGGCATCGGAGCCGGTAAGTTCGGCGAGTTGTTCTCTTGCAAGATTAAGGTGAGACCGTGCCTGCCTGCCTTCTGTGTGAACCGATGACGGATTGCCCGGCTCGTCCAGGGCTGCCAGCATCGCCTCGCGTGCAGCAGGGCGAAGCGGAGCGCTTGCATTATGGTCAAGATAGACGCGCGTCCCGGCCCCGGTCATTCCTGTCAGACTCCAAATCGAAGCACATTACTTCGGCTCGTTTAAACACAACACTTGCAAACTTGGCCGTTCACAGTGATAACGGGCGCTCAGTAAGCAAGATATACCCGGTTGGTTGTGAGAACCGACCGTGTTTCGAATAATTCTAAACAGGGTTCTAGGGAGCCAATCGGCGCAAGTCAAGAAACTTACATCCGATTGTCAACTTTTATTCCCCCTCTCTATGGACAGGTGAGAAGGACAGTACTTTTCGATGCCTGAGGTTATCTTCAACGGCCCGGCTGGTCGTCTAGAAGGCCGCTTTCAACCGGCCAAAGATAAGAACGCTCCTCTAGCGATCGTGCTTCATCTGCATCCGCAATTCGGCGGTACGATGAACAATCAGATCATCTACAATCTGTACTACATGTTTGCCAAACGCGGGTTCGCTGTTTTGCGGTTCAATTTCAGGGGGGTAGGCCGCAGCCAGGGGGCGTTTGATCATGGGCAGGGCGAGTTGTCCGATGCTGCGGCCGCGCTTGACTGGGCCCAGACAGTGCATCCGGATGCGCGCGCTTGCTGGATCGCCGGATTTTCATTCGGCGCCTGGATCGGTATGCAGCTTCTGATGCGGCGACCGGAGGTGGAAGGCTTCATTTCAATTGCGCCGCCTGCCAACCTGCACGATTTCGGATTTCTGGCCCCCTGCCCGTCATCGGGTCTGATCATCCACGGCGACAATGACAAGGTTGTTCCCGCCAAGGATGTCCAGGGACTGGTTGACAAACTGAAGACCCAGAAAGGGATCGTGATCGAACAGAAGATTATGGAGAATGCCAATCACTTCTTCGAAAACCGTGTCGATGATCTGATGGATTATTGCGGCGGCTACCTTGATCGGCGCCTTGAAATGATCGGCGAAAGTGTGGCTTAGGCCGAAATGGCATATTGGTGAAAAAGGCCCGAAACGCGGGCCTTTTTCTTTTAACCGAAATCTTGGAAGCGTCTTTGATCAGGAATTCGGCGTCCAGGCATCATAGTCCCCCGTCACATCCGGGCGCTGCTCCGGAGTCAGAATAGAGCCCGGTGGATGGTAGGCGTCCGATGTTCCTGTCCGATTGCCGATATGCTCTTTTTGCCAGCTGCGAGGATGATAGTCCCCTTCTTTGGGCGGCTGATCTGTACGATGATGCATCCAGCCGTGCCATCCGGGCGGGATCATGCTGGCTTCGGCCAGTCCATTATAGATAACCCAGCGGCGACGGCCGTCATATTCGCGATAATATTTGTTTCCGAATTCATCCTCACCGACAAAGACGCCCTTGCGCCAGGTGAAAAAGCGCGTGCCAATCGTCTGGCTGTTCCACCAGGTGAATGTCTGCAGCAGAAAATTCTTCATCGTCAGAAAGGCTCCGTCAAATCCGGGGCGACTATGCATAGTTGTCCCGGACTTGTCCAGAACCTCTGAACTCAGAAGCGTCTTATTACCTCGGCAAAACCACTGGCGCCGCTTCGATGGCTGACCGGACGCCCTTTCTGTCCGGGGATGGAGTCCGCATTGCCCAGTTTGTCGATGAGTTTTGTGGTTTCCCGGAAATCGACGATATCGTCGTCGTCATCCGAGCCATCGTGGCTGAAGATGCGGTCGACCAGACCCTGCAGCTCCGTTGTGGCCCGATTTGTCTTCTCATGGTGAATGCGCGCGCGCGACAGGGAATCCCATTTCTCGCGATGCCCGTCCATGGTTTTTTCCATGCCCTCGATCTGATAATGATCCGCACCGTTGAGCACCATCGGGCGCGGATCCCGCGTGACCCATAACAGCCGGTCAAGGAGTGCCGCCGGAGACAGAGGCTTTACCAGGAGATGATGGGCTCCGGACCTCAGAGCCCTTTCAACCAATGCTCGTGTCCCATGGGCGGTGATAAACATAAGCGGCACGTAGCAGAGCGGCGCCATCTGGCGCTGGCGGATCGAACGCAGAAGCTGGTAGCCGTTGGTCGGCTTCATTTTCCAGTCGGTCAGAATAATGTGAGGCGGTTCAGTCAGCATGGACTGAAGGGCTTCATCCGCTGTGTCGAAAACCCGGACGCGATAGACCCGCATCGCGATCAGCATCGAGCGGACGATTGTCTGCATGGACTTGGAATCATCAATAACAATGACGTCCAGTTCCTCAATCGGAACCTGATAGGCCGCATGTTGACGGCGATATACGGTCTGCACCTTCGACATTCAAAGCCTCTGTTTTGTAAGCACGTTTTATAGTGCCACAGACGCTTTAACCTCCGTTGAACTCCAAGGAGACAAATTGTTTAAAATTGACTCTAAGCCGGTACGCCCTCTCCAGTCGGCCCGGAGTTTTTTCTCCCAACCGGGTAATTGTGCTTTGTATGCAACATGCACGCACTATGAAGACGGTAATAAGATATTTGCGCGGGAAATTATCTGGCTATTCTCCACAACCAAACAGGATAAAAAATTCTTTTTCCCAGGTGAAAACACATCAAATCGAAAATCAATTTTAAACGAATAACATCAGTCGCTTAACCAAAATATTTCAGGTGCATATTGTCTGCGGTGTGAGTCAGGAACTGCTGGATTGTCACTCAATTGTCACACCGGCATGGCAGCAGATTATGGAACAGCAATTTAAGTCGGTCACGCAACGATCCGCTGATATCAAGGCGAAATCGGCAGATTGGGATGTCCGAACTGTTTTTTGCTCCCCATAATTCACAGTCATGCACAAGATTTAGTCGTGCCATTGCGGCGAGCCACTATCCCTTGACGGTGAAAAGCGAGTCGGACTAGGTTTTGCGTGTGCGCTGTTGCGTGCTGGGGAAATTGGGGCGTCCGCCTCGCGTAACCTTCAGATTTGGTGGAAATTGGCTGTGCGTCGCGCTTGTTGACAAGTACCACGCAGCATCGTTTCGCGCCAATTTTGACGTGTTATTTAGTGACAAGAATGTCTGGGCACACTACATTTAGTATCTGTTCAGATTTATGACATAGCTTGGCGACTCGCAGATGGCGGTCAGCCACAACATTGGGATGCGTCGGTTCGAAGTCAGGCGTCACCGCCTAACAGGGTGGTCTGGTTGCGCGTGATTCTGTTCTGATGAAGGGGCTTTATTAAATGCGGATTGAACGGCAATACACCAAGGCAAATAAGTCGCCTTATGCTGATATAACTTTCAGGACGGCAACGAGCGAGATTCGGAATCCGGATGGTTCGATCGTGTTCCGGCTTGAGAATATTCAAGTGCCCGACACCTGGTCTCAGGTTGCCAGCGATATTATTGCACAAAAATACTTCCGTAAGGCCGGTGTTCCCGCACGGCTGAAGAAGGTTGAGGAAAACACGGTTCCATCCTGGCTTTGGCGCTCGGAAGCGGATCTGGATGCACTCGAAAAATTACCGGAAAAAGAAAGATACGGATCGGAAACCGATTCCTGTCAGGTTTTTGACCGTCTCGCCGGCACGTGGACCTATTGGGGCTGGAAAGGCGGCTATTTCGACAGTGAAAAGGACGCACGTGCCTTCTTTGACGAACTGCGTTATATGCTCGCAACGCAGAAAGTCGCACCCAACTCCCCGCAATGGTTCAATACCGGTCTGCACTGGGCCTATGGCATCGATGGTCCGAGCCAGGGGCATCATTATGTCGACTTCCAGACCGGTCGTCTGACCAAGTCCAAAACGGCATACGAGCATCCTCAGCCCCATGCCTGCTTTATCCAATCGATCGGTGACGATCTGGTCAACGACGGCGGCATTATGGATCTCTGGGTTCGCGAAGCCCGTCTTTTCAAATACGGCTCCGGCACCGGATCCAACTTCTCTTATCTTAGAGGAGAAGGTGAGCCCTTATCCGGTGGCGGCAAATCATCGGGTCTGATGAGCTTCCTGAAAATCGGTGATCGTGCCGCCGGCGCAATCAAATCCGGTGGAACGACGCGACGGGCGGCAAAAATGGTCGTCGTCGATATTGATCATCCGGATATTGAAAAATATATCGACTGGAAAGTGCGCGAGGAGCAAAAGGTCGCGGCCCTCGTCACGGGTTCCAAAATCGCGTCCAAGCATTTGAAAGCAATCATGAAAGCCTGCGTCAACTGCGATGGCCCCGGCGATGATTGTTTTGATGTGACCAAAAATCCTGCCCTGAAACGAGAAGTTCGCGCGGCAAAGAAGAATCATGTGCCGGAAAACTATATTCAGCGCGTCATTCAGTTCGCCAGGCAGGGCTACAAGGACATAGAGTTCCCGGTTTATGATACGGATTGGGATTCGGAGGCCTATCTGACGGTATCGGGCCAGAACTCGAACAACTCCGTGCGCGTGACCGATGACTTCCTGCGGGCTGTCGAACAGGACGGCTCCTGGGAACTGACACGGAGAACGGACGGCAAGCTGCACAAGAGTGTTCCGGCCCGCGAACTGTGGGACAAAATCGGGTATGCGGCCTGGGCATCGGCCGATCCGGGTATTCAGTATCATACGACGATCAACGACTGGCACACCTGCCGGGCATCCGGTGACATTCGGGCTTCAAACCCGTGTTCTGAATATATGTTCCTGGACGACACGGCCTGTAACCTTGCATCGCTCAATCTCCTGCAGTTCAGAAACAGCGACAACAGCTTTGATGTCGACAAATTCGAGCATGCCACCCGGCTCTGGACCATCGTTTTGGAAATCTCCGTCCTGATGGCCCAGTTCCCGTCCAAGGAAATTGCCAGACGGTCTTACGAATATCGTACCCTTGGATTGGGCTACGCCAATATCGGCGGTCTGCTGATGACCTCCGGGATTCCCTATGATTCTGCTGAAGGTCGGGCGCTCTGCGGCGCGATTACAGCGGTCATGACCGGTGTTTCTTACGCGACGTCCGCTGAGATGGCCGGTGAGCTTGGCAGCTTCCCAAGCTACAAGCCGAATGCGGACCATATGCTTCGGGTTATCCGGAACCATCGTCGGGCGGCCTATGGCGAGAGCGATGGCTATGAGCAACTGAACACCGCTCCGGTGCCGCTTGACTATGCATCCTGCCCGAACAGCACGCTCATCGATCGGGCGCAAAAAGCCTGGGACAAGGCGCTGGAACTGGGTGAAGAGCATGGCTACCGCAATGCCCAGGCGACCGTTATCGCGCCAACGGGCACAATCGGCCTTGTCATGGATTGCGATACGACCGGTATCGAGCCGGACTTCGCTTTGGTGAAATTCAAGAAGCTGGCCGGTGGCGGCTACTTCAAGATTATCAACCGGGCCGTGCCCGAGGCGCTGCGTCATCTTGGTTATGGCGAAGCGCAGATTGCCGAGATCGAAGCCTATGCGGTCGGCCATGGCTCGCTTAGCCAGGCTCCGGCGATCAACACGGCATCCCTGTCGGCAAAGGGGTTCACGGACGAGAAACTCGCTCTGATCAACAACGGTCTTGAAACGGCGTTCGATATCAAGTTTGTCTTCAATCGCTGGACGCTTGGTGATGACTTCCTGACCGAAACGTTGAATGTCACTACCGAGCAACTCGAGGACACCGAGTTCAACCTCCTGGCACATCTGGGATTCTCCAAATCCGATATTGAGGCGGCCAATACCCATGTCTGCGGTGCAATGACCCTGGAAGGGGCCCCTCACCTCAAGGAGACGGATCTGGCGGTCTTTGACTGCGCGAATCCATGTGGTCGCATCGGCAAGCGCTTCCTGTCGGTTGAAAGTCACATTCGGATGATGGCAGCGGCTCAGCCCTTCATCTCCGGTGCGATTTCCAAGACGATCAATATGCCAAACAGCGCTGATGTAGAGGCCTGTAACGAAGCCTACATGCTGTCCTGGCGCTTGGCCCTGAAAGCCAACGCACTTTATCGCGATGGCTCCAAATTGTCCCAGCCGTTGAACTCTCAGCTTCTGTCGGATGATGAGGATGAGGCTGAAGATGTGGTCGAATCCATCGTGGCCAAGCCGTCTCAGGCCCGGGCGGAAGCAATAGCCGAGCGTATCGTGGAGCGCATCGTAGAACGCAACATCCGGACGCGTGATAAACTCCCCGGTCGTCGTAAGGGCTACACTCAGAAAGCGGCTGTGGGCGGGCATAAGGTCTATCTCCGGACCGGCGAATATGACGATGGCCGCCTTGGCGAAATCTTCATCGATATGCACAAGGAAGGCGCCGCCTTCCGCTCGCTGATGAACAATTTTGCCATCGCGATTTCCCTCGGCCTGCAATATGGCGTGCCTCTGGAAGAATATGTCGATGCCTTCACGTTCACCCGGTTTGAACCGGCCGGAATGGTTCAGGGCAACGATGCAATCAAGAATGCAACATCCATTCTCGATTATGTCTTCCGTGAACTCGCTGTGTCCTATCTGGGGCGGCATGATCTTGCACACGTCAATCCTGAAGATATCGGAACCACCGTGATGGGCGGGGGCGAAGACAGCCAGACGGATACCGTCGTTTCAAAAGGTCTCGTTCGCGGCCAGACGGAGAAATTCCGTGTCGTACCGGAGGTTGAGCAGAAACTGGCCGCAACAAAAGTTGCCGTTGCTGCGGGAAGCAATCCTGTGTCGGCCATGACAAATGCAGCAGCGTCGGCTTTCAGTCGGGATGTCGAAGTCGAAACGGTGGTTTCCGTTTCATCAGGCGCCGCGGACGCACAGCCAAGCGTGACGGATCGCGTTGCCAGGGCCCGCATGCAGGGCTACGAAGGCGAAGCTTGCTCCGAATGCGGCAATTTCACAATGGTCCGCAACGGAACATGCCTGAAGTGTGACACCTGCGGGTCGACGTCCGGATGTAGCTGATCCGGGATACCTGCGGCCCCATCAGGACGCGCAGGCGTGCGTGAAATATTACGTGATACCGGCAACCTGCTTCTGAATGGAAGCGGGTTGCTTTTTTTTGACATTTCAAATTAAAGCCGGTTTTCAGGAAGCTTGCGCCTGAAAGCAGAACACCGGCATGCAATCAATCCGATCGTTTTTACGATCCGCCGGCATTAAGATACGTCTTCGGCCCCCTGCCCGCTTGCCTCTTCAGAGCGTGAGCCATCCGCATCTCGCAATACATGCGTTCTGAGATATCTTTCCCCGTCCGCTTCAGTTTTGAATACACGGTGTGATCCGGAAGGACGCTTCGGCGATGCCAGATATGTGCTTCAAGCGGCCGCATCTTCAGCGAGGTTGATATTTTTTCCGCCTTTTCAAAGGAAACAAGGCCATCCGCAATGTCACCACCGTCGACCAACGCAGCTCCAACCAGATAATGTGCCCACGCGATATGGGCTTTTTCGCCCGAGGCCTCACACTCCCCAAGCATTGTTCTTGCACTCTCGAGCGCGTCTGCCGGGGTGCACGCCAGCAGTTTTACCTCACAGATCCAGCGCGAACAAAATGAGCGCATGGATGCCAAGTCCATCTTGTCCGCTTGCTGCAATGCACGCTCCGAAAGCTCCTTCGCTCTGTCGGAATTTCCCTCAAGCGCACACGCATAACCGAGCGCCGCTGCAACCCGGGGGAAAAGAATACGAACGTCGGCGCGCTCGCACATTGTCACGCCATCCTGCAAGTATCTGACGGCTTCTTTCACCTCACCCCGCATGAGCAATACGCCGCCAAGCGCCAGATTGCCCTGAATGTCGTCGAAAGGACGGCCGGTCAAACGTGCCAGCTCTTTTGATTCATGAGCCCATTTCAGCGCAGTATCGAAATTTCCCAGCTCCGCGGCACCCCAGGAGATCCAGCCTGCGGAGACAACAGACGGCGTTGCAAACATTCCGAATCGGGATTTAAGCTGGTCTCGGCCGCGCAGATCCTCGTTGAAATCCAGATACTGGATGGAACGGGCAAAATCGCCGATCGAGTAATAGGCAAGGCCCAGAATAAAACGCGTGACGATCTGGAGGCCGAAATTGTCGCTGTTATCCGCTGATCGAAGAGACAGTTCTCCGTATTCAATGGATTGCTCCCAATCACCGACAAGCCAGTAATAATGAGCGAGATAGGAATATGTCAGCGTCAGTTGCGCGTCGTTGCGGCTTTTGATGCCAATTTCCGCAGCTTCGAGTAAATAGGGAAGAATCTCGCGATGCCGGCCCAGAGGCATAAGGGCATTTCTGATATCGAGGCGAATATCCATGCCGAATTTCAGGGGACAATCCGTTTCTGGGAGTTTTTTGCTTAACGTGAGACTTTTGCCCAAAGAATCGACCGCTTGCTGACAGGCGGATCTTGCAAGTGCGACCTGCCCGGCCTGGTGAAAATATGTTGTTGCTCTCTGCCAGTCTTCCGCACGCTCGGAATGAAATGCCAGAAAATCGACCTGCGGGTCTGTCTCAGTGGCGAATTTGGCCTCAACAACGCCAACAATCTGCCGGTGGAGCGCCTTGCGCTGTTTCTTCAACAAGGTGCCATAAGCAACATCATGCGTCAGCTCATGATTGAAAACGAGAATTCTCTCTGAGTTCTTCTGCTTGGGATGAAGAAACGCAGCCCTTTCCAAAGCATGCAATTCCTCCTTTATATCGTCTTCATCCAACTGAAGGAGAGCCGCAAGAATCGGCAGTCTGACTTCCTGGCCGATCGCGGCGGCATGGCGAAGAATGTGTTTCTCCTTTGTCGGCAACCGATCAATACGGGCCGCAAGGACGCCATGCACGGTTGCCGGCACTTGCAGATCGTCTATTGACGTTTCCAGTGAATAGTTGCCGGGCGTTCCCGAGAGGGTCTTATCGGCAACCAGACTGCGGACAAGTTCTTGAATAAAGAAAGGATTGCCGTTCGTTCGCCTGAGCAGTTCCTGCCGCAGACCGATAAACTCCTGATCGGCGCCAAGAAGATGATTGAGAAAAACTTCCGCTTCATTAATTCGCAGTTTTCGAACCGGCACTTGCTGATAGTGTGTATTTCCTTGCCAGTCTTCCTCAAATCCCTGCCGGTATGCGGTCAGCAACAAAATCTTTGACCCTGATATTGCGCCGGCTAACTTGGTCAGGATTTGGAGGCTTTCATCGTCAATCCACTGCAGGTCGTCGATGATGATCAGAAGATGTTCTTCTTTACACCGAGCCTGCAGTAAATCGATCACCGACTGTTCGATTTTTTGCCGTCTCTGCGTTGCCGGCTGATCAAGCCAGGCTTCGTCCCGATTTTGTCCCAACAAGGCCTTAATGGCTGGAAGAATGGACAGACTGAGATCGTTCAGTTTGGCTGCCAGCTTTTCTTCCAGGCCGTTTTCGTTTTTCAAATCAGGGATCTGCAACAACCTGACAACCAACTCTATGATCGCACTGAAGGGCGCGGGTTTGACATGCGAGAGCCCCGATGCCTTCAAGATGGTCTGCCGGGTGTCGCTGCGGGTCGCAACAAAATGATCGATCAATGTCGACTTTCCGATGCCGGGTTCTCCGACAAGTGCGATGACCCTGCCCGTTCCGTCCGCTGAGTCCCTGAAGGCATCATCCAGAATCTGGAGTTCAATCTTCCGCGTGACGAACGGAAGGTCCGTTTCGGCGCGTTTTCTGGAGTTGAGCGTGCCATCGATGGACAGGACTTTATATATGGCGACCTTGTCTTTGAGGCCTTTTATATATTGCGGCCCCAGCGCTTGTGCGGTGACATTTGCCGCCACCAGCTCAAAAGTCGACTCGGCAATAAATATCGTACCGGGCTCGGCGCGCTGTTCCATGCGGGCGGCCAGGTGGGCTGTTTGCCCGAACGCTGTATATTGCATGTCAAATCCGCGTCCGCGTTCGCTGACAACCACTTCTCCGGAGTTGATTCCGGCCCGCAGGGTGATGGCCATCCCTTTGGCGGCAGGAAAAACACGCATGTTTTCCAGCATCGTTTCCGCGGCAAGACAAGCGCGGAGCGCGTGGTCTTCATAAGCGGCCGGCGCCCCGAAAATCGCCATTATTCCATCGCCCATAGCCTGGCTGACTGTACCGCCGAACTGACCGACCGCTGAGGACATACCGTCAAGGACATATTCGAGAAGGTCTTTGGCCTGCTCCGGATCGGGGTCCAGCAGTTGCAGCGAACTGCAAAGATCCGCAAAAAGTATACTGACCTGTTTCCGCTCGGTGTCGGGACGTTCGTTCCACTGCTTCCAGTTGGCTGGCTGGTGTTCCAGAGCCGTCTTGGCGCTGGCACCGCATCGCGTACAGAATAAAGCCCCCGCTGACAGGTGGTTGCCGCAATGCGCGCATTGCCGATTCAGTTTCGCTCCGCAATTCGAGCAGTAGTTTGAACCGATTGCGTTCTGTTTGCTGCAGTCTGGGCAAGTGATCATATCAACTGACACGGAATACCTTTTGCAGGGGTTGACCTTGAAAAACGCTGCTTCTACCCTGACGATCACATGAGGATATTACAGCTATTTCCACATTCTTTGCCAAATAATTGGGGCGCCGATGTCGACATTTAATCCAGGACACCTCGTTACAGCAGTTGTCGCCTTTTTTCTGTTACATACGACACCAACCTTTGGTCAGCAGCAGAGTCAAAACGAGATCCTTCAGCAACGCACGGAATTTCTCGATTTCTACCGGGCCGGTGACGCGGAAGGAATTGTGGACCAGTTTCATGACAAAGCGACCTTTGCCGGAACGCTCGGTCCCTTCTGGCTCGTCGGCAAGGATGCTATTCGTAATCTTTGGACAAATTACTTCAATGCATGGCCGGCGCGGAACCTTGCGCTCCGCGGCCAGACGGGCCTTGCCTCCGCACCTCAGGTCGTGTTTTACAACGACGAAACCGTGTCCATCGAAACCGGCTACATGCTGATGTATATGGGCTTTGGTGACAATCAGAAATTCGACCCTGACCTGCCGCCTGTCGTAACAAATATCCGCTATTCGATCACCAGGGTAAAAACCGAAGGCAGATGGCAGATCGTCAACATGAATGTTGCGAGAATACCTGGGCAGTAATCAGATAAAGATAAAAACGGCGCCGGCTGAGTGACTGATTTTTCCAGGCGGGGAAAAGCCGGAATCCACAGAATTCAAGCAGACAGAAATTGCAGACGAAACCGGTTTGTCGACCCTTTTCGGTATCGATAACGACCTGTCTTGTCGGATAAATGGTGAAACCGCTTGAGTGAGCCCTCGATCCATCGTCCGGGTACAGAGTGATGCCGATCACATTGCTCCCGTTTAAAGTCCATTATCTCTAGGTTCAGGGCGAACAAATGCTTTGTCCTCTTGCTGCTAACGATCTTTCTTAGCCATAAAGATCATTAGTTTTTGCAGCAACTTGCGTACAAAAGCGTCAGTCCTATAAATACTAGTCACCGGTTCGTCACTAATACTTGCGGGTCAAGGTCGTAAATACCACCCAATGCACCATTTGGCAGTTGCCGGTATTCCGGAAAGCAGGAAGACAAGAATGCGTTGCGTCGACATAAGCCATGTTCGTCAAACCCGGCTGGTCCAATACGGTCGGTTCGGTAACAGTTTTGTCCAACTGATTGCCGGATTGCTACTGCTGTTCGGGATGTCCGTCCCGGCGTCAGCTCAATCAGCGTCCGCATACAATCTTGGAATTCAAGACAAGGTTCTGGTGAAAGTCGGCAAATGGCAACCTGCAGAAGGCACCTTTCAGAACTGGGAGGGGTTCGGTGGTGAGCAGACGATCGCAGCGGATGGAAACATTTATCTTGCACTCATTGGGGCTGTGCAGGCCGCTGGAAGGACGCCACCGGTCGTTGCGGAAGAGATATCACTGCTTCTCCAGGCCCGCCTTGGGCTGGATCAGCCACCGGCGGTCACAGTCGAGATTGTTTCTTTCGGGCCGGTTTTTATCGTGGGAGCGGTAAACAGTCCGGGGAGCTTTCCTTATATTCCCCGGATGACAGTGCTGCAGGCTGTAAGCATCGCCGGAGGTCATCTGCGAACGACCAATCCAATGCTTCGGACAGAACGTGAGGCGCTGACGGCAGTTGGAGATTATGAAACGCTTCGGCTCCAGGGTTGGAGCGCGATGGCCCGGATTGCCAGACTTAAGGCCGAGCTTGCGAATGCGGAAACGATAGAAATCCCCGAAGAGCTCGTTGGGCGTCCGGTTGCCGACGAGTTGATGGCATCCGAACAGGAAATCCTCACAGCCCGGTTGAACAGCGTCAACTCAAGCAAGGCGGCACTCGTCGATCTGAAGAAGCTTCTGCGCTCGCAGATTGACACACTCAGCGAAGAAATCACCTTGCGGCAAAAGCAGATCCAGCTTGCAAGAGAGGAACTTGAAAATGTGACCTCCTTGAAAGAGAGAGGCCTCGTCGTGAGCTCCAGGCAACGCCAACTCAGCACAACTGTGACGGAACTCGAGGCAAAGGTCTTGACTTTGGATGTCGCCAAGCTTGAAGCGGAACAACAGTTAAACAAGGCGATACGCGATGAGTTGGACATCGTGAATATCCAGCGCCGCGAAGTGGTTACCGACCTCCAAAAAACCCGCGAAACGCTCGATCAGCTCAAAGTCCGCCTGCGTGTGGCCCGGGATCTTTATGCGGACACGGCTTCTCGAAGCGGTGCCATTGCCAATCAGACGTTGCAAACGACCTACAAGTACATGATTTCCCGCCGCGCGGACGTGAATACCGAACCGTTTGAGGCGAATGAACAAACGCTCATCTCCCCAGGCGATACGATTGAAGTCATCGCAATTGTAACAGACCTGGGCGAAGGCCCGGATACGTTTCCGACACTGCCGGAATAGAAAGCAACAGAGTGCAAGCCTGTATGAATAAGCGTGTAACAGTTTGTTTTCCTTTTGTCGGTGGTGCCATAGGCGGAAGTCACTTGTCAGCCATCAAGCTGATAAAGGGACTGGATGCACGGAGATTCAAAACACTCGTGGTGCTGCACGAGGACCAGGGACCTGTTGCCGACCAGCTCCGCGCGGCGGGCATCGAATTTGAGACGCTGTCCGGGGTTGGATTGTTGAGCGCGGCGGACTCAGGAAGCAGCACGTCCAAACTGCGCTATGGGGTCAGAACACTTCCAAGACTGGTCAAGTTCTTAAGACGTTTCAAAGTAGATATACTTCATACCAATGACGGCGTCATTCACGCCAACTGGGGGATGGCTGCAAAATTCACCAGGGCCAAACATCTATGGCATCACAGAGCAGATCCGGAAGCGAAAGGCATCAATCTGTTAGCCCCGTTCCTGGCAGATCAAATCGTCACTGTCTCGAATTTCTCAAAACCCAATCGCCCCCTGTTTTCTGTCGAGCACAAAACTCGTGTAATACACAGCCCTTTTGACCACCCTGAAAGACTTCCGGATCGCGACTCGTCAAGGATGGACCTCGTCCAGGAACTCGATTGTCATCCAGACACTCGATTTGTCGGTATTTTCGGAGAACTGATCGAACGCAAGAAACCCGTGGCTCTCGTTGAAATCATCAACGTTTTAAAAAAGCGGCATCCGGAGTTGCGGATTGTGGGCTTACTATTTGGGGTCCCCTCTCCCTATGGTCCCCGCTTGGATGAGGCGGTTCGCTTAAGAGCACAGGAACTGGGTGTATCGGATCGGGTCCATCTCATGGGATTTCGTCAACCGATCGAGCCGCTTATGTGTGGTTGCGACATCTTGCTGGTTCCGGCAATAAACGAACCGTTTGGCCGAACATTGATCGAGGCCATGTTGCTGGGTACGCCGGTTGTGGCCACCGATCATGGCGGCAATCCCGAAGCAATAAAAAACGAAGAAAATGGCTTCCTCGTTCAGCCTGATGATCCAAAGGCTTTTGTGGAACCTATCCGCAAATTGATGGACGACGCGAATTGTTGGACAAGAATCAGCAAGACAGCTCAGAAGCAGGCGATGGACCGTTTCAGTGTTGAAATTCATGTCCGCGACATTGTTTCAATTTATGAACAACTTGCGGGGAAAAAAGCTTAAGCTCCGGCCACCAAGTCTGGAAAGAAACGGGCGGTTTGTGCGCGTGAAGATGGAACTCTAATCAAAATGAAGATGAACGACATTGATTTTTTGATCATCGGCGCGGCCAAGAGTGCGACGACCTGGCTGCAGCGGTCCCTTCAGGCCGATCCGCAAATATATATGCCGGATCCCGAGCTTCATTATTTCAGCCGGGAATATGCCAGAGGCCACGAATGGTACCTGAGCCAGTATCAGCCGCCAGCGGAATCCGTGTTAATCGGTGAAAAATCCAATTCCTATATGGAAGCTCCGCATGCGGCTGAGAGAATTGCCAAATCGTTGCCCGATGTCCGACTGATCGTTCAACTCAGAAACCCTGTCGACAGGGCTTACTCGGATTACTGCATGCTGTATCGCAGGGGCGAAGTCGGGCGAAATGTTGAAGAGCATCTTGATCCCAGAAAAAATGGAGATCAGCGTTTTATCGCAGACGGATTTTATTGCGATCAGCTTCAGCGTTTTGTCGACTTTTATCCCAAAGACCGGATTCTGATACTGCTTTATGAAGACATAAAGGTTGAACCGCAGAAAAATGTTGCGCTGACCCGTGCATTCATTGGCGCGGAGGGCGAGCAGCCGGAAATCCCGGTGCAATCAAAGGTAAAAGACAAAACAACACCGATGATCGATCCGTCGCTGAAGCGCTGGCTGAAGCCGTTAAAACCGATTGTGAATCCGTTTCGCGAAAACAGGTATTTCAAGAAGCTGCACAGCCGAGTCGCGGCGCCTATAGAATACCCTGCAATGTCGATCGACATCAGACAGCGTCTCGTCGATCACTACGCCGGCGAGGCTGAGCGCCTTGGCGCACTTACGGGAAGAGACCTGAAAGACTGGCTGCGCTGACAAGTAGTTCAAGTGTATTACATAAGTATACACCTATAAATTACATAAACCCTGCTTTCTGCAAACATCAGTAAAATGCCGTAGGGGAACTTTGACGATCATATCTGTCGTATTCTTTTTTTTGTCAACTTTTTGTATCTGAGGTGACAAATTTCGGTGAACATTACATTTTTGTGACATAGCGCACAGAATTCTCTCAAAAAAAGTACTTGACTGTCTGTGGCGGTTGGTATGCTTATCAAATTGTAAATGGTTCAGTCCTAGTCTGAAATTCGATAGCAGAATCAATCATGTTGCGCACCGACTTGTTGCTTTGTGGTTTATTTTAGGCTAATATAAGGTGCGGCGGTCAAAAAATTCGAACTACGTGGCAACAGCTATTGTAGAAGCGAAGTGGGGAGTCGCTGTGAGTATAGATAATGTATATCTCGGTATAAAGTTAGTTGATATATTAAGAAAAGATTTGTTCTTACAACGCAAATCGCAAATTAAAATGTTGAGCCGGCAAGATTTTACTACGAAATCCGGACGGTGGAACACAAAAATACAAGTAAGACCGGGCCACCCAAACAAAATCGGCGGCGCCGCGTGCGCCGTTCATAAAAACAACGAAAAAAACCATAAAATAATATCAACTGTTGCAGGCAAGTCAGGGACTAGCGGAGATTCGCTGGTTATGAGTAGTTCCGGGGGGACATTCCCAATTACGCAAAGTGCTTAAGTGCCGTATCGGTGTGCTGATTTGAGTCAGTCGGACCGGCATGGAAATTGCAGCCACAAGTCTTAGTCACCCTGATTAGCTGGAAACCCATCGATGGCTTTCACGACGTTAAAAAATCCAATCCGATCCCTTCCGGGGATGAGTGCCAGACAGTTTTCACTTTATGCCTTTGATTTGGCTCTTTGCGGTGTCGCACTGGCTTTGTCCTGCCTTTTCCGGGTTGGGTTCGACTCGGTATTCACCTATGCATCCGAACTATCGGTGGTCATACCGGCCTTTATGCTGATATGTGCCGTCGTTTTTCCCGCTGCGGGTCTCTACAATCGGCAGTGGCGATACGCGTCGATCATGGATGTCATTGCTATTTCGAAGGCCGTTTTCCTGGCCTCTGCGACATTCGCGTTCGTATTGCTGCTTATTTTCGGAACCACCGGTCAGGTGATGTTGCCGCGCTCGGTTGTTGCGATTGAAATTCCTGTCCTGATGTGTCTGCTGTTTGCGACACGCCTTGCGTTTCGCGTGGATGACTTCAGCACATTCGCCCAAAAGCGCAGTCGCGGCGTCAGCCGACCGGCCGAAAGTGTTCCCGTTCTTTTGGTTGGAGCGGGTGATGCGGGAGATCTCTATCTGAGGGCCTTGCAACGCGACACTATGAGCAACTATTTGCCGGTTGGATTTCTGGACAATGAGAAGTCCAAACAGGGGCTGACACATCGTGGTGTCCCGGTTCTTGGTGCTTATGAGAATTTTGATCAGATAGTCCGTGACCTTGAAGCGAATAATGAACGGCCTCGCCATCTTATATTTACGGAGCTTTCCAAAGACGCGGACAAGGCTCAGGCCGAGCGATTGATTGAAAAAGCCGAAAGTCTCGGAATTGCCGTTTCGCAATTGACATCGCCCACCGAGCTCCGCAGCACCAAAAAAGGTGATAAATTCGAACTGCGGCCGATTGAATTGACAGACTTGCTGTTGCGTCCGCAGGCGGCGCTGGACTGTGCTGCTCTGTGTCGCTTGATTAAAGGCCGCCGGGTGCTGCTTACCGGTGCCGGCGGATCAATCGGCAGTGAACTTGCAAAACAGGTTGTTGCACTCAATCCGGCGGAAATCGTGCTCATCGAGAACAACGAGCTCAATATGTATAATATCGAGCTTGAGTTGAACGAGTTGGCGCTGGATGTTCCGCGTTACAGCTACCTTTGCAATATTCGGGACGCAGGTCGCGTCAATCAGATCTTTTCGCGGCACCGCCCGGAACTGGTGTTTCACGCCGCGGCACTGAAGCATGTTCCCATCGTGGAACTCAATCCGTGCGAGGGCGTGCTGACCAACGTTATCGGCACGATGAACATTGCGGACGCCGCCAGAAGAACCAACGCAATGGCGATGGTGCAGATCTCTACAGACAAGGTGGTCAATTCGACCGGCGTTATGGGTGCGACAAAGCGTTTGGCTGAACTATATTGTCAGGCACTCGATCTTGACGGTGTCGGAACAGCGAACAGTACGCGTTTCATGACCGTCCGGTTTGGGAATGTGCTGGGCTCGAGCGGCTCCCTCATTCCACTTTTCCAACGTCAGTTGGCCAAGGGTGGACCGCTGACCGTCACGGATCCGGAAATGACACGTTTTTTCATGACGGTACGCGAAGCGGTTGAACTGACACTTCAGGCGTCTGCTTACGGACTTGAGGAACGCGTCGGTGAAGGTGAAATCTTCGTGCTGGACATGGGTGAGCCGGTCAAGATCATTGACGTGGCGCGACGCATGATCCGGTTGGCCGGACTGACGCCGGACGTCGACGTGAATATCGAAATCATCGGGTGTCGTCCAGGCGAAAAACTTTTTGAGGAATTGTTCGACTCTTCCGAGAAACGAGTGAACTCGCCTATTCCGGGCGTATTGGGCGCCATGCCCAATCCGGTTCCGCTGGATACCCTGAGAAGCCGATTTACCCAAATTCACCGGGCGGCGCTGAAGGGTGAAGAGAAGAACCTGTTTGAAGGCATTCAGAAGATCCTGCCGAACTACCAGCGCAAAGCCTCTGCGACCCAACAGTATGCCGCCAAGGCGTCGGAAATACCTGAAGAGAAGTTCGACAAGATGGAGTTGGGTCTGGATATCGCTCATGCGGGCGCCGGCATAAAGCGCTCTAATGCGGATGTGAAGGCTTACCAACGCCGCAAAGACACTCTCGTGGACCGTATCTGCAAACAGAGGCAGCCGTTAACCGAACCGAGCGTGGCAGCTGAATAAAGACTGCCAGTCGTACGAAGTTGAAACGATGACCGCCGCGTTCAGCGGCGGTCATCGTTTTGGTCGTGTATCCCAAGCCGGGACAAACCATATCGGAGTTTCCGGTATAAAGCACCTCTGCTTATCATCCCGATGTTCCCTATCAATCGCCACACGCGTGGAACAGATTTGCGCTCCGGCGATTGTAGCCGGCGAAAAGAGACGCTAAATGCCCCTGCCCCGTCTGCGCCGTTTTACAATCCTGGTCGTTGCCTATGCTGCAGTGCTTTATTGCTCTGCAGTTGCGTATATGTATGTTTTTCAGAGAAGTTTTGTTTTCAAGCCGGCCGGCGTACTGGCGTCGCCGGCGGAAAGCGGCCTTGAAGCCGTTCAGTCGGAAAAAATGGGGATGAGCGACGGAACCAGCGTGACTGTCTGGCGCGCTGCTCCAAATATCGACGGAGCTCCGACAGTCCTGTATTTTCACGGGAATTCGGGCAATCTTTCAACGCGTGCGGCCAGGTATCGTCAAATTCTGGAGAGTGGTTTTGGCCTCTACGCACCGACGTATCGCGGATATGCCGGGAGCGAAGGGCAGCCTTCAGAAACGGGTTTGATCTCGGATGCGCTTGAACATTTCGACCGTTTGAGCAAGGAAACAACCGATATCGTCATTCATGGGGAATCTCTGGGAACCGGCGTTGCCACTGCCGTTGCGGCACAGCGCAAACCCATTGCGCTCATTCTTGAGGCGCCTTACACAGCGACCGTGGATGTCGCAGCTGAGGCTTACCCCTGGCTGCCTGTCGCATTTCTCATGAAAGATCAGTTCCCAAGTCGTGAGAGGATCGGTGCCGTGTCCTCACCGGTAATGATCATTCACGGAACGGACGATACAATTATTCCATTTGAACACGGCCAGGCCCTTTACGAAAAGGCCGGCGAGCCCAAAACCTTTGTGGCCATCGATGGGGCCGGTCACGGGGATCTATGGAAACGCGGATTGTGGGAAAATGCGCAGGACTTTTTGAGGGCCCAGCAATCCTGACAACAGAGGACGCTCTAAACAAACAAGGTCCAACAGACAAATCAGGGTTTCAGAATAAAATCCGGCACTCGGCTGTTCCGATAGATAAGCCGCCCGTTTGGCAGGTCGTTTTCTTCCAGCTTCCGCCTGATGCCCTCTTCATCAAGGCCGTGATCAATCCAGCGTTTTCGAAGGCGTTGCTGCAGCGTTTCTTCGGGCACTTCAATTAAAATGGTTTTGTCAAAAAGCGGCGCCAGGTCGGTCCATGGCGGGTCGTTGAGCAACAGATAATTGCCCTCGGCGAGAATCAGCCGGACTGACCGATCGATAATCCGGGCGCCGGCCCTGGCTATTTCGATGGAACGATCAAAGCGTGGAACGGCGACGGAAACTTCGTCATTCCGTCGCAGACGCTGAAGGATCGATCTCAGTCCGCCGACGTCGAATGTATGGGGTGCGCCCTTGCGGCTTCGCCAGCCGCGCGGCACCAGGACCTCGTCGTCGAAATGAAATCCGTCCATAGGCAAAATCGCGCACCGGCCGGGAAACCCGGCGTTCAGGGTGGCAGAGAGGTTTTCAACCAGGGTCGATTTCCCGCTGCCCGGCGCGCCGGCTATCGCCAGAATCTTTCGTTCGTTTTCCCGGACGTGCCTCAACAGGTCCGTTATTTCGTCTTCCAGGCCGCTGGCGCGGAGTATCTTGCTTTGCAATGGAGGCAGATCGCTTCTTCAATGGTGTGCGGTTGAACCGCGCGAAGCCGATGACCCGCGCGGCGAACGAGGAGCAGAGGCCCGCTTTTGTTCAGCTTACCTGAAACTCCAGAAGAAGATATCACATATTATATCGGACCAGCGCGACCTGAGACACACACGTGTTGGACTGCTCGCAGCCTATAAACAGGTCTTCCGCCAGGCACACAGCCTCGATGGGATTTTCATGCGCATCGCTGGCAATCCGGTCTTGAAATTTGTTTGCCGGCAAGAGTTCGCCGGCTGTCTCAATTCCGAGGTCAGGGTTTTGGAAGGTCGGTTCGGACATGGTGAACCTGGAAGCCGTGCAGCCCAGGCGAATAGCGCCCGTCTGGTCGGAGGGCGTTTCGAAACTGCTTTTGTCCCAGTGTTGGTATGACACTGCAAGCACAGCAGTCTGCGGCCGTTGCGTCTTTGCAATCGAAAGACGGTCGGATTTACCTCTCGAACGCACCTGGCTGGAAGCGGCCGCTTGAGAGCTCAAACCGACGGCGGTCGCCACCGGCGCGCTTCCATTCTCCTCTGCACCGGCGCTTCGCGCCTTGTATTCATTGGCAATTGCTGCAAATGCCCACGGAACAGTGACAAAGCACAGCAACAGATTTCGAAGAAAATTCACAACCGCTCTCCATGCAAGATAGAGCGATGCTAGGAGAAAAGACTTAAGGTCCGATCAGATTAATCCGGACAATTTTAGATAACGCCCGAAAATCTAAACAAAGGCCGAAGACTTACAGATACCCCCTCAGATATTGAAGATCGGGATGGGCTTTCGGCGTAAGGGAGGAAACCTGCGCCTCAATGCGCCTCTCTCGACCCGGCAGCAGCGTGAAGCCATTGTCGGAAAAGATCGTGTTCGAGCCAAGGTCCAGAGTAACAAAGAAAGCAGGTTTGTCGGTTGACAGGCGATACTGTGTTCCTCCGTCCGACTCCCCGATTTTTTCGACGGAAACGGTCGCGTTTTCGACCGGGCAGTCCTTAAAGCGGTGCGGGAAGTGATCGTTCTGGCCCCGGAAGGTTCCGTCTTCGGTTTGCCAGGAAAAAAAGAGGAATTCGTCCGGTTTGATCTCGTTGCTGGCGATCCTGCACAGATCAAGGGCGGCCACCGATCCAATCTCGGCAGAGCCCTCATAAACAGGGGTTGTCTCTCCGGAAAAGGCAACTTTTTCGATCTTGAGAAACAGCCGGCACTTTCCAGGCAGATCGCTGACGCCCCAGAACAGGATGTTGTCTCCGCTCGCATCTTCCTGTGCGGTGACAAGCACCGGTGCATAAAACCGCCTCGCAAAATAATGCAGCAACTTCCAGGCGCCGCCATACTCAAGGCTCGACCAGGAAGCGACCGGCCAGCAATCGTTGAGTTGCCAATAAAGCGTGCCCATGGTGCGGGGCTTGTTGCTGCGCCAGAACTCGACCGCTGTCTTGATTGCGGTGGCCTGCTGAACCTGGCTGAGGAACACGATCTCCTCGAAACTGCCGGGAAAACGGAAATAGCGGGTCAGCGTCTCCACGATTCGCGCGTTGCCGCCGACATTCCTTTGATGGATGTCCATAACAGGTGAGGAGATGTTGCGATCAAGCGGTTCGGTGAATGTCTCAATCAGCGCCATGGAAGGAAATGACTGAAATCCGAACTCCGAACAAAACCGTGGTCGCACGGCACGGTAGGCTTCGAATTCCTTTGCCGAGTGCCAGACGTCCCAGAAGTGCATATCGCCGGATGTGTCGTCATGCCAGGCATCGCCGAAATTCAGCGGTCCGCAGGACGGCGAACTGGGCCAGAATGGTCGAGACGGATCCTGCTCAGTCGCGATGTCAGCTATAGCGTTGTTCAGGCGATCGTAATTGACCAGATAGCGGTCCCTGTCTTGTTTGGTCTCCTTATACCATGTCAGCGCGCCTATGAGTTCGTTGTCGCCGCACCACAGGGCGATGCAGGCATGATGGGAGAGACGCCAGATTTCCTGCTCGACTTCCTGTCGTACCAGATTCAGGAAATCCCGATCCGAGGGGTAGATATGGCAGGCAAACATGAAATCGTGCCAGACAAGTAAGCCCAGCTCATCGCAGATACCGTAAAACCAGTCTGGTTCGTATTGGCCTCCTCCCCAAACACGTATCATGTTCATATTGGCGTCGACCGCAGATTGCAGGAGCTTCCGCACCTCGTCTGCGGTAATACGTTGCGGTAAAGCGTCGGCTGGGACCCAGTTGGCCCCTTTCATAAAGATGTCACGGCCGTTCACGCGAAAGCCGAAACCGGAGCCGATCTCGTCCTTCTCGGTGATAAGGCGACAGTCGCGCAGGCCGATATTTCCGCTCCGGCATTCCGTGCCGACCGCGAATGTCATCGGATAGAGGTGCTGAGCCCCCTGCCCCGCCGGCCACCATAAAACCGGATCCTCAATCTCAAGATCAAGAGATACCGTGTTATTGCCTTTGACGACTGATGTAGCCTCAAGCACGGAAGCGTCGCCGATTTCAAGGCTGACGGGCAGCCGGCCCGCGTCAAATGCAAAAATGCGGGCTTGAGCTTCGATGCGGACGTTACCGGTTGCTTCGTCATGAAACTGAAGAACGCGGAAAGCATCAATGCGGACCAAATCGTGCCGCTTTAGAACAATGTCGCCATATATGCCGATGGGCATCAGAGCGATGTTCCAGTCCCAGCCGGCATGGCATTGCGTTTTGCGGATGTGGTTAACATACGGAATTCTGCAATTATCGGCCTGATAAGGCAGCGGGAACGGCTGCCGGTCCGCCTTTTCGCGGGCAACACCGCTGGCGCTCTGAAATTCAATCCTGAGGCGGTTGATGCCGTCAGCCAGCCGTCCGGTCACATCGAGCGTGTGACGGAGAAACTGATTTCCGCTCTGAGCAAGTTCAGTTTCATTGAGAATAATGCGAGCAAAACAGTCAATATTTCCAATGCAAAGGGATGTATGACCGCTGGTCATCCCGGGAGGTGCTGTGAACTCGCACTCGGCACTCCATGAGTCTTCATGGATCCAATCCAGCAACAGTTCGTGATCCCGGTAATAGGGATCGGGAATCAGACCCGCCTCCAGAAGGGCTGAATGGACATCCCCGGGGAAGTTGATCGATGTGTTTATTTCGCCACTGGAATTGCGGAGCTGCCAGGTTGTGTTCAGGGAAAGTTCGGTCGTTGCGTTCTGCACCGGATGGCCTCTTAAAATTGTGTCACGCAGGGCGCCGCTTGCGATTTGACTGTTTTCTTTTCTTGCATGTCTTGGATGCGGGAAATGTCACTGTTACCAGTTAGGACTGATTCCGAAGACCTCCCTCCGCCGCTGGTCTCGGCCTTGTGGTTCTGTCGTCAGAGAAGCGCGGTTACACGAATTCGCCCACGTCGGACCATCAATCCTTAAAGCAGGTGGTGCTGTTGCGAACGACAAGGTCCACCGGCAGCACCTCTTTCGGCAGGTCGCCGGATCCGGGATCGTTCATATGCTGCAACAGCAGTTTGGCGGCGGAAATACCCAGTTCCAGCCTTGGCTGTCTGATTGTCGTCAGCGGTGGAATGAAATGTTGTGAAACCTCAATATCGTCAAATCCGATAACCGAGACGTCGCGAGGGACTTCGATACCATGTTGAAAGAGTGTGGAAATCAGCCCCAGAGCCGATTCATCGTTGGCACAGAAGAGCGCGGAGGGTCTTGAGCTCAGGTTCAGCCAACTGCGGGCGGCGCGGGCGCCGGAGGCCATAGAAAAATCGCCTTCGAAGAACCACTCGGGGATAACAGGGATATTATGCTCTTCAAATGCTCTGCGCATTCCTTCCTCGCGCGCTCTGGAAAGCACGTTGGCTCGCGGACCATTGATGTATCCGATCCGGGTATGACCGAGTTCCACCAGATGCCTCACAGCCAGACCGGCGCCGTGCCGGTTATTCACCCGGACGGATGGGCCGTCATGTTGATTTGACCATTCGCACGCGAAAACGATCGGCAGCCTGGTCGAGACATCATCGTCCGTATGCAGAAGGTCCATGGATAACGAGCCGTCAAGGGATATGATGCCGTCTGCGCGTCCGTAATGCAGATATTCGTGGTAGAATTCCGACTTGTTCTCTGACTGTTTCGTATCGACCACCAAAACACTTAGATCGTCTTGAGCGAGTGTCGATTCGATGCCGGCAAGGATGTAGGAAAAGAACGGGTTACCCAAATTCGGCACAAGGACGACAACAGCTCCCGCTCGGCGGCGGCGTAAATTCCGCGCGGCCAGATTCACCCGGTAGCCCGTTTGTTTGGCTGCGGCGAGGACAGCATTCCTCGTTTCCTCCGCAACCGTTTCCGGTTTGCTGAGTGTTCGGCTCACCGTGGCAGCCGACACTCCGGCCACCCGTGCAACGTCCTTGATCTTGGGTGCGGACTTGGCCGCAGAGGACGCATGTAACTTATTGCTCTTCAAATCGAATTATCTCATTCCAGAAAATGCTTGACAGATTGGCACCCAGGCTTCAACTTTCATGTAATCGATTACATTAGTAGCTGTCCTGACCAGAATGGTCAAATTAGAAGCAGAAATGCAATCGATTTCATAGGCTGAACGCCGGTTTGAACGAACATGTAGGTGGCAAGCTTTGTGTTCGGTTCTAATTTGGGAGGAATACCGTGAAATTACTCAAAACCATTTTGTCTTGCAGCACGGCGATGTTCGTCGCAGGTGCAGCAAACGCAACTGAACTGGAAGTGACGCACTGGTGGACATCCGGTGGCGAAGCGGCTGCTGTTGCAGAGTTCGCCAAGGCGTTCGACGCATCCGGAAACAAATGGGTTGACGGCGCTATTGCGGGCGGTGGCGGAACCGCACGCCCGATTATGATCAGCCGTATCACCGGTGGTGATCCGATGGGCGCGACGCAATTCAACCATGGCCAACAGGCTCTGGAGCTGGTTGAAGCCGGCCTGATGCTTGACCTGACTGAACTGGCGGAAAAAGAAGGCTGGAAAGATATTGTCTATCCGTCCTCTCTCCTGGACAGCTGTACCGTTGACGGACGGATCTATTGCGTTCCGGTCAATATCCATTCGCCGGAATGGTTGTGGCTCTCCAACAAAGCCTACGAAGAAGCCGGTATTCCTGTTCCCACAAACTGGGCTGAATTTGTGGAAAGTGCCCCTGCCCTGGAAAAAGCCGGCAAGATTCCGCTTGCCCTGGGCAACCAGCCCTGGCAGTCAAACCTCGCTTTCGGCGCTTTGCAGATCGCTATAGGCGGCCTCGATCTTTGGAAGAAGGTCAATCTGGAAAATGACATGGACGCCGCCGCCGGCCCGGAAATGGCCAAAGTATTCCAAGCTGCGGCAGACGCCAGAAAACTGGCCGAGAAATCAACGGTTCAGGACTGGAACCAGGCGACCAACCTGGTGATTACCGGTCAGGCCGGCGGTCAGTTGATGGGAGACTGGGCGCAAGGTGAATTCCAGGTGGCAAATCAGGTCGCCGGAACGGACTACACCTGCCTGCCCGGACTTGGTGTAAATGAATATATCTCTACCGGCGGCGATGCTTTTTATTTCCCCAAATTGGATGATCCGGAAAAGACAGAAGCGCAGCTCGCTTTGGCATCTTTGATGCTTTCCAAAGAAGTTCAGGTTGCATTCAACCTCAAGAAAGGCTCTCTGCCCATCCGTGGTGATGTCGACCTTGAAGCGGCAAATGACTGCATGAAAAAGGGCCTGACCATTCTCGCCGGCGGCAACATCATCCCGGCGGGAGATCAGGTGCGTTCGCCGGACACCCAAAAGAGGCTTGAAGATCTCCAGGTCGAATTCTGGAAGTCTCAGGACCTGGGTGCAGAAGAAGCGCACAAACGTTGGGTCGAAATTCTGGCGACCGCTGAGTAATCCGTGCTCCCGATCCATAAGGGCAGATCGTCCGATTTCTGACGGTCTGCCCAAACACTCAGCTTTGCGGGTTCATCATGGAAAATGCAGGCCGGCCTAATCGGCTGTTTAGAAATCTGAGTGCGAAGATCGCGGCTATTCCGATGATTTTCACGGCACTCGTGGTTTTCGTTGGCGGGACGCTGTGGACGGTTGCCTACTCCTTCACAAAGTCGAAACTGCTTCCAAACGAGAAGTTTGCCGGGTTGGCACAATATGAGCGGCTATGGTCGACAAGCCGTTGGCTGATATCGATTGAAAACATCTTTATCTACGGCATATTCTCCCTGATTTTTTCGCTGGTGATCGGTTTTGTGCTCGCAGCGCTGCTGGATCAGAAGATCCGCTTCGAGGATACATTTCGAACGGTTCTTCTGTATCCGTTTGCCCTTTCCTTCATCGTGACCGGCCTGGTCTGGCAGTGGATCCTTAATCCGCAATTCGGCATTCAATCAATCATCCGCGATTTAGGCTGGACGAGCTTCAATTTCGATCCGCTCTACAATCCGGACATTGTTATGTTCGGCCTTCTGATCGCCGGGCTCTGGCAGGGGACCGGCTTTATCATGTGCCTGATGCTGGCAGGGCTTCGGGGGATAGACGAAGACATATGGAAAGCGGCGCGGGTTGACGGCATCCCGATGTGGAAGACATATCTGTTTATCGTCATCCCGATGATGCGGCCGGTTTTCATCACGACGCTTGTGATCATCGCCGCCGGCATTGTGAAACTCTATGATCTCGTCGTCGCGCAGACCAGCGGCGGGCCGGGCAACGCCTCGGAGGTCCCGGCGAAATATGTCTATGACTATATGTTCCAGGCCCAGAACCTGGGACAGGGTTTTGCGGCTTCGACGATGATGCTGGTCACAGTTCTCATCGTCTTGATTCCGTGGGCTTATCTTGAATTCGGGGGACGCAGGAATGTCTGAGACAACCGTTGTCCGGAACGAACCCTGGGGCAGCAAACCCAAACGTTCGCTTTCCCGCCGGAACATCATTCTTTACGGCACGCTGATCGTTATTGCGCTTTATTATCTGTTGCCGCTCTATGTCATGGTCATGACGTCGCTTAAGGGGATGCCGGAAATCCGGATCGGAAATATATTCGCCCCTCCCCTGGAAATCACCTTCGAGCCCTGGGTCAAAGCGTGGTCGACGGCCTGTACCGGCCTGAACTGCGATGGTCTGTCCCGCGGTTTCTGGAATTCGGTTCGCATAACCGTTCCCTCCGTCATCCTTTCAATCGCGATTGCATCCGTGAACGGGTACGCGCTGGCGAACTGGCGCTTCAAGGGCGCGGATGTCTTTTTCACGATCCTGATTTTCGGTGCCTTTATTCCGTATCAGGTCATGCTCTATCCGATCGTGATCCTGCTTCGGGAAATGGGCCTTTACGGCTCCCTGTCCGGCTTGGTTGTCGTCCATACAATCTTCGGCATGCCGATCCTGACGCTGCTGTTCCGCAATTATTTTACATCCGTGCCGGAAGAGCTTTTCAAGGCTGCCCGCGTGGACGGGGCCGGCTTTTGGGCAATTTACTTCAAGATCATGCTGCCCATGTCCCTGCCGATCTTCGTCGTTGCAATCATTTTGCAGGTCACGGGTATCTGGAACGACTTCCTGTTTGGTGTGGTTTACACAAAACCGGATGTTTATCCGATGACGGTGCAGCTTAACAACATCGTCAACTCTGTTCAGGGCATCAAGGAATATAACGTCAACATGGCGGCTACAATCATCACCGGAATGGTGCCGTTGATTGTTTACTTCATCTCCGGGAAACTGTTTGTGCGCGGCATCGCCGCCGGTGCGGTAAAGGGCTGAGCATGGCAAGTGTATCCATCAAAAATCTGGAACTGAGTTTCGGAAATGTCGAGGTTCTGAAAAGTCTGGACCTCGATATTGAGAAAGGTGAATTTCTCGTTCTTCTGGGTTCGTCCGGCTGCGGCAAGTCGACCCTGTTGAACTGCATTGCCGGGTTGCTTGACATCACCGGCGGCCAGATTTTCATCAATGACAAGAATGTCACCTGGGACGAGCCGAAAGACCGTGGCATCGGTATGGTTTTTCAGTCCTACGCGCTCTATCCGCAAATGACGGTTGAGGGCAATCTTTCCTTCGGGCTGAAGAATGCCCGGATGCCCAGAGACGAGATCCAGCAGCGTGTCAAACGTGCTTCTGAGATCCTGCATATTGAACCGCTTTTGAAACGGAAACCGGCACAGCTCTCCGGCGGTCAGCGGCAACGGGTTGCAATCGGCCGAGCGCTGGTGCGTGACGTTGATGTGTTTTTGTTCGACGAGCCGCTCTCCAACCTTGATGCGAAACTCAGGGCGACCTTGAGGGTGGAACTGAAGCGTCTGCATCAGCAGCTTGAAAACAATACGATGATCTACGTGACGCACGATCAGATTGAAGCGCTGACATTGGCCGATCGCATCGCGATCATGCGTGGCGGCGCAATTCAGCAGCTTGCCGACCCCCACACGATTTATAACCGTCCGATCAACAAATATGTCGCGGGCTTCATTGGTTCACCCAGCATCAACTTTCTGGAGGGAAGCGTCGATACGTCGAACGGAGCGCAATTCGTTGCCGATGGTATTGCCGTCGACCTGAGCCGCTATGAGTTTCAGGGGACGGCGGAAAATCAGATTGTATCCTTCGGGATTCGACCCGAACATATTCAGGTCGGCAACGCTGAGGACGCCGGATCGTTCAGCGCCACAGTCCTGATTGATGTTGTTGAACCCATGGGGTCAGACACCCTGGTTTGGAGCAAACTGGCGGGACAGGACTTCCGTTTTCGTGTTGACGGTCAGTCGACACTGAAAAGCGGAGACGAAGTTGCGATCAATTTCGATCCCGGCCGGGCATCGATTTTTAACAGCGAAAACGAATTGAGGATTTAGGTCCAGAGCCGTCGGACAGAGCCGGTTCTGTTTACTGAGCTGAAGTTGCCTTCCGTCCGGCGGCTTCCCCCTTGATTGAACATCCAAAACTGATGCTGAATGGATCTCCCAGGATCCCTCGGTATCCGTTTTCTGACATTTGAAACACCTCAACCCCGGAGTCGATATGGCTGATCTCTCCTACCAACTCTATTCGTCCCGAAACTTTCCGCCGCTTGACGAGACGCTCAGGCTCTTGTCGGAGATCGGATATACGTCCGTTGAGACCTATGGCGGCCTGCTCGAAGACCAGGATGCGCTCGAAGCGGCATTGACTGGAACGGACCTCAAGGTCGAGTCGTCGCACATCGGCCTTGATGTCCTGGAAGGTGAGCCGAACAGGGTCATTGAAACGGCACAGCGATTTGGAATGAAATCGTTGTTCTGCCCTTTTCTCATGCCTGACATGCGACCTTCCGATGCTGACGGCTGGCGCGCGTTTGGAGCAAAACTGCAATCCATCGCCGACGCATTCGCTTCTCACGGCCTCAGCGTCGGATGGCACAATCATGATTTTGAGTTTGTTGCGCTCCCCGGTGGCGAAATTCCGATGGAACTCATCCTTGAGGGCGGTCCGACGATTCCCTGGGAAGCCGATATTGCCTGGATCGTTCGGGGCGGGGGCGATCCCCTCGCCTACATTGAGAAGTACCGGGACCGAATTACCGCTGTTCACATCAAAGATATCGCGCCGGCCGGTGAGTGCACGGATGAAGATGGATGGGCGGATGTCGGAGAGGGCGTGATGGACTGGGGGGCAATCCTGCGTGCTTTGCAGGCGCTTAATGTCAAACATTACGTCATGGAACACGATAACCCGAATGACCACGAACGATTTGCCCGCCGGTCATTCTCAAATGTTGCGTCTTTATTGGAGCGTTAAAATGACTGAATCCATGAATGTCGGAATTATTGGCTGTGGGAATATCTCCGCCGCCTATATGGAACTTTCTTCGCTCTTCAAGAGCATCGACGTGCGTGCCTGTGCCGATATGAACCCCGATGCTGCGAAAGCACGCGCCGAGGAATTCGGGTTGCGCGCGGATACGATCGACGGTCTCCTGTCCGCTGATGACATTGATATCATTGTCAATCTCACCATACCGGCTGCGCATTATGAGGTTTCGACGTCGATCCTTGACGCTGGGAAACATGTCTATTCGGAAAAACCGTTTGTCCTGTCGCTTGAAGAAGGCAGCGATCTTGCGAACCGGGCCGTCGAAAAAAAACTACGCATCGGATCGGCGCCCGATACGTTTCTGGGCGGTGCGCATCAGCAGGCCAGACGTCTGATTGACACAGGTGCCATCGGCAAGGTGACGAGCGGAACGGCCCATGTGCTGGGACACGGGATGGAACATTGGCACCCCAACCCGGACTTCTTCTTCAAGCCCGGTGCCGGACCGGTTCTCGATATCGGACCCTACTACGTTAACAACCTGATACAATTGATCGGACCGGTAAAGCGGGTCATGGCTCTGGCCTCAACCCCCTCCCCGTACCGGACAATCAGCTCCCAACCGCGCGCCGGTGAAACCATCAAGGTCGAAACGCCGACCACGATCCATGCGCTGCTGGAATTCCATAGCGGTGCAGTGATCACGCTGGGAACGAGCTGGGATGTCTGGCATCACGGGCACGATAATATGGAGCTTTACGGTGAAGACGGAACGCTTTACGTCCCGGATCCGAATTTCTTTGGCGGTGACGTGCGCATGACGAAGGGACCGGATCTGCTGGATGAATTGCCGGCCTTTGATCATCCGCTCGCCAGGCCCAATCAGCAGCATAACAGCGGGATGCTTGCCAACTACAGGACTGTCGGTCTTGCCGATATGGCAACGGCGATCCGGGAAGGCCGGCCGCACCGTTGTTCGCTTGAAATGTCGCTGCATGCAGTTGATGTTATGACATCGATCCTCAAAGCCGGAGAGGCCGGCAATCCTGTGGACCTTGCAACAACCTGCGAGCGTCCTGACGCACTTTCGATTGAAGAGGCTGCGTCCATGCTTGCATGAGCGGTGCATCAGACTGTGTGACTAATAAGAAGAGGGCTTTGGCTGTAGTGACTATGCCGGTTCCTTTTCCCCGATCCTGCCATCGTCTCTGCTTTCAAGCCAAAGCACATTGCCTTTTTCAAGGAAGTCGATGGACTGAACGGTGGTGTCGCCGTCCCTCAGAAAGCAGACATCATGGTTGGCGGCAATCGGGATGCCTGAGACCGACCTGCTGAGAGAAAAGTGACAATGCCCGACGAAGATGGGCCGAACCATGTCTTTGTTAGGTGCCGGCAATCCGGCCGGCGCCTCTTGTTGAACGATTCCGATGATATCCGCATTCGCACCATGAACCGACGCCGGATTGTGGTGCGTAAAGATCCAGGCGGGGTGGTTCCGTGAGCTGGCAGTGTCCGGCTCGCCGGTGAGCCATTGCTGCCGCTTTTTGCTGACGTGACCGGCATGTGTTCCCGGCTCGTTTGTGTCCGGACAGATGAACGTTCCCTGAGGCGGATCCTCGGTCCATTGCACGAACCCATCCTGGTCTCCGGGACTGTCTGCAAGCACCTGCAGGCAGATTCCCCGATTGTCGCGATTGCCGATCAGAAGCGCGGTGCGTTGGCGCCGCAAAATCGAATTCGGTAAGCGCACCTAGAGTTTGAGATAGTTTTTCTCAAGACCATGATGTGTCACCTCTCCGGAGATTATGATTTTATCAGCATTGCTATGAATGTCCGGGATATGAGCGATCTTCATGGATTTCTGCCTGAATCACCTTTGTGGTGCGAAGCTACTTGGCCCATGTTTCACCTCCGTGACAGCTTTCTCAAGTTTGCCGGATCATGCACAGGACATTCTTCAAAACCTCAAAGACGACTTGTAAATTAATGATTGTTCATTTATTTATGGAGTCAGGAGGATTGTCGGATGGCGCGGCCTGTCGGAACAAAAGGATCGGACACAGCACAAAAGGTGCGGCAAAACGCACTGCGGTTGTTTGCGTCCGATGGCTATGCCGCTGTCTCCATGCGGATGATCGCTGATGCGGTCGGTGTTCAGGCAGCGGCTCTTTACAATCATTTTCCCACCAAACAAGACATTCTTTACGATCTGCTGCTTGTTCATATGGAGGATCTGATTACGGCCTGGGAGCAGGAACGGCTTGCTGAGGAACCACCGGAGGCCGCTCTGCATCGGTTCACACGGTTTCACATCCGCTACCATATCCAGCGTTCGGACGAAGTGTTCATATCCTATATGGAACTCAGAAATCTTGAGCCGCCAAATTTTGCCGTTATCGAACGCCTGCGCGGTCAATATGAAGCCTGTCTGAGAGACATTCTGTCGTCCGGTCAAAAAGCAGGCTGCTTCGCAATAACCGATCCGCCGGTGACAAGCATGGCCATCATTTCAATGCTGACCGGTGTCAACACGTGGTATCGCAGCGGTGGCCGCCTCGACGTGAGGGAAATTGAACGGATTTATCAGGAGCTTGTTTCCCGCTGCGTCGGAATAAATGTGAATGAGGTTCGGCCGGCGAAACTGCTTAAGATTGGGGATCCCGCATGACGATTTTAACGTCCGACCTCTCTCCGGCATCCGAGACTTTCAAGCAAAACCGGGAGGCGCAGGAAACGGCCTTGCAGTCGGTTCAGGAGGCGGTGGAACGGGCCGTTGCCGGGGGCGGAGAAGCAGCCCGCGAACGTCACACCGGACGGGGGAAAATTCTGCCGCGCGAACGGGTCAGCCGTCTGCTTGATCCCGGATCGCCTTTTTTGGAGGTTGGCCTTCTGGCCGCGCATGATCTCTATGACAACGCCTCCCCGTCTGCGGGGATGATTGCGGGTATCGGCCGGGTCGAAGGTTGCGATGTGATGATTGTCTGCAACGATGCAACGGTCAAAGGCGGCACTTATTACCCGATGACTGTCAAGAAACATCTGCGGGCACAGGAGATTGCCGCCAATAACAATCTGCCCTGCATCTATCTGGTGGACTCTGGCGGCGCCAACCTCCCGAACCAGGACGAGGTCTTCCCGGACCGGGATCATTTTGGCCGCATCTTTTTCAATCAGGCCAGCATGTCGGCGAACGGCATCCCGCAGATTGCCGTCGTAATGGGCTCCTGCACGGCCGGCGGCGCCTATGTCCCAGCCATGTCAGACGAGACGATCATCGTTCGCAACCAGGGCACGATTTTTCTGGCCGGTCCGCCGTTGGTGAAAGCCGCGACCGGGGAGATCGTCTCTGCAGAGGATCTCGGTGGCGGCGATGTACATACCCGCCTCTCCGGAGTTGCCGATCATCTTGCCAGAGACGATACCCACGCTCTGGCGTTATGCCGCCGGGCCGTTGCCAATCTCAACCGGCAAAAATCGGTCAATACCGACATCCGGACACCGGAAGATCCCCTTTACGATCCTGAGGAGATCCTGGGTGTCGTACCGGCGGATCTCCGGACGCCCTACGATATCCGGGAAGTTCTGGCACGGCTTGTCGACGGGTCCCGCTTTGATGAGTTCAAGGCCCGTTACGGCACCACGCTCGTTTGCGGTTTTTGCCATATCCACGGCATTCCGGCCGGTATCATTGCCAATAATGGTGTTCTCTTCTCAGAAAGCGCTTTAAAAGGCGCGCATTTTGTCGAGCTCTGCTCGCAACGGCGGATACCGCTTGTGTTTCTTCAGAACATTACCGGCTTCATGGTCGGTCAGAAATATGAGGCTGATGGCATTGCCAAACACGGCGCCAAACTGGTTACGGCAGTGGCGACCACCGCAGTGCCAAAGGTAACCGTTCTGGTCGGCGGTTCTTTCGGTGCGGGTAACTACGGAATGTGCGGGCGGGCCTATGATCCTCGTTTTCTGTGGACCTGGCCCGGCTCTCGTATCTCGGTCATGGGGGGAGAACAGGCCGCCGGTGTGCTGGCGACCGTTCGGCGGGACGGTATTGAGCGCAAGAGCGGGTCCTGGTCCGCAGAAGAGGAGCAGGAGTTCAAACAGCCCATCATTGATCAGTTCGAGCATCAGGGACATCCGCTTTATGCATCGGCGCGGCTTTGGGATGACGGTATCATCGACCCGCGCAAGATCCGCGACGTTCTGGGGCTATCGCTGTCGGCGGCGCTGAATGCACCGATTGAAGAAACTCGTTTCGGCATTTTCAGGATGTAGCACCATGGACCGGATCACGACCCTCGTTGGTGACATCATCAGGATCGAAGCGGATGCCATCGTCAATGCGGCCAATTCTTCCCTGCTTGGCGGTGGAGGCGTTGACGGGGCAATCCATCGTGCCGCCGGCCCGGACCTTCTGGACGAGTGCCGGCTTCTGAGGGGCTGCAAAACCGGTCAGGCAAAGATCACCAAGGGCTACAGACTTCCGGCAAAACACGTCATCCACACGGTCGGTCCCGTGTGGCGCGGCGGGCTGGAAGGCGAGCCTGAGCTGCTTGCGCAGTGTTATGAAAACAGCCTGACTGTCGGCGTTGAAAACGGCTGCCGGACTTTTGCCTTTCCGGCGATTTCCACCGGCATATACGGCTATCCCGCCGATCTTGCTGCCGGGATTGCCGTCGGCACGATCAGCCGCGTTGCCATGGAACTGGACGGCGTTGAATGCGTCACACTGGTGGCTTTCGATGAAAAAAGTCACGGCCATCTGATCGCCGCGCTTGGGAGGGCAGAAGACTGATGTTCAAAAAACTGCTTATAGCCAATCGCGGTGAGATTGCTTGTCGGATCATTCGAACAGCCCGGTCGCTCGGAATTCGTTCGATAGCCGTCTACTCAGACGCGGATCGGGAGGCTCTCCACGTCTCGTTGGCTGATGAAGCCTACCGCCTGGGACCGGCGCCGGTGGTCGAGAGCTATCTGCGCGCCGACCGGATTGTCGAGATTGCGCTCCAGTCCGGAGCGGATGCGGTCCATCCAGGGTATGGATTTCTGTCCGAAAATCCCGAGTTTGTCGAAAAAATCGAAGCGGCGGGTCTCTCGTTCGTTGGTCCGCCCGCGACTGCGATCCGGGCGATGGGGCTGAAGGATGCCGCCAAAAAACTGATGCAGGAAGCCGGCGTGCCGGTCGTGCCGGGCTATCATGGATCGCAACAGGATGCGGATGGTCTTGCCGCTGAAGCGGATCGTATCGGCTATCCGGTCCTGATCAAGGCGCGGGCCGGCGGCGGCGGAAAAGGCATGCGGCGGGTCGACCACCCTGAGGATTTCAAGGCGGCACTGGACGGGGCGCAGCGCGAAGGCCTTGCCAGCTTTGGCGATGGGGCCTGCCTGATCGAAAAATATCTGACAAAACCAAGACACATCGAGATCCAGGTGTTTGGGGACACGCATGGCAATGTCGTTCATCTGTTTGAGCGGGATTGTTCGCTGCAGCGCCGTCACCAGAAGGTGATCGAAGAAGCCCCTGCCCCCGGCATGACGCCTGACATGCGCGAGGCGATGGGCACCGCCGCTGTGAAAGCGGCAAAAGCCATCGGTTACCAGGGCGCAGGCACAATCGAATTTATCGCAGATGTTTCCGATGGACTGAGGCCGGACCGTTTTTATTTTATGGAAATGAATACCCGGCTTCAGGTTGAACATCCTGTAACCGAATGCATCACCGGACTGGATCTTGTCGAATGGCAGCTGCGGGTCGCATCCGGCGAAGCTTTACCGTTGCGACAACAGGATCTTTCGATCAACGGCTGGTCGTTTGAAGCGCGTCTTTACGCTGAAGACGCAGCACGCGGGTTTCTGCCGGCAACCGGAAGGCTTCACCATCTGAGCCTGCCTGAGACGACGGCCCGTGTTGATTCAGGCGTTCGGCAAGGCGATGAGATCACGCCTTATTATGATCCGATGATTGCAAAGGTGATCGTGCACGGCGCAACTCGACGGTCGGCGCTGAACAAGCTGCAGGCGGCGCTGGGTGCCTGCCACGTGGCAGGATCAACGACAAATGTCGGATTTCTGGCAGCCCTTGCGGATGACCCGGAATTCCTGGCAGGCGACGTCGATACCGGACTGATCGACCGGAAACTTGACGGCCTGATCGCCGAAAACGACCCGCCTTGCGACGCATTGGCTGTCGCGGCGCTTGCCGATCTCGGCCTCCTGGAACCGCGCAGGGGCCTGGATCCGTTCGACAGCCTTGCGGGTTGGCGTCTTTGGACTGAGGCAAAACAATTCGCTTTGATCGAATGGCGTGGAGAAACCCGGGAACTGCAGGTGGTTTCAAAGGGGCGTCAGTCCTTCGTTGTTGACATCGATGATGAGAATTTCTCCATTACCGTCCTGTCTCAGACGCTTAACGAAATCCGGCTGGATCTTGAGGGACGCGTAACCAGCGTTCGTCTTGCCCGTCACGCCGGAATGCTCACAGTATTTCTGGATGGAGTGTCTTATGATTTCAGGTTGCCGGATCACCTTGATGAGAAAGGCGATGCGGCTGAGATAAGCGATAGCCTGCTTGCGCCGATGCCGGGTCTGGTGAAACTCCTGAGCGCAAGCCCGGGCCAGACGGTCGACAAAGGCGCGCCGCTTATCGTGATTGAAGCCATGAAAATGGAACATACGTTGCTTGCCCCCCGTGCCGGCACGATCGCGGACATCTGGGTTGCGGAAGGAGATCAGGTCACCGAGGGCGCTGTTTTGCTGGCCATGGCGGAGGAAGATCATGCTGCCTGACGGCGCGACATATGACGAACTGTTCGCACGCTTTGAATGGGACATACCGGATTATTTCAATATCGGTACAGACATTTGTGACAAGTGGGCTGACAGAGATCCGGATCGGCTTGCCATTGAATTCATTGACAAAAACAATCAAAAACATGCCTTTTCGTTTTCTGATCTGAAGTGCTATTCAAACCAGGTCGCGAACCTTTTGGCCGATCACGGAGCTGCCCGGGGCGACCGGATCGGCATTCTGCTACCCCAGGCACCGGAGACAGCCTACGCCCATATTGCCATTCACAAGCTGGGCGGGATTTCAATTCCGCTGTTTACGCTGTTCGGGGAAGAGGCGCTTGCCTACCGACTAAAAGACTCCGGCGCAAAAATGCTGATCACCAACCGAGAAGGCGCGGAGAAAGTCGCGGCTATACGGTCCTCCCTGCCCGACCTTCAGCGTGTTTTTTCAATTGATGGACCGGCGGATCAGGCGGAAGACTTTCACGCCCTGCGGCGGATCCGGTCGCCTGATTTTGAGCCGGTTCGAACCCGCGCGGACGATCCGGCTTTGATCATCTATACATCCGGCACCACCGGCCAGCCGAAGGGAGCCTTGCACGCGCACCGGGTCCTGCCGGGACATCTCCCTGGCGTTGAAATCAGTCATGACCTCTTTCCTCAGCAGGGAGACAAGATCTGGACCCCCGCAGACTGGGCCTGGATCGGCGGATTGCTTGACGTTCTGATGCCGGCCCTTCATCACGGCATTCCGGTTGTTGCCCATCGTTTCAAGAAATTCACCGGCGAAGCGGCCTTCGCATTTCTCGCCGAGCATGAAATTCGAAACAGCTTTCTGCCCCCCACAGCCCTCAAAATGATGCGGCAGGTCGACAATCCGAAACAGCGCTGGTCTTATCGTCTCCGCTCGATCGCAAGCGGCGGGGAGACGCTGGGGAGCGAGTTGATCGAATGGGGGCAGAAGACCTTCGGCCTGACCATCAATGAGTTTTACGGTCAGACGGAATGCAACATGATCGTTTCCTCTTGCAGCCGCATCATGCCAGCGAGGCCCGGCATTATGGGACGCGCGGTTCCTGGGCACCGCCTTGCCATTATCGATGACAGCGGTCAGCCGGTGGCGCGTGGCACGCTGGGAAACATCGGTGTTCAAAAGTCCGACCCGGTCATGTTCGTGGAATATTGGCAGAATCCGGACGCAACAGGGAAGAAATTTGCGGGCGACTGGTTGCTGACAGGCGATACCGGTATCATGGACGAGGAGGGCTGGATCCGCTTCGTGGGGCGTGACGATGATGTCATCACCTCGTCTGGCTATCGGATTGGCCCGGGAGAAATTGAGGACTGCCTGCTCAGGCATCCGGCTGTTGCCATGGCCGGTGTTGTCGGCAAACCCGACCCGGTCCGGACGGAAATCGTCAAAGCATTTGTTGTCCTGAAAGACGGCGTGGCAGAGAGTAACGATCTGGCCGTCGATATCACCGAACATGTCAGGATAAGGCTGGCCGCGTATGAGTATCCGCGGGAGATCGCCTTTGTGTCCTCCCTTCCGATGACGACCACCGGTAAGGTCGTCCGCCGGGAACTCCGGGATATCGCCGCCGCGGAAGTGGCATCAGAGACAATGGCATGACTGACTTTGTAACGCTCTTTGAAATGGGGCCCCGTGACGGCCTCCAGAACCAGAAACGCCTCATTCCGACCGAGGACAAAATCGACCTTGTCAATCGCCTGTCGGGCTGCGGTTACAAGAAAATCGAAGTCACAAGCTTTGTAAGCCCCGAATGGGTTCCACAGCTTGCCGATGCTTCGGAGGTCATGAAAGGCATCAGGAGGAAAGAGGGCGTTGTCTATACCGCTTTGACGCCTAACATGCAGGGCGTTACCCGGGCCCTTTCGGCCAAAGCTGATGAAGTTGCGATATTCGGCTCAGCGTCCGAGACATTCAGCCATAAAAACATCAACTGCTCCATCGAAGAAAGTCTTGAGCGTTTTCAACCCGTTGTTAAGGAGGCTTCTGTCAATGGCATACCGGTTCGCGGTTATATCTCCTGTGTGACCGACTGCCCGTATGAAGGAAAAGTTCCGGCTGAAAACGTGGTTCGCGTTGCAGCCGCCCTGTTTGCAATGGGCGCTTATGAGGTTTCACTCGGAGATACGATTGGGGCGGGGACGCCCGAGACAATAGGGACAATGCTTGATGCGGTCCTGGCGCAGTTTCCCGCAGAGCGACTGGCCGGCCATTATCATGATACGGGGCACCGGGCGCTTGAAAACATCGAAGCCAGCCTGGAACGCGGCCTCAGAACGTTTGATGCCGCCATCGGCGGCCTTGGCGGTTGTCCTTATGCACCCGACGCAAAAGGCAATGTCGATACGATCAAGGTTGATCGCCTTTTGCGGGACCGGGGATTTGAAACCGGTCTGGACCCTGACCGGTTGGAACGAACGGCTGAATTCGTCATGGACCTGAAGGACCGTACGCAATGACTTATGAGACGATCCGGATCGAGCAGGATGAACGGGGCGTTGCAACGCTCGTTCTCAACCGGCCGGAAAAACATAATGCGCTGTCGAGCCGGATGATCGAGGAACTGACCGCAGCGGCCATCGCCTTGGGCGGGGACGAGCGGGTCCGGGTCGTTGTTTTGACCGGTGAAGGAAAGAGCTTTTGCGCCGGTGCCGACCTCTCCTGGATGAAAGCGCAGTTTGACGCCACCCGAGCGCATAGGATGGACGAAGCCCGCAAGCTGGCGAACCTTCTGCGTCAGCTCAATGAGTTGCCCAAGCCGCTGATCGGCCGAATTCAAGGCCAGGCCTATGGCGGAGGTGTCGGTCTGATGAGTGTGTGCGACGTTGCGGTCGCGCAGTCCGATGCGCGGTTCGGCCTGACCGAAACCCGGCTTGGCCTCATTCCGGCAACGATCAGTCCCTATGTCATGGCCAGATTGGGCGAAGGGCCGGCTCGTCGGGTATTCATGTCCGGCCGCCTGTTCGATGCGGCTGAAGCGCAATCCCTTGGCCTGTGCGCCATGTGTGTCGATGCTGCGACCTTTGATGAGGCCATCGAACGGCAGGTGCGCCCTTATCTTTCCGCGTCGCCAGTCGCCGTCTCTGAGGCAAAATCCATTGTGCGGTCACTTGGTCCGATCATTGATGATGCCGTCATGGAAGAGACCATTACCCGGCTCGCCGATACGTGGGAGACGGAGGCGGCACGAGAGGGTGTGCAGGCGTTCTTTGAAAAACGCAAACCTGACTGGGCAGTCACTTAACGATGACCGTAATATAGGGACACGGCGTGTTCCGCCTCGGCAAAGAACAGCCAGCGACCGATAAAAATACCGGCGAGATGGGTTGCAAATGCCAGCAGCAGCCAGAGCGGCGCAGCAAATCCGGTGGCCGCGATAAGCAGCAGCACCAAAGGAACCGCGCCGCCGACCAGGAGGGCCAACCGCTTCAGCTTCTGTGCATGCTTGCGCGCCACCCGATAGACCATTTCCTTCATCAGATAGTTCGGTGAGGAATGCGGCGATTCAAGCAGCCGCACGCTGCCCAGAAAGCCAAGTCCGGTCGCCGTCTCCGGAGACGAACCGGATGCTGCCAGATCCACTTTTTCATTTCTCTGCCACATAGCCAGGGTGACGCCCCAACTGAGGATGACCAGAACAATCGAAATAATCACAAAAGCGGACGATACAGGTGCGGCAATGGAGGCCACGAAAGTGAGTGCCAGCAGACCGCTGCTGAGAGCGAAGGTCAGGAACATGACCGGTGTCAGCACCGAATGCCAGCGCGGTACTGTCTTCATCTGTGCGTAAATCATTGCGGTGGAATACACCGTTGCGATGGCGAGCAGTGTGGTTACCGTGCCCAGCTGCGAAACTTCAAGACCGCCGAAGAGCAGCAGAACGGCATAAAGTCCCCCTGCCCCCAAGGTCAGAACAGCGAGCACTCCTTCCCGGGACAGCCAGGAGGAGCGCCACTGCGTCAGCGCTCTCCAGGCGCGCTCCGGATGACCGAGATGGAATGTGGAGGCCAGCAGTCCCGCAACCGCCATTGCGAAACCCAGGATGACGGATACCCAAAGATAAGCCGGGCTGTAAAACGGCCCGATGCCGAGGAACAGAAGTCCCAGCAATCCGAAACCCGCGCCGCTCAGGCTGGTAAAAATGATGATGCTTGGTGCCGGATGCATGCCTTACCCCAACTTTTCCAGAGCGTTATCAAGCCATCCGAGCAATCCGTCCTTGGTGCTGGGTTCGGAGAGTTCCGGCTTTGCCAGCTGAATAAGGTCGATATCGTGTTTGGGCCGGGGCGGCAGATATTGATTGACCGGCTTGGTCCCCATCTCCGGCATCAGATCGATACCGCCCCGCGCTGCCGAGAGCTTGGAGACGTTGGAATTCGGATCGTTGAAATCTCCAAAATGGCGCGCGCCCGCCGGGCATGTTTTAACGCAAGCCGGAACACGGTCTTCTTCGGGAATGTTCTCGTTATAAATCCGGTCGACGCAGAGGGTGCATTTTTTCATCACGCCTTCGTCCGCATCAAGTTCGCGGGCGCCATAGGGACACGCCCATGCGCACAACCCGCAGCCGATACACCAGTCTTCATTCACAAGCACAATACCGTCTTCGGAGCGCTTGTAGCTGGCACCGGTCGGACAGACCGTAACACAAGGAGCATCGTCACAGTGGAGGCAGCTCTTCGGAAAGTGAACCAGTTGGGAAAGCTGAGAAATCGGCGTTCCGGTGTTATCTTTTGACCGGTTGGGACTCGCCTTGACCTCGAACGTATGAACCCGGTTGAGCCAGGTGCCGGTGGGGGTGTCACCGTACGGATTCTGATCCGACAGCGGCGCGCCATAGCCGCCGGTATTCCATTCCTTGCAGGCAACCTCGCAGGCATGGCAGCCCACGCACGTGTCGAGGTCAATGGCAAGGCCCAGTTTCTTCTGAGTCGTTTCGGGCAAAAGGGTCATTTTGTCCACTCCTTGCCATATGCGATGTCGTCCGGCCCGTAACCGACCGGAGACTCTTGTGCGCTCATATGCGGCTGACTGATGCCATCACCTGCGTCTGCTTTCTCGATCCTCACCTTCAAATCGTACCAGGCCGCCTGGCCGGTAATCGGATCCGAGTTAGACCAGCGATAGCCGTCACCCTGTTCGGGCAACAACTCATTGATCAGGTGATTGAGCAAGAAGCCTTTTTTCGTCTCCGGCGCGTTTGATTTCAGCGCCCAGGCCCCTTCCCGCTTGCCGATCGCATTCCAAGTCCAGACCGTATTGGCATTGAGGGCGTCCATGCGGGCAACCGGAATCTTGATCCGACCGTGATTGGAGATCAGCCAGACCCAGTCGCCATCTTTCAGGTCATGTTCGTCGCACAGCGAACCGGAGACATAGAGCGGATTGGTTCCATGGATCTGCCTGAGCCACGCATTCTGCGACCCCCAGGAGTGATACATCGCCGCCGGGCGCTGGGTGATGGCGCAAATCGGAAATTCCTCTTCGCTCACCATCGAGCCTTCAAAAGGTGGATACCACATCGGCAATGGATCAAAGGCTTCTTTTATCCGCCCGCGCAGCCGATCAGGCGGCTGCCGGTCGCCATGGCCTTCGGCAGCGGCCTGGAACTTGCGCATCGGTTCAATGTAGAGCTGGAACAGGTAAGGCTGAGGCTCGTCGTAAAAGCCTTTTGAGACGGCCCAATCCTGGTAGGCACTGTTCCAGGGTTTGTAGAATCGCGCTTCGTCCGGCACGTGTTCGAGCCAAAAACCACCCTCTTCGATATAGCGTTTCAACTGATCCTTGTTCGGAGTGCCGCGTCCGCTCCGATCGCCATTTTCGCCGCGCCAACCGGCCAGGGGCCCGACGCCGGGACGGCGTTCATGGTTGACTATGTAATCGGCATAATCCTTGTATTTTGCGTTACCGTTGTCGTCGACGAAGCCGGGCAGTTTCAGGCGGTTGGCAAGATCGATGATCACCGACTGAAATCCGCGTACTTCCCGGTCGGGCTCTACGACCGGCCAGCGAATGGAATCGGCGGCGGCATCCGCTTCACAAATCGGACGGTCAAGCAACGAGATGCAGTCATGGCGCTCAAGATAGGTGGTATCGGGCAGCACCAGATCGGAGAAAGCGACCATCTCCGAGGAATAAGCGTCCGAATAGATGATCTTCGGGATGACATAATCGCCGTTCTCGTCCTTCTCCCGCAGCATCTCCATGACGCCACCGGAGTTCATGGATGAGTTCCAGGACATGTTCGCCATGTACATGAACAGCACATCGATACCGTAAGGGTCCTTGGCTGCGGCGTTGGCGATGACCATGTGCATCATGCCGTGGGATGACATCGGCGCATCCCAGCTGAACGCCTTGTCAATGCGGACAGGTGTGTTGTCGTCTTTCAGTGCAAGGTTCTCAGGACCGCGCGGAAAGCCCAGATGCGGACCGTTCAACGGGCTGCCTGCATTGGATTTGGCATGCGGTGTCGGATGGGCTTCAACGGGTTTTGGATATGGCGGTTTGAATCGAAAACCGCCGGGCACTTCCACTGAGCCGAGAAGGATCTGAAGAATGTGAAGGGCGCGACAGGTCTGAAAGCCGTTGGAATGTGCGGAAATACCGCGCATCGCATGGAAGCTGACCGGTCGTCCGGTCATGGTCTCGTGCCGGACGCCCCGAAGATCCGTCCAGGGCTGTTCGATAACAATCTCTTCCTCGAAAGCCACATGGGCCAGTTCGGACGCCAGCCGTTTGATCGTCGCTTCAGACACGCCGCACCTGTCCGCAACATTGGCGGGTGCATACTCATCCGACAGATATTTCTCGGCCATGAGTTCGAACACAGGCCGCGCCTTTCGTCCATCGGCGAGCGTGACCGTTCCTTTCAGGGCTGGTTTTACATCTGCATCCAGGATGGGGCGTTCCTTTTTCGCAACACGGTCCCAGACCAGAACATTGTCGTCTGTGTCCCTGGCAAACAGACCGTGGTCGGCTTCGCCCGGATTATCGATGACCAGGGCCGGCGCATTGGTATAGCGAATCAGGTAGTTAAGATCGACGTGACCGGTACGGATCAATTCGTGCACCATGGCCAGTATGAACAGCCCATCGGTACCGGGCGTGATGCCGACCCACTCGTCCGCAATCGCGTTGTAGCCGCTACGAACCGGATTGACGCCGACAACCTTGGCGCCGCGTTCCTTCAGTTTGCCAAGCCCGATCTTGATGGGGTTGGAATCGTGATCCTCCGCAACGCCGAATATCATGAACATCCTGGTCCGGTCCCAATCGGGTGACCCGAATTCCCAGAACGCTCCCCCCATCGTGTAGATGCCGGCTGCCGCCATATTGACGGAGCAGAAACCGCCATGAGCGGCGTAATTGGGTGTCCCGAATTGCTGTGCCCACCAGCTCGTCAGGGATTGGGACTGATCCCGGCCGGTGAAAAAGGCAAGTTTCTCCGGTCCGTTTTTGCGAACGGGTTCAAGCCAGGAAACAGCGAGTTCCAGTGCTTCGTCCCATTCGATTTCTTCAAATTTGCCTTCGCCGCGCTCTCCCACGCGTTTGAGCGGTTTTTTGAGGCGCGCCGGAGAATAGTGCTGCATGATCCCGGCCGAGCCCTTGGCGCACAAGACGCCCTGATTGACGGGGTGATCGCGGTTGCCTTCGATATAACGGACTTTTCCATCGCGCATATGCACATTGATCCCGCACCGGCAGGCACACATGTAGCAAGTGGTTTTTCGGATTTCCTCCGAGACGACGGGAGATGCGGGTGTCGAGGGCTGCTCGGTGCGCCCGTTTGCAAGAGCGTGCAAAGGCTTCAAACGTCAAACCCTCCAAATTCTGCCGTTAAAACAACGTGCGGGAGACTACGACGCTCCAATATCCAAGCACAGCGCCACTTTTACTGAGACAGTGAGCCAGTCGAAACCGGCCTCGAAGCGCACATGATACGGCGAATGTATTATCCGGCACAAGATTGGTGGATAAGTGGAAAACCTATAGAAGTCTGTACAAGAAATGGGCGGTCGACAATTGAAAGTGGCTTAGCTGAATTCCGGGGAATACTTGATGAGAGGATAGCTTAAATGAGAGAGAGGCCGTCTTATTGCCTGTCTTGGAACGCACCGAGTCTTATATAAGACCGGAACCGCATCCCGAGACAGGCTGCCTGGAACTATTCAAAAGTATAAGAAAAAGGTCTTGTTTCCAAACGTGCGGACGGCCCGCATCATTTCTTCCGAAAGACGGCGTTCATAAGAAGCTGCAGTTCGTGTGCATCCACATCGTCAAAAGCCGCTCTTCGGTCAGAATCAATATCCAGAACCGCGATCAGCTGTCCGGAAGTGTCGCATATCGGCAGAACCAGTTCGGATCTGGTTGTAGCGGAACAGGCGATGTGCGAGGCATCGCTCTCAACATCATCGATAATTTGCGGTTCACCTGTCCGCGCGCAGCGCCCGCAGATGCCGCGTGAAAACGGAATTACGAGACAGCCGTGCCCTCCCTGATAGGGTCCGATCTTGAGGGTTGCATTGCCGACATTACGATAAAAGCCCAGCCAGTCGAAGCGATCATCGGAATGATAGAGTTCGCATGCGACGGTGGCCATCAGCGCGATCGGATCGTTCTCCCCCTCCGTGAGTGACAGAACGCGTTTGCTCACGTTGCTGTAACGTTGAAAAACCTGTTCCAATTCAGTGTTCAATCCGTTTGGTTCCTGTTGCCGATAACCGTGTTGCAGTCCGTCCACCCGACCTAATCAGCGACAGCGCGCGCGATCAGTTCTCTCGCCTGTCCAATCTGTTTTTCCGGCTGTTTCAGGGCCAGCCAGTCAATGTCCAGATCGCAGGAAGCCGAAAGTTCGTCGATCAGGGATCCACCGTTTTGAGCGATCTTCCGACAAGCCTCTTTTACAAGCTTCTGGGCATCGGGTAAGGGCATATGCGCTGCCATCGCAAACGCGGCCGCTTCGGCCATCATCAGATCGTTGGAGTGTTCGAAAAGCCTGTTGATATTGTCTTGATCCGCGTCAAGACCGGTACTCAGTTCTGTGGCAACGGTCAGCGCCCGTACGGTCATCAGCACCATCTGAGGCAGTGTGATCCACTCGGTTATCCATGCGGCTCCATCCCGTTCGGCCGGGTGGAGCATGGCCGAAATCATTGTGGCCTGAAGACCCGGAATGTGCCGGGCATAGGATACCAGCAACTCAGCACCAACCGGATTGGATTTTTGCGGCATCGTTGAAGAAGCGCCGCCGCTGCCGGACTGGACCTCCCGAATTTCGGATTGCCCCAACAGAATGAGATCCTGGCCGATTTTACCCAGGGTCGCCGAGATAAGGCTCAGGCAGCCTGTAAATTCGACCAGGCTGTCCCGCTGGGTATGCCAGGGCAACGCCGGTGTTCCAAGGCCAAGCTCGGATGCCAGCCCACTCATAACGGCAATGCCATCCTTGCCGAACGCGGACAGATTGCCCGAGGCGCCGCCCAACTGAACCACCTCCAGCCGAGGCCTTAACTCGATGAGCCGCTGCCGGTGCCGCTTGAGCGGCATCAGCCAGGCGGCAAATTTCAGGCCGAGTGCTGTCGGCGTTGCCTGCTGTGACCGGGTTCGCGCCGGGACGGCTGTCTCCCCGAAGGCGTCCGCCTTTTCCGACAGGATCGTGATGAGTCGATCCATTCGTCCGGACAGGATTTCTGACGCTTCCCGCAGTCGAAGAATGAGTGCGGTGTCCATGATATCCTGGCTGGTCGCCCCGAAATGCACATACGCGGATGCCGCCGGGCCGACAGCCTTGCGCAGTTCCCGGACCAGCGAGGGAATGGGAATGCCGTCGGCGGCGGTCCCCTCGGCAAGCGTTTCGGGATCCAGGTGCATGGACGATGCGGTGTGAGCGATCCTATCCGCCGCGGATGCGGGAATGAGACCGGTCTGCCCCTGAACCGTTGCGAGGGCGGCTTCCACCTTAAGCAGAGCGGCGACCTCCTTTTCCGGCGTAAAAATTACGCTGAGGTCATCGTCTCCCAGGAAACGGCCGTAGATCGAGGAATCAAGAACGCTGACTGACATCGGATCTCACACGCTTTCAATCAGGCAGGCTATCCCCTGCCCCACACCGACGCACATTGCGGCAAGCGCTCGCTTGTGACCTTGGCTTTGCAGTTCAACAGCGGCGCTTCCGACAATTCGGGCACCGCTGGCTCCCAGAGGATGACCAAGCGCAATCGCGCCGCCATTGGGATTCACATGATCAGCATTGTCCGGAAGACCCAAATTGCGCAGCACGGCCAGCGCCTGAGAAGCGAAGGCCTCGTTCAGTTCAAGAATATCAATATCGCAAATGCGAAGTTTCTGGTGCATCAGGAGCTTTTCTGTTGCGGGAACCGGGCCAATACCCATGAGTCTGGGTTCAACTCCGGCTGCGGCGCCGGAGACGATGCGCGCAAGCGGGTTGAGACCATATCGGGATACAGCGCTCTCCGAAGCCAGCAACAAGGCAGCGGATCCGTCATTGACACCCGAAGCGTTTCCGGCAGTTACCGAACCGTCTTTGCGGAATGGCGTTGGCAGTTTTGAAAGGCTCTCCTCGGTGGTTCCCGCACGTGGATGTTCATCATCTTTGAAGGAAATCGGATCGCCTTTGCGCTGAGGTACGGATACGGCGACAATTTCCCTTGCAAATCGGCCGGTTTCCTGCGCGGCACCGGCCCGAGCCTGGCTTCTTGCGGCAAACGCGTCCTGGTCTTTACGGGAAATGGAAAAGTCCGCGGCCACGTTTTCGGCTGTCTCAGGCATTGAATCGATGCCGTATTGCGTCTCAATCAGCGGATTAACGAAGCGCCAGCCTATGGTCGTGTCGTAAATCTCCGCTTTGCGGGAAAAGGCCGTTTCCGCCTTGGGCATAACCAGTGGTGCGCGCGACATGCTCTCAACACCGCCGGAAACGATCAGTTCCGCATCGCCTGACTGAATGGCTCTGGCGCCTGTCAGCACCGCGTCCATTCCCGACCCGCAGAGTCGATTGATCGTCGTGCCTGGCACGGATTGGGGTAAACCGGCGATCAGAGAACTCAGGCGCGCGACATTTCTGTTGTCTTCACCTGCCTGATTGGCGCATCCGTATATGAGGTCATCGACGGCACCCCAGTCCACGGAGGCATTTCTGGCCATCAGCGCCTTGATGGGCACCGCTGCCAGGTTGTCGGTTCGAATGGATGACAGGCTGCCGCCATAACGGCCTATTGGTGTGCGGATAAAGTCGCAAATGAAAGCCTGCTGCATGAAGCATTTAACTCCTGTGAAAGCGTGCGGCGGGAGACAACAACCCAGTTAATCCAGATTGTGCTTTGCCACAAAGGCTTTAACCAGCGCCGCGAACTGCTCCGGTTTCTCAACACACGGCAAATGCCCGGCACCGTCAATGACTTCAAACTGGCTGCCGGGGATTATGTCGGCCATCGCCTTTACCAGCGAGACCGGAGTCGCGCCATCTTCCGATCCGACGACACAAAGCACCGGCAAGTCGAGTCTTCGGGCCGCTTCTGTGAAATCGGTCGCCATGATAGCCTGACAGGTGCCGAGATATCCTTCAATGGGCGTTCTCACCAGCATGTGGCGCCAAAGTGTAACATCAATCGGTCTGCTTTCTCTGAGGTCCTGGGAAAACCAGCGTTCCAGAATACCGTTGGCGGCGCCCTCAAGTCCCGCTTCCCGAATGGCCGCGATCCTGGCGGACCACATCTCATCGGTTCCGATTTTTGGTGCTGTATCGGACAAAACAAGTGCCTGAACAAGATCCGGACGCCGTGCGGCGAGGCCCTGGCCGATCAGGCCGCCGACGGACAGTCCGACAACAATCGTATTTTTGATGTCAAGATGGTCCAGCAATCCCGTCAGGTCCCCGATATGCTGATCCATTGTATATGGCGCTTCAGGAGCGGAAGACAGACCGTGACCGCGTTTGTCGTAGAAGATCAGCCGATAGTCGTTCGACAGATGCTCTGCAACGCCTTGCCAGATGCGGTAATCCGTTCCCAGTGAATTTGAGAAAACAAGGCATGGCCCTTCGCCATAGCCCTGATCGGAATAATTAAGAACAACACCGTTGACCGAAACCGGGCGCATTTGCCAGCCTCCCTGCATTGATTTTATATGCCCGTCTTTGACAGACACCAGCGACTATCTCTAACAAATTCATTCAAATTCCAAAACGGGCAAAAAGCCTCACGAAAGGGGATGACAGGAAGGCCAGTCCCGCACCGGAAATGTGAACAGGATGGATTGTCGCCACGAATCTGAGATATAAGTGCCAGACACTTAGATGGTCATGCCTCAGGAGAGCAGATGCGGATCATGAAGACTTTGTACCGTTTCATCCTGACAGCTTTGACGATTTTAATGGCGCTGCCCATCTCGGCAGAGGCTTATCAGCTTTCGTCTCACAAAGATCGACTCTTCCGGTATCCCCAGATCCTGGACAGCAAGCTCAATGGCGACTTTCTGCATGTTGATTACAACAAGCAGAGAGATCTCAGGGATCGCGACCAGGTCGATGAGCGCCGGGTGTTCGGGGAGTATGTCTCCACCTATCCGCGGCGCACCCAGAAGGACTTGTCTTTTGAGCAGGACGGACACGCATTTCGCTATATCCGGGTCGGAAAAGCCAACGCCAACGTCCGGTCCATTGTGATTTTTATCCACGGCCGCAACGGCAGTCGGCATCTTGGTGCCAACGACTTCAGTTTTGGCGGCAATTTCAACCGCATCAAAAATCTGATGGCTCGGAACATGGGCCTTTATATTTCGACGGATTTTTCCGACTTCAAGGAACGCGGAAAAAATGATGTGAAGGCGTTGATAAAGGCCTATCGGCAGCAAATGCCGCGCGCCTCGATCTTCGTTGCCTGCGGGTCCATGGGCGGAGCCATCTGCTGGCGGTTGGCGCGTGACCCTGAGGTTTCCGGCATGCTGGGCGGTCTCATTTTGATGGGAGCTCCGACGGATCCGGCGTTTGCGAACTCCGCCATCGTAAGAGACCCGGGCCGCCATATCCCGCTCTATTTCGGCTATGGAAGTCTTGACAAAGTCTATGACTGGAAAAAACAGTTCCTGTTTTTCGACAGGATCCGAAAGAGATCCCCCCGTTATCCTGCAAAGTTCGTTCTCTTTGAAACGGGAACTCACGGAACGCCGATCCGAATGACCGACTGGCGGGAAACCATCAATTGGATGCTGACCTACAAGGCGGGGTTGTGAAGCTGCACCGACGCCCAGGCGCTACCATCCGGGTCCTGAAGATCGGGCGTCTGTTTTCGCCTCCCGGTCGCTACCACAATTGCCTGTAATTCAATTTGATCGACCCTTCGTGCATCTCTGAAACAGGCAGATAATCGCTTTCATCCGTGCGACTGAACCCGGTAATACGCAATTGCCGGCATGTCTGCGCGGTTGCCGGATTGCCCAGAACAATTTCGATGGCATCTTGAATACGGGATAATTCCGTGCTGCTGCGACCGCCTGCTGTGATGAATGGCAGCCCCGGCATTTTCGGTGTTGCCCCTATGGGCTTCAACAAATCCGTGAGTTCGGGGAGAAGCGATTGGGCATATTGCCAGCAAACCGCATCGATACAGGCCGCGTCGACCTGACCGCTTGCAACAAATTCGATTGAACGCCGATGACTTCCCGACTCCATAACGGAGGAAAAATATGACTGTCCGCGTGCAAGGGGCCCGATGACGGCGCAAAAGGCCGAATGGCCCGACAGAGATCCCCTGTCGTTGAATGCCGCCCGCCGTCCGGCGAGGCAAGCGAGTGTCTGAATGTTGCTGTCCTTTCGGACAACGAGAAAACTGCTATAGTCCGGCCCCTCACATCCGGTGGCATCGTAGTGCGGGGTGCCCACCACTTTTACCGCGCCTCTTAGGCACGATGTCAGTGGAGAGCCACAGGTTTGCGACAAAAGAAGGTCGTCACTCTGCCACTGCGACAAAAGGGAAAGCCTTCTATCCAGTTTGATCGGCGCGGCAAAGCCCTGTTCTTGCAGTGCGTCTTTCAGAAAGGTCCAGAACGCATCGGTTGCCGACTGGAGTTCGGGCCAGTCATACATCGGCAAAGAAGCCAGCAACGTCATCCTGCACCGTCCTTTCGCCGCTCTGATCCGTTTTCAACCTGGAAGATTTAGTGCCGGTTTGATTATTGTTCCAGACGATATCGTTCCGGGGGACCGATTGTGATTGCAAGATGCCCTTTTCCGTATCCGCATGTTGCGTAATTGTCGCATAGTTTAAATGGGTCATCTCCTGTTCTTTGGGTCAGCGTCTGCGGAAACACGAAAGGAGCGGATATATGTCTTTGTGCTCCGGCCTGTAAATCTGACCGGATTCTATCCTGATGCTTGGGGAGTTTTTCATTGCTGACAGTCTATGGCCGCCGTTCTTCTTTCAATGTTCAGAAAGTTCTCTGGTTTCTGCATGAGATCGATCGGGAGTTTTGTCATATCGAACTGGGCGGGGATTTTGGTGGTCTTGATACAGACGGGTACCGGCGAATGAACCCGCACGGCAAAGTGCCGTTCATTGATGATTGTGGGACATATGTCTGGGAATCGCACGCTGTCCTGCGCTACCTGGCAGCGGCTTACGGTGCCGGCCGGTTTTGGAATGAAACTCCTGCAGACCGCGCGCCGGTCGACCAATGGATGGACTGGTCGCAGACGGCTTTACAGCCGGCTTTTCTGACCGGTGTGTTCTGGGGGTTCTATCGGACGCCGGAGCCGCAGCGGAATACGGAAGCGGTCAACCGGCGGATTCTGGAATGCGCAGGCTATTTCAGATTGCTCGATGCTCAACTTGAAGGACAGAACTTCTTACTTGGCGATACGCTCTCGCTGGCCGATATCCCGATTGGAACGCATCTCTATCGCTATTTCAGCCTTGATATTGACCGGCCGCGTGTTGCGAATGTCGAAAAATGGTACCGGAGGCTGAGAGAACGTCCGGGATTTGCGAAGCATGTCATGGTGCCTTTTGAGGAGCTTTATGGCCGCCTTGAGTTCTGAAATCTGGAGCGAAGCCAGATTTGCTCTAGCGATCGTCTTCAGGAACCCAGGGCGTTTGCCGAAGTCTGTCATCATCTTCGCGCATTTCAAGCCACATCGCGTTAAGAATGGCCAGGCAGCACGCCAGGGGCAATCCCAAAATCCAGGCAAAATACCACACAGTTTTCACTCCGATCTCAGCCCAAGAAAATGCCGTTTTTCAATAGGCCGTGTCTTTCGTTTCCTCGATGGTTTTTTCGTCGATTTTGCCCCAGAGCACCCGGTAAACCCAGGCGGTATAGATCAGGACAATCGGCAGAAAAATAACAACCGCCACCAGCATATTGAACAAAGTGGCGTGACTGGAGGACGTATCCCAAACCGTCATGCTGGATCTTGGATCGATCGAGCTTGGCAGAATGAAGGGAAACATTGACACGCCGACGGTGGATATGATTCCGATGACGCTGATTTTCGACGACAGAAACGTAACAATCTCGGCTCCTGAGCGCAGGCCGAAGAAAGCTCCAAGCGCACCCAGAAATCCCATAACGGGGCAAATCAAAAGAAAGGGATAACTGCCGTAATTGGCAAACCAGCTTCCGCCCTCAGCGACCTCTTTGTTGAGGGGATTGGCCTGCATCTCCGGATCAATCACCGATGTGATCTGATACCCGTCTATAAACAGATTGAGGAGCAGTCCGTTCAGGGCGAAAAGCACGATCACCGCCAGTGCTCCGAGCGAGCCGTAAAGGCGTCCGCGCTCAGCGACAATGCCGCCGGCTTTAAGCCCAAGCCACGCGCCGCCATGCATGACAAGCATCGCAACGGACAACAGGCCGCAAAGCAACGCGTAAGGGTTAAGGAGGCCGAACAGCGTTCCCTCGTAATAAATCCGCAGATCGTCGTCAAAACGGAACGGGACCCCCTGTAGTACGTTACCCACGGCCACTCCGAATATGAGAGCCGGCACGAACCCGCCGATGAAGAGACACATATCCCAGTTCCGGCGCCAGCGCGGATCGGGGCGTTTGGAGCGGTATTTGAACGAAACGGGCCGCAGGATCAGGGCGGCAAGGGCCAGAAACATCGCCAGGTAAAATCCCGAGAAACTGACGGCATAAAGCGCCGGCCAGGCGGCGAAGATGGCCCCGCCTCCGAGGATCAGCCAAACCTGGTTGCCTTCCCAGGTCGCGCCGATCGTATTGATCGCAACGCGCCTCTCGACATCCGTTTTGGCAACGAAGGGCAAGAGAGTTGCGACACCGAGATCGAAACCGTCCGTGATTGCAAATGCGATCAGGAGCACGCCCAGAAGGACCCACCAGATGATTTTGAGCGTCGAGTAATCGAAAAATTCATGCAGGATCATGACAATTACTCCGCTGCGGCCGGAAGAGCGCCGGTGGTTGGCCGGCTGTCATCCGGGACACCGTGCTCGGGTTCCGGGCCTTTTTTGATGTATTTGATCATGAGGGTGATTTCGACGACGGCGAGTGTTGAATAAAGTGCGATAAAGCCGACAATCGTCAGAAGCACATCGGCAACACTGAGATCCGACACGGCAACCGCTGTCGGCAACACGCCCTCAATGATCCAGGGCTGTCGGCCATACTCGGCAACGAACCAGCCGCATTCGGCGGCAATCCATGGCAGCGGAATTGACAGCACCGGCACCCAGAAAAGCCAGCGATGCTTCTGAAGCATGCTGTCGACCCGGCTTGCGGACGAGATAAAGAAGAACACGCCCATCAGCACAATCATGAAGAAGCCCACCGCAACCATGATCCTGAAGGCGTAGAAGACCGGAAAGACCATTGGCACGGTATCCCAGGCCGCCTGTTCGATCATCTCCGGCGTCGCCTGCCGGGGGTCATCGATATAGGGCTTCAGAAGGTAGGCATAACCGAGAACTTTACTGTTTTCTTCAAAGCTTTTCAGGCGTTCCGGAGAAGTATCGGTACCACTGCGAATGGCTTGAAGATCGTCATAGGCCTTGATCCCCACCCCGATGCGTGTCTTTGCGCGCTCCACAAGTTCATGGATCCCGGGTATCTCTTCGGTCAGCGACCGCGTTGCGATCAGCCCCATTACGTAAGGGATCTCCAGCGCGAATTCGTTGCGTCTCTCTTCCTGGTTGGGCCAGGCGATGACGTTGAAGGCCGCCGGAGCGGGTTCTGTCTCCCACATCGCTTCGATCGCGGCGAGTTTCATCTTCTGATGTTCTGAGGTCGCATAGCCGCTTTCATCCCCAAGAACGACGACGGAAAGAGCTGAGGCGAACCCGAAAGCGGATGCAACGGCCAGTGAGCGCCGTGCAAGCGCGATGTGGCGTCCTTTCAAAAGGTACCAGCACGAGATGCCGAGAACGAAAGTTGCGCCGGTGACATATCCGGCAGACACGGTGTGGACGAATTTTGCCTGCGCGACCGGATTGAAGAACACGTCGAAAAAGCTGGTGATTTCCATCCGCATCGTTTCGGGATTGAAGCGGGCGCCCTCCGGTGTGGTCATCCAGCCATTGGCAACCAGGATCCAAAGCGCGGAAAGATTGGAGCCGATGGCGACCATCCAGGTGGCCATGAGATGCTGGACTTTGCTGAGCTTGTCCCAGCCGAAGAAGAACAGCCCGACAAAGGTCGCCTCGAGGAAAAAGGCCATCAGGCCTTCAATTGCGAGCGGAGCTCCGAAAACATCGCCGACATAATGGGAAAAATAGCTCCAGTTCATGCCGAACTGGAATTCCATTGTCAGGCCGGTGGCAACGCCAAGCACGAAGTTGATGCCGAAAAGCAGGCCCCAGAATTTGGTCATTTGCCGCCAGATGGGCCGGTTGGTCATCACATAGATGGTTTCCATCGTGGCCATAATCACGGAGAGACCGAGTGTCAGCGGCACAAACAGGAAATGATAAAGCGCCGTCATGGCAAACTGAAAGCGCGAGAGATCAACGACATCAAGATCCATAATCATCTCCTGCTGTGCGGGAAGTCAGCAACTGCCCGGGCGGTCATCGGCATAAAGTCATTCCATCCAGACGGGGAACCGATAAGTGGCTGTGTTCGCAACTGGGCCGCTTGTCGCATTCATTCAGCGTAAACGAACTCTATTCACTGCTACTATACATTGAATCATATAGCTTATTTATAGCATGGATCCGGAAATTGTGTTGCGGCGAATTGGCTCTGCGTCAGCCTGTCAGGCCGTGAAGGTGACACGGCCGGCTAATCGGGACGCAGAGCATCCGTCAACTCTCTCCATTGTTTGTTGTCGCATCTTGATACCGATCCGGTGATTCTCCCGTTCTCCATAGTCAGCACCCGGTCAACCAAAGCGAGTTCCAGGCTGCGATGAGCAGCCATCAGAACGGTTTTATCAGACAGCGCTTTGCGAAGGTGTGTCATGACGGCGACCGCTATGTCGTGATCGAGCCCTTCGGTCGGTTCGTCCATCACCCACAGAGCGGCATTCGTCAGCAGCGTGCGCGCAAGCACAAGTCTGCGACTTTCGCCGCCTGACAGGCCACTGCCATTTTCCCCCAGCATAAGCTGCAGTCCCCCTTCCCTGTTCCGGATGGTCTCGGTCAACCCGACATGCTGAAGTCCCGCCCACAGTTCAGTCTCAGTCGCTTCCGGGTGTGCCAGCCGAAGGTTTGCCGCAACCGTATCGTTGAAGAGCTCGGTTCTTTGGGAAACCGCCGCCACCAGGGAACGGAGGGCGGTCTCTTCTATTTGGGAGACAGGAGTGCCGGCCAGCAATATATCGCCTTTCGTGGTGGTGAGCAGGCGCGATACGAGTTGGAGGATTGTCGATTTCCCGCAACCGCTTGGGCCGATGATCCCGACTTTTTCGCCGGGCGATACCGTAAAGGAGATGTCTCTCAATGCCGGCGCAGTTGTTTGACCGTAAGAGAAATGAACATCTTCGAGTATTAAACCGACATCGGACGAAGTCGGTATTGGTTTCTGCGGTTTGGCCGACCGATTGGAGCCAATTGGGTGCGCATGCTTCATTAAAGGCATGATCCGCTTTGCTGAAAGTGCTGACTTTGCGAGGTCGATGCAGCCGGCAAGTGACATCTGCACGGTTTCAAGAACAGTGAGGGAAACAAGAATGAGTGCGACGAGGACCGGTCCCGTAATCTGCCCGCCGGAGTAAAGGATGGCTCCAACGGCCATCGTCATTGCAACCAGACATTGACCGAGCAGGTTTGTCAGCGCTTTCAGTCTGCGGTTGATGCGATCCTGAGCGGCCTGCTTTTGCTGCAAACGCCGGCTGCACTCAAATGTCTTCTCCTGTTGATCCGGGCGGCGGTTGAATATCGCCAGCTCGGGCGCTCCGGCCTCAAGATCTGAAATACGCAGTCGCAGAGCATCGGTTGCATAGGTAATCCAGCGGGCATTTTTTTGGTTGAGGCGCACCGCCAGCATCGGGATTATGAAAGCAACTCCGCCATAAAAGACGCCGGTGATTATCGCGATGAGCGGATGGATGAACGCCAGACAGAGGCAGAGTATTGCGCCAACTGACAGCGAGATAAGCACCGGAAGAAAGACTCTCAGATAGAGCGCTTCAACCGACTCGAGGTCGGTGGTGAGTCGGGATAGGGCGAGTGATCGTCTCAGCCGCCCCTGCGCCTCGCTTCGGAGCGCCGAAATTCCCCGAAAAATCACGCGTCGCAGATACGTAATGTAGCGAAATGTCGTTTCATGGGTCATCAGCCGTTCGAAATAGCGTCCGGCCGTCCGGCTGAGAGCGAGAAATCGAATAATGGCGCCGGGTCGAAAAACATCGAATGTCAGCGCCAGAGCCGTGCCGCCGACGAGAGCCGTGGCCGTTATGAACCATCCCGCAACGCCCAGGAGCAGAATGCCCGCTGCCACGGGAATCAACGAAAGAAAGACCCCGGCCCAAAAGGCGGCGGGTTCCTTTTGGGCGAAGCGTTTGAGGAGGTGTGCTGCCGCCATCATCCGGGAACGCGCTCCCGCAATTGTCCGGCTTCAAAGACCAGCGTCCGGTCAACATGGTGGCAGACCGACTGATCGTGGGTTGCAACGATGAGCGTCCTGCCTCTGGCAAGCTGCGCAAGCCCGGCGAGAACTTTTTGAGCGTTTTCCTGATCAAGATCAGCGGTTGGCTCGTCAGCAAGAACCAGGCCCGCCGGTTTTAAAAATGCCCGCGCAATGGCGACACGCCGTTGTTGGCCAACAGAAAGGCCAAATCCGTTTTCCCCCAGTTGTGTGTTTAACCCCGCTGGGAGTTTTTCGGCGAGTTCTGCGGCCGATGCCTGCGATAAAGCATTGATCAGCTCCGCTTCCGTTGCACCTGGTTTTGCAATCGACAGGTTGTATCGGAGCGACCCGTGGAAAAGATGTGTCTTCTGGCCAATGAGGACGCAGCGGCGCAGCCAGTCCGACGATGCAAAATCGCTGAGAGGTTGGCCATCCACCGTGATTGTCCCCGAAACGGGACGGTGAAAACCCATGATCATTGAGAGAAGCGTCGATTTTCCGCTTCCGCTTGGCCCCATGAGTGCGATCCGCTCGCCGGCTGTGACGGAAAAATGGATACCGGAAGGTGTCGTGATTTCGCTTTCAAACCCTGACCGAAGGCCCGATCCGCAAAGTGCGGGTGCCTTTGTGTGCTCCGGTGTTTTGGCCTGAGCTGATTCCTCAACCGGCCGGTCAGTGGCCGGTCCCATCCGGTCAATCGCAAAGCCCAGGCGCGCAGCCGCCGCTTGCGCAGCAGCTTTGTCATGAAAGGCGGTTGCAAATGCTCGGAAGGGCGCGAAAAAGTCCGGTGTAACGAGAAGGATAAAAAAGCCCGCCTGATAAGTCAGAGGCGTTCCCCAGTGACCGAAATTCACTGTTCCAAGCAGCGAGAACCCGACAAAGACAGCGACAAATGCCACACCCAGTGCGGCAAAGAATTCAAGAACGGTTGAGGACAGGAAGGCGATGCGAAGCACAGCCATTGTGCGCTGTCGAAAGCGGTCCGATGCCTGAAAAACACCCTCTTCCGTCCGGTCCAGCGCGCCGAGCAACCGCAGCGTTGTCAATCCCTGCAGGCGGTCCAGAAGAAAACCTCCCAGCCGTCCCATCTCCTCCAGATGCTTCTCGCTGGCTTTTCGTGCGCCGGAGCCGATCAATACCATAAAAAGCGGAATCAGCGGTCCGGCAACAAGCAGCAGCATGGCGGCAATCCAGCTAATTGGAAGGACTGCCAAAACAATCACCGTCGGCGTCGCAACAATTCGTATGCGAGCGGGCAGATAAGACCGGATATAACCGTCCAGAGCCTCAACCTGGCTTGAAGCGATGACCGCCAACTCCCCGCTATGCAGTCTGTCTGCCCTGTGCAAAGGATTTCCTGCTCGCTTGACCAGAGAGGACCGGGCGGTATCGCGAACCACGGTTGAGCATTCAAAGGCGAGGCTCTCTGACAGGTTGACAGCCAGCACGCGAACAAGAGCAAGACCAAGGAAGGCCGCGATAAGAACAGACAGGTCGGAAAGAACCGGTTCCTGAGCCTTGATAAGAAGGTCCGCGCAAAAGACGGCAATGATATAGGCCTGGCCTATCCAGATCAGGTCGGCGGTAACCAACAACAGGCCGGCAATTTGGAGACGTCGTTTTAACGGCCCTATCGCCTGGGACAAGAACTGCTTTGACCGCTCACCATCCCGGTCATTCTCTTTGGAAGTCGCCGCTGCCATCAGCTCTCGTCGGTCGGATGAATGGGTATAACCATCTGGGCCTGTCATGTCTGGTTTGGAGCGTGGCGGCGATAGTGAGAATCCCCGCTGCCGTGCCATCAAACCGCTGCACTTTTATCTAAACCGGCGAAGGAAATTAGCAATTAGGGCGTGAATGACAAATGGTCGCTCCTGAATCCTCTCCCCAGGTGTAATTTCCAAGAAGGTTGTTCATTCGCTTTAACCGGATGAGACTGACTGGTGCGACCCCTTTTGTTGCAGATAGTCTTTGGCGTTCTCCTTGGCGGCCGCGATACAGGACTTCACACGGTTTTCGACATAGTACGTGTATGTTTTCTCTTCTTCATCGTCGAAGAGGTCCTGAAGGAGCGTGAAGTTTTCAATCCGATCAACCCGGAAATCACGAAAATCGTCACGCAGTTCACACCAGCCTGTCATCAGCCAGACGGCGCCGAAACAGGTCAGCCCGAGTGGCCGGATCGTCCTCTGCGTTCTCTCCTGTTTGAGGCTGAAGTAAGAAAAATGCGCTTTGCGCTTTTCCCGAATGGCTTTTCGCATGGTCGGGGTGGGCGCCCGCTCTTCGCCTCCGCCGCCTATGACGGCCGCCAGCGGCGCATTCGAAACGTAGCGGCTGGTCTCCTCCGGCAATACGTCAATCAATTTCTGCAGGACTTCTCCGGCCGAAGATCGTAATGACGCATCTCCGACCGCTCCGACGAGCCGCGCGCCAAGCAACAGGGCTTCAGCCTGTTCTATTGACAGCGTTATGGGCGGCAGATCGAACCCCGGGCGCAGGATATATCCAATACCCGCTTCGCCATCGATGGGCAGTCCGGACCCCTGCAGATGTGCAATGTCCCGATAGACCGTGCGCACCGAAATTTCCAGCTGCTCGGCGATCATGGCAGCCGTCATGATTTTGTTTGACTGCCGCAGAATCTGAACCAGCCTGAACAGCCTTTCTGCTCGTCTCATGCGCTGCGGTCTCCCTGTGAAACGTCACTGCTGCCATCAGGGTGGCAACAGGCATCCGGTACATCTTCCTTCAACCCAAGACGGACCGCAACATGCGATGATCAAAAGGAAGAAGGATATGACCTGTCTGGAACTTGTCGTTTACACAGTCAAGGACGTTGAAAAAGCAAAACATGCGCGGCGAGCCGCGGCGGACGTTGTTTCAGCCTACGAGGGGTTTTTGTCCTGGCAGCAGTACATCGCGGCTGAAGATCCGCATAAGTTCACCGACATTGTGAAATGGCGAACGCTTGAAAACGCAAAGAGTGCGCAAGGACGTGCATTGATGGACCCTGCACTGGCGCCGTTTATGAGTCAGATTGGCGAAATCGTTTCAATGGAGCACTATTTTGAGGACGCACCGGTTCCGGCGTAAAAAGAAGGCGCCTGTGGCAAGGCGCCTTCAAATAGATGGCTAAGACATTGTCGGAATGACAAATTCCGCGCCGTCCTTGAGGCCGGACGGCCAGCGTGAGGTTACGGTTTTCGTGCGTGTGTAAAAGCGGAACGCGTCCGGACCGTGCTGGTTGAGATCGCCGAAGCCCGACTTTTTCCAGCCGCCAAACGTGTGATACGCAAGCGGAACCGGAATTGGCACGTTGACGCCGACCATTCCGATATTAATCCGGGAGCAGAAATCGCGCGCGGTGTCGCCGTCCCGGGTGAAAATGGCGGTGCCGTTGCCATACTCATGGCTCATCGGCAGATCGAGCGCATCTTCATATGTTTTGGCCCGAACCACGGACAGGACAGGCCCGAATATCTCCTGCTTGTAGATGTCCATATCTTTGGTGACGTGATCGAACAGGCATCCGCCGACAAAGAACCCGTCTTCATATCCCTGCATTTTGAAGGCACGGCCGTCGACCGCCAGTTTCGCGCCCTGCTCAACGCCGTTTTCGACCAGTCCAAGCACCCGCTGCTGCGCTTCGCGGGTAACCAGAGGTCCGAAGTCCACGTCATCTCCATCGGTGTATGGACCGATCTTCAGGTTTTCGATTTTCGGGATCAGCTTATCAACAAGCGCGTCGGCCGTCGTATCGCCGACAGGAACGGCGACAGAGACCGCCATGCAGCGTTCGCCGGCTGCCCCGTATCCGGCACCGACCAGCGCATCGGCGGCCTGATCAAGATCCGCATCCGGCATGATCAGCATGTGATTCTTTGCGCCGCCAAAGCACTGCACCCGCTTGCCCGATGCCGTTCCGCGCGAATAGACATAGTGGGCAATCGGCGTTGATCCGACAAATCCGATCGCCTGAATCTCCGGGTGGTCCAGAATGCCGTCGACAGCTTCCTTGTCACCGTTGACCACGTTCAGGATACCCGGGGGTGCACCGGCCTCAACCATCAGTTCGGCGAGCATGATCGGAACCGACGGGTCGCGTTCGGAGGGTTTTAGGATAAAGGCGTTTCCTGCGGCAATTGCGGGACAGAATTTCCACATCGGAATCATCGCCGGGAAATTGAACGGCGTGATGCCTGCCACGACCCCCAGCGGCTGGCGCATGGAATACATGTCGATTCCCGGCCCCGCGCTCTCGGTGAATTCTCCCTTCAGGAGATGCGGAGCGCCAATGCAGAATTCGGCGACTTCCAGACCGCGAATGACATCGCCCTTCGCATCCGGCAGCGTTTTGCCGTGCTCTGACGAAAGCGCTTCGGCCAGTTTATCCATGTCACGGTTCAATAACTGGACAAATTTCATCAGAACCCGCGCGCGCCGCTGCGGATTGGTCGCCGCCCATGCGGGCTGAGCGGCCGCGGCGTTGTCAATGGCTGCGGCCAATTCGTCCTGACCGGCCAGGGCGACCTGCGCTTGTACTTCTCCCGTTGCGGGGTTGTAGACATCTGCAAAACGGCCCGAACGGCCTTCCACCTGTTCGCCACCGATAAAATGGCCGATTTTCCGGGTCATCGCCTTCCCTTTCGATTGAATTTACGCCGCACGGACGACGTCCTTTGTTATTTGCAAGCAGAGTTTATTGTTGCTCTTTTTAACATCATCGCACTTCAATAAATGTCGATCAACGCTCGACTTGGCGCAACTGATGTGCAAAATTTAAAGTTCTAAGACATAATCATTCGAACGATGGTCAGTGGATGAACTGGGACGATGTACGCGTATTTCTGGCCGTTGCCCGTACCGGGCAAATTCTTGCGGGCGCACGGAGACTGGGGTTAAATCACGCAACGGTCAGCCGCAGGTTGACGGCTCTGGAACAGTCGCTGGGTGCGCAGCTTGTCAATCGCCGGACGAACGGCTCGGATCTGACGGAAGCAGGTGAGGAATTCTTACTGGCTGCCGAGCGGATGGAAAGCGAAATGCTCTCCGTTCAGGCCAGTATCGGGGAGAGCGATGTTTCGGTTGCGGGCACGGTCCGCATCGGTGCTCCGGACGGCTTCGGCATTGCCTTCCTTGCACCGCGTCTGGGTGCCCTCACCCGAAAATATCCCAATCTGACGGTTCAGCTTGTGCCGGTTCCCCAGTCCTTTTCGATCTCCCGACGAGAAGCGGACATTGCCATTACGGTGGAAAGACCGTCGCATGGCCGTCTGGTCGCCCGAAAACTCGTCGACTATACGCTCGCTCTTTACGCTTCGAAGGCCTATCTGGAAAACACGGATCTGCCGCTGTCGGCCGAGGACCTGAAAGCCCACGATCTGATTGGCTATGTGGAGGACCTGATCTTCAGCGCTCCGCTTAATTATGCGCAACAGATCGACAAGACCTGGCAGGCACGATTTCAATGTTCAAGCGCACTGGGTCAGACCGAAGCTGTGCGTGCCGGTGCGGGGATCGGGGTGCTGCATACATTCATAGCCCGAAAGGATCCGGGGCTGGTACGCCTGATTGACGATATTCTCCTGCACCGCGCCTATTGGATCGTTTTTCACGAAAGCACACGTCATCTTGGGCGCATTAAAGCCGTGTCGGAATTTATCCAGGAACTGGTCAACCGGGAATGGGCTATCTTTGCCGAACCGGCATCCGCGCCCGCCGAATAAAAAGGCGGCATGAACGCCGCCTTTGAGGATCGAACGCGGGCAAACCGTCAAGCCCCCTGCCGCGCCTTGGCCGTGGCGGCAATCGCTTTCTTCAGATATGTGTCCCGGCTATAGATGTCGGCATGATAGCCCACAGTCTGATCCGCTTTCGGCCATGCCGTGAAGTAGGAGACATAGACCGGAATATTGCCCGGGACCTCTTCCGCCTTGTTCTTACCCAAGGCAATCTGTGAAGCGATATAATTTGTGTCCGTGCCAAGCACCGCTGCGGCCATCGCCCTCGGATCCTGCAGCCGGATGCAGCCGTGACTGAAGGCCCGCACATCTTTCTGGAACAGGCTTTTGGACGGAGTGTCATGCATGTAGATCGCGTGCTTGTTCGGGAACAGGATTTTCAGTTCCCCAAGAGCATTTCCCTTGCCGGGACGCTGGCGAATATTCACCGGCGCATTGCGCGCGGCCATAGCATACCAGTCGACATTGCGTGACAGTACATGCCGTCCGCCGGCGGTTGTGACCTCATAATTGTTTCGGTCAAGGTAAGACGGGTCCGCATAAAGCTTCGGCAGCATCTCCTTGACGATAATCGAGCGCGGCACGCCCCAGTAGGGATTGTACTCAACCGTTTCGATTTCATCGTAAAAGAAGTTGGTCTGGTTGGCCTTCTTGCCGACAACGACCCGCATATTCAGCTTCTCCTGATCATTTTCAAAATAGGCTGCCCGGAAAGCGGGTTGGTTGATGAATACACGCCGTGGTCCCAGTTGCCTTGGCAGCCAGCGAAGGCGTTCCATTGCCAACTGGACTTTTTCGATCTTCTCAGCGTTGGTCATATCGACCATGACGCGGATCGAATTCTTGCCGACGATACCGTCCGGTGTCAGGCCGTTTTCCTGCTGGAAGTCCCGGACCAAATCCACCAGCGGCGGCGAATAATCGGTTCCGCCAAGATAACCCGCAAACGCCGCCGCATGTTTTTCCTTCAGCTCGTCCGAGCCCTTGCGGAGAATGGCGGTGATGACATCGGGAAGCTCCTCATGCAGCATGCCCGGTTTGATGAGGGTTCCCTCGGCAATCTCGATCCGTGTGGACTCGTCCGCGTCTTTCAGACGGGCCAGTTCCTCGGTCAACGTCCGGAACTGCGCATTGTTCGGGTTTACGCCGGCAAGATAGGTCTTCACATCATCCGTTTCCGAGACGACGGACAACGCCCCGGCAAGATCGACCTTGTGTTGGGGCAGATCATGATAACCGGAAATTTTATTGGGATTGATCCTGCCGCGTGTCGCATCCAAAACATATGTCAGGACTTTCGCGGACAGAGTCATCTCGAACTCGACAAGATTACGCAGCCGCAGATCGTCTTCGTTCAGGTCTCCGGTCTCGGACTGTATATTGCTTCGCGCCGGCAGCACGACATCATAATCAGCCGGATCAAGGCCGTATTCGTCGGCGGAAGACAAGGCGACCAGCGCGTTGCGCGCTTTGGCGTTGATCCTGCCGTCGCTGATCCAGACCAGATGCGGATATTGCTGATAATGCGCCTTCAGGGCTTCGCCCACCTCCGGCAAGGCCCGGAGCTTCAGATCAGCGAGGAACGGACGGGCTTCGTCGAAGGGGCTTGTTCCCGCGATTGGCGCTGCCAGATCATCGGCAGAGGCCGTTTCCACTTTCGAGAGGCTGTTCAGTGCAATCAGGCGCGGCTTTTCTGCTTTGTAGTTGTAGTAGCGTGTCGTCTTTACGGAGATTTTTGGCGCGTGAACCCGTGTGCGCTGGCGCTGCTGGTGCCGCCGGAGCGCGCGCTCCTCGTGATACCGTTGCCGTCTGAGTTGGCGTTCGCGCGGAGAAGAGCGGAGGAATTCAAATATCCCCTGCGCCTCCGCCGGAACAACAGGAACAACGCTTACAGGACCGGCGACGGCGACGCAAAGGGTTGCAACAATTCCAAATCGAAATTTCCTGGCCATTCTTATCCCTACCACCCAAAATTCTGAACCAACCGATACAATTCGAAGAATTCGTTCAACCCGTTCCCCGCACCCGGACCTTAACCGGTCCCTTGTTATTCTGCTCTTATATACATGACACCGAATGTCCGTTCGTTGCCAGCACTATCAATTCTTGGTGACCCTATCTTACCGGATGCTTCGACTTTATTAATGTCATGCAGATCACATTCCGGCCTGTTCCGCTGTTCGTTCTCTCATAGCGGTTTTTGACAATAAAAGTGTTTCCCAACAGACACGCCATCGGGAAAGAACCGTCATATCCCAGCCCAATTCTTCCATTGTGCCGGTCCAATCGGGCCGTGTTAAGGCATCAGTGGGCTAAAGCCTGAAAATTATTCACAAAAACCGACGCGATTCTTTGCCGCAATTCATCGGGTTCGCCTGACATCCGGACATAATTCCGGTCGATGGAAGGACATCTGAGCCGCATGCCCGGAGGTCGATGTTGTTTTTATGAAACAGTGACCCAGCGACGTTCGTGCGCAGAGCGGACAAACCCGTGAATGACCTGCTCAATCAGCAAACCTTCGGCAAAATCCACCATGGGGCGTTCATTTTTTTCAATGCACTCAAGAAAATGCGCCGCCTCGATTGTTTTGAGGTCGTTGAAACCCAGTTGGTGACCCGGCGCTGGAACAAACTGGCTGTATTTCGGATGCTGCGGACCGCTGAGAATCTGCCGGTATCCCTGAGTGTCCTTGCGCCCCTCGTTTACGAACAGGTTGATTTCGTTCAATCGCTCCTGGTCGAAGGTCAGCATGCCTTTGGTCCCGTGGACCTCAATGCGGATGAGATTCTTTCGTCCCCAGGCCGTCCGCGAACTGTTCATGGTGCCGGAAACGCCTTCTTTGAACCGGATCAGCGCGTGGGCAATATCCTCGTTTTCAACTACACCGGGTTCGCCGGCTTTGTTCGGCATCGGTCGGGTTTTGTAGACGGTTTCGATGTCGGCCGACAACTCTTCGATGGGACCGACCAGAAAATGAGCAAGGCTCACAAGGTGGCAGGTAAGGTCTCCAAGCACGCCCAAGCCGCCGTCGGCAATCCGCGCTCGCCAGGACCAGGGAATATCGCCATCGGCCATATAATCTTCATCGACCTGACCGCGGAAATGCACGATGTCGCCGATAATGCCGTCGCTGATGATCTTCTTCGCCTGCTGGATGGCCGGGTTTCTGATGTAGTTGTAACCGAGCAGCGCCTTTCCTTGGGCCGTGGCAGCCGCCTGCGCCATCAGCCGGGCATCGTCCAGAGTGAGTGCCATCGGCTTTTCGCACCAGACATGTTTTCCCGCTTCAAGGGCCGCGATTGCCATATCGCGATGAAACCCGTTCGGCGTGGTGATCGAAACGATCTCGACAGCGGAATCCGCAACCACGTCACGCCAGTCTGTTGACGTCCGCGCAAAGCCATATTCGGGGGCGAGCTTTTGAACGGTTCCTTCATCGACATCGCACAGAAGCTCCAGGCGCGGCCTGAGCGTGCCTCCGAAGACCGGGACAGCGGAATTCCAGGCCAGAGCGTGACATTTCCCCATGAAGCCGGTTCCGATGAGTGCGATCCCGATGTCTTTCATGTAACTCTTCCCAGTCAGAATGCGGAAATGGACGCGTGAGATGCCGCGCCGATGCGATGGCAGCTTAACCTCAAAATTGAAATGCCGCGATCAATATATTTACAATTTAGAACTTACATTCCATTTTAATGCGAGCCGACGTCCTTCGCACCATCTTGGGTGAGAGGAAATACTCATGGATAACAAGGCCGAAGCTCCCCGATCATTCGATGATCTCAAGGCGCGCTTGGTAGAAAGACAAAATGACCTGCCCAAACGGCTGTCGCAGGTTGCCGTCTACGCGATCGCCAATCCGGACGATGTTGCGTTTGGCACCGCTGCGACAATCGCCGAGAAGGCCGATGTGCAACCTTCGACGCTGGTGCGTTTTGCCAAAACCCTCGGCTTTACCGGGTTCTCCGATTTCCAGGTCCTTTTCAGGCGGCGGCTTCAGGAACGTTGGCCCGACTATGAGGAAAGGCTCTCCTCGCTGGGTCAGCGGTCCATACAGGCGGCCGGTCCGTTTGGCCTTATGGAAGAGTTTATTGACACGTCGATCAATTCGCTGGTTCGCCTGCGGGACAGTGTCGATCCTGAGATGTTTGACAAGGGTGTCAGGGCGCTTGCCGATGCAAGAATGGTTTATCTGGTGGCGCACAAACGCGCCTTTCCCGTTGCATCCTACATGGCCTATGCCCTCGCGAAACTCGGCATTGCCGCCAATCTGGTCGACAATATTGCCGGCCTGGGCAACGAACAGCTTTCCTCTGCCGGTCCGGCAGATATGATTGTTGCGATCAGCTTTACGCCGTACTCTCCGGCAACAGTTGACATGATCAATGATGCAGAGCGACGTGGTGTACCGGTTCTGGCAATCACGGATTCACCCTTCAGCCCGATTGCCGGTCCGGCCTTTGCCTACTTTGAAATTGTCGAAGATGATCTTGGCGCATTCCGTTCCCTGTCAGGAACAATGTGTGTCGCCATGGCGCTTTCTGTCGGTGCCGCAGACCGGCGGCGCCGGGACGATGAAACCGTCTGATGGCGGCATCGCCCGGCAGCGAGCACGGTCAAAGCCTGATCATTTGGCCTTTTTGAGCGGACTCCGTTGCCGCATCCGCCAGAACCTGCGCCATCAAACCGTCATGGCCGCTCGGCGACGGCGCAACGCCATCTGTCAGAACATCGACAAAGGCGGCCAGTTCCCTTTCGTAGGCTTCCATATAGCGCTCCAGAAAGAATTCCTGCGCGCGGTCGGCTGTGAAGCCGTTTGCATTGGCCAGTTCGACATTTGTTTCATGGACGTTGTTCGCCCGGATCAGTCCTCCGGAGCCATGAACTTCGATACGCTGATCATAGCCGTAGGTTGCGCGCCTTGAGCAGGATATCTGACATATCTTGCCGCTTGCGGTCTTCATATGGGCGACGGCGGTGTCGACATCCCCTTCCCGGCCGATTTCCGGATCGACCAGAGACGAACCCATTGCATGAATTTCAACCGGCTCTTCTCCGAGAAGAAAACGGGCCATATCAAAATCATGGATCATCATGTCCCTGAAAAGCCCGCCGGACCGCTTGACATAGTCGATGGGCGGCGGTGACGGATCACGTGACATGATGGTCACCAGTTCGACTTCGCCAACGGCTCCGGATGCGATCCGCTCTTTAACGGCGCCAAAGTGCCGGTCAAAGCGTCGGTTGAAACCAATCATCAGAGGAATGCCTGCCGCCTCCACGGTCGCAAGGCACTGCCGGATACGATCGGAGTCCATATCAACCGGCTTCTCGCAAAAGACGGCTTTTTTCGCTTCGGCGGCCCGGTCAATAAAATCTGAATGGGTGTCCGTTGAGGACGCGATCAGAACGGCCTCGACCTCCGGATCGGAAAAGACGTCGTCGACTGTGACCGCTCTGGCTCCGGTCTGTTCGGAAAGTGCATCGGCCGCCGGTCGGTAGGCGTCGGCGATCGACACCAGTTTGACGTCCTTGTTGGCAAGCAGGGTTTTTGCATGAACCTGTCCGATACGGCCCGCACCCAAAAGAGCAATTCCCACCATGACGTTTTCTCTCCCAAAGGGAACAAATATTCTATATTGACTGACTAATAGAATTCTTGTTTCTTCTTGGCAAGAATATCCAATCAGTCATTCGGTTTTCGGGAGGCAGATATGCCGGAACCCACTCAGCTTGATGTCATAACGATCGGGCGGTCTTCTGTCGACCTGTACGGACAACAGATCGGCAGCCGCCTTGAGGACATCGATACGTTCGCCAAATCCGTCGGGGGCTGTCCGTCCAATATAGCCATCGGCACAGCGCGCCTCGGCCTGAAATCCGGTGTCATCACCCGCGTCGGCGACGAGCAGATGGGACGCTTCATCAAAGAACAAATGATCCGCGAAGGCGTATCCACGAAGGGTATCGTAACCGATCCCGACCGTCTGACAGCCCTGGTCATCCTGTCGGTTCGGGACGAGGAAACGTTTCCTTTGATTTTCTATCGGGACAATTGCGCCGATATGGCGCTTGAAGAGCATGATATCGATCCGGATTTCATCCGCTCCGCCGCCGCGATCGTGGTTACCGGTACGCATTTTTCGAAACCCAATGTCGAGCGCGCAAGCAGGAAAGCCATCGGGATCGCGCGAAAGGCGGGCCTGAAAGTTGTTTTCGACGTTGATTATCGCCCCAACCTGTGGGGGCTTGCCGGGCATGATGCGGGCGAGGAACGCTATATCGCGTCTCAAAATGTCTCCGACAAGCTGAAAACGATCCTGACCGATTGCGATCTTGTTGTTGGAACGGAAGAAGAACTGATGATTGCCGGCGGTGCCGATGGCGCCCTGGCCGCGATCAGGGAAATCCGCTCCCTTTCATCGGCAACGATCGTTTGTAAACGCGGACCGATGGGGTGTGTCGTCTTCCCTGACGATATACCGGACAGTCTTGACGAAGGCATCAAGGGACCGGGTTTCCCCGTCGACGTTTATAACGTTCTGGGTGCAGGCGATGCGTTCATGTCCGGATTTTTGAGGGGGTATCTGCGCAATGAATCTCTTGAAACCTGCGCTCAATGGGCAAACGCCTGCGGCGCGTTTGCCGTTTCCCGCCTCTTATGTTCGCCTGAGAGCCCGACCTGGGACGAATTGCAGTATTTCCTGAATAACGGATCCGAACATCGTGCTCTGCGGAAAGATCAGGACATCAATCACGTTCACCGGGCCACAACCCGGCGTCCTCAGCCCGATACGGTCATGGCGCTGGCGATCGATCACCGTATGCAATTGGAAGAAATGGCGGATCGTCACGGCGTCTCCTATCCCCATCTTGAGCATTTCAAGAAGCTGGCGGTAAGGGCGGCCGCGAAGGTGGCAAACGGACGTCCCGGCTATGGGGTGCTGTTGGATAGCGACTACGGCCGGACTGCTCTTTATGAAGCGGCGGAGCATGATTTCTGGATCGGCCGTCCGGTCGAACTGCCCGGATCCCGACCGCTTGACTTTGACCATGGCGGGTCCCTGGCCGCCCGGCTGACCGAATGGCCGATCGATCACTGTGTCAAATGCTTGTGCTTCTATCATCCGGACGATCCGGCTGACCTGCGTGAACGTCAGGAGCGGGAACTGCTGCGGCTCAACGATGCCTGCCGCACTGTCGGGCGCGAAATGCTGATTGAAATAATTGCCGGCAAACACGGCCCTCTTGAATCCGATACGATACCACGCGTCATGAATCGGATTTATGATCTGGGCATCAAGCCGGACTGGTGGAAACTTGAGCCTCAAACGGATCCCGAAGCCTGGCAAACCATTGATCGCGCAATCGGGGAACGCGATCCATATTGCCGCGGGATTTTCATTCTTGGACTGAATGCCTCTGAAGAGGCGCTTATCGCCTCCTTCCAAACCGCGCGGGCGGTCCGTTCGGTCAAGGGGTTCGCCGTCGGTCGAACGATCTTCAGCCATGCGGCCGATCAATGGCTCACAGGTGATTTTACCGACGATCAGGCGATAGACGACATGGCCGAAAGGTTCGGTAATCTCACCGAAGCCTGGACCGCGCTGACATCCTGATGCCGGAAGGAAGTCGGACCGGCTGCCGCCTCTGTTTCCGCCGGCTGAAATAAGGCAGCGATCCGCATTGCCTTTCTTCGATGGAGCTGCATACTTAATTCAAAAGTACAGACTTTTAATTGCGGCAAAGAATTTGCCGTTCCGCCAAACGGGTGACACGTCCGCCGCGGATAAGGGTAAGAACGCAGATATCGATCAACTCGGAGGTGGCATGCTTGAGGCGTTGTTTGGTCGGATCGAGGGCAAACGCGACGATCTCGTTCGGTTAACTCAGGATCTGGTCAGGATTCCGACCATCAATCCTCCCGGTGAGGCTTATACCCCCTGTGCTGAATTCGTCGGCGAAAGACTGCGCCGCCGTCGGTTTGAGGTCCGCTATATTCGAGGCGAAGGCACGCCCGGAGACTGCACACATTATCCCCGGTCGAATGTCGTTGCCAGGATCGAGGGCAAGCGCCCAGGACCAACGGTTCACTTCAACTCCCATATTGACGTTGTGGAAGCGGGAGACGGATGGACGGTCGACCCCTTCGGCGGCGACGTCAGGGATGGGAAAGTCTACGGCCGGGGCACGTGTGACATGAAAGGCGGGCTGGCAGCGTCTATCATAGCGGTCGAAGCTTTGCTTGAGGCAGAGCCTGATTTTTGTGGTGCGCTCGAAATTTCCGGCACCGTCGATGAAGAGTCCGGAGGCATGGGCGGTGTGGCCTATCTTGCCGAAAAAGGCTTTTTTTCCAAACCGCGGGTCGATCATGTGATCATTCCCGAGCCGCTGCACAAGGATCGGATCTGTCTTGGTCATCGCGGCGTCTGGTGGGGTGAGATTGAAACCCACGGCTCGATTGCACACGGCTCGATGCCGTTTCTGGGCGACTGTGCTGTCCGTCACATGGGCGCGGTACTGGAAGCGTTCGAAAGCGAGCTCTATCCCGCCCTGAGCCGCAAAAGAACGGACATGCCGGTTATTCCGGAGGGCGCAAAACAATCGACTATGAATATTAATTCCATTCACGGCGGGCAGCAGGAAGTCAAGGGCGCCCTGCCCTCTCCGTGCGTGCCTGACTCGTGCCGGATGACGGTAGACCGGCGTTATCTGATCGAAGAGAATGTCGATGATGTCAGAGGCGAAATTGTCAGTATTCTGGAACGCCTCAGCGAAACCCAGCCCGGTTTCCGGTACGACCTTCGGGACATCATGACCGTCGCGCCGACTATGACCGATCGGAACGCGCCCGTGGTACAGGCTGTGGCTGAGTCAATTGAAGCAATCTTCAAACGCCCCGCGGACTATGTCATTTCACCGGGGACCTATGATCAAAAGCATATTGCGCGCATTGGTCATCTGCACGATTGTATTGCCTACGGTCCGGGTATATTGGACCTTGCCCATCGGCCCGATGAATATATCGTCATCGAAGATATGGTGGAAAGCGCAAAAGTAATGGCGATGGCGGCGCATAACTTGCTGACGTCCAGACAATAACGACAGGGCAAGCAGCAACCGGATTGACCAGAGGGAGAGATCACATGACATTTCATTTCCGAATAGGGTCCGCATCGTTGGGATTGCTCTGCATGGCCATCGCAACGATGTCGGGTTTGCCGTCGGCCGAGGCTGCGCGCTCCGATATCGTTGTGGGTATCCGGCTGGAACCACCGCATCTGGATCCGACAGCAAGCGCTGCGGCTGCCATTGATGAAGTTGTCTATGCCAATCTGTTCGAAGGGCTGACACGCATTGACAAGGAAGGCGCCGTTGTTCCGGGACTTGCGGAGAGTTGGAGCATCTCGGACGACGGCAAGATCTACACCTTCAAGTTGAGACCGGGCGTCAGCTTTCATGACGGCAGTGCATTTGATGCCAATGATGTGAAATTTTCTCTGGATCGGGCCCGTGCGGAGAACTCCACCAACGCTCAGAAACCGCTTTTTGCAGCCATTGAAGCCGTGAAGGTGATCGACCCGCTGACGCTCGAAGTCACGTTGAAGAAGCCGACCGGCAATTTCCTGTTCAATCTCGGTTGGGGCGATGCGATCGTGGTTTCGCCTGAAACAGCGGAGGGCAACAAAACCGATCCGATCGGTACGGGGCCTTTCAAATTTTCCAAATGGGTGAAAGGTGATCGCATAGAAATCGAACGGAATCCTGAATATTGGGGTGAACAGGCCAAGCTCGACAAGGCAACCTTCAAGATCATCGCCGATCCCGCCGCAGCCCTGGCATCGCTGATGGCGGGTGATGTTGATGCGTTTCCGATCTATCCTGCCCCGGAAAACCTTGCTCAGCTTGAGGCCGATCCGCGCTTTGCGGTCGCTGTCGGCTCAACGGAAGGCGAGACCATTCTCGCAATGAACAACAAGTCCGGCCCTCTGGCGGACAAGAATGTGCGCAAAGCGATCTCCCATGCGATCGATAAAAAGGCGGTCATTGACGGCGCTATGTTCGGTTACGGCACACCGATCGGCAGCCATTTCGCGCCTCACCACCCTGCCTATAACGACCTGTCCGGCACGTATGAGTATGATCCTGAGAAAGCACGTGATCTCCTTGCCGAAGCCGGGTATCCGAAAGGCTTCAGCGCGGTCATCAAACTGCCCCCGCCCGCTTATGCCCGCCGGGGAGGCGAAATTGTGGCATCGCAATTGCGGAAAATCGGGGTTGAACTGGAAATCGTGCCTCTGGAGTGGGCGCAGTGGCTGAAGGAAGTCTTTAAGGAAAAGAACTACGACTTCACGATCGTTTCCCACACGGAGCCGATGGACATCGGCATCTACAGCCGGCCCGACTATTACTTCCAGTATCAGAACCCGGAATTCAACGCGTTGATCACGAAGCTCGAAGAAACGACGGATACGGAGGAGCGCTACAAAATTCTGGCCCGGGCACAGAAAGTCATTGCCGATGATGCGGTCAATGTCTTCATGTTCCAGCTGGCAAAAACGGGTGTTGCCAATACCGATTTGGAAGGGTTGTGGCTGAACGCTCCGATCCAGGCCAATGACCTCACCGCCGTTGAGTGGAAGTGACCGGAACGAAATGACAGGGCTGCGGACCGTTCCGCGGCTCTTCCGGTCGGTCGAGAGGACCAAATAGGATAACAGTTTCCCGGTAGCCGGCAATCCTGTAATCCCCTCCATACAACTAAGCAAAAGCCGGGATTATCCAGCGAATATGCTCTCTTTCGCGATTCAAAGACTGGCAAGTTTTATACTGACGCTGCTGATTGCGACGGTCGTTGTTTTCCTTGTGCTTGAAGTGCTCCCCGGAGATCCGGCGGAGGTCATGCTGGGTATAAATGCCCAGGAGGACACTCTGGCGGCCCTGAGGGAAGAGCTCGGCCTTAATCGTCCGGCGCTCGTTCGGTATTTCGAATGGCTGTTTGGCATGCTGACGGGCGACTTCGGGAAGAGCTACACCTATTCCGTTCCGGTGTCCGAACTCATCGGCCAGCGTATGTGGGTCAGCCTGCCCCTGGCAGTGATTGCACTCACTCTTTCCACGATTATCGCAATTCCGCTTGGGGTTTTGGCTGCTTCAAAACGCAACTCCCCGCGGGATGTCGGGATTGTCGGCCTCACTCAGGTCGGCATCGCCGTGCCGAATTTCTGGTTCGCGATGATGCTGGTCTTTCTCTTCGCCGTGACGTTGCGGTGGTTTCCTTCCGGTGGTTTCCCCGGCTGGGAGGAAGGAATAGGCAGGTCCCTGAATGCTCTGGCCCTGCCGGCAATTGCCCTGGCTCTTCCCCAAGCGGCGATTCTGACCCGTATCATGCGTTCATCGCTGATCGACGTCATGCACGAAGACTATATGCGGACGGCGCGGGCCAAAGGGTTGCCGGTTCAGATCACCCTTTGGCGTCACGGGGTTCGCAATGCACTGATTCCGGTGTTGACCATCATGGGCCTGCAATTTTCGTTTCTGATCGCCGGGACCATCATCATCGAGAATGTGTTTTATCTGCCGGGCCTTGGAAGACTTATCTTTCAGGCGATTACTCAGCGCGACCTGATCGTGGTCAAGAGCGTTATTGTTCTGCTTGTTGCGGCTGTCATTGCCGTCAATTTTCTGGTCGATCTGACCTATGCCGCCGTCGATCCACGATTGAGGCGGCGGTCATGAGCGTGGCAAAACAGCGACTGCAATCGGCAAAAAGGCTGGCCGGACGCTCTTTGCACAGCGCAAACTTCGTCATTGGCGGGACGATTTTCCTGCTTGTTGCGCTGATGGCGCTGATATCGTTTTTCTGGGTGCCTTATCCGGTCGACGTTCTTGATATTTCGGCAAAGCTGCAGCCTCCGAGTGCTGCTCACTGGCTTGGAACCGACCATTTCGGCCGGGACATACTGTCAATGATCATGGTCGGGGCGCAGAACTCGATTGCCGTCGCGATTGTCGCGGTGGGGATCGGGCTGTTTATCGGAGTGCCGCTTGGTCTGGCGGCGGCGGTCCGGCGTGGGGCGGCCGACGAATTCCTGATGCGGTTCAACGATCTGGTGTTCGCGTTTCCGGCCCTGCTCTCAGCCGTAATGATCACGGCGATTTTCGGTCCCGGCGCGGTAAACGCGATAATCGCCATCGGAATTTTCAACATTCCCGTATTTGCGCGGGTCGCCCGCGGGGCGGCTTTGTCATTGATGACGCGGGAGTTTGTTTTGGCGGCACGTGTCGCCGGCAAAGGCCATGTTCGCATTACCGTTGAACATATTCTGCCCAACATCGCCAATCTCCTGATCGTCCAGGGTACCATTCAGTTTTCCCTTGGAATTCTTGCCGAAGCGGGGCTGTCCTATGTCGGATTGGGTGCTCAACCGCCGGATCCCAGCTGGGGGCGTATGCTGTTCGACGCTCAAACAATGATTGGCCTGGCTCCGCATATCGCCTTGTTCCCCGGACTGGCCATCATCATCACCGTGCTGGGACTCAATCTCCTCGGCGACGGCCTGCGCGATCTTCTTGATCCCAAATTGCAGCGGCGGAGATGACATGAAAAAACCGTTGCTGTCGATCCGCGATTTTCATCTCGATATCGGATCCGTTCCGATCGTGAGAGGTGTTTCGCTGGATCTGCGTCCTGGCGAAATTTTCGGTCTTGTCGGAGAATCCGGTTCGGGGAAATCGCTGACCGCCTTCTCGACGATGCGACTGCTTCCGAACGGCTGGTCAACCCGCGGCGAAATCCTGTTCGATGATAAGGATATTCTCTCGCTGAGTGAAAAAGCGATGTGCGGTCTCAGGGGGCGGCAGATCGGCATGGTGTTTCAGGAACCGATGACCGCTCTTAATCCGGTCAAAACCATAGGAGATCAGGTCAGCGAGGGGCTGCGGTGGCATCTGAACATTGACGCCAGAGCAGCCGATGCTCGCACGCGCAAGCTTCTTCACATGGTCGGGCTGCCGCCCGAACGTTTTTCGCCGGGGCGCTACCCGCATGAACTGTCCGGCGGTCAGCGGCAGCGGATCGTTATTGCGATGGCAATAGCCCTGAAGCCCCGTCTTTTGATTGCCGATGAGCCGACAACCGCCCTGGACGTAACGATCCAGGCACAGATTCTGGCGTTGCTGAAGGATATCGTTAAAAAACAGAAGATGGCGCTGCTGCTGATTTCTCACGATCTGGCGGTCGTCGCCGATATGGCCGACAGAATCGGGATCATGCGAGAAGGCGTTATTGTCGAAACGGGTCCGACGGCCCGGCTGTTTGAAACAATGAAACACCCCTACTCTCTCAATCTGAAGGACGCATCGACGCATGTTCCCGCAAGAAAAACCGGGCCCGTCCTCTCCGCCCGGATAAAAGTCCCGCCGCTTCTGTCGGTCCGGCAGCTTGTGTGCGAATATAAACTGCAGCGGAAAAAACTGTTTGCCCCGCGCCCCGTGGTGCGGGCAGTCAATTCGGTGAGTTTCGATATTTATCCCGGTCAGAGCCTGGGTCTCGTCGGAGAATCGGGATGCGGAAAATCGACATTGGCGCGCGCGCTGCTGGCTCTGGCGCCGCCCACGAGCGGATCTGTGGAGTTTTTGGGGCAATCGCTGACGGATGCCCGGCATGATGAGTTGATCAAGCTCCGCCGTGACTTGCAGGTCGTCTTTCAGGATCCGTTCGGCAGTTTCAATCCCCGTCGGCGCGCCCGATGGCTGGTCGGAGAACCGCTCGGTCTTCTGGGAAGAGACATCCAAAAAACCGAGCGGCATGATCGAATTGTCGAGGCCCTCAAATCCGTCGGATTGTCGTCGGATGACCTTGACAAGTTCCCGCATGAATTTTCCGGCGGACAACGGCAGCGCCTTGCGATTGCCCGTGCCCTTGTCACGAATCCAAAGCTGGTCGTCGCTGATGAAGCGGTTTCAGCGCTTGACGTTTCGATCCGCGCTCAGATCCTGGATCTCCTGGTCGCGCTTCGGGAGAGGTTTGGAATTTCCTATCTGTTCATCTCCCACGACCTTTCGGTGGTGCGGGCCATCACCGATGAAGTCATGGTGATGAATGCGGGTAAGATCGTCGAACATGGACCGACCGGCGACGTTTTTGACCATCCCAAACACCCTTATACGCGTTTGCTGGTGTCCGCCGCTCCGAACCTCCAACAGGCTCTGAAACGCAGACGAAAGAAAGAAAAACAGACTTTGCGTTAGACAATCCGATAAAACGATTGCATCGTGCCTCGGTCTTGCTCTACGGCATTGGCGCAAATTGCGTGGCTGGAAGGCCCGCATAGGATCGGTTGCCGGAACTCCACTGGAAAGAAAAATGCGGATCGGACTCGACTGCGGCGGAACGAAAATTGAAGGTGTCGCGCTGGATGATCAGGGCTCCCAACTGTTTCGCAAACGTGTTCCGACACCGCGCAACGATTATGCAGCGTGCCTTCAGGCTATAAAAGGGCTTGTCATGGACGCGGAAGCCGATACCGGATCCACCGGCAGTGTCGGCGTGGGTATTCCGGGATCGATTTCTCCGCTATCCGGCCGCGTCAAAAACGCCAATATGACATGGTTTAACGGCGAGCCCCTTGATCAGGATCTCAGCACGCTTCTTGAGCGCCCGGTGCGTGTGCAAAACGACGCAAATTGTTTCGCGGTGTCGGAAGCGGTCGATGGCTCCGGTTCCGGTTGCGGGGTGGTCTTTGCCGTCATTCTGGGAACCGGTTGCGGATCGGGCATTGCGCTGGACGGTGTCGCGCTGACCGGCTATCAGGCCAGTGCCGGAGAAATTGGGCACATCCCCCTTCCCTGGATGACAGAGACGGAATTTCCCGGCCCGACGTGCTGGTGTGGCAGACGGGGCTGCCTTGAGAGCTATGTTTCGGGAACCGGATTTGAACGTGATTTTACCGAGGTCACGGGGCGTCGATTGTCCGGGGCCGAGATCATGGCCGGGGCCGACCGGGGAGACGGCGAATGCGAAGCGGCGTTCGTGCGTTACAAAGACAGGTTGGCCAGGGGTTTGGCCAAGATGTGCAACATCCTGGACCCGGATGTCATTGTTCTGGGAGGCGGCATGTCCAATGCCGATCGACTCTATACCGAACTGCCGGATCTGATCGGCAGGCATATTTTCTCCGACACCTTCGAGACGCCGATCAGAAAAGCCAAACACGGGGACAGTTCAGGGGTGCGCGGTGCGGCCTGGTTGTGGAATGAATGAGGCTTGAGCCTAAAATCACTTTTCCGGCGGTTTGTTGTTTGCGCCGATGGTGCTCATGATCTCACGGCTGCAGGTATCGCCGTTTCGAAGGACCAAAGGGCACGCGATACTTCCGGTTACGCACCGCCTGGCCGCAAGGGACATCTTGGCACCGGAAGATTTGATGGCGAAGATTTCATTGCCTTTAATCGGCGATTTCAGAGACGCTCGGTGTATGACAGATTGTTTCGCGAACGTGGGGCGGCCCGAAACATCGTCATTGAAACGGGCACTTCACACACAGTCCTGGAAATGGTACGCCGAGGTGCCGGCGTTGTGCTGATCAACCCCTTTCCGTTCATTCTCCATGAGTGTCCGGAAGTGGTTTTTCGAAAGTTTGTACTTGAAGGGGACTATGCGACGAGTTTCGTATCGCCATTAGGACCGGTAACACTCTTGTGCGGCGTTTCATCGAATTTGCGCGCAAACATGGTCCCGGAGATAGCTGTTTCAGCCCGGTTTGAGGCACATCCCGACTTGACGGTGTTTACGCACCCTGAGCAACACAGGACAAGCAGCATCCAATTACTGGCGGAATATAGAATTTGACCCCCAATGATATACTGGCGCACCTCGTCTCATTTGATACGACCAGCCGCAACTCCAATCTGCCGCTGATTGACTGGGTTGAGACCTACCTTGCGGATCACGGCGTCTCCTCCGAGCGGATCTATGACGAGACCGGGCGGAAAGCCAATCTCTATGCCACCATAGGTCCGGGAGATGTTCCCGGTTATGTTCTGTCCGGACATACCGACGTTGTGCCCGTTGACGGACAGGACTGGCAAACCGATCCGTTCCGACTTGAAGAAAAGGACGGACGGCTTTTCGGTCGCGGCACGTGCGACATGAAAGGATTTCTGGCCTGTTGCCTTGCGAAAGTGCCGGACTTCGTTGCCGCACAGCTGGCGAAGCCGATCCACCTTGCTTTTTCCTATGACGAAGAAGTCGGCTGCATCGGCGTCCAGAGCTTGTTACGTGATCTCAGGGAGCAGCCTGTAAGGCCGGAGGCCTGTTTTGTCGGCGAACCCACCAACATGCAGGTGGTGATCGCCCATAAGTCCAAACGATCCCTGAGGGCGCGCTTCACCGGCAAGGCCTGCCATTCTTCGCTTGCTCCTGAAGGGGTAAACGCCGTCGATTATGCAGCCCGCTTTGTTGTCAAGTTGCAGGAAATGGCCAAACGTCTTGAACATGGCCCGCTGGACAATCTTTACGATGTCCCCTTCTCTACGGCCCATACCGGCACAATCGAAGGAGGAACGATCCTCAATATTGTGCCCGAGCATTGCGAACTGTCCTTTGAATTCAGGGTTTTACCGGACGAAAACGCCGACGCACTGGTGGACGAGATAAAGGACTTTGCCAAAAGCACTCTCGAACCGGAGATGAAGGCCCGGTCGGAACAGAGTCAAATCAGATTTGAATGGATTTCACAGTTTTCCGGCCTGAACACAGCTCAAGATGCTGCTGTGACAAGGCTCGCAAAACGCCTGGCAGGCCGAAACGATCATGCCAAAGTGGCTTATGGTACGGAAGCCGGCCTTTTTGTTGATATTGCAGGAATTCCGACCGTTGTTGTCGGTCCGGGCTCTATAGAACAGGCGCATAAACCGAATGAATTCATTGCCGCCGCCGAGCTTGAGAAATGCAGCGCGTTCCTGGATCAGCTGTGCCGGCATGCCGCTTCAGCTTGAGAACCTGCTCACAGCGGAGTGCCTTCTGGATATTGCATCTTCGAAGGAGCTGGTCTAATCAGGAGCGATGAACATGCAGAAAGTGACGACAATTCGTAAGGATTGGTGGTGGCGCGCTTAGGGCGGCCGCGACACGTCATTTCTTTTTGTGACATTGGATCAAGGGCCGCTGCGGAAATTCCGGGCGGCTTTGTTGTTACTGGCTCCCGCAGGTTACGCAGGTTACGATTAAGGAAAAGATCAGATGGCGAATTTGGCGGACCAGCGCTTTGTGACATCCGGCGGTATCGAGGTTGTCCGCCGTGCGCGGAACTCCGACTATGAAGCGGGAACCGAGGCTTGGACCGACCGGCTCGACCGGACACGGGGTGCGGTGTTTTCGTCCAACTACGAATACCCTGGTCGCTATACACGCTGGGATACCGCTATTGCCAATCCGCCGCTGATGTTTTCATCCAACGGTTCCTCGGTGAAGATTGAAGCCTTGAACGCGCGCGGCCGACTGCTTGTTCAGGCCATCGGACCGGTATTGAACAACCTTGAAGGTATCGAAGGCCTGCAAACGTCGGATGATGGGATCAATCTGACAATCGCGCCGTCGGAACGGTCTTTCACTGAAGAAGAACGGTCCCGGCAGCCGTCCGTTTTCCTCGTTATTCGGACACTGATCGATCTGTTTGCATGCGATGATCCGAATCTCGGCCTTTATGGAGCTTTCGGTTACGATGTAGCGTTTCAGTTCGAGCCGATTGAACAAAAGATCGTCCGTCCGGACGATCAGCGCGACATTGTGCTGTTTTTGCCCGATGAAGTGCTGGTGGTTGACCATCACGCCCGGCGGGCCACGGTCTATGAGTATGAGTTTATCGTCGACGGGAAATCGACTATGGACCTGTCCTCAAAAAGCGAGCCGACGCCGTTCATGGCCGCCAATCACGATCCCGGAAGAGGCGATCATAAGCCGGGAGAATATGCCGCGCTTGTCAAAGAAGCAATTGAGTATTTCAAACGCGGCGATCTGTTCGAAGTGGTGCCCGGGCAGACGTTTACAGAGCGATGCACTGCACACCCCTCTGCCATCAGCCGTCTGTTGAAAGATATCAACCCCTCCCCGTATTCGTTTTTTATCAATCTTGGCGACAACGAGTTTCTCGTCGGAGCATCCCCGGAGATGTATGTCCGGGTCACGGGCGGCCGTCGGGTGGAGACCTGCCCGATCTCCGGAACGATCCGTCGCGGCAAAAACGCGATTGAGGATGAGGCGCAGATCCGTAAACTGTTGAATTCCGCCAAGGACGAGGCGGAACTCACCATGTGTTCGGACGTGGACCGCAACGACAAGAGCCGTATTTGCGAACCGGGCTCCGTGCGGGTTATCGGGCGCCGTCAGATCGAAATGTACTCCCGCCTGATCCATACTGTCGATCATATCGAGGCCATCCTCAGAGAGGACATGGACGCGCTGGATGCGTTTCTTTCCCATACCTGGGCGGTGACTGTCACCGGCGCGCCCAAACGCTGGGCGATGCAGTTTATTGAAGACCATGAGAAAAGTCCGCGCGCCTGGTATGGCGGTGCGATTGGCATGATCCACTTTAATGGCGACCTGAACACCGGCCTGACGTTGAGAACGGTCCGTATCAAAAACGGCATCGCTGAAATTCGCGCAGGAGCAACGCTTCTTTATGACAGTGTTCCGGAAGATGAAGAAGCGGAGACGGAACTGAAGGCCTCGGCCATGATCGAAGCGGTCCGCAAGGCGGGTACGGTTGAAGAGCGGGCCGAAGACACGGAAAACCTTCATGTGGGCAAAGGCGTCAAAATCCTCCTGATCGACCATGAGGACAGCTTTGTACACACACTGGCCAACTATTTCCGTCAGACCGGGGCAGAGGTGGTCACCTATCGCTCGCCGGTGAGTGACGCTTTGTTTGACGACGTCGCACCGGACCTGGTTGTGTTGTCTCCCGGTCCCGGCCGCCCGGCGGACTTTGACTGTGCGGCGACAATCGGACGGGCACGGGCAAGAGGGTTGCCGATCTTCGGGGTTTGCCTCGGATTACAGGCCCTCTGCGAGTCCTTCGGCGGTACTTTGGGACAACTGGATGTGCCCGTTCACGGAAAACCGTCTCCTGTCACTTTCGACGCGGACAGTCCACTGTTTGACGGTCTTCAGTCTCCTGTCACAACAGGCCGCTATCACTCTCTTTACGCCCGGCCGGATCTTGTGCCCTCCGGATTGCGCGTAACGGCGAAGACGGAAGACGGCGTGCCCATGGCAATCGAGCATGTGTCCGAGCCGATTGCCGCTGTTCAGTTCCATCCTGAATCGATTATGTCGCTTGATCAGGAAGCGGGGCACCGGATCATCGCAAACGTGGTGGAAAAACTGGCACGCCGCAGCAATCACGATGCTTTAAGGGCAACGGCCTGATTGCAGGCATTTATCGCGGCGCCATGCGGATCGCGCCGTCAAGGCGGATTGTTTCCCCATTCAGCATTTCATTGCGGATGATATGCTCGACAAGCTCGGCATACTCAATGGCTCGGCCAAGTCGGGACGGAAACGGAACCTGTTGGCCCAATGACTGCTGCACCTCGTCCGGAAGCGCCTTCACCATCGGAGTTTCGAACAGGCCGGGAGCAATCGTCATCACCCGGATCCCGATCCTGGACAGATCGCGTGCGACAGGCAACGTTAGAGAGGCGACGCCGCCCTTGGAAGCGGCGTATGCTGCCTGTCCCATCTGGCCGTCAAACGCTGCGACGGAGGCAGTGGAAATCATGACCCCGCGCTCGCCGTCGTCTGAAACGGGTTCAAGTTCGGCGATTCCGGTCGCGGCAAGTGCCATGCAGCGAAATGTGCCGACCAGATTGACGTTGACCACGTTCTCAAACACATCGAGCGGGTGCGGCTGTCCCTTCGATGTTGTCTTTGAAGCAGGAGCAATTCCCGCGCAATTCACCAGAATGCGTTCCTGCCCGTTATAGACGCGGGCCTTTGCGAAACCTTCTTCAACACTCTTGTTGTCCGATACATCAACCGTGCAGCAGACCCCGCCAATCTCCGAGGCAATTTCCCGGCCCCGATCCTCATTCATGTCGAAAAGAGCGACCTTGACACCGTGCGCGGCCAGGGCGCGTGCTGTTGCTTCTCCCAGACCTGACGCCCCACCTGTCACAATCGCTGAAACGGTTTCATCCAAACGCATCTGTTGCCTCCGATAAATTGGAATTCAGATTATCGGTGGCAGGTCCCTTCGAAAAGGTCAACAGCGTGTCCGCCTTACACCCATCCCGCAAAAGTTGGAGTCCTTTTGCAACAAGGATACGCGGTACAATGAAGGCCGGGGCATTTCACGCGATTTGTCAATCGCGAGAATTGCCTTGGCCGGCAATCAAAATGGCCGCGGTCAAATAAACCAAGATAAACAGAATGCGTTCTAAGTTGCGTCAACGCGCATAAGCGGCGCGAGATCGACAAGATCAATCGGTTCAGGCGATCCTTCGACCATCACTCCGGGTATCGCCGCAAGACTCTCATCCCGATAGCCTTGTATATATGCGGTGTCGAAGCAGGATTGCGTCGTTAATGCGCATGTGCCCAGCGGTTTATTGGATTTTTCCAGTTTTGATGCGAGATTCACCGGATCGCCGATGACCGTGAATTCCAAACGGTCTCCGGAGCCGACAACACCGACTGTGACCGGGCCACAGGCGACCGATGCGCCGATTCTGAAATCACCCGGCCAACCGTCCGTGTGAAAATCTCTTTGGCAGCTATCAACGGCAGCGATGATCTCCTGAGCCGCACGAAGGGCATCGGCGGCATAGGTTTCGCTCTTGCTGACCGCGCCGAACGTCGCCAGAATGCCATCGCCGAGGAATTTGTCGATCCGCCCGCCGTTTCGCTGAATCACCGGAACAACGCACGTCTGATAACGGGCAAGCAGACACATAACCGTCTCGGGGCTGAGGCCGGCAGCGACGGATGTAAAGGAGCGGACATCGACCACCATAATGGCGGCTTCGCGCACATATCCCTCCCCGGCCGTCAGTTCCTGCTCCGCATCGGTGATCGATTGCGCCACCTCAGGCGCAAAGAAACGTTTCAGGTCCTCCGCCGCCGTGTGGTCGCGAATCGCATCGAAGAACGTCGCCCGTGCCCGGTAAATGGCAACGCTTAACAGACCGGTGACACCCAGAATAATAATCGTTTTGTCAAGTTCCGCTCCGATCAGGATGGCATTATTCGTCAGGTATTCCACATAGTTGCGGGTAATCCGCATCCCGTCCATGTCTGAGAAAATCGCATAGCTGACCAGACCGATCCATCCGACCGCTCCGACCAGTCCCGTCGCAATAATGAACCTTGGATCAAATCGCAGCGCCCTGAGTGCAATGAACAAGAACACGTACATCAGGGTTGGAGTCTTCAGATAAAAAGTCGGGTGCTGATCATACTGGATGTGAAATGAAAAGATGATCGCAACCAGAAGCAGGACGTCAACGACCACCGACATATACAGATACCAGTTGGGCAGTTCTATCCGATAGGACAGGACCAGGCGGATGATCGTGAACAGAAAATAGGCGCCAAGGGCGAGCGGCACAAAGTTAAACCCTTCCGACCCTTCGGCTCTTGGCGCAAGCGAGTAAAGAACGGAGAAGAAAATGACCAGCGAGAGCTGCACCCAACTGATCAGTTGTTCTGCCGAGGATTCCCGCTGCCGGATTTCCTCCTGAACCCGGGCCGGAAGACGCGTGACGGCTGCTCGGCTGCGCAACGATGCAAGCAGCCCTTTTTTCCGGCTCTCATCATTTGCAGACTTGTCCGGAGCGAGGGTGTGACCTGTCTCGTTGATATCGTTGCTTGCCATGGAAAACGTCTCTGAATCAACGGTCGTGACTTGGACTCTCATCATAGGATAGTCCGGCCGATCAAGATTTAAATACCTAAACTTCGACGGTTACGCAGGGTTGATAAAGACTCAAACAATCATCACGGATTGAGGACTTTGCTGTGATGGTCCTTTACGGCGCCAGCACCATGCCTTCGTGGGCCATAACACTGCCCGGGTGCATTGCTTCGGCCAAATCGGCGATCTCATCGAGCATATCGTCGGTTCGGCTCGGGTCGTGATGGGTAATGACCGGCACTTTCACGCTGGCTTTGTTGGCGAGCCGGATGCCGGCCTGCCACGTCGAGTGCCCCCAACCGGCATAACTCCAATATTCATCGTCCGTGAACATGCCGTCATAAACCATGATGTCGGTGCCTTGAACGAACTTTTCGATGGCCGCGTCAATGACCGGGTTTCCATGTTCATGATCGGTGATCAGGCAGATTGTTTTCCCGTTAAATGTAAATTTGTACCCGCAACACCCCCCCGGATGATTGAGTGGCAAGGTCTCGATCTTCAGCCCGCCGGGGTCATCGAACGTGGTGCCGATCTTGAAGTTCAGGAAATTCAAAGCCCTGAGTTTATCGATTGCAAGCGGGAAAACAGGCGGCGCCATCAGATTGCCGATCACCTCTGACAATAGCGTGTCATCAAGAAAGTGTGACGCATGGCATCGGATCCGGAACGTTCCGTCATAGGCAGGACAAAAAAACGGCATGCCGCAAATGTGATCAAGATGGGTATGTGTGAAATAAAGGTCGAGATCGCGCGGGCCCCGCTCTGCCAGTGAATTGCCCGCTTTTCGGGCTCCCGAACCGCAGTCGATCATCAAAAGGCGATCCCCTGCTCCGATTTCAAAACATGTCGTTTCACCGCCGTAACGAACCGTGTCCGGGCCCGGCGCCGGCGTCGAACCCCGGACACCCCAGAAACGAATGTAAAAATCGGGCGTCACCTGGTCGCGCCCTCACCCGTTACCGTTTTTTGGCAGGGAAGCGCGCACTTCGGCCAAATCGCGGGTTGTCTTCTCGAGACGGTGGGCGAGCACGCGCATAACTTCAAGTGCCATCTCAGGAAATTCTTGTAACAATTTCAAAAAATTGTCTTTTGAAACGGTTAGCACATCCATATCTGAGGTTGCAACAACAGCAGCTGTGCGGGGGACATCGCACAAAATTGCAATTTCTCCGACAATGTCGTTCGCCCCCACGGCGGCCACGGTCCGTTCCCCCTGATCGGTGTTGACGCGGACGTCTGCATTGCCCTCAAGAATAATGAAGGCGCTGTCTCCAGGTTCTCCCTGGCTACAAAGCCGTTCCTCGGCCTCATAGGTCATCCGCTCGCTGATAAAGGCCAGCAACCGCAGTTTTCCCGGCTCTATCCCGTGAAATAGTGGAACCTGCCTGAGTGCTTCCACTTCCGCTTCCAACGTCACGTCATATTCTCCCGCCCTGCCTGGATGACACCTGTCCCGTTTGGACCCCCGGGTGTTCGTTGTTCAGGTATTTGTTCTGTTTTCGGCAATTTTGCCGCCTTTCATTACCACAATATGTGGGAATTCTTCCGCAATTGACAAATGTGCGGTGCCGAAGATCAGTATCCCCTCACCGATCGTTTTGCGAATAATCTCCCTCAATTGTTTGTCTTCGTCACTGGCGCTTGTCGCAACCTCGTCAAGAACAAGATATTTCGGTCGTTTAATCAAGACGCGAACCAGAGCAATTTTCCGGCGCTGACCGGTCGACAGACGGGAGCCCTGGACACCGACGTCAAATTCGAGTCCGGCCATCAGAATCGGCTGTCGCAGTTGCTGCTCAAGCACGATGTTGCCGATAAGTTTATCAATCCGCTCGCGGCTGTCACGGCGGTCCACACGGGCCCGGCCGAACAGAAGATTGTCCTCGATCGATAAAGGCGGCATGTAAACGTTGGCGTCAAACAGAACAAACCGTCCGTCTGCAGTTCCCACTTCCTTATGGAAACGGTGTCGCGCCGCGACGATTTCCCGCTCGATATCCTCAGTGATAACGCCCAGACGATGCCTGGCCGGAATCAGTTTAAAGGCGAGACCGACGAGTCTTGCCTTATCGTCTTTGCTCAGCCCTTCGGAGCCGCTCGCCATGGAGGCTTTTCTCAACAGTGCTTCATATTCAGGCACTTCTTCAGCCGACATAAAGGAGAAATTGCCCAAAAGGCTCGAGTCGGCGCTGATGTTGGAAAAGAGGTCGACCATGGTGTCGGCAATCTTCAAACCGATTTCCGACAGACGGTCCTGAAGACCGGAGCTTATGAGAAATTCCTGAACGACCGGATCTTCCGGAATCCGATCGATATCCACTTCCGGATCGGCGGGAGCCGCGAACAGCAGATTTTCCGCAACGGTTGCGCTCCGGTTGAAGCGATCCATGTCCCAGAGTTCGACCAGGTCCTGAACTTTCTTGTCGCTGGCCACCTTATCGGCGATCGCGCGTCGTGCGGCCAGTATCCGGTCAGCCAGTTCGCCATCGTTGGCGGTATCGAGCTTGGACTGCAGACCCATTCGATAGATATCCATGCTCATGCCGACGGCATCGACCAGTTCAAGTGCTCTGTCGGCGAGTTCATCCGCGGAGCTCACGCCGGCTTCTTCGAAATTATCCCATACTCCGCCAATATCGAATTCGGTGTTGGCCGTCAGATGGGCTTCATGAACCCTCTGCTTGTCGTCATCGGAGCTGTCATCGGAAACGACGGGCCGGTGCCGCAGGCCGTAGTAGAGATTGTCCCGGATAGTGCCTGTGAAAATATGCGATGAAGGACCCGCGTAGGCGATTGTCCGCCCGAGCGTTGCCTCAGGGAGGCTTTCAAGGTTGAACTCACCGATTTCCACCCGCCCTGAATCAGGCGCCAAAAGACCCGCCGCAAGCTGCAAAAACTCGCTGCGGCCGGATGCATCATCTCCGGTAACAGCCCATTGTTCCCCAAAGGGAACTTCCGTAGTGATTGTAAACACTTCCTGGCCGGCGGAGCCGCTTGAAAAATTAACGCCGGAAAATCTGAGATTGCCCTTCAAATCCATGAGTTCGTCGGACGAGATCCGCTCGACCGGATAGATATCCGGCGGGTCGAAATTCTCGACAACGGTTTGGTATTTGACCTGAACATCGGCCAGCACCTGATAGTAGGCCAACAGCTCCTTCCAGGGGCCGGCGAGATCCTTGTAGGCGGCCAGCACCGCCACCAGCGCGCCAAAACTCAATTCGCCTTGAATCACCAGGTAGCCGCCAATCAGATAAAACAGGAACGGCGTCAGCTGGTTCATGAAATTGTTGATGAATTTGATCATGAACTTCCGCTTGAAGATGTCCAAACGGATCTGGTAGTTCTCATAAAGGCGGTTTGACAGATCAGCCTGATGATAGGCTGAGGTGTCGTTGGCATGGATCTCTACGACGCCGGAAATCCCCTCTCCGACCTTGTCTGCGATCTTCCGCACATTCTGAACCCGTTGCCTTGAAAGCCGGATGACCTTCTTCTGCAGTTTCGGAATGATGTAGCCCTGTAGCGGGTAGAGCGAGATCGCAGCGAGTCCCAACAGCGGATCCTGCATAAAAATGAAGACGATATAAACAAGCAGCGTGCCGCCCTGAAAGGCAGGCAAGGCTATCGCGCCGCCGATAAACGGTCCCAGATCCTCGACTTCGGCCGTGATCATCGGAATGATTTCGCCCGAGCTTACCCTGCGAAACTGCGGCAGACGAAACCTCAGTACCCGCTGGAACAGATCGTATCGCAAGCGCCGCAACATCCGCTCGCCCAGGCGGCCCTTGTAAACATTCAGGACATACTTGATGCCGTTATTGATGATAACGAGGGTCAGAAACGCAAAACAGAGCAACAGCAGATAGTTGATCTGCCCGAATTCCAGGCCCAGAAGCTCGCGCGGGAAGCCCTGCCCGTCGATGGCGTCATTGACGATCAGTTTCGGTAATTCAAGCGTGTAATAAAGTAGCGGAAACGACAGGACCGTAATCAAAAGGATCACGAGTTGTTGCCGTTTTGTGTATTTCCAAATGAATCGGAAAAGGGTTTTATCCATATGGCGGGTCCGGCTTACGCCCTTCTTATATAATTAAAAGACTCGTCTGGTATCTCGACAATAAAGTACATCGCATATTAACCTGCCGGCCAAAATGTGCCATAGCAGTGCCTATTCTTAAACCGAGAGTCAAACTCAGTCATTCATCTGCACAAACGAACACGCCAATTTGCCCGGGAGCAAGTACAAATTTATAGACTCACCGTTTTTAACGGACTGTGTGATCCGGTAGCCCGACAATTACCACAAAGATACACCAATTCAGCCGTCAGATGGATTGTCTGGCGCGCGCTGCGCACCTTTATCCCAAACGACACCCGGTAAAAGCATGCCGCATCAAAAAACGAAAATTCTCATTTACAGCCACGACTCCTTCGGTCTGGGGCATCTCCGCAGATGCCAGACGATTGCGCATTCGCTTGTAGAGGAGTTTGCCGATCTTTCGATTCTGATTCTGTCCGGTTCGCCGATCATCGGCAGTTTTGACTTTCGCAGCCGGGTCGATTTTGTGCGTATTCCCGGCGTCATCAAACAGCGTAACGGCGAATATACCTCGCTGAGCCTGAGGATCGATATCCACGAAATCCTGGCAATTCGCGAGTCGATCATTCGCCATACCGCACGGGTTTTTGATCCGGACATCTTTCTCGTTGACAAGGAGCCCACCGGGCTTCGTGGCGAGGTGCTCAGCACGCTCGAAATGCTGAAGCCAACCAGAACCCGTTTGATCCTCGGCCTTCGCGATGTGATGGATGACCCCGAACTGCTCGAAGAAGAGTGGGCGCGCAAAAATGTCGTGCCTGCGCTGAACGACCTTTATGACGAGATCTGGACTTACGGCCTCCCGGACATCTACGATCCGCTGAGCGGTCTTGATCTGCCTGACAGCATTGCGGAAAAAACAATGTTTTCAGGGTATCTGCGGCGCAAGGCTCCGGCCGGGAATGCACCGGCGATCGAAGAGCCTTTTGACCGGGACCCCTACATCCTCGTGACGCCCGGCGGCGGCGGCGATGGTGTTGAGATGGTTGATTGGGTCATGCGTGCCTATGAAGCGCGCGACATTCCCCTTTTTCCGGCACTCATTGTACTTGGTCCGTTTATGCCGGCCGAGGCACAGGCCGACTTTCTGGCTCGCGCCGAGCATCTGCGCGATGTCGAGATCATTCGTTTCACACCGCATATTGAGCCTCTGATCGAAAATGCGGTGGCCATGGTTGCCATGGGTGGATACAACACGTTTTGTGAGATTCTTTCTTTTGACAAACCGACTTTGCTGATCCCGCGGGAGGTTCCGCGGCGCGAACAGTCGATCCGCGCCGCACAGGCCAAGGACGCCGGGCTTGTTCATGTCTTGCCGATTGAACGATATCCGGCGACAAAGCCGATGCTTCAGGCGCTTGCGGAACTCCCCAAGTTGCCGCCTCCCTCCCATGCAGGTCACGACGGCCTTCTCGATGGATTGACCGCGATCAACCGCCGAGTGGCGCAGATCATCAGTGAAGATCAGGAACAGCAGATTGTGGCCGAACCGATATTCGCCTGATATCTCCGAATTGCCTTTAATCATCCCGTGAGAGCCTCCTGATCAGATGTCCCGTATCGCCGTTACCGTTAAAGGTTATCCGCGCCTGTCTGAGACGTTCATTGCTCAGGAGATTCTGGGGCTTGAAAAACGGGGTATCCGGCAACTGATCGTATCATTGCGGCACCCGACGGATCCGCACATCCATGATCTGAACAGGGAAATTTCCTCGGAGGTTCTCTATCTTCCGGAATATCTGAAAGACGATCCCAAACGCGTCGCTGCCGGACGCCGCTGGGCGGAGAAGCAGCCGACTTTTGAAATAGCGCGCGCGCTATTCGAAAAGGACCTGGCAAGAGACAAAACCGTTAATCGCTGGCGTCGCTGGGGGCAGGCCTGCGTCCTGGCGCGCGAACTGCCCGAAGATATTACCTGGCTGCATACGCATTATCTTCATACGCCCTGTTCCGTAACACGCTACGCAGCTGCTCTCCGCGATATGAAGTGGTCGTTTTCCGCACATGCCAAGGATATCTGGACAAGCGCTGAATGGGAACTCAGGGAAAAGCTGAACGATGCGGACTGGGGCGTGACGTGCACGCAAATCAACACGCACTATTTGCGGGGGTTGATCAAAGAGAGTCCGGAAAAGGTGGAGCTTGTTTATCACGGCCTCGACTTTGCCCGCTTTCCTGCCGCGCCCGACCGAAACGGAAAGTCGGACGATCAGATTCGCCTGATCTCCGTCGGGCGGGCCGTTGAAAAGAAGGGGTATGGCGACCTTATCAAGGCGCTCAGACGGCTGAAGGGTGACGGTCGCTGGCACTTTCACCATATTGGCGGCGGAGCCCTGTCAAAAAAACTGAAAAAGCAAGCTGTCGCGGCGGGACTTGAAAATCGCATTACCTGGCACGGTTCCAAAGACCGTTCCTTCGTCATCGATGAACTGGCCAGGGCGGACATCTTCGTTTTGCCTTGTATGATCGCAAAATCGGGCGACAGAGACGGCCTGCCAAATGTTCTGATGGAAGCTCAGGCAATGGGTTTGCCGGTTATCGGCGGTAATGTTTCCGCAATTCCGGAAATCGTCGATGACGGCGCGAACGGATTGCTGGTGCCTCCGCAGGATCCTGAGGCTCTTTCGAAAGCCATCTCGGCTTTGATGGACAAAACGGATTTGAGGCAAAAAATGGGGTGCTGCGGTGCATTGTCCGTCCGTGAGAAATTCGATACGGCACCCGGGCTTGACCGATTGGCCAAAAAATTCGCACGGTACGTCTGACGCTGCTTGCGGCTTTTCAATTCGGAGGATAACCGGACCATTGCGCGTTGCCTTTTATGCCCCGATGAAACCGCCTGACAGCCCGGTTCCCTCCGGAGACCGTGAGATCGCGCGGAACCTGTTGCGGGCGTTGCAGGACAACGGGCACGATGTGTTGCTTGCATCACGACTGCGCACCTGGCGGAAAGCTCCCGATGAGGTGCACTTTAAGGAAATATGTGAGGAAACAGCGCGCGAAAAAGATCGGCTCCTGAAAACATTCGACCGTCAGGGGAACCGACCTGATATCTGGCTCACCTATCACAACTATTACAAGGCACCGGACACACTAGGGCCCGAAATGGCTGCTGCGCTTGGTATTCCGTTTGTGCTGATCGAAGCAAGTCGGGCAAGCAAACGCAAACACGGTCCCTGGGCCGAGTCATTTGCCGCCTCCGAGCGTGCCCTCAAGCGGGCGGACCTGGTCGCATCGCTGCACAGCCGTGACGAGGAAGGCATCGCGGCGGTTGTTCCGGACAGCCATCGCATGCGATTGCCGCCCTTCATCGACACGGCACTCTTTGCCAGGACGGATTCTCGTTTAATCCAGGGCAAGCCCCCTCTCCTGCTGACGATCGCAATGATGCGGCCCGGCGATAAATTTTCGTCCTACCAATTGCTGGCCCGGGCTTTGAAAAAACTGGATGACCTGGAATGGCACTTGACGATTGTCGGCGACGGGAAAACAAGAGACGAGATTGAGCCGCTCTTTGACGGTCCGCGTTACACTTTCAAGGGAGCGATGAAAAAGGAACAGGTTGCTGAATGCTGCAAGGCAGCGGACATCTTTGTCTGGCCCGCGATCAATGAAGCGTTCGGCATGGTGTTCATTGAAGCTCAGGCCGCTTCTCTGGCTGTTGTTGCCGGCGCCAGCCTGGGAGTTCCGGATGTCGTGGCCAACGGTAGAACCGGTTTGCTGGTTCCTCCCGGTGATGCGAATGCTTTTGCGGATGCGCTGCGGACGCTATTGACGGACGACGACCTGTGTCGAACCCTGAGACAGAACGCGGGGGCTTATATTCAAGAGGAGCACAGTCTGGATATTGGCCGCCGCCGGCTTGATGCCTGTATCAACGCGGCCGTAACCAATTATAAGTCTATGCAGCAAGCTGGTGGCCGGTGAACAGCGTGAAAGCCCTCATTCACGTCAACCATCTGCTCGGAACGGGCCATGCCTATCGTGCCGTGCGGATCGGCCGCGCTTTGGCTGGACGCGGCGTGTCGGTGACGTTGGCGTCCGGGAATATATTGCCGGAGACGCTGAATACATCCGACCTGATGGTAAGACGGCTTCCGGTGGCGAAATCACTTGATCACGGTTTTACCGCGCTGGCGCAGGAAAATGGCGAGCCGATTGACGATCAATGGAAAGAGCGGCGCTCCCGAGCATTTTATGCGCTGTGGGAAGAAACGGATCCGGATATACTCATAACGGAGCACTTTCCGTTTGGGCGCCGAAAACTCTCATTTGAAATCAAGCCCGTTTTGGAAGCCATGCGCCGGAGCAGGCCGGATGCCCTGATCGCAGCGTCCGTGCGGGATATTCTGGTTCGCAAGGTTCAACCTGAAAAAGAACGGCAGATGGCCGCGATCGCAGCAGCTTATTACGATGTGGTTATTGTCCACTCCGATCCGAATTTTGTGCGGCTTGAAGACAGCTTTCGTTTTGTTGATCACATAGAAGATCTGATCCGGTACACCGGGTTTTTGCACAGCCGAACCGAGCCGGTCCCACCAAAGTCCTCAACCGCGGCAGGCGAAGTCGTGGTGTCTGCCGGTGGCGGTGCATTCGGTCTCAGATTGCTTCAGACCGCGCTCGCCGCCCGGACTTTCTCCGAAAACACGTGCAATTTCCCATGGCGCATCCTTGCAGGCCACAATATCGACGAGAAATCTTTCGAAACTCTGCGGGCCGATTCTCCGAAAGGAGTCATTGTGGAACGCAATCGTTCTGACTTTACCGATCTTTTGGCAAATGCAGCATTGTCTGTATCGCAAGCGGGGTACAATTCCGTTCTGGATGTGCTCGCCGCCAGAGTTCCCGCTGTGCTGGTGCCTTCGATGGTCAATGGAAACGAACAGATCGAGCGTGCCGCGATCCTTGCCGAGCATGGTGCGGTCCAGGTCGTTTCCGAAAACGATCTGACGGAGCAAACACTCGCGGCGGCAATCGACAAAGCCTTTCTGTCAGGCAGCATGGATATGCGCGTTGCAACTGATCAAGGTAATATCTGTGCACAAGCCCTTCTTGATGCCTTTGACGAAAAACAAAACAGAGCGGTTGCTCGATAATGAATAATATGACTCATCATTATCGCGATCAGGTCCTTTCCATTTTGGATTATCGAGCCGAACAGAAAGAGCCCCAGGCTTTCTGGTGGCGCGACGATGATGCGACGCGCCCGACCCCTGCGCTGGAACGCTTGATCGGACTCTCCGAGCAGAACGGACTGCCCGTGGCACTTGCGGTTATCCCCAAACAGGCTACAGGCGCGCTTGTCGACCGCGTCCGGCAGGCGCCCACCCTCACGGTTCTGCAGCATGGTTTTGCGCACAAAAACCATGCCAACGGGGCGAAAGGCGAAGCGGCGTCGGAGTTCGGAAAGGAACGCAGTCTGGACGACAGCCTGCGCGATCTCAGAAAGGGTCGGAATCGGATGGACGGCCTTTTTGGAGCCAGAGCGATTCCTGTCTTCGTGCCGCCGTGGAACCGGATGGGGGACGCCTTTACCGACAAGCTGCCCGATGCGGGATTCAAGGGCTATTCGGCGTTCGGCGGCCTGCCCTCAGAAGAGACGAAGGGACATCTTGATGTTCACTGGGATCCCATCAGCTGGAAAGGCGGAGCCCAGTTTTGCGGAACCGAAAAAGCCTGGAAAAAACTGGCTGAGGAACTGGAACGACGGTGTGAGGACCGATGTGCGCCGCTGGGGCTTGTCACCCATCATCTGGCGCATGACGAGGACGTATGGACGTTTCTTGATGAGTTGCTTTCGACGCTTGCCGGTCATCCGGGAACTGTGTTTCCACCGATCCGCCGACTGTTCGGAATTTAGATGTTCAAAGCTGTTCCTGGCCGCACAAGTTTCATTCGCCACGTTGTGTCCTTGATGTGAGAGGTGAGTGTCACATCATCCAGGACATCCCACTCATCGCGATTCATGCGGGACCAGACATCGGCAATTCGCTTATGCGCACCGCTTTCGGGCCGTGCCGGAGCATAGATTGAAACGGCTATGATCCCGCCGGGCGCAAGAAATCCAGCATAGCGTTCCACCTGATCGGCAGCGTCTTCAGCATAGTTCAAAACCTCATTGAAAATGATGGCATTGAAACCTGCGCGGTCCGGCGAAAATTCCCTCAGGTCGGCACGCACAAGTTCGGCAATGTCCGGGTTAATGACCGCCTGTGCCTTTTCCAAGGGTTCCTCGGACAGATCGACTCCCACATACTGCTGAAGACCCAAAGGTTCGATGCGCCGGTAAAAATGCCCCTGTCCGCAACCGATATCGAGGACGGCTGCGGTGTTCTCCGTTCCCATCATCCAGGATGCGATAATACCGTGTCTGGACATCTCACGAATATTGCCCAGGAACGACCAGCGTCCTTCGCGATATTCGCGGTCAAGTCCTTCAGGACTCGTCTCGTTACGTTTCATGGTCACTACAGCCTAGGGTATGGACCCATAAATGTGCTTGAAATGGCGGATCAAACGGCAAAAAGCTGGAAGGAAGGGTGTGAAAAGCGGGCTTTATGCCCGGTTGAGCAACCTGACGCAGCAGAGTGAAGCCGCTTGTCCGTCCTTTCGGATATGGCCGATTGGTCCGGCTACTGCGTTGCAAGTTCTTGAAAACCGGATGGTTTCCTGCGGATTTGCGCCTTGTATCCGAACAAATCGGCTCATACCATTTTAAGTACATTTATGGGTCCATACCCTAGAGCGTGTTGTGCATTAATGTTGCCGGTGCCTATTTGTAGGGGTCCGCAGCGTCACGCAATCCGTCTCCCAGGAAGTTGAAGGCCAGCACGACGATAATGATCGGAATCACCGGTGCCATCAGCCATGGATAGACCGTGACGACGGTGATGTTCTGTGCCTCGTTCAGAACAACACCCCAACTCACGGCCGGTCGCCTCAGACCCAGATCCAGAAATGACAGTGCCGTCTCACCCAGGATCATGGCCGGGATTGACAAAGATGCGCTCGCAATGATGTGGCTGGTGAAGCCGGGCAGAAGATGGCGCCGGATGACCCGCGACGGTTTCGCACCCATGAGAACAGCGGCCTTGGCATATTCTTCTTCCCGAAGCGCAAGAAGTTTTGAACGCACCGCGCGGGCAAGGCCGGGCCAGTCGAGCAGGCCCAGAATGATCGTTATGCCGAGATAAATCCAAAGCGGACTCCAGGTCACAGGCAAAGCTGCGGACAGTGCCATCCAGAGCGGCAGTTCGGGCAGTGCCTTCAGAATTTCGATCATCCGCATGACGGTTGAATCGACGAAACCGCCGAAGAAACCGGCAATACCGCCGAAAAACATGCCAAGGATGATGGAAATCGCAACGCCGACCAGACCGACGGTCAAGGACAGGCGTGCGCCATAAATCAGGCTTGAATACATGTCCCGGCCCAGCCGGTCCGTGCCAAGCAGGTAAAAGGTTCCGCCCTCGGCCGGACAGACCACATGAAAATCCCAGGGTACCAGGCCCCAGAAATTATACTCAGCACCCCGGCAGAAGAACCTGAGTGGCTGTACATCGGTTTTGTCGACGACATAGTCCCACTTCAATTCTTCGAAATTCACCTCCGCTTTATAGCCGTAAACAAACGGCCCTACGAAGGTTCCTTCGTGAAACAGGTGAATGGCCTGGGGCGGTGCATAAAGGTGATCGTTGTCGCGGTCGCCGTTGGCGTAAGGGGCAATGATCTCGGCAAACGGGACATTAAGATAAAAGAGTATCAGGACCACCCCGGACCATACGGCGACCTTGTGGCGTCGGAATTTCCACCACATGATCTGCCATTGTGAGGCCTGGAAATATCGCTCCTGTTCGGGCGTCAGCTCTTCGACCGACCCGGGATCGAAAGGGTCCGGATTGACATAATGCTTGCCTTTGACAGGCTTGGTTATGGTTTTCTCTGCGCTATCCATCGGACGCTCACGCTCCAAGCCGTATGCGCGGATCGAGCACGGCCAGCAGCAGATCGGAGATCAGCATGCCGACCAACGTCAGGACAGCGACAAACAAAAGAATAAAACCGGCCAGGAACTGATCCTGGGATTGCAACGCACCAAGAAGGACCGGACCGACTGTGGGCAGGTTGAGTACCACGGACACGATGACCGATCCCGATACCAGCGAGGGGATCAGATTGCCGATATCGGCAATAAACGGGTTCAGAGCCATCCTGAGCGGGTATTTCGTCAGAACCCGCGTTTCGCCAAGTCCTTTGGCCCGGGCTGTGGTTACGTACTGTTTGTGAAGCTCATCCAGCAGATTGGCCCGCAATCGGCGGATCATACCGGCTGTTCCGGACGTGCCGATCACAATGGTCGGTACAATCAGATGTGCCAGAACCGAGAGCGCTTTGTCGACGCTCCAGGGTTGATCGATATATTGGGGATCCATCAGGCCGCCGACGGACAGGCCGAAATACCGGTTCGAGATATAAAGCATCACCAGACCAAGCAGGAAGTTGGGTACGGCGAGCCCGAGATAACCAAGGAACGTAAAACCGTAGTCGCCCCAGCTATATTGCCGCGTGGCGGAATAGATGCCGATCGGAAATGCGACGATATAGACAAACAGGATCGTTGCCGTGTTCAGGATGACCGTCAGAGGCAAGGTCGGCCCGACCACCTCGGCGACGGGCTGCTCATACTCGAACGACCAGCCCCAATTGCCCTGAAGCAGGCCGTCAAACCCGTTGACGCCCGGCCAGGCCCCGACCCAGATCAGGTATCGCTTCCAGAAGGGCTCATCGAGCGCAAACTCCGCGCGCAGAAACTCCACTTTTTCGATCGCGGCCTGTTCGCCCTGCGCCTTGAGCTGCGCGATCAGATTTGTCAGATAGTCGCCCGGGGGTAATTCAATGATAAGGAAGGTCAGGAAACTGATAACCACGAACGTCGGAATCATCGTCAGTATCCGACGCACCACGTAACTGAGCATCTATGTCAGCCCCTTCCCGCACTGGCATTGGATTCGGCCACTTCATTGTCAAACCAGAATTCATCCATCCGGTGAACGCCGTAATGGGCACCGGGGTCCCAGCCGTAAATGCCCTCGACCGGCACGTTACGCAGTGTATTGTGGATGACGACCGGTTGCCGGTTGGATGAAATGATCCCGATATCGAAGGTTTCCTCGGCCCTGAGTGCCAGCATTTCATGCCAGATGCGGGTACGCTCGTCCTTATCGGTGCTGTCGCGCCATTTGTTATAGAGTTCGACCAGCCTTTTTGCCGGAGGATAGTCGATCGCCTCCCCCGTCTGGCCGTTGGTCTCCTCATAGGCGCCCCACTGCGCATAGTTCAGGTTTGAGCTCAGGACCGGCGCCAGTTCGGTCGGCGGCATGTCCGCCGTCGCAATCCCGTTGTTGAAACCGGCCCAGATGCTCATGACCAGTCCGCCGGACAACGCGCGATCCCGCACCACATCGCGCTGCGATGCTTTGGGGTAGAGGGCAACACCGATTTCGCGCCAGGTTTCCGCAATCAGTTCCAGGGCATCCAGTTCATTCGGGCTCTCACCCATCGATTCAACGATAATTTCAAGCGGACGACCGTCAGGCAGAAGCCGGATACCGTCGCCGCGCGCTTTCGTCAGCCCGATCTCGTCCAGCAGGGCTTTCGCTTTCTTCGGATCGAATTGTGTCCATTTCTCGCGATATTCCTCTTTAAAAAGAGGACTTTGCGGTAAGACGGTGTTGTTGCTTTCCTCGGCCATGCCGAAATAAAGCACGCGCGCGATCATTTTTCGGTCGATGCCGAGCGACAGGGCGTGCCGAAAGCGCTTATCGCGCATCAGTTTGCGCCATGCGGGGTCGGTTGTCGTCAGGTTTGGATAAAGCGTGATCGCGGAACCTTTGGCAATCGGCCAGAGGACCGTTTCATATTCATGCAGCCCCTCCCCGCGCTTGAGAACCGTCATGTCGGAAAAGGAAAGGTTACGTGCCTGAAGGTGTGATTCTCCGGCCTGGGTTTTCGTCGGCACCAGGCGGCCATCGGAAACATTCATGATCACCTGATCGATGTACGGGAGCTGGAGACCGTTTTTGTCGACGCGGTGATAGTAGGGATTGCGGATCATAACTGCCCGCTGTTTTGAATTGCCTTCTTTGGGGACCCAGGGCTGCAGGGAGGGAATGCGGTGGTCCGTTCCCTTATACATCCGGTCTTTGCCGTTATGCAGCGGTGCCCAGGATCGGACCTTTTTGTCTTCGACCCACTTGGCGATCTTTTTCGCATCACCGTAGTTCTCATGATATTTCTTCAGAAAATGAGCGGGCCGGTATATGAAAGGCGGTCGTGCGGCGGCGAGGCTTGGAAGAAACAACGGGTTTGGCTTGTGCCAGGAGTACCGAACGGTCGTTTCATCAAGCACTTCGAAAACCGGCCAGATGTCTTCAACCGTCAAAAACTCCGGCGGCCCCGAGGGAGACAGGTGCTCGTTTGTTGCAATGTCTTCCCAGAAGTACCGGAAATCTTCCGCCGTAAACGGATGACCGTCCGACCATTTGTGCCCTTTTCGCAGATGCAGCGTGAAAACGCGGTCGTCCTCGACGTCCACTTTCTCAAGCAGATCCGGTACAAGTTCCAGCTCTTCGTTGTATCCGACCAGGCGTGCGTAGCCCCATACATTGATCAGGCGGACGTCCTTGGCACGGCCGATCAGCGTATGCAGGTCTCCACCATGTTTTCCCGGCAGCCGGCCGCGGGCTTCAAGGTCAATCACCAGCGGATTTTCCGGGACACGTTCGGCAACGGGCGGCAAGTCCTTATGACCGTGACTGTTGGAAATTGTCACGGTCTCCTGCAGGTCGACCGCATTGACGGGGACGATTGTCGTGGCGCCGGTGACGCATGCCAGAAGCAGCGACCGGATCGTTCTGGGTAAGGAGACCGTCCATCCTGCGGTGTTTATTCTTTTAATCATGCCATGACCTCCATGCCGGGTGCGCACACGAAATGTTCTTTAGCGACTTCTGTCAGGTTCGGCACCTGTGTATCAACCAGCTTGTAAGGCTCCGGCCATTCGGACGGTGTTGAGATGCGTGCCGCCGACAGGGCGTTGAAATCGAGCTGGTCATCGAGGCTCGGTTCGGGAACCGCCTCAAGCAGCGCTTTTGTGTATGGGTGTTGCGGATCGTTGATCACATCGTGGGTCAGGCCGACTTCCACAAGCCGTCCTTTACACATCACCGCGATGCGATCGGCGATATAATCGACAACAGCCAGGTTATGACTGACGAAAAGATATGTCAGTCCCAACTGCTCCTTCAAGTCCTTCAGGAGGTTGAGCACCTGAGCCTGGACCGACACGTCCAGTGCCGAAACCGGTTCGTCGCAAAGCAGCATTTCCGGCTGCAGGGCAAGCGCCCGCGCAATCCCGATGCGCTGGCGCTGTCCGCCCGAAAAAGAGTGCGGGTACCGGCGCAAAAAGCGGGCATCAAGGCCAACCAGCGTCATGAGTTCGCGAACCCGCTCGGCCCGCTCTTCCGGCGTGCCGATCTTGTGAATGACCATCGGCTCGGACAGGATCTCGTTGACGGTCATGCGGGGATTGAGCGATGAAAACGGATCCTGGAAGATCATCTGCACCCGGCGGCGATAATCGAGCAGCGCGTCGCCGGTGAGTGTCGAGACGTCTGTCTTGCTGCCGTTCTTGTAGTAACTGACGGTGCCGTGGTTGAGTTCGATCGCCCTCAAAATCGCCTTGGCGGTTGTCGTCTTGCCCGAGCCCGATTCTCCGACAAGCCCCAGACATTCGCCGCGTCGAATAGATAAGTTGACGTTATCCAGTGCCTTGATCTGAACGGCGCGGCTCTTCAACAAACCGCCCTTACGCAGGCTGAAACTCTTTTGAAGGCCTTCAAGTTCCATAATCGGGGAACCTTTCGCACCTTCTTTGCGTCCTTTAGAGAGAAACCCGTCGACCGTCGCCTTGATCGGCCGAATGGGTATCAGTCGCTCATCCTCGGCCATGTCAAACCGCGGTACCGCCCTCAAGAGCGCCTTGAGATAATCATGTTGCGGATTTTCGAACAACTGTTGGGCTGTCCCGGATTCCATGATCTGTCCATGATAGATCACCACGACATCGTCGGCGACGTTTGCAACGACGCCAAAATCATGCGTGATCATCAGAACCGACATGTCGAGTTCGCCCTGTACTTCCTTGATCAGCTTCAGGATTTCCGCCTGGATGGTCACGTCAAGCGCAGTCGTCGGTTCATCGGCAATAAGCAGGGCGGGCCGGCAGACAAGCGCCATGGCGATCATTGCCCGTTGGCGCAGTCCGCCGGACAGTTCAAACGGATAGCTGGAGAGGGCCCGTTTGGGATCGGGGAAATGAACCAGGCGCAGCATTTCCTGAGTCACGTCACGGGCTTCAGGGCCGGACATGTTACGATGCAGTTCAGCCGCTTCTCCAATCTGGTCTCCGATCGTATGAAGCGGCGAGAGCGACGTCATCGGCTCCTGAAAAATAATTGCGATCCGATTGCCCCGGACACTGCGCATCTTTTTGCCGCCCGGGTCGAAGGATGCGATATCAACTTCCGAATTCGGTTTTGCCGGATCGCGAAAGAGAATTCGCCCCGCCGAGATGGTCGCCTTCTGAGGCAGCAGACCCATGATTGCCTGTGAAATAACGCTTTTTCCGGAACCGGATTCTCCGACAAGCGCGACAGTCCGGTGAGCAGGAATGTCGAAAGACACCGCATTGACCGCGCGGTTTCTGCCTTCGCTGGATTCAAAATCAACCGTCAGCCCATCGACTGAAATGATATTCACAGAAGTCCCTCCCGTCCCCCGACGGATTTGTTTTGCCGAGCAATATAGAAGCGCGCGCCCCGCCTTTTAAAGCCCAAAATCTATTGTCGGTATGACAAGATCGCTATTTGAAGTGGCTTTAGTCGGCTGTTAAAGCGGCCAATGCAAGGCATCTTGTGGCTTTTGATCCACATATTGATTGAAATTTGCACCGCCTTTTGGCGGATTATTCCGGTCTCTGTCTCCTCCATAGCACGTTCGTACTATCGCTGCTGCAGATAATACGGTGACGAAAATCACGAAAAACACGAAAATTGACTGAAATTACAAACAGTGGCGCCTTGAAGAGCACTGATGTTACGCCACGCCGCTGCCTTCGATAACCGATATTGACTGCCGGGCAATTTCCGGCGGAGGAACGAGGCGCCAGACATCGATCGGTTCCGTCCTGCCCCTCAAATGGTGCGCTCCGACGCCGACCATGGCGACATACTCGTCCAGCTTGTCGATCGTGGCCCGGCTTGCGAGGACGACCAACTCGTCCTTGCGGGCAATGTCGCGGCCCAGTGCCTGAAGCCGTTCGCAGACATTCACAGCGTCGCCAACGATCGTATAGTCAACCCGGTCATGAGCGCCGATATTACCGACCACGACCGTTCCGGTATGGATTCCGATCCGGACGCGGGTCATCGGCTGTCCACTTTCTGCCGCTGCGAGATTTTGCTGGCGAATGGCCCGCGCGGCCTTTTCCGCAGCCCTTACGGCTGCTTGCGCGTGATCCTTCCGCTCATCGGGCGCGCCCCAGAACGCAAGCATGCCATCTCCCATGAATTTGTCCACCGTACCGCCCTCCGATTCAACCGCTTCCACCAGCACGGCAAAGTGCCGGTTCAGGAACGAGGCGGTTTCCGCCGCATCCATGTTTTCGGACATGGTGGTAAACTCGGCAATATCGGAAAACAAGATCGTCAGTTCCCGTTCCCGGGACCGGGTGGCTTTTTCAAAGCCGATTTCCATCAGTTTGCTGAACAGGCTTTTTGGCACATAGGTATTAAAGGCCTTTAGTCCCGCGACCATGGAATTGAAGGCCGTGGCAAGCTGGTTCAGCTCACGGACGCGACTGCGCGGCAGCGGGTCGACAGTATCCAGGTCCAACTCGGCCACTTTTTCGGATTCCCGCGCAACATGCAGCAGCGGCCGTGTTGTTCTGCGTGCAATCAGAACCGCGACAATCAGCGCAAAGATCAATGCCAGGATCCCGGCGGCGGCGCTCAGAAAAACCCGTTTTACTTCACTGCTGATTGAATCGCGTTTGAAATAGGCACCAATTGTCCACTCATCAGGAGAGAAGCCGCGAACGGTCTTGGACATGATGACAAATACGCCCGAGGGCAGTTCGACCGATCGTACCTCCACACCTTCGCTGGCAGCCTTCTCAAAAAACGCGTTGTTTTCGGCCCCCGCTATGCGGGCAAGAATCGGATCTCCGAATTGCGCCACCGGAGCGGGCAGAGTCGGGGCGGCTTCCACCTTCTCCTGGTCGGAGTGCGCGAGCACCTTGTAGCCCCCGGCAATAACGAAATTGGTCTGATCTTGCCCCTCGTCAAGCTGGGTCACCAGGTTGGTGATATGGGTCGTCGCCATCGCCGTGGAGATATATCCGATCAATTCTCCATCCAGCACCAAAGGCGCCGTGACATTGACGAACACTTTGCCGGCCGCAGGCACCAGAGGCCCCCAGGCGGGCTCGCTTTCAGCCGTGAGATCGTCCCGAAGAACGTAGAGACGGATTTCATCGGGAATCTGGCGCCGGAAATACTCCAACTGGCCGCCTTCGTTTTTGTAGACGCCGAACTCTTCGCCGTTAAGGTCCGTTGCGACAACCACGTCGATCAGTTCATGACTCATCACGGCGGAGGATAGGATATCCTGCAGGCGTGGCTTGTTTTCCGGTTTGAAATCAATTCTGAGCCGATTAAGAAGGGTGGCGACGCCTTCGGTCGTCTGGCGAGCCTGGTCCATATTTTCCGACAATTGGCCATCAAGGCTCTTGACGATGAGCACGGCTTTGTCGTTGAGCAACGCAAAGGTATTTTCGACATTGGCCTTGATGGAGAGCGACAGGACCAGCGCCACGGCGATTGCAATCAGGAGTCCGAACGCACCGCCGACAACCAGGGTCATAGGCCAGCCCCGGCGCGCACTTTTCTCTCGCCCGCCTGCAAGGGCGCGCCTGGAGTTATCCGGTTTCGTCTCTTCTATCTGCGTCAAACAACGCTTCCTAAAACCCGACGATGATCAGATGCAAGAGCCCCTTAGCGGCACGATAGCATAGTTCACCTCGGTTGCATTGTGGCTTGATCCCCAAGGGAAACCCAAAAGGCCTGTCCTGTTCTTGTCAGAAAAAGGCCTGCAATCCGGTTTGTGCCCGCCCCAGAATCAGAGCGTGAACATCGTGCGTTCCTTCATACGTGTTCACCGTCTCCAGATTCTGGGCGTGGCGCATGACGTGATATTCCTCCTGAATACCGTTCCCTCCATGCATGTCGCGCGCCTGGCGTGCAATATCAAGGGCTTTGCCGCAATTATTGCGTTTCACCAGCGAGATCATTTCCGGTGCGACTTTGCCCTCATCGAACAAACGGCCGACACGCAGGGAGGCTTGCAGCCCAAGGGCGATTTCCGTCTGCATGTCGGCGAGCTTCTTCTGCACAAGCTGAGTCTGGGCCAGAGGCCGGTTGAACTGCTTGCGCTCCAACGTATAGGCTCTTGACCGATGCCAGCAGTCTTCCGCGGCACCGAGTACACCCCATGAAATACCGTACCGGGCTCTGTTCAGGCATCCGAACGGACCCTTGAGGCCGGAAACGTTCGGCAGCAGATTTTCTTCCGGCACGTCCACATCATCCATGACGATTTCGCCTGTGATCGATGCCCTCAAAGACAGTTTCCCTTCGATCTTGGGTGCCGAGAGGCCCTTCATGCCCTTTTCGAGAATAAATCCGCGTATTTTGCCGTCATGGGCGTCGGACTTCGCCCACACAACAAATATATCGGCGATCGGCGCGTTGGAAATCCAGGTCTTGTTTCCTTTGAGCCGGTAGCCGCCGTCGACCCTTTCCGCCTTCGTCCGCATACCGGCCGGATCGGAGCCGGCATCGGGTTCCGTCAGACCGAAACATCCCACGTGTTCGCCACTGGCCAGTTTGGGAAGATACGTCTTTCTTTGAGTTTCATCGCCATAAGCGAAAATCGGGAACATGACCAGGGACGACTGCACGCTCATCATCGAGCGATAACCGGAATCGACGCGCTCGATTTCGCGCGCGACCAGACCATAGGAAACATAAGACGCGTCCGCGCACCCATAGTCTTCCGGGAGAGTCACGCCAAGCAGTCCCATCTCCCCCATCTTGTTGAAAACCTTGCGATCGGTCCGTTCGTCACGATAGGCATCAATGACAGCGGGCTGCAACCGGTCCTGCGCGTAAGACCGGGCGCTGTCCATAATCAGCCGCTCATCCTCGCTCAGCTGTTCATCAAGCAGAAAAGGGTCGTCCCAGGCGAACTGCCCGCCACCTGATGGTACTGATTTTGTGCTTGGGATTGTCACGGCCATGCTTTGAATCTCCTGCGGAGGCTTTTTTACTCTGTTGAATATGATGTTCTGCCGGGAAAAATCGAGCCGTCAAGGTCTAGAACCATAATAATCGATTATACAAACGAACGGTTCAATAACTTTCCTTCACGTCGCAGGTCCGTCTCCACCGGCGCGGACTTGTCTTCCTGCCACTATCGTGTATGGCAGGTGCGCCGCGATACCATCGATCAATTGTGAGTAACATAATGAAAGACACGAATGGCCTTGTCCGCTTGGAGGATTACCGTCCAACGGCGTATTCGATACCGTTTGTGGACCTCGTGTTTGATCTTGGTACCGAAGAAACACGCGTTGTTGCAAAACTCACGGTCGACCGTCAGGAAGGAACACCTGTGGGGACGCCCCTCGTTCTTGACGGCGACGAATTGGCACTGCTGCGGGTCGGACTTGACGACAGGACGCTGGGTGCGGACGCTTTCTCCGCAAGTCCTTCCGCGCTGAAAATATTTTCGCCGCCGTCCGACCGGTTTTGCCTTGAGATCGTTACCAGGCTCGATCCGGGCAAAAATACTCAGCTGATGGGTCTTTATAAATCGGCCGGAACCTATTGCACGCAATGCGAAGCGGAGGGGTTCCGCCGGATTACCTATTTCCTGGACCGTCCGGATGTCATGTCGGTCTACAGCACCCGGATTGAGGCGGACAAGGCCGAAACACCGATCTTGCTGGCCAACGGCAATCCCGTCGAGGCCGGCGAATTGCCGCCATCTGACGACGGGGCCAACCGGCATTATGCCGTCTGGCACGACCCCCATCCCAAACCTGCCTACTTATTCGCCCTGGTGGCGGGCGATCTTGCCCGCGTCACAGATACCTTCGTGACAGCGAGCGGACGCGCAATCGATCTTCGCATCTATGTCGAGCACGGCAACGAGAGGCGCTGCGGTTACGCCATGAACGCCCTCAAGCGATCAATGAGGTGGGATGAGGACGTCTTCGGCCGCGAATATGACCTGGATATCTTCATGATCGTTGCGGTGTCCGATTTCAACATGGGGGCCATGGAGAACAAGGGCCTCAACATTTTCAACGACAAATATGTTCTGGCTGACCCCGATACCGCGACGGATCAGGACTATGCGGGGATCGAGGGGGTTATCGCCCATGAATATTTCCATAATTGGACCGGCAACCGCATTACCTGCCGCGATTGGTTCCAGTTATGCCTGAAGGAGGGGCTGACCGTCTTTCGCGATCAGGAGTTCTCCGCGGATATGCGCTCACGGCCGGTGAAACGGATTGCCGACGTCCGTCTCCTGAGATCGCATCAGTTTCCCGAAGATGCCGGTCCCCTCGCCCATCCGGTACGACCGCGCGCATACCGCCAGATCAACAATTTTTACACTGCCACTGTTTACGAAAAAGGGGCGGAGATCGTCCGCATGTTAAAGATCGTGCTGGGCGATGAGGGCTTCCGGAAAGGAATGGATCTCTATTTTGAGCGGCACGATGGCGATGCTGCCACGATTGAGGACTTCCTGTCCTGTTTCGCCGACGCGACCGGGGCCGATCTTGGCCGGTTTGCCTTGTGGTACGAACAGGCCGGCACCCCGATTGTGACAACTGAAAGTTCCTGGAACGAGGAAGACAGCTCCCTGACGCTCTCGCTGTCTCAATCTGTACCGCCGACACCGGAGCAGCCGTCGAAGCAACCGATGGTGATACCGCTCAGATTCGGGCTTGTCGGACCGGATGGGCGGGATCTTTCTTATGTCTGCTCAAATGAAGCGGTTCGGGGAGACGTGATTTTTCTGACCGAAGAAGAACAGTCTGTGCGGTTCGAAAATCTGAGCGCCAAACCCAAACTCTCATTACTGAGAGGATTCTCCGCCCCCGTCCGGCTGGGGGACACGCTGTCGACCGACGACAAACTCTTTCTTTTTTCAAAAGACAAGGATGCATTTAACCGATGGCAGGCGGCACAAAATCTGCTGACTGCGCATCTTGTCGCCTCATCTGCAGGAAGCGATGCCGGTGACGGTCTGCCTCCGTTGTTGAGCGCGTTCGGTGATGTGATTGCCAATCGGGATATCGACGCAGCGTTCAAGGCGCTGGTTCTGTCGTTGCCCGGTGACGCGGATATCGTTCAGGAGATCGGCAGCGATGTCGATCCCGACAGAATCTCTGAAGCAAAACATGACCTGCGAAAAGCGATTGCTGAGGCACACGGATACGCCATTCACGAGGAATATGCCCGGTTGAAAAGTCGTGATCCTTATTCGGCCGATGCGGCCTCCGCCGGAAATCGTGCGTTGCGCAATGCACTTCTGTCCTATCTCAGCCTGACATCGGATGGGGTGGACGGAGGTGAATTGGTGACCGCTCAGTTTCAAAGCGCAGACAATATGACGGATCGTCTCGTTGCATTTTCATTGCTTGTTCATGACGCCCACACTCATGCGGCATCAGCCGTTGATGCCTTTTACGAGAGACACAAGTCCAACAGTCTGGCACTTGATAAATGGTTTGCCGTTCAGGCGACTGCACCCGGGGAAAGGACGCTGGAAACCGTCCAAAGACTGTCCGTGCATGAGGATTTCACATTATCCAATCCAAATAGGATCCGCGCGCTGATTGGTTCGTTCGCATCGGGTAATTTGACCGGTTTCAACAGAAGGGATGGTGCCGGCTATGAGTTTGTTGCTGATTGCGTTCTGAAATTGAACGCTACAAACGCCCAGGTCGCAGCCCGGCTGCTGACGAGTTTCAATTCGTGGCGTGTGCTTGAGGCCGGTCGCAGAAAACACGCCCGCGCCGCGCTTGAAAGGATCGCCGCTGCGGAGAACCTCTCAAGTGACGTTGCCGATATTGTCGACCGTTCCTTGCAAGAATAGGTCGAAACGGTCAAGATGACTCAATAATGCCTCTTTTCTGCTGCCTTATCAGCACAGTAGAGAAATTTCTGTAAGTACGGTCTGGACAAGTGGAGTCCGGTGGATTCAAATGGTCTGGATTCGGGGCCAGACAATCGGCTGCCGGTCAACATATTGAAATATCTGGCTTGTCGTTTTCAGTTGTGCCGTATTTGAATTCGGGGGACATTGATGACGCGGGTTTTGAGCGGAAACGCATCAACGCGTAGTCGCATCAAGCGGTTGTTATTCAGGGATCCGGCAGCAACGCTGTCCGGTCATATCAAACTGCTTGCGGAACCGGCTTACAAGCGCCTCGTCAACAACGAGGGTTTGTTGCGGCGCGCCATTCCTGTTCTCAGCCTGATCTTTATCGGCCTGCTGGCTACCTATCGCTGTATCGAACTGGCCAGTGATTACACGCGTATCGAAACGGACTCTGAAGACAAACTCTCCCTGATTGCGACCACGTTGTCGACCCGGCTGACCAAAGCAGAGAGCGGCATGCAGGACCTCGGGTTCAAAACCCAGTTGCAGGCCGCCCTCGCCGAAGCGTTGCCGCCAAGTGCTACCGGAGACAGCCGTCAGATTCTGGTGGCCTCCCCCACCGGAGACATTATCGCGAGTGCGCCCCTTCATCTGCATTTTGAGGGCCGACAGCTTAGCGACTTGATCGGCGCCAATCAGCCGTTGCTGGTGTTCGGCGCCCGCGCCGGTGTGATGCCGGTGACGCTTGAAAACGGCGCGGAAGCGATCGCGTCCGTGCATCATCTGGAAGACCGGATCGGGATGGTTGCAGTCTATCAGCCTACCGAAGCGATATACCGGGAGTGGCGTGCGGATGTTTCCGCGAACGTGACGCTGTTTGTGGGCACAAGTTCGATTCTGCTGGTCCTGATCTACGGTTTTTACGCGCAGGCATCGCGCGCAAAACAGGCCGACAGGATTTATGCGGCCACGCGGTCTCGCATCGAGACGGCACTCAGCCGCGGCCGTTGCGGGCTGTTCGACTGGGATCTGGCCCGCGGCAGGATGTTCTGGTCATCCTCGCTTTACGAAATGCTGGGATTGCCGCCCCGGGATGATCTGATCGGATTTGCCGATATCGTTTCTCTCATTCATCCGGAAGACGGCAATCTTTACGATCTTGCACGTGAAATCATGGAATCGGATCAACGGCATGTCGATCAGGTCTTCAGAATGCGCCACGCCGACGGGTCCTGGATCTGGATGCGTGCCCGGGCCGAGCTTGTCGCCCAGCACGGCACAAACGAGCCCCATCTGATCGGCATCGGCGTTGACGTCACCGAGCAGCGCCGACTGGCGGAAGCCAACAAGACGGCGGATATGCGGCTCAGGGATGCGATCGAAGCGATCACGGAAGCCTTTGTCCTCTGGGACTCCGACAACAGACTGATGATGTGCAATTCGACTTATCAGGAACTGAACGGCCTGAAAGGCGAGGATGTCGTGGTCGGAACGCCCTATACGGAAGTAATGCGTGCTGCACGGAAACCGGTGGCGACCAGCCGGATTAAGGAAGACGGACAACCGCGGTCCAATATGCAGGGGTGCGAAGCCCAGTTGGCGGACGGCCGCTGGCTGCAGATTGCGGAGAGGCGCACCAATGACGGTGGCTGGGTTTCGGTCGGCACCGACATTACGGCCTTTAAGCTGCACGAAGAAAAGCTGATGGAAAGCGAAAAGCAGCTTATGGCGACCATCGCCGATTTAAGGCAATCCCGTCAGAAGCTGGAATTGCAGGCGCAACAGCTGGTCGAACTGGCCGAAAAGTATGCGGAGGAGAAGACCAGGGCCGAGGCCGCCAACCAGGCGAAATCTGAATTCCTTGCCAACATGTCTCATGAACTCAGGACGCCGCTGAACGCCATTATCGGATTTTCCGAAATTATGAACAATGGCATGTTCGGTGAGCTGGGATCCGAAAAATACGCTGAATACAGCAAGGATATCAACGACAGCGGCACGCACCTTCTCGGCCTGATCAATGACATTCTCGACATGTCCAAGATCGAAGCGGGCCGTATGGAACTGCGTTACGAGAAACTCAACGCACAGGCGCTGTTGCAGGAAGCCGTTCGCATTACCGGGGCTGAGGTATCCCGCAAGGATCTGAAGATGAGCATCTCCACGGAAGAAGAGATCGCGTTCCGGGCCGACAGGCGATCCGTCAAGCAGATCCTTCTCAATATTATTTCCAACGCAATCAAGTTCACTGAAGATGGCGGCTCAGTCAGTATTTCGGCGCAAGAGCAGGAAAATATGGCAATCTTCCTGATTGAAGATACCGGGATCGGCATTCCGGAGAAAGACATCTCGCGGCTCGGGCAGCCCTTTGTTCAGGTCGAAAATCAGATGACCAAAACGCATAAGGGCTCCGGTCTCGGTCTTGCGATAGCCCGCTCGCTTGTTGAGCTCCATGGCGGTGAAATGCTGATCACCTCCACCGAAAATGTCGGCACGCAGGTCGCTATTGCTTTGCCGATCGATCAACCTGAAAAAGGCGACACCAGAGCCGACCTCTAACGGATCTGCGGGTCGGGCTGGATCGCGGATGATGCCCGCACAAATGGCGGCGGGTGCCCATGCGGTGTTTTTCCAGGTCTTATGGCAACAAAAACCCCTGACCTTCCGGTCAGGGGTTCTAGGAGGAACCGGAACCAATGGTCGGGGGAGGCCTAGTGGTTCCGGTCTGTTGTGCTTCCGCGGGGGATGGAAGTCACATCTGAAGGGTCTTTTTGGCTGTGGGGCAAGGAAAGAGGGGATCAGCCATAGTGCCCTTTTACTCAGTCTACTCAGCTCGTGTGTCCGTGAGCCGATGACCTGAAGATGGGATCTCCTGAGCTGTTTTCCTAGTTAAAGTTTCGTCATGTTTCCGTGATGCGGCATTATACGGATGCGCGAACCCGACGGGCGGAAGCCGTTTTTTTCGAAAACAACATGTTTCACAAAAAAAGCGGTCCGAAAAAAAGTGTCTTTCCCGGACCGCTTTGAATTCAATAGAGTTTCAGAATCCGGTCAGTTCTCGATAGTGATGGGTTCGGACGCGGCCCTTGCTTCGGTCAGCAGCGCAACAAGTTCCGCATTGACCTCAACGCTGGGCTCAATTTCCCGGTCTTCCTGGAACCGTTTCAGGCCTGCCCGTGTCTTTGGACCGATTATGCCGTCAACGGGGCCGGCATTGTAACCAAGGTCGTTCAGTATCTGCTGAACTTTCCGAATTTCAGCAGCCTCCGCAGACACAACTTTAACCGGTTCTTTTACGTTGCCGAAGAAACAATTGTCTTTTTCCCAGTTTCCGGCGGTGAGTTCCCAGGTCGTCGCTTTCCACTGTTTGTGACCGGACTGCCGAAGTTCTTCAAGCCTGTTACGGACGGTGTCGCCGATACGGCCCAACTCCTGGCAGCGGCGACGAAAATAAGGGGACCGCTTATGGCTGAAATCGTAGCTGATCAGCGTGGGAAGAATGGCGACGGTGTCAATCTCGTCAACCAGACCGGGATAGCTGACCGTTAGCGGCTTATATTCCGATGCAGAATCCGGGAGCTTGATCTCAAGAAGATGGACGTTCTCGGAGCCGACACCGGCCACCTCGCCCTTTTTCAGATCAGCCAGCTTCTGGATAACCGGCAGCGGAGCATTGCCTACGACAAATGCCGCATCGGCCTGATCCAGCAAGACGGCGGTCACTCCGTCAGCCGGTTTCAACTGAATTTTCTCCGAGGGTGTTGCATCATGTAACGCCAGAATGTTGTTGGCGACAACCCAGATGGCTGTGTTATCCGGCCCCATGACAACGCGTTTTCCGTCCAGATCCTCGATCTTTTCTATGCCATCGCGTGCGACGATGTGAACAACCTTCTCGCCGATTGTCATAATGAAACGCAGACGTTTTTCAGCCTTTCTCAGGGTCGGATCGTTGGAGCGCCGCGTATATAGCAGCATATCGGAGGGCACCACGCTAAGGGCTGCGTTTTCACGGCTCAACATCCGGGCAACATTTGCGATCGGCCCGGCTGTCGGCTTCACGAGTGTTCCGGAGTTTTCGTCCGAAACCATGCCGGACATTTCATGACCCATCTGGATCAGGACCGGGTCGCCTGAGTCAATTACCATGCCGATGCAGTCATCCGAGGCCGCGCACTTGCTGACCGCCTCATCATTCTTGTTTGTTTCGGCCAAGCTGTTATCGGCGCCAAGCAATAGCAAGACAACTCCAAACGTTAGCAGCATTTTATGCCTGCTATGCTTCATCGTTTAAACTCCATGTACCTGTTATCGATGAACCGTTCTGACCCGATACCGTGCCGGTCAAATCGCTTCATCTGCTTCTATTTTTCGGCGTCAATCCGCGTATTGATTGATGCCGAACTGCTGTTTTTCAGCTCATCCAGTCCAATCTTGCCGCTCATGAACAGTCTGAGCTTTTCCCGTTTAAGTGCGACGGCCTCTGTTTCATGCGCGACAACCTTTATGGTCTCGTCCGCGCCGGGTTCCTCCGATGCAGCAGCCTTAGCGGTTTCCTCGGGTTTGATTTCGACAACCTGAACCGGTGCTTCTTCCGCATCCGCCCTCGCCGTAAGAGGTTCTTCGGTTTCGTTTGCAACGGCGACGTCTTCTTCGTCGACCTCTGCGTCATTCTCCTGGGCGCGTTTCATAAGCGGTTCAGTCTTGTCTGTGTCTTCCCTTTCTCCGGTAACCTCTACAATCGTTGCCGTAATCGATTCTGTGGCCGCCTCAATGGGATCGCTGTCGTCGAGCGCAGCATTCACAACCCGTGTGGTCCCGCTTGTGGAGATATCGGTGTCGCCGGTCAGGAACTCGTTCAGCGCCTTGCGCTTGCTCTCGTTCGACTCTCCGTCGGCCTGTTTGCCCTCAAAGGCAACAATCGTCGCGTTAAGTGCGACAACTTCCGATCCGGCCTGCCCGGCGACGATCTCAATATCCCGCGTAACGCTGTCATAGTCGCGCCGGTCAAATGACAAAGTCCATTTGCCGGGCGTCAGGCCATAAAGGGACGCGATTCCGTCGTGATCGGTCACGAAAGACGTCGTTTCACTGTCGTTGCCATTGTTCGCCGTAATGGTCACCTCGGTGAGGACCAGAGTTCCTTCGCCATCCGTTACGGTGACCGTGAAGGACGGGCCGTGATCTTCCTCGTCCTCAAGAATATCGAAATATCTTGGAACAGTGTTTTCGTTGGGCCGGAACACCACCAGATTGACGCTCTGATTGAGTGGTTTCTGACCCAAGTCACTGAACGTCTCGCCAAGCCCGTATTCGACCGCCAGCTGAAGGTCGATGTGGGGTTCGTCTTCGCCAATCGGGATGGCCACGATCTTTTCAGCCGGAACCCCGGCTTCTGTGAGACCGTACCAGACCGCGGAAATACGGTCCGCCGACAGTTTGAAATTCGGAACCGGACCGCCCGGCAGGCTGGCGCGCCCGACGAGTGCAACCTTCAGTTCGGGTGCTTCCGCAAGGATAGCGGCCACGTGTTCAAGCATTGGCGTGTATTGTTCGCGCAACGCATCACTTGCATAGCCGAACATAATCAGTTCACGCACGGGAGACTCCTTGACCGCCTCCTTGTGGCACGCAATCTCAGCTGCGTTGATCGGCCCGCAAACCGGGCAGTCCGCCTCATGAATGGCAACGTCGGAGCGTTTCAGCCCTGTCGTTCCGGCAATCTTTTCGTATTGTTTGCGATGGCTGGCCAAATGCTGGGTTACGTGCTCAAGTGCCGCTTCCGGAGAAAGCCCCGGATTCGCATCCATAATCCGTTTCGCCACAAATCCCCTGGCAAAATGCTTGCATTCGGCTGAAACCAGCCCGCCGGGAACGGATACGGCCCGGCTCGTCGGGTTTTCGGAATAGGGGTTGGGGATTTGAACCTGTCCCGGTATTCGCTTGGAGACCTCGGAAATTTCCTCATAGGTCAATCCCGGGACACGATCGATCTCTTCTCTGAGCTTTTCATTGCCCCGTTCGACGGCCTGTTGGACAATCGATTTGGTATCGATCTTTTCGGCTGGTTCCTCTGCAGATGCAGATGTGCTGAACGCGCAGGTCAAAAACACGGACAATGCGAGCTTTTTGTGATCGAATATTTTCATTGTTGGTGAGCCTCATTCCTGGTTATTGCCGGCGTTTTTGCGATCCGCGGCGCGCTTTCCCGCAACCGACGCAAGCACCTCAGGCAGCTTTGGATAGCTCCATTCAAGTTTGCCCAGCGCAAGACGGTGGAACCGGCCGTCGGCATCGACGATGACGGTTGATGGCAACTCCCGACGACCGAGGATGGAAAGATTTGTCCGCTGTTCGGGGTCCAGATAGACGGGAAATGTTGTCTTGTGTTTTTCGATGAACCGCTTCGCAGGAGGCTGACCGCTGTCGTTCGTGATGGTGACCAGGTTAAGCGAGTCGCTTCCCTCGATATGTTCGTCGTAGAACGACTGGAGATCGGGAAACTCCTCTTCACAAGGCCCGCACCAGGATGCCCAGAAATGTATGATCGTTCCTGCGGGCAGGATCCCCTTAATTGACCCTGAAGGCGCATTGACGCCCTCAACGGTCCAGTCTTCAAGTTCCGAGACGCGTTCCACCCAGTCGATGTCGATCGCACTGCCATGTGCGTGATCATGGTGATGATGATCGCCGTCATGATGGTGACCGCCGTCGTGATGGTGGTGGTGAGGCTCTGCATGTCCGTGGTGATGGTCTTTGTGTCCAGCCACGTGATCCGATGCTGCGGAGGTTGCGATGTGATGCTCACCGGAGGCGTCCGCGATCTGAAATTCACGACGGGTTTTTCCTGCCCCGGATAATAAAGACGAAAACTTACTCTGCGTCATATTTTTCCGGACAGGTTCAGATAAAGCGCTACCGGAAGATGACAAAGATGCGCCAATAAAGACCGCGGCCGTCAAAACGACCGCGGCAACCTCCCTCCAAGACTTTGTTCTCGCTGCTACAATTCCCATTACGGGACCTACCCCACAAAACAGCACAAAATACAGTCGAAAAAAATCTGCGACGACGCCTGTTTACAACCCCTGCTTCCAACTCAAAGTCGTCGTGAATTTTCTCGGCTCAGATTATGGTTATTTTGAGACATTATTGTGATAACAACTGTGTGAAGCCGTCAATTATTTTGTCTATCGCAGAGTCATTAATGATTAATTTGGATATCTTGCGCTTGATGCGATAGCAAATGAACCTTGTTGCCTGTTTAGTACTTAAGGACAATAGAACCGGAACTGAGTTTTTACACGATCTGAAATTCACGTAGCCGGCTATTTTTCCTAGCCTCATCATTTGGCGAAACTTGGTAAAACCAGACGGGCAGTATTTGAGGACGCAATCAGTATCAGACGCGACGAACAAACTCTCATGTCATCGTTCCGTTGTTGAAATATTCATCGCAAGGTTTATTCTGACTGAGGGTGTTTTCGACCACAAGGGAGGCCTTTTTATGAAATTTACGTTGCCGTTTTGGCAGAGGCTTCTGATAACACTTGCGGTTATGATCGTCGCCAGTCTGATTGTCGGCTATCTCTGGGAAGCCGTCCTGGGATTTGCGTTGCCAAGTTATGTCGGCGGGATGATCGGGGGGCTCTCCGCCCTGCCCGTCTGGGATTTTCTGAAAAGAATACGTCCCTCGCAAAAGACTTAGGCTGTGGTCACAATTTAACCTTTGTGCCGGTGTCAGGGGGTGGGACCGTCCCCATTTTCTGTTAACGGCCCGATCAGCCTTTCAAAACAGGTTCTGACTGCCTGCTGCGTTTCGATCAGACTGAGTTCCAGCCTCTGAAAGTCCGGCTGTCCTCCGGTTCGTGCCAAAAGCACCAGGACACCTTCGGGCACTTTCTGTTTGTCGAATTGATCGTTCAGTGCGAGTTTCAATACCTGTATGAGTTGCTGATAAAGCACGATCGCCGGCCGCAGGATGTCGGCATCCGCTTCTGACAACATACCTTGTTTTGCGGCTCTATCGAAAAATTCTTGCGTATTGGTCGATCGGATACCGGGACGATCGCAGCAATGGCGGAGCTGCAGATATTGAGCGATGAATTCCAGGTCTATGAGACCGCCGGCAACGTGCTTGATGTTCCACAGATCCTTCGTTCCCTTTTCCTTTTCCAACCGGATCCGCATATTGATGACTTCTCCCCGCAGCCGGTCCGGATCGATCGGCTGCGACAGTGCAGTGTCAACGGCAGCATTGACTTTGTCTTTGAAATCGCCGTCGGTTGCGGCGATGACACGGCTGCGGGTCAAAGCCATTTTTTCCCATACCCAGGCGTTCTCAGCCTGATAGCTGATGAAAGCCGATAATCTGGTTGCCAGCGGACCGGCATTGCCCGATGGACGAAGCCGGAAATCGACTTCGTAAAGAGTTCCTTCCGATGTGGGGGCTGACAAGGCTGCCACCAGACGCTGGGTGAGCCGAATGAAATACTGGCTCGGGGACAGCGGCTTGGCGCCATTGGACTGTTTGACGTCCTCAGGGCAGTCATAAAGCAGAATAAGATCAAGGTCGGAACTGGCACTCATTTCTGAGCCGCCGAGCTTTCCCATCGCCAGTAAGGCTACCTCGGCACCTTCAACGATGCCGTGCGTGAGAGCCATCTCGGATCTTGCGGCCTCGAAGAGCCTTGACACCATCACCTCCGCAAGCCGGGCATAGGCTTTGCCGACCTGGGTCGCCGAAAGCGTGTCGGACAGAACACGCACGCCGATCAGAAACATCTGTTCCTGGCCGAATATCCGCGCTCTGTCCAGAACGTCCTCATAACTGCGGGCATCGCCAAGAGACCGTTCCAGTCGCCTGACAAAAGCCTCCCTGTCGGGCATTGCGCCGAAGAATGCCGGATCCAGAACCGCATCCAGAATATGCGCCCGTCTCGAGACAATCTGCGCCATGCGCGGCGCATCGCCCATAATCGTTGCCAACAGCCGCAACAGGCCCGGATTGGATCTGAGCAATGAAAAAAGCTGAACGCCCACCGGCAGTCTTGAGAGGAAACGGTCGAAAGCAAGCAGCGCGGCGTCGGGATTGTCTGTCGCCGCAAAGGCTTCAATCAGAACAGGATGCAATTCGGTCAGCCGCTCCCTCGCCTTTGTCGACCGCATCGCCGGATAGCGTCCGAAATGCCAGGCACGAATGGTTCGGGTAACTGTCTGGGGGTCGCGATATCCCAACTGGGACAATGTTTCCAATGTGCCCGGGTCGTCATCATCGCCTGTGAAAACAAGGTTGCCCACGTCAACCGAGAGCGACGGTTCATCCTCGAACAGGTCCGCATAGTGCCGCTGAACGGTTTCAAGCCGCTGCCGCAACGCGGCTTTGAACACATCCAGGCTTTCAGAGCCCATGAGGTTCGCGATCCGCGTCAATCCCTCATTATCTTCCGGGAGGGTATGGGTCTGTTCGTCATGGAGCATCTGTATGCGGTGCTCCACATCGCGCAGGAAGCAATAAGCCTCCTGCATCTCCTCTGCCGTCGCATCTTCAATCCACTGATTTTTCGCAAGGCATACCAGCATATCCAGCGTTTGTCGTCCTCTGAGGTCCGGATTGCGACCACCGGCAATAAGCTGTTGTGTCTGAACGAAGAATTCGACCTCTCGGACGCCACCCCGACCAAGTTTGACATTGTGTCCGGCAATGGCAATTCGCCCATGCCCCTTGTGGGCGTGAATTTGCCGTTTCATCGAGTGGACATCGGCGATTGCCGCATAATCAAGATATTTGCGCCAGATAAACGGAGAAATCTCATCCAGAAACAGTCTTCCTGAAACCGTATCTCCCACCGGCCGTGCTTTGATGAGTGCCGCCCGCTCCCAGTTCTGGCCCAGGCTCTCATAGTAGATCAGCGCAGCGGGCAACGAGATCGCGGCCGGTGTGGCGCCCGGGTCCGGTCGCAATCTGAGATCCGTCCGAAAGACATAGCCGTCGGCTGTTCTCTCCTGAAGAATTTTGACCACGCGTTTCGTCTGCCGCACGAACTCGACCGGAACTTCAACCGCCTCGTCCATCGGCGCCTTGTCCGGATCGTAAAGAACGATCAGGTCGATATCGCTTGAATAGTTGAGTTCCCCTGCCCCGTGTTTGCCCATGGCAAGAATGAACCAGCCGCAATCCACCAGCGGATCCGTCTCGAACACCGGGTGAAAACGTCCGCGTTTGGCAAGGTCGCACAAACAAAAGCGCATCGCGGCCCGCAACGCCGCATCGGCAAAATCACTCAGGGCACGGGTCACGTCCATCGTTGGCCATGCGCCGGAAATATCCGCAAGCGCGATGGTGAGCGCGGCGTCCTGTTTTAACCGCCTTAACATGCGCATCAGATCGGCTTCATTGTCCGGGCTGTCGTCTTCCGCTTCAGATATGAGTGCTTTGATCCTGTTTGCGGGATTGCTGTTCAAAACAGCCAACAGGCGTGCGGCATCGTGTTGAGCAAGATCGCGAAGATACGGCGCGTTTGAAAAAGTTCCAGTCAGAAACTCCCGCACATGCGGGCGCTTTTCCAGAAATTCAACGAGGGCTTCCGCCTCCGCAGACGTTGCTGCCGCTTTCTCCAAATCGGCCAGAAAGTCTGAATTTCCAGCAGCGCAGATGCCCGGAATCGTCGTGATGGATTGGTGAAGCGGAAGGTCAGTCCGCCGGGTTGCTGCGTCAGAATCTGTCATGGATTGATCCGTATCGACAAGGTCCTGCGACCGATTAAAGCAGATTCAGAAACACACCGGCAAAAATTTATCGGAGGCGACGAGTGCAGCGCGGGGTCGCGGTATGGGCTTTAAGTGCCTTTCGGCTTGCTCAACGGAAGCCGGAGACTGATTTTCAAACCCGGATCATTGTCCTCAAGCAACAGCGTGCCATCGTGCAGCCCGGCAACGGCGTTGACCAGGCTCAAACCCAGGCCCGAACCGGGCGCGGACCGGCTCTGTTCCAGCCGGAAAAACCGCTGACAAACCTTTTCGCGGTCCGCCTTTGCAATGCCCGGCCCGTTGTCGGTCACGACAATCGATGCCGTTGTATCTGTTGCGGACAACGAGACGGTTATGGTTGGTGTTTCGCTGTCGCATCGCCGACCGTATTTTAGCGCGTTGTCGAGCAAATTGGTGATGGCTTGTGCAATCAACTCGCGACTGCCGAAGACAACAGCCTGATCACACTGCAGAAGCTGGAAATTCACGCCGTCTTCTTCCGCCACCGGTTCGTAGAGTTCCGACACTTCCCGCACGATATCGGCAATGTCGATATCTTCTCTGTCCTGGTCCGGAGAACCGGCCTCAACCCGCGCAATGCGAAGCAGGGCATTGAAAACGCGAATGAGATGATCGGCCTCCTCAATGGTTGATTGAACGGTTTCCCGATAATCGACGCTCTCCTGATCGGAGCGCAATGTTGCTTCCAGTCGGTTTCTGAGCCGTGTCAGCGGTGTCTTGAGATCATGCGCAATATTGTCCGTAACTTCTTTCAGGCCGTACATAAGGCTCTCGATGCGCTCAAGCATGGCGTTCAACGAGATCGCAAGACGATCAAACTCATCACCGGAACCGGTCACCTGCAGACGCTCGGTTAAATCCCCGGCCATGATTGTGCGGCTGGTTTCTGAAACGGAGTCAATGCGCTTTAGAACCCGCCGCCCGATAAACAGCCAGCCGAGCGCAGCGACAATGACCATACCGGCCAAAGCAAGGCGTAACGCGCTGCTCAGCATTTCCCGGAAGCGCAGGCTCTCACCGATATCCCGACCCACGACGACATGAAACCCGCCGGTCAACTCGAAGACGCGGATGATCGCCTGCTGTGTTTTGCCGGGCGTTGTTATTTCGCCCAGAGCCCGTGTGCCGTTGTTAACGGTGACGGGTGTCGTCTCCGCCTGCAAGTGCTTATAGGTGACCTGAAGATTGCGGCCATCGGCTTCATCCAGAATACCGAGCGGCAGGCGGGATATGTTGCCTGCCAGCACGTTGCCGGCAAAATCGGTGACCAGATAAACGCTGGCCCCCGGCTGGCGCGAGCGGCGATCGACCGCCGTTACCAGCCGGCGAATGCCGCCAAGACGATATTGATCTGAAAGGGCATTTACTTCTGAGCGTATGGTCTCTTCAACCTGTTCGCTCATGATGCTGGCCGAATTCTGACCGATATACACCACCAGCACAATGGACATGCCCATAAAGGCAGCCACATACATTGCCGACAGTTTGAAGGCGGTTGTTCGTATCGTTCGACTAAATGCCGTCACGAATACTGTATCCGGCACCGCGAATGGTATGCAGAAGCTGTTTGTCGAAACCCTTGTCGATCTTGCCGCGCAGGCGTGAAATATGGACATCGATCACATTGGTCTGCGGATCGAAATGGTAGTCCCACACATTTTCCAGCAGCATGGTCCGGGTCACCACCTGTCCGGCGTTTTTCATCAGATACTCCAGCAGTCTGAATTCCCTGGGCTGGAGTGTAATAGGCTGATTGTTGCGGCTGACGGAATGGGCCAGCCGGTCAAGAACCAGATCGGCGACCTGATAAGTGGTTTCGACATCGCCGGTCCAGGCGCGCCGGCCAAGAGCTTCAACCCGAGCAAGCAGTTCGGTGAAAGAATAAGGCTTGGGAAGATAGTCGTCTCCGCCTGCGCGCAGCCCGGTGACGCGGTCATCGACCTGTCCGAGTGCGGACAGAATCAGAACCGGGGTGTGATCGCCCTCGGTCTGCAATTGTTCCACCACAGACAGGCCATCCCGACGGGGAAGCATCCGGTCTACAACGAGAACGTCATAGTCGTTTTCGCGCGCTTTTTCGTATCCTGTTTCGCCGTCACCGGCATGATCGGCCACATGTCCGGCCTCTTTGAAGGCTTTCAGCAGGTAAGCGGCCGCTTCCTTGTCGTCTTCTATGACCAAAATGCGCATTCTGTCTTTTTCGCCTCCGACATCGGCAATTGAAACGCAAGTGGGTGTTACAGTGACCGCTTTGGCAAATCCAACATTCATTATGTTATTCCTCTGATTAAACAACAAATTGCGGCAGACTGGAATATCCAATCTGCCGCCAACGGTCATCATGGCAGCTCGGAGGCATCGATGCTGCCACGATGACCGGTCTGACGCGTCCTGATCAGGTGCAGCGGAAAGATCAGGCGCGCCCGACTGGAAGAGCGACGAAACGTGAGTTCTCACCCTGTTTCATCCGCATAAGGACGGCTTTGCGGCCTTCTTGCTTTGCCTCTCGGACCAGCTTTTCCACCTCAGCAGGCGAGTTCACTTTCTCGCCGGCCACTTCCAGAATGACTGTACCGACCTGAAGGCCTTTTTCCTCGGCGGCGCTGTCGGGGTTGATACCCGTGACAACAACGCCTTCTTCGCCTGCATCCGCACTTTTTGCGCTTTGCAGCTCAATGCCGAGGCTGGAAAGTTCCGTCGGTGATGCCTGCCCCGACACGCTGGATGCATTCGCTTCCGCACCCGGCAGTTCGCCAAGTTCGACCGAAACGACTTTTTCCGCGCCATTGCGCCAAAGCGTAACGTCGACTTCGGTACCCGGCGTGTAGTCGGCAATCATGCGAGCCAGTTCACGCGGGCCTTCAACAGCCTCGCCGTTCACTTCAAGGATCGCATCTCCGGAACTGAGGCCGGCATCTTCGGCCGGGCTGTCCGGCTGAGGATCGGCGATCAACGCGCCTTTTGCGTTCTCAAGGCCGATGCTGTCGGCAATATCGGCGTTGATCGGCTGGATCTGGACACCAAGCCATCCCCGTACGACCGTGCCGTCTTCCTTCAGATCGGAAACGATCGTGTCAGCGAGGGTGGCCGGGATAGCAAAAGCAATCCCGACATTCCCGCCTGAGGGCGAAAAGATCGCGGCATTTACTCCGATAACTTCCCCTTTCAGATTGAACGCAGGTCCACCGGAGTTGCCGCGGTTGACCGGTGCGTCGATCTGAATGAAGTCATCATATGGGCCGGCTCCGATATCGCGTCCGCGGGCGGAAACAATGCCGGCGGTTACCGTACCGCCAAGACCGAACGGATTGCCGACAGTGACGACCCATTCGCCGACTTCCGGTGCCTGGTCAGCAAATTTCACGTAGGTGAATTTCTCATCGGCGTTCACTTTAAGCACCGCGATATCGCTGCGCTCGTCGGAACCGACCAACTCGGCTTCCAGTTCCTCGCCGTCATTCATCACAACGATGATATCGTCAGCACCTCTGACAACATGTTCGTTTGTTACGACATAACCGTCATCGGTGATAAAGAAACCGGACCCTTGGCCCTGCGAGAAACGACGCTGGTTGGGACGGGGCGTCGACCTGAAGTCATCGCCGCCAAAACGGCGGAAGAAGCGCTCCAGGGGATGACCTTCCGGAAGATTCTCAAATCCTCTGAAATCCCCGAAGGACTCGCCACTCAAGTTGGCGGGACGAACGGAAGAGCGGATCTTGACGCTGACAACCGCCGGGCTGACCGCCTTCACAACATCGGAAAAATCCATCGGTGTGGCAGAATTCACGGTAACCGGATCGGCCAGCGCATATTGGCCGCTGGGAATCGCCGTCTGAGCCGCCAGCGCACCGGCCGCACCCAGCGCCAGAGCTCCGGCGATAAGTTTGGTTTTGCGACGTATTTTCGCTTTGGGCAGTTTCGTGTCTCTAAAGTCAAATTCGCTCATTCGGTTGCTCCGGAATTTCTGGGAAATAAAGATCGCGAGCCGGCGTACCTCATGGGCGGGGAAACCACCGGCCAACTCGCAAGGCTAATATGAGGAAGGCAACATTACCGGCGCCTGTCGAGTGGATTAAAAATCTGTAATGCGTAGGAAGAATGCCATATGTCTTTGTTCTTTTTGCTTTATCAGGCGCAAACGGTTTCGTGACAACAACTCACCCGGCCCGAATGGCCGGGTCTTTCAGTGTTGGATCATGAGGGATTGCTGCGGTTTCCCTTTGGAGACGTGAGAATCGGCGCAAGGCGCACGCGCGCCCTGATTCTGACGTTCGTCACAGTCTGCAGCCCGCATTAAGCGAACGATACGCTCCGGGGCGTGGGCCTAATCGGCAAGGCTGGTCACAACCGCCGCGCCGGCTTCCAGCGTTCGATGAACGGGACATTTGTCGGCAATTTCAAGCATGCGTTGCCGTGTTTTCGCATCGAGATCACCGGCGATTAGGATCCGACGTTCGAACCGGTCTATTTTCCCGTCCTTTTCCTTCAGGCTTTCGACACAATCGGCGCAATCGGCCGCATGCACTTTCTCATGTGACACGGAAACCGAAATTCGACCTGCGTCTATTTTCTTATGGTCGGCATAGAGCCGAAGTGTCATCGATGTGCAGGCGCCAAGGGACGCTGCAAGCAAATCGTATGGTGACGGACCGCTGTTCAGGCCGCCCACCGACTCCGGTTCGTCCGCAAGATAGCGATGGGACCCCTGCGCCACCATGTTTTGGAACTTGCCCTGACCGGTTTCGGATACCAGAACGCTTTCCTCGCTGGGCTCGGTGCGCTGATCTGTTTGCGGCTCGCCGACATAGCGCCTCGCCCAGGCCGCAATGACACCGGCTGCGTAAGCGGCATCTTTTTCATTGCTCAGGAGGTGGTCCGCTGTATCGAGTGAAACGAAGCTTTTCGGATGCTTTGCTGTGAGGAAAATCTCGCTCGCATTGTCGATGCCAACCGTATCGTCGACGGGCGAATGCAGTATCATCAGGGCCTTTCTCATGGACGCTATGCGGTCTTTAAGATCCTGTTTTTTCAAGTCGTCAAGAAACTGCTTCTGAATGGTGAATTTGCGTCCGGCCAATGTCACACTGGCCTCCCCGACGGCCTCGATCGTCTCAAGGTCAGCTTTGAAATTGTGCGTCACATGTCCGGCATCCGCCGGCGCGCCAATTGTCGCAACAGCAACCGCCTCCTCAATATCCGCCGCAGCAGACAGTATGGCCGCCCCACCCAGGGAATGGCCGATCAGAATTTTGGGCGCTTCAAAATTCTGCCTGAGAAAATCGACGGCCACATGGAGGTCCTGAACGTTGCTTGAAAAGTTTGTGGAAGCGAATTCACCCTTGCTAGCCCCAAGTCCCGTAAAATCGAACCGCAGCACCGCGATTCCGTGACGCGTGAGCTCGCTCGCGATTCGCCTTGCGGCAAGAACGTCCTTTGAGCAGGTGAAACAATGGGCAAACAGTGCGTATGCGCTGACTGGCCCGGCCGGTAAATCAAGGCGCGCCGCGAGCTGTGCTCCGTGTGCGCCGTCAAACGCTATCCTCTGCGGTTTCACTGTCATGCCCTCACCTTTCGAAATCACCGGTCGAAAGAGCGGCCGAATCCGTTCTCTCCCGACACGTTACACATTGTGGCTATCAGATAAGAGCGTTGCACTGAATTTAAGAGTCACATGTCCGTGCGCAGCCGGTGAAAAGGGCGTGTGCGATCAATCGCGAGCCAGGATGTCTTCAAGCCGTTTCTTCTCCTCATCGGACAACGGGTCCTGAGCAGCTTGAGACCCCGTCTTGTTCTGCCGGCGGGCCTTCATGACGATTGCTATCAGTCCGATAAGAAGAACGACAGGCCCCAGAAACCACAAAACTGCCGTGTGCCAGGCAAATCGCGGTTTCAGGAGAACAAATTCTCCATATCGCGAAACGAGGTAATCGGTGACTTCTTCGTCCGTATCACCGGCCACAATTCGCTCACGTACCAGAACACGAAGATCCCGCGCCAGGGGCGCATCTGAATCGTCAATGGACTGGTTCTGACAGACCATGCAGCGCAGATTGACTGATAGATCTCGGGCGCGTTGCTCAAGAGCCGGATCGTCGAGCACTTCGTCCGGGTTTACGGCCGCAGCCGGTGTGACCGGAAGAATGAGAATGAGAAGACAGAGAATTGATTTCAACAATTTCATCGGCTCATTCCGCCGGAACCAGATGGGACCTGGCCGGTTTGGGCGCTCCAACCCGAAGCCTGCGATCGAACAGCGATACCGCGCCGCCAAAGGCCATGAACAAAGTGCCGATCCAGATCAGTGTCACCAGAGGTTTGTAATAAAGACGGACCGTGATGCCGCCATTGTCAACTGCGTCGCCGACACCGATGTAAACCTGGGAAAAGATGAAAGTGACGATTGCCGCTTCAGACGTCGGCATTTGCCGGGTGGTGTACAGGCGTTTGGACGGTTCCATCACGCTGATGGTTTGTCCGTCTTTTTTCAAAGTAAAGCTTGCCACATCCTCGATAAAGGTGCTGCCTGTCCGCTGATGGGTTCCATCAAAGACGACCTCATAACCGCCAACCTCCTGTGTCTCGCCGGGGTGCATCACCAGTATGTTCTCCGTCTCCCAGGCAGAGACGGACACAATGCCGAGCAGCGTAACACCCATGCCGAAATGTGCCAGAGCCGTTCCAAATGCGGACTTGGGCAGTCCGGCGATCCGGCTCAGGCTCTTGCCGAAGGTTATCTGGCCGACTTTTCCGCGCCAGAGGATTTCACTGACAGCTCCGGCCATAAGCCAGACGGCCAGCCCGACGCCTAACGGGGCCATCACGCCCTTTTCCCCCTGAAATGCGAGAGAGATCAGGGTTGCGAGGATCGCAAGGCCGAAAGCGGCATAAAGGCGCTGTGTGACGGCGAGAAGATCTCCCCGCTTCCAGGCCAGAAACGGCCCGAACGGGATCAGAATGAGAAGCGGGATCATCAGCGGCCCGAAGGTCAGATTGAAAAAGGGTGCCCCCACGGAAATTTTCTCATCCGTGACCGCTTCCAGCGCGAGCGGATACAATGTGCCGATCAGAACCGCTGCGCAGGCCGCGGTGAGGAACAGGTTGTTCAGGACCAGGGCCCCCTCGCGGCTCACAGGAGCGAAGATGCCCCCCTGTTTCAGGAGCGGAGCCCTGACCGCAAACAGGGCAAGCGAACCGCCGATAAAGATGATCAGAATGACAAGAATAAAGACGCCCCGGGCCGGATCGGTCGCAAAGGCATGCACCGATGTCAGGACGCCGGAACGCACCAGGAATGTGCCCAGGAGCGAGAGGGAGAACGTCAGAATTGCCAGTAAGATCGTCCAGATCTTGAGGGCATTCCGTTTTTCCATCACAACCGCGGAATGCAGCAATGCGGTTCCTGCTAGCCAGGGCATGAAGGACGCATTTTCGACCGGGTCCCAGAACCACCAGCCTCCCCAGCCCAGTTCATAATAGGCCCAATACGAGCCCATGGAGATGCCGAGCGTTAGGAACAGCCAGGCCACCAGTGTCCAGGGGCGTATCCAGCGTGCCCAGGCCGCATCGATCCGACCGTCTATGAGCGCGGCAACGGCAAAGGAGAACGAGATCGAAAAGCCGACATAGCCCAGATAAAGAAGCGGCGGATGGATCGCAAGGCCGATATCCTGAAGCAGAGGATTGAGATCGTTGCCTTCAGCCGGCGCCGGAAACAACCGTGTGAAAGGGTTGCTGGTCAGGAGAATGAACAGAAGAAAAGCAGTCGACACCCACCCTTGAACCGCGATCACATTAGCGCGGAGCGTCCGGGGCATATTGCCGCCCAGAACACCAACCAGTGCCCCGAACAACGAAAGAATGACGACCCAAAGCAGGATGGATCCCTCATGGTTGCCCCAGACGCCTGAGATTTTGTAGATCAGAGGTTTCGCCGAATGAGAATTCTGAACCACGTTGAGGACAGAAAAATCCGATTGCAGATAAGCGATGGTGAGGGCTGCAAACGACAGGGTAACAAAGGCAAACTGAGCGACGGCCACCGGGCTGCCGACAGCCATGAGGCCGGCATCGCCGCGCCGGGCGCCGAGCGCCGGAAGTGTTGACTGAACCAGCGCCATAACCAGCGCAAGAATGAGCGCAAAATGCCCTGTTTCAACAATCATCTGTCGTTCCCATCAACGGTGCGCTTTTTTCGCATGTCAGGCTTGCCGGTTCAAAAGTTCGGTTATGCCTGCGGACCTGCCATCGCTTTCTTTGTGCCGGCGGTGTGATGAACATAGCTCACTTTGAGACGATCTGTTCCCAACAATTCGACTTTGCCTGCCGCTGTTACTCTTCACCCTGCCAGACACCCTTGTCTTTCAGTGCCGCGGCGACTTCTTTCGGCATATAATTCTCATCGTGCTTGGCGAGGACGGAATCGGCAACAAAGACTCCGTCCGAACGCAGAGCACCTTCGGTGACCACACCCTGCCCTTCCCGAAACAGATCCGGCAGAATTCCCGTATAAGTGACCGGAATCGATTGTTCCGTGTCGGTCACCTCAAATGTCACGAGCGTACCTTCCTTTCGGTCAACCGTCCCTTCCTTGACAAGACCGCCCAGGCGAATGCGTTGACCTTCCGGTATTTGTTTCGTGGCAATGTCCGTAGGCGACTGGAAGAAAACGATCTGTTCCTCAAGCGCGACCAGCACAAGCCCGGCTGCGGCCACCAGAACCACGGCGGCAATTCCTATAAGTGTCAATCGCCTTTGTTTGCGTGTCATCGTCACACTTTCATTTTGCTTGTGACCGGAGACGGTCCGGTCAGGTGCTCAGGCACAAATGCCGTCCAGATCTTGAACTTATTGGCCGCTCGCACTCAGCGTAAGCCCTGCTTCTCTTGCGGTGGACACGATTTGCGCCGTTGCGGTCGGATCTTCCGAAAAGGCCGACAGGGCCCTGTCCACCGCATCCTGTGCGGCATCCTTCCGGTTCAGGACCATCTGCGCATTGATCAAGCGCAACCATTGTCCGACCGGGCCGCCTTCTGATTTCAGTCGTTCGTCGAGCCCGTCGACCATGCTGACAATCATCGCTTGGCGATCTTCCGGACTCATTTCGTCGGCAGCACTAATGTCTTCCTCGCTGGGGCCGGATGAGGCAACAGCAGTTGCCGGTTCGGCCTTGAGCCGTTGCAGCTCATTTCTTGCGGCTGCTACCCAGGCTTCGGTTCCTTCCGCATCGGCCAACAACGCGTTCCAGGCGTCGATGGCTTCGGCCTCCCTACCCTGCTGGCCAAGCCCCAGAGCAAGGAAAAAACGAGGTTTGGCGGCCGATGGATCAAGTTTGCTGGCCTCATTGAATACAGCCTGTGCCTCCGCCGTTACGGTGCCCTGATTGGCGACAACGACCGCTTCGCCCAGATTTGAAAGGCGGGGTTCTGTCGGTCCAAGCAGGCGTGCCGTATTCCGGAACGCAACAATCGCCTTGTCCAGCTCATTCATCCGCAGATAAACGGGAGCCACCACTTCCCAGCCTTTACCGTCATCGGGATTTTCACTTAGGTGCTTTTCAACCCGGGCGACAAGGACAGCGAGATCCTGATGATCCTGCGGCGTGGACAGGCGGGCCGAGAGCGGCATATCGGGAAGATCGGGACGGCCGAAATTACCGTAAAGCCCCAGTGCAAGAGCGGGTATCAGCACAATGACAGCGGCCATGCTCCATCTGTTTCCGGTCCCGCGCTCTGCAGCTGCTTCCGCGTCATAGCGTGCTGATGCATTCAGAATGCGCCGGGAAATTTCGGTCCGAGCGGCCTCAGCCTCGGTTTTGTCGATGCTGCCCCGCTCCAGATCGCGGTCAACTTCTGCAAGTTGGTCCTTATAGACCGCAAGATCGTGCGCCGCAGGCGGTGCATCTGACTCCCGCTTTCGCAACAGCGGTATGACCGCCGCCAAAACGGCTACGAGTGTCAATGCTGCGAAAACAATCCATATAATCATGATAGGCGACTATCTATCGCTCCCTTCGGCCCACGGCAGATGACATACTGTCACGCTCCGGTAACAATTCCGAGCGCACCTGTTCATAGCGCACCGGTCGCATTTTGAAATTGATCTAAACCAAGTGGGATATCGGGTAAAGAAGATCGCCTTGGACTTATGCTGATTTGGTGCCCGTGCGTCCGACTTTCGGGCGTTGACCGCCATTTTGCTTGTTCAGGGCGGCCTGGCGGGAGCGTCGCATCAAATCGGCGTCTTTTTCACCGTAAAAGATTTCCACATAGTCGATGCCGACATTGACCGCCAACAGCACGGCATCTCTTTTTTTGCCCCTTGCCCGGCCAAGATCGGAAATCAGTGTCCGACAGACAATATCGAGGGTCTGGTCAACTATCTGGCTTGTCTGAGTAATAATTTCGTTGACGGCCATAAATTCGGCAGCCTTGCGGACGATGCCCAGTATCTTTAACGCACGTTTGGCGTCATCGATGTCATGCTGATCGAGTTCCAGCACACCTGCGGAATTGACTCGAGGTTCCCGAAGGGTTCTTCGAACAAGGCCCGGGGTTGCCTTGATATCGCGCGTCACGACAACGGAAATGTCCTTGCGGATGGTTGCGGCCTGTTTGCGCCAGTTCGGCGCATGATCCAGCTCGATTTCAAGGCTGAGGCCACGCATCAGGTCGTGGTAGTTGCCAAGGCTGGTTTCCAGCAAATCGGCCGGCAGATCGGGATCGGGCGGTTGCCGGCACGCCATTTTCGTGCGCACAAGATTACGATCCGCTTCTGAAAGCACCATATCGACAAAAGGTGCAAAGGGAGAGTCTTCTATATCTCCCGCGCTCTCGCTCTCCGCCAATTTGGCGGCGAAAGCCAACAGCGTGTTGGGATGATCGACCTGCGCAAGAGCTGCCGCAGCGACCCAGACAACCAGATCCGGGTGATTGTCTGCAAATTCAAACACCGAATCCGCGATTGCATCTTCACTGATCAAATTACCCCGCCCGATGCCTTCACTGAAAGACCAGGTCACGGGCTCGATCAGATGGCGATGGGTCTGGTAGGTGATCATATCCCGAATGTCGGCAATGATGTGATCTCCGCCCAGATGCATTGCCAGACGTCGGCGAAAGTCGGCATTGCACGTTGCCAGATCAAGTTTATCCTCAATGCGGCTTTTGATTTGATTTCTGAATTTGTCGACGAGCTTCGTGAATTCTTCTTCGCTCAGTTCGCGCGACGCGATTTTGGCTCCCACCGCAGCGGCCTGTTCCGGAGCGATGTCCCGTTTGATCCAGGTCCAGATATTGTTGAGGGACGATCGCTCGATCCGCGCGGTCTGACGCCTGGGCAGGCGTTCATCGATCAAAAATGGGTCCAGCAACGCGAAATACTCACGCTGGAATGTATTGAGCCGAATTTTGGGTTCGACCGGCACATCCGGTTTGATCCTGGCCGCGTCAAGAATCAGCGCCATCTTCTCGTCCAACGAGCCTTCGCTGCGGGCGACCTCCAACCCCCGGAGCAGCATATCCCGCGCTTTTGGCGTCAATCCTTCCAGATAAGAGCGAACTTTACCTTGTACAGAACCGCTTTTTTCCATTTCGGTAATTACCGATCAGCCCATGTCGCATTGATTCAATCCATAGTAAGATCGACCAAAACAATTAACCGAATATTTCCAAGTGGCAATTTCGCGTTGCAAAATTCGGATTTAGCAGCCGGATCCCCTACGTAATCTCAACAACCTTAAGGTGAATGCGCTGTATTCAGATCAAGGAATGCCAGCTGCCGTCAGCTTTCATACAGGCCACACCCCGCAGTGACTCGGTTTTGCCCCCAACTACAATGGTGTGCGTATAGTCTCGGCATCTGGCTTCATTGATTGAATAGCGCGGTCCGGGAAGGACTTCGCCACTATTTTCAGTGCGGGCATTTTTCCAGGGAACGGCAACACTCGGACCGGTCTGCTCTAAAGCCGCAAACTGTGCCTTATAAGCAGCGTTCTGATCCCGAATATCCATGTTTTTGCCGACGGAACTGTCCAGAAGCGGTGCCAGCAGGCCGGTTCTCCGCGTCTCCGGAACAGCCTCTTCCTGGGGAAGCAGACTGCTGAAAAAATTGCCTTCGCTTGTCAGCGAAGACTCGGCAGTACATCCGGTAAGAAAGAATGCGATCAGAATCGGAACTGTCCGCCGGGGATGACGCATGCGCGGGAAATCTCGCTCTGGTTCGGCTCGGGGGTCAAACCCTAGGCTGTGTTGAGGTTCAGATCAGCGCAATCAAACAAATTTCCAACGCATTGCGGCCAATCACGGCTCGGCTCGCACGAATATATGTCCTAAGTGAGTCGAATGCACCCGGAATGCACAGAAATTTTTCAAATTGCCGGAAGGATGACAACTGCCTGCAATCCGCCTAAAGAAGATGGTCGCAGGTCGAATGTTCCGCCATAGAGAGCGGATAAATCGGCGACGATGGAAAGCCCCAGACCGGATCCGGGCACGGTTTCGTCCAGACGCTTACCGCGCTTCCTTGCTTCCAGCATCTGCTGTTTGGTCAGTCCCGGGCCGTCATCGTCGATCGTGAATATGAGATTTGCTTTTCCCGCATCCCGGTCGCGGTCGGATACGACAGTAATACGGACTTCCGACCGGGCCCATTTGCCGGCATTGTCCAGAAGATTCCCGAGAATCTCCTCAAGATCCTGCTGTTCGCCCCGAAATCGGTCTTCGGTATTGGTCCGGGCGGTAAATTTGCAGGGTTCGTGAATGCGCGTCATCGCCCGAACGAGCCGTGCGATGACCGGTTCGACGTCGGTCGAAATGCCGATGACCCGCCGCTGTGCCGCCATGCGCGCCCGTTCCAGATGATGATTGATCTGGTCACTCATGAGGGCTGCCTGTTCACCGACCTTGCTGCCAAAGGCCGAGTTTTGAATGGAGGCTTCATTCGTGATGACACTGAGCGGCGTTTTGAGAGCGTGGGCAAGATTGCCGACATGGGTTCGGGATCGTTCAACAATCTCGCGATTTGAGACAATCAGCGCATTGAGTTCCGAAGCCAGCGGTGCGATTTCCGTCGGCAGATCCTCGTCAATCTTCTGTTCATCCCCGCGCCTGACCGCAGCCAGGGACGCGCTCAGCCTTTTCAGCGGCCGCAGGCCGATGCGCACTTGAAGGAAAATGGTGCCGACCAGTCCCGCGCCAAGAACAATCAGCGTGAGGGCGACCTGCCATGCAAATTGCCAGACTTCGCGGCGGAGACCGTCGGTCCGTCCGGCTATTGCTATGATGTAATCATGGTCATGGCCGAAATTAATGCGCTCCTGAAGGATTCGGACCTCCTCGCCGGCGGGTCCGACCCCGTAGTCCCGGAGTTGGCCGATATCCTTGCCGATATTATTGACGACCAGAGAATCGCCAAGAAGCGATAACGAGGAAAAGGTGACCATTGTGTCCCCTTCCTTGCGCACAGTCCAATACCATCCTGAAAGAGGCAATTCGAAACTGGGTTCTCCGAGCCGTTCCGGCTCCCTGGGGATGATGTCGCCGTCGGCCATCGCTGCGATCAGCGCCTTCATGTAAACGTCGATTCTACGGTCGAAAGACCGTTCGCTGGCGGCCCAGTAAACGGTGACGATGAAGATGCCCGCAACGACCACCGAAACCACCAGCCATATGCTGGCAAGCGTAATGAGACGGACGGCAAGAGAGTTGCGGGCGAAGGCAGGTTTCATGCGGTATCAGGCTCATGCAGCCGGTAGCCGAGGCCGCGAACCGTTTCTATCAGATCGACACCCAGTTTCTTTCTCACGCGACCGACGAAAACTTCGATCGTGTTGGAATCACGGTCAAAATCCTGATCGTACAGATGTTCGACCAATTCCGTTCGCGTGATGACCCGGTCCTGATGATGCATCATGTAGGCAATGAGGCGATATTCATGCGAGGTCAGTTTGACGGGTGTTCCGTCCAGTGTCACGCGCCCCGCCCTGACATCAAGGCGCAGGGGGCCGCAGACGATTTCGTTCGACGCCAGACCGCTGGCACGCCGAACCAGAGCCCGCACACGCGCCAGAATCTCTTCCATATGAAAGGGCTTGGCGACATAGTCATCCGCACCGGCATCGATACCGGCCACTTTGTCGGACCAGCGGTCGCGGGCCGTCAGAATCAGCACCGGCATGTCCCGTCCGTCCCGGCGCCAGTTTTCAAGGACGCTCAAGCCATCGATTTTCGGCAGGCCCAAATCCAGGATAACGGCGTCATAAGGCTCCGTATCGCCCAGAAAATGCCCCTCTTCTCCATCGGGAGCGCTGTCGACGACATAACCGGCATCAACCAGCGCATCGACAATCTGCCTGTTCAGATCAGGATCATCCTCAACGACTAGAATACGCACGAAAACCTCGCTATCTAACTGAAAATATGAGAAATATTCAAGGTTCGGATCCGACCGGGCATCTATCGGGCATTGACTTGAACTTTGCTGACCTTGCCGCCGCTGCGAACCGTCAGCTGGTAGTAATAGCGCCCCCCGCTTTCGCAGAGCTTGGCGGCCAGGATCTCTCCATTGACACGGGCCCGCACCGCCCCAAGCGGCAGTGCCTTTCCGGACGCGACCGCCTGTTGCGCCTGTGCATTGCTGAGGCAGGCAGCACCCGCGAACGAGGGGACGAGCACCAGTGCACCGGCAAGGAGCAGTCGGCGGCAAATCGGCAATATGTTCACGATCGTCATTTTCATGCCATATTCGTACACGCGCACGCCTGAATATCAAATGAACAGCTCGGTCAGAAACACGGCTTCACTGTAACACGCCGGAAAGAACCCGCACACAAGCAGGTTCCCCGCCTGACATTGATTTCGCTCAAGGACATCTCATTGAGCCGCTGCAATGATGGTCGGCAGTTCGGCTGAGTTTTTGTCGCTGTTGGTTAAAAGCGCCAACCAGTCGTTCAGGATAGTTCGGATAGCCCTTCAGATTCGCTGCCGCTCCTCCTCTGTTATGGCAGCCTTTGTGCGACAAAGTGTTGAAGGAGGGCCCGACCCTATCCGGTTCACCGCGATCTGTGTCCCTCCTCTTCAGATCCGGTGTTAGCCCGCGCCAACCCGTCCAACGGCGCGGGCTCCCTCCGGGGTGTGCCTCCGTTCAGCCGGCATCCTCTCCGGGCCAGGTGACCACGTGATCTTCCAGATCCTCCACATCCATGCCGTCTTCGCTTACAGTCCGGCCACGTACCGATATTCCGGCCTGATGGACCGTTTCGCCGGAACCGCTGACCAGCGGATGCCACCAGTAAAGGTCACGCCCCTCTTCAATCAATCGATACGCACAGGTTGGCGGCAGCCAGGAGATTTTCGGCAGCACATCGACCGACAACGGCACGCAATCAGGAACCATGTCCGCACGGTTTTCATAATTCGTGCAGCGACAGGAATTCTGATCCAGCAGCGTGCACGCCACCTTGGTCCAGATGATCTCGCCCGTATCCCAATCTTCGATCTTGTTCAGACAACACCGCGCGCAACCGTCGCAAAGGGATTCCCATTCCGAACGCGTCATCTCTTTGAGACTTTTTCGGCGCCAGAAGGGCTCTTTCACAATGCTGTCCATATTATTTCAAGGCCTCATCACACGGACGCGTCAATTATTTGATCTTTGTTGACGGGAAGAAGACCGATTAAAGCCTCTTTTTCAGGTTAAGCAAAAATCCTCTTGATATGGCATCGGGTTTCAAAAGTCTGCTATGACTGATGCAAGACACACATAAGCTTAATTCGATATATCGTGACCGAGTACGACAGCCAAGAAACGGATAAGAAGCGGGAAGAGCCGGAAGCGCTCCGCGTTTCAAAAGTGGAGCTCACGCTCAGCGAGCGTTTGCTCATTGCTGATTCCTGGTTCGATACCACACTGTTTAAGGTCGGCAACGCCGTGACGGCCGCTTTTAGCTGGTATAGCGGCTTTTGTCGCCGTTTTCGCGCCAGGCGTCTTAAGCGAGTTCTGGCCGAGATCGGATCGGACGGGCTGACATTCGGCCTTGGCGGGCTGATCGTTCTGCTGGCGTTTGCACAGCCCGCAATTGAAGAGACCCGCCAGGATGACTGGCGCACGACGGATGATTTTTCCGTAACGTTCCTGGACCGGAACGGCGCGGTGATCGGCAAACGCGGCATTCTCCTGAACGACACGGTTCCGCTTGAGGAAATTCCGGATTATCTGGTTAAGGCGACCCTGGCGACTGAAGACCGGCGCTTTTTCGAACATTTCGGCATCGATATTATCGGCACGACACGTGCAATGGTCGAAAACGTTCGGGCGAAGTCGGTCGTTCAGGGCGGTTCGTCGATCACCCAGCAGCTCGCCAAGAACCTGTTTCTCTCCAACGAACGTACGCTGCAGCGGAAGATTAAAGAGGCTTATCTCGCGCTGTGGCTGGAAGCGACCCTGACAAAACGTGAAATCCTGAAGCTCTATCTCGACCGGGCTTACATGGGGGCCGGTACGTTTGGCGTTGCCGCAGCGTCCGAATTTTACTTCGGCAAAACGGTAAAGGAATTGACCTTGGCCGAATCGGCCATGCTGGCCGGGCTTTACAAGGCCCCGACCAAATTTGCCCCCCATATCAATCTTCCGGCTGCCCGTCTTCGTGCCAACGAAGTGTTGGGCAATATGGTTGAAGCGGGTTTCCTGACAGAGGGACAGGTCCTTGCGGCACGGCGCAGACCGGCGGAGGCCGTTGATCGGACAAGCACCTATTCCCCGGACAATTATCTCGATTATGCGTTTGAAGAAGTCAAAAAGATCGCCAAATCCGGCAATGACCGCATTCTCACGGTCAGAACCACGCTCGATCTGGAAACCCAGAAACAGGCCGACAAGGCGGTGCAGACCACCCTTCGTGAGCAGGGTTTGGAGAAGGAGGTCTCCCAGGCCGCTCTGGTCGCGCTTGAGACAACAGGTGCCGTCGTGGCGATGGTCGGCGGCACAGACTACGACCAGAGCCAGTTCAACCGCGCGACCAACGCGTTGAGGCAGCCGGGGTCTTCCTTCAAGCCCTTCGTCTATATGACCGCATTTTTGAACGATTTCAGCCCGGAAAGCATCATCTCCGATCGGCCGATTTCAATTGGAGGCTGGTCGCCGCAGAACTATACCCGCCGTTACGCAGGGTCGGTGTCGCTGAAGCGGGCCTTGTCAAAATCCTATAACACGGTGCCGGTTCGGCTTGCCCAGGCGATCGGCCGGGACAAGATCGTCGACGTCGCGCACCAGATGGGCATAACGACCGAGTTGCTCATCACGCGCGCCCTTCCCCTTGGCGTTGCGGAGGTCACGGTGATCGACATGGCGGCGGCCTATGCGGTCTTCGGCAATGGCGGGCTGAAGACCTACCCCTACACGATTACCGAAATCAAGGACTCCAAGGGGCGGCTCGTTTGGGACATCAAGGACTTCCCGCCTCAGCAACCGCGCGTTCTGCCTGAGGAACAAGTGTTCCAGATGAACGATGTCCTGAATGATGTGGTTCTCAACGGTACCGGGAGACGTGCTCAGCTTGAGGGCGTCAATGCCGCCGGTAAAACCGGAACGACGCAGGCCTATCGCGATGCGTGGTTCGTTGGCTTTACAGGCAACTTCACCACTGCCGTCTGGTTTGGCAATGACGATTTCACTTCGACCAATCGTGTGACAGGGGGCAGTCTGCCGGCCATGACCTGGCAGGCGTTCATGACGTATGCGCAGTCGACCGTCCCGGCCAGACCCATACCCGGCATCGATCCGACTCCGCTTGAACAGGCCGCAAAGGTGGCCAGGCTGGAAGCGGAACTTTTGGAAGATGACAAGACGGCCCCGTCCAAACTGTCGCCGGAACTGGAAGCGGTAATTCGCACTATCAACGCCAAACTCGTTGAAACGCAGACAATTTCCGCCGCCGCTGCGCCTGTCGAAGCCATTGGCACCCCCGATAAAAGAGAGACAAACGCGGCGCCTCAGATTCCGGTGGAGAACCCGGATCCGACTTGATTGTCTAACCGATGCCGAACCTGCTATAGACCCTTCAGGGATATGTCGTCTTCGTATCGCCAAACTCAAATGGCAGCAGACAACAACCCGTTGTGAGTTCGGACTTTAATCAAGATACGCCAAGTGGGATGCCGTGACGCTACTGACGCGTTTCCTGATCATGATGATTGTGGCCATCGTTTTAGGCGTCGGCGCCACGTATCTCATGGTCGAAAAAGGGCAGCGCATCAGTGCAATCGCCCTGGGTCCGTGGTTTGCCTGGCCCAATCTGGGAACTCCTGACGGTGATCCCTATTCTGCCGCACGCCAGGCCCGAACCGGGCAATTGCCGCTTGGTGCAAGCGAAGGCATTGCCTTTTTTGCCGAAACAGACAGCCAGGGCGCTCCTCTTGACGGAACGTGCATTTATGTTCTTGACGGCCAGACGCCCCCTGCCCGGCTATGGACATTGGCGGCCTATGAGGCAGACGGCGGTTTGAAGAACCACGAAGCGGATAAATATTCTCTGGATAGCCGGGAGATCGTCCGCCGGACCGACGGCAGTTTTGAAATCATCGTCTCCGGAAAGGCAAGACCGGGCAACTGGCTGCCGCTGGGCGGGCGCAGCTCATTGATGCTGGTCCTGAGGCTTTACGATACACCGCTGACGACCGGCGCCGGACAGGGTAATTACTCCATGCCCAAGATCACCCGTGGAGAGTGCCCATGATCCGTTTGATCCTGTGGATCATCGCCGGTCTGTTTCTGGGAACGATACTTCATATCGTTGCGGTTATCGGCCTGCCTGCATTTTCGCCCGATCGTATCTGGACACGGGTCGAAGCTCTGGCGCCGAATGACACGATTGTTGTGCTCGACTCGGTCAAGGCCGATCGTGAGACCCTGCCTATGCTTGATCCGGCGATGGAGCATGCCCTTTGTCGATTCTCCACCGAGTCGAGCCCGCAGCTGATTTCCGGGGCTGTCGATGGGGTGTACTGGTCGCTGGGCCTGTTCAATCGCCAGGGAGAAATCCTCTACTCGCTGAATGACCGCTCGATCGGAATGGGATCGTTGAAACTGGTGGTCACCACGCAGCGCCAGTTGCTGTCGCTTCAGGAAAACCCGCCGGAAGACTTGGAGGAATTCGTCATTGTCGAGGCGCCGGAGCAGGACATGTTCGTGCTGGTCCGCAGTTTTCGTGATGATTCCTCTGCAAGCCCCGGGATCCGAAAGATGCTTAATGAGTTGAGCTGCGGTCCGTTTGAGCGCTGATCAATCGACAAAGTCCGCATCTGGAGCGCATCCCGTGAAGGTTGAAGCACTTTTGCGACAGGGATCGCGTGAAAACAAGGGATTGCTCTATTTGATCGGCTTTTCCCGCTCCAGTCCCCAACCGGTAAAGATCCGTGACTGTCTTACAGGAGCTTCGGTTACGTCCACAAAGTCTCTCCTGCAGCCCTGCCGAGCCGCTGCGACGGCCCCGGCAAAACGCCGCCACGCGGTATTGGCATCCCAGACACGGGTGGCCGAAGGGGTTTCGATCTGAAGCTGTTCGATGGCATATTTATAGGCTTTCAGCCGAAAGTCCATCGACCGCTCGGCCCACTCGATCACCTGCTGGTTTTCCCAGACCCGGGCAGTCGCGCCGGCATAACGCTGCTCGCTGACTTGCGGTGTTCTGCGAATGACTGCAAGGCGTTCCTTATCTGCGACATTGACCCGCTCTGCGACGACGCAAAACGGTCTGACGAGTTGGGCATCCGCGTTGGCATCGGCAATCACCCGGTCATAACGGGCATCACTTGAACGGTATTTGTCGGATATCAGAAGCCGGAAATACTCAAGCGGATCAAGCCGCCAGTCTTCCGCTTTTGTGATCCGGGTTCTTTGAGCTTCAACGATGGTTGCAGCGATCCAGTCGCCCGAATGAGGCGGGCGAACGAGACCCCAGCCAAGGTTCCGAAGCAATTTTTCATCGTTGGTCAGAGGAAAGTTGGAAACGGGTTCGTTTCTATGACGGGCCAGTCCCTTGCCGAACGTTGGAAGAACCTTGTCGTGGATCACATTCGGTTCGGCGCGATTGAAATCGCCAACCGGACGCCCGCAGCCGGCTACGATGAGAAAAATCAGACCGGCATACGCTATCTTCAGGCTGTTCCGCCCGCCTTGGCAGAATTGCATCCACCCTCTCCTGCCGGGCGTTTCATGTACAGACTCGCGCGAATGCTCAGTTTTTGGGTCTGACTGTTTTCCCCGACGTCCTACTCACTTCCCGGATTCGCGCGCCAAGATCAACCTCGGTTCGTTCAATCCGTACGCCGGGAAAGATAATGATCTGTGCATTATCTGAGATTCCAGCTTTTTTATCAGTAGTTCGGGTACGTGATGGCGGTTTGCGCCGATTGGCGTCAAAGATCAACAAGGTGCTCATGAATTTCTCCTACGGTGGGAAATTACGCCTTCACTTGTGTCCCGACAGATAATCTCTCATAAAACCATTAAAACTCCCGCAAGGTTAATATAGCGCTAACGGTTTTGGTTCATGATCAGAATCAACAGCTTGTCATTGTGTTTAGGGTGTGAACTCATAAATGTATTTGGAATGGCGGATCAAGCGGCAAAAAGCTGGAAGGAAGGGTTTGAAAAGCAGGCTTTGTGCCCGGTTGAGCAGCCTGACGCAGCAGATTGAAGCCGTTTAATCCGCCATTCCAAATACATTTATGAGTTCACACCCTAGTTGAGTATCGGCGTTTCAGTTCATGACCCGTTTGCAGAATTCGGATGGTGTGGTCGCCTTGGTGCAGGCAACAGACAAAACCCGTAAAGCCCAGTTGTTGATCGCCGCGGCGGAAGTATATGCTTCAGCACCTGCTCATACTTTCTCGGACAAAAAGATTTTTGCTGAACTGTTCCGCAACCTGGTTGTGGATGCTCCGGCGGCTAGCCGCCGCCGTGTGGCCTTGCTCCTGGCGCATTGTGACAGTACGCCCGAAGATGTCCTGATTACGCTTGCACGGGATTCCGACCCCAATGTCGCTTATCCTGTGCTCTGCCATGCGGGAGGACTGTGTGAGCGGGAACTGATTGCCGCTGTCGGAAGAGGACCGGACTGTTTGCGCCAGGCGATTGCGGCGCGGTCGGAGCTGTCGCCGAACCTCTTGGCCGCACTGGAGTACTACAGTTCAAAAAAGCCGGCGGTGAAGGCTGCCTATGGCTATGAGAAAAAAGATGATTTGAGGTCCCGGGCAGCCAACGATTCCATATCCTCTCAAAGGGCCCAGGAGCAGGCATCAGGCGGACACCCGCTGACACTGGATGTGTTTCTGGGGTATGACAGCGTTCAGCGGCTGCATGCCCTGGCCACCGCAGAAGCGAAGTCTTTGGCGAGAAAATCGATGCAGCAAAGCGGTTTTCTTGAGCGGCTGACCTCCAATCCCCTATCGGAACAAGATGCGCAGCGAATGGAGCGGACCGCCTTGTCTGGTGATCGGTTTGCATTTTCCGAGATCCTTGCCTATCAGACCGGACTTCAGAAACGGGCGGCATTCGCGATCGTGACGGACACGGGCGGCGAGGCTTTGCTGGTGTGTCTGAAACATCTCGGCCTGCCGGCGGAGAAGGTCAATACCATCCTTGTCCGGCTCTGGACGGCGGCAAAGACGCTGAAGAGTCTTAGAATTCTCTCCGATATTTACGAAAGAATGACGCCGGGCACAGCCGCCGGGCTGATGCACGAATGGCGGGGCGAACAGTCGAACAGCCGCCATCAGCCGTTGCACGAGGAGATGGAACGTCCCGTGTCGCTGCGGAGCCGGGAGGTCGCCGGCCGGTCGGCGGACAAGACGTTGGGCTCATCCAATCACACAATTTCCGTCACACGCGTTACGCGCTAGGGCGTGAACCCATTGATGTCATGCAATTCTGTTTATGCTGGATCAGTCGGGTTCAACGACATCCAGGTGATGACGTCCGTCCCGGTCTTCGACCTCGACCACCCAGAAATCGGGATCCATTCTCGCCTCACTGGCCAGTTTTTTATCGATATCGGATTGGGAAACGCCGGTCATCAGGCACTCGAACTTACGCTCGATATCCTCGTTTCCGACGGAGAACATATATTGCGGCGCCGGGCCGTATAAATCGAATGTGCCGTCCATTCGATTGACCAGAATAAAAATTGCGCCGGCTTCGAGGGCGCCTTTCCTCAGTACAGTTGCAAATGTGCCGTATGCGCCGATCCGGCGCCGGTATGCGGATGTCCAGAATTCCGACGTCACACGCATGCGAGTCCATCCGTTTTTGTCAGATCAGCAAGGTCGTTCTCACATCGATTATACCGTCAGCAGGTTACAGACCGCCGACCGCCTTGAGCTTCTCTATCAGACGTTCTGAGGGCTCTCCGGTAATTGGCATACCGCGATCAAGTTCAAATCGCTGGATGGCGCTCGACGTCTGGCTGCCCATCATGCCGTCGACCTTAAGCGGCCCATAACCCATATCCGCCAGCGTCTGCTGAAGCAATCGGATCTTGGGATCATAGTGTCCTGCCCCACCAAGCGAAACCGTCTTGGGTCGATAGCCGTTGGGGCTTCTTGGAACGGGGATCCCGCCCTGAACGCTCCCGGTCAGCGTAAGCTGCGCCAGGAGTGCCTGCGTTGCCTCTCCGGTCTGTGCCATCCCGTTTCCAACCTGATACCGTCGGATCGCATCCGTCGTCATCGGCCCGTTCAGACCGTCCAGTTGTCCGTTGTAGTAACCGGCAATCTGCAACGCTTCCTGAATATCCCGAACCAGGCTGGACGGTACCAGCAAGGTTTGAGGGGCGTTGGTTGTGGGTTTGGGATCGCCGAAGATCGGCGCGGGATGCGGCCCCGGCTGCAATGACAAAGCGTTTGCGACAATCAGGCTTCCGGTCAGTCCCATGACGATCCACCCGCCGGCAGCCAGCGGATTGTCTATTGCCATGCCGGTCGCGCGTATGACGATATTGGAAGACCCTGAGGTATTCTTCTTCGCTGATTTTTTCCCGCCGCGCGGCATAGACATCCCTTTCTGCTACACGCTCCAGGGCAATTTTCGCGATCGTTCGATCGCGTCAAATGCCCCAACTCTTTATTTCCACGCGTATCCTTGTCGTGAAGATGATTCAACCTTCACGGGATGCGCTCTAGGCTCAGGACCCATTGATTTCATCCATTCTGCGAGAGCAGATTTTGTTTTTGACAAGGCGGAAAGGCGCAGGAAACCATCCGGTTTTCCAGTCTTTGTGGGTGCAGTCAGGAACGCAATATGCCTCGCCCTTCGGGTTTTGAAAGAAGGGCCCGCCTGAAGTGAACCAGGGCTCGCAAAGATATCCAACCTTCGCTTCTCGCTGGTTCTCTCCATTCGAATACGTCTTTCAAAACAGATTTGCATGAAACTAATGGGTCCTGAGCCTAGAGCGCGCGCCGCCGGCCACTCCGAGCCGCATCCATTTTTGTTACATTGCTTTGCTGGCGATCATCCGCCGTCTCAAAATCCAAAGCATCATCGGCACTTGTTCTAACGTCGTCCAGCCGGGTGATATTGAGTTCCTGATCAGGCAGAGTGACTTCCACGCAGGTTCCAACACCAAGTTTGCTGTCAATACTAATCTGTCCGCCGTGCAACTGAACCAGACCTTTGACGACCGACAGGCCAAGACCGGTGCCCTCGTGATCGCGGTCATATCCGGAATTGGCTTGAAAAAATGCGCTACAGAGTTTTTCAACGTGAGCGCTGTCGATGCCAATTCCCTCGTCCCTGACGGAGATGACAACACTTTTGCCTTCCCGTCTGGCGCTGACAAGAACGACATCCTCCTGCTTTGAAAATTTAATGGCATTAGACATCAGGTTGAGAAGGATCTGTTTACAGGCTCTTGGGTCGGCAATGGCATCGGGGAGGTCACCTGGCACCCTGACCTCGATGGATACGCCTTTTTCCTTCGCAACTTCGGCCAGAAGCCGTCGGCAATGTTCTATCGATGCTCCAAGATCGAAAGCTTCGGCCTCAAGCTTCATCGTGCCGGATTCGATTTTTGAGACGTCCAGAAGATCGTTGACCACTTGAAGCAGATGTTTGCCGGAGTCATTGATCAGCCCGACATATTCTTTGGCCCTCTCGTCGGGGCCGATCATTTGCGGGCTGTTATACATCAGATCGGAAAAACCGATCACAGCATTCAGTGGCGTCCTGAGTTCATGCGAAATGTTGGCCAGGAACCGGGATTTGGCTTGACTGGCCGCTTCCGCCGTCTCCCAGGCTGCCTGCAATTCACGTTCCTGCTCCTTATGCACGGAAATGTCTCGTGTAATCGCAATCACCGTTGCATCGGGATTCACTGGATCGGGTTCATGCAGTGGCCGACAGATCATCTCAAGCCATATATAGCCGCTGCCATTTGAGTTCGCGTGGGACAGTGCCTTGCCAACCAGAGAATTGGGCTGGGCCCGGAATTCAACTCTACGTTCGCACTTTTCAGTTCCCGCATCCGCGATCGCGGTAAGGAATGCCGGCCTGTCTGCGATATGAACATGCTGAAAGAAGCCTCTTCCCATCGCTTCTTCCGCTTTGATCCCAAGAATCTTTTCTGATGAGGGCGTAATGAATACGATGTCGCTGTCGGCGCTGTGCAGCGAAATAATGTCCGAAACAGATTCGGTCACCATCTGATAGCGGGCTTTTTGCGCCTGCGATGCCGAAGCCAGCCATTTCCTCTCCCACTCAAGCCGCAAACCGATGATGGACGCATAGATAAGAGCGGAACCGGCCGCGAGGCTCTTCGACCCGATCAAACTGCTGGTCAATGTGAGCGGTTCGGGCAGTGCTCCCAAGTGGCCGATGACGGCAACGACGGCCAGCGTTGTCAGAGCGAAGGCAACGCTGGCAGCGATAACCCTTTTGGAAGACGACAAGGCCGCCTCAAGGGGAATAATCATCAGCCAAAGCACTGCAAAGCTTGATATTCCGCCGGTCAGGACGAGCAATGTTCCGATAAACAAGGAAAACAACAGTGCGGCGAGCGTATAGGCTATCCGCAAATTAGCGCTTCGGGACAGATACATGGCCAAGGGCATCTGCAACGCCAGCCAGGCAAAAATTGTCGTGTGGGCAAAAGAGAAAATGCCGCCGCTGATCAGATAGAGGGGGAAAGCAAGAAACGCGAGCGCACCGCCGGCCAGGTTGGCGACGATGAACGACCTGTGCCGTGCAAAAGCCTGTTCGTCGCCGGCAACCGAAGGGTGAACAAGCTCGTCAAGAAACCGCCCAACTGGGGCTATACCGTCGAAATTACGCAATACACTCTTCACGACGTTCCGCTCGAACTGCCGTCCTCGAATCTGTTTGATCAGGAGTTTGGCGCAAACCGTTTAAAGAACGCTAAAGTTGCCCCCCATACCTGTCGCAAAATAGGTGGCCACTCTTGTTTCTTACTTAATGAAACCCTAATCCGCAGGGGAGCATTTGAATTGAATTTATCGATAGTTTGATTTGAAGTTTCAATTATTTATCATAAAAATGACAGACTTGCGGGAACGTTTTTTTTGGATGCGTCTTGTATTGTGCCATTGAGTAGCGAGTGCATCGTCTGAAATCGGAAAAACCGGTTCGTTATCGATGCGCCGTTTTGAGTGAAAGGGCTAAAAGATGTTTTTCTTACTGAGAACAGCGTTCTGGCTGGGTCTGGTTCTCCTGCTTCTGCCGATCAAGACGGACGATGGCGGACAAACAGGCGGAGTCGAAGTAGGCGCCTGGCAGGCATATGACGCGGCAAAGGAGACGATCCGGGATCTTTCGGGGTTTTGCGACCGCGCACCGACCGCCTGCGATACCGGATCGGATATTCTTCAGACGATCGGACAGAAAGCAAAGGCAGGCGCAGGCTATGTGCTCGACTATATGGACGATTCAGACGGGAATGGTCCGTCTGAGCTGATCACAGGGTCCGCATCCAATGCGGGCGAGGCCGGAACATTGCTGCGTCGGGACCGGACGCCGGAATGGACGGGACCGTTGCCCAAAGACCGCCCGATCTGAAAAAAACAGAGACTTGATCAAACGACGGCGCCTGACCAAAGCGCTGACTTAAACCTCCATCCGGCTAAGCCCCCCGCGACCGGCATTGTCAGCGCTCCTCTTCAACTTGGCAGATCTCTGCCGTACACGCCGTATGCAGATAGCCCTTTTCTGCATGCGGCGTTTTTTCGTTTGCGTCGGTATTCTATTTGCTGAAACGGCGCAACAAGCTATATGACCGGTCATAGAAGCGTAATTGCGACGGACCTGAAGCCGAGCGCAGCAGGGACTGGACGTGAGGCGCGTTTCATAAAACAGACTGATCGGGACCCCGGTAATGAAGACTGCCATAACCGACATCATCGAGAACTTTGAGTATCTGGACGATTGGGAAGACAGATACCGGTATGTGATTGAACTGGGAAAAGAGCTCGATGCGTTTCCGGAAGACCTCAAAACCGATCTCAACAAAGTGCGCGGGTGCGTCTCACAGGTCTGGCTGACCACGCATTATGACAAGGATGCCGATGGCAACACGCGTCTGACCTTTGAAGGCGACAGTGACGCCCACATTGTGCGCGGCCTGGTACGCATCATGCTGGCTCTGTTCAACGGCAAGACCGCATCTGAAATTCTAAAGACCGACGTTGAGGACGTGTTCGGAAAAATCGGCCTGCGCGATCATCTGACACCGCAGCGTTCAAATGGTCTGACGTCTATGGTCGCGCGCATGCGGCGCGACGCCGAGAACAGTCTCGTTTCCGGTTAGGGCAATTCTCGCGATCCCCGGACCGCGTGAAATGCCCCAACCTTTTGTTTTCACGCGCATCCTTGTGGTGAAGGTAATACAACCTTCACAGTGTGGGATCATGTGGTTCTGCGTAATGCAGCCGTCATCATACCTGCTGCAATGAGCAGACTCCCGCCAAGCCGATTGATCGTTTTGAGAACAGCCGGACGTCTGATCTGTTGTCCCAATTGACCCGCCATGATGGCCCATATCGCGACATTTATGGCGGCGAGAACCAAAAAAGTTATTTGTAAAACAACGAATTGCGGAAAGACCGGCAGATTTGTGTCGACAAATTGCGGGACGAACGCCACGAAAAATATAATACCCTTTGGATTGAGCGCGGTCACAATGAAGCAGTTGAAAAACATCTTCAGGCGTGTCTCGTTCAGTTTGGGCCGGCTGGCTTCATCCAATTCGGGTTCGGCGCGCCATAATTTGACGCCAAGCCATAGGAGATACGCTGCACCTGCGAGCTTCATGACGGTAAACAGCGTTGCGGATGTCGCCAGGATTGCACCAGCGCCGGCAAGTGAAATCGACATGGCGACAAAATCGCCCAGAACCACCCCTGGAACGGTAAACCGGGCCGTGCCTCGACCTCCCCTCAGAGCATAGGACGCAACCAGCATGACCGTCGGGCCGGGAATAATCAGCAATAAAGTGCTGGCAATGAAAAAGGCAAACCAGAGTTCAATGGCCAATTGTCATGCTCCTGTCAAAAAACAAACTGAGTGTTCCTGCGAATTCCGAAATCGGGCACCGGCGGATCGTTGAATTTCTGTGCAACCAGACTGAACAATGACCTGACGAAGCCATAGTCCGGGGAGATTTGTCAATGACTGCCTTGTCCGGATCGGTCATCAGCGTCAGCCGAAGCGCGCGCCACCGGTTCAGCAAAGACGTGCTGAGTGAGATTCTTCTCGTTTCCGGCAAAGGGGTGAAGGGAGATGCGCATTATGGAGAGACCGTTCAGCATCAGTCCCGTGTGCGGATCGACCCCACGCAACCCAATTTGCGGCAGGTCCATCTGCTCCATAGCGAATTGCTGGCGGAGCTGAATAACAGCGGATTTTCGGTCCGGCCGGGCGATATGGGAGAAAATATCACGACCGAGGGACTTGATCTTCTCGCCCTGCCCCGGTCAACGGTCCTGCACCTGGGACGGTCGGCGCGTATTGAGGTCACCGGGTTGCGGAATCCGTGTCGTCAGATTGATGGTTTTCAGGATGGATTGCTGAGCGCTGTTCTTGTCAGGGCGGATGACGGTGCATTGGTCCGCAAAGCCGGCGTGATGGGCGTTGTGCTTGAGGGCGGCGTCGTGCGTGCGGGCGATGTCATCAGCGCGGTTCTGCCGGAAAAACCGTACCGGGGCCTTGAGCGCGTTTAGGGTGTGGATCTGTAACTAAAAAGCCGCGGTCCGGGGGACCGCGGCCAATGAAACACTGTTTGAGCAGCTTTATTTCGCCCGGCGGCGCTGCTGGCCGAGACCCATTTTCTTGGCAAGGTCCGACCGGGCTGCGGCATAGTTCGGCGCAACCATCGGATAGTCGGAGGCCAGGCCCCATTTCTCCCGATACTCTTCCGGCGTGAGGTTGTAGTGGGTCCGCAGGTGTCTTTTCAAAGATTTAAACTTTTTCCCGTCTTCAAGACAAATAATATAGTCCGGCGTCACCGACTTTTTCACGGAGACCGCAGGTTTCAGGGGTTCCGGTTCGGGTTCCGAAACAGCCCCGCTGGTCTTTTGCAGCGCAGTATAAACTTCGCTGATCAATCCTGAAAGATCAGTAGAAGCGACAGTATTGTTGCTTACATATGCTGAAACAATGTCTGCTGTAAGATCTATTAAGTTCGCTACGTCCTGATTTTCGGTCATTTAGCACCTGTTTTGTTCAATAATTCAGCGCCCTAAACTTAATTTAGGCGGCTACTCTTGGATCTATTCTGAAATTTATCAATTCGAACAGAGTCCGTTTAGAAACGGCCAGTTCTCGTCTGGCTCAAAACTGATCTAGACCTTATATGGCTAGACTAGGCAAATAACAAGAGCAAATCATTGCATATTCTTAATTGTTGAGATTTTTTTGTTAAATGTTCAATAAATTGCCACCGTATACGCAATTTACTCAACGTATTCACCATGTATCAGCTTACTGGGATATGTAAAATTATGATCAAATTGTGACGTGATGAATACCTGCCGGAGAGCGTAATGCAACCTCTAATCGCTGGAATAACACGATTCTTGTTAAGATTTGTTGTTTGACAGGTGTTCGCCCAAAGCATCAATCTTGGTCTCATCGCAGGGCTTATAACCGACAAAATAAGCGGATCTCGCCAGAAGATGAGCACTGACCGGAGCGGTCAAAAGGAAAAAAACGACGCCCGCGACCGCACGTGTGACAACACTCAACTCGGCAGCATGAACCGCCAGCGCCAACAGCATCATACCCGATCCGAGTGTCCCTGCCTTACTGGCCGCATGCATGCGCATATAGACATCTTTCAGCCTGACAAGACCCAGTGAGGCGATCAGGGAGAACAGAGCCCCACCGATCAGTGTCAGGCCGACAACGACATCAATCACGTCACTCATTGCCCGCTTCCCCTTTTTGCCGGGATCCCCTCGGCATCTTCGACAATCATCTGATCTTTCACCAGCCCTCTATTGAGGATAAAGCGGGCAAAGGCGACGGTTGCCAGAAATCCGACCAGTCCGAGCGAGATGGCGATATCGAGGTAAAGATAGAAATTGGTTTTCACCCCAATCGCCGCAATGAACCCGATCCCCAGCGCCACCAGCATGTCCAGGGCCAGAATGCGGTCCGGCAACGTTGGGCCGATGACAATGCGAATGACGCATATCACGAAGGAGACGGAGAGAATCACCAGTGAGATCCGAACGCATATGTCGATAAAGGTTTCGCCAAAGGTCATCGGAACGCCTCCAGAATGCGTCGCTCGAAACTGTCCCGTATTACGGTAATCGTCTCTTCCGGACTCGGCACATCGATACAGTGGACAAACAACGTTTTGCGGTCCTCCGATACATCGACCGACAACGTGCCCGGAGTCAGCGTGATCAGGTTTGCAAGCATGGTGATTTCGAAATCGCGGTCCACGGTCAGTGGATAGGCAATGATGCCCGGTTCGAGATCGATTCTTGGCGAAATCACGATCCGCGCCACGCGGACAGCCGACAGGACAAGCTCATAAACGAAGATCGCTGCCAGATTGATAACTTTCCCGCCGCGGGAGAAATAACGGGATGTCCCGACCTGTTCCCGGATGAGAAACAGCGCAAATCCGCCAAGCAGAAATCCGAAAAGCAGATTGATCGCGGAAAAGGAGCCGGTCACGGCGCCCCAGGCAAAGGTCAGCAGCAGATTAATCAGGAACAGGCCGCTCATGGTGCACCTCCGAGTACTTCGCTGATATAGGCGGTCGGGTCAAGCAGCCCGGCAGCGCCTCGCCCGACAATCTTGAAAATCGGTTCCGGCGCAACGCCGATCAGGACGACCATAGTGACCAGCAGGCCAATGGGGATCCAAAGCGCTGCCTGCGACCCGCTCAGTCCGTCGGTCAGGGGGATCAGCTTTGCTTCCTCGGAATTGTCCGGTGCGCTTTCCGGTCCGCCCCTCCAAAAGGCATAAACCCAGATCCGTCCAACCGACAGCGTGGTCAGGAAACCCGTCAGGAGCAGCGCTGCTGCGACCCAGTAATAGCTTTCCTTCAGGCTGGTTTCGACCAGGATCACCTTTGGCCAGAAGCCCGAAAACGGCGGCAGGCCGGCGACCGCAAAGCACAAAACCAGAAACAGTCCGGCCAAAACGGGACTGCCTTTGTAAAGCCCGCCCAACTGCCGGACATCGAACGATCCGCCCATGCGGCCGATCAGGCCGGCGGCCAGATAAAGGGCCGTCATGACGATAATCGAATGGACTGCATAGAATAGCGATCCGGCGACGGCGCTGCCGGTTCCTATGGCCATTCCGGCCAGCATGGAACCGATGCCTGATATCACAAGATAACCGAGCGCCTTGCGGATATCCGTCTGCGCCAACGCTCCAAACACCCCGGTCAGCATCGTGATGACAGCGATAATCGCAATAACGTCCGCCATCGCCGACCGCCCTTCGGGCAGAAGCATGATCAGGGTTCTCAAAAGCGCATAGACACCCACTTTTGTCAGAAGACCGGCAAAGACAGCCGAAACGACAATGCGCGGCGTATGATAGGATGCCGGCAGCCAGAAATTGACGGGAAATGCAGCCGCTTTCATGCCGAAAGCCAACAGGTAAAGCGCCGTCACCGCTCCGAGCGGCGCGCTGTCGGGCAGGTTTTTCACCTTCACCGCGATGTCGGCCATGTTCAGGGTGCCGACCATTCCGTAAAGCAGTCCGGTGGCGATCAGGAACAGGGTCGTGGCGGTAAAATTCAACACTGCGTATTTCAGCGCGCCGTCGAGCTGAATCTTCTCATTGCCCAGAATAATCAGTCCGAACGACGATATCAGCAGCACTTCAAACCAGACGTAAAGGTTGAAGATGTCGCCCGTCAGAAAAGAGCCGCAGACGCCGGTCATCAGCAGCAGAAGGAAGGGATAAAACCCGTATCTCCGGCCGGTATTGTTGACATCGACAATTCCGTAAAGCCCCACGCACCACGCGACCAGCGAAGCGACAAGCGACAGGACCGCGCTTGTTGTGTCGACGGAAAAGGCGATGCCGAACGGCGCCAGCCACTTGCCCATCACCATGACGACGACACCGTTCTGCGTGACATGGGACAGCAGCCCGATATTGACCGCCACCAGCGCGGTCAGAAAGACAAACGCGAGCTGCGGCTGATATTCCATGCGCTTGCGTGTCATCACGCACAGCGCACCGCCCAGGATGGTCACGATTAACGGTGCAATCACCAGCCAGTCCGCAGAAGGAACCGGCTCTGTCACCATCGCCTTGCTGATTGCCAGCGCTGTGTTTTCCCCGGCCATGCGTCAGTATCCCATCGGCGGTTTTGGCTGATCGACAGGTTCGGCCACGCGCATATCGTCAACGTTGTCCGTTCCCAGCTCCTGATAGGCACGGAATGCCAGGACCAGCATGAAGGCAAACAGCGAAAAGGAAATCACGATGGCTGTCAGCACCAGAGCCTGTGGCAGCGGATTCGCCGAACCGGCGGCCGGAACATCCTGGATCAGCGGGATAATCGGCGGGACTTCGCGCGACAGCCTGCCGGCGGTAAAAATCAAAAGGTTCACTGCGTTGCCAATAATCGCGATCCCCAGAAGAATGCGGATGATCTGTTTTGACAGAATGAGATAGATGGCGGCGGCGAAGAAGATGCCGATCAGAACGGAAAGACCAACTTCCATCAGTCGCTCTCCCTTTCTTCCAGCGCCAGCGCAATTGAGGTGATCGATCCGACGACGACGAGATAAACGCCGATATCAAAAACAAGTGGTGTCGACAGATCCACCTTGACCCCGAGAATGTAAGGGGAAACCCAAAGCCCTGTCAGGAAAGGAACTTCGGCAAAGAATGAGGGCAAACCGGCAAAAGCGGCCAGGAACAGCCCGAATGCGGAAATATGCATCGGATGGAACACAAGTGCCCGTCTGACCGGAGCGACACCGTTCGAAATGCCCAAAATGGCAAAAGCGGAGACGGCAATCAGTCCGCCGATAAATCCGCCACCGGGCTCGTTGTGTCCCCGAAGAAGCACGAAAATTGAAAACAGGACCATAAGCGCCGTCAGATAAGGCGCGATCGTTCTTAAGATAACCGTACTCATGTCATCGCCCCTTCCTTTTGTTTGCCAACGGGCACTTTGATGCGTTCGTCTGCCTCGGCCTCCTCCTTGGGCGGCCGCGGTGTAATGATTCGGACAAGGGCAAGGACCGCAAGACCCGTCACCATCACCACTGCGATCTCTCCCAGCGTATCAATCCCGCGGAAGTCGACCAGGATCACGTTGACCACATTCCGTCCGTGGGCGATCACCCGGCTGTATTCGTTAAAGAAGACTGCAAGTTCGTCGTTGAACGGCAATTGGGTTACCGCCATCAATGTCGCGCCCAGCACGAGGCCGCCAGCCACGGCGAGAAACCCGTCGAGCAGTTTCTGCGACCTGCGGCGATGATCGCGTGGGGAGAGATTGAGCCGTGTCATAACAAGAGCCAGGATGACGACGGACAGCGTTTCGACCATGAACTGCGTGAAGGACAGGTCGGGTGCGCCGAACAACAGGAATATCAGCGCGACGGCAAACCCCTGAATGCCGAGCGATACGATGGCCACCAGTCCGTTGGCGGCCAACAGCACCGCGATCAGGCCGATGACGGCGATGGCGAAGATGGACCACTCATAAAGGGCGAATTCGGGCACGGCCGGCATGGCGGGCCATTCGTTGAATACATAGAGCGGAACGAACAGTGTCAGAACCGTAGCGGCCACGGTAACGGTCATGTAGCCTTCCATGCGGCCGAACTGGATTTTGTCGGTCACGAAGGCCGAAAACCGGATGGTTGCCCGCACTGCCTGATCGAAGCCCTTGTCCGGTCCCCAGCCGATCGCTGTAAGGATGGCGGCAATGCTTGCCCGTGCCCGGTCAAGCTGCAGGAAAATCAAGATCCCGAGCGCAATGGTTATAACCGACAGGATCAGAGGCGTGCTGATATAGGTCGGGAACAGATGAAGATTCGTTTCAATCGGACGATTGGCGATCGCCGCGGCCATCGGCTGAATAAACAGGAGACCGGTGGTGTGGGCCATCAGTGCGGCGGCAAGTCCGCATAGTGAGAGCGCTGCCGGCCCCAACCACAAGAGCGCGGGCCCCTCATGGGGCGATTTGGGTGTCTCGACCTTCATCCCCATAAAGGGTTTCAATGCGACTGCGGCGGCGATGACGAGCATCAGCGAATTGCCGAAAACGGCGACGGCGGTGATCACCACGTTCTGCCACTGAGTGAACCAGATGCCTTCATAAAGCACTTCTTTGGCGATGAATCCGATGAAAGGCGGCAGCCCGGCCATGGACAGGGACGCAAGGCAGGCGAACGCAAAGGTCAGCGGCATGGCGCGTCCCATGCCCCCCACTTTGGTGACATCGCGCGTCCCCGCTTCGTGATCAATTGTCCCGACCACCATGAAAAGCGCACCCTTGAAAAGCGAGTGGGCCAGGAGATAGAGGGCGGCGCCCTCGATGGCCTTGTCGACACTGGTGCCGGTCAACATGACAAGAAGACCGAGCGAGGCAACGGTCGTATAGGCCAGCATGAGTTTCATGTCGGTCTGACGCACCGCCAATATGGTGCCGACAAGCAGCGTCAAACCGCCGAAAACCGGCAGAATGGTCGACCAGAGCACTGTGTCGCCGAAGATCGGATGAACGCGCATCAACAGATAGACACCGGCTTTGACCATGGTGGCGGAATGCAGATAGGCCGAAACCGGCGTTGGTGCTTCCATGGCGTTGGGAAGCCAGAAATGGAACGGAAACTGCGCCGATTTGGTGAAGGCGCCACCAAGGATCAGGATCAGGATGGGCAGATACCAGCCGCTGTCCTTCAGGAAGTTGCCCTGCTGCAGAATGGCGGACATTTCCGTCTGGCCGGACACGTAACCAAGCAACAGCAGGCCCGCCAGAAGGATAAGACCGCCTCCGCCGGTCACGACAAGCGCCTGTATCGCAGCGCGCCGTGAGCGTTCCGCCTTGTGATTGAAACCGATCAGGAGGAACGATGTGATCGAAGTCAGTTCCCAGAAGATGAACAGGGTGATCAGGTTGTCGGCCAACACCACGCCCATCATCGATCCCATAAACAGGAGGATGAATGAAAAGAACCGCCCAAGATCCGGATGACCTTTCAGATAGCCGCCCGAGTAAAGCACGATGAAGGTGCCGATGCCGGATATGAGCAAAGCGAAAAGCGTTGAAAGGCCGTCGATATAAAAGGAAAACCTGACAGAATATGTCGGGATCCAATCAGTCCCGATGACAAATCTCTGTCCGGCCGAAACGTCTGCGATATATCCGCAAAAATGATAGAAGATCAGCGCCGGAAAGATTGCCAGAAGCCATGCAGCGTTGTGATGAAGGATGCGCGCCAGAAACGGGGCAAGAACGGCAGCGATAAAAGGTGCTGCGACAGCTAAAAGAAGTGGGTCTATCCCGCCAAGCGCCATGCGCATCCCCCTGCAACGATCAAATTCATTTACCCAGTTACCTGATCGTCCAAATGACCTCTTAAGGCCGTCCCCACATCCTGACCGGTAACAGCCCGGATGTCACAGACGACCATGTGATGCTGCCAACCCCCGGCCGGCAGCCCTCGTCTCAAACTCCCTAAACGAAAATCGGATGAACACGCTTGCGCAAGAAGGAGTGAGTCGCAGTATTAGTGAACAGGCGCGGTACAAACAACCATCCTATTCACTATATTACCCAAGAAATAAGTGCATGTATTATTGCATCCTGTCCAGAGGCCGCGCCCGCAATTCTACCAAGGCACCATTGCTGCGAAATAGGGAGTAACGATGTCCGAAGCAAATAACACCGATAAGCAAGATATTCGATCTTTGACGGAGGAGGATTGGCGGAAAAGACTCAGTTCGGAGGAGTTTCACGTTCTAAGAAAGGCGGGAACCGAGCGCCCCTTTACAGGTCGTTATTGGGACGAGTTTTCCGGTGGTACTTACAGTTGCGCCGGGTGCGGCAACCAACTGTTCCGGTCGGATACGAAGTTCGACGCCGGTTGCGGCTGGCCGAGTTTCTTTCAGGCGATTTCCGAGCGCTCGGTCACCGAACATGAAGACAACAGTTTCATGATGCGGCGTACCGAAATTCGATGCGGTCATTGCGAAGGACATCTTGGTCATGTGTTCCCCGATGGGCCGCCGCCGACGGGTCTGAGATACTGCATGAATGGAACCGCCTTGAAATTGGCGCGGGACGACGAATAAATACCGTTCGGCAAGCAGATGCCAAACCGGCCGTCAGCCGTCTTCCCGCTTATCACTATTTTTCCGTTTAATTGAAAATGTGATGGATATCACATTTTTCAAGATGCCCCTGCCGTATTCCTGAACCATAATCCGTTCACATGCCAATCACCCGCGATAAATTTCCAGCGGGCATAACAAGCGCTAAAAACCAATCGCGGTTCCGGCCTCATATTCACAACGAGCGCACAAAATCATGACAGACCTCCCCGCTCCCCCCATCGCACAGAAAAAAGCGACCAAGAGCACGCATCACGGCATAGAGATCTGGGACGACTACGCCTGGATAAGGGATGACAACTGGCAGCAGGTGATGCGCGACCCGTCGGTTCTTGATCCTGAAATCCGCGCGTATCTGGAAGCGGAAAACGCCTATACCGAAGCGGCAATGAAGGACACCGAAACGTTGCAGGAGGCGCTTTTCGCCGAGATGCGCGGGCGGATCAAAGAGGACGATTCATCTGTTCCCTCCCCGGACGGCCCTTATGCCTATGCTGTCCGGTATGTGGAGGGTGCTCAACATCCTATGCTGATCCGGTCCGATCGGGACGGGCAGAACGAGACAACGCTGCTTGATGCCAATCAACTTGCTGAAGGAAAGGCATATTTCAAGCTGGGTGGCGTTGAGCATTCATCGGATCACAGGCTCCTTGCCTGGGCTTCGGACGATAAGGGGTCGGAGTATTACACCGTTCGCATCCGTGATCTTGACACCGGCGAAGATCTCGCGGACGAACTCCCCGAGACGGCTGGCGGAGCAGTCTTTGCTGCGGACGGAAAAACACTGTTTTACACATGGCTCGATGAGAACCACCGTCCGTGCAAGGTTTTCCGGCACACGATCGGGACGCCGCGCGAAAACGACGTTCTTGTTTACGAAGAGGCCGATCCGGGCTTCTTTGTCGGCGTGGGCAAGACTCAGTCCGGCGCTTACATCCTTATCGCCTGCCATGATCACCAGACTTCGGAAGTTCGCGTCATAAGCTCGAACAGCCCAACGGAAACGCCGCGTCTGATTGCCGAACGACTGGTCGAGCAGGAATACTCCCTGGATCATTGTGGCGACCGGTTCCTGATCCTGACGAATGCGGATGGTGCGGAAGACTATAAGATTGTCTCTGCTCCAACGGAAAATGCCGGCCGGGAGAACTGGACGGACGTCGTCCCCCACAAACCGGGCCGTCTGATCCTGTCGCATACCTGTTACGACGGTCATATGGTGCGGCTTGAGCGCGAAGACGGCCTGCCGCGCATCGTTATCCGGCGGATGGCCGACAATATCGAGCATAGCATTTCCTTTGATGAGGAAGCCTACGCGCTCGGTCTTTCGGGCGGCTATGAATACGATACGACGACAATCCGCTTCAGTTATTCATCCATGACGACGCCGTCCCGTGTTTTCGACTACGATATGGAAACGCGCGACCGCGTGTTGAAAAAGGAACAGGAAGTTCCGAGCGGTCATAGTGCTGATGACTATGTAACCAGGCGCATCATGGCCCCCGCCCAGGACGGCGAGCAGGTGCCCGTCACGCTGCTTTACCGGAAAGAAACCGAACTGGACGGAACCGCGCCCTGTCTCCTTTATGGCTACGGATCATACGGGATGACCATTCCGGCCGGTTTCAACACCAATTGCCTGTCGCTGGTCGACCGCGGCTTTGTCTACGCAATTGCGCATATCAGGGGCGGCAAGGATAAAGGCTTTCGCTGGTATAAAGAGGGTCGGCGGGAGAAGAAGGAAAACACGTTCAAGGACTTTATTGCAGCTGCCGAACATATTGTGTCTGAACGCATAAGTTATGCCGGCGGTCTTATCGCCCACGGCGGATCGGCGGGCGGAATGCTGATGGGAGCCGTCGCGAACATGGCCCCCGATCAGTTTGCCGGGATTATTGCCGAAGTCCCGTTCGTTGATGTGCTGAACACGATGCTGGACGACACCTTGCCTTTGACGCCGCCTGAATGGCCTGAATGGGGCAACCCGATTTCAGACAAAGAGGCGTTCGAGACCATTTCAGGCTATTCCCCGTACGACAATGTTGCCGCGCAGAATTACCCGGCCATCCTGGCAATTGGCGGCCTGACCGACCCGCGTGTGACCTACTGGGAGCCCGCGAAATGGGTGGCTCGGCTACGGGCAACGAAGACGGGTGACAACCTGCTTGTTCTGAAAACCAATATGGATGCCGGGCATGGCGGCGCATCGGGACGGTTCGATCGACTTGAAGAAGTCGCGTTCAACTATGCGTTCGCCTTAAAAATCGCCGACATCGAGATCAACTCCTCGTCAGTGCCGGAACAAACACAAAAAGTCGCCGTTTAGGCTCGGTGACCGCGACATTTTGCCGGCCGTACGGCTGATCCGCTTCCCGGCACTGGGCGTAAGCATTGTGAAACCTGTCTTCGTTTGGAGCACACAATGCCCGGCCGACCCGTAAAAGGCTGTCTCATCACAAATCTTGTTTTCGCCCTCACGCTGTGGGCTTTGAGCCCCGCGGTTGCCAGTACCGACGAGTTTGTGCTCGAGCGCTATTTTCAAGGCAAGACGAAAGCGTCCGGTGTCTTTCGAAGCTGGATCGCCGGCGTCAATCGCAACTTCACGGTGACGACAACCGGCACCTGGGACGGTGATACCCTTGCTCTGCGCGAAGACTTCATCTTTGAAGACGGTGAGCGCGATACAAAGACATGGTATTTCAAGAAAATTGCCGATGGTGAATATCTGGGCACGAGAGCCGACGTAATCGGCGAGACCCGGCTGCGTACGTTCGGAAACAAAATCCGGTTCTCTTATGTTGCCGAAGTCCCCAACGATGGCGGGACAACCCGGCTTCGTTTTTCAGATACACTGACCTTGCAAAGCGATGGAACGGTCCTGAACACCGCGCGGGTAAGCAAGTTCGGGCTGCCCGTCGGTCATGTCGAACTGACGTTTCGGAAGTAATGCCCTGGCGCAGCCTTTTTTCCGGCAACTTCTGCCTCAATATCGTTTGATTTATCTGGCCTTTAATTTTTTGACTTAAAGTAAGATTCGACTTCGTGGTGCGGTAGCGCCTTGCTTAAACCGGTTACGCTCACGTTTCGTCAGAAAAATTTGAACAGACGGATTGCCGGACGATCTTGGAAACCCGGTACCCGGTGGGTAACCTGATTGGAAAAATGAGGACTTCAAACATGCGTTTTGGCATTGCAACGATACTGATTGCCACAAGCCTGATCCTTGCTTCCTGCTATCATCAGAACCCGATCGTCAACACAAGTGCGGGTACATTTCCCAATTCTTATGGTTCCGGCGATCCGATGGACTGTAAAACAGCAGCATCCAATTATGGCGCGGAGAATGTCTGGTGGGGTCGCGTCGCGGGTACCTTCACCGATCCGCAAAATGACAGCTTCAAAAAGATTTCCCGATGGGCCTGTTTCCCGAACCAGACGCAATGTGAATTCTGGAGGGCGAACATCAGTTCTCCGCTGGAGATCGTACGCCAAAACAGCTGCGTTCGCGGATACACAGCCTGAAATGACGAAAAACGATAAAAAAGGCGCCGAAGTGCTCGGCGCCTTTCCCTATTGGTCAAATACAGTTCCCGGCCCTTAAGACGCGGCCTCAAACAACTCGGCGACATAGTCCCAGTTCACGAGATTGTCGAACCAGGCTTCGAGATACTTCGGGCGCGCATTGCGGTAGTCGATGTAATAGGAATGTTCCCAGACATCGCAGCCAAGAAGCGGCGTTGCGTCGTCCACCAGCGGGTTTTCACCGTTGGGCGTTTTCATCACGACAAGCTTGCCGTCTTTCAGGGCCAGCCAGGCCCAGCCGGAACCGAACTGAGTTACACCGGCATTGATGAAGTCGCTCCGGAACTTGTCGAAACCGCCAAGGTCCGCGTCAATTTTTGATGCAAGTGCTCCCGGCAGAGAAGAGCCGCCGCCACCCGGCTTCATCCATTTCCAGAAATGAACATGGTTGTAGTGCTGGGCCGCGTTGTTGAACAGACCGGCATTGGAACCGAAGCTGCCCCGAACCACATCTTCCAGGCTTTTGCCTTCAAGGCCGGACCCGCTGAGCAGGTTGTTGCCGTTTGTTACATAGGCCTGATGATGTTTATCGTGATGGAATTCAAGCGTTTCCGCTGACATGAATTCGCCAAGTGCGTCATAAGCATATGGCAGATCAGGGAGTTCAAATGACATGGACAAATCCTCCGAGAAGTGGTCATCAGACCGGCAAGTGGGGCAACGGCCTGATTGCCGTCGTTGGTAGCGCAAAATAGGAGTGTTGATGAGACGAGGCAATGACCCCATGAGATTATTTTAGATATTTTTTTCTTTTTTATTCCCGTCGGTCTCCGCCGTCCATCGGGTGAAACAACAAACTGCTTTACCTGATTTCCTTTTTGCGTTCTCCTACGGGCGCAGCGACAACACGAACCACAGCTCGACCCCGGCTTCATTTATGAAAAAAACTCCCCCCTCCCCGATCCTGGTGGCGACAGGCGGGCTGATAACCCTCGCGGTGGCAATGGGGTACGGCCGCTTTGTCTATACGCCGATCCTGCCGTTCATGATCGGACAGGATGTTATCAATCCGTCGGAGGCCGGACTGATCGCAACCGCAAATTATGCCGGATATCTTCTGGGGGCGCTGGCGGCCGCAAGGATTTCACTCCCGGGCGGCATCAAGAACTGGTTTGTCTGTGCGCTGGTCACCAGCGCACTCACCACATCGCTGATGGGCGTATTCGAGGGGCCGCTCATATTCGGCTTCATCCGGTTTCTCAGTGGTCTTGCCAGTGCATTTTCCTTTGTCCTGGGTTCATCAATGGTCTTTGCATGGCTCGCCAAGGCAGGCGCCGATCATCTGACCGGTCTCCATTTCGCCGGGGTTGGCATCGGAATTGCCGTTTCAGCAGCCATGGTCGCTGCGATTGGTGAGGACAGCACGCACTGGACACAGTTTTGGATTTACAGTGGTTTTTTCAGCGTGCTTGGGACGATCGCGGCTTCTATTCTGATTCCGGCACCGCCGCGCAGCGACGCGGGGGTGCCGGATGCGGAGCCTCCGCTGGCCTTCAACTGGCCGATCATGCGCCTTGTCCTGGCCTACGGCCTGTTTGGTTTCGGCTATGTCATCACAGCGACATTTATCTCAACCATCGCCCGTCAGAATCCCGCGCTTCAACCTTTGGAGCCCTATGTCTGGCTTCTGGTCGGTTTGAGCGCGGCACCCTCGGTGGTGCTTATGGTTCTTATTGCCGGTCGTATAGGAAACCGGCTGACTCTCGGTCTTGCATGCCTGCTGGAGGCTGTGGGTGTTGCGATCAGTGTCCTGAGCACCACCCCGATGCTGCTGGCTGTCGGAGCAGTCCTGTTGGGCGGAACGTTTGTCGGAATTACGGCCGTCGGCCTGTTCGAAGCGCGCCAGCTGGCCGCTGAAAGCCCGCGACGCGCGGTTGGATATATGACTGCAGCCTTCGGATTGGGGCAAATGATCGGGCCAAGTGTCGCCAGTTGGTTCTATGATTTCAATGAGGACTTCCTGTTGGCTTCGATCTGCGCCAGCGGTGCACTTGTTCTCGCCGCTGTTCTGGTGTTTTGGAAATCAAAGGCCGTATCGGTGCGTCCCTCTGCCTCCGGGGCCGACAACCTGTAAACCGGTTCGCAAGGCGCCGGGATTACCGATGCGCAAAATCCCAGTAGAGTTCCCGGGCCTTTGCGGCAATGGGACCGGGCTGAAATTGCCGGTCATCCAATCGGTTCAGTGGAACCACCTTTGAATAATTGCCGGTCGAGAAAACCTCATCCGCCGAAAGAAAATCGTCTTTGGACAGACAGCGCTCGTGGACGTTGTATCCGGCATCTTGAAGCAATTTTATCACCCGTTGACGGGTGATCCCGTTGAGAAACGTTCCATTCCAGGCGGGCGTGTGCACCTCGCCATCCTTGGCCATAAAAATATTGGCCGTGGCGAGCTCCGCAACATGTCCAAGCATATCCGTCACGAGGGCGTTGTCGAAGCCTCTCTTTTTGGCTTCCTGAACCGCGCGGGCGTTATTGGGATAGAGGCAACCGGCTTTCGCACCGACGGGCATCACTTCATTGGTCGGACGCCGGAAAGGAGACATCGTGGCACTGAAACTCGCGGTCGCAGGAGCCATCGGCGCTTCGAACAGGCACAGACAAAACCGCGTGCTGTCCGGATCTCCGGAAATTATCGACGGGCTGTCTTCTTCGGCCCAGTACATGGGGCGGATATAGATCGGGATGTCGGACGTGAACTTCCGAAGCCCTTCTTGTGTCAATTCGACGATTTCCTCTGCCCGCATCGTCGGCTTCAGACCCAATTCGATGGCAGAGTTGTTCGTCCGTCGGCAATGCAGATCAAGATCCGGCGTGACACCCTCGAAGGCACGTGCGCCGTCAAAGACACTGGATCCGAGCCAGGACGCATGGGTGCGCACACCCATGATCATGGCGTTGCCTTCGTGCCACTTACCGTCAAACCAGCTGTATGTCTTGGACAATTCGCCCATAAGTGCCTCCGAGTTTCCGTCCCTATGCGATGGTCTTTTCAGTTTTACCCGCCGATATGATTGTGAGTCGAGTTCATTTGGTATTACACGGCGCTCGGGAAATCTTTTTCCTTATTTTTGAATAGAAAAGTGTTTTTTTTCGCCATTCGGGGTTACATACCTTGCCGATAGACGGCATTTTTCCATTGTGCGTTGCTCCCCGTTGCCGGACACCGGAGCGAAACGCGCTTCAGCTGCGAAAACAAAGGGTTGGTAATGAGTTTCTCTGTCTATGTGTTCGACGCCTACGGCACATTGTTCGATGTTCACGCAGCGGTGCGCCGCCACGCAGCGGCGGTTGGATCCGATGCCGCGGAATTGTCGGACGTGTGGCGGCAGAAGCAGCTTGAATATTCCTGGGTTCGCAGCCTTATGAACCGCTACGAGGATTTCTGGACCCTGACCGAGCAGGCGCTCGATTATGCCTTTTCAAAATTCGAAAATGCCGACCGGGGTACGCGAGCCCGGCTGCTGGAAGCCTATCAGCAGCTCGATTGCTATCCCGAGGTGCCCGAGGTGCTTAAGTCGCTGAAGCAGAACGGCGCCAAACTTGCGATCCTGTCCAACGGGTCCCCTGCGATGCTGGAGGGTGCGGTCAGGGCTGCGGGCCTTGAAGATGTTCTGGATGAGGTATTTTCAGTCGACATCATTCGGCATTACAAAACGGATCCGCAGGTCTACGAGATGGTGACGAACCATTTCAGGGTCTATCCCGAAGCGATCTCCTTTCAGTCGTCAAACCGCTGGGATGTTGCCGGAGCCACCGCAGCGGGGTTCAGGACCGTCTGGATCAACCGGACCGAGCAGCCGGATGAATACACGGATCTTCCCGCAGCCGCTGTCTTGAAGGATTTGACAGGGCTTGCTGCGCTCGGTTGATTTCCGACAAGGGTCAGGCAACACCCTTCAGCGCTTTGATTGCGTCCTGTGCCGCAACAGTCAGGGGCGCCGGCAATGTGTCGAGTTTGAACCAAGCCATCTCCGAAAAAGCATGCGGTTCGGCAATCCGTGCCTGCCCTTCCATTTCATGCGCTGTGAAAATGGCTGAAATCCAGTGCTGGCCGTCAATATCGATCTGCTCGGACAGGAGCAGGAACGCGGCATCGCCTATGCGGAGCCCGCATTCTTCCTCCGCCTCCCGTATGGCGGCTTCCTTCAGGATTTCGCCCTTTTCCAGTTTGCCGCCAAGAATGCCCCAATGCTCTGCTTCCGGCGCTTTTTTGCGTTTGGCAAGCAACAGCTTTCCATTGTCGACAATCAGCATTCCGACACCGACGCGGGGCCAGTCCATTATGTCTCACCCCGTATGATCCATTTGGGCACAGCGAGCGGCACATAGTCGTCAAATGCCGTCAGCAGCACCTCCGGATCGGTTTCAAGAACCACCATGTCCCGCAGGTCCTGTTTCACGAATCCCGAGGCGACCTGCCAGTCGAGAAAGTCCATCAGCTTGTCATAGAAACCGTTGACATTGAGAAAGCCGCAGGGCTTGCGGTGGTAACCCAGCTGAGCCCAGGTCCAGACTTCGAAAATCTCTTCAAGCGTGCCGATGCCACCGGGGAGGCTGACAAAACCGTCGGACAGGTCCGCCATCATCGCCTTGCGTTCATGCATTGAGCCGACGATATGAAGCTCGGTCAGTTCAGGATGAGCCAGTTCCTTCGCCGAAAGCGCTTCGGGGAGGACACCGACCACGCTCCCCCCTTCCGCGAGGGCCGCATTGGCGACAACACCCATGAGACCGACGCGCGCTCCGCCGTAAACAAGGCCTTGGCCGCGCCTTGCGATCGCTTGGCCGAGTTTTTTTGCCATACTTTCAAATGCAGGGTCGGACCCCATGCTCGATCCGCAAAAGACACATATGGATTTTCCCGTCATTGAATGTCTTCCGATCATTGACTGTTGCGCACGCCGCTCAGGCTGCCGCCAACGCGTTCAGAATGCGGGCCCAGGATCGGATTCCCTTGTGAAAACTTGAAAAGTTATATTTCTCGTTCGGTGAATGGATCTGGTCATCCTCCAGGCCAAAACCGATCAGAAGCGTGTCCATGCCAAATCGCCGCTTGAACTCGCCGACGATCGGTATCGAGCCGCCGGCACCGATCAACGCCGTCTCCCTGCCCCACTCTTCGGTCAAAGCCGCCTTGGCATGCTCAAGAGCGGGATTGGTGTAGTCGACATGGGTACTTCCACCGCTTCCATGTTCGTGGAACTCCACGGAGCAGTCAGAGGGAAGATTATCCCTGATATATTTGCGGAGCGAGGCGCGGATGCTGTCCGGATCCTGATCTCCGACCAGCCGGCAGGACACCTTGGCGGAGGCTTTTGACGGGATAACGGTTTTGAAACCGGCACCGGTATAGCCGCCCCAGATCCCATTGACTTCAAGTGTGGGACGCGACCAGATCTGCTGCAGCGCGGTGCGATCGGCCTCACCGGCAGGAACATGAAGACCAACCGGGCCGAGAAACCCCTCCGTCGTAAAGTCAAGGCCCTCCCACATCGACGCGATTGCGTCCGGCAACTCGGGAACATCATCGTAAAAGCCCGGCAGAGTGACTTTACCGTTCTCGTCGTGAAGGCCGGCGAGAATGGAACTTAAAAGATGGATCGGATTGCGGGCCGCTCCTCCGAAATGCCCCGAATGAAGATCCCGGTCGGCGGCCGTGATGTCGATCTGTTCGCCCATCAGACCCCGCATCATGATTGTGATTGCGGGCGTCTCCGCATCCCACATGCCCGTGTCGCAGATCAGGGCCAGGTCGCAGGAAAGTTCGTCCTGATTGGCCTCAAGAAATGCATCAAGTGAAGGGGACCCGGATTCTTCTTCTCCTTCCAGGATCACCGATACATTCAGTGGCAGATCCCCCGTCTCCGCAATCCAGGCGCGCGCAGCCTCCACAAAGGTCAGCAATTGCCCCTTGTCGTCCGCCGCCCCCCGGGCGACGATGATTTTGCTGCCATCGTTCCTGGTGACGATCCTCGGGTCGAACGGATCCGTCTCCCAAAGGTCCAGCGGATCAACCGGCTGGACATCATAATGGCCGTAAAACAGCACATGCGGTCCCGGTTTGCTCTCATCCGCTTTCCTGTGACCGATCACCATCGGGTGCCCCGCTGTATCCCGGACAGATGACGCAATCCCGATGTCCGTCAGCTCTGCTGCCAGCCAGTCGGCGGCCTTGCGGCAATCTTCCTTAAAAGCCGGATCGGTCGAGATGCTTTTGATTTTCAGGAGCTCGAACAGGCGGTCGGTACTGTTGTCTATATCCTGATCAATACGCGCAAGAACGTTTCCGATCTGGCTCATGATTTACTCCGTTATTGTTGCTGTCGGCTATCAGGTTTCTTTGCAGGGAATAGTGGACAGGCGCAATCCGCCGGCACTAAAACCCGCGCTTGAAACTGCCCAGAATGCCGCGTGCGATTGCCCGGCCTATTGAGGATCCGATCGAACGGACCACGGACTTCATGGCTGTTTCGGTTACCGACTGACGCTGTCTGCGTCGGCTGGAAGAACGCCGCCGGCTCGTGCTTGTGGGACGGTCGTCGCGGCCGAACTCCGGAAGCTGAAATCCGGAGCGCGTGCGTTTGATACGTCCGCCGCGCGCGCGGTCTTTTTCCTCGTCAAGCCGCTGCTGTTCCTCGAGTTCAGCCTGTTTTCGCGCTTTTCGCTGAAGAATTTCGTAAGCGGACTCCCGATCCTTGGTCCGGTCATAAAGACCGAAAAGCGGGCTCTTCTGAATGAGCGACTGACGCTCGGCCTTTGTCAGGGGCCCAAGACGCGATGACGGAGGACGAATGAGCGTTCTCTGGACGATCGAGGGGACGCCCTTTTTCTCAAGGGTTGAGACCAGTGCTTCACCCACGCCAAGCTCCGTGATGACCTGTTCGGTATCAAGGTCCGGATTGGGACGGAAGGTTTCCGCCGCTGCACGGACCGCCTTCTGCTCGCGTCTGGTGAATGCCCTGAGCGCGTGCTGGACACGGTTTCCAAGCTGCGACAGGACAGTGTCGGGAACATCAAGCGGGTTCTGCGTGACAAAATAGACCCCGACGCCCTTGGAGCGGATAAGCCGGACCACCTGCTCCACGCGTTCGATCAGAATCTTCGGCGCCTCGTCAAACAACAGGTGCGCTTCGTCAAAGAAAAAGACCAGTCTGGGCTGATCCGGATCACCGACCTCCGGCAGTTCCTCAAACAGTTCGGACAGGAGCCAGAGAAGAAAAGTCGCATAAAGCCGCGGTGACGACATCAGCTTATCAGCCGCCAGGACGTTGATGATACCGCGGCCGTCGGTCGCCGTCCGCATAATATCCCTGATCTCAAGCGCGGGCTCTCCGAAGAAGTCTTCCGCCCCTTCCCGCTCCAGCACGAGCAACTGACGCTGGATCGCCCCGATCGAAGCCTTGGAGACATTGCCGTATATTTTGGATATCTCAGATGTCCGGTCGGAAAGATCGACAAGAAGCGCGCGCAGGTCTTTCAGATCAAGCAGCAGCAGTCCTTCATCGTCGGCAAGTTCGAACGCGATGTTGAGGACACCTTCCTGCGTGGCGTTCAGATTCATCAGTCGTGAAAGCAGCAGCGGCCCCATTTCCGAGATCGTGGTTCGGACCGGATGTCCCTGTTCGCCAAACAGATCCCAGAAAACCGTCGGAAAATCCTCGAAAACATAATCGTCCGTAAAATCGATATCCGCGGCCCGTTTGGCAAGGAAGTCTTTTGGTTTGCCGGGCGCCGCGATACCGGAGAGGTCTCCTTTCACGTCCGCACAAAATACGGGCACACCGGCTCTGGAAAATCCTTCGGCGAGGATCTGTAAGGTGACGGTTTTGCCTGTCCCGGTCGCTCCGGTGATGAGACCATGCCGATTCGCCAGTTTGAGCGTCAGGTACTCCGCCTTTCCGCTTTTTCCAACAAAGACTTTTCCGTCCGCAAACAAGTTTCCGATCCCCTTTCAGTCAGTCGTCGCGCCACAATAAGAGCTGCTGTTAATTTCGCCACCAAATTCTGCTTTTGACGTCGGTATTTTGAGATTTTCCGGTCGGATTGATCTGTCGCCTCTATGGTTTAAGCCGATCCGGGTGCCGGCAGCCATGCGCAGCCGACCGCCGGTTACCAAACGGTATCCGACCTTTCGGCAGGGCATCGTTGCGCGCCGAATTTAATGAATGCATCCCATCTCTGTTTGCTCTAAATGTCATGCCATATAAGCGACTCTTATGCTCCAACTAAAGGACGGTTCGATGGATGAACTCATTGGGCGCATTGTGAATAATGCCGGCATCAGCAAAGATCTTGCCAAGACCGCAGTCGGCATCATCTTGAATTTCCTCAATCGGGATGGCCCCGCGGACAAGGTTTCGGAACTGATTTCCGCCCTCCCCGGCGCACAGGCATTGCTTGAGTCTCATGGCGAAGGCGGCAGCAGTGGCCTTCTTGGCGGCATTTCCGACATGATGGGCGGCGGAGGCGGCGCAATGGCGGCGTTCAGCGAGTTGACAAATGCCGGCCTTGGCATGGGCGAAGTGCAGACCGTCACCAAGGAAGTTGTCGGATTTGCTCGGGAAAAAGCCGGGGCCGAACTTGTTGATGAAGTGATTTCCTCTATCCCGGGACTGGGACAGTTCGTCTGAAGCCGATCTCCGCTGTGCAGCGGAATCGTCGCATCGCCTGCGAGGCCGGTATTTTGGACGACTTGATGTAATCATGGATTGAACGTGGCCGAATGGCAGCTTCCGGTTGGAATTTGCCGGCGTTCTTGACAAACAGACCTTACTAAAGGTCAGGTACATCGCGTAAAAACAAAAACGGGGAATATTTTATGTCTTATCCGATCGCAGATATTGAAGGAATCGGTCCGGCCTATTCAGCGAAGCTAAAAGACGTCGGCATCACCACGACCGGTGATCTGCTTGAGAAAGCAAAGGACCCGAAAGGCAGAAAATCACTGGCAGAGGAAACCGACATTGATGCAAAACGCATTCTGAATTGGGCCAATATGGCCGATCTGATGCGCATCAAGGGTGTGGGAGAGGAATATTCGGAACTTCTTGAGGCCGCAGGCGTCGATACGGTCAAGGAGCTGAAGCATCGCAATTCCAAGAATTTGGCTGAGAAGATGGCTGAGGTAAACGAAACCAGGAAACTCGTCCGCCAGGTTCCGTCCGAAACACAGGTCGAACAATGGGTCGAGCAGGCCAAGGAGTTGCCACCCGTGATGACGTACTGATCTTATCGACTTTTGAGAATGCAAAAACCGGGGGAGCTATGGCTCCGCCCGGTTTTATTTATGGGTCCTGAGCCTAACCGCACCGCGCACACGAAATGCACCCGCATGCGGCCGGTCTACTGTGCCGATACCCGGTAATCCTCAACCGGATAGCCAAGGGCATCCTGTTCCGCATAATTGTTGTGGCAGTCGTGACAGAAGCTCTGCTTGATGCCCATTGCCTTACCGCCGGGTGTCACTGCAGAATAGACCCAGTTGCCAAATTCGTCGGCGGTGCCGGCTGCTACTTTTTCCATGAAAAACAGCGGCCCGACTTTCACTTCGCCTGTTTTGGAAACATTGAAGGATTCCTTGGCGATGAGACTGCCGACCGGCATCGGCGCCCGCTCTTCCTCGAACTTGATATATTCAGCGTGGCCGATGTCATTCACGAATGTCATCAGAAAACGGCCGCCATGAAAACCGGGCGCGGCGGGCTGTGTCGAAGCAGCTTTCCAGTTGATATGATAGTCTTTGGCCCATGCGTTATCGCCTTTGGCATATCCCTCGCGCATTTGCGATTGAATGCACTCGTAAAGCGCCTGAATTTCCTGATCCTCAAGATCGTCCTTGGCGGTCGTCGTCGTACAGGCAGCAAAGGCCGCGCCAGAAAACAATACTGCAGCCAGCCAAACTGCAAATCTCAAACCAAGTTTCCCCATTTTTTCTCCTCCGGATTGTACGGACAGCAATCGTTTGAAAAGAGTGTCGGGATGGAAGAGAATTGACCAGTAACGTTTTATTTTCACAGGTAGAATTTATTTTACTGCGGATCACGTTTCAGTGAATTCAACATATGCCTGATACCACGTGAGCCTTTTTGCACGGCCGAAGCCGGTTATTGCTCCGGAGACACTGTTTTCAGGTAGGCGATCACATCAAGGCGCTTTTGTTCGTTCTTGAGTTTAAACGTCATTTTGACCTTGGCCTTGTTGTCATCCAGATATCCGCGAATGAAGTCTTTGGGGTTTCCGAGCCACTCAAACAGAAGCTCTTCGGTCCACACAAGGCCTTTCTCGTTGGCTGCCTGAAGACCCTTGCCGTATTTGTAGCCCTCGAAGGTGCCGGCAGAACGTCCGACGATGCCGGTCAACACGGGGCCGACGCCGTTTTTTGCGCCGTCGCCAACCTTGTGACACGCCGCGCAGGCCTTGAAAGCCTTTTCACCTTTTGCGGGGTCACCGTCTTCAGCTGCTGAATAACCGACCGTCAACGCCGTTAGCGTCAATGCGTAAGCAACTGTTCTGATACTCTTTTTACCGGCGCGTCCAATGATCATTCAGCTGTTCCTCTTCCCTTCGCTACCCATGGGCAGTCCTGGTAAAATCTTCCAAGGAAGATGGGCTGACGCGCAGTGACACTGCAACTCACATTCAAACACGCGCCGTTCACGTTTTTGGGCAGACAATGTCAATTGCACCGCGTCCGACTAAGCGGTTTCTCGCTCGTGATCACGCGTCTTCCGCGATGTCAAAAGTGGGTATGACAGGCTTAAGTAAACCGTCCAAAGGCGGCGGAGATAACGACCGAACATGAGACGGTTTGATTATCAGATCTTTATCTGATGGTATCTCAGGGCCTCGACAACCGTGTGTGTCTTGTTGGTCGCATTCAGCTTGGCGCCCGCATTCTGGAGATGTGCGTGCACCGTCCTCTGAGAAATGTCCAGAACGCCTGCAATATCCGAAGCCGTACGACCGTTTGCCGTCAACTCCAGGACCCGCCGTTCCCTCTCGGAAAGGTCTCCGGGCCGATCGGGAGAAATGAACCGCAGTTGGATAAGCCGCTGAATGGCCGCTGAGCAGAACTGCCCCAACTGATACATATCATCGTCATCTGTGCGCACATTTCGGCCCGCGCCGATGATTGTGGCCTGGAACGGTGAGATGTTTTCCGCCGGGATCACCATGATCGACAATCGCCCTCTTCCCGCATCGGCGGCGTCGAGCAACTGGGATTGGATGAGGTCGCCGGTGGCAGGCCGCCACAGATAAGGACGCGAAGCGGTCAGGCAGACCATCAAGATGGCGTCATGCGGAGAAACCGATACAAGGTCCTCTTCCTCATTGCGGCGATCCGGCCAGCGAAATCGCAAGAGCAGGTTTTCAATGGGTCGGTTCGGCATCGGCAAACCGGTTATCAAGATGTGACTGGCGCCACGCTGACGAAGTTCCGCCTCAACCTGATCCAACACCTGCTTCGGATCATTGAGATGCGCAATGTTCCGTGCTCTTTCCGATAAATCTGATCTAGCGTCCATATCTGTTCTTCTAATGTGTTAAAGGGGAATGCACGTTGAACAAGGGCAACGCAGTCTCGCTGAATCTCCCCAATGGGCTTGTAAAATATGAATTCCGACAATGCATTCATGCACAATTAACACGTTGTTTCTACCAACGTTATTTCAGTCTACAACTAAATTTTTGCTAGGTCCAGTGAGTGTAAGTTTAAAAACCACAGATTTGTTATAAAATAAGTATTATACGTTATTTCAACACTCGATTTCCGAGTCTTTATACTTTCTCCTAGTCATAAAGTCGTAATTTTCCATTTGATCAAAATTTGTTCGGAAGAATTGAGTCCGCAAATAACAATCCCGTCTTTTGCCTAACTTGCCGCACGCGGCCTGTTGAAATTATATGTCTGTAAAACGGTATTCAGGCATTACGGAAATTGAGATGTCTTTCGAGAATACGGCCTTCACCGAAACCGTTGAAGGTCAAAACTGGTTGGCTTCAGTAAAGAAAATTCTGCGCGGCACCGATTTTGAGGCTTTGCGGACCCGCACGCTGGACGGGCTCGTCCTTGAGCCGCTGTATCAGGGTGCGTCCGGCCATGCGGCCAGCCTGGGACGGACGTCAAATTCTCCCTGGGCCGTGTTTCAGCAACTTGGCTCGGGATCGGCCGAGGATGCAAATCGAGGCTTGCTGACCTGTCTTGAAAATGGCTGCACCGGCGTGGACCTGGTGTTGCCCTCAGCACCTGCGGCACAAGGCGCGGGTCTGTCCCTGCGTGACAGCACCGATCTTGAAACGCTTTTTTCCGGCGTCGACCTGTCCGCCGTCGAGATTCGGATCACAGGTCAGAGCGACACAATGGCTTTGCATGCCGGTCTTCTGGCTTACGCAAAGCGTCACAGCGTGGGTCTGCCTGATCTTCGGATCGCCCAGTCTTTGGACATCACGCTGGACGGCAATCGCGTTGCGTCCAGAGAGAGAGCGGCTTTTCTGGCCAAATGCCTGAACGATCAAAATGCCGCTATGGAACAATCCGGACTCAACAGCCGTCTGGCGACATTGGATACGCGGCCGTGGCACAATGCAGGAGCCAATAATGTCGTTGAGTTGGCGCTCTGCGCGGCACAGCTTGTGGAATTGTTGCGTCTTACGGAAAATGCCGGTCTTTCTCCCGATGCCATCGCCCGTCGCCTGGACGTCGTTCTGGTTGCCGATGCCGATCAGTTCGGAACCATTTCCAAATTTCGCGCCGCCCGACTTCTGATCGATCAAGTGCTTTCCGAATGCCGGATCGAGACCACGCAGCTGCCGCTTCATGGCGAAACGTCGTGGCGGATGATGAGCGCACGCGATCCCTGGGTCAATCTTCTCAGAACGACGATGGCCTGTTTTGCGGCCGGCGTCGGCGGTGCCGATGGCATATCGGTTCTTCCATTCACCACCGCAGTCGGCCCCTCTGATGAACTGGCGGACAGGCTGGCCCGCAACACGCAGTCGATTTTGATCGAGGAATCCAATCTCTGCCGTGTGTCCGATCCCGCTGCAGGCTCGGGAGTTGTGGAGCAGTTGACAACCGAACTTGCCATGGAAGCATGGCGACATTTTCAGGCCGTTGAAAAGTCAGGCGGCCTGATAGCCGCCTGGCAGAGCGGTGCGATAATGGAGATGATCGACGCCATCGCCGACAAGCGCAGCGATATGATCAGGCACAGCCGCATGCCGATAACCGGCGTCAGTTCCTTTCCAAAAATTGACGAGCAGAGGCCGTCGACCGGTAAGACGGATGCGACCGGGCGGATCGCTGAAACGGCAATACGATCGCTTCCCGAACCGGCTGACGGCGAACGTTTCGATGCGCTTGCGGATCTGGTCGCCGCCGGCAAACCTCTGGGACCTCTGGCAGATATTCCACGGGGCGAACAGACGGCAGCTGTTCTGGCATATCGACGTCTGCCCGAACCGTTTGAGGACCTGAGAGACCGCGCAGAACAGGCCGCAATGAAGGGTCGTAAACCCCGGGCTCTTCTCCTTTGCCTTGGCAAACTCGCATCCTATTCAAAGCGAGCCACCTACGCTCAGAATTTCTTTGAAGCCGCAGGTATTGAAACAAGCACCGTTTCTGCCGCAGATGCGGCCATAAGGCCCAATGAATTGATGGCAGACAACGGGTCAGCCCTCATCTGTCTCTGCGGTTCGACCGAAGCTTATGTCGACGGGGCTCCGGCGCTGATCTCCGCTTTGAAGGCGGCGGGCGCGAAGCGGGTTTATCTGTCGGGCGACACTGATGATCTGCCTGACCTGAAGGACAGCGATGCTGACGAGCGACTGTTTGAAGGCTGTGATATGATTGGTATCCTTGAAGACGCCCTCGACGCCGCTTGATGGAGCAAAGTATTCATGTCGCATGCTTTGCAGCATTTTTTGAACTGACTTGGAACGAGGCTCGAAATGTCACGTATTCCGGATTTTTCCGAGATTGACTTATCGACAGCGCGCAAGACGACCGCCCGGAAACCCGCATCGGCCTGGGAAACGCCCGAAGGCATCGCCGTCAAGCCGATCTATGGTCCGGCGGATCTTGAAACACTCAGCCATCTGAATACCTGGCCGGGGCAACCTCCGTTCCTGCGTGGTCCCTATCCGACCATGTATGTTCAGCAACCCTGGACGATCCGTCAGTATGCCGGATTTTCCACGGCCGAGGACTCCAACGCGTTTTACCGGCGTAACCTTGCTGCCGGTCAGAAAGGCCTCTCCATCGCGTTCGATCTGGCAACACACAGAGGCTACGATTCGGACCATCCACGGGTCGCCGGCGATGTGGGAATGGCGGGCGTTGCCATCGACTCTATTCTTGACATGCAAACATTGTTTGAAGGCATTCCGCTTGACCGGATGAGCGTGTCCATGACCATGAACGGAGCCGTTCTGCCGGTTCTAGCGCTGTTTATCGTTGCGGGCGAGGAACAGGGCGTTCCCCTGAATAAACTTTCGGGCACAATTCAGAATGACGTTCTGAAGGAATTCATGGTCCGGAACACCTATATTTATCCCCCTGCCCCGTCGATGCGGATCATCTCCGACATCTTCGCCTATACCTCCGAACATATGCCGAAATTCAATTCCATCTCCATTTCCGGCTATCACATGCAGGAGGCGGGAGCGACGGCGGATCTGGAACTGGCTTACACGATCGCTGACGGAATTGAATATGCCCGGACGGGCGTTAAGGCGGGACTTGATATTGACGCTTTTGCGCCGCGGTTCTCCTTCTTCTGGGCGATTGGCATGAACTTCTTCATGGAAGTCGCCAAATTGCGGGCCGCGCGTCTGATCTGGGCTCAACTGATGGAGACGGAGTTTGCGCCCGAAAATCCGAAGTCGCTGTCCCTGCGCACCCATTCCCAGACGTCCGGCTGGTCTCTGACCGCTCAGGATGTATTCAACAACGTCATCCGGACTACTGTGGAAGCAATGGCGGCAACGCAAGGCCATACCCAGTCGCTGCATACCAACTCGCTTGATGAGGCACTGGCCCTTCCGACGGACTTCTCCGCTCGCATTGCGCGCAATACCCAGTTGTTCCTGCAGCAGGAAAGCGGGACGACGCGGGTGATCGACCCCTGGGGTGGATCTTATTATGTGGAAAGCCTGACAAAGGCTCTGGCCGATAAGGCTCTGGGCCACATTGCCGAAATAGAAGAGCTGGGCGGGATGGCGAAAGCCATCGAAAAAGGCATTCCGAAACTGCGGATCGAAGAGGCTGCGGCTCGTACGCAGGCGCGGATCGACAGCGGGACGCAAACGGTTGTTGGCGTCAACAAATACAAACCGGCCTCTGAAGATCAGATAGACGTTCTCAAGGTGGATAATCAACAGGTGCGAGCCAATCAGCTCACAAAGCTCGAACGGCTGCGGGCGGATCGCGATGAAAGCACAACCCAGGCTGCGCTTGACGCGTTGACAGCGTGTGCTCAGAATGGTGGCGGCAACCTGCTTGATTTATCGGTGAAAGCCGCCCGCGCCCGTGCAACGGTCGGCGAGATTTCATATGCAATGGAAAAGGCCTTTGGACGCCATCAGGCAGAAATCAAAGCGATTTCCGGCGTTTACAAACGGGAGGCCGGGTCAATGAGCGAAAATGTCGACAAAGTGCAGCGTCTGATCGAAGCGTTTGAAGACAATGACGGCAGACGTCCCCGGATCCTCGTCGCAAAAATGGGACAGGACGGTCATGACCGGGGCCAGAAGGTGATCGCGTCGTCTTTTGCCGATCTTGGGTTCGACGTCGACATCGGGGCTCTGTTTGCGACACCTGAGGAAGCCGCTCGGCAAGCGGTGGAGAATGACGTGCATATTATCGGCGTGTCGTCGTTGGCGGCAGGTCACCTGACGCTTGTCCCGGCGCTAAAAAAAGCGCTGCAGGATCAGGGGCGTGCCGACATAATGATCGTTGTCGGCGGTGTTATCCCGCCGCAGGATTACGATGCTGTTTACAAGGCTGGCGCAACCGCAATTTTCCCCCCCGGTACGGTTATTTCAGAAGCCGCCTCCGATTTGATCGTCAAACTCAACCAGCAACTCGGCTATGGACCCGCACAGGCTGCTGAATAAGGTTTCTCCCGGCGACGATTCGACACCGGCGGACGCGGACGATCCGATTCGAACCCCGCCGGTCGTTCATCCGATCCCCTGCTCCCGAGTTGCACGAGCCGGATGGCGATAGTGCGCTGATATCAAGGGCAAATATTTTTTGCCGGGCAAGCGGTGTGAGATATCTTTTCTCGGACTCTCCGGAATGTTATGCACTGTCAATCACTGTGGGAGCCGCCGAAAAAGGTGGTGATTGGGCTTTGCTTTTGACCAACGGTTTTTGACCGTGCGGGCTACGCTTTTTTCGATTAAGTGGAATCGCTTAAAACGCTCTCATTGTTTGTTTGTCGCGTATTTTTATCCGAAAATCGCACGCACTTTTCGGGAATACGCTCCAGCGGGGAAGACTATTGAAAAATAAGCGCATTGCACTCGCCATGCTGTCCTGTTTTGCGTTGACAGCATGTATTGCCGGATCGGACGGTCTTGATGGCGCGGTCGGCGCGATTTCCACCTCTCAAACGACGCTACTGACGATCACGCAAAACGGTGCCGGTTCAATCACCGCTGACACGGATTACGGATCCAAGACAATCGAAGCGTTGTTGCCGGGCTTTACCACGCAATCTGTTCAGATTGCAGTAGAGAGCAAAACCCTTTGGACCCTGGCAGCCTTTCAGGACGGTTTTCAGGTTATCCAGGTTTTAAAAGGGCCAAACGGTAAAGTTGGAGAAATCCACGGTGTCACACATCATCTGGCCGGTCCCAACGGCGAACGGATCGGGATGACGTTTGGACAGATAGGCTCGTCAAAGTCCCGTTGCCGGGTTGGCAGGGATCTGTGGCGTGGGATGGCCGTCTGCCCGGCAGAGAATGCGCCGAATGTGAAACTGGTTTATGCAATACCGGGGTATCAGGGGCCGTTCGATCAACTGCCGGGTTCTGAAGAACTGAAGGGGGCTTCCCTTCAACGAATTGTCTGGAACCCATCCGCATAAAGAAAGCTTGCGTCCACGGTGTGGACCCATCCCGTGAAGGTTGAAGCGCCTTCACGGGAAGGATGCACGCGAAAACAAAGGGTTGGAGCATTTCATGCGATCCGGGGATCGCGAGAATTGCCCTGACAGCGCAAACCTCGCACTCCATCGCGATGCTGAAAGCGAGGCTTGCGGCCAGAAAGAAAGTGTCGGTTTAAAACCCGACATCAGAAATTGTACTTGCCCTCAAGCAACAGGCCGTAGCGCTGATAATCGACTTCCGTGCTCGGGGTCGTGTTCAGGTAGGAGTGCAGGTACCAATAGCGGCCTCCGATCCCCAGATCGAAATTGTCCGTTACAGCATAATCGAAAAACAGATCGGCTTGAGCACCATAGGCATATGTGCTGTCGCCGCCACCGGTCGTGTTGTAGGCCCAGGGAACGGCGGTAGCCTCCATCGCCCAGCTGATCCGGTCGGTAACCGTTCCGCTGGCCCCCAGCCCGAGGCGAACCAGATGCCAGTCCTGTTCCTGGCTGAAGGATACTCCGCCATAATTTGCGTCGAACTGATCGTTCAGGAACTGGTAACCGATAAAGGCCTCGGTTTTCACAGCACCGCCGCCAAACTCCAGAAAGTTCCAGCCGCCGTCAATGGTAACATATCCGAAAGTGGAACTGTCGTAACCGGACGCATTGACCCCGAGCAGCGATTGATCACCGTCAAAGTTACCCCCAAGTCCCAGATAGGTTCTCACAAAACCGCCCGATGACTCATCCTGCATTTTAAATGTCAATTCTGCCGAGTGACCGCTGACATTCTCCGTTTCAACCAGCGTTGCACCGCCGCCGGTCGTGTCGGATTTGGCTCTTGAGTACCAGTACCGCAGTCCGATCGATCCGCGCAGCCCCAGAGTCGGCTCAAGCACGGCTCTGTTCAGAGTGCCGTAAGGGGCTCCACCGGCCAGATCGGCAGCGGAAACAGGCAAAGACAGGCCAATTCCGGCGACAAGCGCCAGAGCTAAGAAACGCATAATTTCAACTCCTTGAGCGGAAGTATTCAGGTCTTACTTCGTCGGCTCGACGGGCCGGAAAGCATCCCAGTACGGTTTATGCAGTGTTTAACGATTATGGTAAAAACTTTATAAATGAAGGCATCAAGGTGTCGAAATTCGCATAATTTTCCGACGACATGCCGGAAAAAACGTGTCCGTCCTTCAGTCAGCGGTCGGGTGAGACCGAAAGGGAACGTATTTGTTCGTCAGGAACCAGTCCGTTCGACATAGGCCGTCAATCCGTCTTTCAACAACAGATTCCAGCCGTCCTGAAGGCTGCTGATCAGCTTGTCGGTGATGTGGCCGGTCAGCGCATCGGTCAATGTCAGCGTGCACCCCTCTTCGTTGTTCTGAAGCGAAAGTGTCAGCATGGTTGTGGCAGGTCCGCAATCAAGGCACAGCGGGCCGATAAGCGTTAAAGATCTGCCCGGCGTGCACGCGTGAACCGTGAACCAGATAATTCCTCCGCCCTCTTCCGTTCTTTCAATTAGGTGACCGCCAAGTCGGGGATCGAGCGATACGATTGAGTTTGACGCTGCCACATGAAAGTCGGGCAGCCACCAGTCGTTGGTTTTCACAGTCATTGCATCCCAGACCTCGGCCGCAGGCGCTCTCACCTGAAACTCCAGGGTGTATTCAAACGCCCGAACCGGCAACTCTTTACCGATGCTCATTTCCCGCTCCCATGATAACGAACAAAAATCGTATGGACTTCCAGGTTGCGCTGACGTGACGATACCGCAGCTTTGCGCTATCGGTAAGGCATGGCAACCGAATCTCACGATAATGACATGCTGACAGGCGCCAAGGGCAAACAGGTAACACTGGCCGAATTCGCCGAACGGATCGCTTGTGGAGACCGGGCAACGCTGGCACGTGGGATTACGCTGGTTGAATCCAAGCTCAGCAGCCACCGGCATCAGGCACATCTTCTAATTCAAAAGCTGCTTCCCCTCACCGGCAAAGCCTGGCGCCTGGGCATAACCGGTGTCCCGGGTGTCGGAAAATCAACGACAATCGATCAGTTGGGCAGCAACCTGACGGGTGCCGGCAAGAAAGTTGCCGTACTTGCCGTGGATCCATCGTCGAGCCGAACCGGGGGCTCCATTCTGGGCGATAAGACCCGGATGGCGCGTCTCGCCACTGACAAAAACGCCTTTATCCGTCCGTCTCCGTCTTCCGGCACTTTGGGCGGCGTGGCGGCCAAAACCCGCGAGACCATGCTTTTGTGCGAAGCAGCCGGCTTTGATGTCATTCTGGTTGAGACCGTGGGGATCGGCCAGTCGGAGACCACGGTTGAGGAGATGGTGGACTTTTTTCTGGTCCTGATGCTGCCCGGCGCAGGCGACGAGCTTCAGGGCATCAAAAAAGGTGTCCTTGAAATTGCCGATATGATCGCTGTCAACAAGGCCGATGGCGAGGGCAGACTCCGCGCTGATGCAGCGGCTTCGGAATATCGCGCGGCATTGAACATCCTCGCCCCGAAATCGCCCCTATGGACGCCTCCGGTGATGTCTGTTTCGGGTCTGACGAATGAGGGGCTGAGCGCGCTCTGGCAGAAGATCGCAGAACACCGGCAGTTTATGGAACAATCCGGAGAGCTGGCAAAACGGCGCAGCAGGCAGCAGGTCAGCTGGATGTGGTCGATGCTGCGCGATCGCCTGATGGAGATGCTCACAACACATCCCGAACTTCAGAGTAAACTGCCCGCCATCGAGGCAGACGTCCGGGACGGCAAGATGGCGGCATCGCTCGCTGTCGATACGGTCACGGATCTGCTGAAACTCTGAACATCCGTTTGTCCCCTTTTCTGTATGAATTAGGCTCGTTTTAACCGGATTCTGTCCCAAAACCGGACAGTTTCGCCTGGCACGCCTTGTGCAGTTAACAAAGTGTTAATTGCAAGGTGTTGATATGATTAAAAGACGTGAGTTTCTGGCATTCACAATCGGTACCGCTGCCGGCACGACGCTGGGAAGTATCGGCGATGCTCAGGCCGCAAGCGGCCGGACGCAGATCGCGGGCTTGCGCGGGTCAATCGACGGCGCCGAGCTGGGGCTGAGACCCAGTGCCGATGACGATCAGAGCCGGGTTCTTCAAAAGGCCATCGACGCTGCCGCGAAACGCGGAAAGCCGCTGTTTCTGACGGCCGGCACCTATCAGGTTTCCAACCTGACGCTGCCCGACGGAGCCCGCCTTGTTGGCGTTCCGGGCCGCACGCGTCTTGTTTACGGCGGCGAAGGGCATTTGTTTTTTGCTGAAAACGTCACTCATATCGGCCTTGAAGGCCTGATGCTGGATGGTGCCAACCAGCCACTTGGTGACTACACCCCGGGCCTGATTCACTTTAGCGAAGTACGGGATTTTTCGATTATCGATTGCGTTGTTTCCGGCAGCAGCAAGAGCGGTCTTGCGATTGACCGCAGTTCCGGCCACATCACGCGCAACGACATTTCCGGTGCCAGCGAAGCCGGGATCCGGTCCATAGAAGCCAATGGCCTCGCTATCCGCGATAATCATGTGCATGATTGCGGTAACGGAGGAATTCTTGTTCATCGCTGGAGCGCCGGTGAGGACGGGACAATTGTCTCAGGCAACCGCATCAGCAATATCTTCTCCCTCGCCGGGGGAACCGGGCAGAACGGCAATGGCATCAACGTGTTCAGAGCACACAATGTTATTGTAACCGATAATCATGTAAGCAATTGCGCCTTTTCGGCCATCCGTTCAAACGCCGGTTCCAATGTTCAGATCAGCAACAACACGTGCCTGAGGTCGGGTGAAGTCGGCATCTACTCGGAGTTCGGGTTCGAGGGTGCTGTCATTACCGGCAATCTTGTCGACGGAGCTGCCGGTGGTATTTCAATTGCCAATTTCAATGAAGGCGGACGGCTGGCGATCTGCTCGAACAACATCGTTCGCAACATCGCAGACACCGGTCCCTACGAAAATGACGTGACCGGTTTCGGCTACGGAATCTGGGCGGAAGCGGAAACGAGCGTCACCGGCAATGTGATCGAGAATGCCAAACGCGTCGGTATCGCGCTCGGCTGGGGGCCGTATCTGCGCAACGTGCTTGTCAGCAACAACATCATCCGGCAATCCACAACCGGCATGATCGTCACCGTTGTTGAGGGAGCCGGTCCGGCGCTCATCAGCGGTAACATGCTGCAGGGCATCACCGGAGCCGGCATTATCGGCTGCCGCTGGAAAGAGAAAGTGACAAAGGATCTCATCGCCGGGAACCGCGGCTGGCATCACCTGACGATCAACGGCAACCAGGTGTCATGAGAGAGAAAACACGCTTCAGCCCGCAACAGCGCCTTTCAAGGCATCGCGCAGCTCCTGTCTGGCGCGCACGTAACCGACGATCGTGTCTCTCCGGTTCGGTACAGGGCGATTTGAGTATCGTCCGACGACAATCGCCTGCTCATCGCTGAGCTCAAGCAGTTCCTCGATAATTGCCGCCATCATTGCCTCGGACGCGCGGGTCGCACCGTCTGAGCATTTGAGCGAAATGCCGACACCAAGCTCGGGAATTGTGCCGCAAAAGACACCTTCGGCCCCGGTTTTCACAAAGACACGGCCCTCCATGGCCTGCATGATGTCGGTGCAGAACCGTTCCGTTCCGGCCACCATGAAGGGTTCGTTGACGCAGGCTTCATAAAGCATATCGCATGCCGTCTGCCTGTCTGCCGCGAGGCCCTCGCCGGTGCCGAAAGTCGCGAACGCTCTGGCAAGATTGGCTATTGGAACCGGATATGTCGGAATTGAGCACCCATCGATACCGCAATCAGAAGCCCGATGCGGATGTCCTGTCATCTCGGTCATGACGTCCCGGACGGTTGATTGGACCGGATGATCGACATCGATATAGCCCCTGGTTTCAGCTCCCAGTGTTTTTGAAAGCCCCAGAAAACCGGCATGTTTGCCGGAACAGTTGTTGTGAAGCGGACAGGGTTTTGAATAGCTCTGATGAAGCTTGGCCACATCGCTCATGCGCGCCGGCCACTGCGGTCCGCATTCCAGATCCCCCTCCTCCAGACCGGCTTTCATCAACATAACACGCGCGGATTTGACATGCACCTCTTCGCCATTATGCGACGCACAGGCCAGCGCGAGTTCGGCATCGTCATAGCCAAGCGCGTCCGCCGCTCCGGTTTCAATCAATGGTATCGCCTGAAGTGCTTTTACCGCAGACCGCGGAAACACCAACCGGGACGTATCGCCGACCGATGCAACAAGCGATCCCGATGCATCTGAAATGGCAACAGTGCCCGAATGAATGCTCTCCTTACGACCGCCGCGGGTGACATCAACCAAGGCCGTCATGGGAGGTTCGTTTCGTTTATCAGCAGATCGGCATTGATATGTTCTGTTGTCATTCCGTTTTTCTTTCGTCTGTTGTCACCATCGCCCAGATTGTTTCTCACAGATCACACCGCACTCGTTTGTGCAAGATGAGCGAGACGGAAAGTCTCTCCCGATGTTGCGTGAACGTCACGACCGGAAAATTGCCGTACACCCGCTTTGACAGGGCCTGGCGAATCCGGCCAAGTGCGTCCACAGTAATGGGGAAGTTGATGAAACATACACTTTATGCGTTTGCGTTTGTAAGTCTGATAGCCGTTCCTGCGGCGTCGGCGTCCGAGGACGATCCCGTCTGTTACCTGAACGGAGGCGTGTATTCGGAAGGGTTTTCGATCGGCGGACTTGTCTGTGAAGGGTCGAAATGGGTCAGCGATTCCGATGCGGGCAGTGCAGAAATCTGCCTCCATCACAATGTGATCTACAGCCGGGGGGCAATTATTTCGATCGGAAGTCCGATCGAAGATCGAAACGACAACGAAAAACAGTTTTATCAGGTCTGCGGTGACGGTGGCCACTGGGGTCCCCTGGCCGAGGGCAACTGAGGACAACCGTCAACAAAGCCGACGGCTGCCTGCGCGCTACCTCAGGAAGGCTGACAGCCGCTCCAAAGCGCCGTCAATAATCTCGTCCTTTTTGCAGAAGCAGAAACGGACAAAATGAACGGGTCCCTCTGAGATATAGAAGGCTGATACGGGAACGCAGGCCACGCCGGCGTCTTTCGTCAGGCGTTCCGCGACAGCGACGTCATCGTCGCCAAGACCAAGCCCGCCCATGTCGCAGGTAACGAAGTAGGTTCCCTGGCACGGGAGGGACGGAATGCCGATCTTTGTCAGGCCTTCCACGATGCGCTGCCGCTTCTCCTGCATATCTTGTGTGAGCGTATCGTAGTACTCGTCCGGTTTCGCAAGCCCGTAGGCGACAGCCGCCTGAAGATTGGGCGGTGTGGTGAAGGTGACAAACTGGTGCGCCTTGGCAATCGGCTCCATCAGGTTCGCCGGCGCAGTGACATAGCCGACCTTCCAACCGGTCAGCGAAAACGTCTTCCCCGCCGACCCGATCCTTACGGTTCGCTCCCGCATGCCCTCCAACGTCATCAGCGGCTTGTGTTTCCGCCCGTCAAAAACGATGTGCTCATAGACTTCGTCGCAGAGGGCATAGGCATCGTGACGAAGGCAGGCTTCCGCAATAGCGGTCAGTTCGCCGTCACTGAAAACCTTCGCGGAAGGGTTCATCGGATTGTTGAGAAGAACCAGTTTTGTTCGGTCCGAAAACGCTGCGTTCAAGGCGTCGATATCAAGTGCCCAGTCCGGCGGCGAAACGCGGACGCGCCGGACAATGCCCCCTGCCCTCCGAACCAGCGGGAGATAGCAATCATAAAGCGGCTCAATAAGAACGACCTCGTCGCCGGGTTCCACCAGCGCAAAAATCGCATCGGCCAATGCTTCCGTCGCTCCGGATGTAACCACGACCTCCCGTTCCCAGTCGATGTCAAGGTCGTAGAAACGCCTGTTGCAGTCTGCGACCGCCTGCCTGAGCTGCGGCAGGCCGAGCATGGGAGGATACTGGTTGGGACCTTCTGCCAGGGCTTCCGCTGCGGCTTCGCGGATGTCAAGCGGACCGTCCACATCAGGAAAACCCTGTCCCAGATTGATGGCATTGTGCGCCATTGCAAGACGAGACATGGTCTCGAATACCGTCGTTTTGACGCCGGTGAAAACCGGATTGGTCGGCTTCATAGTTCCTCCCCAGACGGATAGCGGCCGCGGCCGGATACCATTTGATGCCGCCATAGATAATCATGAAGAAAGGACTGGTCGAGACACCAAGTGTGACAATCCGCACACATTCGGCAACACATTGTGATCAAATAGCAATCACATTGCGCGTTATTTGCTCTTGCTGCACTGCAACAATTCCGGTAAACAGCTAGAAAATTTGACCTGAATCAACCCCGTTACGGTCAGTCTTTCCGAACAGAAGTATTCCCTGTTCTTCATTCTCCACCGGCCCGTCGCCGACAGATACAGTTAGGATCCACAGTGCAGCAGAATGTCGCCGCGCTTATCGGGGCGCCGTCCGGCATTTCCGGATCGCTCCTGAAAACCGAAATTCTTGCCGGGCTGACAGTTGCTCTCGCCCTGGTGCCTGAAGCGGTTGCCTTTGCCTTCGTTGCGCAGGTCGAACCGCTGGTCGGACTTTATGCTGCCTTTATTGTCGGCCTGATCACGGCGCTGATCGGAGGGCGACCGGGTATGATCTCCGGTGCAACCGGTGCGCTGGCGGTCGTCATGGTTTCGCTGGTCGTTACCCACGGCGTTGAATATCTTTTTGCAACCGTGGTTCTGATGGGCATCCTTCAGATCTTTTTCGGCGTGATGCGCTGGGGCAAGTTTATCCGCATGGTGCCCGCGCCGGTGATGCTGGGTTTCGTCAATGGTCTTGCCATCGTGATCTTTCTCGCTCAGCTCGGACAATTCAAGATTGCGGACGCATCCGGCGCGCAGGTCTGGATGACAGGCTCACAGCTTTACATGATGCTTGCGTTCGTTGTTCTGACGATGGCGCTGATCTGGGTTGTGCCCAAAGTCACCAAGGCGGTCCCGGCTCCACTCGTGGCCATTGTGACGGTCACGCTGATCGTCATAGGCTTTAATCTCGACCTCCGCTCGGTGGGCGATATGTCGAGCATTGCCGGCGGCCTGCCCGAATTTCATATCCCGATGGTTCCGCTGACGTTCGAGACGTTCAAAATCATCCTGCCCTATGCCGTGATACTGGCGGCGATCGGACTGATCGAATCCCTTCTGACGCTTAATCTTGTCGCTGAACTCACGGGCCGCAAAGGCGGCGCATCCAAGGAATGCGTGGCACAGGGTGTTGCCAACACCGTCACCGGATTTTTCGGCGGCATGGGCGGGTGTGCCATGATCGGCCAGTCGATCATCAATGTGAAATCGGGCGGGCGGACCCGCATTGCGGCTTTCGCTGCGGCGATGTTCCTGCTTGGCTTCATCCTGTTCGCCTCGCCGCTGATTGAAATCATTCCCCTGGCCGCGCTGGTCGGCGTGATGTTCATGGTCGTCATCGGCACTTTTGCATGGCGGACATTCCGCATCATGCACAAAATCCCAACCACCGATGCGGTGGTAATCGTGCTGGTCACCGGCGTGACGGTTTACAGCGACCTCGCCGTTGCTGTGGTCGTCGGCGTCATCGTTTCCGCCCTCGCTTATGCGTGGAATGCTGCCGGGCGCATTTCCGCACAGACAACGGTGACCGAAGAGGGAGAAAAGGTTTATACCCTGACCGGGCCCCTCTTCTTCGCCTCCGTCAGCGGTTTTCAGGAACTGTTCGATCCGGAAAAGGATCCGGATTCCGTCATAATTGATTTTCTGGGATCGCGCGTGGTCGACCATTCCGGCCTGGAAGCCATCGACACGGTGGCGACCCGTTATCAGGCCCATAACAAACGCCTGCACCTGCGCCATCTGTCGCCGGACTGCCGCAAGCTGCTTCACAAGGCCGGCAGCATGATCGAAGTCTCGGTCCTCGACGACCCGACTTATGAAGTCGCCGTCGATTATGAAGACAAGTTTGCCGATGCGCGATAGCGTAGAGACGTTCGTTCAGTACGGGCTGTCCACGTCCCCCATCTCGACATAGACGCTCTTGATCTGGCTGTAGTGATCAAGGGCGGCACGGCCGTTTTCGCGGCCGATGCCGGATTTTTTGTAGCCGCCGAAGGGAAGTTCGATCGGTGTCAGGTTATAGGTGTTGATCCAGCAGGTTCCGGCATGCAGCGCGTTGATGACACGGTGGGCGCGCTGGATGTCTTTGGTGAAGACACCGGCGGCAAGGCCGAACTGGGTGCCGTTCGCGCGCGTTATGACCTCATCTTCACGGTCAAAACCAAGCACGCACATCACGGGCCCGAAAATTTCCTCCTGAGCAATCCGCATATGGTCCTGAACATCAGCGAAGACGGTCGGCTCGACGAAATAACCGTCCTGTGCCCCTTCCGGCTTCACAACCTTGCCGCCGCATACCAGTCTGGCGCCTTCGCTTTGCCCCAGAACCATATAGTTCAACACCTTATCGAATTGGGCTTTGGACACGAGCGGTCCCATTTGGGTTGTCTCGTCCAGCGGATCGCCGATCACGATGCGGGATGTTCGCTCCGCCAGTCTTTCCAGAAATTGGTCCTTGATCGCGCTGTGAACGAACACCCTCGTGCCGTTCGAGCAGATCTGACCGGCTGAATAGAAATTGCCGAGCATGGCACCTGAAATCGCATTGTCGATATCCGCATCCTCAAAAACAACGATCGGCGACTTGCCGCCAAGTTCGAGGGTTACATGCTTAAGGTTCTGGCCGGCCAGTTCAGCGACTTTCGCGCCGGTGGCCACAGAACCGGTCAGCGAGACTTTGGCGATGTCCGGATGGGAGATCAGATGGCCGCCGGTCTCTCCGTAACCCTGAACGACATTGAACACACCGTCCGGCAGTCCGGCGTCCTTGTAGATTTCAGCAAGGCGCAGCGCGCTCAGGGGTGTCGTTTCGGACGGTTTGAAAATCATCGAGTTGCCGCAGGCCAAAGCGGGGGCGGACTTCCAGGACGCGATCTGGATCGGGTAGTTCCACGCACCGATGCCCACGCACACGCCAAGCGGCTCCCGGCGCGTATAGCCGAAGGCGCCGCCAAGATCGATGTGATCACTTTTGAGGGAACACACCAGCGACCCGAAATATTCAAGACAATCCGCCCCCGACGCCGCATCTGCGACCAGCGTTTCCTGGAGCGGTTTACCGGTGTCGAGCGTTTCAAGCTCCGATAGTTCCTGATTTTGTTCCCGCATGATATCGGCTGCTTTGCGCAGGATTCGGCCCCGTTCAGCGGCCGGTGTTGCAGACCAGACCTTGAATCCTTCCCGTGCCGAAGCGACCGCTTCATTCACCCGTTCCTGTCCCGCGCCATGAAGCCGCGCGATAATCTCTCCGGTCGCGGGGTAGCGTGTTTCAATCGCCGGTCCGGTTTCATCTTTCACAAATTGCCCGTGAATATAATGGGAGGCCTCAGGTTGTGCGCGCATCGTTTGTCGTCCTGATGAAACTTGGTTCTATGTTGAGGGCAAGGGTTGAACAGCCGTTGGGACATTCAGCTTATCACAAACCGGACGCTTAGCGCTGTTCGGTTTGCCATGCCGGATGGACCCAGGGCAGTTTGTTTGACGCCGGTAACGGCGTTTTCTCAAGAATAATATCGGCCGCCTTCTCACCGACCATAATCGATGGTGCGTTCAGATTGCCGTTTGTGATCTGGGGAAAGATCGAACTGTCAACAACCCGGAGACCGTCGACGCCGATGACACGGCATTCAGGATCAACGACCGCGGTTTCATCATGTGCCGAGCCCATCTTGCAGGTGCCGCAGGGATGGTAAGCGCTTTCCACGTGATCGGCGATAAAGCGATCCAGGTCGTCGTCACTCCGGCAGCTTTCTCCGGGCTGTATTTCTTTGCCGCGGTACCGGTCGAATGCCTTCTGGCCGAAAATCTCCCGTGTCAGGCGGATGCAGGTGCGAAATTCCTCCCAGTCATCCTCATGGCTCATATAATTGAACAGGATCGACGGCTTTTCTTTCGGATCGGAGGATTTGATCTGAATCCGCCCGCGCGACTTGGATCGCATCGGTCCGACATGCGCCTGAAAGCCATGCCCCTCAGCTGCGACTTTGCCGTCGTAACGGACCGCAAAAGGCAGGAAGTGAAACTGAATATCGGGATATTCGATTCCCGCCCGCGAGCGAATAAAGGCGCAGGTTTCAAAATGATTGGATGCGCCGAGCCCCGTTCCCTGCAGCAGCCATTGCAGGCCGATCATCGCCTTGGAAACAAGGTTCCAGTGTTTGTAAAGCGTGATCGGCTCAAGGCAGGCCTGCTGGACATAGAGTTCAAGATGGTCCTGAAGATTTTCGCCGACACCGGGACGATCGGCACGCACGTCAATGCCCTTATCGTTCAGCATTCCGGCGGGTCCGATGCCGGACAGCATCAGCAGTTTGGGTGAATTGACTGAAGAAGCGGATAGTATGACATCGCGGCGTGCTCGCGCCTCAACAAGTTCTCCGCCTCGTTCAAACTCAATGCCAACCGCTCTTTTGCCATCAAACAGGACTTTTCGAGCCAACGCTCCGGTAATGAGTTGGACATTAGGGCGTTTGAGCGCGGGCTTGAGGTAGGCGTTGGCGGCCGACCAGCGACGACCGTTATGGATCGTCATCTCCATCTCGCCAAAGCCTTCCTGCTGGTGGCCGTTATAGTCCGCTGTTTCAGGATATCCCGCCTCTACACCGGCATCCACAAAAGCTTCAAACAGCGGATTCCACTTGTCGCCGCGTGTGACATGCAGTGGCCCTGACGTTCCCCGCCAGCCGTTCTCTCCGGAGTGGCTGGTTTCCATCCGTTCAAAGTAGGGTTGCACGTCACGAAAAGCCCACCCCTGCGCACCCATCTCTTCCCATGTGTCGAAGTCGCAGGCGTGCCCACGCACATAGACCATGCCGTTAATTGAGGACGAGCCGCCGATCACCTTGCCGCGCGGCGTTGCCAGGCGCCGTCCACCCAGATGCGGCTCCGGCTCGCTTTCAAAGCCCCAATCATAACGCGACATGTTCATGGGATAGGACAAGGCGGCCGGCATCTGAATGAACGGGCCCAGATCAGTTCCGCCGAACTCGAGCACCAATACTTTATTGTTTGGATCTTCGCTCAGGCGATAAGCCAGTGCGCAGCCCGCCGATCCGGCTCCGACAATGATGAAATCGGCTTCGGTCATAGACACGAGTGCTGCCCGCTGTTCCGGATATTGGCCTCGACATAGGCCTCAACCATTGCAATTGCCGATTTGGGATCGGGCGCACCGTCCTTCAGCGCACGGCGTATCCACAGGCCGTCGATCATCGCCGCCGTCCCCTCGGCCACTGCCACAACCCGGTCAGGAGGAAGCAGATCCCTCAGCGCAAAAGTCAGGTTGGACTGCAGGCGCCTGGCATAGATGCGTAGAAGACGGCGGCTGCTCGGTGTTGTCTGAGCCTGAACGTAGAAGGCGAGCCAGGCCGCGATAACGGACGGTTGAAACTGATCCGAGGCGAAGTTGCCTTCAATGATTGCGCTTATGCGGGCGCGCGGCGTTTCCGCATATTGCAGGCGATCTCTGATTGCCTTGCCCAGGTCGTTGAGCAGATGGCGCATGGTTGCGGCCAGCAATTGATCCTTCGAGCCGAAATAGTGATGCGCAAGACCGCCGGACACACCGGCCCGGCGCGCAATCCGGGAAATGGTCACATCGCAGAAGCCGTTTTCGTAAATGGCTTCAACGGTCGCTGAAATCAGCGCCCGGCGGCGTTCCGTTTCCATTCCGATTCTTGGCATTTTCGCACCCCGTCAACATGGGCAGCATATTTTTGATTGAATGATCAATCAACAAAAACTTGCTATTGCTGCGGCTAAATGCTTCGATAACAGCCGGGAGCCGGACATTCAGCCGCGAGCAAAGATCAGCAATCAAAACAGGATCGTTCTTCGCTGTTGTCCGGTGCGTATCTTTCGTTCTATCCATTGGGGTAGAATTGCGTGATCGCAGGAGGGACCTTCATGAATAAATTTGTAAAATCTCTTTGCGGCGCCACGGCGGCGCTGCTTCTGGCAAGCACGGCAGCCCAGGCCGCCGACTCGGAAAGCTGCAAACTCGTGCGCTTCTCCGACGTGGGCTGGACCGACATCACAGCCACGACCGCTGTCACCACCGGCGTCCTGCAGGCACTTGGCTATGAAACCGACATCAAAATCTTGTCCGTTCCGGTCACCTACACATCCTTGAAGAACAAAGATATCGACGTTTTCCTGGGCAACTGGATGCCGACCATGGAAGCGGACATCAAGCCTTACCGAGAGGACGGCTCTGTTGAGACGATTACCGAAAACCTCACCGGTGCGAAATACACACTTGCCGTTCCGAAATACACCTACGACAAGGGACTGAAGAGTTTCGAGAATATCGCCGAATTCAGCGAGTCTCTGGACGGCAAGATTTATGGCATCGAAGCGGGCAACGACGGCAACCGGCTGATCATAGGGATGATCGATCAGGATATGTTCGGTCTGAAAGACTTCGAGGTTGTCGAGTCATCCGAACAGGGCATGCTGGCGCAGGTGGCCCGTGCGACAAAACGTGACGAAGACATCGTGTTCCTTGGCTGGGCCCCTCACCCGATGAACTCAAATTTCGAGATCGAATATCTTGCCGGCGGAGATGAGATTTTCGGTCCGAATTTCGGCGGTGCGACGGTTTATACCAACGTGCGCGCGGGATACACCGAAGAATGTCCTAACGTCGGCAAACTTCTGAAAAACATGAAGTTCACCCTCGATATGGAAAATGAAATCATGAGCGCGATCCTGAACGACGGGGAGGAGCCGGACGACGCGGCGAAAGCGTGGATCAAAGGCCATACGGACGTGTTTGAGCTGTGGTTGAATGAGGTCACGACCTTCGATGGTGGCAACGCAGTGGAGGCTGTCCGGAAATATTACGATTTCTAGTTCGCCCCAAGTTGATGATGGGCGCCGGCGACAGAACCGGTGCCTTTTTCACCTTCCAGACCGAAATGAGGCCAGTCCGTGGAATGGCTTACTGACAATAAGATACCAGTCGGCAAATGGGCGAAAGACCTGGTCGACTGGTTGACCGAAAACGCCGCCTGGTTTTTCGACGGGGTTTCCGACACGCTTGAAGTGATCATTGCCAGCATACTGTTCGTGCTGGAAACGCCCCATCCGTTCATTGTTGTCGGGGCCGTCACTCTTCTTGCTTATCTCATTCACCGCACCATTCCGTTCACGCTGTTCGTTCTGGCTTCGCTGCTCCTCATTATCAATCAGGGTTACTGGGAAGAAACTACGGAAACTCTGTCGCTGGTGATTGCCGCGGCCATTGTCTGCATGGCTTTTGGCGTTCCGCTCGGCGTTGCCGCAGCGCATCGGCCGAAACTCTATGCGGTTATGCGCCCCGTCCTGGACCTGATGCAGACAATCCCGACATTCGTTTATCTGATCCCCGCGCTGATCCTGTTCGGCCTTGGCATGGTGCCCGGCCTGATCGCAACGGTGATCTTTGCAATTCCCGCACCCATACGACTGACGCAGTTGGGCGTTTCCTCCACGCCCAGGGCGCTGCTTGAAGCCGGCGAGGCGTTTGGCGCTACAGGCTGGCAATTGCTGTGGAAAGTGGAATTGCCCTACGCCCTGCCCAACATCATGGCGGGCCTGACCCAGACGATCATGCTGTCGCTTTCCATGGTGGTGATCGCCGCCCTGGTTGGCGCGGACGGCCTTGGTGTTCCGACGCTGAGGGCGCTTAATCAGGTGAATATCGCCAAGGGCTTTGAGGTTGGCCTGGCAATCGTCCTGATTGCGATTGTCCTTGACCGCTTCATTCGCAAAGACGGCAAGGAGGCCTCGTGATATGGCCGAGCCGATCGTTCGCTTCAAGGACGTCGACATTGTCTTTGGCGGCAATCCGAAAGCCGCCCTGCCCCTGATTGACGAGGGCAAGAGCCGGGAGGACATCCAGGCCGCAACAGGGCAGATCCTCGGCAGCGCCGGTGCAACGCTGGACGTGAATGAAGGCGAAATCGTCGTTCTGATGGGCCTCTCCGGATCAGGCAAATCGACGCTTCTGCGGGCGGTCAACGGCCTGAACAAGGTCACACGCGGCGAAGTGCTGGTTCATGACGGCACGGACTATGTCAATCCGACCGACTGTCCGGCCGGGACCTTGCGTCAATTGCGGTTGAACCGGGTCGCCATGGTGTTCCAGCAGTTCGGTCTGTTGCCCTGGCGGACGGTCGCAGACAATGTCGGGTTCGGTCTGGAACTGGCGGGCATGGGTGCAACGAAACGGCGCGAGCGCGTGCAGGAACAGCTGGACCTTGTCAATCTCGGCCAGTGGGGCAACAAGCAGGTCCATGAACTGTCCGGGGGCATGCAGCAGCGCGTCGGTCTCGCCCGCGCTTTTGCCACCCAGGCGCCGATTCTCCTAATGGATGAGCCCTTCTCCGCACTCGACCCGCTGATCCGCGATCGGCTTCAGGACGAGTTGATCGATCTGCAGAGAAAGACGGGCCGTACCATCATCTTCGTCAGTCACGACCTGGATGAAGCCGTCAAGATCGGCTCGAAAATCGCAATCATGGAAGGCGGCCGCGTAATCCAGTTCGGTACTGCTCAGGAGATCGTGCTCAACCCCGCCACCGGCTATGTCGCCGATTTCGTCGCCCATATGAACCCGCTCAACGTCCTTCGCGCCTGCGATATCATGGCTCCGCTGAACGGAGCCCCTGCCCCCGGTCTGCCGACTGTCTCGAAGGAACACACTGTTCGCGAGGTGATGGATATCCGGTTGACCGCGAACAAGACGGTGCTTGTTGAGGAAAACGGACAACCCTGCGGCCAGATCGGTGACGAGGAAATTTATCGCGGGCTTTTGAAGAAACAGGTGAATGGGTCCTGAGCCTAAGCTCTTACCCTCTCGCCAATCAGCGCGTGAAGCGTCTCCGGAAGATGTTTCGCGCTCACCATCCTGCCGTGGCAGGGGATGAGCATGGTGGGTCTGTCCGCCTCGATCTGCCGTTCTACCCATTCTTTGTAAGTCGCTTTGTCGCCAATCCCGAAATTCGGAAATGTACCCAGCATGGACGGTGTGTCGGAGAACCGGGTCATGTCGCCCTTGGGGCCGCAAAAGGCGTCGACGACCAGCCAGGCGGTGTGATGGCCTGATGTGACACGCAGCCAGATTTCGCCGGTCTTCAGTCCTTCGGTTTTGACGATCTGAACTGTTCCGGGGAGTTGACCTTTCAGTTGGTCCAACGGTTTAAAACGCAGACCCGTCTGTTTTTCAAGCCGGGGCACGGCTGCCGGCGGACCGCAGAGAAGAGCATTCGGAAAGGCCGCGGCATATTCGGCAATGCCTTTGTTGTGATAGTGATTGGGCGCCAGCAGGAATTCGACCGGTCCCAACCGGGCAAGACTGTCTTGAGCTGTTCCCTCAGGACCCTTTACCGGGCTGAACAGGCAGAGGCTCCCGTTTTTCAAACGGATGGCGCAGCATCTGAGGCCGCCCTTTTCCGCAACATAAACGTCCTCAAGTCCTTCAACCGACCGAAATTCAGACATGGTTTTTACCACGACATGCCCTTTCTTGAATGATCACTCAAATATAGCTATCATACAGTGATTTGAAAACAAAGAGGTGTCATGGCACGCACGCCGGAGTTTGATCAGGCCGATATTTTGAACAAGGCAATGACGGTGTTCTGGACGAAAGGATACCGGGACACGAGCGTTGTCGATCTCGAACAGGCGACAGGATTGAAGCCCGGCAGTCTCTACAATGCCTTTGGCAGCAAAAAAGGCCTCTTCCTGAAATCAGTCGACCACTATGTCACCCAGGTCGTCGAGCGGCGAACGGCGCGTCTGCTGGAACTCGATCATCCGATTGAGGCGATTGACGACTTCTTTCGAACCGCCTTCGAAAACCTTGAGAAGGAGCAACTGATCGGGTGTCTTCTCACCAATACAGCCACGGAATTCGGATCGATCGATCCCGATATTCAGATGCGTATTCGGCAGGGCCTTGCCCGCATTGAAACGGCATTTCAAGAACGGCTTGTCGATGCGCAGACAAAGGGCCTGTTGGCTGCCGAAAAAAATCCGGCCGCTTTGGCGGTTCATCTGTTGTCCTGCTATCAGGGATTCGGCGTTATCGGGCGGCTGACAAGGGACAAGGAACGGCTCACCGTCATCACCGAACAGGCGCTGTTGTCCCTGAGATAGGTGAATCGCCGCGATATTCTTCCCAGAAGGTCCGCACATCGCCAGCCCGGGATAACGAAGACCGGTCCGGTTCGATTTCAGTCGGGTCTGTTCCATTTTTTGCTCGAATTTTTTGACCAACTGGGTAAATTTTAAGCAGCGAAGTCCCGGTTGCCTGTCGGAGGCCGGACTTCTCTGGCCGAATCCTGGCAGGAAACAACGATCCGGACATGAATTCATACAGTTTGGTTGCTGGCATGGGCCTTGCGACTGATGCAGTATCGTTCCGTTAAAAAAGACCCGAAAACAGGGGGATAGAATGTTTGCTCATATTCGAAAGTCGCTGTGCGCACTCTTTGTCGGCGCAGTTGGAATACTGTTCGCCGTATCAGCCCACGCCGAGACCATAAAGGTCGCTGGCATTTATACGGTTCCGGTTCAGCAAAAGTGGGTCGGAACGCTGCATCGCGCCCTTGAAGGGGCCAGGGAAGCGGGAGAGATTGAATATACCTTTTCCGAAAAAGTCGCGAACACCGACTATGTGCGTGTGATGCGCGAATATGCCGAAAGCGGGGTGCAACTGATTGTCGGGGAAGCCTTCGGCATCTCCAAGGAAGCGCGCAAGGTGGCTGAAGACTATCCGGAAATTGCTTTTGTGATGGGGGATCCGGGCGTTGAATACGGCTCGAATTTCTCTGTGTTCGACAATTGGATTCATGAACCCTGCTACCTGATGGGCATGATCGCCGGAACCATGACCAAGACCAACAAGATCGGCATGGTCGGCGGGTATCCGATTGGTGAAGTCAACCGCCTGTTCCATGCGTTCATGGAAGGCGCACGCTCCGTCAATCCCGACGTTGAGTTCAAGGTCTCGTTCATCGGCTCCTGGTATGATCCGCCAAAAGCCAAGGAATTTGCATTCGCACAGGTCGAAGCCGGAGTCGATGTGCTCTATGCGGAGCGCGCAGGTGTTGTGGATGCCGCACGCGAAAAAGGCATCATCGCCTTTGGTAATGTCAATGACATGAACAAGGAAGAGAACGGAACGGATGTCGTGGTCGCATCCGCTCTTTGGCACATGGAAAACGCTCTGAATTACGCCATCGGGCAGGTCAAGGGCGGTACGTTCAAGGCGGAAAACTACCGCGACTGGACAATGATGGGCAAAGGCGGCGCGTCGCTGTCGCCTTACTATGAGTTCGAAGACAAGATCCCGCAGGACGTGCGGGATGCGGTCGACGCCAAGAAGGAAGAGATCCTTTCCGGTGCGTTCGTTGTTCCGGTGAACGACGAAGAGCCGAAATCCACGTTCTAGGCCGGGCCGAGCGCCAGATGCGTCAGAAGCGCTTCAACAAGGGTGCTTCCGACGCGACCTCGTTGCGGCGTTGCCGGGCATACCGGTACGCCATTTGACCTTGATCCATCCTCATTTGTACGGCTTTTCATGTCCGGCCCGCAGCCTCCCGCTCTCAACATCAATGCCGTAACAAAACGCTTCGGCAGCCTGACGGCCAATGATGACATTTCGCTCGGCCTCCGCCGGGGCGAAATACTGGCCCTTCTGGGAGAGAACGGAGCGGGAAAAACAACATTGATGAGCATCCTGTTCGGGCACTACGTGGCCGATGAGGGTTCGATCGAGATATTCGGGAAACCGCTCGAAGCAGGGTCTCCTGCCGCTTCGCTCGCTGCGGGCATCGGCATGGTTCATCAGCACTTCACGCTCGCCGAAAATCTCAACGTTCTTGACAACATCATTCTGGGGACTGAACCGCTGACGGCTCTGCGGCAGACTACAGGCAGGGCGAAGGAAAAGGTCGCACATCTTGCCAAAGCATTCGGTCTGGCGGTCGATCCGAATGCAAAGGTCGCATCGCTGACGGTCGGGGAGCGGCAACGGGTGGAAATTCTAAAAGCGCTCTATCGCGATGTGCGCATTCTCATTCTCGACGAGCCCACGGCAGTGCTGACGCCGCAGGAGGCGGACAACCTGTTTGAAACGCTGCGCAAGATGACGGCCGAAGGGCTTTCCATCATCTTCATTTCTCACAAGCTGCACGAGGTTCTCGCCATTGCCGACGAGATCGCCGTTCTGCGGCACGGCAAGAAAGTTGCGGCGTTTCCGATCAAAGAGGCGAGCCGGGAAAAGATCGCCGAAGCGATGGTCGGCGAATCGGTCGAGCCGGCCGTCCGCCAACCGGGACAATCCGGTGCGACTGTGTTGCGGCTTGAAAACGTCACTGCCGGCGCAACCGCCGAGCGACCGACGCTCAGGCACATCAATCTTGCCGTTCAGGCTGGCGAAATAGTCGGTCTGGCCGGGGTCTCCGGCAACGGTCAGGCGGTTCTGGCCGATCTGCTGAGCGGTCTGATCAATCCTCATGAAGGACAGATGACCCTGAGAGATAAGGCGGCAAACCGGCTGACACCGGACAAGGCCGTCGCCGCAGGCGTCGGGCGGATCCCGGAGGATCGCCATGCGACGGGTGTCATCGACGATATGTCGATCAAAGAAAACCTTGCGCTTGAAGCAATCAGAAACCGTCCGGTATCACGGGTCGGGTGGATCAACTGGAGGTCAATCAACGAAACGGCCCGGGACCTGATGATGCGCTACGATGTCAGGGGCGGCGAGCCGGGCACGACTGTGCGCCGCCTGTCCGGCGGCAATATGCAGAAACTTATTCTGGCCCGGGTTCTGGAAGCATCTCCGGATCTGATCCTGGCCAACCAGCCAACCCGTGGGCTCGATATCGGTGCAACGGCTTATGTCCATCAGCAGTTGTTCAACGCCCGGGCCCGCGGCGCGGGCCTGTTGGTCATTTCAGAGGATCTTGATGAGCTCATGGCGTTGAGTGACCGGATCGTTGTGATGTTCCACGGCCGGCTCAGCCGTCCCATAGTGCCCCACGACGTGACACAGCAGGAGATCGGTCTGATGATGAGCGGACAGGCGGGTTTTGCGGAGGACAATCATGCGGCTTGAGGCGCGAGAATATGTGCCTTTCTGGATGACCGCGCTAGCACCGGCAGCCGCCATTGTGCTGTCTTTCGTGCTGTGCGCCAGCCTCATCCTCTGGGCCGGGGCCTCTCCCCTCGCCGCTTATGCAGACCTGATTGCCGGGTCGCTCGGGTCGCGCTTTGCGATCACGGAAACGCTTGTAAGAGCGACGCCGCTGATTTTTACGGGCCTAGCCGTTGCCGTGGCTTTCCGGGCCAAGCTTTGGAATATCGGCGGTGAAGGCCAGCTTTATGCCGGCGCGCTGCTGGTCACATGGGTGGGAACCGGCGCGGTCGACCTTCCACCGCTTCTGATGATTCCGTTCCTCTTCTTAAGCGCCGCATTGGCGGGCGGTCTTCTCCTGCTGGGGCCGGCTCTGATGAAGATGTATCTCAAAGCGGATGAGGTGGTGACCACGCTGCTTCTGAATTTCGTCGTTCTGCTTCTGGTCAACTATCTTCTTTTCGGCCCGTGGAAAGATCCGATGGCCATGGGCTGGCCGCAAGGAGAAGCAATTGTCGACAGCGGCCTGCTGCATGGGCTGATCGCCAAGGCACGCGTCCATATGGGCCTGATTTATGCCCTCGTTGCCGCCGTGCTCGTTTTCGTCATGATGCGCTTCACAGTCTGGGGATTTGAGATCAGGGCGGTGGGCCACAATCCAGCAGCAGCCCGGTTCGCAGGCATGCCGATCGAGTGGACCACGGTCCGGACGGCGCTCATCTCCGGTGGACTGGCCGCATGTGCAGGAGTGACTGAGGTCGCGGGAACCAAGGGGTACCTTACCGTCGATATCTCCCCGGGGTTTGGATATACCGGCATCGCCGTTGCCATGCTCGCCGGGCTTAATCCTCTGGGTGTGATTGTCTCGGCGATCTTCATCGCCGCGATTTACAACGGTGCCGACGCCATGAGCCGATCTATCGGTGTGTCAAACTATATTGCCGATGTCATCACCGCGACATCACTTCTCCTGGTCCTGGCTGCGGTTGCCCTCAGCCGGTACCGATTGCGACGCGGTTAGGAAACGGATCATGGAGATATTCGACCTATTTCTGACCGTCGGTTTCTGGGCAGCGACCATACGAATGGCAACGCCGCTTATTTTCGGGACCCTGGGAGAGCTGATCTGCGAGCGGGCCGGTGTGCTCAATCTCGGGATCGAGGGCATCATGACACTTGGCGCGATGTCGGCCTGGATGACCGTTTATCAGGGCGGAGATCTCTGGGCGGCGGTGCTGGTGGCGGCGCTGTTCGGTGCCCTGTTCGGATATTTACACTGCCTTTTCAGCGTCTATATGGGGCTTTCGCAGCATGTGAGCGGCATTGGCATTACCCTGCTGGCGACATCCCTGACCTATTTCTCGTTCCGGATGCTTTTGCCCGGTGTTACCACGCCGCCCAAAATCGTGCCGTTCGATGAATTGCCCATTCCAATACTGGTCGACATTCCCATCCTCGGCCCTGCCCTGTTCAATCAGACGCCGCTGACCTATCTGGCCTTTATACTGGTGGGCGTCGTTGCCTACGGGCTTTACCGCACGCCGCTGGGGCTTGCGGTGCGGATGGTCGGAGAAAATCCAATGGCGGTGGAAAGTCAGGGCATCAACGTGTTGCGGCTGAGGACCGGCGCCGTGATTGTCGGCAGTGCCTTTATGGGCATCGGCGGCGCGTTTCTGACAATATCGGTTTTTGACGCGTTCTATTTCGATATGATCAACGGGCGGGGCTGGATATGCGTCGCGTTGGTTATTTTTGCCAGTTGGCGTCCCGGCAAGGCATTGTTGGGAGCGCTCCTGTTTGCTGCATTCGATGCATTGCAGATCCGGGTACAACAGATGTCTGTCACTTTCATTCCCTATCAGTTCTACCTGATGATGCCATACTTGCTGTCGATAGCCGCACTCGTCATCATGTCGCGCAAGGCAGCTTATCCGAAGGCGCTGCTGGTACCGTTCCGTCGCGGTGAGAGATAAGTGTAAACAAGGAGATTCGACATGCTCGATTTGCTTGTCAAAAACGCCAGAACCCCGGACAGCACCCTGCCGCTCTCCTTTGCGTGCCAGGACGGAAAGATCGTCGGCGTCGGCCCTGCCATCAACTCGGACGCAATAGAGGTGATCGATGCCGGAGGGCGCATGATTACGCCGCCGATGATCGACTGCCATTTCCATATGGACGCGACCCTGTCTTATGGCCTGCCGCGGGTCAATGAAAGCGGCACACTGCTTGAAGGGATCGGACTTTGGGGAGAGCTGAAGCCGCTGCTCACTTACGAGGCCCTCAAGGAACGGGCACACGAACTGATACGCTGGTCAATCGCCAAGGGCACGCTTGCGATCCGGACCCATGTCGATGTCTGCGATCCGGCCCTTTTGGCTGTTGATGCACTTCTGGATGTTAGAAAAGAGGTTGCGGACTTTATCGATATTCAGCTTGTGGCGTTTCCCCAGGACGGGTTCTACCGCGATCCGAAAGCCTCCGAAAATCTCGTGCGGGCGCTTGACAAGGGCGTCGACGTCGTCGGCGGTATTCCTCATTTTGAAAGGACAATGGCGGATGGCGCGGCGTCCGTTAAGGCACTGTGCGAAATTGCCGAGCAACGCGGTCTTCTCGTCGACATGCACTGCGATGAGACAGACGATCCGATGTCTCGCCACATTGAGAGTCTCGCTTATGAGACAAAGCGACTGGAATTAAAGGGCCGCGTCGCGGGATCGCATCTGACGTCGATGCATTCCATGGATAATTACTATGTGTCCAAACTGCTGCCGCTGATCCTGGAAGCGGAGGTGCACGCTATTGCCAACCCGCTGATCAATATCACTTTGCAGGGCCGGCACGATACGTACCCGAAACGGCGCGGGCTGACCCGGGTGAAAGAGATGACCGACATGGGCATCAATGTCGCCTTTGGCCACGATTGTGTAATGGATCCCTGGTATTCCTTCGGCAGTCACGACATGCTGGAAGTTGCCCATATGGGCTTGCATGTCGGACAGATGACGTCACAGGAGCAAATCCGGTCGTGTTTTAATGCGGTTACCCGCAACGCGGCGAAAGCCATGCATCTGGAGGGATATGGCCTCGCAGAAGGGTGCAATGCCGACTTTGTTCTGCTGCAGGCCAATTCTGTTTTTGACGCCATTCGCATCCGGCCGCCCCGTCTTGCGATTGTCAGGCGCGGCAAAATCATTGCCCGGACACCGGAGGTCGTCAGCACAGTCAAACTGGACAATGAGACGACGGCGGTTACTTTTGAGCTGAACCGGACAATTGATTGAGGCAAAAACGGAACGGTACCCATTGACAGACTTCAAGCTCAATCAGTTTACCGCAATCGACGCAGCGGATGACCAAAATCAATATATCGCTGCTCTGGAAGCTTTTGACCGGATTGCGGAACTGCAGGAATTAAAGCAGTGGGCGCGCGAATTGGGGGCCGTCGCCCAGGCAGACAGCATACTTGATGTCGGATGCGGATTTGGTCTTGAAACCGTGCGTCTGGCAGAGATTTCGCGACCCGGCAGCTTTGTTGCGGGCATCGACAAAAGCGCCTCTTTCATTGACGAAGCAAGAAGGCGTACTCAGTCTGCCCGGCGGGCAATCGCGTTTTATCAGGGCGTTGCGGAGGACCTGCCGTTTGACAGTAATCGGTTCGACTATGTCCGCGCTGAGCGGATCATCTGTTATCTGAATGACCCTGCAAGGGCGGTTTCTGAAATGTCCCGCGTTGCCAGGTCCGGCGGGCGGCTTGCTTTTATCGAACCTGATTTTCGCAGCAACAACATCAACATCCCGGATCGACGGCTGGCGGAACGTGTTTTGGCCTTTGAAGCGGAGAACGCCGTCGCCACGAATTGGACACCCGGTTGTCTTTACGCGATCGCAAGACGCCAGGGACTGAAGAATATCCAGGCGGTCACCCGTCTTCTGGTGTTTCCCGATGATCTCGCAGCCGTCTATTACGGCATGATCGGCAGCAATGCGCTGGAAGCAGAGGTCATTTCGGACCAAGACCATCAGGCCTGGAAAGATGCTGTCGAGAAACTTCGCACATCCGGTGAGCTGTTTGCGTCCATCGGTTATGTGCTTCTTACAGCAGAGAAGATTTAGCGGCCACTCCGGACGTCAAGACGCCGTTTCGGGCCAATTGATCAGGTCTTCAAGCCATCGATAGCGATCGTATAGCATTGGCAGTTTGTTGTCCCTCAGGATACTGCGCGCCTCCTGTGCGAGATCGCGCGGCAATTCCCCGAGATCCCGTTGCCTGACAGCCAGATTGATGCGTCTGTCAAAGCGTCCCTTTTTCAGCGGCACGACACGTAAGTCATCCAGCCTATGCCGTTCCTGCAACAGACACATCGGCGTTGTGACAGACCAGCCCATGCCTTCGGCCACAGCGGCGAGCTGTCCTGCCGCTGTATCGAATTCGACAAAGAAGGGCAGCTTCAGCCGCAGTCGATTGATCTGCCGTTCTATATGTCGTCCGATCGGCGAGCGCAGCGTGTAACGGATGAAGGGTATGCCTTCGATCTGATCCAGGTTGGCTTCGGGCCCGTCATAGTCAGCGGGAAAAACCAGTACGAACGGTTCGCGCAGGATCGGAAATCGCTTAATGCCCTCAAGCGTGTCGATCTCTTCGCTGGCCGTAATGATCATGTCGACGGAATGGGCCATCAAAGCCTGATGCTGATCGGGCGCGATGCCCGCCCAGACATGCCAGCGGGTGACACGTGATTGGAGACGACGAACCAGCGACGGCCCAACGGTATTGGCAAAACTCTCCGTCATTGCAATCGTAACCGACGAAATCGCCTTGCGTTCCTCTTTCCGGATCGCGTGCAGCGTATCGTTTGACAGGGAAAGAAGTTCGCTCGCGCGGGTATAAAGAATATTGCCGGCGCCGGTCAGTGCCATGGGTCGAACACCGCGATCAAACAACGCTCCGCCAATCGCTTTCTCAAGGCCGGAAATGACCTGAGAAACGCCGGACTGCGTCATATTGAGCCGCTGTGCGCCCGGCGTCATACCACCGGCATCGGCAACGGTAACGAATATGCGCAGCGCGCGAAGATCAAAACCCTGAGGAATATCCATGCTTCCTCTTCTTCTCAGCGGTTCGGAATGTCAAGCCGCGGGCTGGAACACCATCACAGGTTCTGCTTCATTCCATTAGATTTCCTGATAGTAGAACGGCCAACTTCTCTTATTCGCTTGCGTTTTTTAGACTGTGCCGCAAAATGCCGTGCGATCAGAAATCAACGTGGCGCAAGACCCTAACGCCGCCAAAACAAAGCATTTTTCATGTCCAGTGGTGCCGCCGACTTTGTTCTCACAATTACGACCGACGACCGCCGTGGTCTTGTCGCGGCTGTTGCCAACTCCATCGCATCGCAGGACTGCAACATCGCTGAGAGCGCTCAATATTGGGATACGGAAACAAACCGCTTTTTTATGCGCATCGCCTTTATGGCGCCGGAAAATATGACGATCGAGCGCTTTTCCAAAGGGTTCGATCCGATCGCCACCGCTTATCAGCTTACCTGGCAGCTACATAATCTCAATCGCAAGCCGCGGGTTCTGATCATGGTGTCCCGCATGGGGCACTGCCTGAACGATCTGCTTTACAGGCACTCAATCGGCAATCTGAACATGACACTTGCCGGCGTGGTGTCGAACCACGAAAACTGGCGGTCGCGGGTCGAACATGAGGGGTTGCCCTTTCATCACATCCCGACGCGTTCCGATTCAAAGCAGGAACAGGAAGACAGGCTGCTCACCTTGATTGAAGACGAGTCTATCGAACTCATCATCCTGGCCCGTTACATGCAGGTTCTGTCCGACGGTTTATCGGCCCGACTCTTCGGGCAGGCGATCAATATTCATCATTCTTTTCTGCCTGGATTCAAGGGGCCAAAACCGTATCAGCTCGCGCATGCGCGGGGCGTAAAACTGATCGGGGCCACAGCGCACTACGTAACGCCCGACCTGGATGACGGTCCGATCATCGAACAGGATGTCGGCCGCGTCGAACATTCGATGTCCGCCGACGAGTTCATCGCTATTGGCCGGGACATCGAGTCCCGCGTCCTGGCGAGAGCCGTCAAATATCATCTTGAACGCAGAATCCTGCTGAACGGCGATAAAACCGTCATCTTCAAATAATTCAACTGATACAACGCCTTATGAGGAAACTGCTCCATGGCCACTGTTATTGATGGAAAAATGACCGCCGCCTCCATTGTCGAGGAGGTCACCGCGCGGACTAAAAAACTGGTCGCCGATCACGGCCTTCAGCCGGGGCTCGCCGTTGTCATCGTCGGGGAAGATCCGGCCAGTCAGGTCTATGTGCGCAACAAGGGCATCAAGGCGAAGGCCTGCGGATTCAAATCCGTTGAATATAAAAAGCCCGAAGAGACAAGCGAAGCGGATCTTCTGGCTCTGGTCGACCAGTTGAACAACGATGAAACGATCCACGGTATTCTGGTTCAGCTTCCCCTGCCCGACCATATTGACGAAGGCAAAGTTCTGAATCTGATCAGGCCGGAGAAAGACGTTGACGGTTTTCATCCGATCAATGTCGGTCTGCTGGGCGCCGGCCAGACGGATAAGGCGCTTGTTCCCTGCACCCCGGCAGGCTCGGTTCTGATGGCAAAACGGGCTCACGGCGGCGATCTGACCGGTTTGAACGCTGTTGTCGTCGGACGCTCGAATATTGTCGGTAAGCCGGTTGCTCAACTGCTCCTGCAGGAGAACTGCACAGTCACGATTGCCCACAGCCGGACACGCGATCTGCCGGGACTGGTCAGAACCGCCGATATTGTTGTGGCCGCGGTCGGACGGCCGGAAATGGTCAAGGGCGACTGGATCAAGGAGGGTGCGACAGTCATCGATGTCGGCGTCAACCGTGTGCCGGCGCCGGAAAAAGGGCCGGACAAAACAAAGCTGGTCGGCGATGTCGACTATGCCGGAGCCTCAGAACATGCAGGTGCCATCACACCAGTTCCGGGAGGCGTCGGCCCAATGACAATCGCCATGCTGATGGTGAACACCCTGACCGCCGCCCGCCGCGGCATCGACCTTCCTGACGAACCGATTGCGTGATCACCTTGGCCGCTAACGGACCGGGTGCGTTGAGTCCGCAGAATCAGCGCATTCATGAGTTAATATCGGGCATTGTCTGGCCCAGACGCGGTTCGGTCCCATTCAGCAGCCGCTGAATATTCGCCCGATGCCGAACAATTACATAAATCCCGCCGGTAATGACGAGCAGCCGATAGGCCAGCGGTTGTTCGATATTGCTGATGAGGATGATCGCCGTGACGGCGGCTATGATCGAACCAAGCGAAACCGTCCGGAAGACGGCCAGCACAACGCCAAACACTGCCAGCGAACCCAGACCGACCGGCGGAGATATGGCAAGCAAAACACCAAGTCCCGTGGCCACGGATTTGCCGCCTGCGAAATTCAGCCAGATGGACCGGCTATGTCCCAACAAAACGGCCAGTCCGGCCAGGCAAACGGCCCAGGGAACCCAATTCCCCGGATCATTCGTTGCCGGGGACGTTTCGGTCGGCAGCGCATGGACCGAAGGAGTTAAAACCCGGATAAAGACAATAGCAGCCACACCCTTGAGAACATCGATCACAAACACGGCCAAAGCAGGCCATTTTCCCAGAGTTCTCAATACGTTCGTTGCGCCGACGGATCTCGAACCGTACTCTCTGATATCGATGCCTTTAAGCAGCTTTCCGGCCAGATATCCTGTGGGGATGGTTCCCAGAAGATATGCGGCGGCAAGTCCCGTCACAATCAATATCCACAAGGCCATGGAACCGTCTCGCTGATGTCACTTCGGGCGGTTTTCTCTTCGCATCTACCCTTTTTACGGCCGTCAGTCACTCCGCGTCTCAACATTCAACCACGGATGATCGACTTAAACCGGGAGAAAAAAATGCCGACCCGTTTGGATCGGCATTTCAATCAGGGAGCAACCTGACACGATACGACTGGGATCGTTCGTTCCATGACTGTCGCTTCAATCAGCCGGGTCAATAGACCTTTGGATGTGTGGCGACATAGTGGCCTGTTGCATATCCAACCCCATAGGCGACCGCCGGATGGACCGGATGGTAGTAGGGATATGGATAGTAAGGGTAATATGGAGCCGGTTTCACAACGACGACATGGACGTTGGCCGGCGGAGGTGGCGGCGGCGTTGCGGCTTCTGCGCTGGCTACAGGGAGGAGAGCCGTCACGACCATTGCACCGGCGATAACGGTGGAAATTAAAGCAATCCGTTTCATTGTAAGTCTCCGCTTTTCCTTTGATCAGCCGATATCTCTCAACAAAACGGATATCTCTGATCGTTCGGTCAGGCAGCGGAATGTCAGCCTGGTGCATAATCCGTTCAAATAACTGCATTTGAACGACAAGATTATGCTCCAACATAGTGAGTCCGGAGCGGACTCCGATCATTCAGATAATTCTATTAATTCTATCTGAATGGAAAGCGCTCCAGCGGTTGGCAATTTCCTGTCTGATCATAAGGTTTAGATGGTTGGAGCGGCCTTACGGTTCAATGATGCATTTCATTACAAATCGGACATGTCGGGGCTCAATCTATTCATGCCTTATTCGGTGCGGGTTCAGGATCGCGGATCATGGGAATGACGATCAGGGCCAGAGCGGCAAAAAGCAATGATAGGACGGTTGAGGCCTGAAAGGAATAAACCGAGGCGATCGCGCCGGTCATCAGATTGCCGACCAGCCCGCCGACAAACAATGCATTCACGTAATAAGCCGTCGCCATGCCGGGCCGTTCAACGGCATATTTCTGAACGAAGGATATGCTGATCCCCGCAAACAGGCCGTAGTAGGTGCCGTCAAGCACGCCCAGTATCAGCACCTGAGACACGCTGCTGACATGGAAGATAAGGCTGAAGAAAATCACCGCAAGCAGCGCGGCAGCCAAAAACACCTTCTTGTCGCCCCACCTGAGCGCAAGATGGGCGCAGGCATAAATAACCGGGACTTCAACAAGGCATTTGACCGACAGCGCGAGTCCGGCGGTTGAGGGCGGCAATCCCAGTTCAGAAGTGAAGAACAGCGGCATGGCTGACAGGAATGCGGAATTACAGATGGAAATCGCCAAGACAGGCACGCAAGCAATCATCAGTTGCAGCGAATAACGCGAGTCTTCTCCGGTCTTCTCCATCTGCTTCCTGTGAGAACGAAAGGCCGTCGGCACAGTCAGGAAACACAGGCACAGCCAGATCACTCCGAACAGAGCCGACAATTTGTAGGTGGCGGAAAAACCCACCCATCCGTAAACCGACAATGTCAGAGCCGGACCGATCATCCATCCCAGCGATGTCTGCATCCGTAGCCAGGAATTGAATTTGACCGGGTCCCGTCCGGTCTGTTCCGCAAACAAGCGGCCGAACGCGTACATTCCCGACAGCGACGCTGCGGAGATGCCCATCAGAAAGGCGATAACCGTTGTCAGAAACAGATAAGGCGGCTGTTGCGAGATAACGATCATGCTGACGGTGAACGCCAGAATGCTTAAGATCAGAAGTCCTTTCAGTCTGATCCCGCCGTCAATCCGGCGTCCGTAGTAGCGGTTGGCCAGCAGAGTGAAAACGACATGGATCGCAGCGTAGATCCCCATCTTCCAGGGCGGCTCACCGAGCCCCTCGACAATGAACAGGCCCATGAGCGGTACAACGCCGGAAACCGTAAAGCTTCCGAAAAACAACAGGAACAACAGCAAGTAAGGCCGCCTGCTGAGACCGGAGGGACATGAACCCTCGCCAGCGTTCGATAAGGTCATTTAGGCACCAAAAGCCACCTCAAGAAAACGGGTGGCGCAATCAGGGCAAGACTAAAGGCAGTGAGTAGAACGGTGTTACTCTACATGAAAGAACAAAGACGGAACAAGAAAAGAAGAATATTTGCAGCGCGTTTCCCACCGATGTTTTCACGGGCCGTCATAGGTCCAGCGGTAATCCGGTGGTGTCGGCCCTTTGTTGCGCCCGCCCTGCTGCATCTGTTCCCAGGCGTGCGCAAGAATACCGACCGAGCGGGACAGGCAGAAGATGCCGCGCGCCAATGGCGGCGCAAAGCCAAGTTCTGCATAGATGACAGCCGTTGAGCCATCGATATTCATCGGAACCGGTTTGTTCTTTTCCTTAGACAGATGCACTTCAATCGCCCGTGCAATCGCAGCGTACCGTCCTTGTACAATGCCCTGGCCGACGGCGGCGTCGACAAGCCCCAGTAGTCTGGGCGCGCGTGGATCGACCGGTTTGTGAAACCGGTGTCCGAAGCCGGGAACAAAGCGTCCATTATCGCTACGCCATACATCCAGCATGTCGGGCACGGTGTCCGGGCCGCCGGCCTGATCGATACGATGATAGAGGTCTACCGCCTGTTCCCCTGCCCCGCCATGAACATCGCCGAGCATGTTAACGGCGCTCGCCATCGCATTGTTGAGTGGCAGGCCGCAGGTCACGGCCATCCGCGCCGCAGCGACGGACGGTGCTTGCGGTCCGTGATCGACAGCGGCAACAAGAGCGGCTTCGAACAACCTTTCCTGACCCGGATCGGGCCGGTCTCCGCGCACCAGGAACCAGATCATGCCCGGAAAGCTGATGGTTCCGATCAGATCCTCGATTGGTTGTCCCCGAAGATGAATCTTTCCCGGCTCCATATCGATGATGCCGGTATGCCACCAGTCCGAAACATCGCTCAAATGACGCCCTCCTCTTTCAATCGGGCAAGATCGTCCGCGTCGTAGCCCAACTCGCCGAATATTTCCGCATTGTGGTCGCCAAGCTGAGCCGGCGGTGTTGCGACATGCGGTGCCTCGCCGTCGATTTTCATGGCAACTCCAACCATTTTGATGTCCCGCCCGACACCCGGCACATCGGCAAAATCACCGAGCAGCCCGCGGTCGGCGATCTGCGGATGGGTCAGAACATCCGGCACGCTGAGAACGGCGCCGGCGGGGACGCCAAGCGCATTCAGTTCCCGAGCCCACTCAACGGCGCTTTTTGACGAAAGAGCAGCTTCAATATCGGCCTGAAGCGCCTTCCGGTTTTTGATCCGTTCCTGTCTGGTCCGGTAATCCGGATTATCCAGGAGATCATCCCTGCCGATATGGCGAACCAGCGCCTGCCACTGCTCGGTTTTGTTGGCGGCGATATTGACCAGCCCATCGCCTGTCCTGAATGCCCCGGACGGGGATGACACCATATTATCGTTACCGCGTGCTCCCGGCGTGACGCCACCGATCAGAAAGCTGGAAACGACCCACCCCATCGTTGTTATCACTGCTTCCAGCATGGAAACGTCAATGAACGATCCACGCGGATTGGCATGCAGGGCCGAAGAAATTGCAAAAGCCGCCATCAGTCCGCCAATCGTATCGGCAATGGGATAGCCGACGCGCAGCGGATCGCTGTCGGGAAATCCGGTCAGGGACATTACGCCGGACAGACCCTGGACAATCTGATCATATGCCGGTCTGCCGGCCCAGGGTCCATCCTGACCGAACCCTGAGATGGCGCAATAAATGAGGTCGGATCTGACCTCCTTCAGCCGCTCGTAATCGAGTTCGAGCCGTTTCATGACGCCCGGCCTGAAGTTTTCAACGAGCACATCACTGCCCGCAACCAGGCGCTTCAAAATCTCCTTGCCCTCAGGCAGTTTGAGATTGAGCGTGATGGACTTCTTGCCGGAGTTCTGGGCGAGAAACGAGATGCCCATATTCCTGTCGCAAAGGTCGGGGTCCACGCCAAGCTGCCGTGCAAGGTCCCCCCGACCGGGCACTTCCACCTTTACGACCTCGGCGCCCAGATGAGCCAGTTGATGGCAACAGAAAGGGCCCGAAAGAACGTTGGTAAGATCGAGCACCCTGACCCCGGTTAGGGGCTTTGCAGCCAAAGTCATCAGGGTGCTCCCTTGTCGTTTCCTTATGCGCTTAATCGCCGTCGGCGACACCTTCCGCCCGCGCGGCCGCGCGACGGGCACGATAGGACGGAAGAACCACAAGAATAACGGCAAATATCAGCAGCGCCAGTGTCATCGGACGCTCCCAAAGGAAGCTCATGCCGTTATTGATCTGCATTGCCCGCGAGAAGTTATTCTCCAGCATCGGACCCAGAATAAAGCCGATCAGAAGCGGGGCCAGCGGATAGTCTGCGAAGCGCAGCACGGTCGCACAGATCCCGAAACCAACCAGGATCAACAGCTCCGTGGCATTGTTCTGACCGATATAGGCCCCCATCAGGGTGAAGAACAGAATGAAAGGAATCAGATAGTTGCGCGGCACTGCCAGAACTTTCGCAATGTACGGAATGAGCGGCAGGTTCAGGATCAGAAGCACCAGATTGCCCAGATACATCGAAATGATGACTGACCAGAAAATCTGCGGCTCATCGACCATCAGGCGCGGTCCGGGAGACACATTCAGAGCAATCAGCGCACCCAAAAGGATGGCGGTTGTGCCAGACCCCGGAATGCCGAGTGTAAGGAGTGGAACGAATGAGCCGGTACAGGCAGCATTGTTGGCGCTTTCCGGTGCCGCGATCCCTTTCACAGATCCCTTGCCGAACTGCTCCTGCTCCTCCTTTGGCGCAATATTGCGTTCCACTGCATAGCCCAGGAAAGACGCGATTGTTGCTCCGGCGCCCGGCAGGACACCAATCAGAAATCCCTGTATGGATTGCCGTCCGATCACCGGCGTGATCTTTTTGGCTTCCTCCCGGGTGATCCTGAGATCCTTGATTGCGCCGCTGCCGCTGCCTGTCTTTGAGCGGGCCGGGTCCAGGACCAGATAAATCGCCTCGGGAAGTGCAAACATCGCCATGGCCAGGGTAATGAAGCCAAAGCCGGACTGAAGGTCCATAATCCCCATCGTGAAGCGGGGGGCATTAAACAGTACGCCCTCACCGACTGTGGCCATCATCAGGCCCAGGAACGTCATCAGAAGGGCTTTGCCCACCTGTCCCGTTCCGGCGAAGGCCGCAATTGCCGACAGGCCGACCACCATCAGAGCGAAATATTCGGAGGAATGGAAAAGAAGCGCAACCGACGCCAGCGCCGGAGCAAATACCATCAAAAGCAACGCTCCGACCGTTCCCCCGGCAAAACTGGCAATTGCCGCAACCGTCAGCGCTTTGCCTGCCTTGCCGGCCCGCGTCATCGGATACCCGTCAAAGCTGGTCGCAACCGTGGATGCGACACCGGGTGCGTTGATCAGAATTGATGAAGTCGATCCGCCAAAGACAGCGCCGTAATAAACCCCGGCAAGCAGGATCAGTGCTGCGGACGGATCGCCGATGGAAATGGCCACCGGAATCATGATCGCGATAATCGACATCGGGCCGAGGCCCGGCAGCATGCCGATGAAGGTCCCGACAAGACATCCGCCGACGACCATCAGCAGATTGGTGAAAGAAAAGGCCGTAGAAAGCCCTGTAAGCAGCCCTTCAAGCATTTCAGCCCCCCATCAGAAAACTTGGAAACGGACTCAGGAAGACACCCAGAATTTCGTCCACCAGATACCAGACGAATCCAGCCGCAATCGCTGAAACGATTGCCATCAGCACAAAACGGCGTTCGCCGAGAATATAACTGCCCAAAAAGAGGAACAGGAAGGTGGATGCGAGAAATCCAAGCGGACGCAGCGACAGGGCGTAGACGACCATCAATCCCAACAGGATAAGCGCCTGACCGACTTTGTAGTTACCCAGCCTTGACAGGTTAATGTCCGCCGCATCCTTCTTCTCCGAAGCTTTTTCAAATCCAAGAAGAATGAAAAGGGAAATAAGGATGGCACCGACAACAAGCACTTTCGGGAAACTCGAAGGCCAGATCGGAGCCCGGCGCATAATGGGCGGCAAAAGCTCATCCATCGTGAAGAACGCCGTGTAGCCGTAAACAAGGCAAAGCAGCAATATTACAAAGGCAATCCAGCGATCCAGCGCCATCGCCCGTTTCCTCCCTCTTATAAAAATGCGCCCGGAGCGTACCCCGGGCGCACCATTCTCAAAATGATGCCTTAGGTATCAAAGGAAACCAAGCTTGGTCATCAGGTCGAGCATGACTTTTTCCTGGTTTACAAGGAAGGTTTTAAAGTCATCACCGGAGTTGTGGATGTTCACCCAGCCGTTCCGGGCACGGACTTCTTCCCAGGAATCCGTGTCGTACATTTTTGTCAGGACGTCCTGGTATGCAGCCAGTTTGTCATCGGGAAGGCCCGGAGCCGCAAAGAAACCGCGCCAGTTGACGAAAACCGTGTCGTTGCCCTGCTCCTTCATTGTCGGAGCATCCGGATAGGCTTCCACCCGATCTTCAGCTGTCACGCCGACAATGCGCACTTCGCCGGCCTTGGCCAGTTCGACGGCTTCGGAAAAGCCTGTGGAAACAGCCTGAACCTCACCGGACAGCAGTGCCGCCATGGTTGGGCCGCCACCGTCGAATGGGGCGTATTTCATAGTGACAGGATCGGCACCGGCCGCTTCGAATACCATCGCCGCGACCAGATGGTCCATGCCGCCCGGTACCGATCCGCCGCCAACGGCAACCGCATTGGGGTCGGCCTTGTAGGCGTCGATCAGGTCCGACAGGCTCTGATACGGGCTGTCAGCCGCAACAACGAGGGCCGCATAGTCACCGATCGTGCCTGCAACAAGTGTCAGGTCCCGGAAGCTCTGCGGGAAAACACCTGTGAGCGAGCGGATCACGATGGGCGTCGAATTCACCATCAGCGTGCCGTGGTTGCTTTCGGCATTTTCAATGAGATAACCGATGGCCTTGCCGCCACCGCCGCCGGACATATTTTCATACGATGCCGTACCGACGAGACCACCCTTTGTAAGAGCTTCGCCGGTCCCGCGTGCCGTGCCGTCCCATCCACCGCCGGCGCCGCCGGGAATCAGAAAGTGGATTTTGTCGATAGCAGGCTCAGCGAATGACGGTGTGCTGAATCCGAACAACGCAGCCGTCGCCGCAATCATAAGCCGACGGGTTATTGCAAATTTCGTCATGGAATCCTCCCAGTTGACAGGACGGATCGTCCCCGCCCATGTTCTTTCACCAGACAATCGAAACCTGACACAGACCTGTCACAACCCAAAATCGTGGCAAAAGAAGTGGATTTTTCGCGTGCGTTTTTTGCTGATCGAAGACAATCGCCAACTCGCAGAAGCGGTCGTTGACCGGCTGGGACTGGATGGCCATGCCGTCGATCTTGCCATGGATCTTGAAACGGCGGAAAGCGCGCTCGCCGGGACAGAGTATGATCTCATTCTGCTGGACATCATGTTGCCCGATGGAGACGGGCGAGATTTCTTGAAATCGCATCGGGACGGCAACCAGACAACGCCGATCATCGTGCTGACCGCCCGCTCGGAGGTATCGGACCGGGTCGGCATGTTAGATCTCGGCGCGGACGACTACATCACCAAGCCTTTTGATTTTTCAGAACTCGAGGCACGGTGCCGCGCGGTTTTGCGGCGCAGGGACGGCTCGGTCAGCAACGAGAAACGCTTCGGCGACGCGATCTTCGACCCACTTGCTGGAACGCTGAAAGTCGCGGACCGGACCCAGCAGTTGCGGAACCGGGAAATGCGCCTTCTGGAGGTCTTTTTCGCCGCTCCGGAGCGGATTTTTTCGAAACCGCATCTGGTGGACCGGCTGTTTTCCTTCTCAGAAGAAGTCTCTGAAAATGCGATCGAAGTTTACGTGGGCCGCTTGAGAAAAAGGCTGGAGGGATCGAACGTCAAAATCGAAACGGTACGCGGCGTTGGCTATCGGATGACACATGGTTAGTACACTGCAATCAGGCGACGGCGGCGGTAATTCGGTTAAAGTCACAGGATCCATTCGCCAACGGCTGATGTTGCAATTGCTCGGTGTTGCAGCACTCCTGTCGCTGTTGCTTTATTTCATGGTCCGCACATTTGCGGAGCAGTCGGCTGAAGCCGCGCAGGACAATATTCTGGCTGCCTCGGCAACATCAATGGCGGACGAATTGCGGTCTGAGCAGGGGCAGATCCTGCTCGATATCCCCTACTCCGCCCTCTCCATGCTCGGAACGATTAGCGAGGACCGCGTTTTTTATAACGTCTTTGCGGACGGAGAAACGCTTACCGGCTACGAGGACCTGCCCTCTCCGAGCGAAGGCCCCGCACCGAATGCGCCAAGTTTCAATACGGTTGACTTCCTTGGCGAGCCAGTCCGAATGGCATCCGTCGTACGGGCTGTGACTGTTCGGGGACGGCCAGTTGATGTTGTGGTGACGGTTGCGCAGACCCGTCAGGGGCTGGAGGAGACCTCCGCCCGGATTTCAACGATTGCCGCAATGCTTGGCATCGGCTTCTTCCTCGTCGCCGGGGCGCTCAGCCTGCTGGCCGCGCAAAGCGCGCTTCGCCCGCTCAACCGGCTGGCACAGTCCGTGGCCCGGCGCGGACCGCAGGACATGCGGCCAGTGCGCACGGATGCCCCGTCCGAACTCGCACCGCTGCTTGGCGCGCTCAATACCTTCATGGATCGCCTGCGATCCTCTTTGTCAAGAACGGAGGACTTCATCGCCGAGGCGGCGCATCGGGTCCGGACGCCGCTGGCGACGGTCAGAACGCAGGCTGAGATTGCCCTGAGACGTGTTGAACGGCCGGAAAACAAAAAGGCCCTTCGCCAGATGATCCGGGCAATTGACGAAAGTTCCCGATCCGCGGGGCAGCTTCTGGACCATGCGATGGTGACATTCAGGACGGACAATCTGGAACAAAGCGATATCGATCTTCTGGAAATGGCACAGGAGCTTCAGCAGCGGCTTGCTCCTGCGGCCGACCTCAAAGACATTCGGCTTACAGTGGCGGAGGATTCGACATCCTGCACCATCAAGGGCGATCCCATCCTGCTGCAGAATGCACTGCGCAACATCATCGACAATGCGATCAAATACTCACCCGGCGACGGTGATGTGATTATCCGTGTCTTTGAAGACGGGCACAAAGCCGCCCTTTCGGTCTCTGACGAAGGCCGCGGATTTGACGGAGCCGATCCCGTTCATCTCAAGAGCCGGTTTAACAGGGGCACGAATGTCGACGATATTGTCGGGTCCGGCCTGGGACTGACGATCGCCGAGGCTGTGGCAAAAGCTCATAACGGCCATTTGGACCTTTCGCAAAACAAAAACGGAAACGGGGCATGCGTCACCTTCTTCTTTCCGCACTGACCGTACTGCTTCTGTTGTCCGCACCTTTGCAGACCTTTGCGTTTGAAATTGAAGCGGAGCAGGACTTTAAAACAGGAAGCGGCACAATGACGCTTCGCATCATATCGACCGCTGACCTTGCGGTTTTTGCGCCCCTGATCGAGGCATTTCAGAAGAGGCATCCGACAATCGACATTCATTATGTCGTCGCAGGCAGCGCACAGGTTCAGGACGCGATATTGAAGGAACAGGCGGAGTTCGATGTGGTGCTTTCCGCAGCCATGGATCTCCAGACAAAGCTTGCCAATGACGGTTATGCCCTGACCTATAACTCGGCGGCGACGGATGCCCTTCCGGATTGGGCGCGCTGGCGGGACCAGATTTTTGCTTTCACACAGGAGCCGGTCGTCCTCCTGATATCCAAAGAACGGCTCGCAGGTCTCCCGCTTCCAACCAACCGGCAGGACCTGATCGATCTGCTGCGCGACAATCCCGATGTTTTCCAAGGGCGTATTGGCACCTATGACATAAGGCAGAGCGGCGCCGGCTATCTGTTTGCGACGCAGGATGCACGCAATTCGGAAGCCTACTGGCGGCTGACAGAGGTGATGGGCCGGCTCGGAACGGAACTCTACTGTTGTTCCGGAGACATGATTGCCGACGTCGGCAGCGGCAAACTGGCCCTTGCCTACAATGTTCTTGGCAGTTACGCATCCCGTTATCTCCTGGAGAATAACGGGGGGAAAGTCATCCTTCTTGAAGACTATTCGCACGTCATGCTCAGAACGGCGCTCATTCCGACAACAGCATCCAATCTGGAAGAAGCCGGCATTTTCATCGATTTCCTTGTCGCTCCGCAAACCCGTTCCGCCATCGCGGAACTGACGGGCCTGCCGCCCATTAATCCGCAGGCCGTGACCGCCGAACAGGCGTTCCGGCCGATCCGTTTGGGGCCGGGACTGCTGTCGTTCCTGGATAAACTGAAGCGCCAGAACTTTCTCCGGGCCTGGAAGAGTGCCATCGTACAGCAATGACCGGGCAAAATAGCTGTTGGCGAACCTTCTCATGCATGCCTATTCTGTCGGAATATAGACCATTGCTTTGTCCGGGATATGCGCATGAAGCCTTTTTCAATCAATCGGATACCGAGGCTTGTTCTTGATCGCGGACTTGCGGCAAAGGCAGGAGCAAAGGCGACGACACTGGCAGGATCCGGTCGAAACGTCCTGCTCGTTGCCGATCCGGCCCTGCGTGCGATAGGCATCACCGAGACCGTCAGCCGTTCGTTTCTTGAAGCCGGGCATGACGTTCTGGCATTTGAAGATATCAAGAGCGATCCGACAGAGTCCCAGGTTCAGTCCGCCGTTGCGCTTTCAAGAAAGGAAAAACGCGATCTTGTCGTCTGCCTGGGAGGCGGATCAGCCATGGATGCCGGCAAACTGATCGCCAGTCTGATTGACGGAAACAGCGCCGTCACTGATCATCGGCTCGTCGCAAAACCCCTGCCGCTGAACCGGCCGCCCATCATCTGTCTTCCCACAACTGCAGGCACAGGTTCCGAAGCCACCAGCGTCAGCGTTATCTCCAATGACGCAGGCAACAAATACTGGTATTGGGGACCCGATCTGAAAGCCGACCTCGTGCTGCACGATCCGGAGCTGACCGTCGGCTTGCCCTCGACGATTACGGCTGCGAGCGGGGTCGACGCGATCGTGCACGCCATCGAGGCGGAAACCTGCCGGGATCGGCAGGTTCCGAACCGGACTTATGCGCTGGAGGCTATCCGCCTCGGTGCGCGTCATCTCAATCGCGCAGTCACCGCGCCGAATGATCTCTCCTCCCGGAGCGGCATGCTGCTTGCGGCAACATATGGCGGCATCGCGATCGACAATGCCGGAACGGGTATTGCGCACAACATCGCCCATGCGATGGGAAGTCTGGTGCCGATCCATCATGGCCGGGCCGTTGCCGTCGCAATGGCAGCGACACTTGACTGGAATATCGAGGGTAACGGAGAACATTATGCGCCTGTTGCGGCGGCATTTGGTTCCGAAGGACCGCGATCGCTTGGCGATGATTTTGCGCAGTTCGTTCGTGAACTCGGCATCAAGGCAGACTTCTCCGAGGAATTTCCGACCCTTACAGCAGAGAGGCTTGCTGAGAAAATGGCCGCACCGGAAAACAAAGCGATGCGGCGGGCAAATGTCCGGGAAATGCATGATGACGATCTGGTGGCGCTGGCACAAAAAGTGTTGGACTTTACGTGACAGGATACGGCCCGCACTGATTGGGCGGTCAAGGAGACGGCATGAAAATCACCGATATCAAGATAACGCATCACCGCTTGCCGCTCGATCCACCGCTTCGCGCGAGTTGGGACTCAAGACCCCGACCGCATTTTGATGCCACCATTGTTCGCCTCGAAACGGACGACGGCCTGACCGGGGTCGGGTCAGGAGACCTGATGGTCGGCTTCGAGGGTCATGAAAATCTGTTCATCGGACAGGACCCGCTGCGCGTTGAGCGACATTACCGGGTTCTTGGGAACATCAACTTCCACCACGGCCGCTGCTGGCCGCTGGATCTTGCGCTTTGGGACCTCTTTGGAAAGGCAACCGGTCAGCCTGTCTGGAAGCTGCTTGGCGGCCATGATAACCGGATCAGAGCCTACGCCTCTTCCGGCACATTGCGAGGGCCTGAAGAAATGGCCGACGCTGCTGAGCGGATGCTCGAACAGGGTTTCAAGGCCATGAAGATCCGATTTCACCGGCAGGATTGGCGCGATGATGTCGCGGTGATTGCCCGGGTCCGCGACCGCGTCGGCGATCGGCTGGAACTGATGGTTGATTGCAACCAGGGTTGGCGCATGCCCGGGGATACGGAAAAGCCCTGGACGCTGAAAGACGCGCTCACCGTTGCCAGCGTGCTGGAAGAGCTCGGCGTTTACTGGATGGAAGAGCCCTTGTTCCGGGCCGACCGGGACAATATGCGCCGTTTACGCGACAGTACCGGTGTTCGGATTGCAGGGGGCGAAATGAACCGCGAAATCTCCGAATTCCGCGATCTGATCGCTGCCGGAAGTCTCGACGTTCTTCAACCGGATGCCGCGCTTGTCGGCGGCATAACCGGTTTGCGGCGCATCGCCATCATGGCAGAGGAAAACGGGGTCGTTTTTACACCCCACACATGGACCAACGGGATCGGCCTGATCGCAAATGCCCACCTGACAGCCGGCATCGCCAACGCACCGTTTCTTGAATTCCCATATGACGATCCGGAATGGTCGCTCGACCGGCGTGATTTCATGATCACAAATCCAACATCAATCGATGAACACGGTTTCATAGCGCTTACGGACGCACCCGGTCTGGGTTTCGAATTAAACGAAACGGTGCTTTCGGAGACACGGATCGGCTGATTGAGTGGCATGCATGAAAATCGGGCCGCAGATATCGAGCGGCATGATTATTGTCCCGCGCTCTTTCGCATTTCATTCTTTTTGAGTTCTTCCATCACGTCAAACAAAAATTCAGCGGGCCAATTCGCAAGATCGTCAAAGATGGAATTTCGGTCCGGCGGACGCAGTTGTTCCGCCAGTTCTTCCTCCGCCTGAGCCAGCCACGTTTTGTTTTCCAGCGGCAACCTGCCGGCCTGATCCAGTTCTGTTAGGATTCGGACGATTTCCTCATAGTGCCGCCTTGGCTCAACGGACATACCGGCCAGCCGCCAATGGGAGAGGACAAGATTAAGCTGCCACGTCACATCATCCGGGTCGTGTGTCACGAGATTCCTGTCGATCTCGTTAGCCAGAAAATAATGCGCCAACGCTGCGCTTGTTTTTCCCTGCTCCGAAAGAATATCGCCCAGACCCTGATGCGCCAGAGACTTATCGGTCAACCAGTCCAGCCTGTTGGGGTTGGCTGCCACAAGCTTCTCGGCCGATGCCAGAGCTATCTTGAAGTTACCCAGTGCCTTGTCCGGCTGACCAGAGTCCCGATAGATGTGACCAAGGGATACCCGGCAAAAAACCATGTCCGAATGCCACGTCATATTGTCCGGATCCCTGGCTAACAGACGTGTGCTGATAGCCACAGCCGCCTCATACTGTTCGCGCGCGCCCTGCCGGTTTTCCAGTCTCTCAAACACTTCACCGACTTTGCGATGGCCCAACAGAACCGAGCGTTCCCATTCAGAACTCGGGGGCACCTGCGGCTTTCTCGATTTGCGGATTTTCAGAGCCTCTCTGAAATGGTCCAGCGCCAATGCATACTGGCCAAGGAGCATCTCAACGTCACCAAGATCGGACAAGGCGATCGAGACATCGTGCTGGTAATCATAGTCGCCAGGATAAGATGCTGCGAGCTCCCGAGAAACAGCCAGATCCGCACTATAGCTCTCTGCCGACCCGTCATAGTCGCCCATTCGATAGAGCGTGCCCCCGATCTTGTTGTGGGAAACAGCGATCATGCGCCGATCCTGGTCAGATCGCAGTGGCCCGTCTGAAAGTGCTTTTCGAAGGTCAAGGGCTTCGCGAAAAAACTCGAGCGCCTGTGCAGGGGAATTCAGCACATAGTGCGTATCGCCGACCCTATCCAGAGCTTCTGCGACACTCCTTCGAAATTCACGATTATCAGGCTTTTGCCTTAAAAGACGCCTTCGAATGACTAGAAGCGTCTGGTAGCTGACCAGAGCTCCGTCAAGATCCTGAAGTTTGGTTTTGACATCGCCGATATTTCGATGTGAGAACGCCAAGTCGTCCTGATAATCGAGGCTGGCCGGTTCGGCATCGAGCAGCCGTTCTGAAACCGCCAGGTCCGCTTCAAAACTCCGGAGGGCATCGACATAGCGGTTAAGCTCCATTTGGACCTGGCCGATATTGTTGAAGGTCGTTGCAACTCTTTGCTGCCAATTTCGATCGGCAGCGTCGGCCCTTGTCCGCTCCTGAGCTATTGACAAAGCTTTTTCATAATGAAGCAAAGCCTTTTCATACTGCATACTCTGGACCTGCAAACCGCCCATTTTCCGCTCAGACCACCACAAGTCATATTGAGCGGAGATGTTATCCTCATCCACAGAGGCAAGCTGGTCCGCAATGGACAGTGCTTCCGCAAGGGTCTTCCCAGCCTCCTGGAACTTGCTCTGTTCCAGCAGAGCATCGCCGACATTCCAAAGCGAAACCAACAGATCCCGTTGTCGACCTCTGTTATTCGGCTCTGACTCGACCAATCGCTGCATCAGGTTCCGTGATCGGCGGTAAGCGTCCAATGCACGATCGGCATCTTTCTGTTTGAGAAACACATCGCCAAGGTGGTCCAGAGCGATTGACAGATCGAACTGGCGCTGTTCGTCTTCGGGATTTTCGGCCAGAGAGGCCTCCCTGATCGCCAGCGCTTTTTGATGGTCCCCAACGGCTTTGTCATACCGGCTGACAGCGGCGTGTACATTCCCGAGCTTGTTGTGCCAATAGGCCAGCGCGCCGCTTCCGATTTCGCTTTTCTCTGCAGGCACGTTGTTTTCCCGTTCGCGGCTTTGCAGAAAGGAAATCAAAGAAAACGCCGACCGGTAACTCTCAAGCGCTTTTTCATGTTCACCCCCGGCAAGAAAAACGTCGCCGAATTTTCCATAAACGATCGCCAGATCCTTATGCCAGCGTGCCGGATCCGGATCACGGGTCGACAAAGCCCAGACAATATCAAAATCGGCCTGGTAGCTTTTCATCGCCGCCGTGAGATCACCTTGTTCAAAGAGCACATTGCCGATTTTGTTAAAGGTGATCATCAGGTCGACTTGCCAGTCTTCGGACTCAGGCTCAACATCAGCCAGATGTTCAAAACTGCTGAGGGACTCGCGATAACGGATGAGCGCTTCCGCTAAATAGCCGTTTGCGAGTTGACGATCTCCCTGCTCCCGCAATGTCATTGCGCGAAAATAATGCCAACCGGCATGGATGGAGCCGCTTGCGCCCATGCGATGTCCGATAAAAAACGCATCGCGATAGAGCGAAAGGGCCGATGAAAATCCTCCGCGCGTCCCGCCCGGGGACTGACGATCGTCCCGGTCCTGCGCATTGATTTCCAGAACCGTTGGCTTTGGACTTGCCTGCCGCGGATCGTCCGAAAGAACCGCATCACGGGTGGCCTTGACAGCCTCAGGCTGACCGCAAAACCAAGCGGCCAGAGCGGCGGTTGCCAACAGCCGGAAACATGCATGCACCCGGGCCGGAGCAAATCTGTTTTTGTCTTTTCCCCCGACTGAAAACACCGGCGTCAGATTATCCTTGAATGAATTGCGGCGGGACCGTTTACGTCACATTTCACTATCTTTTACCGGAGAGAGTGTATTTTTTAAATATGCAATTTTAAAAGGAAGAATTCTGTTTGATGAAAAGGTGACGGTCATCGTCTCAGACGAATGCACTTTTCATTAAGAGCTCAGCACACGACCCCTAACGCCCGAAAGCGGGCGTGCGGCCTGAATGATGGCATAGAAAAGGCCGCACCGGGGTACGGCCGTCTCTACGTCAACTGAATTGACGGTAAGCATTACCGGGTCGCGGCAATGATCGATCCGATAATTCCGCTCGCCAGTGCCACGAGCACATAATTGTTGTCGATCCGCCTCCATTCATGGCCGCGCGGCGGCTTTCTGAGATTGTGTTTGCGGTAGTCGACCCGATAGCCGCGTTTCCAGCCCGGCAACTTGCCGCCCCGTTTCATCCAGTGCGGGTTGTTGTAGCGGACGTTTTTGTGAAACCCGGGCTGCTTCGGGCTGTGTTTCTGGACCTGTTTTGGGCCGCCGAACTTTCCGGGCGCCGCAGATGTCGCAGATGTTGCGATCGGCGACAGGGCCATAACGGTTGCGACGGTGAGAGCTGTCAGTGTTTTCATGGGATGTTCCTCATGTTGTTTGACACCGAAATACGGCGCGGCCGATGAACTTCAGATGAACACCCAGTTCAGAATGTAAATATCTGATATTTATGGATTATCGTTAATCTCGCGGTTAGTTTCCGGAAAGAAAACCGCTTGCAGATAACGGTTCGGGGCTTTAGTTGAACATCGCATTTGGAAGCAGCAGAGCGATCTCGGGAAACAGGATCAAAAGTATAATGCAGCCGATCATGCCGACCCAGAACGGCATCACACCGGCAAAGATCGTTTCAAGCCGCACATCGTCAACAATGCTTTTGACGACAAACACATTCACGCCCACGGGCGGCGAGATCAGACCCATTTCAAGCACGATGACCATAATGACACCAAACCAGATCGGATCAAAGCCAAGTCCGGTAACGAGCGGGAACACGATCGGCAGCGTGATAACAAGCAGCGACAAGCCTTCAATAACCATCCCAAGCAGCGTGTAGGCGATCAGAACGACGATCAGGGTGCCATAGACGCCAAGCGGCAAGGTGGCAAGAAACGAGGCCACCCCTTCGGGCAGATGCGAAAGAGCAACGAACGGCGCAAAGACATTGGCCCCGATCAGAATGAAAAAGGCCATCCCGGTCGTCCGCAGGGTCTCGCGGGCGATCTGCCAGAGTGCCGGCAGCGAAAAGCGACCGCGGAGGATCAGCATAACGAACGTGAAAAAGGCGCCGACGCCCGCTGCCTCCACAGGTGTGAAGAAGCCGGTATAAATGCCGCCGATGGTAATACAGATAACAATGAGAATGCCGGTGGCCCGGAACATGGCAGACAGGCGTTCCTTCGCCGAAAAGCGCGGTCCCGCCGGCCCTTCCTCCGGCCTGAATGCCGTCACCGCGAAAATGGCGATCAGAAACAGGCATGTCAGAAGCAGACCCGGCAACACACCGGCCATGAAAAGCCGGCCGATGGATTCCTCGGTCAGAACGGCGTAGATGACGAAGCCGGTCGAAGGAGGAATGAGAATGCCGAGGGTTCCACCCGCCGCTATTGATCCTGTGGCGAGCCGTGAGCCGTAATTGTAGCGCCGCATTTCCGGATAGGCGACTTTGCCCATCGTAACGGCAGAGGCAATGGAGGATCCCGAGAGCGCGGAAAACCCGGCGCATCCCACAATCGTCGCCCCCGCCAGACCGCCCCGGAAATGTCCGAACAGTCTGTAGGCGGCATCGAACAGATCCCGGCTCAGACCGGCAGCCGATGCCAGGTTCCCCATCAGGATAAAGAGCGGAATGATGCTGAGTTCATAGACGGTTGCGGTCGCAAATACCTGTCCGCTCAGCGTGAAGGCCGCCGCCTGCCAGCCGGACAGAACAACGGTCCCGCCGAATCCGGCGATCAGAAGTGCCAGCGCAACCGGAACGCCCATTGCGAGCATAAGAAACAGCGCGCCAAATCCGAAAAGGCCGATGATCTCAACGCTCATGAGCCGGTCTCACAATCAGGAGCAATATACCCGACAGAACCATCCCGATGGACAGAACATAGTAGGATGGTCCCAGAGGCAGGCGCAAAAGCATCGTCGTCTCTCCGAACATCGCCGCATCGCGACCATTCAGGAAACAACGCCACGCAACATAGAACAGCATGAGCGCTCCAGTGAGTGAGACCAAGCGGTGCAACCATAGCCCTGCCAGGGGCGGCAACTGCCTGACGAGCGTATCGATGGTAATGGCTCGACCCGCCAGGATGCAGAGCGGCAGGCTGATCGAAACCGTGACCGAAAGAATGATCATTGTGTAATCATTCGCTCCGAAAATCGGCGCGTTGAGCAGCGACCGCAACGCGGCGTCGCCTACCGACAGAAGCATCATGCCGAATACGGCTGCGCCGCCCATAAGGGTCAGCGCAGCTTCAAGCCTTGCAAGTGGGCCGGACGCAGACGGCGGACGACCCCCGTCCGGTCCGTCAGCCGTCTGCTTTGCGCCTTCATCCACGAGGTCTAATTACCCGCGAATCCGGCAAGAACCGCCGCCCCATCGGCGTTGGCATCCTTCGAGACCTGAGCAACATACGCATCGACGGCACCTGCCATGGCCTCACGCATGGCAGCAACGTCCGCATCACTGGCTTCGATCATCTCGACGTTGGCGTCTTTGGCAAGGTTCAATCCTGCCTGCCCGGCGTTGTAGAAAGCCTCCGCGCCCTTGAGGCTCATGGCACGCCCTGTCGCATTTTCAAGTGCCGCCTTCTGTTCGTCGCTCAACCCGTCCCAACTGGCTTTGTTCATCAGGATGTAGAAACTGTCGACCGCGGTTGGCAGGTTTGTCGTGATGGACTTCGCAACTTCGTTCATTTTATAGGAGCGAATACCGGACGGGCCCATGATCACCGCATCAATGACACCGGTATTCATAGCGTTATAGGTCTCCGTGATTGGCATGGAGACCGGAATCGCTCCCCACGCTTCGACAACCTTGGCCATGACCGGATTGGGTGTCCGGACTTTCATACCCTCAAGATCGGCCATGGTGCGAACGGGTTTCTCGCGCGAGATGAACACAGCCGGATTGTTGGCCCAGAGCCCGAGCAGCTTCACTTGCGAAAACTCGTCCTCAATCATGGGCAGATTGTCCCACAGGGCGTTGGTCGCCGCCTGTCCGTCTTCGAACAGGCCCGGCATGTGCACCAACGTGGTTTTCGGGAACTGCGTCGGCGTGTAGGCCGGAATGCCGAAGGCAATATCGGCAACACCGGTCACAACCCGCTTATATTGCTGAACCGGCCCTTTTCCCAATTCTCCGGCCGGATAGATGCGGATTGTCAGGTCGCCATCGGTCGCTTCGTTGATTGCCTCGGACAGGGGTGTCATCACGCCCTGATCCATCGGATGTTTCGGCGGCATGAAATGCGCCAGCTTAAGTTCTGCAGCCATGGCGGCTGCGCCCGTCAGGCTCCAGATGACTGTGCCCAAAGCGGCGAGCCGTCCAATCGATCCTGCTGAATACATCACATTCCTCCCATTTATCCGATGCCCCCCGAATGGCAAGTTGATTACCATTGATAATTATATAATTGACAATGTTAATTACTTCGTCAAGCATATTAGGGTATGGACTCATAAATGTGCTTGAAATGGCGGATCAAACGGCAAAAAGCTGCAAGGAGGGTGTGAAAAGCGGGCTATAGCGTATCCCGTAAAGGTCGGATGAGCTTTGCGACAAGGATACGCGCCAAACAAAGGTCTGGAGCATTTCACGCGATCCAAGGATCGCGAGAATTGCTCTGGATGCCCGGTTGAACAGCCTGACGCAGCGGATTGAAGCCGTTTGTCCGTCCTTTCGGATATGGCCGATTGGTCCGGCTACAGCGTTGCAAGTTCTTGAAAACCGGATGGTTTCCTGCGGACTTGCGCCTTGTATCCGAACAAATCGGCTCATACCATTTTAAGCACATTTATGGGTCCATACCCTAGAGTAACACTAATCCGGTATCGCTATGACACACTATCGGCTGCATGAAAGGATCGGCTACAAGGTCTCCCTGCTGTCCCGTCTGATGGAAGCGCGGCTTGAAAGCATGATGGCGGAACATGACGTGACACGCCTTATGTGGTGCGTGTTGAGTGGGGTTGGCCTGGAGGATGTCAATACACCCTCCGCACTGGCGGATTATATCGGCATCACCCGCCCGGCCGTTTCGCGCCTTCTTAAAACAATGGAACAAAGAGGTTGGCTGGAACGCTCCGGTCATGACACCGACGGTCGCGGCATCGCCGTGTTCCTGACGGAAACCGGCCGGCAAAAACTGGATGCGTGCAGGCCGCTCGTCGAAGAGCTGAATGCCCATTTTACGTCGAAACTATCAGGCGAAGACCTGGCGCATTTCAGCAGCCTGATTGACCGGCTTGCCGAGGGTGAGAAGGCGCGGTTGACCTATCTGTAAACCCGGCAAGAGGAGGTAGTGGATTGGTATGAAATTCTTTTCCTATAAAAACCGGCCGGTTCATCTGGGGCCGTTTCCACTCGAGACACTCACCCGGGCCGATGGACCGGCAGCGATGGAAACCGTACCACCCATCGCCCCGCTTGATTTTTCCGATCAGCCCGAAGAGTCGCTTGTTCATGCCATGACCCGCTATCTTGCGATGATGGATCTGGTGCGCGATGGCGAGATCACCCACGGCACGGCCGAAATCCCCGAAGACCCGGCAGAGCGTGCCCGGCACCTGAAAGCCGCCGGTTACTATTTCGACGCCTCAATGGTTGGAGTTTGCCGGATACGCCCTGAGCATCAGCTTGAAACGCCGTTCAGAAATCCTGCAATTGACGGCATTCGGGTCGAATTGGAACAGGGACAGCCCAAGACCTACGCCGCCGGGGTCGATGCGATCTATGCCGATGCACTTGCCTCCGCGCGGGCAACACCCGGTCCCATACCCCATCACACCCATGCAGTTGTCTTTCTGGTCGAATATGCCCGCGACCCGCGCAAGGATGAGCCGGGTACCGAGTGGTTTCAGGATGCCCAGGCCGCGCGAGCGGCGCTTCTGACCTCCAATGTTGCGGTGGTCCTGGCGAACTACCTGCGCATGCTGGGCCATGAGGCACGGGCGCAGACGGCGACCACCGCCGATGTCGATCTCAATCGGTTGGCGGTTGAGGCCGGTCTCTGTGCGCCCCTGCAGCACGAGGGGCAAACCCGCCTTGTCAATCCCTTTGTCGGCTCTCGCTTCGGTCTTGCAGCAATCACCACGACCCTGGAACTGGAACCGGACAAGCCGCTTGGCGAGAATGCGGGGCGTGCGGGATGGAGATCTCACGGCCCTGGCTGGTGGCTTGGTAAAGGGACAGCACGGAAAGCGGCAACGGCCATTCCATACGCCGATCGGGACTTTCGTCTCGGTCCGCATCCATTTGAGACGATCAAGCGGGTCGAGGAACCCACGACGCTGATCGACGAAGACCGTGTTCCACGTTTTCCCAAACGCGCCGACTTTTTTGCCCGTGCCCTTTTTGGCGACATGGGAAAACAGGTTCAGGAAGCCACAAAGGGTGGCATGTATGTGATGAAGAGCCCGATCGGTGCCTGTGCCCGGCGCGCGCTCGGGGCGTTGCTGCTGCTTCAATTCGGCGCTGCGCGCGGTCCGGTTTCCAAGACAACGCAGGATCCTCACAAGAATGCGAACAATCTCAAGGCGGCGTCCTACTTTCTCGCCGCCGATGCGGTCGGCCTCTCGCGTGTGCCGGAGTGGGCCTATTACTCTCACAATGCGGGCGGCGAACCGCTGACGCCCTATCACAAGAATGCCGTGTCGATGCTGTTCGATCAGGGGCATGAGACGATGGAAGGCGCCAGCGGTGATGACTGGATTTCAGTCGCCCAGTCGATGCGGGCGTACTTGCGCTTTTCGTTACTGGGCGGAGTGATCGCCGAACAGGTCCGGCGGCTTGGCTATTCTGCCCGCGTGCATTCGGTCCTGGACAGCGAGGTCCTGCAGCCGCCGATGCTGCTTCTCTCCGGCCTCGGCGAAGTCAGCCGCATCGGAGAAGTGATCCTCAACCCGTTTCTCGGTCCGCGCCTTAAGGCGGGAACTGTGACGACGTCGATGCCGATGGCCCACGATAAGCCGATCGATTTCGGGCTGCAGCATTTTTGCGAGAACTGCAACAAATGCGCCCGCGAATGCCCGTCCGGGGCGATCACGGCCGGGCCGAAGCTGATGTATAACGGCTATGAGATCTGGAAATCCGATGCCGAAAAATGTGCCCGTTACCGGCTGACGAACTCCGCGGGCGGGATGTGCGGTCGCTGCATGAAAACCTGCCCGTGGAACCTGGAGGGCCTGTTTTCCGACAGCGCCTTTCGATGGATGGCGATCAATGTCCCCGGTTCGGCCAAAACGCTGGCCAAGCTCGACGATGCGCGCAACCGGGGCACGATTAATCCCGTCAAGAAATGGTGGTGGGACATTGAACTTGATAAAGACACCGGATGCTACGTGAAGGCAAAGGCGACCCACACGAGGGGGCTGCAAAAGGAGCTCGACCTCAAATACGAGGATCAGACCCTCGCGGTGTATCCCGCCGACACCATGCCGCCGCCCTACCCGACCGTGTCGCCGCTCAATCGCGAAGAAGGCATCAAACGCTACCGTGAAATGCTGACGCCGGACACCTATAAGGCGCGACTTGCCGCGGGCGAAACAGACGGCCTCGCCCCGCCGGCTGTCATACCGGACGGTCCGCCCCCGGTTATGCCTGTGATCGTGACCAAACGGGAGGAACTGGCGGAAGACATCGTTCTGTTTGAACTGAGCCATCCTCAAGGTAAGACCTTGCCGACATTTGAGGCCGGCGCTCATATCGATGTTGTGATCGCACCGGAATATCAGCGCCAATATTCATTGGCCGGCGATCCGGCTGACAACAGCAAATATGTCCTTGGCATACAGAGGGAGGCTGAAGGCCGCGGGGGATCACTTTTGATGCACCGGGTCTTCCGTGAAGGACGGCGGGTGATGATTTCAGAGCCCCGCAATCATTTTCCCCTTGATGAGGCTGCGGAGTTATCGCTGTTCTTTGCCGGGGGCATCGGAGTGACTCCGATGATCACAATGGCGCACCGGCTGCACGCGCTGTCCAGGGACTTTATCCTGCATTACAGCGCCCGGTCCGAGGAAAAATGCGGCTATGCAACGCCCCTGAAAAACATGCCCTGGTCCGACCGCGTGTTTTGTCACTTCACGGCGGACGGAACACGCGCCGACCTCAACGAACTGATCCCGCCATATCGGCCCGGTCTGAAAATCTACACATGCGGTTCGGACCGCTATATGGACGGCGTTTTCGACAAGGCCAGGGAAAAAGGCTGGCCGGAAGAGGCGTTGTCAAAAGAGTATTTTACCGTTCCCGAACCGCCGGACTATGAAAACCACCCCTTCACGCTCGAATTGATGAAATCCGGCAAATCCATAACCGTTGCACCGGAAGAAACCGGTACGGAAGCGCTTGCCGCAGCGGGAATTGTCGTTGACACCAAATGCTCTGACGGTATCTGCGGCGTGTGCGCAACGGAATATCTTTCCGGCGACATTGAACATCGCGACTATGTTCTGTCCGAAAAAGAACGGGAGGCCAAAATGATCCTCTGCTGTTCGCGCGCCAAAGAACCGGACGGCGTGGTGAGAGTGGACTTATAGCGCCTCTGTCTTGGGAGCAGCGAACCTTTCCCTATTCAAAAACTACAGACGGCATCTTTTCCTTGGCGTCCAAATCGCGTAACACTTTGCGCCCTGCACAGGAAAAGACACGCATAACGTGCAGACTTACGCGGGCTGACGGTGGATCAAAGTGATTTTAAAAACACATTGAAGGATTTGCACGATGATCACGGGCAAAGACTTGATCGCCGCGGGCTGTCCGCCCGGTAAGTATTTCAAAGACGCGCTCAAGGCAGCGAACGACGCAGCCGCGAAGGGTGATGACTGGCTCGCCGCGGCCAGGAAACACATGCCGCCGCCGAGCCTGCCACTGCATTCGGAACCCCTGCCCTTTTTCCGCAACATCGAGGCGGAAGACGAACGGGAAGCAGGCAACGTCGCCGCCGTCGAACGCACGATGACCGATCTGATGCGCACGCCTGTACTGAAGGCCGGTGCCGTTATGCCTGATGCCTGTCCGGCGGGACCGAACGGGACGATCCCGGTCGGGGGCGTGGCAGCCTCTGAAGCCATCCACCCCGGCATGCACTCCGCCGACATCTGCTGTTCGATGATGATCACGATTGTCGGGATCGAACATCCGAAAGAGATCCTGGATGCGGGACAGCGCGTGACGCACTTTGGCGGCGGCGGTCGGGAAAAGGCGGTGAAGGAACCCTCAGCGTCTGTACTTGACGATTTTTCGACCAATCCGATCCTGCGGCGCATTCCGCCGCCGATGGTAAAAACTCACTTTGCCACTCAGGGCGACGGCAACCACTTTTTCTATGTCGGCCAGATGGCATCGACCGGCGAAACGGCGATTGTCACGCACCATGGCAGCCGGGGCCCCGGCGCGCGCCTTTATAAGGAAGGCATGGGCATTGCGGAATCCTTTCGGCGGATCCTGTCGCCTGAAACTCTGAAGCAGAATGCCTGGATTCCGGCCGATACCGAAGAAGGGAAGAATTACTGGGCTGCGCTTCAGACCATCCGGCAGTGGACCAAGGAAAGCCACGCGGCAATCCATGACCTGACACTGGAGGCTGCGGGCGTGAAGGCCAAGGACCGTTTCTGGAACGAGCACAATTTCGTCTTCAGAAAAAACGACGGACTGTTCTATCACGCCAAAGGGGCGACACCGGCGTTTGAAGGCTGGGCCGCCGACGCGACCGATCTCACCATCATTCCGCTCAACATGGCGGAACCGGTGCTGATTGTGCGCGGCAAGGACGCAAAAAACGGTCTCGGTTTCTCGCCCCACGGTGCGGGTCGCAACTTGAGCCGGTCCGCCCACAAGCGCGCTCTTGGTGACCGTCCTGAAGCGGACGTTCTTGCCGAGGAAACCAAGGGGCTCGACGTTCGGTTCTTCTCCGGAGTTTCGGATGTGACCGAACTGCCGTCCGCCTACAAAAACGCCGCATCCGTCCGACGCCAGATTGAGCATTACGACCTTGCCGAGATCGTGGACGAGGTTGTTCCCTATGGTTCGATCATGGCCGGTGACTGGCAGGAAAATATGCCCTGGCGACAAAAGCGGCGTGCCGGGTCGCAAGCCGCTGACCAGAGTACTAACCAATGAGATCTGCGATCGGGAGCGAATTTCCGTCCGTAAGAAGTAATCGTTGGGATATGCGAGTTTGAGTGAATGGCAGTAAAAATTGTTGCGCTCGTTGTACTTGCAGTTTTTGGCTTCTTGGCTCTGAGCGGTAGCGCTCCCATGCATGGCGAAGGGCCAGGGCTGACGGTTTGCAGCGGCAATCCATACTGGCCATGGTCTGAGTTTCTTGTTCCACTGCCGGAGGGAAATTGTGGATGTGGCCATTATTTCGGTTATGTCAAAGAACCAAAAGACATGTATGGCAAAATACTAAGGTTCTTCGACGGCTGCAGTTGACGATTTCGTTCTTTCCCTGAATGCGGACAAGTGTTGTTCTGAAAAAATTTGGTTTTCAAGCAGAGTAACCTTTCATGTCTCTCTTATCTTTTAAACCGTCGATTTCTTCCTCCATGCGGCAAACCATCGAAGACGAAATCGCGAAGCTTGAAGCGAAAGAGGATGTCACCATCCTCTTTGCCATCGAGAGCGGGAGCCGCGCGTGGGGTTTTCCGTCTCCGGACAGCGATTACGATGTCCGGTTCGTGTATATGCGTCCGCTCGACTGGTATCTTTCGGTCACACCCGGCAGAGATGTCATCGAAAAGTCGATTACCGGCGATCTCGACATAAATGGCTGGGACCTGCAGAAAGCGCTCGGTCTTCTTATCAAGCCCAACCCGGTTCTGCTTGAGTGGCTCTCAAGTCCGATCCGGTATCGCTGGCATGACGAAATTTGCGATCGACTGATAACGTTTTCCCGCAAAACCGCACACCGCACCGCCTGCCTGTATCATTATCTGAACCTTGGCGAGAGCCAATGGAAAAGACATTTCGGCACGACCGGCCCGGTACCGATCAAGAAATATTTTTACGTGCTTCGTCCCGCTTTTGCGATCCGCTGGCTGCGTCTTCGTCCGGACGTCCTGCCGCCCATGAACCTTCAGGATCTTGCAAACGGCACAGCGCTGGACGATGAAACGATGCGCATGCTCGGTACGCTGATCGAACTGAAAAGCAAGACAAGGGAATGCGGACACGGGCGTCGATTCAACCGGCTGGACCAGTTGATCGAAGAGGAGTTTGCCTGGGCGCGCACTGAAGACAAGGCCAAAGATATCCTGACACTGCTGGACGAGGCGAACACGCATTTCAGGGAGATCGTCAGATCTCTCGACAGCGTTTGATTTCCGATTGCCCAATTATTCCGGGCAACTTTTTCTGCAAACTAAGTCAGCAGACAAAGGGAGAAAGTGATCCGGCTGATCTTTCGAAATGATCGTGAACCTGACCGGTCGTCCGAGGCCTCAGATCCCAACGTTTTATTACTTTTAATTGTAAATTACTCAACAACAACCACTTCAAAACCGGGATGGCGGCAGGATCGATTTCCATGTTCTGAACTCAGAATAAACCGTATAAAATGTTGTTTAAACGAGTCAAAACCGGTTTTAATGTTGCATGGCCGCAACAATAACGCAGTACTCGCTTCGCCAGACTTGCTATCGTCGGTATGTGTCTGGACTCGGACTTTGCCGCCTCATATCGTTAGCAGGTCTTTTTTCTGTTGAAAGCTACGACATGTCCCCTGCAGCCAAGGAATACATAAAACGTATTGGTATGCTGCTTTTTGCCGTCCCGGCAGTCCTTGCAGGGATAGGCTTTGTCAACTTGCTGCAACATCAGTTTGCCTTCATTCCGATACTGGCTTTCGGAAGCATGATTATGGTCGCCGCCGGCGCATTTGCTGCGCATCACATGGCACACAAACTGCGCAGGGCCGGCGTGCTGAATCTGACTGTGGTTCTGATTACCGCAGAGATCGCCGGCGGGCTGGCAACGATCTTTACCGGACTTGGTTTTTTCTTGATCTTTTCAGACGCGGTGCTGGCGCATAACCCCAATCTGACAGTAAACTTCTTTCTGATGCGGATTATCGATGTACTGGATGCAACGCTTCTTCTGTTCGCCCCGATCGGCATCTATTTTGGTTGCCGCACAAAACGGAAATGGCTTATCCAGATCCGCTCCCTTCCCGATCCGACACTTAATCTTCACAATCGCGGCCGCGGGTAGACCGTTTTCCAGACACCCGGCATGTGTGGGAAATTAGCGGAAACAGTTACGACCCCGTCGTCAATCCCGCCTTCCTTTGATATGACCCTTACCCGACTCTTTTCTCCGGCATTCTTCCGATCGCTACGAACCAATCATGCAACTTGAACTAACGCTCACTTCTGCTCCTGATGCGCCTTATGTTGCCTCCGATCTCGGTTTTCTTCTCCACAAACACCCGGCGCATCTTCACCGCAGGGATACCGGAACCGGAACTGCGCACATCTTTTATCCAATGGTGGAGGATCACAGGACAACCGCGGTCCTGTTTCTTGAACTCGACCCAATAAGTCTCGTCTGTGGCAAGTCCGATCGATCGGAGGGATTGCTTGGTCAATATGTCAATGACCGTCCCTACGCTGCCAATTCCTTTCTGTCGGTCGCAATAAGCCGCAGCTTCGGACAGAGTCTCGCCGGAAAGTCAAAAGAAAGGCAGGAACTTGCCAATCAGGCTCTACCGTTCGAAGTGCGTATAGAACCTGTTTTTGCATCTGGCGGACCGGATTTTGTCTCGTCTCTGTTCGAACCGCTCGGGTATGCAGTCGACTTGGATCTGTTGGCGGGAAATGAGAAACGCGGCCTTTATCGTTTGAGCCTGAGCGGAACCCAGTTCCTGAAGCATGTGCTCAGCCATCTTTATGTGCTGATCCCTGTTCTGGACAATTCAAAACACTATTTTGTCGGCGAAGCGGAAGTAGAAAATCTGCTCGAAAAGGGCGCCGACTGGTTGCCTGACCATCCGGCGAAAGAGGTGATAGCCCGCCGTGCGCTGAAATATCGCCGGGCCTTGGCCAACCAAGCCCTAGCCCGCCTGGTGGATGTTGATGGAAAGGAGGATGAAACGGAAAACCAGCCCCATGCTTTGTCTTCGGAGGCGGCACTTGAAAAACCAATCCGCCTGCATGATGTCCGACTGGAACAGGTGACACACATTCTGAAAGAACAGAATGTTACCACAGTGCTTGATATTGGTTGTGGCGAGGGACGGCTGATCAAGCGTCTGCTGGCATTGCCTGATATCATTCGAATTGTCGGTATCGACCCCTCTGTTGCGGCGCTGAAGCGGGCGCAGGAGCGATTGCACGTTGACCGGATGCCGGAAAGACAGAAGCAACGCCTCACTTTACGGCTGGGAAGTCTGACCTATGCCGATCGCCGGTTTCAGGGGTTTGACGCGGCCGCCCTTGTTGAAGTGATCGAACATATCGATCCGCCACGGCTGCCTTCTCTGGCATTATCGCTGTTTGGTGACGCGCGTCCGAGAACCGTCGTGATAACAACGCCGAACAGGGACTATAACGCGCTCTTTGAGACGTTGACCGAAGGCTCGCTCCGGCATCCGGACCACCGGTTTGAATGGACGCGCGATGAGTTTCGCACCTGGTGTTCACAACAGGCTGAGGAATTCAGCTACGGTGTTGAGTTCCATGGCATAGGTCCGGAAAACGAGGTTTACGGCCCCCCGTCTCAGATGGGCGTGTTTCAAAGGCGAGAGGCCCCAACCGATGTCTGAGCCCGAAATGCGACTGTCCATTCCAGAGTTTTCGCTGGTCATACTTGTCGGTCCGACCGGCTCGGGAAAGTCGACATTTGCAAAGAAGCATTTTCTGGAAACGGAGATCATTTCGTCCGACCGCTGCCGCGCGCTTGTGAGTGATGATGAAAGCAATCAGGATGCAACCGAGGACGCCTTCGCTCTTCTTCATTTCACCGCGTCCCTGCGACTGAAACGCCGGCTGTTAACCGTCATCGATGCGACTTCGGTGAGACGTGAGGATCGCGCGCAACTTATCAAACTGGCCCGGCAGTACCACGCGCTGCCCGTAGCGCTTGTGCTCAACATAGATCCTGCACTGTGTCATGAACGGAACCGGTCTCGCACAAATCGCAACTTCGGCCCCCACGTCGCTCAGAACCAGTCCAGGCTTCTGAGAAAAGATCTCAGGCGACTGCAGAAAGACGGTTTTCGAACCGTGCATGTGATGCGCAGTCAGAACGAAGTTGACGCGTTGACGATAGAGCGGACACCACTCTGGACCGATCTTCGCGAAGAGAACGGCCCGTTTGATATTATCGGCGACATTCACGGTTGTTTCGACGAGACATGCATATTGCTCGAGCAGCTTGGCTACACCGTCGACCCGCTGCCGGACGATCCCGAAGCCCTTATCTCCGCGCGCCACCCGCTGGGTCGTGTCGCCCTGTTCGTCGGCGACTTGACCGACCGTGGCCCGCGCAACGTCGATTGTTTGAGACTTGTCATGGGCATGTGCGGAGAAGGCACGGCCAAATGCGTTGTCGGCAACCACGACTACAAGCTCAACAAGTGGCTCAAGGGACGAAAAGTCACCGCAAAACACGGCCTTCAGGACACGATCGACGAACTGGAAAATACGTCCGAAACGTTCCGCAGCAAGGCGAGCGCCTTTCTGTATGACCTGAGGTCGCATTTCTGGCTGGCAGAGGGAAAACTCGTCGTTGCTCATGCCGGTCTAAAGGAAGAGATGCACGGACGCGGCTCGTCGGAAATCAGAAACTTCGCGATGTTCGGCGATACGACCGGCGAGCGGGATGAATATGGCCTGCCGATACGCCTGAACTGGGCGCGCGACTATAAAGGCAGGGCCGATGTCGTTTACGGACATACGCCGGTGCTGAATGCCGAGTGGCTGAACAATACGATTTGTATCGACACAGGCTGCGTGTTCGGCGGCAAACTAACCGCTTTGAGATGGCCGGAACTTGAAACCGTTTGCGTTCCGGCAAAAGAGATCTATTGCGAACCTCCAAAACCACTCGATGCAGGGTCGGGCAAAAGTGCTCAGCAGGATCATGACCGACTGCTTTATTTTGACGACTATGCGACCAAACAACGAATTGAAACCCGTTTTGGCGGAACGGTTGTTATTCCGGAGGAAAACAGTCTGGCGGCACTTGAGGTCGCCAGCCGTTTTGGTGTCGACCCGCGCTGGCTGATTTATCTGCCCCCCACTATGGCCGCCCCACCCACGGCTCCATCGGGCCCCTATCTGGAACATCCCGATCAGGCAATGAACTACTTTTCCGCTCGCGGAGTCACCCGTCTGATTGCGGAAGAGAAACATATGGGGTCGCGGGCAATCCTGATTGTCGCAAAAGACCGCGATGCCGCCGGTCAAAGGTTCGGAGTCGAAGATGGTCGGTCCGGCATTGTCTACACGCGAACCGGACGTCCGTTTTTCAGCGATAATGCCCTCGAAGCGCGTGTCATTTCTCGCATCGCCGCCGCAGTCTCCCAAGCTGGTTTATGGGATACTTTTGAAACCGATTGGATGCTGCTTGATGCTGAGATCATGCCCTGGTCAGCCAAGGCTCAGGAGCTGCTGGATCGCCAGTATTATCCGACCCATCAGGCCGCACGGTTTTCTGCCGAAGCCCTGTTGGCTGCCATCGCAACTTCTCCAGCTGTCGACGGGCTCGCAGCACTGAAAGAGACGGCGGAGGTGCAAAGGGAAAATGCGCTCAAGATGGCAAAGACCATCGCCGGATATTGCTGGGAAACCTCTTCCATCGAGGAGTTCCGGATTGCACCGTTTCATCTGCTCGCGACGGAAGGCAAGCTGTATGCCGACCGATCTCATGTCTGGCATATGGAAACACTGGCAAAGCTTGCTGAGGCCGATCCAATCCTGAAAATGACAGGATGGCAGCAGATTGACGTTTTGGATACCGCCGACAGAAAAGACCTGACAACCTGGTGGTTCAATCATACCGACGCCGGCGGCGAAGGACTTGTCTTGAAACCGGTCGATTTTATTTCCAGGGGCGAAAAGGGGATGGTCCAGCCGGCCATGAAAGTGCGCGGTCCGGAGTATCTGCGGATTATCTACGGTCCCGATTACGACATGCCCGGCAATATTGACCGTCTGCGCAACCGCAACATTGCCCGCAAATCGTCTTTGGCTCTCAGGGAATTCAAACTCGGTCTGGAAGGACTTCGGCGTTTTGTTGAGAGACAACCGCTGGCAAAAGTGCATGCCTGCGCGCTTGGTGTTCTTGCTTTAGAGAGTGAGCCTGTGGATCCCCGGTTGTAACAATCGGCAATGATGACATCGCAAGGGCGCTCACCAATCATTGAAACGTGCCTCCTGGTTCGTGATCGAACGTGACTTTTGCGACATGGTTATCTCACCTACCTTACTCAGGTGTTTATGTGATGGAGCTGTTTTCATGGCTTTCCTGAATTCCTTACGCCTGTTCTTGATCGTTCCTCTTTTGCTTGTCGGGATCTCTTTCGCCGCAGCGGCGGAGGTGGTCAAGCAGGGCGATATCAAGGGAAAACGGGTCAAGTGGACACAGGGCTCTGTTGTCATCACCGGCAGTCCGGGCAATTATCGCATTCAGCTTGGAAACAATTTTAAGACAAAGCAGGCCCCTGCCCTTTTCGTCTATCTGGGCCATGCGAAACCCACCGTGGAAATCGGCGCGCTGAAAGCGTTGACCGGCGCCCAGAGTTACCGGCTGCCGGCTGATGTCGACCCGAATAAATTTTCGCGGCTGTTTATTTATTGCAAACCCTACGGAATTGTTTTCGGGTCCGCCCGGCTGAAGAAGCCCTGAACCAGAAGGCTGTCTACGCCGAAAAACGGGCCTTCATTAGTTCAAAACTGTCGAATACCTCGTGGGCTCCAGCTGCGTTCAGCCTGTCCGCCAGCCCGTCATCGGCATGACCGCCTCCGGTAAAGCCCCAGACCGTCATGCCCGCAGCCAGACCGGCCGTGACGCCATTGACGCTGTCTTCGACAACCAGACAATCTTCGGGTTCGCTTCCCAGCGAGGCGGCGGTGTGCAGGAACAGGTCCGGGGCGGGTTTGCCCCGTTCAACATTCTCCCCGGAATAAATGTGCGGGTCGAACCTGTGATGCAGATCAACGAGACGAAGCTTTTCATGCAGAACGTCTATTGCGCTTGAGGAAGCAACGGCAACTGCGCCTGCATAGTCGTCAAGAAAGGTTTCGATACCCTGGATCGCCGTCAACTCGGCTTGAATCCGGCGCCAGGCCGTTTCCTTGACATTGACTGCGAAATCCTCGGGAAAGGGTCCTTGCTCCAATGCCTCAAATTCCTTTGCCAACATAGCTATGAAATCCGCGTATGTGAGCCCCATAAAGCGGCTCATATAATCTTTCAACTCATAGTGCAGGCCGATACGGGAAAGATATTCCCGCTCTACCGCCACGTAAATCCGTTCTGAGTCCACGAGAACCCCGTCGCAGTCGAATATGATGGTCGAAAAGGGCATAAGTACCTGCCTCAACAAGTGCCGAAATTGCGTGCTTCGCGGCGTTCAAGTCCGTTCAAAGTGTATCTTTTCCTGGGAGCCATTGCCCGGCAGGGACGGAATTTCGGATCGGCACGGATACAGCCGGGGCCGCACAGAAGGGTTGCGGTTTGCCGGTCGAACCGGTTCAGCCAGACCCGGCCACCCGGCGTTGCAATGTAACCGTCGATTCCTTCATCGATATCCGCTTCCAGATCGTCGACCGAAGGCACTTCGGAATCGACATCAGCGATGAACGCACCATGGGTATGATAGGATGCAAGCACCTTAAATCCTCTTGGTTCGGTGCCCGGATTGCAGCTGTGGCGCCATCCCCGACGCGGCTTTGTGGCGGCCAATCTGCCCGAGGCATCATATCCCAGAAGGCCGCAATACTCGATGTTTTTGCGGATCGACCGGCCCTGAATGGCATTCAGCGTCTCCAGGGCGAGTTTGTTCAACGCTTTTCGCTCGCTTCGCGACTGAGCCTGCGCTTCAACAGGAATGAGGAACAGGACCGCCGGCAACAGGATCAAAAAGCGAAGTGTCACGAATATCTCCAAGATCTTGTTGCAGCTCACAATCTTTCAGGCAGTCCGGATCGTGGCAGAGTGCTACTGAACGACGGGCAATGAGATATCAATCAAACATTCGTTTGTCGCTGATTTTTCGACACAAATTCTCTCAAAAAATATTACTGTCGGTATCAAACCCACCGTTTCAGTTCCTGTTTCGTAAAGGACGATTCCAATGCCCAGTCAAGCTGATCGCGCAAAGGCCTTTCAGGCTCTTCATCAGAAAGGCAACCCGGTCATTCTGTTCAACATCTGGGATCCGGGCAGTGCCAACGCTGTCGCGGCGGCCGGAGCAAAAGCAATAGCGACCGGCAGTTGGCCGGTTGCCGTGGCGCACGGCTATGGAGACGGCGAAAAAATACCGCTGGATCTGGCACTCGACAATGCCCGCAGGATTGTTGAAACGGTCGACTTGCCTGTGACTCTCGACTTTGAAGGCGGCTATGACGCTGCGCCGGAAGGTATTGCGGAGAATATCAAACAGGCCTGTGCGACCGGCGTCATTGGATTTAACTTTGAAGATCAGATTGTCGGCACGTCGGATCTTTATGACATGTCGACCCAGGCCTCCCGAATTGCCGCCGTGCGTGAGGCTGCGGACAGCGTCTTGCCTTCCGTCTACATCAATGCGCGGACAGATATTTTCCTGAAAACAAAGCCGGAAACGCATACGAACGCCATGCTGGACGAAGCCGTCGAGCGGGCCAAAACCTATGAGCAGGCCGGCGCCAGCGGCTTCTTCGCGCCCGGCCTGGGCGATGAGAAAATGATTGCGCGACTGTGCGAGGAGGTGTCTCTGCCGGTCAACATCATTGCGCTCACCGACGTGCCCGATACCAAAACGCTGGCCGGTCTCGGCGTTGCCCGCATCAGCTACGGGCCTGTTCCGTATCGCAAGATGACAAAATGGCTTGAAGAAGAAGCGCGGAAAGCAATCGCCGGCAATTGATCCGCCCGGCTTTCCGTTAGTGCTTCAAAGTGCTCATCCAGTCGAAGCCTTCTCCGACCCATTCGGCGGGTATGGAATGGCCCCTGGGGTGCAGGCAGATCTCCAGCTCTTTCCCGCTGCCGCACGAAGACCAGATGCTGCACTCATAGCGCGGATGGGCTTTCGTGCTGTCCGGTTCGGTCCGGCACTGATTTATAGTGCGCCAGATTGCCATGCCCTCGGGAATCGGCATCGAATTATAAATGCCGACTTCGTCGTAAGCGACGACCCGGTCCCTAGTTCCGTGAATATGCCTGAGATTAACGGGACCGGTCGGACATGTTTCAGGATTGGAGTGCCAGAAACCGCCGGCAATGGGCACATACGCCCTGAACAGCGTCCCTGCGTAACAGGCCACGTTCCAGACCATCGATGCGCCACGGGAAAAACCGGACGCCATGGTCCGGCTTTCGTCAATCGGCCACCGGCTTCTGATGTCGTTCATGACCGTGTTGATATAAAGCCGTTCGTCACGGCCGCCCTCGGCCCGACCCTCACCAATCTGGCGCCAGTAGCCGGTCCGGGCATATGGGGCAACAAAGAGCGCCCCTCTGCGGGTAATACCCTCAACCATGGCCCTGTTGCGAAATGTTCCTTCCGGGGTGCCGTTCCAGCCGTGAAAATAGACGACAAGCGGTAACGGTGTTTTGCCGTCCCAATCGTCCGGCAGTGCTGCCAGATAGTAGCCGCCGTCAACCTTGCACTGTCCCCCTGCGCCGCAGGACCCTTGTGCTTGTGTCAAAGAGAAAGGCAAAAAAGCAAGCAGACCGGCAATGAATACCGAGCTTTTCCGCAAATTGAGCGCCTTCAATCCCATTCTCACGAACGATGCTCCCTGCCTGATGACCCTGTCTCAGGTTTTAAGGCGTGCGCCCAAGTTGGTCCAAACAGTTCAACTGCATATTTTCTGACAATTTCGTGTGTCTCAGACGGGCGGCTCAGGCCGGTCTCCCATAAGATAACGGGGGCCTGCCCCCTTTCCGGCGGCACGGTCCTCCGGATTATAGAGTTTGCACCGCTCAAGAGACAGGCAGCCGCAACCGATGCAGCCGTCCAATTGCTCTCGCAGGCGGGTCAACGTCTCGATCTTGGCATCGAGATCCTTTCTGAAGGTGTTGCTCATGCGGGTCCAGTCGCGCCTGGTTGGTGTCCGTCCTTCAGGAAGCGCATTGAGCAGAGACTTGATCTGGCTGATCGTGAAGCCGAATTGCTGGGAAATCAGCACAAAGGACAAACGTCTGATATCGGATCGCAGGAAACGCCGCTGGCCGCCCGCGTTTCGTGCCGCCGTTACCAGTCCCTCCGCTTCATAGTACCGGATGGCGGATACGGACAGACCGGTTCGTTCCGCGACCTGACCGATGCTCAGAATATCCGAAGCCCGCATGGTGCTTACCTCCGTTGAAACGTTTCAGATTATACCTTGACCTCAAGTTAACTTGAGGAATTATTATCCTACCCGAATTGCTGTCAACAGGACCAGGCAAAAGGAAATCAATCATGAAAAATGCAACGTTGGAGCATGTGAACATCACCGTCAGCGATCCGGTTGCGACGGCCAATCGGCTATGCGATCTGTTCGGCTGGCATATCCGCTGGCAAGGCAAAGCCATCAATGACGGCACGACTGTGCATGTGGGAACGGACGACACCTATCTTGCCGTTTACGGACAGGGGTCGCCGACGGTCCCCGCTGAGGTCAGTTATTCCGTTCGCGGCGGTCTCAATCATGTGGGAATTCTCGTCGACGACCTTGATGAGACGGAGCGTCGCGTGATTGCGGCAGGCTATACACCCCACTCGCATGCGGACTACGAGCCGGGCCGGCGCTTCTATTATCGCGATGAGGACAATATTGAGTTCGAAGTCGTGAGCTACGTACCGGTTCCCGCATAAGCACGATCGGAAGTCAAACCTCAGAACGCACGGCCGCAATCACGTTGCGGCCTGCCGCGCTCTGGGGCCAATCCATTTTTTCTGAACCAGCCGATAGGAGAGATGATAGGCCTTCACGATCGCAAGCGCACCCATCCACATCAGCGCATCGTCCCAGAAGATCTCGAAATAAAGCCAGTGGACAAAGATCAAGACAGCCGCCGGATAGATGAGGCGTTGCATTGCCTTCCAGGCCGTGCCCATTTTCCGGATCGAATAATCATTCGACGTCAGCGCAGCCGGCACCATTATCAGGAAACCCAGCCATCCGACCGTAAAGGCGATGTCGAACGCTTCCAAATAGATGTTTTCAAAGTCACCGATATCGCGAATGTAGATCAGAAGATGCAACGCGGCGTAGCCGAAGGACGCCAATCCGAAGTAACGGCGGCGCTTCAAAAACCAGCGCATAATCTGTTTACCGGAGGCCCAGCCCTTGCACAGTAACATCAGCGGCGTGATGGACAGGGTAAGGACCAGCAACTGGATCGACAAAATGCCGGTGATGCTCATCATCTCGGCGAAATAACGGTTGTTTTCGTAAAAATCCCAGAGGATAGGCAAGGACGGCCACGCCAGCACCAGCCAGAGCGTCATGGGCGCATTAACGATTGCGCGGATTTTCTCAAAGGCAGCGCTCAGCATCGTGTCCGGCAATGAAGTGAAAGGTCGGGAATAGTATAAGGGCCAAAAAGTATCGCCCGGATAAAAAGCCGGTGATCCCTTTGTGAGTGGGCGAAGCACCCACTCCGTTCGTTGACGTCATGCAAGAAACGCTATCCGGATCAAGTTGGCGCCCAGCACGAGAAAGACGAACAACAACAGCCCGCGAAATTGCTGTCCGTTCAGGTAATTCCGTCCAAACTCTCCGGCGAACACCCCTAACAATGTCGGAACAATCATCGCGGCTGAGTATGCCATCATGGAGGGTGACATCAGTCCGGCCTGAGAATATCCCAGCATCAAAGGCAACGATCCGGCCAGGAGCATGAACCCAAGTGCCCCGACAAACTCATCCTTTTGAAGCCGTTGAGACAACAGATAGACAACAAGCGGCGGTGCCCAAAGGGACGTTAAGCCACCCATGATGCCGGCCAACGCTCCGGCGACAATCTGCGCGGGCTTGTCAAGGCGTTCGGGAAGCGAGAGGGCCCCGGTCAGCAAGCTGGTCAGGACAAAGAGAATCATGACGCTGCCGACCAGAGCCGACATCGTCTCCTTCGACACCAATGCTGCGAATTGTGCAAAATACCAGATACCGACCGCCATGATCACGCAAAAGAGCCAATATCTCTTAAGAGCCTTTGCGAACATCCGGTTTTTGTGCACCTGCCAGATATTCGAGATCAGCACCGGGAGAATTGAAAGCGCGATCGCCTGCCGGGGATCGGCAAACTGAGACAGAACGCCGATCGTCGTAGCAGGCAAACCGATACCGACCAGGCCCTTCACAGACCCGGCCAGAAGAAAAACGGCAACCGCCAATATCCAGAATGACTGCGTGTCCATTGATGACTCTACGAAGCGCCTGCGGGAGGACAGTAAGAACACACACAACTGATATTATTTTCAACGAGACGACAAGAGGTTGCCGTCACTTAAGCAGCCGCCACCTCTTGCAGGAACTCGCGCACCTGTTCTCGCAGCTCCAAAGTCCGCTTGACGACGTCACCGGTCCTGCTGCCCATATCAACCGCCGCGTGGCTCGACTTCTGCGCAACTGATTCCACCTCGGCCATGTCATCGACGACCGACCGCGTCTGCTCAGCCGCTGCGAGCACATTGCCCTTGATATCATCGGTTGATTGGCGCCGCTCCTCAAGATCCTTGGCTATCTGCGTTGTGCATTCCGTCACCTCGCCAATATCCGAAATGATCTTCTCAATCGCGATGACCACCCGACCGGTCCGTTCCTGCACGAGTGTGACCTGCTCGGTAATCTGCTCGGTAGCCGAAGCCGTCTGGCCGGCCAGTGTTTTCACTTCTCCGGCAACGACTTCAAATCCCCTGCCCGCTTCTCCGGCACGTGCCGCCTCGATGGTGGCGTTCAACGCAAGAAGATTGGTCTGATCCGCGATTGCGTTGATGATCGAAACGATGTCGCCAATTGCGTTCGAGATTTCCGAAAGACTTTCGATTTCCGTATTGGCGGCATTGGCGTTCTGGTTGGCGGCCTGGGCAATTTCAGTCGCATTATGGGCCTGCTGACTGATCGTCGCGATATCACTCGCAAGGGTTTCCGTTGCGCCGGCTACGGCATCGACATTGTCAGAGGCACCGCTTGATGCTGTGGCAACGGCGCGTGCGCGGCAATCGGCATTCTGGGCGACATTTTCCAGTGCTCCGGACGTTTGCTTCATGTCACCCAATGCCTCATCGACCTCACTGAGCAACTCGGTCACGCGCGTGCGGAAACAACTGATCAGTGCATCCACCCGCCGCTGCCGCTCGGCCGCGACCTTCCCTTCCCGGCGTTGATTTTCTGTGGTGAGCTCAATCGTTTTGTCGCGGTAATAGCCAACCGCTCTGGCGATTTCCGATATCTCGGTTTTGCCTTGCGAAAATGGCAGATCCTCATCGACACTCTCACCATCAGCAAGTTTCCGGATGCCGCAATTCAACGCCTGAATGCACCCCAGAATCGAGCGGCTGAAATACCAGGAGACCGCAAAAGCCAGGATGAGAGCAATGCTGAGACCGCCGGCTACGCACCACATGCGCAATTTCAGCTCAAATACGCGCGCCTCCAAAGCGGTAACAAGATCGGCCTGGCTGACCTGCCACAAACCATTGATGGCATTGAGAAACGCATCGAACCTTTCATGGAGCGGCGCAAGATCAAGCTTCTGGCCGTCTGCTCCCTTTCCAACGTTGGATGCTATCTTTGCAAGAGCGCCCTGAAACTTGCCGTTGGCTTGGCGATACGTCGCCGCAGCCTGGCTGAAGGGAGTTGTCTCGTTTTCGGCAACCGCTCCAGGGCCGGTTCGTGAAATCGCGCTGACACGATCGGCCAGGACCTTGAACTGACCTGCCCCGACCAGAACCAGCATGGAGTCGAAGTGACTCAGCTCTGATTTGCTCGCAACTTTTTCGGCGTTGCGGATGACCGCCTGGCTGCGAACCACAAGATCAGGCAACTGCCCTGTTACCAGTTCCGCGAACATGTTGGTTGTCGGGTTCCTGTTGGCCGCGACATCAACATCCTCGCCAACACAGGTTATGACCGTGCGGGTCTGCGCAAGCATTTTCGCGGAGCCATCGGCCGGACTTTCGGGCGCACAATCGGGATAACGTGCGGACACGGCTTCAGGAATGGCGGCCCCTCCGGACACGATGCCCTGGTTCCACAACGCTGTGACGGATGGAAGACTTTGTAGTTTTGCCAGGTTCCGGGCGAGATCCTGATACGCGGTAAAGATAATCCAGCCGGCGCATAGAATAATCGAATTGTGAGGACAAGAACGAGAACAAACAGTCTATTTCGGATGGTCATTCCTGGGACCCTGATTCGGAATTCTTTCGATCTGAACTTCAGAATTGCAGACCAATTACCAACAAACTCAAAACAAAAATGCTTTAGTCGGGGTTGCGTGCATAGGTTTCAATCACTTTTTGCTTATCGACCGCGAAATGCGAGCGGCAGCACTCCGGTAACGACAATAATTCCCAGGCCAAGGGCCGATAAAGCGCTGGGGATGGTTCCAAAAAGGAGCATTCCGAGCAGTGTTGCACCAATCAGTTGCGCATAGACCAGAGGTGTCAGCGTCGCTGCGCGCGCATAGCCGAGCGCCAGGATCGTTAGAAGGTTTCCGACAGCCGAGGACATCCCGGAACCCAGCAAAAATTCAGGGGCCTGCAGGTCTGAAAGGGAAATACCTCCCAGGGAGAAAGGCAGAAGCAGAACCGTGCCGGCCAGGAGTTGTCCGGCAAGTTGTGCCAGGGGCGGGCCAACGGCACGTCCCCAGCGTGTTGCGGTCAGATACCCCGCATAGCAACATCCCGCCCCCAGCGCCCAGAACAAATCGAACGACATAGCTGCTCCCGGTCTTACAATCAGGAGGACACCAACAAAGCCTGCAAAAACGGAAAACCATTCGATCGGGCGCACGTTCTCGCCAAGAATAATATGCGCAAATATCGTCGTCATCGCGGGACCGATAAAAAACGCGCCGTAGGCATCGGCAAACGGCAGGAGGCTGACAGCCTTGATGATGAGGACAATGCATCCGCACAAAAAACCGGCCCGGATCAACTGCGTCATCCAGAACCGCACCGCCAGACGGGGAAGCTGACCAAAGAAAAGCGCTATGGGCATGACCAGTACAGCGCCAAGTGCAAATCGGGCCCAGGCGATTGTGACAGCAGAATAGTGTGTCTGGTGGGATGCCAGCTTTGCAAAGGAGTCGCCGAGCGGTATGAACATCATGCCGACGACCATCAGCAACACAGCCTTTACCGGCTGATTCTCCGGCTGCCTTGAAGTGCTCATAAAAGCGGCGGGAACTCAGGACATATATTTTCGTATAAAATCAATTCTCTACCACTTTCGCCCCTCATTCAAAAAACACCGGCTTCAGGCATCATTTTTATCAGCCGTTTGAACAGCAATCCAAGGACTGTCACTTCAACTCGCAAGCCGCAATATCCGGCTTTTGGGTGGACACACGTTTCAGCGACCACTTGCAGCTTTCCACGACCAGCGCTCCTTCAGCGCCGGGAAGCGAGTCCGAAACGAAGATTGTGTCAGCGGCAAAGCCGAAATTTTCCTCGTCGGTCGCTGCGGGAAAGATGCGGAGCAGTTCCTTGTAAGCAAAGCTCGACCAGCAGATCTCAAGATAACCGCTTGAAACATCGCCATTGGCGCTGTCTTTTACAACACCAGTGTAAATCGACGTAGAGGTTCCCGTCGCGCTGTCCACCACGGCTCCCGTGTGAACGGTCAATCGGTCGTCTTCCTGGACAATCTGGACCTTCATATCCCGGCCGAAGCTGGACGCACGGCCGTCCGTTACATCATCGCAGGCAAACATCCCTTCATAAGTTCCGGTCCAGGAAAAGGCCTCTTCGGCCGACTTTGCAGGAAACGACATCAGTATGCAGGCGGCAGCAATACGAGGTAACAACAGCGATATGCGCATAAGTCGGCCTCTCCCAGTTGAAAGAAACGCAAAGACCTTACGCCAATAAACGTTTTTCCGCATCGCGGTAATTCCACAAAAAGCGGTCTTTGTTGCAGTTTCTATTCCTTATATTGCCGGCGCCGTTCATCGTCCGGCGTCCATCCCGGTCTGCCGAACAGAAAAAACCACACATCCTGCAGCCTTTTCGCCTTTCTGACGTCTTTTGCGATCTCAACATATTCATGGAAATTGATGGTGATTGGATTGGCCGAACTCACGGGTTTTGTAATGCCGTAAACGACCGTTTCGTCCTCAGCCTGATATGTCCCGAACATGCGGTCCCAGATAATCAGAACGCCACCGTAATTCTTATCAATGAAACGGCTGTTGCAGCTGTGATGGACCCGATGTACGGACGGAGTATTGAGTACCCGGTCCAACCAGCCCAGTTTGCCGATCTTTTCCGTGTGGATCCAGGTCTGATAGGCAACGATCACGAGAAATGCCGACAGTGTCTGAACGGCGTCAAATCCGATCAGCACCATAGGGACCAGGAAAATCCATTCAAACAGCGCTTCGGTCCAGGCAAGCCGCAACGATGTTGTGAGATTGAATTCCGGAGATGAGTGATGAACGCTGTGATGGGCCCAGAACAGCCTGATCTCATGCTCGAACCGGTGCATCCAGTAGTAGGTGAAGTCCGCAAGGAGAAGCGCCGCCATCCAACTCCACCACGTGAGCTCAATCGAAAAGAAAGCCAGGCGTTCCGCGGCAAACACGCCGATAACAAACACAAGGCCGTAAACCGTTCTCTCAAGCAGAAACGAACCGAAAGCGATCAGAAAATTGGCCAGCGTCTCCTGATATCTGCACCGCCTGCCCGTGAGAAAGTCCCAAGTCATTTCCGAAATGATCAGGAGCAGGAAAATCAGAGAGACCACTTCAAGAATTTCGAAAAACTCCCCGAATTGCGAAAAACGAAATTCGATATTTTCAAACATTTTCCCGATCTGTACATTTCAGAAATTGAGCGAACGTACGTTCGTTATAATTACCGCACCCGGAGATTTCAAGCGGGCCCGAGCGACATCTTGAAAGAATGCCGCTTGAGCCCCGGATGTGGCCCCATAAACCGGTTTGAAATGGCGGATCGAACGGCAGAAGGCTGATGGGAACGCTATGAAAAGCAGGCTTCAGCGCATCCAGCAAAAGTCGGAAGATCTTTACGACAAGGATACGTGCCAAAACAAGGATCTACGGAAAAGACCCAATGGATCGGATGCAGGATCAGGATCGAACGCTTTCCCTTTCCGAAGAGTCATTCAGGTCGGCACCAATTCGAAAATACAACCAACTCTCCATCGCGATTTCATAATTCTGTGCTGGTTCGATCTTTAATTGACCCGTATGATAATCGGAGGATCGATTTGCTGCTGAAGTCAGTAAACCTCTGGTAGAGCTGGGTAATTTTTGCAGGCATGACACGATGATGCGTTCGAATTTTCTGGCTGATCTGCTTTCGACAATCTTCGAGAGGCGTTTCTCCGGATCAGCCTATTATGACGGTCAGCCGATTGAAGAATTGTGCGATGCACTGCTGACCACGACCGGGGAAGTTTCGGGAACCAAAACCGCGCGCGCTATTCTTGCGGCCTATAAGGGATTATCGCCGGAGGCAAAAATCGCATTTTTCGAGTATCTGACGGAGAAGCTGGATCTGGATGCGTCCGATGTTGAAGCCCGTGCCGCCGACTATAAGGAGAACCCGACCGGCGAAACACTGGCGGCTCTGGTCTCATCCAGCATGCCCCCCCGCCAGGAACTCCTGCGCCGCCTCAATCAGGTGCCCGGCGCGACGGCCGAACTGGTCAATATCCGCCTGGACCTTCTGGCTCACCTCAAAGACCATCCGTCCTTTGCCCGGGCAGATATCGATTTTACCCATCTGCTCTCTTCCTGGTTCAACAGGGGTTTCCTGGTGCTGAGGCGAATCAATTGGGAAACCCCGGCCAATATTCTGGAAAAAATTATCGAATATGAGGCTGTGCACGCCATTAACGATTGGGATGACCTACGGCGGCGCCTTCAGCCGGAAGACCGGCGCTGTTTTGCCTTTTTTCATCCGTCGATGCCGGATGAACCGCTGATATTCGTCGAGGTCGCCCTGTCCAAGGGCGTGCCGGGATCGATTCAATCGGTTCTTGCTGAAGAACGGGAAATTATCCCGGCTGAAACCTCCGATACCGCCGTTTTCTATTCCATATCCAACTGTCAAGACGGTCTCAAAGGTATTTCCTTCGGCAATTCGCTGATCAAGCAGGTTGTCGAGGATCTCTCCACGGACCTGCCACAGCTGAAGACATTCGTGACCCTGTCGCCGATTCCGCGTTTCAACACATGGCTGGCAAAGCAGCGTGATGAAGAAGAAAACGTTCTTGCCGGAGCCATTCTATCCGATGTGGCCGAAACCAACCGCGCCCGACGGCGAAAGCTGCTGAAAGATCATGCGGATACCATCCAGGCGCTTGCCGCCACCTATCTCGTGGACGAAAAACGGCCGGACGGCCTGCCGCTCGATCCGGTAGCCCGGTTTCACCTTGGCAACGGCGCGTCGATCCATGACGTGCACGCGCTGGCTGACATTTCCGAAAACGGTCTCAAACAATCCAGCAGCGCAATGGTCAACTATCTTTACGAATTGAGCAAAGTGGAACAGAACCATGAGGAATTTGTGAGCAACAAAACGGTGGCGACCTCAAGAGCCGTTCAGTCGCTGGCACGAAGCAACGTTCCTGAAAAAAAAGCGAAGCAGCTGGCCAATGGGTAACTATCTGTTCGACGGCCTGCTTGGAACGGCCGATCCCGCCGCCCGTTTCGCCAGATCCGATGACGGGCGCATTTTCAGCTATAAGGATGTGCTTGAACGATCCGCACAGTTTGCAGCTGCGCTTACAGATCTTGGCGTCAAGCCCGGTGACCGGGTTGCAGCACAGATTCCAAAATCCATCGACGCGCTGATGCTCTATCTTGGCACGGTCCGTGCCGGTGGGATCTTTGTGGCACTGAATACGGCCTATACAGCCCAAGAGATCGATTATTTTCTGGAAAATGCAGAGCCCAAGGTCTTTGTCTGCGATCCGGAACATCGACAGGCTTACCGGGATCTGTCCCAGAAGCGCGGCATTGCCCTTGAAACGCTCGGGATATGGAAGAGCGACGGAACCGGCTCCGGCTCGCTCGCCTTTGCAGCCGACTCCTCGGTGCGCAGCTTCTTCAATATCGACCGGAGCGCCGACGATCTGGCCGCGATTCTTTACACATCCGGCACCACCGGCCGGTCCAAAGGCGCCATGCTGAGCCATGACAACCTGTTTTCAAATGCGAAGGTCCTGACCCACTTCTGGCACTTTACAAAGGAAGACGTCCTGCTTCACGCCCTGCCCGTCTTCCATACGCATGGCCTGTTTGTTGCCACCAACATCGTGCTTTTTGCCGGTGCGTCCATGATCTTTCAGGCAGGTTTCGATGCCGACAAGGTGATCGACGCCCTGCCCCGCGCGACTTCAATGATGGGGGTTCCGACGTTTTATACACGGCTGCTGGACAATCCGCGCCTCAACAAAGGGTTGACCTCTCACATACGGCTGTTCATCTCCGGCAGTGCGCCTCTATTGGCCGACACGCACAATGCTTTTGCAAAACGTACCGGTCATCGCATTCTTGAACGGTACGGCATGACCGAAACCAACATGAACACATCCAATCCGTACAAGGGCGAGCGACGCGGCGGGACGGTTGGGTTTGCCCTGCCCGGCACCGCATTGCGCATCACGGATCCGGAGACAGGGACGCCGTTGCCCGATGGAGATGTCGGCATGATCGAGGTGCAGGGCCGCAACGTCTTCAAAGGGTACTGGCGGATGCCGGAAAAGACGGCTGAAGAGTTCAGCAAGGACGGCTACTTTGTCACCGGGGACCTTGGACGCATCGATGACGACGGTTATGTTCATATTGTCGGCCGCTCGAAGGACCTCATTATTTCAGGCGGTTACAACATCTACCCCAAGGAGATCGAGCTCCTGCTCGACGCGGTGGACGGTGTCAGGGAATCCGCCGTGATCGGCGTTCCGCATTCCGATTTCGGCGAAGGTGTTATCGGCATTCTTGTGGCTGAAGCGAACGCGACACCCGACGAAGGGGCAATCCTCGCCTCCCTCGAGGACAAAATCGCCCGATTCAAACACCCCAAGCGCCTGTTCGTTGTCGATGAGTTGCCCCGGAACTCCATGGGCAAAGTGCAGAAGACCACTCTGCGCGATCGATACCGGGACACATTTTTCGCCTGATCATAACTGGAAGTGCGGCGCAATCAGTCCTCGTCCTGAAGCCCGTAACCGGCAAAAGCCAGGAGTGTCTCATCAATCTGCCGGTCGGACAGCAGCACCGGACCACCGATAAGCAGCGAGTGGTAATACTGCTTTGCCAGCGTTTCCAGTTCGACTGCTGTCCAGAGTGCCTTTTCCAGACTTGTTCCGATAGCGATCATGCCGTGATTGGCAAGCAGGCACGCCGTCCTGCCTTCGAGGGCTTCCAGAGCTATCTCAGACAGCTCTGGCGTGCCATAACGCGCATACCCGCCGCACCGCACAGTGTTACCACCGAAACACGCCACCATGTAATGGCAGGCCGGGATCGGCTTGTTGGCAATTGCCAGAACGGTGCAGAACGGTGCATGAAGATGCACAACCGCACCGGCATCAGGCCGATGCATCATGATGTTACGGTGAAAGTGCCATTCCGAGGACGGTTTTAACGGCCCCTTCCAGCTCTCGTCTCCTTCCTCGAGCGACATTGAAGCCAGCATCTTTGGCTGCATCTTCTCATAAGCCGTCGCGCTCGGCGTGATCAGCATTCTGTTCTTGTATCGGGCGCTGATATTACCGGAGGTTCCCTGGTTCATACCTTCGGCATTCATGCGAAGGCATCCGTCGATAATCGCCTGACGCAAGGCGGTTTCTGCTTTTGTTGTCACGGGTAAATACTCTGTTTTTTGCAACATCTATTGAGGATTGAGGGGCGGTTCGCCGGCGAGATAGCGCCGCACTTCTTCTGCCACTTTTTCAGCGGCATGCGTAACGGTGTGTACAGACGCGCCGGCGATATGCGGCGTCAGCGTTACGTTCGGCAAGCTTAGCAGCGGATGGTCCGGGGGAACCGGTTCCTCGGTGAATGTGTCAATGATCGCCGCACCAAGCGATCCCCTTTTCAGCGCATGAAGCATTGCCTCATCATCGCACAGCAAACCGCGCGTGGTGTTCACCAGAACAGCGCCGTCCTTCATCCGGGCAAAGGCTTCCGCATTCATCATTCCCCGGGTCTGCGGCGTTACCTTGGGATGAAGCGAAACGACGTCGCTTTGCTGAAGCAGCGTATCAAACGAAACCATCTCAACGCCATCAGCCGCATCGGCCGCCGACAGGTTCGCATAAGGGTCGTATATGAGGATGCGGCAGCCAAAGGCTTTCAGCAATCCCACAACGAGCCGCCCGATCGCTCCGTAACCGACGAGCCCGACGGTCATTTCACGCAGTTCCTTGCCGGTCGTGTCCGCCCGATAGAGTTCATCGCGCCAGATACCGGACCGCATAGCTTCGTGACCGGCTCTGATCCGACGTGTTTCGGTGAGGATTGCGCCGATGGTGAACTCGGCGACCGCAGACGCATTGCGTCCCGGCGTATTGACCACAAGCACATCCCGTTCACGACAGGCGTCAAGATTTATGTTGACCGGTCCACCACGGGACACCGCAATCATCTTCAGGCCCGGCAGCCGTGACAGGACATCGCGGGAGACAGGCGCCAGATGGGTGATCAGAACTTCCGCATCGCCAATCAGAGAGGCCACGTCACCGGAATCCGCGAAATATTCTTTCAGTCCATCCATGCCCGGCGCGGTGTTGCCTTGAACCAGAGGGCCTCCCGGCCAATTGAATGTATGTTTCCGGACCGAGATAGCGTTTCGGTTCAGGACATCGGACAGCTTGTCCTCAAACATGTCCGACAGCATGAAATTGTCGCCGATGATCGCAACTTTCGTCATTGGTTCTGCGTCCCGGCTTGCTTCAGCCAGCGGGCCGTATCACCGTCGGTAACAAGATGAGAAACATAGCCGCCTTTCAGCGTCGCCAGGATGGCTTCCCATTTGCTCGGTCCGCCGGCAATCAGAATGCCGTTTCGCTTGGCCTGCAGCTCCGACAGCGTAATGCCGATCATGCGGCTGTCCATTTCTCCCTTGATGTGGTTGCCCCCGGCATCGATGAACCGCCCACACAGAACACCGACGGCCCCATGGCGGGTGTACCAGTCGAAATCCGCCTTGCTGGAGATCAGGTTCTGCACGCTCTCGGTTGTGGTGTCGCAATTGCCGATGGAAAAAACGGTCCGATCCAGCGAGGCGAATTTTTCAAGCTGGCTGCGAATAACCGGCTCTTCGCGTAACGCCTCGGCGAGTGGAGCGGTGGTCAATATGGCGGGAGCGTGCAAGGTGTAACAGTCTGCACCGAGCCGGGAGGAAATGCGGATCGCACAGCTCTCCGCCGTCGAGATCAACGGCGAACGCATCGAACCGATGATCTGATAGATCGTGACGTCTTCTATTTTCCGGCGCGGCACTTCATCGGCGAGATTATGCAGGGTCTCACCCCAGGCAACACCAACCGTATCTCCGGGCTGAATGATCTCGTGCAGCGCCTCGCCGCCCAAACGGGCCAGATGTCTGCTGATCTGCATCGCCTCACTCTCGGCCGAGTTGCTGCTGTCGGCCGCAAATTCAGAGACATAGACATCGCTGAGGGCAAACTTTTCACGCACTTGTTTTGACAGGTCCGACGACGCAAAGGCACGGCCCCGGATACGGATGTCAACAATGCTCAGTTCGCGTGCCAGTCGCAGGTAGCCGATCACGGTCGGTCGGGATACGCCCAGGCGCGCGGCGATCTGACTTTGCGTCAGCCCTTCCTTGTAATAGAGCAACGCTGCATTTGCGATCGCATCATCATTTCGATGCGCAAAACTGAGAACTTCTTTTTCGCTCACGGAATTCACGTCAAACATCCAGAATCTGTGCGGTATTCATAAAAGCCAGCGTGGTTTCAAGATCGACAACTCCGGCATCCGAACCAAGTCCTGTGGCCACAAGACCCGATACAGCCGTTCCCAGCCGGCAGGCTTCGTTGATGTCGTAGCCCAGGGAAAGACCGGCGATGAATCCGCCGCAATAGCTGTCGCCGCACCCGGTTGTATCGGAGACATCCACTTTAAATGCAGGCATATGACAATCGCCCGCCGCGGTACTGATGAACGAGCCGCGCTCGCCCCATTTGAATATACAGGCACCGGCACCCAGATCCTTGAAAAAGAGCGCAGCGTCATGAGGTTCGCATTGCCCTGAAATAAACCGGGCCTCCTCCATGGACGGCATGAAGTAGTCAACGTACGGCAGCAGTTTCCTCAGAAGTCCGACCGTCTCATCCGTGGGCGCGATCAGATCCATAGTGACCGTGACGCCTTTTCCTTTGGCATAGGCGAGCAGTCTCGCGCTCTGACCGCTGTCCATGGCATTCAAAAAGCCCGTGCCGCCATGATGCAGGAACCTGGCGTCGCAAACACTTTCAAATTCATCTTCTTCCACAAACCAGGCATCGGACGCCCCCCGGCAATGCAGTGCCGGCCGTTCGCCGTTAGGGCGGATCGGCAAAATGGTCGCTGATGTCTTCATTGACTGCGTGCGCTGGATCATCGAACAATCGATACCCATCTTCTGATATTGGCTGATAATGAAATCGCCCTTCTCGTCGTCGCCCACACAGGCTGACGTCGAACATTTCAGACCAAGCTTCGCAGCGTTCATCAAGGCGCCGGACGCGGTTCCGGCAGGGTTCATTCGGATTTCTTCCAAAAAAGCGATGCCGCCGCCCTCGGGAATCCCGGTGACAGGCCGACCGGCGATATCAAGAATGGTGAAGCCGGCAAACATTGCGTCAAAACTCGGTTTCTTGCTTTCCATCAACTCATGTCCGCAGCATGCCGCCGCGCCTCCCATTGAGGAACCGAAAAGTCGGTATACTTTTTGTAAAGATCAAACAAACCGTCATAGACAGCCGCCTGAGCGGCATCGGGCCGATGTCGGCGGAGCGTGTCTTCGCGGCGATGGGATGCCTCCAAATCCAGAAGATCAGCGGCAACGGCACCCATTCTCGCCGCGCCCCAAAGGCCGTGATCGCTGGCATTGCTCGCGACGATTGTCGTGTTCATGACACTGGCAATGATATCGCACCAGAGCCCGTTTCGGGCGCCACCGCCGGTGAGAAAGATCTGCCTGGGACTGTCCACGCCTGTTGCTTCAAAACAATGGCGCAGACTGAACGCGCCCCCTTCCATCACCGCGCGGGCCAGGTCGGCTTTCATGGTGGCGGATGTCATTCCCAGAAACGACGCCGTTGCCTCCGGAGCGACGAACGGCGCCCGCTCACCCTCGAGAAACGGCAAGAACGTCACCCCGTTTGCCCCCGGTGCAACTGTTGCCGCCTCAGCATTCATGCGCGCAGCGACGGCCGCCGGCCCATCACCGCCGAAGCTCCTGGGATGGGTTGAACTGAACCAGTCAAGAGCCGCGGCTCCGCATAAAGGCGCAAGCACGCGGATCCAGAGATTGTTGTAAGGATGAGCCAGTGTTGCGCCCGGCAGCGGTTCGCTGAAGGGTTCCGGCTTCATCAGTGCGGCGACCACCGCTGTGGTGCCCAAAATCAGACCGATATCGCCGACGGCCTCAAGTCCCATTCCGCTGAGCATCGCGGCCACATCAATGGAGCCTGTCGCAACAGGAATGCTGTTGGTCAGACCGATTTCGGATGCGATCGGTTCAAGCAGCCGGCCATGGACCTCGGTTGCGGAACGAATCTCCGGCAGTTTCTCATAAAGCTCCGCAACCCCGAGCGCCTCGAACGTCTCCGGAGCAAGCTCTTTCGTTTCAAGATCCAGAAAAGGAATTGATGCGTCGGTGAAATCCGTCACAAGATTTCCTGTCAGCGTGAAATTGAGCCAGTCCTTGCAATAAAGGACATGCCGTGCCCGTGCCGCTGCGTCCGCGTCGTTGTCTTTCAGCCATCGAAATGCTGCAGCGGTTGTCCCGGCCCAAAGAGCCGTCCGGCAATATCCGGCAACACGGTCCGCGGTTCCGTCATCGATCCAGCGGCTGACATAGTCACCGGCACGTTGGTCGTTCCATAAGATGGCATTGCGAACCGGCTCTTTATTTTCATCCAGAAGCCAAAGCCCGTCCCCCTGACCGCAAACTCCGATTGACGCAATTCGGTTGGCGGGAACTTTGGCGGCAACATTCTTCATGACCGTCAGCGCCGTTTTTCTGACTTCCGGCATGGACTGTTCGGACCAACCGGCCTGCGACCGAAGAGTTTTTATGCCATGCGTTTCTTGTTCGCATAACCGGCCGTTCAACGTGTAGACAGCCGCTTTCACGGCCGTCGTTCCCACATCGACGCCCATGCACAAGACATCATCCGCTGTTTGATCGATCTGCGCACTCATTGTTTGACATATGTCATATCTTTTGACACAAGTTAAGTCTGAATTCTGCAGTAAATCCTGTACACGTGTTCGGGAATTGGACTGTACCCCGTCTGGATATGTTTCCGGTGCACGGGTTTTTCGGATGTAGGGAGATTCGGAAAGGTCGGTTAAACGACTGATAATTGGGAGGAAAATAATGAGAAAGCTTCTGACAAAAATGGTTGCTGCCAGTGCGGCCGCAGTCATTGTAGCCACGTCGGCTTTGGCAGCCGGCAACCTTTCACTGGAAGGCAAGAAGATCGGCGTCGCTGTCGTTGGTACGCAACATTTCTGGGACCGCGAAGCCTTCAACGGCGCGCTGGACACGGTTGCGGAACTCGGTGGGGAGGCTGTGCCTGTTGACGGCGGCCGCGACAACCAGGTTCACGCAGATAACCACGATATTCTTTTAAATAACAAAGTCGATGCTGTTATCTCAATCCTGGGCGACGGCGCGGTCGAACCAAAATTCGAAGCCTTGAAAAACGCGGGCATTCCGGTTTTCACAGTCGACCATCTCTCGCCACATGGCATCAACAACACCACGTCCGACAACTATTATATGGGAACCACAATCGGACGCTATATGGCGGATGCGATGGGCGGTAAGGGAAAGGTCGCCGTCTTCAATGCCTTTGAGGGCGCTCTTCGGATTTGCGGCATCCGGGCCGGTCTGTGGAAATATGTGCTTGAGGACTATCCGCAAATTGAAATTCTTCAGCCGGAACTCGCGGAAGCCTTTGCCAACGCACCGGAAGATGCCCGGAAAAAGACACTCGACCTGCTCAATCAGTATCCCAAGGGCGAAATCGATGCGATACACGTCGGTTGCTGGGATCAGCCCGCGATTGGTGTTGTTCAGGCACTGGAAGAAGCCGGACGTACGGAAATCAAGGTTACGGCACTGGATGGCGGTCCCGAAACGCTTGAAATAATGGCGGAAGACGGCAGCCCGTTCGTTGCCAACGTCGCGCAGCAGCCACGCAAAATCGGATCGACCGCGGCCATGAACGTTGCGCGGCACTTTGCCGGTGAAACCCTCCTTCCACAGACCTTTGTCGACGTTAAACCTGTCAACGGACCGGAAGAAGCCAAAGCCGTTTACAAAGAGCTGGGTTACGGCGAACTCGACTAAGTCCCGTTTCCTCCCGGCGGGGAGCCCGATTGATTTCGGGCTCCTCGCTGCACCTCTCCTGACGATCCTTTTTTCTAAACCGGCAAATGGGTACACTCACCTGTCGCGGCTGGAGGAAACGATGTCGGGCCAACCAGATCAGGAACGCCCAGGCGTAGCGGAAAACGAACACGTGAGTGAAATGAACAGAAATACGGCTCATGTTCTGGCCATGCGCGGTATTTCCAAAGCGTTTCCGGGAGTGCAGGCGCTGGACGAGGCCGACCTTGATGTGGCTGGGGGAGAAATCCACGGCCTTGTCGGCGAAAACGGTGCCGGCAAGTCGACCATTATCAAGATACTGGCCGGAGTTTACCAACGTGATGCCGGAGCGGTCACCATCAACGGTGAGCCTGTTCCGGACCTGTCACCGCATTCCGTACATCAGGCGGGGATCCGTTTTATTCATCAGGAACTTCATCTTGTTCCCCATTTTACGGTCGCTGAATCGGTTTTCATGGGGCAGGAAGTCACCGGACCGTTCGGCATCAGCCGTACGGCGATGCGGCAGCGGGCGGAGGCGTTTCTCAAAGCCAATCTGAATACGGACCTTCCCGGCGATGCGCTTATCCGAGACCTGGGTGTCGCTGAAAGGAAACTCGTTCAGATCGCACGGGCGCTGATCGATGAAAAAGCGAAACTCGTTGTCTTCGACGAACCGACCGCCCCCCTTTCAAGCGGTGAGATCGATCAATTGTTCAGTGCAATCCGTCACCTTAAAGAACAGGGCATCGCGATGATCTACGTCTCCCACTATCTGGGAGAAATCATCGAACTGTGCGATCGTGTCACCGTGTTCCGAAACGGCAAATCCGTTGCCGTGGTCGATGATGTCCGCGAGTCGTCTGCGGACGCAATAATTCAGTTGATGGTCGGACGTGAGATTGAGGAACTTTATCCCGAAAAGGGCCACCAGACCGGTGCGCCGCTGCTGAAACTGTCCGGCTTCGGACACGGTTCGAAATTCCGTGATGTCGGTCTCACGGTCCATCGCGGCGAGATTGTCGGCATCGCCGGTTTGATGGGATCCGGACGGGAGGAACTGACCGATGCGATCTACGGCCTGAAACCGGCCACCGAGGGAACTCTGACCTTTGACGATGTGGAGCTCTCACTGAACAGTCCCTCCGATGCCGTTGAAAACGGTATTGTTCTGGTTCCCCGTGACCGACGCCATGACGGCCTGGTGCTCGATATGAGTGTAAGCGACAATGTCAACCTGGCCTCTTTGGAAAAGGTGGCACGTCTGCAGTTGGAAAACAGAGCCCTGGCGCGGAACCGTGCCAACGATCTTTCGGACGCTCTCGACATCAGGCCCCGCAATCCCTCGGCGATCACCCGTTTTCTCAGCGGTGGAAATCAGCAGAAAGTTGTTCTGGCCCGATGGCTTGCGACCAAATCAAAACTCTTCATCCTCGACGAGCCAACGGTCGGTGTGGATATCGGGGCGAAGGTCGAAATCTATCAACTGATCGAAGATCTCGCAGGCAGGGATGCCGGGGTTCTTGTCTCCTCATCCGATCCGGCTGAACTCCTGGGGCTCTGTGACCGGATCGTCGTCATGATGCGCGGCACGGTGATTGCCGATGAAGCCGCCGACACCTTAACGCTGGACACCCTTTTATCGATGACGACCGGCGGACAGTCGCAGGTGGTGGCGTGATGTCCGAGGTGACGGAGACCTTCGAAGTGAAGCGTTCGTCTCCCGTTTTGAGTACGGTCATAGGCGCGCTCCCCCTTCTCGTCTTCGCCGGACTTTTCATCTACCTCAGCGTTGTTTCCGCGAACTTTCTGACCGCTCAAACGCTGGATCTCATCCTGCGCCAGGCCATCCCGACCGTTATCGTTTGCCTCGGCCTCTCCGTCGTCGTCATGGCGGGCGGTGACGATGTCGTGTCGGGTGGTATTGATTTGTCCATTCCCGCTTCGGCGGTGATGGGCGGTGCGATCATCGCTGTCCTTATTGTCGGCTTCCAACTACCGCTCGCGATCGCCCTTCCCGCCGCAATTGCCGCGGCAACGATGGTGGGGGCTGTGAATGCGGCGCTGGTTGTCTTGATCGGAATGACGCCGCTGCTCGCCACGCTTGCGACGTCCGTCGCGGTGGTCGGGATAACGAAGGTGATCTCCACCAGCCGGCGCATCAATGTGAATCATGAAGCGGTTGTGTGGCTGCGCGATGGAACAATAGGCGGCGTTTCTGCGGGTGTTATTCTGACGTTCGCTATCGCTGCTGTTTTCTTCTTCGTGGCACACCGAACCAAATGGGGCCTCAATCTTCAGGCTGTCGGCGGCAGTCGCGATGCGGCGGAAACATCCGGAATCCCGGTGAAGATTTTTTTGGCTCAGTCCTTTGTCATTGCGGGATTTTCCGGAGGAGTTGCCTCCATGTTCATCCTCGCCCGGGGGTCAGGCTACACACCCGGCACCGAGGAAAACCTTCTTCTGGAAATGGTCCTTGCGACGTTCCTTGGCGCAACATTCTCCCCGCGCCGGGTCGTCACCCTGTGGGGCGCTGTCCTGGGCGCGGTTCTCGTTTCCGCTCTGTCACTCGGGTTCAAGTCCATTGGCGTCAATGTGTTCTGGACCGGCTGCATCAAAGGCACGCTCATTCTGATTGTCGTTGCGTCGGCCTCTGTCTCGGGGCGGGCGAAGTCATGAGCGAACAGGTCGCGATTGAGAAAAAAACGATCACGTTCCGGGATGTGTTTGTCCGCTACGCGTTTCTGATCATTATTGCCGCCTTCTTTGTGTTTTTCTCCATCTACACGAGCAGCTTTCTCAATCCGGGCAATCTCCTGAACATTGTCGAAGGGTCATCGATCCTGTTGATCCTGGCGCTTGGCATGACGCTGATCGTTGCTCTTGGCGGCATTGATCTGTCGATCGGGATCGCCTTTGACATGGGCGCGGCTTTCGCGATTGTGGCGATGAAAGAGTATGACATCGCCTGGTATTTTGCCGTTCTGATCGGTATTGGCGGTGGCGTGACCGTCGGCCTGCTCAACGCCTTTCTTGTGGTGAAACTCAAAGTCAGTCCGTTTCTGGCCACGCTCGGGACCTTCTTTATCGGAAGTTCCGTCCAGCGCATCTTCACCAACGGTGGCGGTCCGATCTCCCATCGCCGTGCGCCGATGGAATACCGCAATCTGGCAATCGGCGACGTCTACGGCATTCCCTCGGAGGTTGTTATCGCCGCTGTCGTGCTGCTGGTCTATTTCGTTTTTCTGGAGAAATCGATTTTTGGCAAGCGCATTCACGCGATCGGACTGCAGAAAACGTCGGCGCTGGTGGCCGGCATCAAGGTCAACAAATACGTTGCGATCGGCTTCATACTTGCAGCTGCGACCTGTGCCATCGGCGGCATCATCGGATCGGCCAACCTGCGCATGTTCACACCACTTGCCGGTTTTTCCTATCTCCTGGACGCTATCGCAGCCGTCTTCATCGGGGCTTCGATCCACCCCCGCGGACGGCCTAACATCCCCGGGACCCTGATCGGTGTCCTGTTCCTGGGCATGGTTGCCAACGGCCTCAACCTGATGGGGCTGGACTTCAACACCAAGGACGCCCTCTCCGGTCTCATCCTGGTATGTGCTCTGGCCATTGCCGTGAGTCAGAGGCGGTGGCAGTAAGAGCATGCCAACGCAGGCTGCTGTAAGCCTGGATCACCAACCGGGCCGCGCGTTGGAGCATCACCGCGCCGGATTGCCTCGGACAGTCGCTCCAATGTCTACATCCCGTGTCACAACAGAGCCTGCGGCGATGATCGCGTCATCGCCGATAGAGACACCGCCCAGAATGATGCTGCCGCCGCCGATCCAAACATTGGCACCGATGTCGATAGGCCGGGCGAATTCCAGCCCCTGTCGGCGTTTTTCCGGATGTTTGTGATGCTCGGGGCAGTAGATCTGCACAGAAGGCCCCACGAGGGTTCCCGCACCGATCCGGACGGGGGCCGTGTCAAGGATCGTGCAGCCCGCATTGAGATAAACGCCGGCACTGAGATGGATGTTGTAGCCGTAGGCGCAATGGAACGGCGCTTCGATCATCGCGTCCTCGGCGGCCGAGCCGATCAGCCCGGCCAGAAGAGCGCCCATTCGGGACCGCTCTGACGGTGGGGCACTATTGTGCTGGTGAACAGCTTCGCGTGCCTTCTGACGCAGCGCATCCAGTTCCGGGTCCAGGCAGGTATACCATTCCCCGGCTTCCATTTTTTCCCGTTCGCTGGCCATCTGTCTCTCTCCCCTCACCATCCTGCTGATGCGACATTTCAGGCTGAACCGTCCATACAATTCACACGTGCATCGTTTTTTTATAGTCGAACGTCTGAAATAAGCGTAAGGATGGAGAATCGCATTTTAACAGCCTTTGCGCACTTTCCTTATTTGAAAGCCTGATCATGTCTTCCGGTATGGTTCGCTCTGCCGTCATTCTGGGCCTGCTCGTCTGCGTCGGCCCGCTGGCAATCGATATGTATCTGCCCGCTCTGCCGGCAATCGCCGCTGATCTCGGCACTTCAGTCGGCGCGGTGCAGATGACGCTGACGGGTTACTTCCTGGCGTTCGGCCTGGCGCAACTTGTCTACGGACCTGTTGCCGATCAGGTCGGCCGCAAACCGCCGCTTTACTTCGGTCTTGTCATTTTCATCATCGGCTCAATCGGATGCACACTGGCGCCAACCATCGAATGGCTGACGCTTAGCCGGTTCATTCAGGGCATCGGCGGCGCCGTGGTCATGGTGGTTCCCCGGGCGATCATCCGCGATCTTCATACCGGCGCCGCCGCCACGCGACTGATGGCGATGATCATGCTTGTGATCAGCATCTCTCCGATGCTGGCGCCGCTCGGGGGCAGCGGCCTTATTCTGATCGCCGGATGGCGGTCGATTTTCGCGCTGCTTGGAGCAGCCGCTGTTCTCAGCCTGCTGTTGACGGCGTTCCTGCTGCCTGAAACGCTGGACAAAGACAAACGCGTGCCCTTCAACCCGAGCACGTTTATGCATGGAACAAAGGTTCTGATGACCGATAAGGCGTTTCTCAGCCTGACTTTCATCGGCGGTTTCGGCATGGCCAGCTTCTTCGTGTTCATCGCCAGCGCATCCTTTGTCTATACCGGTCAGTTCGGGCTTTCGCCAACCGGCTTCAGCCTCGCCTTTGCGTTTAATGCAATCGGCTTCTTTTCCGCTTCGCAAGCGGCGGCGTCTCTCGGTCAGCGGATCGGCATGGCCAGAATGGTTTCCCTGGCCGTTACCGGTTTCTCGCTGTTCACGCTTGCACTGCTGGCTTTGACCGTCACAGGTTTGGGAGAACTTTACGTGATCATCGGGCTTTTGTTTCTGGCAAATGCCTGCCTCGGCCTGGTTATCCCGACAACAATGGTCATGGCACTCGATCATCACGGCGATATTGCCGGGCTGGCATCCTCGCTCGGGGGTACACTGCAGATGGTGACCGGCGGCATCATGATCGTGCTCGCCAGCCCGTTCTTCGATGGTACCGCGACGCCAATGGTGGCCGCGATTGCCCTTTGCGGCATCGCCGCCTTTATTCTGGCACGGATGATGCTTCGGCTTCCGGAGGCTGAAACCTCGGCAGCGGAGTAATCCGGACGGCGGGTCAGATCTGCATCAGCAAGGCCCCCAACAACGAGGATATAACCAGTATCCGGCCGATGCCCCAGTGTAAGGCGAACGCCATGCCCGCGCACAGGATGAACAGTGCCCAGGCCCGCCAGTCAACGGAACCAAGGTCCGGCTGCCAAAGCGTAACGGGACCATAGGCGGTCGGCGTAACGGTTGCAAAAAGCACGTGCAGCGCAAACCAGACCGAAAGATTGAGAATGACGCCGACGACAGCGGCCGTAATCGCCATCAGCGCGCCTTTCAGTCTTGGTTGCGTGCCGATCCATTCAATGTACGGTGCACCTGTGAAAATCCACAAAAAGCAGGGTATGAATGTCACCCAAAGCGTGACGATTGCTCCCGTCAGGCCAAGGATGAAACCGCCTTCCCGGAAGGCAGACAGGAAGCCGACAAACTCCGTCACGAGAATAAGCGGCCCCGGCGTGGTTTCCGCCAGGCCAAGCCCGTCCATCATCTCCCCCGCTGTCAGCCAGCCGTACTGGCTGACCACATCCTGCGCCATATAGGCAAGAACCGCGTAAGCGCCGCCGAAGGTAACGACGGCCAGTTTGGAGAAAAACGTGCCGATTTCCGTCAGGATCGCCTGATCTGACAGGACGCTGACAGCAAGCAGCGGCACCCACCAGACAGCCAGCCACAAGACCACCGTGCCAAGCGTTCCGGCCATCGATACTTTGCGGGTGGTTTCGGGGGACGGCGCATCGGCCCCACCCCGGGCCCGGAGGAACCCGAAAAGGGCGGCAGCCAGAACGATCAACGGGAATGGCAACGACAGGAAAAAGATGCCGATGAAGGCCAGCACCGCGATGAACCAGTGTTCTTTCTGGTGCAGCGCTTTCTTTGAAACCTTGAGCAGCGCCTCGATCACAACGACCAGGACTGCCGCTTTGATGCCCAGAAACAGTGCCTCGACCAATGGCGCATTACCCAGATACGCATAAATCGTCGCCAGCGCCAGAATGACCGCAGCACCGGGAAGAACGAACAACAGACCGGCAATCAGACCGCCAAGGACACCATGCAGCCGCCATCCTGCGTAGGTCGCAAGCTGCATTGCCTCAGGACCGGGCAAGAGCATGCAGAAGCTCAACGCGTTCAGAAACTGTTTCTCCGACAGCCACCCCTTTTCATCGACGATAACCCGATGCATCAGCGCGATCTGCGCAGCCGGGCCGCCGAAGGACAGGACGCCGATCCGGCCGAAGGCGTGGAACGCCTCATTCAGCGAGGGCTCCGCCCCCGCCTTTCCGCTATCAACGGACACTGTCATGCCTACCCTTTCACAACCGTCACAGGCCAATCGTGCCCCTCGTCGGTTGCATCGCGCGCCCAGCGGTAAAATGCATCATAGATCAGCATGCCCGCATCAAGCTGCGCAAGATCGTCCCTGTACATTCTCGACAGACCCAATGACGCGGCCAGGAGACCGGCTGCCTCAGGCGCAAGGTCATGCCTGTTGGTATCTGCCCCACGAACGATGACCGCAAGATGACGAAGCGGATTGGTCTCAAGAGAAAACGTCTTTATCATCGTATCGAAACTGCAAAATTCACCACGATGGCTAAAGAACACATCCTCAATGTCAAACGGCGCGGCACCAAATCGGTCGGCGACGGTCAATACCTCTGACGGCGCGACGAACAAAAACTGCGCATCCGGGTCGACGAAACAGCGGATCAGCCACGGACAGGCGATGCGATCGATTTTCGGGCGGTGACGGGTGACCCAGACGGTCTGTCCGGCCTTGTTGCGCGTTGGAATGTTCTCCGCCGGCACCAAAGGCAAACCTGCCTCGCGCCAGGCAACGAGCCCCCCTTGCAGGGTCTCAGCCGCAACACCTGCATTTCGCAGCATCGCCGCCGCACCCTGACTGAGCTTAAGACCCTTATGGCAGATGACTACAACCTTCCGGCCCGAAAGGCGCGGCACCAAACCAACGATCCGGTCAAACGGATGCCGGAACGATGTGGGGACAAAGCGCGGATCGGCCTCAAAATCCTCATCGATGCACACATCGATCAGGACAGGACATTCGGGTGTGCCGATCAAACGAGACAGCTGGGAAACGGTTATTTCCGTTGGTGACGCCATGGTGCATCCTCCCGGAGAACAGGGTTCAAAGGATGCGACACTTGGGCTGGCGCCTCACGGGGCGTTCGCAAGCCCCATGTGTCTGTTGTGCCACGTGAGGGCCGGATTCGTCAATGTTCAAACGCATCCGAACAGGCTGGTCGGCCGGCGTACTCCGACAGATACGGTCAGTCGAAGAGCTGCTTTTCGATATCGACTGCCGGGTTTCGGCTCATAAGCCACGAAAAAAATTCTTTTTGGTTGAAATACTTGTTCTGCAAAGCGAATTGTCCGCTACTATGCCTTAGAAGGAGATCGTCCTCACGCTCTTCAATGCCCAGAATTTCTTCAGGCTTGAGTGTTGTCTGACGCAGGCGGTTCTTAAAGATGATGCTGCCATCACCGGCCACGATGATTTCCGACGGCCGCCGGAACAGCATATGACCAACGAGAGCAATAAACATCAGCCAGGCAAGCAGAAAGAGCAGGATCTGCAACCGGGATGTGGATGCGTCGAGCGAAACGACATCAAGAAGAATCACTAAAAAGAACACAAACCCGCCGCAAAGCATCACGGCAAGCAACAAAAGCTCGAACCACTGCGAATTCTTTGATCTAAAAGTTTTTTCAGTCAAATGCGGCACTCGTTCCGTTTCGGTGTGACTATAATCCGGATTCCTGATCAACCGATTAAGGAAAAGGCCGCATTTTTACGGAAGCGGAAGCTGTTTGTTAAAAGTTGAGCCGGGTTGCAAAATCTCAGGTTCGATTCCGGGTTTCTTTCCGCCGGAATTGAGGACAATTTAGGCCGCTCAAGCAAATCAGCAGGTTCGTTCAGCGCGCCAACCAGACCCATTGCGGTGAAAGCCGCCATTGGGAAAGAGTTTCCCCTCGCGCGTGATGATGACCGTAAAGCTGCTTGACGCCCGACAGCATTTTCAGTCGTAGCCGCACGGCAATAGTACGGACAGGGTCATGCTCGGATGGCCCAGTTTGTTTTGGCGACAGTCCTGACGCCCGGCAATCGATCCGTGAAGACAACTTCGTTCCGGTCTGTCGCAAATATTCAAGACAACACTATCCGGCGCTTCTATCTCTGAATCTCCCCGGTAAGAAAAGGAGAACCGCGCCGAATGAAATTCAAATACACTATTCTTTACGTCGAAGATGTCCCAAGGACGCTCTCGTTCTTTGAAAGGGCTTTCGGTTGCCGGCCGCGTTTCCAGCATAAAAGCGGAGACTATGGCGAGTTGGATACCGGTAGTACGCTGTTGGCTTTTTCGTCCCGAAAATTGATGACATCCCTTGGCAAATCCCCCGCCTTACCCAATCCTGATCATCCCGTTTTCGAGATCGCATTTGAAACGGATGATGTTAATGCGGCAATGAAAAAAGCGCTCGAAGCAGGCGCTGTGTCTGTCCAGTCGCCCCGTAACGAACCGTGGGGACAGACAACCGCCTATGTCAGCGAGGAAAACGGATTCTTGATCGAAATCTGTACGCCCGTTTCTCAGCCGTAACCGCTCTGAAGAAGCTGGACTGCCTGTGGAGATGCCCGGTTCAGCCTGGAAGGGGTTATACTCAGCCACTTGCGAAAGGCCCGCGTCATGTGCGCCTGATCGGCATAGCCGAATTCGCAGGCAGCTTCCGCCAGCGAAACGTGCGACGAAACAAGCCGGGCGGCGCGGCGAACCCGCGCCAACTGCGCCCAGTAATAAGGGGAACGTCCTGTAGCGCCTCTCACAAGGCGTTGCAGCCTTCTAACCGGAATTTGGAGGCGATGGGCAACGCCTTTCACGGTCGCAAAGGGCTTTTCCAGTTCCCGTAACGCGTCCTCAAGATCCGGTGGAAGAGAGCACCACTCCTCCAAAACAGTTCCAAGCAGAGGCGTCACGCCAGCGGGGTCTTGAAACAGCAGATCATTGGAGTTTTCCCTCAAAACGCCAAGCAGTCTCACCTGATCGACCACTGTTCCCGGTCTCAGTCGAAAACCCACCATCTCCACGCCCTTTGAGACGGAAACGGTGTTGGTCCCTTCCGGCATTGGCGAAAGAAACACCTCGGTTGGCCGGTCCGGACGCGACCTGAAAATGATATCCCGGCAGCCATCGGGAATAACGATCACGGACGTATCCCGGGATACTGAATAGCGCCAGGTATCAAGAACGAAGGCGGACATTGGTTCAATCGCTTTTACCGGATGGTTTTGTCAAAAGATCATACGTCCGCATGGTCACATTTTACAATGAAAACAAGCACTCGGAGAAAAACGGCAAGTTGCCATGGCGGACATTGACCCCTGTCAAATCGTGCGTGCCGGCCATCAAGTACGGTGACCTTCGATTGTCATTCGAGCCGTCCCGCCGGGATGCCGTTGTTGCCTGAGATGATGAACCATGTCTGACACAATTGAACTCCAAAACAAAGAAGAACGACGCGATTATCATACGATCGAAGTCCGGGATGTGCTGAAAAGTCTTGAGGTGCCGTCCGATGGCCTGTCCGACCGTGAAGCGGAAACGCGGCTTGCGCGCTATGGATTGAACAAGCCGCCAGCGCCGGTCGGCCGCAGCGCTCTTCAGCGGTTTTTGTCGCACTTCAATCACATTCTGATCTATGTCCTTCTCGGCGCGGCCGCCGTGACGGCCCTGCTCAATCATCCGATCGATACCGTTGTCATCCTGGCGGTTGTCGTCGCCAACGCGCTGATCGGATTTGTGCAGGAAGGCCGGGCTGAACGGGCGATGGACTCCATACACAAGATGCTCGCTCCTCACGCCACGGTTTTGCGAAACGGAAAGCGGACCAGTATTGACGGCGAAAAGGTGGTCCCCGGCGATATCGTGATGCTTGAACCGGGCGACAAAGTCCCGGCTGATATGCGGCTGGTTGAAACGCAGGGACTCCACGTTCAGGAGGCAATCCTGACCGGCGAATCCGTTGCCGTTGAAAAGCAAAGCGGGCCGGTTTCACAGACGGCAGCACTTGGCGACCGGACGTCCATGGCTTTCAGCGGAACACTCGTTGCCAGCGGTCAGGCGCGCGGTGTTGTTGTGGCCACCGGTGCGAAAACTGAAATCGGACGGATAAGCGGTATGTTGTCCGGCGTTGAGACGCTGACAACGCCGCTCGTCAGTCAGATGAATCTCTTTGCCCGATGGCTGACACTTCTCATTCTGCTGCTGGCCGGAATCCTGCTTGCCTTTGGATATTTTGTTCAGCATCAGAATTTTTCTGACCTGTTCATGGCCATCGTCGGACTGTCCGTTGCAGCCATTCCGGAAGGCCTGCCCGCGGTTCTGACCATCACGCTCGCCATCGGCGTTCAGGCGATGGCCCGGCGCAACGCCATTGTCCGGCGCCTGCCCGCCATCGAGACGCTCGGCGCTGTTTCCGTCGTCTGCACAGACAAGACAGGTACATTAACGCTGAATCAGATGATGGTGACGTCAGTTGCGACGTCAGAGAGGGAATATGCGGTTACCGGCAAGGGATATGAGCCTCAGGGTGCCGTCACCGTCCGTGCCGGTCCGGATCTCAAACTTGAGGAAGACAGTATCCTCCACGACCTGGCACTGGCGGCGGCCCTGTGCAACGATGCTGAACTTCACAGGGGCGATGAAGGCTGGATGGTCGACGGCGACCCCATGGAAGGCGCTTTGCAGGCGCTGGCCCTCAAAGTCGCCGACGACGGATCTCTGACGCCCGGAAACTGGGCCCGAACGGATGCCATCCCTTTTGACTCCCGCAACAGGTTTATGGCGACCCTTCAGACACATGCGGACGAGCGGGCGCTCGTTTGCGTCAAAGGCGCGCCGGAACAGATCCTGTCCATGTGTGCCGATCAGCAGACAGGATCCGGTGAAACAACGAAACTCGACACCGTCTGCTGGTCGCAAAAAGCAGATGCATTTGCGGCGCGCGGCCAGCGCGTGCTGGCCCTTGCAGTGCGTTCGACGGATTGCGACGCTCGGACCCTGACGTTTGACGATGTTGAAGGCACCCTCACCCTCCTTGGTCTCGTGGGCCTGATCGATCCGCCCCGTCCCGATGCGATTGAAGCTGTGGCGGACTGTCAGAAGGCCGGTATCCGCGTCAAGATGATCACCGGCGATCACGCAGGAACAGCGGCGGCGATTGGAAAGCAGATCGGTCTTGAACGACCGGAGAAGGTTCTGACCGGTTCCGATCTTGATCTTATGGACGACGCAACGCTGGCATTTGCCGTCAAGGACACGGACATATTTGCCCGCACCAGCCCAGAGCACAAGCTGCGTCTGGTCAAGGCGCTGCAATCGCACGATCTGACCGTGGCCATGACCGGGGACGGCGTCAATGATGCCCCTGCCCTCAAGCGCGCCGATGCGGGCATCGCAATGGGAATGACCGGGAGCGAGGCAGCCAAGGAAGCTGCGGAAATTGTTCTCGCCGACGACAATTTCACATCGATCGCAGCCGCGATACGAGAAGGCCGTACCGTCTATGACAACATCACCAAGGTGATCAGTTGGACGCTGCCCACCAATGGCGGTGAGACTTTGATCATTATTATTGCACTTCTCTTGGGAATGGCACTGCCTGTTTCGCCGATTCAGATCCTGTGGGTCAACCTGATCACGGCAATCACGCTCGGCCTTGCCCTGGCGTTTGAGCCGACGGAAAAGAATACGATGCTTCGGCCGCCCCGGCCACGCAACGCACCGCTCCTGAATGGCCATCTTGTCTGGCACGTTGTTTTCGTCTCGGGTCTGTTCCTGGGCGGTGTCTTCGGCATTTTCGCGTATGCCATGGACAAGGGCTATTCGCTCGAATTGGCCCGAACGCTCGCGCTCAACTGTCTGGTGGTCATGGAAATCTTCCATATGTTCTTCGTCCGCAATATTTACGGCACCTCCCTGACCTGGAGAGCCGTGCAGGGAACGAAGGTTGTCTGGGCAACGGTAATCATCATTACAACGGCGCAGTTCGCCATCACCTACTGGCCGCCGCTTCAGACGGTCTTTGAAACCGAAGCTATCCCTGTTGCTGAGGGTATGCTTCTTGTTGGCATCGGCGCACTTCTGTTCATCATTCTGGAAGTGGAGAAGCAGATACGGCTCAATGTGAAACGGATCAATACCCGACCGGAGGCAACTCTTTGAAAAGGCGCGGTATTCTGGAGCTCACCGCCTCCGGAACTTCAGCTTGATACCCGCGGCTGCCCCGGCACTGGCAAATCCGATATAACCTTTGCCCGATACGGCAAGGCTTACGTCCATTTCGTCCAGTCTGAAGCTCTTGTCCTGGTTTGTTTCCGCATCTTCAATCATTGCGAAAAGAACGGTCTGGGTTCTGTCCCAGCTCCTCCTCAGATTGTCGGCAGAGATGGCCTGTTCGCCAAAGAGCCTCTCGCCAAGACCTTGGGCAACGGCATGCAGCACGTCCTCAGCGGCGATTTCCGTTTCACCGGGTGCACCACCATCGGACGGCCCGACAACATAGAGTGAGAATTCTTCCGACATAGGCCCTCGACACGATATGGGGTCAAAAATCAATGCCGCATCGCTTTAGCAGATGCAGATGTCATAACAATCATACCTTGCGGATTTTTTACGGATTGATTCATTGGCGATGGTCCTGCGTCGTGCTATGGGGCAGGAAGAAATGCACATTACCGGCGACGTATCAGGCCTGAACCTGAACACACAGCCGTTGGGAGTTCGTATGTCCGAAATCTGGAACAAATATATCGCCAAAGTCTCCTACGAAGGCGAAACGCGGGAAATCCCGGTCGAAACCATGAGTGTCCATGAAGTCGAAGATCACGCGCGCATCATGGCCGGTTTTGAATATAGCTGGCCGCCGTCCGATGTGGCCGTTACCGGCTACGAGCCGGATGCAGCGGACAGTGCCCGCCATGTGCATGACAGACTTTTCGAAATCGGCGTGCGTCCGGAAGGCGGAGAAGAGGAAACCTATACGCTTAAGGCCAGGGATGCCGAATGCGCCGAAGGTATCGCGGTGCTTCACTGCTCGGACAAAACGGGGCTGCCGATTGAGGAAATCGACGTTGTACACGTAACGCCGAAGTAACACCTACAAGAGCGTTCACTGACAAAAAACCAAAAGGCCGCAGCGGTTATGCTGCGGTCTTTCTTTTTGATCGACCTGTTCGTCCCGAAAGCGGACGAGATCGTTCATCAGTCCGACCATACCGCTTCTGCCTTCCACGGTCCTGCGTCTCTCAATACAATCAGTTTCGCAGAGTTTTTGTTCCGACATTCTTTATGTTGCCTTGCAGCAACAGATGTGACCTGCCGATCCGCAAATTCAATTGGGCGCATACATGATCAAACAAATGTCAAACCCTGCTCTTACCTCCCGGAAATCATTGTCTGAATTCGGTTTGATTTGCAGGCAGAAATGTTAGCAAGGTAAAAACCCAAGCAAGCTAACTCCGGATCGGAAAAAGTAAGTGACTTCAAAAGCAATACTGAAAACTCTGTGTGCAACCGCCGCTATAACCGCCATTCTCGGTCTCCCACTGGCAGAAACACGTGCAAATGACATCCAGTCCCCTGACATCCTGGTGCTTGGCGATTCACAGCTGGTGTTCGGATCCGGTCCGGCTTTTCTGGATTTCTTTCAGGACCTGAAAACCCACTGCGGGTCCGATGAGGAAAAATCAAAAAGCCTGAAAAAACTGGGTGGCATGTCGGTTGGCATTCTGGGCGCACGCTCGACATCGCTCAACTCATGGTCGGGGCGCACCGATGAGATGAAATGGGATGTCTGCGAACCCGACCCCAACTGGCCGGTCAACGCGACGCTCCATGGTGTCATCAAGAAAACCGATGAGGAATATCTCCAGATCGGTAAGAGCTCCGAGCTTCCGTTCTGCCAACCGGATCTGTCACCCCTTGAAGCGATGTTTGCCGACGGCCGCTACAACCCCAAACTGTTCGTCATGTATTTCCTGGGCAAATCGACCGACCGCTGGATCAATGATGCAGAGGGCACGTTCCAGGATGTCGAAGCGACCGTAAGCCAGATCCCTGAAGGCATGGGCTGCATTTTCATGACCACGGCGCCGTCCTATCGCCAGGAGATTATCGACTATAGACTGCTGGCCCAGGAAAAACTGAAAGAGACGTTCGGAAAAGCCGGCAGCCGCTGCACATTTATCGAAGGTCTCAACCCCGATACGATCGAAGTCAATCGAGGCAACAAGGACTTTTTCGCCCTCAAAGATAACGGCGAGGTCCAGGACCCTTATCACCCCAACGGCAAAGCTGCTGCAAGATTTCTTGAGGTCCAGCGGGAACGCATCTGCGCTGCTGTTTTTGAACAATTGGACAAATACTAGGCTCAGGACCCACAAATATTAAAAAATGCCTAAATATTACCGGCAGCCTATACAACAAACCGTTATCGGGAATGTGATACATTGGATCTGGCAGATATGTTTGAGAGCACCTAAGTAATGGAGCGAGCCGCCGAACATGTTTCGCTTACGGCAACCGGTTAACAAGTGGATGCGTATTCTCCCAGGCAGGAGTCAATCCGAAATGGCCACCGTTAACACGCGTCGTTGCAGCGAAGGCCGCCGACAATTTATCAGACTGGTGCTCGTGTCGGGCGTCGCTGCGGCGTTCAATCCCAAGCTGTCCCTTGCAAAAGGTCCTGATCTCAATGGTTACCGCACCGCGGCGGAGGCCTATGCGCTTGCAAAAGTCGGCACTGTCAAACTCATTGATATTCGAAGCCCCGATGAATGGCGACAAACAGGGATCGGTGAAGGTGCGGTCAAGATCAGCATGCATGAACCGGGCTTTATTTCTCGTGTCGATGCGCTTCTTGACGGTGACCGGTCAAGGCCCATCGCACTGATCTGTGCGCGCGGAAACAGATCCAGAAGGATGAAATCTCTATTAAACGAAGCGGGATTTACCAACGTTATCAACGTCTCGGAGGGAATGCTTGGCTCCGAGGCCGGTGCGGGTTGGCTGAAACGCAAATTACCCGTCAACGAGTAAGCTCATCAACGGGTTTGCCGGAGCCATCGACAATGCAATGAAATCGAGCAATCTGTCCAATGAGGGTGGCCGTGCCTGAGCCAAAACCCGGGTTAAAGCTCAGACACGGCCTTCCCGCAGACGCATTGGAGATGAGTCGCCTGCGGAAATGTGTCACGGTTTAGAGCGTGTCGCCGTAAACGGCGTTCTCTCTGAACGGAAGCCGGGAGTACTGCCGACGTCCGGAATAGTTCCTTTTACGTCTCACTGGCGGCGCGGGCGGCGATTGGGAACACAGGCGGTCGATCTGTCTGGTGTCACGCGGCATATTCCGGCAATCTGGCGACCGTTTCTCGGCCCCGTGAAGCTGCACGACGAGCCGTTGCGCTGGCCGGAGCAGGCTGCAACCGCTTCCACCGGCGGTCCGCGGTGGCCTCCTGCCTGACGGGGACGGCCTTGTCTGTTCTGCGCACCCCGCGGCCCCTCCCGCCCGAGCGCGGCATTGTGGCGACGAGGACGCTGACCGCCGGCGCCTTGCATGAAGTCACGACTGACGTCACCCCAGAGGCAACGAGGGTAGAACGGATAGGCGTCGGTGGCGAAATAGACGAATTTTCCGTTCAGCATGCCACCGTTGCACATATCAAGCGTGCCGGAGCCTGCAACGAACTCCCAGTCCTCGACATAGGTTCCGTCATAAGTGCCGCCCGGGCCGGACGGACGTGTGCCGGATTTCAGTTTGTAGCTCGGCGATTGTTTGTCGCCAACATAATGAATTTCAAAACCGTCCGCGGCGTAACCGATCAGGCTGCTTCCGGCCGATCTCACCAGCGCTTTGGGCACACCGTGATAGTGATAAAGACCCCGTTCGTCGACATGGGCATTGTTGCCGTCCATACCCAGCTGATCGCGGGCGCCGAGGCCTTCAAGGTTCCAGCCCGAACTGCGGTCCCGGCTGAAACCACGCCGACTTGACGGATCATAATAGTCGGCGGTCCCGGGCCGGATCTGAACACCGTTGACGCCGACGCCCACCGATCCGCGCACGAATTGGGCCTTGCTGCCCTTTTTCGGGTTGGCTGAAACACAGAGTTTTACATTCTGTTCCCTCATGGTGTGCGGATTGCCGCTATTGGGAAACGTTCCGGTGCTGTGGTCCGGCAGCCCGTTCGATGTGATGCAGCGCTGATCGCCCTGAATGTCGATATGAACTTCATTATCATGTGCCTGCGCCGTTGCGACGCTAAACAGGGAAAAAGCCACGCTTCCAAACAGCGCAGCCGCACGCAGACGGCGCGAAGTCGCCTCGCGGGGCGTCTCGGTTTCAGTATGATTTTGAGGAACGGACATCGGTGTCTCCATAGTGGGTCGAGCGGTTCAACCGCCCTGCGTCAAGACTATGGCGAACGATCGTGCAGCGGATTTGCAGGAAATATGAAACCAGAGTGGAGACGGCCTTTGTCTGCCGGAAAGCCTTATTTATCAAAGGCGTAACCGACCCCATATACCGAGCGGATCACGTCGCAATCCGGATCGACACTTTTGATTTTGTGCCGGATATTCTTGATGTGACTGTCAATGGTCCGGTCAAAGACGTCCGTGTCATCCGGAAACGCGAGATCAAGCAGCTGTGTGCGCGAAAAAACCCGGCCCGGCCTTTTAAAGAGCGCCAGAAGCAACTGGAACTCGCGTCTTGTGAGATTGATGTTCTTTCCGCCAATTGTCGCCACCCAGCTTTCCGGATCAAGCATAAGTCCTCCCGGCGCCGGAGCTTCACCTGCCCTGTCACGGCCTATGCCCGTCCTGCGCAGGATCGCCTTCACACGGGCAACAAGTTCGCGCGGAGAAAACGGTTTGCAGAGATAGTCGTCGGCACCCAGTTCAAGCCCGAGAAGCCGGTCTATCTCCTCAACCTTCGCGGTCTCAAGAATGATGGGGACATCGCTTTGCGCCCGGACTTCCCGGCAGATTGTCAGACCGTCCTTTCCGGGGAGCATGACGTCGAGCACCACCAGGTCCGGTTTGGTCGCCAGTATGGTTTCGACGGCCCGCGCGCCGTCGTTCAGAACCGACACCTCGATATCCGCCTGTTTCAAATAGTCCTTGATCACATCCGCCAGTGCGGGTTCGTCCTCGACAATCAGAATGCGTCTGGACTCAAGCGGCTCCATTTCAGTCTTCCCCAGTCAGGTCAATCGTCAGCGACACGGTTATCTTCAACCCGCCAAGGTCGGACAGGGCAGCTCTGATCGAGCCGCCGTGAGCCAGCACAATGGCACGGCAGATGGCAAGGCCCAAACCCGATCCGCCATGCTGGCGGGCGCGGGAACTCTCGGCGCGATAAAACCGGTCAAATAGTTTTTCAAGCGTTTCCCTTGGCGGTGCAGGAGCCGTATCTTCCAGTTCGATAACCGCCCTCTTGCCTGACCGGAGCACTCTCAGAGACACTTGACCGGGTGCATCCGTATAGCGCCGTGCGTTCTCCAAAAGATTATCGAGCAGTTGCCGGATGCGCAGCCGATCACAGGTAAGAACGATCTCATCGGCTGTTGTCAGTTCGAGGGAGAGCCCCTTCTCCTGATAACTGGCCCGGACACCCTCAACCGCATCCCGGACAATTGCGCACAAATCCTCTTGCGCCATCAGGGTCACAAGCCGCCCTTCCCGCGCATGGGAAAGCGCGTTCAGATCGCCGACCAGGCGCGACAGCCGCATGATGGCGCCGTGCATGTCAGCAAGCGTTTTTTCGTCCGCTTTCCGCACGCCGTCCTGCAGGGCTTCTATTTCCGCGCGCAGAACCGCCAGGGGTGTCTGCAATTCATGTGAGGCATCGGAGATCCACTGCCTCTCCGCCTTTTCCGCCACTTCAAGACTCTCCGCCAATTGATTGAAGTGATCGATCAGTGTTCCGAATTCATCACCACGCCGGTTCTCCATCCGCGTGTTATAGGTGCCTGCGGCAAGTTCCCGCGTGCCGTCCATCAAATCGCGTACAGGTGTCAGGAACTGTCGCGCAAGCAGAAAAGCGGCAGTGGCTGAGAGGGCTATCGCAATCAACGCCGTCATGATCAGCGATCGGAACTGCCCCTTCAAAAACACATGATTAGCGCTGATCGCACCTCCCTCCGGCTCTGAAAGCGCCAGCCAGCCGACGCGTTTCAAAGTGCTGCCCGGCCCGTTGATCACAATCGGCCGCCGAACGATGGACGCATTGTCCTGCAGCTCCCCGGCGATAACCTGATTTTCGTCTCCAAGCAGCGCCAGCCGCGAACCCAGTTGCAGTGGATCATGGCGCCCCAACCACTCTGGCCGACCCCTGCCGGCACCATCCTGCACTCTGTCCTGATGCGCCCGGCGGAAACCCGGTGGTGGTCGTAAATTCTCACGGACGAATGTCCGCCAGTTTTTTCTGCCGTTCAGGTGCGGCCACCCGTTTTGCGCGCGATCATAGGTGTCTTCAAGCGCGACGAGCACATTGTCAAACCGGGCGAGTTCCGCTTCCAGCAGATACTGCGAAAACCCCGCCCGCATGCTGTAAGCAATGAGGCTGGCCATGACGGCGATAATGATGATCGTCGTTCCGGCAATCGCCGCAAACAGTTTTTTTGTGACAGAAAGGCGCTTCCATAACATGGCTAAAGAGTTGCGCGGAAAATATGAAGAGGCAATGAAGATCGGTTTTACCGGGAAATTCTCAGGTAGATAACCGGAATCCCCGAATGCCCTTCAGCAGATCAAAAAGCTCTTCAGGATAAACGGTTTCCGGCGGATTCCTGAGGTCAGCCAGAGACCACCACCGATATTCCTTCATGAATTGCCGCTCAAACGCCTGTTGGCCGCTATCATCAACACTGTCCGACAACACGCGGAGATAAAAGTATCGCTCGTCGGCATCGACATAATCGCCCGTGGGAACCTGAAAGACAGACCGTCGGCGTCCGATTTCCTCGCCGATATCAAGAGCGATCCCGGTTTCTTCAAACAGCTCTCTCCGGGCGGCCTCCTTGAACGTTTCCCCTTCCTGCACCGCACCGCCCGGTGTCGCCCAGAATGTCGTTCCGAGCAGCGGCCCCTTCTCAAATACGAATTTGAAAAGCAGCAATTTGTTCTCCGCGTTGAAGACCAGAAGCCTCGCGGCCGGCCGCTTTCTCATCGCTCTTGACCCCGGTTCACCTGGCTAGAGAATATCCAATGCGTGCAGGAAACGCTTTACCAGCGGCAGGCGCTTATCCCGATCGGACCTGGTCTTCATGTCGATATTCAGCGCAAAGGTATAAACACCGTCCGCCGTCTTGACCCATCCGACGAACCAGCCGATATCCGGATCCGGCGCGACGCTCCATCCCGATTTGCCGTAAAACGTCCACCCATCGCCTGTTTCGAGTGTGGCAATATCAGCGACGATGTCCCGGGCGCGCTGCGAAACGGGCAGACGTCCATCGGCAAGCCTTGCTAAAAAACCGACCTGCTCAATGGCGCTGACTGCAAGCGGCCCCTTCAGCCAGAAGGTTGTGACATCCGCACCGATCTCACGGTTTCCGAAATCGAATTTATCAAGCCAGTTCAGATACCTGTCGCGGCCGATCCGCCGGGCCAGCTCCTGATAGACCGGAACATTCGATATCCTGATCGCATCACGCATCGACATATCCCGTTCCCACGCTTTGATCGGCTGCGGTTTGCCGCCAAAGGGAATGACCTCCTCTTCGTCGGCGACGACCCCGGTTTCAAGTGCAATCAGGCTGTTGGCGATTTTGAATGTCGACGCCGGATATTTCCGTTCGGCGGCCCTGTCCGGATTTACGAGAATGAGCCGCTCCTCTTGGAGATCGTAGAGAGCGAATGCCCCCATAAGCTTCTGCTCGTCAAAGATGACAGCCAGGTCGGCGCGATCGATCCGTTCCTGCGCGACCGCCTGCCCGCCATGCAGTAACAGGTATGCGCCAAGCAGTGCCGTCCCTGCAAGTCGTGCCAATGGCCCCGGGCTGCAAATGCATTTCATATTCATACCCTTATAACTGTCGTCCCAACACCGGAGCCAACGATCACAGCTTTCTTCCCTTAACAGAGATCCGATTGCGAATGTCATCAATTTAACTGGTCTTGCCGATATCACGATGCCATACCATTTTCTGGATGCGAATAATCTGTCGCCTGGCACAGTGATATATCGGGAGAAAGTCATGATCAGAACCGTTTTCGGCACGCTTGCAGTTATCCTCCTGTTCGCACCTGCACTCGCCGAACCCCACCGGTACGAACTTGATCCCGAACACACCACTGTTTCGTTTCTGGTAGACCATTTAGGATATGCAAACACGCTGGGGATCTTCAGAAAAGTCGAAGGCGGTTTTACCTACGATATGGAAACACGAGAGCTCTCGGACGTTGAGGTGCGCGTGGACAGTGCCAGCGTGGATACGTTTCACGACGCCCGCGACAACCACGTTCGGGGCAAGGATTTTCTCAATGTCGAAGCCCATCCGGCCATGACGTTCAAGGCGGGCAACGGCGTGCCAACGGGTGACAATACCGGCACGGTTGAAGGAGAGCTGACGCTTCTTGGCCAGACGCATCCTCTTAAACTCAACGTCACCCTGAATGGCGCAAAGGCCTACCCGTTCGGCCACGGACGCTTCACATTGGGGCTGACGATCCGCGGAACTGTTAAGCGCAGTCAATACGGTATGATGTATGCGGTCGAGAACGGCTTTGTTGGCGATGAGGTTCAGCTGATTATCGAGACCGAGGCCATGCGGGTCAAATAAGGGTCTATCCGCCCTTTTAGACGACACCTCATTCCGAACGTGTAAACTCCGCCAGGGCTGCCTCCGCGCCGTCGTTCCATATGACGGTCAGCCAGTTGCAGAATGCCTCGGCAAATGCGTCCTGCTCGACGAGATCGCCGTAAAACTGGCTCTGCTCCAGCCAGGCACGCGGGCGGGTTCGTGCTGCTTTTCCCGCCGAATGAAGCTTTTCCCAATGCGGATCGTTGGGCTCGATAGTGCTCCCGTCTTCCCGCGTTCCTTCGCACATGCGGGCCCAAAACGCCTCAACCAGGCTCAGCCCCTGAATGGAGCCCCCGGCGGCCAATGCCTCCCTCAGGACAGGCAGAACAAAACCCGTGTGGCGTGCTGACCCGTCAAAGGCCACCCGCCGTGCGGTATCCAGAATGACGGGATTGGCGAAACGGCGCTGGATCAAATCGATATAATCCGCCGGGCCCATCTCCGGGACGGCATGCACGTAGGGCGCTATTTCCTCATGCTGGACCTTGCGAAAAAACGCAGCAATGCCCGGATGGGCCATACAGTCGGAAATCGCAGAAATGGATAGAACTTCTCCAACATTCGCGATGATCTGATGTCCGCCGTTGAGTATCCGGATCTTCATGGCTTCGTAGTTATGAACCGCTTCGGAGAACGTAACACCCGCAAGGTCCCAATCGGGGCGTCCTGCGCAGAAGGTATCTTCGGTGACCCACTGTCGGAAATTCTCGTGCGTGACCGGTGCAGCGTCGTCTATGCCAAATCCGGCAGCAAGTGCCAGTTCCTTCTCGCCGGTCGCCGGAACAATGCAATCGACCATCGCATTCGGGAACGCCCCTTCCCGATCGATCCAGTCTGCCAGAACCGGATCGGACAAATGTGCAAGCGACGTGATGATCCGGTGCAGGATCCTGCCGTTGCTCTGCAGATTGTCGCAGCTTTGCCCGGTAAAGGGCCTCAGGCCCTTTTCTTTTCTGAGTTGCAGTGCAGCGACCATCGCCCCGAACGCCGTCTTTGGTGTCTGAGGATTGGCGGCATCATATCGGATATCCGGATGGGCGGTATCAAGACCGCCGGAATCCGGATCGATATAATAGCCGCCTTCGGTGACAGTCAGGGAAACGATGCGGACGGCCGGATCGGCCATCGTGCGGATCAGGGTTCGGTTTCCCGCTTCCACCGGCAGATAGTCGATCATCGGCCCCACCACCTCCGCCCGAACACCGCCCGGATCGAGTTCGATGAGGGTAGACAGGCAGTCCTGCCGAAGCAGCTTTTCCCGCATCACCGTGTCATAGGGCCGAACGCCCGCACCGATGATCGCCCAGTCAAGCGCCTTTCCCTGCTGCATAAGGCGGTGGAGATACCAGGACTGGTGCGCGCGATGAAAATTGCCGACGCCGATGTGGACGATACCCGGCGTCAATTGCGAACGATCGTAATTCGGGCGCAAGATTCCCTCGGACAGATCCGGTAGGGACGCATTTCCGAGTGTGATAATGCCCTGCTCCCGCTGCTTTTCCATCAGCTCATCCAATTGCCGCCATCCACATTGTAGGTCTGGGCCACGATATACCGCGCTTCGTCGGAGGCAAGAAAAACGGCCATACCGGTCAGGTCTTCCGCAGTGCCCATACGTCCGAAAGGCACAGCCTCGCCGACCTCTTTCTTTTTCTGGCCCGGGGCCTTGTTTTCATATTTGGCGAAGAATGCATCGACTCCGTCCCAGTGTTCGCCATCGACGACGCCGGGTGCGATGGCATTGACGTTGATGCCGTGTCGAATAAGGTTCAGCCCGGCCGACTGCGTGAGGCTGATGACAGCCGCCTTTGACGCACAATAGACTGCGACCAAAGGCTCGCCGCGCCGGCCGGCCTGGCTGGCCATATTGATAATCCGCCCCCTGATGCCCTGATCGATCATATGGCGCGCAACCGCCTGGAGCGTGAACAGCGTGCCGGCCACATTGATGTCGAATACGCGGTCGAAGTGGCTCCATTCGATCTCGACAACAGGCGCGGCGGTAAAAATCGCCGCGTTATTGATCAGAATATCGATCCGGCCAAGCCGTTCAACTGTTTCTGTGACGGCAGCATCAATGCTCTCCTGCTGCGTAACATCCAGCTTCACGGCGACGGCCGCCCCGCCGATTTCCAATGCCGTGCTATGGGCGCGTTCGATGTCGATATCGGCGATTGCGACCCGGGCGCCCTCGCGGACATACGCTTTGGCGAAAGACCGGCCAATGCCCCGTGCAGCACCGGTAATCAGCGCGGATTTGCCTTCAAGCCGCTTCATTCGATCCTGAGCCCATTGTCTGAAAACTTGTGAATGACATCGGGTCGAGGCGTCATATGGATACGATCGCCATGCCGGAAATCGACCTCGCCATCAGCCCGAACGGTGATTGTGTCCGCCAGACCTGTTTCATGCACATGGAAAAACGTATCAGAACCCAGATGTTCGGAAACACCGACCACGCCGGACCACGGGCCTTCCGATCCGGAGACCGTGATATGCTCGGGCCGGATCCCGATCGTATGTCCGCCGTGGCGGCCCGCCTCCTCGCCCTCGATGAAGTTCATTTTGGGCGAGCCAATAAAACCGGCCACGAAGAGATTGCGCGGAGAACGATAAAGTTCAAGCGGACTGCCGACCTGTTCGATATTGCCGCTGCGCAAAACCACTATCTTGTCCGCCATCGTCATGGCTTCCACCTGATCGTGCGTCACATAGATCATGGTGGTCTTCAGCCGCTCATGCAGTTCGCTGATTTCAAGCCTCATCCCCACGCGCAAGGCCGCATCAAGGTTCGACAACGGCTCGTCAAAGAGAAACGCGTCCGGTTCGCGGACAATGGCCCGCCCGATGGCCACACGCTGACGCTGACCGCCCGAAAGCTGGCCGGGGCGCCGGTCGAGATAATCTGTCAGGTTGAGAACCGCGGCGGCCTGTTCAACCCGCCGATCCTGCTCGGCCTTGTCCATTTTCGCCATCCGGAGCGGAAAGGCGATGTTCTTTCTCACCGACATATGCGGGTAGAGTGCATAGGACTGGAACACCATGGCCAGTCCCCGTTTGGCGGGCGGAACCTCGGTGGCGTCCTTTCCGTCGATCTCGATCTTTCCGCCCGTTACGTCTTCAAGACCGGCGATCAGCCGCAGAAGTGTGGATTTGCCGCATCCCGAAGGGCCGACGAACACCGCGAACTCCCCGTCTTCGATGGTCAGGTCCAGCGGCGGAATAACCTCAACGTCGCCGAAGCTTTTGGATACTTTGTCAAGTACGATGCGTCCCATGGTCTTTTCCTATTTCACCGCGCCGAAGGTCAGGCCGCGTACGAGTTGTTTCTGGCTGAACCAGCCCAGGATAAGGATCGGTGCAATCGCCATTGTTGAGGCTGCGCTGAGCTTGGCGTAGAACAGGCCTTCCGGGCTGGAATAGCTGGCGATGAATGCCGTCAGAGGTGCCGCTCTGGCTGCCGTAAGATTGAGCGTCCAGAAAGCCTCGTTCCATGCCAGAATGATGTTCAGAAGGATGGTCGAGGCAATCCCCGGCACCGCCATCGGCGTCAGGACGTAGATGATTTCCTCGCGGAGCGAAGCGCCATCCATCCGCGCCGCCTCAAGGATCTCGCCGGGGATTTCCTTGAAGTAGGTGTAGAGCATCCAGATAATGATCGGCAGATTGATCAGCATCAGCACCAGCACCAGACCGACCCGCGTATCCAGCAATCCGAAATCGATAAACAACAGATAGATCGGATAGAGAACGCCGACAGCAGGCAGCATTTTGGTCGATAACATCCACATCAGGACATCTTTGGTCCGCCTGGAAGGTACAAACGCCATCGACCATGCGGCCGGGACAGCGATGATAATGCCAAGCAGTGTCGATCCGCCGGCGATGATCACCGAGTTCCACAGGAACCGCATATAGTCCGACCGTTCCTGCACGATGGCATAGTTTTCCAGCGTCCAGTCAAAGAACAGGAACAGCGGCGGATCGTTGATTGCCTGAGCTTCTGTCTTGAAGCTGGTCAGGATCGTCCACAGGATCGGGAAGAAGATCAGAAGGCCGACTCCCCAGGCAACCGCCGTGTTGATGGCTTTCCGTTGTGATGTGACAGCACGGGCCATGGTTTTATCTCCCCTATGCGTCCAGGTTCTTGCCGACGATGCGCATCAGGAACAGCGCAACGATGTTGGCGAGAATGATGGCGTAAACACCTCCGGCCGAGCCAAGCCCGACATTCTGGCTTTCCAGCACGCGCTGGAAGATCAGATAGGTCAGCGTTCGGGTCCCGAATGCACCGCCGGTGGTGACGAAGATCTCGGCGAAAATGGCCAGCAGAAAGATCGTCTGGATCAGTATGACGATGGTGATCGCGCGGCTCAGATGCGGCAACACGATAAAGATAAAGCGGTCAAGCGTGCTTGCGCCGTCCATTTCCGACGCTTCCAGTTGTTCGCTGTCGAGCGACTGGATTGCCGTCAGCAGGATCAGCGTGGCAAACGGCAGCCATTGCCAGGATACGATCATTATGATCGATGGCAGCGAGGCCTGGCTGAGCCATTCCACGGGTGTTGCCCCGAAAGCTTTCCACAGATGTGCCAACAGACCGTTCACCGGGTCCATGAACATATTTTTCCAGACCAGGGCCGAAACGGTGGGCATTACGAAAAAGGGTGCGATCACCAGGATGCGGACAACGCCCTGACCCCACATAGGCTGGTCCAGAAGCATTGCCAGAAGCACACCGAATATCACGGTTATAACCAAAACGCCGCCGACGATGATCAGCGTCGTCTGAACGCTTGGCCAGAACGAGCTGGAGGTGACAAAGCGGGTGTAGTTCGCGAAGCCGACCCAATCCAAGCCATTGGCCATCGAGTCACCGCGCAAGGGCAGGTATTTCTTGAAGGAGAAAAACAGCGTCATTGTCAGGGGCACGAGCATCCAGCCCAGAAGCAGGATCACTGCAGGTGCCAACATCAAGCGGGCTGCCGAGCGGGAATGCTGAGTCGCCATAGACATGCCTCCTCTGTTGAGTGTCGCCAAAAGCGACACCCCTAATCGTTTCAGATGTCCGTTCGAAAATTCAAGTCTAAAGGGCCGAAGGGCGACCCGGACAATGTCCTGAGATCCTATTGTCGCCCTTCGGCAGGGAGGAATCCCCCAGCGGATCCGGAAAAGGTTCGGCCTTTTCGAAAAGGATACGCTTTACTCTACGGCTCTAGTAGCCGGCCGCTTCCATCGCATCGGTGGTCAGAGCCTGGGCCTTGGCAAGAGCTTCTTCCACGGATTGCTGACCGGCATAGACAGCGGAAAACTCCTGACTGACTTCGGTCGCGATACCGGCAAATTCCGGAATGGCCACAAACTGGATGCCGACATAAGGCACCGGCTTGACGGTCGGGTTCGTCGGATCGGCCGCATTGATGGAGTCGAGCGTCATCTGTGCGAAGGGCACTTTCTGGTACTCAGGATTCGCATAGAGCGAAGTCCGCGCTCCCGGAGGCACATTGGCCCAGCCTTCCTTTGCTGCGACGAGTTCAATGTACTCCTTTGACGTCGCCCATTCGATGAATTCTTTGGCGGCATCAGCCTTTTGGGTGCCGGCAGGGATCGCCAGAGCCCAGGCCCAGAGCCAGTTGGACCGCTTGCCCGCACCGGTATCCGGTGCCAGCGCGAAGCCGACTTTGTCGGCCACAGTCGACTCTTCGGGGTTGGTCACGAAGGATGCAGCGACAGTCGCGTCGATCCACATGCCGCACTTGCCCTGCTGGAACAGAGACAGATTTTCGTTAAAGCCGTTGGTCGCGTAGCCCGGAGGCCCTGCTTCGGTCATCAGGTCCACGAAGAAGTTCAGCGCGTTGGCCCATTCGGGCTGATCGAACTGTGCTTTCCAGTCTTCGTCAAACCAGCGTGCACCGAACGAGTTGGCCGTCACGGTAATGAAGGCGCCGCCCTCACCCCATCCGGCCTTGCCGCGCAGGCAAATGCCGTTGATCTCGTTGTCACGATCGGTCATGGCAATTGCAGCTTCGCGGATAAAGTCCCAGGTCGGTGCATCAGGCATTTCAAGACCGGCCTTTTCCATCAGGTCGGTGCGGTACATGACCATGGAGCTTTCGCCGTAAAAAGGGGCGGCATAAAGCGTGCCGTCATGGCTGAGACCACCGCGCATTGCGGGCAGGATGTCGTCAACGTCGTATTCGGCACTGAGATCGGTGAGCGGCACCAGCCAGCCATTGGCACCCCAGATCGGGGTTTCGTACATGCCGATCGTCATGATGTCGAAGGCGCCGCCTTTGGTCGATATATCTGTTGTGACGCGCTGACGCAGAACGTTCTCTTCAAGGGTCACCCATTCGACTTCATGGCCGGTCTTGGCTGTGAAATCATCGGTGTAACCTTGCATGCGGATCATGTCGCCGTTGTTCACGGTTGCGATGGTGATTGTTTCCGCAAAGGCTCCGCCAGTCGCAATCAGCGACACGGCAGCGGCCGCACAAAGTGCGCTCTTGAGTTCCATACGAGTCCTCCCTCGGATTTAAGTTGCGAGAGTACCGTAATCCAGACACTTGCGCGTCGTCAATAAAAAACTTTACAGGCGTAAACTTTTATGAATTTTCAGGCGGACTCTCTCATCACCAGTCGCGCCGGAAACAATATTTCAACCCGCTGCTCGAACCGGCCCCCGCCTTCGATCAACTGAAACAGCGTCTCAACGACCTGGTCTGAAACAAGTGCGTAATCATGCGCTGCCGTTGTCAGCGATGGGCAGGTGAAACGCGAGAACGGGTGATCGTCATGGGATGCAACGCGCAGGTCGCACTCCTCGCTTCGTCCGACACGCACACCTTTCTCGCAACAGGCAGACAGAAAGCCGATGGCCAGACGGTCGTTGCTGCACAGGACGGTATTGGTTGGCAGGGATTTTTCCTCAAGCAGTTTCAGGCCACCCTGGCGCCCGATTTCCTCAAACCCCCAACCGGTTCCTTCCACACGGACGACATGTGGTTCAAGCCGCAGGCGCTCCATCATATTCAGGTACGCTTCCCGACGCTTGTTTGCATTCGGGTTTGCGGGATAGCGCATCTCAAAGAAGCACGGCGGTTCTCCGGTCCGGGTCAGATACTCAACGGTCTGCGAGACGAAACTGTAATTGTCAGATCCGACGAAAGCCTCGCCCATCGCTTCGATATTGCTGTCGAACAAAACTGTCGGCACATCGCGGCAGAAGGACTCGATCACCGATTTGTCGGACTCGCGCCCAAGCGGCGCAAGCAGCACACCGGCCGGCTTCAGCGAACGAAGACCGTCAAGAATGTTGTTCTCACGCGCTTGCTCACCGTGCGAACTGAACAGCAATGGCGAAAACCCGGCGCTGATACAGCGCCGCTCGATGACGCGCACAATCTCGGCAAAAAACGGATCTGAGAGGTAGGGAACGATGATGCCGATATTCTTGGTCATCTGCCGATTCTGGTTCATCGCGTAAATGTTCGGCCGGTAATTGTAGCGCGACAGCGCCTCTTCAATCCGTTCCCGCGTTGATTTCCGGACGCTGTTCGGGTCATTGAAATATTTTGACACGGTCGGACGCGAGATCCCGCTGACAGCGGAAAACTCTTCCATATTCTTGACCCTGTGTTCGTTCATCTTCGCGAGATTCCTTTGACTTGAAACAGGAAATCCGGCTCCTCCGGCTCATTGCCAGCAGAGCAGACAAAGATGAGTCTACTTCTAATTCTTTGCGGGCGCAAACTTTTGGGGTGAAACGCCGTTAACTGCTGTTAACTCGGCATCCGGTTCATCCGTCCCCCAATCGAGCGCTCCGATCGCCACATCACCCACAGCCCAGAGCATATTCGTCACGCTGAATAAAATTCCCGCAGTTGTTCCGGTCGCCACTGCGGCTGCCGCCGTCAGAAGCCGCCAGGGCAAACGGCTCCACATGGAGGTCAGGAAAGGCGCGGTTGCCTTGGTCCTGGCGGAGACCCAGAAAACCGACGGGAGGGCGATATGGTTGATCACCGCTGTAATCGGGCGGTCGAGCCTGGTTTCCAGCACCTGTCCAATGCTGTTGTCAGGATGAAAAGGGCTTGTACGGGCGCTGTTTGAGGCTCCGGCTTTTCTGTATGCCGCATTCAAAAATGCCGCCCTGATAGGTCATCAGGCTTGAGAAGGTAACATAGGCTCCGGTGAGACTGGTCAGCGCGGGGAGCAGGATTGAGCCGGAAGGTTGAAACGAACCGACGCCATAGGCCGTCAGACCGAGACCGCCCAAGGCGAGTAGCAGACCTCCCAGTTTCAGATAAACGGGACTTGCGCGGCACAGGCGCAAAAGCGCCGATCCGGAGACGAAACACACGGCGGCAAAAGTAATCCAGTTGGTGCCGAAGAGAAGCGCCATTCCGATCAGCACAAGGCCGAAAAGAGACGCGATCCCGTCAATCCAGGATTTTGCCTGTCTGTTTTCACTGCCGACAAGCGGGCTGAGCACAATCGTCAGGAGCACAATCACCGCCAGACCGATCGTGACAACGATATCGGGATAGGCGGAAAAAGAGAGTGCGATATCGCTTGCGAAAGTGCGGCCCGGCAAGTCGTCAACAGATTGCAGACTTTGGTAAAAAGCGGCAAATCCGCCTGCCCCGGCTATCGCCGCAAGCACATTGCCGCTCTCATAGCCCCAGAACTGAAGTTCGGGCGCAATCCGGGTGATCCTGGTTTTGAGCGTCACAAACACGGGAACAGTCGCCTGCCTCTTGAGCGGGTGCGTTCTCTCCCATGTATGAGGTCTTCCGCCACCTGAAAGGCGTAGTGTCCATTAAACTCCTGTTAAGTTCTGCAAGTTTAAATTGCATCTAAGGAGAAAATAATAAACTGGTTGTGTCTGGATTGTTCGCTGGGCTCAGGACGCCGGAAATCTACCGGATGGTTCCTTCAGACTGTTTCGTTTGTGCAGTCAAAACGAGAAAATAGTTCCAAAACAATCCTGGCATGAAACTTGCGATCTATCTCATCGTTTTGGTCATCTTTTCGAATTGGCACACCTGCCAGCATCGAATTGTATCAAAAAGAGGTCACCCATGCTGAGTGCGCAGCACCGACGTTGTCACAGATCCGGACATCATCTTACAGCGCTTAAGTATCTGAGAAAAAAGAGTAACTTTTCTCAAAGTCCGCTGAAATCGCGCGTTCGGCCATTTCCTTGAGTGGGACGGTTATGACAGAGAACATTAAAAAACCCCTCGTCCTGCTGCTTGGCAACTATCGCCCCTCCCTGATTCTTGCGCGCATGTTCAAGAAACGCGGGTTCAGCGTAGCGGTCGGCACCCACGGCTGCGAGCGTCTTTGCCAATACAGCAACGCCGTTTCGTCGATGTGGAACCATTCGCCGTTAAACGGCGGCCCGACTGTTTTAGCGGCGGAACTTCAGTCATTTGCCGATCAGAACCCTGATTTGATCGCCATCTATCCTGTGGCGGAAGAATATGTGCGGCTGATGGCCGAGCATGAGGAGCTGTTTCGGCGGCTGCCACCCATTGTCAGCATGAAGAGCGGTCTGGTCAAAAAGTGCTTGAGCAAGGACTTCATGCTCACTCTTGCCCGTGAAAACGGCGTGCCCACAGCACCGTTCGCCCAGACGAGAGGGCTGCCGGAAACCAGCGAAATCGGCAAAACAGCCGTCGGCTATCCCATGGTGCTGCGGCCGGTCGATTCGACCAGCCGTATCGATGGCAACAAGGCAGTTGTGATCGATACCGAAGACGCACTCTCAGAGCTGTACCAAAAGCATCGGCTGGAGCACCAGGATGTGCTGCTTCAACGGAAATTTCAGGGCACACGACACAACGTTTATTTTGCCGCGATTGACGGTGATGTCACACGCGTGCTGCATGCGGTTATCGACCGGACGGACAAAGTCGACGGTACGGGTCTAGCGGTCGAAGGCCGCACACTTGGTACGGATCACGATCTCGTTGCCCAGACCGGAAAACTCCTCAAAGCCCTGAATTACTCGGGAATCGGATGCGCCCAGTTTCTGGTAAACGTCGAAACCGGAGAAACTTCCTTTCTTGAGATCAATCCCCGCATTGCCGGTAATCACGCCTTACCCGAACATGCCGGGCTCGATCTTGGCTGGTTTAACTTTGAGCGTATCGTGCACAACCGTATCTGCCGGCGGCAGGTCAGGGCAGCCGCCGGATTGCGCTATTGCTGGTCCACAGGAGACCTGATGGGCGCAAAGGTCGCCTTTCTTCGCAAGGAGATCGGTCTTCCAGCCTTGCTCGCCTGGTCAGCCAGGGCCGTTATGACAGCCATTCGGTCCGATTTGCACATGGTGTTCAGTCTGCGCGACCCGCGTCCTGCAATCCGTGGTGTCTGGAACCTGGTTCCGCGCATCGCAAGGTGGCGAACGCGCGAAATCTCACCCGGTGAAAGTACCATTTACTCAACAGAAGAGCAGAGATTAACGTGACAGATTCCTATTCCCCGACATACGCCGAAACATATCTGACCGGCCCAAGCGGGACGGAACATGCTGATATTGAGGCTGCAAGACCAATTGCCGGAAGTCTGCAACTTGAATTCGTTCCCTCTTCCGAATGGAACCGGCTTGCGGGCGAGTTCACGGATATCATTCCCGAACAGATGGCGAGCTTCAATTTAGGACACTGGGGTGAAGAGACCCTGGAATTCGCGATCTTCAGACGGAACGCCAGACTTGTCGGCGGGGCTGTTCTGATCGTCCGGACAATTCCGTTCACGGAAACCGGAGTTGCTATTCTCAAGTGGGGTCCGATCTGCCACAGATCAGGAACGGATTTCGATGTCAACCTATATGAAGACATCATTGAGAGCCTCAAGGACGCGTATTGCCGGGTACGGAACTTTCATCTCACGATTGTGCCTTTGGCCAAGCCCATAACCGCAGAGAAAAATCAGACATCTCTGTGCAAACTCGGATTTCACGAAGGTGAACGTCCGGCAGCGCCGCTACGCTATCTTGTCAATGTCGGGTGTGCGCCGGAGACCCTTTTGGCGAGCCTTGACCAGAAATGGCGTTACAATCTGCGCAAGGCACTCAAAAACAAGTTTGAAATCAGTGTCGTTGATCCGGAGACAGGGTTGGACGCCTTTCTGCAGCTTTATAGCCAAATGATCGAACGGAAGAAGTTTCTCGATGCTTCGGCAATCGCTGCGCTTGAAAGGATCGTCCGCGAAAGCTCCGAGGAAACGCGCCCGATGATCGTTCTCGTTTCTCATGAAGGCAAGGTGACCGCCGGAGGCGTCTTTCATGTTGCGGGCAACATGGCGAGTTACATGTTCGGAGCAACCGACGATCGCGCCCTGAAGCTGAAGGCAGGTTATGCCCTTCATTGGTGGGTCGCGGAATTGCTTTGCAATCGTCAGCACATCGACTGGTATGATCTTGGCGGCAACGACCTGGACCAGGGACTGCATCAGTTCAAGAAGGGCTTTGTCGGCAAATCGGGCCACGTTCTGCTGTCCCCTCCGCGATATCATTTTGCACAATCCATCTCCGCAAAACTCGCGGGATTTGCGGCTTTTCAGGTTCGCGACGGGCTATCCTCTGTCAGGCGGAGACTGCACAAGCTGAAGACGAAGAAGTGAACGGGTATCACCCATGCCGCAAAAGAGGCTGATCCGCTTCGGACTGTTATTGTCCGCCCGCATGGCCGGAGCGGCGGCGCTGTTTGCTGCAAATCTGCTGATAGCGCGATACCTGGGATTTGAAGCGCTCGCAACGTACGCGATTTTTGTCGCTCTGGTCAGCATATCGGCGGTTTTGATCTCAAGCGGCCACACCGCGATCGCTCCGGTCTTCATCGCAGAATATTCCGCCAGAAATCAGCCGGGACTGCTCAGAGGGTTTATGCGGACCGCCTTTGCGCGAGGTGCTCTGCTTCTCGCATTTTTCCTGATCGGGGTACTCTTGATAGATTGGTTCGGCGGAACACTGCCTGTCGTCACCGATCTTGAAATGGCACTGGCGGTCGTGGCCGCTGCGGCTGCCACAGCCATTTTGGGTTTCAACAGCGCAGTCCTCGTGGGCATGAAAAAACAGGTTGCGGCGCTCATTCCCGAAACCTTTGTGCGCCCGGTTCTTTTCATGTCTCTCGCCGGGCTTTTTCTGGCGACCGGCCTGATAACAAAGATCAGTGAAGTTCTCTGGCTGCTGACATTTTGCGTATGGCTGACCTTCGGTTTCATGCTGTTTCGTGACCGGAAGATGCACAAAGCAGTTTCCGAAGTGAAACAGGAAACGGATCCAAAGCGATGGCGCAGGGCTTCCCTGCCCTGGATGGGCATTTCACTGCTTTGGGACTTCATGGTCGATCTGGTGCTTTTGATGACCAGCATTTTTGCCGGATCGGTGGAAATAGCCATTTTGCATATCTGCTTCCGTTACCGCGTTTTGGCGGGATTCGGCATGCGGACAATTCACACATTGCTGATGCCGGAAATCACCGAGAATGCCGTAAGCGGCGATAAAGACGGTGTTCGCCGGAAACTCTTTCAGGTTAATTTGGCATCGCTGGGCTATTCTTCGGCGGCCATGCTGTGTTTTGCCATTTTGGGAACCTGGCTTTTGGGCATTTTTTCGCCGGACGCTGTCAATGCTGTTCCGATCCTGCTGATTGTCTCAGCGACAATGGTGATCAGAGCCATATTCGGGCCTGCTCCTCTGGTACTGGCCATCCATAATTTTCACATGACAACCCTGACTGTCAGTGCAATCAGCATGATTGCCGCGATGGTGTTTATCGGCGCAACATTTGCTCATCTTGGAATCATGGCCGCTGCAATCGGATATACCGGTGCGAACCTGATGATTTCCGGAACGCTCTGGTATCTGACAAAGAAAAAGACCGGAATAGACTGCTCTATTTTCGTTCGGCCGTTGATGAAATCCCGGCCCGGCGGGCGCCTGCGGTCCGAACCTGCATAAAAAGTGCCGTTTCGAAACAGGCCTGTCCCGTGCGTTGTTCCGATCATCACTCGCTCACAGGCTCGCAAAGACCTGTGCTCTGAAGCAGCCCGTGCCCGAAAACCGGGTCCTTGCCCGTCTCCCCAAGATCTTTGCTTTTTGCAGACAAAACCTCTCGGACGCGGTCCGCTTCGAATGTTTGTGACTGTTTCAGGATCACAGCGACCGCCGCGGTAACAAAGGGAGCGGCAAAGGACGTTCCCGTTTTCGGGCGCGCACCGCGGATGGAAGCGGCAGTCCAGACATTAACACCCGGTGCAGCGAAGTCGACATGATCACCCTGCACGGCCCGGCGATAAATGCGTTCCCGGCCATCAACCGCAGTGACGGCAATGACCGGCGGATAGGCAGCGGGATACATGTTTTTGGATGTCTTGCCGCCATTTCCGACTGCAGCGACGAGCACGATGCCCTTCTCGCTCAGTCGCTCCACCATCGTTTTCAAGAGCGCGTTTTCCGGCCCGGCCAGGCTCATATTAAGTACCTGGACCGACTTTTGGGACAGATAATCCAGTGCCTCAAGGATAGTATAAACATCGCCGCGGTCGTCCTTGCCGCCGCCCCGGTGAAAAGCATCGACCGCAAAGATATCCGCTCCCGGCAAGAGACCGGGTGAACGGCTGTCCGAATCGCCTGCAAGAATCACGGCAACCGCCGTGCCGTGCTGACGGCCGGATGGACGGCGGTCGTCAGCCTCCTGCCGCCGCACCTCAAGATTGGCTCCGGACAGGGCCGCGTGATCTTTGTTGATACCGGTGTCAATCAGTCCGATCCGGATCCCTTCCGAACAGGTTTTCAGCGCCGCATGGTCGGCTGGCCAGCCAACCATGTGCCATGCGGCGCAGTGGTTTCCCCGACAGGAAGCCTGTTCACCGGAGAGCTGATCGCCTGCCGTTTCCGGCCGGTAATAGTGGTTGAAATCAACCACAGCCTGCGGATTGAGACCGGCAACGGCCGCACGGGCCTGGTCGAGGCCGGTTCCTGAGGGAACCCTTAATTTCAAGGCCTGCGTATCCAACACCTCAATCCGGACCGATTGCAAAACTTCATAGCCCTGCCCAAGAAGGACGCCGATCTGCCCTTGTGTCAGACCAAGTGCCAGAATTTCGTTCGGCACATTGACCGGCAAGACTGCCTGAGCGGGTCTTGGACGCCGTGTCAAGCGTCTGGGCGACGTTCGTTTCTTATTGAAAAAACGAATAACGTCGCCCCCGCCGCCACTTTCCCGAGCGCTGCCCCCGCCGGCACGCGAGCCGCCTCCACCGCTGTCGTCATCGTCATCATCGTCGTCATCGTCGTCGGCGACGGCACTGACGTTGAGCGTATCTCCGGGCACAACAACGCTTGCGACCGGGACAACCAGCAGGGCAATGGCTGCAAGCAAAGAAAACCGGCAAAGCAGCTTGAAAAACAACGTAATACCACTCACTTGGTAATGACCGATCATAAACCTACCTCAGATTGCCGTAATCATGTCAATTATCTGGGCAAACGGATAAACGTCTGATTTATTCCGTACAGCACGAAATTTTTTGAGGGAATTTAACACTCCATGCAGGGCGATTTTGGAACAGAGCTGATCGCGCTTCTGCCGAACCTGCGGCGATTCGCAATTTCGCTGTGTAAATCACGCGAAGTTGCTGACGATCTCGTACAGATTACGTGCGAAAAGGCACTTGCCAACCAGGGCGGTTTCCAGCCCGGCACCCGGCTTGACGCCTGGCTGTTTCGTATCATGCGCAATGCCTGGATCGACCGGGTTCGAAAAAACAAAACCGAGGGCGTTGCGGTCGAAATCGACGACAGTCAGGGCCTCGTCGGCGTTGATGGCGGTAAGGTGACAGAGAACCGGCTGATGCTCGACGCAACGGCAAAGGCAATTGAGGCCCTGCCCGACGATCAGCGGGATGTCCTGATCCTGGTGACTGTAGAAGAGCTCTCCTATAAAGAAACCAGCGAGGCGCTGGATGTACCTATCGGAACCGTCATGAGCCGTCTTGCACGCGCCCGGAAAGCACTTCATGCCGCATTGGGAATAAATTCGAACCCCATCCGTTTACAGGACGGAAAAGGGAAAAAGCCATGACGAAACAGCAGTTCGATGATGAAACGCTTATGGCGTTCGTCGATAATGAGTTGGATCGGGAAACACGAGAAAAGATCGAAGCCGCACTCGCCACGGACGACGATCTGATGGCTCGCCTTGCAGTCTTTTCGGAAACCCGTGCGCTTGCAAAAGACGCACTCGAACCGCTGTTGAACGAGCCGGTTCCGGACGCCTTGCAGGCGACGGTCGAAGCGATGGTGGCAGCAGACAAGTCGGAAGCGCCATCGGATCCGGATAGTGCTGAGGCGGTTGTGTCTTTCCTGGAGCACAAGCTGCGGAAAAAGAAACGACAATCTCCGTCCTGGGCGTTACCTCTTGCGGCCTCAATCGCCCTGTTTGTCGGGATTGGTTCAGGATACCTGATCGGCTCGGGCGGCAATCCATCGGCTCCGGCAAACACGACGCTGTTGAGCGGGCTTTCGCATCCGACTGTGCTCGACCAGCTCAACAGCCTGCCTTCAGGCGCCGAGATCGACCTTGCGGGCGGTCAGGAACGGGTCCGCGCAATTGCGTCTTTTCAGGACAGCGCGGGCACCTTCTGCCGCGAATTCGAATATGATCAGGTCAAGACAGCCACCGCGGTTGCCGTAGCCTGCCATCAAGACAACGTCTGGAGCGTTTCCTTTGCTGTGCTGACCGGTCCCACCGATGACAGCTATGCACCCGCCTCTTCACTCGAAACGCTGAACAGCTATCTGGAAGGGATCGGCGCCCAGGCGCCGATGACGAGTGAGAAGGAGCAGGAAGCACTGAAGGCGTTGAATTAGAGCGCATCCCGTGAAGGGTGAATCACCTTCACGACGAGAATACGCGTGAAATGGCTCAACGCTTTGTTTTCACTCGTATTCGTATCCGAAAACCGCATAGTTTTGAGGAACACCCTCTGGATCTCAGAGGCGCGTTCACGGACTTTCCGACTACCAGTACATTATGGCCGCACTTTCGGTGCCATAAGACGCGAACATCCGGACTCGAAGCAGATATTCCTGTCCGGCTTCAAGCCTGACCTGGAGACTTGCGTTATCTTCGGTTCCGCTATCGTCACTTCCGGCCACATATCGGCTTGTATTTTTGTCGATACGAAAGAGCACCATCAACAAGTCCGCCTCACCGAATGCGCTTATCTGATAGGTACGCGATTCAGGCGGCTTCAAAAGGAAATTGCGCTGGTCTGCTGGCTCTGCATCGAGAACATGAGACCTGAAGGCTTCCAGTTTGGTGGTCTTGTGTGCCTCGGATTTGGGGTAAAACTTCTGGACTTCGCTTCTATCCGTAGCACTGAGGCCCGGCGCGGGTGTCAGCCCGTCCTGATACTTTTTTGGTTCCAGTATCAGGTTTGCAGGAAAGCCGTAATGCATGACTGAATCGGGGTCCCAATCCGAGCCTTCGACATCGCGTGTCGAGAGCTTGCGCAATACATTGTGAAAAGTCCGATCCCTCGACCAGAAATTTGGCGGTCCTTCAAAGAACTTATAGACGGCCTCTTCGTCCCAAACGATGCCGGCAAAAGGATTCTGATGTTCATGGGGGAAGCCGAGCGTGTGCCCGATTTCATGAACCGGTGTGTCTATGCCCCGAGGATCATGCCGCAAGTCCCAGCCGAAATTCATCGTCCTCTCATGCTGGCCGGGAATGTCAATTACATCGCGACCGACATAGGACCATGCGCCATCTCCCCTTTTGAAACCAATCCTGATTTCGGCTTCGCCGATGTCTTCCTCCTCCTCAAAGGAAATGCCAATCCCGACGTTTTCCCAGACCTCAAAAGCCTCACGCACCAATTCGATATTCGCCTTATTTCCGCCAAACGCGCCCTCCTGGAAAAAATAATAGCGGAGTGTTGTTCCATTCACCCATTTCTTGTCAATATAACGTATGAGTTGCTCACGTTGAAACGAAACGTGCGGATCAAATGTCCGATCCGGCGTCATAGGCAGGCCGCAAAAACCAACGGCAGAATCGCTTTTGCTTTCAGGCAGACTTCCCTTTGACTGCTGATCTAAACGTTCGAGCAATGTCTCGATATGCTCGATACGATCTTCGAGCAGGCGCACAGCTTTTGACGATGTTTCTGATGGTCGGGCCATAACGAATCCCTTAAATGAAAATTCTGTGAAGTAATAAATGCGCAGTCAAATTAAAAAACTGAAGTCGTCACCATTTATACTGCCTGAAAAGCTTTTGACCGATGTTGCCGATAAAGTTGTTTTCCCGCCCGTAGAGGGCGTTGAGTTCTCGATCCGTAATGGAACGTTCGGCAAGAAGTGGATTATTGTTGACGTCCTGGTTCCATTTTTCCGCTAGATTTTTGTTCAGGTTCACACTTGCATAGTCCGGAAAAAGATTTGAGACCAACAGCTTGGGACTCATGTATCCACCTGCTGTGTCAATGGTGAAATAGCTGGACTGCTGACTGGCCAGACCGACATAAAACTCAGCCCTGATATGTTCCTCATTGGTCCCGACATAAAACGCGAACTCCCCCTCTGCTTCCGGAAGAACTGTTTTTCGTTGTTCCAGAACATTTGAGGTGGTCTTATCAAATAGAGAAATCTTTATCTCAACCGGTGCAGGAAGGTCATTGAAGACGCGGATCAGAGCCTGGTTTTTTAAAAGACCGGCGCCCATGGCAATCGGAAGCATCTCAGCGTTGCCGGCGACTCTTACCGGCGCGGTCAGCAGGTAACTTGAACTTTCCGCGACCACGCCCGATTCCGGTCGTTTGTAAGGAGTTACTGTCATGATGAAAGCGATGACACCGGCCCCGACCGCAAACGCCGCACGTCGCTCCCTCGGTTGAAATACGTAACAAAGGAACAAGGCAAAAAGAACAATGACGAACAGCACCCAGACCGGCTGCAGTTCAATTCTCATTTGCCTCGCGGAAACCGAAGTCAGTTTAACAACGGCGGAGGCCTCTTCTTTCTGTACAACATCGGCGATCGCAGCAATAAGACCACCGAATCCAGCGCATAAGTAAAGGCTGTAAGGGAAAGTCATCACCCGTTCGAGAGCAGACATAACTTACCTCAAATAAATTCATATATATATAATTTTTATAAAGTATTTTATATAATATCACGAATTATGCACGATTTATATTATCATTAATTACAATGTATATTTAACTAACCTTACGATAAGATAGAATAATCTCATCCATTAACCCGTAATTCCGCGGTTGGAGTGTATCTTGTTAATGGTAACTCCTTTGCATATTTCATCGCCGACAAGGTAAACGTCCGGTGCGTGCCGGCCATAAGTTACCGCATGCACGCCTTACTTCGGCCGGACCGCCACTATAGGTTGCAGTTATCGATCCTGATTGGACACCCCCTCGTGATTGTTCTCAGATTTCTCAAATACGCCGCGATCTTGATCATCTGCGCCCTCGTCAGTGTCATCGCATACGAGAGCTATGCGGTCTGGGATGCAGAGCGGCGAACGCAGGCCGTTCTTGAGACATGGCTCGCAAAGCCACGGCCGGTTGCGCTGGAGGCCTTGTCCTCCGAGCAGAAGGACATTCTGCTGGCGATCGAAGATCCGGGCTTCTACCAGCACAAGGGCGTCGATTTCACGTCGCCCGGTCAAGGGATGACCACCATCACGCAAGCGCTGGTAAAGCTACTGTATTTTGATCCGTTTGAGCCCGGCTTTGCGAAAATTGAACAGAGCCTGATCGCCCGCTTCGTACTGGACCGGCATCTGACCAAGAACCAGCAGCTCACGCTCTTCGTCAACAACGCTTATCTTGGTGAAGCCGGCGGCAGACAGGTTTATGGTTTTGCAGACGGTGCACAGACATATTTCAACAAGGCATTTGCGGAGTTGAACCGCCAAGAATTCATCGGCTTGGTTGCCATGCTTATCGGGCCGAATGCTATCCGTCCCGATAAGCCAGGTCCTTACAACAAACGGCTGAGAAGGGTAATCGCCGTGCTTGAAGGGGCATGCCGGCCCGCCGGCGTGCTGGATGCGACTTATGCGCAATGCGGATCGTCCGGCTAAAGCAAGTTGTGTTTAGTCCGGAAACAGCTATGCCTTATCAGTCGGCTGTGCTTACTGATAGGGCAAACTCCTGGCAATATGTCTGACAAACCTAACGCGCGGAAAACGGAGTCTCCTTTGCAAGAAACCGATGAGGAATTCGACCGGCGCCTGTGCCGGGTTATTGCCGAAGCGGAAACGACTTTCTTTGAGGACGACTATATCTGGAAGCTGTTGCCCGGCGGACAGAGACCCTCAGGGAATGCTTTGGCATGCGTTGCAGACGGCGATGTCTGGCATGAGTTTGTCCCGGCAACACCGGCTGACACCGGCGGACGTTTCAGGGTCGTTCTGTTCAATTTTTCCGAAACCGGACCCAGTGCAATCGGCTTTGTGGCCTGGCTGCACTCGCATCTCAGAACGATGGGCCGAACCGGAGCTATCGTGATTTGCGGCAAGGATCGACGAGCGTCGCCGGCCCTGTTGGAAATCTGTCAGGGCGCGATGGATTACTGGGCGTGCCCGGCCGGCCCGGCGGGAGATCGTTTTTTGACGGTTATTCGGACGCTGATCGGCCGCGGCACGGACGGAACGTGACGTCCTTACACTATTTTCACAACACGATCGGCCGCAGTCTCATCCGTTCCTGCTTCCATAAGATGCAGAACGGTTGTCCCGCGCTCCCGAAGCATCAGGGTCAGGTTTTCCAGCAACATCGCGTTCTCGCGCAGGTACCGGTCCTGAACGACAACAAGCGCGGCGTGGCGCAGAACGGCGCGGCAGGCGCGGATGGCGGCAGCCGTTTGGGCCGGCGGTCGGATATGTTCGGGATCAATCAACTGATCGGTTTCCGACCTCAAATCAAATAGGTCAAGAACCGCCTCCACTTCCCGGTCAGTGATTTTTGACGGGGCACCAAGACACGCATTGTCGAGCACGGACCCTCGGATCAGAGGCAAATCCTCCGAGACAAGCGTAACCAGCCGCCACCAGTCACGCCGGGAAATATCCGTTGCGGATATCCCTTGAAGATGAAGGGAGCCGGAGTCGCTGTTTCCGAGCCGTGCGATCTGGCGCCCGAACGCAAGGTTTTCCGACTCGGTCAGACCCGAGATCAGGAGGTGCTCACCCGCATCGGCGAAAAACGAAACCGGCCGGTCACCAATCGGAACACTGCTGGCTTTGAGCGATACGCCCCCGGACACGCGTTTTACTCGTTGCGCGCCCTCGGTCAGCATAAAGGTTTCCCCGCGCATCACCGATTGAAGCCGGTTTACCGCAATATCGTTTGCCATTTTATATTCGGCGCTCAGAGCCAGTGCGTTGAGCTGGACGGTAAGCAGACCGGTTGCCATGATGAGAACAGCGAGGTCGGCAGCGCCAAGCACTCCTGTTCCCGGGTTTGTGCCGAACAGACCAAGCGTCAAGCCAAGCGCAAGCGCAGGAAAGACCAGATCCGGCGAAGCCCTCAATCCGCCTGAATAGGTCGCCCGCCCTACCAGCGCGGCATTAAGGCGCAGGGTCTGCCGCTGAAAAGCGCGCATGGTTTTTCCGTGGCGACCATGGATCAGGAGGCTCGGCCGGGCTTTCAGGATCGCGGCTGCATTGATGGCCAGACGTCCGCGTCTTTTCCGGCTAAGGCGAATTTTGAGAAACAGCGGATAAAGCAAAAATGTTACAAAGACTGCCCAGATCAGAACCGCACCCGCAAGTGCCTGCGCCAGAAAAGGATTGGTCACAAGAAAGTAAATCATGATGGTGAGGAATACCGTAATAGCGACGATGATCGACACGATGCCGCGCGACAACCACAGCCGGATCGCGGAGAGATCATTAACGACCCGCGTCATGATCAGACCAAGACGCGTTCCGGCAGAGTCAATCGGCTGACGCAGAACATGGCTCATGAAAGCGGTCCTCAGACTGGTCACATATCCGAGCGCGAACGCTTCAGCCCAGCGGCGCTCAAGGATCCGTAATCCGACAAGACCGACCGTTCCCGTTCCAGCCAGCCCGGCCAGATCGATCCGCGACAGTATTTCAAAATCGCCCAGCAGCAGTCGGCTGGCCGCCGCTGCAATGCATAGCCCCGCGACAGCTTGCAGAGCGCCGATGACCGCCAGCCCGGACAGCGCTGCGATGCGCCGTCCGGACCAGAGCTTTGGAACACACATGATCAGGCACTCTGCGCCAGGACAAGAGGAGGCTGTTTGAGCCCAAGAAGCGGCAAGACATGTTCGGGTGCTTTTAAATCCAACGCTGAGACAATCGGATGCGAAAGTGCGGCCTGCGCTTCCCGTATCGCCAGCGGCGATTGTGTAAACGAACCGGACACGCCAAGCACCGAGTGATCCAGTCTTTCGAGAGTTGAAATACCACCGACGGCACCCATAGCGTCGCCGGCCGCAAACACTGTGCCGCACAGCATCTGCCGGAACTTCTCCGATGCCGCAAGCGCCGCCGTCTCCTCCTGGAACAGGCCATCGGCGACTTCCAGGATCGCGATGTTGCAGCCCTTGTTGCCCAATTCATGCAGGAGCCGCATCGCGCCGGTCACGATGGTATCTTCATCATAACCAAACGTCGTTGCCATGCCCACGTCGGTGAAGTCGAGAACTTCATGCGCCCCACTGTCGCGCATGAGCCATAAGTCGCCGCCGGCACCGGTGCCGGTAATCTTGGCCGCGCCAACTCTATAGCCGGCCGCAGACAATCCCTTCACAAGGCTCGCCGCAGTGGTTGTTTTCCCCGCGTTCATCGATGTTCCGAACACACCGAACACATGCTCGGGCCGGATGCAGCATGCAAGTCCGAGCGAGAAGTCTGCAAGATTGAGGGGGCGGCCGTGCGTGCCGGCAATCAGGCCCAACGGTTTGATGGATGTCGGGCCAACCAGTCTGCTGTGCCAGCTGACCGCCGTGGCGGCAATGCCACCGGCCGCAACCATATGGCAATCGGCCAGGGACGACGGGATATAGGCTTCGTACTGGTCGGGAGCATAGCGGCTGCCGAATGCAAGAATAACTTCATCGCCGGGAAACAAATGGGCCCTGCGACCGGTCGTCAACTCGATGCGTTTGTGAGAGCCAAGCGCCTCAACCCGCGCCAGAACCAGATCGCCCGGTTTCGGAGTGGCACCGCCCGTGATCAACGATGCCATTGCCGAAGCCGGGACACGGCGCGTGGCAAAACTCTGCTTGGCACCAGCAATACGATTTTTACTGAGAAGGGTCATCTCTTCCACCTGTTTTAAAAATGTCCGGCTTCGTTGCCGGGAACAGGGGAGAAACGAGAGGCAGAACAGTTTATTCCAACTGACCGGTTATTTTTTTTTAAATCGATCAAGGCCAACGATAATCAGCCCCGCTGCAAGTCCCCAAAATGCGGATGCGATGCTGAAAAACTGAAAACCGGAGGCGGTGACCACAAACGTAGCGGCTGCAGCAAAGCGGTGCCTCTCGTCCGAAAACCCTGCGCCGATGGCGCCAACGAACGGCCCTGTGAGCGCGATCCCGGCCACGCTGACGATCAGGGCTTCAGGAAAACTCGAAAACAGCGTTACGACCGACGCTCCGAAAACCGCAAGAACAGCGTAGCCCAGCGCATAGAAAGGGCCGCAAAGCCAACGCCTGTCCTTGTCCGGATGCGCATCGGGGCCCGTACAGATGGATGCCGTGATGGCCGCAAGGTTCGATGTGTGGGCGCCAAAGCCGGCACTGAACAGTGAGGCCAGACCGGTGATACCCATGATCGATTGGGTCGGCGGTTGATATCCCGCGGCACGCAGGACAGCAAATCCCGGCAAATTCTGCGAAGCCATGGTCACAAGGTAAAGCGGTACACCGATCCCGATCAGAGTCGCCAAATCGAATGTCGGAGCGACCCATTCGAACGTTGACAGACGCAACCTTCCGACGGCGGTCGTCATGCCGAGCGCAAAACTGAGGGCAATGCCAAGTGCCAGAACGGCCAGAACCGCCCACATCGGCGAAACAAGCCGCAGGACCAGAAAGGCGATGATCAAAGGCAGAACCAATACAGGAGATGCCTGAAGATGATCAAAGACAGCAACGACGAAAGAAAACAGAACCCCGGCCAGCATAGCCGATGCGATGGACGTCGGGATTTTTCCGATCAGGGCGGCGATCGGCCGGAAGGCCGCAGTCAGCAGGATCAGGATCGCCGCCACATAGAACCCGCCCACAGCCGCTTCAATCGACAGACCGGATGTCGCAGCCAGGAGCGCCGCACCCGGGGTCGACCAGGCAGTTACAATCGGTATGCGATGCCACACACTCAGAATGCCTGTCGTCGCCATCATTGCCACACACAGCGTCGCAACCCACGAGGATGTTTGCGCAGGGGTTGCACCAAGCGCGGAGGCGGCGGCCAGAATAATGGCAACCGAGCCGCCAAATCCGACAAGGACAGCAACAAGAGCAGAAATTATGACAGAAGAGCGCATGGACAGCCGCAAACAGAATGACGGAAACTTTGAATCAAAATTGGATCCAATAATTAATATTGTTGCCAATTTAGTTATGTTGTCAAGCGGGATTTCCGGCTAAAATGGGCTTATGACAGCGGAACAGATTTTAGAATCGAAGCAGTCCAAAACCGGCCCGCGCGGTGACCAGGCAAGCGCAATTGCTCAGGCGCTCCGCCGCGAGATTATTGCAGGTTCGCTGGAACCGGACCGCAAACTGGGTCAGGAGCAGCTTGCTCGGCGGTTCGGCGTCAGCCGCATGCCGGTTCGGGAAGCACTGCGGCTGCTTGCAACTGACGGACTGGTGACCCTGGACCCGAACAAGGGTGCTCGCGTTACGCCGATCGGCCTTGCAGACCTTCGTGAAATCTATGAGATGCGCATAGCGGCTGAAACACTCGCTCTGAAAATCGCCATCCCCGAGTTGTCAAATGCTCAGATCGATAGGGCCGAAGTGCTTCAGATGGAACTGGAAAGTGCCTCCTTTGCCGAGTTCGGCACACTGAATTCGCGCTTTCATCGGGCGCTCTACGAGCCATGCGGGCGCCCTCGCCTGCTCGCCCATATCGACTCCCTCAGCAGCGCCGCCGATCGCTACCTGTGCACGGCTATTGCACAGATTGATTATGCAGGCCAGTCCCACAGGGAACATCGCGCGCTTCTTTCATTCTGCCGCCAGCGGGATGAGGATGGTGCCCTCACCTGCCTTACGGAGCATATTGAGCGGGGTGGCCGAACACTGGGCCGACATCTGGCGAAGTAATCAAACCGCGATTAACAACACAGCAACCGGTTGTGCATACGATAGGGAATTGAACCGGTCCTGCATCTTCTGATTGAGAGGCCGGCAAGAGATGGCTGAAGCGGGGACGATTACGTGGAAATGGCGAACGAGGCAAAAGCGGGAAACCGTATTCACGACAACGCAGACCCGGCCCACGACAAAAACCCGCATGTGCGACCGCTGCTGATTCATGGTATCAACTATGAAATGATATACCGGCTCGCAGCGCCGCGTACGGTGCTGCCCTTCGTCTTTATGACCGCGGGCGCTCCTGTTCTGCTTGCTGGAATGGTCCTTCCGATCCTTTCCATTGCCTCGACCACGAGCCGGCTCGGATCTGCTCCTTTTGTTGCCGGCGCTCAACTCAAAAAATACTATATGGCGTTTGGAACTGTGCTGATGATGGCCAGTTTGGCGCTGGTTGCGTTCTCATCGGGTAATGAGGCGACGGTCTTTACACTTGTACTGTTTGTCCTGGCGACGATTACTATCGGCTTCGGTCAGGGCATTACCGGCCTTGCCTACTATGTAATCACGCCTGCACTTGTCGATAAAAACAGGTTCAGCTGGCTTATGAACACGCAAAACATCGTCAGTGCCGCCATCGGCATCCTGCTGGCGTTGTATTTGCACGTCAATTTGAAGAATACCAACCCTCTTGACACCCATATGGCGCTGATCTGGGCGGGGGCGGCCTTTGCATGTGTTACCAGTTTCGCGGTTGTCCCTATCCGGGAGCAACGCAGGAAGAAAGACGACAGACAACAAGCCGGTGACGGCAAGTCAGCGACCGCTCTCGTTGCGCGTCTCAAAAAGGTAAAAGACACTTTCTCCCGAACCATCAAGTATCGATGGTACCGCAATTTTCTTATCCTTCAGGTGTTGTTCCTATCCGTATCCTCAGCCCTGCCCTTCTATTCCATCCACGCCGCATCTCTTCACAAACATTCCGCCGGTGCGCTCAGTATCTTTGTGGTTGCCATTTGCACGGGCATTATTGTCGGCGGTCCGATCATGATCCGCATGTCAAAAAAATCGCTGCGGATGACTATGGTGTTTTCCGGCGGTGTGGCGGCGATTGCTGCGTCCCTTGCCATCGGCCTGGAGTTCTCGCAGAGGTTCTCCCATTACTATTTTTACACCCCCGTGTTTCTGCTTATGAGCCTCTCTGCTCAAGGCCTGTCCGTCACAGTCAGCGTTTACCTGAGCGAACTCGCTCCTGAAAGTGAGCGAGAGTATTTCTTCGCAACGAGCTATTTTGTCACCGGCACCCTTGGAATTATCGCCGCAACCGTTCTGGGATTTCTGGCTCATTTTCAGGACGAAGTGGTGCCGATCACGATCATCCTCGCTATCAATCTTATCGCGGTGTTCTATGTCGGAAAACTTCCAAACGAAAGTCGTGACGAAGCCGTACCGGCAGGTGTTGACGCAAACACCATGAATAAGGTCGGATAACGTCATGGCCACGCACGCAACCGGCAGCGGGGTCGAAACAGGGGTGCGGCACAAGACGTCGGACATGGTCCATGAACACTGGAACGCGCGTATTCTCCTGTTGCGCGGTCTCAATACGGAACTGGTTCACCGACTGGCGTCAATCCGTGTGGTCATGCCGTTCTTTTTCATTTCGCTGGGAGCTCCGACACTGTTTGCCGGTATTATCATGCCGATTACGGTCGGTGCGCAGTCGGCGGGTAAGGTCCTGTTCGCTCCTCTGATTGCCTCAGCGCCGCTGCACAAAACCTATATTGTCTTTGGGACGTTGGTCACAACGGTCGGTCTGGCGATCATTGCCTCGTCCGCCGCTCACCTGACGCTCACCGTCCTGACCGTCTTTCTGCTGATTGTCGTTACAGTCATGGGCATCGTCCAAGGCCTCACGAAACTCGCATATTACGCCCTGCTTCCAGCATTACTGAGCAAGGACAAGCGGACGGGCCTGTTGAATGCACAGCAGGTTTTTGGCGGTTTGCTTGCGGTTCTCGTTGCCTTGATTGCGAAATATTATTTTCAGGACGACCATCCAACCGCAGATCACGTGGCGCTCATCTGGGCAGGTGTCCTGTTTGCTTTTCTGGCGGCATGCCTTGCGATCCCAATTCGTGAAACGCGGCGTATGCTGCCGGAAAATCCTGTCCCCGACCGAATCGGCACAAATAAAAAGCAGTCGTCGATCAGCCGGAGAGAACAATTTCGAATAACGCTCAAACATGACTGGTTCCGACGTTTTGTCCTTGTGCAGCTGTTGTTCCTGTCGATCGTCGAAACGCTGCCTTTTTATTCAATGCACGCAGCGTCGCTGCATAAAGATGCCCCCGGCTCTCTGAGCACATTTGTCATCTCAATCGGGCTCGGCGTTCTCGCGGCAGGACCGATTATGAACCGGTTGTCGGCGAAATCACTGCGCACCACAATGTATTTTTCCACTTTTCTGGCAATCGCCGCCGCGGTTCTTGCCCTGCTCCTGGAGCTGACGGGCACATTTACCAGCCAATATTACTACGCAGCCGTATTCTTTCTGATGGCCGCTGCAGCCATGGGCGGATCCACTTCGATAAAAGTATATATCGGCGAAATGGCTCCTCCGACAGAATGCACCTACTATTACGCAACGGCGAGCCTGATTGTCAGTTCCATCGGAATTCCATCGGCTCTCGCACTTGCTTTCGCTGCGCATTTTCAGAACGAGTCCGTCCCTATTGCAGTCATCCTGGCTGGAAATGTCGCTGCAATCGCAGCGGTTTATTGGCTGCCGAGCGAGAGCACTGCAGAGAAATTCTCAAATGCACGAACAGTATCCTAATTCGGCTGGGTCGTCTGTCGTCAGAGCCCCGTGATCGGACGCGACGCCGGGTGGCTTTGTTTCAGCGGAATTTTCGACAGCGCAAACCCGTTGTCCGCTTCAACAACCTCGCCTATGCCTTTGTCGCAAGAAAGAAACCGATCCACACCGTCGATATTGGCGTCTTGCGCTGCTGGCGAAGCGGTGGACCGGACACTATCGTAACAGTCTCCAGGCACGGCTCTTCTTTTCGCTCTGGCAAAAGGGAGGACTCCGGTCATCCGTTGCCGGTCAGACTTTATCACTTTCCGGTGAGACTTTGCAGAATCGTGTTGGCAGTAAATTTGTGCCACGGAATCGTCCCAAAGGCATTTCAAGTGATATTTGTCCAAACAAGAAACGAACGCTGTTCCTGATCCCTGTGTGTCCCCAAACGTTTGAGTTTGGTTTCTGTGCGAAACCCTCGGATTGCCTCCCGGCTCGGGCGTTGTGTAAACGCGATCCGCAATCAAATTCAGGCAATTCGCCTCCTGATTGTCTGTTCTTGGAGAAGAAAGGAAAGCTTATGATCCGTCTCCTCGCCGCTATTTTCAGCCTCTTACTTGTACTGGAGACATCCATGGCCGCTGAGCTGTTACAAAAGAAAAGCGCCAATTCGGTCACTGAAACGGTCGATAAACTGGCCGCCGCTGTGGAAAAGGCCGGCGCGAAGGTGTTTGCGCGGGTGGATCATGCTGCAGGCGCCCAGACAGTAAATATGGAGCTGAGGCCGACAATCATGCTGATGTTCGGCAATCCGGCTCTGGGAACTCCGGCCATACAAGCATCACAGAGCGCGGGCCTTGATCTGCCCCTGCGCGTGGTTGTGTACGAAGATGCAAACGGCGACGTTATTCTCGCCTATCACGACCCAAGGATGCTTGCAGCAATTCACGGTGTTCCGGCCGACGCGGATGTTCTTGCCAAAATGACCGGCGCTCTGGATAAGCTGACGACCGCTGCAACATCTCCCTGACCGCATTGCCGGAGACGGCTTAACCGCCCTGGAGCCCGGCCGGCGTCCCGGTGTCGACCGCATTGTCGCGCCAAACCGCTGCCGGGCCATTGTCGCGGTGCGGCGTGGTTGCTTGAGGCGATTATCTTTGCATCGTCGACAGAAGCGGCAAGTCCGGATGGCGAGATTTTCATCCCGGTCCAACCCGCGCATCTGTCCCTTGGAGCTGCGGAGTGAACATTTGCTTCCCTGCCTGCATATGTCCCTTGGCGCGGGCGAAAATATTGCAACGGCAATCGATGAACGTTGACATCGACCGGCCGGCGTCGAAAGGTACTTGCCGGTTTCTTTCCCGCTTGAAAGGCAAACGCGAAGATGAAAAAGACGGCCTTCTTCTGGGATGAAAAGTGCTTTTGGCATTTTGGCGGCAATTACGCGATGCTGGCACCGGTCGGAGGGTTTGTTCAACCCCTGGTCACGGGCGGGTTGCCGGAGGCGCCGGAAACGAAACGGCGGTTGAAAAACCTCATAGACGTGTCCGGCCTTTCACAGGACCTGCACATGACCGCCGGTCTGCCTGCAACGGACGAAGATCTCTTACGCGTCCATCCCAAATCCTATCTCGATGCTTTCAAAGCGCTGTCCGACAAAAGCGGTGGGGAGCTGGGTTTAAGAACACCGTTTGGTCCCGGAGCTTACGAGATCGCGGCTCTGTCAGCAGGTCTGGTCATATCGGCTGTCGAGGCGGTACTGAGGGGAACGGTTCAAAACGCTTACGCTCTCTCGCGGCCGCCCGGTCATCACTGCCTGCCGGACTGGCCGAACGGATACTGCCTTTTCGCCAATATCGCCATCGCCATTGAGGCGATCAAAGCAAAGGGACTGGCTGACCGGATCGCCGTGGTCGACTGGGATGTTCACCATGGCAACGGAACGGAGACGATCTTTTATGAGCGGGACGACGTTCTGACGATCTCAATCCATCAGGACCGGTGTTATCCGCTGGACACGGGGTTCGTCGAACAGACCGGCGCGGAGAAAGGTCTTGGCGCCAATATGAACATTCCGCTGCCCGCCGGCGGCGGGCACAAGATGTATCTGGAAGCAATGCATCGTCTCGTGCTCCCGAAACTTCGTTCTTTCGGTCCGGATCTGATTATTGTTGCGTGCGGCTTCGATGCGTCCGGCGTCGATCCGTTATCCCGAATGATGTGCACTGCGGAAACCTATCGGGACATGACAAAATTGCTGATGGATTTTTCGGGCGGCCGACTGGTTGCGGCCCATGAGGGCGGGTATTCGGAACTTTATGTTCCGTTTTGCGGCCATGCAATGCTCGAACAAATGTCCGGCTCAGCGATCGCCGTTGACGATCCGATCAAGGCTCGCGTCGAAGGCCAGCAACCAGGTCCGAAGACGGACCGGTTCCATTCAGAATGCATCGAAGACATGGTGTCATTCTTTCGGATCTAGGATGTCGACTCCGCAATCGCAATGCGTCCGCTTTGGTCCTGCTGGGCAGTTCGCCGAATTCCCGGCAGTAGTATCGGGAAAAGCGGCCGACATGCGAAAAACCCCATTTTTTCGCAATACCGGCGAGATCTCCGTGCGCATGACCGGAACTGAGTTCGCTGTGCACGTGGCGTAATCGCTCCTGCCTTAAAAACTCAGTCGGCGTCAGGTCGTAAAAACACCTGAACTGGTGTTGCAGGGTTCTGACCGGAACATTGGCTTCCGCCGCCATATCGCTGAGACCGATTGGGCGGTGTGCATGTTCGACTATGAAATCCCGGGCGATTTTCGCCGCTCTGGGAGCCGCTGCTTTTTCCTGGGAGTCAAAGAAACAGCGCACGTTGCTGGGCTGACTGATAAGGAGGTTCGTAATGAACTTTTCCTCGTAAAAATTCTGATTCAGTGCCCTGCTCTCACCAAACAGCTCCCGCTGATCCGCTCCTTTCGCAAAAGCAATGGCGCACTGCCTGAGCGGCGCCAGCGCAGGGTCTGCAAAATCAATTTCAGGCTGAAAGACGACGTCATGGACAATGGCCCGGCCCAGCAGCCGCCGAACAAGCGCCTGCAGCCCCTCCTTGGGCAGATAGATCAGCAACTGTTCACAAGCGGCGTGCCACACCATCGCCGTGTGCCGATCCGGATTGAGAATGGATGCCTTGCCGATACCGGTTGTAAATTTGTGACCGCCATTGGCAATATCCGCATGCCCGCTGACGGGAATCTGGATCAGGTAGAAAGTCTCAAGCTCGCCCGGTTCAATAAGAACGGTTTCGCCATAGGAAAGATAGTTGAGCGACAGCAATCGGCCGGGCGCCACAAAGTGCCTGGCATGGAAACGGTTGCCCTTTCCTTGAATCTCAAGCCGGTGGTCGCAGAATTTGCTGCCGACAATCTGGCGGGCCTCGCTCAGCCTCTTTGTATCCATGACCGGAAAGTCCTGCAGCAGCGTCATATCGGCTCACGTTCTTTTCTTGCGCAAAGTGGATAATCGCTCCATCGACCCGTCCAACCTTTCAAGCTTAAAATAACTCATCCATGTCGGTCAAATATTCGGAGGGAACCATGAGCACTGACAAAGATGCAGGCGTGACGGCGGCGGCTGAGGGACTTGAAGGGAAAGCCTGGAATGTAGTCGGTCACCTCTACACACCGAAACTTCACACAAGAAATGCTTTCATCTGGCATGCGGTCATTCCGGACGAAACGTTTGTGCCGCCCCATATTCATCCGACACAGGATGAATGGATCACGGTTTTAAGCGGTACGCTTGAGGTCGAATTCGGTCCCGATGTTCACAAGGCCGGCCCCGGCGATACGATCCGCATGCCGATGGGAATCGCGCATGGCATCTTCAATCGCTCCGGTGCAGAAGCCACCTGTGTTTTCGGTGTGGCCCCTGCCCGCAAGCTGTTCGATCTGTTCGAGGCGCTGGACGGTGTCACAGATCCGGCTGAACTGGTGCGCCTGTCGGCCCTTCACGAGGTGGATTTCCTGCCGCCGCCGGATGCGTCTTAGAGCGCATCCCGTGAAGGTTGGATCACCTTCACGACAAGGATACGCGTCAAAACAACGGGTTGGGGCATTTCACGCGATCCAGGGATCGCGAGAATTACCCCAGGCCATCGGTCACGTGGAGGAGAAACAGATGGTTCAGAAAAAGAAAGTTGCCGTTATCGGTGGCGGCGTCAGCGGCCTGGCGGCAGCAAAGGCCTTTGACGAAAGAGGCCACATTGTGCTCGGGTTTGAAAGAAGCGGCGATTTTGGCGGCGTCTGGGAATTGTCGCGATCCTATCCGGACGTGCAGACACAATCGCCCAAGGACCTTTACTGCTACACCGATCATCCCATGCCGGATGACTACCCGGAATGGCCGAAGGGGCCGCAGGTGCATGCCTATCTCCATTCCTATGCCGGAAAACATAAACTGGACCGTCTGTTTCAGCTTAATACCAATGTTGAAAGCATGGAGCGGCGGAAGGACGGGGCGCCCGGCTGGACGCTGACGCTTGAAGCGGCCGGCAAAACCTGGGAGGAGGACTTCGATTTCGTCGCCGTCTGTACCGGACAATTTTCCGACAAGAATATCATCCCCCATCCCGGCCAGAATGCCTTTGAGGATCAGGGCGGTCAGGTGATGCATTCATCCGAATATATCGATCCCGCAATCTGTGAAGACAAACATATCGTCGTTCTTGGCGGCTCCAAATCGGCCACCGATATCGCGGTCAATGCGGCGCAAAATGGGGCGAAGTCGGTAACGCTTGTCTATCTCGAAAACGTCTGGCGGGTGCCCTATTTCGTGGGCGGCATCAATTTCAAGCGCCTGCTCTATATGCGCGCTCAGGAGCAGCAGTTCAATTCCTGGGGCAAGGGGCCGGTTGCAAAAACCATATCAGCCATCTTCCAGCCGCTGATCTGGGTAAATTTTCGCGGACTGGAAACTCTGCTGAAGCTGCAGCTGGGTCTCAAGAAACATAACATGGTGCCGAACGTACCGATCGAAAAGGACGTGTCCTGTTCAGTCCCGATCGTCACACCGGGCCTGTTTGAATGCCTGAACAAGGGTGAGATCACGCCGATTATCGGCACGTTCGAGGCCTTCAATGATGGCTCTGTCCGGCTCACAACAGGCGATGTCATCCCCTGCGACATTGCCATCCAGGCGGTCGGCTGGAAGCTCGGCGTGCCCTATCTGCCGCAAGTCTACCAGGACAAGCTGATCGAGAGCGACGGTCAATATCGGGTCTATCGGCTGGCGGTCAATCCGGATCTTCCGGAGATGGGATTTGTCGGTTTCAATTCCAGTTTCTGCACAGTCCTTTCCGCTGAGATGATTGCAAACTGGCTGGTGCGGTATGCTGACGGCCAACTTGCGAACCAGCCATCACAAACGGAAATGGAAGAGAATATCGAGATGATGCTGAACTGGAAGCGCAACGAGCGGCCGGCGGCGAAAATCTACGGCGGCCTGTGTTCGGCACCGTTCCATTTCAAGCATTTCGATGAACTTCTGGCCGATATGGGCGCCCGAAAGAAAAAACGATCCAATCCGCTGGCCGAACAATTCTCGTATCCGAACGCTGCTGCTTACGGAACCTATCTGGAATCCATGCCCCAATATCGTGCACAATAAGTGGAAAGGCAGGTGCCCGACCCCTGACACATCTTGAACGATACGGACAATCAATGAGCTATTTTTCGGCCCGGAGCTATTTCGAAGAGCATTATGTACTCAGAAAGACCCTGCCCACCTTCGCAGAGCATATTGCCGAGTGGGAGGCGCTGTCTGAAGACCGACACTTCGCCGACTTTCATACGGAGATCCTGACCTTCGGGTCCCATGCCCGCCAGACGTTTGAGCTTTTCAAGGTCAGGAAGGACGAACCTGCGAAGGGCCTTGCAATCTTTATCCATGGCGGTTTCTGGCGGGCAATGGACCGTGAGCAATCTCGTTTTGTCGCCAAACCGTTTCTGGAAAACGGCTATGACTGCATCATTTCCGAATATCGTCTGATGCCCGCTTTTTCCCTAGGCGACCTGGTTGATGACACAGCGGCGATGCTGCACAAAGTGAACGAGCTTCAAGACGACCGTGCACTGAGTGGCGATCTTATTCTCGCGGGTCATTCGGCGGGCGCGCATCTGGCCGTGTTCGGGCTGAAACAGGCGACACAGGCAGGGTTCTCGACCCGGTCAATGTCGCTCCTGCTGCTCAGCGGCGTATTCGACATTTTCCCCGTTTCCAGAACGTCGATTGGCGACGAACTCAGCATGTCCGAGGAGGATATCTCACGCTGGTCGGTTTACGACGGTGATGCCGACAATGGCATCGAGCCGCTGTTCCTGGCCGGAGCCGACGAAACGGACGATTTCAAACGGCAGAGCATTATCGGTGCGCAACAACTGGGATCCGGCACGAAGGATACCATTTGCTTTGTCGAAGGTGCGAACCATCTGACGCTGATGACGAAACTTGCCACCGATCCGGCGCTGTTCAGAGAAACACTGACCCGCCTTCAGGAACTGGCCCGGTGAACGGTTATCGGAACATCACGAACCAAGACGGAGGAGAGAAACATGGATCTTGAAAAAGGTATCACCCGGGACGGCGAAGGCTATGCCGGTGTCAAATGGAATATTCTCGGCCAGACCTATTTCCCAAAAGCGATATGTGAAACAACCTTTGCTTTTGAGACCAACAGCGAACCCGGCCAGCACGTTCCGGTTCACGTTCATCCCACTCAGGATGAATTCATCCTGGTTCAGGAAGGCGAACTTGATCTGAAACTTGACGGTGTCTGGACCAAGGCGGGGCCCGGAGACCTTGTCAGGATGCCGGCGGGTATACCGCACGGCTATTTCAACAAGTCGGACAAACCGGCGCGGGCTCTGTTTTGGGTTTCCCCAATGGGTAAGTTGAAGGATCTGTTTGATGCGCTGCATGACCTTGAAGATGTTCAGCGCGTCGTCCAGCTTTCGGCCGAACATGACGTTGACTTCCTGCCACCGGAAGCGAACGACTAGAGCGAGTTGTGACTAGATTGATGCATTTGATGGTGGAAAATCGGTTCACTCGGCAAGGCGCGTCCCGTCGCGCGATGCGGCGCATCGGGCAAGGGGCGCAACGATGTCCGATGGGCCGATTTCCCCCACCCTTGAGAGGAAGAAACTGTTGCAAATCAATGGTGAATGGGCCGGGCCATTTTGCCCCCTGACTGCGTTGGTTTGCGCTTTTGGTGGGGTAGCACCACGGTACGCAAACCCTCTTGTCAGCGACCAAAATGGCCTCGGTCAAATGCATCAATCTAAAAACAACTCGCTCTAGACGCCGTCAAAACGGTTACCGGTGGTCGCCTATGTAGCGGCCACCGGCGGGTGGCTGCGCGATTTGAGGAAAATCATCGCGATGATGGCCATGTTGAGAACGTTCCACAAAATGCCGTTGATAAACGCCATTTCGTAAGAGCCGGTGACGACGAAGATCCAGCCGGACATCCAGCCGCCCAGAGCCATTCCGACAACGGTTGCCATGATGACGAACCCGACTCGGGCGCCGGCTTCCCTGGCCGGCAGATATTCGCGCACGATCAGCGCGTAGCTGGGAACGATGCCGCCCTGGGAGAGGCCGAAGATCAGGCTGACGATGTAAAGCGAGACGAGGCCGTCATAGGGAAGATACAGAAACAACGCGATACATTGCAGCGTTGAACCGATCAGAAGCGTCAGCACACCGCCGAGCCTGTCTGCAATGAGACCGGAAACGATTCTGGAGGCGACACCGCCCAGAAGCATCAAGGACAGCATTTCTGCGCCGACTGCCGGCCCGTATCCAAGGTCCACGCACAAGGAAACTATGTGAACCTGCGGCATCGACATTGCGACGCAGCAGGCGAGACCTGCAACCACCAGAAGCCCTTGCAGCAGGCGTGGCGAGAAATTGACCGATCCGGCATTGGTTTCCGAAATTGACTGCGCCTTTTGAGCCGCCGCAGCCGGGACCCGCCGTTTGAGAAAAAAGGACAAGGGTATGATGGAAACCACGCAGGTGACGGCAATGATCACATAGGCGGCGCGCCAATCCGCATCCTTCAAAACAGCGCTGAGTATGAGCGGCCAGATCGCACCTGACAGGTAGTTGCCGCTTGCAGCGATGGCGATAGCGACACCCCGGCGCTGAAGAAACCAATGCGAGATATCGGCAATCAACGGGCCAAAACTGACGGCACTGCCGAAACCGATAAGAAACTGGCACAAAATCAGCACTGTGAGCGATGGGCTGGCCGCCGCCAAAGCAAAACCGGCTCCCATGCACAGGGCTGAGGCAATCACGGCGGTGGTCACGCCGTAACGGTCGACAAATCGGCCAATGATCAGGTTGCCAAGACCGAACGCGATCATTGTCAGGGTGTAGGGCAGTGAGGCATCGGCCCGATGAACGTCAAACTCCGCCTGAACATCCGGCATAATGACGATGATCGACCACATGCCGACATTGCCGATAACGGCAATCAGCAGTGTGATGACCAGACGCCGCCAGGAATAGCCGCTGTCGAGAATTTGGGGATGGCTCATCGGCGTCAGCGTAAAGGCCACTCAGAGCCGTGTCCAACAACAAGAATTTGCAGCAATCATCAATTTTTGTGCTGGATGCCGGGTGTCAGCAAAATCACAATCCGCCGCTGACAGGCAGAATGGCTCCCGTCGAATAGGCCGCCTTGTCAGACGCGAGCCAAAGAACCGCCTCCGCAATATCGGCCGGTTCGCCCGCACGGCCAAGCGGTGCGGTGCGGGCAACCAGAGCCGGCCGTTCCGGATTGCCGGATGTTCGGTGAATATCGGTATTGACCGTTCCCGCCCTGACAGCATTGACGCGGATGCCCTCCGGGCCCAGTTCCTTGGACAGTCCGATCGTCAGTGTTTCCATCGCGCCTTTGGAGGCGGCATAGTGGACATATTCGCCCGGACTGCCAAGCACGGCAGCGATGGAAGAAAGATTGATGATGACCCCACCGTTGCCGCCACCGGAAACGGCCATTCGCTTTATGGCCTCCTGCACGCAATAGATCGCGCCGAATATGTTGACGTCGAAAGTCTCCTTCAGTGCCGATGGCGAGAGACCGGCAAGCGGGGTTGCCTGCCCGATGATCCCGGCATTGTTGACCAGCAACGTGACAGGGCCGAGTTCTGCATCACAGAGAGAAAACAGGTTGCTGACGTCGTCCGCATTGCCAACGTCTGCTTTCATCGCACAGGCCTTTACGCCGTGTGACGCGCAGCGGGCGACAACAGTGTCTGCTGCGTTTTTGTCGTGCGCATAATTGATACAGACATCATAGCCGGATCGGGCCGCCAATTCGGCAATGGACGCGCCAATGCCGCGGCTGCCTCCGGTGATAACGGCAACACCTGCCATGAGACTTCCTCCCCATCCGATATGGTGCCTGATTGAGCATCTTTTTCCAAAGCCGGCAAGACACAAGATCGCCGATCTGATATGCCGGACAGGAACAACGCTGACTGTTTCGGTCAAGCCGGCAGGTTTTCAACCATGGCTATAGACAAGACCTACGACCTCCCCTTCCCGCTCAGTGCGGTCTACCGGGCCTGGATTTCTTCAGACACAGTGGTACCGCCCGCAAGCCGAATGGATATCAATCCGGTTGTCGGCGGGCATTACAAACTGTTTGTCGATACACCGGACGGGACTGTCAGTTGCGTGGGACAGTTTCACGAAATCAAACCGGAACGGCACCTTACCTACTCCTGGGAATGGAATAATGACGGCGAAGTGTCCATGATTGATGTGACATTTGAGCCAACGACAGAAGGCACGCGATTACGACTGCGCCATGACGGGTTTACGAAACCGGACAGCGAAGCCAATCACAACAGCGGATGGGACAATTATATCAGCGGTCTTTCGGAACTTTTGTCGAACCGCCGGAGCGAGTTGTGATTGGATCGATGCATTTGACCGCGGTGATTTTGGTCGCTGATAAGACGGAAAGGTGAAGGAAAGCGTCGGGCTTTCAAGTCTTTCCACGGTGTAAGAGACATGCTTTAGGTCAAGTCAGCCAGGATGGCTTCAATGACCTGCATGACCTCATTGGACTTCTTCTCGTTCAGCGCATCGGCATGAGGAGATGCGAACCGCCCGCTGTCATTATCGAAATACCGGCCCGAGGCGTTTTGAAATTCATCGTCCAATGCGGCACGCGTCAGAATATCGGCTCAGATGCGCAGATCGTTGCCCGCCACGCCAAAGCCTTCCTTGACCATCTTGCTTCCAAGCAACGAACCGGGATTGACGGCGATAATTGCAGGGCCGTCGCTCAGCGTTTCAGCCATCACGCGGGACCACATCGTTATGGCCAGTTTGCTTTGTGCATACGCCTCCATGTCGGCGAGTTTTACTGTGCCTCTCATCGCATCCGGATTGACCGATGCTTGTGCGGCTGAGGACAGGTTGACGACGCGCCCAGGCGGGCCCAGAAGCGGCAAAAGGCGCTGCGTCAGGAGATATGGTGCAAACGTATTGACCACAAAGCGAACATCGAGCCCCTGTCCAAGCAGCATCCTGGCCGTTTCCAGGCCGATTCCGTCCGTTGATCCGGTAATGAATATCGTCTTTTTCATGCGTTGGTCTCCTCTGCCGGCAAACAGGGTAAAATCTCGTCCGACAGGTGTTTCAAAGTCTGTTCGGTATCGGCCCGATTGAAGCGCAGATTCAGCGCGATGTGATTGATGCCGATCGCTTCCTGCGATTTAAGATAGGCACGCAAAGCCCGCCGGCCGAGCCGCATACCGAGGTGAATGGGTCGGGGTTCGGTATCCGGATCGTCAGCCAGATCGATGTAGAGAGGCTGCATGATCGGTTTTGCAGGCAAGCCGGCATCTTCCGTCCGCCGACGCCAGTCGCGGATAATTTTTTCCTGCAACAACGGGTCACGGGGGTAGATCATCCAGCCATCGCCATTACGGGCCAGCCAGTCGTCGTCCTGCTGGCTGCCGCCCGTTATCATAAGCGGCAACTTCCCGCATAGGAGTTTGGGAAGCATATCCATCCCGCCATGCGGGCTGCCATAAACATTCCGGAACATGGGCGTCGGTTTAGCCATATGCCGAATATAGTCGAAACTTTCCCGAAACCGCTCGCCGCGATCCGCAAAGGAGAGGTTCATGGCCGGATATTCTTCCGGCCGGTCGCCCGAGGCGACACCCGGAATAAGCCGCCCGCCGGAGAGAACATCAACGCTTGCCGCGGCTTTGGCCACATGAGCCCGGTGGCGGAGCGGCAGAACGATGCTGCCGACACCAAGGGCGATCCGTTCAGTCTGACCGGCGAGACGCCTTCTCAACATCCCGCCGGGTGTCTGTTGCTCCGCGTCAGGCAAGGTCGTCCTTGCCTTCGATAAGAAAATGATGGCTGTTTGAGCCTTCTGTCCGCGCTTTCAGATGCGGCACGTACTCAGGATCGTTCATGAATGCATTGGCTGCTTCTTTTGAGGGCCATTGAATGACGATCCTCAGCGCGGCGTCTTCTCCCTCGGCTTCCAGCCGTTCGTGACTGGCGGTACGGGCAAGATACTTTCCACCATGTTTGGCAACGCGTGCATTGGCCGGACCGATATAGGCCGGAATCCAATCTTCGGAGGTCGGGGTGACGGCGAGAACGGAATAATAGGTCATTACGGACTGTCTCCTGAGAAATTCGCCTCGACATCCGAGGCTCAGGAGGCAATCTATTGATTATCTTTCAGATATGAATTCCGGGATTTTGAATTCAGTATTCCGATATTGAATACAATCTCGCCGCACACGCCGAGACGCGATTGTCAGTCTCCCATCAACTGTCTGACATCCCGAACAGATCGGCATTCGACTTTAAATGTCTGCAAACCAAGCCAGGCAAGTTTTGAATGATTTATCCGACATGCCTCAAATCCGGAGCGTCCGCTTCCCCGGCGAGGAAGGCACGACCCCGCCCGCTCTCTTTGGCGCGATAGAGCGCTTCGTCAGCACTGCGGATAACGGTCTTGGCCGTCAGGGCATCGTCCGGCCACCAGGCGACACCGATGCTGGCCCCGACCGAGGCTGATCCGCCTTCAAAGGCAATCGTCTCGCACACGCTTGCAATCATGGTGTCGCAGAGCATCAGAACCTTGTCCCGATCGAGACGGTCATGCAGGAGAATAATGAACTCATCACCGCCGATCCGTGCCGCTATTCCGGAGCTGCCGACTTTTGCAGCGATCCGGTCCGCGATCTCTTTAATCACTATATCCCCGGCCTGATGGCCAAAGGTGTCGTTCACCGCCTTGAACCGATCAAGATCCAGGCACAGGATGGCGCAGCGGTCCTGTTCGCCCTTTGATATGATGTTTTCAAGCTGCTGGTCGAAGTTAAACCGGTTGGGTAAACCGGTCAGCGCATCGTGAAGCGCAAGGAAGCGGTTCTTCTCTTCACTTTCCTTCAGGGCTTTCAGTGCACTCCCGTATCTGTGAGCACCCCAGATCAGCGTTGAGCCGATAATCAAAAGCATTCCTGCAACAAACGGAAGACCGTCCCTCCAGATCATGCGCGCAGGTGCCGAAGAGCGCCAATCCGCCTGGAATTCCATCTTGCCGTCTTTTCCATCAAGATACAGGAACTCGCGACCTCTTATATGGCCATCGACAACCGCCCCTTCAGCCGGGCCGATGCGGAAATCGGAGAGCTCCAATTTCGCGCCAATAGCTGCCAGCCATTGGGCGGTGAAGGGCTTAAAGGTCAAAAATGTTTGAGGCACCCCGTCCGGCAACACTTCCCGTTGGTCAGGAACAATTGCCTGAACGATAACAATGCCCGGTTTACCTCCGAGTGAACGGATGCCCGAAACATAGAGCGGATGGTCGGCACTGACGGGATTATCAAGAATGCGATAGCCGCCCGGAACGGCTGTCCGACGGTGCATATACTTCTCTTGAGCTGCGGTTATCAGATCGGCGTGCTCGGTAACGGTCGGCGCCGCTGCATCCGGAGAGACAACAGTGTTGCGAAACACCGCGGCACGCGCCTCACCGTTTGTGCCCACAACCACTGACGTTTCAATTCCGAAATCGTTCCACAGCCAGTCGGCAATGTCCTCCTCGACGAATTCGGTGCCGATCTTACCCCCGGAGCTCCGTAACCGCCTCATCATAATAGGAGATCTGTGCCTGATCCCGTCCCTGATTTTCGATAAGGCGCTGAATCTCATTCCGGACCACGTGCTTTTCAAGATCGTACCGAACGACATCGGCGATCGTACCCGCGTGGTGCAGCATGAACAGATTGGTCACGGCAAAACCGGCAATCAAAACAGCGCAAACACCATAGATTGCACATTTCAGCTTTATTGAGTTCGTAGGCTTCCCCAGCTTCGCCACGGCGAAATTCTCCCCTCATCCAGGGAGATCCTAAGCAAAGTGATTGAACATAGGCCTAAAGAACCTGGTTTCCAGGGACTTAACAAAAGGGAAGAGCATTCCAAGAATTAAACAGAAAAAGCATTCCGATCGCACGTTGAACTCAAAAAAAGCCCCGCAAGACTGCGGGGCAAGTCAGGCAAGAAAATGGAAGCGCGTAATACTCAAAACAAGAAAACGCCGACTCCCGCTTCAATAGAGCAATGAAGCCCCTGAAATATCGACCGTTTGGCGTGCTTTGTCTGTTCGCCAGGTCACAGTTTTCAGGTTGAAACACCGGGACTGGCCGCTGAATGTGAACCACTTCACGAAAACCGATCCCACAACCATTTGCAGCGAGACCCCAAAACAGCCTGATTTCTTCCTTCAATTGGGTGATAATACGGTCTGAAAGTGATTCAGTAGCGGACGTGATACTCGGAACCATTTCAAGAAAATGGGATAAGACGGCATCGAAACTGCGACGACCACGACTGATCATTCCCCGCCGGAAGAACCGGCGCGCGCGTTGCCCGCCCGGCAGGGAATTGTTTTTCCGGTCTGTCTTGGTTGTGTCGGATTTTTCCTTCTTCCCTGGTATGGCACTGAGGGCGGATTCTTTTCCTTCGGGTGGCTGAACCCTGACTACCCTTGGCATGGCGATGCGCCGCCGGCTTTTTTCTTGCTGCTGACCGGTAAAAGCGGATGGCTGGGGCCGGTTGTCGCACTGCTTCTTCTGCCTCTGTCCGGACTGTTGCCTGGACAATCCGCTCACTCCCGGGCTGTCCTTTTGGTCGCCGCCGGCTCGGTCGGTCTGTTGTATTTGGCGGCGCAGGGGCTTCTTCTTGGCAGTGACGGCTGGCAGGTTGACTGGCTTGCCGGACTGACCGAAGCGAGCGATATCCGCCAGGGCAGTATGGGAACCGGTGCTTTTGCTGCCGCGGTTGCCTTTATCCTCCTGTTGACCGGCGGAATGGCGCAGCGCGGTTTTGCCGGCGGCGACGGATTTGTGTCAGGCGCGACCGGCTTTCTCGCAGCCGGCATTCTGGTGTTCGTGTTTTATCCCCTCACCGGTTTGTTTGTCGCAGCCGCTGATACGCTGACCCGGATCGCCGATGAAGCCGATTTCTGGAGTTTGGCCTGTTTTAGCGCCAGCGGGCCTTGTGGTGCGGCCTGGAATTCTCTCATTCTCGCCGTTTCCGTCGGTCTGATGACGGTCCTGTTTGGACTTATTCTGGCTCTGACAGTCACCCGGACCGATTTTGACGCAAAAAGTTGGTTGCTGACCTCGCTAGAATTGCAATCGCTTTTACCGCCATTTCTCAGCGGGCTGGCTCTTCTGCTGCTGTTTGGTCTGTCCGGCACGCTCAATCAATATATTTCCGGCCTGTTCGAAACGCAGCCCAAGGACTGGATTATCGGGTTTCCCGGTCTGCTCATCGCCCAGACCATCGCTTTCCTTCCGCTATCCTTCTTCCTGATTGGCGGCAGACTGGCCGCGCTGTCTCAGGCGCTCGACCGGTCCGCGGAGACACTTGGCGCCAGTTCGCTTCAGGCCTTGCGAACGATCACGATGCCGCTGATGCGACAGACATTGGGTCTGGCCTTCCTTATCAGCGCACTTCAGAGCCTGGCCGATCTCGGCAACCCGCTGATTCTGGCCGGATCGTTCAATGTGTTGTCACTGGAAATCTACCGCGTTGCCTTAGGTCCCGAAAGCGAGCCGGGGCGAGCGGCTGTTGCAGCGCTCATTCTGTTTCTGCCGGCTCTTGCCGGCTTCTGGGTCTTCCGTCCTGACCATGCCCTGACTGGAATTGGCGAGGGGTCCGGCAGCTATGCGTTCAAACCATCCTGGAAACTGCCGACAGGCCTCGTCCGGCTTTTTTGCATAACCGCGGTCTTCTGGCTCATCTTCTCCGCTCTGATACCGGCAACGCTGTTTGCGAGCGGATTTATCGACGTAAAGAACAGCGTCGCTCCAACGGTCGGACACTATGTGGCCGCGTTCTCATTGACTCTTCAGGAAAACGGGATTGTCGCCAACGGATATGCCTGGCCCTCGCTCTTCAAAACGGTAGCGATATCTCTCGTCGCTTCATCCTTCGCCACGGTTCTGGGCTTCCTGATCGCATATCTTCTCCTTTGCGGAAAACTCACATCAACAAAAGTTGCCTCATCCGGTTTGACCCTGGTCTTCGCTGTCCCCGGTGTGACGCTTGGTGTGGCCTTTGTTTATGGCTTTGATGCGCCGCCAATTGATCTTGCCCGCACCCAACTCATTCTCGTCACCGGTCTCACCATCCTCACAGTGCCTGTTGCGGTGCGATGTGGAGCCGCCGCCCTGTCACAGACCGATGCCCACATCTCCGACACACTCGCAGCCATGGGCGCAGGATCCTTCCTTTTATTCTGGCAGATCACGTTTTACGCCTTAAGTCCGGCAGTTTGGATGACCCTGATCCATTGTTTCATCCGCGCGGCAGCCGCACTGACAATCATATTGTTTCTGGCACGTCGTGATGGCGAGATGGCAACAACCGTCATCATGGGTCAGATTGAGAACCAGGACTATGCTGCAGCTGCGGCTTACGCATCCGTCCTCATTATTCTCTTGTCAGGAATCTCAGTGGTTTCCTATCTTATCAGAGGCAAACGGATTCGCCGCACCGTCCCGGCGCCGGTACTGACATGACGAGACACGAGCGCATGAAAATGGAGGTCAAGGCCGAGGACAAACTCTTTCTGAAAGTGACAGATCTGTCCGCAATGTTCATGACGCAGGCCGGCGCGATCGATAAATTTTCGCTGGAACTGAAGGCAGGCACCCTGACGACATTGCTTGGGTCGCCGGAGGCGGGAAAGTCCACAATCCTGCGCATCCTTGCCGGACTCGACCGGCCAACCTCCGGAACAATTCAACTGGGCGATACGGAAATTTCCGAGTTGCCGGTTCCTGAGCGCAGGGTTTCCCTCGTGTTTCATGGCGACATGCTGTTTCCTCACATGACCGTCCGCCAGAATGTTGCGTTTGGCCTGAAGTTCGCCGGGCGCCTCAAAAAGAGTGACAAGCTCGAAAAAACCGATCACGCTCTGAAACGTGTCGGTCTTGTAGGATCAGGCGATATCAAACCCGACGCGCTGACCGACATTCAGTATCGCCGCGCCCTCATCGCCCGCGCACTTGCCCCCGACCCAAAGCTTCTGCTGCTCGAAGAACCGCTTTCGGATCTGAAGGCTCCGTCAAGACGGCAGCTTCGGGAAGACATCCGGCGTGTCGGCGCTGAGCTCGATCTGACCATTCTGTGCGCGACAACGGATCCGGAACAGGCTCTTACTCTGTCCGATCAGATCGTTGTTCTGCGCAAAGGCGCCGTGATGCAGACCGGAACACCTCGCGCGCTCTATGATCTGCCGAACAACTGCTTCGTTGCAGAATATGTCAGTAACTCCAACATTTTCGATTGTGAAATCACCAATATTTCCAAAGGCGAAGCATATATCCGGATCAAGGACATGAAACTGATCCTGCCGGATCGGGGGCTGTCGATCGGATCGGCGCGACTGGCCGTAAAACCAAATCGCATCATACTTGCTCCGGTGGGTGTGCCCGGCGCATTATCCGGCAATCTGACTGAGGTGACCTACGCAGGCAATCATATGGAATATGCCATCGAAACAACTGAGGGCGATATCTTCGCGGTCAGCGCCGATATCAACGCCCCTTATCGGACCGGAGAAACGGTAAGCATCACATTTGGGGTGTCAGGGACGGTGCTGCTGCCCGAATGAGGGCTTCATCACCCAGTTCGAGCATTGCCTCATAAACGCCGGGCGTTCCGGCAATTGCACGTGTCAGGCCCGTCAGCGCATTTTCCTTATCGATCGGGAAGATCCGTCCACCCGCCTCCTCAATCATCAAAAGACCGCCAAGGCAGTCCCAGGCGTTCATATTTTCCTCGTGGTAGCCGATCAGTCGGCCATCGGCGACGAAAGCGAGCATCAGCGCGCCGGACTGGTTGCGGTAGAACATGCCGCGTTGCTCCAGCAACAGATCAATGAAGGTTACGGGCACGCTGGAATGGTGACGCGGCGAGGTGCCGACACCGATTGATCCCACTGACAAATCGGTGGAGGCGGAGACCTGCATTTTCTCGCCGTTCAGGTAAGCCCCCTGGCCGCGGCGCGCCGTAAATGTCTCGTTCGAATTGGGGTTGTGGATCACAGCGAAGTTTGCAACACCGTCAACACATCCGGTAATCACAACACACCAGTCCAGGATGCCGGTGACGAAATTGGCCGTGCCGTCTATCGGATCGATCACCCAGCAAATGTCGTTCCCGCCCTGCTGCAGGCCGTCTTCTTCACCAAGAATACCGTCGTCCGGAAACGCTGAAGTGATGCCGCTCCGGATCTGCTTTTCGACAGCCCGATCGGCAACAGTGACAAAATCCTGCGCGCCCTTGTTTTCGATTTGCAGTTGCTTCCGCTTCTGGAAGAAGTCGAGCGCCGTCGCGCCGGCCTCGCGGGCAAGTTTTTCGGCCAACTCGAAACGGGCAGTCAGATCAGGATCTTGTAACATCGGATTTCCAGTATTGTGTAACAGAGAAGGAGCTGCGCCATGTAGCCCGTTAAAGGTTCTGGCTCATGAAGTACGAAATGATGTGAGAGATTCGCCTATGGGAGGGCGACAAGATGACATAGCCTTAAGAAAGATCAATGTCGCTTTTTGAAATTCGATTAAAAACACGCCCGGCACCGTATCATCGCCTGCGACGAAAAGTTGAGCAATGCGCTTTATCGAAAGATATCTCAATGTGCGAATGCTGCTGCAGTTCTTCCCGGCTGTGGTATTTTTTACAGCCAATTACGGCTGGGGCCTTATGGCCGCGACCGCAGCCGTCATGATCGCGACGGTCATTGCCGTCGGGGTCGGCCTGGCCCTGGAGGGGCGCGTTCCCATGCTCGCCTGCGTGACGCTTGCTCTCGTTCTTCTTCTGGGGGGCGCAAGTCTTTTCTTCAATGACGAATTCTTCATCAAGATAAAAGCGACTGTCGGCAATTGCCTGTTTGCGGCAGCTCTGGGACTTGGTCTCCTGTTCAGACCGCCTTTGCTTGCCCAGGCACTTGAGAGTCAGGTCTCTCTGACAACAGCCGGCTGGCGTGTTTTGACGCTGTGCTGGATATCGTTCGCCCTCCTGCTGGCCATTTTAAACGAAATCGTCTGGCGCACCATGGACACTGACAGTTGGGTTGCCTTTAAGACGCTGATGGATCCGCTTGCCATTGTCGGCTACGTCGCCCTGACCCGGTTCATTGCTCCCCACTACTGGCAGGAGGAACCGGAGCCGGCAATTCACGGCGCCGGAAACGAGTAAGCAGCGAATACCTGTTCAGGAAACCGCTGCCTGCGCTGTTTGCATGTGAGGCCATAGTGTCAGGAAAAGCCTTACTTCACCCCGGAGACATAGTCCGCTGTTACTTGCGCAATCCGATCCGGTCCAAGTATCGGCGGAAACAGGGTCTTGAACTCGCCAGCCGGTCCCAGCAGATAAATGAAGGATCCATGGGCGTAGATCGGCCCCTCAACCGGGTGTTCGTAGACCAGCGACTTTTCGACCTGAAACGCCTTATAGGCTTCAGCCAGCGCGTCTTCGGTTCCGGTCAGGCCGACCAAATTGGGGTGAATGTGTCCCACCGCCTCCTTCATGGCCGCGACAGTATCCCGGTCCGGATCAACCGTGATCAGCACGGGTGTGACATCGATATTCCGCCCTTTCAGAACATCGACTGCCTCAGCCATACGGGGCAGTGCCACCGAACAGATCGCCTTGCAGCTGGCATAACCGAAAAACAGAAGCTGATACTGACCGTCAGGATCTTTTGAGGTCCTGAGCAGACCATTGTGGTCGGTCAGCGCGTAGTCGCCACCCTTTATATCGGGAAATCCGAGCGTGTTCGGACTGTCCAACTGGTGTTGCAGCGCTTCTTCCTGTGTCTCATGCACGACGCCGTCATGGGCAACAGCACTGCCGACAGCAGCAAGAACAAGCGCCGATAAGACGGCTGCGTGCGCGGCCTTCCCAGGAAAGAAGAACGAATTCAGGCTTTTACCCATTATTCGTTCTCCTCAAGATATTTCTGATCGGCTTCGTGCCCGAGACCAAAATGGCCGCGGGCCTCGATCTGCGCCGCTACGCGCGGATCACGGCGGAACCAGGGGCCCTTGCCTTTGCTGTCAGGATTTCTCCTGGCCCATTCCTTGGTCCAGAGGTTGGTTTTGTTCCACTCCGCGTCGCCTTTATTGCGGATGAACTGAACCATGTAATATTTGGCCGTGACCTCCTCGAGATCGCCGATCAGCAAACCGTCGACCTCCACCGCCTTATTGCAGTAGGGAAGCAAATCGTCCGCAGCACCGTTAAATGCGGCCTGTGTGTTCTTCAAAACGGCAATCAGCTGATTGTCCGTATCGCGAACAACGCCCAACTGGCGAAGACCGTTGCCGCAATTGTCAGGACAGTCACCTGAGAGTTCGCAGAGGATATCCACGACCTTGCCTGAAAAGACGGCCTTTTCCTCTTCGGTCAGGCCCCACTCCTTGGCTTGACTGCCCTCGGAAAAATCAGCAGCCGCAACCGGGACGGCAGTGACGGCAACCGCGAGGGAGGCACCAAACAGGCAGCGACTCAGACTGTGCATTGTGCTTCTCATGATCGCAACCCTCATTTCTTTTTCGGTCCGGAGAATGGCGGCACAGGGCCGTAATCTTCGTGGTTCAGGTTGGTGATCCCCTCATTGGCGACCACTTTCTCGACGACCAGATAATTCACGCCATCGCGCAGGAAATGCTGACCGCGCGCGGTGATCACATCGCTCTGGATTTTCAGGATGGAGTCCGTCTGTGCCAGCGGCTCCTCGCCCTCAAGCTTCAGAACCATATAGATCGTGCCGTCTTCGGCAAGAACACCGACAGGAATGCCGCCGGCGGCACACCAGACCGCACACGTATGATGGGCGCTGCCCGTCACCGCATCCGGGCCGCCCATGACACCGGAGAGATAACACCAGGTGTCTATGACCTCACCCTTGATCTCAATCGTTTCCGCTTGTGTCGCCGCCATGGCGCTGCCGCTTAATCCTGCCGCCGCAAATCCCGCCGCAGCCAGAAAGGCTTTCGCTGTTTGATGGCCTGTCACGTTCTCCACTCCCTGTATCGTCACCGCCCTGGCGGTGAAGTTAACACCGGACAAACGTGACCTTACCGGGAACCTCATTCACATGGAAAACAACTTGGACTTCGCCTGCGCAAATTTTGGTGAGCGGAGCAAAGACATACCGTATCTGGACGGTTTGCTCCGCGTAGAGGTTTACTCTACGGCGATGCGCTGGCCCGTCAGGGGGATCTTGAAGGTGCCAACCGGCTTTTCTTCAGGATCAAGCGGATTTTGGCCAACTGAGAACTGTTTACCGCTGATTTCGCCGGTGATTTTCTGAAAGCCGGCATCGCCTTCTTCGCTGAAGGTGAGGCTGTATGTCACGAGCGCCGGACCGGCGGGCTTTTCATCCGTTTGCGAGTAGGTGAAATCGACAATGCGCCCGCTGGCCGTGTTCTTCCCTGTGATGTGCCATGCGCCCTGCCCGGCGGTAAAACCGATCAGTGCCTGCTGATTGCTGACCTGCGAAGCAAGGCCGGCAAGACCGAGCGACAAAACGCGCTGATATTTGTCGGCCTGCAGAATCAAATAGCTGCCCTCCATGGCCGTCGGCATCTTGTCCGCCGCCTGTACCGCGGGACCAAAAACAAAGAAAAAAACAAGAAACAGACCGGAAATCGGATATCGCATCACGTTAGCCTTCTCTCTCAAATCAAACCGCGGCTCTCTATGGTTGCAACAGTACCATGCAATTTGGAATATGGTGTTTGCGCCTTGTCAAATGATCCAACCCTGGGCCCGAAAGCGGTCCTGACAGCAATCTTTCTTTCGTGCCCGCAAGCCGTTACCCTGAAAGAGATTTTCAGGGCGGCAACGGGGGCGCTTTCATGAGTATTGTTCGGTTTTCACTGCTTTTTGTCGTCTTCATGGACATTATGAGCCAGGGCCTCGTGATCCCCATCCTGACGACGATCCTGCTTGATCCCGCACAAGGTTTCCTGCCGGAAAACACGACCGCCGCGACGCGTCAGTTTGATTACGGCCTTGTGATGGGCGCGTTCTTTTTCGCCTGGTTTTTCGGAGCCGCCTATATCTCCAAACTGACGGATTCGATCGGCCGCAAGGAAGGCATTCTGATCTGCCTCTTTGGCAATCTGTTGGGCTACATCCTGACGATTGTCGCCCTGCAGATGAACAGTTTCTGGATTTTGCTTGTCGCCCGCATTATTTCCGGCTTCACAGCCGGCAACCAGCCAATCGCGCAGGCGGCCCTGATCGATATGAGCGAAAACCAGGAACAGAAAACGCGGTTCCTCGGGTTGGTCCTGTTTGCAATCTCGCTGGGCCTCATGGTCGGACCGCTGATCGGGGGACTTCTCTCGGACAAGACCCTGCTTGGCGACATCGCGTCACTATCACTGCCGTTTTATGTCGTTTCGTTGATGGTCGTTCTGAATATCGTGCTGATCTGGATCTATTTCAGAAATCATCGTACCGGGAAAACCCCATTTATGTTCAAGCCGTTCGAGATGTTTACCTCACTCTGGGACGCCGCCCGGCGTCCGGTGGTGCTGAAGCTCTCGCTGGTATTCTTTTTCGCCCAACTGGTTCTGAACGCGTTTTATGTCTTCATGGACAACTACTATTTCGTCCGTTTCCGGTTCGACACACTTCAGAACGCCATCGCCCTTGTCGTGCTCGGTGCAGCCATGGCCGTGACAAGCGGCTATCTCGTCAGTCCGGTCAATCAGCGGTTTAAGAAAATACCGATCATCTACACCTGTCTGGTGATCATGGTCGTCAGCGCTGTGCTGACAATTCTCAACACAGTCCTGCTGATCGCCTATGTGCTGATCGTTCCCTACATCGCCGCTTTTGCGATCTACTATCCGACAATCCTGACCATGTTCTCCGAAGCGGTCAGCGAGGCCGAACAGGGTTGGGTGATGGGAGTCACGATCGCGCTCTACACCCTGGGCAACGGCCTGATTTCGATTGCGGGCGGTCGCCTGATGTCGGTCAGTACCGATATGCCGTTTTACATCGCCATCGGCAGCGCTTTGATCGCGGCCTTCTTTATGCTGACGCTGTGGCGAGGTGACGATATGCAGAAATTGAGCTGATACGGTATCTATTTGTAACGTTAGGGTGTGGACCCATAAAGCAGACTGTCCGAATATGCGCTGTCGGCCGGACGCAGGAGACCGGGATCACATCGCCTTGGCCATCTCTGACGTCAAATGCCAGCCAAAGCGCTCATATGCCGTCCGTCCCCGGGCTGTCGCATGCAAAACGGCATAACGTATGCCACGGTCGGCAAATGCTTTTTCCGCCCGGTCCATCAGATCGCGGGCGATGCCTCTTCTTCGGTACTCCGGGTCCACAAACATATTCAGCACGTAACCACGGCGGTCATCGACCGGATGCAGGGGATGGGGCGGCCAGTCCAGCACCATCAATCCGATGCCGGCAATTACCCGATTGTCGTCTTCCGCGACATATCCAAAATAGTCGCCATTTTCGAGCCGAGGCTGCAGCCAACGACGAAAATTGCGGTCCATCTCAACGAGCTCATCCGCGGTGCGTTTGCCGCCATCGGAAAACATGGCCACACGATGAGAACAGATAAGATCGAGATCGGAAGGAATGACCGGCCGAACGTGAAACATACCCCTGTTTAACGCAGCGGAGCGGTTTCGCAACAGATAACATGTCACCCGTCGATACGACGTACCAAGGTCTCTTTTCGCATAATCGCCCGCCAGGCGGCATAGAGCGTTGAGTGCAGCAACTGACGCCTTGCGCCGAACCGGACCACGACAAGGTCCTTCTCCGGCATCATGTAGACGATCTGGCCGCCGGTGCCGGCCATAAAGCTGAAGGCTCCGTGTACGGACTGTCCCTCCCGATCGAGCACGTTGTGAAAAAGATGCAACCCATAGCGCCCCGCGTGACGTCCGGCTTTCGAAACGGATGTGCCGAAGTAGGCCTGCCAGAGGTCCGATGACAGGAAGGGATCACCGGGCCGGCCGTTTTTCATCAGAAAGGTTCCGACCCTGAGCCAATCGCCAGCCGTCGCATAGATGCAGCAATAGGCCGTGACGCCAAGGTCCTCATGGTACCGGCGCCAGTCGGCCCGGCCCGCGCCGGAGGGCTGCCAGATCTTTTCATCAAGGATTGTTTCCAGCGGTTTTCCATAGCTTCGCGAAAGCACGGCACCCAGGATTGCGGTGTTGACATTCTGATAGCTGTATTCACCCACTTTTTGCGGATCACTTCGGAGTTCGGCACCAACCGCACTGAGCCCGCCCATATGCAGCCGGGCAATCGGGCTGAACAAGCCGAACGCGATGGCTTCGATGTCCTTTGCGTTCTGCGTGGTAACCGGATCTCCGTTGCCCGACTCCGCGCCGACACCGCTGCGCATCGTCAAAAATGCACGAAGCGGAACCTTCTGAAAATCGGCATTGCCGATCCCGGGGAGATACTGTCCGACCGGGTCGTTGAGGCTGGCTATCCGGCCTTCCGACACGGCTTTAAGCACTAGGGCACCAATCAGGCTCTTGATCATCGAGTATGAATTGAGACGCGTTTCCGGCGTGATCCCATCCCCATAATGAGCCAGGCGTACACTGCCGCCCTGATAGACCAAAAGCGCGCGGCCGCCACTGTCGCCGAACAGTCTTTTGCTCCAATCGTTCAGCTTGCCGACCGGTTCGACCTGAACGGGAGACCCCGCCCCTTCAAGCACCGCAAAACTGCCAGGCGCCGGCCAGATCGCCCTGGGAAAGCCTTCCATGACGAGACGCGGCAGGTACGGCGCGGCAATGACTGTGAACATCGAACCGGCCAATAGAAGAAGAAAGAAGGAAATGATGAGGTGGCGAACTGTTTTTGCGCAAAACAAAGTGCGGACACTCCAAGACTAAAGGAAATGTCTCACACACCTACCAAAAAAATGTCTCAACCAGCGCTGATTTCCGCCGCAGAATTCCCGCAGGATCTGCGCAGATTGATCACAGGCAAGAGCACATTGAAGCCGTGCTCATCGGGAAGGCCGATCAGTCCCGGCTGTATTCTGCAACAAAGTTGCGAAATACATCATCCATCTTCTTTAGGTCCACAATCTCATCGAGATTTTCCAGAAGGACGACAAGCAGATAGTTGTTTCCCAAACCGTAGGCATCGTTCAGTTTCCTGAGGCGCTCATAAGCTGCCTCCGTCAGATTCATCTGTCGCCGCACAGGCAGCGGCAGGCGTTTCGGTCCGGCTTTCATCGCTCTCTTCTCCACATCCGGACAAGGGGTTTGTGTCCCCTCCCCGCGCTCTTCAATTTCCTTTGTCCGACGCCAGAAAACAGCATGCAGCGCCGCCATACCACCATCGGGCGGAGCATTTTGAACGACGGCGCAGCGGCTTGCGAAATCATCAAGATCAGGAAGGTCGCCGCCCCTTTTGGTCTTCTGGCGCAATCGCGCGCAGACCCTTGCATTGATGACAAATGCCCTGCTTGTTCACAAGAGCGCACAGGCCTTCATATTTTTCGCCCATACTGCGGCGGGCCGCAGACAGGCGATGCCTGAGCACACTCTCTGAGATACCAAGCGCGCTGGCCGCCTCCCGTCCAGACATGCCGATCACCTCACGCAAGACAAGCGCGGCCAGTTCATCGGGCGGCAGAGACCGCCCGACGCAGGTAAAGCAGTGGGCGATATGTTTACGCACTTTGAACGCAAAGTCCGGATCGGAATAGGCCGCCATAACCTCACCGGAGAGCTCTTCCGAAGCCGCGCACAGTTTGGCGTAGGCCACCTGCGCTTCCGTTCGCCAGCGTTTCTGCCGGCGCAGATGGTTCACAGCTTTTCGCGAAGCGATTGTCGTCACCCGGGTGCTAAAAGAGGCCTCTTCCCTGAATTCAGTCAGTTTTTCAACCGCCTGAACGATGGCATCCTGTACAATATCTTCGGTATCTTCGGGATGGCCGATCATCCGCCGTACCACGCGATACGCCTGTGGCATTGCGGACGCAATGAGATGCTCCATCGCCGCCGCGTCGCCCTCTTTGGCACGCCTCAGCAGATCAACTTTTGACCTCAATATGGTCTCCGGCTGAAAAACTATATTCATTGGACGTTTCATTGCGAATGTTCCGCCAAACATCTGAAATACCGTTTATTTTTTCGATGCAGATGCTCTTGGGGCCGGTATTGGCCCGACTGAATAAATCGGAGGAACCGTCACGCTTTGAGGTTGACAGCCCTCGCCTATAAATTGCAATACTGTTCCCGTAACACAGAATACCGACAGTATTATCGGGGGTTGTATGTCTTGAAGTCAGTCAGGACCTCCACATTCAATTTGGAGAACGCCTGAGATAGTAAAGCTGATTTTAATTCAAATAGTTGAACACAAGTGATGAGTACCTTGCGCAATCCGCGCGCGCATTTTCCGGCTGAGTTCCAATAACGCTGTTTATCCCATTCGACAATAACGACCGTACCGGTGCGGTCACCCATGATGGCTGAAACTTCTACTTTTGGTTGATTTTGCATCCTCTGTCCTCCTTCCTCTGATGAAATCAGACCTGTCCAACTTCAGGAATCCAAGTCAATGCTGAGACTTCTTTGCTTCACCACACTGCTCTTCGCTCTGATTACGCCGGCGACTGCGGAAACCAAATCGCTCGATATCAAAGCAAACCGGGCAACCGGCATCGATTTCTTCGCGGTCTATGGCGAGCACACATGCTATGGCGCCGAGTTGCCGAGGTTGAAAATCAGAAAGCAGCCGGCAAACGGAAAAATCCGTTTTGAAAAATATACCCACACATTTTCAGAGGACTCCACGAAATGTCCCGGCGCTAAAATCAAGGGCATGGTCGTTATTTATACGCCCAATAGAGGCTATCGAGGAGACGATACTTTCACAGTCAGCTACGGATACGCCCGTTATTATGGCAGCGGCCGCATGCGGCAGAAATCTTTCAAATATAATTTAACGGTGAAGTAATCCGGGTGCCGGGGATAAACGCGGTTGCTGCCGTCGTCGGATCCGGGTGTTTACAATCACAGACCCTCCAGCAGGCTCTTTATTTGCCCGGGGCTTGTCGCCTGATGGGCATTCATTCCGCAAGCTTGCGCAGCAGTTACGTTTTCCGGCACGTCGTCGAAATACAGTATCGCCTGCGGTGAAACCCCAAGGTCCGAAATGACATGGTTGAAGATCTTGTGATCCGGTTTGTGAAGTCCCAGTTCCTGCGACAGGTAACATTTCTCAAACAGTGATGCCGTGCCGTATCGACCGGCCAACCGTTGCCAATGGACAACATTGTTGTTGGTAAGACAGGCGATCCGGTGCGTTCGGCTCACATCCTTGAGAAAATCAAGAGTCCCCGGCCTTGGACCCGCTTCCCAATTCGCCCAATGTGCAAGCATGACTGCCGGGGTGAGATCCAGGTCCAGCTCTTGAGCAAACATCGCCCCGAACGTTTCCGGATCGATTGCGCCGATCCCGAAGGATTCAATGGCCGGCGACGTCAATAACAGCTCATTCACTTTCTCTTCCGGCCAGCCTGTCAGGCCGCAGACGCCTGAAAGACCGTTGAAGTTGAACAGCACGCCGCCAAGATCAAAGACCAGCCATTCAACGTTCGACGTGCGCATCACGCGCCCCGCCGGTGCGGGTCCGTCCAGTCAATGTCCGGGCCAACCGGTATGATGCCAAGCGGGTTGCGTTTCGCACTCCTGCTGAAATAGCCTCGCTTATAGATATCGAAATTGACAGTCTCAGCGATGCCCGGCATCTGATAGACTTCCCGCGCATAGGGCCACAAATGACGGTAGTCGGTCAGACGCCGAATGTTGCATTTGAAAGCGCCGTAGTAGGCGACGTCGAAGCGCGCCAGGGTCGGGAAAAGCCGCAGATCCGCTTCTGTCAACCTGTCGCCGGTCAGGTAGCGTTGCTCCGCAAGAACTGCCTCAACCCGGTCCAGGGTTTCAAACACTTCCAGCGCAGCCTTCTCGTATGCGTTCTGTGTCGATGCAAATCCCGCGCGGTAAACCCCGTTGTTCACCATGCGATAAATCAGATCGTTCCAGTCCTCTATTTCGTTGGAGAGATCTTCCGGATAAAGATCCGCGCTTTCCGGTGCGATATCTCTGAATGCGGTGTTCAGCATCCGAACGATATCGGCGGATTCGTTGCTGACCATCCGGCCCCGCCTTTTGTCCCAGAGCACCGGCACCGTCAATCGACCGGTATAGGGAACGGGGTCTTTCGAATAGACTTCATGAAGCGCCGAAACGCCCAGAAGCGGATCGGAAAAAGGGCCGTCCGCATCATAAACCCAGCCCTGTTCATTACGGTTCGGACGGGCGGCCGAAATCGAGATGAGACCGTCCAGTTTCTTAAGGGCGCGCGCCAGCAGCGTGCGGTGCGCCCACGGGCAGTTCCAGGCGACGTAAAGATGATACCGATCCGCTTCGGCGGCAAAACCGCCCTCCCCGGTCGGACCCGGGCGGCCGTCGGGCGTAACCCAATGCCGCACAACGCTGCGGGCCCGCTCCCACTCTCCGGATGGCAGTGTTTTCGCAACATCGTCCTCGGCGTAATAGCGCCCATCAACCATATGGCCCAACCGCACGATCCTTCTGCTAAATCCACAGGGTTGAGTGCCAATGAACCGGGTGTTCTGTCAAGCTACCGTATCAGTACCATCGGTGCGGCTGGTGTGAAAAACACGTCAGCCGTAAAGTGCATCCCTTTGGTCACCAAGTCAGCAATCCAATGACACGACAGCAGATAACACTCGCGTACCTTTTTGATCATCCCGACTGTGTCGACGTATGTGCAAGCTGGGCCTTCGGTCAGTGGGGCAGTCAACGGGGCGGCACACTTACACGCGCTCAGAAAAAATTTGCGGCCTCAACAGACAGGAACTCCCTGCCGCTGACCATGCTTGCGCTGGCCGAAAGCAAGCCCGCCGGGATGATAAGCCTGTGGGAAACAGACCTGCCGGGACGCGGCGATCTTTCACCCTGGCTTGCTTCGCTCTTTGTGCATCCGTTTTACCGCGGCCAGGGCCTTGCCGGATTGCTTGCTCGCAGAATTGAGACAGAAGCGGTGCGGCTCGGCTTCTCAGCGCTTTACCTGGTCACCGAAACGGAGGCCGCCTTCTATGAGAAAATCGGCTGGTCTCCGTTTGAGGCCGTAAAGACCGAGCTTGGAAACGCCTACCTGATGAAAAAGCAGCTTGTATGACTCCATCCCCTGTGACATATTAGGACAAATGTCCTAATTCTCGTCACTCAGCAGGGAAAGAGATGAAAGTCGCGAAAAAACAGACGCGTGAGAGGATTGTCGACACAGCTGACACTCTCTTTTATGAGAACGGGTTCGATACCACCTCATTTGCAGATATTGCCGACGCGGTCGGGATTTCGCGGGGCAACTTCTATCACCACTTCAGAACCAAGGATGACATCCTGGATGCAGTCATTGCGCGCCGGATGCGGGCAACTGAGGATCTGCTTGAGGGTTGGGAAACACAGGCGGCCTCTCCGCTTGAACGGATCAGATTGTTTATCCGCATTCTCATCACCAATCAGACGAAGATCATGGCTTTCGGTTGCCCGGTAGGCACGCTTTGCGCCGAACTTGCCAAGCTTGAGCATGCTGCGCATGAACGCGCGACCAACATTTTTTCCCTGTTTCGGGATTGGCTGACAGGACAGTTCCGGGCGCTGGGCGGCCGCTTGGAGGCCGAAGATCTGGCGTTGCATGTGCTTGCACGCTCGCAAGGCATCGCCGCGCTCGCAGCCGCCTATCGGAATGAACGTTTTGTCAAAAAGGAAGTGTCTGCGCTGGAGGAGTGGCTTGACTCCCTCCCCGCAAAACAGATTTGACCTTATACAGGATACGCTCTCAATGTTTGTTGTTTTTCTGAATTTCTCATCGAACAAAGCCGCCGCAGCCACTTATATTGCCGGGCATAATGACTGGATTTCGAAGGGGTTTGAAGACGGTGTTTTTCAATGCGTCGGTTCTCTCAAGCCCGCTGCGGGAGGCTTTGTCCTCGTTCATGGCGAAAGCCGTCAGGCGCTGGAGGCGCGCATCAATGATGACCCGTTTGTACGTCATGACGTGGTTCGTGTAGACATTCAGGAGCTGGAGCCGAAACGTGCAAGCCCGGCGTTGGAATTTCTCACGGCGTAAACTCAGTCTTGACTGCTTTTAATTTGCCGAGCCCTGAAGGATTTATATATCTGTCCTGACTGTAACCCTCAGGAGACGCAGCACAGTGAGCCGGTTCTGGAGCCCCATCGTTGAAAACCTGTCCCCCTATGTTCCAGGTGAACAACCGAAAGGACAGGATCTCATCAAACTCAATACCAATGAGAACCCATATGGCCCCTCGCCCAGGGCTCTGGAAGCGATCCGGGCGGTCTGCGATCCTTCACTGCGGCTTTATCCCGACCCGCAGGCAGCGGAACTCCGCAGCGCCATCGCCGCAGGCCTTGGCATGGATAGCAAAAACATATTTATCGGCAACGGCTCCGATGAAATTCTCGCTCATGCCTTCAACGCGTTTTTTCGCGGCAAGCCGCCGCTTCTGTTCGCCGACATCACCTACAGCTTCTATCCGACCTATTGCAGGCTCTACGAAATAGACCACCGTATCGTTCCCCTTGACGACGCTTTTCAGTGCGACCCGGATGCTTATCGCGGCGAAGGTGGCGGGATCGTGATCGCCAACCCCAACGCCCCGACCGGCATGACGATGGGACTCGCAGAGATCGAGCACATTCTTAAGCAAAATCCGGATGCGGTTGTTTTGGTTGATGAAGCCTATGTTGATTTTGGCGGCGAAAGCGCGGCAGTGCTTGTGCCTGCCTATGACAACCTCCTGGTGATCCAGACTTTCTCAAAGTCCCGCAGCCTTGCAGGATTGAGGGTGGGATTCGCTGTCGCACAGCCGCATCTGATAGAAGCCCTGGTGCGGGTCAAGGACAGCTTCAACTCCTACCCGATCGACCGGCTGGCCCTTGCCGGCGCGCTGGCCGCCTGGGAGGATCGTGACTGGTTCGAAGAGACCCGGCAGCGGGTTATCGAGGCTCGGGAGCAAACCCGCAGGGAACTCCAAGAGCTGGACCTCATCGTGCTTTCCTCATCAACCAATTTCCTGTTCGCGTCCCACGTGCACCGACCGGCTGAAACCATCGCCGGGGAATTGAGATCACGGCGCATTCTCGTTCGGCACTTCCGGCAGGAGCGCATCCGGAACTGGCTCAGAATATCAATCGGGACGCATGATGAGTGCGGCGCACTGATCAGAGAATTGCGGGAAATCCTCGCCAAAACGGCTTGAGCTTACGATGACCGGCTGACGCAAAACACGACGTTCTTTTTCAGCGACCGCCGCTGAACCCCACGACTTCGAGCGTAAACTCTTCGACATAGTCTATCAATGCACTCACGGCCAATGCGGCTCCTTCTTCATCACCATCAGATACGGCCAGGGCGACCGCGGCATGCGCGGCTGCCATGCGTTTCATGTTGCCATATCTTTCCTGATTGAGAACCCAGAACCGGCGGGAAAGGCTCTTAACGGAGGTAAGGGCCCGCGCGGCAAAGCGATTGTCCGCCGTTTCGACCAAGAGGGCAAAACATTCCGAGTCCATCTCGGTCATCGCCACCTGATCATCACTTTCCGCAATCTTCTGAAACTTTTCGGCTATCTCCGCAAAGCGTTTTCTCTGCGACCCGTTCGCGCGCTTTGCCGCCGAACGCGCAACAAGAATTTCAACCACACGCCGAAGCTCCAGCGCCCTGAACTGTTCCGTATGATCGATCGGGCAGACCTGAGAGCCCCGCTGAGGTGCCACCCGCAAAAGTCCGATATCGGCCAGCCGCTGAACAGCGTACCGGACCGGCGACCTGGTATGACCGGATAGTTCGATCAGATCGGTTTCGGAAACCCAGCGCCCCGGCGCCAGTTCGCCATTGACGATCATGCGCTCAAGGTCGCGGAACGCCTCATCCTTCCGATGGCGTGTACCGCCGGCTGCTGAAGATATGTCCAAAGCGACATCGTTCTGGTCTGGCAAGGGCATCCTCGTTTGTGACTCGCTGCTTTTTCCCACAGCAATGGCTTTTCATATTGACATGTTAGTACAAACTAATAACATTTCAATATTGACATGTTAGTTTCTTTATTTGACATGTTAAATGATAAATAAATGAAACCCTTCGAGAGGACGTCATGAAACCATTCAGATCTCTGGCACTGTCTGCCGCCTTCATGATGAGCACGTCAGCAGCTGTCTTTGCGCAGGAAGTCGTGAACATAGCCGAGCCGAACTGGGCCAGCGGCCGGGCGATGGCGGGGCTGATCAAAGTCATAATCGAGGACAAACTGGGCGGCAAAGCCGAGCTGGTTCCGGGAACCAATGCCGTGATTTTCAAAGCGATGGATCGCGGCAAGGGCGAGATCGACGTTCACCCGGATGTCTGGCTGCCCAACCAGTCCAATTTTACCGATGAATATGTCACCAAAAACAACACGGTCGCCTTGAGCGAAGGAAACTATGAGGGCTTTTCCGCCTTTTGCGCGCCAAAGGAATTTGCAGAAAAGAACAACATCAAATCCATTTTCGATCTGGCAACGCCGGAAGCTGCCAAACTGATGGACCGCGACGGTGACGGCATGGGCGATATCTGGGTTGGCGCACCGGGCTGGGCATCTACCAAAATCAATTCTGTCAAGGTCCGGGATTACGGTATCGCCAACTTCTTCAAGCCGACCGAAGCGGAAGAAGAAGTGGCCACCGCATCGATCTCCGATGCGCTGAACAAGGGCGAAGGGTACGCCTTTTACTGCTATGCCCCGCACTATAACTGGTTCGTGTTTGACATGGTGCGGCTCGAAGAGCCGGCCTACGATCCGGCCAAATACGACATGAAGCAGCCGGCGGAAGACCCCAAATGGTTCGAGAATTCAAAAGTGACAACCGGCGACAAGCCGAAGACCATCCATGTGGGGTATTCGAAATCGCTTGAAGATCGTACTCCGTCGGTTGCGGCATTTCTGTCCAAGATCGACATGGATACGGACACGGTGAACAACTTTACCCACGAGATCGTCGTCAAGAAGCGCCCCAGCACGGATGTGGCGCGTGAATGGGTTGAAGCCAATTCCGATCGTGTTGACGGCTGGCTTGGGCTGAAGTGACCGGACCTTAGCCACACCATCGGCACGCGTTTGCCCCGACGTGCCGTTGGTTTTCATTCCACGATTGGAAGAGGTTCACATTTCGTGTTGATCGCTCCGGAAGGTGCGGTAACGGGGGTCTTATGACTGTTCACCAGAAGCAGGAAAGTCCTGACGAGGCTGTCATTGATATAGCGGGCGTGTGGAAGATTTTCGGCGCCGGCCAGGATAAGGCGATGGCCGCCATCCGGAGCGATGGCCTGTCCAAAGCTGAGGTGCTTGAAAAGTTCAACTGCGTTGTCGGCGTTGCCGATGCTACCTTCAGGGTCAAACGCGGGGAAATCTTCTGCATCATGGGTCTGTCGGGCAGCGGTAAGTCGACACTGGTCCGTCACGTCAATCGCCTGTTGACGCCGACCGCGGGCAAGGTCGTCGTCAGCGGTCTTGATATCATGGCGCTCAATGAACAGGGGCTCCTGAAAGTCCGTAACGAGAAGATCGCCATGGTCTTTCAGAATTTCGGACTTCTGCCCCATCGCTCGGTACGCGATAATGTGGCCATGCCGCTTGAGATCAGGGGCCTGTCTCAAAACGCCCGCTGGAAAGCGGCGGAGGATGCGCTGGCACTGGTTGAGCTGGCAGAGTGGAAAGACAAATTCGCCCATGAACTGTCGGGCGGCATGCAGCAGCGTGTCGGTCTCGCCCGGGCCATTGCCGCGGACGCGGACGTGCTGCTGATGGACGAGCCGTTCAGCGCGCTCGATCCATTGATCAGACGTCAGTTGCAGGACGAATTCATGCGTCTGGCCAGCAAGATGAAAAAAACGACCCTGTTCATCACGCATGATCTTGATGAAGCCGTTCGTATCGGTGACCGTATCGCGATCATGAAAGACGGTGTGATCGTACAGACAGGCACACCCGAAGAGATCATCATGAACCCGGCCGATGACTATGTCATGGATTTCGTTGCCGGGATTTCCCGCATCAACCTCATTCGCGCCCACAGCCTTGCCAAATCGCTGAGCGGCTATGAAGCGGAAAACGGCGTTGTTCCGGATGGAGCCCTCACTGTTTCGGGCAACGACACTCTTCGTCAGATCATTCTGAAAGCAACAGGGACGGATGGGCCGATCCTGGTCAGGGACGAGGATATCGGCACCACGGGCGTTATTACCAAAAACGACATTCTAAACGGGGTCATTATGGGGACGGAAGACTCATGACGATTGCCAGCCAGGAGATGGTTCCGGCCGGGATCGATAGCGGATCAAACGTCAAAACGTTCGTAACCGTCGGCGAAGCCTACTACGAAGAACAATTCAAGATTATCGGCGACAAGCGCGGGTTTGCCTTTACCTGGAACTGGGCTGCCTTTCTATTGGGATCCATCTGGTTCGGTATGCGCAGCCTGTGGTCTTATTTCCTTCCCTTCGTTGCGCTGGAAACACTGGCCGTGGTTCAGTTGGCGCGCGGCATCTGGGGCGACCTGGGCGCGCCGATCCTGGCGCGGTTGCCCGGCATTGAGAACACCCTGGCTTCCCGCTACGAACAGTTGGCCGATGCCAGGCAAAATGCCCCGGACAGGGTGGCAACCTTCGAAAACGCCATTGCATCGCTCGAACGTGCGGTGGAGGGCATCAAGGCGGAAGCTGCGGCCGCGAATGCCATGTCGCTCCAGCTTGTTCTGTGGGGTGTTGCCGGCCTTCTGGCAATCAAGGTTGCGCAAGGCATCCTGGCCAACCCGGCGCTGCAGGCCCGTTTTGCCCGCTGGCTGTCCGACCGGACACTTGGGTCAGGTCTGACTATTCAAAAAATAGCTCTGGCCAGCGGTTTGACGATCATCACCTATGTCACATGCTCGCTGAAGTTCGGCTTCCCAGGCGAGGTCCCGTCCCTGATCACGTTTCCCGCGGATCCTGCCGTTCAGACAAATGTCGCAGACGCCATCAAAGCCTGGATGGGCCGGGCCGCGATCAGTTCCGAGTGGTTTTTCGATGGTCTGACATTCGCCATCCGCAATGTCCTGGATGCCCTTGAAACGATATTTGTCGAAACGCCGTGGCCGGTCATGAGCGGCTTCATAATTTTGCTCACAGGCCTGTCCGCGGGCTGGCGTGCGTCGATATTCACAGCGGCCGCCCTCGCCTATCTCGGCTATCTGGGTTTCTGGGACAAGAGCATGAAAACCCTGGCGCTTCTTGGAACAGCAGGCTGCATATCGATTTCGCTCGGCATACCCCTCGGAATCGCATGTGCCCGGTCCGCCCGGCTCTATTCCTTCGTGCGCCCGGTACTGGATTTCATGCAGACCATGCCGGCGTTTGTCTATCTGATCCCGGTGATCGCCTTCTTCGGTACAGGCAAGCCCGCCGCCATCATCGCGACCATGATTTTCGGCGGATCGCCGGTCGTCCGGCTGACCGTGCTCGGCTTGAGAGGGGTGCCGGAAACCGTGCGCGAAGCTGCCATGGCCTTCGGCGCCAGCAAACGATACCTCCTCTGGAAGGTCGATCTGCCCCTTGCCATGCCCTCGATCATGGCCGGCATCAATCAGACCATTCTCTTAAGTCTGGCTATGGTGGTGATTGCGTCTCTGATCGGCGCCAAGGGACTGGGCGAGGATGTTCTGGAAGCGCTTCAATATGCCTCCGAAGGACAGGGAATCCTGGCGGGACTGGCAATCCTCTTCTGCGCCATGATTCTGGACCGGATTATTCAGGGAAAGAGACGATAATAATGACAGTGACCGTTGCGATGTTCATCAAATACGAGAACAACAAAAAGGCAGCCATGCTGAAATCGCCCAGCGACCGTGCCGCCGTCGCCGAAACGGCGGTGGGCGCCATGGGAGGCAAATTGCTGCATGCCTACGGCACATGCGGTGAATATGACATGATGTTTGTCTACCAGATGCCCGATATGGCATCGGTTGCCGCAAACATGATGCTGGCCGATGCGAGCGGCATGTCCAAATATCACAAGATTATTCCGCTGTTTTCAAACGACGACTTTCTGGCGGCCCAGGCCAAGGCAGGATCCATGACCGATACCTATGCCGTTGCCGGTGCCGAATGACCGAGACACTGTTTTTCGGCGGCACGATCATCACCGTCGACGATGCCTTCGGGTCACCCGAAGCGGTTCTGATAAGAGACGGGAGGATCATCTGTGCCGGAACACGCGCCGAAGCAGAACAGATTGCGGGCGATGCCCCCGCGCGCATCGATTTAGCCGGGAATGTTCTCCTCCCCGGCTTTATCGATGCGCATTCTCATCCCCTTTGGTCGGCGAAAACACGCGGCGCTCCCGTGGTCGATATCCGGGCGGAAACAGTCCCGAGCCACGATGCCGTGCTGGCGAAGATCGAACGGCGGGTTGCTGTCGCCAAACCCGGGGAACATCTGCTGTTTTTTGGACTGGACGCCCAGCTTCATGACGGATTTGAAGCCCCGACCCGTGCACAGCTTGACGTTATCGCTCCAAAAAATCCGCTTGGCATTCAGACCTCCAACTGCCATGCGCTTTACCTGAATTCCGCCGGGCTTGAGACTTGCGGTATTGATGAAAGCACACCCACGCCGACCGGATCTGTGATTGAAAGAGATGCGGACGGACGGCTCAGTGGCAAAATCGCCGAAGCAATCACCTGGCGCGCGTTGGAATCTTTTTACGGCGCCTGGGGCGAGGACCGTCTGAATGACGAATTCAAGGCGGGTATCGACGAGTTTATCCAAAACGGCATTACCGCAACCACCGAACATCTCTATCTGCCATTTTACAAGGCCTATTATCTCAGTGCCTTAAACAAGGGATGGCCCCTGCCCCGGATCGCGGCCTACCAGCAGGCGGTCACTGCCGACATGCAGGTCGAGCCGATGCAGGTGAGGGACGATCGTTTGTGGATGGCGGGAGTGAAAATTCATGCCGACGGTTCGCCCTTCATCGGCAATGTATGGCTGACCGAACCCTATCTGGACAACACCGTGACCCGTCAGCGCATGGGACTTGAGCCGGGCCACACCGGTGGACTGAATTATCCGCAGGACTATTTTGAAAATATGGTGCGGACATATGTCGGTCAGGGCTGGCAGATGACGATTCACACGCAGGGCGACCGTACAATCGATATGGTACTGGATCTGCTGGAAACCGTTCTGAACGAGACACCAAGACCCGACCATCGGTTTCGTCTAGAACACTGTGCGCTGATGCGGGACGATCAGATAGACCGGGCAATTGAGTTAGGCGTTCTGTCGAGTTTCTTCATCAATCACATCACGCATTGGGGCGCGCCGATTGAGGACGTGCTGTTCGGACCTGAACGCGCAGCCCATTACGTTCCGGCAGGCACAGCGGCCAAACGGGGCATGCGCATTTCCCTTCATGCCGATACGCCAATGACCGATCCTTCCTGCCTGGAACTGATGCAGGCTGCCATGACCCGGAAGGCCGGTGACGGACGCATTGTCGGCCCGGATGAGCGACTTGATGCGAAAACCGCCTTGAAAGCCGTGACAATCGACGCCGCCTATCAGATCGGCAAAGAGGACATGCTTGGATCGATCACGCCCGGCAAACATGCCGACCTCGTTGTTCTGGACGGAAACCCGCTGACCACGGATCCGAACAAACTCCGCTCCATTGCGGTGAAACAGACCTGGCTGGCGGGAGAATGTGTGTGGACTGATGTCGACTAGCTTGCCCCCACCCATTCCGGTTGTAACGGTCGGCGGCTTTCTTGGCGCGGGCAAAACAACACTCGTAAATCACATTCTCCGTCAGGCCGACGGTCAGAGGATTGTGGTTTTCGTCAATGATTTTGGCGCCATAAACATCGATTACGACCTGATTGAAGCGCGGGACACAGATCGGATCTCGCTGAAGAACGGCTGCGTCTGCTGCACTCTGAACGACGATCTGATTACCTCCATCGTGGACTTCTGCCGGCACAGTTCCCCGGATGCCTTCGTCATTGAAGCAAGCGGCGTCGCAGACCCAAGGTCGCTGGGCCAGACAATTCAAGCCCTGCAATCCGCCGGTCATGTTCGCCTGGACAATCGCATCTATGTTCTTGACGGTGATCTGTTCGGTTCGCTGGACTATGAGGATACAGAAAGTCTGATCGACCATGCCGCGGCCAGCGATCTTGTGCTGATAAACAAGTTCGATCTGGTCGACAAAGATCGATTTGAAAAAACACGATCGCTGCTGGCCCGATCCTGCCCCCGCAGTATCGTCCTCGATACGACGCGCTGTGCCGTGCCGCTCGACGCGCTTCTTTCCGGCAACAGCTTTGAAACGAACCCGGGAATTACAGATACGCTCGCCGCAGACGCTGACCGGCATCAGGTGTCCGACTATTCGAGCTGGTGCCGTTCTGGATTCGGTCCGGTAAAAAGGCAGATGTTCGCCGCTTTCATAACCGAACTGATCGGCATTGCGATCCGCGCCAAGGGCATCATCCGCTTTGAGGATACCCCAGACACGCCGGTTCTGTTTGATCTTGTCGGATCCCGGCCGACATATCGGATGCTGGATCGGGCCGATGAAACGCGCACGACGGGGTTTGTGGCAATAGGACGGCGTAACCGCAAAGAGCTGCACCTGCTTGAAACACGGTTTGACGAAGTGCTTTCGGATCGCTGATTAAAACAATTCCAAATTAGAATTCTTATAGCTTATTGATTTAAATATATTTTTCTTGATTCACCGACAATCATCGATATAGTCGCAATTAATATGAGTTTTATATTCATATTAAAATGAAAATCTGTAGATGAAGGTTCACACCGCCCTCTTTTTCCCATTTTCGAGGCATGGTGTGCGACGGCCGATGTCCGGACAGCATTGGCCATAGTGAGGGGGAGATCGCCGTCGATTTCCCTCTCATGCCTTTTTGCCTGGACGAACTTGCGAGGATTGTCTTTGAGCCGCCGATCAACACGCATTGACAAATATGATTGGCTGGAGCTGCAGAAACAGGCCATGGACTGCGGTGATGGTGAACTGCCGGGATTTTTCGAGTTTTTGATGCGGGATGAATCGGTTGCCGATGGTCCCGAAGCGCCGGCCGCAGACGCTGGCGGTAAACCGCCTGCCCCTCGCCGTTCTGCAGTCAGCACCTCAGCACCGGAAAAAGAAAGTCGATAGAGTGAAAGCCGCAGAACAGGACAACGGCCAGGACCTGGCGGGCTCTTTCTTTTTTGTCGTCGAGAAGACCGGGGTGCCTGAGGATGAGAAGGAAACACTCCGCCTAGTCCTGATGGCCGCCAGACTGTCGAATGACCCGTCCCCGCACACCACCGGCCCAAATAATCCGGCACACACGGACATGTCGTGACAGACACGGTGCTGACATCCGAAGACTACAGAACCCGCGAGCCGGAAATGCTGATTTTGGAAGGATATCGCAACTGGACGATGGGTGTTGTTGAGTGCGACGTTTCATATTGGAATACAGTCAGGAGCCTGTTTTCCAAAACGATGGGCGACAGCAAAGGCAGTGTCGCCGCCGATGCACTGGTACATTTTCTGAAAACGCTGGGACTGTGTGCTGCGTGTCCATTGAAAACACATCGCCCCAGAAGTCCGTATCTGTGTTTTGACGAAATTCTGGTGCTCAGTCTGATCGCCGGTATTCAGCACAAAAACGCACGGGTTACCGCCTTCTGCCTTGATGCGCTGTGCTGCCCGGCCCACATAAAAGATGTTGAATGTGCTGCGAATTCCTTTGCACACATCTTCGGCTCAATGGATCGAAACCTTTTACCCGTTCCTCTTGCCGTGCTGCACGATATCACCTTAGAAGCAAAATGCTGCCCGGTGAGAACGCTGCATTAGCTCCGTTGAGTTCCTGCCCGGTTCAACAGCCGTCCAGCTTTCGATTTTTTAAAATCGTTCCAATTTAGAATCTTTTTAAATATATGATTTCAAAGCATTTTTCTTGATTATTCTTCTGCTCGCGATATTTTGGAGACAATGTGAGCATAATCCTCACAGCATCTGTGAATTGGCCATCGATCTTTCCCGTGACAACGGTGCAGCGCCGGGTTCAGCAGAACTCATTCACGCAATCGCGTGCATGCAGGGAAACATCGTGCAACGGTTATTGAAAGAGACCGCTGCTCCATAGTTGAACCCGTGTGGATATGAGCGACTGGAAAGACATAAGCACGGCCCCAAGCGCGGCATCGAAAGAAAAGATCCTCGTCTTCAATGCGAAAATGCAGGCGGTGCAGCTGATTCAGTCCGAAGGCGACTGGTGGCGATGGCGTCATGAGCTCGGCGAAAAAATCGACTTCACCCACTGGATGCCGCTGCCGGCACCGCCGGGGGATGACAGCTAGCGCCTTGGAGCAGAGTTAGGCTGTAGTGACCATTTGCCCTTCGTGTCAGTTTCTCAGGTTATGGCCGGTTTAATTGCCTATGGTCGATTATAATTGCTTATAGTCGCTTATAGATGCTTATTGTATGCCGCCTGTCATTACCGTTGAAAGCAAGCCAATTCATCATGAGCGAACTGATTGTCCTTGCGACCGTCTTTGCTGTCTTCATACCGGCTCTGATGCTGCCGGGCCCGGACTTCGTAGCGGTGGTCCGCTCGTCCATGGCCCACGGAACCGGGGCCGGTCTCCTGACGTCCGTCGGAGTTTCAATCGGGCTGTGTTTTTACGCCAGCCTCAGCATTCTCGGCCTGTCCTCGCTTCTGGTTGAATTTCAGTGGCTGACCTGGGCCGTCCGGATCGTTGGCGGCAGCTACCTGATCTATCTTGGGGTGAAGTTGTGGCGGAGCAAGCCAACGCAAATCGACCTGAATACCGTTGAAAGACCGGCAAAACGCAAGGCGCTGATGTTCGGCTTCCTGGTCACGCTCACCAATCCGAAGGCCATCGTTCTGTTTGCCAGCGTCTTTGCCACGGCAATTACGCCGGCGACGCCGTCCTGGGTCATGGTTGTGATGATTACGCTTGTTACCCTGTCATCCCTTGCCTGGTACGCGCTCGTCAGCCTGTTCATGTCCTCCACACCGGTCATGAAGCGGTTCGAGCATGCACGCCACCGAATCGAAAAAGCAGCCGGCGTCTGTTTCGTTGCGCTTGGCGGCAAAGTGATCTCCGATGCAAGGAACCCGCTTTCGGTTTAGGCTCCCATAAATCCGGCGAAGAAATCCGACAGCGCATCGGTTGCCTCGAGCGGCAGCACCTCGGCCACGTACTGGTCCGGACGCACGATCAGAACGGCACCCCTCCGCCGATCGATGCAACGCATGTCAAAGATATCCCGACCACCTGTCAGATCGGGACAGAAGATCTTTTCGTAGTCCGTCAGACCGTAGCGGCCTTTTGCGGGAAGCAAGAGCGGCGGCATGTCTGTCAGGGTGAGGTCCCTGTGATGCTGTTGAAAGACCGCCCGCACGTCAAAAACGGCATCCGGATCGGAGTTCGTTAAGGCCGTAAGGCGCACCGGAGAATCAGGGCTGTTCTGAAGAAATTCCGCAAAGGCTGCGATGGCACCGCCCGACCGGCCGTGATCGTCTCGTCCGGCGAAGGCGATAAGCCGCCAGCGGCCGTCTGCTTTCATGACATGACCCAGTTGCATCGGCTTTGCATCGGCAAGACGAATGACAGGCGCGGAATGAAAACGCATACCGACGGGGAAGCCCTCGGCGAGTGCCTGATTACGTCCGGTTCCGCTGATGACAGACGGGTCATACCGCGTTTCCACGCCCGCTGTATAACGCGCATGTTTGGCAAAGTAACGCTGGAACGTTTCCGACGCGGCCCCGTCTCTGCCGGAACTGAAGAGGCGCGCCATATCGCGGTCGAAGTCAATCAGTTCCTTTGCCTTTGCCCGCCTTTCACTCGAATAGGTGTGCAGCACCTCCGGTGCCGCCAGCCCGCGAAGGACCGCGGCCAGTTTCCAGCCAAGATTAAAGCTGTCGGCCATTGACACATTCATACCCTGACCCGCCTTGGGGCTATGCGTATGACACGCATCGCCGGCAATAAAGATGCGTGGTGTCCGGGCCGCACGCTCTTCCTCGGAGACATTATCAAATGACTGGCAGAGCCGCTGGCCGATCTCGTAAGCGGACCACCAGGCGATTTCTTTGACGGACACCCTGTACGGATGCAAAATCGCCTGCGCCTTTTCCACCAGCATATGCTCCGTTACCCGCCGGTCCGCGGCGCGCTCTCCCTGCCTTAACTCGCCCAGCTCGATATACATCCGAACCATATAGCCGCCTTCCCGGGGTATGATCAGAAGGCTGCCCGCTGCAGCGGACTGAATGGCGCATTTAAGCCGGATGTCGGGAAAGTCCGTCACAGCCAGAATATCCATGACGCCCCATAACTGGCGTGCCGCCTCCCCTGTCAGGCTGTAGCCAAGCAGATGGCGCACCGAACTGCGGGACCCGTCGCAGCCCACGAGGTAGCGGGTCCGTATTCTCTCATGACGGATTTCCGCACCCGCCGGTCTGTGCTCCAGTGTTGCCAAAACCGGACAGTCCGGATCTTCGGTCACTGTCAGGTCGACCAGACGCCGGTTATAGTCCGGCACCAGCCGGTTGGCCGCGTTCCTCATGATCTCAAGATAGAAGTCGTGCACCCGCGCCTGGCTCAGGATTGTGTGAGGAAATTCGGACAGGCCATCTTCCACATCCTGAATGCGATCGGCCCGACCGATCGGGCCGTCTCCGTCTTGCGGGCGCCAGAAGGCCGTTTCATTAACCCAGTAGGCTTCCCCGGCCACCTTTTCGGCAAAACCGAAGGCCTCGAACATCTCCATGGAACGGCAGGCAATTCCATCGGCCTGCCCTACCTGCAGCGGCCCTTCTTTTTGGTCGATAATGCGTGTGGCAATGTCCGGAAAAGCAGCCAGTTGCGCCGCCAGGGTCAGCCCCGCCGGACCGCAGCCGACAATCAGCACATCAACAGCATCGCCGTTTGACTTACGATCAAGCGCGACGTTCTGGACATGCGGGTTGCCGGGACGAAATCCGTTCAGATGGTATTGCATGGGTCAGGACTGTCTTTTTTCGATCCTGCAATTAGAACAAGAAGCCGTCAAATCGGCAACGGGTCGACACCAATGATGGATCCGTGCAGTGAAATCAGAACGATGAACACCCCTGATCCGGCCAGCAAACGAAGGAGTTCGCCAGTCCTGTCGGCCGGCATTGAGACCAATGGCGCAGCGGCTATGCGGGATACCAGATTCTCCCACTCTGCGCCCAGTTCGCGTTTTTTGCGTCGATCGACAAGCCTTTGTCCAAACAGAGCAAACACGGCAAAGACGCCGAACAGGATGACATGCGCAAGATTCCCGTTGACCAGCAGATGGGCAATCGCCCAAAGCGCCAGCACGATCAGAAGCGGATGCCTTGTCAGGCGAATGACGCCGGGCCTTTCCGGATCGAAAGCCTGACTGTTTCGGCCGCCGAAAGACAGCGGATTGGGTCGACCGACTGCAAGAGCAAAGAGCAAGCAGGCGATGGCCATCATGACAATTGCGACCCAGGACTGCCATTCCGCCCAGCCCCAGAGTTCGACATAGGGCGCACGGCCGGCTGCCACGATGAGCCATGCAAGAACCGCCAGGGACAGAAGCGAATACAGCAAGGCAAACGGTCCGGCGCCAATGTGCTGAACCAGCCACGGTTTAACCGGTGGCCGGACCGGGACCGAGTGACTTAAGAAGAAAACAACAAAGGCGGCAATAAATTCGGCCCAGGCCACAGATCAAAGGCTCCCCGCGATCGAACGATATCCGCCCTCCTATAACCGCAACCACCGTGCCGGGCCAGCGGTTCGCCGAACCGGTATCCTTATGTCGCACGCCCGCCGTAGTCCGTCCGCACCGCCTTCACCCGTTCATGATTGGTCTCGGCCCAGAACACCAGCGGTTTGAGAACATCCGACAGTTCCCGTCCCATCGGTGTCAGCTCATAGGTCACGGCAACAGGCGAGGTATTATGAACCGTACGGAGGATATGGCCGTCCCGTTCCAACGACCGCAGATTCTCCGTCAGCACCCGCTGTGTAACATCGCCGATCGTGCGCTTCAGGACACCAAATCGCAACGAGGATCTCTTCAAAACATGGCAGCCGACCCCAAGAAAACAAAACCAACGCCCTGGCGTTCTATGATCTGATGTTCAATAGATGTGAGCCCCGCAAAGCTATCGAGCAATGTGCGGATGACACATAAGCTGGGGCGTCCCATGAAGTTGTTCACATTTATGGGTCCACACCTTAGGCAAGCGCTGCGTCAATCTTCGCTTCCGCGGCTGCCAGACCGGCTGCGCGGGGCTCGTCGCCCATATCCATGCCGTTGGCCGCGATCATCTGAACGCTCGTCAGGCCGATAAACCGGAGAATATGGCGCAGATAGTCCGACTGGAAGTCTGCCGGATGGGTATCGTCCGGGTCTCCTTCGCCATAGTCGCCGCCACGGGTCGAAACAATGAACACCGGTTTGTCTTTCAACAGACCATGAGGACCGCTGTTCGGATCGTATCCGAATGTCTTACCCGGTCTGGCGATATGATCGATCCAGGTTCGAAACGCACCGGTAATGGTGAAATTGTGCATCGGCGCACCGATCACAATCATGTCCGCCTGTTGCAACTGATCGATCATGCTGTCCGAAGCGGCGAGTGCTTCCAACTGACGCTGAGAGAGAGACGAAGGGTTACGGCGGAGCGCATCAATCAGTTCATCATCAAGATGATCGAGCGGTTCAGCCCCGATGTCCTGACGAAGAACACGCCCGCCGGGATTGCGGGTCCGCCACTCGTCAACGAATTTTTGCGTCAGCCGCCGTGAAATCGCATCTTTCCGGGGGCTTGTGTCAAGAACGAGAAGAGTGCTCATAATTGCTGGTCCTTTGCCGTTGGCGGTAAAGCGGACCCGTCGTCCGCTGCCATTGATCGACAAGGTGGTGGCAGATCCGGGAAGAACAATGAGAGCGTTTGTGGAAGGATTGTTTATTCAGATGAAACAATCAGCCTTATAGATAATCGCGGCTGTTACAGCACCTTCGTCAGATAATACCGCTGATAGCGGCCGCAATAGCCGTCGAGCGTGCCGAAGACCTCGTAGCCAAGCGTCCTGTAAAAACCAAGCGCCTGAAACTGAAACGTATCAAGAGCGGCACGCGTGCATCCCCGCTCTTTTCCTTCTTCCTCTGCCCGTCTCATGATTTTTGTGGCAATCCCCTGATTGCGAAACCGTTCATCGACCCAGAGAAATTCAATATCAAGATAGTCCCAGTACGTCTTTGCCGTCAGCCCGCCAACCAGCTCACCCTCATCGGTCCGCGCGTAAACCGACAGATACTCAAAATCGTCCGGTACGAAATCGCTGTTGTAAGCACGGGTTTTCGACCGGATAATATCATCCAGGTCTTCGTCAGGTGCATCCGTGATGGCGATATCGACCATGACCCCCTGCCTGCTGTTGCCTTACGTTAATGATCGAAAAATGAGGCTTTTCCGCCTAAAACAACCTGCAATCGAAATCCGACTGCCATATAGTGCAGCCAAAGGCAGATTCTCTCCAGAGGCATTTCATGGAATTTTGGGCAAGAGTAACGACCATTGTCGGCGGAACGATGGTGTTGTTAAGGCAAATGAGTGCGCCGAAAAAGCAGGCTATCGGCGGCAGTCCGATTATCCCCGAGGCAAAGAATCAGGGCATCATGACCCTGAAAATGCCCACGGCCAAGGGATGGGAACCCGGCCACGTGCCCTCCTGCCCGCCCGGGCTGAAGGTCAACGCCTTTGCCTCGGATCTTGACCATCCACGCTGGATCGAGGTTCTGCCCAACGGCGATGTGCTGGTCGCTGAAGCGAAACAGGAAGCGGGGCCGCCCACCAGCCTTATGGACCGCGCCATTCAGGCAACCATGCGACGCGCCCGTGCCCTTGGCGGCGCCAGTCCCAACCGGATTACGCTATGGCGCGATAAGGATGGCGACGGTGTGGCGGAACAGCGTGACGTGTTTCTGGACAAGCAGCGGCAGCCGTTCGGGATGGCGCTGGTGGACAGCACGTTTTATGTCGGCAATACCGACGGGATCGTCGCTTTTCCTTATGAAGACGGTGCCACCAAAATCACCGGCGAAGGACGCAAGCTGGTCGATTTCAAGCCCGGCGGCCACTGGACGCGCAGCCTCATCGTCTCACCCGACAAAACGAAAATCTATGCCGGCGTCGGCTCCCTGACCAACATCGCCGATCAGGGTATGGAGACCGAAGAAGGACGCGCCGCCATCTGGGAACTGGATGTGGCAACCGAAGAAGCGCGCATATTCGCCACCGGTCTGCGCAATGCGGTGGGAACCGCATGGGAGCCGAGCACCGGCACACTCTGGACCGCCGTGAATGAACGCGACGGCCTTGGCGACGAAACCCCGCCGGATTATCTGACCTCTGTCGTCGATGGCGGCTTTTACGGCTGGCCGTACTGCTACTGGGACCGGATCGTCGATGACCGGGTGCCACAGGACCCGGAGATGGTCGCGCGCGCGATCACGCCGGACTATGCCCTTGGCGGCCACACGGCGTCGCTCGGCCTCTGCTGGGTCCCGGAAGGGACCCTGCCCGGCTTCCCCGCCGGCATGGCAATCGGCCAGCATGGGTCCTGGAACCGGTCAACTCTGAGCGGCTACAAGCTGATCTTCGTGCCGTTTGAAGAAGGCAAACCCTCCGGCCCTCCCCGCGATATCCTCTGGGGCTTTCTGTCGGAGGATGAAAAATTTTCCTACGGACGCCCGGTCGGCGTTGCGGTCGGCCCGGACAAAAAATCGCTGCTGATGGCGGATGATGTGGGCGACGTCATCTGGCGGGTGACAGGAGCATAGCACGGGGCGCCGAGGTGGCCACGCATGTGCGACGGAACCATCGCCGGCAATACATCAAGCGGCAGGAGTTGACCGTCACCGCACCAATCCATGGCGGTCGGATCCCACAAACACAAGCGATCAGCTCGCCGCTGTCACGCGGCCGCCTCGACTTCAATGGTTAAATGGGAAAGGCCGCTGATGCCGGTCAGTTTTTCGCGATAAATGCCGGGTTCCTGCGGCGCGATGGACCGGATTGACACGATGGCTCCATGGTGCCCCGGACCCAGCTGCCAGACATGCAGATCGACAATGTTGTCACTGTCGTTCTCGATGGCTTTCCGGATTTCATCCGGCAAACGCTCTTCTGAACCGTTGTAGTCCACAAGGACACGTCCGCTGTCCCGCAGCAGGCCCCATGACCATCGGGCGATCACGAGACCGCCGACGATGCCCATCATCGGATCCATCCAGATCCAGCCATAAAGGCTGCCCAGAACCAGTGCGAAAATCGCCAAAAGCGATGTGAGCGCATCTGCCAGAACGTGCAAATAGGCCGCTCTCAAATTGTTATCCGTTACGTGACCATGGGCATGGTGGTGATGCCCGTGATGGTGATGATGAGAATGGTCCTCCCGCAGCAGCCAGGCGCTGACGAGATTCACGATCAGGCCGAGCACAGCCACCGAAATTGCCTGCGGAAAGCTGATCGCAACCGGATTGAAGAACCGCAGAGCGCTTTCCCATCCGATCAGCAGGGCAATAATTCCCAAAACGACCGCACTTGCAAAGCCCGCGAGTTCTCCAAGTTTCCCGGTCCCAAAAGTAAAGCGCCGATTGTGGGCGTTCTTGCGGGCGTAGCGATAAGCAAGCGCCGCAATCAACATGGCAGCGGCGTGGGTGGACATGTGCCATCCGTCCGCAACAAGCGCCATCGACCCGAAGATCGTTCCGGCTGTGATTTCGGCGATCATCATGGTCACGGTCAGAGCTATGACGAGCCAGGTACGTCGCTCGTTGCGCTCATGGCTGCTGCCGAGAAAGACATGATCGTGCGGGCTGGAGAAACGGGCTGCGGTGCTGCTCGTGGTCATTTCATATAGGTCCTGATGACATCGAGCAGTTCGCGGGTTCCCTGCGCGCGGTCCTGCTCCTCGTCGGTCTCCGGATTGCAGATATGTCCTCGGATATGGTCTTCGATCAGTTCGGCAGTCAGGCCGGAAACCGCGCCTCGAATTGACGCGACAAGATTCAGAACCTCGCCACAGGAGGCTTCCTCTTCAAGCAACCGTTCGACGGCCTCGATCTGGCCTCTCAGCCGACGGACCCGGGCAAGAAGTTTGTCTTTCTGGTTTTTTGTGTGACTCATAGTATAAGGGGGTACCCTATAAATAAGAGATATGCAAGGTCGTGCCGGGTCTGCTTCCCCGCGGCTTCCTGGTGGGCCAGATGTCAGGAATTGCGGTTCCGTTGTCACACGACTGTCTCGGAGGGAGCCGATTCAATCCACGGGCCGTCTAACACCCAAAGACGAAAACCATCAGGGTCTTATGACCCACTGCTTAAGCGCGGCATCGGTCGCGGTACACTCTTCAAGTAGCAGATCGCGCGACATGAAAGGTCCTGCGGATCGGCTGCCGCCGCCGGCAACGATACACAGCGCCTCATTGTCTGCCGGATGCAGTTCCATTGTCTTCGGATCATAGACGAATGTCTGCGCTGGAGTTTCGGCGCACTCGACCAGACCGAACGGCACCGTTTCATCGGCAGGTTCCTTCACAACCACACATTTCCCGTCAAAAGCAACGGATCTGAGCTGACCGGTCCCGGCGTCGAGAGAAAACTGCACATCACCGCCCTGCGGTTTGCAGGAATGGGCGTGAATATGTTCGGAGAGACCGCGTCCTACCGTATCGATACACCAGCCGAGCCGATCTTTTTCATCAAGATTATCGGCAAGATAAATCACCGGCGCCGGAGTCTGAAGCTCTGGCGGAGCGGCAACAGCGGGTGTGTAACCGATGGAACTCAGAACCGCGAACGCGGAGCAAAACGTCAAAAAAAGGTGATGATTGACAGACATGTTGCCTCTCTCCGAGCCGAGCTCTTTTCCGCCATTTTCAGCCGTGTTTGGGTCAAATCCAAGGCGGATCAGAAATCTTTACGTGCTTTGCAAAAGCTAACCGGAGAGGCGCTGCGGCATTTTCAACAAGATCCGGAACAAATAGATGGCGTACAGAGCCACCTCAAAGAGTCCGCTGTGCCGGTGTTCTCATCAGGAGAGCTCCAGAGGCTGGCCGTTCCGGACGGACAGCCTGTGAGTGTCAGGGAAAGCGGGCCCATGTTCCACCTATTATCCGGTTCGGATGCGCGCTGTCCGACCGTTGGTTTTCCCAACGCACCTCACGCGGCGGTCGTTTGCTTCCGCCTCTTGCGAACCGCATAGACGATTGCACCCACAATCAGAAGTACATTGATTGCGACCAATATTGCAGACACCGGCCGTTCCAGGAAAATCCACAGGCCGTCACGCGAAATCAGCAGAGCCCTGCGAAGATTGTTTTCCAGGATCGGTCCCAGGATCAACCCGATCACAATGGGTGAGAGCGGATAACCGGCGGCTCGAAACAGGATGCCGATCAGCCCAAATCCGAGCATAACCATCAGGTCAAACACGGAAGCCTGAAGGGCGAAGGTTCCGATCGAGCACAAGAGCAGCACGATCGGGATCAGATAGAATTTGGGAATCCGCAGGACATAAACAAAGAGAGGTGTCACCATGATTCCGGCAATGAGAAGAAACACATTCGACGTCATGTAAACCAGGAAGATACCGCCCACCATGTCCGGCTGTTGTTCAAACAGGATCGGTCCGGGCACAAAACCGAGAATGAGCAGCGCTCCCAGCAGCATCGCAGAGGAGGCATCGCCTGGAATGCCCAGGGCCAGGGACGGCACAAGTGTTCCGCCGACCGTTGCGTTGTTGGCGCTCTCCGTTGCAACGACGCCGCCTTCCGCGCCTTCGCCGTATTTTTCCTCAGGTTTAGACCAGGCCTTGGCAATAGCGTAGGACGTGAAGGAACTGATAACACCGCCTGCCCCGGGCAACGCGCCGAAAAACACGCCGATGCCGGAGGATCTGAAAAGGTTCTTCCATTGTTTCAGGGTCAGCACAATGGAGTAAAGGCCGGGGCGGGCGACCTTGACATCCGGCTTTTGCAGCAGGTCCCGCCCCATAATCTGATAGGCCATCTCGGAGATGGCGAACAGGCCCACCACCACCGCAACAATGTGGAAACCATTCAGCATATGGTGGCTGTCAAACGTAAACCGGTATCCGGTCGAAAACTCATCGGTGCCAATCGTCGCCAACAGCAAACCGAAACATCCCGACAACAGCCCCTTGATGAGGGACCCACCCGATATGACGGCGATGGCAAACAGGCCGGTGATCGCCAGAACCGCATATTCGGGCGGCGCAAAACCGCTTGCGAAACGGGCCAGAACCGGGGATGCGACAATCAGAACGACGCCGCCCATCAGCCCGCCGATTGCGGAGGCCGAAATGGCGATCCCGATCGCATCGGACGCGCGCCCTTTCTGCGCCATCGGATAGCCGTCAAACAAAGTTGCCGCAGCGAGCGGTGTTCCGGGTATGCGCAGCAATATCGCCGAGATCGACCCGCCGCACGAGCCGCCGACAAAAATTGCGATCAGAAAGCCCATCGCCGCAACCGGGGGCAACGTAATGGCAACGGGCAGAAGAAGGATAATACCCATCAGCGGGCCAAGGCCGGGCAAGGCACCGACCAGAAGACCGATCAAAATGCCGACAAATGTCAGACCGATCGCGACAGGCGTGAGAAAAAGCTGGAATCCGGAAACCAGTGAATCGAAAAGCATAGCGGCCTACCAGGGAAGATTTATCGAAAAAATCCCGCCGGGCAGGACAACATTGAGAAACTTTTCGAAGATGTAGGCAAAAACAAACGCCATCACCAAGGCTGCCAACACCAGTTTGAGGGCCTGGCGTGAGCCGCAGCACCACATGACGGCAAAAATCATAGGAGCCGTAGAGAGATGGTAGCCCAGTGTGTTCAGCGCCCCAAGATAGATGGCGAATACCACAAGCAATAGTGTGGGACGCTTAAGGAGACTTAACTCGGTCCCGATCCCTTCTTCCGTCCGAATTCCGTCTTGTTCGGGCCGTCGGGAAGAAAAATTGTCAATCAGGACCTGTATGAACGCTAAAAGGCCTATCGCGATGGCAACAGCCCTCGGATACGACGCGGCGTTGTCATAGGGACCGCCACTGGCGATCCCCTGCTCCGTCATGGATGTGTGAATCTGCTGAAAGACGACCGCAACGACGAGAACAAAAAAAGCGGTGATAAGCCAGCTGATCTGTTTGGGAGTAATCATTGCGGCCTGCCCTCACACTACAGCTTCTTCAGTTCTTCTTCTTCCCATTGCAGCGCGTTGCCCATGGCTCCGAGCTGATCGACGACCGGGCCGACAACTTCGTCATACTGATCATGATCCCAGTCGAGCGGCACGAAGCCGACTTTTTCGATGGCTTCCCGCACCTCGGGGCGTTTCATCGCCGCAGCCATTGCCGTCCGCAGTTTTTCGGTCACATCGTCCGGGGTGTCCTTGTGAACGATCCACCAGGTCCAGCCCATCGGCGCCAGACCCGACAGGCCCAGATCTATGTCGAGGTCGGCGATGCTTGGCGCGCCGTCATAGGAGGCCTTGGCACCGGGCAGTTCGGAAAGGACCAACATGATATTGATGTTATCCTTGTCCTGAATGTAATTGCCGACATTGATGAACGAGAAATCCAACACGCCTGACTTCAGGTCTTTGACCGCATTGCCGTCCTGCGTATAGGGGACATTTTGCGCAACCACGCCATAGGACTGCAGAACTTTGGCAATCACCATGTGCGGCAGGTTGTTGCGTGACCCGGATGAATACCGCAACTCACCGGGATTCTCCTTGCCATAGGCCATCATTTCTTCAAAATTCGACCACCGCGTCTCATCCGGACGGCCACCAATGGCAAAAGCATTGGAAACAGCTGCGTGGAGCGGTTTGAAATCGCTGTATATCCAGTCGGCATTTCCAAGAACCGGCTGCAGGACAAGCGGTGCGACATACCCGTCAAAAACCGTGTAGCCGTCCGCCGGTCGCGACATCGCCGTTTTCTGCCCCTTGGTGCCGGCTGCACCCGGCGTTGAAATCACCGGCATTGAAACGCCAAGTTCTTTGCCCATCGCTTTGGCGATGATCTGGCTGACCGACATGGCATTGCCGGGGCCCCAAGGATGGATCAGTTCGATTGTCCGCTCGGGAAAGTCCGCGAAAGCGGTTCCCGAGGTCATTGCCAGCACTGTGAGCGCTGCCAGGCTGGATCTTACAGGTTTGAACAGTCTCATAGTTTCCTCCCTATTGAGTGTCATCCCGCCCCGGACTTGATGTCCGGGAGGCGGGCATTGCGGTCGCTCTCCAGCCCGAAATGGCCATAGAGCTCGGCGGGGGCATCATGTTTTTCGAAGTGATGCACAATCTGCCGGGCAAGCCGGGCCTCGGTGGCCACGTCGGAGAGCGGGTTCTCTTGGCCGGGGTCCACGCTCAGATCGAACAGCCTGGTTTCACAGTCTTCCAGCGTCTGGCCGTCCTGCCCGACCTGGCTGTTTTTCGGATCCAGGCGGATCTTCATCACCGGCGCACCCTTGGTGAAATCGAACGGGCCCGCCAGTTCACATGTCCTGAGTTCACCAATGTCAAAATGCGACATCATGTGACTGGGCATCAGGGTATAAAGGTTCAGATTTTTTCCCGTCAGATCGTCCGGATAAAGAAAATAGCTGTAGCGTCCATCCGTGATGCACACCGGTCCGGCGAACATGCCAAGAGCCACAGATTGGTGCACCGGCGCGTCCTTCCCCAACAGCGTGACAAGGGATGCGCCGGTAACACCGGGAGGGACCGGACAATCGTGCAACTGCAAAAAGGTTGGCATCAGATCCGGCGTCTGGGTCAGATTTGACCGTCGTTCGCCGCTGTTTGCAGCGTGACCGGGATGCCAGATCATGAGAGGAATGTGAGAAATCTCCTCATAATAGGGCGTGCGATTTTTGCCCCACCACTCATGTTCGGACAGAAGGAAACCATGGTCGGTGCTCAGCACCAAAGACGTGTTTTCCCAGAGGTCGTTCTTGTCAAAATAATCAAGGAGTTTGCCGAAATACTCATCGCACATTGCAACCAGAGCCGCATAGTTGCCACGGATTTCTGCGATCTCCTGGTCGGACTCAACCGCTTTTTCATATAACGGCCAATTCAGAATTTTTCCGTTGTAACCGCTGGCGTAGGCTGACCGGAAGCGTTCCGGCGTCACAAACGGCTCATGCGGATCGAAACATTCCAGTTGCAGAAACCAGTTGTCTGCCCCGGAATTGAGATCGAGAAATTCGAACGCGGCCGCAAAACACTTTGCTGTCGGAAAGTCCGCCTCTTCTTTCAGAAAGTCATGGCTGATTGCCGCCCTGGATTTTTTCCAGGCCATCTTTTCGGTTGCCCCGCGCGTGATCGCTTTTCCGGCTTCAAGGCTTTCCATCGGATAGTGGCGGGCGTCGAACTTTTCTCTGTAACGCTCAATCGGCGGCACGACCAGCGCCTTCAACGCGTCATATTCCTGCCCGCGTATGAAGTCCCAGCTGTCAAATGCCGTTGCGTATCCCCAACCGCCATCTTCAAAATAATGCAGGTGATCTGAGATCAGATGCGTGTAAACGCCCCTCTGACTGAGGATGCGGGCAAAGGAATCATCGAACGGCTCCAACGGGCCCCAGTGCCGATGCATGAAATTCAGCCGGCCTGTATGCATGTCGCGCCGCGCCGGCATGCAGGGCAGACTCCCGACATAGTGCTTGTCAAAGGTGACGGCTTTCCTTGAGAAGCGATCGAAATTCGGTGTTGCTACAGCCGTCCCGCCATAGGCGCCGAGCGCAAGGCGGTTGAGCGAGTCAAACAACACAAATACCGTTCTCATCAATGTCCTCCCCGCACACCCAAGTTGTGTGCGTAGGATCATCTTGACCTCCATATGATATTCTGTAAAATCGATTTATTCGTCTTTATCATTCGAAATTTGAATATCTAATGGACAAGAACCTCAGTGCATTCCTGGCTGTTGCCCGTCACGGCACGTTGACCGACGCGTCGGACCACCTGGGACTGACCCAGCCATCGGTAACAAAACGCATCGCCAACCTGGAACAGGAACTGGGCGCAGACCTGTTTGAACGCCACCGGCGTGGGATGTCCCTGACAGCCGCAGGAGAGGTCTTCCTGCAGCGGGCAAGAAAAATAGAACGGGAGTATCGGCAAAGCCGCGAAGAAGTCGCCGCCATCGGTTCGGCGGGTCTTACGGTGTTACGTGTTGGAGCCGGTCCGCTCTTCCACTTCCGTTATGTCTCAGAGCTGTTCGCCGAACTGAAAACAGATTACCCGAATCTCAGACTGGAACTGACAACAGATACCAAATACCCGATCGGCCAGTTATTGAGCGAAGGCGTTCTGGATGTCTATATGGGCGTCATACCCCCAGAGCATCTGGATGATACGATTTTCGTCAGGTACATTACGCAGGTTGAACACGGAATCGTTGTCCGTTCCGACGATCCGCATGCCCGGCTCGATCGCATCGATCCCGCCGGTTTAAAGGGCTATAGCTGGGTCATTTTCGCGGTTGATCCTGAAACAGAACGAACCATCCGCAAATATTGTCTGCCAAAAACCGCCCTCGCCCCCACAATTGACGTCCGCACCACATCCTTTGCAACCGGCCTTCAGCTTGTCCAGGAAGGAACCTTCGTCATGTCTGCCCCGCTTCAGTTGGCGCAGCGGATTGAAAACGAGGGTCTGGTCGTGCGCCCCACCCTTCAGGGCATGCCGCACAGACCGGCGGGACTTTATGTCCGAAAGAGTGCCATGGGCTTTGGCGTCATCAAATCCATATTGGATTTTTTTGAGAAGATTGATGTTAGGGGCTAGCACTACTTTGGCAGTTTAACAGTTTATTATCCAAGTTGGCGTGATGCTTTGCGCTCCGAGAACGACAGGAGCGCACGATGGCGGGCTGGAATGATGAGCTCATGCAATGGCTTGAACCCTTCCTGACGCGACTGGGACACAAGCGACGTCGGCAGATGTGTCCGCTTTATGTGGCCGGATTGATCGGTCCCGGCGAGCGTAAGAGCATGGAGCCGATCGCGGCTCGGGTGGCGCCGAACTGCTATGATCGGTTGCACCACTTCATCTCGAGCGGCGTGTGGGACGCGGACCCTCTCGAGGAAGAACTGGCGCGCCAAGCGGACCGCATGGTGGGCGGCAAGACTGCGGTTCTGGTCATCGACGATACGGCGCTGCCGAAGAAGGGCGCCAACTCGGTTGGGGTGGCGCCTCAATATGCCTCCGCGCTCGGCAAGAGAGCCAACTGCCAGACGCTGGTGTCGCTGACGCTCGCACGCGACGAGGTTCCCGTGGCGATCGGCCTGCGGCTGTTCCTGCCGGAGAGCTGGACGAGTGCCCCTGATCGCATGAAGCGTGCGCATGTCCCGCAAGCGCGGTTCATGCCACGCACGAAGCCCGAGATCGCGCTCGACGAGATCGACCGCCTGATGGCCACAGGCGTGCGGTTCGAGACGGTTCTTGCCGATGCAGGCTACGGTCTGTCGGCGCCGTTTCGCCAAGGTCTGAGCGCCCGCGGGCTCACCTGGGCCGTGGGTATCCCCAAATACCAGAAGGTTTATCCAGCCGACGTCTCTCTCATCTTTCCGGTCGCCGGCCGTGGTCGTCCGCGCAAAAATCCGATCCCCGACACACTCTCTGTTCCTGCTCAAACCATGCTCGCCGATGCCGAGTGGACAAAGCTGAGCTGGCGCAACGGAACGAAAGGGCCACTTCAGGCGTCCTTCGCCGCCGCGCGTATTTGCGTCGCCGACGGCAAACCGCAGCGCATCCGCGACAAGGGCCAACAGCATATGCCGGGCGAAGAAGCCTGGCTGATCGGAGAGATGCGCACCTCCGGTGAGCGCAAATTTTATCTGTCCAACCTGCCTGCCGAAACCGATCTGAAGACGCTTGCCACCGCCATCAAAGCACGTTGGGTGTGCGAACAGGCCCACCAACAGATGAAGGAGGAACTGGGGCTGGATCACTTCGAGGGGCGATCCTGGCAGGGCCTGCACCGTCACGCGCTGATGACCATGATCGCCTATGCCTTCCTGCAACATCAGCGCCTCGGCGAGGCGAAAGGGGAAAAAAACAACGCCTCCGGCGAAGCGCAAGGGACCGCCTAAACCCACACTGCCGGCCGTACGACGCGCCGTCATCGCCGCGCTCTCGCCAAAGCCACCACCAGTACGATGTCCCCACTGCCGAATCCGATTGCGATGGAGACAATGACCAAACTGCCAAAGTAGTGCTAGGTCTTGGACTCATTAAATCGGATCCAGATTCGCGCTGAAGCGAGTTTAACGCCAGCCATGTAGTTTTCGGGATTTTTCTCGTATCTGGTCGCTACGGCTCTGAAGTGTTTGAGTTTGTTGAAGAACCGTTCAACCATATTCCGTAGTTTGTAGAGATATTTGGAGAAAGCTGGCCTACGGCGGCGATGAGGCATGCAGGGGATGTTTGGGAAAGCGTCCTGGCCAGTGATCAAGTTACGAATAGCATCGGCATCATAGGCCCGATCTGCCAAAACAATCGCTTTTGAGGGAAGACCGGATAAAAGCGACATGGCTTGATGACCATCGTAGGCTTGCCCTTCGCTCAAGCTCAGTTTGATCGGCAGACCGCAAGCATCTACCACAGCATGGATCTTACTGGTCAGGCCACCTCGGGAACGTCCCATGCAACCGGATCCCCTTTTTTGTTCCCATTAGCGCCATGCTGATGAACACGGACAGAGGAACTGTCAATCATCTGGATGTCGCCGTCATAAGCTGTTGAAACAGCTTGTAATATCCGGTCCCAGACACCAGCCTCACGCCAACGGACAAATCGATTGTAGCAGGTCTTATGCGAGCCGTAGCGTTCGGGAATATCCGCCCAGGGTGCCCCTGTGCGCCAACGCCACAAAATCCCGTTGATCACCCGCCGGTCATCAACGCGCTGAACACCTCTCATCTTGGTCGGTAAAAGCGGTTGGATCACTGACCACTCAAAATCACTCATATCAAAGCGCGCCATCAAAAACTCCTTTCGGAGCTTGAATCATTTAAGCACTGATTTGGCTACTCGTTTATGAGGGCGTAACCTAGGCTCTTTCCGGCACCGTCTCGGCCGATCTGGAAACCTGCCAGGGGCGCAAACCGAGATCGCTGACCAGCAGGCGCGCATAGACCAGGCCGCGCGCGAACCGCATCGTCTCCAAAGAAACAAGGGCGCCTTCCAGCCCCGCGAGACTCACGGCCAGGGTAGTGACCACGGCGTTGATACCCAGGAACGGCGTGGCCAACCGGGCCGGCTGCTTAAGCAGGCCGCCGAACTGCACGAAGGGAGAGGCCAGTTCAAGCGTGGCATTGATGGTGGCGCCATGAAAATCCTGTTGCCCGCTCTACCCTTTTTTTCCGCCGGCAAACGTCACGACGCCGACAATAATCAACCCGGTCAGGATCAACCTTACGCCGGCCCCCGCGCCGAAAGTGTTCAACATCGCGACCAACAGAAACAGGAACAAAGCGGCGCCGAAGATTCCGGGGACATTGGAATCCCCGCCCGCGATGGACGAGCCACCGATGACGACAACGGCAATCGAGGCAAGAAGGTATTCTTCGCCCATATTGAGCGAGGACCCGCCGGAGAACCCGGCCAGGAAAACGCCACAGAGAGCGGCGAGGACGGCGGAGAGTGTGTATGTGAGATAGCGGATGCGTTCGACAGGCACGCCGGCGAGCCACGCGGCGCGCACATTCTGGCCGAAGGCTGTGACGGAGCGGCCATAGACGGTGCGATTGAGAAGTATGGCCATCAGGGCGGCAAAGACCACAACACCGATGGAAAGAAGCGGCAGCCCGGCGATCTTGGAGGTGGAAACCCACTCAAGCAACTGCGGCGGCTTGATCTTGACACCGCGCCCCAGCGCGATGGCGCAAGACTGGACCAGGAAACTGGATGACATCGTCGCGATGATCGGCGGAATGCTGAGGACACGGATCAGACAATAGTTAAACAGACCGACTGCGGCGCCGGTGGCGATTGCCGCCAGCGTCCCGGGCAGGATCATTGCGTTGTCGCCGCCCATCACCATCATTGCCACGACGGCGGAAAGCGTGATGGTCGAGGGGATCGACAGGTCGACATTACCCGGTCCCAGCGTGATGACGAACATCTGTCCGATGCCGACCATGACAAAGAAAGTGGAGAAAGACAGGGCCGTCGACGCTAATGCCAGTCCGCCGCTGCCTTCGATATAAACGGATGTGACAAGCCAGGTCAGGAATGCGGCCAGGAAGGACCAGGCCCAGGGACGGCCATGCATCGCCTTTTCGATGGCGTTCATCTCACGGACCTCCCAGTTTTCTCGCTTCAAGGCGATTGACGATGGCCCGAAGCGCCAGGACGATGATCAGGATCGCGCCCTGCGCTCCGATCTGCCAGTCAGGCGAGATGCGCAGGAACGACAGAAAAGACGCCGTCAGCGTCAATGTCATGGCACCGAGCACCGCTCCGACCGGAGACACCCGCCCGCCGACAAATTCTCCGCCGCCGAGAATAACCCCGGCAATCGACAGCAGCGTGTAGCGCAGCGCGATATTGGCATCGGCTGAGGTCGTCAGTCCGACCAGCGTCAGTCCGGCCAGTATGCCGAACACGGCCGTCAGGGAATACATCACCATTTTCAGTTTCAGGATCGACCATCCGGCGCGCGCCATGGCTTTTTCGTTGCCACCGACACCGCGCAGAACGGCTCCGAACGAAGTGCGCATCAGTCCGAAATAGACGACGACGGCTATGACGGCGCCGGCCAGCAGCGGAAACGGAATGTAAGGCGGCTTAAAAGTCACCAGCGCTCTGATCCAATCCGGTGTCGACCCGCCCGGTGTCGGCAAGAGCAGCACCGCGCAGCCGGACCAGACAAAGGACATACCGAGCGTGACGACAATGGACGGCAATTGCCTGAGGTGGATCAACGCACCGATCGCGGCATAGACGCCGATACAGCCGATGAGCGCCGCAATTCCCAGAAGCGGAGTTTCCCGCAACCAGGTCGCACCGATACAGGCGACAAACGAGACAAAACTTCCGATCGACAAGTCCAGATCGTTGACGGCGATGACAAACATCTGCGCGATGGTTGCAAGGGCGATAGGGACCGCAAGGTTGAACAGAAGGTTGAGCCCGAAATAACTCATCGCCCGCGGTTGCAGCCAGAACACGCCAATCAGCACAACGGCAAGTGAAAGGGCCGGCAGCGCCCCGCGCCAGAATTTCGCCGATGTGAGAGATACGCCGCCCATCAGGCCACCTGCTTGAAGGAAGCGTGCAGCAGATTTTCCTCTGTGATGTCCTTCCCGCTCAGCGTTTCGGAAATCACACCCCGGCGGAACACATAAACCCGATCACAGTAATCGAGCTCTTCCATTTCGGTGGTATACCAGAGGAACGTCCGGCCCCGTTCCGCTTCCTGCCGGATGATGCCGTAAACTTCATTTTTCGTCCCGACATCGACACCCCGCATCGGATCGTCCATCAGGACGATATCGGCCGCCGATCCAAGCGCCCGTGCAAACAGAACCTTCTGCTGGTTGCCCCCGGACAGGGACAGGATCGGCATATCCACACTGGGCGTGCGGATGCCGATCCTCTCTCTCCAGGCGTCGGCGAGCTGGGTCTCGCTGTCGCTCTGAATGAGCAGCCTGTTCCTCAACCGGCTCAAAGAACTGATCCCTATGTTCTTTCTGATCGACCACAGAGGGAGGACTCCGTCAACCTGCCGGTCACCGGCAACGAAACAGCAGGCAGCCCTGCCCTTTTCGGACGGCAGCACCCCCTCTCCGGTGAATATGGACAGCAACGCCTCGGTCTGCCCCTGCCCGGCAAGACCTGCAAAACCGATCACTTCACCCGATCGCGCGCGAATAGTCTGCCCGTCGGGTTGTGCGCCCGGGCGAAGATGAACTCTCTCCTCTCCACCTGCCTTTGCAGGATCGATATCCCTGCGCGGAACGGCTTCGGCAACAGCGGTGCTGCCCATTGCCTCAACCAGTGAAGCGCGATCAAAGGCGTCCGCAACACGCAGGTCCACAACCCTGCCGTCCTTCATTACGGCAATCGTGTCGGATACCTGCAGAATCTCACCCAAAAGATGAGAGATCAGAATGATCGCAGGTCCCCGGGCAGTGACCTCCCGGATATGAGACAACAGTTGTTCCGCAACCTGGGCGTCCAGCGACGATGTCGGCTCGTCAAGAATGACCAGCCGAATGGGCGTTTGCGTTTCGGTAAAAGCGCGGGCAATTTCCACCATCTGCCGCTTGGAAATCGAAAGGTCGCCGACAACATCCCCGGCATGAATACCGTGGCCCGGGAAAATCCTGTCGAGCTGTTCGCTGATCAGAGCGCCCGCACGGGCCCTCCAGCCAAAGCCCTTTAACGAGGGATGGATGATGCGGGTATTTTCCGCAACAGTCAGGTTGGGACACAGCGAGAGTTCCTGGAAGACGCACCGAAAACCGAGGCGGCTTGCATCATCGACCGTGTAACCGCCGCGCGCTTCTCCGGATACGGCCAGGTCACCGGCCGAGGGCGCAAGCGTACCGGCCAGGATATTCATCAGGGTCGACTTGCCGGCACCGTTATGGCCCACCAGCCCCAAACACCGGCCGGAGTGGATATTCAGATCCACCCCGGCCAGCGCATGAACGGCGCCAAACGTCTTTTTGATGCCCTTAAGAGCGATCAATGATGGCTCAGTTGTCGTCATTGACCCCCCAGGCTTCTTGGTCGATGGGTGACGAAAGGCGGAAGTCCCGTTCAGTGTCTCAGATTTCGGCCGTCAGAGTCCAACCCTACTTGGCACTATCCAGATATGCCTTGGCATCATCCAACGTATATTCGACGTTGGAAACGCCACCCGCCTCAGTGTTGGCGAGACCTTCTTCAAGATCGGCCTGATCGATCCTCAGGAACGGCACGACCAGATCTTTGGGAACGTCGCGCCCTTCGAGAATCTGCTGGGCAACCCAGAACGCCAGGGTGGAGACGCCCGGTGCGATAGACACCGACATGGTCTCATACCCGTTGGCATCCTTCTGCTCTTTCCACCAGGTCAACTCGTCATGGCGATTGCCCATGATAATGATCGGTGTCGGACGGCCGGCAGCCTTGAAGGCCTGAGCTGCCCCGTAGCCGTCACCGCCCTGTGTCACGACCGCAACGACTTCCGGCAGGCTTGGAAGAATACCGGCAACGTTCTTTTGCGCGACGGTCTGGGTCCATTCGCCATGCACCGAGCCGGCAACCTTGAATTTATCGTGCTTGGCAACGCCCGATTCAATGCCCGCATGAATTTCATCATCAACGAACACTCCGGCAAGCCCCCGGATCTCAAGCAGGTTGCCGCCATCGGGGATTTTTTCGGCCAGATAATCGAGCTGAACTTCGCCCATGTTCTTGAAATCAACCGCAATCCGCCAGGCGCAGGGCTCGGTGACGATACCGTCAAAAGACACGACGGTGATACCGGCGTCGCATGCTTCCTTAACGGCGCCATTGAGCGCGGTCGGCGAAGCCGCATTGACGACAATGGCATCGTAGCCCTGTAAGATCAGGTTCTGGATCTGAGCAGCCTGCTCCGTGGCCTGGTTTTCAGCGGTCGTAAACGCATCGCCTGCGGCAACAACACCGGTTTCGACGGCCGCGGTGGCATTCTTCTCCCAGGATTTCAGCATGGACTGCCGCCAGCTGTTTCCGGCGTAGTTGTTGGAAAGAGCGATTTTCTTGCCCGACGTGTCGGCGACTGCACCGCCGGGACCGGTGACGGACAAGGCAATGACGGCGGTTGCAAGCATCAATGATTGACGAAGATACATGATTTCCTCCCACTCTTCGCGTTTCATACCAGGGTTCAGAGAGTTCCTCTCCGCGTTGCTCCCCGAACACCCACATAAAGGGCGTAGAGGGAGGTCGTCGCAGTTATGAAGAGACGATTGTTCTTGGGTCCGCCAAACGTGAGGTTCGCAACCGTTTCCGGTATGACAATCCTCCCCAAATGCGCACCGTCGGGTGCATAGACATGCACGCCGTTTGCAGAACTGGTCCAGATGTTTCCAAATTCATCGAGCCGAAGCCCGTCCGGCACCCCCGGCGAAATCCTCGCAAATACCCTGCCTTCAACGGGCAGGCCGTCTTCCCCCAGCGGATAGGCGCGGATGTGATGCGGGCCGTCCGGATGATGGGAAAGACCGGAATCCGCCACAAAAAGCGTTTGTTCATCGAGTGAAAACGCAAGGCCGTTCGGCTTCACCATATCGGACACCACAGCGGTAACGGTTCCGGTTTGCGGCTCAAGCCTGTAGACCCGGCAGCAATCCTGCTCGGGGATCTGCCGGTCTCCCTCATAGTCTGTAAGAATGCCGTATGTCGGGTCGGTGAACCAGATCGTGCCGTCAGATTTCACCACAACGTCATTGGGAGAATTGAACCGTCTGCCGTCAAAATGGGTCGCTAGAACCGTGCGGCTGCCATCATGTTCGCGACGAACCACGGAGCGGGTCAGGTGCTCGCACGAAATCAGGCGTCCCTCCCGATCCAGCGTGTTCCCATTGGTGTTATTGGACATCGGATCGAACGTGCGAACACCGAGGCCGTTCACCCATTGCAAAAGGCAGTTATTGGGAATATCGGACCAGATCACACAATCAGTGGTCGGGAAGTAAACGGGGCCTTCCGCCCACAGGCATCCGGTGTGTAATGTCTCGAGCGCGCAGATGGAAATAACCAGCTCCCGCATCCGCTCGTCATATATCTCGACATCACTTAACACGTAAGCCGTGCTCCCTCTCCCAAACTCGCGCCCGGCTCACGGTGTCCTTCGTGATCCGCTCCTCCAACGCATTGCAGGGAGCTTTCCATGGCCTTGCAAAAATGTATCCTGTACTTTCCACATCAAGCGTTGCGGGAACCCGTACGATCGATGCGGACTTCAGCACTCGGACAGCGGACTTCCACCGCGCGCCGAAAAGCAAGGATCCCTATCATTGGAGAAGGACCACCTCAATTCAGGAGCGGATGCCCGAAGGGACGTCCATGCAGAAGCAATGACCATCGGCACGGAAACGATGCTGCAGCGGTTTCTGGCCATCTCGCGCGCAGTTGCCGGACAGCTTGATTTTCAGTCTCTCATCCAGAAGGTCTCAGAAGAAGTGGGCATACTCGTGCCGCACGACCATATCGATGTTTGCATCCTGTCCGCCGATCGCAATCTGCATGTCGCCTACGAAGCGCGCATTCATACGCGCTGGGGGAAGGAGGTCGATCCGGTGCCGGTTTCCGGAAGTCCGATCCGCACAATCCTTTGGGGCGAGGAAAAGTTTATCCTGACGGAAGATGCGCTGACCGATGAACGGTTTCACTTTGACGGTGCATTTAACGACCCGATTTTCGACGCCCGCCTGCGCAGCCGCCTGCATGTGCCTCTGGAGGTCGAGGGGAAAGTGATCGGAGCCCTCTCCTACTCCTCCCATGACCGGGGCGTCTACGAGGATCGGCATGTCACGATCGGTCAATATGTTGCGGATCTGATTTCCTCTTATATTCATGCGCTTAATCAGGGTGAACTGGCCCGGAACGCGGCGATCCGGCAAGCGGAAATCCACGCCCGCGCCGAGGGCCTTAGAACCGGCGCCTTGCGGCTGACGGCAGCCCTGGAACAGGAGCGGCAGCGGATCGGTATGGATCTGCACGATCAGACGCTGGCCGACCTGACGCGGCTTAATCACGCGCTCCGCCGGCTTCGTGACCGGCCGACCGTACCCGGCGAGGCCCTGACCCCCCTGACCGAGGAGCTTGAAACCTGCCTTCAGGATCTCAGGGGTATCATGGAAGATGCCCGCCCCAGCGTCCTCCAGTTGTTTGGCTTCAACCAGGGGATCGAGGCACTTCAGGATCGGGCAATCGCCTCGCACCCGCAGAAGATTGACATCGATTATGTCGATGAGACAGACGGTGCGGCGAACGACCTTTCCGAGACCCTGCAAATCGCCCTGTTCCGGATCGCACAGGAAGCAATGAACAACGCCATCCGGCACGCAGACGCCGGTCGCATCGCAGTCCGGCTGACACGGATCGGGCACGACCTGTGCCTGTCAGTGTCAGACAGCGGTCGGGGCCTGCATGCATTTGACGGCGAGCATGTGGGTGGGATCGAAAACATGAAAACGCGGGCCGAACTGATTGGTGCCTCCTTCAGCATCGCCCCGTGCATCTGGCTGAAAGGTACCCGTGTCAGCGTGATTCTGAGCGCTTCCACCAAAGGTTTGGACAATCAGGACGCCCTTTCAGAACCCGGATTGGAATCAGGAAAAAAGCATGCGCTTTCTGATCGTTGAAGACGACAATCTGCACCGGTCGTTTCTACGCGAAGTGATCGAGCGCGAACTGCCGGACGTAACCGAACTCTATGAGGCGAGCAATGGCGATGAAGGCATCGCACTGGCCCGCGATCATCAGCCCGATGCGATCGTCATGGATCTGCAGATGCCGAACCGCACCGGTGTCGAAGCAGCCCGGACAATCTGGCAGAGAGCACCGGAAACCCGGATTCTGTTCTGGTCCAACTATGCCGATGAAGCCTATGTCCGCGGCATCTCCCGAATTGTGCCGGTCGGCATCTCCTATGGTTACATTCTCAAATCCGCGTCCGAGGACCGGCTGAAACTGGCCCTTCAGGGCGTGTTTCTTGAAGACCAGTGTATCATCGACCGCGCCGTTCGCGGCGTTCAACAGCGCGCCGATGACCGGCTGCAAGGCCTGACCGATTCCGAATATGAAGTGCTGCTCGATATCGCACTCGGTCTGACCGACCGAACGATTTCCAGACGACGCGGCGTCTCGCTGCGCAGCGTGCAGAGCCGTCTGCAGTCCCTTTATGAAAAACTGGGCGTTGAGCACGATAACGGACCGGACCGGGGAGCCGATAAAGGCGGTGCCATCTACAACAGCCGCTCCCGCGCCGTAAGCATTGCCTTCATGCGCAGATTGTTGAACGGCAAGGCAATTGAAGCCGGTGAGATGGACTACCAGGCATGGCTGGCGGCACAGGATACGCTCTAGCAACTGTGTTTATGGTGCCTGTTTTAGCCTCCAAGGTTTTGTTGATTTGAGGATGGCGTTTGCGATTATCACGAGTCTACGTGCGATAGCGACGATGACTACCTTATGCGGCTTGCCTTGTTTTTTGAGACGCTGGGCGACCGGCCTGAGAATTGGGTTGTGATGAGCGGCGGCCAATGCTGCCTGGAACAACACTCGCCTTAAAGATCGCCTTCCGCCTGCAATTGCTCGTCTGCCTCGCAAAGTACCGCTGTCATGAGGCACAGGTGCAAGGCCGGTCATGGCCGCAGCTTGCCCTGCTGTCATTCGGCCAAGTTCCGGCATTTCAGCGATGAGCATTGCTGTCGCCACCGGACCTATTCCGGGAATTGACCGCAGCAGTCCGGCTTTGAGAGCAAATGTTTCTTCTTGCGCAATGGCGGCCTCAATTCGGCATTCGAGTTCAGCGATCTGAGCGTCGAACATCACTTTGAGTTCGGCATCCATGTCGTCAATATCGGCTGCAACACCCTGTTTCTGCCTCGCCCTGATCTGCCCTGAAAGTCGTTTCCTCATTTCGACGATCTGGGCACGCTTCGTCGTCAAAGCTCTGAGAATGCGCAGCTTGTGTGTCGGCAGCTGTCGTCCGGCACCTGGCCGGAACACCATGAACCGCGCAATGAGTTCCGCATCGATCTGATCGGTCTTTGCCCGCGTGCCGCGCGAGAGGGCAAATGCTTTGATCTGAGCGGGAGGTAGTTGCCCGACATTGATGCCCGCTGCTTCAAGCCTGCTCCAAAGAGCCCATTCCTGGCCACCAGTCGCTTCAAAGCCAACCTTGACTGAACCCGAAAGGCGCTGGATCAACGCAATTAAGCTTTCGTGGCCGTCTGCCGTGTTCGCAAGCCGGAACCTGTGCCCTTCTGGAAGGACGAAACCGTCCAGCCAGTCGCGGGACACGTCTATCCCCACAACGGTTGTCTCTGCTATCATGTCACTCTCTCTTCCTTATGGTTCGCGGTCCCGTCAAACGGGCCGCCATCAACTGTTCGAGACGGTGAAGAGAGACGGGATCAGCCTGCTAGGACGCGTGGTCAGGCCACAAGATGTTAGACGCTGTATCCCACCCCATCATCGATCCTGGCCGGGATCGATGATGGGAACGCTATAGCAAAGCACAGACACATAAGATGTTCAGTCCCGGTTAATTGGCGTTGCCCAGTGTCACGATAACACTTTCCGTTCCTGTCAGAACCGCGGCCGGGATGATCGTCACCCCTCTCAGCACGCCCCCGGCAATCGTCTGCAGCGTCCCAATCTCTTCCCGGGCCGACAATGTGTTCCCCTGATTGATGCCTCGACCGATCAACTGCACGATTTCCGGTGAATCGGCGAACTTGGTATGATTGGCGTTGCTTTTGTCTTCCACCAGAGAAAGGTCGATCACGTTGACGCCGAGCTCGGCCAATGTCTCTGGGTCGGCTGCCCCGACACGGCTCACCCCGCCGGCGATCCGGCGCGAAATCCCCAGCGCCTTGTCGTCACTTGAGATCAACACGAAAAACAGGTTCTGCAGTCCGTCAAAATCCTGCAACTGGGTTCGAAACACATCGATATCGATGTCCGGCGAGGCAAGAATAACCCGCCTTAGACGACTGTCGTGCCGCCTGCCTGACCGGTTGTGAAGATCACGCATTGCCTCAATCGTCAGAAGGTTTCCCATAGAATGCGCAACAACATCAAAATGGCGCGCATTGGTTTGCGACAGGATGAGCCCCAGATTTTCCAGCTGACTGCGGGCCTGCAGGGCGCTGTTCAGGTCATAAACATAGTCCAGCGTCCTGCCGCGTGACGCCCAGGAAAACAGAACCGGCACACCCTGGTATCCGGTATCGTTGATGAATTGCGCAATCCTGAGGACCGCCGCGCTGAAATTGACATTATAGCCGTGAACAAACACCAGAACGCTCTTGTCCGAGCCTGTTTTGGACGAAAGCGCGGCATTGATCGACCGCCGGAAGGCTCGGCTGCCTTCAGCGATTTCCGGGCTGGAAACGACAAAATGTCTGGCAGGATCCGCATCGCCCCGGCTCGGTCTTTCGATCTGTCCGGTTTGATGGTTGGGCGGAATGCTGACGTCGACATAACCAAGCGCCAACCCCCTCGACCGTTCGCCGGAGAAATACTCGCTCGGGTCATCCGACCGCGCCCGTGTCGTCGCCACGAATATGCGGTGTGACACCCCGGCATCGGTAACCAGATCCTCGCCGATGCCGATAATATTGCTATCACTGCTGATACAGGCCGACACCATCAGACACAGAACGACAATCAGCAGCAGTGCCACCGGCCCCGTTCCAGTCCGGATCCGCTGTTTCATCATTGTTCCACCCCGCGCAAGGCTGCGCTCCAGCTCGGATCATCGGGAAAATCTTCCGGCGATGCAACACCTGAACGAAGGCGGTGTTTCTCGGCATTCCGGTCCGGCGGAAGTGAGTTATCTATGAGTCCCAGATCCTGCAAAAGACCAAGCGAGTAACCCGGAATCCAGCGCCGGATATCGGTTATGGGAACTGTGTCGAACACTTCAGGCGCCAGCTTTACAAGGGTGGTCATGCAGCTATCGCTTATGGTGGAGTAAAATTGCGGGCTTTCGTCGATCTGATTGGCGAGGTCCACGATCCGCCTGAAGTAGGTCCTTAGCGCCTCCGGCGAGGCCTTAAGCGGATAGATCTGCATCTCTGCCGGCGGTCGCTGCGCGAGGCGTTTGCCGAGAATGTCTCTTTCTGTGCCGATCACCGGGTAAAGCTCGTCATGGCGGAAAAAGCCGGCAAGCGCATCGAACTTTCCACCTGCGACCCGCCGTGCTTCCACCGAGACGGCAACGTGCCGGCCATCGGCAAACCGAAATGACATCATCACATGTTCAAGGGCCTTCAATGACCCGAAGGGCTGCATGATGAGTTCGGCGCTCTCAAGCTGACCGAGATCGACGGTTCGTGTCGTCCAGCGCACCTGCGCCGGTTCCCCGATCCGATGCACGGCATCGCGAAAATTCGACAATGTGATCACATTGCCATCAATCTCAGCCGTAACCCGCTTCTCGTGACGCGGATCCCAGGTTCGATCGACGGGCGCTTTTGTGAAATAGGCGACAAACAGCACCGCCAGGCATGACAGACAGACAACGCGCCTGCCGGGCCTATGGCTCCAGGGCGCGAACCAGACGACCAGACAGGCAACCGCCAGTATGACGGCGCCGCCCGTACGCAGCCAGTCGGGCCATCCAAGCCAGTAATAGACTGCACCGGCAGCATAAAGGGTTATGCCGATAAAAAAGACATGGCCTGCGGCGCGCAGGAGAAAAATCAAAAGGCGGATGGTCATCCCCAACACTGGTCGAAACACGTGCGCAATAGCGCAATCAGCCCCTGACTGTCCATCCGCCTTTTCCGTCAACAATCACAGGACTGCGCGCAGCGACGCCTGGATTTCACCGCCGCACCAGACATCACCATAGGCGGCATCGCTCCGGAACCGCAGTTCGGCCTGTTCCGGCCGCATGCCGATCCGGTCGGACAGGCCGGCGACAGCCGGTGCCGTACGGTCGAATACCGGCCGCAAAGCGGGCAGCTTGGACGTCATCGTGCCCCAGAGTGTGTACGCGGTAAGATCGGCAAGGCCCGGAGTATTTGTGCCCAGCAACATGCCGGCCTCAGGCGTCAGGCCATGGCGGTTGCCCGTTTCTTCGAACATCTCCATCCAGCGCAAAAGGCGTGGGCGGAATGCCGTCCAGCTTTCCGTCGTCCACATCCGGTTGCCGTTATAGAGCGTCATTTCATAGAGCACATCGTTGGCGTCGGCGATGGTTTTGACCGTCAGGGCTTCTAGGACCGGATCGTCGGGGATCAGGCCGTGCCGGCGCCCCAGATAGAGCAGGATTGCCGGCATCTGTGAGATGGTAAAACCGGCCGTGCAATCCGTCAGTACAGGCGGTCCCATATAAGGAACCGGCTGCTCAGCCGGCGCCTGATCCTTAAGCATGGCAACAACCTCAAAATCATCCACCTCGTCCCATGAGGCACCGACGTAAGCAAGAACCGCACGGACAAACTGACCTCGAAATGGAACGGGCCAGTAAGTGAGCACATAGTCAGACACTTTTTCCCCTCTCGGCCACAGCACTTTTCCAACGCAAATCCCTTTTAGAGAAATACGTTTGGAAGAGCCAGCTGCAGCAAATCACAAAACCCTGAGACCAACAAACAAAGCCAATTACGATGACGTGCGTTCAACACCGGAAAGAGCGGCATTGGTCCGCTGTTGCGTGCGGGGACATAAACTTGGCCCTGCTATGACCGGCACTTTGGTCCAGTTGGTACCTGCCGCTAGAAAACGCCCATTGCCAGTCCTGCGGAAAGAGCTTTGCCGAGATCCCGGCACAAAGCCAGTTGCTCCTCGGGAATGACTTTTTCCGTCAGGATTTCTTCCGGCGTCTGAGCATGGGTGCAGACAATCAAAGGCGGCTGAATTTCTTTCAATCGCCAACCGGTCGCGATCCGCGCCGTCTGCCGGGCGGCATTTTCTCCATCGGAGCCCGCACAGATCATCTGTGCGTATGGCCGCCCCTCAATGCGTCCCAGCACCGGGTAATAGCAGCGATCATAAAAATCCTTCATAATCCCGGCGATTGCGGCGAGGTTCTCAGGCGCGCAAAAGATATAGCCACCGGCGGCAAGCAGATCCTCCGGCCCGGATTTGGCAGCCGTCTTGAGAACAACCTTCCCCTCCTCCCGCGCCGCCTCCGCCGCAGCGTCCGCCATCTGTCGGCTTCCGCCGGTTTTGGAATGATAGACGATGAGGAGCTGGCGCATGGCTGCGGACCCGTAAATTCGCTCAAGATAGTCTGAGCCGATTTGTCTGGATACCAAGTATAATAAAGCGCTTAAGCGCCATAAAGCTGATGTATTACAAAATCAGGAACTGGATTGATTGGATGGCTGGGGCGGCAGGATTTAAACCGATTACTGCGCATATACTATGGTATTGAAAAATATAGATATTGTTTTCAAACGAATACAATCAGCCCTAAATGAGCCTTAAAATGTGCCCTAAAAGTGCCTTAAGGCTGCTATATCACGCCATCCTGCTTTTCACCGCGGTATTTTAATCAGAAAGCGGCTACGAAAACGGCCGCGGGGGAAATGCCAAAGAGTAATCAAACCGCTTAAAATCTTTTCGATACGCCCTGCGGACTCTAGCAACAAGCTTGTCGGTCCACATTGTGTCAAAACGACAGGATTCAGTAGTGTTTTTTGCAGTCCTGGCAGCTCCGAACAGATCCGCATCAACCCCTAATCTGTCTGCAACAGGACCAATATCATTTTGCAGATTTTCAAGTTTCATAACCCGGATAGTGTCCAGCCCAACTGGAATGTTGTCCGACATCAGCGACCAGTGCCCATTCAGGCGCTTTGATGCCGTCGAACAAGCGAACCTGACAAATTCTTCAAATGTCAGCTCGCCGTCCGAAAGATAGCTACTGCGGTGACCAACGGTCTCAAAGAATTGCTTGAGATATGGATTACCGCCGTCTGTAATGGGAGCGCCAGTAAACTTGTCCGAATAGCAAGACTGCAGTCGCAAAAACGGATTTCTGACAACTGTGAAGATCAGCGTTTCCGGATCGTCTATGAGGCGGACAAACTCTTGCTCTCCAACCATTTTCGGAGACTTCAACCCTGAGTAGCTTCGATTATGACACAGAGCCGGATTTTCATCAAACGTACGTCCGTAGCAAACGTTAGCCAGAATGGTTTTTATTGTGCTGGAACCTGCTTTCGAAATTTCGATATATATAAGCTTTCGTTCCGGAACCACGTTGAAAAAGTAGTTCATTTCATATACTTGGCAATCAATACTGTGGTATGCTCTAACATCACCATTACATGTAATTGCCTTATATCTCTTAATTAAATCCACCTTTCTTATAGGAGATACTTTTTTAAGATATGTTCCAAAACCAAACATTTTAGTATTTTTTTCTATTTATACTTAGATTTTTCGATCACAATTTGATTGTATTAGTAATGTTTCACCTAAAACAATTTAAGGCTGTATATTTTATAATGTTTGTACTAATTTTTAATTGTGTATGCATGATCAAGGAAATATGGAGCAAATGTGAAGTCTACAGTTGCGTGTAGAACGTTTGGCTCGCTCTTGATGGGAAGAATTCTGATAACGATTCACAACCATGGCACGGTTGAAGGTACCAGATTGATATGCAAAGTTCCCTTTTCGTTCACGGTATATCAAAACGTGCAAAAAGCCGCATATGCCCACTTCATACCAGAAGGCCCGCCCTCACCCGCGCTATAAGCCCTACCGGCTGAAAGATGCCGCGAAGAATGGCCAGATCATCCAGATCAATTGTATGCTGTGCAACAGAACCGTGAACTTTCTGGCGTCCGACTTGGCAAAGGTCTATGGTCCGGATCATCCAGCCAGCGACTCGCCGTTCTCATGCACGACATGTGAGACCGATGAATATCTGAGAGTAAAAGCCCGGTCACCCCAGGCTGGCGATTATGGTCATATGATTGTCCGACGGCCGGGGGAAATAAAGAAAACTCAGATGTGGGAGAATGTACGGCTGGGCGACGAACCGATGCATAACCGTTAGGGACGTAAAAATGCAGAAACTTCCAGGCGTCTCACAAAAGTCCATTCAGTCGTTGTTTATTGAGATGCGATTTCAAGGTCAATCGCTCGCAAAGGGCACGGCCTTCATTGTGAATTCTAGAATCGGTCCCCTTTTGATTACCAACAGACACAATGTTACAGGCCGACACCAGGATACCAATCAACCCCTTTCCCCTCACGGTGGAGTTCCCAACGAGATCGTTGTTACTCACAATCATGCATCACCTGGGCATTGGATAAAAACAGTCGAACCGTTGTTGGATGGAGAAAAACCGCGCTGGATTGAGCATCCAACATTCGGCCCTAAAGCAGATTTCGTGGCTCTACCTCTCACGAGACTTGAGGACGCCAGATTGTACCCTTACGACTACTCCAGCACCGAATCAGACATCAAGATCGGACCAACTGAGATAGTTAGCGTCATTGGATTTCCATTCGGAATGTCTGGTGGTGGCTCACTTGCCATTTGGGCGACAGGTTTTATAGCATCTGAACCTGAGATAGATATCGACGGATTACCAATTATTCTTATAGATTGCCGAACAAGGAAAGGACAATCGGGATCTCCCGTAGTTGCTTATCGCTCCGGTGGTGCCGTTGCGGGTCCAGGTGGCGGAGTGAAGCTGTTTCATCGGCCCGTTAGCCGCTTCATTGGTATCTACAGTGGGCGCATAAATAAGGATTCTGATCTAGGGAGGGTTTGGAAAGCTTCCGCAATTGCGGAATTAGTTCAGTCCATTTAACCCGCAAAAAGTCGTTGGAAATTCAACAGTTATAGCCCTCTTTTTAGCTGAAACCGTTACACTGCCTAGCAGTTGGCTTTGGTACAAAGATCAATCGCGTGTTGTTGCAATACAATGATGTTCACCCCTTCCGACCCCGAAACACATCCATAACATCCCGCAGCGTCTTGACCGGGTTCTTTGATGCCCGCCAGGCATACATCGTCAGATTGCGGCCACAGAGCGCCAGGCCACCGGCGACACCATTTGCGACGACTTCTGAAAGCGCCAGATATTCGGCGACAGCGCCGGTAAAGACGACTGCAGTCCCGACACCGATCGCGAACGTCATCAGCCGGACGCGTAGTGGAGCCTCGGCCGGGCTGCAGGCCGCAACAACAGCGAAAAAGACGATGATGCCGATACGAACAAGCGGCCAGCTCAAGAGCCAGGCCTGTACGGCCTGCAACCAGGTTTGAATGTGGTCTGACAAGATGGTCTCCGGACAACCCTATGGGCAGCGCCGTTCATAGGTGAGTTTGTGAGTGAGCAGATAGTCTTGAAGGTCCGGCCGGAATCCGCTGAACTCACCACGGCCGTATTGCAGATTGTGCCCGCTTCGATTGCGGATCTGCTTTTCGCCCGCGCACCAGTCGGAGGCGCGCGGATCAAACTGCACGGTTTTGCATGTCGAAACAGCCAAACACACGGCGATCGATGCGAGCTTTCTCATTCCATCGCCTTTCTGAGCCGTTCCTCTTCGGACATCTCCTTGAGGTCGTCGGCCGCCCGGTCGATTTCCTGCAGGGTCTTGTCCTGTTCGGCCCGGTTCGCTTCGCGCTGCTTCAATGCGCCGAGCTCTTCCAGGTCCCTGTCGCGGCGGCGAGCCGCAACGAGGTCCAGAAGAAACTGAAAAAACCGATTGAGAAGTTGCAGCCCGAACCACTTGGCAATGCCGGCCAGGATCGTCGACATCAGGCCGGCTTGCTCGGCAGACCGATGTCACCGTCGCCATCAAGATCATAGTTCAGGCGCGCTTCGATCATGTTGACCAGCCGTTCTTCTGTGATATCGAACTTTTCAAGCGCATCCGGCACAGCTTCAAGCACATACCTGGAAGCGGTCGCGATCAGTTCGCGTTTGACATCGATTTTGCTATGCTCGTGCAGAAGGCGTTCGACCCTGTTAGCGCCATACTGGAGACCTTTTTGAATGGCGTCGTTCAGGTACTTTCGGGTGTTGTCATCCAGCTCAATGCCGGTCTTTGCCTTCAAGTAACTGGCAGCCATTTTTAGGGCCCAGGACGTGGCACCGCCGATCAGCATCACGGCAAATGAAAGCGCCCATCCAAAGACGCCGGACAGATCAAGAATTGTCTCCATGCTATTCAAGCCTCATTCTGGAGTTTACGGCCACCGGAATTGATGACCGGAAGGGTGTGCAGTCCTGTTTTTCGGGGAGGTGTAGAGCCGCTGGGCCAGTGGTATTGAGCCTTGCGGTCAGTTGGCGAATAAGGGTTGATCGAAACCATATCGCCTTGGTTTCCACCCAAAATCATGACGCGGCCGCGCTTGTCCCGACCGGCGACAAATCCGGTGTGGCCACTGCCGCGCTTACCTGGACGGATGCAGGAGAAAACGGCGCCCAGCACTGGACCGTCCAGCTGAGTTCCATGTCCATTCCAGCGCCAGCCCAAGGCTGCAGCACGATTTTTCTTCGGGATTGGCAGGCCAGCCTTCTGAACCATGCGGTTCATGAAACCGGCACACCAGGGCGTTTCGTCGTCACGAAAAGGGAGTTTCAGCCTCTCCCACCACCCAACGATCACCTTGTTGTGCTGCTTGCCCTTGATCTCTTTCAGACCAAGGAATTCATAGGCGTGTTGAAGCCATTCCGGCAGATCGTCGGTATCTGTCCCGAAAGCTCTTCTGAAGTCCCGGCGAAGGGCTGAAATCGCAGCACGCGTCCGCCTTCCGATCCAACCGTCAACCTCACCGCAATTGTATCCGGCCTTATTCAGAACGAATTGAAGCTCTTTGTTGCTTAGTGTCATGATTGCACCCATAAAAAAACCGCCCTTGCGGCGGTGTGGAAACGTCGTCGACTCAATTTGAGCTCATGTCAGCTTAGGCAGGCTTGTTCTCGCCCCACTCGAAAACAACACCGGAAATCCCGACATTGACGGCATTCAGCGTGCGCACGCGATATCGCATCGACGTGCCGGACGGCTGCGCGGAGATGTCGATCTGATCGTCACCATAGATTGTGCTGCCATCCGCCAGTGTTCGGATCGCCGCCAGCGTCGCGGCCGTCCAGGTCGTTCCGTTGTCCCGCGAGACTTCGGCAATGACGTCGGTGTTGAGTGTCGCACTGCCCAGGCTGTCAATCTGAACCAACAACGACCCGCGTTCAGGCGCGGCAGCTGCGGTGAACGCGTCTGAAACCAGTGTCATGTTCTGGTAGGCCAGCGGACTCAGCAATTCCATCTCATCAAAGGCGGTTGAACCGCCATTGCCTGTGTTGCTGACATTCAGGCGGAAGTATCGATAGCTCTCTGTTTGCGATAACGAAAATGTCTTTTTCTCATCCGCTGACCACGAAAGCGATGATTGCGTATCCAAAACCGTCCAGGTGGAATTGTTATCCGAACCTTCAAGCGTGAAGGATGTGGGATACTGGTTTGAGTTGCCCCCCACCGTCAGCGAATAGGATGCAACATCCGTTGCGGACCCAAAATCCACCTTGATCGTGTTCGGCAATGCACCGGAGGGTGCCCAACTGGTCGCATCATTGTCGTCAAAGGCTCGCCAGGGCTCAAATCCGCCCGCAAAAACAGCTCCGGACGTGACGGTTACGCCACTGGTTGTCGCAGCTGTCATGACCGGAACCTGATCGGATGCGGCCGTTGCCGTGGGCCGGTAAAGATCATTCGCCGCATCATAGCTTTCATTTGTCGACGTCGCGCCGTCAATGTCATCTGCGGAGGAAAACGCATCGGCAATGCCGCCGATCGTATTGATGCGGCCGGCCAGCAACGACGAAATCATCAGGGCATTCAAAAGAGCCATTCGGTCGGCTTTGAGAGCGATATCCCGCGCTCCGGCCAGACTGATCTGGCCGGTTTGGTCAGGATCGAAAACATCGTTCGGTGAACGCGCCATGAGATGCCCCTAACTGCAAACGACACGGACAAAGCCGTCCGTGCCCAAATTCATCGATTGACTGGTTGTCCAGACGCCGGATCCCCCTGCCCCGTATCCGGACGCTGCGCGAAGCGTGGCCGTTGACGCATCGCCGCCATCAGGCGTCCCGCTCAGAGCGCCAATGCCGTTGATGCCGCCGATACCGGCATGCAGTTGCGACCCGACGTTGCTGGGGCTGTAAACCGTGCCGCCGCCAGGCCCTGCAATCAATGTGTTCGGCGCGTGATACTCAAACGCTGCATGGGTATCGTCGCGAACGCCCGGCGCGGACACACCGCCCGGTTCGGCAAAGATCGGGATGGCATTCGCACCGATCACAGCCGACCGGCCTTCGGTTCTCTGAAACGGGATCGGCGATGATCCGGTTCTGAGGATGCCGCCAAGACCGCCGCGGGCCGTGACAAAAGACCCGAAACTCGTATCGCCGCCATTGTTGCCTGCCTGGCCGGCGGTGGCTTCGGTTCCGCCCGTCCCGACAGTGACGGTTTCAGTCGCGGCAAGCTCAGAAAAAGGAACGCGAACGATGGCGGCTGCACCGCCGCTGCCGCCGAAACGCGTGCGCTCGGTATTGGCCGCAACGCCAATTCTGGCGCCGCTGCCGCCACCGCCGATAGCCGTGATCTCCGCCCACTGGAAAACCCCGGTCGGACGGTTCCAGGTGTCGCTGGACGTGAACGACTGAATGTCGATAGCGCCCGCACCGGACCGGCTGGGCTGCGAAACAAGCCGCATGGCGGTGCCGTCATAATCAAGTTCGGTGTGCAAACCAACGCTCATCTCGCCGCCGGTCAGGGCGTCGCCGGCCGCATCGACGATTGCAACCACACCAAGGCTGTTGACGTTGATGGTCATCTCGCCTGTATTGACCGCAGCCGGATAGAACTTGAACCGCTGGCCGGCGACGTAATCTGACATGTTGTCGACTTCGCAGGCCGCAACCAGCGCATTCGCGGTCGACGATCCGTCGATGGTCAGCAGCCGCGGTGCGTTGTTCAGCGACCAGTTGAGACCGCCCAAGGCCGTTGAAAACGCCGCACCAGTGAAGGGCGACGGATTGCCCGCCTGAGAGGGAAAGATGTCAGAATTTGCCATCTTACGCCGCTCCGAAAATCAGGGTACCGGCCTCGATGATGATCGGTGTACCGTCAACTGTCGGTTTTGGTGCGGAGAACGCATCGTTGAACAGTTGATTGCCGTTCGTCAGCGCGTCGAACACCGCAAAGTGTGAGATGGTCCCCCACGTGCCGCCTGCCGGGGTAAACGTGATCTGATTGGTGTGCGTGATCGTGCTCAGCAGCGTTGAAGCGGTGACAATTTGCTGCCGCGCATAGCCGAAGCCGGACGCTTCCGTGCCGGTATTGGCGTCGGTCGGATCTTCGGCAAAGAGCGCAAGATAAAGCCCTGTCGGTTGGGCATAGGCTGTATGTCCGAAAATGTGATTGAGAATCGCATTTTCGAGAAATTCAGATGCACCTGACATGCATCGACCTCCGATTTTCAGATTAAGTCTTCAGGGGCCCCAGCCGAAGCCGTTGTCCCATGCCTGGCCGTTGTCCCACAGCTGGCCGACATTGCCGGTACCGCTCGCCGTAAAGGTGATGTCAGTTGTTCCGGACAACAGAACACGCTCATTCAAGGTGATCGGGAATGCCAGGCTTGTTGATCCGGACAATCTGATCACTTCGGTCGGCAGGATGTCGGGCGCTTCATCGACCATATTGACGGTCGCCGTCAGATCCGGTCCCGCAGTGATATCCGCCACGATCATGCGCCGGAATTGCTCAAGACCGGGACCGAACACCACCAGGTCGCCCGCTGCGATCGCCGCATTCACGCGCGGCACGGCCAGGACACCGACATTCGTTACGTCCAGACCGCCCTGCCCCATCAGTCTGCCGAGCTGGCCGGTTCCCCCGGATCTCTGGCGAACGATGCCATAGGTTTCTTTCCCGGCCGACCAGATATCGTTGACGCTCCAAATATCCGTCGAATTCCAGATATCCGTTTCGTTGAAAAACTCGATATCGCCGTCAAACGCGATTTGCGTGATCTCGTTTGAGACATTGCGTGTGATCGATGTGATGCGTTTGAAGTCCGACTGTTCGATCAGAATGTCATTCGCCAGGCCGACGACATCACCGCGCTTGCAGGCCAGAAATTCCGCATCGACGTCAACCGAATGGATCGCATTGCGCCGGCGGATCTGTTTAAGGTCAAACAGCGCCCGCTCATCCACCTTGGTTTCGGTGACGATGCTGTCGTACCGGATCGCCTCTATCAGGTTGGCGTTTTCCGGAACAACATCGGGGTGATAGACCTCGATCTGTTCGTCCGTCCAGTCATTGTCCCGGTTCGTGAAGGTCACACGATAGCCGTCGGGCGCGTCCGGAAACGGTTTGTCAAAGGTGTAATTGGCCGAGTTGATCGGCGTAAACACCTGCACCGCCGGTTCGCTTGTGCGGATGCGGTCAACCAGAACGTCGACCGTGTCCCATCGCCTGGGGCGCGCCATGGCAGACGAACAGATCGCTGCCAGAACGTCGTTCATCGATCGGCCGTCGACGATCGCAGACACTTCGTGAGCGTTGTCGGCACAGAACTCGCGCCAGCTTAACAGCGAGGCATTGTCAATCTCGCTGTCCGGGACCTGGGCCCGGGGATGAGTCAGATCGCCAGTCAGGACATCCCGGAAATGCGGTGCGGGATTGTTGGTCACCGTCCAAGTGTTCCAGCCGGTTCCGTCCCAGTCCTTGACATAACGGCCGGCAACAATCGAAACATCCTGGACCGAGACATTCCGGCCCTTGATCGCAAGCAGTGCAAAACCCTTCCGTTGCACCGGCAAGGCGTTATAGACGCTCGAAACCCGAAGCACATTGAGTTCGACGCTGACACTGTCCTGTTCGCGCGGCAGGTTCGCCGAGCCGCCGGACACCAGGTCATAGGTAAAGAAGTCCAGGACCGTGCTCGAATACTCATAGGAGCCGGTTGCAAAACTGTCCCTGTCATAAACAGCGCCCCGGATAATCGCGACTTCATACTGAGCACCGCGCACAAAGGCGCTGTCGCTGAGATAAAAGATCACGCGATCCCGATAAAGCGCGACATTGGCCGCACTGTCGATCGCGGAAAGCCCGTCGTCAAAATGCGTATCGGCCACAAAGGCCGCGGTTGCCGGCGCTGCAGCCGTGCCGTCCTGACCGACCGTCTCTTTGAAGGCGACATACGGCCCGGCCTTGGTCGGCGGCGTCGGCAATCCGGCAATCGCATCGTCCCAGCAGATTTTTATCTGTTTGCGGAACGGCTCATAAGCGTTTGCGGCAAAGTGAATTTCCGGCAGATTTTTCCAGGTATCGGCGCCCTTTTCCCGCATCCGTAGACGGATCGGGACCGCGACCTCTTTCGTCGGCGTTTCAGTGTCGAACAAGCCGTTCGGCCAGGACAGCGCAATCCAGATTTCGTCCGGGTTCTTGCTGGTGACGTATGTCTGCCATTGCGGCACAAGACTGTCCGGATCATCGTCCGAGGAAAGCCGGATCGGATTATCCGGATCAATGACATGCTTCGTCAGCTCAGTTGCGACAGTCAGCGTCTTTGAATAGCGCCGGACAAGTGTCAGATCCGCATCGCTGTCCCAGCCTTCACGGGTTTCGTATGAGACGCCGGGGATGTCGTCGATCGGCGTGTTGCCGATCTTGATTTCCGACTGCCCATGCGGGCCGTTCAACGCATAGACGACTTCGACAATCTCATCGTCCCCGTCAATTTCCGTCAACGCGTTGCAGATCGCCGGCGGAAAGATCTTGCGCCGGCCGACACAAGCAGGAATCGGACCGCCCGGAAGCAAGGTATTCTGACTGGCATAGGCGGATCCCAGCTCGGCCGCGTCGCTTGCCGCTTCATCGGCCGGTGCCGCGGCCCGCGCCTGGGCGGCCGGCGGCGGCGACAAAGCCGACGCGGCGAGCGCCGCCGCAGACGAACCGGCGGAAAGCACCGCCGCCGAAATCAGCGACGCGCCTTTGGACCCTGCCTTGAACCCGGCAAGTCCCGCGATTGCCGGGGCGGCAAATGCGGCCGCTGCCAGAATGGCGATCGACGCAACAGCGGCCAGGATGGACTTTCCGCCATCGCCGCCACCATGAACCGGAGCCCTGATGTGAACCGGCAGCACCTGCGAATTGACGACTTTTGGCCGTGTCACAGTCCAGAGCGAAACCGGCACAACCTGCCTTCCAACGCAAACAATCAGCTTGTCGCGCGGAACACCAAGCAGGACGCTTTCAGGAACCAGGTCGACAATCTCCGCGACGGTCGCACCTTCTCTGACGCACGCGTGAAAGCGCGGCCCCATCCCAAACGGATGCCGCGTGGCAGTGACAGAAAAGGGATGCATCTAAACCAGCGCCTCATGGCGATGAATTGAAATCAGCCGCCGCTGGATCGTGCGGGACCCCAGGCTTTCGCAGATCGCGGCTTTACCGCGCCGTATATGGAACACGCCGCCCGGCCTGTAGACAAGTCCGACATGGAACGGCCCCTGAATAAGACCGTCCGGCGTCTTCATATGCCCGCGCATGACAGCCACATCAAAGGCCCGCTCATGGCCGGATGCGACGACGGTTTGCCATGGCGGCAATGCGCAGTCTTGCCCGATGCGCTCGACAACATCCGGGCTGTCGCACGGGATCCCGAGATAGCCATTGATCTCGATGCCCTTTTCCTTCAGGAACACCAACCGGACCAGACCCCAACAATCGCAGCCGTCAAAATCCCGACCGCCGTCGACAAACGGGATCCGGTTGTATCGTTCGACCCACATCAGACATAAAGCCCCGGAAAGGCGGCTTGCGTTGCCCGCCGCCACGGCCAAGGCCAATTGCCCAAATCAATCCCGACGATCGAGGCCTGCACCGACGTCGCGTTGCCCTTCACTTCGCGGAGCTCGAAGCCCTTGAAATCAAGTTCGATCGTGTCCGGATCGGAAGCCAGGACAATCATGATATCCATCAGCGCCGGACTCGTCAGCGCCAGGACCGCATCGCCGATCCGCCGATCGACGTTCTGAACTTCCAGCTGTGCCCTGGGCGTTTGCTCATTGTCGTCAAACAGAGTGATGTCAAACGGAAAACCAATGAAGGTTTCACCGTTCGACACCACATCTTCAGTATTGTTCGCCAACAGGACCGGCTCCGCCAATGCAGGGTGCGTGATCCTCAACAGAACAACAAAGACTTCATCGGTCTCATCGGCATAGACCGCATCGATCAAGGATTGCGAAGGCATCAGTCGAGCCTCAGAAGTTCGATCGAAATGACATAAAAGGCACTCCGGTCTGTCATGGCCGGCTCAACGTCCGGCGCGAAACGCCAGGTATGGCTGGTGCCATAAACAGGGTGTGCCAGCGTGAACTTAAGCGTGCCGTTTTTGAGTGTGTCCTTGTAGAACGTCCAGAAGGCGGCCGCTTCCGTCTGGCTATAATGCCGCTGCCAGGATGCCCGCCAGATCGAGGACGTGAAGCGTCTCCGCACCTTCGGTGCGACGCCATCCGCAACCGCGAAGGCAAGACGGTTCGACAGCGACGCCTCCTGAAACGTTCCGCGCCGAGGCGTCACGGGAACGGTCGCGGTCGGCCAGGCCGGCGTGGTCATAACTGCCTCACTTTGCGCTGCGAACCGTATCGCGACCTGTTCGTCCCATCGAAGCGACCTTCGGCGGTTGCTCGATCAACCGTCTGGATCACAAACTCATTGACGATATCGCCGTTGGCTTCCTGCCGTGAATTAACGGACACGCGGCTGTCGGTATAGTTTGTGACGTTGTTGATCACGCGCGGTGCACCGCCCATCGCAGAGTGTGGCAGAATCCGAGCGGGACCGATGACAGGTTCAGGTCCGTTTTCGCCGGCAATCCCCCATTGGCCGGCACCAAGGGTGCCACCAGCAGCGAAGAACCCGCCGAAAGTCTTTCCAAGGACACCGAACAACCCGCCTGTACCGCCGTCGGTTCCCTCAAGTCCGAACAACCCGGCTAGGGGTCCCTGCCCTAGCAAGACTGCTTGTGCCGCCGCTTCGACCAGAGAAGCGGTGAGCCGGCCGGCCTCATCATTTGCAAGTCCGAGCGATTGCACCAGCGTGCTGATGCCGTCGTTCGCCAAGTCGCCAAACTGGCTTGCAACTTCGTTCCGCTGTTCTTGCGCTTTCCTGTCTTCATTGATGAGCTTGATCCGTTCGGCAATTGCCTCACCTTCCTTGGAAGCAGCTGAAACACCGGCGGCACGCTGTTCTGTGAGAATGCGCTGCTGTTCATTTGAAAGCCCGAGCATTTCAATTTCTTCATCGAGCTTCTTGATGACGCCAGCATAGGCATCGATCTGTTCGCGCGCCGCACGCGCTGCCGATCGACGCCGTCGCGTGTTGCGCTCGGTATCTTCATTGTCGGCGCGGTTCGGAATCTTGGTTGTTTTGCCGGCGGATCGTATCAGAGCCGACTCAAGGCCAGCGTTGGTCCCGAAATCCGTGTTAAATCCCTGATTGACGCGACCCAAGGAATTGAGCTGACCGTTTTCGCCATAGCCAACAAGGCCGGATCGGTCGATCAGTCCAAAGTCATCCATCTGTTCAACGAGATTGTTAAAGAAATCCGAATTTCCGATCTCGCTAATCTTGTTCTGAAACTCAGAGAGGGCGGAAACGCCGGTTAAGACCGCCCGTTTTGCACGTATTTCGAACCCCCGCCACATAGTGGCAAAAGCGTCGTCTATTTCTTCCGCTTTTCGCAGCAATTCCTCTTCAAGAACCCCGCCGGCTTCATCCGCCTTCCCCATCAACTCATCGAGCCCATCGGCTCCATCTCTCAGAGCTAGCACAAAGCGATTACCTGATCGCCCGAAAGCCTCGGTTGCAAGCGAAAGCCGCTCCTGTTCGGAACCGGCATTCTTGATCAACTCTGCATAGTCACGCAACAAAGCGGAAACAGAACGCATTCGGCCTTGAGAATCCCGAAGTGCGACGCCGTTAGCTTCCAGAACATCAGCAAGCAGTCCGCCTTTACTTTCGGCTTCAGACAAACGCTTGCCGAATTGCTCCATGGCCTTTTCGGTGTCCGTCACTTCGATGCCGGCCAATTCGAAACCAAACTGCATGCGCTGCAACTGCTCGGTGGTCAATCCAACCAAATCGGCAGTCTTCGCTAGATTGGAGCCCTCCGACACGATGGAACGAATAACCCCCGGCAACATCGATAACTCTGCCGTGGCAAATCCGATACCGAGGCCAGCGGCAAAGCTCTTCACCCGTCCCAATGCCTTACTCGTACCGGCAAGGTCCGCGTTTAGGCCCTTGACCGATCGGCGAGAATTGTCAATGCCTTTCTTGTTTGCCCGGAAAGCAGCGCCTGACTTGCTGTCAGCGCGGATTTTCCAAACAAGATCAGGAACCGTTGCGATGCCGGTCATTTGGGAAACATACCTTTTTGGATTTTATAGAACGCTCGCCATTCGGCGATTTCATCTTCCGGCCAGTGCTCAATTTCTGAGATTGACTTGCCAAGGCGATCCGCCAGCTGAAACATGAACTGTCGCAGCGGATCGCCTCTTAGTTTTTTTCCAGATCCGAAAGCTTGGCGGGCGTGAGAATCTGAATTGCAATACGGCCAACAATGGCCCCGTCCGCCTTGGTCAGGAGTTTGTGGCGATCGTCATCGGTAAACAGGTGACTGCCGTGTTCATCGCAGGCCTTCATGATGAGGATATCGACGTGTGCGCCCGCATCGATGTCTTCATTTTCCGCGCGTATCTTTTTACGCTGATACGGCGTCATAGGACTGGCATAGACGATAAACGGATTGCCGTCCTCGCCCCACTCGGGCACTTCAATCTTGCGATTGCTAGCCCGCTCGAAATGCCCCGTAACTCTATCGATCGCTTTCATCAGACCACCGTTGACGTTGTGAGCGCACCGTTGCCGGCAAACTCGAAAGTTTCTTCAACCGCATCGGAAATATTCTGTGTGCGGCCTACGCTCGTGACGCTCGCCGTTCCGGTATAATAGTCTTCCCCCGATGAGTTGCCGTCGCCGTAAAGATTGAGCGTAACCGATGCGCCCGGTGTCAACGCACCCTGGCCGGCATCGTCACGAAACCGGCGACAGGTGATCGTGCCGGACCAACGCTTGGGAGCCCCGCCCTGGTGCGTTTCCCATGCTTCGCCAAGCGCTGTTGCATCGGCGATGGGAGCTTCGATCGTCAGATCAAAGGCCGTCACCTTGGCAACGGTATTGGTGCCAACATTGACCGACCCCTCATTGCCATGAACCGTCGTCATGATTGGTTTCTCCTAGCTTGTGGTTTCAGGATTGTTTTCAGGCGTCATAACCAACGCCGAATATCGGAGCGCCATGACGGCGACCCGCTTGTCCGACTTTTCATTGACGCTGGGCGCCAGCGTGAAATCGGTGCTTTCAAGAAAAAGATCGTTGACCAGGCCGCCAAGCTTGGCGCTGTTCGCCATGGCCGTTTCAACTTCGACCGCGATCTGATCAAGATCGTCATCGAATGTGTCGCCGCCGGTGATAGCCTCAATGGCGATCAGCGGATTGCGATCCAGATCGCGCGGATGCCCCATGTCGCCGGGCTGAGAGCGCTCGGCAAGCGTATAGACCAGCAAGGCCGGATATTTGCTGTCGTCGACAGGCCGGACGCGCATCGGAAAGACATTCGACCCGGTCGAAGCAAGGCCGGTCAGCGCCGTCACAACAGCGTCGCGGATCTGTTTGCGTATATGTGCCATCAGACTTTCTCCAGAGTCATTAAGGTGATGCCGGTCGCATCATCCAGAGGCCGTTCGGCAACCTTGTAGGAAACGGCATTGATCACGACGCTGTCGCCTTCGCCATATCCGACCGGCAGGTCGGCGGTGCGGCATGTGAACATCGGTTCACTCGAGATAATACCCGCCTCACCGAGCGGCTTTGCGGCCATCTCGTTTTCGAACAAGCCATCGATCGATATCGCCGCACCGCCGGCTGCAAGCGTGTAGCTCGCCTCCGTGCCGAACTCATCCTTGTTGAAAAAGACCGCCCGGTCGGCCGCACTTTCGACAGGCATCAGCCGGCGGCCTTCGGTTCGACAGGTGTCAAACCGGCAGTCTTAAAGAATTCCGGACGTCCGATCCTGCTATTGAGCTCGACTTCATCGCCGAATTCGAACACTTCGACGCGCGACGACACATAGACGCCGGTCTTGCCTTTGACGGACGATATGAATTGCTGCCGCGCTTTGGCTTGATCGTTCGTCAGGCCCATCTCACGGCCCGGGCTGATGCTGCAACAGGGGCCGGTAACCTTGAATTTTTTCATTGCCATGATGTCGGTTCTCCAGAAACGCGAACGGCCCCTGAAAAGGAGCCGTTTCACGCGCAGGTCAGGTTTAGAGATTGGCTAATCAGGTAGTGACCTGGTCGCCATCTTCAGGTCCGGTGTCGTCTCCGTCGCCGTTTTCATCGTCACCAGAGCCATCGCCCTCACCACCGCTATTTTCATCGTCCTTTTCGGGCTCATCATCCTTGGACAACTCTTTCTTGGCGGTACCAACTTCTTTCAACACATCACTCAGTGACCGAGGCAGGTCCTCAAAATCACTTGAAATGCCAAACTTTTCACCCTTTTTGAACTGAAGCACGCGCTTAGGACGATGGCCGCCTTTCACCTTCTCAAGACTACCTTCACGCGCTGCAGCCTGCTTTTTTGAAAGCTGCAACACCATGTCTGTGCCAACCTCCGCGACACTGCCAACGACTTCATATTTCATCGAAGTTTCCTTTCAAATGGCCTTTGCAGGCGGCACCACAATGCAGCCTGGAAAAGCCATTCCCGGCACTGAGGCCGGGAATGGTTTCTGAGATTTTGGGAGTGAGCAGCGACTATGGAGCTGTTGTGTGCGTCATCAAGCAGGCAAACTGCCAGTAGCCATAGCCCGTGTTACCGGTCCAATCGACACCAAAAAGCTGTTCACGGTTGAGCTGCTCGTACTCTGTGCCTTCACCAAGAGCGACAACATCCGGGATGTCTTCCTCTTGAAGAATAAACGCCTTCGCCGCCTCATCCGTCCGCATCACCACGAATTTATCGGTCCACGTGAGCCGGGGATTGATTACGACGTTGATAGTAAACCGGTCCCGCAGCGCCGGAATAATCGCGGATTTTCCTGCCTCGCCGAGCAAGGCGGTAACAGCCGTCAATGTAGCTTCCATATAAGACGTTGGAACCATTACGTCGAATTCCATAGCCGACTGGTTCATTGGCTCGCCGCGATCATCCTTGAAGCCATACATGGCCTCGATGCATTTCATAATCGACTTTGCCATTTCATCGGAAGTCGGATCAGCAGCAGCTGCAATCGCACGCGTTAAGTCATTACTCTGAACACCGCTGTCACCCTCTTCATGGTCGGTATCAAAGAAATATTGCCCGTCGTAACATAACTGCGACTCTCCATTGAGAATAAGCACGGAGAGAAGCTTTGCGGGATGATCCATCGCACGGTCTGAGAGCTGATTGACGCGAATGACAATCATACCTAGCTTGTCGCGGCGCATATCTTTGGACCTGATGGTAATTGAACCCTCATAGTCCTTGTTTGAAATCGTGAAGGAGTTTTCCTTCAGTTCGGCGGGTGTTCGGCCACCAATAAACTCTCTCAGCGCCGGCGCAGCGCCCAACCAGCCATATTCTTCGACAGCTTGGTCTGACGTGATACGCATAGCGACGCGACCAATCCAAGCGGCGGGCCCGGTATCCAATCGGGCAAGGATCATACCTTTCACCCCATTGGTCGTGATTTTCTGGAACTGCTGTGGAAGCATGTCCGTTCCTTTCAGAGAATTTTAGATGAAGATGAAACGCGAATGCGCGACAGGTGCAGCCTGATTACTTCGACCAGGCCGCGTCGAACTCGACGACGGCGAGCCCGGTTTCGATCCAACGCGAGACGCGTCCGATCGGGCTGTTGGCGGTTGCGGTCAGCGTGAACGTGTCATCGTCCGATGCATAAACCAATGGCCGGTCGTTCGCCGTTATGGGGAGCGCCGCGATGTCAAGAACGACATTGCCGCGCTTCTTGACATTGACGTTGATTGCTCCCGCTGCGCCATTGGAGTTGTCGGCAATGACTTCCGCGAAGCCGAGAAATGGATCGCCCGCAACAAGTGGCCGGGCGTATCCGGCGGCATTCTCACCGACAGCCGCACCTTGATAGATGATGTCGGCAGCAATAACCGGATATTCTTCCTTGTCGCCGAGTTGATAGTCTCGAAGCTTGTTCGCCGCAAGAGTGGCCATAGCGTACGAGGTGTCAGGTTCCATGAAGAAGAACGAAGAAGCCGCAGATGCATCAGGTGCAATCAACGCGGCGGCAGCCAGGAAGGCGAGCGCAACAAAGCCCGCCGCCATCAGCAGCGTGGTTTTCATGATTCTGTTTTCCTGTGAAAGAGAGTGGAAAAGCCCGAAAGAGCCGGGCATTTGAGTGCGTCAGGCGGCTTTCCGCGCCTCACGTTTTTTCATGGCAACATAGCCGTCACGCGTTATATATTCGGCCTGAAGCTTGTCACTGGCATCCCATTCAGCGGCCCAGCCTTCCGGTGTTTGCTCAAAGCTTTGACCAGCCGTCCCGCCATCGCCAAGTGCAGACGGAGAACTGGTGACGCCCTCAGCTGCTTTGTCGAGCTTTTCAAGCGCGGCTTGCACTTCAGCGCTTTTGCCGGCATCCGCGTCCAGAATGGCCATAGCCGCGTCAGCCTTCTTAGAGGTGCCGTCGGCGGCCATCTCCAGTACCTTGGAGTCATGACCGCGACCGAGATAGGTCAAAACGCCGGAAATGCGCTCTTTTTCGGTTGCGGCGCCCAACGTCTTACCTTGTGCGATCGCTTTTGAAACAGCGTCATCATACTGAGCCTGAGTATAGATCGCATCTTCATTCCCGGTTTCTGCATTGGCTCCGGGTGTGCCAGTGGTTTTGTCCATGGAAAATCTCCCTTGCTGGACAGGTTGACGCCCGGACCGGGCGTTGGAAGTCTTCTGAAGGTCATCAAGCACATCCTCGAATGTGCCGAGCCTGTCGGCGAGACCGGCAGCAACCGCATTCTCGCCAATCATCGTTCGCGCCTGGGTGGCCCGCGCCGCGTCCGCAGTCATGCGATCGCCGCGACCGTTTTCGACAGTCGTCAGGAAGTCCGAATAGATGGCATCGATTTCGGCCTGTATGTCGGCGCGGACATCGTCGGACAACGGCTCGAGCGGATTGCCGTCAACCTTATGCTCGCCGGCAAAGATCCAGGTCGGCTTGATGCCGTCATCTTCCAGCTGTTTCGAGAAATCAGCATGGAGCCACACAACACCGATCGACCCCGAAATGCCGCTTCCGGTCGTGACAATTTCGGTTGCACCGGACGCAATCCCATAGGCCGCGCTGGCCGCCAGGCCATTGACGACGGCAATCGTTTTCTTTTGGTCCGAAAGCGCTCGGACCATTGCCGCGGTTTCGAAACAGCCAACCACCTCACCGCCCGGCGAATGAATGTCGAGAAGAACGGAATGCACATCCGGATCGGCGACCGCCGTTTTCAACTGATGCTGGATCCCTTCATAGGATGTCAGCCCCGAGCTCGCGCCAACCCATGCACCGCGGGCGACCAGCGATCCGGTTATGGTGATAATGCCGACGCCATTCGATACGCGATAGGGCTTCAGAGTGCTGCGGCCATCCTGATCAACGCCGAAGGGACTGCCTTCAAATCGTGAGGCCTCAGGCGTATTGATACCGATGCGCCCGGCAAGCACGGACAGGATAACTTCAGCCTTTTCCCGCGTGATGAGCAACGGTGTGTTCAAAACCCGGTCGGCAATATGGATCAGGTGCGTCATTCCTCGTCCTCATCTTCGTTGTCTGGCTCATCGCCGACCATGGGTTCCGGTGTCTGACTGTCTGCGGCCGGCTGCGACAAACCGGCATCGTCCATGGCGGCTTTCTCGCGCTTGGCCTGATCGACTTTCTGATCAAAGTCGCCCCCGGTCCGCTCGGTCATGACTTGCTGCCGGGTTTTCACGCCCATTTCGACATCGATCTTGTCGGCTTCCGCATCCTTTTTCGGATCAAGGGATATGCGCACCGGCCCGGTCCAGGTCGCATTCAGCCAGGCATCGCGGATCAACTGGTCATCGAAGAAACCCGGTGCGTCGAGGCGCCCAAGCAAAACCGCCTCTTCCATGAACCAGCCATAGACCGGCTCCATGAATTTCCGGACGAACCAGTTCCGCCGGCGCCGAAACGTGTGATAGGCCATTTCAAGCGCGGCCCGACTGGCCGAATAGCTCGCCGTGAAATGCTTGATCAGCAATTCAAACGGCAGTTCCAGTGCAACACCAATCTGTCGCAGGAAGGCTTTGACAAAATCGTCGAACTGCGGATTAGGTCTGAGCGGATTAGCGACATCGACGCTTTCGTCGTTTCCCAGATTCACGATCGCGCCCGCACCCAACGCGACTTCGTCATTGCCGTCGGCGGCGCGATCCGATGTCGGCAACGGACCGTTCTCGGGATCCGGTGCTCCTTTGACGAACACCGTGAACATCGCGGACACGACAGCGGCTGTGACTTCGGCGTCGGTGTAATCACCAAGCGATTTCAGGGACTCTATCACCGGCGCAAGATACGGAACGCCTCTTGTCTGGTCCGGGCGCAGCCGATCGAAGACATGCAGAACGATTTCGCGGCCGTCATTGTAACGCATCGGGACGCGGCGCCAGGACAATGCCTTGCGCCGGACATCGCCTGGATGCCGATCGGAGACGTGCACTGCAATCGGCACACCTTGTTGCGTATGCTCGATGCCAGAAATCAGCGTGTCCGTGTCTGAGGTATGAAGCGGATTGCAAACCATGTCCGCCTCGATGACCTGCACCTTTGTGCCATACACCTGGCCCGGGTCCCGACGAAACCTGCGGATCGCAAACACATCGCCGGATTCAAGCACGCTGCCGAACAAGAGGGCCTGCATATCGCAGAAGTGCTGCACCAGCGTGAAGTCAGCCGTCTTGCACCACAACGCGAATTCACTTTCGGCGCGTTTGTTGAAAGCTCTCGCCTGTTCTTCCGTGAGCCCCAGAACATCCCTCTTGCACTGCGCATTGAGGATCAGGCCGTCGCCGATCACATGCGTCTTGTTCGTCGCAACAGCACCCGTCGCAACAGGAAGATTGCGAACCAGATCACGCGATCGGCCGCGCAGATCTTTCAAGTCCGGCAACAGGTCCGCGTCAGCGCTGCCATTGCCGGGCAGATAGTTTTTGGTTCCGCGACGGCCGCGCTTCCCACCCTTGTATCCGCCGGTATAGGCGGCCAGTATCGTGCGATCGCGGACGTTGGCGAGCGCACGGCCGGGATTGAAATAGCCGACGATGCGGTCAACCAGATTGAGCTTTGCAACCTTCATCCGCATCAGTTGGGCACCGCATATCGGACGCCACCCCGGCCACCGGACCGCGCCGACAGCTTTTCGACCTTGTCCGACCAATAGTCGATGTTTCTGCGGATTTCGGCGGCATTGGCGCGAGTCAGCGTACGGTCATTGATGGAATAGGACTGATTGCTCGACACGGCCGCATCCGCCGCAAGCCACCCATCAAGACGCTCTTGCGCCTGCGCAAGGGTAATTCCTGACATATTCAGATTCCTTTAGAGAGCATCCGTCGCCGGCGCGGTCGCTGTGTGACAACCGGCTCCGGCTCGTGTTCGTCCGCTGCGTCAATCCGCACGGCAAAACTGTTTTCTTCGATTTTCGCCGCCCACATCGGCGGATTGTCCCAGTCGAACTTTTCGGCCTTGAGGACGATCACCAGAGCCAGTCCATAGACACTGCAATCAAGCGCCTCATTGCGCTTTTGGCCCCGTCGAAGTTCCCAGCCGCTGACCGTTTGCCGTTCCGCGCAGAATTCTTCGAACACCTGGTCAGGCAACTGCGTTGTCAGATGATAAGCGCTGGGGCCCGGATCCCGTCGCGACAGACTGCCGACAACTTCCGACTTCAGCCGCCAGGTGCCGACATGGATCAGACGCAGATCGGTGCTGCCCTTGACACGCTTGCCCTGTTCTTTTTCCGGTTCGACTTCTTTTGCGCGGTCGACCTTCCATCCGGGCATACCCTTTGCCAGGAATACCCGCCTGATCAGGCCTTCTTTCTTCGACTTGCGGTAAAAGGCATAAGCGTTTTTCGTAACGCCCGCCTCGCCGCCGGCATCGACGATCAGCGCGGCCGGCCGGATGCCGTATTCCGTGCCGACGATCGGATAGATTTTTTCCAGCAGATCAAACAGCGCGTCCCAATCTTCACCATAGCGCGCCGGATCAATCGCGCGCTTTTTCGGGTTCGGCGAACTGTCCGGCGGCGAATGAATTTCAAACCGATCGATGGCCCAGCGCTCGAGCCCCGGCCCCCACGCATCGACGTGGACCAGAAAATAGCGCTTCTGGACATCGACCTGTACGGTCAGGAACCGCGTCTGACCCGGTGCAACGGAAAGGTCGTAATCGGCCGACTTCTCTTTCAGGCCTTCCGCCGAGATATCGGAGCCGGATCCGGCCGAGCGGGGTTTGTATGGGTGCCCCTGGTCAACGTTGATCGTGGTTTTCAGGCTGGTTTCATCGCGGTTGCGTTCAAATCCTTCCTCGGCGGCGAGATACTTTGACACCAGCGACGCCCAGGACTGAAACGCGGCAACAGCCCCTTTGATCCAGTAGCTGACAATATCCGTTTCCCTGACATCCTCATCATCGATCGGAACCAATCGGCCGTCACCGGTCTCGTGCAACCACTGACCGGAAAGATTGAGCTCACGTTTGTGTTTTGGCTCAACCACCCCGCCGCAATGCGGACAGATCAACACGGCTTGCGCCCCGCGCTCCGCCGGCGTGCCTTCATCCGGATAATCGAGCAATGGGAAATCCGGTTCGAAAATCTCGCTGCAGTCCGGGCAGGTCCAGTAGAACCGTCCCCGCGTGCCCTTGTTGTAGACCTCGAGAATTCCAGTTGTCGGTGGAGCCATATGCGGCGCTGCCTTTGATGGTTTCCAGTCTTCATCAAGAAGCGGCCGCCCCGGGGAGGACTCAGCCACAGCCATGCCGCGCGACCCGAAAGTCTGTGTCCGTTTGGTCGCAAGCTCGAAGGGATTTCCTTCGTCGTCAATGTCATCGGGCATTCGGTCATAATCGGTCAGCAGCATGACCGGTATGTCAGACGCCGAGAATTTCGCGATCACCGGCCAGCCGATATCAAGCATCATGTTTCCAAGGAAACGCTTGTCGTAAATGTTGTCCGCGTTTCTGCCCTTTGCCTGCCGTTCCGACACCGATGGACAATTTCGGATCAGGTTCGAAACCTTCTTGACCGAGAATTCGCGGGCTGCAGCCTGATCCATGTGGATGACGCGCATGTCGCACGGATCGCAGACGATGCCCTGCCCGATCTTGTTGAGGATAAGGCTGTCTGTCTTTCCCGTTCTGGCCGGGCCGACCAGCGCCAGGCCACGAAACCGGCGCGACGACAACATGTCCATCGGCTCGACCATGTACGGCACGACATCATTGCGCCATGGCACAATACTTCCGTTGTCGAGCAGCTTGCGTTCTTTGGCAGCCCACTCAGACACGGTCATTCGCTTGATCGGCGCGATCGCCGGCAATGCCGCGTCCAGGCAGTCGACCGCGCGGGCATAGCCGGGCGACCGCCAACCGTGATCACGATGCGGGAGAGCAAAAGCGTTCATGAAGTATGGTTATTCCGCTGCTTCCAAAGTGGTTTGCAGACTGCCGTCTGTTGCGTCATTCCCGTCGACGAATTCAGCCAACGCAGTATGCAACTCTTTCAAAAGATCGTCTGTAACAACGACCGCCTGCTCGGCCTGCCGGCCGGTCAAGGCAGCATCACGCGACAGGCGATCCGGCAAACCGGTGATGCTGTTGCGCACCATCGACAGGACCGTGTCCAGCAACTCGATGACCTCGCCTTGCGGAATCAGTTCTCCGCGTTCGCGGGCCAGGCGGTTGTAGGCGCTTTCCGTTTCATAGAGCTCTTTGCGCTCACGGGCGCTCAGTCCCATTTCGCTGTTGCCGGAGTCGCCGCCCAGCAATTCCATGCGCATCTGCCGGACAGCCGCTTCCGCCGCTTCATTGCTCGCCTGGCGTTCCGCCTCACGGGCCTGCCGCCACGCGTAACAGTCCGACAGCTGAAACTGGTATGCCTGCCCGTTGGTTCCTTCGGCCAGGACCGGCATACCGTCCTTGCGGTAGCGGTCAATCGTAGGTTCGCTTGTGCCGAACGCTTCCGCCAGCTGCGCCCGGTTCAGCACAGCATCCTGCACACCTGAAGGCAGCGGATAGTGTTTCCTGTCGTCGTCTATGGCCATGACATCAACATCAACAAAAACCTGACACCGAAAAATTTCACCAAACAGATCAATGTTTTGCGGCGCGAATTACCCGTGGGCGACGCGAATCGTCAGAAGGACCCGCGGATTATCGAACATTCGAGATGGCTTGCTTCATTGCGCGCTTGAAGTTAATCGGCATCCTTGCCCGCGTCGTCTTCAGTGCGGATTGTTCAAACCTGAGGCGCGGCTGATAGTCTGCATGATCCTCATAGGCAATCAGCAACTTGAGCTTTCCATTCTTTCGGCGGGGCCGCTGCCAAATCCCAGGCACACCGTTGATCGTCCCTTCAAAAGTATCCGACCGGGCAAGTATCCGCTTCAACGCATGACGCGGCATGTTCCCATACCGATTGAGCCGCTGATTGACAGGAACAACGATCGCGCGCTTGGCAGGCGTTCGACGCCCGCCGGTTTCCTGCAGCCTTAGATATTCCGACTGGATATCCTTGAAGAACACCGACACGACCAGATTGCGCTTCGAAGAACGTCGGATCGCAAGTCCGCGCTGGGTGAAACGCGTCGGTCGATCCAGCCGTTTGCTGAGGCTCTTTTCGGTGTTCGTCTTGACGTCATGGCCTGTGGCATTGAGTGCCAAAGACATCGCAAACGGCACATGCCGCTTTTCTGTGTCGGCAAGCCCCCGCAGAACTTGATCGAAGTTGGCGTCTATGGTGATCAACTGGCCAGTCCCGTTGCTCGAATACGAAACATCTGCCCAATAAAAAACGCCCCAGCGTCTCCACCAGAGCGTTATTCCTCATCATGGGTAAAAAGGTGCTACAACCTGTTACAGGTGTCAACCCATATTTGACCGTCTATTCCTCGATTTCCACAAGCCGGCCATCGACAACTTCGAAGCCCGTAGGGACAGAAAACCGCTCTTCAGAACGCCACCAATTGATATGCCGGGCGATGTCTTTGTCTCCGGCCCTTGTGGCAAAGCCAAGCACGTAAGCCGCTGATTTCAAACCATCTCTTAGCCGTCTGGCGACATGATCGCGGGTTTGTTTAGACGGTTTGTTTGCCTTGCGCTTGACGTCGTCATCTTCGAATTCAACCGCGATCGATGCCAGGCTTTCGCCTTCACCACAGACACGAATCAATAAAATATAATCTGTGAACCCGACAAAGCGTTTTATGGCTTCCAGCGCCATTGCATCGCCGAGCGAGCAGAGAATCAACCAGTCGCGATCCTTGTTGCTGCCACCGTCGACGCGCTCTGTCGCAAAGTTCGATGTGCTTGGCATGACGCCTTTCGACATCGCCACCAGATCACGGATTTTGCATCCGGAAAGATATTGTGCCTGTCCGATGGCCTTCATGGTCAAAAGCCGTTCCAATGTTCCGCCCCGCTGGATCGACTCACGTCGCTTCGCGTGTCGTTTGCGCTCTTTCTTTCCAGCCCTCAGCCGCATCGGATCGGTGCTGTCCTCCCGGCCCTCCATGCCCTGCCACGGCCTGTCGCCGTATCCTTTTTTGGCCTCTGCCGTCATTCCGCCGCCTCGCTAAGTTCGCCTAATTGTTCCAGAATTTGCCGCTTGAACTTGTCCCTCCGGTTCATGATGGCGTTGTAAAACCGCATGATCGGGTGCTTGTCCGGCAATTGGGTCAGATGCTCGGCCTTGGTTCCCAAAGACTCCCGCAACGCCGCCTCCGCATCGGCGACCATCTTCCCGGCCCGCTCATTGAACTCCGCGCAAGTGATCTCAAGATGCCGGCATGTCCTGTCATCGGGCAATTCGCGGTGCTCGCGAACGTAGTCGATCAGGGGCACATGCCAGTCGTCACGCATGGCCCGCCGTATCAAATCCCTGTTCTGCGTAATCGCAATCTCGATCGCCACGTTGTCGGGCAACCAATGATCGTATGTGCGGCTGGCAGGTTTGGCGCTTGTCTCCTTCTCCCGCTCGAGCGCGCGCCGTTCAGCCTGAATTGTCTGCACGGTCTGAATGCAGACAGCCGGCAGCGGATAGGTCTGCGTTGTGGCGCTTTCGACAATTCGCTGTGCCGCTTCATGCAGAATATCGGGCGGGTATTTCTCAAGGGCCGATTTGATGGTTCGCAAATACTGGTGTTCATCGGAGCCGGGCGCCCGTTTGAACACGCCTTTCAACCGGTTGATGAAATGCGTTTTGACGTTGGTCTGTGTCTCGGCGTCCTGTCCGGTTTCATGATCCGTCATCGTCTTCGCTCCCGAAAACGTCGTCTATCGCCGAATTCATGCTATCGGCCTGCAACTCGGCTGCACTTGCAAATCTTCCGGATTTTGGTGGCGGATGATCGTCCGGACTGACCGCCGCCGCCTGCCGATCGGTATAGGCCTGCGCAATCGCGTCGGTGAAATACGACAGGCTCCGGATTGGCCTTTTCGCCCGCTCGATGACCTGCTCAACCGTCGGCAGAATATCCAAATCTGGATCCCAGCCGTTCGCCAGCCATTGCCGCACAATGCCGACGGTCCCGGTCCAATGCGGATCGTTCCACCTCAGCTCCATCAGCTCCAAAACCTGATTGGCAATCTCTCGCCATCGCTCCGGATGAACATCAGGTGGTGGGTCTAGATCTGGTACCCCACCAGAACCCGGATCATGATCGCGTTCGCGCGCGCTATCATCATCAATCTGTTCTACTGGTAGTTCCCTTGGCTGTTCTGACCCGAATCTGGTTCGCCTCCGAATGCTGTCATCTGCAGGTCCGGACGTCGTCATTTGCGCGTGGTCACCACCCGCAGATTTTGCAGGTGGTGACACTACATCTTGTGGTCCAGGCGCAGATTCTGCGGGTGGTTTGGGACGGTTGAGTGGGGCTTCAAATTCAAGGTTCAACCGGTATCTGGTTAGCCCCCACGTACCGTCTTTTTTCTTACCTCGAATGCGCGAAATAAGGTTGGCGGCTTCTAGTTTCTTCAACCAGATTTGCACGGCCCGCACCGAAAGCTGCGTCTCATGCGCTATGCGTTCCTGCGAAGGAAAACAGGTTCCGTTTTCATCCGCGTAGGCGGCAAGCGTGAGTAAAATCACCTTGCCGGATGCGCCGCCGGCATCGCTCGATTGAGCCCAATGAAGTGCACGAAAGGCATTCATCATGTGCCCCCGCCGGGCTGATGATCGCCATCGGACTCAACATTCAACCTGTATCGCGTTTGTCCTAAAGTGCCGTCATACCCCCTTATCCTGAACCGGGATATCAGCCCCCTGCCCTCTAGCTTTCGTAACCAAGTGCCGGCAGTGCGTTCAGACATCTGTCCATCTGCGGCGATCGTTTGCTGGCTGACACAACACGACCAATCATCGTCGGCATAGACTGCCAGAATAAAGAGGATCATCTTGCCGGGCATCCCACCGGTCTCTGCCGCACAGGCCCAACGAAGCGCGCGCTGCCCGACATGTTGATCCTCATTTGAAATCAACGCTTTGTCACACTTGCTCATGACGATCCTCCGCATCGCACGTCAATCGGAGATGATTTTGAAAAACAGTCATGCCGCCGCCCTCGCTGTCTTGCCGTGTTCTGCAAAAACAACATCCAGGCGCTCTTGAATTTTCGCGGCAATCATCCGCTCTGACCGGTGGATTGAGCACAGCATATTGATGATCCGCGGATCATTGAGATCGCAGAAGAATGTCAGCTGTTCGGCGGCTTCCTGCAGTCCGGTCAGGTCGCCTAGAAGCTGGTCCAAATCGTTGAATACTTGGGGGAGTTTGGGCGCACTGCACCCGTGGCCATCGCAAGACATGGCAAGTTCTCCTAGAGAGTTGGCGTCTGCCCGCTCACCCCCTTCCAAAAGGGTGATCGGACGCACACAGGTTGGAAGACCGCGCTCTAGGACACGGCGAGCCCGAAGGCTCCCCACATGCGCCCGACCATAGGAGTCCGGATATGGGTGTCCGGATACGAAAAAACGCGCACGAAATGGCGTTCGGCGCGTCGGGCGCCTAGAGCATAGAGAGGCTTCCAATCCCCACTTCGCCCGTTTTCGACGAAGCGCACACAGGATGCGCGCATTCGGCAACTCTGTCAAGAAAGCCGTCATGCGACGCACTCCCCTTCGTCCGCCTGGCAGAGATAGCCGGCATCGGAGAAAATCCAGTCCGATTGCTTTTCGACGAATTCGCGCATCTCACGGCGGCTGTAGCGTTTCGAGAACTGCGCCCCGGCACCGGTCGTCGCTGTTTTGATGGCGCCAGATTCTTCTTGCTCCCACCAAGACGCGCGCTCGGGATATTCTCTTGTGAATGCCGCAATGTTGGCTTCAGATTTGAGAAAGCAGCCGTCACAATTCCCGAGCCAACACTTTCCATTATGGTTCGGCAACCGCAAATCGAACGGCTGCCGCTTCCAAAAATCCGCGACATGCCGTTTTGTGACGCCGGCATCAAACAGCGGAGTCCAAACCGTCCAACGGTCTTTGGGTGGTGGTTTCATGACGCGGGATGGTTCATCCGCCCGGAAGCCAACGCAGTTGATCCAGTGTTCCCAACCCAAACTCATCAGATATCGCTTGGCCGTTCTGATCTTGAGTTCGATGGTGCAGAATCTGGCTTGCTGATTGGGTAGGTAGCCGCGCTTTTGAATGAGCGCGCTAAATGGCTCGCCGTTTCGGCTGGCGCTGTTGTGGTTGACGGTTTCAAAGAAAGGCTCTTCAGCTCGATATTCCAGCCAGATGACATCAACGTCCCACCGTCGCCCGACTTCTGCGACAAAATCCAACGCTTCGGACATCTCACGTCCGGTATTCTGAAACGTAACGATGACACGATCCGGCAGGCCGCCATTGGCTTCAAGGATTTGGTGCAGCATGAACCCTGATGTGCGACCGCCAGAAAACGCAATCTGGATGTTGCCGTCAGGAAACAGAAATGGACTTAAGGCGGTTTCCCCCGACCGCATCCGACCACGAACGATGTTGGTATCGTGATGCGTCACGCCGCTATCTCCAATTCGCTCATGTAGTTGCAGTTTGCCGCGACCAGGGCGCGGGCGATCGGCGGGCAAACGGAATTGCCGCAGAGCCGCACCTGGGCTGTTTTCGTGAGTTTCGATCCGTCCGGCCGGTGATCGATCTGGTAGGTTTCGGGGAAGCCCTGGGCGCGGAACATCTCGCGTGCCGTGAGCATGCGCATGCCGATATCGACAATCGTGTAAGGCTCGCCGCCAATCTCGACGGTGACGACTGAAAACCGGTCTTTGACGGTGAGCGTGTGCATCGGCTCAGCGGCGTCTTGCCCCTCGCCTGTGCCGTAATATTTGGACAAAAACGCACATACCGTCGCCGCGTGAGTGCCGCCGGCCGTTACCGTTTCCAATGGCTGGTCAACGGCACGGTCGCGGCGATCTGACCCGCGCATGGACAGCATATGCGCCGCGACAAGCTGTTGCTGTGAGCCACGCGAAACGATGGTCGAAAGCGGTTCAGCCATGGCGCGCGCAGTAACACCGGTGTTGTGTTGCGCCAGAAATGCCGTAACCAGGGCAGACTTGCCACCACCGCCTGCTGTTATGGCTCCCGATGGATCATCAAGCGAATGGCCGATACTCCCTGAGAACTGCCGAGAGACGAAAGGCGTCAAGAGCGCATGACCACCACCTTTTGGGTTGGCGGTAATCGTCTGCATAGGGGACCTGAGGTCTACTGTTCCGTTTGGATTGCTGGCATTCTGCACCTGCACAATGAACGGCAAGGCCGCATCCAACACATACTTTTTCACACCGCGCGCAATCCGGGCCATCGTGTTGAAAGCCAAAGGCCGAATGACGCCGAGCACCCTTCCCTCTTCCTTGGTCAAAAAAATCGAAGGGCATGGCAGGGACCAATCGATGATCTCCGCTGCGCTCCGCCATGGTTGCAACTGCCCGGAAATCACAGCTTCGGAGCCGACCGGCCCGTGCGTCGGTTCCGGCCAAACAATCGGCACGTTGTCGCGCCGTGCAATCAGGAACAGGCGCTTGCGGATCGTCGGAGCCCCATAGTCACAGGCCCGCAGTTCCCGCCATTCAACGCAATAGCCCTGGCGCCGCAGTGTGGCGACCCATTTCTTGAAGGTTTTCCCTTTCCGGTCAGCGCATGGCTTGCCATCCAGACCAACCGGCCCCCAATCCTGAAATTCTTCGACATTCTCGAGAATGATCACACGCGGCCGCGCTCGTTTCGCCCAACTGACCACAACCCATGCCAGATCGCGGATGTTCCGCTTGACCGGTCGGCCGCCTTTCGCTTTGGAAAAGTGTTTGCAGTCCGGTGATGCCCACAGCAGCCCGACAGGGTTGCGGCCGACGACATCCATCGGATCGACCTTGTAGATGTTTTTGGACAGATGAACGGTTTCTGGATGGTTCGCCGCGTGCATGGCAAGCGCGTCGTCATCATGGTTGATGGCATAATCAGGATGACGCCCCAGCGCTTCAAAAATGCCCTGACTGGCGCCCCCGCCGCCGGCAAAACTGTCGATAATCAGCTCCGGCATGGCCGCGCCTCCCCCTCGACATTTTTCGAAAAATCCCGCCTAATCAGTCCTTTGGGGAGACGCGAAAATGGAAGATCATGAAAAGCGTTACGAGGATCTGTTGGCCGAAGTCGAAGGGCGGTTTGCTGCGATTGAGGCGATGATCGCCCATCTTGTCTGGGACATCGCCCTGTCACACCCCGATCCGTCCGATGCGATCGAGGCCTACATGGCGCCGCTGCGCGCCAGGGTCGAAGACTTGGAAACATCAAGCGAAGGCAAGCCGGAAACCCGAAAGCTGTTCGCGCACTCGATCGATCGCCTGGGCGAGGTACTGGAAGACTGGCTGGAACAAAAAGCGCTCGACGAGGCCACGCCACCGGACGGCGCTCCGCACTGAGTGTTCTTTGATCAGAACGGAGACCAAATGACAAAGCCACCAAGGCGGGTTTGTCGGGGAAAAATGTATGAAATCTAACCGCTACTTGTCGGACTTGCTTGCGTTCAGCGCTTGCGGTCTGTTTTTCGGGTTCATCTTCGGTGTATTGACCGGAACTGCCCCAGAGGCGCGTGCGACTGAACTGAAAGAGTGGATCGCGGCTCTGAGTCCGGTTCTGGGTGCAGCAATCGCGCTCTACGCCGCCCGAATTGCCTGGATCGGCATCCAGGGACAAATCCGCGAAGCGAGAAAGCTTGAAAAAGAGAAACGTGTCAGAGAAGAAATAACAACTCTGATGGTTTTGGCAAACAGATTGAACACGCTGGCTGACTGGCTCGATCGTGATTTGGGAATTACAGAAACGGAGTTTGAGCAGAACGAGCTCACAACCGAAGACTACCTGCGCATGCCGGCCCACATGGGTTTGATTGCGTGCCTGCACGACGAAATGTCCAGATACAGAGTTGTTCTTTTGACAAACCCTGGGCAGAGGAATCCAACAAACCTGTGGTACGCAGCTACTTCGGCCCACACCATGCAAATCGTCATGCTTCAAATAATTGCGATGTTTAAGTTTGACCCGGATTTCCGTGACGAATTTGTTGAGGGTCGTCGAAAACTCTCTAGGACTATTCTCAAAGACCAGCTCCGCGATCGTACAGATAAGGATCCATTTGCCACCGTGTTCAGATCGGGACAGCTCGACGGATTCGTCTCCAACATTGAACAAGACCCCGTTTAGCATCACCCTTCCCCTTCCAGCGGCAACGGTTCTGCTTTCCAGTCGATGAAATCGGTGATGTTTGCCTGCGGCCGCGCCACGGCTTCACGACAGCGCTTGACCGCCATGTCGAAATACTCTTCTTCGACCTCGATGCCGATGAACCGGCGGCCCGATTGCATCGCTGCAACACCGGTTGTTCCTGACCCGACAAACGGGTCGATCACCAGCGCACCCGGATCTGTTGAGTTGCGAATATAGAATTCCATCAGATGTTCCGGCTTTTCAGTCGGATGTTTCGTGATGTCTTTATGGTGAGCGGAAATCAGCTGTTTGGCGCTGCAGTCGTTCAACGCCCGCGCCCTGCCTTTGTAGAGGTACAGCGTGAATTCCAGCACCTTCATGTACCAGCGGTTCGCTGTTGCAGCTTTCTTGTTCCAGGCAAGAACGTTGTGAAACCTGAGCCCTGCCCTGATGGCTTCCATTCCCGCCTCGATCAGATTGCTGGCGTCCGACATCACATAGATTTCGGCATCATCAAGCGTGACCTGGTCCACCAGCTCCATGATTTCACGCCAGGTGATGTCGCAGGTGACCACGCGGCCATCATTCTTGTAATTCGCGCACCATCCGCCACGCATAGGAGTATGTTTGTCAGTTCGAAACCCAACACCGCCGGAGCTGAGTAGATAGGGAACATCGCCGCAAAACATGTCGGCGCGCGGCAGATGTCCGACCATGTCGCGCGCATCGGCGAGATACAGCGCGCAATCCGGGCCGATTTGCTCCATGCGGCGATAGGAAGCCATCAATCGCACCCTGTCTCATCATGGAGATGGTGCATGTATTTCGCCTTTTTGCCGAGCCCGTCATCAAACACAGTTTCCGCAAAATCGACGTCGCCGCATGCCTTCAAATGACTTGCGACGCGAAAAAAATCCTCAATCTCTTCACCGAGCGCACAGCCATTATGAACCTTGGTGACAGGATGACAGCTTCCATATCCGTGCCTCAGGATCTTGCCGACTGCCTTAACAACTTCGCCCGCCTCTTCGGCCAGCATTGAAAGCCGTTCCACCTCCGCAGGTGTCAGTTCATTGAAGGGTTTTTCAGCCATCAATCCCCATCCTCCGTCCTGTGCACCATCGCCGCATGCTTCGCGCAAAAGGGCGCGCCGTCCCGTGTTGGTTCGCCGCAATATCGTTTCTGATTGAGAGTCACCCGCGCATTGCCCCATAGCGGATAGCGGCAATGGTGTTTGGTCAGGTCCTGAAAGGTGATCCCTGTTGCGGGCTCCGTCGGCGGCACAAAAATGCGCACAGGTCGAGTTGACCTGTTCTGCCGTCGCCGACCGTCAACAAGCGGTATGCGGTAGCGGCGGCAACCGGTCACAACGGTGGCACGCGTGACCTTCAGGCGATTGGCAATCTCGGCCGCCGTCAGCTTTTCCGTTTCCGCCAGCTGACGCAAAAGAAGCACCTTGAATTCCTGAGGCAGACGCCGCCATAAGCTCCGCTTCTTCTTAACCATGCGCCGCCCTCCCCGCGTCGTGTTTCACAGGGGTTTCCCGTGAAGCGGCTGGAAGCCGGACGAACAGGGTTTCGTCCAGGTCCGCGCGGGCGCGGATCAGCACATAGGTGTCGGCGTCGAGCCGTTCGCCGTTGCGCGCCTTGCGAACCGTTGACCGGGAAACGCCGATGCGCGCAGCGGCCTCATGTTGGGTCAGGTCGCGGCCATCCATCCAGTCCGCAAAGGCGTAGCCGAAGGCCGTCCAGTCGATCGCGTTCGGCCTGTTGCCGTCGCGCAGTTCGGACACGCGGCTGACATTCCGGCCGATCGATTGCGCATGCGTCAGGATCATATGGCGCACGGCTGTGTGGTCGCGCATCCCGAGAAAATGCGCGATGTCGGCCTGCGAATACTGCGTCTCTGTATAGAATCGATAGGCCGCTTCATTGCGCGGTCTGCACAGCGACTTGAACCGCTTGCCGGTCTGCAGCTCTTCCCGTCCGACATCGTGCTTGGCGGCGACCTGGGCCAGGATTCTGGTCACGTCACTCATGCCGCGACCCGCCGTTCCAGCTCTTGCAGCCTCTTCGCAGCGCCTTCGATCTGATGCAGAGTCAGGCCATTCCAAAGTGCGAGTTTCTCAAATTCGTCAGCAAAAATCGGACGGCCGTCCAACAGTGTCTTGACGGTCGCAGGCGAAACTCCGGCAGCGCGGGCAACCCGGCTGGGCGACAGCGCTTCATGCTGTTTTTTCGCCTTCGTAAAAAGCCTCAAAACGCGAAACTGATGCGATGACACATTCATGAAACGATCCTTCCGGACTGAAACAGGTGCCCGTCTCTACGGGCTGTCACGTCCATCATTCTCAGACGTTGCAGCCGCAGTCCCGTCGTGCGGCTCGACCTACTAGGGAAGCTCGACCGGCCGGTGTCCGTATCGTGCCGGCGTCAACGCCGCCCGTTCGCTTGGGATTTCAGTCCTGATACAGCTTCGCCCGCACCGCGCAGTCTTTGGCTTCCAACAGTTTGCGCAGGGCAACGGTGCGCTCCGGATTGCGCGGCAACGTTTCGACCAAACCCTTTGCCAACAGTCCAAAAGCCTCGCTCACTTCCTGCAGATGAGGCGGCAGATGCGCATGCTCAAAAAACTGCAAAATCGGTTCTTTCTGCATCGCGATACGTGTCCTCTTTCAAAAAAACGGGCGGCGAGCGACCACTGCTCCACCCACGCAAAATTCAAAAAAACCGGGCCGGAGAGCCGACGGTGCAGCGTACCGGCTCCCAGACCCGGTCAACCGGTTCGGGAGGCGGTGAACCGGCCTTTCTCGCGGGGATACGAGAAAACTCTTACTCGACTTTTTCGCGAATTTCTGATCAACTGCCCGCCATTGATGCGGGAGTGTTTTTTGATGAAATTTCTTGTGGTTTGCGCTGCAATTCTGATGATCTGGGCACTTTTTAGTATCGTCGCTGAAGATAATGCGCCTCACAAAACAGCTAGCCGCGAAACAGTCCGGAAGAAGCCGACCGTTGTTCCAAAACCTGTCTGGCGCACGTCGAAATACACGTCCAAGATCGACGACTCCACAAACGTCTACATCACGCGCAAGGCCGTCTACCCGGTTCTCAATCGCCGCAGCAAGTTGATCCGGCCCGAAATAGCAATCGCATGCCGCGAAAACAAAACCAGCCTCTGGATTGATTTTGACGGTGAATTCATGGCCGATCTCGACCACGGCACGATCACCTACCGCATCGACAAGAACAAAGCCCGCCGGCGAGCGTTTCGAGAGTCCAATGACCATTCCGCCCTTGGTCTCTGGAACGGCGGAACATCCATTCCGTTCATCAAAGAACTGATGGCCGGCAAAGATTTGGTAATCCGGGCCACGCCGCACAGCGAAAGCGAATTGGAAGTCGAATTCGATATCAGCGAACTTGATCAAACGATCAAACCGCTGCGACAAGCGTGTAATTGGTAAAGGCACTGGCAGGGTCATCCTCCAGCCCCGACGATCTGGACGTGATTCCCGGCTTTGATGTCGGACAGCGTCTTGCGAATGTCGGTACGCGCGCGCTCGTCATCTGCCAGGCACCGCTCAATCAAATCGGCCTCCGTTGGCGTAATCTTCATGTCAGCCAGGGCATCGACGATCCGCTGCGTGGTTTCTGACTGGGAGGCATGCAACGCGGAAACCAGATCCATGAACGGCGAAGCCCCCTGCCCCGCATCGCCGCTTTCCGACAGTCGCCGTCCATGGAACCGGGCCATCACTTTCGTGACTGCCGGAATGCCGCACTCCGTTTCGAGCGCGATAACCGCTGCAAGATTGATTAAGTCCGCATGATCTCCCACCTGCCAGCGCGACAGCGTGGACCTCGACAGGCCTGTGATCTGCTTGGCTCTGTCAAGCCCGCCGACAAACATCACCAGATCGCGCGTGGCCGACTTGATCGCGTGAAAATGAGCATCGTCGAGCGACTTGGTCATCCTGCGACCTCATCTATTGGGATTTTTGCCGATGGATTCCCGGTGCTTTCACATGTCGGCTGTGCGATTAACGCATCGTGGTTTGAAATATTCTTCGCAACGGGAGTAAGAAATTTGGGGGCAGGCAATCCGCGACGTATGGATTCGGAGACAAGAAACGCGCGCATCCGTTTTACGGTGCGTGTTCCACAGTCACCGCCCGAGCGTAGGCGCTCGACCAAGCGACCGTTGTTCGCTCCCAAAATGCTTATCCTAGAGTCGCTAAGAGGGCGCCCAGCCTTACGGCATTCCTCTTGAAAATCGTCGATGTCGCTAAGGAGTTCGTGCTTCATAGGAAGCATGAATAAACGCGTTTGCGTTTATATGCAAGAAAAAACAAACGCTATAAGGTCCGTGCATGAATTTCTGTAATTGCTAAAACGTTTACATGTTAGATGACGAAATGCTTGAACGCATACAAATTGCTATTGCCAAAGACGGCCGATCTATGCGGCGGATTTCCGCCGCCGCGAGCCTCGGAGAGAACTTCGTTAATCAACTTTTGCGGGGGGAGAGATCGCCTACGGTTGCCAAATTGAAAGACCTCTGCGACGAACTTGATGTTTCAATGGTCTATATCATCACGGGGATCGAATTGGACACAGACTCTGAAACTTTAACACGAACGTTTACACTCCTTCCGCCCGACAAGCGTCAACTTGTTCTCAACCTCACAAGTGGCCTGCTTGAGAATATGCCCGACGACTGATGATCGGTCCTTAGGCTCTATTCTAGAGATTAGTTCAACAAAAGCGCCAATATCGGCGCGCAATTTCTGAAAATCTTCAACAAACATCGTGGCCCCTCAACTGTGAACATCAGACAATTGCAACCTGGGGTCTGTCAAGTTCGGTATAATTGCCATTCAACCCAAAATGGGAAGCATTCAGTCGCCCTTGGCGACGTCTCGAAGCGCTGAAAACCAGTTATCCATCATTGTGTTTTCCGTCTTGTCGACGCTGATATCGGCTGCCTTCAGGACCGTTTTCCGCATCCAATTCGGGTCGCAAAAATACACGAATTGCCGTCCGCGCCGGCGGCGGCAAACCACACCCCGCCCGATCAGGTCTTTCAGATGACGGCCAAGTGTAGAGCGCGGAATCGCGGTTTTCCGCGATAATTCGGCAGCATTGAGTTGCTTTTCTTCAGAATTATGCGCAATGACGCCAATAATTATTGCCAGTTCTTCGTGATTGTCTGCACCGAGACAATCCCTCAAGAGAATTAAGTCTTTGAGCAATGCGCCGGTAAGAATTTCCACCTTTCTCAGGCGTGTTATTGTCTCTTTTTGCATCTGTCACTTCTAACAATACACAGTCGACCGGCAACCATCCAAAACGGGAAAAAATTGTTGGAAAATTCTTTCCAACCACCACAGCGAGCATCACTTTTTTGACCAATAAACGCTATCGCATTTATTTTTTTCTTGCATTTTGAACGCATAAGCGTTTATTTGAACGCCATTGAGCTCACGATTGTGAGCCATCAAGAAGGCGACCAACCGTGCAAAACAATTTCGATCTGATGAAGGCAATGGCCGACGCAATGCAGGCAAACGCAGCCCGTCGCGGTTTTGTCGACCTGGCCGACCTTGCCGGCTTCCCCGCCGAGACCATCCGCAAACATGGCTGCGATGCCTTTGTGCTCGCCATTCACGGACAAACGGCAAATCCGAACGACCCGTCGATCGCCGCACTCCGCGCCCGCGCCGACCAGGCAGTTTCCTCCTTTTGTACCGAGTATGAGGCCACCCGATGAACGACAACACCGTCACCCCTCACCCGCTGGTCGCACTGTCTCTCGTGCTGTGCGCGTTCTTCCTCCCCTTCCTTCTCATGGCACCCTTATGAACGACAAACCCGATCCCGAACGGGACATCGAAACCGTCAAAGCCGACCGAGACCAGGACAGTTTTCTCGAACGATGGACCTGCCGACTCATCATGGTCGTGGCCGCCCTCGCTATCGTGTGGGCTCTGTCATGAACGGAACTCCGGACTTCTCACCCCTCACGATCAAGCTGATTTGGGCATTCGTCATCGTGATGCTGGTCGCGGTCTATGCCGATGCTCTTCTGGACGCGTTCGCATGAGCGCGTCCAGGCTGACGGTCGCCGACGATCCGACCGTCAAAACGCTGGTGCTGGATTGCGGCCCGATCCAGGACACGGTCAACGGCCGCCCGGGCGCCCTCATTCCGGCCCACACAGTCAAGGTAAAGCTGTCCGCGACTGAGCTGCCGTGCCTTGAGCAGGTGACCTTTAATGGAGAGCCGGTCACACGCAGCGACGCATACAGTCCATACGGCTGGTACTTCCAGACCGTTGCCCGTCACCTCACCCGCAATCCCGAAATCCTCGACGCCTGGGCACACATGATCACGCTTCGGGCAAAACATCTCCGTCACGCGAAAGGCTCCGCCTCATGACCAGTCCCGGCAAAAACACGATCGGCGCCGAGCAGCTGCGCAATTACATCGAACGCATTGAACGGCTGCGCGAACAGAAGAAGACGCTGACGCAGGAAGAGAACGCAATCAAGGCGGAGGCCAAAGCCGAAGGTTTCACGGTCGCCGCGATGAATTACTGCATCAAGGTCCGCGCCATGAAGCCGCACGACCGGCAAGAGTCGGAAGCCATGCGCGATATGTATCTGCACGCGCTGGGAATGGACACCGAACCGCCGCTGTTCCGCGCCGCGGGCCTTGCCTCGATCGACACCACCGTCCGCGAACAGGTCATGGAGCGGATGAGTGAATTCGTGCCCGCGCACGGCAAAGGCGACATCACCGTCAATATGGGCGGCAAAAAAGTCCGCCTGTCACGCGACAAGGACGGCAAGGTCATTGAAAGCGATGTGCCGGACATGCAGCCGGTCAATCTGAAAAAGCCCCGCAAAAGCGATGTCGAGATGCCGTCCGTCGAAGTGCCGGACGTTGACGCAGACGGCGCCGAAGAGCTCGGCAAGGAGTATGCCCGCGACAACCGTCCGGTGATCGACAACCCCTTTCCGTTTGGTGATCCACGGCGGGCACGCTTCGACGAAGGCTGGCGCAAACAAACCGGCGGCGACGGCATGGGGCCGGATGAGGATGACGACTGATGCGTCGACGCCCCGAAGACGCGACCGACTATGGCGACATTCTGATGCCCTCGGAAGCGCAGGAACCGATCCTGTCGAAACCCGTTCGCGCCGCTCTGATGGCATGGATTACCGAGATTTTCGCCACAGAAGAATTGAAGTCCGTCGGATTGCCGCCGCGACAACGCGCAATCTTCAGCGGACCGCCGGGCGTCGGCAAGACCACTTTGGCCCACCACCTGGCCGCGCGCCTGGGCCTGCCGATGCTGGCGGTTCGCCCGGATCGGATCATCGACTGTTGGGTCGGCTCATCCGGCCGCAACATCGGCGCCATGTTCGATGCCGCAAAAGCGGGCATTGTCAGCGCGGACGGCACCAGAACGCCCCTGATCCTTTTCATGGACGAATTCGACGCGCTCGCCAGCAAGCGGACAGAGGCCAGGCAGGGTGCTGAACAGGAAAGAAACAACTACGTCAACACTCTCTTGCAGCGGATTGAACAGCATGACGGTTTCGTCATCGCCGCAACCAACTTCGCCGACAGGATCGACGCGGCGATCTGGCGCCGGTTCGAGCTTCAGATCACAGTTGAGATGCCGGGCCCGTTTGAGCGCCAGCGCATTATTGCGCGCTACCTCGCCCCATATGGACTACCCAAGGAACCGCTGGTCGAATTGGCCGAGGCACTTTCCACGGCCGCACCCGCTCTCATCCGCCAGCTCTGCGAAGGATTGAAACGCCAACTGGTCATCGGCCCCAAGGTCGGCTGGAACATGCGCAAGAGTGCCGTCTTTGACCGGTTGATCGCCGACATTCAGCCGCATCCGGACAACGGCAAACCGCGCCTGTGGAGCCATGGCACCGACGATCTTGCGGTCACAAAAATCCCGTGGCCGCTCCCCAAAGCCGACGACATCAAACAAGAACCGGCCGCGGTGCAGCCGGAACCGGAAGTGATTCCGTTTCCGAATGGCGCAAACGGCTGACGTGAAAGAAAGGACGGCAGAAATGGCGGTTTATGTCGATCCAGCTGCCCACAAATTCGGGCGCATGATCATGTGCCACATGTGGGCCGACACCGAAGAAGAATTGCATACATTCGCTGCGCGGATCGGCATCAAGCGCAAGTGGTTTCAGGAGCCGCCAAAAGCCTCTTGGAAGCATTACGACATCTCAAAGGGAAAACGTCAGCTGGCCATTTCGTTGGGAGCGGTCGCAACTGACAAGTTCGGCCCGGTCGAACACCTCGCAAAGCAAACCGGCAATCAGAAGATGCTCGACAAAGTCGAAAAATGCCGAGCTCTCAGGAACACGGATCGGCTTCTATGACAGTCCTTCACAAATACCCCCACGAGACATCGCCGCTCTATGGGTTTCACTGCCCGGGCTGCGGCTATACGCACACGTTCCGGTGCGAAGGCGAAGGCCCGAAATGGGACTGGAACGGTGACATGGACCGACCGACGGTCAGCCCCAGCATTCTGGTCCGCGCCACGTACCGCTGTCACTCATTCGTCCGTGAGGGAAAAATCCAGTTTCTCTCCGATTGCGATCACAACCTGGCCGGCCAAACGATCGACCTGCCGCAATTGGATCACGACGGCGACCCGTTGGAGGGCGATACATAATGGTCGCCTACTCGTTCAAGAAGATTTTTGTTCCCGACATTCAGGCTGGCCGGAAGATGCAGACCGTCCGCGCCTTCAGAAAGCGCCATGCCCGTCCTGGGGAGATGATCCAGCTCTATTGCGGAATGCGAACGAAGCATTGCTTCAAGATCATCCCGGATGTGCTCTGTGTCAGCGTTGAGCCGATATCGATAGATGTCTCACCGATCAAGATTAAGAGCATTGCTCTCAATAGTCAGAAACTTTGTTTCAATGGGATGAACCAATTCGCCATCAATGACGGTTTCAGCGACATCGGGGCAATGCACCAATTCTGGCTCAAGGAACATGGCGAGGGCTTGTTCTACGGTGACCTGATCAAATGGGAGACCGCGTCATGAAAGAGTGGAGTGACTGGATCGACAACAAACGCATCGGCCGCAAGCCGGATCCCGATCTGGTCGGCCAAACCGTCCGCGTCGAAAACAGCGATCGCACCGTCAGTACCGGCCCGGCCGAGGACTTCGTTTGGACGCACATTTTGCGTTACCAGACACAGGTGGATACCGCTTCAGAGGATCAATTGGATGCCGATCCGACCTGAAAACAAGGCGCGCTACCCGAAGGACTGGAAAGCCATTTCCAAGCGCATCCGGGAGCGTGCAGACAACCGCTGCGAAGGGTCTCCGGCCTTTCCGGAATGCCGCGCCGAAAACGGCGAGCCGCATCCGGAAACCGGTTCGAAAGTCGTGCTGACGGTAGCGCATCTGGATCATCAGCCGGAGAACTGCGCCGACGACAATCTGCGCGCATGGTGCCAGCGCTGCCACAACGTCTACGACGCCCCAATGCGACGCGCCGGCATCCGAGCCAGGCAGCGAGCCGCCATGGCGGCCGGCGATCTGTTTGAAAAGCCGGAGGCGCTATAACCAGTGTCCAAGGGCGGTCTCACACGGGAAAAGATTGAACGGGGCGTCCGCGCCCTGGCGATCGCCGCCCTGCACCACGGCCCGGAAGCCGAACAGGCGTTTGAACGCATGCTGGAGATTCAGGCCAATTTCGAAAAGCGCGAGTCATTGTTGGAGAAAGCCAGGCAGATCGTTTCGGCATCGAAAAACAACTAACATCTTCCGCCTATCGCAACCCAGCGCAGCGCCTCATATCTCAAACGCCAGCTTTTTCATTATCCGGCTCTTGTGATCCAGGGTCGGCCCTTTGCCATAGACCGGCCGGTTAAACTTGTGCCCCATCAATTCCGTCTGCATCCGATCGGTGACATCCAGCGCCGTCAATCCATCCTGAAACGTATGGCGCAAGCTGTAGATCGTATGATTTGGGGTTTCGCGCAAACCGTTGTCTCTAAGAAACTTGTTTGCCGTCGCCGACAAGGTAGAAGTCGCATCAAAATATCGGCGGGATTTCATGTCTTTCAGGGCGCAGGCACCGACGAGCGCGGAACCGCACAAAGGCAATTCCCGCTTTGAAAAGCGCGTTTTCAGATGCCGGCCGTTCTGCGCATCGATCTTTATGTATGGGATTTCGCAATCAAGAAAAATATTGTCGGCCGGCAGGCAAGCGATTTCGGAAGGCCTCGCCCCGCTCGATGCTATGACAAAAACAATGGCACGGGCTTCCTCATTGAGCCCCATCAATGCATCGTTGGCCAATAGAACGTCAGATACAAACTTGCGGGAAAATGGGAATTGTTCGCGCTCTGTGGTCTCTGAGAGGCGCATGCCGATAAAAGGATCAACATAGTCCAGCCGGTGAAACTCACAAACAACGCGCGCCATCGTGGCGACATGACTGATGTCTTTGTTTGCGGTTTCCGGTTGCTTGTTTTTCGTTTCGACCAGATCAATCCACCAGTCTCGAAACTCACGCGCCTGATATTGATCAATTTCATCGATCGGCCGGTCTCCTATGACCGCCAGCCAGTTCGCGATTGCCCGCTGCCTGGGCGTGCGCCAAACGCGCAGTTGGTCTCTGCTTTTGTTCTGGATATCCTGCTTTCTTATCTTTTCGAATTCCTGCAACAGCCCGGACACGTTGATGCGCGGCTTTTCTGCAGTCCCGAACAGCGCCTGAAAGTGTTCCGATTTGTCGGCCCCGACCTTTTCGAGCTTTTCCGCCCGATCGGTGAATTCGGAATCGGCCCCTTTGATTATTTCGGCAAACGGTCGATACGTGAACCCGTGCAACCCGGCCAGGTCCATAACAGCCCGATATTGCGTTGGTGAGTGCGTTCCGCCGCTTTCGACCAGCGCGACCCAGTACGCAGTGACGCGCTTGTCAACATCCTCAGCGCGCCTCAACGCCTCCGCGTGGTCTTTTGTCTTCAGAGATTGTCTAACGACCCGCCTGGGATCGACGGACTTATATTGCTTGGGAACCCTGCGCCGGTAGTGATACCAGTCGCCTTGCTTTTCAATGAATGACTTGTACGCCTGCAACCCAATGTGCCTTAAATGTGCACTAATTTGTGCCCTAAATGTGCCTTACATTAGGATTTGTTTGAGAGAAATTGTCAAGCGCAAGTAAAAAACGGCAGAAATTCGCCATTTCCAAGCACTGATTTTAAAGAAAGGTGGCTGGGGCGGCAGGATTCGAACCTGCGAATGGCGGCACCAAAAGCCGCTGCCTTACCACTTGGCCACGCCCCATCAAAGACCCGAACTGCCGAACCGGTTCCGACCCGGAGAGCTCATCTGCTCCCTCGTCCGTCTGTTCCGCAGAATCGGAGCCTCTCTATAGCTCCCCTTTTTCTCCCCTGCAACATTTCCGATAACAATTCTCGGCAGAGACTTTTGGGACTTGCAGGCATGGTCCGGCGACGTTATACAACGCGCCTGCCCAAATGCCCGGTCTCTTGACCGGAAACAGCATCAGCCGATAAAATCGGCCATATCGGAGTGTAGCGCAGCCTGGTAGCGCACCTCGTTCGGGACGAGGGGGTCGGTGGTTCGAATCCACTCACTCCGACCATTTTTCAAAGGCTTAGGCCTTTCTCCTCAAAACTGAAATCGCAGTTCGCTCGGGTTTTGTCTCATCCAGGGGCTCACCGTGGTCGGATCTCTCCTTGATCAAGCCCTTCCCACTTGCCAGTCTCTCAATGTCGATGCCTGAATACTCAACCGCCTCGTCGGAGCGCCGGACCGTTCTTTCGACAAACAGTGGCGATTGGTCTGCCTGATCAGCAGACTTCATTCGGAGCTGATTTGTTCTGCAAACGAACAGACAACAATCCGACTAAACGACCGCTTTATGCCAAAAAAAAGCCCCGCTCGTACGCGCGGGGCTTCAGTAGGCTGAGAATATCAAAAGAAGCGTAGGGAAACTCCGGGGGGTGGAGTTGTTGAACTCACTTTTGATGCAACCAGTAATTGTTGATTCCGGTTAACGCTTCGTTAAAAACAGACGTATGGCGGTGGAAGTTTTTCTCACATCGGGAGGACTGATTGGTTTTCAAATCGGAAAGGTCCGATCGAATGCTTACGGCGTGAGGCTCAATTGCCGTGAATCCGATCGTCTTTGTTGCGCAGGGGTATGGAGAGATGTCGAGCGGACGGATTGATGAAATTACCCCCGGAGCCTGTGCCGTTCCGCAAATACGGACATAAGGCCGGTTGCTGCAATTGAAGACCGGAGCATCCGCAAAGGGGACTACAGCCGCTCGCAGCCTGGTGTTAAGGTGTCCGCGGCAGATGATCCAAGAGATGAAGACGGCAGATGAAACTGGAATTTCACCATATTAACTTCGTGGCGGAGAATGTGGACCGCATGCACGCGTTCTATACGAGTATTCTGGGTATGGACGACATCCCTCAACAGAACTTCCCTCGCACGGAGGCGACCGAAGAAGCGGGATATAGCGGCGAAATTCGTTTTGCGACCGAAGGCTCCATGCAGATGCATCTTGCCGAACGTGCATTTGATGTTGGCTTCAGAAACGGGCGTGTGATCAATCCTGTCGAACGGGGCCATATTGCCTTTCGCACGGATGATCTTGCCGCCTTTCTAAAGCTCCTTGAGGAAAAGGGCATTCCATACTCGGACTACGGCACCACTTTCTCCAGGGAATGGCATCAGGTGTTCTTTCTTGATCCGGAGGGCAATGTCATCGAAGTGCACCAACAGGTCGCGTCCGTCGGTAAGGAAACCCCGTAGGCCGAGTGATCGCTGCATTCGCGCGAAAATAGGCAGATTCCCCGTTCTTGCACTTGTTCAGGCGGGATCGCAGTCACCTTTGTTCCCGATCTCCTCTTAATCGCAACCGGTGCCGCGCTGTGGGCGATAATCGGCCTGTTCCATTGCATCAGTCGCTTTAACAAAGGCAAGCCGGCTGCCACAACCGTCCCCGCCTGAGGGCAAAGCCTGCTTCAATCATGCAAAAAGCGAAACTGAGTGGGTGTTCTGCTCGGATTGCCGCGTGGCTGCAGATGTGTACTGTTCGACATAAGCGCGCTGTTCAAGATGGGTTTCCGGGCCGCGCCGGTTTTCTGCAATCAGTTGCATGGCAAATTCGGCGCTGTCGCCCCGATAGGCGTCCCGTTGCGAGCCGTAAACAGCTATATGAGCAGGCATGGTCGCACCGGTCTCGAAACCGGCACCGGGGGAAACTTGATTATCCGAGTCCGATGGGAGCGTAACAGTCGGCTTCTGCCGGATGTGCAGCGGATAGATCGCTGGAACGGGTTTGACTTGCATCTATTTCTCCAGGGCGGGCCAGTCCGTGGCCAATCTGACAGGAGTGCCGGAGGATTCCGGTTCTGTTTTGATGCTAGGGGGGATGGCGCGATCAAGCTGTGTCGGTTGTCACAAAATTCCGGAATTGGCTGGCAGAGCCACCAGATACCTGTTTGCACACCGGAATTCGGAGAAGCACCGGATGTTCGAACAAGCCCCGATAAAATGGGGTGCTACGACAGGAATGAGATCTCCGCTTTCGCATTCCTGAGTTAGCCCGCCAGTCCGAATCATCGGACCTTGATCGGCGTTGCGCGCTCCATGCAGCCTCACGACGGCTTGGGATAACGTCCTGGTCGACGCCGCTTCTACAATTTATGATTTAACAAAGCCAATATATAATAACTTATTAATGTATAATTGATGCTTTTCAGCTTTTCGCCCTGTTGCATCAAAACGACATAACCAGAAAACCGGCCATGGGATGCTCATAACAGCCTGAGGTTTCTTGCTGCCTCTTAAGGCTTCCGCGACCTTTCCCCAGGGGAAGCTGCAGAAGATGTAAAGAGGGGCGGAGACCGAATGTTCCTGAGAGGCAGAACAATCGGTTCAGTGTGCATGGGTCTGACGATGATGGCGTCTGCGCATGCTGCTGATCCACGAAATGAAACAGAAAGCCATGCGGCGGCCGGGCCGCGCCACGAGATCCGCGGCGGTGTATTGTTTCACGACTTCATGAACCGCGAGTCCGGCGTCGATCTCAATGCCGAATATCTCAGCAAGTTCGGGGCATTTGATCTGTTCGTTCCGCGAACGCGCATTCAGGCGGTTTTTCGTCCTCATATTGGCGCAAACCTGAATCTTAACAGCGACACAAGTTTCGCTTACGCAGGTTACAGCCTCACGCTAAATTTGTCGGATCGCCTGTTTCTGGAAGGCAGTTTCGGTGGCATGGTGCATAACGGCCTCAGCGACGGAGTCGGCGATGACCGACTGGATCTGGGCTGCAACGTCATGTTCAGGGAAAGCATTGCCGCAGGGTTCCGGTTCACCGAACGCTGGAATGTCAGCGCGATTGTCGAACATTCCTCCAATTCGGGTTTTTGCAACGCCAATAACGGGCTTACCAATGCCGGTGTCCGCATGGGATATGTATTCTGACCTCGCTGCACTCTGTAGTGCCCTCAGCGAAACCGGATACCTGTCCAATCTGCGGTGAAGGATATGGCGAGATACGATGCCTTCAGTAAATCGGTCCCGCGGGTGCTTGCTACTCCGCGGGGCGAGGCGTAAATATGACAGCAACGCAGAAACCGGTGGTCACAATACCGAGATCCGGTAGCGCCAATGCCATCTCCTGCACATTCTCTCCATAAAATACCGGTACGTTCCATACGATGATCTGCAGCCACCGTGAAAATATCGTGTGTGTTTGTTCACCCCGGCAAGAGGTGACCTATATTCGAGTTCAATTGCGAAACGATCCGCCTCTGCGAGGCGACGAAAACCGGTTTTAGGAGAGATCGATATGGATGCCCCTGCCCTCAGCCGTCGTTCCCTGATGATCGGAGCCGGAGTTTTCAGCGCTGCTTTTATCGTGGCGAAAGGCCCGTCCGGATTGATCCTGCCGGCTGAGGCCAAGTCCAAGTTCGAGCCGACAAGAACGATGCGCGGCGGCAGCAACAATTATCGGCCCAATGCTCCGATCGTTGAAAGTCTCGGCACGGGATTTCTAATGTCGGGCATGGTGCGCAAGGCCGGGACCGGTGAGCCTTTGCCCAATGTCCGGATTCAAATCTGGGCGGCAACGACACGCGGCGGTGAGCGGGAGCCCAGTAACCACGGCAGTGTCCTGACTGCCGCTGACGGATCCTACCGCCTGGAGATGCCCCAGATTGTGCCGAATTTCGGACAGCCGCATGCGCACTTGGCGTATGATGACAAGCAGTTTGAAACCGTGTTCCTGCGCCCCGTGATGAGCAGTCCCAGGGACACGAGCCTTCAGGCGGATTTCGTTCTCGCACCGGCCTGATCCCCTGCAGCGGAGCCCGGATAAATCGACAACCGGACGTCTGGTTCCGGTTCTCGTTTGGATGTGTTTTGCCGCTGTGATGGTTGTTCCGGTGGCGGTTGCGACAACGAGCCCCTATCTTGCCGGACGGGATGCGGTCTACATCACCGCCGGCCTGGCAGGTATTATCGCCCTCGCTCTGTTACTGGCCCAGCCGCTTCTGGCGGCGGGATACCTCCCGGGGCTGAACGGATTGCGCGCACGGCGCTGGCACAGATTTGTCGGCACCGGGATTATCGTTGCCGTGGCACTTCATATCGGCGGGCTTTATCTGACCAGCCCTCCGGATGCGCTTGATGCGCTTCTCCTGGTCTCCCCGACCCCATTTTCCGTCTACGGCGTTATCGGCATGTGGTGCGTCGTACTGACGGCCCTCCTTGTTGCAGCGAGATCGAGGATGGGACTTCGTTACGCGCTATGGCGCATCATTCACAACGGACTGGCGGTCCTCCTGGTGGTCGCGAGCGTTGTGCACGCCCTGCTGATCCAGGGGACAATGGGAAGTCTGTCCAAGCTGATACTATGCGCCTGTGTCCTGGCGGCGACGCTGATCGCGATCGTTCATCTGAGGATCGTGAAGCCTTATCTCAATAGGCGCTGAACACGGATTCGCAGACAATGAACGCCGCCATCCTCAACAGGTTATCCCGCCGACGTTTTCGGCTGCGCGTCGAATTTCCGGCGACTGAGGTTCTGTTCACCCATTCCCGGAAACGGACCGATATGATGGGTCTGATGCTCCACCTGGAACAGGTTGGAATAGAGATTGGCAATCCATTTTTTGCCCTCGGTCGTTAGGCGCAGGTAGTCCAGAGCCGGTCCGATATAGGGCTCAACACAACTCCAGAAAAATTCCGGATATTTGTCGGTCAGATCGGCCGGCGAACTGTAACTCATGCTCTCGGCGGTGCCGGTTTCCTGAAACTCCCAGTAAAGACCGTTGCTTTTGCGATGGTAGAACGGATCGCCCATCTGGCCGATCAGGTCGGCGGCCCGTAACAATGCCCCTTCGCTCTCGGTTTCCTGGTGCTGAGGGGTTTGCGGGATCGGAAAACGGGTCATCTCAATCAGATTCGCAATACGCGTTTCATCAACATATTCAGACTTTTTATAGCGTTCGAGCGCATAAATCTTGCCGCGATCAACGTGATAGGGCGTCAAAAAAGCGTCCGATGCCCCACGCGGCGGTGTGATTGTTTCTCCCTCTTCGTTGATCACAAACTCGCTCTCCGTATCCCGCTTACAGATACCGCGCACATAACCGATATCGTGCACAAGCGTCGCGACGGTGAAATGCAACCAGTCTTCCGGCTTGAGCGCTTCGGAGAGAAGCCGTCCCCTTATGATCTGCTGACCGCACAAGGTCACCATCAGAGTATGATTGACATCGTGATAAAGCGCGTTCGAATTGCCGATCCGCTCAAGCACCAGACGCGCGGCTCCGCTGAGAAACGCCGCAAATTCCGGCCGTCTGTCTCCGAAATAAAGGCGATAGGTATCGGCAAGATTTTCACCAAGGGCATCAGCCACAAGTGCAATCGGGTTCAACATGACTGCTCAACACGTTTTATCAAAATAACAGTATCTTCCAGATCCAGGTGCACACCCCAGAGGAGACACTTGAAGGTTAGATGTCACGGCTTCTTAGTCAAGCTGATGTTTTTGTCATAGAAGTCGGACTCTCTTCCTCACAAAGAAAAGCAACCGCAGCACGATACGATCACGGTCGCAACTAACGAACATTATTCACAAGAAAATAGCACTTTATAGTTGCCAACTTCCCAAACGGGAATTACCTGAAATTGCATAATCTCAACCCATACGAGAAATTTATCCCCGGAGCGACATAGTGACCGTTTATGTGCTTTCCTTTGATATGAACCAAAGCGCCGGGCATGCGCGGCTTCATGAAGAGCTGGAACGCAGGGGCGCGCATCGGGCTTTGAAATCATTGTGGCTTCTGGAGGTCGAGAATACCGCACCTGAAGTGCGTGATTATTTCAAAAGATATCTGGGCACAAATGAAGGTCTTTGGGTGTCCGAACTGACATCACAATATGCGTTCAAGAATGCTGAAATCGGCTCAAACACCTGGCTTCAGAGCAATCCGCCTGCACGGTGAACATCAGCACGCCGACTTGTCCTCGCGTTACTCCGCCGGCTCGCAATTTCACCGGCTTATAGAACTGTTCACCGGACAGAAAAACCCTGCCGAAGGTTCGGCAGGAGGCAGGCAAGAGGTTGACAATATGGCATTGGGGAACTGCTGTAGGGCGCAACACTAAACCTCTTCCGTCGCGGAATCATAACGGTTTTCCCTGTATTAAACCGAATTCTCTCGGAACAATCAGAATTCAGGCGCGCCTGCTCCGCCAGCGAGCGAACGGAGGTTGACCGAAACGAGGCCAACGGTGGGTCCTGGGTCCTGCCCATTGCAAAATTTCCGACATAAGACCATCTTATGCTGCACTGCGAAGACCCGGTGTCGGGCAAATCGGAGGTGGAATGTTCTCTCTGTCAGGAAAAAAGGCATTGGTTGTCGGCGTGGCGAATGACAGCTCAATTGCCTGGGGATGTGCCAAAGCACTCCGTGAGCAGGGCGCGGATCTTGCGATAACCTATCTGAACGAGAAGGCGGAACCTTTCGTTCGTCCACTGGCCGAGACCCTTAATGCCGAGATCGTTGCCCCGCTGGATGTCAAGGATGACGGTGCGCTTGGGGCACTGTTCCGAACGATTTCAGAACAATGGGGGCGACTCGATGTGCTGCTTCATTCCATCGCCTTCTGCCCGGCGGAGGACTTGCATGGCCGCGTCATCGACTGCTCGCGCGAGGGGTTCTCCATTGCAATGGATATCTCCGTCCACTCTTTCATGCGCCTGATGAAAAGAGCCGAACCGCTGATGTCCCATGGCGGCACCTGCATGACCGTGACGTTCTATGGCTCGGAAAAAGTGGTCGACCACTATAATGTCATGGGACCGGTCAAAGCGGCGTTTGAATCCGTCACACGCTGCGCGGCGGCGGAACTGGGTGAAAAGGGCATTTCCGTCCACGCCTTGTCACCGGGGCCGCTGGCAACCCGGGGGCGGCCGGCGGGATTCAGCATTTTGACAAGCTGCTGGCAAAAGCGATCGAGCAAGCGCCCACCCGGACGCTCGCCACCATCGAGGATGTCGGGGCCTACGCCGCCTTTCTCGCCAGCGATAAAGCATCCAATGTAACGGGCTCTGTTCACCTGATTGACGGCGGCCATCATATTATCGGATAGGGGTTGATCATGATTTTTGGGCTGGAAAATGACGATCTTAATAAGTTCGGCGATTGGGGAACTTTTGCCGAACACGGGACATTGCAATTTAAACTGAGCAAAACAGCGCTGGAACGTCACGCCGCCCGATTGCACGACGAAACATCAGCATCTTTCGCGGAAGCGGCAAAAACGGCGTCGGGCGTCATGGCCGCGTTTGGCGAAATCGGGTCGCCTGCGGATTTCTACGAAGCCTATGGTGCCTATCTTCAAGACAGCTTTCAGCGCGGGGTTCTGACTCTTGATGCTTTGCGAAAACGCGGAGACATCTTTCTCGAGCACGAAGCGGACGGCAACCCACCGGTTCTGATTTATGACTATGACATTGTGCTTGATGGCAAAGATCTGCCGCATCCGTGCAACTATATGCTGCTTCGTATCAAGCCCCCAAAAGGCATTGAGGTGTTTGAGTGGAAACGGCCGTACGTGATTGTCGATCCACGCGCCGGCCACGGTCCCGGCATCGGCGGTTTCAAGATGGACAGCCAGGTCGGCGTTGCCCTGAACGACGGCCACCCGGTTTATTTCGTCTCCTTCCGCCCCAAGCCGGAACCGACACAGACCCTTGCCGACGTCACACGCGCGGAAGCCGCCTTCCTCCGCGAGGTCGCCAAGCGCCACAGCGACTCACCCAAGCCGATCGTCGTTGGCAACTGTCAGGGCGGCTGGGCCGTTGCCGTCCTGGCCGCCACCAATCCCGATGTTACCGGACCGGTTGTCTTGAACGGTGCACCCATGTCCTATTGGTCAGGGCTGATGGGCGAAAAACCGATGCGCTATTCCGGCGGTCTTTCCGGAGGTGTTGTGCCCGCTCTGATAGCATCTGATATGAACGGCGGCCTGTTCGACGGCGCCAATCTTGTTTTCAACTTCGAGACACTCAATCCCGGCCGTGTCTGGTTCCGGAAGTATTACGACCTCTTTGCCAATATCGATACCGCCGAAGACCGGTTCCTGGACTTCGAACGCTGGTGGGGCGGCTATTCCCTGATGCAAGGCCCGGAGATGGAATGGATCGTCGACAATCTGTTTGTCGGCAACAAGCTGGACAAAAACCAAGCCCAGCTGGAAACCGGCCGCCCGATCGACCTGAAGAATATTCGCGCCCCGATGATCGTATTTGCCTCCCATGGCGACACGATCACGCCGCCGCAGCAGGCTCTGAACTGGATTGTCGACACATATACCGACGAAACCGAAATCGAAATCCGAGGCCAGAGAATCCTCTACATGCTGCACGAGGAAGTGGGCCATCTTGGCATTTTCGTCTCTTCGTCCGTTGCCCGACGCGAACATAAGCAGATGGTCTCAACGCTGAAAACGATTGAGGCACTGCCGCCGGGTCTCTATGAGATGGTGATCGAAGAGGCGGTGGGCGAAGGAGCAGACAGAACCTTTGCCGTCAGCTTTCATCGACGCAAAATGGGAGACATCCTGTCTATCGATGATGGCCGCGAGGAAGAACAGGCTTTCGCTGCCGTGGCGCGCCTTTCTGAGACACTGGCAGAGGCTTACGATACAACCATTCGCCCCGCGGTACGGGCCGTGAACCCGCCTGAGCAGGCCGTAATGATGCGCCCGTTCCACCCTATGCGGATACAGCACTGGGTGTTTGCATCCCAAAACCCCGCGATGAGTCCCGTTGAGAGTACGGCTGAAATCGTTCGCTCGGAACGCAAACCGGTTGATGATAAGAATCCGTTCCGGCACATGGAAACGCTCTGGGCAGAGACCGTTGAAACACAGTGGAACCTCTTCCGCGATATGCGGGCGATGGCCTCTGAGATGACTTTTTTGGCACTGTATGCAAATCCGGTTGCCCTCGCTTATGGCGCACCGTATGCGCTCAATCGGGTTAACAAGCGGGCGGAGGATCTGCGCGCTCTGCCCAATGTCTGCGCTGCGCTTGAAAAGATCAATGACGGCGGGTTGGCTGAAGCTGTCCTGCGGATGCTGATCATGCTGTCCGAAACGCGCGAAGACGTGCGTCGAAACCGGCTCGAACGATCCGCAAAAATCCTGACGGAAACCAAACCTTTCAGCGAAATGGACCTAGGCGATCGCGCGAAAATGCTCCATGATCAGGCGTTAATCTGCCATTTCGAACCAGACGACGCCCTCTCCACTCTGCCCGAACTGCTCCCTACAAAAACAAGTCGTCAGCAGGCTATGACTATTGTCCGGCACGTTCTGGGCGATCCCGACGAAATGGCGCCCGATACAGCGGCGCTGCTGTCAACCATGGGCGGGATTTTGGAGATGCCGGCATCAAAACAGCGAAAAGAGGCGGCGAAATAGCGCGAACATATATTTTTCCGGATAAAAACCATGGGCAATTCCGGCGTGATCCGGCCCCCTGCTTCATGACCAATATTTAAGAAAAGCCTCACACTGCGGAAAGATTGCACTCCGTATCCTGCAACCAGTTCGGGCAATACTCGCGATCATTGGACCGCGTGAAATGCCCCAGTTCTTTGTTTTCACGCGTATCCTTGCAGCGAAGGTGACACAACCTTCGCGGGATGTGCTCCAAATTGCAGGAGAATACAGGCCATGTACCGTTTTATAAGCAAGTTTCTGAGCCGAACACAGCCGCGAAAATACACTGGATCGACCAAAAGATCAGCGATTTCGCTGGCCGACTGGCATTCCATTTCTCACTCCAACCTGTCGCAGATGACCATGGACGATCTCGGAATACGCAATCGGCGCCGGCACGGAAGAGGTGGGCCGGATTTTGACTTGTGAGTCTATGTCAGGACAGTAGATCCGAGTTTCAGTGTGACAGATATCTCGGCACGCAGGTTTCGCCGGGCGATCAATGAGGCCTTTATCGTCTCATTGAGACTCCGGTACATCTTTTTCCTTGCCGATCAGGCCTTTCTGAAGCTCGATCTCGAACAGAACCATATGGTTCAGGGCGGATATCAGCTTCTTCGTTCATAGCGCCCTACGCACCGCCGGATCACGACTGCCGGCGCCTCTTCAATGTTGCAGCGGTCTTAACCAGAACCGCTTCCACATCGGGGTTTCGGCATTGGAAATGCCGATGAACTCCCAGAACGATCAGAGCCGGCGCCAGATCCTCAATAGCCTTCAACGCCGCGCTCCGCTCTTTTGGCGTCCCCTCTTCCAAAAGTTCCATATTCTGCATGGCTGCGTAAATCGTCCCCTTCCGAACCCGGATTCCCTCCAGTGTCCTGAAATCGTCCTGATCTGGAAGAACATCTTCGGGTTTTTTAGGTTGCTTTGTCATAACGAAATCGCTTTTGCAGATTTGTGCCGGCATCCCTTCGATTCTTTATGTGCACCGATAGGGGAGAGAGGCTGCTCACCCGTACCGGCAAGCCGACTGGAACCTCCAATATCTTTAAAAACCAAAACGGCGCAACGCAAAGTCTTTCTGTCAAACACAAGGAAAGCCGCTTCGCCGGGATCCCCGGTATCTGCTCCCAATCTTCAAATGCCAACATCCATATCCGGAACCACACCCTTCTTCGGCCATATGGTTGAGAGAAAGCTTTTTGCGTTCAGTTTCGTTTGAGAAGCCGCCGTCAACGCAAAACCTCCCGGTACAGGTCGGTTCGGCAAAAAAAACCGCCGCATGGCACAATGCGGCGGGCAAGTTGTCTACCACTGTCAGGACGACGTGGAGGTAGCCCAACTCTCAGGCTCTCGGGGAGGAAGCGAGAGAGAGTGCCCTGACAGGCCAGAGAGACTGATTGCATTATAACGCCTCGATAAGAACAAAATAAGAACATTTTGACTCAACCGATCGGATGTGGTCTTTAGCGGACCTCAGTCAGTAATCTACAGTCAGTCCTGCGGTTTTGATGAAGAGGTCTTATGGGCGGCCTGGAATTTCTGGTGCTTTTGGCACTGTTCGTTGTTTTCATTCTGGCTTTTTTTCCAAGAGCCCCGTTCAGGACCTTCCTTGAACAACTTCGCAGTAAGAATGCGGACCGTCGTCCGTTTTCCGCTTTTGCTCAGTTTTGTGGCAGCCTGTTTTCTTTATCATTGGCAGGAGTAAGCATCATCATGGGGCTGGGGCTGCTTTATTACACCGTTTCACGGTTTTGGTCATAAAACGCCAAGTCTGAAGGAACCAACATCATTGGTTCGCAATCGCAACCGTCACGCCGAAAAGCGTGGGCTTTTCAATCCCAGATGGATCGTCACCATTCGCGTAATCAGGGCACCGAAAAAAGTGACGAGAATTCCGATGCGGATGTCGTCGGCACTGAGAATGCGCGCTTCCCAGACGAAAAACACCGACAGGATAAGCCCCCACAAGACTGCAATTTCCGGGTAAAGTTCGCCTTTTAACAAGGGGATTTCGGGGTCGGAGCGCACGACATCACGCAGTATCCCGCCACCTGCGGCCGTAATCGCGGCAAGAGCGGGCCCCCAGATCCACAGCGGCTGCGACTGCGTGATGAGCGCTACGACAACGCCGGTCACCGTAAAGGCGGCAAGTCCGATAGCATCGCAAACCTGCACGACATATCCGATCTGGGCCCGGCGCCGATCAACTTGCTCGGCCGCCAATGTCCCGAAAGCGCTTCGCCGGATCAAAACGGCCAGGCGCAATGCGAAATAGCCGCCCACAACAAGTACAACCAGTGTTTCGATGTATATCGGCGAGGCCAGGACCGCAAGTTCGCCCCGGTTGGTAATCAGGTCGCGGACCACACCGCCTCCGACGGCGGGCAAAGCAGCCAGGACCAGTGCGCCAAACACATCGTAATTATAGCGAAACGCCAACAGCAAACCTGAAATGGCAAAAGCAATGGTACCGATCAAATCCACAGCCTTGAACCAATGACTGTCCAGCGACAGCTGGACGAGGGTCGGTAATGCATATTTGGTATTCAGCCGGCGATAAGTGCCATCGGCTGTGACGCTTCTGATCGCACTGTTAAATTTCTCGACAACCTCAAGTGAGACAGTTTCCTTGCTAAACATCAGATGCAACGCACCGAGCACCTGAATCGGATGTTCGACAAGCAGATCTGTAGCCCCCATCGTCTCGATAAAGTGAGCCCCCAAAATGCGGTTGGTGAGATAGCCGTCGATATTGCCGTCAAGAAGACTGGTCACCAGCTCCGACGGACTGCGACGGATGATAGCGCCCGGATAGCCCGGACTGTCGATAAAGTCGCGCATTTCCTTATTCGGGAACGCTGCGCCGCTTGTAACACCAAGGCGGAATCCGGTTTCTCTGAACACATCGATTAATTCGGAAATATTCGCGGCATTCAGTCGGGCGCTATGCTGCCGGGGCAAAATCAGCGCCATCGTTTCGAACCGATACGGGATAGAAAAATAGGCCAGCTCTTCCCGCTCCGGCGTCTTCGTTGCCTGGGCGGCGATATCATACCGGCCGGTCATGATCCCGTTCACCAGCAACGGCCAGGCCACTTTATCCGCCGTAATGACATAGCCGGCACGATTTGAGATTTCGTGCACCAGTTCCACATCAAGGCCTGTCCAGCGCGGGATACCCCTGTCATGTTGAATGAAGGAAAAAGGGGGAAAATCACCCCATCCTCCACTTAGGGTCTGCTCGTGTTGATCAGCATGGGCAGGTGGTATCAAAGATTTTTCGCACTTTGGTTTTCAGGCGACGGCTCCGTGTGTTTGGTTCTGCTCTTGGTAGAGCGGTGTCATGTTCATGTATTTTCGGGTGGACCATTTGCCGGCTGCGATATGCCTGAGCCTTGCCGCGGCCAGGTTGAGGCATGACTGACCGTCTGGAAACGCCTCGACAACCCGTGTTCGCCGACGGATCTCCTTCATGATCCGCTCCAGCGGATTGTTGGTTCTGATCTTGCGCCAATGGCTGTCCGGAAAGCCGTAGTAGGTCAGCGTTTCTCCAATGCTCTCCTGGATGAGTTCGGCAGCCCGTGTCAAACGCTGCGCCTGCAGGTCTGCGATGACAGCATCAGCTTTTTCCTGTGCCGCCTTGCGGTTTTCCTGAGCATGAATGGCCTTCAGCATATGCGTGACTTCGCGAACCTTCGCAGACGGCACGTGGCTGAAAACATTTCTGTAGAAGTGCACCATGCAACGCTGCCACTGGGCGTCCGGCAGATAGTGGGCAATACTCTCCACAAGGCCCCGGCAGGCATCGGAGATGATCAGCTTCACACCGGTCAATCCCCGGTCCACAAGGTGCCGGAGAAAGTTGGACCAACCGGACTTGTCTTCCTTGGCGCCTTCGCAGATTCCCAGGATCTCACGGTAGCCCTCGGAATTGACAGCACTGGCAACAAGCAGCGAAACATTCCTGACTTCTCCCGCCCAAGTCCGCTTCATCACAATCCCGTCCAGATAAAGATACGGATGCTCACCCTCGATCGGCTGGTACCGCCACTCCTCGATCTTCGCGTAGATCTTCTTGTTCAGATTGGAAACGGTGCCCGCTGACACCCTCGTCCCCCACAGAGCTTCGGTGATATCCTCAACACGCCGAACCGAAACACCGGCCAGATACATCTCCATCAGAGCTTCTTCGACACTGCTTTCCCGCCGCTGGTATCGCTCGATAATCGCCGTCTCGAAGGTCTGACGCCGAAGCGTCGGCATCTTCAGCTTCACTTCGCCGGCCTTGGTGTGCAGAGAACGTTCATAGCTGCCAGCGCGCGTGTCCTGGCGCCCTTCGCTCCGCTCGTAACGGCCTGCACCACAAAGCCGGTCCGCTTCCGCGTCAAGCATCGCATTCAACGCTTCTTCGACGGTGCCGCGCACCATCTCTCCAAGATGATCCTTGATCCGCGCTTCATCAATCCGGATCACGTTGCTCATCTCTTTTCCATCGTCCTCCTCAGACATTCTTTGCTCCCTTCAATCAACATAAAGGGAACCGTCTCAACCTGAAAATGTGCGAAAAAATCTGTACGTTATCGACCATTGGCATCCACCGTGACGGGACGGTCCGCAGCATCATAGGAAATCGTCCGGCCCATGCCGCGCAGCATGTTGCCGTTGTTATCGTAGGTCAGTGCCTGGCCCGCCACATCGGTCGGGGCATGCGCACGAGGAGCGGTGGCAGCGGGATAGCTATAGGTGCCCAGCGCCGAGTTATAGGTCATGTTGCCCGCTTCATCGTAGGTGAAGCTCCGGGTCAGGCTCGCATCGTCAAGATTGGTGGCGCACAGGCCAACCTGAGTTCAACCGACCGAGGTTGAACCCAGACAAGTTGACCGCCAAAAGAGACCGGGCTGGTACAGTTCGTCATAAGCATAATCCCAGTTGCCCTTGGACCGGTTCGACCGCACCTTCGTCATCCGGCCCATAGTGTCTCTTGTATAGGTCTCATCGAACAGGGCGGTCACACCGGCAGATGTCTGCGAGCCCAGAAGCCACAGACGGTCACCATCATAGGTATAGTCCGTGCTCACCCCGTTGGAGAACACCATCCGAACAGTCCTAGTCGGCGTTTAAAACTGTTTACAGTCCCCATCAATGCAAGACCTTAGCTGATGGCTTCGAGAGCTGTTTTGTTAAGATAATTTCCACCGCACCATGCCCCAACAACCCTGATCTGTGGAAGTTTTCTGGATTAATTTCGTGCAATGAGAACACTTCTTCGGATATAAACTCTAAGGTAGTATTATCATATGTACGCAATCGGCACTCATTTGAACTATTATCAATTTTTAGAAATCTCGGCAATTTCCAGTCGTTTCGATTCCAATGCGGAACTTGCCCGATCATAGGCCAGCTTTTGTTTTTCAAGCCGATATTTCCAAACCTCGCAATGAGCATTTCTAGCCCTGGTACCATTGATTCATCAACTTCTAAATCCTCCAAGCTAGCAATACGGGGGCCAAAAAAATAGCCAGCAAGGATGTTGTCTCCGTTCCAACACGTTATTACACCTCTGGCAAACCCACCATCACGTAACGGGACTGCAAAGCAGCTACCTTCCTCATAATTCATAATTCTGCTTTTCCCATCATCGAAGTTTTTCGCCTTCGCGCAAATATTCTTCTCTTCGTTTGTTCCGTGGACTAATTGGTCTAATTTTATTTAGACCGCCATTTTCTTTTTGTGCACCCGGATTATTATCATAGATAATCTGTTCACGTCCCCGTTGGGCAGGATAACTATCTGTACGGCGATCTACATCGAATATCAGATCACCAGTTTCAGGATCGGATGCATGTTGTTTTTCCCGGGTTTTTAGATCTTTGGTTCGTCCTGTTCTCACAATCTCTCCTGTTTCGGGATCAATAAGACCGTAGGTTCCCCCTTTTGATTCTGCGGGCGTTTCTCCATCTTCTTCCGCCGATTCATTAAACAGCCTCATTAGCGAATATACTGTACTGCTTCTGACTAGGAGACTCTGCAGTTCGCCTTCAAGCCGGTCTACTTCACCCGGACGCATTCCTCCGAGATTAGGATCTTGACCCGCCAACGGAGATCCGGAAGGAATCGTACAGATCTTACACCGCGCTTCTTTCCAGATCGGATCGGTCATATTGTCCGTATTGCCAATGGTTTTGCTGTTTGAGCTGCTGGAAATAAGAACGCCACCGGAAGCTATAGATGTTCTGATGTACGTTGAATTGCCACCATCAAGCCGCCCAAGAGGCCCTGTGGAATTGACCCTGTTTCCTGATGGGTCCTTGAGCATGATGGGGTTGTTCATGCCGTAGGCATAGCGGTTGGTGCCCACGCCCCGGTCGGTCGGGTCGAACCAGTCAGGGGTGATGAACCTGCCAAGGGCGGGGTCGTAGTAGCGGGCGTTCAGATAGGTCAGGCCCGTCTCAGGATCGTCCCGCTCCCCGATCCAGCCCCTGCTTTCCCGCGGCGTGTTCACAGCAAGCTGCACATCCGTGCGCTCGCCGTAAGGACGGTAGCGGTTCTCCGCAATCTGCGTGCCGGTGGCATCGGTCATCAGCCGGACGGAGGACAGATGATCCCGGTGCATCCAGTTGGAGACAGACCCGACCCGCCGAACCGTGCCGTCAATATGCTTGATCACCGTCCCGTCCGACAGATGCTCCTCATCGTCGCCAAGATAAAGCGTTGTGTTCCCACCGGTGATTTTCTTCAGACGCTTGTCGTCCGGACCATAGACATAGGTCGTCGTCTGACCATTGGCCGTCACCGTGACGGGACGGTCCGCAGCATCATAGGCAATCGTCCGGCCCATGCCGCTCAGCATGTTGCCGTTCCTGTCATAGGTCAGAGCCTGCCCCGCCACATCGGTCGGCGCATGCGGACGGGGAGCCGTGGCGGCGGGATAGCTATAGCTGCCCAGCGCCGAGTTATAGGTCATGTTGCCCGCTTCATCATATGTGAAGCTCTGGGTCAGGGTCGCATCGTCAAGATTGCTGGCGCTCAGAAGCTGGTCGAGCTCGTCATAAGCATAGTCCCAGTTGCCCTTCTGCCGGTTCGACCGCACCTGCGTCATCCGGCCCATAGTGTCCCTGGTATAGGTCTCATCGAACAGGGCGGTCACACCGGCAGAGGTCTGCGAGCCCAGAAGCCACAGACGGTCGCCATCATAGGTATAGTCCGTGCTCACCCCGTTGGAGAACACCATCCGAACAGGGTCCTGATTGGCATTATAGGTGATCTCGTCAATCACACCGGGAATGGAGGTCAGCTGACCGCCGCTGTCATAGGTGTAGCTGCCGCTCGCAGAGGGCCACACTTCTCCGTCGGAGAATTGTCTGCGGATCAGGCGCGTCGCACTGTCATAGCTATAGGTGCGCTCATAGGTCTGACCGTCCACATCCCAGGCTTCCCGGGCCAGCAGTCCCCGGGCCGTATAATCCTTGCGGATCGTCGCCGCACCGTTTGCGACCGTTGTCAGCCGGCCGATATTCCTGTAGCCCGCCCGGTCCTCATCATAGGTGTAGGTCGTCACATCCTGGGCCGGAGCGGAGACAGACAGAACAGCCGCTGACGAAAGAGCAACAAGGAAAGAAACAGCTTTAAACATCAAAAAAGCCTTCAAATGAGGGTTTTGGAACCGCAGGCAACTCTGGTGCCCGGGCCCTAAACGGGTCCGGGCTGGTCATTGGTGTGGTTCTCAGTTGAACTGAACGTCGTTGGAATGCAGATCCGTTACCAGAACATTTTGCAGCACAATGCTTGTTCCGAACCCGAGCGTAATCGTGGTGTCGGTCCCATTGTCACTGGCCGCCGCCACCACCGCTGCAAAGTCGGCAAAGATCGAACTGTCGAAGACAAGCACATCCTCCGATCCCGCTCCGGCCGCAAAGTCGGATATCGTATCGGTGCCGCTCTGACCGCTCAGAAAACGGAAAGTGTCGCTGCCAGCCCCGCCTTGAAGCGTGTCCGATCCCGGTCCACCAATCAGAACGTCATTGCCGCCATAGCCGAACAGCTCGTCATTGCCGGCCTCTCCCTCAATGGTGTTGGCATCGGCCGTACCCCAGACCGTGTTGTTACCGACACCGATCCGGACATTCTCAAACGCCCCCTGGTCCATGGCATATTGGCGATCATCGGTCCCCTCGTAAACAAGGGTGTCAATGCCCGCATCGCCGCTGAACCAGGTATCCTCCGCATCGGCATAGATTGTGTCATTATCGCCCCCACCTTGCAGAGAGTCGGCACCGGGACCACCCTTCAGGACATCATCGCCGCCATAACCGAACAGCACGTCATCGCCGGCTTCTCCCTCAATGGTGTTGGCACCGGCCGTACCCCAGACCGTGTTGTTACCGGCACCGATCCGGGCATTCTCAAACGCCCCCTGGTCCATGGCATATTGGCGATCGTCGGTCCCCTCATAAACAAGGGTGTCAATGCCCGCATCGCCGCTGAACCAGGTATCATCCGCATCGGCATAGATTGTGTCATTATCGCCCCCACCTTGCAGAGAGTCGGCACCGGGACCACCCTTCAGGACATCATCGCCGCCATAACCGAACAGCACATCATCGCCGGCTTCTCCCTCAATGGTGTTGGCACCGACCGTACCCCAGACCGTGTTGTTACCGGCACCGATCCGGGCATTCTCAAACGCCCCCTGGTCCATGGCATATTGGCGATCATCCGTCCCCTCATAAACAAGGGTGTCAATGCCCGCATCGCCGCTGAACCAGGTATCCTCCGCATCGGCATAGATTGTGTCATTATCGCCCCCACCTTGCAGGGAGTCGGCACCAGGACCACCGGTCAGGATATCGTTGCCGCCAAGACCGTTGATCTCGTCGTTGCCGGCAAGTCCGTCAATCACATCATCACCGGCTGTGCCATTCAGGACATCATCATCGGATGTTCCGGTGATCGTTGCAGAACTGCCACCACCGGAAGATCCGCCGCCCGACGACCCGCCACCTGGACGTGTTCTTGAGACAACGCGGCCCAATGCATCGTAGGTGTAAACCGTCTTGACACCTTTTGCGTCCGTTCGCTCAAGCAGACGACTGGCCACATCATAGGCCATCTCCCACAGGCCATGGTCCGGATCATCCACAACCGTCCGGTTATCAAGACCGTCATACTGATAGGCAAACTGCGCACCCTTGGGATCCGTCACACTCACAATCCGATCCCGTGCATCATAACGGATCGCCGTTCTGCGGGTGGCGCCTCCGATCACACGGTCCCGGAACACTTCGTTGCCATAGGCATCAAGATGAACCCGTGCAACTTCACCGATCTCATTCGTCGTCTCAACCATCCGGAACGCATCTCCCGCTCCATAGGTCGTGCTCACCACCGTCGCATCGGGATTGGTTTTCTTCGTCTCACGGTTCAGCGCATCATACTCAAACAGAGTATTCTTGACCGTATCCCCCGCATAATGCGGATGACTTCTTGAAGAGAGATTGCCCCTGGCATCAAAGGTCAGTTGAACCCGGGAATCCCCACCGATCGCAGCCGTCTGCGTCAGGCTCAGATGTTCCCGCCCGAACCCGTCATGATAGGTCCGGCTCGCAATCGCACCGTGACCGCTGGAGCCGGGCGTCTCCTTGCGCAGGATATTCCCCGAAGGACTGCCCCAGCTCTCATAGGCAATGCTTTCATAGCCCCCATCGGGAAAATCGGACCGGGTCAGGCGGCACAGCGCATCATAGCTGTGGCTCGTCACAGACCCGTTCGCATCCGTCTCGCTCAAGGGAAGACCGCACACACCGTCCCAGCTCGTCAGCGTTTTCTGCCGTGTGTCCCCCGCGTCATAGAGCGCATTGCGGGTCTCGGTCACATAAAGATTGTAGGTCGCATCATAGAGATAACGCGTCACACCGCCCACAGCATCCGTTACCGAGGTGGGATTGCCGTAACTGTCATAGGTGACCGTCTTGAGATCCGCCTTGTCGTCCGGACCCGCTCCGGTCCATTGCGACAGTTTGGTCTCGTTGCCGACCGTGGGCGGTACCGTCACACCCTGCCCGTCATATTCGTGCCAGCGCCGCCAGATCCGGTTCACCGTATCATCATAGACAGACCCGCTGTTCACCGTCTCAACCGCCCACCGGTCGACAATATAGGCACTCGTGTTGGGATAGGACACACGGGTATAGATCCGCTCGTCCCCCGTCACCGCTTCATCGCCAAGATCGGTCGTGCTCACCAGAAGCCCGTAGGCGTCATAGGCCTTTTCCACCACCTTGGTCCGGCCGGTGCCGCCGTAATATTCCGTGCTGCGGGTTTTGGTGTTCAGTGCCGTCCGGGGCAGACTTGTCTGCGTCGCATAGCTCTCTTCCCGCCGCTGCAAAAGCGTTCCGGCCCCGTCCCTGCGGTCCACCTGTTCGATCTTGCCATAGGCCGCGATATCCTGACGGAACAGCGTCTCTATCGTCGGGGCAGCCGTCTCGTTCGCAAGCCTGGGCAGTGTCGTCACAACCTTCCGGAAGCCGTGGAACCGGCGATTGGAGGGCACATACTGGCCGCCCTGGTAGCTGTAGGTTGCCGTCCCGACCGTCCCCCGGCCATCGTCCCGGGTCACGCTGCTCACCGTCTGAACAACATAGGGAAGATAGGTGTTCGACCAGGCCGAGGACGGCGTATAGCCAACCGTGACCTTGCCGCCCAATGGCTCAACAACTTCCGTCAACAAATCAGGAACAGAACCCTGAACCTTGAAACTCCCACCGTTCAGGACGTTAATTGGAGAAGGGTTTGAGTTAGATCCGCACAATACACAATCAACTTCCGTTCGATTGTTCTTAGTCACCGCCTCAACCAGACCATCTCCATCAATGTCCATCGAAACGGCCACCGGATCACCATGGGTATCGGTCGCACCGCTGGGCAGCAGATGTTCAAAATGATCGCCACGGTTCAAATACACATTGGAGAAGTTCTTTGATGGGACTGACAAAGTCCCGGGAACCAGCCTGGTAGACACCAGATCGGCCCGGCCGTCGCCGTCCAGATCCACCGACTGCGCACAGCCCTTACAGCCGCTCGCACCCTTGGCATCAAACGACGGTCCCTCGATCAGATCCGTACCCGAGGTGTAATAAACAGTGACCGTATCGCTACCGGTTTTGCTTAAAAGAAAATCCTGAAGACCATCACCATTATAATCTCCGGTGCTGTGGATGAAGTTGGCGCCCGTCCCCGTTGTCGTTTGAGAGGAAAAAGCATTCACACCATTAGACAGATAAAGTGTGATTGTGCCGGTACCCTTCCTCATGTCATCCCGGCCATCACCATTGTAGTCCGCAACGCCGCTCAGAGAACCCGCTGTTGACCAACTCTGACCGGTTGACAAAACGACTTTATTATCGTTCGGGAATGAGAAGTGACTGCCTTGCGGGAACCACAGATCATCCAAATTATCACCATCGAAGTCACCGATGGTGGCATTGACAGAACCGACACTACAACGCGGCGTTCCACTAAAGATTCCACCACTGTCGGAACAGTTACTAAGCCGTCGATATGTCAATGTGAATGATTTTGATAACGACAAAGTCGTGCGCTTCAGGAAGACACCGATACTTCCAATCGGACAATCATTTATGCGCACAGCGCTGGATTGATCTGATCGTTTATAATAACAAACATCTTCAGTTCCGGAACTCGCTGATCCTGTAGCCGTGGTCGAGTACACTCGTACAGTCTGCAGACCAAATTCACTGAAATTGCCATAACTCACACCAACATCACCTGGATTACGAGCATCGAGCATCGGTCCTCCTGGTCCTGCCTGTTTAGCCGTTGCTGCTCCTGAGTAGCTGAAGCCATAGGCCGGCAGGGCGGTGCCGGAGGTTACAGCACCGGCCGCATCCAGAAGCGCATCCGTGCCGTACTGCTGAACCGACACCAGACGCGACAGACCCGTGGCAGGGCTCTGATCATAGCCAAGCGCATAGGTCCGCAGACGGCTGCCGGACACCTTGATGTCAATCGTCTTCAGCCGCTGCGTCAGCACGGTCATGCCGATCCCGTTCGCCCGCGTCAGAGGCGACGGACTGGCCTCGGTCAAAAACGAGATAACCGTGTTGTTGTAGCTCACTTGCGAGGGATAACAGGCCGGGAGTGTCGTGCAGGCATAGTCATAGGTAACCGCATTGCCCCGCGTATCGGTCACCGAAGCCAGACGGAACCGGTACTTGGTCGCAAGCGTCTCCTCGTCCGTGTCCGCATAGGTGCCGCTGAACCAGTGCGACACCGACCGGAACACCATCTGTGTCCCGTCCCGGCGCCAGATCGTCCACAGATTGTTCGTATCGTCATGAACGATCTTAAGATAGGTCTCGTACTCCCCCACATGCGTCCCTCCGGCCGCACAGCCCGGACTGGTCCGGCCCGACGCAACAGAGCTGCAGGGATAAATCTCATTGTCATCCAGAAGATACCGGTCCCCTGCCCCGAAGGTCGCAATCCCGCGCCGGTCACCGATCCGCATGATCTCAGGCAGACCCGTCAGCGACCAGCCGACCCCAAGCAGACCTCCGTCAAGACCCGCCGCCCAGAGGCCGCCCCCTGAGTTGTAGGCCAGCGCCAGCTTCGGCTCCAATCCCCGGAACCCCGGCACCTCAAGCTTCACACGCCGCGTATACGCACCGGCAAAGTTCTCCGCAAACTTCACCTGCGGCCGCGGCGTCTCATAGACCGGAAACGCATGAACAGGCACACCCTGCCCGAACATTAAAGCAAAAGACAGTAAAACCGGAACAACTACATTAAAGACACAGCAATACCCACGATGAATACATTGTAAAAACAACATAAACAAATCCCCGAACAGCAAACAGCAATAACTACACTGTCCAGACCGCTACCATGCAGCCACACAATCGCAAATGGCACTTCCATGACAACAAACAGTTATCCACAATCTAAACGAGAAAAAGACTCACTCAGGGTAAAGCTCAAAACGACGAAACAACCCATCAAATCGCAGTGTTGCGTTGTCTTTTTCGATTTTTGAAACAGTCCAACCGGATATCTTTTCCGACATGGCAATCCATGTTTTTTCTTGCGTCTTTTCATCAAAAAGCAGAATTTCCCGCTGATCACCAACGATCATAACACCTACAAGGCGAAAGGAAATTGGAGGTGGTGCAGGTGGAGTCGGAGGTTCAGAAACGACTTTCTTTGCGACAGGTTTGACTTTGGGAGGCGGCTTTTCTTCTTTCTCAGTAATCGTCACCTGAATTTCTTTTGATATTGCCGCTGCTCCGGGGCGAGAGTCCGGCATAACACGCCCCTTGGCAAACAAAGGTGCAGCCAATATCTGCCCTATAGCGTTATCGTCAACGCCCGTCCATTTGCGTTTCACCCTCTCTGCAACATCATCTGATTCGATTGTTCTGTTGGCTTGGGAAACAGGGCTTATATCAACTTCGCTCTGCCAAATTTGTACAGCCATGCCGGACAACAGAATGAACCCCACAATGAGCAAAAAACCTATGAAAAAATTAAGATACCGAATCAAAATCAGCTTCCCTGCGCAACACCAATAGGTACGTAAACGTCCAGTCGGCTCACAAGCGGAAGCGATTGCCACGCTTGACCGTTGTTGCCGCGAAAGCTCTGCTGCGGCCTCATATCAACAGCGTTCAAGAAGATAAACGGCTGATGGTTCTCAAGCTCGCTGATGACATCTCGGACAGCCTTTATTCCACCCTCCAGCTCAATGCGTAGCCCGATGGTATCAAATTCGGAGTACGGTCGCGTTCGCATCGGGGTAATACTCAAAATACGGACGGTGTTCTTTTGTGCCGTTTGCTGAACAAACCCTTGCAATTCAGCACTGATAATCGGCGCGCTCTTGCCGATCCATTTCTGATTCTCGAATTCGACATTCAGGTCATTCAAGGTTTGCCGCTCAAACGCAATGGCCCCTTCGATACGTCCAAGATGGATACGTTTTTGATTGATCTCCTGTTTGACCTGCGCAAAAGCCTCATAAGCTGGAACAGCCATATGGGCGACGGCGCTCCATAGAAGAAAAAAGAGCAATGAAAACGCAAGCAGTCGGCTGAGCTTAGGCCCTATTTTGTCGGCAAACTTATTCATCAAGGATCTCAAGCGAAAACGAGATATCAAAACGTTCCAGATTATTTTGCCTGTCTATCCTGACAGGGCTGGCAAAGGACACATTTTCAAAAACATCCAATGTTTCGAGCCGTTCGATCAAAGGGGCGGCCGATTCTGCAAAGCCACTCATCCGTCCCCTATTCCCACTTATCCGGAGTTCGGAAAGCCAAACGGAACTCGGTAATTCTTTGGAAAGTGTGTTCCAGATATGGATGAAGGATGGTGTCTCAATTTTTGTCTTCAGCAGCACTGCATTGGCTTCAAAAACAGACACAACATCCTTCTGACGTCTACGTAGATCGGTGAGCTGAGTTCGTTCCTCGACGACTTTGGCGGCCAGTACATAGTGGGCAGTTTGATGCCCCCGGTATGAGACAGCGAGCGTTGCCATCCCCAAAATAACAAACAAGCCTGCAGCCGCAAGATTGAGGCGAGACACCATTCGATTCCGTCGCGTGGCCGATGTGTCAAACTCAACAATTTGAAACGTTTTTTCACGGTCATCAGTAACCACTTCTATCGCAGCGATCTCAATCCCGAATTGGTGGGCCAGGGCAGCAATTTGGTCGACGAGACTTTTCCGCAGAATGACCGTTTCAACCTCGACATTCCCATTGGCACGATTGATCAAGCGCCAATTCCATAATGCATTGCTTTGATCGAAAGGTGTCGCACCAAGCACATCAGTATCGACAATTTTCTCAAGGTGTTGGATTGCAATATCGGGGTAAGAATTTGTTCGGGAAAGAAAAAGCCCATCGTTAAGAACGACACGAATGATCTGCGACCTGTTTCCGCTCGGCCTCAGTAAATCGATCAACTCCCGCCAGGATTTCTCATCAGAACCGATTGCGGCCCGAACATTCAAGTTGTGGTTCTCAACGGTCCTCTCACCACCGGTATAGAGAACTTTTGTCGTTTTTTCGTGCTCAAGCGGGAGCTTTGAAACGACATAAGAAAATCCGCCGACTATCTCTCCATACCACCAGGAGAAAAGTCTTCGAGCGTTTATCAGAGATTGCAATGTGACCGAATCTTTGTCTATCTGAACCATAGGATAAGCACTGATTTTCGAACAAAATTTCAGCGGAACAATCAAAACCAAATTTGCTGGCCGGAGGCTATCAAAGTTGCAACAGGCGAGTCCAACCCTAAATAGGCGAGATTCAGATGTTTTTCAGGCACTCTTGGAGTTCGATTATTTAACCTCAAGCGAGGTCGAGCGCGCGCAGCGGGTGACACTGGAAACGTCGGCCCCCGTGGACGTTGTTTTAACTGAACTGGGCCTGATATCCGACGAGGAATTGGCCGGCTTCTGGGCAAATTGGCTCAACATACCCAAGCTGGATGAGCAGGATGTTCCTGAACAGATACCGTTCGAAGACGTTCTTTCAAGGAAATTTTTGACTGCCAATTCCGTCGTGCCAATTTCTTTCGAGGACAATATCCTGTCCGTCGCGATGTCGAGACCGCTTGATACAAACACGATACGGTCGATTGAATATCTGATCGACGTGCCCGTTAAGGTTTTTTCAGCGGAAAAATCGCAAATTGTCGAGATCCTGAGAGATATTCAAGATCAGGATTCAGAGACAGATTCACTTGCGGATGACTCCACCTATAGTCAGGTAGACATCAACCAGGACATTGAACAGCTGAAGGCATTGGCCAGCGAAGGCCCAATCATTCAGCGTGTGAACACCATACTGTCAAATGCGCTCGATCGCGATGCATCGGATATTCATCTTGAGCCGGAACAGTTCGGCTACTGTGTTCGTTTCAGGATTGACGGTCACCTGCAAGATGTCGAGCGAATTGAACAAGAAAATAGTGCAGCCGTAATCTCCCGCATCAAAATCATGGCGCGCATGGATATCACAGAACGGCGTATCCCACAGGACGGTCGAATATCAACAAAAATTCGCGGCAGAGATCTGGACCTTAGAATATCAACACTGCCGACCGTTCATGGAGAAAGCACCGTTGTCCGGTTGCTTAGACGCGACGGCGCAAATCTCAATTGGGAGACGCTCGGGTTCTCGGATCGTGTGAGAGCCCAAATTCTCGATATTCTCTCTCACCCAAATGGTATTTTTCTTGTCACCGGTCCTACGGGAAGCGGCAAAACTACGACCCTTTATACGGCGCTTCGGGAACTCAATACACGCAATCGCAAGCTTGTCTCAGTTGAAGATCCGGTCGAATATCAGCTTGCGGGCATCAATCAAGTTCAGGTGCATACGGATCTTGGGCTCAGTTTCGCAAAAGCTCTACGCTCTATTCTGCGCCAGGACCCGGATATCATCATGATTGGCGAAATTAGAGATGTGGAAACCGCAGAGATAGCTATTCGCGCATCCTTGACCGGACACCTGGTTCTATCAACTCTGCACACCAACAACGCAGCAGCTGCCATAACCCGGCTCATCGAAATGGGCGTGCCGTCCTATCTCGTAGCAGCCTGTGTGCGCGGCGTTCTCTCTCAAAGATTGATACGCACAATTTGTCAGGTATGCAGCAAACCAATAAGTTCCAATGCAATGCCATCGACAATTAAGGAGCGAATTTGCAAATCAATCATCGAAAGCGATTTTCGCGAGCCGAAGGGGTGTGAATCATGCAATGGATCCGGCTACACGGGTCGGACGGTGATATCGGAATTGTTGACGGTAAACTCAAAAGTCAAGGAACTCATTCTGTCGGGAAAAAGCGAGCAGGTCATTGGTAATGCGGCGTGCGAATCAGGCATGATTCAATTACTCGACGCAGGATTAAGTCTCGCAGCGCAAGGCCAATCATCAATCGAAGAAATTATTAGTGCCACAGGTTATTTTGATTAGCTGAAATTGCCGCATTCATTGTCAGAAGACCCTTAGAATTATGGCGACATATTCCTACAAAGCTTATTCCGTAACCGGCAAACTTATCTCAGGTGAGTTGGAGTCGACGTCGGAAGGCGATGCATTTGCTGTACTCAGAAGCAAAAACCTTGTGCCGGTATCAATCGATGGATCGTCCTCGAAGCGTAAGCAGGCCAATAGCTTCGCTCGCACCACGAAGCGGTATTACAACAAAAAGAACCTGGCTCGTTTTACGCGCATGATGGCCAATTTGCTGACGGCGCGAATACCATTGCTGGAAGCGCTTTCCATTACCGTCGACAGTGAAAGAAATCTGCGTTTTAAGAAGGCGTTGATCGGTATCCACGAAGCCGTCCGAAGCGGCTCTTCACTTTCCGATGCGATTATCGAACAAACAAACTTTGCACCAATTCACTATACCGGCCTTATTGTAGCTGGCGAAAAGTCCGGTTCCCTTCCGCTTGTCCTGGATGATTTGGCTAATCAAATTGAACACCAGATAGAGATGGCCGGTCGGATACGAGCCGGCATTTTATATCCTGCGATATTGTTCGCGACTTCAATGATTGTGCTTACACTGATTTCGACGATATTGGTTCCAGCAGTCAAACCTTTGTTTCAGGACTCGGGTGCAGAACTGCCGCCAATAATAGAATTTATCGATCAGACAAATCAGTTTGTCTCCAAGAATAGCACCGCAGTGCTGACAGGAATACTGTTCTTGCTGATAACTGCAATCTACAGCATCCGAATTCCGTCAGTATCATTTGCCTTGGAGCGAATGAACTTTGCCCTCCCCCTGTTTGGTGGAATGCGCCGGAACATTGAATTCTCTCAATTTTCGCGAACAGCAGGAATGATGTTGCTTAATGGCGTCCCGCTGGTTTCTTCGTTGGAGGCCGCGCAGGCGACGTTCAGAAGCCAGATCATGAAACAAACTGTTGCCACCGCAACCGCAAACCTGCGTGAAGGGAGATCTCTCGCGGGATCGCTGGAAACATCTCCCTCAGTACCCCATCTCGCAAAGCGCCTGATAAAAATCGGCGAAGAAACAGGAACTCTACCGGATATTATGATGCATGTCGGAAAGACACTCGAAAAGGAAACGCTCAATCAGATAGCGATTATGTTCCAACTCATTCCCCCAATTTTGACATTGGCAATCGGTCTTGGTGTTGGATCGTTTATTTTCCTCATCATGGATGCCGTTATGGGTGTAAATGAGCTGGCATTTTAGAACATGAGAAGCGGACAACCATGCGGGAACCGGCGTAAGCGCGGCTATATGCTCATTGAGACAATCGTTGCATTTGCAATCTTTTCAATCACGCTTGTAGCAATATACAGCGCCACCTCCAGCAGCGCTAGGTCACTCAAAAAGTCGGAGGATGTGGCAGAACTCCAGTTGCTGATGCAGTCAGAACTCAATCGTCTTAGCGCATTGCAAAATCTTCAGCCAGGCCAGATTGAAAACTCGGACAATGGAAAATTCCGGATTTTGACAACTGTTTCAGAAATTGAAGGGCATCCGCCTCAGCAGGCGCAACTGGCAATCAAATTCACGATTTTGAAGATGCAGGCCTTCAACATGTCAAACAGTACGACCGACCGACCCCTGCATGAACTGGAGAGCATTCAGCTATCGGAAATAAAGTGAACTCAATGAGCAGCCGTTCTGCCAAATCCGGTTATGCCGTTCTGGAATTGCTGATCAGCATCGCCATCTTGGGATTGCTGACCGCGGCCATTTCAAGTTCACTTTCTCAAGGTCGTCGAGTTTGGGAAAAAGCCGAGTCAATTTCAGAAAACAGCAAACGTCACGCCGAGATCAATTTCCTTCTCAGACATCTTTCTCAGGCTCAGCCCGTTTCAGCGTCTCATTTGAGCACGATTTCACCGGGTACACTTTTTGCCGGCACGCATAACCACTTAACTTTCGTCTCCTTCTGGCGTTTTGAATCCACTAATCATGAAATTCCAGCGCGCCTTGAGTTAACGGCCGGTTCCGAAAACACGGACACCCCAACCATTGTTGTTTCTCCGTTGAAAAATCAATCGGATGCAAACCGTCCACTGCCAGTTCAAGAAACGCGCAAGCTGAACAAAATCTCTCGCATTGCTTTCCGCTACTTCGGAAAACGATCCGGGGAAGAAGGGGCAAATTGGAGTGACAACTGGGGTTCCCAGGCACATTTACCGACATTGATCGAACTGACGGTCACACCAATCGATCGCAAAAAACCGTCTGACACTCAGTCTTACTTCATCCGCCCCCGGCTGAAGTAATTTACCAGTTCGTAATATCCGCATCTTCACCGGAGCCTCCTTCGGCTCCGTCGCGCCCCAGCGAAAACACATCAAATTCTCCATGTTTTCCCGGATACCGGTAGCGGTACTGCCGTCCCCAAGGATCGTCCAGGGCCGATTTGTTTTTGAGATAAGGACCATTCCATCTTGTCTTCGTTGCGGGCGCCTCAACCAGAACGGCAAGTCCGGGACTTTCGGTCGGATACTGACCGGTATCCAAGAAATAAAGTTCCAAGGCATTTTCCACTTCCCGAACCTGCAATTCCGCTGTTTTTCCCTTTGCGCGACTGAGATATGAAATAGCGCTTGGCCCGACAACGCTGGCCACCAGCGCAATGATTGTCAGGACAACCAGCACCTCAAGCAGACTGAATCCACGCTTGGTGTTCCTCGATCTCACGAGAATGCGCAACGGAAAAATCGCCAGGGCTCTAAGATACATGCGATATGTTTTCATCGATCAGTTCAACCATTTTATGGGGCCAAAATTCCAGACGACCCAGAAACCTAGGGAAATGTGCGGGCCGAACGCCAACGGACGCTGAAACGCTCTTCTTGAGCGAACAAACCGACGGATAAAAACGCTTGCAATCCCCAACAGACAGCCAATCAGCACCACACTTGGGAAAGCGAGCGGACCAATCCAGGTACCGGCAGAAGCAAGAAGTTTTGTGTCTCCCATTCCAAATCCGGATCGTCCGCGACAATGTTGATAGTATCTGCCCGCCAACAGAAATATCACCGCAACAACTATGCCGGTCACAAGATGTGAAGGCACGGCGTCCGGATTGATGACGGCAGTGACGATCAATCCCAAAGGAAACAACCCAAGGCTGACTGTGTCGGGGATAAAAAGAAAATAGATATCAACGACCGCACCATAGACGAGTAGACTGGCAAGAAGGCAGCTCGCAATCACAACTTCAGGGGGCATGGCTCCGTGCTTGGTCCAGGCAAATCTAGCAATGACAGCGAAAGTACCCAAAAGAGCCAAACCTGTTGCAAACAAACGACAACGCTTATTGAAAAAGACGTTTTCTTTCATGGATTTTCAGCTGCAAATCAGTTTCTGAAAAATGAGAATCAGTGAACTCAGTTCAATATTATCGCAATCCAGGCGAGCAAAAAGGCGTGGGTTCGCCATATTAACGGTTTTATTGAGCCTGGCGCTGCTGGCCAGCATTATGGTCGGATTTATGGGAACCGTCCAAAACCGGATTTCTCGGATAAGTCGGGACATCAAAGTTACTCAGGCGAAGTTATATGCGGAATCCGGACTGGAAATTGCAGCAGGACTTCTCTTGCATAGTTTGGGCCAATCGATTGACTCTCCTAATCGTCTTGTTGCAAACGGATCCCGGATTGCCTGCAAACTAAACGCTCGTTTTGCGTTGTCGTTTTCCCTTCAGGATGTAGCCGGGCAGGTTGATATCAATGCTGCACCAACAGAAGTTGTCGCTGCAGTGCTGTCTCAGCTTTATCCCTCACATGTCGCATCAAGATTGGCGACGAAAATCGAAGCCGGACGCAGCACGGCTCAGTACCGGTTCCTTGAAGAGCTGGCGAGTCTATCGGAAGTTGCGGAAGAATCGATCCCCCAATTAAAAGAGATCTTTACTGTCAATAGCGGACGCAATCGACTATCCGGCGATGTCACCCATGACCGGCTGCGTCATGTCCTCGCCCGCCTCCCGAACGGAAATCAGTATTTTGGCGGGCGGCCGACGAACCGGGTATACGCCGTCAACGTCGTCGCTCTGTCATTACCCGATCAAATATATCATCTTGATACCACGATAGAATTACGACCCGGGCAGCATCCATTGTACCGCCCCCTACAATGGTATGGATATAGCGGGCGCGTTCGCAATCCAGAGAAGATAAATAGCTGGTTTCAAAAAGATCTAACTACAACACAGGATTTATCATCTCTTCCACTCTGTATCGGTCCGCTACGGTGATCTGAACATCTATTTGGGGAATTCGGGAGCAACACATGATACTTGGATACGACACCGGAATTTATTAACGATTTATTAAGAGTTTTTTTAGTGGCGATCATGGCCACAGCATGTTCTGACGCGTAGTAATGGCAGGTACCCGCTCATTGCAGCGCATCAGTGTCGTCTGCGCATCTTATTGAAATTTGAGGCCAAGTTTGCGTGTTTCCAATTTAAGTCGCATCATTACATGTTGCTTTTTGGCGGTTTCATTTACCGGATGTTCGGAAACCGCACTTGAGTCCTCTTTTGCAACCAATGGCCGCAGCGACGTCACGCGGTCATCTCAAAGCGGATTTGATCGCAACTACCTCCCGCAACAGTCCGGATCTCGTGCCCGAGATCCTCACGGACCGGTCGACGCACAATTTTATCCCGGCAATTCTCAGATTGTTGGAAACAATCGGCCAGTCCAATATGAGATTGCCGATAACGAGAAGGTTCACCTTAATCTGGTCGATGTGGATATTGACTCCGCAGCTAAAGCCGTCGTCGGCGAAATCATGCAGATGAACTACATCATCGATCCCAGCGTTACAGGCAAAATCACGCTGCAGACCACAAATTCGATCAAAAAGAGCGCACTGCTTGATGCGTTCGATACGCTGCTGGCTTATAACGCAGCCTCGCTCGTCATAAGAGACGATATTGTTCACATCGTTCCATTGAGCGACCCCGGCTCACTGCCCGTCAGCAAACAGTTTGCTCATGGAAAAATAAATCAAACGATCGGCCGGTCGGTAAAAATTGTGCCGCTCGATTATGTCGCCGCTGATGAAATGATCCGCCTGCTGGAACCCATTCTCGGCAAGAATGCGGTTCTGACCGCAGACAGCAGCCGCAACATTCTCTTTCTAAGCGGCAACCCAAGGGAAATTGCGTCGGCGCTCGATGCCATCAACCTGTTTGATATCGACCAGATGCGGGGAAAATCCTTCGCGCTGTTGCCCGTCAAAAATGCCGAGCCCGATGACCTTGTCGATGAACTTGAAACCATTTTCTCCAACCAGAATGGTGAAGCGGCAAAAGGGCTGGTTACGTTTGTGCCGAATGCTCGCCTCTCGTCGATTCTGGTCATCTCGCCCCGGCAGCATTTCCTCAAGCAGGCCGCGCAGTGGGTCGGGCGACTGGACCGCATTGCCGGCGGGACAAAGCGCAAATTGTTTGTCTATCCGATCCAGAATCGCGAGGCGACGGATCTGGCCTCGCTCCTGGAGAATATTCTGTCCAACGAGCAGCAGTCGAATGGAAACGTTACGGATTCCGGCGCCCCCATCATTCAGATCACCGCCGCCTCCTCGTCGGACGCGGAAGCATCCGGGATCGGCGGAGGCGGATCGCAGGTGCCGAACAAGGTTTTCAATTCCGGCGGTGTACGCATTGTGGCCGATGAAGCAAACAACGCCGTTTTGATCCATGCGACCCACGACGAGTACCAGTCGATTTTACCTATGCTGCGGCGGCTTGATTCACTGCCCAACCAGGTTCTTCTGGAAGCCACAATTGCCGAAGTCACCTTGACTGATGAATTGCAATTCGGGCTCAGGTGGTTTTTTGAAGTCGGCAATTTTGATCTGAAACTGTCCGATGCCCTCGCCGGCACAGTTGCCCCCTCCTCGCCGGGCTTTTCGCTGCTGTTTTCCGCCGGTCAGTCAAAGGTCGCCCTAAGCGCGCTTTCCAGCATTACCGATGTCAATGTGATTTCATCGCCCAATCTGATGGTGCTCGACAATAGGGAAGCGGTACTTCAGATCGGCGATCAAGTCCCGATAGCGACCCAGTCCGCCGTGGACTCCGCCGACGCAACGATCGTCAATTCAATTGAACTCAGAGACACCGGCATCATCCTGACCGTCACACCACGCGTCAACGACTCCGGCCGCGTCATTCTGGATATCGATCAGGAAGTCAGCGATGTGATCAAGACGACCACCTCGGGCATTGATTCTCCAACGATCCGGCAACGCAAGATCAGCACAACCGTCGTTGTCAATGATGGCGACAGCCTCGCGCTTGGCGGCCTCATTCAGCAGAAAGCCGATATTACAAAATCGCAGGTGCCTGTCCTCGGCGATGTACCGGTCGTCGGCAATCTGTTCCGTCACAAGCAGGATACTGAAAAGCGGACCGAATTGCTGATCCTGATCACCCCCCATGTGATAAGGGACCTCCGCGAAGCAAACGATGTAACGAACGAATTCCGAAAGCAGCTTGGCGGACTAAGGGCACTAGGTCAGGGTGAGATCCGGTCGACCAAGCATAAAATTGGACGGTTGCTCAATTGAATCTGACTTGTCAGTATGAACCTTTTTTCCAGATTTTAACACAGACTTTTCCTCAAACGAACTAACGCAAGATTCCAATTTGGATATAGACAATTGGTGCAATGTCCAGCGGCGACCACTCCCATCGGAGGGTCCGCAGCATCATAGGCAATCGTCCGGCCCATGCCGCTCAGCATGTTGCCGTTGTTATCGTATGTCAGAGCCTGGCCCGCCACATCGGTCGGGGCATGCGGACGGGGAGCGGTGGCAGCGGGATAGCTATAGGTGCCCAGCGCCGAGTTATAGGTCGTGTTGCCCGCTTCATCATAGGTGAAGCTCTGGGTCAGGGTCGCATCGTCAAGGTTGGTGGCGCTCAGGAGCTGGTCGAGCTCATCATAAGCATAGTCCCAGTTGCCCTTTGGCCGGTTCGACCGCACCTTCGTCATCCGGCCCATATCGTCCCTGGTATAGGTCTCATCGAACAGACCGGTCACACCGGCAGAGGGTTGGGTAGCGGAGCACAACCAACCGGAAGCTTCCAGACCAAACCGTCCCTATTCGCGGGGAAGGTCACGCGCACTACAACACCAAACGGCCCCATCTGGGATGCCCAAACAAGGGCAGAAGACCAATCGAAACAATCAACCTATTTGTAAGTCAAGAAGGCTAAGTGGACACGTCGACCCAAACATCGAAATTGAAAAGATCTAGGCAGATCGCACAATCCGTCTCAAAAAAATTGCTGAAGTAATGTTAGCACATATTCTCTTGCCAAAATATTTAATTCGGAATATTTAATACCTAATCAATATACGCCAATACCTTATCACACAGTATATAGTCCTGATCATCATCTGAAACACAATCCAATTCATCTTTCGGATCAAAGGAAATATAATATAGACCACTTTCATTTTTAAACAATTTCACAAGTTCTACATTATAAAAATAGTAGTCGCTAGAGAAGTAAAATGAATACTCCTTACAATTCATAAATTTAAAATATATTTTGTCAAATTCAGAAGATATCCTCATCCTATATTCTACATCAACACACACAGATGAATTATCTTCGAATATCGAAATTCTTTCTATTCGCCCATCAAGTAAACAATTTTTTCCAGTAAATTGCGCTACCAGTGTTTCATTTTCACACACTAACTGCATCACGATCTCACTTCAAAAAGTCCATATCAAATAGGTCCCTAGGCCGCGGCTTTCGTGCCGGCATTCTTTCTCCGCGCCCAGTCGGATTATTGGGGTTTGGTTTGTAGTCGTGCATGTGATCTTTTTGCTCATCAGCAGGAGCATTTTGTCCGTGCCCTTGATTCCATTCTTTCTGAACATTTCCGTCAGGTCCATATTTTTTACGTGTTGTACCCGCCGGATTTTCAACAACCGTATTTGCTTCACCCTTATCTGGTAATCTATTCTTTCTCCGTTTCCCTTTATGAGTATCTGGAGGGGTTTCCACTTCACCGCCTTCTTCTTCAGCCGATTCATTAAACAGCCTCATTAGCGAATATACCGTACTGCTTCTGACTAGGAGACTCTGCAGTTCGCCTTCAAGCCGATCTACTTCACCTGGACGCATTCCTCCGAGATTAGGATCTTGGCCCGCCAACGGAGATCCGGAAGGGATCGGTCATATTGTCCGTATTGCCAATGGTTTTGCTGTTTGAACTGCTGGAAATAAGAACGCCACCGGAAGCTATGGATGTTCTGATGTACGTTGAATTGCCACCATCAAGCCGCCCAAGAGGCCCTGTGGAATTGACCCTGTTCCCTGATGGATCCTTGAGCATGATTGGGTTGTTTATGCCGTAGGCGTAGCGGTTGGTGCCCACGGCCCGGTCGGTGGGGTCGAACCAGTCGGGGGTGATGAAGCGGCCAAGGGCGGGGTCGTAGTAGCGGGCGTTCAGATAGGTCAGACCCGTTTCGGGATCGTCTCTTTCTCCGATCCAGCCCCTGCTTTCCCGGGGCGTGTTCACCGCAAGCTGCACATCCGTGCGTTCGCCGTAAGGACGGTAGCGGTTTTCCGCGATCTGCGTGCCGGTGGCATCCGTCATCAGCCGAACCGAAGACAGGTGATCCCATTATCCGCTTAATTGGGCATCCAGTTGGAGACAGACCCGACCCGCCGCACCGTGCCGTCAATATGCTTGATCACCGTCCCGTCAGACAGATGCTCCTCATCGTCGCCAAGATAAAGCGTTGTGTTCCCACCGGTGATTTTCTTCAGCCGCTTGTCGTCCGGACCATAGACATAGGTCGTCGTCTGACCATTGGCCGTCACCGTGACGGGACGGTCCGCAGCATCATAGGCAATCGTCCGGCCCATGCCGCTCAGCATGTTGCCGTTCCTGTCATAGGTCAGAGCCTGCCCCGCCACATCGGTCGGCGCATGCGGACGGGGAGCCGTGGCGGCGGGATAGCTATAGGTGCCCAGCGCCGAGTTATAGGTCATGTTGCCCGCTTCATCATAGGTGAAGCTCCGGGTCAGGGTCGCATCGTCAAGGTTGGTGGCGCACAGATCAACCTGCGTTCAGCCGACCGAGGTTGAACTCAGACAAGTTGATCGCCAAAAAAGGGACCGGGCTGGTCGAGCTCATCATAGGCATAATCCCAGTTGCCTTTGCTCCGGTTCGACCGCACCTGCGTCATCCGGCCCATAGTGTCCCTGGTATAGGTTTCATCAAACAGACCGGTCACACCGGCAGAGGTCTGCGAGCCCAGAAGCCACAGACGGTCGCCATCATAGGTATAGTCCGTGCTCACCCCGTTGGAGAACACCATCCGAACAGGGTCCTGATTGGCATTATAGGTGATCTCGCTGATCACACCGGGAATGGAGGTCAGCTGACCGCCACTGTCAGGTGGCACCAGTGTTACCGTATATCGTCATCAAGCTATATTAAATAGCTAAATAGCCGAAATAGATAGCCGTAAAGAGCCGTCTCCACTAACACTAGAATACCTCGGTTATTCCAGGGATCGCTCCCTCAAGCTTTCCTAAGAAAAGTTTCGCGGCAGCAATAACTGAGGCCCTGTCAACCAGCACTGGCACACTTATCCTTGTGCCGCTCCATCCCGAAAATATGGTTATTTCGTCTTCAAGATCTTCAAACTTCAGAATTGGAGCTTCCTCATAATCCATTGAGCTATAGATAAAATCAGCTTTTCTGTCTCGATTAGCCAACCACCTGTTTAACTCGGACGCAAATTCAGCCAACAGAATCCCTTGCTCTTTAAACAAGACATTGCTCCCTGCGGATATTAGCAACTCACCCTCAGTTTCAGAAAGTGCCTTGTGAGTTAACGGATATTCTGGCCCTTCGATAATTTTAAAGTCTATTTTAAATTCACCGGAAATGCGTTCCATATCTTTCCATCTTTTCCCACGACAACTCGGATGCTTGTTTGTCCCTTTGAGCTAATTTGCCTGCCCAAATCGGTGACTACTCGGAACGACCCGCTAACATTGTTGGTCATAAATTGTGCACGGTCTGAGAGAAGCGCTTCCCTAACATAGTTCTGAACCTCTTTAATATTGTTGGTATTAAATTTTGCAGACCTTTTCGCCTTCGAACCCAACAAGTGTTTGTTTTTTGGGGTCCATGATCTGACGTAAAGAGCGGCTTTTCGAGCGGTCCGTGACGATTTTCCAATTCCACCAAACAGCTTCTTGGAAAGTTCCCGCAGTGGATTGTTAACATTTCGGTTCACAAACCTCGAAATTTGTTTGTCAGCGTAACGAAGATTTTTGTCTATTGGTCCGAATGTACGTGGAAATTTTTTCGCCAGTTCGCGAGAAAATTTTCCGTATTTCGCTACTTGGTACTCTTCCTCTTCCTCATCAAATGGGCGACCAAAACCGGTATTTGCAGCTAGATCCGACACAGCGTCCCCGGGCACTGACATTCCATTGTCATGCAGACTGTTGGAGGCCGTGTTTGCTTCGTCGCCGCCGAGGCGTCCCAGGGGGCCGACATCGCTGACCCTGTTCCCTGATGGATCCTTGAGCATGATCGGGTTGTTCATGCCGTAGGCATAGCGGTTGGTGCCCACGCCCGGGCCGGTCGGGTCGAACCAGTCGGGGGTGATGAACCTGCCAAGGGCGGGGTCGTAGTAGCGGGCGTTCAGATAGGTCAGACCCGTCTCAGGATCGTCCCGCTCCCCGATCCAGCCCCTGCTCTCCCGCGGCGTGTTCACCGCAAGCTGCACATCCGTGCGCTCGCCGTAAGGCCGGTACCGGTTCTCCGCAATCTGCGTGCCGGTGGCATCGGTCATCAGCCGGACCGAAGACAGATGATCCCGGTGTATCCAGTTGGAGACAGACCCGACCCGCCGCACCATGCCGTCAATATGCTTGATCACCGTCCCATCCGACAGATGCTCCTCATCGTCGCCAAGATAAAGTGTGGTGTTCCCGCCGGTGACTTTCTTCAGCCGCTTGTCGTCCGGACCATAGACATAGGTCGTCGTCTGACCATTGGCCGTCACCGTGACGGGACGGTCCGCAGCATCATAGACAATCGTCCGGCCCATGCCGCTCAGCATGTTGCCGTTCCTGTCATAGGTCAGTGCCTGGCCCGCCACATCGGTCGGGGCATGCGGACGGGGAGCGGTGGCAGCGGGATAGCTATAGCTGCCCAGCGCCGAGTTATAGGTCATATTGCCCGCTTCATCGTAGGTGAAGCTCTGGGTCAGGGCCGCATCGTCAAGGTTGGTGGCGCTCAGGAGCTGGTCGAGCTCATCATAAGCATAGTCCCAGTTGCCTTTGCTCCGGTTCGACCGCACCTTCGTCATCCGGCCCATATCGTCCCTGGTATAGGTCTCATCGAACAGGGCGGTCACACCGGCGGAGGTCTGCGAGCCCAGAAGCCACAGACGGTCACCATCATAGGTATAGTCCGTGCTCACCCCGTTGGAGAACACCATCCGAACAGGGTCCTGATTGGCATTATAGGTGATCTCGCTGATCACACCGGGAATGGAGGTCAGCTGACCGCCGCTGTCATAGGTGTAGCTGCCGCTCGCGGAGGGCAAAACTCCCTGTTCTTAATGGATATTAAGCCAACATTAGCTCTAAAGCCGCAACGTATTCCAATTAATACGTACTCTTGGTCGGATATAAACTTCCAATTCGGATGTGGCTGAATCGCCAAAATTGAACAAACAAAAAATATGTTCGCCTTTCCCATTATCTCTTATAGAGATTTGTTCAACACACTCTTCACTTACCAGAGCTACTTCGTTTTCCCCATTTAGTATTCTGATCCTCACAAATTGTTGGATTGCGTTAAATGCAAATTCAATTCGCACTCCACTCTCATCAACATAACTGAAACAGAAATATTGCTCATCCAAATCGGTTTCAATTGGATCGCACTCAAAGAACGCAAGTAAATCAATTTCATCTGGATATTTTAACATGAGTTAACCTATTGATTTTAATAATTCCTGCCGTTCTGATGAGTTAGCGGAAAGGCAAGGGCCTGCCTTAGGAACAGAAACATCTTAACCCTGTCCAATACGTGAAGATAAAATTGAATTCTTAAACTAAAATTAAATATTTTTGCTATAATATATCCAAAAATATATCTTATTTTTATTTTCTCCTCATAAATACTATTGCTGAGTTAGAATTTGCGACATCCGGGTAATTGATTTCACTCGTCGTTATTTCTAACTTGAATTCAAAATCGACATTTTTTGTTTGAAGAGATTCAAATTCATCTTTAAGTTCCTCGATCTCATTTATATCTTCATCATTCATTTCTTCCAAAACTATCGTTACTTCAACATCTGGATCCATGCTGATCCATACAGCCCTGAAGTTGCTAGAAATGACCCCGAGAAGTGCTTGAACAAGCACCAAAGTCTGAAATTGAAGCTCTTGCTGGATGATTTTCATCATATCTATGGTTTCCAAAATGGGCTTACGGGTACAACACTAGGGCTTTTGGTTCCTTTTATCATGAAAGTATTCGTTGGTTCATTTTTGACGCCAACCCCTAAGTTGTTGTTTCGCCCCGTTACACCATCATATCGAACGACTGGGAAACCGCCATTCTTTGATTTTCCCAAAACTCTTGTGGCGCCTGAATGAAAGGCATTCAGCAATTTTTGAGCATCACTTAAACTTAAAGTACCGCCATGTCTGTAATTTTTGTGACCTGCAATATGCCGTGCTTGTTTTTGAGGACTAACTTTATTTGCAATGTTAGGAAAATCTTTGTTCGTAAAGTTCGGAGGAGAGAGTTTTGCTCTGCCACTAAGTGGTTGTTGGAGTTTACCTTCCGCTTTGCCGTTTATCTGACGCGCGTTTCGATCATTCAGAGACTTAGCCAGTGACGATCGTCCATATGCAGCCGGTCCTGACGACGCACCGGCGCCTCCTCTGCCGCCGCCACCACAACCATTTCTGCTGCAGGCAGTCTCATACTCATCCTCTTCGTCAAATAAACTTCCGAATCCGGTCTGACTTGCAGCTGCTTTGACATCATCTCCCGGGACGACAGAAATGTTTGATTGCAGGCTTGCATAGGCCGTGTTTGCTTCGTCACCGCCGAGGCGTCCCAACGGTCCGACATCGCTGACCCTGTTCCCTGATGGGTCTTTCAGCATGATCGGATTGTTCATGCCGTAAGCATAGCGGTTGGTGCCCACGCCCCGGTCGGTGGGGTCGAACCAGTCAGGGGTGATGAAGCGGCCAAGGGCGGGGTCGTAGTAGCGGGCGTTCAGGTAGGTAAGACCTGTCTCAGGATCGTCCCGTTCTCCGACTATTATGCTTTAAGCTTTTTCTTAAGTCGGTGGATTTCTTTTATAAGTGCCGGCAAGTCCTGCCGAGCGTGAGCAATAAAATCCTGATCTGCAATTGAAGCCCCTGACAATTCAATATCGTCACCCCTATTTACCCCTTCACCGGTCATAATGAAATCAGATCCACTCGTGTGATCGCGACCCTCGACGTACGATTTCCAGGGGCCTGCGGACGCCGCATCACATCTCTCTTGTATTTCATCAAGGTATTGCTCTGAAAGAGTTTCCGATGTTTCGGTCATTTGACCCTCACTTGTGTGGATTTCTGATTGGGGGTGTCATCAGTCTTTCCGCTTCCTCTGGTGTGATGCCTTTAAGCGTACCATGGTTTCGATTACCTTTGGTGGGTGATTGAACTACATCTCCGCCCGATTTTCTTACTTCACCGACAGTGGTAACACCAACCTTATTATGTGGTATCCCCTCTGTAAGTTCTTCTAATGATTTCCCATCTCCGGTATTGACCGATACGCCATCGAGATTCCCATCTTCATCTACAACAACGCCGCTACCATTACGAAATCTTTCAGCTGTACAACTACCACCACGGCAAACTAAGGAGTCATCTGAAAGCGGTTCTTCTTCTTCAGCCGTTTCATTGTATAAGCTGAATAGCTGATACAATGGGCTGGTTTTGATGGCGAGGCTCCGAAGTTCGCCCTCAAGCTGATTAACCTGCTCTGACGTCAATCCTCCGAGGCGGTGATCTAGCAATGGTGGTCCGACAGGCACTCCGCATACCTTGCATCGTGCTTCTTTCCAGATCGGATCGGTCATATTGTCCGTATTGCCAATGGTTTTGCTGTTTGAACTGCTGGAAATAAGAACGCCACCGGAAGCTATGGATGTTCTGATGTACGTTGAATTGCCACCATCAAGCCGCCCAAGAGGCCCTGTGGAATTGACCCTGTTCCCTGATGGATCCTTGAGCATGATTGGGTTGTTTATGCCGTAGGCGTAGCGGTTGGTGCCCACGGCCCGGTCGGTGGGGTCGAACCAGTCGGGGGTGATGAAGCGGCCAAGGGCGGGGTCGTAGTAGCGGGCGTTCAGATAGGTCAGACCCGTTTCGGGATCGTCTCTTTCTCCGATCCAGCCCCTGCTTTCCCGGGGCGTGTTCACCGCAAGCTGCACATCCGTGCGTTCGCCGTAAGGACGGTAGCGGTTTTCCGCGATCTGCGTGCCGGTGGCATCCGTCATCAGCCGAACCGAAGACAGGTGATCCCATTATCCGCTTAATTGGGCATCCAGTTGGAGACAGACCCGACCCGCCGCACCGTGCCGTCAATATGCTTGATCACCGTCCCGTCAGACAGATGCTCCTCATCGTCGCCAAGATAAAGCGTTGTGTTCCCACCGGTGATTTTCTTCAGCCGCTTGTCGTCCGGACCATAGACATAGGTCGTCGTCTGACCATTGGCCGTCACCGTGACGGGACGGTCCGCAGCATCATAGGCAATCGTCCGGCCCATGCCGCTCAGCATGTTGCCGTTCCTGTCATAGGTCAGAGCCTGCCCCGCCACATCGGTCGGCGCATGCGGACGGGGAGCCGTGGCGGCGGGATAGCTATAGGTGCCCAGCGCCGAGTTATAGGTCATGTTGCCCGCTTCATCATAGGTGAAGCTCCGGGTCAGGGTCGCATCGTCAAGGTTGGTGGCGCACAGATCAACCTGCGTTCAGCCGACCGAGGTTGAACTCAGACAAGTTGATCGCCAAAAAAGGGACCGGGCTGGTCGAGCTCATCATAGGCATAATCCCAGTTGCCTTTGCTCCGGTTCGACCGCACCTGCGTCATCCGGCCCATAGTGTCCCTGGTATAGGTTTCATCAAACAGACCGGTCACACCGGCAGAGGTCTGCGAGCCCAGAAGCCACAGACGGTCGCCATCATAGGTATAGTCCGTGCTCACCCCGTTGGAGAACACCATCCGAACAGGGTCCTGATTGGTATTTTAGGTGATCTCGCTGATCCCGTAGGTCTGGCTCAACGCCGAGATCGAAGCTTTCGATCGCTGTATTGCCGCTCGGATGGCGTGCGTCGTCGTGGCGCTGCCGTGAAGTATCTGTCCCATAGTGCCTCCTTCCATTGCAAAGAAAAGATCGCACCATCAAATCCTGGGATCAAACACCTTATGTGTCTGTGCTTTGCTATAGCGTTCCCATCATCGATCCCGGCCAGGATCGATGATGGGGTGGGATACAGCGTCTAACATCTTGTGGCCTGACCACGCGTCCTAGCAGGCTGATCCCGTCTCTCTTCACCGTCTCGAACAGTTGATGGCGGCCCGTTTGACGGGACCGCGAACCATAAGGAAGAGAGAGTGACATGATAGCAGAGACAACCGTTGTGGGGATAGACGTGTCCCGCGACTGGCTGGACGGTTTCGTCCTTCCAGAAGGGCACAGGTTCCGGCTTGCGAACACGGCAGACGGCCACGAAAGCTTAATTGCGTTGATCCAGCGCCTTTCGGGTTCAGTCAAGGTTGGCTTTGAAGCGACTGGTGGCCAGGAATGGGCTCTTTGGAGCAGGCTTGAAGCAGCGGGCATCAATGTCGGGCAACTACCTCCCGCTCAGATCAAAGCATTTGCCCTCTCGCGCGGCACGCGGGCAAAGACCGATCAGATCGATGCGGAACTCATTGCGCGGTTCATGGTGTTCCGGCCAGGTGCCGGACGACAGCTGCCGACACACAAGCTGCGCATTCTCAGAGCTTTGACGACGAAGCGTGCCCAGATCGTCGAAATGAGGAAACGACTTTCAGGGCAGATCAGGGCGAGGCAGAAACAGGGTGTTGCAGCCGATATTGACGACATGGATGCCGAACTCAAAGTGATGTTCGACGCTCAGATCGCTGAACTCGAATGCCGAATTGAGGCCGCCATTGCGCAAGAAGAAACATTTGCTCTCAAAGCCGGACTGCTGCGGTCAATTCCCGGAATAGGTCCGGTGGCGACAGCAATGCTCATCGCTGAAATGCCGGAACTTGGCCGAATGACAGCAGGGCAAGCTGCGGCCATGACCGGCCTTGCACCTGTGCCTCATGACAGCGGTACTTTGCGAGGCAGACGAGCAATTGCAGGCGGAAGGCGATCTTTAAGGCGAGTGTTGTTCCAGGCAGCATTGGCCGCCGCTCATCACAACCCAATTCTCAGGCCGGTCGCCCAGCGTCTCAAAAAACAAGGCAAGCCGCATAAGGTAGTCATCGTCGCTATCGCACGTAGACTCGTGATAATCGCAAACGCCATCCTCAAATCAACAAAACCTTGGAGGCTAAAACAGGCACCATAAACACAGTTGCTAGGGCGATTGTTCGATACTACATCGTTCACTTTATAAATTAGACCAATACTGTCTTCAGTTCCTTCAAAAGAAAGCTGCCAAAATCGTTCGAGTATTTAACTGTGTTGCCATTAACGGTATAAATAAAGATTTCACATTCTCCGTTGCTAGATTTTTTTGAAGTATCTAACACAAAATAGCCACCGTCCCCAGTTGAACCAACTACAATCATTTCAGCGGGTAAACCAGATTTTCTCTCATTGGCTGTTAGCCACACCGCATCAGGAACACCCGAATTGTGAAAGTCGTCGTGTATAATACCGTAGAATTCCAATCCTTCTATATCTCCACACCCATATTTACTCAAAAACTGCCGATACGTCGGGGGAAATATAAGCCCTAGTTCAGATTCAGCTTTCTTGATAATCAATTCGTCTTTACTACCTTCAAAGTCTCCACCATTTTCCTCTATAAGTTCAAATGCTTCTTCTAGATCTTGAACACTCATCTTCGATCGTCCATCAAAAGTCTATAGCCCGCGCTTTCCAATACTGAGAACGCCATTTATTGAAGTTTTTCCTGTCTATCCCAGATGGCACAGTATTTGGATTGATATGTATCGTCTTGCTATTTTTCTGGTGAAATGTTTGTGCCATCTCGGCGATTGGTCCGTCATTTCTCTGAGTCATGTGATGTAGATTTAAAGGTTTACCATCCGGACCTAATGGAGCCAAACCATTTTGCATTCTTTCTAGGTTAGTCCGCCCACGTTCATCCACCAGATTGGGGTCGATCAAATCATTTCTTTGAAATACCTTGTGGCCTTTAAAATTTATCGGCTCAGAAGACCAGTAATTTCGGTTCTTCTGAAAAATGTTCTTTGCATTTTCGACCGATTCAACGGTATTTGGAATAAGATCACTAGCTTTTTTTGCTTTTGCCGTGGCCTGTTCCGCAGCCTTATCCGCGATCGCTTTCGTAGCTTCTTTCGTCGTATTTGTCGCCGCAGCTCCTGCACGAACCATAGGACCAGCTCCAGTAGCAAACGGAGTAACCGTTGCTGCTAAATCCGCACCCAAAGCAGCTACATCAACTGGATCAACCTCACCTTCTGTCAAGAAGTCGTAACTAATTTTCCCAACGTCGTACCCGACAAATACTATATCTAATATTGTATCGATTATATTCCCTGACGGGTCTTTGAGCATGATGGGGTTGTTCATGCCGTAGGCATAGCGGTTGGTGCCCACACCCCGATCGGTCGGGTCGAACCAGTCAGGGGTGATGAACCTGCCAAGGGCGGGATCGTAGTAGCGGGCGTTCAGATAGGTCAGACCCGTCTCAGGATCGTCCCGCTCCCCGATCCAGCCCCTGCTTTCCCGTGGCGTGTTCACAGCAAGCTGCACATCCGTGCGCTCGCCGTAAGGCCGGTACCGGTTCTCCGCAATCTGCGTGCCGGTGGCATCGGTCATCAACCTTATGGAAGACAGGTGGTCCCGGTGCATCCAGTTGGAGACAGACCCGACCCGCCGCACCGTGCCGTCAATATGCTTGATCACCGTCCCGTCAGACAGATGCTCCTCATCGTCGCCAAGATAAAGCGTTGTGTTCCCGCCGGTGACTTTCTTCAGACGCTTGTCGTCCGGACCATAGACATAGGTCGTCGTCTGACCATTGGCCGTCACCGTGACGGGACGGTCCGCAGCATCATAGGCAATCGTCCGGCCCATGCCGCTCAGCATGTTGCCGTTCCTGTCATAGGTCAGAGCCTGCCCCGCCACATCGGTCGGCGCATGCGGACGGGGAGCCGTGGCGGCGGGATAGCTATAGGTGCCCAGCGCCGAGTTATAGGTCATGTTGCCCGCTTCATCATAGGTGAAGCTCTGGGTCAGGGTCGCATCGTCAAGGTTGCTGGCGCTCAGAAGCTGGTCGAGCTCGTCATAAGCATAGTCCCAGTTGCCCTTCTGCGGTTCGACCGCACCTGCGTCATCCGGCCCATAGTGTCCCTGGTATAGGTCTCATCGAACAGGGCGGTCACACCGGCAGAGGTCTGCGAGCCCAGAAGCCACAGACGGTCGCCATCATAGGTATAGTCCGTGCTCACCCCGTTGGAGAACACCATCCGAACAGGGTCCTGATTGGCATTATAGGTGATCTCGTCAATCACACCGGGAATGGAGGTCAGCTGACCGCCGCTGTCATAGGTGTAGCTGCCGCTCGCAGAGGGCCACACTTCTCCGTCGGAGAATTGTCTGCGGATCAGGCGCGTCGCACTGTCATAGCTATAGGTGCGCTCATAGGTCTGACCGTCCACATCCCAGGCTTCCCGGGCCAGCAGTCCCCGGGCCGTATAATCCTTGCGGATCGTCGCCGCACCGTTTGCGACCGTTGTCAGCCGGCCGATATTCCTGTAGCCCGCCCGGTCCTCATCATAAGTGTAGGTCGTCACATCCTGGGCCGGAGCGGAGACAGACAGAACAGCCGCTGACGAAAGAGCAACAAGGAAAGAAACAGCTTTAAACATCAAAAAAGCCTTCAAAAGAGAGTTTTGGAACACCGGTCAAACGCAAGGGAACGAACGCGACGCACAAACACGGGGACACAACGGATTTTGGCTGAGTGGGCTGTAAAGCGGGAGGACACGGAAGGTAGACGGAGGACGACGGACTGTGCGCCTGCATCACCGCCTCTCCCCGGTCACAGACCGGCAGGGAGGCTGGCCGGACAGCGCTTCAGCGGACCGCACCTCAGCGGAAGAAACTTCGACCGGACCGTCCTGACAACGCGTCCGCAGCCGGTCGGCCGCCACCTGATGGCCAAGGGCATCATCGCCAACAGCCGCAAACAGAAAATCGCTCCGGACGGCCTGTTCAGAGACACCCGGCGCCCCGGGCCGGGACAGGGCCGTCTCTGCCGGAACCGGAGCCGAAAAGAGAACGCTTATCGTCAGAACAAAGCACGGGCCGGACAGAAACCGCCAACCGGCTGAGGGAAAAGAAGCAGAAAACACCATCACAAAAGGTTCCTGACAAAAGTTCTGAAAATGGGGTCGGAGGAACGGCCGGAACACACGCAAACTCCCGGCCGCAGGGCTTTCGGGGTCATACTGTCCTAGCCGCCATCGCCATTGCCGCCGGAACTGCTGCCACTGCCGCTGAACTCAAAGTGGCTCGCCTGGAAGAAGCTTTTGAGACGGCCCTTGACCTTGATGCTGGTGTTGGCATCGATCGTGATCGTCGTGTTGACACCGTTATCCACCGCTGCGGCCATCACAGCCGCAAAGTCAGCGAAAACCGTATTGTCAAAAACAATCACATCATCGGGCGAATCGTAAAAAGCAAAGTCATCGATCACATCATGACCGGTGTCCCCGGCTTCAAACACGAACCGGTCCGTTCCGGCTTTACCGCCATAAATGTCATCGCCGGTTCCGCCCCGCATAGTGTCATCACCATTGCCGCCGGACAGAAGATCGTCACCGGTTCCGCCAAGCAGCGTGTCATGACCGTCATGACCCTTGATCACATCATTGCCCGCCAGACCGTCAATCACATCGGCATTCGCAGTCCCGTCGATCGTATCATTACCGGAGGTCCCGGTGATCGTTGCGGAAGATCCGCCGCCCGACGACCCGCCGCCGGAACTGCTGCCACCGCCGCTGAACTCAAAGTGGCTCGTCTGGAAGAAGTTTTTGAGACGGCCCTTGACCTTGATGCTGGTGTTGGCATCGATCGTGATCGTCGTGTTGACACCGTTATCCGCCGCTGCGGCCATCACAGCCGCAAAGTCAGCGAAAACAGTGCTGTCAAAAACAATCACATCATCGGGCGAATCGTAAAAAGCAAAGTCATCGATCACATCGTGACCGGTGTCCCCGGCTTCAAACACGAACCGGTCCGTTCCGGCTTTACCGCCATAAATGTCATCGCCGGTTCCGCCCCGCATAGTGTCATCGCCATTGCCGCCGGACAGAAGATCGTCACCGGTTCCGCCAAGCAGCGTGTCATGACCGTCATGACCCTTGATCACGTCATTGCCCGCCAGACCGTCAATCACATCGGCATTCGCGGTCCCGTCAATCGTATCATTGCCGGACGTCCCCGTGATCGTTGCGGAAGACCCGCCACCGCTGTTTCCACCGCCGGCAACCACGACACACAGGGTCGGATCGCCGCTGAAGGGACTGACCGAGGTCACCTGGTTGGTCGCACCACTTCCCGCAGGCTCAATCTCAATCACCACATCGCCCCGGTTACCAGACCCGCCAACCGTGATACTCAGAACATCGCCAATCGCAGGCGCACCGGCCGTGCCGCGGACAAAGGTCTTGATCGCCTTGCCACCATTGCCGCCACGGCCGCCGTTGCCAATCGCAGCGCCTCCCGCGGCGCCGCCGCCGGTGGTATTCTGATCCCCACCCTGACCGACACCGTGGCCACCATTAGCTCCGTCATAATATTCCCAGCCGCATCGCTCTTCACCACCCATGCTTCGACAACTGTAGTGTGCCGAGCCGCCCCCGCCACCGACGCCGCCGTTTCCTTGCACAGTTGTGATGTTGGTACCGGACACAGAGTTCGAACTGCCGTTAGCTCCGCTGGTTCCGTTGACCAAAACACCATTTACATCGGCATAACCCGTCCCGCCTTTTCCTCCGTTCCCTCTGACGGTGACGACCATGGTGTTGTAAGGCGGCACCGTCCAATTCTGCGAGGCGGTGAAGATGACGCTCTGCGATGTAATCGCAAGCACACTCACCGCAACCGTGTCCGTGGAATAGGACCCGTTGCCGTCATTCACCGTCAGACGCCAGACCGTCCGGGCCGTCGCACCCGCCGCAACCGCCGGCGCCGTAAAGCTGGGCTGAGACGTGGTCTCTCCGGTCAGGGTCACTCTGGGACCGCTGACCTGACGCCAGCTGTAACTCAGAAGATCATTGTCAGGATCCGAACTCCCCGACCCGTCAAGCGTTACGACAGAACTGGAGTAAACCTCCTGGTCCGCACCCGCATTGGCTGTCGGAGCACCCGCACCGGAACTGCCCGCACCGCTGACAGGGCGCGTCCGCTCCTCAACACGGCCAAGCGCATCATAGCTGTAACAGGTCCCGATCCCCTTCGCATCGATCCGCTGCTTCAGACGACTGGCCACATCATAGGCCATCTCCCACAGCCCGTGGTCCGGATCATCCACAACCGTCCGGTTATCAAGACCGTCATACTGATAGGCAAACTGCGCACCCTTGGGATCCGTCACACTCACAATCCGATCCCGTGCATCATAACGGATCGCCGTTCTGCGGGTGGCGCCTCCGATCACACGGTCCCGGAACACTTCGTTGCCATAGGCATCAAGATGAACCCGTGCAACTTCACCGATCTCATTCGTCGTCTCAACCATCCGGAACGCATCTCCCGCTCCGTAGGTCGTGCTCACCACCGTCGCATCGGGATTGGTTTTCTTCGTCTCACGGTTCAGCGCATCATACTCAAACAGAGTATTCTTGACCGTATCCCCCGCATAATGCGGATGACTTCTTGAAGAGAGATTGCCCCTGGCATCAAAGGTCAGCTGAACCCGGGAATCCCCACCAATCGCAGCCGTCTGCGTCAGGCTCAGATGTTCCCGCCCGAACCCGTCATGATAGGTCCGGCTCGCAATCGCACCATGACCGCTGGAGCCGGGCGTCTCCTTGCGCAGGATATTCCCCGAAGGACTGCCCCAGCTCTCATAGGCAATGCTCTCATAGCCCCCATCGGGAAAATCGGACCGGGTCAGGCGGCACAGCGCATCATAGCTGTGGCTCGTCACAGACCCGTTCGCATCTGTCTCGCTCAAGGGAAGACCGCACACACCGTCCCAGCTCGTCAGCGTTTTCTGCCGTGTGTCCCCTACGTCATAGAGCGCATTGCGGGTCTCGGTCACATAAAGATTGTAGGTCGCATCATAGAGATAACGCGTCACACCGCCCACAGCATCCGTTACCGAGGTGGGATTGCCGTAACTGTCATAGGTGACCGTCTTGAGATCCGCCTTGTCGTCCGGACCCGCTCCGGTCCATTGCGACAGTTTGGTCTCGTTACCGACCGTGGGCGGTACCGTCACACCCTGCCCGTCATATTCGTGCCAGCGCCGCCAGATCCGGTTCACCGTCTCATCATAGACAGACCCGCTGTTCACCGTCTCAACCGCCCACCGGTCGACAATATAGGCACTCGTGTTGGGATAGGACACACGGGTATAGATCCGCTCGTCCCCCGTCACCGCTTCATCGCCAAGATCGGTCGTGCTCACCAGAAGCCCGTAGGCGTCATAGGCCTTTTCCACCACCTTGGTCCGGCCGGTGCCGCCGTAATATTCCGTGCTGCGGGTTTTGGTGTTCAGTGCCGTCCGGGGCAGACTTGTCTGCGTCGCATAGCTCTCTTCCCGCCGCTGCAAAAGCGTTCCGGCCCCGTCCCTGCGGTCCACCTGTTCGATCTTGCCATAGGCCGCGATATCCTGACGGAACAGCGTCTCTATCGTCGGGGCAGCCGTCTCGTTCGCAAGCCTGGGCAGTGTCGTGACAACCTTCCGGAAGCCGTGGAACCGGCGATTGGAGGGCACATACTGGCCGCCCTGGTAGCTGTAGGTTGCCGTCCCGACCGTCCCCCGACCATCGTCCCGGGTCACGCTGCTCACCGTCTGAACAACATAGGGAAGATAGGTGTTCGACCAGGCCGAGGACGGCGTATAGCCAACCGTGACCTTACCGCCCAAGGGCTCAACAACTTCCGTCAACAAATCAGGAACAGAACCCTGAACCTTGAAACTCCCACCGTTCAGGATGTTCGAACCGACATTTGGGTTGATCAACCCGGCCGGACGGTTGGTCCGGGTCACCGCTTCAACAAGACCGTCTCCATCGATGTCCGTCGAAACGGCCACCGGACCGTTGTAGGTGTCGGTGGAACCGCCCGGCAGAACATGCTCAAAATGACCGCCCCGGTTCAGATAGACATTGCTGAAATAGAGATCGGCATAAAGAGGTGTCTGACCGGCAACCCTCCGGCTCGATACCAGATCGGCCCGGCCGTCTCCGTCAAGATCCACCGACTGCGAACAACCCTTGCAGTTGCTTGCCCCCTTGGCATCAAAAGACGGTCCCTCAATCAGATCCGTGCCGGACGTATAATAAACAGTGACCGTATCGCTACCGGTTTTGCTTAAAAGAAAATCCTGAAGACCATCACCATTGTAATCTCCGGTGCTGTGGATGAAGTTGGCGCCGGTCCCTGTCATCGATTTGGGTATGAATGCGTTTACACCGTTTGACAAATAAAGCGTAATGGTACCGGTACCGCTTCGCATGTCATCCAAGCCATCGCCATTATAATCGGCAACACCACCACCAACTGCATTCGACCAGCAATCAGAATAGCTATCCGGTGCTTTACCAAAAGATGCGCAGTTCCAGCCCGACTGAGTACTCATCGCGTCATCAAGACCATCCCCGTCAAAATCGCCAAGACGAGAGCCCGGTCTGTAAGCTGGATGAAAAGCGTTGTAGAAATACATACTTTTACCAGCCGACAAAGATGTTCGGCGCAGGTAAACACTCAATTGACTGGAATCACAGCCACCACCTGTGGGGCTACTAATACGGACCCCGTTGAGGTAACAAACCTCAATAACCGAGTCATTGCTCGCATGAGGATGCGTTTGTTTGGAAAGGGAAATCGTGTAGGTTGCCAATCCAAAATAACCCGGCGTGCCGTAGCTGACACCCAAAACACAACTCTGGTGACAGTTCTGATTCGGCGCCGGCGAACTCAGTGCCGGTCCTCCTGGTCCTGCCTGTTTAGCCGTTGCTGCTCCTGAGTAGCTGAAGCCATAGGCCGGCAGGGCGGTGCCGGAGGTTACAGCACCGGCCGCATCCAGAAGCGCATCCGTGCCGTACTGCTGAACCGACACCAGACGCGACAGACCCGTGGCAGGGCTCTGATCATAGCCAAGCGCATAGGTCCGCAGACGGCTGCCGGACACCTTGATGTCAATCGTCTTCAGCCGCTGCGTCAGCACGGTCATGCCGATCCCGTTCGCCCGCGTCAGAGGCGACGGACTGGCCTCGGTCAAAAACGAGATAACCGTGTTGTTGTAGCTCACTTGCGAGGGATAACAGGCCGGGAGTGTCGTGCAGGCATAGTCATAGGTAACCGCATTGCCCCGCGTATCGGTCACCGAAGCCAGACGGAACCGGTACTTGGTCGCAAGCGTCTCCTCGTCCGTGTCCGCATAGGTGCCGCTGAACCAGTGCGACACCGACCGGAACACCATCTGTGTCCCGTCCCGGCGCCAGATCGTCCACAGATTGTTCGTATCGTCATGAACGATCTTAAGATAGGTCTCGTACTCCCCCACATGCGTCCCTCCGGCCGCACAGCCCGGACTGGTCCGGCCCGACGCAACAGAGCTGCAGGGATAAATCTCATTGTCATCCAGAAGATACCGGTCCCCTGCCCCGAAGGTCGCAATCCCGCGCCGGTCACCGATCCGCATGATCTCAGGCAGACCCGTCAGCGACCAGCCGACCCCAAGCAGACCTCCGTCAAGACCCGCCGCCCAGAGGCCGCCCCCTGAGTTGTAGGCCAGCGCCAGCTTCGGCTCCAATCCCCGGAACCCCGGCACCTCAAGCTTCACACGCCGCGTATACGCACCGGCAAAGTTCTCCGCAAACTTCACCTGCGGCCGCGGCGTCTCATAGACCGGAAACGCATGAACAGGCACACCCTGCCCGAACATTAAAGCAAAAGACAGTAAAACCGGAACAACTACATTAAAGACACAGCAATACCCACGATGAATACATTGTAAAAACAACATAAACAAATCCCCGAACAGCAAACAGCAATAACTACACTGTCCAGACCGCTACCATGCAGCCACACAATCGCAAATGGCACTTCCATGACAACAAACAGTTATCCACAATCTAAACGAGAAAAAGACTCACTCAGGGTAAAGCTCAAAACGACGAAACAACCCATCAAATCGCAGTGACGAAAGGCTCTTGAAGAACTTGATCCCGACACGCTTTGGTCACCAGTCAAATTTCACTCCGCGGGTACCAAATGCCACGAAACGATATTTCGCCTTGCACAACATCAAACAAAGCAGCTGGCGCAAGAGGCACCCTGTGCCGGTTGCCACCAGCATCTCATGACTCAACCACCGGCACCAATTGCAGCGTCGGGGCAAGATGGTCCAGGAAGATTAAATCGATTTCCGTACCGCCCCACTTAGTTGTCGGTCCCAAGAAACCAACTGATGGGACCGATGAGTGAACGTGCCTGACGCGCTGAAAACGTAGCAGCTTTCAAACCCTATTACGCTCCAATCACATCGGCAACATACACAGTTCGAGCGGACGCCGGTCTTTGAAACAAGACGGCAACAAATGTCTTTCAGTTCAACGGTCTTAACGAGGCCTGTTTCTGAGGTTGCCCCAAAATCCTTTCCCCTTCGGCTCGCCCTTCTTCGGACGCAGAGACCACCAGCGACCTATGACGGGCCCCGTAACAAACAATACCCAAGCATCAGGACAACCGCCGAATTGCGACTGCGGCAAAAAAAGCCGGTGTGCAAAACTGGCTTTCCGATAGATCAACTGCCCACGATACAGAACTCGCGTCTGATCGAGATTGCAATCATTCATTCGGTAAACTTCCAATACCTGTCCTTTTAACAATAAGGAAACCGAATGCCACGGATGGTCATGCAAAACGCGGTCGTCATCATCGCGCAAAAACCGATGCAGATAGACATTAAAAAACCTGTTTTCAGGTATAAGCCACCACCGTACGAGATAGGGATCTTCCTCACCACCCATAGATACATCAGGCGGACGTTTGATGGCGCACAACCATTTGGCAAGAAGCCGGGACAAGAAGTCAGAAAACATTAGCCCACCACATCAGATATCGAGTTGAGCTGCACATTCAAAATAGAGGGAGTGATCCATTACCGCTCCCTGCCTGCAAAGCGGAGGCACGCAACGCCTGGTTTCGAAATCAGAAAACCGCAAAAGCCCGCACTGAATTTCAATGACGTTCTCGATCGCATATTTCTGAATACCGGACGATGGAAACCTATCGGCAGCGGTCACGCGGCTCATCACTATATTTTGAACATCCAAGATCTTCTCAGCGGAGCAGTGCTCACCTATGTTGAATACATTACCCACTGTGCTCACTGTCGATACAGTACATATTTTTTGAACTTTTACAAGTTCATGAATAAAAGATACCAAAATAGCGTGAATTCTGTAATTTACACCCATGAAAGAAAACGACGAGAGCTCCCTTGAGCACATTGCTGAACGCCTCGAATGGCTGCGAAAGCACTACGGCTTAACTCAAGTGGAGTTCGCTGACAGTCTTGGATTCGGGAAGACTCAGTACAACAACTGGAAATCGGCCCGCCAAAGATTATCCCTGGATGGTGCACTTAAAATTAATACTATTTATGGAACTTCCCTCGACTTTCTTTTCTTGGGAAGACTTGAAAGTTTATCCGACCAGATGCGAAAGTCCTGGATAGACAGATATCGCGACTCTTCTTCCAGTTGATCCAGCGAGAGCCCCGTAATTTTCGCCAGTTCGATAATTTCACCCAAACGTCTATCTTCATCCATTGGTCGCCCCACTCGCAAAATACAATCATAAAGTGTCGCAAGGAACTCGGCGATGTCAATTGGAAGCGCGGTACATGAGCAAGTTTTTGACTGACAATTAATTCAAACAGTGGATATTCAGTGGAACAAGTACATGTAAAATGTACTTTTAGAAATGAGATTCATATTAATTGTACTTTTTCTTATAACAAAATTACAAAGTTGTGAAAATACCAGTTAGCCACTTATTCTGGCAATAGCCATATCTCGGAAGAAAGCGAAATTTTCGTCAGATACAACGAGAGTGCGTCCTGTGAAGGTTGAATCACTTCACGACAAGGATACGCGTGAAAACAAAGGGTTGGGGCATTTTACCCGATCCAGAGGTCGCGAGATTTGCCCCGGCTCAGATACGATCCTGTGTTCCACCTGTTGACGTATGGGCTTTACTGCGTGCTGTTTCTATAACCCCACAAAAAACTGAATAATAAACGCATTTGCCAGATCCACGAAAAAAGCCGACACCAGAGGCAGCACGATGAAGGCCAAGGGTGCCGGGCCGTAGCGTTTGGTTACGGATGACATGTTGGCAATCGCGGTCGGCGTTGCGCCGAGCGTGAAACCGGCAAAACCGGCGCTCAGCACAGCCGCCGTATAGTCCCGTCCGAGGAACCGGAACAGGATCAGAAGGATAAAGACGGTGGTTCCGACCACCTGAAGCGCCAAAACGCTCAGAAGCGGGGCGCCGAGTTCGGCGAGGGTCCAGAGTTTCATGCTCATCAGGGACATGGCGAGGAAGATCGACAAGCAATAGTCCGATACGACGGCCATGGCGCGGGTTCGGGCGGGCCAAAGGAGTTTCGGCATGAGATACGGGATCGTGTTGGACAAGATGATGCCGGCCAGCAGGCATGCAACGAACAGCGGCAGTTTCAACCCCATTTCAAGGATCAGTTCGTTCGCGCCATAGCCGATGATGATTGCGATGTTGGTGACCAGAATGGTGCGCATCAGGTTGATATGGTCGACATCGTTTTCGTGCGTCTTGTCGCCTTCGTAAGGAAGACCGACAACCGGTCTGGCGTGTTCCCGCTCCGGCTTCAGACTGTACCCGTCTATCAGAAATTTCGCGATCGGCCCGCCCAAAAGCGCGGCGCAGACGAGACCGAGCGTGGCCGAGGCGATGCCGATTTCGCTGGCGGCCTGAAATCCGGTGGCCTCCTGGATGGTCGGTCCCCAGGCGATGGCGGTGCCGTGGCCCCCGATAAGAGACGCTGAGCCCAAAAGCACGCTCACTGCACTGGGCAGATCGAACAGGGAGGTTCCAAGCAGGCCGATCAGGTTTTGCAGGAGCATGAAACTGACGGTCATGATCAGCAGCAGCACCAGCATGCGCCCGCCGGCGATGAGATCGACCAAACGGGCATTGAGGCCGATTGTCGTGAAGAAGATGACGAGAAGCAGGTCCCGGGTTGCGAGTTCGAACTGCACCTCGATATCAAACATCGCATAGAGGATCAGCGTTATCACCGCCGCAGCAAGGCCACCGGAAACCGGCTCGGGAATGTTGTAGTTCTGCAAAAACGCGACACGGCGCGTCAGGAAGGCACCGAGAAAATAAACGACAATGCCGAGCGTAAAGGCAATAAAATCGGGAACCCCATACTGTGACATCAGCGTTTCTCCCGCCCCTCACCCCATCACACCTGTTGGTGTCTTGTGCATTGCGTTGTTCAATAAGGCGATGAAAATCCTGCGTGATCAAGACTTTATTGGGAACCGGTTAGACAAATGGTGTCTCCGTCCGTATCGTCGTCGGCATGTGTTGCAAAACAGCAGCGATAATCGACACCGTCAAAGAACGGCAGGCCGACGCTGAACTGCATGGGACTATTAAAGTCATTCCTTTCCTGGTGAGCGGCACAAGACGGCTGACGACCCATCCAACACACTTTTTAGTTGGGTAAATATCTGCGCAGCAAAGCGGAATTTATCAGACCAAAACCGGAACTTATGCAGTGCAAGCGGTTCTTGCGGAATTTTTTCAGATCAACAATTGAGGCAAATCTCTACTTATACGTGCATCAGCATGGCAACTTGAAGGCAACTCTGTGTCGAATAAAGGATATTATTCACACTTTGTTCTCACGAACGTGTGATGATTCTCACTCTTTTTTATCTTTTTTTCATGGGGTCAAGCAGAACCTTCGTTTTGTCGACAGATAAAATTTTATCTTTTGTTTCAACCGCAAAGACAGTTTTTTGTGAGACGGTTCTCGCCACCGCAACAGCAGATTTTGGCTAACTTCGCGTCAAAGGATGCAAATGCAATCTGCTATTGCAAGTCAATATGGTTAATCCCATGTATACTGGTAGCCGGCCAGTAGAGGTAAAACCCGTTGGCCAGAAACTGCAGAGCGTCATACTACGCCTGCAGAACACCGGAGGAGCCTGGGGAGGCACCTGATGAGAAGTGCAGTGAAAGCCATTGCTGTGGGGCTGACAGCAATCGCGTTAAGTGGATTTTCTGCGCAGGCGGACGCATTAGAAGGGAAAACCGAGCGGCATATTCTTCGCTCAGACCGGCTTGCAGTGCTGGTTCACACACCCTCGTCCATTCCAAAACCGGCCGCTGACGGCTCGGAAATGGATATATGGATTGGCGAAGTCGAGTTTTCGGACCGCCGCGCCGTTTGGGTGGAACTGATCGATTCCTATGGTGAAGTCGTTTACGACTCTGAAATCAAGCACAACGAGACGCATCTGTTGCCGGACGGTCGTGCGATCGTCGTGCGGGCACTTGCCGATGACAGCGATCCGCAAGTCGCCAAAGTCTATGAGGACCGCGTCACACCGGATGCCAATCTGGTCGTAACCCGCCGGATCGTTGATGACAGCGGCGATCAGAAGACCTCGGTCGAATATGTTCAGGAAACGCAACCGGAAAAACAATCCACGATGATGACGATTGCCAAATTCGGCAATTCAGTCTGGGAGACAGTGACACGGGTCGTGGGTGCGGCCGTCAGTTCAGTACAGGTCGCCTGGTCATGGATCGTGGACTCGCTGACGGCTTGATCTTTGGACCGGCAGCGGGCCTCACCTGACACCAAAAAACCGGCAGTTCCGGGCATCTGATGTCTGGAACTGCCGGTTTTTTGATGTCTCTCATTGCCAAATCGGACGGATAATTGCTCTTTCCCACAAAGCCGATCCGCGATGAGGCCGAAAATTAGAATTTATTGGCTTTGCTTTTCATGGAAACAAAGCGATAAAAGCAATCTAATTCAGAGTGATCAAAGGCAAGGCCAACCTCATTATTCTCCGATACGTTCTCAGAACAGGCAATCTCTCAGAGAAGGTCAGCGTTTTTCTGACCAAAAGACCATGAGGATGACCGTATTGAAAAAGAGACGATACTCCCATGACTGTTAGAGAATCCGCCCTCGCCGCAATCGGCAATACACCGCTCATACGCCTTAACCGCGTCTCGGAACTGACGGGCTGTGACATCTACGGCAAGGCGGAGTTCATGAATCCCGGCCAGTCTGTGAAGGATCGGGCCGGACTGTTCATCATCCGCGATGCGGAAAAGAAAGGGCTGTTGCAACCTGGCGGCGTTATTGTCGAGGGCACCGCCGGCAACACCGGTATTGGTCTGACTATGGTCGCCAACGCTTTGGGCTACCGGACAATCATCGTCATTCCCGAGACCCAAAGCCAGGAAAAGAAAGACACGCTTCGGCTGATGGGTGCGGAACTGATCGAGGTTCCGGCCGTCGGTTACAAAAATCCCAACAACTACGTCAAAGTCTCAGGCCGCCTTGCCGACCAGATCGCAAAAAACGACCAGAACGGGGCCATCTGGGCAAACCAATTCGACAATGTCGCCAACCGCGACGGACATATCGAAACGACCGCGCCTGAAATCTGGGATCAGCTCAACGGGAAAGTTGACGGTTTCATTTGTGCGGTCGGCACCGGAGGGACCCTGGCCGGTGTCGCTCACGGACTTCGGGAGCGAAACAGGACCATCAAGATCGGCCTTGCCGACCCGATGGGTGCGGCCCTTTATAACTATTATGCCAACGGCGAACTGAAGGCCGAAGGATCTTCCATCACCGAAGGCATCGGTCAGGGCCGGATTACGGCCAATCTGGAAGGTCTGGAAATCGACATGCCCTTCCAGATTCCCGATTCGGAGGGTATCCCGCTGGCCTTCGACCTTCTTGAGCATGAAGGCATGTGCCTTGGCGGTTCCTCAGGCATCAACGTCGCGGGCGCCATCCGGATGGCAAAAGAACTGGGACCGGGGCACACGATCGTGACTGTTCTTTGCGACTTCGGCACGCGCTATCAATCCAAGATGTTCAATCCTGAATTTCTGCGGTCCAAAGACCTGCCGGTTCCGGCGTGGCTTGAGCGAAAAACGGATATCGACGTCCCGTTTGAAGAGGTGCCTACACAATAAGCTTGCAAAGCGACGGCGGCGACCGTTCACACCTAACATGTTGTCTTGATGAGAATAATGCCACAGAACGGAAACAGTCTGTCATAATTCGTTCTTGTTGATACAGACAACCGGACCGGGCGCGCATGGACATTCTTGTCGACAATATCCATTTCATTGCCGTCACAATTTTCGCCTTTTATATGCTGGCCGGTGTCTGTGCCGTGCGGGAGATCATGTATGGACGAACGGCGCAGGGGTCGATTGCCTGGCTGCTGTCGCTGTTTTTCTTCCCGATCCTGACTGTTTTTATCTATCTGATATTCGGCTGGAAAAGGTTTGACGATTATCGGCGTCTGACAAAGGGTGAAATTTTACCGGACAAAGATGCGCCCGGCGGTCAAGGCTCCCCGGCCAAACGCCATACTGTTGTGTCCAGCGTCACCGGGCGCCACTTTAAGGTGCTGACCAGCGCGGCCCCCATTCCCTTTCAGTCAGGCAATAAAGCAGACCTGCTGATCGATGGACACGAGACATTCGCGTCCATTTTTGAGGGGATCAGAGCGGCGCAGCACTATGTTCTGGTTCAGTTTTTTATCATCCGAGATGACCGGCTTGGCCATGAACTCGCCGATCTCCTGATTGAAAAGGCAAAAGAAGGCGTTTCGACCTATCTCCTCTATGACAATCTGGGCAGCAAAGATCTTTCCGGCCGTTATATCTTGCGCCTTTCAAAGGCGGGCGTTCAGGTTTCCGGCTTCAATCAAACGCACCCGATGTTGCGCCTGACCGGACCATTTCGGATCAACTTCCGCAATCATCGGAAAATCGTTGTCGTGGACGGCAAATCCACGTGGATCGGCGGGCACAATGTCGGCGTGGAATACCTTGGAGAAAACCCGGCGCTTGGCCGATGGCGTGACACGCATGTCAAAGTGACCGGCCCGGCGGCGCAGGCCGCCCAATTGTCTTTCGCGGAGGACTGGTTGTGGGCAACCGGCAAACCGCTGCCTGTGCAAAGTGAGACATTTACGGTTTCCGACAGCAAAGAGTCCGTCCTGGTTATGCCGACGGGACCGGCGGATGCCATAGAAACCTGCGCGGTAGTGTTTGCCGACCTGATTTCCCGGGCAAACAAGCGCATATGGATTGTGAGCCCCTATTTTGTGCCGGGTATAGAAGTCATCACCGCACTTTACGGCGCTCTGCTTCGGGGCGTCGATGTTCGGGTGCTTCTGCCCTCAAAACCCGACCACCGCATCGTCTGGCTTGCGAGCACCAGCCATGCGGCCGACATGGTCGCAGCCGGCGTTAAGGTCTACCGCTACAATGACGGCTTTCTGCATCAGAAGATTTTTCTGGTCGATGATGATCTTGCCGGCGTCGGCACCGTCAATTTCGACAATCGCTCCTTTCGGATCAATTTCGAAGTGACGATGTGGTTCGCCGAAAGCCCAATTGTTGCAGAGGTTGAGAAGATGCTTAAGGAGGATTTTGCGCAATCCGTTCCGGTCAAGGAGCCGAACCTTTATCATCGACCGTATTATTTCCAGGTTGCCGCGCGAGCGGCACGTCTGCTCTCTCCCATTCTTTAGCCTGACAGCTCCAGATGACCCTTGCGAAGGCCGTATTCTCAATTAGGGTGGGGGCTGGGGGCCAGAGCCCGTTCACACCACCACATTCTGTTTCGGAGCACCGATGACCACTGCCCTGTTATTTCGAGACGATGCCTATCTGCGCAGTTGCGAAGCGACGGTAGCCGGTATCAACGACCGCGGCGGCATTCTGCTTGACCGGACTGTCTTTTACGCGACCAGTGGCGGTCAGCCCGGTGACAATGGTCATATTGAGTTGGCAGACGGCGACACGATAGAAATCGCAACAACCGTCTTTGGGGATGACAAATCGCAACCCATCCATGTACCGGCTGCCGATCAGCGTGTTCCGGACGTCGGCGAAACCGTTGTGCTCCATATCGACTGGAAGAACCGGTACAGATACATGCGCGCTCACACGGCCCTGCATCTTCTCTCGGTCGCTGTTCCCTTCCCGGTAACCGGTGGCCAGATTTCAAAAGACGGCGGGCGGCTTGATTTCGATATTCCTGAAGCCGGTCTTGATAAGGAAGACATCGCAGCAAGAACCAATGACCTTATCGCGGGCGATCATGGCGTGACCAGCGAATGGATCACAGACGACGAGCTTGCTGCCAATCCCGACCTCGTCAAAACGATGAGTGTGAAGCCGCCGATGGGAAGCGGCAGGGTTCGCCTCATTCGGATCGGCGGGTCTGTCGATCTGCAGCCGTGCGGCGGAACACACGTGCTGTCGACACAGGAAATCGGAACCATAGGCATCCCGAAAATAGAAAAGAAGGGACGACAAAACCGTCGTGTCCGCCTCGCCCTTATAGATTAAAGCTCAACGTACCGGAGAGACGCATGCCCACCTCACATCTTGTATCCACCGACTGGTTGCATGAGCATTTGAGTGCGCCGGATGTCATTCCGGTGGATGCCAGCTGGTATCTGCCGTCACAAAACAGGGATACGCATGCGGAATTCCTGGAGGCTCACATTCCAGGCGCGGTCTTTTTTGATATCGACGCGATCAGTGATCCCAATTCGGACCTGCCGCATATGCTGCCGCCGACCCATGTTTTTTCCTCCAGAATGCGCAAACTGGGCATCGGAGACGGGCAAACACTGGTTGTCTACGATACGCACGGACTGTTTTCCGCACCCCGGGTCTGGTGGACATTCCGTATCATGGGCGTGGAGCGGGTCATGGTTCTGGATGGCGGCATGCCGAAATGGCGGGCGGAAGACCGGCCATTGGAGGAGGGACGCCCTCACCGTCCGGAACGGCATTTTTCCGCGCGGCTGAACCACGGCATGATTGCTGCAGCCGATCAAATCAATAAAAGACTTGGAGAGGCCGGATTTCAGATCGCCGATGCCCGCTCACTTGGACGGTATGGCGGCGAGGAGCCCGAACCCAGGCCAGGCTTGCGCAGCGGGCATATACCCGGCAGCAAGAACGTGCACTACGCACAACTGATCGATGGATCGGGCCGGCTGAAACCACTGCATGATCTGAGACAGGCTTTTACCGACGCGGGCCTTGACCTTGACCGTCCGATCACGACCACCTGCGGATCCGGTGTCACCGCGGCAATCCTGACGCTCGCGCTTTCAGAACTCGGCAAACAGGACGGTCAGCTTTATGACGGTTCGTGGGTCGAATGGGGTGGGCGCGAGGATCTTCCCGTTGAGACGGGAGCAGGCAAGCAATAAGCAGTTCCCTGCCCTAGGATATGGATCATCCTTGCAGGCCGTCAAAATGTCCGGTTACTGCCGGGCCCATTCCTCAACTTCTTCGCGCAGATTCGCGATCACCCGACGGTTCTGCGATTTACAGGATATATCCGGGCAATCCCGCACAATCCGCTCTTTGCCGTACCCTTTGGCCCATAGCCGGTCAGCCGCGACGCCCTTCGAGATCAGGTAATTCATCGCCGCGTCCGCGCGTTGCTGCGACAGCGCAATATTTGCCGCGGCATCGCCCGGATCGTCGGAGAAGCCCTGCAGTTTCACTTTCCAACCCGGGTTTTGATTGAGCCAGGCAGCCTGACTGTCCAGTGTCACCTTCGCGGTGTTGTCAAGCGCCGACGAGTCGGCGGTGAAATAAACCCGCCGCCCCACATTGAGGATGAAGTCTTCTTCACTGCCGGCTTTCAAGTCAGTGTAGCCGGCAGCGGGTGCGTTGGTCACGTCAGGCGTGGTCACGGTCTCAACACTCTGACAGGCCGTCAGCGCCACCATTGCGAAAAGGAACCCTCCAGAGCGAGACAGGTTTCTGTTTGGCAAGAAATTCAGCATTCCGACGGCCCCCAATATTCTACTACTCTTCACATAGTTTATGCTGGTAATTTACCCGGCGCTCGCCCCAATATGCTCAAGAACAAGCACCTTGGTCCCGATCGGTGTTCGCTGGTAAAGATCAATTATATCTTCGGGGAACATCCGAATGCATCCGCTTGAAACATCATTGCCGATGCTCCAGGGCTCAAGCGTTCCATGCAGCCGATAGCCGGTGTCCCGGCCGTTGTTATAAAGATAAAGCGCTCTGGGTCCGAGCGGATTTTGGGGCGAACCTCCCTCGACCAGCCGCGGAAGATCAGGTTGCCTTTTCAGCATTTCCGGCGGCGGCACCCAGCGTGGCCAAAGGGCTTTTCTATCGACCTGAGCGGTTCCATACCATTTGAAACCTTCACGGCCGACACCGACGCCATAGCGGAGTGCAGTGTCATTGCCCCAGATGATGTAAAGGAAATGATTGCGCGTGTCGACAACCAGCGTGCCCGGGGGTTCGGGGCTGAAATATTTCACCATTTGCCGGTGCCATGTCGGGTGGATTTTCTTGAAATTCGTCACCCGGTAGGCGAAGCCATTGTCTTCCTTAACCCCGGAGAAATAAGCCGAGGCGGTCGCGCTCAAAGCCGGTGAGCTCGCTGCGAGAACCGCGCTGGCTGCAACACCGGCCAGGAACTTTCGTCTACCAATGGACATAATCAGACACCCCTCCTTTCAGTGCGACTTATCATGCTCCGGTAAGAAGTCGCATTAGTGCTGATTATTGTCGCTAGGTCAACCGCAAGAATTCGGCTTATTTTTGTCCGTTATTTCAATCTTGTTTCAAGTTCTTCAAACAGTTCAATGCGCTTGGCGAGAAAAACACACATCCGTTGTTTTCCAAGACTCCGATTGAAGCGGTCGCCCGGACGTGCGAAAACCGGAGCCGCGGCGATCACATCGATCCAATTAAACTCAAGTGTCGGACGGGCAGTCTTTAATATTCGATCACGGCCCGAATTGCGGTCTTTTCAAGCAATCAACAAAGCGATAATTTAGTTAAAATTAAAATAAAAAACACACGAACGAAAATTACTCTCTGTATTATTGTTAAACATAGTTCAATATTATAATTTTAGCATATTATAAACTTCAATTTAACGCAATTTTAACATATTTAAAACGATATTTGCCGAATTATTATTTTAATTATTGATATTATTTACTTTTTTTAACTCATGTGACGCGCCGCGGTAACCATACACAACAAAGTACTACTTTCTCCATATTTGCGTCCTTATTCAACCATTATCGCAATGATATCAATGTGTTGCGAGGAGGTTCCCTTGTGGCCATGCGGGGCTGCGGCAAAAGGGGCTTCTAATATGGTCAAAAAGATTACAACAATACTATTCGCAGCGTTGTTCTGCGGCTTCTTTGGAATTTCGATTGCTGCCGCAGAGCAGAATCCCAGTCCTGCGATAGACGGTGATACGGGCGAGGAGTACCCCGGTAATGATAACACCGGGGGGTCTGACGGCGACGGCGACAATGGTGACGGCGACAACGGCGATGGCGACAACGGCGATGGCGACAACGGCGACGGCGACAATGGCGATGGCGACAACGGCGATGGCGACAACGGCGACACAGGCTCCACGACATCAGCTGCGAGCACGTTTGGTTCGTCCAACTCAGCCAACCAGGAAGAAAGCTGCCGTAATTCGCTTGCAGGCGTTTTCTCAAAAACGCGTCGGTCCCGAGCATGCAGCGGCCCGTTCTTTCGCAACTAAAGCCCCTGTCTAAAGCTCACCGACCCAAACATGAGCCCGCCATCGGCTTTACCGAGCCGATGGCGGGCTTTGCATGTCACGGCGGGAAACCGGATGTTTTCCGAGAAGCTCCGCGTCCTTTCCTATCCGGTGTTTTCAGTTGACGGTGATCCAGCGCAGAATCAGGAAATTGTCGGCCCGCTGAGTCAGATCAATATTGTCCTTTGCGCCCCAGATCAGCGGCTGAACATAGAGCGGAATATAAGCCACTTCATCCTGCATGATCTGGTGAACCTCATCCAGCATGGCCTGCCGTTTCTCGTCGTCGATTTCCCGCTGGATCTGCGGAAGAAGCTCGTCGACCCGGGCATTTGAATAACCTCCGAAATTCCAGCTTCCGAGCTTCTTCTCGTTATTGGGGGTTGCCAGCAGGAAGCGGATCGGATGCTCCGCATCAAAGGTCCCGGGTGACCAGCCAAGCAGATACATGTCGAAATTACCGGCCTTGAGTTCCGGCCAGTAGTTTCTGACGGGCATTGTCTGCAGTTCCGCTTTCAATCCGGACCGCGCGAACATCGTGGTGATTGCCTTGCAAATGGCTTCGTCGTTGATGTAGCGGTCGTTCGGACAAACGAACTTGAACGCAAATCCATCGGGATAACCGGCTTCGGCGAGAGCTGCCGCAACAGCATTCTGATCCCCGGGCCGGCGCTTGACCAACGCCGGCGTTGCACCGCGCATTTTGTCGCTGACAAGCAGTCCGGCGGGCTCTGCATTGCCGCGCATGATCTTGTCGACCAGCAATTCGACATTGACCGCGTCATAAAGAGCCTTCCGGACCGTCGGGTTCTTAAACGGATTGTCGGTTGCCGTCCCCTTGGCACCTTTCAATGCGTCGGCGTTGTGGGGAAAGCCGAGCATAATGACCCGGGCCTCAATATCTTCAAGAACCTTGATCCCTTGTGTTTCCTTCAGGCGCGGAGCGTCCTGAAGCGGAACCGGATTGATCAGATCCACTTCACCGGACAAAAGAGCCGCAAGAGCCGTCGTCTGATTGGCAATCGGTGTGAAAACGGCCTCCGTAATATTATGCTCGGCCGTGCCCCACCAGTTTTCGTTTGGCACAAGCGTCGTTTTGACGCCCGGCTCCCGAACGTTCAATTTGAAGGCACCCGTGCCGTTTGCGTTCAGCGTCGCGTAAGTTTCCGTCTCCGTAGCGATTTCCGCCGCACCGTTCGTTTCCGTCCAGTCACGATCCATGATCATAAAGTTTGCGATGGAATCGGGGAAAATGGGGTTCGGGTCCTTTGTCAGGAAGTCAATTGTGTAATCGTCGACCACTTTAACTTCACTGACCGGAGAGAACCAGCTCTTGACGTCGGACTTGTCCGAACTGGCGCGCTCGTAGGAGAAAAGGACGTCATCCGCGTCAAACGGGGTGCCATCATGAAATGTCACATCTTTTCTGAGGTGAAACCGCCATCCGTCCTCGCCCAGCGGTTCCCAGGAAACGGCAAGCGCCCCCTCCAGCTTCATGTCCTTGTCGCGGCGCACAAGGCCTTCATAGATGTTGTTCAAAAACCCCAGGACCGGAGACGAACTCACCGCATGCGGGTCCATCGTCTGAGGGTCGGTTGTGGAGGCCCATCGGAAAGTTTTGGCTTCGGCTGCCCCCTGCGCCAGCCCCAAGGCAACCAGCGCCGCTGCAACAGTGATACCTTTGAAGATCGAGCTGTTCTTGTACATTATGTCCCCTCTTACTCTGTGCGAGAGCCCGATGATCGCAATCGGATATGGATATTGCGGCATCGGGTTGTCGTGAAGTCACAACGCTACAAGAAATTCGAACAGGAACAAGTCTCATTTTGCGCCCCAATCCCGGGGCGGCTCGGCGCCTCGTCGAAAGTCTTCAGAACATACGAAACGAGAAAAGTCTAACGGCTCCAGAGAAAGGAGCCAAAGTTCATCACACGTAAGCGATGTCCCGCTGATTTTTCATTTCATACATGCGACTGTCGGCCGTAGACAGAAGTTCGTCAATGGTTCCGGCATCGCCTGGAAAACGCGCACAACCGAAGCTACTGCCCACGGAAATGGACTCGCCGTCGATTTCGAATTTTTGCGAAACACTATTGCTGAGCTCATGCCCGAGTCTGGAAAGATACTCGTCGGTGAAATTCCCATTGATGACAACAACAAACTCATCGCCGCCGATACGGGCCACCATGCTGCCGCCGGGCACGTTCTCCTTCAGCCGATCGCCAATTGCGCCTAAAAGCGCATCACCGGTCTGATGGCCGTAGCGATCGTTGATCGGCTTAAATCCGTTCAAGTCGACAAACAACACGGCAAAGGCGACACCGTTTTTTTTCGCATCGAAGGCCAGCTTTTCCAGCCGACGCATCAGCCGCCTCCTGTTGGGCAGTCCAGTCATATGATCATGTTCGGAAACATACCGTGTGTGGAAATACATCTCTAAAAGGAAGAACGACAACACCGCGATCGCGAGCGCAAAACCGTATCCAGCGAACCGTACCGTCAGAATTTCAGGCAGGTTCTTTCCCCATCCACCGACTGGAACTGCGGCAATCTCCCACGCGCCGGAGGGAAAGCTAATCGGCATTCTGACAGAATTTTCGGTAAAAACCGTTTGATCACCAATAATCGGAACGGACGCTCCCAGGGCACTGCTCTGGCGGCGCACCGCCATCAGAAGTCCGTTTTCTTCAGTGGAAAAGCGTGCCGCGGAAAAAAGACTTTCCCGTGCAATCGACATGGATACGAAGCCCCAGAATTCCTTGCCGCTTTCTGATCCGCTGTCCAAAACGAGTATCGGGGTCCGCAACAAAAACCCGGTCTTGCCGGAAACAAAATCCATCGGTCCGAAGAGGACTTTTTCACCTTTTTTCAGCTGTTGGAGCTGAGGTTGCCAGTCCGGGTACCTGCTGAGATCGACATTCATCAGAACCTGAAACCGATCATAGGGATGAATGAACCTGAACTGCGTGCCCCTCACGACGCCGATGGTTTCGATAAACGGATGGCTGCTGACCATTTCCCTGGTGATGGTCTCAAACTGTGTGCGGCTCATTTCAGGATTGAGGACGATGCTCGATACCAGGCCCTTGGACAGAAAAAATGTTGCATTGACTTCGGATTCCAGCCGGGACCGAATTGAAGAAAGACGTGAATAGACGGACGCAAGCTGCTGGTCCCGAGCATTTTTTTCCAATACATGAACAACGAACTCAACCGCGCTGAAGCTGCCGAAACAAATCGCAGCAGCGATGGCGAACAGTGCCACCCGGCGTTTGATAGAATGCGTCAACCCAATTCTCCCCCCAGGTTGAGCAACCCTACAAGGAAAAGCCGTCCATTTCGTTAATGGCGCGCGGCGGGTAAGAACCGGCGTGTGGACTCATAAAGCGTCATGCTTGGTTTTCGCCATGATGCGCATGCCAGTGCCGTGCGATATCAATGCGTCGAGGCACCCACACCTTTTCAAACCCCGAAATGTAATCCAGGAACCGCGCCAAAGCCGCAGCCCGTCCGGGACGACCGACGAGACGGCAATGCAATCCCACCGACATCATTTTCGGCGCCCCCGCCGCCCCTTCGGCGTAAAGACAATCGAAACTGTCCTTGAGATACGTATAGAATTGATCGCCGGCATTGAACCCCTGCGCGGTTGCAAAGCGCATGTCGTTTGCATCCAGCGTGTAGGGAATAATCAATTGCTTTGACTGGTTGTGTTCGAACCAGTACGGCAGGTCGTCCGCGTAAGAATCTGAATCGTAGAGAAATCCGCCCTCTTCAATAACAAGCCGCCGGGTATTTTCAGAGCATCGCCCCAGATACCAACCCAATGGGCGAGATCCGACCACCTCGGTGTGAAGGCGGATAGCCTCGTCAAGATGTCGCCGCTCCTCCTCCACCGGAATGTCCCTGTAGTCGATCCATCTCAGCCCATGGGAAGCGATCTCCCAATCGGCTTCTTTCATGGCGGCAACGGCCTCCGGATTTCGAGCCAGCGCCATGGCCACGCCGTAAACAGTGACCGGCAGATTTCGTTCGGTAAACATGCGCCATAACCGCCAGAAGCCCGCCCGCGATCCGTATTCGTAGATCGATTCCATATTCATGTGCCTTTGATTTGGCCATGAAACCGCGCCGACTATTTCCGAAAGGAACGCCTCCGAGCCTGCGTCGCCGTGAAGGATGCAGTTTTCTCCGCCTTCTTCATAATTGAGCACGAACTGGACCGCGATGTGGGCGCCATCGGGCCACCTTGGATCCGGAATGCGACGTCCATACCCGATCATGTCGCGAGGATAATTGTCAGTCATAGCGGATTTCCGTAGTGAGCAAACACAGCAAAGCAAACCCATCGCGATCGGATTGGCAAGGAAAAACTGAGGCTTACGGCCGAAGACGTTTCCAGGAACGCAAAGGCACCAACTCACCGGCCGCCCTGTTGTCTTACGCAAACCAGATCATCGGACATATGCCGCCGCGTGATATGAATTTTCGACATATGCACACTTGCCATATATCGGATCAACATATATATGTCGTGACTATAACGGGCAAGAAGGTACAGAGCAGTGTTTGGTGACCCGCCGGGTGGACGGGTTCGTATGAACAGTGAAACAAACTGGATCCAGCAGATGAACATTAGAACCGTGTGCCTGGCAATTCTGTATTGCGGTGACGCGACAGGTTATGAAATCAAGAAGTTGTCCGTAGAGGGCAAGTACAGCTATTTCGTCGATGCCAGCTTCGGATCGATTTATCCCGGCCTTGCGAAACTTCAGGCGGACGGCATGGTGACCGTGCGCGAGGAAACGCAGCCGGGGAAACCATCCCGCAAGATTTATTCCATTACCGACAAAGGGCGTGAAGCGCTGGTCGAATCTCTCGGTGAAACGCCTCAACCTGATGTTTTCAAATCTGAATTTCTGCTGGTGGCGCAATTTTCAAAGCTTGTCGGACCGGAAAAAATCCGAAACGCCATCGACATGCGACTGGCACACCTTCGCGAGGAACGCGATCATCTGGAGAAGATGGCACAGGACGGCGGCAAGGCATCGAACTGGACCTGCCGGTATGGCCTGCACTGCATAAGCACAAGTATCGAATATCTCGAACAGAACCGTGGCGAGCTGGAAAAAGAGGCCGGAGAAGCCTGGGGATCAGAGCCTGAACACAAACAAACCGAAGTTGTAATCGCAAAATAGCGAGATCACGTTGTAAGTGGAGCCTCATCGGCATGAAGATCAGATTTTCCTATTTCCTGGCCCTGGGCCTGTGTGCGGGGATCGGATGGTGGATGTACAGCGGCACTGTTGTCATCGGCGGACAGGCGGACGCCGCCAACGCGACACCTCCCCCCGCCGAACGACAGGACGAAGCCGGCGAGGAACTTTTCCGCGTCCAGGTCGCCAAAGTTTCCGCCCAGCCGCGCCAGGCCGTTCTTGAAATCCGCGGCAGAACCGAAGAATGGGCCCGTGTGGTGGTCAAGGCAGAGACGAGCGCCCGTTTGGTTGAACGTCCCGCCGTTGAGGGGGCTTTCACAAAACCCGGTGATACACTCTGCGTCCTCGATCAGGGCGTAAGACAGGCACGTGTTCTTGAGGCAAAAGCACTTCTGGCCCAGGCCGAACTGGACTTTTCCGCCGCGACCAAATTGAAGACCAAAGGCTTTACTGCCGATAACCGGGTTGCCGCCCTGAAAGCCAGCCGCGATGCCGCTCAGGCGCGCCTGGACGAGGCGGAACAGGAGCTTGACCGCACGATTATCAGATCGCAGGTCGAAGGCATGATTGAATCCCCCATGGCTGAAGTCGGGGCGTTGCTGGATGTCGGCGATACCTGCGCCACCATTGTCGATGCCGATCCCATGCTCGCGATCGGACAGGTGTCCGAGCGGAACATCGGCGATGTCAAGCTCGGCATGCCGGCCAAAGCACGGCTCATCACCGGGGAAATCGTCGACGGCAAGGTGCGCTATATTTCTCCCTCGGCGGACCCTGACACGCGGACATTCCGCCTTGAACTGGAACTGCCAAATTCCGACGGCAGGATCCGTGGCGGCGTAACGGCGCTGACCATGATCCCCCTGCCCTCCAAACCGGCCCATAAAATCAACTCTTCGACTTTGACGCTGGACGATGATGGCCAGGTCGGAGTCCGGGTCGTTGACGACAATAATATTGTTTCTTTCATACCGATCAAAATATCGGGCGGTGACCGGGATGGTCTCTGGATTACCGGCCTGCCCGAGACAGCAGACGTGATCACTGTCGGGCATGAATATGTCATCGACGGTCAGAAAGTCGAACCTGTTTATGTGACTGCTGAGGCACAATAAATGTTATCGATGCTTGAAGGCGTATTACGCAGACCCAAGACCGTTTTCGTGCTGATGGTGGCACTGATTACGGCAGGTGTGGTTGCCTACATAAATATTCCGAAAGAAGACAGTCCGGATATTGACGTTCCAATCTTCTACGTATCCGTCAGTCAGCAGGGTATTTCGCCTGAAGATTCAGAACGTTTGCTTGTCCGGCCGCTTGAAACGTCGCTCAGAGGTCTTGACGGTCTGAAAGAAATCACGGCAATCGCGTCCGAAGGCCATGCCGGCATTGTGCTTGAGTTCGACATCTCCTTCGACAAGGACGAAGCCCTTGCTGATGTTCGGGACAAGGTCGACCAGGCCAAAAGCGAACTGCCTTCAGAGGCCGAAGAGCCGACAATATCGGAAACAAACTTTGCTCTGGTGCCCACCATCATCGTCACGCTGTCCGGCGATGTGCCTGAACGCACGATTTATCAGCATGCCAGGCGACTGAAGGACGAGATCGAGGCAATCGACACGGTTCGCTCGGCGGACCTTTCCGGCCAGCGGGAAGAACAGCTTGAAGTCCTGATCGACACGCTGAAGCTGGAATCTTATGCGATCACACAGCAGGAACTGCTGGATTCGCTGTCGCGAAACAATCAGTTGGTTCCCGCCGGCTTTCTTGATGGGGGCAACGGCAAGTTCAACGTGAAGGTTCCGGGCCTCGTTGAAAACCGCGTCGATGTCTACAGCCTGCCGATCAAGCAAAGCGGTGAAGGCGTGGTGACGCTTGCGGACGTGGCGGAAATACGCCGGACATTCAAGGATCCGACAACCTTTACACGCGTTAACGGAAAACCGGCGATCGCGATCCAGGTCACCAAGCGGATCGGAACAAACATTATCGAAAACAATGCCGCCGTTCGCGAAGTGGTCACCAACTCCACGGCGGACTGGCCGAAACCGATCAAGGTCGACATTCTTCTGGACATGTCGAGCAATATCTTCGAAGTGCTCGGCTCGCTCCAATCGTCCATTCTAACAGCCATCTTCCTGGTGATGATCCTGGTGATTGCGGCGTTGGGCCTAAAATCCGCGTTGCTGGTCGGTCTCGCCATTCCGACAAGTTTCATGATCGGTTTCATGATCCTCAGCGGGATCGGCATGACCGTGAACATCATGGTGATGTTCGGCCTTGTTCTGACGGTGGGTATGCTGGTCGATGGCGCCATCGTGATTGTCGAATATGCCGACCGCAAGATTCATGAAGGCATGGAACAACGCGAAGCCTATATTCGTGCGGCAAAACTGATGTTCTGGCCGATCGTCTCCTCAACGGCGACCACGCTGGTGGCGTTCTTGCCAATGCTGTTGTGGCCGGGCGTTGCAGGCGAGTTCATGAGCTACCTGCCGATCATGGTCATCATCGTTCTGACAGCATCACTGTTGACAGCCATGGTGTTCCTTCCGGTAACGGGCGGCATTCTGTCGCAAGTCTTCATGTGGGCCGGCCGTCATGCTGCCTTCCTGTGGGCTCTGGTATTCACCGCTTGTGCGGCAGTTATCACGTTCCTGAGCCCTCTGTTTCCGCAACTGCTCGGCAGCGTTTTGCCTGGCGATGCGATCCAGAGCGCACTCCTTCCGATGGCGGCTATGGTTGGGATCGCTGTGGGGATCGCCAGCTACTATTTCCTCAGACCCATTGTCAGATGGAGCCGGGCCCGCGCGAAAAAACGGGCGGCGCTGGAACGGGAACAGGCACATCTTCTGTCAGGTTCGGAGAAATTCGATCCCAGGAAGGTACCTGGAGTGACAGGTCTCTACGTGCGCCTTCTCAAGTTGCTGGCAGGAAATCCTTTCGGAAATATCCTGGCCATCGGCGCGATCTTTGGCGTCTGCTTCGTTATCATGACGCAATTCATGCAGAACAATAACGGTGTGGAATTCTTTGTCGATGAGGAACCGGATCAGGCCGTTGTCCTGGTATCCGCCCGCGGTAATATTGCTGCGTCCGAAGCCCGGGATCTTGTCGGGCTGGTCGAGAAAGAGGTTCTGCAGACCAGGGGAATCCTGAACGTTGTTACATCGGCCTATCCACCCGGTGGCGGCAGCGGTCCGGATTTCATTGGCGGCGTCCAGGACAAACCGGCCGACGTCATCGGCGAACTCCAGCTGGAACTTGCCGAATATTGCTGCCGCCGGAAAGCGGCCGACATATTCCAGGAAATTCGGAACAGGACCGCAAGCCTTCCGGGAATCAAAGTCGAAACCAAGAAAATCGAAGGCGGCCCCCCGACAGGTAAAGATCTTCAGCTGGAAGTCCGGTCAACCAGCTATGAAGACCTGGTCGAGGCCGTCAAGACAGTCCGGGCAAAGCTTGATCAAACAGCCGATCTGATGGATGTGGAAGATGATCGTCCGCTTCCGGGTATCGAATGGCAATTGACCATCGATCGCGAACAGGCAGGCCGGTATCAGGCAGGCATCGCTTCGGTCGGATCCATGGTCCAATTGGTTACGAATGGCGTTCTTATCGGAAAATACCGCCCGACGGACAGCGAGGATGAAGTCGATATCAGGGTACGCCTTCCGGAGGCCGAAAGGACACTGGACCGGTTCGACAGCTTGCGCTTGCAGACGACGCTTGGTCTGGTCCCGATCGCAAATTTCGTTGACCGGGCGCCACAGCAGCAGGTGAGCTCGATCACCCGTCGCGACGGTTTGTACTCAATGATGGTCAAGGCAACAGTCGATAAATCCAACGGTGTCCTGGTGGATGACAAGGTGAAGGAACTTGATACCTGGTTGCAGGCCCAATCCTGGCCGAACAACATCTACTTCAAGTTCCGGGGTGCCGACGAAGACCAGAAGGAATCCGGTGAATTTCTCATGAGAGCGATGATCGCGTCGCTGTTCCTGATGTTCCTGATCCTTCTGACCCAGTTCAACTCATTCTATCAGACGTTCCTCACACTCTCGACGGTGGTGATGTCTGTGATGGGCGTTCTTCTGGGCATGATGGTGACGGGTCAGAAATTCTCGATCATCATGACTGGAACGGGGGTCGTCGCGCTTGCCGGTATTGTTGTAAACAACGCGATTGTTTTGATCGACACCTACAATCGGTTCCGTCATGACGGGGTCGAACCGCTGGAAGCGGCACTTAAGACGTCGGCGCAGAGGATCAGGCCGATCCTGCTGACGACAATCACCACGATTGCCGGACTGATTCCGATGGCAACGGCAACAAACTTCGATTTCTTCAATCAAGTAACGTCCGTTGGCGGTATTACGGCGATCTGGTGGATCCAGCTCTCCACGGCTGTCATTTCCGGCCTCGCCTTTTCCACGATCCTCACGCTGGTGATGATTCCGACCATGTTGGCTCTGCCAAGCGTCTGGGTGAATGCGTTCAGCAGAAAATCGCGTCGGGAAAACGGTCGCGACACGCCTTCCGAGGTCGTTGAAGAGGGCGGGCCCGCGCGTGTCGTCGCACTCGACCAGGAGGCGAGACGACAGTCCGATGCCAAAAAACATCCTCCCGGAAGCTTGCCCGAAGCTGCCGAGTAGAGGCATCCTCAAAGACAAATTGGCCGCGGCGTTCTTGCTCCCGCGGCCAATTTTGTTTGAGGACAGTCTATGCAGACGTGGTTCAGCTGTCGGGTCGCTGTGGCGTTTTGTCGGGTTTGGTTGCCGTGTCGGGTTTCGGTGTTCGTCCTTTGCTCTGCCGGTACCAGCTCCGCATGGCAAACGGCAAAGACGCAAGATAGAGGACAGCGCCAAAGGTCAGCATCATGAAGGGGTAACTGACAACCAGCGCAACAATCAGGACAGCCATGACGAATATCGGCAAAACCAGGTCGCGGCGAATGCGCGCGCCGATCTTCTTCCCCGAAAAAGACGGCACACGGCTGACCATCAGAAGGCCGATTGCAATCGTGTAGGCCATGACGGCCGGTGCGAATTCAGGCCAGTGCGGCATCAGGCCGAGAAACTCAAGATAGATCGGAAGCAGAACCGTGATGGCCCCCGCTGGAGCCGGAATACCGGTAAAGAAATTCACCTGCCAGGCAGGTTTTTCCGGATCGTCGAGCATCACATTGAAGCGGGCAAGGCGCAAGGCGGCACAGATGGCAAAAATCAGCGCCGCGATCCATCCCAGGGACCGCACCTCATGCAGGATCCACGCATACAGTATGATGGCGGGCGCAACACCGAAATTGACAAAATCCGCCAGAGAATCCAGTTCCGCGCCAAACCGCGATGTTCCCTTGAGAAGCCGTGCCAGCCGTCCGTCAAGCGCGTCGAGGACGGCCGCGAACACAATCGCCGCGATCGCCCAATCCCAGCGCTGTTCCATGGCCATACGCATCGCCGTCAGGCCCGCGCAAATGGCAAGCAACGTCACAATATTGGGAAGGATCAGACGCATGGGAACACGCCGGTAGCGCCGTCGGCGTCGGCGTTTGTCCTGATTATCGCCAGGCTCGTATGATGCAAACGGCGTGTTCAAAAAAAACCTCTTGCAGCACCCGACACCCTGTCAACTGACCCGCGTCAGCCGCGTCGCGCTGTCCTGTTGCTTAAGATCGGTAATGACCGTCTCTCCGGCAATCATCGTTTGTCCCGTCGAAACCGTGACTTTGGTCTCGGCAGGCATATAGACGTCCAGGCGTGAACCGAACCGGATCAGTCCGAACCGGTCTCCGGCACCGATCGTCTCCCCTTCCCGAACGAAGCAGACAATCCTTCGGGCAACCAGTCCGGCAATCTGGACCACACCGATTGACACTCCGGACGCCTCCTCGATCACAAGACCGTTGCGCTCATTGTCTTCGCTGGCTTTGTCCAGATCCGCATTCAGGAATTTTCCGGCCCGATAAGCGACCCTGGTTATCTTACCGGCAACCGGGGCACGATTTATATGACAATTGAAAACATTCATAAAAATCGACACCCGCATAAGCGGTTCGGAGCCAAGATCCAGTTCTGCCGGAGGGCGTGCGGGGCCGATCTGGCTGACTACTCCGTCGGCCGGGGAAATGATGAGACCGTCCGCCACCGGTGTTACACGCATGGGGTCTCTGAAAAAATAGCAAATCCAGCCGGTTATGATGAGACCAATCCAAAAAAGCGGCGACCAGAACCAGCCCAGGATGATTGCGGTGACACCGGCAATCGCAACGAATGGCCAACCTTCCCGATGAACAGGCACAAGAGCTTTTTCAATGCTTGCAACAATGCTCATGGTTTAAGCCCTTCATCCTTCAAGACCGTGTTTGCGCATAAGCCTGTCGCATTGAAGCGAACGCACCGGCGGATCAGCGTGATCCGTCAGCTTATCAGGTTGCGACAAGTCGTTCCTTTGGTAATCGGTAATCCTCAAAGCCGCAAGCAATCAGCTTTCAACCCCAATGGTTTCTGCGGTGGGCCCACGCCGGACAATACCGAACTGATCGGCTTCCCGGGCAGCGCGCAGCCGTTCTTCCGCTTCGTCCGCCTCCCGTTGGCGTGCCCACATGGACGCATAAAGCCCGTTCTGCTCAAGAAGCTCCGGATGGGTTCCGCGTTCCACGACCTTTCCGGCCTCAAGAACGAGGATCTGGTCGGCATTCACAACAGTCGACAGACGGTGCGCAATGACAACCGTTGTCCGGTCCCTTGAGACCTGATCGAGCGCTGCCTGGATTTCCCGTTCGGTGTGGGTGTCCAAAGCCGATGTCGCCTCATCCAGAACCAGAATAGGCGGCGCCTTCAGGATTGTACGGGCTATGGCCACCCGCTGCTTTTCACCACCGGACAGCTTGAGACCCCGTTCTCCGACCTCTGTCTCAAACCCCTTGGGAAGCGTCGCAATGAAGTCGGCGATCTGCGCCATTCCCGCCGCCTCTTCCACTTCCTGGTCGGAAGCACCGACGCGGCCGTAGCGGATGTTGTAGCGCACGGTATCGTTAAACAGCACCGTATCCTGAGGCACCATGCCAATGGATTGCCTCAGGGACTGCTGCGTCACGTCTCGAAGATCCTGGCCGTCGATCAGAATCTGCCCGCCGGTGACGTCATAAAAGCGGAAAAGCAAACGGGAAATCGTGGACTTTCCGGCACCTGAGGGGCCGACAATGGCGATAGAGTGCCCGGCGGAAACCTGAAACGAAACCCCTTTCAGGATCGCCCGGTCCGGATCGTAGCTGAACGCCACGTCCTTGAACTCTATCGACCCGCCATTGACCTCCAACCGCTTTGCCCCTGGCTTATCGACGATTTCCGCCGGCACATCCAGGATTGCGAACATCGCGCCGATATCGGTAAGGCCCTGGCGAATTTCCCGGTAGAGAAACCCTATGAAGTTAAGAGGGATCGAGAGCTGCATCAGCAACGCATTGATCATTACGAAGTCGCCGATGGATTGTGTTCCGTTCAAAACAGCCAGACCGGACAGGACCATGCAGATGATCATTCCGACCGTGAAAATCACGGTCTGCCCCATATTCAGCCACGCAAGCGAAACCCAGGTTTTTACGGCGGCCTTTTCATAAGACGCCATGGCGCCGTCGAACCGGCGTGCCTCCAACTCTTCGTTATTGAAATATTTGACGGTTTCAAAATTGAGGAGAGAGTCAATCGCCTTCGAATTTGCATCCGTATCGGAATCGTTCATCTGCCGACGGATGATAATGCGCCAGTTGGTCGCCTTCACGGTAAACCAGACATAGAGCCAGATCGAAATGGCGATGACAACGACATAGACAAATCCGAACTGATACCAGACCACACCTGCCATCAGCGCAAATTCTATGCCGGTTGGAACAGAATTCAGGATCGTAAAGCGAACGATCGACTCTATGCCTTTAATGCCCCGTTCGATGATACGGCTCAGACCGCCAGTGCGGCGCTGAAGATGAAAACGAAGCGAAAGGTCATGAAGATGGATAAACGTCTTATCGCCCAGCTGCCGTACCGCATTCTGCCCCACCTGAGCGAACAGGGCATCGCGCAGCTGATTGAAGCCCATCATCATGATGCGACCGACACCGTAGGCAATAACGAGCATGATCGGCACGACAAGGTAAGGCGGAACGCCATCCTCTCCCTGTGCATCGGGCCATACAAGTGCGTCAGTCGCCCACTTATAGCTATAGGGCACAAGCACGGTGATGACCTTGGCAATTACCAGCGCAAGAATCGACAGCATAACCCTTCGACGCAGGTCGGCGCGATCGTGGGGCCAGATGTAGGGCCATAGATTGACAATTGTCTGAAATGTCGAGTTTTCATCGACACTGGCCCGTGGTTTCCGGGTGGATGTATTACTCACAAAATCTCTTTCTTGCGCGACTGCACGTCTTCTTTGTCCGCCTCGGATGCAGCGAAATTGGCCAATCCAGGTCCCGCGAAGCTCTCGAACAACGCGTTGCTGAGCTCTTGCATTTTCTCGAAATTAGCTCTGTTCAGCCGGTAGCAGGATTTACGGCCGTCAACATGGCAGTCCACGAGACCCGCTTCTTTCAGCACCTGCAAATGCTGCGATATGGTGGACTGGGCCCGCACCATACATCCGACCAGATCTCCGCAGCAGACGCTGTCGCACAACGAGAGTTTTCTCAGGATTTCAAGCCGTGCAGGATGACCCAGCGCTTTGAAGCGCATGGCCAGACTGTAGTCGCACTGAGTTTCCGCGACCGATTCAGAGCAAATAACGGACGTTTCCCTGTTCACGTCCCCTCCCCGGTCACTCAGACCGCTATTCATCGTAATATTACGATGAATAGCGGTTCAGAAGACTGCTGACAAGGAGGATCATCCCCGATCCGTCAATTTTTCCAGTTGAGATCCCGCTCCGGGGTCATGAAAACCTGCCCGGGGAAAATCAGATCCGGATCGCGGATTTGGTCCTTGTTGGCCTGATAGATCGTCGTATATCGCAGGCCATCACCATAAAGCCGCCGCGAGATCGTCCAGAGATTATCGCCCTTGCGGATGATGACATTGGGCAATTGCGCAACGTCGATTTCAGCACTGGCACCCGCGGCACCTGAGCCTTCAGCCTGTTCCGCACTGACAATCGGCCTCAGAATAACCGAATCCGGCACCTTCTCAAAATTGACCACGGCGCGGGCCAGGACTTTGCCGTTTTCCTGATCGACAACGTCTGCCCTGACCTCATGCGTCCCCGGACTGACATCCTTTTGGGCCTCAAGCAGCCAGCGGCTATTGTCACCTGATGTCACCGATCCGATGAGATCTTCGCCAAGATAAATCTGGACTTGTTCTCCGGCTGTTCCCTCCCCGGCGACAAAAAGTTTCCCTTTCTCGGTTTCAACCGCACTCACAGCAACAGAGTAAGATCCGGTCTCTATCGCCTCACCTGAATTGGGCACACCCGTGCTGACGTCTTCAGGCTGATCAGCATTGGAAGCGGCTTCGTCAACCACGCCGTCCGACTTTGTTTCTGCCGGACCGAGCTTTGCCACTTTCTGCTCAGAACCGGTTTGCGTCGTGTCCGTCTGATTTTGCTTCGCGGTATCTTCCGACACTGAAGTTTCCGCGCTCCGGGTCGTTTGAGATCCTGATGCCGGATTCGATTTGGGATCGGTGGATGCCGCTGCTGTCGGTTCTGCGGCGGCCTGCGGTTCTTGTTCCGGTTTGCCGTCGAACGCTTGATCCGGGTCTCTGTTTGCAGAGGCAGAGCGCGAATCGGCGGACGTCACGCCGGAGACCTGCTCAGTCGCCGGGCCATTGGTCAAAGAAGCGACTTTTTCTTCCGTCGAAGACGCATCAGGCGCACTTTCAGCCGTCTGCGGAAGCTGCAGAACTTCCGACGGAGCTCCCTCGCGATTCACGACAACGAGCACTTCCTCGTTGGCCGCCTGAGGAATATGGACTGCCACGCGCGCTTCGGAAATCACTTCTATTTCCTCTTCTGCCATTTTTGCAGAAATAGACACGTCGTGACTTCCCGGCTCCAGCGGGCGCTCGACAACGACAGCCCATTCACCGACTTCGTTCGCAACGCCCCTACCGCGCACTTCACCGTTTGAAATAATCGCAATGATTGCTCCGGGGACGGACCGGCCGGCGACCAATGTATCACCGGTGGGCTCGACGCGAACAATGTCAAGCTCCGGCATCAAAGGATCGGCGGAGATGTCCGGTTCCTCCACTTTACCAGGTGTTTCCCCAACCTTTTGGGACTCCCCGGACGGCTCTGTTTCCTGTGTCGCAGCAGGCTCCGCAGTTACAACCGCAACGCCCTGGGGCGGCTCTATCGGAGATGAGTCACCATCTGCAACAGTCTCCGATGGCGGTGTCATGAACTGATCTTTGATCGCGGTCCAGGCACCAAGGCTATATCCAACGATCCCGAGAACCACCAGAAGAGCCACGACAATACCCCCGGCAAGTCTGAAATCGGGCTTTGGTTGCGACATTATTCTGCAGGCTCCTAACCTTATCGTCGATCGTAAATACCGGCAGAGGCGGACAGCCGGTATGGATTTCGCCCGCAAAGCCGCACTCTTTTTTACTGACTATACAGCGTTTTAAACGGGCAGGCGGTTGTTTTCGAAACACCGCTTCGATCGGGCCGTGCGGCCTCAAACACCTCGCTGATTTTTAAAATACTGTTATCCCGATCGCTATTACCAGAGATATTCCGGATTACAATTCTTTACCGGGCAGTAATCCCTTATATAGTGTCTTTTAAGGCACGTTCTCAACTGCATTGCAGATGAAACGGCTAACAGCAACGCCCGATTTACCGGAATCAGTTGAAATTGGCCTCCCGATTCCTGACATCAGTGACATTAGCCCCAACAATCAAAGAGGAAATATGGCGCAGATACACTCAATTTGTGTTTATTGCGGATCAGGGCCGGGCACCGATCCCGCCTACGTCGAAGCCGCTGAGACTTTGGGCCGTGGGATGGCGGCGCATGATATCGGATTGACTTACGGGGGCGGTTCCGTTGGCCTCATGGGAACGATAGCCCGGTCCGTCCTGGATGCGGGCGGCTCCGTGACCGGCATCATTCCGGAGTTTCTCGAGGAAAGAGAAGTCATGCTGCGCAAGGTGACGGATCTGATCGTCACCAAAGATATGCATGAGCGCAAAAAACTTATGTTCAATAAGGCAGATGCCTTCGTGGCGCTTCCGGGAGGGATCGGCACGTTGGAAGAAGTGGTAGAAATGATGACCTGGGCGCAGCTTGGGCAACATCAAAAACCCATTCTTCTGGCCAATATCAAGGGTTTTTGGGAACCGTTGCAGCAGTTGCTTGACCATATGCGCAGCGAGGCGTTCATCCGCCGGGGCATGGAACTGTCCTATCTGATTGAAAACAAAGTTGAAAACATTATTCCACGGCTGATAGACTGTGTTGCCGATGCGAGCCAGGACGCCCTCGCCGTTACAGGCGATACGGAACCATTTAACAGGTTCTGAATGTCCCGGAGGGGCGTCGACTACGCAGCCGAAGCGCGGGTGCGCATCGATCCGTATGTAAACAGGATGAGCGAGACCCAGATCATCACGAACGTGATCAGAGTGTTGACCTGCAATGCCTCCCCGAACAGCCAGATGGCAATGACGAAATGAAGCGACGGGGCAAGATACTGCAGAATTCCCAGGGTCGTCAGGCGCAGTCGACGGGCGCCCGCAGCGAATAAAATCAATGGGATCGAGGTTACGGCCCCCAGTCCCAGCAGCAATGGCCATAGACTCATGTCATATTCAAGATGAGGGCCGCCCGCAAAGATCAGATAGACGGACGCGACAGGCAGAAGCACAACGGTCTCGATGAACAGCCCCGGCGATGCGCCAACGACGATCTGTTTCCTGAGATAGGCATATAAAGCGAAGGAAACAGCCAGAAGAAGCGAGATATACGGCAGTTCCCCGACGGATATCGTCTGCCAACAGACCGCTGCAGCCGCGATCGCAATTGCCACACCCTGAAAAAATGTCTGACGCTCCGCCAAAAGGATCATGCCAAAGGCAACATTCACCAGCGGATTGATGAAGTAGCCAAGACTGACCGCAAGAAACTGCCCAGTCTCAATGGCATAAACGAAAAAATACCAGTTCAACGAGATGGTGATGGCCGTCAGGGTCAAAAGTGCAAGACTGCGGCCGCCTTTGAGAATCGACAGAACTTCTCCCATCCGGCCCTTGGCGTAGAGATAGACACCGACGAAAAACGCCGACCAGACGATCCGGTGCGCAACGATCTGACTGGGATCCACGCGGTCGAGCAGTTTGAAATAAATCGGGACGATGCCCCAGAGAAAATAGGCCGAAATGGCACAGATAAAGCCAAGGCGGACATCGGCCTCCGCAAGAACCCGGTTTTGTTCGTTCATCGCAACGGACTTCTATCGCAACACATGGTCAGGACACCGGGGCATCGCTTCTGAGGAGTTTGTAATTGACGGAATCCGTCAATGCCTGAAACGACGCATCGACGATATTGGGAGACACTCCAACCGTAAACCAGCGTTCGCCGGTCAGCGTGCTCATACTTTCAATCAGCACACGGGTTATGGCTTCCGTTCCCCCATTCAGGATACGGACCTTGTAGTCGGCCAATACGAGATCCTTGATGTAGTCCTGATAGCGGCCCAGGTCTTTTCGAAGCGCAATATCCAGCGCATTGACAGGACCGTTGCCTTCTGCAACGGACATGCGCATGTTGCCGTCAACGGAGACTTTGACGACCGCTTCCGACACCGTTGTCAGCTCACCAAGCGCGTTGTGCCGGCGCTCCACCATGACCCGGAAGCTCTCAACATCGAAGTAACCCGGCACGCTGCCGAGAATGCGACGGGCCAGCAAGTAAAACGAGGCATCCGCGGCTTCGTAAGCATAGCCGGTTGCTTCGCGTTCCTTAACCTCCCGCAACAGATGGTCAAGCCGTGGATCGGATTTGTCGACATCGACACCGAGCCGTGCCAATTCACCCAGCAAATTTGATTTGCCGGCCTGATCGGAAACCAGCACCCGGCGGCGGTTTCCCACTTTCTCAGGTGCGATATGTTCATACGTTTTCGGATCCTTGAGGATGGCCGATGCATGAATTCCGGCTTTGGTTGCAAATGCCGTCTCGCCCACATAAGGCGCATGCCGGTTTGGCGCCCGGTTCAAGAGTTCATCAAACGTGCGCGACACATGTGTCAGGGACCGCAAACCGTCTTCCGAAATACCCACTTCAAATTGATCGCAATAATCGGATTTCAGCATCAATGTGGGGATCAATGTGACAAGATTCGCATTCCCGCACCGTTCGCCAATGCCATTGAGCGTACCCTGGACCTGACGCGCGCCACAGCGAACCGCAGCAAGGGTGTTGGCAACGGCCTGGCCGGTGTCGTCGTGCGCGTGGATACCGAGGTTCCCGCCGGGGACCACGGTCGTCACATCGGTAACGATCCGCTCGATTTCATCTGGCAGCGTCCCACCATTGGTATCGCATAAAACAACCCATCGGGCCCCGGCCTCAAAAGCCGTTCGGGCACAAGCGCGCGCATAGTCCGGATTGGCTTTGTAACCATCGAAAAAATGCTCACAATCCACCATCGCCATCTTGCCGGCATCGACGGCAGCCCGGACGGAATCCGCGATCGAGTCCAGATTTTCCTGGTTGGTGATGCCGAGCGCCACATCCACATGATAATCCCATGTTTTGGCGACATAACAGATTGCATCCGACTCAGAGTTCAAAAGGTCCTGCAGTCCGGGATCATTCGCGCTGGACCGCCCGGCCCGCTTCGTCATGCCAAAGGCGGTGAAACAGGCATTTTTCGTCCTTTTCTTGCTGAAAAACTCGGTGTCGGTAACATTCGCCCCCGGATAACCGCCTTCGACATAATCAATGCCAAGACCATCGAGCATCTCGGCAATAGCGATCTTGTCTTCAAGAGAAAAGTCGATGCCATTGGTCTGCGCTCCATCGCGAAGCGTTGTGTCAAACAGATAGAGACGGTCTTTGGTCATGTCCTTGCCTTGTCGTGGCTTATTGTTTTTTGCTGCCTTCAGTGAACAGGTGCTTGCCGGCCGATTACTTTAGCGACCAGGTTGTTTCAAGCGCTCCGGTCTCCTTGTTCTTGGAATCCATCAGCACGATCCCCTTGGCCGCAAGTTCATCGCGTATCCGATCGGACGTTTCGAAATCCTTCGCATTTCGCGCCTTGATCCGATCTGCGATGAGCCGCTCGATCTCCGCTTCATCTACCGCAAAGTCCGCCGGACGCCATGCAAACCAGTCTGCGGAAGACTGTTCAAGCAGTCCCATCAGGCGCGCACTGGCCTTGAGTGCGGACGCAGCCCTTTCATCTCCCTTTGCGGCGTCTGCGCGCAGCTGGTGCAGGGCGGCCATTGCCTGGGGCGTGTTCAAATCATCCGCCAAAGCGGACAGCACGGCCTCATGAACCTCGCCGTCAGTTGAGGCGTTCTCGGTCAGGCGATACCACGTGTCCAGTACGCCCCTGGCCTCGGCCAGACCATTCCTTGTGAAATCAATCGGTTGACGGTAATGGGTCGTCAACAGGGCAAGCCGGATCACCTCACCCGGCCACTCTTCCAGGAGATCCTTCACGGTGATGAAATTGCCAACAGATTTGGCCATTTTCTCACCCTCCACCTGCAGGAAGCCGTTATGCATCCAGATATTGGCCATGCGCTCCGTGCCGTGGGCGCAGCAGGACTGGGCAATTTCATTTTCGTGATGGGGAAAGGTCAGATCGATTCCCCCGCCATGGATATCGAAAACCGGCCCCAGATGTTTTTCCGCCATGGCCGAGCATTCAATATGCCAGCCCGGACGTCCCGGCCCCCATGGGCTCTCCCAGGCCGGTTCTCCGCCCCGGGATGGTTTCCAGAGCACAAAATCCATCGGATCTTTTTTATAGGGCGCAACATCAATGCGCGCCCCGGCTTTCATGTCCTCCACCGAACGCCTGGAAAACTCCCCGTAAGAAGGCATGGACGGAACGTGAAACAGCACATGCCCTTCTGCCTCGTACGCATGCCCCCGTTCGATCAACGCCGCAATGAGGGCGTGCATTTCCCCGATATGCTCTGTCGCCCGCGGTTCAACGGTTGGCGGCAGGGCACCCAGGGCCCCCATGTCGGAATGATACTGCGCCGCCGTTTTCTCGGTGAGATCGCGAATGGCGATGCCCTCTTCGGCAGCGCGTGTGTTGATTTTATCATCAACGTCGGTGATGTTGCGGGCGTAAGTGACATGGTCGGCACCATAAACGTGCCGCAACAGTCGAAACAGGACGTCAAAAACAACGACCGGGCGCGCATTCCCGATATGGGCGAGGTCATAAACGGTCGGCCCGCAGACATACATGCGGACATTGTCCGCATCGATCGGCTCGAACGGATCCTTGTGCCGTGTCAGCGTGTTATAGAGTTGTAAGTCCATATCGTCCCCATACCGCAGCGCTGGGCGGGCGTTCGACAACCAAATCCGGGCATGAAGGAACGGCCACAGCCAGCGATGTCGCTAGCCGCAAATAATGTTCGCAATAATCTGTATTGCCTGTGTGACCATAGCGAAGGGATCTATGCCAATTCTCTTACCAAGGTCAAGCTATTTGGTCACAGCATTGCAAAATACGACCAAAGCGCGACCTGTTTGCAGCATTTGAGCGGCAGGAGACTGTCAATAAACAGAGAATCCCGTCAGGTAAGTTGGAACAATCAGAACTGGTGGGGCGGGCGCGAAGTCGTCTCGGTATGAACGTGCGTTTTCCCGAATGCCGGATTCTGCAGCCGGACAAGGAGGGATTGTGATGGCGGTTGCGTGTTTTTCCAGTCTTAAGTCGAGTCTCTTGCCGCATTTCTTGGCGATTTCATTTGGTGTCCTGCCGGCAGCAGCGCTGGCTCAAGAGGCCGTCGACAGTCAGGAAAACACGGAACAGATTGTTTACGAGGCGCCTTTCCCTGCAACGCCGCTGGCAGAAGCAATTCAGCTCCGCCTATTCGAGGATGACGGATCAACCCTGGGCGACGGCGCCGACAGCCGCGCCCTGGCGATGTACTCCTTCTATGAAGACACCGCCTATGAGCCAATATGGGTGGATGACGCCGGCCCCAATGACAACGCGGTTGAACTCATCGAAGCATTGCGCGGTTCCGGCGATGACGCCCTGCATCCGGCGGATTATCAGCCGGAACTGCTTGCGGATATGGCCAACACGGCAACGACATTGCAGGAATTGGCGGATGTCGAAATCAACCTTTCGAAGGTCTTTGTCGATTACGCAACGCACCTGGCGGCCGGTCGCGTCGAGCCCAACAAATTCAACCGCGAAATCAATCTGTTTCCGGGCACACCCGACCCTGTCGACATTCTGACGGGCATTGCCGACACCGAAGAGTTTACGGATTATATTCTGGCACTCGCACCCAACACGCCGAACTATGACCGTTTGAAACGGGCCCTCGCGCATTATCGGAAAAAAGCGGAAAACGGCGGCTGGCCGGTCATACCGGAAGGCGAGGTTCTCAAGCCCGGCATGGAAGATCCGCGGGTTCCGGTGTTGCTGGAGCGCATGATCGCGCAGGATCTTTATGAGGGCGCCGGCAACGGCGAGACCCTGCTCTACGACGGCGACATCGTTGACGCTGTAAAACTGTTCCAGGAACGTCACGGCCTGGAAGTCGACGGCGTCATCGGCAAAAACACATTGGCGCAGATCAATGTGCCGATCGAAGAGCGCATTCATCAGATGGAGCTCAATATGGAGCGCCGCCGATGGATGAAGGACGACCTTGGCTACAAGTATGTTTTCGCCAACCTGGCCGACCAGGCGGTCAAGGTCGTCAAGGGAACCAAAACGATCCACTGGGCGCGCATCGTCGTCGGAAAACCGTATCACCGGACACCGGTCTTCTCGGAAAATATGACCTATGCGGTTGTAAACCCCTACTGGAACGTTCCGCGATCAATTGCCGTCAACGAATACCTGCCCAAGCTGAGGAAGAACCCGGGCGCTGTCAGAGCACAGAATATCAGGGTCCTTTCCGGAAAGAATGAGTTCGATCCCTATTCCATACCCTGGAACACTTATTCGAAAGCGAACTTCCCGTTCCGGCTGCGCCAGGATCCGGGCAAGGGCAATGCGCTCGGCCGTATCAAGTTCATGTTTCCCAACAAATTCAACGTCTACATCCACGACACGCCGTCCAGAAGTCTGTTTGCCCGCGCCAGCCGCGCTTTTTCACACGGCTGCATGCGGGTTCAGGACCCTCTGGCCCTCGGTGCGGTTCTTTTGGCCGACGAGGGGTGGGATGAGGTCCGCCTGAACGAACAGGTGGCAAACGGAAAAAAACGGGTGATCAAACTGAAGGAACCGATCCCGGTGCACGTCACCTATCTGACGGCCTGGGCCAACAAAGACGGGTCCATTCATTTCCGGCGCGACATCTATGATCGAGACACGCAACTGGCCAAAGCATTGGCCCGTGTCCAGACCAATTAGAGCGAGTTATGATTAGATTGATGCATTTGATGGTGGAAAATCGGTTCACTCGGCAAGGCGCGTCCCGTCGCGCGATGCGGCGCATCGGGCAAGGGGCGCAACGATGTCCGATGGGCCGATTTTCCCCACCCCTGAGAGGAAGAAACTTTTGCAAATCAATGGTGAATGGGCCGGGCCATTTTGCCCCCTGACTGCGTTGGTTTGCGCTTTTGGTGGGGTAGCACCACAGTACGCAAACCGTTTTGTCAGCGACCAAAATGGCCTCGGTCAAATGCATCAATCTAATCACAACTCGCTCTAGTCCTCTGACTCACTCATATTAATGGGTATAGTTTGCTGAGTTTGATGCGTGCTTGTTCGTTTGTGAACTGCCATTGCGCGATGCAGCGCTTATCGTTTCGTTGCGTCGTCCACGCTTTGACGTTACGGGCAAGGTCTTCTTTGCTGCCGATGCGTTCTTTCAGACACTGTCGCGACAACACGGACAATTCGGCTTCGGCCATGTTGAGCCAGGAGCCGTGTTTGGGTGTGTGGTTCCACTCGAATTTTTCAGCGATGCGCCTTGCCTTGGCCGGTTCAAAGGTCGCGTAAAGTGATGCTTGGCTGTGTGTATTCAAGTTGTCCTGGACCAGCACGATTTTGTCTGCATCTGCAAAATGCCGGTCGGCAAGCTCTTCAAGGAAGTGAGCGTAGTCCGTTTTGCCACGATGGTCGGTGACCTTGATGTGCCGCATGCCTTCAAGCGGAGCAAAAGCCATGAATAGATTGGCCATACCTGCACGCTTGTATTCATAGTCATGCCGAGCAACGCGCCCCGGCGTCATGGGGATCGCTAGACGCGTGGCGCTGACCAACTGTTTGGCCGCTTCATCCAGACAAACCAGCGGACGTTTCGGATCACGTGGGCGCTGATAAACCGCCAGCACGTTCTCCATGGCGGCGACGAAGGCCGCGTTCTGCTCGGGTGGGATTACCCAATACCGACTTCGGTGAGGCTTAAGTTCGTTTTTTTAAGCGCGCGCGCAACAGTGTTGAAGTGGGCTGCCTCGACAATGTTCAACTCAACGACCTTGTCGGCCAGAAGCCGAATGGTCCAGCGCGCATAGCCCTGTGGCGGCTGCGAGCACGCAAGGGCAATCAGCCTGGCTTCGGCTTCGCCATCGAAGATGCGCTTGATGGCAGGATGGGCGCGCTGTTTGCGGGCGAACACCGCATCCATCCCTTCCATCACAAACGTCTCGCGCACCCGGGCGACTGTCGAGCCAGAGGTCTCGAGGCTTTGACAAATCCTGCGGTCCGTCCAACCCTCGCCATGAGGCCCCTTGTCGGCCTTCAGAAGAATGCGCGCCTTGCAGTTCGCACGGGCAGCCAGTGTCCCTTTCCTGATCATCGACAAAAGCGCCTTGCGCTCGTCCAACGTCAGTTCAACAACATATTTGATATTGGCCAAAACCTGCCTCCTCCTCGCACGAATCGGAAAACAAGGAATCAGCCCTCGATGAAAAGCGCAACATATCAATTTGATTGATGCAGAAAACTAGGCTCAGGACCTGTTAATCCTGATGAACGCGAGCTGAACGTACATCTCAGAGTGAGTTCAGCTTGCGTCTCTTATAGTGGCTTCAATGATTGACATTTTGGGTTTCGGAGTAAGTCACATGATCAGAAAGCTTCTGGGAGCTGCGCTGTTTGCCATCATTCTTTCGCTGCCGGTACTGGGAATTGCCGCTGTAAAAGACAGCAAGTTTACCTCGTTCGGCGTCTCCAACAGCGGCATCTGCTCAGGCTCAAACGCACACTGCTACCATGTCTTTCGGGGCCGCTGAGAATTCCTCAGGTGTTACTTGTCCAACCACTCCGAACAGCGGGGTGCCTCGTTCGTGCCCCACGGCATAATCGGGACCGTCGATGTTGAGTTTTTTGGAGAGCCCTCGATCAACTTGTCGGAATAGACCAGATAAACCAGCACGTTGCGCGTCTCGTCACAGCCCCGGACAATGCGCATCTTCTTGAACAGAATCGAACGCCGGGTCCGGAACATCTCCTCGCCCTGCTCAAATTTTTCGTCAAAAACAATCGGCCCGACTTGCCGGCAGGCGAGGGAAACATCGGACACTTCTTCGGCAACACCGATCCAACCTGAAAAACCGCCTTTTTCCGGCACCGTAAAGTGACAGGCCACCCCGCCAACGAGCGGATCGTCAATCGCATAGGTTGCCAGCTTGTGGTCCGGCGTCAGAAATTTCCAAACAGTTGATTTCTTGAAAATGAGATCAGGCTCATCATCGGCCCACGCCGGAACGATAAAAGCCGACAGGGAAAACAGAATTGCCAGGCACAGCCGTTTCATAAACACCTCCATTTTGCGTGGTGCACATGTATGAAGAGTGTGCCGGGTTTACGAGATAAATTTCCGGAATTCTCCAAATTTCGAAGAAGCCGGGCTGTTCCACGCTGCTTTCACCGCATCAGGTGTCTGCCGAAACTCCGACCAATCGGGTTTCAACACCCAGCCTTTCAGTCACAAAGCGATCAAAGTCCTGCGCCCAAATATCTCTGTGAACCCAATTGAACTGGCCGTGACCCGGTATCGAACGCCGAAAGGGATAAGGGCAAAAACGCATGTCTTTGCCTCTCTCCGTTCCAAGGCGAAGCAGGGACTGTGAGAACTCGATCGGCGCCTGCAGATCATACTCCGCGTGTTGAATCAGAATCGGGGCGGTTGATCTATCGAGGGCCCGAACGAGATCCGGATGGATCGCTTCGCGCGACTGGTCCCCGGCAGCCGGCGCCTGCAATACCGTGCCAGAAACGTTCAGTTCCGCCTGAGCGAAAAGGCTCACAATTCCACCGTGAGAACAGCCGCAAACGATAATTCTTGACATGTCGGCCCAGGCCCGGTTGTGCAGCCACCGGGCACAGGCAGTAACGTCCTTTGCACGCCCCTTCAGATATACCCATACGTCCTTGAGATCCCGGCAGTCCGCTAACTTCGGACCGGTCGAGGCTCCGTATCCACGGCCTTCGGGAAAAATAACCGCGCAGTCACCCGATGCGACGCCGTTCCACACGCTTGTATCAAAACTCAGCGTGGAAACATCACAGGCAATGGACCCATCGGCCTGCGCTCTTGAGCCGTGGTTGTAGATCACGATCGGAACCGGATATGTCCTTTTCGGCCGCATGATCCAGACATCGATTTCAAAACCATCCGAGGGATAGGTTGCGCGCTCAATAATGCCTTGCGGCAGCACAGATTTGGCGGTCATCGTCATAAAGCCGACTGTAGCGGCCTTTATCCTGATCTGTGAAGCACAACGGCCCGGATTTTGTCCGGGCCGTCATCATTGATCCTGCCTGCCTTTTGGAAGAGTTACAGCGTACCGACAGAGAAAAACAGTGTTTCACCGTTGCTGTCATCAACACCGTCATTGTCGGTGACTGCGAACCCTTCACCGTTTACATCGATGGCAAAGCCCTCGATTTTGTCAACGACGTAGCCGTTAGTTGACAGAAGATCCGGGATAAAATCGCGCACCAGCTCCTTTTTGACCATCGGAAGTTCGTCACCGAGCTTCGCCATTTTCAGATCCGATACCGGCACCCTGTAAAGACGCTTGATCTTGGCGGCTTCGCCGATCTGGTTGTCACGCTCAATGATGTAGACATCGTCGCCGTGAGCAGTGATTTCAGAGAGGCCGACCCAGCCTTTGTCTGCCGGTTCAGTCGGATAAAGAACACCGCCCCACTCTTCTGTTTCAGTGTTATAGCCGACCAGCTTGACTGTGTTCTTCGGATCGTCTTTCCACTGACGCTGAATGGCAATCCAAAGCGTGTCACCGATTCTGGTAATGCCCTCGGAACCAAACCGTCTCTCAACAGCCAGCAGTTCCGGCGGGAACGGAACCTGTTTCTCAATTTCACCGTCGGCATTCACATGATAAAGGCCATGCGGGATCATGCGATCGGTCCTGCCTTCGGACGCCAGCCAGAAACCGCCCTCTCCGTCTGTTGTGATCCCTTCCAGGTCGAGCAACTGCGCGTTTGCACCATTGCGGGTGACACGCGTAGCGGCCGTGATTTGAGCCGGTTTTGATGTGGCATCGATCGTGAAGACTGTCGGCTGCAGCGCATAGAAGCTGTCATTGACCGCATAGAGGATGCCGGGTTTTTCAGAGTCGGCAGTCAGGCCGGACAGCGCGCCAAAGCCAATCGGCTTTCCGTCTTTCATCACCGAGGAAATCATCGGATAGGTCAGCGCGCCCTCGCTCAGTTCATAAAGAGTGACATGTGAGCGGACACCACCATCTTCGATCAGATCAACCTCGTTTGAGACAGCAAGAAGGTTCCGGTCCGGGATGGCAATTGCACCTTCCGGGCCAAGACCGGTCGGCAGAAGCTGAACAAACTCAGGATCAGCACCTGTGTCTTTGTAAACGCCGATAACCGAACCACGTTCAGACAGGACGAAAATGTATGTATCGTCGCCGAATTTTTTGACTTCCAGTCCCTCCGGCTCAACACCCTTGTTGCCGGACCGTTTTTCAGGATAGTGACCGGCTGCCGCGACGCGATATTCAAAATCCAGCCCGGATTCATAAAGTTCCGTCCCGTCTTTATTGAATATCGTGAAACCGCGGGATCCGCCTTCATAGTCACCCTCGTTGGCAATGACGATCCGCTCATCATCCAGCCACTGAACGGCATCAGGTTCGCGAACCCGGCCCAGTTGCTCACCGTCGAACGTCAAAGCCCCTTCTTCATCAAGATCGACATTTTTCAGATCGACCGCACCGGCCGAGAAATGAGATTTCACGGAGCCGTCCGTTCCGTCCAGAACAACAATATGGTTGTTTTCCTGCAGGGTTACGACGACTTCGTTCCGGCTGTTGATGTCGACAAATTCCGGTTCAGGATCGGAACCGGCGACGTCTGCAAGGCCGGTAACATCCGCCTCGATCAGGCTTGTGCAGTCCGGAACGCCGTCCGTCAGTTTCAGGATCGCGACCTTACCGGCGGGCGCCTGCGGGATGACGCCATCATTGAAGTCTTCATCACGCTCGTTTTCAATAGCAATTGCGACAATTGACCGGTCCGGAGAAACGGCGGTTGAGTCGGGCTGGCCCTTAAGGTCACAGGTCACTTCTACTGTCTTGCTCGCAACATCGATAACGGCGAGATGCCCGGACGGTTCGGTGTAACTTTCCGACGTATTCACTCCGGCCAGAACTTTCGATCCGGCAACGGACACGGCTGTCGGTTCGCCGTCCAGGTTGATCGTGCCTGCGGGCTTGGGGTTTTTCGGATCGGTGATATCGATCAGGCCGACCACCCCGAACGGGCTGTCGGAATAGACGAGCATATTACCGTCTTCCGTCGCCACGATAATCTCCGCGGACGTTTCGGTTTCCTGACTTTGATCGGCCGGCAGATTGGTGTTCACCGGGAACGAGGCAATCCGTTTGAAACTCATTTCCTGAGCTGTTGCCGGAATTGCGGCAGAACTCAACAGAAACGCGGCAAATGAAACTATCTTTATCGACCTGTGCATATCAACCCACTCCCTTCAGTGCAAAACGAGCCCCGTAGGTAGCGGTATCGCTTAACAGTTTCATGACGGTTTTAGACGGCAAAACAACCCGGCGGACGACGCCGTTTTCCCGGCCGATCCATGCTGAGGCGCATGCTGCCGATATTTTTCTCAAATTCTGCTATCATGTTGCGGAATGAAAAATTTACCTCCACCGCAAGGAGGTATTTACGGCTTTCTGTTTTCCTTAAGGGGAGACTTGAACCGTCACTGGGGCTTTCAACTGGTGGGCTGGACGCTGAAACAGAAACTTCGCGGCCATTGGGTGATCGCTCCCCTGATCGCCTCCGGTATGCTGTTGCCTTTTAGCAGCAATAGCACCGCCGCCCAGAGTGCGGAATGCCGTTCGCTCGCCCGTCAACTGGCGCAACTGGAAATAGCCAACACAGCCAATCCGGAATTTGCCAGGTGGGATCAGGCCGTCAGGCAACAGAATGCCGCTCTGGACCAGACACGGCGCCAGATCGCCAGAGCCAGTTGCCAACCGGGCGGCAGCCAGTCGCGCGTCTGCACGCAACTGTTTGAAAAACAATCTCAAATGGCGTCCAATCTGAAGAAACTTGAACGCCAGCGTAGCCGCCATGCCGGTGACGGGGAACAGTCCGCAGGGCGCAAACGCGGGATTGAAAGACGCATGGCCTCCTTGAGCTGCGGCGAAGAGCAGCAGCGGGAGGTACGCGACGCGCCTGCACCGGGCGCAGAGCAAAACAGGTCTGAAATCGGGCTCTTCAGCCGGCTGTTTGGCGGTGGAAGCCGCGCGTCCTATAATGGTACCGAAACGCTGGCGAACGGCCCTCCGCAGTCCCGTTACAACCCCGACGTTTCCCGCAGAATAGCCTCGCTCGATCGTCCTCAAACCGGCTTTTACGGTGGCGGTCAGTATCGGACCCTGTGCGTGAGAACGTGCGACGGGTTTTATTTTCCGATCAGCTTTTCAACACGTCCGTCGGCCTTTGGTGTGGATGACTCGATGTGTCAGAATATGTGCCCGGGCGCCGATGCGCGCCTGTTCGTTCACCGCAACCCCGGCCAGGACATCAAGGACATGACCGGGCTTGACGGCGTCCCCTATACGGCCCTGCCGACAGCGTTCAAATACAGAACCGAGTTCGTCAAAAACTGCAGCTGCCAGGTATCCGGCTCGGGCAAGATAAAGGCACTTAATCAGAGCGGAGATCCGATTCAGGACCTGCGTCTGTCGCCTGCCGATGACCGGTTTCTCTATTACGACCTCGGCCAGACCCCCATGGTTCCAATCGCCAAAGTTCCGGCGGATGAGGATCCCGACACGATCGACAACATTCTGGGCAACTTCGTCCCCTATTCGCTGAAACGAACCAGCATCGTTGCCGTCGATGAAACGGACACCGACGGATCGGGTGAAGAAACAGACGAAGAGACGAAACGCAAAGTCAGGATAGTCGGTCCAGACTATTTTGTCGCCCAATAAGCGGCAAAAGGCGTTTGAGTTCAGGGCCATGGTCCATACCGGTCAACGCCTTGCGCAGGGGCATGAACAGGATGCGTCCCTTTCGGCCGGTTGCCGCCTTCACCCGATCGGTCCATTCCTTCCAGGTCTCTTCGCTCCATGGCTCCGGCGGCAGCAGACCGCTGGCCGCGCGGACAAAATCCCGATCTTCGTCCTCGATCACAGGCGCAACCGGTCCGTTGACGATCCGCATCCATGTTTCGACATCGGCGAACTTTTCAAGGTTCTCGCGCGCGCTGTTCCAAAAGTCTTCGCCGCCATCTGCATTGAGCGCCGCCAGCCGCTCCCGGACATCGGAATAGGGGAGATTATGGAGGGTTTTGGCATTGAGAGCCTCAAGATCCGACGGGTCAAACCGCGCCGGAGCGCGCGAGACTTTGCCAAACTCAAATGTATCCACGAGATCCGAAAGACTGGAAATCGGTTCCACAGGGTTCGATGTGCCGATCAGCGCCGACAAAGCCGCAACCGCCAGCGGCTCATACCCATCCTCCCGCAAACCGCGGAGGGAAAGAGATTCATGTCGTTTTGAAAGGCCTGCGCCGTCGCCTCCAACCAGCAGATTGTGATGCGCAAATGTCGGCACCTGCCCTCCCAGAGCCTTGAAGATCGCAATCTGCACACCGGTATTGGCGACATGATCTTCGCCGCGCACCACATGGGTAACGCCCATGTCGATGTCATCAATGATGGAGGGCAGCGTATAGAGGTAAGACCCGTCCTCTCTGATCAGCACGGGATCGGACATGGATGACAGATCGACCGTCTGGTGCCCGCGGCATAGGTCGTCCCAGGCAACATCGGTCTTCTGCATTTGCCTGGGATTGTCCTGAAAGTTCGGAAGCAGAAATCGCCAGTGCGGACGCCGCCCCTCCGCTTCCAGGTCCGCCCGTTCCTCGGCAGTCAGATAATACCCGGTCCGGTCATAGACAGGCGGTCGTCCACGAGCGCGCAGGCGTTTGCGTTTGCGGTCCAGCTCGTCCGCTGTCTCGTAGCACGCATATAACAGACCGTCCGATTTCAGTTTCTCAGCCAGCGCATCGTATTTGTCTGATCGGTGGGACTGATAGGCGATGCGGTCCGGTACGATGGAGAGCCATGCCAGATCCTCGATTGTCGCATCGGCAAACTTCTGCTCCGAGCGGATCTTGTCCGTATCGTCAAAGCGCAGAACAAACTGACCCTGGCTCTTTTTCGCCAGAAGCCAGTTGAAAAGAACAACGCGCAGATTTCCGATATGAATATAACCGGTCGGCGACGGCGCAAAGCGGACGATAACGGACATGGGCGCCTGACTCTCCTGAAAATTATCGTGATTCAGGCTCGGTACTCGGAGCAGGCGCCGGCGTCAATGTTTCAATCCCGGTCTCCGGGCTTTTTGCAATCATAAAGAAGCTTATTTGGACTTGCTCATCCTGATCTGGCTTATGTCCGGATTTGAGGCGGGATACCTGCCCTCAGGTGCGATCCCTGAACTTGTTGGTGATGGGATAGCGACGGTCTCTGCCGAAATTCCTGGGTGAGATGCGCACGCCTGGCGCGGCCTGGCGCCGTTTGTATTCGGCAATATAGAGGAGGTGTTCTATCCTGTGGATGACAAGCCGGTCGTGACCGCGACCGGCAATCTCGTCGACCGACATTTCTCCCTCCACCAGACATTCCAGAATATCGTCAAGAACATCGTACGGCGGCAGGGAATCCTGATCCGTTTGGCCTTCCCTGAGTTCGGCTGTCGGCGCCTTGGTAATGATATTGGTTGGGATCACTTCCCCTTCAGGCCCCATCGCGCCCTTGGGCAGATGATTGTTTCGCCATTCAGAGAGCCGGTAGACCTCGGTCTTGTAAAGGTCCTTGATCGGATTGAATCCGCCGTTCATATCGCCGTAAAGGGTCGCATAACCGACAGAGACCTCGGATTTGTTGCCTGTCGTGACAACCATGGGACCGAACTTGTTGGAAATGGCCATCAAGATGGTGCCGCGCGTTCGCGATTGCAGGTTTTCTTCGGTGATGTCGGGCTGTTGCCCGGCAAACAGTTCTGCAAGAGCTTCTGTCAGACCGTTGACCGCAGATTCAATCGGAACAATGTCGTAACGGACTCCAAGCGCTTTGGCACAGGCGGCAGCGTCCGCCAGGCTCTCCTCGCTCGTATAGCGAAACGGCAGCATGACGCAGTGAACACGGTCCGCGCCCAGAGCATCGACCGCCATGGCGGTGCAAATGGCGGAATCTATGCCGCCGGACAGCCCCAAAACAACGCTCGGAAATCCGTTCTTATTGACATAATCCCGTAATCCCAAAACGCATGCCCGCCAATTGGCTTCAAGGACGTCCGGCAAATCGGCTTTAGGCCCGTTCGTACAGACCCAGGTTTCTTCGTGATTGCGTTTCCAGTCCGATACGGCCACCAGCTCTTCGAACTGGGGCATCTGGAAGGCCAGCGTGCGGTCGGCCTGAAGGGCGAGAGAGCCGCCGTCGAAGACCAGTTCATCCTGTCCGCACACCTGGTTGGCGTAAATGAGCGGCAATTCGGTCTCAACCACCCGGGCAATGATGACCTGCAGGCGCTCTTCCGCCCTCCCGGCATGATAGGGGGACCCGTTGGGAACCAGGAGCAACTCAGCGCCGGTTTCCATCAGACACTCCGGCACCTCCTCACTCCAGATGTCTTCACAGATCGGCACGCCGAGGCGAACACCGCGAAACTCGACCGGTCCGGGTAACGGGCCGGGCTGAAAGATGCGTTTCTCGTCAAAAACGCTGTAATTCGGCAGATCGACCTTAAACCGTTTGGCCTTGATAGCGCCCTCGTCGAGAAGGAAGACACCGTTATAAAGCTTGCCGCCTTCTTCCCATGGCGCACCAACCAGTATTGCCGGACCGCCGTCTGCGGTATCCCCCGCAAGATCCTCAAGCGCTTTCCGGCACGCCTGAACAAATGCGTGTTTGAGCACCAGGTCTTCCGTCGGGTAGCCCGACAAAAACAGCTCCGGCATAAGCAGCAGATCCGCGCCCTGCTCCGCTGCCTCTTTCCGCGCTGCCCGGACCTTGTCGCTGTTGCCTGAAATGTCACCGACTGTGGGGTTCAGCTGGCCGACGGCCAGTCGAAAGGAGTCTGAAATCTGCTCAACCATGGTGCTGGTTTAGACCGCCTTGAATGCCGGTGCAATAATGGAAACAGGCAAATGGAAAGTACGATTGCCCGATCCGGCCCGGCGGCACGTTTGAAGACCTTCAAAAACATCGCGGGCACAAGGTCAGGCAATCAAAATCGACTTGCTGACCGTGGACTTAGCTTATTCGGCAGCCTCGAGTCGGATGCGTTCCGAGGGCTCACGCATTGTCACCAATTCCTCAGCCGCTGTGGGATGAACGGCAACAGTCGCATCGAAATCCGCTTTTGTCGCACCCATCTTGATGGCTATTCCAAGAACCTGCGCCAATTCGCCGGCATCATGACCCATCACATGAACGCCCAGCACCTTATCCGTCTCCGCATCGACGATCACCTTCATGAAGGTTTTCTCGTCCCGATCCGTCAGGGTCAGCTTCATCGGACGGAAACTGCTGCGATAAATATCCAGCGCGCTGTAGGAAGCGCGCGCTTCCTGTTCCGTCAACCCGACAGTCCCGATCTCCGGCTGCGAGAAAACGGCACTCGCAACATTGCTGTGGTCGACGGCTCTTGGCATGTTGCCATAGACTGTGTCGGCAAACGCATGCCCTTCGCGGATAGCAACCGGCGTGAGATTGACCCGGTTCGTCACATCGCCCACGGCGTAAATATTCGGAACGTTTGTTTGTGAGAATTTATCGACAACAATCGCGCCCGCGCGGTCAGTTTCAACGCCTGCCGTCTCCAACCCAAGATCTTCCGTGTGCGGCCTGCGGCCGATAGCAAACATGATCTGCTCGACCTCCAAAGCTCGGCCCTGCCTGGTGCGGCCGATCAAACCCGTCTCGTTTTTTTCAATCGCCGTGAAGATATCTTCGGTAACGACATTGATGCCTTTCTTCACAAGCTCCGCGTGAAGATTCGCCCTTATGTCGTCATCAAACCCGCGCAGGATCTCCTCTCCGCGATAAATCAGCGTGGTATCGACGCCCAGACCGTTGAAAATACCGGCAAACTCAACCGCAATATATCCGCCGCCCGCCACAACGATGCTCTTGGGCAACTCCGGCAAGTGGAACGCCTCGTTGGATGTGATGACATGCTCGACACCCGGCAGATCAGGATCAAGATTTGGCGTTCCGCCCGTGGCCACCAGAATGCGCTCCGCTGTGATTTCCGTCCCGTCGGACAGCAATCGCACGCTGTTTGAGCCGGTCAGGACCGCCCGGCTGTCAAACCGCACAACGCCCGCTTTTTCCAGATTCGTCCGGTAGATGTTTTCAAGACGGGTGATCTCGCGGTCTTTATTCGCAATCAGCGCCTGCCAATTAAACCGGCGTTCCCCGACCTGCCAGCCGAACCCGGCAGAATCTTCGAATTCCTCTTCAAACCGAGACGCATAGACCAGGAGCTTTTTGGGAACACAACCGCGAATAACGCAAGTTCCGCCATAGCGAAACTCTTCGGCGATTGCGACACGGGCGCCGTGTGTGGCAGCAATACGAGCGGCGCGAACGCCGCCGGATCCCGCGCCGATTACAAACAGATCATAGTCAAACGTCGACACGCGGCCTCTCCTTCAGAACTCAGGCGGGGAGTTGGGAGGACTCCCAAAACCCGATCGATATAGGGAGGCATCGATCAAGCACAACCCCATCAAAGATCAAGTCTTATTGACCGTGTCCCTGCTTGATGAGTTCCTCGCGCAGCATGGTCACCATTTCGGTTGACAGCTGGTCGCGCCAGATCTTTCCTTCCTGAACGCTGAGCGCTGCGATTTCCGGGCTGAGCTTGTAAAATTTCTGACCGATCGGAGAATCGTAAAACGCCCGGATCTGCTCCAGTTCGTCGACACTGAACCGGGCCGCCCAGATTTCCACAATCTTCTTGTCCAATTCGGGCCGGCGCGACGCAAGCTTCAGGGCAATTTCATCGGCCGTCGCGTTGATCACCTCGGTCAGGGCCGGGCTCGACCGGATAAACAGCGCCTTCGCCTGCTCAGCCATCACAGGCAGAATTTCATCAAACGAAGCAAGACCGCCGCTGGTCAGGACTGCGGCCCGCGCAGCATCAAGATGTTCTTTTGAATATTCCTGCGCAGCCACAGGTGACACCGACAAACAACCGACGAAAGCGACCGCCGCCAGTTTGCGAATGAGTGTGCTCTTCATGGACTTCTCCATTATTTTCTGAAACTCTTAATTTATCTGGTTCTCAGGATTGTGACGCCGACCGGTCCGCAAACATAGGCTGCATCCGCCAGGCCGACAAACAGTCCGTTCTCGACAACGCCGGGAATTCGGTTCAGGTCTGCGGCAAGTTTGCCCGCTTCTGTTATCACTTCAAGCTCGATATCCAAAATGAAATGACCGCCATCGGTGCGATACGGGTTACCGTCATCGCCCAGTCTCAGAACCGCCTTACCGGCATAACCCAGCGAAACAAGGAGCGCCTCAATGGCATTCTTTGTCGATTGCAGGCCGAAGGGCACCACTTCGACCGGCAAGGGAAAACGTCCCAGATTGTTCACTCGTTTTGACGAGTCGGCAACAACCACCATGCGTTTGGATGCAGCCGCTACGATTTTTTCACGCAGCAACGCACCCCCTCCCCCTTTGATCAGCTCAAGTGCCTCATTCAGTTCATCCGCTCCGTCCACGGTCAGGTCAAGTTCCGGCAGTTCCTCAAGCGTCGCAAGAGGGATGTTCAAAGACCCGGCGAGCGCGGCAGTCCTCTCGGATGTGGGAACCGCAACTATATTCAGGCCGCCGGCCACTTTTTCACTCAAAGCTCTGGTGAAATGGTCGGCCGTCGAGCCGGTTCCCAGTCCGAGCTTCATCCCCGGCCTGACTTCTTCAAGAGCAGCCAACGCGGCTCCCTTCTTTTCGCTGTCACTCATAAACTGTCTGTCCGACCCGTTCTCATTGTCTGTTCGGCTTCCCGTCCGACGCGCGAAGCTCTTTATTCCATGACTGAGGTGCCTTTAACGGATTTCAGCCGATAATTCCAATCCATCTCCGGCACGCGAACACTTCTCTTCGGGTCTGTGTTAAATCTGCTTCCGTCACGCATCAAGCGGCTGACTATTCCAACTGCCTCCAACAACCATCCAATTCTGCTCAGCGTCCCTGCGGCGCCGCTTCTGCTGCGACGTGTTTACGGATACGGCCGGATGGGCATCATTATCCAATTCAGACGAACAGCGGACATTCTAAAAGTGCATGAACCGGGCACAATTGGGGCAGCGACTCCGTTTCGCATCTAAAATCGGTTGAAGACCGTCTGCCGGTTGCTTCTCCGCCTGGCGCTTGACGTTGATATCCCGCCGACGTACCCATCCCCGACACCCAAATGAACCGGACGCACCTATATGGCTGGATTGCTCATTTTTGATCTTGACGGGACGCTCATAGACACCGCGCCCGATCTTGTAGGCACTCTGAACACGGTTCTTCAGGAGGAAAGAATCCCTCCTTTTCCCCTGGAACAAGCCAGAAATTTTATCGGTCTTGGCGCTCGCACAATGTTGAAAATGGGGTTTGAAGCCAGCGGTTGTGAGATTGAACCGGACAAACTGGAAACCCTGTTTGTCAGGTTTCTTGACCACTATCGCGAACATATCTCACTCAGAAGCCGCCCCTTCCCCGGTGCCGTCGATGCAATGACACGGTTCTCGGATGCGGGTTGGCAGCTGGCAATCTGTACAAACAAGCTTGAACATCTGGCTGTTAAACTCTTGGACGACCTGAACCTGAAAAACCGCTTTGCGGCCATAACCGGAGGGGACACATTCGAAAAGGCAAAGCCGGACCCGCTTCCCATTCTGGGCACGATGGCAAAACTCAGTGCACCGGAACACCGGACGATCATGATCGGCGATGCACGCCCCGATATAGACGGGGCCCGTAATGCCGGCATTCCCTCGATCGCGGTCGATTTCGGCTACACATCCGAACCGATAGCATCACTGAAACCGGATCTTGTCATTTCTCATTTCAACGATCTTTGGAATGGAGTGGCGGCCATTCAGTCCCGAATAAGAGCTCTGTCCAAACAATGACCGAAACGCCTTCATGTCACCGAGGCTCGCTCGATCAGAACCAATCGAGCGCTTTGGGTGCTTGTCCCCGCACGCCTTGCAAGCTGAGACGTTAATCGCGGTGCCGGAATGATCCGAAACAAAAAGCCGGGAGACACATCTGCGATGTCTCCCGGCTCTTTTTCAGATTTATGAATCGAACCGGACTAAAAGTGTGAATTCGCCGGTTCGGACAAGGACAATAGCAGCCTGTGTCAGCCCACAAAGGCCCGTTCAACAACGAACTCGGCAGGCTTGTTGTTGGCGCCTTCAGTCAGTCCGGCAGTCTCAAGCAGGGCCTTGGTGTCTTTGATCATCTGCATGGATCCGCAAATCATCCCGCGATCGATTTCAGGGTCAAGGGCCGGCAGGCCCAAATCGTCAAACAGTTTGCCGGTCTCGATCAACGTGGTGATACGCCCCCGGCGTTCAAACGTTTCGCGGGTCACACTTGTGTAGTGCGTGAGCTGGGTCTGCGCCAGGTCGCCGATGAGCGGGTCGTTTCTGGTTGCAGCGACCAGATCCTCGCCATATTTCAACTCGGCAATCTCCCGGCAGGTGTGTGTCAGGATCAGCTCGTCAAACTTCTCATATGTCTCCGGATCGCGGATCAGACTTGCGAACGGTGCGATGCCGGTTCCGGTTGCAAACATATAGAGCCGCTTGCCTGGAATAAGCGCGTCGTTAACCAGCGTGCCTGTCGGCTTCTTCTTCATCAGAATCTTGTCGCCAACCTTGATCTTCTGCAGATGCGACGTCAGCGGTCCGTCAGGGACCTTGATCGAGAAAAACTCCAGTTCCTCATCCCAGGACGGGCTCGCGATCGAATAGGCACGATAAATCGGTTTGCCGCCGATCATCAGTCCAATCATGACAAACTCGCCTGAGCGAAATCGAAAACTCGCCGGACGCGTTATTCTGAATTTAAACAGAAAGTCCGTATAATGCTGGACCTCTGTAACGGTCTCGGCGAACACGTTCGCTGGAACTGCATTCAGCAGTTCCTCGCCTTGCATGACGATTGTCATCTGGAGTCTCTCCGCAATCGGAATGGCCGATCTTTATTCGGTGCTGTATGTAAGCGATACAATAGTGTTTTCCAATAGGATTTCCTACGTATACAGCTGAAAAAAAGTGCCGAATATTGTCGCATGTCTAAAATTATATTTTGAGTTCCGAGCCTGATTTAGAATAGCCGGCACACAGCGATAAATCCGACCAATTCACACCTGCGCACCGTCCGGCTAAAAACACCTGCCCGCTCTATCCAGCAAGAGCACCGCGTTCGTTATTTCACGAATAGGGTATTTCACGCGCATCCCGCTGAGGCAGTTCAACCTGCGCGGGATATGTTATAGATACAAAAGCAAAGCAATTCCCAAAGTAATACCTAAATAGTTTTTCCGCAATTCTGTTAATACTCAAACGTCCTTTGCGGCACTTTTATTCAGATTTAAGTTACTAAAACGAAATAACAATTCCGCCTTTATGAAGTAATTTTTAATATTTTTCGATTTATAAATTGTCCTCGTTCTCTTGGGCGCAGTGATGAAAAAAACGCCACCGACGCTGCGCATTGGCCGTTGCAAGGTACTTTACTCATGGCTCTTGTGTTGATTGTCGATGATCAGCGAACCAATCTGCAGATTTTTTCCAAAATTGCAGCTTCGATCGATGCGGATATCACAGCCCATACTATCGATAATCCCCTTGAGGCCCTCTCCTGGCTTGAAGAAAACATCCCGGATCTGATCATCACAGATTTCAAGATGCCGGAAATGAACGGCGCGGAATTCATCGCCAATCTCAGGCAGAAGCCGGATCTGGCCGATATTCCGGTGATCGTCATTACCGTATTTGAAGAACGGAGTTTTCGAATCGCGGCGCTGAACGCCGGTGCAACCGATTTTCTTATCAGCCCCTTCGACCATCAGGAATTCGTCACCCGAGCCCGCAACCTCCTGAAACTGCGTCGGCAACAGTTGTTACTGCAGGCCAAGGCCGACACGCTTGAGATCGAGTTGGCGCACAGCGAGCAGTCGCTTGCCCGCGCTATCCGCGATTCCAGCGAACGGATGGCGCAGGTCATCGACACGGCACCGGCGATGATCAGCGCCAGCAACCGTGAGGGCTACATTCTGTTCGCCAATGAGAGGTTCTGCCGGACATTCGGCGTGAGCACAGCCAATATCCTGGGGTGCAATATGGCCGACCTTTTAGGTCTTGAGGCAGGTGCATGCAGCCGGACGATCGATCAGATGGTCATCGAGACGGGTAAGGCCGTGAAGGACTTTGAAGAGGAAATCACCGCGGCCAACGGAAAGAAACAGGTTTATCTGACGACAAAAGCGCCTTTCCGGGACGGCGAAAACGGTGTGATCGGGGTGGTGACGAGCTCAATCGATATCACCGAGAGAAAAATCGCCGAACGGCACCTGCATTATCTTGCCCACCACGATGCGTTGACCGGCCTTGGCAACCGCACACTGCTCAGAGACCGGGTCAGTCGTGAAATCGGCCGCAGTCGCCGAGGGAATCGTCAGTTCGCATTCCACCTTATCGATCTGGACGATTTCAAAAACGTCAACGACGTGCTGGGACATTCGACGGGCGACGCTCTGCTCGAACACCTCGCCCGTCAACTGAACGGTTTCATCGGCCCCAACGACATTGTTGCGCGCCTTGGCGGTGACGAATTCGCCATTCTTCAATGTGACGTGTCCAATTCAGGCGATGCCGAAGTGTTTGCGCAAAAGGTGTCGGACATCATCTCTGCCGAGCATATGGTGTCCGGACAGGCGATATCCGTCACCGCGAGCATAGGTATTGCCCTTCATCCCAGCGACGGCAACGAATTTGAGACCCTGCTCCGCAATGCCGACCTTGCCATGTACCGCGCAAAGGCCGGTGACGGCAATCAGCTGTGTTTTTATGCCTCCAACATGGACAAGCGCGTCCGGCAGGCGGCTCATCTGGATTCCGAATTGAAATCTGCTCTGGAAAACGAAGAGTTCGTCCTCTGGTATCAGCCGCAGGTAGACAGCCACTCAACAAAGATCACCGGTGTCGAAGCGCTTTTGAGATGGCAGAAACCGGACGGAAAACTTATCATGCCCGGCGATTTTCTTCCGCGTGCTGAAGAAAACGGCCTGATTGTCCCGATTAACGAGTGGGTTCTTTATGAAGCGTGCCGACAGGGGAAGAGATGGCAGGAGGCGGGAATTGACGGCCTGCGTGTCGGTGTCAACCTCTCACCGGTTCAGTTCAAGCGGCAGAATGTCCCGCTGCTGATTACCAGAATACTCGCTGAGACACGACTGGATCCCTCGCTCCTCGATCTGGAACTGACGGAAAGCATGATGTTGCATGACCGCGACGCCGTTGCACAGCAGTTGCAGCAGTTGAAGGACTTTGGCGTTCACATCTCTATCGACGATTACGGAACCGGCTGTTCTTCTCTGAGTTATGTCAAGCACTTCCCGGTCGATCGCCTCAAGATCGATCAGTCGTTTGTTCGCAATTTCCTGAGCGATCCCAGCGATGCGGCCATCGTACAGACGATCATCGCCCTGTCCCACAGCCTCGACCTTCGGGTTATCGCCGAGGGCGTCGAAACATTGGAGCAGTTTACCAGCCTGCGCGAAGAAGCATGTGATGAGATCCAGGGCTACTATTTTGGAAAGCCGATGAACGCCGCCGATATCACCGACATGCTTCGCGCCGAATCGACGGATGAGGCGGAGCAGCAGGATCTTCCCAGGGTGGCAAAAGCAAAATGACGGTTACACGAAAAATCGCCGCTTATCTGCGCTGGGCGCGCGCGACACTTAAAGCGAGACCCGATACAGAGCACGAAACAACCGCAAATCGCATGTTTTTCGCGGCCGTTGTTCTTATTTTCCTCGCGGTCCGCACCCAGATGGGCAGCGCTGCCTCGGCCGAGATGTTCGATACGCTGCTGCCGATTTTCGCGATCTACTTCGTGCTTTCCTTCGCTATATTGCTGCATATCATTCATTATCCGGCAGAAAACCCGGCGCGCCGGATCTACTCGATCTGCCACGACGTGGCGATGACATGTATCGCGGCCTATGTCTGCGACGAAGACTCGGGCTTCTTCTACCCGCTCTTCATGTGGGCCATTCTGGGGAACGGTTTCCGGTTCGGCGTCAAATACCTGTTTATTGCCATGGCGGTTTCAACCGTCGGCTTTGCCACTCTGCTGACGATGGTGAACTTCTGGAGCGTCCATATGGCGCTTTCGATTTCGCTTGTCGTCGGCCTTGTGCTTCTGCCCACATACGTTTCCCGGCTGATCAAAAAATTGAATGAGGCCAAGCAGCAGGCCGAACAGGCGAGTAAAGCCAAAAGCATGTTCCTTGCCAGCATCAGCCATGAGCTGCGCACACCGCTTAACGCCATTATCAGCCTCGGCGACATCATGGGCGAAACGAAGCTCGACGGTGAACAGAAGCGAATGGTTCGCACCATTGCAACGGCAGGCCGCTCCCTGTTGCAACTGATCAACTCGATCCTTGATCTGTCGCGGGTCGAGTCGGGACAGATGCCAAGCAAGATCGAAACCTTTGACCTGTTTGCATTAATTGGCCGCATCCGGCAGGTGATTGATGTTCAGGCACAGGCCAAGCTCCTGAATTTGAACGTTTATATTGACCGTAAAGTGCCCCGTCAGGTCATCGCGAACCAACGTTTTCTTGAGGAAATCCTGACCAACCTCGCCGCAAACGCCGTCAAATTTACCGATCAAGGTCATGTGGGCATCATCGTTGAGGCGCTGGACAAGGGCGATGACAGCACCGTTGTGCGTTTCGCTGTTAAAGATACCGGACTGGGAATCGCGCCTGAAGCTCAGGCGAGAATCTTCGACAGTTTTACCCAGGCCGACGAGACGATTATCGATCGCTTCGGCGGTACCGGGCTCGGACTGGCGCTCTGCAAAAAATTCGTCGAACAGATGGGCGGCGAAATCCAGGTCGAAAGTGCCCCGGGCGAAGGCAGCCTGTTCTGGTTCGATATTCCGATGACGGCGGCGGATATGCAGTCCGCCAAAGACGATGCGGATGCTGCAAAACCGGGGACTCAGATCCTGGTGTCGACCACGCCGTCGGCTCTTTCCTCGCCCGACGATATGATGCTCGCCGGCTCATTTGAAGAGTTCGCCGAACAACTCAGGGGTCTGAGAGAATCCACTCCGGGTCCAATTCTTGTCTTCGCCGAACAGGCGCTGATCGATCATGAGCTACCCTCATTGTACACAACGATCAAACGCCTGGCCGCCGGCCACTGCCTGTCCATCGTTTCGATTTCCGAAGGGGCCGATTGCGGGTCGGAGCATGTCACCGAATATTGCATCAGCAGCGCACGACTGCCGCTGACCTCGGAGACCATCGCGTATTATCGGTCGATCGCCCATGCGCTTTATGAAAGCGGCCATGTATCGGGCCTGAGCAGCTATACGCCATCGGGGCGGGAGTTCAATATTCTTGTGGCGGAAGACAACCGGACAAACCAGATGGTCACCCGCAAAATTCTCGAGCGGGCCGGACATAAGGTCTCAATTGTCGACGACGGTGAACTTGCCGTATCGGCCCTGACCGAACAGAGTTTTGACGTTGTTCTTATGGACGTCAATATGCCGAATATGAATGGGATCGAGGCAACGAAGCTTTATCGGTTTGCATCGCTGGGGCAGCCGCATGTGCCTATCATTGCGCTCACTGCCGATGCAACGGAAGAAGCCCGTCAGCGGTGCCTTGAAGCGGGCATGGACGCATGCGCGACCAAACCGATTGAACCTGCGGTTCTGTTGCAGTTGATCGACGACCTGGTGACGGTCGATCAGACCGAACAAAACAGCGCCGTGTTCACTCGCGGCTCTCCGACGGTTGTGTCTTCCATGGAAGAAACGGAAGATTTCGAAACCGAAGAACTCGACCTGGAGAAGCTCTCGCAGCTGCTCAAGCTGGGTGGCGGCGAATTTGTCTGTGACCTGATTGCCCAGTTTACAAACGATTCCGCACACGTCTTAAAGCAGCTTTCCCAGTCGGTCGCCGAAGAGGACGTGACTGCATTCAGAGAGCACACCCATTCCCTACGGAGCGCAGCGGCCAACATCGGCGCCAAACAGATTTTTGCGATGTGCCTCCAGTGGCGGATGATTGATCGCAAGGAGCTGGTCGCCAACGGCGAGGATATGCTCTTATCGCTCAAGCAGGCCTTTGACAGTGTCTCCCTGGCGTTGGATACGTTCGAAGAAAATCTAATGGAAGACGGTGCGCGGCCGACGGCCCGGCCGTTAAAGCGTGGACGCCTGAAGTCCGGTGTGTCAGACTTCTGAGGACAAGCGCCTGGTCTGGGCTTTCCGCAATTGAGCCATCCGGCGCAAATCGCGCGGGGAAAGCCCCAGCACCGTATCCACCCACATATCCGTAACGTCGCGCAGCTCCGAAAGCGTGAGCGGGTTCACCCGCTGACGCACCTGATAGAGCGCCTTCCTTACGTCATGGCTGCCGCGGTTCCTGCTGGAGATATAGGACTGCACCGCCTGTTCGGCACCGCCATCCTCAACAACCTGATCGACCACGCCGATGTCATACATCTCCTCAGCGGAATAAATCCTGCCACTGAGAATCATCCGTTCGGCCCGAACGATATCCAGCCGGCGAGACAGGAAACTGTATGCGCCCATTCCCGGGAAACAGTTGAACAATATTTCAGGTAACCCCAGTTTAACGCTTTTTTCCGCGATCAGAACATGACAGCAAAGCGCACCCTCAAGGCCGCCCCCAAGGGCATCTCCTTCAATCATCGCAACGGTGACGATTCCGCAGTCAAAACCGGTTGCAATCTGATAGACCGCATCGACACACCCGTAGGCATATTCTTTCAGTGACTCGCGATCGCCTGCGTGGATACGATCAATCATGAAGTCCAGATCGCCGCCCATATTATAGATGCCCGGCGTTTGCGACCCCTGAACGAAGTAGCGGACAT
>CBDHYI010000007.1:0-7500 GCA_965275915.1 Stappiaceae bacterium
TGATGGTGAATGATATCTAGTGATGGTAAATTACGTGTAGTGACGGTGGATTACGTCTAGTGATGGTGAATTACGTCTAGTGGCGGTGGATTACGTTTAGTGATGGCGAATGATGTCTAGTGATGGTGAATTATGTCTAGTGATGGTGAATGATGTCTAGTGATGGCGAATGATGTCTAGTGATGGTGAATGATGACTAGTGACGGTGAATGATGTCTAATGATGTTGAATGATGTCTAGTGATGGTGAATGATGTCTAGTGATGGTGAATCATGTCTAGTGATGGTGAATGATGTCTAGTGATGGTGAATGATGTCTAGTTATGGTGAACGGTGTCTAGTGATGGTGAATGATGTCTAGTGATGGTGAATGATGTCTAGTGATGGTGAATGATGTCTAGTTATGGTGAACGATGTCTAGTGATGGTGAATGCTGTCTAGTGACGGTGAATGATGTCTAGTGTTGTTGAATGATGTCTAATGATGGTGAATGATGTCTAGTGATGGTGAATGATGTCTAGTGATGGTGAATGATGTCTAGTGATGGTGAATAACGTCTAGTGATGGTGAATGATATCTAGTGATGGTAAATTACGTGTAGTGACGGTGGATTACGTCTAGTGATGGTGAATTACGTCTAGTGGCGGTGGATTACGTTTAGTGATGGCGAATGATGTCTAGTGATGGTGAATTATGTCTAGTGATGGTGAATGATGTCTAGTGATGGTGAATGATGTCTAGTGATGGTGAATGATGTCTAGTGATGGTGAATGATGTCTAGTGATGGTGAATGATGTCTAGTGACGGTGAATAACGTCTAGTGATGGTGAATGATATCTAGTGATGGTAAATTACGTGTAGTGACGGTGGATTACGTCTAGTGATGGTGAATTACGTCTAGTGGCGGTGGATTACGTTTGGTGATGGCGAATGATGTCTAGTGATGATGGATTACGTCTAATGATGGTGAATGATGTCTAGTGATGGTGAATTAGGTCTAGTGACGGTGAATTACGCCTATTGATGTTGAATGACGTCTAGTGATGGTGAATGATGTCTAGTGATGGTAAATGATGTCTAGTGATCGCGAATGATGTCTAGTGATGATGAATGATGTCTAGTGATGGTGAATGATGTCTAGTGATGGTGAATGATGTCTAGTGATGGCGAATGATGTCTAGTGATGGTGAATGATGACTAGTGATGGTGAATGATGTCTAATGATGTTGAATGATGTCTAGTGATGGTGAATGATGTCTAGTGATGGTGAATCATGTCTAGTGATGGTGAATCATGTCTAGTGATGGTGAATGATGTCTAGTTATGGTGAACGATGCCTAGTGATGGTGAATGATGTCTAGTGATGGTGAATCATGTCTAGTGATGGTGAATCATGTCTAGTGATGGTGAATGATGTCTAGTTATGGTGAACGATGCCTAGTGATGGTGAATGATGTCTAGTGATGGTGAATGATGTCTAGTGATGGTGAACGATGTCTAGTTATGGTGAACGATGTCTAGAGATGGTGAATGCTGTCTAGTGACGGTGAATGATGTCTAGTGATGTTGAATGATGTCTAATGATGGTGAATGATGTCTAGTGATGGTGAATGATGTCTAGTGATGGTGAATGATGTCTAGTGATGATGAATAACGTCTAGTGATGGTGAATGATATCTAGTGATGGTGAATTACGTGTAGTGACGGTGGATTACGTCTAGTGATGGTGAATTACGTCTAGTGGCGGTGGATTACGTTTAGTGATGGCGAATGATGTTTAGTGATGGTGAATTATGTCTAGTGATGGTGAATGATGTCTAGTGATGGTGAATGATGTCTAGTGATGGTGAATGATGTCTAGTGATGGTGAATGATTTCTAGTGACGGTGAATAACGTCTAGTGATGGTGAATGATATCTAGTGATGGTAAATTACGTGTAGTGACGGTGGATTACGTATAGTGATGGTGAATTACGTCTAGTGGCGGTGGATTACGTTTGGTGACGGCGAATGATGTCTAGTGATGATGGATTACGTCTAATGATGGTGAATGATGTCTAGTGATAGTGAATTAGGTCTAGTGACGGTGAATTACGCCTATTGATGTTGAATGACGTCTAGTGATGGTGAATGATGTCTAGTGATGGTGAATTACATCTAGTGACGGTAGATTAAGTCTAGTGATGGAATTTGATGTCTGTTGATGTCTAATATTTCAATATTTTTCAATATTTATTTATTTGCCACACTACAATAATTACAAAAAGATGCAAAAAAATAAAATGTAGGAAGAGATGGCGAGGAGGCCTAAAAGAAACTATAGAGCTTATGTTAATTAGGCCTCCTCAATTACAATTTTTCGAAGATGGCATAAAAATTACGGCGACGGATACAATATAATATCAGGTGAAAAATTAAACTAATCAATATTACGGAAGTTTACAAATGTTGAATATTAAAAGGCTTTTTCCCAAGATTTTTGTTGGAGTATACTAGTAATTATTACAAATAAATGCCTTAAGTGCTCTTTTAAAGGAGAAAGGTGAGGAAGCGTTGATGATGTTGGTGTTTAAGGTGTTGTAAAATTTAGGTCCTTGATAAAAAACGGAAAATTGTTTGGTTCGAGTACGACAGAAAGGCAGACGAAATTTACACGAGTTTCTTGTATTATACGAATGAATTTGACTTTGTAAGGTAAATTTACAATGAAATTTTAAAGGTAGAGTATGGTTTTGATAGGAGTACATGAATAAGCCTAGTTGAATTAAGTATATATCATGAAATTTTAAGATACCAAGATTTTGAAAGATTGGATCAGTATGTGCATCGAAAGTGGTTTTAGCTATAGTTCTGATCACTCGTTTCTGTAAAATCTCAAGACGAATAAGGTTAGTTCTGTAAGTAGAGGCCCAAACTAAGTTGCAGTAAAAAAGGTATGGATAGACTAGAGAAAAATATAGTGTTCGTAAGGTTTTCGTGGATAAATAGAAACTGGATTTCCGAATAATTCCTGTGCATTTAGAAACTTTATTGGCGACATGTGAGATTTCAGATTTCCAATTTAAATTTTCATCCAAGATTACTCCCAAGAAAACTGTTTCTTTTACTTGATCAATTTTTTGACTATTAATTAAAAGTTGAATAGTTTGATTTGTACGCTTTTGGGATGGTTTAAATGCAATGAATTTGATTTTTTTTCAAGTTTAATGAAAGCCTGTTAGCTCTAAACCATATTGACAACTTATTTAGCTCAGCGTTCAGTATATTAGTAAGGCAGTCTTTATCCTTGTGAGACACAAATACGTTTGTATCATCGGCAAATAATATCAGTTGTAATATTGTTGACGTGTTGATTATATCGTTGATGTAGAGCAGAAAAAACAAAGGCCCTAGTATTGAACCTTGGGGAACGCCACACATGATATTAGCACGATACGAAACATAACCATTGTATTCTACAAATTGAAGTCTGTTGGAAAAATAGCTCTTAATCCATTTCAGAGCCAAGCCACGTATACCATAGTGTTCAAGTTTATCAAATAAGATGGAATGATTGACTGTATCGAAAGCTTTCGAGAGATCTAAAAAGACACCAACCGCTAATTCACCACGATCAATAGCAGATGAAATTTTTTCATGCAAATCAATCAAGGCAAGCGTCGTAGAGTGGTTTTTCCTGAAGCCGAACTGGTTATCACAGAGAATATATAAATTAGTTAAATAATCATACAGGCGATTATAGATGATTCTCTCTAGAAATTTTGAAAAGCTTGGTAGAACCGAGACAGGCCTATAGTTGGTAAATAGTGACTGGTCATCAGCTTTAAACAGTGGTACCACACGAGCTATTTTCATTTGATCTGGTACTACGCCATGAGCAATCGATAAATTCATAATGTGAGCCAGAGGTCCCGAAATGATTTGAATGGATTCCTTAATTATAGACATTATAGTCATGATATATATTAATGCCTAGTGTCGGTTAGTGATGTAAAGTTACGTGTAATGACTGTAAATGACGTGTAATTCCATATATGGTAATGGAAATTTTATGTGGGTTCTCCATTTCGTGTATATAGGACACGAATTTATTACCAGCTTTACTTTCTCCCAGGCCTCACTCATTTCGTTTCAAGAAAAAAATCGATTTCCTCCTAAACCAATTAAAATTTGAAAAAACTGACAACGTCTTCATTAAGAGTATACACTCAGGCCTTTGGCAAAATTTTCTTTCGTTGCTAGCTCAAATGGTCGTTGAGCAGGAAGCTGACAAACTTTTCAGTTAGATTTTCTACTGCCACACTTTTTTAGGAAAAAGTAATCATGGCCATTTTCTAAAACACTATTTATTAAACTACGACTTCTTTTAAAAATATTCCTGGAGAAAGGTTCTAGTAAACTTTTAGAGCAAATATTAAAATTTGTCCGTTCTGGTCACGTGACCGATGACGTTACAGCATTAAAAATAGCAAAAATGTATATTTCATAGAAATATCTACCCAGTTCCAAATTTTTGTTTCCTCGCGTTTAAAGCAACGCGAGATAGCAGTTGTACCCAGACTCCCACTTTTTGAAAATTGTACATAGCTGCCTTAATATTTATATTTTGTTCGGTACCCGGCCAGTCCGAAATGGCTCACACCAAAAACACGTTGACTGCTCTTTCAATAACAAAATAATTTCGTCACAGTGAGCAAAAACGCACTTCAGAGCAAAGTCACGTGACCAATGACGTCACCGCCCTTAGTCTTGTACAATAATTAGTTTATGGTAAGACTTATTTAAAGACAACGTGGGGGTCTTGCTGCCCTCAAACTGACCAAGGTATTTGGGATTGACGATTTTCCAGCTGCAAAGTATTCTGGAAAGGTTCTTATTATAATTATATATTGTGTGATGTGATGTGATGTGATGTGAATACTTTATTTACCCTCGGATTGTAGAGTAGCTCTATATGAGCTAATATCTTCGAGCATTTCACAGTATAACAACAAAGGCCAGACCACAACACCGGGAACTATTGTTATTTAATTATTATTATTATTAGTATATACCACACAAGTGAATAGTACTTTTCGCGCGCGCTGATTGGCTAGCTCGGAGGTGATTAGCCAAGTACTATTCACCTCCGAGCAGTGGAAGAAAAACAAAATGGCTTTTGTCGATATATTGTCACATATAAAGTTGCTTTTTGGGCCGCTAGTTATTCAGCTTGTGTGGTATATACTAAAACAATTATTCACCTCAGTGTCGGTGAAAGTGGTGGATATTTACCTCCACTTCGGTGAATGATTGTTAATTATTATTATTATTATTATTATTATTATTATTATTATTATTATTATTATTGAAGTTAATATCTTATGTTCTATTATCGTATTCAGTTTTTGCGATATCAATGTTGATTTGAATGATTGTGTAAATAGCCAAACGTTCTTTTTAGCCTTCTTAATCTTATGAGTAATTATTGTGACGTTTTAACGTTTTTTTAAACAGCACCAACCTGCATCAAATTTTCTTAATTGTTGTAAAGCGTGTGGCAAAATCTTTTATTAATTGATCATTTATTGTAAATTTAATTTTGTTTGAGAATTTGTTTTATTATTATTATTATTATTATTATTATTATTATTATTATTATTATTATTATTATTATCAACAATTAACTGAAAACGCTTTAGCTTATTGTGAAAAATGCTGGTGCCGATGTCATGACAACAACAACAACAACAATATTTATTAACTCGCACTCAAGACAAGTTACAGAGGATCGTCATGAGCGACCTTATGGTAATCTTGTGCAATTGACCCATTTAAGGAAGGTCCTTCGGTCCTTTGTTGGATGAGTTGGTCTTATCAGTAACACCTGGCCTGTGGAATTGCTCGCAATGAATTTGTTTGTTGATACGGATCTGAGGGATCTTGTAAAGCGTGTGGCAAAATCTTTTATTAATTGATCATTTATTGTAAATTTAATTTTGTTTGAGAATTTGTTTTATTATTATTATTATTATTATTATTATTATTATTATTATTATTATTATTATTATCAACAATTAACTGAAAACGCTTTAGCTTATTGTGAAAAATGCTGGTGCCGATGTCATGACAACAACAACAACAACAATATTTATTAACTCGCACTCAAGACAAGTTACAGAGGATCGTCATGAGCGACCTTATGGTAATCTTGTGCAATTGACCCATTTAAGGAAGGTCCTTCGGTCCTTTGTTGGATGAGTTGGTCTTATCAGTAACACCTGGCCTGTGGAATTACTCGCAATGAATTTGTTTGTTGATACGGATCTGAGGGTGTAGAATCGGCCTGACGGCCGGGATAGAGGTCGTAGGCGAAAGCGCTGGGCATCAGTTTCACTTGAGACTTTCTTTGAGATAAAGAGAAGACGAAACAATAGTGTTATATATATATATACAAATATATATTATAACGAAAATTAATGTCACTGTTCCTTAACAAAACCCACCAAATGCGGCGCTATGTTTATTTAACATGCGGGCTGCTAAATAAAGACAATGAACAACTCAAGTTGGCGTTAATGGGGGAGCACTGCCTTGCGTTAGGTTAGCCTGTGCGACTTCCGGCTATTGCGTGACAAACGAACCTCACTTATCTCCCCAACACTACGAGCTGAATGCAAAACAGCACGTGCTGGATCGGACAAGAGTATCGGTTAGCAGGCGATATTCAAAGGCAACGAGGTCAACAAGCTTGAGGGAAGTCGCTGCGCAGACTTAACCGAAGCACGTAGGAGTGACCCGTGTTTAATAGATATAACCAACCCCCTCTCCAGAGGGAGGGAGGGAGGGAAAAATTTACGATAGTTTACAACAAGTACTAACTGCGCTGTACAACAGAACACTAAAGTGAACTTTGAACAGTTTGCTTGAGCTTATATAGCTAGACTAACGTCTACAAAATAGCCGTAGAAAGAGCTGTACTAAGACGGTAGTGACGGTACTAGTACTGTACTAGTGACGGTAGATCTAATCCGTAGGTCGTGGGTTCGATTCCCACCGAGGTCAAAAGATTTTTTCTTTGCCTCGTGTGGTTCCCTGTTTCCCTTTACTAGGGCTAACGCCCAGTGGGTTATTGACGGGTTTAAAGTAGCACTTTAATTTACACTTCAGAGTTAATTCTCTGGTTCCACTATTTGTGCTCCCAGTGCTACGCGGCACAACATTCATTTGTACCCATACTTCCTCTTCGCCGCGATTCACCATCTAAAATCGTCCCCGACTTTCTCTGTGCGACCTTGTAGCTCAGTCGGCAGAGTGACGGTAGATCTAATCCGTAGGTCGTGGGTTCGATTCCCACCGAGGTCAAAAGATTTTTTCTTTGCCTCGTGTGGTTCCCTGTTTCCCTTTACTAGGGCTAACGCCCAGTGGGTTATTGACGGGTTTAAAGTAGCACTTTAATTTACACTTCAGAGTTAATTCTCTGGTTCCACTATTTGTACTAAGAAACAGCTTGGCATTACAC
>CBDHYI010000007.1:10000-527500 GCA_965275915.1 Stappiaceae bacterium
TAGATCACGATTGCCCGGGAAAAGCATCGCATTGCAACACGTTTCTTAATCTCGCTCGTTCTTCTTTGGCCCGGTTTTTTCGTTTTCTTTACCCAAGAACTTTTTTCTGCTTTTGATTTTTCCATAGGAGTAATCGTAAAGAGCTTCCACGTGGGAATTTTTGTCAAGTGCGTGATGTAAATAAAAATATGCAAATGACATGAAATACGAGCGATGAGCGTTTGCCGCGAAACTTTCGTCAAGAGTTCCGCCCGTTGACAAGATTTTGACACCTTCGTAGTTTATTAACTTTATTTGAAAATATGTATTTTTCTAAATAACTCGGCGGCTTTTTGAGATTTTTAATGTTTTTCTTTTGGAAACACTAGATAAAAGGACAAACTTAAATTTTGTTGAATAAAAGAAAAAACGATTTTTTTGGCCTCTGAAGGTGGGAAGTAACCTTAATTGGGACAATTAGTGGTAATCGTCCAAGTTCGACTCTACACGCTAAGTTAGAGGCCTTATTGTTTACTTCTAAGTAGCGTTTACAGAATTTGAGATGGAATTTTTTTCTTTTGCGGAAGTGTCTCATTTTTTTAAAAATCCTGTTTAGTGTACATCCCCCATACCTCACTGTTGTACTGCTTAAGATCGGGAGTATCATCGTGTCAAAAATCTGTGATGCGGTATTGGGATTTAGTCTATGAAGAAGTGTTTGTTTTTGTATACAAGAGAAGGCGTGTAAAGCTTATTCTTTTAAGTAAAGTTTCCTGTTGGAGTTAGACGTGTACCTAACAATTTGAATTGTTTCGGTGCCTATTTTGGGTTGATTTTTAACATCCATGTTTCGCAATATGAAGAGAGCATGTTTAGACGGTGTTGCAACCCTATTTTGGATCTTGACAGGATAATCAAATCATCTGCATGTAGGAGTGAATTTTCTAGTATCTTGGTTCCATTTGGAAGAACGAATGGATCAGACATCGTGTTTTCGAATAAATAAGGCAAATTGTTGATATATAGATTAAATAAAAGTGGATTTTAAGTACATTCTTGATGTACACCTCTTGAGTATGAGAAAGATCGAGTTTTGTTTTCTCCGATTCTTATGGAACATGTAGAGCTGCAATAAAGGGTTTTAATCAGGTTGTAAAAGTGTCCTCCGATATTGATCTTGAGTAGTTTGTAGAACAACCCCTCATGCCTATCGGAAGCTTTCCAAAAATCTATGAAACAAGCATAGACTTTTTCCTTATGGTAATGGACATATTTATCTTTTAGGGTCCTCAGCGTGAAAACATGATCTGCAGTACGGTTCTCGGGCAGAAAGCCAATTTGGGAATTCTGCAATATAATTATGTAATTATGTAGTAGTAGTAGTAGTAGTAGTAGTAGTAGTAGTAGTAGTAGTAGTAGTAGTAGTAGTAGTAGTAGTAGTAGTAGTAGTAGTAGTAGTAGTAGTAGTAGTAGTAGTAGTAGTAGTAGTAGTAGTAGTAGTAGTAGTAGTAGCAGCAGCAGCAGCAGAAATAGCAGTAGCAGTAGCAGCGCCAGTGCGAGTGTCAGTGGCAGTGGTGGTGATGTGATGTGATGTGATGTGATGTGATGTGATGTGATGGGATGGGATGGGATGGGATGGGATGGGATGGGATGGGATGGGATGGGATGGGATGGGATGGGATGGGATGGGATGGGATGGGATGGGATGGGATGGGATGGGATGGGATGGGATGGGATGTGATGGGAAGTTTATGGCTAATAGATGCCCACGGTGGAAACACGTGCCTGCATTTCCCTCAGAGGAATTTAAATTAGAGAAGTGAGTACGCAAATTCCAAATGAAACTGCGACCACAAAATAACTCTGTTTAATTCAATTTGCTGTTTTGACTGGACAGATTAGTCCGTCAGGTGCAGTTGTTATCAAATGCCTTCATTGTTTGCTATACCCAGCGTGAATCATTCAGAAATTGTCGGGTTTGCATGGACGTTATATGTTCCAGGCTTACCTCGAGTTTGATGTTCCCTGCTTTGACTGAAAGATAGTAACTCACATTAAAGTTCCATCGAATTACCCAACGCCGGGTAACTGGAGTTCTTCCGCAAACCTTCATGAGGAATTCTGTGCAAGAAAAAGGCAATAGAGTGAATTGTTTAAATACTGAATGAATTCCCGATGTTAGTGAATATAATGCATCACAGTTTTCCCTTGCGTCAGTTGGAAAATGTTCACAACAACAACAACAACCTTTATTTACACTATTCTGGCAGGAGAGAAAAAAGGAGGGAAAAGAGCAAATATAGAAAACAAAATAGTAGAAGGTTTATAGTTATATATACAAGTTAATGAATTAGTGTGCAGCAGCCAAAGTAGCAAAGCTTTCGAGTTGGCTGCTGCCTACTTACAAATAACGAAAGGAACGAAGGAAACAAATAATAATTATTAGGACTAAGCTAATTACAGATATTATGAAAATAGTATGGTGATGTTGCATTAATAATTACTTACAGAGAAGTCAGAAAACAAGAACAGATATGATTACAAGTGAAACTTAGTTGGAAATTCAAAGCTATGACTGACATTTGAGAAGATGATTTTTATACCGCTTTTTAAAGTTAGTAATAGAGAGCCGTTTCAAGTTTGTTGGTACCGTTTCCCATAATTTAGACGCAGCATACAAAAAGGTAAATTTGCCAGTGTTTGTCCTTACTTTTGGTCGATGAAAATTAGCCTTGGAGGCGCATCTGGTATTATACTTGTGCAAGCTAGAGACTGTTGTGAGGGAATCATGAAACAGTGAAGGAATATAGGAGGACTTGTTAAATATCTTATGAGCGAGTATGCATGTACTCAGTTTAACAATGTTATCAAATTTAAGAATATCAAGAAGTTTATAGAAAACTTGAGATGACTCTCTACTATCAGCAAAGAACATACAACGAATGCATTTATTTTGAAGCGAGCACAACTTGTTTAAATTTGATGGATAAGTATTTCCCCACACTACAACTGCATAGTTTAAATAAATAAGGGTATATATATCAGTGTATAATAAAGTTGTTTGAGAACATATATGCTTACACAGTGTCTTAATTTATACAGGATCCCAATATTTTTAGATACTTTGTTTTTAACATGGGTAATTTGATCTTTCCATTTCAAGTGTTGGTCTATAGAGACACCAAGATACTTAATACAAGACTTCTGCTCAAAATTTAAAATATTTATAGGCATAACTTTTTTACGTGATGACGTTATTAACATGAAGTTAGTTTTTTTCATGTCAACAGATAATTTATAAATGGAACAATAATTAAGAACTTTAGTCATTTCACATTTCATAACTGATTCAATATCGTTTATGTCATCTGAAGTATAGAAAATATTAGCATCGTCAGCAAAGAGGCGGAAGGACAATTTGTTAGATCAATTAGCAATGTAATTAAAGGGCCCTAGTCAGCCACACCTTTGTTTTTGTTTACATGCTGGAATTTGGCGATTATATTTTATTCGGAGCCTGTCGAAACAAAGGAAAATCACTGTAAAACTACTCAAGGTAATTAAACATACCTTCAGGAACACAGCTTACAGTAAAACAATAAGAATTCGCTTCACCATGCTTTATCAATAATTTCGATGCCATCGAAAATGGCGGAGGCTGACTAAGGCCCTTTAATATAAATTAAGAATAGCAAGGGACCTAAGGTAGACCCTTGTGGTACACCACAAGTCATCTCTAATAAACTTGACTTTTCATTTCCAATTTGAACAAATTGCTTGCGATCTTGGAGATAACTTGCAAACCAATCATGTGGCCTACCACGGACACCGTATTTACAAAGCTTAACTAACAATATTTGATTATTAACTGTATCAAATGCTTTCGAGAAATCTAAGAACAGACCACAGGTCACAGAATTGCTGTCAATAGAGGCCTTCAGATTATCAGTGATCTCCATAATCGCTTGCTATGGTTTTTTCTAAAGCCAAACTGATGCTTAAATAATACATCATACTTATCAAGATGTTGAATTAACTGATCATATAAATAACTCGTTCCAGTGCCTTACTAAAAGGAGACAGAGTAGCTATTGGCCGGTAATTACCAGGATCAGACAAAGTTCCACTTTTAAAAATAGGAGTTACTTTAGACACTTTAAATACATTAGGCACTATGCCTGTAGAGATTGACTTATTTTAAAAAATGTATGCAAATGGCTTGGACAGGGTCTTAGAGGCTAATCTAACCAATTTATTTGGAACATCCAAAGAGGACTTCTTATCATTTAAGCAAGAGAAAAAGTTAGCAACCCACTCCTCTGTAACAGGAGACAGAAAAAGACTATGTAAAGGAGAATGGTTAATAAGCCCACATGGATCATCGTCAGTATTGTGAATAGCTTTTGCCAAATTAGGGCCGACATTAATAAAATGCTGAAGGTGGCTCAAAACAGTTTCCAGCACTAAGATTTTGATGGGTCGTTATAGCCACTCTTTATCACTTGCTGCTGCAATCATGGTATCAAAAAACTGCCCAACTATTGGTAAGCACGTTGTTGTCCTTTTCATAACCTAATAGGTTACCATAGCAACAGTATGACTTGCTAAAAACACCCTTAATTACAGCTTTAGGGGCTTATAATTCAAAAACGGCACGGTGAAATTTTTTTATAGTATCAACATTTGATAAGCATGATTAGGCGCAACTTTTGGCAAAGTTTAAAAAAATTCTGTAGGTGGCGTTCAGAGCCACCTTAACTTTCCGAAAATTTAAGGTGGCTCTGAACGCCACCTACAGAATTTTTTTAAACTTTGTCAAAAGTTGCGCCTAATCATGCTTATCAAATGTTGATAATATAAAAAATTTCACCGTGCCGTTTTTGAATTATAAACCCTTAAAGCTGTAATTAAGGGTGTTTTTAGCAGGCCATAGTGTTGCTATGGTAACCTATTGTGTCACGAAAATAATACCAACGTGTTCACCAATAATTGGGCAGTTCTTTGATACCATGATTGTAGAATCAACTGATAAAGAGTGGTAATAATGACCCATCAAACTCTACGTCTTGGAAAGTGCTGGAAACTGTTTTGAGCCACCTTAAGCTGCTCAACAATATCAGATTGATTAGTGAACACTTTGTTATTTCTTATAATTCTAACAGGACAATTTTGACCTTTATTTTTTCTCTTGACTAAGGTACCTATGAGCTTCGAAGTGTTCTTAAGGTCATTTTGATAGAATTTAAATCGTTGGCAATAATAATCATTCTTGGCCTTATTTTTTATTCTATTTAGTGCATTGGCATAAAGCTTATATTCTCTCACCTTGGCAGGATCTCTACTAAAGAAGTGTGATTTATATAACCTTTGCTTATGCTTAACTGAAATCAATACACCTTTAGTAAGCCACGGTTCCAGGCTTGTCCAAAGTCTATGGTAATTAGCTACAATTAATAATTAACCAAGGCAGGGAATATTTTTAAATGCATGCATAACGGGAGTGAGCCCCAGGTAATGAAACACATTCTCGTTTGACATGGCATACATTTCATCTTTCTCATTTCCTCTAAACGGTATTTGCATCTTACATAAAGTCTATTTTCGTAGAAATAAATACCTCTTACTAACCGAGTTCGAGGTCCATACTGTAAGTTACGTACCGAGTTTTTTCCCGTTCTCTTGTGGCCCAAGCGCGAAGCGCTCGGGCCATAAATCGACGGAAAAAAAAACGAGGATCCGTAACTTACAGTACGGACCGAGAAAATGAGCTTAGTAAGGTATTTATTATATCTCTGAGGTTAATCAGGCGCGCGGAAAAAGAAATTTTCAAAGTTAGCGGGCCGTACAGTAAAGTACGGCCCGCAAAATTGACCAATCACAGCGCGAGTACTAGCTGAGAGATATAATAAAGGCATGGATGTAATTCAGAAATATCGCCTCTTCCTCACTGGTATGGTCGTTACTGTCGCTTTGGCTCCCTACAAAGGCTATGTTTGTTTGACTCCCTGGTCCCACTTCTACTTTCAAGAGATCACGGTTGCTTGCTTGCGGACGGTGCGATCGGTAGAACGATTTCATTTTGCACCTGACCTCAACCTTAAAGGGGCAATTCGTCTGTGCTATCGTCAAATGACTCCACAAGACTCCTGCAGCAACGATGATACTCTGCAAGGTAGAGGGAGATTTTCAAGCGAGTGTCGTTAAAAACCAAAAGTAAAGTAATTACTCTGACAAATCAAAACAAACGCAAACAGCACAGTCGACCAATCACAATTCCAAATAATTACTTTAGCCGGTGAAAAGCGCGAAAAAAATGCGCGCCTGTCTGAAAGTTGCGAATTATTTTGCTTTCGATCACTACTAAATAGTTGGTTGAGAAACCAGTCACGGAGCGAAGTACTACAAAATTAAAGCAAGCAGCCAGCAGCTCCGCTGTCATCACCCGTACTGCTGTTTACAAGAGGATAATCTGACGAAATGAACATGCTCTTGACAAAAAGCCACTCTGAGACAAATGTTTGCCATTAACATCTCTGGGAAGTCTGAACTGAGTACAACGCGAAGGTACGCACGGTGAACGACATTAAATAGTCTTGGTGACAAAGAGAATAATTAGTTCATGTATATTTGTTGTTGTACTATTTTTTCACTTAATAAGTGATTTTTACTCTTCGTTAAAAAGATGTTTGTGGAGGAGCCCCAAACCAGAGCTGAACAAAGCAATTCAGAGATTTTGAGTACAGTTCGACTTCTTTCACTTTCTGTGATTTATACCATAGAGGAGAAAATTACTGAATGCTCATTGGTCAAAGAATACGACATTTTTTTCTCAATTTTTTGTTCTCCCGATTGGCAGGACGCCAAAAATGCTCGCTCGTGTTTGGCTAAGCGCAGCGCTTTCACATTCAGTTGATTTTTTTATGTTGACAACAACTTCTTTAGCTTCTTTGAATTTTCTTTTTTTCCCACAGTTTGTGTTCGGACCTGTATAGTCATTTTTTAGTTCATCTGTATCTAAAAACGGAGAAGTGTTCACGCCTGAAACTTCTTATATGAACGGAACCTCTGTTCTGTGAATAAATCAGCTCTGTAATCGTAAAGTTCGAGATTTTGCTATGGCTTAACAGGCCCAAAAGGTTTCCTGGGACCCGTTGCCCCGGTAACTTAACGGGCCTGAAATCTCGAGAAAAGTAGGATGTGTTCTGACCTCTAATGAAGTCCATTTTGTTTCTTTAGCTGATAACTTTACCGTACAATTTTCAAAACTTTTGAAATTTCCGTCCTTAATAGAAAACAAAACAGCTTAACCCCCGGTAATTACCGGGAGCTTCGAGAAACGGGCCCCTGAAATGTTTGCAGGAGTTTTGAGAAAACGCGCGCCAGCAGGAAAGGAATACAATTAAACCCGTTTCACAAGTGTACGTATTAAGTTGTCTCTCGGAATAAACAAGAGGACACGTTTTATCGACAAAAAAAATAAACCATAGAATTCTAAGGCTTCAGAACAATGTTTAAGAGCGAATGTCGCTAAGGCTTGAGTAAGATTGGAAATGGTCAAACATAGCCTTCCTTCATACTTCGTGTTTACTTAGTCCCTGGGGTGAAACTAGTCACTCACAGTGGCAGGGGTGGAGACGGGATGTATTTTTTAATGCCAACCCCGTTATTTTGACGAACAAACGGCGTATATAGAGGATATTACACGGTGGCGAGAAGATATGAATTTTATATGTTCGAGTGGCAAGAACAATACAATTTCACTCGCTCGCTGCGCTCACTCGTGAGATAATAGGGACCTTCAGATTTGAGTACGAGTACGAGATCGAGTACGAGAACGACTTTTCAATTCTAGTTTGCAGGCTTCACATTATCACAACACAGACCCATCTCATCCCATGAGCTTCCCTCTCTGCCTAAACACCAACATGTAGAGCAAGGACTCTAGAAACGTCACTGGTTTGAAATTCGAAACTCGTACTCGTACTCGATCTCGTACTCGTCGTCCAATCTGAAGGTCCCTATTGTTCTTGCTACGAGAACATAGAACTCATATCTTCGAGCTAACCTGTAATGTTCTTTTTATCATATAGACACTGACGGCATTTTTTAACCGCGCAGCTGTAGGCGTGCGCGGGTCATGTTCTGCCTTCGGTTTATTAACCGCGCAGCCGTATGAATTTTACGAGTGGTGCATTTTCCAGTATTAAAAACACTCGAGTCTATATAATAGTATGGATTATTTCCACGACAGATAGGGATTTTTGCATGGCGGCTCACTAATGTGTTGAAGACATAGACAACAAATATCGGGATAAAATCTGGTTAGAATGAATTTGGCCATCGAAATGACATGTTTTATTACAAACAACAGATCAGGCTGACGATAAACAATTAAGTATTCAGCAAGGGGGTGGGGGGGGCGGTAAAACCACATGAGGATGTGTGCAGTCCCACCAAGGTGCCAGCAGAACTCCCGGTAGAGACTGGTCGGTTAGTGAGATAAATTGATGACTTAAATAGAGCGGTTTTCATTTGAGTGTCGAAAAGTAATTGGTTTTGCGTTTACTACGCTACGTGATTGGCTTAAAAGATTCGCGCCACTTTTTCTTCCAATCAGAAGCAAAACCAAAACCAATTGTGTCATTGCTTCCCGCGCTTTGCGTCAGCTACATGTAATTACTTCGAGTTTTGATTGGTTCACTGTATTGTCTGTATTCTTTGTGATTGGCTAGAGTAGTTACTCTGGTTTTGGTTTTACGACACTCAAATGAAAACCGCTCTAAGAACATGACGCGAAGATGAATAACCTGCGTGAACATTGACACCCGATAACCCGAAGATAGTTATTTGCGGACATTAACCGCTTACTAGAAGATGCGACTGTTGAAAAATAATACTGCAATTCTGCTTGATGTCTGACTTTCAACCTACATAAATGTAATCTACAGAAAACATTCGAACGGACTTGCGTAAAATCGCCTCAATTATATCATTTCAAAGAAAGATAGCCGCGAATTAAAAGTACGAAAAATCATTTTTTTTTTAGGTACGTATACGTTACAAAGGATTAGGCTGCAATACGTTAGGGAGTGCCAATGAAGTTTTTAACATCAAACGATTCACAACGAGTGAAATATTTACAGCCAGTCTAAATTTCGATCACAAGCTGAATACCAGGGAGAAAATAGTTTGTTAAAACATTCTTATTTTAATTTTTTTTGGAAAAAGCCTCCCCCTCCCCCCCTTTTAAATGACAAGGCACTTGGGTCACCATATTTCTTGAAAAGGAAGGATCAAAGTTTGCTATGACATCAGCAGCATAACAAAACTCCAATTCTCGAGGTGCAAAATGCCACCAAAATTCCTTTTGAGGACTAAACTTTCCGCTCCCCTGATACTCAGCTCAGGTTCTTGTTAGAAATCAAACAAATGCCACCGTGTCACTAGTTTTACCCCAGGGATTAACTACAAACAAGTATGAAGGAAGGTTGTGTTTGATAATTGTCATATTTTGCTCAAGCCTTAGCAACATTCGCTCTTCATGCCTTAACTGTAACTTAAGTTTAAACCGATGAAACCTCACTCTCAAAATTGACTCTAAAGAAAATTGAACTTGATTAACGAAGCTCTCTTATGACTCTCTTAAGTACGTAGCAGATAAAAGATTATGTGCGCTCTCTTCGTACTGCTGAAACATACTTGTAAACCAAATAATGACTAGTGCGGCATTTTTGTTCTTTAACTCACCTATAATAGCCACTAAAGAGTTGTATGCAAGCTCTCACCCCTTGGAACTTGAATAATAAAATAGTTTTAAAAATGATTTTTTGGTTTACTTCTACGACATTTAAAAGTGGTTCGTACTTACAGCGAAACAGAGCCAGTTCCCCGTCATTTTCTTTGCAAGTGCTTTATCTTTAGCTAGGCTTTGGCTTCTTAATTGGTATACCTATTGAGATGAAAATTTCTTATAGAAGACAAGCTTCCATTTCTATGGAATTACATCACCTGTGCCATGCATGACTAAAGTTTATGTTCTCATCGGTTTGCAAGCAACGGCTGTTACCATAACGACAGTAACGCATGGCAGCTCATTTTGATAATGGTCGATTATCTCGAAATCCAGGCAGACGGTTTATAACGATACTTTACAAGTATAGACTAATAAAAAGCCAAAACTTGGAGGCCAGAAAAAAACCTTCAAGATAGTTTTCAAGTGAAAGTTTACGAAGGAATATTAAACTTTGATGGAGAAATTGCGCGCACTTAAGTCACACGAGAGGTGCGCCATCGGTAAGAAAATATATTTCGTCACCTAACGATGCGAGAGAATTAGCTTTGTTTATGACGTCCACACTTTCCATGTTAACTAATGCGAAATTTCACACTCGAGATGTGGACAACCCACCTTTTTCCGCTATCCAACTTCGTTTTTGAAAAATAGAATAACAAAATAAAGACAACAAGGGGAACAAACTTATGATGTTATATCAGTATCGGCTCATATTGTTTTTTAAATTTTTAAAAGCTTATTAAATTTTATTGCAGGCAGAAGCTTAACCTTGTGGGATAAACGAACAATGAAATGCATGTGTATGTCTCAAAATCTGGAAGAAAGCTGTCAAAAAGCTGTCAAGAAATGTCAAAAAAGAGAGATGCTCGTCAGGCTTGGGTAAATTCTGCTTGCAAACTTGCCCGATTCTGCCTGACGACAACGGCTTGTAAAAATCACTCATTCTGGTCGCAATTCTGCTCAGACAACTGAATTCTACTCGGTATCCGAAAACGTTCTGCCCTGAAGCCTTTTTGTAGTCTCGTATATATGGTATGCTATTGACTTCAAAGTAAGTGATGGACGGAATCGCGTGAGCTTGTTTCAGCTAAAAATCATATAAATTTACGTGGTACTTTCCATTTATTTACAACTGGGTGTTATACAAATTAATAGTGTTGCTAAGTTTCCGTTATTCTATCCAGTGCCCGAAAATGGTCTATTTAATGTCGGGGTTATCACTTTTACCATTCTTGGGTTCAAGGTGTTGCACCAGAGAGTCGTCAACATTCGCATGGCTGCAACTTGTTTTACGCTCTACAACAGTACCGGTGATTTCGATTCTTCGCAAGTTTTTATATCTGCTGTTTGAAAATAGTGTTACAAAAGGGAAAGGTAAAGGAAACATGGCGAGAAATTCCACCAAGATTTCAATGTGGAGCTGACATCGCTAGCATTCAGAAGAAGAGCAGTCACATATTTTACGGCAATAGGATCCCTTAATGCACCTATCAATGTTAAGCCGCTGGGGGGGGCAGGATGGGCAAAGGCGGGGGATTTGACTGTAATCATCGTCCCGTAGTGGGTTTTTTGACCGTTTTAATGACCTTTCTAGCAACATTTTATTGACTTTTGGTTGCTATTTTGACAATCCACAATGCTCTGGGGTGGGGCATTTGAACGAAAACTCTCAGCTGAGTTCAAATGCCCCGCCTATGCCCGGCCTCCTCCCCCCCCTCCCAGCGGCTTAACATTGATAGGTGCATAAACTTACTATGGCGAACCAAGAGCATTTCCCTTATCCGGTCTGTCTGACCAAGCAATAGTGTTGGCAACTCTGTTGTCCAGATGCATTGGTGCAAAGCCTGAAAGACACGTCATTAAGAGAGACATGCGTGCCAGCCGTAAAGCTTAGTTGGGGCGATATTCCGGTGATCTCAACTGGTCAGTTGTTCTTCCGTCTAAGATTTCTCGTGACCAGCTCGAAGGAGGTTTCCGAGAAGCGATAACGACAGGTCTCGACATCATGATGCCGCTTGGATTCATGCATATCAATACCAAGGACGTTCCCTGAATGGCATCTGAACTAAAAATTTCTGATCGTGAAGAGGCAGAGAGAGCTTTCCACCAAAAGGGTGCGGATTCTATCCAATTCAAGTTTTACGGGAACGCAGTTAATCGCACTAGAAAGAGTTGTAAAGCTCAGTAGTCCAAATAGTCCAAAGTTCAACAACTGAAACGACCCCAAGGGATGGTGGAACGAAGTAAGGGTGCAAATTTTCATTACCGCCGGGCTAACTCTTTTGGAGAGCCTTACTTATTCAAGAGCTTGAGGCGGACACCCTCCAGTGTTATCGTTGGAAGTAAGAAGCTGATGCTCTATTAATCTACTCCAGCTTTTGTAGTTTACTATTAAGTATTTGCTTAATCTAGGTGGTGGTGGTGGTGGTGGTGGTGGTGGTGGTGGTAGTAGCAGTAGTAGTAGTAGCAGGAGCCATAATCAGAGATGGAGACCGTAAGCGCGCGCCATTTCTAGTATTGGGGCTGGCTCCATGATATGGGACAATTTTTCTATTTTTAGAACAAATTGCGCCATCGCCTGCGGCACACGGGCGTACATTGTTGCGAGGATTTTCGCGGATGTCGCGCAGGGGAATGGCGTCCGAAATTCCCGAAATCGTTTATGCAAGTTTGGCCATACTATCTCTGTTTCGGCTCACAACTCAAGGCCTTTATAGCAGTTGGAATTTTGCTTAATTTTCGCCGTACGTTGCTCCAGTTTGAGTGAAGACAGTGCCGAATTTAGGTATGTCCCGCTTTATATCGCTGACCAAGTTGAGTTCCGCTGCTCTTTTTCACAAGAACTTCACATTACTCCAATCTAAATTTCACATATGAAGAAGATTATAACAGCTTTTCCACAACACAAAAAAAAAAAACTAGTTGGATATGTTTGGATATAGCAGCGTTTAGGCCTAACAAGTGACAATAGGTTTATATCCGTAGATGCTGCTTAGTTTTGTTTGTCTGTTGTCAATGAATGAGCGCCCGCCGATGCGTGTTTTGCACATCTAGTAAACATGACAAATTGGACTTCGCACTTTCAATTGGTGTAAAAACGTACTTCGAACTCATAATATCCCAGTCTAGTTTATGTTTAAGGTTGATTACTGTTTGAGAACATATTAAAAGCTAAGATGAAAATATGTAAATACAGCAGAAATAATCAGAAAAGTTACGATGACGCTTTTAATCAACTCGAATAAAGATTTCGATCGAGTCAAAACTCCTTGTCTGTTTTATTTTCACTATGTGAAAGAAACACACATGATGTTAGTAGCCTTTTGGCGAACGTTGGTGAAAATTGATGAAGTATTTCAGCACAAAAGACAACGAAACAAATCTTTTTCACGATTTGTTGACAATCTGAAAACACCGACTAGGACAGTGCACGCGCTGCACTAGTACAGTATGCAAATGAACTACTCGTACGCGTCAGACTGCCTTTCAAAAACTTTTGCAAAGTAGCCAAACCACAGGCAGACCACCCTATGTGTTTGTGGTTTAAGAGAATCTATGAGGGTTATGAATAAAGTTCTGAAAATTGCACATGTAAATCACATCTCGGTCTGAATATTCCAATAAAGTTAAATGAAACCTTAATCGACTCGTGTATGGTGTTTTTTCGCCTTCTGGGGCCGTCTAATGCGTCTTATAGCGAAATTAATTTTGGCTGGTGACGGTTAAGTCCAGTTAAGCAAATTAATTCCAAATTGAACTCGAAACCGTATGATTACCTATACGAACAAACACAAAAGTTTACGTGTATAACTAGCCGGCGAGCGGATTTCATTCATCCACAGAGCGAAATAAAGAAATTCTCGACCCTGAAAAACACACCTTTTCCATTAAATCAGAGCATAGAAGTACATAGAAGAGCTCTGGTTCTTCTTCTCTGCCTTATTCCCTGCCATCGCTGTGAAAAACCGTCAAGAGAATCTCGCAACTCTCACCATTTCATCACACAACGTGACAACATCCACACGAGAGCCCACGACACGTGCGTGGATCAGCGCGGGTATATGACGTCAGGATGGCGCAATTTGTATAGGTAATCATACGGTTTCGAGTTCAATTTGGAATTAATTTGCACGAGTGAGTTTTTCAAAAAGTTGAAATTGCACGAGCCGCTTCGGCGAGTGCAATTTCGCTTTTTGAAAAACTCACAAGTGCAAATTAATTCCAAATTGAACGAGAAAAACCGTATGATTACCTATTAATAACAGGACGGCATGAAAAACCGATGTCAGTTTGTTTTTTGGGCAAGAACTTCATGCTAGCCCACATATAGAGCACACTCCCATATTGTCTTATCCATATATGTCAATATATGGTTATGTTCTATTCATATATGGATATGTGGGCTAGCATGAAGTTCTGACCGTTTTTTGCAATAACAAATTGTCAAGTTGTCCGCTATCGCTCGTTGACGCATCGCATAAATTTCTGCAGTTATAGTCAGACACCTATTCGGAGGCGCGGTGACCTCATGGTTAGCGCGCTCGACTCCGGAGCGAGGGCTCCAGGTTCGAGCCCTGACCGGGGACATTGTGTTGTGTTCTTGGGCAAGACACTTTACTTTCACGGTGCTCTCCACCCAGGTGTATATAAATGGGTACCAGCGAATTTAATGCTGGGGGTAACCCTGCGATGGACTAGCATCCCATCCAGGGGATGCAGTCACTTCAAGCTACAGAAACCGGGATAAGCTCCGGCCTGATGGGTCACTTGGCCCGAATGCAGATTTCACCTTTACCTACCTACCTATTGGATATTGATTTATCAGGTGGATAATGTACTGTATGCATATGATAATAATTAATTGTACTTAATATTGTAATTGTATTGTAATTGTAATTTTTCTACTTAGTATTGAATGATAATACCAGCCAGCTGCGAGCAGCATATTTTGTATTTTGCAAATTTTCTTAATAAACTTGAAACTTGAACTTGAAACTTGTGGATAGCATTATCCACCCTTTTGAAAAACTGCAGTGAAATGTTGCACTTTACGCTGCTTGAAACGCCACTAAAATTATCAAAAATTTGATCGGTAAAATCTAATTCAAATGAAATTTCCATTCAGATACAGCACATATCAACTGCTTTTTGAAATGGTGAAACGGACCCTAAAATTGCCTTTTGCGTATCTAATTAGTGGTCCAACGGCGACATTTTTAAGCAAAAGTTAAACTGAATATACACACAAGACGACGAAACTTGACTGAACGTCGTTCATTTCGTAACTGTGTTGAATTAAAGGAACTAACCAATAAAAACGTTTTGGTTACGCAATCCAGCATAAGAAAAAAGACGGCGGCTGTACATTTTACCACAATACATTGCGAACCAAACTAAGCCCACTGGGCATATAGAAAGATATGGTTTAACGGCAGTCGTTCCTATACTAACAGCATTGCTCTTGTCAAGTTTCAATGATTTTCAATTTTTCGTCTTATTTTTATACGCTCTTTTAGAGTTTTCGTGCGCAATGCATTATAGGTAAATGTACCAGTCGCCATCTTTTTCCTTACAGTGGGTTCGTGCAGTGTATGAACATAAAACAAACGATTGTACACGGTCCCGGACCTTCCAACATAAATCTTGTCATCTTTTTCTCCCGGGGGGGGGGGGTACTCCCTAATATGGGCTATATAGGTATGTGCGGCCCCAAAGGGTAGGGTTTTTCAGCCGTTTTGCTCGTAAATAGGGTATCGATTTTAGCCATTTTGCCGCCATTTTGGTAACTAATAGGTTATCTAGTCATAAATAGGGTGTCAAATTTTTGGTTAGGTCATTATAGCTCATAAATAGGGTAGGGAAAATCGAAGATTTTGGTCGTAAATTAGCCTGCAGGCTACTCACAAATGTTGCGCGATAAATCTCGCCGTTCGGGATTAATGACTCAGCCACAAATCGTATAATTATTCGTGTAATGATGATTGTATGGACCATTTACAGCCAAATATTCGTAGACAATTATTCGATCTGAAACAGGAGATAAACGACTGTTGTTAAGATACTTAAACCTAAACTCGCTTACAAAGATATCTGGAAGAAGAATTGATTTCGTTCGTACAAAGTTCACTTACTTCTGTGGCGGGTCGTCACGTACAGGTTAGCAGATGTTTCTTTTAACTGGTTAGCTTGTTTTCAGGTGAGCGATTGAACCGTGTCTTAGCCTTGAGAGGAACTGTTGCAAAACTAAACTCTTAGTGAAATCGGAGCTACAAGATCAAAGATCGAAATCAAGGTCAATCAATGTTACGAATCATACACTCTGCACTGCAGGGTTCTTAATTATTAATTAACTTAACGAAACAATAAATAGGGTAAGGGTTTTGGGAAGCGGGCCGCACACCCCTACCCATTTTTTTGGGAGTACCCCCCCCCCCCGGGCTTTTTCTGCTCCTTTGATGTTTGCCAGGCTTTATAACAAGTCCCCTCTATTGGCTATGCTAAAAGCTGTACTAATTTTTTGAACGTCCATCTAAACATTGCAGAGTTAACAGCTGACTAGCCTCCTGTCTATCTGATAAGAATATCATAAGATGCGAGGGATCATTCTCCATTCATAACTAAACAGTTATATAGAGAGATAACAGTTAAGTAGAGAAAGATATGGACTTAACTAAAAGAAAGCCGCCCACCGCAGTCTGCTTGCAGCCGGTTTTTTCTCTAAGGATCACTCAGCTAGACTGGGCTTAGACGAGTGTTTAGTCATCGCGAACAAAAAAGAGCGCTATGGCATTAGGCTAAAGCGTGTCTCCTCATAATCCCTTCTGAAATTTCCAGAGAAATACAGACTGCCAGCAGTCTAGCCCACCGAGAAGCATGTTGCATGTCGCGGGTGTAAAAGTCTTTGGCTGGAAAGGAATGTATTGTGTCTTTGATGTTTCTCTGAACACAAAATTGCAACAATGTGGCATGAAAAGTCCAGAATAAAAATAGGTAATTAACAATTATTCACCGAAGTGGAGGTGAATAGTGGTGGATATCTACCGACACTGAAGTCATTAATTGTTTTAGTATATACCACACAAGCTGAATAACTAGCGGCGCAAAGAGCAACTTTATTTGTGACAATATACAGACAAAAGCCATTTTGTTTTTCTTCCGCTGCTCGGAGGTGAATAGTACTTGGCTAATCACCTCCGAACTAGCCAATCAGCGCGCGCGAAAATAAAGTACTATTCACTTGTGTGGTATATACTAATTCCAGTTATTTGAATGCTGTTGTTATTCCCATCAAGACTGATTTTCACCATAACTAGCAAAATACCTGCAATCGTAGTAATAAACATGTTGATAATTAGAAAACAACAAGCAAGTGACGACGTAGTGACGCACTCGAACCATTTTTAAAGGTGCCACTCTGCAGGATAGGCTTTTGTACATTATGTTAGCATTTGTTCGAGCATTTTGGGGGACAAAAGCATTGGGCATTATTCAAGCATTTTAGTGGCATTTTATCTTTTGACATTTCTTTTGACATTTATTTATTTACCACAAAATACAAATAACAATAAAATAAAGCAAAACAGTAATACAAAAGCAAATAAAAGTGGCGAGGAAGCCCAAAAGAAACCATGGGGCTTATAGATATTGGACTCCCTCAGAGTAAAAAATAAAGTTAACAGTAACAGTAAGGCCAGGATCGAAGGTAAAAATACAATAAAGGGGGGTATAGGTTAACTAATTACATAGTCTGAGTTAACAAAATAAAAAATGTAAAGTATAAATATAAAGTATGATTAAGTATGATAAAGTGCTAACTATAATATCAGGCATGTGAAGAAAGATAAGTAATTACTATAAGATTTTTAAAGCTAATAATTGGCATAATTTTTTTTTTTCAATTTCGTTTTGAATAAATTGAGAGAATAAGATTCTTTAATATCATTTTCTAAAGAGTTATAATAAGTCGGTCCTTGGAAACTGACAGAAAATTTTCGAAGGTTAGTGCTACAAAAAGGAAGGTGAAAATCGTTCGCGTATCTGGTGGCGTAGCTATGGACTTGTTTGTTTAAAGAAAAATAATTGTTGAACTTTGGAGGCAAAAGAGAATGGTTAAAAGAAAACATAAGTTTACCCAATTCTAGTTGTCTAATATCGAAAAGTTTTAGTAGCTCTAATTCTTTGAAAATAGGGTCTGAATGAGAATCGAAAGTTGATTTAGAAACAATTCTGATAACTCGCTTTTGTAAAGAGAAAAGACGGCGGAGATTGGTTTTGTAGGTAGATCCCCAGACAATGATACAGGAAAATTAATATTATTTCCACAAAATACAGAAATAAAACTGTTTTTTACGAGAAAATGAAGACTTAACTTAGCCTCTTCACTGAAGTATCACTGAAAGGGGACAAAGGATTATCAGAACATCTTTGAGTATTAATTATCTTCTGGTGTATTAAAACTTTTACATACGTTGTTTTTAACTTGTTTTTCTTAATATTTGCTTTTGTTAAGCACTCTGAACTGTTAATAGGCCTTTTGCAATAGTTGGTCACGGGACCGATAATATCTAAACTTTTAGCTGCAGCTAAATGAATTTCAGAGCTGCAAAGAGCATGTTCTTAATAGCCAGGACACCAATTTTCAGACCAATGCCGTATAGGGTTGAGATTTAATGACGATTTGAATATTGCAAAAATTAGAAGGTTTTGTATGGAAGCGAGGAAGCTTTGCCCTCCAGAAACCTTTTCTGTTATCAATCACAACCAAAGGAAGCTGCTGGCATATAACTATTGGAGACAGAAAGAGGGGTACAATATTAGGAAGAATGGAAATTTCTAGGCCCTTACACCGAAAGGCAAAGATTTTATGGCAGCTTGAAAACTTGCAAAATTACAAGGATTTGTATGGAAAACCACTGGAGCGTGACTGGAGGGCAAAGCGACTTCTTCTCATACAAATCCTTCTAATTTCTAACGCCCATAAAAATTCCCCCTTAAAAGATATAAACCTGAAAATTTGCATGTAAGCTTATTTGGAACTGTTCTTTCCATTTCTGATAACATTATGCATTACCAATTATTAATCAGTGTGTTCTTGAAAAACACGTCACGTGATCAACTGTTGCAAAAGGCCTATTGTGTTGAGACGTTAAAATCATGAAAATTTAAAAATTCCAACATATGCCAGGTGCCCGTGAGCATTTTGGTGACTATTTAGAGGGAAACCAAGCATTTTAGTGGGAAAAATGGAGCATTTAAGTGGAGTATTTTAGTGGGGAAGTAAAAGCATAATGTACAAAAGGTCAATCTCGTTCCCAGAGCCCACGTGCCTTTTGGTCCAAAGGTCACAAAAGGACCTTACTGCGTCTGCGTATATTGGATCTTCATCCTCGTCCTCGTCAAGGACGTTTTGTGACCACTATATGACATAATAATCGAGAAAGTGTGTTCATTCAGTTGGTCTCGCTGGAGAGGAGCAGTTTGATTTTGTATCGAAAAATATTTTTTAAGTGTCAAAAATGGGGTCAGAAGTGGACTGCTCTGGTGTATCAAGAGCAGTTTGGCTTGTGAAGGTGAAACAGCTATTTTAGAGCTTTCAAACTGTTGCACGAATGTCATCAGCCGTTTAACCCAACGGCCGTATATAATTTGTGATTTTAGTTAGCTCGATAATTTTCTATTTCATTTTTGACTTTTATAATCTGATATTTGCCCTCAGGTTCCTAAATATTTGTCCAACATTTGGATGGAAAATACTGATGCTTCTGGTATTGTTGGGTCCCTTCAGATAAGCAAGTAAGACAGGAAAAAAACGTGTTATTTTCAGCCACCGGTAACACTGGAGCTGAGGCCTTTGTTACTTACCTCTTATAAAATCAATTGCTGGGTTCACATTAGACCACTAAGTCTGACTTAGTAATCTCTTAAGTCGACTTAGTGAAAATGACAGGTGTGAACCGCTAAGTCACAGAAGCGTGATTTCGGTCTTAGTGTCGGCAAACTCAAACGATCTAAGCAGTTCTTAAGTCTGTTTCAAACATGACTTAAGGCTGACTTAAGAAACCTGATGCAAAAAAATTTCAAAATCGTGGGTTTTATCAGATAGAGATTCTCGCGTTAGGCACGAAAACCAAAGAAATCACAACACAGTTTCTTCTCAAGAACAAAATTAACTGAAGATGCATCGCCGAGAGGACGAAACGTTAGAAGGCAATTGCGCTACCGACTTTTCACCTTACGGCGACGTAAGTTGCATGGCTTGATCACTTTTTTATTGGCCTACATAAGATTTTGTAAGGTTATTTGGCTGATCAACCTTTGTAAATTTAATAAACAGACAACAGTCGCAATTACAGCGATTTTACGGCTTCTCGGTCTCATTTTGATCTCAACTTCTTCGCTAAAATTGATCGTGACTACTTCACCACATTTATGATGTTAGTTACTTTATCTGTTATTTTTATCGTTAATGATGACAGCTTTGCACGGAAAGAATTTGTCTTCTAGATATGTCTGAACGCTTAAGCGGACTTAGGGTGACTTGGCTTGACTTAGGCTAAGACAGACTTAGTGCCTAGTGTGAACCCAACAAATGAGAAAAAGAAAAAAATGTATGAAAACCCAGAACCATCAATAATTTGAGCTTACCTGAAACTTCCACGATGGCAGACGCATTGTAGATTGCCAACTCTCTTCTCATTTGATGATCAGTGCAGGTTTTGTTTTCAGATCAATACAGAATAAGCTGGAATATCATCTAGGGCACAATCCATTCAACCAAAATTTCCGGGCTGTAGTTCGAAAATTTCTTGGTGTCAAATGGATCGTGACAGGTCCGAAACGGTCTCGTTCCATTCCAGCGTTGTTTAACCAAGATCCCCTTTACGAAAAGCTTATCTAAAGTGCCTTTAGAATCGTGCCCAAGCTTGTCCAGATCTCAGCACTATTCCTGAGACTAACAAGACCTGGCCAAGATGAATGGGTTATTGACCAAGTGTGAGGTCAAGATGGATGGATATTGGCCAAGTTCTTTTTTTGCGTGTTTATGGACCGAGACGAAGTCGAGGTTCATAAACACGCAAAAAAAGAACGAGGCCAATATCCAGCCATCTTGACCGAACAAACTTGGTCAATAAAGGATTTATTATTTGGCTTTTGGTGAAATTTTGCTTGCGGGATACAGCGGGTAGTCCCGAGCGGGCAAGATGGCTCCATCTTGCCCTCTCGGGTAGCCAATCAAAGCGCGCGATTTGGTTCATCTTGCCCGCTCACGGAGCTAGCCATATAATAAATAAAGATATTGAAGGAATTTACACCTGTTGCTGTTCATTTAGAGAAAATACGCAATCATTTGCACTAGAAGTCAGACAATAATACTAAAATACGTTCAATTGCGCCAATCAGCATTCAATTGCGCGAAATGCACCCTCAACAAGGATATTTGCATAATTGTAAACATTCAATTAAGTATCAAGACTTTCATTAACGTATTGCAAAATTCAAATTGGTCAAAGCAACTTTCTCTTGCGCGCATTGTAAATTCGATGACATCAAAAATATACTCTTTTGCGTGATCAGGCATTCATTTTAGTGAACAATAAATTCAACAAAATTTTAAACCATGGTTAAACAGTCAATAGCACCAAAGAACAACCAGTACAGTTTTATTGATAATCATTAGCGTGCTTATACAAACAATAGAGGGTACTTTACATTCTTATCGCAAAAATCTTGTCCATTACTGAAATTTTAATTATCAGTGGTAGCAATGCTAGACTCAATTTGGCTGTAATTTATTTACAATAGCCCTTTTCATGGTTATTTTTTCTCATTTGCATTACAATGTAATCCAACGTGGATGCAAGGCAATTTCGGGCTAAAACTACAAAATAGCCCGAAATTACCTCACATACATGCTAGATTTTATTGTAATGCAAATGAGCAAAGTTAACCGTGAAAAGGGCAATTACCCAGTCCATGTGAAGGAAATTCCACCTTGATGACCACAGTTTCCCGACTGCATGCTGTGAAAGCTAGCTGCAATAGTTGTTATTGGTGTTGAGCCCACTAAAGGGTCAATACAATACAGAATCGAGCCTTTCGCCTTGTTTGCATGTCAAACCGCTGATAACTACTATAAGAGCTATTATTACTACAGTTCATGGAGGTCATTTTTGTTTGACCTTTCTTACAATGTTCAGCATACATGTAGCTGATCTTATGAAAGTGAAGAAGGGCTACCTTGTTCTATAACTTATGCAATTTTTCTACCTTTGTCAACAGCAATCCTCAAAGAAATGAGGTTTGTTCTGACTTATCTATTTTTTACTTTTAGATAATGTTGTTGAGATATGAAGTTTCATAGTTTTGTCAACAATTTTGGCATCAGTTTCTTACATCCCTGTCAAATTTTTCAGGTTGCATTTAAACTATCAGATGCTTTAGCCAACAAAGAGGATGGAAATATCAACAAAAAAGAAGAAAAAGATAATAACAAAAAAGATGACAAAGATGCCATCACCAGTGACGTCAAAGATAAAGTCAAGGTTCCAAGGGAATATAAGATGGTTTTGTCAAAAGTTGAGCAGTCCATGGGCATGTTTTCAGAAAGGACAGCAGGTTGTATTACTTGTGTAGCTCAAAGTATTCTTATTTGTTATACCCCCAACTCAGATACATTTACTGATCTGACAAGAATGTGTCCTGTCATAGGTCAAAACTCACTTACTTCACGGGCAAACAGAACTCACTAACTCTCCTGGGCAAACAGAACTCACTAACCCCCTAGGCTGGAAAACAACAACTTGAAATTTTGTCCCACACATGATCAAGTTGTGCATCATGAAACTCAAATTTGTGTGCCTGCTAGCATGCTGATGTCAAGCAAATTATTTTTTTTTAGTTCGGAGGTATAACAATACCCTTAATGTTTCCCTTGGGGTCAGCCAGTTAAGAGCTTGTTATGGTCTGACGCACAAATCCAGATTGGATTTTAATGGTTTACAGAAATTGGTCAGAAGTATTAGATTAACTCTCAAATTCAGAAACCTGTCGTGTGGATACCGGTATAATGTTAAAAAAAAATTTTGTTTAAGGTGATTCCCTTGAAATTGTTCTACTATCAAACTTTTTTTGAAACTTGGCGCAATGAACATTCATGATATGAACATTATAAAAATGCAATAAAAATATGGGGTCACCGTGCTTGTTTACGCGTCAGCAGACTTTTAAAATGGGGTATTTTTACTGGTTGCGCGTTAAAAGTTCGAATCACCTTCATACAGAATTAAATCTTGCTAACTTGAAAGGCACAAAGTTCTGTCTTGAAAGAAAAGCTTCATTTATTGACATAAGCAGTATTGCTTCATTTAAGCCGTTTTTGATTGTTTGGTTTCGGGGATATTACACTTTTCGGACAGTTCCGTGGTTAACTTGAAGCCCTCGCCTTGGCCAAAATACACTCAGTTGGAAACTATTTTCCAAAAAAACATCATGTTCTACTATCAAACTTTTTTTCCTCTTCAAATATGTTCTTCATTAAACTATTCTTAGCCAATACCTGAAATAAAAATGGGGGGTAACCATGCTCGTTTAAGAGAAAAGGAGAATTTATTCCGTTATCGAGCTTAGTTTGAGGGAAATCTCTTACGTTTTGCACGTGCACGCGCTCATGTGCGCGCGCTGATGACGCGAAAATCGTGCGCAATAGGGATGCGCAATGCAATACTAAGGAATTACCTTAAGTGTAGAAATTGTTTTCAAATGTTTTTGTGGGATACAGATTCCTGTGTGTAGAGTTGAAAAATGACCCAAGCTATTGCTTAAATATCTGTTTCTGTAACAATACAGGGTCTGAAATTGCACTTTCCTGGTCGCCAATGCAACTAAAAATTTTGCACTGGCGACTAGAGTTTCACAGCTGGTCGCCAGCGGACAATTTACTATTTCAGGTCACAATCATTATACAAACAACAACTTTGATTTTCAGCCAAATCTAATTCAAAGCAGCCTGCCAATTGGTCAATTACTTTTTAACTTTCCACTGCTTCTGAGGCATAAAACCGATTTTCCTGTTATAAATCTACCACGTTTCACAGCTACGATCTGTGTGAAGCTTTGCTGCCATATTTCCCACAACATACCTATTCGGGGCGGTTCAGGGAACTGGAACGAGAAATACTGCATGGTTGTGACTTGGTGCAAGCAAAATGGTGATACGTTAATCGTCTGGCTCATCCTCGTTGTAAAAACCTGTGACACTCACCAGTCAGACGAAACTGTGTATATGGCCATCATTTGATTCGTTCGTCGTGGTTTTTCAGCAGGAGATGTATCAGTGGCCGGGTATTCTGAAGTTTAGCCAATAGTCAATGGGTTTGTATTTAATCTTATTCATTAGCGGAAAATCGCCATTGCGGCCACAAACACCTTCTCTTCAGTTTGATTCTTAAAAGAAAAATTGGCAACCAGAATTTTCCATCTTCCCATTTGTCTTGTGTTCGCTGAGAAGAAACAATTTTATTGAAACTTTTTGGTTACCACATTTTCCCATCTGGTGACTGAAAAAACAATTTCAATTGCCAGTTGGCACCTGCCTAAAAAAGTTAATTTCGGACCCTGCAATAATGCCTCATGAACTAGAGAATACACTTTGGTTCATAGATTTGTGCTTCATGCACCTCAGAAAATGGCTGTTAATTAAGTAAGGAGCTGTTGTGAGTGGAACAATAATCAATCATGTAAAAGCTTGGTGTCCTGTCTGTGACCTTAGTTTACTGTATGTCCTTGAGTATGTCCTTATTATAAGTAACACATTACTCTCAAGAGACTTCCCAGTCTGTTTGTTTCATTGTAGTTGTGAATTTTCTTTTGAAATGGTTTGCTTTAAACATATACATGTACTGAAAGGCATTTGTCTACTGTAGCCTCCGTAGAAGATGACACTGAAGAAAAGGCTTCAAAATGTGAGTTACAGTCTATAATCTTCCTTCAACCCGCAAATTCATTGTTATTTTGGCTCAATCAGATTTTCAATAGAAATCACAACACACTAAAACATAATACAGGAGAGTGCTCTTCACCCTCTTGCTAGGGATAGACCAAAGTTTCAGGTGAGATTGGAGTTACCATAGCAATGCAATGTAATGCCATTGCTGTTTTTACTCACAGTTGCAATTGCACATTGTCGGACAAGCGTGGTGGTTGGAATTCAGGCTAACATGAAAATTATTAAGAGTCACTGACTCCAAATATTGAGAATCGCTGGACAGGTTCGAAAAATCGAAAACCCTGAAACTTTGCCTCAAGAACGCTTTTAGGGAGTTCACATGGGCATGAAACGGGAACCTGCTCCCGGATAATCTGAATAAACGGCAGGTAAGGATCTGCGGATGGACAAGCCGGAACGTAAAAACCGCACCGTCAGCGCGGCTGTGCTCGTCATTGGAGACGAAATTCTCTCCGGCCGCACCAAAGACAGCAACAGCGGCTATATCGCCAACTATCTCACCGATATCGGCATCGATCTTGAGGAGGTTCGCGTGGTTCCGGATGCCAAGGACCGGATTGTTACAGCCTTGAATGACCTTCGCCATTGCTATGACTATGTTTTCACCACAGGCGGCATCGGTCCCACGCATGACGATATTACGGCAGACTCTGTTGCGGCCGCGTTCAAGGTTGGAATCGACCATGACCCCCCGCGCCGTTGCCTTGCTGAAGAATCACTATTCAGACGATCAGTTGACCGAGGCTCGGCTGCGCATGGCCCGTATTCCCGACGGAGCCGATCTGATTGAAAATCCGATTTCCAAGGCACCCGGTTTTCATATCGGAAATGTTTTTGTTATGGCCGGTGTGCCGACCATCATGCAAACCATGCTGGATCAGGTCGGGCCGCTGCTCAACACGGGACTGAAAATGCATGACAGAACGATCGACACCGGTCTTCCCGAAGGCGCGGTCGCCAAAACGATCGAAGAGCTGCAAAACCAAAATGACGGCCTGACAATCGGTTCCTATCCCTATTTCAATGGCAGCGGTCACGTCACGAAGATCGTCTTGCGCTCCCGGGATCCCCGGCTTCTTGAGAAAGTTGCAACAGACGCCGAAGGCGCCATCATGGCGCTTCGGGAGCGTTTTTCGTCGTGATCGCCAAACACTTTTCCGAGAAAATCGAGGTTTCGTAATGGAAAACCAGCAACCGAAAGCCTTTCCGGTCTCATGGGATCAGTTTCATCGCGACGCCCGCGCCCTCGCCTGGCGGCTCTCCGGTCAAGGATCATGGGAAGCAATCGTCTGTATAACCCGGGGCGGCCTTGTCCCGGCAGCCATCGTTGCCCGGGAACTTGAGATCCGGCTGATCGAAACGGTCTGTATCGCTTCCTATCACGAGTACAAGGATCAGGGTAACCTCGAGGTCATCAAGTCAATCAACCCCGAGGTGCTCGGTCTCAAGGAGGGAACCGGCAAGAGCATCCTTGTCGTCGACGACCTGGTCGACACGGGCGGCACTGCGAAAATCGTGCGCGATATGCTGCCTGAAGCTCATATCGCAACCATATATGCCAAGCCCAAAGGCCGTCCGCAGGTGGATACGTTTGTCACCGAAGTCTCGCAGGATACCTGGATCTATTTTCCCTGGGACATGGGCTACGCGTTTCAGCCGCCCATCGCTAAGGATTAGTCTGTGGACCGCTGGATATCAGAAGAATCAAACGGGATCTGTTTTCTTACAACAATTTCTTCCGTGCTGATGTCGCAGACATAGACATACGCCTCAACACCGCTTGTATGGGCCTCGGCGAACGCGCGGGCGTAACCGGGATCGATATCATCAGCGAGGCAAAATCGTCTGGCAGACGGATACTGCACCAGATAAACCATCGCCGCGCGGTTTCCTTCCGCGACCATCGCGCTCAATTCACGCAGGTGTTTTGCGCCCCGTGTCGTCACCGCATCGGGAAACTCAGCAACACCCTCCCTCCGCATCAGATGCACGTTCTTGACTTCCACATAGGCAGGCGGCCTGCCGGGAGTTTCAAGCAGAAGATCGATCCGCGAATTCTGGCCGTATCTGACTTCCCGCCGCAGGGACTCATATCCGGCCAGTGCTTCGATCCGGCCGGTGAGGATCCCCTCTTCCACAATCCGGTTCGGATAGGCCGTATTAATCCCCACAAGCACACCCTCGACACTTGCCAGTTCCCAGGAATAGGCCAGTTTGCGCTTGGGATTATCCGACTTGGACAGCCAGACTTCTGTTCCCGGTTCCTTCAGCCCCAGCATGGACCCCGGATTGGCGCAGTGAGCGGTGATCACTGAGCCGTCGTCCAGTTCAACATCCGCCAAAAAACGCTTGTATCGCTTGATCAGTCGACCGCCGATTAAGGGGCTGGGCAGTTTCATTGCACACTTTCAAAACAAGGCGTCGGGTGAAGACAGGATATCGGGAGAAAGCACATCGCCGGGCGCTGTACGAACACGTTATGGTGCGGGCGGCGGGACTCGAACCCGCACAGCCACAGGCCGAGGGATTTTAAGTCCCTTGCGTCTACCAATTCCGCCACGCCCGCACTGTGAAGACGATGCGTACCCGCATCACCGCAACAGATCAAGACTTTCCTGACATCGGCCGCGGGACGGAGAAAAGCCGCCTTGTTTTGCTCTGGCGGTTGCTGTCATAGTGAGGATGCGCAACATGAAAAATTGCACAACAGTGATGTTCTTCGTTTGATTCCTTCCGCAGGGACGGCATATTAGTTTGAATTTGGGCTGATTGATTATTATGACGTAAACGCGGTTCTTTGAGCTCGTTTTTCGAAATGAACGTCTTGAGGCCACGGCACGGGCATCCCCAAAATGACCCGTTGCTTCGTGCGGTCTTTCAGGGAAGTATATACACTATGGTCAGCTACATTAATGCGACAGAGGCTCCGCCGCGCAATACCGGGCAGATACGCCTTTACAGCCCGGAAGACTTCAAAGGCATGCGTCGGGCAAGCCAACTGACCGCGGAGTGCCTGGACGGCCTGTGCGATATCATTAAACCCGGCACGACCACACAAGAGATCGACACGTTCGTTTATGATTTTGGCAAAGAGCGCGGGGCGGTGCCGGCGACGCTCTATTATCGCGGTTACGGCCATTCGTCCTGCACCTCGATCAATCACGTTGTCTGCCACGGCATTCCCAACGACAAACCGCTGCGCGAGGGCGACATCCTGAATGTCGACGTGACATTTGTTCTGAACGGCTGGCATGGCGATTCAAGCCGCATGTACGGGGTTGGCCGCGTGAAACGCGCTGCTGAACGCCTGGTTGAAGTCACATACCAGTCTTTGCTGCGCGGCATTGAAATGGCGAAGCCGGGCAACACGACGGGCGACATCGGAGCGGCGATCCAGGAATTTGTCGAGAAGCAGCGTTGTTCGGTCGTGCGCGATTTTTGCGGCCACGGACTGGGAAAACTGTTTCACGATGCGCCCAACATTCTTCACTACGGGCGGCCGGGCGATGGCGTCGAACTGAAGCCGGGCATGATTTTTACAATCGAGCCCATGGTCAATCTGGGCCGGCCACATGTCAAAATTCTCTCCGACGGCTGGACGGCCGTCACACGGGACCGGTCCCTGTCGGCTCAGTTCGAGCATTCGGTCGGTATCACACCCGATGGCTGCGAGATATTTACAAAATCACCGCGGGACCTCGATATGCCCCCGCTGACGGCTGCTTGACCCCGAACGGAACGGTGGATCGATCAGTGAGTGACACTCCTTCCGACAAGCATAATGCGCATGCCGGTAAGCCCCCTTCCCCACAAAGCAGGCATCACGGTCACAGAAGCCGCCTGCGCGACCGGTTCAGAAAGAGCGGCGCGGACAGCTTGCCTGACTATGAACTGCTGGAGCTGGTGCTTTTCAGAACGATAAAGCGCGCGGACACGAAACCCCTGGCCAAGGCACTCATGGACCGGTTTGGGACCTTTGCCGAAGTTCTGGCCGCTCCTCGCGCCCGGCTGTTGGAGGTGAAAGGCGTCGGAGAAACCATCGCCGACGATCTCAAAATTCTGCAGGCGATTTCGATGCGCTATGCCCGCGGCGATGTTCGCGAGCGGCACGTCCTTGCCTCATGGAGCAAAGTGGTCGACTACTGCCGAACAGCGATGGCGTTTTCGGAAAAAGAAGAGTTTCGAATCCTGTTTCTCGACAAGAAAAACGCGCTGATCGCGGACGAGGTTCAGCAAACCGGAACGATCGATCATACACCTGTCTATCCGCGGGAAGTTGTCAAACGGGCATTGGAACTGTCGGCAAGTGCCCTCATCCTGGTGCATAATCACCCTTCGGGCGATCCGACTCCTTCCACGGCCGACATCAACATGACGAAAAAGATTATCGCCATCGCCGAACCACTGGATCTGGCAATCCATGACCATGTCATAGTCGGACGCGACGGCCATGCCAGTCTGAAGGGCCTCGGGCTGATCTGATCAACTCTCTGCGCTTAACCGACGACCCAATATGTCATCCCCTCTCGACATGGCGGCAAACGGTTTGCTGCTGTCGACTGTGTCCTGTACCAACTCCCGATATACTGACGCACCCACCGAGCCATATCGTCTCCTGATATAGTCTGTGATCCATTGCTCCTGCTGCCGGCATCTCTGGCTGAGACAGCGCCCCTCCCGCACAACAAGCGCCCGGTGTTCGGCCAAACGGCTCATCAGATCGTCTATTCCCTCGCGTTTTGAGGCCGATACCAGGGTGACGGGCACCGACCATTGTTTGTGTTCGTCATGGACGAGGCTAAGGGCACCTTCGACGTCCGCGCGGGCCCGCACTGCAAAGGCACCCATGTCGGCCTTGGTGACAGCAATCAGATCAGGCAATTCCATCACACCGGCCTTCATGAATTGCAAGGAGTCTCCGGAGCCGGGTTGAATGCACAGCAATATCGTGTCTGCCACCAGCGCGATATCAGCTTCCGACTGGCCGATACCAACGGTCTCGACGACGACGTGGTCCATGGCCGCCCGCATGAGCGCAACGGCCGCTATCGCGTGGTCCGACAAGCCGCCGACCCTGTCTCCGGCAGCCATGGACCGAACGAAGATCCCTTTGTCCTCAGGATCTGTGGCAAGACGCGTCCTGTCACCCAGCAAGGCGCCACCGGTTTTTTGCGACGACGGATCGATCGCAACAACACCGACGGTTTCGCGGCGTTGCCGCCAGTAATCGATAAGGCTGTTGGTCAGAGTCGATTTTCCAACTCCGGGAGGACCGGTGATGCCAAGCACATGCCCTGCGGCGCTTGCAACTGCCGTGTCCAGCAGGGTGACAACATCCGCCGATCCAAAACCGCTCTCTATTGCGGATAAGGCCCTGGCAAGAGCAGGCTTTCCACCGGCACGGATCGCATCAAGCGCCAGCATCAGTCCGTTCGCCCTCTTTCCCGCACAGAGCGGACTGCGCTGCAGCCAACCGGGCAATCGGAACCCTGAACGGGGAACAGGAGACATAATCAAGGCCGATCTGCTCACAAAATCCGATGGAATCCGGATCGCCACCATGTTCGCCGCAGATCCCCAACTTCAGATCAGGCCGTGTTTTGCGGCCCCGCTCCGCGGCGATTTTCACCAACTCGCCAACCCCATCCTGATCGAGGGTCACAAAGGGGTCCCGCTCAATCAGGCCCTTTGTCATATATCCACCCAGGAACGACGCCGCATCGTCGCGTGAAATGCCATAGGTCGTCTGGGTCAGGTCGTTGGTTCCGAACGAGAAAAACTCTGCGGCCTTTGCGATTTCCCGCGCACGCAGAGCCGCCCTGGGCAATTCGATCATTGTTCCGACCTGATACGCGAGCGCTGTTCCGGTTTCCTTCTGAACGATTTCAGCCATTGCGTCCACACGGGCACGAACGGTATCCAGCTCTTCCTTTAGGCCCACGAGAGGCACCATGACCTCAGGCACAACCGGGGCGCCGGTGGTTTTCGCTGCCTCGATCGCCGCTTCGAAAATCGCCCGCGCCTGCATTTCGGCAACTTCGGGATAATTGACCAGCAGCCGGCAACCGCGATGGCCGAGCATCGGGTTGAATTCCGACAGAGCCAAAGACCGTTCGCGCAGCCGCTCGGCGTCGACCGACATTGCACTGGCAACATCCATGATCTCTGCTTCAGTCTTGGGCAAAAACTCATGCAGCGGGGGATCCAACAACCGGATCGTCACCGGCAAACCGTGCATGATGGTGAACAGCTCAAGAAAATCGGCACGCTGCATCGGAAGAAGTTTCGCCAAAGCATTGCGGCGCCCCTCCTCCGTCTCCGCAAGAATCATTTCACGCATCGCCACGATGCGGTTGCCTTCAAAGAACATATGTTCCGTCCGGCACAGGCCGATACCCTCGGCACCAAAATCGCGCGCGGCCTTGGCTTCCTGGGGCGTTTCGGCATTTGTCCGAACCCGCATGCGTCGCACGTCGTCCGCCCAGGTCATCAGCTTGGCGAAATCGCCGGACAGTTCGGACTGCTGCATCTTGACCGCCCCGGCCAGAACCTCACCGGTTGACCCGTCGATTGTAACGACGTCGCCTTTCTTGAAAGTACGTCCCGGAACAAGAAGATGTCCGGCGCGCAGGTCAATGCGCATGCCGCCGGCGCCCGATACGCAAGGCTTGCCCATGCCGCGCGCAACAACAGCAGCATGGCTGGTCATGCCGCCGCGCGCGGTCAGAATTCCTTCCGACGCATGCATGCCGTGAATGTCTTCGGGACTGGTTTCGATGCGCACAAGAATGACCTTCTCGCCCGATGCCACCTGCTGTTCCGCTTCATCGGATGTGAAGGCGATTCGGCCGGTTGCCGCTCCGGGCGAGGCCGGCAACCCCTTGGCAATAACATCCCGATGAGCATCTGGATGAATCGTTGGGTGCAGGAGCTGGTCAAGTGCAGCGGGGTCGACGCGCTTCACGGCCTCTGCATGTGTGATCAGCCCTTCATCGGCCATCTCGACAGCAATTTTGAGCGCCGCTTTGGCCGTCCGTTTCCCGGACCGGGCCTGCAGCATCCATAGCTTGCCGCGCTCAATCGTGAATTCCAGGTCCTGCATATCCCGATAATGCGCTTCGAGCCGTTGGCAGGTTTCGGCAAATTCCGCAAACGCGTCGGGCATCAGCTTTTCCAGGGACGGTTTATCCGATCCGGCGGCGATTTTGGCAGCTTCGGTGATATCCTGCGGCGTCCGAATGCCTGCGACGACGTCCTCTCCCTGCGCATTGACCAGGAATTCGCCATAAAGGCTGTTTTCGCCGGTGGACGGATTCCGGGTAAAGGCGACGCCGGTTGCGGAATCCTCACCCATATTGCCGAACACCATCGCCTGCACATTCACTGCTGTGCCCCAATCCTGCGGAATGTTGTGCAAACGCCGATAGGTTTCAGCGCGGGGATTGATCCAGGAGCCAAACACAGCCCCGATTGCGCCCCATAGCTGCTCACGCGGATCCTGCGGAAACGGCTGCTCCAGCTCCTCCTCAATCAGCGCCTTGTAATCCTGAATGATGACGATCCACTCTTCGGCTGAGAGGTCCGTATCGAGCTGATAGCCCTTCTCTTCCTTGAACTGCTCAAGAATTTCCTCAAACGCATGATGATCGACGCCCATGACGACGTCGGCATACATCTGAATAAACCGCCTGTAGGAATCATAAGCAAAACAAGGGTCGCCGGACGACTCTTCAAGCGCCATGACCGCATCGTCATTCAGTCCCAGATTAAGAACGGTATCCATCATGCCGGGCATGGAGACCCTTGCCCCGGACCGGACGGAAACAAGAAGCGGATTTGCCGGATCGCCGAAGCGGCGCCCCGCTGCCTTCCCGATCACCTCAAGTGCCGCGTCCACCTGTTCAGCCAGATCCTCAGGGTATTGCTGTTCGTTGGCGAAGAAATGGGTGCAGACATCGGTCGTAATCGTAAAGCCGGGCGGAACCGGGAGCTTAAGATTTGACATCTCGGCGAGGTTGGCACCCTTGCCGCCAAGCAAGTTGCGCATTTTGGCCGAGCCGTCGGTTTCGTCGGCGCCAAAGCCGTAGACCCATTTGTGCATGATTATCCGCCTTGTCTGCGCTGCAATGTTTCAGATGGTCCGCAATCCGGAACGTCCGATGCCGAATTTCGCATCTTTGCTGCCTTGTTGCATTGCCAAATTCAAGTGGGCAATTAGCCCAAAAAATCGATGACACGCAACAATCGGCCTCAAAATTCAGCACAGTATTCCCGATTGTTGCTGATATCCCGGCAAAAAACTTTTTTGACCTTGCTCCCCTGTGTGCGGCGCAAAAATCAGGTTTTGAAGGCCGGCATCGGGCGCCCGGTGCGCTGTTCACATACCCATTCACGAATATTTTTCGCCAGTGCATTGACGCAGCGGCACAAAAAACCTTTTGATATGAGGGATTTATCGAAGAATTCCGCCGTGCGTACAAAAAGTATCACAGGCGTGATCTTTTGGCCGCTTGAAGCGCCAGCCCAAAGGCGCCATTTTATGTGATCAACAGTGATGCCTGTGTCCCGAATCGCAAAATGCGAGGTTCAATGCCCAAGTCGATGAATGTCAGCCGCCCAGCCTCCCGGAAGCCGACCTTTTACGGACGCACCGTCGTGTCCGGTGTCGCTCTTGCCTTGATGATGTCGGTCGCATCGATTGCCAAAGCTGAAACGACCGATACCCAGGCCGCAGAGCAAGACACGTATCCCAGCACACTGTCAGGCAGCTATCTGGCCGCGCGATTTGCGGGAACAAGCCGCGACATTGAAAATGCCGCTCAATATTTTCATGAGGCACTGAAGGCCGACCCGGAAAACGCCTATCTTCTTGACCGCAGTTTCACACTGCTGCTGGCAAACGGGGATGTCGAAGAAGCGGTCGGACTGGCCAATCGGCTGATTGCGCAGGACAAGACAAACATGCTGGGCCGCATTGCCCTTGGCTCCGTCGCGCTGAAGGAACGGTCCTTTTCCAAGGCACGCAAGGAATTGAATCAGGCCGGCAGCGGGCCCCTTGCCGATCTGACGGGAAGCATCCTGACGGCCTGGGCCGCGCATGGCGCGGGCAACACCGATGATGCGATCAGCATCATCAACAAGCTGAGCGGGCCTGACTGGTTCTCTGTCTTTACGGCCTATCACACCGGTCTGATGCTTGAACAGGCAGGCAGATATGAGGAAGCAGCGGCACAGTTCGCCAGAGCGTATGAGATTGACAAGGGCGCACTGAGGATCGTTCAGGCGCATGCCCGTGCTCTGGCCCGCGCCGGAAAGCCGGATAAGGCGCTGGAAGCACTGGATCTGTTTGACCGCGTCATTCCCAGCCATCCGATTATGGAAGTTGCCCGGGAAGCCATCGAAAACCAACGCGATCTGCGGTCGGACGTGCTGAACGCCCAGGACGGCGCCGCAGAGCTTCTTTACGGCCTTGGCTCGGCAATCGGCCGGGACGGCGGCGAGGAATTGTCGGCCATTTATCTGCAATTGGCGCTGTTTTTGAAACCAAACGCAGAACTTGCCTATCTGTCTCTGGCCAATCTGTTCGAGCAACTGAAACAATATGAGCGGGCGAACGAGGTACTGGCAAAAATACCGGAAGATTCGCCGCTCAAACGGAATGCCCAGATTGAAGTCGGCCTGAATTACAATGCGCTGGACAATCTTGAGGAGTCCCGCAAGGCGCTTTCGGAACTGATTTATGAGAACCCCAAGGATCTGGAAGCATCCATTGCGCTTGGCAACGTCTATCGCAGCCACAAAATGTTCGACGAAGCTGCGAAAGTCTACGGTGCTGCCATCGACAATCTGCAGAAGATCGAAAGCCACCACTGGCAGCTGTTCTATTATCGCGGCATTTCTCTTGAGCGCATCAAAGAATGGGACCGCGCGGAGGCCGATTTCCTCAAAGCGCTTGAGCTTTATCCTGACCAGCCTCTTGTTCTGAATTATCTTGGCTACTCATGGGTCGACCGCGGGCAAAATTACGCCCGCGCACTTGGCATGATCAAGAAAGCCGTCGAGCTGCGCCCCAACGATGGCTATATCGTGGACAGTCTGGGCTGGGTCTATTTCATGCTGGGCCGCTACGAGGAAGCGACGGAACAGCTGGAGCGGGCCGTGGAGCTGCGTCCCGAGGACCCGATCATCAACGATCATCTGGGAGATGCCTATTGGAAGGTGGGACGGGAACTTGAAGCCCGCTTCCAGTGGTCGCATGCCCGCGACCTCGATCCGGAACCCAAAGAGCTGGAATATATTCTTCTCAAGCTCAAGAACGGCTATCAGGCGCCGCCAAACGCAGAAAAGACGTCTGCGGATAACGGCAACTAGAGCGTCTCTTGCGGTCTTGTCCGTCTGCCTGATAACGCCTTAGCAGGGTCGTTGTTTCATGAGTGTGTCGATGCTGGCCCGAGCCAAGGTCAATCTGGCTCTGCATGTGACCGGGCACCGTCCGGACGGCTATCATCTGCTGGATACAATGGTTGCCTTTCCCGATATCGGCGACCGGATCCGTATCGAACCTGCCGATGACCTGAGACTCACAGTAGACGGCCCGTCTGCCGCTGACTTATCTGCCGAAAACGGGGAAAATCTGGTATTGAAAGCTGCCGGACTTCTTGCACGCGAACGGTCGGAGGCGTTGCCCGGTGTTTTGATCCGCTTGACGAAAAATCTTCCAATCGCTTCCGGGATCGGCGGTGGATCCGCTGATGCGGCGGCGATTCTGAGGATGTTGAATCGCTATTGGCACCTCAACCTGTCCGACATGGCCCTGACCGATTACGCGGCACAATTGGGAGCCGATGTTCCGATGTGCCTTCACAGCACGCCGCTTCGTGCACAGGGCATCGGCGCCGTGATTTCGAAACAACCTCCTCTGCCGGCCTGCGGTATCTTGCTGATTAATCCCGGCACGCCTTTGTCGACGCCGGATGTCTTCAAGACGCTGACCGAAAAGACTCACTCACCGATTTCCGACATTCCGGAACAATGGGCCTCTTTCAATCAGCTTATCGGTTGGCTGGAACAGACAAGAAACGACCTGGAGGCAAGCGCCAGGCGGATCGTCCCCGGCATTTCAGACGTTCTTGAAGCGCTTGACGCCGAAAAAAACTGCCGATTTGCGCGAATGAGCGGGTCCGGAGCAACCTGTTTCGGTCTTTTTGCAAACAGGGATGACGCTGAAAAGGCCGCTCGGACCGTAAGCGCCGAACAGCCTGGTTGGTGGGTGCAAGCAGGATCAATCTAAAGCTTGTTTTTCCTCTGACCCCAGAATCGATCCCATCACAAACAGCGCCAGTACGGCCCCTACCAGCTGCGCGACGATAAAAGCCGGAACATGCGAGGGGTCGATACCCGCAAATGTGTTGCTGAAGCCCCGCGCCACTGTGACCGCCGGATTGGCGAAGGAGGTCGACGCGGTAAACCAGTAGGCGGCAGTGATATAGAGACCGACAGCCAACGCGACCGGCTGTCCCCTGGCCCGCAGCGCTCCCAGAATGGCCATCAGCAGTCCGAATGTTGCAACCAGTTCTGCAAACCACTGATCCGTTCCGGTCCGCGCTTTTTCCGAAAATTGCAACACCGTCAGATCGAACATCAGGTGTGCGGCCCAAACGCCGGCTATGCCGCCGATCACCTGGGCAATGACATACAAAACGCCCATGAAGGGCCTGATCTCACGTTTAAGCGCAAAAACCAGTGTGACCGCCGGATTGAAATGGGCACCGGAGACCGGACCGAACACAGTAATCAGAACGAAGAGAATCGCACCCGTCGGAATCGTGTTGCCCAGGAGCGCAATCGCCACATTGCCACCGGCCAGCATCTCAGCCATGATCCCCGAGCCGACGACGGTTGCCAAAAGAAACGCCGTTCCCAGCGCCTCTGCGGCCAGTGCCCGCGAAGAAGACACTATGCGTTCCTCCAATGCTTATGGTTGCTGCTGATTTCTGTCAGCTCAGCATGAAAATGCATCGACGGCCCCCTGCGTCGTTCGTATCCTTTTATATCCATAGTTCGAGAATACTCGAATTAATACGGTGCACAAGGCGTGTGAAGCGGAATCGGATTTCTTTATCAAAAGTCTGACGTTCAACGGCGCCCGAAACGGCTTCCTATCGCCCGGTGAAACATCGCCGTGTGCGGGCGCCTCTGGGGTATGTCTTGTTTATGTTGGATCATTTACCCTGTGCGACGGTGCACAGGGTAAATGATCACGAAAGCCTAGCTGGCACGATTGACGCAAAAAGCCACAACCTCGCTCAAAGCACGCGCCTGCGCGCAGTCCGGCATACGGTCGCACGCGGATCTCGCCAAGTCGCCGAATTCGTTGGCCTTGTCAACCGTCCGGGCGATGGCGTCGTGCTTCTGTATCAGCGAAATCGCGTGTTCAAGATCACCGTCCGCGATTTCGCCCTGCTCGATGCACCGACGCCAGAACGTTTTTTCCGTTTCGTCACCACCGCGATGGGCAATGATCACCGGCATGGTGATCTTGCCTTCACGAAAGTCATCCCCGACATTTTTGCCAAGTGCTGCACTGGAGCCGCCATAGTCGAGCGCATCATCGATCAACTGAAAGGCCAGTCCCAGATTGAGGCCGTATTCCCGGCAGGCTTTTTTTGCGGCTTCAGCTTCCCCTGCGATGACAGGACCAACTTCCATTGCCGCGGAAAACAGCGCCGCCGTCTTTGCATTGATGACTGCCAGATATTCAGCCTCGCCTGTGGACAGATCCTGCGCCGCCCCAAGCTGCATCACTTCGCCTTCCGCAATGATGGCGGAAGCGGTCGACAGGATATCAAGCGCCTCAAGCGATCCGACACCGACCATCATCTTGAACGCCTGGCCCAGCAGATAGTCGCCAACGAGCACGCTCGCCTGATTGCCCCAGACTTTGCGCGCAGCCAGTTTGCCGCGCCGCACATCACTCTCGTCCACAACATCATCATGCAACAACGTCGCCGTATGCATGAATTCGACGCTGGCCGCCAAAACAACGTGCCCGTCTCCGCTATAGCCATACATCTGCGATGCGGCGAGCGTAAGCATCGGACGCAAGCGCTTACCGCCGGATGAGATAAGGTGACGGGCAACCTCCGGAATCATCTCCACGTCGGAACCGGCTTTTGAGAGAATCAGACTGTTGACCGCACTCATATCCTCCGAGACCAGTTCAACCAGATTCGAAATACCTGCCGCACGATTTTGTTCATTTTCAACGGGAAGCGCCATGCCCACGTTAATTACTCCGGAAATTCTGTATTGTGGTGGACAATAGGAGGCATCACCATTCCCGGCAAGGCCTTGATGCATCAATAATTTGCGTTTGTGCTATATGCTCTTGCTGCAGCGAACAAAGTCACGGACAGCCCACATCATCTACAGGACCACTTTATGGATGAACTTGTAAAAACCAATGATATCGTCTTGATATCATTCATTGAGGCGCTGCTGAAAGACGCCGGTATCGGGCATGTCGTCCTTGATCAGAACATGAGCATTATGGAAGGCTCGCTCGGCATTATTCCGCGCCGGATCCTGGTGGACAGCGATGATCTGACGCAGGCAAAATCACTTCTTGTTGAGGCCGGAATCGGTCACGAACTTGAACCGGATAAGAAGAAAAAATGACCGGGCAGGCAGACACTGAAGACAATCCGGGGATTGAAAACCTTCCGCCGGTAACGGTCGATAAGTTCCTCGGTGGACGCTTCGTGGTGGAACAACCGCAGATAGGCCGGCATCGTTCGGGCACGGATGCGATCCTTTTGGCAGCCGCAGTGCCGCAGAATGCGACAGGTTGCCTGGTCGATCTGGGTGCAGGGGTCGGGGTGGCCGGCATGGCCGCAGCCTGCCGAATTCCGGATCTGAAGGTGGTTCTGGTCGAGCGCGACCCGGTGATGCTGGCTCTGTGCCGCCGGTCCCTGAAGCGGTCGGAGAACGATCACATCAGAGGACGCATAACCGTTTTACCGGCGGATGTCACCGCCAAGGGCTCCCAGAGACATGCGGTCGGACTTACCGGTGCCAGTGCAGACCATGTCATTTTAAACCCACCCTATTTCGAGGGAAGCGCCGTCAGCCCCTCACCTTCTGATACGAAGGCAGGCGCTCATGTTCTTGCAAACTCCGGCCTGGACCCCTGGATACGGACAGCGGCGGATATTCTGAAAGGCGGCGGAACGCTGACAGCAATTTACAGAGCGGGCGGACTGACGGACCTTTTGACCGCTATGTCGGGGCGCTTCGGTAACATAACGATCCTGCCGATCATTTCCCGCAAGGGACAGGCGGCATCACGAATCATTCTGCAAGGCCAACGCGACAGCCGTTCAGAACTGTCGATCAGAGCCGGCCTCGTCATGCATGAGGACAATGGCAACACCTATCGGCAGGACGTGGAAGCCCTGCTCCGGCACGGTGCCGCCCTGGATCTGTCCGCGACCTGACGGCTGCGCGTGATCAGTGAATAATCAGCTCGCCTTTTAATGCGCGCCATTCACCCGGCGCAATCAGACTCTTGTGAGAATATCTGACCGAATGCACATCGGCATCCAGTTCTCTGCCCCAGAAATCAAGAAACTTCCGTAATTCGGGAAACTTCGGTGCCAGATCATAGTCCTGCCAGATGTAGCTTTGCAGAAGCTTCGGATGATCGGGCATATGATAGAGGATCTCGGCAAGCATCATGCCGTATCCGTTCAGTTGTCGCTCCAGATCTTTTGAAATCAATCTGCTTCTCCATTATTGTTGCGCCACCCTTCAGTGTGCCAGAAACTGCTGATTCCTCAAAGCCGCTCTTCCGAAAAACTGTTTAAATTCATGATTTTAGCAGCATACCTCAACAAGTGCTAACAGACATAACACCCCAAGCCCGGCCGTCTCGAAATGCCGACAAAAGTGTACCTGGGACCCATATCCATTCAAGCTCGGGCTCTGATATGGTCCGACTGGCAGATAATTGCCCCGTTTTGAAAAGATCGCTACGAATAGCGCGATAATATCTATGCGGTCAGTCAACTTAGGGTATGGACTCATAAATGTACTTGAAATGGCGGATCATTTGATGGCGGAAAATCGGTTCAGTCGGCAAGGTGCATCGCGCTTCGGCGCACAGGTTAAATGGTCACTACAGCCCAGAAGGATCTGAAAATCATAATGACAGTCTCCCAAACGCCCCTGCCGACATCGATAGAGGAAACGGGTACTTTGTTGCAGGAAGGGGGATATATTGCCGACAGATCCCTGGCCACTGTCCTGTTCCTGTCGCTGCGCATGAAGCGGCCCCTGTTTCTGGAAGGCGAAGCAGGAGTCGGTAAGACAGAAATTGCCAAAGTGCTGGCCCAAACGCTCGGGCGCAAACTGATCCGCCTTCAATGCTATGAGGGTCTGGACGTCGCGAGCGCTGTTTATGAGTGGAATTATGCCGCACAGATGGTCGAGATTCGGATGGCCGAAGCCCTGGGCGACAGCAATCGCGAGGACCTTGGCAAGGACATTTTCTCCCCGCGCTTTCTGGTCAAGCGCCCGGTCCTTCAGGCGCTTGAAACCGATAAGACCGGACCTCCGGTTTTTCTGATCGATGAGCTTGACAGAGCCGATGAGGCTTTTGAGGCATTCCTCCTGGAAGTGTTGGCCGACAGCCAGGTAACCATTCCGGAACTGGGAACAATCAGGGCTCAGGACCCCCCGCTGGTGATCATCACGACGAACCGGACACGGGAAATTCATGACGCTCTGAAACGTCGCTGCCTGTATCACTGGGTCGATTATCCGGAAACCGAACGGGAACTGGAGATCCTGCGCCTGAAGATCCCCGGCGTCGCAGACCGTCTCTCCGAGGAGGTCGTGGAGTTCGTACAGAAACTGCGGACCGAAGAAGAGTTGTTTAAACAACCCGGAGTCGCCGAGACCCTGGATTGGGCATCGGCGCTGACGGAACTTGATCAACTCTCGCTCGACCCTGCGATGATTGGCGACACGCTCGGGACACTTCTGAAATACCAGGACGACATTGAACGCGTCCGGGGATCGAAAGCCAAGCAGATGGTCGAAGAGATTCAACGCAAACTGGCGGCGGTGTCGTGACAGCCAATGATCACGGAGGATCGTTGGACAGGGCATCCGGCGGACGTATAGCCGACAATATTCTCCAGTTCGCCAGAACGCTGCGCGCAGCCGGTATGCCCGTCGGGCCGGCCAGCATTGTCGACGCGGTCAAGGCGGTCGACACGGTCGGCCTCATGAACAGGGACGATTTTTACTGGACGCTTCATGCGGTGTTCGTCAAGAAACGCGATCACCACCTCCTGTTCGATCAGGCTTTCGATATCTTCTGGCGGCCGAGAAATCTTGTCGAAAAAATGCTGGAAATGTTGTCTCCGGTCGCCCCCGCACAAAAGCCCGCTGAAAAACCGAAGGCGGGCGAAACCCGGATGTCACAAGCATTTGCGGCCGGAGAAGAGCGGCCCAGCTCAGAAGCCGTCCCTGAAATCGAAGTGGACGCCAGCCTCACCGTGTCCGGCCGAGAGCTGCTGCAGCAAAAAGACTTCGCGCAGATGACCGCCGAGGAGATTGCCCTTGCCAAAGCAGCTCTTCGCAATCTTGTGATGCCCCTCGACAAAGTGAAAAGGCGACGACTTGTGGCTGCCGGTCATGGTCAAGTCGATCCGCGACGCACAATGCAGGCTTCGTTGCGCGCCGGCGGCGACATTATCGACTTGCGGTTTCGCAAGCCGTTTGAGACACACCCTCCCGTTGTCGCACTCTGCGACATTTCAGGATCTATGAGCCAGTATTCCCGTCTGTTTCTGCATTTTCTGCACGCGCTGACCGAACGGCGGCGCAACGTTCACAGTTTTCTGTTCGGAACACGGCTGACCAACATCACCCGCGATCTGCGTCATAAGGATCCGGACGAAGCGCTGGAAGCCGCATCGGCGAGCGTGGAGGACTGGTCCGGCGGAACCCGGATCGGAGCCGCGCTCCATAGTTTCAACTTACGCTGGTCGCGACGGGTTCTCTCCGGCGGCGCAATCGTGTTGCTCATCACGGATGGGCTTGAGCGGGAGTTTGTCGACGATCTGGAGGTCGAGGTGGATCGACTGCATCGCTCCTGCCGTCAGCTGATATGGCTTAATCCGCTTTTGCGTTATGACGGTTTTGAGGCAAAGGCACGCGGCATCAGGGCGATTTTGCCCCATGTCGACGTTTTCAAAAGCATTCATTCGCTCAGTGCCATCTCAGAATTATGCGCGGTCCTGTCGGACAAAACCAAATCCGCCCCGCGTGAGTTTCTCCAATAAGAGGGACCTCATCGCAAGACGGAAAGGTTGCCGTCCTGCCACTGATAAAAGACAAAGGCCGGCAGATTGACATCCCCCTTGTCATCGAATGAGATTTCGCCAAGCACCGTATCGTAGGTTTCGGACACGAGCTTTTCCACGACCGCGTCAAAATCACTTGATCCCGCTGCCCGAACGGCTTCCGCCCATGCTTCGACAGCCGCATAGGCGTAATAGACGTATCCCTCCGGTTCGACGTTGTTTTCGCGAAAACGCACTGACAGAGGCGTGTTGGCAGGCAGACTGCGGGGATCAAGTGATGCCGCCACGATGGTTCCCTCCCCGGCAGATCCGGCAGCCAACCAGAAATCGTCTGTAAACAAAGAATCTCCCGCAATGAGCTGAGTGCTTAATCCGGACGCCTGGATCTGCCGGGCGATAACCGCCGCCTCGTTGTGATATCCGGAGAAAAACAGCACATCCGCTTCCGAACGTCTGAGCGTGTCGATCAAATCGGAATAATCGTTTTGTCCCGGTTCAATCTGCTCGTAGAGACTCTCTCTTTTACCGGCCCTCGAAAGGGCGGCCCGCGTCGCTTCGGCCAGGCCCCTGCCGTAGGCCGTACCGTCTTGGGCAATGGCGATATTGGCAACGCCGAATTTTTCTGCCAGCATCTTGCCGATAACGGCGCCCTGCCGGTCACTACGGCCATAGACGCGAAAAATTCCGGGCCCCGGCCGTTCATCCGTGAAGCGCGGATTGCTTGTCGCGGGCGAGATCTGAATGATCTTGCTTTCGGCGTAGACCGGGCTCGCCGTAATTGAACTTCTGGAACAGAAATGACCGACTACCAAGTCGGCACCGCGACCTGTCAGCCGATTTGCCGTGGCGAGGGCTTTCTCGTCTTCGCACGCATCGTCGACCATCTCAAAGACCAGTTTTTGGCCATTGAGACCGCCCTGAGCATTGATATCGTCCACCGCCTGCTGCGCACCCTGCCGCAGCTGCTCGCCCAGTTCAGCGAATTGCCCGCTCGTCGGACCAACGGAGGCCACCAGCAGTTCAGACCTGGCATTCTGTGACAGAAACAGGCCGAGGGTCACGACGGCCGCAAATAACAAGTGTGTTTTCATTCCCTTCTCCGAAGGCGTTTTTTAATGCCCTGCACCAGTTCCTGAGAACAATCTGATTTCTGGCCGAATTGTCAAAGGAATTTAGGAATAAACCTGCTCTTCGTTGAACAAGACCGGTTCGGCAAGAACTCTTATCCTGAATCCGAAAAGAGGACCATCCGCCGAAAAACTGAGCGCAACCATTGAAATTTACTGCCTTTCGCGTCATGTGATCTCCAAGCACAACTCAATATGAAGCCCTGCAGAGCGCAATATCGATAACGGACACGCATGACAGGTTCCACTGACACAAAGACGCGGCAATATGCGGACATGGCTCCAGCGGCTTTTCGCGATGCCATGAGCCGTTTTGGAGCCTCTGTTCACGTGGTGACAACGGCCGGCGGACACGGTCGTGGCGGTGTTACCATATCGGCAGCCTGCTCTGTCACGGACACTCCGCCGACGGTGCTGATCTGCCTTAACCGGTCAAGCCCGGTTAATACCCTTATTCGCAGTAACGGGATTTTCTGCATCAATACACTGCCCTCCCATGGCGAAAAACTCTCAAAAGCCTTTGCGGGCCAGAATGAGCTGCCGATGGACCACCGCTTTGAGCTGGCCGACTGGACGGTGCTTGAAACCGGGGCGCCGTCACTGGTCGGTGCCCGCGTCTCCATTGACTGCCATGTCAGCGAAATGACGGAAGTGGGAACCCATACCGTGATATTCGGCCAGGTTACCGGACTGGCGCTGGGCGATCATGCGCCGGCGCTGATCTACCTGGATCGCAATTACCACGCGCTGTAGGGTGTGGACCATGAAATCCGGACCCAAGAACCTTATAACGGATGTCGCCGGGCTGAAAGTTGGCCATGCCCATGATGCACGCATCAAGACCGGCACGACCGTTCTCCTGCCGGACGAGCCGATCGTCGCCTCCGTCGCAATCCAGGGCGGCGCGCCCGGAACCCGGGACACCGCTCTGCTTGAGCCGGATCAGACGCTTGAAAAAATCGACGCTCTGGTTCTGTCCGGCGGGTCCGCGTTTGGTCTTGACGCAAGCAGCGGTGTCCAACAGTGGCTGAAGGAGCACGGCCGTGGGCTTGAAATTGGATCGGCGCGCATACCCATCGTGCCGGGTGCGATCATATTCGATCTTCTCAACAACGGAGACAAGGACTGGGGGCCCATGCCGCCTTATCGCGATTTGGCAATCAGTGCCTGTGCGGAGGCAGATCGTGACTTCGCTCTCGGAACATGCGGGGCGGGCTATGGCGCGACCACGGCTCTCCTGAAAGGAGGGCTGGGATCGGCGTCCGCAGTGCTTGAGAACGGCGTCACTGTCGGAGCGCTTGTCGCGGTTAACGCGATTGGCAGTGTGCTCATGGGCAATACAAAGCACTTTTGGGCGGCACCTTTTGAAATCGATGGAGAATTCGGTGGGGTCGGCTTACCGGACAAGGTAACCGCAGCGATGAGCGAGATCCGAACCAAACATGCGCCCGATGAACCGGGTCTCAATACGACAATCGCGATTGTGGCGACGGATGCGAATCTGACAAAGGCCGCCTGCAAACGCCTTGCGGTCAAATCCCACGACGGCATCTCCCGCGCCGTCTGGCCGGCCCATACCCCGCTGGATGGCGACCTGATCTTCGCCGCATCGACCGGACGAATTGAATTAGACAATCCGGTTTCGGAGTTTGTGAGGATCGGCGCGGCCGCTGCGGCAACGCTGAGCAGGGCGATTGCACGCGCCGTTTACGAGGCAACTGCCGACGCTTCGGACAGACTGCCCACATGGTCGGACTATCACCCGGACGGGTAACCGGGCATCACATAGCCTGAGCTCGTGCTACTCTGCCGCATCCAAAAACGGTATTTCGTCAATCTCGACGCTTTTGTTCAACTGGTCCAGCAGCATCTGACGCCTGGCAGCGGCCTTCTCCATATTATCCTTCTTGATCGGGCCATATCCTTTGATGCCGTCCGGAATACGAGCCAGTTCGACCAGAAGCCCGTACGGGGCATCGCCCAGGCGGGAGAGGATCAGCAGAACGTCCTCGCGATACTGTTTGATCAGCGCTCTCTCAGATTTCCGCTCTTCCGTGTAACCAAACGGATCGAGTGCGGTGCCCCTCAGGCGTTTCATTTTCGAGAGCAACGCGAACAATCCGAACACCCACGCTCCAAAAGCGCGTTTTTTCGGACGGCCGGTTTTTGTATCTGTCCGGCTGAGCAGCGGCGGCGCCAGCATGATTTTGATCCTGCTGGATTCCTTGAACTGCTTTTGCAGCTTCTCTTTGAAAGCCGGATCGCAATAAAGGCGGGCGACTTCATATTCGTCCTTATAGGCCATCACCTTAAAAAGATTTTCAGCGACCGTCCGGCTGAGCCGGCCGCTTGCGTGTCCGTTTTTCCTGTCCGCCTCCTTCACTCTATCTATCAGGTCAGAGTAATCGGCGGCGTAGGACGCATCCTGATAGGCCGCCAGTTCCGCTTCAAAGAACTCCGCACTTTCCTCCAGACTTGCGTTCCTCATCCGACTGGGAGGCTGGAGAAGTCCTGCCAGGCGTTTCCGGTCGAAGGCGAGGATCCGTCCGGCTCTGAACGCCTTGAGATTCGCGTTGACCGCAACACCATTCAGCTCAATCGCATTCTCAATCGCCTCGACGCTGAGCGGCAACGATCCATTCTGCGAAGCCATACCAATGAGGATCATATTGGTGAAAATAGCGTCTCCGAGCAATGCTTCGGCGATGCCCGCAGCATCAGCGAAAGAAACCTGAGCCGCGGCTGCCTCCAATGTGGAAGCCATCTGCTTTTCATCGTAGGAAAGCGTCTGGCGCATCACAAATTCCGCGGTCGGCGCAATGCGCGAGTTGCCCACAATGTGCGTTCTTTCCGCATCCGTGTGCGAAAGAGACTCAGCGTTGCACGCAACCAGCATGTCCGATGCAATAAGCAGATCGAGACCCGCTGTTGGAATCCGGGGTCCTTCAATGGACTGGCTTTTTTCGGAGAACCGAAGATGAGACGTCACAGGACCGCCTTTTTGAGCGAGGCCGGTCATATCGAGTGTCGAGGCATTTTTCCGGTCTATATGAGCGGCGACAGCGAGCACGGCGCTGGCCGTTGTGACGCCCATGCCGCCAATCCCGGCGATCATCACATTGTGGGTGCCGGCAAGATCCGCGGGTTTTGCCATCGGAACATCAGCGAGAAGCCGATCAATATCGATGCCGTTTCCATCCGCCTTCTGCAGGGCATCCTCTTCCACCCAAACAAATGACGGACAGAAGCCCTTGACGCAGGAGAAATCGGTGTTGCAACTGGACTGGTTGATTTTCCGTTTGCGGCCGAAATCCGTTTCCAGCGGTTCGATGGACATACAGTTGGACTGGACAGAGCAGTCGCCGCAATCCTCGCAGACCCGATCATTTATGAAGAGCCGTTTTCCGGCACTTTCATAGGTTCCGCGCTTACGCCTGCGGCGCTTTTCCGTAGCACAGGTCTGATCGTAGATGATCGCGGATACGCCACCATATCCGGCGAGGTCAGTTTGCACAGCCATCAGATCATCGCGATGTTTGACCGCAGTTCCCGGAGCCAGGTCGCTGCCGCGATCATACTGTTCCGGCTTTTCGGAGACGACGACGATGCGCCTGACGCCCTCTGCATCCAGCTGGCGGCTGATCTTGGAAACGGTGAGTTCATTGTCGAGCGGCTGACCGCCGGTCATCGCAACGGCATCGTTGTAAAGGATCTTGTAGGTGATCGGCACGCCGGCGGAGATCGCCTGGCGAATCGCCAGGATGCCGGAATGGTAATAGGTGCCGTCGCCCATATTCGCAAAAACATGCCGGTCCTTGGAAAAGGCCGCCTGCCCTACCCAAAGGACGCCTTCGCTGCCCATCGCAATCTGACCGTCTGTCGAAAATCCGGCGGTTTCGGACATTGCATGACACCCGATGCCGGGAAACGAGCGGGCCCCTTCCGGAACCTGCGTGGATCTGGAATGCGGACATCCGGAACAAAAATAAGGGGCCCGTTGTGCGGTTTCGATATTGGCCCGTGCCCAGTCTTTCCGGCGGGCCATTTTTTTTGCCACCTCGCGCATGTCACGGGTGACGTTCTCTTTGGGAAGAAATGCCAGAAGCGCCGGCACCAGTTCTTCTGAACCCAGTTCCAGCGTCTGAGGCAAAAAGTCCGCGCCATCGGGCGTCTTTTTGCCCCAGATCTGCGGACGTTTTTCCGCAGGCCAGTGGTAGAGCGCCTCTTTGATCTGCGGTTCCATCAAGGCCCGCTTATGCTCAACCACCATCAGCTTGTCGACAGAAGCAGCAAATTCGCCAATGCCCGTGACTTCCAAGGGCCATGACACCGCGACTTTGTAGATCGCGATCCCCATTTTACGCGCCTTCTCTTCGTCGATACCAAGAAGAGCCAAGGCCTGTCTCAGATCACGGTAGGCCTTTCCGGTGGCGACAAACCCTATACGCGCTTGCCGGGAGCCGAACCGAACACCGTCAAGACCGTTGGCCCGGACATAGGCGCCGACGGCCGGAATCCGGACATTGCGGACCAGCTTTTCCGTTTCAAGCCGGCCGCGCAGGTGAAGGGAACGGTTCTGTTCGGCAATTGCGCGCGGATCCTCCATGCGCGGTTTGCGGACATAAAAACGATCTCTGTCGACATTGATGATCGCCGATGCGTCCATGGTGTCGGCGAGGCAGATCATGCCGCTCCACAAGCCGCTATACCGCGACAGCTCCAGCGCATGCAGGCCGTAATCCAGAACATCCTGGATATCGGCCGGATTAAAAACGGGAATTTCGGCGTGCGCGAAAAAGTGTTCGCTCTGCTGTGCAAGAATGGAGGATTTCGCCAGGAGATCATCACCGGCCAGCGCAAGAACGCCACCATGTCGGTGGGTGCCGCTGGCGTTGGCCTGGCGGAGTGCATCGGCGGCCCGGTCCACGCCGGGTGCCTTGCCGTACCAGAGTCCGAAAACGCCATCAAACGGACTGCTGGCACCCTGGAGATCAAACTTCTGCGACCCCATAACAGCGGTTGCACCAAGCTCTTCGTTGACGCCGGGCTGAAAGTGGATGTCGGTCTGCTTAAGAAGAGTCTCGTTTCTTGCCAGTTCGGTATCAAAACCGCCCAGCGGCGATCCCCGATACCCGGAAATAAAACCACCGGTTTTCAGGCCGGCCGCCCGATCAAGCCAGGATCGTTCAAGGGCAATCCGCACCAGAGCCTGAATGCCGGTTATATAGACGGAGCCGGACCGGCTGACATATTTGTCCTCCAGAGATATCGAACGAACAAGTGCGTTCATGGTTCCATTTCCTCCGCCGTCTGGTTCCGCCGACAAATCGCGCTATACTGTTCAAATAGCTGCCCAATTCGCCTTCTTTAATTTGATCCTTTTCCCCCGCAATTTCTGTGCTAAAATTGCCGAATTAGTCTCCACCACAATAAAAATTTTCCCACGGAACCGCTATGAGCGAAAAAAATCTCCTGGACATTGCTGACATTCGCGTCCTGCGAATCCTTCAGCGCGATGCGTCAATGTCGATCTCGGAAATAGCCAAGCAGGCCGGCATGAGCCAGACCCCGTGTTGGCGGCGGATCAAAAAGCTGAAGGAAACGGGCGTCGTCAAGCAGATCGCCGCGATTGTCGACCGGGAGGCGGTCGGGCTGAATTTTGTCGCTTACTCGTTCGTCAAGCTTGCCGTCCCCAGCCGCGAGAACATGATGGAATTCGACCGCATGGTGCATTTGTGGCCGGAGGTCATGATCTGCGAGCGCATTACCGGTGCTGTTGATTACCTCATCAAGGTCATCACGTACGACATCAAATCCTACGACGATTTTCTCCGCCTGAAGCTTCTGGACAATAATCTGGTTTCCGATGTTCAGTCGCGAATTGTGGTCAACACGGTTAAAGACACCGCCCAGATGCCGCTTCGGGAAAACTGATTTCTCCCGGCCCCGTTCTTCTCAACACACGCCTCTGCCTGCCGCATAATACTGCGGTGATGTGACCAAAAAGCATCCCGAACCTTCCCTGAACGCCTTTCGGCCTTAATTCCAATTGTTCATAGGCAAAGTCAGCGAGCACAATGGGAAGACAGCCGAAATAAAAATGGAAACGCTTCAGGGAGGAACTGCAATGCTTGACGTCGCTATCAATGAACAAGTGACCGCCGTACTCGATCAACTGGACAAGGCCCTTGCCGGGAACGATATCGAGGGCGCGGCCTCCCTCTTCACCGACGATTGCTACTGGCGCGATCTGGTTTCCTTCACCTGGAACATCCGCACGATGGAAGGAAAGGACGCGATCAAGGACATGCTGGCAGCGCAGCTTTCCAGCGTCCATCCGACCGGCTGGGCAATTGCCGACGGCGAACCTGTAACCCAGGAAGACAACATACTGACGGCCTGGATATCGTTTGAAACGGATGTGTGCCGCGGCTATGGCCTCATTCGTCTCAGGGACGGCCTGATCTGGACTCTTTTAACAACAATGGCGGAGCTGAAGGGACATGAAGAGCCGCTGGGGTACGAACGGCCCCTGGGCGTGAAACACGGTGCTGTCAAAGACCGAAAGTCATGGAAGGAAGAGCGGGAAGCCGAGCTGGCCGACCTTGGCTATTCGAAACAGCCCTATGTGGTGATTGTCGGCGGCGGACAGGGCGGCATTGCCCTTGGTGCGCGCCTCAGGCAGCTGAGCGTTCCCACCATCATCATCGAAAAAAACGATCGGCCCGGCGACAGCTGGAGAAATCGTTACAAGTCGCTCTGCCTGCACGACCCGGTCTGGTACGACCATCTTCCTTATCTGCCGTTCCCGGCAAACTGGCCCGTTTTTTCACCCAAAGACAAGATTGGCGACTGGCTGGAGATGTACACCAAGATCATGGAGCTCGATTACTGGTGTAAATCCACATGCAAATCCGCCCGCTTTGACGAAACCGCCAAGGAATGGACGATCGTTGTCGACAGAGACGGCGAGGAGGTCACGCTCCGGCCAAAGCAACTGGTTCTGGCAACAGGTATGTCGGGCAAGCCCAATGTTCCGGATTTCCCCGGCATGGATAAATTCAAAGGCGATCAGCACCACTCCTCCAAACATCCCGGGCCGGACGCCTATAAGGGCAAGAAAGCCGTGGTAATCGGCTCGAACAATTCAGCCCACGATATCAGCGCCGCGCTTTGGGAAAACGACGCCGACGTAACGATGGTGCAGCGTTCTTCGACCCACATTGTCCGGTCGGAAACGCTGATGGATATCGGTCTGAGCGCCCTTTATTCGGAAGAAGCCGTCGCCAACGGCATGACAACCCAGAAGGCGGACCTCATCTTCGCCTCCCTGCCCTACCGCATTCTGCACGAATTTCAGATCCCGCTTTACGCAAAAATGAAAGAGGTCGATGCGGACTTCTACGCCGGGCTTGAAAAGGCAGGGTTTGAGCTTGACTGGGGTCCGGACGAGTCCGGCCTTTTCATGAAATATCTAAGACGCGGTTCGGGCTACTATATCGACGTAGGCGCCAGCCAGCTGATCATCGATGGTGAAATCAAACTCAAAGGCGGACAGGTTAAGGAAGTGGACGAAGAGGGCGTCATTTTCGAGGACGGCTCCCGGCTCGATGCCGATCTGATCGTCTACGCCACCGGATACGGATCAATGAACGGATGGGCCGCCGACCTGATCAGCCAGGACGTTGCCGACAAAGTTGGAAAATGCTGGGGTCTAGGGTCCGACACGCCCAAGGATCCGGGCCCGTGGGAGGGCGAACAGCGTAATATGTGGAAACCGACACAGCAGAACGCTTTGTGGTTTCACGGCGGAAACCTTCATCAGTCGCGCCACTACTCGCAATTTTTGTCCCTGCAACTGAAAGCCCGTATGGAAGACATTCCGACCCCCGTCTACGGCTTGCAGGACGTGCATCACCTGCACTGAAGAAAACGCGCCAGCCCGCATACTAAAATGGCAGTTCGACGTCAAACCGGTCCGGCGACAAGGGCGCCGGATCGAAAAGGGGCGGTTCGGAGTTCATCATTTCCGCCAGCACGCGCCCGGTGACCGGACCGCAACCGAAACCGAAATTGCCGTGCCCCAGATTGAGCCAAAGCCCGCCGTGATTTGGCGCCGGCCCGACCAGAGGCAGCGAATCGGGAAGCACGATGCGCGATCCCATCCAGGGCTCCGCCTCGGCCTTTTCCGCAATCGGAAACAGACTGCGGGCAAGCGGTCGTGCACGATCGATCTGAACCGGTGTCGGAAGCGCATCCCGGTCCGCGAATTCTATGCCTGTCGTCAGGCGAATTCCTTTAACGGTCGGAGACAGGACAAATCTGTTGTCTGCGTCCAATATCGGACGCCGCAATCCCGCGTTACCGGAAGGCCGGTAATGAATATGATACCCTCTGAAATGGCAGAAAGGATAAAGATATCCCAATTGCTTCAACAGATCATCGGACCATGGGCCAAGCGCAATCGCCACGTGGGGGGCGGCAACCCGTCCCGACGCTGTCGCAACCGTCCAGAACGTGTCGCGCCGCTCAAGTGTCGTTGCATTGCCGATCGAGAAATCGCCGCCATTTCGCCGATAATAATCGACGAAAATCTTTGCGACCGTTCCCGGATCGGAGACCGACTGGCTGTCTTTCCAATGGATCGCCTGCTCAAAATTAGGTTTCAGGTCCGGCTCAAGTTCCATCGCCTCTTCAGGTGCCAGTTCGTCATAGTCTGCACCGAAGATGCGGGCATAGTGAAGATTATGCCGAGCAATGCCGAGTTCGTTCTTGGAACGAAAAATCTGCAGTTGACCCGTATTGCGATAAAAGCGTTCAACACCGATCAGTCGCGACAGGAACCGGTGTTCAGCGACCGCATGACGCTGAAACTCATTCACAATACGGGCGAAATGAGCAGTCGCGGACTCCGTATTCCGCTCATGAAACTGCTCGCGCCAGGCCTTTTGCTGCCGCCAGGACCGACTGTGGCAGTTGAAGCGCGCACCGCCTGTCGTCACAAACGGCAAGCCTCTCCGCTTCGGCAAAACCGGAGGTAAAAATCCTTCCCGCTCTATGATGCCGGCGTTCCCGTAGGTTGTTCCGTCCCCCGGTTCCTGCCGATCAAGCAGCAGGACCTTATAGCCTCGCAACTGCAGATGGATCGCGGTCGATACACCGACGATGCCAGCTCCCAGAACGATGGCGTCAAACTTCTGCACCTATGCAGGACCCTCCCCCAAACAAGACCCCGGATCAGCAGCAGGCATATGAACCCAGACTATGCATGAGTTCTCAACCCAGTGCCCCTCGTGCGATTGAATCTATCAGAATCGCTTCAATCAACCCCTTGTTCCAAATATCACAGGTTGCCGATCGATCGGTAATTGGTTGCGTTTGACAAGTTCGACAGTTTATTCGACAAACTCCCGGGCGCGCAAAGCACCATCGTCCATCCGCGAACGCGCGGGAAGAGCATGCCTGTGCAAATGCCGATGGTCTTTCCCGCGCGGTAGACATTCCCATCCGCCCCAAACTGGTGACGCATTGCAATGACCCAACCAATCATCATCGCCCCATCGATCCTGGCCAGTGATTTTTCCCGGCTCGGCGAAGAAGTCAGTGCTATCGCCGAGGCCGGTGCGGACTGGATTCATCTGGACGTGATGGACGGGCATTTCGTCCCGAATATCAGCTTCGGGCCGGACATAATCAAGTCCATTCGGTCTCGGACGGACAAGACTTTCGATACACACCTCATGATTTCGCCCTGCGATCCGTATCTGCAACATTTTTCGGACGTCGGGTCCGACATCATTACGGTCCATGCGGAAGCGGGGTCCCATCTGGATCGCTCACTGCAAGCCATCAGGGCGATGGGGAAAAAAGCCGGTGTGTCTCTCAATCCTGCAACACCGGTGCAGGTCCTTGAGCATGTACTGGACCGGCTTGACCTTATACTGGTGATGTCGGTCAATCCGGGTTTTGGCGGGCAGAGGTTCATCGAAGCAACGGTTGAAAAAATTGCCCGGATCAAATCAATGATCGGTGAGCGCCCGATTGATCTTGAGGTGGATGGCGGAATAACGCCACAGACAGCTCCCCTCGTTGCGGCCGCGGGCGCCAATGTGCTTGTCGCCGGATCCGCCGTGTTCAAAGGCAATTCAATTGCCTCCTACCGGGAGAATATCAACGCAATCCGCGAGGCTGCCAGAGCCGCGGTCAGTAACTAGGCTCAGGACCTATTAATTTCATCCATTCTGCGAGAGCAGATTTTGTTTTTGACAAGGCGGAAAGGTGCAGGAAACCGTCCGGTTTTCAAGTCGTTCCAACGCCGTCAGGAACACAATATGCCTCGCCCTTCGGGTTTTGAAAGACGTGTCCGCCTGAAGAAAACCAGAGCTCGCAAAGGTATCCAACCTTCGCTTCTCCCTGGTTCTCTCCAGTCGAATACTTCTTTCAAAACAGAATTGCATGAAATTAATAGGTCCTGAGCCTAGAGCGCATCCATAAACCAAAGAAAATACAAATATTCGTCCCGCAAAAATGGTATAGAAGCGCCTCATTTTACCATATGATCAACGTTTTCGATGTATAAACAAATTCCTCACTGAAATACGCCTTCCTAAGCTCTGCACTCAGATCATATTTTCAACATTTTTATTCTTGATACTCTTCTCAAGGTGCGCGTCATTTTCACTCTTCCGAATTGATAACAGCAATTCTCCGAACGAGTTTCTTATGTTAGGATGAATAAACTCAAAGTAGTGTACGACTATTTTGCTATTTTGGAAAAAACACCAAAATTCAGTACGTTCGAGATCACTGTTTGCACCAAGCTTCAACCTGTAAACACAAGGGCTTGTTGTTGTGACGAATTTTACCGGTCAATCTTCCGATCTCTTCAACTCTGTGCAACCAAAGACCGGTGCTCGTCTGCTGAACAAATCCCTGCCCCGGGCCGATGATTTTCTTTTCTGGTACAAAAACAGCCTGCTCCCTGTTTCACTTGATACGCTCCCTGAATGGATGGCGGACAAAGGACCTTCCGTCTGGCATGCGATAACGCTTGGCTGGAACTGGGATAACGGTCTGGACACACCCCATTGGATTATCAGCCAGCCGCATTGCGACGGTGCGACGGCCGCACACATTTTCTTCCACGCCGCCTGCATCTCCAAGGCCCAACAAGGGTCCGGTGATAGCGGTGACCTCCCGTCTCACCGATTCCAGACACTGTGCACCCGTATTTTGTCGCTGTGGCGTCACAGGTATTATACGACGCGCAATTTCACACCGGCATTTCCAACCAAACCCGAAGCCAATTTCTCCAAAAAGGACCTCGCAGAGGCCAGCGGTGACGGCATTTTCTGGAACGTGCCGGAAGACATGTACGGTCCGTTCGAAGGTCTGGAGACCCGAACCGATTACGTGTTTGAGAACGATCAGATCCGACTGGCTCCGCACTCGGTTTACTGGCACAGCAAGAAAACCAAGCTGCTGACCCGCTTCAGAGCCTGACCCCGCATTTCCAGCACAGAACTGTGCCGATTGTCTAAATTTGCTGCTGCGTGCTAAAAGCCCGCCTCATTCGTTGCAGATGAGAGAATCACGTTGTTCACCTGCCGTCAGATCCGGGACATCCGCGCGGTGTCCTGTTATACCCCGCGGATTGAATATTGAGCGACGCACCACAGCACCACAGCGCCTCGCCGGAACGTCAACGCAAGCCTTTGCTTGTCCGCTGCCTTAAATTCTCGTTTGTTTGGTCGGTCGTATTTGTCGGCGCGATTGCTTTAGCGATCTATCTCCGTGAACAACCTCTGGGCGGACGCACAATCAGGGTCCTGGCGGTTACGGGCCTTGGCGCCCTGACGGGCGGATTTGCAGCCTATGCGCTGGCCGACATTATCGCCCGATACCGAAAACAGCGGACGGCTCGATTTGCCGCACTGACGGTGTTCCTGTCGGCGGGAACTTACGGCATGACGGCTCTCATCTATTTCTTTTATTATCGTGCTTATTTTTCCCAGTGGCATGAACCGCCCTTTACGACCGAATTCTTCATCCAGAGCCTCGTCACGTTTCTGGTTTCGTTTTACCTGGTCATGCTGTGGGGATTGCACGGCCTGATGCCGACCGCCCTACTCCTTCTGTTTGGAGCGGCCGTCTGGTTTGTAAAATCCCAAGAGAAACTTGACCGACAAGATTGAGCTTATCCGGCACCTCTGCTAGAGCGTGTTCAGCTTATCCTCAAATTGAAGGCTTTCCGATGATCCCGCGCTACGCGCGGCCTGATATGGTCGCTATTTGGTCACCTGAAACAAAATTCCGGATCTGGTTTGAAATCGAGGCCCATGCCTGCGACGCCCTGGCGGAGGCAGGTGTGATCCCCAAGAAAGCAGCTCAGACAATCTGGGAAAAGGGTGGTCCGGCCAGTTTCGATATCGACCGGATCGATGAGATCGAGCGGGAAACCAAACACGATGTCATCGCTTTTCTGACACATCTTGCGGAAATTGTCGGGCCGGACGCACGGTTTGTGCACCAGGGCATGACCTCCTCCGATATTCTCGATACCTGCTACAGTGTGCAGTGCGTTCGGGCAGCCGATCTGCTTTTGGAGGATCTGGAAGATCTGCTCGCAGCCCTGAAACGGCGCGCCTTGGAGCATCGCGATACCGTAACCATCGGCCGTTCGCACGGGATTCATGCCGAACCGGTGACATTTGGGTTGAAACTGGCGCAGGCCTACGCGGAAATGGACCGCAACCGCACCCGGCTGATTGCCGCCCGGGCCGATATGGCGACCTGCGCAATCTCCGGGGCAGTCGGTACCTTTGCCAATATCGACCCTGCGGTTGAAGAGCATGTTGCCAAGGCAATGGGCCTTACGCCGGAGCCGATCTCAACCCAGGTTATCCCCCGTGACCGTCATGCCATGTTCTTCGCAACACTTGCTGTGATCGCATCCTCCGTTGAACGCATCGCCACCGAAATCCGCCATCTGCAAAGAACAGAAGTCCTTGAGGCTGAGGAGTTTTTCTCCAAAGGCCAGAAAGGCTCTTCGGCAATGCCGCACAAACGCAATCCCGTGCTGACGGAGAACCTGACGGGCCTGGCGCGAATGGTCCGATCCTACTGCCTTCCGGCAATGGAAAATGTTGCGCTGTGGCATGAGCGGGACATTTCCCACTCGTCCGTTGAACGCATGATCGGTCCTGATGCAACCGTGACACTGGACTTCGCGCTGGTCCGGCTGACCGGCGTTATCGACAAGTTGCTCGTTTATCCGGAAAGGATGATAAGCAATATGGATCGCCTTGGCGGTCTGGTTCATTCCCAGCGCATTTTGCTGGCGCTTACCCAGTCGGGACTGTCCCGCGAAGACTCCTACCGTCTGGTGCAGCGCAACGCCATGAAAGTCTGGGACAGCTATCAGACAGCCGGCAATGCGGATGTCGATTTCCTGGAAGAATTACTGGCCGACGAAGATGTGCGCGCAGCGTTGTCCGAAGAAGAAATCAGAGAGCGCTTCGATCTGGGCTATCATACCAAACACGTTGATACGATTTTTGAGCGGGTGTTCGGACAAGGCCTGCCGTCTGACGAATAGAGATTTCCCGCATGAAGACATCAAATGCCAGCGTCCTGATCGTACCCGGCTATAAGGGTTCCGGCCCCGATCACTGGCAAAGCCGGTGGGAGGCCAAGCTGTCAACCGCAAGCAGGGTCGAACAACGGGATTGGGAGACGCCGCATTTGCAGGAATGGACTGACGCGCTTGCGAAGGCTGTCAACGCTGCCGAAAAACCCGTTGTTCTCATCCCCCATTCACTGGGTGTCGCAACCGTTGTCAGGACGGTGCCGAAGTTCAAAACCGGCAAGGTCATCGGTGCTTACATGGTCAGTCTGCCGGATGTGGAGTCGATCAGCAATGTGCCGGCGAGCCTGCAACAGTTCGGCCCGCTTCCAACCGATCCGCTGCCGTTTCCAAGCCGGCTGATTGCCAGCCGTAACGATCCTTATTGCGCATTTGCGCGCGCGGAGCATTTTGCTCACGCCTGGGGATCATTCTTTCAGGACGCCGGCGAGGCCGGTCATATCAATGATGAAAGCGGCCATGGCCCCTGGCCTGAAGGTCTGCTGTCCTTCGCACGCTTTATGAGCCGTTTGGGATAGGACGGTAATTTGCGCGGAGCCCCGCACATTGTCGTCAAAGAGGCAACTGCCGACCGTTGGACGGACTTCGAGACGCTTATGGGGCCAAAAGGCGGTGCGGGCGGCGGCTGGTGTATGCTGTGGCGATGTTCCAAAAAAGACTTCGACGCAGCCAAAGGCGCCGGAAACAAGCAAGCGATACAGGCACGTTTTAGCGCGCATCGTAAGCGCGGTGTTTCCATTGCCCTTCTTAGGGCAGCTGAGACGTTTGTAAAGAGCTGCGGCGGTCAAACTATGGAAGGCTATCCGGTTGACCCGGACAATCCGGCTTATCCGCCGGTCTATGCCTGGGTCGGTCTGGCTAAGGGTTTCAAAGAAGTTATCCGCCGGTCGCCGACGCGGCCGATTATGCGGCGAACAGTTTTATAGGTATTGCATCTGTCTTTTCCGATTGCCTGCCGGGCTATTTGGGGGCCATTGCCTTGACACCCTCAGCCAGAATGCCGCTGTCGCTTCCGTTGGCCAGCAGCGAAAATCCGGCGTCTTCAAAAGCCATGCGCTGACTTGGGGAATTTGCAAATCCGCAGGCAATTTTTCCGGCTGCGCGTGCTTTTCGTGCCGCATCCACGGCAACTTTCATCGTTTCATCCCCGGTCGGGTCAAACCGCGCGCCACGGCTCAGTGACACGGAGAGATCCGAAGGACCGACGAAAATTCCGTCTATGCCGTCAAGTTCGAGAATGGCATCAAGATTGTCGACCGCTTCCTGCGTTTCGATCATGGCGATGATCAGCGTCTCCTCGTTTGCGCTTTGAAGGAACGGCTGTCCCAGAGGTTTGCCCGTTATCTGAGAAAACCGCACCGGGCCATAACTCCGTCCGCCGACGGGCGGCAATTTCGTTGCACCGACCAGGGCGGCGGCATCGGCGACGGTGTTGATCATGGGCGCGATTATTGCCTCTGCACCGCAATCAAGCAGCCGCGCGGCGACCGAAAAGTCATCAAGCGGAGTGCGTACAATCGCATGCCCGCCCGCCATCCTGACCGCGGCAATGCCATCCCGCGCCTCGGCGTAACTGTAAAGACCGTGCTGCATATCGAGCGTAACGGCCCTGTATCCGCAGCGGACAAGCATTTCCGCAACTATAGGTGCCCCAAGCCCGCACCAGGCGGTGTGGATGATATCGCCCTGTTTCAGTTTTTCTACCAGCAGTTCGGACACGGGCTTATTCTCCAGCAAAATCGACGGCAACGGGGCATAGCGGCCCATCATACAAAAGGGCCGCTCCTATCCTGAGCGACCCCTATGATCTCTCAAGTTACGGTGCCCGTCTCTCAGACATCGTTTTGGATCTGATCGATTGCCTGCGCCATCAGTTCGTCCATGGTGCGTCGAATCTGGTGATCGGACTGGTCGACATTGTTGTCATCGAAATCCTTGCGGATTTTGCGAAAGACGTCTTCCGGTCCGGGTTCCTCAAAATCAGCCCGGACGACTTCTTTGGCATATTCCTCGATTTTGTCGCCTTCATAGCCAAGTTTTTCCGCGGCCCACTGGCCAAGCAGTTTGTTTCGTCGTGCGGTTGCCTTGAACTTCAATTCTTCATCATGCGCGAACTTGTTTTCAAATGCATCTTCGCGCTTATCGAACGTGGTCATGCGCTTTCTCCTAAATTCCCGGCCGGCGCCGGCCACCATGATACGATACGTGCTTCATGCACTTTCGCTCTCTTATTAACAGCTTAACAGCGTGCCCACTTATAGATAGGGACAAATTTCGGCTCTTGAATATCCCCCTCTCCGCGGCAAATCAATCACAACCGCCGATTAGGGTGCGAAAACGCCCTGCCGCTATCTAAATTAGGGCGCTTTAAGCGAATTATCACTGAAGCCGGGTTCACAACGATGTCTGCGGAGAGCCGTGGACCAAGACCTATTCTGTTCGGAATCAGTTTTCTAAGGTAGACTCCACCCTGAGCGATTGTACTTTTGACCATGATCGGGTAGGTTCGCGCCGCATTTGCGGGGGAAATGTCATCAAAAAGTGTGTGCAATCGAACGGTTGAGCACGCTCTAACAGATTTTCCGTATAAAAGATGAACCTCCTTGAAACACCACGGTATGTGCCAATGAACCGTCGACGCCGCATCTACGAAGGCAAGGCAAAAATTCTTTATGAAGGTCCCGAACCCGGAACGCTCGTGCAGCATTTTAAAGACGACGCAACGGCCTTCAACGCCAAAAAGCATGAAATTGTTGATGGTAAGGGCGTTCTGAACAACAGAATTTCAGAATTCGTGTTCCAGAACCTGAACGCAATCGGCATTCCCACGCACTTTATCCGCCGGATGAATATGCGTGAGCAGCTGATCCGGGAAGTTGAAATTATCCCGCTTGAAGTTGTGGTGCGGAACGTTGCCGCAGGGTCCCTGTCAAAACGCCTGGGCGTGGAAGAAGGAACGCAACTGCCCCGGTCGATCATCGAGTTCTACTACAAGAACGACGAACTGAACGACCCGCTGGTCTCCGAGGAGCACATCACCGCATTCGGCTGGGCCAGCCCGCAAGAGATCGATGATCTTATGGCACTGGCCATTCGTGTGAATGACTTCGTGTCCGGCCTGATGCTGGGCGTCGGCATTCGCCTGGTGGACTTCAAAATGGAATGCGGTCGTCTGTTTGAAGGCGACATGATGCGAATCATCGTTGCCGATGAGATCTCGCCCGACAGTTGCCGGCTTTGGGATATCAAGACCAACGACAAGATGGACAAAGACCGCTTTCGTGAGGATCTGGGCGGTATGCTCGAAGCCTATCGCGAAGTGGCGCGCCGTCTTGGCATTCTGAACGATAATGAGCGTCCCCACGGCAGCGGCCCCGTTCTGGTCAAGTAGACACGAACACACTCCAAACGGCTTAGGATTGACGATGAAAGCACGCGTGACGGTCACGTTGAAAAACGGCGTTCTGGATCCTCAGGGAAAAGCTATCGAAAGTTCCCTGGGATCGCTGGGGTTTTCCGGCGTCGAAGGCGTTCGACAGGGCAAAATATTCGAAATCGAACTGTCCGACACAAACCCCGAAAGCGCCAAGGCACGATTGACGGACATGTGCGAAAAGCTGCTCGCCAACACCGTCATTGAAAATTACGCCATAGAATTACAGGCCTGACCGATGAAAACAGCGGTAATCGTCTTTCCGGGCTCTAACCGCGAGCGCGATATGATGTACGCGCTTGAAACGGTGACGGGCACCCGCCCTGTCGCTGTATGGCATCAGGAAACGACAGTGCCTGATGTGGATCTCATTGCTCTCCCCGGCGGATTTTCGTACGGCGACTATTTACGCGCAGGCGCAATTGCCGCGCGATCTCCGGTTCTCGCCGACATTGTAAAAAAAGCGCAGCAAGGCGTTCGGATCCTCGGGGTATGCAATGGCTTTCAGATCCTGACCGAAGCCGGATTGCTGCCGGGCGCGCTGATGCGCAATGCCGATCTGAAATTCGTATGCCGCAAAGTCAGACTCAAAACCGTTAATAACGAGACGGTCTTCTCAAGCGCCTTTCAAAAAGACCAGGTCTGGCGATGTCCGGTTGCCCATCATGACGGCAATTATTTTGCGGAAGCCTCGGACCTTGAGACGTTAGAGCAGAACAACCGTGTCGTTTTCCGCTATGCCGATGGCACGAACCCCAACGGGTCGATCAACGATATTGCAGGCATCATTAATGAAAAGGGCACTGTTCTTGGCATGATGCCCCATCCGGAAAATCTGGTCGATCCGCTACAGGGCGGTACCGATGGCCGCATGCTGTTCGAGAGCCTGTTGGCAACGCTTGCTGTTGCCTGATGGTTCCAAGACCTGAAAGCTCTCACTCCCGGAGCGCATCCCGTGAAGGTTGAAGCACCTTCACGACAAGGATACACGTGAAAACAAAGGGTTGGGGCATTTCATGCGATCGGGGAATCGAGAGACGCCCTAAACGGCGAGAGAGTCCGGTTCGCGCTTTCGGCTCCGAACCGGAGGATGGCCATATCGGCGACTGAACGCACGAGACAAGGCGGCAGAGGATGAGAACCCCACGCGCCTTGCGACGGTTTTCAGTGGCATCCCCTTTTCAAGATCAATTCGGGCAAGCGTCAGCCGCCATGTCGACAGGTAGTCCCCCGGCGTCTGGCCGACGGTCTTTCTGAACGCGTCGGCGAATCGCGTCCGTGACATTCCGGCCCGATCTGCCAGATCCTCCAAGGTCCAGGACCTCCCGGGCTGCTCATGGATGGCAACAATCGCGTGCGCGAGATTGACATGCCCAAGTCCGGCCAAAAGCCCGGCATCTGTGCCTCCGGTTTCAATCGCGTGACGCAGAAGGCGGATAACCATCACCTCGCAAAGGCGATCGATCACAGCCTCTCCACCGCAACGGGGCGCTCGTACTTCTTCGGTCAGGATGCGGGCAATCGCATCAAGCGCTTCTGAATCGCGCAATTTCAAGGCAATAAGGGGCGGCAGCGCCAAGGCGACGGGATCATCGGTTCCGCCAATATCGACAAAAGCGGAGACCACATCCCCTATCGTATCGTTCAAAATCGGCCAGCGAGTGCCACCATCTGCTCCGGGCCAGAAAACAAGGCAACTGTCCTCCGGCCCGGCATCTTTCAGACAGTCTTTCAGTGCTTTGTCTGTTTTGAGATCAAACCGTTTCCCGGGAGCCAGAAAGAGATTGGCTGTCGTGCGCGGAACTGCACCGTTCACCGGCGACTCTCCCGGCGGCCGTACCCGGGCTCTTATCCGAAACCGGTCGATCAGTGCGGACAGACGATCTATCCGTGCAACAGCGGGCATAGCGAAACCTTTGGTACGCTCAATCAACAAAACGGGACAAATTGTGTTCCAAACACTTGTATTGAGATGAAAGCAATTTGACAATGCCAAAAAAGGTAGACCGCTCATGCTTGTCCCTCGCCAGAAAGTTCCCGCACTTGCCGTGGAAACCCTCGCAAACGGTTCTTTCGATCTCGCAGATGAAAGGAACGACTTCGGCACTCTCATCGTCTTTTATCGCGGCCTTCACTGCCCGATATGCGCCAATTACCTGAAAGAATTGGATCGGCAGATCTCCGAATTTGAAAAGCGAGGCGTTTCGGTTATCGCTCTCAGCAGCGATGACAGGGATCGCGCACAACAGATGGCCGACAAAATTGAAAACAAAAACATTCGTTTCGGTTACGGCCTGCCGCTTCCGGTTGCCCGCGAATGGGGCCTGTTTATCTCAACATCCCGGGGCAAGACCTCAATCGGCATCATGGAACCGGATCTTTTTGCGGAACCGGGCGTGTTCCTCGTCAAACCGGACCAGACGCTCTATTGGGCCAATGTGCAGACAATGCCCTTCGTGCGGCCGATTTTCCGCGACATGGTCGCCGCACTCGATTTTGCAATCCCGAACGAATATCCCGCGCGGGGCGAATATACCGGAGCGCTCTGAACGTTCGTGCTCCCCTCCTCCATCCCTATTCAAGGCGCCGCGGGTAAATCCACGGCGCCTTTTGTTTGACCTTTTCGATCCGCATATCCAAACATGAAGCCGGTGAAGCGCAGCAGAGAAAGGGACTTCATGAAAGATCCGGTTTGGGCGGTTGGGTTGATGACGGGAACCGTTTTGGACGGCAACATAGACGTTGCGCTGATCAAGACCGACGGAGTTTCGGTGGCGAAATTTGGCCATTTCGCGCTGAAGCCCTATCAGGCAGACGTGAATGACAAGATCGCTGAAGCCCTGGCCGCAGCTCAGGTCTGGCAATTTGCGAAAACCGATCCTGATATATTCTCCCTCGCCGAACGCGCTTTGACAGTGGCACAATCGACCGCCGTAAACGAAGTTGTTGCGGAAGCCGGCCTGTCCATGGAGGACATTGCCGTGGTCGGTTTCCATGGTCAGAGCGTTTTGCATCGCGCACCCACAACGGGCAGGTTGGGAGAAACGCGGCAATTGGGCGATGGTGCACTCATGGCGGATCTTCTGAAAACACCGGTCGTTTTCGACTTCCGCTCAGCCGATATGAAAGCCGGCGGACAGGGGGCACCGCTCTCCTCCATCTATCATGCGGCTCTCTTGAGGAAAACGGGAGCCGATCAGAGTACCGGCGTGCTCAATCTTGGCGGCGTTGCCAACATCACCTGGTGGGACGGCGCGGACACCGTCGTTGGTTTCGATACCGGCCCGGCCAATGCGCCGATAAATGACTGGGTTTCCGCCCATGACCTTGGTGCGATGGATCGGGATGGCGCATTCGCAAACAAGGGCACAGTCGATGAAGAGAGACTGACAACCCTGCTGGCCCATCCTTATTTCGAAACAGCTTATCCGAAATCGCTGGACAGAAATGACTTCACCTCAAAAATGGTCGATGGACTGTCGCTTGAAGATGGCGCTGCGACCCTGACAGCCTTTTCCGCAGCGGCTGTCGGAAGAGGCCTGGATCTTATCCCGTCTCGTCCGACTTCGCTCATACTGTGCGGCGGGGGCCGCAAAAACCCCGCGCTGGTTAAAGCACTGGAACAACGTGCAGGCATTGAACCAAAAATGTCGGAGGTATTCGGCTGGCGCGGCGACGCGCTTGAAGCGGAATGTTTCGCCTTTCTCGCCGTCCGTGTGCTGCGTGGATTGCCCATCAGCTTCCCTGGCACAACCGGGGTGCCGGAGGCCATGCCCGGTGGTCAGTTGGCCGAACCGACCTGAAGAGCTCGGCCGCTTTTGCAATTCTGTGCCCCGACCTGACTGATGGAACGGGTCAGACCTTCGTCCCGATCCGGCCGACGGCCTCAAAAACCGGTTCAGCCACAATGGGGTCCGCACTCTCAATAAGCGAGGGATGAAATTGCATCGATCATTTGCTGTTGGTCATGCTATCTGCTACACGGCGCGGCAGGAGGGCGCCCCGGGGCGAACGCACCGGACGGCGTCAGCGTTTCCCCGATAACCTGCGGCCTGCCCATGATTCCCAACGACATTGAAATCACACCTGACCTCATCGCGGAACACGGGCTGAAACCCGATGAATATGACCGGATCCTTGAATTGATCGGTCGTGAGCCAAGCATTACGGAGCTTGGGATATTCTCGGCCATGTGGAACGAGCATTGTTCCTACAAATCATCGAAAAAGTGGCTGAAAACGCTGCCGACGGCCGGTGAGAGAGTTATTCAGGGACCGGGTGAAAATGCAGGCGTGGTTGATATTGGAGACGGTCAGGCCGTCATCTTCAAGATGGAAAGCCATAACCATCCCTCATATATCGAACCCTACCAGGGGGCAGCCACCGGTGTGGGCGGGATTCTGCGGGATGTTTTCACAATGGGTGCCCGGCCTGTGGCAGCGATGAATGCGCTTCGGTTCGGAGAACCGGATCATCCCAAAACCCGGCATATTCTATCCGGCGTCGTTGCCGGAATCGGCGGCTACGGGAACTCCTTCGGTGTTCCGACTGTTGGCGGCGAAATCAATTTTCATGCCCGCTATAACGGCAATTGCCTGGTAAATGCCTTTGCCGCCGGGATCGCCGATACAGACAGGATTTTTTACTCCGAGGCCAAAGGCGTTGGTCTGCCGGTCGTCTATCTGGGCGCCAAGACCGGGCGTGACGGGGTCGGCGGTGCGACGATGGCATCGGCGGAATTTGACGATCAGATCGACGAAAAACGACCCACTGTTCAGGTTGGCGATCCCTTTACCGAAAAGTGTCTTCTGGAAGCCTGTCTGGAGCTGATGGCCTCCGGGGCCGTTATCGCCATTCAGGATATGGGCGCGGCAGGCCTGACATGCTCGGCGGTTGAAATGGGCGCCAAGGGCAATCTTGGTATTGACCTTGATCTTGATAAGGTTCCTGTGCGCGAAGAGCGTATGAGTGCATATGAAATGATGCTCTCGGAAAGCCAGGAGCGGATGCTTATGGTCCTGAAACCGGAAAAGGAACAGGAAGCGGCGGACATTTTTATCAAATGGGGCCTTGATTTTGCGGTCGTCGGAACGACAACGGATACACTGCGCTTCGTGGTTCGGCACCAGGGCGAGGTCGTCGCAGATCTGCCGATCAAGGAACTGGGCGATGAAGCGCCGGAATACGACCGTCCATGGGTTCCCGGTGATGCCCCCGCGATACTGACCAGTGATGCGGTGCCTGAGCCGGAAGATTACGGAAACGCGCTGTTGCAGATTCTGGGATCTTCCGAAGGGTCATCCCGCCGTTGGGTCTACGAGCAGTACGATACCCTGGTTCAGGGCAACACGCTGCAGACACCCGGCGGCGATGCCGGTGTGATCCGGGTCGAAGGCACCGAGAAAGGCCTTGCATTTTCCGTCGATGTCACGCCGCGCTACTGCGAGGCCGACCCTTATGAAGGCGGCAAGCAGGCGGTCGCGGAATGCTGGCGCAATCTCTGCGCTGTCGGCGCGGAACCGCTTGCGGCAACCGACAATCTCAATTTCGGCAATCCGGAGCGGCCTGAAATCATGGGCACCCTGGTCGAAGCCATCGAGGGAGTCGGTGAGGCCTGCAGGGAACTCGATTTCCCCATCGTTTCAGGCAATGTATCTCTCTACAACGAAACCAACGGCGAGGCGATTCTGCCGACGCCCGCGATCGGCGGCGTGGGCCTGCTTCCTGACATCGGCAGGCACGCCCTTGCCGCATTCTCCGCACCCGGTCATGAAATACTGCTTGTTGGCGGCCAGGGCACGCACCTTGGCCAGTCGGCTTATCTCCGGGACTGCCTGGGACGCGAAGAAGGCGCCCCGCCCCCAGTCGATCTGGCCAGCGAGAAAAAGAACGGACAGTTTGTCCGAGCACTCGTTAAAGAGGGTCTGACCGACAGGTGTCACGATATTTCCGAGGGCGGCCTTGCCGTCAGCCTTGCCGAAATGACCCTTCACGGAGAAATCGGCTGCACGATCTCAATCCCCGATGCCGATCATGCGGTGCTCTTCGGTGAAGATCAGGCACGATACATTCTTGCGGTGCCCCGGGAAGCCGCTCCAACCGTTCGCGAGCGTGCGCAGAGATCCGGTGTCCGGCTTGACGGCATTGGCAAAACCGGTGGTTCTGATTTGACTGTCGAAGGGCTATTATCCATATCCATTGCAAAGTTGCGCGAAACTCACGAAAATTGGTTTCCCAGCTATATGGCCGCTTCTTAAGCAAAGTGAGTCGCCAAGGAAGGCCGGCAGAACAAAGGAGTTCGCATCTATGGCAATGGATGCAAGAGAAATAGAAAAAATGATTCAGGACGCGCTGCCGGATGCGAAAATTGAAATTCGGGATCTCGCCGGAGACGGTGACCACTACGCCGCTGTTGTGATTTCCGAATCGTTCCGGGGCAAGACCCGCGTTCAGCAACACAAAATGGTCTATGACGCCCTACAGGGGAACATGGGCGGCGCCTTGCACGCGCTGGCCTTACAAACAAGTGCGCCGGACTGAACGAAAAGTCGGTCCAATCAATTGCTTACTCGCTTCGCCGGACCTTGAATTCGGTGCAACGAAAGGAAATAAAATATGAGTGGAATTGCCGAGTGGATAAACAACGAGGTCAAGTCCAATGACGTTGTCCTGTTCATGAAGGGAACGCCGACTTTTCCGCAATGCGGATTTTCCGGTCAGGTTGTCCAGATACTGGACTATCTTGGGGTGACCTACAAAGGCGTGAACGTGCTGGAAGACGATAGCCTGCGCCAGGGGGTCAAGGATTTCTCGAACTGGCCAACGGTACCCCAGCTCTACGTCAAGGGCGAATTTGTCGGTGGCTGCGATATCGTTCGCGAAATGTTCCAAGCGCAGGAACTGCAGCAGTTTTTGGCTGACAAAGGTCTGACAACGACTCAGCCGGCGTCCTGACCGAAGCAATTCCCTAGGGGAATGTGGAGAAAGCCGCCGGAAACGGCGGCTTTTCTTTCCGGTAATGCGCCAAGGCCACGCGCTTTGCGGAAAAATTGTAAAAAGTCCTGTAAAATATTGAAAAATATATAGTATTTTGTGCAAGATTCTCTCCTTGCATCTTATTATTTATCCCCGTTTTCGCGCGCTCTCGGTCTTATTATCCAGATGTGACTTTTCACATAATGACGTGTCAGCCGGCAGATGTTATGCTTCGTCCCGATTGTAAAGGTACGTTTTTAACGCGTGTGCCGCCGATCGGCCGGTTTGAAAATCAGGTTAAACTGTGTCGGGCGGATGAACGGAGGCTGAACAGGGCTCTCAGTTCAGCTTCAGACGGTATACGCCAGAGTAGCAGCCGTATTGCTTGGACCTTCATATTTGAAGAAGGGGGATAGGCCGTGCTGGCAACATTGGTCATAGCGTTTATCACAGCGCTCAGCTTTCTGGGCGCACTGACATTGACGACCCTGCTCAGCTTTCTGCTGATGGCTCTGTAGCGGCGGTCGCCAGACTGTCAAAATCAAACAGTTTCTTATCGAGAAGGTGTGACGGACGCACATTGGTCAGTGCGCGGAACATGACTTGCGTCCGTCCCGGTTGCTCCCTTTCCCAGGCCGCCAGCATCGCCTTTATTTTCTGACGCTGAAGGCCGTCCTGGGAGCCGCAGAGATCGCAGGGAATAATCGGAAAATCCATCGCTGCCGCAAATCGGGCGATATCCGCCTCCGCGCAATACGCCAGAGGCCTCAGAACAAACAGGTCCCCCTCTTCATTCACCAGTTTGGCCGGCATTGAGGCCAGCCGGCCGCCGTGGAGAAGGTTTAGAAAGAAGGTCTCCAGCGCATCGTCCCGATGATGGCCAAGAACAATCGCAGAACAGCCCTGTTCTCGGGCGATGCGGTAAAGATGTCCCCTCCGAAGGCGTGAACAGAGCGCACAATAGGTTTTGCCGGCCGGTATTTTCTCCGTCACGACAGAGTAGGTATCCTGTCGTTCGATAATGTGTTCAATCCCGTTTTCCTCAAGAAACCGGGGCAGAACGTCCGGCGGAAAACCCGGCTGCGCCTGATCGAGATTGCAGGCAAGCAAGTCCACATTGAGCAGGCCGCGCCATTTCAGATCCAATAGGATTGAGAGAAGCGTGTAGGAGTCCTTGCCGCCGGACAGGCAAACCAGCCATTTGCCGCCTGTGCCCGCCATTCCATACTCATCAATGGCTTGTCGTGTGCTCCGCAGAAGTTTCTTGCGCAGCTTTTTGAAATTGACCGACGACGGAGCCGTTCGAAACATAGGATGGCAATCGGAACTGTCCCGATCGGTTTCGATATCGGTCAATGCCAGCCACTTACTCATAATTTTCACAACCCGTCATTCTGGTCTGCACGTCTCGGTCCACGAGGGGATGTCCCGTGCGCACAATGCCGATTGCCTCATGTGGATGCAAGCTTCAAGACGACCAGTGCCGCCCAGCAGATGAACGGGTGTCGTCATCTTTATCCCGCGACGTAACGCCTGAGTTGTCCGGTCTCACGTTCAGACGTCTCAACCTTGCGCCGGACACCATCGCCCATAAAGTAATCCCGATGAACTTTCCGTCTTCCGCGACGGTCAGAATAAAGCGCGTCCTGCCGGGACGCTCTAAATGAGCAAAGCCTCTTCCGCCCGATCACCGGGAACCGGCAAATCATTTGACGCCAAAAAAGGGTTATAGGTTGCCTCCCACATGTGCCCGTCCGGATCAGAAAAATAAGCGGAGTAACCACCCCAATACACCGTTCCGGGACGTCGCAACACCGTCGCACCGGCCCGCTCGGCAAGCCGAACCAGACGATCTACATCCTGTTGACACGGCAAGCTGAGTGACAAGCTGACACCGGCGATTCCCTTCACCAGGGATGCCTCCTGACCGTGGCGTGAAGCAAGCGCCGCATGGGGATAAAGAGCAAGTGTTATTCCGTTCAATTGAAAAAAACACGTATGCCGGTTGTGAGGCACACTCTCCTTCCAACCCAGCTGTTTGTAAAATGTTGCCGCTCGACCGATATCCCGCACTCCCAGCGTGACCATCGTCATTTCCCAATTCTCCATCAATGTGCGGTCAATAGCGCAAAAAGAACAAAGTATGAACATATCAAATTACAGCCAATTTGCAATGAAAACCGGCTACAAACGGGCATTCTTTTTCAACAATCATCGCCAGGCAAAAGCGGTTCGAAGCTATCCACAGTTTTGCCAAAAAAATGGCTGGAAAACATGATCGGACATGCCGAAGCCAAATTCTAACGCTAGCGTGTGATCGCCTCATAAATGTGCTTGAAATGGCGGATCAAACAGCAAAAAGCTGGAAGGAAGGGTGTGATAAATCGGGCTGCAGCGCATCCCGTAAGAGTTGGAGCACTTCACGCGATCCGCAGATCGCGAGACTTGCTCTAAATGCCCGGTTGAACAACCTGACCCAGCAGATTGAAGCTGCTTGTCCGTCCTTTGGGATAGGATCGACCGGTCCGGCTACCGCGTTGCACGTTCTTGAAAACCGGATGGTTTCCTGCGAACGTGAGCCTTGTATCCGAACAAACCGACTCATACCGTTTAAAGCCAATTTATGGGTCTTGAGCCTGGAGCGGCAAGCCGGGCAAAACAGTCGCGTCGTCAAGAACTGAGGGGGTCAGATATGGTGTCAGTTCGGAGCGTGCTCCTTGTTGTACTGACGGCCCTGTGCACCCTTTATATTGTCAATGCAAGTTGGGTTCCGGGCCTGTTCGGCCAGGAAAACAGCCACGATCCGGTGCTGTTGTCCATCGGCGGCATTCATCAGGCCTTTGAAGAGAGTGCCGTAAGCGCCGAAGAGTGCACGATAAACGCTGTAACAGAAAACGCATCTCCTTATATCGAGAATACCATCCCTGCGCTTGAAGCTGCCTATCGGGCCGGAGCCGACCTGATTGCCGTCGACATTCAGCCGACAATCGACGGGGATTTTGCCGTATTTCGCGACAAGGTCCTCAACTGTCGGACAAACGGTGCCGGCGCCACACGCGCATACACTATGGGGGAGCTGAAACGCCTCGATATCGGATTTGGATATACGGCCGATAAGGGACTCAGTTTTCCGTTCCGCTATCGCGGCGTGGGCCTTATGCCGAGCCTTGACGACATCATTCAGCGTTTTCCTGTCCGCCGCATGATCCTCAATCTGCGCTCCGATAACGAGAACGACGGCAATATTCTTGCGGCCTACCTCAGGGGGTATCCACCGCAAATCCTGAAAAACATTATCGTCTTAGGCAAGGATGCTCCAATCAACAGCCTGCAGGCACGGATCCCATCACTCACCGTGACCACCCCCCGGCGGATACGCGATTGCCTTGATCAGTATGTCCTTCTGGGATGGCTGACGATTGTACCGGAGGCCTGCAAACAAACCGTTTTGCTGCTCCCGGCGGATTATACCGACTGGCTGCCCGGCTGGCCACACCGCTTTCACAGCCGGTTTGAGAGCGTCGGGACGACGTATTTTCTGATCGAGGAATTTACGTTTGAACAGCAGATTCAGGGAATTGACACACAGCAGGCGTTGTTGATCATGCCGCCCAGATATCGTGGAGGCATTGCCACCAACCGCATTGAACTGGTCGCCCCCGCTATTTCGGATCTGACCACAAACTGATCTTCATCGGCCCGGTCGCACGTTTCGGTTTCAACCCCTGTTCTGCTCGGCTCTTTGGTCCGGCTTATCGATTGAATCTCCCCATCCGGCCCGGCGCCGGCGTCGCGCAACGGCCTTGATTGCGCTGTTTACGTCGTCCCGGTGCTTCCTCAGAACGGAGAGATCATGGTCTTTGAGATAAAGCAGATGGCAATCCTTGTGGGCAGTCAAAGTGACCCTTGCAGCCCGCTTCTCAAGCAGCGCCATCTCACCGAAAAAAGAGCCCTTTCCAATCAGATGCGACACCCCTGCGCTTTCCACACGCAATTCGCCATCAACGATAAAAACCAGCCGGTCAACCCTGTCGCCCGGCCGCAGAAGTACCGTGCCCGCCGACAGGGATTCCGACTGCATCATCTCCACGATCTGCTGCAACGCTGAGTTATCGAGCCGGGCAAACAAGGGAACGCGCGCCACCAGCCCCCAGGAAATAACAAAATCCCGCTGGCTCGATTGCTGTGCGAAGCCCGTCGCCATGATGCCGATCGGGAGGGCGAACATCCCGAGGCCGAAAATCATCATCAGCCCGCCAAACATCTTCCCCAACGGCGTTATCGGGACCACGTCACCAAAGCCGACCGTTGTCAGCGTGGCGATTGCCCACCAGGCTGCCATCGGCACGCTGCCGAATTTTTCCGGCTGAACATCCCCTTCGATGAAATAGATGCCGGTGGCCGCAATCAGGACCAGGCACAACATGATGGTAAGGGCACTGGTCAGCGACCGCCATTCGGCCCGGAAAACCGCTCCAAGGGTCTGCAGCGCGGGCGAGTAGCGGGCCATGCGGAAGAAAACCGCGAGCCGGACCACTCTCAGAACCCTGAGATCATAGGGAACGAAGGTCGCGAACCAGAACGTAATCAGGACCAGGAGATCCACGATCTGCAGCGGACGAACGGCGAACCGAAGTCTTTTTTGCCAGTCCGGCATCTGGCGACCGGGGAACACCTCCACAGCCGACCACAGCCTCAACACATATTCGATCGTAAAGACAACACCGGAAAAGGCCGTGAAAAGATTGATGTAAAAGGCCCAAGCCTGATGAATTCGGTCGACCGTATCCAATGCAAAGGCAACCGCATTTCCGACAATCAGAATCACCAGGAAAAAGTCGACAACCCGGCTCCAGAAGTCCGACGGCGCCCCGCTTTCAAGAAGTTCGTAAACCCGAAGTCGGGTTTCATTCAACACCTTGTTTGTGCTCATACAATATCGTTACTCAGGCAGACCGCCCGGTCAATCGGCATTCTGCAGGATCAGTCCGTGACTGTTGCAGCGAAATTGATACCGCTATGCGCCGCCAATGGCGGCTTCAATCGCGGACACCGCGTTTGCGGTCCGGCTGGCATCCGGTCCGCCTGCCTGGGCCATATCCGGGCGGCCGCCGCCCCCTTTGCCGCCGAGTGCCTCAGAACCGATGCGCACAAGATCGACGGCATTGAACCGCCCCGTCAGGTCGTCGGTCACGCCCACAACAATGCCCGCTTTACCATCTTCGGTCGCCGTTGCCATGATAACGACGCCTGAGCCGACGCTTTTCTTGCCGTCGTCAACCAGGCCTTTGAGCTCCTTGGGACTGATCCCCTGAAGGGAACGGGCCAGGACCCGCGTGCCGGCGATTTCCTTGATCGCGTCTCCCCCCGAAGAACTGCCTCCAAGCGCAAGCTGTTTCCTGGCCTCGTTCAGATCCTTGTCGAGCTTTCGCCGCTCCTCGACCAATGCCGCCACACGCTCAACGACGTCATTGGTGCCGACTTTCAACAGACCGGCAATATCGCGAACCTTTTTGTTCTGGTCCTCCAGATAGGTGCGGGCGGCATCGCCCGTAAGCGCCTCAATACGCCTCACACCGGCGGCAACAGCACTTTCATTCACCAGATGGACCAGACCGATATCGCCGGTCCGGTTAACATGGGTGCCGCCGCAAAGCTCCAGCGAGTAGGTCTTTCCGGCCTTATCGCCCCCTTGCGCCGTCCCCATGGAAACGACGCGCACTTCGTCACCGTACTTTTCACCGAAGAGGGCCATCGCCCCCGCTTCAATGGCATCGTCAACGGCCATCAATCGTGTCTCAACCGGCGCGTTTTGAAGAATGATACCGTTTGCGAGTTCTTCTGCTCTTACGATTTCTTCATCGGACATCGGCTTTTGATGGGAAAAGTCAAAGCGCAGGCGGTCCGGCTGCACGAGCGACCCTTTCTGCGCAACATGATCGCCAAGCACCATTCTGAGCGCTTCATGAACCAGGTGCGTTGCTGAGTGGTTGGCCCGGATCTCGGACCGGCGCTCCCGGTCGACGGCAAGTTCCGCCCCTTCGCCGACAGGCAGGGTCCCCTTTTCAACGGTCACGGAATGAATAAACAGGCCGTCGACCTTCTTTTGCGTATCAACAACCCGGGCCCTGGCGTTGGCGGTGATTATGACTCCCGTGTCGCCAACCTGTCCGCCGGATTCAGCATAAAAGGGCGTCTGGTTGAGAATGACAAAGCCGGACTCGCCCTCTTTGAGAGACGCAACTTCCCCGCCGTCGCGAACAAGCACTTCGACGATGCCCTCAGCACTTTCGGTTTCGTAGCCAAGAAACTCCGTCGCCCCGACTTTGTCCTTGATTGCAAACCAGATCGTGTCAGTGGCCGCTTCGCCCGACCCGGCCCAGGCCTTGCGAGCTTCTGCGCGCTGCCGCTCCATAGCGGCGTTAAAACCATCCGTATCAACGCTGATGCCGCGAGGGCGCAGCGCGTCCTGGGTCAAATCCAGCGGAAACCCGTAGGTGTCATAAAGCTTGAATGCCGTTTCGCCATCCAGTTCAGCCCCTTCTTCAAAACTGCCTGTCGCATCGTCCAAAAGCGACAGGCCGCGCGCCAGCGTTTTCCGAAAGCGGGTTTCTTCGAGCTTCAGCGTCTCTTCGATCATCGGCTCGGCCCGCACCAGTTCCGGATAGGCCTGCCCCATTTCACGAACAAGGCTCGGAACGAGCTTATACATCAGAGGCTCCTGCGCCCCCAGCAACTGTGCGTGGCGCATGGCCCGGCGCATGATACGGCGAAGCACATACCCGCGGCCCTCATTGGACGGCAGCACACCGTCAGCAATCAGAAAGCTGGTCGCGCGCAAATGGTCGGCGATGATGCGATGCGATGCGACCGGCGATTTGCCGGTTTCGTGTTCGACAGCGCCGATCAGAGCCCGAAACAGATCGATATCGTAATTGTCATGCACGCCCTGCAATACGGCGGCTATCCGTTCAAGGCCCATGCCCGTGTCGATGGACGGCTTGGGCAAAGGCTGCCGGTCGTCTTTAGTGACCTGGTCATATTGCATGAAAACCAGGTTCCAGATCTCCACAAACCGGTCACCGTCTTCGTCCGGCGATCCGGGGGGGCCTCCGGCAATGGCCTCTCCGTGATCATAGAAGATCTCAGAACACGGCCCGCAGGGACCGGTTTCGCCCGCGGACCAGAAATTGTCCGAAGTGGCAATTCTGATAATTCGACTGTCGGGCAGGCCTGCGATCTTTTTCCAGAGATCAAACGCTTCATCATCTTCGGCGTAGACCGTTGTCAACAGCCGGTCTTTGGGAAGACCGAATTCTCTGGTGATCAGGTTCCAGGACAGTTCTATGGCCCGTTCCTTGAAGTAATCGCCAAACGAAAAATTGCCCAGCATTTCAAAAAACGTGTGATGGCGGGCGGTATAACCGACGTTATCAAGATCATTGTGCTTGCCGCCGGCCCGAACACATTTCTGCGCGGTCACAGCCCGGCTGTAGGGTCGCGTTTCAAGGCCGGTAAAGACGTTTTTGAACTGTACCATCCCGGCAGCGGTGAACATCAGAGTCGGATCGTTGCGGGGCACCAGCGGTCCGGACGCGACCACTTCATGGTCGTTTTTGGCAAAGTAATCGAAAAACGCCGATCTGATTTCGTTGACGCCACTCATTGATGTCGTTCGACCTCTTATTGTTTTCCGATCAAGTCGCCGGATGCGGTTTTTTACGTGTCTGCGCAGGCCATGCCCGCCCATTGCTGTGGCGGGTTTTACTCTCAGTCCGCTGCACTGTCCAGAATGCCTCGAAAAATCAAAGGATAGCCGTTTGTCTGAACGACGCCTGCAACAAAAACGCCCGCCGAATACTGTCGGCGGGCGCCAGAGCGTGATGTGCTCAGATTGGATTGTCGGTGTAAATTCAAGCCTCAATCATCGCCGTCATCATCGTTTCCGGCCGGGTCGCTGATGACTTCGGAAATCAATCCGGCATTGTGGCGAATGGCCAGTTCGATCTCCCGGGCGATATCCTCATTTTCCCGCAGGAATTTCTTGGAATTCTCGCGGCCTTGCCCAAGCCGTTCACTGTTATAGGAAAACCAGGCTCCTGACTTCTCGACCACATTGGCCTTCACGCCCAGATCGAGCAGTTCGCCGGTTTTCGAGATGCCTTCGCCATACATGATATCGAACTCAACCTGCTTGAACGGCGGTGCCATCTTGTTTTTGACGACCTTCACCCGGGTCTGGTTGCCGACGATCTCATCACGCTCCTTGATCGAACCGATACGGCGAATATCGAGACGAACCGAGGCATAAAACTTAAGCGCGTTGCCGCCCGTCGTCGTCTCGGGGCTGCCGAACATCACACCGATCTTCATTCGGATCTGGTTGATGAAGATCACCATGCATTTGGATTTGGAAATCGAGGCTGTCAGCTTGCGCAGGGCCTGGCTCATCAGTCGGGCCTGCAGGCCCGGCAGCGAGTCACCCATTTCGCCTTCCAGTTCCGCGCGCGGTGTCAGGGCCGCAACGGAATCGATCACAAGAACATCGACTGCGCCGGAGCGGACCAGCGTATCGGCAATCTCCAGTGCCTGCTCTCCGGCATCGGGCTGGGAAATCAGCAACTGGTCAATATCGACGCCCAGTTTTCGGGCATAAAGCGGATCGAGCGCATGCTCGGCATCGATAAATGCACAGATACCGCCTGTCTTTTGGGCTTCGGCAACCGTGTGGAGCGCAAGGGTCGTCTTACCGGACGATTCAGGCCCGTATATCTCGATGATCCGTCCCTTCGGCAAACCACCAATTCCCAGTGCGATATCAATGCTGAGAGAGCCGGTCGAAATCGCTTCGACTTCAACAACCTGCCCCTCCCCCATGCGCATGATGGAGCCTTTGCCAAAAGCCCGTTCAATTTGCGACAGCGCCGCATCCAGCGCCTTCGATTTATCCATTTGAGAGCCCTCGACCAGGCGAAGTGATGGTTGTGACATAGTCCGGGGCTCCTTATTCCACGTGAGCGTGCCAGTTGCAATGTCGGGCAATGTACCCTTTTTGTTCTTATATTGCAATAGCAAATTAAATAATTGTTTTTTATATGTTATTTACGTAAAATTCACACTTTGTTCCGAAAAAATTCGACCTTCGGTCCCAGGGAACATTCAGGGCACATCGTCACGCAAGCCCCGAATCGCGCCCACCGCCTTTCTGTCTGAAAAAGCACCGGAATTGCTGTTATCCCGGCGGGGCCTTCGCATGACAGGGCAGAAGGCCGATTGCACATGTCTCCATTCGCTGTTACGGCTCGAAAACCTGAACCGTCCAAACCGGGTGCGACATGACATGCCTGCGATAGCGGCCTTCGGCGGCATACATCTTGACCGGATCGGTCACGCGGCAAATCCGATCACGCCGGATACTTCCACACCGGGCGCCATCTCCGTAAGACCGGGGGGTGTTGCGGTGAATGTTACGCGCGTTGTTTCCTCGCTTGGAACCAACGCGGCCTTGTGCGGAGCCGTCGGATCGGATGGTGAGGGATCAACACTCCTGTCGACCCTAAACGAGGGTGGAGTGGATGTTGCGGCGGTGAAGATCCGCTCCGATTATCCGACCGCCAGTTATCTTGCACTGCACGATCCCGATGGCAGTCTTGTCGCCGCCCTTGTCGATGCACGGCTCACCGAAGCACTCACCCTATCGGACATGGCGCTGGCCTCCCCGGTCATCGCAAAGGCCGACCTGTGGTTTCTGGACACCAACCTTAATCAGGCTGTTCTTGAGGGCATTGTTGAGGGTACGGGAAACCGGCTCATCGCGGCAGACACGGTTTCAATTGCAAAAGCGGGACGGCTGAAACCGATACTTCACAGGTTGAATTTTCTTTTTGCAAACAGATCCGAAGCCTCAGCTTTGATGGAAACGTCATTAGAAAATGCTGCCGACGCGGCAGCGGCGCTGGTTGCAGCGGGCGCCGGACTTGCCGTCGTCACCGACGGTGCTGCTCCGATGGCCGCCGCAATAAGCGGAAAGAACACATTGCCAACCATCTGCCATCAACCACCCCTGCCCGCTGATGCGGTCGATGTCACGGGAGTGGGCGACGCGCTGGTTGGTGCCGCGCTACATGGGATTCTGAGCGGTGTTTCGATCGAAGATGCCCTCGCACTCGGGGCGGCTGCAGCAGCTATTACACTTGAAATACCGGGCGCAGCCCCAGAGAATCTGTCAATTTCAGCCCTTACCGCACGCCTGAAGGAGACCCCTGTATGACTACAGCCGACAGCAAAGATTTCCTCCTTCTGTCGAGCGAGGTCGAACTGGCCCTCTCGGAAGGTGCCCCGATTGTTGCACTTGAATCGACCATAATCACGCACGGAATGCCCTGGCCGAAGAATGTTGAGACCGCCCGGGCCGTCGAGGCGGTTATCTATGACAGCGGTGCCATACCGGCCACCATCGCAGTCATGAACGGGCAGCTTTGCATCGGCCTCGAAGATGGTATGCTTGCAGAGCTTGGCGCAGCAGAAAACGTGCTGAAACTGTCACGCGCCGACCTTGCGCTTGCCATGTCTCAGAACCTGACCGGTTCGACAACCGTGGCGGCCACCATGATGGCGGCCCATGCGGCCGGTATCGGCGTGTTCGCAACAGGAGGCATCGGCGGCGTCCACAAGGGCGCCGAAACCAGCTTCGACATATCCGCTGACCTAGATGAACTTGCGCGGACGCCGGTTTGCGTGGTGGCCGCGGGCGCCAAGGCCCTTTTGGACATCCCGAAAACGCTTGAGGTTCTGGAAACACGCGGGGTTCCGGTGATCGGCTACCAAACCGACCTTTTTCCAGCCTTCTGGTCGCGCAGCTCAAGCCTGCCCGCTCCGTTTACGCTCAATGCCGCCCAGGAGATTGCCCGCTTTTTGACGACCCGAAAGCAATTCGGCGATCATGGCGGGGTTCTGGTCGGCAATCCCGTGCCGGAGGCGGACGAAATCCCGGCAGAGGAGATGAGCGCGTTCATCGACCGCGCCCTTCAGGACGCCGAAGATCAAAATATACGGGGTAAGCAGGTAACCCCTTTCGTCCTGTCACGCATTTTCGAGCTGACCGACGGACGCAGTCTTGAGACCAATATTGCCCTGGTCAAAAACAACGCCCGGCTCGCCGCGGAGATCGCCGGCGCTCTGACAGCACCGCCCGAGCGCTGAGCGGGAAATTGCCGGATTGGAAACCAAAGCATCATTGAAACGGACTTGGGAAACAACGGCGGGAAACGGATTTGGCAGTCGGATTGCCATTTTTTGTCCTTAAAGTCAGCGACTTGATAGCACGAATGAAGCCACTGGCTGAGAACGGCGCCTGCGCGCAACCCCTGAGAGGTAAGACCGGCCAATTCAATGACCAACCGGGTACTCAGGCGCATATGGGCGCTTGTCGTTAGCCGGTAACATATGGCAGGGATAGTAACCGATGGCGGGAATGACAGCGTGAACCCGTTACAGAGGCGGCGGCGACCGAAAACAGCAGCGGTCCATTTACACCAGTTATTTTAAAAACAGAGGTAACCTGATGTCCGACACCGCACTTTCACCCATGCAATATCTCGACAAGGCCGTGGGCGCGCTTCGCGACATGGGTCTGATGCCCGATAAAGTCGAAGAAGCGCCGATCACACATCTTTTGGAGCAGATTTCTGATCTGGCTCCGGACAAGATCACGGCGATCGCCCGAACGCTCGGGCAGGCCGGTACATTCAACGAGATCGTACGGACCCAAATTCAGGCAATGTCGATCGGCGACCGGTATGAAGAAATTACCGTAGCGTTTGACTCGATCCGCGACGATGCCAAAGAGATGGTGGACCAGCTTGCGGACGGCAAACTGAGTTTTATGGAAAAACTCTCCAATCGCTGGGCGGAATTCCGGCGGGGGTCCATTTCGGACCGCTTCCAGGACATCCGCTCCACTTATGTCGATGTGGCGAAGGACACCAAAGACCAGATCAACCGCGAACAGATTATTCTGGAAGCCTATCGCGACTTCCGCGGCGCCCTGAAACAGGCCGAAGTTCTGGCACTGGAGGTTTTGAATACTGCCGACAGCCGGCTTGACGCCTCCAAGTCATCCCTTGACGAGGCTTCCAAAAATGTTGAGGCCTATACGGGCGAGGATGCAGCCGAGAAGGCACGCCTTGAAATGGGACGCGACGAAAAAATGCGCGTCATGCAGGACGAAGAGAAGCGCTATCAGATTGCCAAGGATCTCTCCGACAACCTGACCATCGGCTACAACACGTCCGAGGTGATCATGGCGCGGCTGATGCAGACGACCAATGCCAAGGAGCGGGTCTATGCGCAGGCTGTCAGCTTCTTCTCCACAAACGACTCCGTTTTGACGGCGCTGAACGCATCCTTTACCGGTCTGCAGGGACTGCACGAGTCCACCGAAACACTGAATGCCATGAAAGAAGGCGTTTCAAAGAGCCTCGAAACACTGGCCGAAATCGGCGACGCGGTCCAGGAAGCGGCTCTGAAAGCCGGTTACGGCCCGACCGTTCAGGCCGCTGCTGTGAAGAAGCTCGTTGATTCCGTCGTCAATTTTCAGGTTAACTCACGGGAAATCATCAACGAGATGCGGGATATGGCGACAAAGAATTCCGCCGAGATCCGCGATGCGGTGGAAGACGGAAAACGACGGCTTGCAAAACTTGCAGCAGAAGGAAATTCGCTTGCATCCTGAACCGGATATTGCAATTGATCAGCCGGGAAACCAATCAGCTGCAGCAGATGGTTTCCCGGCAGTGTTGTTCTGACGGGAGCGTTTGATGGCAGAGGCCGCTGACAAGGGCAATCTTCCATTAGATGAAATCATGATGGCGATGGATGTGGTCGACACCCTCCGCCACAAGGAGACGATTGCCGAGCGGGAACTGGCCGACGATGCGCGCGAGGCGCGGCTGATCGAGCGACTGCAGGAAATATACAGGAATCAAGGGATCGATGTCCCGGACCATATTCTTGCCAGGGGCGTTGCCGCCTTGAAAGAGGAACGGTTCGTCTACAAGCCGCCCACCGGAGGCTTCAATCTGTTCCTGGCCCGGCTTTATGTGTCCCGCTCCCGCTGGGGTCCGTATATATTGGCCTGCCTGGCGGTGCTTATCATCGCCTTCGCCGTCTGGTTTTTCCTCATCGAGCGGCCGCGACAACAGGCAATTTATGCCAAACAGGTTGAATTGACCGAGACCCTGCCCAATCGGATCGGCGAGTTGGTTGAGACCATTGCCGCAGAATCCCAAATTCCCGAAGCTTCGGAACAGGCACGGCAAATAGCGGTGACCGGCAGCACGGCTGCAAGCGAGGGCATGCTGGAAGCATCCCGGAACGCGGTGCGCCAACTGGAAGCGCTGCTTGCGCGACTTCGCCTCACCTACGATGTGCGCATCGTTTCGCGTCCCGGCACACCATCGGGATTAACCAGGGTACCGGACGCAAACACCCGCGCAGAAAATTTCTACCTGGTTGTGGAAGCTCTGGGCGCCGACGACCAACCGATTACGCTCCCCATAAAGAGTGAGGAGGACGGCAAGACGGGTCGGGTCTCGATCTGGGCCCAACGCGTGCCGGAACAGACATTCGAGGCGGTGCGAAAGGACAAAGCAGACGACGGTATCGTTCAGGACAACTTGCTCGGCAGCAAAAAACACGGCTTTATCGAGCCGGACTGGCAAATGCCGGTCCAATCCGGAGCTATCACAAAATGGTAGGCGCTGATCCGTTGTTTAACCGGCGTAAGGACAGAGCGGCATGGTAAGCGGCCGTCAGACCATGGCCTCAATAGAAGAAGCGATGCGGGGCCTGTCACGCGAGGAAAATGACATTCGCCGGCAGTTGGAGGAACTCACCAGGAAAATCGGTGAACTGCAGGCACATGAAACCGATTCCTATCAGGACCTCGCCCGTTTCCGGCTTGAGCAAAACGCCGGCGAAGCAGTTTCAGGACGCCTAGACAAGGCCGGCAGAGAAGCGCGCCGGATTATTGCCGAACGCGTCATGCTGCTTGACGAGATCCGGCACCAGCAACAGACCGCCGCAGAGGCGCTTGAGGCAAACGAGAAAGTGCGTGCCGCCCTTGCGGACCGGCGCGAACAGGAAGCCGGAGAACTGGAGAGCGTGCTTGATGCTGTGGACGACAGACTCGCCGACGATCCGGCCTATCTGAAAAAAAAGGAAGAGACAGAACAGGCAGTCGCAACAGCCAAAGCGGCCCGGGAAAAGGCGGACCTTGCCGCGGCGGACCGGGACGAAAAAGCAGCGGCCTACGAACAAGACACGTTGTTCGTATATTTGTGGAAGCGCAAGTATGGAACGGCTGACTATTCAAGCCGGGGCGTCATCCGTTGGCTCGACGGCAAAATCGCAAAAATGATCGGCTATTCGGACGCACGACCCAATTACAGGATGCTGACGGAAATCCCGATCAGGCTTGATGAGCACGCCAACCGCCTGCTTGAAGACAGCCAGAAACAGGCACAAGCGCTTTCCGACATTTCCCGTGCAACGGCCGCCGATATCGCCGGCCGCGACCTGGTGCTTGAGATCGAGAAAATCGACCAGCAAATCAGCGTCCAGCAACAGGAGCGGGATACGCTGGAAAGCACGCTGAATACGCTTGATCAGAAATCGCAAAGCATGGCGGAAGGCACAGATCCGGCCTTTAAGAGGGCCTCGGACGCACTTCAGGCCTCCCTGAAACAGGAAACCGTTCAGAATCTGCTGCGTGACGCGATCGACACCCCGGCCGAAGAAGATGACGCGATCGTTCGCAAGATTATTACGATCACCGACGAGATTTCCGAAGCCGAACGGGAAAGCCGTCAGTATCGGGATGATCTGCACGACCTATCCAGACGTCGCTCGGAACTTGCCAAAGTGACCGATCGGTTTCGGCGAAACAGATACGATGAGTATGGCTCGGACTTCCGTGACGACGGTCTGGCCGGAGTCGTCCTGGGCGAATTGATCAAGGGCGCGATTTCCGGGGCTGAATATTGGGCGCGGGCGCAAAAGTCCCATCGGCGGCGCAGACCACAGGGACGCAGAGGCAATGCTTTTCCCGGAGGCCTCGGCCTGCCCGGTTCGCTCGGCGGAACATTTCCATCTGCCAAGGGCGACTTTCCCGACTTTGGTGGCATGACCCGCGACAGCATGAGCGGTGGCAGACGAAAGCCGCGCAGCTCAGGAGGAGACGGGTTCCGTACCGGAGATACATTCTGACTTTTCGAATCTCCGGTCCAACCCGGACTTCTCGCACGCCCTGTCGTCCGGGTTAAGCGATCAGTGAGCCATCGGTGACCGGCGCCTCTGCCGATGGATCTTGTCGAGTTTTAATGTCACTGCCGCAAAAATCATCCAGCCGAGATGGAAACAAACCCCGGCCAGGATAACCGCTGTACCCGGCACCGGGCCGATCGTCGCCCGATCAATAGCATCCTGAAGACTTGCAAGCGGCGTCGGATGGATCGCAAGCTTGCCGTAATAGGAAATCGCCTGGATCGCAAAAATCCATGAGTAGTTGTTCCTGAGCCGGCGGCCGATAGCCCGCATGAAGCTGATATGATAGTGGGGGGTCGTATAGTCGTCCGCCAGAAGTGCCGCCCAATCGTGACCTGCCTTGACAGGTTTGCCGTTCAACAACGGAACATAGAGATCCGTCTCCATCAGGCGGGCCCGTGCGCGAAACAGATTGTAGTATCGGTACCGGCGGGCCTCCAGCAGGAGAAAAAACGATACCAGAAACCCGACGAGCACCATTGGCAGCGGCGACGCTTCAATATTGCTGAAGGTGACCGACAGCGCGATCCCTGTCGTGACAACAGCCCAGTTCGTGGTGTTGTCCAGACGTGTCCGCCAGTGGGTGCTGCGATAGACCTCCCCGCGATAAAGATGCGCAAGCGCCCCCAGAGCAGCCGGATCGAACGGTTTTACGAGGTCAGGGACAGGCTCCGAGGCCACCTTGTCATCCATCTCACCGTTCCCCTCCCCGACCGGATGGGCTTTGGGGCTTAACAGACCTCACAAGACCACGACGATGGGCGATTGCACCACCGATATCCGATGCGATGATTTTTGTTGTTTTCATAACTCGGATCATACCCTTCTCTTTCGGCTGATCCAAATTCCGCATAGTCGCCAACCGTCTCCCGTGGCTGATCATCGGCTGCCAAACTGCCAAATCAACAAAGCAAAGACGGGGAATCCCGCATGTCGGCTTATTCGCCGGCACGTGATCCTTGTGAGAGGCGGCTAATTCCATAAAGCCTGCGGTGCTCGCTGGGCGTCATGCCTGTCATGCGTGTAAAGAATCGGCTGAAATAGGCGGCGTCCCTGAAGCCCAACTTCTCACCCACTTCCGACACGGGCATGTGCGTGAAGGCCAGATGGCGCTTTGCTTCGATAAGTCGGCGTGACCGAATGACATCTCCGGGTGATTTGCCAAGTATCCTGCGGCAATCTCGATTGAGCTGCAGACGAGATGTTCCAAGCGCCGTCGCATAAGCTTCAAGCGTCCAGTCCTGATCATAGTAGGTCTCCACCAGAGAACAGAACCGTCTGACCCGCTCCTCGCGATGCGTGAAATACGTACGCAATTCCTCATCCTCATCGATGTCTCTGGCCATGAGAATGAAAAGGCTTTGGATGAGAGCACGCATCGCTTCGTTTCGCCATTGCCTGATACCGACAAATTCCCCGCCGATATCGTCGAACAGAGCCTGCATTCGCCGAAATGCCGGCCGTTGCGATGTCAGGTACCTTGGCTGTGCAAACGACCGGCCCTCAAGACTGATCTGCTCAAGCGCGTCGTGAAGATGTCCCTTGCCAAGGCTGACAACCCCACCGTTCATATCATCGGGAAACCGGAAAGCATGAACGACCATATCCGGAATGAACAGAAGCGCCGGCTGTTCGGTCAGGAAGATCCGGTCGCCCAGTTGAACGCGGACACCGGCCATCTCAAACAAAAACAGCTGAGCGAGTCCGTCATGCCGGTGCGGTTTGATCGTCCAGTTGTGGCGAAGACTGCGCTCCCGGATCCTCTCATAGTGCAGATAATCCGGCGTCGTTTGTTCAAGAAATTCACCGTAAAGCGCAAATGTCGGGATGCTCGTCTGCATCAATTTGCCTATCATATTTCAAAAACGGACCGAAATATCTCTCCCATTGATACAATAGTGCAAATAACTGATGCAAACGTCCATTGTCGGCCGTCAGGATTTCAAGCAAGCTCAACAGCCTGCAGAGGTCGCGGTCGGTAGCCTGTTTTCTCAACGCCAGACGCTGCCTTGAAAACGCATCGGAGACATCAAGAACCAGGGCGAATTGTGAGCAAAACCCACACCACACAGGTCGGCATAATCGGTGCGGGACCCGCCGGTCTGCTGCTGTCGCAAATGCTTCACAGGGACAGTATCGCTTCCATTGTCATCGACCGGCAGAGCCGGGATCATATTGAAGCGCGCGTACGGGCCGGTGTGCTTGAATGGGGGACGGTCGAAACACTGCGCGAGGCGGGGGTCGGCGAGCGGATGGATCGTGAAGGCCTTCCCCATGACGGTTTCGACATCGCCTATGACGGAGAACGCCATCGTATCGACCTGAAAGGCCTCACCGGCAAACAGGTCATGGTCTACGGCCAGACAGAGCTGACCAAAGACCTTATCTCGCAGCGCGTGTCGGACGGGGCTGAACTACACTTCGGTGTCGGGGAAACAGCTGTCTCGGCTGCCGATACGGACAAACCGCAAATTCGCTTTGAAAAGGACGGGCAGCCGCACACCATCGTTTGCGACTATATTGCCGGCTGCGACGGGTATCACGGCATCTCCAGACAGAGCATCCCATCTGACGTTTTGCGGTCCTACGAACGGATCTACCCTTTTGGCTGGCTCGGCATTCTGACGGAACAGCCACCCGTCTCGCACGAACTTATCTATGCCCACCATGCGCGCGGATTTGCACTGTGCTCAATGCGCTCCAAAACGCGCAGCCGCTATTATGTCCAGTGCCCGATCGATGATGACATCGCCAACTGGTCCGATGACCGTTTCTGGGACGAGTTGTCCCTCAGGATTGGAACCGACACGGCGGCGCATCTTCACAAGGGTCCGTCGTTTGAGAAAAGCATTGCGCCGCTGCGATCCTATGTCGCCGAACCGATGCGTTACGGCAACCTGTTCCTCGCCGGCGATGCCGCCCATATCGTCCCCCCGACCGGCGCCAAAGGCCTCAATCTCGCCGTCGGCGACGTCCGCATCCTGGCTCATGCCTTCCGCCGGTTCTACCAGGATAAGGACAGCCACGATCTGGCAACCTATTCCGACAGAGCCCTGAAGCGTGTCTGGAAAGCCGAGCGTTTCTCGTGGTACCTCTCCACCCTGCTCCACCAGTTCCCGGAAAACAGCCCCTTCGAAAAACGCATGCAGCACGCGGAGTTCGAATATATCGCCGAATCCGAAACCGGCTCCCGCTCAATCGCGGAGAATTACGTGGGATTGCCGTTTGAGGTTTAGGCTCAGGACTCATCGGGCGGATGTAAAGCACCCTCTCCACCCGATCGGAAACGCATTCAATTTGCGCTCCTTTCCGATCGAAGAAGAAACGCAGCTGATTTTGAAGAAAAACGGTGGTGCCCAGGGACAGAATTGAACTGCCGACACGCGGATTTTCAGTCCGCTGCTCTACCAACTGAGCTACCTGGGCCCGGGCGCGGTTTATGGATACCATCAACGCCTGAGATCGACGTCTTATAGGGAACTCGGTTCCGCGTGTCCAGCGTCTATGCCGATTTTTTTCGATGGTCTCGGCCGTTTGTCAACAAATCGGATTTTGAGGCGAAAGTTCAAATACTTCATAGGCTTATCGGCGACTGACAATCGAAGTAAGCCGCTTTCCACCGGTGTATTTTCAGCGTTTGCCGGACGTGGCAGAGCGAACGTGCGCCGCCGGATCAATCAATCCGGGAAACCCGGCCGTAAAGTCGCTCAAAACTGATTGCAAAAACGCCCGGCTTACCGCCGTCAAAGTCTGTCGTCTTCGTCCGGATCATCCTCCTCAGCTGCGGGGATGGCATAGGAGCCCTGGAGCCAGCGGTGCAAATCAAGGTCTGCGCAACGCTTCGAACAGAAGGGGAAATAGGTGCGGTCGACCGGTTTTTTGCAGATCGGACAGCCGCGGGAGGCGCGTTTGGGCTTACCGATCCCTTTTTCATTGTCATTTGCGCTGTTTGTCATAGAGGGACACCTCGTCGCCGCCGCTCTGTCGTCCGCTCGGATCAGACAGCAGGCGCTTCGGCGCGCGGCCAAAGGTGATGGACCGGGTAGCCCTGCCCCGTCAAAAGATCGGTCGTTTCATAGAGCGGCAGTCCCACAACATTGGTATAAGAGCCGACCAGTTTGACGACAAAACTCCCGGCGAGGCCCTGGATCGCATAGCCGCCGGCTTTGCCGCGCCATTCGCCTGAGGCAAGATAAGAGGCCAGTTGCTCCTGTGAAAGCCGGGTGAACCGAACACGCGTTTCCACCACCCGGCGACGGATGCCGCCCCTGGGCGTGACCAGGCAAAGGCCGGTATAGACCCGGTGAGCCCGGCCGGATAAGAGCCGAAGGCACTTTTCCGCTGTCTCGCTGACTTCGGCCTTGGGCAAAATCCGCCGTCCGACGGCAACAACCGTATCGGCGGCGAGAATGACAGCCCCCGTCAGCGTATCGTCTGCCTCAGCCGATGCCTTGGCCGCTTCCGCTTTCTGACGCGCCAATCTCTGCGCCAGGGAGCGCGGCCCCTCACCCCTGTTGGGCGTCTCGTCGATGTCTGTCGGCAACAGCCGGTCCGGCTCAATGCCGACCTGCTGCAACAACGCCAGACGCCGCGGTGACCCCGATGCAAGAACAAGTTTTGGACGATCGGCCATTGATTGATCAATCCGCTCTGAACGCTATGCAGTTTACCGGGATGCGCGCGCCATCCCACCACGTGACTATTGCCGGTTTCATCTTCACGGAAAAGTCGGTTTATCTATTTGTAACGGTAGGTAATCCGACCCTTGGTCAGATCATAAGGGGTCATTTCAACCAGCACCTTGTCACCGGCAAGAACGCGAATGCGGTTCTTCCGCATACGGCCGGCAGTGTGCGCAATGATTTCGTGGTCATTTTCGAGTTTGACCCGGAATGTCGCATTGGGCAGCAGTTCCGTCACTACACCCGGAAATTCCAATACTTCTTCTTTTGCCATCCGTAATCCTGGCTTTCTGGTTATTCATGCGATGGGTAGGGATTTAAGATCGATCCCGCGTCCCGATGCTCTACCCGCATTTGCGGGCCTTGTACACGTATTTGGCAACGGGGTTGCCCTTGCATCCGTTAGACGTGCCGGAGAACCTAGCGGATTGCTGCATGAATGTGAACAGGTCAATTACGATGAATGATCTGCCAAGCCGATTATGTTCAGACCCAGGCCCTAATCAGCGGCCGTCGGCGTCCAGTTCAACCGTTTTTTGATACGCATTGTCAGCATGTCCCGAACTTCACGATACGCCCCGAGAATCTGATCCCGGCTGCCGGTTGCCAGCGTCGGATCCGGTGTCGGCCAGTATTCCACATCCATCGCCTCCGTCCGGGTCAACTCCAGTGCCATGTGGTGGGCTTCGGGCGCCAAAGTGATAACAAGATCGAAGTTGGAATCCTCCAGATCCTCAAATGTGTGTGGCCGGTGCTTGCTGAGATCAAGGCCGACTTCATCCATGACCGCGACCATGAAAGGATCGAGATCCCCTTTGCGCACGCCGGCGGAATTCACATAAATCCGGCTCGGAAACAAAGTCTGGCACAGGGCCGCAGCCATTGGCGAGCGGATGGCGTTCATCCCGCAGGCAAACAAGATCGAACTCGGTCTCTTCCCGGGCTCGTCCTGCATCGGTGCTAACCCTTCCAATGAAGGGCACAGATCAGCGTGAAAATCCGCCTAGCCGTTTGCATGTCCGTATCGATTTTGCCCTTCAGTCGCTCCTGCAGCAGCTCAGAACCGTCATTATGGACGCCGCGACGTCCCATATCGATGGCTTCGATCTGACTGGGAGACGCCGTTTTGATCGCTTCGTAATAGCTCTCGCAGATCAGGAAATAGTCTTTGACGATTTTTCTGAACGGGGTCAGGGAAAGAATATGCGTGACAACATGCTCCCCCTCATCGACGTGAATGTCCAGCATCAGCTTTTTCTCAACGAGCGAGATTTTCAGCCGATAGGGTCCGCCGTCATGATCGTTCGGATGGAAACTGTTTTCCTCGATCAAATCGAAGATGGCGACCGCGCGTTCATGTTCCACATCGGCACTGGCCCGCGCGATCGACTGCTCGTCAAGTTCAACCCCGACCAGGCGAAAACAGCTTTTTTCGTCTTCTTGTTCGCTTGACATGTCGTCCATTGGGTATCCCGTGATTCCTATCGCCGTCCGCTCTTCGAGCCGGACCCTCAATTGAGCCTGATTGCCACTGAGCGGCCGTGGGCCTGCAACCCCTCAGCCTCCGCCAGAGCCATGGCAGCCGGACCCAGCTCACGCAAAGATTCCGCCGTGCATTTCAAAATCGACGTTCGTTTCACAAAATCAAGCACCGACAGCCCGGACGCAAACCGGGCCGAACGGGCGGTGGGCAGCACATGGTTAGACCCACCAACATAATCGCCGACGGCTTCGGGCGTGTAGTGCCCCAAGAAGACGGCGCCGGCATTGTGTACGCCATCCAGCATCTTTTCCGGATCGGCCACGGCCAGTTCCAGGTGTTCAGGCGCAATCCGGTTCGCCAACGGCAGTGCATCGTCCAGATTTGCAACAGTGACGATCGCTCCGAAATCCCGCCAGCTTGCACCGGCCACATCCGCGCGCGGCAACGTTTTCAGATGCCGGGTGACCGCAGTCTCGACGGCGTCCGCCAGGTCCTCGTCGTCGGTGATCAGGATTGATTGCGCGGCGGTGTCATGTTCGGCCTGGGCCAGCAGGTCCGCAGCCAGCCAGTCCGGATTGCCCCCGCCGTCAGCAATGATCAGAACTTCCGACGGACCGGCGATCATGTCGATGCCGACCGTTCCGAACACCTGCCGTTTGGCCGCCGCGACATAGGCGTTTCCGGGTCCGACAATTTTGGCGACCGGCCTGATCGACTCCGTTCCATACGCCAAAGCGGCAATCGCCTGCGCGCCGCCAATGGGGTAAATCTCCTCCACTCCGGCAAGATCCGCCGCCGCCAAAACGAGCGGATTGAGCACGCCTTCGGGACTGGGCACAACCATCACGAGGCGCTCAACCCCGGCTACTTTGGCAGGAATGGCATTCATCAGAACCGAGCTTGGATAACTTGCCGTTCCGCCGGGCACATAAAGACCGACGGCCTCAATAGCGGTCCAGCGCGAGCCAAGCTCGACACCAAGCGGATCGGTATAGCGGTCGTCTTTGGGCATTTGCCTTTCGTGATGAGATCGAATGCGGCGCGCGGCCACCTTGAGAGCCGATAACGTCTCTTCCGGTACCGAACCTACGGCACCGGCAATTGCTTCACCGGAAATGGCAAGACCGGTCTTTGTCAGATCCAGGCGATCGAACCGATTGGTATAATCGAACAGCGCCGCATCGCCTTTTGCGCGGACATCGGTGAGAATTGAACGGACGACGGTATCAACGTCCTCCGAAACCTCCCGCTTTGCAGCAAGGAGCGCCGAGAACCGGCTTTCAAAATCGGACTGGCTGCTTTTTAGCCTCAAAACCACGCGACATCTCCACACTCGCCTGACGGACAAGCTGCGGTTGTCACAAAATCCTGTCAGGAAATCAATCAGGAATCGCTTAAATCGTGCTCCGGCCTGAACTCGGTCGACCAGGCTCCGCCAAGATCCGTGAGTTGCGCCTCAAGGCATTCAACATCCAGGCTGATCCGGACCCCGGCCGCAAAATGCAGGGTTATTGTTCCCGCCGGCGCATCGCCTTCTTCGAAGCGGACCGCCAGCAGTTCAAGCACGGCATCCTTGATGTCCTGTCGCACGCCTTGCGCACGGACGCTGCTCACCCGGTTGAAATGCAACGCGGTTCGGCGGCGCTCATAGGTTTTCTTTCGTTTTCCCGTCCCTTCAACTTCCCAGGCAAAACGGTTCATGGCCAAAAGGAAACGCTTCTCGGACGGACGCCAATGCAGATCGCCGACCTGGGCGACGGCGTCCTGTATATAAGTGGAAATCACCTCCAGGTCTTCCTGATCCAGGGCGAGCAGTTTCAATTCTTTCATCAACGGTCCATTTTGCTGCACGTGTCCAGGCCAAGGCGCGTAACCGATTCCAAGCAGCTCCGATATGCTCGTTCAAAAGCCAGTCGCCAACTGCGCCTGCCTGCAGCCCGCGAAGTCCTTGGCAATAACACACCTCGGCTACACAGGTAGTCGCTCTGAACGGGATATGCAATCCATCATCCGTCAGGCCGAAATTCGCTCGATTTCCGCACCGCAGCGCCGGAGTTTTTCTTCCAGCCGCTCAAATCCGCGATCCAGATGATAAACGCGGTTGACGGTGGTCTCGCCTTCGGCCGCCAAACCCGCAATGACCAAAGACACGGACGCGCGGAGGTCAGTCGCCATAACGGGCGCCCCTTCCAGGCGGTCCACCCCTTCCACGGTCGCAACCTGACCGTCAAGGGATATTCTTGCGCCCAGGCGAGCCAGTTCCTGAACGTGCATAAAGCGATTTTCGAAGATCGTCTCGGTGATCTTCGAACTGCCTCTGGCTTTCGTCATCAACGCCATGAACTGGGCCTGAAGATCCGTGGGAAAACCGGGATAAGGGTCTGTTGCGACATCGACCGCCGTCAAGCCTGCCCCATTGCGCTTGATCTGAATTCCATCATTTTTTTCAATGACCTCAGCGCCGGCAGCACGAATGGTATTCAGCGCCTCCGACAAAAGGTCGGCGCGGGCTCCGGTAAGCGTCACGTCACCGCCGGTCATAGCCGCCGCCATGGCGTAAGTTCCGGTTTCAATGCGGTCTGGAATGACAGGATGACGATGTCCATTCAGACGATCCACCCCCTGAATTCTGATTGTCGGCGTGCCGGCCCCCTCGATCCTGGCTCCCATACCAACAAGGCATTGCGCGAGATCGAAAACTTCCGGCTCGCAGGCCGCGTTTTCAATGACGCTTTCGCCCTTTGCGAGGCTTGCGGCCATCAGCAGCGTATGGGTTGCTCCGACGGAAACCTTGGGCAACACAACCCGCCCGCCCTGCAGACCGTTCTTGGCAGTGGCGACCACATAGCCCGCATCAATGTCAATGTCCGCGCCGAGCGCGCTCAGTCCATCGATAAAAAAGTCGACCGGCCGCGTTCCGATTGCACAGCCGCCCGGCAGAGACACGCGCGCCTCTCCCATACGGGCAACCAGGGGACCGATCACCCAGAAGCTGGCGCGCATTTTGGAAACAAGCTCGTATGGTGCCGTCGTGTCGACAATGTGCCTGGCAGTGAAATGTACTGTCTGGCCGGTCATGGCGTCTTCACCCGGACGCTTGCCGTTCAGCATGTAGTCGACGCCGTGATTGGAGAGGATATGCGTCAACTGATTGACATCGCGCAGACGGGGGAGATTTTCCAGTGTCAGCGTCTCTTCCGTCAGGAGCGAGGCGATCATCAGCGGCAGGGCTGCATTCTTTGCGCCCGAAATCGGAATAGACCCATTCAGCTTGTTGCCGCCAACGATCCTGATTCTGTCCATGCTCTATCGCCTTTTTGAAGCATCGGCTGAACGATGCCCACTGTTTTAAAACCCACAAACCTGCCCAAGAATGACCCTGAGCCCTAACCCGAACATAAGGCACGGACAAGGCACCGACCGGTCTCCGTTGTCCGATTCCCTTCCCTATGTGCTCAAAATACCGCAAGGCTCAAAGTGGGTTGACCCGAAGAACGACTGTCCGCAGATGTGTTCAGTCCGATTTATCTGTATCGTTTTCCGCCGCAACGCGCCGTTCACGCATCTGCGTTTTCCGGCGTTTCAAATTGGCCCGCAACGCTTGTGCCAGCCGCTCCTCCCTCTCCGCGTTCGCGGTCGTCTTACCCTGGTCCTTCTGCTTTTCTTTCGCCATTTCAGTTTCCGGAATGCTGGGAACGTTGGCCGTTGCCAATTGCGCCGTGCATCGTTTGCAGGTTCGAACGAACCAAAACCACAATAGGCACCAGGACGGTCTTCAACAAGATCGCCCATGAAAGACTTGCGCTTCCGTTTGTGCTATGGCACAAGCCCGCCAATCACGGGTCGTTCTCCGCTTCAAGAAGAAGCATGTGCAGGTAAATCAATCCTTGACATTTGCTTGATATCCTCGCGGTCTGACCCGATTGGCTGCCGTAGCTCAGGGGTAGAGCACTCCCTTGGTAAGGGAGAGGCCGGGAGTTCAAATCTCCCCGGCAGCACCAGTTTCCAAGCTATTTATTAGGCATGATCCAGTCCGATTGGGCACCACTTGAGTGAGCAATGCAAAAGGTCGGCATATTTGATTACCGAACAGCAAGACTTTTCATCACTCCATTAAATTGAAAATCTAATGCATGTAACGTAGGATAACTTCGCATTGTCTGACGCAGTATTTAGATAATTTTAAAGAGGTATTATTAAATGATAAAGGTAGATATTTATTTGTTAAGCGGCGACGTCATAACCACAAACGGACCTCAAGAAATTGCCGAAGAAGCAAAATTTTCTTGGGAAAGTAATAATTCAAATTCCGGATACGTATATGCAACAATGAATATTGGCGCCGGGTTTGATAAGTCTGTTTCATTCCGAGCGACTGAAGTATCGGCATTCGTTATTACTCCATAATCACGCCACACATTGATTACGGATGCGCTTGACAGGCTGTTTAAGCCGTGGATATTTATATCAGCATATGAGAACAAATAAAGAACATATGTGCACATGCCCGATCACACGATTGCAGATATCAAGCTCACCGAATTGTCGCTTGAGGTGAAGTGCCTTGAGTGCACCCGAACGGTTCTGTTCCCTCACAGGAGACTCCCGCAGACGCTACGTGACGACCTGCCCGTGCGCCTCGCAGCAGCCTTTTTCCGCTGTCCGACTTGCAAAAGTAAGAACGTTGCGACTGATATAGTGGACAAATTGGCGGAACAGCCCGCGGCGAAACCTGGAAACTGATGCGATGAACGACCAGAAAAACAGAATCAGAGTTCCGCCGCGTTTTCGAAAAGACAGGATGCCGACGGCGCGCCAGACCTTTCTTGTCTTTTTCCTGGTTTTTGCCGTGTGTTTTCTCGCCTGGGCGCTGCAGTGGCTGGGGTATTGGCCGAACAGCTGGCAATCGAACGGGGATATCGTTTAGCTTTCCCGGTGTTTCAGCGGTTATACTGATGGTCCGGCATGGTCCCTTTACACACTTGGAATCGTCCCGCTCAATCACAAGGCTTTTGATCAATGCCCGATGTGCAGATTTATCAGACATTTGCCGACTACAATCACTGGATGACCGGCAAGATTTATTCGGCGGCGGAACCGCTCTCCGATTCGGTCCGGAAACAGGATCGGGGCGCATTTTTCCGGTCGATCCACTCGACACTCAATCACATTCTGATGGGCGATATTGCCTGGATGCAGCGGTTCACCGGCGAGTCCTACCCCGTGAAGGTGAAAGGCATGGGTGTCGATATATTCGACGATTTTGGCGCACTGAAGACCGTGCATCTTGATATGACGGTCTATACTCAAAAGTGGAGCCGGACCCTGACATCTGACTGGCTTTCACAGGACCTTCACTGGGAAAGTCTTGCAGACAACGTTCCAAGGCAGCGCCCGCGTTGGCTCTGTGTCAGCCATCTCTTCAACCATCAGACCCATCACCGGGGCCAGATCACGACGCTTCTGAAGCAACTGAATGTTGATGTCGGCGATACCGACCTGCCATTTATGCCCGGACTGTAGCACCGCTGCACTTGCGTCATTTTTCCCCTCTGTGCCATGAAGTTGTCACTCGGAAACCTTACGGAGTCCGACGATCCCTTTTTCCGGGCAGTGGCGAAACGCGGCAAACGTTTCCGTTAAAGGCAACCGGAGAGATGGAGATTGCGAAAAAAGTTGGCGGCGCGCCTGATATAATGGCTTGAATTCGACACATCGGGTGCGCTCCGGACAAGAATGGATAACATAATGAAACGCGCTCTTTCAGTTGCTGCCGCTCTTACTCTCCTTGTTGGCAGCCTGCCAAACCGCTTCACGGCCCACCGGCGTATCCACACCGTCCATTCCCGTTACGGCCGGCGCTCAGCAAGTCAACATCCGGGCTTCGACTGACGTCGTGCGTCAAACGCTTATTCAGACCGCGCAGCAGCGCGGTACGACGGTTGCCGTCAATCAGCCGAACATGGTAATTCTTGAACGTGCCCTGCCCAGCCCGAACCCTGTTCTGGATGCCGAATACGGCCCGTCCGTCGTCGGTGACCGTATTATCCGAGTCAGGGTGCGGTTTGATGGCCAGGGCTGCAATACCCTTGCGGTTCAGGATCTGGCCCTCGTCAACAATGCCGGATCCTCCAAGGAACAGAGTTTCCAGCGGCCGGGTGATGCCAACACAATGCAAAGTCTGCAGGGCCTGAAGCAAAATGCGGAAGCCCGCGGCTGCGGTATCGGTTAAAGCTGCCTTCCTGAATGCGTTGGACAATCCCGTTTTCGATCCGGCAGCTCAAACGCCGGCTCAGCCTCTTACTAATCCCGTTAGCGCTTCTGATCCTTCAAGGCTGCAGCAATGTTGCCTACATTTCCCAATCTGTCGGCGGGCACCTGAAGCTTGTCTCGGGAAGCCGGCCGGTCGAGACCCTGCTCAAGGACCGCACGCTTGAGCCTGCGTTCAAGGAGCAATTGTCTCTTTCGGCGGACATTCGAACCTTTGCCAGCGAAAGGCTGGCCCTGCCGGACAATGACAGCTATCGCAACTATGTCGATACCGGCCGGGAATATGTCACCTGGTCTGTTTTCGCCGCACCGGAATTCTCCCAGAATGTGCGCACCTGGTGTTTCCCCGTTGCCGGTTGCGTGCCCTATCGCGGTTATTTCTCCAAAGACCGGGCAGAAAAATTCGCGGAAGAAATCCGGTCCGAAGGGTTTGACGTCTATGTCGGCGGCGTCCCTGCCTACTCGACCCTTGGCTGGCTGGACGATCCGCTGCTCAACACCATGTTTCTGCGCGGCGAAATCAATCTTGCCCGCGTGGTGTTTCATGAACTGGCCCATCAACACGTTTATGTGCCCGGAGACGCAGCCTTCAATGAAGCGTTTGCTGTGGCGGTTGAAGAAAGCGGGACAATTCTGTGGCTGGAAAGCCGGTCCGACGAAGCCGGATTGCAGTTGTACAGATCGGCGCGAAAGCGCAACGAAACGTTTCTGGCGCTCATAGCGGAGACCCGCGTGGAACTGGACCGCATATATGACAGCGCGGACAGCGATGCGAAAAAACGGCAGGCAAAAGACGCGGCGATTGAAAGGCTCCGCGCCCGCTACAGGCGGGTGAGATCGCAAAAATGGAATGGGTATCCCGGCTACGATCACTGGTTCAATGAACCGATCAACAACGCGAAACTGGCAACGGTCTCAGTCTATAACGACCTGCAGCCGGCCTTTTCCCGACTTCTGACGCTTTGCCAGGGCGATTATGAACGCTTCTATGAAGCCGTCAGCGCTCTTGCAAAACGGAACCCCGCAGAACGCCGCACGGCTCTGGAAGACGCCGACGAGTGTATCCGGATGTGAGTTATGATCAGATTGGCGCATTTTCAGTAACAGGCACCGGCCCCGAGGGCCGACAGGACGAACCTCCGAAAATATAAAAATTTCCGAAGGCCGCGTTCCGTCCGTTCAACGCCATTCTTCGAAAGCATCCGCAAACTTTCCGCGTGTCCGCCGCCGATCCCCTTCACAAGTGTGTGAGGCCTCATTTCTTGTGCAAAATACCAGTTGAAATTTTTTCTACCTATCGATAGGTATATAGCATTCAAAATGCCGTTGAATGATCAACGGACAGCACAATCCAAGAGAGGTTCTCATGAAAGTCTATGACGTGGAGGGTTTCCCCAATCCGGCCCGTGTGCGCATTGCCCTGGCCGAAAAAGGAGCTGTTGATCAGGTGGAGTTTATTCCTGTCGACGTGATGAACGGCGAACATCGCTCAGTTGAGTTCAAAGCCAAAAATCCGGATGCCGCCGTGCCGTGCCTTGAGCTGGAGGACGGAACGCACATCTCCCAGTGCACAGCCATCACCGAATATCTGGACGGGCAGTTGGACGGCACCCCGTTGTGCGGAACATCGCCGAAGGAACGCGCTGTTGTTTCGATGATGAACCTGCGTGCGGAAAGTGGTCTTTTGGATGCTGCCGGCGACTATTTTCACCACGCCACCCCCGGCCTGGGTCCGGATCTGGAAACATACCAGAACAGGGACTGGGGTATGAAGCGCCGCGATAAGGCCGTTGACACAATGACATATCTTGATGGCGTTCTGGCCAAAAATGCCTGGCTCGCCGGCGACACGTTCTCCATAGCCGACATCACGGCATTCGCCGGATTGGCATTTGCGGACTTTGCGAAGGTCGACATCCCGGCAAGCCTGACACATCTGATCGCATGGCGCGAAAAAATGAATGCGCGGCCCAGCATCGCCGGGTAATCTCAGAAAGAAGGATCGCGTTGCCGCGCTCGGCCGCAGCGCGATTGCCTCGATTTTCGGTCCTCTCCCCTGTGACCGCCATTTTGTGACGACACGGTCTGCCCCGTCCCGCTGCCGGACTGCTGTTGAAAGGAAATTCTATGGAACTAAACGCAGATTTCAGCCAGCGCGTTGTTGTCCACTCCGACGAAATCGAGTGGTTATCTTCTCCGATTCCGGGTGTCGACCGGCGTATGCTTGATCGCATCGGCGATGAAGTGGCCCGGGCAACGACGATTGTTCGCTACGCGCCGGAAAGCAAATTCTCCCCGCATGTCCATTCCGGCGGCGAGGAATTTATCGTCCTTGATGGCGTGTTCCAGGATGAGCACGGCGACTTTCCGGCCGGCTCCTATATCAGGAATCCGCCGACCTCTTCCCACACGCCCGGGTCCGACAAAGGATGCATCATTTTCGTCAAGCTCTGGCAGTTTGAACCAGATGACAGAACCCAGATCATGATCGACATGAACAAGATGGAACCGGTTGCGGCGGCGGACAGACCCGGCGTTACGGTGCTTCCCCTGTTTCAGGATGACAGGGAAACCGTGCGTATGGAAACATGGGCCAAGGGCGCCCGGGTGAGCATCGACCTTCCGCGAGGCGGTGAATTCATCGTTTTGGACGGCAGCTTTACGGACGGCGACGACACGCTGCGTAAACACTCCTGGCTCCGTATTCCGGAAGGTGGAAAGCTTGATGCTGTCTCAAACGCGGACAACACCAGGGTATGGATGAAGACGGGCCATATTCCGCACGCAAAACCGCCGGCCGTTTGATCATGAGTGATAAAAAATCACTGGCGGTCGTCGCCGGAGCGGGAAGCGGCCTTGGCCGCGCCCTGCTCAAACGTTTTCAGGACGGCGGTTATGAGGTCGTCGGACTCGGCCGCTCGCCCCTGAACGACAGCGATTTTCCGTTTCAGCAGGTCGATCTGTCGAACGAAAACGATGCTTCGCAAACGCTCGGTGCGCTGATAGCGGACCGTGGGGCTCCGAAAGTCGTCATTCATAACACCGCAGAACTGGTGATCGCACCGTTTGAAAAAACGACTCCGGCCGACTATCAGCGCACCTGGAACGCCATGGTCTTGACGGCAATTTTGCTGGCTAAGGCAACAGTGCCGCCAATGGTCGAATCCGGTGGCGGGGCGTTTCTGGTTTCAGGCGCCACCGCCAGTCTTCGAGGAGGGGCGCGGTTTTCTGCGTTCGCCTCGGCAAAATTTGCCTTGCGTGGCCTCGCTCAATCCCTAGCTCGGGAGTATCAGAGCGAAGGCGTCCACGTTGCACATATGATTCTGGACGGAATCATCGACACGCCGCGCAGCCGCGACCTCCACACGTTGGATCCGGACCGTATGATGAAACCGGCCGACATCGCCGAGATTTACTGGCAGGTAGCGCATCAGCCGGCATCAACCTGGACCCATGAATTGGACCTGCGTCCTCAAACCGAGCGTTTTTAAGTCGTGCCGGCCGAAGTCACGCCATTCGACTTTATGATTAGGACATGGGTCAGAGTATTGAAGCACCTTTTACAGTGCGTTGCGGAAAACAGATGAAAAAAATTAGAATAACTCAATAAAATCCGAATAATAAGAGATACTGCATCGCAATATAATTTCGATCAGATCTCGGTCTGATGCCAATCCGGGCGTTCATATATTGTGGGAACCGGTCGATGCACTGCTTTAGTATTATTGCGGCCAATCATTACATTTTTTTAATGTCGACGCTGTGTGTACGGCGTTTTTACGCACCCCTCTTTTGGAGGAGGAAATCTTCTCATCGGAAAGGTCAAAGAGTGCAACACAACAGTTTTTCGGGTGTACCGGGAGGAATGTATGACCCTAATTCGCAAATCAGTTAATCGGCGTTCTATTCTGAAGGCAGGCGCGGCGGGCGGCATCGCGCTTGCGGTGCCGACTATCTTCACAAGCCGCGCCTGGTCCGCAGGCTATCTGAATGAGCCGACCGGCGCGACGGTGACACTGGGTTTCAACGTGCCGCAAACCGGTCCCTACGCGGATGAGGGTGCTGACGAACTGCGCGCTTATCAGCTCGCCGTCGAGCATCTGAACGGCGAAGGCGACGGTGGCATGCTCAACACATTCTCGTCCAAGGCCCTCAAAGGCAATGGTATCCTTGGCAAGAAGGTCGAATATGTAACGGGCGACACGCAGACCAAGTCGGATGCTGCGCGTGCATCAGCGAAATCCATGATTGAAAAAGACGGCGCCATCATGATCACCGGCGGTTCGTCGTCCGGTGTGGCCGTTGCGGTTCAGGCGCTCTGCCAGGAGGCAGGGGTTATCTTCATGGCCGGTCTGACCCACTCCAACGACACCACCGGTAAAGACAAGAAAGCCAACGGCTTCCGTCACTTCTTCAACTCCTACATGTCCGGTGCCGCGCTGGCTCCGGTTCTAAAGAACGCATATGGCGACGACCGCAAGGCCTATCACCTGACCGCCGACTACAACTGGGGCTACACCACCGAGCAGGCGGTGAAAGAATCCACCGAGGCCCTTGGTTGGGAAACGGTTGAAACCGTTAAGACGCCGCTGGCCGCAACGGACTTCTCCGCCTACATCACGCCGGTTCTTCAGTCCGACGCTGACGTGCTCGTGTTGAACCACTACGGCGGCAACATGGTGAACTCGCTGACCAACGCGGTTCAGTTCGGCCTGCGCGACAAGCAGGTAAATGGCAAAAACTTCGAAATTATCGTTCCGCTCTATTCCCGCCTGATGGCCAAAGGTGCCGGCCAGAACGTTAAGGGCATCTTCGGTTCCACCAACTGGCACTGGTCGCTTCAGGATGACGGCTCCAAGGCATTCGTCAAATCCTTTGGTGAGAAATACGGCTTCCCGCCGAGCCAGGCAGCACACACAACCTACGTGCAGGCACTCCTTTATGCCGACGCGTGTGAGCGGGCCGGCACGTTCAACCCGTGTGGCGTTGTCGAAGCTCTGGAAGGCTTCGAGTTCGACGGTCTGGGTAACGGCAAGACCCTTTACCGTGCCGAAGACCACCAGTGCTTCAAGGACGTTCTCGTCGTGAAGGGTAAAGAAAATCCGAACTCCGAGTTCGACCTTCTGGAAATCGTCGAAGTGACCCCGGTCGAACAGGTCACCTACGCCCCGGATCATCCGCAGTTTGCGGGCGGTGCTCTCGGTACCTGCAACCCGGGCGTCTAATACTCACGAAAACGGAGGGACGGGGCGCGTGTCGCCCTGTCCCTTTTATTAGAAATAATGCGAGCTTGTTTTTTTTTGACTCGCGCTGATGATCCGGGCTGATAGCGATGGATGCGATACTTCTTCAAATTCTGAACGGCCTCGACAAGGGGTCAGCCTATGCGCTGATTGCCCTGGGCCTGACCCTCATTTTCGGAACGCTCGGCGTGGTCAATTTCGCGCATGGCGCGCTGTTCATGATCGGGGCGTTCTGCGCGGTGACCCTGAGCCGGCTGCTCTCGTTGTCGTTCGTAACGATCGATGAAACCCAGAAGGACTTTCTCGGCAATCCCCTGAAGGTCGAAACACCATACGTTGAGGCATGGTTCGGGCCGGAGACCGGAGCGGCGATCATTGACTGGTCTGTACCGCTCGCGATTTTATTCTCGATACCGATCATGGCACTCGTCGGCCTCTTCATGGAACGCGGCCTGATCAAGTATTTTTACAAGCGCCCGCATGCGGATCAGATCCTGGTCACCTTCGGTCTGGCCATCGTGCTTCAAGAGATCATCAAGTACTTCTTTGGTGCCAACCCGATCCCGACACCGGCGCCTGACGTATTTGCCGGCAGTCTCGATTTCGGCGTACTGGTGGGAATGGATCCCAACGTCATCATCTATCCTTACTGGCGCATCGTGTATTTTCTGTTCGCCGCGGCCATCATCGGAGCAGTGTTCGCGTTCCTCCAGTTCACGACTTTCGGAATGGTCGTTCGCGCGGGCATGGCGGATCGGCAGACGGTCGGGCTGCTTGGCATCAATATCGACAAGCGCTTCACGGTGATGTTCGCGCTTGCCGCCGTGGTTGCCGGACTGGCCGGTGTGATGTATGCGCCGATCAATTCTCCGAACTATCACATGGGAATGGATTTCCTCGTGTTGAGCTTCGTGGTTGTTGTCGTGGGCGGAATGGGGTCTCTGCCCGGCGCGGTTCTGGCGGGCTTCCTGCTTGGAGTTCTTGAGAGTTTCGCCTCTATGGCGCAAGTCGTCGCGTTGCTGCCCGGCATCAACCAGATCATCATTTATCTCGTTGCAATCGTGATCCTCCTGACCCGTCCGCGGGGTCTGATGGGCCGCAAGGGCGTTATGGAGAGCTAAGTCATGCTGGGACTCAACAAAAAAGACACCTCTCTCTTCTTCCTGGTGTTGCTCTTGGTGGTTTTCGCACCGTTCCTGCTCAACCCGTTCCCGGAAGGATCGGAGCTTGCACAGTTCAACGCCGGCTATCCCGACCTGATGCAGAGGTTCCTGATTTTCGGCATCTTTGCGATCGGCTTCAACATCCTGTTCGGTCTGACCGGATATCTGAGCTTCGGTCACGCCGCCTTCCTGGGTGTCGGCTCCTATGCAGGTGTCTGGATGATGAAGCTGCTGACCATGAACGTCATCCCGGCGATCTTCATGTCGGTGGTCTTCGCCGGATTGTTCTCGTTGCTCGTCGGATATATTTCGCTGCGCCGCTCGGGAATCTATTTCTCGATCCTGACGCTTGCCTTCGCTCAAATGTCGTTTTCCCTCGCATATTCGGTTCTGACACCGATCACCAACGGGGAAACGGGTCTGCAGCTCGCGCTTGACGACCCGCGCATTCTCGGGGTCAGCGCAGAAAACGGAGCAATCCCGCCCGCGAACTTCTTCGGTATCCCGATGCGCGAGAGTTTCGAACTGAGTCTGGGGGGATGGCTGTTCACGTTTAACGCCGGCTACTACCTGTGTGCCGTGGTCATGATGGTTGCGTTTTACGTTGCCATCAGGATTTTCCGGTCGCCATTCGGCATGATGCTTCGCGCGGTCAAGTCCAACCAGCAGCGCATGAACTTCACGGGCCTTAACAGCAGACCCTATACACTGGCAGCTTTCGTCATCTCCGGTATGTATGCCGGGTTGGCCGGTGGGCTCATGGTCGCGATGGATCCGCTTGCAGGTGCTGAGCGCATGCAGTGGACGGCGTCCGGCGAGGTTGTTCTGATGACGATCCTCGGTGGGGCGGGTACCTTGATCGGCCCCGTTCTGGGCGCAGGCTTCATCAAGTATTGCGAGAACATCTTCTCCAAGATCAACGACAACATTCTGTACGACTGGTTCGCCGCGCTTCCGCAGGGTGTCGCCGATTTCCTCGTCTTCGTCATTCACCCCTTCATCGGTAAAGGATGGCATTTGACGCTCGGTATCATGTTCATGCTGATCGTGATCTTCCTGCCGGGTGGCATCATGGAAGGCGTGGAAAGGATCGGACGGCTCTTCAAACGCAAATCGTCCAAGGACGAGGATTCCACTGCGCGTCCCAAGGCCGCACCAGCTGAATAAGGTGAAATGACATGGAAATCTTGCGTGTCGAGGGCGTGAACAAGTCGTTCGGCGGACTGAGAGCCCTGAACAACGTCAACTTCTCGGTTGAACAGGGAACTGTTCAAGCGATCATCGGTCCCAATGGAGCCGGAAAGTCGACCTTCCTGAATTGCCTGATCGGGAGACTTGTGCCTGATTCAGGGAGGGTGATGTTTGGCGATATCTCGTTGACCGGGATGAAACCATACGAGATCAACCAGGTTGGAATCTCGCGTGTTTTCCAGACGCCGGAGATCTTCGGAGATCTCACGCTGCTGGAAAACATCATGATTCCCGCCCTTGCGAAGCGGGACGGTGAATTTACGCTGCACGCGTTTGCCGACGCCGCCAAGGACACCGAGATCCGCGACAAGGCGCTCCACATGCTGGAGGACGTCGGCCTTGTGGAGAAAAAGGATACGGTTGCCGATTCCCTTTCGCGCGGTGACAAGCGCCGTCTGGAACTGGCCATGTGCCTGTCGCAGGACCCGAAGCTTCTTCTTTTGGACGAGCCGACAGCCGGCATGTCGCGTGCCGACACCAACAACACGATCGATCTGCTGAAGCGGATCGGCGATCGCGGGATAACCAAGGTGGTTATCGAGCACGACATGCATGTCGTGTTCTCGCTCGCCGACAAGGTAACCGTCCTTGCCCAGGGCGCGATCATCGCGGAGGGCAAACCGGAAGACATCAAGGGCGATCCGCGCGTTCAGGAAGCCTATCTCGGAGGAGCGCACCTGTGACCATTCTCGAAGATCAGTTTGCAGGCAAAACGGCACCTGCGGTCAAACCACAGCAAGCGCGCGGAACGGCGCCGGCCTATTTCTCCGCCTGGGATCTGCATTCCTATTACGGTGAAAGCTATATCGTTCAAGGGGTCAGCTTCGACGTTCGCGAAGGTGAAATTCTTGCGCTTCTCGGGCGAAACGGCGCAGGCAAAACCTCGACGCTTCGCACCATCGCACGGATGGATGATCCCAACCTGACACATGGTGAAATCTGGCTTGATCACCAACCGCTTCACGACATGCAGAGCTTTCAGGCCGCGCGTGTCGGCGTCGGACTTGTGCCCGAAGACCGGCGGATCATTCCCGGTCTCACGGTTCAGGAGAACCTGGAGCTCTCGCAGATCGCCGAGCCGAAAGGATGGTCGGTCGAGCGGATCTACGACCATTTTCCGCGGCTTGCAGAGCGCCGCGCGCAGGAAGCGGTGACGATGTCCGGTGGTGAACAGCAGATGCTGGCCGTGGCACGGATCCTCGCCCGCGACATCAAGCTGTTGCTTCTGGACGAACCCTATGAGGGCCTTGCCCCGGTGATCGTTCAGGAAATCGAGCGCATTCTCGAGGGTGTCAAGGAACTCGGGATTACCACGATTATCGTCGAGCAAAATGCCGTCGCGGCGCTCAATCTCGCGGACAGGTCAGTCATTCTCGATATGGGCGAGGTCGTATTTGATGGCACCGCACAGGAGGTTCTCGACAATGAGGATCTTCGGCAGGAGTATCTCGCCATCTAGGGTGCGGCCCCATAAATGTGCTCTGAATCAAGAAAAAACAGCGTTCGGTAACGTATGCGGAACAATAATTTCTGCGCCCGCCGGTTGTTTCAGCCGACGGGTTTTTTGTGAATCTGGACCGTATCCTCAACAGGACGGGTTCATATTGTCTCAACTTTTAGATGCAAGGTATGTCTGAGTTTAAACTCATTGTTTGAATTTATGCGAGAAAGCTATGAGGCATACGACCATAACCGCCTATGATTTCATTTCCCGTTTTAATCACTGGATCATTGCCCTGGCCGTGATTGGAATGCTGGCGTTCGGAACCTATCTGGCAGACTTCGTTCCCAGAGGTCCTGAAAAAGGCGCATTGATCAATATTCACAAGGCCATTGGCGTGCTGGTTCTGGTTTTCGGGCTCTGGCGGGTCGGCTGGCGACTTGCGCAGGGGTTTCCCGAGCCTGCGGGTCCTGCTCCCAACTGGCAGCACCTGATCGCAAAACTCACGCACTGGATGCTCATCCTCGGCATCATTGTCATGCCTGTCTCCGGAATGATGATGTCGCTGTTTGGCGGACACGATATCAGCGTGTTCGGCCTGTTCGTTATTCCGGGCCAGGAAGAAAATCGTGCACTGTCATCCGCCGCGGGCGGCATTCATGCGATCTTCAGCAAAGTCCTGATCGCCTTCATTGTCCTGCATATTTTGGGCGCCTTGAAACATCACCTGATCGACAAGGATGCGACCCTGGTGCGTATGACATCGGGACACATACAGCGGTAAAAACGGGGTACGACCGTCAGCTTCAAGCTGCTGTATCGGTGCTCTCGCGGACGATCAGCCGCGGCGTAACCCTGATGACAGGATCATGGTCGGCCGCGCCTTCATCCCCCGTCGGCGACAGCAGGCGCTTGACAAGCTCGGCCGCGTGGGTGCCGATCGCGCGGGCACTGACATCGACTGTCGTGATTGCAGGGATTGCATGCTCGGCAATATCGTAAGCACCGAAACCCGCGACCGCGATGTCTTCCGGAACCGAAAGTCCCTTTCGAAGACACTCTGTCATCGCACCAAAGGCCGAGAGATCGGACACACACATCACGGCCTCCGTATCAGGCCATTTTTCGAGCAGCGTCCGCATTGCCGCCGCTCCCTCCCGCATTGTGATCGGCGGCGGGCCGGACGCGATCATTCTGCTGTCCTCCAGGCCAAGCTCGCGTAAGGCCGCGACAAATCCCCGGCGGCGGTCGGCGCCCCGTGTGTCCCTGTCAGTGTCGCCGCCGATGAAACCGATCTTCGTAAATCCCAGTTCCCGGAAATGGTGAACCATCAGGCGGCCGGCTTCAGCGTTGGAAAACCCGACGACATGATCGAGCGGCTCAGGCGGAAGGTCCCAGAATTCGATCACCGGAACACCGGCATTTTCCAGAAGCCGCCGACATCGGTCCGTGTGCGATCCGCCGGTGACAATAATCGCCTCCGGCCGTCGCTTGAGCAGTTGTTCGATCAACCGCTCCTCCTCGGCCATATCGTAATCCGTATAGCCCAACAGGATCTGCAGCGCACTGTCGCTCAGCCCTTCCGACAGCCCTCGCAGCGTGTCGGCGAAATTGGCGTTGTTGATCGACGGAATCGTAACGGCAAGAAATCCGGTTCTGCGGGACGACAAACCCGCCGCCGAACTGTCAAGAACGTAGCCGAGCGCATCAGCGGCCTCGCGGATCCTCTTCCGGGTCGCTTCGCTGACAGATGTATTGGGCTTCAGCGCCCGGGACACCGTCATGGTGGAAACCCCGGCGGCAAGTGCCACATCGGCCATTGTCGGCGTTTTTATCGTTGGTTTTGTCATCAATAACGTACCTGTTATCGATAACATCTATCATAGGTCGCTTGAACAGAAAAGCACCTGTATAGAACCGGACCGCGGCCTACCGGCTACGGATTCTTTTCAATCCGAATTCAGAAATACCTAAGATGCGCCCGGACCATTACGACATGCAGACCGGTTAGTGCGACAACAGCGGAAAACTCTGCGCCTCCGTAACATGATGATGGATTCGTCCATCAAACATCGTCATCAGTTCACCGGTCACTTCCCGTGATTTGAACCGGGCATCGCATGCCAGCGCGCGGTCCATCGCATCCCGGTCGGGATACGAAATAGCAAGAATCAGCGGATATTCCGGTGCGCCTTCATCCCGTTCAGCGCCAAACATCACGCGCACTTCCTGCGCCCCGTCAAATGCAGTCCATAACGGAACGAGGTTCGTGTTGACGAACGACTGGAAGGCCTCTTTGCAGCCGTCTTTGATCGATCCCTCGAACAGCGCGTAACGGGTAATCATTTATCATCTCCTGTATTAGGGCCTTCGAAGAATTTCATCAGCGCCGCATTGTCCGTGCCTCCCAAACCCGCGCTGGTCAGAAGACGGTGAATTTCCGCGCAGACAGCTGTCAGGGGCATTGATGTTCCCATTGCGCGCGCAAGATCCTGAACCCCGTTCAGATCTTTGACCATGTTGTCAATGCGGCCGGTCGGCGTGTAATCCCTGACCGCCATTTTGCCCATATATTCCTGAAGGATGGCGCTGTCCGCACGTCCGCCTTTCAGGGCGCGGGGGATTGCGGTCGCATCGACCCCGGCGTCCAAAGCCAGTTGGGTGGCCTCGGCAACGGCAACAAAATTCAATGCGCACAGCACCTGATTGATGAGTTTTGTCGTCTGACCGGCGCCGCTGGGACCCATCAGCGTGAAATTGGCGCAAAGATGATTCATGACCGCTTTGGCGGTTTCAAAATCCGCCGCCTCCCCTCCGGCCATAACCGCCAGCTGGCCGACAAGCGCTTTCGGAGCGCCACCGGACAGCGGGCAGTCAAGCCAGTGCAGGTTCCGCTGGCGAGCCTCTTCCGCCAGTGCTTTCGTCGATTCAGGGTCGATCGAAGACATATCGATAATCAGTGTGTCCGGTTTGGCGCCCGCAGCGACCCCGTTTTCCCCAAACACGGCAGCCCGGACAATGTTCGCGGCGTTCAGGCTCAGGATCACAAAACCGGCTTCCGATGCCGCCTCCGCGGCGGAAGCAGCAGCTTTCGCGCCCTTGTCGACAAGCGCCTGAACTTTCACAGTGTCCAGATCAAAAACGTGCAACTGGTTGCCGGTTTCTATCAACCGGGTCCCGATTGCACCTCCCATCACGCCGGCACCGATCAAGGCAACCGAATTACTCATGAAACTTCCCCTTTAATTCCAACCGGATCGACTGCACAATCTCTTGTGTTGTGCCACTGATATCGACTGAGATGGCATCTTCATCCGCACCGGGCACTTCCAGCGCTTCGAACTGGCTGTCAAGCAGGCTGGTCGGCATGAAGTGGCCGGTTCGAGTAGACATGCGCGAAGCAATCAACGCTTTTGAGCCATCCAGATAAATAAACAGCACCGGTTCCCCGGCCGTCTTGCGAATGCGGTCCCTGTAGATCCGTTTCAGCGACGAGCAGCCGCCGATCACAACCCCTTTGCGGGCTGACAGTTCACGCGCAAAACGCTCAAGCCACGGCCAGCGATCCTCATCGGTGAGAGGCTCGCCGCGGCTCATTTTCTCGATGTTGCGCGCCGGATGATAGGTATCTCCATCCAGAAACGCCGCACCGGTTGCCGCCGCCAGTTCATTGCCAATCGTCGTCTTCCCGCAGCCGGCAACACCCATAACGACGAACAGCCGGCAGACGTCAGAGACAGGCCGTGATTCCACCATCGACATAAAGCGTGTGTCCGTTTACAAAACTCGACGCGGCACTGCTGAGAAAAACGCACGCGCCCACCAGTTCTTCAATTTCGCCCCATCGGCCTGCCGGTGTCCGTTTCTCAAGCCAGGCACTGAATTCCGGATCGGCAACCAGGGCAGCATTAAGCGGCGTGTCGAAATATCCCGGCGCGATAGCATTAATCTGCAGTCCGTGTTTGGCCCAGTCCGTCGCCATGCCTTTGGTCAGATTCCCGACCGCGCCCTTTGTCGCCGTGTAAGGGGCAATTCCCGGCCGAGCCATCGCGGTCTGCACGGACGCAATATTGATGATCTTGCCCGCACCGCGCTTGATCATATGACGGGCCACGCTTTGGCCGACATTGAAGACAGTCGTGATATTGGTCGACAGGAGTTTTGCGAACATCGCCGGCTCAAAGTTCTCCAAAGGTGTCCGATGCTGCATGCCCGCATTATTGACAAGGATATCGATCGGGCCGGTGCTTTCCTCGAAGCCGTCAATCCGGTTGACGGTCAGTGCATGATCCGTTGCATCGAACAACAGCTCATGCACGGTCGCTCCCTCACCTCTCAGGCCTTCGGCGGCCTTCGCAAGTTTTTCCTCGTTCCGGCCATTCATGACGATCGCCGCACCGGCCTGCGACAGACCGCGAGCCAACGCATGACCGATCCCCTGCGAGGACCCCGTAATCAGCGCCGTTTTACCCGACAAATCAAACAGCTTAGTTCCCTGAGCCAACTTTTCTTCCCTATCGTCTCGACAATCACTTCCGAACCTGTATATGTTATCGATAACATTTTGCAAGTCATTTCGGGAAAAAAGCGGACAAAAATGGACAAAATCGAGATATTGCAGTTGGGCCCCTACCCGGTATGGGACGATGAAAAGCTCCAAGCCCGCTTCACGATGCGGCAGGTTTTCGAGGCTGAAAACAAGGATGCATTTGTTGCGCAGCATGCCGCATCGGTCCGCGGCATCGCAACACGGGGAGAGATCGGAGCCGACCGCGACTTGATTGAAGCATTGCCCAATCTGGAAATCATCTCCGTCTACGGAGTCGGATTCGACAAGGTGAACCTGGAGGCCGCCCGCAAAAACAACGTCCGGGTGACCAACACGCCGGATGTGCTGACAAAGGATGTCGCTGACCTGGGTATTGCCATGATGCTTGTTCAGGCGCGCGGAATGGTCGGAGCGGAAGACTGGGTCCGAAGCGGCAAATGGGCCAATAACGGCCTGTACGATCTCAAGTACCGGGTGCATGGAAAACGGGTCGGTATTTTGGGTCTGGGGCGCATCGGCTACGAAGTCGGCAAGCGCCTTGCCGGATTCGACATGGACATCGCCTATACCGACCTTGCACCGCGGGACTCCGCACCTGAATGGACCTACCTCGAAAATCCGGTCGACCTTGCCCGCCATGCCGACTTCCTGTTCGTGACCCTGGCTGCATCGGCCGAAACCCGTCATGTCGTCGGACGGGACGTGCTTGCGGCTCTTGGCCCGGAAGGCATGCTGATCAACATCTCGCGGGCATCCAATATTGATGAAACCGCCCTGCTCGACGCGCTTGAAACCGGCTCCCTGGGGTCGGCCGCGCTTGATGTCTTTGAGGATGAGCCGGATATTAATCCACGCTTTCTTGCGCTTGAGAACATTCTGCTGCAACCCCACCACGCATCAGGAACCTTTGAAACCCGGAAAGCCATGGGGCAACTGATGTACGACAATCTGGCCGCTCACTTTGACGGTCGAAATCTTTTGACGCCCGTTGTTTAAGGACCATCCGATGCGCGCACTTGTCATTCATGAAGCCAACGACCTCAGGATCGAGGATCGGCCTGTATTGGAACCCGGCAGCGGAGAAGTTCAGGTCCGCCTTGCCGCCGGCGGTATCTGCGGGTCGGACCTGCATTACTATAATCATGGCGGGTTCGGTCCGGTAAGACTGAAGGAACCCATGATTCTGGGCCACGAAGTTTCAGGACACATCGTTTCGATCGGCGCCGATGTCGACGGCTTTGCCGTCGGCGATCTTGTCGCAATCTCCCCGTCCCGCCCCTGCGGCCAGTGCAGATACTGTAAAGAAGGATTGCGCAATCACTGCATGAACATGCGGTTTTACGGCTCCGCCATGCCATTTCCGCATATTCAGGGTGCCTTTCGTGAAGTTCTCACCGCCGACGCCGATCAATGCGTGAAGGCGGACGGTCTGAGCGCCAGCGAAGCTGCGATGGCCGAGCCGCTATCGGTCACGCTCCACGCAACGCGCAGGGCGGGCGACTTGCTGGGTAAACGCGTGCTTGTGACGGGATGCGGCCCCATCGGAACGCTGGCGATCCTCTCCGCGCGCCGGGCCGGTGCAACGGAAATCGTTGCTGTCGACATCTCTTCAGAAGCGCTCTCCTATGCGGACACGGTAGGCGCCGACCGAACCATCAACAGCGCGCAAGACACTGAGGCTCTTGCGGCGTATCAGGCAGATAAAGGCTATTTCGATGTGCTCTACGAATGTTCAGGTGCTGAAGCGGCTTTAGCTGCCGGCCTTGGAGCGCTTCGACCGCGCGGCATCATTTTGCAGCTGGGCCTCGGCGGAGACATGACCCTGCCGATGATGCAGATCACCGGAAAGGAACTCGATTTGAGAGGTTCGTTCCGTTTCCATGAGGAGTTTGAGACAGCCGTCCGACTGATGCAGTCCGGGCTCATCGATGTGAAGCCGCTGATTTCGCACACGTTGCCACTGGAAGAGGCCGTCTCAGCATTTGACATCGCCTCCGATCGCAGGCAATGCATGAAAGCCCTGATCGCCTTTTCCGAATAGAGCCTCCGGACCCCATGCCGAGGAGGGGTAAAAGCTGTTACTGCCCACGACCCGAGTGCCCTGTCACATGCTAACGCGGTTCTAATCGATGTCCTCAAGACCGACGGCCGCAAGTGCCGCCCTTGCCACCGCGATATCCTCTTCGCCCGTGCCGGACCCAACGCCGATGCCGCCAAGGACGGCTCCGTTCTTTTTGATCGGCAATCCACCGGGTAACCCTGTCACATCTCCGCCTGTCGCCGCAGCAATTGCCGAGCGAACCATCTCGGGAACCGATGCGCTCGGGCCTCCGATTGACGCTGCCGTTCGTGCTTTGGCAAGAGCGCTTTTTCTGCTGAGAAACTTGGCCCCGGTCATGCGAATTTCCCCAAGGAGTTCACCACTGGCATCGACAATGACAATACATTGCGGACGCTCGATTTCCTCTGCTTTGGCAATGCCGCTCCGCAACATCTCCATGACGGCGGCATGCGTCAAAGCAGGACGCTGTTCAGTCCAGTTCATGCGGTATCTCCTCGATCTGTCTTGCCGTTCCCGCACCATGTGATATCGATAACACGACCAGAAAACAAGGAAACGTCACGATGTCGTTTTTCGAAATTATCGATCCTGTCTTCAGACGGTTTGTCCTGGGCAATGCGCCGGTCAAACAACTCGCCACGGGTTTTGATTGGGTCGAGGGACCGGTGTGGTTCGGCGATGCGGGCTGTCTGCTGTTCTCCGACATTCCCAGCAACCGCATCATGCGGTGGACACCCGATACTGGAATCAGCACCTATCGCACCCCCTCAAATTACGCCAACGGACACACACGCGATCGGCAGGGGCGGCTCGTGTCCTGCGAACACGGCGCGCGCCGGGTGACACGGACCGAATGGGACGGATCGATCACGGTTATTGCCGACGCCTTCGATGGAAAACGCCTGAACTCTCCCAACGATGTCGTCGTCAAATCCGACGGCACCATCTGGTTCACCGATCCGCACTATGGAATCGCGACCGACTATGAGGGCTATCAGTCCGAACAGGAACTGTCCTGCAATGTTTATAAGGTCGATCCGGATCGGGGCACAATTCAAGCCGTGGTGACGGATTTCGCCGGACCCAACGGCCTCGCCTTTTCTCCGGACGAAAACCGTCTTTATGTCGCCGATACAGGCGAGATTTTCGATGCCGAAGCCAAGCGTCACATCAGGATGTTTGACGTTGCCGGGGACAATACGTTGTCCGGAGGAGACGTGTTTCATGTCATCAGCCCCGGAGCGGCGGACGGGTTCCGATCCGACAGTGACGGCAACATCTGGTCCTCTGCGGCAGACGGAGTCCATTGTATCAATCCTGCCGGCGAGCTAATCGGCAAGATCCTGGTGCCCGAGCTGGTTTCAAATCTTTGTTTTGGCGGGCGTGCGAAGCATCAGTTGTTCATTACGGCCACAACCAGTATCTATTCGATCATACTGAACCGCCAGGGAGTGCAATGGCCGTAAAAATGATGAAACAAGCGCAAGTAGGGCTGATCGGCCTGGGTACGATGGGGGCCAATCTCTCTCTGAATATTGCCGAAAAGGGATTTCCGATTGCGGTTTTCAACCGCACCACAGCAAGAACGCAAGATTTTCATGCCGCTGCCGGGGAACTGGCGGAAGCGATTATTCCGTGTCAGACGCTTGAGGCGTTCGTAGCGGCCATCGAGAAGCCTCGTTCGATCATATTGATGGTACCGGCCGGGGATGCGGTCGATGCGCAGATTGAAGCCCTTCTGCCCCTTCTCGATGAGGACGATCTCATCATCGATGCGGGCAATGCGAATTTTCACGACACCAACCGCCGTTCCGTTGCGGCCGACGCCCGGAATGCTCCCTATCTGGGAATTGGCGTGTCCGGCGGCGAGGAAGGTGCCCGGCACGGGCCGGCCATTATGGGCGGTGGCAGGAAAGACGCCTGGGACCGGATTGCCCCCGTTCTTGAAGCCATCGCCGCCCGCTACGGGACCACGCCCTGCGCGACCTGGCTCGGCGAAGCCGGAACCGGGCATTTCGTCAAGACCGTTCACAACGGCATCGAATATGCCGACATGCAGATGATCGCCGAAATCTACAGCATCATGCAGGACGGGTACGGTATGACGCCGTCGGCGATAGGCGATGTGTTTGCCCAGTGGAACGAAGGGCGCCTGAAGTCTTATCTGATCGAAATCTCTGCCGAGGTGACCCGCGCAATCGACCCCGCCACCGGCAAACCGGTTATGGACATTATTCTGGACCGGGCCGGCCAGAAAGGCACCGGCCGCTGGACGGCGATCGAAGCGCAGCAGCTTGGGGCTGTAGTTCCCTGTATCGAGGCCGCTGTCAGCGCCCGCAATCTGTCCGCGCAATTGCCTCTTCGCAAGGCGGGTGAAGATCTGTTTGGACCTGCTTTACAGCCCTTTAAAGATGAAAAACCTGATCTTGCAGCCCTCGAGCACGCCCTGATTGCGGGAAAGATTCTTTGCTACGCGCAGGGTTTTTCGCTTCTGAAGTCTGCAGCGGCATCTTTTGAATGGGATCTGTCTTTGCCGGATGTGGCACGGGTCTGGCGCGCAGGCTGTATCATTCGTTCGACGATGCTCAACGACATGGCGGCCGCATTCACGGCCGATCCGGATAAAAACCTCATGTTCGCGGAAGGATTCTCTTCGATCCTGCGGGACAACGAGCCTTATCTGCGCAGCGTTGTTCTGAAGGCCATGGGCTCCGGCATACCGCTGCCCGCTCTTGCCGCGGCGCAATACTATTTCGACATGATGCGGACCAGACGGTCGAGCGCTAACATGATCCAGGCGCAACGGGACTTTTTCGGCGCACATTCATTTGAACGGGTCGATCAACCGGGCAGCCACCACGGCCCTTGGGGGTCCACACCCTAAACTGTTGATCCGGGAACGAGCCGAGTCGGCACGATTACAACATCGTCGCACGGCTCGTTCTTAAGCCGGTTCAAGAGCAGTTCGGCCGCTGTCTTACCCACACTGTGGGTGGGAACGGTCGTGGTCGTAAGCCGCATCGGCAGGATGGAAGCGGCCTCCATGCCGCCCCAACCGGCGATTCCGATATCGCCGGGAACATCCAAACCCGACTGCTGACAGTAGGACATTCCGCCAATGGCCATTGCATCGTTCTGGAAATAAATCGCGTCAAGATCCTGAACGCGATTGAGCAGGGTCTCAGCGCCATAATAACCCGCATAGAACCCCGGCCGGTCATGCAGCAATTCGCTTCCGGCCAGGGTGAGCCCTCCGGCCGTCAATGCCTTGGCAAATCCTTCGAGCCTGAGCGACCCTGTTCCGGGCGCCGAGGACAAGGCGCCCACATAGCCGATTTTGCGACGCCCCCTGCTCACCAGAAACCGCCCCATTTCAAAGCCGCTATCGAAGTGATTGAACCCCACCGACATATCAAGCGGACTGGTGTTGAGCTCCCAAATCTCAACCACGGGGCTGGAAGAGGCTTTCAACAGCTCGAGCGCAGCCGCGGTCCTTGTTCTGCCGGACAGGATCACACCCGCCGGACGCCATGACAGCAGGCCACGCAACCACTTTTCTTCCGCTTCAGCGGAATGGTCATTGGCACCGATCATCGGCTGATAGCCGTAGCGGGACAGAGTCCGGTCGATGCTTTCCAGCACTTCGCCGAAGAGACTACTGGTCAGACGGGGAACACAGATCCCGACCAACGTTGACGCTTTTTCGGACCCAAATGCCGCTGCCAGCCGGTTTGGAACATAGCCGAGCCGCTCGACCTCCCGAATGACTTTCTGCCGTGTTTCCTCCGAAAATCCGCTTTTGTTGTTCAGCACGCGCGAAGCCGTCATCTTGGATACGCCGGCAGCCCGGGCAACCTCGGCGAGGCTCGCCGAACCTCTCTTGGAAGTCGTATCTTTTGGCTGATTTCCAGTCATTTTGCGGTTCGGATCAATCATATAGTTATCGATAACATTTTTGTCTTGACAGTCTTACCCTTTCCGACAATGCTTTGGCAAGGTTACCGGTAACGCAAGGAAATTGCGACCCTGTTTCCAAGGAAAAGTGTTTTGCCGGTCCGACTGATGGGGCGAGCATTTTTCGAAAAAGAACTATTGAGGAGCACGCGAACGGCTGTTCTTCGGGAGGAGGAAAATCGATGCGTCCGGATGCGGGTCTGTTTTTTGACAGCATCGTCAAATCGTTTGGCGGAACGCAAGCGTTGCGCGGCGTTTCCCTCCATGTGGCTCGAGGGGAAATCGTCGCCCTGCTGGGCGAAAACGGTGCCGGAAAGTCGACACTGATCAAGGTTCTGGGAGGCATCCACAATTCCGACAGCGGCCGTGTCCTGATCGACGGTCACGAATACAGCCATGCACCGGGACGCGTGAACGAGCGGCAGGCCGTCGCCTTCATCCATCAGGACCTGGGCCTGATCGAATGGATGACCATTGCAGAAAACATCGCGCTCGCTGTGGGCTACTCCAAAAAACGGGGCCTTGTGGATTGGAACAAGGCGGAGCAGACCGCGCGCGAAGCCTTAAGACATGTCGAATGCGAAATCGATCCGACCACCCGCATTTCCAGTCTGAGCAGAACCGAAAAGTCCTTGGTCGCCATCGCCCGCGCCCTCACGGTCGAATGCGATTTTCTGGTCCTCGATGAACCCACCGCCAGTCTGCCGGCGGATGAAGTCGAGCGTCTTTTTGCCGCCCTTCGCCCTTTGCGCGAAAAAGGCGTCGGGATGATTTACGTCTCCCATCGGCTTGATGAAATTTTCCGCATTGCGGACCGGGTCGCGGTGCTGCGGGACGGCGTTATGGTCGGCATGCGGGAAATAGAACATACCTCTCCGGAAGAACTGGTCAGCCTGATCGTCGGCCGCAAAACCCGCGATATCGAGCGCCCGGCGCAGACCGACGGTGCGGATATTCTGACGGTTACCGGACTGAAGACCGAACAGGTCGGTCCCGTCGACTTTTCAATCAGACGCGGTGAATTGGTCGGGCTCGTGGGCCTGCGCGGCGCAGGTCACGAGGATGTCGGACGAAGCTTGTTTGGCGAAAGCACCTTTACCGGTTCCATCATTCTGGACGGTAAAAAACCCGACCTTTCTTCTCCCCGAAAAGCGATGGAGGACGGTATCGGACTGGTTGCCCGTGACCGTGTCGTTGAATCCATCGCCCCGTCTTTGACCATTCGCGAAAATGCCTTCATCAATCCCGCTGTTGCCGGCCGCAAGATGCTGTCATTCATGTCCGCGCGGGAAGAGGATGGCAAAGCACAGGAACTGGGCACTTCATTGGGCCTCAGCCCGAACGATCCGACGCTCGCCGTCGAAGCCCTTTCGGGCGGTAACCAGCAGAAGGTCGTTGTCGGCAGGTGGTTGTCGACCAACCGGAAACTGCTGATTGCCGAGGATCCGACCGCGGGCGTTGACGTGGGCGCCAAAGCGGAGATCTACGCTTTGCTGTTTGATGCATTGTCATCGGGCATGGGCGTTCTGGTCGTCTCGACCGATTTTGAGGAAGTGGCCGCGATCTGTCATCGGGCCATCGTGTTCAGCCGCGGGCACGTCGTTGCGGAACTTTCGGGCGTTTCGCTGTCAACGGAGTCTCTTATCCAGTCCGCATCCGCCAGCGAGACCGGCGACCACATCGCGGGGGAAGTCAAAAATGCAGTCCATTGAATCAAACGCTCTTGAACCGACCAAATCGGAATTGGCACAGCTGTCGACCTTTAGCCGGATCATGCGCTGGGTTCCTGTTTACGGACTGGTGCTTCTGACGGTCTTTCTGATCATTCTGTTTTCGATCCTGCTGCCGGATACATTTCCAACCGTATTGAATGTCCGCGCGATCCTTGCAGACAAGTCGATCATTGCTCTGTTGTCGCTTGGTGCGATGATACCGATGGTTGCCGGACGCATCGATCTGACGGTCGGCTACGGCATTGTTTTGTGGCACATTCTTGCCATATCGATGCAGACGATGCTGGGCATGCCATGGCCGGTGGCGGTTCTTGTGGTGCTCATGCTGGGTGCAATGGTCGGCTTCATGAACGGCCTGCTGGTCGAAGTCGCAAAGATCGACAGCTTTATCGCCACATTGGGCACAGGCACGGTTCTTTATGCGCTCGCGCTGTGGCATACAGGCGGCCGACAGGTGGTCGGACAATTGCCGGACGGGTTCTACGCAATCAATGGCACGTTTGTGCTCGGTCTGCCGATCACTGCCTTTTATGTCCTTCTGATTTCCATCGCGATGTGGCTGATTCTCGAATACACACCCATCGGCCGCTATCTCTATGCCATCGGCGCAAATCCGAGAGCGGCAGAACTCAACGGCATTCCCACCCGGAAATATGTTATCGGCGCCTTTGTCGCCTCCGGCCTCCTTACGGCACTGACCGGGGTCCTGCTGGCATCGAAACTGCGGATCGGCCAGGCAAGTGTCGGGCTTGAATATCTCCTGCCGGCCCTTGTCGGAGCGTTTCTGGGATCGACCACCATCAAGCCGGGACGGGTCAATGTCTGGGGCACGATCATAGGCGTCACCATCCTCGCCGTCGGAATTTCCGGCATCCAGCAGTTTGGCGGCTCCTTCTGGGTCGAACCGATGTTTAACGGCCTCACGCTTTTGATCGCCATTGGAATTGCCGGCTACGCACAACGCAAGAAAAGCGCAGCCAAACAGTAAACCTAGCTCCAAGGGAGGACGCACCATGCTAAGGAGAACACTCATCTTGACCGCCTTGTCGCTGACGGTGGCCATGCCGGCGTTTGCAGATGCCATCAGCGACGCAAAGGCGCTTGTTGCCAAGCACGCCGGAAAAAAAGAGACGTGGGATGGGCCGACCAGCGGTCCCAAGGCCGCTGAGGGCAAAACCATTGTTGTTCTTGCAGGCGACATGAAGAACGGCGGTATTCTCGGTGTGACCAAGGGTGTCGAAGAAGCTGTTGCAGTCATCGGCTGGGATATCCGGGTTCTGGATGGCGCCGGATCAATCTCGGGCCGGACAGCGGCATTCGGTCAGGCCCTGGCGCTCAAACCGGATGGTATTGTGATCAACGGATTCGATGCCGTCGAACAACAAGCCGCAATGGAACAAGCCGCTGAGGCCGGCATCCCCATGGTGTCCTGGCACGCATCGCCTGAAATCGGACCGGACGAAAAAGCCGGGGTCTTTGCCAACGTGTCCACCGATCCGATGGCCGTCTCCGCTTCGGCCGCACAGTGGGCGTTTGCCGATGCAGACGGCAAGCCGGGCGTGGTGATCTTCACCGACTCGACCTATGCCATTGCCATCGCCAAAGCCGACCGGATGAAAGAGGAAATCGAAAAGCTCGGCGGGACGGTGCTTGAATATGTCGACACGCCGATTGCCGACACGTCAAACCGGATGCCGACGCTGACCACAGCCCTCCTGCAGCGTTACGGCGATAAATGGACACACAGCCTTGCAATCAACGACATCTATTTCGACTTCATGGGCCCTTCCCTTGCCGCAGCGGGGAAAAAGGGCACGGAGCGGCCGACAGCCGTTGCTGCCGGGGACGGATCGGAATCCGCTTATTGGCGTATCAGAAATGGCGATTACCAGGCAGTTACGGTCGCAGAGCCGCTGAACCTTCAGGGCTGGCAACTGGTCGACGAACTCAATCGCGCTTTTGCCGGCGAGGCATGGTCGGGCTATACCTCACCGCTGCATGTGGTCACCTCCGAAAATATTGCCTTTGACGGAGGTGAAAACAACATTTTCGATCCTGGCAACAACTATCGGGACGAATATCGAAAAATCTGGAAGTAACAGACCGTCTTCTGAAAGAACCTGCGACCGGGCTCTGCCCGGTCGTTTGTTTTTGCCAGCCCGTCTGCAGATCCATTTGGCCCCTTGTGGCATTGCCCAAATTTTGGCTGTTATCCGCAGTCAATCTGTTTTACATCATCTGAGGGATCTTAGGGTGGTGTGCATTCTCCCGGAAAGGCCATAAAGGGACATATTTTGAAGCTGACATTTCGCTTCCCGGACAACCTGGCCATATTGAAAATAGCGATTCTGATCGCCCTGATTGCCGGCGCGCGCCCGGGCTTTGCGCAAAATACCGAAGATCCAACCACCAGTTCTTCGATCACTCAGACACTTGCTGTGCCCAATTTCTGGGATCCTCGCAACACGGCCACAAAGCCCAATCTTGAGATCACCGAACTGCGCTTCCTTGCAAGTGATGATTTTCCCCCCTTCAGCTTTCGCGACAGCGGCGGCAATCTGGCAGGATTCAATATCGATATCAGCCGGGCGCTTTGTCTTGAGCTTGAACTGTCCTGTTCGCTCCGGATCAAAGACTTTTCGGCCCTGGAAAAAGCGCTGATCGACGATGAGGGCGACGCAATTATCGCCGGACTGGCGATCAACGAGCGAAATCGCCGAAATCTTCTGTTCACCGATCCTTATCTGCGGGTGCCCGGCCGGTTTGTGGTCCGGACCGATTTTGAAGACGAGCCAATACCGGAAACCATGAACGGCCGAGCGATCTCCGTGATCAAAGGTACAGCGCATGAGGCCTATTTGAAGCGGTTTTTCGTCGACAGCGAAATCGCAACATTTGATACGGCCGACGATGCCCGGTCCGCACTTCGGGACGGCGCGGTCGACGCGCACTTTGCCGATGCGCTGTCGCTCAATTTCTGGCTCTATAGCGAAAACGCAGCCAACTGCTGTGTCTTCAAGGGTGGTGCCTGGGACAATCGCGACTTCTTCGGCCCCGGCTATTCGATAGCCCTGCCGGTGGAAGAGACGGAGCTGGCGCAGGCAATCAACTATGCTTTCCGGCGGATTTACGAAAAAGGCATCTATCGGGAACTGTATTTCAGATATTTCCCGGCCGGCCTTTATTAACCGCCCGTCTTTGTGCCCTGTAATACCTAGGGTATGGCTCCATAAAAAGTCGACCGTGATTTATGCGTTTCCTGGGTCTGTCTGCGTGTTTACGCTGATCGCAAACGTCGACCAGATTTGGATCAAAAGAAGGCTGATCCAGTTGAGGATGAGGCGGAAGTTGTATCCTGCGGCTGCGAGGATCGGATTTGCGGCATCACCCGTTGTGTGAGCCAGGTAGTTTCGGCCCATCCGGTGATCTTTTTTGATATGCCCGATGACCGGTTCAACGGCCGACCGTCGTCGCATCTGCTTCTTGATGGCGGGTGTGACCCGGCGTTTCTGTCCGGCGGTGAAGACCCGGAACTTGTGGCTGTCCGGCGCGTTGTGGCCTCGATAACCGGCATCGGCCAGAATGCGTTTCAGGGTGCCACCGGTCAGGGCCTCGATTTCCGGGATGATGGTTTGCAGGGTGTGGCCGTCATAGGGGTTTCCGGGCAGCGCCTTGGCATGAAGCACGAACTGTCCACCCTTTGAGCGATTTAGCGTTGTGGCGACCGAGGTTTTGACGCCAAACTCATAGGGCTTGTGGGCTTTGCCCTTGCCGATACATTCAACCTCCGGCGCATGCAGCGAATAGATCTTCGGCAAGGGATCGCGCCGCTTCTGGGTCATCACCCGTTCTGCCAGCCACAACGGCCGCAGGAAGGCGGCTTCAAGGTCCGGGTTGCCTTTTGTCTTGCGGCGAATGTCGGAAACGGTCCGGCGCAGGAAGGTCTTGAGTTTTCTCAAGCGCTTGCCTGCACGTTTGAACTGTTTGGCATGGGCATAGCGTTGATGGGCGATCAGTTCGGCCTTGCCGACACGGACATAGCTCTGGCGCAGTTTAATGCCTGCCGCCTTGGCCTGGTTGACCAGTCGCTCCCGTGCCCGGTGGATCAACTTGGCATCGGTCGGAAAGGCGGTATTTTTCTCCTGCACCGTGGTGTCGACAATCGCCTGGGCGAAGTCCTGCGGCCTCGTCGCCCGCAGTTTGACGGACACAGCCAGGCTTTCCTCAAGCAGGGCCTGAAGCTTTTCCTCACCCATGCGCTGGCGCCATCGCGTCATTGATGACCGGTCGAACGGCAAGTCGTGGCGGAAGAATTCCTCCCCGCAGAAATATTGATAATACGGATTCTCCACCCAGCGGGCGCACAGTTCCTCGTCGGACAGGTTGTCGGTGTATTTGAGGATCGCCAGTCCAGCCATCAGCCGTGTCGGCAGGGCTGGATGGCCGAGTTTGTCGGAATAGGCCGGGCCGCATTTATCGGCGAGAAGCTCCCAGTCGATGACCCGCGCAAGAACCGCTTTCGGATGCTTCATGTCGAGGATTTGATCCAGCCTGGCTCGGAAAAGATCCCGCTGCCCTGTTTCCACCGGTTCCTTTGGCTTCATGACCGATTCACCCCAAAAAAACGTCCGACAAAGCGAGTGAATCACGCAGGAAAGACGATGTAAAGTTGCAAGGAAACAAGCCTATTTCCTGCTAAAACATGCGAAATCGAATACTTGAGAACGCCAAATTCCCGTGCGAAGGCAGTCGCTTAGGAATACTTCACGGACGACTAAATATACTTGAAATGGTATGAGCCGATTTGTTCGGATCGTGCTGTTTGAATGCGGGGCGCATGTTCGAAGGAAACCATCCGGTTTTCGAGAACGTGCAACGCTGTAGCCGGACCAATCGGCCATATCCCAAGGGACGGACAAACGGCTTCAATCTGCTGCGTCAGGCTGTTCAACCGGCCATTTAGAGCAATTCTCGCGATCCTTGGATCGCGTGAAATGCTCCAGACATTTGTTTAGCGCGTATCCTTGTCGCAAAGGTCATCCGACCTTTACGGGATACGCTATAACCCGCTTTTCACACCCTTCCTTCCAGCTTTTTGCCGTTTGATCCGCCATTTCAAGTATATTTATGGGTCCATACCCTAACGCTCGGCGGGCTCTCCCTCAACGCGATCGGCTGTCGGTTCCCGGCGGCTGTCCGGTATGGAGCGAAACGGAATGCCAAGGCTGAAAATAAGTCTTTCCGCTTTATCGCCCTCAATATGCCTAAGACCGATTTTCATCTTGTCATGCCCGTCGCGGGGCTGAGCGGTATAGGTGCCGAACAGACGGTCCCAGATCGAGAGGCTGAATCCATAATTGGAATCCGTTTCGGTCACGCGCTGGGAGTGATGAACCCGATGCATATCAGGCGTCACAAGCAACAGCCGCACGAGCCGTTCTACCGGTGCCGGCAGCCGGATGTTGGTATGGTTGAACAGGGCGCCGCCATTTAAGACGATCTCGAAAATCAACACGGCGGCCGGCGGCGCACCCAGCGCAATGATCAGCAGGGTCTTCCAGCCCATCGACAGAAGAATCTCAATCGGATGAAAACGAATTGCGGTTGTGACATCCATATCCGGATCGGCATGATGAACCCGGTGGATCCGCCACAGAAAAGGAATCTTGTGGGACAAGACGTGCGTGAACCAGATCGACCAGTCGAGCACAAAAAACGATATGACCCCTGCCAGCCACAGGGGAATGTCGATCCAGTTGAAAAGCCCAATCGACTGCTGGCCGGCCCAATAGGCTATGCCGACGCCGCCCAGCGGGAACACGATCCGGACCAGGATGCTATCAAGAGCGACCAACGACCAGCTGGTAAACCAGCGGTTTTTGCGGCCATAACGGAGCGGGCGGCCCGGCGCAAATATCTCGTAAAGGGCCATTGCAGCAAAAATGCCGAAGAAAAAAGCCAGCCGGGTAACGTGGACGGATTCCAAATGTCTTGCCCTTCTGCGATGCCGGTTCAATCGTCGGTGACAATTGGCCCTGCCCCGCAAAACAATTGCGTTGATAATGACATATCTACACCTGATATCGTATCGGGCAATATAAAGAGGGCGTGATCGTGCTGTTATGGACCCGACCGGAAAACAATCCGATTGCCACTTTGCTGCTGGCCCACGGCTCCGGTGTACCGATGGACTCCCCGTTCATGAACCGCTTTGCCGACCTTGCCGCGACAAACGGAATTACAACAGCGCGGTTTGAATTTCCCTATATGGCCCAGCGGCGGCATGGCGGCGCCAAAAGACCGCCGCCGAAGGTCGAAAGTCTTCAGGATGATTTTCTGGAGGCGATCAAAACGGTGCTTGCCCAAAGCACAGCCACTGTTCTGATCGGTGGAAAATCCATGGGGGGACGTATCGCGGCCATGCTCGGAGGCCGAAATGATCTTGATGCGCGGATCGCGGGGATCGTCTGCCTCGGATACCCACTGCACCCGCAGAAAAAACCGGAACAAGTGCGGCTGGCGCCACTGCTGGAAAATCGCTTACCGCTTCTTATTGTCCAGGGCGAGCGCGATCCGTTTGGCACCAAGACCGAGTTTGATGCCCTTTCCCTGCCGCGACCGATCAAAACCGTATGGGCTGAAAACGCCAATCATGACCTGGCACCAACGGGCCGGTCACCCGCAACCTGGGAGGGCAACCTTGCACTCGCCGCCGAGGCGACAGTGGATTTTGCGCGTTTACTGAGCCGATAGCCGAAGATATCCCAGGCCCTATGTCGTTGTCAGATCTGACCCCACGCTTTTTGGACCACGGCGATTGTAGATGGACCTGAAAACAACATTGACGTCTTTGCCAATGCCGATCAGCGATGGAACCAGGAACAGTACAAACAATGTCGCCGTGCCCAGTCCGAACACAATCGTGATCGCCATGGGCATCAGAAACTGAGCCTGGACGCTCTTTTCAAACAGAAGCGGCAGCAGTCCGAAAATCGTGGTTACGGACGTCAAAATCACGGCCCGCAAGCGATCACAACTTGCCCCGATTGCGGCGGAGCCGACCTGTTGGCCGTTTCTGAGCCGCTCATCAAACCGATCCATCAGAATGATCGAGTTATTGACCAGGATTCCGGCCAGGCCGAGCAGTCCGATCAGACTGAGGATGGTCAGATTGTAGCCCATCACATAATGACCCATAACCGCACCGACGATGCCGAACGGAATGATCGTCATGACGGCAAACGGCCGCCAGTAATCGCCGAAGATGCCGGCCAACAGCAGATAAATCATAATCAGCGCAACGATGGCGCCAACCCTAAGATCCGCAAAACTCCTTTGCCGTTCTTCGGCTTTGCCTGAATAGCGATAGGAGATGCCGTGCCTGTCAGCCAGCGCCTGCATGGTTCCGTCTTCCAGTTTTTCGACGATGGCGGCATTGGACGTAATGTCGTAATTGACATCCGCCGTGACCGAAACAGACGCCTTGCCATCGTCACGCTGAATGATCGAAAAACCCTGCCTGTCTGTCAGCTTGACGACTTCCGTTAAAGGAACGAACTCACCATTTTCTGCGCGCAAGTTCAGGGACCGGAGCGACCCCGCACCAACCCCGTCCATGACCTGCCTGACCCGGATGGTGATTTCTTCTTCGCCGTCCGCAAACCGGCGGGCGACCGCGCCGTCAAACGCACTCCGGATCTGCTGGCCGATACTATCGACAGTAAAACCAAGCGCCCGACCGCGCGGCGTCAGCTCCATGATCAGTTCCGGCTTTCCATATGGAAGGTTGTCCGCAACACCGGACACACCCGGGAAACCGGAGAGGAGGTCCTGCACTTCCAGAGCGGCCTTTTTCAAGACCGCAGGCGGTGCCGACTGAAGCTGAATATCCAGATCCCGGCCCGGAGGGCCTCCCCTGCGTTCAAAAATTGCCACACGCTTAAGTCCGGGAAGATCCGGCAAGGCCTGCCGCCAGGCGCGGACGATTTCCGGTGTCCTGATCGTCCGTACCTCGGACGATGTCAGTTGAACGTCAATGTTGGCGAGATTCTTGCCGCGGCTGCGCCCGGCTTCTCCAACCGTCGCATAAGCGGCAACGATCAGATCCTCTTTCCCGTCGGTCAGCCCGGCTTCGGCCTGCCGAAGCGAGGTCTGAATGGTCTCAATGCCCCTTACAACCGTCTCCTCGGGCACGCCGGCGTTAAAAAAGATGCGCGCCGAAATGTTCTCGGCCTCAGGAGACGGAAAGAAGACAAAACCGACCCGGCCTCCCTGCATGAATCCAAGCGCTACAACAATTGAGGCGATGCACAGAGAAATCGTGACATAGCGCCAGTTGTAGGAAAGCCGCACAATCCAGTAAAACGGATAGTCGCGAAGGTACTGAAAACCGGCGTCAAAATTGCGCCGGAACCAGCCGGGCTGGTTCGTATCGGTATTGCCGCGGCTCGTGGCGAAGGTCAGCAGACGCAACAGAAGTTCGATGAACCCTGCCATGACAAACGCCAGGGCCAATATGATTGCATCAGCAAGAAATACCCCCCTCTCCTCCCGGAGGGCCCTCAGAGGATCGGCGATCGGATCAAGCAGCGGCGGAACGGATATATAGTCCCGTCCGCTGAGGGAAATCAGAAACAGGCCGATTGCAGCCGCCAAAATCAAATGCCGGATCCAACGCCATTGGCCCCGTTGCCGCTGATAGGCCAGCGAATGGGACAGATGTCCGGGCAGAACGAGAAAACACTCGATGAGCGAGGCGATCACCACGCAGACAACCACAAGCGGCAGAACCTGCATGATCTGGCCGATCGTATCGCCGACAAGAAAAATCGGGGTAAAGGCTGCTATTGTGGTCAGACCAGCCCCCAGAATGGGCAGGAACATTTTTTTTGCGCCGTTTTCGGCCGCCTGAACCGGCGTGTCACCCATTGAGATGCGGGTCGCGGTATGTTCGCCGACCACAATGGCATCGTCGACGATGATCCCAAGCATCATGATCAGCGCAAACAGGGAGATCATATTAATGGTCTGTCCGGTCATCCACATGATGCCGACGGTGCAGAGCATCGCAACGGGGATACCCATCGCAACCCAGAGCGCGATACGGCTGTTCAGGAAAATAAACAATATGATGACCACAAGCGCGAGCCCGGTCAGCCCGTTATTGACCAGAAGCATGATGCGGCCCTCAAGATAATCGGCCGAAACCTCATATTTGATGAGCTGAAGGGTTTTGGGCAATTGCGGTTCGATTTCCGCCAGATACTCATTCAGGATCTGCGCCGACTTGAGAGTATCCGCCGTCAGAGCCCGCTGTACCGTGAGCTCAATCGCAGCAAGGTTTTCAGAAAAACCGCGCGTCTGACTGTCATCGAATTCCCGTTTCACCTCGCCGATATCGCGAATGCGAACGATTTCGCCGGTCGGAAACGTCTTGATCTCAAGATTTGCAATTTCCTCAGGACTGGTCCCGGATGAGAGCGCCCGCAATTGCTTCTCGACCTGGCCCTTCAGATCCCCGGAGGGCCGGTCTCTGGTATTGGTGCCGACGGTGTTGGCGACATCACGGATCGTCAGCCCTAACCGCCTGAGATCGCGCTCGCGCACATTGATGACGTATTCTTCGTCTCGCATGCCCGAAAAGGCAACCCGGTCAATCCCCCGCTCAATCAGATCGTCGCGGATCTGCCGGGCAAACTTCTTGAGCGCGCTTTCAGAAAAGGGGCCTATCAGGGCCAGGCGTGCGATTTTGTCGTGACGCCCGCCCATGCTGACCTTCGGGTCTTCGGCCTCCTCGGGCAAGGTCGATATTGTGGCAACGGCCTGCTCCACATCCGACAACGCCGGCTGCATGTCGGTGCCCTCTTCAAATTCAAGCACCACCGTCCCTACGCCTTCGCGTGCGTAGGAGCCTATATTGTCGACATTGTCCAGAAAGCGAACCTCCGGTTCGATCGCCGCAAGGATGTTCGCCTCAACGTCTTCGGCGCTGGCGCCGGACCACTCAACGCTGATACTGACAGTGTCGGAGATCAGTGTCGGAAAGAACTGGGTGTTCATTTTGGCGATGCCATAAACACCGAAAAGGAGCATAACCGCCATCACCAGATTGGCAGCAACAGGGTGGCGGACGAAAAATGCGATCATGCCGCGACCCGCATTCTGTTCACCTGCGTTATGATCCATTGCCTTGCCCTATCTAAAGCCTGATTTCCTACTGGCCTTCGCCTGCGCCCCCACGCTTTTCAGCCGTATTGCTGTTTTCGCCGGTTTCGGCTCGTTTTTGATCCGCAGGCGACTTACCGCCCGCGGCTTGTCCCTGTCCGCCCGGCTGTCGCTCTCCCGGCTCGCGCACCAACAGTCCCTCCCCGGCTTCTGCAATCCGGGTGGCAATGAGAATATCGCCATCCCTGAGATCGCCGGACAGAATCACGTTTTCGTTCACGTACGCCTCAACGGCAACATTGCGCCTTTCCATCCGGCTGTCGGCCGATTTCACAAAAACATGAGTTCCGTCGTAAACAGCCGCTTCAGGAACGATCACTGAATTGAAGTACGAAATATCGGGGATCCGCAATTGCACAAAGGCGCCGGGACGGAGCAGAAATTCCGCGCCGCGCGACTGGATCCGGGCGAAGACATCCACACCTCCCCGCGCCGAGGCGACGTCGGCACCGACCCGATTGACGATCGCGGAATAGATTTTCGGTTCATTGCCGATATACCAGACGACCTCGACTTCCTTGCCGTTCAGGCTTCCGGTTTCCGATATCAGACGGCCAAACTGCTCATCGGACAGCGTGAACCGCACCTCCAGTTCATTCCGGTCATAGAGCGTGGCCACCACGTCGTTAACACTCACCAGACGGCCGATTTCCGCATTCTGACTGCGAACAACAGCATCGAAGGGCACTTTCAGCACAGTGTCGCGAACGTCGCGTTCGGCCTGCTCCAGGCGCCATTCAAGCCGTTGCAGAACGGCGGTCTGCTGGGTGATCCGCGCCTGCTCAAGTGCCAGTGTATTGTTAAGCTGCTCGAGGCTTTGCCTGCGCTGGGAAACAATCAGCTTCCGATCATCCAGCGCCCGCTCGGTGACATTGCCCGATGCCAGCAGATTTTCAGCCCGCTCCAGGTCTCTTTCGGCCAGTTCCAGTTGATCCTGTGCGCTCACAATGTTGTCGCGTTGCAATTCGACCGCATGCTCAAGCTCAGCCAATCGGGCTTTTGCTTCGAGGATATTTGCCTCCGCCTCAACCACAGCTCCACGATAGTTGAAATCATCGATGGTGATGATTTCCTCCGCTTTGTTGACAGCGGCACCAACCTTCAAATCCGGAGACACGCTGTTTATCTCACCGGCGACAAGCGCCCGCAGTTCAACCACGCGTCCGGTGACGATCTCGCCGTAAAGCGAGATGGTGGGACGGTTTTCACTGAGCCTGAGGGCAAGTGTCTCGACGGTGTAGGTCTGTTCGCGGGGCGGCCTTGTCGGCACCTCGGGCTTGGTCGAAATCATGTAGTTCATGAAGCGGAACGCACCGAAAAGGACGGCAAACGCAATCACGATCTGCAAAACCGCCCGGATGAGAAAGAAAAACGTCCGCGTAGCAGGCGCATCCGGCCGATCGGTCGATACCGGCCCCGGAACCGAAGGTTCGGGGACTTTGGGAACCGACGGTTCGTTTCCCGAAACCGTTTTCAGCATCCGTTTGTTCTCAAATTCTTCGGTTATCCCGGCGGTCTCACCATAAGACCCCTCAACCCGTGGGCCCCTGCGGGCCACTTGGAGACATATATGGCGCTATAAACAGCGTTTACAGTCCCAACATAATGATTGAAACCTAATATACGCAGTTCCACAAGTTCCGTATCAGTAACGAAACTTCATGAAGACAAAATGGAGTTTCTCAGAGCTGCGGCGCCGTCAGCTTGTTTCGCGTCAGATCCCGAAATCTTTGGGATCAAAATGATACTCGGAACTGCAGAACTCACATGTGACGCTTATTTGATCGTTCACAACCATTTCCCGGCGTTCATCTTCCCGGAAATTGGACAGCATGCTGCTGACTGAATCCCGTGTGCACCGGCATTTATCCATCACCGGCTGCGCGGGGAAAACCCTGGGATCTCTCTCGTGAAAAAGGCGAACCAGCAATCGCTCGGCATTCATTTCCGGAGCGGTGAGTTCGACATCCTCAACGGTGTCGACAAGGGCCTTGGCTTCAACCCAGGCATCGTCTTCGGCAATTTCTTCAAAGACAATCCCATCCGGGGCATCGCCGGGATCGAAATCCTTTGTCCGCATCCGCTCGGTGTTTTCAGGTAGAAACTGTGCGACAATGCCGCCGGCACGCCAGACTTGGTCGGGCTCTTTTCCCTCGTTCCGGGTCAGCATTTCGCTTACCGCCAGCCGGACCCGTGTCGGAATTTGTTCGCTCTGCTCAAAATATTGATGCGCCACATCCTCGAACGAGCCGCCGTCCAACACAACCATGCCCTGATAACGTTGCATATAGGCACCCTGGTCAATCGTCATTGCCAGATGCCCCCTGCCCAGCAGTCCCGGAGTATCAGCCGAACCGTTCCGGACGACGTCATCCACGAGTTGTTCATCATAGCGCGCATAGGCGCGAATGTTTCCCGGAGCCTGAAAATCGACAACCAGCATTGAAACCGGGCCGTCGGTCTGCGTCTGCAGGATCAGCCGGCCCTTGAACTTCAAAGACGTGCCAAGCAGAGACGTCAGCACGATGGCTTCACCCAGAAGCCGGCTCACCGCTTCAGGATAAGCATGGCGGCGAAGGATCGTATCGAGCGCAGAGCCGAGATAAACGACCCGCCCCCGCACATCGAGCGCGTCCACCGAGTAAGGCAGGACGGCATCTTCGCCGGCGGGCTCAATACCACCGCTGCTTTGAATGCCCACGCCCTCGGGGGACATGTCCGGCTCGGTCATAGTCCCTCCGGAATGGCTCCAAGACACCAGGCAAGAATGCCCTTCTGAGCATGAAGCCGGTTTTCCGCCTCGTCGAACACCACCGATTGCGGCCCGTCCATCACATCGGACGTCACCTCTTCTCCGCGATGAGCCGGCAGGCAGTGCATAAAAATCGCATCGGGCTTCGCTTTGGCCATCAGCGCGTCATTCACCTGATACGGGTGCAGCATATTGTGGCGCGCGGTGGAATCGACGTCACCCATCGACACCCAGCTGTCGGTGACGACGCAATCGACACCCTTCACGGCTTCAAACGGATCGTGGGTCAGAACAAGATTCGTGCCGTCCTGCCGGGCCTTTGCAACCACACTCTGGTCAGGCAAAAGCTCGGCCGGTGTTGCGACACGCATTTCAAAATCCAGCTGCTGGGCCGCATGGATCCAGGAATTGAGGACATTGTTTGAATCGCCCGTCCAGGCGATCTTTTTGCCGGCAATGCTGCCCTTATGCTCCTCAAATGTCATCACATCCGCCATCAATTGGCAGGGATGCGACTTGCGGGTCAGACCGTTGATTACAGGAACAGTCGCGTTTTCCGCCAGTTCCTGCAGGGCATCGTCATCCAATATGCGGATCATGATCGCATCGACATAGCGCGACAGGACCCGAGCGGTATCGGCAACCGTTTCGCCTCGACCGAGCTGCATTTCCGACCCGGTCAGCATGACGGTCTCTCCACCCAGTTCCCGCATGCCGATGTCGAAGGAAATCCGAGTGCGGGTGGAGGGCTGTTCAAAGATCATTGCCAGCACTTTTCCGGCAAGCAGTCCCTGACCCCGATGAAGTCCGTCACGGGTTTTCTTTATATAGCGGCTGATATCGAGCACACGGCGCAGTTCAGCCGATGTAAAATCCGTAAGCTCTATGAAGTGGCGCGGCTGACTGCTCTGACTGCTCTGACTGCTCGTCATGTTGCCGCCTCCTTCAAGGATTGCCGCTTTGACAGCGTTTCGGCCATTGCCTCAAGGGACGTCAAAGCGACATTGATTTCTTCCTCGCCGATCGTCAGCGGCGGCAGAAGCCTCAGCACATTCTCACCGGCAGCAACCGCCAACATGTGCTGTTCGCGAAGTGCACCCAAAACCTCCGCCACAGGCACCTTGCATTTGATGCCAAGCATCAGTCCTTCGCCGCGAACCGTTTCGAAAAGATCGGGATACGTGTCCACAAACGCGGCCAGTTTCTGCTTCAGGACAAGACCGTTTTGCCGCACCCGGTCCAGAAAGCCCTCCTGCAGAACCACATCAAGCACTGCATTTCCGACCGCCATCGCCATCGGATTGCCGCCAAATGTCGATCCGTGTGTGCCCGGAACCATGCATTTCGCACATTCCGCCGTCGCCAGGCAGGCTCCCATTGGAAATCCGCCGCCAATGCCTTTTGCAACCGCCATGATGTCCGGTTCGATGCCCGACCATTCATGGGCGAAGAGCTTCCCGGTTCTGCCAACTCCGCACTGAACCTCATCAAGGACAAGCAGCAAACCGTTCTCGTCGCAGAGGCTCCTCAGATCCCGCAGGAATTGATGCGGCAATGTACGGATTCCGCCCTCTCCCTGAAGCGGTTCAATAAGGATAGCCGCGGTCTCCGGACCTATAGCTGCTTTCACCGCCTCAAGATCGCCGAGCGGGACTTGATCGAACCCCTCCACCCTAGGCCCGAACCCTTCAAGATATTTTTCCTGACCGCCTGCTGAGATCGTGGCCAGCGTCCGTCCATGAAATGCACCTTCAAACGTAATGAAGCGGTAGCGCTCCCGATGGCCCCCGTCATATTGGTACCGGCGTGCCGTCTTGATTGCACATTCCAGGGCTTCCGCGCCTGAGTTGGTAAAGAACACCGCTTCAGCGAATGTCACCGCGCACAGCCGCTGCGCCAATCGCTCCTGACCCGGAATCTGATAAATATTGGAAACATGCCAAAGGCGATCAGCCTGGTTGCGCAGCGCCTCAACAAGATGAGGGTGCGCATGACCCAACGAGTTCACAGCAATTCCAGCCGCGAAATCCAGATATCTGTCCCCTTCGGACGTTTCGAGCCAGGCACCCTCACCTCTTTCAAAGGCCAGCGGAGCCCGGGCATAGGTGCCATAGAGCGATGATGTCGAGGACATCTTTTTCAACCCTTGTGAATAAGTCTGTGGCCGACGATCGGGCGTTTTTGCAAAGACGCGGATTTACGCTGCGAAAACTTTGCAAATATGTCACAGACACAGGACCAAAAACGAAACATGCCGCCAAATTTGGCGGCATGTCCCACGGTGCCTATATATAGACAGACTGTGGCTCTAATTGTCAATGCAAAGACGGTTTGAGGATATCAACAGCCGCCCCTGAGTCGCGGAGCAATTCTGGGGAAAAGTGGCGATCTGATGACCATCGCAGTGCAACACGCTTGCTTATGACATACGCGATATTGTAGGGTTCAGACAGTGAGATACGACATCTCGTGCGGCAGACTCCAAATGGTTTCAATCCGTTAACCTTTAGCGGGCGCAATATTGCGGTGCCCGAAAGTAGAGCGTTGTCGTCTGTATAAAGAATAACCGGCAGGATGCTTTCAATATGAGCTGGACTACTGAACGTGTCGATCTTCTTAAGAAACTCTGGTCCGATGGACTGAGTGCCAGCCAGATCGCTGCGGAACTGGGAGGCGTGACGCGCAACGCCGTTATCGGCAAAGTTCATCGCCTCGGCTTGTCCGGACGGGCCAAATCCGCATCAACAGCATCAAAACCCCGCCGAGCCAGAAACTCGGGCGCTTCCTCAGGCTCCGCCCGGCCGGCCGCGCCCAAGGCGCCGACTGTGGGCGCCACAGCGCTCAAAATAGAACCCGAAGCTCGGCCTGAGGCACCCCCGGCGCCGCTTCCTGTCGAAGAGCTTGTCATTCCGATTTCGGAACGCGCATCGATCATGGAACTGAATGAGCGGACATGCAAATGGCCGATCGGCGATCCAAGCACCGATGACTTCTACTTCTGCGGTCGGGCATCGGAAGCCGGTGTGCCTTACTGCCCTCACCATTGCAAGGTGGCCTATCAGCCAATTAATGACCGCCGTCGCGAACGGCGTGCTGCCCGCGGATAATTCGATACCTCCTCCCGTCGAACTGCCGCGACAAACCGGCCCGTCACATGCGGGCCGGTTTTTATTTGAAAGATCAATGAGTTAGATGCGCCAGACAGTGTCAGGCGTTTGCCACAAACTGATCGTTAAAGGCATAACCCGCGCCACGGACAGTTCGGATCGGATCTTTCACACGCCCCTTGTTGATCGCCTTGCGCAGCCGTCCCACATGAACGTCAACGGTGCGTTCGTCCACATAGACGTCATGACCCCAGACGCCGTCCAGAAGCTGTTCGCGGGAAAAAACGCGCCCCGGAGCCTGCATCAGATATTCAAGCAGGCGAAACTCCGTCGGACCGAGATGAATTTCCTTGCCGGAGCGGCGGACGCGATGGGTTTCCCGGTCCAGTTCGATATCGCCCGAGCGCAACTGGGAAGAAACCACCTCAGGTTTGGCCCTGCGCAGAATTGCGCGCACACGGGCCATCAATTCGGGAATGGAAAAAGGCTTCACGACATAATCGTCGGCCCCGGTCGCAAGACCGCGAATGCGTTCTGCCTCTTCCCCGCGCGCCGTCAGCATGATGATGGGGATGCGCTCCGTTTCGCCACGCGCTCTCAGTCGACGGCAGAGTTCAATTCCGGACAACCCCGGCAACATCCAGTCAAGCAGCAGAAGATCCGGCTGGCTCTCCCGAAGACGAATTTCCGCTTCGTCTCCCCGAGCACAACTTTCCACCGCGTATCCCTCCGCCTCAAGATTATACCTCAGCAGCAGACTTAGAGGTTCTTCATCTTCAACAATCAGGACTTTGGGCATTCCGTCTTCTCCAGCTCACGGTGCAATTCTGCCAAGAGCCACGTCACCATTGTGAGTTTTCTATTCTGAACTGTTTCCGATTGCGGACAATTCGTCCGCTTTCGGACGATCGGAGCCAGGCATCTCGCCGCGCTCCATATAATAAACGTTTTCCGCTATGTTGGTCGCATGATCGCCGATGCGTTCGATATTCTTTGCACAGAACAAAAGATGGGCGCACATTGAGATCTGCCGGGGATCTTCCATCATGTATGTCAGAAGTTCCCGGAACAACGACGTGTAAAGCGCGTCGATTTCCTCGTCCCGTTCCCGAATGGCATTGGCCAGTTCCTCATCGCGCTGCGTATAGGCGTCCAGCACATTTTTCAGCTGCATCTGCGCCATCTCGGAGAGATGCTCCACTCCAAGCGTCAGTTTCTTGGACTGAACACTGTCGCTGATAATGATCACACGCTTGGCGATGTTCTTTGCAAGATCGCCAACCCGTTCAAGGTCGCTTGAGATACGCAGAGCGGCAACGATGTCGCGCAAGTCACCGGCCACCGGCTGCCGGCGGGCAATCAGGAGGATCGCCTGCTCTTCAAGATCAGTCTGCATCTTGTCAATGCGGGCATCTTTCGCAATCACTTCGTTGGCAAGTTCGGTATCCAGCCGCGACAATGCGGATACGGCATCGTTGACGATAGCTTCGGCCATGCCGCCCATTTCGGCGATTTGGCCGGCCAATGCGGTCAACTCTTCATCATAGGCTTTAACAATATGTTCGTTCAAAGTCACATTCCTTCCGCAGATCTATAAAGGCCCAAGCCGACCTTCAGCAGCTCGGTCATCAGACCTGAATTGCCCCGCCGCTTCCCCTTCACAGACAGTCGCCGCCTTCGCAGTCATACAGCCAGGATATTGTCGCCTATCCGAAGCGGCCGGTAATATAGTCTTGCGTCCGCTTGTCCCCGGGATTGGTGAAGATTTCGTCTGTCTTGCCTTCTTCAACCAGCTTACCAAGGTGAAAGAAAGCCGTGCGCTGGCTGACACGCGCGGCCTGCTGCATGGAGTGCGTCACGATGACGATCGTATAGTTTTCGCGCAGATCGTCGATAAGCTCTTCAACTTTTGCCGTGGCGATCGGATCAAGTGCAGAACACGGCTCATCCATCAGGATAACCTCCGGGCTCACCGCAATTGCCCGCGCGATGCAAAGTCGCTGCTGCTGTCCGCCGGACAAGCCGGTTCCCGGTTCATCCAGCCTGTCCTTCACTTCCTCGAACAGCCCCGCTTTCTGAAGCGAGCCGGCAACAATTTCCTCAAGCTCGTCCTTGGACCTTGCAAGACCGTGAATACGCGGTCCATAGGCAACGTTCTCAAAAATGGATTTCGGAAACGGGTTCGGCTTCTGGAACACCATACCAACCCGCGCTCTCAGTTCGACGACATCGATCTTCGGGTCGTAAATGTCGTCCGAGTCAAGACGAATATCGCCCTCCACACGACACACATCGATCGTGTCGTTCATTCGGTTCAGGCACCGAAGAAACGTTGATTTACCGCATCCGGACGGTCCGATCAGCGATGTGACATGCCGCTCGCGAACATCCAGATCGACGTCGAACAGCGCCTGCTTGTCGCCATAAAAAACATTGACTTTGCGACCGCGCATTTTGACGGACTCGCCTTCATCGGTCCGCATCGCAGTCGTATCATTCGATGTCTTTGCGCCTTCAGTGATCGCAACTTCTTGAACTGACATGTCCGTCAAACTCCAGAGAACTTTCTTACCAGCGGCGCTCAAACCGCTTACGCAGGATGATGGCGATTCCATTCATAGCAACAAGGAACCCAAGCAGCACCATGATGGCCGCCGAGGTTTTCTGCTGAAAGGCAGGTTCGGGGAAATCCGCCCACATATAGATCTGAACGGGAAGAACCGTTGCCGGATCAAGCGGTCCTCCGGGAATATCGACAATGAACGCCACCATCCCGATCATCAACAGGGGAGCGGTCTCACCCAGTGCCTGCGCCATACCGATAATCGTACCGGTCAAAATACCCGGCATGGCAAGAGGCAGAACATGGTGAAACACCGCCTGCTGCTTGGAAGCACCGACGCCCAGAGCCGCCTCGCGAATGGACGGCGGAACAGCCTTCAGCGCGGCTCGGGAAGCGATGATAATCGTGGGCAGGGTCATCAGGGCCAACACCATGCCGCCAACCAGCGGCGCAGAGCGCGGCAAACCGAACAGGTTGAGAAAAACGGCGAGCCCGAGAAGACCAAAGACAATGGATGGAACGGCAGCCAGGTTGTTGATGTTGACTTCGATCAGATGCGTCAGCCGGTTCTTGGGTGCGAACTCCTCAAGATAGATCGCTGCGGCGACTCCGATCGGAAAAGACATCAGCAATGTGACCAGCATCGTAAAGAATGAACCGACAACCGCGCCCCAGATGCCCGCCATCTCCGGTTCGCGGCTTGCGCCGGAGGTAAAGAAGATACTGTTCATCCGGTTGGATACCAGGCCCTTCTCAGCCAGCCGGTCCGTCCATGCGATTTCCTTGTCGGAGAATTTCCGGGAGCTTTCCGGCACGGCCAGCTGTTCGATCGACCATGTGCCGGTGGCGGCCTCGGCATCCGATTCAAGCGGGATATAGGCCTCGCCCTCAATGCCTGTGGCATCGACCTTTTCAATCTTTATCACACCGCCATTGATATGGAGTAGGTAGGAGGGCAACGTTGTTGTCAGTGTTTCCTGCTGGTTAACGCCCTGCGCCCGGCTTTCCAGCCCTTCCGCATCTGCCGTCAGGGTTTCGATCTGGCGCATGACAGCTGTCTGGGAGTTTGTCAGGCTTGCAATTCGAGATTCAAGGCGGGACCTGTCGTCCGCCCCAGCGCCCTGAAGTTGGCTGCTGGCGGTATCCAACTGGGCCTCGATGGACCTGAGACTGCGCGTCTTACCTTCAATTTCGTTTCGAACGGACTGGGCGTTTTCTGCCAGTTCCGCCTTGACCTCCGCGAGGATTTCCTCGAAGTCGTTGCTCGTCGAAAGAACTTTAACAGTTCCTTCGGTCCCCACGGGAGACGCAATGCCCGATCCCTCTTGAAGGGTCTTGCCGGTGATCAGTCCCTTGACATAAAGATCGGCAAAATCCGACAGCGGCACCGAGACGTCTCTCGTGCTGGAAATCATTGAAGGATCGTTGATCACTTCATTGCGCAACAGGATATTGGAACCGTTTGAAACCAGCCCGTAAAGAACTCTGCGATTGCGCCGATCACCGGCAAAAGGCAATTCTTCCTTCAGGCCATCCCGGATCACCTTGTTGTAGTCTGCGGCCCCGGGATCATTGGGATCCACTTCGGAGAAATTCACCGGCACGGACAGGTAGTTGTAGGTGAAAGCGGGCAGACCCTGCGAAATGATCGTCGTCAACAGCAGAACCAGGAAGCCCGCAGCGACAAAAATTGCTGCAATACCATAGAACTTGAACCGTCGCTCCGCCGCGTAGCGCTTCGCGAGGCGCTTTCGCGCTTCGTCGGATGTATGAAGGTTGTCCGCGGCTGCCATCGAATGGGACTGGGGAATATCAGTCATACTGTTCCCTATATTTCTGTACCACGCGCAGGGCGATGATGTTAAGAGCAAGCGTTACGCAGAAGAGCAGCAGGCCGAGGGCAAACGCCGCCAGTGTTTTGGCGCTGTCGAATTCCTGGTCGCCGACCAGCAGCGTGACGATCTGTACCGTCACCGTCGTCACGGCTTCCAGCGGATTGATGGTCATATTGGCGGCCAGGCCGGCGGCCATCACGACGATCATGGTCTCGCCGATGGCACGGGAAATCGCCAGGATAAGGGCGGAAACAATGCCCGGGAGCGCCGCCGGCAACACCACCTTGCGGATGGTTTCCGATTTGGTCGCGCCCAGTCCGGCCGACCCGTCCCGAAGCGACTGAGGCACGGAGTTGATCACATCGTCGGACAGCGACGACACAAACGGGATGATCATGATCCCCATCACCACTCCGGCGGCAAGCGCCGATTCCGAGGACACGGTGAGTCCGATTGACTCACCTGTCCCACGGAAGAACGGTGCGACGGTCAGCGCGGCAAAGAAACCGTACACCACGGTCGGAATACCGGCGAGGATTTCCAGCATCGGCTTTGCGACGGCGCGAACGGCGGTACTTGCATAGTCGGACAGATAGATTGCTGCCAGGAGGCCAATCGGCGCTGCGACAAAAATCGCAATCGTGGTGATAACCAGTGTTCCGACCAGGAGCGGAATTGCCCCGAAAACTTCGGAATTGGTCTCCGATGCCGCCGCACCGGCGCCTTCAAACGCGCTCTGCGGGCTCCAATGCAATCCGAAGACAAAATCGAAAAACGGTACCTTTCGGAAAAACAGCAAGCTTTCAAAAATAAGCGACACGACAATGCCGACGGTCGTCAGGATGGCGACAACCGAGCAGAGCGTCAAAACAACCATCACGGTCCGCTCGACAAAATGCCGGGCCCGCTTGGTTCTGGTGATCTGCTGATAACCGCGATAGAAGCCCCCCGCTATCAGGATGGCCATAAGGAGCGACAGAATGATCGTGCTTGTCTGCGAAAGAGATTTGTAGGTCTCAGCGGCAGCGGCTTTGGCATCGCTTGTAAATCCAACAATGCCGCCAAAGGCTATGGCTTTTGAATCGCGCAGGAAGGCTTCGATCTGCGGCTTGCCCATGTCGGCGAGCGCGTCGGCGTTTTCGGCGATGACAATGCGATCCATTATCTGCGGCGCTGAAATCGTCCAGGCGAACAGCAGAATGAATGCCGGCAGCGCAGCCATAATCGCAAGATAACCGCCGTGAAACGGCGGTCTGGAATGTAATAAAGACGCATGATCTCCGGCAATCCGACCTGCCCGAGAACGACCAACGTAAAAGGCCACCACGGCGACGGCCAAGAGTATCAGAAAAAACGTCCAGAACATTGCGCCGACCGTGCTTATATCAATGGAAAGAGGGCCGGAAGCCGCCCAAAAGCAAACAGCCGGCCCGATCGGGCCGGCTGCAAGGCATGTCTTACATGCTCATCGGTGTCATTGCGTTTGCAGAACCGCCGACTTTTTCGCGCTGGTCTGCGGGCAGAGGGATCAGACCCTTGTCGGCAAGGTAGCCTTCATCGCCCCAGGATCCTTCGTTAGTGAACTCAGCGACATAGCCTTCAAGACCCGGGATCACGCCCACATGCTCTTTCTTCACATAGAAGTAGAGCGAACGGGAAACAGGATAGTCACCCGCGGCGATCGCTTCGAACTCAGGATCTGTACCATCAACGGCTGCGCCTTTGATCTTGTCGGCGTTCTGGTCGAGGAAAGAGAAACCAAAGATGCCAACGGCATTGGGGTTGGCTTCGAGCTTCTGAACGATCAGGTTGTCGTTTTCACCAGCTTCGATGTAAGCGCCGTCTTCACGCACTTCGTGGCACTTTTTCTTCTCAAGACCAAGATCCTTGGCACCATCGACGCCCTTACAACCGCCTTCCATGGCGATTTCGGAGAAGGCATCACGTGTACCGGATGTCGGGGGAGGACCCAGAACTTCGATTTTCGCATCCGGCAGGGACGGATCGATGTCGGACCATTTCTGATACGGGTTCGCAACCAGCTTGCCGTCGACCGGAACTTCTTTGGCAAGGGCCAGGAACACCTGCGGCAGGGTCAGCTTGAGATCCGGACCGGATTTCGCATTCGCCAGAACGATGCCGTCAAAACCGACTTTCACTTCAACAGGCGTTACGCCGTTTGCCTGGCAGGTTTCGAACTCGCCCTGCTTGATGCGACGCGAAGCGTTTGTAATGTCGGGCGTGTTTTCACCAACGCCGGCGCAGAACAATTTCATACCGCCGCCTGAACCGGTGGACTCAACAACAGGAGTTTTGAACTCCGACTTCTGACCGAACTGTTCAGCAACAGCAGTCGAAAACGGGAATACCGTTGAAGAGCCAACGATCTGAATCTGATCACGAGCCTGGGCTGAGCTGGCTGCCATGATGCCTGCTGCAACAAAAGCAGCCGAACTTAAGAGTGTCTTGAATTTCACCTGACGTCTCCCTTGGGTGTTCAGGTTTGAGTGAACCACCTCACGAGCTCAGCCCGTGAGAACGCCGCGAACCTATCGCCTGGCCATGATGGTTCTATGACAATAGTGTAACAGTTTTATAACAGTATAAAATATTGATATTTATAAATTTTTATTCTTTATCCATCTTTTTTATCGTGTCATGAAAAGCATTTATATGTACGGTGAACAAGGCACCCTGCCCCGGCTCGCTTTCAATCGTCAGACGAGCGCGGTGACGGTTGAGAATATGCTTTACAATAGCCAAACCCAAGCCGGTGCCCTGCAATTCGCGACTTGTGGCAACGTCCGCCCGATAGAATCGCTCCGTCAGACGCGGCAGGTGTTCGGGCTCAATTCCGGGCCCAAAATCACGCACGCCGACCTGCCAGAGACCCTGGCCCATACTTCCCGATCCGCTTTTCAGGGATAAGACAATCCTGCCGCCGTCCGCGCCGTATTTTATCGCGTTTTCGGTGAGGTTTTCGATAACCTGAACAAGCTCGTCATGATCCCCGTTCGCGGGTGCCTTCGTCTGTGTGCAGTCGCACTCTATTTTGACATTATATTCCGCCGCCAGGGGGGCCAGTGCATCACGAACATGCGAGATGCATTCCACGAGATCGGCCTTCTCTTCGCTCCCGATCTGCGACTTCAATTCAATGCGGGACAGCGACAGGAGATCATTGATCAAACGGGCCATCCGCCCGGCCTGTTCGAGCATGATTTTCAGGAAACGCTCCCGGGCGACTTCATCCGATTTGGCCGGTCCCTGCAATGTCTCGATAAACCCTGTCAGAGAAGCAAGCGGCGTTCGGAGCTCATGGCTGGCATTGGCCACGAAATCAGCCCGCATTCTTTCCAGGCGACGCTGTTCGGAGAAGTCCTGGACGGAGACCAGAATAAGATCGGGGCGACGCCGCGCTGACGCATTGTGTGACTTCGGCATCAGCACCGGAGAAATATGCGCCTCAAGCCAAACTTCTGTCGGCACTTTTTCGGACCAGTTTATCCGTTCGGCAAGCCCCCCCTCGCTCACCCGCTCCAGAGCCTCAAGCAGCGAAGGTGCCCTCAGACGAAACGATAACGGATCGCCCGGCCGCACACCGCCATACTGCGATTTGGCCACCTGATTGATGTAGCGGACGACCCCTCTCCTATCGACCAGGAAACATGCGTTGGGCATTGAGTCGAGCGTTACTTTCATACCGGTGTCCGGCCAGATCGCCGATTGCGTACGACGCTCCGAAAGCGCAGCAAGTCTGTTCTGCCGCCGGGAACCCAGTGCAAGAATAAGGACGACCGCCACAATCAAGCCGACCCCGCCAAGAAGCGGCACCTGCCAGTAATACACCCCCGCCAAGGCAAACAGACTGACGCAGCCGATGATCCAGCGCCCCTCCATCAGCCGCGTGGTCAGGCTCGGAGCGCGGGTCCGAATTGCGGAATACTGGTCGGACATTGAAATCTTAACTTTCGCCTTTCGTTACAAGCAGATAAGTCCTGCACCCGCGAACAGCGGAAGGTTTCCAGGCCCGGCCTGACAACTCAAACAAACAGGTCCTGAGCCTTGAAATTTGCCATTCGACCAACACCGCATAAGATATCCTTCAGCCAAGCACCCGGAAGGCACTTTGGTCACACAGTTGGGCCGCATTTACCGAAGAGAACTGCATATCGACAGCACTTAATGCCCATAACGAAGATTTATGACACAGAGAAGACGGAGCGACCATGAAGGGCAACCATAAGGGCAAACGGAATTTAGCCGGAAAAGAAAATAAATCCAGCGAAGCCTCCAATATTTCTGACTTTGATCTGGATGATCCAGCGTTACCACAAGATTTCAAGCAACGCGCCTTCGCCTCCGGTCAATACCCTTATGACACATCGATGAAATCGAAGGAGTATGAACCGCTGCTTCGTAACCTGCAGATCGAGCTTGTCAAACTTCAGCGCTATGTTCGCAAGGAAGGGCGCCGGATCGTGGTTGTTCTTGAAGGCCGGGATGCGGCGGGCAAAGGCGGCACTATCAATGCGTTCCGCGAAAATATGAACCCCCGCTATGCACGCGTGGAGGCATTGGCAAAACCGACAGAACATGAGCGTGGCCAGTGGTATTTCCAACGCTATATCAACAGGTTGCCCACGGCAGGAGAAATCGTTCTGTTCGACCGGTCATGGTACAACCGGGGCGTTGTCGAACCGGTGATGGGTTTTTGCACCAAAGAACAGACGGAGGAGTTTCTTTTCGAGGCCCCGCGTTTTGAAAGCATGCTGGTCAACGACGGCGTCACCCTGGTCAAGTTCTGGCTGAATGTCGGTCGGGAGATGCAACTCAAACGCTTTCACGACCGCCGGCACGATCCGCTCAAGATCTGGAAGCTCTCGCCTGTCGACCTCAAGGCACTGGACATGTGGCAGGACTATACCGACGCCCGCGATCGCATGATTGAAATGACTCACACAGATTTCAGCCCATGGACGATCATCCGGTCAAATGACAAAAAAAGACTGAGAATCAATGCGATACGCCACGTATTGAAACTGTTTGATTATCCGGACAAGGATCGTGCTGCGATTGGCGAAGTGGATGATCTCATCGTCGGACAGGGACCGGGCTTCCTGCTCGCCGGGGAAGAGTAACAAACGGTAAGAGGGCCGAAAAGACGGCCCGCAAACGCAATTGCATATTCGCAAGATGCGACGCGCTCCGCGGTTTAGGGTGTGGACTCATAAATGTGCTTAAAATGGTATGAGCCGATTTGTTCGGATCGTGCTGTTTGAATACGGGGCGCATGTTCGAAGGAAACCATCCGGTTTTCAAGAACTTGCAACGCTGTAGCCGGACCAATCCGCCCTATCCGAAAGGACGGACAAACGGCTTCAATCTGCTGCGTCAGGCTGTTCAACCGGGCATTTAGAGCAATTCTCGCGATCCTTGGATCGCGTGAAATGCTCCAGACCTTTGTTTGGCGCGTATCCTTGTCGCAAAGCTCATCCGACCTTTACGGGATACGCTATAGCCCGCTTTTCACACCCTTCCTTCCAGCTTTTTGCCGTTTGATCCGCCATTTCAAGTACATTTATGGGTCCATACCCTAGTGCGATCTTTTCCGCCCAGCCTGTTCTTCAAGGGCGTCCAGGAACCGATCGGTTGACCACTGCGCCTTGACTGCCCGCCGCATCAGCTCCTGCTGGCTTTCAGGTGCCATGCCGCTGAGCGGTGAATCAATATCGAGATTGGCGGGAAACGGGTATCCTTCGGCACAGGCGGCAATCACATTTTCAACCGCCTCGCCATCGAGCCGACCACTGGTCGCAAGCGACAGCAGCGCCGGATAAAGCACCCGGCTCATCCGGGTTCTGTCGAGAATTTCAATCGAACGGCCATATCCGGACCCGATCTGCATCAGGTTGGCAAAACGGTGGGTGTCGGTCGAAACGTTCTCGCCGGCGGCATGAAAAACCGCAGGGTTGAAAAACAGAGCGTCACCCTTTTCGAGCGGCAATTGCGCGTAATTGTCTTCAAAGTAGTCTCTGAACTCAGGAAGCAGCGCTGCAAGAAAACCGGGTTCGTAAGTCTGCGAAAACGGCAGCAATTTTGTCGGGCCGGACTCAATCGGCATGTCGCAGTGTGCGACAGCGCCCTGCAAAGTGAGCGCGGGCGTCAGAGCATGAATGTGCGCCGGATACCTCACCAGCTCTTCATGCTTCTGAAACCCCATGTGATAGTCGCGATGACATGTTTGGGCTTTCCCGCCGGGCCGGACCACATTAACCTGCGTTGTAATCTGGTAATACGGGCCGAGCCATGACTGGCTGATCAGAGGAATGATCCCGTTGGCATTGTAAAGAGCAAACAGTTCCGGGTTGGCAATACAGAGCTTTTCATGGGCATTCCAGACACGACTGTTGGCGCCCGCCGGTGCAAAATGATCGCCGGATCCAGCGATCTGTTGCCCTTCTTCTTCAATGATCTTGTTGAGAACCTCCGTCACGTCGTCAATGACACCGGTCTCTTCATAAGCCTTTTTGAAAACGACGATGCCGGGGCCTTTTTCAAGCACACGCTGCCATTCGGCCATATAGGCCCTGATCTCCGCCGGGTTCTTGCGGCTTACGCGAACGGATTCCGCATCATAAATCGGAATATTCGCCGCCACATCCGCAGCCAGTGGCACATCATCTCTTTGCGTGCCTACCTCAACCAGTGCACTGAACTCCTCGATCGAGCAGGTTTCAGCGTCAAACCAGACATCACCCGTTGAATTGAGCACCCGGTCCATTTGTTCCTCTTAAGCTTCGTCCGCACCGGAACCGAGAGCGTTTTTTGAATGGAATGGCTCGGAACGCTCTACTTCCGTGTCTTGATGCGTATTCATATCCGAAAATTGCACCCGCTTTTCGGGAGACGTTCTGGTAGAAATTTCACCACATTCAAAACCACACCATGCGAAAGATCAACGGACAAATTTCATCTCGTCCGCCAGAGACATGAAGGCAGCGATGACCCTGCGCCGATACTGGCTTTTGAGGCAAAAAACATCTTCCGTGAACGGCTCGGACAACTCATCCACGATCAAGCGGCTGACATCATCGTGCCGTGAGCTTGCACCCTCGAACATGAAGCCGATTCCAATGCCTGCACGCACCGCTTCATAGACGGCCTCCCGCGTGTCCAGCACCAGTGCCGGTTTTATGGGCAACCCGATTTCCTGAAGCTTGGTATCGACCGTTTTCTGCGTCAGGGACTGACTTGTGCGGAAAATGACGGGATGCCTGGCGACTTCCAACAGCGAACAACGCGGGCTCCCGGCAAGCTCGTATGTCGAGGGCACCAGCGCCGCTATGGTATGTGTGTAAAAAGGCAAGCCGATATAGTCTTCGTTGCTGGGCGCCTTGGTCAAAATGGCGACATCGGCTTCCCTGTCCCACAACGCCTGCATTCCCTGCTGCCAGTTCCTGAAAGAGACGCTGATCTCAATGTGGGGATACCGCTGCCTGAAGGCCGCAACCAGGGTCATCGCCGGCAGTGGCGACCCCGTCACAATCCGAATTTCACCCCGGTCAAGCCGACCGAACGACAACAGGATTTCTTCGGCCTCAGCCTCCACATCCTGGATTTGCTGGGTCGTCTGGAAAAACAGCCGGGCCAGTTCGGTCAAGACAATCTTCTGCCCGGTCCGTTCAAACAGGCTGACCCCATAACTGTCTTCCAAACCCTTTATCTGTGCGGTGATGGCAGGTTGGGACACACCAAGACGTTTGGCCGCCGCTGTAAAACTGCCCTCTCTGACGACGGCGTTGAAGGCTCTGATTTGCGCGTAGGTCAAAGACATTGATAGTTGCTTATATTATGACTTCCTTACAACCTATAACCTGAATTTATCAATGGCGAGCATTTTTTATACCCATACATCGTTTTTGAGCGGCGCTACTTTCGATTGTGACGTTGCCGCGGCGTTGAATTCCGGTCACACTCTTTGTGCATACAGGCGCAATGAGCCAGCCTCCGCGAACTTCGACGCAGGCTGATATACGGCCGGGAGAAAATATGAGCGGGCTGACTTTTAACCGGGACTTTGACCCCGCTTACGAAGAGTGCGTGCGCGTCAGCGACAGAGTCCGGCGCATCACAGCACAGAATTCCGGCCCGTTTACATTCAAAGGCACCAACACCTATCTTGTTGGCCATCAGTCCGTCGCTGTCATCGACCCGGGCCCGGAAGATCCCGACCACATCGCTCATATAGTCTCAGCAGCAGGAAACGGTCAGATCAGCCATATCTTCGTTACCCATACGCATATGGACCATTCGCCGGGTGCACGACTTTTAAAGGACGTTACCGGCGCCCCGATTGTCGGCGCCGCCCCTCACCGCCCTGCACGGCCGCTCAGGCCTGAAGAAACCAATCCGCTGGATGCAAGTGCCGACTCCCGCCACGATCCGGACAACGTGCTCAGCGACGGCGAGATCGTTTTTGGCGAAGGCTGGACACTGGAGACCGTGTCAACACCGGGTCACACCGCAAATCATCTGGCATTTGCGCTCAAGGAAGAGACTATGCTCTTTTGCGGCGATCACGTTATGGGGTGGTCGACATCCATCGTGGCTCCCCCGGATGGTTCCATGACCGACTACATGCTCTCGCTTGAGAAAGTGCGGAACCGCAACGAACGCCGTTACCTGCCCGGTCATGGTGGAGCGATTGATACGCCAAAGCTGTATCTTGAGGGACTCATTGCTCACAGAAAAGATCGTGAACAAGCAATTCTCGATCAGCTGGCCGCCGGAGCAACCGACATTCCCGCCATTGTCCGGGTGCTTTATCATGATGTTCCGGAAGCGCTTCACCCTGCAGCCGCACTGTCCGTACTGGCCCATATGGAAGATCTGGTGAGAAGAGGGCTCGTCAAGTCATCGGGAGCGGTGGCGCTTGGTGCGTCATTCACGACAGCGGATCAGAGCTAGGGTACGGACTCATAAATATCCTTGTCGTGAAGGTGGTTCAACCTTCACGGGATTCGCTCTGGAACGTGTCAACTCGTCGGACGAGCAAGAGGAATTGGGATGAAGTCTTCCTCTCGTTCAATTTCCTCATCCGTACTTTCCAGGATCGGGAGGTCCTCTGTCTCGTCGTAGGTGATGTCAATCTTCCTGACTTTGGCATCAAGATCCGCATAGAACTGACGAATGCGTCGCGCGTTGGCTCCAAGATCGTACCGTCCGTATCGGGACCGTGATCGGATATCCAGCCGTGCTCCGCCCGGATAGGGGAGAAACCGTACGGACACATCATCGGTAAAACCGAATATCATGGTTCTGGCACTTGCCTGGAAATAGGTAGGTTCTTCGGCGAGATCAGCCGGCTCATTGATGATCACGTCCCATCCCAGTTCATCGACCGTTACCAAGGCCAGGCTGTGCATATCTGCCGTGGTCAGAGGATAGATTCGCGGCTGAATATCCGGATAGGCATCAAGCTGGACGTCTTCAAGATTCGGTTGAGGGCCCGGAACTCTGAGGTCAGAAATGACAATACTCGGCGGATCGGCATAATTCGTCGCGATATCCGACAATGGCGGGAACCGCATGGCCCCCGCAATCGCCAGACCCGCCGGAAGCAGCATCAGCGCAGCCATGAACAAGCCTGCAACCGCGGGCCATCCTCCCTTCATGCCCTTGTTCCAGATTTCTATGAAGGCGACCAGCGCCGCAAGAACACCAAAGACCCCCACAAGAGTGACGGCAATCAGGACGAAGATCAGACTGGTTGTATCGATCAGACCCATCCGATGAAACAGAACGCCGACGATCAGCACCGGAATGCCCAGCACACCGGCGGATCGGCCGGCTCCAGCGAGCCGCGACTGGCGTGTTGGGAGTCGGGTATACATCAATCCTGCCCCTGAATCGAAAACACCTGAACCACCGCACCAATCCGGAAGCTCCCGGAATCGATGTCGGATCGCCTAGTTTCAGATCGTTCCGAGGTTTAACAAGATTTGCGCCAACAAACAAAACTTTTGACAGCGGAGCGTGATGTTTGGAGGATAATGGTTACCGGCAACCCGGAACATCAAGGATCGTATGATGACGCAGGAACCGCAGAATTCGCCAAATGACGCAACGGGTGCCTATATCGAACCCGGCAGCGAGAACATTCAGCTCATTTACATCCTTTATCTCGTCGGACTGGCCGTCGGTCTGACATCCGTTATCGGCGTCGTCATGGCGTATCTGAACCGTGGCAAGAGTTCCGGTTGGGTTGAAACGCATTATACTTACCAGATACGCACGTTCTGGATGGCGCTTCTTTACAGCCTGGCCAGTTTTTTGCTGATGGTCATATTTATCGGATTTATCACCATCTTCCTGACGGTGATCTGGTACATCATCCGCTGCATCAAGGGCATGCAGTTGTCGTCAAGGAAAGAAGCCGTTCCCGACCCTCAGACCTTCCTCTGGTAGGCCGAAATCCGGCACAGACTCACGAAAACTCTTTGGCCGGAAACAAATCAAGCAATCCCGCGAGAGAGTCGATTACGTGATCGCTGTGCGCACGGAGCTCCGACGCAGGAACAGCGCCTGTCGCAACGGCGATTGCCCTGCATCCGGCGGCTCGCGCCGCGTCCATGTCGTGCAGGGAGTCGCCGATCATTGCAACTTCGTCCGGCTGGCACCCGATATGGCGCGCAAAGGCCAGCAGTTGCCCCGGCTCCGGCTTGCGGCCGAATCCGCTATCATAACCGGCGACAAACTCAAAATGAGGCAGCACACCCAGAGCTTCCAGCTGCTTCCGCGCCGTCGCCTGTGTGCCGTTGGTTGCCAGTCCTACGGTCAGACCACGCTCCTTCAGTGCTGAAATGGTCGAAACCGTGTCCTCGAACGGTGTCACGGCCAAGGTACAGGACTCAAGCAGAAGCGCGCTGACCCTGCTGAGAAACGCATCGTCGAAATCAACACCCAAAGCATCGGCCCACAAGGGTGCGTAGTCGATGGGTGCATGGGTCAGAACCAGAGCGCCGCGCCGAAAGCCGCTCCGCTCCCGATCAAGCCCGCTGGCATCCAGCAATTTTCTCAACAACGCATTATGCCCGCCGGAGAGCGTTTCCAGCATGCGGGAAAAACAGGGAACCCACGTCGGATCGAAATCGATCAATGTCCCATCGCGATCAAACAGTATGGCGCGAACAGTTTCCAATAAACGCTCCGTTTCAACAGCTGGACGGCTTTCATCCAATGCCGCAATCGGCGACCGGACGCAGCCCTTACCACGTTAGGAGAATTCCAGCTATCCCCTCTCCGGCAAAACTGTTAGAGGATGCGTGAATACAACATGAAATTAATGGGCGCCAAGCCTGTATTGCCGATGGAGTCCCGCATGCCCCTTACAAATATGCAAACACGGGACGTCGATTCCCTCCTCCATCCATATACACCGCTTCACAAACTCCATGAAAAAGGGACGCTTATCCTGGACCGCGGCGAGGGTGTTCATGTCTACGATACACAAGGGAAAGCCTATATTGAAGGCATGGCGGGATTATGGTGCGCCGGTCTTGGGTTCGGCGATGCAGAACTGATCGAGGCCGCAAAAGAGCAGCTTGACCGCCTGCCCTACTATCATCTTTTCGGCGGCAAGAGCACCGAACCTGCAATTGAACTTGCCGAGAAGTTAAAGGAAATTGCTCCCAAGAACGACCGTAAGGCCAATATCGGCAAAGTGTTTTTCACCTCTTCGGGATCGGAAGCCAACGACACGCAAATCAAACTTGCCTGGTACTACAACAACGCCCGCGGAAAACCGGAAAAGAAAAAAATCATCAGCCGGGCGAAAGCCTACCACGGCGTTACCATCATGACCGCCTCGCTGACAGGCCTGCCGGGCAATCACAATGGTTTTGACCTGCCCGTTCAGGGCGTGCTTCACACAGACTGTCCCCACTATTATCGGTTTGCCGAGCCGGGCGAGAGCGAAGCCGCTTTTGTCGATCGGATCCTCGCATCATTACGCAACCTGATCGAGCGCGAGGGCGCGGACACCATCGCGGCCTTTATCGGCGAACCGGTTATGGGCGCCGGCGGCGTCATCGTGCCGCCGGAGGGATATTACGAGGGCGTTCAGGCGATCCTGCAGGAAAACGACATCCTGTTCATAGACGATGAAGTCATCAATGGTTTTGGGCGAACCGGAAACTGGTGGGGGTGCGAAACGATGAATTTCGAGCCCGATACGATTTCAACTGCCAAACAGTTAACCTCTGCTTATGCACCTTTGGGTGCCGTCATGGTGCCGGAGGCATTTTACGAAGCTTTCGTCGAACAGAGCCGCAAATTCGGTGCATTCGGTCATGGGTTTACCTATGGCGGTCACCCGCTCGGTTGCGCTCTGGGCGTCAAAGCGATCGAGATTTATCAAAAGCGCAATATTCTGGGTCATGTGCGGAACCTTATGCCGACCTTTGCGCGCCGCATGCAGACACTGGCCGATCATCCGCTCGTCGGGGAAACCCGCTTTAAGGGGCTGGTCGGCGGGATCGAACTGGTTGCAAACAAGGACAGCCGGACATCCTTTGCACCCGATGCGGGCGTCGGCGCCACGTGCATACGTCTTATCGAGGAGGCGGGCGCGATTTTGCGTGCTCTGGGAGACACAATCGCCATATGTCCGCCGATGATCATTTCCGAAAGTGACCTCAATCACCTTTTTGACTGTCTCGAAATGGGACTCAATCAAACCGACAAATGGGTGGAGCAGAAAAAACTGCGTTAAATATCAAATCAATACCAGATTATTTCAGCCATTTACTTGGTTAGTAAACGATTAACCTAGCTCGCGAAGTTTTACGGACCTGTTGCGGAATTTGACTAGCCAACCCACATAAGTTTCAAGCACACTCGCTTAACCACCTAAAAACTGGTGGGACATCGTCATAAACGGGTTGATGTGCTGCAACCTGTTTATATATGCGGGGTGTTGCAGAACCGGAAACCGAATGGAGGAGGCCCGTCGGCGTTCCGGACGCGAACATCCCAACAACCAAGGTTCAAAAAGATGAAACCGATGCAAGTAACAAAGAATACCGGGCCGACATTGAAACCGGATCTGGGCAAGTTGTATAAGCCGGTTGGCATTCAGGCAATCACGGCCGCCACAACGTGTAAGAACGCCAAAAAACACAAGTCGGTGCCGCCCAAGAAAAGTCACTAGCGCCCGATCCCAACCACGCCGGCTTTACTGATGACCGGGTGGAACCGCGTGAGGCAACGCTGCGGCCTATTGGCTATCGGGACCACACGATCTCTTTAGCCAACGGACCGATAGGATTGACGAAGACGGACGGTTTGTCCGAGCCGCTTTTTTGTTTGAATGACTTTGGTATCCTGAGAGATACCTGTTTGACACTAAACGAAGCCGCTATCCGCAACCAGCTTGATAGCGATCCCCCACATGACCGCGCAAATTGCAATGTCCAGTATACGCCAGGCCGCGGGTTTCGCGAAGATGGGCGCTAGATACTGCGCCCCATATCCCAGGCCGTAAAACCAGATCCCCGACGCCGCCATGGCACCCGCGGCGTAAACAACCTGCCCGGTCTCGCTGTAGCGAGCGGACAGGCTGCCCAGTAAGACAACGGTATCCAGATAGACGTGCGGATTTCCCCATGTCAGCGCAAAGCAGGTCAACACGGCGGACTTAAGGTTGCCTCCACCGTCGGACGCCACCGTCATACTTTCGTTTCGGAAAGCCCGCCTTAAGGCGAATGCGCCATAGACCAGCAAAAAGCACGCGCCTCCCAAGGTGACAATCTGCAGCGCCGTCCCGGATTGTTTAACCAGAGACCCAAGTCCCATCACCCCCGCCGCAATCAGCAACGCATCGGACAAAAAGCAAACAGTGGTGACGGCGAAAACATGAGACCTTAACAAGCCCTGGCGCAACACAAACGCATTCTGCGCGCCGATTGCAATGATCAGCGTAAAGCCCAGGGAGAGCCCTGCCAGTGCGGCGGTCATATCGGTCACTGTCTCGAGTTCCTATCGGAAAAGTGTTATGAGGCCGCAAAGCAGGGCACGGCCTACCGGATTACAGATTGGTTGTTCGGATCGCCGGTCATCGGATAAAATGTGTTGTGCGTCAAACTTTCACCCGATCGCCCGACCACGGCTGACATTTTTCATAGGTTATATGTTTCGGGTGTGGCCCCATAAATGTCGTTGAAATGGCAGATCAAACGGCAAAAGCTGGAAGGAAGGGTGTAAAAACGCCAGCGTGACAGCACATACCGGGATCTTTCTGACGGACAAAGCGGCGCCTCCCCCTTTTCCGGCTTGATCAAGCGTTATGGGTAAAGGCGTTGTGTATGCCAACCCTCGGCAACATCCTCCCGCTGGAACACAAGACGATCATGCAAGCGGAATGGCTGATCCGACCAGAATTCGATGTGCAGGGGTTTTACGCGAAACCCCGACCAGTAATCGGGCCGTGGAATGTCCCCAACCGGATATTTCGCGGTATAGCGGGCCACCTGCTTTTCAAGCGCAAACCGGCTTTCCAGCGGCCTTGACTGTTTCGATGCCCAGGCTCCGATACGGCTGCCTCTGGGACGGGACGCAAAATAAGCATCGGCTTCCGCGTCCGACACGGTTTCGACCAGACCGCGAATCCGGACGGACTTCCGGAGACTTTTCCAGTGAAAACAAAGCGCCGCCTTCTTGTTTGCCGTAATTTCTACACCTTTCTGGCTCTCAAAGTTTGTGTAGAACACGAAACCGCGCTCATCGACCCCCTTCAACAGAACCATTCGGACATTGGGCAAGCCGTCCGGATCGACGGTTGCCAGTGACATGGCGGTCGGATCGTTGATCTCCGACGTTTCAGCATCGGCCAGCCATTGGTTGAATTGTTGGAACGGCACGTTGACTTCCGCGGAGTCATCCTTGGTTAAGGTTGATGCCTTATCGTGTTTCATATCGGACATTGGCCGCCCTGGAGTTCATCAAGAGTGTCGCATTCATTCTATAGTGCATTTGGCATCTCACACCAACAACGCCGCTGCGGCATACCGGCCGGCCGACATCACCTTTCCTGCAAGTTCCCGCTCGTACTGATCTTCGCACTTCTTGTCGCCGGCTGCGGCGGCCTTTCGATACCGGTCGGGTCCGCTTCGGGCACGCACGAGCGTAACGAAGACCCGGCAGTCACGGGATCGGTTTCCAGCAACGGCGGCGCCGAAGATGCTGTTCTTCCAGCCGACAGGTTCGCGATTTCCGACGCCATCGGCCGGCTGAATCGGGACGATGAAGCCCGCCTGCCTTTGGCATGGCACAGCGAGACTTCGGGGAATCAGGGATCGATCCTGAGTCTGAGCCCGCTCGCTGTTCGGCCCGGCCTGACATGTCTTGAGTTTGTCACCACGGCTAATACATTTCAGGGGCTCGAAAACTACAACGGCACCGCCTGCCGTGACGACCTGAAAAACTGGCAGGTTATTCAGCTCCGCAATCAGATTGCGAACAGCGAGCCGGACAGTTCCTGACCAACCTGTTATGTGATAGATAGTTTCTGGACTCAGCGTGCACCGGATACCATATCTGCTATAAATCGCATTGCATTATGCGGGCATCAAGGACAGGACTATTTAGAACAGAAATGCGTGATCCTTATGAGGTACTGGGCGTTTCAAGGTCAGCCAGCGAGGCGGAGATCAAAAAGGCATTCCGTAAACTCGCAAAAAAATATCACCCCGATCAGAACGCCGATAATCCGAAGGCAAAGGAGAAATTCGCCGAGGCCAACCATGCCTATGAAATACTTGGCGAAAAGGAAAAACGCGACCAGTATGACCGCGGCGAGATAGATGCTGAGGGAAAACCGCGGTTTCAGGGCTTTGGCGGGTTTGGTGGAGCACAGCCGGGCGCCGGACGTCAAACGGGCGGTTTCGGATTCAATCCCGGCAGCCGGTCCAACATGGAATCCGGTGTCTTTGACGATTTTCTAAGTGAGATACTGGGCGGATTTGCCGGCGGACAGGACAATGCACGCCCCAATATGCGAGGCCGGCCGTTCACGAACAATCCGGGCCAAAAAAAGGGCGACGATGTCTCGATAAAGGCCCGGGTCTCGCTGGAAGACCTTGTCCATGACGGCAAGGTCCGGGTGACACTTCCCAGCGGAAAAACAGTCGATGTCAAAATCCCTCCCGGTACCGAGGACGGTGGTCAATTCCGCCTCAAAGGACAGGGCCTCCCCGGTTCAAGCGGCGGGAAAAACGGCGACGCGCTGATTACTGTGATCTATGCACCGCATAAGATATTTAAAGCAGATGGTCCGGACCTGCGTGTCGACCTGCCGATTGCCCTTTACGAAGCGGTTCTAGGCGCAAAAATACGTGTCCCGACTCTGGACGGGGCCGTTGACGTGAAAATACCATCCGGTGTCAGCAGCGGTCGCACGCTGCGCCTCAAAGGCAAAGGACTCCCGACCGAGAAAGGCACACGAGGCGATATTCTGGTGGCGTTGAAAATCGTCCTGCCGGACGACAAACGCGCCGATCTGGAAGCGCTGATGAAAGTCTGGGAAAGCGATCGTCCGTACACGGCGCGCGGACCGGAATTCGAATGACCGTGTCTCTCTGAGTGAGAAACCGGCTTCCAATGTCAGCCGACGCTTCATAGTATGAATATACTATTACACTCCAATTAATTTAATATTGGCTGAAATCTTAGAACTTATTTACTTACAAAGTAACCGGTAATCCCACTTTTTATATTTAATTAAGCTAACATGTATATCATCCGGCGAAGTTCTGGGGCCGGTGGTATTTCAATGAAACTCGTCTTTCCAAAAACGATTACCATAAAAAACTGGCACATTCCTGCCGTAGCGGCCGTGTCGCTGGGATTGGCAGCCGTCCTTTATGCGGGAACGACATACTTTATCGACAGATTGGAAAACAAACTCATTGCCAATCAAGCGGACGCCTTTACCAATATACTGAATACAATGCAGGGCTACTACGCCAAGAACATCGTCGACAACGCCGTTCAGCAGGGCGTGGACGTGGCGATAGACTATCGCCGGAACACGCCGACAGTCCCGTTTTCCGCAACATTCATGCATGGTTTTGTTCATGCGCTCAACAAGCAGAACCCGGATCTGAACTTCCGGTTCTACAGTGATCATCCCTATTATCCGGGCGCCGCATCAGGTCCGCAGGATGCGTTTGAACTCAACGCTCTCAATGCATTTCGTAACTCCGGTCAGACAACCTACTCGGCAATAGAAACCGACGGGGGTCTGTCGAGACTTCGCCATGCAAGGGCAATCACCATGGGCGAGTCGTGCGTTCAATGCCACAACACGCGGGCGGACTCGCCGAAAACAGACTGGAAAGTGGGCGACATTCGCGGTGTCTACAGCGTTGCCGTTCCGCTGACCGGCGCGGCCGCCTCAGGCAGCGATTTCTCCAAAACCTTCCTTTTCGGACTTTGCCTGGCTGCTGTCCTGCTTTCATTATTTGCCGGGTACAGACTGACGCGTTCATTTGACCCCGGGCCGCCGGCCGGTCCGGGAAGTTCAAACGAGGAGCTGAATGCCGCGGCTCAAAAGGCACGGCATCTCGCCCGGTACGATTCCCTGACAGGCCTGCCCAACCGGGCAAGTTTTCAGGCACAATTGTCCCGTTTCTGCAATAAGCTCGAGGAGACGAATGAGCCATTTGCGGTCGCACTGATCGACCTCGATAACTTCCAGACTTTCAATGACAGTCACGGCTACCGAGAGGGTGACCAGCTTCTGCGGCAAATGGCGCGACGCATCATATCCACCCTTGCACAGCGGGGCATGGCTTCCCGTGTGTCCGGGGATGAATTTGCCGTCCTTTTCCCCGATCAGGACGATCCGGAAGAAGTCTCCTCGATTGTTTGCGAATTGTTGTCGGCTCTGCATGAACCGATTACGGTTGCAGGCACCAAACTCTATAGCGGTGCCTCCATTGGCTGGGCGCTGGCACCGCAAGACGGCACGTCCGCCAAATCGGTTCTCGCCAACGCAAACATTGCGCTTGCCAACGCCAAGCAGAAGCGGCGCGGAACGGCGTGCGCCTTTGACAAGAGTCTGCGCGACGTCGCTCAGCGCGGGCATGAAATCGAAGCGAAACTTCGCCACGCGCTTCAGTCACAGGAACTGGATGTTTTCTATCAGCCCATCGTCGACATCAAAAACGGCGGTATCCGGTCGCTCGAGGCCCTGGTTCGCTGCCATGACGAAAAAGAAGGCTATTTGTCGCCCGAAGAGTTTATCGATGTTGCCGAAAAACGCGGCATGATCATCCAGGTCGGGGATTATATCTTTGATCGCATATGCCATGATTATGTCTATTGGCGAAACAATGGCGTGGCACCGGACAAAATCGCGATCAATCTTCATGAAGCACAACTGACCAGCGCAAAAACGATTGCCCGGATAAAGGACAAGCTGAAGTCTCAATCAATTCCGGCCAAAAACGTTACCCTTGAAATCACCGAGGGATGCGTCATCGGACCGAACTCGAGTGGAATTTCCAGCATCCTGCAGGACCTGTCCGACCACGGATTCACAATTTCTCTGGACGATTTTGGAACCGGTTTTGCCTCACTTACACATTTAAAGGACCTTCCGGTCGATGAAATCAAGATTGACCGGAGTTTTGTAACAGATATCTGCGAAAGCGCTGAAAGCCAGGCCATTGTCACCGCGATATTCGATATGGCGCGGAAGATCGATATGACTGTGATTGCCGAAGGGGTCGAGACAGCCGAGCAGCAAGCCCTGCTGCGCTCTTACGGTTGCAAGTACGAGCAGGGATTTTATTTCATGCCCGCCGCCGGTCGGGACGTTATCGGTAAAATGCTGGTCAACCCGCGCCCCTTCTTCGCAAAACTGGCGCGCCCCTCCAACTCATTCGTTGATGTCGCAAACGATATTGCATCCGTTGCTTAAGACCTCGGGTGTGGCCCCATAAATGTGCTTGAAATGGGGGATCAAACGGCAAAAAGCTGGAAGGAAGGGTGTGATAACCGGTGTTTATACTCGGTTGAGCAGCCCAACGCAGCAGATTGAAGCCGTTTGTCCGTCCCCTGGGACATCCTTGTCGTCAGGTTTGAGAAGGCCCAAGATCGGCGGGGGATTTCGGTTCGTCGGGAACGAAGAAGTCCGGACTGAGAGCAACAGTGGGGTCGACACGGTACGGCTCAAAATCCGTTACACCGTTTTCTGCCAATAAGCTGTCATCGATATGGAAATTGCCGCTATGCTGCTTTGCGTCACTCGTCAGAATGACATGAGCCGCATCCGCAACAATGTCCGGCGTTCGGCTTGACTGCATTATCTTATCGCCACCGAGCAGATTCTTTATCGCGGCTGTCGCAATCGTCGTGCGCGGCCAAAGGGCGTTGACGGCGATGCCCTTGGCCCGCAACTCACCCGCCAGCCCAAGGACAACCAGACTCATTCCATATTTCGCGATTGAATAAGGCGTAAAAGGCGCAAAACCATTTTTCCTGCATATCAAGGGGTGGAGACAGCATCAGAATATGTGGATTGTCGGCCTTCTCCAGGTGGGGAATGGCGAATTTCGAACACATCAATGTTCCGCGGGTGTTGATCTGGTGCATCAGATCGAACCGTCTCATGTCCGTGGCGGAAACCGGCGTCAGCTGGATGGCGCTGGCATTATTGACCAGGATATCCAGACCCCCGAAATGCGCAGCCGTCCGGTCGATGGCGGATTTGACCGCCTCATCATCACGGACATCGACGACAAGTGGCAACGCTTTGCCGCCTGCCTGCTCAATCTCCTCCGCGGCCGTGTAAATCGTACCCTCCAGCTTGGGATGCGGCTCGGCGGTTTTGGCGGCTATGGCGATATTGGCGCCGTCCCTCGCCGCTCGAAGTGCGATCGCCAGTCCGATGCCGCGTGACGCACCGGTCACAAAAAGTGTCTTCCCCGCAAGGCTTGCCATGGCTGGGCACCCTCCCTTTCTTCCGTTTATTTTCTATTCATGAAAGCCATGAAGGCCGATCGTGCTTCGTCAGACTGAAGACGATCCCGAAAGGCCGCTATCTCGTCTTCGATGCGCTGTCTGAGTTCTGCAGTCGGGCCCCCGAACGAAAGTCCGGGCAACGCTCATCGCCTCCGGTGGTTTGGCGGCCAGTTGCAGACACAGGTCCATTGCCTTTGATTCGACGTCCGCGTGAGGAACGATTTCATTCACAAAACCTGCTGCAAACGCCTGTCCGGCCGAGAAAGGCCGGCCGGCACAGAGAAGGTCAAAAGCCCGAGCCTGCCCCATAAGCTTTGGCGCAATCAGACTGGAACCGGCCTCCGGCACCAGCCCAAGATCCAGAAACGGTGTCTTGAACACGGACCGCTCGCTTGCCACCACCATATCGCAGTGAAAAAGCATGGTTGTCCCGACGCCGATCGCAAGACCGTCGACCGCTGCAACAAGCGGTTTACCGATATCAGGCAGTGTTCGCAGAAATCTGACGACACCGCCACCAAGCCGGCCGCCCTGGGCGAACGTCAGAAAGTCCGCAATGTCGTTTCCGGCGGTGAAAACTCCGTCTGTACCCAAGAGAAGATGGACCCTCACATCCGGGTTCTGCTCGCCGGCCTGCAACGCGTCGCTCAGATTGACATACATCTCATCCGTCAGCGCGTTCTTCTTCTCCGGCCGGTTCATACGGACAGTCTGGACGGCCTCGACCCTTTCGACCTCAATCATGTTGGCAATTCCCTTCGCTTATGACGCCAGACTGAACGGATCAAAAGCCAGCGTATTTGCCGCCCCTTGTGTAACCTCACGACACAGGCCTTTGGTCTCCGCCAGCAGATTCTCGGCGAAGTAACGCGCCACAAGCAGGCGGTTTTTGTCCTCGGCCGTCGCCGTGTCCTGCCGCAGTGTCGCCATGGCACCCTTTGCCAGCAGACATCCCCCCACCGTCAGTCCGAAAAGACGCAGATAAGGCGTCGCCCCGGCGAGAATATCGTCGGTGCGACCTTCAGAATGCGCTCTGTTTATAAAGCCAGTTGCCTCTTCGGTCAGACACAACGCATCGTCCAGGCACTCCGCTATCGTACCCAGTTCCGGATCGTTGGCAGCGCCGACATCAGACTGAATACGGCGTAAGTCTTCGATAAAGCCGGCCACATGTTCGCCGCCGGAAAGGGGTAGTTTGCGCAACACCAGATCGATCGCCTGGATTCCGTTTGTCCCCTCATAAATCGGCAATATCCGCGCGTCCCGATAGTGCTGCGCCGCTCCGGTTTCCTCCACAAAACCCATACCGCCATGGATTTGAATGCCGATAGACGCCACTTCAACACCAATATCGGTGGAAAGAGCCTTCGCAAAAGGTGTCAGGAGCGCAGCCCGATCCGACCAGAACGCGTCCTCCTTGCCCGTCCGGCTCATATCAATGGCGTGTGCGCAGGCAAAGCAAAGGACACGAGCAATGCCCGTCAGAGCCATCATCGTCAACAGGCTGCGCTTGATATCGGGATGATCGGCAATCGGACTCATTTCCGTCCCGCTGGCTCCGGTGACGCGGCCTTGTCTTCGTTCCTTTGCAAAGGCAAGCGCCTGTTGCGTCGCGCGTTCGGCAACACCCAGCCCCTGAACACCCACCGCAAGGCGCGCATTGTTCATCATCGTGAACATACAGGCGAGGCCCTTGTTCTCCTCGCCGACCAGAAAGCCGACCGCGCCGCCGTTGTCGCCGTAAGACATCATGCAGGTGGGCGATGCATGAATCCCGAGCTTGTGTTCAAGACCGGTGCAGGTAACATCATTGCGCTGTCCCGGCCTTCCCTCGCCATCAACCAGAAACTTCGGCACCAGAAACAGCGAGATCCCACGCGTTCCGGGTGGTGCATCGGGCAGACGGGCAAGGACCAGATGCACGATATTGTCCGTCATCTCGTGCTCGCCGTAAGTGATGAAAATCTTCTGACCGAACAGCCGATAGGTTCCATCAGGCTGACGCTCGGCGCGGGTTCTGACCGCATTCAGGTCCGATCCGGCCTGTGGCTCCGTCAAATTCATCGTGCCGGTCCATTCGCCGGCAATCAGCTTGGCAAGATAAATGTCCTTCAATTCAGGTGACGCATGCGCCTCCAGAGCCTCGATCGCGCCAACGGTCAGTGTGGGACACAGAGTGAAGGCGATTGATCCGGAGTTCCAAATTTCCATTGTCGCCATAAACAGGGACACTGGCAGCCCCTGCCCGCCATAGTCCGGATCTCCGGTCAACGCGTTCCAGCCGGCCTCTGCCCATCTGCGATAACATTCTGCCCAGCCGTCCGGCACCCTCACCACACCTTCTGAAAGCACCGAGCCCTGTCGGTCGCCAACGCTGTTGAGCGGCGCCACTTCCTCTTCGGCAAATCGGGCCGCTTCGCTTAAGATGGCGTCGACCAGATCCTCGCTCAGATCCGGGAAACGGCCACTGTCAAGAAGCTCAGGAAAGCCGGTAACATGCTTCATCGTAAAGGCGATATCGGAAGTGGGTGCCCGGTACATCTGTTCCTCCCCGGAATTGCCTGCTTGACGCACGCTGCCTTTCACCGCACATACGGCAGCAACGGATCGCAGTGACACTTATATTCGCTTTGAAGATAATGACGTTTACGCACACGTCAACGCTGTCCCTACGGCAGGTGGTCGCATGAATTTGAACAAAACAACACAACGGTGGATTCTTTCAGGCGCACCGCCCGATTGGCAGAAAAACGCTCAGTTCTCGCTGGCAGCAAATCTGTTAAAGGGTGGCGAACTCGTTGCGATACCCACCGAGACTGTCTACGGGCTCGCTGCCGATGCGACAAATGGAGCGGCCTGTGCGAAAATATTCGAGGTGAAAGGCCGCCCGCAATTCAACCCCCTCATTTCACATCTTGCCGATTATGCGACAGCACAAAAGCACGGTTACTTTAACGACGATGCTGACAAACTGGCGCGGTCTTTCTGGCCGGGACCGCTGACCCTGGTCTTGCCCCGCAGGGCGGACTCTCCGATATCGGACCTTGTTTCAGCCGGTCTCAATACCATTGCCCTGCGCGTGCCGGCCTCACCGCTGATGCAGGCCCTGTCCAGATCAGTGGACCGCCCCCTGGCGGCACCAAGTGCCAATATGTCAGGCCGGATAAGCCCCACAACCGGGCAGGATGTCGTCCGGGACATGGCCGGGCGGATTGCACTGGTAATCGATGCCGGACCAACGGTCATAGGCCTTGAATCAACCGTGGTGGCCTGCACAGGCGAAACCCCGACCCTCCTGAGACCGGGTGGCATTCCGGCAGAGGATCTGGTGCAAGTGCTCGGCAAAAAGATCGCGCGCGCAGGCCATAACGACACGGCTCCGGAGTCTCCCGGTATGCTGTCGTCGCATTATGCACCCCATGCAGCCGTGCGAATGAGCGCTGAAAATGTCAATCCGGACGAGGGCCTGCTTGCCTTCGGACCGACTTTACCTGCCGGTGCAGAAAACTGCCGCAAGATCTTTAATCTCAGCGAAAAATCGGACTTACGTGAAGCCGCTGCCAGACTGTTTGCCGGACTCAGAAGTCTTGATGCTTCCGATGTCCGAAATATCGCCGTCATGCCCATACCGTTGACGGGCCTTGGCGATGCCATAAACGACCGTTTGAAACGCGCAGCGGCACCCCGAAAATGAGAGTCGGCCGTGCTTTTTGTGTAACATAGCCAATCTAAGTCCTTAGCCACGCACGCAATTTTGGTACGTTTTTGCCGCAATTTGAGCATTATTTATAAAGTTATGCACAATGTCGCCGCAATTTTTGAACTCAGCATTTTATTTTTTCTCAGAATCGTATAGATTAATACTTGTAAATACCCTGGTGATGAAGCGGACCTCCCTCCCGAACGGTTTAACCGTTCGCATCTAATACGGCGAATTCTAATGAATTCGCCGTTTTTTTGTTTGTAAACTAAAATGGATTGTACTTTAGACACATGAACCGCATTTCGCGCGCGCGATTTACTATTATATTCTGGAAAGTACTGAAAAAAATCAATTGAATTCAAAACCTTTCGGATTAACAACTTCGCCATCGACACAAATACAGTAAAAGCCGATTAATCGAATGGATGTTACCGCCAGTGGCCGATGTCATTTATGGTTGTCGCACAGATCTATCCCTGTCATATCAATTCCTAAAGGTATGGCGGACACTTTGCGGATGGTCGACACGACGATGGCGGCCGGCAGTCTCATGGGTCAGGGCAAAAACTTTCGGTAAATCGCCCGCAACGTAAACGCCGCGAAAATGCGTAACCTGGGAGGCCGCACACCATTGTCGACATTGCTTTACCACCATCCCGCGTTTTTGGAGCATCTGACACCTCACGGACATCCGGAGAGACCCGATCGCTTACGAGCGATTGATCGCGTTCTTGAACAGGAACGCTTTCAATCGCTTTTGAGGGATATCGCGCCGATGGGCGATCTTGAAGACGTGGCACGCGCGCATCCGACTTCCTACGTTGAGCATCTTCACAGTGCCGTACCGGATCAGGGCATTATACATCTGGATGCGGACACGGCAGTTTCCGCCGGCACATGGGAAGCCATCCTGCGCGCGGTCGGCGCAGCCTGCATGTCCGTTGATCAGGTCGTCAACAAAAAGGCGAAAAACGCTTTTTGTGCCATTCGCCCTCCCGGACATCATGCGGAGACGACAACAGCAATGGGCTTTTGTCTTTTCAACAATGTGGCGGTGGCCGCCCGGCATGCTCAGCACGTGTTCGGGATTGAGTCCGTCGCTATCGTCGATTTTGACGTTCACCACGGCAACGGCACACAGGAAATCTTCTGGAACGACAAAAGCGTCATGTACTGCTCGACCCACCAGATGCCTCTTTTTCCAGGTACGGGGGCCGCAAACGAGACTGGCGAGGCCAATACGATCGTTAATGCGCCACTTGCCGCCGGTGATGGCAGTCACCGTTTTAAAGAGGCCATGAAACAGGTTGTCCTGCCGAAGATAGAAGCCTTTTCGCCCGATCTGATTCTGATATCGGCGGGCTTTGATGCCCATACGCGCGACCCGCTTGGAAACATCAATCTGGTGGAAGATGACTATAAGTGGATCACCACCGAATTGATGGACGTAGCCGACCGCAAATGCGATGGACGCATCGTTTCCCTGTTGGAGGGCGGGTATGATCTGGAGGGCCTCTCGCGATCCGTCGCAGCACATCTGTCCTGCCTGATGAACGCATGAACAAACGTCCGAACCGGGCATGCGATAACATCGTCGGCGCAACGACCGCACTCCGGGACTCAAGCGCCTCTTGCTGTCCTGGTTTTCGTGTCGTTATTATCCGCCACAAGGAATCGCCAGACAGGAAAAGACCGTGAGCGACAATCAGTCCGAGGCACGTAAACCGGTTTCGTCACTAAGCTTCGAAGAAGCTCTACACGAATTGGAATCTATCGTCAGAAAGCTCGAAAGCGGAGACGTTCCGCTTGAAAAGAGCATCGCCATTTATGATCGCGGCAATGAACTCAGAAAGCACTGCGATGCACTCTTGAAGTCGGCTGAATCCAAAGTGGAAAAAATTCAGATGGCTGCCGACGGTGCCGCCTCCGGAACCAAGCCGCTGGACGTTGAGACCTGACGGACAGGTTTCTCATCAGCAGTAACCAGATCTGGATCGACAATGCATCAACCGTGTCAGCCAGCCCGGCAGAATCGTAAGGGTCCGAATACCTCAGGTTGAAATCAACCTTTCGCTAACACTGGGCTGCGCGACTCACACACGCGAAAAGCGTTTGCAACAGGCACGACACCCTGAACCGTCTTCATGCGCCGGTCAAACCTCCTTGCAAACCCCGCTTAACCATCAATTTCACTTTGGAAACAGTACCGGGAACATCCATAAACAACGGGTTTCAGAAAAAAAATGGGCCGCGAGATGCGGCCCAAGTTGATCACTGTGCACGTGGTCCCATCGACCACACTGATTGTTGTATTACCATTTGCATCACCACACATCACCCCTTAGGGTGACATTTTTACAGAAAATACAATCAAAAGTTGCATAACCAAGACTTTATCAAGTATAAGCTTTATTTATTGCTTTCAACGGCCATCGTAACCGAAACCGCCTGCATCGGACCGATTAACGTCACAAGGCCGATTGCGCGTCTTTTCCCGCTGTTGTATCTCTCTGCCTCTGACAAATGATGCACTGTGCGGCTCATCCGTAAAAGGTTGATTGGACCATGCAGCGACTCATGTGCCAGAACACTGAAACAGAAGCGATTTCTTGTCATCTGGATGTTGCTTTCTAAATAAACACAAAACAGGCGAAAAACCAAAGAGCAGCAAGAGTGACGAGTCGCCCCCAAACACCTCTCCTTGACCAGATAAAGACACCGCGTGATCTGAAAAACCTGTCAATTGTTGACCTGAAGCAGGTTGCTGAGGAGTTACGCAGCGAAGTCATAGATGCCGTTTCATTGACCGGAGGCCATCTGGGTGCCGGATTAGGAGTCGTCGAACTTACAGTCGCCCTGCACCATGTTTTTGATACGCCGGATGACCGCCTGATTTGGGATGTCGGACACCAGAGTTACCCACATAAAATTCTGACCGGACGCCGAGACCGCATTCGCACCTTACGTCAGGGCGGTGGCTTGTCCGGTTTCACCAAGCGCAGCGAATCCGAATTCGATCCTTTTGGCGCAGCGCATTCGTCCACATCGATTTCCGCCGGTCTTGGCATGGCCGTTGCGCGCGACATCTCCGGCAAAGACCGCAATGTCGTTTGCGTGATCGGTGATGGCGCGATGTCTGCAGGTATGGCCTATGAGGCCATGAACAACGCAGGAGGCATGCACTCACGCCTGATTGTCGTGTTGAATGACAACGACATGTCGATTGCCCCGCCTGTGGGCGGCATGTCCGCTTATCTCGCCCGTCTTGTATCCGGCCGGACATATATGTCTTTGCGGGAAGTTGCAAAACAGATGGCCAAAGCGCTGCCTAAATCGCTTCAGGCGAAAGCGGCTCGAGCCGAAGAATTTGCCCGTGGCTTTTGGACCGGCGGCACAATGTTTGAAGAGCTCGGCTTTTATTATGTCGGGCCGGTGGACGGGCATAATCTCGATCATCTTTTGCCGGTGCTGAACAATGTCCGGGACACCCACGAGGGTCCTGTGCTCATTCATGCCGTTACTCAGAAGGGCAAGGGATACCAGCCGGCAGAAAGCTCCAGCGACAAGTATCACGGCGTTTCTCGATTTGATGTGATTACCGGCAAACAGGCCAAGCCGACACCGAATGCGCCCAGCTACACGAAAGTATTTGCTGAAAGCCTGACACAGGAAGCGGAACGTGATGACAAGATCATTGCGATCACCGCTGCCATGCCGTCGGGGACCGGACTTGACCGGTTTGCCGAGATTTTTCCGGACAGGACCTTCGACGTGGGCATTGCGGAACAGCATGCGGTGACATTCGCCGCCGGCCTTGCGACCGAAGGTTTCAAGCCGTTTGCCTGCATCTACTCCACCTTCCTTCAACGCGCCTATGATCAGGTGGTTCACGACGTTGCCATCCAGAAACTGCCCGTGCGCTTCCCGATCGATCGCGCCGGCCTTGTCGGCGCGGACGGACCCACCCATGCCGGATCCTTCGACACGGCCTATCTGGGGAACCTGCCCGGATTTGTGGTCATGGCTCCGTCAGACGAAGCCGAATTGCGTCACATGGTTGCCACGGCGGTGGCCCATGATGACGGCCCGTGTTCATTTCGCTATCCACGTGGAGAAGGGGTTGGCGTTGATATGCCGGAAGTCGGCATACCGCTTGAAATCGGACGCGGGCGGATTGTTCGGGAAGGCACAAACGTTGCACTGCTGTCCTTTGGTTCGCGCCTGCAAAGCTGTCTTGCGGCCGCAGAAGAACTGGATGCGGCAGGCCTGCCGACCACTGTTGCCGATGCCCGCTTTGCAAAGCCGCTCGATCACGATCTGATCCGCAGGCTGGCCCGGGAACACGAACTGCTGATCCTGGTTGAGGAAGGCGCCGTTGGCGGTTTCGGCAGTTTTGTCCTGCAGTATCTGAGTGATGAAGGGCTCCTGGACCACGGTTTGAAGGTCCGCTCGATCTGCTTTCCGGACCACTTCATAGATCACGACAAGCCGGAAAAAATGTATGCCGAAGCCGGCCTCGATCCGGCGGGCATCGTTGGCAAAGTATTCAGTGCTCTGGGAAAAGACACAGCGACGATCGCCCATCGGGCATAAGGTCCGGATCACATTTCATACCCGACATTCCGGCCCTGTGTTCGGCAGCATCGCATCCGCCGGTCAATCAAAAACGACATCGCATGTCGTTTTCGCGCATTGACGGACCGGTAGAGTTCAACCACCCTCCGGTCGAATAAGCGTATGATCACCATAGATTTTCGCTCAGTGATCAGCCGCTCTTTCATCCCCCGTTTGTGCGGGCAATATCGGGACAGGTGAGATATGGTCCAGACAATCGCGCCAATTCTGGCCCTGTTGTTGTCCGTCGCGTTCATGCTGGTCGGCCACGGCCTTCAAACCACGCTGCTTCCGATCCGAGCGGACCTTGAAGCTTTTGGCGACCTGGCGGTCGGATTGATTTCATCGGGCTATTTTGCCGGTTTTGTGCTCGGCTGCGTGCTGTCCCCATATGCGGTTTTGCGTGCCGGACACATCCGCGCTTTTGCGGCCCTTGTGTCGCTGAGTTCCGCCGCCTCCCTCGCCTATATTCTCAGCGTCGAACCAATATCGTGGACGATTGCCCGGGCGACGTTCGGCTTTTGCATTGCGGGGTTCTATATTATTGTCGAGAGCTGGCTGAACGAGCGCACAAGCAATGAAACGCGCGGCCTCGTAATGTCGATTTACATCGTCATCAACTTTGCAGCGATCATGGTCGGCCAGATCGGCCTCACTTTTTTTGACCCATTGTCATTCGCGCCTTTTGTGATTGCATCGATCATGGTGTCGATCGCGGTTCTCCCGGTTTCGTTAACCCGTTCTGCTCAACCGGCGCCGATCGCCCTGTTCCGCTTCCGTCCGGTCGCACTTTATCAGCTTTCCCCTGCAGCTGTGGTGGGAGCGGTTTTCGTTGGCCTCGCGAACGGTTCGCTTTGGGCTTTGTCACCACTTTACGCCATCCAGATCGGTCTGAATGCTCAAGCAGCCGCTATTTATGCTGCGATTATGATTCTGGGTGGTGCCGTTGCCCAATGGCCGCTTGGCCGTCTTTCGGACAAGGTAGACAGGCGTATTGTCTTGATCGGGCTTTGTGTCACCGCCAGCGCCTTATGCATTCTCGTCGCTTTGTGGTCCCCTTCGTCGGCAATCGCCGCCATTTTAAGCGCAGGCGTTATCGGCATGGCGACGCAGCCCGCTTATGCGATTGTTTTTGCTCACGGCTATGACCAGACCGATCCGGAGAAGGACAGCTATGTCGAAACCGCCTCCGGCCTGATGCTGGCGTTTGGAATGGGCTCGACGCTCGGACCGCTCATCGCAACATCGGTGATGAGCCAGTTTTCCGTGAACGGCTTCTATTACTTCATTGCGGTTGTCGAACTCTGCCTTGCTCTTTACCTCGTGTGGCGGATGCGTATTCGGGCCGTTGCGCCGGATGAGGAGAAGACCGACTGGAATCTCGCATCGACAGCTCCGGTTGGCGGTGTCATAACCGCCGATCCGCTGGATGAAAGCGATCCTGACGTTTATGTGCCCGAACCGGCCTATGCAGCATATGAAGCACCCACTGAAGAGGAGGTTGCAGAGGCCTGGGAGACCGGCGCGGAAGAACTTGAACAGGCGCTCGCGGCGGAAAGCGAGACGGATAAAGCCCAAAAAGACTAGGATCAGGGCCCATTCCGGATCATAAAATCTTGATGCCCTGAGACAATTCACCACTCGACCTCGACCCAATCAGAGGCCATATAGTCGGAAGAACTGACAAATCCGGCAATGCACGCGGAGGCGCTTTCCCAGCGTTTTGAAGAGCGTTTACCGCCCGGGCGAGCCGCGACAAAACTGAAACACGGGAAACAAGAGTGATGTCGGTAACCAAGATCATTCGGTATAGCGCATGGGCTGCCATTGCGGTCCTCGCCTTCGCGGTGGCCGCGGTTTCTATGGGTGGGTTCGGAACCTTCCGGTCGGCCACCTCCGACGGCGTGGCGCAGATTGCTGATATCGGCGGGCCGTTCAACATGGTCGACGGTGAGGGCAAACCCTTTACCGAAAAGGGCCTGGCTGGCAAACCCAGTGCCATTTTTTTCGGTTACACGCACTGCCCCGACGTCTGCCCCACGACCCTCGCTGAATTGCAGGGCTGGATTGACGAATTGGGACCGGACGCCGATAAGCTGAATTATGTTTTCGTTTCCGTAGATCCGGAGCGGGATACGCCGGACGTGATGAACGACTACGTCAGCTCGTTCGATGACCGTATCATCCCGCTGACAGGGTCCGTGGATCAGGTCGCAAAAATGGTCAAGGCCTATCGCGTTTATGCCCGGAAAGTTGAGGGTGACGATCCTGAAAGCTATACAATGGATCACTCGGCCGGCGTTTATCTGATGGACGAAAACAATCAGTTTGTCGGCATGATTGCCTATGCCGAAGCTCCGGAAAACGCTCTTGAAAAGCTCAAAAACCTGACCAGGCGCACTCCCGTTTCCTGACACACTTCGTCGCGATAACGAGATCGCGGTTTGGATGAGCCGGGCGGAATATGATAGGCTTCGCCCGCTGGCTCTTTATCCGATATGGGCGAGAAAGCGCCGTTACAAAAGGTGTTCTGGTTAATGCATGCCAATCATGTCGTGCCGTATCTGATCGCCATCATTGCCGGAGCGCTGACAGCTCTGACCGCTGTTCTGTGGATGACCTACGGCGAGCGGATATTCTTCGACCGACTGGTTGCCGCAATCGTCAACTGTTTCTGATACTATTTCAGCTTCACGGCAGTCCCGTATGCCAGAATCTCAGCTGCCCCGTCGGTAATCATACTGGTTGAAAATCGCATACCGACAACGGCATCAGCGCCTAATTCATTTGCATTTGCAATCATCCGATCCAGGGCTTCTTCCCTGGAAACGGTCATGAGCTTGGTATATTCCGTCACTTCGCCGCCGACCAGATTGCGAACCGATGCCAGGATGTCGGCACCGACATTGCGGGCCTTGATGACATTGCCCCGCGCCAATCCAAGCATTTCGCCGATTTCACGTCCGGCAATTGTTTCAGTTGTCGTTACGATCATGTTTCATCCTGTTCCGCGACCATGCTGTCAGCCGCCTCATGCCTTGACATTCCCGTCACATTGGTTAGGCCCAAAAGGCCCGGCCCGTGTTGATATGGATTTTCCGATGAGCGGAAAAAAGCGACTTGACCAGATATTGGTGGAAAAAGGTCTGACTGCAAGTCGCGCCCGCGCTCGTGATGCCATCCTGAGAGGACATGTTCGTGTTGACGGCCAACCGGTCGGCAAACCCGGCTTGACGGTCTCTGAAACAGCAGACATTGACCTGTCCGATCCGGCGGCAAATTACGTTTCCCGATCCGCGCTGAAACTGGTTGCCGGTCTCGATCACTTCCAATTCGACCCATCCGGACTTGCCTGCCTCGATCTTGGCGCATCAACGGGTGGCTTCACACAGGTTCTGATCGAACGGGGCGCACGCTCGGTTTACGCGGTCGATGTCGGGCATGATCAGCTTCACCATTCGCTCGCCGGCCACGGCCGGGTCATTTCCATGGAAGGTGTCAATGCGCGCGATCTCATGCCGGCCATGTTTTCAGAGCCGCTGGACTGTCTCGTCTCGGACGTCAGTTTTATTTCCCTGCGACTGGCTCTTCCCGCAGCGCTTGACATGATGCCACCGGGGGCCTTCGGTTTGTTCCTGGTGAAGCCGCAATTCGAGGCGGGCCGGGAGAATATAGGCAAGGGCGGCCTGGTGAAACGAGAGATTGGCGAACGTATCGCTGAGGATTTGCAGGCCTGGGTGGACACGTATGACGGTTGGCGGAGTTGCGGTCTTCTGCCTTCGCCCATAACCGGAGGCGATGGCAATCGCGAATACCTGCTGGGCGCCCGGCGCAGGAACTAAAACCATGACGGCAGGCCGGACAGCAACAATTACGTCCCTTGGACACAAGGGAGACGGAATAGCGCAGACGGAGAATGGTCCTGTTCATATTCCTTATGCCCTCCCCGGAGAAATCGTACGGATCGAAGGGACCGGAAACAGAGTCCGGCTGCTCTCAGTTGAAGAACCAAGTCCTCACCGCACAACGCCTGTCTGCAAGCACTTCGGTTCTTGTGGAGGCTGCCTTCTTCAGCATCTGAGTGCTGACACCTACCTGGACTTCAAGCATTCACTGATTACGAGCGCTTTGCGGTCACGCGGACTGGACCTGCCGGTATCACCGGTATCGGCAATCGCTGCGCGAACGCGCAGACGCACGGTTATGACTGCCCTTCGAGCGGGAAAGCGTGTTGTGCTGGGATTTTACGAGCGAAAAGGCCGAACCGTCATCGACATTGATGAGTGTCCGATTCTGCGTTCAGGCATCACGGACGCGTTTCCCGTCATCCGTCAGCTCTGCGAGATTGCCCTGGCGAAAAAGGGCGCGCTAAAGCTGACGATCCTTGAAACCGTCACCGGACTTGATGTTGCAATGACCGGCCTTGGCAAGAATGCCGAACGACTCTATCCGAAACTGGCTCAACTCATCGTGGGCTCTGCCATCTGCCGACTGACCGCGGATGGCGAAACCGTTATTCAGATCGCAGAACCGGTGCTCGATATGAACGGCGTCAAAGCGCTTCCGGTTGCCGGAGGTTTCACACAGGCCGCGGCGGAAGCGGAACGGCAACTTGCTTCCCATGTTCTCGCCGCTTGCAGGGGTGCCGGAAGAGTTGCGGACCTTTTTGCCGGGATTGGAACATTCTCGCTGCGGCTGGCGAAAGAGTGTCATGTTCATGCGGTGGAAGGCGACCGTGCCGCCCTGGCGGCGTTGACAAAGGCCGCACGGACCCAGGCGCACCTGAAACCCGTTTCGGTGGAGGCACGGGACCTGTTTTACAGACCGCTGCTGCCGGAAGACCTCAAAAATTTCGATGCCATCGTCTTTGATCCCCCACGCGCCGGTGCGCAAAGCCAGACGGAGCAAATTGCCCTGTCTTCCGTGCCCCTGGTGGTCGCGGTCTCATGCAATCCGGCGACATTCGCGCGGGATTTGCGAACCTTGATTGACGGCGGTTATGAGGCTGAGGCAATTCACCCGGTGGACCAATTCCTGTTCTCACCCCATATTGAAGCTGTGGCTGTTTTGCGCCGAACCTCCTGATAACACTTGCTCTTGAGGCGTTTGGAGCGTGTCGGCGGACAAGAGCGCATGGTCGAACAAACGCTTGAAAGGGACTCTTCTGATGGCTGACCCTTTAACGAAACTGGCTGTCCGTGCCCGCTTCGGCGCCGCCCAGGGTGCGCGCGTCGCATGGTACACCGCCCATGCCTACGCCATGAAACGACTGAACAGGCGTCTGGAGCCCTCGCTGCCCGGGGCTCCGAAAAAAATCGAAAAGCCTTCGCGGCCGGTCCCGAGCGAACGGCGGCTTCTGGCCGATGTCGGTGCGCTCATGCTGCGCGATCTTTCCAATGTTGAGGCTGGCTATTATCCGATGCCCAACGATGAAAAGGGTGGTCTTTCAGGACTGATCAAACGGTCCCGCGCCTTCTTCAATGATGTCCCCAAAGTGGCGAGACGGCGTCGGCTGGACGCCCATCAGGAGGTTTTCACGGACGATCAAAAGGGCAAGAAACCGAGATATTACCTGCAGAATTTCCATTTCCAGACAGACGGCTGGCTCTCCGAAGAATCTGCGGAGCTTTATGACTTTCAGGTTGAAACCCTGTTTTACGGCTCCGCCGCTGCTATGCGTCGACAGGGCCTCGTCCCGCTTGCGCAATTGCTGCGCCAGTCCGATCAGAGACAGATCGCCTATGCCGACATCGCCTGCGGCAGTGGGCCTTTTCTTTCGACAGCGCTCTCGGCCCACCCACGCCTCCGCGGTCTCGGCGTCGATCTGTCCCTGCCCTATCTGAAGAAGGGGCGGGCCGCAGTCCCCGGTCGCAGAGCTGCCTTCGTGGTCGGAAAGGCCGAACAACTCCCCCTGGCCGATGACAGCCTGGATATCGCCAGCGTTATCTACCTGTTTCACGAACTGCCTCCCAAAATTCGTGAGGACGTCTCTCGTGAAATTGCCCGGGTGCTGAAACCGGGCGCAACGCTTATTTTTGTCGATTCCCTTCAGACCGGAGATGAACCGGACTATGACGGGCTGCTGGAGCTGTTTCCCCAGCTGTTTCACGAGCCTTACTACACATCCTACATGTCCGCCGATCTCATCGGTACATTCAAACGGTCGGGTCTTGAATTGGTGCAGCAGTCAACCGCTTTCGTCTCAAAAGTGTGCGTATTTCGAAAGCTGTAGCGGCGGCCGTTACTCAACTGTCATCGGGCATTGCTAAGGGTTTGCACATGATTGCAGATCCAAAGTTCGTTTTACCGATACGATCCACGGTCCAAACTGCAACGAATACAACAACCTGTGCGGAAAGCCGGCCACGATGAAGTGGGTGATGTGGCCGGTTGCGCTTGCTTGTATCGTCTTGGGTCTTATGACTGTTTGGCTGCCGATCCCCACCGGCGTCCCGTTGCTGGCGACGGGGATGTTTCTCATCATCGCAAATCACCGGAGATCGGCACGCTTTGTCCGGAAACAAAGACAGGCCATGCCGCGATTCAATCGCGGGCTGAGCTGGATCGAAGATAAAACAACCGGTTATTTTTCAAGGGTTCTGCGCCGTACGCGCCCAAGAAAGAAAGCGGTTGAAGAAGGATCGACGCCGAACGAACGACAAGGCCGGTAGCCTTATCCTGGAAAAGTTGACGTCCGTTTGCCGCAAAAGGCGGCTTAATCCACGCTGCCCACGACGATTATTTCCGAACTTTCAGGCGTATAAGGCGAACCGGTCCAGTCGCCGTACCATCGTTCCGCTTTGAGGCCCACGACATCCAACATCAGGGCAAGCGTCGGCTGATCCAGAAACCGTATGCGGCGGCGGCGCATTTTTTCGAGTCCACCCTCAAATCGATAGTTGTGGGTGAGATCGATCACCCCGTTCACATCCGGTGCACTGGCCCGGCGGGTCCGAACGACGTCTTTTCCATTAGGAAGTTCAATTTTTGTCTGGACACGCCCGGATTGCCACCGTTCCCAAACCCGGGACCGGGGATTGCGTGTCTCAAGCGCAAACTGTCCGCCCGGAGCGATATGGTCACTCATTGCTTCAAGAACCAGCAACTGATCGACATTGGTTGTAAAGGACTGGAAGGCATGCCCCGCCAGAAAAACGGACTCAAATTTTCGGCCCAGGTTCAAACAGCGGCAATCCGCTTCAAGCCACTCAACGCCGGAGTCCTCCTCGCCGACAACATCAAACGCATAATCCTCCGGGACGATACCGGATACGTCCAGCCCCTTTTTCGCCATTGCCCGGGCCAACCGGCCTGTGCCGCAAGCCATATCCAGTGCGGATCCCCCCTTGGCGAGCGCCCAGGCAAGATAGAATTCATCTTCCCGACCCCATGGATTTTCCAGATCGTAAAGATAAATCAAGTCCTTATCTAATAAATTAGCGCCCAATCCACTCATGATACGCTCCAAGGCCGGAAATATGCGATATAGCCCCTTATTTTTAAGAATACACTAGATTTTACGCACAAAATAGCGGCAATTTAATTGAAGGTTGATTTCGTGCAGTTGGAAAAATTACTAAAGCAATATTTATCTTACCATAAATGAACGTAACCGATGCAGTAAATTATTCGGATTTGCTTCCAAAGTATGGACGGCAATCTCAAGCGATGTCGCGCCAGTCTGACGCCAGCAGCGGATCATCAGAACGCGAAAAGGATTGAACTTTTCGGGTTTGGCAACCGAATCCGAAAGCGGTCTGTGCAGAGACACTTTCAGCGTCTGCAGCCTGATGGAGCGCACGGATGTCTCGAAAAGCTCCATGTCGGCAATGTCGCCCCAACTGAGAAAGCCCAGTCGCTCCAGATAAAGGCCGTTCTGATTAGCACCCAGTTGCGGACGCTTGGTTTCAATGTAAGGGTGATAGTAATAAGCGCCCCAAAATCCGCATGCCGCCAAAATCAGAAACCAGGGTTGCTCCGTCGTAAAAGCCAGCAATACACCAAGGGCGGCGACCATAAAACTGCCGTAAACGAGAGTATCGCCCGAGCCGGAGCGATATCCTATGGCCAGCGGCGTGCCCGCTTGAGGGCCGGTTTCAGGCTCAACCATCAATCAATTCTGTTGACTCAATTTCAATCCCAAACCCGTCAAGACCAACATAATGCCGCTCCTTTGTCGACAATAACCGGATGGAAGAGACGCCAAGCTGTTTCAGGATCTGAGCGCCCAGGCCGATCTCACGCCATTCCTCTTCGCGATTTTTCGCGGACGAATGCGCCTCCCTTTCCGCGTCTGACAAACTGCTTTCTTCAACCTGCAGATCCATTCGTGGCCGCAAGGAGTTGGCCGAGACTCCGACGGAGCCGTCGCGCAAATAGACGATAATGCCGCGCTCGCCTTCACCCATATTGGCAATCAGCCTGTTGAGCAGCGACGCGCCGCCGAAAACATCGTCGACGATCGATTCAAGATGCAGTCGAACCGGTATCCCGCGTCCGTCGCGAATATCGCCGAATATAACCGCCAGATGGTCCATCGGATCGTAAGGCGTACGAAAGCTCACGGCCTTTGCGCGGCCCGCAACCGTATCGATTTCAAACTCATCGATCTGCTCCACCAGGCTTTCGTTCCGCTGCCGCCAGGCGATCAGCTCCGCAACAGAAACCGACTTCAGGCCATGTTCCTCTGCAAAAGCGGCAACTTCAGCACCCCGTTTTACGGTGCCGTCATCATTGACGAGCTCGCTGATCACACCAACTTCAGGCAGACCGGCCAGCCGACAGAGGTCAACCGCGGCCTCGGTGTGCCCCGACCGCATCAGCACTCCTCCCTCACGGGCAATCAGGGGGAAAATATGACCCGGCCTGACAAAATCCTCGGCAGCAACATTGGGGTTTGTCAGTGCCCTGATCGTATTGCAACGCTCTTCGGCGGAGATCCCGGTTGTGGTTCCATGCCGATAATCGACCGACACCGTGAACGCTGTACTCAGGGGCGCATCGTTGCTGGCAACCATCGGCTCAAGATGCAGTCGCTTGGCGGCTTCCGTCGTCATGGGCGTGCAGACAATGCCGCTGGTGTGCCGGATGATAAAAGCGATTTTCTCCGACGTTGCATGCGTGGCGGCAACAATCAGATCGCCCTCGTTCTCCCGGTCATCGTCATCGGTGACCACAATGACTTCGCCGTTTTCAAATGCCCGTATAGCATCTGCAACACGACGGAGATCATTTTTCATTTTACTGTCCTCAAAGATCTACCAAAACTGCACCGTCGGCAGTGACTGAAACCTAGGCTCAGGACCAATTAATTTCATCCATTCTGCGAGAGCAGATTTTGTTTTTGACAAGGCGGAAAGGCGCAGGAAACCGTCCGGTTTTCAAGTCTTTCCAACGCAGTCAGGAACAAAATATGCCTCGCCCTTCGGGTTTTGAAAGAAGTGTCCGCCTGAAGAGAACCAGAGCTCGCAAAGGTATCCAACCTTCGCTTCTCCCTAGTTCTCTTCAGGCGGACACTTCTTTCAAAACAGAATTGCATGAAATTAATAGGTCCTGAACCTAGGAGCCAACCTGGCCGCGATGCCTAAGAAAATGATCGGCCAGAACGCACGCCATCATGGCCTCGCCAACCGGCACCGCACGGATCCCGACACAAGGGTCGTGACGCCCCTTGGTCCTGACGTTCACGTCCTCCCCTTCCCGGGTGACCGACCGTCGCTCCGTCAGGATCGAGCTTGTCGGCTTGACCGCGAACCGTACGACAACCGGTTCCCCACTCGATATCCCGCCCAGAACACCGCCTGCGTTGTTGGACAGAAATTCAGGTTTTCCATCCGCTCCCATCCTCATCTCATCGGCATTTTCTTCGCCCGACAGGGTCGCCGCTTCAAACCCGTTGCCGATTTCAACACCTTTGACCGCATTGATCGACATCATCGCCATGGCAAGATCCTGATCCAGCTTGCCGTAGACCGGCGCGCCAAGACCGACCGGGACATTGTCCGCAACAACTTCAATAACCGCGCCGACCGACGATCCTTTTTTCCGAACATCATCCAGATACTCCGCCCACAGGTCGGCGGCCTCCGGATCCGGGCAGAAGAACGGATTGTCCGCCACGGCCTGCCAGCTCCAATTGTCCCGGTTGATTTTATGGGGCCCGACCTGAACCAGCGCGCCGCGTACGGTGATGTCGGGCACGACTTTTCTCGCAACCGCACCGGCAGCAACCCGGGCAGCCGTTTCGCGTGCGGATGAGCGACCGCCGCCGCGATAGTCGCGAATGCCGTACTTGGCGTCGTAGGTGTAGTCGGCGTGCCCCGGCCGGTAGCGGGACTTGATCTCAGAATAATCCTTAGACCGCTGGTCGGTGTTTTCAATCAGGCAGGAGATCGGCGTTCCGGTCGTTCTTTGAACGCCATCATCATCAACCATCACACCAGACAGAATCCTGACCTCGTCCGCTTCCCGCCGCTGTGTGGTAAAGCGGGACTGGCCGGGCTTCCTCTTTTCCATGAACGTCTGAATATCCGCCTCTGTCAGAGGCAGAAGCGGCGGACATCCGTCAATAACGCAGCCAAGCGCCGGACCATGGCTCTCGCCCCAGGTCGTGACACGAAAGAGTTTGCCGAAACTGTTATGTGACATGGCACGCTATTCCATTTTTGTAGCTTCTCGTCGGACCTTCTAAATCATTATCGGAGCAAATCAAATCGTCCACGCAACAAGACTGTTGGTCTGCGGGCCGCACATGAAAATGTTTTACGCCGGCGACGGTCCGTTATCCATCGAAGCGAGTCGGCGTTTGAGGTCAACGGCCGCCGACCACAGACCGCCATCGGTAGCATCGATAAAATGGACATGATGACTTTGTTCCAGGGAAAACAACAGACAGGTCATCATCGCGGTGTCGGACAGCTTCATGCCATATACCAGGTGCCCCGCTTCCAGTTCCAGTTCAAGATGTTGCCGCAGCCGGTCCGCCTTCTCAGGCGATACATCCAGAACAAGACGCAACATGTCGTTGTACTTCCGGTAATCGCTGTTTGACCTCAGCTCGGAGGCGTAATACGCGCCATCGTAGGAACCGATTTTGATGGCAAACCGCTCGCATAAAAGCTGAAAGAACGTCTCAAGATACAGCCATAGTCGCCAGGACAAAGCGGACTTTCTGTTTCGGTTGGGCGCTGCCCGTTCAAACCACAACCATCGGGGCGGCCAGCGATAGCGCATATTGTTCTTTTGCACCGGCCGTGTTTCTTCATCCAGCGATCCGGCGATCCTGGCCAGATTGTCCAGCATACGGGATATATGCTTGGCGCCGTTCGCACCCAAGGGTTTCACGATCAAAGCCATAATCGCACCGTTTTGCGATTTCAGAGGCTCCCAGCGGCACGACAAGCCTTCAAGATCCAGACGTCTGAACCCACCGCCGACAGGTGTCTGATTTTCAGCTTGATTTTCGATTTTCAAAAGCCTGTCCGCATAGTCAAGACCGCCACCGGTACACATCGCCAGCGGATTGAAACTGCTCATTTCGAACTTACGGACCCGAATGTCATAACCGGCTTTCCGAATGGTCCGAAGCGGCACGACGCCTGTTCTGAGATCGATGTTCAGTGTCTGATGAGCAAACAGTTTCAGATCGGCAAGAACCGACCGAACGGCGCCTTCGCGACTTTCCGGGAACAGCACCGTGCCGCCATCGCCGCCAAAGATATAGGGCAGGTCAAGGTCCGGCATGGCGTTTAGAAGGCCGGTAATGCTTGCCGCTCCTGCGAGATTGACTTCTTTGTAGCGCCCTTCCCGAACGGCCTTTGTCGAGCTGCGAACATCCGTCAGGGCGACCTTCCAATCGCCCGGTACGGCACTGTAGGCGTCGAACCTGGCCAGAGCGGAGAAATCCCTGAAGACCGTAAGGTCACGATAAAAATTCTCGTTGCTCATACCCCACCCGAAAAAAACGCGCTCTTTCATTCACAATGCAAACAAAAGCGACGTTCACTCAATCTTTTCTTACCAAAGAGCCACCCTTTGACATAGATTACGCATCAAATGCAGCACGACCCCGGCCGTCACCGGGGCATGGGAGATTTCCGGTAATGCGATTGCTACGTAGTTTGTTGAGTTCGTTCATTAAAAACGGGCAGTTGCGACTTATCGATGCCAACGGCAAGCGCCATGAATTCGGTGGTGGCCGGGACGGACCCGCCGTGACGATTCGCCTTCATGACAAGGCACTGCACAGGCAATTGTTCTTCAATCCCGAACTGGTGGCGGCGGAAGCCTATATGGACGGCACACTCACCATGGAGGAGGGATCGACCTGCTATGACTTCCTGAACCTGTTTTCCGTGAACAGGGCTCCTCTTGGCGCGCATCCCGTTCAGGGTCTTCTCAGGAAAGGGTGGAAAGCGTTCCGGCGACGGCAGCAGCAGAACGATGTCGACAATGCCAAGGCACAGGCGCGCCATCATTATGATCTCAACACGGATCTTTATCGCCTGTTTCTGGACGAAGGCCTGAATTACAGCTGCGCCTATTATCAGTCGCCCGATGACAGTCTGGAAAAGGCCCAGGAGGCCAAGCTCAGGCATATCGTTGCGAAACTGCAGCTTGAGCCAGGCATGAAAGTACTGGAAATCGGCGGCGGATGGGGATCTCTCGCCATCGAAATGGCCGAGGCCGGAGCAAATGTCACATCGCTGAATGTGTCCCCGGAACAAATCGCGATTGCCGATCAGCGAATCACCGACAAGGGCCTTTTGGACAAGGTCCAGTTCGTCTGCCAGGACTATCGCGAGTTCGATGGCAAGTTCGACCGCATCGTGTCAGTCGGAATGATGGAACATGTCGGAATAGGCCACCTGGACGTTTATTTCACAAAAATCAAGCAATGCCTCAAGCCGGGCGGCTATGCTGTTGTTCACTCGATCGGGCGCATGTCTCCGCCGGGAACAACGGCGCCGTTCATTCGCAAATATATCTTCCCCGGCGGTTATGTTCCCGCGCTGTCGGAAGTTTTTGCCGTGACCGAACGGCTCGGCATCTGGGTCAGTGACGCCGAGGTCCTGCGGCTGCACTATTACTACACAATCCGGGAATGGCGCAGACGGTTCGAAAAGAACCGGGACAAGGCCGTTGCCTTGCTGGATGAGCGGTTCTGCCGCATGTGGGAATTTTACCTCTGCGCCGTGGAACTGGGCTTCCTGCACGGCTCAAACATGGTGTTTCAGCTTGTTCTGTCCAATGAACGGGACGCCGCACCGATCACGCGGGACTTCATGGTGGACGAGGAAAGACGTCTGGCGGCTGAGATAGCTTAGGCTCAGGACCTATCTCTTTCCTCAAAGCCACATTCCACTACCCTGATCGCAGATCAGAAACCGGTCCTGGGGAACAACCATCTCCGGCACAATTTTGTTCGGGATGGAAAAAAGCAATCCGCGCAATAATCGGTTGATGCCGCCGTGAGACACGACAATTGTCGGCGTTCTGACGCCGTCAAGCCAGGATTGCACACGTTTTGACGCGGTTTCATAGCTTTCGCCGCCGGGCGGGGTAAAGCCCCACTTATCGGCCTTGCGACGGGCGACGCCTTCGGGATCCTGTTCCGCGATTTCCGCGTTGGTCCGCCCCTCCCACTCGCCGAAGGTTATCTCGATCAGCTGATCGTCTTCGGCATACCGGCCTTCAGGCAGTTCCATCGCTTCGCGCACAATGTCCATGGTTTGCCGTGTTCGCGTCAGGGGCGATGCAACCCAGCGGTAATCATCGGCCCGGCGTTCCCTGTGCTCCAGAAACTCAGCAAGCACATACCCATTGCGCCTGGCCTGCTGCCTGCCGATGTCATTCAGCGGAATATCGATCTGCCCCTGATACCGCCCCTCCGCGTTCCAGTCAGTGAGCCCATGCCGGATAAAGATGATCTGCGGTCGGCTGTTTGCCGTCATTACGTCGCTTTGCTCGCTCTTTGCGTCTTCAAACATGATGCATCTTCAAGTGATTTTTCGCGATACGGTTACCCGTTTTCATGACAGCTGCGTAACAGTCCGCTGACCCAATAACCAGCGATCCACCACAAATTCACGTCACTTAAGGGTAATATGTTGCACACATGCATAGCGGCAACGGCCGGTGACAGACGCCACCGACAGCCCGCCGGCACCGACAACCGCAAGTCGGACACCTGCAGCTGTGTGGATCCGGAGAAAAGCCAAAAAAGGCGGGTCAGTCCTTGACGACACTTATGTCAGGCGCATCGACCGCTTTCATGCCAACGACATGATAACCGCTGTCAACATGATGGATCTCGCCGGTCACACCTTTTCCAAGATCGGAGAGAAGATACAGCGCAGAATTCCCGACTTCCTCGATGGAAACGGTCTGCCGCAGGGGTGAGTTGTATTCGTTCCACTTCAGAATGTAACGGAAATCGCCGATGCCCGATGCAGCCAGCGTTTTGATCGGTCCGGCAGAGATCGCATTGACCCTGATCTTGTCTTTGCCAAGATCCGCGGCCAGATAGCGGACGCTGGCCTCCAATGCCGCTTTGGCAACACCCATCACATTATAGTGGGGCATTACTTTTTCCGCCCCGTAGTAGGTCAGGGTGAGTATGGACCCGCCGTCGCTCATCAGTCTTTCGGCGCGCTGGGCAACCGAAGTCAGGGAATAACAGGAGATCTGCATCGTCCGGTTGAAGTTTTCCGCCGATGTGTCGATGTAACGGCCTGTCAACTCGTCCTTGTCGGAGAAGGCAATGCCATGGACCAGAAAGTCGATCTTACCCCACTGTTTTTCGAGAGTTTCAAACACCCCGTCAATCGACGCGTCGTCCGTCACATCGCAGTGACCGGCAACAAGGGCGTTCAGCTGTTCAGCAAGCGGCTCAACGCGTTTTTTCAGCGCATCGCCCTGATAGGTCAGCGCAAGGTCAGCGCCGGCATCGGCCAAAGCCTTGGCGATGCCCCAGGCAATCGACCGGTTGTTGGCAACGCCCATGATGAGGCCGCGCTTACCGTTCATCAATCCGTGCGCATGCGTCATCTAACTCTCCTGAAACCTGTTTTCGTCATCCGGCAAAACAGGATACCGGACATCGGACCCCCTATGGCACAGGGCCAAAGAAGCATCAAGCCGGAGCCTGGGGATAGGTTTCAAAAATTGCCCCACAAGCGATCGACATTTCCATCGAGGCACCTTTCAACCGGGCGGTAAGGGCGCTATAGACATCGATTATGACCCACACTTTCCGTACGCCCGGCCGACGTCTGACGAATCGTTTTAAGGAGATTGTCGGCTCTGAAAATGCCATTACCGACCGCGATCGGATGCAGCCCTATCTGGTGGAATGGCGCGATCTCTATCAGGGCAGATCGCCCATGGTCCTGCGCCCCGGTTCCGTCAAAGAAGTGTCGAAAATTCTTCAGCTGGCCAACGCTTCAAGAACGGCGATCATACCTCAAGGCGGCAACACCGGACTGGTCGGCGGTCAGATTCCGGATCAAAGTGATACGGAAATTATTCTTTCCCTTGAACGGCTTAGTGCAATTCGACGCATCGACACGGATGGGAACGTCATGACCGTTGAGGCAGGCGTGATCCTGGAGAAAATCCATGAGGCCGCGACCGAAGTCGATCGCATGTTCCCGTTGACGCTCGGCTCTCAGGGTTCCTGCTCCGTCGGCGGCAACATCGCAACCAATGCCGGCGGTACCGCGGTCCTGGCCTATGGCAACACACGGGACCTGGTGCTGGGTCTTGAAGTGGTCTTACCCGACGGCACGATCTGGAACGGACTAAGGGCCCTTCGTAAAGACAATACCGGTTACGATTTGAAACAATTATTTATCGGCGCGGAGGGCACTTTAGGCATCATTACCGCTGCCAACATTCGATTGTTTCCCGTTCCGCGCGCGCAGGAAGTTGCGTTCGTCGGCATTGAGTCGCCCCGCCATGCATTGGGCCTGTTCAACATGGCCCAGGCACGCGCGGGAACGATGCTGACCGGGTTCGAACTGATGCCGCGAATTGGCCTTGAATTCTCAGTCCGTCACCTGCCCGGTGCGCGCGACCCGCTGGAGAATGCGCATCCCTGGTATGTCCTTATGGAAATCTCAAGCGGTGCTGAGGCAGAGAGCGCACGGGCGCTCGTTGAAGCGATCTTCGAGGAGGCTGCCAACCAAGGGCTGGTCGAAGACGCCGCGCTTGCCGAAACCATCGAACATCGAAAGGCGTTCTGGCATCTGCGCCACGGCATGTCCGAAGTTCAGAAACAGGAGGGAGGATCGATCAAACACGACATTTCGGTTCCGGTCGCCAGTATCCCTGAATTTCTGGAGAAAGCCATTGCCGCGGTCGAAGCGCAAATTCCCGGCTGCCGGCCCGTTCCGTTCGGGCACATGGGCGACGGTAACATTCACTTCAATGTCTCTCAGCCTGTTGATGCCGATAAAGAGGCCTTTATCGCACGCTGGGACGAGGTGAACGAAACCGTTCACCGCATCGTCGCAGACCTGAACGGCTCCATCTCAGCCGAACACGGCATCGGCCGTCTCAAGCGGGCGCTTCTGAAAGAGATCAAGGATCCGGTCGAATATGAGATGATGCAAAAGATCAAAATGGCCTTTGACCCCAACGGTATTCTCAATCCCGGACGGATTCTATAGCAAAGGGGCTCGATTTCAGAACAGGTCGAGTTGCCCCTCCCCTCCCTGTTTTTTTCTGTTTTTGCCCGTTGGCGATTCTGCGGGCGCTACCGGTGTCTGTTCTTTCGCCGGTGCCGCTTTCTCAATCAGCGCCAGATCGTCATTTGCCAGTTTGTTGACCCGTGCACTGACCGGCACCATGTCGAAAAAGTCTTCCGGAACCGGCCGCAACATTGTCGCCGCTTCCCCAGCGGCAACGTTCTGGACATCCAACCACCGATCGAAATCGCTCCGGTGAATAACACAGGGCATCCGGTGATGGATCCCGCTGATCGGACCGTTGGCGGCCCGGGTCAGAATGGCTGCTGAGTCCAATTCGCTACCCTCAGCACTCATCCAGCGCGCCCAAAGGCCGGCGAACGCCATTACACCACCCTCTCTGGGAGAGATGTAATAGGGGCTTTTGGGACCGCTTACCCGCTTCCACTCATAAAACCCGCTGACCGGGATAAGGCATCTATGGTGTTTCATGGAATTTTTGAAGGACGGCTTTTCAAGCGCGGTTTCCGACCGCGCGTTTATCAAAAGCGTAAAATCCCGCACATCCTTGACCCAGCCCGGCACAAGCCCCCAGCGGACCAGGGCAAAACGGCGCCGGCCGCTTTCCTGGTGCACAATTGCGATTGGTTGTGTGGGCGCGATATTGTAGCGCTCGGGAAAGGACGGATCTTCGAAATAGCCAAAATGCTCTTTGACCTCATCCGGAGGTGCTTTCAAAACAAATCTGCCGCACATGCGTATTCTGCCTCCGGAATCGGTCCCGCCATCATCGGCGGGCCGGACGATATCGCGATCGGAGAGCGGTGTCATTCAACAATTTATGGGTGTTTTTCCCCGGTTTTTTCCGTAAGCAATTGGAAACCAAACTGTCATATGCTTGCCCTTGTAGATGCGAATTGGGGATGGCGATGGCAAGTCAAGGGGAACAGATCGGCCAGGGCGACCTGTGCTCTGAGCGGCTGGTCAACGCAAATATTTCACCGACGACGGGCTTGGCCACGGACTATCTCAATCACTTCAATGAAGTCGTGATGCTGTTTGAGCTGATTGCCGATATGCCTGAATGCGTTCCCGATGTGCTGGCATGGCAACCGCTTTCTTACTGCGATCATTTTCTAAAATCAGGTTTTGCCGAGAAGGAATTGGCAATCCGGGCCTATGAAGCCGCCTCACCGCCGGTCCGGTCGACTTTTGATACGGTGGTTTCCGAACTGAACACCGAAATCCTTGAGATGCAGGAACTTGTCGGCGGAACAGATATGGGTGATCCGGAAAGCAAAAGCGTGATCACCGAACGCGTGAAGAACCAGCTTCAACCGCTGCTGTCGGCTGCCGGTGGTGTCATCCACGGCCACGATGTCGGCGCGGTTGACATCACGCCTGAGGAATGTGAATCCTCACAAGCGGATATCGACGCCCTGTTTGCCTGACGAGGGATCGGACCTCTGCAAGAAAAGCCCGTTCGCCATTATCCGACCCAGCCCCTTGTCGGCGTTTCCACCCTTTGCTGGAACGGCGCAAAGGTCCTTGTGATCAAACGAGGCCGTGAGCCTTACAGGAACTTCTGGGCGCTGCCCGGCGGATTGGTGGAGCTGGGCGAAACACTGAGCAATGCGGCCTTGCGGGAACTGGCTGAGGAAACCGGCGTCCACGCCCGGATAACCGGTCATCTGGATACATTTGACAGCATTCAAAAAGATCCCACCGGGCGTATCAAGTCCCATTTTGTCCTGACCGTCTTTGAAGCCGATTATCTCTCCGGTACAGCCGTGGCCGACGACGATGCGCTTGCCGTCCGCTGGTGTGACCGCGAGGAAATCTCGGCGCTCAAAATGACACCCGGAACGCAAGAGCGATTGCTTTCGGCTTACAAAAGGCGAAAATCCCTGTAAATCAGAGTGTATTGCACGGATCTCAGAACCAAAGTCAGGACTCGCCGTTCCTGAAAGAAAGTACTTCAGATGATTTCGTTTCAGAGAAGCCGATATTTTTTCTGCAGACTGCGGGTCTCCGGACAGCTCGTTTCGGGTGTCCTTGTCGCAGGCATGCTTCTCCTGTCGGGACCGAACGCGGCACACGCCCAGGAAGCGCCGCCTTATGAGGACCAGTTGCTCCGCATGGCCGAGATCCTGGGCGGTGTGCAATATCTTCACACCCTGTGCGGCGGCGAGGAAGGGGCTTTCTGGCGCGAACAGATGACCGCCCTTCTGGACGTCGAGGTAACGGAAACAGTGCGGCGCAGGAAATTCACGGAACGCTTCAATCTCGGCTATCGCGGCTACGCGGCCACCCATCGGACATGTTCGGCATCCGCACGCCAAGCACTTCAGGATTACGTCGCCGAGGGAATTTCCATATCCGATGAACTCACGGCCCGTTTCTCACGCAAGTGACGTTACGTCGTTCAAAGATTCAGCGGCAGGCACAGTTTCGCCTGTTAACCAAAAATGACGTGTTTTTGCACAGCTCATTAATGTTTCGTTTATCTTAGGGTCTGTCAGAGCCGGTCTGCCGTGATAGGCTGCGCCGGTTCGATTTGCTTCGCTTGATGATGGGGACACGTCACACGGGCGAGCATGGGGGAGATTAATCGGGGAAAGAATGGCCAGCGACGACTTTGATGATTTGCAACTAAACCCCGAGGATGATCGACGGGCCGCTCTGTCGTATATTTCGCGCGCATGGGAGAATGCGATCGCCGATGGCGTCGATGCTGACGCTGTCGCCCACGCCGCTATGTTTACGGCTCTGGCGGACCTCGTCGCGGCCTATGGCGAAGATGCGGTTGCGGTGCTTGCCGAACGCCTGCCGGAGCGAGTTCGCCATGGTGAATTCACGGTCAATCGGATCCTGCAGTAGGACTACGCTCCGGGGCAATTCTCGCGATCCCTGGATCGCGTGAAATGTCCCAATCCATTATTTTCACGCGTATCCTTATCGTGAAGGTGATTCAACCTTCACGATAAGGATACGCGCTAGAACTGAACGAATGTCAGAGCGGCGCGCACGAAAAGCGCCAAGCCAAAGGTGATCAGCAATGCGCCGGCTGTATGATTGATTCTCTCAAGCCATAGGTCGGTCATGCGATGGCGGATGCGCGAAACCAGTCCTGATATGAACAACCACCAGGTCAGACTGCCGCCAATGACACCCAGCACCATGCCGGTCGCACCAAGATAGTTTCCCGGCGCCGGCGCAAGGCTGCCAAGGCTGCCAAAGATCGCAATGAAGCCGAGAATTGCACCGGGATTGGTGATCGTCATGGCAAATGCCGTAAAGAAGCCGGTCAAAACCCCCGGGTTCACTTCGGCGCCTTCCTCAAGACGAGGATGGCTACGAAAGGTCGCCGTTCCAAACAAGATAAGCAGAATGCCGCCAACCAGCTGGATATTGTTGCTGTAGTCTTCAACAAAGTGGGCGACGGTCGTGACACCGAAAGCCGCGACGATCGCGAAAATCCCATCCGCGACAACGGCCCCGGCACCCGCAGTCACCCCGGACAGGAACCCATACCGAAAGGATCGCTGAATCGCCATGATGTTGACAGGCCCGACGGGCACGGCAATGGCAATCCCGATGGCAATGCCAACCAAAACGAGGCGGAGGTCCACAAAGAGACTCATCCACGCCACTCCAATGCATGAACCGCACGGTTCGGTTTCGGCTCAAACCTCATTGAGTGGCCGATCGATAATGCCAACAGTGTTGCGTCAGTTCTTTCAACCTTGCTTTTCTCTCCACTCGCATGGCGGTGTCAGTCATCCGCCCTGTCTTTTTCAGTCGCAGTACGCCGTTCAATGTGACACAGGCGCTGCGTCCCATAATTCAATTATAAAACAAAGGGATGAATTTTCGTTTATGCGCATCGATTAATTGTGCGCACGTCGTGGCCGACTCAATCCGGCACCGCGGGCAGATAGGGTGTGTTGTCACCGGGAGCCCGGTTCTGTCTGCAAATAGAGCTAACAAATGTGTGCCGTTTTTGCATAATATGTTCTTAATGGGTTGAGCCGTTTGAAAGGAGCGCCGCCGTTATGATGCGCGCCCAAGTGTGGACACTTGCCGTTCTGGCTTCGCTGTCGTTGCCGCTTTCATCCTGGGCGGCAACGGTGAAATCCGATGGTCCGATCGTTGATTCGGAGGAAAAGCCGGAAGGACTTACCGCGCCGATTGACTTAAACTCCCCCGATAGCAGCGGCAGCAAAAACGGGCCGAAAGAGACCGACTCCGTCCTCAGGGAACAATGGTCTGACGAGCCGCTTCCTGAAATCCTTTATTCGCCGGAGCTCCTGCCGTCACCGGTTAAACGCCTCAGAGAACAGATTCTCGAAGCAGCCCAGACGGGAATACCGGAAAAGCTCCGCCCGGTGCTGGAAGCCAACGAGGTCATGCCGACCCTCGCATTTGACGATATCGGCGACCCAATCGACTACTTCAAAACATCGTCGGGCGACGGGGAAGGCCTCGAGCTGATGGCAATTCTTGCCGAAGTGCTCGAAGCCGGCTTCGTGCATGTGGACAAGGGCACGCCGCAGGAAATGTATGTATGGCCCTATTTTGCGCGCTATCCCCTGGACGGCTTGAAACCCGAACAGATGGTGGAGCTCTACCGCCTCGTTACGGCGGGCGACTATGCGGATATGCAGACGTTCGGCGCCTACAGCTTCTATCGCCTCGGAATCGGTCCGGACGGAACATGGCACTATTTTGTGGCGGGTGACTGACGCGGGCGACCGACAAAATCCGAAGACGATGCTCTATCGCGTGATAACGATATAATCCGTTCCAAGCGTAGAGTGCCGTTTGCTCATGCCACGGTCCGTGACAATCAGCGAACTGCCGGGCGTTAACATTGCCGCGATCTTGGCCTGAACATCCGCCGGAATCGAAATGCGATCCAGCGCTCCCCTGGCCGATGTGTTTTCCTTGTGCTCGGCGGTCAGGGCCATCCAGGGAGCCACGACTGCATTCCGGCCGTAGGCAAGGGACGTGAAGATATGGGTACCCAGAGGCTTGTCACTGTCTTTCAGCATAACAGGTGCCGCATAAATCTCCCGCATCTTCCGGCGCACCCGAAGCGTTCCTGTCATCCTCACCCCGTCTCCGGCGGCAACCGAGAGAATATCGGCGACATCATCACTGAACACGCCGTCTGCCAAAACGTCATTGTCTTCCTGAAAACGCTTCAGCGCAGTCCGGGACTTGCGGCCGAAGACCCCGTCCGCCGGACCTGCGGCATATCCAAGCCTGTTCAGCTGTCTCTGTGACTGCCGGATGAGATCGCGCTTACTTCGTGCCGTGATGATCATCCGCAAGGGCGGTCCGGACTGCTTGAGTTTTTCGTCAGCGCGGACCGTGGCCTCCATCCGTGCATTGGCTTTCCCGCTCAATGCGCCGTCTTTGAGACTGGATCTTAGGCCCAACTCTGCCGATCCGGTCCCCTCACCCAGGCTGGCAACCAACAGCGGGTTCACTGTCTTTGGCTGAAACAGGGCGTCATGAATGATTTTCGATGGCTGGGATTCAGCGCGCGTGATCACGACATGGACGCCATGTCCGGTCATTGCAAAAAGGTCTTTTGCAAATTCCCTTGGCAGTCGAACGCAACCATGAGACGCCGGGTATCCGGGAAGCTTCCCCTGATGCAGGGCGATGCCTGACCATGTCAGCCGTTGCATATAGGGCATCGGTGCGTTGTCATAGAGGTTTGAAAAGTGCCGGCGCCGTTTTTCCAGAATGCTGAAAATGCCTGTTGGGGTGCTGTTCCCCGATCGGCCGGAAGAGACCGGTGCGGTCCTGATGCGCTCGGTCCCGCGGTAAACGTCAACCCGTTGTTCGTCGAGCGAAACCACGACCTGGAGCGGATCGTTCTTATCGACCGAGACCGTTTCGGCCGGCTTTGAATCGCGCGCTTCCGCCGGCATGATAAAGCCGACCGCCACAAGCAGACCTACACTGAACCCGGAGATCCAGAATATGCGACGGGTCGCCGAAAGTAGCGGCGATCTTTCCCGCGGAGACGCTCCCATGCCGATCACTCCGATACACATCCCGACATTATGGTTGCCTTGTCAGCTAGCACATGACGGTGAATCGATTGTTTACAGGAGAGCAAACTAGGGGCTGAAAAACCGAATTTCTGTGATTTACGATACAAAAATGCTGTGATCGGTGCCACAGGCACAGAAAATTAACGAAATATTAACGATGATTTGAGCTGGCGTGAAACATTTCGCCGTGCTGCCCGGCGTGAAGACAGCGCGGTTCCGCTCGCGATCGAGACGGTCAGGAACGCGGCAAACCGTCCTGAAACAGAATCGGCTGACCGCAAGACGGTGACAGAAGTTCACCATCCCACATCACCCGCCGACCCCGAATAACCGTGCCGACCGGCCAGCCTGTCACCTCTTTGCCGTCATAGGGTGTCCAACCACACTTCGACGCGATCCAGTCGTTTGTGATCGCCGCTTTTCTCTTCATGTCAACGACTGTGATATCAGCGTCATAGCCCACGGCCAGCCGCCCCTTTCCGGCCATACCGAACAATCGATTGGGTCCTGCACTGGTCATGTCGACAAACCGCTCGAGTGACAGGCGTCCATTGTTGACGTGATCAAGCATGATCGGCACCAGGGTTTGAACCCCGGTCATGCCGGAGGGAGAGGCAGGATATGGCTTTTGTTTTTCTTCCAGAAGATGCGGTGCATGATCCGATCCCAGGATATCCAGAACGCCCTGCTCAAGACCCCACCAGAGCCGCTCGCTGTGACGCTTCGCTCTGACCGGCGGGTTCATCTGCACCAGTGTCCCGAGCCGGTCGTAAGCTTCATCGGTCAGGGTGAGATGGTGCGGCGTCACTTCAATTGAGGCAACATCCTTGTGTGTGATCAGAAAATCCACTTCCTCTGCGGTCGACAGGTGCAAAACGTGAATTTTTGCGCCGGTCTCCCTGGCAATGCGGACAAGCCGCTTGGTGCATTGCAGAGCAGCGGTTTCATCGCGCCAGACAGGATGGGATCGGGGATCGTTGTCTATGCGCTCACCAAGCCGCTCGCGGAGACGAAACTCGTCTTCGGAATGAAATGCGGCCCGTCGCCGGGTTTTGGAAAGGATTGAACGCACGCCGTCATCATCTTCAACCAGAAGATCACCCGTTGACGATCCCATGAAAACTTTAATCCCGGCCGCACCCGGCAAACGTTCAAGCTCGGGAATCTGCTCCGCGTTTTCCCGCGTTCCGCCAACCCAGAATGCGAAATCACAATGCATGCGTGCCGTGCCACGTTCTATCTTGTCCGCGAGCGTTTGTGCCGACGTGGTAAGCGGATTGGTGTTCGGCATTTCGAACACCCCGGTCACGCCCCCCATGGCTGCGGCGCGAGAACCCGATTCCAGGTCTTCCTTGTGATCAAGGCCGGGTTCTCGAAAATGCACCTGCGTATCAATGACGCCCGGCAGCAAGTGGAGGCCGTCGCAATGGACCACCTGACCGGCCTGCTCGACGGAAAAGCTGCCCAAACCGGCAATCTTTCCGTCTTTGACCGCCAGGTCCCGCAGACCAGTCCCGTCCTGGTTGACGATGGTTCCGTTCTTGAAAAGCAGATCGAAGGTCTGTGTCATTTCACCACCATTGCATTGAACAGCTCAAGATCGGATCCGAGAGCCTCGATGCCTTATAGACCGCACCTCCGGAAAATATCCAGACGTAATGTCATGCAAAAGCTCGCATTCCGCAGTGTGCACAACAAGGCGAGACGTAATCCGCCCGCCTCCACGCCATCAGCTGTTTGATACGCCGTTGAAAGGCTTGATCTGCCGGACTTTGCCCTCTATTTGCCTACGGCAGTTAAGGGTATGGACTCATAAATGTGCTTGAAATGGCGGATCAAACGGCAAAAAGCTGCAAGGAAGGGTGTGAAAAGCGGGCTATAGCGTATCCCGTAAAGGTCGGATGAGCTTTGCGACAAGGATACGCGCCAAACAAATGTCTGGAGCATTTCACGCGATCCAAGGATCGCGAGAATTGCTCTAAATGCCCGGTTGAACAGCCTGACGCAGCAGATTGAAGCCGTTTGTCCGTCCCGGCGGATATGGCCGATTGGTCCGGCTACAGCGTTGCAAGTTCTTGAAAACCGGATGGTTTCCTTCGAACATGCGCCTTGTATCCGAACAAATCGGCTCATACCATTTTAAGCATATTTATGGGTCCATACCCTAGTGTTGAATGCGTGCAATCTTACGGAGACTTAACGGCCATGGGGCAGATCGCCGAACTGACCGACCGGGGCATCGTCAGGATAGCGGGCCCGGAGCGATCTGCTTTCCTGCAGAATCTCCTGACCTGCAATATGGACCTTGTCGAGAAAGCCGAACCGCAATATGGCGCTCTGCTGACGCCTCAGGGTAAGATCTTGTTCGACTTTCTGATTGCCGGTTCCGATGAAGCGTTTCTTGTCGATCTTCCGCGTCCGATCGTTCCGGAGTTCGTCAAACGTCTCGGGTTTTACAAACTGCGCACGAAAATCGATATTGAAGATGTTTCGGACGATCTGGCCGTTCTTGCCATCTGGGATACCCGGAAGGAGCCCGAAATGCCGGCATTGACCTTTGCGGATCCCCGCCTGGCCCAGATGGGCTACCGGGCCATCGGCGCCCGGGGCGGTCTGGGAGCGGATCTTGCGACACCGGGACTGACGCGCGCACCGCTTGAGACCTATCACACGCACCGGATCAGACTGTGTGTACCGGAGGGTGGTCTTGATTTCGACTACGGCTCACTCTTTCCCCACGACGTCGACATGGACAGCCTTAACGGCGTTGACTTCGCAAAGGGATGTTTCGTCGGGCAGGAAGTCGTCAGCCGCATGAAACATCGCGGCACGGCACGAAAACGAATGATCAGTGCGGTCTCAGAAGCAACGATGCCGTCCTCAGGCACCGGGATAACGGCCTCGGGAAAATCGATCGGTACGCTCTGCACCTCCGCAGACAAAACGGCCATCGCCCTGGTGAGGCTGGATCGGGCCCGCGCCGCGATGGATGAAGACACCGCCATTGTGGCGGGTGAAACCGAAATCCGGCTCTCACTGCCCGGCTGGGCCGATTTCGACTGGCCGGAAACGGCGTCCGAAAGTCGGGACAATATAGACCATGGCACCTGACCAACCCGGTCAACCTCCGCGGGCATGGCAGCGAATGCTGTCCGGTCGGAGACTCGATCTGATCGACCCCTCTCCGCTTGATGTTGAAATCTCCGACATTGCCCACGGCCTCGCGCGCGTGGCCCGCTGGAACGGCCAGACGGTTGGCGATCACGCTTTTTCGGTCGCACAGCATTCGGTCATCGTCGAACAGATCAGTACGCTTCTGAAACCCGACCTTGAACCGTGTTGGCGACTGGCGACGCTGCTGCACGATGCTCCGGAATATGTCATCGGCGACATGATCTCACCGTTCAAAACCGTCATGGGTGGCAATTACAAACGGATCGAACGCGACCTTCACCGGGCAATTCATCTTCGATTTTCATTGCCCGTCGAGTTGCCCAAATCCGTATCCAGACTGGCCAAACGGGCAGACACTATTTCAGCTTATTACGAGGCGACAGAACTGGCCGGATTTGAAAAAGGGGAAGCTGCAAAGTTTTTCGGCAGACCGACCGGGTTCGACTTCAAGTCGAAACTGGATTTTGTGCCCTGGCCCGCTGCCAAGGCACAGTCGGTTTTTATGGAGCGGTTTAAGAGCCTGGAAGCTGATATCGGACAGCGTTAGGCTCAGAACTCTATTTCTTAAATATTACCTGTCATAATCTTACGTAATAAAATAAGAAAAATTTTTGTAATACGTAGATAAAAAACTATTTACTAAAATTTATCCCTATTTCTTCAGTCTTAAATAGGAAAATTTCGGTAAAACTTTCCCGCAACTAGAGCGCATCCCACGAAGGCTGAATCTCCTTCGCGACAAGGATACGCGTGAAAACAAAGAGTTGGGGCATTTCCCGCGATCCGATGATCGCGGGAAATGCCCTAGGGTATGGACCCATAACTGTGCTTAAAATGGTATGAGCCGATTTGTTCGGATACAAGGCACATGTTCGAAGGAAACCATCCGGTTTTCAAGAACGTGCAACGCTGTAGCCGGACCAATCGGCCATATCCAGGGGGACGGACAAACGGCTTCAATCTGCTGCGTCAGGCTGTTCAACCGGGCATCAAGCCCGCTTTTCACACCCTTCCTTCAGCTTTTTGCCGTTTGATCCGCCATTTCAAGCACATTTATGAGTCCACACCCTAATATCCCGTGGGGCGTTGAGATGTTTTCTACTCGATCCATACAGTTTATCGGCGTGTTTATCGCGGCTTTTTTCCTCTCCCTTGAGATCCCGACGGCTCAAGCCGCCGAATGGATGGTGAAAAGGATGAGCGGCAAGGTTTGGATCAAGCCACAAGGCGCGCAACCCGCTTCTTTGAAGTCCGGCATGGTGGTTCCCGCAAGAACCACAATCACCACCCGTCGTGGTGCCCGTGTGATGCTTGTGCGCGGCAATGAGACGATGATGATCGGCCCGAATTCCGTTGTCGGTATTCCTCCGCAACCTCGAAAAGGCCGCACGACAATATACCAGCAGGCAGGACAGGTATTGTTTGATGTTGATAAGAAACACGTCAAGCACTTCAGCGTGGAAACACCCTTCCTGGCTGCCGTTGTGAAAGGCACGCAGTTCGTTGTCAGTGTCGGTTCCGACAATGCCACGGTCACGGTCGGTCGTGGCCGGGTCGCCGTCTCGGATCATGATTCGGGCGACAGAACCGAAATTACCGGCGGTCAAAGCGCATCGACGGGCGAAGGCCTGAATGTGAGCGGCCAGGGCGAATTGCCTGCGGTCAAAGCCGGCCGTCCCCAAACACCTAAAGTCGCACCACCGGCGCCGGACCGATACGTTCGTGCGATCAGCCGCGGCAAGGCAAAAAACGCTTTCAAAGATATGTCCAAAGCATGGGGTTTGACCATCGCAGCGAGCCTGGATGACGCTGATTACGCCTCCAATGGAAACGGTAACAGTGGCGGCAACGGAAACGGTAACAGCGGCGGCAACGGAAACGGTAACAGCGGCGGCAACGGAAACGGTAACAGCGGCGGCAACGGAAACGGTAACAGCGGCGGCAACGGAAACGGTAACAGCGGCGGCAACGGAAACGGTAACAGCGGCGGCAACGGAAACGGTAACAGCGGCGGCAACGGAAACGGTAACAGCGGCAGTAACGGTAATGGGAACGGCAACAACGGAAATGGGAATGGAAACGGCGGCAGCAATGGTGATGGCGATACCAACGGCAATAATGGAAATGGTGACGGTGACAATTGATCGTCAGCTCCGATCGGATCTCGCCGCCTGCTAGGAATGTCAAAAAGCACGCTCAAGACGATTTTGCCCATCACGGCGTTGGCAGTCGCGGCTCTTTGGTCGGGGCTGCTTGAGCCGTTGGAAAACCGTCTTGCGGCATGGCGCATGGCGCTTGCCGAGAGACCGCCCACCGGAGAGGTCGTGCTTGTCGACATCGACAGCAAAAGCCTCAGGGAGATCGGCCAATGGCCCTGGCCGCGTGACATTCACGCCACCCTGATCGACAGGCTCATGGTCGCTGAAGTCGAGGAAATCGCCTTCGACATCGACTTCAGCAGCCGTTCGTCACCGGCCGCCGATGCGGCTCTGGAGTCCGCGCTGGAACGCGCCGGGGGCAGTGTGATCCTGGCAACGTTCAATCAATCGCTTACCAACAGATCCGGCGGATCGGCCACGGTTTCAAACCAACCGATAGACCGCTTTGCCCGCCATGCCTGGCCTGCGGTGGTGAATGTTCTCGTGGAACCTGACGGCATCGTAAGACGCTTTCCGTATGGCGATTTCATTAACGGCGAAGACCTTCCCTCACTGCCGGCCATGTTAGGCGGGTACTCAGGCCTGTCTGACGGGTACTTTTTTGTCGACTTTGGCATTGAGGCTGACAAAATCCTTCGTCTGTCCGCCATTGATGTCCTGTCTGAAAACGTTCCGATCAACCAGTTGCGCGACAAAAAGATTATCGTAGGCGCGGGAGCCGTGGAATTGCGGGACACGTTTGCTGTGCCGAAATACGGCACCATGTCCGGGCCATTGCTTCAGGCGCTGAGCGCAGAAAGTATTTTGCAGGACCGAAATCTTGTTCAGTTATCGCCGAAAATTATTGCGCTGAGCTGCCTGCTATTTGTCGGTTTACTGGGATTGGCGATCGCGAGACTACCGTGGCGGTGGGCTTTGGCATTCGTCGCGCTCAGCGTTGCCGCGGTCGAGGGCGGTGCGGTTCTTCTGCAGCACACACAACCGGTTCTGCCCCAGACAGGCATCTTTTATGTAAGCGGCCTTCTGTTGCTTGCAGCGATTCTGTTCCGGGAGATCAATCTGAGGAAAATGTTGCTGTTTGTTTCCCGAAAGGAGACACACAACACAAAGCTGTTGCTCAATCGGGTTATCACCGACAACTTTGACGGCGTTGTTGTCATCGACAGCCGCGGAGTTATCCATACCGTCAGTGCCGCCGCCTCACACATACTGAAGCGCAAGACGACGGACATCCAAGCCGGCCAGTCGGTTTCCGAGGCACTGCCAAAACCGCTTTTGTCTGCCTTTGCTGAAGCCAAGGTCCTTTTTGACAACGACCCATCGCAATCTTCTTTTCGAGCCGAGGTCGAAACCGAACAGTCAAAGGGCGAGAAAAGTCAGATCCTGGAATATGTCCTGACCGCTTCGCAAATCGATGGGATCGATTCTGACCAAGCGCAAAAAGCGGATAACAGCGTCTTCTGCCTGACATTCCGAGACGTAACCGAGGATCGGCAGGCGCAACGCCGCATTTCGTACCTGGCGCGTTTCGATACCCTCACGGGCCTTCCCAACCGCAACCAATTCCTGGAAGCGCTGGAGGAACAAGTAAAAGCCGTCGGCAACAGGTCAGGCCCGCTCGCTCTGCTCAGCATTGACCTTGACCGGTTCAAGACGGTCAATGACACTCTCGGCCATCAGGTCGGCGACCGGCTTCTGTGCGCCGTCGCAGACCGGCTCCGTCACTTTGCCTGGGAACTGGGTCTAACGGCTCGGCTGGGCGGCGACGAATTCTGCCTCCTTATCCCCGATGCGCCGGACACCGACGCGCTCTCGTCGCATCTTCGGGAAATGCTCGCTTCGTTGTGCGAACCCTACGATCTTGGAGATCATCGGATGCTTATTGGCGTCAGCATCGGCGTGGCCTTCGCCGACCGGTCCGACGTTGCTCCCGATCAGCTCATGAAAGATTCCGATACCGCACTTTATCGGGCCAAATCTCAAAACGGGAGCGCCTATTGCTTCTTCGACCCTGAGATGGACCTGGCCCTCCAAAGCCGGCGCAACCTTGAGGCAGACCTGCGCATTGCCATCGAACGGTCGGAATTCCAATTGCATTATCAGCCGCAGACGGATCTGGCGACGGGAGCGCTGGTAGGCGCAGAAGCCCTTATCCGTTGGAACCATCCCGCTCGCGGACGTGTTCCGCCGGACGAGTTTATCTCTATCGCTGAAGAGACCGGTCTGATTATCCCGATAGGCGCCTGGGCCCTGCGTCAGGCATGCCGTGACGCTGCATCATGGCCGGAGAAAATCAAGGTCGCCGTAAACCTGTCGGCTGTTCAATTCACATCCGGAACGCTCGTCGACACTGTTGAGGGCGCCCTGGCGGCAAGCGGTCTGCCGGCAGAAATGCTCGATCTCGAAATAACCGAGTCTCTGTTTATCAACGAAAACGCCGCCGTCACCCAACAGTTGGAAACGCTCCGCACGCTTGGAATTCACCTGTCGCTGGATGACTTTGGCACCGGCTATTCTTCCCTCCGCTACCTGTCAAAATACCCCATCGACAAAATCAAGATCGACCGGGCATTCGTCAGAAATCTGCCTGAAGATCAATCGTCGCTCGCAATCATCCAGTCAGTCGGCATTCTTGCCGATACGCTTGGCTTAACCCTGTTGGCCGAGGGTGTTGAGACCATGGACCAGGCCTCACTCCTGAAGTTGGCCGGCTGCGAGCAGGCACAGGGTTACCTTTATGCGAGGCCGCAAAGCTGCGATGACCTGCTGCGGTTGATGCATGACTGGAAGGCGATCGCGGCATAACGTCTGACATCATCCGCCCATCTGCCACTGCTTGAGCGCATCAAGCGGCCAGATCAGCATGATCACGTTCATGGCGAGATTGTCGCGTACCATATAGGCGGCAAACAGTTCGAAAAACAGCGCCAGCGCCACCGTGACCCAGACCGGCAGGCGAGCAGCAAGAAAGAAGCCAAGCAGCATCCATAAAATATCGAACACTGAATTCAGGACACTGTCGCCTGTGTAGCCAAGCGCAATGGTTGCTTCCCGGTAACGGTCGATGATGATCGGTGAATTTTCGAGAATCTCCCAGGCCGCCTCAATCACAATGGCAATCAGTGCCCGGAGGCCCAACGGCTGTGTTCGCATGATCAGCCAAAGCAGTCCGTAAAACAGCATGCCGTGAATGATGTGGGAGAATGTGTACCAGTCAGCGATATGTTGTGAATTGTCCGCCCCGGCGACGTCGCCGGTCCAGAACTTGATCGTTCCGCAGGTGCAGATCGGCACCCGGCCCAAGGCAAGAAGAATAAGGGCGGTGACCGTTATCAGAGCCACACCCGCAAAGAAATAATGCCTGTTCGTCATTCAATAACGTACCGGTGCGTGAGCCTGTCTCCATCGCTCACAGTGACCTGCTTGAAGCCCATCAGTTTGCAGAAGTCCAAAAAATTGAAATTTTGCGGGTTCTCGGTCTCAGTGAAAAGCTGTGTCGAGCGGGCCATGCTGGTCATACTGGCCAGCAGCGCGCGTATTCGGAACAGCGTGTTGTACTTTCCGTCCTCCACAGCAACGATAATCATTTTTTCATGATCCTTTCCCTTGACGAACAGATGAAAGGATGGCGGATATCCGCGATCGCGCTGCTGTTTGTCCATTCCCGCAGCAAAAGCGCTTCGCGTGGACTTGGAGGCCTCGGGCGATATCTCCGTAACGGCCACGTACACTTCCTGAGTGCCGCCCTCCGGATAATAATAGCCTGCATGCAGATCGCTGGCATGAAGATGACCGCCGGTCATCACGGCAAACGCCAGCGTCAAAAAAGCAAATACCGAGTTGGTACGCATGTCCTTCCCCTCCATAAGGTGCGTTGCTGACCATCGCAGACAGTCATGAACACATGCAAGAAAGAAAGAACTTGTGCAATACCGGAGGAACTGAGGAGCGACCCGCATCACCGGCGTGGTTTCGGTTGCCCGGCAGGGTGCGTTGCATCGCCCGCCGTAATACGCCTGCCCGGACAAACCGCTATCGGGCATGAAACAGGCCAGCCCCATGTTCCTTTGGTATTGCCCTCTTTCCTGTATTGCTGGAAATTGTCATTATGGTAAGGGCTCCATTTGAATTGAGTCCGCTGGTTTTAAAAGGCATTGGAATGCGCGTCGCGTTAATCTCCGACATCCATGGCAATGACGTTGCTTTTGAAACGGTTATGGGTGCCATAAACAAGGAGAGCGTCGACCAACTCGTCTGCCTGGGGGATGTTGCCACACTCGGCCCCGATCCGGTCGAAACGATCGACCGGCTGAGACAGCTGAACTGCTTGTGCATCATGGGCAATCACGACGAATTCCTGCTCGACCGGGACCTGCTTCAGAAATACACGAACAGCCCCGTGATCCGTGATGCCGTGGATTGGTGCCGCGACAGGCTTTCCGCAGAACATTTTTCGTTTTTGAGGACGTTTGAGCGCCATGCCACACTGGATCTTGGAGACGAACGGTCGCTTATGGTTTTTCACGGCACACCGCGCTCGCACATGGAAAATCTTCTGGCGACAACACCGCCGGAAGAACTGGACAACCTGTTGGGAGAGCACCGTGCCTCGGTGATGGCGGGCGGCCACACGCACGTTCAGATGTTGCGCCAGCACCGGGGCTATCTGATCGTCAACGCCGGCAGCGTCGGGCAGCCCTTCAAAGAGTTTGCGGACAATTGCGAACCCGTTCTGATGCCGCAATTTGCCGAGTACGCGATTATCGAGTCAGACGAAGGGCATGTCCGGATCTCTCTCAGACGCATCCCCGTCGATTGCAAAAGACTACGGCAGCGGCTCGGCGACGTGACGTTTCCCATGCTCGATTTTACGCTGCGCCAACTTGCCTGACTGCTTGACTGCCGGGGAATATTGACCAACTAAAGACAGATCTTCAGACTAAACAACAGTGTCTGTGAACGCAGTACCGTTTCATCAGGACAATCCATGCTTCACGTCTGCTCGCTCTCCACTTTGCATCGCACATCAGAACGCACCGGCGCTGCGCACCTGATCACCCTGATCAATGAGGGAACGCCCGTGGAGCGACCGGCCGGCATTACCGCTGAAAATCATCTGTTTCTCGCATTCAACGACATTGTCGAACCGATGGACGGGATGACACCGCCGGCGGCCGTCCATGTCGAAGAATTGCTCCGCTTTGTGGAAGAATGGGACCAGTCCGCACCGATGCTCATTCACTGCTGGGCCGGGATAAGCCGGTCGACGGCGGGCGCCTATATCGTAAACTGCTATCTCAATCCCGACCGCAGCGAACTGGACATTGCGCGGGCCTTGCGCAAGGCAGCACCGTCGGCGACCCCCAATATCCGCCTTGTCAGGATTGCCGATCGGATTCTTTCAAGAGACGGGCGTATGGAAGACGCAATCCTTTCGATCGGACGCGGCGCGAATGCGTTTGAAGGCGCCCCTTTTCATTTCTGGGTCGCAGACACATGATGAGGGGTCGAAGATGACGGATCGGACCACCTCGGTTGAAATAGGACTGAATGCCGTCATCGTTGCCGTCGCAAAGCCGATCCCACTGACCCTGGTCATCAATGCGAAAGACACTGCCGACCCGCAGGCCCTGCCGTTCGGACCGTTTGATCCGTTCAGTCATCGGACCTTTGAAATCGGTTTACGGTCCTGGGTCGAGGCGCAGACAGCCTTGCGCCTGGGATATGTCGAACAGCTTTACACATTCGGCGACCGGGGCCGACATGCGCTCCCCGGCGACAGTCTACCGCATATCGTTTCCGTCGGTTATCTGGCGCTGACCAGAAGGAATGAGCGGTCGGATTCTCTGCTGTCAGAACAACGCGCCGAATGGCGGTCCTGGTATGATTTTTTCCCCTGGGAGGACTGGAGAGACGGACGACCATCGCTGCTTGATGATGCAATAGTGCCGGCCCTGACAGAGTGGGCCGACAAATCCTCGGACGGCGCCTCTCCGCGTGGCCTCAGCCGCCCCAACCGGCTCCGCCAGGCCTTCGGAATCGACGGACCGTGGGACGAGGAACGCGTGCTGGACCGGTACGAACTGCTCTATGAGGCGGGGTTGCTTGAGGAAGCAAAACGCGATGGCCGCCCCGCAGCTCTGGAACGAAGCGAATTGCCCCAATTCGGCCGATCCATGCAATTCGATCATCGGCGTATTCTGGCAACCGCCATCTCCCGCCTCCGGGCTAAATTGAAATATCGGCCGGTTGTTTTTGAACTGATGCCCTCCGCGTTCACACTGACCGAACTCCAACAGACTGTGGAAGCAATTTCCGGGAGGCATCTGCACAAGCAGAATTTCAGGCGTCTGGTTGAAAACGCGGATCTGGTTGAGCCGACCGGAGCGACATCGACCCAAACCGGAGGGCGCCCGGCCGCATTGTTCCGGTATCGTCGCCAGATCCTGCGCGAACGCCCTGCCCCCGGTCTCAGGGTCTGAGGGCAAACGCTTCTCCAATATCGACAACCTCAATTCAGGCGCAGAGTTCCCCTATTGAAAATCGCGCCTTATGAACGCGATCATACCGGACAGGGAGGCCGTTCTGTTAGTCATGCGCGCCCGATTTCGAGAAGCAGGCAAAACTGCTGCCGTTCGCCAATAGGAAAAAGTTGCCTTGGAAGCAATCGCGATCATACTCATTCTGATTATCGCCTTTCTCTTTATCGGCGCACTCCTGGCCTTTGTGTCCTGGGGCCGGATCAGGACCCTGCAGAACCGTCTTGACGTTCTTGAAACGGAGTTGGCCGGACGCGCATCCGTACAAACGGCGGACGGAACAAGCAGATCGCCAGCTCAAGACAAACCGGCCGCGACCGTCCGGGAACGTGCCGTACCGCCCCAAACAGGGAAAGAACCAGGCGGAAAGGACGCAAAGAAAAGCGTTCCAGCCGTAGCATCAACCGCCAGACAGGCCGATCCCGGTCCGAGCGAAAACCCCGCAATTCACGTCCAACAGCATCCACCGCAGAGGAGCTTGGAAGAAAGACTGGGTGCGCACTGGGCGGTTTGGATCGGTGGCCTTGCACTGGTCCTGGGCGGCATTTTTCTAGTGCGCTATTCGATCGAAGCCGGTCTGCTCGGTCCCGTTGCCCGGGTTTCCCTTGGAGGGATTCTTGCTGTGCTGCTGTTCCTGTCAGGTGAATGGTTGCGCCGCGGCAGCAAATCCGATCAGACGGATGCTTCGGGGGATGATCAAACACCGGCTCTCCTCAAAGTGCCGTATATTCCGGGCATTCTGACATTGGCCGGCACGACAACCGCCTTTGCCACCGTTTTTGCCGCCCATGCCCTTTACGGTCTTGTCGGACCTGCTCCGGCTTTTGCGCTTCTGGGGATTGTTGCGGTCGGAACTTTGCTCGCCGCTGTTTTGCACGGTCCGGCCGTCGCCTCCTTCGGCCTTGTCGCGAGCTATCTCGTCCCGTTTCTCGTCAATTCCGACAGCCCTGCCCTTCTTCCGCTTGCGTTTTACGGCCTGGCCGTGACGCTCGCCGCCTATGGCGTCGCCCGTCTCAGACTCTGGCGCTGGCTGGCGATTGCCGGGGTTGCCGGATCGATCCTCTGGGGTCATCTTTTGGCTTTCCTTGCCGGGGCAGCGGACACAGGCACACTCGCCTTTTTCGATATCGCAAGCCTTGCGATGACGGCCTATGTCTTCCTGTTCAGCCTCTATCAACGCGAGCCGTCCCTCCCGGCGGTGCGGTGGGATTGGCTCGCCATAGCGGCCACTGGCCTGCATGGCCTCCTGTTTTTCTATTTGCTGCAGGTGAACGACTTCGGCACGATCTCTTTCGGATTGTCGCTGGTCGTTTTTGCAGTTTTACTGTATTTCGCGGGGTCCCGGCCGGTCGTCTCTCCCCTTGCGTACGTCACGATCTTCCTTGCTTCTCTCAGTTTCCTGTCTTTCGACGTCGATCTGTCACCGCTCGATTTCCAGAACAGAGCTCTCGCCACGCCCAGGATCGCCGCAGCGCTGGCTGACCCGACCGTAGAGCGGTTCCTTTCAAGCGGATTCATTCTTGCGATTGTACTTGGCGCGTGCGGCTTCTTCGGTTCTCTGCGTTCAGCAGGCCGTGCGGCACTTGCGACGGCAGCGATGCTCATTCCGCTTCTGCTGCTGGCGATAGCCTATTTCCGCGTCGCTCCGTTTGAAACGGATATTTTCCTCGGCGGGACCGCTTTGGTTCTAGCGCTTGTGAACAGTCTGGCGTGCGCTTTCCTTGAGAGACGGCTGGCGGCAGATGCACCTTCCAAAAGCGCAGCCGTTGCCGCTTTTGCGATCGGGGCCATCGGTGCGCTGGTCACCGGCCTTTCCATTCTTCTCAACGACGGATGGCTGACCATCGCGCTGGCGCTCACCTGCAGCGGCATCATCTGGGTTCACCATCTCAGGCCCATTCAGGCTCTCCGGTGGGTTGCTTTGATCACAGCGCTGATCTGCCTTGGAACAATCGGTCAGGACCCGACAATTGTCGGTGAGTCGGCACTCGGCACGACACCCGTTTTTAACTGGCTGCTGGTCGGATACGGGGTTCCCGCCATTTCCTTTGGTTTCTGTGCATGGCTCATGGCCTATTTTGCACGGGACATTCCGCAGCAGGCTTTTGCGTCACTTTCGATTTTTATGGTGCTCGCCACTGCAATCGTGCTTGTTCATCACACGATGAATCCGGGCAATTTCTACGATGCGCCCGATACTCTAAGAGAACGCAGCCTGTTCACACTGATCTTCCTGGCCGGATCACTGGTTCTTCAGCGGTTCGATCTGCGCCGGAGCAGCCCGGTGTTTTACCACGGGTCAACCATCCTTGGCGTGATCGGCTTCCTGATGATGGCCTTTGTGCATCTGATCGAGCTCAACCCGTACCTGACGGGCGAACCCGTTGGCGAGGGCATGATCATCAATCTCAATCTGTCGGCCTATCTGCTGCCGGCCATCCTTGCCGGTGCCATCGCACTCCAATCCTGGGAAACACGGCCCCAACCTTACGTGATGGGCGCGGCGGCCAGTTCACTCCTGTTGTTTTTCGCCTATGTTACGGCCCAGGTGCGGACCTATTTCCACGGGACGGATCTGTCGTTCGGGCCGACAACCGATGCCGAACTTTATACCTACTCCGCCGCATGGCTCTTGCTTGGCATCGGGCTGCTCGGTGCCGGCTTCGTAACCCGGTCGCGCACACTTCGGCTCGGCTCAGCTGCCGTGGTCGTCGCCGTGGTCATCAAGGTGTTTCTCTACGATATGGCGAGTCTTGACGGGGTTCTTCGCGCGCTCTCCTTTATCGGCCTTGGCGTTGTGCTGATCGGCATCGGCATCATCTATCAGCATCTGCTGCGCCCCCCTGCCGACGGCGCTGAGCCGGTTGCCAGACCGGAGGCTTAATCGCCATCATATGCGAGAGAAGCGGATCAACGCGTCATGTCGACAAGCAGACGTCCCCTGACCTTGCCGTCCATAATGTCCGAGGCGGCTGAGATAATGTTGTCAAAGCCGATGGTGGTTGTCAGCGCCTCCAACTTGGCAAGGTCAAGATCCTCGACAATCCGCCGATAGGCGTTCTCACGCCTTGCTTTGGGCGCCATGACACTGTCGATGCCGAGCAGCGAAACGCCGCGTAAAATCAATGGCGCGACAGTGGCCGGAAGATCCATCCCCTGTGCCAGCCCGCAGACAGAAATTGCGCCGCCATAGGAGATCATGGAGAACATGTTCGCCAACGTCGTGCTGCCGGCCACATCGATCCCGGCCGCCCACTGTTCCTTGTTGAGCGGACGCGGTTCGCCCGCAAAAACCGACCGGTCAATGACCTCGCCGGCGCCAAGGTCTTTCAGAAACGCCTCTTCCTCCGGGCGCCCGGTGGACGCAACCACCTGATAACCGAGCTTTGCGAGGATGGAGACGGCAACCGATCCGACACCGCCCGCGGCGCCGCTGATGACAATCGGTCCCCTGTCCGGTGTGATGCCATGATCTTCCAGGGCGATCACTGCCAACATCGCGGTATATCCCGCCGTGCCGATGCTGGCAGCCTGAGCCTTTGTCAGTCCGTCGGGCAGCTTGATCAGCCAGTCGCCGTTCAGCCGCGCGACTTCCGAAAACGCACCCATATGCGTTTCGCCAACGCCCCAGCCGTTCAGGACAACCTGATCGCCCGGCACATAATCCGGATGCTCCGAACTGATCACTTCACCGGCAAGGTCGATCCCCGGAATCATCGGGAACGTCCGCAAGACCGGCCCCTTGCCTGTGATCGCCAGCCCGTCCTTGTAATTCACCGTTGTGTAATCGACGCGGACCGTCACGTCGCCGGGCATCAGGTCATCGAGAGAGACCTCCTGAATGACCGCCGGATTGGGCTTTCGTTCGCCTTCATCGCGCGTCACCCAAATCGCCCTGAACCGCTCCATGACACCTCCGACCGTGTTTTCGACTGTAGCAGGAACGCACGGTGTCAGAACACGGGACGTTCGGCAAGCGAGGATTACGCCTTTTCATCCGAAGGTCGGATAGTCAGGCCGCCGCTGCGGCTTTCACCTCTGCCATCGGCGCTTCCTTGATCGGCCAGTGGACAATTGCCGCAAAGATCCCAAGCGCTATACCAATCCACCATATCGCGTCATAGGAGCCGGTCTCGTCAAACAGTCTGCCGCCAAGCCAGATACCGAGAAACGAGCCGATCTGGTGGGAGAAAAACACAAACCCGAACAGTGTCGCCATATAGCGCGGTCCGAACATCACCGCGACAAGACCGGACGTTGGCGGTATTGTCGAGAGCCACAAAAATCCCATTGCTCCGGCAAATAGAAGGATTGTCACGGGCGACACCGGTAACAGCACGAACAGAGTAATGACCACCGACCGGGCGATATATATAAGCGCCAGAAAGATCGGCTTGGAATAGCGCCCGCCGATATAGCCCGATGCGAGCGCACCGACGATGTTACACAGCCCGATCAAGGCGATCGCCCAGGCACCCCAGACAGGGTCCATACCGCGGTCGACTATATAAGCGGGCAAATGAACCGTGATGAAGGCCACATGGAATCCACAAACAAAGAAACCGGCAACGAGCAAGACAAAGCTGCGATAGCCAAAGGCCTCCGTGATCGCCGCGATCAGCGACTGGGATCCGGCCTCCTCTCCCTCAGAGTCATTTGCACGCCCTTGCAGAGGTATTGACAGCAACGGAATGAGCATCACCAGCGCTGCCATGACAAACAGAGCCCCCTGCCAGCCGACTCCGTCCTGAAGCGCCTGACCAAGCGGCGCAAAAAGGAACTGGCCGAAGGAACCTGAGGCTGTGCCGAAACCGAAAGCGATGCTGCGTTTTTCCGGACTGACAACGCGGCCGAAAGTGGCCAGAACCAGAGAAAATGACGCAAAAGCGATCCCAAGCCCGATCAAAATGCCCGCCGACATATGCAGCCATAGCGGCGTCGGGGCCCAGGCCATGAGCACCAGTCCGGTCGCGTACAATACCGCACCGAAGCTCAAAATTCGTGCCGTGCCGAACTTGTCGGCCAGCATCCCGGCAATGGGCTGGCCAAAACCCCACATCAGGTTCTGGATCGCCAGCGCCAGCGCAAAAGTCTCACGGCTCCATTCGCGCGCTTCCGTCACCGGGGTGAGGAACAATCCCAATGCGGCACGGGGACCGAAGGACAACAGACCGATCAAACATCCGCACGTGATGATAAACGGCACGGACTGCCAGAAAATCTCCGAAGAGGACGTCGCCCTCGAATGCGCACTCATGGTGTGGCGGTCTCCGTATCACGTCGCTGAATCAGCAGGCCGTCGACCTGTGTCCCTTCCGGCAGCCCTGCCTGAAGGCGAGGTTTAGGCTCAGGACCTATTAATTTCATCCATTCTGCGAAAGCAGATTTTGTTTTTGACAAGGCGGAAAGGCGCAGGAAACCGTCCGGTTTTCAAGTCTTTCCAACGCAGTCAGGAACACAATATGCCTCGCCCTTCGGGTTTTGAAAGAAGTGTCCGCCTGAAGAAAACCAGAGCTCGCAAAGGTATCCAACCTTCGCTTCTCCCTGGTTCTCTCCAGTCGAATACTTCTTTCAAAACAGAATTGCATGAAATTAATAGGTCCTGAGCCTAGCGTGGCATGGCCGGTTATAGGTCGTCGAAAGTTATAATGATAATGAAATTTATTTATCTATATTATCAGCATTACGCATGTTTTGCCGACTCACGGCGCAAAACGGGTCGCCGGATATGAATATCGAAGACATAAGGGCGTTTGTCACCGTTGTCGAAGCGGGCTCCCTGGCCCAGGCGGCAAACCGGCTGAATTTGACACAGCCGGCCATTACCCGCCGTATACAGCGCCTTGAACAGGACCTGTCCGTTCAGTTGCTTGACCGGCTGTCAAAACCGGCCCGGCCGACACCCAAGGGACAGGAGGCTTATGCCGCCTGTCTGAAAGTACTCCAGTCAACGGAAAGCTTGAAGGACGGCATGGCAGGGAAACACAGGCGCGCCCGCCTGCGTCTGGGCATGTCCTACGGACTGATTGACGCCTTAACGGTTCCTGTATTCACAGCGTTTCACGCTTGGCCCGAGGCGCCGGCTCTTGAGTTGATCGCCGGAACCAGTCTCGACTTTCGCGCGCAGCTGAGCCGGACTCTGCTGGATGCAGCCATCGTCTTTCTGCGCGAGGAAAAACGACCTGATCCCAAGGAAAACGGTATCCTGCTTGGACGGGAACGCGTCGATTTTGTTGCGCCGACTTCGTTCCCGCTTCAATCGCCGACCGATCTTGAAAGCCTTGCGCCCTACCCTTTCATCATCAATCCCGACGGATGCGGCTTTCGAAGCGGGCTGGAACACCGGTTGTTCCGGGCCGGATTCGATATGAAAGTGGCGGCAAGCATGTATGGCGTACCGCAACAGCTGGACCTGATCGCCGACGGAGCAGGCATCGGGCTGGTCCCGCAGCGGCTGCTGAAAACAAGCCCTCATGCAGGTAGCCTCCGGATTATTGATGTGCCGGAATTCCGGGCCGCCCTGTCCGTGTGGCTGCTTTATGCGCCCCATATGGAGCCATCCGAAAAATCCATCGACATCCTCGCGCGGACAGGACGGTCCGTTTATCATCGATCCGGTGAAAATCTCTAAATTACTGACAAAATTGACTTATTTGACTGAGTCAATTTAGCCGGACATCGGCCTTTAAATTTGCAGAATTATGTATTATATAAACTCAAGATGAGCAAAAGGTGTAGGAAGAGCACCTGAAAATCAACCACCGGCTTCTTGCCGGTTCTTCTTACGTGCTAATTATACTCAAAATGAGTATAAATGTGGAGAGAGGCCATGACCATCAATCAGACTGTCGCTTCGGAAAACCAGGTCACTGCAATCAAGCACGAGAATTGGCAGCACGATGGTGGACAACGGCAGCCCTCTCTCGCTTTCACCGAAGAGGTCGCGCGGGAGACGGCACCGATCTTTGAAAAGGTGAGGCACTTTATTCCGGCGATCGAATGGCCTGCCTATGCACCCTATATCTACGCCATCAACGCATTGAAAGAGCAGCGTAACGCCGTCATTCTGGCGCATAATTATATGACCCCGGAAATCTTTCACGGCGTCGGCGATTTTCTGGGCGACAGCCTGCAACTCGCCCGGGAAGCGCAGCGCGTGGATGCCGATGTCATCGTTCAGTGCGGCGTGCACTTCATGGCCGAAACATCCAAAATCCTGTCTCCAGACAAAACCGTTCTGATCCCGGACCGGGAGGCCGGCTGTTCTCTCGCAGCATCAATTACGGCTGAAGATGTCAGAAACCTGCGGGAGAAACATCCCGGCGTTCCAATCATCACCTATGTCAACACGTCGGCTGACGTAAAAGCCGAGTGCGATATCTGCTGCACGTCCTCCAATGCGGTCCAAATTGTTGAATCCATGGGTACGGACCGGGTCCTGCTGATTCCCGACCAGTACCTGGCAAAAAATGTCGCTCGGCAGACAGACGTCGAAGTCCTGACATGGGCCGGGTCCTGCGAAGTCCATGAGCGCTTTACGGCCGAAGAACTCCGCGAATACCGGGACAGCGATCCGGGTGTGAAAATCATAGCCCATCCGGAATGTCCGCCGGATGTGGTTGCGGAGGCGGACTTTTCAGGCTCCACGGCCCACATGATCGATTGGGTCAAGGAAAACCGGCCCGAAAAAGCAATGCTTGTGACAGAGTGCTCCATGGCCGACAATGTGGCGGCGGAGACGCCGGATGTGACGTTCGTGCGTCCCTGCAATCTGTGCCCGCATATGAAAAGAATAACCTTGCCGAAAATCCTCAACAGCCTACTCTACATGAAAGATGAGGTTCATGTTGATCCCGCTGTGGCCGCCAGAGCCCGTCAGGCCGTTCAGCGTATGATCGATCTCAAGAACTGAGTGAATGTGAGACAGTGCCGGCGATTGGATGATCCCAATGGCTTTTGATCGTCACCTGGGCGTCCGTTTCCGGTACCATCATTATCAGCAAGATTGAAACGAGTGCGGTATGACCACCAATCACCCCTCCCTCAGTCCGGCGAAACCCCTGACCGGCATTGACGATGTTGTCATTGTAGGCGGCGGCCTGGCAGGTCTGTTCTGTGCCCTGAAACTGGCACCAAGACCGGTCACGGTGCTCACGGCGGCGCCAATCGGACAGGGAGCATCGTCGAACTGGGCTCAGGCCGGAATCGCCGCCGCCCTCTCAGAGGGCGACAGCGCCGATCAACACGCCGCCGACACGATCACTGCCGGCGCAGGAATTGTCGAAGAAAAGATGGTGCGCCTTATGACGCGCGAAGCCAGTGACCGCGTTCACGACCTCCTTGCTTATGGCGTCCCGTTCGACAGGGATCTGGAGGGCCAGCTCAAGCTCTCCCGCGAAGCGGCGCACTCGCGGAAGCGGATTGTGGGCGTGCGGGGCGACATGGCAGGCCGGGCGATCATGAATGCCATCATCAAGACGGTTCGCAACACGCCTTCAATTCGGGTCCTTGAAGGATATGTCGGTGAAAAACTGATGGTTGAAGGCCGCCATGTGGTGGGCATCAAAGCACGCTATGGTGACCGGGCCCGCATGCAGTTTCCCGCCCATGCGGTTGTCCTGGCCTCCGGAGGGATCGGTCATCTTTATTCGGTGACCACAAATCCCGGCGAAGCCAACGGACAGGGTCTGGCCATGGCTGCCATGGCCGGCGCTGTAATGGCGGATATGGAATTCGTGCAATTTCACCCGACCGCGATAAAAGTGGGTAAAGACCCCTCCCCGCTGGCATCGGAGGCCATTCGCGGTGAAGGGGCTCAGCTTGTAAATGACGAGGGGAGTCGGATCATGGAAGGCCTCCATCCCGATCTCGATCTCGCCCCCCGCGATATTGTTGCCCGCGCGATCCAGAACGAAGTTATTGCCGGACGCGACGTTTTCCTCGACAGCCGGGAAAGCCTGGGCGCAGAGTTTGCCGATCATTTTCCTGCTGTGTACGCGGCTTGCGTCGAGGCTGGCATCGATCCGACGGCCGAGCCGATACCGGTGGCGCCTGCGGAGCACTATCACATGGGCGGCGTCCTGACCGATGCAAACGGCCGCACGTCAATAGACAATTTGTGGGCCGCGGGCGAGACAGCCTCGACGGGCGCCCATGGCGCTAACCGGCTCGCCTCAAACTCGCTTCTTGAAGCCGTTGTCTTTGCAGCCCGTGTGGCCGAAGACATTCAATCCATCATGCCGCATCCGAAAATGCCGCATTGGGACGGCAAAGTCGAAGAGACTGACGAGGAAGATCAGCCCGTAAGAGATGCCGAGATTATCAGCGAAATAAGGGACCTGATGGGACGCCATGCGGGCGTCGTCCGCAGCAGAGACGGCCTGGCACATACTTTGAGCCGGCTGATAGAGCTTGAAACCTCGCTCGACCGCCAGCGGGCCGTCCAGAATATGCTGCTGACGGCAAAGATGATTGTGCTGGCGGCGCTGGCCCGCGAGGAAAGCCGGGGCGGTCATTTCCGCAACGATTTTCCAAAAAGCAATCCGGCTATGGCGAAGAGAAGCTACTTCACGCTCGAACAGTTCGATCGCCTGGCGACAGCATTTGCCGCCGAGCCAGCGGGGGAATTGTTATAATGAGGCCGGATCACCTTCCCACCCTGCCAAGGCTGCTGATCGATGACGCGATCACAGCGGCACTGAGGGAGGATTGGGGCCGGGCCGGAGACGTCACCGGCCAGGCCACGATCCCGGCGGAAGCTCAAGCGGACGCAAAAATCGTCTCGCGTCAGTCAGGACGCGTCAGCGGGATGGATCTGGTGGAAAGCGTGTGCAGGCTCACCGACCCTTCATTGCATTTCGAAACATATGCTTTGGATGGTGATGAAATCACACCCGGTCAGACAGTTGCGAAGATCAAAGGCCCCGCCCGGGCTCTTCTCGCCTGCGAGCGGGTCGGCTTGAACTTTCTGGGACATCTGTCCGGCATCGCAACCGCGACAGCAGCGTTTGTGGAGGCCATCAGCCACACTAGGGCGAAAATCGTCTGTACGCGCAAGACGACACCCGGCCTTCGCGCCTTTGAAAAATATGCCGTCCGCTGCGGAGGCGGCGCCAATCACCGGTTCGGCCTCGATGATGCGGTGCTGATCAAGGACAATCATATTGCTGTTGCCGGAGGTGTCCGCACAGCGATCGATCGGGCCAGGGCCTTTGCAGGACATCTGATGAAAATAGAGATTGAGGTGGATACGCTGGATCAGCTCAACGAGGCGATTGAGGCCAGGCCGGACGTTATCATGCTTGATAACATGGACCCCGACATGCTTCGCACAGCGGTGGCCATTGTGAAAGGCAGCAACATCCTGCTTGAGGCCTCCGGCGGCATTACGCTGAAAAGTGCTGGAGCCATCGCAGAGGCAGGTGTCGATCTGATTTCAAGCGGCTGGATCACGCATTCCGCACCATCGCTGGATCTGGGGCTCGATATCGAAATGCAATGAAAGCAGGCGGGTACCGGACCCAAAACCTAACTCCAGCCGCCTTTTTTGGTTTTGTAGAAAATATGCAGGCCGACTTTGCCCTGCTTGTTCATGGAGCGCGCCCAGCGCGGCCGAACGTATGTGGCATGGTAGTGGGTGGAGGCGCCGACTGTTTCCAGGTAGCTGTCGCCCTTGGTCACATCCTTGGACACTTTTTTGGCGAGACGCCAGGCCCGTTGCGAGTTGATCCGCTCCTTTTTGCCGTCGCAGGCAAAAGAGAACTGACAGCGATTGCGCAGACGGCGGTTCTGGTACACCACCTTACAGATGGTCTTCGGATAAGCCGGGTTTCGAACCCTGTTCAACACAACCTGCGCCACTGCGATCTGCCCGTTGACCGATTCACCGCGCGCCTCGAAGTAAACCGCCTCGGCAAGACAGCGCTGTTCCTTTGTCGAATGAACGCTCTTTGGCAACGCGATCTTGGCCCACCAGTGCGGGTTGTTGGGATCTTCGACCGGTGGCGGGTCCTGTTCGTATTTTGAGAAGAGTGCATTGAACGGATCGTTGGCATTTTCATGCAATGCGTCCGGTGCATAGGCGGAGACCAGCGAGAAGCTGGCCGCCGCCGCGCTGCGTGCCATCAGCACCCGGTCAAGATCCACTGTCTTGCCGTCCACTTCCAGTGTCTTCTTGGGATCTTTGCTTGCAAGAACAGTGGCAGCCTGCCCCTTGAGCGGCGCCGGTTTTACGAAAGCGACACGGGGCAGGTGCTTTTCGGTGCCGTCGGCCATGATGTTGGCCATGCTATATACCGAACCGGCCGCATCGTTCACAGAGCGCCAGTCACTCGCCACCGTGATCAAACGCTTGCCTTTGGTCTGACGGTTAATCGGCATTTCATCGGGAATGACCCGGCTCTTGGTGCCGACAACCAGCGACTGCAGGCCGTTGACGATTGTCGGCCTGGCATTCCTGGAAGCGGATGTCACGGCATAGGCAGCGCCGTCTTTCGGAACGCCGGCACTGCCAAAGATCTGTCCGTGGACGGATTGTTGCGGCGCGGCTTCGATTACGCTCATCCAGCGGAATTCTGAATCCTTCAGCTGCTGCACAAGACTGCCGGTATCCTGAAAATCAACCTGCCCGGGGAAGGTAAAATAGAAAGCGGTCGCCATCGCCGTTGTTGTGGCCAGATGCCGAAGCACCCCGACGGAAGCCAAATAGAAACGGCCAGCCATGTTACTCGCAACTCCACCTACGCATACACGCCGGAAAGATCCGGTACATTCTCATCCCAACAGCCCGCCCGGAGAAAATCCGGAAACACGACTGTACGTCCGCCGCCTTGGGTTTCCGCACCGTTCGGAAAACTTGACATCTCAACGGAAGCGACAGACTGCCCTAACGGTTATTACAGTCGCTTAACCTTGAAGATCGGTTAATAGAGATCCAATTCGTCATATTTTGTCCCAGGAGACGGTTTGAGAACAAAGCCGCACAGACAGAATTCACCTTTTTAAACGGTGTGAATCCTGTTGAGAACAGCGGGGAAAGAATTCGCCAGGATGTATCGGAAGCTCAATAAATGACTTTTTTTCAGAAGCTTATCCGATGAGTTCGGAACGCATTCGTGAGACAGCTCAGATGATCGAAGACAACCGGCAAAGTATCGACCAGGACAACGTCTGCTCCCGATGCACGTCGCTTAATCAGGTGGCTGCCCGCGTAAATCCGTAATTCCTTAGAGCGCGTTGTGCTTAGCTTGAATTATTTGACCGAGGCTATTTCGGTTGCCGGCCAAAGCAATTCTCGCGATTGATAAATCGCGTGAACCGCCCCGGCCCATTCGGCATTTTCTATCAACACGCTCTAACCGGCAATCAGCGAAAAGTTGGCAACATCCCGCGTCGCGTTGCGGATCTCACCCAGTAGTTTCAGCCGGTTCTCCCGAACCGCAGGATCGTCCGCATTGACCAGGATATCGTCAAAGAACCGGTCAAGCGGCACACGCAGCTGCGCAAGAGCCGTCATCGCGGCCTCGAAATCTTCCGCGCCGATCGCTGCGCGTGCATCTTCGCGGGCCGTGTCAATCGCGGCGGCGAGATCTCTTTCGGCCGGCTCCGCCAGAAGATTGGCATCCGGCGCTCCGTCGTAGGTGCGCCCGTCCTTTTTCTCTTCGACCCGCAAAATATTGGACGCCCGTTTTGAGCCCGCCAGAAGATTTGCACCGTCGGGCGTATCGAGCAGCCGGCCCAGCGCATCGACCCGTTTGACAATCAGCGCAATATCATCCTGTCCCTCAACGGCAAACACCGCGTCTATCAGATCGTGGCGAGCGCCTTTTTCCCTGAGAACGACTTTGAGCCGGTCGGCAAAAAACGACACAAGATCATCGATGACATTCTTTTCCAGCGCAGTCTCAGGAACGCTGTCGGAAACCTTGTCAAGGACCGCATCCGCCGCCCTGGCAACGAGTGAGAACACGTCCTTGACGACTGACTCGCCTTTTCCTTCGGCAAATATCGACAGATCCTTCAAGGCACTTTCGCCTCGGGTGCCGGCGATATCTGCAAGATTGCGCCGCAGGCTCTGCGTCAGCACCACCCGCAACGGAACACGCAGATCGTTTTCCAGTATGATCGATAAAACACCAAGCGCTGCGCGGCGCAGTGCAAACGGATCCTTGGAACCGGTCGGCTTTTCGTCGATTGCCCAGAACCCGGCTAGAATATCGAGTTTGTCAGCCAGTGCGACCGCAACGGCCACCGGTTCCTGCGGCACTCTGTCGGATGTTCCGGCCGGTTTATAGTGATCCTCGATCGCCGTTGCGACCTCCCCGGCCTCCCCTTGCGCCGTCGCATAATAGCGGCCCATCAGCCCTTGCAATTCGGGGAATTCAAACACCATGTCAGAGACAAGGTCGGCCTTGGCGAGGAGCGCAGCACGCTCTGCCTTCCCAGGATCAGCGCCCACCAGGGGCGCAATCTCCCGCGCAAGGCGCTTCAGTCTTTCGACCCGGTCGGCAACCGTGCCAAGTTTCTCATGGAAGACAATGTCTTTAAGGCGCTCGACACGATTCTCCAGCGGCGTTTTGAGGTCTGTCTCCCAAAAGAACTTTGCATCGGAAAGCCGGGCGGCAATGACCCGCTCATTACCGGCGACAACCGCTTTCCCGCCGTCGCTGGCCTCGATGTTGGAGACAAGCACAAACCGGTTTGCCAGCCGGCCGGTCGCAGGGTCTTTCATCACGAAACACTTCTGGTGTTCACGGATAGAGGTACGGATCACCTCATCGGGCATTTCCAGAAACGTTTCGGAAAACTGTCCGACAAGAACAACAGGCCATTCGACAAGACCAGCGGCCTCCATCAGCAGGCCGTCATCTTCAACCAGTTCAAGCCCAAGTGCCAGAGCTCTGTCCAGGGCGTCGTGGCGAATAATCTCGCGCCGCCGCTCTCCGTCCAGAACAACCCTGGCCTTTTCAAGTTTGGCCGCATAGTCCTCAAACCGGCGCACCGTGATCGAACCCTCGCTCATGAAGCGATGGCCGAAAGTGGTATTGCCCACCGCCACACCTTCCAGATCGAACCGAAGGACATCCGGTTCCTCGGTCTCCGGACCGAAGGTGCACACCACCGAATGAAGCGGCCGCACCCAGCGCAACGAGCCACTCCCCCACTTCATCGATTTCGGCCAGGGAAACTTCCGTATGATATCCGGCGTGACATCCGAAATGATGGCTTGTGCGTCGCGCCCGGACTTTTCCGTAACCGCAACATAATAGTCGCCTTTCTTTTCGTCCGAAACGACGGTTGCCTGATCGATTGAGCTCAATCCGGCGCCGCGCAGAAAGCCTTCAATTGCCTTTTCCGGTGCTCCAACACGCGGTCCCTTGCGGTCTTCCCTCGTATCAGGAGACTTTACGGGCAGCCCGGCCACCTGCAGGGCAAGCCGGCGCGGCGTACAGTAGGACTTGGCCCCCTCGTAGGTCAGACCGGAGTCCACGAGCGCATTTGTCATCAGCTTTTTCAGATCGTCCGCAGCCTTGGGCTGCATGCGTGCGGGGATTTCTTCGCAAAAAATCTCAAGGAGAAGATCCGGCATCGTTTCTCTCGTGGCTCCGTCGCCTGCGGGCACGATTTGGCGGGATTTCGGCCAGGATCACAGGCAAATTAGGTGACTTTTCGGCCAGCCGCGATTGCGTACAAGCCGGAGCCCGTCCGATACCAAGCGGCAAGGGAAATGTCACCCCCTGCCCTCAGATATCTCTCAAACGGCAGACCGCGGGAAAAAGATTGTCTCAGAGACGACTGTGACTGCCGTCGCAGAACGGCTGTTTACCGGTGGCCTTGCAGCCACAAAAGAATTTCTTGCCCGAAACCTCGGCTTTCCAGGCAACGGGTGTGAATTCGGTATCCTTGTGGGATCCATCGCAGAACGGTTGTTTCGACGACCGGCCGCACGCACACCAGAAATAGGTTTTGCCTTCTTCAACATCGATCGCAAACGGCTCTTTTTGTGCGACTTTCGCTTTTTCCATAAAATCTTTCCCCATTTTCAGATCATCATCCGGACAGCGATGACAGGACATTGCGGAAACATATCGCGCTGGCCGCCAGGGGCAAGACCGTTGCTCATTCAGAAACAGTCGAAGGCCGTGTGTGGCTACCAGCCGCCGCCACCACCGCCTCCGCCGCCACCACCGGACGAGCCGCCCCCGCCACCGCCGGAAAAACCCGAGCTTGACGACTTCGGCGCCGGCAAAGATGAGGTGAACGTGCCAGTCATCGATCCAACAGCGCTCGACATCGTCCGGCTCAAGTCCCCACGGGAAAAATCGCGTCCCCGGTACCAGTAGGGCGAATAGCTGTCCGAAAGCGCTCCTGCGGCTGCAGACGTTGAAAGCCACTCCTGAAACGCCTGCGACCAGGGTTTTTCAACGCCAAGTGCAACCGCATAGGGCAACAATGTCTCAAAGCGTTCCAGGGACATATCCGGAACGCCCTGCATATTCATCCGCTCTCTCTCGGCCACGGAGAGATAGAGTTTAAGCCCCTCGATCTTGTCCATCAATTCTCGGCCAAGTGCCGTCGGCGCGCCAAGGAGAAAGTAAAACAGCACGTTCAGAGCCACCAGCATGGCCGCAACAACTACCGGTGTAGGGACCGCACTGAAGATTTCGCCCGGCAAACCGGTCGATGCCATCGACGTTGCAATACCGCCAATAAAAAACACCATCAGGATGAGACGGATCCCGGCAAATACGCCTGAAGACCGTGCAAAGGCACGGCCAACGTTGATCAACACAATGGAAAACATTGTTCCAAAGGCGCCAAAAGGAATGAGAAGTGCCAGTTCATCGGGCTGATAATCGCCAAACACGATCATCAGCAGAACGGCGACAACCGTTACAGCGATGCCGATCATTGCAAAGGCGCGATTATGCTTGAAAAACCGTGCCCGGTTTTCCCGTTCGATCGCCCCGCGAAATTTGCGGCCGAGTGTTTGAACACCGGTGCCGTTTGCTTTTGAGATTGTGAATGCATCGCCCTGCCCCTCAACCCAGGACAGAATCGCCGCTTCGCCCGCTCCGATGGTTTCACCACTGATCTTGCCGGTCCGTTCAAGCCGCAAATCATCGTCGATATCCTGAAGCACGAGATACCCTTTGACGGCAAGATTGATACAGGCCGCCGAGAGCGCGTCCCAGCCGGATCCGGAAAAGCCCTTCTTAAGGATGTAATTTGAGAGCGCGGGCGAAACATCGGAAGGCAGGGAGTAAAGCGGGATAATTGTTCCACGGGCCGGATCGCGGCCCACACGCAGCCATGCCCAGATATAGTAGCCGAGCACGACCAAGAACGCGGCACCCGCCAGGATGTAATTTTTATTGTCTTGCCAGAACAGTTCCATCTGATCCGGTTCAGGCGGCCGTACGATACTTCCGACAGGATAAGCAACAACGACTGTCAGACCCTCTTCGACTGAAAGCGGACGTGTGGTGCGAAAGCGCAATGTTCCGTCAGCGGCTTCCGATGCCGACCAGTCCCCTCCGGTTGCACCAAAATAACCTGTATATGCGGTTCGCTCGATCGGCTTTGCATGACCGGGCGGAACGATGGTCGCTTCGACCTCTCTAATGGGAAACTCCCATTCGTTACCCGTCACATTCCAGTAAAGTTCATCGTGACCGTCAAAAAACCGGATCTGACGACTTGTCGTGTACTTAATTTCGTATCGATAAGAGCCCGGTCTGAGAAAAACATTGCTGTCGCCGATATAAATCCGCAGCCCATTGCGACTTTTATTGATTGTATGCGGTTCGTTGGCACCGTCTTTGGTAACGGAAAGAAGATCAAAACCGACACGTTGCGTTCTTCCGTTCTTGTCCTCGAACGTCAGCGGAAAATCCCGGAAAATTCCGCGTTTGATCTTAGTGCCCTCGGCGCGAACAAAGATCGTTTCGGTGACCGTCAGAACGCCATCGGCGCCAACTTCTATGTGACTGTCGAACCGTTCAACCACTTCTTCGGCCTGCACAGCCGCAATGAGCAGCCAAACAGACGCAAAAAATGAAGCAACAAATTGAATTGACCCGTGCATTTCGGCCCCGCCCTCCCGTTCGAATCAGAATTTAACGTCCGGAACAGCGCGGTCCTCAGCATTTTCGATTTCAAAATAGTCCGCCGGCCGGAATTTGAACTGGCCGGCAACAATGTTGCTGGGAAAGGACTCAATCAGAGTATTCAGATTGCGCACGGTTCCGTTGTAATAACGCCGCGCCATCTGCAACTCATGCTCGACCTTGTCCAGTGCATCCTGCAGATCCTGAAAGTTCTCACTCGCCTTGAGGTCCGGATAGTTTTCGGCCACCGCCAGCAGCCTGCCAAGCGCCATTCCCAAGGCACCTTCCGCCCTCGCCCGTCCGGCGACATCGTCACCGCCGACGTCCTGGGCCTTCGTGCGCATTTCCGTCACCGCTGACAGCGTATCGCGTTCATGATCCATGTAGCCCTTGACGGTCTCGACCAGATTGGGAATGAGATTGGCCCGGCGCTTGAGCTGCACGTCAATGCCGCTCCAGCCTTCCCTGACCATCTGCCGGTTTTTGACGAGGCGGTTGTAGATAACGATCGCATAGAGCGCGATAACAATGATAAGGCCCAGCACTATCCAGGTGACCATGGTTTGCCCTTTCCCGAAGGCGTCCGCTGACTGTCGGCCGGAACGGTAGGAGGATAAGCGCACGTTGTCACCCGGCGAGCAGACGTCGATCACAGATTCCCGACCGATCGCTGTATTTTTGCCATTCCGGATAAAGTGCGGAAACGGAGATCTCAGGCAGCCGTGGTGGCACCGCCTGCCTCGGTCTGCAAAAATGCCTGCCCGCACGCTTTGGCAAGGTCACGAACACGCAAAATATAAGCCTGGCGCTCAGTTACCGAGATCACGCCGCGAGCATCAAGCAGGTTGAACGCATGGGATGCTTTTATGCACTGGTCGTAGGCAGGCAGGACCAGCTTGTGAACACCGTCGCCGGCCTCATCCCTCGCTCTTGCACCCGCATCCAGCAGTGCCTTGCATTCGTCTTCGGATTCCTTGAAGCGGCGGATCAGAATATCGGTGTCCGCATGTTCAAAATTATGACGCGAATACTCCTGCTCGGCCTGCAGAAACACGTCGCCATAGGTCACCTTATCGGTACCTTCCATCCCGTTGAAATTCAGATCGTAGACATTGTCGACATTCTGGACATACATCGCCAGCCGTTCCAGACCGTAGGTCAACTCTCCTGAAACAGGCGCGCATTCAATGCCCGCCACCTGTTGGAAGTAGGTAAACTGCGACACTTCCATTCCGTCACACCAGCATTCCCAGCCAAGCCCCCAGGCACCAAGGGTGGGACTTTCCCAATCATCCTCGACGAAACGGATATCGTGCAGACCCGGGTCGATTCCGATGGCATAGAGGCTTTTAAGGTAAAGCTCCTGAAGATCATCCGGCGAGGGCTTTAGAATGACCTGAAACTGATAATAGTGCTGCAGGCGGTTCGGGTTCTCGCCGTAGCGTCCGTCCGTCGGACGGCGGGATGGCTGAACATATGCGGCCTTCCAAGGCTTGGGACCCAGCGACCGCAAGGTTGTGGCCGGATGGAACGTCCCTGCTCCCACTTCCATGTCATAAGGCTGCAGAATAACGCAGCCATGATCGGCCCAAAACCGTTGCAGGGTCAGGATCAATCCCTGAAAAGACTGTTGCGGACGAAGATGGGCGGGAACCGCGTCAGCGGACATGGCTGAATTTCCTTTGTGGCAGATCGGCTGGAGCGTACTGCAAAGTGTGGACGCATCTATGCTGAAAACCCATTCAAAGATCAAGTCGCCATCGGGAGTTCAAGCGCCGGAAAAAAGATAATAAAATTTCATTGAACCTATTTACCGCCCGATGCGTCAGACCTGATGTGCGGGCAAAACAGATGCCCTTCCATCAAGCAACAGGAGAAGCGCTGACAGAGCAAAAGCGGTGAGATAAGAAAAACGGAACCGGTCTCCCTACGGTTCCGTTTTTTTCCGGAATGACTGCGGGATCGTCACCCGTCGGTTCACATCAATCCGCCTGATCATCCTTTTCAGAGCGGCTGAGACGGTACTTTCCCGTTTTCGGATCAAGCTCAAGATCGGCCGCATCCCTCGGCTTCCCCTTTCGCAACCGTTTTTCGCCACGTGTTCCCAGATCCGAAAGCAGGCTTTTTTTCAGCTGCATCCAGATCAACCAGACCAGAACACCGATGATCGCGAAGATGATGGCGCGGGTAAACATAACCGCCTCACAAACCGTAGCGCGCCCACAAGGAACGCTCTTCCGCCGCCGATATCAGTTCGTTGCCAAGGCCGCGCGTTATATGTTCCGCTGAAACACCCACCCCGGCCCGCCTTGGGAAAAGGGAGCGTTCGCCACCGATGAGCTTCAGCCTGGTTTCCTTGCCGAACCGTTTCTTGATCACCTGCCGGATTTCGCCGATCTCATCGACAAGCCCCAGATTGCGTGCTTTTGCTCCGGTCCAGAAACGACCGTTGAAGAGATCTTCGTCTTCGGAGAGAACATCCTCGCGCCGTTCTTTCACCATTTCTATGAACGTGTCGTGGATCTCCTGCTGCAGGGATTTCAGGTGATCGACATCTTCCCGTTCAGCCGGTCTGAAGGGATCCAAAACCACTTTCTTGTCACCTGCCGTGTAGACCCGGCGTTCGATGCCGAGCTTCCCGATGGCATCGACGAAGCCAAAACCGGCAAAAACCACACCGATCGATCCGACGACCGAACTGGGATCGACAAAAATCTCATCGCCGGCAATTGCGATCATGTAGCCACCTGATGCGGCGACATCTTCAACGAAAACGAGGACGGTCTTTTCTTTCTCTTCGGCCAGCGCACGAATGCGCTGGAAAATAAAGCGCGACTGAACCGGCGAACCGCCCGGAGAATTGACCAGCAGCGCCACAGCAGGCGCTTCTTTATAAGAGAACGCCTTTTCCAGATTGTTGGCAACGGACGCCATCGACATACCCGGCCGCAAGGGCGTCGCCATACCGATCGCCCCCTGCAGGCGAACGACGGGTACGACCGGAACTGTTTTTCCATACTTGCCGGGAAGAAGTTTACGAATTTTTCTGAGCACAGGTCGAGCTCCGGTTCAGCGTTTACATTCACGGTTTGGGCCAGATATAGGCCCGTTGCCGTGGCCTTGAAAGGCGGAGCACAAAGATATCCCGGTTTTCAATAAAAAAACGCCGAAACCAATCAGTTCCGGCGTCAAGTACAGGCAAGATGTGCGCCAATGCTATTTCTGAGCTGCGCGAAACTCCTCGTGGCACCCTTTACAGCCGTTTCCCACGCCGCCCATGTTGGCTTTGATTCCATCCACACCGTTACCGGCTTCAGCGGCAAGCTTTGCCGTTGCCTCTCTGAGCGCCGTCTGCTTTTCAAGCACCGTGGGAAAGGTTGCCCATAAGGCGGGCAAAGCCCGTGTTTTTCCCGGATAGGCATCGTCGCCGGAGCCTTGCGGCCACATGGCTCTGTTATCCATAGTGGCCGTGGCAAGAAGATCGTTTGCCAGGATCGACGCCAGCTCCGCATTGTAATCCATTTCCCCCTTTGCCATTGCACCAAGTTGGCCAAGGTTGAACGAATAAATCTGCATCACCGCCTTGCGTGCTTTAATGGCCTTTTCGTTAGCGTCTTCCGCGACAGCACCTCCGACAAATGAGGTCAACAGTCCCAGTGACACCAATATTTTGAGAACATTGCGCAAGTTAATACCCTCCATTTCCAGAATGAAGCCATTGAATGCGCCCGCACGCACCCAACACACTGAAATGTAACTTCGTAGCCTACCGTCTGCGTTTTTGCTGGTCGATCTGCAATAATGCAGTATAATTGTGCGGTGACGCACAAGATAAATTGGGACGATCTGCGATTTGTTCTGGCGGTTTCCGAGGAAGGTACGCTTGTCGGAGCCGCACGACGCCTGGCAGTCAATCACACTACGGTTTTGCGAAGAATTCAGGCATTTGAAGCAGCGAACGGGATCCGATTGTTTCAGCGCATGCCGACAGGCTATCAATTGACAACTGAGGGACAGGAAGTTGCCGAGGCCGCTCAGTCAATCGATGCACTGGTTTTGCAAGTCGAACGCCGCATCACAGGCACGGATCTCCGGCTGGAAGGTACCCTTAACATCACAACCACGGACGCGCTCCTGACCCATCTGATCAGTCGCCACATCGCTCAATTCAAACAACGCCATCCGCGCATTAAGCTGTCCTTCAGCGTGACCAACAACGTTATGAACCTCACGGGCCGGGACGCCGATATTGCGATCCGCCCGTCCCTGCGGCCCCCTGAGATGCTGGTCGGTCAGAGGATCGGCGGATTGGCATTTTCCATCTACGGAACGCCCGATCAGGTCTTAAACGCCAAAGGCCGGTCTTTGACGGACTGTTCATGGCTCGGCCCCGGCGAGCTGTTTTCGGAAACCCCGGTCGGCCGGTGGGTGGCTGAAAATGTTCCCGAACAGGCCTTCGCGCTTCGGGCGGATTCGTTCATGGCATTGCTGGATGCGTGTGAGAACGGCTTGGGCATCGCAGCCCTACCCTGCTTTTTGGGCGATCAATCCGGCAAACTGGTTCGGCTGACCGAGCCGGTCAGGGAGATGGAAAACGCGCTGTGGATCCTGACCCACGAAGATCTCCGGCGCACGGCCCGCGTTCGGGCCTTTACGGAACATCTTTCCAGGGGCCTGCGCAAGGACAAGGACTTGCTGGAGGGAAAGCAACGTCTTTCCTCCAAAAGAGTATGACAAGGACGGAGCCGCCTAGAGCGAGTTGTGATTATCAAGCAGTGCCTGCTTCAGCGACAGCAGGTCCTGCCAGGCCAGCCTCTTCTGCTGCGGCTGCCTCAGCAGATATGCCGGATGCAGCGTTGCCATGCATCGGATCGGCTTTGAACCCGCATCGTAGGTTTTCCATTTACCCCTGAGGCGCAAAATACCCTCTTTCACCCCGATGAGCTGCTTTGCCGAAGCGCCGCCCAGAAAGATGAGAAAATCCGGATCGGCCAATGCAATCTGACGCTCGATAAAAGGTTTGCAGATTTCAGTCTCCTGAGGGCTTGGGGTTCTGTTGCCGGGTGGTCGCCAGGGCACAACGTTGGCGACATAAACCTGCTCCCGGTCCAGACCGATGGCCGACAGCATTCGGTCCAGCAACTGGCCGGACCGTCCGACAAAGGGTTTGCCCTGGATATCCTCTTCCCGGCCGGGCGCTTCTCCCACAAGCATCACCGGACCCTCCGGATTGCCATCGGAAAAACAGAGGTTCTTGGCGGTCCGCTTCAGATTGCAGCCTTCGAATCCGGCCAAAATGGCTTCAAGCTCTTCAAGCGATTTCGCCGCGCCGGCCTGCTCGCGCGCTGCCATGATCGCATCCCGATCCGGAACCGGAACATGGCTCGGCGGCACGTGCGCAGACCGGTTGCCGGCTGGCCGCTTCGAAGGGCTTGTTCTTCGATCTGGCACCATTTCCGCCGCAGCCGGCGGCTCCGGTTCAGCGATCTTGTCTACTGCTTGAGGAATCTGAGCCGCCGGAGCCTGTCTCTCCGGCGCTGGACGCCTGGCGGCCTGAGCCGCGGATTCGGCAAACCGATCCGTTGGTGTTTCATCCAGAACCGCATCGACACCGCTGGCGACGTAAAATTCCAGCAGTGCTTCCAACTGAAGTGCATCGAGACGGTCGGATTGAGGCATTCGCGGCTTTTGATAGTTCCCGGGGCAAAGCGCGTAATGTCACACGGTCCGCGCTGATGACGTTCATTCTTCTATCGGAACTATATTGTTTTTTCTCGTGACATGTAAGATCGAAAACAGTGCACCGACATTCTTGGCAGCATCGGCTGTTCGCCAAATCAATCCCGGTCAAAATTCCACCTGATGCATAGATTGCAGCGCTCCCGCAGGTGAAGTAGAAGGACTCTAAATAGGCAAGAAACGAAACGTTCTGGGAACAGGGCGGTTTTAGGCAGTCGGGAGAAGTTCACAAATGTCAGAGGCGGATGCGCTTCCAGAACGCGAGAGCATGGAATTCGATGTCGTCATTGTAGGCGCAGGACCGGCAGGTTTGTCAGCCGCCATCCGACTGAAGCAGCTTGCAAATGAAAAAGACCAGGACCTGTCGGTTGTTGTTCTGGAAAAAGGATCCGAGGTCGGCGCCCATATTCTGTCCGGAGCCGTTGTCGACCCGATCGGCCTCGACCGCCTTCTGCCCGACTGGCGCGAAGATGACACCGCGCCTCTTAAAACTGAAGTGACCGAAGACCGGTTCCTTTATCTTGGACCGGCCGGTTCCATTCGCCTGCCCAATTTCTTGATGCCACACCTGATGAACAATCATGGCAATTATGTCGTTTCACTCGGTAATGTATGCCGCTGGCTTGCAGAGAAGGCCGAGGCGCTGGGCGTCGAGATCTATCCCGGTTTCGCTGCCGCGGAAGTGCTCTACAACGATGCGGGGGCCGTTATAGGTGTCGCAACGGGCGACATGGGTGTCGGCCGCGACGGCGGGCGGAAAGACAGCTACATGCGCGGCATGGCTCTGCTGGGCAAATACGTCCTGATTGCCGAGGGTGTGCGCGGGTCGCTGGCGAAACAGCTGACCGGCCGGTTTGAGCTCGACAAAGACAGCGACGTGCCGAAATTCGGAATAGGCATCAAGGAGTTGTGGGACGTCGATCCGGCCAGACATCGGCCCGGTCTTGTACAGCACTCTTTCGGCTGGCCGCTTGACGGCAAAACCGGCGGCGGATCCTTCCTTTATCACCTTGAAAACAATCAGGTTGCGGTTGGTTTTGTGGTTCATCTCAATTATGAGAATCCTTATCTGTCGCCGTTTGATGAGTTCCAGCGCTTCAAGACGCATCCCGCCATCGCCGATGTTTTTGAGGGCGGCAAGCGCGTTGCCTATGGTGCCCGCGCCATCAGTGAAGGCGGGTACCAATCCGTGCCGAAAGTTTCTTTTCCCGGGGGAGCCCTCATCGGCTGCTCAGCCGGCCTTGTGAACGTGCCGCGCATCAAAGGTTCACACAATGCCGTGCTCTCCGGCATGCTGGCAGCGGAAAAAACTTTTGAGGCGCTTGAAGCCGGACGCACCAATGACGAACTCGCAGCATACGAAGAGGCATGGCGCGGGTCTGATATCGGCAGAGATCTCAAGAAAGTCCGAAATGTCAAACCGCTCTGGTCGCGCTTCGGAACCATGATCGGTGTCGCACTTGGCGGCGTCGACATGTGGATGAACGAGCTGTTCGGGGCCTCCTTTTTCGGCACACTCAGACATGGCAAGACCGACGCAGCATCGCTCAAGCCGGCCAAGGATTTCGAACCGATTGCCTATCCGAAGCCCGATGGAAAAATTTCGTTTGACCGCTTGTCGTCGGTGTTTCTTTCCAGCACCAACCATGAGGAGGATCAGCCGGTTCATCTGCAGGTGAAGGATGACGCGCTCCAGAAATCTTCCGAGCTTAGTGTCTTTGCGGGCCCCTCCTCGCGCTATTGCCCGGCAGGTGTTTACGAATGGGTCAAAGACGACACCTCCGGCGAAGACAAATTTGTCATCAACGCCCAGAACTGCGTCCATTGCAAAACCTGCGACATCAAGGATCCCAACCAGAACATCAACTGGACGGTACCGGAAGGCGCCGGAGGGCCAAACTACCCGAACATGTAACTCAAGCGGTAAAATGTCCGGGCATCGTTTCCCGACATTTTTTGCTGGTCCTGCGCTACGTTCCGGCGTGCCGCGCCTGAGCTTCAACGACAGCGAATGCCGACATATTGACCACCCCGCGTGAGGTCACGGATTGGGTCAGAATGTGGGCCGGGAATGCCGTACCGAGCAAGATCGGCCCGACATGCAACGCGTCGGTTGCAACTTTCATCAGATTAAGCGAGATATTGGCCGCGTCGAGGTTGGGAAAAACCCACAGATTGGCTTCCCCCTTCAGGGACGATGTGGGCATGATCCGGTCTCGAATGAGCTGAGACAAAGCCGCATCGCCATGGATTTCACCATCGACTTCAAGATCCGGCGCCTTTTGCTTCAGGATTTCAAGCGCGGCGCGCATCTTGTGAGCGGACGGTAAATCGCGCGATCCGAAATTTGAAGCCGACAACAGGGCTGCCTTCGGCGTAATCCCGAAACGGCGTATTTCCTCTGCCGCCATCATTGTCGTTTCGGCCAGTTCCGCCGCAGGCGGATCCTGGCTGACATAAGAATCCGTCAGGAAGTAGCCTCCTCTGGAGTTGATAAGCAAAGACAGGGTCGAAAAGTCACCCACACCCGGCGCCACACCGATAATTTTTCGGATATTTTCCAGATGCTTGATAAATCGGCCTTCCAATCCGGTGATGAGCGCATCGGCCTCTCCCCTCCGGACGGCAATCGCGCCGATAACGGTGGTGTTCGTCCTGACAATTGTGCGCGCAGCCTCCGGTGTCACGCCCTGGCGACCGACAAGTTCAAACAGTGTGTCGACATAATCCCGGTAACGGGGGTCGTCGTGCGGATCGATACATTCAACCTCCTCGCCCGGTCTGATTTTCAGACCGAAGCGTTTACACCTGGTCTCGATAACACGGGGACGGCCGATCAGAATCGGCCGGGCCAGTCCATCCTCGAGCAGGACCTGAGCGGCCCGCAATACCCGTTCATCCTCGCCATCAGCGTAGATAACCCGCTTCGGATCCTGCTTGGCGTTGGCAATGATCGGTTTCATCAACAGACCGGATCGGAACACGAACCGGTTCAGCTGATCCATATAGGCATCGAAATCTTCAATCGGGCGGGTCGCGACACCACTTTCCATGGCGGCTCTGGCGACGGCCGGTGCAATGCGCAGAATCAGACGCTGATCAAAAGGCGACGGGATCAGATATTTGGGACCGAACGTCTCGCTTACTCCGCCATAAGCCTGTGCCGCAACATCGGACGGTTCTTCCCGCGTCAACTGCGCAATCGCTTCAACCGCCGCGTGTTTCATCGCCTCGTTGATGGTTGTCGCACCGACATCGAGTGCTCCGCGGAAAATGTAGGGGAAGCAGAGGACATTATTGACCTGGTTCGGATAGTCCGACCGGCCCGTGCACAACATTGCATCGGAGCGCGTCTCCAGCGCGAGCTCCGGCATGATCTCCGGCGTCGGATTGGCCAAAGCGAGAATCAACGGATTATCCGCCATCTCCCTGACCATTTCCGGTTTCAGCACCCCGCCGGCCGACAAGCCAAGAAAAACATCCGCGTTCCGGATAATTTCTCCGAGCGCACGCTGATCGGTCTCCTGCGCATAAACCGCCTTCCAGGGGTCCATCAGCGCTTCGCGGCCTTTATAGACCACGCCCTCGATATCGCTGATCCAGATGTTGTCCCGGCGAACACCCAGCGAGACCAGCAGATTGAGGCACGCGAGCGATGCCGCTCCGGCGCCCGAGGCAACGATTTTAACCTCGTCCAGTTTTTTGCCGGCCAGTTCAACACCGTTGCGAACCGCAGCTGCGACGATAATTGCCGTTCCGTGCTGATCATCGTGAAAGACGGGAATATTCATTTGTTCCCGAAGCTTCTCCTCGACCTGAAAACACTCCGGCGCTTTGATGTCTTCAAGATTGATACCGCCGAAAGTCGGCTCCAACGCTGCAACGACGTTGACAAACCGGTCCACATCCAACTCGTCAACCTCAACATCGAACACGTCGATACCGGCAAACTTTTTGAAGAGAACCGCTTTCCCTTCCATGACCGGCTTTGAAGCGAGCGGACCGATATTTCCAAGCCCCAGCACAGCGGTGCCGTTGGAAATCACGGCAACAAGGTTGCCGCGCGCCGTATAATCTGCCGCCAGCTCCGATTTCTCGGCGATGGCCAGGCACGGTGCCGCCACACCGGGTGAATAGGCCAGCGCCAGGTCCCGCTGGTTTCCGAGCGGCTTGGTGGCATTGATTTCCAGCTTGCCGGGTCTGGGATAGCGATGGAAATAAAGGGCGGCTTCATCAAGATCGCCGCTTTTGGGTCTTTTCTCGGACATGGAGGGCCGGTTTCCTCAGAAGGCAGGTTTAATGGTGTGTTCTTAAACGAGCTCACTAGGCTCAGGACCCATTAATTTCATGCAATTCTGTTTTGAAAGAAATTAATGGGTCCTGAGCCTAGAGCGAACTGTGCCAGATCAATCACTACCTTATGGCCTCTTTCTGAGAAATGAAATCATTTCACGGAGGATTGCTCACGGCTTTTGAGATAGATCATCGCCAGGCGGTAAAGAACAACGCCATTAAGAATATGCCACATGAAATGGGTGCCGAGCGGGAAGTTCTCGCAAAGAGGCTCATCCACCGTCCGGAAACTCAAGGAGATGAGAAAAAGCACCGCCGTCACGATCAGTCCGGATGCGATCTGCCGGTCACGCCCCAGCATCAGACCGCCAACGATGAACATAGCCAGCAACGCCGGCACGTAACCGGATGACGATCCCAGGAGCGGCGACAACATTGGCGCAAGGCCGTAGGTGATCGGAATATAGGCAAGCGTGATGAGGATGCTGGCCCATAAAGGAAGCGCCATATAATGCCGCATGGCCAGAAAGATATAGGCCAGGATGAAAATCAGGATCGGGATCGTATCGCTCAGCAGTGACCAAACGGTCGCATGCGTGTGAAACAAATAAGACCCGATACCGATGACACCGATCCAGACGCCGAGAAAAAGAACCGAGACCAGTCTCTTTTCACTCCGGCTCCAGGCAATAAGGACAAAAATTGCAGCAATGATAAAGGCCAGATTGGTTATGGCATTCACCGGCTCAGCCCAATAATCCGGACTGATACGCTCGCAGTAATTGTTCAGTTGTCTGGTAAGGTCCATATCCGAAGTATCCCGATCCGGCCGTCAAAAGATTCGTTGAAAGGAACTAAAGGTCAAACCGGCAAACGCGTAAAGACCGCACATCCGGAAATTGCAAAAAACAGCGATCCTGTTACTCAATTCCGGATGATTGACCGCATCAAGATCCTGCCCGCTGATCAAAAAACCGAAGGTACAGCATGCACCGCATTGACGACACCCGCCCATTCATACCCATGAGGATCGCAGTCCTCTCGGTTTCCGATACCCGCACGTTGGAGGAGGACCGATCCGGAGCAATCCTTGCAGAGCGTCTTCAGGAAGCCGGACATACTCTGAGCGACCGCCAAATCTGCACGGACGACGTGCCGGCGATTCAGGCGATCGTCCGATCTTTTATCGAAAACAAGGAGATCGACGTTGTCATCACGACGGGCGGAACCGGGTTTACCGGCCGGGATGTGACGCCTGAAGCCGTCGAACCGCTGTTTGAAAAACGCATGGACGGATTTTCAACGATATTTCATCAGATCTCTTACGAAAAGATCGGCACATCCACCATTCAATCGCGCGCCACGGGTGGTGTCGCCAATGCCACCTATGTTTTCGTCCTCCCCGGATCGACGGGAGCCTGCAAGGATGCATGGGACGGTATCCTGAAATGGCAGTTGGACTATCGGCATATGCCCTGCAATTTCGTCGAGATCATGCCCCGGCTGGACGAACATCTGAAGCGCGGCAAACTGCAGGGCGCCTGACGGCTGTTGCCGTACAGTCCAGTCACAAATCACTCCAGGCTGTTCACCGGATAAAACACGGTACTGTGAACAGCCATGGTCTGCATTTTTTGCCATCAAACCTGTTTCCAGCCGGCAATCCGCCTATGTGTCTCCTCAGGTATCAATCGAATTTCCGGAGGGACCGTGATGACTTTCAACACAATAAAAGGTTTGAACAGACGGCAGGCGCTGTTGGCAACGGGCGGCATGATCGCCGCTCCGTTCATTTTGAAATCGACGTCCGGTCCAGCCGAGGCCGCCGCGCCGATGCTCGGCGCATCGACGCCCAATCACTACCGCTTCAAGCTCGGGGACTTCGAAGTCACCACAATCCTTGACGGCAGCCGGGCGGTAGACGGTCCGCATCCCATTTTCGGGCAGGATCAAACGGCAGAGGATGTTGCCGCTCTGATGGAACAAAACCACCTGCCGTCCGACAAGATCGTAATCGGCTTCTCCCCTGTACTGGTCAATACGGGCCAAGAGCTGGTTCTGTTCGACACGGGGTTTGGCGGCGGCGGATTGACCGCAGGCATGAAAGCCGCCGGCTACACCCCGGACCAGGTCGATGTCGTTGTCATTACGCATTTCCATCCCGACCATATCAGCGGCACGATTGTGGATGGCAAACCTGTCTTTCCCAATGCACGCTATGTCACAGGGCAAACGGAATATGACTTCTGGACGGCAGATGGCCGGGAGAGCGGGCCGACCGAGCGGGTTGCCAAGCTGACCAAGGAGAAAGTCGTTCCGCTTGCAGAGAAAACGACCTTCATCGGCAATGAAAATGACGTGGTTTCCGGCATTACCGGACTTGATACATTCGGTCATACCCCTGGGCACATGGCCTATCAGATCGAAAGCAACGGCAAGCGAATCCTGATCTGGGGCGATGCCGCCAATCACTTCGTGGCATCCATTCAGCGACCGGACTGGCACGTTCGGTTCGATATGGACAAGGAAATGGCGGCGGCGACGCGGAAGAAGATATTCGATATGGCTGCGACCGATCGAATCCCGGTAACCGGTTATCACATGCCCTTCCCGGCACTGGGCTACATTGAAAAGGCCGGAACCGAGTATCGCTGGGTGCCGGTGAGTTACCAGTTGGATCTGTGAGAACTCAGATGGAACTATAAGACGTCTAGGCTCAGGACCCATTGATTTCATGCAATTCTGTTTTGAAAGAAGTATTCGACTGGAGAGAACCAGGGAGAAGCGAAGGTTGGATACCTTTGCGAGCCCTGGTTCCCTTCAGGCGGGCCCTTCTTTCAAAACCCGAAGGGCGAGGCATATTGTGTTCCTGACTGCGCCCACAAAGACTTGAAAACCGGACGGTTTCCTGCGCCTTTCCGCCTTGTCAAAAACAAAATCTGCTCCCGCAGAATGCATGAAATGAATGGGTCCTGAGCCTAGGAGGGCACACATAACGTGTGCCCTCTTTAACTTCCCAGTCTGACCAGCATTCTGGTCGGCACCCTCAGGACGCACAGGGCCACAAAAACAGTATTCCTGACGACGCTGAGCGGCCCGGTGGGTTCACCGACATTCTGAGAAGAAACGACCGCCTTGCTTCTCAGGTGACGAATTCTGCCGGAGCCGATCCGGCGAAAGAGGTCGATATCTTCGTGGTTTTCAAGATCACTGTGACCACTGAGCCGGTCATAGTGGCGGCGGGATATCAAAAGGCCCTGCTCTCCATAGGGCAACCGCAGCAGCCGCGCGCGAACCGCAACGAACAACTCGCGGACCCGGGCTTTAACACCAAAGTCATCAACCGAAAAACTGAAGACCCCGGTCATCCGGTCAGCCTGGCCTGCCCTTTCAAGCTTTTCAATGAAGGCGGCAACTTCATGATGCCAATCGACCGACAGCACAGCATCGGGCCTCAGAAACAAAAGCCAATTGCCGCGCCGGCACGCGCGGGCTCCTTCCCGCATCTTGTCGCCGCGACTGCCAAGATGACGCACGAACGTGCAACCGGCGGCGTCTGCGACTTTTACTGTCCCGTCGGACGACCCTCCATCGACAACGATGACTTCCCGCACGACGCCCTCAGCCGCACCGGTTACAAGCGCGGAGAGGCAGTAGGCCAGCGGAACTTCGTTATCCTGCGTCGGAATGATGACACTCAGCATGACGCCTAAATAGCGCTTTTTTCGCAATCATGCGAGTGCACTGCAAAAACACACTAAATGTTCTTGATTTGTTCTTGTTAAGGTTCTACGCTTCTCTTTGGAAACGCAAGAGCAGGTAAACGAGCTTTGGAAACACAGGCAGACGGAAACATGATCGGAGTTCAGATCGATCCGGACAGACGGCGCGGACGGGGTGCCGGCATCAATCGATCCGGACGGTTTGAAAGGGAAGCGCGGGAACAATTCGATGACGGTTGGCGGACTTTGGACGATCTGCCGCCGTTCAAAACCTACGTTCAGGACGAAAAAGCGCGCAAAATCATCACCCGCAACCAGTCACCGGATATCTCGTTCGACCGCTCGATCAATCCTTATCGGGGCTGCGAACACGGCTGTGTTTATTGTTTTGCAAGACCAACCCACGCCTATATGGGACTGTCTCCCGGTCTCGATTTTGAAACACAGCTCTTTGCCAAGCCCAATGCGGCGGAATTGCTGGAACGTGAACTGTCAGCGCCAAGATATAAGGTCAGGCCGCTGGCCATAGGCACCAATACGGACCCTTATCAACCGATTGAACGGCACAAACGCATTATGCGTGAAATATTGGAGGTTCTTGCGCGCGCGCACCATCCGGTCGGGATCGTGACAAAATCGGCTCTGGTGCTTCGGGATATGGATTTGTTCGTCCCGATGGCAGAAAAAAATCTTGTCAAAATCGCTCTCTCGGTGACAACGCTCGATCGCAAATTGCATCGGGCAATGGAACCGCGGGCCTCGGTGCCCGAAAAACGACTGGAGGCGTTAAAGATATTGAGCGAAGCGGGCGTGCCGGCATCGGTGATGGTCGCTCCGATCGTTCCGGCGCTGAATGACAGTGAGATTGAGGCAATCCTCGAGCGGGCCTCCGAAGCGGGAGCCCGGGACGCAGGGTATGTCATTCTGCGCATGCCGCTGGAGATCAAGGAGATCTTTCGGGAATGGCTGATGCGGCATTATCCGGATCGCTATCGGCATGTTTTGTCCGTCCTGCAATCCATGCGTGGGGGGAAGGATTACGATGCTGAGTGGGGTCAACGCATGCGCGGCAAGGGCCCCTACGCGCAAGCCATCGCAAGACGGTTCGAACTTGCCGCAAAAAGGCTCGGCCTGAATAAAAGACGGCGCAGACTGGCTGTCGATCTTTTCCGCCCGCCGCAAAAAGGCGAAACGCAGCTTGATCTTTTTTGAACTGCTCCGGGCATCAGTCAACATCTTTAAGCACAAGCGCCTTGAGACTTCCGGGAATTGACGGCACAAAGGCAGCATGACTCAGAAACGCCCCGCCGCAAAAAAGAAACCCAACGCAAAATCGGTATCCATGCCGGATATGTCGTTGGAAAAGGCCCTTGTTGAACAACATGGACCACGCGTAGCCGGGGTTGACGAAGCCGGGCGTGGTCCTTGGGCGGGCCCGGTGGTCTGCGCTGCAATCATTATTCCCGAGGGAATAGCAATTTCCGGACTGAACGACTCCAAGAAACTGTCGGCTGGCGCACGGGAAGCGCTTTTCGAGCAAATCTGTCACTCCGCCCTGGTCGGCATCGCATCCGCTTCCCCCAGTCGTATTGATAAAATGAACATCCGTGCGGCCACGCTTTGGTCGATGCGGCAGGCTGTGCTGTCCCTGCCGCTGGTACCCGACACGGCACTGATTGACGGTCGCGATGTTCCCCCGGATCTTCCCTGCCACGGGCAGGCTGTGATTAAGGGAGATAGTCGGTCGATGTCGGTCGCGGCCGCGTCGATTGTTGCGAAGGTAACGCGCGACAGGATGATGAACCGGCTCGCAGCAACCTTCCCTCAATACGGATTTGACAGCCACAAAGGCTACGGAACAGCGCTTCACGCCAAAGCCCTATCCCAATTCGGTGTCACCGATTATCACCGGAGAAGTTTCAAGCCGATCAGGGAATTGCTGGAACGCGCATGAAGAGGGTGACAAATATCAAAAAGCCCCGCGCAGTCTCACGGGGCTTTCCGGTGTTCACAGGACAGACTGTGGCGTCGGAATTTGACGCCGACAATTATATCAGTTCAGGTTCGCTTTGATCTGCTCAATGCTCGCCTTCATGATATCAGAGGACTTCCTGACGGTCATTTTCTTGGTTACAACCTTTTCCGCCGCGAGCGCAGCCACTTCGGCAGCACGGGCCCGTACTTCCGCAATCGCGCTGGCCTCGGCTTGCGCTATCTTGGTTTCGGCGGCCTTGGTCCGCCGTTGCATCATTTCCTCAAGCGCGGCGTTGGTTTCTTCGGTGAGCCGCTCCGCTTCCAGTTTCGCTTCGGCAACAATTGCCTCGGCTTCTCCCTCCGCTTCCTGACGCTTGCGTTGGTAGTCAGCCAGGATCGACTGTGCCTCTTCGCGAAGGCGCCGGGCTTCCTCAAGCTCCTGCTTGATCGTGTCGGCGCGCTTGTCCAACGCACCGGTAATCATCGCGGGCACCTTCGCATAGGCGATCACTGCAAAGAAAAGAATAAGACCAATGAAAGCCCAAAATGTTGCATCCATGACGGTCTCTACTCCATGCTCTCGGATACGGCCTTGGATACTTCAGCCTTGGTGCCGGTCGTACCGATCATCGCCTTGACCAGTTCCTGCGTCGTTTCCGTCGCGATATCACCGATCTGAGCCAACGCCGCTGTCTTGATTTCGCCGATCTGAGACTGCGCCTCAGCCAGCTTGTCGTTCAGCTTTGCTTCGACGGCTTCCCTTTTTGCCGAAACGTCGGCGTCAAGTTTCGCCCTTGTCGACTGCGCAATGCCATGCGCCTTGTCACGCGCCTCGGCAAGGGCCTGTTCATAGGCAGCGATCGCGGCGTCGGTTTCATGCTTCAGCCGTTCGGCTTCGCCCAGGTCGCCGGCAATTTTATCCTGCCGATCTTCCAGAATAGCGGCAATCCGGGGCAAGGCGATCTTGGACATCACATAGTAGAGAAATCCGAAAGTGATCGCCAGCCACAGAAGCTGCGAGGGAAATGTCGACCCGTCAAAGGGCGGAAAGCTGCCACCATGCTGAGCGGCGTCAGCGGCATGTTGCGTGGCTTCAGATGCCATATACGCCTCCAAATACTGTAATGGTGGCGCTGTTTACGCCACCCACAGTGTCACTATCAGTCTCGTCAAAAAGCGAGACAATCAGGTGAAGAGGAGGATCAGAGCCACCAGCAGAGAGAAGATGCCCAGAGCTTCCGTCACCGCGAAGCCGAAGATCAGGCGACCGAACTGGCCATCTGCAGCGGACGGGTTGCGCAGGGCGCCTGCGAGATAGCTACCAAAGATCTGGCCAAGGCCGATACCGGCTCCGCCCATACCCAGGCAGGCAATACCGGCACCAATGAATTTTGCGGCTTCAGCTTCCATGACACGTGCTCCTAATTCGATTATTGCGTCAGTGTTTCCAGACGGTCCGGGCGGACCGAATTTCCAATTTGATCAGTGTGAAGGGTGAATGGCGTCGTTCAGGTACATGCAGGTCAAGACCGTGAACACATAGGCCTGAAGAAAAGCGACCAGGAACTCCAGTGCCGTAATTGCCACAGTCATAACCAGCGGCAAGATGGCTCCGACGACACCAACCGCTCCATAGGCGCTCAAACTGACAACAAAGCCGGCGAACACCTTCAGTGTGATATGTCCGGCCAGCATGTTGGCAAACAGACGGACAGAGAGGCTGATGGGACGCGAGAGGAAGGAAATCACCTCAATCAGCGTTACCAGCGGCACAAGCAATGCCGGAACCCCGGACGGCACGAAAAGGTTGAGGAATTTCAAGCCGTTGCGCATGAAGCCGTAGATGATCACGGTACTGATCACCAGCATCGCCAGTGCGAATGTCACGATGATGTGGCTTGTCACTGTGAAAAAATAGGGGAAAAGACCAACCAGGTTAGCAACAAGTACAAACATGAAAAGCGAAAACACAAGCGGGAAAAATCGCATCCCCTCTGTCCCCGCCGAACTTCGTAATGTGCTTGCGACAAACTCGTAGCTCATCTCCGACACTGATTGCCAACGTCCGGGAACCAGACCGCGTCCGCTTGTTGTGAATACCAGAAAGGCTGAGGTCGCCGCCACGGTCAAAACCATGAACAGCGAAGAGTTGGTGAAAGAGAAATCAATACCGCCGACATCAATCGCGAGCAGTTGATTTATCTGGAACTGATGGATCGGATCGTTCGCCACCTGGCCAGCCTTCTATCGCAAGCGTTACAATGCGCGAAGTTGCGCGAGTTTATTTTTTATCGTCCGCTTCCGGCTTTCGCGGTTCGCCCGGTTCGGCAACCTTCCCGGTTGCCCGCAGCACATTCAGTATGCCGGCGGCAAACCCCAAAAGTAGAAAAACGACCAGACCGAACGGTCCTGTCGCCAGCCAATGGTCAACAACCCAGCCGATCCCCCCTCCGACAACAATCCCGGCAATGAACTCCGAAGAGATCTTCATTGCCTGGGCATAGCCGCCCGAAGCGGTTGAAGAAGACGGTTTACGCCGTTCGCTCGAACCCTGTCCGCGTTCTTCAAGTTTTCGGCCAAGCGTGTCCAATCGCTCAGACAGCTCACCCTCGGGCGACGCCCTTTTACCGGCTTCTTTATCCCCCGATCCGGAAGTACCGTTCATAACCGCCCTCCGTCACGCCGGGAAACCTGAATCAGATAATCTGGAACCCCCGAAAGTCGCGCGCACCATAGTCGGCACCTTTGTCGCTGTCAAGAACGCGAATATTTTTGCTATCTATATGATTTTCATCGGCTTTTTTGGACCGCTATCGGCACGCGGCCAGACCCGATGCCATTAGGCCGCACCCGTTGTCTTTCGCGCGCGTTCCCGTCGCAGATCGCCATGCAGCTGTGCCGGGTAATTCAAAGGAGCAGAAAAAGCAAAAATCAACCGGCTTCGCGATATTGTTCGGCCGTCTCCAGATCGACCGAAACGAGCTGTGAGACACCGCGCTCGGCCATGGTTACTCCAAACAGACGGCTCATCCGGGCCATTGTAATCGGGTTATGCGTAATGACGACAAACCGTGTATCCGTCGACCGCACCATCTCATCAAGCAGATCACAATAGCGCTCGACATTGGCATCATCCAAGGGCGCGTCGACCTCATCAAGCACGCAAATAGGAGCCGGATTGGTCAGGAACACGGCAAATATCAGTGCCATACATGTGAGCGCCTGCTCGCCGCCTGACAACAGCGTCATTGTTTGTGGCTTCTTCCCTGGAGGCCTGGCCATGATTTCCAGACCTGCCTCCAGCGGATCATCGGAATCGACCAGTTCAAGTTCAGCAGTGCCGCCGCCAAAGAGATGCGAGAACAGGCGCTGGAATTGAGCATTCACATGGTCAAACGCCGCCAGCAAACGTTCGCGGGCCTCCCGGTTGAGGCTGCTGATCCCGTTTCGGAGCTTGCGTATTGCCCCCACCAGATCTTCCCGTTCCGATACCAGCATTTCGCGTTGTTCCGACAGTTCGCGAACCTCTTCTTCGGCCCGTAAATTGACACCGCCCATGCGGTCTCGTTCAGCCTTAAGGCGATCCAGTCTTTTCTCCGTGGCCTCAAGTTCGGGTAGAACAGCGCCATCCTTGATGCCGGCAATATCCCGAAGGTCGGCGGGAGAACAGCCCAGCGTGTCGGCAATTCTCTGATGGATCTCGCTGCGTCGTGCCAGCGCAGACTGATTCCGCTCCTCTGCCCGGATCTTGTTTTCGCGTGCAAGGGACAAGCCCTCAAGCGCCGCTTTGGCCTCTCTGTCAATCTCTTCAAGCTTCTTCTCGCCAAGCACAAGCGCATCCTGGGCTTGTTTATAGGCCTCTTCCGCTTTGGCGACCTCGCTCAGCAGATCCCGGCGCCTGACCTCAAGGTCCTGAGGCATTTCTTTCAGTGCCGCGATTTCCTTTTCGGTCGAACGGTATCGCTCCGTCAGAATGTCGATCTGCTTTTGAGCGCTTGCCGCCCGCTCGCGCCAGCTACGCCTTTCGCGGTCTATCACCTCAAGACGCCGTTTACGCATCTGCTTTTCGCGTTCAGCCGTTTCCACCGCAGCCCTGGCTTCAGCGAGATTTTCCCGATGCTGACTAACTTCGGACCTGTACTGTTCGATCTCAACGGCCCGGTCCTGGACATCGCCGATCTTTGTCAATGCCTCGACGACCTCGTTCAGGCCGTCAACGGCATCGGCATAGTCGGCTTCGGCGCGTTCTTTGGCATCCCGCTGCGCAACCTGACGTGCGCCGAGCTGGCCGAGCGCCTTTTCCGCCTGTGCCAGAACCTCCTTTGCCGCGACCGTATCTTTCTGTAACGATCTCACTTTGTGGCGGGCCTGCTGCTCAGCGTCCACCGCTTCACGAACCGCCGCCTGGCAGGTTTCGAGATGATGCCGATTTGTATCGACCACCGCCCGCGCCGTTGCGATCTGTCCTTCGAGTTCAAGCAACCGGTTTCGCTGTGCCAGACGCTGGGCGGCTGGCGTCGGCGCTTCGGCTCCGACAACAAGCCCGTCCCAACGCCACATATCCCCTTCAACCGACACCAGCCGCTGCCCGGGCATCAGCCGCTTCTGGATGGTCGGACCATCATGCCGGTCAACGAGCCCGATCTGCGCCAAACGCCGCGTCAGTTCTCTGGGTGCCCGGACCCGTCCCGATAGCGGCTCCACACCGTCAGGCAGTGCCGCGTCAGATCCCCCATCGCCGGAAAAGCACCAGTGAACGGGCACTTTGTCGTCAATCGGGGCATCAAGATCCTCCCCCAGAGCCGCGCCCAGCGCCCGCTCATAGCCTTTTGTAACGGTGATGGTTTCCAGGACAGGGATACCGGCTCCCTCCTGACCGTTTGCCAGCACCTTTTCCAGGGTTCGCGCTTCGGTTTCATACCCGGAAAGCTGCCGCTCTGCGTCCGTCAGGGGGCCGCGCGCACTCTGCTCAGACTCTCGTGCCCCGATCGTCGCGTCTTCACACCTCTGAACGTCGGCTTCTGCCTGACGCAAAGCATCTTCCGACCGCTCTACCTGATTGCGCTTGTCACGTATGCCGTCGGCCTGATCGATCTTTACCGTAATCTCACGCAGATCTTCGGAAATGCCAGCCAGGCTTTTTTCCACGCGGTCTATGCGTGCACGCGCTTCCTGTTCTGCCCGATCCAGCTGTTGGCGGCGGGCCCTATCGGCGGCCTGAGCCTCGGTTATCGACTGCAGACGTTTTTCGCTCTCCTCCAGAGCAGCCCTGACCCTGTGAACCGTTTCCGAAAGGGCGGCGACCCGCTCACCGGTCTCAGCGTCTTCAGACTCAAGTGCCTTCTGCTCCTCTTCAAGTTGGGACAACAAGCCGTCATTTTCGCTGATCATCCCCTGCTCGCGCTCAAGATCCTGATTGAGCTGAACCACGCGGTGCCGGAGATCTTCCAGGCGCTCCCGAATACGCCGGTCTTCGGACTCAAGATCGTTTTGGGCGATCTTCAGACGCTGCAGTACGGCATTCGCCGCTCCGGCCCGGTCTCGCAGCTCTGGCAGCTTGTGCCCGGCGACTGCCTGTGCCCTGGCCGTTTCAGCCTGACCTTGTGCTGCCGTATTGACAGCTGTTTCGGCGACCTTGAACTGTTCTTCTGTTTCGGCAAGCGTGTTCCGGGCCTCTTCCGCACGCAGATACAGGATCATCGCTTCCGCTTTGCGGATATCGGAGGAGATATTGCGGTATCGGTTTGCCTGCCGGGCCTGTTTTTTGAGGTTTTCCAACTGGCCGTCGATCTGAATCAGCACATCTTCGAGCCGTTCAAGATTGGTCTCTGCTCCTTTGAGCCGCAATTCCGCTTCATGGCGGCGCGCATGCAAGCCTGAAATCCCCGCCGCTTCCTCAAGGATCATCCGCCGCGCCGTCGGTTTCGCACTGATCAGTTCGCCGATCTGGCCCTGGCGCACCATCGACGGCGAACGAGCACCGGTTGAGGCATCCGCAAAAAGGAGCTGTACATCCCGCGCCCGGACGTCCCGACCGTTGATCTTGTAGGCCGAACCCGATTCCCGCTCGATTCGACGGGTCACTTCCAGAATGTCGGTATCATTGAAGCCCGCGGGCGCGGAGCGGGCGGCATTGTCGAGAAAGAGCGTCACTTCGGCGGTATTGCGGCCGGGACGATTAAGGCTGCCGGCAAAGATGACGTCATCCATGCCCGAGGCACGCATATTCTTATAGGAGTTCTCCCCCATAACCCAGCGCAACGCCTCAACCAGGTTCGACTTGCCGCAGCCATTGGGACCGACAATTCCAGTCAGGCCGTTTTCAATTAAAAAGTCGGATGGCTCGACAAAAGACTTGAACCCCAACAACCGCAATTTCTGGAATTTCATGGCGCACCTATAAGAAACGACCCGAAAGACGGGTCGTTTCGCTGGTGTGCCATCGATCGAACACGTGAAATCGTTGCGGCAATCAGAGTGCCGCAACCATTACAATTTGCTTTGTACGATCTTCTCCAGTTCGCCAAATGACAGAGCTCCGCGATGGATTTCGCCGTCAACGATCAGGGTCGGGGTTGAATTCACACCGAATTCGTTGGCTGCACGGTCTTTTACCCAAGTGATTCCGTCAAGGATCTCCTGATTCTGCAAGCAGGCATCAAAAGTCTCTTGTGTAAAACCGATCTGTTTGGCGATGCCAAGCATTGAGTTGTACGGATCGTCCGTAAAGGCCCAGCTCCGCTGGTCGGCAAAAAGCAAATCGATGATATCAAAATATTTATCTTCCGGCGAACACCGGGCCATCATAAATGCGCCCAGGGCAACAGTATCGAGCGGAAATTCGCGCATGATGAACCGGACTTTGCCCGTTTCAATGTAATCCTTCTTGAGATCGGGGTACGTGTTCTTGTGAAAATTTGCGCAGTGACCGCATGTCATGCTGGCATATTCGATGATCGTAACCGGCGCATCATCTGCACCCAACGCCATCTCAGGCAGCGTGCCCGGCTTCATCAGTTCATCGATATCGATGCTCTGTGCTGACGCCGGTCCGATGAAACTGACAACCGATGCGGCTGTGAGGGCCAATGCTCCCGTACCCTGTAAAAATAATCTCCGGTTCATTTTCCCTCCATCCATTTATCTGGAGCCTGTCGATACATGTGCGGCAAACTTAAGCCTTCGCCGCCCGATAGCAAGATCACTATGCCACCTTAGCGAACAAATATGCGTGTATTTACCTCGAACAAGCCTCGGAACATTACCAATTTGTAAGAATCATCCCGAAAACGCCTGTTCCGGCTGCCTGACGAATTGATCTGGTCACTCACTGGGACGCTTTGTCACAACGGCCGCCCCTAACCGCCGCAGCGCAGCCTTCAGCTTGTTGTTTTCGATACCGGAGGTCTTCCGCCGGATGTCATCCAACTCCTGCGACGTCAGCGGCCGCCTTGCCTGACGGGGCCTCTTTTGGGAATGCGTCACGGGGCGCTGGACAATCTTCAGACGCCCGACCGCAGACCAGCCGAAGAAAGCATTTATCCGCTCCAGGACTTGCGGCGTTTCATATTGCAGCATCAACGCTGTGGGCCCGTCGGTCCGGACAACAAGAACGGCAGGTTCGGGAAACTGTCCGGCATCGGCATCTTTCTGGCGCGGCCAAATCAGTTTTTCCGGCTGAGACCGTTCGCCGAACCGCTGTCCGACAATGTCGGCCCAATTGGCCAACAGATCGGCGGTCGCAAATCCCCGTTTCCGGCATGCGGGTTTCAGCGCCGGCTGGATAAGATCCGCCAGCGGTTTCGCTCCCTTTTTTCCTGAACCGGTTGCCGCTTTTCTTCGCATCTGGTTTGTTCTTGCGCCCTCATCAGACAAGTTGATTTTCTTTACGCACCGTTTCTTACAGGCATGCGATTGTTCTTGGATTTATTAATATTATAAAGAAAAAGCCGCCTGCCAAAGCAAAACCCGAGACATTATCCTTGGAAAAACTGACCGCGCCCGATCCTGAGATCCTCCTTGCCTGGTATGACAGACACGCTCGCGCCCTGCCCTGGCGGGTTCCGCCGAAACAGGGCAAGACCGGAACTCGGCCAGACCCTTATCGTGTCTGGTTGTCAGAAGTCATGCTGCAGCAAACCACTGTTGCAGCCGTTCGCAGTTATTTTGAGCAGTTTACCGGAACCTGGCCGACGGTCGCCGATCTTGCCGCCGCCGATGAAGAGGCGGTGCTGAAGGCCTGGGCCGGCCTTGGTTATTATTCAAGGGCAAGAAACCTTAAAAAGTGCGCAGATACCATCGTCGCAGAACACAACGGAATATTTCCCAGTACGGAAAACGCGTTACTGACCTTACCCGGTGTCGGCGTTTATACGGCCGCAGCCATCGCCGCGATCGCTTTTGACCGAAAGGCCACTGTGGTAGACGGCAATGTGGAACGGGTTATCAGTCGTATTTTTGCGATTGAGACACCGCTGCCTGATGCAAAGAAGGAAATCAAAACAAAAGCCGCAGTCCTGACGCCCGATCTTCGTCCCGGCGACTACGCCCAGGCCATGATGGATCTGGGCGCAACTTTGTGCTCACCCAGAAGTCCCGCGTGCGGGCTTTGTCCGTGGCGTGGGAACTGCCGGGCGCACGCCTTGGGCATTGCGGAACAACTGCCTAAAAAAGCTCCGAAGAAAAAGAAGCCGCAACGCTATGGCGTGGCCTTTGTCACGGTTCGTGCCGACGGAGCAGTCCTCCTGAAACAACGTCCGGACAAGGGCCTGCTGGCCGCCATGACGGAGGTGCCCGGATCGGAATGGCATGAAGATTTTACCTTTCCCGGTCCTTCGGGCATACACGCGTATGCGCCCCTGGACGCGGACTGGCAAAAGACGCCCACGGCTGTGCGGCACACATTCACGCATTTTCATCTTGAGCTTCAGGTCTGGCGGGCCAACGTGCCGAATTCGGCCAGCCCCCCGGATGCGCATTGGTGGTCATCCGCCGAAATGATCGAACAGGAAGCGCTGCCAACGGTCATGCGCAAAGCAATCGCGGCCGGCCTCGGAAAAGCGATCAAAGCCAGAACCGGCTGATCTTCCGCGGCGATCTTACTGAAAAGCGGTTTCCGCAAAGCTGCGCAGTTTCCGCGAATGCAATCGCTCAAGCGGCATGGACCGCAGGATTTCCATGGAGCGAATGCCGATTTTCAGATGCTGATTGACCTGCCGCCGGTAAAATTCGGTCGCCATTCCAGGCAGTTTCAACTCGCCATGGAGCGGCTTGTCCGAAACGCAAAGCAGCGTGCCATAGGGCACGCGAAACCGAAATCCGTTTGCCGCGATTGTCGCCGACTCCATGTCGAGCGCGATCGCCCGGGATTGGGAGAACCGCTGAACGAGTTCATGATGCTCCCGCAGTTCCCAGTTTCGATTATCAATTGTGGCGACAGTGCCGGTCCGCATGATGCGCTTGAGCTCATAGCCTTCAAGGCCGGTGACCTCTTCGACCGCAACTTCGAGGGCGACCTGGATTTCCGCGAGGGCCGGAATTGGAACCCAGACCGGCAAATCAGCATCCAGCACGTGATCTTCACGCACATAGCCATGGGCCAGAACATAATCGCCCAATGTCTGGCTGTTTCTCAAACCGGCACAATGGCCGAGCATCAACCAGGCATGAGGTCGCAGAACCGCGACATGATCGGTGATGGTTTTTGCGTTGGATGGGCCGACGCCAATATTCACCATCGTGATACCGGATCCGTTTTTTCCGATCAGATGGTAGGCCGGCATCTGCGGCAGGCGGCCCGGTGCAGTGCCGCAGGCTTTGTCTGCCTCCCCTTTGCGGGTGATTACATTGCCCGGTTCGACAAAGGCCTCATATTCGGTGTCGTTTTCCTTCAACAAGTCATGCGCCATCCGGCAGAAGTCGTCGATATAGAACTGATAGTTCGTAAAAAGCACATAATTCTGGAAGTGCTCGGCAGCCGTCGCCGTGTAGTGCTGCAGCCGCGCCAGAGAGTAATCGACGCGTGGACCCGTGAAAGGCGCAAGCGGCCGCTCATCACCGGGACTGATTTCAAGATCCCCGTTGGCAATGGCATCATCCATATCGGCAAGGTCCGGGACGTCGAAAATATCCTGTAACGGACGGTCAAGACGATCGCTTAACGCCCCATCGACGTTGGTTCCGTCATAGAAGGCAAAATGCAGGGGTATGGGCCGATCGGATTCGCCAATCTCAACAGGCTCATCGTGGTTCCGGATCAACAACTCGATCTGTTCCGTCAGATAGCCCTCAAACAGGTCCGGACGGGTCACCGTCGTCGCATGCATACCGGGGCCGGCAACGAAGCCGTAAGCCAGCCGGGAGTCAAGCCGGGCGTGCGTGCCGGTTGTCGTACGAATGAAGGGATAGAACGCGCGGACGCGCCCGGACGGCGGGTGGCCATCAACAATGTCAGCGAGCTTGTCGCGCAAAAAGGCTGTGTTGCGTTCAAAAATTTCCTGCAGGTACCGGACGGCTTCGGAGGCGTCTCGAAACGATCTGGTCTTGACCGATGGCGGGGTTTGAATGCCACCGTCCGTTCGCGACCCGGCGCTGTCGTCTTTTGCCACGATTTTCTCTCCATGGTTTGGTCCGCAAGGTCTGCCTGCTGCCTCAAAAGGTCAAGAAATAAATGCGTGCGAGGCAATAATCGTAATATTCTCGAAAGATTGATAAAATTCCGATGACATACCGTTATCGGCATGTTCGCGTATCGCGATCGATCAGCCGCAGAGAGAGGAACCATGCGATCCTTCAGCGAAATCTATGAACTGGCCGCGAATCGCAAGGGCGGCTCCGATCAACTGGAAGCACTCTTAAGTCAGAGCCATACCCTCTCCGAGGACCAGTTGGCCGCCCTCCCTGATGACCGCTGGCTGGCCCAGTTCACAAAATGCATCTTCCAGGCCGGGTTCAACTGGAAAGTGATTGAATCCAAATGGGAAGGCTTCGAGCAGTCCTTTGATGGATTTTCCATCAACCGGATTGCGCTTTATTCCGATGAAGATCTGGACAGGCTGATCGCGGACACCAGGATCGTGCGTCACGGAAAGAAGATCCGATCAGTGTTTGAGAATGCCCTGTTCATGCGCGGCCTTGCGCAGGAGCATGGCTCGGCGGGAAAATACTTTGCCGCCTGGCCGAACAGCGACTATGTCGGTCTGCTCGACTTTCTGAAGAAAAACGCAAGCCGTCTTGGCGGTAACACGGGTCAGTATGCGCTGAGATTTATCGGCAAACCGTCTTTCATACTCAGCAGGGATGTCACCGCCGCTCTTCAGCGCGACGCAATCTTTGAAGGCAGCGCCACAAGCAAGAAGAGCCTGGCAGCCATCCAGGATGCGTTTAACGGCTGGGCAGATGAGTCCGGGCGCGATCTGACGGCCATCAGCCGGGTTCTTGCGATGAGTGTCGGAACTTAGGGTATCTTGTTTATGCTGGAGCGTTTGGTAGTGGAAAAATCTCCGCAGACCGTCAGACAAATTTTTTATTTTTCACACCGAAATTAATATATTAAGCGGAGATAATATAAGAGGAAGCCCTGCCGTGTGCGCACAATTCATTCTCCCGGCTTGCTCCTTTTGTGGCAATTCAGCGGCATGACCATGTGGTTGCCGTTTGGGTCCAAGCCGGCAAGAATTGCCCGGTCTCTGCGGTTTACACACGCTGCAACTCTTACGATTTTTACGTGCCCGATACCCGCCGTAATATAGTCGTTTTCTTCCCCCAAACCGACCGCAATACTTAACAGTACGTTAGCGGTCCGGGCGTTAATTATGGTAAACAAACCATTGATAGAAAAAGCAAAATAGTTTTGTGACCTTAACGACCTCTTTACCCTGATCGGTCAGTATGATGCTCGTAATTGCGTAAGGTTGTGCGTCGCAATGATTGTAAAGCGTAAGGGGGCGCTGGAGACAGCGTCCCACTCACATCAAGGTGCTGACTGGCTGAACAGGATCCTGGTCGGAGACTGTATTTCCCAGCTCGCGAAACTGCCACGAAACTCCGTGGATATGATTTTCGCCGATCCTCCTTATAATCTTCAGCTCGGCGGCGGCCTGACCCGGCCGGATCAATCCAAGGTCGATGCCTGTGATGATCACTGGGATCAGTTTGCAAGTTTTGAAGCCTATGACGAGTTCACCAGAGCATGGCTCCTCGCCTGCCGGCGGGTCCTGAAGCCGAACGGAACCATCTGGGTCATCGGCTCCTATCATAATATTTTCCGCGTCGGATCGAAGCTGCAGGATCTGGGGTTCTGGATCCTGAATGACGTGATCTGGGTCAAGAACAATCCGATGCCGAATTTTCGCGGCAAAAGGTTCACGAACGCGCATGAAACGCTGATATGGGCAAGCGCCGACCCGGAAGGCAAAGGCTACACATTCAATTATGATGCGCTGAAGACGTTTAATGACGATCTACAGATGCGCTCCGATTGGATGCTTCCCATCTGCAGCGGGTCGGAGCGCCTGAAAAACAAGGACGGCGAGAAGGTTCATCCAACCCAGAAACCCGAACCGCTTCTTTATCGGGTGATGCTGTCCTCAACAAAACCGGGCGATGTGGTGCTTGATCCGTTTTTCGGAACCGGAACCACCGGCGCCGTTGCGAAGCGCTTGGGCCGGCATTTTGTCGGGATCGAGCGTGAGGCTGACTATATCAGGGCCGCTCAGGAGCGGATCGACGCCATTGAATTCGGCACCGGCGCCGTCGTCGAGATGCAGCAAAGCAAACGGGCGCAAAAACGCATTCCGTTTGGCAATCTGATCGAAAGCGGTCTGATCGACCCCGGTGCCGTCCTGACGGATGCCAGGAAACGGTATGAAGCCACTGTACGGGCCGACGGCTCCCTCGCCTGCCGCGGCGAAACCGGATCGATCCACAAGATGGGTGCGCATGTTCAGGGTCAGGAAGCCTGCAATGGCTGGACATTCTGGCATGTCGATAAGGGCAATGGTCCGGAACCGATCGACAATTTGAGAAAGATTTTGCGTCAGCAGATGGCTGCGGCGTGACACGAGCTTTTTCGTCGGAATCCCCGCGAAAGAGAGCAAAGAGAGCACCTTCCCCCGATGGGTTTCCATCGGGGGCTTTTTTTTGCGCGGGGCGTCAGCGGAAAGCAATCAGTGCCTTGCGACGCTTGCCGATCGCAAGCGTCAACCGGTCGTCCGCGGTTAGATCACCCTCCAGAATGCGCCGCCGCTCATCTTCGATCACCTGACCATTCAGTCTGACACCGCCACCTTGGATCAGCCGTCGCGCTTCGCCGTTTGACTGTGAGAATTCAATCCGTGTCAGTAGATCAAGCAGTCCCAGGCCGTTTGCTAAAAGCGAGACCGGCAACGCATGGGTCGGCTCGCCCGTCAGCGCAGCATCGGTGAAAAGCGCCGCGCCCTGACGCTCGGCTGCCTTCGCCTGATCGTCACCGTGGACCAGGCGCGTTGCTTCATTGGCCAGCAGGATTTTGGCTTCATTCAGTTCGGACCCTTTCAGGTCATTGACTGTGGCAATCTCCGACATCGGGATTTCCGTGAACAGTTTCAACATCTTGGAAACATCAGCATCCGCGACATTGCGGAAAAACTGCCAGAAACCGAAAGGAGACAACCGCTCCGGATTGAGCCAGACGGCACCGGCTGCCGTCTTGCCCATTTTTGCTCCGGAGGACGTCGTCAGCAGCGGAACTGTCAACCCGATCAATGAACGGTTGGTTCTGCGGCCCAAATCAACGCCGTTGACGATATTGCCCCATTGATCGGAACCCCCGATTTGCACAGAACAGTCATATCGTTTCGACAGTTCAATAAAATCAACCGCCTGCAGCATCATGTAGCAGAATTCAAGCACGGTCAGCGGCAACTGCGCTTCCAATCTGCTCTTGACGGTGTCGAAGGTCAGCATTCTGTTCACTGTGAAATGCGGCCCGAATTCGCGCAAAAACTCAAGGAACCGGAATTCCTTCAGCCATTCAGCATTGTCGAGCAGCCGGACCGCTTTGCCGTCAAAATCAAACAATCGTTCGATGGATCGGCTCATGCCGGCGATGTTTGCGGCAATCTGATGCTGTTCAAGCAAGGGCCGCGAATCTGTCCTGAAACTGGGATCGCCCACCTCGCTTGTACCGCCACCCAGAAGCACAATCGGCTTGTGCCCGCACTTTTCCAGCCACTTCAATGCCATCAGGGGTAAGAGATGGCCGACATGCAAGCTGTCAGCTGTGGCGTCAAAACCGGCATAAGCGGTGATTTGTCCGTCAGCCAGCTTCCTGTCGAGCGCGGCAAGGTCCGTGCAGTCTTTGATAAAGCCACGCTCACTCAGAATGTGAAGCGCTTCGGAACGGGGCGGTGTCATAAATTGTGATTTTCGGATCTGCTGTGTCATTTTCGGTCTCCGGTTGCCGCGCCGAGACCAAACAAAAAGCCGCCTGACGCGGCGGCTTTTGTTGATAAGTGCTGTTATCTGAGCATGATCGAACGCGGGCCGCCTATGGAAGCGTCGCGTAATAATAGACCCCTGAAATGATGAGGCCGGACGGAACCGTGTTTTTGTCGATCATGCGGTGCTATGTGCGTGCTGGCGCGAACAAAGTCAACAGCCGCATGTGAACAGGGTCCCGGCGGCACCCAAAAGACACATTTTAAGCGCCACTGGGACAGCCCCTATTCCGCGGCCTCGTTCTGGACATCCACCGGCTCGGGTCGACTCCATTTGAGAATCGGTTTGCGGGCCGCGCCGGTTTCATCCAGCCGCCTTAACGGCGCGTGGAACGGTGCGCCTTCGAACCGCTCGGTCTCGCCGTTCCTGGCCGCCATCACCAAATCCCGCATGGTTGCAATAAACAGATCAAGGCTTGCAAGGCTTTCCGACTCCGTCGGCTCTATCAGCATTGCACCATGAACCACCAGCGGGAAATACATGGTCATGGGATGATAGCCCTCGTCGATCATTGCCTTGGCGAAATCGAGTGTGGTCACTCCGGTCCCATCAAGGAAACGATCGTCGAACAGAACCTCATGCATGCATGGCTGCTCACCAAAGGGCAGAGTCATCAGATCCTGAAGGCCGACCCGAACGTAGTTGGCATTCAGTACCGCATCCTCGGATGCCTGTTTCAGCCCGTCCGAGCCGTGGCTCATCATGTAAGACAGAGCACGCACAAACATGCCCATCTGTCCGTGAAATGCAGTCATGCGGCCAAAGGGCGCATCGCCGTCGCGTTTGGCATCAGCCCGCGTCTCGACAAATTCCGCAAGGCCATCCTCAAAGCGCACGAAAGGCACCGGTGCAAATGGTGCGAGCGCCTCCGAAAGAACAACCGGACCGGCGCCCGGACCACCGCCGCCATGGGGGGTGGAAAACGTCTTGTGCAGATTGATATGCATCGCATCGACCCCGAGGTCTCCGGGCCTGGTTTTCCCCACAATCGCATTGAAATTGGCACCGTCGCAGTAGAAATAGGCCCCTGCCTCATGAACAGCGTCGGCAATTTCCTTCACATCACGTTCGAACAGGCCGCACGTGTTGGGATTGGTCAGCATGATCGCGGCAACATCATCGCTGAGATGTTCCTTGAACGCGGCCGGATCAACCGTGCCGTCCTCACGAGCCTGGATATTGACCACCTTGTACCCGAGCAAAGATGCCGTGGCCGGATTCGTGCCGTGGGCGCTTTCCGGAACAAGCACGATCGAGCGCTCCTCTCCCCTCGCCCGCAGAGCTGCCTTGATCGCCATCATGCCGCATAATTCACCGTGCGCTCCGGCTTTCGGGCTCATCGCAACAGATGCCATGCCCGTTTCGACCAGCAACCATTGCCCAAGTTCCGCAATCAACTCGATCGCCCCGTCTACCGTCGAAAGCGGCTGGAGCGGATGGATGTCGGCAATGCCGGCCAATCGCGCCACCTTCTCATTGAGACGCGGATTATGCTTCATCGTGCAGGAGCCGAGCGGATAGACCCCCATGTCGATGGCGTAGTTTTTCTGGCTCAGTCGCACATAGTGGCGCATTGTCTCCGGCTCTGACAGACCCGGCAGGTCAATCGGTGTTTTTCGTTGCAGTCCGCCGAGCCTGGTTGTCACATCCTCCGGCACGTCGATATCGACACCCGTCGTTTCCAGATGGCCGATTTCAAAAATCAGCGGCTCATGCAGAGACAGGGCTTTGTTGCCGGTAAAAGTCGGATGGGCTTGTGCCGAACCGGTATCCGGACCGGGTGCGGTTGGCCGTCCATGCGTGTTCATGCTCATGCCAGCACCTCCGTCAGAGCAGTCGCAAACGCCGCCCGGTCCTCATCGGTATTGACCTCGGTCGACGCAACCAGGATCAGATCGTCGACATCCTGTGCGATATGCTCGACCCTCGAAACGGGTACACCGCCAAGAATGCCTCTGACGGCAAGGGCTTCAATGACATCATGTGCCCTGGCTGGGATCCTGATCGTGAATTCGTTGAAGAAAGTGTTGTTCAGCACCCGCACCCCATCGATTTTACCCAGCATATCCGCAAGCTTTACCGCGTTGGCGTGATTGACCTGCGCTAAACGCCCGATACCTGTTTGACCCAACATGCTCATGTGAATGGTAAAGGCGAGTGCGCAGAGACCTGAGTTCGTGCAGATATTGGAGGTTGCCTTATCACGGCGAATGTGCTGCTCGCGGGTGGACAGGGTAAGAACAAACCCGCGCTTGCCATCGGCATCGACCGTTTCCCCGCACAGCCTGCCGGGCATTTGCCTTAGATATTTCTGCCGGGTCGCAAACAAACCAACATAAGGTCCTCCGAATGTCAGTGGATTGCCGATTGACTGACCTTCGCCAACGACAATATCAGCGCCCTGCGTTCCGGGTGGTTCAATCAAGCCCAGCGAGATGACTTCCGTGAAGACTGATATCAGCAAAGCACCATGTGCATGGGCTTTTTCCGCAATCGGCTTAAGATCAATCAGATGGCCGTAGAAGGAAGGCGACTGAACGACAACACACGACGTTTCATCATCGATCGATGCCAGAATATCCTCCGTTCCTTGCGGATCCGCAGGCAAGGCGTCAAATTGAGCCTCGGCAAAGTCCGTCATCGTCTTGATGACGGACCGGTAATGGGGATGCAGTCCGCCTGACAGGACGGCCTTGTCTCGCTTGGTGATGCGATGCGCCATGAGAACCGCCTCGGCCGCCCCCGTCGACCCGTCATACATCGACGCGTTCGCCACATCCATGGCGGTCAGTTGAGCCACCTGTGTCTGAAACTCAAACAGCGTCTGCAGTGTCCCTTGCGTGATTTCAGGCTGATAGGGCGTATAACTGGTCAGAAATTCCGACCGCTGGATCAGGTGATCCACCGTCGCAGGAACATGGTGCTTGTAGGCACCGGCTCCGACAAAGAACGGACCGTCACCGGCGGCAATATTTTTACCCGCCAAGCGACCGATATGGCGTTCGACAGCCATTTCACTTTGCCGCTTCGGCAAATCCAGCAAGCCCTCAAGACGGGCTTCTTGTGGAATCGTTGCAAACAGATCGTCGATCGATGAAACGCCGATCCGCGTCAGCATATCGGACCGTTCCTGATCGGTCAGCGGAAGATAACGCATGCTCAGAATGCCTCAATTTTTATTGTGTTAAACATCGAGAGTAACGACAGGTTCGGGCTCGCACAGCACATCGCATGTCACCGAATTGGCGATAAAACACTTCTCATGTGCTTCGTGGTGCAATCGATCCAGAACCCCTTCTTCCGGCATTGAGCCGGACAGTTTGACAGTCGGTGCTAAAGTGACCTTGGTGATCGCCATTTTTCCGCGGCTCACCCATCCCATTTTTGCTTCGGCTTTGTCCTCATAGGCCTCAACGGTCAGCCCGGCCTGGCGGGCCAGATCAAGAAACCAGAGCATGTGGCAGCTTGAGAGGGCTGCGACAAACGCTTCCTCGGGATCAACTGCCGCCTCGACGGAATGCGGCAGGGGTACGACGGTGGGCGATGCGCTGGCCGGAACATCGATTCCGCCATCGAAGCGCCACCGATGACCGCGCGAATAGGTATTGTTCGCGAAGTCACCCTGCCGCTCCCACTGAATTTCAGCATAGTAAGAATGTCTGGCCACGACTGGCTCCTGTTCTGACTGGCCTCAAAGGCCTTCGACAAAACTCTTGTAGGCTGCTTCATCCATCAGACCCTCAAGTTCAGAGGGATCCGACAGTTTTATTTTGACGAACCAGGCCGCCCCTTGCGGATCGGCGTTCACCGACTCCGGCGCGTCGGTGAGAGTTCCGTTAACCTCGGTCACTTCGCCGCTCACCGGGGCGTAGATTTCGCTTGCGGCCTTGACGGATTCAACGACAGCGGTTTCGTCACCTTTTGAAAGTTTTTTGCCGGCGTCGGGCAATTCGACAAACACCACGTCACCCAATTGCTCTTGCGCGTAGTTCGTGATGCCGATTGTCCCGATGTCGCCTTCGACGCTGATCCATTCATGGTCATCTGTGAAATAAATTGTCATGGTGTTCCCCGATTCATGCTTTGGTTTTGCGATGGTAACGATGCGGGACAAAAGGCATGTCCACGACTGTAGCCGGTAATTCCCGGCCACGTACAACGGCGTTCAGTCTGGTTCCCGTCGAAGCATGCGCCACAGCAACATAGCCCATGGCGATCGGCTGGCCGACCGTTGGCGCAAACCCGCCGGATGTGACGTGACCGGCAATGGCACCATCGGTGCCATGCAGGACAGCACCCTCGCGAGCCGGCGCCCGCCCGTCCAGCAACAGGCCTATGCGTTTCTTGCCCGGTCCGGACCGGAACTCGGCCAGGATTTTGTCCGCGGCCGGAAAATCGGCGGCCTCTTTTCGGGACTTTTGCAGGACGAAGCCAAGATCGGCTTCCGCGGGAGTCGTTTTTTCATCGATATCATGCCCGTAAAGACACAGTCCTGCCTCAAGCCTCAGGCTGTCACGCGCGCCTAGTCCAATCGGCCTGACCAGGTCGTTCTTCAGGAGCGTTCGTGCAACCCTCTCAACATCTTCGCCGGGAACGGAGATCTCAAAACCGTCCTCACCGGTATAACCGCATCGGCTGATCACGCAGTCGATCCCGTCGAATTCCATCGGCGCGGCGGACATGAAGTCAAGGTTGACCGCATCCGGTGCAAACGGAGCAACGGCTTCTGCCGCCTTTGGCCCCTGCAGAGCAACGAGCGCTCTCTCCTCAAAGACTTCCAGGCTCACATTCTCCGGCAGAACCGAGCGGATTGCCGCATAGTCCTCCGATTTCCGGCTTGCATTGACGACCAGGAACAGGACGCCGTCCTCCACCGGGGAGACCGGCCGTGTCACGATAAGATCGTCAATGATCCCGCCCTGATCATTGAGCAGGAGGCTGTATCGCATCTGCCCGGGTCGGAGACCTTCGATGTTGGAGGGAACAATTTTTTGAAGGGCCCGCGCCGTGCTTCCATGATCCGGGCCGACGAGGCGGGCCTGTCCCATGTGAGAGACATCGAACAAACCGGCGGCCTCCCTGGTATGGGTATGTTCGGTCATGATGCCGGCGGGATATTGCACCGGCATGGAATAGCCGGCAAACGGCACCATCTTGCCGCCAAGCTCGCGATGGAGCGCATCCAACGGGGTCTTTTGTAATGGGTCGCCGGAATGAGTCTCGGCCATCTCTGAATGTCCTCAGGTACACAAGCGGTCCGCGGCGACGGACAAAGGTCCGGCCGCGCCCCCTCTGTCCTGACTACCTGAGAGATTTCCTGGCGCGACCGTACAACGTCAGCCAGTTACTCCTTCGGTGAACCGCAGGATCCAATTCAAGTTCACGAATCGGACCACGACTGCTTTCCAGAGTGCCGTTGTCCTGCGGTCCTTTTGCCTGAGAGTTTCCGGGGCGGTTGCTCCTTCGGCGCGGACACCTGGTCCGTCTCTCCCGCAAGACATAACTGGTTTGCCCGGCATTAATCCGAACAAACAGCGCAGATACACAGCATGAGATCTGCGCCTCTTATTTTGTACGAAGTGCGCGGGAAGTCAATTGGTGTTGCAAACTTGTGAACACAAGCCGCTTTGAAGCCGGTACCGGCCGCTCTTCATATCCGTGGATAATTTAGGTCGGACCGTTATCTTTTCTGCTCGTCAAACCCCACAACGATCCTGAACGAATTCGCATCGGCGGGCAGAAGCAAGGATTCGTCCACATAGGACCAGGGTTCGGTATTGTCCCCCTCCGCCATTGCCACGTCTATTTTCTTCACTTCGGACAAGTTCACAGATCCGTCAGCGTTCAGGACAGCAATGCGCAGAGGCAAGGCAACATTGGACGGAGCACCGGCGGCGCCGGCCGTGACCCGTCCGGCAACTCCGATTTTAACCCGGATCTGATCGCCCGCCCGATTGCACTCCCGCGCCCATTTCGTGATTGCAGCCTGATAGGAAAGTGTATCGGCCGCTCGCTCCCGGCCACGAGCAAAGATCTGCAAGGCATGGGTTCCATCCTGAACTGAAATGCCCGGACACGCTGCCGGTCTTACGAACAATGAAGGATCGATTTGCGGCCGGCCCTGTTCGTTCTCCGAGGAGGCGGTCGTCGCGATGGATGAAGTGTCTGTGCTATCTCCCCCGACACAGCCGGCCAGAACGCCCAACGACAAAAGCGACACAGTTACGAATGCGACAGTTTTTGAGACCAACATACTCCCCATCTTCCCCAGCAGTTGTGACTTCCCCCGGTTGGTCCGGGGATCGGTTTCGGTTTTCCCAGTCCAAATTGTCTATAACAGGACCGTTCGATGTTTGCGACAATTTGGTCAAGGATTCCCACTGCCCTTGACACGCGGGGGCTCGCTCCCTCTATTGCAGGAAAGTTCGAAAAACGAGGAATAGCGATGTCAGTCTCTCCTGACAGCCGGCCGTCTCTGAAGATCCTGCTCTGCGCGCCGCGCGGCTTCTGTGCCGGGGTAGATCGCGCAATTCAGATTGTTGAACTTGCGCTGCAAAAATACGGCGCACCGGTCTATGTCCGGCATGAGATCGTCCACAACAAATTCGTCGTCGAAAGCCTCAGAGCAAAAGGGGCCGTTTTCGTCGAGGAGCTGGACGAAATTCCTCAAACGGACCAGCCGGTTATCTTTTCAGCCCACGGGGTTCCCAAATCCGTTCCGGAAGCAGCCAAAGCCCGGAATATGTTCTTTCTCGACGCGACATGCCCGCTGGTATCGAAGGTACACCGTGAGGCGATCATCCATAACAAAAAGGGCAAAGAGATTGTCCTCATCGGCCACGCCGGCCACCCGGAAGTGATCGGAACCATGGGCCAGTTGCCCGAAGGCGCTGTGCAACTGATCGAAACAGTTGCAGATGCCAGAAACTTTACGCCGAGAAATCCCGACAGCCTCTCTTACGTCACGCAAACGACATTGTCCCTGGACGATACCCGCGAAATCATCGACGAACTCACCCGTCGTTTTCCGGAAATTTCCGGGCCGCATAAGGAAGACATCTGCTACGCGACAACCAACCGGCAGGAAGCTGTCAAATCCGTAGCGCCACAGGCGCAGGCCCTGATCGTAGTCGGTGCGCCCAACTCGTCGAATTCACAGCGTCTCAGGGAGGTCGGCGCCCGTTCCGGATGCAAGGTTTCCCTTCTTCTCCAGCGCGCGTCGGACATCGACTGGACCCTGTTTGACGGAATCGACACACTGGCAATTACCGCCGGCGCGTCCGCACCTGAAATTCTTGTGGAAGAAATGATTGATGCATTTGCTGAGCGGTTCGACGTAACCGTTGAAACAATCACGACCGCCGACGAGACCGTCGCTTTCAACCTTCCGCGCGAGCTGCGTACGGATGCGGCCGAGTAAGCGCATATGGCCGTTTATACCGAAGTCTCCGATGAAGAGCTGATCACCTTCCTTTCCAACTACGATATTGGTGATCTGCTTTCATTCAAGGGGATTGCGGAAGGGGTCGAAAATTCGAACTACCTGATCCACACCAGCAAAGGCGCTTACATCCTCACGCTTTATGAGAAACGGGTCGATCCCGATGATTTACCTTTTTTTCTTGGCTTGATGGAGCATCTGGCAGACAAGGGTATTTCATGCCCTGTGCCCATCAGACAACATTCCGGCGGCGTGTTGGGAGTCCTCGCCGATCGGCCGGCGGTCATCGTTTCCTTTCTTGAAGGCATGTGGATCAAGCGGCCAAAAAGCGCGCATTGCGGGGCCCTGGGCAGCGCTCTGGCGCAGCTTCATCTGGGGACAACCGATTTTGAAATCAGACGCCCGAATGCACTCTCCCTCAAGGACTGGCGACCGCTTTTTGAACAATCTCAGGCCCGCGCTGACGAAATAAACTCCGGCCTTGAGACAGAAATCCTCCTTGAACTTGACGCACTGGAGGCCAACTGGCCGGACGATTTGCCGGCAGGAATTATTCATGCCGACCTGTTTCCGGACAACGTGTTTTTCCTCGACGGAAAACTGTCCGGACTGATCGACTTCTATTTCGCCTGCAACGATTTCTGGGCCTATGACCTTGCGATCTGCCTGAACGCATGGTGCTACGAACCGGACTATTCATTCAATGTGACCAAGGCACGTGCGCTTTTGAACGGATATCGCCGCGTGCGCCCGCTCAGCACGGCCGAATTCGAAGCCCTGCCGCTTCTTGCACGCGGCGCCTCGCTCCGCTTTCTTCTTACCCGTCTTCACGACTGGCTGCGTGTCCCCGACGGCGCATTGGTCCGGCCCAAGGATCCGATGGAATATCTGCGTAAACTGCGCTTTCATCAATCCGTTACAAGTGCAACGGATTATGGTCTTCAGGCATGAAGCAAAACGACGTTACGATCTATACCGATGGCGCCTGTTCGGGAAATCCCGGCCCCGGCGGCTGGGGAGCGTTGTTGAAATACGGCAAAGTGGAAAAGCAGCTTAAGGGCGGCGCTGCTGAGACAACCAACAATCGCATGGAACTGACAGCCACGATTGAGGCGCTCAACGCCCTGAAACGTCCCTGCAACGTGAAACTCTACACGGATTCCCAGTACGTCAAGAACGGCATCACGCAGTGGATTCACGGCTGGAAACGAAACGGCTGGAAAACGTCTGCGAAAAAACCCGTCAAAAATGCCGAACTATGGCAGGCGCTGGATGAAGCGCTTGCCCGCCACACTGTTTCCTGGAACTGGGTGAAGGGCCATGCCGGCGATCCGGGAAACGAGACAGCCGATCAGTTGGCCCGCGAAGGAATGGCGCCCTATCAATCCGACAACGGGGACGAAATCGAGTGAGCGTTCGTCTTCGATCGCAATGGCCGCTTTGAAGGAGGCACTGTGTCAGAGATCGATCAGAACAAGTTGCTCATCATTGGAAATCCCACATCAGGCGGCTTCAATCGTCCTCTTCTTGAAAACATCGCACAGCGCCTCAGGGCCGCCGGCCGCTCGGTGACGCTCCAGTTAACAACACGCCCCGGTGAAATCGGTGAAACCTGTGCCGATCCGGACCTTGATTATGATGTTGTCATCGTTGCCGGCGGGGATGGTTCAATCAATGAAGCGCTGAGCGGTCTGTCACGAACTGAAAAACAGACCGCGATTGCAGTCGTACCAACGGGCACGGCCAATGTGCTGGCGCTGGAACTGGGAATACCCCGCAAGCCCGCACCATTGGCTCAACTGATCCTGAACGGCAAGACACGGCCGCTTCATTACGGCCTGGCCAATGATCATCCCTTCGTTCTGATGGTTTCCGTGGGACTTGATGCTGCGATTGTCCATCACACGTCCCTGCCGCTGAAACGCTGGCTTGGGAAACTCGCCTATGTCGCGACCACGCTGAAACTGATGTTCTCCCACAAAGGGCAGGAACTTGTGATAAGGACGGACACCGGAGCGGAAATTCACTGCCGCATCGCCGTCATTTCAAATGCCAGCCGCTATGGCGGCTTCACGATTTTACCCGATGACACGGTCACAGCGTCCGGACTTACATTGTTGACACTGGATGCTGACGATCCGCTGTCGATTATCCGCTTTGGCGCAAATTTCCTGTTTGGCCGCGTCGCAAAAGCCGACGGCGTAAGGACCATACCCATTCAATATGCGACGATTTCCAGCGCATCAGACACACCGGCTCAGATTGACGGCGATCCCTTCGGTTTTACGCCGGTTGAGATCCGTACGGCGACCGGTACCGTTCCAATTCTGGTGCCCTGAGTGCACGTTCCAAGAAGGTTGTTCATTCGCTTCAGGCGGCGATAATCTGCTTTTGTATCAGAGAATCAGACTCTGCGGCCGACATGGGTTGGCCGTAAAGATAACCTTGCGCATATTCACAGCCTATCTGGAAGAGCTCGAGCGCGTCGGATTCCGTCTCCGCCCCCTCGGCGACCACTTCCATCCCCAGGTCGTGTGCAAGTCCCACGATGGTCCGCAAAATCAACGGCCTGTTGTGGGCACCGTCACCGGAATGAACGAAGCTTTTGTCGATCTTGATCGTATCGAACGGGAATCGCTGCAAGTAGTTCAACGACGAATATCCGGTTCCAAAATCATCCAGCGACAATCCGGCCCCCATGGCCTTAAGGCGCTCAAGAACCTTGGTTGAATATTCCGGATTCTGCATCACCAGCGACTCGGTCAATTCCAACTTCAAAGTACTGGGCGTGATGGCATTGCGGGACAGGATCGCTTTCACATCATTGATCAGATCATGACTGAGCAACTGCCGGCTGGAGACGTTCACACTCGCGAACAGTGGAGTGCCGTGATAGATTTTTTTCTGCCACTCTCCCAATTGCTGGGACGCACGCTCAAGCACATAAAGCCCGACTTCGTTGATCAGGCCCGTTTGTTCAGCAAGCGGGATAAATTCATTCGGCACCAGACGGCCTCGCGTCGGATGCTGCCACCTGACGAGCGCCTCAAAACCGGCGATAGACTTGTCCTCCAACCGAATGATCGGCTGGTAAAAGACGGAAAGCTCGTCGGCCGCAAGGGCTTTGCGCAAGTCATCTTCGGCAAGTGCATGGCCTCCGCCGGACTTGCGCAGATAAGGCCGGAAGACTTCAAGCCGGTCGCCACCCATACTCTTGGCATGGTGCATGGCGATCTCCGCATTGGCGACCAGGTCCTCGGCATCCGTATCCGCTTCGTCGGCCACGGCCAGGCCAAAACAGCAGGTCAGAAAAATCTCGCGGTCCCCGAACGTAATCGGGGCGCGCAGGGTTTTCCGCATGGTTTCCGCAAATGCAGTGACCCGGTCCGGCGCATTTTCGGACAGCATCATGATTGCGAACTGATCGCCTGCAAGCCGGGCCACACAATCCTGCGGCCTGAGCTGCCGGCTAAGGCGGCGGGAGACCGTCAGAAGAATGGAATCGCCAACCGAAACGCCAAGCGTATCGTTAAGCCCCTTGAACTGATCCAAATCCAAAAGCAAGACCGCGGGACTGCCGATGCCATCCGTGCGGGCGCGAATGAGCGCGTTTTGAAGACGATCCATGAACAGGGTGCGATTGGGCAGGCCGGTCAGATTGTCATGCACCGCGTCGCGCATCATGCGCTCCTCGGCCAGTTTCTGCTCTGTCACATCGTGAAGCGTGCCCACACAACGGATGACTTCTGCGTCCGTACCCAGTATCGGCCGTGCTTTAAGGGCAAACGAACGGTAATGACCGTCATCGCCGCGCAAACGGAAAATCTGAGAAATCCTGCCGCGTCTTTGGTCAACCACGGCATCAAGCGTGGCGCGGAACCGGTCGCGGTCCTGCGGATGAATAACCTCAAGCCAGTCGCGCGCGGCACCTTGCAACGCACCGTGCGGCAGCCCAAGCACGTCTTCGGTTTCGCTGTCGGTAAAAATCTTGTCCCTGTCGATGTCCCAATCCCAAATGAGATCTCCGGATCCGACCAGTGCAAGCGCACGCCGTTCGCCGTCCGTTACGATACCCTGAGCGATTGAGCCTCCCGCAAAGGCGTGCTGCATGACCGTGAAGCCGATCAGGAGCACGATCATTACAAGGCCGCCGTCAAGCGCGGGCTGGATAAGATCGTTGTCCAATTGACCGGTGACGGCAAGCATGGCGCCGAAAGTCCAGCACAGAAGAAGAACCCAGGTGGGAATCAGCATGATTGCCCGGTCGTATTGCTGGAGCGACAGCATCACAATGACAACCATGCCCAGGACCGCGATCACGGCAAGCGCCAACCGGGCGATACCGGCGGAAATCGACGGATCAATAATCGCTACGCCGAACAGAGCCAGCAGCAACACAGCCGACGTCAGAGCGACATAACTTGCCTTTACCTGCCAGCGGTTGAGGTTGAGATAGGTGTAAAGGAACATCAGCAGACTGCCGACGAGCATAATCTCCGCGCCGGCCCGATAGAGCTGTTCCCCACCGGGCGTCAGCCCGAAGACCTTGTTCCAGAAACCGAAATCAATGCACAGATACGCCAGAACCGCCCAGGCCAGCGTCGCAGCGGCGGGGAATAAAACAGTTCCCTTTACGACCACAATGATGGTCAGAAACAACGCCAGCAGACCCGAGATGCCAAGAACGATACCGCGATACAATGTGTAGGAGTTTACATTGTCCGTGTAGGAATCCGGTTTCCAGAGATAAACCTGCGGCAGGTCGGGTGTCGTCAGCTCAGCAATGTAGGTCACGACAGCGCCCGGATCGAGTGTGATCAGGAACAGATCCGCTTCAAGGTTGCTCTCCTTCAAAGGTGAGATGCCCTGGCTTGCCGCGATTGAAACAATCCGCTCCGAACCGAGATCGGGGCTCAGGATGCCTGAATTTGCAAGCCGGTAATGCGGCACCACCAGCAACCGGTCGATCTGCTCGTCGCTGGGATTGGTCAACGCAAAAACGGCCCAGTCGGTGTTGACGCCGTCATTGGCCCCGACCTCAATGCGTCGAACGATCCCATCGGCACCCGGTGCCGTGGAAACCTGAATGCGCGGCCCGTAGTCGGCCCGAATCTCAATCGCTGCCGAGAGATCCAGCGCATCCACATTCAGCGGCACTGAGACAACATCAAGCGCTTTGGCGCCGAATGGCCCAAGGCACGCACAAACGAAACATATCGCTGCGAATAATGTCGACAGGCAGCGCACAGAGTACTCCAATCCGTGAATTGGCTTAGGAAGAGCAAGTGACTTCCAATTGCCACAAGAGTTCATTTTGCACAAATTCTCTTACGATCCGTTTACCCAGAACGTCCGTAGCACAGGATTTCCAGACCCGAAAATCGGTTTTGTTTTGCCGGAAAGCATTTTGGAAATCCGTTCAACGGTTATCCCGGTTTGTTTTTCCAGTCCTCTTTTGTGATCGCAAACAAAATATGGTCCTGCCACTGCCCATTTATTCTCAGATATCCCTTAGCGTAGCCTTCCTTTGTAAAACCGGTCGCCCGGAGAAGACCGATTGACCTTTCATTGTGCGGCAGGCACGCCGCCTCAAGCCGATGCAAACCCATTTTGCCAAAAACGTGCGGCAGAACCGCCTCAACGGCGTCCCGCATGAAACCCTGCCCCGCATGCGGCTGTCCCATCCAGTAACCCAGAGAGCAACTTTGTGCGACACCACGGCGAATATTTGACAATGTTAGGCCACCAACAAGGCAGTCGTCACTTTTTTTGAACAGAAAATAGGGAAATCCACGGTCATTTCTTATCTCTCGTGCATAGCGCTTTAAGCGACGGCGATAGGAAATTCGGGACAGATCGTCTTCCGGCCAGCGTGGTTCCCACGGTTGCAGGAACGCTTTGCTATCGGCCCGCAAGGAAGACCATTGCGGATAATCCTGCGCCGAGGGCTGGCGCAGGTAAATACGGGCTCCCTCTATTGTAGGCGACACGGTGCTGGCGCCGACGGCTCGCAAAAAAGCCTTTGCAGCACCTCCCTCCATACTTCTCTCCCGGGGTCAGAGCCCATCAAATCCATGCGATTCTGTTTTAAAGAAAGTCCCCGCCCGGTACGAACCAGTGCCCGCAAAAATCACCGACCCCGGCTTCTCACCGCTTCTCCCGACTTGAGCGCTTCTTTCAAAACAGAATTGCATGGATTTAATGAGTCCTGATCCTAAGCGGATGCGGATGCCACAGTCGGACTGTCAATGCCCAGACCCAATCTTATCTCGTCAAGCGACATCAGATTGCCGATCGGACCAATGGCGGTCAGAGTCGGTGTTCCGGACATAAAAACCCTCGCGGACAGGTCCCGAAGGTCCGCCGCGCTGACCGCTTCTATCCGCGTGACGATTTCTTCGCGATCAAGAACCCGTCCATGAATAAGAACCTGCCGCGCAATCTGGCCCGCCCGTGCGGCCGGACTTTCCAGCGCCATCATCAGGCTGGCTCTGATCTGCGCCCGGGCCCGGGCCACTTCATCGTCTGAAATATCCAGGCTCGCTTTCTGCAGCTCATTCAGAATGACCGGCATCAGTTCCGGGAGATCTTCCTCGCCGGTCGCGGCGTGAATAGCAAAGACTCCCGTATCGGCAAAGGCCCAGTGAAAAGAATAGATGGCATAGCACAGCCCGCGCTCCTCCCGGACTTCCTGAAACAGCCGGGACGACATACCGCCGCCCAGAACCGATGCCAGAATCTGGCTCGCATAATAGTCTTCGCGGCGGTAGGACAACCCTTCAAAACCAAGCAGGATCTGTGCTTCCTGCAAGTCCCGCTTTTCCAGTGCTTCGCCACCGCCATAAGAGGCAGCCGGATGCCCCTCACCGGCCTCCGGGCTCAGCCCGGAAAATTTCTGCTCGGCAAGCTTTACAATTTGATCGTGATCGACGGCTCCGGCAGCGGCCAGGACCAGATCCGGAGCCCGATAGTGAGCCGCCATATAGCCTCGAATGGCCTCGGGCGTAAAACCTGATACGGAGTCAGGCGTACCCAGTATGGGCCGGCCTATAGCCTGATCCGGCCAGACGGTCTTCTGAAACAGGTCAAACGCACAATCATCGGGCGAGTCGTGGGCTGCGCCGATTTCCTGAAGAATGACATGCTTCTCCCGCATAAGCTCCTTGGGATCGAAAACCGAATTGAGCATGATGTCCGACAGAATGTCGACCACCAGGGGAACGTCCTCCTTCAGAACACGGGCATAGTATGCGGTTTGCTCCACACTTGTCGAGGCGTTCAACTCGCCGCCGACCGCCTCGATTTCTTCCGCGATCGCTCTGGCCGTCCGGGAAGTTGTTCCCTTAAACGCCATATGTTCCAGCACATGGGTTATCCCGTGCTGCGCCAAGGTCTCAGAGCGCGACCCGACCCGAACCCAGATGCCAAGCGACGCCGATTCAAGATGCGGATTGCGATCGGTCACCACAGTCAATCCGTTAGACAGTCTCGACAGTTCGACGCTCATGGCTCAGGCCTCCACCCCAGCTGCTCTGGCGTTTGCAAGGATGAAATCCTCAACAGCAGCCTGTGATGCAGATAAAATTTCGAATTTTTCCGGGCGGCTCATAAGGTCGCCCTGCCAGACCGGCAGCGCCGGTCTGACACCGCACGCTTCCTCCACCGCACCTGGAAACTTCGCCGGATGCGCCGTTGCCAGAACAACCATCGGTCCGTCACCGGCGGCAGACCTTGCGCGTGCCACAGCAACGGCTATGGCGGTATGTGGGTCAAGAAGATACCCGGCATCTTCCAGAACCGAAGAAATCGTTTGGGCGCAGGCCTCCTCGTCAGCCCGCCCGGCATCAAACTGCGCGCGAATGTCCTCAAGACTGCCGTCAGAAATGTCAAAGCCGCCGGATTGGCTCAAACCATCCATCATCGCCTTAACGGATCCGCCATCACGACCCGATACTTCAAACAGAAGCCGCTCGAAATTGGAGGAAACCTGGATATCCATTGACGGCGCCATTGTCGGCACCACGCCGTCGGTCTGATACCTGCCGGATTCAAGCGTCCTTGCCAGAATATCATTCACATTGGTCGCAATGACGAGCCGGTCGATCGGGAGTCCCATCTTAGCCGCGACATAGCCGGCGAAAATATCGCCGAAATTGCCGGTCGGCACCGTGAAGGAAACTTTACGATGGGGAGCACCAAGGGCCGTGCCGGCGACAAAGTAGTAAACAACCTGCGCCATGATCCGCGCCCAGTTGATTGAATTGACGCCGGCCAACATCACCCGGTCCCGGAAGGCAAAATGATTGAACATGCTTTTGACGATGCCCTGACAATCGTCAAAGGTTCCCTCCAGTGCCAGGGCATGCACATTCTCATCGGGAATCGTCGTCATCTGCCGTTGCTGAACCGGTGAAACCCGCCCTTCCGGAAACAGAATGAACATGTCCGTTCGATCGCGCCCCTTGAAGGCGTCAATCGCAGCCCCCCCGGTGTCGCCTGATGTTGCGCCGACGATCGTAGCCCGCTGATCCCGCTCCGCGAGCACATGGTCCATCAGCAGCCCCAAAAGCTGCATCGCCACGTCTTTGAAGGCCAAAGTCGGACCGTGAAAAAGTTCAAGCACAAATTCGTTTGAACCGGTCTGAACCAGTGGGGTTACCGCGGGATGCCGGAAGGTTCCGTAGGCCTGTCCGATCATGCGTTTGAGATCGGCCCGCCCGATACAATCGCCGACAAACGGTGTCAGTACATCAAAAGCCACATCGCCGTAGGGCTTACCGGCGAAATCCGCGATTTGAGCTGAGGAGAGCCGGGGCCATTGTTCGGGAACATAAAGACCGCCATCCCGGGCCAAACCTGTCAAAAGAACATCGGAAAAATCCAGTCGAGGTGCGTTGCCGCGTGTACTCACATATTTCACAGACGGATATTCCTTGTTCCCTTTATGCACCGTCAATGCATGACGCCAGCGGATGTTCTGAAGACCAAATGGTCTTTTCCCGTCACACTAACGATGCAAACGCCATCGAGCAAGCGCACAGCTGTTCAGAAGGCAAAGAGAATCCTACCTCCCGGGCCCTGTTCCTCCGGCAAAGGCCCGATTTTGCCGGACCGGTTCGGCAATTTTCCAAAAATTCAGGCGTGACCGCCAAGACTGGACAGCATAGCCGGCTCAATACCGATCGCGCGAAGCGCCCGCTCGTACTTTCCGCTCAGATCTTCGCTGAAGATAAGGTCATCGGTTGGATCGCACACCAGCCAGCCATTTGCCTGGATTTCGCTCTCCAGCTGTCCCGGCCCCCACCCGGCATAGCCAAGCGCCAGCAAAGAGTTGGTCGGGCCCTGTCCATGCGCTATGGCCTTCAGTATTTCCAGCGTCGCGGTCAGGCAGATGCCGCTATTGATGGCAAGAGTGGAACTTTCGATCTGATAGTCGTTGGTGTGCAATACAAAACCGCGACCGGTGTCCATCGGACCGCCGCGGTGGACGAGCATATTGAGGACCTCATCGGGAAGGAGAATGTCCTCCCCCTCGTCGAGAATGCCGAGTTGATCCACGAGATCGGAGAAGGAAATATTTTCGGCCTGGCGGTTCAGTATCAGTCCCATGGCGCCCTCATCGGAGTGTGCGCACATGTAAATCACCGAGCGTTCGAACCGGTCATCGTCCATCGCAGGCATTGCCACGAGGATCCGACCATCCAGATATTGGGGTTGTGTGTCTTCCATCGTCAAACTACACGCCCTCGTGAATCAGATACCATTCAATTTATCAGATTTGCAAAAATTGTTCATCAAACAACTACATAAGACGTTTGCTGCAAACTTTACGACAGTTCACGGAGAAATGATAAAATTTACAAGGACGCTCAACAACAGATTGCGTTATGAAAGCAGCCATGATGAAGACCGTCTCTGCCTCCAGTCGATCGTTGCGCCGCATCCTTGTTTCCGGCTTTGTGCTTTGCGTGACCGTTGCCGGCGGCGCCAACGCAGAGATCGGTCCCTGGAGCGGAACGCCTGAAGGCCAGGTTCGGATGCTGACCGCGGGCCCGGAGCTTGATGAAAAAGGACGCTATGTCGCAGGCGTCGAGATAGCGTTGCAGCCCGGCTGGAAGACATATTGGGAGAATCCCGGCGAAACCGGAATTCCGACTTCGATCGATTTTTCCGGATCGGACAATCTGAGAGACGCCAAGACGCTGTTTCCCGTTCCCGAACGGTATGAGGATCCCTACGGAACGTCGCTAGTTTACCACGATCTGGTCATTCTGCCGCTTCTGCTGACCCCGAAAGATCCGGCCCTGCCGATCCGGCTTAAGGCGCATATGAGCTACGGCGTGTGCGAACAGATCTGCATTCCCGCGGACGCCACGCTTGAAGCGACCGTCGGACCCGATTTAAAGACCGACACGGTCGCGACCGGCTTAATAGAACGGACCATTGCCGATTTGCCGGTGCCGGCCGGCCCCGATGCTCCGGTCACGATCACCGATGTTGCCGTGACAGAAGACGAAGCGGGCGACCCAAAACTCACAATCACCGCCCGGCTGAAAAACAAAAACACTGCGCCTGATCTGTTCGTTGTTGCGCCGGAGGGCTCGTATCTTTCACTGCCCCTTCTTGCGGATCACACCGAAACGTCCGCGCGCTGGACCCTTTCACTTGATGGGCTGGCGGCTCCGGATGAACATTCGGCGCTCCGCTTCACACTGGTGCATGGGGACGAAGCGGTGGAACATAATTGGCCGCTTCCGAAATCGCTCAGCGACTGATACTAATTCCATTCCGACATTGATTCCGGCTGTCCGTGGGCAGCTGATAATTATCTTCTGGAGTAGAACCATGACGATTGCCGTTGGCGACAGCCTGCCCGCAGCCACCTTCAAAATCATGACCTCCGAAGGCCCGGCGGACATTACGACCGCCGAGGTTTTCGGCGGCAAAAAAGTCGTCCTTTTCGCGCTTCCGGGAGCATTCACCCCGACATGTCACCTCAATCATCTTCCGGGCTTTCTGGAGAACTACGATACTTTCATGGGCAAAGGTGTGGACAGCATAGCCGTCGTATCCGTCAATGACGTATTCGTTATGGGAGCCTGGGAAAAGGAAACGGGAGGCACGGGAAAGATCCAATATCTGGCTGATGGAACCTGCGCGTTTACCAAGGCAATCGGCATGGATATCGATCTCAGCGCGCCCGGGCTGGGCGTCAGATCGAAGCGTTATGCAATGATCGTCGATGACGGTGTGGTAAAGTCGATCAATCTGGAGGAGAACCCTGGACAAGCGACTGTTTCGGGAGCTGCTGCCGTTCTGGAACTGCTTTGAGACGTTCCAAAAGGCTCCCTGCTCCGGCTACCTGATCATGGAAGCGCGGCGTGTTTTGCTTTCAAAGCACGCCGCAATGACAGGCGGGCTTAATTGTCTTCGCTTTTTACGCCTGCGTTTTTCCTTAGTCTCTGTCTTGCGAAAACAACGAAGACGCAAACCAGAACAAATGCCAGTCCGAACCAGGTACCGGCATACTGGAGATGGTTGTTGGGAAAGCTGATCCGGGTCGTGCCGGCCATCGGATATGGAACAGCTTGATCGCGTTCGCGCAGATCGACGAATACCGGAATGACGGCGTTCTTATCGGGAAGGCCGGAACTCTCAATCATCTGCCGCAGGTCGCGCCAATAAAAATGGTTGGTGCCGGGCTGATTGTCGGGCATGAACATGTTCGGCTTTTCTGCCGGCGGCAACCTGACCAGACCTTCAAGTGTGACTGCTCCCCGGATCTGTCCTTCCAGGCGCTTTGCCGGCTCTTTCAGCGCGTCGGGCACAAAGCCGCGATTGACCATAACAACCGACCCGTCAGTGCGTGTCAGCGGAGTAAAAATAAACCACCCGACTTTACCGTTATGCGTCGCATAATAGTGCCGTTCGCCTTCATGAAAAAACAGGCCGTTCAGTGTCACCGGCCTGTATTCGACAGCCGCGCCGCCCTCCAGCTCAGCAAGGACCACATCCAGTGCCACGGGGTCCTTTTCGAGGCGCTCATCAACATTTGCAATCAACGCATTTTTCCAGTGAAGCCGCTGTACCTGCCAGAAGCCGAGGGCAAGAAGAACTGCCAGCGCTGTGATCGTGGCCGCTGCCGGCAAAAACAGACCGGATAGCGGGTTCACCGGCGGATCGCGATCTGACCTTACCCCCATATGTCAATCCTCTTTGTCCGGGGACAGTGTGCCTTCGCTGGCGTCATTCTGATATTGCAAAGCGATCATCAATCCCTTGAGAGGCCGCAGGAGTGCAAGGGCCAGCAAAATAGTCAGCGGGCACCACAAAACAATGTGGAGCCAGATCGGCGGCCGAAAGGTGAGCTCCGTAACAAGGGCCAGCCCAACCACAAAAAATCCCAGAATCATGATGACAAACACCGCAGGTCCGTCTCCTGAATCGATAAATCCAAAATCAAGACCGCAATTGCCACACCGATCGGCCGTTTTTAGAAATCCGCCGAATAAGCGCCCCTGACCGCAACGGGGGCATTTGCCCGACAAACCGACTGTGAAAGGATTCTGAGGCGGAAAAATCGCCTTGTCCCTGCTTTCCCGGTTACCGGTCATCATATTTATGGGTCCATACCCCAGAGCGTGAACGAGGACAGGGCGGCCCCTGGCCGCCCTGTCTCGTTGGTTGTTGGATCGGCAAACCGATCAATGAGCGGCAGGTTCGCCTGCGCCCCAGATATAAATGGCGACGAACAGAAACAGCCACACCACATCAACAAAATGCCAGTACCAGGCGGCAGCTTCAAAGCCAAAGTGTTTTTGAGGCGTAAACTGGCCCACCAATGCACGAACCAGGCAAACGGCAAGGAATATTGTTCCCACGACCACATGGAAACCGTGGAAACCTGTCGCCATGAAGAAGGTCGCACCATAGATGTTGCCGGCAAAATCAAACGCGGCGTGACCGTACTCATAGATCTGGCAGATTGTGAAAAGGACGCCCAGAACCACCGTGAAAATCAGTCCCCATTTCAAGCCTTCGCGATCGTCATGCAGCAATGCGTGATGTGCCCAGGTGACGGTTGTGCCGGACGTCAGAAGAATCAGGGTGTTTAACAACGGCAGGTGCCAGGGGTCGAACGTATCGATGCCGGTTGGCGGCCAGTGTCCGCCTGTTGCTTCCACGCGCGCAAATTGCTGGGCCTCACCGGCAAACAGTGCTGCGTCGAAATACGCCCAGAACCATGCGACGAAAAACATCACTTCCGACGCGATGAAAAGAAGCATGCCGTAGCGGAGATGAAGCATGACAACCGGTGTATGATCTCCGGCCAGCGATTCTCTGACCGTATCCCGCCACCAGCCGAACATTGTGTAGATGACGATCAAAAACCCGATTGCAAACAGACCCCAACCGGACAGATCGACCCCGAACATGACCAGATCTTCGCCATTGGTGTAGCGGAACAGTCCAATGGTGCCCACTGCCATGATGAACGCACCGACCGCGCCGATCAGCGGCCAGGGGCTCGGGTCGATTATATGATAATCATGGTCTTTGGTATGGGCTTCAGCCATGCCTCTCTCCCAGCTTCCTTCCGTAAAGGGTTGCCCCCACGGCTATTCAGAGTTTTTCAGGTGTCCCGTCAGCTTCAGGAGCTGCCGCGACCGGTTTCTCGATTCTATCCTCATCGCCAAAAAACGTATAGGACAACGTTATTTCACGCACTGATTTCAAGTTCGGATCTTTATCCATTTCCGGATCGACGAAAAAGACAACCGGCATCGTCATGTCTTGACCCGGCTCAAGATCCTGATCCGTAAAGCAGAAACATTCCAGCTTGTTGAAATAGGGCCCGGCATCAAACGGCGTCACATTGAATGTCGCGGACGCGAATGTTTTCGACAACCCGATATTCTCAGCAAAATACGCCACCTCTGCGAGTTCGCCCATGCGCACGGTAACCGCTTTGGTTTCAGCCTTAAAATTCCAGGGAAGATCGCCACTGACATTTGCATCGAACCGCACTGTTATCGTTCTGTCGATCGGGGCAACATCGCTGCTCTCGGCCCGTTGTGTCGTGCCGCCATAGCCTGTGACCCGACAAAAAAGCTCATAAAGGGGAACAGCAGCATACGCCGCGCCGACCATGCATCCGACAAAGACCACACAGGCCAGAGCAACGGACCTGTTCGCCCGATCGGCCTTCCTGTCTTGCAACTTACCCCTGTTTTCGCTCATGAGATGGTCTGATTTCCCTTAAAACCTACAACGGCCTGTTCATCACGCCCGGACCCAGTTTGATCACGGTGACGAGATAGAACAAAACCACCACAATCACCAGAACAACAGCGATAGCGATGTTGCGGGAACGCTGCCGCCGCTTCTGCTCTTCCGTCAGTTGAATGCCGTCTTCCTTCTCCATGCGCAGTCAGGCCGCCATCGCCAGAACGGATTCACCGAGCAGGGTTGCAAACAGCATAAACAGATAAAGGATCGAAAACGAGAAAAGCCGTATAGCAGATTTGCGGGCCTGCTCCCCTTCTCTGTTCCGCCAGACGTTGAAGGCCAGAAGGAGAAAGACAGCGCCCAATGCAATCGATACTGCACCGTAGGCGACACCTGCAAAGCCTAAAAGAAAGGGGATCACTCCGATCGGAGTCATGAGAACCGAGTAAAGCAGGATCTGATTGCGGGTCACATCAGAGCCGGACACAACCGGCATCATCGGAATACCGGCCTTTCGATAGTCCTCAGACTTGAAAAGCGCCAACGCCCAGAAATGCGGCGGCGTCCACATGAAGATGATCAGAAACAGAACCACACTCTCAACGCTGACGAATCCGGTAACAGCGGCCCAGCCGATCATCGGAGGAAAGGCCCCGGCCGCCCCGCCGATAACGATATTCTGCTGCGTACTGCGTTTAAGCCACATCGTGTAGATGACAACGTAGAAAAAAATTGTGAAAGCAAGCAAGCCGGCAGCCAGCCAGTTCACGGCAACGCCGAGCATGAAAATCGATCCACCGGCCAGGACCAGCCCGAAAGCCAGCGCCTCATCAGGCGTGATTTTCCCGGCCGGAACCGGTCGGTTCCTGGTACGGCTCATGATGCGGTCGATATCCGCGTCGTACCACATGTTCAGCGCGCCGGATGCCCCGGCGCCCACCGCAATGCAGAGCAGCGCAACGCCGCAAATGACAGGATGAACACCGCCGGGGGCGATCACCATGCCGACAAAGGCAGTAAAAATCACGAGCGACATAACACGCGGCTTCAGCAACTGTATGTAGTCGCCCACCGAGCCCATGCCGCCATCCCATGCGGCACTCTGCTCAAGTCCGTTGTGCTGTTCTGCCAGCGACATTGGCGTTTCCCAAACTTTGCGCAACCGGCACTTCGCCGGCTCTTTGTCCTTGTCAGAAACGCTTCGGCCTGCCGAAGCGTTGCCTTATTTTATCTTGCGGCGCGAGCCCCTGAACCCGAGCCACCCTATTTGATGCGAGGCAGTGTCTCGAACTGGTGGAACGGAGGTGGCGAAGACAGCGTCCACTCCAGTGTCGTCGCGCCGGGACCCCAGGGATTATCGCCGGCGACCCGTTTGCGGGAGAAGGCCTCAAACACGCCGACCAGGAAAATGATCACGCCGATTGCCGCGATGTAGGACCCATAGGAGGAAATTGCGTTCCAACCCGCATACGCGTCCGGATAATCGGCATAACGGCGCGGCATACCCGCCAAGCCAAGGAAATGCTGCGGGAAGAAGACGAGGTTCACTCCGATAAATGTCACCCAGAAATGGGTCTTGGCGATCAGGCTGTTATACATGTAGCCAAACATTTTCGGGAACCAGTAGTACCAGCCGCCAAAGATCGCAAAAACAGCACCCAACGACAGCACATAGTGGAAGTGCGCAACCACATAGTACGTGTCGTGCATGGCGCGGTCCAAACCGGCATTGGCAAGCTGCACACCGGTCACGCCGCCAAGCGTGAACAGGAAGATGAAACCGATGGCCCACAACATCGGAGTGCGGAATTCAATTGAACCGCCCCACATGGTCGCAATCCACGAAAAGATCTTCACGCCGGTAGGCACCGCGATCACCATCGTGGCGAACACGAAATAAGCCTGTGTGTCGGCGCTCATCCCGACCGTGTACATGTGGTGAGCCCACACGATGAAGCCGACGCCGCCGATAGCGACCATGGCATACGCCATCCCGAGATAACCGAAGACCGGTTTGCGGGAGAACGTGGAGATGATGTGCGAGATGATCCCGAAGGCAGGAAGGATCAGAATATAGACTTCCGGGTGGCCGAAGAACCAGAACAGATGCTGGAACAGGATCGGGTCACCGCCGCCCTCAGGCGTAAAGAATGCAGTATCGAAATTCCGATCCGTCAGCAGCATTGTGATGGCACCGGCCAGAACAGGCAGCGACAGAAGCAGAAGAAAAACCGTCACAAGCACCGACCAGGCAAACAGAGGCATTTTGTGCAGGGTCATACCCGGTGCGCGCATGTTGAAAATCGTAGTGATGAAATTGATGGCACCCAGGATGGAAGACGCACCGGCAATATGCAGCGACAGGATTGCAAAATCCATCGCCGGCCCCGGTTGTCCGCTTGTCGACAGCGGCGGATAAATCGTCCAGCCGCCGCCAACACCGTTGGCACCGGGAGGTCCTTCAACAAAAAGGGACATCAGGAGGAGCAGGAACGCCGGCGGCAGAAGCCAGAACGAGATATTGTTCATGCGGGGAAACGCCATATCGGGCGCCCCGATCATGATCGGCACGAAATAGTTGGCAAAGCCGCCGATCAAGGCGGGCATGACCATGAAAAAGATCATGATCAGGCCATGGGCGGTGGTGAATACGTTGAACATATGCGGATCGGCAAAGATCTGCATACCCGGTTCCTGCAATTCCATACGCATGCCGATCGACAACGCGCCGCCGATAATCCCCGCAAAAATCGCGAATATCAGATACAGCATGCCGATATCTTTGTGGTTCGTCGAATAGAACCACCGCGTCCAGAAAGACAGGCCATGTCCGTGTTCTGCGTGGCTATCAATTGCAGCCATGTGTTCTGCTCCCTCAGGTCACAGGCGATTGCGTCAGACGGATATCCGCGCAATGCACAAAGTATCTGTTCCCGGTCGCGGCGCTGTGCTCAGCGCCCGGCAACCTCAATTTCCTCAACCGCCCGCTTCCTGGCGAGTTTTTCTTCCTTGATCAGTCCGGCCAGCAGCTTGTTGGCTTCGTCAATATCAGACTTTGCCGCCTCGGCCCATTTATCAAACTGTTCCTCGGTCACGACCTGAAGCGCAATCGGCATAAAAGCGTGGTCTTTGCCGCACAGTTCCGAACACTGGCCGTAATACATTCCGGTTTCACGGGCTCTGAACCAGGTTTCGTTCAAGCGACCGGGCACAGCATCGATTTTCACGCCAAAAGCCGGCATGGCGAAAGCGTGAATCACATCGGCAGCCGTCACCTGAACACGTACGGTCTTGTTGACCGGAACAACCAGATTATAGTCGGTTGCAAGAAGACGGGGAACTTGCTGTTCCGTCAGATTTTCCGCTTCCATCCGTGCCTTACGGTCTTCATCGCTCAGCATGATCGCATCGAAGGTCAGGTCTTCCATGCCTTCATCGACATATTCATAGCCCCAATACCACTGATAGCCGATCGCTTTGACGGTCATATCGTATTCGGGAATATCAAGCTGTTTGTAGAGAAGTCGAAATGAGGGAACGGCAATAATCACCAGGATGAGGATCGGTGCAACGGTCCAAACAACCTCGATCATTGTGTTGTGTGTTGTCTTGGATGGTTCCGGATTGGCTTTTCTGCCGAAGCGCACAATACAGATGAGCAACAACGCGAGGACAAACAGGGTGATAACGGTAATAATCACAAGCGTGAAATCATTGAACCATGAGATGTCGTCCATCACCTCGGTCGCAGCGGGTTGCAACCCCATCTGCCACGGTTCCGGTTGCGCTGCATAAGCGCCCGCCGCCATTCCGGCCAATCCAGCCGCCGCCGTTCCGCAAACCAGTGCGACCCGGTTTAAAAGACGCTTCAACGGTTCCCTCACGTCTTAACGCTCCCCATTTTTTCCGTCGACGACGGAAGTCTTTCACATGACGGGACCCGACCCGGGTCCCAAATACCGAACTGACCGCCGCCTTGTCTCAACCGCCATATCCGGTCGGGCAGGTTGACAGAAAGTCAGCAACCATCCTTGCCTTTGCGGACACGCGGTCATCATAAGCCCACTCGGTGTTAGGCTGCACGCGCACTTCGCGCAAAGCGGCGATGTGCCGCAGTCTGATCTTGACCGGTGTCAATTACGGAATAGAAAGACCATATGCAACGCCAATCCGCAATGCCTTTCGCGTCCATCATTCCGCCGATTGTCCTTGAATTGCCAAAAGGAGCTGCCGATTTCCACTTGTTTCACGGCAGAATTGTTTCATTGCGCGATCCAAATGGTTAAAGACTCGTGCTAACACTGTGAAAAAACAGGTTCAGCAATAAGCTGCAGAACCGAATCATGTGCGAACCAGGCCCCTTCGGAGGATGTCGTGAAGGACCAACTCACTCGTTTTTGCCGCGTCATTCTATCCGGCATATTTGTAACAGCGGTTCTGTCGGCAAGTTACATGCCGACCGTGCAGGCTCAGGGTAAGGTCAAATCCGAACATGGAGACTGGAAGCTGCATTGCGAAACACCCTCAGGTGCCAAGCGCGAACAATGTGCGCTGATCCAAAAGGTAACGGCGGAAGACCGCGAAAATGTCGGTCTGCAGGTCATCGTCCTGAAAACCGCCGACAACTCGGCGAGGATCATGCGGATTCTGGCACCGCTGGGTGTGGTTCTTCCATCCGGCCTGGGCCTCAGGATTGACGAGACCGATATGGGGCGGGCCGGTTTTGTCCGATGCCTGCTGGAAGGCTGTATCGCCGAGGTGATCATGCCGGATGAACTGATTGACAAACTCAATACCGGCAAAATCGCAACCTTTATCATTTTCAAAACGCCCGAAGAGGGAATTGGGATACCCATTTCACTTGATGGGTTTGCGGAGGGCTACAAGGCCCTGCCCTAGGCTCAGGACCCACAAACTTCGAACAGACGGGATAATCTATGCTGAATCCGGAGCTTTTTCTCGCATTTCTGGCGGTTTCCGTCATCGTTATCATCGTTCCGGGGCCGAACGTCACCCTGATTATTGCCACGGCAACGCTGCGCGGAACACGCGCGGGACTGGCAACAGTCGCAGGCACATCCGCCGCTCAGGCCATCCAGATGATGTTTGTCGCCGGCGGATTGATCTGGCTGCTGGAACTCTACGGGTCCCTGTTCGATGCCATTCGGCTGCTTGGCGCGGCTTATCTGGTGTGGCTTGGCTACCAAGCCTGGCGTCATGCGGGAGATCCGCTGCCGGAGAACCTGCCGGACAGAACGTCCATGAAACGCGGCTTTCTGGTCGGGCTGGCCAATCCCAAAACAATCGCGTTTCAGGCAGCCTTCATCCCACAGTTTATTGATCCTGCGTTGGCTCCGGGACAGCAGTTTACGATCCTCTGCCTGACATTTCTTTTGCTCGCCACCATATTGGATGGGTGCTATGCGGTGCTTGGCGGCTATGCCGGCCGTTTCATGACCGGTGTCAAACCACGTCTTTGGCTCGGCCGACTGTCAGGCGCAACGCTTGCATTGGGCGGGGTCTGGCTGGCCACCTTGCGCCGGACATGACAATTGCGCCAAAGACCCTGCAACGCCAACAGGACTGTGACCGCCGCCGGACAAGCGGTCCATGACACAAGAGATCACAATGACACAAAACGCGCCCGATATCCTTGCAACTGCCGGCCTTGATGAAGAAAAAGCGCGTTCGATAACCGCCGATGCGCTTTCAAAAGCCGACGACGGCGAACTGTTTATCGAATATCGTCAATCCGAAGGACTGGTCTGGGACAATGGCCGGCTGAAAACAGCGACGTTCGGAACATCTCAGGGGTTCGGCTTACGTGCCGTTGCGGGCGAGGCAGCGGGCTATGCTCATTCAGGTGACATTTCCGAAGCCGCGCTCAAGCGCGCAGCCGACGCGGTTCAGGCCGTACAATCCGGTCATAAGGGCACCTATGCAGACGCACCGGCCCGGACCAATCTGCATCTTTACAGCGAGGAAAATCCGCTGGGCAGTCCCACCTTTGAAGAAAAGGTCAGACTGCTTGCGGAAATCGACGCCTATGCGAGAGCAAAAGATCCCAAAGTCCGTCAGGTCAGCATCTCGCTTGGCGGCAACTGGCAAGCCATCGACATTCTGCGCGCGGACGGACACCGCGTGCGGGATATCCGGCCATTGGTCAGGTTTTCCGTTTCGATCGTTGCCGGCGAAGGCGACAGGCAGGAAACCGGCAGTTACGGCTGCGGTGGCCGGGAAGGGTTTGGCCGCTTCATCACAACGGGCAACTGGCAGCATGCTGTCGATGAGGCCCTGCGCCAGGCCCTGATCAATCTTGAGGCTGTGCCGGCACCGGCGGGCGAGTTTGACGTCGTGCTTGGTCCGGGCTGGCCCGGCATTTTGCTGCACGAGGCTGTCGGCCATGGCCTAGAGGGTGATTTCAACCGCAAAAAGACATCGGCCTTTGCCGGCCTGATGGGCCAGCAGGTCGCCTCAAAAGGTGTCACGGTCATCGACGACGGCACCATCGACAAGAGGCGCGGCTCGCTCTCCATCGACGATGAAGGCACGCCGACAAAGAACACAGTGCTGATCGAGGATGGCATCCTGGTCGGCTATATGCAGGACCGGCAGAATGCCCGTCTGATGAATATGGAACCGACGGGCAACGGACGCCGGCAGTCATTTGCCCATATTCCGATGCCGCGGATGACCAACACCATAATGCAGGGCGGCGACAAAGATCCGGATGAAATTCTGAAGTCGGTGAAGAACGGTCTTTATGCCGTTTCCTTCGGCGGCGGTCAGGTCGACATCACCTCCGGTAAATTCGTTTTTTCCTGCACAGAGGCCTACAAAGTTGAAGACGGTAAGATCGGCGCGCCGGTGAAAGGCGCCATGCTTATCGGCAACGGACCGGACGCATTGACCCGCGTGAGCATGATCGGCAACGACATGGCGCTTGATCCCGGACAGGGAACCTGCGGGAAGAACGGTCAGGGCGTTCCCGTTGGCGTGGGTCAACCCACCGTCCGCATCGATGCCTTAACGGTTGGCGGAACCGCCGTCTGAATTCGGTTGAACCGAAAATCTCCGATATCGAAGGTCGGCCGGCGGCGATTTGCTGTCGGCATTAATGCGACACGCTCAAAGTTTTTGAAAAAGAACAGAAAATTTCTTTATTTTTTACTTCATAACGACAGGATAACAATAAGTACGGCCCGGGGGGACGATCCTCAGGCTCAACCTTAAGTCGCACATGGATTGCTATGGCCGCAGAAACCGCCATTCCTTACCTGGGCGAAGTCATGATTTTTCTTGGCTCCGCGATTGTCTCCGTCCCGATTTTCAAAAAACTGGGCTTCGGTTCGGTACTTGGATTTCTGGCTGCAGGAATTGCAATCGGCCCATTTGGGGCGGGATTTATCGGCAACAGTAAAGCCGTTTTGCACATTGCCGAGTTGGGTGTTGTTCTACTGCTTTTCGTCATTGGCCTGGAACTGCAACCCTCGCGTCTCTGGCGCATGAAGAAGGATATTTTCGGTCTCGGCACGGCACAGGTCCTTCTAACCGGCGCCTTGTTCACGGCAATCGCCGTCATGCTCGGTTACGGAATTTCCATTGCGCTCGTCATGGGGTTCGGCCTGGCCCTGTCCTCAACCGCCTTTGCCCTGCAGATCATGCAGGAGCGCGGGCAGCTTTCGGCGCCCTACGGTCAGAGGGCCTTCGGCATTTTGCTGTTTCAGGACATCTCCATCGTGCCGCTCCTGGCAATGGTCTCGATCCTCTCAGTCCCGGCGATCGGAGAGTCCGAGCTGGAGATCTGGCAACATGTCATGATTGTTTCCGGAGCGATCGCACTGGTTATCCTGGTCGGCTACTACCTGCTGGATCCCATTCTCTCCCTGATTGCCAATCTGAATGCCCGGGAAGTGATGCTGGCAGTCGCGCTGCTGATCGTTCTTGGCAGTGCCGCGCTTCTGCAATATGTCGGCCTGTCCATGGCGCTGGGGGCGTTCCTGGCCGGTGTAATGCTTGCAGACAGTTCCTACCGGCATACGCTTGAGGCGGATATCGATCCGTTCCGTTCACTCCTGATGGGCTTGTTTTTCATCGGTGTCGGCATGTCGCTCGACCTGCCGGCCATTCTGGAACAGTGGCAGCTTGTTGCCCTTGCCGTTGTGATTGTCATGAGCCTGAAGGGCGTTGTTTTGTGGGCGCTGAGCCGTATCGCCGGCTCGACGCGTTCAGATGCTGTCCGTATCGCGCTGACGCTCCCTCAAGGCGGGGAATTCGCGTTTGTGCTCTTCAGCGCCGCAGTCGCCGGGCGGATCATGGCACCCGACCAGGCCACGATCCTGTTTTCAATCGTTATCGTCACAATGATCATGACCCCCATCGCCGACATGGCCTACGATCAGATTGCCGGCCGGATACGGTCTCGCGGGACAGAAACCGAAATTTTTGAAAGTTTCGAAGAGGCAAATGCCAACGTTCTTATTGTCGGCTTTGGCCGGTTTGGCATGGTTGTGGCTCAGATGCTGACCTCCGAAGGCATCAACATCACTGCGATTGATTATCGACCCGAGCGTATCCGTTATGCCCGCAAGTTTGGCTATAAGGTCTATTATGGCGATGCGACCCGGGCCGATGTCCTGAAAGCAGCGGGCGCTGACAAAGCAGCTCTGATCGCTCTGTGCATCGAGCAACATCAGACCATGTCCAAATCCATCGACGTGATCCGCAGCGACTTTCCGGAGGCTGCCGTTTATTGCCGGGCAGCGGATAGAACGCACGCCATCGACCTGGAGCGCATCGGTGTTGATTATCAAATCAGAGAGACTTTCGAATCCGGCATCGTATTCGGGCGCGCCGCCCTTGAACGCCTCGGCATTCCAACATCGAGGGTTCAAGCCATCGAAGAGGACGTTCGCGAACGAGACCGCGAGCGGCTAAGCCTGCAGGTTCGCGAGGGCCTTTATGCCGGGACCGATTATCTTCACCGGCAGACACCGCGGTCGGACAAAAACGACTAACGGTGCACCGGCAACATTCAAAACGAGCCTATCCGGTCGACCGATGGATTTGATGTGACCGGCCTTGCGTCAAAAACAAACTGATCTTCAACGCAAGACGCACCGTAATTTACAAAACACGTACCGCAGATCTGAATTTCCTGTAAGCTTTCCCCACTTCTTCCTGCCGCGCACGTGGCAGTCCGGCGCGATTGATTCTGAAAGGCTTTCATGACAACCGACCCCCAATCGGCCGCGCCCGCAAAATTCACTCAAGGTTCCATGATGAAACACGTGGTTGTCATGACCATGACCGGTTCCGTGGGGCTGATGGCGCTGTTTGTCGTTGATTTTGCAAACCTTTTTTATATTTCACTGCTCGGTGCTCAGGACCTGGCGGCGGCAATCGGTTATGCCGGGACAATCCTTTTCTTTAACATCGCGATTTGTATCGGAATGACCATTGCGACTTCCGCGGTTGTCTCAAGAGCGCTTGGCAGCGGCGATAGGGAAGCCGCCCGGCGGCGCGCCGGAGTGAGCATACTCTTCGTTCTGGGCATGACGCTGCTCCTTGTGGCGATCATGCTGCCCGCACTCGATTTTCTGCTGAGCATTCTTGGTGCTACGGGCAGGACAAAAGACATCGCTGAGGGATATCTCCTGATCATTGTCCCAAGCGTTCCCTTTCTGGGCATCGGCATGGCGCTTTCGGGCATCCTGAGGGCTGTCGGAGACGCCAAGCGGGCGATGTATGTGACGCTTTCGGGTGGCTTGGTGACCGCAGCGCTTGATCCGATCTTCATATTCGTTCTGGATCTTGGCGTGACCGGCGCCGCCATCGTCGCTATCTTATCCCGGCTGACCATCATGATTGTCGGTCTTTACGGCGCAATCCAAATTCATGATCTGATCAGACTGCCCAGGCTTGGCGATCTGGCATCGGATCTCAGAGCGCTGACCGGTATCGCGGTACCCGCCGTTTTAACCAATATCGCCACCCCCGTCGGCAATGCCTACATCACCGGCACGATCGCTGCTTACGGCGATGACGCGGTTGCCGGATGGGCCGTAATCGGGCGCATCATTCCCCTGGTTTTCGGCGGGATCTTTGCTTTGTCGGGGGCTTTTGGGCCGATCCTCGGCCAGAATTACGGTGCCCATCTGTTCGATCGGGTTCGAAGAGGACTTACCGATGCGTTGATTTTTTCGACCCTTTATGCGGTCATCATGTGGGCTCTGCTGATTGCCGCTTCCGGGTTGATCGTCGAGTTTTTCGGCGCGAAGGATATCGGAGCGGAATTGATTTTTTTCTTCTGCTATTACGTTGCCGGAAATTTCATTTTCATGGGTTTCCTGTTTGTGTCGAATGCCGCCTATAACAATCTTGGCTACCCAACCTACTCGACTTTTTTCAACTGGGGCCGGGCGACTTTGGGCACCATCCCGTTTGTATCGGCAGGAGCCTATCTTGCGGGCGCGCCGGGTGTGCTTGCTGGGCAGGCGATCGGCTCCTGCATTTTCGGGGTCGCTGCCATTGTTATCTGTTACAAGGTCACCGGCAGTCTTGAAAAACAAACCGTTGAGGGCACGCCGCCGGTCGCGTTGTGGCGGCATGCACTTTCCGCCTTCTCCAGCGGAAAAAGCGCCGGAATGTGATGGCGAAAAAAAGTCCCGTCGACTATAACGCCTGAACTGGCATCATAAGAGTGCGCCGGATAAACTCCGTTTGAAGCCGATCCCAGGGGCGGCTGGAGCCACGTAGAATGAACCGATTTGAAATACCCAGAACCGGAGGGGAAGCAAAAATCCGGTATCTGACCCCGGACTATCAGGTTGTCTCGCCGGGCTCGTATGTCGTTTGCGCGGTGACGGGCAAACATATCCCGCTTGATGAACTCAAATACTGGAGCGTCGAGCGGCAGGAAGCCTATGTGGACGCCGTTGCCGCAAGCCAGGGCCACGAACGCGCAAAATAGGCCGGGCACAAGCCCAACCACCATCGACGCTCTCCATTACCTCAGGCCGAAAACGCACGTTGTTTGATCTGACTTTTGATGGCGGCCATCAGCATATCGGCCTCCTCAATCTCCATTTTGACGTTCAGAACACGACAGTTATTGGCAAGTTGCCGGGCCCGTTCGCTCCGCATCCCCTTTAGGCGCACCAGGTCCTTGGCTGTTGTCAGGAACTGAAGGCTCTTTTCCCGTGCCAGATCGAACAGCTCCTCGATTTCCTTGTCGGAAAAACTATGATGATCGGCAAAAGCCTTTGTCTCGACAATGGACAAGTCCGCGTCCTTGGCAGATCGGAAAAACTTGTCGGGCTGACCGATGCCGGCAAACGCCAAAAACGGAATGCCTTTGAGGTTTTGATCCGCCAGTGGCTTGAGACGACAGTGAAACGGTTTCAGTCCCCGTCTCGCAGCGCGCCGTAAGATACCGCGTGCGCGCCCGACCTCTCCAACGATCATCAGAAGGTTCGTCTTCACCATCTGAACATCTATCGGTGCGCGAAGCGGCCCGGCCGGCAGGCAGTGTCCGTTTCCGATGCCTTTTTCCCCGTCCACCAGGACGATTGAAAGATCTTTCCTGAGCGCCGCATTCTGAAACCCGTCATCCATGACGATGATATCGGCTCCGATCCCCCGCACGGTCACGGCTCCCTCAACACGGTCAGCCGATATGACGGTCGGTCCGACCTCCGCCAAAAGCATCGCCTCATCGCCCACGTCGCGAGCAGTGTGGTCTTTGCGCGAAACGAGAAGCGGGCCCTTTTGGGCGCCGCCATAGCCGCGGAGCAAAAATGCCGGAGAAAATCCTTCGTTTTTAAGCAACTGATAAAGACTGATCGCAAACGGAGTCTTGCCCGCACCGCCAACGACGAAATTGCCAATACACACAACCGGGATCTTTGACGTGCCCAGTGGTTTGGCAAGCATGCGACGCCCTGCAATCCGGCCATAGATCAGCGAAAGCGGATAAAGGAGCACGGATTGCGCTGTATAGGTGTCCCGCCACCAGAATTCAGGCGCTTTTCTCACCCCGTCCCTCCGTCGCCCGGTCAGCAGCCGATTTCATTAAGGACATCATTCAAAAGCTCTTCGGTTCTCTCCAAAGCACCGCGTCCCGACTTAACCGTCTCCCGCGCCCGGACCGCCAGATTGCGGACACGCGAGGGGCGGTCGAAAAGATCGGCCACTTCAGTCGCCAGTTCCCCGGCATTGTCCACAATGACGGCCGCACCGGAGTTGAACAGAGCTTCAAATAACCGCTTGTTGTTGGCGATATTGGGACCTGTCAGCACGGCACATCCCAGCTGAGCCGGCTCCACCGGATTGTGCCCGCCAAGCTCCACGAACGAACCACCCAGAAACACAATGTCACAAAGTCTGCAGAACAGCCCGATTTCACCCAGAGTGTCCGCAATATAAACATCGTGGGAAGACTCTGGCAGCGTCCCCTCGGATCGTAATGCCGGGCACGCACCTTCGGACTGGCAAAGGTCAAAGACTTCCTGTCCCCGGACGGGGTGTCGGGGTGCAATGAAGGTCAGCAAATCCGGAAACGTCTGTTTTAGTTCCCTGTGCACCTCCAGAACTGCCTCTTCCTCACCCGGATGCGTGCTTGCTGCCAGCCATCTCGGCCGGTCACCAATACACCGGTTCAAATCGGCGAGCGCGGCCCCATCCACATCAAGGGGCGCGGTATCGAATTTCAGATTGCCCGGCATTTCCACGCGTCGAACGCCCAGTTCCTGAAATCGCTCCGCGTCATGGTCCGACTGGGCAAGACACAGGGCGATATTGCCGAAAAGCCGCTTTGCAAGGCGCGGCATCCGTCGCCAACCATCAAAGGAGCGCTGCGACATACGCCCGTTGACGATGACAGTCGGAATTTTTCGCTGCCGCAGCGCGTCAAGCGTTGCCGGCCAGATTTCCGACTCAACCATGATCGCCAGGTTCGGCTGCCACGCGGACAAAAACCTCTCGACCAGAGGCTTGGCATCGTAGGGCACAAATTGATGAACGGCGCCGTCCGGCAAAGAGTCCGCAGCGACCCTGGCTGACGTCACGGTCCCGGTCGTCAGAAGAACATGGTAGCTTTTTTCGCAGAAACTCGCGACGAGCGGCAGGATGGAGTTCGTTTCACCAACGCTCGCCGCGTGGACCCAGATCCGGCGACCGGTCGATGCCTTGATGCCGGGTATGCCGAAACGCTCACCCTTGCGCTGAGGAATTTCCTTACCCCGCGCTACACGCCTGGCGTAAATCCCGTGCAGGACAGGCACGGCCAGATAGCCGATCCCCTTATAAAGCAAAAGCGCCGTCGAACCGGCCATTGCTATCCCTTCTTCCTGGTCAGCGCGTAAGCATGTTCGGTCGTTTCCTCCAGAAGCGCCGTCAGCCTCGCTCTGAGAGACTCTATCATCGCATCGTCCGCATCCTGCGGCACATAGATCAGTTCGCCAGCTGCCAATCCGATCCTGCTGAAGGGCAGGTTGATGCTGGCTTTATCCCATGTGTTGAGATCGAAATGTCGGCTGGTGGCAATCGCCATGGGAAGAATCGGGCGACCGGAGTGTTTTGCCAACTGAATGATACCCACGCCGGAAACCCTGGCGGGGCCCTTTGGAACATCAGCCGTCAGGGCGACGGAGCCTCCCTCCCTCAATGCGCGCATGGCTTCGATAAATCCTCTCAGCCCGCCGCGCTTTTTCAGTTGATGGCGTTTTTGCGAGCCGGAAGCCCGGATAAGGCCAAGACCAAGCTTTTCGGCAGCAATAGCATTTATTTCACCGTCGGCAGAGCGGGAAATCATCACTCGCACATCCCAGCCATCCGGACGTGAAAACGGCATCATAAAGTGCTGGCCATGCCACATGGCCACGATCGCCGGTGTGAACTCCGCCGCCTGATCGTAAAGGTCCGGCGGATCGATCACCATTGAGGATGTCTTCCGCACCAGCAGCAGATAATAGGCCAGGAGGGAGCCGACGATCTTTAAGACGACGGGCGAACGCCCGAGGCTTTTGAGCATTATCTGTTTTCGTGGCCCTACCCCGGCAGAGCCGGGACAAAGTCCGATCCAATTCGAGCTTCAGTGATTAATCGAAAGTCCAAGACTTGCAGAGATTACCGCCCTGCAACAATCTTGGACCCCATTTTTTTGGTTTGACTTGCGTTCTCCGGTCCTCTTGCCAAGGTCATTCGGTCTCGGTGTCCGGATCCAGCAAACGGTGCAGATGAACAATAAAGTACCGCATCAGTGCATTATCCACCGTCGCCTGTGCTTTGGCTTTCCATGCGTCGTATGCGGTGGCATAGTTGGGGTAGATTCCGACTACGTCCAACGTATCAAGATCTTTGAATGTCACACCATCGGGCGATTCAAGCTCACCCCCAAAAACAAGATGCAATAACTGCTTCTGGTCTTCAGCTTCACTCATCTTTTTCTCCATCCGCTCCGCTATCCCGCATATAACAGAAAACAAACCCCTGAGGGCCGGAAAATACATCTCAATGTTTCAAACAGCCTGGCGGGCAATGGTCGTCATCGATTTGTGCAGGGCGGCCGGTGCCGCCACCAAGGCCGGATGACGCGTATTGGGCTTATTGTATCGCAGCGAATTCCCATCAAGATCGGTCAAACGCCCCCCGGCTTCATGAACCAGAAGGTCGGCGGCGGCTAAATCCCAGTCATGCGGCCTCGCTTTGGCAAACGCCGCCTCCAACCTGCCATCGGCAACCATCGTCACGCGGTAAGCCAGCGATCCGACGTAGTCTTCAGTCTTGATCTTTTCGCGATGCAGAGCAGGATTTCCGGCGATCGATTTTGGCCCTGCAACGCGGGCGCCGGTCAGTTTGCCATGGGCCGAAGTCTGCATTGCGGTGCCGTCCAAACGGGCACCTTTGCCGATCATGGCGGTATACATTTCCCCCCGTGCGGGCGCGAAGACCGCGGCGGCAATCGGACGCTGATTGCGCACGACCGCAATGCACACGGTCCACATGTCCCGGCCGGCCAGAAAAACACGGGTTCCGTCAATCGGGTCGACGACAAAAATCGTTTGCTTGGAAAGCCTCTCCCGGGTGTCGGCGGTTTCCTCAGAGAGCCACCCGTACCGGGGACGTTCCCGTTGCAGGATGTCGGCAAGAATTCGATCGACTGCCAAATCGGCCTCCGACACCGGCGATCTGTTCTCCTTGAATTGTACATCGGGATTTTTGCCGAAATACTGAAGGGCCACCTCGCCGCCCGCACGGGCCGCGGAAGAGATCAGTTCGAGATCGGCTTCCAAATCGATTGCGCTTGAAGATTCAGCGTCCGCCAATGGTCAGTCCCTCAATAGCCAACGTTGGCGTACAAACAGAATACCGTTCATCAAGATCGTCCGCTGCGACAAGGCGCGCGAACATATCTCTCAGATTGCCGGCAATTGTCATCTCGCTGACCGGATACGTTATTTCACCGTTTTCCACCCAAAATCCGGACGCGCCTCTGCTGTAATCGCCGGTGACGCTGTTCACGCCATGGCCAATCAGATCGGTGACGTAAAGCCCGTCACCCATTTGCTCAAGCAAGGCTTCAGGCGAGACAGTCCCCGGCTTGAGAATCAGGTTGGTTGACCCCGGCGACGGTCCCGCACCACCCCGTCCCGCTCTGCCGTTTGTCTGAAGTCCCAGTTCCTGCGCACTTGCACAGTCAAGCAGCCAATGACAAAGAACTCCGTCTTTGATCAGGTCCAACGGTTTGCAGGCAACCCCTTCTCCGTCAAAGGGCCGGGACGCCGCACCGCGCGGTTTACCGGGATCATCGGCAATATCAATTGACGGCGCAAAAACCGCTTTTCCCATCGAGTCTTTCAGAAAACTTGTGCCGCGGGCGATCGCGCTGCCGTTGATTGCGCCCGAAAAATGTCCCAGCAGGCTGCGGGCTGCGCGCGGCTCGTAAAACACCGAACCGGTCCGGGTCTCAAGCTTTTTTGGATCGATGCGCCGCACCGCCCTCTCGCCCGCGCGGCGACCGACATCTTCCGGATCGTCCATGTCGGAGAGGTGCGTGCGGAAATCATATTCATAATCCCGCTCCATGCCGGTCCCCTCGCCGGCAATCGCCGTCATCGAAATCCCATGGCGGGATGTCAGATAAGCGCCCGAAAATCCGTGGCTCGTGGCAAGGACCATGCCCGCAAGGCGCCATGACGCAGACGCCCCGCCGCTCTTGGATACACCGGGCACGGCAAGACCGGCCTCTTCGGCCGCGCGGGCCCGTCCGGCGAGCGTGTCCGCGGTCACATTTGCAGCGTCCAGCATGTCAAGATCAGGACGGTCTTTCGCCAGGAGGGAGGCATCCGCAAGACCGGCATAAGGGTCTTCCGGCGTAACCCGGGCCATCGTCACCGCACGCTCCGCCATCTCGTCCGCATCGCCCACCCTGTTGGTGGAGATGCTGGCAACGCGGCGACCGACAAACACGCGCAAGGTCAGATCGTCCGCTTCCGACCGCTCGGTCTCTTCAACCGCACCCTCGCGAACATCGACCCCAAGGGACATCGCTGTAATGGCGACCGCGTCCGCCGCATCGGCGCCGGCTTTTCCGGCCGCCTCCACAAGTTGCGCGGCGCGGTCTTCCAGAACAGACTGATTAAGTGGCATTATCATAAAAAATCCGGTTGGTTTCGATTTTGCGGCTCTGTTTAGGCCCTGTTACCTGTCGGAACAAGTACCCAATGGATGACTTTGCCCCCTTTCGGCATACAGTCGGCTCTGCCTCTTATATGGTTCACAAAACGTCACCGGTCAGAAAAACGACTCAGATTTCCCTAACCCTTTTTGAAAACAGAGTTTTTTAACCAGATTTCTTAATCCGTTGCGAAAGCCGGTGCGCTATTGTTGAGGCCACTTGAGGGACCTGAAGCGAAAAAAATCAGGCCCGAAGGAGAGGCTAAGTCATGCGGCGTCAAACAGAATACCGCGGAACCCCGAATAGCGGGTCGAGCCCGATAAAACGGCTCGACCCGACTGTTCTGCCCCTGCAATTCTCTACCGGTCAGATTACAGCCGTGCCGGACAGATCGATCAATGTGTATCTGTCCCGCGATCGGGTCATGATGACCTGCTGTCAACCTGACAATCAGCGGTCAACACTCAGCAATCGCTGTTTGCCAATCGCCCACTATCTGGGAATCGCAGTCAGGATAATCCCTGCCGACCAGCCTGAGGCGTTTTCGGTTGTTCTGGAACTGCGGCACGAAAACGAATCATACTCCATTCCGCTGATGCGCGCCGACGCCATGGAGGACGTGGTGGCGGACTGGCAGATATGGGGACGGCAACTCCGCCTGCCGCTTTTGATCGAGGAAACGGACGGCACTTTGCTTAAAGTCGCAGATCGGCAGGATGTCGTTCAGATGGACACGCCGCTGCCACGCCGGGGTGCCTCATCGATCCGTCAACGCCGCCCGCGATTTCTTCTCCGCAGAAAGGTCGGCTTTCAGGACACTCCGGTGCGTCATGAAGGCGAACGTGAAATCATCGCCAGAAACTGACGTCCAAAAAACGGTGGCCTAAACGAACTCCAGATCCAGTTCGGACAGAATCACTCGATTCCGGCCGGCTTCTTTTGCCTGATAGAGCGCATGGTCCGCCCGTTTCATCATGTCCGAAACGCTGTCGGAAATACTGTCGCACCATTGCGCGACGCCAAAGCTGCTGGTCAGGGTTATCAGTTCGCCATTGGCCTCAAATGGAATGCGTTCGATGCGACGGCGCAGATTTTCTGCATGGGAAACGGCCTGCATGTCCGTCGTCAGGGGCAAGACAATGGCAAATTCCTCGCCTCCCACGCGTCCTGTGATGCCCCTGCTGTTCACGATCTGACCGGCGACCAGCTTTATCGCTTCGTCGCCCACGTGATGACCGTATGTGTCGTTGATCCGCTTGAACTTGTCGATATCAAGCATGATCGCGCTGATGGGCGTGTCATTGAGCGAGTTATCAACAAGGGAGGACACCGTACTGAAAAAGGCCCCGCGGTTCAGGAGACCGGTCAGGTTGTCCCGGGTCGCCAACTTCAACAACTCTTTGTGCATGGTTGCCAGGCGCTGACCTGCGCGAACGCGCGCGTAAAGCTCCTGTGCTTCAGGCGGTTTGGTGATGAAATCGTCGGCACCGCTGTCCAGCGCTTCGATCGTCTTGTCCCGCTCAGAGCTGGAAGACATTGCGATTACGTAAAGATGTCTCTTTTTCTGCGCAAGCAGGCGCAACTCCCAGCAGAGTTCCATCCCGGAAAGGCCGGCCGTCTCAAAGCTGGTAAGCACCGTCGACACGGTCAGATTGTTTTTAATGTAGTCCAGCGCCGCCGAGCCGTCCTCAAAACAAACGACCTCATGTCCGCGAAGCTCCAACAGCTTCGTGATCATCTTCTGCCCGATCTTACTTGGCTCGACGAGTACGATGCTCATTGGCTAAGATTAATCCCAAGGCCTCGCGAAAGGACGTTCCATGCCGCAAAAACAGCAGGGCTGGTTCGATTAGTCACGTACCCGTCATAGATGAACAACTCTAAGATTCAATTAATTGTAAAAAGCAGTATTTATTTGATTTGTCAGACACTTTCGACCACCTTCGTCAGCCTGATCAACGTGAAAAACGGATCATTGACTCCGACTCAGCTCAAGTGAATTCATCCGAAATTATATAATTATTTCAAATAATTAATGGAGTTTCTGCCTTAAAAATTGGTGACAAATGCGTCGACGAGCAGCCCGACGAAAACAATCCAGCCATAATGACTGTTCGACCTGAACAGTTTCAGGCACTGGTCCGCATCATCGATGTCAAGAACCAGGATTTGCCAGCACAGATGCAGAAATCCGACAAGGATGCCCAAAAACGCGGCCGGGCCCAAATCAGCTATGACAAACGCGCCGGCGAATAACAGGGTACATCCGAGATAAAGCGCGCTGAGAGCCGCTTTCGTCCACTTGCCGAACAGCCGGGCCGTGGACTTGACCCCGACCAGCATGTCATCCTCTTTGTCCTGATGGGCATAGATCGTGTCGTAGCCGATCGTCCAGAGAATGCCCCCTAAGTAAAGCAAAACGGCAGGCAGCGCCAGCGAACCGAACTCGGCGCTCCATCCCATCAACGCACCCCAGGAAAAAGCTATCCCCAGAACCAGTTGCGGCCAGTTGGTGATCCGCTTCATGAACGGGTACACGGCAACAACGGCCAATGAGCAGATCCCAAGCGCAATCGAAAACAGATTGAATTGCATCAAAACGATGAGCCCGACCAGGGCCTGCCCGATCAGAAAACCGATTGCCTGGGGCACGCTGAGCTGGCCGCTCGGTATCGGCCGGGAGCGGGTTCTTTCAACCATGGCATCAATATCCCGGTCGACCAGGTCGTTATAGGTGCATCCGGCACCCCGCATCGCGATGGCGCCGATAAGGAACAGGATCAGATGGATCGGATCGGGCCACAGTCTTCCGGCAACCTCGCCAGCCAACGCCGTTGACCACCAGCAGGGCCAGAGAAGCAGCCACCAGCCAATTGGTCTGTCCCAACGCGCCAGACGGGCATAAGGGCGCAGGAAAGCCGGTGCAAACCGGTCGACCCAATTCCCGCTCGGTGCATCCGCGACAGAATTGGCTGGGGACATATTATTCACTGATCACCTGCCCGTTTTGGCGGAAAGTCCATTCCCGGCTTCTTCAGGATCAGGCGGCGAACACCTGATTTGGGAACAGGTTTAACATCGACGTGTTTGGGCGTCAGCCGCTTTTCGAAAAACACGTGAGGGCTTTGTTCATAGCCCAGACGGCCGTAAAGCCATTTGCTGGTCGAACTGGCCGAACTGCTTTTGAGGGAAACGGCAACAAACCCGCTTTCCCTCAGGTCCCGCTCAAGCCCGTCGAACAGTTTTTGACCAAGACCGTGGCTCTTTGTACCTTCTTTCAGGTGCAAATCGTTCAGCATCGCCACAGGTCCGCCCTCATCGATTGAATGAGAGAACAGGGCCAGAGCATAGCCAAGATCCTCACCATCGCGGGTGAGGAGCCAAGCCCTGCCGAGCGCCGGTGTCTGCAGAAGTTTTTCGACCGCTTTCTCCCGGGCCGAACCGGGCACAGCACCGTCGGCGGCAAGAACCGTGCGCACAAACGCCATCAACCGATCTGCTTCCCCGGAACCGACGCGCACAACGTTTATGTCATCACCCATGGATGTCCCGCATTCTGCTAATGTGCAGACGACTTATACCAAAGGAACTCAGAAATGACCCAATAGATTTACCCCGGAAGTGGCACATGCTAAACCCGCGCGCAATCACAAATGACAGATTCCCCTCATACGGATCACCTTCATGAACGTACTTTTGATCGGTTCGGGCGGGCGCGAACATTCAATCGCCTGGTCTTTGGTCAAATCGCCACATCTTTCACGGCTTTATGCGGCACCGGGCAATGCCGGTATCGCCGCTCTTGCCGACCTGGTGGATCTGAATGTTTCGAACCATGACGAGGTCATCGCCTTTTGCAAGGAGAACGCAATTGACTTTGTCGTGGTCGGTCCTGAAGCACCGCTTGTGGCAGGCATAGTCGATGCTCTGGCTACCGCAGGTATCAGAGCATTCGGCCCGACTGCAGAGGCAGCCCGACTTGAGGGATCAAAAGCCTTCACAAAAGAAATGTGCGATCGAGCCGGTGTCCCAACGGCCGCGTACAGCCGCTTCACCGATGCGGCAAGTGCAAAATCCTATGTAAACAGCACAGGCGCCCCGATCGTCGTTAAAGCCGACGGACTTGCCGCGGGCAAGGGAGTCGTGGTCGCCATGACGGTTGACGAAGCCCTGGAAGCGGTCGAGACCTGCTTTTCGGGAGGGTTCGGCCAAGCAGGTGCTGAAGTCGTCATTGAAGAGTATCTGGAAGGCGAGGAAGCAAGCTTCTTTGCGCTCACTGACGGCGAAAATATTCTGCCGCTGGTAACGGCGCAAGATCACAAACGAGCGCATGACGGCGATACCGGACCCAACACCGGCGGGATGGGCGCCTATTCGCCGGCACCGGTCCTGACCGAGGCACTGATCGAACAGACGCTTCGGGATATCATCCGGCCCACGGTTACCGACATGAAAAAAGAAGGCCATCCCTTTCGGGGTGTCCTTTATGCCGGGCTGATGATCACGAAGCAGGGGCCGAAGCTGATTGAATATAATGTCCGCTTTGGCGACCCCGAATGTCAGGTTCTTCTGATGCTGCTAAAAAGCGACCTGCTGCCGCTCCTGGTGGCAACAGCCGAGGGTACGTTGGATCAACAGAATGCGGAGTGGTACGATGAGGTGGCTCTGACAGTTGTTATGGCATCGAACGGCTATCCCGGGACTTACAGGAAAAACACGCCGATTCAAGGCCTTGAAGCAGCCGCATCGAATCCGGAAGTTGAGATTTTTCATGCCGGAACAGCGCGTCAGGGCGGTTCGCTGCGCGCCGTCGGCGGCCGTGTGCTGAACGTTGCCGCCAGAGGCCGTTCGGTCACGGATGCCCGTGAAAAAGCTTATGCTGCAATCGAAAAAATCGATTGGCCGGACGGCTTCTGCCGGTCCGATATCGGCTGGCGGGCCATTGACAGCGGATAACGGCTCTGGGACGTTCCTCAGGCTTAACGAGCCCTGTTTGACAAATGGTGCGCAGTATTCAAGAACCCGGGCCCTGTCGCTTAGGCATCAGGTGAGCCCTGAGACGAGAACTGAATGAGTAAAACGCGAATTGGACTTGCGCTTGGCGGCGGCGGTGCGCGTGGTATGGCCCACATCCCCATTCTCGAGGCGCTGGATGAAATGAGCCTGCAGCCGGTCGCAATATCCGGGACATCCATTGGCGCCATTCTGGGTGCAGGGTACGCCGCCGGCCATTCAGCCGCCGAAATCCGCGACTATGCCGTCCACACCTTCAAAGACCGGGGGAAGGTTCTGGCAAAAATGTGGAAGCTGCGCCCAAAGCGGTTCTCCGACTTCATGGCCGGCGGTGTTTTATCACGCTTTGACGCTCATCGCGTTATCGACCTTTTCGTCGGCGATATGGTTCCAGAACACTTCGATGCCCTGAAAATTCCTTTTTCCGCGATCGCAACGGACTTTTATAACTGCCGGGAAGTCGACATTCGCTCCGGAAACCTGCGCGATGCCATCGCTGCATCAATCGCCATCCCGGCACTTTTCAGACCGGTTCATTTTGAAGATCGGATTATGATCGATGGCGGTATCGTCAACCCTCTTCCGTTTGACGTGCTGCCGGCTAATCTGGACCTGGTTATCGCGGTGGACGTGGTTGGCTCGCCTATTCCGAACAAGAGACGAAGGCTGCCCACGGCAGGTGAATCAATCTTCGGTGCAACGCAGATTTTCATGCAGTCGATCGCCTCGGCCAAACTGAAATTCCGGCAGCCGGATATTCTGATGAAACCGGACATTCCAGGGTTCCGTGTTCTTGATTTCCTGAAGACGGAAAAAATCGTAAAAGCGGCCGAACCGATGAAGGATCAACTGAAGCGAAAACTGGATACCGCGCTGGCGGCGTAAGTCCCACCGGAAACCGCGCCGGTAACACATCAAAAATATTATTTCGATATTATTGGAAATACCGTTGCATCTCAGGTCGGATTCGATTAAGATGCCGCGCATGAAACTTGATGATGCAGCTTCGCGCCTTGAAGCGCTTGGAAATCCGACCCGGTTGACCTTATTTCGCGAACTGGTGAAAGCGGGTGATCCGGGCCTGAGCGTGACGACCTTGAATGAACGGGTCGGTGGCGCCCTTTCCACACTGTCGCACCATTTGCGAAAACTGGTGCTTGTCGGCCTCGTATATCAGGAACGGCAGGGCACAACCCTGATCTGCCGGGCAAACTACAAGACTATGCATGGCCTCATCGACTTCCTGACCGATCAATGCTGTGCGCTTGCCGACCAGGATGGTTCAGAAGTCGCAGATACCGAAGAGAAAGTGGTTTAACGACGAGACTCTCCGCCGAGTGGACTCTAACAACACGGCATCAGATTGTTTGACGCTTTTTATTTCGAAATTTCCGGGAATATCGAAGGAGAAAAACATGTCAGATTTATCGGTTCAGCGGCGTCCAACGCTGCCCGGAAAACTCTTAGCGAAAATTGATAGAGTGGCTTTGGTCATCGTCGCCATTTTTGCGGCATTGCTGATGATCGACACACCGCAGGCCGGCGCCAGTTTGTGGTTTCTTATTGAACAGGTCATTCACGTTGCGCCATTTCTACTCGCGTCAATCCTTATCGCCGCCTATGCCAGCGCCAGCGGCGCGGACAATCTGATCGCAAAGGCGTTCAGCGGTCGGGATCTGCAGATGGTTTTCGCAGCGGCGCTGATGGGCGCGTTATCGCCCTTTTGCTCCTGTGGCGTTATTCCGCTGATTGCTGCGCTGCTGGCGATGGGCGTGCCGCTCGCGCCGGTAATGGCCTTCTGGCTGGCCTCACCGGTCATGGACCCGACAATGTTTATCCTGACTGCGGGGACGCTTGGAACCGAGTTTGCGATCGTCAAAACTCTGTCTGCAATCGGCATTGGACTGCTTGGCGGTCTTCTGACACACGCATTGGTTCAGCGCGGCGTTTTTTCAAATCCGCTGCGTGACGGTGTCGGCAATGGCGGCTGCGGCGCGTCCGGTATCCGCGAAAAAAAGCAAGTGGTCTGGAAATTCTGGCAGGAAGACCCACGACAGGAGAAATTCAAAAAGTCTGCGCTGAGCAACACGCTGTTTCTCGGGAAATGGCTTGCCCTTGCCTTCGTGCTTGAAAGCCTGATGGTCGCTTACATGCCGGACGGCTTCATCCGGTCGACCGCCGGAGGTTCAGGCCTGCTGACCATATCCGGAGCCACGCTTCTGGGCATACCCGCATACCTGAACGGTTACGCTGCCCTGCCCCTCGTGAACGGTCTGATCGAACAGGGTATGGCGCCAGGCGCCGGCCTCGCCTTTCTGGTTGGCGGCGGTATCACCAGCATACCCGCAGCCATTGCCGTATTTGCACTGACGCGCCCGCCGGTTTTTGTCGCTTACGTCGGGTTTGCGATTATCGGAGCCGCCCTCTCCGGCATTCTGTTCCAGGCTTATCTCGGCTTTTGACATCGACAACATAGAGCGCCGGTGACAGTCTCTTCGGCAAAGAACTTCCGACACAGTTTAAACAAATTTACGTCAGAATTTTGCCATAAATCATTGGTTTTGCGACGAGTTCTTTACCGGCGTTCCAAAAAAAAGTTCCGTAACATCTGCGCCGCTTCCTGCTCACCGATCCCGGAGTAAACCTCCGGACGGTGGTGACAGCTCGGTGAGTTAAAAAAGCGGACACCGTGTTCAACGGCCCCGCCCTTTTCATCGCCGGCGCCGAAATAAAGCCGACGAATGCGCGCGAATGAAATTGCGGCCGCACACATGGGACAGGGCTCCAGTGTGACGTAAAGATCGCAATCCGTGAGCCGTTCGGAATTCAGTTGCCGGGCCGCCGACCGTATAGCAAGAATCTCCGCGTGGGCCGTCGGATCCCTGTCCTTGAGCGTTCTGTTGCCGGACCGGGCGATAATCTCCCGGTCTTTCACAATCACCGCACCAACCGGTACTTCGCCGCGTTGTTCGGCTGCCCGCGCCTCGACGAGCGCAGCCTCCATAAATCCGTTGGATGTTGCCAAGGCCAATGTCCTGTCAGATCAATTTGCCGATCAGTAATAGGCCAAAGACAATCAACAGACAAAGAACGAGTGTCCGAAAGAGAGCAACGGACAGGCGCCTGCGAAAAAACGATCCGATTTTGAGGCCGACAAACATCGGCACCAACCCGATCGCTGAAATCAAAAGCACTTCGGATGTAATCCAACCCAGTCCGGCCATGCCCACCGCCATTACCAGCGAACAGAGCGAGAAGGAGATATTGATCGCCTGGACGAACTGATCGGGCGTAAGCCGCAGGGCCATAAGATACGGCAGAACCGGCATGACCTGCGATCCGGTCATGCCGTTGACAAGTCCGGTGATCAGTCCCGCGGGCGCGGCAAGCACCCGTTCATAGTCTTCTGACAGCCGGAAGCCGGGCTGACTGAGGGCGAAAATGCCGTAAATTATCAGAACGGTGCCCAGAATTGCCGCGGCCACAGATGGATCTATGAGCGCGAGGGTCGTAAGACCGATCGCCACTCCGGGAACCGTCGCGGCATAAAGGGGCCAGAAACGCTTGGCGACGACCCGAAACTGCCCGGCGTCGATCATCACGACCGCATTGCTTGCAAGCGACGGTATCAGCATAAGCGGCAGTGCCGGCTTTACGCCGATAAACAGTGCAAGGATCGCCAGCGCCGTTGTTGAGAATCCCAGACCCGTCAATCCCTTCACCAGTGCTGCTATGAAATAGGCACCTGCAAGGAGAGTTATATATTCAAAGGAGAGAAAACTGATGGTCAACGGGCTCAAGCTCGTTCGCTAAGAAAAGTTCGGGAAAAACGCCTTGCTTCATATACAGCCTCTGCTATCACGCGCGTTATGACAGATAAACGTCCAAAGAGAAAAAACCCTAAGACCGCATCGCAAGTGCAGACAACCGAAGACGCTCCAGTCAAGGGGGACCGAATTGCCAAGGTTATCGCGAGGGCGGGCGTGTGCTCACGGAGGGAAGCTGAGGTCTGGATCGGAGAAGGACGCATTAAACTCAATGGAAGAGTGTTAAAAACACCGGCAATAACAGTCGGTCCCCGCGATAAAATCGAAGTCGATGATGCCCCCTTGCCAACCCGCGAGCGCACACGGCTCTGGCTCTATCACAAACCCAGGGGATTGGTCACAACCACGAAAGATCCCGAGGGGCGCCCCACTGTTTTTTCCCGACTGCCAAAGGATCTTCCGCGCGTACTCAGCGTCGGCCGCCTTGATATCAACACTGAGGGCCTGCTGCTTCTGACCAATGACGGCGGGCTTGCCCGGGTTCTGGAATTGCCGACAACCGGCTGGCTGCGCCGCTATCGGGTGCGTGCCCATGGCCGCGTTTCGCAAGAAGCACTTGACACACTGGCGGACGGTATCGCCATTGACGGAGTCCTGTACGGTGCGATCGAAGCCAGCCTCGAGCGGCAGGTGAAAGATAATTGCTGGCTGAACATCGGTCTCAGGGAAGGCAAGAACCGTGAAATCAAAAAAGTGCTTGAGCATCTGGGGTTGCAGGTCGGACGGCTGATCAGAGTGTCGTTCGGTCCGTTTCAACTGGCCGACCTGGAAACAGGGAACGTCCGCGAAATCCGGGGACGTGTCTTAAGAGATCAGCTCGGTGCCAGGCTGGTCGAGGCCGCAGGTGCAGATTTTGACTCCCCTTTGAAACACAGCGCCCCGAAGCCGGCTGAAACGCAGGATAAGGCCGGAAAATCCGGCAAACCGATTCGCGGCAAACCGGGATTCATCTCAAAGAAAGCCGCAAAAGCCGTAATGGCGCGAAAAAGCTCAGGCGGCGGAAGACCCGGCTCACATCGGCGTGGAAAGGGACGTTGATGCGCATTGTCGGCGGTCGTTTCAAGGGCGCGGCGCTTGCCGGTCCCAGGGGCGGCGGCACGCGTCCCACATCCGACCGTCTGCGCGAGAGCATTTTCAATATTCTGACGCATCGCTTCGACAATCCTGTGACCGGCTCCCGTGTGCTCGATCTGTTTGCGGGGACGGGTGCACTGGGTCTTGAAGCGATCAGCCGCGGTGCAGCGAGTTGCCTGTTTGTCGACGATGCAACCGAACCGCGCGGGCTCATGCGGCGCAATATCGAAACGCTGGATCTTACGGGAGTCACCAAGATTTTCCGCCGCGACGCCACAAAGCTTGGCTATGCCGGCACGATCCCGCCCTTTGACCTGGTGTTTCTCGATCCACCCTATGGCCGGGGCCTGGGAGAAAAAGCGCTTGCCGCTGCGCATTCAGGCCAGTGGTTACAGCCCGGGGCGCTGTGCGTTTTGGAAGAGGACGCCAAGTCGGACATTACCATTCCCGCGGGATTTGATTTGACAGATCAGCGAACAAGCGGTGACAGCAAAGTCCTTTTTCTGAAACTGTCATGAAGCCTGGTTCTGCTTGCCGGTAGGCGCCCCTCACGCCCACAATCATCAACGGCGGCCAAACAGGCGCTCGATATCTTTCAGCTTGAGTTCGACATACGTTGGACGACCGTGATTGCACTGTCCGGAAAGCGGCGTCTGCTCCATTTCCCGCAACAGCGCATCCATTTCTTCGGCCCGTAAGCGGCGACCGGACCGCACCGATCCGTGGCAAGCCATTGTCGCAGCGACATGATTGAGTTTTTCTTCAAGCCGCGTTGCCGAATTCCATTCCGCCAGATCATCGGCAATGTCCTGAACAAGGCCCCGAATATCGAGATCACCCAGCATGGCCGGCGTTTCGCGGACGGCAACGGCGCCGGGCCCAAACGCTTCGATTACGAGGCCGACAGCAGATAACTCCTCACCGCGCTCCACAAGCCGGTTGACGTCTTCTTCCGGCAGTTCCACCACTTCCGGGATCAAAAGCAACTGACGCTCAATACCCTTTTTGGCCATTGCGTCTTTGAGCCGTTCGTACACCAGGCGCTCATGGGCCGCATGCTGATCAACAATCACAAGACCATCCATAGTCTGAGAAACAATATAATTTTCGTGGATTTGAGCGCGTGGCGCGCCGAGCGGCTGTTCCGGAGAGGCCTCCTTGACCGGTACATCGTGCGCTCGCGTATCGGCACTGGGACGGGCAATCGGATCCATTGTTCCCTGGTATTCAGCACCGTCCTCAACATAGGCTGTGCCCGCTTCAGAAAAACCGGCATGTTGTTCCATTACGACCTGCTCTTCCGTTCCTGCGGAACCGGGATGCAAGGGTCGGAAGGCCGATTGCGTATAATGACCAACGGACGCCCGTTGCGGCGTATAGCCGTAGCGTCCCGCTATACCGCCCCGGCCGGCCGTTTTGGCAGAGGGACCGGGGCTCCCTTGAGGCCGAATGGCCGCCAGAGTATCCCAGCCGCCGGCCGTAGAGGACCGGTGTCCTGCGGCCGCCAACGCCTGTTTGACAGCACTCACAAGCAATCCACGCACATGCGCCGCATTGCGAAACCGGACATCGCTTTTTGCCGGATGCACATTGACATCGACATCGCGGGAAGGAACGTCGATGAACAGAACGACGACCGGATAACGATCACGTGCCAAAACGTCGGCATATGCCCCCTTGAGGGCACCGAGCAACAGCTTGTCTTTTACCGGCCGCCCGTTGACGAAAAAGAACTGTTGCAAGGCATTGGCACGATGAAACGTCGGCAGGCCGGCGAAACCGGCAAGTTTCACCCCTTCCCTTTCGGCATCAATTGTCACCGCATTCTCGACGAAATCGGCACCCAGGACCTGACCGATCCGAACCAGTTGCATGTTGTCTCCCCGAGCCGCCGGGTAGTCGGTCATCTTCCGATCGGTGCCATCAACAGTGAAATGGATTGCCGGATAGGCGAGCGCCAATCGTTTGACGACATCCGTAATCGCATTGGCTTCAGCCCGATCCGATTTCAGGAATTTCAAGCGTGCGGGTGTGGCAAAAAACAGGTCCCGCACCTCAACCCGTGTCCCCCGGTTGATCGCCGCGGGCGTACACGAGCTCTTCTGACCGCCATCGACCGCGCATTGCCAGCCGCTGTCCTGCCCCTCCTGCCGCGTGGCAATCGTGAGCCGCGACACCGCGCCGATGGAAGGCAGAGCCTCTCCTCTGAAGCCCAGCGTCCGAATGTCAAACAGGTCGTCTTCGTTGAGTTTTGACGTGCAATGGCGATCAACAGCCAGTTCGAGATCCCGCGCACTCATCCCGGAACCATCGTCGGTGACGCGCATCAGGGTTTTGCCTCCTGCCGCAGTGACGATGTCAATTCGTTCCGCACGTGCGTCGATGGCGTTGTCGACCAGTTCCTTGATCACACTGGCCGGACGTTCAATCACCTCACCCGCTGCAATCTGATTGATTACGGTTTCAGAGAGTTGCCTGACTGCCATCTTTAATCGCATCCACAAATATGTTCCAGTTAAACGGAAAACCGGAGAGCGGCAACTGCGCGCCGAAGCAGGAGGCCATTGATTCGCTGCCGCAAGCCGGATATCAAACAGCCGATCGCAAAATTATATCCCTCATCGATTCCGCTCCGACCATAGCAGATTTCATAAAAAATGACCGATAGCTCTTCTTTATTCGTTTCTGGCCTCTCAGCGCTTGCGCCCGCCTACCGCGGCGTTCTGTGCGATGTGTGGGGCGTTGTGCATAACGGCGTATCAGCTTTTCAACCGGCCTGCGAAGCGCTGGTCGCATATCGCCAAGAAACAGGTGGCTCGGTCGTTCTGATCACCAATGCGCCCCGCCCTTCCGGACCGGTTTGCGAGCAACTTGACCGGCTTGGTGTCCCCAAAGAGGCTTATGACTGTGTCGTAACCTCCGGAGACGTCACCCACACCTTACTGGCGCGCGAAAAGGCCCAAAAAGCCTATCATATCGGCCCGCCCAGGGATTTCGTCCTGTTTGAAAACACGGGCGTGGAGAGATCTTCACCGGACGAAGCGGACATGATCGTCTGTACGGGCCTTTTTGACGACACCACCGAAACCCCGGACGACTATCGGGAGAGGCTGACCAATCTCGTCCGCAAGGGTAAACGGTTCATTTGCGCCAATCCGGATATTATCGTTGAGCGGGGCGATAAACTGATCTGGTGCGCCGGCGCGCTTGCTCGGCTTTACGAGGACCTTGGCGGCGAGGTCGTTATTCTCGGCAAGCCGCATAAGCCAATCTACGATCTGGCTCTGGAGAAAATGTCGGAGATCAGGAACTCGATCGTAGACAAAACAGACATTCTTGCAATCGGTGACGGCCTGCCGACCGATATCAGGGGCGCCTTTGCACAAGAACTGGACGTTCTCTTCATTACCGGCGGTATCCACGCGGCGGATTTCGGTGAGACGCGTTCACCGGACGAAAAACTGGTCAGAGCCAGGCTGACGGAGGAGGGTTTTGCCGCCAGAGCAGCCTTGCCTCATCTCGTCTGGTAGAGCAGCAGGATCAAGCCAGTTGTTTTTCCGAAGTATATTCGCGAAGAGTTTGTGCGGTTTCCGGATAAGAATACGCAATAAAACAAATACTTAGATCGTATTTTGTTCGGCGAGGATCAGTCGGACTTTGCGCAGACGAGCATATGCGTATGATCGGGACCACCGCTTTTCAGGTCGAGTTTTAAAAGCCTGCCGGCATCTTTGCGATGTTCGTTGATCAGATAAATCTGGTTATAACCCTTGTCCGCGAGAAACCGGTAGATATTTGGCACGGTAACCCCAAAGGATCCGACCAGCTTCGGATGAACCTCAAGGAATATGACCGGATGCCGCCTCTCAATGATTGCGCGCGCGCCCTGCAGTGCTTCCATTTCAGCGCCCTGAACGTCGATTTTGATAACGTCCGGATCAACACCCTTTTCGGCAAAGAATTCATCCAGCGAAACCGCTTCGGCAGTTACTTCACCTTCCCGGCCGCTCTGATCCCCTGCCTGGGACATTGACAGCCCTGCATCCACCGATCCGTCCGCATAGCTGATTCTTTTCCTGCGGTCTGATACGGCCTGATTGACCACAACTGCGTCATTGAGCTTGTTTGCCGCCAGATTTCGCTCAATGAGTTCGACCATATTATGGTTCATTTCAAACAGAAAGAGCTTTAGATCGGGATAGGCGGCCCCGGCGATACAGCCATAGTACCCTAAATGAGCACCGACATCGGCGAAGACCTCTGCGTTCTCCAGCCTCGCTATGAGTTCCTGACTGACGGGCGGCTCATGCATTTCCCCATCATTGTAGCGATAGAGAAAAAAACGTTTGGAGTGATCGTCCAGCGTGGCGAATTTGGCCTGCCTGCCCTCCAGCCTAACGCTAAAACTGGATGTCGCGGAATATATTACCTTACGGTATCCATCGTATAGCTTCAATAAAACTGGCTTCAAACCGACCGCACCAACAAACGCCTTCAAAGAACGCGCCGTCATACTGAAAGTACTCATCAACTTCTCCATTTAACATCTTCAGATGTTCTTCCACAGTGAGAAGAGACGTTTATTCCTCGTCAGACATAATAGTCTATTTCTAGCAATTTATTACAATCTTAAGTTATAATTTACCGATATTGTAAAAATATATGTGTTCGGCATAAAGCCATACATCCGCTGGCTTTATGCCGAACACGGCGCACTTTTATTGGCAGCGAGCAGAGTACGGACGCTTTCAGCAACAATTTCCTAGTGCAATCAAAGACGGCTTTGTGACCCGACCGACACTGCCTGGACTGTAGCATACCGTTTGCAAGACACGGTGTGATGTGTGTTACAAAAAAAGCCGCGCATGATTACGCGGCTTTCCGCAAAACCGGATCTGATTGTCAGGGAAACAGCTTGTCGATGTCCAGCTGATCGGACTCGCCGAAGAGCATTTCGTCTATGTCGTCCTGACAAACGCCCTCGCCTTCAGCCTGCGGCCCGTGCAGGATCAGTTCCCGCTGGCGACGCTCTTCCTCGGTTTCCTCATGCGCAGCTTCGTTCTCCTCAGCAACATTGAGGCGGTCGACAAATTCCGACACGCGCTGATCGATATAGTTGAGCGTGCTGACGACCTTCGCGATCCGCTGGCCGGTAATGTCCTGAAAGGTGCAGGCCTCGAAGATCTCGATCATCTTGTCATTGACAATGGCCTTGAAGTCGTCCGGCTCAGCACCCTGCGATCCCATGATGCATTCGGCTGCTTCCATGATGCGGTTGGTCGCATCTTCGGTCGATTCTACAATCGCATCCAGCTCTTCGCCGGCACCGGGAATGCGCGTCTTGGTCATGTCGTTCGGGCGCAGCTGCGCGATTTCCCGCTTCAGCCGTGCAATTTCATAAGCGATTTCAGTAAGTTCGGAATGGACGGCAGGTTCATATTCCACAAGATGCTCGCGAAATGAATCGGTCATCACTTCCGCGAGACTCATCACATCATTCAGTGATACATCCTCGTTCGACCTGCGTTTTTTTTCCTGCAGAAAATCGACCACGCGTGCAACATGGTCCGGTGACATTGCTGTCATGACTGGGTCCCCCTACGCACAGCCCAGCCATCGCCGTCAGCACGGCGCCGCTGTATGCTGAAAAAGGCACATTTTACAAAGGGCCATTTGGCCGCGAAGACCCGCCCGACGCGACCTTGGCTTCTCGACTTTACTCGGCAAAGACTGCTTCGATTTTGCCTTTAAGCGTCTGTGCGTTGAAAGGCTTAACGATGTAGTTATTGACGCCCGCTTTCTTGGCGGCAATCACATTCTCAGTCTTGGATTCGGCAGTGACCATTATAAACGGCGTTTTACACAGGCCGGCGTCGCTGCGAACCTGCTTCAGCAATTCATATCCAGTCATCGGCTCCATATTCCAATCGGAGATAACAAGGCCGTAACGGCGCTGTTTCATCTTTTCCAGAGCCTCGGTGCCATCCGCTGCATCATCAATGTCATTGAAGCCCAGTTGCTTCAACAGATTGCGAATAATCCGGATCATGGTCTTGTAATCATCTACAACCAGTACCGGCATCGTAAGATCAAGGGCCATTTAACACTCCATACCCTCACCCGGCGGTCCTGCCCGCGGACCGCAACTCCGTGATTTCTTGTAAACACGAGAGTGCACCGGCAATCCGGTACCCCATGCCCGGAAGACAAACTAACCCGATTGACTGAAAAGACCGTTAATTTCCAAATTCTTTTCAAAAAACAACAGATTTCATTTGGTCAAAAGCTCAATTGTTTCACAAACGCGCGGAGATTAGCTTGCCGAAACTGATTTTCTTGGGAGAAGCGATATGGCGTTTCTGGAATTACAGACGCTTTATTTTGAGGATCTCGCCGTCGGCATGAGCGAGACGTTGAAAAAGACCGTTCAGTCTTCCGATATTGTCGGATTTGCGGAAATGTCCGGCGATCGGAATCCAATTCATCTCTCAGAGCATTTTGCAGCCAAAACGCCATTCAAAACCCGCATTGCGCACGGTCTTTACACTGCAAGCCTAATATCAGCTGTCCTGGGCACCCGCCTTCCCGGTCCGGGCGCCATCTATCTTTCTCAGACGTTGAATTTTCTGGCTCCGGTGATGATTGATGACGAAATAACCGTTCGGGTGGAAGTTATCGAACTGAGCGACAAAGGTCGCCGCGCCAAGCTGGCATGTGTTTGCGAAGTCGACGGCAAGCCGGTTCTTGAAGGTGAAGCCGTGGTCAAAGTACCGAATCGGCCTGATAATGTCGTGTAGATGAAACTCAGGACCGGATATGCTTCGATAGCCGGACACGTTTCCAGCTGTCATATGTCTCCCGAACGGGGCGGACTTTGACTGACGACGCCATTCACCTGTTGCCAAATGCGTCAATTTAGGGTGTTTTGTCTTAGGGTATGGCCCCAGCCCAACAAACGACCATCGCTCTAGATCCAGGGTCTCACCACATATGTCCGCATCCGGCAGCCCGGCCGTTTCTTCGTTCATTACCGTTGAAACGCTTGATGAGTTTCCTCAGGCACTGACAGATGGCATCGTCGCCATCGGAAATTTCGATGGTGTGCATCGCGGACACCGGGCGGTTCTCAATGCAGCGCTTGAACAGGCAGCGAAAAAGAACCGGCCGGCCTATGTCATGACGTTCGAACCCCACCCAAGAACGGTCTTTCGTCCCGACCATCCTGTTTTTCGACTGACCCCGCCCGGTGCCAAGGCAGACCTTTTGCAGGCGCTCGGCTTTGCGGGCATGCTGGTCATTCCGTTTGATCGCGATTTTGCCGGCATCACGGCTCAGGACTTCGTTCACGACATTCTGTCGACCCGACTTCAGATCAGCCATGCTGTGATCGGGTACGACTTCCATTTCGGCAAAGCACGACAGGGCACGCCCGAGTTTCTGAAGGACGCCGGGGTCAGCGAAGGGTTTGGTGTTTCAATCATTGCGCCGTTTGAAGATGAAAATGCGGCGATTGTGTCTTCAAGCCGTATCCGTGAAGCATTGGGTGCTGGCGACATTGTGCTCGCAAACAGCCTTCTGGGGTACCGCTGGTTTGTCGACGGTGTGGTTCAGCATGGGGAGAAACGCGGACACAACCTTGGATATCCGACCGCAAATCTGTCCTTGCCGCCGGAATGCCGCCTGCGGCACGGTATCTACGCTGTGCGCATTTATGTGAATGGCAGCAGATATGACGGGGTCGCCAGTTACGGGCGTCGGCCGACCTTCGACAATGGAGCACCATTGCTCGAAGTCCATATTTTCGATTTCTCAGACGATATCTACGGCGAAACGATCCGCGTGTCCCTCGCCGCTTATCTTCGACCCGAACTCAAGTTTGACGGAGTCGATCCGCTGATTGATCAGATGAATCGCGATAGTGCTGAGGCCCGTGCAGCGCTTGCCGCCCTGAATCCGCTTTCGGATCTTGATGTTCATCTTCATGAGAAGATGACCGGCCGGTGAGACCCGGTCCAAATCCAGCCGTCGGCGTGAACAGCCTTGGCGGTGTTGGGCTGATGACCCTGGCAATGCTGGTGATCCCCGTCATGGATATCATGGCAAAGTATCTTTCCAGCACCATTGCACCGCTTGAGATCACGCTGGCGCGGTTTTTGTTTCAATCAGTGTTCGCTTGCCTTTTCATCTTGTTGGGTCCTGGCTTTTCGGTGCTACGGGGGACCGAACTCGTCCCTCAATTGGCGCGGGGGCTGTTTCTGGCCGGCGCGAGCCTTCTCTTTTTCATTGCCATCAAATATATGCCCGTCGCGAACGCACTGGCGATTTTCTTTGTCGAACCGATGATCCTGACCGCTCTGTCCGCCGTGTTTCTGAGAGAGACGGTCGGCTGGCGCCGTTGGGCAGCCGTGGTCGTCGGACTGGTCGGCGCTTTGACGATTTTGCGGCCGGGAGTGGCTGATTTCGGCTGGCATGCGCTGTTGCCGCTCGGAACAGCTTTTCTGTTCGCTCTTTATCTGCTTTTCACACGGCGCCTGTCGACCGACGGTTCGATGCTTGCAATCCAGTTCTTTACCGGACTGTCCGGCACGATATTTCTCGGGGTTCTGCTCGCGGGTGCAACGGTACTGGCCATTCCGGGCGCCACAGCAACCACGCCTAACATTCAGGAATTGGGTATGATGATCGCCATCGGCGCTATCTCCTTTTCAGGCCACGGCCTGATCGTTCTGGCGTTTGCCGCAGCGCCGGCATCGGTTCTTGCACCTCTGACCTATGTTGAGATTATCAGCGCTACATTGCTTGGCTTTCTCGTTTTCGGTGACTTTCCCGATGACCTCACCTGGCTTGGCATCGGCCTCATAGTCCTGAGCGGCCTCTATATTGCCCACCGGGAACGGAAACGCGGACTGGCGACCGGGGATGTCCCCGAGCAGTAACAGTTCCTGCGCCAGACCTCTCCGCTCATCACAAAACAACCTGCAGCGCACTTGGAACAAACGTCAGATTCACCACACTGGCGGATAATCTACATAAATAGTGAAAACAGAGGCTTTTCCTTTTTTACGACCCTTGTTAAAAGCCCGTCCATGCAAAGCTACTGTTTAAAATCGACGTCAATACGCTCTTCGGCTCATCGAATTACTGGCCCGGCCTTCGCTTAACTGAGCGCCCTTGCCGCTGCGAAGGACCGGGATAAAGACCGTGCATCATCATGCCGTGTCGCCGTCAGCACTCTTTTTCCAGACCGTTCGGGGTCTTGCGACCAGATTGAACGTGTCCAAAACGCTTGCAGAATTCACATGACCGAAAATGAAACCCGCGACTATTCGAAAACGCTTTTCCTGCCAAAGACCGACTTCCCGATGCGCGCCGGACTGCCGAAAAAAGAGCCGGAAATCATTGCGCGCTGGCAGGCAATGAATCTCTACAAACGGCTGCGCGAAGACGCTGCAGGCAGGAACAGATTTCTGCTTCACGACGGCCCTCCTTATGCCAACGGAAACATCCATATCGGGCACGCCCTGAATAAGACGCTCAAGGACATCGTGACCCGTTCGATGCAGATGCTGGGCTACGACTCCAACTATGTGCCGGGGTGGGACTGTCACGGGCTGCCGATTGAGTGGAAAATCGAAGAGAAATACCGGGCCAAAGGCAAAAACAAAGACGATGTGCCGATCAACGAATTCAGGCAGGAATGCAGGGAATTTGCCGAGCACTGGATCGACGTTCAGCGCAAGGAATTTCAGCGCCTCGGTATCGAAGGCGATTGGGACAATCCTTATCTGACGATGGATTTTGATGCCGAAGCGACCATCGCCGGTGAACTGATGAAATTTTCCATGTCCGGGCAGCTTTATCGCGGCTCCAAACCTGTGATGTGGTCCGTCGTTGAAAAAACCGCGCTGGCGGAGGCGGAGATTGAATATCAGGACTACCAGTCCGACACGATCTGGGTTGCCTTTCCGGTGATTGAGGCCGGTGGCACCGATGAGGATGCCGTATCGGAGTTGCTGGAGGCGTCGGTCGTTATCTGGACAACGACACCCTGGACGATCCCCGGCAACCGCGCGATCTGCTATTCAAACCGCATCACCTACGGTCTTTACGAAGTCACCGGTGCACCGGACGAAAACTGGGCGGTTGTCGGAGACCGGTTTATCCTCGCCGATGCCCTGGCCCGCGACGTCTTTGGTCAAGCCCGCGTTGAAGCGTTCAAACGCGTGCGGGACGTGTCAACGGAAGAACTGTCCGGCGTTACCTGTGCCCATCCTTTTGCCGGACTGGATCTGGGCGGATATCAGTTTCAGGTTCCGCTGCTTGCCGGAGACCACGTGACCGATGACGCCGGAACCGGCTTCGTCCACACGGCCCCGGGACACGGATCCGACGACTTTGAGATCTGGATGGACTCCCGCGCCGATCTTGATGCCCGCGGCATTGACACGCAGATCCCGTTTACCGTCGATGATGACGGTTTTTTCACCAAGGATGCGCCGGGGTTGGACGGTTTCCAGGTCATCACACACAAGGGTGACAAAGGAAAAGCCAACCAGGCGGTCATCGACAAGCTGGCCGAAGCCGGTGCGATCATCGCCCGGGGAAGGTTGAAACATCAGTATCCGCACTCCTGGCGGTCAAAAAAACCAATCATCTTCCGCAACACCCCGCAATGGTTCGTTCACATGGACAAGCCGCTTGAGGACAAGGAAGATACACTCCGTCACAGGGCCCTGACTGCGATCGCCAACACCCGTTTCGTGCCGGCAAGCGGCCAGAACAGACTGCGGCTGATGATCGAAAACAGACCGGACTGGGTCCTGTCCCGTCAGCGCGCCTGGGGCGTCCCGATCACCGTTTTCGTTCACCGGGAGACCGGCGAGATCCTCAAGGACGAAGAGATCAATCGGCGTATTATCGACGCGTTCGCGGCAGAAGGAGCCGATGCCTGGTTTGCAGAGGGTGCGAAAGAACGTTTTCTTGGCAACAGCTACAATGCCGCCGACTGGGATCAGGTGGAGGACATTCTTGACGTCTGGTTCGACAGCGGAACCACGCACGCCTTCTGCCTTGAGAAGCGACCGGACCTTCAGCCGGTGCGAAAGGGTCTGGGCGGCAAAGACTATGTGCTTTATCTGGAGGGATCGGATCAGCACCGGGGCTGGTTCCATTCCTCGCTTCTGGAAAGTTGCGGTACACGCGGCCATGCGCCTTATGACGCTGTCCTCACCCATGGCTTCACCATGGATGAAGAAGGCCGCAAAATGTCCAAGTCGCTTGGCAATCAGACCGTTCCGCAGGAAGTCATCAAGCAGTACGGTGCCGATATTCTTCGCCTGTGGGTTGCCGCGACCGACTATGCGGAGGACCAGCGCATCGGTCCGGAAATCCTGAAAACCAATGTCGACGCCTATCGCAAGATGCGCAATACAATCCGTTGGATGCTGGGTTCACTTGGGCATTACAAGGGCGAAACGGTACCATTTGACGAGATGCCCGAGCTTGAACGCCTGATGCTGCATCGCCTGGTGGAACTCGACGATATTGTCAGGAACGGCTATGAGGCGTTCGACTACAAGCGCATCTTCTCACAATTATTCAACTTCATGACGGTGGAACTGTCGGCCTTTTATTTCGACATCCGCAAGGACGCACTTTATTGCGACCCGCCCTCCTCGACGCGCCGCAAAGCCGCTCTCCAGGTTATCGACCGGTTGTTCAACTGTATCACGGTGTGGCTGGCGCCCATTCTGGTATTTACCATGGAAGAAACCTGGCAGGCACGGAATGCGGGTGCCGACTCCTCGGTCCACCTGCAGCAGTTCCCGTCGCTCCCGCCTGAATGGCGCAACGATGGCCTGGCCGAAAAATGGGCCAGGATCAAAACCGTCCGGCGAGTTGTCACGGGCGCGCTTGAGATCGAGCGCCGGGAAAAACGCATTGGCTCTTCCCTTGAGGCGCATCCGGTTGTGCACGTCACTGATCCGGACCTGACAGCCGCTTTGTCGGGCACGGACATGGCCGATATCGCGATCACCAGCCAGTTGACGCTGTCCGAAGAAGCCGCTCCGGCATCCGCGTTCAAACTGGACGACGTTGCCCATGTTGCGGTGGTGCCCGGTTTGGCCGTCGGACAGAAATGCGCAAGATGCTGGAAGGTTCTGCCTGAAGTCGGGACGGATCCGGACTATCCGGATCTGACACTACGGGACGCAGCGGCGATGCGGGAACTGACCGCAACCGGGCAATTCGATCAGACCGAGAACGCCTGATTGCCCGAACAAAGAAAGCATCCGATGCGGTATTTATGGGGAGCAAACAGCGCCGGCGTCCTGTGGCTGGCGCTGGTTGCATTGATCGCGGATCAGGCGTGCAAAATTTACCTGCTCCACGTGTTCGACATATCGGCAAACGGACCGGTCGATCTCTTCCCGTCCATGGAACTCGTGATGGTTTGGAACAGGGGCATATCTTACGGCCTGTTTCAACAGCATGCGGACACCGGACGAATCGCTCTGACCGTTTTATCCTTCGCGGCGGCCATCGCGCTGTGGATATGGTCGGCAAGAATGGATCACAAGTTCCCCGCTCTCTGCCTTGGCCTGTTGATCGGCGGAGCTCTGGGAAACGGAATTGATAGAGCCGTTTACGGCGCAGTCGCCGACTTCTTCCACTTCCACATCGGCAGCTTTTCCTGGTATGTCTTTAATATTGCGGACGTTTGCATCGTTGCAGGTGTCGCCGGTCTGTTGTATGACTCCTTCTTTAGAAGCCCTAATACCGCCGCAAAATAAGTGTTTGTGTGGCGCCATGTGCCCGGTCGCACCTGGAGTTTCAGGACAGACCCGGACAAGATTGCTAAGGAAGATGCTCGTGTATCGTGACAGGTTCAAGGCCTTCGGCACTGTATTGACAGTTTCGTTTTGCGTTCTTGGTTTGACGGCATGCGTGTCAAGTTCGGAAAGTACGTATGGAGAAGACACGGCACCGGACAAAAAACTGATCGGCGCAATGCTGGGCGGCATGGGCCTGGTCGACCAGAAGTCAAAACCGATCAATTATAAGCCCCGCGCGCCCCTGGCAATGCCTCCGTCCACCGGAACGTTGCCTGCACCAGAGGCGGGCACGGCGGATGTTGCGAACTGGCCGCGGGACAAGGATGCGGAGTTGGCAGCCATCTCCAACCAGGCGACCCGCGAATATCATGAGCGTATAAAAGACGATACGCAACCGGCGGTTTTGAATTCCCGTGAACTTGCGGCTCTGCCAAAGCTGCCGTCAAGCGGTAACAGCAAGAAAGAGAGCACATCGTCGATCATCAACGATGATAAGCGCCGCACCGGCACCAAACTGACACCGGCTGAAGTCAGAGCTATCGAGGAACGCAAAGCGAGCCTTGCGAACCTCGAAGAGCAAGCCAATCAGGGTTGCGGGGAGCGTGGCAACAAGCTGAACAAGCGCTGCTTCCTGATTGAACCGCCCGTTGAATATAATGTAACCGCAGATACGGCACCGGTGCCGGAACTCGTCGCTCCGGCTGAGGAAGAAAAGAAGCCCGACGGCGACTTCCTGGCCGATCCGCGTAATGTCAAGCTGAACTGATCGGCGTCAGATCACTCACAGGTTCCAGGCAGATCCGCTGAGTTTCGGCGTACACGGATTTGTGTGTGCCTACATTACAGATTGTTCACGGGCAATTTGTTTGCGATGCCCTATACTACTCAACCAATATACTTCGCCCCTGTATAGGGGCATTCATTTGTGCCCTGAACAGGTTTTACGGAGCCAGCCTTGTCCCGATTTACGACACTCGCCTCCGGTCTTGCAGTGACCGGAATTCTCATTGCCGCATCGCCCGCTTTCGCAGAAACCAAACAGCCGACCGTCCAAAAGGCCCACCAACAGACCGAAGCGACAGCGCCCGTTTTCGGCCCTAATGTGTCGTCCTTTACACTGGATAACGGTCTTGAGGTGGTTGTTATTCCCGATCACCGGGCGCCGGTCGTCACGCATATGGTCTGGTACAAAGTGGGCTCGGCGGATGAAGCACCGGGCAAATCGGGCATCGCCCACTTTCTTGAACATCTCATGTTCAAGGGAACAAAAAACCACCCGCAAGGAGAATTCGACCGGGTGGTTGCCGAAAACGGCGGACAGCAGAATGCTTTCACCGCCAATGATTATACGGGGTATTTCCAACGCATCGCGCGCGAGCATCTTGGTCTGATGATGGAGTATGAAGCGGACCGGATGGCGAACCTGGTCCTGACGGAAGAGCTTGTCGCGCCCGAACGCGAAGTGGTTTTGGAAGAACGGGCATCCCGGATTGACAACAATCCCGGCTCCCAATTGGCGGAAATCGTCAGCTCTGCGCTTTTTGTCAATCATCCCTATTCCGTGCCGATCATCGGTTGGGAGGACGAAATCAAGCAGCTTACCCTGAATGACGCCATCGAGTTCTACGATCAGTATTACACCCCCAACAATGCAATCCTGGTCGTCGCCGGTGACGTTGAAGCGGACGAAGTGCGTACACTTGCCGAAGCGACATACGGCAAGATTGCAAGACGGGCCGAGCCACCGGTTCGCGACCGCCCGAAAGTACAGAGGCTTCTGGGCGAGCGAATTGTCACCCTGAGCAATGAGCGGGTTCAACAGCCAAGCACGCAGAAAAGCTGGATCGTACCCAGCGAGTTGACATCAAAAGACGATGAATCTCTCGCACTCAGCGTTTTATCGAACGTTCTGGGCGGCGGAGCCACAAGCCGACTCTATAAGAACATGGTGGTCGAAGATCAGATCGCCACGTCGGCCGGCGCCTGGTATTCAGGAACTGACCGGGACGACACGCGCTTCATTGTCTACGCCTCTCCTCGCGGAGACACCACTTTGGATGAACTTCAGGAAGCCCTTCAGCGCGAGATCAACGCGATCGCTGAAAACGGCGTTGAAGAGAAGGAATTGGATCGCGCCAAGCGCAATGTGCTGGCCGAGGTGATTTATGCGCAGGACAGCCAGAGTTATCTCGCCCGTACGTTTGGCTCGGCTCTTGCGACCGGTGCTACGATTAAAGACGTTCAGACCTGGCCGGCACGCATGCAGAATGTGACGAGCGACGATGTAAAGGCCGTCGCAGCCAAGTATCTCACCGGGCAGGGTGCGGTCATCGGACATCTGATCGGCGCGCAAACAGCTGATGAGAAGAAATCCTAATAGCCGGTTGGAGAGACAAAAAGATGTTTATTGCCAAATCAGCCCAGCCGACGCGCCTGTTGGCCTCTGTATTTTTGATCACGGCCCTGTTCATCGCTTTGACCGTCCCATCGGTCCGGGCAACGGAAGTTCAGGAAGTTACCAGCCCGGGCGGTATCAAAGCCTGGCTTGTTGAGGAACACGGCGTTCCGCTGTTGTCCATGCGTTTCGCCTTCAAAGGCAGCGGTTCCTCCCAGGACCCGGAGGGCAAGGAAGGCCTGGCCAACCTGATGTCCGGCCTGCTTGACGAGGGCGCCGGTGAGCTGACGTCTCAGGCTTTTCAGGAAAAGCTTGAAGACCTGTCTATCACAATCAAATTCAACGCGGGCCGGGACTCCTTCGGCGGAACATTGAACACCCTGACAATGAATCGGGACGAGGCTTTCGATCTGCTCGCACTTGCGGTCAATGATCCCCGCTTCGATGACGAGCCGGTTGAGCGGATCAGAACGCAGATTATCACAAGCATCAAACGCTCGGAGCGGGATCCGAACACCGTTGCCGGCAGGGCTTTTTCGCGGATCTTGTTTGCCGGTCATCCTTACGAGCGACCGAACAATGGCACAAAAGAGTCGCTTGAAACCATTACAACGGAAGATCTGATCGACTTTCACCGCCGCGCAATCGCGCGCGACAATCTGAGAATCGGTGTGGTCGGCGATATCACAGCAGAGGAATTGGGAGCCTATCTCGATCAGGTTTTCCTGCCCTTGCCTGAAAAAGCAGACCTGTTGGCATTGCAGGAAGTCGAGGCACCGCTTGGCCTGACTGAGTCCATTGATTTGGACGTCCCCCAGACCGTTATCCGGTTTGCCCTTCCCGGACTGAAGCGCCACGATCCGGATTTTTTCCCCGCATTCGTCATGGCACATATTCTGGGTGGAGGCAGTTTCTCGTCCTGGCTTTATGAAGAAGTACGCGAAAAACGCGGGCTCGCTTACGGTATTTCCGCAGATCTCAGCCTCTATCAACATACGGGCCTGATTGCGGGCGGGACAGCGACACGAACGGAAAACACCGACAAAGCCATAGAGATCATAAAACAGCAGTTGAACCGCATGGCAACGGAAGGACCGACCCAGGAAGAACTGGAAGCGGCCCAGAAATTCCTCACCGGTTCCTATGCACTGCGGTTTGATACATCGGGAAAAATCGCCGGGCAATTGTTGGGCATTCAGCTGAATGATCTTGGCAGCGATTATTTTGTAACCCGCAACGACAAAGTCAGAAGTGTCACGTTGGAGGACGTAAAACGCGTCGCAAAACGTCTGCTGTCGGACAAAGAGCCAAGCATCGTCACAGTCGGCCGGGTCAACAGCTAGAGCGAGTTGTGATTAGATTGATGCATTTGATGGTGGAAATCGGTTCACTCGGCAAGGCGCGTCCCGTCGCGCGATGCGGCGCATCGGGCAAGGGGCGCAACGATGTCCGATGGGCCGATTTTCCCCACCCCCGAAAGGGAGAGTATGTTGATAGAAAATGTCGAATGGGCCGGGCCATTTTGCCCCCTGACTGCGTTGGTTTACGCTTTTGGTGGGGTAGCACCACGGTACGCAAACCGTCTTGTCAGCGACCAAAATGGCCTCGGTCAAATGCATCGATCTAAACACAACTCGCTCTAGAGCGGAGCATCCGCTCGTGTGCAACCTCGTTAGCCGGTTGCGATACCGGCTTCACGAATTAGGTTCATCGGCGTCGACTGAAAAACAGGTCTTTAGCGCCGGTGAATCACGGTTCTGAAAGATGCCCAGGGGCCGCACCGCTCCAATTTGACAATCGGAAAGACGTTACAGCCCGGACACGCGCCGGTTTTCGGAACCCTTTTGCGACAGTTGGCTACGAAGGCCCGCTCTCGCTCCGTTGCCGGAGTTGGTCGGAGCCTGCGCTGTACGAGCCTGCGGATCGGATGTTCCCTGCAGCACCTCAGCACGAACCGGTCGCGGCGGAGAAAACAGAAAGCCCTGACCAAAAGAAATGTCGAAATCCAGAAGGTCGATAACCTGCCCTTCCGCTTCGATATGATCGACGATCAACTCGATGCCGTAACGGGCCATCAGCGGCGCCAAGTCCTCGATTCTTATGTCGCCGTAGTTCGCGTTTGCACGACCCAGCATTCTGTCCGCCGATATTTTCGCGAACTGGAAGCCGCGGTCAGCCAACGCCTTGAAATCCATCTTCAGGTCGTTGATCTGATCCACAGAGAATCTGAAACCGTTCTCCTGAAGGGATGCAAGGCACTCAAGCTCAACCGGTCCCATCGCCTTCACGTTTTCCTGCGTGAACTCAAAAATCAGCAAATCCCGCAAGCCTTCATTGGCTTTCATGAATTCAAGGAAACTGGCGAAAAACTTTTCGTTCAAAAGCGTTGTCGGAGAAATGTTGCAGAACAGACCCATTTCCCGATTGCGCGATTTGAGCCGCCGCAATATCTGAACAGCCCTGAAAAGGAGAAGATTGTCGATGTCCGGCATGATTCCGGTTGCTTCTGCGATATGCAGGTAATCGCTTGGCAACATGACTGCGCCATCGGCATCACGCAGACGTGTCAGCGCCTCGTAATAGGTGACCCGGCGCTGGGGAAGCGCCATGATGGGCTGCAGATAGAGATCGACACGGTTTGATTTGACCGCATCGCGAATCTTCTCAACCGGCAAAGACTCGGACGTCTGACTTGCAGGAGACGGACTTGCTTTGGGTCCTTGAGCGGGCACAGCCTGATGTTCAGCCGCCGCCTCTCCCCGCTCGTACCCGATCTGCTTCCGGGCCGGGGCTTGTCCGACCTCAGAAACGGCCGCAGTCTGGCCAATCTGTTTGAACTGTTCAGGACCGGGCAGTTCATCGACCTTGGTTTCGACATTGGCGATAATCTCAGCCAGCTGCGTCACCAGCGAACCCAGAATCTCCACTTCGGCAAAGACGGGTTCAATTTCCTGCCTCGTTCTGTGCGGCAGATTGTTTTCAAAACCGGTCACCCGTCCTTCCATACTGCGCATATCATCGTTCAATTCGAGGATCTGTTCGGTCAGCAGTTCGACCTGCTTCTCCGTCTCAGTTCGATCACGGGATCGAGATATTTGCATATTAAGAAGAAAAAGGGCGACGACGATCGCCAGAAATGCAACAACCGCTTCGCTGATCGGGCGGTCAAACTGGAAATGAAGCACCGCGCCGATGGAGCCGGCGATCACGATCAGGCAAAGTCCGAGAAACAGGTGTGCTATGCGCGCCATCAGGTTATCAGTCGAATCGTCCAAAATACAGTAAGCCGATACTTAACAAAAAATTAACAGCCTATGGTCCCGGCGTTTCATCTTTCCGCAGAAATCTGATGCCATTGTGAAATGTTGAGGACAATTCCGTAACAATAGTCGGCCCGATTTGTTTTCACGCCTCAAAATGCATCGGGAGAGAGTAGGCCAACCGGCTTCCTTTTCCGCAAAGTAACCCGACCTTTGAGCAACTCGGAAAGATGCTTCAAAGAGGTGAAATTGTCCGGTGCAAACTATTTATTTACCCTGTTAAGAGACAATCCGTGTCATCGAAATCGGTCGTTCGAACAGGCCGGATAATCAACCTGGGTGTCACCATCACATGGGCTCAGAACGTGGCCTTATCGGGTCCGAACGCTTCTGTATTCTCGATCGCGATCCGGCGGCAAGGCGGCAGCTTTCTTCCAAGCTGATCGCCTTGGGTGCAGGCAGCGACCATATCTTTGAGGTCCCCGCCTGGGGCGAGGCGATCGACTGTCTCGCCGATGAGGCGATCGACATCCTGTTTGCGGACATGGAGACGACAGACGGAACAGACGGTTTGGCCGATCTGGCACAGTCGGCACCGCGCACAAGCATTCTTGCTGTGAGCGGCAACGCGTCGGTGACCATGGCCGTTGATGCGGTCAGCGCCGGGGCTTGCGATCTGCTGGTCAAGCCCATTGCGGCCGGACGGCTTGCGGATCGGCTCAAGATGGCACTGCCGGGCAACGATAAACCCGCCATGCCCGCATCCGCCTGTTCTCCAGCGAAAACCGGATATGCGGATTTAACACATCAGGTAACCATCCGAAACAAAGCGAAGCCTGATGATGCATCAGGCACGACCGGCCAACCGGACTTTGAACGCTTTGTCGGCCGTTCCGAGCCGATGCGAGCGGTTTACGCCCAGATCGGCAAAATCGCTCGGTCCCAGGCCCCGGCCTTCATCACCGGAGAATCGGGGACAGGCAAGGAGCTCTGCGCGGAGGCGCTGCACAGGCGGTCGGGACGGGTAGAACACCCTTTCATAGCCATTAACTGCAGCGCGATCCCCAAGGATCTTATGGAGAGCGAGATCTTCGGCCATATGCGAGGCGCTTTCACCGGAGCGGTCGAAAGTCGGGCCGGTGCGGCTGAACTGGCAAACGGGGGCACGCTCTTTCTTGATGAAATCGGCGAGATGGACCTCGCCTTGCAGGCCAAATTACTGAGATTCCTGCAAACCGGTGCCGTGCAGCGCGTCGGAGACCCCCGGACGCGTCAGGTCGATGTGCGCATCATTTGTGCCACCAATCGGGATCCGACGGCGGACATTCAGGCCGGCCGATTCCGCGAGGACCTTTTTTATCGTCTGCATGTCCTTCCCATTCAATTGCCCCCGCTTCGCACCCGGCGGGCTGACATTTTGACGCTTGCGAAGACATTTCTTAAGCGACATGCGGCTGAAGAGAGATCCCGTCTGGCGGGATTTTCTCCTGAAGCTGAGGAAATCCTGCTGTCCCACGATTGGCCGGGAAATGTACGGCAGCTTGAAAATACGATACGCCAGATCGCGGTCATGAATGACGGAGAGCAGGTCGAAGCTTCAATGCTGCCGGCAACGCTTCACGCATCTCGCCGCCCTTCGGCACCATCTGGACCCTACGAGATGACCGATACGCATGGTGAGGCCGGTGCAATCGAACCGCTATGGATGCAAGAGCGGACGATCATCGAAAAGGCACTCAGCCGGTTCCAGGGCAATATTGCGCTCGCAGCCGCTGCCCTTGAAATCAATCCCTCAACGATCTATCGCAAGCGTCAATCATGGGAATCCAAACGACAGTCTCGCCCACGACATCTGGCGAGCTAGGCTCAGGACCTATTAATTTCATCCATTCTGCGAGAGCAGATTTTGTTTTTGACAAGGCGGAAAGGCGCAGGAAACCGTCCGGTTTTCAAGTCTTTGTGGGCGCAGTCAGGAACAAAATATGCCTCGCCCTTCGGGTTTTGAAAGAAGTGTCCGCCTGAAGAAAACCAGAGCTCGCAAAGGTATCCAACCTTTGCTTCTCCCTGGTTCTCTCCATTCGAATACTTCTTTCAAAACAGAATTGTATGAAATTAATGGGTCCTGAGCCTAGGCTCAGAGGGTGACATTTAGGTACCATATCCACATATTAGACCGTCCTGATCGGCGCTCGTTCCGATGAGTGCCCGTATCCTATTGTGTCTTTTTTGCCGGCAAGATATATGCAGCCGATAACGATAAGCAAAACATTGGCATATGGGAATAAACGGCGTGTCAACTCACTCCCGGGCAAGAATAGTCGGTGGCTATTTCAGCGCCGCGCTGATTTTTACTCTTCTGATTTCGGGCGCGCACGGTCAAACGACTGTGCCTGACGCGCAGGCCGCGCTTGATCAAGCAAAACGCGCCTATTCGGAAGCTTGGAAAGCTGCACCGCTGTCTTTTTCAACCGCGACGTTCGCAGAGGAACCGGCCAAAGGCTACGGCCAGTACACACCCAGAGAACGTTCTGTTTTTTCGGCCCGGGAGCCGCTGGTGGTCTATCTGGAGCCGACCGGTTTCTCCTACGGTCGGGAAAACGGGCAACACATCATCGCTTTGGACGTATCCATGGAGTTGCACACACCCGATGGCAAGGTGTTGACAAGCACTTCCCCCCAACGGGTCGGACTTTCCAGCCAATCCGAAAACAAAGAGTTCAAGGCCTCGCTCATTTATAATTTCGCAGGCTTACAGGACGGCGAATACATCCTTCATCTCGTTCTCAATGATACCAATTCGGATAAAGCGGGAACCGTCGACCTTCCCTTCACAATCGAGGGCACACAGAAGCCCGCCAGATAAGCCTGTGCAAAAAGCCCGGATCGTGCGAATGTGGCCCCTTGTTTTCCTGAGGGATCCGGATCCCGCTCTATTGATCACTGCCAAACTTCCTGCACCTCCACGTTTGGTCTTTCAGCGTCACGGCTTTTGTCAATGCATATTCCCCCGCAAATCCTGATGGTCCTGGCTGTCGCCCTGCTAACGGGGATGGATTCGATGGCGAAACATCTGACCGTTACGTTTCCGGTGTGGCAGGTCATCTTTGCCCGCTATCTCATTGCCCTCTTTATTCTGGCGCCATTTGCCCTGAGACACATGCCCGTTGCGATCAATACGCATGGACTTGCCATGAACTTTCTGCGCGGCGGTGTCATGGTTGCGACCATATATTGTTTTTTCAACGCGCTTCGGCTGTTACCGCAAGTCGTTGCCACCTCGGTATTCTTTACGACGCCGTTATTTCTCACATTCATTGCCTGGACGGTTTTGAAGGAACCGATGACAAAACGGATCGGTGTGGCAATCCTTGTCGGATTTGTCGGCGTTTTGGTTATCCTTTTCGGCAAGCTCGATCACAGCATTGCCGTGTCTGGGCAGGCACACCTCTTTGCCGGGTTGGGATACGGCCTTGCAGCCGCTTTCGGTTATGCATTGGCCATGATCATGGTTCGGGCACGATCGGGTCGGGAGCCGCCGATGATCATGACGATGCTGCAGACCATTTCCGCGGCCGTGCTCTGCAGCTTGCCGGCGCTGGGCAACTGGACTCCTATCCCGACACAGGCACTGCCGCACTTCTTGGGAATCGGAGTACTCGGTGCGGCAGGCATGATCTGCCTGGTGACCGCATTCTCCAGCACCCACGCGGCAAAACTCGGCCCGTTCGAATATACCGCTTTTCTCTGGGCCGGCTTTTACGGTTACATCTTCTTCGCCGAAAAACCCCACTGGACAACCGCGGCAGGAGCGCTCGCAATTATTTTTGGTTGTTATTACGCATCGGACAAGACCGGCGCGAAGAAAGCTCTGCCCAATACGTCATAGCCGCACCAAGAAAACCGCCGGGCGCTGCAATGCGCTTTTACCGTGGGGGCGCCGTAAACCCTAATCTGCGGAACCGGATGGAACAGCCAGATTTTTTGTCCGAAAATATTGACATTGGAAAGCCAGGATCTTAAATCCCTTCCGTCTGTTAGCACTCGCTATGAAGGAGTGCTAACAGAGCCCGCAGAGCGAAGCGTCGCTCTCGTTCTATTCCAATAGCTCTATCGCGCCGCCGACGATCCGGGGCGCAATCTGTAGAGGAAGAGTATTATGGCATTTCGTCCGTTGCACGATCGTGTCGTTGTCCGTCGCGTCGATTCTGAAGAAAAGACCGCCGGCGGCATTATCATTCCCGATACCGCCAAGGAAAAGCCTCAGGAAGGCGAAGTTGTTGCCGTCGGTCCCGGCGCCCGTGACGACGCCGGCAAGCTTGTCGCCCCCGACGTAAAAGAAGGGGACCGCGTTCTTTTCGGCAAATGGTCCGGCACCGAAGTCAAACTGGATGGCGAAGACCTGCTGATCATGAAAGAGTCCGACATCATGGGCGTCATCGCCTGACAGGGTTCACCCGTTTCGTCGCGCAGGGTTTTTTCAACAATCTCAGAAGTTTGATCCGGAAAGCAACCGCTTCAAAATACTGGCAATCGAGCCCGGCGCCGTACATCCGCAAATGGATGCCGAATTCCAAGGAGTTTTATCACTATGGCTGCCAAAGACGTAAAATTTTCGTCCGACGCCCGCGAAAAAATGCTTAGAGGCGTTGATGTTCTTGCAAACGCCGTAAAAGTCACACTTGGCCCGAAAGGCCGTAACGTTGTCATCGACAAAGCCTTCGGTGCACCACGCATCACGAAGGACGGCGTCACCGTTGCCAAAGAAGTCGAACTGGACGACAAGTTCGAAAACATGGGCGCCCAGATGGTGCGCGAAGTGGCTTCCAAGACCAACGATATTGCCGGTGACGGCACCACAACCGCAACCGTTCTTGCTCAGGCTATCGTTAAGGAAGGCGCCAAATACGTCGCAGCCGGCATGAACCCGATGGATCTGAAGCGGGGTGTTGATATTGCGACGGCTGCTGTTGTTGCCGATCTTGAAAAACAATCCAAAAAAATCTCTTCTTCCGAGGAAGTTGCACAGGTCGGCACGATCTCCGCAAACGGCGACAAGCAGATCGGCGCCGATATTGCAGACGCCATGCAGCGCGTCGGCAACGAAGGCGTCATCACGGTTGAAGAAGCCAAGTCTCTGGAATCCGACCTTGAAGTCGTTGAAGGCATGCAGTTCGACCGCGGTTACCTGTCTCCTTACTTCGTAACCAATGCCGAAAAAATGCAGGCTGAACTGGAAAAGCCTTATATTCTTCTGCACGAGAAGAAGCTTTCCAACCTGCAGGCAATGCTGCCGATCCTGGAATCGGTCGTTCAGTCCTCCCGCCCGCTGATCATCATCGCAGAAGACGTTGAAGGCGAAGCATTGGCAACTCTGGTTGTCAACAAGCTGCGCGGTGGCCTGAAAATCGCTGCCGTTAAAGCGCCTGGCTTCGGCGATCGCCGCAAGGCAATGCTGGAAGACATCGCGATCCTGACGGGCGGTACCGTCATTTCCGAAGATCTCGGCATCAAGCTGGAAAATGTTTCGCTTGACATGCTCGGCACTGCCGAAAAGGTTGAGATCACCAAGGAAAACACCACCATCATCGATGGTGCAGGCTCCAAGGATGATATCCAGGGCCGCGTTACTCAGATCAAAGCCCAGATCGAGGAAACGACATCTGACTACGATCGCGAAAAGCTTCAGGAGCGTCTTGCTAAACTCGCCGGCGGCGTGGCCGTTCTGCGTGTTGGCGGTGCAACCGAAGTTGAAGTGAAAGAGAAGAAGGACCGCGTCGACGATGCTCTGAACGCAACCCGTGCGGCGGTTGAAGAAGGCATTGTAACCGGCGGCGGTACTGCACTGCTGCGGGCGAAGAAGGCTGTAGAAGCCGTTTCTTCCGACAATTCCGATATCAAAGCCGGTATCAACATTGTCCTGCGTGCTCTTGAAGCTCCTCTTCGTCAGATCGTCGAAAATTCCGGTGTTGAAGGCTCGATCGTTGTTGGCAAACTGTCCGAAAGCGATGACAAAATCGGCTTCGACGCACAGACCGAAGCCTATGTCGACATGGTTGACGCCGGTATCATCGATCCGACCAAAGTCGTCCGCGCGGCAATTCAGGACGCAGCATCCGTTGCCGGTCTCCTGATCACCACCGAAGCAATGGTCGCAGAGCTTCCCAAGCCTGAAGCGGCAGCACCTGCGATGCCCGGCGGCGGCATGGGCGGCATGGGCGGCATGGACTTCTAATCAGTCCTGCCCTGCCGGTTGTATTAAAGGGCGGCCTCAGGCCGCCCTTTTCTTTTGAGTGAACACTCAACGTGTTACTGTGAATACACTCGCCATTTCCGCCGGTGCGGTAGCAAAGAAAGAGAGTGATGAAAGATTCAACCGAAGATCGCATCGACAGACTGGAAATCGAGCTGGCGCACGCCAATCTCACGATCGATGAGCTTAACAGCGTCGTGACCGATCAGGCCGGGCTGATCGACAGATTGACCCGGAAGATAAAACACCTCGAAGATCAGATTGGCGCACTTGAGGATCGTGTTGCCGATCCGGATCGGGTTGAAAAGCCACCCCATTATTGAGATTTCCGGGGTCGCCATTCGCATGACGCTCCGGTCTTTGTGATGTGATCTGATTGGCCGGTGAACGGCGTATCCGCTACATTTGGGGCATCTGCAACAAGGGTGGAATATCTATGCCAGCATTTCCCAATACCGCTGCTTCCAGATCCAACCGGCCGGCTGCGACACCAAGACGCCGCTGCATAACAGCATTGGCGAGTGCAATAGCGCTGGCCACGCTGTCCTCTGCACCGGCTCTCGCCGCTTCGGACACAGCGATATTCGCAGGTGGGTGTTTCTGGTGCGTGGAATCGGATTTTGAGAAGGTCGACGGCGTTATTTCAGCGGTATCCGGCTACACAGGCGGGCACACCGCAGACGTCACTTATAAAAAGGTGACAGCGGGCGGAACCGGTCATCGGGAAGCGGTAAAAATAACCTTCGACCCCAATGTTGTCTCCTATGCAACGCTGCTTGACATTTTCTGGCGCAGCGTCAATCCAACCGATGCCGGCGGACAGTTCTGCGATCGGGGCGAAAGTTATTCCACTGCGATCTTTGCCACCACCAAGCAACAGGCGAAAATCGCGGCGCGATCAAAAGAGCGGATTGATGCCAGCGGAACCCTGAAGGGCCCGATCGTAACACCGATTGAAACCGCCGGCACATTCTATGACGCGGAAGACTATCATCAGGACTATTACAAAAAGAACCCGCTGCGGTACAAGTTCTACCGGTATCGATGCGGTCGAGATCAGGAAGTCCGGGCCCTTTGGGGCAAGGAAGCACATGCAGGCATTCCAACGCACTGAGTTTCGACAACCGATCAAAAGCAGAGCGCATTATGTAACCTAAGGTTTATAATGATGCGCTCTATATTTTTCTGGTACCCATAGAATTCAACCCAGAACTTTATATTTTGAGCAATTAAATTATCAACAGACTGTCAGTAAAAATTTTTTCCATATTTCTTTCAAACTCGATATCGACCTTAGAAGCTTAATCCAACAGCAACTTTTTCTCTGGATTGCTTTTTCGTCTCACATCTTATGATCTGAAATATTTTCAACCCGGTTCCCTTCACACAGTCGGAGTCGTAGACTTGCGCCGACGGGAATCCCGAAAAGGGAGTAGTCGGGAAATGGGACAGGCGGTACGAAGGAAAATTTTCGACTTCATCATGATCAAGCCGACGCATTACGATGATGACGGCTATCCGATCCAGTGGCTGCGCTCGGCCATTCCTTCAAACACTCTTGCCTGCCTGAACGGGCTGGCAGTCGACAGCAGGAAGCGGGCCGTTCTGGGCCCGGATGTTGATATTCGACTTCATACTTTCGATGAGACGAATAAATCGGTTCGCCCCGAACGCATTATCCGATCTATCAAGAAGCATGGCGGAAAAGCACTGATCGCCCTGGTCGGCGTCCAGTCCAATCAATTCCCGCGTGCCGTGGATCTTGCCCGAATATTCCGCAAAGAGAACCTTCCGGTCGCCATTGGCGGGTTTCACGTTTCAGGCTGCCTGTCGATGCTGCCGGAATTACCTAAAGAGTTGGTGAAGGCCCAGGAAGAGGGCATAACGCTTTTTGCAGGAGAAGCGGAAGACAACCGTCTCGATCAGATTCTGCAGGATGCATACCGGGATGAACTCAAGCCGCTTTACAATTTCATGAAAGATCTTCCGGGGCTACAGGGAGAACCGACACCAATCCTGCCGCCTAAGCATATCCAGTTCACCGCCGGATCGCATTCAAGTTTCGATCTTGGCCGGGGCTGCCCCTATCAATGCTCGTTCTGCACCATTATCAATGTGCAGGGTCGAAAAAGCCGGTTTCGAAATGCCGATGACCTTGAAAAGATCATCCGCGAAAATCATGAGCAGGGAATCAATCGGTTTTTCATCACCGATGACAATTTCGCTCGGAACCGGGACTGGGAGTCGTTTTTCGATCGCCTGATCGACCTCAGAGAAAATCACGAGTTAGACATCAAATTCATCATTCAGGTCGATACCTTATGTCACCGCATTAAGAACTTCGTTGAGAAGGCAACACGCGCCGGCGTCAACCGGGTGTTTATCGGACTTGAGAACATCAATCCCGATAATCTGCTGGCAGCGAAGAAACGCCAGAACAAGATTACCGAATATCGTGCGATGATCCAGAAATGGCGTGATCACGGTGCAACGACATACGCCGGATATATTATCGGGTTTCCCGGCGATACCAAAGAATCGGTCTTGCGCGATGTTGACATCATCAAACGGGAGCTGCCGCTCGATCTCCTGGAATTCTTTTATCTGACACCCCTTCCCGGTTCGGAAGACCATCTCAATCTGCACAAGGCAGGTGCCTGGATGGACCCGGACCTCAACAAGTATGACCTCAACCATCGCGTCAGCCATCATCCCAAAATGACGGATGAAGAATGGGAAGAGACATATCGCGCGGCCTGGCACAGCTATTACAGTCCGGACCATGTTCGCACGGTGCTCAAACGCGCCGCCGCCCACAAACGCGGCCGACCCGGAAACAAGCTGTTCCTGATGATGTGGTTCTATCTGATGGTGGCCTATGAAGGCGTCCATCCTCTTGAAGGCGGCTATTTCAGGCGCAAGGTACGCCGGGACCGCCGCGCGGGATTGCCCCTTGAAAGTCCGATCACGTTCTATCCCAGATATGTCGGCGACATTGTTAAGCGCCACATCAACTACGGACTCGCTCTGGCGCGGTACTACCGGATTTACCGTGAAGTAAAAAAAGCGCCGAACCGCTTCGATTATGTCGATGTCGCAACAACGCCGGTTCATTCGGACGAAACGAACTCCCTGGATATGTTCCAGCAGACGACCGGCGGAACCAAGGCTGTTTCCCATATCCGGAAAGTCGAAAAGCTGAAAGCGACGGCCCGCGCTGTCGGATAATCACCCGCAACTGCCAAATCTCTGCCCGATTGTTGCGTTTGATAGCGTCTATGCAACTTTTCATTGAACCATGTGCATAGACAATTTTTAGGAAAATGACGTCATACACTATCCGTGCGATGGAACCGGCCGACTGGGATGCAATCGCCGCGATCATGGGCCAGGATAAGGTGATCGCCGGAACCCTGCGCCTGCCGTTTCAATCCAAGGCAAACCTTCACAAACTTCTCGAACGCCGTCAGAACCAAGGCGTCAACATTGTCGCCTGCAAGGGCGATGCTGTTCTTGGTTGCGCGTCCATGTGGCGCATGGACGGCAGAATGAGCCATTCGGGCCAGCTCATCCTGTTCGTGGATGAAAACCATCACGGCAGAGGTGTCGGTAAAGCCCTTATGGTCGCTCTGATTGAGACGGCCGACAACTGGTGGGGGCTACAGCGGCTGGAGCTGACCGTGAATATCGATAACGCGCCGGCGATCGCGCTTTATGAGAAGTTCGGCTTTGAAATCGAAGGTACGGCGCGGCGATCGGTCCTGAGAAACGGCGCGTATGTCGACAGCCACTGGATGGCCCGTTTGAATTTTCCGAGCACTTAGAGCATCTGGCGAGTGCGCTCAATCGAAAAACGCCGTAAGCTGAAATCTCAGTCAAAGACCTGACCGTGCTCGTACCGCTCGTCATGTCCGGCCGCCTCGGTCAGGGCCGCGACATTTGTTTTGGTGAAGAAGCCGTCGAACTTCTTGCATCGCTCGATATATTCGGTGATCAGCAAGGTATGCTTTGAATGTTTTGAAAAGATCTGCTTCAGATCCGGTGAATCCTTGCACTCCCCAACCACATGGGCCAGAAACGGCACGCCCTGTTCCTGCAGGATGCCAACCACATAATCGACATTCTTCTGTCCCGTCGGGTGATCGCCGTCCTCGACTTCCACAGCCATATGGTGCATCCGGCGGCCATAGTTGCGAACGAAATCCTCTGTCGGCATCGGCAGTCCTTCGAAGGAATTCACAAAGGACGGCGTGTTGTTCGCGGTGAATACTTTCGCCGGTGAGACCTTGTCGTCCGTGACTTTCGGACATCGGGTCACGTTGGTCGAAGAATTCATGTCGGAGATGTTGTACGCACCCCAGAAATAGTAAGGCACCATGGTCAGAAATTCGAGGATCGCATCCTCGCGCTCGCCGGACAGAATGCGGGTGGCCATATGATCAAAGCCGAGCATCAGCGCGTCTAAACCCTGTTGCCTGGAGAGCTTACCGGCGGCAGCAAGCTGTTCCCGGTCTTCGTCGAGCAATTCGAACCGGCTCCCCAGTCCAAGGGAATCAGGATCGCGGAAGTTACCGGATGTGTAGCCAACACGATTGCCCGTAAAGTCTGAAACCGTCGTAAACAATAGCCCCTCACAGGTGTAGAGCGGGTTCACAGTCTCGCCGGGATATTCAAACCGTATGTTTTGAGCTTCCAGAGTTTCTCTGAGCGCTCCGAGATTATCGCAGGCAAACACCTCGCCGATATAGCGGGTGTTGGGTTTGGGGCGGGATAACGGATAAAGGGCATTGAGACGCCGGACATAATCCTCATAGGCAGGCGAGAGCGGCTCAAGCACAACCAGCACCGGAAAGTCCGGTTTGTTCAGCAAGACATGCTGCCTGTGGGTTTTTCCCAGATAGCTCGAATGATACCGGTAGGGTGTCATACGATGGAATTCCGCCATTGTGGCCACACCATCGCCGCTTTCGACCTGAACCAGTATGGCCTGCATAGTGCCGACCAGATTCTCCACACCGGATTGCTGACGACGCGCGTAGATTTTGCTCAGATAGTCTTCAAAAAAATCCGAATTCTTCTTGTCGCCCTGCGGCTCGTAATTGAGGTAATCGAATGTCATTTTCCGCCGTCCCCATGTAACGCAATGCCTTCAAACACTGGCAAAAGAACAAGTACTTATTGTATCGAATGGAGGCGCACCGACAAGGAATGGTTCTCGTCAAAAACTGTGCAGACAGTTTCAACCAGGAAATTTCCCACATGAACCGCACCGACTTCGACGCCTTCTGCCAAACCCTGAAAGGCGTCACCAATGTTGAACAATGGGGAGGTGCGTCGGTCTGGAAAGTCGGCGGCAAGATTTTCGCAATCTGCTCGCACTGGGGTCCTGGCGGGCACGACAAGATCAGCTTCAAATGCAGCGATCTCTCTTACGTGATGCTCTGCGAGCAACCCGGCATCATTCCCGCACCCTATCTTGCCCGCGCAAAGTGGGTGCAGGTGGAAACGCCGAACGCTCTGACGGATGAAGAAATCCAAACCTATATCAAAGGCGCACATGCCCTGATTGCACAAAAGCTGACGAAAAAGCAGAGACACGATCTGGGGCTTGGTCAGAGCATGGATCCTTAAGTGCGGTCAGATATCCCACAAAGGATTATCCGTTGACCGGTCCGCCCCATCATGGCATATCGGGCGCCTCATCAAGAGAAGGGCTGGCGCCCTCACCAACCTGCCATCCGCGGCAAGGTGGTTCTCCGAATTCGGGATGTGGCTGAAGTCCGATGTAACCGACTTTGGCAACCGAGCGGGTAATGTGAATGCCAGTCCTCCTCGGCGTGATGCTGACGGAGGATTTTTTATGACCGAACACGCCCTGCGTGCGGCCGCGCACGTGATTATTGATACCGACCCGATCCGACCACAGATTCGCGTACCGGTCACTGACCTTTCAGGCAATAGATCAGACGGCGTCCTTCCCGCCGCCATGCTTGAGTGTCTGCGACAGCCGGATCTTGCTCAACAGCCGAAAACCGGGCTGCAAAAAGACCTCCTCTTAATACTTGTCGGTATTCGGATTGGTGTCGCATCGTCTTTTCTTGCCCGTCCGCAGCCTGCCCCATCGCTTTCGCCTGAGGAAAGTGCCGGCAGATTCGATCAGCTGTTTCGTCTCTGGCAGCAGCTTGGTCCCAGGGTGGTCGATGAGACTCTGTTATCGGAAGCGATTGCACGCTACCCCGAGGCCGCCCGCGCTCTCAAGTCAACCTTCCGGCGCAGACAGCGCTGAGGGCAAAGGCCCTTTGTCACGAAGCTGCCGCTGTCTCCGACGGGACCGCTTGCGGTCGTCCATCTTCGTCAACAGCGACAAATGTGAACATGGCATCGGTCACCTTTTCACGCGTCCCGAACCGGTGCCGCAAGACCCAGGCTTCCACGTGGATTTTCATAGAGGTTCGTCCAACCTTGACCATATCGGTGTAAACGCAGACCACGTCCCCGACCTTGACCGGGCGAATGAATGTCATCGCGTCAATTGCGATGGTAACAACCCGCCCCCTCGCCCGTTCACCGGCGGCTATACCCGCCGCGATATCCATCTGCGAGACGACCCAACCGCCGAAAATATCGCCCGCGGCGTTGGTGTCGGCAGGCATGGCCAGTGTGCGGGTCGTCAAATCACCGTGCGGGGTGTCTTCGCTCATCATAGAGGTCCTGTTGCCGTTTGTATCAACGGGACCATTCGATCACGCCAGCCGCGCGCAGTAAAGGGACCGGTCAGATCAGAAAAGCAAGAACAGCCCAGATCCAAAGCGGCATCGGCACAGCGACCCAGATCAGAAAAACCGGCAGAATGCGACCGTTGAGAAAAGACATAGTCACGGGTTCACTTCCTAAAAAAGGCCAAAGAGTCCGGAGAATTCGGCAAGGGAAAGAAGAATTACAGCCGCCGTTCCGACGCAGGTCGCGAGGCGCGCATGGCCGACAAGCCGGCGACCAATCGCATCGGTGAAGGCTCGAGGCATTGAATAGGCTTCACGGTACATGCTGCCCAGTAGTGTCAAAAACAGCACAAACCAGACAACAGCCAGCAATTCAGCGATCAGTACGATTGTCGGCAACATGGTCAACCTCGCGAATGTGTCGTTCAGCAGGATATGGCATCCGATGCGCTCCCTTCCCCGCGCATCCACTGTGGCGGCGCGTCAAAGGGCGATGCGAACATGGCAAGCCACAGGCTTTGGGCAATCCGCTCAGCGGTCTTGATGATCAGCCCAGCGGCGTCAGGTTCGAAGATCTCTTCCGCTGTCCTGCGAAACAGCTTCAGCCAGATCTGAAAGTCATCTGAGTGAACATTGGACAGCCGCGTGTGGGCCGGGACGGGTTTGCCCTTGCAGCATCCGGTCTTCAGAAGCACCGACGACCAGAACAGTTTCATCTTGGACAGGTGTTCGTCCCATCTGCCTTTGAGGCGATTTTCAAAAACCGGTCCCAATCGATCATCGGCGCGAACCCGGCCGTAAAAGGTCTCAACCAGTCGCCCTATATCATCTTCGCGTATCAAGCGATGAACCGGGTGCCGCTCAATGGGTGCGCGTACAACGCCGGACTTCGGAGAAACAGTTCGTGTCATCGGAGTTTCCAAAGATGTATGTAATATACATGTTTTAATACAATCGAACATCCGCTAAAATCAACATCTGAAATGAATGTTTTAGTGAGATGCGACGATGCGCCTCAACCAAGCCAGCGACTACGCGCTCCGCATTGTCATGCACTGCGCCATGAATTCTGAAACAATTTTGCGGATCGATAAGGTCGTTTCCTCTCAGAAGCTGTCAAAGGCCCATGTTATGAAACTCGTTGCGCAACTGGGACGTGCCGGTGTTCTGACAACCGTTCGCGGGCGCGGCGGCGGTTTTCGACTGGGCCGGTCGCCGGACAAGATTTCAGTCGGAGACATAGTGCGTGCCGTTGAGGCGGATTTTGCGGTGGTTGAATGCATGCGGGACATCGACGAAAGTGAAGTCAACTGCTGTTTCACACCCTCTTGCGCTTTGAAACCGGTTATGGGGTCAGCTGTCGATGCTTTCATGCAGGTCCTGGATGACGCTCTGATTTCCGACATTGTCGGCAAGATGTGCAAGCCGGTGTCTTTCCCGGCCTTTGACGATCAACCGCTCGAAAAATCAGGAACTTGACCCTTCCCCCTCGCTTCCCTTTTCTGGTATCCAGAAAATGCGGAACTTTGCGGGAGTCCTATCCATGGAAGAACAGGTCGATCAACTCGTCGCCCTAGTCGGGTCCAAAGAGGAGCTTGCCAACCTGTTCGCCCAGGTAACGGGCGTCGGCCTCAACGTGATCTATGCGATCATCATTCTTCTGCTTGGATGGTGGGTTGCCAATCTCACCAAGCGCATGCTGCGCCGGGCTATGGACAAGACCGATCATATCGACGACACGATAGCCGGTTTCGCGTCCAGTCTGGCGCGCTACTTCGTCCTGGTGATCGTTCTCATAGCGGTTCTGCAACTGTTCGGGATCGAGACAACAAGCCTCGTTGCGGTTCTGGGTGCGACGACTTTGGCCATCGGCCTCGCGCTTCAGGGCACACTTTCCCATGTCGCCGCCGGCGTGATGCTGCTGTTTTTCCGTCCCTTCAAAGTCGGCGATTATGTGGAAATTGGCGGCCAGTCCGGCACGGTGAAGGAAATAACCCTGTTTACCACCGAGCTCGCCACACCCGACAATGTTCAGATAATCCTGCCCAACGGCGAGGCCTGGGGCTCGGCTGTCATCAACTATTCGGCTCATCCGACGCGCCGCGTCGATATAACGATCGGCATCGGGTACGATGACAGCATGGACCAGGCAATGGAAACGTTCAAAGCCGTGATCGCCGCCGATGATCGTATCCACGCATCACCCGACCCGTTTGTGGCAATAACCAATCTGGGTGACAGCGCTGTTGATGTTACATTGCGGGTCTGGTGCGCCTCAAGCGACTACTGGGCGTTAAAATTCGATCTGACGAAAACTCTGAAAAGCGCACTCGATGCGGCGGGCATTTCCATTCCCTACCCCCAGATGGACGTGCACCAGATCGTGGCTCAACCCGCCGCGCAGTAAAGCCGGCAGAATGGACCTGCCGTTCAGCTGCCGAGGATAGGCTGCAAACGGCCCCGGCCTTATCTGAACCGCAGGCGCTGACGGCTCAAAAACCGTTAAAGCCGGCGTCGCACACGCGGGTGCTTATCATGCATTCTCAAATCGAACGGTATGTATTTCACCCCGCCTTTCTATCGGCCTTGTGAATTCCTTCACGAATAGAGCCCGTTTTCACGCCTCCCAAAGCAATCATCTATATTCTGTGACGCCCGTCACTCGTATTTCTGACGACACCATTTAGATAACACTCATCAGAGGCAAGGAACTCAAGTAAAAAGCCTCGCATTTAGGGATCATTATTGCTATGAATAAGATTATCTCATCCGCACTTGCAGTCGCTGTCATCATCACCGGCGCGCTCTCTGTTTCCACTCCGGTATCCGCTGCCGGCCAGTCAGTAGAAAACGCCAATGTCGTTCTTGTTGGCGGCAAACACCGCAAGAAACGTCATCGTCATTTCAAAAAACACTTTGGTTTCAAATACGGTCCGAAAGGCTATTGGGGTAATGACTGGGGCTGCCACTACAAAAAACACCGCGTTTGGAGCGACTATCACGGTCATCCTATCTGGGTGAAAAAGAAATACTGCGGACATAAGCGCACGTTCTTCTACTACTGATCTGACAGACAAAAAACAATGAACGAAACGGCCTCCCTTCGGGGAGGCTTTTTCGTTTGCAAAACCATTCGCACCCTCCAACCGTTCGCAAACGAAGACAGGCTGAGACCCGGTGGGCATCCCGGAGAGATTGACGCCCTTTTGCGGCAGGAGCGCAAGACAAACCGTGTTGGCGCATCTCAGAATCGATCGATCCGCAGCTTGTTTCAGGGACAACTGATCATATCCGCACGATGGACGGCGCCCTGAAAAGACCAGCTCACTACGGGCAATTCTCGCGATCATTGGATCGCGTGAAATGCCCCAACCCTCTATTGCCACGCGCATCCTTGTCGCGAAGGTGATCCAACCTTCACGGGATGCGCTCTATCACGTCATCCTGCACCGACTTCAGATTTCCAGTCTATATTGACGAATATCACAAAATAAATATGAAATATTTCACTATACTTAAAAATTTCACTTCTTTGCATCATAATAAGTAGATTTGTGATAGCAATCACGTGATTATCTGTAAAATTAAATTAAATTAATTCTTGTAGAAAGCGAGAACAATAATGTTTTTGCAATATAACAGGGAGTTATACTAAAATGAACAAGATTATCTCCTCCGCAATTGCAGCTGCCGTCATTTTCGGCGGTGCAGTTTCAATATCGGTACCGGCCTCCGCTGCCGGACAATCGTTCGAAAATGCCCAGGTCATCCAGGTCGGCGGCAAGCATCGGAAATTCCGCAAGCATCGCCGGTGGCACAAGCATAAGCGCCATTTCTGGGGTCATGCAGGACACTGGGGTCATGGTTGCTACTTCCAGAAGTTCAAGAAGTGGAGCGAGTATCATGGCCACTACATTTGGGTGAAGCGCAAAGTTTGCGGATATGACGGTCCGTTTTACTACTAAGCGAACAGGCTCTTTCTGAGCCTTTCGACCTCAAATGGAAACAGCCTCACCGGTCAACGGGAGGCTGTTTCATTCTTTACGCGAAAACTGAGTGTTTCTTAAAGCTGGCTGGCCTGTTCAAGCGTCTTGGGCTGTTCCAAGCAGTAATAGCCATTGATCCGGCTGACAACTCCCGCCCGTTTCCACTCGTTCAGCACACGGCTTACATTTTCCCGCGCCGCGCCGGCCATATTCGCAATCTCGGCCTGTCCAAGTTTGTAGTTGACCAGGATGCGATCGCCATCAAGCGGTTTGCCGAAAGAGTCGGCGAGTTGGAGCAGCGTTTGCGCAACCCGACCCGGCAGCGGCAGAAAACTGCGGGCCGCCAGAACATCGTTTGCCTGCCGCAACCGCCCGCCGACAATGGTGAGCATGTGACGGTAAACAGCGGGATTATCATCTGCAAAGCGCTCAAAAGCCGCCTTGTCCATAAAAGCCAGTTGACACTCCTTCAGCGCTGAGACGGTCGCCGATCGCGGTCGCCCGTCCAACAGGGCGAGTTCACCGACAATGTTGTTGGGGCCCAGAACGGCCAGCAACTGCTCATCTCCGTCGATCGAAAGGATGCTGACTTTGAGCGAACCTTCCAGAATCGCATAACAACCGTTGCCGGGATCACCCGCTTCAAACAGGATCGATCCCGGTTTGAGCTTCATCGAACGAGCGAGACTTGACAGACCGTCGGCCAATTCAGGATCCAGTCCTTCAAGTGAAAAACTGTTCTTAAGAACCGAACTGATTTGAGTCATCGTGTCTTCCGATCCGAGTCCGTTTGACTGACGCAAATGGATTTCCTTATTCCTGCCTACAGTGCGCACATCGATTATGAAAGAGCAATCTTTGTGACGAAAATCACTTTAATTGAACACAAAAGTGTCCATATTAACAACCGTAAGGACAGCTCTTCCCCTTATGTCCTCACCTCCAGCAAAAAAGCGGTCTCCACTCCCCGGGAGGCCGTTTTTTGTTGCCGGACACAGTATTCGGGTCGCGTTCCTTATTACGACACTATGAATTCAGGCTAGGCTCAGGACCCATTCATTTCATCCATTGTGCGAGAGCAGATTTTGTTTTTGACAAGGCGGAAAGACGCAGGAAACCGTCCGGTTTTCAAGCCTTTCCTACGCAGTCAGGAACACAATTGCATGAAATGAATGGGTCCTGAGCCTAAATCCCGAAACTAAAAAAGGAAAAGTCCACGCTCGTCCTGCAACGATAGAAAACTATCGCTGTTCAGAAAGTCCAAATGTGCACTGCGGACGGACTGAAGTTTCTTCGGCTCCAATTTACGCAGGCGATCGTCGACCTCACCAGGATAGCAAACGGCAACCGTGTTATCGGCCTGTTCGGCCAGCGTACCGACGACAAACTGATGGAGATCGTTTACGTCTTCACTGCGCGGCCAGAACAAGATACCGCCGGTTGCGGCCAGATTCCGCCCCTTGGCCCGCCGGAACAGAATATGGTCCGCCCGCGTGCCGCTCAGCGGCGTCATGATAAGCACATCGTTCATCGATTTCTCAACCAAACATTCCGTCAGCGCCTTGGCGATACGGGCCGTCAGCGGCGTATCGAAATGCAGTGTTACGAAATCCGGTTTGCGGCCGAAATGCTCCGAAAACAGATCCAGTTGTGCCCCGATCTCCGCCCGGGTTCCTTCCCTGGGAACGAGTCGAAGAACGTTGCTAACGCGGCTTTTCAGCGGTTTTGGGAAAGGATCGCCGTAGTTGGCGCGTCCTTCCTCGCTGGCCGGTCGAAAAGGATAGGACAGCGTGATGGCAAGCCCCGCTCTGGTACGGCTTCCGCTGTCCTCTATTGACTGCCGCAAAGCCTGCGCCTCAAGCGGCCACAATTCACTGGCGGCGAGGCACCCGATCGCTGATATCCGCCCGCCTGCCGCGAGATCCCGCAGCGCCCGGTCAATGCCAAACGCCAGACCGTATTCCAACGAAGTCAATATGACACGTTTCATAGCAGGGCGGCCCCGATTTCCTCGGGTCAGTTTAAACCATGATTCGCCTTGCTTAGAACAACTCCGTATGAACCGAGATTTTATCGAGGGGGTGTTCGAAAACGCAATTTCACCAATTCCAAGAATGGCTTACAGAGATTCCACACAACAAATCGACCCTACCGGTCCGGAAGTGGAAAAGTCGGATCGATCGGATGTTCGAACGGCCGAGAGAAATAATACACATTGATTTCGTCAAGCACGGTATCCCGAACTTTCCGCTCCAGCGTTGCAATACGTTGAAAATGACGAAAATGCATCTTGGCACGCCCCGAGCCGTCCCGCCTCGCAAAAGCAACATAAAGACCCGGCTTGTTCGTCACTTCCGGATCCGGCGGCGGCGCCATCACAAAACGAATTCTCTCCGTAAGCTGTACGACCGGCAATTGCCCACGCAGGACGAAGTCCAATTCCCCGGTAAGACCATAACTGGATGTTGCAACCCATTGAGCCCCTGACTCATCGGCCAGCTCCACAATCTCGCGACCGATCTGGTTCCAACCACGCAACTGGAATGTGGGCTCTTTTCTGCCGAAGGCACCGGTCAGCGGCGTTATGGCATGCACATAAACAATAAATGCCGCGAGTATGCCCGTGACAACAACGGCCTTGCGCCAAAAACGGATCCATCGGCCGGGCTCCATCGCCCAGTTCCCGAACCCGACCGCCATGGGCGCCGCCAGCATCGAAAAGGCAGGAAAAAGCGGTGCGGGCCAATTCGCCTGCACGCGACCATGAAAGGCGTGAAAGGTGAGATAAAGCAGAAACGGCATACTTGTCAGGACAAGCAGCGCCGGTTCCGGAGACCGGTCGGCAAACGTCCGCCGGAGAGCCGCCCAGATGCCCGGAAGCAAGAAAACGAGTATGAGCGGATTGACCAATCCGGCCATAGCCCCGGCAAATTCACCAAGAAATTTCAGTGTCCAGCGCCTGGGCACGGCCCGCCCGAACTGCTTCACGAAAGAAGCCCATTCGTGATCCATATTCCACAGAATCAGCGGCACGACCAGAAGGCCCGCGATAAGGCCTCCGGCCCATATCTGCCAGGAGAACAACCAGCGGCGGAGCTCCGGTATCAGGATCACCCAGAGAACAATTCCGGCTCCCAGAAACAGCACCGAGTATTTTGACAGAAGCCCGCATCCGGCAAAGAAACCAACGGCCAGCCACCAGAGACCGTTCTTGCTCGCATAAAGCTCAGCCAACGCCCAGAGGCTCATGCCCCAGAAAAACACCGACGGCGCATCCGGGGTCGCAAGGACAGAGCCGACGCCGATCAGAATTGTGGAATTGAAAAACAAAACCGCCATGCCGGCGGTTTGGCGGTCAAACAACAGGAATGCGGTCCGCCACAAAGCCAGGGATCCGACGAGCGTGGCCAGGACACCGACAAGACGGACTCCCAGCGCGTTGTCTCCGGCAATGAGCTGACCTGCAGCAATCCACCAACCGATCATGGGCGGATGATCATAATAGCCGAAAGCCGGATTGAGGCCCCAAAGCCGATAATAGGCTTCGTCTTCCACAAGCCCGGTCGTCGCTGCGGTCACCAATCGGACGGCCGTGAGTCCCAGCACAACGATAATCAGCGACTGCGGGCGCAGAAACACCGGCAAATCGCTACTTTCGCCAGGTGAGGACTGAACTTGCCGCATAGTTCCAGACCGCTCCCATTAACGCACCGGCCGTGCCGGCGAACCACCATACGGGCTTGTTGCCATAAATCCAGCTGGCAATGCCCACATTAGCCAGAACCCCGATGCTGCACACCAGATAGAAACTCAAAAGCCCCTTGAATGCCTTTAATCCTTTAAGCCGCCGATCTCTATAGGTCATCTGGTTATTCAGAAAAAAGTTGCTGGTCATTGCAATGAACGTCGCAAAAAACTGAGCCCGGTCAAAAGGCAGCGCGCCGGCAACAAGGAATGTCCTGAGGGCGACGAGATGAACGACAACACCCGTTGCACCAACCAGACTGAACAACAGAAAGCGGACCGATATCAGATCACCGAACATCTTGGAGATCAAAAGACCCAGATACTCGATCGTCACCATCGTATCGAGTTTGCTCTCGCCGTGCTCTCTTTCCCGGAATGTGAAAGGCAGTTCTTTAAGACGCAGTCGGGACTTTGATGTGGCGACGATGTCGAGCAGTATTTTGAAGCCCTGACTCGACAGCTTGGGCACTATCGCTTCCACCTCTTCGCGCCGGATCATGAAAAAACCGCTCATGGGATCGCTGAGTGACACTCCCAGCAGCTTTTTGGCAAGATAGTTCGCCAACTCACTGCCCTTTTGCCGTATGCCGGACAGCCCCTGCCCCGCCGCGCCGCCGTCGATGTACCGGCTGGCCACGACCAGATCCGCCCTGTCTTCCGAAATGAGCGAAAACATTTTCGGCAACAGAGTCTCGTCATGCTGCAGGTCCGCGTCCATAACAGCCACAATCTTGCCGGAACTGGACAGGATGCCCTCAATACAGGCACCGGACAGTCCGCGTCGACCGATGCGCCGAATGCATCGGACTCGGGGCTCATCCTGACTGATTTCCCGAACGCGTTCCGCGGTGCCGTCCGGAGAATCGTCGTCGACAAATATCGCCTCCCATGCAATCCCGCCAAGCGTCCCGGCAAGGCGTTCAACCATGGGCGCAATGTTGTCATACTCGTTATAGGTCGGCAGCACGACGGTTAAGTCAGGGACATCCGCCTTGTTTTCGCTGGTCAATTGCAATCCGTCGCTATCCTGGAGAGTCTCTTTGTCTCAAAGATCCGAGCATCCTTCAGACGAACTCCGATCACGGTGACCGGCGGACCATAGTCCAAGAAAATGGTATTGCAAGCCCGCAAAGGCGAGATAACTCAGCCCACAGAGAAAATCGTGATGCGGATAACGGCCGGCGACAAAGAGCAATCGGATTCGGGCTGCCAAACCGGCTTCTTCTTGCTCTTGATCCTGGTTTCGTCTAGGAAACCACGGCCCGTGATACTGAGCGGGTAAAAGGATAAATTCCTGAAAGTACATGGTCATCTGATGGCAAAGACGAAGAGCAGCAAGTTAAAAGCGCAGCTTCCCCGCGGCTTTATCGATCGTGGTCCTGCGGAGATAGCGGCTGCGGACAAGATGTTGGCTGTCATTCGCGAGACCTATGAACTTCACGGATTCGAGGCGGTCGAAACACCGTCCTTCGAATATACGGATGCACTCGGTAAATTTCTGCCCGACCAGGATCGCCCCAACGCGGGTGTCTTTTCGCTCCTGGACGATGACGAGCAATGGATGAGCCTGCGGTATGATCTGACCGCGCCCCTTGCCCGTTATGTTGCTGAAAATTTCGACACGCTGCCAAAGCCCTATCGCAGCTATCGGCTCGGATACGTCTATCGCAACGAAAAACCCGGACCCGGCCGATACAGGCAGTTCATGCAGTTTGACGCGGACACTGTCGGCGCCCCTTCCGTCATGGCCGACGCGGAAATATGCATGATGGCCGCCGACACGCTTGAGAGGCTGGGAATTGGCCGAGGTGATTATGTCATTCGCATCAACAACCGCAAGGTCCTTGACGGCATCATGGAGGTTATCGGGCTGGGCGGCGATGCCCGGGCAGGAACCCGCTTGACCGTCTTAAGGGCGATCGACAAACTCGATCGGCTGGGGATCGATGGCGTGAAGGCGCTTCTTGGCGAGGGCCGCAAAGACGAGTCGGGAGCCTTCACGAAAGGCGCTTGTCTGGATGCACCATCGATCGAGATGGTTTTGGCGTTCGTTGCTGCCGGAGCAGGCACGACCAGCGAGACAACTGAAAACCTCCGCAGTCTTGTAAGGGACAATGAGATCGGGACGCAGGGTGTCAACGAACTTGCGGAAATCGGTGCCATTGTTCAGGCATCGGACTATGACGATGGCCGAATCCTGATTGATCCTTCCGTTGTCCGGGGATTGGAATATTACACCGGGCCGGTATACGAAGCTGAACTGACGTTCGAAACCGTCAACGAAGCTGGCCAGCAGGCGCGGTTTGGTTCGGTTGCCGGTGGGGGGCGCTATGACGGGCTAATCGGCCGGTTCAAGGGCCAGGATATCCCCTCGACCGGCTTTTCCATTGGCGTTTCCAGACTTATGGCGGCCCTGCAATCGCTGGGCAAACTTGACCTGTCGGCACCATCAGGACCTGTGGTCGTGTGTGTCATGGATCGGGACCGGGAAAGCCTGGCACGATATTCCGGTTTTGCCCGGGAGCTTCGCACCGCCGGCATCGCCGCCGAAGTCTATCAGGGCAACCCGAAACAGTTCGGCAAGCAACTGCAGTATGCCGATCGCCGCAATTCGCCATGCGTCGTCATTCAGGGTTCGGATGAACGGAAGGCCGGTCACGTTCAGATCAAGGACCTGATCGAGGGGAAACGCCTGTCGGAAGAAATCAAAGATAATGTAACCTGGCGCGAAAGCCGGCCTGCCCAGGTGACCGTGCCTGAAGATACCCTGGTGGAAACCGTGAAAGACATCCTGGCCCGGCAGGCAACGGAGGGCTAAACCTGACATGCCCTTTCAACCATCAACGGTCGAGGCCCTTTCGGACCTGTTCAGAAAAAACGGTCATGAAGCTGTGGAACCGCCGATGTTGCAGCCGGCGGATGTTTTTCTTGATCTGGCCGGCGAAGACATTCGGCGACGGCTTTTCCTGACCACGGGCGAGGACGGGCGCGATTTGTGCCTGAGGCCCGATTTTACGATTCCTGTCTCGCGCCTTTACCTGCAAAGCGGCGCTGCGGGACGTGAGGCACACTATTGCTATAACGGCCTTGTTTTCCGCCAACGCCCCGGCCAGACGGGTGAAATTCCCCAGGCCGGCGCCGAAATACTCGGTGTCGCTGACAGGGAGAAGGCCGACGCACAAATTCTTGTCCTGGCCAGGGAGGCGGCAATCGCCGCCGGTCAGAGCGATATCAGCATCCGCATTGGCGATGAAGCGCTGTTTACAGCGTTGCTGGAAGCCTTGCAACTGCCGATTGTCTGGCGGCGGCGGCTGCGCGATCTGTTCGGAGAGCGGGATCGTCTCGATAAAGCGATCACACGAATGGCCGGGGACAGTCGGCGGCAAAACGAGAATATCGGCTTTCTGGCGGCACTTAAGGGTGCCGATCCCGATGCGGCTGTCACAGTGGTTGAAGACCTGTTGTCGATTGCCGGTATCGCAACGGTTGGCGGCCGGACCGCGCATGAGATTTCAGAGCGTTTTCTCGAACAGGCCGCACTTGCTTCCGGTGTCGGCGTTCGCCAGGGGGCTGCTGAAACGCTGACGCGCTTCCTCAATATCAAGAGCTCCGCCGATCGTGCACACAAAGAACTCTCGGAGTTCGCCGATCGCGAAAGCCTTGACCTTTCCGGCCCAATAAAGCGGTTCGAGCGGCGGGTAACACTTTTGCGGGACGGCGGCCTTGATCCCGGAAAACTTGACTATGCCGCTGATTTCGGCCGACGGCTCGATTATTACACCGGGTTTGTGTTTGAACTGCACAAACGGTCTTCGACAACCGGGAAACCCGTTGTTGGCGGGGGCCGTTACGATCTTCTTGTACGACTTCTTGGCGCGGATGAGGATGTTCCGGCGGTCGGGTTCTCGATGTGGCTTGATCGGATGAGCGGGAAAGACTGATGTCATGAGCGACGATCTTATCATCGCAATTCCTTCCAAGGGCCGTCTGCAGGAGAAGACCCACGCATTTTTCGAGCGGGCCGGCCTGATCGTCGAACGTCCGGGCGGAGACCGTAACTATCAGGGCCGTCTGCGGGGTATGCCATCGGTCGCGATCGCCTTCCTTTCAGCTTCCGAGATCACGCGTGAACTGGCTGCGGGTTCCGTGCATGTGGGCGTGACCGGCGTTGACCTGGTACAGGAAAATATTGCGGAGCCGGAGGAAAAAACACATTTGATCGCGCCGCTCGGCTTTGGCCATGCCGACGTTGTGGTTGCTCTCCCCAAGGCCTGGATTGACGTTTCGACCATGGCCGATCTGAGCGATGTTGCGTCAGATTTCCGTGCCCGGCACGGGCGTCGGTTGCGCGTCGCAACCAAATATGTTGCGCTCACCCGGTCTTTCTTTTCCGCAAACGGCATCGCCGATTATCGAATCGTGGAAAGCTCCGGTGCGACGGAAGGGGCACCCGCAGCCGGGTCAGCGGAATTGATTGTCGATATCACCTCGACCGGGGCGACTTTATCGGCCAACAATCTGAAAGTGCCCGAAGACGGCGTCATCCTGAAGTCCCAGGCGCATCTGGTCGCATCCCTGACCGCGCCTTGGGCTCAGACCGCTGTTGACAGCATCGAACGGATTCTTGATCGCGTTGCCGCAGAAGCAAAGGCACGCACGCTAAGGGAAGTTCGATCGAATATGTCGATAAGTTCGTCGCAACGTGATGAAATCGCATCATCTTTTGGCGTAATCATGCCATTTGGCAACGGAAGCGATGTTATCCACTGTCCGATGGAGAATGCAGCCGACCTGGCCCGCTGGCTCCGGGAGAATGGCGCGTCGACCGTTTCCATTTCGGAGATGAGCTACGTCTTTGACACGGAAAACCCGTTATTCACTCCACTGGCCGAAAAACTGGCCGGCTGACCGGAAAAACGAATGCATCCGAAGCAATTGGTCGCCTGACATAGTTGTCGATCCGGCCGAAATCGCTTCGAATGCAGTGTCCGTGTTCACGCTGTCAAGGCTGAACAGCGTCGGTCTTAATGATCGCCCGGAATCAGGACGGTGTCGATCACATGGATCACGCCATTGTCTGCTTTGATATCGGCGCTGACCACGTTGGCCTGGTCGACCGTGACGCCGGCGCTCGACTTATTGACCCGAACCAGTTTACCGGGATTCAAAGTTTTCACAGCGATGCGGCGACCGGGCAACATATTGGATGTCAGTTCGCGACCGACAACGTGATAGGTGAGGATTGCGACGAGCTGATCTTTGTTTTCCGGCTTTAACAGCGTTTCGACCGTCCCGTCCGGCAGTTTTGCGAAGGCCTCGTCGGTCGGCGCAAAGACTGTCAGGTTTTCGCCGGTGGCCAGAGCGTCCGCAAGGCCGGCCGCTTTGGCCGCTGTCAGCAGCGTGTTGAACGAACCCGCCCCCTGTGCCGTTTCGACGATGTTGTTTGCAGACGCAATGCCCGCACTCATGGCTAATGCCAGCGATCCGGCTAGTACCGATTTCAAGAGTTTCATTTCCATCTCCCATTTGGCGATATACTTACAAATTTTAATTGATTACAGAGCGCTCTAAAAAATTTTACGTATTTAAAAAATAAATGGATCAATAGAAGCCGAAATATTTCAAATAAATAATCAAAATACATAAAATATATATTTAGTATGAAAGTTTTAAATCTGAATTTTATTAAAAAACAATATATATACCCGGCGGATGAATTTTTTCATCCGCCGTTCAATCGCACTGGAAGTATGATAGTCAGCCTGGGAAACCAAGCAGACCGTCGGTCGATCAAGCCTGCTTTGTCAAAATAACCGCCAGGTCTCCGAGGTAGATGCCAAATTTGCTCATCGTTGCCCGATTGATAACAGACCCGTCCGGCTGCAGATACATCCGGTCAAGCATTCGGACGTTCACAACACGATTTCCCTGTAGTTTCAGGCGGTAGATATATTTCAGCCGCATTTCGGACGCTGAAACAGTGCCCGTTGCCGCCCCGACGAGATCATTGCACTCAATGGACACTCTGTTCAGGTCCTGAGCCACATCGGGTGTCATCCTGATACGCCAGGACCTTTCCTCCCGCGCACCGTCATCATAGTCAATTTCCTCATTGAGCATAAAAACGTCGTCGGATTCGTAGAACCCCTCAAACCTCAGCTCAAACCGGCGCTTTATTTGCGCAAACCGGTCTTCAAAAAGCCCGTGACCGGCGGCTTTTCCAAGGAAAAACGTATCCATAAGGCTGGAAACGGGTTTAGACGATTGTGTATTGCGCTGAAGCATCAGCTCCGCTCCTTGCACGGTTTTTCAGAGGAAGCACTGTTTGGACTGTGGGCAAGTTGATAGAGGCCGACAGAAATGGTTCCCGCCTCGAACCCCGCCTCGCAGTATTTGAGGTAATAGTTCCACTTGCGCCGGAACTGCTCATCAAATCCAAGCGCGGATATACTCTCCCAACGACGATTGAAACGCTCGTGCCACTCGTTGAGCGTTCGGGCATAGGAATCGGGAAACTCCTCGACGTGAGTCACACTGAGGCCTGTCTGTTCGGCCAGATCGTGAATATGCCGGCCCGTCATCAGCATCCCGCCGGGAAAGATATACCGCTGAATAAAATCGACCCGTTCCCGATAGGCTTCAAACAGATCCGGGGCGATTGTTATCGCTTGCAGGACAACCATGCCGCCAGGCGACAACCGGTTTTTCAGAGTTTTGAAATAAAGCGGCCAGTATTGTTCTCCGACGGCTTCGATCATCTCAATCGAGACCAGGGCATCAAACTGACCGGTTGTGTCCCGATAGTCTTCAAATCGAAGCTCCACCCGGTCGGACAGTCCCGCATCGACCATCCGGCTTTCGGCATAATCAAGTTGGGCACGAGAGATACTGATGCCCGTGATCTTGGCGGCAGTCTCCCGTGCCGCAATCTCTGCAAAACCGCCCCAGCCGCATCCGATTTCAAGCACCTCTTTCGCCGTGCCCAATCCGGCAAGCTCCATGATCCTGCGATATTTGTCGTTTTGTGCTTCACGCAGTCCCTGCTCTTCAGAACCGAACAGGGCAGACGAGTAGGTCATGCTTTCGTCAAGCCAATGCCCGTAAAATGCATTTCCGAGATCATAATGCGCGTGAATATTGTCCCGGCTGCCCTCGTGCGTGTTTTCCCGTTTTCGGTGAAAGGTCCGCGCTGCTTTACCCAGGCGAAACAGTTCCGGCAGCCCGGCAGAAATACGATCCCGGTTAAAAATGAAGAACTGGAAAACAGCCTTAAGATCCGGCGTATCGAGTTCGTTGCGAATATAGGCGTCGGCAAACCCGAGCAGCCCGTTTTGCATCAGCCGCGAGAGAGCGTTCATTTTCCGGATCGTAAGACGACACGGCTCAAGCTCAGCGGTCCGGCCGTTACCAACCTCCAGCGCCTGACCGTTCGGCAATATGATGGTGAGGGACCCCTCCAGCTTTTTGAAGCTTTCCTGTTTCAGGATCCGCGCCAGCAAATGGCTGACCGGATAAAGAGAAAGCTGCGAGATCCAGCTGTGGTTCCGGGTAAGGCTGACACTACTCAATTCCGATGCTCCGTGTCCGGTAAAGAAGCCAGGTAAGCGGGATGGTCGGGGCGCCGCTGCAGCGGCAGCCGCTTCAACCAGAGTTTCGCCGCTTCAAAATGGATGCCGGCATAGACTTTTGCCGTCATGAAAGGCATCCGGATGAAGGCTGATGCCAGATTTTTATCGGTGAGCGGCTGCGGACTTGCGCAAAACCGAGCATTGATATGCGGTTTGCCGCCGATTTTCAGAAGAATCCCGACAAACAGTTTCTCCGCGCTTTTTGACAAGCTGAAGTGATAGCGGCCCGCGACATTGTTAAACGGAGAGACATACATCTCTTTTTCGCAGGAATGGCTTGCGGAGCCGCGCCGGTCTGCTTCGACAGGCAGAACATAGGTGTGACGTTCCCCGAACGTGTTCGACACCTCATAGATGATCAAACGCACATCTGCCTTATCGTCACAGCAAAAATAAATGCTGAGCGGATTAAACGCATAACCCAGCACGCGGGGATAGGTCAGCAGGAACGTTCTGGCGACATTTTCCCGGTAGCCGGCCTTTGCGACAAGCTCTCCGATATGGTCTTCAAGCGCGCTGCCGTCCCGGCTGCCGTAATCCCGATCGTGAATGCTGAAAACATTGAACCGGTTCCGTGACAAAAGACGGTTTCTTGCAACCAGATCGTCCAAACCGTCGATGGGAAAGAGCAATGAAAAAACCCGGTACTTAAGGCTGTGCGTCCTCGGCCCACGCCGTTGGTGGGTCACAGTGCCACTATAAAGACCTGCTTCAAAAAACTGCATCACGCTGTCTCCGACACCGGAGAGGTGCGCCGGCGCACTGAGGGCGGTAAATGAATGCGGCCCGATTCCTCCTCCACCGTCCAGGGACGTCGGACATCGCCAAGCTGCTCCGCAACAGCGAGGCCGGCCTGAAGGCCGTCTTCATGAAAACCCGAACCGAAATAGGCCCCGCAGAACCAGGTCTTGCGCCGACCCTGTAGCGACCATAGCGCCTTCTGCGCCAACAGGGCAGCGCGATCAAAAACCGGGTGCATATAGCCGGTCCGATAGAGCACGTCCTTATCGCGAATTTTGTCGGTCCCGTTCAGGGTAACGAATATATCGGTACTGCAATCCAGCGGCTGCAGTTTGTTCATCCAGTAGGAGACCATCGGCAGACCACCGCGAGCGTTCTCCGGGCGGATAAAGTTCCAGGCTGACCAGAGTTTCTTGCGCATTGGCATAACGGACTTGTCGGTGTGCAACACAGCTTCGTTGCGACTATACCGTATCGCGGAAAGAATATTCCTTTCCTGCAAATCGGCATCGGCAAGAAGAGCCAGCGCTTCATCGGAATGGCACGCCAAAACGACCTCTTCATGCTCGAAGACGCGACCGTCGACAGCCCGGATCGCGGTACCGCGTTCATGCCGTTCGACATGACCGATCGGGGTGTTGACCCTAAGATCGATATTGGAGTCGGACAGCAGCGCCTGGACATAATTCTGACTGCCGCCTCTCACCGTGCGCCATTTCGGGCGGTCGGTAAACTGCAGCAAGCCGTGATTGTCAAAAAACTGCAAAAAGCTGCGAAGGGGAAACTCGGCCATCTTTTCAGAAGGCGTAGACCAGATCGCAGCACCCATGGGCAGGATGTGATCCTGAATAAATCCGCTTGAATATCCGCCCCTTGCCAGAAACTCTCCGAGTGAAATGTCCTGCTGATCAACGGACGCAAGTTGAACGGGCTCTCGAAAAAACCGCCGTATGTCGGCAAGCATTTTATAGTGCCGCAATCGAAACGCGTTCCTTTTCTGGCCGAAAAAACCGCTCAGCCCGGAACCTGAATACTCGTAATGGCCACCTTTCGCCGAGACAGCAAAGGACATGTTGGTCGGTGCCGTTTCAATATTCAGATGATCAAACAACGCGATCAGGTTGGGATAGGTCTTTTCGTTGAAGACGATAAAACCCGTATCAACCGGGACCGGCTTGCCCTCAACAACGACCGTTCTGGTATTGCTGTGCCCCCCGGGGTAATCGTTCCTGTCGTAGAGAGTGACCTGGTGTTTTTTTGAGAGCAGCCAAGCAGCGGACAATCCGGATATCCCGGATCCTATTACGGCTATTGATTTATTTCTCATGCTGTCTCCAAATCGAACTTAGACCTAGTACGGCCTGTATTCCGATTTGGTTCACGCTGGTTTGGAGACACTCGCTGCGATGAAACCGCATTGACTATGCATGGCCGAAAACCCATGCTGATTGGCGGGCATCGTTTGAGAGGCGTCAGATCGGCCGGACAAAAGCCAACCGCTCCTCCTCCACCTCGCCGCGAATGCAGCACCCTTCCAAATGGTCGTTCACCAGTCCCATCGCCTGCATGAACGCATAGGCGGTTGTCGGACCGACAAAAGACCATCCTCTCCGCTTGAGGTCTTTGGAAAGGGCAATACTGCCATCGGTTTTGCTCAGTTGGCCCAGTGTCGCCTTATCCAGCGTTTTCGGCCGGTCGGCCGCCGCCGGTTCATGAGACCAGAAATAAGCAGCGAGCGATCCGAATTCCTCAACCAGACGAACCGCCTGCCGGGCATTGTTGATGGTGGACTCTATCTTGCGCCTATGGCGGATGATGCCGGCGTTCTGTAACAGGCGCTCAACGTCGCTGTCACCGAATTCTGCAATCGCGGCAAAGTCAAAACCCGCGAAAGCCTGACGAAAATTCTCCCTTTTTCTTAAAATCGTCAGCCATGAAAGGCCGGATTGAAATCCTTCCAGGCATATCTTTTCAAACAGCCGACGGTCATCGGTAACCGGCCGTCCCCATTCCGCATCATGATATCGGATGTAGTCCGGCTTGTTACCGTGCCACCAGCATCGCACTCTCCCGTCATCGCCCTTTATCAATCCGTCCTGCATCGCCACCTCTGAATTTGTTCTTATTATGTTCTATATCGACACGTGGCTTTCTACAAGCCTTATGAAAAAAAGCCCGCAGCCAAAGCAGCGGGCAGGCACACAATTAATTGATCAAGCCTGGTTTGTTCAATCAGGGAAACAGCGCATCAATATCATCCTGGCTGGCGACATCATTGTCGATTTCCAGCGCCGGACCGTTCAGCAGCGCCTCATCGCCGTCCCTCTTGTTCGGCACTGCGTCGACCACAATATCGGCAAAGCTTTCAATGCCGCCCCAGATCTCCATAACGCGCACAATGCGGTCTTCAATGAAGCTCAATGTATTGACAACCTTGCTGATACGCTGACCCGTCAAGTCCTGGAAGTTACAGGCCTCAAAGATCTTGATGACTTTATCCTGTATTTCCTGGGCAGTCGTCTCATCATCGCCCGTGAGGCTGCTGGACAGCTGTGCAGAGGCTTCGTCAATATATTCGGCAGAGGTGAGGATCATTTCCGTTGCGTTCTCGGTCCCAGCCACGATGGCGTCCAGCTCATTCGTCACGCGGCACATTTCCTCACCTTCGAAGCCCGAATGGTGCAGTGTCGCGATTTCGAACTTCGTTCGATTGATCGCTTCGTAAATTGCATCAAGCTCCGTCTTGAGTTTGACGGCTTCGGCAAATTCCTTTTTGTAATCGTCAAGGACCCTGGAGCTCAGGTCTTGGGTCGGCGCAATCAATTCTTTCAAAGTCGCTATTTCTCGTAAGACCTGTTCATGCCGCATTTCAGCAGCCTGGTCTCCCCCGCTTTCGCCGGGCTCCGCTCCATACCCGACGAATTCCACCCGAAAAGGCTTTCTTAGTGCACTCATTTTACTGCCCCAATCCCTTTAGTTACCGGTACCTTAGCGAATGAGGTTTAAGGAAATGTTCCCTTAGGCAATTTTTGCAGTTCTGTTTCCGGAAATCGGATGAAACTTCACGATCCGCTCACCAATTGACTGTAAAACAGACATTGACGGTAGCCGGATCTTGCGGAAATCTTATTGAACAAGACAAACAGGCACGGGGCGGAGCGAAGGAAAGCGTGAATAAGAAAAGCGGAGTTTTTGCCGGCTTTGGAATGGCCTTACTCATGTTCGTGTCATCGTACCTGGCCGGAATAAATCCTGCCACGACCGGTCCGGCATTTTCAGACAAGGAGTTGATGGACGGCTTTGAACGGACTGTCTTCGGTCTGGAGTATCATACCTGGAGCTGGCAGCCTCACATTGTCAAGAAATACACGGCCCCGGTTCGCTTTCATGTCCACAATCATGCCAGACGCAATCGCACGCGAGACGTTTACCGCTTCCTGCGTTCGCTTCCGAAAAAAATCCGCGGCTTGAAAGTCCAGATCGTCAAACGGCCGGAAGATGCCAATTTTAACATCCATGTTGTCGACCGGACCCAATATCAAAATGTCGTCCGCCAGAAGGTCTACAACAATCCCAGGGCAAAAACGCCCGGACATTGCCTGGTCCGCGTCCTTTCCGACCGCCGGGGGATTTCCTCCTCGGCCGCGGTCATCGTGTCCGATGAAGGCGAATTTCTGTTCAAGCGATGTCTGGTGGAGGAAATTCTGCAAGGGCTCGGGCCGATGAATGACGATCCCCAACTGGCCCACAGCGTCTTCAACGACCAGTCGCGCCACAGTCGTTTCACCCAGTTCGACCGCTATATTCTCAACATGCTTTATCATCCGAGCGTCCGTCCGGGCATGAGCAAGAAGCAGGCAAAAAAAGTCCTGCCGAATGTCACTTCGGACGTACGCCGATATGTTCGCTAGGGTATGGACCGAAACGGTCCTGCAGATCCATTAACCAGTTTTGTCAGCCGTCGGGTAACCATACCCGAAGATTAGCAGCTTAATAGCAATTTGATTCATTATTCCCTTGGACCTTGGGACGTAGGATTACGCCTGGATGCGGTTGATCCGCTGGATCGGGCCTGGTTCCGGTTTAAAGAAGAGGCCAAGTTATCTTTACCGGAACCAGGACCCATCCGGATCAATATGCCCGATAAGGGCCGTCCGATCTGAGAGTTTTACGACGCCAGGTAGTGAGTACGTCGATGAGAAAAGTATTTTATGCTGCGCTGACCGCGCTGGCAGGATTGTGCCTGCCGACGGTGCCGGCGCAATCAACAGGCATTGCGCCGGCACCGCCACTTCAATTGAGCCCCGATCTTGCCGATCCCTGGATCATGCAGTTGCAGCCTGGAAGGCAGGGCGCACGGCTGACGGTATCGCGGCCGTCAAGACCGGCAAGGCCAACCCGCCGTCAACGGCAGGCCGCACTGAAAAAGCAGCGCCAGTCGCCTCAACAGCTGAGACAGACCCCGGCACTGTTCCTGCCGGCCGTTGTTCCTTATTATGGCTCTGAAAAACCGGGCACGATTATCATCGATACGGCCTCGCGCCACCTCTATCTTGTGCAAAACAGCGGAACGGCAAGACGCTATGGCGTGGGCGTCGGACGACCGGGCTTCCAATGGGCCGGACGCCACAAAGTGACCCGCAAAGCAGAATGGCCATCCTGGCGACCGCCGGCGGAGATGCTGAAACGGCAGCCGGAGCTGCCCCGTTTCATGGAAGGAGGTCCGAACAATCCTCTGGGCGCCCGGGCACTTTACCTGGGCAGCACTCTGTATCGGATTCACGGTTCGAACGAACCCTGGACCATTGGTCGGGCGGTTTCCTCCGGTTGCATCCGGATGCGCAACGAAGATGTGATGGATCTCTACACGCGTGTCAGCGTGGGAACCAATGTCATCGTCAGATAACCTGATGTGTCACAAGCGAAATTCAGAGCGGGCGCTGTCATATGACTGCGCCCGTTTTTCTGTTCAATCGATCATCCGGTAGGCGGGCAGAGTCAAAAACGCCTCAAATGTTGCAGCAACGGACAGGTCACGGAACAACCCGATTGCTTCAGGGAAACGGCCGGCATCGTACGTTTCGGCGCCGAGCTCCGATCTGACCCGGTCCATCTCCTCATGCAGGCACCTTTCGAACAGTTCTTTGGTGACGATCTGCCCGTCTTCAAGCGAGACACCGAACTTCAACTGCTGCCAGATTTGCGCCCTTGAAATCTCCGCCGTGGCGGCATCCTCCATGAGATTGTAGAGCGGGACCGCGCCACGCCCCCTGAGCCAGGCCTCGATATACTGGACCCCGACCCGGATATTCTCGCGCAGCCCCGCTTCGGTTCTCGTTCCCTGATGCACTTCAAGCAGTTCGGCTTGACTGATGGAAACATCGGCCCGGGATACGTCCAACTGGTTTAGTCCGGGGACAAGCCGGTCGAACACCTCCATGGCGACCGGAACAAGATCGGGGTGTGCCACCCAGGTTCCGTCATGCCCGTTTCCGGCCTCACGCTCCTTATCCGCCTTGACTTTGGCAAGAGCGGCATCGTTGGCCTCCCGATCCTTCCGGTTTGGAATGGCCGCCGCCATCCCGCCCATGGCGAAGGCGCCACGCCGGTGACAGGTTTTGATCAGGAGTTGTGAATACGCATTGAGAAACGCGCTGCCCATAACAACCTGACTGCGATCGGGAAGGATAAAGTCCGGATTGTTGCGCAGGGTTTTTATGAAAGAGAAAATATAATCCCATCGACCGCAATTCAGCCCGACAATGTGATCCTTCAGTTCATAAAGGATCTCGTCCATTTCAAACGCGGCCGGTAGCGTCTCGATCAGGACCGTCGCCTTGATGGTACCCCGGTCAACGCCTCGCTCTTCCTGCGCAAAATTGAACACATCGTTCCACAGCCGCGCCTCAAGATGGCCTTCCATTTTCGGAAGGTAAAAATAAGGACCCGTACCCTTTGCCGCCAAAGCGGACGCGTTGTGGAAGAAATAGAGGCCGAAATCAAACAGGCTGGCGGACATCGGTTCGCCGTCGACCGTCACATGACGCTCGTCAAGATGCCAGCCGCGCGGCCGGACCATCAGTACGGCCGGACTTGGGCCGATTTCGTAGCGTTTTCCATTGACCGGATCGGTGAAGTCGATCTCACCCTGCCAAAGATTTCGCAGATTGATCTGCCCTTCGATCATATTCGACCAGGTCGGCGAGGACGCGTCCTCAAAATCGGTCATGAAGACCTTTGCGCCGGAATTCAGTGCGTTGACAATCATTTTCCGGTCGACCGGCCCGGTAATTTCCACTCTTCGGTCCAACAGGTCGGCTGGGATCGCTGCAACCTTCCAGTCACTGGCGCGAATATGGGCGGTCTGAGGCAGAAAGTCCGGCAGTTTACCTTCGTCGAACGCCGCCTGCCGTTCCTCGCGCAGCTTTAACAGCCGCTTGCGCGTTTCGTTAAACTTCCGCTGCAAACTGGTCAGGAAAGCGAGTGCGTCATCGGTCAGCACGGTCGCATACCCGTCTTGCATGGCACCGGTGATCGATAGGTTCGTCGTTTCAGTCGGCATAGCGACAACTCCCACGGCAGGCAACAGTTCCCTTCTTATTGCACAGGCTGATCCATGACAGAATGGTCTAAAATAGACCTGCTGTTTTTCCTTTTTTTTGAAAATAATGGCCATTCCGGTCAAAAGCAGACAGATCTACGGTGAGGTTTTTCCCAGGAATTTTGCGCTGGACCGTTGCCTTGCTTGATATCGGAAGGCAGCACAGGTTAACTGAACCTGCGAATTTTCCGCTCTCATCGTCGGGTGCACTTGGTGAAAAGCAACAAAAATCTATTCTCAGACGCACCCTACTTTGCAATCATTGTGCTTTTAGGCACGATCAGCGGCACCATTGGTGTCCTGTTTCACCTCAGCGTCGACTGGCTGTTTGCAAGTCGGGAGAACGTCCTTTCGGATCTGAGCCTCAGTGCACAAATTCCACTGTCCATGGCGTTCTCGGCCGTCCTGGCCCTGGCTGCCTTTCTCCTTGTGCGCCATTTCGCGCCCGAAGCTGCCGGGAGCGGTGTTCAGGAAATCGAAGGCGCAATGGAGGACCTTCGCCCCTTGCGCTGGAAACGGGTGCTGCCGGTCAAGTTCGTGGGCGGATTTCTGTCGCTCGGTTCCGGCATGACGCTGGGCCGTGAGGGGCCGACCATTCACATGGGAGCCGCGGCGGGTCAGGCGCTGAGCGAGATATTCAAACTGGGCATGCTCGACCGCAAGGGACTGCTGGCGGCAGGCGCCGCTGCCGGTCTCGCCGCCGCATTCAACGCCCCGCTCGCGGCGGTTCTTTTTGTCATCGAAGAAACCCGAAATCAGTTTCCCTACCATCTGAAAACCTATATGGGCGTAATCTTCGCCTCCATAATCAGCGCGACGATTACCGAGCATATCGGAGGCGTGGGGCCGGAATTATCGATTCCGGAAGTTCAATTGCCGTTGGCAATCCTGCCGATATTTCTGGTGCTCGGCCCGGTCCTTGGCATGCTTGGAGTCCGGCTCAATCGATCTATCTTGTTTGCACTTGATCAGTTCGACCGTCTGCCGGACAAGTGGCATCATTTCAACGCACCCGTTGTCGGAGCGATTGCCGGGCTGCTGATTGTCGTTTTCCCGGCGGCGACCGGCGGTGGCGAAATCCTTGTGCATCGCATCGTCCTGGATCATCCGGGAACGTCTGCTCTCGTGGCGCTGTTTGCAATCCGCTATCTCATGACGCTCGTCAGTTATTCGAGCGGCGTTCCCGGAGGCATCTTTGCACCGTTGCTTGCCGTTGCATCGTGCGCGGGACTTGTTGTCGGAGCCCTGATTCAACTTGCCGGGTGGAACATCGAACATATTGCCATAGGCTGCGCGATCGCCAGCATGGGTGGCCTCTTTGCAGGCAGCATCCGCGCGCCGCTGGTGGGCGTTGTGCTGGTTCTTGAATTGACCGGCGCCTATGAGCTGATGCTGCCCGTCCTTATCACCTGTTCCACCGCCAACCTAATGGCGCACAAGATGGGGGGGCGTCCAATCTATGAAGAGCTGCTGGAACGCACTTTGCGCAAAGAGCATCAGCCGATCCCGAAACATGAAGAGCAACTGCCCGTACAACTCGGAGCAGACGATGATGAAAAAACCTGATTTATCAGATATTTAAAAGAAAATATCTCCCTGAACCTTCAATCGGCACGTGCAATCTTTATTGAAAATGCTATTGATCGCCCCTGCTCTTCAGTTTTGGTGCAGAGTTTTGTAACGGGTCAAAATATGAAAAATCACTGCTGTTTTTCCAAAGTTTTCCTGGGCTTTCTGGCCCTTGTGCTGTCTGCAGGCGGCGCGCCGGCTGCAGATGAAAAACCGGAGAACCCGAACAATATTCTGATGCGGACGATGCACTCCGTTCCGGCAGGGGAACATCAGATACCGTTTGATTTCAGCTTCGGCATGCCGATCGTCAGCGTGAAAGTCGGCGACAAAATGCGCCGTTTTGCTTTTGATACCGGTGCGGTGATGACGCTTGATATCAAGCTGGCGGAAGAACTGAACCTGCTTGAAGAAACGGCTGTAAACGTTACGGATTCTCAGGGTGTGTCTCAACAGCGCGGCGTTCTTGTCGTTCCTGAAATCGGTCTTGGCCCTGCCCGTTTTCAGAACCAGCCGGCCGTCGTTGCGGATCTCAATCATCCCGAATCGCCAATGGCCTGCGTCAAGCTCGACGGTCTTTTCGGCAACACGGCCATGCGGTTGATCCGGAGCTGGTCGATTGACTATGAAGAAAAGAAGATCACCTTCTCCGAGGATCCGCTGTCGATTGATGCCGATGCGATGGTGTCGCCGGTATCGAACGAGGCCGGGGTCGGTCCCACCATCAACACACGGTTCGGCAAAGGTATTCAGACCGACATCATTATCGATACCGGAAAGCAGGGCGGCTTCACATTGCCGGTCTCATTTTTGGGAGAGCTGGCAGGAGCGGGGCGCCTCTCCCCCGCACCGATCCTCCGGCTGCTGTCATTTGAACGCAGCGGCATCAACAAAAAGGCCGATCCGATCAGCTATTTCTTCGCGCGAATTGACGGATTTCGTTTCGGCCAGGCGCGGATGGGTGCGGTTCCGTTCAGTTTTCTGGAAGCGCAACCCTTTGTCGGCAACGCGGCGCTGAAATACTTCAAGATTACTTTTGATTTCCAACAGGGCCTCGTTGCCCTGAAACCGAAGGGGACCGGTTTTCTCAATCTGGTCGGTGCCTTTCAGATTCCGGGCGTCGAGCGCATCATGGACAAAGGAAAAGTCTATGTCAGCGCCATTTATGAAGGTCTGAAGCAGCCTGTCCGGGGCATTAATATCGGTGACGAAATACTGCAGATCGACAACATAAAAATGGTCGAAGGAGACATCCAGCCCATCTGCCGGCTCATGACGGCGCCGCCGGTGCCAACGGGCGTTTCAACCTATGTTCTGAAGGATAAAGAGGGCCGCACGAAAACAGTCAAACTGCCGTTGCAGGCACCTTTTTCGCTGCGGTGAGCGGATGCGCCTCTTAACCGTTATTCCCCGTGTTTGAACGATAAGGCGTCCTGCCGAACCGGATGTTTTATGAAGTAGCGGCGCAGGCAACGGCGCCAGGCAACCTTGTCGCCTTTCCATTCCGAGGTGTCCTCGGCGAAAAACTCGATGTCATACCCCGACCCCACCGGACCCTCGAAGCGCTGTTTGCTTGTCACAACAAGAAAATCCGCCGACCGGCCGAGATAGGCCTCCAACGCGTTTTTCAACGCCTGTATTTTCCGATCGTCCAACATAAAATCCAATTCACCTGTTTCTGCTCTGACATCCGGCAAATTTCCTTGTGTGTTTGACAGAACAAAAACCAGGCGGCGGTAAAGATGCAGGCGCAAAAAGCGCTCTCTCAGATAGTCAAACTTCTGGCGGCCGATCTCAAAATACGTATCGACATCGATGACTTCCCGATGCCGAAACTCATGCCAGAAATAAAACCGGTAGGTCTCCCAAAAGGGTTGGCTTTTAAGAACAATATCCTTGCGCTCAAAACGCGGCAAGCCATCGGCCAAAAGGCGCGCGGCGCTATCGGGCGGACAGATCAGCCAGTCGAAGTAATTAGCCGGTATGGCCTCCGGCCCTATGCCGAGATCCTCCAGAAACGGCTGATTGAACCGCAACTGATGGGCAGTCTGACATGACATGCCCAGACTGACGACCGCAATCTCTTTCCGGCGATCTTTTTCCGAAGCCCCAAACATTCATTTTCCGATTTTGCTGAAGAATTTCGTTCTCTCAAACGGGTACGCACATCTCATCGGGAAACCGCCGCGACCTGCTCTAACCTCCCCTCCGTCAATCCTGCCGGTTGGGGACCGCCATAGGCCCAGTCCAGCAGTTCCACGGTATGGAGGATCGGCATATCCGTTCCGGTACCCAGCTGGGTCATACATCCGATGTTTCCCGTCGCGATCGCATCAGCCTGTGTTTTCCCGATATTGCTGAGCTTTCGGTCACGCAACTGACGGGCAATGACGGGTTGAAGAATATTGTAGGTTCCGGCCGAACCGCAGCATAAATGTCCTTCGGGTATGTCCCGCACATCAAAACCGGCATTGCCCAAAAGCTTCTTGGGCAACGTCGTGATTTTCTGACCGTGCTGCATGGAGCAGGCTGAATGGTAGGCCACGCTGAAACAAGGTTTTTGAGGGCCTGGCCCAAGATCGAGCGTGTCCAGATATTCGGTCACATCTTTGGCAAGGTCCGACACGCGTTTCGCTTTTTCCGAGTAGTCAGGATCATCCCGCAGCATAAAACCATAATCTTTGATGGTGGTGCCGCACCCTGACGCGGTTATGATGATCGCATCCAGCCCTTTTTCATCAATTTCTCTTGTCCACGCATCGATATTGACCCTCGCGCTCTCAAGCGCGTCCTCTTCCCTGCCCATATGATGCACCAGCGCCCCGCAACATCCCTCCCCCTCTGGCAGAACCACATCAACTCCAAGGCGTTTTAGAAGCCGGATCGTCGCATCGTTGATCCCCGGATTGAGAACCGGTTGCGCGCAGCCGGTCAGGAGTGCGACACGTCCGGTTCGTTTGGGGGCATCGCTCCGAAATTCTCCCGGACCGGGAAATTCAGCCGGCAGCGTCCCGCGCCAGGGTGCGAGTTCAAGCATCGTGCCCATCTGCCGAAACGGTCCACCGAGCCTTTTCAGCAGACCGGAAAAGGGCTTTGCGAAAACGGCCGCGACTATGGCAAGCCGAAAGCGCCCGGGATATGGGAGGATCGTGGACAAAAGGGATCGCATCGCCCTGTCAGCAAGGGGGCGCTCATATGTTTTTTCAATATACGAGCGGGCATGGTCCACCAGATGCATGTAATTGACGCCGGACGGACAGGTTGTCATGCAGGCAAGACAGGACAGGCAGCGATCGATATGTTTGACCAGTTTCGCATCGGCCGGCCGTTCATTTTCCAGCATATCCTTGATCAGATAAATCCGCCCTCTGGGGCTGTCCAGTTCATCGCCCAGCAGCGTGAAAGTCGGGCACGTTGCCGTGCAAAATCCGCAGTGAACGCATTTTCGAAGAATCTTCTCGGACTCGGCAACCTGGCTATCGGCAAGTTGAACGGATGTGAAGTTCGTTTGCATTGATCACCTAGACTCCCGCGTACATCCGGCCGGGATTGAGAATCCCGTGCGGATCGAACTGTGCCTTCAACCGACGGGTGAGCGCGGCCAGCGCTTCCGGCTGCGGCTGAAAAACAGACGACGCAGACCTTACCGGTTCCGAAGCCCGCATCAGAGTGGCATGGCCGCCGACGTTAGCAACTGCTTTGCGCATCATATCAAGGCGTGGTTTTTGATCCTCAAAACACAGCCAGATCAGGCCGCCGCCCCAATCAAAATAGAAACGTGTCGCGGTCTGCTGTCTGATCAGATCCATCAGCCTTGAGGCAGCCGTCGGCGCAACCGAGACTTTCCAAAGCGCAGCTTCGGTCATGTCGGCGAAGCGCGTCACATCCCGAATGTCTCTCCAGAACGATCGGGAGCCTTGTTCATCCAGAATCTCAATGTCCCCGCGGGAACGAAACAGATCTCTCAGTTTCGTCAATCTGTAGGAAACCGATGATCCAAAACCCTCAACGCGCAACGCGGTGACCGATTTGTCGAAAGGATCAAATCCCGCGAACGATTTGCCTTTCGTCCCATCTGCCGGCACATACGCGGCACTGGAAACCTCGGCGGACGATCCCATCGCCTCGCTCATGATCTCGACCGACTCCCGGTCATCAAGACCACTGAGCACAAGCGTTTCCTCCGTCTCGGCCCGCGGCATCACCTTGAGCGTGATCTCGGTCAGAACCGATAAAGTGCCCCACGATCCCGCGAGCCCCCTTGCAAGGTCATACCCGGTCACATTTTTGACCACTCTGCCACCGGCCTTATAGATTTCCCCGCGTCCGGACACTGCTTCTATTCCCAGGATATGGTCACGTGCGGCTCCCGCTTTCAGTCGGCGCGGTCCGGACAGATTGGTCGCGACGATCCCGCCCAGCGTACCCTGCCCGGCTTTGGCGCCGAGCATCGGACCTGGATCCATAGGCTCAAAAGCAAGTTCCTGGCCGTTGTCTTCAAGCAGGCTTTCTATGTCTGCGATCGGCGTACCCGCTTTGGCCGACAGAATAAGCTCTTCCGGCTCATAAAGAGTCACACCGGAAAGATCGGACAGCGACAGCACGCGCGCCGCCTGAACCGGGCGGCCGAGGGATCGCTTGCTGTTCTGTCCGGCAATCTGAAGCGGCTCTCTTTCCGCCGCCGCCCACTTAACGGCCGCCTCGACCTCGGCGCTGTTGCTCGGTTTAAAGTTCTGGCTCATCAAATCCGCCTCTAAAACCGCGGAATATCGGGAAAGGGCAATTGTCCTTTATGAACATGCATCCGCCCCAACTCAGCACACCGGTGAAGTACAGGGAAGACTTTGCCCGGATTGAGCAAATGCTTGTCATCAAAGGCGCATTTGATGCGCTGCTGTTGTTTGAGATCGTCCTCGGAGAACATCTCGCCCATCAAATCGCGTTTTTCGACGCCGACGCCATGTTCGCCCGTCAGCACGCCGCCGACCTCGACACAGAGCCGCAAAATATCGGCCCCGAAATCCTCCGCCGCCTGCAATTCGCCCGGAACATTGGCATCGTATAGAATGAGGGGGTGGAGATTTCCGTCGCCGGCATGAAAGACATTGGCAACCCGAAGGCCATGTTTCCTGGACAGTTCCCGCATTCCGGCAAGAACCTTTGGCAGCGCCTTACGGGGTATGGTTCCATCCATACAGAGATAGTCCGGCGAAATCCGGCCAACGGCGGGAAACGCCGCTTTGCGACCGGCCCAGAACCGCATCCGCTCCTCCTCGTTGTTTGAGACCCTGATCGAATTGGCCTTGTTCTTCTTCGCAATCTCTTCGACCCGCTGCAGCAGATGGTCGACCTCAGCCTCAGGGCCGTCCAACTCGACAATCAGCAGCGCCTCGCAATCAAGCGGATAATCGGCATGCACGAAATCTTCGGCTGCAAGAATGGCAGGCTTATCCATCATCTCCATGCCGCCGGGTATGATGCCCCGGCTGATGATGTCTGCGACACATTGCCCGCCGTCTTCGCTTGTGGGAAACCCGATCAAGGCCGCCCGGGCTGTTTCGGGGCTTTGCAGAATCCGAACCGTCACTTCGGTCACAACACCAAGAAGTCCTTCGGATCCCGTCATCAGCGCCATGAAGTCATAGCCTTCTGCATCCAGATGCTTGCCGCCAAGGCGAATGACTTCCCCGGTCATCAGAACGATCTGCAGGCCCAGCACGTTGTTGGTGGTCAACCCGTATTTCAGGCAATGAACACCGCCGGAATTCTCCGCTATGTTGCCGCCGATCGAACAGGCGATCTGCGAGGACGGGTCGGGTGCGTAATAAAACCCTTTGTGCTCAACCGCACGCGTGATGCCCAGATTGGTCACACCGGGCTGAACAACCGCCGCGCGGTTGGCAAAGTCGATCTCAAGCACCCGATTGAATTTCATCATCGATATGAGAACGCCATCGGCCAAAGGCAGAGCACCGCCGGACAGGGACGTCCCGGCTCCCCTTGGGACGACTTTCACGTCATTGTCATAGCAGTAGCGCAGGATACGGGAGAGCTGCTCGATCGTACTGGGCAACACAACGATGAACGGCATCTGCCGATAGGCGGTCAATCCGTCCGTTTCGTATGGACGCATCTCCCCCGGATCGGAGATGACGCCCTCACCCGGCACGATGGCACGCAAGGCGGCGACAATTTCCGATCGGCGCGCCAGTACAGCGTCATCCGGCTTGGGCATTACCAATCCCGACATCGTGCCTTACTCCTCAGGGCCAGGATCGCAATTGATCCTTCTGGACCTAAAAACCGTATTATTCTTCAGCGATATGCTCAACCGACCATTGGTCCGAAATGCTCTTTCGAAACAATCGTCGGCGGACACACTATGACACATCGGGATTTATCTCCAAAAGACGTATAAAATATAATCACTTATTCCTTTGAGGAACAAATGAGACAGTTCAACGATCTTGAAATTTTCGCAAGGGTGGTGACAGCGGGCAGCCTGTCGGCCGCCGGACGCGAAATGGGCGTATCACCGGCTGTCGTATCCAAAAGACTGCGAAAACTGGAAGATCGGCTCGGTACCCGCCTTCTTCAAAGAACAACCCGGCAGGTCACCCTGACAGAGGCCGGTCTTGGTTACTATGAAAGGGTTGTCGCCATTCTTGCAAGCATCGAGGAAGCGGAAGCCTTCGTCTCCCGGCGATCGTCGCTAGCGAGGGGGACTCTCAAAATATCGGCCCCCACATCCTTTGGCCGCATGCATATCGCGCCCCACCTTGTCGGCTTTATGGAAGAAAACAGCGACCTTCACATCAATCTGGAACTGTCCGACGAATTCACAGATATCGTCGGACAGGGCTTCGATCTGGCGATCCGGATTGCGGCACTGGAAGATTCCAGTCTCGTTGCCAGGCGGCTTGCACCGATCCACCGGGTTCTGTGTGCCAGTCCCGCTTACATTGCCAAATACGGGGAGCCCCGGTCGGTGGAAGATCTTGAGAGCCACTTCCGCCTCGCCGCCTCCAACCAGGATCCCTGGCAGCTTGAGGGCCCGGACGGCACAATCACAATTCGGGCCACAGGCCCGCTTCATACGAATTCCAGCGAGGTTGTTCGCGAGGGTCTGCTGGCCGGAGTCGGTATCGCCCTGCGATCCACCTGGGATGTCGGGCCGGAACTGCGGTCGGGAACCCTCAAGATAATCCTGCCCGGATATCGTGCGTCACACCATGTCGCAATTCACGCTGTTTATCCAAGCCGCCGGTTCCTGCCGGCCAAAGTCCGTCTTTTTGTCGATTTTCTTGCCGGACTCTATGGCCCCCGGCCCTATTGGGATGAGGGTCTGGAAGGTATTCTCGAACAGTCCCAAACAATCGCGGCAGAATAAGAATCCTGAAGAACCGATACTAAAGGCGGTTACCGCCGCGACAATCGGTCTTAGTACTTATTCTAATATCGGCTTATTATGGCCTCGCTTATGAATAACTGACTCAAAAGCTCTGTCCGTCACGAATTCTGGGAGAATTTGAATGAAGCGCATTTTGTCTGTGGCCGCCGCGATGTTCATAGCATCCTCTTTCGCGGCCTTTGCTGAAGGCGATGTCACCAAAGGAAAAAAAGTATTCAACAAATGCAAAGCCTGTCATGCGGTGGGTCCGGATGCCAAAAACAAGGTTGGCCCTACATTGAACGGCATTATCGACGCCGGTTGGGGTCAAGTTGAAGGCTACAAATACTCCAAAGCTCTGCTTGCCGGCAAAGATGAGGGCAGAGTCTGGGATGTGGAGACTCTGGAGGCGTATCTCATCAAACCGAAAGAGGTCATACCAAAAGGCAAGATGGCTTTTGCGGGTCTCAAGAAAGAGGACGACCGAGCGAACATCATCGCCTACCTCGCTGTTTTCAACGCTGACGGCACCGAAAATTAGGCCATTTCCATTCCATTGAAATCTATCCGGACGGTCAACGATCGTCCGGATCTTTATGGTGTGCTCTTATGCGCCAGACAAGATAGGAAATGACAGCGATTACCGGCACAACGCTGATCGCCGTCATGGTGCCTGTTTCGAGCGGCAAACCGAAAGATTCCGTGCCCTTGATAATGTAGGCCAACAGGCCGACGACATAGTAGCTGATAGCGGCAACAGACAGACCTTCCACGGTCTGCTGCATCCGCAGTTGCATGCGGGTTCGCCGGTTCATGCTTTTCAGAAGATCGCTGTTCTGTTGCTCGACTTCCACATCAATCCGGGTGCGAAGCAGATCAGTCGCCCGTGCGAGCTTTCGACTCAGATTGACCTGCCTTTCGACAAGTGCCTCACAGGTTCGCATGGCCGGTGCCAGTCGGCGCGCAAGAAACGCCTGCCAGGTTCCGTATCCGGGCAGGAATGTCTCCCCCAGAACTCTCAATCGCGCTCCGACAATTTCGTTATAAGCGCGGCTGGCACCGAAGCGGTAAGACGTCTCCGCCGCGCCCGCTTCAAGGTCCGCCGCCAATTGCGAAAGCCGATCGAGCAGCACCTTGTTGGACTGAAGACCATCGGCCGTCCTGATGGCGTTGGTCACTTCCTGCAAGCCGGTTTCGATCCGTTCGATCTCCGGGGAGAGACGCTGTGCCTCAGGCAAGCCAAGCAGGCATAAAAGGCGGTAGGTTTCTATTTCAAGCAGACGTTGTACCAATACGCCGGCCCGATTGGCTTCCATATTGCGATTGACAATCAAAATCCGGGTTCGGCCATTGCGATCGGTCCTGAAGTCCGTCGCACAGACTGCGGTCCCCTGTTCCACTTCCGAAGCCGCGAGACTCGACGGATCAAAACACTCAAGCAGAGTGTCGAGCGGCTCCACATCATCCACTAGGTCAAGCCGCGTTGCGACAAGCAGTTTTCCCGGTGCACGGAATGTGGATCCAAACGGATGATTTTCCGGATCTTCACCAAACGGTTTTCCGTTTTTGATCGGACCGCTGTATGTGTAGGTAATGAACTCCGCATGACGTTCCCACCGCAATCGGCCGCGGCCGAGCGGCACGACATGGTGTCGGGCTCCGGCATCGGGGCCTGGAACCCCCTGTCCCAGGCAGAAGCGGACCAGCCACTCCCGATCGTCGGCGAGACTTTTCTCATCGACCGTGAAGCCCAAGTGAAGAAATGCCTGCGGTGTCTCAGCCGATAGAAACGGGCGGGCATGTATCTCCCCAAGCAACGCATCCCGCACCGGATGGGTGGCCATCACCGCAGCGCCGAACTCATCCGCCATCCCTACCCCCTTATTTCAAAACCCGTCAGCCGTCTGTCGCATTGCTCGCAGAAAGCCCGTACCATTGCGGCCAGCTATAGTGCAACCATGCGGGAGAGCCCAGGGGCAACGCGGCAAAACGTTCCATTGAAAGGCTGGCTGCTTTTGATTTCCTGATCCGTTCGAAAAAGTCAAATAATTTCAAACAGAAGTAAAAATTGGATAATTTTTTTTACCAATTATTGCAAATATCAAAATCTTGTCGTAATCTGATGGAACGTCGCCTTCCTATGGAGACCGGTTCACCAGCGGCGCGCTGCATTCGTCGCGGACCACAGGATCAAGTTGCCCATGATTTTCTCTCCGGTCAATCAGGACCGTACCGCAGATGCCGTGATCGATCAGATCGAAAATCTGATCCTGAAGGGCGTCCTGCGTCCCGGTGACAGACTGCCCCCCGAACGGGAACTGGCTGAGAAACTTGCTGTTTCAAGGCCGATCCTCCGCAATGCCATCAAGATCCTGGAGGACAGGCAACTCATTGTAAGCAGGCATGGCGGCGGTACATACATAGCGGACATTATCGGAACTGTTTTCTCTCCGCAGATTACGGCTCTCATCAAACGGCATCCGTCGGCTCTTGAAGATTATCTGGAATATCGGCGCGAAATCGAAACGGCCACAACGGCTCTGGCGGCCGAACGGGCGACCCCAGCGGATCATGCCATCCTGGCTGACATCATGCAGCGGATGGAGGACGCATCGCAAAGAACAGATGTTGTCGAGGAGACGGCGATCGATATCGACTTCCACACCGCCATCGGAGAGGCTGCCCACAATATCGTACTGCTGCACACCCTGCGCGGGTGCTACCATTTGCTGGCGGAGGGCGTGTTTTACAGCCGCACCCAACTCTACAATCATCCCGGCGCACGGGAAAAAATAATCGCGCAGCACCAGGCAATTTACGATGCCGTCCTGAGCGGGGATCCCGATGCGGCACGAAACGCCGCAAGAAACCATATCGACTACGTTGCCCGAACGATGGAAGACGTCCGCCGGACCGGTGCCCGGGAAGAGGTTGCCTCCAGGCGTTTTTCGCAAAGAACACAGCAAAAAAATCTCGGCCTTTCAAAACGGCCGACACGAAGAAGGAAAGCCGCCGGATGACGAAGCCGCCGGAGCAACAGTCACTGCCCCTTTCGCCAAGCGTCGGACTATTTGTCACCTGCCTTGTCGATCTGTTTCGCCCCAGCATCGGATTTGCTGCGGTCAAATTGCTTGAGACGGCCGGTTGCAGTGTTCACGTGCCGGTCGCTCAGACCTGCTGCGGTCAGCCGGCCTATAATTCCGGCGATCGCAAGGACACCCGCGATATTGCACTGAACGTCATCAGGACTTTCGAGACGTTTGATTATGTGGTCGCACCATCCGGCTCATGCGCGGGCATGTTGAAAAAACATTATGTGGAATTGTTCGAAGGGGATCCCGACCTTGCGGCCCGCGCGGAGACGTTTTCGGCCAAGGTCTACGAACTTGTCAGCTTTCTGACGGATGTCCTGAAGGTCGAGGCGGTCGATGCGGCTTTTGGCGGAGTAGTAACCTACCATGACAGCTGTTCGGGACTGCGGGAGCTGTCCATTCATGACCAGCCGCGCAAACTCCTGAGCAGCGTTGCCGGGCTGGAATTGACGGAAATGCCCGAGGCCGATGTCTGCTGCGGGTTCGGCGGAACGTTCTGCGTCAAATTTCCAGACATTTCCAACGCCATGGTCGAAAAGAAAACGGAGAATATCAGACAATCCGGCGCCGGAACCCTTCTTGCCGGTGATCTGGGCTGCCTGATGAACATGGCAGGCAAACTCAAGCGGGAGGGTTCGACGATCGAAGTCAGGCATGTTGCAGAAGTCCTGACAGGATCGACGGATGAACCGGCAATCGGCGAAAAACGCCGGGACGGACGATGACCGGGCACCACAAGACGCTGCGGGCCTCAGGCTCTGAACCCGGTGCGGATTTCATGGTCAGAGCGGCCACCCCGGCGGATGCAGCCGCAATTGCCCGGATCTACAATCAGGGCATAGACGACCGGATCGCAACCTTCGAAACGGAACATCGCTCCGCAGCGAGCGTGGAGGCGTGGCTTCAAAGTGGGCGACCTGTGATCGTCGTAACGGAAAAAGACGGAGCTCCCATCGCCTTTGCTGCCACTTTCCCCTATCGGGATCGACCCTGTTATGCCGGTATCTTCGAATTTTCCGTTTACACAAGACGCGACCGACGAGGCCTGGGGTGCGGCCGCATGGCCATGGAAGGCCTGATCAAAGCCGCCCGGGAAAAGGGCGCCTGGAAGCTTGTTTCACGCATCTTTCCGGAAAACACCGGAAGCCGTGCGCTTTGCGGAGCGCTCGGTTTTCGCGAAGTCGGTATCTACGAACGCCATGGAAAACTGGAGGATCAGTGGCGCGACACTGTGATTGTCGAAAAACTGATCGACAAGGAAGGCCAACACGCGGATGGTTGAGGTTACCACACCCGATTTCAAGGAGAACAGCCGGACCGCTCTGGCTGACGCCAATCTTCAAGAGGCGCTTCAGAAAGTCCGGACGGGCTTTATCGGCAAACGCGCCGACGCCGCTGCCGCCTTGCCGGAATTTGAGAGCCTGCGAGACAAAGCGCGCGATATCAAAAATCACACGCTGGCCCATTTGGACCTTTACCTTGAAGCGTACGAAAAAAAGGTCATTGACAGTGGCGGTCACGTCCATTGGGCCGAAACGGCCACGGATGCAAGGCGGATTATTCTTGATATCTGCCGCAAGGTCGACGCCAAAACCGCGACCAAAGGAAAATCGATCCTGACCGAAGAGATCGGTCTCAATGATTTCCTCTCCGATGAGGGGATTGAGCCGATCGAAACAGATCTTGGCGAGTACATCATCCAGCTGCGCGGCGAGGCACCAAGCCACATTATCGCCCCTGCGGTTCACGTCACGCAAAAACAGGTGGAAGAGGATTTCCGCCACCATCACACGCATCTTGAGAAAGACCGCAACCTCGACGAACCGACCTCACTGCTCAACGAGGCGCGCGCTGTCCTGCGTCAAAAATATCTTGATGCGGATGTCGGCATTACCGGCGCCAACTTCCTGGTTGCCGAAACCGGGACGTCAGTTATCGTCACCAATGAAGGCAATGGTGATCTTACGCAGATCCTGCCGAAGGTTCACATCGTGCTGGCTTCGATTGAGAAAATCACACCGACGCTTGAAGATGTTTCGCAGATCCTCCGCGTTCTGGCCCGCTCAGCCAGCGGTCAGGAATTCTCCGTCTATACGACCCTGTCCACCGGCCCCAGACGCGCCGACGATCCCGACGGTCCTGAGGAATATCATGTGGTCCTGCTCGACAATGGGCGCTCCGGCATGCTTGGAACCGAGTATGAGGAAATGCTGCGCTGCATCCGCTGTGGCGCCTGTATGAATCATTGTCCAGTCTATCACGCCGTCGGAGGCCATGCCTACGGCTGGGTTTATCCCGGCCCGATGGGAGCGGTGTTGACGCCCTCACTGATCGGTGTGGAGAAGGGTGGCAACCTTCCCAACGCCTCAACATTCTGCGGCCGCTGCGAAGCGGTCTGCCCAATGCGGATCCCGCTGCCCAAAATGATGCGGCACTGGCGGGAAAGGGAGTTTGAAAAACACCTGCAGCCATCCACGGCCCGCTACGGCCTGAAGACCTGGGCCTATTTTGCCAAAAGACCGAGGCTCTATCAGCTCATGACGCGTCTTGTCATCGGTCTTCTCGGCATGGCCGGAAAGCGGAACGGCAGTTTTTCCGCGCTGCCCTTTGCCGGCGGCTGGACGAAACACCGGCAGTTACCTGCACCGGAAGGAAGAACATTCCAGCAATTGTGGGCACAGAGACAGGTGGCCGCCCGGACCGCCCGAAGGGAAAGCTCGGCATGAGTGCACGATCGGCTATTTTATCGAAGGTCCGAGCCGCCACGTCGGCACATGGATCGGAAACAGTCAGAAAAAAGACCGTTGCAGAGCGGCTGAGCGCCGCTCCCAAAGGCATCATTCCAAAGCGGGGCCAACTCAACGATGAAGAGCGGTGCAGGCTTTTTATCAGGATGGCTGAAGCGGTTCAGGCGACAACCGTGCGCGTTCACAGTGCCGACGAGGTGCCTGCCGCCGTCTCCGACTATCTGCGCAACCACAATCTTCCGCAATCGCTTCAGACCGGCAGCGACCCCCGCCTCGCGGCAATGCCCTGGGATAAGGCACCACAATTGCAGCTTGATACCGATATCTCCACCCGCGCTGACAGCGTGACCTTAACCCACGCGTTCGCGGGAGTCGCCGAAACCGGAACCGCCATCTTGATCTCCGGCCGCGACAATCCGACAAGCAACAATTTCCTGCCCCAGGCGCACATCGTTGTCCTGAACGCACCGGACATAAAAGGCGATTACGAAAGCGTCTGGCAAAGGCTGCGCAACGTGCAGGGCAAAGGCATAATGCCCAGGACCGTCAATATGATCACAGGTCCTTCCCGGTCCGCCGATATTGAACAAACCCTTATTCTTGGCGCGCATGGACCAAGGGCAGTGCATATCATCGTGGTGGGATGAAAGCAATTTGGGGACTTACATTTTGCGTAGCGCACACCGCGAAGTGCCTTAACCTCAAGATCCCAATACATCCGTTATCTGTTGGTAAAAGGCGCCAAATCAAACACCTGATTTGACATGACGGCAAGTAGCCGATTTCTGTTTATCAGATATAGAGATCTGAGAAACAAATGCAGCTTTCCAAACACGTTACACCCGCGTCAGTTCTGTTTCTTTGCCTAATATCATGGGGGATATTCGCATCAGTATTCTGGTCGACACTGTTGTGGCCTGACTACAACCATAATATTCAAAATGACGTTGACACCCCGCTTTATACATCATTTGCACTGAACCTCGTCGACTGTCCACTCTCAATCAGCCTTGGCATCATGGTAAACGCATTGAGAGATTGCCAAACGCTCATGGTCGGCGAGCCGTTCAGTTACTACAACGACCATCCTCCGGGAATGGTTTGGTGGTTAAGCCCTTTTTTGTGGTCATCTGATCAGCCCATCTTGGTTGCCCGTCTGATCGTCTGTCTCTTCGGAGCTGGAACCGTTTTGTTGTGTTCCTGGGTTGCCTATTTTCGGATTGGTGCGATCGCTGCGATAGGTGTGCTGCTCTCCAGTCTCTTTATTCCGTTATTCTGGCGTCACGGTGTGGTCGTGCACCTCAATCAAGCGACACTGTTTTTTTCAACTTTGATGGTCGCGAGCTTTCTCAGGCATGAAACGACCAATCAACGAGGCTGGCTTGTCATTTCCTGGATCGCTTTTGCGCTGGGAGGCGTAACGGATTGGCCTGCCTTTTTTGTGGCTGGTCCGATTGGGACTTACTTGCTCCTGCAAAAACGCTTTGGACTGTTTTGTATCTACCTGGTGATTGGCATCGCCATGTTACTGTCAATGTTCGTTTATCTTTCAAACGTGCCGGCAGCGGGACCCAGCTATCTTGAGCGGCTCGTTGAATTGATCGACAAATCTGCGGTCGGTTCAAAGGCCTCCGCAAACCTTCACCACGTTCCGACTGGAAAAGCAGTTTGGATAAGCACCAGAACCACATTCCGCGTAATGTCAGCAGTTGGATTTGTTCTGCTTCTGCTGCCGCTGGCGGGGATGATGATAAAATCTATCCGACATAAGTATCTCGAACCCACCGGATTAATACTATGCTGTTTTTATGTTCAGGGGCTCCTCAATCAGTTCCTTTTTCTGCAGTGGGCGGCCACGCATAATTACTGGAACTATTATTATATTCCGGTCATTCTGATAAGCGGCGGCATTTTACTGGACTTTCTTTGGAATAGACTACCGGTCGTCAGAAGCAGGCCGTTGGCCTCTGCAACCGCGATAATGATCGTTGTCATGACGGCCACGGTGGCTGTGCATATCAAGTGGTGGCTCGATTTTACGAAACACCCCCTGTTCTTGTCTGAATATCTGAAAGAAAAAGGTCTCGATGGCATGCTCTCCGAGAGCGCGGTGTTACTTTCTCATGACACAGCGCCCTTTTTCGGTCAGGGCTTTAAGCTGAGAATGATCTTTCCCAAACCGCTTCAGCCATTGTCTTCAGCCCAATCTTTTGATTGCACAGGCGTTTATTCAATATACAAACTCTCTACGCTAACAGACGACACACGAAACCAACTTCCCCGTGGCATTGAGCTTGACCAATTTGATTGGTATGTCGTTCCATCTAACCATGGAAACTCTCAATGTCAGGCCTCATAACCAATGCCCGCCCGCGAGTGGCAATTGTCATCCCCGCATATAACGAAGAGCAGACCATCGCCGCGGTCATAAACGACTTTCACCGCGCGCGTCCCGACGCACGGATCGTTGTCGTCGATAACAACTCGAAGGACGCAACGTCGAAATACACGAAGGAGGCTTTTTCTGCTCTGGGTATTTCAGGTGTGTTGATCCACGAGAAACGTCAAGGCAAAGCTAATGCGATCCGCCGAGCATTCCATGAAATCGAGGCTGACTGCTACGTCATGGTCGACGCGGACAGTACATATTCCGCATCATCGCTGGAGGCGCTATTGGCACCTGTTCTGAGAGGTGAGGCCGACATGGTCGTTGGGGACAGGCATGCACAGGGGGACTATGCAAAGGAGAACAACAGACCTTTTCACGATTTCGGCAACAAACTGGTCCGCAAGTTGATCAACTACATTTTCTCCGCGGAGTTGAACGATATCCTTTCGGGGTACCGGGTTTTTTCCCGACGTTTCGTCAAGAGCTACCCAATTCTCATTCGCGGCTTCGAACTGGAAACGGACCTGACACTGCATGCATTGGATAAACGACTGGCAATAGTGGAACTCCCAACACCCTATGCTGACCGACCTGCCGGCAGCCAGTCCAAGTTAAATACGTTTCGGGATGGCATGCGCGTCATATATACGATCTTCCATATAATGCGTCACAACCGGCCTTTATCATTCTTCAGCGGATTATCCGCCTTCACCGCCGTAGTTGGACTAGTGGCGGGAATGCCGGCTATCCTGGACTACCTCAATCACAGCCATGTCTACCATATCCCGTTGGCGATCCTAGCAAGTGCATTGGAACTCGTTGCCCTGCTGCTTCTGACAACAGGTTTAATTCTGGACTCAATCGCGCGCTTCCACCGCATTGACTTTGAGCTGAGATTGTTGAGCTGGACCAAATCAATTGACAGAGAATAGCGAAATTCTAAGCATTTACGGCGCGTTATTCGACGGCAAAACCATGCCAACTGATCTGTCGGCACGCTATCAATCTGTTTTGACCCAATTGAATGTCCCGGCAGTTCCCTCATTAAACAAAGCCGATTGGGGAAACCTGGAACTTTATCTGCGAGGTCGGCATCCAACGCATCCACTGGTTGTGCGTATGAAGATCGTCGCATATCTGGCAGAAACAAGTCCGGGGCATTTTGAAACAATGCATGCACCACGACCTCGGAACCCGCTTTTGGTGATGCTGGATATTTCTTTTTGTCTTTTAAAAGCAAAACTCTGTCGCCGGTTAGGAAAACGTCGAAGGCTTTTGTATGGACTATGACGTCGTTGTTGTTGGCTCCGGACCCGGGGGAACTGCCACGGCACTCGGCCTTAGCGGTCACGGGTTAAAAGTCGGTCTGGTAGATGTCGGATATGAACCGCAAGAGGTCGAATGGCCGAACAGCTTTGATGACGCGCTGATCGCTCCAACTGATTGGCGCTCTCATCTCCTGGGTGAGGCATTTGAGTATCTGGAAGCGCTGCACAACGACGTTTCCATGGCAAAGTTTCGTGCTCCTTTCCAAGCATTTGTTACGAAAAACATGGAACTCACGCCGGTGAGAGGCCATGGATTTACAGCCTTGGTGAGTCACGCCATGGGAGGACTGGCAAATCTCTGGGGTGCGCAAATGCTGCGTTACGATGACGAGGATCTTGCCGAGTTCCCTATAACCGCCAAATCATTGGCGCCGCATTACGACGTTATCGAACAAGAGATGGGAATAAGCGGATCGAATGACGATCTGACGAGGTTCTATGGCAAAGATCCAAACTTGTTGCCGCCCCTGAAATTAAACCCCAATGCGTCAGATCTTCTGCATCGATATACTCGCCAACGCAAATTTCTGAACAAAAGAGGGGTGTTCATTGGGCACCCCCGCACCTCGATTCTGACTGAGGATAATCACCAGCGCACAGCAACATCCTATGATGGTCTTGAGTTTTTTCGACCAAGTTCGCCGTCATTGTACACACCGGCATTTACCCTAAAAAAACTTATTGACTCAGGTCACGTTACTTATATGCCCGGTTTGCTTGCAACGCAGTTCGCGGATGAAGAAAACGGCGCGTCCGTACGTGTTCGAGATATTCACGATGGAGGAGAAAAACTGATCTCGGCGCGCAAATTGGTGCTCGCCGCCGGTGCGCTGGGAAGCGCACGACTGGCTCTTGTCTCCGGAAACAACGACCAGATGCGCTTGCCGCTTTTGGACAATCCACTGTCTTACATACCGCTGATCAATCCTATGCGACTTGGTCGGACACAGGACCCAAAGACCTCATACCTTCAGCTCAACCTTTGCTTCAGACAAAAAGACACTCCGCTCACAATGGGCTCTTTTTACGCGATCAACGGCCTGTTGCACTCTGATTTCGCTTGCGAATTGCCACTGAAAATGGCTGATAACTTGCGGCTGATTCCTCATATCGTTCCCGCCGTTCTGATTCTTCATTTGTGGTATCACGATGAGGCAGACGTATCGAAAAGCTGGGTTCAGATTGACCGCGACAAGGTTTTACATGTCCACGGTAAATCGCCGCTGAACGGCGCTCTGGAACGAAAACTGATATGGACTTTGTTGAGACTGGGCTTTTTCAGCTTGCCGGGATTGGTCCAATATCCACAATCTGGAAATAGTTTTCATCGTTGCGGCACACTTCCGATGAGAGAAAATCCGGGACCATACGAAACTGCAGCAGACGGACGCCTTGGATCCGCCCGCAACATATTCGTTACAGATGCGTCGATATTTCCAAGTCTGAGCGCGAAGAACTTGTCCCTTACCATAATGGCAAACGCGCATCGCGTTTCAAAAAACCTGGTAAGGGCCCTATGAGGGTTGTCGTAACAGGTGCGAGCGGTTTCATCGGTTCTGCACTGCAGAAGAAGCTCGAGCACGACGGCCACCATGTTCTCCCTCTGTCGCTCAGGCCGGATGCTATCCCCAATGTGACAGCCGATGTTGCCTATCATCTGGCCCATGATCACGATCCCGGTAATGCAATCGTACTGTCGGAGTGGTACTGTCGGCTTGAAGCCGCATGGCGCAGCAGTATCAAGCGGCAAATATACGTCTCTTCCTATTCCGCAAGAATGGACGCAAAATCATCATATGGACGCACGAAGTATGAGATTGAGCGTCACTTCCTCGATCACGGGCACAGCATTATTCGGCCGGGACTGGTTTTAGGATATGGCGGAACATTCGGATCAATGCTCAAACTGTTGAAATTCAGCCCGGTGATACCCGTCCCCGGGGGCAACAACAACCGTGTGCCCTATATCTCGCTCTCGGGACTTTGCGACATCATGGCGAAGTTTCCGGAGAAAGAATGCAACGCATTTTCCCCCGACCTTATCGGACTGCAGGAACTCCTGATGTCAACAGCAAAAAAGATGGCGCTGCGTCGTGTTTTTGTCCCTTTCCCCGAAAGTCCGGTTCTCGCCGCCCTCCGCGCCATAGAATTAACCGGCATCCGCCTGCCGGTAACGTCTGAAAACCTACTGGGTATTCAAGCAAATCAGGTGGGAGTTCACTCTTCCACCACAAAAAGAGAAACGCTCGATCACGCTCTCAGGGATATTTGATGACCCTATTATCCAGAATCGCCAGCTTTCTTCGCGACCCGCGGCTTGAGGGTGTAGATATAGATTCGCCCAATTTGATGGACATTCACCGCCGCATACTAAGCGAAAAGCCCATGATGCGCGGTGTGTTTGAAGAGTTTTACACGCAGTGTGTTACCCTCGCGGACAAGCACTTTCCCGCAGACGGTGACCAAGTCGAACTTGGAGCGGGCGTCAGTCTGTTCAAACAGTTTTATCCTGATGTTATTTCTACAGATATTAAGCCCTCACCTGCTTTGGACCGCGTTTTAGACGCCCAAAATATGGAACTGCCGTCAGCATCGGTGAGAGCATTTTACGGTCTCAACTGTTTCCATCACTTGCCTGAGCCGGAACGTTTTTTTGCGGAGATTATTCGCACCTGCCCTCCGGGGGGCGGCACCGTTTTGATAGAACCCTATCATAGTTGGTTGGGCCGGATTCTGTACCGCGCGATGCATAGGCAGGAACATTTCAATATGCGCCAGAATACATGGGAAACGCCCCTCGAACCGGGACAGTTCATGTCCGGAGCGAATCAAGCACTTTCGTATATCGTGTTTGTTCGGGATCGCGAGCGTTTTGAAAGAAGTTTTCCTCAACTTGAACTGGTAGCTATCAAACCGTTGTCCAACTGGGTGCGGTATCTTTTGTCCGGTGGGCTCAACTTTCGCGCACTGGTACCGGATTTCTTTATCCCCGCAATCAAAGTGTGTGAAACGCTCCTCAAACCGTTTCATCGGCTTTTTGCACTTCATTACATTATCGTGTTGCGGCACCGCCAGCCCTGAAAACCCAGTACCGATTGAGCAGAAACGAGATTAGTGCAATAGGCGCCAACAAAATGAGCTGACCGATCTCGCTCGACAAATTGAACCAGATCACCAGGGCTTCAAGTAGAAACCGATTAATTGCGAACAGCAGAAGATAACTCGCCAAGAACCTGGCATAGGGCGTGCCAACACTGTCTGCAAAAACTATATTTTTAAAGCTAAAGTAAGCGGCAACAAGTCCGACTATGTATGCACCGCAAAGGCTCCAGGTCCGCGTGAGATCCAGAAAATTCAATGCTAATACAAAAAAAATGTATGCCAGTATGTTGTTGAGTGTACCAATGAAGATAAACAGAGCCGCCGCTTCCAATGTTGCAATCAAACGAGAAGGAAGAAACGGTTTCAACACACGCAAACACGGATCGGTGAGCGCTTTATGGATTATTTTTTGGAGTTTCCGACCAAACTGATTGGCGCTGTTCATTCAGCAATATCCTGACAACTAGCACAAATAATAACTGATTGCTGCGCCGTTTTTCATTTCCCGTTCTGCTGGACCCAGCTGGATACCGCCCGCCATCAGATCATGCATTAATAAATCCATGTCAAATAATTCATTTCCTTCATCCTGCAAGCACCTTGACGAACGCCAAAAAAAATTGCTGGTTCACTTCCGCACGACCCAACACGTCACTCGTTCCAGGGCAGGTTATTCTCCCAAATATTAATTCCACGGCTTCATAGTATAAATGGATACTCATTTTCAAACAGGTAATCATAACAAATTCAAATATTACAATTGAGTATTTGTCTATTATCAAACTACGATATTAAACTTTACCCGCAATGAATTTGCGGTGCGCGGGGGGAAGACTGCCGAGAAAGTCCGTGGGAGAAAAGGAAACCGGGATGAGGAATTCACCGCAGGACCTTCGACTGATGATCCTGCAGGCTCTTCCCGCTCCGCCGATATCGGACAAACGCTTGTTCTTGACACCCATGGCCCTGGAGCTGTGCATGTGATTGTGGCGGGATTACAGACCCTCAGCCCTCTTGGAACATAGATACCATCGATCATCAACGTAAGGTCCTTGGTCCTTCACCGTTAAATCACTATAGCTGTTCAATATAGGCAAACACGGCGGATCAATCGGTAAGGAAAAAGAATGCCGCAGGAAGTGGGTCGCGACAGCAAAGCGAAAACGGTGTTGAGCCGGAGCGACACGATTTCGACCATTGGCAGAGGCAGCCATACCGCTTCAGGTTCAAACCGGCCCGCACCGCGTCTTAAACTGTCGATTGGTGCGGCGTTGGGGGTGGGGTTTGCTTTATTGCTGACCTTAATCGGGGGCGGCCTGATTGCCTTTCTGATGATTGCCGCCAACAGTCAGACCGCCAATCTGATGGACGAGGTCGGCAATCTCATGCTCTCCCGCAGTACACAGGTCGTGGCCGATCATCTTTCTCTGAAGGAAAGGCGGTCGAACATTCTTGCCGACCTGTTGCTGGCGGAAACAATCGATCTTGACAGGCAGGAGCTTGACCGCCTGTTGACGCGAACGCTTGCGGATCTCAACGACGCGCGAGGAATAACGCTCAGCCTTGCGGACGGTCGCCGCCACGTCACGACCCAGTCAGGGTCCAATACATCAACCGGTCCCAAGCCCACGCCGGGACAAAAGCCCTCGAACGCCACGGGAACCACCTTTATCTGGGAGAAGCCCCGTTATGACCCGGACCTGAAGGAAACGCTGATCGGACTTGTCACGTCAACATTTAGAAACGGCAAGTTTATCGGCAACACGCGCATCGATTACAGCATCGACACATTCCATCCTTTGCTGAAGGAAATGACCTGGCGCGACAAACAGGTCGCTTTCATCCTTTATGGAAAAGATCAGATAATCGCCTACGATCTGTCCGATCTTCAAAACTTCAGGGCATCGGAACAAACCCCGTTGCCGACACTGAAAGACATTCCGTCCGATCCGTTGTCGACGCTTTGGTCCAAAGGACCGGACTACCGGATCAGGCCGCAAAGAACGGAAAGTTCAGATCGGATCGTTGGATCTCATCTGAACCGCGCCGGCGTCGGCATGAAGGTTTATTTCTACACCGACCTCGCTCAACACACGGAACTGCCGTTCATTGTCGGCAGTTTTCTGCCCGCAAACGACTTCGGAGCAGCTTTCCAGAACCTGCAAAATGTCACAATCGCCGGCGTGGTGATTTTGGGTATCGCGATCATTCTGGTATTTTTTCTGGGCCGAGCGATCGGCCGTCCGATCAACAGACTGGCGCGTGCTGCACTCGCGGTGCGGGAGCTTGATCTTGACAATGTCGAACGGCTGCCGCGCTCCTCTTTCCGTGAACTGGATCAAGCCAACAGGGCATTCAACGCAGCGAGCGGAGCCCTTCTGGCATTTGCCCGCTACGTTCCGCGCGACCTCGTTCACACGCTGATCTCAAGCGACTTTTCCGCCCTCGATAAAACCGAATTGCGGGAGATGACGATCCTGTTCACTGATATTGCCGGATTTACCGGAACGGCTGCTGCAATGAGCGCGGAGGAGACCGCAGACTTCCTCAACCATCATTTTGAAGAGCTGACCACCTGCATATCGGCAACCGAAGGAACGATTGACAAATATGTGGGTGACGGCATCATGGCTTTTTGGGGTGCACCGAACAGTCAGCCGGACCACGCCCAACGCGCCGCCGCAGCCATTGACCTCATCAGCAAAAAAATCAGACAGTCAAATGAACGGAACGGAACCCGGATACGGGTGAGGATCGGCGTGCACTCCGGAAAAGTCGTTGTCGGAAACATAGGCTCCAAGCAACGCATGAACTACACCGTTATCGGCGATGCGGTAAATGTCGCCGCGCGCCTGCAGGAGCTGGGCAAAGAGGTGGATCGGAATGCTGACGTCATTGCCCTTGGCAGCGAAGAGACCGTAAACCGCCTGTCCGGAAGCCACGCATCTGCCGTCGGACACTATCTGCTCCGGGGACGCGATCAGAAAACAACCGTCTATCGTATCGCGTAGAATGCGGGCGCGGATTATATGCCACCGTCAAGGAGATCAGAACCAGATAATGCACTCACTGGAGACCGAACGGTTCCTCTTAAGGCCACCGGCAGCGGAGGACTTACCTGTCTATCGTGCATTTTTCGCTGATGGCGATGCGTCGCATTTTTATGGCGGGCCGCTGAGGGAAGATCAGGCCTGGCGTGTGATGGCTGCCCATCTCGGCCATTGGCATTTAAGAGGATACGGTATTTGGATGATTGTGCCGAAAGAAGGACAGACCGCTGTCGGCGGCTGCGGCTTCTTTTGGCCGGAAGGCTGGCCGCGACGGGAATTGACCTGGTGGTTGTTGCCTGAGGCGCGGGGAACCGGTGCAGCAGTCGAAGTATCAAATGCCGCAATCCGCCATGCCTATGAAAACTACGGCTGGTCACTCGTGGAAACCCATATGGACGACCGCAACCAGGCAGCCCGGAAACTTGTTCACAAGCTCAGTGGACAGGAAATTGCCCGCGAGATGTTTCCGGATGGCAAGTCCCGGACGGTCTACCGATTGCCGTCACCGGCTTGACGGCGTGGCAGGCGTGGCCGGGATTTCCGATCTGCGCAAAAAAATGTGCGCACCGCGGGTTTCGGTGCAGAGCTTCATCGAAACAGGGCCGAACACCTTCTGGCGTTTCCAAAAAGCGTCGGCCGTCCGAGGTTACAACAAAGTGAACACCTCACCGCCACTTGTCGCGGTTGACGTCCCTACCAGGAACCCACTATTGCTCTGAATTCCGCGGTTGACAGGCGGAGTACCCAGATGACTTGGATCCGCATCACATGCGGTCCAGCCGAGGAATATGCATGGCGCGCGATACACTGGATTCCACACCGATCGAAACCCGGCAGGCCCTTGTTCAAACGCTCGAAAAGGGATGCAAGCCGACCGCGCAGTTCCGTATCGGCACAGAGCACGAAAAATTCGGGTTTTGTGTCGATACACTCAAACCGATCCCCTACGAAGGAGAGCGGGGCGTCCGTCGCGTGCTGGAAGGCATGGAGGGATTGCTCGGCTGGGAGCGAATTGAAGATCATGGCAAGATAATAGGTCTTTCGGACCCAACGGGCGGCGGAGCGATTTCTATCGAACCGGGCGGACAATTCGAGCTTTCCGGTGCGCCCGTTGAAACCGTGCACCAGACCTGCCGCGAGACGAATTCCCATCTTGCTCAGGTGCGCGAAATTGCCGAGCCGCTGGGGGTCGGCTTCCTTGGTGTTGGTATGGCGCCGACCTGGACCCGGGACGATATGCCCCGAATGCCGAAATCGCGTTACGATATCATGGCGGCCTATATGCCGACCGTCGGACAATTCGGGCTCGACATGATGTTCCGTACCTCGACGATCCAGGTCAATCTGGATTTTTCAAGTGAAGCGGATATGCGCCTCAAAATGCGCGTCAGCCTCGCTCTGCAGCCCATCGCGACAGCCATCTTCGCGAATTCGCCCTTCACAGACGGCAAGCCGAACGGCTTTAAGTCCTTTCGCGGCGAGATCTGGCGCGATCTCGATCCGGACCGGACGGGGATGCTGCCCTTTGCATTTGAGGAGAACTTTGGTTTTGAGCGCTATGTCGACTGGGCGCTTGACGTTCCGATGTATTTCATCAAACGGGGTGACGACTATCACGCAGCCACCGATGTGACTTTCCGCCAGTTTATGAACGGGGCAATGGCGGGAAGAATACCCGATGGCACGGCAAATCTCGGCGATTGGAACAACCACCTCTCCACCTTGTTTCCGGACGCGCGACTGAAACAGTTCCTTGAAATGCGCGGTGCGGACGGTGGCCCGTGGCGGCGGATCTGCGCCCTGCCGGCCTTCTGGGTGGGTCTTCTTTACGACACGACCAGCCTTGATGAGGCTTGGCAGCTCGTAAAAGACTGGACATGGGAGGAACGGGAAGCGTTGCGCCGCGACGTTGCCCGATCGGGGCTGGAGGCTCCGATGAGAAACCGCACCGTTCAGGATGTCGCAAAAGACGTGCTGGCGCTATCGCTTGCGGGCCTTCGCCGCCGCAATCGGCTGAACGACTCCGGACATGACGAACGGCTGCATCTTGCGCCGGTGGAAGAAACCGTTGTCACGGGGATGACGCCCGCCGATCATCTGCTTGCAAAATATGATGGGGTGTGGAATGGCGATATCTCACGAGTTTTCAGCGAGTACGCCTACTAGAAATTCGTTTCGTTCCAAATCGGTTGCGGGTCAAATACTGTCACTTATAGCTGCGAATATTAACTTTATTTCGCCTTAAGGTACCGGTTAGGCGTATATCTGAGGTCCTTGATTTGACCTTGGAGCCAAAGCACATGATCATAGTGCCAGAGCGCGGCTTGTTAAGCTTGGGTCCTGACCCTTGGCAAAAGGACACACTATGATTGATCCGAAAGACTTTTTTTCCGCGTTTCAGCCTGATCAGTTTCTGAAAAACCTGAATATGCAATATGGCTGGGGCGAAGATGAGGTCAAGCGTGCCTTTGAGGCGTTCCTGCCGGCTGTCTGGGCCGGAATTCGTCACACGTCATCGACCCCGGACGGCATCGCGTCCATGATGTCCGCGCTAAGCGAGAGCGCGAATCCCCTGACGGGCGCGACGGCAGCGGCCAACGTTTGGCAGCCGAACGTTTTTTTGCCCTGGATCGATGTTTCTCAAAAAATGTTTTCCTCTCCGGATCTGCAAAAGGCGATCGCCTCCCAGATCGCCGATACCACCGGATTGGGACAGGAAGCCCTGACGGCGGTCATGCCGACAATGACTGTGCTCGCCCTTGGCGGCATCATGCGGCAATTTGCGTTCGGTCCGGCCCGTACCATGATCGACTCCTTCATGGCCGGATATGCGCGGGGACGACCGGACCCTGCGCCCTCACCCGTTGACCTGATGGCACCCTATACCGAAGCCATGTCCGCTTTCTTCAACGCTTTCACCGGCGGGCTGGGCACACCTTCCGCTGCCGAATCGAAGACGTCCGAAGATCGCAAACCGATCAGAACACGGTCCAAGGCAAAATCCGAAAAAGAAGAAGATTTGGAAACGACCGCGGACGATACGGATCAGGCGACCGGGTTCATGCCTTTCAATCTTGATGAGGTGATGAAGGCCGGACTGGCCTTGCAGGAAAATCAAATCAAGTCGTTTGAAAATCTGTTCACCCGGTTCACACCGCGCGGAGGCTGACGGCTTCCAACCAAGGCAGCCGCGAAAAAAAGGACCCGCTGTTGCCAACGGGTCCAGTTGGGGGTCGGCTGTTCAGCCGACGGGGAACAAAAGGGCAGCGCAAATGGGCTGCATGTCTTGCGGTTAAGCCCGGCGATCCTGAAAGATCACCGTCTTTGAGGCGCTCTTATTCGGTCGATGTGCGCGTCCCAAAGTCGTCCCGGGCACAGCGCCAAGCGATTTCGCGGCGCTGCATTGAGATCTCCTGCAGGCTCACAGACGGATCGAGATCGATCGGCGACCGTAGCGCTCTACCGATATCCGTCCGTGTCAGGCCCATATCCTTCAGAAGGTGATCGTCCAAATGGTAAAGTTCGCGGATCCTTCGCCGGTTGCTCAAATTCCGCCACGTTGCCATCAGGATATTCGCGATCGCACGACCGGATGCTCCAAAGAGTTTTGTTGAGCCGGTATGTCTTCCTGGGACAGAGCTGAACGGTTTCGTTAAGCTGACCATGGTGCAAATTCCTTCTATTGCGGCAGTCAATAACTGACCGCAGACTAAAATCGCCACCGACCTCTCGGCGGCACCGTGGGGTTGGAGGTTGAAATGAGCGGGTGAATTTGGAATGCGCCCACAGTCTCAAATAATGATTGATAAATCCAACGAATGTTTTTTATAATTCCAATCACTTTTGATGATGGATAAAAAATGCCCGGCCTTCTCGACCTCGATCAACTGAAAACTTTCATTGCTATCTCCGATTCCGGCGGCTTCACAGCTGCCTCCGAAGCGGTGCACAAAACCCAGTCAGCCGTCTCGATGCAAATGCGTCGGCTGGAGGAAAGGATCGGCAAACCGCTCTTTGAACGGCAGGGCCGTGTAAGCCGGCTCACCGAAGACGGTGAACGCCTTCTGGCATTCGCACGCCGCCTGATGGCGATGAATGACGAAACACTGGCAGCGTTTGATGACGCGGAACTGGCAGGTCAGGTCCGACTCGGCACCCCTGACGATTACGCGGATCGCTTTCTGCCGGAAATCCTGGCCCGGTTTTCCCGATCCAATCCGCGCGCCGAAATCCTCGTGACCTGTGCGCCCACACCGCTTCTGGTCGAAAATATCCGGCACAACGAGCTTGACGTCGCCATCGTCACCCACGTTCGTGACAAAAGCCGGGAACGGGAAGAGGTCATTCGCCGCGAACCGCTGCTCTGGGTTTCATCCGCCCGCCACTGTGCCTTTCGCCAGACGCCCCTGCCCCTTGCGCTCGGAAAACCGACCTGCGACTGGCGCAAAGCAGCACTGTCGGCTCTCAAGAACCAGGATCGGGAATGCAACGTCATCCTTGCGAGTTGGAGTTCAGCGGCCGTAAGCGCCGCAGTCACCGCCGGGCTTGCAATTTCAGTGCTCCCCGAATCGGCTCTCCGCCCGGGCATGCGTGTCCTTTCGGAAAATGACGGCTTCCCACGTCTTCCGGATTGCGAGATTGCGCTTCTGAGATCCTGGCATCAACGGTCGCCGCTCATCAATGCACTTGCTGAGCATATCATCTACTCACTGGACAACCTGTCCATTCCAGCCGCTGCGGAGTAACGAAGCCCCAATCGTATGCTTTAGGCTCAGGTTGACCGCTTCGCTGCTTTCGCAAGATAGTCGCCGATCTCAGGGGCCGGAATATGAGCTTGTGCGTAACGGACATCATCGCGGGTGAGTCCCATGTCGGCCAAAATGTGATCCTCCATTTCCAACAACTGCTGCAACGCCCTGCGATGCTGATAGCCTTTGAGCATTCGTTGCAGAAACCCTGCAAATGGCAATTCCTGCTGGGAAAAAGAACCACGTATCGGTCGGGACTCGCTGATCATTGACATGGTACAGTTCTCCTGTTGGCGGAATCACTGAATTCCGGCCCTAAACAACTGATTTTAATAATTTTTCTTATCCCAATATGTGATTTTTGAATTGATAATACAATCGAATGTTTTTAATATATTTCCATCGATTTTCGTGAACAATGGAGTGCGACATGCCCTATGCGCTTGATGTTGACCAGCTCAGAACGTTTGTTGCCATCGCCGAGTTGGGCAGTTTTACAAAGGCGGCGGATGCGGTCAGCAAGACCCAGTCGGCTGTGTCCATGCAGATGCGGCGGCTGGAAGAGCGGGTCGGAAAACCGATATTCGCCCGTGATGGCCGCCAGTCCCGATTGACGGATCAGGGACACAGGCTGCTGGACTATGCCCGCCGGATGGTGCGCCTGAATGATGAGACCATGAATGCGTTCAGTGACAATGTTCTCGCCGGCACCATCAAAATGGGCCTTCCGGACGATTACGCCGAGAATCTCCTGCCCAAAGCTCTGGCCAGCTTCTCCCAGATTCATCCCGGAATAGAAATCCAGGTCGAATGCCAGCAAAGCAGCAGGATCTTTCAGCGCGTTGAGGCACAGGACGTGGATATCGGGATCGTGACCAGTCTGGATTGCCGGGGTATGGGCCGGGTTTTCCGCCGGGAGAGGCTGTGCTGGGTCACGTCACAGGATCGCTGCGTCCACGAACAGACGCCGATCCCGCTGGCGATCGGACCGACGGACTGTTCCTGGCGAACCGCCGCAATCTCGGCGTTGGATGCGATCGGCAGGCCGTACCGGATCGCTTATTCAAGCGCCAGCGCCGTTGTCAGCTGCGGGGCGGTTCAGGAAGGACTGGCCGTCTCGGTCCTTCCTGAGAGCACCGTGCGCGACGGGCTGCGCATTCTGACCGAAAAGGACGGGTTTCCAACGCTGCCGACGTGCGACATTGCCATGATCAGGGCTGTGAATGCCACCAATCCGGTCCATGACACGCTCGCCGATCATATCCAGAATTCCATCGGCAACCTGCACCTTGCCATCGCGGCTGAGTGACTTTCAGGTTCTTAAGACAAGCAGATTGCCCAGAAGGACGAAGCCGACACCGACAATCGCATGTGGTGTCCACTGATACCCCTCAAAGAGGGTGGAAATCGCCAACGCCACAAGGGGGAACATGACGGTGAGATACCCGGCCCTTGCCGATCCGATCCTGCCCAGGAGGGTCAGGTAGCTGGCAAAGGCCAAAACGGACGAGAACACAGCAAGCCATATAAGGCCGATCACATAATGCGGGCTTGGATCGATGATAAATTCATGCCCGCGAACCAGCGCGATGAGCCCCATAAAGGCGAACCCGTATGTCATCCCCCATCCGTTGCTGGCAAAGACAGGCAGCCCCCGTGTCTGATTGGACGCCGAGACCTGATTGCCCAAGCAGAAGCACAGCGTTCCGGCGATGCAGAGGCCAATTCCGACAAAAATCTCGCGGTCAAAGCCGCTTCCGGCTATTTCCGGCCAGAACATCAGCGCAACACCGCCAAATCCAAGCAATCCTGCGAACAGCACACGGCGGCTGATCCTCTGCCCTGACACCATCCAGGCAAGAAACAGATTGATGATAGAGGTCAGTGAAAACACCACCGACAACAGTCCCGACGGCAAGACCTTCGAGCCATAGTAAAACAGAGCGAAATTGGTCGAAAAGAGCAGGATGCCCATCAGGAGGAAACGTGTGTGATCACGAAGCGGAAAACGCATGCGCTGTCCGGACAGCATCATCCATCCCCACATGATGATCGCCGCCAGTGCGAACCGCCAAACCAGGGACACTTCGGGCGCCACGACGCCGACCTGCAGTTTCAAGGCATACCAACTGGTTCCCCAGGCGAACATGGTCGCCGCGTAATTGGCGTAGTCCACCGGGGCGAAGGGAACCGTGTTTTTGTCAACAGTCCGGCTTGCCGTACCCCGGTCACCAACAGTCTCTATGCTGGTCATTACCGTTCCTGTTTGGAAATGCCCTATAAAGGGACTCCTGACGATCTGGGATTTTTCTGCTCAGAGTGCATTATTTAAAGTTCAAGACGCCATCGGTCCAACAAATGTTAGGCACATCATTCATCAACAACATAGATCATTTAGGCAATCGCCCTTTGGCGCGCAAAATTGTTTTATGGGCGCATGCGGTCCATTACATGAAAGCCTGATTGGTGTCCCGATTTCACAGTGCTCTGGCAAAAGCTGAAACGCTGCTCCGATATCTTGAAATCGGAATATCCTCAACGGATGTGGAGACGCGGCGCCGTCAGCGATTCGTGAACATTGCCGCCGTCGCGGGCGTTCTTGATAACGTTTTTCACACCGCGTTCAATATCAGCTACAATCCGATGGGCCTGATGCCGCTCATCATTTATGGCTTTGTGATGATGGCGTTGTTCGGCGCGACGCCCCTTATGCACCGGCTCGGCGATATAGCAGGCGCTATCTACATCGTGCTGGTTATGGGAATCGGCCATCTGTTTGTTGTGTGGAGCATCGGAACAGCAAGCGCGGTACACGCCTATTACACATTGGGCGGCGCGTCTTTTCTCTTCTTCGGCGTGCGGTACTGGCGAATATTCGCCGGCGTTCTGATGTTTGCCGTCGCTCTGCTTGCCACCTCGATGAATTTCGCCCCGGAATTCGGAACACTTCTCATCGACGATCAGGCGTTTCACAAATCGCTGGGCGATCAGGTCCTGATGAGCGTTCTGATCATCTATTCGATCCTGATCGTCTATGCGCTGACGTCGCTGCACCGGGCCGAAGCGGCACTCGCCGCAGAACATGAAAGAGCGGAGACCCTGCTTGAGACGATTCTGCCACGTGCCATTGCCGACCGCCTGAAGGCCAATCCGGATCGGCGCATTGCCGACCTGATCGATCCGGCAACGGTCCTCTTTGTCGATATCGTCGGCTTCACGCCGGCAGCCCGGCAAATGACTCCGGACGCTGTCGTAGGATATCTCGACACGTTGTTCCGCCAATTTGACCGATTGGTGGAGAAATACGGAGCGGAAAAGATCAAAACCATTGGCGACGCTTACATGGTCATTGGCGGTATCAATCAAAAAGGCGATGCCAGCGCCCGTTCGGTCGGTTGCCTGGCGCTTGAACTGATGGAGCTCGTGCAGCGCCAGCCGCCCTTTGGCGACGTCAAGCTCAACCTGCGCTGCGGTATTCACTCCGGGAAGGCCATTGCCGGTGTTATCGGCCGCCGCCGCTACAGCTTCGACATATGGGGCGATGCAGTCAATGTTGCGGCACGGATGGAGAGCCATTCCGAACCGGGAAAAATTCAGGTGACAGAGGAGTTTATGGCGCTGGCAGGCGATGAGTTTGACTATGAGCGCCGCGGACAAATCAAAGTCAAGGGCGTCGGCCTCATGCAAACCGCTTTTCTGGTCGGGATCCGTCAGGTAACGGCATCCGGCGCTGAAGGATGCCAGAGCGGCACATAACCGGCCCGCAGAATATCAATGACAATGGCCGGAGTCAGAATCTTGAAAGACATGTCGGTTTCAGAGGCTTCGGGTCCGACATATCCCGTGTATGACCATCTGAGAAGCTGACCGTTTCGGACAGCAAAATACGGTCCGGCACCCCTGCCCGGTGCCACGACCATCGTCCCGTCGGGCAAGTCTTTGAGCCGGCTCGAGGCGATTGTGTGCCGCGTTTCGATGCCTTCCAATCGCTGGCGATGCAGCAGGACGTCCATTTCGTCCGCGTAAGGGGAGGCAGGCAATTTCCTTGCCTGCGCCCAGCAGGCGGCAAAGGCATTCGCATCCCCGCGCCGGCACTCAAAACACGGCCGATGGCCGGACGCAAGCGCCGTTACTTCGTCAAGAAAGAACAGCTCGGTGTAACTGTTCCCCATCACAGTCCGACGTCGTCCCTTGAAAGCCAACTTGCAACTGATCCAACGGCGGGATGCCCAGCGCCGGTTGGTCAGTTCGCATGTTTCAGGGTTGTGAATTCTGCCGCCGCGGTTACCCAGCATCGTTCCGCGAGCCGTCACCGCTTCGATCGCTCCGCTTGGATCCACACGGTTCTGAAGCGGCATGCGCGGTTCCTTTTTTGACACTCAAAAGACGCTTGTTCCGGATATATACCAGTGCAAGTATAGCAGCACGTCGTTGAATACGTACGAAGCAAAAGCGGGTCGATATCATGCGTAAACTGGCACTTCCGTTCATCCTTGCCCTCAGCACCGTCTTTGCCATTGGCGCCGGTGCAGAAACCGCCCTGCCCGATCTTGGCGGCAGAACAGTCGTCGCAGTCACCGAGAACGCCTACACGCCGCTCAATTTTGTCGACCCCGAAACCGGTCAGGGCATCGGCTGGGAATATGACGCCTTCAACGAGATCGCCAAGCGGCTGAATATGAAGGTCGACTGGAAACTGTCGAGCTGGGACACGATGATTCAGGCCGTGCGGGACGGCCAGTTTGATATCGGCATGGACGGAATCACGATCAATGAGGACCGGAAAAAACAGGTCGACTTCTCAGATCCCTATATGGTTTCGGAAATGTTCATGCTCGTCCGTGCCGATGAGACCCGTTTCAGCGATGCAAAGAGTTTCGCCGCGGACGAGGGCCATCTGGTCGGTGCCCAGGCCGGAACCACCAACTTCTATGTTGCCGTCTACAATGTTCTTGATGGCGACGAAAAAAATCCGCGCATCAAACTGTTCGACACCTTCGGTGCGTCCGTTCAGGCTTTGAGATCCGGCGATGTCGATCTTGTTCTGATGGATGCAACATCCGCAAGGGGCTACATGGGCGCCTCTCCGGATTCCTTCAAGATTGTGGGCGAACCGCTGGGTACGGAGGAATTCGGCTTCATCTTCACGCCGGGCTCGGACCTTGTGGAGCCGATCAATGCGGCGATCAAACAGATGAAGGAAGACGGCACAATCGACAAACTGAACCGGAAATGGTTCTACGAGTACAAGAGCAAACACTGAGTTTGTTCCCCCTGGCGCGACCCGGCAATTCGAGCGCAAACTGCGCAACCAAAGGGCGTCGATGCCGCGTCCTTTACGATCTCGACGTCTGGCTCACACCATGAGCGGCGCGGTTCGTCGCCTCAGGGAAATACCCTACTGGCTGCTTGCGGCAGCTTTGCTGTTTCTGGTTTTTCTTTGGCTGATCGTGGCCGATGGTGACTATAACCGCATCCTTGTGGCTCTGAGGCAAGGCGTTGCCGTCACTCTCTATGTCACATTCGTCGCCTTTATCCTGGCGAGCAGTCTCGGCCTTCTCGTGGCACTTGGCCGCAGTTCGAAACGGCGCTGGGTCCGCGAGATTGCGACCTTTTATACCGAGATCATTCGCGGCGTGCCGGTGCTCGTTCTGTTGTTTTATATTGCGTTCGTCGGCGCGCCGCAGTTTGTTCATGCATGGAACTGGCTGACATCGCCACTGGCCGATATCGGTCTTCTGGACCCGATGACCGTCCGCGATTTCGATATGACATGGCGGGCGATCACAGCATTGATGATCAGCTATTCGGCCTTTATTGCGGAAATTTTTCGGGCCGGCATCGAAAGCGTCGACAAGGGGCAGGTTGAAGCGGCCCGGGCGCTGGGGCTCTCCCGCTGGCATACGTTCCGCCTCGTCGTCTGGCCGCAGGCGCTCAAAAACATACTGCCGCCGCTGGGCAACGATTTCGTTGCAATGATCAAGGACTCCGCGCTTGTCTCCGCGCTCGGCGTGCAAGACATAACCCAGCTTGGAAAAGTCTACTCGGCCTCAACATTTCTGTTTTTCGAAACCTATAACGTGGTGGCGTTCCTGTATCTGGTCATGACAATCAGTCTCTCACTGCTTGTCCGCATGCTGGAGACCTATCTCAAGCGCAGCGACGAAGACCGTTAGAGCACGTCGACCGGGGCCGAATTTCTCACACCCGGCTTGCGCAGTCACGCGGCGCGCTTGAGGAAGCGAAGAATGCTTTTCTTCTTCATTTGCGGCACACGCGTCAGAACCTCATCGGCAAAGCTCATCGCATTCTCGATGGCTTTGTTGAGATTGCTGCTCTTCTTCTGGTCCATGTCGCGCAGCGACCCGCCAAGATCGAACAGATCGCGGAAGACCGCACGCTCGATAATCGGCTGGGCCAGAACATCGATGCCATTGTCGGCCAAGTGCGTCTGGATCGCCTTCATCGCCCGGGTCGTTACAGCTGCATGACAACGCGTGAGAACAACACTGCGCTCAATTTTCCGGCGAACCGCTTTTTCAAGCTTGGCAACAAGATCCAAAACCTTCGCCCCGCCTTTGGCATCCATTGCACAGCCCTGAATCGGCACGAGCACGAGATCGGAGACGCACAGTGCATTTGCAACCAGCAGATTCTCAGTTCCCTCAAGATCGACAATCACATAATCGACCTTCTTGCGTTCTTCCAGGATCGCATTTCCGATTGTTGCCGGAGTAAATTGATTGATGACCGTGATACGCGGGCTCTTGCCCGGCAGAGCCGCCCAGTGAGAAATCCATCTTTGAGGATCCGCATCAAAAATCGTGACCGTCTCGCCGCGGGCAGCCAATTCATTGGCCAAAAGCAAAGCCGCGGTCGTTTTTCCGGCACCGCCCTTTGCGTTCGCGAAAGAAATTGCAGGCATCCTATCTCCAATCCTTGCAAGACTTCTGCAAAAAGTAGTGGACGCATTTTCGGTAAATCATGGTTAATAAATCAATAATCGCCACAAATTTGCTTTATTCTTCGGCATTAAATTAGCTTCTTCTCATTTTTGCCACACTATCTGTGCGGTTGCGCCATACTGTGTTGACGTAGCGGGTTCCCCGCATTTTTCCTCGCCCGCATCATTTGCGAACACAAACACCACCTTTAAAAAAAATTAGCGCCAATCACCCAGAGCAGCCTGGATCACCGCCAGGGCCGCAACCGCCGCAGTATCCGCTCTGAGGATTCGCGGTCCGAGCGGCAACGGCGTCACAAAGGGCTGTGACCGCAACAGTTGCCGTTCCTCGGCGGAGAACCCGCCTTCAGGGCCGATCAGCACGGCCAGCGGACCGGCAGGCACTTTTTCCAGGACGTTCATTGTGTGCCGGCCCGGATCCGTCTCGTCACAGAAAATCACTTGCCGGCTGCCTTCGCTGCCGCGCCAGTCGTCTATCACCGCTTCCAGTTTCTCTGACGGCCGCACCTGCGGGATCGAGATGATCCCGCACTGCTCGCATGCTTCGCGGACATTGGCTTCCATCCGCTCAATATTCAGGCGGGAGGTCTGGGTATGCTGCGTCATCACCGGACGCAAAACGCCCACTCCCATTTCCACGGCTTTCTGAACCATATAGTCGAGCCGCGCCTGCTTGAGCGGCGCAAACAGGTAATGCAGATCCGGCAGGCTGGTCTGGCTTCGCGTCCGTTCGCGTAAATTAAGAACGCATGAGCGGCGGGTCGCTTCGCCTATCTCCGCCAGCCATTCGCCATCCTTGCCGTTAAAGACCAGCAATTGATCGCCGTCTTTCAGCCGCAGAACATTGATCAGATAATTGACCTGCGCACGGTCGGCTTCAATCCGGGCATTGGCGGCAAGCAAGTGGTGAAGAAACAGGCGCTGCATTCGAAACTCGTACCGGTGTGACATTTTTCGGAAACTATCCAAGCCCTTTCAATTCGACAAGAGGGCATCAGTTGAGGACAATATGGTTGAAGATCTTGACCTTTTCATTGCGCTGTTGCCACCTGTTCGGGTGAAAGAGGTGGGAGCTGTTGCCTGATTCAACGGGAAATATTGCGGAATTCTCGGTCTCCGAATTGTCGTACGCGATCAAGCGGACGATGGAGGACAGTTTCGGTTATGTCCGGGTTCGCGGCGAACTGGGCCGGATCAGCCGGCCCGGCTCCGGTCATGTTTATCTTGATATCAAGGATGACCGGGCCGTTCTTGCAGGCGTCATCTGGCGCGGGGTTGCCGGCAAGCTGAAGATCCAGCCCGAACAGGGCCTTGAGGTCATCGCGACGGGCAAGATCACGACTTTTCCGGGCCAATCCAAATATCAGATGGTGATCGACAGCCTGGAGCCAGCCGGTGTCGGTGCTCTCATGGCGTTGCTTGAAGAACGAAAAAAGAAACTGGAAGCCGAGGGCCTGTTCGCTGCAGAACGCAAGCAGGCACTTCCTGCGCTGCCCGGCGTTATCGGCGTCGTCACATCGCCGAGCGGTGCGGTTATTCGCGACATCTTGCACAGGGTGGCCGACCGGTTCCCGCTTCATGTGCTGGTATGGCCCGTCCGCGTTCAGGGCGAAACCTGCGGTCCGGAAGTGGCGAACGGCATTCGCGGCTTCAACGCTTTGCCCCCTGACGGGACGATCCCCCGTCCTGACCTCCTGATCGTCGCAAGGGGCGGCGGCTCCGTGGAGGATCTTTGGGGATTTAACGATGAAGCCGTCGTGCGCGCGGCTGCGGACAGCGACATTCCCCTGATCTCCGCCGTCGGTCATGAAACCGACTGGACCCTGATCGATCATGCCGCCGATGTCAGGGCTCCGACACCTACGGGGGCGGCCGAGATCGCGGTTCCGGTGAAAGCGGAGCTGATGGCAACCGTTGACGATCTGGCACGGCGGAACCAGACCGGACTGACCCGGCTTCTGCAATCCCGAAGAGTGGAGCTCAGGGCGGCGGCTGCAGCCCTCCCCCGTCCCGGCGACCTGCTTGCTTTGCCAAGGCAGCGGTTTGATGCGGTGTCCGACAAGCTCGGCTATGCACTGCGTGCCAATACGCAAACCCACCGGGTAAGACTCAATACGACGACGGGACGTCTTTCACCGGCAAGTCTGCTTCAGAGCACGCGTGTGGCCCGGGAGCGGCTGGAAGGGTTTGGCGATCGTATCGGACCGGCTTTCGCTCGCGCCACGGAACGGTTCCGCAGCCAGTTGAACCATCAGCACCAGTTACTGGAGTCCCTGTCCTATCAGGGAGTCCTGAACCGCGGCTTCGCACTGGTGCGGGATGACGAGGACAAGCCGATCCGCAAGGCAAGCGAGATCAAAACGGACCAGATGATTTCGATCCAGTTTGCGGATGGACGGATTGCAGCATCTGCGGGCACCGGACCGCCGCCTGCCTCTGAAACCCAAACCAAGCCCTCACCCCGGAAGAAAACGGCCTCAAAGGACGATCAGGGCAGCCTGTTTTAAGGGGTGCCCCGATCAGCCTCTGATGATCGGCTTCAAATCAGGCTGGGCAGCCAGGTGATGATGGCCGGAAACGCCAACAGGCCAGCAATCGTCAACACATCGGCAATGAAAAACGGAATGCAGCCCCGAAACACTTCCTGCACCGGGATATCGGGCCTGACGCCGGACACCACGAAACAGTTGAGACCGATCGGCGGCGTGATCAGGCACAATTCCGCCATTTTAACCACCAAAATGCCGAACCAGATCGCGCACGCTTCTCCGGACATGCCAAACGTACTGTCCGCTGCGCTGACAGCCTCGCCGCCATTCAGAGCCATCACGGCCGGGTAAACAACCGGCAGCGTCAGAACCAGCATACCGATGGCGTCCATGAACATGCCAAGCACCGCGTAGGCGCACAGAATGAAGATCATGATCAGCCAGGGGCTGAATTCCAGACCGACAATGAAGTTCTCGAACGCTTCAGGCAGACCGGCAAAACCGAGGAACCGGACATAGACGAGAACGCCCCAGATCAGCGTGAAAATCATCACCGTCAGTTTGGCGGTGTCGTGCAAGGCGTTGCCGAGCTGCTTCAGGCCCATGCCTTTGGCGAAAGCCGTCATCAGAACCACGAAGGCGCCCAGGGAACCCGCTTCTGTGGGTGTCGCCAGGCCGAAAAAGAACGAACAGAAAATGATCGCGATCACGCCGATAATCGGCAACGTCCCAGGCACCGACGCCAGTTTCTCCCCCCAGCTATACCCTCGAACCGGCGGTGCATCGCCGCGAAGGGCGGATGTTCCGACGATGATCGCCATATAGATCAGAGCCGAAAACACGCCCGGCAGAAACCCCGCGAGCAGGAGTTTTCCGACGCTTTGTTCCACCAGGATTGCATAGATGACCAGAATAGCCGACGGCGGTATCAGCGAGGCCAGCGTACCGCCGGCGGCCACGACCGCAGCCGACAGCCTTTTGGAATATCCCGCCGACAACATCTCCGGAATTGCAACCCGGGCAAACACCGCGGCTGTTGCCACCGAAGCGCCCGAGACTGCGGCGAACCCGGCCGTCGCAAAGACGGTGCCGACAGCCATACCGCCGGGCAACCAGCCAAGCCAGCGTTTTGCGGCTTCAAACAATTGCTTTGTGAAACCGGCGTAAAAAGCAAGAAAGCCGATCAGGATGAAGGTGGGTAAGACCGACAGGGCGTAGGTAACGGATTTCGAATGGGGAATGGTGCCCGCCATCTGTATGGCGGTCCAGATGCCGCGCTCAAATCCCAGTTTCATCGAAAAGTGAATGATCAGGCCGATCACGCCGACAAGGGCCGTGGCAAAAGCAACCCGCATCCCCATAATGACCAGAACCAGCAGGACCCCGGTCATGACCAGGCCAACGTCAAAAGGGGTCATGTCTTTTCCCCCTCATTGCCGAAGGCTTCGTCAATTTCGTGCTGTGCAGTTTCAGCAGCATCATGGATAAGCGGCACTCCGTAGGGATCCGCCGCAGGACTGCGCACCAGGCGCCAGTAGCCGTAAATCTGCAGAAGAAGACGCAGCCAAAGCAGCGCCAGGGCAACCGGAACAACCAGCTTTGACGGCCAGGTTGCGATCCCGATATCCATGGTGCTGTCACCCAGGGTCCATGCCCTTTGAAAATGCAGCCAGGATCCCACGGTCAGGAACGACACAGCCACCCAGATCAGAACAACGCCAACCAGTTCCGCGATCCAGAGGATCCGGCCCCTCAACTGGCTCAGGACGATTTCCATCCGGATATGACCGCCGACACGCTGGCAGTAGGCGACGCCCATGAAGGCGAACACGGCCATCGATTGTTCGGTGATATCAATAAAGCCGGGAACCGGTGTTCCAACGATGGCACGCCCCAGAACCTGAATGACTGCCAAGAGCATAAGGATCAGAATGCTGGCCGCCGCAATCAGGTTAAACAGGTTCTCGATTTGGCCCAGCACCCCGTCAAATTTGATAAAGGTCACCGGCCGGCCGGCACCGGTGCCGCCGGAATGGGGATCAGTCATGCGATCGATCCTTTCGATCCGCTCCGGAGAGATCACCGGAGCGGATAAATTTCAGTTTTGAAAGGTGGTCGATCAGTTCAGATTGGACTGAACGAGGTCGAGCAGTTCCTGTGCCGGAACACCCTTGGCTGACATTTCTTCAACCCAGGCATCCCAGTTCGGTTTTCCGGCTTTTTCCTTAAATGCTGCCAGTTCTTCGGCGGAAAACTCAACCTTCTGGATGTTGGCCGCTTCGAGAGCCGGATACCATTTGTCGTAAACCTTGGCGTAGTTTGCCAGGTAATGTTCAATCGCCGGATCAACAGACTCATCAAGCGCCTTTTTGAGATCATCCGGCAGGGCATTGTAGGCTTCGATATTGACCACAACCGGACAGTTGACCGTACCAGGATTGAGGTTTGTGGTCCACCAGTCGCCCACGTCCACGGTCTTAAACGACAGATGTGCGTGCGGCGCGAAGCTGGCGGCATTCACCGTGCCGGAATCGAGCGCCTGATACGTTTCCGCAGCCGTTACTGTCGTGGGCACCGCCCCAACCACTTTCATGGCCTGACCGACACCGCCGAGCGCACGGACCGGCATCCCGTCAAAATCTGAAACTGATTTGGGTGCCTCGCCTTTGCCGACAAAGTTGTATTGCGGCATCGGTGAAGACATCAGCAGTTTTGCGTTCCAGCGGGCGAGATCCTTCTCAACTGCCGGATGCGCATAAACGAGCTTGTCGAGTTTCACCTGGGTTTCAAGGTCGGGCACGCCGAGAAACGGCAGTTCCAATACGGTAATGGTCGGGTTCTTGTCCGCGTGATAGGACGCGCAGAACTGCGCCATCTCGAAGGCACCTATCGCGATACCGTCAAGGTTCTCCCGCGATTTGGAGAGCGCACCGCCGTAGTGGAGTTTGATTTCAAATTTCCCGTCCGAGCGGGCGGCAACCTCTTCCGCAAGCTTTTCAACATGCTCGGTGAAAGCACGTTTCTTTCCCCAAAGGGACACATTCCAGGTGACATCGGCTGCAAATGCGCTGCCGGTAAACACCATACCGACAGCAAGGGCGGTTGTGGATATGGCGAGCTTTTTCACTGAGTTCATGATTATCCTCCCTAAAACAGACACTGCGGATCTTTGGCTCCCAGCCGTTCGCAGCATCCAGTGTTTGTCTAATGGCAATCTTTGTGCCAGTTGAGCCGGAATTCAAGACCGGCCGACTTTGAGAGAACTGTATCTCAGAGAGGATAAATTCAAGCCTTTGACTTTGTGGAGCAATTTTCAAACCGTCACGGCTGCGATTATTCGGAAACGGGAAACTCGTCGCGCTTTCTTTAGGAATATGTCGGCGGATTTTCGCCGATCTCTCGTCACAATCGGCAATTTTCCGCTTATTCGGTCACAGTCAGAGATTTGGGCCGGCTGAGACCGTACCGCTGCATCTTTTCGTTAAGCGTGCGGCGCGGCAGGTTCAACTCGCGCATCACCTCACTGATATTGCCGCTATGACGCAGCAGAGCCCGCTTGATCAGATGGGCTTCGTAACGGTCGACCATCTCCCGTAATGTGCGTCCGCTTTCCTCCGCCGAAACAGTGCCGGAAGCGCCCACCAATTCCTCCAGCGACGTCCTGTTGAAGGCTCCGGACAAAACAAAACGCTCCGCAGCATTGCGAAGCTCGCGGACATTGCCGGGCCACTCATACAGACCAAGAAAGGCTTCATCCCGGGCCGCCAACTCCGGCACCGGCATGCCATAGTCACAGGAAAATCGGTTGATCAGCTTGTCAAATATGATCAGCGCATCCCCCGCCCTTTGGCGCAGCGGCGGAATGTGAATCTCGATCGGATTAAGCCGAAACAGCAGATCTTCCCGCAACCGGCCTTCAGCGGCGGCCTGTTTCGGATCGCGGTTGGCCGCGCTGATCACACGTATATCGACCGGAACCGGAGCCGTTCCCCCGATCCGGTCAACTTCCTTTTCCTGCAGAACCCTCAACAGTTTCGGCTGAAGGGCCAGAGGCATCGACACGATTTCATCAAGCAACAATGTGCCTTTGTCGGCACTCTCAATCCGCCCGATCCGCTGCTGTGCGGCGCCGGTAAATGCACCGGGCTCGTGACCGAAAAGCTCCGCTTCAACCATCGTTTCGGGCAGCGCCGCGCTGTTCACGGCCACGAAGGGAGCCTTTTGCCGGGGCGACTGCTCATGCAGCGCTCGTGCGACCAATTCCTTCCCGGTCCCCGTTTCGCCAATGATCATCACAGTGGCATCAGTGGGCGCATAATGGAGAATGCTCCGCCGCAGATCCTTCATGACCTGACTGTCGCCAATCAGTGTTTCGGAGAGCGCATCATGACCGGAAAGGCGGCCTCTCAGCTGGCGATTCTCAACGATTAAGGAGCGATGCTCCACCGCCCTGCCGACAACATGGGCAATTACGTCCGGGTCGAACGGTTTTTCGATAAAATCATACGCGCCCGCCCGCATCGCCTGAACCGCCATGGGCACATCACCGTGACCTGTGATCATGATGACGGGGATATCCTCATCAAGGTGCCGGATATGTTTCAGAAGCGCAAAACCATCCTCTCCCGGCAGTTTGACATCGGAGATAACGCACCCGGAAAACCCGCGGTCAAGATGTGCCAGCGCCTGAGCAACATTGGTAGCCTCAATCGGTTCAAAGTTCGCAAGCCACAGCCATTGCTGAAGCGCCGCCCGCATTGCCGGATCATCATCCACAAACAGCACCATGCCCTTGACTTCGGCACTCATTCCACCGGCTCCGGGACGTTGCGAACTGAGGAGAAGCTGCGGTTTTCCGGGGACGCAGTTTCCCCGCCATCGACGTTTCCGACCGGCAGACAAACATCGAAGCGCGCGCCGCCCAAAACACTCTCGCTCACTTGAATGTCTCCGCCTAAATCTTTGATCAACCGGTAGGAAATCGAAAGGCCGAGCCCCAAGCCGCCATTTTCGAGTTTAGTGCTGACAAAAGGATCAAAGATCTTGTCGCGCACGTCATCCTCAATGCCGGATCCATTGTCTTCGACACCGATTGAGACCGCATCATTTTCGACCGAAGCCGAAATCAGCAGGGTCGGATCGACTCGTTCACCGCACGCTTCGATCCCGTTTCGCAACAGGTTCACCAGGACTTGCTCAAGCCGGAGGGGCAGCGTCTCAAGCAGAATATCCCGGTCGGGCATGTTTCGTTCAACCGTTACATTCTTTTCCGCAATCAGCCCCGCATTCAGTTTGAGCGAAGCATCAATGCAACCGCTCAAACTGGTTACCTCCAATCGATCATCGACGGGACGGGAGAAACGCTTCAGCTCTCGGGTGATCGCAGCCATACGCATTTGCAGGTGATCGATTTCGCCCAAATTGTCTTCAACCGATTTCTGGTCGTTTTTGTCAAGAAAGACGCGCGCGCCCGCAATGAACATGCGCATCGCAGTCAGCGGCTGGTTAAGCTCGTGCGCGACGGCGGCAGACATCTGACCGACGGCGGCGAGTTTTCCTGCCCGTGCAAGATCGCCCTCAGTCCGCCGCAGTTCCCGCTCCACCCGCCTGCGCTCGTCAATCTCATCGACCAATCTCTCATTGAGCTCCCTGAGAGCCGCCGACTCAAGGCGCAACTGCGCAGACGTGCGTCCCAGCGCCCGGCCGCTGAGATATTGCAACAGCACCAGATACAAAAGCGAGCCCACGCCTGCAATTGACCAGACAATCCAGGTGCCGCTTGCAATGTCCGAAGCCGGTGTCAGGAAATGCAGCCTCCATCCATCAAACCCGAAATCGGTGTGCGCATGCCGGTACTCGGTTCCGCCAAGCATCGACCAGGGCTCTCCCGGCTCCGTTTCTATTGAAAGCGGCAGAAGAGCCTGCTCCCCATATTGCCGCGATCCGCTTATCTGTTGTCTGACTGCATCGGACAAAGGCGCGATCGTCCGATACCGCCAGTCGCCGTGGCTTGAAAGAAAAACAATGCCGTGCTGGTCGGTTACAAACACCGCCTCCCCGCCGTCAGCCCAACTTTTTTCAAGTGGCCTCATGTCCACTTTTACCGCAGCCACACCCAATGGCGCTCCTTCAACCGGCATTGCACGGGCAAAGAAAAATCCCGGCTCTCCCGTCGTCGAGCCGATTGCGAAATAGTCGCCGGTTCCGTGTTGCAGTGCCTGCTGAAAATAAGGACGAAACGAATAGTTCTCACCAAGGAAATTACGCGGCTGATCCCAGTTGCTGGCTGAAACTGTGGTGCCGGAAACGTCCATGATGTACAGCGCCGCCGCGCCTGAAGCGGACGTCAGATCCTGTAAAAAAAGATTGGCTGTCTGCCGACGCCCGGCCTCGGTTAAAGCCGCATCAGCTCGCGCATCCCGTGCGATGATGTAAGGCAGGTACCGGAATTTATCGAGTTCTCCGAGTATCGTTTCCTCGTAAAGGGTCAAACGCTCGTGCGCTTTTTCGTCCGCCTCGAAAACCGCGGTTTCCAGAAGTTGGCGCGACAGCAGGAAAGCCGCCGCCCACATCACGAGGATCGGAACAAGCAGCAACAGCCGGCGTAACCACTTCTGTTTTTGTTCTTTCATGTCGCCTTTCATGCCCGCCCGTTACCCGATAACTCTGCGAAATCGCGTTCGGAATAAGCAACCATCCGCAAGGATGCCGGGTTTCGCCACGGATTTGCAAATTTTTATTGATCCGCGTCAAGGCGGACGTCGACACGGCTCCCTAGGGTGTGGAGAACAGCAGACAGAATTCACAGGAGTCCGTCATGGCACTTAAAGACATTCTGAACCTTGTCGACCTGAACGGCAATCGGCCGTCGACCAAGGTGGCCTTGGATCTGGCGAGCAAATGCGATGCCCATGTGACCGGGGTCGCAATCACCTTTGACCGGCTCGTGCAGGGTTTCGTCGCGGCGGAAGTGCCGTCGGAGTATCTCAATCATGCGCGCCAGCAGTCCGTCGACTTGACTAAGAAATCCCTGGCGGCATTTGATGAACTGGCGGGTAAGGCCGGCGTAAGATCGGAAGCACGTCTGATAGAAATGGTCGAAGGCGGTAGTGTTGAACCGTTCATTGCTCATCTCAGCATGACCGACCTGCTTGTGATCGGGCAGGACAAACCCGAGCCGACCGAGCCCATGCGCGAACAACTGATCGAAGCCGCTCTGTTTGACTCCGGCATTCCCATACTGGTGGTCCCCTATGCAGGGCATGACAGCTTTTCCGCCGAACATGTGATGGTTGCCTGGGATGGGAGCCGGACGGCGGCGCGTGCGGTGCATGCCGGTCTGCCTTTGCTGGAATTGGCGAAAAAAGTATCGATCGTGATTGTTGAAAACGGCAAGAGGCTGGCTGGTGAAAGCGGCTCCGACATCGCAACGTATCTCTCCCGGCATGGGGTCAATGTTGCCGTTCAGCGAATCAAAAAACCACCGATCGGCATTGCCGACACAATGCTGAACTTCATCGCCGATGAAGGCGTTAATCTCACGGTTATGGGTGGTTACGGCCACAGCAGGATGCGTGAATTCATCCTTGGCGGAGCGACGCGGGGCATGCTGGCATCCATGACCGTTCCGGTGTTGATGGCTCACTGATACGACCCGAATGTTGGTCCGTGAGGCGGCAAACCGCCTTATGGACCAAATCGGAAACTACGATAGGGAGGATCAAGGGACAGCGGCGGGAAACCGCCTTGCAAAATCGGGCCAATAGACATGACAATCCGCAACCTGGACGCTGTCATCAACCCAACCTCCGTCGGCGTCATCGGCCCCAACCACCTCCCCGACGCTGTTTACAACCTTCTGGTGACCCGGCTGACCGGCGCCGGATACAAGCAGTCGTTGACCTTTTATGACTGTGCCCCTCCCGATACGGATCCGTCTTTTCCGGTTGAGCCCCTGAGCAACCTCACCTCCGGACCGGAGCTTGCGATTATCACAAGCCATCCACTGGACGTGGCAAAATGCGTACAGAAACTCGGGGGTGCAGGAACCCGAGCGGTTTTGCTCCCTGCAGCCGGCTACGATTTCTGGCCGGAAGACACCGTGCTTTCGATTCTTCAGGCGGCCCAGCCATATAATATTCGGATCATCGGCCCGGGCAGTCTGGGGATCGCAAATCCGAAACTTGATCTCCAGGCAAGCTTGACACCGTTGCCGGTTCCGCCGGGCGATATCGCACTGATCACACGCTCCGCCACACTGACAAACACAATCGTATCATGGGGTGCAAATCACGGAATTGGCTTTTCCGCTGTGGTGACGCTCGGCCAGAAAGCCGATGTCGACATTGGCGATCTTCTGGACTGGTTTGCGCTGGATTTCCGGACGAAAGCAGTTTTCGTCCATCTGGAAACGGTCAACGCCCCTCGCAAGTTCCTGTCGGCAGCCCGGATCGCCGCACGATCAAAACCAGTCGTGGTTATCCGCTCGGGCGCCAGCCGCGACAAACAAAGATGGGGTCAAACCCATGCCGGACATCTTGCGGTTCAAGATGTGGTGTACGATGCCGCCCTGCGACGTGCCGGCGTCTTGCGGGTCAATGAGATTGACCAGCTTTTTGATGCCGCAGAGATCGTTACACGCGTCAAGCCACCCGGCGGCAACCGGTTGGCGATCATCGCGAACGGAAGAAGTCTTGCAACAATCGCAGCGGATCAACTGGTAAAGGAAGGCGGTACTGTCGCGCGGCTGTCCGCTGACTCAAACGCCTTGTTATCCAATCTGTCCCGGACTGCCCGCTCCGACCTGTCGCCCTGCGTTTTATCGGAATCGGCAACCGAGGCAGACTACGGACAGACACTCGCCTGTTTCCTCAAAGACAAAAACGTCGACGGCATCCTGGTAATCGCCGCACCGTCCGCACAAACGGATCAAAGGGACATCGCAACAGCAATATCGGATACTGTCCGATCCGGCTATAAAACACCCGGCAGACGAAGAGTTCTTATGGCGGCCCTTCCGGAAACGGATGCAAATGCCCGCAAAATACTGGAAAAAGCGCGTGTTCCCTGTCACGCCAATCCTGCCGAAGCCATTCGAGGTTTCATGTATCTGGCGCGCTATGCCAACGCCCAGAAACGTCTGATGGATATCCCGCCCGACTTGCCGGAGAACTTCAGCGTCGACTCGCAGAGCGCGAAACAGATTGTGAGATCCGCAGTCAGGGATGGCAGAAATATCCTCGATCCGGTCGAAGTGAGCCAGGTCTTCTCCGCATATGATATACCGCATGTGGAAACGTTCCTGTTATCCACTCCAACGGCCGCCGAAAAAGAAGCCGTTAAGCTGCTTGCACGGGAAGACTGCGCCTCCGTTGCCGTAAAGGTGTTTTCCCCCGATCTTCCCTTCAAATCCGATGTCGGCGGAGTCGCCCTCGATCTGCGCACACCCGAAGCGGTTGGGTCGGCCGCCCGGACTATGCTTTCTCTGGTCCGCTCGCGCCACCGCGAAGCACGCATTGACGGCATTGTTCTGCAGCCGATGGCAATGCCGCGTTACGGCATAGAACTTTTCCTGGGGCTTGCGGACAATCCCGTCTTTGGCCCGGTTGTGGTGTTCGGACACGGCGGCAACTCGGTCGAGGTGATGCGCGATACATCGTTTGAGCTGGTTCCGCTTGATTTGAAGCTTGCCGAATATCAGATCCAGGCGACACGGGTTTCAAACCTGATGGACGGGTATCGGGGCCATCCTCCGGTCGATCGGCAGGCCGTCGCCCAGACGCTCGTCAAGCTTTCGCAGCTTGCCATCGATATTCCGGAGATCCGGGAACTTGATATCAATCCGCTGATCGCCACTCCTGATGGAGTTCTTGCTGTCGATGGGCGCATGACTGTCGGCCCACCACAAAAAGTAAGCGACCACCTTGCCGCCGGTCACCTCGCGATCCGCCCCTACCCAAAGGAATGGGAGCGTCAATTGCAATTGAAAAGCGGTCGCTCCGTCAATGTCCGACCGGTAAGACCGGAAGATGAAGGCCTGTTTGAAGCGTTCTTCAAAACCGTCAATCCAGAAGACCTTCGCTTGCGCTTTTTTGCTCCGGTCAGGGAATTTACCCACGCCTTTCTGGCTCGTCTTACGCAACTCGATTATGCGCGCGCTATGGCTTTTGTCGCCCTTGAGCCGGATACAGGTGACATGCTGGGCGCGGTTCGCCTGCACGCCGACCCGGACTATCGCACAGCAGAGTATGCGATCCTTGTGAAATCCGCTCTCAAAGGCAGCGGTCTTGGTTGGGGCCTGATGCAGTTGATCATCGACTACGCAGATGCCGAAGGTATCCAAACCATCAAAGGTGAAGTGCTGAGCGAAAACACCACAATGCTCAATATGTGCGCGGCGCTGGGGTTTCACATCGCGCCAAATCCTGAGGATGAGGCCATCATGGAGGTGACGCTCGACATCGGCGCGGCACAAGATCGCGTACTATAGGGTATGGACCGACGCCCTAAGACTGCGCCGCAGCTCGAATTTGTGACAGGCTCGCGGTCGGCGTGATCGCCTCGGGGTCGACTTTCACATGAATAAGCGCCGGTTTTCCGCTTGCCGCAGCCCGTTCGAAAGCGGAAGAAAATGCCGACGTTTCCTCCACGGTTGCTGCGAAAGCACCATAGCTTTGCGCCCAGGCGGCAAAATCGGGGTTCTTGAGGTTTGTCGCAGAAACCCGACCCGGATAATGCCGTTCCTGATGCATTCGAATGGTGCCGTAAATACCGTTATCGACAAGGATAACAATAATCGCGGCCCCCTCCTGGCAGGCGGTGCCAAACTCCTGCATATGCATCTGAAAACATCCATCCCCTGCAAAACAGATTGAAGGGCGCTCCGGATGTTTCAGCTTGGCGGCGACCGCAGCCGGCAACCCATAGCCCATGGTGCCGGATGTGGGCGCAAGTTGCGTGCCGTAGCGACAAAAACGATGAAATCGGTGTATCCAGGTCGCATAATTGCCCGCGCCGTTTGTGATAATCGCGTTGTCAGGGAGATTCTCACGCAGCCATAGGACAATCTTGCCCATCTGAACGGCCCCTGGCGTGGTTGGCACATCTTCCGACCAGGCAAGATAGTCGCCGTGCGCATCCTTGGCCTGACCGGTCCACGGGATGGTATTGGGCGGCTGAAGTCCCTCAAGCGCCGCTGCGAAGGCGGTCGGGCTCGCATGGATCGGCAAATCGGCCTGATAGACCCGTCCCAGCTCCTCGGCGCCGGAATGCACATGGACCAGAGTTTGCCTGGGTGATGGAATGGACAAGAGCTGATAGGACTGACTGGGCATTTCCGAGAGACGGCCGCCGATAAGCAAAACCAGATCCGCTCCCTCGATCCGTTTTCTCAGGGCCGGATTGATGCCGATTCCGACATCGCCGGCATAATTGGGATGGCAATGATCGAACAGCATTTGCCTGCGAAAGGAACAGGCAACCGGCAGCTCAAATCGTTCCGAAAAACGCTTGAGACCGGCAACGGCCCTTTCATTCCAACGGCTGCCGCCGGCGATGACAATCGGCTGCTCCGCCGCCCAGAGCCGCTTCTGCAGGTCGGCCATTTGGGTCAGGCCCGGGTGCGTCTCGATTCCGGGAAGATACGGTAACGGCTCCGCCGCTGATGTCTGCTGAAGCATGTTCTCCGGAAGGGCCAGCACCACCGGCCCCGGCCGCCCCGCCATTGCCGTTCTGAATGCGCGGGCAATCATCTCGGGAATCCGATCGGGCGTTTCGATCTCGGCCACCCATTTGCACATCCCGCCGAAAAACTGCGTGTAGTCAACTTCCTGAAACGCATCGCGCCCGCGCATTGATTGTTCGATCTGTCCGATGAGCAGGATCATCGGCGTTGAATCCTGCTGGGCAATATGAACCCCCGCTGCCGCATTGGTGGCGCCCGGCCCCCGCGTGACCATGCAGATGCCCGGGCGTCCGGTCATTTTGCCCCAGGCCTCCGCCATCATCGCCGCCCCGCCTTCCTGACGGCAAACGGTGACGGGAATATCGGAGTCATAAAGACCGTCCAGAACATCCAGATACGATTCCCCCGGGACGCAGAATATCCGTTCAACGCCCTGACTCCCAAGGGATCGGACAAGCAAATGTCCGCCGCTCACCGGCATCGAAGTCATTGGAAGCTCCTTCAGACTCGCATTATCTGCCCAAAGCAATAGAGAACTCGCAACAATAAAGAAAGTCGCGCATCGGGCTGCGTTTCAAATCACAAATCGACGTCGACTCCAAGAGGCCTTGGTCGGCAGGTCAAAAGCTCAAACGGTTCATCGGGCCTTGCTTTGATCAAGGTCAACGCGACCCATCCCCACGGTCCGCATAATCGGGACCGCGCACAAAACGGCTCAGAGAATAAGAAGTCCCATGCGTTACACGCCCTTCCAGAAAAGTTCGGACCGTCATGGAACCTGTTCAGAACGATGAAAGCCAGGCGGATACAATTGCTTTTCTGTTGGCGCCCCAAACACATGGCCAGCGGGATCCTGTCAAGCGGATCGACACCCATGGCGCGATTGTTTTTCTAACCAGAGAATTTGCCTACAAGATAAAGCGGGCCGTCCGATTTCCGTTTCTCGATTACTCGACCTTATCCTTACGCGAAACTGCCTGCCGGCGTGAGCTTGACATCAATCGGGCCAACGCGCCGGACATCTATCTCGATGTCGTTTCCATCACCCGTGATAACGACAATTGCCTTTCGTTGGATGGTGACGGTCAAGTTATCGAATGGGCGGTAAAGATGCGCCGGTTCGATGAGAATGCGACGCTTGACTGCCTGTGTGACCGTGACGGTCTGGCGCCGGACCTGATGGATGATCTGGCCCGAACCATGGCCAATGCGCACGCCATTGCTCCACCGGCAAACGGTTCCCTTTGGATCAACGACCTTGGCGACTATGTAGAACAGAATGAGATTGCTTTTCGCGCGGCATCGGAGCTGTTTCCTGCCGTGCAGGTTCATGCGCTGACCCAGACCGCGCGCAGCCTTCTGCTGCGAATTGACGATCTTCTGCGGCATCGGTCGGAGGGTGGTCACATCCGGATCTGCCACGGAGACGCCCATCTGGGCAACATTGCGCTTATCGATAACAAGCCCGTTCTCTTCGATGCAATTGAGTTCGATGACAGAATCGCCAGCGGTGATGTCCTTTATGACCTGGGCTTTCTTCTGATGGACCTGTGGCAGCGGCACCAGCCCGATCTCGCCAGCCGCCTCTTTAATCGCTATATCGAAATCACCCATGACGACGACGATCTGTGCGCGCTGGCTGCCCTGCCGTTTTTTCTGATGATGCGCGCGGCAATCCGCGCAAAGATTGCCGGAGCGCGGTCTGAGTTCCTCGAAAAAACAGAGAAAGAAAAGTCGGATCGTGCCGCAAAGGACCTATTTGAATTTTCTCTCAATCTTCTTGAACCGTCCGACCCGATATTGGTCGCAATCGGCGGCCTGTCCGGATCAGGCAAATCCACGCTTGCCCGCGCTGTTGCACCGAGAATAGGCCGAACGCCGGGCGCTCTTGTCATCCGTTCCGATGCAGAGCGCAAGAAACTGTTTGAGGTCGATATTCTCGCCCCCCTGCCTGACGCGGCCTATCGCCCGGAGGTCTCCACGAGGATCTACCGCTCAATGCGTGAACGGGCCCGGGCTGCTCTTGCGGCAGGACACAGCGTGGTGCTGGATGCGGTTTTCTCGAAGCCGGAGGAACGTAAAGCTGCTGAAAACCTCGCTCGAACCATCCAGGTACCCTTTATCGGGATGTGGCTTGAAGCACCGACGGCCGTTCTTGAAGATCGCCTTGTCAGCAGACAGGCGGATGCCTCAGACGCAACGGTTGAGACGCTCAAAAAACAACTTGATTATCCACTTGGCGACATAACCTGGAATCGCATCGATGCGCGCTCCGGCAGATCGGCGGCATATGCGCGGGCCGCTGAAATCCTAAGCGGTCTTTTAACGCCGGAACGTTAGGGTATGGCTCCTAGGATGTGGGCTCATCACCGAGGGCGGGTTCAAGGTCCGGAATAATCTCAGCCCGATATTTGTTGCCGTATTTTCACTATAATTTTGACAAATTACCGTTGCTCTGATCGCAGCTCACGTCTGAGTATGACCGGCTGACGACAGAACGGATTTCATCAACCGTGATAGCCGCAGGGCCGTCACGGTAACTGCGTTTCGCCTTGTCCTAAAGAGTCGCCTGTTTTGATCCCGCTAGTGCACAAGAAAACTGTTTCCTCCTTCAAAACAGCTCTTCCTGGATGGGGCGTTGCTCCGGCATTTGCTCTTTGTGCGCTGTTGACTGCCGCACTGGCTGAAGAAAACAGGCCCGTTGCCGAGATCGAAATCAAGGGTGCAGGTGCCCAGGCGCGGACGACCGTATGGCCCCTCTCCGTCGATCTCAAAACCGCCGACCAGATTTCCCACGACACGATTGAGTCCGTTCCTGAGCTCAGTCTTTATCTGGAAGGTGAAAGAGTTGTCCGTATGACCGGCGCGCCGGGCAGTCGTGAGACCGTCAATGCCAGAGCGCAGTTTCTGGAGCTTGATCCGACGAACCCGCACCCTGAACTGGTACTGACGACGTTCTCTGGAGGCGCACATTGCTGTACCGAGATTCAGGTCGCAACATCCAAACCCGACGGTTCATGGACCACTGTCGATCTTGGCAGCTGGAATGGCAGCGAAGCAGATTTTGCCGATGCCGACGGAAGCGGTTCGCTCGAACTGGTCGAGCCGGACAATGACTTTCTTTACGCCTTTGATTGTTACGCCTGCAGTATCGCGCCGCTAAAAATCCTTTCCCTGCGCCGCGGCCAATCCAACGACGTGTCCCGAGATCTTTCATTTCAGGATTATCAACGTCGCTATTTGCTGGACATGGAACGCCGGACCGGTGATCGCAGCGGTGGATTTTCGCCGGGCTTCTGGACGGGGTGGGTTGCGCAAAAGGCGCTTCTGGGAGAAGGATCGGAGGCCTTTCGGCAAATGCTCAGCGCCTATGATCCGATGCGCGATGAAGGATATATGCGTTGTCCGGATGGCGGGCCTGACTGCCCGGTGCAGGAAGAGGTCTTTCAGAGTTTTCCTACCGCACTCAAGAAGTTTCTTGATTTTCGAAACTATCCAACCGACTGACGGGATGTGTTGATCCGGTTGCCCTCTTCCGAACCTTACCGCTATTCTGACGCCAATCTTGGTCAGAATTCAGAGCGTGATGTCCATTGCCCTGCTCAAAACACTGATTGCTGTTTCCGAAGGCGGCAGTTTCAGCGCGGCCGCGGACGAGGTCTGCATCTCCCATGCCGCAGTCGGCCAACAGATGAAACGGCTTGAGGACACGTTGCAGGTGACCCTGTTCGACAGGAGCCGGCGGACGCCGCAATTGAATCAACTCGGAAAGGCGCTGGTCCCCAAGGCGCGCGAGGTCGTGCGTGCCTATGAGACGATGCTGGATGATCTTACCGGCGATGGCCAACTGTTTGGCGAACTGACCCTGGGCGCGGTTCCGTCAACGGTCAGAAGCCTGATCCCGCAGTCTGTCAAAAGACTGATCAAAGCTTATCCGGAGCTTCACATACGTGTGGTTCCGGGCCTTTCGGGCGACCTGCAGGAACAGATCGAGCGCGGCGGCCTTGACGCGGCTGTTGTAAGCACGCCCGACCACAGCGGTTCAAATCTTAACTGGCAGCCGTTTGTGGAGGAAGAGCTCGTGCTTCTGACCGCTCCGGAAGTTGAGGAATGCGATCCATTTAAACTGCTGCAATCAATGCCCTTTATTCGGCACACACGCCGGGCGGCGGTCGGCAAACTGGCCGACGAATGGCTGGTGGAACAGGCGATCACGGTGCGGCCTTCGATGGAAATGGAGTCGCTTGAAACCCTTTCCAGCATGGTTTCGCACAATCTCGGCGTCTCGATCGTTCCCAATATCTGCGTGCCGGATCCGATTTTCGAGGCACTTAGAAAAATACCGCTTGAAACCCCCAAAGGCAGGAAGATGGCGCGCGCACTGGGTGTTTTGACGCGAGCGGATTGTACAAAAATGCGACTGGTCAGCCGGCTTCTGGAGGAGATCAGGACAACGGTTTCCCAAAATAGAGATCGCCGCGGTTTGTAAAAATAAATTTTACATCAATAAAATAATTATCGATTGAATTAAAATTTGTTTTATTTAAACCTGAACCGCGCATTCTCCGAGCGTCTATTGATCCTTCTGAATCAATAGATCTGCTAGCACTTTTTGCCACGTTTTCAGCCTGAAAACACATGACAATGGAGCCGCCCGTGTCCGTGAACGACAGAATTGTCGCTGACTTGGTCAAGAACAAGATCGAGTTTGTGACAACAGTCCCCTGCAAGCAATTGGCAGGCGTGATCGCCAAGCTGGAAGAAACCGACGAGATTTTCCACATTCCCTCAAACAAGGAAGATGAAGGCATGGGCCTTTGCGCCGGCGCCTATATGGGCGGCAAACGGCCGGCAATCATCATGCAGAATACGGCGATCGGCGTCACCATCAATACGTTGGTGACGCTTATTCAATATTACCGCATGCCGTTGCCGATGCTGATCAGTTATCGCGGTGAGATCGGAGAACCGGTCGCGTGCCAGGTCGAAATGGCCGTTCACACCAAAGCATTGCTGGCGCAGCTCAATATTCCCACCTATCACTTCCATCACGAAGACGATGTGAACGAGCTGGACGGCATTCTTAACTACACCTTCATGTGCAACAAGCCCGTGGCAATCCTGACGGATGCGACATTCTGGAAGGGATATTGATCATGATCCGCTCTGACGTCTTAAAAGAACTTATTCCGGTTATTTCCGATCAGTTCGTGGTCTGTAACATCGGCCTTCCGAGCCAGGAACTGCATATGCTGGACGATCAGCCAACCAACTTCTATATGCTGGGCACCATGGGTCTCGCCTCTTCTATCGGACTGGGACTGGCGCTTGCACAAAAGCAGAAAGTCATCGCGATCGACGGCGACGGGTCCGTGCTGACGAACTTCGGCACCCTGCCGACGATCGCCAACAATGTGGCCGACAATTTCATTCTGCTGATCATCGACAATGGAAGCTATGGCTCGACGGGCGACCAGCCGACATATGCCGGTCAAAAAACGTCCCTGACCGAGGTCGCCAGGGCCTGCGGGTGCGAAAACGTCGTTGAATGCCGGGCAGAAGACACGGTCAGGGCGGTTCAGGATGCCCTTGACGGCGATAAGATGACGATCATCGTCAGCAAGTGCGAGTCCGGCAACGTCAAAGTGCCCGTTATCACCATGGACCCGGTTGTCATCCGGGATCGCTTCATGAAGACGCTTCAATCCCGCAACGGGTGACTGGCGTCATTCATGTCGTTGTCCAAAAGGCAATGAAAACCCATGCCGCTGTCAGGATGTTGAACGCATGACCGCCAAGATCGTCATTACCGAATTCATGGATGAAACCGCTGTTGAAGATCTCAGCGGTGACTATGACGTCGTTTACGATCCGGCACTGGTCGATCAGCCCGAACGCCTTCTCAAGGAGTTGGCGGTTGCGGACGCCATCATCGTCCGCAACCGAACCCAGGTGCGGGGAGAACTGCTGACGGCGGCGCCAAACCTGAAGGCGGTCGGCCGTCTGGGTGTGGGCCTGGACAATATCGACCTTGCGGCCTGCCGCGAAAAAGGCATTTCTGTCCACCCCGCTTCAGGCGCGAACGATCTGTCGGTCGCCGAATATGTTGTCACGACAGGCGCCGCTCTGCTGCGGAACGCCTATTTCGGGCAGAACCGCATGATCTCAGGAGAATGGCCGCGGCAGGACATGCAGGGACGCGAATGCGCCGGCAAAGTTCTCGGCCTGGTCGGGTTCGGCTCGATTGCAAGGGAAACCGCATCAAAAGCGCGTGCGCTTGGCTTATCGATTGCCGCCATGGATCCGTTCGTTGCAAAGGAAGATCCTGTCTGGTCGGGGGTGGACTGCCATGAAAGTCTGGACGGCCTCCTCGCTGTCAGCGACATCCTCAGCCTGCACGTGCCGCTGACGGAAGAAACCCGGAACATGATCGATGCTAAAGCGCTGGCAACAATGAAACCGGGATCGATCATCATCAATGCGGCACGGGGCGGCGTTCTTGATGAAACCGCGCTGGCGGCATCGCTGCGGTCCGGGCATCTCGGCGGCGCTGCGCTGGATGTCTTTGCCGCCGAACCGCTCAGCGCGGAAGACGGCGCAAAATTCGCCGGACTGCCCAACCTGATCCTGACGCCGCATATCGCGGGGGTCACCAAAGAAGCCAACGTTCGGGTCAGCGCCCTGACCGCAAAAAACATCCGCAATGTTCTGGAACGCTGACATCCACACGTTCTCCGACGCCCGCCGGTTGGCGCGGCGCCGGCTTCCCTGGATGATTTTCGATTACATCGACGGCGCCGCCGGAGAAGAGACAGGCGAAAAGCTCAACCGCGACACGATGCGGGCAATCAGGCTTCGGCCACGCGTTCTGAACAATGTCGCCGACCGCAAACTGACCGTCCCCCTCTTTGACGGACATGCCGGATTACCGTTCGGGATCGCACCGATGGGCATGTGCAATCTTGCACGGCCGGGAGCGGACGAAATGCTGGCCCGGCTGGCCGCCAGACACAGAATACCGCTGGGCGTCTCGACCGCCGCGTCCACAACGCTTGAAAAAATGATTGAACTGGCGGACGGAAATGCCTGGTTCCAGCTCTATTTCAGCGGCGACGACAACGGCGCTTTCGCCCTGGTCGAACGCGCGGAAAAAGCCGGCTATAAGACGCTGATCTGGACCGTGGATGCGGCCGAAGTCGGGCGGCGGCCAAGAGAACTGCGGCGCGGCTTCAAGATGCCCTTCAGGATCGGCCCTTCCCAATTTATCGATTTTGCCTGCCATCCGCACTGGTCGCTCTCCACTCTGGCCAGCGGACGCCCGGGTCTGGCCAACGCGGATCAAAAGGGCGGCGCCTTCGTCCGGACCGCCAGCCGTGCCGGTGCCGACTGGTCGTTTCTCGACAGGCTCCGGGACCGCTGGAGCGGCAAGCTGGTAATCAAGGGTGTGCTGGACCCCGAAGACGCTGTGCGGATCAAAGAGGCCGGTGCCGATGCCATTCAGGTGTCAAGTCACGGCGGCCGCCAGCTTGAAAGCGCCCCGCCGGCAATTCTGGCTCTCAAAAGAATACGGGACGCGCTGGGCGAGGATTTTCCCCTCTTTTATGACACCGGCATCCGGTGCGGTGAGGACATCGTGAAGGCTTACGCGCTGGGCGCCAATTTCGTCTTTCTCGGACGCATGCTGTCCTTCGCCATCGCCGGAGGTGCCGAGAAGGGCCTGAACCAGATGAGCGACGTCCTCACCCAGGAAATCAGCATCACACTGGCCCAGTTGGGCCTGACGGACATGAGTGCTGCCACAGCGGATGCAATCTGGGAATAGCAGACACAGCATCGCCGGCCTTCGGATCGGTCTCTTCCCCGAGAGCAAATTTACTTTATTAATTTCAAGCAATTAAGCTTGGAAGATGGTACAGACGGGTGGATTCGAACCACCGACCTTCGGAGCCACAATCCGACGCTCTAACCAACTGAGCTACGTCTGCATGATCGGTTGCGGGACACTAAGAACAATCGCTTCCGATTTCAAGAGTGATTTATGAACGAAACATAGAAAAACAATGCCCGGCAATTTTCCATGCCGGGCATTGTGATGAACCACACAAGTCGCGTTCAATCAGGCGACTTTGAAGTCTTTGGCAGCTTTTTCGAAAGCGTCTTTTGCAGGCGCGGTTACGTCGCTGGCAAATTTGGTCGACAGTTCCTGCAGTTCTTTGCTCTGCTCGGAAACGGCTTCGAACTGCTTGCGGGCAAATGCGGACTGCAGTTCAACCGCTTCGGAGATTGATTTGACGGATACAAGTTCCTTCACGAAATCAAAAGCGGCATCCGTGTTCGCTTTGGCAGCGTCAAGCGCGCGCACGTTGATTTCAATCATGCTCTGGCGAGACGTTTCCATGGAATCTTCAAGAACATCGGTTGCGTCTTCAGCGGCAGCCTTGAACTTGTCGTAAGCGGCGCGAGCCTGCTCAACGCTCTTTTCAGCGACTTCGCGAACAGCGGTGGGAACTTCAATATTCTGCATGCTAAATACCTCATTTTCCGGAGCCGGCGCGGCTTTCTTCGGCGCGGCTTTGGTTGCATTGGCGCGTGCTGCCGGCTTTCTGGCCGGGGCCGCTTTCTTTGCTGTTGTCTGTGTAGATTTGGTTGCCATCTCTTGCGTCTCCTGTATCCGGGCGTCTGCGCGACACACACACTCGCGACTCCCGCCAGGACATAAACTCACTGTGAACTTACAGCGAATATAACACCTATTTTTTGCATTGCAACAAAATTTTGCAGTGCACCATATTTGATTAATCGACTGCTTTGAAAATTTACGTTTCAGCCGACCGGCCACCAACGTCTTCTGGATTGGCCGGCCGCGCTTTTATTAAAAAATATCAGAGTCTTAAGGTCGGGATATCAGGATGTCTTTCCTGCATTCTTAGCAATCTTGTCGCCGAGTTCCCGCGCCTGCTCACCCAGATTTTCCATCTGCCGCTGAAGATACGTGTTCTGGAGAGTCATCATCTCCTCAACATCTTTTGCGCGAACCAGTTTCTGGGCCAATTCAAAAGCGGCTGTGACGTTTTCCTCGGCATAAGACAATGCCTGCCTGTTCACATCATTTGCGCCGGACTGCACATTGGCGGCCGTGTCTTCGATAGAGGTAACGGCCTTATGTGTTGCCTCAATAAAATCGTCAAATGCCTTACGGGCCTGATCTACGCTTTTGTCCGCAAACTCCCGCATCTGCTCGGGAACGTCAAAATCATCCTTGGTATCTGCCATACTGTCCTCTTTACTGCACCATTACTGAGGGCTCTGCCATTACAGCACATTCACGCTCGCCGTAAAAACAGGGTCGCTACGGATAAACCGGGACCGGCATGCCAAACCGGATACCCTGACGGCTTCAAGAGCCAATATTCTGCGAGGAACCGCACCTCATATCAACTTGACCGGTAAGCCCGATACCTGCACCGCAATTGGCCGGTCCGTCTGACAGATCTTGCATCAAATTACCCGAAGGCGGGCCTTATCCTAATGCAAAGGGCTTAAAAAGAAAGTCGGATTTTCTCAAAAACAGCCACCCATACAACACAATTTCGCTCTCTGGAGCGCAAATTGGGGGTATGCACGTGTTGCTGAACCTCAAAAATGAAATATTTTGTCTCGTTTTAACATCAACCGACAACGACGTCGTTGCCTGATATCACCAAAACGGTCTCTTCCAATCCGTTCGAACGGCATGGACGGAACACGGCGGGAATTAACCAAAATCAAAGCCGGGCACGTGTTAGACGGCTGTTCCAATGGACGAAATGACGCCAAGGCGATATTAACGTATTGTTCACTTTTTGGCGAGAGGCCACCACTGGGTGACACAAGAGCGACATTGATTACCGTCGCTCCGGAGAAACCGGACGTTATGGATATTCGATCCCAGACATTTCTGGAGTTTTGCACGCACCCGGACGTGGTTGCGCTTATTGACGATCCGCGTCCGGCCTGGATTTTTTCCAACGAAGGGACGCAATTTCTCTGGACCAATGCCGCCGGTGCACATGTGTTCGGCGCGCAGTCAATGAGCGGCCTGTTGAATCAGCATCTCTCAAAAAACGGTTTTGCGCAAAGGATTATCGCAGAAGCGGCCCGATCCCAAACGAAAGCCGACTTCATCACGAAAGCCTTACATTTTTTTGTCGGCCTCCAAAGCCTGAACCTGACCTGCGGTCTCAAAAAAATCTTTATCAACCGCCGAAACAGTGCGGTGCTGGTCGTTGCCGAAGCGGTTCCGGACGCCGCTCATGTCGATCCGCTGACGGATTTTTGCGACCTTTTGGCCACTGAACAAACGGCGGCCCTGATTTTCAACACACAGGGAACAGTCCTTGCAAGCGCGGGATTGGATGACCGACCGGATCCTTCACTGACGATTGGTACGGAAACCCCGTTTACAGACCGTTTTCCCGACCCTTTCACTGAAGACCTGCTGGAAGTCAACACTGTCAGCTATCCGGCCCTGATAGCAAAATGCCAGTCCGAGAGTCGCAGCTTTATCCTGGCCATCATCGACTGCGGTATTGCGCCCCATGAGGGGACGGGTGCGGGCACATCGGCCACTCCGGCGGGACCGGGGACATCCGAGCGCGACCATCCGGCAACGCCGCTTCTTATCGATCCGCAAAATATGAGGATCCTGCCCGCTCAAGGCAATCCGGCCTTGGCTGCACAACCGGAGCGTGTTGAAACGGCGAGAGCCGCAGCGCCAGAGAATACAGCAGGCAGCGGCGCTCCACCGGCCGGAAATGGGAACGACAATCCCGGTACAGCAAAGAACAGCAATGTTCAACCTGACTTGAGCCTGCAGTTTGAGCCGGCGTCTCATCCAACCCAGTTTGTCTGGCAGATGAATGTCCAGGAGCAATTCACGTTCCTGTCGCCCGAATTCGGCCGGGCCATGAACGTCAGGACCGCCGATATCGTCGGCAGAACATGGCAGGAAGCGCGTCGCGTTTTTGGCATTGACGACAGTGGCATCGTTGCCAGGGCCCTGCAGACGCAGGATACGTGGAGCGGACTCACGATTGATTGGCCGGTCGATCAGGGACGTCTCCTGTGCCCCGTCGATTTGGCCGCCCTGCCCGCGTTTGACCGGGATGGCGTCTTTGCGGGATATCGCGGATTCGGTGTCTGCCACACAGACAGAACCCGACCTGTGCAGGACAGATACGCCTCAGCCCGTTCCAATCAGAAACCGTCCGGTACGGTTTCTGATCCGGCACCAGGCAATCCGGAAGCAGCCGGCACATATATCGATGTTGACCGCCCCCCGGAAAGGGCAGCGGACACCGATGACTCTGTCTCGGGGGCAGACCTCGGGGCAAAAGCCGGTGAACTCGAAACAAAATCGCAAAATACCCGCAACAGTGTCCGGGATTTGAGCGGACCGCAGGCGGAAGAGGCCGTCCCCGGAAGCATTCAGCTGGCCAGATCCGATCACAATGTAGTCCGTATTGTAACAGCGCCAAGCCGAAATCCGGTTCCGACGGAAGCGGATAATCTGTCCAAACCGGAAAAGGATGCATTTCGGAAGATTGCAGAAGCTCTGGGGGCCCGGCTCAGCGAGGATGTGGCTTCGACCGGGGAACATGCGTCAGCCTCTGCCGATGATCCCGCAACAATAGATCCGGGTGACCGCAAAAACCGTCCTGCAAACACGCCTGCCGGCCATGTCCTGACGTCCATGGATGAGCCGATCGCCGGCACCATCGATCCGCGCATTCTTGACCGCCTGCCGATTGGCGTTGCCATCGTTCACCTGCGCGATGTCCTTTATTGCAATGACACAATGCTTGAGCTGCTGGGCTATGAAGACATTGCGGAACTCAGCAATGCCGGGGGTCTTGAAGCCATTTTTGCGGAACCGGAAGAGTGGCCGGACACCGAAAAGGAAACAGAAACCGATCAGTCCGTGTGCGTGCGGATGAAAAACGGCGATCTCAAACGCGTTGATGCCCGCCTGCACACGGTGCCGTGGCGGGGTGGCAACGGACTGATGATCTCATTGCATGACCTGACCGACCGGAAACCGCCGACGGAGGCAAAAACAACGCAGCCGCTGTTCGAGGAAATCTCCGAGGATACGGTCCGGGTGGCCGAACTGGAGTCGATCCTGGAAACGGCAACGGACGGTATCATTATCATGACTGCCGACGGTATCGTTCAGGGTGTCAACCGATCGGCAGAGGCATTGTTCGGCCGCAACCGGGATGAATTGATCGGAGAGGAATTCGCCGCCTGCCTCGCACCGGAAAGCCGCCGCAGCACCCGTGACTATATCAGCGGCCTGACACAGAACGGCGTTGCCAGCGTGCTTAATGACGGCCGCGAAGTGATCGGGCTGGCCGAAGCCGGCGGCATGATCCCGCTTTTCATGACAGTCGGCCGCATCAACACCGAAGGGGACGACATTAAACTCTGTGCCGTTCTTCGGGATATCACCCAATGGAAAAAAGCAGAGGAAGAACTGACAAGTGCCAGTCGGGAGGCCGAACTGGCCAGTTCGCAAAAGTCGGACTTTCTGGCAAAAATCAGTCATGAAATCCGAACGCCGCTTAATGCGATTATCGGCTTTTCCGAAGTCATGATGGAAGAGCGGTTCGGCCCGATCGGGAACGAGCGCTATCGGGAATATCTCCTGGATATTCACAACTCCGGCACGCATATCATGAGTCTGATCAACGACTTGCTCGATCTGTCGAAGATCGAAGCGGGCAAACTTGAGCTGACATTTGAAGCCGTCTCCATCAATGACATTATCCGCGAGTGTGTCGCCCTGATGCAACCGCAGGCAAACCGGGACCGGATCATCATCCGCGCCAGCCTGCCGACGAGCATTCCCAATGTCGTCGCCGATGCGCGCTCGCTCAGGCAGATCGTTCTCAATCTTCTGTCCAACGCGATAAAATTCAACAATCCCGGCGGACAGGTGATTGTTTCAACGGCACTGGAAGACAGCGGCGAACTGTTTCTTCGGGTTCGCGATACCGGTATTGGAATGAACAAGAAAGACCTCAAACTGGCGCTCGAACCATTCCGGCAGTTGCACACGTCCCGGCTTGGCGGCGGAACAGGACTGGGACTGCCGCTGACGAAGGCCCTGGCGGAGGCCAACCGTGCCCTGTTCAGTCTGGCATCCGAAGCCGGTGACGGTACGCTGGTTGAAATAACCTTTCCCGCGCAACGGGTTCTTGTCGAATAGTCCCGGGCAGCGATGCGGTACGTTGTCACAAACTAAGACGGCCGGTCGCGTGTCCAACTCTCGGAAAAGCTTGAGATAACTGGACTATCTTTCTTTTTAATTAGAATAAATAAAATCTATAATCGTTCTAAACTACTGATTTTATTGCATTTTTCTTGACTTGACATCTCTCTTTGCCACATATGACCGGTGAGAGTGCCTCTCATTCTTAGTCAGACAGTCAACTGTCGGGATCTTGACCCCGATTAGTGGAGAGAACAATGAAGCCAGTTCCGCTTTTTTCCAGCCTGCTCAAGGGCACAAGTACGTTGCTCCTAAGCCTTACCGCCGGATCGATTTTTGCCGTTGCACAAGCCGAAGCCGCCGGTGAAGTCAATATTTACTCGTATCGTCAGCCGTTTCTGATCGAACCGCTGACCGAAGCCTTCACCGAACAGACAGGCATCAAGACGAATGTGATTTTTGCAAGCAAGGGGCTTGCCGAGCGCATCCAGGCGGAGGGCGCCAACTCGCCGGCGGACGTTTTGCTGACGGTTGATATCAGTCGCCTTGACGGCGCCAAGGACCTTGGCATCACGGCACCGGTCAAGTCCGAGGTTCTCAACGCCAACATCCCTGAAAATTTCCGCGACCCGGAAGGGCACTGGTATGGGCTGACAACACGCGCCCGCATTATCTATGCGTCAAAGGACCGGGTTCCCCAGGAGTCGATCACTTATGCAGAACTTGCGGATCCCAAGTGGAAAGGCAAGATCTGCACCCGCTCGGGACAGCATGTGTACACAATCGGCCTGCTTTCGTCGATCATCGCCAACGAGGGCGAGGAAAAAGCGCGGGAATGGCTGGAAGGTGTCAAAGCCAATCTCGCACGTAAACCGACCGGCAACGACCGGGCCCAGGTGAAAGCGATCTTTGCCGGGGAATGTGACATCTCCATCGGCAACACCTATTACATGGGCAAGATGATGACGAACGACAAAGAGCCCGAGCAGAAAGAATGGGCCGACTCGGTTCGCATCCTGTTCCCAAATACGGATGATCGCGGAACCCATGTTAACATCTCCGGCATCCAGCTGATCAAAAACGCGCCGAACAAAGACAATGCGGTCAAGTTCATGGAGTTCCTGTCCTCGGAAGACGCTCAGCGGATCTATGCGGAGCAGAATTTCGAATATCCCGTCAAGGGCGGTGTGCCGACCGCCGAACTTGTGAAATCCTGGGGTGATTTTACGCCGGATTCCATCGGGCTCAGCAAAATCGCCGAGCAACGCAAGAGAGCCAGCGAAATGGTTGACGAAGTCGGGTTTGACGACGGTCCGGCGAGTTAGGAGTTAATCCTAATATCCCACTCTGCATGTCGCGGCACCCTCCGGTTTTGTTTAGTAATTAAGCCAAGCCGGAGGGTGCCGCAAAATTCCGTTTCCGGCCATGCTGCGGAAAGAATAAGGACAATCAGCACCCGGCCATGTCTGTCGCAGAATTATATCAAAAGGCGGAGTCCGCTTCCTGGATCAGGCAAAAGAAAATCCCGTTCGATGGATGGACAGTCGGGGTTATCGCAATTGCCGTCTCCGTTATTCTGCCGATTGCGGCTTTGTTCTTTCTGTCATTGAGACCTTCCGGAGAGGTCTGGCAGCATCTGATTTCAACCGTTCTGCCCCGCGCAAGCCTGACAACGGCGCTGCTTCTTGTCGGCGTCGGTATTCTGACAACCGTCATCGGTGTCGGAACAGCCTGGCTTGTCACCATGTGCCGCTTTCCCGGCCGCTCTTTCTTCGCATGGGCTCTGTTGGTGCCTCTGGCAGTTCCCACTTACATCATCGCTTACGCCTATGTCGATATTCTCGACTATACCGGCCCCGTTCAAACCGCATTAAGAAACCTCTTCGGCTTTAGCTCATCGCGCGACTACTGGTTTCCCGAAATCCGCTCGCTGGGCGGTGCCATCTTCGTCATGAGTATGGTTCTGTACCCCTATGTCTATCTGACATCCCGAGCCAATTTCATGATGCAGTCCGCCTGCACGCTGGACGTGTCACGCACGCTGGGCGCGGGACCGTGGAGCCTGTTTCTGAAGGTCGCACTGCCCCTGGCCCGTCCGTCCGTTGCGATCGGCGTTTCACTGGCCCTTATGGAATGTCTCAACGATATCGGTGCCGTTGAATTTTTCGGTGTCAAAACCCTGACATTTTCAATCTACGACACCTGGCTCAATCGGGGCAGTCTTGCCGGAGCCGCTCAGTTATCCTGCGCGATGCTGCTGGTCGTATTCGGACTTTTGTGGGTCGAACGGCATGCGCGTCGCCGACAGCGTTTCAATCTGACAACAACACGACACCGGGCATTGCCGAGCTACACGCTTTCACCCGGCTCCGCAACTCTTGCAACAATCGCATGTGCGCTGCCTGTCATATTGGGATTTCTGCTGCCGGCCCTGTTGTTGTTCGACTTTGCCAGCAGGCGTCTTGAAACAATCCTGGATCCAGCATTTGTTGCTGCGGCCCGCAACAGTCTGTTTCTCGCAAGCATAGCAGCCCTGGTCACAATCTGCTGCGGGCTGATCCTGGCCTATGCTCAAAGGCTTTGGCAGTCTCCTTTGCTGAAGGGCCTTACGCGTGTTGCCGCCATCGGATACGCGGTCCCGGGCACCGTTCTCGCCGTCGGCATTCTCTATCCGTTGGCGACGTTCGACAATTTTGTCGACGGAATCGCCCGCCAGTATTTCGGAATCAGCACCGGACTTCTTCTGACAGGTTCCGGCCTCGCACTCATTTATGCTTATACCAGCCGGTTCATGGCGGTCGCTCTCGGACAGATTGAGGCAGGACTTGGCAAAGTGGCGCCCAGTCTGGACATGGCATCAAGAACGCTCGGCCGCAGCCCGTGGGCAACCTTGTCTCAGATCCATATTCCGATCATCCGGCCGGTACTGCTGTCCGCGGCACTCCTGGTTTTTGTCGACTGCATGAAGGAACTGCCGGCCACAATTCTGCTGCGCCCTTTCAACTTTGAGACGCTGGCGACCACGGTCTACGCCGTTGCATCGCGTGAAAGCTTTGAAGACGGTGCCCTGCCCGCACTGGCTATCGTTCTTGTCGGCCTGATCCCGGTCATTTTACTGGCCCGCACCAGCAGCAAAACCTACCGGACCAGCGGTTCATCGCGCTCCTGAGACTGTTCCGTGAACATACACCCTGCACGCGTGGCCCTATCGGTGAAGCAATCGGCCGGCGCGATGCTCTCTCTGGTGCGCCTTCCGGCCCGGGTAACCCGGACTTCTCACATTCCTTGTGGTCTGGGTTAAAGCCGTTTTTCTGTTGGGATGCGCTCCAAAACAAGGACGTGGGGCATTTCATCCGATTTAACAATTGCGAGAATTGCCCTTGGCTCAGGACCTATTAATTTCATGCAATTCTGTTTTGAAAGAAGTATTCGACTGGAGAGAATCAGGGAGAAGCGAAGGTTGGATACCTTTGCGAGCCCTGGTTCCCTTCAGGTGGACACTTCTTTCAAAACCCGAAGGGCGAGGCATATTGTGTTCCTGACTGCGTAGGAAAGGCTTGAAAACCGGACGGATTCCTGCGCCTTTCCGCCTTGTCAAAAACAAAATCTGCTCTCGCAGAATGGATGAAATCAATAGGTCCTGAGCCTAAGGTACCGCTATACTGGTTTTGACTGTTTCCTTCGAGGGTACCCCGACATGCAAAAGCAAACGCAGATCAATCTCTGGTACGTCCTTGCAGCGCTCCTGTTGTTTTCTGTCTTTCAGAGCTGGTGGGTCACCTACAAAACCGTTGAGCCGATTCCCTACAGCCAGTTCGAACAAATGCTCGAAAAGGGCGAGATCACGGAAGTTACAGTCAAAACCAACACGCTTGAGGGGAAATTCGCCAAACCACAGGATGGCGGACGGCAGTATTTTGTGACGACGCGGGTCGATGCACCCACAGCAGAACTCCTCAACAAGTACAAAGTAAAATATGAGGGCGTTGTCGATTCCAACATCATTCCGACCATTCTGTCCTGGGTCATTCCCGTTGCGCTGTTTTTCGGTCTGTGGGTGTTCGTCATCCGCAAGATGGCTGAAAAGCAAGGCATGGGGGGCTTTATGACCGTCGGAAAGTCCAAGGCAAAAGTCTATGTCGAGAAGGATACCGGCGTAACGTTCGAAGATGTGGCCGGCGTCGACGAAGCAAAGCGCGAACTGCAGGAAATCGTGGCGTTCCTGCGCAACCCGGAGGATTACGGACGCCTGGGTGCGCACGCTCCCAAGGGAATTCTGCTGGTCGGACCGCCGGGCACCGGTAAGACATTGATCGCCAAGGCGGTGGCGGGGGAAGCACAAGTCCCGTTCTTTTCGATCTCCGGCTCGGAATTTGTCGAAATGTTTGTCGGCGTCGGTGCCGCCCGGGTGCGAGACCTGTTCGAGCAAGCCAGAAAGAGCGCGCCGGCAATTATCTTCATTGATGAACTTGATGCTCTGGGCAAAACCCGGGGCGGCTCGCCCATGGGGGGCAATGACGAGAAAGAACAAACGCTTAACCAACTGCTGACAGAACTTGACGGTTTCGATCCCTCCTCCGGCATCATCCTCCTGGCCGCCACGAACCGACCGGAAATCCTTGACCCGGCTCTTCTTCGTTCAGGACGGTTTAACCGTCAGGTTCTTGTGGATCGTCCGGACAAGATCGGCCGCTTGGCAATCCTTAAAGTTCATATTCAGAAAATCGTCGTCGAGGAAAACCTGGACCTTGACAAAATCGCCCAGATTTCAGTCGGATTCACAGGTGCCGATCTGGCAAATCTTGTCAATGAAGCAGCCCTGTTGGCGACACGCCGGGGCTCGACATCCGTTACCATGGACGACTTTACCAATGCGATTGAAAGGACCGTTGCGGGAATAGAAAAGCGAAGCCGCATTCTGTCTGACAAGGAACGGCGAACCGTCTCCTATCATGAAATCGGCCATGCGCTGGTCGCCGCCAATCTGGAGGGCGTGGATCCCGTCCACAAAATTTCGATCATCCCACGCGGTGTCGGCGCGCTGGGATATACGATGCAACGTCCTACCGAGGACCGTTTCCTGCTCAGCCAGGGCGATCTTGAAAACAGAATGGCGGTTCTCATGGGCGGGCGGGCCGCCGAACAGATAACATTCGGAGAAATATCGACCGGCGCTTCGGACGATCTCCAGCGTGTGACAGAAATTGCCCGCGAAATGGTCACGCGCTACGGAATGGACGCAACATTGGGCAACCGGGTTTATTCCGCGCCTTCACAGAATTTTCTTGGCCAGAAAGCGCCCGATGCCAGAGACTTTGCGGATGAAACCGGCCGGGAAATCGACGAGGCCATCAGAAACCGCGTAGAGAACGCCTACAAAACCGCAATTGGTATCCTGAAGGCACACAGCAAAGATCTGAAAGAAGGGGCGGAGTTGCTTCTGAAAGAAGAAACGCTTACCGAAGCAGAGTTTCCGGCCATTCGCCCTCTGAGGGAACGCGAGCCGGCTGCCGCAGAGTAATCGGCGTCCGTTCTGCGTGCCGTCAACCGGCGAGGCTCCTGAGTTCGGCAGAAAACTGCCCGGCAAACTGCTCCGACTGCCAACGTGCGCGATCTTCGATCCACGCAATCAAGTCGATGCCGGTCATGGGTTTTGCAAAGTAAAACCCTTGCGCCGATGTGCAGCCATGTTCGGTCAGGAAGTCAAACTGATCCTTCTTTTCGACGCCTTCGGCAACAGTGTCGTAGTCTAGGCTCTGCGCCATCGCCAAGATCGTCTTGATGATCACATCGGCACTCTCATCCTGACCGATACCGGAGATAAAGGCACGATCGATCTTGAAAACATCGAACGGGAGCCGGCGCAGATGAGCCAGGCTTGAATATCCTGTGCCGAAATCGTCAATGGCAAACCGGATACCCTCGTCCCGAAGCGGCTCAATCGTCGCCAGTGCATGCTCCGGATCGGCCATCGCCAGGGACTCGGTAATTTCAAGCTCAAGCATTGTTGGCGGCAACTGCGATTCGTTTACGATCGCCAGAATTTTCTCCGCCATGTCAGAAGCCCTGAACTGTGCCATTGAAAGATTGACCGCCAGTCGGAGATCGGCCCCTTCCGCATTCATGGCGGCAACTTCATTGCAGGCTTTTCGCAGTACACTGTATCCCAGTTCAAGAATAAGCCCCGTCTCTTCCGCAAGACAGATAAACTCGCTGGGAGGTAGCATGCCGCGCACGGGGTGATGCCATCTCACCAACGCCTCAACGCCGATGATCTGACAACTTCCGCAGTCAAGCTGCGGTTGATATTTGACGGTCAAATGATCTTGGGCAATGGCCGTTTTCAGATCCCTTTCAAGCGAAAGCCAACCCATCGCTTTTCGATCTATCTCTTTACTGTAAAAGCAGAAACTATCACCCTTGGCCTTCTTGGCCTCATACATGGCAATATCTGCGTTTTTCAGCAGCGTGGTGAGGTTCTGGCCATCATTCGGGTAACGCGCAATGCCGATACTGGACCCGATATCGATACAGATCGGGCCGATCTCATACGGCTTGACGATCGTTTCAGTCAGTTCCTGGGCGATCCGGTTCAGATAGCGATCACCCTGGCTCGGCAAAGGGAGATAAACTGCAAACTCATCGCCACCAAGCCGTGCAACCAACGGAGCATTGCATGCATCCAGGGTTCCATTGTGACCGCTTATCACCGCTCCGTCCCGCATCCATCGCTGATGAATGAAGGACTCCAGCCGCCTGGCAACATGCGCAAGCAGCAGGTCACCCATATCGTGACCAAACGTATCATTGACCCGTTTGAAACGGTCCAGATCCATGAACAGTACGGCACACTGCTCGTCTTTTTCACCGGCGCGTTTTATTTGTTTTTCAAGGTTTTGTCTGAACTGTTCTCGATTGGCGAGCCGGGTGACCGCATCCACGTAGGCCAGTTGGTGGATGCGCTCCATATTATCCCTGATTGTTGCCACCATGTCCCTGTAGGCTCGCGCCAGAATACCGATTTCATCCTCGCGCTGAACCGGAAACGCCGCATCAAAATCGCCCGCGCTGACCCGGTGAGCAATCTGGGTAAGCTCCCGAACGGGCTGCAGCAATTCATGTCCGTAGTGAAAGGCAATCGGGACACTGATCAGCAGGATCACCAGAGCAATCAGTGCATTACGCTGCCAGATGCTCCTGACCAGTCCCTGCGTATCCTCCGTAGCATATAATACGAACACCGCGCCGAGAACCTGACCGGTTTCGGCATCGACAACAGGCCGGGCGATTTCGATCCGGTCCGCATCCATTGCCCTCAGGTTCTCTTGTGTATGCAAAGACCGAATGAGCAGATCCGGTCGCTTTTGCTCATTGAAATAGTTTGTGGCGGGATCGCCATCGACGACGATGTTGCGATGCGGGTCTATAACCAGCAGCTCAAGAACATTATTCTCCGCAGCAATGCTTTCCAGTTCCTGCTCAAGAATCAGATAGTGATGATTTTCCAGATGCGGTTCAGCAAGTCTGCCGACAGTTTTCGCAATAACGACAGCCTGATCGACGGATTTCAGGTGCGCGTCCCTGATATCAAGATAACTGGCGCCGCCGACCATCGCGAGCGTAAGACCTGCAAACAATCCGGCAACGACAAGTATAAGCCGGACCCGCAAGCTGTTGGTCCAAGCCCGAACACTGCGGAAGAAATCGCCTATGCGACCGCTGCACATCTGAAACTATCACCCGGAAATTGTATTTTCCAAAAACTCAATCAGACCATACGTCCGAGTGCTTTATATTTCCCTACCAGGGATTAACCCGACGGACGTATCTCATTACACATATTGTAAACCTTCAAAACAACACCCTTGAGTTTTAAGATAAAAACTAATCGGAAGTTAAATATTAAGACTGTTCTAATATTAATGATCGACGCAGAGCCTGACCATAAAAGCTTGCCGACAGCCTGGGAAAGGGCCGGCAAGCTTTGGTCTTAGGACCTGTTCATTTCATGCAATGCTGTTTATGCGGCATCCACCAGCCTGGCTTCAGTTTTTTCCTTCACCTCGTCGACGGTGACCTCCGGCGCCAACTCCACCAGCCGGAGCCCGCCGTCCGCAATGTCGAACACACCGAGATTGGTGATAATCCGGTTAACGCAATGTACGCCCGTGAGCGGCAGCGTGCAGGACTTCAAGAGCTTCGGCGCGCCGCTTTTGGAGGTGTGATCCATGATCACAACAACCCGCTTGACACCAGCCACAAGATCCATGGCACCGCCCATGCCCTTAACCATCTTTCCCGGGATCATCCAGTTTGCAAGGTCACCGTTTTCAGCAACCTCCATGGCGCCCAGAATCGACAGGTCGATATGGCCGCCGCGGATCATTCCGAAGGAGTCTGCAGAAGAAAAATAGCTCGTGCGATCCAACTCGGTAATGGTCTGTTTACCGGCATTGATCAGATCCGCATCAACTTCGTCCTCGGTGGGAAATGGTCCCATACCAAGCATGCCGTTTTCCGACTGCAACGTCACATCCATGCCGTCGGGTATATAGTTCGATACAAGGGTCGGAATACCAATTCCAAGGTTCACATAAAAGCCGTCCTGCAATTCCTTCGCAGCGCGGGCGGCCATTTCATCTCTTGTCCAAGCCATCTGTTGTCTCCCCTGCTGCAGTTCAGGCAGCGCGTGTTGTGCGCTTTTCAATGCGTTTTTCATGATTGCCGACGATCAGCCCGTCGACAAAAATGCCGGGCGTGTGTATCTGATCGGGGTCCAACTCGCCCACAGCAACGATCTCCTCAACTTCCACGATGGTTTTCCGTCCGGCCGTTGCCATCATCGGATTAAAATTGCGGGCCGTTTTGCGGTAGATCAGGTTGCCTTGTGCGTCCGCTTTCCAGGCCTTGACGAGCGAAAGATCGGCGACAAGCCCGGTCTCCATTATGTATGTCTCGCCGTCAAAATCCTTATGCTCCTTGCCCTCCGCGATCAGAGTTCCCACACCGGTCTTTGTGTAAAAACCCGGAATCCCGGCGCCGCCAGCGCGGATCCTCTCTGCGAGAGTCCCTTGCGGATTGAATTCCAGTTCCAGTTCGCCGTCCAGATACTGGCGCTCAAAAGTAGCGTTTTCGCCCACATAAGAGGAGATCATTTTTTTGATCTGCCGTGTCTGAAGCAGAAGGCCAAGTCCGAAATCATCAACGCCGGCATTGTTGGAAATGGCTGTGATGTCCCTGGTTCCGCTGTCCCGAAGAGCGGTTATGAGATTTTCCGGTATACCACACAGTCCGAACCCGCCCGCCATGATGGTCATTCCATCGAACAGCAGACCTTCCAGCGCTGATGCGGCATCTGAATAAATTTTGTCCATCGGTTTCTCCCTACGGCATCCCGTATGCTGCCTTGCGGACGTTGTTTACCGAATGCTGCAGTGCGTCAAGCCCCGACAAACTTTTGACCAAAAATTCAATAGATTGCGCAAAAACGAATTCAGTGCTGTTCAGCGCCAACCATAAAGGCATAATACCGTGTATCAAAACACAGTGATTCTCTAACCGAGGCATGGTTTTAGGTACCGTGAAGCGTTTGTTGCAAGCCGCTATTGGTATAGTGGCGCTGATAGCACTCACAATCGTCCTGCTGCCTTACATCGTTTCCACGGAGGCAGCCAAAGCCCAGATAACGAAAGCGCTGTCTGATTGGCTGGACACGAGCGTTGTTGTCGCCGGTGAACCTTCCATGCGCTTCGTTCCCTCGCTGGAATTGACCTTGCCGGAAGTGACAATCGGCAACCAAGACGACGAACTGCGCATCAAAGCACAGACACTCAAAGCCGAGTTGACACTCTTTCCCCTGATTGTCGGACATTTTGACATTGCCGAATTCCGACTGGACGCTCCTGAAATCCGCATATCGGAAGCCTACATCTCGGAGCGGTTGGCGGATCGGCAGGCCGTCGGGTCATTGCTTGAGCGCTTGTCGGTTCATGATTTCGCGATCGACAAAGCGACCGTCATTCTCGTTTCCAAGGGCGCCGAAATAACGAGATACAACCAGTTCGATCTGCAACTTGCATGGCCAAGCCGGGAGAGCGAGCTTTCCCTGCGCGGCGGGCTTATCGTTCGAAACGAATTGGTCGAATACCGCGCAAATTTTTCCAATCCCCTGATCATTTCCAACCCCGGGCAAAGCACGGTCAGTATGTTTCTGGCTAATTCCCTGTTTCAGATGCGATTTGAAGGCACGGCGACCGGAGGAAAATTCGGACCCACGGTGCTTGGCGCGCTTGAACTTGGCACCTCAAGCGTCAGACGTCTGGCGGCGTGGCTTGGATACGATCTTGGCGACGGAGCCGCACTCGGTCCCTTTGCTTTGAACGGAGAAGCGGAAATTACCGAAACCTCGATCTTGCTGCCGACAGTTGCCATCGAGATTGACGGCAATGCCGCCGAAGGGGCCCTCTCGATCGAACGGGAGGAAATCTGGTCGGTTTCCGGCTCTCTCGCCGCAGAAAAACTCGACATTTCGCCTTACACGGAAGAGATCTTCGCCGCATTTGCCGGGGGCGTGCCAGGGTCAATGTCCGCAAGTATCCTGACGCCGGAGGCGGCCAACGTTGATTTACAGATATCCGCCGATCAGGTTCTGATTGGCGATATCCGGCTTGGCCGGACATCCTGTTCGTTTCTGCTTCAGGATGGAGCAATGGCGCTGGAGGTCGGGGAGTCCCTGCTCTATGGCGGCAGCATGTCTCTCAGTGCCGGTACGAAGCCGGAAGCCGCCTCGACCCGTATACATCTGAGCACGCGCCTGAAAGACATCCGCCTTGGCAATTTTTCCTGGTTCGACACTGAGCTGAAAGTCGCATCAGGCACGATCCGGTCAGCAGCAATGGCAGTTTCCGGATCGGGTGCCACATTCGGCGAAATGTTCCAAAGCCTTGAAGGCAATGTGGCGGCCGAAGGAACCGACCTGACTCTGGAAGGCGTCGGCATAGGCGCACAAATCGGATCCTTTGAGTCCGGCCAGTCCGATCAGGCATCGGTGGAGACACCCCAGATGCGATCCCGGTTTTCCGCTTTTGCCGTCGAGGGAACGGTCATCGACGAAATGCTGGCCGTCAAATCGCTGACGGCCGAGAGTGATACGCTGGATCTGTCCGCTCGCGGCTCGATTTCCCTGGCGACGGAACAGATCGGCCTTGAGGGGACCGCCACCCTCAAGAAAGAGCAGCAATCCCTACTATCCGTTCCGGTTAAGATACGAGGGCCCCTTAAGAACCCCCGCCTCCGCCCTCTTTCCGCCCCGGACCGCCTCGCTCCCACACAGCCTGATGAAGCGGACACCGGGCAAAATGCGCCGCAGCTGCAATAGCTCCGGGACACCCGTTATCCTTCCTCCGATGCGCTCCCGGTCACGGGTGAACGATCCCGGTGTATGTCCACGCAGCAAAATCGGACAAGTTGAAACAAAGTTTACGTTTTTAAAGGACACTTAATTCACCAAGGAAGACTTTGAGTATTCTCTCTCGGCTTATAAGGGCCGAGAAAACCCGATGAGGGGCTGGAGACACCAGGCGGTGATCAGAATTCTGACCATGATTGCGAAAGTCGCCGCGATTTCGCTGATAACAGGTGCGGTGCTGTCCCGGCTCGACCTGTCGGCAGAATATGTCCTGGCTCAGATGGGCCTGACGCCGGAAAATGTTCTTCACATTCTTCAGAAAAGTGTGGCGTGGGCAGTACCCAATATGGTGTTGGGAGCTATGATTATTCTGCCCATCTGGTTTTTGATCTATCTTATTCGTCCGCCAAGAGCGGATTGAGCTGGCCGCCAACAATTCACATAACGATCTGAAAATAAGTGATTTAAGAATTTTTTCGAAATTCCGTAGGGATGTCCCGTTCGCTTCGTTCAATCCATCAGGTGCAACAAATTCACCATGCCTTGATGGAGCAAACAGATGCAATTCAGTTTCAGATCACTGTGTGTCCTGACCCTGACGACACCGTTGTTGTTTTCTCAGACCGCGCTCGCCCAGTCAGATGGCGACCAAAGACCGGATCGGATGTTTTCACGGATAGACACAAATAACGACGGTTTTATCGATCAGGCCGAGGCCGACGTCATGATTGAAAGGGTGATCGGCCGCGTTGACACGGACAATGACGGAGCGGTTTCAGAGGAAGAAGTTCAAAAAGCGCAGAAGAAGATGCGTCGGCATCATGCAAAAAAACATCGCGGACACCGTGGGCAACGTGGACACAAATGGTTCAGCCGGGTGGACACAGACGGTGACGGCGTGATCACACGGCTTGAGTTTGATATTGCAGGTGTCAAGCAACGGGCCCGCATGTTTGCCGAGCTCGACCAAAACGGTGACGGCGTCCTGACCAGGGTCGATCGCAGCCGCGATGGCGACCGCGGCAAACATTCAAGCCGCGACCATCGCAGCGATAAGCATGGAAAAAAACGCGCAGATGCCCAGGACGGCGATCAAAGCCGGCGCGAAGGCGGTCGCATAGCCGTGCTGTTCGAGCGGTTTGACGCTGACAAGAACGGCGTCCTGAGCCGGGCCGAAGTTGAGGCAGATGTCGAGGGCGTTCGCATGTCAAAGGAACGCCGGCTGCAGATCTTCGAGCGCGTTGACGCCGACAAGGACGGGAACGTCACGCAGGAGGAAATCTCAACCCTCAGGGAAAAAGCCAAAGCCGGCAGGCGGGGCAACAGAGGGCAAAGGCAGGCTTTCATTGTCCAGCGGTTCGGCGAAATTGATGCCAACGGAGACAAAAGCCTGAGTGCAGAGGAAATTGCGCAGGCCAAAGTGACCTTCTTTGAAGAGGCAGACAGCGACAAGGACGGAAAACTGTCTCCGGACGAACTGCGCGCGCAGATGAAAAAACAGAGATCGGCCAACTGATCCCGCAGATTCGACATGATTGTTTGGTTCGCAGGAGTGTAAACCTGTATTCTCTTGCGGACCGAATAAAGGAAACTCCGTCCGCAGCGACCCGTGTCAAAGGCAATCGTTTGAACCAACCTGAAACGCACGAGCGCGATGCCGCGCTCATGGCCCAAGTTGCTGCCGGAGACGAACGCGCATTTGCCACGTTGACGCGCATCCATGCCGATCAGGTCCATGGTCTGGCGAGACGCTTTACCGGCAATGCCTCCGACGCGGAGGAGATCGCACAGGAGGTCTTCTGGACGGTTTGGAAATCAGCGAAAAAGTGGCAACCCGGAAATGCCAGGTTCGCAACCTGGCTTTATCGGGTCACACTGAACAAATGCATTGATTGGGACCGGCGCCAACGTGTCAGACGTTTTTTCTTCCTTCCGGCGCCGGAAGATCTGATCGATGACTCTCCGGGAGCGGATCAGTCTGTCGAAGACAGAGACAGTCTGGCGTTGATACGGCGCAGCATACTGAGACTGCCCGCCAGACAGCGGGCGGCAATCCTGCTATCCAGTCAGTTGGAGAAATCGAACAAGGAGATCGCGGCCATCCTTGAGATTTCTCCCGGCGCGGTCGAACAATTGCTTGTTCGCGCCAGACGAACGCTGAGAGCGTGTTTTGACCAACATGGCGCAGAAATGGAAACGCTATCATGACCCGCGATGACTATGACAAACTGGTAGTGAGACACGGTCCTGACCCGGCAAACTGGCCCGCCGATGAAAAACAGGCCTGGCTGTCCTTTCAGGCACGGTCTCCGGAGAAGGCCGCGACAATTGCCGGACAGGAACAGGACTTTTCCCTGGCCCTTAAGAATGCTGTCACAGATCCCGCCGACATCGGTCTTGCAACCCGCATCGCCGCGGATGTTGCGGGCCGAAACAGTCAGGCCCTTTCGGTACGAAAGCTTCTGATCAGCGGCGGCCTGACCGCAATCACATCCACTCTGGCAGGTGTGATGCTTGCGCTGATGCTGGATGTCAACATGCTGGACTATCCGCTTGAAGGAGATATCGCAACGACCATGCTCATCGAACCTGATCTGATATGGACTGAAGAATGACCCTGCGTGGAAAAACGGCTTGGGCGGTTGTTGTTCTGCTGCTCATTTCACTGGCGATCAATTCCTTCATGGGCGGATATATGCTCAGTCGTGAACGCCTCTATCGCCCCTTTGAAGAGCGGGCCAATTTCGGAGTCATGCGCGGATTACCGAAGGAAATTCGTAATGATATCAGGAAATCTTTCCGCGATCACCGCGCTGAGTTGCGTGGCAATCGCAGGGCATTGTTAAATGCACGCGCACAACTTTATGCGATATTGCGGGCAGATCCTTTTGACCGGGCGGCATACGACAAAACGGCTGCTGAAATACGGGAACTTCTCGGAGAAATGGCGGTTGTTGCGGAAAAAATCATCGGCGACACCGTTGAGGACATTCCTGCCGATATCAGGGAGAAAATCAAACCGCCCAAGCCCCCTCGTTCGCCTGTAAGGAAAGAGGAGAAGTAAGCGGACAGTACCGGCCAGGCGGCGTCAGGAGAGCGGCAGCGTCATCACAAAACAGGCGCCCTGCTTACCGGACTGATCAAGGCGAATTGTGCCTTTGTGAGACTTCAGCATCGATTGAACGATGCCAAGACCCATACCCGTACCCCCCTCGTCGCGACGGGTCGTGAAAAAAAGATCGAATACCTTGCCTGCATTTCCTCCCGAAATACCGGTCCCATTGTCCGCAACAGCAATCGTGACTTCACCGGCCCCTTTTCTCACGTCGACTGAAATCCGCGAGGCACCGTGTTTCCCGGCGTTATCGATCAGGTTTGCAAACACGATTTCCGCATTCTCTTTTGCTATGGCCAACGGAGCGTCCGGCTCACCGTGAACGTCAATAGACATATCCGGAAACCGGTGCCCCATGTCGTCAAGGACCGTTCCAACCGTTGTCCTGCCGTCCAGATTTGGATTGTCGGCCAGGGCAAGGGCCCGCAAACGATCAAGCAGCCGCGTCAGCCTCTCCGTGTCTCCCAGGATGTTTTTGAGAAATTTTTCCCGATCGACCTGAGGCATGGTTGTTCCGGAGTGCTGCAAAAGCTCCGCAGCCCCCTGGATGGACGTCAGAGGCGATTTCAGCTCATGGGAGACGTGAGAGGCGAACCCTCTGATATATTCCGCCCGCTCAAACAGCGTCTCGGACATGGACAGAAAACTCTGCGACAGCGCCGTCAGTTCCCGGCTGCCGTGATGATTAAGAGGCTGGATCGCCGATCTGTCTCCCTTCCCCAGAAGCTCAGTGCGGCGGATCAGCTCGTAAATCGGCCTGTTGATGGCCCGAGTGAAAATAAACCCGATGATAAGCGTGACGCCGGTTACGAACAGAGCAGCCAGCGCCAGCTTGTAACGCTGCTGATAGAGCTGCCGCAGAATATTGTCAGGAGTCCGCGAGGCATAGATCACGCCGACAACATGGTTGTCGTCAACGACCGGCATCGCAACGAAGGCTCTGATCCCGGTTCCTCTTGAGATCGAGTGGATCGGAGGTTCAGGTTGATCGGAAATCCGCTCTCGCAGACTGCTTGCATAGTGTCCCGCCAACGCTCTCTCCACCTCCTCGACATGTGCCAGCGACTGGCCGATTTCCTCACGTCCCGCAATGACGGTGCCGAACGGATCAAGAATTCTGAACCCGGCTAAAGTGGAGATCTGAGTGGTTCTGATAAGCGGCGTCAGGGAGGCACCAATAGCCCTGTAAGCAGAGTGCGGAGGCCGGGGGGGAACCCTGCCGTCCGCGCGCGGCGGCAGGACGGCGTCGCTGGCAAGATCAAGACCGGGAACAATCGGCGCCAACGGTTCGGCAGGGTCAGGCCAGAGGTCCTCTGCCAGAATTGCGCCTCTTGGCACCCGTCCGTTCTGCCGGGCCTGATATGCCTGCTGAAAGGCCGCGGAAAGAACTGCCGCCTGCGCGATCAACTCTCGCTCGGTCTCCCGCACTAGCTGGTTTTCGAACAGTCTGAAAAAGACCAGACCGGCCACGGGCAGCGTCATCACGACCATCAGGACAGCCAGAACGATCATACTGAGCGTTGGCCGCCATTTCTTTTTCGGCTGCGGAATCATTGGGAGTCCAGTTGGCAGGACCCGAGCCGGAATCCGACGCCGTGAACCGTCTCAATGGCATTTGCGCATCCGACACAACTCAGCTTCCAGCGAACGTTGCGGATATGGCTGTCAATGGTCCGATCGGAAACATGAATGTTGGCGGGATAAGCCGATACCATGATCTGTTCCCTGGTGAAGGCCACACGCGGTCGCCTTAGGAAAATCTGCAAAATATTGAATTCGCTGGCCGTGAGAGAAACCGGTTGTTGATTGAAGCTGACCGAGCGGTGGGCAGGATCAAGAGTGAGGTCGCCGATTGTCAGCACGTCCTCATTGTCGTCCGAGACCACCGGAGCGGTGCGTCGCTTCAGTATGACACTGACCCGTGCCGCCAATTCGCGCGGACTGAACGGTTTGGTGACATAATCATCACCACCGATCTCAAGCCCCAGGACCCGGTCGATCTCGTCGCCCCTTGCCGACAGAAACAGGATCGGCACCTCTGACTCCTTCCGGATCTGGCGACAGACCTCCAAACCGTCCATTTCCGGCAGACCGACATCGAGCACAATCAGATCTGTCGGACTGGCACGAAACTGCACCAGTGCTTCACTTCCGTCCCTGGCGACACTGACTTTGTAGCCCGCTTTTTCAAGAGTGAAACAAATAACGTCGCAAATATGCTGGTCATCATCGACAACAAGTATGTGGCGCATGGCGATGTTCAGGCCTAATCAATATCGTTTGGTGGGCGATGTGTCGGTTTTCGCTCATATTCGTCAAGATAGTGCTTAAGACGTCGCCGCCGCAAACTCCAGAGGCGCCACTGTCGGAACTCTTTGTTGAAATCACCGGCCAGTCGTTCGCGCTCACGCTTTGAGCCTTCGAAAAAACAGCACGAAGAAAGACGGCTGCCTGACGGCGCACAAACCCGGTCCGGGTTTTTGTTTTTGACAATCCGGAGAACGCGATACCGGACCGTGGGGCACAATCAGCCACCAGCCGTCGCGGGCGATGCGCACGGGAATACGGGGGTCGGGATAAGTCGACGTGCTGTGCTTTTTCATTCGGCCAACATGCACGTCAAATGCTCAACCGCGCGTGAGACGGTTAGCAGATTTGGTGAAAATATCTGCAGATTTTGTGCAGGCCGACAGACGCGTGGACCGGAATGCATCACCTCTGGCGTGCCGCCAGTTTTTCCGCCCTGGCACGCTGAACTTCCTGTCGCTTTGTTGCAATTGAGGCGGTTACGACGCCGATGGTGACCAGAGCGACCAGTATCGTGCAGACAGCGTTGATTTCCGGCGTGACGCCAAGCCGGACCTGTGAATAAATTTTCATCGGCAGTGTCGTCGCGCCCGGTCCGGTGGTGAAACTGGCAATGACCAGATCATCGAGCGACAGGGTAAAGGCCAGCATCCACCCTGCCAACACAGCCGGAAAGATCAGAGGCAGCGTAATTGACATGAACGTCCTGAAGGGCGGGCATCCAAGATCCTGTGCCGCCTCCTCCAGCGAGGTGTCGAATGTCACCAGCCGCGATTGCACCACGACAGCCACGAAGCACATTGAAAACGTGATATGCGCAATTGTAACCGTCCAGAAACCCCTGTCCTGTCCCAAGGAAACGAAGAACAACAGCAACGACAGGCCGGTTATGACCTCCGGCATCACGAGCGGCGCATAAATCATTCCCGAAAACAGCGTCCGTCCGACAAAACGCCTCCTGCGCACCAGCACAATCGCGGCCAAAGTGCCCAGTACCGTCGCAACGGATGCCGAAACCGCAGCAACGCGAAACGTCACCCATGCCGCATCAAGCAGTTGCTCGTTGTTCAGCATCTCGACGTACCACTTCGTCGAAAAGCCGCCCCAGACCGTGACAAGACGTGACGCATTGAACGAATAGACGATCAGAATCAGGATCGGCAGATAGAGAAAAGCAAATCCCAGAACCAGCGCAGTCACATTGAAGGACGACAGACGACGCATCACACAGCTCCCTGGGACCGGGCCTGCTGACGCTGAAACAGCACAATCGGAACGACCAGGATGAAAAGCAGCACAATGGCAACCGCCGATGCGACCGGCCAGTCGCGGTTGGCAAAAAACTCAACCCAGAGCGTTTTCCCGATCATCAAGGTCTCCGACCCGCCCAGAAGATCCGGAATGATGAATTCGCCGACAGCGGGAATGAACACCAGGAAACATCCGGCAATGACACCCGGAAGCGACAGCGGGAATGTAACCAGCCAGAAGGCGCGGTATTTGGTGCATCCCAGATCCTCCGCCGCTTCAAGCAACGTGTCGTCCATCCGCTCAAGCGCCGCATAAAGCGGCAGGACCATGAAGGGCAGATAGGCATAGACAATCCCGATATAGACCGCGGTATTCGTGTTGAGGATCGTCAGCGGTTCCTCGATAATGCCAACCCAGAGAAGCAACTGATTGAGCAGCCCTTCCTTTTTCAGAATGCCGATCCAGGCATAAACGCGGATCAGAAAACTGGTCCAGAACGGCAGGATGACCAGCATCATCAGGGTCGGCCGCCAGGCGGCAGGCGCGCGCGCCATGCCATAAGCAAGCGGATAGCCGACCAGCAACGTCAGGATCGTCGATGTCAGCGCAATAACAACGCTTGATATGTACGACCGCCAGTAAAGATCGTCCTCAAGCAGCCAAGTATAGTTATCCAACGAAAGCATACCCAGATTCCGGACCAATTGATCCCAGCCCTCGCTGAGGTCGAATGTGGGCAGGTAAGGCGGTATCTGAACCGCAGTTTCCGAAAAGGAAATTTTCAGGACGAGAAAGAAGGGAACCAGAAAGAAAACAGCCAGCCAGAAATAGGGAACGGCAATGGTCAGCCAACCGGCATTTTTGCCGCGCTTGCCATCCCCCTGTTGTGTGTCCGCCGTCATATCAGTCATTTACGGCCCCCTGTTGATAGTCCGGTTCCAGACAGCTTCGCTTTATTATCCGGCTAATATAATTCCGGCATCACGGTCCCAACTGACCCAGACTTCGTCATCCCAGCTCATCGGCTGCTCCATGGTCCGTTTTGTGTTGGCGACGGTGGCGCGAATGCTGAGCTGATCGGAAATGCGGACATTGTAGATTGTCATGTCGCCCATATAGGCAATGTCCCAGATGACCCCCTGCACCGCATTGGCTGTAGCTTCCTTCGGCGCATCAACTGATATCCGCACTTTCTCGGGACGGACGGTGAACCAGGCCTGCTCGCCCTCATCCACCGGCGTTGTTTCCGCCAGATCAATCCGAAACAGGTTGTTTCCATGAACGAGAACGGATGCATCCTCGGTTTTGCATTCGATCCGTCCCTCGATCAGATTGATATCGCCAATAAAGTCCGCCACATAGCGGGAAGCGGGTTGTTCATAGATTTCAGGCGGCGTCGCCACCTGCATCAGTTTGCCGTGATCCATGACTGCAATCCGGTCCGCCACGATCATGGCCTCCTCCTGGTCATGGGTCACGATCAGGAAGGTCATTTTGATCTCTTCCTGAAGGTTCATCAGCTCGAACTGCGTCTCTTCCCGAAGCTTGCGGTCAAGCGCGCCCAGCGGCTCATCAAGCAGCAGAACTTTGGGACGCTTGGCGAGCGAACGTGCCAGCGCAACCCGCTGGCGCTGCCCGCCTGACAGCTGGTGCGGCTTTCTGCGGGCGAAATCCTGCAGCTTTACGAGCTCCAGCATCTCTTCGACCCGCTGCCTGATTTCGGCTCTGGGCAGATTGTCCTGCCTCAGGCCAAAGGCGATATTGTTTTCAACGGTCAGGTGCGGAAACAGCGCATAGGACTGGAACATCATATTGACCGGCCGCCGATAGGGCGGCAAACCGGCAATAGGCTCCCCGTCGAGCAGGATGTCCCCTTCGGTCGGCTGCTCAAAGCCGGCCAGCATGCGCATCAGGGTTGTCTTGCCGCAACCCGAGGGGCCCAGAAGCGCAAAGAACTCGCGCTCATATATTGAAAGGGAGAGGTTATCGACCGCGACAAACTCTCCAAACCGCTTGGTCACATTGCGAAATTCGATAAACGGTGTCGCCGAACTGTCTTCCCAAGGCGCAAAGGTACGCCGAACGGGTCCGATCGCTTTCCTGGCCAAGACTCCCCCTTAGATAAAAACTCGTTTATCCGCTGCCGCCATCCCCGGCATTCAAGCTCCCATGTTAACAGCCGGCATTCAAGACGGTTCAAGTAAAATGCCCGGTCAGGAGACCGGGCATTTGCTCAAGTGTGTCTTACTGACCGCTTTTCACCTTGGTCCAGAGACGGGTGACGATTCGGTTTATCTTCGGCTGATAAGGCGTGGTCGTGTAGAGATTCTTTGTTGCTTCGGCGGTGGGATAAATCGCCGGATCCTCGAGAACCTCCTTCTCCAGAAGTGATTGGGAGGCCTTATTGCCATTGGCGTAATAAACATAGTTTGACGCCTTGGCCGCTACTTCCGGCTTCATGATATAATTCAGGAAAGCGTGGGCGCCCTCCTTGTTCTTTGCGTCGGCAGGGATTGCCATCTGGTCGAACCACATCAGAGCGCCTTCCTTGGGGATGGCGTATTCGACCGTCACACCGTTTTCGGCTTCCGCCGCCCGGTCCCTTGCCTGAAGCACATCACCCGACCAGCCGATTGCGACGCAAATGTCGCCGTTGGCAAGCGCGTTGATATATTCGGATGAATGAAATTTCTGAACATAAGGGCGGATCTTCATGAGAGCATCGCCGGCTTTCTCGATATCGCCCCGATCCTTGCTATCAGGGTCAAGACCCAGATAATTGAGTGCCGCCGGAATCATTTCCGCAGGCGCATCGAGCACATGGACACCGCAATCCTCAAGTTTCGCCAACATCTCCGGATTGAAAATCATGTCCCAGGAATCGACCGGATTGTCCCCTAAACGTTCCTTGACCTGATCGACATTATAACCGATGCCGGTCGTGCCCCACATGTAGTTGATCGAATGCTCATTGCCCGGATCATAGGTCGCAACCCGTTGCTCAATATCGCTCCACATATTGGAGAGGTTGGGCAGCTTGTCTTTATCGAGCTTCTCAAAGACGCCCGCCTGTATCTGCCGTGACAGGAACGATCCGGTAGGCACCACGACATCATAGCCGGTGCCTCCGGCCAGCAGTTTGGTCTCCAGAACCTCATTGGAGTCGAAAACGTCGTAGACAACCTTGATCCCGGTCTCTTTCTCGAAATCCTCAAGGATGGATTCGTCGATGTAATCGGACCAGTTATAGACGTTGATCGTGCTCTCCTGCGCCTGTGCCGAAACGGCAACCAGACAAACCGCCGCAACGCCGGCGCACAACTTCCTGATCATATTGCTCACTCTCCTGCTTCGATCCGGTTTATTGATTTCATGATTTCCATCCGGATCGTGTTCCCCTGTATTTCTGGCAACAAAACTAATCACTCGTTTTCTTCAGAACAACTCTATCGTTTCGCCGTCAGTCACCATCGTTGCGGATTTTTCCGCCAGCTACAGATAGGTCTCGCGTTCAAGCGTCGAAATCTCCCGGCCAAAGGCCGTCAGTTCTTCCCGTTTGATCGCCGTCAGCGTCTTGTGCAGATCGGCTCCGACCGCTCTTTTCATGATCGCGGACTCTTCAAACGCATCGATGGCCTCGTCCATCCACGGCGTCAGTTTTCCGGCACTGATCTCATAGGCATTGCCTTCGACCGGTGCCGGAGGCTCTTTTTCGCGCATCAATCCTTCCAGCATGCCCGCAAGCACGCCGGTCAGAACCAGATAAGGATTTGCATCCGCTCCGGCGATCCGGTGTTCGATCCTTCTGGAATCTGGAGGCCCGGCCGGAACCCGCAGCGCAACGGAACGGTTGTCGTGGCCCCAGCAGATGTTTGTCGGCGCATAAGAGCCCGGCTGCATGCGGCGAAAGCCGTTAAAGGTCGACACAAACAAAAGATGCGCCGCCGGCATTGTGGTCAGCAATCCGTTGATCGCATGGCCCAGCCTGATCTCGCCGGCGGCCTCCTCGGCAAAGATATTGCCGGTCTTTCCTTCCAGCGACACATGAACATGCATGCCGTTGCCGGGCCACTCGACAAACGGTTTGGCCATGAAGGAGGCTTTCAGCCCATGCTTGCGGGCCACGCCTATGACAAGGCGTCTCAGGAGAACCGCATCATCGGCCGCCTGCAGCGGATCGCTGCGGTGATGCAGATTGAGCTCGAACTGGCCGGGGGCCGCTTCAGAAACCGCCGCATCCGCGGCAATTCCCTGCATTTCAGCGCCCGAGTGAATTTCGTCAACCAGAGGCATCAACGCCTCCAGGTCGGAAAGAGCGTACATATTCTGTCGCGCGGGTCCCAGTTCGGTCGAAAAGACCGGTTTCGGCGCGGCTCCGGCATCGCCCGACCCGGCATCGTCGAACAGATAGAATTCAAGCTCGAACGCGGCGGTCGCGGTGACGCCGAAATCGGCGAGCTTCCGCTTCATATTTTTCAGAACATGGCGGGGATCGATATCAAATGCCTCCCCGTCCCTGTCGAACATCGAAACAAGAACCTGAGCGGTCTTCCGGTCGAGCCAGGGAACGAGTTGAAGCGTATCAAGCACCGGCCAGCAGAGACCGTCCCGGTCGCCGGTTTCGATATGGAGGCCGGTCTCTTCGACCTCTCGTCCCCAGACATCGAGCCCGAAGAGGGAAAAGGGAAACGCAACGCCGGAGGAAAACACCTTCGGCAGTGCCGTGCCCGGCAGCCATTTGCCCCTGAGAACACCGTTGGTGTCCGGCAGCACAATCTCCAGAGTGTCGATATCCGGATGCGCGCTCAAAAACTCTTCCGCTGCCTCGTGGTCATGCGAGGCTGGCATGGCGTCTATGTCCGGTTGCCCCATTTTATGTCCCTGTTTATCTCTACAGGTTCAGAACGTCGCCGGATCAGGGTCCGGACAATCCGACGTCGCGCTTGCCTGATGCAAAAAAATGTGATCACATTCCTTTTGGAGTGTCAAGTGAGCGGCGCATTGCGAGGGCGATGGCCCATCGATATCAGAAACACGATCGGGGAAAGACCATTCCGGCAGCCGAAAAGCAGGATCAGGCGATCCGGCACAGAAACAGCCTTCGGAACAAGGTGGAAGAAAACCTTCGTCGGGCGCTTCTGACGGGACACTTCGTACCGGGCAAGCCTATTACACTGCGCGGCCTCGCCAAAGAGCTGGGCGTCAGTCCGATGCCGGTTCGGGAGGCCCTTAGAGGACTGACCGCCGCGCGTGCACTGGATATGCTGCCGAACGGTCGCATTCGTATTCCGGAAATGACAACGGCGCGATTTGAGGAAATCCTGGCGGCCCGCCTTATGATGGAACCCTCTCTGGCGGAAATGGCGTTTCCTTATACAAACAAAAAAACTGCCGCCCAAATGGAGGCCATCGACGATCAGATCGACGAAAGCCTGCAAACCGGCGATGTCGGGGCTTACATGCGGCTGAACAAGGCATTTCATTTTACGCTGTATGAGCTGGCACCCTCGAGCGTCTTTCTGCCGCTTGTCGAGACGATCTGGCTGCAATTCGCCCCCTTTATGCGCACGGTTTACGGACGGGTCGGCACCTCCTTTCTCATCGATATGCACAAGGAAGCCATCAGCGCGATCCGCCGTCGTGATGTCCGGGCGCTGAAAGATGCAATCAACGGTGATATCCAGGACGGTATGGGAATTCTCGGCAGGTCAGTGGTGTCCGACGCGGAGAAACGCTAGGGTATGGAACCATAAATATACTTAAAATGGTATGAGCCGATTTGTTCGGCTACAAGGCGCATGTTCGAAGGAAACCATCTGGTTTTCAAGAACGTGCAACGCAGTAGCCGGACCAATCGGCCATATCCGAAAGGACGGACAAACGGCTTCAATCTGCTGCGTCAGGCTGTTCAACCGGGCATCCAGAGCATTTGTTTGGCGCGTATCCTTGTCGCAAAGGTCATCCGACCTTTACGGGATACGCTATAGCCCGCTTTTCACACCCTTCCTTCCAGCTTTTTGCCGTTTGGTCCGCCATTTCAAGTACATTTACGGGTCCATACCCTGGGGTATGGAACCATAAACTCTGACCGCCCGACAAGGCTTTGCAATTGACAGACACCCAAAATGTGATCACAAATATCGACACCTTATTGACGAATACTGTTATTCAGGCGACTGGCAAAATCATTCGGAAATCCGACCGTGGCAGACGATAAGACCCAAAAGAAAACTATTGAGAATTCACGCGGCGTTCCGGGATTTGATGAAGCGCAGCTCTGGCTGCGAGCCCGGCAAATCGAGGATATTGAGTGCATCGTTCCGGATCTCGCCGGCGTTGCCCGCGGAAAGATGATGCCGACGGAGAAATTTTTCTCCGGTCCGGTCATGACGATGCCCGCAGCGATCTTTGCCCAAACGATCTCAGGCGAATATCCGGCCGAGGACGAGAATTTCAAACATGCGCCAACGGATGGCGATCTGTTTTTTCATGCGGATTATTCGACGCTGTGCACGGTCCCCTGGGAAACGGACCCGACTGCCCAGTTGATCCATGATGCCTTTACCCGCGATGGCGATCCGGTCGAAACAGCTCCCCGCAGCGTGCTGAAACGCGTCCTTGATCTCTACAACACGCAGGGATGGAAGCCGGTTGTCGCCCCGGAAATCGAGTTCTATCTCGTCAAACCGAATGCGGATCCGGACTACCCGCTCGAACCGCCCATCGGTCGATCCGGCAGGCCGGAAGTGGGGCGCCAGTCCTATTCCATCTCGGCTCTGAATGAATTCGATGAACTGATCGACGACATTTACGACCTGTCTGAAGCACAGGGACTTGAGATCGATACACTGATTCATGAGGAAGGCGCGGCACAGATGGAGATCAATCTGCGGCACGGCGATCCCCTCGAACTGGCGGATCAGGTCTTTCTTTTCAAACGCACCATCCGGGAAGCCGCCCTGCGCCACGATATCTATGCCACCTTCATGGCAAAGCCGATGTCGAACCAGCCGGCATCGGCCATGCATATCCACCAGTCCGTTATCGATGGCGAAAGCGGCAGCAATATCTTTTCTGAGGCCGATGGCGAGCCGACTGACGCGTTTTATTCCTTCATTGCCGGACAGCAGGCATATTTGCCGTCGGTCATGTGTATCATGGCGCCTTACGTGAACTCCTACCGCCGCTATTCCCGCGGCACCACGTCACCCGTAAACATATTCTGGGGACACGACAACCGAACCGTCGGCATTCGAATTCCCAATTCCGTCCCGGCCGGAAGGCGGGTTGAAAACAGGCTTCCATCATCAGACGCCAACCCTTATCTCGCGATCGCGGCAAGCCTTGCCTGCGGTTATCTCGGCATGACAAAGAAGCTGACCCCTGATGAGCCGAAAACGGACAACAGCAACACGATCCAAAACGCTCTTCCGAGAAACCTTCTGGATGCGGTGGGCCTGTTTGCGGCGTCGGAGGATCTTTATCCGCTGATCGGCGAACGCTTCGTCCACACCTATCGTGCGATCAAGGAAGAAGAATACGAAACCTTCATGTCGGTGATCAGTCCCTGGGAACGGGAATATCTGCTGCTGAATGTCTGATCCGCACAATCGACTGCGCCCAATAAGGAATGTCCCCGATGGACCTTGCCAGCAACCGTCTGCCAACCGCCGACCTGCAAATGCGCGATGCCGCGCATCACTTGCATCCGTTCACAGACTACGGCGCACTCAACGCTGAAGGCAGCCGTGTCATCGTCAAAGGTGACGGTGCCTGGCTCTGGGACTCCGATGGCAACCGGATCATGGACGCCATGGCGGGCCTCTGGTGCGTCCAGATCGGGCACGGACGGCCGGAAATCGCTGAGGCCGTCTATCGGCAGATGCAGGAACTCAGCTATTACAACACCTTCTTCAAGACGACCCATCCGCCGGCCATTGACCTGGCTGAAAAACTGGCCGAACTGGCGCCCGAACATCTCAATCACGTGTTTTTTGTCGGCTCAGGATCAGAAGCCAACGACACAGTGTTCAGAATGGTCCGTACCTACTGGGACCTGATGAGCAGGCCGGACAAGAAGATACTTATCGGCAGGTGGAACGGCTATCACGGATCGACACTTGCGGGCACGAGCCTTGGCGGCATGAAAGCAATGCATACCCAGGGCGACCTGCCGGTTGCCGGGGTGCACCATATCAATCAGCCCTACTGGTTCGGCGAAGGCGGCGACATGGAACCGGACGAGTTTGGAACCAATGTCGCGAAGGAACTGGAGTCCGCGCTCGATCGGCTGGGAGAAGAGACCGTCGCGGCGTTCATCGCAGAACCGGTCCAGGGAGCAGGCGGTGTCATCATACCGCCCGACACGTATTGGCCGGAGATCAGCAGGATCTGCCGTGAGCGCGACATTCTTCTTGTAGCCGATGAAGTCATTTGCGGGTTCGGACGGCTCGGTGCCTGGTTCGGATCGGACCATTACGGCCTCAGGCCGGACCTGATGCCGATCGCCAAGGGGCTGTCTTCCGGTTATCTCCCCATCGGCGGCGTAATGGTGTCAGACCGGGTTGCCGACACGCTGATCAATGACGGCGGCGAGTTCTTCCACGGCTTCACCTATTCGGGCCATCCGGCCTGCTGTGCCGCAGCGCTGGCGAACCTTGAAATCATGCAGAACGAATACATCGTCGAGCGGGTCCGGGACGATATCGGTCCCTATTTCCAGGACCGGTGGTGCGCACTGGCCGATCACCCCCTTGTCGGCGAGGCACGCATGGTCGGTCTGATGGGCGCGCTGGAGCTTGTTCCGGACAAAAGAAATCCACGTGCTGACAAATTCGCCGACACGGGCAATGTTGGAGCATTGTGCCGCGATATCTCCTTCCAAAACGGCCTCATCATGCGGGCCGTTCGGGATTCCATGATTGTCTCGCCGCCGCTTGTGATCACCCGCGATGAGACCGACATCTTAATCGCGCTGGCGAAAAAGACGCTGGATGACACCTATGCCGAACTCAACCGGCAAGGAAAGATCGCCCGATAAAGGGCTGTCATGATGCGCAATCTGACAGCGACCCATCCGCCATCCTACTACGCCTCTACGGCGACCGACATTCCCGACCGCCCGCAGCTGAAGGGAGATGTTCGAGCGGATGTTTGCATTGTCGGCGGCGGTTACACGGGTCTGAACGCGGCCCTGACTTTGGCCCAAAAGGGATATCGTGTCGTCCTGCTTGAAGCAAAGAAGATCGGCTGGGGCGCATCGGGCCGCAATGGCGGACAGCTTCATTCAGGCCAAAGACGGGAGCAGGAGTGGCTTGAGGCACAGCTTGGCATCGACACCGCAAAGGAGCTTTGGGCTCTGGCGGAGGACGCTAAACATCATGTCAAATCCCTCATCGCTGATCACAAGATAGACTGCGACTGGCAGGATGGCCTTGTCCATGCCATGCACAAAAAACGCTACGTTGCAGAAGAGCATGCCGGTGTCGACCATCTGAACCGGACTTACGCCTATGACGCGATACATACCCTTGACCGCCGGCAACTTTCGGACGCCATCGGAACCGATGTTTATTTCGGCGGTTCCCTCGATACCGGTGCGGGGCATCTGCATCCGCTTGATTTCGCTCTTGGCGTTGCCCGTGCCGCGGAGGCCGCAGGAGCAACTCTTTACGAAGGGAGCCCGGTGACAGGCATTCGGAAGGTGCAGATGCCGCAAATAGAGACGCCGACGGGCATGGTGACAGCAAACACCGTTGTCCTGGCGGGCAACGGGTATATGCACGGCCTGAATCGAGCGGCAGATGCTCGCGTGATGCCGATCAACAATTTCATCGCAACGACGGCACCGCTGAGCGAAGCAGAGGCGAACGATCTGATCCCCGGACGGGAAGCCGTGTCGGACAGCCGCTTTGTCATCCGCTATTGGCGCCTGACCGCTGACCGGCGTCTGCTTTTCGGTGGCGGCGAAACCTATTCTCGGACCTTTCCGGAAGACATTGCCGCCTTCGTCCGTCCCTATATCGCCGAGACTTATCCGCAACTGAGGGATGTCGACATCGATTATGCATGGGGTGGAACACTGGCCGTGACCCGGCATCGTCTGCCGCTGCTGTCGCGTCAGGGCTCCTCTCTTTACGTCGCCGCCGGTTTTTCCGGCCACGGGATTGCCATTGCATCGATGGCAGGCCGCTGCATCGGTGAAGCCATCGCCGGAGATGCCGAGAAATTCGACCTGTTCGCCCGTCTTCCGACACCCCGGTTCGCCGGGGGACATATGCTGCGCGCTCCGATTCTTGCCCTCGCCATGACATGGTTTGCCATCCGCGACCGGCTGTAATAGTAACGCTACGGGATTTATCGTCATGATCCATGCCGCTTGCGCTTGTCAGCACGCCGCTCCATGATGATGGAATCAGTCTTTCAAGGAGACATTTATGGCCGTGCGAAATGCCTTTGCCGTTGCGAGCGATGGATCGAAAGTTCCGATCCAGGCTGAATCCATCGACATCGAAATCCGGGAAGGTGTCACGATTTCCGTGTTGCTGAACGACGATGCGCGCGGGCTGGTGGTCGGTTCCTGGCCGGAGAATGAAACCGACGCCAATGTGCTGGTGGTCCGCCCCGGCGCAGCGAACGTCATTTCACTCAATGTCGAGCCAAGTCAGACGACCGCCATGCGAGCGGAATAGCTTCAAGCGCGAAAAAACGAGCGGCTTCTGTCGGATAAAGGTGTTCTGAATCGTTCTGGGTAGAAGAGACCAATGTTTAAGAAGGGGAAGCCGTAATGCTGTTTTCGGTTCTGATTTATTCCTCCGAAGATGTGATCGACGCGCTGAGCGAAGCAGAGATGGAAGATATTCTCTCCCAGCACTATGCGTTTCAGGATCGGACCAAGTCGGAAAAGGCCTTCGGCGCCGCCGTTAAACTCATGTCGACCGGTACAGCCGTTACCATCCATCGCCCACAGAAAGATCTGCTTGTGACGGACGGCCCTTTTGCCGAAACCAAAGAGCAGTTGATGGGCTTTTATCTGCTTGAGGCGGACACGTTGGATCAGGCGATTGAGGCGGTCAAATTGCTGCCGCTGGACAAAAGCAAAGTTGAAATCCGACCGGTGAGCTACTTTGACGGTGCCGATTTCCGCAATGCTGACCGACTTGTTCTCGACGCATCTTAGAGCCTGCCGGCCAAAAGCCATGGCCGCGCTTTCGCGCTATTTCCGCGACCTGGACATGGCCGAGGACGCGTATCAGGAGGCCTGCCTGAAAGCGCTTGCCAAATGGCCGCAGCAGGGATTGCCCGACAGTCCGCTGTCATGGCTGATCACCGTCGGCCGGAATTACGGCCTCGATCTCAAGCGCAAGACTGCGCGGCTTGTGCAAGCCTATGATCCAGCGCCCCTTTATGAATCCAAGTGGGTAGACGAAACGCACGTCTCTATCGAAGAAACACTTGATCAAGCCGCTTTCCGGGACGATTTTGTGCGGCTTCTCTTCACGTGCTGTCATCCGATATTACCGACGGAACACCAGATCGCGCTGGCGCTGAAAGTCGTTATCGGCCTGTCGGTCGAGGAAATCGCGCATGCCTTTCTCATCAAGCCTAAAACGATGGAACAGCGCATAACCCGGGCTAAAAGGAAGATCGCGGCGGCCGACATTTCCTTCGACGCTCCCTCGCCTGCCGATCGATCGACGCGCCTCAGGACGGTGTCGCTGGCCGTCTATCTGCTGTTTAACGAGGGGTACGCGGCATCAGGCGGCGATCATCACCTGCGTGTTCCGCTTTGCGAGGAGGCAATCAGGCTGGCCCGGTTGCTTGTTCGTCTGTTTCCCGAAGAGCCCGAAGTACGTGGGCTTCTGGCGCTCTGCCTGTTGCATCATGCGCGCCATGAAGCCCGCCTCGGGGAAGGCGGGGAAATCATTCTCCTTGAAGATCAGGATCGCTCGACATGGAACGGTCCGCTGATCCAAGAGGGACGCATATTGCTTGAAGCCGCGCTGCGGCACAGGAGGGCAGGACCGCTTCAGATTCAGGCAGCGATCGCCGCAACCCATGCCAACGCCCGCTCCTCCTCCGAAACGGACTGGAAGGAACTGGAGCGACTATACCGGGCCCTGGTTGCGCTGCAGCCAAGCCCGGTGGTTCATCTCAACTGGGCGGTGACAGTCTATCATGTAGAGGGCATCTCCGCTGCGCTGGATATTCTGCGCCCGCTCACGGAGCCGCTGGCCCGATATGCCTATTTCCACGGAACTTTGGGCGTTCTTCTTGCCGAAAAGGGTGATCTGGATGAGGCGCGGCAGGCCTATGAAAAAGCGCTGACGCTGACCTTGTCCGAGGCGGAAAAATCCCACATTCGCAAACGGCTTCAATCTTTGTGACCATTGCAAAGAGAATAAATCTTCCCCGCCTGTCGGATTGCCCGGCTCTCCTTCGTCCTTGAAGAGGTCCTCAACCCTTAAGGAACTACAACGGAAGGAGACGACAATGAGCAATCCCATGGCCACTCACGGCGCTTTCAGCTGGATGGAACTTCACAGCGGAGACAGCGGCAAGGCGCGATCTTTTTATGCAGAGCTCCTTGGTTGGAATGTTGAAGATATGCCGATGCCTGACGGCAGCTATCCGGTGATCAAAAACGGCGAGGAGTCCCTTGGCGGATTCTCGCCCATGCCCGCCGACAAGCCGCATTGGCTTCCCTACATCACGGTCGATGACGTAGACAAGCGGGTCGAAAAGGCCAAATCACTCGGTGCGGCAGTTCTGAGCGAGCCTGTAAGCGTGCCCGGAGTGGGACGCATGGCGACCCTGTCGGATTCCGTTGGTGGAGTTTTCGCGATGATCACCTACGAATCCCAGCAAGCCTGACCGGCAGCCCCGCGGCGCACAGACGCGGGGCATTTCCCTGACAGCGAACCTGTTCACATCGGGCTTAACCAGAAATTGGGCCCTTCAAGAAGCACATGTTTTGCGCCCTCCGGATTTCCGCGATGAAGCACAAATTTCCTGCCGCACGAAAAATCTATCGTGCCTCTTGCGGCTGAAATCCGTTTGGCCGTGTCGGGATCACGCGCGCCTGTACAATTGACGAACCCGCAGGTACCCAGCGAGGTAACGTGATAGTCGGCCTCATTCTTCCGGATCTTCAAAAAAGCGCCCCATCCGTTCTGACCGGTCATCGGCATCAGCAATGTACCGCCCGGTTTCAGACTGTCGAGCCACAGATCGACAGGATGTGTCGCGCCGGCAAAAACAACAATAAGATCGACCGGTCCGAAATCGAACGACGTACCGTCCTCATTAAGGACGTCAACGGACGGCCACGCCTCAAGATTGGACTTTGCGCGGGCAGCAAGATCCTCTTCGAACTCAATGGCGCAAACATGGCCTCTTTCACCAATCATGCGCGCAATGATCGCGGAGTAATATCCTGTGCCTGCCCCGATCTGGCAAACACGCATCCCTTCCGTCCACGCGATCTGATCAAACAGAAACGCCCAGAGACTTGGCTGTCCGTTATTGATGCCGCGATCACCTGCCAATGTCACAAGGACGTTGTGATAAAGAACGCTCGGATCGTCTCCCGGCACATCGTAGGATTCTGCCATAAACCGGGAGGGGTGAATGCCCCATGGACCAGGTCCGACAAAACGCTCTCGCCGGACTGTAGCAAAAGCATCGACAAGAGCCGGACAGTTTACGATCGGTGCCAGCACCCGCAGGTCTTCGGCAAACCATCTCCGCGCCGCTGTGAGATCGGTGTCTCTCATATCCGTCTTTCCGTTGAGAGGTAGCGAGGCTCAGGACCCATTCATATCATGCAATTCTGTTTTGAGTTAGAGCATGTTGTGTTTAGCCATGGTTGAACACAATGGCCTTGGTCGCGGAAAACTCATAAAGCGCCTCAAGCCCTTTCTCCCGACCATGTCCGGATTTCTTGAACCCACCAAACGGCAGTTCGACACCGCCTCCGGCGCCATAAGCATTGATAAATACCTGACCGCTTCGTACAGCTTTTGCGACACGCAATGCTTTGCTGCCGTCACAGGTCCAGACACCGGCAACCAGACCGTAGGGGGTCGCATTCGCCGCAAGAACCGCGTGCGCTTCATCCTCGAACGGAATCAGGCTCAAGATCGGGCCGAAAACCTCCTCGGTTGCAAGCGGATGATCGGTCGGAACGGGACCGTAAAGCCGAGGCCGGACATAGAAGCCGCCCTCCGGGGCGTCCTCGGCAACCGACCCCATTGCAAGCTGAAAAAGGCCGTCTTCGGATGCTTGTTCGGCAAATCTCTCAACGCGTTGCTGCTGCTTTGCACTGATCATCGGTCCCAAATCATGATCGCCATCATGAGGTCCCGCAACCAGCCCGCTGAATGTTGCTTCAAGCCTTGCGACAACCTCCTCCCAGATCGTGTCTTCAATCAAAAGACGACTGCCTGCCGAACAGGTTTGGCCGCCATTTTGAAGGATGGCTTTCACAATCACGGGCAGGGCCTCGTCAAGATCGGCATCGGCAAACAGGATTTGCGGTGATTTTCCGCCCAGTTCAAGCGTGCATCCAACGTGATTGCCTGCCGCCGCCGCCTGAACGAAAGCGCCGACTTCCGGACTCCCTGTGAAGGTCAGAAAATCAAGATCCGGATGGCTCGCCAACGCCATACCGGCCTCCTCACCGTTGCCGGTTACAACATTAAGGACGCCCGGCGGCACACCTGCCTCCAGCGCCAGTTCGGCCATCCTGATAACCGACAGGCCGGCATCTTCAGCGGGTTTCAGAACCAGGGTGTTGCCCATGGCAAGCGCCGCGCCGGTCACGCGTCCCGCAATCTGTGCCGGGTAGTTCCATGGGATGATGCCGCCGACCACACCATGCGCCTCGCGAAGGGTCAGGGCCAGAAAACCGTCTTGCGCGGGAATGGTCTCTCCACTGATTTTATCCGCTGCACCCCCGTAAAATTCGAAATAGCGTCCCAAAGCCTCAATATCGGCTTGCGCCTGCGCCAGGGGCTTGCCGGTATCCCGTGCTTCCAGATTGGTAAGTTTATTCTCGTGCCGGCCAATCAATTCCGCCAGCCGCATGAGACATCTGCCACGTTCAAGAGCGGTAAATCCGGACCAGGGCCCCTCTTCAAACGCATGTCGCGCACTGTCCACGGCAAGGTCGATATCACTCGCTGCGCCACGCGGCACCGTGGCAAAGATCCTGCCGTCGGACGGCGCCAGCATGTCTATGATCCGACCGTCTGCTGCGGCCCTTTGTTCGCCATCAATAATGCAACGATATTCCGAGACAGGATTTTCACCATTATTCGCAAGCATTTCAGCAATCCACTAAGGCGCATCCTGTGAAAACCGATACACTTTCGCTCCGGGATACGCGACAAAACAAAGACCTGGAGCCATTCCGGCGCTTTAATGAGCGCCGGAATGGCTCCGGATGAAACATGCGCGGAGCCTAAACATGCAACGAAAGTGATTGCAACCCATACGCGTGGTTACCGGAAAATATGGTTTACGGCTTGAGAAACCGTTTGCCGGCTCCATCGATCAGGGCGCGGGCCAAAAATGCGGTTTTCAAGTCCGCAATCAAACCGTCCCGAAGCGCTTCCGCCAATTTAGCGATGTTCCATTCAAGCACTTCGATATCTTCGTGCTCGGTCGCAACGCCGCCTCCGGGACCAACGAAATCCGCTTGGCCATATTCGGCCAGAAACAGCGTCACGTTTTCTGTAACCAGACCGGGGCACGTATAGTAACTGCCAAGGCAAACAAGGTTGCGCGGCCGAACGCCGAGCTCTTCCTCTGCCTCTCGAACCGCAACATCGCGCGTATCTGCTTCCCCCTCTTCGATCAACCCGGCGCAGGCCTCAACCAACATCCCGTCGCCGCGATCGGCAAAGATCGGCGCCCTGAATTGCCTTGCCAGCAAGACCGTGCCCCGAACCGGATCATAAGGCAGCACCGCAACCGCCGATCCGTGATCATGGACCTCGCGTTCGATCGTCAACCGTCCGCCATTGTGCGCCGGATGGGAGATTTTGTACCGGTCCAGTTTGACAAACCCGTCGGACAATCGTGTCCGTTCAAGAACGTCAACGTCTGCGGAGGTTGACCTGGTGTCGTGGGGAGACATGGTTCTGGACCTCTGATATCACTGATTGGAAAAGCACCGGCACGGTTGCACCGATCGATGCTTATCAGATCTTGCGAAGACCGAACAAGAGCGCGAGGCAGGAAATCAGCGCATAAACTGTTTGAGTGTGGACTTGCCGACGCCCCGCCGTAACCAGGGGCGCGTTCCGGCCGGCACCTCACCGGCCAGACCGACCGGCTGCGTGTGCAGCACCACCTCCGGATTCTGGCCGTCTTCCAGCGCCCGGCGTGTCGGCTCGTGGCTGATCACAAAGGCCGTCACACCGCATCGGCGCATGAAAGGGATCTGATCGAGCAGAACGTCTCCGACCGCTCTGATTTCTCCCTCAAAATCAAGTTGCTCGTTCAATATGCGTGCCGTCGAATAGGAGCGGCCATCGGCAAATTTCGGAAACTCCACCGCAACGGCTTTGAAATGCGAGAGCTCATCAATGACGGCCTCGACATTTTCACCCGCACGAATAATCAGCCCGAGCGGAGCGGTCCGCTGCTTCAAAGCATCCCGTTCATTTTGCCAACGCTCCAGCGGCACAAAAACGGCTTCATTATCCGGCAACGGCTCGTCGGCAGACACCACTTTCCAAGTGTCCGGTTCAAACTGGCCGTTTCTGTAGACGTCACTCATCTTTTCGATCCACGATTTCCCGGCTTTCCGCCGTTCTCTGCGACAGCCGCAATCACTCTTTGGCGCCGCGTGTCGGCAAATGAATACCACATTCCGTTTTGTCTTCGCCACGCCAGCGCCCGGCCCGCGCATCCTCTCCCGGAGCAACCCGGTCAGTGCAGGGCATACAGCCAATCGACAGGAACCCCTGCGCAACGAGCGGATGCGGCGGCAGGTCATGTTGCAGAGCGTAGAGTTTCACCCGGTCGGGCGTCCAGTCGTAAAGCGGATTGATCTTGATTTTCTCGTTGTCCGCCTCAAACAGATGCAGATTGTTTCGATCCGCCGACTGATATCGTTTCCTGCCGGAAATCCAGGCGTCAAAGCCCTCAAGCGCCTTCTCAAGCGGCCGAACCTTGCGCAGGTCACAACAGGCCTGCGATCGGCGCATCCACAAATCTCCGTCCGGATCCTCTTCACCGACATCCTCAGCGTTCGGTTTGACGATCTGCAATCCCGTCAGACCCAACCTTTCCGTCAGATCTTCCCAGTAGCGCTTCGTTTCGCCAAACAGCTTGCCCGTATCGATGACAAGGATGGGAGCGTCGGGCGCCACACGGGACACCAAGTGAAGCAGAACCGCCGATTCAGCCCCGAAACTTGACACCAGCGCGACTTTGTCCCGGAACAGCGCCTCGAACATGGTTCTCAGGACCGTTTCCGTTTCAACCCCTTCAAAACGGCGATTCAGGAAAGAGGCTGCGGATTGAATTTCCGCGTCCTGCTCGACGACAGCCGCACAAGACCTAAGTGCGGCCATAAAGCGCCTCCTTGAACGGTTCATCACCCACGCGGCGGTACGCGTCGATAAACGGCTCATTGTCGTTGGTCCGAAGTCCGATATAGGTGTCAACGACCTTTTCGACGGCATCCACGACCGACTCTTCGGAAAAGCCGCGGCCGACGATCTTGCCGATGGACGTCTGCTCATCGGAAGACCCGCCAAGCGTGATCTGGTAGAGCTCCTCGCCCTTCCGGTCCACACCGAGAATACCGATATGGCCGACATGGTGGTGCCCGCAGGCATTGATACAGCCTGAAATCTTGATCTTCAGATCGCCGATCTGCTTCTGCCGTTCGAAACTGCCGAACCGCTCTGAAATACGCTGGGCCACCGGGATCGAACGGGCATTGGCAAGGGCGCAGTAATCGAGGCCGGGGCAGGCGATAATATCGGAAATCAGGCCGATATTCGCTTCGGCCATGCCATTCTCAACCAGCGTGTCATAAATCGCCTTCAGATCCCGTTTGCGGACATGGGGCAGGACCACATTCTGCTCGTGGCTGATGCGGATTTCGTCATAGCCATACTGCTCTGCAAGGTCCGCAATGACTTCCATCTGGGCATCGGTAATATCGCCCGGAACGCCGCCGATCGGCTTCATCGAGATCGTCAGGCAAGTGTGCCCATCCTGGCGATGCTCAAGCGTGTTCTGAACAACCCAGCGCCCGAACATCTCATCACGGTCGACCGCTTCGCTCAGCTCAGGGCTTTCGTCGGGCAGTTGATCAAAGGCAGGGGGTGCGAAATAGGCCTGGATGCGATCCACTTCCTGTTCGGGAAGATGCAGGAATCCGTCGCGGATCTTCTCAAATTCCGCCTCAATATCCGCCTTCAGTTCGTCAAGACCGGTCTCGTGAACGAGAATTTTGATGCGGGCCTTATACTTGTTATCGCGCCGGCCGTAGCGGTTATAAACCCTGAGAATCGCTTCATTATAAGCTAGGAGATCCTGCTCCGGCAGAAAGTCGCGCACCTTCTTGCCGATCATCGGGGTCCGGCCCTGACCGCCACCCACGTAAACCGTAAAGCCGATCTCGCCGGCCTCGTTGCGAACGACCTGCATGCCGATATCATGCACCTGAACGGCCGCGCGATCGTGCGGTGCGCCGGTGATGGCATGCTTGAACTTGCGAGGCAGGAACGAGAATTCTGGATGCAGGGACGACCATTGGCGCAGGATTTCCGCATAAGGCCGCGGATCGGCGATCTCGTCCGCCGCGGCGCCGGCGAACTGATCGGCTGTCACGTTTCTGATGCAGTTGCCCGAGGTCTGAATGGCATGCATCTCCACTTCGGCCAGTTCGGACAGAATTGCCGGAATATCGCTCAGCTTCGGCCAGTTGAACTGGATGTTCTGCCGCGTCGTGAAATGCCCGTAACCCTTGTCATATTTCCGGGCAATATCGGCTAATTTGCGCATCTGGCGGCCATTGAGCGTTCCGTAGGGAATGGCAACGCGCAACATGTAGGCATGAAGCTGAAGATAGAGGCCGTTCATAAGGCGCAGAGGTTTGAACTGCCCTTCATTCAGGTCGCCGGCGAGACGACGGCGAACCTGATCGGCAAACTGGGCAACGCGCTGTTCGACAAACTCACGATCAAATTCATCGTAACGGTACATAACTCATTCCTCATCGCACCGGTCGCATCAGGCGCACCCGCCTTTTCAAACCGGCCTTGAACGCGCCTTCGCAAGCGCCTCACATTCAAAGTCCCATGACGGCCGACACACGCATGTACCGGCAGCACCTGGCGTGTCGTTCAAGCGGCCCGTGCGGCGGGAAGCTCGCGTGCCTGCTTGCCAAGGTCGGACCGGAAAGTCGGGCCCGCCGCGCGGATGCGTTCCTTCAGCGTCCGCGGCGTGACCTCGCCATCGACAACAAGAACGTCCACGGCATAGACCTCAACAACGTCCTGACTGGCGACCGACAGCTCTGCCCGGGAAAGCCCGTCCTCAACGTCTGCCTTGTCCGCAAAAACATGGGCGGCCTCGACCGAGTCGACCCAAAGATTGCCCGCGCCCATCCAGACGACTTCGCCATCGAGCAAACGGTTTGCGGTGATAATCTGCATCTTTCTCACTCCTTAGGCGGCAATCGGCGAAGAGATGCCTTCGCTTGCCACATCCACCTGTTTCAGCGGCACGGCCCGCTCAAGCGCTGCCTGTGCCACAACATTGCCAATAACCATCAGAACCGGACCCGTGATCTCATTCCGCCCGGCCAAACCCGGCAGATCAGAAAGGGACCCCGCGTACGTCGTCTCATCGCTGCGCGCTGCATTCTCGATCGCCATAACCGGTGTCGCCTGATCCAGTCCGGCATCGATCAGCCGTCCCGCAACGCGCGCGGCAACGGTTTTGCCCATATAGACCGCAACCGTCGTGCCGCTGAGCGCCAAACCGGCCCAATCCGGAAGCGTCTCTCCGTCCTTGTCGTGGCCGGTCGCAAAAACCAGACTGGATGCGACACCACGCAAGGTCAGCGGGATTTCCGCCGACGCCGCCGCTGCCAAAGCTGCCGTCACACCGGGCACGATCTCGTAAGAGACGCCTGCGTCGCGCAGTGCGGCAATTTCTTCTCCGGCCCGTCCGAAAATCATCGGATCACCGGACTTCAGGCGAACAACCCTTTTCCCGGCAGAAGACTCACCGACCAGCAACCGGTTGATCTCTTCCTGTGTGAACGAGTGCGCACCTTTGGCCTTGCCGACTTTGATACGTTCCGCATCCCGGCGGCCCATGCCGACAACGGCTTCAGGAACCAGTTGATCGTAAAGAATAATATCTGCTTCCTGCAGAAGCCTTTGCGCCCGCAACGTCAGCAGATCTTCCGCGCCCGGTCCGGCACCGATCAGCCAGACGAAGCCATTTTCCTTCGCCTCTCCGTTCAGGAGCCGCTGGACCTCACTGCGCGCTAACGTCTCGTTGCCGCACAGGACATTTGCAGCGACAGATCCGGAAAAAAAACGCGCCCAGAACTGCCGGCGCGCACGTCCGCCCGGGATCACCCTGGCAACCGTGTCCCGGAACCCTTCGGCGAGCCTTGCAAGCGCTCCCGTTTCAAGCGGCAGCATCGCTTCGACCTGCGCCCTGATATGGCGGGCGAGTACCGGGCCAACGCCTGTCGACGTAACGGCAACAGCCACAGGCGCGCGGTTGACCAGAGCCGGAGTGTAGAAGTCACACAATTCCGGCCGGTCAACCGCATTGGCGGGAATGCCCGCAGCCTTTGCAGCCTCGACAATGGCCCGGTCCTCATCCGCTTCGCCGGTTGCGGCGAACACAAGAACCGTGTTTTCAAGATCGCTGGCCTGAAACCCGCGCACAATTTTGCGGACATTGGCGTTGGCCCGCGCGGCAGCCTGAACCTCAGGCCCCGGATGCGGCGCAACCGCAAGAATGTCCGCCCTGGTTTCCGAGAGCAGACGGATCTTTGCCGCGGCTTCTTCACCACCGCCGACAACGAGAATTCTTCGGCCCGCAACCTTGTGAAACGCGGGAAAAACATCCAGGCGCGCTTTGTCGTCAGCCCGATCTTTCGGGCCGCATCCGCCTTCTGATTTTGCCGTTGCCTGTCCAAGCTCGGACATGACGCGCTCCTGAAGCAAAAAACCTGATGAAAAGGTAGTCCTTCAGGGGAAAATTTACCGGGCACCAGTTTTCAAAGAATGCGGCGGGTTGAGAAAAAGATTTCGCTTGCGCCAATCCCCAGACTTGAACACGTTCATTCTAGCGGATGAGCCGATGTTGGAATGGATTTCTAAAAAACAATAAAAATGGAAGCCTCCGACAAGCGTCGGACGCCTCCAAAGCATCCTTTTTAGCAAAAAATCCTATTTTAAGGACTGCAGAATGGAAACATAGTTGGCGACGGCGGCGCCGCCCATGTTGAAAATCCCTCCGATTTCAGCGTCTTTGACCTGAATGTCGCCCGCGCTGTCAGACAGCTGCATCGCCGTCAGCACATGCATCGACACCCCGGTTGCGCCAATCGGATGACCTTTGGATTTCAGGCCACCGGATGGATTGACCGGCAAACGTCCGTCCATCTCTGTCCATCCCTCGCGAACCGCCACAGCTCCCTGCCCTTCCGGGGCCAGTCCCATGGCTTCGTATTCGATCAATTCCGCAATGGTGAAACAGTCATGGGTTTCGACAAAGGAGAGATCGTCCAGGGTAACGCCTGCTCTGGCAAGCGCCTGTTGCCAGGCCCTGGCGCAGCCTTCAAACTTCAGGATATCGCGCTTTGACATCGGCAGAAAATCCTGAACGTGAGCCGCACCGCGAAAACCGACCGCTTTTTTCATGCCCATCGCCGTCTGCATATCGGTCAGAACAAGGGCGGCTGCACCATCGGACACCAGGGAACAATCCGTCCTCTTGAGCGGTCCGGCCACATAAGGGTTCTTCTCACTTTCGGCACGGCAGAAATCATAGCCCAGATCCTTCCGCATCTGGGCAAACGGATTGTTGACGCCGTTCTTGTGGTTTTTTGCGGCAATCGCAGCCAGCGCATCAGACTCGTCGCCGTGGCGTTGAAAATATCCGGCGGCAATATTACCGAAAACACCCGCAAATCCGGCGGGTGTGTCACCGTCTTCGGGCAGATAGGAGGCCTTAAGGAGATTTTCGCCAATCTGCGGACCCGGTGTCGTCGTCATCTGTTCGACACCGACAACCAGAACAAATCGGGCAGACTTTGCGGAAATCGATTTGATGCCCTGATGGACTGCTGCCGACCCGGTGGCACAGGCATTTTCGACCCGCGTCGCCGGTTTGAACCGCAACTCGTCGCTGGCCTGAAGGACAAGGCTTGCGGTAAAATCCTGCGCCGAGAACCCTGCATTGAAATGACCGAGCACAATTTCGTCAATTTCGGACGGCTCAAGCCCCGCGTCTTTGATCGCCCCACCCGCAACCGAGCCAATTAGGCTTTCAACCGTTTCGTTTTCAAGTTTTCCGAATTTGGAATGGGCCCAACCGACAATGGCAGCACTCATTGGGAAGTCTCCGATGTTTATTCGCTGGTCCATGCGCCCCAACGGAGCGGCATGGAGCCTAACCTGTCAGACTGTCCGAAAAGTGTGGCACCCGCACAGCGTGGGCACAATTCAAAAATCGGACTTCCGGACTATCCTTTTGTTGCAGGCAGTCTCCAGCTTGGAAATTTTCGCAGCACAAAACCGATCACCAAGAGATAGTCCCTCAGCGATCACGGTCAATAATCGTAATTGAATTCAAACCCGAGCTTGCTGTCGCCGCGCGCATCGACTTCACCACGCCCCTTGAGGTTCCTGGTGATGTCAATATCGACTGTCACACTGCTCGATTCCCCGGCCTGTTTAACGCCTAAATATATATTATCATTGAGGTATTTACCGGCTTCCACAGCGGCGTTGCCCCTTTCGTCCGTCGTCAGGTCCAGGACATCGACCCCAAGCGACTGGCGTACCGAACCTAAAATGCCCGGACCGCTGCCGGTCAACGCGGCCACCTGAGCCGCCAACGTTGCGATCTGCGCGGTTGAGAGCTGATCCAGGCTTCGGTTGAACAGCAAAAGCGCCAGAACCTCGTCCTGCGGCAGTTCGGGAGAAGAGCTGAAGGAAAAATTCGGGTTTGATGCCAAGCCGTTCACACGGATGAAAATGGTCGTATCAGCGGCATTGGTCGTGGTCACGAAATCAAGTTCAGGATCAAGATCCCCCGAAAAGGTGACTTCGCCCCGCTCGAACACCAGGTTCTTGCCGAATATGCCAAGGCGGCCCCGACGCATCGAAAAACCGCCCACGATAACGGGCGCATTGGTTGTCCCGGAAATCCTGATCTCACCACCCATTTCCGCATCAAGACCGCGACCGCGTACGAAAATGCGCGCAGGAGCGGACACGACCAGGGACAGGCTGGCGTTGAACGGCGGACCGGTCTCGCTTCCGCTGCCGTCTTCCCCGTTTATCTCGCGCTCCTGTCTGACGACCGCGGCCGGTGCATTGATGTGATTGATCTTGATGTCTGAATATCCACCGGGCAAAAGATCGGGGATCTGAATATCCATCCGATTGATATCGATCCGGCCGGCCAGAGCCGGCGTTGTTGCGACCGGACCTTTCACCGTCAGGTCCGCACTGAAAGTCGTCGAAAGCAGTTGCTCGTCAACAAACCGGCCATCGGTCATTTTTATCGCCAGATCGGCAGGGAAATACCGGGTCGGATCGAGATCTACCGATCCGGAAACGTTGAGACTGCCTGTATCGTTGACCCTGCCGGTCAGTGTCTGAATCGTGAGCGCCGTCTTATTGACACTGGCCTTGAAGGTCAGGGCTGAAATCGATATGCCGTCTCTGGCATCGCGGAACGATCCACCGGTAACGGACAGTGTCCCGACAATATCCGGCATCGGTGCACCGCCCTTGACGGACAAGTCTGCGACAAGTGTGCCGGTCAGGCCGATGCCGCGTGCTGCAAGCGTGGGGACGCGATCCACGATATTAAGCGGTATGTTCCCTTTCACCCTGGCATCGACGCTCGGACCTTGCGGGTCGGCGCTGCCATTGAGAGTGACATTGATCCCCTGGCTGTTTGTCACGGTTGCCGTATACTGTATCCGGCCGCCGGAGACGTCACCGGTGCTTTTCACGCCGAGCGGCGAGACACCGTTCTTGGACGCCGCAGGAACCGATGCACCGGAAACGCTCACGTCCCACTTGGCGACGGGACCGCCGGAGGCAAGGTCGATCAAACTCGTACCCGATAGTTGGCCCGTTAAGCCCAGTCCGGGCGCAAAGGCATTGACGAGGTTAAGCGGAAAATTCTGTATTCGGACATTGATCGCATCGTCTGATTTTCCGGTGACGCCGACCGATCCGTTGCCGGTTTTCCAGCGCGCCTTTCTGATGTCCGCGACACCCTCGGTGATGGCGATCTGGGCAGGTTCGGCAAGGACCGCACTCAGGGACTGATGCGTCAGCGTCGCCTTGGACAGATCGATGACAAACGCTCCGTTTTCAGGTGTCAGGACACCCGCCGAGGAGATGGAGGACGGGCCCAGCGCCGCATCGAGCGTGAAGTCCGTTGCCGCGCCTTCGGACCGGGCCGTACCATCGATCGTGTCGATCGTCGTGCCGCCGGCAACGATGGTCTTCATCGCAACGGTGCCGTCGGCTCTGGGCGCTCCCAAAGCATCCGCAACCGTGCCCTTCAGCGCCAGCGAGGCGATGGTCGCCCCGGAGACGGTCATGTTGCTGCCGTTGGCATCGATGGAAACAAGCTGCTTGCCCTGATCGTCAGACAGTGTCACGTCCGCCGTCAGCGCCCCGCCAAGATCAAGCAAAAGCAGGGCTCCCAGATCGGTGAGATCATCGGATTTTACGGCAATCTGTCCTTTGGCGATGCCGTCCGGACCAATCTGCGCCTGACCGTCCGCTGTCAGACCGGCGCCGGAAAAGCTCAGGGACTCGACCGTGTAATCACCGTCCGGACCCGCTCCGATACCGGCCTTGCCCTGAAGCGGACTGCCCTTGAAGGAGCCGGACAGATCGAAACTGCCTTCGGGATTGGCCGGGTCCGCTTTGGCCGTCAGGTCCATCTGCAGATCGTCCAGCTGATTGCCGGCAAGATCGATGGTGGAGCTGGTCAGCGTCACATCAAGATCCGGTGCGGACACAGCACCGGTCACCTTGCCGACCAGATCAAGCGCTCCGGTCACATCCGGATTGATCACCGAAAGATTGGCAACCGCCGTCTCAACCGTCAGATCAAGCTGGTCGGCCGCAACAGAACCGTCCGCAGTCAGACGAAGTCCCGCCGTCTCGTACGACACTCCGGAAAGCGTGATGGCGCTCGCTCCCGTTCCCGACACGGATCCTGAAAGCCTGCCCTCACCTTTCAGCAAACTGTCCGCCTGGGAGATCCCGACCGTCAAGTCCTCTGTCTCACCGGAAAGGTCGATTTTGAATTCTTCATTGGACAGGTCCGCTGAAGCCGTCGCGTGTACGGACACCCTGCCGCCGAGCGTCCGGCCTGCAAGCGCTTTCAAAGCATCAAGGTCGGCGACGGTGGCGTTGATCCTGGCTTCGATTGAGGGAGCCGGCATTTTCGCGGAGCCGTCAATCTCTGCGTTGATCCCCTGGCTGTTTGTCAGGATTGCCTGATACTGCGCCGTTCCGGCAGAAAAGGAACCGGTGCTTTTTACGTTGAGCGCATTGACATTATTCTCCGCAAGCAACGGCACAGTGGTGCCTTCCGCGGATAAATCCCACGTAACATCGGGTTCGGCAGCAGCAAGATTAACTTTCGAGGTGCCGGAAAGAAGCCCTTCGAGCTCCAGCGACGGCATCAGCGAATTTACAAGCTCCAACGGGAATTGATCGATTGCAACATCGATCGCATCGTCTGATTTTCCGGTGACGCCAACCGATCCGTTGCCGGTTTTCCAGCGCGCCTTTCTGATGTCCGCGACACCCTCGGTGATGGCGATCTGTGCGGGTTCGGCAAGGGCCGCACTCAGGGACTGATGCGTCAGCGTCGCCTTGGACAGATCGATGACAAACGCTCCGTTTTCAGGTGTCAGGACACCCGCCGAGGAGATGGAGGACGGGCCCAGCGCCGCATCGAGCGTGAAGTCCGTTGCCGCGCCTTCGGACCGGGCCGTACCATCGATCGTGTCGATCGTCGTGCCGCCGGCAACGATGGTCTTCATCGCAACGGTGCCGTCGGCTCTGGGCGCTCCCAAAGCATCCGCAACCGTGCCCTTCAGCGCCAGCGAGGCGATGGTCGCCCCGGAGACGGTCATGTTGCTGCCGTTGGCATCGATGGAAACAAGCTGCTTGCCCTGATCGTCAGACAGTGTCACGTCCGCCGTCAGCGCCCCGCCAAGATCAAGCAAAAGCAGGGCTCCCAGATCGGTGAGATCATCGGATTTTACGGCAATCTGTCCTTTGGCGATGCCGTCCGGACCAATCTGCGCCTGACCGTCCGCTGTCAGACCGGCGCCGGAAAAGCTCAGGGACTCGACCGTGTAATCACCGTCCGGACCCGCTCCGATACCGGCCTTGCCCTGAAGCGGACTGCCCTTGAAGGAGCCGGACAGATCGAAACTGCCTTCGGGATTGGCCGGGTCCGCTTTGGCCGTCAGGTCCATCTGCAGATCGTCCAGCTGATTGCCGGCAAGATCGATGGTGGAGCTGGTCAGCGTCACATCAAGATCCGGTGCGGACACAGCACCGGTCACCTTACCGACCAGATCAAGCGCTCCGGTCACATCCGGATTGATCACGGAAAGATTGGCAACCGCTGTCTCAACCGTCAGATCAAGCTGGCCGGCCGCAACAGAACCGTCCGCAGTCAGACGAAGTCCCGCCGTCTCGTACGACACTCCGGACAGGGTGACCGCTGCGTTGTCATTGCCTGACACCTGACCTGACAGAGATCCGGTTCCGGCGAAGAGGTTGTCGACCGCCTGAATTCCGACAGTCAGATTCGACGTCTGCGCAGACAATGTGATGTCAAACTGACCGGAAGCTAAGTCCGAAGAAGCTTGGATGTTCGCGGAAATTCCTCCGCCAAGAGACCGGTCGACGATGTCCGCAAGGGGAGCGAGGTCCGCGACCGCTGTCTCCGCAGTCGCCTCCAGCATGCCGGACGCGTAATCGGCGGTATAATCAATATCTCCAAGCCAGTTCGAAAGCCGGCCCGAAGAGACTTTGACATCGCCGCTGCCGAGCGCTTCGCCTTTGGCGGTGAGGGAAACAGATGACCCGGCGATCTGCCTCAGTTGATCCCCCTGAAGCACGGGACCGTCAACCGTGAGGTTGGCCTCAAATGGAACACGCAGCGTTTCCAGATTGTCAAAATCGATCAATGATCCCTTTGCCGTCAGCGAAACAGCTTCGCCGCCACCGCCGGAAAGTCCCAGATGGGACACATTGCCTCTCGCAGACCAGGACCGGTTGTCTCCATCAGCACTGACATCCACTGTTACATCGGCCCCGGACAAGCTGATCCCCCGAGACCCGGGCAGTTTGAGAACGCGCCCGTCCGGTGCCTTAAGCGAGATGTCGGCAGACAGGCGGTCCGGCACTCCGTCGGCTAAAATCGAGCCTTGCGCGGATATATTGATGGCGTCCGTATTCAGCCTCAGAATGCTGAGTTCCGTGACGCCATTTGTGCCCGTGCGGGATTGAACCCTCAGATTGAGATTGCCTGAAAGCAGTTCGGCATAAGCACGCGGCGACAGGTTCGAAACATTGCCGCTCAGTGAAACGTCAAGATCAAGACCGTCATTCTCGTAACGGGTCGACAAAGTTCCCTGTGCAACCGGACTGTTGTCGGCCGTGAATTTCAGATCGCCCTGCCAGTTCCGGAGAACACCGTCGCCTTTCACTGACAGCGACAAGGCAGGTTTTTGTTGCAGATCCAGCATGTTCGCCAGAACACCGTCCGCCGCTTCCGAGACTTCAAGGTCAAGGTCAAGCTGTTCCGTCGCCGGATTGAAGGTCCCTTCCAGCTTGAGATCACCCTTTATGCCGTCGGTTCTCTGTGCGGTCAGCAGCACAAAAACGGGCTCCTCAAGTGACCGGATTGCGGTGCGTCCAGCAAGATTGAACCGGGCGGGAACGCCCACCACCCGCTCTCCCAGCTTCACCTCACCGACAGACATGGTTTCAATATCAACCGCAACGGGGAGCCCGGAACTGCCCGTGTCGTCGGTTGACGACCGGCTCGCATCGGCCAGAGGTCTTCTGTCGACCGCAATCTCATCGACGCTGAGATCAAGCACGCGCAGCTGGCGGCCGGTCAAAAGATGGATCGGAGCCCAATCGACCGAAATGTTCTTAACATTCAGCCACGCTCCGGTCCCGTCGGCCATTTGGACGGATCCGATATTGAAACGAGAGAAAAGCGATCCGGTTATCGGCCCAAGTTTCAGCGTCCGATCGTCCGTGGAAGCAAAGCGTTCGATCTGGCCGGCGAGCATGGTGCGGCCTGACTGGGTAGACAGATAGCCGATTGCCGCGCCCAGAAGCACGGCAACAATCAGGATCAGTCCGCCAAACCACAGTAAAAGCCGCATCAACATATAAAAGCTACGCTCTAAAATGCCTGTCCCAGGCCCAGATAAATCGCAAACTCAGGATCATTCGGTCCGGGATTGATCGGAACGGCCGCATCAAGCCGGATCGGCCCGATCGCCGTATAATACCGCAGACCCAGCCCAGCCCCAACCCTCAGTTCCTCAGAGAAGTCCGGATAGGGCGACTCGTAGACAGCTCCGGCATCGACGAATGGAACAATGCCGATGGATTCGGTGATCCGAATCCGGGCCTCCGCTGACAGTTCGAGCATCGAACGGCCGGCAACGACGGAATCGTTGCCGAAATCAACGCCGATATTGCGATATGTGAAGCCGCGCACCGATCCGCCGCCGCCAAGGAGGAACCGGCGGTTGGCGGGGATATCCGAAAGACTCGCGCCGGGAATGGACCCCGCACCGATCCGTCCGGCAAAAATGAACCGTTTTTTCTCATCGAGCGCCCAGTACGCGGTGGCATCGGCTGTGGTGATGACGAACGAGTTGGAATTTCGGAAATCATAAATGGGTTCAACCGACAGATTTCCGGTGAAGCCGCTCGAGGGATCGAGCTTGTCATCGCGGCTGTCCCAGGACAGGCCCGCCGGCAACCCGAACAGGTCATATCGATTGGTGCCAAGATCGTCCTCTACCCGCGAGTGCTCATATTCAAGACCAACATTACCGGTCAGTTTCTTACTGAACCGGCGAACAAAGCCCGCCCGGACGGTTGCGGCTTCAGACTCGTAATTTTCAGGACTTTCAACCTGATAGGCCACATCCAATGTAAAGTCGGTATAAGCATCGAAAACGGCCGGCTTGATGAAACTGGCTTTTACGCCATAGTCGACATCATCCGTCGCGCCCCGTCCCACGCCGGCCCCCGTCAACTCAAGCCGCAGCCGTTCCGCGCCGCCAAACAGGTTCCTGTGTCCCCAATAGGTACTGCCGGTGAGGCCGTCGATACTGGAAACAGATACATTGGCCCCGATAAAACGCCGCTTCTTTTCCGAAACGGAAATCAGAACCGGCGCGACCCCGTCCGGTCCGACCTCCCTGGAAATGGTAACCCGCGCCCGGTCGAAAACATCCAGGGCTCGCAGCCGTGCCTCCGCATCGCTCAAAATTTCCGGAGAGTAAACGCTACCGACGGGAATATCGGCGACCCGGATGATAAGATCGGACTTGACCTGTTCGTTGCCCTCGACACTGACCGCTCCGAAAAAGGCCTTGATACCGCGGTCCACAACAATATTCACATTAAGCAGATCGTCCGCATGGTTGGCCGTTACCGTCCTTTTGGAAACCTTGGCGAACGGATAGCCTTCTGCACGAATATCGCTGGTGACCTTTTCCTCCGCAGTCAGGATCTTTGTGGTTTCAGCGGCCTGACCGGGCACCAGGTCGTAGTCCTTGGGCGCAAGATCAGGGCCCTTCGGGTTAACTTCCGACAGGGTAACCTGCCCGAATGAGAACACGGGCCCCGGCGTCACGGTTATTGCGACATTCACCGGCGTGCCGCCCGTCTGATAAAGCGTCTCGTCCGGGCGTACATCGTCCAGCGGCCGGCCATCAAGGCGGATGTCGACAAGGCCGCCATAGCGACCGGTCTGATAAAGCGAGGCAACCAGACGCTCGCGGTCGTTCCGGGCCCGGCCGATCAGGCCCGCGGTCCCCGATGGCGGTTTGTCTTTCTGACTCAACAGTACGGATGCGGACTCAACCCGTTTCTTCAACTCTTCCGAGCCGGTCTCGACGGTGAGTGTTGGGACATAAGGAACCGGGTCGATAACCTGTTCCGCCGGTTTCTCCTTTTTCTCGCCCCACAAGTGAATACCAAACAATTCAAATGCTGCAGCCGGAGAAATCGCAAGAGAAAGCGCCAAAGATCCGACAAGAATAAACCGCACGCGGGAGGCTTTGCCTCTCAAGCCACTGTGCGATTTTGTTCGCCCGATCATCAACCTCATCTTCCGACTACGCTCTACCATGGAGATCAAGGTCAAATTGCTGAAAACTCACATACAACGCGTTTCAGCTTTTCGTCATAATAATCGCCACGGGCCTAGGAGTCATAACAATTTTTACAGTCAACACGATTCGACAATTTGTAGCGCCTTTTTTGGTACCCTGGGGCTTTTTGCCCAAAGGAAAGTGCGATTTGTGCCCCGTTGTTGAAAGAACATCACGAATTCGCACAGAGCCGGAACGCATATGCCGCCACCCGTCTGAATGTGGCGGCATAGTCTCAAATGAAATTGACTAATTCATTAACCATAATTGGGACGCCGGCCACCGGATAGCCGGCCCTGCACGCCCGCTGCTGCAAAACACGACCGCAGCCGTCCGTCGGGCATTGCAAAGCCCGGTCAGTAAAGAACCTTGCGGAACCGCACCTCCGGCAGGCCGGCCACGCCGGGGTTAGCGACAAAAATCCCCCCGGCCTGCGGCTGGTCCTGAAGGTCTTCATCGGAGAGGCCGACCCTTGCAGAGCTGATGTAAAGACGGTCCAGGTCCGGACCGCCAAAACAGCAGCATGTGAGTTGGCGGGCGGGGACGTCCACATGCATGTCAGGCGTTCCCTCCGGGAGATAGCGCTGAACTTTCGGGTCCCCGAAACGGGCATTCCACAGCGCACCGGCACTGTCGATACAGGACCCGTCGGGCACACCCTCATCGGGCTGCAATATCGCAAATGTCCGTTTATCGCCGATCGCGCCGGAGGCGGGATCATAGTCGTACCGGCGAATTTCGCGGGTCGGAGAGTCTGCGAAATAGAGCGTACCACCATCGGGTGAAAAACAGATGGAATTGGTACATCCGACATCTGCGATCAGGGGTTTGACAGTTTCGCCATCATACTGAACCACATGGGAAATCGGCGCCGTCGCTTCTTCATCGATGCCGCCGACGACGAACCGGCCCTGGCGATCACACCGGCCGTCATTCAACCGGGTCGTGGGTTTGTCGGCTTCGAACTTTTCAATCAGATCCCGGTCCGTGCTTCCGCTTCGCATCCGATAAAGCCCGTCAGCGAAGGCAACAAGCAAGTCTCCGTTGGGGTCGAACGCAAAGGAACCGATACGGTCCGGCAACTCCAGACACTGCACATCGCCGCCGGCTTCGTCGCACGACCAAAGATGCCCCTTGATGATGTCACACCAATAAAGCCGCTGCTCTTCGACATTCCACTGAATGCCCTCGGCCAGTTCGCACCGGGAATCAACAAGAAGGGATGCTGTTACAATTGCCGACATGTCTGAGGTCCTTCCCGAAGATTTTTGCGGCTGACAGAGCAGCCCGTTTCCGTGCTGGATTTCATAAGCCATTGATTAATTTTGATGTCAAACTTAATGAAGGATTTCCGGCGATACAGCGAGCAACATATGCGCGGCGGACAGCGTCAAACCAGGGCCACGCCTGAAAACATAGGGGGTACCGGCACTTTTCAAACATGCCGGTCCGGGCTAGGGTGTGAACCCATAAATGTAGTTGAGATGGCGGATCAAACAGCAAAAAGCCGGAAGGAAGGGTGTGAAAAGCGGTGCAACCCCAATTCGATCCCGCTGTGACGATTACACCACCGGATTTTGAACCGGAAGCCTGAACTTGGACAGAGTCAAATCCCTGCGGCCGTTCAACCCAAGACGCTTTGTGAGCGCCAATGACGTTGCACGTCACGCCGGAGTGTCCCGTTCGGCGGTTTCGCGCACCTTCACCGAGGGTGCCAGTGTTTCGGAAGAAACGCGCGAAAAAGTGCTGCAATCCGCTCGCACACTCGGCTACCAGGTCAATCATCTTGCCCGGGGCCTGATCCAGTCGCGCAGCAACATTGTCTGCCTCGTCACCGCAGATGCCCACGGCCCTTTTCGCGCATCGCTGGTTCATACAATTTCACGCCGGTTGCAGGAGAACGGCAAAGTACCGATCCTCATCATTGCGGAGGAGGCGGAGGAGAGCATTTCCTCAGCGCTTGACCGGATTTTCCAATACAGGGCCGATGTCACAATTGTTCTGTCGGGAACACCTCCGCGGGAAATCACCAAGGGCTGCCTTTCAAACGGGCAACAGGTGATCCATATCAATCGGAAAGACCCGGATATCGGGCCGGACCGTATTATTTTCGATCATGAAACGGCAGCACATCGAGCCTTCGATATCTTTCACAAGGCCAATATAAAACACCCGGCCCTGATCACATCAACGCGCGGGACCCCAAGCCTGATCGCGCGGCAAAACGCCTTCCTTGAGGCAGCCCGAAGAGCCGGGGTGACCAATGTCGCCGTCTATGTGGAGCCCGGTGAGCCTTATGACTGCGGGCAGTCCATCGGACGGCGCATACTTGATCCTCTTACCGGCGTCTCGCCGCGTCCGGACGGGGCTTTCTGCCTCAGCGATCTGATCGCACTGGGGTTCATCGACGCCGCGCGCAGTTGTCACCGGTTATCGATCCCGGACGACATAGCCGTCATCGGCTTTGACGATATCCCGCAGGCCCACTGGAAGGGCTATGACCTGACGACTTTCCGCCAATCACCCGATGATGTCGCCGATGCCATCCTGCACCTGATGCAGAGCCGGGAAGAAAACCCGGACGGACCTCCGGAAACAATCACACTCCCCGCCACACTCGTTGCCCGCAGCAGCTTTCCGGCCTGAGTGAACTGATCGGAGACGGACGGGCTCCTGCCTGTCCTAATCGGCGGATGTGTTTTTAAGGAAAGCGACATCCGCGGGACGCAGTTTATCGCCATCGAGCAGTTCCGGATCGCCGGGCAATCCGATCCTGTCCAGCGGCACCGTCTGCTGTCCGTAATTGAACAGAAACCGGCCGGTCGTGGTGTTCTTAAGGCGGATTCCATTCGGCAAAGATACCGTCTTCAGCCCTGCATCATCGGCGAGACGGTCGACAAGCGCGGACCAGAGCGCCGCATCGGGCCAACCGGCAAGATAGTGGGCATGTCCCTCTCTCAGCAGTATCGGATGACCGTCCGTATCTCTCCAGACACTTTCCTGCGGCCCCTCGACAAACTCGCGCCAGATTTTCAAGGCGCCGACATTCCCGACCTGCACGGCCATGTCAGCCGGCAGGGTTTCGACGCGGGATACACACAGCCCGGGCAGACATTCGATCGCCGGGGGCATCGGCGCCGTGATCTGGAAGTTCTCGTCCTTGTCACCGGATCTCGGGCCAAGCAGAACCGTGCCTGTAAACCTGTTCAATGCGTTTCTGAGGGCAGAGGACCAGGTGAAAACCCCCGGCGCCGCGACAATCTTGAACCTCTGAAGGTCGCTGACCTGAGGCGATATGATTTCCACGTCGAGCCCCTTTTCCCGAAAGGCCCGATAGGTCTCAAAGACGAGCAGAAAATAATCGTAATCCGCACCCTGTGGCTGCACCTCGGCGGCCCACTGGCTTTCAAAATCAAAAACCAGCCCAACGGGCGCCTGTTCCGGTTCAAACGGCTCAATCTGTTGCAATTCGTCCCTGACCTGCCGCGCTTCCACCATGCCGCGGGCGTCTGCGTTGTCCGGCCGCTTCAGGCCGGCATGCATCTGCTCCTGCGCAAACCGCGGCTGCCGCCACCTGAAATAACTGACAACCTCGGCCCCGTGTGCAAAGGCCTCCCAGCTCCACAGACGCACCATACCGTCGAGCGGCGCGGCGTTGTGCGGAGCCCAGTTCACCGGGCCGGGTTGCTGCTCTATAACCCAGAAGCGTCCCCTGCCCGTGGCTCGGTAAAGATCATGATGAAAGGCCTGAAAATCCGGATCGCCCTGCCGGAACTGACGCGCAATCTCCCGCCTGTCGGCGCCGGACCGATAGAGAAAACCGACAGGATATGAGTCCCAGCCCGAAATATCGAGATCCGCACCGACCTTGTAGTGATCAAACGATGTTTCCCGGCCCATGAAGTTATGGATAATGTCTCTGCCGGGACTGTGTCTGCGAATGATTTCGATCTGCTCCCTGTTGAAGGAAACGACCTGATCGGACGAAAATCGCCGAAAATCCATATGGTGGCTCGGGTTCACTTCGGTCACGGCCAGGTTTGGCAACCCGATTTCGTCGAAGCACCGATATTCCATGCTCCAAAACACATTGCCCCAAGCCGCGTTCAATGCGTCAATCGAGCCGTACTTCCGGCGGAGCCAGAGCCGAAACGCGACTTGAGCGGCCGTGCTGTAGGACAATGTCGTCTCATGACAGCCATATTCATTGTCCGTTTGCCAGCCGCTCACCCCGTCGTGCCGGCCATAGCGTCCGGCAAGTATCTCGGTGATCCGCCGGCTTTCCGACCGATAGCCCTCGTGTGAAAAACAATAGTGTCTGCGCGATCCAAAGCCCCGTTGTCTGCCCCGCTCATCCAGCGCAAACATGTCGGGATATTTTCCCGCCATCCATTGCGGCGGAGTCGCGGTGGGCGTTCCAAGAAGCACGCTGAGACCGGCATCCGCCAGTGTCTCAATGGCCCTGTCCAGCCAGTCCAGAGTGAGGTGTCCGGGCTCGAACTCGATGCGCGACCAGGCGAATTCGCCAATTCGGACAAATTCGATCCCAAGATCAACCATTTCGGTTGCATCCTGTCCCCACATCTCCTCCGGCCAGTGCTCCGGATAGTAGCAAACACCGAGTTTCCTGGCGCTCATGGCGCAACTCCAAGCAGATAAACGCTGTCTTAATTACTGGGGAAGAGCATCAAAAGCAGCACAAAAACGCTGTGCCCGCTCGAAAATCACGTCGGCGGAATCGCCGGGCTTGTAGAGCGACGATCCAAGTCCGTATCCGTCGGCACCCGCCTTTGCATAGTCCGCAAAATTATGAAGGTCCGCGCCGCCCACCGCATAAACCGGCATGTCGGGCGGCAGAACAGCCTTCATTGCTTTGATGCCCGAGGGGCCGACGAGGGACGCCGGAAAAATCTTCAGTCCGTCAGCCCCGGCAAAAATCGCCTGAAAAGCCTCGGTCGGGGTCAGAACGCCCGGATAGGATCCAAGGCCCGATTCTTTGGTGAATTCAATCACGCCCTGATCCATGTTCGGAGATACGACAAACGTTCCCCCGGCATTTTTCAGGTCCTGAACATCGTTTTTTGTCAGGACCGTCCCGGCGCCCACATGCGCCCTGCCCTCAAGCGCTTCGACCATCATATTGATGCTGACAAGCGGATCCGGTGAGTTGAGGGGTACTTCGATCCATGTGATACCCGCCCGAACAAGCGCTTCGGCCACATCGACCGCATCTGCCGGCTCGATTCCACGCAGGATCGCAATGAGCCGTCGACCTGTTTCGCTCATAGCACCGCATCCTTTATTGTCTGGCCCGTTTTGCCGATCATTTCGCGTGCCGAACTCAGACCGAGCAGAGTCAGATCTCCCGCATCAACCTGTTCCGCTTCCATGCCAATGATTTCAAAGGCCGTTTGATAGTGTTGCGCCAACTTCCGGGCGCCGATGATGATTGTCTTTCCGGTCGGATCGGGCCTTGTTTCCGAAACGATTTCGCCGCCGATGATCAGCCCCGACAGATAGGCCGAAGCCCGATCAGGATTTGGGCCGAAGAGAAGTCCGTGCGCTCTGATCGCAAATATATCCGAGGTGATGACACCGTTCCGGCTGACCGCCCGGCGAACGCCGTCGACAAAACCGGCTTCATCCCACATTGCAGCACCGTCGATCGAATGTCTCAGGATGGAGCGGGTGCCCAGGAGCTTGAACAGCTCGCCGGTCATATAGGTCCGGCTTGACATGACCCTGTTGCCGTTCAACTGGACCCATTTGCTGTGGGTCCCCGGCAGACAGACACAGCCGGAAAATGCAGGCAGCGCATTAACCAACCCCAGAAGCTGGGTTTCCTCGCCCCGGATTACATCGGGCGAGGAGGCATCCCGCTGACAAACACCGGGCAGAATAGACACTGAGATGCGGCGGTCAGCGGTTTTGACAGAAACCGCTCCGCACGCAACGTCCGCAAGATCAGCGGGAAGCGAAACATAAGGAGCTTCCGCCCATCCCTGGCGACTGCCCGCCATCCCGCAAACAAGCACGGGCGTGCATGTGTTGGCGTCCAGCCACGGGCCGATCAGGGCAATGAGCGCCGCCTCGAACTCTTCCGGTTTGAGCGATCCCGCACCCTGATCTGAGGACTCGCTTGCCAGAACGTCTCCCAATAACGACATGGCCCACACGCGGAGGCGACTGGTGCCCCAGTCCACTGCGATCCATTCGGCCGGATTTGGAATGCCAGCACTCATCCCACGCACTCCGTATCGATGCGCTGCCCCTCCAAAACCCAGACCGTGTTCGGCATCGCTATGGGGAGTAACACCCCGGACCGCATCAACGCGGCACCAGACAGCACCGCGCCATCAGGATCAAGCAATGGAGAGACAAACCAGCGGTTAACGGCACTGAGATTCTCCTCTCCAAGTTCCAAGGAAATCCGATAGGAGGCATCAGGGTCCAGATCGGCAAGACGGAGGCGGCGGGTTCCGGCCACATCCTGCGTGTCCAGTTGCCCGGCAAATGTCATGAACCGCCGGCCGTCTTCTGACACGACGATATGCGCAAACGAACTGGGTTCGGGATGATCAAGGCGGCTCATCCGGCCGGAAAACAGGAGATCCCGCCATGACTTATAGCGGATCGTCGCACGCATCAGCTCACTGAGGTCCGCACCGTCCACCTCAAACAGATCCGCCTCAATCCCCATATGTGCCGTTGCAGCGACGGTGCCGCGGAAGCTCATCGACAGCCGGCGGCCGGACGTATGGCAAATCGCGGGGCCCACGTGCGATCCCACCACTTCCTTGGGCAGGAACAGACTTGCGAAGTGCTGCATCCGCCAGCGCTCATGGGCATCGTTGGAGTCGGAAAGCCAAACCCGGTCAGTTCGTTTCAGGACTTCAAAATCGATCCGCCCGCCGCCGGCGCTGCAGCTTTCAATAACAAGCTCAGGATGAACCGCCCGAAGCCGGTCCAACAACGCATAAAACGCCTCGACATAGGCGTGAGAAACCGGTCTTCCGCCACTGCTTCCGGCCAATATGATGGGCCGGTTCATATCCCATTTGATATAGTCGATCTTATAAGTGTTCAGCAGTGTGTCGATGCGCTCAAAAAGATAGTCGGCCACTTCCGGTCGCGTGATATCAAGAACAAGCTGATTGCGACCTTCAATCTGACGATAGCCGGGCACATTCAACACCCAGTCAGGATGCAGCCGGTAGAGCTCCGAGCGTTCATTGACCATTTCCGGTTCGAACCACAGCCCGAAGCGCATTCCGGCCGCATGCACCGCATCGACAAGCGGGCCCAGCCCTTCAGGATGTTTGGCGTGATCGACTTCCCAGTCACCCAGACCGGCCGTGTCGTCGTGGCGTCCAGGAAACCAGCCATCGTCGAGAACAAACAATTCCGCACCTGCGCCCGCGGCCTGTTGCGCCAGCGCGGCCAGATGTTCGGGTTTCTGGTCGAAATAGACCGCTTCCCAGCAATTATAATGAACCGGTCTGGATTTATACCATTCAGGCACATTCAGGATTCGGCGCCTGACATGGGCCTGAAACGCATGGGAACAGCGGTTGAGACCGGCATCGGACCAGGTTGCATAAAGAATGGGCGTTTTGAAGCTCTGCCCTTCCTCAAGCACGATTTCGCCCGGTTCGCTCAGAACACCGTAATGTACCGCCCGGCGACCGTCGGATATCTCTTCTGCAACCAGCCGGTGGTTACCGCTCCATCCCAGGTGAAATCCGAACACTTCCCCGCTTGCTTCATCAGCACGTTCGCTCAGCGCAAAAAAACCGGGAAAGTTTTCATGCGATGTCCGCCCGTACCGGCTCTCACGCATGTATTGACCGCGCGGGAACTTCATGCGCCGGGGTGTAAATTCACGACACCAGCGGCCATCCATTGCGATGATTTCGCCGGCACAATCGCCAACGGGCAGAACCGGCGCGGAAAGCCAGTCGACGCGGTAGGGTGCGCCGGACAGGTTGGTGACTTCGGACCTGGCCTCAACGACATTGGTTTCCTTGTCGAGCCGAACGCTCAAAGTGAGCCTCAAGGAGGAAATCCGGTCCCGGCACCGGAATATGTATCCCTCGTCAGCCGGTTCCGCCTCAACAAGCTGAAACTGGCCGACCCAGCCGACTCCGTCGCTTTTGGAACCGATCAGCCCCGCATGGCCCGGCCACGCCCAGCCGCGCTCCGGCGAAAGACTGAGCGGTGCCCGCTGATCAAGCATCTGGTGCCCGAGCGGCCCCACGCTGACGCCGGCAAGCTGTGCCAGATCCTCTCCGGCAGGCAGAACCGCACCCCAATGGAGAACTTCGGGAATTCCGCCGTCCAGGCTTGCCAACACAAGTGTCTGGCCGGGAGAATCCAGCCTGTAATAGTTTGGCTTTTCATCGACCAGATAGGCCTCGGCCACTTCATCGAGACCGCCGACATCATCCATTGTCAAATGCTGAAGACCGCCGCCATTGCGTGTCATGTCTTTGCCCCAGCGATACCCTGTTATGGACGCCGGGTCAGAGTGTCACCGGACGCCTCTTCATTGTGATGGTAACATCGGGGCGCGACCGGCCCCGATGTTCAGTTGATGGCTGCGCGTGTTAACCCTTGGTCGCGCCAAGCGTCAATCCGGCAATAAAGTGCTTCTGCATTAAAAAGAACATTGCAACCGGTGGAACCGCCGCAAGCAGCGATGCGGCGGACACAAGCTGCCACTGGCTGACGAACTGACCGTTCAAGGCCCGCACACCCGCTGTGATCGGCAGAGCATGATCGCCCTGGATCAGAACGGTTGCCCAGAAGAAGTCGTTCCAGATGAAGGTAAAGATCAACACGGACAGCGCCGCGATCGCCGGACGCACCAGCGGCATCACGAGATACCAGAAAATCTTGAACTCACCGACCCCTTCGATCCGCGCCGCTTCAATCAGTTCCTGCGGCAGAGCCTTGATGAAATTACGCATGAACAAGGTGCAGAAACCCGTCTGGAACGCGGTATGGAACAATACCAGCCCGGTGACGGTATCATACAGCCCGGTCTGAACCGACAGATCCCGAACCGGCACCATCAGGATCTGGAACGGCACGAAATTGCCTGCCACAAAGACAAAGAACAGCGGTACCGCCCACTTGAAACGGTAAATCGCCAGTGCGTAGCCCGTCAGGCAGGACAGGCCGACCGCAAATATGACCGTCGGAATTGTGATCCTGAGCGAGTTGAAGATGTACTTTCCCGCCGGCGACTGTTCAAAGACAGCCGAGTAGTTTTGAAGCAGCAGGAAGTCGGACGGCCAACCGAAAACATTGCCGGAGTTGATGTCCATGGCAGGCCGGATCGACGTCAGGAAGATCGCGATCAGCGGCAACAGCCATATGAACAGGGCGATCGGCAGGGCGACCGTGTAGAGTCTCTGCGCAAGGACCGGCGATTTCTGGATAGGTGTCGGAAACATATCTTTAGCCCTCCTTCTCGTCGCGATACATGCGGTAGAGGAAATAGCTGATATAAATCAGCATGATAAAGAACAGAACAGTTGCGATAGCCGACCCGTAACCGTACCGGAAACCATACTCCGACAGAGCGGTTTCAAACATGTAGTAAGCCAGAACGTTGGATGAGCCGTAAGGGCCGCCCTGTGTCATGATCGCAATCAGGTCAAATGACCTCAACGCGCCGATCACTGTCACAACAACCGCAATAAACGTAGCGGGCTTAAGCTGGGGCAGAATAACGTGCCAGAGCATTGCCCAACCTTTGGCACCATCCAGTCGCCCGGCCTCTACCTGATCGGGTGAAACGTTGTTGAGGCCGGTGAGATAGAGGATCATGCAATAGGCGATCTGGGGCCAAAGCCCCGCAAAGATAATGCCATAGGTTACATAACGCTCATCGGCCAGAATAGCAGGAGGCGCTGCACCGAAGAACTCCCAGATAACACCGACAATTCCAAAGTCCGGATTGTAAAACCAGGAGAAAATCAAGCCGACGACGACCTGGCTGATCACGAACGGGAAAAAGAACAGCGACTTGTAAATACGAATGCCCGTCACGGTCTGATTGAGAAAAAGCGCAATCGCCAATCCCGCCGGAACTGCCAGCATGTAAAGAACAAGCCAGAGGACGTTGTTTTTCAGCGAGACATAAAACCGATCGTCATCGATCAGCTCTCGATAGTTGTTCAGTCCCACCCAGGTCTTGGGCCCGAGCCCATTCCATTCGTAAAATGAAATCCACATGGACTGAAAGATCGGCGCGATCACGTAAATGAAGAACATGATCAAGCCGGGCGCCAAAAACAACCAGGGCGCGACTGCCAACCGGTTTTTGCGGAACCAACTTTGTTGACTGGTAGATACAGAGCTACCGGAACTTGCAACGGCCATTGAGATCGTCTCCTCGCCCACTCAATGTGATTTGCGACACGGCTCGGCTCATTTCCCCGGGTCTTTTTCGACCCTGTATCTTATTTGAAGAGCCGCACTTTGAGCGTATCGAACGACGGCGGCTCAACGCCGCCGTCGTCCTGGATATTATTTGTAAACGCGTTCCTGAACTTTATCGAGACGCTTGAGAATGGCGTCCAGGCGATCCGGCTTGATCATGAATTCCTGGAATCCTTCCATGCCGGCCTTGGCCATTTCAGCGGGCGCATCACGATCGTAGAACTGCGCAAGCCCCTGAGCACTGGCAAGTGTTTCAAAGCCCTGCTGCAGGAACTTGTCATCGCCGACAGAGGCGTCCTTGTTGATCGGCAACTGACCAATAGTCTTGTTCCATTCGGTTTGAACGTCAGGCTGTGCAACGAATGCAAGGAACTTGCGCGCATCTTCCTTGTTTTTCGCATTGGCGGGAATGAAGAAGGCGTCTGTCGGCGCTTCCTCAGCCTGCGGCACGCCCGGTGTGATTTCCGGGAACGGGAAGAAGTCGATCTGATCGTCTGTCAGGCCGGCGTTTCTCATGCCGTCAACCGCAAAGTTGCCCATGACATACATGGCCGCTTCACCGTTCGCAAACGGAGCCAATGCATCCTGCCAGCTCATTGTTGCGTGGTTTTCGATGAAATATCCCGGCTCGACGAGCTCCTTCCACTTGTCAAACACAGCAACAATCCGAGGATCAGTGTATTTGATCTTGCCTGCGGTCAGGTCGTTATGAACGTCGTAACCGTTGGTCCGGAGATTGAGATAGTCGAACACACCGGCGGCCGGCCACAAGAACTTGGTGCCGATCGTCAGAGGTGCAATGTCGTTCTCTTTCAGCGTTTTCGCCGCAGCAAGGAACTCGGCCCAGGTCTTGGGCTCTTCGATACCGAGTCTATCGAAGATGTCTTTGCGATAATAAATGCCCCACTGATAGTAGGTGTAGGGCACGCCCCACTGCTTCCCGTCGATGGTCATGGCAGACTTCGTGGAGGCGAGCGTGTCGTTGAAACCGTTGTCGGCCCACACGTCGGAAACGTCCTCGAAAAGACCGGCGTTCACAAATGGCGCCATGCGGTTGCCGGGATACCATGATGTGACGTCCGGTGCATCCGCGGTCAGGAAGTTACGAATGGCGGTCTTGTGCGCTTCGCGATCCGTGTTGTTCACAATGACGTTTATGTCGGGGTTTGCGGCCTTGAATTTCTCTACCGCATCTTCAAACCCTTTTTTCGGGCCGGGGTTCAGGTCATCAAAGTTGATGACAAGGTCGGCGGCAAATGAAGCCGTCGCCAAAAAGACCGATGCGGCCGTTGCAAGGGCAACGCCCTTAATCGAGAATACCATCTAGAAACCTCCCAGTAGTTTCATTGATCGAAACGATGTTTTGACAGTTGGAAATTATGATTGTAATACTGTAGAGTGTCAAGCGTCGTTTGACGGCAAAAAAAGAAGCACATGCCAAGGGAGGCGGATATGGCGGAAGCGAATTCGATATTGGCTCCAGCAGAGCCTGATGTCGAACGTGATCTGTCGAGTCCGATCTCAAAGGCCCTGCTCGTGCTGGATGCGGTGGGAACCGCTGAGTCGCCGCCCCGATTTGCCGATCTGCTTTCCAGACTGCCCCTTTCCAAGGCAACCCTGCACAGAATGCTGAAAAGCCTGACGAACGAGGGCATGCTGAGCCTGGACGAGACGACACACACCTATCGGGTTGGCCTGCGGCTTCTCAGACTGGCCCATTCGGCATGGAGCTCAAACACCCTTGCCAATGTCGCCGAGCCGATCCTGGATACGCTCAGTCGCACATTGAACATGACGGTGCATCTGGCCGTTCTGGACAATTACCAGGTCCTCTATATCGGCAAGCGGGTCCCGGCCAGCTCGGTCCCGATGTATTCAAGCCCCGGTAAAATCGGCCCGGCCTATTGCACCGGCGTCGGCAAGGCGCTGCTCGCCTTTCTGCCGGACGAGCAACGTGAGATTTCCCTTTCCGCTCAGAGTTACAGCCGGCATACGGCAACAACATTGACCAGCGCCGATGCGCTGCGGGCTGAGCTGAGGGAAATAGTAAAGCGCGGCTATGCCCTGGATGACGAAGAGCATGAGCAAAGCATCATCTGCGTTGCCGCTCCCATCCTGAGCAGAAACGGAAAGGTACTGGGCGCTCTGTCAGCGACCAGCACCACATTCATTACGACAATCGGCGCCATGAACGGCCTGGCGCCCAAGATATTGGAAGCGGCCTCCCAGATCGGGGAAGCGGCGGAATTCCAGATGAAACAAGCATAGGCAGAAGACCGTCAGGCCCAAAAAGGCATGGACGTTTCGGGAGGAGGCTGAATATGACCGGCATAACGCTCAACCAAGTAAAAAAAAGCTATGGCAATGTGGATGTGATCCACGGCGTCGACCTGCAGATCGATGACGGCGAGTTCGCGGTTTTTGTCGGTCCGTCAGGGTGCGGCAAGTCCACGCTGCTGCGCACCATCGCCGGGCTTGAAGAGACGACGTCGGGTGAGATCCATATCGGCCAGCGGGATGTGACCAATGTCGAGCCGGCCGAGCGCGGCGTGGCAATGGTGTTCCAGTCTTACGCACTGTACCCGCACATGACGGTCGAACAGAACATGAGCTTCGGCCTCAGAATGGCGAAAGCGCCGGCCGATCATATCCAGAAACGGGTTGATGAAGCAGCAAAGATCCTGCAACTCGGCCCGTATCTTCAGCGGCGTCCCAAAGCCCTGTCGGGCGGCCAGCGTCAGCGTGTCGCGATCGGACGGGCGATCGTCCGCAATCCCGATGTCTTTCTGTTCGATGAACCCCTCTCGAACCTTGACGCGGAGCTGCGCGTTCAGATGCGGATCGAAATCGCACGCCTGCATCAGGAAATCGGTGCCACGATGGTATATGTGACCCACGATCAGGTCGAAGCCATGACCCTTGCCGACAAAATCGTTGTTCTGCAGGGCGGCTATATCGAGCAGGTCGGACCGCCCCTTCACCTTTACGACGATCCTGACAATCAGTTTGTCGCGGGCTTCATCGGGTCACCGAAAATGAACTTTATCGGCGGCACGGTCAGCGCAGTCGGCGACGGCACCGCGACCGTCGTACTGCTGAACGATGACAGCGCGAGCATCACATTGCCGTTGAAAGACCGGCTTCCGGAGGTCGGCGAGAGTGTCATTCTCGGCATCCGTCCCGAACATATCGAAATTGCAGAGACGGACGGCGCGAAACTGACGTTGAAAAGCGATGTCACCGAACATCTGGGCGACGTCACCTACGTCTATGCGAATGCGCCAAACGGCGAGCGGATTATCATTGAAAAGCGCGGTGAGCGGGTCTCTCAGAACGGCGCGGAGATTTCCATCTATGTTCCGGTAGAACGGGCTTATCTGTTCGACGCCGACGGAAAGCGCATGCGCTGACCCAAAATTCCGGCGGCCGTCTCCCTCCCTGTGGCGGCCGCCAATTAAAAAGCCCCGGCATCCATCCATCGGATACCGGGGCTTTTTTAAGTCTCCTGCCGATACGACAGCATGAGCACCCGCTCAACAAATCCGGAGCGAATTCTTATCATTCAGATAAGTCCATCTGAATGGAAAGCGCGCGCTAGCGCGAATAGAATTCCACGACCAGGTTGGGCTCCATCAGGACCGGGTAAGGCACATCGGCCAACTGCGGGACACGGGCATAGCTTGCGGTCATCTTGTTGTGATCGACCGCAACATAGTCCGGCACGTCGCGCTCCGCCAGTTGAACAGCTTCCAGAACGAGCGCGAGCTGCTTGGATTTTTCCTGAACTTCGATCTGATCGCCCGGGCGAACGCGATAGGAGGGGATATTCACCCGACGGCCATTCACTTTGATGTGGCCGTGATTGATGAACTGACGGGCGGCAAAAACAGTCGGTACGAATTTGGCACGATAGATAATCGCATCCAGACGGCTCTCCAGCAGACCGATCAGGTTCTCGGAGGCATCGCCTTTCATCCGGGTTGCTTCTTTATAGGTCCGCAGGAACTGTTTTTCGGAAATGTTGCCGTAGTAGCCTTTCAGCTTCTGCTTGGCACGCAGTTGCACACCGAAGTCGGAGAGCTTGCCGCGGCGGCGCTGGCCGTGCTGGCCGGGACCATATTCACGGCGGTTGGCCGGGCTCTTCGGACGACCCCAGATGTTTTCGCCCATACGGCGGTCGAGCTTATATTTCGTGCTGTGACGCTTTGACATTCGCGTATACCTTTGATGTCGAATTTGGTTTCAGGTATCACGCCCCTCCTCTGTCTCTGCAAGCAGCCATCCCTAAGATTAAGGCTTTCTTGCAGCAAACCGACAGGAACGCGGCAAAGCGTTTGCCTGGTCCCACGGGTGCGTAAATCAAACACGCGAGCCTCTGCAGGCCCGCGTGATCTGAGGTGTCCTAGTGGATCGCCCCAGGTATGTCAATAAACCGGCGGGCGATTTTTCATTACAGCGCCGGGTTTTCGCCAGCCGCCGTATCATTGCGGTCCCTGCGGCGCGCATTCTTGCCCGGACGATTTGCCCTGCGTTTTCGCCCCGGACCGTCCTCATGTCGGACACTCCGCTGACGACCATCTGAATTGACCCGCTTCTGGCCGCCGCGAAAACCAGAGCCCCCACGCCGGCTTTTGCCGCGCGATCGTTCGTCTGTGACAGGAACCGGTGCCAGTTCAATCCCATCCACTTCTTCGATGACATCGATCGATCGCTTCATCAGGCGCTCAACAGCCCGCAAGGAGCCCCGGTCATCGCCGCTGCACAGCGCGATGGATTGCCCCGACGCGCCGGCACGCGCAGTGCGCCCGATCCGATGCACATAGATTTCAGGCACATCCGGCAGATCGTAATTGAATACGTGACTGACATGGTCGATATCGATGCCGCGAGCCGCAATATCCGTTGCGACAAGGATCCGGATCCTGCCGTTCCTGAAAGACGCCAGCGTCCGCTGCCTCTGCCCCTGAGTCTTGTTGCCGTGAATGGCGCCGCATTCGATGCCGTCTTTCGACAAAGATCGGGCGACCTTGTCCGCACCATGCTTGGTTCTGGTGAAAAGGATGGCTTTCTGGATGTTGTCGTTCTTTATGAGCTGTTGAACCAGAGCCGTTTTTTGATTGCGCGCCACATAAATCAGCTTCTGATCCACCTTATCCGCTGTGGCGCTGACCGGCGCCACCCTCACTTCCACCGGATCGGTCAGAAACGACGCTGCCAGATCGGCAATCGCCTTGGGCATGGTGGCGGAGAAAAACAGCGTCTGGCGCGGCTGCGGCAAAATCTGGGCCAGCTTCCTCATATCGTGGATGAACCCCAGATCCATCATCTGGTCCGCTTCATCCAGCACGAAATACTCGACCTTTTCGAGGCTCAACGACCGGGAACGAACAAGATCCAGCAGTCTGCCCGGCGTTGCAACCAGAAGATCGGTTCCATGTTTGAGATTGTTAATCTGGCGCCGAATGGGCATGCCGCCAAAAACCGCCATCGTCTTTACACCGGTAAACCGGGCATATTTTCGACAATTGTCGGCAATCTGCATTGCCAATTCGCGGGTCGGACTCAGAATGAGCGCGCGCGGCGCACCGGCAGTCCGACGTTTTTTTTCGATCGTCAATTTGTGCAGTATCGGCAGAGCAAAAGCGGCGGTTTTTCCGGTGCCGGTCTGCGCCAGACCAAGCAGATCACGCCCGGCCAGCACATGAGGAATCGCCTGTTTCTGAATCGGAGTCGGATCCAGATAATTTTCAGCAGTCAGAGCTTTGAGGAGCGGCTGTGCCAGCTCCAGGTCTTCAAAACCAGTCAAAACAGTTATCTTTCGGTATCCGGCGTAATAAAAGCGATCCGGTCGACATTTCACCTCGAAAGTCGCGCTCAACTTGGATCGCACTCAATGCCGGAGCATATGAAGTGTCAGGAAAAGGAAATCGAGGTCATTCCCATGAATGAGGGAATGCGTGGCTGATGGCCAAAACCCTCTCGCCCTCCACGCGTGATATCGCGATCGGGCAATGCGCCCTATGTCGTCCCTGCCGCCGGTTAAGTCAAGCTTTATTTTGCAGCGCAACATTCTGCGTGGTGTTATCCAAGCTGTTGATGTTGCTCATTCCGATGGCCGTCCGGGCCATTTCGGGAAAGCCGGGATGCGACCCGGTGGTTTCAAATGTCAGGGTGCCCGGTTCCGACCCTTCCCCGGCGCCTGCGGCGCTTTCAACCGCCCCGTCGCGCAAGACCGCGGCAACGCGCCTTGCGATGGCCGGAGCGGGATCCACCAATTGAACCGGCCAGCGCGCGTATCGTTCGATCTCTTCCTGAAGAAACGGATAGTGTGTACAGCCCAGCACGATGACATCAGTCCGGACCGGGCCCTTTTCGACAAAGCAGGGCGCAATCTCGGATTTAAGCTTTTCAGGTGCAACCGGCCGGCCGGCCAGCTTGTCTTCGGCAAGTTCGGCCAGAACAGCGGCTCCGACCAGATTGATCGCCACATCCGGAGCCCACCTGGCAATCAGATCGAACGTATAATCGCGCTTGACCGTCCCCGGCGTTGCCAGAACGGAAATAAGCCCTGTCCGCGTCAATGCCGCGGCGGGCTTGATGGCCGGAACGGTTCCAACGACCGGAATATCCAGACGCGCCCGAAGCGGCGGCAATACCAGCGTGGAAGCGGTGTTGCAGGCGATCACAAGTGCTTTTGCATTCCTGCTGACTGCGGCCTGTGCCACCAGCGAAACAATATGATCCACAAGCGCCGCCTCATCCCAGTTTCCATAAGGAAAAGCTGCCAGATCAGCGAGATAATGCATATCCTCGTTTGGCAGCCGCGCCCGCATTTCCCTGAGGACGGACAGGCCGCCGGCACCGGAATCAAAGACCAGGATGCCGGACATTGCCGCTCCTATTCCCTGTTTTTGGCGGCGACAATGTCGTCGCGCTTTCTGGGGCGCGTCTTTCGGCCCTCCAAGGCGGCCACGACTCCTCTGAGGGTCCGCACCTGTTGCTCGTTGAGACGCGCCTGGCCGAAAATCGCGCGTAAGTTAAGTTCCATAACCGGGCGCATTTCCGGCGGCCTGAAATACCCTGCCCCATCCAGCGCCCCTTCCAGGTGCTCGAATAAACGAATGAGATCATCTTTGGGAGCGGGCATTGCATCAGGCGCACCAAACGGCAGGACTTCACCCATCGTCTTTATCCGCCACTCGTAACAGAGCAGCAGGACAGCCTGCGCTATATTCAGAGACGCGAATTCCGGATCGACCGGCAGCGTGACGATTTCGTCGGCCAGCGCGACTTCGTCATTGTTCAGTCCCCAGCGCTCGCGGCCGAACATCAGGCCTGTTCGAGCGCCTTGCGAACCGAATCCGGCCAGGGTACGCCCCGCTTCATCCGGACCGCGGACAGATTTCGCCAGTTCCCGATTGCGTGCCGTCGTAGCGTAAACAAACTGAAGGTCGGCAACCGCCGCCTCCGCCGTTTCGAACACCTGCACATTATCGATGACATGATCCGCCCGACTGGCCGCGGAGCGGGCCTTTTCGTTCGGCCATCCCTCGCGCGGATTGACGATCCTGAGATCTTTGACGCCAAAATTCGCCATTGCGCGGGCTGCGGTGCCGATATTTTCGCCAAGCTGCGGCTCGCAAAGAATGATGGCAGGCGGCAACGGCACCGCGTCTTTATCTGTCTGTGTGGTCATCGGCTCCGTTCAGGCTCGGGTCTCAGTCTTTTCACACGCATCGCGCAGGGCGATGATTTTTTGCGGCTCCGCAAATCCCTTCAGCCGGACACGCCTGGCACGCGCATGAGAGATGCCCAGAAGATCTGCGACCGGTTCTGAAATCACGGTTTGGGCTCCGATCGCATCCGCTTCAGACAGAAGCCGCGACGCCAGATTGACGGCACTGCCTATTGCTGTGAAATCAAGGCGGCTGATCGAGCCGATATTGCCATAGTGGATCGGGCCTATATGAATACTGGCGCGAAAGGGTGGCGCTTTATCGTCGGAGGGCGTGCCGTCGACACCGGAGGCTTCCGCCAGCGCGTCGGCCGCCCGTTTGCACGCTTCTTTTTCCGAACATGTGTCTGAAACGGGAAAGATCGCCAGCAGTCCGTCGCCCATGAATTTCAGTATTTCGCCCTCCCGCTCCACAATAGGCGGCACGATATGATCGTAAAAGCTGTTCAACCTCTCAATGGCGATCTTTGCTCCCCCTTCATTCGACATTTTCGTAAAGCCGATGAGGTCTGCAAACACGATGCCCGCATGGATGATTTCAAAATCGCCTCTGTGGACGTGGCCCGCGAGGATCCGGCCACCGCTGTTTCTTCCGACATAGGCCGACAGCAGCGTGCTTGCGTTCAGCCGCAGCATGTAGGTTTCGGCAAGCCGGGCAAGGGGGAGTCTCAATCTCTCGAGCGCTTCTATCATGTCGTCTGTAAAGCCGTCAGGCGATTTGCTCGTCCAGGAGACGGCATGGGTTTCACCGGTGGTGAAAATGAGCGGCTGCGCCAGATAATCTGTCGCACCATCGGCTTTGATTTCCTTCAGAATCTTGAAATCGTCTGGACAGTCGGGATCGATCAGCCGACGCCGTATCGGTTTTTTTGTCCTCAGAACCGTCGGCAGCGGATTGGCGAGATATTCCTCCTCCTGAAAGGCCGTCATGTGGGCATCGTGCTGTTGCACTTCGGCGCCCGGCGACCACACAAATCGCCGGCCCAGGAGGTTCGGGTGCAGCGTATAGATAAAAAGCGCGAACCGGTCCACAGAGATGCCGGCCGCCACAGCGCGTTCGCAAATGCCGGAAACGATTTGCCGCGCATCGGCGCTTGGACGCGCACCGTCGCACATCCACAAAAACAGCTCTTCGAATTTTTCCCGATCCAGCGCTACAACCAATAGGCATCCTCACCGACGTCACCGGGAATCCCGCGCCGGTTTTCAAAACAAGCCATGTTTCATGGCGGAACGGCCATCAGGACTTCCGGGTCAAACCACTGAATTCCTGATTATATTCCTGAAGGACCTGTCTGGTAAACCGTCCGATTTCCGCATATTCCGCTTCGGTCAGATTTGCAAGCGATACGCGGGCGGACGGATCAACGACTTCAAATCCTTTGCCCGGGAGCAGGACCACACCGGTTTCCTTGGCAAGGCGGAACAGGAAATCGTAGCCCTTCTTCTCAGAAACAAACCAGTCCGAGAACGCTTTACCGTACAGCGTCCCGCTGATCTTCTGCAGATTGATGAGCGTGTAATAGTTGACGTCATTGGGCTCATGCACCGGCTGCACGCCCATATTGAGGCAGAGTGTCTTGAACCGTTTGCGGATCAGGCCCTTCGCCGCGTCTTTATATTTCCTGTCCCGGTCCAGGAGCCCGGAGAGGGCGAACAAGGTCATCTGGAGCTGTTGCGGCGTCGATGCACCGGCCGTGTGGTTGAGCGCCACGGCCCGGCTGTCGGCGACCAGCCTGTCGATGAACCGGATCTCCCGGGGCGTTGTCGTCAAAGAAGCGTATCGCTGGTCAAGCGCCTGTTTTTGCGCCTCGGGCAGATTTGCCAGCGCATCGTCAAACACATTGTCGCTGTGCAAGGCAATCGCGCCGATACGCCAACCGGTTGCGCCGAAATACTTGGAGAATGAATACACACAGAGCGTGTTTTTCGGGCAGGTCGCAAACAGGGAAACGAAGTCGTCGGCAAATGTTGCGTAAACATCGTCCGTAACGATGAACAGGTCCGGACGTTTGTTTCTGATCAGGTCGGACAACTGGCCCAGGGCCTTGTCCGAGATTTTGACCGACGGCGGATTGCTGGGATTGACGAGGCAAAAAATCCTGATTGACGGATCTTCCAGTTTGGCAATTTCAGAGGCGCTGAACTGCCAGTCTTCGTCCTCCTCCATTCGGATGTCGACAATATCGAGATCATATTCCGCCAGCGGCGGAATTTCGAGGTAGGGCGAGAAGATCGGCGTGCCAAGGGCAATCCTGTCGCCTTTGTTTACGAGCCCGTTCACCGACAGCGAATGGAAAATATATGCCATGGCGGCCGTACCGCCTTCCGTCGCAAAGGTGTCGAAAGAACCGGTATGGGGTGTCAAGCCGAACATTTCCTGCTGAAGATAGGAAGACACAATGCGTTCGCATCCTGAGAGCATGCGCGGCGGGGACGGATAGGTACAGCCAAGAAAGGCCTGAACGAACTCAAACACCAGCGCCTCCCGGTCAAGTCCGAGCTGATCGTTTGCATAGGAGATCGCGGCATCGAGAAAACGCATGCCATCGCTGTCATTCTGCCGATGCCGAAACGTCTCAAAGCGCTGCAGAATGCCGTTTTTGTCCGGCAGACCGCCAAATCCGCTGTCCAGATAGGAATAGGACCGCTCCGCCTCCTCCAGCGCGAAATCACCGAGCCGGAGAAATGCGCGTCTTGGATGCGTTGCGAGGAAATTGGGGTTGCCGCGACCGGCGTTCAGCATGATGCGCTGGGACTCGGTTGTGGCAATTCTGATCAGTTGATCCTTGAGCTCAAACGGGCTGAGCGCGCTCAGGTCATTTACATCGATATCGGTCATGAAACATTCCTCTTCCGGAGGATTTCAGGCACAAAAACCATCTGCGCCGCTTTGCTCTTACTGCGTCGGATTGGTGGTTATGATTCCGACTATCAACGGTCCCCAAAGGGTCAGGAGAACATTTGCCACCGCATATGTGACTGTAAAGGTTACGACCGGCGTCGCATTCCCTGCCTTGTCAAGCAGCGCCGCAAATCCGGGGTTCGCACTGCGGCCGCCGGCAACACAGGCCAGCGCTTCGATCGGGTTCCTGATCCGCAACACATAGTAGGAAAAATAAAATGTGATGATTTGCGGGATAATCGTGACACATACGCCGAGCAGGAAGAGCGTCATCCCCTGCTCCTGCAGCGTTTTCAGCACCTGCGGGCCGGCGGTTATTCCGACGATGCCGACGAAAACGGCCAGTCCGAAATCTCTGAGAAAGTTCGTCGCCCCGGTTGGAACCGCCGCAAATCTTGGATGAGTGCTTCTGAGCCAGCCGAACAGCAGGCCGGACAACAGGCAACCGCCTCCACTGCCGACGGAAACGGGAATGCCCGCGATCTTGAACTGAACCAACCCCATCAGCAGGCCGACTGTCATGCCCAGGCCGAAAAATATGAAGTCCGTGACCGCAGCGGAGGATATACCGTATCCGATCGTTTTCTGAGCGCGATCGAGGTCCGTGGGGCTTCCGGTCAACAAGATCTCGTCGCCCCGGTGCAACTGCAGCCTGGGCAGCAGGGGGAGGTCCCGGCCCATGCGTCTGACACCGGTTAGAAAGACATCGCGAAACGACGTTCCGTTGGCCGCCCCGTGAATTGACTGCAGTTCCGCTCCGGCCAGATCCTTGTTGGTCAGGACAACATGCCGGTTTTCAAGGACCAGCCGGTAATTGTCAGGCGGCGCAACCTCGCCCCCCCAGGTGCCGGTTGTTTTTTCGATCTCGTCAATGCGGCCGGTCAGTGCCACGATATCGCCCGAAGCCAGCACGGTCGCTTCGTCACGCGGCAGTTCCATGCCATTCCTGAGAACCGCCTCAAGCGCAAAATCGGCGTGGCTGCCGTCCACCGCTTCGACAGTCTGACCGCTGACGGGACTGTGTTCGCCGATTGAAAAGAAGCGCGTTCCGACACGTTCCGCCGCATTGAACTGGCCTGGTTCCAGCGGCGCATTGCCGCCTGACATCGTACCGGCGAGCTTCAGCGCTTCGGCGCGGATATCCCATTTCATGACCCTGGGGAAAAACCAGGTCACCATAACAATCGGACCGAGCGAACCGAAGATGTAGCAGACTGCATATCCGACGGCGATATTGGTATCCATGACCTGTTTCAGGTCCTGGGAAACATCAAGGCGGGCGATTGTTTCACCGGCCGTTCCGATGATTGCGGATTGGGTGAGCCCACCCGCAGCCAGCCCGGCCGCCGTCCCCCGATCCAGATCGAAAATCCATGCGGCGCCAAGCACCGTTGCCAAACCGATGACACACATCAGGGTTGCGGAGATCAGCTGTGTCAGCGAGCGCAAACTCAGAGCGCGAAAAAACTGAGGCCCGCCCTGATAGCCAACCGCATAAATGAAAAGTGCGAAGAATATGCTTTTGATACCGGATTCAATCGTGACGCCGAGTTGGCCGATCACAACACCGACCAGAAGTGTTCCGGCTATGCCGCCCAGAACGAATGTACCGACCTTGAACTTACCGACAAGATATCCCAGCGAAATCGTTATAAACAGGATCACCAGCGGCGACTGCTCGGCAATCCAGTTAAAAAACGTCATGGATCACCTCCAAGATGAACCCATTAAGGAATACGGAGCGACCACTCTTCCGAGCACGCTGTCACTAAAAACAACTTATCAGGAACGGTGTAACTCCCGTCACTGATTTTCGTCAATCCGCGCAGAGACGGCGAACTGACATTCTGCACCCCTTTTCCATCACACAGTCCCGTTAAAGCCGTGCCGACTTTGCAAACAAGACGCGCTTTGCTATAGGGGCGGCGAACAATGTGCACATTGGTACACAATAGTGTCTTTTCCGGCCGTTCTTTACTGGGCATCCCTCTTCCGGACTGGTATATCCCGGGCCAGAACAGTCAGACAGCATTGTAGCTGATGGCCACATCACATATCCGCGCGCATCCAAATACGAGGGTCGAACACATGGCGAAGATCAAGGTAGCCAATCCTGTCGTCGAACTTGACGGCGATGAAATGACACGCATCATCTGGCAGTTCATCAAGGACAAGCTGATCCATCCCTATCTTGATATCGATCTCAAATATTATGATCTGGGCATCGAGAAGCGGGATGAAACCGACGATCAGATCACCGTGGATGCGGCCAACGCCATCAGGGAATATGGCGTCGGCGTTAAATGCGCGACGATCACGCCGGACGAAGCCCGGGTCGAAGAGTTCAATCTCAAACGGATGTACCGCTCACCGAACGGCACGATCCGCAACATTCTGGGCGGCGTGATTTTCCGCGAACCGATCATCATGGACAATGTTCCCCGACTCGTGCCCGGTTGGACCCAGCCGATCATTGTCGGCCGTCATGCGTTCGGCGACCAGTATCGCGCCACGGATTTCAAATTCCCGGGCAAGGGTAAACTGACAATCAAGTTCGTTGGCGATGACGGCCAGGAAATCGAACATGAAGTCTTCGACGCACCGGGCTCCGGCGTCGCCATGGCGATGTATAACCTTGACGACTCGATCAGGGATTTCGCCCGGGCCTCGATGAATTACGCGCTTCAGCGCGGCGTGCCCTGTTATCTTTCGACGAAAAACACAATCCTCAAGGCCTATGACGGACGGTTCAAGGATCTGTTCCAGGAAATCTTCGACACCGAATTCAAAGCGGCGTTTGAAGAAAAGAAAATCTGGTACGAGCATCGCCTGATCGACGATATGGTCGCTGCCGCTCTGAAATGGTCAGGCGGGTATGTGTGGGCCTGCAAGAACTACGATGGCGATGTTCAGTCCGACATTGTTGCACAGGGCTTTGGTTCTCTCGGCCTGATGACCTCCGTGCTGATGACGCCGGACGGCAAGACCGTTGAGGCGGAAGCCGCGCACGGTACCGTGACGCGTCACTACCGTCAGCATCAGAAGGGCGAAGAAACCTCGACCAACCCGATCGCCTCGATTTTCGCCTGGACCCGCGGTCTTGCCCATCGCGCCAAGCTTGATGGAAACACCGAGCTGGCGGACTTTGCGGCAACACTTGAAACAGTGTGCATCGACACCGTTCAGGGCGGCCAGATGACAAAAGACCTTGCCCTCCTGGTCGGCCCGGATCAGCCCTGGCTGACAACCAATCAGTTCCTCGATGCCATCGACACCAACCTGAAGGCTGCCATGGCTCAATAACTCCTCATGGACGGCAAGCGAAGACCTTTCGGAGGTGCCTTTGAAGGGTCTTTGCGAACCACATTGCCAGTACCGTCATTGACCGGAAAACGGTTCGGCTCTGTTGCATGAATTTTTCGGCCATAAACAATGTTATGGAACTTTATTCGCCTCCGCACGAGCCCTTGAGCCACTGTCATTTCTATAATTTCATTCTTAATAACAGTCACTTAAATAGATATATTTAACGGCTTTTGTTCCAGGACAAGCCGGTTGCCGGTCAAATGTCAAAATTTGCCGGTCTCCCTGTGTTACGCTTTCAGAACCAACTCCAAAAGCAGCTCATGGGTGCTTGAACAGCGCGGATCAGCTCTGATAATGTTCCGTAAGGGCTGGCAGACATCCGGTTGCAGGATTTAAGAAACGAGAAAACTCTTTAGGCATATACGAGGTAAGAATGCACTTCCGGTCGGGTTTGTTTTTCGTTTTCTTTCTGATTCTGACCGGCAGTTTTTCTACCGTATCGGCTCAACAGGCCTACACGCCGCAGAGAGACTCCAGTGAGCGAAAAGCAATCCTGAATGCGCTCCGCCCGGCCATGGAAGCGAGACTGGGTAAACCCGTCGAGTTCGTGGTCAACTTCATGAATGCCTCGCGCGGCTGGGTGTTTCTCGGGGTGTCTCCGCAGCGGCCCGGCGGCGGTAAGATACGCCCTTCGGATACGGTATTTGCCGATCAACTGGACTATATGGACGGGCTGAACACGCTCGCCCTGCTGCGCTTCGACTATGGCCGCTGGAACCTGATCGATCATGTCGTCGGCCCAACCGACGCCTTCTGGCAGGGAGACCCGCTCTATCAGCGCATCCCACAGGAAATTCTCACTTTGAGATGATCAGGCTGCTAGATGCAGTCAGCCGTCGTTTGGTTTCCTGAAAGCGTCGCTGATAGAGATCGCACACCGCGTCCTTGACCCCTTTGAGCTTTGAATGAAATCTAATCTGCTCGTGGAAACTCAGCCAGGATTCACGCTGTGAAATCGGTTTTACCGACAGTCTGACCAATCCCTCAAACTCGCCAATCCAGGCCGGCAGCAGGCCGATGGCACAACCGGATTTCAGAACACTGAGCAGCGCCATCGAACCGTTGACCGCATATTGCGGGGCGTTTCCGTTCAGGATTTCCGCGAGACCGATTGAAGATGAAATCCGATCCCGGCCGCAGTAACCCGCCCACGGCAGACTTTGCCACTTCTCGCTGTCCCGCGCTTCCGGGTACCTGTCGCGGAAGGCCGGCGCCGCGTAGGCATGGACCTCAACGTCCCCCAGCTTCTGAGCAATCAGATGCGGATGGTTTGGCGGCCTGTTGCGGAGTGCAAAGTCGGCCGTGTTTCGCGACAGGTCCCAGTAATCGTCATCGGCGAAAAGTTGCACCTTCAATTCCGGATCCGCGCCTGCAAATTCGCTCAGGTGGTTTGACAGGAAGCTCAAACCCCACTGACCCACGGCAAGACGGACTGTTGTTATTCTCCTGCCGGGATTTTCAAGCTCGGCCGCGCGCAGTACCTCCGACGCCGACTGGCCCATCGTCACAGCAACTCTCACCAGCCTGCGCCCCTCTTCCGTGAGTTCGTAGCCGGTTTGCCGCCGGTGAAACAATTGAAGGTTCAGAGACGTTTCGAAGCGGGCGACCTGCCGTCCGACTGTCGGCTGAGACATGCCAAGAACCGCAGCAGCGGCGCTCAGGGTTTTTTGTTCGGCGACCGTCAGAAAAATTCTGACCAGATTCCAGTCAAGATCATCATTATTCATTGATGAATAATATACTACAATATCATTCAAAGACATATGGCAGACTTGCGACCAGTCTGACCGTCATGTCTGCAAAAACCGATTATCGCAAAATACGCCATGTCCTGTATCTCCTGGTTTCGCCAGTCGGACGATCAAAGAGACTCTGGCTTTCCCGGAACCGCTCTGCCTGGCCGACCTGGATGATCCGGGATTTGCCTGTTGAAAAGACCGATGAAACATTCCGGCGGAACACACACATAAGCAGACGCAGGATATGCCGTTACAAATCCTGTTGATCTCAGTCTGCCAGCGCCGGGTCACTTTACAATCGTAATGCGTTCCGCCGCCCTGGTTACACCGGTATAGAGCCAGCGGGCCTTGTGCTCACGGAACGCGCCGCTTTCATCGAACAGCACCACATCATCCCATTGCGAGCCCTGGGCCTTATGAACCGTAAGGGCGTAGCCGAAGTCAAATTCCTCCGAATTGCGTCTGACCGCGTAAGGCAGTTCGCCGGCGGTTCCGTCGAAAAACGCAGGCAGGACCGAGACAGTCACCGATTTGCGCGGATCCTCTTCCGAAACAACGTCGAGTTTGATCTTGTTGCCCTTGGGCGCGCGCAGGCGTTTGACTTCCCAGATGCTTCCGTTCAGCAGACCCTTGGTCTTGTCATTTCTAAGGCAGACCAGCTTTTCACCGCAGGCCGGCATGGCCTGATCATAGCCCTTAAGGGCCCGCATGCGCTGGTTATAGAGATGACGTGTGCGGTTCATTCCAACCAGAACCTGATCGGTTGCAAGGATGGCGTCGGAATCGATCTCCTTTCGCCTGATGACGCGGCTCTGCCCATAGATGCCGTGCACAATGTCCCTGCCCTCGCGAATATCGAGTGAGAGGCGAATGATCGGATTGTCGGCGGCCTGGCGGTGAACCTCTGTCAGCATCACATCCGGTTCCGCCTCGGTAAAAAATCCGCCGCCCGACACGGGCGGCAACTGCGCCGGATCGCCAAGCACCAGAACCGGGACGCCAAAGGACAGCAGATCCTTGCCCAGTTCTTCATCAACCATCGAGCACTCATCGATAATGACGAGGCTTGCACCTGAAACATCGCTTTCCCGATTGAGCGCAAAGACCGGCGTTTCATCTTCGTCATCAGAAGCGCGCGGACGGTAGATAAGGCTGTGAATCGTCGCCGCGTTGCGGCAACCTTTGGATCGCAGAACATGCGCCGCCTTTCCGGTAAAGGCACCAAAGCAAACGTCGCCGTCCAGACCGTCGGCTATGTGCCTGGCAAGCGTCGTTTTTCCGGTCCCGGCAAAACCGAACAGTCGAAATACCTGCGGTATTCCGGTTTTCATCCATTCGGACACGGCACTCAGCGCTGCATCCTGCTGCGGCGACCAAACCATCGTTTTCACGATCCTTTTTGAGTTTGTTCCCGTTCTGTTTAGTTGATTCGGCGCGCTCCACCGCGATTTTTTATGACTTCTTGCCTGATATTTCGAAAGAAGATCCGCAACCCCTTGACCTTCCAACAATGGAAGGCCCATCACCTGACGGCAGAACCATCCAAACCGGCACCTCTCAACCACGCTGCAGCCGCTTTCCGGGGATCCTGATGAACAACCGTTTCATCCTTTTTCTTGCATTTGTAAGCCTCCTATTGGCCGGCGGCACGGCTTTGAGCCATAAAGGCGCGACCGGGATTATCAAAATCCGTATGGACGAGATGAAGCAGCTCGGCGAACACATGAAAGGTCTGGCGGAGATGGCCAAGGGTGACACACCCATCGACGCCGCCAAGATTTCGACTGCCGCGGCTGAAATGGGGCGGATCGCCAATAACATTCCGGAGCTTTTTCCGCCAAACAGTCTCGAACATCCAAGCGAGGCAACAGCCACCATCTGGAGCCAATGGCCGGACTTCAAGATCGAAGCTGCATCCCTGTCCGTGCTTTCCTCACAGCTTGCCGCAGACGCCGAGACACTTGCTACCCCCGAAGAGCTTCAGGCCAAACTCGGGCAACTTGGTGAGACCTGCAAATCCTGTCACGAGACGTTCCGGTTGAAGAAGTAGTCTTTCAAAACGCCTGCTCGCTGCCGTCCGATCATCACTTCACCGTGATGGGACAAAGCCTTGGTTTTAATTGATTTGCAAGGTTATCAAACTTATCTAGCCGGTATGGTGTTCCGGAAACAAAGCATCTCCGCGTTTAAAACGGTCGCAACCTCCATTGTCGTTGCGCTTTGTTTTCTTGTGATTGCGCCGATTTTTCAGATACCGAGCGGAATCTCTCCGGGTTTCCCTTCCATGGCGGCGGAAACGTTGAACACGGGGGATGAAACCTGCGAGCCCGGACAGTCCGCCCTTTCGGTCCTGCCAACGCTCAAAAAGCATGAATGCACCGGTTCCAGTCTGTTGATCCTGCCGGGCAAATCGTCAGTCCAATGCCAGGCTGATTGGCTGCTGCTTTGCCGGACGGTCGCGATCAACGCACCTGACAAACACCATTTCGACGATTTGCACATCAGCCGCACTCCTGACCTCGTGGTAAGCGAAACCGACCGGCCCCCACCCCGGCATGGCCTCATCATCTGAGGTCTCCGGACCGGAGATTTCGCAAATACTCACGCAATACGTTTTTACCACCGTTCAGGTTTTGCCATGAATCGCCGCCGTTTTTTACAACTCACCCCCTTTGCCCTGTCCTTGACGCTGGGCGCCTGTGCCTCAACGGGCCGAACACCGATCACCGCGGGCAAGCCCATATCCCGCGTCCCGCCGGATATCGCACTCGCCTATGCGGCCCGCCCTCAGGAACGATTTCCCCTTCCCGCGGTCGATATGAGCAAAGTCGATCCGCAATATTATCGTCAGATCGTGCGCTATCCGTCCGCCGAACAGCCCGGAACCGTGGTCGTCGATCCGCATGCGCATTTTCTCTATCTGGTTCTGGAAAACGGTCGGGCTTTGCGATACGGCGTGGGCGTCGGGCGGCAGGGGTTCTCCTGGAACGGCGATGCGCTGATCAAGTATAAGCGCGAATGGCCGACATGGACGCCCCCGGCGGAGATGATTGCGCGCCAGCCGGAGCTTGAAGAGTTCCGACACGGCATGGAGCCCGGCCTCGGAAATCCACTGGGCGCCCGGGCGCTTTACCTCTTCGACAACGGTGTGGACACGCTCTATCGCATCCACGGAACCAACGAACCCTGGAGCATCGGCAAGTCCGTTTCTTCAGGCTGTATCCGGATGTTCAACCAGGACATCATCGACCTCTACAATCGCGTGCCCGATGAAACCAAGGTCGTTGTCGTGTAATGGACGGGAGATGCCTGCAATCCATCGCCAGCCGGCAGGACACAGCGCCAGGGGTGGCGCTGAAGGCACAAAGGCAACCTGACCTCAATCTGCCAAAAATTAGCCTCACTTTCGTCACGTGATTGACGGTTAGTTCAGTTGATTGTCGATCCGCGCTATTTTGCGCAGATTGATTCGGCTTACAGACGACATGAGGGCCTGTGCGATACGCTCATGCCCTTTGCGGGGACACATAATGGCAGGCAATTCGCTTTTCCGTTTCATTCCGTTGTTGATCATCGGAATGATCCTTTCCGGTTGTAATGAAGTCCTGACGCGCATTGTTCCGCCGGAAAATGTGGACTGGACAACCGCCTATGCCGCCAAGCCGCAGGAACGGTTCCCGCTTCCGGCAATCAAAGTCGGCCAGGTTCCGAAAAACTACCGCCGTTCCATCGTGCCCTACTATGGCTCCGAAAAACCGGGCACGGTCATTGTCGATACCAAACGCCGTTACCTGCTGCTGGTTCGAAAAGACGGCTGGGCAATGCGTTACGGCATCGGGATCGGCCGCCAAGGCTTTGCCTGGAACGGCTCGGCGAAAGTCGGTGCCAAAAGGAAGTGGCCGACCTGGACACCGCCCGCTGAAATGATGGCACGTCAGCCCGAAACACGGGAGTTTGCCGGCGGGATGCCGCCGAGCCTCTCAAATCCGCTCGGCGCACGCGCGCTCTATCTCTATGATAACGGCGTTGATACGCTCTACCGCATTCACGGCACAAATGAACCGCGCAGCATCGGCAAGGCGGTTTCCTCCGGTTGCATCCGCATGTTCAATCAGGATGTGATCGATCTTTACAACCGCGTTCCGGTCGGCGCCAAGGTTGTCGTTATCTGAGAACACGAAAATGACGAGAACGTGTGAGCGGGCTTATCGCGATTGACGGCGAAGACGTCCTGCAAAGAAACTCGATGAGGCAGCGCAAAACATCCGCCTTCCTGCTCGCAAACCGGGTAAGCCGCCCTTATTCTGAAATACGTTTTGCGACCGAAAGAATGCGATACATTTCACGCAGGACAGGCTTCTCAATCAATTTGCCGTCAATCACGACAAGTCCGGTCCCGGCGTCCTCAAACGCGCGAGTAATTCGTTGTGCCCGCTCCACCTGTTCCGACGAGGGGGTAAAAACATTGTTCAAAACATCAATCTGTTTGGGATGAATGGCGCCCTTGCCTGAAAATCCCAGAGCACGGGCCTTTTCGGCCTCCGCCGCCATCCCTCCGCTGTTATCCAGATCAAGATAAGGAACATCTATGACATCAAGACCAGCGGACGCAGCCGCATGGACCACCCGCGAACGGGCATAGAGGAGCGGTTCCCATGCGTTGTCGCACCGCAGATCCGCAGCCATATCGACGCCGCCGAAAAACAGGGCGTCGACGCGCTCACTGCAGTGGGCAATGTCAAAAGCCGTCTCAAGCGCCTGATTGGTCTCAATAATAACGTGAAGCCGCGTTTGATGTCCGCACTCGGTTAGCAGATCATCGAGCCAGACCACCTCATCAGGCCCACGAACCTTGGGAAGCATCAAAGCAGGCGGCGGAGTATGTGTTGCCAAAACCGCCTGCACGTCCGCCAGACCGAACGCCTCCCTGAGGCAATTTACGCGGACTATGCGTTCCACGCCATCATCGATCTGAGGCGTTTCAAACAGAGCGAGTGCCCGTACGCGGGCGTCCTCCTTGTCTTTGGGAGCAATCCCATCTTCCAGCTCAACACAGACGATGTCGGCCCCCGACGCCAGCGCCTTGGGAAACATGTCCGGACGCAAGCCGGGCGTGAAAATAAAACTGCGCCTTGACCGCACCGCACGTTCGCCCATGAAATCCTCACCACATTGTCTGATGGCAGATGTCATCACACCGGCGTGATCCTAACATCGGCACCGTTTGATTCTATTTGTTTTTCAAGTCAATGAAACTAGGCTCAGGACCCATCCCACGGTCGGCACGCCACCGGCCTGTTCTTCATTGTGTTGACTTAAGCGTCTTCGGTCGGTCATGTGGCCTTACGCGCTGTGCGTGGTGGATTGATTGAAGTGGCCGTGAAAGCCGCCGGGAGCTTTTTCGACAACCGGCAGGCAGGGATATATCGGAGCGGTGAGTAAGAGTATGGACAACTCAGTTTCAGAGAACGCGCCTGGGCCGCTCTCCGGTTTACGCGTGCTGGACCTGTCGAGAATCCTGGCGGGACCGACCGCGACCCAGTTGCTGGGCGATCTTGGCGCGGAAATCATCAAGATCGAACGGCCGGTCCGCGGAGATGATACACGAGGATGGGGACCACCCTTTCTGAAGGACAAAGAGGGCAACGATACCCGGGAAAGCGCCTACTACCTGTCGTCCAACCGCAACAAAAATTCCGTTGCCATTAATCTTGCCAGCGAAGAGGGCCAATCGCTGATCCGGTCTCTCGCGGAAAAATCGGACATTCTGGTCGAAAACTTCAAGGTTGGCGACTTGAAACGCTATGGGCTTGACTATGACAGTCTCAAGGATGCCAATCCGGGACTGATCTACTGTTCCATTACCGGTTTCGGCCAGACAGGTCCTTATTCCAACCGGGCCGGTTACGATTTTCTGATTCAGGGCATGGGCGGCCTGATGAGCATCACCGGCGATCCGGATGAGGACGGCGGAAGGCCGATGAAAGCAGGCGTCGGCATCGCGGATGTCATGTGCGGCATGTATGCCTGCACGGCCATCTTGGCAGCGCTGAATGCACGCCATGCTTCGGGGAAAGGCCAGTATATCGACATTGCGCTTCTTGACTGTCAGGTCGCGTGGCTGATCAATCAGGGCGTTGCCCATCTGGTGTCCGGAGACACACCGAAGCGCCTGGGCAACGGGCATCCGACCATTGTTCCTTATGAGACCTTTCCGGCGAGCGATACCGATTTCATCATCGCCACCGGCAATGATGATCAGTTCCGGCGGCTGTGCATCCTTCTAGGCGATCCCTCGCTGCCGGACGATCCGCGTTTTACCAAAAACGCCGACCGCGTCCGCAATCGCGATGCCGTTCTTCCCATCCTGCGGTCCCTCACCATAAAAAAGACCGCCGGAGAATGGATCGCCCTCCTTGAGGAGGCCGGCGTTCCCGGCGGGCCGGTCAACACCATCACGCAGGTATTTCAGGATCCGCACATTCTTCACCGCGGCATGAAACTCTCAATGCCGCACGCTCTGACAGCGGACAGCACCGTGTCGCTGATCGGCAACCCGATCAAGATGAGCGGGACGCCTGTGCATTATCAGAAGGCACCGCCGCGCCTTGGCGAACATACGGCCGACATATTGTCCGGAATTCTTGGATTGGATGAAATGAAAATTGCGCAGTTGGTCGCAACAGGAGCGATCGCGCTGGGAGAAGACGTATGAACGGAGCTGACCTGATCGCCGGAAAACTGGCGGCAGTGGGATGTCGATTTGCCTTCGGCATTCCCGGCGGCGAGGTGCTGGCGCTTATGGGCGCACTGGATGAGGCCGGCATAAAATTTGTTCTGACAAAGCACGAAAATGCCGCCGGATTCATGGCTGAGGGTGTCTGGCATGCGCAGTCGGCTGAAAAGATCGCCGCGCCGGGCATTCTCCTTGCGACCATCGGTCCCGGCGTCGCCAACGCAATCAATGTCGTTGCCAACGCGATGCAGGACCGGGTGCCGCTGATCTTTCTGACCGGATGCGTTGACGGTGCTGAAGCGGAAACCTACACCCACCAGGTGTTCGATCATCAGGCCCTGGTGCGCCCGGTCGTTAAAGGAAGCTTTCGGGCCTGCTCCGGTGCCATCGGCCCGATGATGGAAAAGGCCATCGCGCTGTCTCTGGAAGGACAGCCGGGCCCCGTGCATGTGGATGTCCCGATTTCCGTTGCCGAAAACGCGACCGATGAAGTCCTCGACAGGACGCCGCCGAATATCCTGAACCCCGACGAGCTGATGGTCGGCAGCGGGACGCTGGAGGCGGCAAGAGCTCTGTTGACAGAAGCACGAAAACCGCTGGCAATCGCCGGTGTCGACGCAGTGAACGAAAATGCCGGCCCGGCCATCGCCGACTTCTGCGAACGGTTCGATATCCCGCTGATCACGACTTACAAAGGCAAGGGCCTGATGGACGAACGCCACCCGCTTTGCCTGGGTGGTGCCGGCTTGTCGCCGAAAGCCGACAAAATTCTGATGCCGCTGATCGGAGAAGCCGATCTCATCCTGCTGCTTGGTTACGACCCGATTGAAATGCGCATCGGCTGGCGCAATCCCTGGGACAAAAACACGAAGGTTATTGAGATAACCGCCGTTGCCCGCACCCACGGCATGCACAGTGTCAGCCACGAGTTGCGCGGCGGATTGAAACCGACATTGGCGCAGCTCAGCAACGGCCTGTCCAATGTGCCCAAGTGGGAAAACGGTGCAGCCGAGGCCGCAGGGCATGCATTGAAACAGGCCTTTGCCGCCGAGCGCGAAGGGTTCGGACCGGGAACGGTTTTTGAAACCCTGCGACAGGTGTTTCCTGAAAACACGCTCGCAACCGCCGACAGCGGCGCCCACCGCATTCTCGTCAGCCAGATGTGGGACTGCTACGGCCCGCGCGGCATGATACAGTCGTCGGCTCTCTGCACCATGGGATGTGCGCTGCCGATGGGAATCGGACACATGCTCGCCGATCCCGACAGGCCGGCTCTGGTGTTCGTGGGCGATGCGGGCCTGGAAATGGGCCTTGGCGAACTTGCGACGCTGCGGGACCTGAAACTGCCTGTGGTGATCTGTGTCCTGGTCGATACCAGTCTTGCACTCATCGAGTTGAAGCAGCGCACCTCGCAAAGGCCGAATGTCGGCGTCGATTTCGATGAGACAGATTTCCCGGCGCTTGCCAAAGCCCTTGGCGGCCACGGCGTTTGGATCGACACGAAAGGCGATCTGGAGCGGGAGGCGGCTGACGCATTGAACCGAAACACGTTTACGGTTCTGGCCTGCCGGATCGAGCGCCGCGCATATGATGGCAAGTTCTAGAGAGTGTCTTGTTTATGTTGGATCGGAATCACCGGATCGCCGATCTCAATCGTTCCTTCCTCAAGAACGCTTGCCGTGATTCCGCCGTGCCCCCGCATGGCTGTGAACCCTCCCTCGCCCAGCGCCGCCTCCATCTTGGAACAGGGTGCACACAGCCCCGTGCCATGAAGGACCGCGGCGCCGATCCGGAATGAGGATTTTCTGAGTGCCAGCAAGTTGATGCCGCTGACAACCAGATTTCGTCTGAGCATCTCCGGAGACAGGTCGCCCCGGCACGCCAAAGCGGCGATAACCGCCAGGTGCTCGTGCTGAATGAGCGAAACGGCTCTCTTACCCGGATTTTCCCGGTAGTCCTCCGAAAGACCTGACGTCACAATGACGGCCTTGCGAAGGCTTTTGACGGCTCCGCCGCGCTCAGCCCGAACACCGATCCAGGTCAGCGTTCCGCCGGACGCAAAACGCGACATCATCGCCGTCATTTCCGGGCTCAACAGGCTGTTCCTTCGGGGAGAAACGGTTTGCCCCTATCGCGCAAGCGCTTTTTCCGCGATTTTTGCAAAAACACCATCAAGCTCAGTCGCCAATTCCTTCAGATTTTCACCCCCCTCGTCCATGTAGGGCGCAAACACGAAACTGGGCGTCTTCCAGGCAAGGGTTGCTCCGCCATCTTCGTTTTCGGCAATGTAAAAGCGGATGGGAGCCTCGATCCCGGCCGCTATGCTCGCATCCAGCATCCGGCGTGCGTAGTCATTGCGGTAGACGCCCATGACCCGGTTTCCCAGAATATCGAACCCCTGCCCCTTCGCACCGGCGGAGGCGCTGGCCTGGGTGACCAGGCCCATTTTTTCCTCTTTGATGGCCGCCTTGAGACGATCGACAAGATCCGCATAGGCAATATCCGTATTGAACACCTGCCAACCCTCACGCGGTGCGATGGGTTGGTCTGCAGCGAAGGTTGATGTCGCAAAAAGAACGATCAAAGCGGAAAGAAGAAAACGCATTGTGTCACCTTTTTCAGAAGCACCGCCAAAGATATCGGGCTGACTGTGAACGGTTTGGGAAGACGTGTCCGCCTGAAGAAAACCAGGGCTCGCAAAGGTATCCAACCTTTGCTTCTCCCTGGTTCTCTCCATTCGAATACTTCTTTCAAAACAGAATTGCATGAAATTAATAGGTCCTGAGCCTAATTCAACCTCGACGAACCGCCGCCGGAAATTGCGCGCCCGTCAATCACAAATTTGCGAGGGATCTGAAGCGGCATGCCCCGGCCGGGTCAGTCGGTCCCGTATCTGGCCTTATAGCGGGATCCGACGATGCTCCCCAGAAAACCGAACACCAGCCATCCCCAGCCGTGAAGCGATCCTGAAATCAGCCCGCCAAGATAAGCACCGATGTTGCAGCCATAGGCCAGCCGGGCGCCGTAACCCATGAGCAGGCCGCCCACGATGGCCGTCAGCAGTCCGCGCACGCTGATATTGAGCACCGGCGCAAAGCGACCCGCCAGTCCCGCCGCAAACATGGCGCCCAGAATAATTCCGAAGTTCATGACGGAGGTGGCATCCGCCATCACGCTGCGCTCAATCCGGCCCATGCTGTTTGACCAGTAAGTCCAGGTCTCGATCGGAACCCCCGCGGCATAAAACCATTTGGCTCCCCACAGCGCGAAACCGGATGTGATCCCCCAGGGACGCCCCAGAACGAGGACCGTGGCGACGGAAACGACCACCAGCATCATAGCCCCCAGAAAATAGGACCAGGGGCCAGTGAGGAAGGACCCAGTCCGCGCGGAGGGAGCAATATCCCCATGCCGCTTCCGCTCAAAATGGACCGAAGCCAACGCAATGAGACCCAAAAGTGCCGCAGTCGCCGCCAGCGCACCGAAGGCACCGAACGAACGAACCAGCGACATGGCGGGCAATCTGGGCAGTTGGTTCCACTCCGGCAAATGCGCGGTTGCAATGACCGATCCAAGGACAAAGAAAATCAGAGTGATGACCATTCGGGTCGATCCACCGCCGACCGTAAACAACGTTCCGGACGCGCAACTGCCGCCCAATTGCATGCCGATGCCGAACAAAAAAGCGCCGATGGCAGCCGACACCCCGAACGGAAATACGAATCCGTTGGCGGAGAGGCCGATGTCCCTGCCGTAGTAAAATAGGGGAAACGTGATGGCGGATGTCACGATTATCAACAGTAATTGAGCACGAAGACCCGCACCGCGCCGTTCGACCACGAACCGGTGCCAGGCTGCCGTAAATCCGAACTTGGCGTGGTAGAGCGAAAAGCCTGCCAGACCACCAATTAGCGCAGCAATTCCAATATTTTGTCCGCCCACCTGCCAGGCGAGAACAGCTGCGACAATTAGCCCAAAAGCCGCCGCACCAGGAACAACTTTTTGTGTGTTGCTTGTAATCGCTGATCTCGTGACTTTTGTCATAGCTATTCCTTCCGCCGGACAAGCGGAATTTCTAAGGTTATAACGGTGTTGGGGACTATAATTGCCACTATCTGCTGTTGGAATTCACAACATGGCGATGTGGTTTTGACGAACCTGACCGAACAGGGAATTTCAATATGAAGCCAGTTGATCTCTTCGGCTACGAGCTTTCGGTAAGTACCGATGAGGCGGTTGAATCGTGGAACAAGACGATCCTCGCCTTTCTGGCCCATGCCGCGGTGACGCCGGATCACCTTCAGGCCGCGATGGCAAAAGCGGAAACCTTTCCCATGGCTCAGATTGCCAAGGGCTATTTCTGCATGCTGCTTGGCCGCAAAGAACTGATCGAGACCGCGAAAGACGCCCATGCGACGGCCGAAAAGCAAGCGCAAGAGATCGGAATTACAGCGCGGGAACAGCGCTATCTGGACGGGCTGAAATTCATGCTTGGCGGACAGTATGTCCGGGCTGCTGACACACTCAATCTGGTCCTGACCGACTGTCCGGAAGACGCACTGGCGGCAAAGCTTGTCCATGCGATCCGCTTCATCCTGGGCGATGCGAAAGGCATGCGCGCATCGCTTGAGCAGGTGCTGGGGGCATATTCGGACAAACATCCGGCAGCCGGTTACATGTACGGCTGTTATGCCTTCGCGCTGGAAGAGACCGGCGAGTATGAACGCGCCGAACGGATGGGCCGGTCGGCCCTCGATCTTGCCGGGGACGATGCCTGGGGTCTTCATGCCGTTGCCCACGTCTATGACATGACCGGACGGGCCGATGATGGCGTGGAATGGATGCGCGCCCGGCCGGAAGCCTGGTCTCACTGCAACAATTTCCGCTATCACTGCTGGTGGCACCTCGCCCTGATGCATCTGGATCGGGGTGAAATTGACGAAGTTCTGGCGCTTTACGACAATGAGGTGAGGCAGGACAGAACTGACGACTATCGGGACATTTCAAACGGCGCGTCGCTTCTGAGCCGGCTCGAAGTGGATGGCGTCAATGTCGGCAATCGCTGGGAAGAGCTCGCCGTATTGTCTGAAAAAAGAACGGCCGACAATTGCGTGGTCTTTGCCGATCTGCACTACATGCTGTCTTTGAACGGCGGCAACCGGCAGGAAGCCGCCAACCGGCTGATGACCAACGTTGTGGCGCTGGCTGACCGGCAGGACACCGATATGGCAAAGGTTGCAGCCGAAGCGGGCGTACCCGCCATGACCGGTCTTGAGGCTTATCGGGACGGAAACTATTTCTCCGCCTTCAAAAATCTCTCAGCGGCCCTCCCCCACCTGCAGAAAGTGGGGGGATCCCATGCCCAGCGCGATGTATTTGACCGCCTGACCATTGAGGCTGCAATCCGCTCAGGTCACGCCAAAGATGCCGATGACCTCCTGAAAGACAGGCTCAGCAGGCGCGGCGGCGTAGACGGCTATGCGGCACGACGGTTTGAACTTGTCGAGAAAATGCTTAAAGCTTCGGAACTGATGCAGGACAAGCAGCGTTTTGCCATTGTCTCCTAGAGACCGGTGACCAGTACTTGAACGACGATATTGCCCTGAAGTCACTGGCCCACAGCGATCCGGGCGTTTGTTTGCGGCCTGTCTGCTTCACAGTCGGAACGAAAAACCCCGTCGATCAGGTGCGGTGCCACAGGCACGAAGATTCAATCCGCCAGGACAGAAATGACTGAACAAAAACAATCATCTGCAGGGCACACTCCCATACCGCACGCGCGGGTCAGAGATCCCCGGCTGGATTTCTTCCGCGGGATCGGAATGTATATCATCTTCGTCGCCCATATGAACTGGAGCCCGTTTTTCTGGTGGATACCGGCGCGATTTGGTTTTTCCGACGCAACGGAAATTTTTGTTTTCTGTTCGGGTATGGCGTCTGCAATTGCGTTTGCCAAAGTCTTCGACAATCACGGCATGCTGATGGGGGTGGCGCGCGTCGCCCACAGGACCTGGCAGGTCTACTGGTCACATATCTTAATGTTCCTCACCATCGCCATGATGCTGGCGGCCATAGACGCCAGCCCGCTGGGCGGACGCGATTACACCAACATACTCAATCTTGATGTGTTCTTTAACGATACGAGCAATGTACTGCCGGCCCTGTTCACGCTGACCTATGTGCCGAATTACTTCGATATCCTGCCCATGTATATCGGCATTCTCATTATGCTGCCGATTGTCATGGGTCTTTCGAAAATCAGCCCGGCACTTGCAGGTGTCTTTGTCGTGGGAATGTGGTTGTCTGCACAACTGTTTCACATCAATCTGCCGGCTGAACCCTGGTCGGAAAGGAAATGGTTTTTCAATCCTTTCGCCTGGCAGTTGGTCTTCTTTACCGGTTTTGCCCTGATGCGCGGCTGGATTCCGGCCCCGCCGGTTGATCGCCGCCTTGTTATCCTGTGCATCGCCTATCTGGTCGTTTCGCTCCCGTTTGCCTATTATCACATCTATAATGCGCAGCCTGAGAATGAAACGCTCCAGGCACTGGCCGGTTTCCTGAAGGCGACGCGGGAGGAGTACAGACCTCTCATCAGCAAGACGAATGTCGGTTTGCTGCGTTACCTCCACTTCCTGGCGCTGGCTTACGTGGCGTGGGTTGCCGTTGGCGAAGGCGGCAAACGCCTGCTTTCAAGCGGCCTCTGGGGCAGGCTCGTCAAGGCCATCCAGAAAGTCGGACAGCAATCCCTTGCCGTATTTCTGTCCAGCATGGTCCTGGCCCAGTTGTTCAGCGTATTGCGCGATCAGACGACGCCGCCTCCGGCAGCGCCGATGATGCTGAACCTGTACTACATACTGGCAGCCTTCGTTATCCTGACGATTATTGCCTACGTCGTGGGCTGGTTTAAGTCGACTCCCTGGAAAAAACCATCAAAGACGGCTCTCGCCGGCGGTCCGACCCGGCATGAAGTCAAGGTCCAGGACGGGACCGGCAAACCGAAGGGACAGGGCGCGTTTACCCCGGCCGAGTAGGCTTCAGGAAACCCTCCGGGCGCAGCTACGAAACCCGATCGGAACAGTCCCGTCGGGTTTGTCTTTTGGGAAACCGGACCTGTTTCCGCTGTCCACCCACAGCTTAGTCTCGCTCGCGCCGGATCGGGCGCGACAGTTTGTGGTAGCGCAACAACTTGCTTTCAATGCAGGCCTACAATAAAGCAGATCCGGAGAATCAGGATGTCATGCTAAAACAAAAAACCAGATTGCTGGTGCGTAGCGATGACGCGGGCTCCTGCTGGTCATCCACCATTGAATGCCTCAGGGTGCGGACGCATAAATCGGCTCCTACCATTTTCAGCCAATTTATGGATCCGCACCCTGAGCCCATCTGGAACCGACAAGCAAACCAGGACTCCTGTCTTCGCCCGGTTCCCGGCTATTCGCCGGGAACAATCGGCGTGGCTTCCGCCTCTCCGGACGCGGCAACATCCGCAGCCGTCGCAGCTTCAGCGCCCGGCAGTGCGGGCAGGTTCAGGGACAGCAGCGCGGGAGGCGTCGCCGTTTCCTCCGGGATCCGCCACAGCCTGCTGGCAAGGAACCAGCGTCCGAAGCGGGACGAGGACGAGGTCATGGCGAAGGGAACGGCGAGCAGCGGACCGAGAATGACGGGAAGCGCAAACAGCAGCGCGCCGCTGGCATAAAAGGCAATAAACGCGGCTCCCAGCAGGCCGAAAACTGTCTGTGGCCACAGCCGCGCAACAGCAAAACCGATTGAAATATCCTTGGCGTCGCGCTGCTGCGCGGACCAGCCAATCTTGTGTCCGACCATGAGACCGCCGATGAAAATCGTATGAGCGACAGCCATGATCGGCGCCAGCAGTGCGGAAAAGATTATCTCAACAAAGGTGCTGGCCAGGATTCCCACCGGCCCTCCAAACGCCTTGCGCAGATCTCTTCGGGACAGGATGTCAATAACCGTCACGATTTTCGGCGCAAAGACCATGCTCATGACGACTGCAAGCGTCGTCAGCCCCATGGTCCGGTCAAAGGTAATTGACGTGTCGGTCGAGAAGATCGTCACCATCGCACTGGTGAACATGAAAAACATCCAGGCGGGCGAGCCGATGAACATCAGAATCGCCAACACAAGCTGCCACCGGCTCACAAGCTTCAAACCGGGCAATCTCAGGAGTTTCAGATATTGCAGATTGCCCTGACACCATCTGAGATCGCGGCGGATGAACTCGGGCAGGCTCGTCGGATTTTCTTCAAACGAACCGTCTTCTTCCGGCACCACACGCACATCATATCCCGCCCGGCGCATGAAAGTCGCTTCAAGCTGGTCATGGCTGAGCACGGTCCCTGACAGGGGACCTTTCCCCGGAAGGAGCGGCAATTCGCAAGCCTCGATGAACGGCTCCAGACGAATGAGCGCATTATGCCCCCAGTAAGGGCCGCAATCGCCCTGCCACCAGGCACTGCCAATTGTGTAAGAGCGCATGCCAAGACGCATGCCATATTGGAAAACCCGCGCAAAGGCACTCATAGTCGGCAGTCCGACAACCAGGCTCTGCAGGATACCGGCCTTGGGATGGGACTGCATCATGCGAACAAGCTTCAGGGCCGCATCGGCGGACATGTAGCTGTCCGCATCAAGCACCAGCATGTAGTCATGAAGCGATCCCCAGCGCCGACAGAAATCGCGGATGTTGCCTGCCTTAAAGCCGGGATTGCTGGGCCGGCGCCGATAAACAACCTCAAAATCGTGCCGCCAACGGGTCTTCAGATCAAGAAAGACGTTTTCTTCCTCGGCCGCAATATCGTCCCTGGATGTGTCGCTGAGGACGTAAAGCGCGAACTTTTCGCGCCGCGACATCCCCGATTGAGCGAGACCGGCCAGCATGCCGTCAAGATTGCGCGCAACCGTCGCCGTATCCTCGTTGCGTATGCAGGAGACGATGGCCGTTGATGCGGTAATCGGTTGGTCACGGTCGAAGCTTCCCGCCATCGGATTAACAGCGGCAACAGGGTCCTTCGCAAAACGCATCAGGAGCAGGCCGAGCATCGCGTTCCAGAAGCCGATAACCAACCATGGCAACGTGATCGCGAAAAAGCCGACCATGACAATTTCCGCGACAGACAATCCTTCAGACGCAAGAGTCGCCATCATCAGCCCGATAAGAGCCAGGACTGAAACCGTTACGAAGCCGGCATAAAGCCACCGGCGTTTTGAGACAGGAAATTCAACAAGCAATCGTTCAATCATAGTATAATGTACAACCCTGTGATCACTTTGTGCCATTGTTGGCGTTTATCATTTATTGGTATAGAGCATTGGTAAAACTAGGTAATTACACAATGAGTGCAACCGACGATCACGCTTCCGCGATCAACTCGATCCCTTCCAGTGCGCTTTGGTATACCGGACCGTTCCGGGCGGACGTTAGAACATCGAACATGAATGAAACCTGTACGCCCGGGTCGGTTCGCGTTCAGGCACTCTTCAGTGCCATCAGCCGGGGAACCGAAGGCCTCGTCTTTTCCAGCCAGGTGCCTGAAAGCGAGTGGACGCGCATGCAGGCCCCGTTTCAGGAAGGGACGTTTCCTTTCCCGGTTAAATACGGTTATTCCCTTGTCGGACGCGTCGTTCAGGGACCGCCGGATCTGATCGATCGTGTCGTGTTTACCCTTCATCCGCATGAGACTCTCTTTGATGTTCCGGCGAACGCCGTGATTCCCGTCCGGGACGATATTCCCCATATGCGGTCAATACTTGGCGCAAATATGGAAACCGCACTGAACGCTGTCTGGGACGCCAAACCGGGCCCCGGCGATCACATTTCGGTGATTGGCGGTGGCGTTGTCGGTGCGCTCACGGCTTTCATTTTGGGCAAAATACCCGGAACCAGCGTCACCCTTATTGACCGAAACCCTGCGCGGAAGGCCCTTGCCGACGTTTTTGGCCTTCATTTTTCCGAACCTGAGTCGGCGAAGGACGATCAGGATCTGGTTTTTCATGCCAGCGGCAATCCAGCAGGGTTGGCGACAGCGCTGAATCTTGGCGGAAATGAGGCGCAAATCATTGAAATGAGCTGGTACGGAGAAAAGGAATCAAACCTGCAGCTTGGCGGCGCTTTTCACAGCCGGCGTTTGAAACTCATCTCAAGCCAGGTCGGCGGTCTGCCAACCGAAAGGCGTCCACGCTGGACATTTCGCCGGCGCCTTGAAACAGCTCTCGGCCTTTTGAACGATGCCAGACTCGATGTCCTTTTGACAAACACCTACCGTTTCCATGATATTGCCCAACATCTTCCGGATATCCTTCATCCGGACAGCGACATACTCTGTCCCGTAATTGCATATTGACGAAGAATAATCCGCACCCTTCAGCGAAAGGTTTTTAGAACGTGTTTGCCGTAGAAGTTCGCGATCACATCATGATCGCCCATAGTTTCAAGGGGGCGCTTTTCGGTCCCGCGCAGGCCCTGCACGGCGCGACATTCGTTGTCGATGCCAGTTTCATGTCACAGGAGCTCGACGAAAACGGCGTGGTGATCGATATCGGCCGGGCGCTTGATGTGCTTAAAGCGACCCTATCGCCCTTAAACTACAAGAACCTGGACGACCTGCCCGAATTTAGCGGCAAGAACACCACTACCGAATTCCTGACCAAGCACATTTACGATGCGCTGGCCGAAGCCGCGCTTTCAGATGAGCTTGGCAGGCCGGGCGCGCAAATTCACGCGATCCGGGTCACGTTGTCGGAGTCCCACGTTGCCCGCGCCTGGTATGAGGCACCGCTGCATAGTGCCTGACTATATTCTGGCCTACCCGGGTGATTTCGACCTGCCCACCGGCGGGTACGCCTATGATCGCCGCATTCGCGCGGAGCTTACCAAAGTCGGCTGGAACGGCACGCTTCTCAGCCTGGGAAACGGCTTTCCCTTCCCCGATGCGCAGACACTTGAACAGGCGTCTAAACGCCTGGCCGGTGAATCGCCGGACATTCCGATTCTGATCGACGGTCTTGCCTGGGGCGCGATGAGACAGTGCGCAGAACAGATTTGCTCAAGCCATCGGATCGTTGCCCTTGTCCACCACCCTCTGGGTTTGGAAACGGGTCTGACTCCGGAACAATCCAAAAGAATGCTTGAGCAGGAGAAAAAGATCCTGCAGCAGACGGGCCACATTGTTACGACAAGTCTGAAAACCGCAGCATTTTTAAAGACCGAACTCGAAATTCCGGAGGCACGCCTCACGGTCGCGGTGCCTGGAAATGATCCCGTCCCCCCGGCAACGGGTCGTAAGGATGACAAGGTCGGACTGATCTCCGTGGGCTCGATCGTGCCCAGAAAAGGCCACGCAGCGTTGGTGGACGCACTTTGCCAGCTCAAGGACCTCAACTGGATACTGGATATTGTCGGAGACGATCGTCTTGACCTTACATGCGCGGCGGCGCTGAGACGACAAATCGACCAACTGAAACTCAGCGAGCGCGTCATTCTTCACGGAGCCGTGCCCCGAGATCAGATCGACGCGCTCTATATTGGCGCCGACATGTTTGTGCTGGCCAGCCGGTATGAGGGCTACGGGATGGCATTTACCGAGGCCATTGCCCACGGACTGCCGGTGGTTGCATCCGGCCACGGCGCGGTGTCCGACACTATCCCTGCGGATGCGGGAATAGTCGTTTCACCGGATGAGCCGGAAGCCTTTCGCGTGGCCCTCAAGGACCTGATCCTGAATGAGGACAAACGCGCCCGGTTTAGAAACGGTGCCCTGTCCGCAGCGAAAAACCTGCCGCGCTGGCACGAAACCGCGGCAAGGATCCGCACGATCCTGGAACGTGCGTAATGGCAGGATTTTCAGCAGACTGGCTCTCCGTCCGGGAACCGGAGGATAAGGCGGCGCGGAATGTAACCGTCCTGAACACCGTTTGCCAGGCCTTTTCCGGCCGGGACCGCATTCGCATCCTTGATATAGGCGCAGGGACCGGTTCGACGATGCGCAGTCTCACTCATGAAATCGCTGCTCCACAGGACTGGATCCTGGCCGACTATGATCGATCGCTGCTGGAAAAAGCCCACAAATTTGCGCAAACGTCGATTTCACAGCCCCCGCACACGGTTCGAACGGTGCCGGTCGATCTCAACCGATCCTTCGATATTCTCGACCGGAATGTAGACCTGGTTTCAACGTCGGCTTTTCTTGATCTGGTATCCGAACAGTGGCTCGCCGCTTTCATAAAGGCGCTGGCAGACCGCGAACTTCCTTTCTATGCAGCCCTTTCCTATGACGGAACAAGCCGGATTGATCCTGTTCACACGCTGGATCAGGCGGTTTTGGATGCGTTTAATCAGCACCAGGGTACCGACAAGGGATTCGGACCCGCGCTCGGCCCCCGGGCCGCGGAACGGGCAGCCGCCCTGCTCGAAACGGCCGGCTACAGACTCGTAACCGGCGCATCGGACTGGGACAGTCAGTCCGGGGACCGCAAAACATCGGCAGACTTTCAGCGGCAGCTTCTTTCGGGCTGGGCCGAGGCTGCCGCGGAGACCGGACTGGTCCATGAGGACGCCCTGTCCCAATGGCTGGCCGACCGGATGTCCGTCATCGAGCAGGAAAAGTGCAGAATTGTCGTCGGACACAGCGATATCTTTGCGTGGACGGACTGAGACGCGTTTCGCCGGGCACAGGCCGAGGGGAAATATCGCAACGCAACACAAATCGACCGGTGTGGCTGGTTTCACACCCTATGAACCCTAAATTTGATATGAGATGGAGTACCTTCACATCACCGGGGCGTATGTTGTTTATGTTGCGACGCCGTAATTCCGCCATGAAAACACGACCTTATGGCGCCCGTCTTTCCGGGCACAAGCGTCCGACACACGAACACGCGCGTTAAGAGCTGTCGTCTGCCGGTCAGGGCGCGGCAAATGGCGAGTAATATCCAAGGATTTGAATTTTAATGATAGATTGCCATTTGAGATCCGGGAAGTCAGCGTCATAACGCCCCAATTCATTGATAGAGGCGATATACTATCACGGAGAAGTGAGAAATTTGGCCGGGACTGTCAATTGGCTTGTGCCTCCGAAAATTCAATATAATCAAACTGCATTGTGCTCACATGGGACAAAACAAACGAGTTGACATGACGATCGAACACACGGACGCGCGAACGAACCCTTTTGGAACGACGTCTCTGACGCCGGTTCAGCGCGCCCTGACGGAGCTTTGCGGCTACCGTCCGCTTTGTGTTCATGCCGGATCGGAAAGCCGCTTTATGACGGTGGTCGAGAATCTCGATCAGGCGACAACCGTTCGTTTTTCCGAACTTCTGGGCTCAGGCGGTACATCGCTTGTCATCACCGGACAAAGAGCGCAGGCGCTCGGTTACACCGCGGACGTTCCTGCGACCATTCGCATCAATCCCGGCGACACGGTAGAAACCCTGCGGGCGATCGCGATGTGCGATCCCCGAACGATATCCGCAAAGGTTGCCGAACACGACATCGCTCCGGCCGGCCCGGTCGCCCGAGCCGCGATCGAACTGGCAAAAATCGGCCGGCACCTGCCGGCAGTGCTTTTGTCGGAACGCCGCACACCGGAGGAAAACGATCCCCTCTGCCGCGACTACGACATTCAATCGATATGCGCAGAAACCATCATGGGGTTTCGCGAAAATCTGGCACGCACGTTGACATTGGTCAGCGATGCGCGCGTTCCGCTCGACAATGCCATCGATACGCGTTTCGCGGTTTTTCGCGATGCCATCGGCAATGTCGCAACCGCTGTGATGATCGGCGAACCCCGTCCGGATCGCCCCTTGCCTATCCGGATCCATTCTTCGTGCGTCACCGGCGATATTTTCGGCTCCCGCCGATGTGACTGCGGGCCGCAATTGCAGATGGCTCTTGAAAGGATCAACGAACTGGGCGGCGGCTGTCTGTTGTATCTTGAGCAGGAAGGGCGCGGAATCGGGCTTGCCAACAAAATGCGTGCCTACCGGTTGCAGGATGACGGGCTGGACACAATCGATGCCAATACCGCCTTGGGCTTTCACGATGATGAGCGCGACTATTTCGCAGCAACGGCGATGCTTAAATCTCTCGGCTGGAGCGCAGTCGAACTGCTGACCAACAATCCTCAAAAGGTTGCCGCGCTGACCGGTGCCGGCATGAATGTCGTCCGACGGCTGCCGGTTCTGGCACCTGTCAATGCCGACAACCACCGCTATCTGAAAACCAAAGCCCGCCGCGCCGGCCATTTGCTGGATCAGGTGGAAGAAACCGAAAGCGATACGGTGTTTGCCGCAAAGCCGGCCTGAGAGGAGCAAGCACTTGCTTGTCCGACAAAGGTAAAAGGGAACTGCAGGCGGGGATATCTGTATTCCATTTTATGGTGGAGGAAAAAACGCATTGCAGGACACGTCCGTCGCCTACACGGGAACCGCCCGTTTCTTTCACTGGCTAACCGTTGTTTGCGTCCTCACGATGGTGCCCGCCGGCCTCCTGATGCTGCGTGTCGGGCCAGGGGCACTGCAGAACGTCCTGTTCGATTTTCATCGCTCAATGGGCGTGCTCCTGTTCGTGATCACTGCCTTGCGGTTGGCGTATCGGCTGACCCACAAACCGGCCCCTCTGCCGGAGGATATGCCTCTCGCCCAGAAGGGCATCGCCCATCTGGTGCATTTCATCCTCTACGGATTCCTGTTGGTGAGCCCGATCGTCGGCTGGATCGGGACGTCCGCTTATGGTGCTGCAATCAAAGTCTTCGGGATTTTCACGCTCCCGCCGATCGTTGACAAGGACCGGGCCCTCGCAACGACCGTGCTTGAGATTCATCAGGTCATGGGTTGGATTTTCACCGCCGCCGTCATCGCCCACATCGCCGCCGCGCTCTTTCATCACTTCGTCAAACGGGATGGCATCCTGCTGCGCATGACGCATGGCCGCGCCTGAATCTGACAGGGGAACTCAAGAAAGTCGCAGGCCGATTTCAGGGATGGCAATCCTGTTCATCGATATTGCGTGCCCGGCAAAGGGAGTTTCTGACTTCCAGATCACGCTTTTTCCGCGCTGCCTGCGCCCGTTGATAGGCTTCAACATCCTGTCTGTTGCGTCGGTCCAGGCGCTTTTGAAGTTGCCGTAAATTCTGCTGCTGCCGGGTCAGAAGGTCCGTATTTGTCGGCGGTCTGTAGATCTCGGGTCCACCGGCATTGACCGTGTTCGAGCCAAGCATGACAACGCCTGCACAAATTAAGAGCGGGGCGAAAGTCCACCGTACAGTTCGTTTCATCCGCCTCTCCTGTTCAACCGGCACGATCGTTCAGCCTGCACTGGTCATATAAGTGTTTTTCTCAAAACATCTATGAATCCGGAAACAGCCGCGCCCAAAGTCTTGAAAAAACGGCTTCAGCGACCGTCAAAAACAGGAAAATGGCGACGACACTCGTCAGAATTCGATAGTCCCAAAAGACCGTCCGCCGGGCAAGTTGCGGGACCATGTCCCAGATCCACCAACTGGCCGCTGTCAGAGCGACAAAAATCAGTCCACCGGCAGCCAGTTTCTGAAATGTCGGCATGTTACATCACCCTTGCCGCATCAAGATCGACCTTGAAAATCAGCAGATCATCCCTTTTCTCGACCGTGCCTTCAAGTTCGATCAGCAAAGCCGTCAAGTCGGCAACAGTGTCCGGCAGGGGATTGCCGTCCTGATCCGCCAGGAGAAAAAAAGTGCTGCCCGCAATTTCAGCGGTCGATACAAACACCGGTGGAATCCCCCCGATGAGACAGAGGTTGGCGCATGCCTTGTGAGCGAGGCCGCGGCCCGGGCGCATGGCACCGGTGTAGCACTTTCCGTCACAAATCTCGCCAACAAGTCGCCAACGGCCAAGCTCTTCCGCCGGCGCGGGGCGGTAATCCGCAAGCCCCTCCAGTGCCTCGTCAGAGGCGGCCTGGACGCCCCGTCCGTTGACCTGCAGCATATCGATGGTGCCCCGTTTCAGCGCCACGCCCGCAACCTGGACCGGCTGCCCCGACAAGGGCTCCGCCGTCGCCTGAACGCCCCGTTTTCCGGGCCCCGACAACAATATGGTACGTGGCTGCGCATTGCCCTCGCCCGGCGGAATACGGAGCAGAGGATAGGGTCTTGCTTCAACAACTCCCGCAAACTGCTGGCGCCCTGCAAAGCGGCCGTCACCGGGATCATCGACGCCAGCGCTGAGCGAAAACGCCATGCCTCCCATACCACCGACAAACACCGCCGACACGAAGAACAAAAACGACCACAGCGCCCGCGGCGGTTTTTTGGCCCAGCCGATAAAGAACGGGTCCTGTTTGGGGGAAGCCATCAGGCGGTCTCCTTTTCCGGCAGCGGCGAAACAACCGGTTCAACATAGGTGCCGGGCGGCAGCGCGTTGGGGTCGAGCAGGACTGTCTTGCCCGACAGTTTCAGCCTGTACGTGGCGATCTTTTCGGTGAACGGCGCCGGTGCCCGTCCATCCTCAAGATTATACTGAAAGCCGTGCCAGGGGCATGTCACGCACCCAAAAACAATCTTTCCCTCTCCAAGCGGCCCGTTCTGATGCGCGCACACATTGGTGATGGCCGACAGTTTGTCACCGTTTCTGAAGATCGCCACCCGTTCGCCGTCGTTCAGAGCTACGATGATTGCCCGCTTGTCCGGAACATTGTCAGCATCGCCGGCAATCACCCAGTCACCTTCGCCCACAGGATCGGCACCCGCCTTATCCCGGCGACGCTCCTTATGGGCGGAAAGACCATGCAAAACGCAAATGGGCCCGACGCCTGCAACCAGCATCATCGCCAGCAGCGGATTGTTCTCAGCCTGTAATGCGCCAAGAACGATATGAAGAACGATCGCAACATAGGCGACATAGATCCCCATATGCAGGGTTTTCCAAAGCGGCGGCGTCAGAAAGGACAGCCAGAAGTCGTGACTGGTCGCAGCCAATACCAGCAGGATGAACAGTGCAAGGATACCAAACGCCTCAAAGGGAAACCCTAAAAGCTGGCCGTAGCTGGTGTTGGAGGCCAGCAGGCCGACATAGGGATCGGTCGGCGAGAAGGCATAATACCAGCCAAGGACATAGCTGGCATGGGTGAAGGCAACCGCGCATGTCAGAACCCCGAAATGGCGCCGGTTGTAAAGAAGCGGCAAAAACCGCTTGTCCAGCCGCGCCAGCGGACCGATACACAGGATAAAGCTCAACATCAGAAAGGCGCAGGTGCCAAATGCCCGCATTCTCAGGATCGCTCCGTCCAGCGGACGCGTAACATCCTGAAAAGCGGGCGCAATCATCAGGAACAGCCAGATATAAAGCGCAACGGCAACGAGCAAAACGGCATCATAACCCCATTTCGCCCGGTTCCATGTTACGGGAATAAACTTGACGCTCACCGGGCTGCTCCGTTCTGGTTGAGAACAGCCTTGGCCGTGTCATCCAAAGGAACCCCCGCGCGCTCAAGCGGGCCGTTCTGCCTCAGGACGATCCCCCACACGATGAGAACGGGTAGCAGAATACCGAGTATCAGCCAGATTCTGGCATGGGCTTTTCGATAACCGTGCTGCACTTTATTCCACCCCGGCCCGCTCAAGCAGACCCCACCGATAAAGAACAATTGGCCAGATCAGAACAACACCCGGGATGAGCAGCGGCCGAAATGCAAATGTTCCCCTCGCTGACGGTTCGACGCGGTCGATCCCAAAGAGCAAAAACGGAACTGCCACCAACAGACCGATCCCCGCGTAGATTTGCGACAACAATATAAGCGTTTCTGCAGTTTCCATCCGCACTTCCCGTGAGTGACCATTCAGGCCGACCGAAGACTCCAACCTACGAAATGATCTTTCCCTCAGCGCCGGTCAATTTCAACAACTGACAATCACTTCCACCCAACTTTTGAAGACCCAAGGCTCAGGCCCACGCCCAAAGTAATCGCTTTTGGTGAAAAATTCAGCTGTTCAACGCGAATATGGCGCAATGGTTACCGCACGCTGACAGGTCTTCACACCGATTTTCAGTCCTGGTGATTGAATTTTCCGCGCAGGCGCTTCACCTGACCACGCCTGACCTTTGAATCGACCCGTTTTTTCTTCGCAGCCCGCGACAGCCTGGTCGGTTTCCGGACTTTCTGAATAACGGCTGCTTCCCGGATCAATTCAAGCAGGCGCTCCTGCGCCTCTTCACGGTTGCGGCTCTGCAATCGATGCGTGTCGGCTGTCAGAACAATAAAGCCGTCCTTGGTCATTCTCTGACCCGCGACCGCGCGCAGGCGCTGCTTGACATAGTCCGGCAGCGACGGGGAACCGAGACCGTCAAAACGCAACTGGACGGCCGTTGCGACCTTGTTGACATTCTGACCGCCCGGCCCGGATGCGCGAATAAAGGTCTCAACGATCTCATCGTCCTGCAAAAATATCGTGTCAGTGACCCGGATCATGAGTCGATATTAGAGGTTTTTCCGGCCGAGCGGAATCGCGCAAAACGCTCCCGAGGCCGAAGTGCGGGAGCGGAGCGTCCGTATCGCAGCCTTGACAGCTCTCAGGCCCTGACCGGACGGGACGGCCCCTGTCGTATCATTCCGGTCACCGACAGACCCGCCAGCATCGATGCGACGAAGATCGCCGGCTCCCAGAAACCAAAACCAAGGGCGGGAACAGCACCCCCCGGACAGAACCCGGCAAGACCCCAGCCAATACCGAAGACAGCCGAGCCGATGGTGAGGTTGTAATCGATATCGGTTCGGCGCGGCAGAACGAATTCCGATGAAAAGAGAGGCTGGGACCAGCCCCAGACAAGCCGATAGCCGACAAACGTCACCGGGATCGCCCCGCCCATGACAAATGCAAGACTTGGGTCCCAGGTTCCGGCGATATCGAAGAAATTGAGAATCTTCGCCGGATTTCCCATGCCCGAAACTGTGATACCCGCACCGAAGATCAATCCGGCAAAAACAGCAGCCAAAATGCGCATCGATCAGGCTCCCAAAATATGCCGCAGAACAAACACCGTCGCTCCGGTCGACGCCATGAATATCAGGGTCGCAACGATGGAGCGCGCCGACAACCTTGACAGGCCACACACGCCGTGTCCGCTGCTGCAGCCACCCCCGAACGACACACCAATCCCGACCAGCACCCCGCCGCCGACCAGCAGCCATGCATCGGACGGAACCGAGAAAGCCGGTCGATAGCCGAAAACTGCGCTTACAAGCACCGGAGCCAGAACGGCACCCAGCAAAAACGCAGCTTTCCAGATGGTTTGCCGGTCAAAAAACTGTGGCAAAACGCCGGTGATAATGCCTGACAGGCCGGCGATCCTTCCGATCGATGCCATAAGCCAAACGGCGGAAAGGCCGATCAATGCACCGCCGAATAACGAAAGAAACGGCGTAAATTCCGTCGCATGTGTTTCCATAAAGTCCGCTTCTCCACTCGCATCTTTATATTAGAAAAATATAAAGATGCGAGATCTAATGAAACGCGCTATTTGCCGCACTGCAACCGACAGCGGCGGCGACGATATATTCGCTTCCGGTACGCCGAAGTGCTATCCTGTTCCCGTTCTTGAAAAGCTATTGCAACATTCTTTCGTCGGCCCCTTTCACGAACTGGATATTTGCGATGAAAAATCTCGTTCTGCTTGCTCTGGCAACAGTCCTGTTTTCAACGGCATTGGCTCACGCAAGACAGGATGCGCGCCGCATGTCCTGCGCCCAAGCGCAAAATCTTGTTCAGCGAAGCGGGGCGGTGGTTTTGTCGACCGGCCAATACACATACCGACGTTTTGTCAGAGACCGCTTTTATTGCGATCCGGACCAGATCGTCGTCCCCACCCGCGCACCGACACGGGACAATCCCAGTTGCGTTGTGGGTTATACCTGTTCCATGGATCCCTGGGATGGGCGGCGCCCCGGCAGCCTGGGCGGTTTCCGCCGGTTTTAACAGCCGTCAGTCGATACATTGTTTGTCCAAATGCCGATCGTATCAGCAAGATTCCCTTTCATTCCATCATTTTGATATATAGTTGGCTAAAAGCGGTGATAGGCCCGCGTCTTATCCACTTACCGGCTGGGGGTATCGAATTGCGTCCAGGCAGCAGCGTTTGGTTGGAGAAGTTTCAGTAATGTCCAATCTTCCGATTACGATATCGGTCGTTGCCGGCCTTCTGATCGTTATTGGCCTGATTCAGCCATTGGCGCGCACGCTCGGCCTGTCCTCGTCGGTGCTTCTGGCCGGCGTAGGCATCTTTATCGGCATCGGCTCGGGCTTCCTTCTTTATACGGACAAAACCGACGCCTTTAACGAGATTGCATGGATCTTCGTCCACCCGCCGGTCAACTCGGAAATATTTCTTTATATTTTCCTGCCGATTCTGCTGTTTCAGACCAGTCTGACCCTCGATGTCAGACGCATGAGCGAAGATGCCGGGGCCATCCTGATCCTTGCGGTCATCGCTGTTCTGATCGCGACGGCCTTTATCGGTATCGCTTTGGCACAAGTCTCAAGCATGCCGCTCATGGTGTGTCTGCTGCTGGGTGCAATCGTTGCAACGACAGATCCGGTGGCGGTGGTTGCGATATTCCGGGACATCGGCGCGCCGGCCCGCCTGGGTCGGCTGGTAGAGGGCGAAAGCCTTCTGAACGACGCCGCGGCCATTGCCGTGTTCACCGTTGTGCTGACCATCATCACGCGCGGTGCGCAACCCGGCGTTACGGAGAGCCTGGTTCATTTTTCCCGTATTTTCGCCGGCGGCATTCTCGGGGGCTACATCGGCGTACGGCTGCTCAACCTGCTCCTCCCGCTGGTGCGCGAGTTGCCGCTGGCGCAGATGACCCTCAGTCTCGCCCTCCCCTATCTGGTTTATGTCATCAATGAACAGATCTTTGATGTCTCCGGTGTCATCGGCGTGGTCACTGCAGCCCTCTTTTTCAATCTGTCCGGCCCCTCGCGGATTTCCCCGGACGGTTGGCGTTTTCTGAAAGATATCTGGGAGCAACTGGCCTTCTGGTCGAGTTCCCTTATCTTCGTCCTGGCGTCAATACTTGTTCCCAAACTGATTGTCGGCATAACGGCATGGCACGGCCTGATGCTTGTTGTGCTGATCATCGCCGCTCTGGCCGCCCGCGCGGTGGTGCTGTTCGGTCTGCTGCCGCTCTTGAGCCTTGCCCGCATGGGCGAACGTATCAGCAACTCGTTCAAGCTGGTGATGTTATGGGGCGGCATGCGGGGTGCCGTCACGCTTGCCCTGGCCCTGTCGGTAACCGAACACCATATACTGAGCACCGAGACAAAACAGTTCGTTGCCATTTTGGCCACGGGGTTTGTTCTGTTCACACTGCTGGTCAACGGCACCACCCTGAAACCGCTGATCCGGCTCCTGAAGCTCAATCAGCTGTCTCCGCTGGACCTCGCTCTTCGCAAGCAGGTCCTTGCGCTGGCCAACGGCAAGGTTGCCGACGCCGTTGAAGCCGCGGCCGAGACCTATCACATCGCGCCATCCGTGGCCCGGGAAGTGGGACAGGACGGCCGCAGCCGCACCGAGCAATATTCCGTACAGGACGACATTGGCACAGACATAGCCGACCGTGATCTGATCACGCTCGGTCTGGTCGCACTGGCCGACAAGGAGCGGGAGTGCATCCTTGAGCATTTCCAGGAACGAACCGTCTCCAGCCGTATTATCAATGCGCTTCTGGCTCAGGTCGGACGGCTGTCGGATCATGCCCGGTCCGGGGGCCGGGTCGAGTACCGCCGCGAGGCCCGCCGGATGCTGGGCTATAATTTCAGCTTTCGATTATCCAAACTGCTGCAGCGGGCTTTTCATGTCGACTTTCTGCTGGCGGGCAACATCGCTGACCGGTTCGAACAGCTGCTGTTGTCGAGAAAAGTGCTTGATGAGTTGTCCCTCTTCACAGAACAGACAATCGCAACGCTCCACGGACGCCGCGTGGCAGACATTCTGCTTGAAATTCTGCAGGTCCGGCAACGGGAGACCGGCAAGGCACTCGATGCCCTGCGGCTGCAATATCCAGACTATTCGGACAAGTTCGAACGGCTTTTTCTCAAGAAAACCGCTCTCAGGGTGGAGGAAAAAGAATATCAGGCGTTGTTCCGCCAAGGCCTGATCGGCCAGGAACTGTATGGCACGCTCAGAGCCTCCATCGATCAGACCCGGCGTGATGCCGACAGCCGCCCTCGCCTCGATCTTGGCCTGAAATCCCAGGACATGATCAAGTCTTTTCCGATTTTCACCAAACTTACAGACCGGGAAATCCGACTGATTTCAAAAGCGA
>CBDHYI010000007.1:535000-2155000 GCA_965275915.1 Stappiaceae bacterium
GGATCAAACTCTCAAGTTGAGAAATCCAATTCCGGCTTGCTAGGTCACGCATTTTGACGAGGACACACATCAATTGCACCTTCAGACAACCAGACATTCGCAATCCGCAAAAACCCAATCACCCAAAAACGCAACCAAGAGTGTCTTTGAAAAACGTGACCCGCCAGAGGTCTCTTCAATGCTCCAAGCACCAGCCAAACGGCCAACACCCAAAACATCAAGCAACACAACCGCCGCCCACGTTTCTCCTTCTTCAATCCAATAATGTCAAAGAACCGAAACCAACAAAAAAGCCAGCTTCAAACGCAGAGAAAAGAATGCCCCAAGCCGCTCAGGGGCTCAAACATTCCAAGTCTGCAAGATAATCAAGAGCGCAAAAGAGCACCGCCTGCGGCGATGCCGCCCTCGATGAACGCCCTTATACGCAGGCTAAAAAGGCCAGTCAACAAACTTTCGACATTCGTTTCCAGAAAGTTTCTGACGCCAGCCACGTATCATATGGGACGCATCTCAACGACAATCAATAGTGCGCTAAGAAATCCCCGAATCCAAGCTTTTTTCGCGATGAATGACGATGTTCACGCTGTCCACAGCCGGTGGATAACTCCGCAGCCAATGGCGCTTCCGCCACAACGTCTTCAAGAAAAAGACTTTTTGGAAACCAAAGATTCGCAGATTCCGTTTTTCGACAAACTGATTTTTTTACCGGCGCGCCATGTGTTTCATTCAGATCTTTTCGATGATCAAAGCGCTTCCCAGCCCACCGGCACTGGCAATCGCTACAAGACCCGGAGAACCAGGCGGCATATCGGCGAGTTCTGCCACCAGACGGGTCAACAGGATTGCCCCCGACGCTCCAATCGGATGCCCCCGCGCCAAAGCCCCGCCCCCGGCATTGATCTTGTTGTGCGGAACATCAAATGCCTCAAAAAAGGCTATCGCCTGGGCGGCATAGGCTTCCATAATTTCCAGGCGTTCAAAATCCGGCGGCCTCATCCCGGTTTCCCGAAACAGCTTCCTTGCGGCTTCAATCGGTGCAAGGCCCGGCCACTCCGGATCGGCAGCGGCAACCGCATAACCGGCGATTCTGAAAATCGGCCCGCTTTGCCGCTCGGCCGCTTCCTGATTGCACAGGATCAGGAACGCGGCCGCATCCGCCTCAACTGCCGTCGATGCAACATCGACACCGTACGCGTCATCGCCGTGAAGGAGGGGCGTTCGGCGACAAAGATCAACCGTCAAGGACCGTGCAAACGGGTCACCTGAAAAAAGCGTGTCGCCGATTTGAGCCATCTCCCGATCAAATCCGCCGGTTTCCCGCCGCTGCACCGCCTTGCGATGACTGTCGACCGCCCATTCCCACTGCCGCTCTCTTGAGATCGACAGACGGGCGGCCAGTGCTGCCGCCGCTTCTCCCATGTCCGGATCGCGATCCTGCCATGGCGTGAAGGGCGGTCTGTCATACGGTTCCGGCGGTTGATCCCGCTCCAGGGGACGATGGGACCGCAATGCGCTGCGACTGAAACTTTCCGCCCCGCCTGCCAATACGGTCCTCGCATGGCCGGCGCTGATCATGGAGAACCCGAGGCCGACAGCGTCCAGGCCCGAACAACACTGACGGTCAACGGTTACCGCGGGAACCGTTTCCGGCAGACCGGCAGAAAGCGCGATGAGGCGACCGGGATTACCGCCGCCGTAAAGCGCATTTCCGACAAGGATCTCATCGATTGCGGAGGGCTCGACAGTGCATTCTTTCAGGCAGGCCTGTATGACCGGCGCTGCAAGCTCCTGCAGCGCAAGGCGGCTGAATGCCCCGCCTCTTGGGACAACCGGCGTCCGCTTTGCCGCGACAATAAAAACATCACCCATCAGTCACCGTTCACTTCGCGGTATGAGCCCTGATGAAAACACACATTCCTGCGCAATTTTAACAGATCCGTTTTCCCGCCGGGCGTAAGCGGCCATTCACTTATGGAGACAAAAAATCTCGGCACTTTTTCTTTCGGCAGATGCCTGCGGCACCAGTCTCGTAACATGTCTGCATCCGGGTCCGAGCCGGTTGTTTCATAAGCGGCCACGACACATTGTCCCCGCACGGGGTCTTCAACGTCAAACGCGGCAGCCTGGCTGACACCGGCATGGGCCAGAAGCACCCGTTCCACTTCCTCAGGATAAATATTGACGCCTGACGTGACGATCATCCTGTTTTCCCCGCCCGGTTACATAAAGGAACCCGTTCTCATCGATGCGGCCGTGATCGCCGACTGTCAGCCAGCCCCGGTCCCAGCGCGTATCGCCACCGCCCCCGCACTCATAGCCGTCAAAAAGCATGGCACTCCTGACCCACAACCGTCCCGAACTGTTCGGCGGCAGGTCGGCACCGTCATTGCCGCGGACCGCCACATCGACCCCCGGCGCAGGTCGGCCGACCGACATTATCGGCGTTTGATCCCCGTGCATCGCGGTGCTGATGAAGCTGGTTTCCGATGCGCCGTAGAATTCGCAAAGGCCTGCGTTCGGAAAGAACCGCCTGAGGGCCTCCATATCCCCGCCTTGCCATTTGGCACCGCTGGTGAGTATGAGGCGCACTGTCGGGCACGCCCATTTTCGCGCGTGCGCCCTCCGGACAAGATAGTGAAGCTGAGTCGGCGTACAGTAAAAGACGCCGGCCTCATGGTGCCGGATCTGTCTTAAGGCTTCGTCCGGGAGGAACTCCCGCAGTTGAATTGTCCTGGCACCCAGGTGCAGAGCATGAACGGCGCCAAAGAGATGCAATGAGTGCTGCAGGGATCCGGGAAGAACGATGACGTCGTCTCGGGACAGTTCCAGAATCTCTTCCGCCAACCGGAAACTCTCGATCCATGACGCATGCGAACGGCGAAAACCTTTGGGTATACCGGTCGTTCCGCTGGTAAATCCGACGTAAAACGGGTCATCCGCATCCGGCTCGACAGGCAGGTCAGCGCCGCCCGCAGCGGAGACGCTTTGCAGAACCGTCTGATCAATGACCAGAGAGGGAGACGTCGCCGATACGATACTCCGTCGCACCGTGTCGGGCCAGGCCGGGTCCAACACCAGAGCGCGGCATCCCGCCCGGATGATTCCAAGAAACGCCGTTAGGAAATCTGTCCCGTTTTCAAGCTCCAGTGCGACAGGTGCCTTCGTCCCTGCCCGGGCAAAAACACCCATCGCGACAGCCCGGATCTGTTCCGCCAGCAAAGACCGGCTGATAACCCGGTTGCCGCAGATCAGAGCCGGCTGATGTGGCGCCTCAGCGGCAAACCGGTCCAGTCTGTCGCCAACGAAGGCCATAAGGCCGGTCAGGAACGCCTGGTGAGCAAGGCGGACGGATACCCGCGCGCAACCGTCTGCGCGATCAGTCCGGCAAGCAGCACCTTAATCATGTCGCCAGGGACATAAATCATCGCACCGACAAGCGTTTCAGGGAACGGTGCTTTCAGCATGACCGCGAGCCCCGGCACTCCGAAAGCATAGACCACAAGGATACCGCCAAACGCCGCCGCGATCACGGCAGAGAAAAAGACATTCAGATCGCCCAGCTTTTGCATGATGAGGCCAGCCACAAAGGCGCCGACCGGCCAGCCGATCAGAAAACCGACAGAAGGTCCCTGGAAAACGCCTAGGCCGCCACGCCCCCCGGCCAGAAGCGGCAGACCGAGCGCAACACCCAGCAAGAACAGGAGTACGGCCAGAGCACCCCGAACCGGACCAAGAATAACACCGGCCAGCATCACGCCCAGCGTTTGCGCCGTGATCGGAACGCCGCCAAGAAATGGAACCTGAAAAGCCGGTACCAGACCAAGCGCAGCGATGAGCGCTGCAAACAGCGCGATGAGTACAAGATGTCTGTCGGATGTCATTCTGATTTCCTACCGCGAAGGCGCATTCATCGCCGACCTGCGAGACCGTCGGCCCCGCCACGGGCCGTCAGGGCATCGCCGACCTGATCGGACAAGCGCAATGCCTGAATAGCAAAGGGTGCAACCAACCTCCACCGTCCGGCTTTGGCAGACCGCGCCCGATACGCCTCATTGAGATTTTCAACAATGCCCAACAGAACCGGGATAAAGCGGATCATCAGGGCCAGCGCCAAGGCTAGTCGCCTATCGGAAAGTCCGAAATAGGTCAATGGACGAAAAATCGGGCGCAGAGCCGCCATCATGTCATCCATTCTGGTGGTGAGGGTTATGAAGCTTGCCAGAAGAACAAGCGCCAGCAAACGGACCGCAACCAGAATACCAACCCAAGGCGTGCCGATTATCCAGTGAAACAAGACAATTGCGACAAGAAACGGCATCAGGCGCCGGATCAGTGTCAGCTTCCGAACACCGCGCCGGCCTAGGGAGGCAAACAAGCCGACGGCAAGCAAAAGCAGAAGCAGCAACGGCACGATCGTCCCTATCGGAAAGGCTGCGATGCTGACCACGGCAAGAAAAAGGAGTTTGATGCCCGCAGGCAGCCGGTGTGCCCAGCTTGGTCCGCTGATGTAAAGAGCAATCATGGGGCAATCGCTTCGCGCAATGCCGCCTGCCGGTAATCGGACAGCACGTCTTCAGGGGCTCCGTCTTTGTGAACGCGGCCGTCCTTAAGCCAGAGGACCCGATCATATCCGGTCAGACTGTCGAGGTCGTGCGAAACCATAATGATCTGCTGCGGCAACCGGTCGATCCACCGGATCATTTTCAGGCGTGTCGGCAGGTCAAGACTGGCGAACGGTTCATCCAGAACGAGAATTTTCGGCTCCATAATCAGAACGGACAGGACGCAAACCAGTTGTTTCTGCCCTTCGGAAAGATCATGCACCGGACGGTCGCGCCACTCCTGAACCCCGTGCAGATCCATAAACCGAACAACCCGATCCCGAGCCTGTTTCTTTGACCACCCCATCTGTTCAAGCCCGAAGGCCAGTTCCTCTTCGACAGTTGGAAAAATGATCTGGTGGTCCGGGTTCTGAAAAATAAAGCCGACCAGCCCGGGCAATTGTTTGCGCTGCTTTGCCGTATTGACACCGCACACCGAGACGGAACCCTCATCGGGCAGGATCAGTCCGTTCAGGGCCCGCACAAGGGTGCTCTTGCCGGATCCGTTATGCCCGATCAGACCAATCCGCTTCTGCGACAGCCTGAGATCCAGCTTCTCAAGGATTACGGTTCCTCCGCGACTGAGCGTCACCCCTTCAAAGACGACGCTGTGCCTGGACACGAGCGTTTCCGGCGCCGACCGAAGTTTCCCCTGTTCAGGCGACGTGCCGGCTCGCTTTTTCTTCAAAAAGTCTGGCGTCAAAAACGCGGTTTTCACCTCGGACCGTTCCCATTGGCTGTATCGGTGCCCGATAAAGCAGGTTTGTTTTTCGCGAATTTCGCGCAATCAGGACGATCCAATACCTGTTTCGTTGCAATTCGTCGACTCATACGATCGGGCGTAGAGCCAAGGAATCGTCAAGTGGCCGCCCTCAAAAAATCCCTTTTTGCCGGCGTAATAGGGTTTGCGGTGGAACTTTCCCTGAGCTCGTGCGCCGAAGCTTGAGGCCCGATGCGGACACCGACCAAACTTCGGCGCACGAACCGCTTTCTCCCTGAAGTTGTTTTCCGGATGACGGCGGCGCGTCAATCAGCTGTGCTGGCCAGCAAAGCAGCATTTCCCCCCGCAGCCGTGGTGTCGACGCAGAGGGCCCGCTCAAGACACAGGCGGTCCGGATTTTCCAAATCGGCAACAAAGGGCAAGATCGGGCCGGAACGCCCGGCCAAAGCTTGCCGCCAGGGCTTCAGATCCGGATCGGCACCAAAGGCAAGCACACCATCGATCTGCGGCAGGGTTTGCAGTAATTCCGGGGCGATCACTCCCTCCAGCCAGACCGCGGCCAAACCGTCCGGCGGCGCTGCCGCTCCGACCGGCGTAACAATCAGGGCCCTGTTCCCGGTTAATAGAGCGGATGATGCCTGAAGAACGGCTGCACTTCGGTCGGGCCCGGAGAGGTTGCCAAGGCAGAGCATCACTCCGCGCGGCGCAGTCCACAGCCGGTTGCTCTCTCCGGTCGGTCCGGGAAGGTCGGCCGGTTCAGCACTGACGTCGGGAATTTGAGCGGCGAGCGTCTCGAACCGGTCTGTCGCTTCAGGACAGGTCTCCGAAATCCAGCGCCGCAGAATATCCGTGCGCTTGGCAGCATCGGCAAGCTGGCGATTAGGCAGTCGATCAAGAGCAGCTTTGACCTGATCGGCGTCATAAGCCGCCCGGATGTGTGAAGACTGTGTCGATCCGGCAACGGGTGTCAGGTGACCGGAATCCATGAACCGCCTGAGATAAGACGGTCCTCCGGCTTTAGGCCCGGTTCCGGACAACCCCTCTCCGCCAAACGGCTGCGAGCCGACGACCGCGCCGATCTGGTTGCGATTGACGTAAAGGTTTCCTGCATGAACCCGGTCCACCGCCTGCTGCACCCGATGATCGACCCTGGTATGAAGGCCGAAGGTCAGGCCATAGCCGGTACGGTTGATATCGGCGATCACGGTATCAATCTGATCGGCGGAAAAACTTGCAACATGCAGGACGGGCCCGAATATTTCCTGCTTCATTGCCTGAATGCCGGCGACTTCGATTACGGTCGGTGGAACAAACAGCCCTCCATTGAGCTGCTCCGGCAGGTCCAATTGTTTCAGAAGCCGGTTATCCCGGCGCGCTGCTTCACAATAGCTGAGAATATGATCCCTTGCTTCCTCATCGATCACCGGTCCGACATCGCTTGAAACATGCCAGGGATCGCCGATCCTGAGTTCGTCCATGGCACCGAACAGCATCGCTAGGGTCCGTTCGCGAACATCTTCCTGAATATAAAGCATGCGAAGGGCGGAACAGCGTTGGCCGGCACTTTGAAAGCCGGAGGCCAGAATGTCACGAACCGCCTGTTCAGGAAGCGCGGTCGAATCGACAATCATTGCGTTTAAGCCGCCAGTTTCAGCAATTAACGGAGCCGTCGGCGACAGGTTGTCCGCCATCGTCCGGTCGATCAGTTTGGCAATTTCGGTCGACCCGGTAAAACACACGCCTGCAACGCGCGGATCGGCAGTCAGCGGCGCCCCGACGGTGGGACCATCCCCGGGCAAAAGCTGGATCGCCCCAAGAGGAATGCCTGCTTCAATCATCAATTCAACGGCTCGGGCGGCAATGAGAGGCGTCTGCTCCGCCGGTTTGGCAATAACGCAGTTGCCGGCGACGAGCGCTGCGGCAATCTGCCCGGTAAAGATCGCAAGCGGAAAATTCCAGGGAGAGATGCAGACAAAGATTCCACGGGCACGCAGCCCGGTCTCTGCCCCTACGAGGCGGCGACATTCATTAGCGTAATATCGGCAAAAGTCCACAGCCTCCCGTATTTCAGCCACGCAATCGGGAAGCGTTTTACCGGCTTCACGCGCAAGGAGGGAAAAAAGCTCATCGGCATGCTGTTCATAAAGATCGCCAACGCGTTCCAGCAGTTGCGCTCGATCCTCAGCCGATCTTTCCCGCCAGTCTTTGACATGTGCCTCAGCCGCCGTAACAGCCAGATCCGCATGAACAGCCGCCGCTTCTTCAACCGTCCCGACAATTTCCTCCCGATAAACCGGATTATAAAGCGTACGCGGGACACCTTTTTCCGCAACAGACGCGGCAAGGGCCGGACGGGCGTGCCATTCGGTACGGCGAAAAATCTCCCGCCGGTCGTCAAGCATCGCCGCTGTTTCAGGATCGGTGAGATCCCAACCCTGTGCAGCTCGCCGATCCGGTCCGTAAATGGCTTCCGGCCGGCTGATCTTCGGATTGGCGACAAGGCCCAATTGCCGCTCAAGCGTTTCGATCGGGTCCGCACCCACCGTTTCGGCGGGAACCGTATCATCGACGATCTGATTGACGAATGAGGAGTTGGCGCCGTTTTCGAGAAGACGCCGTACCAGGTAGGCAAGCAGGTCTTCGTGCGCGCCGACCGGTGCATATATGCGGCAACGCGTCCTGTTTTCCGACAGGACATGCTCATGCAGCGCTTCGCCCATGCCATGCAGCCGTTGGAATTCAAAACCCTCCAGCTGTCCGGTTCCGGCCGTTCCAGCCATATGGAGAACCGCCTCGACGGTATGCGCATTGTGCGTAGCGAATTGCGGATAGATGCAGTCCCGCATCGACAGCAACTTGCGCGCGTTGGCAATATAGGAAATATCCGTGTTCATCTTGCGTGTGAAAACCGGATATCCGTCAAGTCCAAGCACCTGCGCGCGCTTGATCTCCGTGTCCCAGTAAGCGCCTTTGACGAGCCGGACCATGATCTTGCGATCAAGCTGGCGAGCCAACGCGTACAGCCAGTCAATGACAAACCCGGCCCGCGGACCGTAAGCCTGAACAACGACACCAAAGCCGTTCCATCCCGCGACCGAGGGGTCGCTGAGCACCTTTTCGATCACATCGAGCGAAAGGTCGAGCCTGTCCGCTTCCTCAGCGTCAATGTTAAATCCCATATTGGCGCTTCTGGCGAGCAACGCCAGGGAATGACAACGTGGGGCCAATTCACCGATCACGCGATCCCGCTGACTGTATTCATAGCGAGGATGCAGCGCGGAAAGCTTGACCGAAATTCCCGGATTATCGCGGATATCATCGTGGGTACAGGCAGATGCAAGGCTGGTAATCGTGTCGGAATAGGAAAGATGATACCGGCGGGCATCGTTCTCTGTCCGGGCCGCTTCCCCCAGCATATCGTAGGAGTATGTATATCCCCTGGCTTCCAGCTCGCCTGACCGCTTCACGGCATCTTCGATCGTCTGACCGAGAACGAATTGCTGGCCAAGCTCCTTCATCGCCTGTGCGACCGCCGTTCTGACAACCGGTTCGCCAAGCCGCCGGACAACGCCGCGCAATGCGCCAAAAACACTGCCCTCTTCTTCGTGACTGAGAACCTGACCCGTCAAGAGCAGCGCCCAGGTCGATGCGTTCACCAAGGAAGAGGATGACCGGCCCAGATGTCTGCCCCAGTTTGCCGGGGTGATTTTGTCGTTGATCAGCGCATCGATTGTCAGCGTATCAGGCACGCGCAGCAATGCTTCGGCCAGGCACATTAAGGCGACGCCCTCCTTGGTCGACAGACCGTATTCGGCCAGGAATGTCTCCATAATGCCGGGATTGCCGTCATCACGGATGGCCGTAACCCGGCGCGCGGCTGCCGCAGAAATCGACTGACGCTCCTCCTGTGAGAGCATACAGGCGCTGACAAGGTTCATAACCGCATCCGCCTCGTCCGCGAGTGTGTTGTTTCGAATTATCGATCGAAAATCGGAAAGATCGAACTCTCCGCCCGAATGCAGCATGACGCGCGCTCCCCGTCGGCTTGTGATTTTCAATATAGTTGATACGCTACAATTTTTCGTCTAAATTTTTATCGTATAATTATACTTGGGACTATAATTTCTTGAAAAATTAGGCAGATTGACCTTTACGCGAGAAAAAATGGACGAATTGGATAAATACGACCTCAAGATTCTCGGTGAACTTCAACATAATGGCCGGATCACAATGACGGAACTGGCTCACCGGATCGGTTTGTCCAAAACCCCTTGCCAGCTTCGCGTTCGCCGGCTTGAGAATGACGGCTTCATTCGCGGTTACAAAGCTATCCTGGACCCCTGTAAGCTGGGTGCGGGGCATATTGCCTTTGTGCAGGTTACATTGACCGATACCACCGAGAAAGCACTGAGCGCTTTCAATGAAGCCGTCCGCGATCTTCCTGCAATTGAGCAATGCCACATGATCGCCGGCGGCTTCGATTACCTTTTAAAAGTGCGCACGTCCGATATTGCAACTTACCGCCGCCTTCTTGGAGAAAGTATCGCAAGTCTGCCTTATGTTGGCCAAACGAGTACTTTCGTGGCGATGGAAACCGTCGTCGAACCCGGCCCCGACTTCATAAACGCACAATAATGTGAACCTTTCCGGCGGTTCATTTTCGCACCGGCGGTTCCCATATTCTCGCCTTACAGCTGCAACAAATGTTCGCTAGTGTTTGCACGGTAAATAAATAACAGGCTTGGATAGGACCTTTTCAGCCGAACAACCGGCTGACCTGAAGACCGCTGCCGCATGTAACACCCGAGGCGGAAGCGATGACCGGATTGCGACCGGTCTGAAACACAAATCTTCATTACTTTCGTTAGCGACAATTGGAGTTTGACGCGTGGCCGCCTATTTGAACAGAGAGCCTGCATCCGAGGCTGATACCAATCGTTTATATGCCCGATTTCAGAACACCCGGCAGCGTTCGACGGCGCTTGCCGAAGGCCTTTCCGATGCCGATCAGACCGTGCAATCCATGACCGATTGCAGTCCCGCCAAGTGGCATCTTGCTCACACCACGTGGTTCTTTGAAGCGTTCATCCTGGTTCGGTATGTCGAAGATTACGCCCCCTTCAGCAATGATTATTTTTATCTCTTCAATTCCTACTATGAACAGGCCGGCCCAAGGCATCCAAGACCTCAGCGGGGCATGCTGACGCGACCATCCGCAGCGGAAATTATGCAGTACCGGGCCCATGTCGATGAAGCGATGCGGCGGTTCCTTGTTTCCGGCGCACTGGATACGCCGGTGAAAGAACTGGTTGTCCTGGGCTGCAATCACGAAGAACAGCACCAGGAGCTTCTGCAGACCGATATTCTTCATCTTTTTGCGCAGAATCCCCTGAAACCGGCGCTCCGGAGCAGCATCCCCCTTGAAAGCTGCCAGACGGTTTCGCCGATGAAATGGCTCGATGTCGCCGGAGGGATCGTCAAAGTCGGACAGGATGAAGACAATCCGAAGACCGGGTTCATTTACGATAATGAAGGTCCCCGACACGAGGTATTGCTGCGACCGTTCAGGATTGCGAGCCGGCTTGTGACCAATGCCGAGTGGATGGAGTTCATCGCAGATAACGGTTATGAAACCGCAACGCTCTGGCTGTCGGACGGCTGGGCGGCTGTCAACAGTGAAGGCTGGCGGGCACCGCTTTACTGGGACGAGCGCGATGGCGACTGGTGGTCCATGACACTCCACGGGCCCCAACCGCTGAACCATAATGCTCCGGTCACCCATATCAGTTATTTTGAAGCGGAAGCCTTCGCCCGCTGGGCGGGCAAAAGACTGCCTACCGAATTTGAGTGGGAACAGGCCGCAAAAGACCACGCGAGCGAAGCGTCGTGGAACGAAATTCATCCCGATCTTCTGATGCCGCGCCCGGCGGCCGGATTGGCCAAAATGGAACAGCTTTACAGTGAAACCTGGCAGTGGACCGGCTCTTCCTATCTGTCTTATCCGGGCTTCAAAACAGCCGAAGGTGCGGTTGGAGAATATAACGGGAAATTCATGTGCGGCCAGTTTGTTCTCAGAGGCGGGTCCTGCGCAACGTCACCCGGCCACAGCCGCGCAACCTATCGAAACTTTTTTTATCCCCATCAGCGCTGGCAATTCACCGGACTGCGCCTTGCGGAGGATCAGTGATGTTGTCAGCCCTGGAAAAAAAGAAGCCTTCGGTTCAGATTGCCGATGAGGACGCCGACTTTCTGCAGTCCGTTCTTGAGGGCCTCTCAAAACCGCAAAAACAGATACCGCCGCGATTTTTCTACGACTATCGCGGATCGGAATTGTTCGAACAGATAACCGGGTTGGATGCTTATTATCCGACAAAAACGGAAATCGGCATCCTGACGGTCGCAGGGGCGGACATCGGTCGTCTTGTCGGGCGCGATGCCGTGGTCGTCGAGTTCGGTGCCGGGTCGAGCCGGAAAACACCGCTTCTGCTGAACGCTCTTGAAGACCCGCTGGCCTATGTCCCGATTGATATTTCAGGAGACTTCCTGACGGAAATGACAGGGCGGCTTCACAAAGCCTTTCCCGGTATGAAGATGCTGCCGGTGGTCGCAGATTTTATGCACCCGCTGACGCTCCCGCCACTGCCGGTGAACAGCCCCCGTCTGGGATTTTTTCCAGGATCGACGATCGGTAATCTGAGCCCGAAGGAAGCCCACGCCTTCCTGACCGGAGCAGGCGAGATCCTGGGACCAGGCAGTCAGCTTCTGATCGGAGTCGACACCCGCAAAGACATCAAGATGCTGCTCAACGCTTATGATGACCCGGAAGGTGTTACCGCAGACTTCAATCTCAATCTGCTTGTCCGCGCAAACCGCGACCTCAATTCCGACTTCGACCCGGCTGCATTCCGTCATCAGGCGCGGTGGAACGAGTCCGCATCGCGGATCGAAATGCACCTGATCAGCATAAAACCCCAGACGGTTACGGTGGCCGGGCAGGTCTTTGCGTTCGAAGAAGACGAAACGATCCACACGGAGAACTCATACAAGTTTTCAGTCCGGGAGTTTCAGCTTCTTGCCAGGGCCGCCGGTTGGGAGCCGGATGCCCTTTGGGAAGACGAAAACAAGTATTTCAGCGTTCATCTGCTGGGGCGCTAGGCTCTCCGAAACACAATCCTGCGCTTTGCGACAGATCCGTTCAAGGCGCAGGATCAGGGACCGGCTCAGATGGTTTCCAGCATATCGACCGCAAGCGGCCTGCGTCCGGCAAATGCGTCGCCGTGCCGTCGAAAGGCCTCGGAAATAAACTCACGAAAGACACGCAATCTTGCCGTATCCCGCAAATCCGGATGCGACAGCAGCCAGATGTCAAACGTCGGCTCCGGGGTCGGCTCGCAAACCCTCACCAGATCCGGCGTGCAGTCGCCGATAAAGCAGGGCAGCACGGCGATACCCATACCGTTGCGGGCAGCGAGAGCCTGCAAAATCACGCTTTCAAAATTGCCCCGGGTCGGCGTCTTCGGAAATCGGCTGTTCAGCACCCAACTGGGAAAGCGTTCCGGATCACCCCAGCCAACCCAGTTGGCCTCGTCGAGTTTTTCAGGAAAGCCCGTGCGTTCCAAATACGCGGGATTGGCGTAGACCGCATCGTGGGAGGACCCGATTTTTCGTCCGATCAGATGTTCGGGAGGAGATTTGCCGGTCCGGTAGAACCGTATCGCCACATCCGCCTCCCGCCGTGAGAGATCCACAACCTCATAGGACATGTGAACGCCCAGATCGACATCCGGAAATTTTTCGGCAAATCGCGCCAGATCAGGCATAAGGAGATAGACGGCAATGGCGTCGGGCAGTGTCAGAAGGATCTCGCCCGCAAGCGCCTTGTCCTTTCCAAGCACATGCCTTTGCAGCGACTGCGCTTCCTGTTCCATCCGTTCAGCCGATGGCAGGACGTCCTCACCGGCTTTGGTCAGGACATAGCCGCCGGGCGTCCTGTCAAACAGACGGACACCGAGTGAGTTTTCGAACTCCTCGATGCGCCGGGCGACCGTGGAGTGGCTGACCTTCAGCAATGCGCCCGCTCCCCGGACGGACCCTTCCCGTGCAAGAGCCAGAAATATCTTCAAATCATCCCAGTTCATTCTTTGCCCATCCATCGGTCCTTTCGACAGATAATAGATCAATAAGAACAAAAAAGGAACATTTATACTATCCGCCAAACAAAAACGAGTGAGGGCGGCCAAATGAGCCGCCCTCGTTCTCTTACCCGACCTTTCTTTCCACAGCTCAACGGACGAGTATGTTCTTGAATTGCCAAGGGTCTTTTTTGTCGGTCTTCTCTGCAAACAAGCCGGGCCGGTCATCCAGCGGTGTCCAGTCGGTATAATAGCCCGTCACCGGTCCCAGATAGGGTTTCTGAATCTCAAGGCAGCGCCTGTAATCCATCTCATCGGTTTCAACGATCCCCGCCTCCGGATTTTCAAGCGCCCAGACCATCCCGGCCAGAACGGCTGATGTTACCTGAAGACCGGTGGCGTTCTGATAAGGCGCCAGCCTGCGGGTTTCCTCGATCGACAATTGCGAACCGAACCAGTAGGCGTTTTTCTTGTGCCCGTAGAGCAGAACGCCAAGCTCATCAACACCGTCGCTGATCTCCGCTTCATCCAGAACATGCTGGTCTTTTTGCTGCCTGCCGGCCTTGCCGAAAAGCTCATGCAGCGACAGGACAGCATCGTTACAGGGATGATAGGCATAGTGGCAGGTCGGGCGATAAACGACTTTCTTGCCGTTTTTGACAGTGAAATAGTCGGCGATGGAAATCGACTCATTGTGGGTGACAAGAAATCCGTATTGCGCACCCGGCGTCGGACACCAGGTTCGCACCCGTGTATCGGCGCCGGGCTGTTCCAGATAAATCGATGCCTTGCAGCCTTTTTTGTGAGAACGAGCGTTTTTCGGTTTCCATTTCTCATGCGTTCCCCAGCCAAGTTCGGCGGGCTGGAAACCTTCGGACAGGAAGCCTTCGACGGACCAGGTGTTCCAGAACGACTCCAGCGGTTTGGCTGACTTGGCGCGCTGGGTATCGCGCTCAGCGATGTGAACGCCCTTCACACCGACCTTTTTCATCAGCCTGGCCCAGTCTTTTTGCGACTGCGGTTGCTCAAACTTCAGGTCCATATCCTGAGCGATGTCGATCAGTCCCTGTTTCACGAACCAGGAGACCATGCCCGGATTGGCGCCGCAGCAGGATACCGCCGTTGTTCCGCCCGGATTCTTTTTCTTTTCTTTGCGAACAGCCTCACGAAGCGCGTAGTTGGTCCGCTGTGCCGTGTCAGCCTTGTCGTCGAAATAAAAACCCAGCCAAGGCTCAACCACCGTGTCGATATAGAGCACGTTCAGGCTGCGACAGAGCTTCATGAGGGCGAGCGACGAGGTATCGACGGACAGGTTCACACAGAACCCCTGCCCCTCTCCTTTCGTCAACAGAGGGGTCAGCACGTCTTTGTAGTTCTCGGCGGTGAGCGCCACTTTTTCATACCGGATGCCGCGATCGTCGAGCAGCTTCCGATCCGCATCAACCGGATCGATGACAATGAAACGGCTTTTGTCATAGTCGAAATGGCGTTCGATCAAGGGCAGAGTTCCCTTACCGATCGACCCGAAACCAATCATGACAATCGGACCGGTGATTTTTCCGTGCTTCGGATAGGAAGGTTGCGCTTTTTTTCTCGCCGTGGCCGCAACAGTCGGCTTGCGGGCTGGTTTTGGGGCAGGCTTCGCGACCGCCACTTTCGCCACTGTCGGTTTTGCAGCCTTCGCCGTTGCCGCAGCGGCCGGTTTCTTCGCAGGCGCCCGCTGCGCGGGCGTTCTCGATTTCGAGGCCGCCGGCTTTTGCGGCGCCGTTCCGGCGGTGACAGGTTTGCGCGCCGAAGCCGCCTTCCCGGTCGCCGATTTTGCGGCGGCTGTTCTTCCAGACGCCGTGGCCGCCCTTGCCGCTGCGGGCTTGCGAACCGCTGTCGGCTTTTTGGCTGAGGCCGATGCAGCCGGCTGTTTTGCCGGTTCTGTTGCTTTAGCCGCCGCCGCCGCCGTCTTCCGGGGAGTTCTCGTGGCAGCCGCCCTGGTCGCCGTTGATTTTGCGGAAGCCGGTTTGGCGGCGGCCGGTTTCTTGGCGGTCGTCTTCGATGCCGGTGCCCCTTTTGCCCGAGTGCGCGTGGTTCGGCCCGCTGCAGATGTTCGCGCCGATCGCGATCGTGTGGCAGATTTTTTCGGTCCTTTGGACTCGTTTTCCATTTTAATTTTCCTTCGCTGCAATCTGCCCGCCCCGTTGGCATCTCCGGCAGATGGCCGATTGTTCACTCAGTCGGTTTTGGACTCTGAAAATTCTGCGCCACAATAAGACCGAAAGACAAAAAGATGCAAGCAGTGCGCCTTTTGAGATTTGGCCGGATTTGTCCTGAGTCTTAAAAGCCTTTAAATAACATGGCTTTGCAGCGGCTCGAAGCCATTGAACGACACTGAGGCATAAGTCGATGTGTAGGCACCGCAGGCTTCAATCAACACGCGATCTCCGATCGAGAGTGAAATCGGGAGTTCATAGGGTGTTTTCTCGTAAAGCACATCGACACTGTCACAGGTCGGCCCGGCAAGAACGCAAGGCGCTTTTTCGTCACCGTCCCGGTCGGTTTTGATCGGGTAGCGAATGGCCTCGTCCATGGTCTCCGCCAGGCCGCCGAACTTGCCGATATCGAGATAAACCCAGCGAACGCTGTCCTGCTCCGACTTTTTTGAGATCAACACGACCTCCGCTTCGATCATACCGGCATTGCCAACCATGCCGCGGCCCGGTTCAATAATGGTCTGGGGGAGCCGGTTGCCGAAGTGGCGGCACAGCGAGCGGAAAATCGCATCCCCGTAAGCCGGCACACCGGGTATGGATTTAAGATATTGTGCCGGAAATCCGCCGCCCAAATTGACCATCGACAGGGCAATGCCGCGCATTGACAGCTCGTCGAACACAGTGGCTGAAACCTTCAGCGCCTGATCCCAGGCATTGATATTGGCCTGCTGGGAACCGACATGAAACGACAGTCCATAGGCGACCAGACCGAGCTGATGCGCTTTTTGAAGAACGTCGACCGCCATCTGCGCATCGCAACCGAATTTTCTTGAAAGCGGCCAGTCCGCACCGTCTCCGTCACACAGGATCCGGCAAAATACGTTCGATCCCGGCGCCGCCCGGGCAATCTTCTCGACTTCCTCGACACAATCGACGGCAAACAGCCGCACGCCCAAATCAAAGGCGCGGCCAATATCCCGCTCTTTTTTGATTGTATTGCCAAATGATATGCGGCCGGCGCCGACGCCGGTGGCGAGCACCAGTTCGATTTCGCCGATCGATGCGCAATCGAAACTCGACCCGTTGCGTGCCAAAAGGTCAAGGATCTCCGGAGCAGGATTGGCTTTCACAGCATAATATATTCTGGTGTCCGGCAATGCCCTGGCAAAGGCCTGATAGTTTTGTTCCACAATATCAAGATCAAGCACAAGACGCGGGCTTTCCGAGGGGAATCGGCGCAGAAAGTCTTTGATACGATCGGTCATGGCAACGCTCCGTTCAGGTCATGTAACAACGTCCCCGTCTTCCTTTTCCCCGATCATCCGTTGTGGAGACGGTGCTCGAACGACTGGAAAACGGTCAGCGAAACCCTGAACACGCGGTTCTGAAGGATTTCCGTTATGGGTGCCTTGGATTGGAGCGGAAAAACCGAACCGCACTCCCGGCAATGAAGTAAGTGCCTCTTCAGTGACGCCGGTTGATGGAAAACCGGCAGAGACCAAAAAAGCCCTCTTACGTCGTTGCTTTAAGCCGTCCTAAAAGCTGTCTTTAACAGCCGCCTCAAATTTAGTGTTGGACGACCACGGGCACGTGCGAATTTGGGCGCGGCTTATATGCCCTGCCCTTTCGGAAATTACAAGCGCATTTTTTGCGCTTTTTCCGATATTTTTCACATCGGCTATACACAGCTTTCAAAGCGCGATTTAAATTGCACCGCCTGCCGCAACCCCATAAGTTGGGACGGTTTGTTCAATGGCGCGCAGTCGTTGGTTCAAAAGAGCTTGAGGATCGGGAAAGCACCGTGCTTATGCAGAGCGAGAAAGTCATACTCGGCCGGACTTTGACCTTCAGGGACGATCCTTCGATCGTCGGAGCCGGTGCCAGTTTCGACTTTTTTGAAACAGGTGCCCTGGCAATATCGGCGGAGGGAAAAATCGGCTGGCACGGCGATGCGAGCATGCTGCCCGAACAGTATCGCGGCCTGCCGCGGATCGACTACGAAAACAGGTTGATCCTGCCGGGGTTTATCGACGCTCATCTGCACTACCCGCAATACCGCATGCTGGCCGCGTTCGGAAAGGATCTGCTCGACTGGCTCAATCGCTACACATTCGTTGAGGAACAGAATTATAGCGACGTCCGACATGCCAATGACGCGGCCAAGACGTTTCTTAACGAGCTTTTGCAGCATGGAATTACGGGCGCTCTCGCCTTTTCGACGACGCATCCATTGGCGCTGAACGCCCTCTTCACCGAGGCGAAAGAGCGGAACATGGCGCTTTTTTCGGGCAAGACGATGATGGATCGCAACGCGCCCGCCGGTCTGTGCGACACGGCTGACAGCAGCTACGACGACAGCAAGGCCCTGATCCGGAAGTGGCACGGCGAAGGGCGCTTGCATTACGCAATAAGTCCCCGCTTTGCGGTTACATCAACGGAAGCTCAACTGGAATTGGCCGGCGCGCTTGTCAGGGAACATCCCGGTCTTCTCATGCAGACACACATGTCGGAGAACCAGGGTGAGGTCGCCAGTGTGGCCGCCGATTTTCCGTGGTCCAGGGACTATACGGATGTCTATGATCGCTTTGGCCTGCTTGGCCCGAAAAGTCTCTTTGCCCATGGCATTCACCTGAGCGAACGGGAACTTACGCGTCTTAACGAGAGCAGATCGGCAATCGTGCACTGCCCGACGTCGAACAACTTTCTGGGTTCGGGTCTCTTCCGCTATCATCACAGCCGCGCAAAAACGCGTCCGGTCAAGGTCGGGATCGGCTGCGATATCGGCGGCGGAACCAGTTACTCGATGCTTCAGACATTAAGCGACGCCTATAAGGTGTCGCAGCTTGCCGGAGACCGCATCTCCGCTTTTGACGGTTTTTATCTTGCAACGCTCGGCAATGCGCGCCTGCTTGGGATCGATGAGGAAATCGGATCGTTGGACGTCGGAAAATACGCCGATCTGGTTGTCCTTGATCCGGAGGCAACTCCAATCATGAAAGCCCGTCACGCGCTTTCAGGCGATCTGCATGACGTCCTTTTTGCTCTGATGATCATGGGCGACGATCGCGCCGTCACCGAAACCTATGTCGCCGGATGCGCTATGAAATCGGTGCTCTCAAGTTCCGGTGTGCCAAGATAATTAGGGCACGAACCAGCCGATCCGTGCCCTGTTTTCGTTTGAGTTCCGCGATCATTCTACTTCGCGAATGCGTCCGTCAAGATAAGGTTTGTAAGGTTCGCCACGCGCGAGGTAATCGGCAAGAACCACTTCCAGTCCCGGTCCGAAATCGTAGGCGTTCATGCCGTTGTCGGCAAAAACGGAATAGCCGTCACCGCCGCCGCGCATATAGTTGTTGGAGACAACGCCGTAGACTTTCTCCGGATCAAGCGGCTTCCATTCGCCGTCTTCCATCACCTCGACTTCGATGATACGGCCTTCGCCGCCGGGCTTGGCTCTGGTCCAGCTGTATTTCAGACCGGCCACCTGGGGAAACCGTCCGGCGCCGTCTTCGACCGCCGACACACCATTTTCAAGCGCCGCGATCACATCGGCCCCTTTGAGCTGGAATGTCGAAACCGTGTTCTGGAACGGAAGCACCGTCAGCACTTCGCCCATCGTCAGTTCACCCGCATCAATGCTGGCCCTCAGGCCGCCGCCGTTCTGGATCGCGATCTGAATACCCTGATCCTTTACACGGTCAAGCATTGCATCGGTAACAAGATTGCCCATCTCGCATTCGCCGGCCCGGCAAGACGTCCGCTCGCCGTCAATGTCCTCTGCCGTCGCACCAATGACCCTGTTTTTCAATTCCTCGATCGGTGCGCCGAGTTCCTTGACCCGTGCGGCGAATTGCTCGTCCGGCTTGATGGAAGCATCAAGCAGGATCGGCTCGCCATTGGCTGAAATCACATCGCCGGCATCGTTCCAAACGACGTCAAGTTCGCCAAGATATTTACCGTATGCGTAGGCCTGCACGATCGGCACGTCTTTTCCGTCAGGGTTTTTAACCAGAACCGGATACGGCCCCTGCGCACCTTCCTGTGTGTTGGAAAGAAACGTGTGCGAATGTCCGCCGACAATCACGTCAATGCCCGGAACGGCCGCCGCGATCTCCATATCTCGCGGAAGACCGGTGTGTGTCAGCGCAATAATCTTGTTGATCCCGGCCGCATGAAGCGCATCGACCGCGCCTTTCAGGCTGTTCTCCGCCTGAATGAATTCAACAGTGTCTCCCGGAGAGGATGTTTCGTCGGTATCCTCGGCCAGTGCAGAGACGATGCCGATCTTCTCGCCGCCCTTTTCGATGACAATGACCCCGGGAAGTTTGCCGTTCAGAAAATCATCTTCGGAGATATCGACATTGCCGGCGATGACCGGGAATTGAGCGGCATCAATGAATTTCGCCAGGACTTGCGGACCGTCATCGAATTCGTGATTGCCGATCACCATCGCGTCGATGCCAAGCTGATTCATGAACTCAACCGCAACTTCGCCCTTGTATGTCGTATAAAAGAGCGATCCCTGAAACTGATCGCCGGCATCGAGCGTCAGAACGTTCCTGCCTTCACTTTCCAATGCCGCGCGACGTTCGTCAAAAGCAGTCTTAATGCGGGCGATGCCGCCAAAACATTTTCCTTCCGTTTCATCTTCGGCGCTGCATGTTCCGTCATATTTGTTGATCGGTTCGATGCGGGAATGCAGGTCGTTAACATGCAGGATCGTCAGCCCAAAATCCGCTTGAGCGGGCATTGACAGGCCTGCAAGGACAATAAGAGCGGTGGATAACCTCATGGAAACTTTCATTGATCAGCCTTTACATACGCAGTGAATTAGAAGACACGAGCAACCCCGAGAGCCGACAGCCAGGGCGTCCGAAAAACGGATTCCGCCCGGTCTGTGCTCCGCCTACGCCAAAGTCAGCACAAATTTACTAAGCCAGCAAATGGAATGTGACACCAGGCGCCCGAAAGGTACGCTCTGCACGTATCGAATTTACGACAATCGCCGTCTTACCCGGTCATGGCAAGCACCTCTAAAAACGGGAAAACACCTAAAATTGAGTCCTTAAGAGTTACAATTCACTAATCATCCGATGATAAGCTTCCCGTCAAAGACGGGACCTGAGATGAAGTCAGCGTTGGAACAACTTGCAAAGAAGAGCGACGGCCCGGCCCGCCGCGAGCTGATGGATCGCGTCGCGAGCCTGTTTTTTGCGCGGCTTGAGGACCTGTCCCAGTCTGAGCTGATTCTCTTCGGCGATGTCCTGTCCCGCCTGCTCAGCGACGTCAGCACAAAGGACAAGATCAAGTTTTCGCTTTATGTGGCGAGAATTCCCCAAACGCCAAATCGACTGGCAAGAACATTGGCCGAAGACGCATATGAGGTGGCCGCACCGATCCTGCAGCACTCCCAGGCGTTGACGACACAGGATCTCGTTGCCATCGCCCGCCGAAAAGGCCAGCCCTACCTGATGGCGATGGCCATGCGTCCGGATCTGTCCGAACAGGTGACAGACGCCCTGATAGAACGGGGAGAAAACCTCGTTCTCAGAAAAGTCACTGAAAATAAATCCGCCCGTCTTACCGACTGGGCCTTTCGGACGCTGGTTGCGCGCGGTCGGCAGGACAAACAGCTTTTGAATGCCGTCAGCCGGCGTCCGGACATCACCCGGGAAGCGTGCGAACGCCTTCTGCCGCATGTCAGCGGCAATGCCCGCGAACGGTTACAGGCCGTTCTGGACGGAAATCTGGAACATGCCGAAGAGCTCTTTATGCGGGCCGACTGGGCAGTGGCTGAAATCAAACGCGATCTTGATATCCGCCGCATCGACGGACGGGATCTGTACGCAATGATCGATGCCGGTAAAACGGATCTTGAAGAACTCATCGGTATCCTGTGCGAAGAAAGCAGAATGCGCGACGTCGCCTCACTTCTGGCCGCCGCGTCAGGACGGTCAGAGCACATGACAAGAAAGAGCATGTACGACCTTGACACCCGGCCGCTGGCGAAAATATGCCGCGAGCTGGATCTTGCCGATGTCTGTTTTCGCCTGCTGTGCAAGGCGCGCTGCCATCACCTCAATTTGCCGATGAGCCAGGTGGCTCACTGGGTTCGCATTTACAGGGAAACAGGTGACAAGAAATAAGGCGCCATAGAGCGTATTGTGTTCAGACGGCGTTTTTCTGCGCAAGCACCGCCGCGACAGCCGAAAACAGGGTCGCAGTGCCGTAAAACCAGAGACCCGGCAACGCCACCGCACTGGCGAGCCCCGTCGTTTTGGCGGCAAAAACAACCAGGGCCACAAGCATCACATCCATCATGGACCACTTGCCGACGGCGCCCAGATAGGCAAAGGCCCGCGATTTTTCGCCCCTGATCGACACGACACTCAACAAGAGAATTTTTGCCGCTGGAAAAAGAACCGAAAACAGTGCGATCACGGCGGCCAGCGCATAGTCCGCTTCGGCTGCCAGTCCCTGAATAATAGTGACAAGGGACGGCGTTTCTTCAAAAAAATAGAGCTTTTCAAGCCGCACAAGCGGCAGCGTCAAGCCCAGCGCAAATGAAAAGGCCGAAAGCGGTAAAAGCAGCGCCAGCAGTGTTCGCATCAAAATCCCGCTTCCCTCGGTTCAGGACCCGTGAGGCCGATGTGGCATGGGACAGAGGGTTTATCAAGGCCGCCCGTTGGACTGAGCGGATGTTTTGAGAGACGAATGCACAAGCAAGAAAAGCGAAGACACCGCCGGTCGGGCAGCTGTCTTCGCTTTTTTGAACAGTCTTGTCCGGAGGGCTTTTGCCCGATTATCGGGCCATCCCAGAAATCCGGTTACTGCAAACCCAACTGCTTGCGTCCGGCAATCTCGTCAAGAGCTTCCTGCTCCATCTCGTCAGCATGAACACGGTCACGCTCCTGATTGCGCTCTTCAAGCAACTCGAACTTCTTCAGCTCTTCCAGGGCCTCGGTCAGTTCATCGCGGGCCTTGTCCAACTGTTCCTGCAAATCCTTTGCAGACACAAGCAGGTTTTCACGACGCTGCGCGGCGGCCTTGGCGAATGTGGGATACGCAAAATGCGTCACATCCGTTATGCCGACGCGGTCTTGCTCCGCTTTGATTTGCTCAGCCAGATCATCGGCCATCCGATGAAATTCGGCCTGCATCATTTCAATTTGCGCCACCTGGCGCCGTTTCTCATCAACCTGAAATTTTCTCAGGCGTATCAAACTATCACGGGACTTCATCACTCAATACTCCCCCTGAACGGACCCACTTTAGCGTGGAGTCATTTCCAAAAGGTTGGCAAGAAGCGCATATCCGTCACTTAAATTGGTTTTTTCTTCTTTATTTTGTGACAAATATGTCTCAATTGGTTCGAATTTGGCTATTGCTTCATCAACTTCAGGATTGGATCCCGACCGATAGGCCCCCAACCTGATCAACTCTTCCATATCGGTATAAGTCGAAAGCAATCGCCGGGCGGTCTTCAACACCGGCCGCATCTCCTGGGGCACGCAGTCCGGCATGGTTCGGGACACGGATTTTAAGACATTGATCGCCGGAAATCGTCCCCTCTCCGCAATTGCGCGTTCCATAACAATATGCCCGTCAAGAATGCCCCGGACAGCATCGGCAACCGGTTCGTTATGGTTATCCCCTTCAACAAGCACGGTAAACAGCCCCGTGATCGAACCCGTTCCGACTGCACCGGGGCCGGCTCTTTCAAGCAGCCGCGGCAGTTCCGTGAAAACGGTTGGTGTGTATCCCTTTGACGTGGGCGGTTCTCCCGCCGACAGGCCGATTTCCCGCTGGGCCATGGCAAAACGGGTAACAGAATCCATCATGCACAGGACTTTCTCGCCCTGCGCACAAAAATACTCCGCCATCGCAAGCGTCATGTAAGCCGCCTGCCGCCGCATCAGCGCGCTTTCATTGGACGTCGCAACCACAACGACGGAGCGGTCAAGACCGTCTTCACCCAGATCGTCCTCAATAAATTCCTGTACTTCCCGACCGCGTTCGCCGATCAGGCCGATGACAGAAACATCGGCCCGGGCTCCTCTTGCCAGCATCGACAGAAGCACAGACTTACCCACGCCCGAACCGGCAAAAATTCCCATGCGCTGGCCTTCGCAACAGGTGGCAAATGTGTTGAGTGCCCGAACCCCTGTATCCATCGGCGGACCGACACGAGCCCGTTCACTCGCCGCAGGCGGATTGTCTCTTACCGGCTTTGAAACCGGTCCTTTCGGCAATGGTCCCCTGCCGTCGATCGGTTCACCTAATGCATTGATAACACGGCCCTTCCAGGCATTCGACGGTCGGATCGCCCCTTCGCGGGCGAACAGGATGGCACGACAGCCGAGCCGAACGCCCTCCAGCCCGCCGAAAGGCAGGCACAGCGCCCGGTCATCCCGGAAGCCGATCACTTCGGCGGCAACGGCCTGAGTGCCGTCGCCCCCTTCTATTGCGAGGCGCGCACCCACGTTCATTTCGTGAACGGGCCCTGCGACCTCGACCAGCAACCCCTGGACGGACACGACCCGGCCGTAAATCTCCGTGTCGGTTACGGCCTCGATTTCATGAAGAAGCGTCTGCAAAAGTGATTCTCCGGTAACCTTTGTTAATCATGGTAACCGATCGTTTACGACTCTGGTTAATCCTATCTGTGGGTGATTTGGTGAAGAGAAGAGCCTTTCCAATCAGCAACCCGATGGTGTTGAGTCTGTAGAGTCGATTGTTTCCATTTCTTAAAGTTATTGGTTAAGAGTGGAAATCGCGATTCCACAGGAAATTTCAATGATTTCTTGGAATTTCCACGACTTTGCCGGAATTCGCTTGCCGGTGTGAATCAGATTTTGTTAACCATTGTGCCGTAAAGTTTGAGGATGGTTAACGACGTTTAGGCACCGGTTGCGTACCAGACCGTTGCGGCTTGCCCAGGAAAGGCAATACGAGGGGATTGGCATGCGTGTATTGTTGATTGAGGACGATGGTGCGACAGCACAGAGCATCGAGTTGATGCTGAAGTCTGAGAATTTCAACGTCTACACTACAGACTTGGGCGAGGAAGGTATCGACCTCGGCAAGCTTTACGATTACGACATTATTCTGCTGGATCTGAACCTGCCGGACATGTCCGGCTACGAAGTTCTGAGAACCCTGCGGGTATCGAAAATAAAGACGCCGATCCTTATTCTTTCGGGTCTTGCCGGCATTGAAGACAAGGTCAGAGGCCTTGGGTTCGGTGCGGATGATTATATGACCAAGCCGTTCCACAAGGACGAGTTGGTCGCGCGGATTCATGCGATTGTGCGCCGGTCAAAAGGCCATGCCCAGTCGATCATCACAACCGGCGACCTGAAGGTCAATCTCGATACGAAAACGGTCGAAGTGGCCGGCCAGCGCGTTCACCTGACCGGCAAAGAATACCAGATGCTGGAACTTCTTTCGCTCCGCAAGGGAACGACGCTGACCAAGGAGATGTTCCTGAACCATCTTTATGGCGGCATGGACGAACCGGAACTTAAAATTATCGACGTGTTTATCTGTAAGCTTCGCAAGAAGCTCGCTTCGGCGACCGATGGACGGAACTATATCGAAACCGTCTGGGGACGCGGCTATGTGCTGCGCGATCCCGAAGAAGGCAAGATGGCTGCATCCGCCTGAATTCACGACAGAGTTTTTTATCTAAAAACCCCGCACTCCGGCGCGGGGTTTTTCATGTCGCCTGCGAAAATCATCCATTCACAAAAGCAGTATCACGCCGCCGCCGGCATCGTCTTATCGTTGCTGTGATGCAGACTGCCGTGCCCCTTTAAACTATGCGTCATGACAGTCTGGAGACTTTTGCGGCAAAACATCCCGGGCCCGCAAAATGCAGGTGGAGATAGGCGACTGCCGGATTATCGAACATATCCTCGATGGCCCGGACAATGCCTTCTCCCGTTGCAGTATCCGCATCGACCATCATATGTGCTCCGCCAAAGGCGCGGATCGACAAGAGACGCTGTGACAGTGCCTCAGGAACAACGCCCGGCGCGGGGGTCGCTTTTTCAGCGCCCTCCCGGACGAAGACGGCATGGGCGGCCTTATAGGGTGTCGCGTGGGGCTGATGCTCGAAATTCACAAGAAGAACAGCTTCACCGATTTCCGCATCACAAAGGCTGACACGGCAGGGAAATCCCGGTTTTGCGTCGACGATCACGCGGCGCGCTGAGTTTTCAATCAGCATCAGGTCCGACAACGAAAACAGCTCCGAAAACCGGCGGGGCTCAAGCGCTTCAACCTGAAATCACATCCCAATCTCCTTTGCGGGCGGACCCTAGGTGTGGACCCTAGGGGCGACGCCTGATTTGGGATATCTGTTTCTTGCTGTTGAATTTGCGACACAGACAAGGGAACCAGCCGCTTTTTTTGCGCGGATGGTTCGTTGACCGTGTTTTTTCCCGCTGTGGGAAACGCTATCGCCCGGCGCCCGCCGCTGCCAGAGCACTTGGCGCGCCAAGAGACGATCCTGCGCCTGCGGCATTATCCATGCGCTGATACAGCCCGCGCATTTGCGGAACCGGAGCAAAGGACGACGTCAGTCCGACAACCGTCTCCGCCGCTCCGAGCACCATATAACCGTCACTGCTCATCTGCTTGGCGATCCGGTTCAGCACGTCTGTCTTGGCCTCCTGATCGAAATAGATCAGGACATTGCGACAGAACACGATATCGAACTCGCCGAGATGGCTGAAATTTTCAAGCAGGTTTAACTGTTTCCATTGCACCCTGGAGCGCAACTCGTTGCTGATCTGCCAAAGTTCCCCGGTCTGGGTAAAGTACTTCAGCAGCATCTGAACAGGCAGGCCACGTTGTACCTCGAACTGGCTGTAGATACCGGTTCTGGCCTTTTCAAGGACATCGTTTGACAGGTCGGTGCCGATAACTTCGATCCGCCAACCGGCAAGCTGCGAGGCAAACTCATCAAGGCACATACCAAGCGAATAGGGCTCCTGCCCTGTCGACGCTGCAGCACACCAGATCCGCAACTTGCGGCGACTTGCACGGTTTTTGATCAGTGCCGGAAGCATAACCTCCCGAAAGTTGTCAAAAGGCGTCTTGTCACGGAAGAAGAACGACTCGTTAGTGGTCATGGCTTCGACGACTGCAGTCTCGAGCGCTTTTTCACCCGGCCGTTGCAGTGCCGAAACAAGATTGGAAATCGTCTCCATACCGTTTTCCCGCACCACGGGAAGCAAACGGCTCTCAATCAGATATTGCTTCTCATCATTGAGAACAAGGCCGGATCGGGTTTTCAGGAACTGTTTCAGAAATTGATAATCTGCCGGTGTCACCGCACACCTCCGGACAATAAACGCGATACTTTCGGTCCGATTTCATTCAGTGGCAGGACATCACAGCACTGCCCCGTATGGGCCGCCGCGCCGGGCATACCCCAAACGACACTCGTGGCCTCGTCCTGAGCAATTACGCTGCCCCCGGCCTGTGCGATCTTGCGGACACCTTCGGCACCATCAGCGCCCATTCCCGTAAGGACAAGGCTCAGTGTCGCCGATCCATAAGCTGCCGCCACACTTTCAAACAGGGGATCAACCGCGGGCTTGCAGAAGTTTATGGGAGGCTCATCGTTCAGCCGAGCAACAACGCCCGTGCCTGTCTTTTCAACTGTCATATGTTTGCCGCCGGGGGCCACATAAATCGTGCCGGGCTTCAACACTTCGTTGTGTCCCGCCTCCTTGGCTTCGCGCAAAGCGGCTTTGGCCAGGTGCTCAGCCAGGATCGACGTGAAGGTCGGCGGCATATGCTGTGTAACCAGGACCGGAACTTCGCGGATCGTTGTCCCGATATCGCCCATCAGTTTCTGAAGGGCCTGGGGACCGCCGGTCGAACTTCCAATGGCGACAACGCGCGGCTTCACATTTGAGTATTGGCGCAGAGTAAAGGATGCCTTGGCCGGTTTTGGAGCAACCTGCACCGAAGGACGGGCGGAGACGACGTTGCCAAGCCTGCCTGCGCTGCCAGTGTGCGGACGTTTTGCGGTCTCTGCGCGCATCGGCCGCGCAGGACGGGCAGGCGTCCGGTTCTTCTTGGCGACCATGCCAAGGTTTTTACAGCGGTCGATCAGTTCTCGACGGAAGTCCACAGATGTGGTGACACCGCTTGTCGATTCGGGTTTTGGCACATAATCCTGAGCGCCCAGCGACAAGGCCCGCAAGCTGATCTCCGCATTGCGGCGCGTCAGGGTGGAGGCCATGATGACGATCAGATCTTTCTTCTTCTTGAGCATCAGAGGCAAAGCCGTCATGCCGTCCATAATCGGCATCTCAATGTCAAGAAGAACGACATCCGGGTTTGACCGTTCGATATCGTCCACCGCCTGTTGACCATTGCGGTGGCTCGCAACAACGGCCAGGCTGGGCTCTGAGTCAACCCACCGGCCGAGCAGGCCGCGAATGACAACGGAATCGTCGACGATCATGACCCGTATCGGATCAGTTTCGGTAGCTGTGTTTGACGCCGCGGCCCTTGAAACAAAATTCATGTTGCACTCTTTTTCGATATTTTTTCGAAAATCAGATCAGGCCGACTTCCTGAAACTTTGACTCAACGATTTCACGATCAAACGGTTTCATGATGTATTCGTTGGCACCCGCACGAATGGCCTTGGCGATGTGTGCGACGTCATTTTCGGTTGTACAAAAAACAACCACCGGCCTTTCGCCGCCCTGCTCCTGACGCAATGCGGTCAGAAACTCCAATCCGTCCATGACCGGCATATTCCAGTCCAGCAAGATCGCGTCGGGCATATCCGAACGGCATTCTTCCAGAGCTTCTTTGCCGTCTTCGGCTTCATTGATCTCAAATTGCAGATCCTCAAGAATACGACGCGCCACTTTGCGTATTACACTTGAGTCGTCAACGACAAGGCAGCTTTTCATTGCCCGTTCTCCTAGTAGCCGTAACAAACAGCGATTGGCATTTATGCCGCCATCGGCTCGCGCATCATCGAACCAAGCAGGCGATTGACATCAAGGATGACCATCAGTTGCCCGTCCAACCGATGAACACCGCCGGATACCTGAGCCCAACGCTGGTCCAGATTGGCAGGGTTTGGTTCCTTGGATTCGTTGGCCAGCGTCAACACTTCGCCAACTCTGTCGATAATAAGTCCATAGGACTCGCTCTTGTATTCAATGCCGACGGCCATCCCCGTCTGACCTTCCGGCATTGGATCCAGATGAAGGCGGTTGCGCATATTGATCGCCGTGACGATGCGACCGCGCAGATTGAGCACACCCGCTACCTCCACGGGCGCGAGGGGTACACTGGTGACGTTGTCCGGAACAAAAACGTCGTGGACCTGCTCTATCGGCAATCCAAACAGCTGCTCGCCGATAATAACCGTTACATATTGTGTCGTATCGCCAACCTGAGGGGCGAAATTGTCGTTCGAATTCATGCCGCAGCTTCCAATTCACCTGAGAGAACTTCCTTGAGCGACGCAATCAGACCGGGCCGGTCGAACTTTGCGACATAATCGTCAAAGCCTGCCTGACGACCACGTTCGATCGATGCCGGCGTGACAAGAGAAGACAATGCGATAACCGGCATATCGCGGAAACGGGGATCGCGTCGGATGCCTTCACAGAACTCAAAGCCGTTGATTTCAGGCATCTCGATGTCGCTGACGATGATCTGGAACGTTTCGCCATTCTCAAGCAGTTCGAAAGCCTGTGAGGCGCTGCTGCACACCGTCACCTCAAAGCCTGCGGCTTTCAGAACCGGTGTCAGCATGTTGCGGAAGAAGGAACTGTCATCCACAAACAGCAGGGAACGGGTCAACGCGGTGTCGCTCAGTTCCTTGCGGATGAACCAGTCTTCAAAGGCCTGGGGCAGGAAGTGGCCAAGATCGATAATCTCCGTCGCCTTTTCCTTGATCACTGCCGATCCGAGAATGCCCGGAACTTCCGAACCGACCTCAATGTTCAGACGGTCCTCGACAATATCCAGGATCTGGTCGACCACCAGCCCCATCGACCGGCCGGCGTCGGAGAAGACCAGCATCGGCTGTGTGCCTTCCGTCCTGAGGCTGATAGAATCGTTAACATAAACCAGCGGCATCAAGGAGCCGCGATACTGAACCAGATCGCGACCGTTTGAGCGCTCGATCTTGTCGACCTCAAATTCCTCAAGACGCGTAACAAGCGAGAGCGGTACCGCCTTGGGTTCGGAACTTCCGGCGCTGAACAGAAGCAGCGACGTGGTCGCGTGGCTGTTCATGGCCGCTTCGATTTCCTCTTCGGATTCTTCATTTTCCTCAGAAAGTGCACCGCCGGCCTGGTTGGCCATGGCACTGGCAACACCGTTGGGATCGATGATCATGATCACGCTGCCGTCGCCCAGAATCGTGTTTCCGGAGAACATGGTCAGGTTTCTGAGCATCGTCGACATCGGTTTGACGACAATTTCCTCCGTATGGAAGACAGCATCGACCACGACGCCGAAATTCTGGCTGCCGACCTGCATCACCACGATGAAGCCATTGTCCTCGTCAAACGATTCCGTCACCTCTTTCGGATTTTCCTGACCGAGGATCTTCGACATATGCATCAGAGGCAGCAGCTTGTTGCGCAGGCGCAGAACCGGCGTGTCCTTAATGCGTTCGATCCTGTGTTCGGAATTGTTCTGAACCCGGACGAGCTCCACGACGGAGAGCTGCGGGATCGCAAACCGGTCACCGCCGGCTTCCACAATCAGCGTCGAAACGATTGCAAGCGTCAGCGGGATCTTGATGATGAAGGTCGTGCCTATGCCTTCCGCCGATTTCAGGTCGACCGATCCGCCGATCAGTTCGATGTTGTTGCGCACAACGTCCATACCAACGCCCCGCCCGGAGACGTTGGTGACTTCGGCGGCTGTTGAAAACCCGGCCGAGAAGATGAATTTGTGGATCTGTGCATCCGTCATCTTCTCAAGTTCGGCTTCCGTCGAAAGTCCGTTATCGATGACTTTCTTCTTGATTTTATCGACCGGAAGACCTTTACCGTCATCCTTCACTTCGATGATGATATGGCCGCCTTCATGATAGGCAGCAAGGGTAATCTTTCCCTTGTCCGCTTTGCCGGCAGCGCGGCGTCCCTCGGTCGTTTCAAGACCGTGATCCGCAGAATTCCGAACCATATGGGTCAGCGGATCCTTAATCATTTCAAGGACCTGACGGTCAAGTTCCGTGTCCGCACCGACCATTTCAAGATCGATCATCTTGTCCAGATCCTGGGCAAGATCGCGCACGACACGGGGCAGTTTCTGCCAAGCGTGACCGATCGGCTGCATGCGGGTCTGCATGACGCCTTCCTGCAACTCGGCCGTCACGTTCGACAGACGCTGCAGCGGCACCTTGAATTCGGAGTCCTCATGGCGGCGGACGATTTCCAGCAGTTGGTTCCGTGTCAGCACCAGTTCCGACACCATTGTCATCAGGTGTTCCAGTGTCTCAACATTGACGCGGATGGACTGGTTGGACACCGAAGCGCCCGTGTTCGGCTTTTCTTCCGATCCGTTCTTGGAACTCTTTTCGTCCTTTTTCTTCACTGCCGGCGCTTTGGCTTCAGGCTGCTTCTCTTCCGCAGCGGTCTCTTCTGCCGCGCTCTCCTCGGTAGCGGCCGGCATTTCAATTTCGACGGCAGTTTCCTGGAAGGCGCGTTCAAGGTCATCCAGCGGCACTTCGCCGGGCCGCAACGGACGCTCGATGGTCTGCTCGACAGACGTCTCTTCCGCGGTGGGCTCGTCCTGGACTTCAGTCTCACCCTCTGCGACGGCTTCAGCTTCTGAGCCACCTTCCGCTTCGGGCGCCGCATCTTCGGCAAAAGCGCTCTGGGACATAGCCTCGAGCTGAGAAATCAGATCTTCGTCCGAGCCCTCGGGCTCTTCACCACCGGCTTCTTCAAGATCCGCAAGGATTTCCTTGATGCGATCGATCGAGGTCAGGATCAGCGACACCGCATTTTCGCGAACCGGCGCTCCATCCCTGAATTTGCCCATCAAAGTCTCTGCGGCATGGGCCAGTGCCTCAAGGCGCGGCAACCCCAGAAAGCCGCAAGTGCCTTTGATTGTGTGAACAAGACGGAAAATATTGTCCAGAATCTGAGCGTTGTTCGGTTCTTGTTCGAACTTCACCAACTCCACATCGACAACGTCGAGGCTTTCGTTTGTTTCCGTAAGAAATTCCCTAAGGAGATCGTCCATGCCAGCACCCACCCGGATTCCATCCGCTGTTAACCGCCTTCCCAAGACGGTCGAACGCTATTCGTTCTCTGCTGGAGTTTTAGTCCAAAGGGTTAAGATAAATTGAAACAGGACGACTAAAATCGAATTTTCTTTTAGTTAATCTACCTGACAGAAATAGTTACCAACTCCTCACCACTGTCCAATTCTACTTTCAAACCGCATTCGCGGGCCAGGAGCCAAGTATAAATCGGCTGTATCGAGTGAGCATCTACTGATTCAGTGTCTTCTTCGATGAAGATCTCATCAATTTTCACTGGAATTCTTGCATTTTTGCCCTGTGCCGTCAGTTTGAATTCCGGGTTCGCTGCATCGCCGGTCATGGTTACGGTCATCGTTCCCCCGCGCGGGATGCACTGATTGGCAACAAGGATGATATTCAGCAACAGCTTGACCTTGTTTTTCGGCATCAAAAGACGCGGAACGTTCCAGACCATGTCGGGCTTTTCACCTTCCATAAATCCTTCCGCAACACCCTTTGCATCCCCCAGATCGATCTCCGCGCCGGCGGAACCCGCAGCACCGAAGGCGAGCCGTGCAAATTGCAGTTTTGCAGAGGCCTGAACCGCACTTTTGCGGATCAGATCCATTGCAAAATCCTTCATATCGTCATTCCCCTCCTCATCAAGGACCTCCAGCCCGTTGATGATGGCTCCGACCGGAGAAATGATGTCGTGGCACAAGCGGCTGGAGATCAGCGCAGCCAGATCAAGAGAGCTGAGATCAAAGGATTTAGACATTGCAACCTCGGGCAAGCCAGTTCCGGCTGAGGGCCGGAGCCAATTGATTCGTTTTGTTTGAATTCTACAGGTACACGTCCGGCCGTTTGATGCCAATAACATCGACCGCTTTACCCACTAGGGTTTGTGTCCGAATTCAGGGAAATCAGCGCTTCGTATTGCACAAATGCAGATGTGACCCCGACGAGCACCAGGAGCATCGACTGTCAGGAACAGTTTACAATCGACCGTTCCGCGAATCTTTTTGCTCGCCGCACACGAAAAATTGCAGACAAGATAGATGGACCGTCAGATACTGCACCTGAGCCTAGGTGCACCGTTCCAATATCTTGCCAAGCTGCCCCCGGCCCTTCTTCAGAACATATGGTATTCTTCCGCTCGCGAGCCCGAAAGGATCGCCTTCGCAGGTAGAACGAACACCGTGCATATAGCTCCGCGCAGGTCGGCATTCCCATTCGCCACCATCCTTTTGCGTTACCGGATTGTAGCTGTAAGAGGGATAGAGAAAACAAATCGTCGCTCCTCCGGATCGCGTTTTCCACTTTCCCGGCAGGCTGCGTGAATTACCTGGATACCAGAGATAAGTCGCCCCACTGATCGCATTAAACTCAACCTGAATGCCGTGATCCTTACCGTAGTGCACGATAGTCCGGCCGCCGATCTCGCTCGGAACGCCAGTAGATTGACACGACGCAAGCAGAACACCTACACAAAGAATAAAGAGTGCGCAAATACATAAGGAAAGTTCTAAGAATCAGAGGGTTACGAAAGTTATGCTCTCATAGCGATTATTTGTCATCTCTACAAGGCAGATTGACAGAGAGCGTTTATGAGGCCACATCCTAGTGACCAGCCCCGACGGAGCTTGGCGCAAAATTCTCATCGGCTTTCCGGATGAACAGATCCGGAGCGGCGAACCAGGAAAACCGGTTGGCCGGCGAATGGAAGACATAGAGCTTCTGTCCGTAGATCGTCCACAGCTGCGGATTGCCCCCGGTGCTGTAGCCTCGTGCAGCCATGAAAGCACCGTGACCGCCATATTGGGGAGCATATGTCTCCGGATGATCCTTGAAGGCGTGCATGTTCCCCTTGTTGACGAACCGCCAGGAAACGCCCATCCAGGTCAGTTCGTGCGCAGCTTTTCCCCGCCTCGCCCGATGATCGACGAAATAGGCGACCGGGTCATACCCCGATAGCGCCAGTCCCGAGGTCGGGTCGGCGAGAAACCGATCCATCGCGCGCAAGGGTGCGGACATCGACCATGCCGACAGAAGAGCCACCAGAAAAAGAATGCGGGCTCGCCACGAACATGCCTGATTGTGGATCAAGATTCTTATCGATTCGCCATCTGAAATTGTCCCGATATGCGACAATAGAAGTTTAGGATTTCATAAGTATTAACCTTTTGGCAGTTTTCTTGTTGAAGGCAACAATCCCAGTCAAACCCTGAAGTAAAAGAGATTGAGCGATGCTTTCCAAGTGCCGAAATTACCTGTTTCCGCTTCTGTTCTTGACATTGTTCCAGCCCGGTGTTGCCGCAGCGCAAACGGCGGCAGGGAGCGGTGGATCCCCCAATACTTATTCCGAGCAGGCAATCATCGAAGCCGGACATCAGTTTTTTGGCACCATATCAGGCGGTCTGGCCTCGGTTGTGGAGACGGCCGTCTCCCGCTACGGCGAGCCCAATGCCTATATTCTCGGACAAGAGGGATCGGGTGCGTTTGTCGCCGGGCTGCGTTACGGCGAAGGGGACATGCATACCCGGAACCAGGGCATTCACAAGATTTTCTGGCAGGGCCCGTCCATCGGCTTCGACTTTGGAGCAGACGGCGACCGGGTGATGATGCTCGTCTATAATCTGCCTTCAATCGATGCCATGATGAACAGATATGTCGGTGTTGACGGCTCCGCCTATCTGGTTGGCGGATTCGGCATGACCGTGCTGGCCAATAATGGCATTTACGTCGTTCCGGTCAGGTCCGGTGTTGGCGCGCGACTGGGTGTCAATGCCGGCTATCTGAAATTCACAAGGCGCCCGACCTGGAATCCCTTCTGACGTTCCAGGCGTTGGCCAACTATACCGGAGGAACTGGGGAATGACCCATTTCTGAACGCCTTCGGGTATTAAGCATGGCGGCGGTTGCCTCTTGGTATTCGTCGTGAGGTCGGTTAATCAATACCGGCGAAGGTTTTCGTCGGTCTGGGTTTGAACGTTGATTGAAACGCTGCTTTATTTTGCCCTTGGGTTTGCCCTGGCGGGCTTGCTGGCATTTATGATGCTGCCGGCGGTGTGGCGGCGCGCAGTCAGGCTGACCAAACGTGAAATCGAGGCCACGAGCCCGATGAATCAGGACGAAGCAGCGGCGGCGCGCGACATGATGCGGGCCGAATACTCCATCAAAACCCGCCGGCTGGAGTTGAATGCGACAAAACTCCAGGAAAACGCCAATCTTCAGCGGATCGACCTGGACAGAACGCGCCAGCGCATTAACGAGCTTCTGGCCGAGCAAGAACATAAGAACCGTACGATAGAAACCCTGGAAACTCAGATATCCGATCTTCAAGGGCAATTGTCCGCCCCCCGGATCGGGAGTGCTGCGGGGGGACCGCCGCAACCGACAGCTGATCGACAATTTCTGGAGAACACGCTCCGCCAGGAGAGAAACAAACTTCAACAAGCGCGTGCGGAGATCGCACGACTGGAAAATCAGCTGGCGAACGAAAAAACCAAACAGACGATCGATACGACACGGCAAATCGCGCTGGACAGCGAAGTTTCGGGGCTGAGCCGGCAGTTGGAAAAGGCCGAGGAAACCAAGCAGTATCTGGTGAAACAGCTTGAGATGGCCGAGCAGAAAATTGCAAATATGGAGTATGCCGCCGAGCAGGAGTTGGCCAAACCCAGACGCGGCCGGAAATCCAACGCCCTCAAAGCGGAGGAAAAGAAGGTTCAGGACCTGACTGAGAAGCTCAAAAAGCTGGAGCAGGAACTGGTTGAGACAAAGGCCGGCGACAATATCGAAAAGGCCCTGGCCGAAGCGGAGAGAGAGAAAAAGGCCCTTGATCGGGCGCTGGCGGCAGCCCGCGTCGAACAGGACGGGCTGAAGGCGGAAAACGCGGCTTTGCAGGCCCGCATGCAAATTGTGAGCGACAACCGCACCCAAGTGGAAAATCTGGACCTCACCCGGGAAAAACTCACAGACTTCGCAGCGCAGGTTGCCGCCCTGGCGGCAACCATGGAAGGATCAGACTCCCAGGTCGATCAGATCCTGAAGGAAAGCGCCGCAAAGGGCGGCGTCAGCGTCAACAGCCTGGCCGACAAGATACAAAAGCTTCGGCAAAACAAAGCCGATACATACGAAGTTGCAACGCCAAAAGCACACACCGAAAATCGCTCTTCCGTTGTCAAGGTTCGCCGGCCCTCGCCCAAAAAACGACCGCCGCTGAAACGCCTCCCGACCAGCTAGGGTATGGACCCATAAATATACTTGAAATGGTATGAGCCGATTTGTTCGGATCGTGCTGTTTGAATACGGGGCGCATGTTCGAAGGAAACCATCCGGTTTTCAAGAACTTGCAACGCTGTAGCCGGACCAATCGGACCTATCCGAAGGGACGGACAAACGGCGTCGATCTGATGCGTCAGGCTGTTCAACCGGGCATCCAGAGCAATTCTCGCGATCCCTGGATCGCATGAAATGCCCCAACTTTTTGTTTTCACACGTGTCCTTGTGGTCTGCGTTGCGTTTCGGCGGGCAGGTTCGCATCTCCCTCACGCGATTGTCTCATTCGGGCAACATCAGGCAGAATTGTGTCCCTTGCGCACAAACAGCGCGCAATAAGCTGTTTTGTAAAGGTTCTTTCAATCTCAAACTGATCTATAAAAAGATCAACGCTCATATTTTGCCTTCTGGAATCAAACATATGAACAAGACGCGACTGGGACTGGTTTTTTCTTCCGTAATGGCGATGACCGGTATCGCCCAGGCCGCCGATCCTGCCGCCTCTTATGAGCTGGCCGAGAAGGCAAGCCATAACAAGGAAATCATCTTCCATCTCGGTGTCGGTGCCCGCGCGCAGCCGCGTTATGACGGTGCTGAAAGCTATCTGATTTATCCCGCGCCGATCTTCCGCGTCGACTATCTGCGGCTCCCTTTTTTTGGCGAAGTCACCGACAGCGAAGATGAAAAAACCAGGGGCTTCTTCTTTTATCCGACATTCAATGTGATCGGTGAACGGGACGCCAGCGACAGCAACAGCCTGACCGGACTGAGAAACATCGATACGTCATACGAGTTGGGACTGGGCGCCGGATATCGGTATGGTATGTGGGAAGGCTTCCTTGAAGTGCGACGCGGCTTTGGCGGCTATAACGGTTTTGTCGGACAGGCGGGCGTCAACGCCATTTTCAATCCGACGGAGCGCCTGAACATCCGAACGGGACCACGGGTCGGTTTCGCCGACAACAATTACATGGACACCTATTTCGGCGTTACCGCTGCAGAGGCCGCGGCATCGCCGGTTATTAACGCGCCCTACAACGCTGACGCGGGTATCAGGAGCGTCGGGGTCAAGGCGCTCTCCACGTATGACCTGACCAAGGACTTCCAGCTCCATCTGGAGGCCGGCTATGACAGGCTGGTTTTGGACGCCGCGGATTCTCCCATTGTCGAAAACGGCAGCAGGGATCAGTTTACCGTCGGCGTCGGTGTCACATATCGGTTCGCGCTCGACCTTTGGGATTAGGTTCTAGAGCGTGTCTTGTTTATGTTGGTTCATTTGACCGAGGCCATTTTGGTCGCCGGCTAGGCGGCCAGCCCCCGTTTCTCCATTAAGGCATCGATTGTCGGCATGCGCCCCCGGAAGGCAAGATAAGCCTCTGCAGGATCCCTTTTGTTGCCCGCCGACAGAATCTCGTCCCTGAGCCGCCCTGCGACCTCCTGATCAAATGCGTCTCCGGCCTCGGTAAAGCAGGCAAACGCGTCCGCGTCCATTACTTCGGCCCACATATAGCTGTAATAACTTGAGGAATAGCCTTCTCCTGAAAAGGCATGACCCAGATGCGGCGGGCGATGGCGCATCGTAATGCCCTGAGGCATATCGAGCTTTGCAAGAAGCGCCTCTTCAAATGCCGTGACATCCAGATCCTCCGCATTCTCCAGAAGATGCAGTTCCAGATCAGCGATCGCGGTTGCCACATATTCGACCGTAGCAAAACCCTGATTGAAGTTCTCCGCCGCAAGCAGTTTCTGAAGCAGCACATCGGGCATGGGTTCGCCGGTCCTATAATGGGTCGCGAAACGGCTCAGGACGTCCGGTTCGGAAAGCCAATGCTCGAACAGTTGCGACGGCAATTCCACGAAATCGCGGGAGACGCTTGTGCCGGACAGCAGCGGATAGGTTACGTCCGACAAAAGACCATGCAGGGCGTGGCCGAATTCATGAAACAGGGTTCGGGCATCGTCAAAGGACAAAAGTGTCGGATCCCCGCCCTTGGCCTTCGAAAAATTCATAACATTCACCACAATCGGCTGAATGTCCCCGATGAGCTTTTGCTGATCGCGAAACGAACTCATCCACGCGCCGCCGCGCTTGGAGGGTCGTGCAAAAAAGTCGGCCAGAAAGAGTCCGATGCGGTCACCGTGGCGGTTCGACACATCAAACGCCCGCACATCGGGATGATAGAGCGCAAGATCGCTGCGTTCCCTGAGAGTGAGGCCAAACAGCTTTTGCGCAGTGTAAAACACCGCCTCAATCATGCGCTCAAGCTGCAGGTAGGGCTTGATTTCCGCTTCGTCGATATCATGCTCGGCCTTTCTGAGCTTTTCCGCATAGTAGCGCCAATCCCAGGGAGCGATCGTGAAATTCTCGCCTTCGGCCGCCGCGATGTCCTGCAGTTTCTGCCGCTCTTCTTCCGCGCGCACTCGCGCCGGTTCCCATACGGCCATAAGCAGGTCGCGCACCGCCTGGGGAGTCTTGGCCATTTCATCGGCCAGCCGATAATCGGAATAGGTGTCATATCCCAGCAATCGTGCCCGCTTGGCCCTCAGCGAGATGATGTCAGCCACGAGTTGCCGATTGTCTGTCGGCCCGCCGTTTTCTCCCCGCCTGGTCCAACCCTGAAAAGCCTTTTCCCGAAGATCGCGCCGGTTCGAAAATTGGAGGAACGGCATGATGCTTGAGCGACTCAGGGTAATGACATATTTGCCTTCATACCCGCGCTCAACGGCCTCGCTGCGAGCGGTGTCGATCAGAAAGTAAGGCAGTCCCGCAAGGTCGTCGCCGTCTTCCAGCACCAGCTCAAAATCGGTCTCATCGGCCAGCAGATTTTGAGAAAACTGTGTTGTCAGTCCAGCAAGCTTCTGGCTTATGGCCGCAACCTGCTCCCGGTCCTTTCCGTCAAGCCGTGCGCCGGCACGGACAAACCGGGTCATATATCGCTCCAAAACACGCGCCTGTTCCGGTTCGAGACCAAGCGCCTCACCCGCATTGGTCAGAGCCTCAAGACGCAAAAACAGATTTCTGTTCAGAAGCGTTTCATTGCTGTGTTCCGCCAGTTTCGGAGCGATATCCCGTTCCAGCGCCTGAAGATCCTTGTTGGTATGGGCGGCGGCGACGTTGAAGAATGTTGCGGCGACCTTTTCCAGCGCCCGACCGGAGCGTTCCAATGCCGCAACAGTGTTGTCAAAGGTCGGATCGGCCTCGCTATCGGCAATTGCATCGATCTCCGCCCTGTGACGTTTGAGCGCCGTGTCAAATCCGTTCCGGAAATGGTCGGCTGTCAGCGCGTCAAAGGGCGGAACCTCAAAAGGCGTGGTCCATTCCTGAAGAAGCGGATTGTCGTTTTCCATGGTTGAAAGAGCCTTTTCTTGCGAACCAGATATGCCGGTTGATACGGTCAGGCGGGCTGGACAGGACGTGTTCGGGCGCTTAATTCACAGAGATAGGTTGAGAAGGTCGGCCTGCCAAGATGTTTATGCGTCCACACCCTGTCAAAGCACAGGGCTGGATCGCTGTCCTTTGTCAGGCACCCGCTTGCAACAGGCACACCAAACGCATGTCCGCTTCCCGCTACCCCGTTCTTTACTCTTTTCGACGCTGCCCCTATGCCATCCGTGCCCGCATGACGCTGCATGTCAGCGGACAGGTTTGTTCATTGCGCGAAATCATCCTGCGCAACAAGCCTGCTCACATGCTTGAGATTTCACCCAAAGGCACGGTGCCCGTCCTGCAACTGGCCGACGGGTCGGTCCTGGAGGAAAGTCTGGATATCATGCTATGGGCCTTGGAACACAATGACCCGGAAAACTGGCTGATACCGGAAAACGGATCTGTCGGTGACATGATGTCCTTGATAGACCAGTGCGAGGATCCCTTCAAAAGCCATCTCGACCGGTACAAATATGCGAACCGGTTCGAAAACGGGGATCCGGACTTTCACAGAGGAAAGGGAACACTGTTTTTGCGAGAGCTTGACGACCGCCTTGAACAGTCGAACAACCTCTTCGGCAACAGGGAGAGCCTTGCCGACAACGCAATCTTTCCCTTTGTCAGACAATTTGCCAATACTGATCGTGGCTGGTTTGACGCCCAGCCCTTTGCCAACCTCCACGCATGGCTGGAGAGACACACGACATCGAAACGCTTCCTCGCTGTTTTTCAAAAATGGCCTGTCTGGGCCGCCGGGGACCCTATCACACTGTTCCCAGCACCCCCCGAAACCGTCCAATGAGGCGGCAAACACAGGTCTGAGGCATATATCTTGACGGCACCGATTGCATTCAATTGCAAAACGGTAAAGACTCCCTGGCAGCAGCGCATCCGATCAACATGTTTCAGTCAGTACTTCCCTCCCGGACATCGGCCGCTTAGGCATATTGGAATGAAATAATGACGGTAGAAGCCACAGCGAAAAGCTCGGTCGGCCAGAGTGCGGCCTTCGCCCTGCTTGCTTTTGGGACATTTGCAACCCACGATGCGGTCATCAAATATCTTGGAAACACATATTCCGTTTTCCAGATCATTTTCTTTTCGGTGTTGTTTGCATTTCTGCCGGTCACTCTGATGCTGACAGCGGACCGGTCTCATGCCAATCTGAGACCCGTCCATCCTTGGATGGTTGCGATGCGCACCGCTACGATGATGGGGGGCATGGCCTGCGCTTTTTACGCCTTCACGGCGTTGCCCCTTGCCGAAACATATGCCCTTTTGTTTGCAACGCCTCTGCTGATCACCGCACTCTCCGTTCCTCTGCTTGGCGAAGTTGTCAGGTTCAGACGGTGGATCGCCGTCATTGTGGGCCTGATCGGCGTCCTTATCGTTTTGAGGCCGGGATACTCGGCACTGAATCTGGGGCATCTTGCAGCCCTGGGCGCAGCGGTTTGCTCGGCGTTTTCCGCTATCGTGATTCGCAAAATCGGCAGCGAAGAACGCAGCGCGGTCATGATTCTCTATCCGATGCTTGCCAATATATTGGCGATGAGTTTTGTGATGCCGTTCGTCTATCGCCCCGTCGAACTGATCGACCTCAGCCTGCTTGCGGCCGTCGGTGTCATGGCGACCGCCGCCCAGCTGCTCATAATCGGCGCGTACCGGCGGGCGCCCGCGGTGATCGTGGCGCCGTTTCAGTATTCGCAGATGCTGTGGGCGGTCCTTTACGGATTTTTATTCTTCCAGGATATCCCGGACAAATGGGTCGGGATCGGCGCCGCGGTTATCATTGCCAGCGGATTGTTCGTGCTGTGGCGGGAAGATCGGCGCACAGATCCCAGTCAGAAACCGGTGCTGGCCAATCCGAACCCGCGGCCTGACACAGGTCCCTCGCCACGCCACATCAAGCGCAGCTAGAACATGTCTTGCTCATGTTGGATCATATCAAAGGGAAAAGTGGCACGCCCAAGGGGAATCGAACCCCTGTTTCCGCCGTGAAAGGGCGGCGTCCTAGACCGCTAGACGATGGGCGCAGCAGCCAGCCCGTTTCCAGGCGACGGAAGCGGGGTATACTAGCTCAGTTATGACTGTTCAACCCCAAAATGCTGCTTTGAGATAATATTTATCGCGCAACAAAATCCGTCCGGTTTAAAAGGCGTCCGGTCGTCGCATCGATCATCAGCAAGGCTGTTGCGCCGTTTTCCTCAACCAGAACAAATATCCGGTCATTTTCCACCTGGACACTTCGAATGCTGGCATGTTCGTTGATCGCGATTGTCGCCGCCAATGAGGGCGTGCTGTCCGACGGCGAGTCATCGCGGGATATCCGATAGATAATGGCGGCCAGAACTGCCATTAGCCCCAGAACCATGATAAAGCTTGATCCCATCAAAAGGCGGCGCAGTTTTTGCTGCAACCGGAGGGCGGCAGGGTCAAGTTCCGGTTCCCGGTCGTTATCGTGATCAGGATTATTCATGTCAGATCAGTCCGTTGACGAAAAGGCGGAGCCGTTTGAACTGACGGCCGCGCCGGAAAATGAAGGCCAGCGTCTTGATGCTTATCTCGCCGGCCAGATACCCGCGATCAGTCGCAACCGCATCAAAACACTGATCAAAAGCGGAGAAGTCCGCCTTGGCGGCCGGAAAATAGAGGACCCAAGTTACCGGGTCAACGCAGGCGACGGATTTCTTGTCAACCGCCCCGAACCGCTTGAGGCAGATCCGGAGCCGGAGAATATCCCTCTGGTCGTCGTTTATGAAGATGACGATGTTATTGTGATCGATAAACCGGCCGGCATGGTCGTGCACCCGGCGGCCGGTCACTGGCAGGGGACTTTGGTCAATGCACTGCTATTTCACTGCGGTGACAGCCTATCGGGAATTGGCGGCGTCAAACGGCCCGGGATCGTTCATCGTCTGGACAAGGACACGACCGGACTTCTGGTCGTTGCGAAGAACGACCGGGCCCACAAAAGCCTCGCGGCCCAATTTGCCGATCACGGACGGACCGGCCCGCTCGAGCGTGCCTATCAGGCTTTGGTCTGGGGTGCCCCGCCGCAATTGAAGGGAACAATCGATGCTCCCCTTTTTCGCTCAACGGCCAACCGCCAGAAAATTGCGGTGGTTCGCGAAGGCGGCCGCCGTGCGGTGACCCATTGGCAGGTCAAGGAGCGGTTCGGCCCCAAGGACCGGGATGCCCTGGTTTCCCGGGTCGAATGCCGGCTTGAAACCGGCAGGACCCACCAGATAAGAGTTCACATGGCTCATATCGGTCATCCGCTTATTGGTGATGTAGATTACGGCGCGCATTTCAAAACTAAGATAAGTAAATTACCAAAGACCAGCCAGGCTGCAGCCGCATCATTTGATCGGCAGGCACTTCATGCAGGCTTGCTGGCGTTTGAACATCCGATCAGTGGCGAAACCATGCGATTTGAGAGCCCGCTGCCGGAGGATTTTGAGAAGCTGTTGGCGACATTACGAATTTTTTAGAAGCCTTTAGACGTGAATTGAGCGAAAATGTACCTATATGAACCCTTCCGGGTCTGCCCTGGAGGAGACCGGAAGTATGTCCGCCGGATGACCGGGGACATAACAGATGTAAAGGGGGTGCTAAAATGGCCCGAGCTTCTGTTCCTGTGCTGACCGCCGGTGAAGGCGGTCTCAGTCGCTACATGGACGAAATCCGCAAGTTCCCGATGCTGGAACCGCAGGAAGAGTACATGCTGGCAAAACGGTACCATGAACATGACGACGGTAAAGCTGCGGAAAAGCTTGTAACGTCGCATCTTCGCCTGGTGGCGAAAATCGCCATGGGATATCGTGGGTACGGCCTGCCGATCGGCGAAGTTATTTCCGAAGGCAATGTCGGCCTGATGCAGGCTGTGAAACGGTTCGATCCGGAACGCGGTTTCCGCCTTGCGACCTATGCAATGTGGTGGATCAAGGCCTCGATCCAGGAATATATCCTGCGTTCGTGGAGCCTTGTCAAAATGGGCACCACGGCCAATCAAAAGCGTTTGTTCTTCAATCTGCGTAAAATGAAAGGCCAGATCCAGGCGCTTGAAGAGGGCGACCTCAAGCCCGATCAGGTGGCGATGATTGCCGAACGGCTCGGCGTATCGGAAGATGAAGTGGTGTCGATGAACCGCCGCTTGTCGGGCGATACATCGCTGAACGCCCCGATCCGGGCCGAATCTGAATCCGGCGAGTGGCAGGACTGGCTTGTCGATGAAAGCGACAGCCAGGAGACGATCCTTGCCCGGCAGGAAGAACTTGATGCACGCCGTGAAATGCTAAGCAATGCGCTTGACGTTCTGAATGAACGGGAAAAGAGGATCTTCGAAGCCCGGCGTCTTGCCGAAGACCCCGTAACGCTTGAGGAGCTTTCCACCGAGTTCGGCGTCAGCCGGGAACGGGTGCGTCAGATCGAGGTGCGTGCTTTTGAAAAAGTCCAGAAAGCCGTAAGGCGCAGCGCGCGGGAAATGGATGCCCGCCCGGCGCTCACATCGGCAAGCTAAGGCATTGTCGCGTATTCCCATCCGAAAACGGCACACACTTTTCGGGAATACGCTCTCAGCTTACCCAATCCCAAATAGTAAGGTCCGCCGGATTTGTCCGGCGGACCTTTTGGTTCTGATGCAGGCAACACTCACTGGCCAACGCCCGCATCGCCATCCCACTGCAGTTCCACAGCATAGGTCTCAACCGGCACGACCGCCTCGATCAACCCGTTTTCTTTCATAAACTCAGCAAATCGGTTGTAGCGTCCGACATCAAGTGCCGACGGCCGTTTGGCAAAACGCGGCAGCGTGTCGACCCAGGCCGTCCGGTTGAGCTCATCATCCAGATTCGGATAGGCCTCCAGGAACGCCTCCAGCGCTTTCTCCGGATGGTTTGTCAAATAGATCGTTGCGTCTTCCACGGCCTTCATGAAACGGCCGAAGCGATCATCATCGAGCTTGTCTTTTTGAACGACATAGATCAGCTCATCATAGGTGGGAACGCCGTTTTCTTCGGGATAAAAAGCCGTGCCCTCCCGCCCCTCAAGCCTGATCTGCGTGAGCTCGAAATTTCGGTACGCACCGATCACGGCATCGACCTGGCCGGACAGCAGCGCCGGCGAGAGCGAAAAATTGACATTGATCAGTTCAACATCGTCAACGGACAGGCCGACAGAACCGAGCATGGCGATCAGCATCGCGTCTTCGAAGCCAGATACGGAAAATCCGATTTTCTTGCCCTTCAGATCGGCGAGGCTCTTGATCGGACCGTCCTTGGTCACAATCAGGCTGTTCAGCGGTGTTTCGACCAGCGTTCCGATCCGAACCAGCGGCAATTCCGCCTCAATCTGTTCGTGAAGAACCGGCTGATAGGAGATCGCAATGTCTCCCTGATTGGCGGCAACAAGCCGTGGCGGCGCGCTGGGATCGGCAGGCTCAATAATATCGACATCCAGCCCCTCGCGCTCGAAATAGCCCAGCTGTTTGGCCACAACAACCGGCGCGTGGTCCGGATTGACGAACCAGTCAAGCAGAAGCGTCAGTTTGTCCGCCGCCATGGCCGGAGCGGCCAACAGCAGGGAAACGGCAAGAATCAAAGATTGCAGAAGTCTCATTTAAATCTCCGGATGTGTTGTGAACTTGACGTCATTGTTCGGTTTGCCAGGGCACCATGATCTGAGTCAGCCAGGTAACGGTGTAACGCAGCGCCAGCGCCATAAGCGCCAGCAGGAAAAGAGCGGCAAACATGCTGTCGGTCTGCATGCGCGCATTGGCTTGCAGCATGATGAAGCCGAGACCGGCAGACGACCCGACCCACTCCCCGACGATTGCACCGATGGGCGCAAACACGGCGCTGACCCTGAGGCCCGATGAGAGCGCCGGCAGCGCTGCAGGGACCCGGATATGGAGCAGCATCTGAATACGATCAGCCCGGTAAAGATGCCCAAGATCCACAAGTTCAGGATCGGTCCGCCGCAAACCGTCATAAAAGTAGGACGCGACGGGAAAAAAGATGATCAGCATCGCCATGACGATTTTCGACGCCAGACCGAAGCCGAACCAGAGCACCAGAAGCGGAGCGATCGCAAAAACCGGCAGAGCCTGCGAAATGACGATCAGCGGCATCACCAGTCTTTTTGCAATCGGAAACAAACTCATCGTCAGCGCAACGACAACCCCGCTTACCGCTCCGAAAAACAATCCAAGAATCGTTTCAAGGCCGGTGATCGACGCGTGGTGCATAAAGAAATCAAAGCGCTGTGCCAGTGACAGAAACACCTGATGAGGCGCGGGCAACATGAATGGCGGCAGATTGAGAACGATGACCAGAGCCTGCCAAAGCGCCAGAACGGCGAGGCCGATCATGAGGCCGCGTGCGATGCTGCGAACGCTCATGGCATCACCGTCATACGGTTCGGCCGGCTCTCAAGCGCAAATATCCGCCTGCGGGCTGCATTTGTCGGGCAATACGCAGCGCGTATTTGTAAAACAAGCATAGGATCTCCTGTGTCAGGCCGACATGGCCCAATGAAAAACACGGAGATCCGGGAAAAAGTGGCTCAGGTTCCCGTCCCTTCGCCGGCATGACCCGGATCAGGTTCGAAGGGTTCGGACATATTCAGAATCCGTTTCTGAACGCCCATCTCAGCTTCGCAAGAAGCACCCCTCGGAACAAGGCACAAAATGATGCGGCATTTTCAGAAATGCAAGAGAAAAATCTTAGCCGGTCAGGGTTCCGGCAAAATCAGCGGCTGACTGAGAGCGATTTTTCGGTCTGCCCCGCCCGCCGGACATCGGCGGCGCTCTATCAGCAAAAACTGCGAAGCCTGATCGTTAATTGGTTTGCCAGGCGGCAAACGCCGTTTCAACCGCCTTGTCGCCGGGCACACCCTTTTCGAGCGTGATGATGGCACGTTTGCCGTTGTTGTAGAGGACCGGAATGTCGATCCAGCCCCGGTCTTTCAGCAGCGCCAGATTGCGGTCGCGCTCATTGTCCAGCGAAGACAAGGCCACCCAGAAATAGTTTTCCGCCACCTTCACCGATGCTCCGATCAGAGCATCCCCGCGCGCCTCCTCGGTGGTCTTCATAATGAGCCCCGGGACATTGGCAATGCCTGAGCCCGGGAAATCATCCGGCAGTTCAAACCGGATCTCAATCAAGTGGCTGGCCGGGAGGGCATCATCATCGTTAGGCCGGATTGACACATCAACCTGAACGCCCTTGTCTTCAATGCTGGCGGTGGCCTTCAACGCCGTATGGGTGGTCCCGGCAGACGATGTATCGGTTCCGGTCGACCAGACCACATCGCCCTTGGACGCCACTCCGGACGAGCCGGTTTCAGCACCCTCCTCATAAAGAATTGACCGCTGCGCAACCAAACCGTCGCTCCCGGGCGGCACGGCGACTTCACCGCCGGATGTTCCGACCGGCGTTGACGTATCGGCTCCCGGCTCGCCAAGCGCAGCCACTGTCTCTGAACCGGCAGATTCCGCCGGTTCAGCGGCCGGAGGCAAAGCACCCTGCGTATCCGTAACCGCTGTGGACGTGTCTTCAGAAACAACCGGAGGCTCCGGTTCCGGTTCGGCGGGTACGATTGTTTCCACCTGCGGCGCCGGACCGGTATTGGGCTGCAGTTGATCCTGCGCTACGGATGTCTCGGGCTCCGTTTTGGTCACAATCCGGGTTGTCTGAACACTGCGCGTGTCGTCGGTAATGACCGGTTCCGTATCATCGCCGGATAAAAGGCGCGACGTATCTTTTTTTGACGATCCGTCGTCAGACGCAGTGCCGGTGCCCGCGGCATCGGTTCCGCTGCCTGTGGACGCGACCCTGCTTTCGCCGCTGAAGAGATCGCCGATCGCATCCCGCTGGCTGTAAGCCAGTGCCGCTGCTCCAACGAGAACCAGACCAACCACGCTCGCCAGCACGACCTGCGGGAGCCGGGACGGGCGCGCATCGACCGGCCCGCCGTCCACCGGGCCGTACCTGGACGGATCGTCCGCTCGAAGGGAACTCTCCATTCCGGCAAGATCGGCGGCAGGCGCCCGCGGCGCGCCGCGCTCGGACCTACGAGCCGATTGCTGCGGCGGATGTCCGTCCGGGCCGGGACCCGCCGGAGGCAAACCGCCCTCGCCTTTTCCGTCACCTCGGGCTGCGGCTGGCGGAACAGGTGACGCCGGTCCCGCCAAACCTGATGACAGACTCTCGCCAACACCCTTCTCATGGCTGGCGCCCGGCATCCCGTTGCCTGCGCGTTGTGCGGAGCCCGCGCCAGCGGACGCTCGGCCCACTCCCGGTTCCGGCGGGCGGGCGAAAGCCTCGCGGGCCGCCTCCGCCTCGACCTTGCGGATGGCATCTTCAAGCTGCAACTGCTCAGCGGTGACCTGTGAAGGAGACAGGGGCGGATCATAGGATTTGAGCTGATTGACAAGCGCAGCCCGCGCCCGCTGGTAGACGGCACGCCGTGCTGCGCCGGAATTATCCGGCAGCGATGATATCGCCCGCTTTAGAACCGCATGATATTCAGCCATTGTGCTGCTCGTTGTATCCTAATTTCTGTCATGCTGCCCATACGACAGTTAATCCTGAAATGGATTTTGGACAAGGATTGTGTCATCACGTTCCGGACTCGTCGACAATAATGCGACGGGCGCTCCAATCAATTCTTCCACGTGACGCACATATTTTATCGCCTGTGCCGGCAAATCGGCCCACGTGCGCGCGCCCGCCGTCGATTCCTGCCATCCCGGCAAAGTCTCGTAAATCGGCTCAACCCTGGCCTGAGCGCCTTGCGACGCAGGCAGATAGTCGATCTCCTGCCCGTCGAATTTGTAGCCGACACAGATCTTCAGTTCATCCATTCCATCCAGCACATCGAGTTTGGTCAGCGCGATACCGTTGATGCCGCTGGTGCAGACCGTCTGCCGGACCAGAACGGAATCGAACCAGCCGCACCGGCGGCGGCGGCCAGTGACCGTTCCAAACTCATTCCCGCGCGTCCCCAGAAATTCGCCGATTTCATTTTCCTGTTCTGTCGGAAACGGTCCCTCGCCAACCCGCGTCGTGTAGGCCTTGGTGATGCCAAGAACATAGTCCAGCGACTCCGGTCCAAGACCCGCTCCCGGCGACGCTGCGCCGGCAATTGTGTTTGAGGACGTGACAAACGGATACGTTCCATGATCGATATCGAGCAGCGCACCTTGTGCACCCTCGAACAATATCCGGCTGCCTTCGCGCTTCTTATTATCAAGCAAACGCCAGACCGTGTCCACATAGGGCAATATCTGATCAGCAACGGATGACAATTCCTCGAAAATCGCCTCCGGCGAAATTTCCTCGCGTCCAAATCCGCGCAACAGGGCGTTGTGGTGGGTCAAAAGCCGGTCGATCTTGCCCTTCAGCGTGGTCAGGTTCTTCAGATCCATGACACGAATGGCGCGGCGTCCGACTTTATCCTCATAGGCCGGCCCGATGCCACGTTTGGTCGTTCCGATCCGGATGCCTGTGTTCGAACTCTCCCGCAAGGCGTCCAGTTCCCGATGCAGAGACAGGATCAGGGTCGTATTTTCTGCAATTCTCAGAATATCGGGCGTTACCTCAATACCCTGTTCCCGAAGCCGGCCGATCTCCGCCACAAGAGCATGCGGATCAAGCACCACACCGTTACCGATTACGGACAGCTTACCGCGAACGACGCCGGAAGGCAGAAGGGACAGCTTGTAGCTTGTGCCATCGATGACCAAGGTGTGACCCGCATTGTGCCCGCCCTGAAAGCGCACAACCACATCGGCCTTCTCCGACAACCAGTCGACGATCTTCCCTTTTCCCTCGTCACCCCACTGAGAACCGACGACGACGACATTTGCCATTTAAGTTCTTTATCCCTATTCCTGCAAAGGACTTCTCAGTACTTCGATTCCCGCTGCGACAGAAGGAAAAAGCAGCCGGGCGCTTTCATTCGCGTAAGCAGCGATCCCCAGTCGGCACCTGTCATTGGGAGAAAAGGCTGAATAGCACAGCAATCCGCAGAGCGAAATACCCCAGCGTCATAAATATTTAGACGGGCGCTTCATGCTCTGAAGCGCTTAGAGAGGCTGCGAGCCATATTCTGAACAACACACAAAGCGCTGCCGAAAACGCCAAACTGCGAAAGACGATACCGCCACGCCGCCAACAACTCAAACTTGACCTTTTTAAATCGTTTTCGAGCCGGCAGAACCCTGGTTCCCGCCATACTGTCAATCGTAGAGTCAAAAATATTGGATCTTACCGGAGCAGGTTCGATGCCGTATGTAACCAGCCCGTGCTCCCAGGGGCGTCTCAGATCTTCATCAACAGCCCTAAATCGCTGTTTGCGATATGACAGAAATTTTTCGGCGCCACGACGGTTGATCAGGTAAGCGCCCGTGTTGTTGGGCACGCGCCAGTGACGCACAACACGCATGCCATTTGACAGCGGAGCCACTGATCGTGTGGCGGATTTGGAAGGGTTGCTCAGCCGAATAATATCCCAATCCTCTGGAAATTGATGGTTTTCCTCCAAAAAAGAAGAAAATCCGGGACCAAATTCCAGGTCATCCTCAAGCACCAATACGCTGCCCGGCTCATTGGAGCGGACAATCCGCATATGAATTGCAAGATGGCTGGCATAACAGCCAATTTCTCCCCGTGTCAGACACTGTTGGTCTTCATCAGCGTTTGCTTCGTCAAAAAATGGCGTCAGTTCGTTCGGAAGGAGTTTGCCGTCAATTGCCGGAAATCGCTCAAAACTCAGACCGAGTTTTCCAAGCTCAACCCGCATGTGCTCAAGCCTGTCCCGATCGCGATCGAGATTGATCAGGAATATCTGAACTGGATTTGCACCGATATTCAGGGCGGTCACAACAGTATCCAGCCCTCCGGGAACAGGTCGTCTATGCAGGTCGTCAGCAATTGTTTTCGCGCAAACCACTTTCTGGGGGCAATCACGGTTTTGTCCATCCGTGCATCAAGCCAGGCACCCCACCAGCTGAAGGAGCTGTTGGCAATGATGTGATCACGGCAAATCGACATCGCATAAAGGTCGACTTCCCTGCTGTTCCCTTCCACAATCGTCACCTTGGACCAATCAGAAGAAATCGCGCGGGCTTCATCCACATCATCACTGAAGATAACGTAATGCCGGTCAGGGTTGACGGCTTCAAGCAAATTTTTTGCCCGGTCATAATAGTCCTTGCCCATGAGGCCATGGATCGCCAAGGCGCCTGGATCCTTTGCGTAATCTCCACGTCGGATATGGACGGAGACCGTATTCATCGCCTCGCACATCGTCAGGAACTCAGGGTCCATATCGCTGCGGATATGCGTTAAGTCGTACGATTTTCGGACATCCGTTATGAAATCTGAAAAATATCTTTCAGATTGAAAGTAACCGTCGATAAAACAAGGCGCCTTTATCTTGGTAAATTGGGGTTCAAAGAAAAAATCAGACTGATTGTAGAATGCCCCGTTCCACCCTGTGCGCCGCTGTATTTTTTGCCTTTTTTTTTCTGATTTGCTCATGAGGGCGCGCTGGACAATGCCAAGCTTGTTTTTTCCCGTACCGGTATTTCCTTGAAAGGTATTTGTTTTAATGCGAAAAATGTCCAATCCAAACGCAGCGTGATCTGTTCGAGTGTCATCGGGAAGGCTCAACACGAGTTCCCCGTTCAACCGCAATGCTGAAGCAAGACCCGCAGCATATTGGAACATCTGATTTCCCAGCCCACCATATATCCGGACGCATATTGTGTTGTCGTACTGAGGCTGGTCGGCGGACTTTGGAGTGGGAGAATGAGACATTGCGGACTTCAGTCAAGAAAAGGGTTCAGTCGGCTCCGGAACCATCGGAGCGCAATGCTCCTTAACTCGGTCCGGTCAGTTCTGCAATGATAGTCGGTTACATAAATGCGTACATTGCTATTTGCCGCCATGCGGATTACTAGGGCCCTCAAGCGTCCATAAGCAGATCCAGTTTACACGCATTGAAGAGTGTCCGAAAAGCAATCAACAGATCGCACCGCGAGGAATGATATGTCCGGAAAAGTAGCCCTGATCACCGGTGTTACAGGCCAAGACGGCGCTTATCTAGCCGACCTCCTGCTGGCCAAAGGCTATGAGGTTCACGGGATCAAACGGCGATCCTCGTCCTTTAATACTGCGCGAATCGATCACCTTATGCGCCCGATTCATGAAAACGACGGATCGTTCCATGTGCATTATGGCGATTTAACCGATTCAACGAATCTTATTCGCATTTTGCAGGAAGTTCGGCCCGACGAATTGTATAATCTGGCAGCGCAGAGCCATGTGAAGGTCAGTTTTGAGACACCCGAATATACTGCAAATGCTGATGGTTTGGGCACCTTGCGTTTACTTGAAGCCATCCGGATATTGCGGCTGGAAAAGAAGACACGTTTCTATCAGGCATCCACTTCTGAACTCTACGGGCTTGTTCAGGAAACACCTCAGCGTGAAACGACACCATTTTATCCGCGGTCCCCTTATGCAGCAGCCAAACTCTACGCCTATTGGATTACAGTGAATTACCGTGAGGCTTACGACATTCACGCCTCCAACGGTATTCTTTTCAACCATGAAAGCCCGATCCGTGGCGAAACCTTTGTCACTCGCAAAATTACAAGAGCCGTTGCCGCGATTGAACTGGGCCTGCAACAGAAGCTCTATCTCGGCAATCTCGATGCCAAACGCGACTGGGGACATGCAAGGGATTATGTGGACGGGATGTGGCGCATTCTGCAACAAGACAAGCCGGACGACTATGTTCTTGCAACAGGCGAAACTCATTCAGTGAGAGAATTCGTGGAACTGGCGTTTTCTGAGATCGGACGCACGATCGTATGGCAGGGCAGCGGCGTCGCCGAACGAGGAGTTGACGACAAGTCAGGCCAAACGCTTGTGGAAATTGACCCGGTATATTTCCGTCCCACAGAGGTTGAACTGCTGTTGGGTGACCCCGCCAAAGCGAAAAAAGAACTTGGCTGGGCGCACGCGACACCGTTTAAGGATCTTGTGTCGGAAATGGTCAAAGAGGACAGGTCGCTCCTGGAAACGGAGCGGTTGGCTCGGAGAACCTACGGGGTGGTGGAGTGATGTTGGGTTAAGATTTTCAACCATTCCAGAACCACCGGTTGCGGGAATAGGATACGTTATTGAGAACGAAGTTAAAGCGGAAACTCAAGTTCTTTTCCGACTGGTTGACTAAACCCCAGTTTAGAGGCCACCAGAGGTGGCTTAAAAATGGCCAAGATTCCGATCTGCTGTTGCGCTTTGATCTGAACCAAGACTCCTTCGTGGTAGATGGTGGAGCATATTTAGGAACTTGGACAGAACAAATACTCCATCGTTACAATTGCACAATTGCAGCATATGAGCCGGTACAAGATTTTTTCGAACAACTAGAACATAAATTCAGAAACATTGATAATGTAATACTTCATATGTCCGGGCTCAGCAGCAAGCAACAAGTCACGGAAATCTTCATAGGCAAAGACGCTTCATCGACAATATCTCAGGTTGGCCCTAAAGAACAAATTACACTGGTTGACGTAAACGGCATTTTTTCCGAGCAGAAACAAATTGATCTAATCAAACTCAATATTGAGGGTGCAGAATATGACGTCATTGATCGGTTGATTGAGAGTGGAAACATAGCGAATGTAAGAAACCTCCTTGTTCAATTCCACACATTCCCGCCTGATTATAAAAGAAGATATAATTCTGTTTCGAAACGATTAAGCGCAACACATCAAAAATGCTGGTCTTATCCATATGTATGGGAACATTGGGAAATAAACCCGTCGAAGGCTGTTTAAGATTTTCTACCTCTGAGGGAGGCTCCGTTGACCTTTCCCCGCGATTAGGGCCGGTTATTGCTCTGCTAAGCGGCAATCCCCGAAAAACAGTCATTTTTTCAATGGGTAAATTGCCTCTACCCCTTCAAGATACTGAAGCAGGTCGAGACTTTCCCCGATCGAAATAATCTGGAAAACAGTTTTCTCTTCATTTTCAGATATTTCAGCCTTTGTATTTTTTTATTGTCCAGATCCTTTCTACATATCTTTAGATAGGTTTCCATAATATCCAAGGAGTCTGGTAATACAGATCTGCGCAGTACTGCTTTTTCAATTGCTTGAGAGAATGAATATCCATCGAGTGGCGCCGTATCGAGTAAAAAATAGTCGCCTATGTTCAGCGGATCCATGTCTGAGGTCGGATCCGGCAGACCGGCGCGTCTCATCAGGTAAGTGAGAACTGCAAATTCGGTTCTTAACTCCTGCTCAAACCGCTTGGTGGAAGAAATGTTTTCGCCGTGAGTTCGATACTTTAACAAGCACGTGTCAATATTTCGCAGGTGGCCGAATTCCGATATCCGCAACCACAAATCATAATCCTCTGCATGCGAATAAGCTTTCCTATAACCATCAGTCTTCAGCAACGTCTCACGTCTGATGCATGTGGCCGGATGAGCAAGTACGCTCCCACATATCAATTTCTTCTCAATGTCGACAGGATCCGTAGGGTAACTGGAGTGTCCCAACTCATTGCCCTCTCGGTCTACTATCCAAAACTGGGAACCAACGACAGCAACACTCGGATTTTGCTCCATAAAAGCGAGTTGCCTACTGAAACGATCGGGTAAGCAAATATCGTCAGCGTCCATGCGAAAAATATAGTGATTTTCACACAAGCCGACTCCTTCATTAAGAGTATCAACCAGTCCTTTATTCGGTCTGGTTATGAGGCAAATTCGCTTGTCTCTCTGAGAATAACCTGTGGCAATCGATAGACTGTCGTCGGTCGATCCATCATCAATCAAAATCAATCTGAAATCTCGATGACTTTGAACCAATACACTCTGGATCGCCTGGCTCAAAAACTCACCCCCGTTGTAAACGGGCATTACGACGTCTACCTGCATTTTACCTTACGCCTCGGGACCACGCGTGCCGCAGACGTACCGCATCCAACTCGCCTGATCTGAAAAAAGAACGTCCCAAAGAGGGTAGTTATTCGCTGCAATCCGCTCAAAAAGCCGTTTCCTGCGCCAATAGGCGAGCCGGTGCGCCCTTTTGGCCAATTTCCTTCCCCTAAGTCGCAACTCTTCCAGTAGCTGTTCTTCAAAATCTATTTCTCCCCACCATTTGTTGTACCGATAGAGTAATTGCTCATATTCAAATATCCGCCTCTCCATTTTGTCGGTTCGACTTCGTTGTGCACTGTGCGGATTAATACGAATTGAGACCAGCTCTTCGGGCGAGAAGTCAACTTCACAGATACGACTTAAACGAGTCCACATGTCAGCATCTTCGCCAAGTCTCAGATTCGTATCAAATGGACCAGCCTTGATCAAAACGTCTCTCTTGACGACCGCCGCGGAAGCGGAGCCGGAAAAGGAATACTGATTGAAGAACAGATCAGAAAAAATATACCCTCGCTTTGAGGGTGGAGATATTGACTTGTTCAATAATCGACCATGAAGATCGACGTAGTTATATGAAGAATGAACGAGACCTACATCTCGATTTGAATGGAAAAGCTCCAGTTGTGTTTCAAGCTTTTCAGGTAACCACAGATCGTCAGCATCCAAAAACGCTACAAATTCTGACGAAACTTGTGCAATACCCGTATTTCGTGCAGCAGAAACGCCCTGGTTATTTTCATGCGCAAGCACCTTTACTTTCGGGTAAGTTCGCGCATATGTCTCTGCTATTTCCCGTGAACGATCTTCAGAGCCATCATCTATCACGATAACCTGGCTGGGCGCGGTGGATTGGGCCAATACGCTCTCTAGACACCTTGCCAGATAGGCTCCTCCATTAAAACAGGGAATTACAACATCCACGGCTGTCAACCTCTATCCCATAGAAGACTCGTTCTCAAAACACGGGTGTCATTCAGAAATTTGTTACGTATTGCGCCAATTTCTCCAGTTTCTCCGAAACATCAAAGTGATGATTTCCAACAAATATTCCGTTTTCATCAATCTCGTCAGCAACCGACAGATCGCCATGGACCGTGTGATCAATGTGCTTCATCACCGGATTGCGAACGAAATTCCCTGTCACGATCGGCCGACAATCAACACCGAGCGCAGACAAGCCTGCCACGAACTCCTCTCGTCTTCCGGAGTTGCGCCCATTCAACATCATTGCAAAACCGAACCAGGAACTTTGCCCGGTTTCTGTTTGAATGGCTACATTGGGCATGTCCGAAAAGAGATCAACAAACGTTTTCGCATTGCGTCTTCTGACCGCGACAAGCTCCGGTAGTTTTTGCAGCTGTTTCAAACCAATCGCACCGGACATTTCCAAAGGCCGCAGGTTATATCCGGGCAAGACAAATCGAAACTGCTTCTCGAAATCCGTCAGATCCACCTGCAGATGACTGTCTTCGGGTTGCCCCCGAAGCCATCCGTGCGCACGCATCGACACCATACTATGGTAGAGTTCCCGATCATCGGTAACAACAAGACCGCCCTCCATCGTGCAGATGTGATGGGAAAAAAAGCTGCTGAATGTTCCGAATAAACCAAAGGTTCCGGCCTGCTTGCCGTTCAGTGTTGCTCCCATGGATTCACAATTGTCTTCAATAAGAAGCAGGCCATGTCTTTCGCAGATTTTATGCAAAGCCTCATAATCACATGGATTTCCTAGTAAATTTACGCAGAATATCGCTTTAACACTGTCGTCGATGGCCTCTTCGACCTGGGCAAGATCAATGTTTAGAGTGCTTTTGTCGATATCAACAAATTTCAGTTTCAATCCCAGTTGATGAAGCGGGAAATAGGTTGTGCTCCATGACACGGCCGGGACCAGCACGACGTCACCGGGCTTCAGTTTGTGCCTGCTGTGGTACATCAGGGCCGCCACGCCCAGCAAATTGGCAGATGAGCCCGAATTGACCATTACGGCGTACGTACTTCCCACCCAGCGGGCAAACGACCTTTCAAATTCTTCGACGCGGCGTCCCATCGTGAACTGGCCGCTGCCGATAACCTCTTGGATTGCAATCAGCTCTTGATCATCCCAAGTCGATGAAGCCAGAGGCAGGTCAATCATTCGACAATTTCCTTGTAATGGTCCAGGGTTTTTGCAATGCCCTGGCGCAACTCAGTGAGAGCTTTCCAACCTGTTTCCTTCGCAAGAGAAATATCAAGCAATTTCCTCCTCATGCCGCTTGGTTTACTGACGTCAAATTCAAAATGGCCGTCAAATCCGCAGACATCTGCGATCACTTCGTAATATTCAGTAATTGAATAATCAAATCCAAGACCGACATTGATGTTTTGCGGCAATTCATGCGTTGCTTTCACCGTTGTCAGTATGAAGTGTGCCAAATCGTCGACATAAAGAAACTCGCGTCGGGCGGTCCCATCCCCCCATATGGTCACGCTCCGGCGGTCTTCATTGACAGCATCGAATATTTTCCTGATCGCAGCGGGTATCATGTGGCTGCCGGTCTCGGAAAAGTTATCTCCCGGACCATACAAGTTGCACGGGATAATTGTTCTATATGACCGGCCTGTCGACCGCGAGATATACTCGCATAGCTTCGCACCGGCGATTTTGCTTATTGCATACCCCTCGTTTGTCGGCTCCAGAGGACCCTGCAACAAATGGCATTCCTTCAGTGGCACATCGTAATCTTTCGGATACATGCACGATGAGCCCAGGAACAAAAAATTATCGACTTCATTTTTGAATGCGGCGTCGATGACATTTGTGTTCATCTTCAGGTTTTCGGATAAGAATTCAACCGGAGAATTTATGTTCGCCTGAATACCGCCGACAACGGCAGCACAGTGAATGACAAGATCAAACTTGTTCGCACGGAACAATTCATCAACGTGTTCGGCGTTCCGCAGATTGCATTCAGAAGACGTGGGAAAAACCAACTCGCCCTCAAAGTCGGAGCTGTGAGCTTCTCTTAAAATCGCCTTTCCCAGCATACCACTGCCGCCGGTGAGCAAAATTCGCATATAAAGTTCCCGAATTGACTATCGTCGCATTAACGCATTATCTGCCGAATTTGCATTGCCGATCAAAGGTCGATTGTCCAGTAGCAGATCGGTCAGCCACCACATTTTATACAGGAAGTCGCACCGCTTATGCCTCTGGAAACTATTGAACCGTTGGAAGTCGCACTTCTTTCCCGGCACGATGCAAGTGTCTGGCTGCGTCAAACGGAGAGTGGCAGCGGGCTGCATAAAACAATCCGTTTTACGACAAAAATCACTCCAAATACTCGATGGCTGGCTGTTTATGATGACATTGCCAAAGAAATCACAACAACAATTCCTCCGCAAAATCGGATCTACTTTGTTTCAGAACCTCCCGAATTCCAAAAACTGCCAAATGCGAAAGCACTGTCTGCCTATGGGCATGTTGTTTCGCCTTTTGAAATTGAACGGGTATCCGGCAATTTGATCAATTCTCATTCCGCCCTGCCATGGTTTTATGGCGTATCGTTCAAAAACGACGGACGCGAAATTTCTCAACTCAATCTTAACCAGCTACGCAATCTCGCATTCCCTCCGAAGAAAACCAAAATATCGGTTGTCTGTTCGACGAAAACCGACACACCAATGCATAGAGCCCGTCTTGAAGTGATTGAAAAGCTTCGAAACAATTTTCCTGAGCATGTTGATGTGTTCGGCAGGGGATTTGAGCAAATTGACGACAAATCGGATGCAATTGCGCCATACAAATACCACTTGGCTTTGGAGAACTCGGAGTCGGGCCACTTTTGGACAGAAAAACTGGCAGACCCCCTCATTGGCATGGCTCTTCCCCTATACTCCGGCTGCAAGGCCGCACTCGGTTACTTCCCGGAAAAGGCCATCATTCCCATTGATATTTACGATGCAGACAGTGCCGTGAAGCAGATCATTTCAACATTAGACGCAGACCCTTACCAGGAACATTTGGATGCTCTGTGCTCAGCACGTAACAAGTTGCTTAATGACTACAATTTGTTTTCCATGATCGAAACCATCGTAAGACAGCAGCCGCCTCCGGCTGAACCTGATACCGGGGTTTCATATACGCTGAGCCCCGTCAGGCAGAAAAAGAGCCGGCTGCAAAAACTGACCAGAAGCATCAAGAAGCGGGTTCGCAGGTACACAAGTTAGATCAGGTGTGTGTTGCGCGAAAACCGGCCACCGCTAAAAAGCCAACGCCTTCGCCTGCTTCACGGCCGATAGGGCTTCAATCTGGCCAAGCACCGGTTCGCTGACGGTTCCGTCCACCTCAATGAGCGCAATCGCATCGCCGCCCTCAACGACCCGGCCCAGATTGAACGTTGCTATGTTTACGCCGGCATCCCCGAGCAGGGTGCCGAATTTGCCGATAAAGCCGGGTTTGTCTTCGTTGGTTATGTAAAGCATGTGCGGGCCAAGCTCCGCCTCCATGTTGATGCCTTTGACCTGGATGATTCGCGGCTTGCCGTCCGAATAGACGGTACCGGCGACCGAGCGTTCCTGCCGTTCGGTGATGATTGTCAGGCGAATGTAGGTCTCGTAAACACCCTGGCGATCACGACGGATTTCTTCAACCCTAATGTCCCGCTCTCTCGCCATCGCCGGTGCAGACACCATATTGATGGTCTGAAGCACAGGCTTGAGGACACCTGTCAGAATGGCGGCGGTCAGCGCTTTGGTGTTCATCTCGGCGACCTGACCTTCATATTCTATCCGGACGCCCCTGATACCGGTTTCGGTCAGTTGGCCGGCAAATGATCCCAGTTGCTCCGCCAGTTTCACGAAAGGCGTCAGCTTCGGCGCCTCCTCCGCCGTGATGGAGGGCATGTTCAGAGCATTGCTGACCGCGCCATTGACCAGATAGTCCGACATTTGTTCGGCGACCTGGAGGGCGACGTTCTCCTGAGCTTCGGACGTGGACGCACCCAGATGCGGGGTGCACACAAGATTCGGCGCGTCGAACAGGATGTTTTCCCGGGCCGGTTCGGAACTGAAAACATCAATTGCGGCACCGGCAACCTTGCCGCTTTCAAGGGCTGCCCTCAGCGCCGCCTCGTCAACCAGACCGCCGCGGGCGCAATTGATGATATAGACCCCGTCTTTCATGCGCCCGATGGCATCGGCGTCAATGATATTGCGGGTTTTATCCGTCAGCGGTGTGTGCAGCGTTATGAAGTTGGCGCGGGCAAGGAGTTCGTCAAGTTCAACCTTTTCGACACCCAGATCCTGTGCCCGTTCCGAAGAAAGAAACGGGTCATAGGCAATGACCCTCATTTTCAGGCCGATCGCCCGCTCGGCGACAATTGATCCGATATTGCCGCACCCAATCAGGCCAAGCACCTTGGATGTGATCTCCACACCCATAAATTTCGATTTTTCCCACTTGCCGGATTGTGTTGACGTATCCGCCTTCGGGATCTGCCGTGCGACGGACAACATCATCGCAATTGCATGCTCGGCCGTGGTGATGGCGTTACCGAACGGCGTATTCATCACCACAATGCCTTTGGCCGTTGCCGCGGGAATATCAACATTGTCGACGCCGATCCCGGCCCGGCCGACAACCTTCAGATTATCGGCCACTGCGATGATTTTTTCCGTCACTTTGGTCGCGGAGCGAATCGCAAGCCCGTCATACTGACCGATGATCTGAAGCAGTTTTTCCTTATCTTTGCCGACATCTGGCAGAAAGTCGACTTCGCAGCCGCGCTCCTTGAAGATGGCGACGGCGGCATCGGACAGTTTGTCGGAAATAAGAACACGGGGTGCCATGGATGTTTTCCTTATCGTGCAGACGTTCCGTTCGGACCGGTTTGCGATGAGACGTTTGCACGTGTCGCTGGTCTATGGAACGCGTAAAAACCGTTTCTTGAGTGATTGCGGGTATCGGAAAGATGCTCCGCTCCAGGGTATGGACCCATACCCTAGGCGGCGGTTGCCAGATTTGCTTTCTCGCTGTCAAAAGCCCAATCCAGCCAAGGCGTTAAAGCTTTGACATCTGACAATTCAATCGTTGCACCCGTCCAGATGCGCAATCCGGAAGGCGCATCACGATAGGCACCAATGTCATAAGCAACGCCCTGCTGTTCGAGCAGACCGACCATCGATTTCGCAAAGACAGCCCGATCGGCCACGGACAAAGCCGCTACATCGGGATCGACAATTTTCAGACAGACAGATGTATTGGAGCGGGTCGCCGGGATTTCGGCCAGGAAGTCCACCCAGTCGGTCCGCTCAACCCAATCGGCCAGGGCTTTCGCATTGCGGTCCGCGCGATCACACAGACCGTCAAGGCCGCCGACGCTCTTCGCCCAGATCAATGTGCCCAGATAATCTTCGACGCACAGCATGGAAGGCGTGTTGATCGTTTCGCCTTTGAATATGCCTTCAATCAGTTTCCCGCCTTTTGTGAGGCGGAAAATTTTGGGAAGAGGCCATTGCGGGCTGTAACGCTCCAGCCGCTCGACGGCCCGGGGGCTCAGGATCAGCATGCCGTGGGCAGCTTCGCCGCCCAGAACCTTCTGCCAGGAGAATGTCGTGACATCGAGCTTTGCAAAATCCAGCCGCTGGGCAAACGCGGCCGATGTCGCGTCGCAAATTGTGAGGCCTTCCCGGGCTGAGGGTATAAAGTCCGCATCCGGAACCCGTACGCCCGACGTCGTACCATTCCAGGTAAACACGACATCATGCGAAAAGTCGATCTGAGCAAGGTCCGGAAGTTTGCCATAAGGCGCTTCGATTTTGCGGGCTTCCGGCAATTTCAGCTGTTTGACCACGTCCGTGACCCAGCCGGATCCGAAACTTTCCCAGGCGACCAGATCGACCGGGCGCGCGCCCAGAAGGGACCACAGTGCCATCTCTACCGCGCCGGTATCCGATGCCGGAACGATCCCGATCCGATAATCGTCGGGCACCTGAAGCACTTCCCGGGTCAGATCGATGGCCTGAGCCAGCTTTGTTTTTCCGATTTTCGCGCGGTGGGAGCGTCCAAGTGCGGCGTCTTTAAGCGCCTCGACCGACCAGCCGGGGCGTTTGGCGCATGGACCTGAAGAAAAATTGGGGTTTGCCGGTTTTTCAACCGGCATCGTAATTAAAGCCATCTGCTACCCTTCCAGATAGTTGCCCCTCGTTGGGGAGGGGTGTCCCACCTGCGGGGATAATGGAAACACCGGGGATCTGCAAGGGTCGCCAAAATAAATTGTCTGTCATTTGGCGAGACGGTGCTGTCGGGACTGCCGTCCGTTCTTCGTCTTTCAATACGGATAACGATTGCCAGCACCGCATTGAGCGCTGGCCGGAGATCAGTAAAGGACATTGCTGTGACAGGATACAGGAACCTGCTGCTGGGCACCTTAGCCTACACGATCATAACATTTGCGATCGCCGTGCTCTGGCATGTTGTCATATTCAAAGAGAAGTATCAGGCTTTTGGCTATTTTTCCCAAGAGCCGAATTTACTTCTGGGATTTCTGACGATCCTGATCCAGGGCTTTATTCTTTGCTCTCTGTTTCCAAAAACCGCATTTGCGGGAAGTCCCACAATGCGCGCAATGAAGTTTGCCTTCTGTGCCGGGGCTTTTTTGTGGACATCGCATGTGCTGGCATTCCTCGCCAAACAGACGCTCGACAGCCCTGCGCCTTATCTCCTCATGGAAAGTTTCTACTTATGCCTCCAGTTCGGCCTCTTCGGGATTGTGCTGAGTGTGATCTCCTCCGGTGCGCGGATTAGGTTCAGGACTGATTAACTTCATGCAATGAGTCGGTGCTGAGCCTGGAGCAAGCCGTCACAAATGAAAAAACCCCGGTGGTGGCCCACCGGGGTTTTGACTTGATCGTCTGAACCGTATCAGAAGAAATTGTACCGTACACCGACACGCAGTTCGTGAGCCTGGATATCGTCGTACTCAATCCGCGCAGTTCCCGTACCAACTGGGACGACCTTTGTCTGCCCGTCGCCGATGTTGAAGTACCGATAACCGGCATCGATTGTCCAGTTCGGATTGATCTCATAGGCCGCACCGGCCATGAGCGCCCAAGCAAAGTTGGTTTTGGAGTCACCGTCATACGTACCCGTTACTCCACCACCATTGTCGAAACGGACATCGCTGGTGGTCACGATAGAGACACCAAGACCGGCGCCAACATAAGGGGTGATCTTGTTCCAGGTAACCAGGTCGATGTAGCCATTCAACATGAATGACCATACATCGATATCAGCCGTTTCAATTGAATACCCCACACCACAAGCACCACAAAATGCGCGTCCGTAGTAACCGGCCGGCGTTTCATATTCTACAGTCAAATCTGTGCGAATGAAGTCGTTCCATTTGTAACCAACGCCGGCGCCAATCAGGAAAGCGTCGTCCAGATCATTGTTCGTAAAAGCCCGGTATCCCGTACCGCCCGGATCATTATGAACGCCCGTCGGAGCATGATAGAATTTGTAGCCGATATCGCCACGCAGATACCAGCCGCCGGCAGCCGGCACGGGCTCGACAACGAATGGTTCGGGTAAATCGGCTGCAAAGGTTGGGGATGATACCAGAAGCAGTCCGACAACAGCGCCTGCCACCTTGCGAGAAATACTCATATCGCGCTTCCTCTTGAATACGCGTCCGGACTGGTACATTCGCAGTCGGACCAACTACTTTCAGTAACCATAGTCCGCGATAAGTATTAAAACCTGCTTAACCGTACTTCTTTACCACGAATATTTACGTAAATACGTCGTTAATACTTAGGATTAATTGGTTAAATTTTATGGTTAAGAATATGTAAAATATCAGTCAAGCGCTTGATTTACTGCCATATTTTCCGGCAACTCGTTTAACGGAAACACAAGAGATCGCCGGATCGAAATAGCTGATCCGGCGTTATTTTTTCCGAAATTTGTCGAAACAACGAACGTTGGTGCGCCTCTATTCGTCCGTATTCATCGGTTTTTCTTAGGCGGCAACACTCGAGACAACCGAGCAGATATCATTGACAACCGTCTCAACCAGGACTTCGTCGTCTCCCTCACCCATAACCCGGATAACGGCCTCTGTTCCGGATGGGCGTATGACAAGGCGGCCGGACGCACCAAGGCGGGACGTCGCTTCTTCAATCGCGGACTGAACCTGATCGTCTTCCAACGGCTGTCCGCCGGCGTAGCGGACATTTTTCAACACCTGCGGAACGGGCTCAAACCGGCGACAAACATCTGAAACCGGTTTATCCAGCTTTTTGACCATGGCCAGAACCTGCAGTGCCGCAACAAGGCCGTCACCCGTTGTCGTGAAGTCCGACATGATGATGTGACCGGACTGTTCGCCACCGACATTGAAGCCGCCGGAGCGCATTCTTTCCGCCACATAGCGATCTCCAACCTGCGTCCGCTCCAGCGACAGCCCGATATCGTCAAGAAAACGCTCAAGGCCCAGATTCGACATAACGGTTGCGACGATCCCGGGTTGGGACAGCCGTCCTGAGTTCTGCCAGGACTGGGCAACCACGGCCATCAGTTGATCGCCGTCAACCACCTGCCCCTTCTCATCAACGATAATCACCCTGTCCGCATCGCCGTCGAGCGCAATGCCGATATCCGCCCGAACTTCGTCGACCTTCCTGCAAAGGGCGGCGATGGATGTTGAGCCACAATCCTTGTTGATGTTGTAGCCATCCGGGTTCACGCCGATCTTGACGACCTCCGCTCCAAGTTCCCACAACGCCGTCGGAGCCACTTTGTAGGCCGCGCCATTGGCACAGTCGACCGCGATCCGCATGCCGGATAAGTCGAGATCCCGTGGCATCGTCCGCTTTGCAAACTCAATGTAACGCTCGTGTACACCTTCAACCCGTGTGGTTCGTCCCAGCGACGCAGTCTCTGCAAGTTGGCTCGACATGTCGCTCTCAACAAGCGCCTCAATCCGCATTTCAAGATCGTCAGACAGTTTGAAACCATCGGGACCGAAAATTTTGATACCATTGTCTTCGAACGGATTATGCGAGGCTGAAATCATGACGCCGATGTCGGCGCGAAGCGACCGCGTCAGCATGGCCACACCCGGCGTCGGCATTGTCGTCAATTGAAACACGTCCATGCCGACGGACGTGAAACCTGAAATAAGAGCTGATTCGATCATGTAACCGGACAGTCGCGTATCTTTACCGATAACGACCCGATGCCGGTGTTTACCGTTTCGGAAAACCAGGCCGACGGCCATGCCGACTTTCATGGCAATTTCAGGTGTGATCGGCCAACGATTTGCCCGCCCGCGAATCCCATCGGTTCCAAACAGCTTACGCGTCATGCCTGCTCGCCTTCAAAATCTTTCCGGATTTGTTATCCCATTCATACTCAATCATGCCCGATGGATGGGGTAAAAAATTGTGTTCGAGTATAACAAGCCCACAGGATGCGGCTATTAATCCCCACACATGTTAAGATGCAAAAAATGCCCGGCAATCCGCCGGGCATTTATTAATTTGTTGGATAAAAAACTCTTACCGTGCGGAACAGGTCAACCCTGCGGTTGCGGCTCCATGCCGCCCGCATCCGCTTCACCGTCAGAATCCCGCTTTTTGCCGCTTCCCGCCGATGGGACCGCTGACGTTCGAGTCGTAACAGGCTCATCGTCGGTTTCGCGAATCGGCGGCTGACCATCGAGCAGATTCTTGATTTCATCGCCCGAGAGCGTTTCATACTCAAGCAGCCCCTGTGCGATGGTATGCAGTTGATCCTCATGTTCTGTCAGGATACGCTTAGCGGTTTCGTAGCCCTGGTTCACGAAGGACTTGATTTCCGCATCGACCAGCTTCTGTGTCTCATCGGAGACATGCTGCTGGCGCGCGACAGAATGGCCGAGGAACACCTCTTCCTCATTTTCCGCATAAAGCAGTGGCCCCAGTTTGTCGGACATGCCGAACTGCGTCGCCATCGCCCTGGACAATTTTGTGGCCATCTGGATATCGCCGGAAGCACCGGAGGTCACTTTTTCATATCCGAAGATAATTTCCTCGGCGACGCGACCACCCATTGCAACGGCAAGATCGGCGTAGCATTTGGCCCGGGTCAGCGAAACCTGATCCTTTTCCGGCAAGCGCATCACCATTCCGAGGGCGCGGCCACGGGGAATGATCGTTGCCTTGTGGATTGGATCTGATGCTTCCTGATGAAGGGCCACGAGCGCATGGCCTGCCTCGTGATACGCCGTCAGCTTTTTCTCTTCTTCGGTCATGACAAGCGTGCGGCGTTCAGCGCCCATCATTACCTTGTCTTTGGCATCCTCGAACTCCGCCATTGTGACAAGCCGTTTTGACCGCCGGGCAGCCAACAGAGCCGCCTCGTTAACGAGGTTCATCAGGTCGGCACCGGAGAATCCGGGTGTACCACGGGCCAGGGTTTTCAAATTGACATCCGGCGCCAGCGGCACTTTGCGCACATGCACCTTGAGGATTTTTTCGCGGCCGGTCACATCGGGATTCGGAACGACAACCTGGCGGTCGAACCGTCCGGGACGCAACAGTGCCGGATCAAGAACATCAGGACGGTTGGTGGCAGCAATCAGAATGATGCCTTCATTGGTCTCAAAACCGTCCATCTCAACCAGGAGCTGGTTCAAGGTCTGTTCACGCTCATCATTGCCGCCGCCAAGACCGGCACCTCGATGCCGGCCAACGGCATCGATCTCGTCAATGAAGATGATGCACGGCGCATTCTTCTTTGCCTGTTCGAACATGTCGCGGACGCGCGAGGCGCCGACACCGACAAACATTTCAACGAAGTCCGAACCTGAAATGGTGAAAAACGGCACGTTGGCTTCCCCGGCAACGGACCGCGCCAGCAACGTTTTGCCTGTGCCGGGAGGGCCGACGAGCAGACATCCGCGCGGGATCTGTCCCCCCAGCCGCTGGAACTTTTGCGGATCTCTCAGAAATTCGACGATTTCTTCCAGATCTTCCTTGGCTTCATCGACACCGGCCACATCTTCGAACGTCACGCGGCCGTGCGCTTCCGTCAGCAGTTTGGCTTTGGATTTGCCAAAACCCATCGCCTTGCCGCCTGAGCCCTGCATCTGGCGCATCACAAAGATCCAGATGCCCAGAATGATCAGCATCGGGAACCAGCTGAACAGCGTCGCCAGGAGCGGCGAGCGCTGGCTTGGCGGTTTTGCGTTGATCAGAACGCCCTTCTGCCGCAACAGTTCGACATACTGGCCCGCACCTTCCGGAGAATAGGTCTGGAACTGCCCGCCGGTCGTATAAGTTCCGGTAATTTGCCGTTCCTGAATAGTGACCTGTCGAACCTCACCCTTTTCGGCCTGGTTCATAAATTGCGAAAATGCAATCTCGCTGGCACTCGCCCGCTGGTCACCACCCTGAAAAAGCTGAAAAAGGGCAATCAGGAGGAGACCGATGATCACCCAAAGTGCAAAATTCCGGAAATTTGCGTTCATATCGTTCCCTTTACCGCGCAGCGGCAAGTACTTTTTACTTCCGCAAACGGCGAAAGCCCTTATCTTGCCGAGAAGATAGGCCGATAGCGGCCCAAATCCAAGGCTTTGTTGTCAAAAGACTGCCGTTCGTTCGATATATCGTTAAACTTGTATGAGTTTTCGGCAACCGCCGCCCCCACGTTTCTTGGTATGATAGATGTGTCTGTCCGCCAGGATATCAATTGGGCAGGCACGCAATTTATTCCAGACTCAGGACTCATTCATTTCATGCAATTGTGTTTTGAATCTAGTTTAGCGGCAAAACGCCTACGCAGGATCCTGCCGGCTCGACCGCCAACCAATCTGGACACCGCTCCGAAAGGCCGGGAACATAGTGATCCCGTGTCTCCACCCTCTCCGGCCAGATCACGATCGGCGCGGTTTCAAAAATTCTTCGCGGCCAGCGGTCCGGTCGCTCAATCTGCAATTCCTCTATGGACCGGCTTCCGATGATATCGATTTCAACCGCAGCAGGAGCTGTGTCGCTGAGTTTGACGTTAAAGCGTCGGTCCCAGAGTACGGTTTGTCCCGGATGAACGTTTACCGGCTTGATCTCCTCACGTCTTTCCCGAAAAAACCATACCCGGTCGCTGTCTTTTTTGGATACAAAACAAACGACCCCGGCCAGGCTTGCTCCCCGAAAGGCACCGGCCTCCAGCTTTCGTAAGGATTCATAAAGCCCCTCAACATGATCCAGACGCGGGCCATATGGACGTCCCCCGACAGCGGCGAGTGTTTGAGAGAGAAGACGCAGGCCGATTTCTTCAGGAGCGTCAAAAAACCGATCAAGTTTCAGACAGGCAGGGCCGGCCGGATGGCGAGTCAAAACCGTTTTGCCGAGTTGCTCGGTTGCAGATTGCAGAGCTTTGGCCGCCCTTTGCATGCGTCTTGCGGTTCCGGCCATGCGCTCGGGCGTCAAACCGACGCGCTCAAGTTCGGGACCGATATCGCGGAGACGGGATCTCAGATATTTAGGGTTCCGGTTTGACGGATCGTCGGACCATTGCCAACCAGCTCCCTTAACGGTTGTGATGAGACGTCCTTTGGCGACTTCGAGCAAGGGGCGCAGCAAAATGATGTCTTCACGCGGCTGCAATGGCGCCATGGAGGCAAGGCCGTACACACCACTCCCCCTGGCAAGGCGCCCCAGAAACGTTTCCGCCTGATCGTCAAGATGGTGTCCCAGAACCAGATGCTTGATTCCCCGGATTGCCATTTCTGTCTTCATGAGATCGTAACGAGTTTCCCGCGCGCGCGCCTGAAGATCCGACGTCGGCTTCTCACCCGTCCACGTCAAAATCCGGTGTTCAAGCGAAAGGGAGCGACAAATGTCCCCGACGGCCTTCGCCTCGCCGGCGGATTGGTCACGCAATCCATGGTCAACAGTGAGGACGAGACACTGTTGACCGGGCGCGTGATCTCGCCGCCATCGTTCGTAGAGGAACAAAAGGGCAAGCGAATCCGGACCGCCTGACACCGCAAGCGACACGGATTGCAGACCTTCCAGAGAAGAAAAGAGCCGGTTTGCCTCCTCCGGCTCAATTGCACCGGGAATGCTATCCGCAGCCGGCACGGTCTTTTTCGGCTTTCGCACGATCCGTCAGAGAGGCCGGCGCGTTGGGGTATTTCTGCAGCAGTTCGCTGTAGGTGGCACATGCCGCCTGCTGCTCACCCATTCCGTTCAGCGACAATCCAAGCTTCAAAAGGCTTTCGCCAACCTTCTCGGTGTTGGGATAATCGGAATAGCTTTTGAGGAACGCATCCGCCGCCTCACGATAAAGACCGCGCGCATAGTAGCTCTCTCCGAGCCAATATTGCGCGTTTCCCGCCAGCGGATCGTTTGGGTTCTCCGACAGAAACTGCGTGAACTGCTGCTGAGATTCCGGATAATTGCCGTTCAACAGATTGCCGTAAGCTGAGTCATAAAGTGCCCTTCCGCCTCCTGCGGCCGGGGCAGCAACCGCGACTTGATCGTTGGCTGCCGGTGCAGGGTTGCCCTGGGGCGCAGCGCCCTGCTGCCCCCCTGCAATGGCGCCCAGATCCAGAGGACGACCGGCTCCGCCATCAGCGGCCTGTCCCTGGGCGCCAGGCTCGAGCCTCAGATCGCCAAGATTCTGAACAGTCGGATCGTTGGGTGTCGCAACCGTACCGGAGGCCGCAGGCGCCGGCTGTGCCGCCGGAGCGTCCGACCGCTGTCTCGGCTGCGGATCGCCGCCTTCTATGACCTGAAGACGATACTCAACGTCTTCCTGCATGCGCCGCATCTGGTCCTGCATCTGCCTGAGCTGATAGGACATTTCCTCGATCTGACCGGTCAGCGCCCGCATCTGTTCTTCGATGCGGTTCATGCGCACGATCGTTTCGGTATCTTTCTTTTTACCGAAAAGTTGCGCCAGCTGAAATCGGCCCTCTTCCGCCTGAGCCATCGGCGCCGAAAGACCGGCCGCCAAAATCAGGACAAAAAACGAAAGGCTATAACGCCGGATAGTCATTCAATAGACCTCGCTTTGATTGATCTGCCATCCGCAACTCCGCCGTTTCTCATAGGGCGGTGGTGGATATCTTCCCTTTTCGGACCGGGCCTTTTCGAACGGGTATGGGGCGATTTTGTGATGCCACGGTCTGTTGACCACCCATCTGACGCCCTGACGGTCTCCGTTCCTCACGGGGCTTACAGCACCGGCACGGGACAACGCAAGTACCATTATTATGCAGCCAAACCGTGTCCTTCGGATGTCCGCAAGAACAGATACAGCCATCGACGCTTCACTCGTCCCGCCCCTGCGGATAAACAGCAAAAAACCGGCAACTATTGGTCGCCGGTTTTCGATAATAACAAACAAACTGTCGAAATAGGAAATACGGTTCCGATTTTAAGAGCCTGCTCCACCCACCACGGTCACCGCCCGACGGTTCTGAGACCAGCAGGAGATGTCGTTACAGACGGCCACGGGCCGCTCTTTGCCGTATGAAATCGTTCTGATGCGGTTGGCGTTTATACCCAGGCCGACAAGATAGTCTCTGACGGCTGCTGCCCGTCTTGCACCAAGCGCGATGTTATATTGCCGTGTTCCACGCTCATCGGCATGACCCTCAATGGTAATCGAATAGCGGGAGTACCGCTTCAGCCATTGCGCCTGCTTGGAAAGGGTCGTTTGCGAGGCTGCTGTCAGATTGGAACTGTCCACGGTAAAGAAGACCCTGTCTCCGACATTGACCACAAAATCCTGGGCCGACCCGGGCGTTGCATTGGCACCCGCACCGGCCGCTCCGGTCCCGGTTTTGTTGTTATTTGCGCAGGCCGCGACAAGCAGCACGGTGGCAAGAACCGCAATCAGTCTGCTCCGGCGCGCAAAAGAACCCAAATTCATCATGTTTCCGCTACTCCTGGGGCCCCACCTTCGCCCCCGTTAAGGTGAACAACCTGTACACAAATTCAGTTAAGCGGCGGTTGGCAGACATGGTTAAGATTCGGTAAAAATATACCATACCGGCCCCCGTCTCTCATCAGCCATTTCTAGTCGGTCCATCTTTGAACGGTCACCGTGTTGAAAGTCAGGTGACAATTAGTTGATCAGTGGCGACCAGGCCGGATCCGATCCAAAGGCCGGTGTTTTGATGCGCTGCTCGTTATATCCAGTTAAATCAACGGTCCAGAGCTGCGGCCCGCCGTTGGCACCGGGCGTGTCGCGGAAGAAAATGAGGACGCGGCCATTTGGCGACCATGCGGGCGCCTCATTGTGGAAACCTTCCGTGAGGATTCGCTCGCCCGAACCGTCCGGTTTCATCACCCCGATCATGAACCGCCCCTCATGCTGCTTTGTAAAAGCAATCAAATCACCGCGAGGCGACCAGACCGGCGTCGCATAGCGCCCTCGCCCGAAACTGATCCGGTTCGCAGAACCGCCCCGCGAACTCATGATATAGAGCTGTTGGGTGCCGCCCCGATCGGATTCAAAGACGATCTGCCCGCCATCGGGCGAAAAGGACGGGCTCGTATCAATGGATGCGGAATTTGTCAGCCGCGTGGTGCGGCGGGAACTCAGATCCATCGAAAAAATATTGGCGTTGGCCCCATCCTGAAGGCTCATAACGATGCTCTGCCCGTTGGGTGAAAAACGCGGCGCGAACGTCATGCCGGGAAAATTTCCGACAATTTCCCGCTGACCGGTCTCAATATTCAGCAGATAGACCTGAGGATCGCCGCCATTTTCATAGGACATGTATGTGACTTCCTGGCGGGTGGGACTGAAACGGGGCGTCAGAACGAGCCCCTGCCCCTTTGTCAGGTATCGAACGTTGGCTCCGTCCTGATCCATGATCGCCAGCCGTTTCACCCGCTGGTCTTTCGGACCGGTTTCATCGACATAAACGATCCGGGTGTCGAAATAGCCTTTCTCCCCGGTCAGTTTTTCATAAATCGTATCGGCAATGATATGCGCCAGACGCCGCCAGTTTTCCGGTGTCGTAAAGAATTGCTGACCGGCCAGTTGCTCGCCTGCAAACACGTCCCAAAGACGAAAATCCGCCCGCAGGCGTCCATCGCTCTGCCGGGTCACCGATCCGCTGACCAGCGCCTGCGCATTGATGATACGCCAGTCGGCGAAGCGGGGCGTGGTATCAACCGTCAGTCCCTGCTGGATGAAGCTTTTGGGATCAAGCGGCCGGAACAGGCCGGACCGTCTCAGATCGTCGGCGATCACAGTTGTCACATCGATGCCAAGTTGAGGATCGCCACCAAAACTCGGCAAGGCAATCGGCAACGGCTCAATATTGCCCTCGGTGATATTCAGTTCGATGACAGCAGACGCAGGTTTTGGACTGAGGGTGAGGAAAACCAATGCGAGACAAACTATGATCGAATAGCCGAACAGCCATTTCATATTCTGGATGTGCGATCTGCTCACCAATGTATCCTGCATTGAGCCTCGACTCCTTGTCTTAACGTTCTAACCGCCCAGAATCTGCCGCGGATCGAAGTTCATGATAACGTCTCGCCAGGCATCATATTTTTCGACCGGCATCGAATAAGGCTGACACCGCATGACGGCCCGTCGCGCGCTGTTTGCCGCTGCGCTGAAAAACGGACTCGGACTGGAGTTGATCACCTCAGCCACGCTGACAGTTCCGTCCTGATTGAGCTGCATCTGAATTCTGACCAGAATGCTCTCCGCCCCGGTGGCGCCGACCGGAGGGTTCCAACATCGCGAGACCTGAGCGCGCAAGGCATCCATCTCCGATTGAGACAGCGAGACATTTGTTCGTCCGTTTTGCGTCCCAAGCGAAGCAACGTCCGTGCTGGCCTGGTTCGCGCCGCCGGACGGGTCGACCTTGTTCAGCAGGGCCGCGATATCGTTCGCATTGAACGTGTTTTCCTTCGGCTTTTCGGCGGTCTGAATTCGCTGGGGCCGCCTTGGCGCTTTCGGCTTTGTTTTCGGCACCGCGGATGCCGGCAATGGAGCCGGTTCGGCTATTTTCTCTTCCGGCTCGGGCTGAGGCGCAGGTTCGGGTTCAGGCGCCGGCTCGGGCTCGGGCGCGGGCTCCGGTTCAGGAGCCGGCTCGGCGACCGGGGCAGGTTCCGGTTCAGGCTGAACCTCACGCACCGGCGGCTCAGGCGGCGTCGGCTCCGGCTCAGGTGCGGGGCTTGGCTCAGGCGGCAGCGCGGCGACCTGTTCCGGTTCAGGTGCCGGGTTGGGTGCGGTCGCTTTCACTTCACGCGGCTTGTCTTTGCTCGGATTTTCAGCCGCTTCCTCGCTCACTTTCGGTGTCGGTGCGGGGGCAGCCTTTTCCTCTATTTTCTCCGCATTGCGCGTCCCGAGCCGCTCGGTGCTGACCTCTTCGACCGGCACCAGTTCAACAGGCAGAATATCGATCGGCGCAGGGTTGTGCGGCGTCACTCCGGGAAAGGCAATCACCCCCCAGAACAGCACTGTCAGATGTCCCACTGCCGATGCTATCAGCCCGACACGCATGGCCTATCCGCCCTGCTCATCGAGGGTCACAAGGCCGATGCGCTTGAAGCCGGCGGCATTGATCCGCGCCATTACACGCATGACAATCCCATAATCCGCATCCCTGTCGCCCCGCACAAAGACGCGCTCATCATATCCGTTTTCGGCAATCGCAACCAGCTTGTCGACCACTTCTTCAACCGGTATCTCCGTTTCCTGCAGAAACACCGTACCATCGGTTTTTACCGAAATCGTGATTGGTTCCGTATCGCCTTCCAGTGGCTTGGCGGACGTTTCGGGCAGATCAATCGGAACACCCACCGTCAGAAGCGGTGCCGTGACCATGAAAACAATCAAAAGCACCAGCATGACATCAACAAAAGGCGTCACGTTGATTTCGCTCATCACACGGCCCTTTCGCCGCCGACTGCGGCCCCGGCGCCCGCCGTCATTTCCGCCGGAACTCAATTGTGCGCCCATGAGTTAAGACCGCTCATCAATTTGTCGGGACAAGATGGATGAAAATTCGTCGGCGAAGCCGTCCAACCGCGTTCCCAGCTTCGCAGCCTCCGCGGAAAACTTGTTGTAGGCGATCACAGCCGGAATAGCCGCCAGCAGACCGAGCGCTGTCGCAAAAAGCGCCTCGGCGATACCGGGAGCCACCACGGCCAGATTTGTGTTTTTGGACGCCGCGATTGCCTGGAAGGACGTCATGATCCCCCAGACAGTGCCGAACAGCCCCACAAAGGGTCCGGCCGAGCCGACGGTCGCCAGAACAAGCAGGCGCCGTTCCAGCCGCTCCAGTTCGCGCGCGGCCGTCATATCCATGACCCTGTCGATACGCTGCTGCAGGCTTGCGATGGCCGGTTTGGAACCTTCGTGGCTTCGTTTCCACTCCCGCATTGCCGCAACAAACAATGCCGCCATGCAGTGGTTCGTCCTGTCGGCCAGTGTGCGGTAAAGATCTTCCAGTGACTGTCCGGACCAGAACACGGTTTCAAACCGGTTCATCTGCCGCCGGGTGCGGGCAAAAAGCAGCCATTTGTCGACAATAATGGCCCAGCACCATACTGAAGCGAGGATCAGGCCGAACATTACGGCTTTCACGACAATATGAGCCTGCCAAAAGAGCGCGAAAAAGGAAAATCCACCTTCTGGGGCCGCGATAGCTGCCTGCGCAAGTTCTGCGGGATTCATGTTTTGGGGGACCTCTCATACGGAGTCGGCTTTCGTCAAATCCGGCGCGTCGCCCGACCGATGCCGTATCCGATTTTGCTCCTGTATCTTAAAAGCATGCCGCTTCTGTGCCGGTGAAATCCGGCAAATCTGGGGCTATTGCCCCGGCTCGCTCTCCTATGAAGCGAGCGAATGGTTACGGAACTCTTAACAAAAGACTTCCCATCATGCCGTCCGACCTGCCGGGCGGCACCGCAGATTGCCTTAATTTAATACGCCCATGCAGTCAAGAAACCCCTTGCCCCGCCGCCACGGTGCTCTTACCGTAGAGTGTGGTTGAAAGAGCACACCCCGTGCGCTCATGCGCCCGTGTGCGGGCTAAGTCTTCTGCGTCAGTAAATGCACCATTTCCGCAGGAATACGGCGGGGACGGCCTTTATCATTGATCAGTATGACCGTGACCTGCCCTTTTGCCAGGACGTCTTCCGCCCGCCGGATTTCCTGGCTGAGTTCCAATCGCGTCCCGGTCAGATCGGACAGTCGGGTCCTCACCTGCAGGATATCGTCCACCCGCGCAGGTCTCAGGTAGTCGATCGCCAGACTGCGGATGGCAAACGCCAACGATTCCCCAAAATCACCACTCGCTAACTTGTGATGATGAATTCCAAGAAGACGCATGTAATCGGACCGCCCCCGCTCCATGAAACGGATGTGGCTGGCGTGATACGCGATCCTCGTGAAATCCGTGTCCTCATGATAAACGCGAAGGGTCAACGTATGACCATCTTCGTCGAGCTTACCGGCGAGACCGGGAAACAGCGGCTCAGACATCGTCATCGGGAAACAAGTCGGACTGAGGCATGTTGACATTTGCAGGGACGGCCAGTCCCAGGTGCCGGAAGGCCCGCTCGGTGATCAAGCGTCCCCGCGGCGTGCGCTGAACGAACCCCTGCTGAATGAGATAGGGCTCCACGATCTCTTCAATCGCATCGCGCGGTTCGGACAAGGCAGCGGCGATCGTCTCAATCCCGACCGGGCCACCGCCGAATTTCAGGGCGATGCAGCTCAGGTACCGGCGGTCCAGTTCGTCAAGACCGACGGCATCCACATCCAGCTGCGACAATGCACTGTCGGCCAGCTTGCGATCAATAGCGTCTTTCTTTCCCACGATGGCGAAGTCCCGCACACGTCTGAGAAGCCGTCCGGCGATGCGGGGCGTTCCCCGTGCACGGCGCGCAATTTCATGGGCTCCGTCCCCGGTCATGCCTATTTCGAGAATACGCGCGCCGCGGCTGACAATATGTTCCAGCTCTTCAACGGTGTAGAAATTGAGCCGCACCGGAATGCCGAACCGGTCCCTGAGCGGATTGGTCAACAGGCCAAGCCGGGTGGTTGCCGCAACCAGCGTAAATTTCGCCAGATCGATTTTGACGGATCGCGCCGCCGGGCCCTCACCGATGATCAGATCGAGTTGAAAATCCTCCATCGCCGGATAGAGCACTTCTTCCACGGCGGGGGACAGACGATGAATTTCATCGATGAACAGGACATCGCCATCCTCGAGGTTGGTCAGCAGCGCTGCAAGATCACCGGCCTTGGCTATCACAGGACCGGAGGTTGCCCGGAAATTGACACCAAGCTCGCGTGCCATGATCTGGGCCAAAGTGGTTTTGCCCAGTCCCGGCGGCCCGACAAACAGAACATGATCGAGCGCTTCCTTGCGTGCCTTGGCCGCTTCGATAAAAACCTTCAGATTGGCGCGCGCCTGCGCCTGCCCGACAAAATCATCCAGAATTTGCGGCCGCAGCGAGGTATCGATTTCATCGCCGCGTATTTCCGGTGCTACCAGGCGGTCTGCACTCATCGAGCCAGCTCCTTAAGGCCGAGACGGATCAGCGTTTCAGCACCGGCGGCTTCTCCGGCTTCCCGCTGCGCAGCGGCCACCGCCGCATGGGCCTGCGTTTGCTGATATCCCAGGTTAACCAAAGCTGAGACTGCGTCGGCGACATGTTTGGGCGCGGCATTGCCGGCCATCGCGGCATTCATCTCTATAACGACGGGATCGGCATCAGAGAAGGCCGGCGCCTTGTCCTTTAACTCGGCCAAAACGCGTTCGGCAACCCGTTTCCCCACGCCAGGCGCACGGGTGATGACCGCCTTGTCGCCCAAGGCAATCGCATTGGCAATTTCGGTCGGCTTCAAAATGCCCAAAATGCCAAGCGCCACCTTTGCACCCACACCCTGAACGGTCATCAGCATCCGGAACCACTCCCGCTCCAGATCGGAGGCAAATCCGAACAGGCGGATCTGATCCTCCCTGACATAGGTTTCAATTGACAGCGTTGCGGCTTCGCCTTTGGCGGGCAGGGATTGAAGGACGCGAGCCGGGCATTGAACGTGATACCCCACGCCCTGAACGTCAAGGATCAGATAATCTTCACCAAATGAATCGACAATGCCCTTGAGTTTCCCGATCATCAGCGCGCTCCGGCCACCATCGCAAGCCTGCCGGCAGCGGAATTTCGGTGCTGTGCATGGCAAATTGCGATCGCAAGTGCATCAGCCGCATCATCGGTATCAAACGTTGCCCTGGGCATCAGAACCTTCACCATCATCCGGATCTGCTCCTTCTCACCATGTCCGGTTCCAACGACAGTCTTTTTGACAAGATTAGGAGCATACTCGGCAACCGACAATCCGGAGAGTGCGGGAACCAGCATTGCGATACCGCGCGCCTGCCCGAGTTTCAAAGTCGCACCGGCATCCTTGTTGACAAACGTTTTCTCAACCGCCGTTTCATCCGGATTGTTTCGGGCGATGACATCGGACAACCCATCATGAAGCTGTTTCAGACGCAGGGCGAGATCCATCTTGTTGTCGGACTTCACGGTGCCTGATGCCACGAACGTTAGGGAATTGCCGCGGCTCTCGATGACACCCCAGCCTGTGCGACGCAATCCCGGGTCAATGCCCAAAATACGAATCGGAATATTCATCATGACATTAGGCCTATAGGCGATTTGTTTCCGATATCATAATTTCAGCCGTTTCTTGTAAAATTTTCTTGTTTTGTTCCCATAAATCTGAACTGACGATTTATGCCGGAGGAGAGCAGTCAGACCCTGGAGAAAACTAAATTTCATCCTTTCTCATTTTCGTGAAATTTTTGTTGTTTTTTTCATAAAATAATGTGATATGCGTCCTTACTTGGGAGGTCAGCAACTATGGGCATTGCCGCTTCGGCGAAACTGGAAGACCAGGCAGTCAACAGCTCAAATGTGGGCGCCGATATTCGGGCGTTACGCAAAAGCCGCGGTATCACTCTGGTTGATTTCGCCAAGGCGCTCGGACGGTCGGTTGGGTTTGCCAGTCAGATCGAACGGGGCCTGTCCGAACCTTCCATCAATGACCTGCGCAACATCGCCCGCATCGTTGATGTGCCCATCAGCTTCTTTTTCGGAACCAACGCGGACGATGAGGCCGAAGCCCGACATGTGGTTCGCGCGGGCAAACGGCGAAAACTGGGAAACTCCGAAGGAAAGCTGACAGAGGAACTGCTGTCGCCGGATCTGGGCGGATCGTTTGAAATCCTCAGATGCGAATTTGAACCCGGCGCGGAGCTCACAAAGCCGCAACAACGGGATACCGAAGAGGCAGGCCATGTCATTTCCGGCACTTTCGAAATTGAAATTGACGGCACCTGGTACACACTCCGCAAAGGAGACTCCTTTCGCTTTGCGGGCGTGCCTTATCGGTGGCGCAACAAAACCAAACAGTTGGTTATCCTGATCTGGGTGGTCTCCCCACCCGTCTATTAGAGTGGAAAAACCTATGTCCGACATACCGAGTCATGCACGTGTAGTTATCATCGGGGGAGGTGCTGTTGGTGTCTCCAGCCTTTATCATCTTGGCAAAGCCGGCTGGACGGACTGCGTCCTTCTGGAGAAAAACGAACTGACAGCGGGTTCCACGTGGCACGCAGCAGGCAACTGTCCGAACTTCAGCTCCTCGTGGGCGGTGTTGAACATGCAGCGCTATTCGCTGGCGCTTTATCGCGGCCTTGCCAATGAGGTCGATTATCCGATCAACTATCACGTGACCGGCGCCCTTCGCCTGGCTCATACCAACGAGCGCATGCAGGAATTCGAAAAAGTCGCCGGCATGGCCCGGGCACAAGGTCTTGAAATCGATATCTGCACGCCGGAGGAGCTGCGGAAACACTATCCGTTCATGGAAATCCATGACCTTGAAGGCGGTATGTGGGATCCGCTGGACGGCGATATCGATCCCGCGCAGTTGACGCAGGCGCTGGCCAAGGGCGCGCGCGAAATGGGTCAGAAAATCTTGCGCTTTACACCGGCGACCGGCATCTCGCGCGAGGGTGACGAATGGGTCGTTCATACGGAAAAGGGGGATATCCGCTGCGAATATGTGGTGAATGCGGCCGGTTACTATGCCCAGCGCGTTGGCGAGTGGTTCAAGCCTTTTGGCGGTCGCACCGTGCCGATGGTCGTGATGAGCCATCAGTATTTCCTGACGGAGGAAATACCTGAGATCGAAGCCTGGACGAAAGAAAATGGCGGCCATCTGCCGATGATCCGCGATGTCGACACGTCCTATTATCTCAGGCAGGACAATCACGGCCTGAACCTTGGCCCATATGAGCGGAACTGCGTTGCCGCCTGGGTTACACCGGACGATCCGATGCCGGAGGACTTTTCCTTCCAGCTTTATCCGGACGACCTGGATCGCCTGGAGTGGTATATCGAAGACGCTCTTGAGCGCGTGCCGCTCCTTGGGTCCCAGGGCGTTGGCCGGGTGATCAACGGCCCGATCCCGTATGCACCGGACGGTCTGCCGATGATCGGTCCGATGCCGGGTGTCAAAAACGCCTTTGAAGCCCACTCCTTTACCTTCGGCATCGCGCAGGCCGGCGGAGCGGGCAAGGTCCTGTCCGAATGGATCACCGAAGGCACGACCGAATGGGACATGTGGGCCGTCGATCCGCGCCGCTACACGGACCATGCGGATCACGACTTCTGCCTTAACAAGGCACTTGAAACCTATGGCCACGAATATGCAATGCATTTCCCGCACCACGAATGGCCGGCGGCGCGGAACAAGAAACTCTCGCCCGTTCATGACAAACTCGCTTCGCTCGGAGCACAGTTCGGCGCCGTCAACGGCTGGGAGCGGGCAAACTGGTTTGCAAAGGAGGGCGACGACACGTCCGAAGAGGCGACCCAGACCTGGAAACGGGAAGGACCCTGGGAAAAGCGGGTCAAGGAGGAGTGCGAGGCCGTGCGCGACCATGTCGGGGTGCTCGACCTGTGCGGCTTCTCCCGCTGCGTGCTGTCCGGCGAAGGGGCGGCCGATTGGCTCCGGACGCGGATTGCCGGGGTTCTCTCCCGCCCCGGACGGATGGGTCTTGGCTATTTCTGCGACGACAAGGGCCGCGTATTGACCGAGATGTCTTTGATGCGCCTGGCTGAGGATGAGATCGTTCTTATCACGGCCGCCGTCGCCCAGTGGCATGACTACGAACTTCTTTGGCGGAACCTGCCCGATCACCTGTCTCTGGTCGACCGGACCGCGGATATCGGAACGCTGGTCGTGACCGGTCCGAAATCCCGCGAGTTGTTTGCCAAGATCTCCGATGCGGATCTGCAGGCGGGATGGCTCACGATCCAGGAAGCAAAGGTGGCCGGTCGCCCTGCCCGCCTGGCGCGTGTCTCCTATGCCGGGGAACTTGGCTGGGAGATTCATGCCGACAACAGCGAAATCCCGGCCATTTACGAGGCTGTCATCGAGGCCGGTGCCAAACCGTACGGCATGTATGCGCTCAATTCGCTGCGCCTTGAAAAAGGCTATCGGAGCTGGAAGGGCGATCTTTCAACCGACTATACAGCCCTCGAAAGCGGTCTTGACCGTTTCATCAAGTTCGACAAACCGGATTTCGTGGGCAAGCAGGCGCTTGAGAACGAAAAACAGCAGGGCAGCACACGGCGCTTTGCGACAATGATCGTCGAAGACGGCCCATTCGATGCACCTTATATGGCACCGATTTGGCATGACAACGAAAGGGTCGGCGAGGCGACATCGGGCGGTTACGGGTACCGGGTTAACAAGGCGATTGCTCTTGGCGTGGTCCGCGCCGACCTGGCAGTTCCGGGAACAAAGCTGGAAATCGAGATGTACGGCCAAAAGTACAGAGCCGAAGTCCAGGAAGATCAGCCTTTGTGGGATCCTGAAAACCAACGGCTGCGCGCTTAGCACATAATCAAATCCCCGGCTCGCTTTTTGGGCCGGGGATCATTTTCCAACATCGAACCAACTGCCCGCCGATCCACATCGGGGCACAAAGGGTGAGTCATGCCTGATCGCCTGAGACCCAAACACTGGCCGCGCGCCAGCTATGATCCGCGCTATGATCCGCTGGTCGACCGAGGCCCCGGCCATAATCGCGAATATGCTCCGACCTACTGGATCGGCACAGCCGGACAGCCGCCGGAAGATGACGGTCCGGTCTTTCGTGACATGGACGTGGATGTGGCAGTGATCGGATCGGGCTATACCGGCCTTTCTTGCGCGATACATCTGGCAAAAGATCACGGCATCAAGGCCACTGTGCTTGAGGCCAACACTGTTGCCTGGGGCTGCTCGACACGCAACGGTGGGCAGGCGCATTTTTCCTCCGGCCGCCTCAGGCGGTCCCAGTGGATCAAACGCTGGGGTATGGACGTCGCGATGAAAATGCATGCCGAATTTACGGAAGCATTTGACCTGTTTCGCGATCTCGTGAACTCGGACGAGATTGATTGCGATGCGCACCATGGCGGTCATTTTTACATCGCACACAAGCCGGCGGTTATGAAGGATCTGGAAGAGCAGACCAGGCTTCTGAACGAGATCTTCGGCTATCGCACCCGTCTTCTGTCACGTGAAGAGTTGCATGCGAACCACGTAAAGGATCAGGAAGCAGCCGGCGCACTGCTGGAACCGGACGGGAGCTCGCTCCACCCGGCGAAACTTGCATTCGGCTATCAGAAACTCGCCCGCAAGCTGGGCGCAACCGTCCATCCGGCCAGCCCTGTCATGGGCTGGAAAATTGTCAAAGGCGTTCATCATCTGACAACTCCGGGCGGGACCGTTCGGGCACGCGCGGTTGCGATTGCAACCGGCGGCTATACGCCGCCGGGCCTCAACAGCAAGACAAAGAAACGGTTGATGCCGATCCTGTCGAACTCGATCGTTACCCGTCCGCTGACGGATGAGGAATATGAGGAGTGCGGATTTAACACTCTGTTGCCCCTGACCGACTCCCGGACATTACGGCACTATTACCGCGTCCTGCCGGATCGGCGCGTCCAGATCGGCGGCCGCAGCGCCATTACGGGACAGGATGCGGAAAATCCCAAACATATGGATCTGCTGCTCAAGGGCCTGTATCGCAAATTCCCCGCGCTTGAAGACATCGATATCGACTATTCCTGGTGGGGATGGGTCGATGTCAGCCACGACATGATGCCCCGCATTTTCCAGCCCGATCCCAAACTGAAGATCTGCTATTCACTCGGTTATGGTGGCAACGGAGTCATGTATTCGGCCCAGGCCGGACGACGAATGGCCCAGATGCTTGCAGGCAAGGGCGAAGCACTCGATCTGCCGATCTTTTCTTCACAATTGCCAAGCCACGGCATCCTGACGCCGTTCCGACGGATCGGGCAGCGCATCATGTATGTCGTCTATTACATCCAGGACGAAATGCTTTGAACGCGAAGAATTTCAGACATGAAGGACACTTGAGAATGGCATCCAACGCCGTTGTTGACTTTTCAGACGCCCCTTTGAGCACATCGGAACGATTTCTTGCCGAGCTTCCAAACCGCGTCGTTTCGGGTAATCCACACCATACGACCGAGTTGCACTTTGAGAGCCCCGACAGGAGACTGATTGCCGGGACCTGGACCAGCACGCCGGGCAGATGGCGCGCTTTCACCGCCCGCGATGAATATTGTTATATCGTTTCCGGCCATGTCCGACTGATCGATCAGGCGGGCAATGCCCAAACCTTCAAAACCGGTGACTCTTTTCTGATCCCCAACGGATTCGAAGGTTACTGGGATGTGATTGAAACCACGACCAAACAGTTTGTCATCAGACAACACGACACCTGATCAACGAAAAAAGCCCGCTGAAAACGCGGGCTTCCTCATTCCGGATTTTCAGAAAATCAGGCTGCCGTCAGCTTGGCTATCGTTTCGTCGGAAACCTCGAAATTGGTGAAGACGTTCTGAACGTCGTCGTCATCTTCAAGCGCGTTGATCAGTTTCATCAGCGTGCCCGCTTTTTCTTCGTCAACTTCAACGAGATTTTGCGGTTTCCAGATGACCTTGACCGACTCGGCAGCACCAAGGGCGGCCTCCAGCGATTTTGACACCTCGCCCAGATCCTCGAAGCTGCAGATAATCGTGTGTCCGTCTTCGTCGGACACCACATCCTCCGCACCGGCTTCAATGGCCTGTTCGAGCACGGTGTCCGCATCGCCCGCCTCGGGTGCATAGATAATTTCGCCAACGCGATCGAACATAAAAGCGACTGATCCCGTTTCGCCAAGCGTACCGCCATTCTTGGAAAAGCTTGCCCGGATGTTAGAGGCGCTCCGATTGCGATTGTCGGTCAGAGCTTCAACGATTACCGCAGTACCGCCAGGACCGTATCCTTCATAGCGGATCTCGTCGTAGGTCTCCGTGTCGCCTGCGTCGGCTTTCTTGATGGCCCGTTCGATATTGTCCTTCGGCATGGACTGGCCGCGTGCGTTCTGGACCGCAAGACGCAGGCGCGGATTGGCGTCCGGGTCCGGACCGCCCATCTTGGCGGCAACGGTAATTTCCTTGCTGAGTTTGGAGAACATCTTGGAGCGCTTCGCATCCTGCGCGCCCTTGCGATACATGATGTTCTTGAATTTTGAATGTCCCGCCATCGTCGCGTTCTTCTTTCCAGTCTCCGGCCCGGATCAAAAGCAACAGACGCAAGCGCCCGTCCGACACCCGTTGCTTACCCGGCCAACTCTCTTCAGAAATTGCTGCCATGGCTTATAGGACGTGAACGACCTGAAATAAAGCACCCTGCGTCCGTGAATTTCATGCCCGGACGGAACGAAGCAATTGTCCTGATCTTCGCCTACCAAAAAGACGGCAGCGCCGGCGCAAGACAAGCGCCGAGCCGCAACGGCTCAATTGCCGTGGCAAGCCCTGTTCCCTCATCGATTTCAACCGCGACACCGCTGATGGTCGCCTCGCCGGTTGCCGGCGAAAAGCGCGCGGAGGGAATTTTGCGCAGGAAACGACTGATCGGCTCTTCCTTTTCCATGCCCAGAACCGAATTGTAATCGCCGCACATGCCTGCATCCGACATGTAAGCCGTTCCGCCGGACAAAATCTGGTGGTCGGCGGTAGGAACATGCGTGTGAGTACCGACCACCAGGCTGGCCCGTCCGTCAACAAAGTGGCCCATGGCCTGCTTCTCGCTGGTTGCCTCCGCATGCATATCAATAATGATGGCATCGGCCGCCTCACCCAGCGGACAGGCATCGAGTTCCCGAGCGACGGCAGCGAACGGATCGTCCAGGGCGTCCATGAAAATGCGACCCATCACGTTGATCACCAGCACCTGTGCGCCATTGCGGGCAGTGAAAAGGTTGGCGCCCTTACCCGGCGCGCCTTCGGGGAAATTGGCCGGCCTGAGGAGCGCACTCTGGCGCTCGATAAAAACAAGCGCCTCACGCTGATCCCAGACATGATTGCCGGTGGTAATAACATCGGCTCCGGCATCAAGGACCGACTGGCAGATTTCTTCGGTGATACCAAAACCTCCGGCGGCGTTTTCACCGTTTACAATGACAAAGTCGAGTTGGTGGCGGTCGACAAGATCGGGCAGTTTTTCAATGACAATGCTGCGGCCCGCCCTGCCGACCAGATCGCCCAAAAAAAGAAGTCGCATCGCTCTATTTTTCCTTGCCTTGAATGACCCCGTGCTCTGTCAGGATCTGATGAAGGCGCTTGTCATACGGCTCCGCCGGCACCTCGGGCACTTCCTGCCTGGAAAAGGCAACACCGATTCGGGTCACCGGGCCGTTTTCTTCAAGCGCGGCAATTGCGCGGTCATAATGGCCCTTGCCATAGCCGATGCGCTCCCCCCGGCGATCAAAGGCAGCCAAGGGCATCAGGAGAACATCGGGGCGAATTTCCGGCGCGTCCGGCCCCGGCCCCATTGTTCCAAACCCGGCTCCGATCAGTTCTCCATCGGGCAGCAATTCCCGGAACAACAAGGTCGGATGCGCAACAATCGGCAAAGCCAGCCGATGACCGCGCTGGCGCAGAGCATTCATCAGCGGACGGGGGTCGATCTCATCGCGAATGGGCCAAAACCCCGCAACGGCCTGCCCCGGTTCTATGATCAGGTCATTGAGATAACCAACGATATCCAGCGACGCGGCGATACGGTCCGTCTCCTCAATCGTTCCGCGCAGGCGCAAGGCTTCCCGGCGCAACCGTTCTTTTTCCGCAATTGCCGAACTGTGTTGCTGCATCCGATGCGTCCCGATCATGGCTAAATCGTTTTCCGGAGCGCTCTTCGCACAGTTTGCGGCGCCTGAAAAGCCGCAATGCCGGATTCATCCGCACCAATCGGAGAACCCGCGCGGCACCAAACAGCAGATAACGGTTGTCGGGAAATTTTGAGATCACGGGAAGGATGAGGCCGCACCGACCGTTGGAGTGCTTTGATCCCGGGAACCTACAAAGTAGGTGGGCGCCGTGTATCCAAGTCCACGGACCTGGTCAGGGACAGCTCCCTAAGGAATCAGTAAGGCCCCGGGGATAAAATGTCCTGACGCGCCGGGCAGCCCCATCCTTATTTCAAAAACCGGCTCTCATATAAGTGACAAACTCCGATATTGCCAGATCAAGAATTTGTTTCCGGCAGCATCGTGGTTCAGGCCTGTTCTTCGTGGCTGAGCTGATTGAGGCCCTTGGCCAGGGCTTCGATACGTTCCGCTGCCTCTTCGACCTTCAAAACCAGCTTTTGCTCCTGTTGTTCCAACTGTGCTGCGGCAGACTGATCGGACTGTCTGAGCCGCTCAAGTTCAGAGCCGTAACTTTCCAGCTTTTGCTCGGCCTCGAACAGCTGATCAGTCATCATCATCGCCGCCATCACCGTAAGCCGCTGGTCGCCGATTTCGCCGAAACTGTCGCGCAGATCCTTCACACAGGCGTCCAGTCGCGCGCCCAATTCGGCCACATGCTCTTCTTCACCGTCATCGCAGGCCATCCGGTAATTGCGGCCGTTAATCTCGACGCTTACTTGACCCAATTGTCAGCCTCCATGCCCTTCAAGAACCGATCTTATAGTTTCCATGGCCGTCACAAGGCGACGTGAGACGTCCCGATTGGCCGCTTCGAGCCGTTCTGACCGCGCCGTCGCCGCATCCAGTGCTTCGGCCATCTGAGCCCGGTCATCGCCCAGTTGTTGAACTTCATCGTGCAAGGTGGCAACGGTCCGATCACTTTTCAACCTCCGGTCGACAGACGCTTCCAGCTCGCGCAGAGCGGACGACATCCGTGATAACGCGCTGTCCAGTCTGGATGCATCTTCCATGGTCGATCTCCCGACACGCGGCCTGTTCAGGTCGAACGGCGTCTGTTCCATTTCGCGTCTGCGCGCGGCGGCTCATCAGCGCCAGCTATTCTGGTCCTTGCAGGAACAATCTCAGACAATCCAATCCGAAGCGTCGCAGAGTGCGGTCAGAACCTCGCTCGGATCGCGTTTGCTGCGGTCCGACTTCATGAAGGAATCTTTCAATCATCTCCAGAATAAGGAAACTTTACGCAAGTGACGAACAACCCGTCAATGGCGCAAACGCGTAATCCACGTCTCTCATACCTGACATGCACGACTATTTTCAACTTACTGTAAAATAGCATGTTTCAATGCGGCATCCTCTTTACCGATCTACCGCGATTTGCACTCCGGCTTTCCCCTGCCTGACCGCATAGTTTCAGCTTTGGTGTTTCTCGGCAGCGGGCCGATCGTACCTGAATGTCGTCGCTCATGTTGACTCGCCCTTGGTTCCTGATATTTCTCTGCCCGCTTGCCGGCTGACTTTTGCAGACTATCGGTCTGGTTCGTGCCTGCTCACAGCACCAATTGGCAACGCCCCCCATGTCGCAGCGTTTGTCTGCGCCGGCCAAATACGGGAAACCGATGACCGACCTTGAAAAACATACTAAGATGGCGAATGCCATTCGCTTCCTCGCCATTGATGCCGTCGAGAAGGCAAAATCCGGCCATCCCGGTCTGCCCATGGGCGCCGCAGATATCGCTACGGTACTGTTCACACGGTTTCTGAAATTCGACCCCACACAGCCGAACTGGCCGGACCGGGACCGCTTTGTGCTCTCAGCCGGTCACGGCTCGATGCTGCTCTATGCCGCTCTGCACCTTCTTGGATATGAAGACTTCACGCTCGAAGAATTGAAAAACTTCCGGCAACTGGGATCGCGAACAGCAGGTCATCCGGAATTTGGACATGGTGCGGGGATCGAAACAACAACCGGTCCGCTTGGTCAGGGGCTGGCAAATGCCGTTGGCATGGCAATGGCCGAACGGCTTCAGCGGACGCGTTTTGGCTCCGAAATTATCGATCACCATACCTATGCGATCGCTGGCGACGGATGCTTGATGGAGGGGATCAGCCAGGAAGCGATTTCGCTGGCGGGGCATCTCAAACTCAACAAACTGATCGTTTTCTGGGACAATAACGGGATCTCTATCGACGGTTCGGTCTCCCTGGCCGATTCGACAAATCAGGAAGAGCGGTTCGAAGCTTCCGGCTGGAACACCATCAGCATTGACGGACACGATCCCAAGGCCATTGCGGAAGCCATTCGTAAAGCGCAGGCATCGACCGAAAAGCCGACACTGATCGCGGCAAAGACGACAATCGGATACGGCGCGCCCAACAAAGCCGGTACAGCCAAGTCGCACGGATCGCCCCTGGGTGGCGAGGAAATTGAAGGAACCCGGGCGGCGCTTGATTGGCCTCACGGTCCATTCGAAGTCCCGTCCGATATTCTCGATGCCTGGCGTATCGCGGGTCTGAGATCAAAACAGGCCCGCAAAGAGTGGGTCAAACGGTTTGAAGCCCTGGATACGGAAATCAGCGCCGAGTTCGACCGCCGCGTCAGAGGCGATTTGCCGGCGGGATTTGATCGGGCGGTGACTGATTACAAGAAGGCATTGGCGACGGAAAAGCCGACAATGGCAACGCGCAAGGCGTCCGAAGCCGTTCTTAAGATCGTCAATGATGTCATCCCCGAAACAGTCGGCGGTTCAGCCGACCTGACCGGCTCCAACAACACAAAAACCGAACAGACCGATCCGATTACACCGGATGATTTTTCCGGCCGTTACGTTCATTGGGGCATTCGCGAGCACGGCATGGCGGCAGCCATGAACGGGATGGCCTTGCATGGCGGCCTCATTCCCTATTCGGGCGGGTTTTTGATTTTTTCCGACTATTGCCGTCCTGCGATCCGGCTCGCCGCACTGATGCAGCAACGCGTGATCCATGTCATGACCCATGATTCCATCGGCCTTGGCGAGGACGGTCCGACGCACCAGCCTGTTGAGCAATTGGCCGCATTGCGAGCCGTACCCAACCTCAATGTGTTCCGGCCCTGCGACATTACGGAAACGCTGGAATCCTGGCAGCTTGCCCTTGCAAACAAAACAACGCCAAGCATTCTGGCGCTGACGCGGCAGAACCTGCCCGCGATCAGAACCGACTATGAAGAGAAGAACCTCGTCAGCCAGGGCGCTTACGAGATCACCGGATCCGATGACGAAGCGCAGGTTAGCCTGTTTGCCAGCGGCTCGGAGGTTGAGATTGCCGTTCTCGCCAAGACAAAGCTCGAAAAATCCGGTGTTCCGACTCGGGTCATCTCAGTCCCCTGTTTCGAGCTCTTTGAACAGCAATCCGCCGAATATCAGGCGAGCATCATCGGCACCGCACCGGCCAAGATAGCCGTTGAAGCGGCTGTTCGCATGGGGTGGGACCGGTTTATCGGCACAGACGGCGGCTTTGTCGGCATGAGCGGGTTTGGTGCAAGTGCACCCTATAAGGATCTCTATAATCACTTCGGTATCACGCCGGATGCCGTTGTCGGTCTTGCAAAGAAGACTTTGGACGGCTTGAAATAGGCAAGAGCGGATTTCGCGGGATGCCGGTCGTCGCGGCGTCATGAAATTCATCTATTTGACGGGTAATCATCAGAACGGGCGCTCGATGACGCCGGAATGAACAGGAGGCAGCGATGGCTGTTAAAGTCGCAATTAACGGATTTGGACGTATTGGCCGCAATGTGCTGCGCGCAATTGTAGAATCGGGACGGACCGATATTGAGGTGGTTGCCATCAATGACCTGGGCCCGGTCGAGACCAACGCGCATCTGCTTCGTTACGATTCCGTGCATGGCCGTTTTCCGCAGGACGTCACCGTTGACGGCGACACAATTGACGTTGGCCGCGGGCCGATCAAAGTAACAGCCATCCGCGACCCCAAAGAGCTGCCCTGGGGCCAACTTGGCGTTGAAGTCGCACTGGAATGTACGGGTATCTTCACTGCCAAAGAAAAGGCAACGGCCCATCTTGAAGCCGGTGCAAAACGCGTTCTCGTATCCGCCCCCTCCGCAGGTGCCGACAAGACCATTGTTTACGGCGTCAATCACGATGCTCTGACCTCCGATGACCTCGTGGTCTCAAACGCCTCATGCACGACCAACTGCTTGTCGCCTGTGGCCTATGTGCTCAATGAAGCGGTCGGTATCGAAAAAGGGTTCATGACGACGATCCATTCCTATACGGGGGACCAGCCGACGCTCGACACAATGCACAAGGACCTGTATCGCGCCCGCGCGGCCGGCATGTCGATGATCCCGACCTCTACAGGCGCGGCCAAAGCGGTAGGCCTTGTGCTGCCGGAGCTCAACGGCAAACTCGACGGCGTTGCGATCCGCGTTCCCACTCCCAATGTGTCCGTTGTTGACCTGAAATTCGTCGCAAAACGCGAAACCAGCGTCGAAGAAATCAACGACGCGATCCGGTCGGCGGCGGAAAACAAACTGAAGGGCGTTCTGGGCTACACGGATGCCAAGCTGGTCTCCATGGACTTCAACCATGACAGCCATTCCTCGGTCTTCCATATGGACCAGACCAAGGTCATGGACGGTACGCTGGTCCGTATCATGTCCTGGTATGACAACGAGTGGGGTTTCTCCAACCGTATGGCCGACACGGCAATCGAACTGGCAAAAAGAATCTAATCTAGGATCCTTGCTGCGGCACATGTCAGACACAGTCCGTGCCGCCGGATCCATTCGGCGGCACTCTTTTTTGAAACGGCAGCAAACAGGAAAGTCGGATCGATGGCGGGCTTTAAAACACTGGACGATAGGGGCGCTCTCGCCGGAAAACGGGTTCTAGTCCGCGTTGACCTCAATGTTCCGATGGAAAGTGGCAGAGTGACCGATGCCACCCGCATCGAGCGCGTGCTGCCGACAATCAGGGAAATCGTCGATAAGGGCGGCAAGGTCATTCTGCTGGCTCATTTCGGCAGACCGAAAGGCGCGCATATACCGGAAATGTCGCTGAAACCGGTCGCCGCCGCCGTTGCCGACCATTTGGGAAAGCCGGTTGCTTTTGCCCCGGACTGCATCGGGGATCCGGCAAGGAGCGCTGTTAATGCCATGGCAGACGGCAGTGTTCTCCTGCTTGAGAACACTCGGTTTCATGCGGGAGAGGAAAAAAATGACCCCGGCTTTGCAAAGGCGCTGGCGGCCAATGGCGACATATTTGTGAATGACGCCTTTTCCGCCGCCCATCGCGCTCATGCATCGACGGAAGGCCTGGCCCGTGCCCTGCCCGCTTGCGCCGGACGGACAATGCAGGCCGAGTTGGAAGCACTCAGCACAGCCCTGACGACACCCGAGCGCCCCGTGCTTGCCGTCGTCGGCGGCGCCAAGGTCTCCTCGAAGATCGAGTTGCTGGAAAATCTGGTGACCAAAGTCGACATGCTGGTCATTGGCGGCGGCATGGCCAACACATTCCTGGCGGCCCAGGGCAAGGATGTCGGCAAATCGCTTTGCGAACACGACCTCACCGAGACGGCAAAAAAAATCAGCGCCAAGGCGTTTGATGTGGGCTGCGACATTATTCTCCCGGTCGATGTTGTGGTGGCGAAGGAATTCAAGGCCGGAGCGGACAGCAGAACGGTCGGATTGGATGCCGTCGAACCCGACGACATGATCCTTGACGCGGGAGCGGCGTCCATCGCCAACATTTCGGCCAAAATCGATAAAGCCGAAACCCTGGTTTGGAACGGTCCCCTGGGCGCTTTTGAAATCGAGCCGTTCGACAAGGCAACGGTGGCGGCCGCACAGCACGCAGCCCAGGCAACAAGTTCAGAAACGCTGACGTCGGTTGCCGGAGGCGGCGACACGGTCGCGGCGCTCAACCACGCCGGCGCAGCATCATACTTCTCGTATGTCTCCACGGCCGGAGGCGCTTTCCTGGAATGGCTGGAAGGCAAGGAATTACCGGGAGTGAAGGCGTTGGAAAATTGAGATGTTAACCCATTTCAAACATATTTATGGAGTCGCACTCCATTTAATTGATTTAAGTGCAGGCGCCGCGTCTTTCAAAACGCGGCGTTTTTGATAGAACACAGCAACAAGTCTATTTGATCAAAAAAGAAAGGGTGACGCCCAGATGAGTGAGCATCTTGAAGATATTGCCGTGGCCATGGTTGCAGATGGACAAGGTATTCTTGCTGCGGATGAAAGCACCGGAACAATCAAAAAGCGCTTTGATCAAATCAACGTCGAATCGACGGAGACGAACCGGCGCGACTATCGCGAAATGCTGTTCCGGTCCGAGGGGGCGATGCAAAACTGCATCTCCGGCGTCATCCTGTTTGACGAAACGCTGCGCCAGTCCGCACGCGACGGAACGCCGCTTGTCGACCTGATCAAAGCGGCCGGTGCCGTTCCCGGCATCAAGGTCGACAAAGGTGCAAAGGCTCTGGCCGGCTTCCCGGACGAGAAGGTCACCGAAGGGCTGGACGGCCTGCGCGAGCGTCTGGCCGAATATTACGATCTGGGCGCCCGCTTCGCCAAATGGCGGGCGGTCATCAATATTTCGGAGGATAATCCCACCGCAAACGCCGTTCAGGCCAATGCCCATGCCCTGGCGCGGTACGCGGCTCTTTGCCAGGAGGCCGGTATTGTTCCGATTGTTGAACCGGAAGTCCTGATGGACGGTTCGTCCGCGACCCATGACGCGGAGACCTGCTACGAAGTCACCGAAGGCGTTCTGAACGCTGTGTTCAGCGAACTTTATCAGGCCGACGTTCTTCTGGAAGGCATGATCCTGAAACCGAACATGGTGATCGCCGGCAAGGACTGTTCCGACCAGGCACGTGCCGACCAGGTCGCGGAACTGACCGTCCGCTGTCTGAAATCAACGGTCCCGGCAGCTGTCCCCGGCATTGCGTTCCTTTCCGGCGGTCAGAGCGAAAAACAGGCAACGGAAAATCTGTCCCTGATGAATGCCATGGGCAATCTGCCCTGGACACTGACCTTTTCTTACGGCCGCGCACTGCAACAGGCTGCGTTAAACGCGTGGCAGGGCAAAGATGAGAACTGGGAAGCCGCACAGGCCGCTTTTTCCCACCGGGCCAGAATGAACGGCCTCGCCGCCCGGGGCAAATGGTCCGCCGATCAGGACACAGCCTGAAGATACGCCCTAAGCCGACGTAAAGCGGGGCGCCTTGGCGCCCCGCTTTGTTTTTGCAACAAAAACCGTTAAACCAGCCGATAGTAAGGTACTGGAGCAATTCTCGCGATCTTTGGATCGCGTGAAATGTTCCAGACCTCTGTTTTGGCACGTATCGGCCGCAATCCGCCGATCAAACTGCTCCGGAGTTTTTGTGTTTCGTCCCCGTCTTTTCCTTATCACCCCTCCGAAATATGACCCTTCGGAATTCGGAGATGTTCTGCACGCAGCACTTTCGGGCGGTGACGTCGCATCCCTTTTGATTACGGGAGAACCCGATCAGCCGGCATTTTTAAGAGAGGCATCCAAAGTCCTGACTCCGATTGCCCAGAAGCACGGTGTTGCCGTAATGGTGCACAACGACACTCAGGCAGCGGGCTATTCCAAGGCCGATGGCGTTCATGTCGATACGGGTGTGGAGAATCTCTCTCTGGCACTGGACAGTTTTCACCCCGAACGTCTGGTTGGTGCCGGTGGGATTTCCGGACGACATGATGCCATGATCATCGGTGAAACCGAGACAGACTACATATTTTTTGGACGGCTCGATCTTCCCGAACGTGAAGAGGCGCACCGCAAGAATTTTGAGTTTGCCGAATGGTGGGCAGAGGTATTCGAACTGCCGGCTGTCGCCATGGCCGGCCTTTCCCCAGCCTCGGTCGAGACAATCGGATCTACAGGCATCGATTTTGCCGCAATCAGGGACTATGTTTGGGCTCACTCAGGCGGTCCCGGAGCTGCTGTTTCAGAAGCAAATGCCATAATGGATCGATGTGCTGTCGAGGAGCCATAATGATCAGATCGACGTTGACGGCAATTCTGATTGCGGGCCCAACCGTGGTGCTTGCAGCAGCGATCCAGGTGCAGACGACCGTTGAACGCCCGGACGCCCGAACCAATCAGGCATTTTCACTGTTCAACAAGAACGACGCAAAGCCGACCGTTCTGCCAATGCCAACACAGTTCGACCCGCCCCGCCCTATCAAAGTGGAAGGCAGCGATCGTGACTTTGCTTATGGCGCATTTCAGCGCGGCTATTATCTGACCGCGCTACAGATCGCAACCAGCGAAGCAGAGGACGGCGATGCTGCAGCCCAAACGCTGCTTGGCGTCATTTACGATACCGGTTCAGGTATTCCGCAAGATGAAACGAAGGCGGCTGAATGGTATAAAATTGCCGCAGAAAACGGCAACCCGCAGGCAGCCTATCATCTTGGCCAGTATTATCTGCTTGGCCGGGGCGGTCTTGAAAAAGACAGCGGCAAAGCGGCGGAGAACTTCATTCGTGCATCGGACGCCGGGATTTTTGAAGCGTCATACAATCTAGGTCTGCTCTATCTTTCCGGCGAAGGCATCGACCGTGATGTGAACAAGGCGAAAGAACTGCTTGAGCAGGTTGCGCATGAGAACGATCCCGATGCCCAATATGCTTTGGGCACAGCGTATTTCGATGGTGACTTCGAAGAAGCAAACGAAGGTCAGGGGGCTTTCTGGCTCGGCAGAGCGGCGCGAAACGATCATATCGGCGCGCAGGTGCGGTATGGCATTTTGCGGTTTGAAGGGCGCGGCGTTGCCCCCGATGAAAAGGAAGGTGTGTCCTGGTTGTCCAAAGCGGCCAATGCCGGTAACCCTGTTGCCATGAACCGCCTGGCCAAGGCATTGAAGGCCGGCCGCGGGGTTAACGAGAATGTGGTTGAAGCAGCCAAATGGCACCTGATCGCCCGCCGGTATGGCGTTGAAGACACCGAGCTTGATGAGCTTGCCGAAACTTTGCCGCCGGAAGACCAGGCAGAAGTCGGCAGACGTGTTCAGGAATGGTTCGGCAGGCCCGTATTGGTGCAAAGATAGTCGTCTTCTTTCAATATCTCCCGCAATATCTCAGGAAAAACCAGCGGAGAACCCGCGATGCCGGTCCGGTCAGCGCTTTTTTCTTGAAACGTCCGGCTTTTTATGGTGCACAGACCCGGCGCGAAACGGCGGATCGGACACCTGACCCACCGGCCGGCACGCGCAAGACATAACCTCGTCGATGTGGTCGCAAGTCAAATGAAAATCAACGGCAATGAAATTCGCCCCGGAAATGTCATCCAGCATCAGGACACCCTGTGGGTCGCCGTGAAAACCCAGGCCGTAAAACCCGGCAAAGGCGGCGCTTTTGCTCAGGTCGAATTGAAGAACCTGATTGACGGCCGCAAGCTCAACGAGCGGTTCCGCGCGACGGAGTCGGTCGAACGCGTCCGTCTTGAGCAGAAAGACTATCAGTTCCTCTACGAGGAAGGCGAACAGCTGGTTTTCATGGATACGGTATCCTATGAACAGCTTGAACTGCAAAAGGACTTTGTCGGTGAGCGCGCTGCATTTCTGCAGGACGGCATGATGGTGACGGTCGAACTTCATGAAGAAAGACCGATCGGCATTACCTTGCCCCAGCATGTAACGCTGGAGATCACGGAGGCTGACGCGGTGGTCAAAGGCCAGACCCAGTCCTCATCCTACAAGCCTGCCATGCTTGAAAACGGTGTTCGCGTGCTTGTACCGCCTTTCATCACCGCCGGTGAGAAAATTGTCGTCGATACGAATGACGTCACCTATGTCCGGCGTGCGGATTAGCGCCAATCCGTTAAGCAACAGCCCGGCCAGAGACAGAAAAACAGGACGCCAGACCTTATGGCCCGATCCGCAATAATCAACGTTATGGTGCAGGCCGCTATGAAGGCCGGCCGGGGTCTTGCACGCGATTTCGGCGAAGTGGAAAACCTTCAGGTGTCCCGGAAAGGTCCGGGAGACTTCGTTTCCAACGCCGATATGAAAGCGGAAAAAATCGTTTACGAGCATCTGAAAAAAGCCCGTCCGGATTATGGCTTTCTCATGGAAGAGTCCGGCGATGAGAAGGGTGCGGATGCCCAGCACCGTTGGATTGTCGATCCGCTCGACGGAACCACCAATTTTCTGCATGGAATTCCTCTTTTCGCCGTGTCCATAGCCCTTGAGCGGCAGGGACAGATCGTGGCCGGCGTCATTTACAATCCGGTCATGGACGAACTTTACTCTGCCGAACGGGGGTCCGGCGCCTTCCTGAATGACCGGCGCCTGCGCGTTGCCGGCCGGACAAATTTTCCCGACACCGTCCTTGGAACCGGCGTCCCCCATCTGGGCCGGGGTGATCATGGTGTGTTCCTGAAAGAACTGCGCCACATTATGGGAGAGGTATCCGGTATTCGCAGACTGGGTGCGGCCTCCCTTGATCTTGCCTGGGTCGCATCCGGCCGCCTGGACGGTTTTTGGGAACATGGTTTGAGCGCCTGGGATATAGCGGCCGGCCTGCTGATGATTCGGGAAGCGGGCGGATTTGCGACCGGCCCATCGGGTGCGGACGACTGCATGAAGCTCGGTTCCGTCGTCGCCGGGAATGAATTTGTCCACCGGCGCTTGCTCGAAAACCTCAAGAAAGCGGTTTAAACCGGTTTTTCTTATTTCCGGTTTTATTCTGACCAAAAATAACGTTATCACTTGGGAAAAGATCAACCCAAGTGGACTTCGATATTGATGGCAAGAGATCTCGACCCATACAAACTCTCCAGCCCTTCAGTCTATTTGTGGAAGATGATCATTTTCCTGGTCATCGCGGCCTTCGTCATCGCCATCCTTGCCCAGCAGCTTCTGACCGCCTTCACCAGCAACCCCGGACTGAACGGCCTGATCATCGGAGTCGGTCTGATCGGCATCGTCCTGACATTCAGGCAGGTGATCCGTCTGTTTCCGGAAGTGGGCTGGGTGAACAGTTTCAAAAGCGGCGATCCCACGCATGAAGTGCGGCGTCATCCGGTTCTGCTTGCGCCGATGGCGACCCTGCTCGGCAACAAGGTCGGCGACATGGCGATTACGACCTCGACCATGCGTTCGATCATGGACTCGCTTGGGATGCGGCTTGATGAATCCAGGGAGATTTCCAGGTACCTGACGGGCCTGATGGTTTTCCTCGGGCTTCTGGGCACATTCTGGGGACTGTTGCAGACGATTGACTCCGTCGGAACGACCATCCAGTCCCTGAATGTCGGGACCGGCGACGCGGGGGTTATTTTCGAAGATCTGAAGGCGGGGCTTGAAGCCCCGCTGTCGGGCATGGGCACCGCTTTTTCATCCTCTCTGTTCGGGTTGACCGGATCACTCATACTGGGCTTTCTCGATCTTCAGTCCGGGCAGGCTCAGAACCGGTTCTACAATGAGCTGGAAGACTGGCTGTCGACAGTCACCGATATCGAGCCGGACGATCTTGAATATCGCGGCTTTGAAGCCAACGATGAGGGTTTTGCGCAATTGCGGCATGCTATCGAACGGCTGGGATCCAACCTGCAAAACGGATCGGGGGGCGACAGGCAGACGACACAGGTCATGTCCAACCTGGCGGAAGGTATTCAGGGGCTGGTTCAGCATGTCAGGGCCGAACAGCAAATGATGCGGGATTGGGCCGACACACAGAATGAGCAGCAAAGGCGGGTGGAAAAGCTTCTGACCAGTCTCAACGATGCTCTGAACAAGCCCGGGGCCTGACACCATGGCGATGACCAAACGCCGCCAGTCCCCTACCGACTACTGGCCCGGTTTTGTGGACGCGATGGCGACGCTCTTACTCGTCATCATTTTTCTGTTGTCCCTGTTCATGATTGCCCAGTTCTTTCTCTCGCAGGAAATTACAGGCAAGGACACGGTGCTGAACCGGCTGAACAGTCAGATCAGCGAACTGACCGAATTGCTGGCGCTGGAAAGGGCGGGGCGGCGTGATCTTGAGGAATCGCTGGCTTCGCTTCAGGCGAGCCTTGCAAGCACGGAATCCCAACGCGACCGACTGCAGGGGCTGCTCGACACCCAGTCGGGCGCTGCCAGCGAGGCCGGCGGTCGGATTGCGAATCTGGAAAGCTCGCTGTCGGAGGAAAGACGTGTTTCCCAACGCGCACTGTTGCAGGTCGAACTGCTGAACCAGCAGATCGCTGCGCTGCGGCGCCAACTGGCATCGCTTGAAGCGGCTCTTGAGGAATCGGAAAAACGCGACGAGGACAGCCAGGTCAAGATTGCCGACCTCGGCCGGCGTCTGAACATCGCCCTGGCCCAGCGCGTACAGGAACTGTCACGCTACCGATCGGACTTCTTCGGCCGCTTGCGGGAAATTCTTTCAAGACGTTCAGATATCCGAGTGGTCGGCGACCGGTTTGTGTTCCAGTCGGAAGTGCTCTTCAGCTCCGGCTCGGATGAAATTAATCCGGACGGCCAGGCGGAGATCGCCAAACTGGCCGATGCGATTCTTGAGCTTGAGGGCCAGATTCCGGATGAAATCAACTGGGTGCTTCGCGTCGATGGTCACACCGACGCGCGTCCGCTGTCAGGAACCGGCCGTTTCCGCAACAACTGGGACCTCTCCGCGGCGCGTGCCATATCCGTGGTTCAAAACCTGATTGACCGCGGCGTGTCTCCGGAACGCCTTGTTGCGGCGGGTTTTGGAGAGTTTCAACCGCTTGAAGAGGGCGATGATGAAGATATTTATGCCCGCAACCGACGCATCGAATTGAAACTGACAGAACGATAGAGTCTAGGCTCAGGACCTATTAATTTCATCCATTCTGCGAGAGCAGATTTTGTTTTTGACAAGGCGGAAAGGCGCAGGAAACCGTCCGGTTTTCAAGTCTTTGTGGGCGCAGTCAGGAACAAAATATGCCTCGCCCTTCGGGTTTTGAAAGAAGTGTCCACCTGAAGAAAACCAGAGCTCGCAAAGGTATCCAACCTTCGCTTCTCCCTGGTTCTCTCCAGTCGAATACTTCTTTCAAAACAGAATTGCATGAAATTAATAGGTCCTGAGCCTAACGCCCTCGCCCGCCAGAGACGTCAGACACAAAATCCCGGGAAAGAAACCCGGGATTTTCCTTTACACATCTGAAAATGCGCTATTCCTGCTCTGCGTCGCCTTCTTTTTTCAGCGATCCCAGTTTGGCGAAGACGGCATCGGCGTCGATTTCCTCCTCTTCGGGAGACGTTTTCGGAGCCGGCACGCCGAACGCGGCTGCCATGGCATCTTCGCTCGTGGTTTCCTCGACAGGCAACAGCGTTTCGGGCTGTGCAGCCTCATCGCGCGCCGGTGCATATTTGGCAGCTTTCTGAACTTCAAGATCGAGTTCGATCTGACTGCACAGGCCCAGTGTAACGGGGTCAGCGGGCGTCAGATTAGCGGAATTCCAGTGCGTCCGTTCGCGGATCGATTCAATGGTCGGTTTTGTTGTGCCCACCAGTCGAATGATCTGGGCGTCACGCAGTTCGGGATGATTGCGCACCAACCACAAAATCGCATTGGGGCGGTCCTGACGGCGGGAAACCGGTGTGTAGCGCGGACCGCGGCGCTTGGATTCCGGCACGCGCACTTTCTGCTCGGCCAACATGAGACGATGCCCGGAATCTTCCTGTGCCTTTTCAATTTCCTCACGCGTCAGCTGGCCGGACAGGATCGGATCAAGACCCTTGATTCCTTGCGCGGATTCGCCGTCGGCGATGGCCTTGACCTCCAACGGGTGCAGCCGGCAGAACGCGGCGATTTGTTCAAAACTGAGCGCAGTGTTGTCTACGAGCCAGACAGCGGTCGCCTTTGGCATAAGCGGCGTGTTCGCCATCGCAATAATCCTCCTGTGCGCTCCGCCGATGGTCTGGGCGAAGCCGGATAAAAACGTCAATTTGACGGGGAATGTGCGCAATATAGGCGCAGTTTTACAAGAAGGCAATTGCCCGGCTGAAGAATAATCACGAGGCCCCCGAATGACGCGTTATCATCTTATTTCATCGTCAGAATAATTTTTCCGATGTGATTCGAACTTTCCATCCGCTCATGTGCCGCCGCCGCTTCCGTGAAAGGAAATCGGGAGTCCATGACCGGTTTCACCTTGCCCGCTTCAATCAGCGGCCAAACACGCTGTTTGAGTTTCTCGGCAATTGCGGCTTTGAATGCGATTGATCGCGGCCGCAACGTTGAGCCGGTATGTGTCAGCCGTTTGACCATCAACCGCCGAAAATCGACTTCTTCGGAACTGCCGTTAAGTGCCGCAATCTGGACGATACGGCCATCCATTGCTGCCACTTTCCAATTCTTTTCAACATAATCGCCACCAACCATATCGAGCGTTACGTCTACGCCCCTGCCGGATGTGGCGTCTTTAAGAACCGCGACAAAGTCCTCGCTTTTATAGTCAATTGCCAGGTCCGCTCCGAGTTTTTCGCAAAAAACTTTCTTCTCCTTGGAACCGACCGTGGTGAAGACGCGCGCTCCGAAGGCTTTCGCAAGCTGAATGGCCGTCGTTCCGATGCCCGATGCGCCACCATGCACCAGGAAAGTCTCTCCTGCCGCCAGGCCCGCGCGGTCGAAGACATTGCTGTACACGGTGAAAAACGTTTCCGGAACGGCGGCAGCTTCTTCTTGTGAGAGGCCTGCGGGAACCGGCAGCGCATTGCTCTCATGGACCGTTGCAAACTGCGCGTATCCGCCCCCGGGTGTCAGGGCAAGGACATGATCGCCGACATTGAAGACCGCCGCGTTCCGCCCGGTCGCGACAACCTCGCCGGATACTTCCAGACCCGGCAGGTCGGACGCGCCCTTTGGCGGCGGATAATGGCCTTGACGCTGCAGAATATCCGGCCGGTTGATCCCGGCCGCATCAACCCTGATCAGAATCTCGCCCTCTTCGGGAAACGGAACAGGACGCTCGTCGGGCACAAGCATATCCGGACCGCCAGGTTCAAGAATCGTAATTGCGGTCATTGTGTCCGGAAGATTCGTCATTTCGTTCCTCGGTCGTTCGGATAAGCCGGATATGATGGGAACTTTGAACCTAGCGAAGCATGAAGCAATCGTCACTACGGCAATTCGCAGAACTTATTCGGACTTTCTTAACGTTAATCCGGAACGCAGGTCCCGCGCACATTCTCAAAAAAATCCGACCGGATATATCCACAGTCATCCACCATTTTTTAAGAAGTAAAAACAATCGGTTAGAAAGCGACTCATCGGATCACACTCCTCATAAGTGAGGAAAACCGCAGCATTTTCAGGCGCCAAATGAGATTGTTTACCCTTTCTTAAGCTTTCCAATTTATTACTTAAGTCATCCAGTTATCTGGATTTTCGAGTGGCTCCTGTCCACTCTGTTTGACGCCTCCCTGTTAACTCCTTTGAGCCGCAATTTTTTGCGGCTCCTTTTTTTACACACTCCCGTCTTTTTGATTTTCGCGTTAATCATTTTGGTGGCATGCCACTTGCTTCGCTCGCTGTTAGATGAGTACAACTGGATCATTCAGGGACAGAGTGTGACCCGTTGCGCTGATCACAAAAGGCCACTGGGCGGCATTGGCGACCATTCTGAGACAAGATTGCGAGTTTACGAGTAGCATGACTGAATCCATTGATAAGAACTCGGCGCCGCCAGAAACTATCACTTTCGCCGAAAGGCTGGCTTCCTCGGAAGCGTTTACCGCGCTGTTTCAGGAAGGTATGGGCCTTGTCGAAGAGACGGCCGGTTATCTCGATGGAATAGGCCGCGAGGAGTCCAAGGAACTGGAGCGCCCGGCCTCTCTGGCTTATGCGACGGAATCGATGCGTCTGACCACGCGACTAATGCAGCTTGCCTCATGGCTTTTGCTGCAACGTGCTGTAAATGACGGGGAAATGACGCTCGATCAGGCAAGCCAGGAAAAAAACAAGGTTAAGCTTGAACGGCTGAACACGGCCCGCCATCCAGGTTCGTGGGATGAATTGCCGGGAACTTTACGGGATCTTATCGATCGCTCCGTTCGTCTGCAGGAACGGGTTCAACACCTGGACACCGTTCTTTACAGTCCGGAAAAAGCCGAAACCAAATCGGCAGCTTCCAATCCGGTCGCAGATCAGTTGGGACAACTTGCAGCCGCCTTCGGATCCGGCTCAGCGCCGCAATGACGTCTTTTCTTTAGACCGTCCGCATTACGCATTGTTTGGGACGTTAAGAAATGACATTGAGTGCCCGATATCGTGACCGTTTTCCCAAAACGAGACAGTTAACAAGCCGCCCATGAACTGTGCGGGATTTAAGCAGCATTTTCTGTTGAGCAGGCGTGGGAACAGGCACGACAAGAGCTGCCTGAACGATTTCAGCAGGAGCGCGAGTTATATCCTGCAGCGGCCTGGACAGCATTCAAGGGTTACCGTCCGTTCGGCACAAGTCTGATATGCCAGAGACTGGGCCAGTTTTTTCCCGTGACCAGCAAGGTCCCGGACTCGCCATTATAGGCGATGCCGTTCAGGACTTTCGGATAAACCAGAATCTCCGGATCGGGATTGAGGCCCGTCAGATCGATCCAGCCGTTGACTTTGCCGCTTTCCGCCGAGAAGCGGACGATATAGTCGGTCTGCCACACATTGGCATAGATGTCTCCGTCGACATATTCGAGCTCATTCAGAAACCCGACTTCGCTGACGCTGTCGTGGACAAAGACGGTGCGTTTGACGGTGAAGCCCTCCGGATCAATGAAGTAGATGCCGGCGGACCCGTCACTCATGATCAGGTGTTCGCCGTCGGTCGTCAGGCCCCAGCCCTGGCGCGGATAACGGAAGCTGGCAATCGGGTAAAGGTCGTCCGCATCGTAGACGAAGCCGGTGTTCGAGATATAGGTCACCTGGTAAAGGCGGCCGTTCAGCACGATTGCACCCTCGCCGAAATAGCGGTCGTCGAGCGCTCGCTGGGCGATCACCTGTCCAGACTGAAGATTCCACTTCTTGATGCGGGATTTGCCGTATTGTCCCGTGCCTTCAAAGAGATAGCCGTCGTGCATGAACAGGGCTTCAGTATAGTCGGCCGTATCATGCGGATAGGTTTTCAGGATCTCGTAAGAATAGACCGGAACATCGGTCTGCCCGTATATCCGGGCGTGCCCGACCTGCGGGGCCTCCCCGCCGTGAAGGATGGGCCAATCTGCGGTCACACCGGGACCGGCGAAAAGGCATAAGGCCACGGTAGCCAGAAACCTGTAGAGACACGCCTTTACCATCAATGAACCTGCCCTCAGTTGACACTTTCGCCGGGCTTACCGGGCGATACAAGCTCCCGCCGGGGTCCTGAGTCTGGGCGCATCGCAGAGTGAGTCCGAATGCCGGCACATCAGGACGCCGGCGTATTGCCCCGATTCGCTCTCGCCACTGTCCGTTCCGGCTCCGAATCACCGCGACAAGCCGAACAAAGCGTGCTGTGCCCGCAAGCAAACAGCAAATTGAATTTGCAGGGAAACATCCCGCTAACCGACCTTTTTCTGAAAAACACAATTCGAAAAGTGATCGCTTCCTGTGATCATTCACCAGGTTGGTGACAGTTCACAGCCGACTGACAACGCTGACGGTCAAAAAAGTAAAACCCGGCAAGTTTCCAACTCACCGGGTTTGAACAGTCACGGTGCGAATTGCTGTTATTCGCTAAGAAATCCAGCATATTTGCTCTTGAAGCGGGACACACGGCCTCCGCGATCCATCAGTGTCTGGTTACCGCCCGTCCAGGCCGGATGAGATGTCGGATCGACTTCAAGCTGCAAACGATCCCCTTCCGCGCCATAGGTTGACCGTGTCTGGAATTCGGAACCATCGGTCATCACGACGGTGATCATGTGATAATCAGGATGCGTGTCCTTTTTCATTTTTCTGTCCTCTCACCGCACCGGCTCATTGAGCTCTGTCGGCTGATATGCCTGTTCTGTTGTGCCTGCTGCTTTTGAGTTTTGAGCCAACGCCGAGGTGGTCACGCAGCAAAAAACGAAAGGCCGCTCACCGTAGCGCGGCGGCGACCACAAAATCTGGGCGATCCTATACATCAGCTTGACAGACGAAACAAGAGTGATAACGGGACTCGCAGCGCAAAGTCAGGTATGCATTTTTAGAAAAATGTTAAACCGAAAAAACGATTGAACCAAACATACATCAATTACACCGAGCAACAATCAAGGGTATCAGGTCCGGATTGGCGGATAAGTCGGAGAGTATCGATTGGCTGAATTTGCAGAAAACCGGGAAACAAAAACAAAATCCGGTTCAGACAATAACGAAAAGGCAAACGGCACCGGACGACGGTCCGTTCGTCCGCTCGCCGCTCTATGGCCTTATCTCAAACGCTATCGGGGTCGCGTCATCATCGCCCTGATATCGCTGCTTGTTGCTGCCGCAGTCACACTGACACTGCCCCTCGCAATCCGGCGGATGATCGATTTCGGGTTCGAGGCCGACAATTCAGGTTTCATTGACCGTTATTTCGGCATGCTCATTTTCATAGCCGCCGCTTTAGCCGCCGCAAGTTCGTTTCGCTACTATTTCGTCACGTGGATCGGCGAACGGATCGTTGCGGACGTACGCCGGGATGTCTTTGCGCATGTGACGTCGCTCGACACGGCCTTTTTCGACCAGGCAAAATCAGGCGAAGTCATTTCGCGGCTGACAGCCGACACGACGCAAGTCAAGGCCGCCGTCGGGGCCAGCGCCTCAATTGCACTGAGAAACCTGGTTCTGTGTATCGGCGCGATTGCGATGATGGTTGTCACCAGCCCCCGCCTGTCCGGACTGGTTCTTCTTGCGATCCCCTTCATCGTCCTGCCTCTGATCGCCTTTGGCAGAAACGTTCGGCGCAAATCGCGGCTGGCGCAGGACACGCTGGCCGATGCGACGGCCTTTGCGACCGAGGCAATCGGCGCCGTCAGAACGCTACAGGCCTTTACCAACGAACGGTTTGCAACGCGGCGCTTCGGTGACGCGGTCAACCGGGCCTTTGAGGCGGCCCGGTCATCGGTCGCGGCCCGAGCTTTTCTGACCGCCTTCGCCATCTTTATCGTATTTTCAAGCGTCGTCGTGGTTCTGTGGATCGGCGCACAGGATGTTCTGTCCGGCACGCTCAGCGCCGGTACGCTCAGCCAGTTTGTGCTTTATTCCGTATTCGCTGCCGGCGCATTGGGAGCGCTTTCCCAGGTTTGGGGAGAAGTCTCACAAGCCGCCGGTGCAACGGAGCGTCTTACCGAACTGCTGGCCACACCAACCCATATCAACGCCCCGGATGATCCAATCGACCTGCCAAACCCGGTAACCGGCGCCGTTGCATGGGAGAATGTCTCCTTTTCCTACCCGACCCTTCCGGATGCACCGGTCCTGCATGAGATAGATCTTGCGATTAATCCCGGTGAAACGCTGGCCATCGTCGGCCCGTCCGGCAGCGGCAAGAGCACGTTGTTCTCACTTTTGATGCGCAGCTACGATCCGGTGTCCGGCACTGTCAGGCTTGACGGTGTCCCGCTGATAAAAACGGATCCGATTGCTCTGAGAAAGCAAATTGCAATCGTACCGCAGGACACCGTGATTTTCGCCGACACGGCACTTGAAAACATCCGGTTCGGCCGCCCCGATGCCTCCGACGAAGACGTTCACCGGGCGGCCGAACTGGCACTTGCGGACGATTTCATTCGAACGATGGCAGACGGCTATCAATCCGTCATCGGTGAGCGCGGGGTGACGCTGTCGGGCGGACAGAGGCAACGCATCGCGATCGCCCGTGCGATCCTGAAAGACGCGCCGATTCTTCTGCTGGACGAAGCGACCAGCGCACTCGATGCGGAGAGCGAGACGCTGGTTCAGACCGCTCTTGAGCGTCTGATGGAAAATCGCACCACACTGGTGATTGCCCATCGGCTTGCGACGGTTTTGAGGGCAGACCGGATTATCGTTCTGGACAAAGGGCGTATTGTGGAGAGCGGTACGCATCAGTCCCTCGCCGAAAAAGGCGGACTTTATGCCCGCCTGGCTCGAATGCAGTTTGAATCCGGCGCACAAGCCCTAAACGGCGTGGATTTAAGAGCAGCCGAGTAAACTGTTCTGCGGTCATCTGCCGTTATCGAGCGGAACAGTATAATTCAGGCCGAGCCGACCTCCGTCGGCATAGAGCGTCTGGCCCGTTACATAGCTGGCCTCTTCCGAGGCAAGAAAAACAGCAATCGCCGCCATTTCCTTCGGGTCGCCCAGTCGGCGCATCGGTGTGCGCGATAATACCTTGTCCCGCGCGGCCGGGTCGGCACTCAGAACGGCCGCCAGCATTTCTGTATTGATCGACCCCGGCCCGATGGCATTGACCCGAATGCCGTAGGGCGCAAGAGACTGTGCCATAACCTTGGTCAGCTGATTGACGCCGCCCTTTGAAATTGAATAGGGAACCTGGTCGGGGATCGCAAAAACCGCATTGACGCTGGACATGTTGATGATTGTGCCGGGCTCACCGCCGCCATTGATCTTTTCGACCATGTGCCGTGCGACAGCCTGCCCGCAGAGAAAGGCGCCCTTCAGGTTCACCCGCAGAACGCGGTCAAAGTCGTCCTCCTCAATGTCGAGAAACTCCGCGCTGTGCACTACTCCGGCATTGTTGACCAGCACATCGACGTCGCCATACGCATTGAGCGTTGCCGCAATCAGATTGCGGACGTCGAGCCGTTCGCCGACATCGCAATGAACATAGGTTGCATCCCCGCTGTCGGAGAGTTCCTTGCAGACTTCCTCGCCGTGATGATCGTCAATATCAGCAAGAACGACCTTCGCACCCTCATCGACAAACCGCTTGGCGATGGCATAACCGATCCCTTTGGAAGCACCGGTGACAATCGCAACCTTGTTCTGAAGTGACACGTCTCACTCCTTTTTTGCTACGTGACTGGACCCCGTCTTATATCTTGAAAATGACCGCAGGCCATCGGGCGCGGCTTCACTTTTTCCAGTCATCTGCATCAACCGTTGCAATCGGTATCAGAGTCCCCTGTCCCGGATCGCCTGTTCTATCTCTTCAAGGATAACAGGGTCGTCAATCGTTGCCGGCATTTTGAATGTCTGCCGGTCGGCAATCTGCCGCATCGTGCCGCGGAGAATTTTGCCCGACCGTGTCTTGGGCAGCCGATCGACCGTGATGGCGATCTTGAATGCCGCAACCGGTCCGATCTTCTCGCGAACAAGAGCAACCAGTTCCGTTTCGATGTCCTTGCGCGATCGCTCCACACCGCTTTTCAGAACCACAAAACCGCAAGGGAGCTGCCCCTTCAGCGTATCGGCAATTCCGACAACCGCGCATTCAGCTACATCGGGATGCCCCGCCAGGACCTCCTCCATCCCGCCGGTTGACAGGCGGTGCCCGGCAACATTGATGATGTCGTCGGTGCGCGCCATGATGAAGAGATATCCGTCCGCGTCGATGTAACCGGCATCGGCCGTCTTATAATATCCGGGAAATTCGTCGAGATAGCTTTCTTTGAAACGGTCGTCATCCTGCCAGAGAGTGGGCAGGCAGCCGGGAGGCAAGGGCAGTTTGACGACGACATTGCCCAGGCCGCCGGCATCTACGGGATGGCCGGCGTCATCCAGAACCTGGACGTCATATCCGGGCATCGGCACTGTCGGCGATCCGTGTTTGATCGGCAGCATGCCCAACCCAAGCGGGTTCCCTGCAATGGTCCATCCGGTTTCGGTCTGCCACCAATGATCGATCACCGGCACGTTCAACCGCTCTTCCGCCCACTTGATCGTATCCGGATCGGCTCTTTCTCCGGCAAGGAACAAGGACCGAAACTGTCCGATATCACACGGCTCAAGCAGTGTGCCTTCCGGATCCTCCTTTTTGATCGCACGAAAAGCGGTCGGCGCGGTGAACAGGGAAACCACGCCATGTTCCGCAATAATGCGCCAGAAAACGCCGGCATCCGGCGTGCCGACCGGTTTTCCCTCAAACAGGATGGTCGTGCAGCCATGCAGCAGCGGCGCATAGACGATGTAGGAATGCCCCACGACCCACCCCACATCCGATGCTGCCCAGAAAACCTCACCGGGCTCGACATTGTAGATATTGGTCATGGTCCATTTGAGCGCCACCATATGACCGCCATTGTCGCGAACGACACCCTTGGGGACGCCGGTCGTGCCGGAGGTGTAGAGTATGTAGAGCGGATCGGTGGCTGGTACCGGAACGCACGGTACGCTGCGCTTTTCGCTCAGCGCGTGCTTAAGCAACGCACCCAGATCATGGTCGCGTCCGTCCTGCATGGAAGCCGGCGCTTCGGGCCGCTGCAGAATGAGGCACGATGCGGGTTTCCTGGCACTGAGATTAATCGCTTCATCCAGCAGCGGCTTATAAGCAACCACCCGATTGGGCTCGATCCCGCAGGAGGCCGCAACAATCAGTTTCGGCTCGGCATCATCAATGCGCGTCGCAAGCTCGTTGGCGGCAAATCCACCGAACACCACCGAGTGAATCGCGCCGATGCGCGCGCAGGCGAGCATTGCCATCACAGCTTCGGGCACCATCGGCATATAGATAACGACCCGGTCCCCCTTTCCGATGCCCTGATCCTGAAGCACCGCGGCGAAAGCCGTCACGTGGTCAAGGAGATCCTGAAAAGTATATGTTTTCTTTTTCCCGGTTACGGGCGAATCGTAAATCAGGGCGGCTTGTCCGGGACGGCCCCGTTCGACGTGCCGATCAACGCAGTTATAGCAGGTGTTGCAGGTCGCCCCTTTGAACCATCGACCGTAAGCACCGTCATCGGCATCAAACACCTGATCCCAGGCGGTCACCCAGTCAATTTCACCAGCGGCCCTGGCCCAGTAGGCCTCCGGATCGTCTTTCCATGCCCTGTAATCCTCGTAGTACCGACTGGTCATCCAAAGTCCTCCCGCACCGTATCTGCATGCTTCATACCAAAGGAGTTCAGCTCTTGGACACTCCGGCAGATACGCTGCGAATGCAAGCGTATGACGCCTATACTTTACGGTGAAACATCTCAGACCAAAGTCGATCACACCCCGCCTGTCCCCCTTCACGCTTCGAACTGTTGAAGAATTCGCTTTTTCCGCTTTAATGGACTGAACTGAAATCAAAGGGCTGAGGAGGACCGGCGATGAACAACCCCTATGAGACGGATCTGGACAAAACGCCGGCCAACTATGCGCCTCTCACACCTCTTTCCTTTTTAAAACGCGCAGCTGTCGTCTATCCGGATCAGACAGCAATTATTCACGGCACACAGCGCATCTCATATGGAGAGTTCTACAATAGAGCCCGCAGGCTGGCGTCAGCCCTGGCCAAACGCGGTATCGGAAAAAGTGATACGGTTTCGGTAATGCTGAGCAACACACCGCCCATGCTGGAGGCCCATTACGGAGTGCCAATGGCCGGTGCCGTTCTTCATTCCATGAACACCCGGCTTGATGCCGCTATACTCGCCTTTCAGCTTGACCACGCGAATGCCAAAGTCATCATCACCGATCGCGAGTTCGCAGATGTCATGGAAGACGCCGTTTCCAGGCTGGACATCGATCCTCTCATTGTCGATTACAGCGATCCGGAGTTTCCCCAGGACGGAAAAATGCTCGGTTCGCTTGAGTATGAGGAACTGTTGGCAGAAGGCGATCCGCATTACGACTGGACCTGGCCGTCGGATGAATGGGATGCGATTTCACTGAACTATACATCCGGAACCACCGGGGATCCCAAGGGTGTCGTTTATCATCATCGCGGCGCCTATCTTCTGGCGCAAGGCAATATCATCACGACGGCAATGGGCAAATTTCCGGTCTATCTGTGGACCCTGCCGATGTTCCACTGCAACGGCTGGTGCTTTCCCTGGACGCTTTCGGCCATCGGCGGCACCCATGTCTGCCTGCGCTGGGTGCGGCAAAAACCGATCTGGGATGCTCTTGCCGATCACGGCGTGACGCATCTTTGCGGTGCACCGATTGTGATGTCGACGATCCTTCAGACGCCGGAAAGCGACACACGCAACCTGGACCATATCGTCGAATTTTTTACCGCCGCGGCACCGCCTCCGGAAGCCGTTCTGGCCGATATGAAGACCGCCGGGTTCAACGTCACCCATTTGTACGGGCTCACGGAGGTGTATGGTCCGGCTGTCGTAAATGACTGGAAGCCGGAGTGGGATGAACTTACGGGACCCGAGCAGGCCGCCAAGAAGGCCCGTCAGGGCGTTCAGTATGCCGCGCTTGAAGGGCTGACCGTCCTCGACCCGGAGACCATGGCCCCCGTCCCGGCCGACGGCGAGACAATCGGCGAGGTTATGCTGCGCGGCAATGTTGTCATGAAGGGTTATCTGAAAAACCGGAAAGCAACGGAGGCCGCTTTTTCGGGCGGATGGTTCCATTCCGGAGACCTGGGGGTGATGCACGAAGACGGCTATGTTCAGCTGAAAGACCGGTCGAAAGACATCATCATATCGGGCGGCGAAAACATATCATCGATTGAAATTGAAGATGTGCTTTATAAGCATCCTGGCATTCTGACCGCTGCCGTGGTCGCAAAACCGGACGACAAATGGGGTGAAACCCCGTGCGCATTCATTGAGCTCGCGCCCGGCGAAACGGAGCTGGATGAGGACGCGGTCATTGCTTTCTGCCGCAAGCATCTGGCGCGTTTCAAATGCCCAAAGAGCGTGGTCTTCGCACCAATACCGAAAACATCGACCGGCAAAATTCAGAAATTTGTCTTAAGGGAAATGGCCAAGACCGTGTGACTGCCGCGCTGCCGTTGCGCAGCAGGGCCACCCGAGCGGACCAAAACACGGCAACAGCGCAACCGTCCGTCGCCGCATCAATGGACGGGTCGGAAATCTCACCGTAATAAAAGGACTGGAACCGGAGCATGAGCACCGTCCGGTCAGTTGGTGACAACGGAACGGCCCAAGTGGCTCCGGCTGTTTCTCCCGGAGCGTTTTTCTAAGGTCCAGATGATACGATCTGAACGAGAAACACCTTAGTGAACGGTCGAATTCTCGCGCAGTCTTGCAATCTGATCTTTTAGGAGGAGTTTTCGTCGCTTCAGTTCAGTAAGTTCGAGAGTATCGGTACTGGGATGGCTTATCGCTTCTTCGATCTGCCGCTCTAGTGCTGCGTGGCGGCGTTCCAACTCGACGAGATGCGATTCAATTGTCATCGATAGTGCCTCCTTCATCGATTTTTACGATGAAGAGTGTGGCACAGCTCTCGCGCAGAGTCGAATTCCGATCTATTTCCCCGGCTAAGTAGTTCATAAGACTGAAAAAGTAGAGTCAAGCGGAATAATATTTCATGAGCAACAATGAGGCATTAGCTTGTTTTCCACAGTTTTTCCACACTTGAGAGGCGATCCGATTCCGGCGGCGGCAGCACGGGTCGCGGACTGTCTTTTGCCGGATTCCGCTTGACGAACAGCGGTATAATATTGTTTTCAGTAGCTGCCGTTGCTTGCGGTCCGGCGTGTCAATACCTTTTTGGGACGCAGGACCCTCCGGCACCCGATTTCGAGACCACCTCTGCGATGATCGCGCGGTCGTGGATGCGGACCAAAAATATGAGCGATGAAGACGAAGAAAAAGCACTGAGGATCGCTTTAGCCCGCATGCGGCAGGAACACCGGGATCTGGATATGGCCATCAGTGCGATACAAGACACCGGTCGCGCCGATCCACTTCAGATACAGCGCCTGAAAAAGAAAAAACTCGCGCTGCGCGACAGTATTGCTCAGTTGGAAGATCAGTTGCTGCCCGATATCATCGCCTGACGTCGTCATTTCCAGGCTCGACGCAGCCAGATTGAGACTTTTTAGACAATCACATAAGGTCTCTTTTGCAATTGATCTTGCGCAAGGGCAAACGATTCCTATAATCCGCGCCTTTCCCGAAACGGCTGTTCGGGATTGAATCGTTGCGATATTTTCAAAGAGTCCGGAGATAATCCGCCATGGCCGACAGCTCGGCTCCCGTCGCTATTATCATGGGAAGTCAGTCCGACTGGCCAACCATGCAGCATGCCGCAAAAACGCTTGAAGAGCTTGGAATCGGGTTTGAGGCGCAGATTGTTTCAGCGCACAGAACACCTGATAGGCTCTATTCATTTGCCAAAAGCGCCAGGTATAGCGGCTTCAAGGTCATCATTGCCGGCGCCGGTGGCGCGGCGCACCTGCCCGGCATGACCGCATCCTTGACATCTTTGCCGGTCTTTGGCGTTCCGATTGAATCGCGGTGCCTCAACGGAGAAGACAGTCTTCTGTCAATCGTTCAGATGCCGGCGGGCATTCCGGTGGGCACCCTTGCGATCGGAAAGGCGGGTGCCGTCAATGCAGCGCTGTTGGCGGCAGGCGTTCTGGCTCTTAACGATTCGGCACTTGCCGGACGGCTGGATGCCTTCCGGCAAAAACAGACCGACGCCGTGGCCGAAAGGCCGGTTGACGATGCCTGACAATACGGTCCTGAAACCCGGCGATACCGTCGGCATGCTGGGAGGCGGTCAGCTTGGCCGGATGATGGCGCTGGCCGCGGCGCGGCTGGGACTGAAAGTCCATACCTACTGCCCCGATCCGGACAGCCCCGCATTTGACGTATCCGCCGCCCGAACCGTTGCCGCCTATGAAGACGAAGGCGCGCTGACGGCATTTGCACAGTCCGTTCAGGTTGTGACCTACGAGTTTGAAAACGTTCCGAAGGACACCGTCGAGATTCTGACAAAACATGTGCCGGTACGCCCGGGCGCCACCCCCCTTGCGGTATCGCAGGACAGACTGTCGGAAAAACAGTTCCTTGCTGACCTCGGCGTTCGGGTGGCCCCGTTCCATCGTATCGACAGCCCTGCCGATATCGCAGCCGGTGCGGATCTCTGCGGCCTGCCGGCCATCCTGAAGACACGCAGATTTGGCTATGACGGCAAAGGCCAGACCACTTTATCGTCTGTGGAGGATGCGCACAGAGCGTGGAACGACATCGGCGGTGCCCCGGCCATCCTTGAAGGCCGGATCAGTTTTGCTGCGGAATGTTCCGTGCTCGTGGCCCGCAACCACCTGGGCGCGAGCGAAGTTTACGATATTCCTGAAAATGTCCACCAGAATCACATCCTGAAATGGAGTCGGGTTCCCGCCCAAAGCCTTGATCGAGGTGCAATAGACGAAGCCAAACGAATTGGCGCAAAGATTGCGGAAGCACTCGATTATGTCGGCCTGCTGGCTGTAGAGTTGTTTGTCGAGCGCAGCGAAAACGGGGAGATCGGCCTGGTGGTCAATGAAATTGCTCCGCGAGTCCACAATTCCGGTCACTGGACCGAGGACGGATGTCTGGTGTCCCAGTTCGAGCAGCATATCCGGGCGGTCGCGGGGTGGCCGCTGGGCAGCCCGCACCGTATTGCGGATGTGGAGATGGAAAACCTGATCGGCTCGGATGCCGAAGGCTGGTCGGCCGTGCTATCCGAACCGGGTGCGCATCTTCATCTTTATGGAAAACGCGAGATCCGACCGGGCCGGAAGATGGGTCACGTCAACCGGCTTACAGCCAAGACCTAGGTCCGGCCCTCTCATCCATCAGGGCGACGCCGGAACAAATCCATCGATCAGGCCCAGATTCTCGCGTCTGGCGAACCGCAGCGTCGCAGCCGCAGCGACCGCCGCAAGGCCGCTGGCAAGTCCCCACCATATGCCGACCCCACCCATCTGCAGGGGAAAAGCCAGAAGATAACCCAGGCCCAGCCCGATAATCCAATAACCGATCAGGGCGTAAATCATGACCACCTTGGTGTCGTTCAGACCGCGCAGGGCCATGCCGCCAATCACCTGTGCCCCGTCAACGATCTGAAATACCGCCGCAACCGCCATGAACGAGACGCCAAATACCAGAACGGACGGCGCCAACGGGTCGGTTTCGTCCTGATAGAGACCGATCAGGGTTTCCGGTATCAGCCAGAAGATGATCGCAGCCAGAAACATAAAGAAAACCGCGCTTGCCATTGCCGTCCAGCCGGCAATGCCGATACCCGGCGAATCACCGCGTCCTGCCGCAAGGCCCACGCGAACCACCGTCGCCTGCCCAAGTCCAAGCGGCACCATGAACGTGATTGCGGCACATTGAGCAACGATAGCGTGAGCCGCCAGTTCCTGAATACCGATCCACCCCATCATCAATGCGGCAACGGCGAACATACCGACTTCAGCAAGAAGGGTCATTCCGATCGGGAGACCGAGCCGAACGATCCGCTGTAAAATCTGCAGGTCCGCCCGCCAGATCCGACCGAACAGCGCGTAACGGCGCAGTTTCCGATGCAGCACAATATAAGCGACAATGATAATGAGGCCCGTGGAGGAAGAAATAACCGAGGCTATCCCAGCCCCGACCAGACCCAGTGCCGGCATGCCGAGATGGCCGAAAATGAGCCCGTAATTCAGAACACCATTCATGACCGCCGAAAAAATGGTCGCCCACAAAATCGCCTGGGCATAGCCTGTGGTTGCCAAAAACACGCGCAGGGCGATCAGTCCGATGGCAGGAAAAAACGACCATTTCAGGATGTCCATATAGGCGCTGGCCCTCAAAACCAGCTCCGGATCCTGCCCAAGAAATGTGAGAACAGGCGCGGTGTATGACAGGGCAACCATCGCAATTGCCGAAAATATTACGGCAACCCAGATGCCCTGCCGAACTACCCGGCGCATGGCCCTCAGGTCGCGACCGCCATAGGCCTGGGCGGACAGCGGCATCGCCGCCTGCACAACGCCGACTCCAAACAACCACAACACAAAATAGTAATTGAAGGCCAGAACCGACGCGGCAAGATCTTCTGCACTCAACCAGCCGATCATGAGCACGTCCATGGTGTTGACCGAAATCTGCGCCAGCTGCGTCCCGGCAAGCGGAAGCCCCAGCCGCAGCAGATGCGACAGCTCCGTTTTCCAGACAGACATGGAACCGGCATGATAAATGCCGGACTGACCGGTTGACATGAAGGGCTCCGAAATGAATGAGGGCAAGTGCCGCAATCCTATTGCCCCCGCGCGAAATTGTCGACTACAGGAAAACCCATAGGGTTCTCCCAGCACCGGTATGCGGACCCGGGCGCGGAAGTCAGAAAATGTCATCAAATTGCCGCCCCTGTCTGTGGACATTCCGGACCGGATCTGTTATTCACCCAACTCACGGTGAGCGACGTGGAAGCGGCGCACTTACTTGCGCACCCATATTAAGCCAGCCAATCGTCATAGAAACATTTTTAATCACGGGACTAAACGCGTGCAGGTTCTCGTTCGCGACAACAATGTCGACCAGGCTCTGAAAGCCCTCAAAAAGAAGATGCAACGGGAAGGCATCTTCCGTGAAATGAAGCTTCGTAATCACTATGAAAAGCCGTCTGAAAAGAGGGCTCGGGAAAAGGCCGAAGCAATCCGGCGGGCAAGGAAACTTGCGCGCAAACGGGCACAGAAAGAGGGCCTGCTGCAGGCCGGCGGCCGTCGCTGATCGGCAGTCCCTGACCGGCTTTCCGCCATATTTAGAAGACACGTTGGATCACACTGGTCACCCAGGTGATCCTTTCGTGTTTTGTACCAGGGGAATATTCCGGCCATCGAATCAGATACACTCGCCTTCCGGGTGCTGATCTGTCTTCGCATAAGTGCGCCGGACCAAACGGGTCAATCTGAAGATGCGGCGAAACCTTCATGTTCTTGTCCTGCTGGCAACAGTATCGGTTGCCGGCTGTAAGACGACAAGCGGGATTTATCCTGACGTTCCGGTCGACAAAAATGCCGGTTCTTCAGCCAACATCGAATCCCTGACCCAGGTGGTCAACACCAATCCCAACGATGCGACAGCCTACAATGTCCGCGGCACGGCGTACGGGCGGGCCGGCAAGCTGGATGATGCCGCCCAGGATTTCACGCAGGCGCTAAGTCTCGACCCGAACTACTATCAGGCTTATGCCAACCGCGCCCTTGTCTACCGGCGAATGGGAAGGGACCAGCAGGCCATTGCGGACTACAACAATGCCCTGCGCTTGAAGCCCGATTACGAGGTTGCCCTGATCGGCCGCGGCAATGTTTATCGGCAGACCGGCCAATTGAACCGGGCACTGGCCGACTTTGATGCCGCCATCCGCCTCAACAGTGGCGATGCCAGAGCATTTCACAATCGCGGCCTGATCTATCAGGCCCAGGGGCAACACAGCTTCGCTATCGAGGACTTTTCGACCGCCATCGGCCTGAACCCGAAAGCTCCGGCTCCTCACACCGGCCGCGGCATCTCTTATCTTGCCATCGGCGATGCCAGAAGCGCGCTGGAGGACCTCACGGTCGCAGTCAATCTCGATAAACGCTACGCGTCTGCCTGGGCCAACCGTGGCCTGGCCCTTGAAAAACTTGGCGAAACCACCAAGGCGCGCACGTCCTTCAACCGGGCTTTGCAGATCGAACCAGGCAATGACATTGCCAAGGAAGGCCTGCGGCGCCTTGGTTGACCGGCGGATGCTGCCGAATCAGACATCCCTTTTAATCTTTTGAAACCGGCATTCCATCAGGGATTGCAAACACCGCATGTGCGTGTGTCTTTACGCGCCAGAGACTCAGCGACTTTCAACGCCTCTTCCCGATCGCGGGCTTTGTGCCAACGCGCGCTGTTCTCCGAAGCGTCGACCTCGCTGTCTGGATCGACACCCTGGCAATAGCGACATGTCGCGGCGTGAATACGCACCCGGTCACGAGCTGGGTTTTCGTAAATGAAATAGGTAATTTCCGCGTCCGCCTCGACCTCCGGCTTTTCCGGCGGACCCTCTATGATGGCCTGCTCCAGTGCCATTTCGTCCACGATATCCTCATGCTCTGCCTCCGGTTTCTCCAGGGTTTCCGTGTCGGAGGGCGATTTCTGCAAAGCCACGATCAGTTTTTCTGAAGCACCCGGCCCCGTCTTCGTCGCTCCGGCCTCGACCGCTTTGCGGATCTCCGCTTCAACGCGGGCCGTCAGGTTTGGAACCGGCGGACTGTCCGTGACGAGAGTTTCAAACGAAGAGGCATCGCGCACCTGGACAATCTGCCGGCCCTCCGCCAGTTGCAGATGATGACGCAGGGCGCGCACGGCCAATCCGGGATTATCCGGATCTTTGGGATCTTCTATGGTCCAGTAGTGATTGTGAGCAAGGAAGCCCGACCGTTTCCGGGTTTCGACGGCGACATCCCTGACCCCTGTCCTGAAAACAGCAGACAGTGGCGCGCTGACCGGATCGCCGAAAACAAAAAAACGGCTGGGTATGTAAAGATTCGTCCATCGAACCGGGGCAAAAACAGCACCATGATGGGGAATGGGACGCGTGACATATTTGCTTCCGGACAGCGGCCGTTCGTAGGTGAACCGGCTGTTGGGGCCGTTCACCTCTTCGACCGGCGGAGCCACCGGAAATTCGCGTTCTGCGATTTTTTCCGCCAACACATCGGCGGATGGCGCAAGCAGTACGGACGCGCGGGAGAGCGGGCTGCCGATCGTCAGAAAATCGGTCACGCACCAGGGACTGCCGTTGGCTTTCAGTTCGTCGCAGTAATCCCGCTGGGCCTCTTGATAGCCGTCAATGTCAAAGGGATCGTTTTTGATGGTTTGCTGCAGCCAGTCGAGCGCCATATGGCGTGAGCCCACGGCTCTGGTATTGTATCGGGGCCAGGCAGCACGAAGAATATCGTAGCCGATAACCGACCCCGTACCGTGCCCGACCAGCACAATCCTCGTATATTCGCCGCTGTCGATCATGTTCTGGAGAAGCCGCGCTCCGGCTTCTCTGATTTTTCCGCGTCGCCTGATGTCAGCCGGAGCGAACCCGAAATACCGGATGGACTTCCCAAGCACCGGAAAGAGCAGGATATGAGGTACGGTCGCCAGAAACAGACAGATCGGAAGCACTGTGTACCAGGGCGTGCTGAAAAGTTGCACCGCCGGTGGAAGAAACTGATGAACAGCCAGCAGAACAGCGGCCAGCGCCAATATCCAGTTGAGACACCAGAATCGGACCGGTGTCGTCGGCATTCCAAATGGCAGGCGGATCATAGTCAGACGCAACCAGGTCGCAAAATGGCGCAGCCGGGGCCGTCCGATCATGTGGGCCCAATAAAACTCAAAAAAATCCGTTCTCAAACCATCGCTGTTGTGCGTGGTCGTTAACCGGCGTACTTCCGACGCTTTGGAAAATTTATCCGGTTTGCTCCAAACGGTTCCGACCTGCCACCGCTCCCTTACGGATGCATCCTTTTGCCAGACGCTGTCAACAAACCCGCGCAACGTGTCCATCGGCCACTTTTCGCCGATATCGTGGATAATCAGGACAGCTTGTTTGTCTGCCATCTGGCGCAACCTTAGGGTCAGGGGCGGAGCTTGTCGGTCGAATCAAACGCCCGCGCATCCAAATCCCTACTAAACGGTAGATCATTCACAAATGCATGACAAACCGCACAGCAATGCGGCAACACAGTTGTTAAAGGAAAAAATACGGTTCTTCAAAGAGCAACAGAAATAAATACGGCCGCTGATTTCATCTCTTGAGAACAAGTTCAAAACAAACCCGCAAAAACAGACTTTTTGCTATCACTGTTCTTGAGTTATCCGATCACATATTCTGTGGATTGCGTCCCGAGACAGCCGGTATCAGGTCGCGGTAACGATCCAGGCCAGTACACACAACGCAAAAACAACCGCGGAAGGAATCCAGCCTCTGTCACCGCCAAACAGGCCGATTGCCGCCGCAATGAAGGTCGCGATTATCAGGATCGTCCCAAAAAACGTGCCGGCACCGCCACCATAGGTAAAGAGGATGAGACACACCAGAATATTGAAAATGGCAAGGATCGATATTTTCGAAAATCGAATGAAGCCGTCATAGGTCTTCTGATGTTCTTCAAAATCCATACTGGTAGCTGGCTTTTCAGACATTGCGTCCCCGACCGATAAAATGTGTCTCCTGAGAGAGCTTTATATCAAACTTTTCGACCGGGCAATGGGGCAGATGTGTCCCTGCGGGAAAGAATAAGTTCCATATTCGGGGGGAAAACCGAGATGCATCAACCTTCTTAGAAATTACACCTAGTCACAACTCGCTGCAGGCTCAGGACCCAGCTTTGCCTGTTCAAGAAGCCGGGCCTGCCGGTCCGCAACATTCTTTTCCTGAAAACCGTCAATCTGTTCGTTGAACAACCTGTAAAAATTCATCTCGGCCTTGAGATGCAAAAAGACCCCTCCAAGCCCGATCGCTGCCCGATCCATAAATACAAACTCGCGCGGTACCCTTACCGGCCCTTTTTCCTTCAGTGCCTGATGAACGCGAAATGCCTCCTTGCGACCATAGGCCGCCGGGCTCACACCATCCGCCAGTGACCGGACCCTGTCTTCCAGCAACGGTCCGTAGATAAATTTCGCCCAGATATTCAGAACATCGATCAATTCGTTCGTCAGACCGCGGAACCCCCACCTTTCATAAGCGGCAACCGTCTGGTCGCGATTGTCCGTCCGCATCCCGTGATACAGATCGACAACCCCCTGCACGAATCCTGACGGAAAAATACGGATGCACCCGTAGTCGAGCAGGTTGATCCCGTATGCTTCGCCGTCGCGTTCGAAGATGGTATAATTTCCAAGATGCGGGTCGCCGTGAATGATGCCGACATGGCTGAACGGATGCCACCAGGCCTTGAACATGGCCGCCGCTATGTTGTTTCTTTCCTGAAGCGGACGCTCCTTGAATTCAAGCAGCCCCTGCCCTTCAAGCCAGTTCATGGTCAACAGGCGCCGGGTGGAGAGCTCAGGCAGAACATCGGGTATCCGGATCGTTTCCTCGTCCGCGAAGACCTTTCGATACACCGTCATATGCGCCGCTTCACGTTCATAGTCGAGCTCCTCACGAACCCGATCGCCGATTTCCGACGCAATCTCAGTCGTGTCAATGGCCGGTCGCATGCGCCGGTGAATTGAGAACAGCATGCCCAGCTGCTGAAGGTCCGCCTCCACAGCGGAATCCATGTCCGGATATTGCAGCTTGCAAGCCAGCGTCTCGCCGCTGAGCGCCTTTGCCCTGTGAACCTGTCCGAGCGACGCGGCGGCTGCCGGTTCTTTTTCAAACTCGGCGAACTTTTTCTGCCATCCCGGACCGAGTTCGGCATTCATCCGGCGCTTCACGAATCCCCAGCCCATGGGCGGGGCGTTGGACTGAAGCGAAGCAAGTTCCTCTGCATACTCCGGTGGAATTGCATCAGGGATTGTCGAAAGCAACTGAGCAACCTTCATGACCGGTCCCTTGAGATTGCCAAGGGCAGCCGTGAGATCGGCAGCATTTTTGTCCTTGTTCAGATTAACGCCGAACAGCCGGGCACCGGCCATCTTTGCGGCTATTCCGCCGACATTGGTGCTTACCTTCGCATACCGGCCGACCCGAGCCGAAAGGCGATTGGCTTCCTTGTCTTTCTGTGCCATCGGCGGATCTGTCCCTAAGTGCTTAAGAAAGAACGGTTCAATAATGCCATTGAACATAGGCAGCCAAAACGAAAAATAAACCGCACATACTGTCGCGACAGCGCAGGCCTTGCGCGATCAGCCGTCCAGTTCTTCAAGCTCGGTTATGAGCCGCTCAATAACCGAAAGGCCTTGTTGCCAGAAAGCCGGATCGCCCGCGTTCAGACCAAACGGGGCCAACAATTCGGAGTGATGTTTGGTGCCACCGGCCTTAAGGAGGTCGAAGTATTTCTGCTGAAATCCGGAGTCGGCATGTTCATAGACCGCATAGAGCGAGTTCACGAGGCAATCCCCAAACGCATAGGCGTAGACGTAAAACGGTGAGTGGATAAAGTGCGGTATGTAAGACCAGTAGCACTCATATCCTTGTTTCAGATCGATAGCCGGTCCCAGGCTCTCCCCCTGCACATCGATCCAAATCTCACCCAGCCGTTCGCTCGTCAGCTCACCATTGCGACGCTCGGTGTGAACATTGCGTTCGAACGTGTAAAACGCAATCTGCCGCACGACCGTGTTGATCATGTCCTCGACTTTTGAGGCCAGCATGACCTTTCTTGTCTGAATATCCCCGGCTTTGGCAAGCAGCGATTTGAATGTCAGCATTTCCCCAAAAACACTCGCCGTCTCCGCAAGTGTCAATGGGGTCGGTGCCATCAGCGCGCCGTTGGGAGCCGCCAGAACCTGATGCACTCCATGACCCAGTTCATGGGCGAGCGTCATCACGTCGCGGATCTTGCCCAGATAGTTGACCATTACATAGGGATGCACGCTGGGCACTGTCGGGTGTGCGAAGGCCCCCGGCGCTTTTCCGGGCCGGACCGGCGCATCGATCCAGCCGCTGTCGAAAAACCGGCGCGCAATATCTGCCATCTCGGGAGAGAATTGAGTGTAGGCCTCAAGAACCGTCTGTTGAGCCTCCTCCCAGGGGATGACTCGCGTATCGGCCGTCGGCAGGGGTGCGTTTCTGTCCCAGTAGGCAAGCTTGTCCATACCGAGCCATTTGGCCTTAAGGACATAATAGCGGTGCGACAGCCGCGGGTAAGCATCGCGAACAGCGGTGATCAGCGCATCGACGACGTCCCGCTCAACACGGTTGGCCAGATGCCGACTGTCCGCCACATCCTCAAATCCACGCCAGCGGTCTGAGATTTCCTTGTCCTTGGCCAGCGTATTGGTGATGAGCGTGAAAGTGGAAATGTTCTCGGTAAATGTTGCCGAAAGCGCTTCAGCGGCAGCTTTTCGGGTCGCCCCGTCGGGATCCTGCAAAAGGTTCAACGTGGCTTCCACCGTCAGTTCCTGATCATTGACGGTAAAGCGTTGCCGCGAGATTGTCTCATCGAACAAACGGTTCCAGGCCCCTCGTCCTGTTACCGTCTTTTCATGAAACAATTGCTCAACGCGGTCTTCCAGCTGATAGGGCCGTTCCTTGCGGACATCGTCCAGCCAGGGCCTGTAATGGGCAAGCGCCGGATCGGTCAGTGCGCGCTCAAGAACGTCATCGTCAATGCGGTTGAGCTCAAGGCTGAAAAACAGCAGATGGGCGCTGATCGTGGTGATGCGTTCCTGAACGTCGCCATAGAATTTTTGGCGCCCCGGATCCGTTGTGTCACCGGTGTAAACCAGACCTGCGAACGAGATCAGGCGTCCCAGCAAGTCCTCCTGCCGCTCATACGCTTTGACGGCCTCCGCCAATCGCGATCCATCCCCGGCAATGTCAGCAAGATGGCCCTTGTATCTGGTTTCGAAAGCCTGCGCATCACTGAGTGCCTTTTCCAGATCCGCTTTCACTTCCGGCGAATCGATACCCGGATAAAGGTCCTTCAAATCCCATTCCGGCAGATCGCCCAACGCTTCGGCGGCGTCCGACTGAGCCTGCGCTGCGGACAAAACGGACGAAGAAGAAACAAAATCAAGAGAGGGCAATCGCATGTCTGTTTTCCGGAAACTGGTGAAGATCAAATGGGGACCGGCCTCTTTTATTTAGGCTCGGAACTGATGAATCAACCCCGTTTCACCGGGAGGCAATATATAAGCTCTTTTTTTACATCTTTGCCCGATACTGCCCCGAAATGGGACAGATCGCTGCAGCGGTTTGTCGGACAGCGGGTATTTTGCGGCAGGATCGAGAACGTAATGAGTCAACCTTCCCCCATCACGGATAACAGAGCCTCAAAAAGCGGCACAATTCTGATTGCCGATGACGATCCGGTCCAGCGCCGGCTGCTTGAGGAAGCCGCTAAACGGTCGGGCTATTCCACCGTGACCCGTGAAAATGGTGCTGAAGCTCTGGCCCTGATGAACAGCGTCGAGGCCGAAGAGATCGATCTCATCATTCTCGATCTGATCATGCCGGAACTGGATGGAATCGGCGTGCTGGAAAAACTGCGCGCTTCAGGCAACAAGACACCGGTCATCGTTCAGACCGCCCATGGCGGCATCGATACGGTTGTCGGTGCGATGCGGGCCGGTGCTCAGGATTTTGTCGTCAAACCGGTCAGTCCGGAGCGCCTTGACGTTTCGATCCGCAATGTCCTGAAAGTGACGGCGCTTGAGGACGAAATCAACCGTATCCGGAAAACCGCGACCGGAACCCTGACATTTGACGAGATCATCACCCGCAGCCCCTCGATGGAGCGCGTCCTTCTGCTTGGAAAACGCGCTGCTGCGTCTCAGATCCCAATTCTGATCGAAGGCGAATCCGGAGTCGGCAAAGAACTGATCGCCCGCGCCATTCAGGGGTCGAGCGACAGGAAAAGCAAGCCTTTTGTGACCGTGAATTGCGGCGCGATTCCCGAACATCTGGTTGAGTCTATTTTGTTCGGTCATGAAAAAGGCGCCTTCACGGGTGCGGTCGACAAGCACGTCGGCAAATTCAAGGAAGCCCATGGCGGGACTCTGTTCCTCGATGAAGTGGGAGAACTTCCCCTTGAAATCCAGGTGAAATTGCTGCGCGCCATTCAGGAAGGAGAAATCGATCCCATTGGATCGCGCCGCCCGGTCAAAGTGGATTTCCGGCTCATTTCGGCAACGAACAAACAACTGCTGGACCTGACCAAGGACGGAAAATTCCGAGAGGATCTTTATTACCGGCTGAATGTGTTCCCGATCTTCATTCCACCACTGCGTGACCGGATGGAGGATATTCCGGAGCTGGCCCGGCATTTTCTTGCCCGCTTCGCGGCTGAAGAAGGCAAACCGCAGGTCACGTCCGTGGCACCCGATGCCATGGCACTGCTGCAATCCTACGACTGGCCGGGCAACATCCGCCAACTCGAAAACGCCATATTCCGCGCTGTTGTCCTTTGCGATAACATGCATCTGACAAGCAATGATTTTCCGCATATCGCTGCACAGACGCGCGCGTTTCACCGATCAGCCATGCCAGCAACAACCGGAGCTGAAAACACCGTTTCATCCGCTCAGCCGGCATCGGACGATCAAACAACTCCGGAGCAGGCGGGAACGAACCCGCAGGACATAGCGGGGGCACCGCTCACAGAACCCTCCTTCGAGGCTCGGGCACCGTTTGGGTTCATGCGTACACTGGACAACAACGGTCATATCAGAATGCTGGAAGCGATGGAAAAAGAGCTGATCAAGACAGCCATTGAGCACTATGGCGGCCGTATGGCGGAAGTCGCCCGCAGGCTGAAAATCGGACGGTCAACCCTGTACCGCAAACTGCGCGATTATGGTCTTGATGCCACACCGGATCAGGACGCAGCCCAGTAACGGTGTTTTTGTCAGTGCCGCCTTGAAATCGCCCATTGACTCAGGACACTGAGTATTGTGTCCGAAGTCTGATCGAACACAGACTTGCGGCGCTCAATTCTCGGGCTATTTAGCGGCGGTTCGGCCGCGCATAATTCATTGAAGAAAGTGGGAGAGGTCCACAATGGGATCGTGGGGAACGCGTCGCTGTACCGAACATGAATCGTCCGGATCATCGCCCTCCCGAAACTGGTTTTTCTGTCGCAAACCTCCCATCAGATCCATGGTCATGCCAGCCCTGTTCTGCATCGGTCTTTTCGCCCGGCCGGCACTGGCGGCTTTTCCGCAGGGCGTGAACAGCAATCCTGGAAACGGCCTTGCCCCTTCGCTGGGTGCCGTTCGGGATCTGGAGCAATTTGACAGAGTGGCGATGGGATCGGCTCTTCGGCTGGTTGCCTCGCAGAAAGCCCTTCTCAGGGCCGTTGCCAGACGGTCTGAAAAGACTGCCATCCTGCAGTTTTATCAAAACCGGGAGTGGCAACCGGCATGGATCGAAAAAGGGACGTTTAACCCGCGCGCCCGGGCAATCATCGATAAAATCAGCCGCGCTGATGAAGAGGGTCTCAACGCGGAAGAATATCTACTGCCAGATGGCAGCTTTGGCGAAAAGATCGCCATGTCGCCAATTGCCATTGCCGAGGCCGAAATACGGTTGTCCGTTGCAATGCTGCGCTATGTTATCCACTTGCAGGCAGGACGGATTGATCCGAGAAAAATCTCCCGGCTGATCACGTCCCAGCCTGAAAAACCGGACACAAACGCGGCTCTGAATTCCCTGGCTCTGGCCGCGAATCCCGTGGCCATCCTGGAAAGTTTCAGCCCTCCGCATGAGGGCTATCGGAGGCTGAAACGGCAGTTGGCCGAGCTGAGAAAATCCGGAGCCAAAGCCGAACCGGTCGAGCCGATCGAACCGGGCAAATCCCTGAAGCTCGGCATGTCCGGCCCGCGTGTCGGTCAGTTGCGGAAACGGCTGAAAATTGCGGCAGCCGATGTTGCCGACACCATCAAATTCGACGATGCCCTGTTCGAAGCCGTCAAGACCTATCAGAAGGCTGCCGATCTGAAAGTCGACGGCATTGCCGGAAAGAAAACCATCGGCCATCTCAATGCCAATATTTCCGGCGATCCGATTGCGGACATTATTGCCAACATGGAACGCTGGCGTTGGCTGCCGCGGGATCTTGGACCTTACCACGTACGTGTCAATGTGCCTGAGTTCGCGGTCCGCATTATGGATAAGGGCGAAGTCAGGCACCAGACCCGAGTGGTTGTGGGAAAACCGGCCAATCCGACGCCGATCTTTTCCGACGAGATGGAATATATCGTCGTCAATCCGTACTGGAATGTTCCCTATTCAATTGCGAAAAAGGAACTGTTGCCGAAAATCAGAGCCAATCCTGCCCGTTTCATGCGTGCGAAAGGCTACCAGGTCGTCTCCAGAGGCCGGGTTATCAGCCCTCGAGCGGTCAACTGGCGCGGTGTCAATTTGAAATCCGTCCGCATTCGGCAGAAACCGGGGAAACGGAACGCTCTGGGACAGGTAAAGTTCATGTTCCCCAACAAGCATGCCGTTTATCTGCATGATACACCGTCAAAAAGCCTGTTTGACAAGAAGATGCGGGCCTTTTCGCACGGATGTGTACGGGTGCATAATCCGATGGAATTTGCGGATGCGCTGTTGTCCAAAGACACCAAGATCAACGGCGAGCGGCTTAGGCGGGCTGTTGGCGGCAAACAAAAGCACTACAATCTTTCAAGCCATATTCCGGTCCACCTGACCTATTTTACGGTCGACGTGAACGCGGCCGGCGAAATGGTGCGCTTTGGCGACATTTACGGGCATCACCGCAAGGTACTCGAAGCGCTCGACCTGTGAGCCTGGCCGAAGCGAATGATACCGCACGCGAAAATGGCGGCGGGGCGATCGTCAACATCGCATCGAACCACAATGCAGCAGGCGCACCGGACTATGAGGTTTATGCCGGAACAAAGGGCGCAATTGTCGCGATGACCCGATCCATGGCCTGGAGCCTGGCGCCGCAGGGCGTCCGGATCAATTCGCTTTCACCCGGACTGACAATGACCGAGGGAATTCGCGATCTGGTGGCAAAGACCCTCGATCTTTTGCAAGACTTCAACAGACAACATGCAACGGGAACCTTCAACACTGTTGCCGAGGTCGGCCGGGTTGCGGTCTTTTTTGCTCAGCGATGCGGCCAAATCGATTGTCGGAGCCGATCTGATTGCAGACCAGGGAATGTCCGCGCGGCTTGGCGTAGTTTAACCGGCCGAGGGCGAACCGACCGTTTCGTCAACGGTTCAAAAACACAACAGTTGGGCAAACGCCAACCCAAGCTTGAGGAATTGACGCGTGCCGACGGAGTTTAAGGATCTCCGCCATCAGGCCGTACATCGTCTGGGTGAAGCATCGCAATCACCTCATCGTCAAGGTGGAAGCGGGCGATGGTACCTACGGCTGGGGCGAAGCTCATTACGTGGACATGATGCCGCACAATCCGCTGGGACCGATTTGTACGGCGGCAAGCATTCATTTTGCAGCGGCGATTCCGAATTTTTGCTGGCTGGAGGTCATATTCCGGTCAGACGACCACTATGGCGGCATGCCGGGTAACGACATTTTCAAAGAACCGCCGACGTTGAGCGGCACTGTTTACGATGTCAGTCGGACACTCGGTATCGAAGTCGACGAAGACGCGGCGGCCCGGCATGACTTTCGTTTTTGGCAACCCCCGACACTGAAACGGCGTGGCGGGTCCGTGACCAATTGGTAGCACGCCGGCTTCATGACCACCGCCGTTCCGATCCTTGACAAACTGCAGGCAAATCAATTTGTTCATTGTTTAAAAAACTGCAGGATCTCCCACATTGAACCTGATCTGACTTTGCGCCAGCGAGGCTCCTGAACTGATGACGACGCCCATTATGCAATTCGGCACCAGTCGGTTCCTTCAGGCACACGCGGATCTTTTTGTCTCTGAGGCGCTCAAGAAAGATGAGGCCGTCGGCCCGATAACAGTCGTTCAGAGTTCCGGCGACACCGGCCGTGCAGTCCGCCTGAAGGCACTCGCCGATCCGTCCGGTTTTCCGGTCCGAATTCAAGGGCTCAGAGGCGGAAAGAAAGTCGATGAGGAAGTCCGGATCACCAGTGTGAGTCGCGCGCTTTCGACAGCGAACGGCTGGGCGGAGGTCGCTGACATTTTCTCGCAGGAGGCGGAAATCGTTCTTTCCAACACTGCGGACAGCGGATTCGCGCCCGCACCTGCCGATCAGGACCCGACCTTCAATCAGGCCATGTCCTACCCGGCCAAGCTGACCCATCTGCTCCTGGCACGTTTCCGGAGAAATCCGAAACCCATCCAGATCATGCCAATGGAGCTTATTGCCGATAACGGCCAGGTGCTGAAAAGGCGTGTTTTTGAGCTCGCCCGCCCCTTTGATCCGGCTTTTACCGCCTATCTTTCCGGCAACGTGCTTTGGGTAAACTCGCTTGTCGACCGTATTGTCTCCGAAGCGATCGAGCCGGCCGGCGCCGTCGCCGAACCCTATGCGCTCTGGGCAATCGAGGACCAGCCCGGCCTCACCCTGCCCTGTCGGCATCCGGCGATAAAAGTGGTCAAAAGCCTTGCGGAGATTGAGGCCATGAAACTTTTCGTTCTCAATCTGGGACATACGTTTCTGGCTCAGAGATGGCTCGACGAGGGCAGCCCCGCTGGCGCAACCGTTCTGGAAGCACTGTCCGACAAAGCCACCCGGGAAGAACTGTCCGCTCTGTATGAGATGGAAGTGAAACCGGCATTTGCTGCAACTGGCCTCGGGAAGGAGATCGATTCATATATCGAAACAACACTGGAGCGGTTTGCCAATCCCTTCCTGAAACATCAACTCAGCGACATCGCGCAAAATCACCGTCAAAAGATCGACCGCCGAATCGCCGCTTTTCTGGATTGGGCACGGGCCCGGGGAGACAAGAGGGAAAAGCCGGTCCTGACGGCTCTGACTGGGGGGTAAGATCCGACACAGAAAGTACCAATCGGCAAGAGCGGGACATCGCTGTACAAACCGTTCGGCGCCGTTAACCATTAAGGCAGAAAAAAACCGGTTAACACTATTGTCATACTGTTGCCTCAATGCCACTGTTTGGTAAAATTCGGATGACGGTAAAAAACTGTTAACCGATCTGCTGTAATTCTATGTCTCAGGGGGCATACGATAGATCGGTACACTCAGCCGGTGGATTGCGAGACATAGAATTGGTCACGTGGAATTCCCACTCTAAACAGCGTGATAGCAAACGCTATCGCTGTATTATGTGTGTAAGAAGTGCGGTGTTAATCCTGCTCGCCTGTTTTGCCTTCACGGGCACGGCGATGGCTGAAACGCGTACGCTTAAGGTCTACAACACCCATACGGGTGAACGCGCCAAAATCACCTTCAAGAAAAACGGTAAGTATATTGCCAGCGGACTGCGGGAAATGAACCGTTTTCTTCGGGACTGGCGCCGCAATGAAATCATCAAAATGGACCCCAAACTCTTTGACCTGATTTGGGAAGTCTACAAGGAAAGCGGCTCGCGCGAATATATCCACGTCGTATCTGCCTATCGGTCGCCTGCAACCAACAATATGCTGCGCCGACGCTCAAAGGGCGTTGCCAAAACCAGTCAGCACACCAGGGGCAAGGCGATGGACTTCTACCTGCCCGACGTGAAACTGTCCAAATTGCGCGCAATCGGCCTTAAGAAACACGCCGGCGGCGTCGGCTACTACCCCACGTCCCGCTCGCCATTCACTCATATGGACACGGGATCGGTTCGGCATTGGCCGCGCATGACCCGCAAGCAGTTGGCCCGGGTCTTTCCAAAGGGGGATACGATCCACGTGCCGACCGACGGCAAACCGCTGCCCGGCTATCAGCAGGCGCTTGCCAAAATCAAGCGCAACAAAGGCCGCCCGACCAGCCCGGTCATTCAGGTCGCCAGCGCGGAAAAGAAGGCGGTTACAAAGAAGAAGGCCGTTGCCAAAAACCAGCGTGACAATGACAAGCCGGAATCCGAAGAGTCAGGACCAGGCTTCTTTGCTTCCTTGTTCTCACGTGACAAAAGCAAAGAAGACACACAGCCCGAAACTCAGGTTGCCGCAGCTCAGCGCGCCCCGGGTGCGATCATAACCAGCGGCGAAACCACCCCGCTTCCCGGCGACAAAGCCGTCGAAACGCAAGTTGCGGTGGTGCCGCGCCTGAAACCGAGTGACGGTACGCTCACCCTGGCAAGTGCCGACACAGTTGCCGAAACGGTTTCCTATTCAAATGCGGACCAGGAGGCGCTGGACCGGAAATTCGAAGCGGCGGCTCTGGCATTCACCCCCAAAGGAAAGCCCGGAGCCGTACCGCTGGGGCCCGTTGCCACACCGGCACCGGACGGCACACTGCCGCTTGGATCACCTTTCTCCAGAAGCCAGCCGCAACCCGTTGTTCTGGCAAGCACGTCGCCGGACAATCCAATCGATGCAATCGTCACAGCAACCGCAACGGCCAAACCTCAATCACGGGTGACCGCACTGCCTCAGCCTTCTCCGGCTGTGCTGTCCTTCGCGGAGGCAACACCCTTGCCGGTACCGCAGCCTGCACCGAGCGGCTTCGTGAAATTGCCCAAGGATGCACCCATTCGGCCTGACAAGGGCGTCCAGTTGGCGTCGCTGGGCAACACACCGGTGGGTATAGAGATCCCACAGGAGAAAGCTTCCAATCTCGCCGGGCAACTGGAACGCGCCGCTTTGAAGGAAGCCAGACATCACAAGGACGCAGAAGATCTGTTGCCGTCATATTCAGGCACGCTGCCGGCATTTTCCGATCCCCTGGCCCTGTTTGCCGCCGCGCCGAACCTGGATTCGCGTGAATTGATGGACGGCCAGGTAACGACACGGATGCTGGTCTTTGCCAAGTTCAGCCATCCGGATATGCGGACGATTCCGCCGATGCTGTCTTCGCCGCAGCGGGTCCTGAAATCGTTCTTCTCCGAAAATACAAAGTTGCTGTCGACCAGCCAGTTCCGCGGTCCGTCAATTGTTTCTCTGCCGCTTGTCGAGGTCAGATAAGAACGACTGAACGGGGCTGCGAACCCAATCAGCGCTGTCATACAAGAAAGCCCGCCGACTGACGACGGGCTTTTTGTTTGCATTTTCTCCGACCGATCGCCCGGCCGCAGGGAACCGCACAGGCCTTTCTTTTCATGCGCATCCTCGTCGTGAAGGTCATTCAACCTTCACGGGATGCACTCTATTCGGTGCTTTTTTCCTGCTCCGGTGCCGGACCGACCATTCCCAGCGCATGCATATAAAGATCCAGCACAGCCTCGTGCTCTTCACGCTCATGAGGTTCCTGTTTGCGCAGCCGAACAATCTGCCGCATCACTTTAACATCAAAGCCGGTACCCTTTGCCTCGGCGTACACATCCTTTATGTCGTCGGCTATCGCTTTTTTTTCTTCCTCAAGGCGCTCAATACGCTCAACGAACGACCGCAACTGATCAGCAGCAACCCCGCCGGTATCCACCATCGATATTCGTTCCTTATCACTCACAAAATCAGCCCTGTTGGGTGACAGACTCGCTCCGGAACGTCAACCGCTGCGCGACTCCGGACGATCCGCCCGAGAAATACGGCGGGCAGGTGTGTTCAAAAAGTACCGATTGCCGAAGGCATTCGACGTTGTTGTCTGTGAAGAGGCGCCGCAAACCGGAAACGTCCGCAAGCTGTCGCCGATCTCAGTGATCCGACTTGTTTTTCTCAAATTCGGCTTCTTGTTCGGGTGTTGCCTCGGTCTGATACTTGTCTTTCCATTCACCGTAAGGCATGCCGTAAACGTGCTCCCGGGCATCCTCCTTGCTCACCGTCAATCCGGCGTCGCCAGCAGCTTCCGTGTACCAGTTCGACAGACAGTTCCGGCAAAAACCGGCCAAATTCATCATGTCGATGTTCTGCACATCCGTCCGCGCTTGCAAATGATCGACCAGCCGGCGGAATACGGCCGCTTCAAGAGCCTGATTGGTTTGTTCGTCCAGTTTCTGAGGCATAAAATCATCTTCCCTGTTGCAGACGCACAAGTGAGAACCGAAACTCCCCACCTGTTGCTCTCCCGATAACCATATCGATCCATATAGGGATCACCCGGCTCTCGATCCAAATTCCCGGATTTGATGAATATCCGGAAGCTTAAGCAGCCGTCTTAGAATTGGCGCAAGCCTTGCTGACCAGGCGGCGACGCCCGGGGGGTCGGCAATCAGATCCTGCCGAACCTCAAGCAGAGCATGCGCAAGACCCAGCCCCGTCCCGTGGCGATACATGGTGTCGTTCTTCAGCGCACCGTCATAGGGCTCATTATTGCCTACGACCAGATCGGGATCTTCCGCCAGGGCTTCTATCAGGGGTACCGCCAGGCGGGGATCCCTGTCCCACAGAACGCCCGCATGCCACGGACGCGGCCAGCCGCGCCAATTGGCGGTAAAGCTGTGAATGGAAACGATCACAGGGTCAGGCCCCGCTGAAGCCGCTTTTGCAATCGCATCGGCAACTGCCTGATGATATGGGCGATAAAATCGATCGAGCCTATATTCGACCTCGTCCCCGTCGACATGGGCATTACCGGGAACAATCGCGCCGTCGGAGAGCCGCATGACCAGCGTCGGATCGTCTTCCCCGCGGTTCGGATCAATCAGCAGCCTTGAAAAGGTCGTCATAATCGCCGGCGCGTTAAGTGCCGCCGCCAACGCCCGGGTCAGATCCGCCGTCCCGATATCATAACCGATATGTCGTGAAAGCTCGTTCTGCGGCAACCCCAGTGAACCGTATTTCTCCGGCAGGCCGTTAGACGCGTGGTCGCACAACAGGACAAGTCCGGACGACCAGTCGCCATCAATGGCTTCGACCGGCAGGAACGGATCGTCCGACGCCGCCATAGTTCGATCCTCAGGAAGCGCTTCAAGCATGATATCTTCGTTCATCCATGTCACCGTCACATGCCACAGAATGTCAACAAAAATCCATCATTTTTTACCGCCTTGATTCAAGCTTTCGGGCGGCAAATTTCGTGGAAATCATTTGACAGCTAACGCCTCCATTTGTACCCTTTGCGTGTCGGAAATCACTGTCATATTCGTTTTGCTTTATGAACCGTTTTCGGCTTGACAACACTCATTAACTTGTGTCCAACACATGCGATTCGCACAGCAATCCTGACGCGAGATGGAGACCTGTAGCAAGTCCCTGTGTAAATGAACAGGTGCGGCGAAACCGGTCCTGTCAGTATTTGGAAGCGGAATGACAGACAGTTCGAAACCGCTTGAAGAGTCACAAAGACGTATCTTGCTCGGTCTTTTTGACGAAGCCGTTTCAGCAGCAAAGCCTCAGGTGTGCCTGCCCCGCCATCTTCCCGTGCCACCGGACAAAGGCCGCGTGTTTTTATTCGCAGGCGGCAAAGCCGCGGGGGCGATGATGGAAGTGGCGGAGCGTATCTATCGCGAGGATTACGGGCTTGGGCCCGACCGATTGCTCGGGCTGGCGATCACGCGTAACGGATACGGCCGACCCACCGGCTCGCTGCCGCTGATGGAAGCAGGACACCCCGTGCCGAACCGGGCCGGTGTTGACGCGACCGGACGCCTTCTGGAGTTGGCTGAAACCGCGCGCGAGGAAGATCTGGTTGTCGTTCTGTTGTCCGGTGGCGCATCCGCAAACTGGATTGCGCCGATTGACGGCGTCAGCCTGTCCGACAAGCAGGCGCTGACGAAAAAGCTGCTTCGCTCGGGTGCCGATATTGAAGAAATCAACATTATCAGAAAGCACCTTTCAGAGATTAAAGGCGGAAGATTGGCAAAAGCCGTCTATCCGGCCCGGCTGATTACTCTGGCAATTTCGGATGTTCCCGGTGACGATCCCTCAATCATTGCATCCGGGCCGACGGTTGGCGATACCTCCACCCTGGCCGATGCCCGCGCCGTCCTGAACCGCTTCGTGCCGGATGCACCCGCCTGCATCCGGGAGGCGCTGGAGCACGAGATCAACGAATCCCCCGCGCCGGATGATCCCATCTTCGAGCATACCGATTACATCATGATCGCACGACCGGCGATGGCCCTGGAAGCGACCGCCTCATGCGCGGAAAAAGCTGGATATGAGCCGATTTTCCTGGGCGATGCGGTTGAAGGCGAAGCCCGGGACGTCGCTGCCGCTCATGCGAAGATGGCCAAGGAAATGGCTAAAGCCGGCCGGCGCGCCGTGTTGCTTTCCGGCGGTGAACTGACGGTGACGCTCAGGGGAGACGGCCGCGGCGGCCCGAACCAGGAGTATGCCCTCGCCATGGCTCTTGCACTGGAAGGACACCCTCTCATTTCTGCCATTGCAGGAGATACGGATGGTACAGATGGCGGCAACGGGTCGCAGAGCGATCCGGCCGGAGCCCTCGTTGGCCCGTCAATTCTTACAAGGGCGGAGGCCCAAGGCCTTGATGCTGCCTCATTTTTGGCCAGAAACGATTCTACAGGCTTCTTTGAGAAAACCGGGGATTTGGTCGTCCCAGGCCCGACCTTTACCAACGTCAATGACTTTCGCGCCCTTGTCATTGACAAAGAGGGGTCGTTTTCGCGATAACACACTGGAACTTGAGCGAAATTCGTGCGATCTGACAACAGCTGCCGGTCTTTTTGGGGTAAGGACATGAATAGGGGAAAATTACTGATGGCACGTGCCATTTGTATGTTCGCTCTATCGATGTGCCTTCTGCCCTTGATTGGCGTCCAGCCCGCCCGGGCCGAGTTGCGGTTATGCAACAAAACGGACGCCCAGGTCGGTGTTGCGATCGGTTATCGCGATAAGGACGATTGGGCAACCGAAGGATGGTGGAACCTGCCGGCCAACGGTTGTGAAACACTTGTCCAAGGATCTCTTATTTCCCGCTATTACTATATCTACGCCATTGACTACGATAATGGCGGCGAATGGGGTGGCCGTGCCTTCATGTGCACGCGGGAAAAAGAGTTTACAATCAACGGCATAGCCGACTGTATCGCTCGTGGGTTCGAAAAAACCGGTTTTTTTGAAATTGACACGGGCGAACAAACGAGCTGGACGGTCCAGCTTACAGAGCCTGTGCAGCAGGGGACAGGCGGACGATGAGGCGCAACAGACGGGTCAAGATATTAGCAACGTTGGGCCCGTCATCATCCGATCAGGAGACGATCGAAAAACTCTTCAACGCAGGGGCGGACGTCTTTCGAATCAATATGAGCCATGCCGACCACGATCTGATGCGGTCGTTGGTGGAACGGATTCGAACTGTCGAAAAAAGCGTCCAGCGCCCGATCGCTATTTTAGCCGACCTTCAAGGTCCCAAGCTCCGACTCGGTCAGTTTGCCGACGGTCCTGTTCAGCTGGAAAACGACACCGAGTTCACGCTCGATGATGACGAAACGCCTGGCGACGTAACACGCGTGCACCTGCCCCATCCGGAGATCCTGTCGGCACTGGAGCCCGGACACAGGCTTCTGCTGGACGATGGCAAGGTGCAGCTCGTTGTCAATGAATGCAATGGGCACAGAGCCGTCACCACAGTCCAGGTTGGCGGAAAAATGTCCAACCGAAAAGGTGTCAGCGTGCCCGATACCACGCTCGGTGTCGGGGCCCTGACCGAGAAAGACCGCAAGGACCTGGACGCTGTCCTGGCCGCGGACGTTGACTGGATCGCCCTTTCCTTCATCCAGCGTCCGGACGACCTTGCCGAAGTACGCAAAGTCACGCGTGGCCGGGCCGGTATTCTTGCCAAGATCGAAAAACCGCAGGCGATCGAACGGCTGGACGAAATTATCGAGCTCTCGGACGCTCTCATGGTTGCCCGGGGTGACCTTGGCGTCGAAATGCCGCTTGAAAAAGTACCCGGACTTCAGAAACAGATCACCAGGGCCTGCCGCCGCGCCGGCAAACCGGTCGTTATCGCCACACAGATGCTCGAGTCCATGATCGCATCGCCGGTGCCGACCCGGGCTGAAGTTTCGGATGTGGCAACAGCGGTGTTTGAGGGCGCGGATGCGGTTATGTTGTCAGCGGAATCCGCAGCAGGTGAATATCCTGTCGAGGCGGTCTCTACCATGAACAGCATCGCAGAAGAAGTGGAGCAGGATCCGAACCACCTTAATATCATGCATGCGCAGAGGACCGAGCCGGAAGCAACCGGCGCGGATGCAATCTCTGCGGCAGCGCGTCAGATCGCCGAAACCCTGAACCTTGCAGCCATCATCTGCTATACGACCTCCGGCGCCACCGGCCTTCGGGCAGCGCGCGAACGTCCCAACACGCCGGTCATTGCGATCTCGCCGGTCGTCTCGACGGCGCGGCGCCTGTCAATCGCATGGGGTCTCCATTGTGTCGTCAGTGAAGACGCCAACAGCGAAGAGGATATGGTTGATCGCGCCTGCCGCCTCGCCTTTGGTAACGACTTTGCCAAGCCCGGCCAGCGGATCATCATCACTGCGGGTGTTCCTTTCGGCACTCCGGGTGCAACGAACATGCTGCGCATCGCCTTTGTCGGCAGTGACGGATTGGGCGGAATCTGATCCGGAGAGTGTCGACGCAATACCGATTGAAAGAACAAAAGGCGGCCTCTGCCGCCTTTTTACGTGTTCTATACTGCCGCTTTCGCGCTTACGTCTTCGGACGCACTACAGTTCCTGGCCTTTAAGTTCCAGCTCAAGCTTGCCGACGGCCTCCTTGGCCGATTTCGATTGCGGGTGGATCTCAAGAACCTGCCGGTAAAGCTCCAAGGACGTCTGACGTTTGCCGAGCTGGTTCATGATGAGGGCAAGGCCCGACATGGCACCCCAATGGCGCGGTTCAAGCGCCAGAGTACGCTCGATGTCGACGATCGACGGACCGTAGGCTCCCTGGAGGTAAAAGACTGTCGCCCGCCGGTTCCAGCCTTCCGCGTAGTCCGGTTTAAACCGGATAACGGCATCCAGAAGGTCCAATGCCAGCGCATAGTCCTTGCGCTGCATCGCCTCGCCGGCGCGTGACATCAGAAGATCGACGGTATCGCTGCCCGATTCAAGCCAGAGCTCGTTGATACGCCGGGCCACAAACCGAGCGGTCCGCTCGTTCTCGGCACTGTTCAACTTCCCGAAAAGCGTATCGAGATTATCTTCCGGACGCGGCAGATTGTTGTTGCGGGCGCTGAGACCGGAACCATCCTTGTCCTCAGCTTCCGGCTCTTGTTCCGGCTCCGGTGCAACATCGGGTTTCGGCTCAAGCGGCAGTTCATCCGGCGGCGGGGTTTCAAATCCCTGCGCGGACGCCGTGTCAGCCGCGCTCATCCAGGCAACGGATAGGGCAAAGCAAGCCGTCAGTGCAAAAATAAACCGCATGCCGCTCAATATGGAACGGAGACATGCGGTCGTCAATTCTTGCGCGCAACAACGCGCTGGATATCACCGAATTGCTATCGGACCGTGACAGATAGGCCGCTACGACATGATGGCCCCATGCCGCCTGCCTTTCACGAAGCAATCAGCCTTGACGGGCTTTGAAACGGGGATTTTTCTTATTGATGATGTAGACACGGCCCTTGCGGCGAACCATACGGTTGTCGCGATGGCGCTTCATCAACGATTTGATCGAGTTCTTAATCTTCATGGTTCCAACGCCCGTTTCGGGATTATGTTCTGGAGGGCTCGCCCGGCACTCCGTCTGATTTAGGGATTCGGCAAGCCAACGTGCCTCAAACAAAACGAGCGCGCCTTTAAGCACGCTCGTATAGTGCGGCGGACAATACGTCCAGCCGTTCGGCTTGTCAATGTCCGTTTCGGTAAACGGGCGTTTGATCTTTACCATCGGCAAGCGACTTTTCAGGCACCGAAAATCCCACCATCCTTCGACAAAAGACCGTGAACCGGCCGACGGTCGGGATCACAATTGCATGGAGCACAGCGCAGTGTCTGGCACAGGACGGCATTCCATGCAAAAAGGGCGACCTTATTCTCGTCTATCTGAGCTTTCTCTTCATGACCAAACCATCGATCAATCCGGCGACCGAGACCAATGAGAAGCTGATTGACATCATCCGTCGGACCAAAATCGATTTCCGTTTTTTGACGGAAGACCTCGAGTTCCGGCAGATGATCTGCGATGCAATCAAGCCGGAGCACGACATTCTCGACGTGGGAGAAGGTGCCCGGGAGTTTTACCCGCAGATCCGCTCCCGATCCAAAATGACCTTGGATATCAACGATCATGGCGATTATCCGGACGTTCTGGGTGATATCTGCGGCACCATCGACACCACGTTCGACGAACGCTTCGACCATGTGATCTGCCTCGCCATTCTGGAACATGTCTATGATCCGCTGGCTGCGGTCCGGAACCTCCATAAAATGACGAAACCGGGCGGCATTGTCAGTGCCTACGTACCCTATCTCTTCCCCTATCACGCCCCGAAAGACCTCTCTTTTCAGGACTATTACCGCTTCTCCAAGGATGGCCTCAGCTACCTGTTCCGGGACTTCTCGGACGTGACGCTGTATCCCATCCGGGGACGCTACTCGACCGGCGGTCTGATCATGTTCGGCCGGGGCTGGAAACGAAAACTGGAAAAACGGCTGGGGAAGAAAATCAATTTCTTTCTGGATCGCTTTGCCGATGACGACCAGAACGTACGCCAGTGCAGCGGTTTTAACATCTGGGCGGTCAAGTAGTCGGTGTTGACATTCTAATCACGCTGATCTGAACCGTATGGAGAAGCTTCCGGGCAATTGTCCGTTGAACCCTGCCTTAACGTCTTCTATATTTTCGATCCGCAAGCGCTTGGGCGCTCTCATGACACTGTCAGTATTCCCGACCTGTGCAAGCTTCATAACGCGCCACCACGGCTCTCTTAACGGGCATTCATGCACAGCCGATTGACGTCAAGGGGTTCTGAGAACCTTCGGATCACGGGTCAGACAACGCATTTTTGAAAGTGGAGGAACCGTCAATGTTACGATGGGGTATCTTGTCGACAGCAAAAATCGGTATTGAACACGTTATTCCGGCAATCCAGCTCTCATCAAACGGATATGTCTCGGCAATTGCCAGCCGCTCGGAAGAAAAGGCCAAGGCGGTTGCGGAGCGCTTCTCCATTCCGCACAGCTTTTCGTCTTATGAGGCCATGCTGGCGAGCGATCTGATCGATGCGGTTTATATTCCCTTGCCCACGTCACAGCATGTGGAATGGTCGATCAAGGCGGCTGACGCAGGCAAGCATGTTCTTTGCGAAAAGCCAATTTCCCTCCATGCCGATCAGATCGACGATATCATCGCCGCGCGAGACCGGAACAAAGTGCTGATCAGCGAGGCGTTTATGGTCACCTATCACCCGCAGTGGCACAAGGTCCGTTCACTGATTGCTGAAGGCGCTATAGGCACTCTCAAGCATGTTCAAAGCGCATTTTCCTATCACAATGTCGATCCGAACAACATGCGCAATGTTGTGGAACTTGGCGGCGGCGCTCTGCCCGACATCGGCGTCTATCCGACCGTCACGACCCGGTTTTCGACCGGAGCGGAGCCTGTCAGGGTCTCAGCGAAAGTCGAGCGCGATCCGACTTTCGGAACCGATACTTTCGCAACGTGTCGCGCGGATTTCGGTGACTTTGAAATGACCATGTACGTGTCCACCCAACTGGCACTGCGGCAGGAAATGTCCTTTCACGGCGATAAGGGGTGGATTGAGATAGCGGCTCCGTTCAATGCAGGTCTTTACGATGCCGATGTCGTCACGCTGCACAACGCAAACCACAGTGAAATCCGGCACTTCCGGTTTCCCGGCGTCAACCAGTATTGCCTTGAAGCAGAAGCAATTGCGCGTGCTATTGCAAGCGGCAATCCCAATGGCAGCGCGGAAGTATTCTCGCTGGAACAGTCCAAGAAGAACCAAAAGCTGATCGACGCGATCTACCGCGCCGGCGACAGCGGCCTGTGGGAGGACGTTTAGCCCGGCCGCAAGCCCAGCCAACCCCCATCGCACCCGACACCGAGGAAGTCTTGAATGACATATATGCCGAATACTGAACGCTATTCGAAGATGATCTACAATTACTGCGGCGACAGCGGCTTGAAACTGCCGGCCATTTCCCTCGGGCTGTGGCACAATTTCGGGTATGACACACCGCACGAAACCAAGCAGGCCATCTGTCGCACAGCGTTTGATCTGGGCATTACTCACTTTGATCTGGCAAACAATTACGGCCCGCCTCCGGGAAGCGCCGAGACCAGTTTTGGCGAACTTCTGAGAACCGACTTTGCACCTTACCGGGATGAACTGGTTATCTCATCCAAAGCCGGTTACCGGATGTGGGGCGGTCCTTACGGCGAATTCGGCAGCCGCAAATATTTGATCGCATCCTGCGATCAGAGCCTGAAACGGATGGGCCTTGAGTATGTCGACATCTTCTATTCCCATCGCTTTGACCCCAATACACCGCTTGAGGAGACAATGGGCGCGCTCGACCAGATCGTGCGCTCGGGGAAAGCGCTCTATGCGGGGATCTCTTCTTACAATTCCGAACGCACCCGCGAAGCGGTTGCGATCCTGAACGAACTGGGCACACCCTGCATCATTCATCAGCCAAGCTACAATATGATCAACCGCTGGATTGAGCGCGACGGTCTCAAGGACACTCTCAAGGAATTGGGGGTCGGCTCAATCGCCTTTACGCCTCTGGCGCAGGGCATGCTGACAAACAAATATCTCAAAGGTATTCCGGAAGGCAGCCGCGCCACCCAGTCCAAGTCCCTGAAACCGAATTTCCTGTCACCTCAGGCCATCGAAAATATCCGCATGCTCAACGAAATCGCCGAACGACGCGGGCAGACACTTGCCCAGATGGCACTTGCCTGGGTGCTTCGGGACGGCGGGATCACGACAGCCCTGATCGGAGCGTCCAGGCCCGAACAGGTGGTGGATTGCGTCGGGGCCATCGACAATCTGACTTTCACCGCTGAGGAACTGGCGGAAATCGACACATATGCCTCCGAGGAGGACATCAATCTCTGGGCGAAATCATCAAACAGCTAATAAGACACCGGCTGTCAGAGCACTTTGAATGAAAAGAAAGGCGGCGGTCACGCGTCCTGCATATCGTTCGCTGCCTGGCTGACGATTTTTGCAAGCGGCTTATAATCGAATTTTGCAGCGACGATGCCGTGGTCCGTCGTCAGCTTGGTTCCCGCATGATCATCCAGATGATCGTTCCAGTAATTGCTGTCGCGAAATGCCCAGACCCGGTTCGGAGAATGATCGTAGAACTGCTCCGATACCAGGATATGGTCGAGCACTTCCAGTTTGTTTTTATAGATATGCGTGTAATAAACATTCCGCAGACTGCGATATTCCTTCAGCATCTGGGTTGAATAAAGACCAAGATCGCCGCTCTTGCTTTCCCGCGCACCAACCCGGCTGCCTTCAAACAGCTTGTAGGACGGATCGCCGGTGACAATGGTGGTCGAAACACTGAGATAATCGTCATTCAAATCGCCAAGCACAATGAACGGATGATCATTGCCCAGCATTCTTTTGTTCAGCAGTTTACGCAAGGCGGCGGCTTCTGCCGACCGGCGAATAATCGACAAGGCAGAGCCGATCGCCACCTCGTCCTCTGTTGGCAATTTATCCCGTTCCGGCCGATCCAGGTCGATCGGACGTTTCGACTTGAGATGGGCGCAAAACACGCACATTTCCGGCGCACCGCGACGCTTTGGCTTGACACGGATTTCAAGCGGCGGCCGCGAGAAATTATCGATCACCACTTCCATATGGTAGGTGGAGTCTTCGGTGCGGCGCTTTTTGAAAACCGCATCCTCCGGAAAGGTCTCGTGCCAGGCGGGATCGCCGCGCAACGTTCCCTTACGCACCGCGAAGGCAACCTGAACCTTGAACCGGCTCGGGGCATCCCGCCCGACAATCTCATAGTCGTCCAATAATTTTGCAGACTTGAAGCAGTCTTCGAGCGCCTTGACTTTCCAGAGTTCCTGAAAGCCGATGACATCGGCATCCATCTCTTTAATGCGCTCTCCGATCCATTTGGTTTTGGCTTTATACTCGTCGGCCGTATAGGCAGGCTTGCTGCTGAAATAGATCGTCTCGCCGGGCAATGTAAGATTTTTCAGGTTAAACGTCGCAATTGTTAAAGACATGGATCAGGCCTCGAAATGATTTTCAGTATGAGCCGATCATATCCCAATTCGCCGCGTTTGCCGCAAAAAATGCTCCACGAGACTTTTGTTGAGACGGCAAATCATAAACGGCTTACAACGCATTGATTAATGACAAAACAGCGCTCTTGAGCGAGGCCAGAAGACGGTCCAGGTGTGCTCTGTCCCTGGCGATATATTTGAAATTTGTCGAGCTGTTTTGAACAAAATCCGCAAGATCGCCACCGGTCATGCCGGAGCGTGCCAGAACCGCCTCATAGGGACCAAACAGCGCTGCGAGCGCTTGGCACTTCCGTGCTTCCCCTTTTTGCCGCTCCTCAATAGTCGCTGCGTCGGTTCCCGCGATCAGATCACTCGCATCGGGCATATTCCGGATCAGCTCAAAATAAGTGATCACGGCATGTTGGAAATAGATGTCCAGCTTGTCTGCAACCGTATCGGCTCCCTGCCAGTCCCGCTTGATCTCGGCGAGTGTTTTGTCGATTGCATACTGCATGGCTGCCGCCATGATCTCTTCCTTGCTGGCAAAAGAGGCGTAAAGCGTCTGCCGGGAAACCCCGGCCTGAGCAGCGATTTCGCCCATTGTTGTCCGGCGCACGCCATATTTTGAGAGTACGCTGATAGCGACCTCGACGAATCTTTTGTCTTTTTCATTCATTTTTACAACTTGACATTTTTTGTATAATTGTCAAATAAACGATCAAGGCCTGCGAAGGAACCGGTAACCGGTCCTGCCGCACCCGTCGCACCCGCAGTGTGAGATCTTCGTCAGACTGCGCAAAACGCATGATTCGCCTACCGTTTAGGAGGTCGCTCCATGAAAATCAATGTCAACGGTACTCCCTATGACATCGACGTCGAACCGGAGATGCCGCTTCTGTGGGTTCTAAGGGATGAGCTCGCTCTGACCGGCACGAAGTACGGATGCGGCATTGCCCAATGCGGCGCCTGCACGGTGCATGTGGATGGGGTAGCCGTCCGTTCCTGCCAACTCCGGGTGGGAGATGTCAACGGCGATATCACCACGATCGAAGGTCTGGGAACACCGGAGACCCTTCATGCTGTACAGGACGCCTGGGTCGCGCATCAGGTCGCGCAGTGCGGCTACTGCCAATCCGGGCAGATCATGCAGGCAGCCTCCTTTCTCGATCAGAACGATGATCCCTCAGACGATGAAATCGATGCCGCCCTTTCTGCCAATCTCTGTCGCTGCGGCACCTATCCGCGCATTCGCGAGGCGGTCAAAACGGCTGCCAGGACCCTGAGGGAGGCATGAGATGGGACGGTTGAGAACGATAACCCGGCGCACATTCCTGATCGGTTCTTTTGCAATTGCCGGCGGCGTTGCATTCGGGACCTATGCATATCGCAGCGAGGGAGAAAATCCGCTTCTCCACGATCTTGCCGAAGGTGAAGCCGCCCTCACTCCCTATGTCCGGATCAACGCCGATGGCATCACACTGATCACGCCCAGGACAGATCTCGGACAAGGCGCCTACTCCATGCAGGCGGCGCTTATCGCAGAAGAGTTGGACGTCGATGTTGATCAGGTCAAGGTTGATCCCGGTCCGCCGCATCCCGCCTACTACAACACCGCCCTTTCCGAAGAAGGGGCGCCGTTCCGATCAACGGATGACGGCTTTGTCGCGGAGTCCGCGCGCGGCATGATGGATGTCCTGATGAAGTTTCTCGGCATGCACGTGACCGGCGGCTCGACTTCGGTTCCCGACAGCTATCGGAAGCTGCGCGTGGCAGGTGCGGTTGCGCGTGAAACGCTCAAAGCCGCGGCCGCACAAAAGTCCGGTGTGCCGACGGACCAACTTCAGACACAAAGTGGCAAGGTGTTGCTGCCGGACGGTTCGGAACTGACTTATGTGGAATTGGCGCCGCTTGCGGCGACCATCGCCCCGGTCCGAAACGTTGTCTTGCGCGAACCAGACACCTGGCGACTGATCGGCAAACCGATGCAGCGGCACGATATTATGGACAAGTCCACCGGAAAACTGACTTTCGGGATCGACTTCGCCCTTGAGGACATGGTCCATGCCAGCGTCCGGCTCAACCCGCATCAGGGCGGCGAACTGAAAGGCTTTGACGCCACCAGGGCTGAAGCGATGCGCGGCGTCAAAAAAGTCGTCCCCCTTAAGGGCGGTGTCGGCGTGATCGCGGACAACACCTGGCGGGCAATGGAAGCAGCGAAGGCGGTTGATTGCGAATGGGGTTCAGCCCCCTTCCCGCCTGAAATGGAAGCACACTGGCAGGCACTGGCGGACTCTTTCACTCCCGAGCGGCAGGACTCGCGCAACCGGGATGATGGCGATGTCGAAACCGCGCTTGCCGGAGGGAACCTGATAGAAGCGGAATATCGGGCACCCTACGTGGCCCATGCCCCGCTTGAACCGATCAGCGCCGTTGTGAAGGTTACCGATGAGCGCGTTGACGTGTGGACGGGAACGCAGATCCCCCGCTTTGTCCAAAGCAATGTTGCAAAACTGACCGGTCACGACACGGAAAACGTTCATATCCATGGCCTTTATATCGGCGGCAGTTTCGGCCACCGGCTTGAGGATGAGGTCGTTAAACACGCAACCGAACTCGCCCGGGAAATGAAGGGAACACCGGTAAAGCTCACCTACAGCCGCGAAGAGGACATGATCCACGACTTCCCAAGGCAGATTGCGATGGCACGTTTGCGCGGAGCGGTAAAGGACGGCAAGGTTGAGGCCTATGATCTTGATATTGCAATGCCCTCGGTGATCGCATCGCAAATGGGACGGCAAGGACTGTCCCTGCCGGGCCCGGACAGCCAGATCATCGCCGGTGCATGGGACCAGCCCTTTGCCATTCCCCATTACCGGATGACCGGTTACCGGGCGCCGGAACTTGCGCCGATCAGTTCCTGGCGGTCCGTGGGCGCATCCTCAAACGGCTTTTTTCATGACTGTGCACTGGATGAGCTGATCCACGCAGCCGGGGCGGACCCGCTTGAGGAACGCATTCGACTCATGTGGCACGACACATCCCGAAAAGTCCTTGAAGCCGTCGGCGAGATGTCCAACTGGGGCAGCGACCTTGGCGAAAACAGAGGTCGCGGCGTCGCGTTCTGCTTGTCTTTCGGCGTGCCGACAGCAGAGGTCGTCGAAGTCACACAGACCGATGCGGGCATCAGGATTGACAAGGTCTACGTCGCCGCCGAAGTGGGCCGCGTCATCGATCCCGTCAATTTCGACAATCTGGTGAAGGGGGGCGTCATCTGGGGGCTTGGCCATGCGATGAACTGTGAGATCACGTACTCGGACGGCAAAGCGGAGCAGACCAACTACCATGCCCACGAAGGTCTGCGGCTTTACCAGTGCCCCGATATCGAAGTCAGGGGGCTGGAAAACGGTGAGAAGATCCGCGGGATCGGCGAACCGCCTGTACCGCCTGCCGCGCCGGCCCTTGCCAATGCGATTTTTGCAGCGACCGGCCAGCGCATTCGGGAAATGCCGTTCAACAAACATATCGACTTTGTGTGAGGCCGGCGATGAAACTCCTTTTTGGCACGCTCAGCGGGATGGTTGTGCTTGTGTCTCTGGCCATCGCAGCCGAACCGGTCGGCACCGGACGCGTGATCAATGACTTCCCGGAGGGGTCGGTCACTCAGGAAGAAGGTCTGGCCAACTGGCAGCTCTTCTATGAGGTCGCGTCCCACCCGCGCTGCGCGAACTGTCATGTCGGATCCGATAACCGGCCCATGTGGTCCGGACCAAGTTATGGAAAAACCAGGCCACACGGCATGAATATCAATGCCGATGAAAGCCGGATGGGAGTGGAAACACTGGCTTGCGGAACATGCCACACGACCCTGAGCCAGCCTGATGAAAACGCAAATGCCGTTCCCCACTCCGCTCCAAAGGTGGCCATGGCCTGGAGCCTGGCACCGGTGGAGGCAGAATGGTTCGGTAAACCGTCCGCCTACATCTGCAATCAGTTGAAAGACCCCGAGCGCAACGGTGGGCGCACCGTGCGCGAACTGGCCATTCATCTGGACCACGATCTCATTCTGCATTGGGCCTGGAACCCGGGCGGCGATCGCGAACCTGCCCCTCATTCCCTGCAAGGGGCTATGGACGCGCTGATGAAATGGTCCGCCGCCGGCACGCCGTGCCCCGGAGGATAGGACCGGACCATGCGCAACCAATCCACGACGCTTCGACTTGCGGCACTGTTTCTCTTCGTGTCCGCGGTGTTGCATTTGATTACGCCGGCAATTGCCGGGTTCAGCCAAGAAACACTTCTTTTCGCCGCGACAGGCATCGTCTTTATCATCATCGGGCTGGGGTTGCTGAAGAGTCTGCGTTGGCTGGCCTGGCTGACATTCTTCGTCACTTTGATCGACGGTATTGTTTCGCTGAACGGTGCGATGACACATACGCCGATTCCCAATTGGGTCCATGCGTCGATCATGGCGTCCGACTGGCTGTGTGCGCTGATGCTTTTCTTTCATCTTTGGCGGGGCAAACAGGCCGGAACGGCATCGGCTTAATCGCTTCCGGACAAGCGCCCGCGCATGGTTTGGATTAGCCCAAAAACCGCGCTATAGATTTTCCATGAGGAAAAACCGCCTGTCGATAGGGGAACTGCGGCTCCACGCAAGATCCATTCGCAAAAATCTCGTCCGCATGGTCGGCCGAAACGGCCAGGGCTATGTGCAGCAGGGTCTGGGCGCTGCGGATCTGTTCACACATCTTTATTTCTCGGAGGCATCGCTGGATCCAAACAACCCCTGTTGGCCGGGCCGTGACCGGATCTTTCTTTCGACCGCTCACAATTCAGCGGTTTTTCACGCAACGCTTGCGGAGCGCGGTATCATCGACCCGAAGCTGCTTCAGACTTACACGCAAGACGGATCGCCAGTTGAAATCAACGTGTCGGAACGGTTGGGGCCGATGGTGGAAGCAACCTGCGGCTCGCTGGGTCAGGCGCTTTCGGTAGCCGTCGGCGTTTGCCAGTCCGCAAAGCGCCGAGGAAGCGATTTCCGGACCTATGTCATCCTCGGTGACGGCGAATTGCAGGAAGGACAGACCTGGGAAGCTGCGATGTATGCGGGCGCCAACGGCCTCGACAATCTCTGTCTCATTGTCGATGTGAACGGTCTCCAGGTCGACGGCCCCACGGACGATGTTCTGGCCATGGCACCGATCGGCAAAAAATGGCAGGCCTTCGGCTGGGCCGTCCGTTCTGTCGACGGCCATGACTTTGAGGCGATGGAAGCCGCATGTGATTGGGCCCGGTCGAATACCGGGCAGCCGACGGCTCTGCTGTTTGAGACTCTGGTCGGAAAAGGCGTCCCGTTCCTTGAAGGCCGCATGAGCCACAATATGGTGTTTCCGAAGGACGTTGCGGACAAGGCGCTTCAGTTTCTGGAACGCGGACCATGAACGACGCCAAAGAACATGATGAAGATCTTCATCTGGGCGATTTCACGTCCAACGCATCCGCTACCGCCGTCCCGAATTATTATGGCGATGCCCTGATCGAACTGGCGGCCTTGCGGCCGGAAATCGTCGCGCTCAATGGCGACCTCGCGCCCGCAACAGAATGCAAGGGCTTCAAAGACGCCTATCCGGATCGGTTTTTCGTGCCGGGCATTGCCGAAGCCAACATGATCGGCATGGCAGCGGGCATGGCAAGAACCGGCGATATTCCGTTCGTTCACAGCTTTTCCGTCTTTCTGACGCGGCGCGCCTTTGATCAGGTGGCAATGCAGGTCGCCTATCCGAAATGCAATGTAAAACTCGCCGGTTTTTTGCCCGGTCTCACGACATTGCTTGGCGTATCTCACCAGGCGATTGACGATATGGCCCTGATGCGGGCCCTGCCCAACATGACCCTGATAGAACCCTGCGATGCCCGCCAGATACCAGCCGCCGTTCGGGCCGCCGCCGAACACAAGGGCCCTGTCTACCTGCGTCTTCACAGGTCCGATCGACCGTTGGCACCCGATGCCCGCACTTTGCCTTTGGAACTCGGCAAGGCCCAGATGATGAAAGAGGGACCTGATGCCATCATCCTGGCCTCCGGACATCTGGTCGCGGAGGCGCTTGTTGCGGCAGATACGCTGGCTGAGAAAAAGATCAACGTCGCCGTTGGCAACATCCATACGCTGAAACCCCTGGACGCCGACTTCGTTATCGATCAGGCACGCCGAACGGGACGCGTGGTAACAGCGGAAAATCATTCAGTCATCGGCGGGCTTGGTTCCGCAGTGGCGGAAACACTGCTTGAAGCCGGTGTCCATGCGAAATTCAGGCGGATCGGTGTGCAGGATACCTTTGCACAAGGAGGATCGACCGCCTACCTTTTCGACAAATACGGCCTGTCTTCCAGGCATATCGCGGCGGCGGTTCAGGACCTTACATCATAGCTGTTAAAGGCGTGAAAACTTATAGTGCATCCCGATCCAATTGCGCGGCACGCAATGCCTGGCTCAGCACGGTGCGGTCACCAATATGATTGGCAAGAATAAGCACCAGCCGTGCGTTCAACGCATCGCTTTCCGCTTTCTCAAGTCCCTGATGTGCAGCGAGCAGTTCGTCGTAAAAGCCGTCAGGATCCGGAATGTTCGGTGAAAGACTTAGATCCATGGTTCAGTTTCCCTTGCCAAGCGCAATATTAAGTGCCGCGACAATGTCTTCCTCTTCCGCTCTCTGCCATCGCGCGGCAACATGCTGATCGGGACGGACCAGATATATCGCGCAATTCGCATCGCCCAGATAACGGTCGGCCAATGAACCCGTTGGATCATCCTGCTGAGTGTTCAAATGCAATCGGTTGATCGCTATCCCCGCGACATCGTCAAGGTCCGGTGCGTCGATGTTAATACCCAGCAGAGTGAATGCTCCGGGCAGGCGGTCCAGCAGAAACCCGTTTGACAGCGGGGCGTCGACGCAGGGTGCGCCAACACGCGTGCGCACCGGCACTTTCAAACCATCGGGGCCATTCAGCGACCCGCCATCATACACGGCCGGCACCGAAAGACGGCCTGAATTCACCAACGGGCGTGCAAACGGGTAATGCTCGGCGAGGTCAAGCACGGCGTTGCGGAAAATCTTGCTGATCTCACTCTTTGGGGTAAGAAAATCGGTTGCACGGGTCGAATTCAGAATATTTTCATCCGCTGCAAGGACCCGCTCCTCGGAATAGGAGTCCAAAAGGGTCTCCGGTGCGTGGCCCCGTATGACAAAATCCAACTTCCAGACAAGATTATCTGCATCCTGAATTCCGGAATTCGCCCCCCGCGCCCCAAACGGAGACACCTGATGCGCACTGTCACCGGCAAACAGCACGCGGCCATGCCGGAATTCTTTCATCCGGCGGCACTGGAAGGTGTAGATCGAGGTCCATTCCAGATCATATTCCGGAACGTATCCGGCCTGACTGGACAACATCGCATCCACCCTCTCCCGGATCTTTTCAGGATCAAGTTCCGCTTTTCGGTCAATATCCCAACCGAGCTGGAAATCGATGCGCCAGATGTCGTCCGGTTGCTTATGCAAAAGCGCGGACTGACCGCTTCCCTTGAACGGCGGCTCGAACCAGAACCATCGTTCTGTCGGAAAATCGGCCTTCATTTTTACATCGGCAATCAGAAAGTTATCTTCAAACACGCGGCCTTCGAAGCTCAGACCCATCATGTCCCGGACCGGAGAATGTGCTCCGTCACAGGCGACAACCCAATCTGCCTCAATATCATAAGGTCCGTCCGGCGTATCGACTGAAAGCAGAACAAAGTCACCTTCATCGGAGAGCGCGGTGACCGCGTTCTGACCGCGAATCTCAATCGGTGCGCCTTCCTGCTGAGCCGCTCTGACTTCTTCGACGAGGAACTTTTCAAAATAGGGTTGCTGCAGGTTGATGAACGCCGGGTTCCGGTGCCCTTCTTCCGGCAGGAGATTGAATTCAAAAACTTTTTTGTCGCCGTGAAAGACCTTGCCCACATTCCAGACGACGCCTTTGTCAACCATGCCGGAACCGGCCTCCAACCGGTCGGCGATCTCCAGTGTCCGTTTTGCGAAGCAAATGGCGCGGCTGCCGTGGCCGACCCCTTCGTGATCGTCCAGCACCAGAACAGGTGTTCCCTTTCGGCCCAGGTCCAATGCCGTCGCCATGCCGATCGGACCGCCCCCGACAATCACAACCGGATGGCGCTGCGGCGGCATCGTCTGTGCCGCGACCTTCTGGTACGGATAGAGCCTGAAGGCGATATGGTATCTGACATCGACCATCCGTCATCCTCCCTGTTTTTGCGGCTTATCCCTGCAACTGATCCCACATTTCAAGATCTCTTGCCGCCGTCCAGATGCGAGGCGTGTCGATGCCACGTGCTTCATCAAACGCCCGGGCGACATTGAAAGGCAGGCAGTGTTCGTAGATCGCATAATCATCAAACTTGGGGTCGCAGGCGGCCCGCACCGCGTCCCAGGCTTCCTTGAGCGTTCCGCCGCGCGCTGCGACTCTGGCAGCCGGACGATAGGTGCTGTCCACGAAATCACGCGTGCTCTCGATGGCCTTGTTGACCATCTCCTGCCCCACAAGTGCGTCACCGCGCCCCGGCGCAATGGCATCGACATCGTAGGCTTTGATGGCATCAAGCGTCCTTCCCCAGTCGCCGAAGTGGCCGTCGCCGCAATAGCAGGCGGAATGATATTCAACGATATCGCCAGTAAACATCACGTTCTGATCCGGGACGTAAATCACCGCATCACCGGCCGTATGCGCCCGGCCGAGATGTCTGATGTCGATGCGCCGTTTGCCCAGATAGACTGTCATGCTGTCCGAGAAAGTGGTGGTTGGCCAAGTCAGTCCGGGGATACTTTCGTGTCCTTCAAACAGACGTGGAAAGCGTTGAAATTCGCTGTCCCAGTCTTCCTGCCCGCGCTCGACAACCATCGCCCGCGCCGCATCGGACATGATGATCTGATCTGCACCATAGGCGGACGCGCCCAAAACACGAACGGCGTGGTAGTGCGTAAGAACCAGATGGCTGATCGGCTTGTCGGTGACCTCCCGCACTTTCTCAATCACTTTGCCCGCCAGCCGGGGCGTCGCCTGAGCCTCGACGATCATTACGCTGTCATCGCCGATGATGACGCCCGAGTTCGGATCCCCCTCAGCGGTAAACGCCCAAAGCCCCTCCCCGACCTCCTCAAAGGTGATTGTCTTTTCAGTAAGATCGCCCTGCGACGCAAATGCCTTTGCCATGTGTCTTATCCTTTAAACGGGTCTTCAAGAGCGGGCAGCACCGTGCCTGTGCAGTCGCCGAAGCCGATCTGGTATCCGTCGCCCTTTGCAGTGCCCGTCAGTGTCAATGTATCACCATCCTCGATAAAGCTGCGGCTTGCTCCCGACGAGAGCGTCAAAGGCTCCTTTCCGCCCCAGCTCAACTCAAGCAGCGAGCCGCGATTGCCTTTTTCAGGGCCTGAGATGGTACCCGATCCCAGAAGGTCACCAACCCGCATCGGGCAACCGCTTGTCGTGTGATGTGCCAGCTGCTGGGCTGCTGAATAGTACATCTCGCGGTAGTTTGTGCAGGCAATAACTTCCGGCGCGCCACCCTCAGGCGCCAGGGTCACAAGAAGATCGATGTCAAACAGCATGGGGCCGGTGTCGCGCAGATGCGGCAGCAGCTCCTTTTCCCGCGCAGGCGTTTCGCACCGGAACGGCTCCAGTGCCGCTGCCGTAACGATCCATGGACCGATCGACGTAGCAGTCGCCTTGGATTGAAACGGGCCGAGCGGCTGATATTCCCAAGCCTGAATGTCGCGCGCCGACCAGTCATTGAGAAGCACGTAACCAAAAATATTCGCATCCGCCTGATCGACGGTAACCGGCCCTTCTGAGGGCTGCCCGACGATTGCACCCAGTTCCAGTTCGATATCGAAGCGCTGCGAGGGTGCCCAACGCGGAACTTCGTCATTGAGACCTTTCAATTGGCCCCATGGGCGGTGGATATCGGTACCGGAAACAACGACGGAAGACGCCCTCCCGTTATACCCGATGGGAATATGCAGCCAGTTCGGAGGCAGGGCATTTTCAGGTCCGCGAAACATCGTCCCCACATTGAACGCATGATGTCTGCCGGAATAAAAATCGGTAAACTCCGTCACCACGATCGGCAGATGCATTGTCGCATCACTCCGTCTGACCAGGAGCGGCTCCGCCCTGGGCCGATCGGCGCTGCCTTGTGCCAAAATCTCTGTCAGTCGGTTCCGCAATTCCGCCCATTTCGCCTGCCCCAGCGCCATAAACGCATTCCAGGACGGCTCTGTGAACACCCCGCCAAAGGCGATAACGCCATTCGCCTCAAGCGCTTGAACATCCAGAACATAGTCACCGATCGCCACTCCGCAACGCGGTTCGCTGCCGTCAGTGGAGAAAACGCCGTATGGCAGGTTGTTCAAAGGAAAAATCGTGCCGGGACTGTTGGCACTCTCCACCCAGGATCGTTTCAATTGTGTCATGCTAACCACGTCTTATTGAATTTCTGTTTGAGCATCAGGCTGTTTGTCAGGATGCGCAGCCGCAATTGCAGGCACTGCAAGACAGGCATTCTCCACCCTCGTAACCTTCGCAAACCGGTTCAGGTCCAGTCCCCATCGCCGGGCATTATAGACCTGCGCCAGAATGCAGATATCGGCGAGGTCCGGTGCATCCCCAAAAGCAAAGGGGGTGTCCTCCGCAATCTGCGCTTCAAGTGAAGTGAAGCCCTCACGCATCCAGTGGAGCATCCAGTCCTGCACCTGCTCGCTGTCGGCATCAAAGCGGGACTTGAGCTCTCCGACAACGCGCAGATTATTGACCGGGTGGATGTCCATAGCCACCGTATATGCGGCGGCCAGGACCTTTGCGCGTTCCAGCGCATCCACCGGAAGTAAGCGCGGCTCGCCAACCATGGCGTCCAGATAGTCGACAATAGCCATGGATTGGGTCAACACCGTGCCGTCATCAAGCACCAGTGTGGGAACACCTTTGCCGGGGTTCAGCGAAAGATAGTCCGGCTCTCTTTGCGCTCCGGCTAACAAGTCCACCGGCACCGTTTCGTAAGCCACGCCCTTGAGGTTCAGCGCTGCCCGGACACGATAGGATGTTGTGGAACGCCAATAACTGTAAAGCTTCATTTTTGCCCCGGCGTACCGTCAAACTTCTTCTCCAGAGACGTCCAGCAATCGATATAGCTGTCCTGGAGCGGCGCTTCCTTGCCCGCAAATTCCGTCAAATGTTGCGGAAACCGGGTTTCAAACATGAAGGACATGGTCTCGTCGAGTTTCTCGGGCCGCAAATCCGCGTTCGAAGCACCCTCAAAGGCATTCTTGTCGGGCCCGTGAGGCAGCATCATATTGTGCAGGCTCATCCCCCCCGGAACGAAACCCTCAGGCTTGGCGTCATACTGGCCATAGATGTTACCCATCAGTTCCGACATCACATTTTTATGGTACCAGGGCGGGCGGAACGTATCTTCCATGACCATCCAGCGTTCGCGAAACAGAACAAAATCGATATTGGCTGTTCCCGGTTGACCGGACGGCGCTGTGAGCACGGTGAAAATCGACGGATCAGGATGGTCAAACAGGATCGCGCCGACGGGGCAGTAGGTCCGCAGATCGTATTTGACGGGCGCATAATTTCCGTGCCACGCGACGACATCGAGCGGTGAGTGGCCGATTTTGGTTTCGTGGAACTGGCCGCACCATTTCACGATAACCGTCGAAGGCGCTTCGCGGTCTTCGAACGCAGCAACCGGTGCCTTGAAATCGCGCCGGTTGGCCATGCAATTGGCCCCGATCGGCCCCCTGCCCGGCAGTTCGAACTTCTGCCCGTAATTCTCGCAGACAAACCCGCGGCACGGTCCCTCGCGCACTTCAACGCGGTACAGCAATCCGCGCGGCAAAATCGCTATTTCCTTTGGTTCAAGATCTATGATGCCCAACTCGGTACAGAACCGCAATGCGCCCTCCTGCGGCACCACCAGCAACTCGGAATCCGCTGAATAGAAATACGCATCCTTCATGCTTTCGGTCACAAGATAGATATGGCTGGCCATGCCAACCTGGGTGTTCACATCGCCCGCCGTTGTCATCGTCCGCATGCCCGTCAGCCAGGTCAGCGGCATATCCGCATGCGGAACAGGGTCCCACCGATACTGGCCAAGACTGATAACATCATCGACGATATTGGGTGCCGATTTCCAGTAGGGAACATCAATCTTTTCATAGCGGTGAGAGTGCTTCACCGAAGGACGGATCCGGTAACACCAGGTTCGCTCATTCTGGTGGCTGGGCGCGGTAAACGCCGTGCCGCTGAGCTGCTCACCGTAAAGACCGTAATTGCATTTCTGCGGGCTGTTCATCCCCTGGGGCAGAGCATCGGGCAGAGCTTCTGTTTCGTAATCATTGCCGAAGCCGGGCATATAGCCCTGGTGCGGACCTGACAATGAAGGCGCCTGAATCATCTGCCCGGACGGTGTCTGTTTGTTCATCTGGTCCTCCATCACTAATACTAAAGACTGACGTATCAGTTACTTTTGTAACTAACAACAAAGAGACGTGGTCAAGGGACACAAAAAATGGACTTTTCATTACCGCACTTCCTGCCCTACCTGCTCAATCAGGCGGCTGAATCGGCCAGTGCAGAGTTCCAGGCCTACTACCGCGGGCGATACGGGATGCTGCGGACCGAATGGCGTGTTCTGTTCCATCTTGGATGCTATGGCGAATTGTCGGCGAAAGAAATCTGTGTCCGGGCAGCAATTCACAAGACAAAGGTCAGCCGCGCCGTCCGCGCACTGGAACAGAAACGGTTTCTTAAACGCAAGACCGACCCGGATGACCGGCGCATTGAACATTTGTCGCTGACTGCACGCGGCCTCTCTGTCTTCGACGATCTGAGCACAGCGGCCGAAAACTATGAAGCCAAACTTACGCATCTGTTTTCACACGACGAACTGGCGCAGCTTCGTCTGTCTCTCCTGAAACTGATCGATCGGAAGTGAAAAGTAAAAAGCTCCCGGGCAACATCGGCCAGCGCCGATCGGGCTCCCGCTTCCAGGGCTACCGAAGTTTTTCTCCGTTGATCCGGGCAAGAGAAACACCGCCGCAAACCCGGTTATCAGGAATTTCCTAAGCCTGTTTATTCGTCATCCGGCGCCTTGACGCCTCGTCCATTCGTCGATCAATGAAGTCCTTTGCGTGCGACGCAAGCTTGTCATTATCGCTCCACATATTCCTCCAAATACCGCACGCCAGTGACAGGGATTCATCGACAACGGTACTGGAGAAACTCTCGAACACGATGTCATTCCGGTAGTCGATGTCGAGCAGAGCATCGAAAATGAGATCAAAATCGATCGTTCCGTCGCCAAGGAAACCTCTGTGCGATTCACCGATGTGAAAATATCCGATTTTTTCGCCCGCCAGACGGATCGCGGCAGCGGGGTTCGCTTCCTCGATCTGCATATGAAATGTATCCAGGTGGAGCTTCACATGAGACGACCCGGTGTCGTCCAGAAATTTCAGGCCCTGCGCGGCCGTGTTCAGAAGATTGGTCTCAAATCGATTGACAACCTCAAGAACAAGATCGATGCTGGCCTGATGCGCCAATTCCCCGGTTTGAGCGATCGCCTCCACGGAATTCTTCCAACCTTCGGCTGTCGGCATCCGGTTATATTTCGTATGGGCGGAATAGAGTATTCCGCCGAGCTTGGTTCCGCCAATATCTCTGACGGCGTGAACGCAGTCGGCAAGAAGACTTTTGCCGGCCTGCACCGCATCCCGGTCGGTACTTGAGATATCCGTTGAAAGGGACAGGCCCATCGTCACACCAATCTCGACATCAAGGTCAGCAGCCTTTTTTGACAGCCGGTCAAGATCGAAGCGTTCAGGTCTGAGATAGGCAAATTCGATCGCCCTGAAACCATGTTCGGCTGTTCGTTCGAGCGCGGATTCCAAGCCTTCCTGGCTGTTTCCATCGGTCCAAACAAACGAGTGAATGCCGAGGCGCCCCATACCGTTTTCCTCCCCTTTTCCACTTCATTCGGTGAAGAGCCCATTGTCAGAGCCGGCCGAAATCCGTTCGTGAAAGGCATCTGCAAGCCGAGCGCCGGTATCTTTGCACGCCGTCAAAGATGTTGTTCCGTCTTCAAGTCGAACAGATGCACATCTGCCGGATCGATGTGAAATCCGATCGTCTCGCCCGGCTTTGCCGAAATACGCTCCTTCACCACCGCATCGATCAGTTCCGGTCCGTATTTTGCAAAGATCTGGGTTTCCGATCCGGTCGGTTCGACAACCACGACATTCACCGGTATCCCGTTGCTGTCGATCGAAATATTTTCCGGCCGGATACCGTAAATGAGCTCTTGCCCCTCATCCGCAGAGACCTCCGGAATGGGGAGTTGAAGCCCGCCGGCTGTGACGAAGCACTTCTTGTGTTCTTGTGTTTCTATGTGTCCTTTGATGAAGTTCATCGCAGGAGACCCGATGAACCCGGCGACAAATACATTGGCGGGATGGTCGTAGAGGTCGAGAGGCGTTCCGATCTGCTCGACTTTGCCATCCCGCATAACAACAATCTTGTCGGCCATCGTCATCGCTTCGATTTGATCGTGAGTGACGTAAACGATGGTGGTCTTGAGCCGTTGATGGAGTTCTTTGATCTCCACCCGCATGGTGACCCGGAGTTTCGCATCCAGGTTGGAAAGCGGTTCATCGAAGAGGAAAACCTGCGGGTCCCGTACGATCGCCCGCCCCATTGCGACCCGCTGCCGCTGGCCGCCGGATAGCTGCTTCGGGTACCGGTCCAGATATGGCGCCAAATCGAGAATTTCCGCCGCCTTTTGAACCTTCTCCTTGATCTCCTGCGCTGGCCTCTTGGCCATTTTGAGGGGAAAACCGATATTGTTGAAAACTGTTTTGTGCGGATAGAGAGCATAGGACTGAAACACCATGGCGATGTCCCGGTCTTTGGGCATCACGTCATTCACAATCCTGCCGCCGATCGAAATCGTGCCGGACGTGATCTGCTCCAGCCCGGCCAACATCCTCAGCAAAGTCGATTTCCCGCATCCCGATGGACCGACAAGGACAACAAACTCCCCGTCCTCAATGTCAACGCTGACGCCGTGCATGACCTGCAGGTTGCCGTATTTTTTTACAACGTTTTCGATTCTTACGTCGGCCAATTGTATGTTCCTTACTGAGGCAGCTCGATCTGCATCTTCACATCACCGGGCGGCATTGAGGCGGCGATTTTGAACGCGTGAACGCTGTCATCAAATTCAAACTTGCGGGTGATCAAGGGCTTCACATCGATTGCCCCAGAGGAAAGCATTGCCACGCAGCGCGGAAATACGTGGGCGTACCGGAATATATTTTCCACGCGCGCTTCACGGACCATCGCGGCCCCTGCGTCATACGCGATCGGCTCGGATTGACCTCCGATCATCACAACGCACCCGCCGGGAGCCAGCGGTTCGAACACCGCTGCGGCCGCGCCGGGTGACCCTGTGGCTTCAAAAACCACATCCGCACCCCAGCCGTCGGTTTCAGCAAGCACTGTCGCACTGACATCCTCTTTGCTTGCATCAATACCCACGATGGCCGGCGAGAGACTCTGGGCGATTTCGAGTTTCTTTTCAGCAAGGTCGGTGACAAAGACCTTCGAGCACCCGCCGGCGAGTGCGGCCAGCGCCGTGACAAGTCCGATCGGCCCGGCGCCCAGGACAGTGGCGACATCACCGGGCTTTATTCTCGCTTTTGTGGCGGCATGCACCCCGACGGCGAGCGGCTCAACCATTGCGGCTTCCTCAAAGCTGACATTGTCAGGCAATTTGAACGTAAAGTCCTCGGGATGAACACAGGTTGGCCGAAGGATTCCGTGAACCGGTGGTGTTGCCCAGAAACGCACTGCCGGATCTATGTTGTACATCCCAAGCCGCGCGGCTTTTGAATTGGCATCAGGAATACCCGGCTCCATACAAACCCGATCACCGACCTTCAGACCTCTGACATCGGGTCCAACTTCTACGATCGTTCCGGAGGCCTCGTGACCCAATATCATCGGTTCTTCAACCACGAACGGCCCAATCCGTCCGTGGGTAAAGTAGTGAACATCCGAACCGCAAATTCCAACGGTATGGATTTTAATCCGGACATCCCCTCGACCGAGAGTTTCTTCAGCATCGTCAATCGACGGAAAATCGCGAAGCGAAAGGTCGTCTTTCTTTTCCAGCACGAGAGATTTCATGCGCTAACCCTTTCGAATGATGAAGACAGCAAGCACGAGCGCTATGAGATTGGAAATCCAGATCGACAACCCGAGCGGCTCCACAAAACGGAACCAGAGCAGGGACAAGGCGACCCAGATAATCACGGATATGAACAGCCGGTCGAACCAGTTGGTATCAATCGGCAGAAAGCCGGGCGTCGGTTCGTCGACGGTTTCAGCCTCATCGTCAATGCGATCAATGATGTCGATCGGCTCAATCGGTTGGTTTTTGTCTGTGTCCGTCACAACTCAGCCTTTCACCGCACCGAACGTCAGTCCGGCGACAATGTGCCGCTGCACCAAACCGAAAACAATGAGTGCGGGAATAAGTGTGAAGACCGATATGGACGCCATGATCCCCCACTCGGTCCCGGTGGTTGTCACATACTCGGACAGACCGGTTGTGAGTGTGCGGGCATTGAAATTCGTCAGGGTCGCAGCCAGCAGATACTCGTTCCATGCAAAGACCCAGGTCAGGATGAGAGTGACAGCGAGGCCCGGCCGGCACAGTGGAAACACGACTTCCGTGATGACCTGCCACGGCGAGGCGCCATCCACAAAGGCGGCTTCGTCAAGCTCTCTGGGAATACCGTCGACCGTCGGTCGCAATGTCCAGATTGCGAACGGCAGATTGAACGTGCAGTAAACCAGAATCATCCCGATGCGTGTGTCGAGAAGCTTCCAGTCTCCGATTGCATATACTTGTGTCATCAGAAGAAACAGCGGCAAAAGAAAAACAGCCGGCGGCGCCATTCTGTTCGTGATGGTCCAGAAGAAAATCGACTCCTTGCCGCTCATGTTGAAGCGCGAAAGCGCATAGCAGGCAAAGAAGCCGAGCGTCGTGCATAAAACGGCATTTCCGGAGGAAATGATCAGCGAGTTAACCATGTAGCTGCGTATGAGCCTGTCACCGAGCACCTCGGCATAATTGTCCCAGTAAAAGCTGCGCAGAATAACTTCCGGCGTCGTGAAAAGCTCGACCGCGGGTTTAACGGAAATGACAAACAGCCAGTAGATCGGGAACAGAGTGACTAAGCTGAGCGCGATCCACAAACAGACATGAAGCCACTTTTTGCTTTTTTTCATGATCTCAGCCTCTCCTTGCGCCGCGTGGCGCAATCAGTCCGACATAAAGAAGCCAGCAAACCACAATGGTCAGATAGAGAACGATGACTGAAATGGCGGAACCATAGCCGTAGTTGGTTCTGGGGAAGACTTCCTTGAAAATATGGACACCGACATACCGGGTTGCGGAGCCCGGACCGCCGCCGGTCAGCATAAGAACCTCATCGACGGTTCTCATCGCGTCCATGAGCCGGATAAACACCGTGGCAACGACCGCAGGCGCGATCATGGGCAGCGTGATATGCCAAAAAATCTGACGTTTGCCGGCTCCATCGATCTGGGCTTGCTCAAACGGGTCCGACGGGAGCGATACAAGCGCCGCAATCAATGTCAGTGTAACAAGCGGCGTCCAGTGCCACACGTCCATGATGACCGTGATCGTGAAAGCGGCAAGGGCGCTGGTTCCGATATTGAGATCCAGTCCGAAAAGTCTGTCGAGGTAATAAGGTATGATGCCGATTGACGGGGTCGTCATCAGCTTCCAGACCGAGCCCACGATGATCGGTGCCATAATCAGAGGTAAGGTATGAATTGTTCGGAAGAAGGCTTTCCCCGGGAAGTCCTTCATGAAAGCTTGCGCGAGAAAGTAGCCGAGTATGAGTTCGGTCACCACCGCGAAGAACACGAACGCGGCCGTGACGCCCAGGGAGGCCAGAAACCGGGAATCAAACACAACGGCGCGATAGTTGTCCGCCCAGTTGAAAATCATATTCGGATTGGCAGCGAAGGGATTCCATTGATGAAAGGAAACCCAAACGACATAGATAAAGGGCAGCACGCCGAAAAAGAAAAGGATGATGATTGTCGGCGCTAACAGCAGCCAGCCCAGCCGTTTGGATTGCATCACTACCACCTCCCTGAAGGCGCCGCACACAGCCGAACGCGCCGCCCCGGCAAATCTGTCGCAGTTTGGGCTCAGGGCCCTCTCATCTCTTCCGTTCGGCGAGAGCAGATTTTGTTTCCGACAAGATGGAAAGGAGCAGGAACCGCCGGGCTCCAAATTCCTTCCAACACAGTCAGGGACAAAATATACCCCGTTCTTCGGATTTTGCGTGTAATGAATGGATTCTGAGCCGAGGAGAGGTCATCTATCAAGACGACCCCTCCCGGGAGGGTTCTTATTGACGATAGCCCAGCGTTTTGAGTTCTTCTTCCGCTTTTGCAGCCATTTGATCAAGCCCGTCCGACACGCTCACGTCGCCCGTCAAAATCTGGTAGAAGATCGGCGCAGTTGCCTCGCGAACCTGAGCATGGAACGGATATTCAGGCGCTCCCTTGAACAGCCGGCCCTGATCGCGCAGCATGGTGTAATAACCACCCAGCTCTTCATCCAGCGCTTGCACCTTCGGAGAGTCATAGGTCGACGTCAGGGTGATACGGGGAGCGGCAACAGCCCACTCTTCCTGTACCTCCGGCAGAGCCATGAACTGCAGGAACAACAGGGCGGCATCCTTGTTCTTCGACGTCACCGGCAGACCAAACGCGCCGCCGTCATAGTAGCCGATGTAACCTTCCCCAGCGTCCGCCGCTGCCATCACACCTTCCGCCAACGGGGGAAGCGCAACGCCAACATTCCCGACAACCTTCGACTTTGAATCATCGGCAGCAATCCAGGCGGCATTTTCACCGTAAACCAGTCCCTGCGCGGCTCGTCCGGCAGCGAACGTGGTTCCCACTTCAGTCCAGGTCGACTGCACCGACTCCGGCGGAGCGATGTCGCGCATGGACAACCACCAGGTCAGGGCTTCTTTGGCGGCATCGGAGTTCATTGTTCCGCCATTTTCGGTCGATGCGGCATAGTTATTGCCCGCGTCGATGCCCCAGTTGTAGACGCCAAAGGTCGGAGCGACGGATTCAAAATATTCGTACCAGGACGCTGGATGGCCGGTATGGGCCTGCGCCGTTGTGCCCCAGATATCCTCGCCTTTTTCTTTCATATAGTCGGTAAAGAAATTGGCAATCTCCGTATATTCAGCGTGCGTTTTGGCCGGCACCAGATCGCGGCCTGCTTTCTCCTTGAAGGCGGCCTGAATTTCGGGGTCGCCGAACAGATCCGTGCGATAAAGATACACTTTGATAAAGGCTTCCATCGGGATGCCGAACAGATGTCCGTCTTCCCCGCGGAAGTTGTCGGCGAACGACGTGAAATTTGCTTCGTTGTAGCCGGGAGCCTTCAGGCTCGGATTGTCCGCGAGCGATTTGGTTACGTCGACAAGAAAGTCTCTGGCCAGATAGGCGTAGATGATATCCTGCTCGATATAGACCATGTCATAGATGCCGGTGCCGGCCTCCATATCCTTGATCGCCTTATCGTACATCTGGTCCCAAGACGTTGTCTCAACATCGACCCGGATGCCGGTCAGTTCCTCAAATTTCGGGGCGAGAACATCTGCGATAAAATTTGAAGGAGGCGTGGATTCCGTAACGCCCCGCAGAGTTACTCCGCTGAATTTCTGACCGGCGTTTTTCCACCAGTCCTCGTCTTTAATAGTCAATTCCTGCGCGAATGCGGCGCCAGCCATAAGACTAAGAGCCAGCGCTGAAGCGCTTATTTTCCGAACGATACCCATGGGCTCCTCCCGATATTCATTTTTTAAAGGATGCTGCAGTACCAGATTTGCGGCGTAGCACGTCTCAGCATCAGAAGTTTTACATATGTAATTTTTGTTACGCAAGTGAATTTTTTCATATGTAAAAGTAAAACAACATTTGTATAATCTGCGGTCATGTCGTAGTACTGCGCTTTGACAATCAGACTTTTCGACCGGGAGGAACCATTGCCGCGAGATGCCTTAGAAGATAGCGACGCCTTTATATCTGAGGTCTGCTGGCACTATTTCATCAATGAAATGACTCAGGCGGATGTTGCGGAGCTCATGGGCGTCACCCGTCTGCGTGTGAACCAGGCGATCAAAAAGGCCCGCTCACGTGATCTGGTCAGGATCGAACTGAGCGCGCCGTTTCTTCCCCGTATTGAAATGCAGGCTAAGCTGCGCAGCACGCTCCGGCTGGAGAAAGCGCTGGTCGCGCCCGCCAATCGCAAAAACTATGAATATCACTCTGCCGTGGGCGCCGCATTGTCCGGTTATCTTGTTGATGCTGTACGTGACAGTGATTGGAAACGGATTGGCGTTTCCTGGGGGCTGACGATCGAAAATGCCATTCGCAGGCTGCCGCCGCTTTCTTATCCGAACATGGAAGTGGTTTCGATGCTCGGCGGCACAACACGTGGATCATCGTTCAATACCTTCTCAGTCGCCTCCGGCTTGGCAAACAAACTGGGCGCCAAATATTCTTTGTTGGCAGCACCGGTTTATCTATCGGAAGGTGTCGACCGCTCGGCCTTTTTGAGGCAGGAGCTGTTTGAGGAACATTATGCAAAGTTCGAACAGCTCGATGCCGTCATCATCACAGCCAGCGATGTCTCTTCAAAGTCCTTTCTGATTGCCAATGGGCTTCCGAGCGAAATTGATCCCAAATCAATCAGCCAGGCAGGAGCGGTCGGCGATGTTCTTGGGCGGTTCCTCGATCAAGATGGAAACTCAATCGATCATCCCATCGAAGCCCGGACGATCGGTGTTGCGATAGAAACGGTATCGACCGTCCCGCATAAAATCATGGCGGCTGCCGGCCAGCACAAGGTCAAGATTATTCGGGCGGCTGCCAAAGCCGGTTTGATCAATACTCTGATAACCGACGATATTACAGCCGAGACAATCATTGCGGAGGAAGAAGAGGAGATCTGCGATGCTGTCTCGGGCTGATCTTGGCTACACGGTTACCGTTGGCGAGATACTGGCTGAAATTGTTGCAACGACGGTCGGCACAGGTTTCGTTGAAGCACAGACCTTCATTGGTCCGTTCCCATCCGGTGCTCCGGCGATTTTCATAGATCAGTGCGGAAAAATCGGCTGCCCGTCGGCAGTCATTGGCACTGTCGGACATGACGATTTCGGAAAAGCAAATCTTGAACGGCTAAGGGAAGACGGTGTGGACCTGTCAGCCGTCACTGTCGATCCTGACTATCCGACCGGGACCGCGTTTGTAAGATACCGTCCGGACGGAAATCGCGATTTCCTCTATAATATCGGTTATTCCGCTGCTGCGCGCATGGGCTGGTCCGATGAGGTGGACCATATTCTGGCCGGCTCCGGCCACCTTCACATCGTGGGGTCAGCGCTGACAATCCCCGGCGCCGCAGATATTATTAATAAAGCCGCCCGCATCGTGAAAGGGAGAGGAGGATCGGTATCGCTCGATCCGAATTTGCGCAAAGAGCTCCGGCTTGCCCCCGATATCGAGGCGCTGTTTGACGAATTAGTGGATCTTTCCGACCTTCTGTTGCCGTCCGGTGAAGAACTGGAACGGACTGCCAAGGTGAATGGTGAAGAAAAAGCCATTCAATATCTGTTCGAACGTGGCGTCGGGGAAATAGCCTTAAAAAGAGGTGCGGGCGGCGCGACGGTTTTTCTACCCGACGGAACAAGGCATGAGGCTCCGAAATTCAAGGTAGAAGAAGTCGACCCCACGGGTGCCGGGGATTGCTTCGGCGGAGCCTATGTCGCGTGTCGCAGGTTGGGTTGCGGGATTGACGAAGCGCTGAGTTTTGCCTCCGCAGCCGGCGCACGCAACGTGACACGGCGCGGCCCGATGGAAGGCGCGGGCACAAAACAGGAATTGGAACAGTTTATTGCCGGGGCAACAAAGCGATGAGCGTTGTTGCCCCGGAACGCTTATCTGATTTACGCGCCGGTGACCGGCCACACGGGGTGACATCGGTGTGTTCAGCGCATCCGCTTGTGCTGCGCGCGGCCCTGCGTCACGGGCAGGCCGCACATGCGACCGTGCTGATCGAAGCGACCTGCAACCAGGTGAATCATCTTGGAGGGTATTCCGGGATGACCCCGAAAGACTTTTCCGCGCTGGTCCACAAGATTGCCGATGAGGAAGGGTGCAACCGGTCGCAAATTGTCCTCGGCGGGGATCATTTAGGCCCCAATCCCTGGAGAGACTCCACCGCGGACGCCGCCCTCGATGAAGCGTCGAAGATGGTTGAGGCTTATATATTGGCCGGCTTCCGAAAAATACATCTTGATGCTTCAATGGGCTGCAAAGGAGAACCGGCTGCTGTCGGCGATGAGATAACGGCGGAACGGGCGGCACGTCTTGCTGCCGTGGCTGAAACGGCTGCGGTTTCGGCGAACACACAACCTCCCCTCTACATAATCGGAACGGAGGTTCCCGCTCCCGGAGGCGCTGATCATGAACTGGACATTATAACACCCACATCCGCTGAAGCGGCTTTGAAGACCGTGGAAATACACCGCCGTGTTTTCCAACAAAGCGGCTTGGCCGAAGCGTTTGAACGCGTCATTGCGCTGGTTGTCCAGCCCGGTGTCGAGTTCGGCAATTCCAACGTTGTCAACTACGACCGGAAAGCCGCTCGCAGCCTGTCATCGATTCTCGACACGGTGCCCAATCTTGTTTTTGAGGCTCACTCTACCGATTTTCAGGACCGGAGTGCCCTGGCCAATCTTGTGGAAGACGGTTTTGCGATTTTGAAAGTCGGCCCCGAACTGACTTTTACTCTGCGGGAAGCTCTTTATGCTTTGGATGCGGTCGCTTCGGATATGATCCTGGATTATGGCCAACGCCCGCTTCAAAAGACCATGGAAGCGCTGATGCTGCGGGCGCCGGCCGGCTGGGATAAACATTACTCCGGATCGCCGGAAAAGCTGCGCATTCTCCGCCATTATTCACTGTCTGACCGGATCCGATACTACTGGACGGAACCCGAAGCGCAGGAGGCTGTTGAACGGCTCCTCTCCGCGCTTACCGGCGTCTGCGTTCCCCGGCCGGTGTTCTGGCAATATCTGCCTGCAGCCGCGCGGTTTTCAGAACAGCCTCTCGACCCGGTCGATCTGATCGTTTGGCGAATAACAGAGCGCCTGGCCGCTTATCACGCTGCCTGCGACCCGAAACAAACCGATGATCAGAAGAACGGGGCGTTCGGCGAACGGGCCGCCTCCTGACATACCTTATCTCCACGCAACAATGAGGACGTTCTGCAATGCGGGAAATTTTCAAGGGCAAAGTTGCTGTGATCACAGGCGCGGCCTCAGGTATCGGATTGGCAACCGCCGACGGTCTGATGCGCGAAGGCGCAACTGTTGTCTGTGTGGATCGGAATGAAGAAGCGCTGAGCGGCCTGGCTGACAGATATGGAGATACCTGCGTGACGCATGCAGCGAACCTCCTTGATGAGAACAGCTGCAAAGCCATGGTGCCCGAGATCCTGGCCAAAACAGGGAAAATTGATATTCTTCATTGTAACGCAGGCACTTACATTGGCGGGGACCTCTGGGAGACAGACGCTGACAGCATAGATCGCATGCTGAATCTCAATGTCAATGCGGTCATGAAAAACGTGCATGCGACCATTCCTCACATGACCGAGCGCAAGACGGGCGATATCATTGTCACCTGTTCGCTGGCCGGACATTCGGCGATAAAATGGGAGCCGGTCTATTCGGCTTCCAAATGGGCGATAACCTGCTTTGTGCAAACCATGCGACGACAACTTGTGAATACGGGAATTCGCATGGGTCAGGTTTCGCCCGGCCCGGTTAATTCCGCCCTTCTGGCAGACTGGCCGGAAGAGAACCTGAAGAAAGCAAAGGAGAGCGGAGCGTTGATCGAACCTGAGGAAATCGCTGATGCTGTTCTTTACATGCTGTCGCGGCCGCGGAATGTGACCATCAGAGATATGATCGTGCTCCCGTCCAACTTCGACGTTTAGCCTGACGTCACAACAAGGAACGCATCAAAACAAATCGGGCGGGAAGCAGGCTTTCGCTGCGCACTGCACGAACATCCGCTTTGCGCCTTATCTGGAAACAGCATTTGTTTACAGTCGAAGGTGAGGGAACATGTTCCGGCCGTGACCACGACCGATAACTTCTGAAGTGGTCTGCCTCAAGACGCCATAACCTTTTGTCGCTGCCAGTTTTTGCGCGATCGTGCGGGTCGTAAGAGCGTATTGGGTTCGCTGTCACCGCTGCATGAATGAAGACGGATCATTGGAGACAGTCGTATCGGGATCGCCATCGATAGCAACATCAATGAGTGCAACCAGTTCATCGAGCGCATAGTCAAGGCTGAGCGGGCTTGAATATGCGAGCGCACCTGACAATAAGGGTGGAACAATAATTTCGCGGCCTTCCTTATAGGCTCTCGTCATGTGCCGGAGCGGCAGGTTCTCAAGCTGGGTTTCGATGGAAGCCTCATTAAGCCAAACAACAATGTCGGCATCGTAGGGTTCGGTGATTTCGCGGGATAGTCGCGTATAAAATCCACGGCTTGAAAGCGATTTGAGTCTGGCGGGCATTTCAAATCCCAGCGCCTGCATAATTCTCCAGCGAACGTCACTGGCGTTGAAGAACAGCGGTCCGGAAGGCTGACCGATAAAAGCCGTTTTTCCGCGCCAACCGGGACGCAGATCGCGAATGTACTGTATTCGGGCCTGTAGTTGATCGATGATCTCTTGCGCCCTTTGCTCCTTGCCAGTGATCTTTCCGATTGCGGTCAGCATCTCAGTCCAGGACGTCTCATACGGGCCATATCCGGGCTTTGGCGGAACAACAGGCGCGATTTTTGAGAGCAGCCGATACTCGTCCTCACTCAGGTCGGTCCAGATGGCTTCGATGAGGTCAGGCTCAAGCGCGGCGATGAGTTCGGCATTTATCGGACCGCGAATTACAACTGGCTTGAATGCGCTCAGTTTGTCTTCCGCCCATGGCCAGAGGCCGTGTTCGTTGCCGCCGTACCAATACCGGATCGCTACAGGTTCAACGCCCAGCGCAAGGAAAAAATCGGCACCATTGTAGCTCAGTGAGACAATGCGCTCAGGTCTTTCCTGGAGTGTGGTAACACCCCAATTATGCTCGAACCGCTGTTCTGCCGCCGATACCGGCGACCAACAAATCATAAAAATCACCGGAAATACCGGTATCCTTCGGAGGAAAAAACAAACGTCCATTCGCACCAAGATACTCTTCTTTTCCGACCGCACGGATCTTTCACAGCAGACGCGACCGTCTGATCACCATTTTGCGTACGCTTTCAACCTGAAGGAACGGCCTTCTCCATAGCTGCAGGTATAAATGCCGTCGCAACTGGCAACATAACGCGTGTCGGCAATGTTGGTTACGTTCAAATCCACGCCCCAATTGTCCCGTTCGTAACCGAGTTTCGCATCAAACAGCGTTGCAGCAGGCACTTTGAGTGTGTTTTCGTTATCGACCCATGAAGGGCCCTGGTAACGAATGCCGCCACCGACTGTCACGCCTTCAAATCTGCCGTCTGGAACCGTGTAATCCACAAACAGTGATGCAAGCTGTTCCGGAACCACATTGGGCGTTTTGCCGATAATCGATGTATCCGAATCTTTCGTGATTTCAAGATCATATGCCGTGATCGCAGCCGTGAGCCGTAGATCGTCCGTCACGTTGGCCTTGGCCTCAAACTCAAATCCGCGCGAGTTGACTTCACCGATTTGGGTTTCCGACCCGAATGGTCCGGTGACGACATTTCTGCGTGTGAGATCAAAAAAGGCAATGGTAACAAGCCCGTCTAACCAGGTCGGCTGGTACTTCAAACCCGCTTCAAACTGTTCGCCTGCTTCCGGTTCGAAAAAGTCAACCGAAGCGGACGAGCCAATAAGCGGATTGAAAAAAGTCGCCGCGCTTGCATACGGCGTAAGGCCGCCGGCAAACTCATAGGCGATGCCGGCCCGACCCGAGAATGCGGTGTCTGATCCCTTATATTCGGGTGTTCCCGTGGCATGCGTGTCCACGAAATCATAACGCCCGTTCAATGTTACCGTCCAATTGTTATCGAACTTGATGCGATCTTGAACATAGATCCCGATACGGTTCTGGACGACGTTCTGGTCAATATAGGATACCGGGTCCGGCTGTGCCGCACCATATCTCGGATCGGTGACGCTAATCGTCGTCCCGATTGCTGAGGCTTGAACCTGGTCCAAGTTAAAATAATTGTAGTCTATTCCGAACAGAAGATTATGCTCGATCGGTCCGGTGGCAATTGTACCATCCAGTTGATTGTCGATAAGAAAATTATTGATCGTTGTGTCGTGCTCAAAAACGATCCGGCTAAATACGGCATCAGGCAAGACGGGTGTCGGCGAAAATCCCGAATACCCGAACGGGTAGAGATTGAACTCATGCAGATCGGAATAGCCATAGCGAACGTTTTGTCGCACAGTCCAGTCATTGTCGAATATGTGTTCGAATTCATATCCGATGGAGGCCTGCCGACGCAGATACTCATCAAGGTCCGGCTCGGTATAATTTCTATCCGGATCGATAAAGCCGAAGGATGTCGACTTCACTGTCCCCGTATAGGGTAGAAAACTGGCTGCTCCATGTGTCTCATCGACTATCGTTGCATTGGCAAGAACAGTAAGGCTCGTGGAAATATTCGGTCTCCAGGTCAGGCTTGGAGACACGGAACCGCGGGCTCCTTCCTGGAAGTCATGGTATCCTTCACCGCCAAGGACACGACCGGACACCCGAAAATCGTAAAACTCGCCGAATGAGTCCGCTACATCGAACCCCAAATAAGCCGTTCCGGCATCATTGATACCTGTCTCAATATTTCGGATCCGATCGCCCGTGGGTTTCTTGCTGATATAGTTTATTATCCCGCCGGGACTTGATCCGCCATAAAGAACCGAGGCGGGACCGCGCAGAACATCAATTCGATCCAGGTTGAAGCTATCGACGTAAAACGCGCCGAAACCATACCCGTAAAGCTGGAGACCATCGAGAAAGACACCGGATTGGGTCGCGTTGAAACCGCGAAGGAAGAACCAGTTTGTATCGCTGTCCGGACCGAATGGTTGTGCGAAGACACCGGCGGTATAGCGCAGCGCTTCATCTGTCGTCTGGGCCCCCTGATCATCGATTTGCTCCCGGGTGATAACTGAAACGGACTGCGGGATTTCCTCTATTGGAACACTGGACTTTGATCCGGTACCGGTGGATTTTGCTACGTAGCCGTCGATGATTGCAGCGTTGTTCCCCGAACCCTGCCCGTCGACGACAATTTCGCGCAGATTGGTTACATCTGAGGTGTCCGCATCAACGGTCTGCTGGGCAAGAAGTTCCGACGGCCAGTATGAAATGACCGCCGCTACGCCAACGCAAAGACGAATTGACACAGTATATGCGCCGCTCATGATGTGCCGTCTCCTCAGAGTATGCGGTCCAGACAGGCGTCGAACCGCAAGAATCCATATGATCGGAGTATCTAGCTCAAGTTATCGACGGTAGATTGAATGTAATTTCGTCGGATTGAACGAAATTCGGATAAATCAGCCCAGCTTGGATTTACGCCAGGCATTTGGCGTTGTGCCGGTGAACTGGCGGAAAACCCGCGTGAAATGCGCCTGATCGGAAAACCCGGTTGCCATAGCAATAGCGCTCAGAACCATATTGGTGTTTTCCATATAGTGTTTTGCACGATTGATCCTTGATCGCATCTGCCAGCGATGCGGAGGCATGCCGGTCGCAAGCCGGAATGCACTGCAAAAGTAGGCGGGAGACAAACCGGCTATCTGCGCCAACTCTTCCAGACGGATTGTTTCAGCGTGGTTGTCTTCAATGAACTCGATAGTCCTGCGCAATTTATTTGTTGCCAGTTTTCCTTTGTGCCGCCCGGACACGGGCTTGATTTGCGCCAGGGCTACGAACAGGGCGCAGATCAGACTGTCCCCGTAAAGATCATGCAAGGCACCGGGAGATTCACATTGCTCCGCTATCAGATTTGCGAGCGACAGAATCCGGTTATCCGAAAATGAAAGGTTGGGCACATCGATCTGCCCGGTTTCAAAATCATCAGCCAGTTTTCCCGACAGTTTCTCTACATCGAAATGAATGTCCAGATGACGCAGGGTGGCGACGTTTTCGATCCTCGACCAAACCTTGAATCCGGCTGGAATATAAAAAAGCCGGTTTTCGGAGTTGCTCTGTTCCGGCGGCACGGTCGGCGATGCGACTACATTCATCCGACCGCATCCAGTCTGGTCAAGCACGACAACCAGCCGAGGCGCGTGGGAAACATATTCCCCTTGCGCAAACGGACTGCACGCAACATCCCATAAATCTGCTATTGCGCCTTCAAAGGTTCTGTGTCTGAGTTCACCAACGACCTTCAGACCTTCTATTGTGCTCTTCATGCGCGGATGAAACGACATATCCAATGCCTGAGTCTAAATATTGAATTTTACATTCATGTTTTAAATTGCATATGAATGGCGGAGATTGTCAAGTTTGCGCCACCAAATGATCCAACATAAACGCAACACGCTCTAGACGTGAAAGCCACCGCCGTAATTGTAGACCGTGCCGCTCCGGTCGATGAACAGCCCCCGCCAGCGGGGATCGGCGCGGTCGATGAGTCCGCGCATGAGGCGGACGGAATCGTCGGCCTCATAGTCTCCGGTGTGCCCCGTTATATCTGTTTTCGTTCTGCCGGGACGCAGCGAGAAATACAGGACTCCATGTTCCTGCAGAGCTTTGGCAAGCGAGATCGTGACAGCGTTGGTTGCGGCTTTCGTGGACCGGTAGATAGCCAGATCCGGAGTTTTCATCATATCGAAAATACCGGCCTGGCTACCCATCGTGACCCCAACGGGCGCGTCTGCGCGTTTGAGGTTCTCCAAGAGCGCCCGAGTCACGATTGCCGGTCCGAGGGCGTTGATCCGGAAAGCGTCATCCCATTCGTTCAGATTCGCATCGAGCGCCGACCTGGTTTTATCACCCATCACGCCGGCATTGTTGATTAAGACATCGATCGGTGTGCCGGCGAGTCGCGCGGCAAGGCTCCCGGCGCTTTGAGGAGACGCGGTATCGAGCTGAAAAATTTCAACGCCGATGGATTTCAGCTTTTCCGAGGTTTGAGGATTTCGGCAGGTCGCCAGCACAGTCCAGCCATCCGCGTGGTATTGTCGGCAAAACTCCAATCCAAGCCCACGGCTCGATCCGGTTACAAGCACTGTCTTCATCCGGTTTCTTCCTTCCGACCTGATGAGCGTTGTCCAGCCGCTCGGTTCAGCCCTCCGAATACGGCCGGCGCGGCGGCAAATGCGATTGAAAAAAGGAGGATCGCCAGTGCAAGCGGGCGCTCCACATAAGGCAGCAGCGAGCCGTTTGATTCCATCATGCTGGCGCGGAACTTCTGTTCAAACAGCGGTGTCAGCACGAAACCGATCATGAAAGGAGCCGATGGCAGGCCGGTGATGCGCATGAGCAGCCCGACCGCGCCGAAGCCGATCATCACCCAGACGTCGAAGAAGAGATTGTTGAGCGAATAGGTGCCTGCAATTGCGAGAATGAATATCAGCGGCACAAGAATGGCCCGTGGCACACCGACCACCTTCGAGAGCGAGACGGCCAACGACATCAGCAGCACAAATGCCAGCAGGGTGGCGACAAGATAGGTCGCGATAATTCCGTAAAACGCGTCCGGATGTTCCAGCACCAGCAAGGGACCGGGCTGGATGTTGTGGAACAGAAGAGCCGCCATCAGAATGACGTCCGCGCCACTGCCGGGAATCCCCATGGAAATCATTGGAATGAGCGCACCGCCAACAGTCGCGTTGTTGCCTGCCTCCGATGCAACAATTCCCTCCTCCCGGCCCGTCCCAAAGCTTTCGGGATCCCGGTCAATGTTCCGGGTCACAAAATAGGAGACCACAGACCCGATGTTCGCGCCGATGCCGGGGAGAATGCCGATCCAGACACCGATCAGGCTGGATCGGAGCAGGTTAAGCCAGTGCCGGGCCAGAGCTGTAACGGAACGCCAGATCTCAAGGGTTCGGACCGAGAGCTGCCGCGAGGGCAGCGCGCGCGCGCTGATGTCGTAAAGCAGGTGACCGATCGCGAATATGCCGACGAGCACCGCTTCGATGCGAAATCCGCTTTCAAAGGATTCATATCCGAAGGTGAACCGCGGCACCTGACTGACGAGATCGAGACCCACGAGCGCGCACAACATGCCCAGAAGTCCGGAGGTCAGACCGAGAAAAAAATTCTTGCCCGAGCAGGTCGCGATGATGAGGAGCCCCCCGAAGACCAGCGCCGCATACTCGAAACTGCCGAAGTTCCGAAGCGAAAACCGTGCGATGGGCTCCGACACCAGAGCAAGGCACAACCATGATATGAGGCCGCCGATCAGCGATGCAGAGACACCGAGGCCGAGGGCACGCGCGGCCTGGCCGCGTTTTGCAAGGGCATACCCGTCGAACGTGGTCATGATCGCGGCGGGAGATCCCGGAATACCAAGCGTGACACCGGTTACCATGGCACCGCTGACCCCCCCGACATACATGCCGATCAAAAGCACCTGCGCAAGGTAGCTGTCCATGTGAAATGTCAGCGGCAGCGTCAAAACCATGATTACGCCCTGGTTCAGGCCGGGAATGGCGCCAAACACTATGCCGATTGCAACACCTGCGATTGAAAACAAGAGCGGCGCAACGGCAAAATGGTTGATGAGGGCGCTGCTTAACTCCATGAACGCTCCGTCTTCCGAGAACTGTTCCGCACCCGGTCCGCGTGCGTCTGCACCAGCCCGTCTGTGTCGCTCATATCCGCCATAACCCGGGACGCCGCACCGAGCACCGGGCACACGGCTCCCGTCACGTTCGCCATGGACGCATAAGCGGCCATGTCCTTCCGGTTGATCGGCGTGGGGGGTTGGCGTTCGGACCTGCCGGTAGCCCAGTGGGCGTGACGCGCAAAGACCTTGGACATCCCCGCCCCGTCAGCTTCCACGACGGCGTTTACGAAAACTTCCGGGTCCAGGCCGAGAGCGTCGCCCACCGCAATCGCCTCAGAAAAGACAAGCATGGTCGCATTGCCGATAGCATTGTTGAGAACTTTGGCGACGGCACCGCTGCCGACACCGCCGAGATGGGCGTAAGCCCGGCTGGTCCGGTTCAGGAACTCCGAAGCCGCGGCAACATCCTGATCGGACCCGCCGACAAAGTGATAGAGAGACCCTGCGCGGGCATCATGCGGCAATCCAATCAGGCCGGCCTCAATGTGGCGACGTCCCGATACTCCGGAAATCGCTGCAAGTTCCCTGGCGCGCACGGGCGCGACGGTCGACGTTTCAATGACGAGTTGACCGGACTTGGAAGGTGTTTGTTCAATCTCGCGGTAAACCGCACGCAAGGCTTTTTCGGTCGGCAAGGACACCACGACCGTATGGCATTGCTCCAGGATCCGACCAAGATCTTCCCCTGCCGTGACGAACCAGCCTTCCGCTCTTTTCCGGGAGGACGGATCCGGGTCCACACCCGCGACGCGAAGGCCGGTATCTGCCAGAGCGCCGGCCATCGCTGATCCCATCGCACCAAGACCGACGAAGCCGTAGTCAAATTCCGGCATGGGCTAGCTCACAATATCAACGTAAAGGAGATTGTTGAAACTCCAGGCAATTCCGGCGGCAAGAAACGCACCCGTCGCCATTGCCAAGGCCACGACACCGATCTTTGCCTGCCTCGACGCAAGAAAGGCAACGCATCCTGCGAAAACGCCCGAGACAAGGATGTAGATCCATGGGGAAAGACCCAGCGAAACCAGGAATGCATACAAGGCCAGAACACAAAGCAGCGCGGCCGACCCGACGATCGAGGCCATTGACGGAACGGTGTCTTCGGACGCTTTGTTTGATGATCCGTGCAGCATGTCCTGAACGGTCAGCACGGCGCCGAGAAAGACGAGCGCGACCGGAATGACCGATGCGAGCAAACGGGCGCCAACCGGCTCGAACTGCGGCGGAGGAAGTTGTGTCGCGACCGTTGCCAGCCAGCTCATGGCGATGACCAGGCAAATCCCCAGCCATCCTTGAGCTCCTGGCCGGCGCGGTTTCGCGCCGCCCCGTTCGGCGCTATTCATTCGAGCCCGTTCCAAGTTCGAACTTTTCGACGATCGCAACGGTGTTCGCGTACTGCGCATCAACCTCTTTCTGCAGCTCTTCGCCACGGGCAAACCGCAGGTCGATGATGCGTTGGCCAAGCTCTTCCTGAAGCTCCGGGTCCGCCATGACGGCTTCGATCTTGTCCGCCCAATACACTCGAACGTCTTCAGGAACGTCCTTGTGCGCCCAGAAATAATTGGTCACGCTGCCGACGTCCGCCATGCTCGGGTAGCCGCTTTCCCCGGCTGAGGGAAGTTCCTCAAGCCCCGGCACTTCCACGGGCCGGAAGACGAACAACGGCTTGATGTCCCCGCTCTCGAAGTATTTCTGACTTTCAGATACGGATGTAATACCGAGATCGATCTGATGGCCGACCAGAGCAGCGCGGATCGGTCCGCCGCCGCCCGGAATGTTGATCATGTTGAACTCAACGCCAAGCGCATCCATCACCTTGAGCGCAACCATGTGGCTGTGCGCCCTCAGGAACACACCAACTCTCACGGCACCCGGATTCTCCTTTGCGTAGGAAATCAGTTCCGGAAGATTATCGAAGGGAGCATCTTTTGCAGCCGCATACATGATATCGATGGAGCCGGCGCGTGCGACCGGCACCATGTCTTGAAAATCGCGCCCGAGAATGCCCTGGGCGGCGGTTCCCATGAAGGCCTGGTGGAAAAACAGAAGTGTGTAGCCGTCCTTCGGCGCGTCATAGGCAGCGCGGGTTCCAGTCGCGGTCGCACCGCCCTTTATGTTTTTGACCACCAGCTTGGCTGGAACATGTTTCTCAAGATGCTTAAGGATGATCCTTAGGTTGATGTCAGCCGCCCCCCCTGCCCCGTTCGGCAGGACAAATGTCACCGGTTTTTCCGGATATTCAGCTATTGCCGGAGTACCAAGCCCGAAGGCCAGCGCCAGGGCCAGCACCGCTCTACCCAGACGCTTTTTCAAGTCAGCCATTGTTTCCTCCCTTGTGCCGGCGGCGCTTCCGCGCATCGACCGGTCTCCTTAGGAGACTAGACAGGCTGACATGCCCAACCTAAAAAGAAATTATCTTTAACCATTCCAATGCGGAATATATGGATCTTCGAAACATCCAGCTTTTTCTCGCAGTCTATGATGCGGGCAACATAACCGTTGCCGCGGACCGGATCGGCATGAATCAACCTGCCGTTTCAAAAGCAATTCAGCGGATAGAAGGTGAACTCGGTGTTCCTCTTTTTGAACGGGAGGCGCGCGGTGTCACACCAACACTGTTCGCGGACCTCCTGGCGGATACCGCGCGTGACATCGACAGCAACCTGAGAGCGACTTACCGCAGGATCGATTCAATAAGGGATGCTGAACTCGGCGAAATCGTCATCGGTGCCGGGGGAACCTGGCAGGAGGTCCTGCTTCCCAGGGCAGTCGCGAATCTGTTCAAGCGGCGTCCGAAATGCCGGATTCGAATCGTGCCGGGGACGCCAGAACAGCTTGTTGCGCAAATGCTGAAAGGTGACCTCGATCTCGTGCTCGCACCCATCGACATTCCGGATGCGTTCACCGGCAAGGTGAACATCGAGCCATTGCTCTGGAACAGGGTCACGGTTATTGCCCGTGCAAACCATCCCTTGACGGAAAGACGGGACCTGACAATCGAGGACCTGGCGGAGGCCGACTGGGTGCTGCCGCCCGGGACAGTTATTCGGGAAAGATTTGAGCGGGGCTTTCGCGAACGCGGGATCAAAGCGCCAACTCCGGCTGTCGAATGCGTTGACAATTCCTGCCTCTTCCAGATTGTGGAGGCGACCGATCTGCTTTCCTATGTCGCCGAGTTGCGCATTCACGAACGCCGGTTATCCGCTGTGGCGCGCGTGCCGGACAACCCTCTTGATATTGAACGCGTCTCGGGCCTGATCACGCGGCGGTCCTCCTACATTCCCCCTCTCGCAAAGGAACTGATCCTGGAAGTGCGCCGTTTGAGCAAGCCGTATTCCAAGGGCTGACCAGTGTTCGCATCGGACTTCAGGCGTGTCTCAAGCCGGCGTGGGCTGCGGCCCGAATGCAGATGCGAACATATTCCCGGCGTGTTGCAGAACCTGTCTGCGGGACACCGGATCGTATGACCAGCGGTCGGGAAATGTCCACCCGTGATGAGCCTCGTGATCGGAAAACGTTACCGGGACTTGTGCATTCCCGGCCGCAATACGAAGAAGGGCTTTGTGCGCTTCCGGACAAGTGGGATCCTCTTTTGCGAACGCGAAGTGGAACGGCACCCGCAGCTTTTCGATCAGCAGATGGGGTGACGCCCGACTGTCCTTGACAAGTTTACCGCCGTGAACGGACATCCCGGCTTTCACCGATTGCGGGAAGGCTGCCGCGGCAGCCAAAGCATGACGTCCGCCCATACAAAACCCGACGACCGCAAACTGTTGCGCCTCAAAGCCATCTGTCCCACGTTTCAGCGCTCCCTTCAGCGACTCGGTGTCGGCCAGGCTTTTGGCAAGAGTGGTTGCCCGGTTCGCATCGGCTGCACCGTCCGGAAGCGGCTCCCCTTTGCGGTTGGCCGGCGGGAAAGTGGAAATCGGAAGCCGGTGAAACAGGTCCGGGATCAGGACGAGATACCCTATGTCGCAAAATTTGCGCGCCAGATCGTAAAGTTCTTCGCGCAGTCCGAAGACGTCCATGTAGAGAATGACGGCGCGCCGGTTCCCGGTATCTTTGGGCGCACAGACAAATGTTTTCATCGGACCGGTGTCCGTGTCGATGATCAGAAAATGTTCCCGCAACAGTCGCTCCTTTCACCCGTCGAACTCAAAAGCCTATGCGGTGCGGGGGTCGCTGACTGTGGTTCCGGGAGGCGGTGACGCCCCCATGGACCCTTTCGACAGGACGGCGGCGGCCCCGCCATGCCGGTTGACGATCTCCAGCTGCGCCGCCTTGATGTCCGCGTCTACCTTTTCCGGATCAATCCGCCGCCGCAACTCCCGTTCAAAATCGCGGCAGATATCGGCACCTGCCTCCGTTCCCGCCAGATCGGTCAATTCTTCCGGATCATCGGCAAGATTGAACAACTGCGGCACCATGTTTGCGTAATGGACATATTTCCATGGACCCTGACGCAGCATGAATACCCCGTTCACGGCGCCTGCTGCATGGTACTCGCCGAAAACGATCCTGTCTTTGTCTCCCCTGCCGTTTGCAATGTCGAAAAGGCTCGCGGCATCCTCATTGACGCTTTCTGCGAGCCCGTCAATGCCTGCAGACTGCAGGATCGTGGGATAAAGATCGACCAGGGACACCGGAACATTCGATCTCCTCTGTTCCGGTACACCCTCTCCGGCAAGGATCAGCGGTACCTGTGCGGATTCCTGGTAGAAATTGCTCTTCTGCCAGAGCCCCCGTACGCCGAGATTGTCTCCGTGATCGGAGGTATAGATCAGTCTTGTATTGTCCGTCAAAGGTCCGCTCTCGACCGCGTCCATGATCTGGCCGAGATGATGATCAACGAACGAACACAATCCGAAATAGGCGGCGGTCGCCCGCCGCCGCAGGTCGTCGTCGAAAAACTGATCTGTGATGTAGGACTGCCGGAAGGCGGAAAACCAGGGATGGCTGGGCCAATCCTCCGGACGGCATGCCTTGGGCAGATCCAGATCGCCTGGATCATAAAGCGCGTAGAATTCTTCCGGTGCGATCAGCGGAAAATGGGGCGCGACGAAACTGACGAAAAGGACCCAGGGACGTTCGAGCCGGGGGGCGGTCTCCCGGAGCCAGGCCAGGGCCCGGTTCGCAATCGTTCGATCGTAGCGGGTGTAATCCGATTCTCCCGCGCCGACCTTCTCGGCGACCTGCCTGACACCGTAGCGGACCGGCAGAGGCGCCTCCTGGCGAATGGCCCCAAAAACATCGCCAATACCGTGGAGCGCGTACATTGCGTGGTGGCTTTCGTCGAAGCCGGAGGATACCTCTTTGTCCCGGTAATGGAGCTTCCCGATCGATTGAACGGGAACCCCATGCAAGCCCAGAACATGCGGCCAACCCGGAACCGCGCCGTCATAGGGCGTCGCGTTACAGAAATAGCCGGTCTCGTGCGGATATTTGCCTGTGGCGAAGCTGGCCCGCGACGGCATGCAGATCGGGCTGTTGCAATAGGCTTGCAGAAAAGCCGTCCCGCGCGCTGCCAGCCGGTCCATGTTCGGTGTCCTGACGACCGGGTGACCCGCATATCCGGTGTATTTTCCGGCATGTTCGTCGGACATGACTATAATAAGATTCTGGGCTTCCATCAGGTGGTCTCAATCTGAACGATCCGGCAACAATGCGTGCCGACAAGATCGATCACCAGCCCATGCGATGTCCGGAGACATTCCTGAAAAGAATGATTACGCGGATGTTCATGCCAACGGGGGCTGTTCAGCGCCCTCCCCGCTGAAATGGTTCCACATCAAAGTGCCGAAACTTCCTTTACGACGACCTCGACTTCCGGCGGCATGTCGCGGAAAGTCTGAAGGATCTTCTTGGTCTTTTCAGTCGGGTTGAACGGTGGCGGCACACCAATTGAGTCCTCATATTCCTTCAGATATTCAGGATCCCTGGCGACGTCCTGATACGCCGCCTGCATGATTTCCAGCACGTTTTCATCGACGCCCGGAGGCGACAGGATGGCCGTCGCTGCCGACATCAAGCTTGTGTTCCACCACTTGTAGGCATCCCAGTACTTGCCGGACGGCGCTTCGCCGTGAACGCTTTCATAGGCTTCGAAAAATGTCGGTGTGCTTGCGGGATAGGCTTTTTCCGGCTTGGGCAGGGGATTGCCGTCCACGTCAAACTGCTGGTGATAGTAAAGCGGATACGCAACGTCGCTGTCAGGCCCGAAAAACTTGACGTAGCCCGGCAAGCCGGCATGACCACCGTGAACCTCATCGGCCTTGATGGCGGCCTGAATTTTGGAAAACCCGCCAAACCCGCCGACATAGCGGAAATTCGCACCCATGGTCCTGAGCGCAAGATTGCCCAGCACCTCGATCGCGTTCGTTGCACCGCGACCACCGACAATAAAATCAGCTTCCTCGATCGAGGCAAGGTCGGGAACATGATCGTAACGGATCATGAAGGCAAGGTCGGCGCCCGCGGATCCGACAACTCCCATTTCTTCCGGCACGTAGCGAACGCCCGGGGACTTATCAAGCACCGCCGAGGGACTCCAGTTGCCGTAAAAGTAAGATGTGCCATCCCTCGGCGCCTGCTCATAAACGTAGTTGATGGCAATCGTTCCCTTACCGCCTGGTTTGTTGTTGACGATAATGTTGGGATTCCCCGGAATATGTCTTTCCATGTATTTGGCGGTCAACCGGCCATGCAGGTCACCCCCGCTTCCTGCCGGCCAAGGCAGAACCCAAGTGATGGTCTTACCCTCAAAATAGTCCGCTGCCGCGGCGGGCAGCGCGGTTAATCCGGCAAGGGCAACCACGGACGCTGCGAGCCCTCCAATCGCTCTTCTCGTCAGCATTTCACTTCCTCCTGTTCTATGTATTCCGATCTGTTTTCAACTCGTGTCCGAACGCACTTCCGTCACAGGATCACCCAGGCGGGCAACCAGTCGGGAAGCACCGCTCGGATCTGATCGTTCAAAAGGGGTTTCATCCAGAAAACGTGGACGATTCGGTCGTAGAAGCCTGTCAGGACTGCCCAGCAGACTGCGACATAGGGAACGGTCAGCCGCCACCCGTACCGGCCCCACCTGACGAGATAGGCTGCGATGAGTGCAAGAAGGGCCAGTTTCTGTCCTATGAGTATGGCCAGCACCACCGTACCGATGAGGTAGAGCATGAGATTAAATGCGCGTCTTGTTTCCCGGTGGCGATGAAAATCGCGCCATAGCCGCGCGAACGCTTTTGAGGAAAACCACTCCCTCCCCAATACCGGCAGGCTAAGAGCCATTCCCGGCACTAACCCGATCAGCGGAAAGGCCGCAACTTCTGTCGGCCATCCGAATGTCGGGACGGCGGCGGCCGCAAAAACCGCAACAAAGACAACCCCGATCAAGAGAGAGGCGAACCGATCCTGGTCCTCACCACTGTCGAGACGGCGTGTTACAAAGTCCTCCGACGCCTCTCCTCTTGCCGCACGCGCCTTCCTTGCGGCGCGGCGCAGGGATGCCACAAGCGTCAAAACGATCAGAGCCAGAATAACCAGGACAATCGGTCGCCCGACCCAACCGAGCCCCTCATGGATTTTCCAGCTGAGAAGGAAAGAATTTTCCATGAGACCGCCGAGAATAAAGGCGAGAATGACCGGAGGTCTCGGCCAGCCGCCCCGCTTCATCAGGTATCCGAGAGCTCCGAACAACAGCAGAGAAATCCAGTCGCCGAGTTCGGCCATGGTCAGCCATGCGCCCATGAAAACGAACAGAACCACAATCGGGACAATCAGATGGCCGGAGATAAACGACAGTTTCGCAATCTGGTTCGCCAGCACCATCAAAAGCCCGGCCGCGATAATATTGGCCAGGACGATGTTCCAGACCATCGAATAGGTCATCGGCAGCTGCGTCGTCAGCATCTGCGCCCCAGGCTGCAGCCCCTGGATCAGCAAGGCGCTCAAAAGCAGAGCATTCATGGCACTGCCTGGCACGCCAAAAGCAACCGTTGGAATGAGCGAGCCTCCACGCACGGCATTGTTGGCAGCTTCGGGCGCAATGACACCGCGCACATCTCCGGTGCCATATCTCTCGGGGTTCTTGGTGGATTGGAGCGCATGGCCATAAGCGATCCAGTCGACGACGGCACCGCCGATGCCGGGAATCATGCCGATATAGACACCGATCGCTGAACACCGCAGCGCCAGCCACCAGTTCCGGACTGCATCCGCTATTCCCTGTCCGATTTGATGCCAGTTGTTTTTGCTCCCAGGCGCACGGTTTGAAATGCTGGTATCGCGGACCGCAAGATCAATCAGTTCGGGCAGCGCGAAGATGCCGAGCACGACCGGAATAAGCGGAAGCTTGTCGAGAAGATATGTCGAATCCATCCAGTAGCGGGGGATCGCCACGTCCTGAGCATAGCCGACACAAGACAGCACCAGCCCGAACGCTGCGGCGGCAAGCCCCTTGGAAACGGACCGATCACTCAGGGAGCCGACCATGGTAAGTCCCAGCAGCGCAAGAACGAAGAGCTCCGGATTGTTGAACCTGAGAATGATCGGCAGTGCGATCGGTAGCGAGAGCGCCAGAATGACCGCGCCGAAAACACCTCCGAACGCAGATACGGTGAATGCGGCTCCAAACGCCCTTGCTGCTTCTCCCCGACGGGCCATCGGGTGACCATCGACCACCGTCGCCTGTGCGGACGCCGTTCCCGGTATACCCAGCATGACAGAAGCGATCGTGTCCGACGTTGATGTGACGGCAAAAATTCCAAGCAGAAGTGCAAAGGCGGACACGGAGTCCATCCCGTAGGTAAATGGCAAAACCAGCACAATACCGAGCGGGCCTCCGAGACCGGGAACGGCCCCCAGCCAGATTCCGAATGCAACACCCAACAAGAGGAAGCCGAATCCCGGCCATTGCAGGGCGATCATGAGGCCATCGAAAAACGCACCGGCATTCATTGACTGACCTCTCGTTTCCGGGAGGCGGCACCACTATCTGCCCTGCCCGGTGTTGACGGCGAAATTGCCGGCCTGTCTGCAAGTTTCGCGCCGAGTCCGGGTCTGTCTGACGGCCGGCAGACGCCATCGGACAAGTCCGGTGGCGGATCCGTGAGTTCGAAGAACTGCGGACTTTCGCGCCACTGGATTTCCAGCCGCTCCCCGGTATCAATCACCGCGGCAAGCTGTTCGCTGTAGAAATGCGCAATCGGACCGGTCGGATTGTGCAGTGAGACAGCGACCTTGTGGTCGGCAGCACGGCTTGCCAGTTCCACAATGGTTCTCAGCGAACCCGCATGCTTCACATCCGGCATGATCACGTCGTAGGCGCCCGCCGTCACAAACGGTGCGACATCCACCCATCCACCAAAGGTTTCCAAACCGCAAAGCCGGATCCCGGCTTCGTTCGCAACTTTCCGGAGCTGTACCAGGTCCGCAATGTTTTGTTCGACCTCGCGAAGCGGGCACTCCAACCAGCTCACGCCGATCTCCTTCAAAGCCGGAATGAGGGATTGAATTTGTGCCGGAGCAAAGCGCCAGTGACAGTCGACCATGACGTCGACACCTGCTGCCGCGTCCGCGACAGCGGCCAGCCGCTCAAGGCCGCAATTTATCGCCTCCAGTCCCTGCGGCGTGCCGCAAATCTCCGGGCTCAGGTCGTCAAATGCAGCAATCTTGATCGCATCAAATCCCTCCTTTGCCGCAGCCGCCGCGTTCTTTGCAATTGTCTCCGCCGAGCGGTTGCGGCTCGCCCGGTTGATGTTGGCATAAAGCGGAACAACGACACTACCTGGCGTGGCGCCCAAAATCTGGCGGACCGGAACACCTTGCTGTTGACCGGCCAGGTCGCACACAGCCTGGCTGAGTGCGGAATGGATCGTGCGCTGCTCGAAGTCGCCGGGGCCCCGAAAGCGTGTCGGCCTCATGCAATCGGTCAGTTCGCGACCGACCAGTCTTTCCGCGGCAGCACGGAACCTCGCTGCAAAACCGTCGGCGATGCTCTCATGCGTCGCTTCACCTATGCCATTGAGGCCGTCGTCCGTTTCCAGCAGAACGTGCCACCAGACCGTTCGATCACTAACAGAGACGCTTTGCGTTCTTGCGGCTACGATGATACTCACAAACGACACTTCTCCCTGATATCCACCGCGCCGCAACGTTTGCGGCGCAATATGATAAACGATTATCATTTTATTGACAGTCAAATTGATAATCGTTTATCAAAACGAAAGTCAAGTAGGCCTGAAAAGAAATGCTATGAAGCGCGAGCCCCTGAAAATCTGGCGCCTTGTGTCCGCTGTTACTGCGCCGATTGCCGGCTGTGCCGGTCTTTACACCGTCTGGGCTGCAACGTCCTGGTGGCTCGACAATCCAATCCTGTTGCCGCCACCGAATTCCGTCCTGGTCGCGCTGGTGTCGATCCTACAGGACGAGTTGGCCGGCGACATTCTGGCCAGCCTTTATCACCTTGGCATCGGCATGAGCTTCGGAATGACGATCGGGTTCTCTCTTGCCGTCCTTGCAACGCAGAGCCGGTTTGTGGAGCATGCTGCCGACCCCTTGATCGAACTCCTTCGACCCATCAGCGGCATCGCGTGGATACCGCTGGCAATCCTGATGTTCGGGGTCGGCGAAACCGTCCCGATTTTCCTGATTGCCTATGTCTCCGTATTTCCAATCTACATCAACACGGTAGCGGGAATTGCCGGGGTTGACCGCCGCCTGATCAATGCCGCGAAGGTTCTGGGGGCGCCGCCATCCACGATCCGCCGGCAGGTCATTCTTCCCTCCGCCCTTCCGATGATTCTTGCCGGTTTCCGTCTCAGTCTGGGCGTCGCCTGGATGACGCTGATCGGTGCCGAACTGATTGGCGGTGAATCCGGTCTTGGTTGGCGGGCCTTCTGGTACGAGCAGTTTTTCGCCATGAACAAGACCCTTGCCGTGATCATTGTGGTCGGCATTCTCGGCTTCCTTTTTGACAGCATCGTCCGTCTGGTACAGGCAAGGCTGTTGCGCTGGTCGCCAAATCGGGTGGAGGCGGCGGCATGACCGTTCCAGTCCGATTTTCCGTGCTGTCAATCTATGGCTCTGTGCTCGTCGCTGCCGAATTGGCAGTTAGGATGTCGCCAACGCCGGATCGCTACCCGTCCCCTGTCGGCGTGGCAACAGCCCTGTTCCGCAACACAATGAGCGGGCAGGCGCCTATTGCCGTTGAACAGTCCCTGTCGCGCATTCTCACAGCCTTTGTCCTTGCAGCAATCGTCGGCAGCATCATCGGAGTCGCGATCGGCCGTTCGCGCTGGCTTGATTTGGCCTTCGGACCCGTCATCAACGCGCTGCGCTCCATCGCGCCAATTGCGCTCATTCCTCTGGCCGTGCTCTGGTTCGGTGTCAGCGGCAGCTCCGCCATCTTCATCGTCTGCTATGCGGCGATCTTTCCGATCATCCTGAACGCTTCGGAAGCCGCCCGTCAGGTCGACATGCGCCTTATCGACGCCGCTCGGACACTGGGCGCAGGCCGCCGATACATTCTCACCAATGTCGTGTTGCCGTCCGTGGCACCGAACACAATAACAGGTGCGCGCATTGCCATGGGGTTCGCCTGGGCCTCCATCGTGGCCGCCGAACTGGCGATCGGCGTGAAACTGGAAACGGGCGGCGCAATCAATGCCGGCATCGGTCAACTCATGGTGTCCACCCTGTTCCTCGACAGGGATGTCGACAGCCTCGTCGGCTACATGCTGGTAATCGGCCTGATCGGGCTGTTCATCGACAAGGGATTTCGCTGGCTGCACCGGATGCGTGCACCCTGGGAGTATGCATGACGGCAATCCGGATTGACCACATTTCCAAGACCTTCGTTTCCAACCGCACGGGTGAGGAAGTCGTCGCACTTGCAGGGGTCGAACTCGAAATCGCACCGGGCGAATTCGCCGCGATCGTCGGACCGTCCGGTTGCGGCAAGTCAACCCTGTTGTCGATCATCGCCGGAATTTTGAAACCAAGCTCCGGCACCGCCTATCATTATGATGTGCCGATCCACGGACCCGCCCCGGACCGCGGCGTGCTTTTTCAGGACTACGCCCTGTTTCCCTGGCTCACGGTCCGCCAGAACATTTCATTCGGTCCCAAGGCAAGAGGCCTGCCTTCCGCGGAGTGGCATCAGGAAGTCGAAAGGCTGATCTCGGTCGTTGGACTTTCCGGTTTTGAGAACCGGCTGCCGCACGAGCTTTCCGGCGGAATGCGCCAACGCTGCGCCCTTGCGCGCATGCTGGCGAACGAACCTCGGACCTGGCTCATGGACGAGCCGCTGGCCGCGGTGGACCTGCAAACGCGCACGTTGCTTCAGGAAGAAATTCTACGGATCTGGGGTGAAGAGCGGGCGCCCACAGACCGGCCCACCGTCGTGTTCATAACCCACGGCATCGACGAAGCCGTGCTTTTGGCCGATCGCGTGATCGTCCTGGGTCGCAGGCCGGGGCGGATCAGGGCGGACCTGAAAATCGACCGGCCCCGTCCGCGGTTCGAAAATCGCGACCTTGCTGCCGAAGGTGTGCTTGTCCAACAGATCTGGGACCAGATCAGGGACGAAGCCCGCTCGGCAATTCTGGAAGACTGACAACGACCAGGGAGGAATGACATGACTATGAACAGACGCGACCTCATGCGTACCAGCGCAGCACTCGGCCTGATTTCGGCTTTCGCCGCTCCAAGAGCGCTAGCCGCCGGAAAGATCGAGATGCCGATCGGTGTCGGCACGCATACGAATGGCGGGCCGCTGGTCGTCTACATGCAGGAAAAAGGTCTGATTGAGAAAGCCTCCAAAGCGGCCGGCGTCGATGTTGCACCCGAGTTTCAGGATTTTCAGGCGCTGCTGCGCATGCTTCAGGGCGTTGCCGCGGGTCAGCTTCAATACGGTATGCTCGGCTCGACGCCGCTGATCCGGTTGCTCGCAACCCCCAATCCCACGATTCCGATCGCCATTGCCGGCGGCGGACTGGATTTCCCCGTGCAGGTACCACCCGACAGCCCGATCCGCAATATGGAAGATATGCGCGGCAAGACGGTCCTGACGATTGTCGGCTCCGACCTGCATCTGCAATGGGTCAACATGCTGAAAGCCTATTTCGACACGTCCGATGCAAAAGGCCTCGACATCACCATGCGCAACATCACAGCGGTCACCGAACTCTTCGAACCGCAGAGCGGCATCGATGCTGTTGTCGGGCTCAATCCCGGTTCGTTCGGAGCGGAAGAACGCGGTGTTCTCAGCACCCTCATGACCAACTACGGAACAACCGGGAAGCACTACGACGGACCGGAAGGCAAGGGCGAGGGTCATACGCTTTCATGGTTCAAGAAAACACCGTTCGCACCCGAAGCCTTCTATCCGCACCGGATCTGGTGGGCCGTGCGCCAGCAGTTCCTGGAAGAAGCGCCTGAGGCCGTCACGGCCTTCCTTGTCGCCAACCACCAGGCGGCCGAGGCGTTGTCGGAAATGGAGCCCGCTCAAGTGACCGAAATCATCGGAAGCCACTGGCCGAAATCCGCTTCTGTCGACGCGAAAAACGCCGTTGTCGACGTGACGCTGTGGTACCGCCGCGGCTGGTCGTGGATCACGGAGGGTGATGCGGCAACGCTGGTCGGGCTCTCACAGGAGCCTGAAATCTTCGAAACGGCGCTCACAGCCGATCAGGTCAAAGCGACTCTCGAACGCGGTGCGGGCGCAACGCAAACGGCCTATTCCCAAGTCGGCAGCAAGCCGGAGACGGAAGTCTTTACCGACCCGTCGGCAGGCGATGTCCGTGGCTTGCCGCAATGGCAAATCACGGAATGGTCCCTCTGAACCGATTGCGCACTTGCAATGAAGTGTTCCGGCAATACCTTAGCCGGAACACTTCTATTCGGTAGAATCAAAATGGGTCAACGCAGTCGCCTACAGGACGTCGCCGATGCGGCCGGAGTTTCGTTTATTACAGCGTGGCGGGCGCTGAACCAACCGGATATGGTGCGGGAGAAAACGGCCGAAAAAGTGCGCGCCGCAGCCCAGGACGTCGGATATGTGGTGAACGCGGTTGCGCGCAGCCTTGTCACGGCCAAATCCGGCGTCGTCGGCATGATCGTACCGACGCTCGAAGACTCGATCTTTTCAGCGACGGTTCAGGGCCTCTCCGATACGCTCTCTCCAACATCCATGGAGATTCTGATCGGAATCTCCGGATATGACGCCACCCGGGAAGAAGAACTGATACGCACCTTTATCGGCCGCCAGATCGACGCGCTCGTTTTGACCGGAAAGAACCACAACACGGCTACGCGGAAACTGATCGAGAAGTCAGGCATCTCGGTTGTCGAAATCTGGGATGTGCCGAGCAATCCGCTCGATCTCTACGTAGGTTTCTCAAACAGGCAGATGGCACAGGACGCGACCGCCTACCTGATTCAAAAGGGTTATCGGCGCATCACTTATGTGTCACCGGAAAACCGCGCGCGCGCGGTAGAGCGTCTCGAAGGGTATCAGGCGGCGATGACAAAGGCAGGCCTGGGAAGTCATATCGACTGGGTCTGGACGGCGCCAACTCTCCAGGGTGGCGCCGAAGCCTTTGAACACCTCGTGGAGGCAAAGCTCAAACCTGAAGCCATTTTCTTCAACGGTGACACGCTTGCTGTCGGAGCCCACCTTCGTGCGAGCGCGCTGAAGATTGCCATTCCCGGGGATATCGCGATCATGGGTCTTCACGATACGGATATTGCTTCCCAAGTCACGCCGCAACTCACAACTGTCCGCATTCCCCGCTACGAAATCGGTCGCCTCGCCGGAGAAGAGATCATCGGGCGAATAGCCCACGGAGCGGATGGTGACTCGCGAGATGTGGCTTACGAAATCGTTGAACGCGGGACAACATGAACGCGCTTTCCTCGTTGTGGTTAGCTGCAACAATGATGCTAAGTCCGAACATGAAACAACAATGCGGTTTAAGTGAGTGCATCAAGGACAAGCCTGATTTCCGGTTCAACGTGTCTTTACATTTTTGAACTCGGCAACTTATGAGAGAATAAGACCAACGCGAAATTCAATAGCGAGCCCGGTCAGGTCGTCTGGCTGTCGGACAGGAGCAGTTGCGATGCAAGTGGAACTTCAGCGGCGCACACTTCTTATTTCGGCGATATCCATAGCTGTCGGCTTCCGCGCAACACGTCCGGTAGGGGCGCAGTCGATGACGCTGGACACGGCACGCGACGTCATCGGGGATCGCTACCAGACCTTTCAACTGGGCGATGCAGACCGGACCCTGGCCGGTGAGCAGATCGCCGATCTGGTCGCCGGCAACACGCTTTACGGCGTGGCCTCTCATGGGGAGCCCTATGTCGCGGCGTTCAGGCCGGATGGCAGCGCCAGGCTGGCGGTCACCGACGAGCCCGTCCAGTCCGGCCGCTGGTGGATCGACGGAGACGAGATCGTCGGCCACTGGGAGCGGACCGGTGGCGGCAGCCCGCATGCGCACAGCTATTTCGGCACCGGCGAAGAGGGCGTCTACAAACAGCGGCGACGGCAGGGCTATGCTGACGGCCTGAACAAGTGGAGCATGTTCCTGGTCGACCCGGGCATTGCGGACGAGCTGATGCGATGAATCCGGGTTCTGTTGTGATGTGACAGAGGCCGACGAGACCCTGCCGGTTACTGAATCAGGGCCTGGATCTTCGCCAGTCTGGCCGCGCAGAGCTGCAGGGTCTCCCGTGTTTTTGTGTCGTCGGTCAGGCTCGCCGGCATGCTCGCGCCGATGGCGAAAGGCACGGGCCCGCGCTCGCCGACCGCAACAGCAAGCCCCTTGATGCCCGCCTCGAATTCGCCGACGGCGACGGCAAAGCCGTCTTGTTCGGCACGGTCAACGCGGGCGGGCAGTATTTCGGGATCGTGGGGCATCCCATCGATTGGCCGACTTGTTAATCCGGCCAGCCGTGCCGTGCGACCTTCGCGCGGCACATGAGACAAAAGCGCGATCCCGATGGCCGTGTGCGGCAGCGGCAAACGGCTGCCGACGGTAAACCCCATCGAAATGCGCGAGCGCGTGGTGGAGGACTGCGCCAACAGCAGCGCCCAGTCGCCGTCCAGCACGGCCAGCGCGATGTCATTGCCCAGGTCCTCCGCAAAGGCGTTGAGCACCGGTTGCACCGCGAAACCGATCTCACGGGCATGCAAATAGCTGCCGGCAAGCGCCAGCACGCGCGGCGCCAGGGCGAAATGGCGCTCGCGGCGCAGCAGATATCCGCTTTCCACAAGGGTCAGGCAGAGCCGGCGGGTCGTTGCCCGGTCGAATCCGGTGCGTTGCGACAGGTCCGGCATCGTCAGCCCGCGCCCACCGTCCTCGAAACACGCCAACAACCGCAGGCCCTTCAGAAACGCCGTGGAAATGTTGCGGTCCTGCATGTGCGTGCCCTGATTGCGGGACAAGCCACTTGACTCCCGCATCACTCTTTAGAACAATTATTGCTACAAAAGTGCGTTATACGCACAAAATCCGATCTTGGCAACCGTCGATCCGGATTGTCCGGGCCGGTGCCATGGATCACGTGTGGGGAGGACAGGATGCTCAACCAACAGGTCAATGACGAGATCACCCGGGTCGGCCGCGGGCAGCCGGCGGGCGAGGTGCTGCGTCGCTACTGGCAGCCGGCAGCACTCCTCGACGAACTGGCGGGACCGAGACCGGTCGTGCCGGTGACGCTGCTTGGCGAGCGACTGGTTCTGTTTCGCAACGAAAGCGGCGAACTCGGCCTCATCGGCCGGCATTGTCCGCATCGCGGGGCTGATATGTGCTACGGCCGGCTCGAGGACAACGGCTTGCGCTGCCCGTTCCACGGCTGGCATTTCGACCGCAACGGCCAGTGCGTCGAGCAGCCGGGCGAGCCGGAAGGCTCGCGCATGCATGAGCGCATCCGGGCGACCTCCTATCCGGTGGTGGAGCGCAACGGGATAGTGTTTGCCTATATGGGTCCCGGCGATCCGCCGGATTTTCCGAATTTCGACTGCTTTCGTGCGCCCTCCTCGCATGTCTTCGCCTTCAAGGGGCTGTGGGAGTGCAACTGGCTGCAGGCCATGGAGGTCGGCATCGACCCGGCACATGCCTCTTTCCTGCACCGCTTCCTGCAGGATGAGGATCCCGACGAGGGCTACGGCAAACAGTTCCGCGACCGGGCGGCCAATACGGACATCCCGATGACCCGTCTGCTGCGCGATTATCCGCGCCCGGAGATCCTGGTCGATCAGACCGAGTACGGGCTGAAGCTGACGGCGCTGCGCCACATGGATGACGGCCGCACGCATGTTCGGGTCACCAACCAGATCTTTCCTGAGGCGATCTGCATTCCGATGAGCCGCGAAATGACGATTACCCAATGGCATGTGCCGGTCGACGACGAGACCTGCTATTGGTATTCGATGTTCACGAGTTTCGACAAGCCGGTCGACAAGGACCTGATGCGCGATCAGCGGCTGAAGGAACACCGCCTGCCCGACTACGCGCCGCTGAAAAACCGCCGTAACCATTACGGCTTCGATCCGAGCGAACAGGCGACAACGACCTATACCGGCATGGGCATGGACATCAATGTGCACGATCAGTGGGCGGTGGAAAGCATGGGTGCGATCCAGGACCGCACACAGGAGCACCTGGGCAAGACCGATGTCGCCATCATCCGCTACCGCCGCATGCTGCGGGCGGCGATCGCCGACCTGCAGCAGGGCAATGATCAGGCCCTGCCGATGCAGAACGGCGTGGATGCCGCATCGATCGTCGGGCCTCTGTCCAACGATGCCATCGCGGAAGGGTCCGACTGGGAAACGGCCAGCCGGGACGCCGATACGCAACGGCGCGCCGCCTGTCCGTGGGACGCAACGGTCTGAGATGCAGGAGCAGGTGCGCAAAACGATCGGTTCCGGATTCCTGATCGAGCAGGGCCTGCTGCCGGACGATGCGGCCGCCGAGGCGGCCGAAGCGGTCGAGCGGCTGCAGGCGGAAGGGGTCGAGACAGTCCGGGTGGTGTTCGCCGATCAGCACGGCATCCTGCGCGGCAAGACCATTGTGACGGACCGGCTTGCCGCAGCGTTTGCGTCCGGACTGCGCGTGCCTTCAACCCTGCTTCTGAAGGACACATCGCACCGCACCGTCTTTCCGGTGTGGTCCGAAACCGGGGACGCGCCGATGCGCGGCGCCAGCGATGTGCTGCTGGTACCGCAACCCGGCACACTGCGCGTCCTGCCCTGGTCGGCACACTCAGCCCTGATCCACTGTGACGTCGCTGAGGTGAGCGGCGCACCCGTCGACCTTGCCGCGCGGTCTGTCCTCAAGCGGATGACCGACCGTCTGGCGGACCAGGGGTTTGCCGCCGTGATGGGGCTGGAGGTGGAGTTCCAGATCTTCGAGGTGATCGATACGGCGCTCGCCCACGGAGACGCGACCATGCCGGGACGTCCGCCGGAAACCCGTGGGCTGAACCAGGGATACCAGTATCTGACGGAAACCCGCTACGGCGAGGCGGAAGCCGTGCTCGACCTGCTGCGGCGCACCGCCCAGGCCATGGACATGCCGGTGCGGAGCGTCGAGATCGAAATGGGGCCAAGCCAGTTCGAATTCACCTTCGCGCCGGCCGATCCGATGGCGATCGCCGAAATGGCGGTCAACTTCCGAACCATGGTCAAGGAGGTCTGCCACGGCCGGGGCCTGCATGCCTCCTTCATGGCCAAGCCGAAGCTGCCCCATGCGGCGGCCAATGGCTGGCATGTTCATCAATCGGTCGTCGACCGGCGAACGGGCGCCAATCTGTTCACGCCTGAGCAATCGGGCAACCTCTCCGCCTTTGCCGGTCATTGGCTGGCCGGGCTGCTCGAACACGCCGCCGCCTCCTGCCTGCTCACAACGCCGACGGTCAACGGTTACAAGCGCTACGCGCCCTACCAGTTGGCGCCGAACCGCATCGGCTGGGGCGACGACAACCGCGGCGCGATGGTGCGCATGATCGCCGCCGCGGACGATCCCGCGAGCCGCCTTGAAAACCGCGTTCCCGACAGCACCGCCAATCCGTATTTCGCCCTCGCCTCGCAGCTCGCCTCGGGGCTCGACGGCTGGGAGCGCCGGCTCGACCCGCCCGCGCCGTTGGCCAGCCCGTACGACAACGGCGCCGAACACCTGCCCACCAGCCTGCTGGACGCGATCGGGCATTTCGAGGACTCGGCGCTCTACCGCGAGCGCTTCGGCCCGGAGTTCGTCGATTATCTCGTCCGGCTAAAACGTGCCGAATGGCAGCGCTACCTGATGACCGTATCGGAATGGGAGCAGAGGGAGTATTTTTCGGTGTTCTGATGCCGGCGGCAAAAAACTGCAACCGCTGCCTAACCTTTGCACCGGGACGTTCCTCTAGTTGATCCAGATATTCGGCACGCCGTGTTGGGTAACGCTGGCACCATTATTTCGTTTCGGGTAGGGGCGGAGGATCCGCCATATGTGCTCCGCGAGTTCATGAAACGCTTGAGCGCCGCTGATTTGGTAGTACTTGCATAACCACCACCTCCATCCAAGGCTTATAATTGGCGGGCAACCGTCGAAGCCCCGTACCGATACGACCATTAGATCGAGTAACGCTCAAATATTTTATTAATTATTACTTTTAAAAAAAGAATTGTATAAATTATTATAATATCAAAAATGATAAAATTCAACAAAATAAGAGTGAAATAAGATATTTAATTCTACATATTTACTTATTTTTTCAATACTCACATCGCTTCTAATCGGCAAGCGCGTCTCGTTCATTAAGTATATTTGTAAGTTTGCCGATTAGTGGAGTAAAGTGTCTGTAACTCTCTAGTCCCAGAGTAATCGCATGTCGAGCGAACTCTCGCTTTTTGTTTCCATCAAATCTTCGCTCACCGTTTTCGATAATTCTAAGAAACTCATCCAAGAATGCCGCCTCGGGAAAAGCGTTCTCAATTCCTTTCTTGGCCAGCTCATTCGCTGGGTTGTGCGGTATGACAAATTTGTATGTGTTGTTTCCTTCAATAAAGTTCCTATAAGCACTCGAATCTGCGGCATCACAGTCCCAAACAATCAGTGCTGAGCAGGGGTGCTGCACTACTTTAAGAAACTCGCCATACATCTTTAAATCTGTCACTCCGCTTTTGCTGTCGATGTCCTCAATGACTTCCACGTCATCAATTTCATGAAGTTCCAGCAGATGCTTTAAAATTCCAGCATTGTGTCCTTCCGAAAGGATACAGATGGATTTGTCTGCAATCTTGTGCAGCAGTTTTGTTCCCTGATCGAGAGTGACGTACCCTTCGGTGAGAACCTCCAGCGCTTTGGCTTTGGACACTTTCATGATTTTTTGTCCCTGCGTCCCGCCATTGACGACATGAATGGCGGCTTCGTCATTTAAGGCGATGGTTGTCGGAGAGTGCGTGGCCCAAATAACTTTTGTGCCTTTGCTGGAGAACACTGACTCGATGATGCCTTTCATCACCAATATCATTGACGGGTGCAGCGTGGCGTCAATTTCATCAAGCAATAACAGCGGGGGTGAGATTTGCCCTTGCCGCTCGCTAAATACCATAAGAATAAAGGAAAAAATGACCTGCTCGCCAGAGGAAAGCTCATTGAAATCAATTTCGGCATCTGTCGTTTTATTGATAATCCGCGCGGTGTCGCGTTGCGACCAACTTGCCGAACCGGGGTGCGTGAGCTGAAAATCAAACATGGGTTCACCACTGTTTTCCTCACTCAAGTCAGCAATCAAAACGTTTATTTCATCCCACGGTTTGGGCGTCTTTTCATCAAATGCTTTTTCAAAGTCAGATTTCTTGCCAAGTTGGTCGCTTTGAAACTGCTCTTCAACGTAAGTTGACCGGCTTTTTTCGTGCTCTTTAAATAGTTGCGTGAAAGCCGATAGGGTCATTGCTCCCAAGACATCGATAAATTTTGCGTAGTGGAAACCTGCCTTACGGGTAACGGTTCCATTCAGTACATACGATTGACGGATGTGCTCATGATGAGGGAAATCTTTAAACTCAGAAGCATCGAAAATCTCCTTTTCCAACGCCTGTTTAAAATTATCAATCCGCTCCCAGAGGGATGATGTGACCTGACTCTTCTTAATAGCCCAGACGGGCGTATTTTCATCGATTTTATCCAGGAGGAGATGGTGTGTCTCCGCGTCCCGATGCACCAGATGGGTGTCGTAGATATTCCTGATCCTCCTGCGCCACGTCTCATTCGCGGTAATCTGGTGATCCAGAAATTCCTCACACTGCTTTTGCACACCAGCAGCGTTCGCTTGCTGTCCAAGCATATCGTTAAAGCTCAGTAACGTGATGGATTGTGGTTGGATTGTCTCGCAGGTTAAGTGACCATCTTTTAACGCCTCTAAGATGTGGCTTTTCCCGGAGCCGTTCAGTCCAGTTAGGACGGTGAAATCTGGAATAGTACAGTTTTCGAATTGTGCGCTACTTTTGAGCGACTTGTATTCTTCTGCAAAAATAATCTTCATGGTGCCTCTGAGCTAACCGTTTCATAATAGCAAGCCAAGATGGATCACCAACACCTAAGTGGTCAGATTTCGGCAGACTGGGTCCGGCTCTGCCCAGGAAACAGAAATTTCTATGCCTTCGTCAGGGCGTGCTGATTGCCTGCCCCGGTTTTCTCCCGTCCACTAATACGTCAAACCGGCGCCGGAAAGTAGCTGACGCTGGACCGTATAATCAGACTATTCCGCCGCCGGCGCCGGACACCTCCGGCCGGGTCTCAGCCACCGACCTGCGATATCCGGATGTCCGATAAGCCGCGACCGGGTTTATGGCGCCGCCGTTTTCCGCTCTCGCCATCGCCAGAATCGGTTCGACATCCGTTCTAAAGGCCTTTTTCAGGGTATTGGTCGCCATAAGGGCGTCGTTGTCTTCCTGATAGGCTTCCAAAGCCCGTCGATCGACAAGAAGCGCCTGGGCATAGGCGCGCCGGACTTCCATAGCACTGGCCATCAGGCTTTCGATCGGGTCCGTCACGTTGTGCGACTGATCCAGCATGTGGGCCGGGTCGAAGCCGGGTGCCCGCCGTGTTTCCGCCTCCACCAGTTCGTTGAACACCAGGAACAGGCGGTAAGGATCGATGGAGCCCGTGTCGAGATCGTCGTCGCCATACTTGCTGTCGTTGAAGTGGAAGCCGCCGAGTTTGCCGAACTGGATCAGCCGGGCGACAATCATCTCGATATTCACATTGGGCGCATGGTGGCCGAGATCGACGAGGCAGAAGGCTTTCTCGCCCAGTTCCTGTGCAATCATGTAGTTGGTGCCCCAGTCCTGCACGACGGTCGAGTAAAAGGCGGGCTCATACATCTTGTGCTCGGTAAAGAGGCGCCAGTCGTCCGGCAGGTGCGCGTAGATCTCCCTGGTCGCCCCCAGATAGCGCTCGAATTGCCGTATGAAATTGACCTGGCCCGGAAAGTTGGATCCGTCGCCGATCCAGATTGTCAGCGCCTTTGAACCGATGCTCTCGCCGATCTCAATGCATTCAAGATTGTGCTCGATGGCCTGCCGCCGCGTTGCGGCATCCGTATGGGTGAGAGATCCGTACTTGTAGGACCTTTCCTGGTCATCCTGGTCCTGAAAGGTGTTGGAGTTCATGGCGTCAAAGCCGAGGCCAAGCGTTTCGGCCTTTGCTTTCAGTTCTTCCGGGTCCGCTTTGTCCCAGGGAATATGCAGGGAGACAGTCGGCGTAGCCCGGGTAAGCTGCTGGATAACAGCGCAGTCTTCCAGTTTGTCGAAGATGTGACGCGGCTCTCCTGTGCCGGGAAATCTGGCAAAACGCGTGCCGCCGGTACCAACGCCCCAGGAGGGAATGGCGACCCCATAGCCGGCGACCTTGTCCCGGATGGTGTCAATATCGATACCCTGCCGTTCGAGCTGTTCGCCAAGGGCCGCATAGTCGCGCTCAAGGCTATCGATGCGCGCCTGGTTTTCCCCGGTGATCAGTGCCGCGTCGATCATCATCATGAAGATCCTTTCCAAGACGTCTTTGAGCCCCTCGGCAGTTTGAAGGCCTTGCCCTTCCCGCCACCTCATCCTGAGGCGCGTATGCTCGCGTCTCGAAGGAGAGGCAGCCGGCTGCCGCTGTTTCGGTCCATCCTTCGAGAAGGACCCGGCTGTCCTCCACAGGGTAAGAGTGACCTTATCGGATCGCAGTTACCGCGTGAACGCCTGGACGTTGCCGGCGTCGACATTGATAATGTTGCCGGTCGATTTCGCGGACGCTTCGGACGCGAAGAAATAGCTCGCCTCGGCAATGTCCTCCGGCAGCACGGAGCGTTTCAGCAGCGAACGCTGGCGGTAATGTTCCGCCAGTTCCGACGTATCCTTGCCGTAGGCCTTGGCGCGTTCCTTCAGCCAGTCGCCGGACCAGATTTTCGAACCGCGCAGAACCGCATCCGGATTGACCACATTGACACGGATGCCACTCGGGGCCCCCTCCAGGGCAAGGCACCGGGCGAGGTGCAGTTCGGACGCCTTGGCCGTGCAATAGGCGCTGGCACCGGGCGAGGCTGCGAGGCCGTTCTTTGAGCCGATGAAGACGATCGAACCACCAATGCACTGGGTCTTCATGAGCTGGAAAGCCCTGCGCGAGACCAGGAAATATCCCGTCGACAGGACCGACATGTTGCGGTTCCACAGGTCCAGCGTGGTTTCCTCAATCGGGGCGGACGAGGCGATGCCCGCATTGGAAACCAGTATGTCGACGCCGCCGAACTCCAGCGCGGCACGGTCGAAACTGTCGGCGACCTCCTCTTCGCTGGTAACGTCCATGGTCACGCAACGCACCACATCCTTCGAATACCGGTCGGAGAGAATGTCGGCCGCTGCGACGAGCGCATTTTCGTCAATGTCGGCCAGAACCACGCAGGCGCCTTCGCGCAGAAAACGTTCTGCCGTCGCCGAACCGATGCCGCCGGCACCGCCCGTGACCAGGGCAATCCTGCCGGCAAGGCTCTTCGGTTTCGGCATACGCTGGAGTTTCGCTTCTTCCAGCAGCCAGTATTCGATGTCGAAGGCCTCCTGTTCGGCAAGGCCGCAATAGGTAGAGACACTGGAGGCACCGCGCATGACATTGATGGCGTTGGTGTAGAACTCGCCGGATATTCGCGCTGTTGCCTTGTCTTTTGCAAAGGTGATCATGCCAACGCCGGGCACCAGATAGACGACCGCGTTCGGATCACGCAGCGCCGGACTGTCGTCGCGTTTGCAGCGGGCGTAATAGGCGGCGTAGTCGTCCCGGTAGGCCTCGATGGCCCGTCCGAGTCCTTTCAGCGCCGCGTCCACGTCGGGCGACACCGGATCGAAGTCGACAACGAGCGGGCGGATTTTGGTTCTGAGAAAGTGATCCGGACAGCTTGTTCCAAGGGCGGCAAGGGTTTCCATATCCTTTGAGCAAACGAATTCCAGAACCGAATCGCTGTCGTCGAAGTGGCCGACCATGTGCTGTTTGCCACTGACCATGCCGCGGATCGCAGGCATCAGTTGCGCTGCCACATTGCAGCGCTCGGCCGGCGCGAGCGCCTGGTGTTTCCAGCCACCGAAAGCGTCCTTGTCAGCGGTCGCTTCCTCGAACCAGGCAATCGCCTTGTTGATGATTTCCAGCGTGGTCTCGTAACAGGTCTTTGCGTCATCCGCCCAGGTAAAGAGGCCGTGGCTTTCCAGCACCACACCACGAGCGTCCGGGTTCTCCAAGCAGAACTTCTCCAGCCAAAGCCCGAGTTCATAACCCGGTCGCTTCCATGGCAGCCAGCCGATGTCGTCGCCGAAGATCTCCTGCGTGATCGACTTGCTGTCACTGGCGGCGGCAATCGCGATGATCGCATCCGGGTGCATATGATCAACGTGTCTTTTCGGAACATAAGCATGCAGGGGCGTGTCGATCGAAGCGGCGCGGGAATTGAGATTGAAAGTGCAATGAGGTAGGTAGCCAACCATCTCGTCCTCGAAGTCGACACCACGGTAGAGACCCTTCAGCGCGCGCAGCTTGTCCATGTAAAGCGTCGCGAAGCCGTCCATCTTGATCGTTCCGACATCGCCGCCTGATCCCTTCACCCACAAGACTTCGACCTCGTCTTCACTGAGCGGATCTTTTTCCATGACTTTCGCGGATGTGTTGCCACCGCCGTAATTGGTGATGCGCTTGTCGGAACCGAGAAGATTGGAGCGGTAGAGCAGAAGCTCCGCCTCACTCATGCCGGAGGTTTTCGGGTCATCCCACAGATTGGCAAGCCGGGAACCGGCGGTGGAATTCAACATCTTTTCCTCCCTGTAGCGTATCCCGTGAAGATTGAATCACCTTCGCGACAAGGATACGCGTGAAAACACAGAATTGCCCTTGAAAGCCTGAAGGCTTACGTCTCGTTGAGTAGAAATTCGCTTGATTGAATCGAATTGTCAATCAAAAACGATCATAAACAATCATACTGCATCGCATCATGATCATATTTAGCATTTTATGATTGACATTGACCGATTTCGATGGAAATCTTTGATCAACGGGAGGATCAGATGCACGAAAAAGAACGCCACAGGGTCATATTGTCGGCAGTTCAGGACCGTCCGGTCGTGACGGTGCAGGAACTGGTGGCGATGACAGGCAGTTCCGAAGCGACGATCCGCAGAGACATTGCGCAGCTGCATATGCAAAAAAAACTGCGTCGTGTGCGCGGCGGCGCCGAGTCCATTCATCCGCCGCAATTTGTCGGCCTCGCCGGGCGTCCCTACAGCGTCAACGAAACGATCAACATCGCGCAAAAGCGCTCGATTGCGCAGAAAGCTGTCGAACTGTGCGAGGACGGCGACGCGATCATCATCAATGGCGGCACGACCACATTTCAGATGGTGCATCCGCTGGCAACCAAGCGCTGCCAGATCTTCACCAACTCCTTTCCGATCGCCGAGCACCTTTTAAAGAACTCCAAGAACACGATCATGCTCTCCGGCGGTGTGATCTACCGCGAACAGAACATTATCCTCAGTCCCTTCGATAACGACGTAACCCGGAATTTCTATGCCAAACGCATGTTCATGGGAGCTCAGGGCCTCGGTCCGCTGGGGCTGATGGAAGCGGATCCATTGCTGATTCAGGCCGAGCAAAAGCTGATCGGTCAGGCGGACGAACTGGTGGTTCTGGTCGACTCATCGAAATTCAGCGCGAGGTCCAGCCTGATCCTGTGCCCGCTGGAGCGGATATCGGCCGTCATCACAGATGACGGCATTCCGGATAATGCAGCCAAGATACTGGAACAGGCCGACATCGATCTGATCGTGGCGCCGGTGAGCGCCGCGCAGAGCAAGGCAACCTTGAGCGGGTAGCCGGCATTCTGCCGGACCCCGAGGAGGGCCGGCAGGCAATTTGGGAGGAAGCAATGAAACTCTGGAAATCACTTCTGGCCGCAACAGCCGTTGCCGCCGTAGCCATGGCCAGCCCGGCACAGGCGGAGGACAAGCGCATCGCCCTCGTGGTCAAGGCGCTCGGAATCGGTTTCTTCGAGGCAGCCGCAAAAGGCGCCGAAGAGGCAGCCAAGGAACTCGGAGATGTGGAAATCATCTATACCGGCCCGACCGACACGACCGCCGAAGGCCAGATCGAGGTCATTAACGCGCTGATTGCCCAGAAGGTCGACGCCATCGCGGTCTCCGCCAACGACCAGGACGCCCTTGTGCCGGCCCTCAAGAAGGCAATGGACCGCGGCATCACCGTCATTTCCTGGGATTCGGGCGTCGCGCCGGAAGGCCGTCAGCTGCATCTGAACCCCTCGTCCAATCCGCTTATCGGCAACATGATCATCAAGCTCGCGGCCGACCACCTTCCGGATGGCGGTGACGTTGCCGTCCTGTCTGCGTCTGCGACCGCCACAAACCAGAACACCTGGATCGAAGAGATGAACAAGGTCAAGGACAATTATCCGGGCATCAACGTCGTCGCGACCGTCTATGGCGACGACCTGGCGGACAAGTCCTACCGCGAAGCCCAGGGACTGATGCAGACCTATCCGGACCTGAAGGCGATCATCGCACCAACCTCCGTCGGCATCGTTGCCGCCGCGCAGGCGGTCTCGGACGCGGAAAAAGCCGGCCAGGTCAACGTAACCGGCCTCGGCCTGCCGTCGGAAATGGCGGGACACATCGAGTCCGGGGCCTCCAAATCCTTTGCGATCTGGAATCCGATCGATCTTGGCTACTCGGCCACCATGCTCGCATACAATCTTGCCACCGGCAAAGCCGAGGCAGCGCCGGGCGCGGAAATCCCGATGGGCCGCATGGGCACGCTGACGCTTGATGAGGGCAATGAAGGCGCGATGGCGGATCCGTTCGTCTATGACAGCTCCAATATCGACGATTTCAAGGACATCTTCTAAACTGACCGTCAAGTTCTCGTGGAGCAGTTCCGGACCCGGCGCGTCTTGCTCCGGGTCCTTCAAACCAGACTTTTAACGCCAGGCTCCATTATATGGTAATGCTTGCAAACACGCAGGGCATAGCGGACGTGCATCCGAAATCGGGCGACGCGGTCGGCCCCATTCTCTCCCTTGCGGGCATTTCCAAGTCCTTTCCGGGCGTTAAAGCGCTCAGCAACGTCTCGCTGGAGCTTTATCCCGGTGAAGTCACCGCGCTTGTGGGTGAAAACGGAGCCGGCAAGTCGACCATCGTGAAGATCCTGACCGGCATCTATCAGCCGGACGAAGGCGAGATCTCGATCGCGGGCGCCGCCGTCACCTTTCCGACAGCTCAGGATGCGGGCCGGGCCGGCGTCACTGCCATTCACCAGGAAACGGTCCTCTTCGACGACCTCTCGGTGGCTGAAAACATCTTCATCGGCCACGCGCCGAAGATGCGGTTCGGACTGATAGACCGCAAGGCGATGGTCGACAAGGCAAGGGCGCTGCTGGATCGGATCGGCGCGAAAATCGATCCTAAAGTCACGCTCAAGGATCTGGGTATTGCCAACAAGCATTTGGTCGCGATCGCCCGCGCGCTTTCCATCGATGCCAGCATCGTCATTATGGATGAGCCGACCGCTTCGCTCTCGCACAAGGAGATCGAGGAAACCTACGAGCTTGTGGAAAGGCTGAAAGCCGAAGGCAAGGCGATCCTGTTTATCAGCCACAAGTTCGACGAGATCTTCCGCATTGCGGATCGCTACACGGTCTTCCGGGACGGCCAGATGGTCGGGGCCGGAAAGATTGCGGCAGTCTCGGAACAGGAACTGGTCAAGCTGATGGTTGGCCGCTCGGTCGATCAGGTGTTCCCGAAGCGAACGCCAATGCTTGGAGACGAGGTGCTGAAAGTGGCCGGCTATTCGCATCCGACCGAATTCGAAGATATCGGCTTCACGCTGCGGGCCGGCGAGATCCTTGGCTTTTACGGGCTGGTCGGCGCGGGCCGCAGTGAATTCATGCAGGCACTCTTTGGTGTCACCAGGCCGTCCAAGGGCGCCATTCGAATCGATAATCAGATCGCGGTCATCCGCGACCCGAACGAAGCCATCGGCCACGGTATCGTCTACGTGCCGGAGGACCGCGGCAGTCAGGGGGCGATCAAGGGCCTGCCGATCTTCCAGAACGTCTCGCTGCCGTCGCTGAAGGAGACATCGCGCAGCGGCTTTCTAAGACTGGCCGAGGAATTCAAGCTCGCGCGCGACTTCACGCATCGGCTGGATCTGCGCGCTGCCGCGCTCGACCAGGACATCGGTGAGCTCTCCGGTGGCAACCAGCAGAAGGTCGTCATCGCCAAGTGGCTGGCGACGAAACCGCGCGTCATCATTCTTGATGAACCGACCAAGGGCATCGATATCGGCTCCAAGGCGGCCGTCCATGAATTCATGGCCGAACTTGCCGCCGCGGGGCTTGCCGTCATCATGGTGTCTTCGGAAATTCCGGAGATTCTGGGGATGTCCGACCGCGTGATCGTCATGCGCGAGGGGCGTATTGCCGCCGAATATGAACGTGACGATATGACACCGGAACATCTTGTGCGCGCCGCCGCCGGTATCACGGAGGTGCGTTCGTGATCCCGCCCGTCCTCAAATCCCGCGAAGCGATTCTCGCCGCCGCGATCCTCGTCCTGGTCGGCGCCATTGCTTCACGCTTTCCGGCATTTGTCGCACCATCGAACCTTGCCAATGTCTTCAATGACACCGCACCGCTGATCATCCTGGCACTCGGACAGATGGCGGTGATCCTGACCCGTTGCATCGACCTGTCGGTCGCGGCCAACCTCGCCTTGACCGGCATGGTGGTCGCCATGCTCAACACGGCAATCCCCGGTCTTCCCGTGCCGGCGATCCTCGCGATTGCCATCAGTCTCGGTGCTGTGATGGGGCTGTTCAACGGGCTCCTGGTCTGGAAACTGGACATTCCGCCGATCGTTGTCACGCTCGGCACCATGACCATCTATCGCGGCATCATCTTCGTGATCTCGGACGGCGAGTGGATCAACGCCCATGAAATGAGCGACGCCTTCAAGGCCTTTCCCCGCGAGGTCGTGCTTGGGCTGCCTGTGCTCTCCTGGATCGCGGTCCTTGTGACGCTCGGTTTTGTCGTCCTGATCGGGCGTACGCCACTCGGGCGGGCTTTCTTCGCCGTCGGCGGCAATCCTCATGCGGCCGTGTACACCGGCATCAATGTCGGCCTGACCCAATGCGCCGCCTATGTCATCTCCGGAGCGCTGGCCGGTTTGACCGGCTATCTGTGGGTCGCGCGCTATGCGGTTGCCTATGTCGACATTGCCGGTGGTTTCGAGCTGGAAGTGGTCGCAGCCTGTGTCATCGGCGGCATTTCCATTGCCGGCGGCATCGGGTCGGTCGGCGGGGCGCTGCTTGGCGCGCTGTTCCTTGGAATCGTCAAGAATGCCCTGCCGGTGATCAACATTTCGCCTTTCTGGCAGCTGGCTATTTCCGGCAGCGCCATCATCATCGCAGTTGCCTTCAATGCCACGTCCAACCGGACCAGGGGGCGGGTGATCCTGAAAAAAGCGGAGCATGCAACATGACCGTCGCAGTTCCCGGCTCAGCCGGCGCGGGCCGCCGGATTCCGGACCGCCTGAAATCTCCGGCGCAGCGCTTCCTGGCACGCTGGGAACTGCTCCTGCTCGGCGTCGCCGTTGCGGTCTTCATCCTGAACAGCTTCGCCTCGCCCTATTTCCTCGATCCGTGGAACCTTTCCGATGCGACCTTCAACTTCACCGAGAAGGCGATGATCGCCTTTGCCATGGCACTGCTGATCATTTCCGGTGAAATCGATCTCTCCGTCGCCTCGATCATTGCCCTGGCGTCCACGGCGATGGGTTTCGCGGTCCAGCTCGGGGCGGACACGCCCGCGCTGGTCCTGATCGGTCTCGGGGTAGGGCTTGCCTGCGGGGCCTTCAACGGCGCGCTGGTGACCGGCCTTGCACTGCCCTCCATCGTGGTCACCATCGGCACGATGAGCCTGTTCCGCGGCATTTCCTATATCGTCCTCGGAGACAAAGCCTTTACCGGCTACCCGTCCGACTTCGCCTTTTTCGGCCAGGGTTATGTCTGGTGGGTGATTTCGTTCGAATTCCTGCTGTTCGCGCTGCTGGCCTTCATGTTCGCGGTTATCCTTCACAAGACCAATTTCGGCCGGGCGGTCTTTGCCATCGGCAACAATCCGATCGGCGCTCTGTTTTCCGGCATCCGCGTGCCGCGGATGAAGTTCGCTCTGTTCCTGCTGACCGGACTGATGTCCGGCGCCGCCGCGATCTGCCTGACTTCGCGCCTCGGCGCGACCCGACCGTCGATCGCCTTCGGCTGGGAGCTGGAGGTGGTGACCATGGTCGTCCTCGGCGGGGTCAGCATCCTCGGCGGCTCAGGTTCCATTCCGGGCGTCGTCATCGCAGCCTTCGTCATGGGCATGGTCACCTTCGGCTTCGGTCTCCTGAATGTTCCGGGCATCGTCATGTCGATCTTCATCGGCCTGCTGCTTATCAGCGTCATCGCCCTGCCGCGCATCGCGCGCCAGATCCTTGCGAAGCGAAAGGTCTGATCCGATGGAAAAATTCGCCTTCAAGATGCATCTCGATCCGGGTATGGAAGCAGAATATAAAAGGCGCCATGACGAGATATGGCCCGAACTGGTCACACTGCTGAAAGAGGCCGGCATCAGCGATTATTCGATCCATCTCGACCGGGAATCCGGCATTCTTTTCGGCGTGCTCTGGCGTACGGACAAGCACGGGATGGACGATTTGCCCAAGCATCCGGTGATGCAGAAGTGGTGGGCATATATGGCCGACATCATGGCCACTGAACCGGACAACAAGCCCGTGGTCGTGACGCTTGAAACCGTCTTTCACCTGGACTGAGATACAATGACGGCGATCGAGCATGTTTGCGTAATCGACATCGGCAAAACCAATCTCAAGGTCGCCGTGGTCGATCCGGCACGGGAAAGAGAGATCGGTGTCCTGACGCGGCCCAACCGCGTGCTGTCCGGACCGCTCTACCCGCACTTCGATCTCGCCGGACACTGGGACTTTGTCTGCGAAGCCCTCACAAGCCTGCACCGGGACTATCGGATCGATGCGCTCTCCGTCACGACCCATGGCGCCAGCGCCGTGCTGCTCGACAGGGACGGCAACCTCGCGGCGCCGATGCTCGACTACGAGTTCGACGGACCAGACAGTCTTGCCGCCGACTATGACGCGATCCGCCCCGATTTTTCCGAGACCGGATCGCCGCGTCTTGCCATGGGTCTCAATCTCGGTGCCCAGTTGCATTGGCAGTTGACAACCGATCCGGGACTGCTTGACCGGATCGCCACTGTTCTGACCTATCCGCAATACTGGAGTTACCTGCTCACCGGCGTTCCCGCCAACGAAGTCACCTCTCTCGGCTGTCACACCGATCTGTGGTGCCCGGCGGAAAACCGGTTTTCGTCGCTCGTAGAGCGGCTCGGTTTGACGGAGAAGATGGCACCGGTGAAAAAGGCCGGAGATTGTCTGGGGGCACTCCTGCCGGACGTCGCCGAGCGCACCGGCCTGCCCGGCAATACGCCCGTTGCCTGTGGCATTCACGATTCCAACGCATCTCTTTATCCGCATCTTCTGCGGCGAAAACCGCCTTTCTCAGTGGTTTCCACCGGGACTTGGGTGATCGCTCTGACAGTCGGCGGAGAAGAGGTTGCTCCCGATCCGAAACGCGACACGCTTATCAATGTAAATGCACTGGGAGATCCTGTCCCCTCGGCCCGCTTTATGGGCGGACGAGAATTCGACCTCACAATACAGGGAAGAAACGCTGCTGAGATCGAGGCCGATACCGCGAGGGTTTTGCGGGATCAAATCATGCTGCTTCCAGCCGTCGAACCCCGTTGCGGGCCATTCCAGGGGAAAATTGCCCGATGGACCGTTCCAGAGGAGAGCCTGAGCGATGGGACGAGATACGCTGCGGTTTCATTTTACCTGGCACTGGTGACTTCGGAATGCCTGACGATGACCGGGGCGCGGGGATCGACCATAGTCGAAGGGCCTTTTGGGAGGAACAATCTGTTTTTGAAAATGCTGGAGGTGGCAACAATGCGACCTGTGCGCACTTCTGAAGGGACTGCGACAGGCACAAGTATCGGCGCGGCATTGCTGGTTTCCAAGCAGAAGGCAACGACACAGCAGGAGATCATATCTCCCGAAGGGAGTGTTCAATCAGATCCCGCTTTCCTGTCTTACGCCCGCGCGTGGCGCGAAATTGTGAACTCCGGTTCCGATTCATGAACGCCTGTTGTGTTTAGCCTGGAAGAGACGCTGACCACCCACCCGCCGATGCACAATCGGACGTTGTAAGCACTCCTCCAACCGGAAGTCATAAAAAGAGTCGAATTGGAGATGCGTTCCGTTTGCGGACGCACCGGAGTCGCGCATTGACAATCAGATCCCCGACGGCCCGATCGTTGATCAAACAGCACCAAATTCAGACATGTTTCGACATCATTTTAATGCGCAAGCACCTGATCGAGGAACGTCCGGCTGCGTTCGCTTTGCGGTGAGGTGAAGAAGGTTTCAGGATCGTTTTCTTCGATAATCTCCCCCGCATCCATGAAGATCACCCGATCCGCGACTTTTCGCGCAAAACCCATTTCATGCGTGACGCAAATCATCGTCATGCCTTCCTCTGCGAGCGTCACCATGACATCGAGAACTTCTCCGATCATTTCCGGGTCAAGCGCTGATGTGGGTTCATCAAACAGGAGGATTTCCGGCTTCATGCAAAGGGCCCGCGCAATCGCAACCCGCTGTTGTTGTCCACCGGAAAGCTGTCCGGGATACTTTTCGGCCTGGTTTGCGATCTGAACTTTTTCCAGATACCCCATCGCCTGTTTTCGGGCCTCTTCCAGAGGCACTTTGCGGGCCAGCGTCGGCGCAAGAGTGCAGTTCTCGAGGATCGTCAGATGCGGGAACAGGTTAAAATGCTGAAACACCATTCCCACCTCACGGCGCATCTGTTCGATATTGGGCGCATCCGCGTTGATGAGTTCACCATTTATCTCAATATCGCCCGACTGATGCACCTCAAGCTGATTGATCGTGCGGATCATGGTCGACTTGCCCGACCCTGAGGGGCCGCACACGACGACTTTCTCTCCCTTGGCGACTGTCAGATTGATATCCTTGAGGGCATGGAAAGCGGCGTAGAACTTATTGACGTCACGCATGCGCACTGCCGGCGTTGTGGACATGTCAACGTCCCTCCGTTTTGACTGCTGCGGTAATGATGATTTCGACCTTCAGGACATCTCTTGCGAGTTTTGCTTCGCCGCAGGCTCTGGCCGGCGCATGACCTTCAGGTATCCACTGGTCCCAAACGGCATTCATGTCCTGAAAGTCAGCCATATCGGCCAGCCAGATAATGGCCTGCAGAATATGTGAGCGATCCGAGCCGGCTTCTTCCAGCAGCGCGTCTATCCGGGCGAGACAGTCACGCGTTTGCTCAGAGACGCTTTCGCCCGCGCCGACCTGTCCGCAAAGATAGATGATCCCGTGGTGCTTGACGATTTTGCTCATGCGGGAGCCGGTGTGAAGGCGTTCAATCATGCCGCGCTCCCCGCGCCGACACCGCGCTGATCGAGAACCTGTTTGATTTCATCCAGGATCCCCGGATCGTCAATCGCCGCCGGCATTTTCCAATCCGCACCATCGGCGATTTTCTGCATTGTGCCCCGAAGAACTTTTCCGGAGCGGGTTTTGGGTAACCGGCTGACTTGCAGCGCCGTTTTGAACGCGGCCACCGGTCCAATTCTTTCACGGACGAGTTTGACGAGTTCCGCTTCCAAGGCAATCGGATCGCGATCCGCACCATCGTTGGTGACGAAAAAACCGAGCGGTGTCTGTCCCTTCATCGGATCCGCAGCGCCCACGACCGCACACTCGGCGATATCGGGGTGACTTGAAATGACCTCTTCCATGGCGCCGGTCGACAGACGATGACCGGCCACATTAATGATGTCGTCGGTGCGTGCCATGATGAAGACGTATCCATCCTCGTCGATAATCCCGGCATCGGACGTGGCATAATACCCCGGAAACTCCTCAAGATACGCCTTTCGGAAACGCTCTTCCGCATTCCAGAGCGTCGGGAAACCCGACGGCGGCAGCGGCAGTTTACAGACGATGTTGCCAAGGGTGCCCGGCGGAACCTCGTGCCCGTCATCATCCAGGACCGTTATGTCGTAACCAGGCATCGGAACGCCCGGAGACCCCGGTTTCACGGGAAGCAGTCCCAGCCCCACCGCATTGCCGGACATCGGCCAGCCGGTTTCGGTTTGCCACCAGTGATCGACAACGGGACACTTGAGATGCTCCTGCGCCCATTCGATGGTAGCGGGATCGGACCGTTCTCCGGCCAGAAACAGTGTTCGAAACCGGCTGAGATCGTAGTTCTTTATCAGATCCCCGCCGGGATCCTCTTTTTTGATCGCACGAAACGCGGTCGGCGCTGTAAAGAGCGCTGCGACCCTGTGATCCTGAATGACGCGCCAGAACGCACCCGCATCCGGTGTCCCGACCGGCTTGCCCTCATAAACAACAGTTGCGCATCCATGCAAAAGAGGCGCGTAGCAGATGTAGGAATGTCCAACGACCCAGCCGACATCGGAGGCGGCCCAGAAGACATCGCCCGGCTGCAACCCGTAATGATGTTCCATGGTCCAGCGGAGGGCAACCATATGACCGCCATTGTCACGGACCACGCCCTTGGGCTGGCCGGTGGTGCCGGACGTATAGAGGATGTAGAGCGGATCCGTGGCCGGAACCGGTGTGCAGTCCGTAACTCTTCCGGCTTTCCGGGCTGCGCCGACATGTCGGGCGTAGTCAAGGTCCCGGCCATCGACCAGATCGCACGGCAGGCGTTCCCGCTGGAGGATGAGGCACGCGGCCGGCTTTACCGCCGCGGTTTCAATCGCTTCGTCCAACAGGGGCTTGTAGGCAACGACCCGGCCCGGCTCAATTCCGCAGGACGCGGAAATGATTAACTTCGGCGCGGCATCATCGATGCGCGTGCACAATTCATTGGCTGCAAAACCGCCGAATACAACCGAATGGATCGCTCCCAGACGCGCACATGCGAGCATGGCAAAAATCGCCTCCGGCACCATCGGCATGTAAATGATGACCCGGTCACCCTTTACGACACCATTGTCCTGCATGACGGCAGCCAATGCGGCGACTTCCGCACGCATTTCTGAAAATGAGTACGTCCGCCCGCTGCCGGTGACCGGACTGTCGTAAATCAGCGCCGTCCGATCTCCATGACCGGCATCGACATGGCGGTCCACACAGTTGTAACAGGTGTTGCATATCGCGCCGTCGAACCAGCGTCCGTAGGCGCCCTCATCCGGGTTGAAGACCTTCTTAGCAGGCTCGATCCAGTCAATAGCATTTGCGGCGTCGGCCCAGAACGCTTCCGGATCCGCTTTCCATCGGGCATATACGTCGTGATATCGCGATGTCATGGAAGCCTCAGCACGTATAGTTCATGCCGATGCGTCCACCATCGACATAGATGGTCTCGCCGGTGACGTAGCTCGCCTTTTTGCCGGCAAGAAAAGCGACCACATCGCCGATTTCCCGTGCGGTGCCGACACGTTTCAGCGGCGTGCGTGACATTACCATTTTCATTGCTTCAGGATTGGCGTTCACCCCGGCCATCATTGCCGTGTCGATAGAACCGGGGCCGACGGCGTTGACGCGGATATTGTGAGGTGCCAATGCAAGTGCGGTCGCTTTCGTCAGTTGCATCACGCCGCCCTTGGATGCGCAATAGGCCGCAATAGAGGGAATTGCCACGACCGCATTTATCGATGACATATTGACGATGGCGCCCTCAATCTTATTGGCAACCATGGTTTTGGCCGCGCGCTGAAGTGCCAAAAACGTTCCGGTCAGATTGACGTCGATCACTTTCTGAAACTGTTCCAGTGACGTTTCCAGAAAGTCGCCCGGCATGGCTATCCCGGCATTATTGACAAGAATTTCAACCGGGCCGTATTCGGTTTCGATTTTGTCGAACATCGCTTCAATTTGCTGCGGATCGCCCATATCGCAGGCAAGTCCGACCGTCTCGCCGCCGAGCCTGGCTGCGGCTGAAGCAACTCCTTCGGCATTGACATCCGCCAATATCAACCGGGCTCCGTCTTCCGCCAACGCCTCCGCGCAGGCATAGCCGATTCCCTGGGCCGCTCCGGTTACGAGGGCAAGTGGTCCGTCAGTCATCACAGTCTCCGTTCAATCTTCCAGGCCGTACACAGACTTTGCCTGTTCAGCCGAAATGAAGCCGGCGGCAAGATCCGTTTCAACCGCTTTACGGCTTCGTTCTCTGGGGTCGCCATATCCGCCACCACCGGGCAGGCTCAGCTTCAAGCGCTGGCCGTTTCTCACCAACTGGCGTCCTTTGCTTTGCAGCTTCGTGCCATCAGCCAGCTCGACCCGACCTTCGCCGCCAGTTTGTCCGCCATCCCGGCCACGCGCCGGATTTTCAACCCGGTCGAACATTGCGTTGAAGTAAAAATCGTAGCCGTCGCGCGGCTCGATTTCGATAGTCTGTCCAAGACCGCCCCGTTGTGTGCCCGCGCCGCCGGATCCCTCGCGCAGGTCCTTGCGCCAAACGATGATCGGTCCGACATGCTCCGTCGCCTCAACGCTCATGGTTGAAACACCGGAGGGAAAGGCCGTTGCTGAAAGCCCGTCTACTGCGGGTCTTGCGCCTGTTCCCCCCGAATTGAACATCAGCACTTCGGCGTTGGGCAATCCGCTGTCCGGATCCACCGGCCGCGCCGAAATCTGGATGTTCCAAAGCGCGCTTGCCCCCTCAGCCGGAACGGCCGCAGGCATGGCTTTATGCAGGGCGCCGAGGATGACATCCGGCACAAGATGACCCAGGACATGGCGCACCGAGACCGGGGCCGGACGTTTGGCAGCCAGAATGCAGCCTAAAGGCGCCGTGATTTCAAATGGTTCCAGCGAGCCGGTATTGTTGGGCACTTGCGGTGCAATTGCACATTTCAATCCATAACACGCATAGGCCCGCGTGTAGACTTCCGGAACATTCACTCCAAAGCGGCTCATACCGGATGTGCCGGCAAAATCCGCTTTCAAGCGGTCTCCATCGATGGTCAGCGTGACAACCATATCGACCGGCATGTCGTAACCGTCGACCCGCATTTCGTTTCGGAAGGTTCCTGAGGGCACTTTGGCGATGGCGTTGCGGGTGGCCGCACGGCTTGCTTCGATAATGAAGTCCGAAAGACCGTCCAGATCGGCAATTGCAAATTCGTCCATCATCGCCTGAAGCCGGCGATCTCCGGCTTCATTGCAGGCTGCCAGCGAGTAGAGGTCTCCGACCACCTGGTCCGGTTCGCGAACATTGGAGCGCACGATACGGATCAGGTCCGAAGACACGCTTCCCCGATCGGCAAACTTCATGATCGGAATGAGCAGACCCTCTTCGTACACCTCATTGCCATCGGGCCCAAAACCGCGGCCGCCGATATCGACCACATGAGCGGTACAGGCAAAGTAACCGATATGCAGTCCGTTTCTGAAGGCCGGCGAGACGACGGTGATATCATGCAGGTGTCCCGTTCCCATCCACGGATCGTTGGTGATAAAAACATCGCCTTCAAAGATATTCCGGGGGCCGATTTCGCGGGCAAAGTGGGTGACGCTTTCCGCCATTGCGTTCACATGTCCCGGCGTCCCGGTCACCGCCTGAGCCATCATGCGTCCGTGCCGGTCAAACAGGCCGGCGGACAAGTCACCGGCCTCGCGCACAGACGTTGAAAACGCGGTGCGGATCAGGGTCGTCGCCTGTTCCTCGACCACGGCGATGAGCCTGTTCCACATGACCTGATAATCGATCGAGGTGGGCGCGGAAGGAGTCATCCGTTGTCTCCCTTACGCCGAAGTAACACGCTGCCATCTCCCTGGCCGACCGCAGAATATGCCGATGTCACAATAGTCGATGTTTCCGGTTCCACGATTACGGCCGGACCGTCCAGCTTCATTCCCGGCAGAAGAGCCGCGCGATCCACTTCCTTCGCTTCAACGGTTTCGCGCAGCGCTGCATCATAAAAGGATCGGCACCGGGTGTCCGGGCCCCCCGCACCGGTCATATGACGCTCTGCGGCACTAACCTCCGGCAAAGTGGACGCTACGATCAGGGACCAGTTGGTGATTTCGATGGGCAGTCCGTCTATCGTCCGGCCGAACAACGTCTGATATGCTTTTTCGAATTCGGTCTGGATCGCCCGTTTGTCCTGATGCGTAAACAGCCGGTATGGCAGGATGACCGGAATTTCCCATCCCTGACCCGAATAGCGCATATACGCCGTCAAACGGGTTTGCGTCTCTGCCCCGCCTGCACCTTCGTTTACAAAATGAGACGCCTCATTTTCCAAAGCCTCAAGCGCTTCATTCACGGCAACGGCATCAAAATCCGACAGGCGCTGAAACAGTCCCCTGGTTGCCTCGTAACTGAAGGGTGCTTTCAAAAACCCGATCGCGGATCCAACACCAGCACCGGGAGGAATAATAAGGGCGCCGACATTCAGTTTTTCACACAGGCGGCAGGCGTGCAACGGCGCACCGCCGCCAAAAGCGATCATTGTAAAATGCTCAATATCCCGCCCGTTTTCCACGGTGTGGACGCGGGCTGCATTGGCCATGTTTTCATCGACCATTTCGGTTACACCGAACGCCGCGTCAGCAACATTGAGGTCGGCAGCGCAAAGCCTTTCCTGAACGGCGTTGTGCGATGCGTCGGGAGACAAAACAATTGCGCCGCCGGCAAAATTGTCGGGATCCAACCGACCAAGCAGAAGGTTTGCATCCGTCACAGTCGGTTCTTTGCCGCCTCGCTGATAGCAGGCCGGACCGGGCTCCGATGCCGCAGAACGCGGCCCCACCTGAATACGTCCCATGGTATCGATCGACGCAATGGAGCCACCACCGGCGCCAATCTCGACCATTTCGACCACCGGTGTCGAAACTGTCATTCCCGAGCCCTTTTTAAAGCGGTAGGTGCGCGCCACTTCAAATGTGTTGGCGGTTTTGGGCTCGCCATCTTCAATCAGGCAGATTTTGGCCGTCGTTCCACCCATATCGAAAGACAGGACCTTGTCCAGACCGTGGGCCCGAGCAAAATCGGCAGCAAAAATTGCGCCGCCGGCAGGACCGGACTCCAGCAGGCGAACGGGCTGTTCCGCGGCAGTATCGATAGAAATCAGACCACCGCCTGAGTGAAGCATAAACACTTGGGCCGTGATTCCCGTGTCCCGAAGGCACTGCTCCAGCCGCCCCAGATATTCTGCAACCTGCGGCTGAACGTATGCGTTGGCAATGACGGTATTGAAACGGGGCAACTCCCGCATTTGCGGTGATATTACCGAGGACAGTGAGATGGACAGCTCCGGTGCCAGCTTACGCAGTGCATCCGCCATGCTCCGTTCGTGCGCGTCATTGGCATAAGCATGCATGAAGCCGATCGCGACTGCTTCATATCCGGCAGAAACGATGTGCGCCGCGATCCGATCGACCTCCGACGGGTCGAGCGGCAAAAGCACTTCACCGTCCGGACCGATACGCTCGCTGACTGTGAACCGGTCTTTTCGCGCAACTAAGGGTTTCGGCAATTCCAGGTTCAGATCGTACTGCTCGAACCGGTTCTCGGAGCGCATTTCGATGACGTCCCGGAAACCTTCCGTTGTGATGAATGCCAGTTTTGCGCCACGCCGTTCAATCAGCGCGTTGGTCACAAGCGTCGTGCCATGGATGACCTGAGTGATGTCCGCCAGACTGACATCTGCCGCGTCTGCCGCCGCGATGATGCCATCCAATATCGCCTGTTCGGGCTTGCTGTAGTTGGTCAGAACCTTGCTGGTTGACAAACCACCTTCATGCCGTAACGCGATATCGGTAAATGTGCCGCCTATGTCGACGCCGACACGAATGGAAGTCGAGATCATTGTCATCGCCGGCAACTAGAGCGTATCTTGTTCATGTTGAATCATTTGACCGAAGCCATTTTGGTATTTTCTATCAACAAACTCTTCCTTTCGCGGGTGGGGAAAATCGGCCCATCGGACATCGTTGCGCCCCTTGCCCGATGCGCCGCATCGAGCTTCGGGACGTGCCTTGCCGAATGAACCGATTTTCCGCCATCAAATGATCCAACATGAACCCGATACGCTCTAGAAACTTTTGAGAATCTGATTGGCCGTAAAAGCCGTCTGATAAAGCCGCGAGACAATCGGTGCGGACGGCACCGTGGAGGGCTTCGTGATCGGCAGCGGCAATTCCGACGGCTCCATGCCGCTGAGAAGATCCGCCATCGCCTGGCCGAACAAGGTTCCGGTTGTGATGCCCCGTCCGTTGTAGCCGATGGGCGTGAACAGCTTCTCTTCCAACTCGTAGATCCGTGGCAGGTGGTCCGGCGTCATGGCGATCTGTCCGTGCCAGGCCTCCTCGAATTCGACCGGGCCGAAGTCCGGAAAGAGCCGGATGACCTGTTTTCTAGCCCAGCGGTTTGACACCCCCCTGTCGACCGTTCCGACAACCTTGCCCATGCTTCCGATCACAAGCCGGTCAAAGGCATCCCGTCTGATACTGAACATGATCTGGCCTGTGTCCCACACGCCCTGCTTGCCGGGCAAAATGTGAGCGGCGTTCTTACCCATCGGCTTCGTGGCCAGCTGGAAGTAATGGATCATGGTGAAAACACGCTTCAGATCCGGCCAGAGGTCATCGGTATAAGCATTGGTTCCAAGAACGACCGCATCGGCCGTCACCGCCCCACGGCTGGTCTCTACTTTCCACTTTGCACCGTCTCTGCGAAGCTTCTTCGCCCGCACGCCGGTGCTGATTTTTGCGCCGGCACCCGCAGCCGCGCGCGCGAGACCCCGACAATAGCCCATCGGATTGATGGTTCCCGCCCGATGGTCCAGCAGGCCGCCGTGGAAAACATCGGTCCCGATCATTTGCGATGCCTGCGCGCGGTCGAGAAGCTCTACGGGCTCATCGAGCCGTTTCCATTCCGCTGCACGCTCTTCCAGTCCGCGAAAACCGCTTTTGGAATGGGCGGCATGAATAGTGCCCGTTTTCGTTGCCTCGCAACGGATCTGATGTTTTTCGATCAATGAAAACACATATTCCGGACCCTTGCTGAAGCGCTCAATAAAGCGCGGTCCGTAGGTTTCTCCCAACCGCTTTCGAACGTCCTGCGGCGGCAGCCAGGATGCGGCATTGACAAGGCCCACATTCCGTCCCGAGCCGCCGAAGCCGATCTGCTCGGCTTCCAGGACATGCACGTCCAGTCCTTTTTCCGCACAATGCAATGCGGTGGACAGTCCGGTGTAACCGCCGCCAACCACTGCCACATCCACCGACAAATCATTCTCAAATGCGCCGGAATATTCACTTTCCAGCGCGGTTGTATCCCACAGGGAGATCGGATTGCCGAGGGTCATTTACTACGCCATCAAAGAGCTTGTTACACCATATACTCACACGCCGCTCATGTTGCATCACATTCAAATTTGTGTCAATATATGAAATATATGTTCCATATATCAGAACATCGAGAAATGATGCCCGAACTCAAGACAACTGCCGCCGCCATGGTTGCGGCAGCCAGAAATCGAATTGAAGAGATCGAAACAAAGGATCTCATTGATATGGTTGATGACCCCGATGTCGTGATTGTGGACATCAGGGACATCAGAGAAAGGCAACGCAGCGGATTCATACCCGGCAGCTTTCATGCCCCGCGAGGAATGATCGAATTCTGGGTCGATCCGGAAAGCCCTTATTTCAAGGAGATTTTTGCAAAAGACAAAAAATATGTTTTCCACTGCGCGTCAGGATGGCGTTCGGCTCTCACCGTCGCAACATTACAGGATATGGGATTTGAAGCAGCCCATCTTAGGGAGGGCTTTTCCAGCTGGGCAAAGCAGGGCGGGCCTGTCGCGTTTCCCGAAAAGAAAGACTGAATTCAGTTTCGCGAAAGCTTGACCGAAACACTTTGCGCGGCCTGGGCAACCAGCGCTCCAAACCGTTCCTCGCCCCCGTCAGGCAGATTGACATCGGGTACCGAGATACCCAGCGCAGCAATTGCCTCGCCGCTCGGTAAGGTGATCGCAGCGCCGAAACTGAGGATTCTCTCTCTGTATTCTCCGGTATCAAACGCATAACCGCGCTTTTTGACCGCCTCCATGTCGGCGTCAAGAGCTTTGACTCCGGTTATGGTTTTGTCGGTATAGCGTGAAAGGTTCTGCTTCACATTTTCCCTTAAGGAAGCGTAGTTCACTGCCAGGATAGCCTTGCCGGTTCCAACGCAGTGAATGGGTGCTGCCCCTCCGACCGGATTCCATGACCGTATGGGTTTAAGACTGTCAATCTTGTCGATGTAAATGACAGACAGGTTTTCCGGGACAGCCAGGTAAATTGTTTCACCGGTTTCGTTGGCCAGGTGCCGCATCTCCGGTGCCGCAAATTCCCGAAGATTGAGATTCTCGACGGTGCTGCGGCCGATCTGCCAGGTCTTCAGAGTCGCCGCATAGGTCTTGTCTTCTCCATGCTTGACATATCCCAGTGTCGTCAGGGTTTGAAGAAGACGAAAGGTGTTTGATTTCGTCAGACCGAGTTCTCTCGACAGTTCCGTAACGCCTTTGCTGCCTCTGGATCCAGCCAGGTTCTCCAAAATGGAAAGTCCCTTGGACAAGGTGGAATCGACTTTCGGTTCTGCCGAGGAATTGACGGTCATCTGTGCTCATCTTTGTCAGTTTGCGCGCACCTGCGTAACAAATTAACGATCCAACTTAAAGTACGGAGCTTCATGTACACGGACAGGCGGGATGTCTTCGTCAAATCTGCTCAACTCCACAAGCGCTGAATGGGCTGCCGGGCTTTGGGTCAAAGAGGATGTCCGTTCATCATGGGTAAGAACATTGGGGTTGCCATGCCGGTCCCGGTGATCGGGTGCGTCAAAGTCCGGATCGAACCATGCCCCGGTCCACAAAAATACGCATCCGCGTCGAATAGCGTCCGTTATCCTGGCGCCTGCGAGGCATCGGCCGCGGTCATTGAAAAGCTCGACCACGTCGCCGTCAGCCACGCCCCGCGCCGCCGCATCGTCTGGATGAATCAGCACCGGCTCACGCCCTTTGATTTTGTGGCTCAGGCTATAGGCACCATTGTCCAGCTGACTGTGAAGCCGTGTCTTCGGTTGGCCGGAGACAAGGTACAGCGGATATTTGGACAGAAGGCCCCGCCGTAAATCCCGAGGAGGAAACCATGCGGCATGTCCGGGACAATCCTGCAGGCCAAATGATGCAATCGTTTCGGAGTAGAGCTCAATCTTCCCGCTTGGAGTCGGCAGCGGATTGGTCTCCGGATCGTTCCTGAACGCCGCCAGAAACACCTGATCAGGGGATGGATCGGGGACGGTCACGATGTCTCCATCGATAAAATCGTCCCAGTCGGGCAGGCCAATCCCGGCTTTGACCGCATTCTGCTGTGTTTGAGACCAAATGTGCCGCAACCAGATGTCCCCGGTTCTTCCCTCGGTAAACTGATCAGACGATCCAAGGCGTGCGGCAAGATCCGCATAGATTTCATATTCAATACGGGCATCGCCCGGTGGCTTCACCAGGGCCAGCATGGGCACCAGCGCATTGTCGGATTTGCCTGCGCCGAAATCCGATCGCTCCTGCGGCGCGGCCACCGGCAGTACGATATCCGCATGTCGCGCGGTCGAGGTCCAGTTCAGTTCGTTGACGATAACTGTATCGGGTTTCTGAAAAGCCTTGCGCAGCCGGTTGAGATCCTGATGATGATGGAACGGGTTCCCGCCGGCCCACCAGACCAGCCTGATATCAGGGAAGCGTCTTTTCTCTCCATTATAGGTATAGTCCTGACCTGGCTTGAGCAGCAACTCGCTGATCATCGCAACCGGAATTGCGTTTTCTACCGGGTTACACCCCTGCGGGATTGTGCCCCAGCGAAACGGCCGTTCAATGTTGCCGATATTGGCGTTAACGCCATATCCTATTGTGTATCCGCCCCCCGGCAAGCCGATCTGCCCGAGCATAGCTGCCAATGTCACGGTCATCCACAAAGGTTGCTCGCCGTAATCGGCCCTCTGAAGACCGGCTGCGGTGGAAATCATCGTACAGCCTGCTGCCATGTCCCGCGCGAGCGTGAGAATGCGATCCGCCGGCACACCGGACTGGGCAGCCGCCCAATCCGCATCCTTTGGGATACCGTCGCCCTCACCTTTGAGATAGGCAGCCACTTTTTCGAAGCCAACTGTATATCGATCCAGAAAGCGACGGTCATGAAGCCCTTCCTTGAGCAAAGTATGGGCCAGGCCCATCATGATTGCCGTATCGGATCCGGGGCTGGGCGGCAGCCATTCGGCATCCAGCACATCCATCGCATCGGTGCGTAAGGGACTGAAATTGATGAATTTCACGCCCGCCGATGCGCACGCCCGCATGTTGCCTGCCATTCTGTGCTGCGCAACGCCGCCATCGCTTACCTGGGTGTTTCGTTCCGCCATGCCGCCAAACATCACGACCAGGTCCGTGTGTTCGGCAATCACGCTCCAGCGCGTTGCCTGGGCCACATGCGTGCGAAAATTGCCGACGATGTGCGGCATCAGCACAAGGGCGGCATTGTAGCTGTAGTTTCCCTCCGAAGCGACGAATCCGCCCTGAGTATTAAGGAAGCGCTTCAATTGACTTTGGGCGTGGTGAAACCGGCCGGCGCTGGACCAGCCGTAAGAGCCGGCAAATAGGGACTCGTTCCCGTATTCGGCGCGCACCCGTGTCAGCTCCGCGGCAATAAGATCAGTGACGACATCCCAGCCGACCTCGACAAAGCTGTCCCGCCCCCGTTCTCCGGTTCCGCCTTTCGGTCCGTTCTCCAGCCATCCGGCCCGCACTGCCGGTCTCAAGACTCTGGCCTTGCCGTTTAAGCTGTCTGCTATATTGCCATTGATCTCCGAAGGCGCCGGATCGTCCGGATGCGGCCTGACCCGAGCAATGCGGCCGTCCTTCACCTCAACAACACCGGTTCCCCAGTGACTGGCGGTAAGCCTTACCTTCACGTCAGAAATACACCTATTTGTGCCGTTATATAAAACACATTTATCGCATATTGACACAACAAAATGAGAGTGTCATCCTCTGCGGGCAATTAAAGCAAAAGGCAGGAAGTGTCCAACGATCCCGCGAAATTCGTCGACCGGCTCGTACAGTCGGGACGCCCTGAGCCAACAGAGGGGCGGCATGTAAACATGCCGATCGAACTCGGTTCGACGATGGTGTTCAATACACTTGCCGCTTTTGAGGCTGCGCGGGATCAACGGTACAAGTCCGGAACCCTTTATTACGGACGCTACGGAAACGCTGCCAGTTTTGAGTTGGAGACAATGATTGCGGAGATGGAAAGCGCCGCCGGCGTAACGCTGACATCCTCCGGCGTGGCAGCGATCACCACAACATTGATGGCTCTCGCGGAACCGGGAAAACATCTGCTCGTCGCAGATAATGTCTACGGCAACACCCGCGCATTCTGCGATGGCGTTTTGCGCAGGCAGCAGGTCGAGATTGAGTATTTCGATCCCATGGCCGGCGCAGATGTTTCGCATCTCATTCGTCCCAATACCTGCGCAATCATGTTTGAAGCCCCCGGTTCGGGCACGTTCGAGGTGCCGGACATCCCCGCAATAGCCGCGTCCGCGCGCCAAAAAAATGTTGCCGCGGTTTTGGATTGCACATGGGCAACGCCGGTCTTCTGCCGCCCCCTGACACTGGGTGTCGACGTCCTGGTTTATTCCGCTTCCAAATATCTGTGCGGACACTCGGATGCCATGCTCGGCGTGATCGCATCGGCAGATCATCGGATGCACGAACGCATTCGAAAATGTGTCATGGCGATTGGCGACAAAACAGGTGCCCAGGAGATTTTTCTCGCTTTGCGCGGACTGCGTACCCTGAACGTCCGAATGCTAGCGATCGACGCCGCCGCAAGAGATGTTGCCGACTGGTTCGCAGAGCAGCCGCAAGTGAAATCCATGCTGCACCCCGCTTTTGAGAGCTGCCCTGGGCATGCCTATTGGAAGAGGGACTTTTCCGGTGCCGCCGGTCTCTTTGGCGTCGTCTTCCATCCCTGCTCGGATGAACAGATACGGGCATTTGTGGACGGGCTTGATCATTTCGGGATCGGCGTGAGCTGGGGCGGCTATGAAAGCCTCGTATTGCCGGTCAAACCCCGGCGGACGGCAAGGCAATGGGATGAACCGGGTCAGCTGGTCCGTTTCAATATCGGTCTGGAGGATCCGGCCAGCCTGAAGGCGGATCTCGCCAAGGCGCTGACGCATCTGAACAGTTAGGCGGAGTCAATCATGATCAACAAAGTCGATCACTTTGCAATCGGCACCGATCACCTTGATCGAGGCGTTTCCGCATTGAAAGAGAGTCTGGGCGTAGAGATCCCCCGTGGCGGCAAACATGCCGCGATGAGCACGCATAACTGCGTGATGCAGGCGGGCGATGAAAGTTTTCTGGAACTGATCGCAATCGATCCGGATGCGCCCGCTCCCGGCCGAAAACGCTGGTTCACGCTGGATGAGCCTGAAACGCAAAAACGGATTGCCGAACGTCCACGCGCCCTGTGCTGGGTTGTCAACACGGACAATCTGGACCTGGTCATACAATCCAGCCCGGTTGATTTGGGAGAAATCGTTACCTTCACACGAGGTGAAAGGTCCTGGCGCCTGACTGTTCCCGCAGACGGACATTTGCCGATGGGCGGATTGCTGCCCGCTTTCATCGAGTGGTCACCGGGACCGCACCCAAGCGCCGGTCAGCAGGATCTTGGAGTCAGACTGGAGACCATCGTCCTGAGGCATCAAGAACCCGACAATCTAAGGGAAATGCTTATCAAGCTGCAGGTTGATCATCTTGCGCGCCTTGAGACAGGGCCGAAAGGATTGTCCTTCGAACTGGCAACGAAAAACGGGATCGTTGTTATCGATTGATCCCCGGTCTCGGCACAATTGAGGCAGGTGCCGTTAACAAAGGGCGGGAGCAAGAAATCTCCCGCCCTTCAATATGCAGCGCCGGACGGCTATCTGCTTTGAACCGTCATACGGCCCTTCAGATATTCGCCGTACTGGCCGAGAGAGAAGATGAAGAGCCAGTAAATCGCAGCGACAAAAATGTAGACTTCAAGATAATAAGGCGTCCACTCGCCGGTACCGAAGGCCGCTTTTGCAGATGCCAGAATGTCGAAAAAACCGATGATTATGACAATTGCGGTTTCTTTGAAGGTGATAACCACCATGTTGATGGTGCTGGGCAGGGCGTGACGAAAGACCTGCGGCAGGACAATCCGCTCAAGTATTTGCCAGTAGGTCAGACCCAGCGCTTTTCCCGCCTCGAACTGTCCTTTGGGTATTGCCTGAAACCCGCCGCGGAACACCTCCGCCTGATAGCAGGCGAAGAACAGGGCAAACGCAATAATAACCCGCCATATCTTGTCGCCCTGCAGCCAGCTGGGCAGTAAAATGGGAACGACGATCGCTGCTGTAAACAATGTTGTCAGAAGCGGAAGCGACCGGATGAAGTCAATAAGAACGGACGCAAACATGCGAACGACCGGCATTTCCGACCGGCGCATCAGGGCGAGCCCGAGCCCCATGGGCATACCCAGCAGGACAACCGACGCAAACAGGAACAATGTCAGCGATAATCCACCCCAGCCATCGGTCGTAACCTGCGGCAGGCCCAGCAGACTGCCTTCCATGAGCAGGTAATATGCTGCGAAACCGACAATCCACAACACGGGAAGACGTCTCGCCGACCAGAACCACGGTATGCAGGAGAGGATGACAGTCGCAATGATCGATACGCATGCCAGTGTCGACCGCCAGTGTTCCTCGTAAGGATAGAGCCCGAAGAGGATCAGACGGTGGCGGGCATCAATAACAGACCAGCAGGCACCGGCTCCCTCGACGCAGGCATCAACATTGTCGGCAGACCAGACAGCTCTCACGACGGCCCAGTCGAACGCATACCAGATCAGGTAAAGAATTGCCGCAAAGACCAGAAGTGAGACAGCCGTGTCCTTGCGCGTCTTGAAGGCACGCCTGGTCAGAGTTTGTTTCAGCGCGGCAAAATAGCCGGGAGGTTGATGAACGGCGATTGTCATATCAATGTGCCTTCAGTTTCATATGAGCGTTCAGCCAGTTCACAAACAGGGCAATCGAATAGTTCACCAAAAGGAACGCGCACATCAAAAGAGCAATCAGCTCCAGCGTTTGCCCGGACTGCGTGATTGAAGTCGAAACGAGATAAAACAGGTCGCTGAATCCGACGGCAACACCGATGGTCGTGGCCTTCATGATAAAGATCCACTGATTGCCCAACGGCGGAATGATTGTCCGAAGCGCCATCGGCACTTTGATCCGCGACCATATGGTCCCGCCTTTGAGCCCGAGTGCCTGACCTGCTTCGATAAGACCTTTGGGCACCTCATGCAGTCCGCCGCGCACAACCTCGGCAATGTAAGCCGATCCATAAAGAACGATCGATACGACCATCGCGACAAGTTCAATCGAAACCGGCAGTCCGCCCCTGAAACGAAGGCCCTGCAGTTGCGGGACTGAAATGAGCGGCCCCTCCGACGGTCCCCAGATCAGCGAAGCCAGAACAAAGGCGAGGACAGTACCCACGAACCAATAGAGGATACCGCGCAGGAGGCGAACGTTCATCCACACCATGCCGGCCGCCAGCGCGACCGAAAAGAGAATGGCACATGTCGCGACCCAGGCGGGAATATCCAGGACCGGCACCATCAAGCCGCGCGCTGACAGGAAAAACGCACCGAATGCGGAGTAGGCCTGCCTTGGCCCGGGAAGATTTGTCAGAACCGCGTACCAAAAGAGCAGTTGCAGGATAAGCGGGATGTTTCTGAATATCTGAACATAAATCGTCGCCGCCGACTGCACAGCCAGATTTGATGCATCGCGTGCCGTCCCGATAATAAAGCCCAGGATCGTCGACAAGACGATCGAGATTGCACCCAGAAAGATCGTGTTCATCAGTCCGATCATCAATGTGCGGGCGTACGTATCGTCGATCGACCGTTCAATGAGCGAGAATGAGTATCCCCACCCGGTGGCGCGCTCCAGAAATCCAAACCCGCTCGTTATACCCAGCGTGGCGAGATTGGTCCGGGCCGTTTCGACAATCACCCATATGAACGCGATGGTTGCTGCAACTATAGCACATTGAATTAATAATTTTTTTCGCTTTGAGCGAGCTCTAAGGTCTTCCGAAGACATGGCGCGTTCTCGCAAAAAAGGGGCCGCCCGCAACGGGCAGCCCCAGGCCGGGAGGAATCATCAATCCAGGATTGGCGCGTACAGGACGCCGCCGTGGCTCCACAGATTGTTCAGGCCGCGCTCCAGCTTGTAAGGTGAGTCCTTACCGAGGTTGCGATCATAGATTTCAGCGAAGTTGCCCACGGCTGCGATCATTTCTTTCGCCCACGTGTCGCGCAGGCCGAGCCGCTCGCCCATTCCCGGTGTGTTGCCAAGCAGACGGGCCACTTTCGGATTTGGCGGATTCGTGGCCATTTCCTCGACATTTTCCGACGTCACGCCTTCTTCTTCCGCGATCAGAAGAGCTGCGATCATCCAGTTGGCCATGTCGACGAACCCGTCGTCACCCTGACGCATGGCAGCAGCAATCGGCTCGTTCGACAGCTGATCGCTCAAAATGACGTGCGCATCGGGCTTTTCCAGTTCGGTCGCGCGCAGCACGGCGAGAAACGGACCCCAGGCAGCGAAGGCATCACAGCGGTTCGCCAAATAGGCGGCCCGCAATTCGGCAGCGTTTTCATATGAAATCATTTCATGTTCAACGCCCAGTGTTTTCAGATAGTTAGCAGCAATCCGCTCGATTGTTGTGCCGGCCTCGACGCAGATGGTACCGCCGTCAAGTTCCTTGGCTTCGGTGATTCCCAGATCGCCATGAGCCATAAATTGTGTGCCGCCAAAGAAGTATGGCAGGCTGAATTGCAGGCCCAACTCGGTGTCGCGGCCCATCGTCCAACCGGTCGCCTTGATGATAATATCGACGTCGCCGGATTGCAGAGAGGGAAACCGCTGCGCCCAGCTGAGCGGCACGATCTGCACTTTGTCCGGATCTCCCAAAATCGCCGTGGTCATCGCCCGGCAAAGATCAATATCGAGTCCTTTCCACTCGTTTTTGTCATTGACCTCAACAAAACCGAAGTAACTGCCGTTATGGCCGGAGCACAACATCGTACCGCGGTCCTGGATCTGCTTGATTGTGGGGCTTTCCGCAGCCATCGCCGGAAGTGACATCGATGCCGCAAAAACAACCGCCATTTTCATGACTCTATCAAACATAAGTGAGTCCCTTGTGTTTTGTATATCAGCACATATGTTCTGATATTAAGAATGCACGCAGGAGCTACCGGGTGTCAACCCTTTAGTAAATGACAGTTACTGTGGAGTACCGATGTCGTGGTTCCGCGAATGGAAATCCGGAGTGAATCCAAGTCGTCTGAAAAGACTTTTAAATCTCGCAAACCATAGATTTGCTCGAACGGACCGCCCCTGTTTTTTGGTGCGCGGCCGTACAAAACCGTCTTTTGAACACCGTCAATCGTGGTGCCAGTCAGCTCTTCAATTGACCCCGCCGAGCAGGTTTTCTTCGACCATGATGATGCGCACGCGAACAGGGTCGTCGAGGTCGAAGCGCTGTCTGGTGATCATATCGAGGGTTTCCGCAAGCGCCTGCAACATCTCCGGTGTCCTGTCAGCCTTGTGCCGGCATGTCAGTTCAACATAGCAGCCGGACAGATTGACTGTCGCATCTGGAATGACGGCCACCACGGCATCTTCACCGTGAGCTTGAAGGCCATTGATGACGACGTCGTTCAGAACGTCCAGATCAGCGTCGGAAACCGGCTTCGGGGAATTTATGAAAATTTTCAAACTGGGCACAGGGTCACTCCGGTTTAATGGCACGGAAAATGCGGTTCGGAACGTTCATCGAGAGAGTATTGCGATCAAAACTGATAGGATGAAATCAATGGGTCCTGAGCCTAGAGCGCGCGCATGACCGGCGCCTGCCGCCCCCGCCCGCACCGCCTCCGTCGCCCGTTCGGCTGCGCGCCGGGCGCCGATATAGTCGGAACTGACGACGGCGTTGACCTGAGGGTTGACGGTCGCAATACGGTCAATACAGGCCTCGACCAGATCGATCGGTGTAATTTCATTGTTGCCAATGCGCCTGCGGAGTTCAACGGCCGATAGCGAGACAATCTCAGTCATGATTTTCGTCTACCCGTTTATGCGGGTTGCGCGGATCCGGATCAAGCGCAGTTGTTCCTCCGATCATTCTGCCCCTTGTTATCAGCGCTGTCAGCGCCTCCCTGCTCCTGCAGGTCCGGCTCTTGTCTCAGTCGGGCGGCAAGCCACGCAGGGGCCAACGATAGCATGAGCACAATGTGCAGACCACGACGTTATGAATGTCCGGCGATGGAACGTGTCTCGTTTATGCTGGATCATTCATCGTCTGCAGCAAACATGATTCTTATAAGTTCACGTGACAGGGTCTGTTGAGGTTCAGGATGCGGTGAACGCTCTCTGCGCGTCGATGGAAACTCTTTTCAGCCAAAGCGATAAGAGTTCCGCCCGCCAATGCCGACATCGACGGCAAACAGGCCCCCCTCCTGCGGGTTTTCCGCAAGATGCTCCGGCTCCATCGTGAAACGGGCGGAGGTGATGTAGAGCGTATCGAGATCCGGACCGCCAAATGCGCAACTTGTCGGCCAGGTGCAAGGGAGAGCGACCACACGGTCTATCTTGCCATCGGGAGAGAGCCGCAGCAGGCACGCACCGCCCACGACCCTGCAATTCCAGATATACCCTTCAGCATCGAGCGTTGACCCATCGGGCAATCCGCGTCCGAAACCGGCCAGCAGGGTTTGCCGGTCGGACAGTCTGCCCGTCGCCGGATCCGGCCGGTACCGGTAGAGCGCGTTCTTAAGGGTATCGGCGGTGATGAGGGAACCATCATCGGTCCAGCACAGGGTGTTGGTGATACCGAACCGGTCTTGGCTTACAGGCAAGATGCGGCCGTCCGGCGTGCATCTGTAGAGCCTTCCGGTGTCCTCGGTAATGTCGACCGGATTACCATTCGGAGCGATATTGTTCTGCATGGTGCCGATCCAGAAAGCGCCGTCCGGGCCGACAACCCCCTCATTCAGCCTGTTGCCCGGAACGTCGGGCTCGACTGACGCAATCGGCTTGAAAGGCCCGCCAAAGTCCCAGAGACAGATTTCTTTCGTCAGGCCGACGACCGCGCCGCCATCCGTACGCAATCCGATCGACGTGACGAAGTCCGGTGTCTCCCAGCGCCGGTGCTCTCCGGTGTCCGGCGACAGGGCGTGAATTGCCTTCCCGACAATATCGACCCACAGGAGCCGACTGGCCGATGCATCCCACACAAGGCTTTCACCGACAATGTTCTTTGCCGGAAAGATCAATTCAGCTGGCATTTTCATCTCCTGAACACGGCATATTGACAGGAAGCATAAACCAACATAACAATCATAATCAACAAACCTGTCAGACAGGTTATGCAAATAATGTTATCTGGATTGATGGATGCAAGAAGCAACTGAAACGGCGGAAACCAGGGATCTGGTCAGCAATACAATCGGCGTGATCACCCAGCACATCCGAACCAATGAGCTCAGCCCGGGAGACCGGCTCCCCAGTGAATCCAGTCTGGCAAAGGAGCTCGACGTTTCGCGCAGCGTCGTACGTGAAGCGTTTCGTTCGCTCGCGGCAATGCGGCTGATTAATCTGAGCGCCGGAAAACGCGCCACCGTGGCAAATCTCGATCATGGCGCGATGTCGCTGATGATCGAACATGGGGTTCTCACAGAGCAGATCAGCGTTCAGCAGATCTATGATGTCCGGCGGACGATCGAGATGCGGACCGTGACGCTTGCCAGCCTGCGCAGAAGCGAGGCCGAGGCGGCAACGATCACACATCATGCCAACCAGATGATGGCGCTGAAGGACAATGCCGATCAGGTCATGGAACATGATCTGGCGTTTCATCTTGAAATCGCAAAAGCATCCCGCAATCCGGTTTTCGCAATGATTGTCGGGGCTTTTCAGGACGTGTCACGGGAAAGCTGGCCTATCGGCTGGCGCAGCAGGGTTCACCCCGAACAGCGGCTTCTGATGCTTCAGACACATCTTCAAATCGCCGAAGCGATTACGGCCGGCGATCCGCAGAAGGCCAGCAGGCTCATGGCCGCCCACTTCGATGACAGCATCAAGGTGCTGCTGGATGCCGGGGTGAGTTAACGATCATGAAGATCAACAGGCTAGAGACCATCCGCATTGAGGACCGGCCCAACCTCCTATGGATCCATGTGCATACCGACGAGGGGCTTGTCGGGCTGGGGGAAACCTTCTTCGGCGCAGCGGCGGTCGAGGCGTATGTTCACGAGACGGTCGCTCCGATCGTTCTGGGGCGGAACCCGTTCGAAATCGACCGGTTATCCACGGATCTCGTGGGGTATCTGGGCTTTCGTTCAACCGGCGTTGAATCGCGGGGCAACTCGGCCTTTGACATTGCGCTTTGGGATCTTTTCGGCAAAGCCACAGACCAGCCAATCGCGCAGCTTCTGGGCGGTTTCACGCGGCCTGATATTCGCACGTACAACACCTGCGCCGGGACGGACTACATCAAGAAAGCCGACGGACAGAACACCGGCAATTACGCCCTGGATTCCGGCAGTGTCGAGGATCTTGACGATCTGAACGCCTTTATGAACCGCGCCGACGAACTGGCGCTGTCCCTGCTGGAAGACAACATCACCGCGATGAAGATCTGGCCGTTCGATCTCGCTGCGGAAAAGAGCCGGGGACACTATATCTCGCCTGCGGATCTGAACGCCGCGCTCGCGCCGTTTGAGAAGATCCGCAATGCGGTCGGCGACAAGATGGACATCATGGTGGAGTTCCATCTGATGTGGGAGCTACTGCCGGCGATGGAGATCGCCAGGGCGCTTACGCCTTATAAGACGTTCTGGCACGAAGATCCCATCAGAATGGACAGCCTCTCGAGCCTTAAGCGATATGAAGCGGCCAGCCCCGCCCCGATTGCCGCATCTGAAACACTCGGCGGCCGAGGAGCGTTTCGCGATCTGATCGAGACCGGTGCCGCGGGTATTTTCAATCTGGATATCAGTTGGTGCGGCGGCCTCAGCGAAGCACGCAAAATCGCATCCATGGCAGAGGCCTGGCATCTTCCCATCGCTCCGCACGACTGCACCGGACCGGTTGTTCTGTGCGCATCGACACATCTGTCCCTGAACGCTCCGAACGCTCTGTTTCAGGAGAGTGTCCGCGCCTTTTACCGAACCTGGTATCGCGACCTGGTGACAGCTTTGCCACCGGTCAAAGATGGCCGGATTACCGTGCCCCCCGGTCCGGGCCTCGGCATGGAACTGAACCCGGATCTGGACCGGGCTTTTACGACTTACCGAAAAACATCGGATGCAGGCAGCGTCTGAGTTACGTGCTCAAGGGAGGAAATTGAGATGAAAAAACTATTGGCATCAGCCACAGTGGCGACTTTGGTCATGAGCGGCGCGGCACAGGCGGAAGGACTGAATATTGTCTTTACGCATCATTCTTCGGCCTCAAATACCTTTTGGCAGGCCGTAAAGAAGGGATTTGACGATGCCTGCGAGAAAATCCAGGCCAACTGTCAGATGATTTTCACGCAGACCGAGGGATCGATCGAACAGCAGGCCGCCAACATGGAAACCGCACTGGCGCGCAATCCCGATGCCCTGTTGACGTCCATCGTCGACGACCGGGCGCTGGACGACATCATTTCGCGGGCCGTTAAGGATGGCGTCACGGTCATGGCTGTCAATGTGGATGACAGCGAAGGGGCCGCCGGTAACGCCCGGGCCGCTTTTGTCGGGCAGGGCTTCCGTCCCGCCGGCTATTCGCTCGGCAAGGCGATGTCCGAGCATTTCCCGAAAGAGGGACCGATCAAAGTGCTGGTCGGCATCTCGGCGCCCGGCCAGAACTGGTCCGAAGCGCGCGGTGGCGGTGTGATGGATTTCCTTGAGGACTACAAGGCGGAGAACCCGGATCGCGACGTCAGTTGGGAGCGGATTGACAGCGGCACGGATCTCGCTGTGACGGCCGACCGCGTCGGAGCGTATCTGAACGCCAACCCTGAAACCACAGCCTATTTCGATACCGGCTTCTGGCATGCCGCCGTCGCACGGGTTCTGAAGGACCGGGGCATTGAACCCGGTCAGGTCCTGCTGGGCGGTTTTGACCTGGTGCCTGAAGCCGTTCAGCAGATGCAGGCCGGTTACATCCAGGTGCAGGTCGATCAGCAGCCTTATATGCAGGGCTTTATCCCCGTGATGCAGGTCTATCTGGCGGATAAGGTCGGCCTTGCGCCGGCGGATGTCGACACAGGTCAGGGCATTGTCCGGCCGGCGGATGCCGACAGCATTATGGAGCTCTCCGCACAGGGACTGCGCTGAGAGCAGCGGACAACATGATAGACCCGGCTGTGTCTCAAAGCGCAGCCGGGTTCTGAGACCGGACCCGTCCGGTCTCAGCCCGATACCTGCCTGAAACCTTACGGAGAAAATCGCAGCAGATGAAACGCCTGCTCAAAATCTATATGGAAAAACCCGAACTGGCCGCCCTTGTGCTGCTGATCGTATTGGTGATCGTGTTTCAGGTTCAGTCGGACGGTATTTTCCTGAGCGCAAACAATCTGCGCGGCATTCTCGGTATTCTGCCGGAAATCGGGCTGATAGCGATTGGAGTGACTGTCCTGATGATCTGCGGCGAATTCGACCTGTCGGTCGGATCGGTCTTTGCGCTGATGCCGATGACGATGGCCGTGCTGATGACGGACGGGCTTCCGTTCTGGCTGGCGTTTTTTGCCGGGCTCGCTGTCTGTGCGGCCATAGGTTTTGTCAACGGCTTCCTGACCATCAATTATAACATTCCAAGCTTCATCACGACGCTCGGCATGCTGTTTATCGCCCGGTCCCTGACCATCGTGATTTCAGGCGGATTTCCACCCCTCCTACCGAACGATCTGCCCAACTGGCTGTTTACGGTCTATGTCGGCCCCGGCGATCTGTTCCGGATGTCGTTCGTGTGGTTTGTCGTCATTGCGGTGCTGGCCTCCCTGATGATGAGCCGGACCAATTTCGGGAACTGGGTGCGGGCAACGGGCGGATTTCTGCCCGCTGCAATGGCGATGGGCATTCCCACGGCCAGGGTCAAGATTGCCTGTTTTATGATGTGTTCGATGCTGGCGGGATTTGCCGGCATGATCCAGGTCCTGCGCCTTGGTTCGCCGCTGCCCTCCATCGGCGAAGGATGGGAATTACAGGCGGTTGCAGCGGCCGTCATCGGCGGAACGGCCCTGTCCGGCGGAATTGGCGCAGTGTTCGGCGGCGTGATCGGTGCGGTCCTGATCCGGGTTATCGACAACGGACTGGTGCTCAGTCAGGTCGACGCCAACTGGTTCAAATTCGCCATCGGTTTCCTCACCATATTTGCGGTTGTGGTCAATGCATGGCTGGCCAAACGGGCCAGATCCATAAAGGTGGAGACCTGAACCATGGCCGATCCCGTTATTTCGGTGCGCAACCTGCAAAAATGGTATGGCGGCGTTTATGCGCTCAAAGGCATTACACTGGATTTTTTCCGTAATGAAACTGTCGGCCTTGTCGGCGACAACGGCGCGGGAAAGTCCACGCTGATCAATATCCTCTCCGGCGTACAGCAGGCGAGCGAAGGCGAGATTTTTCTTGAGGGGCAGAAAGTTAATATCAGCAATCCGCGCGATGCCATGGATCTGGGGATCGAGACGATCTACCAGTACAATTCCATGGTTCCCACCATGAGCATTGCCCGCAATCTCTTTATCGGCCGCGAACCGCTGAGATTTTCTCTGTTCGGCCTAGGTGTCATGGACCGAAGGAGAATGGCCGATGAAAGCGTTCAGGCAATTGCCGATGTCGATCTGCACCTGCGCTCTCCGGAGGCGCTGGTCGGAGAACTGTCAGGCGGTCAGCGGCAAGGAGTCGCCATTGCACGGGCCATGCACTTCAAATCGAAAGTGATGATCCTGGATGAGCCGACCAACCATCTCGCCGTCAAGGAAACCAATAAAGTCATCGGTTTTGTGCAAAGTCTGAAAGAGCTGGGCATGACCGGGATCTTCATCAGCCACAATATTCATCACGTCTTCGACTGCTGCGACCGGATCGTGGCCATGGCCCGGGGCGAGGTTGTTTTGGACAAACGAACCAAAGACACAAACATGGACGAGATCATGGACGTCCTGTGAGGAGGAAAATATGGCGACTTTGGCAGGCAGAACCGTTCTCCTGACCGGCGGCCTTGGCACATTGGGCCGCGCTCAGGCGACCAAATTGTCGGGCGAAGGCGCGCAAGTTGTGGTTTTGGACCGGCCCGCAAGTGAACATGGAGAAACACGTGCCGCAGCACTGGGCAAAGGGGTCAGTTTCTTCGGATGCGACCTGAACAATCTGGAAGCGGCCGAGCAGGCCGTGCGGGAGCTGGCCGGAAACCTTGGCGGGTTCGATATTCTGATCAACAATGCCGCGCTGATTATCAACAAACCGCATGAGGACTTTACGCTTGCCGAATATGAGGATCAGATTCGGGTCAATTCTTCCGCTGCCTTTGCCCTCACGCGCGCCTGTGCACCGGCGATGAAGGCGCGCAGATATGGCAAAGTGGTGAATTTCACCTCCGTGACACTGACCGGACAGTGGGATGGGTACGTGCCCTATATCACCTCCAAAGGAGCCATGTTCGGCCTGACCAAATCGATGGCCCGTGAACTGGGCCCGCACGGTATCAATGTCAATGCGGTGGCACCGGGCGCGATTGTTTCAGAAGCGGAAGAGAGGGTCTTCGGCGATAAACTGCAGGAATATAACGACTGGGTTCTGGACCGGCAGTGCCTGAAATCCCGGATCCAGCCCGAACATGTCGCCGACCTCGTGCATTTTCTTGTGTCTCCGGCCTCGGACATGATCACCGGCCAAAACTACGCGATTGACGGCGGATGGTAGAGTTTATCGAGAGGACGGCCGGTTCCGCGCACCTTGTTCTGGCTCCGGCACTGGGGGGCGGCATCGCGCGGCTGGACGTGAACGGACGACCAGTCCTGCGGCCGTTCGCCGGAGATGAGGGCAACCCGTTCTCGCTGGCAAGCAATATTCTCGTGCCCTTTTCCAATCGCATCTCCGGAGGCGGATTTGAATGGAAGGGGTCATACCACGCGCTCGCTCCCAATCTTGAGGGCGAACCGTTTCCCATCCATGGCGACGGATTTCAAAAGATCTGGCAGGCCGAACAATGCGATGCCTCCGTCCGGCTGATTCTGGCCAACGGTGCTTTCGGCCCCTGGCATTACCGGGCGACCCAAACGTTCCGCCTGTCAGAAACCGCTTTGACAATTACCCTGCGCGTGACAAACATCGGGCCGGAAAGCCTGCCGTTCGGATGCGGATTTCATCCCTGGTTTCCGCGCAGTGATGAGACCCGGCTTAAGTTCTCCGCCAAGGCCGTTTGGTTGGAGGACGAACGCCACCTTCCAATCGGGCAGAAAACGCTTTCTGACGCACCGGAATTGGATTTTACCGCCTTGCGAGCGCTGCCCGCCACATGGATCAACAACGCCTACACCGGTTGGCTGAACGAAACACGGATAGAACAGGGAGATACCGCTGTCTCATGCCGCATCTCAGCTTCAGGCAATCTCGATACCGCTGTGGTTTACTCTCCGGATGCCACCGCCGATTTCTTCTGCTTTGAACCGGTTTCCCATCCAGTGGACGCCTTTCATCTTCCAGGCAATCCCGGCCTTAAGCCCCTCGTTCCCGGAGACGTGCTTGAGGCGACGATGACACTTTCCTGGTCATCGCCTTAATACCCGGTGCATTTTCCGGCTTTCAAAACCTGCTTCAGAAGCTCTTCGGCAGGCCCCGTTCACACTCAACCATCAGCGCCGAGACAGGAATGGAGGGCAGCGGAGTCGATTATGTTCAGATCTTCAGATCAAGCCTGGGCTTCCAGAAGGGCCTGAACAGTTCGATTTTCGGACACCGGTTCATGACGACTTTCAGACCGGCGTCCTCTGCGATTTTCGCCGCCTCATCGTCATAGACACCGATCTGGCCCCAGAGCACTTTCGCTCCCACGTCAATGGCTTCCTGCGCAATACCCTTCAGTTCCTCAGCTCTCCTGAAAACCTGGACCATATCGATGGGACGATCGACGTCTTTCAGGGTGGGATAAACCTTGAGACCTCTGATTTCCTTCACACTGGGGCTCGGGTTCACCGGCGCCATGTCGTAGCCCGTTTCGTGCAGCACGCGCAGAACGCCATAGCTGAATTTGGTCTTGTCCGGACTTGCCCCCACCATGGCAATGGTTTTGACCGAGCGAAGGATATCCGCCAGATAGTGCGGGTCGTAATCATAGATGCGATCAATTTCGGCTTCGGGCATGATCATGCCTCCTTCGGTGTCGCGATATCCGCTTTTAGTTCGTGGGGTTCAAGCGGGTCGAGAAACGGGTTTCGGTACAGTGTGTCGTGGCTTTCCACACCGATTTCCAGTGTGCAGTCGCGCAAAGGCCGGGCAACGCAGAGGATGACATAGCCATTGCTGAGTTGGCGGTTATTGAGAGCGACCTGCGCCTTCTGATTGACCTCTCCGTCAATGAGTTTGGCCGCACAGGTAATGCAGCCGCCGTATTTGCAGCCGTACGGGAGGTCGACCCCCTGATCGCGCAGGCTGTCCAGCAGCGGCTTCTTCGTATCCACCTCATGGGTGGCGTTATTGCGGTTTGCCAGGGTGATCGTACAAGTGGTCATATCCAGATGTCCGACGTACAGTCGCCTCCCGGATACCGTGTTTCGTGACAGCGGCTCGGCCCGTTGGGTTCCTTGCCGAAATCCACCACAAAGTCCGGATCGATCTCCATGCCGCCCGCGTCCGTGTCGCAATTGACCATCAGCATACAGCCGCCATTGGTGCGGATTTCAGGATAAAACTGATTGTCCCAGGTGGAAAACAGGGATGTGGTCACATAAAGCCGCTTGCCATCCAGCGACAGCTGGATCATTTGCGGCCCGCCGGTAATCTTCACACCGTTGACTTCCGGTGCCTTGCCGAGCAGTCCACCCATCCAGACCTGGCCCGTCAGGACCGGATTATGAGGATCTTCAATATTGTACTGGCGGATGTCGCCATGCAGCCAGTTGCACAGATACAGGAAGCGGTCATCCATCGACAACAGGATAACGGAGATAACGCCCGGTATCGGGATCGGCCACTCCGGATGAGGTTCATTTTCCACATCGACAATTTTTTCCCACTGCCATTCCCCCGCATCGTCCTTCCACCAGTGAATGATGTTGGCCGAAAGCGCAGCGCCGCAGAAGCCGTGGCTTGACTCCGGATTGTGATGGAAACGGACTTCGAGCGGGATCAGACCGTCTTCTCCCAGATAAAAGGTCTGCCTGGGCTCTTTCTTCTCGAAATCCCACAGATGAATCCGGCGGCCGTATTTGAGGTGACCGACTTCTTCCAGGTCAAAGCCCGGCATGAACGTGTTGGGAGCGGCCCATTCGCTGGATGCCATTACATTGTGGCGCGGCTGATACCAGAAATCGTACCCGAACGGGATATCGCCCATCGAGTTTTCCCATCGTCCGACAATCTCGAAATCTTTGTTGAGGTGGAGATAGCCCCCGGGCGCATTGCCCTTTGCATCTCCCAGCATGGAAATGATGATGTCCGATCCCAGACAATGTACGGTATGAGGTGCTGAAAGGTTGGTCTTTGCCTTGATCTCCGACCCCTCGATAACCTTGTGCAGGGTCGGATTGCGCGGATCTGTTGCGCAGTCGACAATATGAAGGTTTGTCGAGCGCACACCCGGAACAATCAGGTATTTGCGTTGCATGGACGCATCACCATGGCAGGATGAGCAAGCATTCCAGCCCATGTGGTGCAGTTCATCGCCGATGCCGGGCATTTCCAGCCGCGAGATCACCTCAGAATAGGTCGGACTGTCCGGATCCGCATCGATTGTCACCAGGTAGTCCGGTTTCTGAATCCCGGTCCCGGTGTAAATCGCAATGGAGTAAAGCAGTTTCTCCCGGGGCGCTTTCATGGCTTCAGCGGGGGAAGCATAACCAGGACCGCAACAGACTTCAGACATCAGCTTACTTCCTCAGGTGTTTTCATCCATAATCTCAGGTGGTTCAAATGCGGTCACAGGCGGTGGATCGTCCGCACGCTCGATATCGACCAGACAGCTGTGGGCAATCGGGCCCTGAGCCAGACTGGAACCGCCTTTGTCAAGGGTCAGCATGTTCGGATTGCCGTGCTTGCAGGCGGTTACCGCCTCATCGTCGATCGGATCGAACCAGGCACCGGTGCTGATGCAAATTACATCGGGCCGGATGCCCTCATCCAGCACCGCCCCGCAGAAGCAAGCGCCTCGATCATTGAACACGCGGACGATATCTCCGTTTGAAATCCCCTTCTCTTCTGCAAGAGCGGGATGCAGGAGAACCGGTTCCCTGCCGGCGACTTTTGACACCCGGCTGACGGACCCATGGTCAAGTTGCGAATGCAGTTTATCCCGGGGCTGATTTGATATCAGATGCAGGGGATAGCGATCCGCATTGCCAAGCCACTCGGCAGGCTCCATCCAGTACGGGTGCCCGGGGCAGTCCGCGTAGTCAAAGCCGGCGATCGTTTTGGAAAAAATCTCGATCCTGCCGCTCGGCGTTTTCAGCGGACTGATTTCAGGGTCGGCCCGGAAATCGCGAAACATGACATCCGGCTCCACCGGTTTTTCAACCTCGAACCACCGCCGTTCCTGCAATTCCGGAAAAGTCGGCAGAACGATTCCCTCCGCTGCTGCGTTCTGGCGTGTCCGGTCATAGAGATGGCGCACCCATTCGGGTGCATCCCGACCTTCGGTAAACTGCTCATGAACGCCCAAATGTTTTGCAATGCCGCCGAAAATATCGAAATCATCGCGCGCCGCTCCAACAGGCTGTATCGCCCGTTCCATATGTACGATGAATCCGTCCCGCCGTGTGAGCGCAATATCCTCGCGCTCCAGCGGCGTCGTACACGGCAGGACAATGTCCGCGTGTTTGGCAAGGCCGTTCCAACTCCACTCATTGGCAATCACTGTGTCCGGTCTGGTCCAGGCTTCGCGCAGGCGATTGAGATCCTGGTGATGATGAAACGGATTGCCGCCGGCCCACCAGACAATCCGGATATCCGGATAAGTGCGGCGCACGCCGTTATAGTCGAACGCCTCTCCCGGAGAGAGCAGCAGGTCGGAAATACGCGCAACGGGAATGAGATCCTTGACCGCATTTTCTCCCTGCGGCAAAGCCGCACCGGGAATAACCGTATATTCATTGCCGACGGAATTGACCGCGCTGATTCCAAACGCAATGCCGCCGCCCGGCAACCCCATCTGCCCCAGCATCGCCGCCAGTGAAATCGCCGCCCAGAACGGCTGCTCCCCATGATCCTGCCGGGTTAGCGACCAACTGACCGAAAGCATCGTGCGCTGACCGGCCATGCGCCGGGCAAGATCGCGGATTGTGTCAGAGGGCAGGTCGCTGATTGCGGCGGCCCACTCCGCTGATTTTACGATCCCGTCGTCCCGGCCTTCCAGATAGGCCGCAAATTTCTCAAAACCGACGGCGTACCGGTCCAGAAAACGCTGATCATGCAGCCCCTCAGCAAGCAGCGTATGGGCGAGTGCAAGCAGGATTGCAGTGTCGGTTGACGGCCGCGGTGTCAACCACTCAGCATTGGCTTCCACCATGATATCGTTGCGGATCGGCGATATGTTCACAAAACGAATTCCGGCCCGCACCGCCTCCGCAATCGCTCCGGGCTGGCGGTGCCGGCCGCATCCGCCCTGCCCGATCTGACCGTTTTTGATCGGCATGCCGCCAAACGCGACAATCAGGCTGGTGTTGTCGATCATCGACTGCCAGCTGTTGCCGGGATAAATGAACTCGCGGCAACCGCCCAAAACGTGGGGCATCAGAACCTCAGCTGCAGCAAAGGAATACGTATCCTTGGATCGCGTATATCCACCGATACAGTTCAGGAATCTATGGATCTGGCTCTGGGCATGGTGGAAGCGGCCGGCGCTCGCCCAGCCATAGGAACCGGCGTAAATTGCCTGATTGCCGAAGCGTTGCCTGACCCGGGTCAATTCATCGGCGACCAAGCGCTCCGCTTCGTCCCAGGAAACCCGAACGAACGGGTCCCGCCCCCGCCGATCCGTGCTGCCCGGCCCGTTGTCGAGCCAGCCTTTCCGGACCATCGGCGCATCGATGCGGGTCGGTCCGTCCAGAACATCGACGATCCCGTGACCGATAGGAGACGGGGACGGGTCCTCGGAGAAATCCTCCAGCCCGGTTACCCTCCCGCCACTGGTTTTGACCCCGTAAGTTCCCCAGTGGCTGCTGGTCAAAGGAACGGGGCTGTTTCTTTCTGCTGATTTGCTCACCTTCATCTCATGCAACTTCGGTAGTGACTGGCTTGAAAAAATCCGACCCAAACGCGGAAATGCTATTCGTTCAATGCCGCGATCACATATCGGTATGCGCGCTGTCGAGCCGGCCAAGGCCAATTTCAAGACAGGGCTGAACCGAGCTTCCGCTTGACCAGGACGTGTGTCGATCTGTGCTCGCAGGTTCCTTCGGCAAAGACGCTCACAAGCGTTTCTGTTCGTGGTTGAACTGTCAGATGCGGTCGGTGCTCAAACACTTCTGACGAGCCGGGTCGCGAATAATTCCAAAACTGCCTCCAAACCAAACGCTCCTCCCATTTTTCAGCCGCTGCGCTCTCGCTTGCGAGCAGAACAGGCTCCTCATTTCATTGTACCGATCGATCTATCGATGGAACAACCGTCTTGAGACAAACCGGCGCTTCGGCACGGCGACTTAATCCGACACGGACAGATGAATGCGCGCGGCGGATGAGTCGTAGTAGGCGCGGTAATACTCCAGGCGGGAGCCGTCTTCCTGGAAGCCGATCGATTCTATGAAGATCATCGGCCGGTTATCGTCAATGCCCATGCGTGTCAGTATGAGCTCCGGCGGAACGGCGGCGTTCAGCCAGCGGTCGGCGCGGACGATATTGAGGCCGTAAATATTGCGAATGGTGCCGAGGATCGATTGACGCTTGAATGTGGCATGTTCGAACCTGGGCAGTTTGCCGGACGGAAATGACATCACCGTATGCGTGATGGCGCGGCCGTCGACATGAAACACCCGTGTGATGCGGATTACCTCGTCGCCCTCCGCCAGCCCCAGTCCGTCCTGTTCCTCCGGATCGGCGGGGCATTTTATGAATTCGAAGGTGCGGGTATCGATCGTTGCGCCGCGGGCGATCATGTCGTCGAAAAGACTGACATTTGACGTCACAAAGCCGCTTTCACGCGGTCGTTGACCGACAAACATGCCTTTTCTCGGAACCTTGACCACCAGTCCCTTGGAGGCGAGCGCCGAAATGGCATGCCGAACGACGGGCTTTGATACTTCAAACAGCTGGCAGAGGATCGGCTCTGACGGAATCCGGCTGTCGATAGCGAGCTTTCCGCTGAGAATCAGGTTTTCAAGATGCAGATATAATTGCTCCCAGAGCGGCGCGGGCGCATCTCGCGAGAGCTTGATGTGGCGTCCCTCGCGAAGAAACAGTTCATAGGCATGGCTCTCCGCGGTCGCGAAGCCCGGGCGTCCTACTGAGCGGGCGCTTTTGCTCATGTGCTGCTCCCCGCGTGGAAAACCACCATGGTTCTTTCAGTGTTCAAGCATACCCCAGAGTTTGCGTTTAATATCCAGGAACTCCGACGTCAATCGCATCTCATCGGCACGCGGCCGCGGCAAAGCGACCTCTTCGATATGCTGAACCCGGCCCGGCCGGGCGGACATGACCACGATCTTGTCGGACAGGAAAATGGCTTCCTCGATGTCATGCGTGACGAAAATCACCGTCTTCTTGGTTTGCCGCCACGTTTCCAGCAGATCAGCCTGAAGGCGTTCCTTCGTCTGAGCGTCGAGCGCACCGAACGGTTCGTCCATCAGCAGAACTTCGGGGCTGTTGGCATAGACACGACCGATATCGACACGCTTGCGCATGCCTCCGGACAGTTCACGTGGCCAGCGGTCCTCGAAGCCTTTGAGGCCGACAGCCTCGACCCACCTGGCTTCGATTTCGCGCTGCTCCTTTGCGCTCGCACCACGCAGGCGCGGGCCGTATGAAATGTTCTTGGAAACCGTCATCCAGGGAAACACCGCATCCTGCTGAAACACCATGCCGCGTCGCTGATCCGTGCCTTCGATGACTTCGCCGTCCAGCCGCATCTGTCCGTCCGAAGGGGTAAAGAGACCGGCCATCATTTTGAGCAGCGTCGACTTTCCGCAACCCGAAGTCCCGATAATGGAATTGAAACTGCCGGACTCGAACGTCAGATTGATGCCCTCCAGAACGGTCAGTGCGCCTGGAGAGCCTTTGCCAAATGTGTGGGTAAGATTGTCGACGACGATTTCAGGCATTACTCGCGAGCCTCCGACCAGACCATCAACCGCGCCTGTATCATACGGAAAATACGGTCCATGATGAACGCGCAAAATCCGATGATGACAATGATCATCATGACCTGATCCGTCAGGAAGTAGCGGCGGCCTTCCTGTAACAGAAAACCCAGACCGTTCTGTGCAGCCAGAAGCTCTGATGCGACCAGTGTGGTCCAGGCGGCGGCCAGCGCAATCCGGTATCCGGTGATGATAAACGGGGTTGCCGCCGGAATGGCGACGGTCCGAAACACCTGAAAGCGGGTTGCGCCCATCGTTGCCGCCGCATCGACATAGACCTGGGGAACGTTTTTCATTCCCGCGATCACATTCACCACACAAACCATGAAACAGGCAATTGTAATGATCAGCACCCGGCTGAACTCTTCAATGCCGAACCAGATGATGATGATCGGAATATAGGCCAGCGGCGGAATCGGGCGGACCGCCTCGATGAGCGGGTCAAACAGATATTCGATAACTTTGTACCAGCCGATCAGGCAGCCAAGGATCAGAGCAAGTGTGGTGCCGATCAGAAACCCCATGCTGATCCGGAACAGGCTGGCACCAAGCGCCGTCAACAAGCTGCCGGTGGTAAGGTTGACATAGAACGAGTTGAGAACGTCCGTGATCGGCGGCAACAGGGCGGGATTGTTGTCCGGCCGATTGGTGATTATCGCATAGACAACAAAAACAGTGATAACTGACAGCGCGCCCAGAACAAAGCGCGCTGACAGAAGCGTTGCTTGCAGCTTCATGTGCCTAGATCTTTGCTACGATCTGATCCGAGACGAGAGCGTCTAAATCGGGCATGCCGCCGATCCGGTCGTTCGCGACCAAAAATTCGGATTGCACGCGCAAGGCGTTGGTCAGGATGCCCTGGGCATAGACGTCCTTGATCTCCTGGGTGTCGAAGTAGAAATAACCGTTCAGAAGCGGTTCGACATCGGCAGGCGCTACGCCGGCCCGGCCAAGGCCTTCCTGCCAGACAACCATGCGGTCCACGACCGCCGCGTTGTCTTTACGCAGCATTCCCACAGCCTGATTGTGGAAGGCCGCCACGATTGTGGTCATCGCCTCTTCCTTCGCATCCACGACGGGCTGGGTCGACATGAAAACGTCCATAATGCTGGGACGGCTCTCTATCGGCAGTTTGGAACCGTCAACAATCATTGTGGCTCCGGGCAGCTTATCGAAGATCAGTTTGCGGGACGTGGCCAGGGGAACCGTTGCATCAACCGCGCCGGCAATCATGGCCGCCTGACCGTCAATCGGCTCCATGTTGATGCGCTTGAAAGGCATGTCTTCAAGGCCGTTGGCCTTCAGTGCCACATCGAGAAAGAAATCGAAATTCGATCCCGACGTCACCGCGACGCGTTTTCCTTCAAGATCGGCCAGCGTGTTCAGACCTTCCTGTCCGACGATTGTGAACAAACCGCTCGCATCACCGCAGATCGAGATTTCGCGGAAGTCGGCAACCTTCTTGTACATTGCCGCAAGCGGCGGCACCGAACCGACGGTGATTGCATCGACCGACCCGCCGACCATTGCTTCGATGGCGGGCGGACCGGAGGGAAACACACTGAATTGCATTTCCACCCCGGGGGCAAAGCCCTGATCCTGAATCAGCCAGTAAAGGCCAAAGGAATAGGCGGGGATTATTCCGATTTTCAGCGTTTCATTTGCAGCATGGGCTTTGCCGAAAAAGAATGCAGGCGCTGCCAGCGCTGCGGTTGCGGCAACCCCGCCTTTCAAGACATTGCGGCGGCTCGTGGCGCCGGTTTTTGGTTTCGCCATAATTCTCTCCTCCCTCAAAAATTCATTGGTTCCAGTGCGGCTCCGGACCTCCTGAGCGATCTGACAGGTACGATTTTTGTTTTTTTGATTATAATCAGAAATAATATTATATAAACCGACTAAAATAGTAAAGTAGATCATTGACATAATTCTGTTTATAATCAAAATTAGCGATAAATCCTGAATCCTTCGGATACCGCAGCGAGAGTGGGCTCGAAGGTGACGCATCGAGGGAAATATGAATATCATTTTGGTTCTCGTGGACAGCCTCAATAAGTCGGCTTTACGTATTTACGACCCCGAGACCAAGTGCCGTACGCCAAACATTGAAGCCTTTGCCGGGCGCAGTCACGTGTTTGACAATCATTTCGTGGCGAGCTTGCCGTGCATGCCCGCACGGCGGGAGATCAGCGCCGGCAGAAAGGAATTCATGTGGCGCCCATGGGGACCGCTGGAGGTGTACGATCCGCGCCTGCCGCGCGAGGTCCAGGCTCAGGGCTTCAACACCGCGCTGGTCACCGACCACTATCATTACTGGGAGGAGACCGCGAACGGTTATATGCAGGGGTTCATGACCTTGGAAATGATCCGGGGCCACGAAACGGATTATCATGAACTGCCCACCAATGGCGACGTGCCCAAGTGGGTCGAGAAGATGAGCGAGTTCCGCTCGCCGTATCACATGCGCCAATATTGGGAGAACGTGAAGACTTTCCGGCAGGAAGAGGATTACTTTCCCGCCAAGACGTTTACGGCAGCCGCGCGGTGGCTGGAAAAATATTCCGACCGGGGGCCGTTTTTCCTCCAGGTGGAAAGCTTCGATGTGCATGAGCCGTTTCATGTCCCGGCGCCGTACGACACGATGTACACCGACGGCATCAAGGGCGATGCGAACGATTACAACATCTGGCCGCCCTATCAGATCTACAAAGACCTTGATGCGTTCATGCGTCAGACCACTCCTGAAGAGCTTGCCTATCTGAGAGCGCAGTATTTCGGAAAAACGACGATGGTCGACAGGTGGCTCGGGACGTTCCTGGACAAGATCGGGCAGCTTGGCCTTTGGGACGACACGATGGTCATCTTTACAACCGATCACGGTCATGATCTGGGCGAGCGCGGTGTCTTCGGCAAGCAATATCCCCATTATGACAGCCATGCCAACATCCCGCTGATCGTCTGGCATCCCCACAATCCCAGGCAGGGAGCCCGCGTTGCCGGATTGACCCAGACGGTCGACCTGTTTTCAACGATCATTGAAGCGGCCGGTGGGTTGCCGCCGTCTTCCACCCGACATTCAAGAAGCATTTTGCCGTTGATCCAGGGCGAGGAGGAGGCCCGTGAGGACGTAATCTACGGAACCTTTGGCCAGGGGGTCTGCATCACAGACGGCGAGTGGACGCTTTTCAAGTCTCCGGTCGATAACGAACTGCTCCACAGTTATTCAACGATGATCTCCCGCCCGCTGATCGTGGATAACCCCATCGATGGCCGGGTCGGTCGTGCGCCGACGGAGCCGGTCGGCCAGGGTAGGTTCGATCCGACGGTGCCGTATCCCACGTGGAAAATTCCAATACGGATTGATCCGCGCACGCGTGAAAACTTCCTCTTCCATAGAAGCTCGGACCCGGAGCAGCAAAACAATCTTTGGGACAGTCACCCGGCGGAGCGCGGACGTATGCTGCTTCTGTTGCAACGGCGGATGGCGGAAGAGGGTTGCCCTCCTGAGCAATTCGAGCGCCTTGGTCTGCACCAGGGAACAGCTCAGGCAGCTGAGTGAAACCTCATGACCGGTCCTGCGGCGTGCCCGAGTGCACCGCTGTGTCTGAAACGAGCAAAAAACAAGCGCCGAAGGGGGGCGGCTGACGTTGAAGCAGAACGAACTTACCGAGACTGAAAAGCGTAAGGCGGTCATCGCGCATTGCCTCAAAATGAATCGGTCCGGGTTAAACCAGGGTACATCAGGCAACATTTCGATACGTCACGGCGATGGCATGCTGATCACGCCGACCTCAACGCCATACGAAGACCTGATACCCGAAAGCATCGCATATGTTCACATGGACGGGAGTGCCGATGGTCCGCTTGCACCGTCCTCGGAATGGCGGTTCCACCGCGATATTCTAGCAGTTCGGGACGATGTGGATGCAATCGTGCACGCACATCCGACCTATTGCACCATTTTGGCTATTCACGGACGCGGGATCCCGGCGATCCATTATATGATCGCTGTTTTCGGCGGGCCGGATATTCGCGTTGCGCCCTACGCGATTTACGGCAGCCAGGCGCTTTCCGATCATGCGGTCAGAGCCTTGGAGGACCGTCAGGCCTGCCTGCTTGACCATCATGGCTCAATTGCCCTGGGCTCAACGATTGAGCAGGCCTTTTGGCGCGGAGGAACTCGAGACGCTGGCGCGTCAGTATCATGGAGCCCTTTCCCTTGGCGAACCACCGCTTCTAACCGAGCAACAGATCAAAGATGTGATCAACAAGATCGCCGGTTATGGCCTGACGGACGAGGATTGATCGATGACGCAATTTGACCTCAGTGCTGTTGGCTTTGTGGTCCTGGACACGCTTTGCGCTCATGCGGATGCGATGCCTCCGCGCGGCGGCGCGACCTTTGTCGATCAAACGACGATGACAGTGGCCGGCACTGCCGGCGCCACAGCGCTGGATTGCGCGCTACTGGGACTGAAAACACAGGTGGTGACGGAACTCGGGCACGACCCGATGGGTGACTGGCTCGTGTCCGCCATGACAGCTGCGGGCATCGACACAGGGCTGGTATACAGAAACGCTGCGGTGCAGTCGCCCATGTCGATGCTGCCCATCGCCCCTGATGGCGCCAGATCCGCTTTTTTTGCGCCGGGAACATCCAATACGTTCACTCTGGATGATGCCGGGATTGAGGCCGCTTGCAATGCCCGGATCGTCCATCTTGGAGGAACCGGACTGTTGGCGGCTTTCGATGGAGAACGGTCTCTGTCAATGCTCAAACGGGCCAAGGAACTTGGCCGGACAACCGTCTTTGACCTCATACTGGCCAACGATGCCACCACTGCTCTGGTGGAACCGTTGCTTCCCTATATCGACTATTTCGTTCCGTCCATCGAAGAGAGCCGCGCAATGGCGGGTGGAGGGTCCCCAGCGGATGTTGCCGGTTGGTTCAAAGCCCGGGGTGTAAAAAATGCTGTGATCACGCTCGAAGGCGATGGCGTCTGGGTCGACCCGGAGGCCGGCGCGGCTTTTCAGTTGCCCGCACACGCCGTTGACGTGGTCGACACGACAGGCTGCGGCGACAGCTTCACGGCAGGGATCATTACCGGCATTTCGCGCGGTTGGGACCTTCGGGAGTCTGCCGCTTTTGCCAATGCTGTCGCGGCGCATGTGGCGCAGGGTCTTGGCAGTCAGGGAATCCTGACCGACTTCGAGGCAACCCTCGCCAATATGAAAATCTGGCCATTGAGGGAGATGCGGCCATGATATTGAGCGGAAAAACTGTCATGATTACAGGCGCTTCTCGCGGAATCGGCGCCGCTTTGGCCAAGGGTATGGCCCAGGCCGGTGCTGATATCGTGCTGACCGATCTTGAGCGTGAGATGGAGCCGATGCAACGCGTGGCCAAGGCTGTCGCGGGATATGGCCGTCAGGCCCTGGCATTGCCCATCGATGTCACGGACAAGACGGACGTTGAGGCGGTCGTTGCAGAAGCCACCCGCAAACAAGGCAGCATCGATGTCCTGGTGAACAATGCCGGTGTCCTCAGCCTCAGCCGGCTGGACGATTTGGATGAGAAAACCTGGGATCTGCATTTCGATGTCAACGCCAAAGGCATTCTGCTGTGCACAAATGCGGTGCTGCCGCAAATGAAGGCACGTCAATCCGGGCGCATCGTCAATATCGCCTCGCTCGCCGGACGTCAGGGGATCCCGCAGCAGGGTCACTACGCAGCGACGAAGGCGACGGCGATCACATTGACACGGGTTTACGCCCAGGAGTTGGGCAATGACGGGATTTACGTCAATGCGCTTTGCCCCGGCATCATCATGACCGAAATGGGTCAAAACAATCTGCAAAAGCAGGAAGATCGCGATTATTGGGCGGGCGCCACGGCTTTAAGGCGCCTTGGCGAGCCGGCCGATATTGTCGGGCCCGCCGTTTTCCTGTCGTCTGACTTATCGGGCTTTGTGACCGGCCAGGCGCTGAATGTCTGCGGCGGGTTGTACTTCCATTGACCAAAGAAGTCGCCATTATCGGAGCCGGGCCGGGCGGCATCGCCGCTGCGCGCTGGCTGCTTTCACGTGATTTCGATGTTCGCATATACGAGGCGTACCGGGAGCTGGGCGGGCAGTGGTCTTGCACCAATCCGGCAAGCGGCGTCTGGCCCCAGATGGTCACGAACACCTTCCTGGAAGCGACCCGATTTTCCGACCTTCCCTTCCCGGACGGGACGCCGATCTTTCCTCACAACAGCACCGTCAGGCAGTATTTTGAGACCTATGCCCGCGCATTTGGCGTGTTTGACCGCATCGCGTTTCAGACCCGTGTGATCCACTTGCGCAAGACCGCGCCCGGCTGGGAATTAACCCTGCAAAATCCCTCATCCGAGTGGGTGGAAACCGTTCCGCGCGTCGTCGTCGCCACCGGGCGGTTCAACAGGCCGCTGATCCCTTCCATCGAGGGCTCTGAAACGTTTTGCGGCGATATGGGTCTGATCCATTCTTTCGACTATAAGGACCCCTTTGCCTATCAGGGTAAAACGGTGGTCGTGCTGGGCGGCTCGATTTCCTCGCTTGAAATCGCATCGGACCTGTCGATGCTCGGAACCCGGAAAGTCTATCTGTCGCAAAGGCGTCAGCGATATGTGAATCCGAAAATGTTTCTGGGAATACCTATCGAATATCGGCTGTTCACTTACGAACGTGGACGACTGGCGCTGGATGACCCTGACGGATTCCTTTCAGACAGTGAAGCAAAGATCCTGGAACATGCAGGAGATCCGAGCCGATATGGCACACCGAAACCGCATCCGGATTTTGCCAAGGCCGGGGCAACGGGCTCTCAACACTATCTGAACCTGGTTGCCGAGGGCCGTATAACGCCGGTCAGCTGGCCGGAAAAAATTGATCGCCGGGAAGTCCTTCTGCCCGGCGGAGAACGTTTCACGGCGGACGGCCTGATTGCCGGGACCGGGTTCGGAGTAAATCTCACATTCTGTTCCGAAGAGATCCAGCGAGCGCTCAGCCTTTCCAGCAGTTACATCGAGTTGGATGAATTTACGCTTCATCCGGATCTGCCGGGCCTGGCATTCATGGGCTTTTGGTCTCAGGCAGGCAGCTACCCGACTCCGCTTGAACTGCAGGCGCGCTATCTGACGTATATCTGGGCAGGAGAGCTGGAGCGAGACGAGACCCGGATGCGCCTGGGTCTCAAAGCGTGTCGAAAGAACGGTCATCATGTCGGTTACCGCACGCAGTCAGAAATGGCCTTACGCTTCGCGCGCCTGTGCGGCTGTGACCCTGTTGAGGTGTGCACCGATGCCTCCCTAAAGAAACTGATATGCGCGTCTCCAACAGCGGGACCGCTATACCGCTTGTGCGGTCCCGATGCGCTGCCAAACGCAATGGACGAGATCAAGTCGCTCCAATCGTGGGCAATCCAGAGCACGTACTGATCGACCTCCCTGCATCCTCCCCGCGTTCCTTTACAACCAGCTCCGGAATACACCTGCCCCCTCATGGAGACCGGCCTGCTTTCTTTTGAGGTATAAAAGGACATTTCCGGTCTGTTTCCATTGACAGTCATCGGTAATAAATATATGTAAATGCATATAAAAATGGGAGAAGACGGATGGCGGAACGATCGTTCGCCAGGGAGGTTGAACACCTGAAAATGGGGGCCGGAGAAACTTTCCGGGGCGAAGGGATTCTGGCGATTACCAAGGCCCTCCTGGAAAACGGTGTCGGCTATGTCGCCGGCTATCAGGGGTCTCCGATCAGCCATTTGATGGATGTTCTGGCAGACGCTCAGGACATCCTGGGCGAACTGGGCATTCACTTCGAAGCGAGCGCGTCCGAAGCGACGGCCGCGGCCACCCTCGCTGCATCCGTTCATTATCCGATCCGGGGTGCGGTGACATTCAAATCCACTGTCGGCACAAATGTGGCGTCGGACGCTCTGGCGAATCTCTCCTCCGGCGGGGTGACCGGCGGAGCGCTCGTGATTGTGGGCGAGGACTATGGTGAGGGCTCGTCGATCATGCAGGAACGCAGCCACGCCTTCGCCATGAAAAGCCAGATCTGGCTGCTTGACCCGCGCCCGAACCTGCCGTCGATCGTCAAAGCGGTCGGTGACGGCTTTCAGCTGTCCGAGGCGTCCAACAGCCCGGTCATGCTGCAGTTGCGCATCAAATCGTGCCACATGCTGGGTGAATTTGAAGCCCGTGACAACGTCGCCCCTCCGATCACGGTAAAAGACGCACTCGAATCGCCGAAGCGCGACGTGGAACGGATCGTTTTGCCGCCATCCTCGTTCCTCCACGAACAGGAAAAGGTAACGAAGCGCCTCCCCGCTGCCATAGACTTCATCAAAAGCCGCAGCCTCAACGAATTTTTCGAGCCTCAGAATACGGGAGGTGAGAACCGCCGGATCGGACTGGTTTGCCAGGGCGGGCTGTATAATACGGCGATCAGGGCGCTTCAGCGTCTTGGCCTTGCCAATATGTACGGCGATACCGACGTTCCGCTTTATGTGCTGAATGTCACCTATCCGCTGATCGCCGACGAATTCCTGGAATTTGCCGAAGACAAGACGGATGTTCTTGTGATTGAGGAGGGCCATCCTGCCTATATCGAGCAGGAGTTGAGAGCCGTTTTGCACAAGTCCGGCTCAGCAACAAAATTGCAGGGCAAGGGCCCCTTCCCCGAGGCGGGCGAAATGACCGGCTCTGTCATGCTTGAGGGCATATCGACATTCCTCAAACAGGTTTCTCCCGGTGTCCTGCCCTCGCTCGGCCGCTCGCCGAACAGTCCGGATTTTGAGGTTAACCCGGACCTTGCCAAAACCGTCCCCGGGCGTCCGCCCAGTTTCTGTGTCGGCTGTCCGGAGCGTCCGATTTTTGCCGCAACCAAGCTGGTTGAGGAGGAACTGGGCGAACATCACATTGCAAGCGACATCGGCTGCCATCTTTTCTCGATCAATGCCCCTTTTAATATCGGCGCCACGACCATGGGTTATGGTCTTGGCCCGGCTTCGGCATCTGCTTTCAACGATAAAAGCGCCGGGCGGCGGTCCATTTCGTTCATCGGCGATGGCGGCTTCTGGCACAACGGACTGACTTCTTCGATCGGCAACGCGGTCTTTAATGACAATGACGGCGTTATTGTCGTTGTCGACAATTTTTACTCCGCGGCCACGGGCGGGCAGGATATTCTCTCCTCGCGCGCGGACAACAAAACCAAGTCGACCAAGCATCCGATAAAGAAGGCCGTTGAAGGAATGGGCGTCACCTGGGTCCGCCAAATCGACCGGACCTATGACGTGGGCAAAATGCGGGCGACCCTGAAAGACGCCCTGACCACTGATGAGACCGGCCCGAAGGTCATCATTGCGTCTTCGGAATGCATGCTCAACCGTCAGCGGCGCGAAAAACCGCAAATGCGACAGGCCGTTTCGGATGGAAAACGGGTGCTCCGGACGCGGTTCGGCGTCGATGAGGATGTCTGTACCGGGGATCATGCCTGCATTCGCCTTTCCGGCTGCCCTTCCCTGTCGGTCAAACAGCTTGACGATCCTCTGCGCGATGATCCGGTGGCAGCCATCGATCAGAATTGCGTCGGCTGCGGCAATTGCGGTGAAGTGGCCGACGCAGCCGTTCTCTGCCCCTCTTTCTATCAGGCCGATATCATCAAGAACCCGACCTGGTGGGATCGGATGCTGTCCGGCTTCAGACGCCCGGTCATACGGTGGCTGCAGCAGCGTTACGATGCGAAAAGACTGGTTTTCGAAGAGGACGCGGCATGAACGTCCATCCGCACGCCTCCTCGGAAACGGCGCCAAAGTCAGATCTTACCGACATTATCAAACTCGCTGTGCTTGCGGTTGGCGGCCAGGGAGGCGGTGTCCTGACCGGTTGGATCGCAGACCTGGCCAGTAAAGGCGGCTATGCGGTCCAGATGACATCCGTCGCAGGCGTCGCCCAGCGCACCGGCGCAACGATCTATTATGTTGAAATGGCACCGAAAGCGGATCGAATGCCGGTCTTCGCCCAGAGCCCATCCCCCGGCGATGTCGACATCCTGATCGCAGCGGAACTGATGGAGGCGGGCCGGGCCGTCATGCGCGGTTTTGTGACCCCGGACCGCACAACACTGATCGCATCCACCCACCGGATTCTTGCCGTTTCGGAAAAACAGGTTCCGGGCGACGGCCGGTCGGACACAATCCTGGTCGAGAATGAAATTGCCAAGGCCGCTCTCAAGGCTTTGTGTTTCGATATGGAAACCATCGCGGCGGATGCAGGCAGCGTCATTTCAGCCAGCCTGTTCGGCGGACTTGCCAGAAGCGGCGCGCTGCCGTTTGAGACCGCTCTGTTTGAAGATGTCATCCAGACATCCGGACGGGGAGTCGAGCAAAGCCTCGCCGCCTTCCGTGGCGCTCTCAATCATAAAGACGGTGAGACCATTGCCGCATCAGCCGCAAACTTCGGCACCGTCAGCGGACCGCCGCGGCTGATGGAAAAATGGAACGCGCTTCAGCAGCGTCTTGCGGACTTTGACCCAAAATGCCGAAAGATGGTCGAGGCCGGGCTGCGCAAGGTGGTTGACTATCAGGACGTTCGCTATGGTGAGGATTATCTCGATCATGTTGGAAAATGGTCCCGGCAGGATTCTGAAGAAAACGGCTTTGAGCTGACAACAACCGCTGCAAAATATATCGCCAACGCAATGTGTTACGATGACATCCTGCGTGTTGCCGACCTGAAAATACGGGAGAGCCGCGATCGGCGTCTGAGACGGGAACAGCAGGCCGGTACGTCGGAGATCGTCCGGGTTACGGAATATTTCCATCCCCGGGCGGAGGAAATCTGCGGCACTTTGCCGGCATCCCTGGGCGCCTGGATCGAAAGAAGCCCCTGGGCGTTCAAGAGCCTGGACAGGCTGGTCAATAAAGGCCGCCGCATTCGCACGGACAGATTGACCGGCTTTTTGCCGCTGCGCTTCATTTGCCTCTTCAAATCCCGCCGGCGCTCCCTGCTGCGCCACCGCCACGAAACCGCTCACCTGAAGCGCTTGCTTGACACTGCGCAAACAGCGCTGGATCAGGATTACAGACTGGCGATGGAAGTTTTGGCCTGCCAGCGGCTGGTCAAGGGCTACTCCGACACACACGTCCGCGGCCATTCCAAATTCTCAAAAGTGCTTGGCGCCCTTCCGATGCTGGACGGCCGCAAGGATGCAGCCGACTGGATCCACCGGCTGCGGGAAATCGCTCTTAAAGATGAAAAAGGAACGGAACTCAACGGTGCGCTGGAGACGATCCGTTCATTTTAGAGCGTATCCTGCTTACGTAAATTGCTGCGCCACGTCACAAATGATGCTCGAAACATGCCGGCAATCATCTTCGTCGAAGGTGAGCGGAATGCGCATGTCGCAGGTCGTGGCGAGAACAGCGGACGTTTTGGGAAGGTGCGGCGGTTCTCCAAGATAACGCCAACTGTCAAACCGGCTGGTAAATCCAGCCGGCTCATCAGCGCCAAACCACTTTATCTCCACACCGCGCTCAGCGCACTTTGCCAAAAAATCGCTTATCGATCCCTTTCTGACCCCTTCTGCGTGAAACTGGATCGACGAACCGACAAACGCCTCATGTTGTGCGCGCTCAACAACCCGCAGCCCCGGAGCGGCACGCAGTCCCTCTTCGAGGATTCGATACCGCACGTTCCAGCGCCTGACATTGCCTTCCAGGGCCGGCAACTGACAGCGCAGCAACGCCGCCCGAAGATGGTCCATCCGCGCAGAGCAGTTCGGCACGTCCAGTCTGATCCGCTGAAACACCGCCTCGTCCGGAATGGCACCGTGTGCGGAATAATTCATGTATGAACCGGATGCGATGACCGCGCGTGCGGCCAGTTCATCGTCATCGGTTGTCAGAAAGCCGCCCTCGCCTGAATTCAGATGTTTGTAGGTCTGGGTCGAAAAACAGGCGACCTTGCCAAAGTTGCCCGATCGCACGCCGTTCCAGCGGGCGCCCATTGTATGGGCACAGTCCTCGATGATCGTGATGCCGAATTCCTCGCATACCGCACCTATGGCCTCCATGTCGGCAATGTGGCCGCGCATGTGCGAGAGCATCAGGTAACGGGCACCGCTTGTCTCCGCCTTGGCGCGCAGGTCGCCGACATCTGTGTGCCAGCAATCATCGATTTCGACCAAAACCGGAACCGCTCCGACGGCAAAAACAGCACCGGGCACGGGAGCAAGCGTATAGGCGTTGGCCAGAACCATATCGCCCGGCATCACGCCCGCAGCGCGAAGCGCAATTTGCAGGGCCTGGCCGCCGGACGCGGTCGCAACGCAATACCGCGCGCCCTGCCAGGCAGCGAATTCCCGCTCAAGTGCGGCTGTTTCACCCTCTTCGCCCGGCGGGACGCCGTAACGATGAAGGCGTCCTGAACGCAGAACCTCAATCGCGCGGGAAATAGCAGTTTCGTCGATTGTTTCCTGCTGTGTGAACGATTTCTGAAACCGGCGTGTCATTGTCGAACGATCAAATTGGAGGGATCTTACCGGCGAATATCGCCGGACTGAAGTTTCTTGCGCAAACAGGCATTACCATCGCCTTATCCGGTCACGTGTTCATGCATGGGCGACACCAATCCGCACGGTTAATTCAAACCAACAATGCGCGTCAATGCATCAAATTCAAAGATATTCGAATAATCGAATGACCAATTGCGAAATTACTGAACGCTGCGTCAATAATTTCCCAAAGGCCAGCCGCAGCCGAAACGATCTGCTTACTTCATCGGTTCAAATGATTGCGCGGAAATCATCGGATCGAGAAACGTGTCACTCAAAACATGGAATTGCTCCGTTGCGAAGGGTGCAAACCGATCGACCTGAGGCAGAAGCTGGCTTTGTATCAATTCCCGGCACTGGTCCGCCAGTCGATGCGGCAGATTGCCAAGTTCGCCGACCCGATTGATGAGCCAGATACGTCTTGTGAAGCCCGCAAACGGCAGAGGAGAGAATTCAAGATCCGGAATGCACCGTTGGCTGTCCAGAATGCACAACGGGGTCGACACGGTCCAGCCTCCGCTCTTCACCACCATCGAAAGTACGGCGCGTGTGGCGTCAAACTCCACGCGCTTTTCAACATTCAGCCCGACCCGCTTGAGTTGCTGGTTTACAAGCCGCCCGACCGGCATGCCATTGTTGAACCCGACGAACGGCATCGATTTCAATTGTTCCAGCACCGGCCTGTGTGTGTTCAACTGGTTTTTTGCGGTCACAAGGATGAAAGGCTCGCGCAGAACGGGAAACACATCAAGGCGACGGGTATCCTGCGGCAGTTGGCCGGAAACAACCACGTCAAGTTCGCGCCGCTTGAAAGCATCGATAAGATGATCGGATCGGCCTGTCGAGGCGCTGATCAGGCACTGCGGATAGGTCGCCTGGAAAAGGCTGACAAGATCCGGTGTAATCGACGCATCCATATCATCGATAATGCCAAGCCTGAACTCAGGCAGCGAGTTAACGGACAATTCCGACAGCTCGGTCTGCGCCTGACCGACAACTTCGATAATTTTCTCAGCGTGGTGCCGCAACAGAATACCGGCGGGGGTCAAGGCAATGGGCCGTGCGCTGCGATCAAACAATTTCACGCCCAGCACAGCCTCCAGGTTGGATATCTGCTGCGAAACCCCGGACGGCCCCATGTTAAGGCGCTTTGTTGCGCGCGCCATCGACCGCTCGTCCGCGACGATCATAAAGACCGACAACGACTTGAAATTCATGTCGGCAAGCTCGCGTTGCCGATCGGAAGGTCCGATTCGATCAACGGTCATGCACCAGCCATCCTGAGCCTAGGGTATGGACCCACTTTCCGCCATCAAATGATCCAGGCTAAACACAATACGCTCTAGTCCTGGTCAGCCCGCCTAATCCTGGTCAGCCCGCTTGAAAGCGCCCTGAACGATACGGTCAATGACCATAGCACAGAACAGGATCGCGAAGCCACCAAGCAGACCGGGCCCTTTTGCAGCATATTGCAGGGCTTCCAAAATCACTTTGCCAAGACCGCCACCGCCGATCAGCGAGATGATGACAACCATTGAGAGGCACATCAGGATTGTCTGGTTCACGCCGGCCATAATGGAGGGCAGCGCCAACGGGATCTCAACATCCTTCAGCGTCTGCCAGCGCGATGCGCCGAAGGCAGTCGCTGCCTCTTTGATACTCGCAGGAACACCACGCATGCCAAGCGCGGTCAGGCGTATGACGGGCGGCATGCCGAAAATAATCGTTGCGAGGATACCCGGAGGATTGCCGGTTCCAAAGAACGCAATGATCGGGATGAGATAAACGAAAGCAGGAAGCGTCTGCATGAGATCGAGGACGGGTTCCGCGATTTTGTAAGCGCGGCGCGATTTCCCGAACCATATCCCCAACGGAATTCCAAACGCCACGCAGATCGCAACGGCCGCACCGACCAGTGCGACAGTCTCCATGCTGATTTCCCAGTATCCGAGAATGGCGACATAGGCCAGCGCCGCAGCGGTAAAAATCGCCACGCGCGGGCCCGCCGAGCGCCATGCGACGACGCAGATCACAACCATCACCACCGGCCAGGGTGTGACGATCAACGCCAGTGTCATAGCATCAAGAATGGACCTTACCGCGGCCGTGATGCTGTCAAATGCCCCCTGCCCCGCGATCGCCGCGGCATCGATCCGTGCCTCAAGCCAATTCGCAAGCTGGGTGAAAATGGTTTCGTTCGGATTCTCGATAAAGATGTGGCTGAACGCTTTCTCCGGGAACGCATTCAGCACCTCAAGCGGGCTCGCCACGGTAAATTTATAGATGGTCAGCGGTGCGATAATCAGCACCAGCACAATCCCCAGCACAAGGTTGGCGGGTTTTACGCCGGATTCGACTTCATCGGGCGATATGCGCCAGCGCGAATATTGTTTCTCATAAACGCTGTTCGCGTAAACGCCCTGAATGATCTTGAAAACAGCAAGGAGGATCAAGCCGATCATCAGAATCGAAAACGCCTCCGCGTTGGCGGCCTCGGCAGCCTGCTGACTGCGTTCCGCTGCCCGCATCATGTTGCCGGCAAGTGTCTCAAATCTCGACGGATCTTCGCCCGCTGCCCGGGCCTGTTCCGCCCGCTGGAGAAAGTCCTGCGCCCGCTCCGTCTGTGAAACGGCCCGCTCGGAGAATTTGGCTCCCGGATTGCCCCAGGCGCCCCGGCCAATCTGGACCCAGGCAATCATTTCCAGAATGAGGAAGCCCCAGAAGAAACCCCAGACCCCGCGCATCGCAGCCCAAATCGGCCCCAGAACTGCGGCAGCAAGATTGAACGTCGTTGGCAGAGAGCCGGTTGATTCATGGATCTTGTGGAACGCCGGCGCATAATACTCGCCGTTTTTTCCGACAAATTCCGCGATCGAGGCGTCCAGTGCGTCGCGATCTATCTCAACATCCGAAGCGGCTGTAACTTGAAGTTCGGTTGCGTCAGTCATCCTTACCCCCCTGGATGCCGCGTAGCAGTTTCGGCTTTGTCACAACACCGACATCCACGCCGTTTTCAGTAATGACGACCGGAAGTTCCGTCCCCACAGCGTGATCGATCAACTGATCAAGATCAGCATCCAAATCCGCTCGCGGCGCACCGTCAAGTGTTCCTGAATATGAGTCCAGCGGCTCCATAATCGAATGGGCCTTAACAAGTTTCAGCTTCGATATGCCCTGAACAAACTCACGGACATATTCGTCCGCCGGCTTCATGACAATATCTTCCGGCGTACCGATCTGAACGATAACACCGTCCTTCATGATCGCGATGCGATGACCGATGCGGATCGCTTCATCCAAATCATGTGTAATGAAGAGAGTCGTCTTTTGCAGTTGCGCCACGAGCGCCTTGAACTGATCCTGCAACTGCATGCGAATAAGCGGGTCAAGAGCCGAGAACGGCTCGTCCATCAGGAGGATTTCCGGATCGGAGGCAAGCGCGCGGGCAATACCGACACGCTGCTGCATACCACCGGACAGTTCCTTGGGGAGCCGATCTTCGTATCCGACAAGATTCACCAGTTCCAACGCATGGTCGGAGACCGCCCAGCGCTTGGACTTCGGGACCCCTCTGATTTCAAGCGGATAAGCAACGTTGTCCCGAACGGACCGATGCGGCATCAGCGCCATATGCTGGAACACCATACCGATCTGGGTTGCGCGCACAGCCCGCAATTCGGAATCCGACATTGCGCTGACATCGCGCCCGAGAATTTCGATTTTGCCCGATGTGGGTTCAATCAGACGATTAATGTGCCGGACCAGCGTGGACTTGCCCGAGCCGGACAATCCCATAATGCAGAATATTTCGCCGCGCGGCACTTCAAATGTGGCGGACTGGACGCCGACAACACATCCGAATTCGTCAAGAACCTCAGCTTTGTTGAGGTCTCGCTCCTTGATCGCAGCCATTGCCTTTTGGCTGTCAGTACCGAAGACTTTCCAGACATCGGTCAGCTTGACAACGGTTTCGCTCATGTGCTCCCCTCCAAAGCCGCGTTCCCCGATTTTCTGCAGCCGCCCGAATTCTCGGGCGGCTGCTTTTTTATGCGGCTTTTACTGGCTCAACCAGCCAAGCACGGTGTCTTCGTTTTGAGCAACCCACTCCTTGGCAAACTCGGCAGGGTCCTTTTTGTCGACAACCAAAGCATATGTCATCGCGCTGACGGTGTCGGTATCAAGCTTCATGTTGGCGAAAAGCTTGGCGACTTCCGGGTTGTTTTCTTCAACCGTTTTTGCGTAATGCAGATGCAGATATGCCGTATCCCACGCCATTGCGGCGGACGATTTATCCAGCCATGCCGGATCATCCGTCGGCTGGACGACTTTCCAACCGGCCGGATCATAAGGCGGCTCTTCAAGAACCTGCAGATCATGCAACACGAACACGTAGTGTGGCGTGTAGCAGAACCCGACCCACGGCTTGCCGGTTTTTACAGCGTTATCCAGATTGGCATACGCAAGCGTTTCGTCGGATTCCGTCAGTTCCATAATTTCGGCGTAGCCGTAAGACTTCGCGCGGATCTTTTCTACGTTGGTCGATGCCCAACCCGGTGCACCGATCCAGACTTCTCCACGACCATCGCCGTTGGTATCGAAGATGGCAGCCTTGTCGGGATCGGTAAGGTCGTTGATCGACTTGATGTTGTGCTCTTCAGCGATGGCCTTTGGCACGCACATTCCCTGAAAGGCCTCAACACCGTTGGTGTTCATCAAGACGGACTGTTTGTCCTTGACGTAGGTATCATGCAGGTTCTGCTGGTTCGGCATCCAAACTTCCGGATGCGCGTGCATCGAGCCCTTGTCCATTGCTTCAAAAACAATCGGATTGGTCCCATTTTGCAGTTCGACTTCGAGGCCAAGATTGTCTTCGATGACCACCTTAAGCACATTCGCAGTCGCTGCCACCGACGGCCAGTTCGGCACGCCGATGACAACATCGGCGGCAAAGGCCGGTGCGGACACCAACATTGCGGCGGCAGTTGCCAGCAAGGCATTTCGTTTCATCTTCAGTTCTCCCTCTTAGTAATCTCGCATGTCCGTTTCGCTCTTCAGCCGGTCGTGTGGGCACATTGTTGTCTGCTCGCAGATAGTGCTTCGACGCCCGGCCAACCGGTTTAGCGACAGAATGTGTTGATTTATCTTCCAAACCGCGCCGAACAAACGACATATATTGAGAATGTCAAGCATCCCTCCAAAGTCGAGCCATTTCTAAAAGTTCACACAAATTGAACCTCTACTTCACATTTCTTAACTGTGATAATTTGCAGCCTCTCTCTGACCAGGTCAAGCTTTCCGCTCAGCAACCGCCTCAGCCAGCACGCACAAAAGCTCGAACATCATGGAAACGCCGACCCATGAGGTGTTGCCGGAAGGATCGAAAGGAGGCGAAACCTCGACCAGATCCGCCCCAACCAGATTCAACCCGCGCAGCCCGCGGACCAATTGTTGTGCGGTCCAGGTATCCGGCCCGCCGATTTCCGGCGTGCCGGTGCCGGGTGCAAAAGCCGGATCAAGGAAATCGATATCAAAACTGACATAGGTCGGATGGTCCGCCACAATCTGGCGAGCCTGACGCATGACATCAGCATGTCCGCGCTCCATCAGTTCGTCAATACCCAGAATGGTCACGCCCTGTGCCCGCCCCCACTCAATGTCCCCGCCATCATACATGGTGCCGCGAATACCGATCTGGATCACGCGTCCGGGATCGAGCAGCCCTTCTTCAATCGCCCGCCGAAACGGTGTGCCGTGGGTGTATTTGTAGCCGCCGAAATAACCGTCGAACAAATCAGTATGCGCGTCGAAATGGATCATCCCCAATGGCGTGCCCCGATTTATTCCCCGCAGCACAGGCAGAGAAATCAGATGATCGCCCCCCGCCGAAAGGGGCGCAATACCGTCCGCGGTCAGCGCTCGATAATATGTCGCCACACGGTCCAACGTGTCATTGATATCGGCCGGATTTGGCGGAACATCCCCAAGGTCGGCACAATTGGCAAGTTCGAACGGATGAATGCCGAGCGTCGGATGAACAGTCCGGATCATGGTCGACACATCACGCAGTTGGCGTGGCCCATGTCGGGCACCTGGTCGGTTGGTGGTTCCGCCATCCCACGGAATCCCGATAAGGCCGACGTCCGTATCCTTGCGCAGTGTGCTTCCCTGCTCGGCGAGCGGAAGGCGCATGAAAGTCGGCACACCGGCAAATCGCGGCAAGTCGAACCCCGATACAGGCTGAAATCTTGAATCTGGCATCAACGGCCCCTTCCCTCTGGTCCTTGCGTATGACTGTCACATCGGGCTCGCCACGATGCAACCGCGGCCAGGCGAAAGAAACAGAATCTGTCCGGGAAGATCTTGTATCCCCGTTCCTTCAGGGTTCTGCCGCGATGTTTTCAGCGATCATCGCAATCATTTCGAATATAATCGCGCCCGCAGACAGCGCCGTGATGTTATTGGGGCTGTCTTTGGTCGGCATCATGCACACGACATCGCCGCCGATAATGTTCATGCCACGCACGGCGCGAACCAGAGCAATGGCCTCGTCGATGTCAAAACCCTTTTCGCCCGCTTCAATGTTGGATACCGCGGGCGCGACGGTCGGGTCCAGGCAATCGAGATCGAAGGTGATGTAGACGGGGCGACCGGCCAGGACATCTTTGATCTGACCGGTAACATCCGCAACGCCGCGCTCACGAAATTCGGCCATTGTTACAACGTTATAGCCGTACTCGTAGGATGGTTCGAGCCAATCAAGGGTTCGCGGATGGCCGCGCAGTCCGATCTGCATCGAACTCTTCGGGTCGACATCGCCCTGGTCAGCCAGATAAGCCCCCCAATGCGCAGCGGACTTTTTCGCTCCGAGAAAATGGTCAACTTTGGTGAAGACGTCCGTGTGAGCATCGAGGTGCAGAAAAGACACCGGCTCTCCGTCCGCCAGTTTGCCGCATCCCAACGCCTGCACGATGCCGCCGGTGATGGAATGATCTCCACCGATCGAAACCGGCCGCACCCCCGCATTGTCAATGGTGCGGTAAAACTCCCTAATGCGCTCAATGCAATCCTCATTGTCATTGGCGCGGGGGAAAGGAACATCGCCCACATCGGAGACTTTTGCAGCATTCCATGGGTCGATGCCGAACGTTCCATGCACGCGACGCTGGACCGCTGATACATTGCGCAGCGCGCGAGGTCCCAGATGCTGGTCACGCTCCGTGGTCCCGTTGCCGGTCGAGTGGGGCACACCGACCAGGGCAATATCCTGCTCGCCGATCACCTCGCCGGGACAGCGGAAAAATGTCGGTATGCCCCACCAGTACAGATTTTCCATCATGCTGCGGTCGTGTTCTTCGGCCATGTTTCCCTTCCGCCCGACTTTGCCCACCGGGTCTGTTGTTAAGGTGGTAACGGATGCCGAGTTCTTGCACGGACGACCGTCACCCCTCTGCTTAAGAAGAATGTGTCCTCAACCTAACGTATCGTTGCCGGCCGGGCGACCCTTGGCAGATCTCGTCCGGCAAAAACTGAATCCTTCCCGGTATATTCTATAAATTTGCGGAACGGGTGAAACAGGTGGCAAGCGCCCCGACGCCGCGTTGCTCCAACTGACGCCCTCTCTCTAGAAACAATCAGGCATTCCGGTAAAGCATTCTCGAAGCAGGCGGATCGACCGATAAAAAAATTGACCCAACTTCTTTGCAACCGGTTGCAAAATCAGGTAACTCAGCTAAACTTGCCTTGCTTGAATTGGTGGAGGGAATTCTTGACAGAAGCTGATGCGCCCCTGGAGTTTGCGTTAAATCACATGTCCGTACCGCAGACGTCGTGGCGCGAACTGATCCATCTGGCACGTCAGATCGGCTGCAATGGCGTTGAACTCCGGACAGATCTGGATGAACCGATCTTTGGATCGGATACGCCGGAAAACGTCGGGAGAACCGTTAAAGAGAATGGGCTGCGCATCCATGCGTTGGCCGAGGTTGCCCGCTTCAACGATGCCACGCCGGATGTTCTTGAGACTGCTGGGATTCTCGCCGAACAGGCGCAGCGGTCGGATACAGCGGCAATCGTTCTTATTCCGCGTATTGGCGGTGACCGGGCAACGGACCACTCGCTCTGTCGTGCCCTGGACAGGATCGGCTCAATCCTGGAGAAAAAAGGGATTCGCGGGTTGATTGAGCCGATTGGATTTGCCGGCAGCTCACTCAGAGACTTCGACCAGATGCGTCGCGCAATTGATGCCACGCACGGATATGCCCGTTTCGGACTGGTCCACGATACGTTCCACCATTTCCTGGCCGGCGGCGGGCCCGTGACGGCACGCTATGTCGATATGGTTCATGTGTCCGGTGTCACAGTCAGCAAACCAAACGAAGAAATCTCAGATGCCGACCGGATTTTCGTAGATGCAGCAGACCGTTTGGGAACAGTTGGGCAAATCGCCGAACTGGTTCGCGACGGATACAGAGGCCCGGTTTCGATGGAGGCGTTTTCCCCTCAAGTGCAAACGCTTCCCGATCCAGCTGCGGCGCTTGGCGCGTCGTTCAGCTACATTCGCTCCAGCCTGATGTCTCTTGCAGCATGAGGTTGGTCAATTGCATACCCCTGATATGGGGCAATCCGGTAATGAGCGGGTGAACCGGACACCCAGTTAAGGGAGGAATTCCATGAAGAAAGTCCTTTTGTCGGCCGGTCTGGCCACTTTGATGGCCACCGGTGCAATGGCTCAGGAGATCGGCGCGACGATTGCTCGCTTCGATGACAACTTCCTGACTGTCATGCGCAACGGCATGGTTGAACATGCTGAGGCAATCGACGGCGTTTCGCTGCAGGTCGAGGACGCGACCGATGATATCTCAAAGCAGATCGACCAGGTGAAAAACTTCGTCGCCAACGGCGTGGATGCAATCATCGTCAACATCGTTGACACCTCGGCAGGTGCTGCGGTTTCCGCCGCGGCCGGCAGCACCCCGCTCGTCTATATCAACCGCGAGCCTGACAATGTCGACGATCTGCCGCCGACACAGGCATTTGTGGCCTCGAACGAAATCGAGTCCGGAACGCTGGAAGCCTTCCAGATCTGCCGTAACCTGCGTGCAGCCGGCAAGGCCGGTGGCGCTAAAGGCTATCTGATGAACGGTCAGCTTTCGAACCAGGCCGCTGTGCAGCGTTCCAAAGACGTGCATGATGTTATCGGCATGGACATGTGCAAATTCATGACCCTGATCGACGAACAGACAGCAAACTGGTCGCGTGATGAGGCGCAGGATCTGATGACAAACTGGTTGTCGGCGGGCGAAGATTTCGACTTCGTGATTGCCAACAACGACGAAATGGCGATCGGTGCGATCCAGGCTATGAAGGCGGCCGGCATCGACATGGCTGACGTTGAAGTCGGCGGCGTCGACGCCACCCAGGATGCTCTGGTTGCAATGCAGGCCGGAGAACTCGACGTGACCGTCTTCCAGGACGCTTTCGGCCAGGGCAGTGGCTCGGTTGACGCCGCGCTTGCTCTCGTCAAAGGCGAGGAAATCGACCAGAAGGTTTACATCCCCTTCAAACTGGTGACGCCGGACAATGTCGGCGAATTCCTCGACAAGAACTAAGACTCGCGTCACACTGCCGGACAACAATTGCTGTTGCCCGGCAGTATTTGCTGACGGAACGGCGACTAAAGACTGCAGGGGGGAGAATCTCGCGATATGGCCGACAACACCCATGGCACTGGTGGGCTGAAATACGACAAGAGCAAACGCGCCTGGCCCAATGAACTGAACATCTTTCTGGCGCTGATCCTGATCATCGCGATATTTGAAATCCTTGGGCAGCTTTTGCCCTACATGAACAATCAGAGTTTCCTGTTCGACACCAGGGGCCGCTTCGACACGATCTTCAACGAAGCGCGCCTGCAGATCATTATCCTGCAGGTTGCCATAATCGGCATTATCGCACTTGGGGTGACGCAAGTGATCATCTCGGGCGGGATCGACCTCTCGTCAGGACCGCTTGTGGGCGCGGCGGCGATGATCGTGATGTCATTTGCACAGACCGAACTGGTGAACGGCAACCCGAACCCAAAGGCGGTTTTCGGAGAATGGGCCTTTGATCTTCCTGTTCTCGTCCCGGTCCTTGTGGGCCTCTTGTTCGGGGCGTTTATCGGGGCAATAAACGGATCGCTGATCGCCTTTACCGGAATTCCTCCGTTTATTGCGACCCTCGGGATGTTCCTGGTCTGTCGCGGCATCGCCCAGTGGTGGACCCGCGGTCAGCCGGTCTCCTTTCCAACCGACAGCTTTGCATGGATCGGATCGGGCATGATGCCTGTGGTCTGGTTCCTTTTGCTGGCATTTCTTTTCCACATGATCCTGAGATACACGGTCTACGGCAAGCATACTTACGCGATCGGCTCAAACGAAGATGCGGCGCGCATGTCAGGCATCAACGTGCGGCGTCATAAGGTGCTTGTTTACATGATCGCCTCAATGCTCGCCGCGTTTGCCGCCATCGTCCTCAGCTCCAAAAATCTGACCGCACAGTCCGGCATGGGGCAGTTTTACGAACTGTTCGCCATCGCCATGGCGGTTATCGGCGGCGTGAGCCTGACCGGCGGTCGCGGTTCGATTATCGGCACGGTCCTGGGCGCCATGGTGTTCGGTGTCATTCAGTCCGGCTTCACATATGTGAAGCTTGATGCCTTCTATCAGTTGATGGCAATGGGCGCGATTATCATCGGCGCCGTTGTGCTCGATCAATGGCGGCAGAAACAGACCGCGGCCAGAGCTTAGGGAGGACGAAATGAGCAAGGATATTGTCCTTAGAACCGAAGATCTCACCAAGCACTATGGTGGTGTTCATGCGCTCGAAGGTGCCAATTTTGAGCTGAAAAAAGGGGAACATGTCGCCATCATGGGCGACAACGGGGCCGGCAAATCGACATTTGTCCGCCAGATCACCGGCGTCGAACAGCGCACGCGCGGCAAGATCTGGCTCTATGGCGACGAGGTCCACTTTGCCGGACCGCTGGATGCCCGCGAGGCTGGGATCGAGACCGTCTTTCAGACGCTTGCTCTGGCAGACGATCTGGATGTGCCCGACAATCTGTTTCTCGGCCGCGAGAAAACAAACTGGAACTGGCTCGGCCCCTTCCGACTGCTTGACTATAAGGGCATGCGGGAGGCGACCCTTAAAGGGCTCGAAAAGACGGCGGTTAAGATCCCCAATATCAGAAACACGATCCGCAACATGTCCGGCGGTCAAAGACAATGCGTCGCCATCGCGCGAACCGCGACGTTCCACTCACGGCTGACAATCATGGACGAGCCGACCGCCGCTCTTGGCGTGCAGGAGACCGCACAGGTCGAAAACATCGTCCGGACGCTGAAAGAACAAGGCGAGCCGCTGATTCTTATCAGCCATAACATGCGCCAGGTATTTGATCTGGTGGACAGGATCGTCGTCTTCCGACGCGGCCGTATTTGCGCAAATCTCGATATCAAGGCGGAGAACATCACCGGCGAGGATGTTGTTTCCTACATTACGGGAGCAAAAACACAGCCCGAATATGAGGACGCCGCCTGACGCGTTCACATCGATGCCGACAACCCGGACCGGGCCTGTCGGCCCGGTCTTTTTTAGGTCCGATCACAGGCGATTTCTGTTACGGGCGATTTCTCAGGGCAGAATGCGGTATTGCGCCAGGGACTCGTAATAAGGGCGCGCCTGATCGGCCAAGTCCTGGTTCTCGTGGTTCAAAGCACGATCCTGCCGGCTTCGTTCGGGCGCAGAAAAGCCTGTTGATTGTTCTACCGAACCATACCAGTGCGAAGCCCAGATTCCATCCGTCTGCCTGCGGCCCACCGGCCAGGAAAGCATCGATGGATCGAATTTTATGCCCAGGGTCCGGCACATTTTCCTGAGAACCGTTTCCGGTGAAGCCAGAATGTCGCGTGAATCGACAACAACGGGCCTCGCACCGGATGTGCCGGAAACTTCTTCAAAGATTTCAACCTGCTGCGTAATTCCGATGTCAGAAAGCGAAACACTGGCCCGTTTCACCTGATAGGATGCAATCACATCCTCCGGAGAGCGGATGAGGAAAGCGTGCCGTACGCGGCCAAACCAGCGCCTATCAATCTCAGGCAGCATATGATGCGTCATGTGCTTCTGATAATAGATTGCCTTTTCCTGAGGCACCGGACCCAGCAGTTTTTCTATCACACGATCAGGGTCGGTCGGTTCTGCGGCCAGGATTTCATCCCGCATCGGATGCTCCAACCCGGAAAGTTGGAGATAGGCGGCATAAAAGGGTTCGTCGACAACAGCCGTGTCGGCACGCGCTCCGAACGAGCGCATCATGGCGGTGGAGAGGTTGCGCGGGCCGGACCACATGGCGATGCGAACGGGATCATTCATAGCAACTCAGTTTCTGCAGAGATCGGTCCATAAACACTAGATAAAACTCAGGCAAGATTCAAAGGCGACAGCCGGCGCCGCTTGCCGGCTCACCATCCGATTTTCGCACCATATCAACATCTCGGAAATCCCGTTGTCATGGAGTTTGTTTTGATCGTTCCCGTGCCCAGATAACAAGGCCGGCGGCGGCAACGATGACAGCACCGGCAATTGTCCAGATGTCCGGCACGTTATGGAACACCAGAAAACTCCAGACCGTGAGATAAACAAGGAACGAGTAGGCGAAAGGGCTGAGGCTGCTGGCCGGGGCGAAGGCATGGGCCCGTGTCAGCAGTTCATGTCCGTAAAACCCGAAAATACCGAGCAGCAGAAAGATAATCCAATCGACCATGCCGGCCGGGTCCTGCCATTCCAGCAACGCAATCGGTGCCAGGATCACCGTGCCAACCATTCCGGAATAGAACTGCATTGTGTCAGTGGAAACGATTCCGGACAGTTTTCGGGTCAGGATGGTGTAAAACGCAAAACTGATCGCAGCGCCCAATGAAAAAACAACCGCCCAGTGCAGATCCTCCCCAAACGGCCTCACGGCAATCAATATTCCCAGGAATCCGGCCAGGATCGCCACGATCCGATAGGGACCGACCCGCTCTCCCAAGAGCGGCCAGGACAGTGCACAGACCATGATCGGCGCCAAAAACAATATGGTCGATGTCAGCGTCAGGGGCAGATATCGGAGCGCAATGAAATTAAAAACCGTCGATCCCAGCAGAAGAAATCCGCGCAGTGCAGTAAGAAACAGCTGGCCGGTCGTCAGTCGATCACGCCGAAATCCGCTCTTCAACGCGATGGAAAACGATATCGCAAAGTGGCCGGCATAGCGCATAAAAGCCAGCTGCATCACCGGCAGGCCCGCCAGAGCAAGCCACTTTGCGCCGGTGTCGATGCAGGAAAACAGGAAATAGGCAACCAGAACGAACCCGATCGCCAAAAGGGGCCGGTGCTCAAGCGCATAGAGGCCGGATTGGGTCACCATTTAGAGCATATCGTTTTATGATGCGTTTTTTTTCGCGAAAAAATCGACCATCTGCGGAACCATATTATCTCCCTGCCCCGTCTCCACAGCTTTGGACAATGCTTTGAACGGACCTTCGGAGACAATGGTGGCGAAGTCGGCATCTTCAGCCATTTTTCGATAGTAGCCGACATCCTTCAGAGCGTTGCGTACCGAGAAGGCAAGCTTGGTCGGATCCCCATCTAGGCCATAGGCGGACACGAAATCCATCATCCCGGAGTGCAGCGGACCCGCGGAGACGACATCGTAGAGTTTCTGCCGTTCGATCCCGGCACTGTCGGCCATCCCCAGTGCTTCGGACCAGGCGGTTGCGGTTGTCATCGCAAAGAAATTATTGATGAGTTTGATGGTGTGGCCCGACCCGAGCGCACCGAGATAAAAGACATTTTCACCCAGGAGGTCCAGGACCGGCTTTGCCCGGTCGAAAGCCGGCCTGTCACCGGCCGTCATTATATTGAGCAGTCCTTCCTTGGCGTGATCGGGTGTACGCCCCAACGGCGCATCGAGCATCCGGCCCCCGGCCTCAGCGACAAGAGCACCGAGTTTTCTGGTCGATGCCGGCAGCGATGTGCCGAAATCGATGACAACCGCACCCGGTTTCAATCCGGCAATCACACCGTCTTCGCCCAGCATCCGGCTTTCGACCTGATCGGACGTGCCAAGGCAGAGCATCACGATATCGCACATACCGGCCAGTTCGCGGGCACTTGATGCCTCCGTCGCGCCCCTGGCAACGGCCGCCTCGATATTGCCTCTGGACCTATTGCCAAGAACCACAATTTCCCGGCCGCAATCAAGCAGCCGCCCCACCATGGCCGACCCCATGAGACCGAGGCCTATGAATCCGATTTTTTCTGCAGACATCTCGTATTAAATTCCCTGTATTGATGACCTAACGGGCCGAACGGCCGGCCTGTATTTCATAAATCGACTTATTCTTCTGAGGTTGCGGCTGCGGGATACGCACAGGCACATTTTCAACCCGCGGCGTGAGCGTCGGCGCGCCGCATAAGATGCGGGCGTTGTAATCGTCAAGATCCGTAAAGGTCGTCATCGACCCCATGATCGGAAAGGCATCCGCTGCCATCATTTCGTAAAACAGAAGCCGTCGGTCGCGACTGGAGGTATTCAGCGCCGATCCGTGGACGATCCGTCCGTGATGGATTGAGATCGATCCCGCCGGGCCGGACAGTTCGACGGCGCGACGCTCGTCAAGCCCGTTGGCTGCAAGGTCCATCGCACCGGCAAAAACGCCATCCATATGGTGATCGAAAACCGGACCCTTATGCGTGCCGGGAAAGACCTTGAGCGGCCCGTTTTCCGACACCATGTCATCAATGATGACCCCCACCGCCAGCACATCGTCGTTGGTGTGCGGATAGAAGGCAAAGTCCTGATGCCATTCAATCGCAGCACCATAACCTGCACTTTTCATGTTGAGCTTGGACGTATGCAGCCGCAGATTCGGACCGATCAGATCCCGAACCGGCGCAAGGATATGGTCCGATACCATCAGATCCCGCATAATATCGCTTATCCGGTGCGGCAGTTTTATGCGGCGGAGGCGCGGATGGTCCGGCGTATGGCTGTCCTCCAGGTCCAGACGGTCATTGGATGTCCGCAACCCGATTGCCTCTTGCTCAAAACGTGTGATTTCCTCACGGATTCTCTCAATGATCGAAAGCGGAACATGTTCCGCCAGAACAAGATATCCTTGTTCCCGGTAGAATGATTGTTGTTCGACCGTCAAAATTTCAGCCGTCATGACAGCCTCTCCGGTATGGGGCACAATGACTGTATCTGTTTTTCGCTTCACGGGTGACCATCCAATCGGCAACCCGATACCTATAGGAGCAGTTTACTCGCTTCTGAACAGCATGGTCAGTTCGGGGAAGAACAGAACCAGCGCCAGGATGATCATCTGAATGCAGATGAACGGCATAAAGCCGCGGAAAATATCCGGCAGAGAAATGTGGGGCGGCGCCACCGATTTCAGATAGAAAGCGGCCGGTCCGAAAGGCGGCGACAGGAAGGACACCTGCATGTTGACGCAGAACAGAATACCGAACCACACCGCAACAAACCGCGGCGCGTCGACAAGCGGCGACAGCAGTCCGATTTCCTCCACCGGCAACTTCAGAACAATCGGCAGGAAGACCGGCATCACCAGAAGCACGATCCCGACCCAGTCCATGAAAGCGCCCAGGAACAGGAAAATCACCATCATTACCAGCAGAATGCCCAGTGTCGGCAATTCCCAGCCGACGATCAGATTGGCCACATAGGTCGGTCCGCCGGCGATTGTATAGGCACCGGCCAATGCCGTCGCTCCGAACGTAACCCAGATGATGGTTCCGGTGGATTTAAACGTGCGCATCAACGCTTCTTTGAGAAGGTTCAGCGAAAATTCACCGCGCAGAATGATCAGGAGCAAAACCGCAACGGACCCCATTCCGGCGGCCTCTGTAATCCCTGTCACACCGCCGTAGATCGAGCCCAGAACGACGAAAACGACAAGCAGCGGGGCCACAAGCCCCTTACCCATCTCCCAGGCTTTGGCGACACGCGCGGGCCTGATGTAAAAGAGCAGATAGGCCAGCGATACCGCACCAAGAACACCTGCCTGCATCAAAAAGTCGACTGAAACAAATCGTGTCTCGTTATCAGCACGACCAAAGGCATGGATGAAACCTGCGCGCGCCAACAAGATCCCGCATGCAAGCGTAGCCAGTATTGCCAGCAGAGCCGTGCCATAGACCAGTTTCTGCCGGCCGGTCATGTCATGTTCGCTTGGTTCGGGCAGCGGTGCCTGGCTCGGATCAAGTCGGGTACGAACGAGAATGTAGACAATGTAAAACGATGCCAGAATGAATCCGGGCAGAAAAGCGCCCTTAAACAGGGCGTGGATCGATGTTTCCGTAATCAGGCCGTACATGATCAGAACGATGGACGGCGGGATCATCGTACCGAGCGAACCCGACGCGCAAATCGTACCGATCGCAAGGTTCTGATTATATCCAAGCCTGAGCATCTGCGGCAGCGCAATCAAGCCCAGGAGAACCACCTCACCGCCAATAATTCCCGACATGGCCGCCATCACAACGGCCATCAGCGAGGTCACCACCGCGATTCCGCCCCGCGTCCTGTTCAGCCACATTGAGAGGCTGGAATACATGTCCCGCGCGATACCCGATCGTTCTAATAACGTGGCCATAAAAATAAACAGCGGAACCGATATCAGCACATATTCCGTCGCGAGCCCGTACATGCGCTGCGCCAGAATATTCAAAGGTCCGCTGCCGAAATTTCTGAACAACACGTCCGGTCCGAATTTCATAATGAGGACGCCGACGGCCAAAAACCCCGAGGCAAAACCGAGCGGCATTCCGATGGCCAAAAGGGCCAGCATGCCGAACAGCAATACCAGTGAAATTGTGCCGATATCCATGACGTCCCCCGATGGCCTCTTGTTTGTCAGAGCATTTCTTGCGACGGATGGATCGCGCGATACTCCGAATCTTTTGTTTTATTGCGTATCCTTGTTGCGAAAGTACTCGGACTTTCCCGGATACGCTTAAGAGCTGCTCCGCACCATCCGGGTCCCTCTTCCGGATGACCGACGCTCTATTTTTCCTGGATACCCTGCGCCGCCTTGATCTCTTCGATTTCAGGATCAATCTCGACGTCAAAGACCTCCGGATCTTTATCCCAGTCATGTATGAGATTTGAAACCGCCTGAAGCGCCAGAATGACCAGACTGAGCAGGATCAATGGCTTCATCGTCGCGGGGATGGGCGGATCCCATGCCGTTCCGAAACGTTCCCACCGCATCAGTTTTGCATAGGCCTCTCCATATCCGCCCCAAATGGTGGCAAAGACAAAGGCGAGCAGGCACAGGACGGAGATCACATCAAATGTGCGGCGAAGCCAGCGGGGGCAAACATCATAGAGAATGAAAATCCTGATGTGGCTGCGTTGCTGCATGGCGTAGAGGCCGGCAAAGAGATATCCCATTCCCGCCAGCCAGAGGGAGAGCTCGTTGACCCATAAAGTGGCGCTCTCAAAAACATATCGCATGATGACCTCATAGGTCATGATTGCGACTATGACCGCCGGGATAATCATCGCGATACGGCTGAACCGCCAAGTAAAGGCGTCGATCCACCCCGTACGCTCGTGCTCAATCATCGGCCCCTCCCCCGGAATAAAAAGCAGAGCCGTTTGACGGCCCTGCTTCCTGGGTTCATTGTTTTACTTCTGTACCAGTCCCAGCTGTGTCAGGTAGCCAAGATGGCTGTCGACCAGCGCTTTGGCTTCCGGAGTGGTCGCAAACTCAGGCCAGGTTGCCTGGGCTGCATTTCTGAACTCCTGCAGATCTTCCGCAGACCACTCGTAGAGGTTGACCCCCTTTTCGCGCAGTTCAGCGGCTGCTTCGGCATTCTTCTTCTCGAAGGTCAACGCGGTCCGAAGAGCCAGTGCTTCCATGGCAACGGACATGATCCGGCGCTCATATTCGGGCATTGCATCCCAAACCGCCTTGTTGCAGGCCAGATGGTCAGACGGCATCGAATGGAAACCGGGGAAGTTCGCATGCTTTACGATGTCGTAAAGGCCCATGCTGACATTGTTGGCAAGACCCGAAGCGTCGGCACCGTCAATCGCCTTGGTTTCAAGCGCCGTGAAGATTTCGGTGAAATCCATCACCACCGGCTTTGCGCCAAGCTTCTCGAAGATCTTCGTTTCCATACCAGGAGGCGAGCGGAATTTCCAATCCTTGAAATCAGCAGCGTTGCGGATCGGTTTGGACGAGGCCAGCGATTCCTGCCCGTAAACCCACCAGCCGATCAACTGCATGTCATATTTGTTGTAGAGTTGCTGTGCCGCATCCAGCCCACCGCCGTAGTAGAGCCAGGAAAGCTGCTGGTAGGGCGTTGCATAGCCACCCATGATATCGCCGACAAACTGGAACGCCGGGTTCTTGCCGGTCTGGTATCCGCCGCCGGTCATATCGCAGTCGAGAATACCGGTTGCTGCTGCGTCAAAGGTTTCGACTGATTTAACAACCGACGAGGAAAAGAACATTTCCACTTCGATGCTGCCGTTAGACATCGTCGTGATGTCGTCAACATATTGCTGGGCGAGTTTGCCCGATACACTTTCCGGGGCGTAGTGCGTCTGGATCCGCAGCTTTGTCGCTGAAGCCGCGCCAATTGACAAAGCCGTTGCGGCAAGAGCGACAGCGGCGATTCTTGTTAAACTCATAGTTTCCTCCACTTATGCGCAAGCAGCGCTGATCTGCTTCCTGGCTCCGGTGTTCAGAACCCGGAGCAACGCTAGCATAAAAATTCCTCGGAACAAGAATTATATGAAATCTTCCAAAATTTCGTGATAATGATAAAATTACGAAATTATATGAGAAACCTGGCAGCGGGTTCATGAGCGGCAAACAGACGATAACGTCCCAGCATATTTACGATGATTTGCGGACACATCTGGTTTCAACCGGGTTCGAGACCGGCCAAAGAATGAAATCTGAAGATCTCAGAAAGGAATATGGCTGTTCAGCCAGCACAATCCGCGAGGTGCTGTTCCGGCTTTCGTGCGACCATTTTCTGACGTTCCAGGATCAGAAAGGGTTCCGCGTTCCGGTTGCAACGAACGAAGAGTTGCAGGAATTGGCCACAATCCGAGCATTGCTTGAGAAAGAGGGCGTCTCGGACTCCATTCGTCTTGGCGGTCTCACATGGGAAGCACGCCTGACCGCCGCGCATCACAAACTGGCTCATATCGAACATCAGATCGAACAATTGTCCAACCTGCAGGAGTACCTGCCGATATGGACCGCGGCCGAACGGGAGTTTCATGAGACACTGGTCTCTGCGAGCCCCTCCAGCCTTCTAAAGTCAATGCATCGAACGGCCTTCGACCGGTTCCGGCAAACCCAGGTCGGGCTCAGCAGACATCAGAGATTCGGCTTTCGCAAAGGCAACATCAAAGAACATGCCGCCATTATGGGCGCCGCCCTTGCAAAGGATACCAGCCAATGCTGCAAGCTGATCGAATATCACATCCACGCCAGCATGATTGATCCGCGCGAGCCGCTTGCCGGCAAGGACAATCCATTTTCGAAACAGGTGGAACCGCCACGCGCGGCACTCTCGAAATAAGGGTGTCGCCGGCTTGCCGAAGCGAACCTTACCGGCCAGGTCCGGGCTCAACCGTCTTTCTGTAAAGATGCCAGGTCGCGTGCCCGAACACGGGCAGAACAATGGCAAGTCCGACCAGGAACGGCAGGGAGCCCAATAACAATCCCAGCGAAACAATCAGACCCCAGAACAGCATGGCAACCGGATTGGCCAGCAGCACTTTAACCGAGGTCTCCACTGCAAGAAGCGCACCGATATCTCTGTCAAGCAGAAGCGGAAAAGCAATCGCGGTCGTCGCAAGCGCGATCAGCGCAAAAACAAACCCGATAGCATTGCCGACAATGATCAGCGTCCACCCCCGGCCTGTCGTCAGAACGTCACCCACAAATGCCCAGAATGCGGCCGGTGCCTCGGGGCCGTAAACGGACTGATAAATCAGCTGCGCAGAAAAGAGCCAGGCAACATACAGAGCCACCAGCATCGCGCCGACCGCGACAATTGACGGGATGAAGGGCGACTTCCAGACCGCAAAGGCATGGATCCAGGATGTATCCAGCTTTTGCTCCCGCCTGCGGCTGATTTCATAAAGGCTGATTGCGGCAAGCGGCCCCAGAAGGGCAAAGCCTGACATAATCGGGTAGATCAATTGCAGCGCGTTCCCCCCGGAGGCCCACATGATCAGAACACCCCCGATCAAAGGATAGATAAGGCACAGAAAGACGATATGCGACGGCTGTGCCCAGAAGTCACCGAGCCCGAGCCGGAGCGCGTCGATTACATCGCTGACGCTGATCTTGCGTATCTGCGGATGGACAATTGCGGTGCCTGCGGTGCCCAGTACATGAAATTCGCCCATGACCATTCCTCCCTTTGTCAGGCCTGATCGGGTCGCGACGAAGGTTCTGTTGGAGCGCCATCAGCAACATCGCCCAACTCGGCGAAAGAGGAATTCGCCCGGGTGACCGAAATTGTGGCCGCTCTCAAAAGAAGCGAATTCCGGTTGTTCGGCTGCACCTTTCACGGGGAAAAATCATTCAGGCGCGCCATAACGCGGAATTCCGCGACCCGCACGCCAATAAGGATACGCCTTAATTCGTCGAAAGTCCCGTTTTGACTTACACTTTATCGTCACAAGCAGGTGAACTTGCGCGCATTTATCGAACGGGGTTTGCTAATGCCGCCGCGTGCTTTATTGACGTCTCAGACTGGTTGAGCATTGGATCCCCTGATGACACTGTCCCGCGAAATTCCACTGGTTAGGGCACAGTCGGCGCTTCTTTTCGTCGATGTCCAGAATTTCTGTGCAGAACGGGCCGGCGGAATGGTCACCTCCGCATCCGGTTCGAATGAAAATCGAAACTATGACTGGTATTTCAATGAGCTGAAAACCAGGATCGTGCCCAATATGCAAAAGCTCCAGACCACCTGCCGGCGCGCGAAGGTCGAGGTGCTTTACACGACGATTGAAAGTCTGACCAAAGACGGCCGGGACCGGAGTCTTGATTACAAGATATCCGGCTTCAATGTCCCCAAAGGATCATGGGACGGGCAGGTTATTGACGCGCTAAGACCCGCAGACGACGAGATGCGGTTTCCAAAGTCTTCGTCTTCCGTCTTTATTTCTACTCATATCGACTATGTCCTGCGCAATCTGGGCATCAAGCAACTGGTGATAAGCGGCCTGCTTACAGATCAGTGTGTAGAGAGTGCCATTCGCGACGCATGCGACCTTGGCTATCTGGTGACACAGGTGACTGATGCCTGCACCTCCATGACAGCCGAACGCCACGCCTCCTCGCTCGACAAGATCAAAGGCTATTGCCGGCAGGTGACAACCGATCAGCTTCTGACGGAGTTGACCCAACCTGCCGCGTGAGGTCGATCGGCCTTGCTATCAAGCCGATTTCGTAACGACCGTTTTATCAAACCGATCGCTTTCAAAGGCAGCGTCAATCAGTCTCTGTATCTTTGCGGCCCTACGAAAATCAGGATCACCGTTTTCTCCGGAGTCCATTGCCGCAACAAATCGTTCTGCAATGGTGGGAACAGGCGGACACTCAGTTTCCCGCCAGCGGAAACTCTCAATATCTTCACCAAGACAGCCAAAGAGTTGCGAACTCGGCCCATCAGTTTCGACCCTAAGCGCGCCCCTGGTTCCGAATATCAGAAGCGTCAGGTCATTGCGATTGCCGGTCGCATACCGTGTGGCGGTGACAGTCCCCCTGGCACCGCCTTCAAATCTGGTCAGCATCAGCACGCTGTCATTGGCGTCCAGAACGTACTCACCAATACGGTCGCCCTCAGCCTTATGGAAAGTCGCCAGATCAGACTGCAGCGCGACAATATCCTGGCCTGTCGCAAAACTTGCAAAATCGAGAATATGAACGCCGACATCGCCCAGAACGCCGGCGGAACCGTGCGCGGTCGACAAGCGCCACAGCCAGCCCGGTTCGCGCCGCCAGTCGCCCCAGGCCTTGCTGACCAGCCAGCTCTGGCGATAGGCCGCTTCGACATGCCTGATGTCGCCTAAATCGCCGGCGTCGACCATCGCGCGTGCTTTCTGAAGGGCGGCCGCGTTGCGATAGGTGAAATTGACCATATTGACGAGGCCCGATGCCTCGGCGGCTTCCGTCATTTCAAGGGCATCTTCGTAAGAAAGCGCGAGCGGTTTTTCGCACAGGACATGCTTGCCCGCTTTCAGCAGCTGAAGCGTGGTTTCCCGGTGCACCGCATCAGGCGTTACGTTTATTGCCCCGTCGAAATCGCCCCAGGCCAGAGCGCTGTCCAAACTGTCAAAAGCATGGGCAATCTTGTGGGCCTTCGCAAAACTCTCAGCGCGGCCGGGCAGGATATCGACACAGGCATTGACGACGCAGCCGTCGACTTTGGCGAACTTCTCAGCGTGGGTCCGGGCCATCATTCCGGTTCCCAGCAGCAACAGCCGGTGCATATCCCTATCCCCTTTTTCGGAAGTGCCGCCGTCATGGTGAGGCGTTCGGCAAGCCAGTCAGACCTGAAGTCCGACGACGGACTATAGTGCCGCATCATTCAGCCAGACAATTGGCTGAAGCTGAAATTGCAAATCAATCCCGCGTGAATTGTGTCCTCGGCGGGATGCCTCAAGGAATAAAACCACGGAAACCCGCGCATCCTGCGCGCCCATAAGTCGATTTAAGGCAGGTTTCAGAACCGCTCGGGACCTGTTGAAAACGGGAGATAACCCGGAATAATCGGTGCGTTTTTCCGGCGCTCCTTTTGGATCTGCAATTCGGTCGCCACAAATGAAATTCAGCGCATAATGATTCCATTACTATATCAAATTTGGAACAAATACGGCTCCAATTTGGAACAAAAACATCAGACATAAATCACCCTCAGACGAGGGCAAATAATCGACCCTTGTCACAGACGAAAAGGAATCGAATTTACTTCGACCTTTTCTAAATACGGAGTATAAAGATGAAAAAGTTGTTTGCTACTCTTGCAGTTTCTCTTTTCGCAACTTCAGCAGCGCTTGCTGTTGAAATGTCAGAAGCAGACACCGACACGGACGGCGTCATCAGCATGACCGAAGCCCAGGCTGTTGTTCCGGGCCTGACGGAAGAAGCATTCGCAGCTGCCGACGTCGACAAAGACGGCACGCTGAACGCTGAAGAATTCGCCCAGTTGGTCAAATCCTAAGTGACCCGGCGCCTGCCCGGCGCCACATCAAATAGGTAGTGCGATCCCGGGTTGCATGAACACCCTCCCTGACATGCAACCCGGGTCATTATGCTGACCGCTTGGTGGTTCACATTCCCCAGCGCAGCGCAGCGGTGTGAACCGGAGCATCCCAGTATTTTACGATCTCCTCATCGAGCATTGTGACGGTCAGGGAACATCCGGCCATGTCAAGGGATGTCACATAGCTGCCCACCAGCGAACGACCGATGGAAAGGCCGCGCTTTTGCAGTTCTGAGGCCGCAGCCCCGTACATCAGATAGAGTTCCATTGAGGGCGTTGCCCCAAAACCGTTGACAAACAGCAGGACATCTCCGGTTGCGCTGTCGCCAAGATCGTTGACAATTGCCTCGACCATTTCCGCCGCAATGTTTTGTGCGCTTTCCAGTTTGACCCGACGCCGGCCGGGTTCGCCGTGAATGCCGACGCCCATTTCCATCTCGTCGTCACCAATCTCAAACATTGGTTTACCCGCTTCAGGCACCGTACAGCTTGTCAGTGCGACGCCCATCGAGCGGGTTCTTGCATTCACCCTGTCGCCAAGTGCCTTAAGCGTTTGCAGATCAAGTCCCGCCTCGGCCGCAGCCCCGACAACCTTTTCCACCACCAGCGTACCGGCAACACCGCGCCGTCCGGTGGTGTAAAGCGAGTCTTCGACCGCAACATCGTCATTCGTCAGGACCGTTGCGACGTCCCCGGAGGCCATTTCCGCCGCCATCTCGAAATTCATCACGTCGCCCTCGTAATTCTTGACGATGAACAAGACGCCTGCCCCGGTATCAACCGCGCTCGCCGCTTCGAGCATCTGATCAGGCGTTGGGGATGTGAAAATCTGACCGGGACAAGCCGCATCGAGCATGCCGTGGCCGACAAGACCGCCATGAAGCGGTTCATGACCGGATCCACCGCCGGAGATCAGGGCGACTTTGCCGTCTTTCAGCGCACGGCGCAGAACGAATTTATTCTCGCCGCCGGCCGCCAGAATATCGCCGTGCGCAGCGCAAAAACCGTTGAGACTGTCGGCCAGAACCGTATCAACCGCGTTGATCAGCTTTTTCATCCCTACCACCTCCGTCTTTGGTATTGTCTTCTTCCGTCATGATATCGGCCAGCTTTTGCAGAAATTCACCGACAAGCGCATCCATTTTCCGGTTTTTTGCATCATCCCCCAGATCCGGCAGATAGACTGTATGAGGGCGCAGTTTCGGTTTTTTGTCGATCAGGGAGAGCCGTCGTGGATGGGCCCGGCTGTAGGCCGCCAGAAAGGCCTGTCGTTCGTCCTGCGAAAAATGGCAAATCTCCATGATCCGTTCGACATGCAAGGCCGGGATCGGGGTTGGATAATTCGCATTGGCGATCTGAGAAACAAAACTCCTGTTCTTGCCGAGCGCCGCCGCAATTCTCTGCCGCGTGCCGGACGGCCTTTGATCCAGAACCCGCTGCAGGACGTTTTTATAGGCCGCAACCAGCCCGCTGGTATCGTCTTCGCTTTGAATGCCGGCCTCCGCCATCTCAGCCCTTCACTCCCGCGCAGATTGCAGCCTTGACCCGGCCCAGCGCTGCCGGAGCGACCGACAGGGTTTCAAGACCGGTTTTCAAAAGAAGCGGAAGGATGGTGGTGTCACTGCCGGCGTCCCCGCACAGGCTGACGGGGATGCCGTCGATGCGCCCCTGCTGCGTAACAGTCTCAATCAGTTTCAAAACCGCCGGATCGCTTGCCAAACCAAGATGGGCAACGACACTGGAGTCACGAGAAGCGGCCGTCACATATTGGGTCAAATCGTTTGATCCGATGGAAAAGAATGCCGCGCGGCCGAACCGCTCGGGGCAAATTGCAACAGCGGGAACCTCGACCATGATCCCAAGCGGCGGTGCAGCCGCAGAAACATTCTCCAGCCTGAGGTCCTCAACACATTCTTTCAATAATGTTTCAGCACGTTCGATTTCCTCAGGTATCGTCACCATCGGCAGCATAATTTTGAGGTTGCCGTGAACAGCTGCCCGCGCGAGCGCCCGCAGCTGAACCTTGAACACCGCCGGATCACCGAGGGACAGGCGAATGCCGCGATAACCCAAAAAAGGGTTGTCCTCGCTGATTGTCAGACCCTCAATCGGCTTGTCGCCGCCCGCATCCAGGGTGCGGATCGTTACGGGTTTGTCGCCGGCCCATTCCAGCACTTTCCGGTAAGCCCGATACTGCGCGTCCTCGTCCGGCAATCCATCCGACCCGTAAAACAGGAATTCGCTGCGCATCAGTCCGACACCGTCACAGGTGTCAATATCGATCGTATCCACTTCGTCCGGCGCAGCAATGTTGACCATAACGGCAATAGGCTGCCCGTCCGGCGTAACCGCCGGTTGCTTCAGATAGATCCCGGCTTCCCGTCGCTCACTCTCTTGTCTCTGTAATTGTGATTGAAACCGAGATCGCGCTGTTTTGTCCGGACTGAGGACAAGTTGCCCTTTGCCTGCATCGACCAGCGCGGTGCTGTGAGATGAAAAGTCGATATCGCCAAGCCCTGTGATCATCGGAATGCCGCGTGCCCGCGCCAGCATGGCGACGTGGCTTGAGGGGCTGCCCCCGGCGAGTACTATCGCGCCGCCGGCGGACCAGTCGGTCTCAAGAAAGCGGCTCGGTGTAATATCCCGTCCGGCGAGAATACTGCCGGGCGGCACGTCGACCGCGGATTGACCGCTCAGAATTGTCAGCACCCGGTCTCTTATGTCGCGCATATCAGCCGAGCGCGCCCTGAAATACTCGTCGTCCGCATTTTCATAGTCGGCAATCTGCGTATCAAGCGCATCCTTCCATGCGCTGAGGGCCGATGCGCCTTCTGCAATTGCGGCCCGGGCCGGCTCGGACAGTTCGCCGTCCTCAAGCATGGCAATCTGGAATTCCAGGATATCCGCCGCCTGCTCATCGGCCTTGGCCATCAGGTGCGAGATCTGAGCCGATGCCTGCTCAATTGCTTCAGCAAGATCAGCACGTTCCGAACCCCGGTCGAGATTCTCTTTGTGACGTTCGCCGGGGCGGTCGATCAAAACCAGCGGGCCGGCAGCGACACCGATTGATGCTGTCATCCCTTTAAGGCCAACCATCGTCATGACCGGAACCTATTTGCTCCCCTCGTAAAAGTCGTTTTCGACAAGCTCCACAAGCGTCTCAATCGCAAGCTGAGCCTGGCGCCCGGTTGCCCTGAAATGCAGGACCGTATCTTTGGGCGCTTTCATCGCCATCACCTTCACAACGCTTTTTGCATCGATCCATGGCCCGTCCTCAGCAACGGACAGCTCAATATCAGCGTCGAATTTTTTGGCGAGTTTGGTGAGTTTAACCGACGGACGTGCATGAAGCCCCACCTCGTGCTCCAACAGGACGGTCGCGTTCAAAGCTGTCTCAGACATGATCGGCCCTCACGCTGCGGACAGTTCTTCAGCCGTGCTGCGCACTTCATCAAGCGACGCACCGCCGGACGCTTCCGTGGCGGCGATGACGGCGCCCTCAACGATTGGAGCGTTGCAGATAACGACCCGCCCGGAGCGATCCGCATCCATCATTTCAATGGCCATTTCGCTGTTGGTTTCCGCACCGCCAAGATCGACCATGATCGCAACGCCCGCATCCGACCATGCCTGATCTATCGCCTTCATGATGTCCGGAACGCTGGTCCCCAGCCCTCCATCCGGATCACCGCCACAGGCCGCCAACGGCACTTCGTCGCCAACCATCTGACGAACCATTTCCGCCGTTCCCGTTGCGACCTGAGCGGAATGCGAGACAATCACAATTCCCACGTTCGTCATGCGTTTTCTCCAACAAAATCAGCTATGGCTTTGATAATCAGCTCACTGGACCGCGCGCCGGGGTCGACATGGCCAACAGACCGCTCGCCAAGAAACGACGCCCTGCCCTTCAGAGCCAGCATGTCTTTCGTCTGCTCCCGTGCCTCCTCCGCGACTGCGGCGATCTCGGCAGGCGATTTGCCGTCGGACAAAGCCGAGGCGACAGGAGACAGCACATCCAGCATGGTTTTCTGGCCGACATCCGACTTGCCGCGCGCTTTTACCGCCTCGATCGCAGCGGCCAGCGCATGCGTTGCGCTTTCCCGGGACGCCGGCTCGGCCAGTTCTTTGCCCATCGTCATAAAAAGCGTCCCGTAAAGCGGGCCGGAGGCACCGCCCACTTTCATCACCAGTTGCATGCCCGCCGCCTTGAGCGCTTCGGGCAACGGCTTCTCAGACAGGGTGTCCAACTGCTCAAGAACCGCGTTCATGCCCCGTTTCATATTGTTTCCGTGATCGCCGTCGCCGATTGCCGAATCCAGCTCCGTCAATTCGTCGGCGTGGGCGATAATGGTCTCGGCGACGCTTTGGATCAGCCGTTTTGTCACTTCGGGTTCCATCGCCATCTATCTGATCCGCCTGCCGTTTTCATCAAAATAAAGGGGTGCCTCGAACTGAACGATGAGCTCATCTCCGGGCATCAGGTCGCTGCGGGGGTCAGCCAGCATTATCAGCCGATGATCGCCGATCCGGACATGGATGTGGTTCTGATCGCCCAGATGCTCAACCCAATCCAGCGTTCCGTTGGCCAGCGACGCATTTGCCGACCCGTTTCCGGCTTTGGACAGACGCACATGTTCTGTCCTTGCTCCCACGGAGTAGGCCCCTTCGGGAGCATTCTCAGGCTTGACCGCTGCAACCGGCAGCACATTGATCGAGGGCTGACCGAGCCGTGCGGCAACATAGACATTGTCAGGATCGGTGTAGATTTCCCGGGGCGTGCCGATCTGCACGAGTTTGCCCTCAGACAGGATCCCGACACGATCCGCCATGGTCATCGCTTCAATCTGATCGTGGGTCACATAAAGAATTGTCGACCCCAGCTCCCGCTGAATGCGTTTCAGCTCAAGCCGCAGGTCGGCTCTGAGTTTGGCGTCAAGCGAGGAAAGCGGTTCATCCATCAGATAGATCGACGGATTGCGGACAAGAGCGCGGCCGATGGCGACGCGCTGCATTTCACCGCCGGACAGCTGGGTCGATTTGTTTTTCAACTTGTGGCCGATCCGGAGCATCTCCGCCGTATGGCGAACTTTTTCCTCTATCTCCCGCTCCGGTAATTTGCGAAGCGGAGAGCGCAAGGGGAACGCAAGATTGTCGAAGACGGTAAGATGCGGGTAGAGCGAATATTGCTGGAAGACAAAGGCGACGTTGCGCTGCGCGGGTTCGCTTGCGGTATAGTCGGCCCCATCGATCAGGATCGATCCGCGGTCTGGTTTTTCAAGACCGGCAGCCAGGCGCAACGTGGTTGTCTTGCCCGCACCGGTCGGCCCCAGAAGCACAACAAATTCGCCATCGGCAATATCGATGGAAAGATCGGAGACCGCCTCAACCAGGCCGAATGATTTGAAAACGCCGTTGAAGGTCACGTTGGCCATCTTACGCTCCCGCACCGTGAACGGAGTCATGCAGCTCGGTCCGGATCGCCCGACCGGACCTTTCGTCAAATACCGACAGACGGTCGCCGTCGAACGTCAGGCCCACTGTTTCGCCGCTTTGAACGGTCACATTGGATGAAATCCGGGCCTTCATGTCCCCGCGCGCCGTTGTCACCGTGACGATCTGGGTCGTTCCCAGATATTCCGCGCCAAGGACCGAACCGCGCAGACGCGAGTTGTCGTCAAACTGAATGTGTTCCGGCCTGACGCCGAGCATCAGATCGGATGCTTCAACACTCTCGCGAACCTCTGGCAATCGGATCGGCTGGTTATCGATGTCGATTTTCGCCCGGCCTGGTTCCAACGATGCCTGGAACGGCAGAAAATTCATCGACGGCGAGCCTATAAAGTCGGCAACAAACATTGTCGCCGGCCGATCGTAAATTTCCTGCGGTTCTCCATATTGCTCGATCACGCCGTGGTTCATGACCGCGATCTTATCGGCCATGGCCATGGCTTCGATCTGATCATGGGTCACATAAACGGTGGTCGCTTCAATCGAGTTGTGCAGTTCCCTGAGTTCATGGATCATCAGATCGCGGAACTCGGTATCGAGGGTGCCCAGGGGCTCATCCATCAAAAACGCCTTGGGACGCCGCACAATGGCGCGGCCAAGCGCAACCCGCTGCCTGTCGCCGCCGGCGAGGCCGGAGACAGGCTTGTCCAGAATATGGTCAATCCGCAGCAGTTGCGCGGTCGCCTCGACACGCCGACGTATTTCGGCGGACGGAACGCCCTGGCAGAGCAGCGGAAAACCGATATTCTTCCTCACATTCATGTGCGGATAGAGCGCAAACAGCTGAAACACAAACGCGATATCCCGCTGAGATGCCCGGTTGAACGTGACATCTTCACCATCGAGCAGGATCTTGCCCGATGAGGGGAGCTCCAGTCCGGCGATCATCCGCAAGGTCGTTGTCTTGCCGCAACCGGACGGGCCGAGCATCACGACGAATTCGCCATTGTCGATGGTGAAGCTCGAGTCTTCAACCGCGGTAAAGGTGCCGAACATCTTTTTCAGGTTTTGAACGCGTATTTCTGCCATTCTGTCAGACCCTTAATCCGGAAAATGGCTGACGATGATGAACATCACCGTCCCGATCAGTATCGTGATGAACGAGTAGGTAAACAGGGTCATCATAAAGGGCTGCATCAACATCAGGACGCCAAGGCCGATGATGATAGTTGCGAGCAGCTCCCAGGGACCGCGGCGGAAAATATGGCGGGCCGAGGGATGGATGCGATACTGTGCCAGCGGTTCATCATCCTGTTTCGCACGGGGCGGACGTGCCCGCTGTGCCTCGATCCGGCGCTGATCCTCAGACAGGGTAGCTTCGCGAGAATAGGGGCTCGGGGTCATTTGCGTACCGCTCCAAAGGTAATGCCGCGCAGGAGATGCTTTCTGAGAAGGATCGTGAAAACGAGAACCGGAAGCAGGAACAGCGTCACGCCTGCACCGATGGCCGGCCAGTCGAGCCCGCCTTCGCCGATAATCGTCGGAATAAACGGCGGTGCTGTCTGGGCGGTTCCGGATGTCAGCAGCAATGCGAAGGCATATTCGTTCCAGGCAAAGATCAGACAGAAGATCGCGGTGGCCGCGATGCCGGTGGCCATCTGCGGCAGCACGACTTTTACGAAGGCCTGCAGCCTGGTGTAGCCGTCAATCAGCGCCGCCTCCTCATATTCTCGCGGGATCTCATCGACAAACCCCTTGAGCAGCCAGACCGCCAGCGAGACATTCACAGCCGTGTAGAGGATGATCATGCCAAGATGCGTGTCCGAAAGCCCGAGCGTCCGGTACATCAGGAATATCGGGATGGCCACGGCGATGGGCGGCATCATCCGCGTCGAAAGGATGAAAAACAGGAGATCGTCGGCGAGCGGGACCTTGAACCGCGAGAAGGCATAGGCTGCGAGCGTCCCCAGAAAGACCGACAGGAACGTCGAGCCGAACCCGATAATCACAGAATTCAGAAACCGCTCGCCGAATTTCGACGGTCCAACGATCACCATGCTGCGTGACCGCACCAGCTTGTCGTACCATGTTTCAGCCGGCGGCAGCGTTGCCATATATTCCGGCGTCTGGCGTGACCGGGTGGTGAAGAGGTTGACGTAGCCCTCAAGCGAGGGTTCGAACACAACCTTGGGCGGATAGGAAATGGAGTCCGGCGGCGTCTTGAACCCGGTCATGAAAATCCACACAAGCGGGATCATCGTAATCAGCGCATAAACAACAACGACAGTGCCTGCGATGCCTCTTGACAGGCGGCTGGGTTCAACAACGGAGTGTGCGCTGGTGCTCATCTTTGTTTCACCCGGTTCAGTGCTTTGACGTAAATGTTCGCCGCTCCGAAGACCGTGACGAACAGAATGAGGGCAAAGGCCGAGGACAGCCCCGTGCGCCATTTCTCAAAGGCTTCGCGCTTCAGGTTGATCGACGCCAGCTCGGTCACAGACCCGGGGCCGCCGGAGGTGAGCTCAACGACAAGGTCAAACATCTTGAAATTTTCAATGGCGCGAAACATCACCGCCAGCATCAGGAACGGCAGCACCATCGGCAAGGTAATCGACCAGAAGGTTCTGAACGGACCGGCCCGGTCCACCTCGGCGGCTTCGTAGATGTAGTCCGGGATCGATCGCATTCCGGCGAGGCAGATCAGCATCGTATAAGGCGTCCACATCCAGGTATCGACGATCACAATCGCCCAAGGGGCAAGCGTGACACTTCCAAGCATCTCGAAAGACGAGGGATCGACGCCGGAAAAGAAGCCGACAATATAGTTAAACAGACCGATTTGCGGCTGATACAGGAAGGTCCAGAAATTACCGACCACAGCCGGCGACAACATCATGGGCAGCAAAATGACGGTCGTCCAGAAACCATGGCCCTTGAAATTCTTGTTGATCAGCCACGCGAGTGCAAAACCGAGCAGAACCTGAAAGAACATGGTCCAGAACAGAAAGTGCGCCGTCACCAGCATATTGTGCCAGATGTCGCTGTCGGTCAGGACACGTTCGTAATTTCTCAGGCCGACCCATTCAACGGCGCGATTGGGACGGTTCGCCCTGTAGTTCGTGAACGACAGATAGATCGTCCAGATCAGCGGAAAGACGTTGATCGCAAGAAGCAGAAGAATGGTCGGGGTGATGAACAGCCACGCTATGGCCCGGTCGGACAATCCCCTCAGGCGTTGCGCCATCGGCTCCGGAGTGCGCCTGGCCGCGGCATCCGCCACACTCTCGCTGATGGAAATGTTGGACATGACCCTATCCGGTTCCCGGCCTCAAGAAGAAAGAGCATTTATTGTCAGGGTCCCGGTCTCCCCGCCAACAAACACGCGGCGGGGAGTTCGGGAGGGTCCGCACAACGATGATGCGCGGACTTGGAACACCCGGATTTAGAGTTTGCCTTCGTCTTCGAAGGTTTCCGTCCAATCCTCGATCAGCTTGTCAAGCGCTTCCTTAGCGGTACCCTGGTCGGCGACCACATAGTCATGCAGGCGCTTCTGCATGGCCAGAAGCAGTTCCGCATAGGCCGGCTCCTGCCAGAAATCCTGAACACCGTTCATGGCGACGAGGAAGTCGGCTGCAAAGGGCTGGCTTTCCTTGAAGCCCGGATCGTTCAGAACCGAATTATGCGCTGAGTATCCACCCAGCGACCACCATTTGGCCTGCACCTCCGGCTGTGCGAACCATTTGATATATTGCTTTGCGGCATCCTGCTTGTCCGAATAAGCGACAACCGAAATGCCCTGTCCGCCAAGGGTGGATGCTTCCACATTCTGCCCCGGATTGACGAAGAAACCGATCCGGTCACCGCCGACATTTTCGTCCTTATAGAGGCCCGGAAAGAAGGCAAACCAATTCATCGCCATCGCGACCTGGCCGGACTTAAAGCTGTCAAGACTCTCGCCCATATAACTGTCGGTATAGCCGGGCGCGGTGCAGCACTCATAAAGCTCTTTATAGAATTCAAGCGCTTCAACCGCTGCGGGGGAGTTGACAGCGCCTTCCATGTCGTATTTGCCGGGCGTATTTTCATACTTGAAGCCCCAGGCATAAAGCGCACCCGTCGCACCCATGGTGATGCCTTCGGAGCCGCGCTCGGTGAAGATATTGACGCCGTACCGCTTCTCGCCATCAATCTCCCGACCCTGGAAGAACTTGGCGATTTCCATCAGTTCTTTCTGCGTCTTGGGCGGTGCAAGGTCGCGGCCATATTCGGCTTTGAACGCTTCCTGTATCTCGGGCTTTGCGAACCAGTCCTTACGATAGAACCAGGCATTGGCATCGCCCATTGCCGGCAGCGCCCAATAGTTCGGGGTGCCTTTCGGCCATGTCGAATAGGCATAAACGGTCGCCGGCGCGAAGTCGTCCATGCTGATGCCCTCGGCATCAAAGAAATCGTTCAGCTTGACATAGTGGCCGTTTTCAGCGCCACCGCCGATCCACTGGCTGTCGCCGATGAGAAGATCACAAAGTTTGCCGCCTGAATTGAGTTCGTTCAGCATCCGGTCGGCAAAATTCGGCCAGGGCACGAATTCGAACTTCATGCCGATACCGGTTTCAGCAGTAAAATCCTTGGACAGTTCGACCAAAGCATTTGCCGGATCCCAGGCAGCCCAGCAGAGAGTAATGTCCTCTGCCTGAGCAGACATGGTTGAGGCAACACTTCCGATCGAGGCCGCGCAGAACAGGGCAGCCGATGTCTTCAACACACTTTTCATGTAATCCTCCCAGATCCCTCCTTCACCACCTTCAAGACACCGCACCGACACGATCAGAAGGCGCGGTATCTTATAGATTTCAAAGGCGGCAAATGTTTACTACAATGTTTAGCGTAGTTTATTTACTAAACAATACAAGTACAAAAATATGCTGCACTGCAGCGATTTTTCCCTGAATTTCGCCATCTATCTGAATTCAACGCATAATTTTTTGTTTAGTAAAACTCAAAAGGCGCGGAAGACCAACCAGTCTTCCGCGCCTTTTTGCGTATTTGAAGCGTGTCTTTTTTACGCCGCAGCCACCTTCGTCAGGAAGTCGGCGACGATCTTTTTCAGATGATCGGTATTGGCGGCAACATCATCGGAAACCGTCTCCACCTGGCTGGCGGACTGAGCCGATTCTGCAACCGCCCGCTGAACATCTGTCATGTTGCGGGCAACGCCCTGGGTGCCTTCCGCAACTTCCCGCACATTGCCCGAAATCATCGACGTAGACGCCGCCTGTTCCTCAACGGCCGCGGCAATAGCCGATGTCGTGGCGTCGGCCTCTTCCATCGTCTGGCAGATGTGCTGGATTGCCTGAACGGTTTCGGCCGTTGACGACTGAATCGCATCAATCTGCGATGAAATCTCTTCGGTCGCCTTTGACGTCTGCGTCGCAAGCTCCTTGACTTCCGAGGCAACAACAGCAAAGCCGCGGCCGGCATCGCCGGCCCTTGCCGCTTCGATCGTGGCATTCAGGGCAAGCAGATTGGTCTGCTCGGCAATGGCCTGGATCAGCGTGACAACCTCACCGATTTTCGTCGTCGTGTCGGCGAGATGCTCAATCTTCTCCGACGTGCCCCGTGCGTTGCCCGAAGCTTCGTTGACGATGGTGGTTGCGCGCACGACCTGCTGTTCGATTTCAGAAATCGAAGACGACAATTGCTCTGCGGCAGCGGCTACGGTTTCCACATTCTGGGACGAGGACGCCGAAACGTCCGCGACCTCGGAGGCTTTGCCGGCCGTATCCTGCGACAGTCCTGTCAGCGCCTGGGACGTTGCCTGCATCTGCTCCATATTGGCTTCCACATTGGCAAGAACATCTTCAACTTCACCGCGGAATTCGGAGATCAGCCTCTCGACCTCGTGCTGGCGCTCTGTCTGTGCCGCCTGGTCCTCGCGGCTGGCCGCTTCAAGACGCACCCTTTCAAGCGAGTTTTCCTGGAAAACCCGGACCGCGCGGGACAGATCCCCGATCTCATCGCGCCGTTTCACTTCATCGATCGCGATTTCCAGATCGCCATCGGCAAGCCTGCGCGTCGCATCGACCAGTTTTGTAAGAGGTTGTGCCAGGTCACGGTCGATACCGAGCAGGCTGATCGCAATCGCAATGACAACTGCCGCAATTCCGACCACAATCAGGGCAATCGACCCCTTCGAGAACAGGGATTTGATTGTCGCTGCATCCGTGTCGACGGTTTTGAGCTCATGAGCAATCAGGCCGGTTACCGCCGCGCCGATCTGTCCGACCGCATCCGACATCTGCGCGACTTGTTCTTGCGCCTGAGTTGAATGATCAAGCTTTGCCTTGTGATCGACGAGAAGACCATTTTCGGCGGAACCGAAGGCCAGAAGCGCTGTAAGTTTCGATTTCACATCGTCAAGCGCGATGTCATCGATCATCTTTTTCATATGCCCACTGGCCGCAGTGATCTTGTCCTGGATCGGAACAATCTGGGCAACCTCTTCCGTGAGGGCCCCCTGAACCAGCATTGCTACAAAGCGGTTGGCAAATGCCTGCGCTTCAAGCATCTGCTTGAGTTCGCTGACCTGACTGTCCAACAAGCCGGTAATGATCGCCGCATTTTCATCCGATGCACTTTCCGTGTCGATTGTCAGCGTGAAAACCTGATCGTCAATCTGGGTGACAAGCGCATCATCGACGGTCTTTTGCAGTTTGATGGCTTCATCCAGAAGGCCGCGCTGGCGAGCCGCGCTGACAAAAGCCCCACGGGAGCGCAAATCGCTGACCGTTTTGCTGAGTGCGATCAGACTGTCCAGGCTTTCATCGGCTCCGGTTGTCAGCTCCTGTTCGGTCATCGACTTCCTGAGATCCGAAATCTTATTCATCGCCGCGGTAATTCTGTCTTCAAACAACGAAGACAGCGCCTGGTCATCCAGAAACGCCAGCGTTTGCGACAAGCCTGAGATCAGATTGGCTTCAAGGCGCACTTCAAGCAGAAGCTGCAATTTCGCCATTTCGGTGTTGGCAAGACGATCGACCAGAGCTTTACTTTTCTCAACCGCTTCCTCGCCGCCCAGCACGACTGTAAAATACGCATCATCAACAATCGGCGTGATGACATCATTCAGGCCTTCGTAAACTGCAAAGAGCTCTTTCATGCGTGCGCGATTTGCATCGATTGATTCAATTCGCTGCGCTGTTGCCTCCCCAAGACCGTTCAACCTGGCTTCGAAGGTTTTTCCCGTCGCCCGCAGCCCTTCGACCGTCTGCCGATTGGCATCGGTAATTGAGATATTTCCCGCTTCATTCTGAAGATTGATGACGGAGTTACGCAGTGTCTCCATGGCCGTTCTGCGGGTTTCTTCGGTTGCGCTTCCCGCAACATCGTCCGCTGCCGCGGCAATATCAGCGCTGGTCACGGACAGCCTGGCCGCCGCACTGATCGATGGAAGGCTCTGCTCTGCGAGGGTGTTAAAACCCCGCTCCACCACATTGAAAGAATAGAGCCCAATTCCAATGGCCAAAGCCGTCAGCAGAACAATACTGCCAACCGCCGCAAACATCTTTCCACGAATTCGAAGAGTTGGCCTCCAACGCCCTTTCTTCTTATCTGAGCTGGTTTCCTGCGTTTGTTCAGGATGCGTATTCATTTGTCTCTCCCCCCCGGGAGCGAAATATTTCAAATTCCAATTGTCATGAAAAAGGGCGGCCCCTTTTTGAGACCGCCCGATCGTTGTTTTAGCTTGCAGGCTCTTCAATCGGCTTGAAGGAACCGTCTTCCTGGATGTCGGTCATGAAGACCTTGTCCATACCCTGATTATCATCAGAGCCGTAGGACAGCGTAACACCGCCGAGGTCGAAGTTGCCGGTCGACCAGAAGGCATTGAGGAAGTTTTCCCGTGTCAGATCTTTACCGGCGGCTTCCAGGCCCATGACGGCCAGACGGCCGACCATGTAACCTTCGAGCGTAACGAAACCCGGCTCGGCTGTCGGATCAACCGCTTTCAGAGCAGCCTGATAATTCTTGACCAGCGGCAGCTGATCGTCCCACGGAAAAGGAACCACCTGGGATACGATCACGTCCTGACCGGCATCGCCAAGCTCATTTGACAGTGCCTTGGAGCCGACAAAGGAGATGTTGACGAACTTGGAGTCCATCTTGACCTTCTTGGCAAGCTTGATGAATTCGGCAATCGGCTTGTAGGCGCCGACCATGACGACCGCATCCGGCTTGGCTTTGCGGATTTCAAGCAGAGCAGCCTTCACCGCGACCGTATTGCGCTGGTAGGTGCCCTGAGCAACCAGTTCAAGACCACGCTTCTCCATCGCGGCGGTCACACCTTTCAGACCGACACGGCCAAATGCATCGTCCTGATAAAGGATCGCAATTTTATCCATTTTCAGACGGTCATGCAGATGAGCAATCCATGCTTCGGTTTCTGATGCATAGGTTGCACGTACATTCACGATGTTACCGTGTTTGGTATCCCGCAAGAAGCCTGCGCCCGTGAACGGACCGACAAACGGGACTTTTGCGGCCGTGGCGATCGGCTGCGTCGCCTTGGAGGTCGGCGTTCCGACCGGACCGATCAGACCAAAGACTTTGTCTTCTTCGATCAGCTTCGTGACCTGAGCAATGGAGCGATCCGGCTCATAACCGTCGTCGTAGCTGACCAGTTCGATTGTGCGGCCATGCACGCCACCGGCGGCGTTTGCTTCGGCAAAGGCAGCTTCAAGCCCCAGCTTCATGCCTGTACCCAAAGCGGCAGCCGGACCTTCCAGAGCTGCGGCCTGACCAAATGTGATTGTGCTGTCGCTTACACCGTCTTCAGCCTGAGCATAACCGGTTGCACAAAGTGACATGGCAGCCAGGATTGGTGCCACCCTATTGAAAGTTGTTCTGTTCATTTCATTCCCCTCAGTTTCCCAACTTCAGGTAGGACTATTCACTATGGAAATGAAAATTTACTTAAAGACCGAAGAAGTACTTATATGCTTATTTAAAGAACGCGATTTATTATTGATAAAATATTATTTTTTCAGGCAAAAAGAATAATTCAATAATTCATCCTGTCAAAAATATCGATATGTACAGTATAAATACGTACTTTATTCCAAAATATATTCAATTATACAAAGCAATAAGCGTGTAAATTCCACTCAACTATGAATTGAGCAGTCTAAAGCGCTCTACACTGTAGTTAAATTTAAGTCTTACTGAAAAAATCCGCGCCGCTAATCGATTTGATCTCTTGAAAGGCGCGAATTCCCCAGATCCCGGCCTCGCGGCCTATCCCCGATGCCTTGATCCCGCCAAATGGAGCGCCCTGCACCCGGCTGGTGCCGTTGACCTGAACCATCCCCGCGCGCAATTTGCGGGCCACGCGGTCCGCCCGAACCGGATCGGATGTCTGCACATATGCAGCCAGGCCGTATATCGTGTCATTGGCCTGTGCGATCGCATCGTCTTCACTGCTAAAACGACCAATCGCAAGAACCGGTCCGAAGATTTCTTCCCTTGCAATTGCCATCTCAGATGTCACATCCGCAAAGACGGTCGGTTTCACGAAAGGACCGCTGTCAAATCCATCGGGACGTCCCGGACCTCCGGCGACCAGCCGCGCGCCGTCCTGAAGCGCCTGCTTTATATAAGACTGTACGCGCGAGAATTGAGCATCGGTGACAAGCGGGCCGATATGACTTCCAGATTGGACAGGATATCCAACGTTCGTGTTGCGGGCGGCCTCAGCGGCTAGATGCACACCCTGTTCATAAACGGAGTCCTCTATCAGCATTCTCGAGGCAGCGTTGCATGATTGTCCGGCATTCCGGAAACAGTGTGCAACACCCTGTTTGATCGCAAGCGGTAGCTCACAATCAGCAAAAAGCAGATTCGGGGACTTGCCCCCAAGTTCAAGCGCAACCCGTGTGAAATTGGCAGCCGCCGCCCGGGCCACCGCCCGCCCGGATCGGGTCGACCCTGTCAGGGAAATGATATCGACATCTTTACGTGTGCACAGCAGAGCGCCAATCGAGCCGTCGCCGTTGAGGAGATTGAAGACACCGGGCGGCGCGCCGGCAGCCAGCATACACTCGGCAAACAGGATGGCCGTGCGAGGTGCCAGTTCGGACGGCTTCAAGATCATCGTACAACCGGCGGCCAGAGCAGCGCCGACCTTAAGCGCAATCTGATTAAGCGGCCAGTTCCAAGGCGTGATCAGCACGGCCACACCGAGCGGTTCATATCGTATCCGATGAGCGGTCTGCCCCCGCGCCGCCGGGTGATCATGCTCGTTGCTGCGCGCAGCCTCAGAAATTGCCGCCAGATGATCGAGCGCTGCGTCAACCTGACCGCTTCTGGCAAAATCGATCGGGGCACCGATCTCACGGGAAATCAGGGCCGCGAATTCTTCCCGGCGGCTTTCTATCTGGCGGATCAGTCCAGCCAGGATGTCCAGACGCTCGGGGAGGTCAACAGCCGTCCACCCGGTATCAAACGCACGGCGGGCCGCACCGACGGCGAGATCCACTGCCCGACGGTCTGGTTCGAGACAAATGCCAGTATCGGTTCTATCCGGGTCCGGCATCGGGTCCGATCCACAGGAAAACCAGTTGCCATCAACGAAGTGATGCAGGTCGTCCGATGCGGGTCTCAATGCCGAAAGTCCAAGCACTTTTTTATCTCCAACCGAAACTGTTCACTCCGGTTGCCTACGACAGGCGCAGCCGCGCTTTGGTACACACGTATGAAAGGAGACATATCAAGCTTTGGGCGGGCTAGAGAGAACCATTTGGCTCTATTTTTATAAGACCAGTTCTAAAGCCTGGATCTTCAGCCGAAATCACATAAGGCCAGAGAGCTGTCTCAGGCGCCAACCATGGCCCGCAATCTCATCATCGCAACGATGCCGAAGGCCGGGCCAAGCGCAAGACCAGCCAAAACCGTTGCCCATCCAAGCAAATCAACCAGGAGCGGCATGCCTTGCACGGTAAAAAAAGTCAGGGTGAAGCCGAGCGCGGTCTGTAGCGTCATCAGGCTGCCGGCCTGATCCGGACGGGCGGCATCGGCCACAAGGGCTGAAAACTGGGCTGAATCCGGAATAATCGTAATGCCCCAGATCACGACAACCACAAATGTCAGCCAGGCCGGACCGCCAAATGTCGCGGCGGCGGCCAGTGCCGACAGACCACTGAGCGACATGGCAATGATCGTTGTTTCCGCTTTACCCACTTTGTCGGCAAACCATCCGGCATAAATGCAGGCGAAGCCCCCGGCGCCGATCGCAACAAAAGCCGTCACCTTCGCCAATTGCTCGGCCTCCGATCCCGGCAGCGTATGACCGTAGGAAACGGCTGTCGCAACGCCGATCCACGCCCACATGGCATAGAGTTCCCACATATGTCCCAGGTAGCCCGCATAAGCGAGACGAACTCTCCGGTTTGTCCAGGCACTTGCAATGACACCTGGATCAAAGCGTGCAGCTTTTCTATGGTGAGGTCCAAGCGAAACGAACAGGCAAATCATCCCCGCCACTCCCGATGCCAGCGACGCCACGGCAATGGTCAGCCGCCAGTCGGATCCTCCAAGGAGTGCAAGAAGATGGGGCGCCGCTGACCCAAGCGTCAGAGCGCCCACAAGCGCTCCGACAAGAAATCCCCGATCCTTCTGTCCCCAGCCGACAGCGATCTTCATGCCGACCGGATAGACGCCGGCCAGAAAAGCGCCTGTGGCGATGCGAATGACAATTGCAGCGGGATTGTCGGGCGGAACAACCAGCAAAAGCGCATTTGCTATAGCCGCACTGACTGTCGAAGCCAGAAACACCCGACGCGGATCGAATCGATCGGCAATTCCCAGAAAGGCCGAGACGAGCGCACCGATTACAAACCCCACCTGAACCCCGCTGCTCAGAGCAGCCTGCTGAAACGAAGTCAAAGGCACTTCCCGCAGCATATCGGGCAGGATAGCGGCTGATACGAACCAGAGACTCATTGCGGCAACTTCGGCAACAAGTAGCAGGCTGATCGAACGAAACTTCGGGGATATCATATTAACCGGCGGGCATTTGAAGGATTGACTGACCAGAAGTGTCCGTTTTTCGCCGGCTTGGCAATTCAATAATTCGTTTTGACATGACATTGACATCAGATCTTGGAACGTCAGATCTTGAGGTATGGACCCATATCCTGCTTCAATTTTGAAAACAGGTCCAAGATCATTTCGGAGTGACAGATGCCTGAATTGAAATCCTGGAACGCGGTTACCGCGAAACTCATCGATGTGGCCATGGGCCGTACACCTGCCGATTCGGTGATCAAGAACGGGCGCTGGGTGAACGTTTACTCCGGTGAAATTATTCCACGAACCGACATTGCGATCTCCGCGGGAAGGATCGCTTTTGCCGGCCCGGACGCTTCACACGCCGTTGGCGATGCAACCACAGTCATCGAAGCGGACGGCAGATATCTGGTACCCGGCTTGTGCGATGCGCACATGCATGTCGAAAGCGGAATGGTCACGGTCACGGAATTTGCCCGCGCCGTCATCCCGCACGGCACAACGTCCATGTTTATCGATCCGCACGAAATCGCAAACGTACTTGGTCTCAAAGGCGTGCGACTGATGCATGACGAGGCTGCCGGTCTGCCGATCAATGTCATGGTTCAGGTGCCCAGTTGCGTTCCATCCGCGCCCGGCCTTGAAAATGCCGGCGCCGAGCTTACGGTTCAGGATATTGAAGAAGCGCTCGGCTGGCCGAACATCTGCGGGCTGGGTGAGATGATGAACTTCCCCGGCGTCGCCATGAATGATGCGAAAATGCTTGGCGAGATCGCAGCAACGCAAGTGGCGGGCAAGACGGTGGGCGGTCATTTTGCCTCCCCTGATCTTGGCCTGATGTTTCACGGCTATGTCGCCGGCGGTCCGGCTGATGATCATGAAGGAACCCGAAAAGAGGACGCTGTCGCCAGGGTCCGGCAGGGTATGCGGGCCATGCTTCGCCTGGGCTCCGCCTGGTACGACGTTGCCACGCAAATCAAGGCGGTGACCGAAGACGGGCTGGATCCCCGCAATTTTGTGCTCTGCACCGATGACAGTCATTCCGGCACCCTTGTGAACGAGGGACACATGAACAGGGTGGTGCGCCACGTCATTCAGCAGGGACTGAAACCCATGACCGCGATTCAGATGGCAACCCTGAACGCGGCTCAGCATTTCGGCATGGAGCGGGAAATCGGATCGATCTCACCGGGACGCAGGGCTGACATCATCCTCACCTCGGACCTGGCCTCTCTGCCGATTGAGCAGGTGATCGCCCGCGGAGAGACACTGGCGGAGGACGGACGGTTAACGTCCGACATTCCACCTTATCCCTATCCGGAATTTGCAAAAGACACCGTTAAGCTGGGTAGAAAGCTCTCTGCCGCCGATTTTGTTATCGCCGCCCCCCAAAATGCCGCCCAGGTGCGCGCGCGGATCATCGGCGTTATCGAGAACCAGGCGCCGACAAAGGCGCTTGAGGCCGATTTACCGGTGAAAGACGCCGTTGTTCAGATGGACGCCGAACAGGATGTCTGCCAGATAGCTCTGGTCGAGCGTCACAGGGGAACAGGTCAGGTCACAAACGGATTTGTCTCGGGTTTTGGCTACAATAAGCCGTGCGCCGTGGCCTCGACGGTGGCGCATGACAGTCACCACATGATTGTTGTCGGCACCAATCGCGAAGACATGGCCCGGGCGGCCAACAGACTGGGCGAAATCGGCGGCGGGATTACGGTCATTTCCGAAGGTCGGGAATTGGCCCTTGTTGAGCTGCCTATCGCCGGTCTCATGTCCAATGAGCGATCCGAAATCGTTGCCCAAAAGGCGGATCAAATGGTGCAGGCCTTGGAAAAGTGCGGTTGCACGCTGAACAATGCCTATATGCAGCATTCACTTCTGGCCCTGGTGGTGATTCCGGAGCTTCGGATTTCCGATCTCGGCATTATCGATGTCACGCGCTTTGAAAAAGTCGATCTGTTCGTGTGACCCGATTTTTGCTGAAATCCCCTTGCCCCTATAAAAAGCCCCGCCATCGTACGACGGCGGGGTTTGGGCAGACCAGCGGTCACAACCAGCGCGTATTCAGACCTTAACCCGTTCGGATTTCGGATCGTAAAAAGGCCTGCTGGTAGCCTGGACAGAATACCGCTCGCCGGCAATTTCGATCTCGTAACTGGACGCCAGCATATCGGCGACCTTCTCGCCTCGCTCAAGGCAAGGGACATACCCCATTCCGATCGCGCTGCCCAACTGATGACCGTAGTTGCCTGATGTCAGATAGGAGACGATTTTGCCGTCACGCAAAATTGCCTCGTTATGGAACGTCAACGGCTCCGGATCTTCCAGGCGGAACTGAAGCAATCGCCGATCCAGACCGGCCTCCTTCTTCCGCAGCACGGCGTCGCGGCCGATAAATTCAGGCTTGTTCAGTTTGACAGCAAAACCAAGCCCGGCTTCCAGAACATGGTCCTCATCGGTGATGTCGTGGCCGAAATGGCGGAAGGCCTTTTCGATACGGCAGGAATCCATTGTGTGCAGGCCGCACAGCCTGAGCCCCGCACCGTCTCCCGCAGCCATGATGGTTTCAAACACATGCGCGGCCATTTCCACCGGCACATAGATCTCCCAGCCCAGTTCACCGACATAGGTCACGCGGTGCGCCCGTCCGATCGCCATGCCGATTTCGATCTCGCGCATCATGCCGAACGGATGATGATCGTTTGAAAAATCGTTCGGCGACACCTTCCGCATGAGATCGCGGGCGTTGGGGCCCATCACGCACAGGACCGCTTCGCTGTTGGTAACGTCCTGAATGAACAGATGCGCCTCACTGTCCGCATGGCGCCGCAGCCAGGTGATATCGCGCTGAATGGTCGCCGCAGGCACGATCAGAAGATATGACGTCTCCAACAGGCGCGTCACAGTCAAATCGCACTCGATGCCGCCGCGTTTGTTGAGCATCTGCGTATAAACCAGACGGCCGTTCGGAACATCAACATCGTTCGCACAGACATTCTGAAGAAAGGCGCAGGCGTCCCGACCGTCAACACGGATCTTACCAAAGGACGACATATCATAGAGGCCGACCGCCTCGCGGATCGCCAGATGCTCTTCGCGGTGATTGTCGAACCAGTTCTGGCGTTTCCAGGAATAACGATATTCCCGCTCCTGTCCCTCACGGGCAAACCAGTTTGCGCGTTCCCAGCCGGAAAACTCGCCAAAGACCGCACCCCGGACTTTCAGGTGCTCATGCAGAGGTGAGCGGCGCACGCCGCGGGCCGTCTCCATCTGGCGATAGGGAAAATGATCGGCATAAAGCAGGCCCAGAGACTCGGTCGAACGCTGATAAAGATAACTCCTGTTGGCCTGGAACGGCTGTACACGGCGAATATCAACATCCCACAGATCGAACGGCGGATCGCCGTCATCCATCCAGGCCGCAAGCGCCATACCGGCCCCGCCGGAGGACTGGATCCCGATGGAGTTGTAACCACAGGCCACCCAGTAGTTTTTGACCTCAGCCGATTCACCGAGATAATAGCGGTCATCTGGCGTGAAGCTTTCCGGGCCGTTGAAGAATGTGTGAATGCCCGCTTCTGCCAGCACCGGAAGGCGCCCGACAGCGCTCTCCAGGATCGGCTCAAAATGGTCGATATCTTCCGGCAGTTGATCGAAACAGAAATCTTCCGGAATGCCGTTCATACCCCAGGGTTTGGCGACCGGCTCAAACGCGCCGAGCAGAATTTTTCCGGCGTCTTCCTTGTAGTAGGCGCACTCATCCGGAACACGCAGAACCGGCAGGCGCGGCAGGCCGGAAATGTTCTCCGTCAGAATGTAAAAATGCTCGCAGGCATGCAGCGGCACGGCAACACCCGCCATCGCACCGACTTCCCGCGCCCACATTCCGGCGCAGTTAACGACATGATCGCAGTCGATCCTGAGCGGTTCGCCATTGTGCTCAACGGAAACGCCCGATACCCGGCCGTCCTTTTTGTGGATCCCTGTGACCTTGACATTCTCGACGATCCTGGCTCCGAGATTCTTCGCCCCCTTTGCCAGGGCGAGCGCGATATTGGCCGGATCGCCCTGCCCGTCTTTATCCAGATAGACGGCTCCCATCAGATCGGAGGTTTCAACATAAGGATACCGCTCCCGAACCTCCTGCGCGGAGATTTCCTCAACCTCAACACCGAAGGCCCGGGCCATGGATGCACTGCGATAGACTTCTTCCCGGCGCTCCTCGGTCAGCGCAACGGTGATGGACCCGCACCGTCGGAAGCCGGTTGCGACACCGGTTTCTTCTTCCAACGTGCCGTAAAGCTCCTGACTGTACTTGGAGAGCCGGGTCATATTCGTCGTTGCCCGAAGCTGAGCGATCAGACCCGCCGCATGCCACGTGGTGCCGGATGTCAGCTGCTTTCGTTCCAACAGCACGATGTCCTTCCAGCCGAGTTTCGCCAGATGATAGGCGACCGAACAGCCGGACACGCCCCCGCCAATGATGACGACACGTGCCTTATCTGGAAGCGGAGTACTCATTATCAGGTTCTTTCTCTCTGTCGTCCCCGTTCGGGGGTAATGCTCCTGGTTTTATTTCCTAGCCTTGGCCAAAAGAGCCGGCGTTGTCTGATCGGGTGCCCGACCAGACGGATCTCAACTTTCAATAGACAGGGGGTGACACCACCCAGACGACGACTGCCGGTTCGGAGCCCGGATTCTCCCAGCGATACTTCTGGTTTTGGAACTGAAAGCTGTCGCCTTCGAACAGGTCATAACGGTGTTCGCCAATCCAAAGTGACAACGAACCGGAAATAACGTAGCCGCCCTCATTGGTCGGACGTGCCTCAATCCAAGGGTTTGCTGCACCCGGTTCGAAAATCGTGCGCATCATTTCGAAGTCACCCGACAGATGCGGCGACAGCAGTTCCTCTGTGGCACCATCGGATTTCGATCCAAGCCGCGCACGGCTGCCGGCCCGGACGACCACACCGCGATCTTCCTCAAACACCGTTTCGTTCCGAAAGAAGAAACTGACCGGCATGCTGAAAACCTGCGCGATCTTTCTCAGATCGGGCAAACTCGGTTCGGTGTGTCCACGCTCGATCTGACTCAACCACCCGGTCGATCGGGCAATTGTCGCAGCCATGTCCGCCAACCTGATACCACGCGCCTTTCTCAAGGCACGAATATCAGCGCCCACGTGATGCCGTCCGGCTTCGCTCGCAGTTGAGCGGTCTGTTGATGATGTTACCGACACAGATTTCGCCTAAAATGAAATTTTTCCTATTTTTTTCATTTTTATCGATTTTGGGCAAGATTCTTTTTCGGTAAAGTGAATAAATTTTGACCCTTGTCATTTGACGGAAAACAGTCGATTTCGGCGAAGAACTGCCTTTGCTTTCCACCTCCGCAAAAACCGGCTGAACGCCTTTGCAGGACAGCCGCGCGGCCACTCACGGGCGTATTGAGGTCCAGGTCCCGGTTCCCGTGCAAACCTGTCAATTCACGCCGCTTGCACAACCGGGCAGGTTGTAGTGCCAGATAGATCGATTTAATGTGCCAATTCGCCCCAGGGTGTGGACTAGGAGGAGCCGAATTGAGGGATGCGATTTTTCATATCGATCGCGATGAAACGTTAACGCTGCAGGATCAGATTCAGGAGAAGCTGGTTTCCGCGATTTTGTCAGGCAGCCTGGCTCCGGGATCGCCGCTCCCCTCAACCAGATTACTGGCGACCCGCCTGCGCGTCTCGCGCAACACGGTGACACTGGCCTACCAGTCGCTGGCGACGGATGGCTATCTGGTACCAAAAGAGCGATCCGGTTTTTTCGTCGCCGAAGACGTTGTGGCCATAACCGATTTCATCTCGCGAAAAAAAACAAGCGTGCGGTCCGAACCCCTGGATGTCAGCAAGTGGCTGGCTATTTCTCCATCCGAACAGCAGAACATTGAAAAACCCGCCAATTGGCACGATTATCCGTTTCCGTTCATTTATGGCCAGTCCGATCCGGCCCTGTTTCCCTTTCATGAATGGCGGGAGTGCACCAGACAGGCCGTCAGCCGGAAACTGGTGGAAGCCTGGACCGATGATTCCATCAACCAGGACGATCCGATGTTTGTGGAACAGATACGTCAAAGGCTGCTTCCAAGACGCGGAATCGATGTATCGCCGGATGAGATCCTGGTGACCATGGGCGCGCAAAATGCTATCTATCTGTTTGCGAATTTGATTGTGGGCAAAGATACGCGGGTCGGGATTGAAGATCCCGGATATCCCGATGCCCGCAACATCTTCTCTTTGAAAACGGATAATCTTCAGCCCTTGCCGCTCGACGAACAAGGTGTCGTGATCGGCGATGAGTTGAAGAGCTGTCAGGTGGCGTTCGTCACGCCCAGCCATCAGATGCCGACAAACATCACCATGGGCATTGACCGCCGGCGCGCGCTGCTGGCCTGGGCCGCAGACAGCGGGTCGATGATCATTGAAGACGACTATGAATTCGAGACCAATTATCTTGGCACACCGACACCGGCACTGAAATCTCTGGATAGCACCAACAATGTTCTCTATGTCAGCTCTCTGTCCAAGTCTCTGGTACCTGGCCTCAGAATTGGATACATGGTTGGCTCCAGAGAACTGATAGAGGAAGCCCGCGCCCTGAGGCGGCTGATGTTCCGGCATCCGCCGGGGAACAATCAACGTGTTGCCGCCCTGTTTTTGGCACTTGGCCATCACAACAGCCTGATCGGCCGCCTGCATCGCACGTACAAAACCCGCTGGCATGCGATGAAGGAGAGCCTTGACACTCATCTGCCCGACTGGGCCCAAAGCAGCAATTTCGGCGGAACCGCTTTCTGGATGCGCGGCCCGGAATGGCTTGACAGCAGGGAGTTGAAGGAACAGGCACTGGAATTCGGTGTGCTGATCGAACCGGGCGACGTTTTCTTTGCCGATCAGACGAAAAAAAGAAACTTCTTCCGCCTCGGTTTTTCGTCCATCCCGACGGAACGGATCGAACCCGGCATTGCAAAGCTGGCCACGGCTGTGCAGATGCTTGAAAAAAACCGTTAAGCTGCAAAGGCACTTAAGAACACAAAAGGGGCCGTTGGCGCGATCCCACCGGCCCTTTTTTATGTTCAAACCCATTTTGACCGATCAGTTATTGGTCTTACCGGCAACGATCCGATCAAGAATGAGCGCACAGAACAGAATCGCCAGACCGGCAAGGATGCCCTGACCTTCAGACGCGAATTGCAGGGCCTCAAGAACATCCTCGCCAAGGCCCTTCGCTCCGATCAGCGAAGCGACCACCACCATCGCCAGCGACAGCAGGATCGTCTGGTTGACACCGGCCATGATTGTCTTTGCCGCGAGCGGCAGATCCACCCGGAACAGCAGATAGGTGGAGGTTGCCCCGAACGCCAAAGCGGCCTCACGGACGGATTGCGGAACCTGCTGCAGTCCCAGAACCGTCAGACGAATAACCGGCGGTGAGCCGAATATCAGCGTCGCGACAATCGCCGCCGGTTTGCCGGCCCCGAAAAACGCAATGACCGGAATCAGATAAACGAAGGACGGCATTGACTGCATGAAGTCGAGTATGGGCCGCACGACCGCAAAAACCCTCGGTTTGCGTGCGCACAGAATACCGAGCGGGATCCCGAAGGTTACCGAAACCATAGCCGCTGCGCCAAGCAGCGATATGGTGGTCATGGCTTTTTCCCAAAAGCCCAGAACGCCAAGATATGCCAAAGCGGCGGCCGTGAAGATCGCAACCCGGCTGCCGCCGGACAACCATGCAAGCATGGTTACGAACAGGATGATGACCGGCCACGGTGTTCCCACAAAAACCGTCTCAAGACCGTCAAGGAGGGAGCGTACACCGAGTGTAATGGCGTTGAAGAACTCCGCACCGGACTGCTTCGCCCATTCAAAGCCGCTTTTGATCCAATCGCCGACGGCGAGCCGGTATTCCCGGTCGGTGGGAAAATCCAACAACCAGGGGACCATGTCGGGACGTGCAAACCGAACGGATGACAGTCCTGCAACAATCAAAAAGACGATCGTCGCAATCGCCGTTCGTTCCACAGGAAGCCCGGACGGCAGGTCAGGATCGGATTTCCATTTGATAAACCGATCTTCAAGCACCCAGTTTGCCGTGATGGCCGCGGCGAATTTTGCGGCCACAATAACCGCCAGACCGAACAGCATCAGCATCAGCGCATCGCCCGACGCTGCCTCCGCCTTTGCCAGGGCGTCCGTCAACGCGCCTTCCAGCGATTTTGCCGCCCGTTCCAGAGACTCAAGGCTGGAAGCCCCGGTTTCGCGGGCTTGTTGGATCTGCTCAAGCCGCATGTTCAGCGTTCGCTGAATGGCTTCGGCCCGTTGCAGCTGATCCTGGCCAAGATCACCCAGCCATCCGCGCAACAGCTGGATCCAGCCAAAGCTCTCGACCAGCATGAAGACGAGAAACCAGGACCAGAGCCCCCTGGCTCCGAACCAGACCGGGCTGAACAGACCGGCAAGCCAGTTGGCAGTCAATCGATAGCCCGGCACTTCCGCCAGATAAGCAAATTGCTCGGTGTAATAGCCCGCATTTGAGCCGACAAACCGTTCAACGGTGTCATCGGCGGGAGCGGTTTCGTTCTCAACAGATGTTACAGCCATCTTATCCTGCCTCCGCCTGTCGGTGCCCCTGGATTGCCCGCATCAGATCGATGCGATCAACGATCCCGACCGTCTGACCATCGGAGGTTTCGATGATTAGCGGGCCGTCGGACTCAACCGATTTATCGATCAGGGCATTCAGACTGTCATCGTGCGGCGCCCGGGCACAATTGTCGGGAACCGGACCGTGCTCCGATGTCCAATGATCGACAGGTCTCATGATCGAATGGGCATAAACAAGATTGAGCTTCGAGATTCCGGCAACGAAATCAGAAACATATTCGTCAGCGGGATTCATGACGATATCTTCCGGCTCGCCGGTCTGAACAATCCGGCCATCTTTCATTATCGCGATGCGATTGCCTATGCGGATTGCTTCATCCAGATCGTGGGTGATGAAGACCGTTGTTTTTTTCAGCCGTGCAGACAATTCCATGAACTGATCCTGCAACTGGCGGCGGATCAGCGGGTCAAGCGCCGAGAACGGCTCGTCCATCAACAGAATATCCGGATTGGCCGCGAGGGAGCGGGCCAGGCCGACACGCTGTTGCATGCCGCCGGACAGCTCGTGCGCATACTTGTCTTCCCACCCGGTCAGATTGACCATCGACAGGACGCGGTCGGCCTCGCTCCGCCGCTCTTTCTTCGATGATCCGCGGATCTCAAGCGGCATGGCGACATTGTCGCGAACGGTGCGGTGCGGCATCAGGCCGAAATTCTGAAAGACCATCGCCACTTTCTGGTTGCGCAGCGTCCTGAGGTGCCCGGCATTCAACTTGGTAACATCGGTTCCGTCGATGATAATCTCGCCGTCCGTCGGCTCCAGAAGCCGGTTGATATGGCGAACAAGTGTTGATTTTCCGGACCCCGAAAGGCCCATAATGCAAAAGATTTCGCCTTCGGCGATCTCGAAACTGGCGTCGGCAACACCAACGACGCAGTTATATTCCTCCAGCACTTCCGCTTTGCCCAAATCGCGGTTGCGGATCGCTTCCAGTGCTTCGGCGCTGCGTTGACCGAAAATTTTCCAGACATTGCGCGCCTCGATCGGATAGTTCGTTTCAGCTTCTGCCATGATGTCCCTCTTCCCCCGTTATGCGGCGGGCCAAAGCCCGCCGCAGGATCGAACACATGGTTCACTGAATGCCGAGCCAGGCGTCTACTTTCTCCCCATTGGCATTAACCCAGGTTTTGATGACATCCTCCGGTTCTTTGCCGTTCACAACAACTTCGAAGGTCCATTGCGAGACATCGTCCGAGCTCAGATCGATGTTGGTCAGGAACTTTGCGACTTCCGGTGCCCGCGTATCCAGGGATTTGGAATGGGCGATCCGGACGTCTTTCTTGGAGTCTCCGGAGAGGATTTTCGACTTGTTAAACCAGTCGGCATCCGCATCGGGCTGAATAATTGTGTAAGTAGCCGGATCGTGTGGCGGTTCTTCCAGAATGGATACGTCATACAGTGCGTGCACATAATGCGGCTTGTAACAGTAGAACACCGCACCTTTTTCGTTGGCAACGAGATCTTTCAGCTTGGCGTAGAAGACAGTCTCGTCTTCCGTGCCCGGCTCAAGAAACGTATCGATGCCGTAATCGCGGGCCTTTACCTTGTGAACATTGGTCGACGCCCAGCCGGCCGCTCCCAGCCAGATTTCACCCATGCCGTCACCGTCCGAGTCGAACAGGGCCTGTGCGTCCGGCGTGGCGAGATCGAAAACGGATTTGATATTGTGTTTTTCGATCATGTAATTGGGGACGCAGAACCCTGACACCCCTGCATACGATCCTTCGGACAGGCCGACGGTCTCTTTGCCCTCGACATATTCGTCGGTCAGGCTCTGCTGGTTGGGCAACCAGACATCCGGGTGCACATCGATATCACCCCGGCCGCCATCCATCGCGGCAAAGATCACCGGATTCGTGCCCGGCACCAGATCGGCTTCCCCACCGAGCTTTTCTTCGATGACAACCTTGAGCAGGTTGGCGATGATTTTCGCACCCGGCCAGCTCGGCTCACCGATCATGACTTTTTCCTGTGCCTGAACCGCGACGGAACTGAGTGCCGTGCCTGCAGCCAGAACGGCTACCGCCAGTATTTTTTTCATCATTTTTCTCCTCTGAATGAATTCGCCTTCCTCGCTACGCTCTCGCCCTTTCTCTTTTGGGGTCATAAAAGGGCTGGTCGCAAACATCCGCCGGCAGTCGCTTCATCTGACCGTCCAGTCGACCAACCTCAAGTTTTGTTCCGGTCTCGCTGTGTTCGACCGCCACCCGCGCCAGCGCAATGGCATGACCCAGCATCGGCGATCTGACCGCACTGGTAATTGTTCCGACCTGGTGTTGTCCGCGGAAGACAGGATCGCCATGGGCCGGGCATTCCGAGCCGTTAAAGGCAACACCGACCAGTGCATTGCGCGGCGCAGAGCTGTTGCGCAACAGCGCTTCCCTGCCGACAAAGTGCTCTTTCTTTGTGCTGACCGCAAAGCCCAGACCGGCCTCATAGGCGTCAACACCGGGCGTGAATTCGGCACCGGCAACCATCAGCCCAGCCTCAACCCGCAGAAGTTCCAGGGCTTCACCGCCCATTGCCACAATGCCCAGATCCTCACCGGCCGTCATCACAGCATCCCAGATCTGAACCGCAGATCCCACATCACAGAAAATTTCGTATCCGAGTTCGCCGGTAAAGCCCGATCGCGTCAGCATAAATGCCGGACCATCGCGATCGTGGAGGCGTCCGATCGTGCAGCCGAACCATTTCATCGTATCGATCGACGAATTAGAGGGGTGGGTGAAGACAATCCGGCGCAGCAGATCCCGGCTGTTCGGCCCCTGAACAGCCAGGTTCGGTAGGGAGGACCACATTGCCTTCACCCAGACTTTTAATCCGTTCTGCTCCGCAACCTCGCGCAATTGACGGCCGCTTGCATCCGATCCGCAACACCAGCGGAACAGATCCGGCGCCAGTCGGAAAAGAGTTCCGTCGTCAATGACCGAACCGGTATCGGAGAGCATCAGGGAATAGTGACCGCGATGAACGGCAAGCTTGCCGACATCCCGGCTCAGACAAAGCTGCAGCAGTTTTTCCGCATCCGGACCCATCACGTCGAATTTGCGCAAAGACGACATGTCCTGAACCGTGACATTGTTGCGGCAGGCCCAATATTCGCCCAGAACGCCTGTCGCATCATAGTGCTGCGGCAGCCATAGATCGCGCGCCGGCGCATATCCACTGGTCAATCGGCTGGTTCGGGCATGAAAAGCGCTTTCACGCGTCATGATCGGTTCGCTCTCTGCAAAGGGTCGATGCGCGACGGCATGCCGGATCGGCTTGTCCGGTCGATAAATCCGGACATGAACATCCGTCGGGTTCCAGCCGTTGATCGGATCGATGTCATCCGGGCAGGCGGTCGAAACGCACACAAGATCGGTCAAGGCCTTCATTGCCACGAAATCACCCGGCCGGGACCACGCCTCATCGATCTGAATGCGGTTGTCAGCCGGCAATATCCAGGAGTTAAAAAAGAAATTGATGGCCGGCCAGGCGGCCCTCCTCCCGATACCAAAAGGCTCGTAGGCATTTGAGATATTGTCCGAGCAGTTCACATGTCCGGGAAAACCACGATCTTCATATCCGCGTGCTGTGCAGGCCAGCGCGAATGTATCGTGTCGCCCGACCGTATCCTGAACGACTTCGAGCAGCGGACGCATGTCCTGATCGAAAAACTTGTCATAAAGACCCGGCCCGGGGTAAGCGCCCCCGACCATGGTTCTGGTCACCGCTGAATCAATATATCGTTCCTGGCCCTTTGCCAGGGCTTCAGCACGCATCGCCATGAAGTCGGAACATTGCCGTCCTTCAATATCGATAATCTGGATATAGTCGCCTTTTTGCACCTCGTAGGCCCGGGCAGTTGCCCGATCAACCCGGAATTCCTCGCGGATTTCTCCAAGCGGGTCCGGCAGCTGCGGTACGTCGCTCCCGACGCGAACACGCTCTACAAGGCACGTTCCGCCACCACCGGTAACAATCATGTCCTGATGAAACGGAATGATGATCCAGACATCGCAGCGCGTAAAAACCGAAACCGTGATCACTTCGCCGGGCGCGGCATCGTCACCGAACAGCGAGCCGTAATGCACCTGATCGGGTTGTCCGCCGCGGGCGGCGAGCCAGGCCCGCATTTCCGAAATATCCGCGCCGTCCGGAAGGCCCGTATGCGTTGTGAGACGCCCCAGACCCAGGCCGGTGAATGCACTTTTTCCGGACTCATCAAACGCGGCGATCAGAACCGCGCCGCCGCCGTCCTGATTTTTCAACTGAACGACGTCACCGCTTTCCAGTGCGACCTTCTGAGCGCAGCCGCAGCGCACATCCCAGTGCGCCCGGTTGCCGCTTGCCAGAAACCCCGGATACCGGGCTCCCGCGCCCGCCATATCGGCCAAGGCGGGAACATAGACCTGCATATCGAACCCTCTCGATCCCTCGATCGATAATTCAAATGTAACCGGTTACATTCGTCAATAGAAAATTGTAAAAATTTATTTGGTGTCTTCAAACCCGCTGGATAATCTTCTCTGATGGACAAACGAAACGCTGAAAAAAAACCCGGTGTCCGCTCACTCGCGAAGGTCACAGGGCTGTCAGTCGCCACGATCTCGCGGGTTTTGAACAAATCCGACAGTGTGACCGGCGAAACGCGCGACCGTGTTCTGAAAGCGATGCAGGAGATCGGCTTCACGCCCAATGCGTCCGCACGGGCCCTTGCCACCAAACGGACACGAACGATCGGCGCTGTCGTCCCGACATTGGCCCACTCGATCTTTGCCCGGTTTCTGAATGCAGTGGAACGGAAACTGGCCGAGCACGGCTATGGGCTGGTTATCGCAACGACGGGCGATGATCCCGATATCGAGGAAAAGCGCGCTCGAGAGCTGCTGAACCTGGGTGCGGAAGGACTGATCTTTTCCGGTGCTGACCATACTGAAGCGCTTATTGACTGGCTGGCGACTGCCGGTGTGCCCGCTGTTTGGACCAGTGTCTCAGAGGGCAGGCATGGAGTTCCGGGGATCGGCTACAACAATCATACAATCGGGTGGAAAGCCATTCGATATCTTCTGTCGCTGGGCCATCGCAACATTGCTGTTATTCACGGCCCCACAGCCAACAATGACCGCACGCGGATGCGGATTGAGGGCGTAAAGGCCGGCGCCCGCGGATCAGATGCAAGCGTCCGGTTTCTCGAAACATCTTTGGATGTCAAGGGCGGATCCCAGGCTGCCAGGCGGATATTGGGAGAACCGTCTTCTCCCTCGGCGGCCTTTTGCCTGTCAGACATTCTTGCACTAGGTGTCCTATTTGAAGCCGAACGGCGCGACATTGCGGTTCCGGACCGGCTTTCCCTGATGGGCTGCGACGATCTTGACTGGTCGGCCCACAGCACGCCGCCGCTGACAACCCTGCGCCTTCCCACGGCACGGATGGGTCAGAAGGCAGCCAAAGCACTTGTCGATCATCTCGAAGACGCAAGACCGATCTCGGATCAGGAACTGGATGCATCGATCCTTGAACGCCAGTCGACGGCGCCGTTCTGACAAAGCCGGACGCAGCGCTCACGGTTGCCGGGGACGGGATGTGTCATCGCCGGAACAACTTCGTTTCGGCCACTTTTTATTTTATCGATATAAATTTAAATATATGCATTAATATCTTTTTTTATATAAAAATGATAAAATATCGATAATAATAAACGTATAACAAAATCAACGAGTGTAGGAGGACACATTATGGCCATACCCAGATCCGCATCACTCTCAACTTCGATCCTGTTTTTTCTTGCCATGGGGACCGTCGCCCATGCCGATCAGTGCCTGAAAGTCACTTTGACGGGCACCCAGGGCGGACCACCGGTCTTCAAAGGCCAGGCCGGAGCCGGCACACTGGTGCAATATGGCAGCGAAGAAAAAGGCTGCGGAGAGACGAGGCTTCAGTTTGATGCCGGCCGGGGCACAACACAGCGCCTGTCGGAAGTGGGTGTGCCCGCCGGTACGATCAACGCCGTCTTCCTGACCCATCTGCATTCCGATCACACCGAAGGCCTTGCGGATCTGATGCAGCTTCGCTGGCACTTTAATTCGCAGGGTCCGAAGGTCGATCTTGTGTGCAGTGACGATGTCAATTCACCGCTTGGATTCACGATCAGCTGCCAGAAACTGGCGACCCATATTGGAGATGCTTTCATCCAGTCCGGCGAAATGGCCCAACGGCTGGCGGAAAACAAAAAGCGCCTTCCAGGCGGTCCGGCTGAGTTGATTGAGACCAGAACATTTTCCGCCAGGGATGAGCCTCAGGAAGTCTGGTCTTCCGGAGATGTCAGCGTCAAAGCCATCCGGTCGACCCATATTCCCGGCCATGCCTCCTATCGGGTCGATACGCCTGCGGGCAGCGTCGTAATCGGTGGAGATGCCGGCAACGATACGCGCAAACCGCCCCGTTCCTCTTCAACCTCGGATCAGGTCGAGAAACTTGCAAAGGATGCGGATGTGATTGTCCATTCGACGATTCATCCGGTGATGGGACCGGACGGCGGAACCGGATTTCCACCGCCGATTTTCTTTCGGCAAAGCACTGCGACCGATCTGGGCGCAATGGCGGACCGGGCCGGAGCCCGGCATCTCATGCTGACCCATCTGATCCCGCCGGTCGGCGCCGCACGCCAGGGGCCCTACAAACTGCCTAACGGCGCTTTGACGAAAGAAGACTATGAGAATGCAGTTAAAGAGAGCGGCTTTTCCGGCAATACGATTGTCGGGCAGGACCTTGCGACGCTGCAACTGCCACAGAAATAGTTCCCTGACCCGGGCTCTTGCGAGCCCGGATCGCCTCCTATTGGAGGGAAATGCGTTTTTTCAACGCTTCTCTGCACACCGGTGCCGAGATGGAAAATTTTTCAAGTGCTTTCGTCGATAGGAAAGCATTTATTGCCTGATCAAAAAACGGCGTGTCCTTGAGGCGGCGGAGCCATGTCTCAAGAAGCGGATTATTTGCGGACCACAAAAAATTCAGACCAAGCAGCTCCAGCCGGAAAATAAACGGCAACACCGCGAAATCGCCTGTTCCGGGTCGCTCCCCAGCCAAACAGGGCGTTTTTTTCAGGTCTCGGCCAACGTCCGGCAGCAAGCAAAGCAGCTGCTTTAGGGCGTCCGCTACGGGCTCAGAATCAAATCCGTCCTGAACAATTTGACGAAAACGCCGGCGCTTTGTCTCATCCGGTATCCGGCTTAAGCGCTTTTCAAGCCGCTCCTTCGGCAAAGCCCGGAGCTTTGCCCGATTGACCGCCGCGTAAGTGAGTGCATTGACTGCCTTGTGGAGGTCGAGACTGAGCTCCAGCCACTTGCGGTTCATTGCCGGGTTTGCCCGGTTCGACAGCGAAAGTGCGCTGTCCGGCAGCAGATCGCAGAGCTGCGCCATAATCATGTTCGACTCAACGACGCAACGACCGTCGATCAGCAGCGTGGGCACCACCGCGTTCGGGTTGAGGACAAGATAGCGGGTCTTAAACTGATCGCCCCGCGCAAGATCAAGGAGGTGCCCCTCCCACTCCAGACCAAGGTCGGCCAGGACCAGCCGGACTTTCTGAGAACAGACCGACGTGGCGGAGTGATAGAGCGCCAAATGAGGGCCCGACACTGTCAGGCCGCTTGCTGTGCCCGGACTTTCTCGACAATCGCCTTGAATTCATCGTCGCTGAGGATGTCGCGTTTCTGAATACCAGCCTGTTTTACGCTGTCGAGAATGTCCGCCACCTGATCCTCGCTCGCTTCCCCAAGGCCCAACTCATTAAGCTTGTAAACGATCGATGCCTTGCCGCTCTTTTTACCGAGCACGACTTCGCCCCGGCGGCCGGTCAAAACCGGGTGGGTTCCGAACATAACCAGCGGATCGCGCATCACATAATTGATGCCGATGCCGGATTCACGCGTGAAGTTTCCGCTGCCCAAAACCGGTTTGTTGCGGGCTATGGGAACGTTGGAAAGCTCTGAGATCAGTGCTCCCAACTCAGGCAGCTTATCAAGCCGATAGCCGGTGTCGTAGCCGTAAAGCAGATGCAGCCCGAGCATCAGTTCTTCAAGTGCGGCGTTGCCGGTGCGTTCGCCCAGGCCATTGGCACAGCTGTGCACCACTTCCGCCCCGGCCGTGACCGCAGCCAGTTCCGTCGCCACCCCCATGCCGAAATCATTATGCGTATGGATCTCGATGGGAAGGCCTGTCATGCGCTTGACCCAACGGACCATATATTTGATCGCTTCGGGCGTTGCACAGCCCATCGTGTCGACAATGCCGATGGAGTCCGGCGGTGACCGTTCCATAATCCCCTTACAGAGATTTTCCAGGTCCTCCGGCCGCGCGCGCGTCGTGTCATAAGGGAAAAACACGGCGTAAAGCCCCTGCTCCCGGGCATAATTGATCACCGGCGCACTCCTCTTCAGCACGTCTTCCCAAGTCCAGCCGAATTGCGTTGTGAGTTTCGGATAACCAATCGGCACCTCGATGATCACGCCGTGCGCGCCGCATTCAAGCGCCATGTCAATGTCTTGCTTCATGGCCCGCGCGAATGTGAAAATGCGGGACTTCAATCCAAGTCCGGATATTTCCTTGATCGCCTGCTGATCCTGCAGTGACACCGCCGGCATGCCGGCCTCGATCCGTTCGACGCCCACCTCATCGAGTTTGCTCGCAATCGCGATCTTGTCTTCGACACTGAAGACGACACCGGGGGTCTGTTCGCCGTCCCGCAGGGTCGCATCATGAATACCCGTCTTCGCCGGCAGGTCGAGTTGCTCCCGAACATCGGAAACAAAGTTGTAAGGGCTTACCCACCACTTGCCATCTTCAAAGTAGTTATCGTGCATTTCATCGGGCTCCGTTTGAGATCAAGGCAGGTAAACGGCGGAGAGGCACCTCATCCCCCCGCAAATTCTCTTTCTTCATCCATATTTTAGACAACAGCGTTGAAAAATCAATATTTTGGAGAGCCAAAACTGATTTCAACTTTCACGTTTTTGATATCGTCAACCGGGGTCAGAATTCGACTTACATACATCTATTTGAATTATATTAGTTTTTACAGTGTTTACATCCGCTACAGCCGAATATCGGTCAACCGCCGAACGCAAATAAACCCGTTGGCAGTTCAAATAAATATCGATATTATAAATGTCCAAGAAAACAGTTGAGAGATTTGCAAAGGCGACTGAAAACGCGCGATTGTGGAGATTTGACGGACATGCCGAACGGTCATTTCTTTCAACATCGCATAAAATGGATATTTCCGGTAAATGTTTGTTTCAACACATATCGGCATGATTCCGCCCACACAGTCGGACGTACTTATGGAAAATGAACCGCTATCTGAACGACACGGCCTGAAGGTACCGGAAAGGCCCGATCCGACCCCTTCCAACGACAGCGGCAGTTCAGAGTCCATGACCAGTCGCGTCTATTCACAGCTGCGCGGCGATATCATCACCGGCAAGCTGTCGCCGGGACAAAAGCTCAAGATCGAAGAGCTGCGCCGGTCCTACGATGTCGGAACGAGCCCGATCCGGGAAGCACTTAGCCTGTTGACGTCCGATCATTTCGTGGAACGGATCGACCAACGCGGATTTCGCGTCACCTGCGCCAGTGCGCAGGAATTTGCCGAGCTCCTGAAAACCCGTTGCTGGCTGGAAGAACGAGCGTTGCGCGAATCCATTGAACACGGTTCGACCGCCTGGGAAGAACAGATCATTCTGGCAACCTACCGACTGTCGCGGGTCCCCCGTTCTGAATCGACAGAGAATTTTGTCGCAATCGAAGAATGGGAAAAGCGCCACAAGATCTATCATATGACACTGCTCTCGGCGTGCGGGTCATCGATCATGATGAAATATTGCGATCAGCTCTACGATCAGAATGTCCGCTATCGGCTGCTTGCCGGGTCAACGGCCTATCCCAAACGCGATATTAATGCCGAACATGGGGAGATCAGCGACGCAGTCCTTGCGCGCGATGCGGATCTCGCCGTCAGACTGCTCATTTCCCACTACACGAACACCGGGAAGTTTCTTCATGACAGCCTGAGCGACTAGTATGTGAATCCCGCATCACGTCGCTATGGTCAGAACAAAGTCGAAATCAACCGTATAAAACGGTACTGTGACGTCCTCCCGCCGGACCGCCATCGCCTCGGGCATCTGATCCAGAGACGTCTGTTCTTTGTAGTCCATCACAAGACGCGGGCGGACGCCGAAAACAGCGTCCTCGTCAAGATAGGGATCATCGCTGGGGAACACTTCGGTGACAAGTGTTCTAAAACCGGGTGCGCTGGCGATGAAATGCAGATGCGAGGGACGCCAGGGATGCCTGCCCGTTGCCGTGAGAAGCGTGCCGACAGGCCCGTCCACCGGCACGGTGTAGGGTGCGGGTCTTATCGTTGAAAATCTGTAGAGACCATCATCTGCCAGGCTCATATGGGCCCGGAGATTATAGTCGGACTGTGCCGGATCCTGATTTGAATAAAGACCGTTGTCGGCAGTCTGCCAGATTTCAAGCTCCACACCTTTGATCGGATTCCCATCCGGATCGGAGAACCGGCCGCTGACAAACACGGTCGCTCCGTCATTGCCGCCCTTGAGATCGCCGCCATTTTCAAGATCCGGTGCCCCCAGAATATGAAACGGCCCCAGAACGCTAGACGGTGTTCCGACATCGGGCGAATGGATCATGTCGACCAGGGAAGACAGCCCGAGCACATCGGAAAACAGGACGAATTCATTTCGCTCCGGCGAGGAAATCTCGCCGGCCTTTACCAGCAGTTCCAGTCCCGTCCGCCATTCGTCATGCGTGAGTTTTGTCTCGCGCGCGAATGCGTGCAGATGTGTGACCAGAGTCTCCAGGATAAACCGCAGCCGCGAATCAGTCTCAGGTCCGCAATAGTCCAGGAAAGCTTGCGTTATCGTGTCTTCGCTTACGGTCCGCATGGGTCCCGATCCTCTTTTATGTCGTTCTAGGGCATTTCACGCGTATCCTTGTCGTGAAGGTGATTCAATCTTCACGGGATGCGCTCTAATTCAAAATCGCCGTCGTCAGGCCCGGATAGGCGATGATGATCACAAGCACCATCAGCATGATGACGGCAAACGGAAACGCGCCGACAAAGACATCCTTGAGGCTGATTTGCGGATCGTTAAGCGTGGTCTTGATGACGAAGCAGGAAATCCCGAGCGGCGGCGTCAGAAGGCCGATTTCAGCGCCGATCACCGTCACGATCCCAAACCAGATCAGGCTCATTCCCATGGATTCAACAAGGGTAATGAACAAGGGAACGACAATCAGGATGATGGACGCGGTATCAAGCAGCGTGCCGAGAAAAAGCATCAGAACGACATAGATCACCATCACTTCGAAGAAGCCGAAATTATAGTGCGTCAGCAACGCATCCAGTTCGTTGGGCAGGCCGGCGAAACCAAGCATGCGGCTATAAAGCGACGCCATGACGATCAGGAACAGGATCGACGCCGTGATATGACCGGTCTCAATGGCTGTCTGCCACAGGCCCGACCAGTCGATCCTGCGGCGCGCCAAAGCAATCAGCAGTGCCGCAAGGGCACCAGCCGCCCCCGCCTCCACCGGCGTCAGCCAGCCGGTATAAATGCCGCCCAGGACCAGAACGATCAGACCGACGGTCGGCACCGTTTTATCGAGCAGTTCAAGGATCGTCATCGGACGATCCTGCTCCAGTTCCCTCGCCTCGCCGATAAAGGACGGCCAGAGGCGGGCCATCGCCAGGATGGCGATGATATAGGCAGCCGTGAGGATAAGACCGGGTACGATACCGGCAAGGAACATTTCACCGACGGATTGTTCTGCGACGAACGAATAAATGATCAGCATCGCGCTTGGCGGAATGATCATGCCCAGAACCGATGACCCGGCGACCACACCGACCGCAAAGCGTTTGTTGTAGGCATAGCGCCGCATCTCCGGCACCGAGATTTTGGTGAACACCGATGCCGAGGCGATGGAGGATCCGGTGACTGCGGCAAAAACGGCATTGGCGCCGACCGTTGCCATGCCGATACCGCCCATTATGCGCCGAAAGCCGCGATTGAGCACCGCATAGATGTCGGTCCCCAGTCCGGCCCTGGAGACAAGCAATCCCATTACGGTAAAGAGCGGAATGGTCGCAAATTCATACTCCGTGACACCGTCGGTGGCGGCGACCTTCAGAAAGTTGAAGGCAAGGATAGACTTGCCGCTGATCAGCCAGATCGACAGGAACGACACGACACCGAGCGCAATCGGGATGTAAACGCCGATATAGACCAGAGCGACGATGGCAACGACCGACAGCGCACCTATTTCAACCGGCGTCATTCTTTAACTTTCTGTTTTCATTGTCATTTATCGACAGACTCAAGTTTCTGCCCGCCACGGTATCCCAGAAGCGCATTCAGGAAAAAAATCACCGAACAAAGCATGACGCCAAAGCAGATGGCGAGTTTAGCCGGCCACCAGGGGGCGGTGAAAATGCCGGGGGTTCCGAAATAATCGCAGCGGCCGAATGCCTCGTTGAGATCCGCGAAGAAATTGCCGGTTGGCGGCGGACCGAATTCAGGCTGCGAGACGAAATGGCAGGTGTGAATGGATTCCTGAAACTCCGGCCACATCGTCCACGCGATCAGAGCCATGAATATGCCGGCCAGCCCGTCAATCAGCCGGGACAGCAGATTTGAGAGCGGTCGGTTCCGTCGTTCCAGAACCATCAGAAATCCGTCCGACCGGGTTAAGCGATTGCTGCGCACCACATTGGGCAGTTGCAGGAACACGATCAGGACGAGCGAAAAGATCACCAGTTCGACAACACCAAGCAACGGGGCGTGAAACACGCCTCTTGCCACAACATCGGTATTCATCATCACGACGAGCAGCAAAATAACCGCGGTGCCGATGGCATTGGCGCCAATCGCAACCGCGACGGCACTGCGGCGCAGACGTTCAAGAACGGAAACAATCATTTATCCGACCTCTCAATCCGCGCCGCAGGCATACTCCGATCGTCCCGCCATTCTTGCTTTTATTCAAGACAACCGGAGAACGTGTCGCAAGACCACAGGTCCTGCTGTTTTGCGAGCTCCAACAACACCGCCGCTAGTTGGTTCCCTCACCCGACCAATCGCGCAGCGGCATCATGCCGGCTTCTTTCAATTTGCCCATATAGGCATTCAGCATCTCAGTCCCGTTGCCTCCGGTTTTATCAAGATTGCCGGCCCAGTCAGCCGCAATATTCGGCATCGCATTGGCCCAGGCAACGCGGGCCTCTTCGGGCAGTACAACCACAGTTCCGCCACCGTCTTCAAATGCCTTGAGGGACTCAGCGGCCCGATCCATCGCAACCGACGCCACGCGGTCCCGGTACTCAACGGCCACCTTCTGAAGCGCAGCTTTGACTTCGTCGGGCAGTTTTTCCCAGACGTCTTTGTTGATTGTGACCGTCTTGGAGTTAACGGCTCCAAGATCGACTTTCAGCATATGCGGTGCCACTTCAGCGATTTTGAATGTTTTGGCGGCTTCCGGCCAAAGCATTGCCGCATCCACCACACCCGTTTCAAGCATGCTGTAGAAATTCGGTAAACCGCCCCGCACACCGGCCGCATCTTCAATTCCTTCCAGGTAGCGGAGGTTGTAACCGGCACCGGCAATTTTCTTACCCTTCAGATCGTCCAGCGAATTGATCGGTGTTTTGGAGAAGATCTGGTAGGTATCCAGAACCACGCCAGTCGCAAGATAGACCTGATTTTCCGCATTGAATTCCGCCATCATGCGGGGATATTCCTTGGCGATCTCATCGACCGCCCTGGCAACGATCCTGGCGTCCGGTGCGACAAAGGGCGTTACGGCCGAAATCGCCTGGCTGGGCAATTTGGAGTTATGGAATATCGTTGTGACGACGCCGATGTCTCCAAGGCCCAGCTTGATGCCTTCAAGAACGCCGCGCGGCTTGACGATCGTGCCGCCATATCCTTCCTGCCAGTCAATCGTGTAGTTGCCGGTTGCGGCCAACTCTTCATTGACGCGCGGGATAAAGAAATTGGAAAATTCCTGCACCCACATTGCCCGATCCGGATAACCGTCAATAGCAATCATCTTGATTGTTTCTGCCGCCTCGGCCCGGTTGGGGCTTTGGGCGGAGGTGAACCCCAATATCGCCGTTGCAATCATCAGGGCACGGGTTGTTTTTATGCACTTCACGCCAGTTCCTCCCAAGAATGTTGTGAAAGATGAAAAAGCCCGGCTAAGCGCCGGCAATCCAATTCTCCTCGATTGTTGTGCCCGCCTGGCGGAACAGCTTCGAAAGCGGGCAATATTTGGCGACCTCGGCCGCGACCCGCTGCAGGTCCGCGTTGCCGGCCGGGCCATCGGATTTCACCGTCAGTCTGAGACTGACAAAGGGGGTATCCACCTCTTCCTGAAGGGTGACGCCGCGGCGATCAAAGTCGCAGGCAACGGAAATATCCAGATGGCCAATATCGACACCAAGCGCCTTGGCGCATTTGTGGCCGATCACATTTGTGCAGCCTACGAGCGCAGCAAGCGCCGCGTCTGTCGGTGTCGGACCTTTGTTCGTCCCGCCTCTCTCCAGCGGTTCATCAATCGCAAAGGACAGGTCCCGGATTGAAACTTCGGAAAGCGAATGAGACGGACATGCCGCTGCGGCGCGAAGCCTGACCGTGTTTTTCGTTTTGACCGTACCAACCATTTTTCATCGTCCTCGCCTGCACGCCCGGCCGGGGTGTCTGATATCAAATGATTTCACAAACATCCTCGAAGTCGAAGCGCGGCAGACGTTGAAAGAGGGCGCTTTCGTCAGCGTATCCGACGTTGCAGAGAAAATTGGATTTCCAGCTTGTTCCCGCAAAGAACTCCCGGTCGACAATCTCGTTGGAAAAGCCCGACATGGGCCCGACATCAAGACCGATCGCCCGCGCTGCGATCATGAAGTAAGCACCCTGTAACGTGCTGTTTCTAAAAGCTGTTTCTTCCGCATGATCCGGTTTTTCCGAGAAGTGACCGCGCCGGTCCTCGTGCGGGAAGAGACGCGGAAGATGTTTCCAGAATTCAAAATCGTAAGCGATGATCGCCGTCACAGGAGCGCCCATCATCTTGCCCACATTGGCCGGTTTCAGCGCCTTGGCAAGTCGTTCTTTCTGCTCGCTGGAGCGCACGAATATAAACCGGGCCGGACACCCGTTCATGCTGGTTGAGCCCATGTTGATGATTTCAAAAATTTCGCGCAGCTGTTCGTCCGATACGGGCCGGTCCTGCCAGGAGTAATGCGCTCTGGCGCGTGTCAGGATCAAGTCGATGCTTTTCTGATCAAGCCGGTTTATCTCCGACCTCAGGGCGCGAACATCCTCATGGGCTGCACGCCTAAGCTCTTCCAGTTCTTTGCCCTGAGGGGCGTGCATATTCATATGCGCCTAACCTCGCACACCGTCCGCAGCATCGTTGTTGAACGGCATTATGGGCGATTTCTCGCATTGCCGGTCAATATTTGATTTAAAATTACCCACATTAGTGATATTCAGTCAACTAATATCGATATTTTATTTGATTGTCACTCATAATGGACTTAAATTTGCAATCTTATTTATGCTTGTGTTCAGTCGCGTCTCCTCGCCGAAAATGATTTTAAATCTCGCGGGACACGCTCAGGAGCGGAGGATTCGTAATGCCTGCATGGATCGACTACCGGAACACGGCCCGCTCTCGCGGTGCCTTGGCCTTTGAACTGTATGTGGTCGAATCCAAGCTGAATGCAGCTCCGGAGGACATGCTGCAGCTACTGCCGGCGCATCTTGCCTATCAGAAAGAGATGGAAGCAGCCGGTAAGCTGTTTCTTGCCGGCCCATTGTCCGACGACAGCGGCGAGCATACCAGCGGAGGCGGTCTGATCATCTATCGGGCCGCTTCAATGGCAGAGGCCAGGGACCTTGCCGACAATGATCCGATGCATCAAAGCGGAATGCGCACTTACAGCCTGCGCCGCTGGCTGATCAATGAAGGAAACCTCGCCTTCTCCATCGGGCTTTCCGATCAAAGTGTCGCTGTCCGGTAAAGTGTGAATTCGCTCTAAAAGGCAGACGCCGCGGCTGCTTCAGAACGATCCGAAATCCATCCGGACAACTCCCTGAGATCGGATGCGCCCCCGACATGCCGGACGGCAAAACTGCCGCAGCCATTGCCTGCATCAAGACATGTTTCTGTCCCATGCCCATTGAGCCAGGCGTTTAAAAATCCTGCATTAAACGCGTCGCCCGCACCCGTCGTATCAACAACATCGACAGGCCGGGCTTTCTTGCTCAGCCGTTCTGAGCCGCATACCGACTCCGCACCCAAAGCACCCTTCTTTATCACCTCGGTTTTTGCAAGCGGGACCGGATGGCCCAGCGACCGCAGTCGCTGAGCTTCTGCTTCATTGGGAAGAAAAACATCAATGCCGCTGATCAGCGTGCGGAGTTCCTTGTGATGAAAGGCTGTGTCATCCCATCCGCAATCCAGTGAAACGGTTAACCCGTGCGCATGTGCTTCGCGGGCAAGCCAGGGATGATTGATCAGCGTCGTCAGTTCTCCGATATGGACGTGGCCCACATCCGGCTCCTCCAACCAGCCTCTATCCACTTCGCTAAAGGCATGCCCTGCCTGCCGCGTGACAAAGGCCCGATCTCCCGCATGCACCATCGCAACCGTAATCTGAGGCTCGCAATTCTCCGATGAGGGCAAACAGTACCCGCTGTCTATCTGCGTTTGCGCGAGTTCCGCCTTTACAACGGTATCAAAAGGACTGGCGGGCAAAGTGGCCACAAGCGATACCGGACGGCCAAGGGCTGCAAGGTAGGCCGCCGTGATATAGGCCCCGCCGCCCGCATGAAGCGCGACTCCTTTGGCAAACAGTTCTTCGCCAAGTTTCGGCATGCTTGCAAGGCCGCTGAATATCAGGTCGCAATACAGCCGCCCGACGCAGACAACGCGCTTCCTGTCAACGCGGGATGTCACGGCAATGCCTCCCCTGAGCCCGCATCGAAAAGATAAATGTTCTCCGGATTGGCGCTGAGACTGACCGTCGCACCCAATTCCGGCGGCTTCCTTCCGGAAGCTTTGGCGATGACTTCCTCTCCCTCAATGCCGACATAAACCAATGTGTCCGCACCCAGGGGCTCAAGAACATTGACCTGTCCCTTGAACAACGGTGCGTCATCGCTCACCACCAGATCATCCGGCCTGAGGCCCAGAACAACTTCAGAGCCCCCCGCAGCGGCTTTCCCGGCCGCGGGAACCGTGAGCCCACCATGTAACCGAACCATCCCGTCATCCCAGGTGCCCCTCAGCATATTCATCGAAGGCGCACCGATGAATTGAGCCACAAACATATTGGCGGGATGGTGATAGACCTCAAACGGTGTCCCTACCTGCTGGATGTGGCCATCGCGCATGATGACAATTCTGTCGGCCAGCGTCATGGCCTCAACCTGATCGTGCGTGACAAATATGATCGTGTTGCCAACACGCTGATGCAGTTTCTTGATTTCAAGCCGCATCTGCGTCCGCAACTGGGCATCGAGGTTCGATAGCGGTTCGTCAAACAGAAACACGGCCGGATCCCTCACCATCGCCCGACCGATGGCGACCCGTTGCCGCTGCCCGCCGGACAGTTGATTCGGACGACGTTTCAACAGATCTGTCATCCCGAGAATGGCTGCGACCTCATCGATCCTTTTTTCCTTGTCGCTTTTGGCCATTTTCGCAGTTCTGAGACCAAAACCGATATTCTTTCTGACCGACATGTGCGGATAGATGGCATAGTTCTGAAAAACCATCGCGATATCGCGCTCTTTGGGTTCCAGATTATTGACCAGCCGTCCCCCGATATTGACTTCGCCGGACGAGATCTCCTCAAGCCCTGCGATCATGCGCAGCGTGGTTGACTTGCCGCACCCCGAGGGTCCTACCAGAACGACAAACTCGCCATCGGCGACATCCAGATCAATGCCATGCAGGACCTCTGTCCTGTCATAGACTTTGACAAGTTTTCTGAGCGACAAATCAGCCAAGATCTACTCCTGCATCAGCGCGTTAAAGGCCGAATCAAGCAACGCCGCGGCTTGCGTTTCCCGGGCGTGCCGGGTGAGCGAGTCATTGCGGCTGTTCTCAAGCTCCTTGCGATAGTGAGCCAGCGCATCGTCCATCACAGCGGACGCCGGTCCGCCAAATCTGTCGCGGAGGCCGACAAAGGTCTCGCCGCTGACCGCATTCTCAAAGGCTGAGCGATCCAGTGTGCTGTCACACCCGACGAACCGTCGGAACGCATCCGAAAATGCCTCATGACCGTCTTTCAGGGGCTTTTGGTTTTCAATCACGGACCGGGCCGTTTCCGCAGCGATTTCGTGCGCCTGCCGGAAGGAGAGATCTTCCACCCTGACCAGGGTGTCGGCCAGTTCGGTCACGGTTATACAGGAGGCGTCGATGTTCTTTTTGACCCGATCAGAGCGAACGGAGCAATCCGCAATCAGCGCGGCAAGCAATTCAAGGACGCGGCCGCCGCAGCCAAACGCGCCATAGCCGGTCTGCTGCACTTCTCCCTCGCTGTCATTCATGTCCGTGAAGGGCGTGTTATGCATCGTGCCGATGATAGTTTCGCACTTGCCGCAGGTCACAGATGCCAGGTGCCGCAGATGTTCAATTGGCACCGGATTCCGCTTTTGCGGCATTATGGAACTAATCTGCACCAGGCTGTTCGGGATGTAGAGTTGCCCGACCTCGAAGGCCGTCCAGAACTGAAGGTCCTGGATCAGGCGCCCCAGATGCAGGAACATCAGCCGCATGGCTGAATAAAGGCCGGTGATATAGTCAACGGCGGCAATGCAGCCATAGGAGTTGCGCAATGGTTCGGCAAAACCCAGAAGCACGGCCATCTGGTTCCGATCGATCGGAAAGCCCGATGTTGTGATCGCCGCCGCACCCATGGGACAATGGTCCAGATCCCGGTGCGCAGCTTCCAGTCTCTGAATATCGCGAAGCAGCACCTCCAGGGCCGCAGCAAGATAATGACCGAATGTTGTCGGTTGAGCCGGCTGTCCGTGGGTATAGGCAACGATGAGCGTATCGCGTTCGCCGGCGGCCTTTTCAATCAGGGTTTCCGCAAGCGCCTGCGCCTGTGCGACCAGATTGGATGTGTGGTTTTTGAGGACAAGTTTAAAAACCGTGTGGTCCATATCGTTGCGCGAGCGGGCGGTATGCAGCGCGCCGCCTATATCCGGACCGATCCGTTTCTTGAGTTCGGCCTCAACGAGAAAGAAGTAATCTTCATACTCGCCGGTGTAGGTCAGGACTCCGACGTCGATGGTCCTGTCGATGTCCGCCAGTGCCTGCGCGATAAGGGCGGCCGTATTTTCAGGCAGAATGCCAGTCTCCGCCAGCATCACCAGATGAGCGCGATTGATCGCGCGGAAAGCGTCGACATAATGGGCTTTGGCCCCATCAAACAGCGGCTCCAGCACCGTGCGTTTATAGACAGGATGGGGAAAGCACGACGTATCACTCATCCTTTTAGTCCTGCCATAACGACACCGCGGATGATGAAACGCTGAAAAATAAGAAAGACGATCAGGGTCGGCAAAGTGGAAATGGCAGCACCCGTCATGATCAGTTCCCACTCAACCTGTTGTTCGACGCTGAACGTCGTAAGGCCGACGGGCAACGTATAGACCTCCTGCGAGTTGGTGACGATCAAAGGCCAGATGAAAGCGGTCCAGTTGCCGAGAAAGACAAAGATCGCCAGGGCCGCAAGAGCCGGCTTGACCAGCGGCATCGCAACGGTCCACCAGATCTGAAACTCGTTCAGGCCGTCAATGCGGGCCGCTTCAATGAAATCGTCCGGCACCGTTTCGAAAAACTGTTTCATGAGGAACGTTCCAAAGGCAGTCATCAGACCGGGAAACATAATGCCCCAATAGGTATCGAGCCAGCCGAACGCGGTGCTCATGAGATACCATGGAATAACCAGCATCTCGGTCGGGATCATCAGCGTAGAGAGAATTGCGATAAACACGATGTAGCGGCCCGGAAAGCGGAATTTGCAGAGCGCGTAGCCGACCAGACTGTCGAAGAAGACGTTCGAGACGGTCGTTATCGTGGCGATGATCAGCGAGTTCACGAACCAGCGATAAAACCGCCCGTCTTCCAGGACCAACTGATAATTTTCCAGCGTCGGCTCTTCGGGAATGAGATTGAGATTGTAGACCTCAAAGGGGTATTTGAACGAGGTCGACAGCATATAAACAATCGGCATCACCATGAGGATGCCGCCCGCAAACAGGATCAGCCACCTGATGAATTGCGCATTGCTGGCGCGGCGGTTGGCGATTTTTCTGCCGAGCAGCGCATCGGCGGTCGGTTTGATGGTCAGGTCCGATGTGCTCATCTCAACGGTCCCTCAGAATGCGAAGCTGCAGAAGACTGACCACCAGCAGGATAACGAAAAGCACAACCGTCTGCGCCGCCGCATAGCCCATATCGAAGCTGTTAAAGGCGGTGTCGTAAATCATGAGCACAAGCGGCTTCGTCGAGTTGAGCGGACCACCGGGATTATTGGTGGTCATGTTGAAGACCTGGTCGAAAATCCTGAGAAAACCGATCGATGAGAAAACGACCAGAAAGACAATTGTCGGCTTCAGAAGCGGAAGAGTGATCTCCCAGAGGGTCGCAAGCGGCGAAATGCCGTCGATCCGGGCTGCCTCGTAATAGGTCTGCGGGATAGCCCGCAGGCCCGCCATGAAGATAATGATCTGAAATCCCAGACCGGCCCAGACCGCCGGTGCCAGAATTGACGGAAGCGCGTTGGTCGTCGAATTCAGAAACTCAATCTGCGGAATACCGAAACTGGAGAGAAAATTATTGAACACACCGATCGGCACCGGCTGGTAAAACCATCGCCAAACCCAGGCCATCGCAACAGCACTGGTCATGAACGGCACGAAGTAGAGTGCCCTGATCGCACCATGCATGAAGCGCACTTTATCGATGTGGTAGGCAATGATGAAGGAAATCACCAAACTGATCGGCGTGCCGAGAATAAGATAAAGAAACGTGTTGCCGAAAACCTTCCAGAAAACCGGATCGTTCCAGAGTTTTATGTAGTTATCGATCCCCGTCCATGTTCTCGCGCCAAGCAGGTTCCACTCCTGAAACGACAGAAAGATCGCATTGGCCGTGGGATAGAACCGGATGACAACATAAAAGACGGCAGGCAGAGCCAGAAATGCCCAAGCCCAGACGATCTGTTTCTGGGAAATCGACAAATGACGATAGAACTGCACAAAGCCTCTCCGACAACCGATCCAGGCGCGCAATAAGGATGGCCCGGCAACCGGGGCCGGGCCATCCGTTGCGATGCTTACTTATAGTACTCGTCGAGGATTTTCTGCTCTTCGGCAGCCGCCTGTTTCAGGCTGTCTTCCAGCGGCTGGTTTTCAAGGTCTATCCGCTGAATCATGTCCATCATCTGCTGCCGCTGGGCACTCTCATTGGCAAAGATGGTGGTATGGGCATATCCGAGCCCTTTGATGAACGGACCGAAAACGGGGTTGTCGGTGTTTTCTTCCGTCAACGCCGCAGAGGGTTTGGCTGGGAGCTCTCCGACCGTATCGAGCCAGATCTGCATGGCTTCGTCGGATGTTATATAATCCATGAACTTCACAGCAGCGTCGTACTTTTCGCCGTCGGCCTTGGTGGTAATCGCGTTGACCCAGTAGGATGAATAGTTGGATTGCTCACCATTGGGGCCTGCGGGCAGTTCGGCTACGCCCCATTTCAGGCCGCGCACTTTGTCAAGCGCGCCAATCCGGAACGAACCGTCAATATGCATGCCCGCGCGCCCGGCTTTGAAGGCCGCCTGGGGCTCATCCATGAAACCGAATTTTGTGACGCCATGCGTGCGCTCAAGGTCGTTATAGAACTTGGCCGCTTTCAGCCCGGCCGGATCATCGGCATAGTTCACGACCTTATAGTCTTCAAGATAAGGCTCTCCGCCAAACTGGCGCACCAGAACCTCACGGAACCAATGGTGATCCTGCGCGTTCATACCCGTTGTGATGCCGACCGCCGTTAAATTGCCTGCACCGTCTTTTTTTGTCAGCTTCTTGGCGGTTTCGACCAGTTCATCAAGATTTGCCGGTGGATTTTCGATTCCCGCTTCTTCGAAAAGGCGCTTGTTGTAGAACAGCGCCAAAGAGCGGACGGCCGTCGGCAGCGCCATATATTGATCGCCGGCCCGCATGGCTTTCACCATCGGAAAAAACTCAGCTTCAATCTTCTCCGGCGGGAAAACATCCGTCGGCAAGGGCTGGATCAGCTTGGCGTCGGTGTAGTCATTAAGCCAGCCGTAAAACAGCTGCACCACATCCGGGCCTTCCCCTGCCGGGATCGCCGCAGCCACTTTGGTGCGGTAATCGGCATACGGGAAATGCGTCATCTTCACCGTGATATCCGGGTTCGCTTTCTCGAAGTTCTCAATCAGCGTTTCCATCGCGGTGACCCGCGGTTCAAAGAAATACTGCCAGTATTCAATCTCAACCGCATGTGCACTCACCGTGCCGGCCATCGACAACGCCGCCGTGGCTGCGCCCAGTACCAGTTTGCGGATCATTTTCATCATCTTTCTCCCTCACCAAAGACCGCCGCCCCGTCAAAGGGAACGTCGGAGCCGAACCGCGGCAATCCGCACGGCACGCGCACATAATGCCAATTCGCTTCGACCTGATCTCAGCACCGCACCTAGCATTAATTCAAGTAAGTTGAATATTCAAGTTACTTGAATTAATGCTAATCTCATGAAGTCGGGAAACAGACCAGCCATCATCGGTTCCAATGCGGAGCGGACGCGCCTGCATAACCGTCAGGTCGTGCTTGGACTGGTGCGTCACCACCAGCCGGTCGGGCGAGCGGAGATTGCCCGGTATTCCGGTCTGTCTACACAAGCTGTCAGCAACATTACGGCGGAACTGGAACAGGATGGCTTTCTGAACGAGGTGGGACGTGAGGTTCGCGGACGGGGGCTGCCCGCAACGCAATATGCGCTCAATTCGGGCGGTGCCTTCGGTGTCGGCCTGGAGGTCCGCCCGGAGGTGATGTTCGGTGCTCTGGTCAATCTGGGCGGCGAAACGCTGCAAACCCGGCGTGTTACGCTCAAATCCAGCACACCGTCCGCGGTTTCGGTCACAAGCCGTAAACTGCTGGATGACCTTCTCAGAAGCGCAGGCGTAGGACACGACCAGCTGCTCGGCGCAGGCGTGGTGATGCCCGGCCCCTTTGGCGACGTAGGCCTGTCCGGCACCGGTCAATCCGAACTTGAGGATTGGGACGGTGTGGATCCCGGGGAGTCGTTCGAGCAGGCCCTGGACTTGCCGGTCATCATCGAAAATGATGCGACCGCAGCCGCTGTTGCGGAGAAGGTCAGCGGCGTCGCAAAGGACCTCAATTCCTATTGCTATATTTATTTTGGCACGGGGCTCGGTCTTGGCGTCATCGCCGATGGGCGAGTATTAAGAGGCGCCTTCGGCAATGCGGGTGAGCTTGGCCACATCGTCGTTGTGCCCGACGGTCAGGCATGCTCCTGCGGTAACAAGGGCTGCCTTGAGACCTATGCAAGCCGCCTGTCCGTGCGCAAGCATATGGAAACGACAGGCGTTCCGGTGCACAGCGTCAAGGATCTTGAAAAACTGTTTCAAGAGGGCGATCCGGACCTGACGGACTGGCTTAAGAAGGCCGCACCTCCCCTCTCGCAGGCAATCGGCATGATTGAAAACCTGTTCGATCCGGAAGCCGTCATCATAGGCGGTGCCATGCCGGACCGGCTTTTGGATCATCTTATCGATCGCCTGGTGTTGCCCAGCGGATCGGTCGCCCGTCGGCCCGGCAGACATGTCAAGCGCGTTTTGCGAGGTGCATCCGGCCGGATGGCGGCCGCCTTAGGCGGTGCCTCGCTGATTATTCACGATACATTCACCCCCCGCATTGCGGCGCGGGCTTAGGAAATACTCACATGCCCCTGTCAGATCCGGAACGTTTGTCCAGACAACTGCTGACGCCTCGTGTCGTTACACTGTGGCGCGCACTGCAACCGCTCAGAAGCGTCGTTTCCTTCATGAATACGGGCGCGCATCCCGATGATGAGACCTCTGAGATGCTTGCAGTGCTCGCGTTCCGGGACGGCCTCACAATGTCATACGCCTGCGCCAACCGGGGAGAAGGCGGTCAAAATGATATCGGTTCTGAAACGACCTGCGATTTGGGGGTCGTAAGGACGGCGGAAATGGAGCGTGCCGCGGACCGGCTGAACATGCGCCTGTACTGGTTGTCTGAAGATCCGGATGACACGATTTTCGACTTCGGGTTTTCAAAGAGCGGCGTCGAGACGCTGACCAAATGGGGTCATCCAAGAACCTTAAAGCGGTTTGTTGATATCATTCGAACCGAGCGGCCGGATATTATCTGTCCGACATTTCTGGATGTTCCCGGCCAGCATGGGCATCATCGCGCGATGACCCAGGCTGCCCACGAGGTTTTTGACGCGGCGGCCGACCCGGATTTCGCGGACAGTACTCTTCCACCGTGGCAAATCAAAAAACTCTATCTGCCAGCCTGGTCAGGGGCCGGCGACTCCTATGATGACGACGTGCCACCACCGCCGGCGAGCATCGTTATCGATGGCAACGGCGTTGATCCGATTACGGGCTGGAGCTGGGCTCAAGTCGGCGAGCATTCGCGCGTTTGTCACCGGACGCAGGGTATGGGCCGGTGGACCGCCCCGGACGCGGCGAACATCTGGCCGCTGCATCTTGCAAGATCCGCAGTCAAGGACTCCGATACCTCGCTAACAACGGGTTTGCCGCGGACTCTGACAGAGCTGGCCGCGTTTGCTGACGATCCGTCACTGGAAAAAACACTGACGACCGCCCAGAATGCGTGCGATGCAGCCATTGCCGCCTTTCCCGATTTCACCGCAATAAGAAACCACGCGGCAGACGGTTTAGGGGCTCTGGCAGACGCCGAAGCCCAGTGCTCCGATCACGCAAAGGCCGAAGTCCTGCATCGGGTCAAAACCAAACAAAATCAGATTGCGCACGTGCTTTACATCGCCTCGGGCCACCAGGTTCGTGCTTCGCTGGACAAGGACTTTTTGCGACCGGGTGACATCGTCACATTGACTTTTGAACCGTCGCAGACCGGGGAGGCTGCTGCGTTTGTTCTGCCTGAAGGGTGGTCGTGCGACGGAAAAACGCTTTCCGTGGCTCCGGACGCAAAACCCAGTCCTCCATATCCGGACCATTATGATCCAAACCGGGCCCCGGCACCGTCATTGCGCCTGAAGCTGACCGCCGGCGGTTTTAAGACGAACCTCAGCCTTCCGTTTGAAGTCCCGCCCGTTGTTCTCCCGGGAAGAACCGTCCGTCTGGGTTCAGACCGGTTCGTGATAAACACGCGTTCCGCTTCCCGGCAGTTTGACGTTGCCGTCTCCGATATTTTTCCGGTCGATGCCGGGCTTTGCCTCACTTTACCGGAGGGCTGGGAGGCGCAGGATATCGGGACCGGATTTACGGTTCGTGCCCCCGAACAGGTATCGCCGGGGCTTTATGAGATCCCACTGCTGCTTGATGAACAGAGCGCCTTTTCAGTCCGCAAATTCATCTATCCCCACATTGCGCCGCGCGCCCGGTTTTTTCCGGCCACTGTTCAGGTTCGTGTGCTGGACGCGGCTCTTCCTGACGTCACAATCGGCTATGTGGGCGGTGGAAATGACAAGGTGCTTGACTGGCTTCAGGCATTGGGCCTGCGCGCCGTCGCCGTGTCCGACGATGCGGTCACCGAACAGGGGCTGGCGGACATCGATACGCTCGTTGTCGGCATCTTCGCCATGCGTACCCGGCCGCGGTTGCGGGAGGCCATGCCCCTGGTTCATCGGTGGGTGCAGGAAGGCGGCAACCTCGTTACGCTTTATCATCGCCCCTGGGATGCCTGGGACCCGGACACTGTTCCACCTTGCCGGCTGGAGATCGGCAAACCCTCTCTGCGGTGGCGTGTGACGGATGAAAATGCGGCGGTCACGCATTTGATCCCGGACCATCCGCTGCTGACGTCTCCAAACAGGATCGACGATGCCGACTGGTCCGGCTGGCACAAGGAGCGCGGGCTTTACTTTGCCAGGGACTGGGCCGAGGCCTACAAGCCTCTGCTTTCCATGGCCGACCCGGATGAGGATCCCCATAAAGGGGCGCTGCTGTCTGCAAATATCGGCAAGGGCAGACACACCCACACATCGCTCATCCTGCATCATCAGATGGAGAAACTCGTACCGGGAGCGTTTCGATTGATGGCGAATCTTGTTGCCTAAAATGAGATGAGCCGGCTCAGATTTACGACTTGACCTGCCTTTAGGAGCATATCCGGCCAAAGCGGCGATGCACGTCATCCAAATGCCATCGAACTGTCCCAGGCCTATATCGGCAGACGCATAGCGCAACAGGAAGAAGTCCTCTTTTGAAATCGCCTACCGGAGCTAGACCCATAAACAGCTTCGGGCAGCTCTGCCCGATATTCGTTCCCTTTCGATTGACGCATTCATTGAGAAATATGGTTGAAGAAAATCCTGAAAACTTAGTCATCTTGTCCGGTTGTTCGAGCGGCGGAAAGTCCACGCTGCTGCTTGAATTGGAGCGGCGGGGTTTTCAGATAACTCCCGAAGCCGGCCGCAGGGTTGTGCAGGAGGGGCTGAGAACGGGGGCGGACGTTTTGCCCTGGAACAATCCGGCCGGCTTTGCTCAAAGCACCGCCAGACTCGCAATGCTGGATTACCGGGCCATTGAGGATCAGACAAAACCAACGTTTTTCGACCGCTCCCCTCTTGATCTCGCGGCTCATCTGGACATGCTTTCATTGCCCTTTTCGGACGATCTGTTGCGGGCACTTCAAACCTGCGCCTATGCGAAGACAGTCTTTATGACACCGCCCTGGCCGGAGATTTTCCATCAGGATGCGGAACGACAAAAAACGTTCGAAGATGCCGTCATGGAATATGAGCATCTCCTGAAATATTATCAGCGGCAGGGATATCAGCCGCATCTGTTGCCCAAAACCACCGTGAGCGAACGAGCGGACTATGTGATGGACGTGTTAGGGCTGGACCCGTTTTGACCAGAGATACCTGACATCCGGAAGCTTCTCCATATTCCCGGCGCCATTCGTCCATTCAACCGCCCGAAAGCCCTGTTTTTCATAAAACAGGCGCGCATGCGCATTTTGCCGGAACGTCCAGAGTGTCAGTTCCTCCGCCCTGTTCTTGACTTCGTTCAGAAGCCTGCTGCCAACGCCTCGCCGAAGGGACTGCGGGTGCACATACAGATGGTCGATCCAGTTTCCCTTGCCGGCCAGAAATCCCGCGATGCGTTGATCGATCAACGCAACATAAACGCACGTGTCCACAAGAACTGTGTTGCAGATAAAGTCGGCCTGTTCTTCAGGCGTATGCAAGTGTGGCAGATAGGGCATCAGCCTGCGTGAGGCGGTGAAAATTTCTGCGATCCGGGCGCCGTCCGCAGTTTTCGCGTGCCGAACGGAAATCTCAGTCATTCAGCGCCTTCAGGCAACACGCCTTCCCTCCCGCCAGACCTGCTTCAGGAACGGGTGGTGTTGGTGCAGGCCGACATGCAACAGATCGGCCCGTTTTCCAACCGCAATTTCTCCGCGGTCATGAAGACCGGCTGCTGCCGCCGGATTTTTCGACGCCATGCAAACCGCCTCCGGCAGGTCCTGATCGAACGTCTCATGGCCGGCGATCATGAAGATGCCGTCAATCATCGAACGGGGCACATAGTCGGAAGCCAGGATATCAACGAGGTTTTCTGCCAGCAGATCCTTAACCGCGACATTCCCCGACTGGGATCCGCCCCGCAGAACATTCGGAGCGCCGCCGACAATCGTCATGTTGTGCTCGCGCGCCCGTTGCGCCGCCTCAAGGGTGCAGGGAAACTCGGAAATTTTGATGCCTTCGGCAACGGCCTCATCGACATGGTCAATATCTGTATCGTCATGACTGAGAAGGGGCAGCGCGTGCGCATGTGCCAGCGCGACAATCTCCGGCCGGATCCGCCGGCTGATTTCATCCGATTGGGCCAGCAGGTCTTCGGTCTCTTTTTCCACCAGCGCGCGCGCGTGGCCCGTTTCCGCCATTCGGCGACCGATATAAGCCTCGACATTCCGGCTCTGACGCCTGCCCGGCAGATGTTCCATCACCGACACCATGCGCACAATGTCCTTGCCGACATTCGTCCTTGTCAGGTCAAGCGCCGCCTCATCGGTAATCTCGCACCGTAAATGCACCAGATGGTCGGACCGCAGCATGTTTGCTGCACGGGCCGCCTCGAGCGCATCGACCATCGGCGTTAACAGCTTCAGTCTTTCTGGCTTCTTGATCGTCGCACCCACACAAATGCTGTCAAAGACGGTCGTGATTCCGGATCCGATGATCTGGGCATCGTGCGCCAGTGCCGCCCGCATCACGTCCCACCGCACATGCGCGCGCGGAAACACGTGCTTTTCAAAATGGTCCGTGTGAATATCGACCAGACCGGGAAGAAGATAATCGCCGCCAAGGTCGTGGCTGCCGGCAGGTGCATTGCCGGACTGAATGGCAGCAATATACCCTCCCACGACCGTGAGGTGGCCTTCGACCACCCTGTCGGCCAACACGATCCGTGCATTGGCGAATATCACGGTCTCGTCTGCGGCGGCCGGTGTCGTCTCAACCTTGTTCATTGCACAGTTCCTGAAATGTCAAAATAAGCCACTGGTAAAGCGCGGCGCGTGCGGCATCCGTGGCGCCCTCCCGTCCGAAGCAATCGGGCAGACCGACAACACGGACTTGGACAATGTCACGCGGGAAAGACAGCTCTTTTACTGCTCTCACATTACGGATCGATGTCAAAAAAGTAAGAATTCAATGAACTCGCCAAGTGCTCCACAGTTGTTACCATACTTCCGTCCGCCCGGCATCTGTTTCGCTTTGCCCGCACGGGCACGGATATTTCGATGCAACACCAACGGAACTCAGGCATGAAATGAGTCATTCCCGAATTCCTTTGGTATAAGATGCCTATAAATAGTCAAAGCCGCGCGATACCATCGGCGCAGTGCGGCCAATATGCATACGGAGATCCCCTTGCATCGACTGTTATGTTTCCCGGCTCTCTTTCTGGCCGCAAGCCTGATCGGCTCACCTGCGCTCCATGCCGCGAGCAAGGCGGATGTCGAGCGGCAATTCCAGGCCTGGCTTCAGTCGGATATCCGGCCCAAAGCAAAAAAAATCGGCGTTTCGAAAACGACGTTTGACGGCGCGATCCGCGGCCTGGCCCTGAATTGGAAACTGCCGGACCTCAGACCACCTGGGACCTCGGCTCAGGCACCCAAAAAACAGCGTCAGGCGGAATTCCGGGCGCCAAGTGCCTATTTCAATGAAAACAACCTTGCGGCGCTGGTCAATCAGGGGCGCGGAAAACTGGCCACATATAAGAACACCCTGGCACGCATTGAAAAGAAATACGGCGTGCCTGCGCGGATCATTGTCGCGATCTGGGGACGGGAGTCCGGCTATGGCGCGGCGAGAATACCGCACGATGCTTTGCCCATCCTTGCCACCCAGGCTTTCATGGGACGCAGGAAGACGTTTTTCGAGGGCGAGTTCCTGGCAGCCCTGAAAATCCTCCAGGAGGGTCATATTTCCCGTAAGGCCCTGAAAAGTTCATGGGCCGGCGCACTGGGACAGCCGCAATTCCTGCCCAGCAAGTTTCTGGCGTTTGCCGTCGATTTCGATGGTGACGGGCGACGCGATATCTGGAACTCGGTTCCTGATACGCTGGCCTCCATCGCCAACTATCTGAAGCAGAACGGCTGGCGAACCGGACGGGACTGGGGCTACGAGGCAAAAATTCCCGCCATCATCTCCTGCACGCTGGAAGGCCCCGAACAGGGCCGACCGATTAAGGCCTGGATCGATATGGGCGCGGAACGCATCAGCGGCCGTCCGTTTCCAAAACATGAAATCCCGCATCCGGGATTCCTGATGATGCCCCAGGGACGGTATGGACCGGCCTTTGTGGCAACTGAGAATTTTTATGTTCTGAAGACCTACAACGAGTCCGATCTCTATGCCCTGTTTATCGGGCATCTGGCAGACCGCTATGGTGCCAACAAGAAATTTCTCGGCAAGTGGCAGGGCGTGAAGGGCCTCAATCGCCGCGATGTTCAGACCATGCAGGTGAAGCTGGAAAAGCAGGGGCACGATGTTGGCGGCGCCGACGGGCTTGTCGGCTTCAAGACAAGGATCGCCGTCGGCCTCTGGCAGCTCAAAAACGGCGACCCGCCCACCTGTTTCCCGGACGCGGCTTTGGCCAAGAAAGTCCGTTAGTCAACTGACGCATCAGCGCTCGACAAAGATTACAGCCGACGGAGCAGATCCGCGGTGGGAAAGCTGTCGGCCGGCAAACCGAACTTGATTTGCACATCCTTGACGGCCGCCCGCGTTTTGGCGCCGACTGTTCCGTCAACGCCCCCCACGTCATAGCCCTTGGCTTCCAGCTTCTGCTGTAGTTGTTTGACCTGCTTTGCACTCAGGGTCTGGACCTTTTTGCGACCTGCGGAGACTTTCGGTGCACCGGCCAGGCGTGTCGCGAAATAGGCCGCTGTGGTCGCGTAGACCAGAGACTGGTTCCATTCGGTATAGACATCGAAATTCTCGTAAGCGAGAAAGGCCGGACCGTGCCGTCCCATTGGCAGATGCAGCGATACGGGCATCCGATCGTTGGGCAAAGGCCGTCCGTCCCGATAAGTCACCCCCCATTGCGCCCACTGCGACCGGGGCAGCTTGATCGCGATATCGGCCTGATCCCACGGCAACTCAGCCGGGACGATGACTTCTTCAAGCCAAGGCTGTCCGGGTTGCCAGCCGTGATAGCGCAGAAGGTTGGCCGAAGAGGCAAGAGCGTCCGGGGCGCTGCGCAGCAGATTGACTTTGCCGTCACCGTCAAAATCGACGCCGCGTTCATGATAGTCCGTCGGCAAGAACTGAGTTTGGCCCAGTTCGCCGGCCCATGCGCCGATCATCTCGTTTGCTCTTAAATCGCCACGCTCGATAAGCCGCAGGGCGTCCATAAGCTGAGGCCGGAACAATTCGGGCCGGCGGCAGTCATAGGCGAGCGTCGCCAATGCCGTAAGCGTCGGGAAATTGCCGATATTGCCGCCAAAATCCGTCTCAAGGCCCCAGAACGCGGTCAGGACCGGACCGGGCACACCGTACGTTTCCTCGATCCTCTGAAACATACTGGCATTTTTCTTGAGCCTGCTTCGTCCCACATTCAGCCGGTTCTGCGAAATCAGACGGCTTGAGAAATCAAGAAACGACAGTGAAAAGACGACCTGACGCCGGTCGTTGCCGACAACCTTTTTGCTGTAGGAAACATTCCCCAGCGCCTCTCTGATCGTGCGGTCGGAAATACCGGCGGCACGCGCTTCGGCCCTGAAATCTGCCAGCCACGTGTTGAAATTGCCGGTGTTGCGGCAGGCCGCGTCCGCAGCAGCGCTGAGCCCGACACTTAGGGACGCCGCAACAATAACGGCATGACCGAACTTTCCGAATATGCGCATAGCCGACTGTTCCTTTAACCTTTTGAATTGCCGCACTGTCTTTTTCATTGGCAGATCACACGAAGATCAGCCGATTTTACGCGGATACTCTATGCCCGCCATTGAGCCCACTTTTTGACAGGAAACGACTAATGGGATTCGCTTAGCAAAAAAACGACGTGTTTAGAATTACGCTGCGTTAATAAAATCGCCGTCATACCCGGTTTCCTTGCAGAACAACCCGGCATGAAGACGAATTCGGAACGCGACACGGCAAGTGTTTATGCTTTGACCCAGACGGCCCCCTCCTGAGATGAGCGGACGCAAGCGTCAATGAAGGCCATACCTTTGACACCATCGTCGACCGACGGAAATGTAACGGCCCCGTCAAGGGCGCCTGCCCCGGGACGTGCCGCTTTGATCGCTTCGGCCGCCTCGCGATAGATATTGGCGAACCCCTCCAGATATCCCTCCGGGTGGCCCGCCGGAACGCGCGTCAACCGACCCGCTGCCTCTTCAGACCCGGACCCGCCGCGCGTCAGAAGCCGTTTGGGCTCGCCAAAGGGCGTGTACCAGAGCTTGTTCGGTTCCTCCTGGGCCCATTCGAGGCCGCCTTTTGAGCCGTAAACGCGCAAGGTCAGGCTGTTTTCGTTGCCCGGGGCAATCTGGCTGGCCCAGAGCATGCCCTTGGCCCCTCCTTTGAACCGCATCAGCACATTGACATTGTCGTCAAGCCGCCGTCCCGGCACGAAGCTTGTGAGGTCTGCACAGAGGCTTTCAAGCTCAAGGCCGGAAACGAAGCAGGCAAGATTATAGGCATGGGTCCCAATGTCGCCAACGCACCCTCCGGCACCGGAGCGTGCCGGATCGGTCCGCCACTCCGCCTGTTTCAATCCGGTATCCTCGGCTTTTTCCGTCAACCAGTCCTGAACATATTCCGCCTGGATATGACGAATGTCGCCAAGCTCGCCCCGTTCCACCATTGCGCGAGCCTGCCTGATCATCGGGTAGCCGGTGTAATTGTGCGTCAAGACGAACAGCTTGCCTGACTGGCGCGCAACATCGGCAAGGGCTTCCGCGTCCGCCACGGTCGATGTCAACGGCTTATCGCAAATGACATGGATGCCTGCCTTCAGAAATGCGGCAGCAGCGGCAAAGTGCATGTGATTGGGTGTTACGATCGCGACGGCCTCTATACCGTCAGGACGGGCAGATTCCTCTCTCGCCATGTCTTCGAAAGAGGTATAGGTCCGGCCGGGATCAAGTCCCAGTTCAATCCCGGATGCTTTGGCGCGTTCCGGATCGGATGACAAAGCACCGGCAACAAGCGCATACTGGTCGTCGATCCGTGCGGCGATGCGGTGCACAGCTCCGATAAAGGCGCCCTGGCCGCCGCCGACCATGCCAAGTCGCACCCGATCGCCCGTTCCTGTCGATGCCTGCGCTTCAATCGTCATGAGATGCCGCTCCTCTATTCTTCACACTTTTTGCCGGCGCCAACCAGTTGATTCAGAGGCCAAGCATTTTGCGGTTGGCGGCTTCATCGGTCCCCCCGTCCGCAAAGTCGTCAAATGCCCGCTCGGTGACCCGAATGATATGCGCGTTGATGAATTCGACGCCTTCGCGCGCGCCGTCTTCGGGATGTTTCAGGCAGCATTCCCATTCAAGCACCGCCCAACTGTCATAGTCGTATTGCGCGAGTTTTGAGAAAATTCCGGCGAAGTCGACCTGCCCGTCACCCAGAGAGCGGAAACGGCCGGCCCGGTCGATCCAGCTTTGATAGCCCCCGTAAACCCCGACGCGGCCATCGGGATTAAACTCCGCATCCTTTACGTGATAGGCTTTGATCCGCTCGTGATAGATGTCGATAAAGGCCAGATAGTCCAGCTGCTGCAACACAAAGTGCGAAGGATCATAATTGATGCAGCAGCGCGGATGATTGTCGACACGCTCCAGGAACATCTCAAACGAGGCTCCATCGTGAAGATCCTCACCGGGATGGATTTCGTAGCAGACATCGACACCGACGGCGTCATAGGCATCCAGGATCGGTTTCCAGCGTTTTGCCAATTCGTCAAATGCCGTTTCGACCAAACCGGCCGGGCGCTGCGGCCAGGGATAGAGGTACGGCCAGGCGAGCGCGCCGGGGAATGTGACATGCGAGGTCAGGCCGAGCTTCTCCGACGCCTTGGCCGCAAGCATCATCTGGTCGATGGCCCATTCCGTACGGGCCGCGGGATTTCCGCGCACCTCCGGGACGGCAAAGCCATCAAACGCATCGTCATAGGCCGGATGGACAGCAACGAGCTGTCCTTGCAGGTGCGTTGACAGATCGGTGATTTCCAGACCGTGCCCTGCGAGCACACCCTTCACCTCATCGCAATAGTCTTTTGACTCTGAAGCCCTTGCCAGATCGAACAAGCGCCCGTCCCAAGAGGGTATCTGCAGCCCTTTATATCCAAGCCCCGCAGCCCAGCCCGCAATGCTGTCCAGAGAATTGAACGGCGCTTCGTCCCCGGCAAACTGTGCCAGAAACAACCCCGGTCCCTTCATCGTCTTCATATGATTTCTCTCCCTCGATCACCACATGGGCGTGCGCGGCTGAACGGAGGCTCACGCTTACCTCGTGTGATACTGATATTCGTTCAATGCGGAATACCGGTTCATCGATCTATTCGCCGGGAGAATATCAGAAGGCTGTAAGGAGAAAACACTTTTTTTCCAGTTTTTGCCTACCGTTCAAAGACACCGCGATTGCAAAGCCTACTCAATAATTTCGGCCGAAAAACTCATGATCTCAGAATGATTTGTGGCGGATGCTTTTGCATGATGTGCCGAGCGTGTAAAAGACAGGTAACCTTGGAATGACAGACCGGCGACAACATGCTGCATCCGGACCGTGCGCTTCAGCAAGTATCACTCAGGAACACCCTATGGCAAACATCGGAACACCGATTTCCCGACTTTCGACGCCCGCACCGGTTGTCGATGAAGATGTGGTCGCTATCAATATCGGCCGGGTCCAGCGCTATATGGACGAAATCGGCGTCTCTTTCCGGCCCCATGTCAAGACTCATAAGATCCCCCGCCTTGCAAAACAGCAGCTTGACGCAGGTGCGAAGGGTATCACCTGTCAGAAACTGTCCGAAGCCATGGTGTTCGCCGATGCCGGTTGCGACGACATTCTCCTTACATTCAATATTATCGGAGATGACAAACTTCGGACCCTGAAAAAGCTGCAGGACAAAACGTCCCTGAGCGTCGTGGCAGACAATGAAACGGTGGTTGACGGGCTGGCCAGCGCATTTTCAGCGGACACCCCCCTTACGGTGCTGGTGGAATGCGATACCGGCGGCGGGCGCTGCGGGGTTCAGTCACCGGAGGCGGCGCTGACCCTTGCACAGATCATCGCGCAAAAACCTGCTCTCCGGTTTGGCGGTTTCATGAGCCTTCCGAAACCTTTTGGCGAACAGGAGGCGGAGGGCTTTTACCGGGCGACACTTGCTCTGCTTGAGCAGCATGGCTTGCCCTGCCCAACCGTGTCGCATGGCGGGACTCCGAGCCTGTTCAAAACACATGAGGTTCCCTCCGCAACAGAACATCGGGCAGGCACCTATATCTATAACGACCGCGCCATGCTCAGGGACGGCCATTGCGGGATCGAACAGTGCGCCCTCATTGTCATGACAACCGTCGTATCCTGCCCCACCCAGGAGCGGTGCATCCTGGACGCAGGGTCCAAGGTCCTGACATCGGATCTGTTCGGATTTGAGGATTTTGGCCTGATCGTCGACTATCCCGGCGCCCGCATTGCCAGCCTTTCGGAGGAGCATGCGATTGTCGATGTCAGCGAATGCGGCCGCAAGAAACCGGTCGTCGGGGAAAAATTAAGAATCATTCCCAATCACGTGTGCGTCGTCTCCAATATGGTCGATCACATGATCTTTCACAGGAACGGAATCGTCACACAGGTAGAGCCGGTGTCAGCCCGCGGCACAGTCTGGTAGCGAACCGGAACACACAATCGTGACATCCGCTTTGTTGCCGGACACGTACTGCATGGTTGGAGGGAAGATGTCCGGCAACCGCATTTTGAATGATTTTGCCAGTTTTGAAACTGTGGAACCGTTTGAGGATTTCAGCCGCGTGACCGATGCCGGGGTCTATCACCCTGTGCCCGATAACTGGTGGATCGGCATATCCGATGTCGTGAATTCCACCGCAGCGATTTCGGCCGGCCGCTACAAGGCAGTCAACCTGGTGGGCGCTGCCACGATATGCGCTGTCTCAAATGGACTGGGACAAGCCGTGTTTCCTTTCGCTTTCGGGGGCGACGGCGCGCATTTTGCGTGTCCGCCCGACCGGTTCGATACCGTGAACGCTGCATTGGCTGAAACGGCCGTCTGGAGCCATACCGCGCTCGATCTTGATTTGAGGGTCGCGCTTGTTCCCGTCGCAGATATCAGGCGGGCCGGACGCGACATCCGCATTGCACGTTATGCATCCTCCCGAACCGTCAGTTACACCATGTTTTCCGGCGGCGGCATAGAATGGGCCGAGACGGCCATTAAAGAGGGCCGCTACGCTGTAAAGACCTCAGAACATCGCGGCGAGCCCGATCTGAGCGGTTTGTCCTGTCAATGGGGTGCGGTGGATTCTCAGAACGGGACTATCCTGTCCATCATGGTCAATCCGGTCGGCACCATCGGCGACAATCAATTCTCGGGCATTGTCGGGCAACTCTTCACGGTTCTGTCCAAACAGCCCCGCTTCAATCCTATTCCCGTGAACGGACCCAAGGTCCGATGGCCGGGAGAAAGCATGGCACTGCAGATTGCCATCGGCAAGGCTCGCGAGACATTGCCGGTCGTCAACAGACTTGCAACCTATTGTGCGACGGCTGCCCTCTGGCTGCTTTTCAAAGCCGGCATCCGGGTCGGATCGTTCGTGCCGGGCGACTACCGGCGCGAAATCGTGAACAACACGGACTTTCAAAAATATGATGACGGGTTGCGGATGACGATCGACTGCTCGAAAAAACGGGCGGATCTCATTGAAAAAATCCTGCAGCAGGCGCACGACGAAAATATCGTCGATTACGGACTTCATCGGCAGGAAACCGCGCTTCTGACCTGTATTGCCGCCAATCCGGCGGACGGCAGACATATTCACTTTCTGGACGGCGCAGGTGGAGGATATGCTCAGGCGGCGCAGGACCTGAAACGCCGAAAAGGGGTGTGACGGGCATCTCACGACCGTTCCGGCCTGCATCTCAGTGAGGCTTGAACCGTTCGATGATCTTTCTCAGTCCGGGCTCGTCAACATTCTTGGCTGCATCTTTGCCGGACATCCAGGTCAGAGTTCTCTGGCCTTTCTCCGGAAATTTGGACCGCAGTTTTTTGACCTCAAGCGGAAAGACATCGACGAGACAACGGGCGCTGTAGCCCTCGTCCATCCGTTTGAAGTAAAAATACGAACCGATTGAGCCTTTGGCGATACGGCCTTCAACTCCCGCCTCCTCAAATGCTTCCTGCGCTGCGCATTGTGACGGGTTGAGATCCTTGATCGGCCATCCCTTGGGGATGACCCAGCGCCCGGTATCCCGGCTGGTAATCAGCAGGTAGTCGACCTTCCCGCCTTTTCTTTTACGGAAACACAAGGCACCGAATTGCTGACGCGGCGGTTTTCCGTAGAGCAGTCTCAATTGCCGGGCTATGTCCCGCCACATTTCTCGACCCGCCGCCAATTCTCTTCAGGCTCCCATTGCAATCTGATCAACGTCAAAGCCACTGATCAAAACGGAGCAGCTATCTATCACAGGAATGGTGATACGGAAGAGCGTTTTTGCCCAAAATACACGAAATGCCCTCGCTCTCTACTCATACTTATCTCTAACATACTGATTCCGCGCGGAAAATTTGACGGTCCGGGAATTAAAAAATTTTCGGGAAAAGGAGCATATATTAAGACGGCTAAGGATATTCGGTTAAAGTGACACCGTTCAATTCGACAAACAGCACCGGCAAGACACACGAAAAAAGGCTTAGCGAACTGCTGTCACATGCAGGTCTATACCCAGCGGAACACGATGCCGGCATAGATCAGCGAAATCACCAACGGTCCCCACAATGGCGTTCCCATCAGCCCAAGCCAGGCCAGAAAGATGAACGCGCTGCCAAGCAGAGAGATAAAAAGACGGTCGCCTCGGGTGGTGTCGAGCGCGAGGATGCCGCGACGCGGACCGCCTCCGGGATCAAAATATTCCCAGATCGACATCGCAACAAGGCACAGGGCGATGAAACAAAAGAAGGCTGCGGTCGGCCACGTCCAGGCCATCCAGGAAAGTGCCATGATTGTGTCTCCTTTCCGGTCCGGTTAAACGCGGCCCAGGGCAAAGCCCTTGGCGATATAGTTGCGGACAAAATAAATCACGAAAGCGCCGGGAACGATCGTCAGCGATCCGGCGGCTGCCAGCAGTCCCAACTCATAGCCGGAACTGGACGCTGTTTTGGTCATGGTCGCCGCAATGGGTTTTGCATCCACCGCAGTCAGTGTCTTGGCCAGCAGCAGTTCGACCCAGGAAAACATGAAACAGAAGAACGCGGCAACGCCGATGCCGGCCGCGACCGTGGGGATGAAAATCTTGATGAAGAAGCGCCAGAACGGATATCCGTCCACATAGGCGGTTTCATCCAGTTCTTTGGGAACCCCGGACATAAACCCTTCCAGGATCCAGACGGCGAGCGGGATGTTGAAAAGCGTGTGGGCCAAGGCGACCGCGATATGCGTATCGAACAGCCCGACAGCGGAATAGAGCTGAAAAAACGGCAGCGCAAATACAGCCGGCGGCGCCATGCGGTTTGTCAGCAGCCAGAAAAACAGATGCTTGTCGCCCAGAAAACGATAGCGCGAGAATGCATAGGCTGCGGGCAACGCAGCGGCTACGGAGAGAACCGTGTTGATCGACACATAAATCAGTGAATTGACATAGCCCATATACCAGGTGGGATCCGTGAAGATGACGCGGTAGTTTTCAAGCGTGAATTCGTTCGGCCACAGGCTGAACCCACCCAGGATCTCGTTGGTGGTTTTGAACGACATGTTCAAGAGCCAATAGATCGGAAGCATCAAAAAGAGGATGTAGAGCGCGGGAACAAGTTTGCTAAATCGTGCCATCACTGAGCCTCGTTGCGCATCATCAGCGTGTAGAAAATCCAGCTGAGCAGAAGAATAATCAGGAAGTAGATCAGGGACATTGCCGCAGCCGGACCAAGATCGAACTGACCCAGGGCGATTTTGACCAGATCGATCGACAGCAGCGTCGTGGCGTTGCCCGGACCGCCGCCCGTGAGCACGAACGGCTCGGTATAGATCATGAATGAATCCATGAACCGCAACAGGATGGCAATCGTCAGCACCCGCTTCAGCTTTGGCAACTGGATATGACGGAAGATCGCCCACGACTTGGCGCCATCGATTTTTGCCGCCTGATAATAGGCGTCCGGGATGGACACCAGACCGGCATAGGCAAGCAGGACAACCAGTGACGTCCAATGCCAGACATCCATCAGGATCAAAGTGAACCACGCATCTCCGGGCTGGCGCGTGAAATTGTAGTCAAATCCCAGCGCATTCAGACTCCGGCCCAGCAATCCGATGTCGGGCAATGCAAAAATGTTCCACATCGAACCGACGACATTCCAGGGAATGAGCAGCGGCAAGGCCATCAGAACGAGGCATACGGAAACCCAGGGACCTTTCCGCGGCATGGTCAGCGCAATGGCGACGCCAAGCGGTATCTCGATAACAAGAATGGTGAATGTAAAAATCATCTGCCGGCCCAGCGATGCATGGAACCGCTCCGAATGCAGCACCTGCTCAAACCACATCACACCGGCCCAGAAGAACGTGTTATCGCCGAACGTCTCCTGCACCGAGTAATTGACGACCGTCATCAGGGGAATAACAGCGTTGAAGGCCACCAGCAGAACAACGGGTACGACAAACAGCCAGGCTTTATGATTCAGCGTTTTCTTCATATCAGCTCTGCCCCACGATCCAGCCGTTCTGATAGACTTGGGTAAATTCGGGATTGAACGCCAGCCTCGCCTGCTCCGACGGGATCGGTTTGCCTTCCGGCACCAGGATCTTCACGCTCGTGCCGTCAAATAGGGTGTCGACAATCTGAAAACGTCCCGCATCGCTCACCTTGTTGACGGAGACCGGAATGCCCTCTTCGGCGAAGGACACGAATTCCGGACGCACACCGATTTCAAGATCCGCTTTCCTGCCGTCGAACTGTTTGGCGTTTGCGGTTTCAACCGCATGGCCGGCGCAATAGGCCATTCCGTTTTCAACGCTGCAAGGCAGGAGGTTCATGCCGGGCGAACCGATAAAGTGCCCGACAAATGTATGCTGCGGTTTTTCGAACAGCTCTATGGGCGTTCCGATCTGGACGACCAGGCCGTCCTTCATCACCACGACCTTGTCCGCAAAGGTCAGAGCCTCGATCTGGTCATGGGTGACGTAAATCATCGTCATGCGGATCCGCTGATGAAGTTCCTTGAGTTTGGACCGGAGTTGCCATTTCAGATGCGGATCGATCACCGTCAGCGGCTCGTCGAACATGATGACATTGACATCGGACCTGACCAGCCCGCGTCCCAGCGAAATCTTCTGCTTGCCATCGGCCGTCAGGCCCGACGCGCGCCGTTGCAGCATCGGCGTCAGGTCGGTCATCTCGGCGATTTCGGTGACCCGCTGCTCAACCATCTTCTCATCGACGCCCCGGTTGCGAAGCGGAAAGGCGAGATTGTCGTAGACCGTCATCGTGTCGTAAACGACGGGGAACTGAAACACCTGCGCGATATGGCGCTGATCCGGCGAAAGGTCGGTCACATCTTCATCGTCAAACAAGATGCGGCCGTGACTTGGATGCAGAAGACCGGAGATGATGTTGAGCAGGGTGGTCTTGCCGCAGCCGGACGGCCCGAGCAGCGCATAAGCACCGCCGTCTTCCCATTCCACATCGAGTTCTTTCAACGCCCAGTCCGCCTCGGTTTTAGGCCTGGCCGAGTAGCTGTGCCGCAAATCGCTGAGTGTGATTTTTGCCATGATCGATGATCTCCGGGATACCTGGGGCGCCGCGGCTTTACGCCGCTATGAGCCGACTGTCGGCATCGAAGTAAAAAGCCTGGGACATATCGGCATAGAGCCGGGCATCGGCCCCCACCTCAAAGGCATGAATGCCGTGGGACTGGGAAACCCACGTCCGATCGTCCAGTTGAAAATGAACAACGCTTTCCGATCCGCTGAGTTCGGTCACCAACACCGGACCGGACACGGCAACGGGCTGGCTGCCCTGTTCACCAGGCGTCACATGGTGCGGTCTGATCCCGAGCGTATAATCCCCGTCAGGCAGAGATGTGAGGTTGTCAGGTGCGGACCATGTCACATCCTCACCCAATCGGAATTGCGACCCTGCTTTCTTTACGCCTGCGACATTGATCGGCGGTTCGGAGAAGACCTGCGCGCTCACCAGGTCAAGCGGCTTGCGATAGATTTCGCCGGTCGGTCCGAATTGCGTCACCCGGCCTTCGAACAGCGTCGCCGTCTGCCCGCCAAACAAAAGCGCTTCCGTTGGTTCCGTTGTTGCATAGACAACCACGCAGTTCCGGTCCGCAAACAGCTTCGGCAACTCGTCGCGCAATTCCTCACGCAGTTTGAAATCAAGGTTTGCCAGCGGCTCATCAAGCAACACAAGATCCGCGTCCTTGACCAGCGCCCGCGCCATTGCCGTTCTCTGCTGCTGGCCGCCGGAGAGTTCGCTGGGGCGCCGCTCGAGCATCGGCGTCAGCTTCAGCAGATCCGCCATTTCATGAACGCGGCGTTTGATTTCGGCGGATCCGACACCGGCAACACGCAACGGGCTCGCAATATTCTCGAAGACGGAAAAGTTCGGATAGTTGATGAACTGCTGGTAGACCATCGACACGTTCCGTTTCTGAACGGCCGTGCGGGTCACATCCTTGCCGTCGAACCAAAGCTGTCCCGTGGACAGTTTGTCGAGTCCCGCCATCAATTGCATGAGTGTCGTCTTGCCCGACAGCGTCGTTCCAAGCAGGATATTGAAACTTCCCGCTTGCAGCGTCAGGTCGGTCGGGTAGATATGGGTCTGCCCATCCACACGCTTAGATACATTGATCAGTTCTAGTGACATGACACATCCGGGCTCTTTTTTCAGCCTTTTTGAGGACAATACGGAACCGTTCCCGACCAAACGGGCTCGCCGGAGCAGACCGAATTATTGTTCGTAATCAGTGCCCGCCTGACCGCATCAGGCCATCCGCCGCTTCTTTTCGGAAGGTCGGAACTGTGCACGAAACGCAGCCCCGACCTTCCTCTTCAGGAGGAAGCTCTATCGATCAGTTGCCCGATCAGTTGGACGTCCAACGTTTGATCAGCTCGTCATAGGCGATGGTTTCGCCCTGCGGCTTTTCATTGTCCAGCTTGGCCTTGGCGCCACCTTTGCCGAGCCATTCGGAAGGATCTTTTTCCTCGTTCAGGCGCGGACCGCAACCGCCATAGGTGTTGTTTGCTTCATCAGCGCGCTGCATGCGGGCCATGATCTGGTCCATTTCACCGGCGAGCCGATCCATGGCTTCCTGCGGAGTGAACGCACCGGAGTTCACATCCCCGATCTGCTGCCACCACAGTTGAGCAAGCTTCGGATAATCCGGCACATTCACACCGGTCGGCGTCCACATAACCCGGTCGGGCGAGCGATAGAACTCAACCAGACCGCCGAGTTCCGACGCGCGCTCGGTGAAGGACTCGTCCCGAATGTCGCTGTCGCGGATAATGGTCAGACCGACATGGCTCTTTTTCAGAGAGACCGTTTTGGAAACGACAAACTGAGCATAAAGCCAGGCTGCTTTACGGCGATCGACCGGCGTGGATTTGAACAGTGTCCATGAACCGGCATCCTGATAGCCAAGCTTCTGGCCTTCTTCCCAATAGGGACCCTTCGGAGACGGCGCCATCCGCCAGAGCGGCTTGCCTTCATCGTCCACCGTGTTGTTGCCTTCGCTCCTCGGAGCGACCATGCTCGCCGTGAAGGCTGTGTACCAGAAGATCTGCTGCGCGACGTTGCCCTGAGACAGTGCCGGAAGTGACTGATAGAAGTCATAATCGGCTGCTGCGGGCGGAGCATATTTCCGCAGCCATTCGTCCCACTTGCGGATGGCATAAACAGCTGCAGGGCCGTTGGTTCCGCCACCGCGGGAGACGGACGCACCGGCAGGATTACACGAATCCAGCTCCATGCGGATGCCCCATTCGTCGATCGGGCGGCCGTTTGGCAGACCTTTCGATCCGGCTCCGGCCATAGACAGCCAGGCATCGGTCATCCGCCAGCCAAGATCCGGCGCACGCTTACCGTAGTCCATGTGGCCATAGACGCGGACACCGTCGATTTCCTTCACATCTTCACTGAAGAACTCGGCAATGTCTTCATAAGCTGACCAGTTGACGGGAACGCCAAGGTCATAACCGTATTTTTCCTTGAACTGCTTTTGCAGATCTTCCCGGTCAAACCAGTCCTTGCGGAACCAATACAGGTTCGCGAACTGCTGATCCGGCAACTGATAGACTTTGCCGTCCGGTCCGGTTGTGAACGAAATGCCGATAAAGTCTTCGAGATCCAGCGACGGAAGTGTCACGTCCTTGCCGTCGCCATCCATCCAGTCGCTGAGATTGACGGCGAGCTGCAGGCGCGAATGCGTACCGATCAGATCCGAGTCATTGACATAGGCATCATAGAGGTTGCGGTTGGTCTGCATCTGGGTCTGCACGGCCTGAACGACCTCACCCTCACCAAGCAGCTGGTGATTGACCTTGATGCCGGTAATGTCTTCGAAAGCCTTGGTCAGCGTTTCGGATTCATACGTATGTGTCGGGATCGTTTCCGACAGCACATTGATTTCCATGCCCTTGAAAGGCTCGGCAGCTTTGATGAACCATTCCATCTCTTCCATCTGCTGCTCTTTGGAGAGCGTGGACGGCTGGAACTCGCTGTCGATCCATTTTTTCGCCGCTTCCGCGTCGGCCCAGGCCGGGCCGGAAACAACGAGCAATGCCGCAACGGCTGCTGCGGACATAAGCTTATTTTTCATATGGCTAGTCCTCCCTAAAAACCAATGTACGAACTATCAAACGAAAAAAAATGAACGTCAAGCGAAAATTTTTATTGTTTTGTTGCGCTGTATTGCTCAAAATACGTTCAATATGACTCAAAATGAAAATTCAAACGCCAAAAACGAAAATAACCGAAAGTAGAAGATGGAGACGATCACACCACGGCAATCCGATATTCTCGGTCTTGCGCGGCTGTCCGGCCGGGTGGACGTGGATAGTCTTGCCGCGCGGTTCGACGTGTCGCCCCAGACTATTCGGAAAGATCTCAATGAGTTATGCGACACCCAGCTTCTGGAACGGGTTCACGGCGGCGCGGTTTTCCGGTCCGGCGTCGTCAATTACGCCTACGATGCGCGCCGGAAACTGGCTGCGGACAGCAAACACCTGATCGGCGAAAAGGCCGCGTCCATCATTCCCGACAACAGCTCCATTTTGCTGAATATCGGAACGACCACCGAACAGGTCGCGCTTGCCCTGCGGCGACGGCAGGGGTTGCTGGTCATCACCAACAACGTCAATGTCGTCAATATTCTCCGCGACAGCCCCGGAACTGAAGTCATCATCGCAGGAGGACCCGTCAGGCGAAGCGATGCCGGCGTCGTCGGCGAGGCAACCGTCGACTTTATCAAACAGTTCAAAACAGACTTTGCCGTGATCGGCGCTTCAGCCATCGATGAAGACGGTTCCCTGCTGGACTACGATTACCGGGAGGTACGGGTTGCCCGGACGATCATCGATAATGCGCGCCATCCCATTCTGGTGGCCGATAGTATGAAATTCAGCCGCAACGCGCCGGTGCGCATCGGCCATATTTCGGAAATCAAAAGCCTGGTCACCGACCAGCCGCCACCTGAAAAATTTGCCGAGATCTGCACCGGAGCAGCGGTGAAGATCGAACTCGTCTCCAAACCTCCGGAAACCGCGCAAGCGTCCCCCACAGCTTAGGGTCAGACCCCAAATGAGTGACGACAAAGTTGATATTTTCATAATCGGCGGCGGCATCAATGGCTGCGGCATTGCGCGGGATGCAGTGGGACGCGGCTATTCCGTTTTTCTGGCGGAAATGAACGATCTGGCAAGCGGAACCTCTTCCTGGTCGACCAAGCTCATCCATGGCGGCCTCAGATACCTGGAATATTACGAGTTTCGCCTGGTTCGCGAAGCGCTGATGGAACGGGAAGTTCTGTGGGCGATGGCCCCGCATATTATCCGGCCCTTGCGCTTCATTCTGCCCCATCACAAGGGCCTGAGACCCGCCTGGCTGCTCAGGCTCGGCCTGTTTTTATACGATCACCTTGGCGGCAGGAAGCTGCTGCCGCCGACAAAAACGGTCGATCTGATGAACGGTCCGTACGGCGCACCGCTCAATGGCGATTTCGCAAAAGGCTTTGAGTATTCCGACTGCTGGGTCGACGATGCGCGCCTCGTGGTTCTGAACGCGCGCGATGCCGCCGCGAAGGGCGCAACCATTACCACCCGGACCAAGGTCGAGCGCCTTGAAGATGTCGGAGGCGGTTGGAAGATAACGATTGCCGACCAGCGAACCGGCGAAAAGCGCGACATTGAGGCCCGGCTGGTTGTGAACGCCGCCGGCCCGTGGGTGGACACTGTTCTGCGCGGCCCTCTTGGCAAGAACGATGCGCGCAATGTCCGTCTGGTTCAGGGCAGTCATATTGTTGTGCCGCGTATCTACGAGCACGATCGCTGCTTTATCTTCCAGAATTCCGACGGCCGCATCATCTTCACCATTCCCTATCAGGGCGATTTCACGCTGATCGGCACGACGGATCAGGATTACAAGGGAGATCCGGCGGATGTGGCGATTACATCGGACGAAGTCTCCTATCTGTGCGCTGCCGCAAGCGAGTATTTCAGACAGCCGATCGAGGTGGACAGCGTGGTCTGGACCTATTCGGGTGTCCGCCCGCTGTTCGACGATGGCGCCGAGGCCGCTCAGGCGGCGACACGCGATTATGTCCTGAAGACCTTTAAGGCGGACAATGGAGCGCCCATGGTCAATATTTTCGGTGGCAAGATCACAACCTATCGAAGGCTTGCGCTTTCGGCTCTGGAAAAAATCGAAAGCGCGATCGGCGCCAAAGGCATGTCCTGGACCGAGCGGGCAACGCTTCCCGGCGGCGGATTTACCGAAGTGGAATTTGATCAGGAACTTCAGAAACTGAAATCCGCTTTTCCGTTCCTCCACGACAAGGTCGCTTACCGGCTGTTCCATGCATACGGACTGGATGCCTTCGCCATTCTTGGCGAGGCAAAGTCGCCGGAAGACCTGGGACAGGATTTCGGCGGCGGGCTGACGGAGGCGGAGGTGCGATGGTTGGTCGAAAATGAATGGGCCCAGGAGGCACAGGACATCTTGTGGCGCCGCAGCAAGCTCGGCCTCCGCGTTTCAGATGAACAGGTTTCAGCACTGAAAAGCTATCTGGAAGCCGCTTAGCTGAAACCCATCAGCCTGTGATCCCTTCGGCCTCAAGAACAGAATTGACCGCCCCGTCCAGCTTGTCGACCAATTCGTCAATCTGCTCCGGCTCAATAATGAAAGGCGGTGCCAGCAGGATATGATCGCCGCGTTTGCCGTCGATCGTGCCGCCCATCGGATAGCAGATCATGCCGCCGGCAAACGCCGCCTTCTTGATTTTCGCATTCACTTTCAGCGACGGATCAAGCGGCTCCTTGCTTTCTCTGTCCGCCACAAGCTCAAGCCCCCGGAACAGGCCGCGCCCGCGAATATCGCCAATATGGGGATGCTGGGAAAAACGTTCAGTCAGAGCGCTTTCAAGCAGGTCCCCCATTTCGCGGCAGCGGTTTATCAGGTTTCGATCAATCAGCGAGGACACAACCGCATGCGCTGCAGCCGCGGCTGTCGGGTGGCCCATATAGGTATGGCCGTGCTGAAACAGCTTTGAGCCTTCGTCTATGGCCCGATAGATTTCCCTCGAGCACAGCATCGCACCGATCGGCTGATATCCGGCACCCAGTCCTTTCGCGATACAGAGAATATCGGGGCTGACCCCATCGGCTTCGCAGGAAAACAGATTGCCGGTCCGGCCCATGCCGCACATGACCTCGTCCAGGATCAGCAGCACACCATACTGATCGCATATCTGTCGGATACGCTTGTAATAGCCCTTTACAGCCGGTACCGCCCCCATCGTTGCGCCGACAACCGGTTCGGCCACAAAAGCCGCTACGGTTTCCGGCCCGACCCGCAACAGTTCCTTTTCAAGTTCATTGGCGGCGCGAAGGCCATAGGCCTCTTCGGTTTCATCGTCCCGCTGTTCGCGATAGGCATAACAGGGTGCAATGTGGGACATCTCAACGAGCAGCGGCTCGAACGGTTCGCGGCGCCACATATTGCCGCCGGCCGCCAGCGCGCCCAACGTGTTGCCGTGATAGCTTTGCAGCCGGGCGATAAACCGCGACCGGCCCGCATCGCCGCGCTCCAGATGATATTGCCGCGCCAGCTTCAGCGCCGCTTCGGTGGCTTCGGAGCCGCCCGATACGAGATAAACCCGCTCCAACCCTTCCGGTGCGTGCTCGACCAGAAGATCGGCCAGTTCCTCGGCCGGTTCCGAGGTGAAAAATCCGGTATGGGCAAACGCGATCTTGTCAATCTGGCCTTTGATGGCTTCAGCCACCCGCGCATCGGAATGTCCCAGACAAGACACAGCCGCCCCGCCGGAGGCATCCAGATAGCGCTTGCCGTTCGAGTCGATGATGTAAACCCCGTCGCCCTTTGCGGCAAAGGGGAGATTCTGGGCCGTGTGGCGGGGGAAAATATGGTTCATTTGAGGTCTCGGATGTTTTACAGTGTGGCCGGTCAGACCGCAGGCCGTGACGTTCGCGGAAAACATGACATTGAGGCAAAATCAGGATTGCCGTTCCAAGGTCGGCGCGGATATCACACAATCACTCCCGACCGATTTGCGCAAATAAATAATGCGGAAACGCAATCTGTCCGAACTCATCGACCGCAATCACGGGCGGATATGGTGAAGAGTCAACCGCGCTAGACAAACGGCCAGTACACCCTTCTGGGATCGGCATTCTATTATAAAATCCGACGAAACGCTCTCGCTGCAGAACCCATGCTGCGAACCGGAGAGTTCATTCCAGACTGGAACAGGAGATCACCAGATGTATCTGACAGGGATGAATTTCGCCCTTGGCGAAGAGGTCGAAGCGGTCCGCGATGTGGTTCAAAGGTGGGCGCAGGATAAGCTGGCACCGCGGGCGGCGGAGATTGATGAAACGAACGATTTTCCCGCCGATCTCTGGCCGGAACTCGGCGAACTGGGGCTCCTGGGCATCACGGCCGATCCGGATTACGGTGGCTCGGGCATGGGCTATGTCGCCCATGTTGTGGCGGTTGAGGAAATTGCCCGCGCGTCGGCGTCGACCTCGCTGTCCTATGGCGCCCATTCCAATCTGTGTGTTAATCAGATTAACCGCAACGGCACGCCGGAACAGAAGGCGAAATATCTGCCCAAACTCTGTTCGGGCGAGCATATCGGTGCGCTGGCCATGTCCGAACCCGGGTCGGGGTCCGATGTGGTCTCCATGAGCCTGAGGGCCGAGAAGCGGAATGACCGGTTCATCCTGACCGGCAACAAGATGTGGATCACCAACGGTCCGGATGCCGAGACGCTGGTGGTCTACGCCAAGACCGATCCCGATGCCGGTTCCAAGGGCATCACCGCTTTTTTGATTGAAAAAGACATGACCGGCTTTTCCACGGCCCAGAAGCTCGACAAGCTCGGCATGCGCGGCTCGAACACCTGCGAGCTGATTTTCGATGAATGTGAAGTCCCTTACGAAAATGTGCTTGGCGAAGAAGGCAACGGCGTTCAGGTCCTGATGTCCGGCCTTGATTATGAGCGCGTCGTGCTGGCGGGCATCGGCATCGGCATCATGCAGGCCTGTATGGATGCGGTGGTTCCCTATATTCATGAGCGCAAGCAGTTCGGAAAGCCGATCGGCACATTCCAGCTCATGCAGGCGAAAATCGCCGACATGTATACGGCCATGAATTCGGCCCGCGCCTATGTGTATGCGGTTGCCGCCGCCTGTGACCGGGGCGAAACGACGCGCAAGGATGCTGCCGCCTGCGTGCTTTATGCGTCCGAGCAAGCCACGCAACAGGCACTTCAGGCGATCCAGGCATTGGGTGGCAACGGCTATATCAACGAATATCCGACCGGCCGCCTGCTGAGGGACGCCAAACTGATGGAGATCGGCGCCGGCACATCGGAAATCCGCCGCATGCTGATCGGCCGCGAGATTTTCTCCGAGACGGCTTAACCCGGACTGTCAGGGTCGCGGCGGGATTTTCAGACCTTTTTCCGATGCCGGGCGTGCCAGACAGCTCTCGAGCCAGGTTGTGACAGCGGAAAAGTCATTCAGGCCGACCGCATCACCACCTTCATAAAAGTCTCGCACCGTCCGAACCCAGGGGAAGGTCGCGATGTCGGCGATCGAATAGTCCGCTCCCATAATGAAAGGGCCTGATACGCCGGACAACCGGCTTTCCAGAACGCCCAGGAGACGGCGGGTCTCGTTAGTGTAGCGCTCGGTCGGATAGGGATCGGACACCTTGTCCTTCATGAATTTGAAGAAGTGGCCGAACTGGCCGAACATCGGACCGACGCCACCCATCTGGAAAAATACCCATTGCAGGCACTCATAGCGCTCACGGGCATCATTGGGCATCAGTTGATCTGTTTTGTCGGCAAGATAAACGAGAATGGCACCGGATTCGAACAGGCCGATCGGTTTGTCTTCGGGTCCATTCGGATCGATGATCGAGGGAATTTTGCCATTCGGATTGAGCGCCAGATACGCATCCGTTTTCTGATCGTCCTTCATGATATCGATCAGATGCGCTTCGTAGGCGAGCCCCATCTCCTCAAGAGCGATCGATATCTTTACGCCGTTCGGAGTCGCAAACGAATAGAGCTGGATGACGTCCGGATTTTGTGGCGGAAACCGTTTGGTGATGGGGAACTGCGAAAGATCTGTCATGGGAAACCCGTTTTTATGGAACCATCTCGCCAGACTTAGTCTATCGGGGCCGAGAGGCAAGATGTGCGGTCATCTGGAAGGCAACGGTCACGCGCCCGTTCAGACTTGCGACCCGGAGGGGACAACCGCCGTCGCCTCAATCTCCACCTTGGCCCGATCCTCAACCAGCGCCACGACCTGAACCAGCGCCATCGCCGGAAAGTGCCGACCCATGATCTCCTGGTAGGCCTCACCAAGTTTCGGCAGGCATGCAAGATATTCCTGTTTGTCTGTCACATACCAGGTGAGTCGCACAATATGCTCGGGCCCGGCCTTTGCTTCAGCCAGCACCTCGACAATATTGGAAAGCACCTGCCTGACCTGGCCGATGAAATCGTCGGTCTCAAATTCCTGGTCGGCATTCCAGCCGATCTGGCCTCCGACAAAGACAAAACGGCCTTCTGCGACAACACCGTTGGCGTAGCCAATTGCCTTCTTCCAATGTGACGGATGGAGAATTTCAGTCACAGTCTTGCTCTTTCCCTGTTCTGTCATGTCAGGACACCAATTCCGGCGCGTGGGCACGGACATAATTTTCAACCTCCGCCAGCCACGGTCTCGGACGGCGCGTATCGCGATCCGTCATGACCAGCACCTGTGTGCCCTCCAATCGCAGCGTCCCGTCGCAGTGCGCCCGAAGCGCCAGATGCATGCTGGTGGTGCCGAAGCGGGTAACATCTATTGAGAAAATGGCGGAATCGCCAAGCTGACTGGGTGCACGGAAATCGATAGAGATGCTGGCTGTGGGAATGGCGACCCCCCGCTCCAGATGAAGGTCGGCGAAGGAAAGCCCGATCGCGTCCTCAAACCACTGCTCGACCACCGAATTGATCAGTTCGAAATAGCGGGGATAAAACACCATGCCTGCCGGATCGCAGTGCTGAAACAGTATTTTCCGTTCGGTGCTGAAAAGTGATGACACGGTTAGATCCCCAAATAACGGCTGCGCAGGTCCTCATCGAGCATGGCAGTCGGGCCTGCCCACACCGATCGCCCTTTCTCAAGAATGACGCAATGTTCGCTGATCGGCAAAAGCTCCTTGAGCGTCTTGTCGACAATCAGAATAGCCAGCCCCTCTTCTTTCAGATGACGAATTGCCGCCCAGATTTCCTGACGGATAACAGGTGCCAGCCCTTCAGTTGCCTCGTCAAGGATCAAAAGCTTCGGATTGGTCATCAGCGCCCGACCGATCGCCAGCATCTGTTGTTCACCTCCTGAAAGGGTCACTGCGCTTTGATGGCGGCGTTCCGCAAGACGTGGGAAAAGTCCCGCGACCCGCTTCACGTCCCATGACCCCGCCTTTGCCGCAACCAGCAGGTTTTCCGTCACCGTGAGATTGCCGAAACAGCGCCGCCCTTCGGGAACCAATCCGATGCCGAGTTGCGCAATTCGGTGCGGTTTCATGGTCATGGTGTCGTGGCCGTCAAAGCGTATTGAGCCCGACCTTGGCGGTGTCAGCCGCAGGATTGAGCGAATGGTTGTCGACTTTCCCATGCCGTTGCGCCCCAGAAGAGCGACAACCTCGCCCTCGCGGACCGCAAGATCGACACCGAACAGCGCCTGACTGGCACCATAAAAGGTTTCAAGCCGGACCGCCTCAAGCATCCTGATCTCCCAGATAGGCCTGCTGAACGACAGGATCGGCGCGGATCGCCTCAACGCTGCCGGATGCGATGATACGGCCATAGACCAGAACAGAGATCCGGTCGGCAAGAGCAAACACCGCGTCCATGTCATGCTCCACCAATAAAATCCCGGCCTGCTGTTTCAGGCTTTTCAGCAGCGCCGTCATCTCAACGGACCCCTCAGCGCCCAGTCCCGCCATGGGTTCGTCCAGAAGCAGCAAACGCGGTTTCAGGGCAAGAGCGACGGCCAACTCCAACTTACGCCTTTCGCCATGGGACAGATCCGAAGCCGGCACCGTTTCCCGGCCGGTCAAGCCGACTTGAGCCAGGTGCGTCCCTGCTTCGGAAACCAGCGACTTTTCAGACATGACGGACCCAAAAAAACGGTAAGTATGCCGGGAGCGGCCCTGAAGTGCTATCAGGACATTCCTGAGCGCGGAAAACTCCATGGCAAGGCTCGAAACCTGAAATGTGCGTCCGAGTCCCAGCCGGGCGCGTGCCGGAACGCCCAGATCCACCGCATCGTTCCCGAACAACGCAATTGTCCCTTCATCGGGCCTCAGAGACCCGGCGATCTGATGGATAAGCGTCGATTTCCCTGCACCATTGGGGCCGATCAGCGCATGGATTTCGCCTCGGAGCACCGTCAGGTCCACCTTATCGGTTGCGCGCAAACCGCCGAAGGATCTGGATAGTCCGGAAAGCTCAAGCAAAGCATCAGCCATGGTGCGCCCTCCCCGCAATCAGGCCCATTAACCCGCCCCGGGCAAACAGAACGACGGCCAAAAGAATAAGTCCGAGAAAAAACTGCCAATGTTGCGTCTGTTCGCCGAGCCAGGTTTCAAGGAGAACGAAGACAACGGCTCCCAAGACCGGACCAAACAGACGCCCGACGCCGCCCAGAATGACAAAAATCATGATTTCGCCGGAGCGCTGCCAGGCGAGCATCGAAGGGCCGACAAACCCGTTAAGATCCGCATAAAGCGCTCCGGCAAGGCCGGTGATGGCGCCCGATATTACGAACCCTGTGAGTCTGACGGGGAATGGCGGAATGCCAATCGTCGCCAGCCGGGTTTCGTTCATGCGCGCAACCTGCAGGGCCGCTCCGAACCGCGATCCGGTCAATCGATAGACAAACAAGAGGGTACAAAACAGAAAGAAGAGAGAAAGGCCGTAAAAAGTGAGCGGATCGCCGCTGTCCAGCACCGGCAACTCGTTGCGGACATAGATTGGAAGCCCATCCTCGCCGCCGTAGGTCGGCAGGGATACAGCCAAATAGTAGATCATCTGCGCAAAGGCCAGCGTGATCATGATGAAATAAACACCGGTTGTTCGGAGCGACAGACTGCCGATAACCAAGGCCAGCAGTCCGGCAACCATAATTGCCAACAGCCAAATGAGCGGCAGGCTTGTGGTGCCGGGTATCTCAAACCCCAATGAAAGAAACGGCGTCCCGTCAAATGCATGAAAGGCCGCGACACCGGCAACATAACCGCCAAGGCCGAAGAAAGCGGCATGTCCAAAACTGACCATACCGCCCACACCTAGGGCAAGGTTCAGACCCACCCCCGCAAGAGCAAGGATGACCACCTGGGTCGCAAGGCCGAGATAGTAGGGCTCCTCATTCAGATGGGCCCAAAGCGGGACAATGATGAGCAGCAGCGCGAACGTGCCGTTTAACAATCGCTCTCGCGTCAATATGGGATGAGTGTCAGGCATTGAGTGCAAATAGTCCCCTGGGGCGCCACAGCAAAATGGCGGCCATGAGCAGATAAATTGCAACGGAAGAGAGCGAGGCACCGATCGTCGTTGCCGTTGAAGGATCCAGAATGAGAGCAAAGAGTCTGGGCAGGAACACACGGCCAAGCGTATCAACCAACCCGACCAGAACCGCCCCGATCAGCGCCCCCTTGATAGATCCGATTCCGCCGATAACGATCACGACAAAAGCCAGAATGAGAACCGGTTCACCCATGCCGACCTGAACGGACTGCAGGGCTCCGACCATTGCCCCGGCCAATCCGGCGATGGCCGCGCCGAGCGCAAAAATGAGCGTGTAGAGAAACCGGATATCGACTCCGAGCGCCGAGATCATTTCCCGGTCTGCTTCGCCGGCCCGGATCTGCATGCCGATGCGGGTCCTGGAGATAAGCACATAAAGACCGACAGCCATTGCAACCCCGACGAAAATGATGCCCAGCCTGTAGATCGGGTAGTCGAACCATCCGAAAATGCTGAGCGACCCGTTGAGGCTCTCCGGCAGATCGAGATAAAGCGGCCTTGGACCAAACAGAAAGCGGGTGCCTTCTGAAAATATCAGAATAAGCGCAAAGGTCGCCAGAACCTGATCCAGATGATCCCGGTCATAAAGACGGCGGATCACCACAGCTTCAATGACGGCGCCGGCAAAGGCGGCACCGACAAATCCCGCCAGCAGTCCCAGCCAGAACGAGCCGGACCAGGCCGCAACGCTGGCGCACAGAAACGCACCGATCATGAACAGCGACCCATGGGCGAGATTAATCAGGCCCATCACCCCGAAGACGAGGGTCAGACCGGCCGCCATCAGGAACAACATGACTCCCAGTTGCAGGCCGTTGAGAACCTGCTCCAGTACCAGTGTCAATGACATGGGGATTATCCGCTGTACGATCTGGAAGACAGAACGCAGCCGGACGCGTTAAACGCGTCCGGGCCACTGAGTGTTGGTTACATCGTGCATTCAGATGCGTAAGCGTCAGCATGATCTTCAAGACCGACGCCGATGATCCTGTTGGTGATCACATCCCCTTCCCTGATCACCTCGCGCACATAGATGTCCTGTACCGGATGATGGTTGGAACCGAATTTGAAGTCACCGCGCGTTGACTCAAAGTCCGCCTTTCGCAGGGCCTCCCGGAATGCGTCGGCATCTTTCGGCGAGGCGGTCTTCATTGCCGACAGGATCAGATTGGCCGTGTCAAAACCCTGTGAGGCGTAAAGCGAAGGCAGGCGGCCATACTCGGCCTCAAAGGCTTCGACAAATGCCTTGTTGGCCGGGTTGTCGAGATCCTTCGACCATTGCGCGGAGTTGATCACGCCGACAGCGGCGTCCCCCATGGCCGGCAATATATCCTGCGAGAAGGAAAAGGCCGGCCCCATAACCGGCACATCGATGCCGGATTGGGAATATTGCTTCATGAAAGCGATACCCATGCCGCCCGGAAGGAAGAAAAAGATCGAATCAGCGCCGGAATCGCGGATCTGCGCGATTTCCGCCGCATAGTCGGTCTGGCCCAGTTTGGTGTAAATCTCGCCAATAGGCTTGCCTTTGAAGAACCGTTTGAATCCGGTCAGCGCGTCTTTTCCGGCCGGATAATTCGGTGCGAGAATGAACGGCTTGGTGTAACCGGCCCCGGTCGCGTGGCTGCCCATCGCTTCATGAAGATTGTCGTTCTGCCAGGCCGCGTTGAAATAATTTTGATGGCAGTTTTTGCCTGCCAGCGCGGACGGACCGGCATTTGGCGAGATATAGAAAACGCCCTGTTTCGTAACGGCGGGAACGGTTGCCATGGCAAGGTTCGACCAGATGATACCCGTCAGGATATCAACCTTGTCTTTTTGCAGGAATTTGTCGGCAATTTTCCTGGCCTGATCGGGTTTGCGGGCATCATCCTCAACCAGCACCTCAAGGTCTTCGCTGCCGGACTGTTTTACGGCCAGAAGAAATCCGTCCCGAACATCGACCCCGAGCGACGATCCGCCGCCGGACAGGGTCGTGATCATGCCGACCTTTGCGGGTTCAGCCGCCGCAAAGCCCGGGGTCAGCATGCTGGCGCCAACAATGGCGGCAGCGATTTTCCCACGAATTGTCATTGTCATGTTCCTCTGTTCTCCCTCATTTTCAACATCTTATGCATTATTTTCCAGAAGCCGGAACCTTTGTATCTTGCCGGTCTGGGTTTTTGGAAGGGCGTCTATGAACTTTATCCGGCGGGGATATTTGTAAGGCGCGATTTCCGTCTTCACGTGGTTCTGCAACCGTTCGATTGTCGCCTCATCGGCAACACCCCGTTCGGTAAGAACGATAAAGGCGGTGACGACCTGGCCACGGGCTTCATCGGGAAGACCGACCACGGCACACTCACTGACATCGGCGTGAGACAGAAGCGCCGCTTCAACCTCCGGGCCGGCAATGTTGTAGCCGCCGGAGAGGATCATGTCGTCAGCGCGGGCCGCAAAGTGAAAGCATCCCTCCCCGTCCAGATAGAAGGCATCGCCGGTCAGGTTCCACCCATCCCGCACATAGATACGCTGCCGGTCATCGGCCAGATACCGGCAGCCTGTCGGCCCACGGACCGCCAACCGCCCGACTTCCCCGACCGGCTTATCCTGCATGGCATCATCGACGACCCGCGCCTCATATCCGGAAACGGGGCGACCGGTATTGGCAGGTCTGGCATCGTCCAGGCGGTTGGAAATAAAGATGTGCAACAGCTCGGTCGCACCGATACCATCCAGAATCGGCTTGCCGGTTTTCTCCGTCCAGTCTTTGAATACCGGGGCGGACAACGTTTCCCCGGCAGAGACGGCGATCCGCAATGACGACAGGTCCGCCCCATCGTCCATTGCCGCCAACATGGCCCTGTAGGCCGTCGGTGCCGTGAAGCAAATGGTGGCTTTATAGGTCTGAATAATATCGATCATGTGAGGCGGGGCGGCGTTTTCCAAAAGCGTCGCAGTGGCGCCGAAGCGCAGCGGAAAGATGGCGAGGCCGCCAAGGCCGAACGTGAAGGCAAGCGGTGGCGATCCGACAAAAACGTCGTCCGGCGTCACAGCCAGAATTTCGCGGGCATAGCCGTCCGCAATAATCAGCAGATCGCGATGAAAATGCATCGTCGCCTTGGGCTCACCGGTTGTCCCGGAGGTAAAACCCAGCAGGGCGACATCGTCGCGGCCGGTCTGGACAGCATCGAACTTGACAGATTTGTTGAGCGCGATCCGGTCCAGTTCAGCGTCGAAATTTGCCGTCCCGTCAAATCCGACAACCTGTTCCAGAACCGGGCTGTCCTTGGCGCAGGCAACCATTTCATCCATCAGTCGCGTGTCGCATAAGGCCAGTTTAATCTGCGCCTTGTTGACAATCTTTGTCAGCTCGCCAGCACGCAGCATCGGCATTGTGTTGACAACGACAGCACCGGCTTTTGTTGCGGCAAGCCAGCAGGCGACCATCGCAGGATTGTTTGCGGAGCGGATGAGGACGCGGTTGCCCGGCACGATGCCGTAGTGCTCGACAAGCGCGTGGGCCAGACGGTTCGACCAGTCCGCCAGTTCCTTGTACGTGCGCCTGCGTCCGTTCCCGATCAACGCGATATTGTCGCCAAAACCGCGCTCGACCATGCGGTCGGTCAATTCAAAAGCGGCATTCAGATGATCGGGATAATTGAACGGTGACAGATTGAAGTGGGGCCACTCGCTTTCAGGGGGCAGATTGTCCCGTGTGAATGTATCGATATGTGCTGTCGGACCAAGCATGACTTTTCCTGAACCTCAATGATCCGCGTCGGCGAGAACCTGCCGCGCAATAACAATCTTCTGCACATCCGATGCGCCCTCGTAAATTCTGAGCGCTCGTATCTCGCGGTAAAGGCTTTCGACAATATGCCCTTTTCGGACACCGTCACCGCCATGGATCTGAACCGCCTTGTCGATCACCTGCTGCGCCTGCTCGGTCGCATAAAGCTTTGCCATCGCCGCCTCACGCGTCACCCGCGGGGCGCCTTTGTCTTTCGTCCAGGCAGCGCGATAGATGAGCAGCGCCGCCGCGTCCACCGCCAGCGCCATCTCGGCAATATGCCCCTGGACCATTTGCAGATCGGCAAGCGGCGCACCGAACAGTTCGCGTTCCTGTGCCCGTCCGATGCTTTCATCCAAAGCACGCCGGGCAAACCCGAGCGCAGCGGCTCCGACGGTCGGGCGAAAGACATCCAGCACAGACATTGCAATTTTGAATCCCTGGCCGGGTGCCCCGATCAGGGCCTTTTCCGGCAGGTGCACATTGTTCAGCCCAAGACGGGCAAGCGGATGGGGTGCCATCACATCCAGCCGTTCCTCAACCGTCAACCCTTCGGAATCGGCGGGCATCAGAAAGGCCGACAGGCCCCTGGCACCGGGTTGCTCGCCGGTTCTGGCAAACACGACATAAAGGTCGGCTATCCCGCCGTTGGAGATCCATGTCTTTTCGCCGTTCAAGATATAACCGGAACCGTCTGGTTGCGCTGAGGTTTCAATATTGGCAACGTCCGAGCCTGAGCGGGGGTCTGTCAGGGCAAACGCCGCAATCGCCGACCCCGAGCGGGTCTGTTTCAGCCATCGCTGCTGGTCCGGTGTGCCAAACAGGGTCAGCGCACCTGCACCAAGTCCCTGCATCGCAAAGGCAAAGTCGGCAAGCCCGTCATGACGCGCCAGCGTTTCCCGTATGAGACACAATGTCCTGACATCAAGAACACCCGGCCGGTCGGGATCGATGGCCGAGTATCGAAGCCAGCCATCCCGGCCCAGCCAGGAAACCAGCTCCCGGCAGGCCTGATCGACGTCATCGTGGTCGGCGGGCAGGTTCAGGTCGCACCACTTTTCCAGTTGCGCGACCAGGCTCAGATGATGTTCGTCGAAGAAGGGCCAGGACAAATAACTTCTATCCATGATCAATCGCCCGCAAATTCCGGTTTTTCGCGTGCCATGAAGGCATGGTAGGCGCGGGAAAAATCCTCCGTCTGCATGCAGATCGCCTGTGCCTGCGCCTCGGCTTCTATGGCCTGGTCCAACCCCATCGACCATTCCTGATTGAGCTGTGTTTTGGTCATGCCGTGGGCAAAAGTCGGGCCATCCGCCAGTGACCGGGCCAGCGCTTCGGCTTCCTTAACAAGAATTTCCGCGGAGACGATCCGGTTGTAAAAGCCCCAGCGTTCGCCCTCTTCCGCCGACATCGACCGTCCGGTATAGAGCAGCTCTGCCGCCCGCCCCTGGCCGATCAGTCGCGGCAGGATCGCACAGGCGCCCATATCGCAGCCGGCCAAACCGACGCGGGTGAACAGAAAAGCGGTCTTTGCCGCCGGGGTCGCCAGACGCATGTCGGCGGCCATCGCCAGAATTGCCCCGGCACCAACGGCAACGCCATCGACTGCGGCAATCACCGGTTTTGTGCAGCCGATGATCGCTTTGACAAGGTCGCCCGTCATCCTGGTAAACGCGAGCAACCCTTTCATATCCATCTTTATCAGCGGGCCAATAATATCCCGGACATCTCCGCCGGAACAGAAGTTGCCGCCATTGGGCGCCAGCACCACAGCCTTGATGTCGTCGGCATATGCAAGAGCCCGGAATGTGTCGCGGAGTTCGGCATAACTTTCAAATGTCAGCGGATTTTTGCGATCCGGCCTGTCAAGTTGCACCGTTGCGACACCCTTCTCGACCCGCCACAGGAAATGATCCGGCGACAGGCTGGTCATGTCACTCATGCCGTCCCTCCCACTCACTTTCAAAGTGCCTCAGCTGAGCAGCCAGATGTGCGGCTTCGTCGCCGGAAAAGTCGGCCAGGAGCGCACTGATCCATGACTCGTGCGCGCGGGCCATTTCCTCAAAGGATGACAGTCCCTCGGGCGTCAGCTTCACGAAGGAGGTGCGGCGGTCTCCTTCGCGCTTGTGCCGGCTGACCAGACCATCGCCGACAAGACGATCGATGATACCCGTCACATTGCCGTTGGAAACCATGAGAAAGCGCGAGAGATCGGACATGATCATGCCCTCCCGCTGACGGTAAAGCGCCGCCATGACATCAAATCGGGGCAACGTTGCCTGAAACTCGACCCGCAGACGTTCCCTGAGTTCGCTTTCAATAAGACGCGTCGACCGGAGCATTCTCAGCCAGAGCCTTAAACGGGCCTTGCCGGCCGATGTGGGTTCGGTTGTGACTTCGGCGATGTTCACGAGGTCTCTCCTCCGGACAGTGCCAGTGTTTGCCCGGTATAGGATCGGGCGCCGTCCGAACATAAATAAAGAACCGCCTCGGCAACCTCTTGCGGCTCGATGAAGCGCTTTTGCGGATTGGTTCCGGCCAGCCAGGTTCTGGCTTCGTCCGCACTCATGCCGGTTTTTTCCATGATCCTGTCAACCGCCTGGATCAGCATCTCCGTGTCTGTATAACCGGGGCAGACGGCATTCACTGTCATGGCTGTTTCGGCATACTCCGCTGCCAGCGCCCGCATCAGGCCGACAACACCATGTTTGGCCGCAACATAGGAAGAGACATAACCATATCCTTTGAGACCGGCGACGGATGCAATAAAAATGATACGTCCGTAGTCCTGCTTCCGCAGATGCTCCAGCGCCGGTTTGACGGTCAGGAACGAGCCGGTCAGGTTGACGGAGATGATCTGGTTCCAGAGCGACAGCGACTGCCGGTGTGCCGGCTGGCTTTCGGCCTGCCCTGCATTGGCAACCACAATGTCAAACGGCCCGCGGGCTGCTTCCGCGGCCTCATAAAGCGCTGCCACCGAAGATTCGTCAGTGACATCGCAAGAGTGGAACGAAATCCGATCGTGTGCATCGGCAAGGGTCTCAAGCGGCGCCGGACGCCGTCCGCAGATGGTTACGGAGGCACCGCTTTCGGCGAGGCCAACGGCAATGGCGGCACCCACACCGGACCCCCCTCCGGTCACAAGTGCATGACGGCCCTGAAGATCGCCTTTAGCCATCACGTTTCCGGTCACTTTTTCCGCCCTTTCGGCCTGGATGCACCAGCGATCCACGGTCAAGCCCGCACGACGTCAAACTGTGTGCAAAATAAAGGCCGGTCGGACCTCGTCCGAGGCAGGCAATTGTCATGAAGGCCGCTCCTCCCACTTTCAGGGAGGATGGCATGCGCAAAATTTTATTTCAAGCTTAAAATTTTAATTATGAAATATATTATCCAAGATGGTTGTTACGCTCTTGAGCCATGAGTTCGGACAGATGTCGAAGCAAAACTAGCGCTTCAGAATAGCCGTTCCGATCTTCGCGGATTCATAAATCGCTTCTTCAATAGCGATATTGGCAACATAGTCCCGCGCCTCATTTTCGATCGGCGTTCCATGCAGAAGGTGATCGGTTACATGTTTTTGCAGCGCATAGACACAATCGCCGCCGAATCCCGTGGTCGGAAAGTCCGATGCAATCAGTTCGGCTTCGGACGCCCCTGTCCGGCGAAAAAAGATCTCGCCATCGCCGTTTAACGACAGGACGCCTTTCGATCCTTCAACCGTCAACTCGCCCATTGTGCGCCGGGAATTCTCAGCGACATGATCGACAAGCCGATTGCCGTCAAACAAAGCCCGCCTGCCATCGTCATAACGGTAAATGAAAAATCCGCTGTCCTCCCCGGCAATCACCGGGTTGAGGCGGCGCAGATCCGCGATAACGGATGTCGGATCGCCCAGCAGATAACGGAACGTATCGACCCAGTGTACGCCGGTTTCATGGATCAGAAACCGCTCCATCTTCTGGAAATAGGGCTGCCGCGCCAAATACGCCTCCGGCCCCTGGCCGTCGCCCGGCCGAAGCCGGTAGGTGACCTGGTATAAATCCCCCACCTTCTTCTCATCAATCAGCGTTTTGATTTTGCGGTACCATGGCTGAAATCGGAAATTCTCGTGCACGACGACAAGACGGCCCGCCGCTTCGATCATCTCAAGCGCCTGACCGGCATCGGCCAGTGTCCCGCAAAACGGTTTCTGACAGATAATGGTCACGTCATGAGGCAGGGTCAGACGCAGCGTATCCAGATGCGCCCTTGGCGGCAGGACAATATCGACGATGTCCGGCGCGTGGTCGGCCAAAAGGGCCTCGGCATCGCGGTAAACGGCAACAGGCGAGCCATCGCCGGCAAGATCGCGCGCCCGCTGTTCGTTGATATCAGCGATGGCGACCAGCGTCGTATCGGGGTTGCGTCTCCAGGCATCGACATGAAACTGGCTGAAGTAGCCCGCACCGATGACGGCGACGCGCAAGGGGCGATCGGCGCGGCTCATGCGGTTTCCCGGACCTGATTGCAGTTGGAAAGTATCGCCGCGCTGATATCGCCCGTGGATGCGGTCCCGCCCATATCCCGGGTTTTCGGACCGTCGGCAATGACGTGCGCGACAGCACACCTGATCGTATTCGCCGCGGTGACCATGCCCGGCACTTCCCTCTCATAGCCAAGCCAGTCCAGCATCATTGCGGCCGACAGGATCATGGCGATCGGATTGGCATAGCCTTGACCTGCGATGTCCGGCGCGGACCCGTGGCAGGGTTGAAACACGGCGTGTTTGTCGCCGATGTCGGCCGACGGCGCGAGCCCGAGCCCGCCCATGATGCCCGCACCAAGGTCCGACAGAATGTCGCCAAACATGTTTTCGGTGACCATCACATCGAAAACGTGCGGTTTTTGCACCATCCACAACGCCGTGGCGTCAACATAAGCCGCATCCAGCTCAATATCCGGATACTTCCTGCCGATCTCCTCACTGATCTTCCTGAAAAACGCAAAGGCCTTGAAAACATTGGCCTTGTCGACACACGTCACCTTGCCCTTGCCGGTTCCGGCAGCCCTTCTCTGACGGGCAAGGCGAAAGGAAAAGTCAAACAGCTTTTCCGACACATCGCGCGTGATGACCATCGTCTCGCGTGCCGTCTCATCATTTTCGACTTCACCCTTGCCGTGCGAGGCAAACAGTCCTTCGGTGGATTCCCGGACGATCACAAAGTCGATTTTTGACAGGTCAGCGTCTCTCAGGGGACTGTCCTGACCGGACATCACGGTAACCGGCCGCACACCGGCATAAAGATCGAGCTCCATACGAAGCTCAATCTGAGGGGCAATTTCGGTTCCGTCGGGATAGCGTATATCAGGCAAACCCATCGCAGAAAGAAGAATTGCATCGGCGGCGCGCGCAACCTGCAGCGATTCTTCGGGGAGCGACTTTCCCGTTTTCGCATAGTGTGCGGCGCCGGCGTCAACATTCTGAAATTCAAAGTCAAAGTCGGCATGTTGGTCGGAAAGCGCTCGCAGAACGGCAACCGTCGGCGCCATGACTTCCGGGCCGATCCCGTCTCCGTTGAAGACTGCAATGTTATATTTCTTTGTCATGGTGCTATCCGCATGAACCTTATTTTGACAACCCTGTTCCGACTGCCGCGCATCAGAGCACAACGCGATCAAAGAAGCCATATAGAGAAAGTATGCCGTTGACAATGAATAAAATAATGCATACGTAAAAATATTAGTCGAAAAAGTCTTGGTCTTCCGGCCGGCTTTGATCCGACGACACATCGTATTTGCAGGGAGGACTGCATGAACTATTCACACCTCGTAGCGGGCGCTGTTGCCCTTGGCATGACAGCCGTCGCAGCCGGCAGTGCATCCGCGCAGGAATATCCGTTTCGCGACATCACCACGGCGGTCGTCTGGGGTGCCGGGGGCGGCACGGACTCCATCAACCGCATGATCATGGCTGAGATGGAAAAGGAACTTCCGGTTTCGATTTCCGTCATCAATCAGACCGGCGGCGTGGCCGGTTCAAACGGCATGACCTACGTACTGAACCAACCCGATGACGGCTACACGCTGGCCGGCATCTCCGAATCCAATGTCACGGCCGGCGTACAGGGCGGCTGGGACAAGAAATTCGATGTCTGGTATCCGTTCATTGTCGGCGGTTCGCCCGATCTCATCAGCGTAACGGTGGATTCGCCCTACAAAACGCTTGAGGAACTGATTGACGCGGCGAAAGCCAGCCCGGGCACAATTCCCGCGGCCGCATCGGGCTCCGGCTCGATCCATCACCTGAATCTGCTTGCGCTTGAAAACGGCACCGAAGCCAAATTCAAGTTCATTCCTTATGGAGGGTCAGGACCGTCTCAGGAAGCGGCAGTCGCCGGTGAAGTACAGGTGGTCGTCACGTCGCTTGCGGAACAATTCCCTCTGCTTGCAGGCAACAAGCTGCGGCCGCTGGCCATGCTGGTTCCGGAAAGCAAGGAAGTCAAAGACCTCGGCACGATTCCTTCGGCATTTGCCTCCTATCCGGGTCTTGATAAATATCTGCCTCTGAAACAGGCGATCGGTTTCGCCGTTCTGAATTCAGCTCCCGACGATGCCAAGAAGGCGCTGACGGACGCCTTTAAAAAGGCGATGGAGTCGGACAACGTCAAGTTCTGGGCGGAAAGCAACAATTACGATCTCTCCGCCGCCGCTGGCGAAGAGGCCAGCAAAATCTTCTCCAATCTGGAAAGCAATTTTGCCTGGACCCTGTGGGATCTGAAGGCCGCCAAGGTCGACCCGTCCACCTTGGGCATTCCCAAGCCTTGACTGCAGACAATGCCGGCCGGTCCCCGAAACAGGACCGGCCGTTCTTTGGCGGCTGCCGGACAGCGTTCCAGGGCAGTACCAAGAGCGAGACACCCCATAATGTCAGACAAGACCGAATTGCGGCGCAAGGACTTTTACACGGCGTTGATCCTGATCGGCCTCAGCCTTTTCTTCCTTTACAAGACATCCGAAATTCCCTTCTTTGAAGCCAACGCCGCAGGTGTTGAAAGCGGCAAATGGTATAATTCGGCTGCGCTGGTCCCTTACGCTGTTTTTGTCGCGATGCTTGTCCTGTCGTGCACACTCCTGATGATCGCAATCAGGGAGGGCGGCAAACCGGCACATCTGAATTTTAACCAGGTCTCCGAATGGTTTGCGCGTGGCGGCGGCAAAATAACGCTCATCGCAGCCTTTCTGCTGCTTTACATTTTCGCGCTGGTTCCGCGTGTCGATTTCACGATCGCGAGTGCGCTGATTTTTGCCGCTCTGGTGTTTTCCTTTCATGAAGACCGGCTGAGGCCGATGATGATCTGCCTGTTGTTCGTGGGAATCCCCTCGCTTTATGCATTTCTGGTTCATTTTCCGCGTACGGAGTGGACGAAGCCGCATGATGATGACTGGATTGCATTGATCAGTCTGGTAATCATGTGCGTCTGCGTCATGGCCGAGATACGGTTCGCAAACGGCCGCCTGCCGTTTTATGCCAGGCTGACGCCGGTCATCGCAGTGGTTCTGCCCCTGTTTCTCGTCGTCACCATGGCGTTCGGCTTCCGCCAGAACGTGCCCAACAGAACAGGCCTGGTCTTTCAGCAGATCGAATATCACTACTACGTCACCCTCAAGCCCTGGCTTCAGGGGAAGACCTGACAGTGCCGGACAATAGGACAAACTCATGGACCTGATCCTGACTCAAATCGGGAATTTCACCGGCAGCCTGGTCTCTCTAGCATCCGATCCCGTAACATACGCCTATCTCATCACGTCCGTTTTTCTCGGCATCGTTTTCGGTGCGCTGCCCGGCCTGACGGCGACCCTGGCTGTTACGATCCTGACGGGCTTTTTCGGCAACAAGATCCCTATCGAACAGTCCCTGATCGCCTTGATCGGCGCTTATGTGGGCGCAATTTACGGTGGGTCCTATCCATCCATTTTGCTGAATATTCCAGGCACGGCCGCATCCGCGGCCACAGCGATGGACGGCTTTCCCCTGACGAAACAGGGCAAGGGCGGCCAGGCCCTGGGACTGACGACGACGGCATCTCTGATCGGCACCCTCATCGGCACTGTTTGCCTTTTGTGTTTCGTCTGGGTGCTGCTTGCGATTTCGCAAATGATCGCATCACCCGAAAAAGCCCTGCTCGCCCTTTTCGGTATTTTGATCAGCGGCACACTGATGAGTTCGGATCTTGTCATCAAAGGCTGGATTGCCGGTCTCGCCGGTCTGGCCATGGCGATGGTCGGGCAGGACCCGATTTTGAGCGAACCGCGATTTACATTCGGTTGGTCGTACCTGCTCTCCGGATTTCAGGTTGTCCCCGTTCTCATGGGGGCGTTTGCGGTTCCGCAGATCATCGCAGGCCTGAAAAAGGGTGCAAATGCCGGCAGTCCGCCGCAGGTGGGACGCATACTTCCCAGCTTCAAAGCCATCCGAAAGAACCTGCCGACCATCGGGCGCTCAGGTGCATTGGGTGTCGGCATCGGCTCCCTGCCCGGCGTCGGTGAGGATGTCGCCGGGTGGGTGTCCTACGGCGTCAGCAAAAACGTCTCCCGGGAACCGCAGAAATTCGGCAAAGGCTCGCTGCAGGGGCTTCTGTCCGCCGAAACCGCCAACAACGCCTGTATTGGCGGAGCGCTCATTCCCTTGCTGGTTCTTGGCATACCCGGCTCTCCGCCGGCAGCGGCACTTTTGGGTGCACTCAAGATCAACAATGTCATTCCCGGTCCGACAATCGATCCTGCCCTCATAACCCATATTGTCGCCATTCTGGTGCTGTCATCGATCACCATGTTTGCGCTCGGCATATTCACCTCGCGCATCTTCATCTCGGTTCTATGCGTTCCGCAAACGATTTTCCTGCCGGGCGTTCTTGTTCTGACGACCATCGGTTCATTTTCCGTTGGCGGCGGCGTGAACGATCTTTTCCTGATGGTCGGCGTCGGTCTCATTGCCTACATGGTGCTTGAAATGAAATACCCGATCGCGCCGCTTGTGATCGGCGTCATCCTCGGCAGCCTCTTTGACGAGACATTCCGGCGGACGCTTCTGGTTGCGGACGGCGATCTTCTGGCTTTCGTTTCCAGGCCGGGTGCTGCTATCCTGCTGTTTCTGAACGTTACGCTCATCCTGTCGCAATTGCCCGCAGCCCGCCGCTTCACCGCACGGATCGCAGAAAGGATCAAACGCCGCACAGGCCCTTCGCAAGCCGAAGCGGTAGAGGAATAACATCATGTATGCCGTCATCGTTACCTTCCAGACCACCGACGAAGCGGCAAACCGCTTCCGGCAAAGGGTCGTTCAGCAGGCGAAGGACAGCCTTCAGAATGAGGACGGTTGCCTGGCGTTCGATGTCTGGACGTCCTCAGAGACACCGGACACGATATTCCTCTATGAAATCTACACGGATCGGGCCGCGTTCGACCTTCATATTGAGACCGCCCATTTCAAGGCGTTTGACGCCGATGTTCAGGAAATGGTGAAGAGCAAAACAGTGGTTCTGCAGGACCGGGCCTTGTGGGTTGGCATAAGGAGTGGTGCCCGTGCATGAGACCTATGAAGTCTATGCGCTGAAATATGCCGAGCGGAACAGCCGGACCCGCGCCGATTCATTCATGTTCGATGACGATCATGCAAGCCAGCATGACATGGACTATTTCATCTGGGTCATCCGCAACAACAATCGCACCATCGTCGTTGACACCGGTTATGATGAAAAAGAAGCTGCGGACCGCGGCCGCGACATCCTTAAAGATCCTGTCGCCTGCCTTGCCGAATTCGGTATCGCCGCTCACGAGGTGGAAACCGTCATTATTTCTCATCTGCACTACGATCATGCCGGCAAGCTTCCGGCCTTCGAGAAGGCCAGATTTCACATACAGGCGGCGGAGATGGCTTTCGCCACGGGGCCGTGCATGTGCCACGATGCGTTAAGGGCGCCCTTCACCGCCGATCACGTCTGCGACATGGTCCGCAAGGTTTACGCTGGAAAGGTCACCTTTCACGATGGCGACGGCGAAATCGCGCCGGGTGTCACCGTCCACAGGATTGGCGGTCATTCAAGCGGACTTCAGATTATCCGGGTGATGACTGATAACGGCCCGCTTATTCTTGCATCGGATGCATCGCATTATTACGAGAATTTTCTCAGGAAGAAGCTGTTTCCCATCGTCGTCAATGCGGCTGAAATGCTGGCCGGCTTCAATCGGTTGATGGAACTTGCGCCCTCTCCGGAGGCGATCGTTCCCGGACACGATCCCGCGGTTCGAAGACTTTTTCCCCGGATATCGGGCGGCCTGACGCCGGTTCACCGACTGGACGTTGCCCCGGCCTTTTCCCTTTGCTCTCTCGATTATTGAGGATCTTACGTCATCGGATTACACTTTAAATGATATTGGGGCTTACAGGCGCTTATCCGAACGGGATCGCCGTTCCATGTAAATGGCAATTGCCAGAGAGCTGACCGATAAATGGGAAAACATATGAGCGGCAACGGCCTTACGGACATTGCATTGGGTACAGAAGAAAAAACACCGTCGCAGTCGCAACGCGCCGTCCAGCAGCTGCGTGAGATGATTATCACCAATCAGTTGCCCGCCGGCTCCAATGTCCTTGAGCCGGAACTCGCCCAGATGCTCAATATGTCCCGGACACCGATCCGGGAGGCCGCTATCATTCTTGAAGCGCAGGGGCTCGTCGAGATCAAACCCCGGCGGGGCATTCGTATCGTTCCGCTCTCCCCCGATGACATGGAAGAGATCTATTCGATCCTGACCGAGCTTGAATCGCTTGCCGCCTATAAAGCCGCCCAGGCCGGGGTCAGCGGTGCGGACATGGCCGAGATGGAAAGTCTGCTCGGCGAAATGGAAGATGCGCTGAAAAAGGACGATCGGAAGCGATGGGCCGTCGCGGACGACAAGTTTCATCGCAAGCTGGTGAGCCTGACAAACAACAAACGCCTCCAGTCCATCGTCGCAACATATTCCGACCAGGTGCAAAGGGCGCGCATGATGACCCTGTTCGTCCGTCCGGCACCGCATCAATCCAATACCGACCACAGGAAACTTGTTGAAGCCATTGCTGCACGCAAGCCTGACAAAGCCCGCGATATTCATCATGCGCATCGCGAAGGGGCAAAAGAACTGATGATCAAACTGATCAAGGATCTCGGCTTCAGCTCGGTTTAGAACTTTTCCGGATTCACTTGCCACGAACCCGGAGTCCGGGCAGGATATCGGTCATGAATGCGGACGGCGACCGGATCGAAATGTCCGACCGGGCCGACCCCGGTTTGTCGCCTTCGCCGAAAAACACTGAACGGTAAGAAACAGCAGAGTCCGATCCCGCATTGATGCTCGAAGTCAGTTATGACCCCTTCCTGGTGGCCGCTTCGATTCTCGTCGCCATCATGGCGAGTTTTACCTGCCTGCGGCTGAGCAGCGGTATGCGCGACCTGACGCTTGCGGCCCGAAAACCGCGCATCGCACAGGCGGCGATCGCGCTCGGCGGCGGCATCTGGTCGATGCATTTCATCGGCATGCTTGCCATCCGCATTCCCGTCCAAATGCAATATGACGCCCTGCCGACCCTTGGCTCGGTTCTGATCGCCATACTGGTTGTGGGTACGGCGTTCATGTTTTTGCATATCGGTGTCAGAACACAGTCCCGCATTGTCATTGCGGGTGTCCTGACGGGACTTGGCATTGTCAGCATGCATTATCTCGGCATGTCCGCCATTTCAGGTAATTGTATTCTCACCTACGATACGACGGGCGTCCTTATTGCCACCGGGATCGGGATCGGATCGGCAATCCTGGCGCTCGAGCTTGCCTATCGCCGGCGCAGCCTGCGTGCAACCATCCTGGGCGCGATCGTATTGGGTCTTGCCATATCGGCGATGCACTATTCGGCAATGCTGTTCACGACGTTCAGCTTGGCGGAGGAAATCGTTCCGGTTTCGGCGCCCAACATCTCCCAAGGCACACTGGCGATGATTGTTGCTGTGGCCTCGTTCGTCATTTGCGGCCTGTTTTTGCTGATCGCCGTTCCGGCAAGTGACACGCAACCTGCCGAGACAGCCGAACATCCCAATTCTGTTGACGTTCCTGAGAAAGGCGTTGAGGAGATGGCTCAGACTTCCTTAGCCGATGAAGCAAAAGGCGACCATCCGGAGCATGAACCCGACATCTCCGAGGCAACCGCACGCAAGCAAACCAACCTAGCACTGTCAAAAGTCATGAGTGAACCCCGGCAGCCGGAAGCGGACAAAACGGCCTCGAACAAACCCGTTCGGATTCCCTATGAACGGGATAATGCCATTCGATTTCTCATGGCCGACGCGATTGCCTACATCCAGGCCGATGGCCATTACTCCCGCATCCAGGACGGTACTGTGGAGTATTTTTGCCCCTGGCCGATCTCGCGCGTTGAGAAAAGTGTCGCCGGCCATGAGTTTATCCGCACCCACCGATCCTTTCTGGTCAATATCTCCAAGGTCAAGGGATTCCGGAGAAACGGTGACAAAGCCTGGTGCCTGTTCGGCGATGCGGAGGACATTGAAGTGCCCGTCAGCCGCGCACGCATCGCCGAAGTGCAAAGCGCGCTGGGTCTGACCTAGGTGACCTCGATCCTCGGCTCCGGTTCACTTGAGCGGAGCCTGTTATCTCCATTGAAGGCCAGTTGGAATACCTCTTTGATTTGCGGCAAGGTCGCCCGCAGTTCGTGCAGGATAATCGCATTTCGTGCGCAGCGGTCTGCACTCATGTTTCGGCGGATGCAGAGAGAACCAGGCAGACCTTAGACTTCTTCCAATCGCTCGGCGGCTCGAGCGAGGGAGGAAACATATGATACCCAGTTCTTTTGATTTTCATCGACCAAAGAGTGTCGATGAAGCGCTCAGCCTGCTTGCCAGTCACGGTGATGAGGCGCGCGTGGTCGCAGGCGGACACAGCCTGATCCCGATGATGAAGCTGCGCATGGCCGCGCCGGAGCATCTGATCGATCTTCAGGATATTGACGGTCTCAAGGGCATCGATCTTACCGGCGAAACGATCCGCATCGGCGCCATGACAACACAGTCCGAACTCATCGCATCGGACGAGCTTGCAGCGGCCTGTCCAATCCTCCGCGAAACATCTCTGATGATCGCCGACCCGCAGGTCAGGAATCTGGGAACGCTGGGCGGCAACGTTGCCAATGGCGATCCGGGCAACGACATGCCCGCGCTTATGCAGACGCTCGACGCCCGGTACGAGGTGAAAAGCTCCGGCGGAAGCCGCACGATTGCGGCACGGGATTTCTATGAAGCTGCCTATTTCACAGCCCTGGAAGAGGGCGAAATCCTGACGGCGATTACATTTAGAAGGCCCGCCCAGGGCCACGGTTACAGCTACCAGAAGCAAAAACGCAAGATCGGCGACTATGCGACAGCCGCAGCAGCCGTCATCCTCACCATGTCCGGCGGACAATGTACCAGTGCATCAATCGGACTGACGAACGTTGGCGATACGCCGCTCTTCGCGGGGGATGCGGCTCAGGCGCTTGTCGGAACGTCCGTGGATGCGGCTGCCATTTCGGATGCCGTGGCCAAAGCCGAGGCCATCACCAATCCGGCCAGCGACGGGCGGGGCCCGGCCGAATTCCGAACCAAAATCGCCGGCGTCATGGTGCGCAGGGCGATTGAAATCGCACGCGACCGCGCCCAGTAAGATCGAGGATCCATCATGGCTAAATCTCACGTCAAAATGACGGTAAACGGCCGCGAGGTGGAAGCCCTCGCCGAACCGCGCACTCTGCTCATTCATTTCCTGCGCGAACAACAGAACCTGACCGGACCGCATATCGGCTGCGACACGGGGCATTGCGGAGCCTGTACGGTCGATCTTGACGGCAAATCCGTCAAATCCTGCATGGTGTTTGTCGGCCAGGCCGACGGTGCCGACATCACAACCATTGAAGGCGTTGCCAACCCGGACGGTACCCTGCATGCGTTGCAGGAGGCTTTCCGCGAACATCACGGCCTTCAGTGCGGTTTCTGCACACCCGGAATGATCACACGAGCCTACCGGTTGCTGCAGGACAATCCCAACCCGACGGAAGAAGACATCCGCTACGGCATTTCCGGCAATCTGTGCCGCTGCACCGGCTATCAGAACATCGTCAAGTCAATACAGGCCGCTGCCGAACAGTTACAGGTTAAGGAGGCTGCAGAATGAACGCTCCCACCGCACCGGCCACGGAGAGGGCCGAGAAACTTCAGGGTCTGGGTTCAGCAAGAAAACGCGTCGAAGATGCCCGTTTTACCCAGGGCAAAGGCAACTATGTCGACGATATCAAACTGCCCGGCATGCTGTTCGGCGATTTCGTCCGATCTCCCTATGGACATGCCCGCATCAAATCGATCGACAAATCCGCCGCACTCGCTGTTCCCGGTGTCGTGGCGGTGTTGACGGCTGAAGACCTCAAACCGCTGAATCTGCACTATATGCCGACTCTTGCCGGCGACGTTCAGGCCGTGCTCGCTGACGAGAAAGTCCTGTTTCAAAACCAGGAGGTCGCTTTTGTCGTTGCCCAAGACCGGTACATCGCCGCCGATGCTGTCGATCTGGTTGACGTCGATTATGAGGAACTGCCGGCGCTGACCGACGCGTTTAAGGCGATGGATCAGTATGCCCCGCTGCTGCGTGAAGATATAAGGGACAAGATGGAAGGCGCGCACGGCCCGCGCAAACATCACAATCACATCTTCACCTGGGAGGTCGGCGACGCGGACGCAACGGCCAAATCCCTCGCCGATGCCGATGTTGTTGCCGAGGAACTGGTCACCTACCAGCGTGTTCATCCCTGTCCGCTGGAAACATGCGGCTGCGTTGCCTCGATGGACAAAATCAACGGCAAACTGACCCTTTGGGGCACGTTCCAGGCGCCGCATGCGGTGCGGACCGTCGCCTCTTTGATCTCAACGATCCCCGAACACAATATCCGGGTGATTTCACCGGATATCGGCGGCGGGTTCGGCAACAAAGTCGGAGTCTATCCCGGTTACATCTGTGCCGTCGTTGCCAGCATCGTCACCGGCGTGCCGATCAAGTGGGTCGAAGACAGGATGGAAAATCTCTCAACGACCGCCTTCGCCCGCGACTATCACATGACCGGGAAGATTGCCGCGACCAAAGACGGCAGGATTACCGGCCTCTGGTGCCATGTTCTTGCCGATCACGGCGCCTTTGATGCCTGCGCGGATCCGACGAAGTTTCCCGCCGGTTTCTTCAACATCTGCACCGGGTCGTACGACATCCCGACCGCACATGTATCCGTGGACGGGGTTTACACCAACAAAGCCCCGGGCGGTGTCGCCTACCGCTGCTCATTCCGGGTGACGGAAGCGTCTTATTTCATCGAACGGATGATCGATGTTCTGGCGCGCAAGCTGGACATGGATCCGGCGGAACTCCGCCTGAAGAACTTCATCGGCAAGGAGCAATTCCCCTATACGTCCGCACTGGGCTGGGAATACGATTCCGGAGATTATCAGACGGCGATGCAAAAGGCGCTCGATACCGTCGATTACAAAGCTCTAAGGGCGGAACAGGCTGCAAACCGGACCGCTTTCGGGCGGGGCGAAACCCGCAAACTGATGGGTATCGGCGTTGCCTTCTTCACCGAGATCGTTGGCGCGGGACCGGTCAAGAATTGCGATATTCTCGGCCTCGGGATGTTCGATTCCTGCGAAATCCGCATTCATCCCACCGGAAGTGCCATTGCGCGGCTGGGTACGATCAGCCAGGGACAGGGTCACGCCACCACCTTTGCCCAGATCCTTGCATCCGAGATCGGATTGCCCGCCGATCAGATTACTATTGAGGAAGGGGACACGGATACGGCGCCTTATGGCCTTGGCACCTACGGCTCCCGCTCCACGCCGGTTGCCGGAGCGGCAACCGCCATGGCGGGCCGGAAAATCCGCGCCAAGGCACAGATGATAGCGGCCTATCTGCTGGAAGTGCACGAAGACGACCTTGAATGGGACGTCGACCGGTTCCAGGTCAAGGGCAATCCGGAAAAAGCCATGACGATGGCCGAGATCGCCTTCGCCTCCTACAACAAGGCCATACCGGGCCTTGAACCGGGGCTTGAAGCGGTTAGCTATTACGATCCGCCGAACATGACGTACCCTTACGGTGCCTATGTCTGCGTGATCGATATTGATGTCGATACGGGGGAAACGGATGTCAGGCGCTTCTATGCGCTTGATGATTGCGGCACCCGCATCAATCCGATGATCATCGAAGGGCAGGTCCATGGCGGATTGACCGAAGCGCTGGCCATCGCGATGGGACAGGAAATCGCCTATGACGAGATCGGCAACGTGAAAGGCGCGAGCCTCATGGACTTTTTCCTGCCCACAGCCGTGGAAACACCCATCTGGGAAACCGACTTCACCGTCACGCCGTCGCCCCATCATCCGATTGGTGCCAAGGGTGTCGGAGAATCGCCCAATGTCGGCGGCGTGTCTGCCTTTTCCAACGCGGTCAACGATGCATTTGCCCATCTCGGCCTGACGCACACCCAGATGCCGCACGATCACTGGCGGGTCTGGAAAACCGCCGATAAACTCGGCCTGCACGGCTAAGGCGACAGCGGCGGGAAAACAGGTCCACCTGCTTTCCCGCCCTGTCAGGCAGATGACATGAACATGATCCCGTTGGAAGACCTCAAGGCACTTCTGGCCGCCGAGCACTATGTGATCGACGAAGACACAGCGACAGCCATGCAGCTTATGCTGCATCTTGGGCGCCCGTTGCTGCTTGAAGGGGAAGCCGGTGTCGGAAAAACCGAAATCGCCCGGGCTCTCGCATCGGCTCTGAAGACGCAACTCATTCGCCTGCAATGTTATGAGGGGCTCGACGCTAACACCGCGATTTACGAATGGAATTATCAGCGGCAGCTTTTGGCCATCAAGGTTCATGAGCAGTCCGGTGAAAGCCCGGATGAAATCGAAAACCAGATCTTTTCCGAAGACTATCTCCTGCGCCGTCCGCTGCTGGAAGCGATTTCGCAAGAGACCCCGCCGGTCCTCCTGATCGACGAGATTGACCGTGCCGATATGGAATTCGAGGCCTATCTCCTGGAAGTTCTGTCCGATTTTCAGATCAGCATTCCGGAACTGGGCACGCTGACCGCCAAGGCCAGACCCCATGTCGTTCTGACTTCAAACGGCACGCGCGAATTGTCCGATGCGCTGCGGCGGCGCTGCCTTTACAACTATGTCGATTATCCTGATCCGGATCGGGAAATCGCCATTTTGCAGGCACGAATGCCGCAGATTGATCAGGAACTTGCCGGGCAGATCGCGCGCTTCGTCAGGGCGCTTCGGCAGGAAGACCTTGAAAAGGTTCCGGGCGTGGCCGAAACCCTGGATTGGGCGGCAGCGCTGCTCGCCATGAAAATCAATGATCTCCCTTCGGACCTGCATAAACTGCAGGCAACTCTGATTTGCCTTCTCAAAACCGAACGCGATCTGAAATCCGCCACGGCCGAGTTAACAGGCCGGCTTGCCGGAGCGGCAGCATAATGGACAAACAGGCAATCAGGCCCGCCGAGCCGATCATCACGCAGCGACTGGCCGGATTTATCGATCATTTGCGCGCTAACAACTTTGCGGTCGGTCCCAAAGAAGCTGAAGACAGCCTTGCAGTGCTGAACGCTGTCGGCCCCTGCCCGCCCCGCCGGGCTGCGCAAACCCTGCGGCCGCTTCTCACATCTTCTCAGCACGACTGGGAACAGTTCGATGCGCTTTTCGAAGCCTATTGGATCGCCGGCGGGACGGTTCGGGAAACCTTCAAACCGCAGAGCCAGGCGCAACCCACACCCGGCACCCGGCCGAACATATGGTCAAAACACCTGGGAGACCATACCGGACCGCCCCTTGCCGGCCCACAATCGGGTTCAGGTCCAGGCGCACATGTGGACGGTCAGGCACATGCACCTGTGCTGGCATCGGAAGAAGCGGCGCTCCGGGCTGCCGATCTGAGATCGCTGATGACAGCGGAGGAACTGGCAGCGGCCGAAAAAGTCGCGCTGAAACTTGCCCGCGCCCTCCGATACCGGCTCTCACGCCGCTATAAAAACAAATCGTCCGGCAGTCGTCTCAATTTACGACGAACCATCAGGGCCTCCATCTCAAGGGGAGGATCCCCGGCAACGCGTATCTATCGGACCCGGCACAGCGAACCTGTCCGCATCGTTGTCCTTCTGGATGTATCGGGATCGATGAAATCTTATGCCCGCGTCTATCTGCAATTCGTGAAAGGCCTGATTGGGACGTGGGTCGAGGCAGATGCATATCTGTTCCATACGAAGCTGGTCCGGATCACGGACGCCCTGCGCGAACATGACACGATGAAGGCGATGACCCGCCTGGCACTCATGGCAGAGGGTTTTGGCGGTGGCACCAAGCTTGCTGAATGCCTGTCGACATTCAACAAACATCACGCAAAGCGAACACTTAACAGCCGCAGCGTGGTCATCGTGTTGAGCGATGGCTACGACACCGATGCCCCGGACGCGCTTGCAAAAGCGCTGTCACGCTTAAAGACCCGGGTTCGCCGGTTGATCTGGCTCAACCCGATGCTGGGCTGGGAAGGCTATGAACCCATAACGCGGTCCATCAGGGCAGCATTGCCCTTTATCGATCATTTTGCCGAGGCCAATACACTCGATTCGCTTGCTGCAATCGGGCCGGAGCTCGCCCGTCTGTGACGGATGCACATTTGTGGAGACAACCATGAAAGACCGGTTGGACGATGTCATGTCGATGATGCACACGCTCAAAGAGAGCGGTACGGATTTCTGCCTTGTCACCGTTGTTCGTACGGCGGATGCCACTTCGGCCAAGGCGGGCGCGAAAGCACTGGTTACTGAAACAGGGGATTTTCACGGCTTCATCGGCGGCAGCTGTGTACAGGGCGCTGCCCGAAAGGCCGCCGAGGCCGCCCTTCAGTCGGGTAAGCCCGATCTGATCCGGATCAAACCCAAAGAGAAAGTTGTCGAAGCGGTCGACGTGGATGGTGTGGCACTTTACAAATCCAGCTGCCCAAGCGGTGGAACGATCGAGCTTTTTGTCGAACCCATCCGCCAGCGCTTGCGGGTCATCGTCTGCGGAGTTTCCCCTGTCGCGGAGAGTCTTCTGAAACTGGCACATGCGATGGGATATCAGCTAGGCCACGCCGCATTGGCCGAGGACCTCAACGCCGGAACAGTTACGGCGCCGGAGTCCGCAACTCTGCTTCCGGATTTTGATCTGTCTGCGATCGATATTCGCGAACGGGACTGTATCGTCGTTGCGACACAGGGAAAACGCGACCGGCAGGCGCTGGCAGCGGCCTTAAGGTCAGAAGCCGGCTATGTGTCGATGATCGGCAGCCGCAGAAAAATCGAAACACTGAAAGAACAGATCCGTCCCGACGTCCCCGATGACCGTCTTGATCTGCTGACCGGACCGGCCGGTCTTGATCTGGGAGCCGTGGAAGCACCGGAAATTGCCCTGTCAATCCTCAGCGAAATACTGGCCCGGCGGCACCGGCGCATTGTCACAATCGCAAAAGAGGATGAGGAAACCGGGACCGGTTCCACCGGACGCAAAAAGAACAACAAGGACACACTTTTCAGCCTTGCCGGGTTGACCCATGCGATCTGCTGCTAGAGCGAGTTGTGATTAGATTGATGCATTTGACCGAGGCCATTTTGGTCGCTGACAAGACGGTTTGCGTACCGTGGTGCTACCCCACCAAAAGCGCAAACCAACGCAGTCAGGGGGCAAAATGGCCCGGCCCATTCACTATTGATTTGCAAAAGTTTCTTCCTGTCAGGGGTGGGGAAAATCGGCCCATCGGACATCGTTGCGCCCCTTGCCCGATGCGCCGCATCGCGCAACGGGACGCGCCTTACCGAGTGAACCGATTTTCCACCATCAAATGCATCAATCTAATCACAACTCGCTCTAGTCCGGCGAACAATCTGCAAGCGCTTCAACAAAGTCCGCCGCGCCAATCCAAGCACACAAGATGATTGGCCGCGACATACTTTTGCAAAAAAAGACATCGGGGGGAATTCAGGAATGGAACTGAAGGACGAACAACTCATCAGGGCGCCGGCGAAAGACGTCTTCGCGGCGCTGAATGATCCGGACGTTCTGAAAGCCTGTATTCCCGGTTGCGAAAGCCTGGAAAAGACGGATGAAACGTCAATGAACGCGACCGTTGCCATGAAGGTCGGGCCGGTCAAAGCGCGCTTCAAGGGTGCGGTCACACTGGAAAACCTGAACCCGCCGGAAAGCTACACCATCGTCGGTGAGGGCAAAGGCGGCGCGGCCGGATTTGCAAAGGGCCGCGCGGACGTCAATCTCGTCGAAGAAAATGGTGCCACCACGCTGCACTATGCCGTCAAAGCCGATATTGGCGGCAAACTTGCACAGCTTGGGAGCCGGCTGATCGACAGTACCGCGAAAAAACTGTCCTCGGAGTTCTTTCAGAAATTCGCCGCAGCCGTCGAACAGGAAGAAAGCACCGACCCGGCCCCGACCGCCGGTTCCTCTGAGCCCGAGGCGGCGGAGCTCGTTTCCTCCGCCGAAACGGCTAAGGCTTCGACACCGGCGCAGCCCGAAAAAAACAATCTTCTCCTTTACGGGGCCGGGCTGGTCGGCATCGTTTTGGTGCTTTATTTCCTTCTCCGGTAAGCAAGCCTCAAGCGGCGCCTTTCTCACGTTCAAGAAGGGTCTTTTTGCGCTCCACACCCCAACGGTATCCGGAGACGTTACCGTCCGTGCGAATGACACGGTGACAGGGGATGGCGATGGCGATCTTGTTGTTGGCACATGCCGAGGCGACAGCACGAACCGCTTGCGGTTGTCCGATCGCTCTGGCGATGTCGGCATAGCTGGCAGTGACCCCCGTCGGGATCTGACGCAAGGCCGCCCAGACACGCTCCTGAAACGCAGTGCCGCGGATATCAAGTGGAAGGTCCAGATCGCCAACCGGCGAATCGACAAATCCAACCACCTGCGCAACGAGGGCTTCAAACGGCGTGTCCGCACCGACAAGCTCGGCCTTGGGAAACCGGTCCTGAAAGTCCTGCACCATCTGCTCAGGATCGTCTCCCAGCTCAATTGAACACACGCCCTTGTCTGTGGCAGCAACCAGGATCGCACCGAGACTGCACTCACCAAGGGCGAACCGGATCTGAACGTTCCTGCCGCCGTCCCGGAACTCGGTCGGTTTCATGCCAAGTCGCTCCGTTGATTCCTCGTAAAAACGGCTGCTGGCATTGTACCCTGCATCATAGATCGCGCCGGTGACCGCCTCGCCCTGCTTGAGGGCGTTCCGGACGCGGCTGGCTCTTCGGGCTTTCGCGTATGCTTTTGGGGTCACGCCGGTTGCCTCCTTGAAAACCCGGTGGAAATGAAAACGACTCATGCCGACGGTCGCAGCCAGTTGATCAAGGCTCGGCGCTTCCTCCGATGTCTCAATCAGTTCGCAGGCCCTGGCGATCAAAGCGGACCGGCGTTCGGCATGGCTCTGATCATGCGGGCGGCAGCGCTTGCACGGTCTGAATCCCGCTTTCTCAGCCGCGTCCGGCGTATCGTGAAAAGAAACGTTCTCCCGCTTGGCGGTCTTTGAAGGACAAGACGGCCGACAGTAAATTCCGGTTGTACGCACGCCGTAAACAAACCGACCGTCAAATGCAGCGTCCCGCTGCTGGACAGCATTCCAGAAATCGTGATCAGCACTCTCAGTCCGGCTGTTTTCTTCCGCTAGCATGAACATTTGTCTCTCCTGAGCATCAGTATATCAATTCAACTGACCTGCAATCTAGTAACGACCTGCACAGGACGCACTCCGACTCTTGCTATCAAATTCGGATGATCTTTAGTCAATTGAGGAACCGGCGGGTACGGGCTCCGGCTCCCGGAACACTTCCATTGCGACAGTCGCTCCGGTTCTGCGGACCGGGTGGCAGGCTTCTGATTGTGATTCACTGAAAATCCGGGCCACTATAAGATCGGCATGAATTCAACGACAATGCACTGAAACGCGAAGGACAGAAAATTGGCCTACGACGAAGAACTTGCCGCGCGGTTTCGAAACTGCCTTGAAGGAATGGTCGGTATCTCCGAGAAAAAGATGATGGGTGGCGTCTGCTTTTTGCTTGACGGCAATATGATCGGCGGCGCGGATCGGCAAAAGGACGGACAGGGCCGGTTTCTGTTTCGCGTCGGCAAAGACAATCATGAGGAAGCTCTGGCCCGCCCCGGCGCTGTTGCCATGGAGCAGGGCGGACGGCGCATGAGCGGTTTTATCTTTGTCAACGAAGAAGACTGCGATGACGACGCGTTGAAAGGCTGGATCTCCTTTGCGTTGAGTTTCGTCACCAGCCTGCCGCCAAAAGTGAAATAGTTTTCCCGCTGCATATTGCGTTCACACTTGAGCGCAACACTTGGATTGCTCTGTCCACCGGATTGGGGGAGTGAGCTGATCTCATTGCTTGTTTGCAGCCACAACCAAAACGTGTTTTTCGCTCCGGAATACTCTTCTTTGAACCCTCCCCGATCCACAGCTGTTACATATGCGTCATTATGCAAACCATCGCCGATTGTGTATAGGCAACCGGTGATTGAACGAAACCTGTCGACCCAGCTCGCCCTCAATCACTATCGAACGGATGAAATGGAAGACGATGCGCATTTCCTGGAAAATATTCGGCGTTGCCCTCATCGTATTTGTCGTGATGGCCGCATCGTCGATCTACACGATCATCAAAATATTTCAGATCAACAAGGAATTGACCAGCATAACCACGGTTTTCATCCCGCTGACCAATGAACTGGCAAAAATCGACTCGATTATCCTGAACGAAGAACTGCATGTGGAGCGAATCGAGAAAATCGAAGCGGAACTGCGCGGTGACAGGCTGGAAGGCATTGCCGGAAACTACAGTGAGCAGCAAATCAATGCGGCCGTTGCAGCGGATCCTTCGCTTGCCAAACGCATGGCAAGTCTCAGAGATCGCCTGGAAACGGAACTGGGCATCTTTGAAAAACGATCTCAGGAAGTCGAGGACCTGATCCATCATTCGGAAAAACTGGTCAAGGATGCGCAGCTGACGCTTCCCAGCGACTCCGACAGGCTGGCACTTGCCGAACTCTATCCGAGCCTTGTCGCGATCGAAGGTCAGCACAGCAATTATCACGGTCATGCCAAGACCATTGTCGAAACCGACGATCTCTCCGGAGCGGTCAGGGAAAAGCTTGAACAACAACTTGAAGAGGAAGGCGAGAAACTGACCGCTCATATGGAGGAGGTATGGGAGCAGGTTGCGGGATTTACCGCAAAGTCCGTCGAAACCGCAGCGTCGCACGAAAAACAGGCCTTTTATGCCAGCATCGGATTTACGGCATCGGCGGGCATTCTGGCGCTGATTTTGTCCTACATTGTTATTTCAGGCATCCTGCGCCCGATGCGCGCATTGGCCGACGGCGCAAAGCAGGTTCAGGAAGGCGACCTGACGGTCCATATCGAGCCCAGTTCCAGAGATGAAATCGGATCCCTGACGGTCAGTTTCAATCAGATGATAGAAGGCTTGCGGTCGACAGAGAAAATAAAGGAGACATTCGGCCAGTATCTCGATCCGCGTGTCGTATCGAGCCTGCTTGGCGATAGTTCGGCGGTCACAGGCGGCGAGAAAAAAGTCATCTCCGCCTATTTCTCCGATCTTGCTGATTTTTCGACAATCTCCGAGCAGTTCACCCCAACCGGTCTCATTCAGGTGCTTAATCGTTATCTGGACATGATGTCCGTTCCGATCACGGACCGGTCCGGCGTGATCGACAAGTTTATCGGAGATGCCATCATGGCATTCTGGGCGCCTCCTTTTTGCCCGGACGGAGATCAGGCAACGCTGGCGGTGAAAGCCGCACTTCACAATGTCGGGGTTATGGAACGTTTCCAGACCGAACTGCCGGACCTCACCGGCCTGAGACAAAATCTGCCTCAGGTTCGCCAGCGCATCGGAATCGCAACCGGAGAGGCGGTCATCGGCTCCGTCGGTTCGGAAAAAACCAAGAATTACACGGTTATGGGGGACACAGTGAACCTGGGTTCCCGGCTTGAGGGCGCCAACAAAGCCTATGGGACCGATATTCTCGTCTGTGAGCGGACCCGCAATATGGCGCGGGATATCGAATTCAGGCTGATCGACCGAATCCAGGTGGTCGGAAAAACCGAGGCGACCAAGGTCTATACGCCACTCTGCGAGGCCACCGATTTCGATGAGGTCAGGCGGAAAATCCAATCGCTGTCGGAAGAGGCGCTACAATATTATGTCGACCAGAACTGGGGGAAGGCGCAGGACGGTTTTGCCGAAATACTGAAAACCATGCCTCAGGACCGTATCGCCGCTATGTTCATCAACCGGATTGACCTCATCAAAGCCGAGGGTGCACCGGAGGGTTGGGATGGCATCTGGCGCATGAAAACCAAGTAAAATCTCTCTTCGGCGCTGTCTGCTTTGGCGATTGCCAACCATTCCCGCAAGTGGCTAGATTGACGCATTTCGCGCAAAAGGAGATATTTGAGATGTTCCGCAGCATGCCCGTTCTTCAAGTCGCCGATGTCCGCAAAAGCGAGCAGTTTTATCGCGAAAAACTCGGTTTCAAGACCAACGGCATGTGGGGGGACGGTCCGGATTTTTGCATCCTGCAGCGGGGAGACGTGACGATTGCACTCGACCGTTCCCGCTCGGAAGGCACCCTGCCGGTCAACCAGTTGTGGGCCGCCTACATCTATGTTGAGGATGCGGATGCCCTGTGCACGGAATTCCAGGGCCGCAAGGTCGAGATCCATCGCATGCCGGAAGATACGTTCTATGACATGCGCGACTTCGACGTCCGCGACCCGGACGGCCACACGCTCGCTTTCGGACACGACCTGCAATCACAATAGGACTCCGGTATGACAGACGAATGAGCCCACAGGACAGGAAGAACTATTGCCGCGCGGCCCATGCCAGTGCCGGTATCATGATCGGCCAGGCGCTCTTTTGCTTGTCGTCCGTCAAACGCGCAATCAGACGGTCGCGGATGCGTGCAAGTCCAACGTCAGTGCCGGCCAGATAGGTCGCAATTGACTGCTCCGGATTTTCGATCAGAAATTCGAAAATTTTCTCTTCGGCGCGTTCCGGGACATGTTGCGCCAGAAGCCGCATTGCCTGCTGGCGGACCACCGATGAGGGGTCAGATGTCAATTTAACCAGCTTGTCCGCACCGCCATTCAAAGCGCAGTGGGCCCGCAAGGCTTCCGCCCGAATGGACGCATCCCCGTCCTTCAGGGCGGAGCGGACAAACACCACCATGCCGCTTTGCAACTCAGGTGTCTGCGCTGCCAATCGGAGCGCCGCCAATCTGACTGACGAATGCGTTGCCGACGTCACCCGCGCGATAAGGGTGTCCGTTGTTTCCGTGTCGGCGGTCAGCGTATGAAGGCGGATATTTTCGGTCAATGCATTCAGGGCTGCGGCAGCGATATCCGTCTGGTCTTCCATCGCCAAGCCGGCCAGAACATCCTGCATTCCGGCCTGTCCGCCAAGAAACTGGATGGCCGTCAGCCTCATTTCATGGTCAAGACTGTCTTTGTCACCATCCAGCGACACTTTCCGGCGGGACAGATTCCGCCGGGCCCGCGCCAGAAGCGCCTGCTCCTTTTGTGTCAGCTCATCGGCGGCGCCGGACAAGTTCGCTTCATCAACAAGGTCTTTTGCAAGCGCATCCTGACCGAGTATGGCTCCAAGGCTTGAGGTTGGGCCATCGGCCTCCCCATGATCGTCATCACCAATATCAAGACCGGCATCCTCGATTGCCAGACGGTCGTCCGCCTCCGGTTCATCTTCGAACGCTTCCTCTGCAATCGCCTGTTTTTTCAAAGCAAGGCTCAGGATGAGCTCGCGTGTTTGCGCCAGCTTTTCAACCGCCGCACCCGGGGCCGAAAGGATGTGACCCAGTGCCGCAAGCGCCTTCAGGCGCACGGCGCGGTAAGGGGAGTGACAAGCGGTTTGAAGCCATTCCACAGCCAGGTCGTCCGAAGACTGCGCCACACAATCCACGACAGCCCATTGACGCCGTTCATGATCATCGCTCGCCGCATTTCCATCGGAAAACAGCGCTTCAAGTCTTTTTGAAACCAGACCCGGCGCCCGGCCGGCAAGAGTTCCGAACGCGGTTGCCGAAACTTCCCGGTCTTCGGAGTGGGACAGAAAATCCAGAACCTTGAAGGATATTTCCTCCGGATCATCGCACCGGACGGCTTTATCAAACCGATGAACCAAAGCAAGCTGGACCCGCGGACTGGGATCCCGCAGGACGCGGTCCATCAGCGTTCCATCATCCAGGTTCAGGCGCGACAGGGCGGCAATCCGAACGTCCTCGCAGCGATCATTCAGCGCCCTTTCAAACAGATCAAGATCGCCATCCCGGTCCAGTAAGGTTTCATAAGCCAACGTGCGAATGGATGCATCTTCGTCCCGTGTCGCCTTAAAAAGGAGATCCCGGGCTTTCTCGCCTTCTATGGTCGAGAGGGCGCGCACCGCATGAAACCGGCGGCGGCGGGACGCCGAAGACGCAAACTGACCGAGCGTCGGCACAGCCGCCTGTCCAATCCGGCCCAAAGCCTCGGCGGCTTCCACATCCAGTTCCTGTCCTTCAGGGTCGTAAACAGCCTGCACGATCGGCTCGATGGACTCAACATCCCGCATCCGTCCCAGAGCGCGGATCGCCGCAAGCTGAATATCAAGCCAGATATCCCATTCGTCCTGATAGATCTCATCGCCGTCCCATTCGACGTGATCACCGCGGCCGGTGACCAGTTTTCTCAGGACAGGCAGCGCCTCTGCCGCCTTTGAATGCGCCAGCGCATTCACACAGGCAAGCTTGACATCGCCGCACGGGTCATGAACGAGATTCTCCATCAAGGGCGCAATGGCCTCCTGACGCGCCAGATCACCCAGCGCTTCTGCGGCATCGACCCGCACATCTGCATCATCATCGTGAAGCGCCTGTATAAGAACGGCCAGGCTTTCCGGTGTCTTCAGGCTGCGGAGAGCCTGAACGGCCTTGAGCCGCACGACATCATGCTCGCTGAGGACCAGTTCTCCGAACACCTGCTCGGGAATAGGATGATCAACACCCTCTTGAACCTTGTGAACGAAATTCATTGTAAGACCTGCCATGTTTTTTGAGGGGGTAAAAGAGCCATTTTTGGGGTGCGGGACCCCCTCCCCCAATTGAGGGGGTCCCGCTGTTTCGGCCGGTCAGACCGACCTGGAGGCGGCAAACATGGCAATCGGCCGACCCCGGTTCTCGTTTTCCAGCCTCAGGCGATGTCACGCGGTGCGAAGGACATCGTTCTGAAAGACGTTTTGTAAGGAGACGGTCCGAGTTTCCGGATCTTGGCAACACCCATTTTGTAGTTGTAGTTGCCGCTGATCCAGTCCACGACCCGGCCTTCAAGCGCGTTGGCGGGTTGCTGCATATGCAGGAAGTCCATGTAGATCACGTTCTTCTTGATCGCAGGCGTCACCATCGCAACGGCGGTAATCGCCGCCTTGGTCAGTTCGATATGCCCGTTCTCCATGAGTTTGGAGAACTGGAAATCGTCCGCTTCAACACCAAGGATCGTATGCTTGTGACCGGGAACGCGCTCCGAATAGACCATGACGTAATCCCCGGACTCAATGCCCCTTTCTTTCGCATCATCGGGATGGATCTCGACCCAGTTTTCCGGCCAGCGCTGCACGATATAGGGGCGACGGCGATCGTCGAACCCGGACTGCCACCGCTCATTGATCCGACCGGAAGTGCACCACAATTCGTCCGTTCCCTCACGCGGCTTCAACCATTCCCAATAGTCGGAGAACAGGTCCCAGGGAGATTTCTGAATGTTACACTTGCCGGTCTGACTGTTGAAGTGCGTCAGCTTCTTGTTGATGACATTGGCACCGGCGGCTCCGGTTTCAGGCAGTCTGCGCGTCGTGTCATGCAGACGTTTGGTTTCAATGAGGGTTTTGCCGTCATCGCCGATCATGACGGGACACTGGACGCCCGAGGTACCGAATTCCCCGATCTTCTGATGCAGCGTTTTGCCCTCGTCGTGGGCGAGCTTCCTGATGACAAAGAAGTCCTTGCGGCTGCCGCGCGTGAACCGGACGGCTTCCTCGGCCACCTCATTGGCATCGTTCCAGTCGAACCCGTCAAAGCCCATGCGCCTGGCAAGGTTGGCAATGATCCACCAGTCCGGTTTTGCCGCACCGGGGGGATCATAGAACTGCTGGTACAGACGCACCCGCCGCTCGCCGTTGGCGCGCAGGAAGTCAGCCTCACCCCAGGTTGCTGCCGGAAACACGATATCCGCATAGCGATTGCCGATCGGATCCTGCAGGTAGATATCCTGGTTGATCACGACCATGCCGCCGCTGTCGGCCCGCTTCTTCAGGGTATCGATGATCTCCTGTTTGTCGAACGAGCGGATCTGATGCGGGTTCTGAACCGTCAGCTCCTCGAACTTATCCGCCAGTTGCTGGCTGCCGCACATGGACTGGATCCAGGTGGTTCCGATTACATGCGCAAAACGCGTATGACCGGCAATCAGATAGCGGTCGGTGTCCATTGCGCGGCGGCGGCGGCCGGGGACCTTTTCCGGCGACTTGTTGCGCGGATATTTGCCCCCTTTCACACCACCCCGCTGGTGACCGCCGGCGCGGCCGATCACCTGACCGGGACGTCCGCCCGCTCCGACAATGATACCCAGGGCGGAGATCGCCTGCGTGTTGCCGGTATTGTTGGACCAGTAAAATCCCTTCTCGATCATGATCGATGTTTTCGGACGGCTGCCGTCATCCCGCGGTTTGGCCATCCATTCCGCAGCGGTGTAGATCTTCTGGACGTCGATCTCGGCCACGGCGGCGGCATTTTCCGGCTTGAACTCGTCCTGCGCCAGAAGCCATTCCTTCCAGTCTTCAAACCCTGCGGTCTGGAACTTGCCCCAGGTCGTGCGCCACTGCCAGGGCGTGTTTCGCGTTCCCTGGCCGAAACCGGATGAGCTTTCCCACTTGTTATTGACCCATTTCTGGATCCAGTCGGAATCTTCCCAGCCATTTTCGACGATAACCCGCGCAATGGCATTGACGACCAGAAGGTCGGTGCCGGGCAGGATGTCGATGTGAAGGCCGCCCATTTTTTCCGCATGGGCGACACCGGCTGAGCGGCGCGGGATGAGATAGATCTCACGCTGACCGTTCTGCATGCCCTTCATCATCCACTGGGTGTAGAGGATGGTTTTGGTTTCATAAGGATCGGTACCGCAGACAAGCAGTGTCTCGGCATTCATCCAGTCCTCATAGGCCGGGCCGAAATTGTCAAAACCCGCATCGCGGAAACCGGGGGTCGAGGTGACATCGGACGGCGTATCGTGGAATGTGAAGTTCGCCGTGTTCACATGACGCAGCGCATATTTGGAGATGGCATAGGTGTTCTCGATATACTGATAGGAGAACGTCTTTACGCCGTAAGCATTGGCACCGTGCTCGCGAATAACGTGCTTGCCCACTTCCGCCGCAACGTCAAGCGCCAGATCCCAGGGGACCGGCATCAGCGTGCCGTATATCCGCATCAGGGGCGTCTTCAGACGATCCCTGGTCGGGGTCTGCGGATTGTAGCATTTTTGAGCAATACACCCCCCGCGCAGCGAACTGTCGCCGTCTGTGTTCACATGCTCAGCGTCCTTGTCGGGAATGATCACCACGTTGTGCGGTTGACCCTTGTGCAGAACGATATTGTGCTGATTGGGCGCGACCCAGGCACCCAGAGGCGCAACCGGGAAGTCCTCGTCAAAGGCGTTTTCTTCGGCCTTCGGACCTCCGGCCTTCGCTGTGACCGGCCAGCGATAGACTTTGTAACCGCAGGCCACAATGCAATAGTCACACGCGGTTGAAATGACCTCCGCCCCTTTGGGAGGCAGCGGCACATTGGTCTCCGGAACGTAATATGGGGTAGCCATGATCGTTCCTCCTTTAAGAAATCAGGTTGTCGTAACGGCCGTAAATCAGGCCAAACATGCCGACGGCGTAGATGTCATCGCCATCAAGTTCCAGGAGCACCTGGGGCAGCGATTGATACGCCTGACCGGAGATCAGGATGCCGTGCCGTGTCAGATCGTAGGTCGACAGATGCAGCGGACAGGGACCAAGCGCCTTGTGCTCGGGCTTGTAGCTGTCGGTCATGTCGCCGCCCTGGTGGGTACAGGTCAGGTTGAACGCTACAATGTCCCGGTCCCTGCCGATCCCGCCGCCGCATTCAACGCCGGTCTTGACCAGAAGCGAGGCGGCATAGTCGCCTTCGTCGGGATATTCGAAATCAACCGGCACATCCTGCTGAAGATCTGACAGCTTCGCGATCAGTTTACGCGGATAGGTCGAGACAAGTGCGGGCACCTGCTCCGCCTTCCCCGGGCCGCCCGGCACGGTGACCATCACGGTGAAGGCGGTGGCCCCGGAGGCAAAAAGAAACTGACGTCGGTTGATGGTGCAGCGTTTTTTGGCTTCGCCTTTACAGCTGCAACCCTGTGTCATTTTGGCAGTCATTGCGTTGCCTCCTTCACGCCTGCAACATCCGGCAATGGCGCGTATTCAGGAAGATCCGGTTCCTCGACCAGAATTTCCTCGCCGGAAAGAGACCTGATGAAATTGACAAGATCGGTTTTTTCCTGATCGCTCAGATCGAGCGGCTTCAGGAGCGCGGTTTTGTTGTCGGCAAACTCGTTCGTGCCGCCGCCCTGATTGTAGAACTCAACGACATCTTCGAGTGTCGCCAGCATGCCGTTATGCATGTAGGGCTCGGTGTAGAGCGTGTACCGAAGCGACGGTGTACGGAATTTGCCCTTGTCGGCCTTTTCCTTTGAGCGGAAGTAGAAACCGGGATCGTCCTTGGTGTGCCGGTACATATCTTCCGTCGAGCCTTTGGCATAAAGCTCATAGCGGAACGTGACCTGCTTCAGCCCGTCGTCTTCCCACTCGTCAAGCGGAGGAACGCCGGTGTTGTAGTATTTCTCGTCCGACAGCAGCGGTCCGTTATGGCATTCGATACAGCCGGCTTTGCCCCTGAAGAGTTCAAGGCCGCGCTTTTGGCTTTCGTCCAGCGCCGCATCGTCTCCGCGCAGATAGTTGTCAAACGGCGTGTCCGTCTGGACGATCGTGCGCTCGAATGCGGCGATTGCCTTCCAGGCATTGCCGATCCGCGGCCACTCATCGCCAAAGATCTGTTTGAAGGCTTCCCGATATTCAGGGATGAACGCCAGACGCGCTTCCATCATGTCCGCTTCGCCATTGCCGGCAACAGCGCCGCTGGCGGCGGATTTTGCCTGCGATTCAAGCGATTTGGACGAACCGGCCCAGAACAACTTGCCGTAGTAGGCCGCGTTCACGATGGTTTGGCTGTTCCGCCAGTGGATGGTGCCGGGATAGCCAAAGGAGATTTTGTCTTCAACATCCCAGCCCACGTCCGGCAGATGGCAGGCCGAACAGGGCGTAGTGGGCGCACCGCCGAGGCGGGCATCGAAAAACAGCTTTTTGCCCAGTTCAATCTTTTCAGGCGTCTGCGGATTGTCCGCCGGAATGGGGGGCTCGCCGAGCGCTGTCAGCGGTGCATCCGGATCCGGATCGCCACCTTCTATCAGCGATTCGATCTGCTTTGACTTCCCTTCAGCGGCTAAGCCGGCAACAGGCACCGCCAGGGCGGCCAGCGCGGCCACGGAGGCGGCGGTCGTTAACAGACGCAGCGTCAGATGTGTCATTATTCTGCCTCCTAATTCGTGGTTTCACGCCAGTTTTCGATGGCCGGGTAATCGGTGTCGATTTCCTCGGCGACGAATTCTGGACCTGTCAGGGGATCGCCGGACAGCGCTTCAAGAAACGCCACGAGGTTTTGCTGCTCTTCAAAACTCAGGCCCAGCGGCTTGATCAGCGGGTCCTTGTTGGGATCATCGCCGCCGCCCTGGTTGTAAAAGGCAACAACCTCGAACAGCGTTTTGAACATGCCGTTATGCATGTAGGGACCGGTTTGCTGCAGCTCGCGCAATGTCGGCGTCATGAAGGACCCCACGGTCGACCTGTCGTCGGGATGAGCCCGAACATACGCACCGACATCTCTGCGCTGGTTCATGTAATTTTCGACGCCCATGAATTTGGCAAACGCCACATACGTGATATGCCGAAGCGGATCCTTGAAAATCTCAGGATTTTCCGGCACGCCGATATTGTGCGGCTTGTCGTCGGTAAAGCGGTCCCCTGAATGGCAGGAGATGCAACCGGCCTTGCCTTTGAACAGTTCGTATCCGGCCTGAGCCTGTTCGGACATGTCGCCTGTATCAAAAGGCGCACCGCGCGACGTCAGGGTTTTCAGATATTCGGGTATCGCGTTCCGGACAGCGCCGTTTGACGGCTCTCCGAAGCCTGCGTCTTCAAACATCTTCACATAGACGGGGTCCTGCTTCAGGCGTTCCTGCATCAGGCGCATGTCCATGTTCATGTTGTAGGTTTCGGTGATAGACTCCCGGGTCACATCATTCAGATTTGTGCCGATGCGCCCGTCATGAAACCATGCCGCGCGATGCCCCGTGTTGATCAGGGTGGGGACATTCCGGAAACCGAGCGAACCGCTATAGGCATCGGACAGCGCCTGACCGTCGGTGAACCCTTTTTCCGGATGGTGACAACTGGCGCATGACAGCTCACCGTCACCGGAGAGCCGGGGATCGAAGAACAGGCGTTTGCCCAGTTCCGCCTTCCTGGCATCGACTTCGATCGGCGCGACCGGTCCCGGGTCTTCCGCACCGGCGATGGTTGCCGGCGCAATGGAAACCATCGCGGCGAGGGAAACTGCCGAAAGCAAGCTGAGCCGTGCATTCTGTTTGCTGGCCATGAATTGAATCCTCAGAATTCGGGTCGACGCAGTGCGCCAACCAATTGCAGGGATCAGACTAGCCACCCGGTGTAACGGAGAGTTTTCGAAAAAAAGGGTTGCGTGTAACGAGATGATTCAAGATGTGAAGAAATGTAACAAGCGCTACTCCGCGGCCTCGGCAAAGGGATTATCCAGAACCTTGCGCACGGCTGCCGACAGGTCAGAATAGCGTACGGGCTTTTCGAGCCGGGCAACGCCCCGATAAGCTCCATCCATGGATTTTCCATGATAAGCACTGCATAAGACCGCCGGCAGGTCGGGTCTAATCTTCCTGACCGCCTCAATCAAATCAGGACCGCACAGTCCCGGCATCATGAAATCCGCAATAAGACAATCAAATCGCTCCGGATGGGTTTCAAACGCGGCCAGAAGATGAAGCGGGTCCGAATAGGCATCGACCCGATAGCCAAGTCGCGTCAACATGCGCCGCAAGACGTAAAGAACATCTTCCTCATCGTCGACCAGCAGAATCCGTTCATGCCCGCTTTTCAACGCAGGTTGGGCCTCCATCTGTTCGGATGAGGCTGCCAGTTCAGGAAAACAGAGCGAGAAGCAGGTTCCCTCACCGGCCCGGGACGTGAGATCAACCCGGCCGCTCAAATCCTCCATCGCGTTGCGGACGACCGACAGCCCGAGTCCGGTTCCCTTGCCAACCGGCTTTGTCGAAAAGAACGGATCAAAAACCCGCTCCAGAACGTCTTCCGGCATACCCGGTCCGTCATCGATAATATCAAGCTGCAAAACGCCTCTGGCATCCGCCGGCATGTTTTGAAGAACCGGATTTTCTCTCTCTTGGTGCCGCCTCAGGCGCAGCGTGATGCTGCCGTTTTTTCCACCCAGCGCCTCCGCGGCATTGCGGCAGAGATTCATGACAACCTGATGCAGGACGGTCGGATTGGCCTCGATTGCCGCATCGCCGACATCCCCGTCGATTTTAAGATCGATGTTGGCGGGAATGGAGGCCCGAATGAGTTCCATCACTTCCCGAACCTGCTTTTGAAGGCCGATGCGGCGCGGTTGCGTGGGCTGGCGCCGGGCAAATGCCAGCAACTGACGAACCAGTCCCTGCGCCCGCTTTGACGCGATTTCGATATGGCCGAGCGCATCGTTCACTTCCCGGACTTCCGGTGTCTCGTTTCCGATTTCCTCTGCGGACAGTCTGGCAAGCTGCACATTGCCGTCGATCGCCATCAGAACGTTGTTAAAGTCGTGCGCAACACCGCCGGCCAAAAGACCGACCGCTTCCATCTTCTGGGCTTTGGCAACCTGCTCCCGGGCCAGTTTCTTTTCGGTAATATCCTCACCGATACCGATAAAGTTGGTAATCCTGCCGTCCTCATCCAGCAACGGAAGTATGACAGTCGACGTCCAGTAGTGTCCGCCCTCCTTTTTGCTGTTTTTGAAAATGCCCCGCCACGTCCGACGCTCTCGCAGCGTGCTCCAGATATGAGCGTAGGTGTCATGTTCCGTATGCCCCGATTGCAGCATGCGCGGTGTGTTACCGACCAGCTCTTCGCGCGCGTAGCCGGTCAGTTCCTCAAGTTTGCGGTTGACATATTCGATGCGTCCCTCGACGTCCGCGATGATGATCGTCGCCGGACTCTGTTCGATGGCGCGCGTCAGTTTTTTCTCCGTCTCCTGCGCCTTTTTTCGCGCCTTCAATTCAGCGGCAAGTCTGTCCGCGGCCTTCAGGGATTGGCCGACCAGCATGTGCATCAGACCGAAGATCAGCAGGGCCAGTCCGACAAGGAAAACAAGTGTCGTTGCCACATTCCTCGTCAGCGCCCCGCCGTCGGTCATGGCAGCAACAACGTCGGACAGCGCATGTTCCCGCTGGGACCGCCAGATCCGTTCCAGATCGGCAAGCGCCGCAAACGCATCCCGATCATCAACACGAACCATGTCGTCGATCTGTTCGACGCTGAGGTCTTCAGCAATGCTGCGCGTAATGACGGGGATCCGCTCAGCATAGAGATCCGCTGTCGCCCGTATTCTGAGAAGCGCATCCTTTTCAGCTTCCGTCGGCGAACTCGCAAGATAGGCGGCGATGATGTTATCCAGCCGAACTGCTCTATCCTGAAGTCGGTTCAGATACGCTTTGTCCCGGCGCAGAACATAGTTCTTGAAATGGTGGATCATGCCGCCATAGCCGAACTGGCCCCTGAGATCGCTGATCCAGACACCTTTGCGTTCTGCCTCAGCCGAATAGGCCATCCAGCTATTCTTCATATCGGTAAATCGGACCGACGTTTCCCAACCAAGGAACGAAACGGTGATAACGATGGCCACAAGGAGCATCGCGCACAGTCCGCCGGTGGGGCGGATGCGCGCCCGCCACTGCGATGCGTCAAACTCGCCCGGTTGCCGGATAAACATCGGTGTTTCCTGTCGAACAGCGCCTGAAACAGCATGCTTTCATGATCCGGACCGCGACACGTTGATGCATATCAAGGTGCTTCCGGCTCAGCGTTTTAGAGTGCGTCCGGACACGGAGCTCAACTCCCAAGCCGCCAAATCAGGCGGGAGCATTCGGTCAAGGGACGCGATCAGAAGCTGGAGGGGGATATTCATGGCAGAAGACCACATTCTCGTAGTTGACGACGACCCGCAAATCACATCCTATCTGAAGCGATACCTTGAGAAACAGCAGTTTCGCGTTACCTGCGCCGGAACGGGCGCGGAAATGGATCGGGTTCTTGCCCGCGAACAAGTCGACCTGTGCGTTCTCGATATCGGTCTGCCGGACCGCGATGGATTCGAAATTACGCGGGACGTGCGGTCCTCTTCCAACCTGCCGATCATTGTACTCAGCGGCCGGGACGATCCGTTTGACCGGGTGATAGGGCTGGAATTCGGTGCTGACGACTATGTTTCAAAACCCTTCGAGGCAAGAGAATTGCTTGCGCGGATCAAATCGGTTTTACGCCGATGCAAAGTTGAGGCGCTGGCCGTTCGCCAGCTTGAGACCGAGGCGCCGCTGCTTCAGTTCGGAGAGTGGATTCTCAATCTTCAGGATCGAACGCTGAGCGCTGTCGAAAGCGCGGAAGCAACTCCGTTAACGACAACCGAATTCGAACTGCTGCATGCGCTGGTCCGCAGGCCGCATACGGTCCTGAGCCGGGATCAGTTGCTGGATATTGCCCGGGGCCGGTCCTGCTATGCCGGTGACAGAACTGTCGACGTCCACATCATGCGTCTTCGCAAGAAGATCGAACCGAATCCGTCCGATCCCATTTACGTGAAAACCATCCATGGCATCGGCTACTGCTTTACCGCCAATGTGACACAGGCGACCATGCGGTCCACCGACCACCTTCAGACCATTGATCAACCGGTCATTCCGGCCATTGCCTGAGTCGCCTCTTCGAAAGCCATTGGATGGGCTGAAACTGCAATCATTTTGTCGCATAAAAATACATAGTGTCCTAATCGATTGCACCCTCTCCACTTCCGGGCACCTATCGGCGTTATTCGTCACCGATCTGCGTGATTTCAGAAAAATATTTCGTCCTGATGTGCGCAATATCACAATTTTTGTATCTGAGACTTGCCATTGATGAACCGACTGGCAAAAAACCGGCAGAAAATGGTGTTTTTGACGAAAGTTTCGTTCCAATGCCGGCAAAGCGTGATATGTGAAAAACGAGGGTGATGCGGGCTCTCCTCCCGCGATATGAACTGTCACGGTAATTTGAAAAACACAGATTAATCGTTACATCGATAGCACAAACGGGTCATTTTCAGAGGGGTGGCGATGTCAATTTTCGATACGCAAATCAAAGAATCTCAGGAACAGGTTGCCACGGCGCAGGCCAAAATTTCAGAGCTGACAAGCCGGATCGAAAACGCGCAAGACAAACTCAAGTCGGGCCAGGACATCTCCGTCGATATTGAAAACGCGTCCCTTGAGGACGTTCACGCTCATACCGAAGCTATGAATGCAAACATAGCCGAGCTGATTATGGGGCTTGATGATGTCACGGCGGGGTTCTCAAAAGACTTCGACGCCATGCGCTCAAAGTCCGGCTGGGAGACATTTGTCGGCATTTTCTCCAAATCGAGATCGGAAAGCCTTCGCCAGGAACGGATGCGGACGGCCAGTATCGACGACAAGCTGCAGGACCTGATCTCAAAATCGGACGTGATTACACAGCTTTTGCAGACCCAGCTTGCGACGTTGAATGAACACGGCAGCCGGGTTGAGACCAATCTCTCGGAAACTCTGGCCAAGCGCGAAACGACCGTGGGTGAGCTCGAAGCCATCAAGGAAAAGCTGCTGGCGATGGACCCGGACATCATTGCGCTGGAAAACAAGATCTCAACGGAAACCGACGCTGCCGCGCGCACGAAGCTTGAAACGGAGCTGGCCAAACTCAACACGGATTACAACGAGCTTGCTCAGGAAGAGCAGGTCAAGGTGGCCGAGAGTCAGACGCTTGAGCGTTATATCGAAAAAGGCAAATCCTGGGTCGACAGCCTGCAGAACCAGGCGGCCACACAGATGGTGCTGATCAATAAACTGCAGACGGACACGAAACAGCGCGTCGTACTGTACGATGCCCTGACCAAGTCGCTTAAAACCGCGCAGCAGCAGGACGTAGCCCACCGGATTAACGAAATCGGCGTTGCCACGGACCAAGAAGCCCAGCAGGCGATGGCCGCCATCGGCTCGGCGACCAATCAGCGCATGGCCGAAATGATGGAAAAGCACGAAGACCATATGGTGTTCGCCCGCAAGGTTCTGGAAGAAAAGGCAAAGTCGGACGAGCGGTTTGCCCGCCGGTTCGAAGCGATCGTCGAGAAGCACGACAAGAACGCATATGGGGCCTAAGTGGATCTTACCTTAGATCACAAAGCGCTGGAGGATGCGCACGAAACGCGCCGCTATTTTGCCAAGTTTGAAAGGATCATCGGTCACCTGCCGGAGGTGGTCGATATCGCGGCGGCGGAGGAGAGCGGCTGGAACGATGTCGCTCCCATCATCCAGATGTTCCTTAAGGCACTTGCGAACACCTTTTCCGCGCTTTCTTACAAACACCTGATGGCGGGCCGGGTGGCCAACCAGCTGCCGAGCGTGCTGAATATCGATCGGCAGGAAAGCGGCTTTCCGATCTATCAGGAGCTGCTGCAGATGGCGAACGACGCCATGCAGACCGACAAGCATCTGAAATCGCTGCCCTCGCTGAAACGGCTCAAACAGGAAATGATTGAGCATATCCTGAGGGAGCAGACGACACCTCTCAGGCTGCAGTTTGCAGCATCGCAACGGCTCTATTACGAGCATCTGGCAAACAGCGCGCTGTTTCTGGCCCAGAACGATCCGCAGGCCCTGTGGCAGGGCAATGTCTCGCCGGACCGGCGCAAATATATTGTTTACTGGGCCAGTTACGACAGCCAGCAGAATATCCCGGTGATCTATCTGATGGATCTTGAAGACACCGGCGACACCGCCCTGCCGCGGGATGAACGCCGCTGGCCACGGGTTCAGAGCCACCTGATGGCACAGGCTGTCGCCGCCCTCAAGATGGTGACGATCGCCACCGGATTTGATCAGGATTTTGATGACCTGCATCCAAAGCGCCTCAGACGGCTGTTTGTGGGCCCGATGTACAGCCATGCCTTCACGGAGCAATCAGGCCCCTTGCGCGAAGTGCTGGCGGAAGCCAGCGGCAAACCCGGCCTTGACTGGGCATTGGCCTGGACAGCCCAAACCCTTGTTTCGGCCCGGGTCGAACGGGAACGGTCGGGTTTCTTCGGCAGCGTCGAACGGGAGATCTACCAGTTGGATCCGGTCAGTCTTGACGGACAACCCGCCGACGGCCTGACGGAGCAAAGGCGGTCGCTGATCCTGCCTCAGCGGCCCTACCAGGTTCTGAAAGAAAAGAACGTTGCCGGATTTTCCGATGTTCGAAAGTACATTGTCGGCGAGAACAACCGAGTTTTAAGCGAAAAGTAGGGTTTCCAACGTGAGCATTTCATCCGATCTTATGGAAATCAAAGAAGAGCAGATCCGCGAGACCTACAAGCTGGCGGAAGCGATGCTCGACGGGTTTGATCACACGCCCAGAATTGCTGAAAAAAGAGAAGCCGAACCGGTAAAGGAACGCTCCAGCGGTATCGGAACCCGGCGCCGGTTCCGGTCAACCACGCCCGGCCTTGTGACCCGATCAACTGCCCGTCCGGAAGGCGTTCAGCTGGCAGCACGCATCGCCAGCTTGGATGATGACGATCCGCTTCTCAGTCCGCTGCAGGCAACGGTTCTTCATGCGATCCGCCGCGCTCTGGCAGTGGCCCAGGTGATCGGCGACCAATATGCCGAGCAGACCGGCCTTGCCGACATGATGCGCGATAACCTGGCCGGGACACTGGAAAAGGCCCGCCATAGCCAGTTTTCCAATCTTCTTGCGGCCTCTGCCCTGATCAGCCTGCATGTTTTTGCGAATATGACCGACTTCCTGCTGTCCAGCGCCAACGCCGAAGCAGGTGATCAGGAGATCGATATCGGCGAGGTCGAAGAAATTGTTCTCGACAATCCGCAACTGGCACTGCACGGCGCACTGTGGGAACTCGATCAGGATCTGGCGCTTTTTGCTAAGACCGACGCGCAACTGGTTCGGGTCATCACGGCTTTTTGCGAAAAGCTGATGGAGAAAGTGACGCTGCGCGCGGCGTCATCCGCCCAGGTTGCGCCTTTCTCGGAGGCCAGCTACCGGGTTGAAGCGGATGATTTCGACATTCACGGCTTCACACCGTCGGGCCGCCGGAAGTCGTCCGCGCTGACGATGACCTTCAAAAAGCCCGATGAGGTTGTTGGCAACCACATTGCCAAATATCAGGCAATGAAACTGTCCAAGATGCTGATGGCGTACGACTTTGAGCGCAAGCTCAATCCGTTTGCCGAACTTGGCGGCTTTATCTTCACCTTCATGGGCGATGGCAAACCGGGGACCGGTAAGACCACCCTGATCCAGATGATGGCGGGCATGATCAATGACTATTGCCAGAACGCCGGCTACCCGTTTCGCTATCAGAACCTGTCGACCGAGAGCATCGACAGTTATCAGGGAAAATCCGCGCAAAACGCGAAGGCGTTTATCAGAAACGTCATCGATCCGTCCGTGATCGGTTTTGGAACGATCGATGATATCGATCAGCTCGCCGGGAAACGCGGCGACCGGCAGTCTTCCGCCGGTCAGCTGGAAATTACCGCGGTTCTCATGGAGAGCTTCGCCGGCGCCAACACAGTCGTGCGCGGCAACTGCACATTCGGCATGTTTTCAAACTATCCGGAAAATGTGGACGACGCGCTTCGGCAACGAGCCGCTGCCCGTTTTCTGGTCGACGGTCCGCAAACACGCGAAGACTATATCGACATTCTCTACCTTCTGATGGGCAAGAACCATCAGATCCCGGTCGGCGAGCATGATCTTTTCGAGGCGCAGGTCATTCAAAAGGCGGTGGCGGCATCCTACGAAAGCCACTCACGCCCCAAGGAGACGGGGCTGTTGAATGTCTTTGACCGGATTTCCGGTGAGATCGGCGAACTGAACACGATTGCGAAACTGGGAACCTATCTGAAGGGCATACAGGAAGCCGATGAGCGGTTTACCGGGCGGGCCATCAAGAACATTACCGACGCAATCAAAGTGCGGGCGATGGATTTCGAACTGCCGGACGAATGGATGGAAAACACCGAAATTTTCCTCGAAAAAGATTATGAGACCAAGAAAAGCATGATCGCCGAGTTGGCTCAGCCGGTCACGATCGACATGGTCATTCAGGAAATCAACCGCTATGCGGACAGCGAATTCCGCTATGCCGACAAGTCCGATGAAGTGGCCATCGACCAAGCCGTCCGCGAAATGCACCGGATGAGCGAAGCCAAGCGCCGTTATCAGGCTGAGGTATCGCGCTCATGATGCGACTTGTCAGACGCGGATTGATGTTCGGAAACCTCTATGCGGTCTCTTCGCCCGCGTTGGTCACCCGATACAACCGCGCCCTGCAGCATCTTATCGGCCAATCCACGGAGCTGAGCGAGTTCCATATCGACATTTCAGGTTTCTCACCGGAAATTGCCGAAGAGCTCGATGATCAGCACTATCTCAATCCGCACGGCTGTAACCGTCAGTTCATCCTGCTTTCAGTCGCCCAGAAAACTGCACCGCTGCTCAACGCGAAGTTCTCGACTTCGCGGCGTATCCTGCGCCAGTTCATAGACAGGAATGAAGAGCAGCTTTTCGCACTGACCGCGCGGGACGCGGTGGCGGGCGAACTGGTCAATTCGATCTACGGCATTCAGGAGCCGTCCGACCTGTTCAGTGCACGGACAATCGAGATCGAAGCGGACACGGTGGGATCGCACATCGCCGCCGGCGACACGCTCGCCGAAAAAATAGACCGGTTCATGAATGAGCCCGATGCGTGGTGGGACGATGTCCTGACCGCGGATATGATCGAGCTTGCGAAACAAACCGGCGACATTACCCGCAATCCGATAAAGCTGACCCGGAACACTTTCAGTCACAAGAGCTTCTACACAACCCATTTTGGCGGCCTTTACATTTTTCGCGACGCTGAACCCTCAACATGCATTGCCTTTGGCGACATGGACGCTCTTGGCGACCTGCCGGTTGAACAGGTTCTCGCAGCTGACGACCGGGAGGGTATCGCCGGTTTTCTGAACAAAAACGATCTCGTGGAACCGATCGCCTCCGCCCGCGGCGCGGATGCATCGGCCATCCTGAAACAGAAGCTCGATTTCATCGTTATCGATGTCGCCGCCGAACGCGACGAAGACCTTACAAAAACAAACCGGAATGACCTGAGGCGGCTGGGTCGAAAGTTCCGAAACCATATGCCGGATGAATTTCGCGGCCTTTATTCGCATTGGCGGCAGGTGAAAAGCGGAGGACGGCGCAAGACGCTTTCGTCCGATCATCCGGCTTATTTCTATGGGCTGCGCTCACAGCATCACGAGGACAAGGACCTTGTGAACATGCTGCTGGCCCATCTCTCGCCGCTTGATTTCCGGCAACTCTTCATCTGCCATAAAGATGCGTTCTATGCAGCTTACCGGAACTGGAGCGAGCAGAAGAAAGAGTATGTCGCCCAGTTTCTGGAAGCGGAATATATGGTCGATAAAGCCGGAGCCCGGTTCGATCTGTTCGGCCCCGAGCCGGGTATGGCGCAGGAAGAAGACGAACCCTGGAAAGACGACGACGAGGATGATGACGATCGCGACGACGAGGATGAAGAAGATGAAGACGATGATCGCAGCGATTATGCCAGCGTCCTCGAAAAGCGGATGGGCCCCTGGGGCCTGAGACCGGACGACGATTGAATTAGAGCTGATTGGTTTCGCTCTGGAGGCAAGGGAACAGGTGATTGCGATATATTAAATGGATCGTGGGCATTCCGATACTGATCTTCGTCGTGCTGTGCCTGCATTATACATTACCGTCACGGGACGTCGTCCGGATCGTCGGCACAGATGTCAAACGGATGGATATCAGCAGTTCCTCGTTTTTCTGGGCCAATCAGGACGCCGGTACCAATCCGTCCGATACGCGCGACGTACGCTTTATCAATGCGGTCTGGCCGGACGGCGAACCCAGAGTGTACCGGAATGAGGATACAGACTGGGGCTGGCCGCCCTACTTCAAATTCGACAGCGGCAATCTGACCGCCGAAGCGCAGGCGCTGGCCAAACGCGATGATGTCTGGGTTGCCGTCAAGCATTACGGCTGGCGGATCAAACTCTTCACCATTTTTCCCAATGCGGTGAATATCGAACCGGTGTCCGGACCGGATGCGTTTCTGATCCCCTGGTTCAACATCTTTTTCTTCATCGCACTTGCTGCGCTTCTTTACGTGATCTTTCGCATTGTCAAGCAGTTCAAGGCCCGGCGGATCGATCCGATCCTGGAGAACATCGACGATATGGTCGACGATGTTGGCGAGAGTGCCGAACAGGCTCAGGCCAAAGCCGCGGAAGTCAGAAAAGGGTTCCGCGCCTGGTTCAAGCGCTGGTTCGGCGAAGCGCGGTAAGCGTTCAGACTAAAGTCCTGCCGGGACAATAACCGTCGGCCGGACGGGCAGCGTGTTGAGCGACAGCACCAGGCTGTTCGATGTCAGCACCTTGTGGTCGACCAGGTCATCGAGCATGGATACGAAATTGGCGGCCGTCGCCCAACCCCGGGCATGCATCGGCAGGATTACACTGGATCTGAGCCGCTTGATGATCTCGCTCATGCCTTCGAGGCTCAGCGTCAGCCCGCCGTCGATCGGAACCATCACCACGTCAAGCCGCCCGATTTCCGCATAATGTTCATCTGTCAGCGCATGGTGAAGATGACCGAGATGACCGATGCAGAGCCCGGCAACTTCAAAGATGAAGATCGAATTGGCATCCGGCTCACGCAGGCCGCCGCGCACGATGTCGGTCGTCACGTTACGGATCAGGACATCGTCCACCGTCACATAATGGTTCGCCTTGCCGCCCTCCGGGTCCCAGCCCCTCAGAACATGCTCAATCTCTGGATCGGGAAAGTTGGTAAAATGCGTACTGTGGGCCCGGTTCATGGTGACCACCCGGGGAATCGTGGGTCCGGCAAAACCGGCAAAATCCGTTGCAATCGTGACGCCCTCTGCCGTTTCTATCAGATAGGTGGAATGGCCAACGAAGGTTACGCGCACTTCGTGGTTTGCAAGCGCATTGACCTGAAGCGCGACATGAATGACGCCCGGAAGAGATTGTGCCACGGCAGTACAGGTCGATGGCTGCGACTGGGCGGACGCCGCTCCTGCCAAAACCGACTGGCTGAGCATCAGCAAGCCGAAGCAGATTGACCCCAGACGTCTTCCAAGTACCGCAAACATGCCGACCCTCCGTCACCACCCCGGAGCAAACGCCCTACGCAACGGCTGTCTGTCCTGTTTTCAGGTCCGACCGCCGAAAGCGTCTCGCGCCGCTCATTCGAGTTCGATAATCCTCCTGAATAGTCTATGTGCAAATAGGGCGCTAAGGCGAGACCATCCATATCAAATACAGGTGTTCGCCGGGATCACGGCTTACCAATCGATCTCTGTTCCGTCATAAGCGAGAAAGGAACCGGTCCTTTCGGGGCCGGTTCTGTCGATAACCGACAACAGTTTTTCCGCAGACAGGTTTGGGGTAAATCGTTCCCGAATGCGGGTGAATGGGTCTGAGAGCGTCGTTTCAACCGTTCCCGGATGGAGGGCGAGACATACAAGGTCCGGACGGGTTCGGGCCAGCTCTATCGCGGCGGTCCGGACCAGCATATTGAGGGCCGCCTTGGATGCGCGATAGCTGTACCAGCCGCCGAGCCGGTTGTCTTGAATGCTGCCCACACGTGCGGACAGGGTCGCAAACGCGCTGCGGCGGTTGCGTGGAAACAGTCCGACAAAATGCTTCAACAGCAGGATCGGACCGCTGGCGTTGCTGATAAAGGATTTTGCCAGTTGTTCCGCATTGACGACTGTCAGGGACTTTTCCGGTTTCAGCCGGTCATCATGCAACCAACCGGTCGCATCGATCAGCAGATCGATTTCCTGATGATCGCCGGCGATACTCTCTGCCGCCGCAGCCAGCGAAGGCTCATCGTCAAAATCGATCCCGGGCCGGCTTGAACGGGACAGTTCGACAACGGCGGCACATCGGGGGTCCTTCCGAAGATGCCGCACAAACGCCGCGCCAATGCCGCCCGAGGCCCCGGCAACAACGGCACGATAGCCCTCTTTGAATGACTGCATTCAGTGTCTCCTGCATTGCGCCCAAACCGTTCTGTAAAAAGCTGTTGAAGAAACGTTTTGGAGACAGGAGCGGATCACCAAGATCGGATCACTGTCCGTCATTTTTCTCAAGCTGCAAAATCAGATTCGGCAGATCCGCAACCGTGTCGATCACATGGTCGGCACCGGCCTGTTTCAGAATGGCTGTTGCTTCCTTGCGCAATTCATCCACCCTTTCGCCGGGAAGACCGGCCAGTTCTTCCGGGGAGAGGCCGACCACATTTCCAGACAGTGCGACCCCGACGGCAACACACCCTGCCGACACGCCCTCGGCAATTCCCGGCGCCGTGTCGTCGACCTTGATGACAGCGGAGGGCGGATAGACGGCCAGATCAACGAAGCATTGATACATGCCGAGCGGACCGGGGCGCCCCTCCGGTAGATCATCGGAGCAAACGAGAGTGTCGGGTTCATATCCCTGTTCCGCCGCGAGCGGCAGCACGCGCTCCATGATCGACCGGACATAGCCTGTCGTTGATCCGATTTTGATATTTCGATCGCGCAGGAAACCGATTGTCTCCAGCGCACCGGGAACCAGGTCTGCATAGGCTGTGACCACATCTTCGTTAAGAGGTACGAAGACGTCGTAAACCCTGTCAATGGCGGCGCCATCGGCCGGTGAATTGGTGGCAAATTGCCAATCCCGGGCGATTGAAGGATCGGCAAGAAGCGCGGCAATATGGTCGCGTTTGGGCAATCCCATCGGGCCGCGGGCCTGCTCGATCGAAATCGTGACCTGGAACCGCTTGAAGGCCTCGACAAACGCGCCCATCGGTGCCCGGCTGCCGAAGTCAATCATCGTGCCCGCCCAGTCAAAGACCACAGCCTTGAACGGTTTCATACAGTCATCTCCCCGCGACGCGTCTGCTCGCAACAATGTCAGATTGGTTGTTGGCAATATTCAAATCACATCCGGAAAGGCAGGCATAGATCCAAATGAGAACAGCCGTTCTACAGGTTGTTTCACGAAAATTTTTGTCGGGTCAACGAACCGGCGCTGCAGTAACGTTCAGCCGCTAATCCGCGTTTGGAGGAATGACGCCCTTTTTCAGAATGATGTTGCCGTAAAGACGATTTTCCCCTGTCTGCACCACCGCAAAGGCCTCCCTGGCCCGGTCATAGAAGGCAAATCGTTCAATGGCACCTATGGGCGCGCGATTATCGGCGACTTCGTTGATGATTGTCTGGAATTCTGCAACAACCGGCGGCACGGCTGATGGATCGTCGACCACCTGCATTGTATTTGCCGGCCTGTCGACAAAGCTGTCGAGCGGCATAAGTGTTAAAACAGCCCTCAGAACGTCCGGCGCCATGATGCCGTCGAGGCGAATAAGGCGGCGGCCGACGGACGCGCCGGGGAAATTGGCATCGGCAATGACGATTTCATCGCCATGTCCCATTGCGCGAAGCGTATGCAGGAGTTCGGGCGACAGGATCGGATCTATTCCGCGCAACATCATTGGCCTCCAGGCACCGTGAAAACGACTGTGCAAGAGTTCACACCAAAAGTGCCGGGCGGTAAAGACGGTGAATCATAAATCGACCACACGCCACACTGCACGAAACCACCATTCAACGACGGAGCAGATGGCGTAGCGGCCTCCATTTTCGGGAAAATCGCTTCACTCAGCTATATTTACAATCAGGATAAGTAAATTTGCTTATAAACTATAGTAATACATTAGTAATACGATAAAATACTTATTTTTCATGTTTTTACAATGGCGAATGTTTTTATATTCTAAATTTATAATGTATTAACCAACATGCATTTTATTCTCCCAAAACGTGTCGAGGCATATTTTTAAATTTTTAGGAGAGAACAATGCTGCACCGGTCGGGTAAGAGCCGAAACGCAATCGCGCTGGACGTCGTCTCCTCCAATATCATGATCGCCGATGCAAACGGGGTGATCCAATACATCAACGGAGCTCTCCGCACGTTTTTCGAAGAAAAACAGGACGAAATCAAAAAGAACTTCCCTGATTTCTCGCCATCGAAACTCATTGGGACAAACTTCGACATTTTTCACCAAAATCCGGCCCACCAGCGCGAAATGATCGCTGCCCTTGACGAGACGCACGAGGCAACCATCACTATCGGCGACGCGACATTCGACCTTCTCGCAACGCCCTTGAAAAGCAGTCACGGCAAGCGGAGGGGAACTCTGGTCGAATGGAGAGATGCGGAGTTGAGGCTGCAGAATTTCGATTTCCGCCGTCAAATTCAGGCGATCAGCCGGTCGCAGGCCATCGTCCGTTTCCGCGAAGACGGCACAATTGTTGAGGCGAATGAGAATTTTCTCAACTGCACCGGATATGCCCTTGAGGACATCGTGGGGCAACATCACCGTATTTTTGTTGAGCCGCGCCAGGCGGAATGCGACGAGTATCAGGCCTTTTGGGAGAAACTGCGCGGCGGTCAGTTTCATTCCGGTGAATATCGGCGGGTGAGCAAGGGCGGAGACGAAATCTGGCTCAGGGCGACCTACAATCCACTGCACGACGAAGACGGCGAGGTGATTGGTGTCATCCAGTTTGCAACCGATATCACACGGGAAAAAGAACAGATTGAGCGCCGGAGCCGCGCACAGGAAGAGATCGCCGGCGACCTCACCCAGGTCGCCCAAACAGTCTCCGATGCGAGCCAAAATGCCAATGACGCTTCAAGCTCCTCTGAAACCACCGCATCAACCGTGCAATCGATTTCAGCGGCAATCGAGGAACTGGTGGCTTCGGTTCAGGAAATCAACAGGCAGGTTTTGGATGCAAGCAAGATTTCTTCTGATGCTGTCGGCCAGGCCGAGAAAACCAACTCCATCGTTTCGACCTTGTCAGATGCGACGTCTGAGATCGAAAATGTGGTCAATCTGATTTCCGATATTGCCGAACAGACTAATCTTCTGGCTCTAAACGCAACCATTGAAGCGGCGCGCGCAGGAGAATCAGGCAAGGGTTTTGCTGTCGTTGCCGCTGAGGTGAAGGAGCTTGCGACTCAAACCGGCAAAGCAACGGATGAAATCACCAGCCGTATCCTCAATGTTCAACGGACGTCGGTTGATGCGGCAAACGCAATCGGCACCATCACCGAAACGATTTCAAAAATCAGCGAGATTTCCAGCGCAATTTCCTCAGCCGTTGAAGAACAGTCGGTCACGACATCCGAGATGTCGTCCAATATGCAGGCCGCCGCAGAAGGTGTGCAAACCATCGACAGAAGCATGCAAGGTATCGCCAGCGCGCTGCAGACGATCAACACATCGACGCAGAACGTCAGAGAAGCCTCGGCAGCGCTGGCCTGACGCAGCTATCCGGTCAGGCCGAGGCCGTGGGTTCCACAAAAGAGGCGGAAACACAACACCCTATCCAAAGAGTGCCCGGAAGAGCCCGATTGACTGCCGGAACCCCTGTTCGAAATCGCCGTTACCGGGATGATAGACACTCTCGAATGAAACAACGCCGTCATAGGCGTCGGCGCGCAGGGCCCGTGCCAACGGCTCGAACAGCGGACCCAGTTGACCGTCCCCCATCCGGCGCACTTCAAGGGTGGCCCGCGGCGTATCGACCAGGACATCCTTGATGTGGATGTGGCCGAGATAGCCATCGCGCACAGTGTCGTACCCCTCAGGATAGGCCCGTTCATGACACCAGCAATTGTTGGCCGGATCCCACAGCACCTTCAAAACATCTTTGGCATCCAGATCGTCAATAAGTTTGCGGGCCGTATAATTCGAGTTGACCATCGTGCCGTTGCCTGTCTCAACCGCAAGCGTGAGACCCTCAGAACGCGCCAGCTCAACGGCGGGCGCGATCAGCGGCGGCAGCGTCTCCCAGGCACCTCTGGCAACGTTCCATTTTTCGGCCCCGTTGCTCCCCCAAAGGATCTGCTCTTTTTTCGACGTCATGATCCGTACGAGAGGCGACCCCAGTTCATGCGCCACGGCAATCACGCGTTTCAGGGCATCCATATGGCGTGTGTGAAGGTCGTCGCCGGGTCTGTTTGCAACCGTCAGTCCCGCAAAGATGTGCCGGGACAGACAGGAGACCGGTTTATTGTGCTTCTTCAAGAGATCTTTGATGCGCGCAATCTCTTCCCGGGAGTGGTCGCCCACCTCCTTGTCCCAGACAAACTGCAACTCTGCGTAAGTCAGGTTGAATTCGTCCATCACCGTCAGCGCATGCGCAAGATCACGGCTGATGCCGTCGCAAATTACACCGAGTTTCATGGATTCCCTCCTAACGGTGCAACTCAGCACCGATGATGTCTTCAATCACTCGGGTGACGATCCAGTTGTCGCCATCGGGATATTTTGTCTTTCCCGCATGGAAAAGCTGCATCGCGGTTGACGCCGTATGAAGCGGTACCCCAAGCTCTTCGGCCATATCGAGTGAGATCGTCAGATCCTTGTGCATCGTCGCGATATGACTGCCGGTTCCCTCGAATTGGCGATCGATGATTTTCTCCAGCGCATTGTTGACAACCCCGCAGCCGGCCGAGGACGTCGAGAATACATCCAAAATCACCTGCCCCGGCACGCCGGCTTTCGCCGCCAGCGCCGCCGCCTCAAATGTTGCCGAGAACTGGGCGCCGATAAGCGACTGCAGGCATGCTTTCACCGTCTGCCCGTCACCGGCGCGTTCGCCCACGCGATGAATATTGGCCGAAACCGCCTCCATTACCGGTCTGAAAGTGTCAAGAACCGTATCCGGCGCCGCGGCCATCATCGTCAACGTGCCGCCTTGCGCACCGGGAAAGCCGCCCGATACCGGGCTGTCGATCAGATGAATGCCCGAGCCGTCCATCGCAGCACCGATTTCCCGTGCCTCACGCGGTTTTATCGTGGCGGTGAGTATGACCGCGCCGCCCCTGGCCATCGTTGAGACCAGCCCCTCCGGCCCAAGAATGACGCTCTTTGCCTGATCGCCATTCATCACCATGACATACACGGCCTCAGCACCCATGCCGACTGAACCGGCATCCGATTCAGCCTTCCCGCCCATCGCAGCAAAAGCGTCCATTCGCGAGGAAGAAAGATCGAACCCCGCAACCTCAAAATTGTTTTTCAGAAGGTTTTTGGCAAGGCCGCTTCCCATATCGCCAAGCCCGATTACGCCGACACGTTTCATTGTCTTCCCTCATATCTGGTCGGCTTCGCTTCTTAGGGCAATTCTCGCGATCCCTGGATCGCATGAAATGCCCCAACTCTTTGTTTTCACGCGTATCCTTGTCGCGAAGGTGGTTCAACCTTCACGGGATACGCTATAGTGGCAAAACCGACTCCCTGTTAATCAAGCCGCCATCGACCCGCAAAGGCCGGCGGTGGCACGAAGGCCATTTGAACATCTGCACAAGACGGCACCATTGCCTGCGCAAACAGGCGTTGCGACTCAAGACAGGTCGCAACCGGGTTACCGGACCCCGACAGGTCGTTCATATGACAGAATTGAGAATTTCACCGACGACAGACGATCACGTCTTTGGCGGGCGAACACGGTCCCAAAAGGAATCCTCAGTGTGTCCGCAATCAGAGACAGCAGTATGGCAAATTCTGCGTTTCAGAAAAAGCTGAATCCGAAGCCGCGAATGTCAGACCCGCAAAAAGGCCCTTTTTGCAAACAGCTCTGCGCTCTCAGCCGGCCGGGACCGTTCTGATGAAACGTCGGGCAGATCTGTCTTTATCGCATGGAGAAAAATGGTGGGCGTAACAAGGATTGAACTTGTGACCTCCTCGATGTCAACGAGGCGCTCTCCCGCTGAGCTATACGCCCATTTTTCGCGTTTTCGATCCGATAGAACGGATGTTTTGCAGGCCTTCTTTAGCAACTGCTCAGGTGACGAGCCATATAGCGAGGTTGGCGGTCCGATGCAAGCCCGTTTTAGCCTTCCGGAGCCCGTATCTTTTCACAAAGCGGCCCTATCCGGCACCGCGTCTGCAAACTCTTGAGATATGGGCCATGCATGAATGCAGGTCAAATCACGCTGCCAACATCTTTTCGACTTCGTTCACCAGTTCCCGCAGATGGAAAGGTTTTGACAGGACCTTGGCGTCTTTTGGAGCATTGGAATCGGGATTAAGTGCAACCGCGGCAAAGCCGGTGATAAACATGACCTTCAGATCAGGATCGAGTTGCGTCGCCCGCCGCGCCAGTTCTATGCCGTCCATCTCCGGCATGACAATGTCCGTCAAAAGCAGTGCAAACGGTTCTTCCCTCAGCCGTTCGTAAGCACTCATACCATTGTCGAAGGAGGTTACCTGGTAACCGGCCTTGTCGAGCGCCTTCTCCAAAAACCGGCGCATATCTTCATCGTCTTCGGCAAGTAAAATGCGCGACATATTCGTTCCGTCAGCCTGATTGTTCATTTTTGGCCATAGTCATGGCCGTTTTATGGTGTGCCTCACTCCAAGCGGCTGCCTTGATAGCAAATCACAGCATGCGGGGGAGGTAAATAACAGAAGTCCGCGCCGGGAGAAAGATCACGGATTTGTTTCGTTCTTGTGTGGACAGATGGGGTGAATTGCGGGCAACATAGTATGGAAAATCGCGACAATCGGTTAACATAATCGAAAATACGGATGATAATCGGATCTGATCCGATTTCGGAACGGGAACAAGCGGAGGAAACCATATGCGCATAGTTGCGGGCTTCAACGAAGTCCCTCCCGTTGAAGTTATTGTGCCGCATCAGCAATCCGTTCCTTTTGTTTTCAACTCCCCCCACAGCGGAAAATGTTACCCGAAATCGTTTATCGCAGCGTCCCGGCTCGATTCCCTCTCCATTCGCCGGTCCGAAGACGCCTTTGTCGACTATCTTTTTGACGATGTTGTCGCAGAAGGTGCGCCGTTGATCCGGGCCAATTTTCCACGTGCGTTTCTGGACGTGAACAGGGAACCGTACGAACTCGATCCGAAAATGTTTAACGGCCGCCTGCCAAGCTATGCCAATACGCGCTCTCTGCGGGTCGCCGGCGGTCTGGGCACTATTGCCCGGGTCGTGGGGGAATCTCAGGAAATCTACCGCCAAAGGCTGGACGTCAGCGAAGGCCTGAACCGGATCGAGAAGCTTTATAAGCCCTTCCATCAGACCATTCGCCGCACATTGGCGCGAACGCACGTCACGTTTGGCCATGCCATTTTGATTGACTGTCACTCCATGCCGTCCACAGTCCGCGGCCACGATGTGCGCAATCGACCGGACTTTATTCTCGGTGACCGGTACGGAACCAGTTGCATGCCGACGCTCACGCGGGTCGCCGAGAAGTTTCTGAAGGACTGCGGCTATTCCGTGAGCCGCAACAAACCTTATGCCGGTGGTTTCATTACCGAACATTACGGCCGGCCCGCCCGGGGTCTGCATGCAATGCAAATTGAAATCAATCGGGGCCTCTATATGCACGAGGCCGAGATTTGCCTTTCTGACCGTGCGGATCGATTGAAAACAGACCTGTCCGAACTCTGCCGCTATCTCATGACCCTGCCGGATTACATCTTCAGCGCCGAGCCCATTGCGGCCGAATAATCCTCCGGACAAACCCGCAACCGCCCCCCTGTTCCTGCATCACGACAGGACCAGCCATAAAAAAAGACCGCACTCAAAATGAATTGAGGCGGCCTAAGTCTAGGGAGGAAACGCCCTTAAGGGCGGTGGGCATGACGTGGTCATGCCGCACTGCAACAATATAGGCTTGCGCCGCACAAAAGTCAATATTTTTATTTTTTGGTAAAAGAATTAAATCGAAAAACCCATTGCGGACAACCGATTAAGGTCGCTTCGGTATCGGCTGATTTTGCGAACTCCGAAAGACAACTTCATGAACAAACGGGAGGAGCGTTGCGATGCTCCGGAATCAGAAGGTTCCCTTTACGGGCTTGAAGTTTCGACACCGTTTTCCCATAAGGAGACCAGATGTCGCGCGGATGCATAGTCTCGATGATCCTGTTTGTCGCTGCATAAGACCCGAAAACCGGAGCTGACAATGGAAAAATCTGAGGAATTCCTTCAGTTCATGCACAGGCTTGCGGATGCATCCGATCGTGTCACCCATCAACATTTCCGGGATGAAATCGGCGTCGAAAACAAGAAAGTCGGCAGCTTTGACCCCGTTACAGTCGCCGACAGGGGAGCAGAAGAAGCCATCCGGGCCCTGATTGAGCAGCATTATCCCGGCCACGGCATTATCGGCGAGGAATATGGCTCGGTCCGTACCGAAGCGGAGTATGTATGGGTTCTGGATCCTATTGACGGAACCCGTGCCTACATATCCGGTTTGCCGATATGGGGCACTCTTATCGGGCTGCTGTATAAAGGAAAAGCGGCCATCGGCATGATGTCGCAGCCCCACACGAAAGAGCGCTTCTTCGGAGATGGAAAGCAGTCGTTTATTCGCTATGGCGACCACGTCCGACCGCTGAAAACAAGGCCCTGCGGTGCCATGGGCGATGCAACCATGTTCACCACCTCTCCGGCTCTGTTCGACGAACGGGAACGTCCGCTTTATGATCGCGTGGAAGCGCAGGTGCGGATGCCCCGCTACGGAACCGACTGCTACGGTTATGCCATGATTTCGGCGGGACAATGCGATCTGGTTATTGAATCGGGCCTGCAGATCTACGATATCGCCGCCCTGATACCGATTGTTCACGGGGCCGGCGGCATCATCACGGACTGGCAGGGCGGCTCCGCCGAGCAGGGCGGTCAGGTTGTTGCATGCGGCGACAAACAGCTGCACGCCGCAGTGCTGCGCGAACTGAGCGGCGAACGACCCTAATCGACGCGCGTTGGATTATCTGGCAGGAACAAACGCGTCGAACGCGGCCCAGAACTGTTCCCGAATAAAATCGCGCTCCAGCAGCAATTCATGCCTGGCACCGGCAAGCTCAATGTAATTTGTCATCGGTATTCGCGCAGCAAGACTTTCCGATGTGACGCTGGACACGATTTCATCGGCCGCACCGGCGACAATCAGCATCGGCAGCCTGACATCCGGCCCGAACTCAGGATCGGCAAAGACATCCATGGCACGCCCGGCCGCATGAAGCCAGCCGATAGTCGGAGCACCGATGGCGAGGTCCGGAGCTTCCCTTTGAACGGTTCGGGCCCGCTCGAAGCGGACCCTGTCCGATGTTACAAGATTGCCTTCAAACGGGTCGTTCAGATAATCGGCCTGCGAGATGCCGGGAATGTGGGATCCGCTAAGCCCGATTGCGCTAAGGACTCCCACGATTCTTTTCAGCAGCTTTGGAGAAATTCCAATGTTGCCAAAACCAAGAAACGGCGCGGAAAGCACGACCCTGTCAAAACGCAAAAGATATTTCTTCGCCGCCAGCATCATAATCGTTCCTCCGGTCGAATGAGCCAGCGCGTAATGGGGACTCGGGCTGTCCGGCAGCACAATCTCGGTAAAAACGGAATCAAGATCGACAATATACTCCCGAAAGGTCCTGACATGCCCCTTTTTAGGGTTTCTCAGGAGCCGGGAGGACCGCCCCTGCCCTCTCCAGTCAAACGCGACAACGGCAAATCCCCGTTCGCGCAGATCTCTGATCACTTCGAAATATTTTTCGATAAACTCCGTTCGCCCCTGCAGAACCGTCACCGTACCGCGAATTGGACTGGTGTTTGCCGGCCAACGGGCATATCGCAGGACTTTGTTGTCCGGCGTCGTCACCGTTCCCACCGTTGCACCTTCGGGAACGGGATTATCGGGCAGATCGACAAGTTCCATAAAAAGACATCCGCATTTTCGAGACGATCGTGAGGGCGGGCGGATTGGAAATCCTGCCGATCTGAAACCGTGAATCGCGCAAGCTTATCGTGCTCACCGGGCACACTCAACATTATGCGTAACGTATATCTGCAGGCTGTTGCAATCCACTTCGAGCATGCCTTTTCTGTGCTGGGTCATTGACCAAGGCCCTTCTGGTTGCCGGTTTCAAAGATCCGACCTCTCAGCATGACAAAGGCGGTTGGCCGACCGGTCAACCGCCTTTTGAGATTTGGTCTTACGCCCTCTTGGGCATGGATCACCGATCAATAATAACCGCGTCCATAGACAAAACCATATCCATGACCGTTCCAGTAGCCGCTCCAATAGCCGCCGTCGCGGCCATAACCCCACTGGTTACGGTGTTTTCTGCGGATCGGCTTCACACGTAGAATTTCTCCCGTATAGGCGCTGGCAACGATTCTCACCGGCCGGCGACGATCATGTGCACGCACCACGAAAACGTCTCCACGGCGGCGGACCGATTTGAAATTACGAAATCCGTGCCGACGCAGTTTGCGTTTGATCTGGTGCGGATTGAGGCGATAGTGCCGTTTCCGCTTGTATCCGCCGGCAAGAACGACATTGGCGTTCTGTTCAGCCGCCAGGGTGGTCGACGGTTTAAAGGCAGGTTTGGCTTCCGCTGTCGGAGCGATAAGAACAGCAGCAGCCAGAGCAAAAGCAGTCGAGGTCGTTTTCAACAGAGGCACAACAATACTCCCTTTCCTAAACTCAGCCGGATGGCGAGGATGGCAGCATCATGACCGGACGCGGCTGAACCAAAGCGGAAGACGCGGTTCATCTGTCGTTCAGATTAGGGTGTAGACCCACGTTCTTGCCGCTCTTGAAACGGTGAAAACCAATCACCATCTTTGAAATACAGGTGCCGGATGGGCCTGTGTGACGCGCTGACCGGTTTCGCCGGATACCGGGAGACAAAGGGTTCAGCGCTTGATCAACAACACGTTAAGTCGCTCAAAGGAGGACTAAAATGCGTCATCTTGATTTCAGCCCGCTTTATCGTTCAACAGTTGGTTTTGACCGGCTGTTTTCGCTGCTTGACACCGCCAGTGGTGACGGGTCGCCAAGTTATCCGCCCTACAATATTGAACGGACCGGCGACAATTCCTACCGCATCACCATGGCTGTGGCCGGATTCGGAAACGACGGCCTGACCATTGAAGCAAAAGAATCCGTCCTGACGGTCAAGGGCGAAAAGCCTGCGGAAAATGAAGACACCAAGGTAATCTATCGCGGCATTGCCGCCCGCGCTTTCGAGCGCCGGTTCCAGCTCGCCGATTTCGTCGAAGTGCGCGGGGCCAGCCTCGAGAACGGGTTGCTGCATATCGATCTTGTTCGGGAAATTCCTGAAGCGATGAAACCGCGCAAGATTGCAATCAAGACGGAACAGTCCGAACAAAAACAGATTGAAGGCGAAGTTTCCGCCTGACCGTATCTGCTCAGTAAGACCGAAACGCCCCGCATGTGCGGGGCGTTTTTGTTTGGTCAGCCCTGTCCTTACTGTCTGATGAATCCTCCGATCAGCCGCTCGACCGATACCCGTCCCAGGTCCGCGCAAGACCAGAACAAACAGCACATAAATCCACATTACCGCTGATCATCGATAGCCGCACCGGGATTGCCGTCAAACAAGGCGCCGATCGGGTCCCGGCTTATCCGCAGGGTTGAATGCGCAAGATTCGTTCGCCCGACCGCCCTATATTTTTCATTGAAACCATCCGTCGGCCCGAAAATGAAATAAAATACTCCCAAGAGAGTCACTGACCTCTTGCTCTTGGATATGAAATCTGGCATGTTGCGCCCATTAATAGGACAGGGATACTGTCCCATTAACTCCCTTTAGGATGTCGTGCCGAGAATTCGGCCGATCCAAGGAGGACCCGGTCAATCAAACCGGAAAGCACGCCTCGAATTCCCCTCCCGGGGAATAGCGGGACGAGAGTCTTTGTCATCGATTCCGGTGACATTGACGCTAGATAGTGCAATAACGCAGGGAAAATCCCTGACCAGAGAGCTGACCTTTGGGAGGAGGGACGCTCAAACACACAAGAGCCGAGGCTTTATGCCGTCTCGTCGCTCGAGCCGCACGGCGAAACGTGCGACCCGACCGTGAGCCGTGCACGAAAATAACCCGGCCGCTGAAACTGATCGATCGCCGGCTGTCGGCCGGATTAAGCGCTGAAGTGCCGATCAAATGGTAAAATGCAATATCAGTCCCGTTTGGCGCAAGGCGGGAACCGAACACTCTGATGTGCGGAGGGTGCGATGGATAAGGTGGGCTTGGATATGACCGGTCTGAAATCGAGCGGAGACTGCGGGCGTAAAGACAGCCGAGCTTTATCCGGACCGGTTGCAACTGTCCACGGCCTGCCGACACCGACAGGTCTTTACGATCCGCGGAACGAACATGACGCCTGTGGTGTCGGATTTGTTGCCAACCTCAAAGGTGTTGCATCGCATCAGATCGTCAGGGACGGACTGCAGATTCTGGTCAATCTGACTCACCGCGGTGCTGTCGGCGCCGATCCGTTAATGGGCGACGGTGCGGGTATGCTGGTTCAGATTCCGCACAAGTTTTTTGCCGCACAAACCGCCGGTCTTGGGTTCGACCTTCCGTCCGCCGGGCAGTACGGCGTCGGATATGTCTTCATGCCGCAAGATGCAGACTTGCGCGGGCACATCATGGATATTTTCGCCGAAAAAATCGACGCCTGCGGCTTGCCGCTTTTGGGATGGAGATCCGTACCGACCGATAATGACTGCCTGTCAAAAGATCCGGAGATTGCGGCAACCGAACCGTATCATATGCAGGTCTTTATCGGATCGGCAGACGGACTTGCGGGTGATGATTTCGAGCGCCGGCTTTATATTCTCAGAAAACAGATCTCGAACAAGATCTTCGGAGAAACCGAAGGCCGTGACAACGGGTTCTATATCGTTTCGCTATCATCACGCACAATTGTTTATAAAGGCATGTTTCTGGCCGAGCAGGTCAGCGCCTATTACGCCGATCTGACGGATCCGGATTTCGAAACGGCACTGGCACTGGTCCACCAGCGTTTTTCGACCAACACGTTCCCGTCCTGGAAGCTGTCCCATCCTTACCGGATGGTCGCCCATAACGGCGAAATCAATACCTTGCGCGGCAATGTCAACTGGATGGCCGCCCGCCAGGCATCTGTGTCCTCCCCGCTGTTCGGCGAGGACATTTCCAAGCTGTGGCCGATTTCCTATGAAGGCCAGTCGGACACCGCCTGCTTCGACAATGCGCTGGAGTTCCTGTTCCTGGGCGGATATTCGCTGGCCCATGCGGCCATGATGCTGATCCCGGAAGCCTGGGCCGGCAATCCGCTGATGGATGACGACCGTCGGGCTTTTTACGAATATCACGCGGCACTGATGGAACCGTGGGACGGTCCGGCCGCCGTCGCCTTCACGGACGGCCGTCAGATCGGTGCGACGCTTGACAGAAACGGACTGCGCCCTGCCCGATATATTGTCACCAGCGACGATCGGGTGATCATGAGTTCGGAGGTCGGCGTTCTGCCGGTCAAAGAAGAAGACATTATTCAGAAATGGCGCCTTCAGCCGGGCAAGATGCTCCTGATCGACCTTGAGGAAGGCCGCATCATTTCCGACGAAGAGATCAAGAAGCAGCTGGCGACGGCCAATCCCTATAAGGAATGGCTTGAGCGCACGCAGATCGTTCTGGAAGATATGCAGCAGGTGATGGCCCGCCCGCCACGGTCGCACGAGACACTTCTCGACCGGCAGCAGGCCTTCGGCTACACGCAGGAAGACCTGAAGCTGCTGATGTCGCCGATGGCCACGGTCGGTCAGGAAGCCATCGGCTCAATGGGAACCGACACGCCGATTTCGGCCCTGTCGGACAAACCCAAGCTGCTCTACACCTATTTCAAGCAGAACTTCGCGCAGGTGACCAATCCGCCGATCGATCCGATCCGCGAAGAGCTGGTGATGAGCCTCGTCTCGTTTATCGGCCCGCGTCCCAACCTGTTTGACCTTGAGGGTCTGTCCACGCACAAGCGCCTGGAAGTGCGCCAACCCATTCTGACCAACGACGATCTTGAGAAGATCCGGGCCATTGGAGACATCGGCGACAATCAGTTTCAGACCAAAACGCTGGATAGCACCTACGCAACTGAGCAGGGCGCCCAGGGCATGGAACCGGCGCTGACGAAACTGTGCGAGCGGGCGGAGAAAGCCGTCGCGGACGGCTACAACATTATCGTCCTCTCCGACCGCCTTGTGTCGAAAGATCGCATTCCGATTCCGGCCCTTTTGGCCACAGCCGCCGTCCATCACCATCTGATCCGCAAGGGCAAACGCACCTCGGTCGGGCTGGTGCTTGAAACCGGCGAAGCGCGGGAAGTCCATCATTTCTGCGTCCTGGCCGGATATGGTGCGGAGGCGATCAATCCCTATCTTGCCTTCGAAACGCTGGCCGATATGCACAGCCGGTTCGACTTCCCTGAAGAGGTCGACGAATTCGAGGTCGTTGAGCGCTACATCAAGTCGATTGACAAAGGTATCCTGAAGGTGATGTCCAAAATGGGCATCTCGACCTACCAGTCCTATTGCGGCGCTCAGATCTTCGACGCCGTTGGCCTGTCGACGGACTTCGTCAACCGGTTTTTCTTCGGCACGGCCACCACGATCGAAGGCATCGGCCTTGAGGAAGTGGCCAGGGAAACAGCCCGACGGCATCAATATGCCTTTGCCGACGTCCCTGTCCTGCGTAGTTCGCTCGAAGTGGGCGGCGACTACGCCTACCGGATCCGCGGCGAGGATCACATGTGGACGCCGGACAATATCGCAACACTGCAGCACGCGGTCCGTTCCAACCTGCCGGAGAAATATCTCGATTATGCCCGCCAGGTAAACGAGGAGCAGGGCCGGTTTTCCATACGCGGCCATTTCAGGATCAGGTCGGCGGAAGAAATCGGCCGGCAACCGCTTGCGATCGATGACGTGGAACCTGCCGCCGAAATCGTCAAACGCTTTTCCACCGGCGCGATGTCCTTCGGCTCCATCAGCCGCGAAGCGCACACCACCCTTGCGATCGCCATGAACAGTTTCGGCGGCAAGTCCAACACAGGCGAAGGCGGAGAAGAGCGCGAGCGGTTCCAACCTCTGCCTGACGGCACGTCCAACCCGGAACGGTCCGCGATCAAGCAGGTTGCCTCGGGCCGCTTCGGCGTGACCACAGAATATCTGGTCAATTCCGATATGATCCAGATTAAGGTCGCCCAGGGTGCAAAACCCGGTGAAGGCGGGCAACTGCCCGGACATAAGGTTGATGCGGTGATCGCCAAGGTACGGCATTCAACCCAGGGCGTGGGTCTGATCTCGCCGCCGCCGCACCACGATATCTACTCCATCGAAGATCTGGCACAGCTGATTTACGACCTCAAAAACGTCCAGCCCGAAGCGGATATTTCGGTCAAGCTGGTGTCCGAAGTCGGTGTCGGAACCGTTGCCGCTGGCGTTGCCAAGGCGCGGGCCGACCACATTACCATTTCCGGTTACGACGGCGGAACCGGCGCATCGCCGCTGACCTCGATCAAACATGCCGGTTCACCCTGGGAAATGGGGCTTGCCGAAACGCATCAGACACTGGTGCTGAACAAGCTGCGGTCCCGCATTGCGCTGCAGGTTGACGGTGGCATGAAGACCGGACGCGACGTCGTGGTCGGCGCATTGCTTGGTGCGGACGAGTTCGGCTTCTCAACCGCGCCACTGATTGCTGCCGGTTGTCTGATGATGCGGAAGTGCCATCTCAACACCTGCCCGGTCGGCATCGCGACCCAGGACCCCGTGCTGCGCAAGCGTTTCAAGGGATCGCCTGAAGATGTCATCAACTACTTCTTCTTCGTCGCTGAAGAGGTCCGGTCGATTATGGCGTCCCTGGGCATCCGTACGTTTAATGAACTGATCGGACAGTCCGACCTGCTTGATAAAAGCGCCTTCATGGATCACTGGAAGGCAAGAGGTCTTGACTTTTCCAAAGTCTTTTACAAACCGGATGCCGAGCCGGATGCGATCTATTGGACTCAAAAGCAGGATCATCCGATCCACGACATCCTCGATCGCAAGCTGATCGACGATGCACGCCCGGCGCTGGACAGCAAAACCGCCGTTCGGATCGAAACGGAAATCCGCAATGTCGACCGTTCGACCGGTGCCATGCTGTCGGGGGAAATTGCCAAAAGGTTCGGGCACAAAGGGCTTCCGGCGGATACGATCTCCGTCAAGCTGAGCGGTACCGCCGGTCAGGCTTTCGGCGCGTTCCTGGCCCGCGGGGTTTCCTTTGACCTCGAAGGAGACGGCAACGATTATGTCGGTAAGGGACTTTCCGGCGGCCGGCTGATCGTCAGACCGCCGCAAAACACCCGGATTGTCCCCGAAGAGTCCATCATTGTCGGAAACACCGTTCTTTACGGCGCAACCGAAGGGGAATGTTATTTCCGGGGTGTTGCCGGAGAACGGTTTGCCGTCAGGAACTCCGGAGCTCTTGCAGTCGTCGAGGGTGTGGGCGATCACGGCTGCGAATACATGACCGGCGGCGTTGTCGTGGTGCTGGGTTCGACGGGTCGGAACTTTGCCGCTGGCATGTCCGGCGGCGTGGCCTATGTTCTGGATGAAGACGGCAGCTTCGGGTCGCGGTGCAACCTTGCAATGGTCGATCTGGAACCGGTCACCGAAGAAGATGATCTGCTCGAAAAATTGCATCACCACGGCGGTGACCTGGAGCATAAGGGACGTGTCGACATTTCCGGCGATATGACCCGCCATGACGATGAGAGACTGCGTCAGCTCATTCAGAGCCATGTGCATCATACCGGTTCGACGCGCGGCCAGACCATTCTCGACAACTGGGATGACTACAGGCCGAAATTCGTCAAAGTCATGCCGGTTGAGTATCGCCGCGCGATCCTCGAGATGGAACGGGCCCGCCTTGGCATGGCGGCAGCGGAATAGGACGAAAAACGGATATAAATCATGGGAAAAGTCACCGGATTTCTTGAGATCGACCGGCAGGAGCAGAAATACCAGCCTGCGTCCGATCGCATTCGCCATTTCCGTGAATTCACGCTGCCGCTGCCGGCGACGGATGTGGAACGGCAGGCCTCGCGCTGCATGGACTGCGGAATTCCCTATTGCCATGGACCGATGGGCTGTCCGGTCAACAACCAGATACCGGACTGGAACGATCTGGTCTTCAGCGGCAATTGGGAGGAAGCCACCCGCAATCTGCATTCGACCAACAATTTCCCCGAATTTACCGGTCGGATCTGCCCCGCGCCCTGCGAGGAAGCCTGCACGCTCAACCTTGAAGACGCACCGGTTGCCATCAAAACGGTCGAGCAGGCCATTGCAGACCGGGCATGGGATCACGGCTGGATCCGGCCGGAACCGGCTGAAGAAAAGATCGGCAAGAGCGTCGGCATCGTCGGTGCCGGTCCTGCCGGTATGGCCGCAGCGCAGCAACTCGCCAGAACCGGTTACGATGTGCATCTTTACGACCGCGAGCCGAAAATCGGAGGCCTTTTGCGCTACGGCATTCCCGATTTCAAGATGGAAAAACATTTTATCGATCGCCGGGCTCAGCAGATGGAGGCCGAAGGCGTGGTTTTCCATGGCGGCGTCGATCTTGGTGTCACTGTCACAGTGGAAGAGCTGCAGCAAAAGCACGACGCTATCCTGCTGGCCACAGGCGCAGAACGGCCGCGCGATCCGGATATCCCCGGAATGGATCTTGCCGGTTGCCAGTATGCAATGCCCTTCCTGGTACAACAGAACCGGCGGATTGGCGGTGAAGATGTTTCGGGCGAAGCCCCGCTGTGGGCCGGCGGCAAACACATCGTGGTCGTCGGCGGCGGCGATACCGCCTCTGACTGTGTCGGCACCTCTTTCAGACAGGGCGCGGTCGCGGTGACACAGCTCGACATCCGCCCGATCCCGCCGCTGAAAGAAGACAAACTGACCATCTGGCCCTACTGGCCGACGAAATTTCGCACGTCCTCCTCGCAGGCCGAGGGTGCGGAACGGGAATTTTCCGCAGCGACACTCGAAGTTGTGGGCGAAGACGGGTATGTGACCGGCGTAAAATGCGCCCGGGTCGACGAAAAACGGCGGCCGATCGAAGGAACGGAATTCATCATCAAAGCCGACCTCGTTCTGATGGCAATAGGCTTCTCCGGACCGCGCCTTGACACTTATGTCGAGCAGTTGGGTGACCGGCTGGAACTCGACCCGCGCACCAACATAAAAGCGAATACCGAAGACTATAAGACGTCAATTGACGGTGTCTTCGCCGCTGGCGATGTGCGCAAAGGCCAGTCGCTCGTCGTCTGGGCTATCCGCGAAGGAAGGCAGGCCGCGCGGTCCATCGATATATATCTGACAGGCAGCTCTGTCTTGCCGCGGTAATTTCTATTTTGAGTTCAGTGTTGAGCAAACGATAAAAGCTGATCGACACGGTTTTTGTCGTTTATTCTGAAAATTCCCAATGGGGTTAAGGGAACAATTCGAACCTGTCTTTGGGAAAAACACGTCCCCTTTTCCGGGGCGAGTGGAAAATGTCTGGACAGAAGCCACCTCTGCCTGGAAGCGAAGTGCAAATGCATCCTGATCTTCGCGAGAGACGGTAAAAGCCTCAGCAACGTTTTCGCCGGTCTCAGGCATGGAATCAACGCCGTACTGCGCTTTGACGAGCGGATTGATGAAGCGCCAGCCGATGGTCGTATCGTATATCTCTGACTTCCGCAAAAAAAGCGCTCTCTGCTTTGGGGATCACGAATGGGAAAGCACACCTGGAGTGTTGACAGTTCGTCGGCTTCATGTTCGTGCCGCCGTCGCAGGAAACAGGACCGAAAGCCCGCGCTACCGGTGAAGCCGGAGCTGAGGTCATTATGCGCCGATTGATCATATTCAAGCGGTGCTGACGAAGTCTCGCAGGGCGGTCATCGCCCGGTCGATCTCCTGACACAGCATCTCCGCCATTTCCGCAAGCTCAGCCTCGCTGCAACCGGTAGCGATCCGACGCTCGACAGAAGCTGCTTCGCGTCCGAGATACCTGAGGCCGGTCATCTCCGCCGCGCTCTTGAGTGTGTGAGCGATATGAGCCATGGCGGCACCATCACCCACGCGGACAGCCTCGCGCAATGCTGACTGGTAGTGCGCCGCCGTTTCAAGAAACTTCGCCACAATGCGTTCCGTCCGCTCCGGACCGATGATCTCACGGTGTTCGGAGATGATAGCTTCATCAAGCAGGGGAGCGTCGCGCAATGAGGGAATACCGCCCGCCCCTACGGCCGATAAATCGCTGACGGCGCGCCGGACCGCGCGGCGCAGATCGTCACGGCTGAACGGTTTTGCCAGAAAGGCGTTGGCGCGCGAATTGGCAAACAAACGCGCAACCTCATCGGTCTGGTCCGCAGTCAGCACCAGAATGGGCAGCGCCTTTATGGTCGGATCATCACTCTCCCGAATCCGCCGGATTGTCTCGAATCCGTCGACACCTTGCAGACGTATGTCCATCAGCACGAGGCCATAGGTCCGTTGGCGCAACCGTTTGAGCGCCGCTTCACCGGCGGTTACATTGTCGATCCGATGGCCATCGCTCTCCAGAAAACCTTCGATCACCAGGGTGTTGACCTCATTGTCTTCGACAAGCAGGATATCCATAGCCGGCACGGGATGGTTCTTCGGGGACGCTTCCTCCACCGACCCTTCGACCTCAGTCACCGGGCAGTCGAGCCGGAAGACCGAGCCGCCGTCATCAGACACATCAAGCGTCAGTTGCGCACCGAGCGCGTCAGCCAGACGGCGGCAGATCGTAAGTCCAAGCCCGGTGCCCATCGGAGACTCTGTTCCGGCTTCGTGACGCTGAACGAACGGCTCGAAAATCCGTACTCGATCCTCCTGCGGAATGCCCGGACCGGTATCGCGAACGGTAAAGTGAAGATGTCCGTCGGCGGGATCGACTGAGATCGAAACCCACCCTTCCTGCGTAAACTTGACCGCATTGTTGATCAGATTAAGCAGGACGCGTTGTATTTTGCTGTTGTCCGCCGCCACAAGAGGCGGACAGTCCTCGGCGATCTCGACGGTCAGTTGCAGACCTTTTCGCCGGGCTTCGCCAATCGATAGCTGGGCTACACGCGATACCATCCTGCCGGGTGAGAAAACGACCGGGTGCACATCGGTTTCACCGGCCTCAAGCTTTGAATAGTCGAGAATGTCATTGACCAGATCAAGCAGCAATTCCCCCGATGACAGCAGCGCATCGACATAGGTGTTCTGCACGCCGCTCAGCGGTGCTTCCCGCAGCAACTCACCAATGCCGAGGATCCCGTTGATCGGGGTGCGGATTTCGTGGCTCATCGTAGCGAGAAATGCGGACTTGGCGCGGTTTGCAGCCTCCGAAGCGCGTTGGGCGGCCCGGAAATCTGTGATGTCCGACAGGATGATGACGGTACCGCTGAACTTCTCGCTGACATCGAGCATGCGCTGAATTTTGACCTTAAATGTCCGCTTGCCGCGCAAGGTCTCCAACGGGTGTTCCAACTCGGCAGCTTCGCCCGCCTGCTCAATCAGGGCGGCGATTTGCGGATTGGGCCTGCGGTCTCCGTCGTCACCGTAATACCCCTGTCCGGAAATTGCGTCGCTGTCAAACAGCAGGCTCGCCGCCAGATTGGCATTCGTCACCTGACCTGAATCATCGACAATGATGACCGGCTCGTTCAAACTCTCAAAAATTGTCAGATATTTATTCTTCTCGTTGGTCAGCACACGGTTCGCCCTGGCTGCCTCGCGCAATGCTACGGATGTGTCCTGTTTCTCCCATTCGGCGCAGATACTGATCTCGGCATTGTCGAAAAACAAATCGACAAATCGTCTGTATCGATCGGCCTGTTCGCCTGGTGGGAAGTGCTCCGTAACCAGTTCCAGATAGGCCCGCCGGTAGTATTTTGTCAGTCCGATATACTGATCCAGAGGCACGCCGCGCTGGCGGTGCAGGCGGGCTTCTTCCACGGAAAACGCCGTGAGAGTATCCGATGTATGGCCGGCTTTGCGGTTGATTTCCGGCGGCCAGTAGTCTTCTGCCAACGTGGTCAGCATCGGCTCGGAAAATCCGCAGATCGATGCCCGCCATGGCTGTTCCAGGGTCGAGCTGTCGATATTGTATCCATGCGCGCGCGCGTGTTTCAGCACCCTTTCGGTCAACCAGCTCTCATGGGTCTCAATCAGCTTGCGCAGAGTCTTGATGGTCGTTCCGCCTTCGGATCGCGTCTGGAACCGACAGCATACGCAGCATCGCCGACCGTGCCAAGATCCAACTCTTCACCAGACAGGCCGCCTGGTGAGACGAGGTCGTAAACTTGTCCCGCAAGGTCTGGCCGCTGCAACTCCGTAACAGCAATGCGCACCTGATCGATATGCGATGTCCATTGCACGCGCATCGTGCGGGGCAACGTTGGGTAATCAACTACGACTTAACCGCACATCCGTGGGAGGAAAAACGGTGGCAGAAGATTTTCCAGATGGAGCGCGGGTTTCAAGGCAATAGTCGGGATGCCGGACTTGAGAACATCCTCAAGCCCCTGCGTAACCGCGTCGATAATCACAGAGGACGGGTAAAGTGTACCCATGTGGCTTTAGCGGCAGGTCCCCGCCCGAACACGCGATGGCGGCATTGCGGAATCATCTTGTCATCGCTGAATAACAAGGCCTGTCAGTGTCCCGAAACCTCTGCTCCGGGTTCGAAGGGAGCCTGCGCCCTGGAACCGGCACCCGACGCCGGCGGAACGAACATATAGCCAACGCCGTGTACCGTGATCAGGCGCCTTGGTTCCTTTGGGTTGGCTTCTATCTTGCGGCGCAGCCGCCCAATCAGGACATCGATCGTCCGGTCATAGGGGTCGCCATCGCGATGGCTGACATGGTCGAGCAGGCTGTCGCGCGTCATCGCACGCCCGGCACAGGTGACCAAGATGTTAAGAAGGTCGAACTCGCCGCGCGTCAACGGCACATCATTGCCATCAGGTGCGGTCAGGCGGCGTGCTGTCTTGTCCAGCGCCCAACCTTCGAAGTAAAGCGCGCCCGCCGGAGCGGTGGCAATCCGCGCCGCGCGGGTCAGCCGAATCAGGTTTTTGGCGCGGGCCATCAGCTCGCGGGCGTTGAACGGTTTGGTCACATAGTCGTGTGCGCCCAACTCCAGCCCCAGGACGCGGTCAAACGCTTCGATCTTGCCGGTCACCATGATGACCGCGACATCGGACGTACGCCTGAGCTCCCGCAGCAGGGAAAACCCGTCTTCGCCCGGCAGGTTAATGTCCAACAGGATCAGATCGACAGGTGTATTGGCAAGCCGTTTCCACATCGCCTCACCATCTTCCGCCTCACTGACGCGATACTTAGCCGCCTCAAAATAGGACGACAGGGTGGTACGAGCTACGGGATCGTCTTCAACGACCAGAACGTGATGCGGATCGACCATCGGAGCTCGCTGTTTAGGTGAGGCGCACCGTTTGCACTCTGTTTACATTTTTTTACACACAATTAAACCGCTTGAGCAAGCGGGTTTACACCGACCCCCTAAAGAAGATGGCACATCATCGAGTTATAGGGGAGAATCTCTGTGCGACGGTTGTGGCAGCTATTCTGGAGACCCAGTACCAAATACGGCCTGGGTGTCCTCCTGGTGATCGGCGGAATCGGCGGCGTGATCTTCTGGGGTGGGTTCAACACGGCGATGGAAGCCACCAACACGATGGACTTCTGTATCAGCTGTCACGAGATGGAAGCCAACCCCTACGAGGAATACAAGAAGACGGTCCACTACCAGAATGCTTCAGGCGTTCGCGCGACCTGCTCAGACTGCCACGTTCCCAAGGCCTGGACCCACAAATTCGTGCGCAAGATTTACGCCACGCGCGAACTTTATCACCACTTTGTCGGAACTATCGATACGCCCGAGAAATTCGAGGCGCACCGCGCTGAAATGGCACAGCGGGTCTGGGCTTCGATGGCCGCCTCGGATTCGCGCGAGTGCCGCAATTGCCACACCTTTGAAGCAATGGATTTCGAAAAACAGTCCACCAAGGCTGCGCAGGAGATGATGAAAGCCCATCAGACTGGCGAGGGAACCTGCATTGATTGCCACAAGGGTATTGCCCACAAGATGCCGGACCTGTCGGCCGGATTCAAGAAAACCTTTGAGGAACTTCAGGCGCTGGCACGTCAGATGAATGACGATGCGGACGTCCTTTACACGATCGCAACGACAAGCGCGTACCTGTCAGCCGATGCCGTCGCTGACGGTGGACGCGGCGCCGGGTCGCTCCTGCCGGCCACCGGCCTCACTATTCTCGAACGCAAGGGCAATGCGCTCAAGGTCCGCCTCGAAGGTTGGCAGCAGGACGGTGCGGACCGGGTTATCTACGCCCGGATGGGACAACGAATCTTCGAAGCGGCCCTGGCCCCAGGCGCGATTGAGCAGATCCAACGCCGTGAAACGCTGGTCGACACAAATACGGACCTGACCTGGCACAAGGTCGATATCGACCTTTGGGTGGGGTCGGGTCACATGATCGCCGACCCGGACAAACTTTGGGCCTATGGCAAGGAGATGCATATCGCGAGTTGCTCAACATGCCACTCCCTGCATGAAGCCGATGGGCATCTGGCCAATCAGTGGATCGGTGTCATCAAGGCTATGGAACGGTTCATTACGCTCGATAAGGAAGAAACCCGCATGCTGCAGAAATATCTTCAGCTGCATGCCTCCGACGTGCAGCGGGGATCATGATGGAAGCGAAGGATACCATACCGGACATCGCGCCGACCAAAACGGCTGCCCTTGATCTCAGGGCAGCGGAACGTGCCGGGATCTATCGCTGGCTCTCGGGAATCTTTGCCCGGGAACCCACCGTTGACGCGCTACGGATCTATGGGTCCGTGGACGGGCGGGCGCTGCTCGACGAACTGGGCGATATACCGGCACTTGCCCCGGCTGCCGAGGCGATGCATGCCCTTGTCTCAGATTCAACCGACGCCGGTCTGAAAACGACCGCACTTGACCTCTCGGGCGAGTTCGCACGGCTTTTTCTCGGTGTCGGCGGTCGGCGCAGCGCGCCTCCATACCAATCCTTCTATGTTGGTGCTGAAGGACGCTTGATGCAGCATACGGTCAGCACGATGCAGATCGAACTGAAGCAGCTCGGTGCGCGGCTTGCCGAAGGCTTCCCTGATCTGCCGGACCATATCGCGGTGCAACTGGCAGTGATGGGCGAGCTCGTGCAAACCGCCGGTCCCGTCAAACAGGCCGACTATCTGAAGCACAGGCTCCTCAACTGGACCGATGAGTTCCGCGACCGCTGTGCCGCTGCCTGTCCTTCAGGTTTCTATGCGGCGGCGGCAAGCGCTCTTGTCGACTTTGTCCGTACAGATGCTGCCTCCCTGGAAAGCTGAACGGTTGCCGCAGACCGTCAGTTAAGACCTCAAATTTACACCCTGTTTACACGATTTTACAGCGCGTTCACGGCTGACAAAAACGTCGTTCATGCCGGTTGGCTAAGCTTGGGTCTCACGGCGCATGCCAACAACAGTTTCTGAGGAGCGACCATGAGCAAAACACTTTCATCCAACAGTACAACGAGCCTGACTCGCCGTCGGTTTCTCGAAAGCGCAGCGTCGATTACGGCGCTGGCGGCTGTCGCCCCGTCGGTACTCGCCGCCGGTACGGCCCGCGCGGCCACGGACGGCGAAGTCATCAGCGGCTCGCACTGGGGAGCGTTCCATGCCACTGTCAAGGATGGCCGTTGGACCGCAATACGCGGCTGGGAAAAGGATACACATCCAAGCCACCAACTCGACGGCGTACTCGATTCAGTCTATTCACCCACCCGCATTAAATATCCGATGGTCCGCCGGGCCTATCTGGAGAACGGCCCCGGCTCCAGCGTCGAGACACGCGGCGCCGATGATTTCGTGCGCGTGAGCTGGGATGAGGCGCTGGACCTGGTTACCGCCGAGTTCAAACGCATGGGCGAAACCTATGGACCGACGGCGATCTATGCCGGTTCCTACGGTTGGAAGAGCCCGGGCAAGCTGCACAATTGCCAGAGCCTGTTGCGGCGGATGCTCAATGTGAGCGGCACCGGCTACGTCAATAGTTCGGGCGACTACTCCACCGGAGCCTCACAGATCATCATGCCGCATGTCATGGGCACGCTGGAGGTCTACGAACAGCAAACAGCCTGGCCCGTTGTTGTCGAGAATACCGATCTGCTGGTTTTCTGGGGCGCCAACCCGATGATCACCAACCAGATCGGCTGGGTGATTCCCGATCACGGTGCATATGAGGGCCTTCAGGCCTACAAGGACACCGGCAAACCGGTTCTGTTCATCGACCCGATACGCACGGAAAGCGCCGATTTCTTTGGCGATCAGGCGGAATGGATCGCACCCAAACCGCAGAGCGACCTGGCGATCATGATGGGTATTGCCCATACGCTTTACGAAGAAGGCCTGCACGATCAGGCGTTCCTTGATGAGTATACGTCTGGCTTTGACCGCTTCCTTCCCTACCTGACCGGCGAGAGCGACGGCACACCCAAGGATGCGGAATGGGCTGCCGGTATCAGCGGTCTTGATGCTGAAACGATCCGCGGTCTGGCACGGCGCTTTGCGGAAGGCACGACGATGCTGGCCAGTGGCTGGTCGCTGCAGCGTCAGCACATGGGCGAGCAACGTCACTGGATGCTCGTCACCCTCGCCTGCATGCTGGGCAAGATCGGCCTGCCGGGTGGGGGTTTTGGTCTGAGCTATCATTACTCCAGCGGTGGATCGCCGTCGGCCGACGGTCCGGTTCTGCCCGGCATAACCGATGGTGGTAAGGCGGTTGAGGGCGCCGCCTGGCTGACCGAAAGCGGCGCGGCTTCCATACCAGTCGCACGGGTTGTCGACATGCTGGAAAACCCTGGCAAGCCGTTCGATTTCAATGGCAAGAACGAGACCTATCCCGATACGCGCATGACCTATTGGGTCGGCGGCAACCCACTCGCCCACCACCAGGACCGCAATCGCATGATCAAGGCCTGGCGCAAGTTCGAGACCGTGGTCGTGCAAGATTTCCAGTGGACCGCGACCGCCCGCCATGCCGATATCGTGCTGCCCGCGACAACGTCCTATGAGCGCAACGACGTGGAGCAGTATGGCGACTATTCGCTCAAGGCAATCATCGCCATGAAAAAAATCATCGAACCAATGTATGAGGCGCGTAGCGACTTCGATATCTTCGCGGACCTGGCCAGCCGGCTGGGTGCTGGTGATGCGTTCACCGAGGGCAAGGACGAGATGGACTGGCTGCAGGAGTTCTACAAATCCGCCGAAGACCAGGCAAAGGCGAAGGGCGCCGAAATCCCATCTTTCGACAATTTCTGGGAACAGGGCTATCTGGAGTTTCCGGTGACGGATGCGGGCCGCAACTATGTGCGCTATGCCGACTTCCGGGAAGACCCCCTGCTGGAACCACTGGGCACGCCTACCGGCCTCATCGAGATCTTCTCGCGTAATATCGAGAAGATGGGCTATGACGATTGTCCGCCGCATCCCACCTGGATTGAGCCGCTTGAGCGACTTGACGGCCCCACTGCGAAGTACCCGTTGCATGTGGCGACCAGTCACCCACAATCGCGGCTTCATTCGCAGCTTTGCGGCACGAAACTGCGCGACACCTATACGGTGGCGGAACGCGAACCCTGCCTGATCAATCCGGCAGATGCGGAAGCACGTGGGATTGCGGACGGGGACGTGGTGCGTGTGTTCAACGATCGCGGTCAAACGCTGGCCGGGGCCGTTGTGACCGACGCTATCCGGCCGGGCGTGATCCGGGTCAACGAAGGCGGCTGGTACGATCCGGTCGAACCGGGAACGGATGGCAGCCTGTGTGCTTATGGTGATATCAATACGCTTTCACCCGACCTCGGCACTTCGAAACTGGCGCAGGGCAATTGCGGCCACACCGTCCTTGGCGATGTGGAAAAATTTACCGGTGACCTGCCCGGGGTGAAAGTCTTCAACACACCAGCGAACGGCTGAATGTTTACCACGCAACGAGAGTGAAGGGGTGGCCATGGGCCGCCCTTTCTCCGTAGATGGCACACGATCCGGATTATCAGCTGGATCGCGCCCCCGCTGACATTCAATGACCCGGCCTGTGGTTTCGTCGCTTCCCAACGAATCCGGTAAGTGCTCGAATTTACCTTTCACTACGTTTCACGGAGCAGCCACAGCCATCAATATCGAGAGTAAAAAACACCTACTGGCAGAACGAAGAAGTCCAGGAGTGAGTTCTAAGAAGGTTGTTCATTCGCTTTAACCGGCGGAGACTGACTGGTGCGACCCGATCATTCTCAGGAGGTTTGAATGAACAACCCCCATCACAATGCCCGGGCCTGTGTTTACTGTCCAGAGCAAATTGTTGATCGATATAGGCAAGGCGAAAGGGCAGTTGATATTGCCGCAATCCTAAAGGCAGCAATGGCGTGTCCTGTTCAGATTGCACCCTGTCCGTTGATCGAACAGATGGGTTTCCTCGGCTTGAAAGGTGACTTCGACCTTTTGCCCCTCAGCCAATGGTGTCGTCTTGTCCATCTCGGCGATCACCATTTCGCCCGCGAAGTCGAGCACCAAAATCCGGTCGGGTCCGGTCAGCTCGATCATCTTGATCGTCGCATTGTGCCGGTCCGGATCGCCATTCGCACGGATATGGACATGCTCGGGCCGCGCCCCGAAGGTTACCTTTGCATCGGGTTGCACTGTTGCGGTCGTGGCGCAAGGCAGACGGTTTCCCTTATAATTGACATAGACCGCGTCCGCCTCCACTACAATGCCGCCTTCCAAAAGATTCATCGAAGGCGACCCTATAAAGCTGGCGACAAACAGGTTGGCCGGATGATCGTAGAGTTCGGCCGGCGTGCCGACCTGTTCGATCACACCGGTGTTCATGACCACGATCCGGTCGGCCATGGTCATCGCCTCGATCTGGTCATGCGTCACGTAGATGGTCGTGCATCCCAGACGCTGGTGCAGGGCGCGGATTTCCGTGCGCATCTGGACGCGCAGCTTCGCGTCGAGGTTGGACAGGGGTTCGTCGAACAGGAAGACCTTGGAATCGCGCACGATGGCGCGACCCATGGCCACCCGCTGCCGCTGCCCGCCTGACAACTGGCTTGGCTTGCGGTCAAGCAGCGGTTCAAGATCGAGAATCGCCGCCGCCTCCTGTACCCGCCGATCAATGACATCGCGGCTTTGGTTCTTCAAGCGCAGGCTGAATGCCATATTCTCGAAGACAGTCTTGTGCGGATAAAGAGCATAATTCTGGAAAACCATCGCGATATTACGATCCTTGGCCGGGACCTGGTTGACAATTCTGCCGATGATTTCGATGGTGCCTGACGATACGGTTTCAAGCCCTGCGATCATGCGCAAAAGGGTTGATTTACCGCAGCCTGACGGGCCGACCAGCACGACGAACTCCCGCGGGTCGATGTCGAGATTGATGTTGCGGATCGCATGGTAGCCGGCATAGTGTTTGTTGAGATTCTGGACTGCAACAGCCGTCATGTTCTCACCTCGTTCGTAACCTGTTTCTTCCTGCATTGTCGCCTGTCTCAGCCATGCACGACCTCGATCATCTGATGGCCGTGCAGTTGAGGCACGATGAAGCGTGCTCGGTCACCGTCTTGCGTGAAGTCTATTGGCGTGCCCTGCGGCACAAGCCTCACCGAGGAAACAGTGCCCGCAGCCTCAACATCCACTGCAATATCCGACAGGAGAACGATGTCCTGGATCGGCTGGACAGGTCCGCCCGTCAGCTTCCCGCGCAATGCCGGGTTAGCGTAGAGAAGATGCAGGACGTCGCGACCGTCCTGGCGCCGCAGGGTGGCTCGTCCCGCGACCGGCAGGCCGGCATCGATCATCCTTGGCCGGTCAAGCGCGGCAGCGATCACCCTGTCGACGATCTCCAGTGTCGCGACCGCGCCAACCTTGTGATAGATCGAGAAGACCGGATGGGCGAGATAGGTGACGGCACCCTTTTGCGTCCCAAACGCAAATCCACTGGGCTCGGGTTTGGCCGGCGTATGCAGATGACCGCTGAACAATTCACCCGCACGGTCGAAATAGGGATCGAACACCGCGCCGAGGCTTTCGCCGTCGGTCACTGTCACCTGCTGAGAGGGCGCGTACATAAACAGCGGCGCATCGACGAAAGAGGCCTGCAGATCGCTCCTCGGCAACGCATAGTCGCCGCCCGTCATTGGCGATTGCCCGTGCCATTCAGCGCCCGCATCGAACAGGAACGTGCCGTCGCGCAGACCGCTCGTGCCGCTCATCAAGAGACGTCCGCCTTGGTCGAGATAGGCGTCGAGCCGGACTTTCAGCGCGTCATCGACGACAATCGCATCGGGCAGGATGATCAGACGATAGGCGCTCAAATCACTGTCGGGCGATAAAAGATCGAAGGTGTATTTGCATTCGAGCAACAGCCGGACGGCCCCGTCATCGACGGGGCTGTGCTGGCCGGGCAGATCGCTGAACAGCGGACGCCCGGTGGCCTCAATGCTCATCAGCCCGATTTCGGCACGGTTGGTGCTGTCTTTCAGCCACGGCTCGCGGGCTGCGACATAGGCATAGGCTTCACCGACCGCTGCATAGGTCGACTGGTCGATATCGCCCGCCGGATTGAGATGGTCGCCGATACAGCAACGCGCACCCTGCGCGATCATCGCGCCGCACTCATAAATCAGCGCTTCAGGCTTCTTGTAGCCGCCCATTTCGCCCCACATATGGTGGAACTTGCCGGTCATGCCGAGATAAGCCATGCCGGTTTGCTCAAAATAGCGCGCTGATACTGGGAAATGTTCGTAACCCCACTTGGCAGTAGGAAGGGATTCGATTTCCAGATGGCTGAAATACCGGTGTAGCACGCCGTCACGGCCGCGCCGGATATGGCCCATATTGTAGAAGACCGGTATCTCCGCCTTTCTGGCGATACCGCTGATCCGCTCAAAGAAACGCAGAGTCGTTTGCTCGGCAAACCGGTCGCGATGGTCAGGATCGGTCCAGTCCAAGCCGTCTGCTTCCATACCCCGTTTGGCAAATTCGCTGATGGAGGGTTTCTGGAAACAAATGTCCATCCACAAGCCGTGCATATTCGGAAACAGCCGGACCACTTCCTCGACCTGGGCGGTCAGATAATCGAGATAGGGTGAAGACAGGTCGAGAAACTGCCAGCCGCTCTCAACGTTATGTCGCTTCAGAACCGGGTAGGAATTGTCCGGGCTCAGGATTCGCCAATCGGGATGGTTGCGTGCGGCCAACTCGTCCCACACCACCGAAATATAGATCGGCGTTTCGATGCCGTGCGCCTGAAGTGCGTCAACCTGCGCGCGCAGCAGATCGAATTCCAGATGCGGATGCATCTCGCCGACTTCGGTGGGATGATAGGAATAGCCGTGATGGCATTTGGCGAACACATTGATCGAATCGACGCCCGCCTCGGCGATCGTGTTGGCGAAATCATCAGGATCGAACCGGCTGCCGATTGCCGGAATCTCGCCGGCGGTGTGAAAATCGAGATGGATCTGACGGTAACGCATGGCGTGTCCTCACACGAAAGTTGGATTGTAGAAGCCCGGGGCCGCACTCATCGGCCGCCAAAACCCGACGTGATGGCCATTCCCCTGAAGATGAAGCGTTGCAGCAGGATGGTAAGCACCAGACCGGGGACCATAGAGATAGCCGCGCCGGCCATGAGGTAGTTCCACTCGTCGCCCTGCTGTGCCTGGAAAAGGGTGAGCCCGAGCGGGATCGTGGCGAGGTCGGGATCGTTCACCGCTACCAGCGGCCAGAGGAACGAGTTCCATTGGGTGGTAAAGGTGAACAAGGCCAGCAGGCCCAGCGCCGGTAGGGACAACGGAACAAAAATGCTCACCAGGATGCGCGGCCGTGACGCGCCGTCGATCACTGCCGCATCCTCCAGTTCCCGCGGTATGGTGAGAAAGAACTGACGCATCATGAATGTCCCGAAGGAAGAGAACGCCATCGGCAGGATCAGCCCCTGGAATGTGTCGATCCAACCCAGCCAGGTCATCATCAGGAATAACGGGATCACAACGACGGCCTGCGGCACCATCAAGGTGGCGAGGTAAACCAGAAAGAGGCCGCTGCGGCCGGGAAACTGCATTCGGGCAAACGCATATCCCGCAAGGCATGAAACCACCAGGGTGATCGCGGTAATCGCGCCGGCAACAAAAGCGCTGTTGAGAAAGAACCTTCCAAAGGGCAGGTAGAGCCAGGCTGCGATGAAATTCTCCCACTGCGGCTCGCTGGGCAGCATCTGCGGCGGCACCGTGAAGATCTCGTTCGCCGGTCGGATCGCGTTCGATACCATCCAGAAGAATGGAAAAAGGAACAGGGCCGCAATCAAAACCATGCCCGCGTGAGACGCTACCCTGGCAAAAATGCTTAACGGTTTTCTTGTCCGGGCCTCATTGGTCATAGTGCACCCACCTGTGCTGAAGGCGAAGTTGCACGGCCGTCAGCGCCATGATCATGGCGAACAGGATCCACGCCATCGAAGAGGCATATCCCATCCGATAGACGCCGAAACCGGTGGTGTAGATGTGAAAGCCCAGTGTCGCCGTGGCCGAGCCCGGTCCGCCATTGGTCAGTGCGAACACCTGGTCGAACACCTGCAGGCTGGTAATCGCCGTCATCACCGTGCCGAAGAACAGTGTCGGCGATATCAGCGGCAGCTTGACTTGCCAAAAGCGCTGCCAGGCGTTGGCGCCATCGACTTCAGCAGCTTCCAGATAGTGTTTCGGAATCGACTCCAGCGCAGCGCCAAACAGCATCAGGTTGTAACCCACATGCCCCCAAATCGAGACGATGACGACCGTCTGAATGGCGTATTCGGGCTGCACGATCAGGTTGCCAATCGGCAAGCCGATTGTCTCAAACACCCAATCCAGAACCCCGCCCGGCGTAAAGATCAGCAGCCAAACCACCGAAGCACCAATCAACGGGGTGAAGGTGGGAAGGAAGAAAATCAGGCGGAACAGATGCCTGCCCCATTTGAGATTGCTGATCCACACCGCCAGGCCGAGCGCAATCACCAGGTTGAGGACCAGATACTCGACCGTGAAGAAAATGGTGTTCCACAGAACCGTCCAGAAGATGGGATCGACGGTGAACACGCGAACGAAATTGCGGAAGCCGACGAACGTTGCTTCGCCGATCAGGGTCCAGTTCGTGAAAGACAGAGCGAGGGATGCAAAGAGCGGGAAGACAAGGAACGTGAACAATCCAAGTGCGCTGGGCAGCAGGAACCAGAACGCGACGGGAAGGTCACCGAAACCGTCTCTGCCGAAGCGCGTGCGACTCCGCTTAACCGCCGTGCCAACGTCGGTTTCATCTGTTGCGGCCATGCCTGATCTCTTTTGATAGAGGTGAAAAGGTTAATCGGGGCCCGCCACAAGCCCCGTTTCCACAATCACATCATTGCGTTGTTGCAAGCGCCTCGATGGTTTCCAGCACCTCGCCGGGTTCTTGCGAACCGGAGAAAGCCAAGGGTGCATATTGGTCAAAAAGCCGCGAGACTGCATTCCATTCCGGCGTCGTCACGAACGCCAGCGCATTTGCCGCGGCGGCTTCAAGGGCTGCCTTTCCGCCTTCGACATCCTTTGCCGATGTCTCAAGCCAGTGCTTTTGCTGCGCCGAGCGGGCGGCCAAGCCGCGGCCCGCATTGCCCAGATACTCTTGGGCTTCCGGGCCGCTCAGTATCTGCACCGCCTTCCAGGCTGACTCCTTGTTTTCGCTGGTGGCGGCGATGCCGAAGCCCGAACCGGCACTGAGTGTGATGGAACCCGCACTGCGGACCGGCAGAGGAGCCATGCCGACTTCGAAGCCGGCCTTCGCCCGCAGATTGATCATCTCCCAAGGGCCCGTGACAAATGTGGCAACTTCTCCGGAAATGAACTTTTCGCGCGCTATGTTGTTGGAGCTGGTGCCACTCGGTGCCGGCGGAAGCAGCGGCGCGACCTTGTGTTCGGTGACAAGGCCCACATAGTCGGCGAAAGCCGCTTTAAGGCCCTCATTGGTCAGGTCCAGATTGCCGTCGGCATCCAGATAGGTTGCCCCCATGGACGCGGCATGGGCCAGGAACTGACTGGGAACCGGTGTGCTGGTGCCGAACTTGCCATCCCCGGACAGTGCCTTGGCGGCATCCAGAAATTCCGCCTCGGTCCAGCCGGGTTTCGGCAGCGGCAAGCCGGCTGCCTCGAACCGATCCTTGTTGTAGTACATGATCCAGGGACCGACATCATAGGCAAGCGCGTAGATCTTGCCGTCCTTGCTCAGACCATTGACCATCGAAGGGACGAAAGCGTCGATGTCGAAATTGTCCCGTGCGATGAGTTCGTCCAGCGGCATCATCACTTGGGCGAAGCCCGGAGCCCGCATCGACTGCAGGCTGACAATGTCCGGCAGATCGCCCGATGCCGCCAGCGCCGGCAGCTTTGTCCAGTAATTCGGCCAGGAGGCCGTCTGAAACTCAATGGTGATATCGGGGTGTTTCTCGGTCACCATGCCGGCGACGTGCTTCCAGGCCTCAACCTCGGCATCTGAGTTGCTCCACATGAACCAAGTCAGGTTGATCGGCTCGGCCCGTGCCGTCTGCATGGCCAATACAGCCCCAGCCAGCACCGCCGAGACAGCAAATATTGTCAATTTTCTCATGGCGTTTCCTCCCTGTTTCCTCTTTCTCGCTGCGGCAGATATGATCCGCCGCAGAGGTAACCTCCTTAGATCCAAGCAAATCGTGCGGGCGCTCTCGGCCGACACAATGCGGCAGCTCATTCCTTCAGGAAAATTTCTATTACCGGCACGGTGACCGGCGGCCGGCGCACCGGCAGCTTGAAGGTCAGCATGTCATCGCCAACGACAAAGCGGGTGCTGGACGGCGGCGTGTCGCGATCAGGCCTAAGCCATTTCACCTCGCTCCCGTCATGCAGGAACTGCGCATAGTCGACCTTGCCGGCGATCGCATCAAAATGGAGATGCCGGAACGGCCAGTTGAAGATATGCAGATAAAGACGGTTGCCGTTCTGGGTCAGCCGGCAATCGGGCGGCGCGGTGTATTCCGATTGGGTGCAGCCATAGATGCTGCGCCCGTGCACCGCCATCCAGTTCTCATAGACCTTGAGCGCGTCGGTAGCGCGGTAATCCAGCGTGCCCCGCGCTGTCGGACCTACATTCATCAAGAGGTTGCCGCCCATCGCCACCGTGCCGATGAGGAGCTGGATGAGCTGCTCGGGGCTCTTCCAGGTCTCTTCGTCCCGGTGATACCCCCACGAGCCGCTGAAGGTGTGGCACGCCTCCCAGGTCACCGGTTGACCATTATGCAGCGGGGCAGCCCGCGGCATGTACTGCTCTGGCGTGGTGACGTCCGGCGTGAGTTCGTCAAGGCCGAGACGGTTGTTGATGATAATATCGGGCTGCAGTTCGCGGACGAGACGCATCATAGCCTCGCTCTCCCAGTCCTCCGCCCCCTTGCCGACAAGGTCGCCGAGCGTCCAGCCCGCATAGCTGAAGTCGAACCACATAATGTCGATCTTGCCGAACCAGGTGAGCAGCTCGCGCACCTGCTCACGCATATATTCGGCATAGCGGCGCCCGTCACGGCCCTGGTTCAGGACCGTCGCGTCGGGATGGTTGCGCTGTGGATGGCGCGGATCGACCGTGAAATCGGGATGATGCCAGTCGAGCAGTGAATAATAGAAACCAACACGCAGGCCCTCGGCCCGGAACGCCTCAACGAAGGGCCTGATCAGGTCCCTGCCATAAGGCGTGTTGGTAACTTTGTAGTCGCTTGCCTTGGTGTCCCAGAGGCAGAATCCTTCATGGTGTTTGCTGGTCAGCACCACATATTTCATTCCCGCCTCGCGGGCACGTCTTGCCCAGGTGGCAGGGTCATAAAGATCGGGATCGAAATTGTCGAAGTAGCGCTGATAGTCGTCATCGTTCAGCTCTTCGAAGTTCTTGATCCACTCGTGACGTGCCGGAAGGGCATATAAGCCAAAGTGAATAAACATACCGAAGCGATCATTGACGAACCACGCTTTCTTACTCTCCGGCAGTGCCAACGACTGCAAACCTGATGCGTCCATTCACTCCTCCAACATCCAAATCGAATGCACCCATCATCACCGTATGGGGCATCAAACAAGCGATACAGCTAAAATCGAAACGTTTTGATCCTATGAAGATTTTATAAACTTGTAAACGTCTAATCAGCAGAAATTTTAGTGAAAAAATCTCAAAATCATCGAATTTATTGGCACTATCGATAAAAATAGCCTATAGTGTCGCCATCTAAAACGTTTCGAAGAAATTGCTTTGACAACCATAAAAGACGTTGCTCGCGTTGCCAATGTGTCGATCGCGACGGTTTCGGCGACATTCAATAACAGCGCGGTTGTTCGCGAAGAGACCCGGAAACGCGTCCAAGATGCTGCGGCGCAGGTCGGCTACACGCCGAACTCGATCGCGCGCAGCCTCCGCCTCGCCCGCACAAACCTGATCGGCGCGGTGGTGCACAGCATTTCCAACCCGTATTGCGCCGCCGTGGTGCGCAGGATCGAAAAGGTGGCGGCGGAAGCGGGCTATTCGATCATCATATGCAATGCACAGGATGAGGTTCGCAGCATCGAGGTGCTGGCACAATTGCGAAAGCAACGTGTGGACGGCATCATCATGATGCCAAGCAGCAATTCGCCCCGCTTTATCGACCTGCTCGGGAAACCGGACCTGCCGCCGCTCGTCACCATCGATCAAAAACTGCCGGACCTCAAGCACGACTTCGTCGGCATCGACAACCGCGCTGCCGCACGCATGCTCGCCGACTATCTGCTCAGACTTGGCCATCGGCGCATCGCATGCATCACCGGCGAAGCGGGACTGTGGACGGCTGAAGAGCGCCTGGCGGGGGCGAGGCAGGCTATCGAGGATGCCGGCCTGGAGGTTGATCCTTCACTGTTTGTCCGCTCGACCTATCATTTACGCTCGGGCTATTCTGTTGCCGCCGAACTGCTGAACCGGGTCGATCGCCCGACAGCGATTATCGGCGGCAACAACGTCCTGGCCCTTGGAACGCTCAGAGCCGTCATCGACCTCGGCTTTCGCTGCCCCGATGACATATCGATCGCGGGAATAGACGATGTCCCCTGGGGAGACCTGGTGAAGCCGCGTATCGCCACGGTCGTCCAACCGGTCAAGGAAATCGGAAGCAAGGCCATCGAATGGCTGCTTGAGCGCCTCTCTGATGGAGGTGCCGAAACACCACCGCGCGAGCAGATCTTCATGCCCCGTTTCATCGCCGGCGAATCCTGCACCGATGTTCGCCAGACCGAATAAAGTGATTGAGAAAAGTCTTCTGACCCTGCCGGCAGCGAGCCGAGGCTTTCGCCCGGAAATTGGCGTCGGCAATGATAACTTCATTGCCCTTCCCCTCGGCCCGCAAGGCATGGAGAAGACCGGACGACAGGCCCGGATCGATGTCACGCAGCGTGGTCGACCTCCGAGGGGAGCGGTGCGTCCGGACGGATCAGCCCTTCACCGCGAAGGTCGGACCACAGAGCAGCCGGGATCGGTGTTTCGAAAACATCGACATTGGCACGCACCTCGTGTGCGCTGACCGCGCCGGGGATGACGGTCTTGACGTTCGGATGACCCGAAACGAATTGAAGGGCGGCAGCAATCAGCGGCGTGTCATGAGCCTTGCAGACCGCCTCGATCTTGCTCACATGCTCCAGAACTTCAGGTGATGCGTCAGCGTAATTGTATTTGGCGCCGGGCACCGGTCCGGTCGCCAGAATGCCCGAATTGTAAGGGCCGCCGAGAATGATGCCGACATCGCGTTTCTCGCACAGCGGAAGGAAACTCTCCAGCGCTTCCTGCTCCAGCAATGTGTAGCGGCCGGCCAGCAGGAACCCGTCGAAGTCGCCGAGCCCGAGCAGTTTCTCGCAGACCTGCCATTCGTTGACGCCGGCACCGATAGCGGCGACATCGCCCGCATCCCGCAACTCGCACAAGGCGCGATACCCGCCGCCGTCGAAGAGTTCTTTCACCTTGGCGTCGCTCGCTTCCTGCGAGCCCTGCGAAAAGACACATACGTCGTGCACCAGCAGAATATCGGCATTGGCAACGTCCAGGCGCTCGCGGCTCGCCTCATAGCTGCGCATGACGCCGTCATAGGTGTAGTCGAAGACGATGCGTTTTTGCGGCACGTCGACAAAGGCTTCCGGCGTGACCTCATCCGGTTCGCAGTCAAGGAGCAGACGGCCGATCTTCGTTGAGAGTTGTACATTGTCACGGCCAAACCGCTTAAGAGCCTCGCCGAACCGCTCCTCCGAGCGCCCGAGCCCGTATTGCGGCGCGGTGTCGAAATAGCGGATGCCGGCATCGAAGGCCGCCTGAAGTGCGGCCTGTGCATCGTCCTCGGAGACTTTACGATAAAGATTGCCCAGGGGTGCGCCACCGAATCCCATCCCTGTCAGGGGAACCGGCCGTTTCGTACGGGCGTTCAAGAGTGTGGTGTCGGTGACCTTCATGCGGGTTTCCTGTGTTATCGGGATTGAAAGAGTTCTGGTCGGGTCTTTGCCAGCGCCTCGATGCGCGGCATCAGTTGATCGAGGTGGTATCGCATGGCGCGCCGCGCGGCTTCCGGATTCCGGACGCGAATGGCCTCCGCAACGGCTTGATGTTCTTCAAGCGTTTCCGTTGCGCGGCCAGGGGTCGGCAGCAGCAGCAGCCGCGCCCGGGACACCTGCAGCGAAACCATGCGCGCAACCGCCTTTAGGCGGGCATAACCGGTGAACCGCATCAAAAGCGCGTGAAATTCTTCATCGGTCTGGTAGAAGCCGGCAAAGTCCAGATCCTCAACCAGAAGCGTCTGCAGGCGCATGTTCCGGTTGATCTGAGCCATCTGGTCCTCGGTGCGGTCTTCAGCGACCTTTTCCACCGCGGCAAGTTCCAGTGCCTGGCGCAGAAACGTCCCCTCGCGAATGTCTTCTATTGAAAAGTAAGCGACACGCGTTCCGGACTGCGGAATCACATCCACCAGACCTTCATTTGCGAGGCGCGCGATCGCTTCGGCCACCGGGGACCTCGAAACGCCGAGTTTCTCGCAGATCGGTCCCTTGCGCACAACTTCCCCCGGAAGGAACTGCAGCGACAGGATCGCTTCCTGGAGCGCCAGATAGACCCTCTGGGCAAGCGATCCTTCAAAGGCGCCAATGTCCTTCAGGTCGATCACGTCAATTTCGGAATTCGTCATGAGCATCCTTTGTTAACTAACATGTTAGTTGACATAGCTTGCAAGTCAAGCTACTTCTGCCGGCCTGACTATAATAAACAGCCACAAAAGTGGAGACGACAGCAGGGTGGAATACACGAAAATGACAGGGAGCGATGTTCTGAAGCTGCGGGGCAATGACAATGTCGTCATCGCTCTGCGCGCGCTTCCAGTCGGTTCCACACCGGACGGTGTGCCCGCACCTTTATCCGCTCCCATAACCCAGGGGCACAAGATTGCATGCTCAACGATTGCCGCCGGCCAGGACGTTCTGCGTTACGGCCAGATCATCGGTCAGGCAAAGACCCGGATAAATCCCGGCGAGCATGTCCACACCCATAATCTCGGCATGACCTCCCACAGCCTGCAGGACCATGAGTTCGCAACTCAGAACGAACCCCTGCAGCCCATCACCGATCGGCGGACATTCCAGGGCTATCACCGGGCGGACGGAAGGGTCGGAACCCGCAACTACATCGGTATCCTGACGTCGGTGAACTGCTCGGGGTCCGTAGCGCGGTTCGTTGCCGAAGCCGCTGAAATGACCGGACTTCTGGACGCCTATCCGAATGTGGACGGCATCGTTCCGATCGTGCATGGCACCGGCTGCGGTATGTCGGGGGAAAATGAGGGCTACGAGGTCCTGTTCAGAACGCTGTCCGGGTATGCCCAGCACCCGAATTTCGGTGGTATTCTCCTGATCGGACTGGGTTGCGAAGTAATGCAAGTCTCCAGTCTTGTTGGTGGCCGGCCGATCCGCGCGGACGGTGCTTTGCGCTACATGACAATCCAGCATGAGGGCGGTACCCGCAAAACCATTGAAAAGGCGCTGTCAGAGCTGCGCGGAATTGCTGAAATCGCGAACACGGCTTTAAGAGAGACTGCGCCGGTCAGCGGGATTACCGTCGGCATGCAGTGCGGCGGTTCGGACGGTTACTCCGGCGTTTCGGCCAACCCAGCCCTGGGATATGCCTCGGATCTTTTGGTGCGTCACGGCGGAACCACCATTCTTTCGGAAACACCCGAAATCTACGGTGCCGAACACCTGCTGACACGCCGCGCCCTTTCGGTTGAGGTGGGAAAGAAGCTCATCGAACGCATTCACTGGTGGGAAGATTATACCGCCCGCAATGGCGGCGAGATGGACAACAATCCAAGCCCCGGCAACAAGCGCGGCGGATTGACGACCATCCTGGAAAAGTCCCTGGGCGCCGTCGCCAAGGGCGGTGCGGCCCCGCTGACGGATGTCTATCAGTTCGGCGAAATTATCGACAAGAAAGGGTTCGTTTTCATGGACAGTCCAGGCTTCGATCCCTGTTCCGTCACAGGCCAGGTAGCGTCGGGCGCCAATCTGATCATCTTCACCACCGGGCGCGGTTCGGTTTCCGGATACAAGCCCACGCCCTGCATCAAGCTGGCGACGAATTCGGAAATGTATCGGCGCATGTCGGAGGATATGGACCTCAACTGCGGCGACGTCGTCACCGACGGCGTCAGCATCGAAGCAAAGGGCGAGGAGCTTTTCGAGCTGATGATCCGCGTCGCTTCCGGAGAACAGACCAAGAGCGAGGAACTCGGCTTTGGTGGTGCGGAATTCGTGCCGTGGCAGATCGGAGCTGTGATGTGATGCGGCTGCAGGGAAAGACCATTCTCATTACCGCGGCGGGCCAGGGTATGGGCCGGGCGAGCGCGATTGCCTGCGCTGCCGAGGGCGCAAGGGTGATCGCCACGGACCGGAACGCGTCCCTGTTGGAGGGGCTCGACGGCATGGAATGCCGAGCCCTCGATGTTACCGATTCCAAGGCGATTAACGCGATGGCGGCGGATTTGCCGGACCTTGACGGACTCTTCAACGTCGCCGGCTTCGTGCATCACGGAACACTTCTCGACATATCCGATGACGACTGGGCGTTCAGCTTCGACCTGAACGTCACCTCCATGATGCGCCTGACGCGCGCCTGTCTTGCCGGTATGCTGCGGCGGGCGGAGGTGACGGGTTCCGTTTCCATCGTCAACATGGCCTCCATGGCCAGCTCGATTAAGGGCTTTCCTTTCCGGTCGGCCTATGGCGCCACGAAGGCCGCAGTGATCGGCCTGACAAAGGGCATTGCCGCCGATTTTGTGTCTCGGGGCGTACGTTGTAACGCCGTGTGTCCGGGCACCGTGGACACGCCCTCCCTGCGCAGCCGGATCGACACAGCGCCGGACCCGGTTCAGGCCGAAAAGGATTTCATTTCAAGGCAGCCCATGGGGCGTCTGGCGGTTGCTGGCGATATTACGCCCCTGGCCGTCTTTCTCATGTCCGATGAAAGCCAGTTCATCACGGGTCAGGCCCTTCTGGTCGACGGCGGCGTGACAATTTGAGACCGGCCTTGGGGGGAGTTGTGACACCGATCGTCAAAATGACAGGCATCGACAAGCGCTTTCCGGGCGTCCACGCCCTGAAGAACGTGCAATTCGAGCTGGAGGCCGGCGAGGTCCACGCCCTGATGGGAGAGAACGGAGCCGGCAAATCCACACTGATGAAGATTCTCGCCGGGATCTATCGGTGCGATGCCGGCGAACTGCTGATCGATGGCGAGAGCGTGGAATTCGATTCCCCGCGGGCGTCGCAGGATCGGGGCATCGGCATCATTCACCAGGAACTCAGCCTGATGAATGACCTGACCACGGCACAGAATATCTTCATCGGACGGGAGCCGCGCAGGCGTTTCGGCCGGCTCGACGAAGCTCTGCTGAACCGGAATGCGGCCGAAATTTTTGCATCGATGAATCTCAAGCTCGATCCGAAGGCGAATGTCGGCGGTCTGACGATTGCGAAGCAGCAGATGGTCGAGATCGCCAAGGCTCTGTCCTACGAGTCGCGCGTCCTGATTATGGACGAGCCGACAGCGGCGCTGAACGACGCCGAGATCGCCGAACTCTTCATCATTATCAATCGTCTGAAGGCCGAAGGCGTCGGCATCATCTATATCAGCCACAAGATGGATGAGCTGAAGCGGATCGCCGACCGCGTCACCGTCATGCGCGATGGCGAATATGTTGCGACCGTCGGGGCCGCCGATACGTCCATTTCCAGCATTATTGCCATGATGGTGGGGCGTGAGGTGAAGGAGGAGCCGGTGGAGGCGCCGGATCTATCGGACGCCGGAATCGCGCTGGAAGTGTCGGGTCTGTCACGCGGCAGGGAAATCCGCGATGTCGGTTTTACCCTTCGCAAGGGCGAGATCCTCGGCTTTGCCGGATTGATGGGTGCGGGCCGCACGGAGGTAGCGCGCGCCATTTTCGGCGCCGACCCGAAAGACGCGGGCTCGATCCGTGTTCACGGAAAGGACGTTTCCGTGAACACGCCGCACGACGCCGTTGCGGCGGGGATCGGGTACCTGTCCGAGGACCGAAAGCATTTCGGCCTGGCGACCGGCATGAATGTGCGGGACAATATCGCCCTTGCCTCCATGAAGACGTTCACCGGCCGGGGCGGCGTCCTCAACGAGGGCGCGATGCGCAAGGCCGCGCAGGACTATATACGCAAACTCGGTATCCGCACGCCCTCCGACACCCAGGAAGTCAGGCTTCTTTCAGGTGGCAATCAGCAAAAGACGGTCATTGCAAAGTGGCTGCTCAAGGACTGCGACATCCTCATTTTCGACGAACCCACGCGCGGTATCGATGTCGGGGCGAAATCAGAAATCTACAAACTCCTGGAAAGCCTGGCGGCAGAAGGCAAGGCCGTTATCGTGATTTCGTCGGAACTTCCGGAAATCATGCGACTCAGCCACCGGATCGCGGTGATGTGCGAGGGACGGCTGACCGGAATCCTGCCGGGCGGCAAGGACACGACACAAGAACAGATCATGCAGCTTGCCACGCAGCGCGAGGCGGCCATGCAACCAACGGGGAGAACACCGTGAAGACCGTGGAGGAAACGAAGCCGGTCAATCTGCTTTCAAGATTAGCCGACACCGGTGCGCATCAGAAACTGCTCGCCTTCGCGTCCCTAATCGCGCTGCTGATTGCTTTTTCGATCGCTTCGCCGAATTTCATGCAGACATCGAACATGATCGCGATCCTGCAGGCAACATCCGTCAACGGCGTTCTGGCGGTCGCCGCAACGCTGGTGATCATCACCGGCGGCATCGACCTTTCGGTCGGAACACTCATGACATTCTGTGCCGTCATTGCCGGTGTTGTGCTGACCTTTGCGGGCATGCCGCTGCCGCTGGGCGTACTTGCGGCCATCGCGGCCGGCGCTTTCTGCGGGCTGTGTTCGGGGACCTTCGTTGCCAAAATGAAGATCCCGCCCTTCATTGCGACATTGGGCATGATGCTGATCCTGAAGGGCCTGTCGCTGGTAATCTCCGGAACCCGGCCGATCTACTTCAACGACACGCCCGGTTTCGATCAGATTTCGCGCGGGTCGCTGATCGGCGAGGTCATCCCGGCGTTACCGATCCCGAATGGCGTTCTGATCCTTTTTCTCGTTGCGATCGCAGCGTCCTACATTCTCGGGCGCACTGTGCTCGGCCGCTATACCTTCGCGCTCGGTTCGAACGAGGAGGCGGTGCGTCTTTCCGGCGTCAATACCGATGCCTGGAAAATGGCGATCTACGCTCTTGCCGGCAGTATCTGCGGCATCGCCGGCATTCTGATCGCCTCGCGGCTTAACTCCGCCCAACCCGCCTTGGGGCTCGGCTATGAGCTGGAGGCCATCGCGGCCGTCGTTATCGGCGGTACGTCCCTGTCGGGCGGCCGAGGCACCATTATCGGAACGCTGATCGGAGCACTGATCATGGCTGTTCTGACGAACGGCTTGCGTGTCCTGTCTGTCGCGCAGGAATGGCAGACGGTCGTGACGGGCGCGATCATCATCTTGGCCGTCTATGCCGACATGGCTCGGCGCAGGCAGTCGAAGTGAATAGCAATAAGAGAACGGTTGACGTTCCGGATTGAAGACAACTGACGAAGTGAAATAAAGGAGGAATATCAATGTTTTCACGACGTTTTGTAATTGGTGCAATCGGTGCGCTTGCTCTGTCGGTGCCGGGAGGTGCCGCAGTCGCGGACGAGATGTATATCCCGCTGGTCTCCAAAGGGTTTCAGCACCAGTTCTGGCAGGCTGTGAAGCTGGGTGCCGAAAAGGCCGCGAAAGAGGAAGGTGTCCGGATCACCTTCGAGGGACCGGATAACGAGACCATGGTCGACCGTCAGATCGACATGCTTGCCGCAGCCCTTGCCAACAAGCCGTCAGCGCTCGGTTTTGCGGCCCTGGACAGCCAGGCAGCCATTCCGCTGCTACGTCAGGCGCAGGAAGCCGGCATTCCCGTTGTTGCCTTTGATAGCGGCGTCGACAGCGACATTCCGATCGCAACCGCCACCACCAACAATGTTGCCGCTGCCAGCCTTGCTGCCGACAAGATGGCCGAAAAAATCGGCGGCAAGGGCAAGGTCGCCGTTGTGGCGCACGATCAGACCAGCCGTACCGGCATCGACCGTCGTGACGGTTTCGTAAATCGGATTGCCGATAAGTATCAGCATATCGAGATCGTGACGGTTCAATACGGCCAGGGCGACCACCTGAAATCGACCGAAGTAACCAAGGCGATCCTGACGGCAAATCCTGATCTGAAAGGCATCTTCGGGACGAATGAAGGCTCCGCGATCGGGGTTGTCAACGGCGTTCAGGAACTGGGCAAAACGGATTTGGTGATCATCGGCTACGACTCAGGCAAGGCGCAAAAGGATGCGATCAAGAGCGGCCTGATGGCCGGCGCCATCACCCAGAACCCGGTCGGCATCGGTTATGAAACCGTCAAGGCCGCCATTGCCGCAACAAAGGGCCAGAAAGTACCGAAGCTGATCGATACCGGCTTCTTCTATTACGATGCGTCCAACATTGACGATCCGGAAATCGCTGCCGTTCTTTACGACTGATCGATTTCAGACCGTCGCACCGGCCCGGCAGGAAACTGCCGGGCCGGTTGGCATTTGAGTGTAATGATTTTGTGAATTTCCGGTTCCGGCGCTGCCACATCGTTTATTTGGCAATGATATTTTGTGCGGCGGCGGGTCACGATCAACTCCGCGTCGGGTTACAAGAATCATGGCTGCCCGATTCAAAAGCGGTAACGAATGCGGCAAGGCTTTCAGCCGATGGCTTCGCTGCAGCATTTCGTGCCGATCTTGTCACTGTACGAAACCTCTTCGTCGTTTCCACGCCACTCGCTCAACAGCACAAATTCGAATTGATCGACTTCAGACCATGGCCGAGCGGAAAGCCATGCATGCTGGCTCGCATGTTGTCTTGCAGCATCGGCTTCATGACATTCATGAACATTGCATCCCACGGATGGTGACGGATCGGCTCGACTGCGGAGGGATCGGCTGTCGCCCAAGACTTGCAAAACGATAGGTGAGAACGGTTTCGCCAGTTGAGCGGTCCATCAACATGTAACCGGCAAAGCCGGGATTCATGGTGATAAATGTGCACGATTGTCATCGAGCCATTGGCGCAAGCCAGAGATTTCCCGATGGTCTAGGGTATAGCCCCAGGGAGGACTGGCCGACATGAAAAGCACCGATTATTTTGAGTACCGGGCCGATGAGGCACCATTCACGATCTTTCCTTTGGGCGGGATCGGTGCGGGCAGTATCGGTATCGGCGCCGACGGCCGGTTCCAGGATTGGGAAATCTACAATCGGCCCTCGAAGGGAAGCCTCAACGGCTTTTCCCATTTTGCCGTGCGCGCGGAACGCGGCGGTAGAGTACTGGACACGCGAGTCCTGCACGGTCCGTTCGGCGGAAACCGCGCGGGCGCGTTGCACGGAAAGCAGTTCAATTCGTTCGGCTTCGGCCCCCGGCGCGAGGAAATGACAGGCTTTCCGCATTTCGAGCGCGTGACGTTGAAGGGACCGTATCCGCTGGCGCGACTTGATTTCGCCGATAGACGTTTCCCCGGACAAGTGGCAATGCAGGCCTTCAGCCCCTTTCTGCCGATGGACGACCGGACCTCGTCCATGCCGGTCGCTCAGTTCGAAATGGAGGTCGAAAACACGGCCGATACCGAGGTCGACTATACCGTGTTCGGTTGCATCGGCTTCGATTTCCACGCCATCAAGGGCAATGCACGCGTCGACCTGAGATCCGACCGCGGCGCCATGATAGTCGGCACCAATCCCTGTGATCCCGATTCGGTCGACTACGCGCAGATTGCCCTTGCCACCGACCATGACGAGACGAGCCATCAAAGACATCTTTTCCGAGGCTCCTGGTTCGACACGATGGAGGTCTACTGGGCCGACATCAACAAGCCGGGGCCGCTCAAGGACCGCTTCTACGGTGACGCGGAAAACGAACTGGTCCTCAACCGGGGTCAGCATATTGAGCACAGTGTCATTGCCGCTCATTTGACCATTCCGGCCGGTGAACGGCGCACGGTCCGCTTTGCGGTCGGCTGGTTCGTCCCGAACGTCACCAAGACATGGGTTTCGCGTTTCGCAGTGATCGGGGAACGCCAGGACATCAAACCGGTCTGGAAGAACTTTTATGCGACGGAGTGGTCCGATATCGGTGCGGTGATTGCCGAGACGATGGAGCGATGGGAGGCACTGTCAGCCGGAACGCGCGCCTTTCAAGAGGCCATTCATTCATCCACGCTTCCCGAGGCGGTCATCGATGCGGTCTCGGCCAACCTGTCGATCATGAAGTCGCCAACGTCGCTTCGGCTGGAAGACGGCACGTTTTACGGCTGGGAGGGATGTCATCCCGATGCGGGCTGCTGCGAGGGATCCTGCACGCATGTCTGGAACTACCAGCAGGCGCTGCCCTTCCTCTTTCCGGCACTTGAGCGCTCGATGCGTGATGCTGACTTCCAGGAGAACCAGGTGCCGGATACGGGCGGCATGGCATTTCGGATGGCTTTGCCCAAGGGGATCGGTACCAGCGCGGAGAGGCCGTGTGCCGACGGCCAGTTCGGCGCGGTGCTCAAGGCCTACCGCGATTGGAAACTCAGCGGCGATACCGATTGGTTGCGCAGCATCTGGCCCAACATAACAGCAGCCATCGCCTATGCGTGGGCGGAAGGCAATTATGACCGATGGGACCCCGACAAGACGGGCGTTCTGCACGGGCGCCAGCACCATACGCTCGATATGGAACTGTTCGGTCCGAACGCCTGGCTCACCGGGTTCTATTTGGGTGCGCTCGCGGCCGGTGCGGAAATGGCGCAGGCGCTGGGCGAATATGATCTGGAGGCCGAATATCGCGATATTCTGAGGCGCGGCAAGGCCTGGGTCGCAGATAACCTTTTCAACGGCGAGTATTTCATCCAGAAGATCGACATCGGCAACAAAGACTATCTGGAGCCTTTCAACTTCACCGCCGGCACCACCGGCCACGTGGCCGGGACCGTCTTCGATCAGTACTGGAGCGACGAGCACGACGAAATGAAGTACCAGATCCTCGATGGCTGCGGCATCGATCAGGTACTCGCCCAGTGGCACACCAGCCTCTACGGTCTTGACGATATATTCGACCGCGATCAATTCGCCTCTGCCGTTCGCGCCATCCACAGGCACAACTACAAGCCAAGACTTGGCGACCTTGCCAATCCGTGCCGGATCTTCGGTCTCGAGGAGGAGGCCGGCACGGTCATCTGCCATTGGCCCGAAGGCGCCCGGCGGCCGGTTATTCCCGTTCCCTATTCGCAGGAGACGATGCACGGTTTCGAATATGCGTTCGGCTGCCAGTTGATGATGGTTGGCGAGATCGAGAAAGGCGTCGGCGTCTTCGCCGCCGTGCGTGACCGATATCGCGGCCACAACCGGAACCCCTGGAACGAGATCGAATGCGGGTCGAACTATGCCCGGTCGATGGCCAGCTATGCGGCGCTTGTGGTGCTGTCCGGATTCGCCTTCGACGCGGTCTCGGGCTATCTCGCGATCGACCCCAAAATCCGCGATGCAGACCGTTTCAGGTCGTTCTGGTCGAATGGAACAGCCTGCGGTACTATCGAAATCCGGGCCGGACAGGCAGATATCACAGTGATATCCGGAACGCTTGCCCTGAGCCGTCTTGTCATTTGCAACCGATCATACGACCGCACCAATCTTGCCAGTTTCAATCAGGCGAAAGCCGTCAATGAACGCATCGTTTTCGAGGCCGGTGCCGAATTCTCCATTGTCGATCCCGACCTGGAGTTGAATGCCGACTACGACATAGCAGAAGCCCATTGAAAAGGAGGAGATCAATGAGAATCAAATCAATGGTTATCGCAGCGACTGCGTCGTTGATTGCCAGCGCCGCCGCGGCCCAGCCGCCGAACGATATCGAGGCCAATCTCAAGGTCGTCCAGTGGGTTAACGACCAGATCATCGCCAGCACCGACAGTGCGATCGAACGCTTCGCCGAAAAGTACCCCAATGTGACCATCGAAACACAATTCGTGCCCGTAACCGGTGGCGCCTGGGGCGACTACATCAATGCCATCTTCAATCAGGTGGCCGGCGGCGACACGCCGGATATCATCGCCATCGCCATTGAGGGATTTGCGCAACTCGCCGCGCGCGATCTCGTCATCGATCTTGAGGAACTCGCCGCCGGCGATCCGAAAGCCGGCGAGGTTCTTGCCGGGATCGACAGCAACCTGCTCAACGGAATGCGTACCCGGCCGACGGGCGACCTGAACTTCTTTCCGACCGAGTGGAACAACATCGTCATGTACTACAACAAGGATATGTTCGATGCCGCAGGCGTACCCTATCCAGAAGCGGACTGGACCTGGGATGACTTCCTGGAAACCGCAAAAGCACTGACGCTTACCGACGCAAACGGCAACACCTCGCAATTCGGTTTTGCTGTGTCGGGGGCAAACTTCAGCCAACAGCCCTGGTTCCTGACCAACGACGCGTCCATTCTCGATGTAGACTGGCGCGAACCGACGGTTGATACACCGCAGTTCCGCGAATCGATTGCGTTTCTGCATTCGCTCATTCACGAGCACGGTGTCGCACCGGCTTATGAGAGCGGACACAACACGGACAAATTCGCCGCACGGCAGGTTGCTATGGTCGGCGCCGGTCACTGGCCGGTTAAGGGGTTCATCGAGGCTGGCCTGGATAACATCGGGGTGCAGCACATGCCCCAAAAAACACGCCAGGCAACGGTGTTCGGCATCGGTGGACTGGCCATAACCGAGCAATCGGATAACAAGGAGCTGGCGTGGGAATTCATCAAGGAGATGACGGGCGACGAATACCAGCAGGAGCTGGCCGATTCCAATATTTCCATTCCATCGGCCCGCGCGTTCGCAACCAGCGCGGAGTGGACGGCCTTCCCCGACAATTCAAAGATCTTCTACGAGACAGCCGCCACGGCGATCCCGGTACCGTCACCACCCAATTTTGCCCAGGTGCAGGAGATCGTCGGGCGCCATTTGAGCGCTTATATGGCCAATGACCAGGATCTCGAAACGACCATTTCGAGCATGGATCGCGAACTGCAGCGGTCCATGGACCGTGCTTACCGCTGATTCGAGCGGTTCCGGCCCGGCCGCAATGACGGTCGGGCCGGACGCGGAAGAAATGGAGGTATGAGTATTGGCGACGCTGGCCGGACGTGAAGCAAGAGCGGGCTACCTTTTTCTGCTGCCCGCCTATGCGCTCTATCTTCTGTTTCTGGCGGTCCCGCTGGTCGCCGCGCTGGCCTTGTCCTTTTACGAGGTCGACCGGCTGGACCTTGAATTCGCCTTTGTCGGATTCGCCAATTTTGAATGGATCTATACCGATCCACGCTTCTGGAAGACCTTCCGCAACACCTTTTTCTTTATCTCCATGTCGGTCATCAGCAATGTCGGTCTGGGCCTGTTGCTCGCGATCGCGCTGGACCGTGCCATGCCGACGCCCATCCTCTATGTGTTGCGGCTCGCCTATTTCCTGCCGGTGCTCGTTTCGCTGGCCGTGGTATCGTTCATATGGCGGTTCATGTTCGGCACCGACCTCGGCGTCATCAACTATTATCTTGGGCAATTCGGTGTTCCCCGGATCGGCTGGCTGACCGACAGCGATGTGGCAATGTTCTCGGTTATCATCATCGATGTGTGGAAGAATGTCGGCTTCTTCGTCATCATCTTCCTTGCCGCCCTGCAGGGCGTGCCGCGCAGCCTGCTTGAGGCGGCGAGTATTGACGGCGCCGGTCCCTTCGCAGTCATGACCAGGATCAAGATACCGTTCATTGCGCCCGTGATCCTGTTTTGCGTCGTCTATGCGACAATCGGCGGCCTCCAGGTATTTGACTCCATCCGCATTCTGACCGATGGCGGTCCCGGCGACGCAACACGCTCGGTGGTCATGTACATGGTATCGGAGGCATTCGGCGCCGGCGATCTCGGCACCGGGGCTGCAGCGGCCCTGACCTTGCTGATCGTCATCGCCGTGGTCGTCGCACTGCAACTGCTGGCCAGGCACATGTTCGGCCGCGGCGGGAGGGACTGATGCCGGCGGGTGTCCTCTCAGCGGATGCGGGTCTTTCCCGGCGCCTCCTGTCGGCGCTTCAGGTCATTCATTGGCGCAACACGGTGCTGATGATCGCTCTGCTGATCGGAGCAGTCTTCATGCTGCTTCCGTTTCTGTGGATGTTCACAACCGGCGTGCAACCGGGGGCGGCATTCCAATTGCCGCCGCGGTTCCTGCCGACCGAACTAAAGCTGCAAAGCTATCGCGAGATTGTCGAAGGCCCGATCCCGTTCCTACGGATGTACTGGAACAGTTTCTTTATCGCTGCTGCCACCACAGTCGGCGTCATCATCACCAGCGCGATGGCGGCCTTCGCGTTTTCCCGGCTGCGCTTTCCCGGCAACAATGCGCTGTTCGCCACCATGCTCATCGGCCTGATGGTGCCGCCGGCTCTGATCCTGATCCCGCTTTTTTTCGGCATGGCCGCCTTGGATCTGATCAATACGCGATGGTCGCTGATCCTGCCAGGCCTCGCCAACCCGCTCGCGGTGTTCATGATGCGCGAGTTCATGCACAGCCAGCCGCGCGAGTACGAAGAGAGCGCCTTTGTCGACGGGGCGAGCTATTGGACGATCTTCTGGCGCATATCCCTGCCGCAGATGGGACCACCGATCGCCGCCCTTGCCATCATCGTCTTTACGACGAGTTGGAACAACTTCCTCTTGCCGCTGGTTTTCGTGCGCTCATTCGATGTGATGACGCTCCCGGTTGGCATTTTGGCTTTGGAGGGAAGCTTCGGCCGTGCCTCGGTATCGGTCCTGATGGCCGCCGTGACGATGACGGTACTGCCGCTCGTCATTGTGTTCCTGGTGGCGCAGCGCTTTATTGTCGAGAGCATCGCCAGCACCGGCATCAAGCGATAGCCTGTCCAAAACGGAGGAGAGACATATGCTGGGTTCGCAAGCTATTGAGTTAACCGCCTCCGTCGCCGGTCTCGACATCGGCGTACCGGAGGTGTTCCGCTTTGGCTACGCGCATTTTCCCACCGCTGTCGCCACAAATGACGGTTGGGCTCAACATGACGGCGCCGAGATTGTTTTCATGCTGGGGGGCGAAGCCTGCTGGGAACTGGATACCGGTCTGCTGGTCCCGCTCTACGGCGGTCAGAGCGCGCTTTTTACACGTCATACGCAGCATCGCATCACCAACGGAATCTATCCTCCCAGCAGCGCTTTCTGGATTGTTCTGGCGGGCGCCGAACGCGTCGCGCAACCGGCCCTGCTGACGCAGGAAAGCAGCCGGCTCTTCCAGGAGGATCTGGGCCGGCGTGGCCTGACAAGAAAGATCACCGACAAATGTCTTGAAAGCATCCGTGAACTGACCTGCCTCCTGAAAGACAGGCAGTTGTACACCGGCAATGCCATGGTGATCGCCGAGGTGCGCGCCCATCTGCATCTGGTGCTGATCGAGACCTGGAAGGCGCACCGCTACAAGCAGCCGGTGGTGGACAATTCGCAGATTGTCGATCAGGTGCTGGAAGCCATGCACGAGACGGGCGGCAATGGCGTCTCGATCGGCAAGCTCGCCGGAAAGCTCGGCTGCAGCCGCGGCCACCTCTACAACCAGTTCCGCGGCGTCGTCGGCATGCCGCCGAGCGACTATGCGCAGCGGCTGCGTATCAAGGAATCCTGCCGTTCGTTGACCGATGAGACAGCGTCGATCACCGACATCGCGCTTGAGAACGGCTTCAGCAGTTCCCAGCATTTTTCGCGTGTCTTCAAGCGCTATCTGGGTGTCACTCCGTCGGGATACCGCAGCCAGATGCAGAAAATGGGTGTGTCGTCGTGAGCGTTCTGCAACTGCGAAACATCAAGAAGCGCTTCGGCCAGCACGAAGTCATCCACGGCGTCGACCTCGACGTTCGCGAGGGGGAATTCCTGGTTTTTGTCGGACCGTCGGGATGCGGCAAGTCAACCATGCTGCGGATGATTGCCGGCCTTGAGACCATCACCGAAGGCGACTTGCGGATTAATGGCGAATGGATGAATGATGCGACACCGGTGAAACGGGGCGTAGCGATGGTGTTTCAGAACTATGCGCTTTATCCCAACATGTCGGTCAAGCAAAACATGGCTTTTGGCCTCCAGCAAGCGGCAACGCCGAAGGACGAAATCGAACGCCGGGTCAGCGAAGCAGCCCGGACGCTGAAGATTTCCGACCTGCTTGGCCGCAGACCCGGTCAGCTTTCGGGCGGGCAAAGCCAACGTGTGGCCATCGGCAGGGCGATTGTTCGCAACCCCGGACTATTTCTTTTCGACGAGCCACTGTCCAACCTGGATGCGGAGTTGCGCGTGCATATGCGCGCCGAACTCGGCCGGCTTCATGCGCGCCTTGGCCGGACCATGATCTACGTCACGCATGACCAGGTCGAGGCGATGACCATGGCCGATCGGATCGCGGTGTTCGACTCCGGGCGCATTGCACAAATCGGCTCGCCGCTGGAGCTCTACAACCGGCCGGGAAATCTCTTTGTCGCTGGATTTATCGGTTCACCGCGGATGAATTTCGTGGCTGGCATACCGCACCGGGATGGAACCAATGTCCGCATGGAGGCCTGTGGAGAAATTTTCGAGCTGCCGCCCGACGACGCGGCCTGTGTCGGCCGATCGACGACAGTCGGCGTTCGACCGGAACACCTGTATCTGGTTGAACCCGGTCAGGGCGATTTCTCAACGACCGTGACGCTCGCCGAACAGTTGGGCAATGAAACACTCGTCTACTGCAACTTCGGCGATGCCGACGAGCCCTGGGTAGTGCGTGCAAACGGACAGAAGTTCTTCCGTCAGGGCGACCCGGTCAGCCTGCGGATCGATTGGCCCAACGCACATATTTTCAACACCGACACCGGCGAACGCGTCATGGTCGAAACCAACCGATAAGCAGTGACAGGGGCGATCTTGATGAGCGGACATTCGCATCTCCTGCCGGTTTTTGCATTACATCATCACCGAAGCAGACCTTAGCGACTTTAGTGGCCGCCAGAGCCTGTTTGAACACCAGTCTTCGGTTCTCGTCAGCGGCTCGCAGGTGGCGGGCAGAATTTTAGCTTCGAGCGAAGAGACGGTCGCGGGGTCATAAAAAGCCCGTCAGCGCCCTCTTGACATAACACTGGTATGATGCTGGTATACCAATGTCATGCCAAACATTGAAACTTCAGAGAAGAAAAAAGCCTACGCTGGCATTCTTGATGCGATCTTGAGCGGTGCGTTCGCGGGCGATGTCCCCCTGTCGGAGCGCAAGCTGTCCGAAAGCCTCGGGATCGGCCGAACGCCTGTGCGCGAAGCGATCAAGGATCTGGTGCGCGAAGGCGTGCTGGAAGCGCACCCGACACGCGGCACCTTCGTACGTCCCCTGACCCTGCGCGATGTCCAGGAAATTTATCAGGTCCGCTACGCGATCGAGGGGTTGGCGGCATTCCTGGCCGCCGAGCGCGGCCCGACGCCAATGCTGTCGGACTACGCCCCGAGGTTCCGCGACTTGATAGCGGACCCGTCGCAGGCAAGTGCCGCCGAAGTCTATGACCATGGCGCCGAGTTTCACTTGGAAGTTTTCCGCTGTGCCGGAAATCGCAATCTTCTGGAAATCTACCGGCCGATCCGTCTGCGCTTTCGTATCGCCCTTGGGATGCCGCGCTACCATCAGCCCGATCGCGCCTTCGAATCCGTTCGAGAGCATCTGGAAATTCTCGAAGCGATCGAAGCAGGCGACGGCGAGCAGGCGCAGAAACTGATGTGCGATCATCTCCACAAGGGTCTGGAGGTGCGTACGCGCCTGTTCCAAAGCCGCAGCGACTATGCCCCAACCGCCGTTCCAAGGACGAACGCGTGATTGCTCACGACATAAAAGGGAGAGTGAAATCATGAAACAAACAGCGACAGCGATTGCAGCGATCGCCTTGATCGCGGTGAGCGGAGCCGACAGCGCCATCGCCGGGCCGACGGTCGACGCCATCAAGGAGCGAGGCGCCGTGATCTGCGGTGTCAACGGCAACCGTGCAGGATTCTCGGCACTCGACAGCAAGGGCGAATGGGCCGGCATGGACGTCGATACGTGCAGGGCGATTGCCGCAGCCGTCCTCGGTGATGCAAGTAAAGTTCAGTTCGTAAAGACCACGTCGCAGACACGCTTCACCGCCCTTCAGACCAGCGAAATCGACGTCCTGACCCGCAACGTCACCTGGACACTCAGTCGAGACGCCAAGCTCGGCATCGATTTCGTCGCCCCGACCTTTTACGACGGACAGGGCTTCATGGTACACAAGGATGCCGGTGTTGAGTCAGTCAAGGACCTGGGCGGCGCCACCGTTTGCGTTCTGCCGGGATCGACTTCTGAAAAGGTGACCGCCGACGTCTTCAAGGCCAACGGCCTCGATTACACACCGGTGGTCATCGAGAGCAAAAAAGAACTCAACACCGCGTTCTTCGGCGGCCGCTGCGACGTGCATGTGCAGTCGACCTCGGGCCTGAGTTCGGCCCGCGCCACCGTAGCCTCCAAGCCGGCCGATTATATCATTCTGGACGGGGTGTACGGCAAGGATCCGATGGGGCCGGCGGTTCGCCAGGGCGATGCGCAATGGCGCGACATTGTGGCGTGGTCCATATACGCCATGATGACGGCGGAAGAACTGGGCGTAACCTCCGCCAATGTCGATGACATGAGACGCTCCGATGATGCGGAAACAATCCGTCTGCTCGGTGCCGCCGGTGATTTGGGCGAGACTCTGGGCCTCGACAACGAATGGGCCTATCGCATCATCAAACAGGTCGGCAATTATGGCGAAGTGTTCGACCGCAATGTGGGCGACGCCTCACCGCTGAAGCTGTCGCGCGGCATCAATGCGCTGTGGACGGATGGCGGCCTGCTCTATTCTCCACCCTTCAAGTAAGACGCGGCAGGCCGCTCGCTCACTCACTCGGCGCGGGCGGCCATCTCATTCCCACACAGAGACACTTGCCGGATAAGCGGCCGAATGCACCACCATGGCTGAAACGCTGAATACACTGTCCAATAAAGCGAGAGCACACAAACGCCCGTCATTCGGGCCCGCTGAGATTTGGCACAATGTCGGCTTCCGCAAGTTGGTTTACCAGGTCGCTGTCGTCGGCTCGATCCTGGGCCTCGCTGTGTTCATGGTGTCAAACGCGCAGGACGCCATGCAAAAGCGCGGCATTGCAACGGGCTTCGGCTTCCTGTTCCAGGAGGCCGGCTTCGATATCGGCGAGGGACTGATCACATTCAAGTCCACCGACAGTTTTCTGCGTGCCTATGGGACGGCGGTTCTCAATACGCTTAAGGTGTCGGTCCTCAGCATCGTTTTTGCGACAGTCCTGGGCGTCGTGCTCGGCATCGCGCGGCTGTCGTCCAATATCCTGATTTCCAAACTCTCATCCACCTATGTCGAGGTGTTTCGGAACACGCCGCAACTGGTGCAGATCATCTTCTGGTACACGATCATTACCCAATTGCCGCCGCCCAAACAGGCGCTGAGCATGTTGGACAGCGCTTTTTTGACCAATCGCGGGTTCATCGTTCCCTGGCCAGCGAACGATCCGGCATATCTGTGGATGCTGTTTGCCTTCCTCGCAGCTTGTGTCGCAGCCGTCCTGCTGTCACGATGGGCGGATGCGCGGCGGCGCGCGAGCGGGCGGCGTGTCCGGGTCTTCTGGTTGAACATAGCACTCATCGTTGGCGCGCCACTGCTGGTCTGGACACTGTTCGGCGCCCCGACCGAAGTCTCCGTTCCCGCCTTGAAAGGGTTCAACTTTGTCGGCGGCGTGACGATGTCGCCGGAGTTTCTGGCGCTTCTTTTAGGATTGTCTCTCTATATCGCGGCCTTCATTGCTGAAATTGTCCGCTCTGGGATTCAGTCCGTCGGCAAGGGTCAGATTGAAGTCGCACGCGCCATCAATCTGTCATCCGGCGATACGTACCGAAAGATCATTTTGCCCCAGGCGCTTCGGGTCATGGTGCCGCCGGCCGGTTCACAATATGTCAGTCTGGTCAAGAACAGCTCGCTTGGGGTCGCCATCGGCTACCCGGAACTCTTTAACGTCAACAATACGATCATCACGCTGAGCGGCCACACGGTCGAGGCGATCGGTATGATGATGGCGATCTACCTTTCCATCGCTTTTGCCATCGCCGCGGTCATCAATCTCTACAACCGCGCCGTCCAGATCAAGGAGCGATAGGGAGATGAGCACCGCCATATCCTTTGCGACACCGAAATCGACGCCAAGGCGTGCGCCGCCGGCGCGTGAGGCCAGTGTTCTCCTGTGGTTGCGAAAGAACCTGTTCAGCAGCATCTACAACACCGTGCTTACCGGTCTGGCGCTGTGGGCGCTGTTCGTGACCATTCCCGATTTTCTCTCCTGGGCCTTCATCGACGCGGTCTGGGGCACCGACGATCCGCAAGTGTGCCGCGAGGCGGCGGGCGCCTGCTGGGCCGTGATCGGCGAAAAGCACCGGGTCATGCTCTTCGGCACGTTTCCCTATGAAGAGCATTGGCGCGGTGTCCTGGCCATCGTTCTGATCGTGGGAATGGCGATCCTCTCAGCCTTCAGACGCTTCTGGTCCTATTGGCTTTTCGTCGTTTGGCTCGGCGTCACCGTCGCGGTTCTCGCTCTGCTTCTGGGCGGCGTGTTCGGACTGACGCCGACCGGAACCCATCAATGGGGCGGACTGCCGCTCACCCTTCTCATGTTCGTCGGCACGGTTGTCGGCGGCATGCCGCTGGCGATCTTCCTGGCGCTGGGACGCCGCTCTCAGCTCCCGGCAATCAAAGCCATCTGCGTCGGTTTCATCGAAATCGTGCGCGGCGTTCCACTGATCACGGTGCTGTTCATGGCGTCGCTCATGTTTCCGCTGTTCATGCCGGAGGGCCTGACCATCGACAAGTTCCTGCGGGCGCAGATCGGCATGATCCTGTTCTTTGCCGCCTATGCGGCGGAGATCGTGCGCGGCGGCCTTCAGGCGATCCCCCGCGGCCAATACGAGGCGGCCGATACGATCGGGCTCAGTTACTGGCAGAAGACCAACCGCATCATCCTGCCCCAAGCGCTGCGGATCGTGCTGCCGGCTCTGATGAACGACATCATCCGCGCGTTCAAGAACACCACTTTCGTGTCGATCATCGGCCTGTTCGATGTCCTGGGCGCAACGGCCACCGCGCTTGAGGACCCGCTTTGGGTCCTGTTCGCGCTGGAAGCCTATACATTCATCTTCGTGCTCTATTTCGTGTTCTGCTTCTCCATGTCGAAATACTCGGAATATATCGAACGCGATCTTAAAAAGGGACGGAACCTATGACGGAGATCGAACAAACTTCCGCCGACACGGCGATGCACGATGCCGGCGAGGCCATCGTCACGCTGCGCGACGTGAACAAATGGTACGGCGAATTTCACGCGCTCCGCGATGTCAATCTGGCGGTCGGCCGTGGAGAAAAGGTCGTCGTCTGCGGCCCGTCCGGCTCAGGCAAATCGACTATGATCCGCTGCATCAACCGGCTTGAGGAGCATCAGGAGGGCGACATTGTCGTTGACGGCGTGGAACTGGTTCCCGATCTTCGCAAGATCGAGGCGATCCGCCGCCAGGTCGGCATGGTGTTCCAGAGTTTCAACCTGTTCCCCCACCTGACCGTGATGGACAATCTGACACTCGGACCGGTCCTGGTGCAGGAGACCGGCAAGGATGAGGCCGAAGCCGCCGCGATGGACCTGCTCAGGCGGGTCAAGATCCCCGAACAGGCCTGGAAGTATCCGGGCCAGCTCTCGGGCGGTCAGCAACAGCGGGTCGCCATCGCTCGGGCGCTGATGCTGAAACCGAAGATCATGTTGTTCGACGAACCGACCTCGGCGCTCGATCCGGAGATGATCCATGAGGTACTGGATGTCATGATCGAACTGGCCAAAGAAGGGATGACCATGATTTGCGTCACCCATGAGATGGGATTTGCGCGGGAGGTCGCCGACCTTGTCGTTTTCATGGACGGTGGAGAAGTCGTCGAAGCGGCGGAGCCTGAACGCTTCTTCTCCGCACCTGAGAACGAACGAACCAAACTGTTCCTCAGTCAGGTTCTGCACTGAGTGATACCTCAAAGCGTCGCGCCGACGTTCAACCAGTCGTCAAGGGATATAGAAACGCAATGACAAGTGACGCTGCACCGGTCCCGATCGAAACAGGATCTTTCGAGCGTTTTCGGCAGGGTTTCCCGGCGCTTAAACGAAAGACCTACCTGTCGGTGTGTGACAAGATGATCCTGCATGACCATGTCAGGGCTGCCGTCGATCGTTTTATGGATCACTTGGCAGAGGCCTCGGCCAACCGGTCGGATCATGAGCTGACGGTGATCAGCTCCCGCCAAAAATTTGCGCGGCTGATGCATGTCGACGCCTCGACCGTCGCGGCGGTCCGCAATGTGTCCGATGGTGTCAACACGATCGCCTGGGCGATGCCGATGGCCGGGGGCGATAACGTCGTTGTTTGTGTCAACGCCGAGCACCCCAACAACATCTACCCCTGGCTGCGGCTGAAGCGGCGGGGCAACGAAATCCGGCTCGTCGGCCACATGCCCGACGGCTCGCTCGATATCGACGCGATGATCGATGCGATCGACGATCGTACGCGGATTGTCACCTGTGCATCGGTCACATTCGCCCCGGGTCACCGCACGGACCTTGTCAAACTTGGCGAAGTCTGCCGGAAGAAGGGTGTGTTTCTGCTCGTCGACGGCGTCCAGTCGGCCGGTGTCCTGGCGCACGATCTGTCCGATCTGCCCGTCGATGGATTCACGGCCTCCACGTCCAAAGGACTGCTTGGGCTTTATGGCTACGGGTTCCTGTATGTTTCGCCGAACTGGATTGACCGCTTGGAGCCGGCCTATCTGTCACGCCCGGCAGTTGCGATGACCACCGACGACCATTCCGTGATGGGCGAGCTCGACTATGTCTATCAGCCCGACAGCCGCCGCTTCGAGGTGGGCAGCTACAATCTTGCCGGGGCCTATGCCGCCGACGCCTCCCTCGACCTCCTGCTTGAACTCGGGAGTGAGGAGATTGAGAGCCGTGTACTCGAACTCTCCACCGCGCTGAATGAAGGCATCGCCGCGCTTGGGCTCACTCCGGCGGTTCCCGCAAGCGGCCCGCAGCAGTCCCACATCGTAACGGTTGGCGCGCTCGATGCGGGCGGTCACGGGTTTTCGACTGATCCGATGATCACGCCCTTGTCGAAACATCTTGCCGAAGCAAAGGTCATCCATACGATCCGGCGCGGTCAATTGCGCTTCGCTGTGCACGCCTACAACACGATGGATGATATCAGACACACGGTCGGCGTGATGGCAGGGGCGCTCAAGGAAAGATAGTCACGAGGACCCGTACCGATCATCCTCGTTGGATGCCTGCCCGGCGCTTGGAACACATTCCGCCAGATCGCCCCGATTGAAACTGCTCGGTACAAAGAGCGCTGGGAAGCAACAATCACCGCACTACGAGACGCGTGTGCGAAGAACGGCGAGGACACATAACACCCGCAAATCTCGGCACAGCCGTCTCGACAAGAATTGCCGCATTTCAGTCTATTCGGAAATCACGCAACGAACCAGTCAACCGAGCGTCACGCCATAGACCGAGCCGGAGAACGCGGCGAAGCGGCCCTGTCGTATCGATCTCTTCAACGCACTCATTGAGTGTGGTCGATTTCTCTTCGGCCCAGCACCTTTTGTGAATAGGGCTGCGCTGTTATCTGTTATGGAAAATGAACCCGATAAAGTTCAATAAGATCTGTGCTGCGAGGATCTGTGTGCTCTGACTGGGATCGTAGTCCGGCGCGACTTCAACCAAGTCGACACCGACGACATTGCCCCGTTTTGACAATCCCTGCAGAATTTCGAGAACATCATAGTACAGGAAGCCACCGTGGCTCGGTGTGCCGGTGCCGGGGGCGATAGAAGGACAGAAGGCATCGATATCGATCGTAACGTAATACCGGGCTCCTTCCGGGATGCGATCAAGAACTGCTTTCGTACCAAGTTTGCGGACCTGCCGGACCGACAGGATGTCCGATCCCCGAGCGCGCGCATCCTCGTAACCTTCCTTGGCGGTGGAGGAAACATTGCGAATGCCCAACTGCGTCATGCCGCTGACATAGTCTTTTTCGATTGCCCGGCGCATTGGATTTCCGTGTCCGACGGTCACGCCGTGCCTTATATCGACGAAATCAAGATGTGCATCGATCTGAACAATGTGAATCGGGCCATTTTCAGTGCATTCTTCCCTGAAAGCGTTGATGCAGGGGATGTTGACCGAATGATCGCCACCGATCACAACGGGCAAAGCACAGGCTTCAAGGATTTTTCTGACCCCCAACTCAATGTTTGAATGACTCTCCTCGGTCTTGGTGTGAACGATATCCGCATCTCCGATATCGACGATCCTGACATCCTCACCGAGATAGGTGGCATCATCCTCGTGATCGTACGCTCCGGCATGTCCGAAGCTGAACAGGGTCGACGCCTCCCGCACTGATCTGGGTCCAAACCGGGCTCCTGAGCGGAATTGACAGCCAAAATCAAAGGGCGCACCCAAAATGGCCACGTCTGCATCGATACTGTCCCAGTCGGAAACGTACTCTTTCTTGCCGAAGGTGGCGATGCCAACAAAAGGCAGATTCAAGCGACCTTTTTCATAGCCATGTCCCGACATAAAAATCTCCATTCATCCTGGTTTGTTCAATTGCGAAAGGGTGGGCGACTTGAGCGAAAGTCAGTGGTGTGAAAACAACGATGATCCTCAAGAAAATACCAAAACTCTTTTGGGCCACCGGGTGATTTCCTCATCTGGGGCGTTCAGGTATCAATAACAAAGCAAGCTACGGCCGCGTCAGGATCGCGGTTGGATAACCTAAAATGAGATTTGCTGCACACGATTTGCCACCAAGTTGCTATGATGCATCAAAACCATAGTCCAGAAAAACGCCCTCGAGCATCTTCTGAGCCCGCGACATTCTAATGCCGGTCGAAAACACACACTCGAACAAAGTATCGTAGGAAGTTTCTTTGGGCCGGAGTGATTTCATCAGGCCCTTTTCAAGCCACGGCTCGGCACACTGGTCCGGCAGGTGCCCGAGAAACTTCCCGGACAGGATGGCCGCCGTGATCCCTTCCATGTTTCCGCTGCTGACCGGAACCTGCCTCGGCTTCAGGTTTCCAGGGCGAAGCGCACCGCCATAATAGGAGCGAGAAACATAATCGTAGGTCTCAATCGTCTCAATGTCAGGCTGATCCTCAAGCTCAAAGAGTGGATGCCCCTTGCCGCAGTACAGCGTTTGGACCTCCCGGAACATCGGCAGATACCTCAATCCCGGTGCGCGATTGGGGAAGGTATGCAGTCCCATATTAATTTTCTGTTCAAGAACCCGCCGTTCTATTTCAAGCGGATCCATGACGCTGAGCTGTAGCGTCACGGTCGGCATAACTTCGCGGAGTCGGGTCAGGATATCCTCGAATGGAAAGTCCCGGTTCCCGAGCAGTGCATCTGCCGTCGCAATGTGCAGAATCCCTGTCACTTCACCGCGCATACTGTTCACTTGCCCAACGAACTTGTTGCAGTCCGACAGGAGATCCTTGGCCATGCGGTAGATCTCGTGCCCCTCTTCTGTAAGCGCGAAGCCGGCTCGCCCTCTCCTGCAAAGGCGAAATCCCAGGCGGCTTTCAAGATCAATCATCTGAGAACTGATTGTCGACTGACTGACATTGAGCGCGATCTGCGCCCTGGAAAACCCTCCCACTTCAGCCACGGTGACAAAAACTTTCAGGAGGTGCAGGTCAGGAGCTGAAAGCGTATTGAGCACGAGATTACTCCAATAAATATCGATGTATAAATAACTTATTCGGTATTTTATAGAAGTAAATAGTCGTTAAGCTTCCGATAACCAAAGGGGGCTTGATCGGACGTGCAGACCTATTTCAATCCAAGCAAACCCAGCATGACCGCGCCGAGATACACCGGTCTGGCGACATTCATGCGAGCACCTATTGCCGACAGTTTGTCCGATATCGACATCGGCCTAGTTGGCATTCCTTATGACGGCGCACTCACCAACAGACCGGGCGCGCGGCACGGTCCGCGGGAAGTGCGGAACCAATCCAGCCTGATGCGAGCAATCAATCACGCAACGCGCGTCAACCCTTACGCGCTTTGCCGCGTCGCGGACGTCGGCGACGTCCCGTTTCACTCTGTGTTCGACATCGAGAAATCGCATACGGATATCACAGAATTCATCTCGATGCTGGTCCGGTCCGGTGTCACGCCCTTAAGTTGCGGCGGGGATCATTCAGTCACACTTCCGGTCCTTCGAGCAATCACCGACAAGCCTATCGCCCTAATTCACATTGATGCGCACACTGACACATGGGACAGTTTCCAGGGATCGAAGTTCAACCATGGCGCTCCATTCCGCAGGGCTCATGAAGAAGGGCTGATCGACGCGAAAAAGACAGTCCAGATCGGCATTCGTGGCGCTCAGAACATCGCGGACGGCTGGGCCTACTCGGAGCACTCCGGAATGCGCGTCATGTTTATCGAGGAGGTCCAGTCTCGAGGCATTGCCGCCATCGTGGAAGAAGCCCGCACCATTGTCGGTGATGGTCCGGTCTATATGAGCTTCGACATCGACAGTATCGACCCCGCATTCGCCCCCGGCACCGGTACCCCCGAGATTGCCGGTCTGAATACGGCGGAAGCTTTGGCACTTATACGCGGCTTTCGGAATTTAAACTATGTGGGAGCGGATATCGTCGAAGTGTCCCCCCCGTTCGATGTCGGTGGCCTGACGGCGCTGGCCGGTGCCACTGTGATGTATGAGATACTGTGCGTGCTCGCAGAAGCAAGGGCCAAACGCGATGAGCATTGAGGCCAAGACAAACGAAACCTTGGGGGGATTGTCCGGGACCTATGTGCGCACGACAACCGATCGTGCGTTGGAGATTCTTCTCCAGTTCTACGGAGTCTTCGGCAGTCTGACCCGTTTCGACACTGAAAAGGACGACACTTTCCGTGTCGACACCGATCAGGGCAGTTTCGTTCTGAAAATCGCCAATCCGGATGAAACGTACGAGGAAATCGACTTTCAGAACAGCATCCTCAAACATATTGCCATCAAAGATCCGCAACTTCCGGTCCCCCGTCTCAAACAGACCGATAACGGCGCCGACATAGCTGAATTCATCGATATCGATGACTCGGTGCGTCGAGTCCGGCTGTTGACTTTTCTGGATGGCATGCCGCTGGACCGAACCCAATCCAAGCCTGAGGAACGTTGTCAGATAGGCCGGATCCTGGCGCGCTTGCGGTATTCCTTGGAGGATTTCAGCCACCCAGGCGAAGCAAGGTGCTATCCATGGGACGTACAGCACCTTTTACAACACGCCCATCTGCTCGATGAAATCAAGGATCCGGTGAAACGCACAGCGCTGGCACGTGGCTTGGAACGCTTCAGTGACATCGAACCACGCCTTCGCGCGTGCCGGCAGCAAGTGCTGCATAATGATTTCAGCAAATCCAACATCGTCGTCGATCATGACGACCAGAATTTCGTAAAAGGTATCATAGATTTCGGTGATGCGGTTAGAACCGCCGTCGCCATCGATGTGGCAACGACCCTGCTCAACCAGTTGCCGGAAACGCCGACCGACGATCTGTTCTGCCGTGGCCGGGACATCCTAACCGGTTATCTGGAAATCGCCGAGCTGACGGATGAAGAGTTACTCCTGATACCGCACCTTGTGATGGCGCGCGTCGTGGTCAGGGCTCTCCTGACGCTCTGGCGGGCAAGGCTTTTCCCGGACAACAGCACCTATATCCTGCGAAATACCGAACAGGGATGGCACCAGCTTGATTGGTTCCTCTCCCGTTCAACCGATGAGGTCTCCCATACGCTAGTGTCCTTTTCGGACCGGACAGGATGGAAAACATGACGATCAGGCAGGCAGGCACGAAGCGGGGCAAAATGGTGAACGGCTTCGACCCTTCGAATGCTGTCGGCCTAGATGACAGAACGCGCTCTTTTGTCGAACGCAGAGTCGAGCTTCTGGGTCCCGCCTATCGCCTGTTCTACGCCAGTCCAGTGGAGTTTCGACGAGCCGAAGGCGTGCTGATGTTCGATGCGGACGGAAATGACTATCTGGATGCTTACAACAATGTTGTTTCGGTTGGACATTGTCATCCGGCGGTCAACGCAGCCATCTTTGAACAATTGAACACCCTGTGTACCCACACGCGTTACATCCAGCCCGAAATACTCGATTTTGCGCAGAAACTTCTCGGAACTTTCGACGAGGAGATCGGTCATGCGATGTTCACCTGCACCGGTTCGGAGGCCAACGATCTGGCCCTGCGCATGGCGAAGTATTATACCGGCAACAAAGGAATTGTAGTGACTTCCGAGGCCTATCACGGCAATTCGGAACTCACGGCGGGCTTTTCTCCGTCCATGGGTGAAAACTCACCTCTGGGCACATGGGTCAGGCGAGTGCCCGCACCGGATACGTTCCGCGTGAAAACGGAGAATATGGGCGAATGGCTGGCCGAAAGGGTGAGCGAACAGATTCTGGACCTCAAGCGCCGAGGCCAGGGATTGGCAGCCTTCGTCGCGGATTCGCTCTTCACTTCAGACGGCATATTCGCCCATGACAGCGACATCTATCAACCGGTGATGGAGGTCGTGCGGGCTGCCGGCGGGCTTTTCGTCGCCGACGAAGTTCAGTGCGGTTTCGCGCGATCAGGGACCCATATGTGGGGCTACCAGCGCCATTCGGTCGTGCCCGACATCGTGTCGCTCGGCAAACCGATGGGGAACGGATACCCGGTCGCCGGCATCGTTGTCAGACCTGAGGTTGCTGCCGCATTCGGGCATGATATGCGCTACTTCAACACCTTCGGCGGCAACACGGTCGCGATTGCCGCCGCGAATGCCACACTCGATGCAATCCGGAATGAAAACCTTCAGGAGAACTGCTGCACCGTCGGTGCGACACTGAAAGCGGGCATCGAAGGGCTTGCCCAGAAGGATGAACGCATCGGCGATGTACGTGGGACCGGGCTTTATCTGGGTGTGGAAATCGTCAAGGACGGGACAACCCGGGAACCGGACAGCGGTCTTGCACTCGACCTTGTCAATGAAATGTGCAGGCGCCGCGTCCTGATTTCGGCCACTTCCCAGAATGCCAACGTTTTGAAGATCCGCCCGCCGCTAATCTTTAGCAACGCAAATGCAGATCGCTTTCTGTCGGAACTGGAAGGTTCCCTGAAGACGGTGCCGGCATAAAGGCATCCAAAAGCAAAATAAACTGAAATGACGGAGGAAATCGAAAAGCCTCACACTCAAAATACTTATGAAATCAAATAGTGAGGCAAATCGAGGAGGTCTGAATTCAACCAAAGAAAGACCAGAGAGGACCAAATGCTAATCAAGGTAGATAGACGGAGTATCGCACGTGCATTGATCGCACCACTCGCCCTGTTGATGGCGTCAACGGCCACCATCAGCGAGGCGAAAGCTGAAGACACAATTAACTGCATCTTCCCGTTCTGGTTCGGCTTTGCGCCGGTCTTCGTGGCGGAGAAGGAAGGCTATTTCGAAAGCGAAGGACTGGATGTCACCACGGCATTCGACAACGATCGCGCAAATGTCTTGCCGGCCATGGCGAACGGATCGATCGATTGTACCATGCGTACCATCGGCGAATCCATGTCACGTCCGCGCCAAGCTGACACGACAGGAACCGTCATCGGTACAATCGACATCTCCATCGGCGCGGACGGTGTCGTTGCAAGCGGCGATATCAAATCTGTGGAGGATCTTGTCGGAAAGACGATGGCCGGCGAAATCAATCATCCCGGTACCACATTGATACAACATGCACTCGCGCAAAAGGGCAAAAGTATCAAGGACGTCAACATTCAACTGATCGCGACTGACGATTCAGCCGCGGTGTTTGAAGACGAGAATGTTGCAGCTGTTGCCACATGGGAACCGATGATGAGTTCCATAATCAAGAACTCGGCACGCGAGGGTGCCCATCTTCTGCTGACGTCTGCAGACTATGAAGGTCTCATCACCGACGTCATCATCGTGCGAACCGAGGACTACAAAGAGAACCCGGAAAAATACGCAAAATTCCTGCGCGGTATTTACCGCGCGATCGATCTCTACAACTCAGATCCGGACAAGTTCATCGCGATTTCGGCTCCATCTTTCGACGTGCCGGCCGATGAAATGAAGGAGGCTCTGGCGGGTGTGAAGTACACTTCCTACGAGGAAAGCGTCGCATATCTACCGTCCGGAAACAATCCGGGAAAACTGAAGGAAGTCTTTGACGCCTTCAACGAGATCAACATGGTGCTCGATCTGCAGGACGGCCCCCTGACCTATCAGCCCTACGTGGACGGCTCTACTCTCGATGGCCTTTTCGACGGCCATCAGCGTTAACAAGCGCAAAGGCCCCGGTTCAGAGAAACCGGGGCCTTTGCCCAGCAGCTGATTCATACCTGAAGGGCCACCAAGTGTTTCAAACTCTTTTTGCGTTCCGGAAACCGATACCGCACCGCCTGCAGACCGGTCTTGGCGTGTTCGGCTTCGTGCTGTTTCTCGGTGCATGGCACCTCACCGCCGTTTCAGGCGCCATCAGACCAGAGTTCCTGCCGACGCCGCTCGCAGTGCTGGAGGCTTTCGGACGCCTGTTCACCGAACGGGATTTCGCTTCGGATATCGTCATCAGCGTTACCCGGGTCTGGGTCGCCTTTTTGCTCTCCGTCGTCATTGCGGTGCCGCTTGGCCTCTATATGAGCACCTACCGGGCCGTCGGCGCGATCCTTGAGCCGTTTATCGACTTCATCCGTTATCTTCCTGTCCCCGCGCTGGTCCCGCTTTTGGTCATCTGGTTCGGCGTCGGGGAGACTTCGAAGATTGCTGTTCTCTGGATGGGGACCTTTTTTCAGCTTATTCTCCTGATCGCCGATGACACAAAACGCGTTCCATCAGAATATATCGAATCCGGTCAGACGCTGGGGGCCACCAATGGTGAAATCATGCGGCACATCATCATCCCGGCCTCGCTACCCAACATCGTCGACAATCTGCGCATCACCCTCGGCTGGTGCTGGACCTACCTGATCGTCGCCGAAATTGTTGCCGCAAACTCTGGGATCGGTCACGTGATCTGGTCTTTGCGCCGGTTCGTCAAGACGCCTGAAGTCATGGCGGGGATCATCGCCATCGGTATTATCGGCTTGCTGACAGACCAGGCATTGCGCTTTGCCCATGCCAGGCTGTTTTCCTATCTGCGCAGGTGATCAATGACTGCTTCGATCGAAATAGAAAACCTGTCCAAGACCTATTGGTCGGAGGATGGCAAAACCGAAACCAAGGTTATCCTGCCGATGTCTCTGTCGATTTCCGAAGGCGAGATGGTGATGTTTCTCGGCCCCTCTGGGTGCGGCAAGACCACACTGATGCGCATTGTCGGCGGTCTTGAACACCAGGACCAGGGAACAGTTCTATTGAACGGGGAACTCCTTGACAAACCGGACCGCAGGCGCGGGATGGTGTTCCAGTCTTACTCCTCGTTTCCCTGGCTGACGGTCCGTGACAACGTGAAGTTCGGTACCCGTTACAGAAGAGACATTTCGGAAGCTGAAAAACAAGAGGTCACGGACCACTACCTTGCCATGGTTGGCCTTGCCCAGTACCGGGATTTCTATACCAACCGGATTTCCGGCGGTATGCGTCAGCGCGTTGCCATTGCCAGGACGCTGGCTTCTTCTCCGGAAGTTCTGCTCATGGACGAGCCGTTCGGTGCGCTTGACGCCCAGACGCGCGAACATCTTCAGTTCCAGTTGATGGACATCAACCAGACTGAACAAAAGACGACGATCTTCGTTACCCATGACGTCGAAGAAGCGATCCTTCTTGCCGACCGGATCGTGATTTTCTCAGCCCGGCCGGCGCGTATCGTTAGGGAAATCGTGGTCGATGATCTTATTCCGATGCAAAACCGGCGCAGCGGGGACGTGGATCCCCAAAAAATGTTCGACCTGCGCCGTGAAATTCACGAAATCATCAGTATGCAATATTCCAGTGCCACGGAGGCTGTTTGACGTGAGCGCATCATTTAAGGGCAAGAGGGCTGTCGTGACCGGTGCAAACAGAGGCATCGGTCTGAGTGTCGCCGAGGGGTTTTTGAGCGCAGGCGCCGATGTCACGATCGTGGCCCTGGAGGAAGATGTCGAAACGGTCGCAGCAGAACTCAGCGAGAACTATGGAAAATCCGTTCAAGGCCTTGTTTGCGACATATCCGATCTGGACCACGTCATCCGGCTGCGGGACAAGATCGATCACGCGGATATTCTCATCAACAATGCCGGTTTTGAGTACATCACGCCGATAACCGACTCCTCAGAGCAAGTGGACGCGAATTTCAGGCAGATTGTCGAAACCAATGTCATCGGCACCTTTTCTGTTATCCGCCACCTGCTCGACAGGCTTCCGGACGGCGCCCGTATCGTCAATACGGCCTCCATGTGGGGCAAGACCGCCGTGGCGGAATTCAGTGGCTATTGCGCTTCAAAACATGCCGTGATCGGCCTGACGCGATCGCTCGCCCAAGAGCTGGCACCCAGGAAAATCTCGGTCAACGCGGTCTGCCCCGGTTGGGTGAGAACAGCTGCATCCATGCGATCGCTTTCCTTCATGGCGGCGCGGCAGAACCGCACAGAAAACGATCTGCTGGCCGAAATCGTATCCGCACAAGCCTTGGAGGGCCTGATGGAACCTGCCGACATGGCGGCGATCTATCTGTTTCTGTCAGGTCCTGCGGCGGACAATATCACCGGGCAGTCCTTCACCATTGACCGCGGCGAGCTGATGCAATGAAAACTGAACTCAACAGCAAAATGGCGCTGGTGACCGGTGCGGCCCAAGGCATCGGCGCAGCTGTCGCCTGCGCTTTGGCAGAAGCAGGCGCAACCGCCATTCTGGCTGACCGTCGCAACCCGGTTGAAACGGAAGCCGTAATACGCGCAAAGGGCGGCAATGCGCGCTCCAAAATTTGCGACGTTGCTGATCCGGCAAGCGTGGAGGCTCTTTTTGCCAGCCTGAAGGAACGAGAGGGATGCCTTGATTTTACCGTCAACGCAGCGGGCATTCTGTCGGAAGGAAAGATTACGGACATGCCGGTGGAGCAGTTCGATAGGACCATTTCCGTGAACCTTCGCGGATCGTTTCTAATTGCCAGAGGGTCCGCGCAACTCATGCGACCGGCCAAGCGGGGCCGAATCATCTTCATCTCATCGGAACTGGCATATCTCGGAAGAGCAGACTTCTCCGCCTATTGCGCTTCCAAGGCGGGCGTCGTTGGTTTGACACGGTCCCTGGCGAGGGAACTCGCTCCGGACATCCTCGTCAATTCGATCGCACCTGGTCCAATCGACACGCCGATGCTCGCTTTGGAGAACATGTCGCAGGAATGGATCGACAAGGAGCTCGACATTCCCCTTGGCCGCGTGGGCCTGCCAAGTGAAATCGGCGCCCTTGCGCGCTTTTTATGCAGTCCGGAGGCCGGCTTCTTTACCGGCCAGACATTGAGCCCCAACGGTGGGGCCGTCATGATTTGATGGAGCAGCCGATGTTGCAAAGACCCGTAAACTGGCCTGGCGGCGCAAAGATCGCATGTGCCATTACCCTCGATATGGACGCAGACAGTCTGATTCATATCCATCATGGTACGAACGCGCGCAACAAACTCAGCGCAACGTCTATGCTTCGATACGGTCCGGACGTCGCTGTCCCGCGCATTCTGGACAGCTACCGCCGGCTCGGGCTGAAACAGACATTTTTCATTCCGGCCTGGTGCATTGAAAACCATCCGGAAGCCGTTGATGCAATTGTCCGAGATGGACATGAAGTTGGGTATCACGGCTACATCCATGAAGCCCCTAACTGTCTTTCCCGTGATCAGGAGCATGACTGGATGTGTCGGTCCATCGAGATAATCGAAAGACACACCGGCAAACGACCGCGTGGCAACCGCTCTCCTCTGTATCACATGTCGGCTCATACGCCCGAACTGCTCATTGAGGAGGGATTTGTTTACGATTCTTCTCTCATGGGCGACGAAGTGCCCTATCTGCTCGAAGTTCCCCGAAAGGGCCGCCTGACAGAATTACCGGTGAGCTGGGCGACGGACGACTGGCCTCCATATGTTCATGCACCTGATCTCAACTACATGTTTCAGGTCTTGCCGCCCAAGCGGGCAATGGAGGTTTTTCTTGCCGAATTTGACGCCTTGCGCGCCTGTCCGGGCGGCGTTTGGATCAGTGTTTGGCACCCCTTTGTAAGCGGCCGCCTGTCACGTTGGCAGGAAGTGGAAAAAGCAATCGATTACATGCGCATGACCGGAGATGTATGGTTTGCGAGCCTTGAACAAATAGCTGCGCATGTCTCCAGCCAAACAAAAAGCGGAGTATATCAGCCTCGTATAGATGTTTTGCCTTACCACGACCAACTGCAGGTTCCGTCGGACTTGATCGGCAGAGCATGATCCCGACGATCTTCTTGAGACTGCTTAAGATGTTAAGTCCAAGCATATTCCCTTTGTTTTTACGCGTATCCTTGTCGTGAAGGTGACACAACCTTCACGAGACCGGTTCTAGTTTGCTGATGCTACTTTAAGGTCATTGTAAATTGTTGCACGGCTGACATTCAGAACACGTGCAACATAGGACACCGCGTGTTTTTGCCGCAAACCATCTGTACGGACAACGTCTTTAAGGAGTTCCAGGCGATCCATTCGGTTCAGCGCATCGACACTCTTGTTTTTGTCGCGGCACCAATCGACGATAAACCTGTTCATCTTTTCGTGCCAGTCATTCTTGAACAGTTCATCGGGCTCGCCGGAGCTCACAGGCGCACCGATCAGAGCGGTGATTGCGTTCTGGGCAGCCATGATGTCCGACAGATCGTAATTGAAGCATGTCAGCGCAAAGGGTTTGCCGTCGTCGTCCCGCAAAACCGCGCTGATGGTACGGATAACCCGCCCGTCCCAGTTGACGCGCTCATGAGGGCCGATCACATCCCGCTCGTCATTTTCCCTGAAATCCAATTCTGAAAGATATGATGGATCGCCGATTTGTCGTTTCGAATAGGGATTGCAAATGTAGACCACCGTCTCGGTCGCCAGCGAGTGAACGACAATTTCCACGTTCGATCCCAGGAGTTTGGACAGGGCCTCGGCGACCGGAACTGCGGTGCGTGAAATCAATGCATCCTGAGTCATTTATCACCTTTGAACGCACAATAATTATGCAGCTCTTGTACCCCGGCTTCCGGGCGCAGGCAAAAGGTCAATCAACCGGGTGACCGATTACACCCAGGCAATCGCCCCGCCGGACAAGCCCCTGCCCGGCTGTACAAAACAGGATTCCAGACGTTCGCGCATGTATGGACACCGGCGCCACTTCCACCCTGTCTGTAAGATGAAGCCGGCCGACGGGCTGTCCTTCCTCCACCTGTGTGCCCAGCCCGGCCAGAGGTTCGAACAGCCCGGTATCGTCAGAATAGACGTAGTGATGAAATCCATCCACGAGGACAGACGTTGAAGAGCCTGACCGCACATCTTCACGTTCCTCCGCCAGCAAGCCCAGATGCCGCATCACACCGTCAATTCCGTCGCGCGTTATCTCCAGCGTCTCTTTCGTTACCGTCCCGGAACCGCCAAGCTCCGTCGCCAGAATCTTCTTTCCCTGCCGCTCCACTTCAGTGTCAATCATCGTTTCAACCTGAGGCTCGCGCAGAATCACACATATCGGAGCGTTGAACGCGGCCGCAAGTGTGCGGATCTCACGTGTCGCCGCTTCCGTCTTCTGCATCGGGACAATCGTGGAAGGCACAAACATGAGCGAACGCCCGCCGGAATGAAGATCAAACACAACATCAGCCCGCGCTATCAGTTCCCGGCTGACGAAGTCCGCGATCCGCTGTGTCGCGTTTCCAACGGGATTGCCGGGGAAAGCCCGGTTCATGTTGCCGTTGTCGAGCGGCGACAGCCGCGTGCCGTTCTGTACCGCCGGCAAATTCAACGCCGGCACAATGACGACCTGCCCCCGGACGTTCTCCACATCCAACCCGCCATGCACAAGATTCGACAGCGCGATGGGAGCCTCGAACTCGTCCCCATGCGCGCCTCCCAAGAGCAACAGGATTGGCCCCTCGCCGTTCTTAAAGCTGTAGATCGGCACACGCTGATTCGACCAGGCACTCAAGTCCAGCGAGACAGGAACGTCGATGTAGCCTTTCTGGAAGCCTTCAGCATCCAGATCGAGCGAAGCGGTCAGCATACCGGACTCCGATTGTGTAGATAGCGCAGGACCAATCCGTCCGGAGAGCCCTGCTGTTACCTCATGCGGATTTCAGGACATCTTCAACGACCAGGTTCAACCGGCGGAGCCCCTCCTTCAGGTGGGCTTCGGGCAGAGCCGAACTGAAGCGGAAGTGGTTTTCGACATGGAACCGACTACCGGGAATGACAAGAACATCCTGCTCACGCACCAAACGCATAGCCAGTGTTTCTGAGGCAATGGGGAGATTGAAGCGGACGAAGGACATCGCGGAGGCATGAGGCGCAGCGACAGTGAACACGTTGTGGTGGATGGCAAGCGCCTCAGTCAGTGTCTCGAAGCCGGTTCTGATTAGCCGGCGCGCCCGTGCGACCAGCGCCGATCGGGCAGGTTCGGCCAGAGCCGCTTCGGCCAGTTTCATGGAAACGGTGCTTGTGGCAACGGAGGCATATTCGTGCCTTCGCCAACAGGCGGTGATCGTCTCGGCCGGCCCGACCAGCCACCCAAGACGCAAACCCGGCAGGCCATAGGCCTTGCTTGTGGAATTCAGAACCATCACCTTGTCATAGCTCCCCCAGAAACTGGGAGTCGTTTCGTCCGTGTCACGCTCCGTACCGGCATAGACTTCATCTGCCACGATCCAAGCTCCGACCTTGGCTGCGGCTGCAATGATGCCCTCCCGCTCGACCTCGCTCAGCACACGCCCGGTGGGATTGTTGGGATTGATGACATGAACCACTTTTGTCGTGTCATCCACCGCAGCCATGACCGCACCCGGATCGATGGCCCAGTCATTGTCGGCGTCCATGTCCACGTGGCGCACATTCACGCCGCGATTGCGCGCGTCGCCGGTCAACTGCTCGTAGATAGGCCGGAACGCCACCATACTGTCTCCAGGATTTAGCAAAGTGTTTGCAATCAATGTGTTGGCTTCGGTGGCGCCGACCGTTACCAGTACATTGTCAGCGTTTGCGCCCGGATACATGTCTGCGATCTTCTCGCGCAGAAAAGTGGTTCCGTTAACTTGAGGATAATCAAGCATGGTGTTCCAGAGCACATCAGGATCCAGGCCGGTCAACGCAACCAGTTCCTTGAGCGTCATGGGATGAACGCCACTCTCCGAATAATTGTATTTGACGCCATGCTCCAGTTCCGACAGGAACTGTTCAACGTCGAACGGATGAAACATTTGGTATACCTCTCAGTTTCCTAAGCGAGACGTCGTTCGACCGCCGAATAGGACAATGTCAAAAGCATCGCGAGCGCGAGATAAATGGCTCCGGCCGCGATAAACGATTCAAATGGTGCAAAATGCTGTGACGAAAGCTTCCGCGCAATCCCGGTCAGATCCATGATCGAAATGGTGCTTGCAAGCGCTGTCCCTTTCAACATCAGAACCGTTTCGTTGCTGTAGGCGGGAAGAGCCACGCGCAGAGCCTGTGGCGCAAGGATCAACCGGGCAATCTGAAAGCGCGAAAACCCATAGGCTGCCGCAGCCTCGATCTGGTCCCGTTCCACGCCAAGGATACCCCCTCGCATGATTTCGGATGTAAAGGCCGCCGAGTTCAGACCCAGCGCAAGGACCGCGCAGAGCCAGGCTTCGCGCAAGAACGGCCAGGCAAAACTTGTCCGCACGGCTTCGAACTGTCCCAGACCGTAATAAATGGCAAACAGTTGCACGAGCAACGGCGTGCCCCGAAACAAAAGAACATAAAAGTCGGCGGCTTGGGCGATGCCCGGGACTCGGCGCATGCGCATCCAGCAAATCAATGCTCCAAGCACCAGTCCGATGCCCAGGCTGCAGACAAGAATGCCCAGTGTCACGGGAAGACCGGCAAGCAGCTTTGGAACGAAGGAAAGGAGAAGTTCCCAATTCATGTGCGCGCTTCCTTGAGCGCATATCTGGCCTCAACGCGACTGAACAGCCGTTCGGAAACGAAGGAGACGCAGAGATAAATCAGCGCCGCAACCGCATAGAAGGTAAACGGCTTATGCGTTGCTCCGGCCGCGACGCTCGCCTGACGCATCAATTCGGCAACGGCAGTCAAGGAAACAAGTGCCGTATCCTTGAGCATGACGAGCCAGATGTTTCCCATGGCAGGCAGGGCGACGCGCAGGAGCTGCGGCATTTCGATCAACAAAAACCGTTTGAAGGGGCCGAACCCATACGCATCGGCCGCCTCCAGCTGGCCTATTGGGATACTGTTGGCCGCCCCGCGAAAGGCTTCAGCCGCATAGGCTGTTGCGATCACAGCCAAGGCAAAAACCCCAAGCGCAAATCCGCTCAAATTGATCCGTTCCGTATATCCGAGACTGGATGCGATCGACTTGATAACAGTGCCTGTGCCAAAGAAGAAAAGGTAGAGAACCAGCAGTTCCGGAACGCCGCGGAACACGGTGACATAGCTAACGACAATGTAACGCGCCACGGTACCGCGACGTCGGAAAAGCATCAGAAACAGACCGCAGACCAATCCCAGGGCAAATGCCAGGATGGCAAGTGCCATGGTCGTGGCGAGGCCGGAGAGCAACTCGTCTCCCCAGCCAGATTTGCCAAAAGAAAGCAATTCCAGCATCACCTGCCGTCCTCGTTGCCCGATTGAGAGCAAGGCGTCCCGTCCGGAGACCCTGCTCTTTACCAGAACTCCAATTCGCCGCTATGGCGCTGCTATGGCGTGACGTCGTAACCGAACCATTTGTCGGATGCTTTAGCGATCGTACCGTCGGCCAGCAATTCAGCGATCGCAGCATCGATTTTCGACTTCAACTTTTCATTGCCCTTGCCGATTCCAAGCCCGATGCCATCTCCAAGCTGCGGATAATCCGCATAAGTCAGCAACGGTCCGAACATCGTCAGGTTCGCGCCTTTATCCGCACCGCTGAATTCTTCCCAAGCCGAGACTTCCATAACTGCCGCGTCGATCCGGCCAGTCTTCAAATCGGCAATGATCTGATCCGCCTGTTGGTAAGTTTTGATACTGGCGGATGGAAAGTTTTCCGCGACCACTCGCTCGAAAATGCTCGATCCCTGAACACCAACTGCTTTGCCGTCTATTGTGGCTTGCAGTCCGGCCTTGTCAGAAACGTCACCAAATCCATCGCCAACGGAGCCGAACGAAGCCGGTGCCTGTGCATAAGCAATTGAAAAATCGATGCTCTTTTTCCGCTCTTCCGTTATGGAGATCGCTGACATGATCACGTCATACTGCCCGGCCACCAGAGCTGGCAGCAAGCCATCATAGGCCTGGTTGGTCCATTGGCATTCCATGTCGATCTTCGCGCAGATCGCGTTGCCGACATCCAGATCAAACCCCAGCATTTCACCGGAGGCATTGACAGACTCCCAGGGCGGATAATCGGCGCTGGTTGCAATACGCAGTGTTTCAGCCTTGGCGGGCAGAACGGCAAATGCGGACAGAGCCGCGGCAATTAGCAGTTTTTTCATAAAGCTTCTCCTTGTCACATCACTGACGCCAGAAATTGGGCAGCTCGCTCCGTTTTGGGGGACTCGAACACTTCTTCCGGCGTTCCGTTTTCAGCTACCCGTCCCTTGTCGAGAAAAATTACGCGGTCCGAGACCTTGCGGGCGAACCCCATCTCATGCGTGACCATCAGCATCGTATTGCCGGCCGCCGCGAGTTCCTCGATAACTTTCAAAACCTCGCCGACGAGCTCCGGATCAAGTGCCGACGTCGGCTCGTCAAACAAAAGTGCTTTGGGCTCCATCGCCAACGCGCGGGCAATCGCCGCCCGCTGTTGCTGACCACCGGAAAGCTGATGCGGATAAAACCGCATGCGCTCAGACAGGCCGACCCGTGCGAGCAACTCCTCTGCACGTTCATTCGCCTCGGCTCTCGTCTTCCCGAGCACATGGATAGGCGCAATCGCCACATTATCGCGCACGCTAATGTGCCGCCACAGATTGAAACCCTGGAACACCATGGGCAACGCTGTTCGAAGCGCACGAACGTCTTTGGTCACCTTCAATCCGTGAGAATTGCTGGAAAAGGTTACAGGCCTGCCTTCGAGCGTAATCTGTCCTGCATCGGGCACTTCCAGAAGATTAAGACAACGCAGAAACGTGCTCTTGCCGGATCCTGACGATCCGATGATCGTGATGACCTGCCCCTGTTCGGCTTCCAGCGAGATGTCGTGCAAGACCTGCAAGGATCCGAAAGACTTGCTCAGGTTCCGGACCGACAAACGAGGAGTTGCAACTGACATGTCAAATTCATTCATCTGAATCCCACCGGCCGCACCGCCGGGGCCTCCCGGTCACGCTCGAAGGTTCTCCGCTCCGGCTTGTCTCAGTCCAGACCAAACCCCTTTTGCGATGGCAGCGTCCTGAACCGCGACGCCCGTCAGGTCCGCAATTGTTATCGCTTCGTCGGAACGGCCAAGCCCGCCGTCCAGGAGAACCCGGCCAAGAGGTACCAAGCGGTCCGCCGTCACATCTCCCGACCTCAGAGCATTCGTTGTTTCACCGTGTTCCGTACATTGTTCGAAAGAATCGACGATCACATGCGCTGCGCGGGCAAAAAGTGCGGTATCGAGTTCCTGTTTTCCGGGGGAATCGGCTCCGACGGCAACAATATGGGTCCCTGGGCGAACGTTGGACGACATCACAATCGGTTCGCGCGATGCAGTCGCTGTAACGATTACATCGGCCTCTTGGCAAAGAGCTTCCACCGTTTCCGCCTGACGAACCGGGATATCGTTGAGTTCAGCTTTCAAGTTCTCAACCGTCTCGCGTGCCTTTTCTGACGACCGCCCCCAAACGGCAACCCGTTCGTATCCCAGAAGGCGGCAGATTAATTTGGCCTGCAGAAAAGCCTGGATACCCGTTCCAACCACACCGAGACTGGCCGCTCCCTTGCGGGCGCCAACACGGGCTGCGATGACACCGGCCAACGCGGTCCGCAGATCTGTCAACGCGCCCTCGTCTTGCAATATCGCCAGCGGCGCCCCAGTCAGAGCTGAAATGACGGCCATGAAACCATTGCTGGAAGAAAGGCCCTGTTCCGGGTTTTTGTAGAAGCCGGTCGCAAGCTTGACGGTGAAGACATCGTCTTCACCGACATGGGCACATTTGACGTGACATTCGCCATCGGCCCCGGGAAAGGCCAGATGCGTCACTGGAGCCACTTGAGCCTCACCGCATGCAAACGCCTTGAACCCGTCCTCAATCTCCAAAAGCGCGGCACGTTCATCGATTTGTGCCAGGACTTCCTGCTTATTCACCAGCCGCATCTGTTTCTCTCTATCGGATCGCGGACATTTCAAACCTCATCGCGATGAAGTTTTCATTCGAATAGACAAATTGTCTAATTTAGAATATTTTGTCAATTCAAATTCCGATAGTTCTTTCAAACCGGCTGGAGAACGCAACGAAATGGTCGAACTCAACGACATTCATGCGGCCCAACGACGGATTTCGGCCTATGTCCGGCCGACCCCCCTGCGCAAGTCTCATGCCCTGTCCGCGAAGCGTGCTGCACCCATTTGGTTGAAAATGGAAACAATGCACGACACCGGCGCGTTCAAGCTGCGCGGTGCTGCGAACAAACTTCTGACACTGGACAATGAGCAAAGGTCACGGGGTGTCATTACGGTATCCAGCGGAAACCACGGCCGTGCGGTGGCCTACATGGGAAAACGTCTCGGCGTCCGCGCCGTTGTGTGCATCACCGAAATAGTACCTCCCGAGAAGGTATCGGGACTGCGAGATTTCGGTGCCGAAGTCATCGTCTTCGGTCAAAATCAAGACGAGGCCGACGCCGAAACAAAACGTATAGCTCGTCGGGACGGCTTGGTTTTCATATCACCATTCGATGATCCGCAGATCATCGCAGGTCAAGGTACCATCGGACTGGAACTACTGGCTGATCAACCGGACCTTGAAACGGTGTACGTTCAACTAAGTGGCGGGGGGTTATTGGCCGGAACGGCGAAGGCTCTAAAGAGCCTCAAGCCTGAAATCAAAATCATCGGGGTTTCGCTTGATCATGGAGCGGCGATGATCGAAAGCATAAAGGCGGGTGAAATTGTGAATGTTAAAGAACAACCATCGATTGCTGATGCGCTACCCGGCCCAATTCCTAAGGACAATAAATTCACCTTCAAGATGTGCAGAGAATTGATGGATGACTACATGCAAGTTTCCGATGAAGCAATTTTAGATGCCATGAATTATATTTTGCGTCATGAAAAGTGTTTGGTTGAAGGCGGAGCAGCTGCGGGCGTAGCTGCCTTGATGCAGAATCAAGCATATGATCGAAAGTCCGCAGCAATCTTGACCGGAAACAACATATCAATGGACCGTTTTCTTGATCTTACAAAACAATACAGAAACGCGCCATTTGAAGGTGAATAAGAAAAAACTGTTGATACAGACTATAATAGTCGAGATATCACGCTGCCCATGAATGCGCCGTTTTGCGCCAATTATATCTTAGTCAATTCTGAAGCCATATTAAATGAACAAAAGAGCTCCATCATTGTCTGAATACGTCTTGCTTGGGTCAAAAACGGATATTGATTGGGCTCGCGCCCTTTGAGTGCATTTGGGCATCTAACGCTCACAGGATGGTGTTGTCTGATCGTGAGACAACGGACTGCCATCTTACCCCACCTTGCACGAATTCGCGCTGATGAAAGATCTGAAGAAGGAAAGCGTGAAACACAAACGCATTCACGTTGAGACGTTCGAGTTCAGGTAAGAAGGAAAGCGGCCAAAAGGGTCGCGAACGGCCTCAAATCGGCGCTGCAGTCACCGGAAAACAAGAGCGGGGTCCGGCAGGAACATTGCGCCGGGTCATAGGAACCACCCTGTCGGCAGAGGGACGCTCAGGAGGTTCCTGAAGCCGAAAGTGAATATGATGATCGTCGCCAGCACACCAAGAGTGAGCAGCAGCCAGAACTGACGTGAGGCCATGCCGTGCTGCGCAACCACCATCAAAGCGACTCCCATCAGCACACCGGCTACGCCGAAGCCGACAGTCGAAACGATCGCGACCGTGCCCAGCATGATGACCGGAACTGCGATGCGCCGAAAAACCGATCCTTCGGCGGTCTCTTCGACGACATCCCGGACAATCAAAAGCCTGACGATTGCAACAGCGACGAAAAACAGCATGCCGTACGCAATGGTCCGCGGAAAGACTGCCGCATCGGCATTCAGCGATGCACTTTGAAACACGACCACGAGCCCGATCGCACCAAAGGTCCCGTAGGAAACCAGATCCCGGAAGACCGCACCCGCGGGTGCATGTTTCCGGTCAACAATCGGCTCCAGCGAAGACCGCATGATCAGACGTCGGATTTGCGGCAGGAAAGGATAGATAAAGCTTACCAGCGTCATCGCTATGATGACCATGGACAGCGGGCGTCCGAAAAACTGTCCCCACAAATCGCCGACGGCATCGCCGATCGTCCAGCCTTGCACAAAGCCCTGTTCGGCAATGCGGCCCAGAATAAGTCCCAGGACGATAGGTGAAACGGAAAAACCGCGCTTTGTGGCAATCCAGCCGATGATCCCGAGGATGACCATGATTGCGATGTCGGAAATGCTGTTGCGGATCGCAAAGGTGCCGATGACGGTCATGAAGGCGACAACCGGAACAAGCGCCGATTTGGGCGCGCGCACGATCGCGCCATAGGCAAAACGCCCGATCAGCAGACCGACAGGCAACATCAGGACCGTCGCCAGGATCAGGCCGAAAATGAATGTGTAGACAATGTTTGCGCCATCGGCGAAAAGCGTCGGCCCGGTACGCACGCCCTGCACCAGCAAGGCACCCAGAATCACGGCATCGGGAGGCGTACCCGGAATCCCGAGCACAAGCGTTGGAATGAACCCGCCGCCGACGGTCGCATTGTTGGCTGACTCGGTCGCAACGATTCCGCCGGGATTGCCTTCGCCGAACTTTTCTTCACCCTTGCCCTGCCGCCGTGCTTCCGAATAGGCGACGAGCCCCGCGATCGAGCCGCCGGCCCCGGGCAGGGCGCCGACCAGGGTTCCGATGACTGAACTGCGAAGCACGTTGATTTTGTTCAGCATCAGTTTGCCGAACGCCTCCGGCAGTCGAAATCCCCGACCCTTTTCCGGTGCTTCGAGATGGCGGGCGGGAGTCGCCACCAGATCGATCAAAACCGGGATGCAATACAGCCCGATCAGCGCCGAGACGATTTCGATGCCACCGAGAAGCGTTTGCGAACCGAAGGTGAATCGCACTTCCGCGCTTGTTTCCGAAATCCCGATCATCGACAGCAGGAGACCGAAACAGGCGGCAATGACGCCTTTCAGAAAATCACCAGTCGAGAGGGCGGCGATGAGCGACAAACCGAATATGGCAAGCCAGAAATATTCCACCGGGCCAAAGGCGAGCGCTGCTTCGGCAAGCGGCGGCGCCAGCAACAAGAGCGCAAGGGCGCCCACCAGGCCGCCGACGACCGATGACAGACAGGCGACCGAGACGGCCAGGTCGCCGTCCCCCCGGCGCGCCATGGGGTAGCCATCGAATGTGGTGGCGATGGCCGACGGTGTGCCCGGCGTGTTGAGCAGGATCGCGGCGTAGGCGCCGCCATAAATCGCGCCGGTATAGATGGCGCCCATGAGGATCAGGGCACTGTCGGGCGACATGGAAAAGGTGATGGGCACCAGCACGGCCACGGCCATGGTGGCGGTCAGGCCGGGGATGGATCCGATAATGGTTCCGGCCGCCACGCCCGCAAGGGCGAGGATCAGGTTGAGCGGCGTAAATGCCGACAGGATATACTCGACCATGGAGCGGCTCCGCTGTACCCGGCTATCTGGCGGTCAAGCAGTCAACTTGTGATGCAGAAACGGGGGGTGGCAAGGAGCGGCCCCGGAAGGCCGCCCCTGAAGAACGTTCAGTCGATGACGCCGGCGCTTTTCGCGGCAGCGGTATATTCTTCGCCGCGCGCTGCAAGCCATGCATCCATGTCTGGTCCATACCCGACATCCAACAGGGCGAAGCCGCCATCCAGCATCTGTTTCTGGAATGCCGGGTCGGCGTTAATCTCCGCAATCATGTCCGACAGCTTCTGACGCACGTCTTCCGGCGTCGAACCGGGAACTGCAATGCCGCGATAGGCGCCTGAGACGATGTCAAATCCAAGCTCCTTGAACGTCGGCACATCCGGGAACGACGGATGGCGTTCGTCCATGGCGACGGCAAGCATCCGGACCTTGTCCCCCTGCTTTGCGCCTACGGTCGTATATCCCCACTGAGCACCGACCTGATTTCCGAGCAACGCCGTTGTCGAAGCGCCGGTTCCCTTGAAAGCGACATAGGTGGTCTCAACATCCGCAAGCTGATCAAACCGGACCTGCGCCAGATGATTGGCGGTGCCCTTTCCGGAACCTGACATGGTCAGTTTTTTCGGATTGGCCTTTGCAAAGTCAATCAGGTCCTGCAGCGACCCGATATCGCTGTCGGCGTTCACGACAATCGCATCCGGAGTGTAGTGAAACATGTAGATTGCGGTGATGTCGCCGGTCTCGAAGCCAACGTCACCCTGTTGCGGCTTGATGACGATATGCGGAAGGTTGATGCCCATGATGGAATAGCCGTCGCCCGCCATCGAATTGAGCTGTGACCAGCCAACGGCACCGCCGCCGCCAGGCTTATAGGACACCACCAGATCCTGGCCGAATTTGTCCTTGAAATAGGGTTGCTGGAACCTTGCCGTTATGTCCGACTCACCGCCCGGACCAAACGGGATCACGTAGTCGACGGACTTCGCGGGAAACTCCTCGGCATCGGCCGGCAGGATTGCCAGCCCCAGCGATGCGGTGCCCAGCAAGGCCAAAAAAGTGTTTTTAATCATCATGTCTCCTCCATATTTGTGCTCAGCCGATGATCGGCTGAGGCGACCGGATTGCCTTATACAGGAGTTTTGACCCCAAGTTTTCCGGCACAAAAAGCACTTCCAGAATTCTCTCGTATTTATCGCAAATGCACGGGCTTTGGAGCAAAGCCCGACATCGTCGTCAACAAGCCTCGGAGAACCCCACAGGACTGTGTTCCGGCTAGATGACCAGAAGCAGATGTATTTATCAAGCCTTGCTGTCACGGTTCTCTTAATTCCTGGACGCTATTCCATTCGGCGCAAAATGCGCTGTCTTGTGCCTGTAATTCACGGGACTCCGCAGGTGCGCTGATGGTTCTAGTCTCAGGCCCCATTCATTTCACGCAATTCTGTTTTGAAAGACGTATTCGAATGGAGAGAACCAAGGAGAAACGAAGGTTGGATACCTTTGCGAGCCCTGGTTCCGTTCAGGCGGACACGTCTTTCAAAACCCGCAGGGCGAGGCATATTTTGTTCCTGACTGTGCCCACAAAGACTGGAAAACCGCACGGTTTCCCGCGCCTTTCCGCCTTGTCAAAAACAAAATCTGCTCTCGCACAATGGATGAAATGAATGGGTCCTGAGCTTAGGGTATGGACTGATTTGGTTGGCGACCCTATTGCCTTGGGTCGCCGTTTCAACCCTTCGCTTGCATGATGTCAATCTCTCAGGCTGGTGGTACTTGCGAAGTTGAAAGACAAGCGTGTTTCCGTGCGGCGCACCCTTGTCCAATACGACCTTTTAGGAGGTTTTCCCGCTCTTTCATTCACCAATACGCCCTTTTGGGTTTATGCTTTGGGCCTGATCGCAAGCTTTCTCCCGTTCATTATCCTCTGCAACTCAAGAATACATTTCAAAATAAAACTTATAGTTGATTCGGAAAACCATATTTTCACGAAGGCCTCACGCTTCCGGACTATCTTGCAGCCTTGGCCCTGTCTCCGGGAATTTCGGCATACAGGCAGTCTAGGCATTTCAATCTTAGGCTCGTTCTCAATCCCCACATGAAAACTTTTGCGATTCTATTCACCACCAACGATCGCCTGCCTTGCTATGCGAATCATGATCGCATAACACATCGTTATACTTTTGGTTGCAGGATGATTTTATGGGATTTAAGGAAGCAGTTCGCACGTGTTTAACACGCAAATACGCGCGATTTTCCAGCCGCGCGTCTCGTTCCGAATATTGGTATTTTGTTTTATTTTGCTGGCTCGTTACGTTGGTTCTCGCCTTTCTCATCAGCTTAGTCGGAGGGGCGAGTTTTAACTTGAGCATTGGCGACAATGTTCTATTTTTTTCAGAGGAAGATAACAGCAGCGGCCTGATATTATTGCTTGTCTGGTTGTACCTTTTCTTCCCATGGATAGCTGTTTCAACAAGGAGATTTCATGATGTGGGATTCTCCGGTTTCTGGTATCTAGGTTCTTGGGTGATGTGGTTCATTCCTTTCATAGGATTAATTTCCGCGATTGCAGTGATTGTCGTTGCGGTGATGAGGGGTACAAACGGCGCCAACAAATACGGACCCGATCCGCTTGACCAAGAAGCCACGGCAGACGTCTTTGCCTGAGTCCGCCTCCATCATGAACATTGTGCGCGCCTTTGCGGCATCACTCCTGATGTTGTTCCTTTGCGTCCCCGGCCAGGCACAAGACAGAACGGGCTCTCCCGTTACGTCCGAGGTCTCACCTCCGGTCTCTGAGACCTCCGAACAGTACCGGTCTCTGGCCGATGGTGCCGATATTAAACACAAGGCCACTTATGCGGAAAAACTGTCCGGAACACTGAGCGATGAGAGAACGATCCGGGAAACAACGAACAGGGACACACGGCAACCCTTGTTCACACCGAAACTGGACGGCGGAATCGGCGTCGGGATTGCAATTTTTCTGGCGATCGCGCTTTTGCTCTTGTGGCTGAAATTCGGCGGCAGCGGCGTGCTGCTGTCCGGTGACCCCAAGGACGTGAAAGAAAAACAAAAAGCTCCGGACCATTGGAATATCGCTGCCCAGGAGAGCGAAATGGACGGAAATGACCTTCTGGCGCATCTGGCGGCGATGAGTGATCGGCGCGAAGCGCTGGCACGGCTGTTGCGCCACTGCCTGCTGTCGGCCGGAGAACAGAGCGACACACGCTTTGCAAGATCAGACACGGAACGGGATGCATTTGCGCGGCTCCCGCAGGCGTTCAGGCACCATGATGAATTAAAAATTTTGTTGCGCGACGCGGAACTGGCTCATTATGGCGGCCGCACGGTGAGCGATGAGATTTTTTCCAGAAGCCTGGAACTGGGGCGGGTACTGCTGGAAAAACCGGGGTCACATCGCCATGCGTGACAATGCTTCGCTGATCGTTGTCTTGACGGTACTGCTTGGCGGAGCACTGGTTCTTGTCCTGTTGAGCACCTATGCGCGCGACCGGGAGCTCGATCAGTCCGTCATCGGCTTGAACGGCCTGTCCGTCTGGTTGAAACAAAACGGTGTTCCGGTTCGACAGTCCCATCCGCGCCTGTCGCCCCATATTAACGACCTCAGCCTCCGCGTCCTGCCGGTTTATGATGTGAATCTGCTTGAAGAAGCCGCCTCCCCCGAGACGGTCCGGGATCTGATCGGCCAGCAGACGCAACGCGACCTCAGTCAGGCAAGTTTCAGAACAAAAAATGCCGAACTGCCGACAGTGGTCCTGCTGCCGAAATGGACCACAGGCTTCATCGAGACCAATATCGCGCATCAGCAGACACTCATCCCCGTCAGCGCTTACGACCGCCTTTTCCAGCAGATGGGCCTGACGGGTCTGAAACTTCAACGGGACGGTCCATCCTTCTCATCGGCATCGATCGGCGCCGGACAAACACACGATGTTGCCCTGTTTCACGCTCAGACATTTGACCCGGAAAGCGTACCGGCCAACTGCAGGATCAGTCAGCAGATGGGCAATGATGTGATCGCGCTCGCCTGTCGTTTTATTGACAGGAATTACGATACCCATATTCTTTCCGATCCGGACCTGATGAACAATCACGGCCTGGCAGTAGCGGATAACGCGCTGTTTGCGGAGGATTTTCTCACTCAGCTGACGCTCGGCGATCAGAAACCGATCTATGTCGATACCAGCCATCTACTTTTGACCCAGTTCGAACCCAATCAGGAAGAACGCCGTGATTATGAGCGCTCCGGCGACGATCTTGCACGCTTCTTTGACTATCCGCTCTCGCTCCTGTGGGCAGCGGCCCTGGCAACGCTGGCGGTTGTTTACTGGCGCGGCGCTATCCGGTTTGGTCCGCTGGAACGGGAACAAAACGCAACCTCCAACCACTCCAAGACCGTCGCCATTGCCACGAAAGCGCGCCTCCTGCGGCTGTCTGAAAGCGACGGGCAGATGGTGTCCGATTTCGTACGCAGCCAATTGATGGATTTAACGGCCGGCACGCTTGGGTCCGATCTCGGTGAAGCCGGTATCACACGGTACTTCGCGCATATATCGCGGCGGGATGCCGCCCTGGCCAGTGCATTTCAAACGGTGTCCGAAGACCTGATTTTCAATGCCCATCGCATGACCCAGACCGATCTGTTCACCGGGCTGGAAACCTACAAAACCTTGCTGGAAAAAGTAGTCAACTCAAATGGATCTATCGGAATTTCAAAAACTCGCAGATCGGGTACGCGCTGAAATCGGCGCGGTTGTGAGAGGTCAGGATCGCCTGGTCGATTTCCTCATGATTTCCCTCTTCGCCCGGGGCCACTGCCTGCTTGAAGGCCCGCCGGGCACGGCAAAAACGCTGTTGGCCCGCTGTTTGACGCAAGCCACAAGTCTCGACTTCGGACGCATTCAGTCCACGCCCGACCTGATGCCCGGCGACGTGCTGGGCGTTAATCTCTTCAATTTTCAGACCAATGAATTCCGGCTAACAAAAGGGCCTGTCTTTACCGACATTCTGCTTGCCGACGAAATCAACCGGGCTCCGCCCAAAACGCAATCGGCTTTGCTTCAGGCCATGAACGAGCGGGAAGTGACGATTGACGGCACGAGTTATCCCCTTACCAGCGAGTTTTTCGTCGTCGCAACCCAGAACCCGATTGAGCAGCACGGCACATACCCGCTTCCGGAGGCACAGCTGGATCGGTTCCTGTTCAAACTGGTCGTGGACTTTCCCGACCGCAATGCAGAGATAACGATCCTGGCACAGAATGCAGGACTGCCATTGGAGGCCGACAGCGGGCGCAAAAACATCGCCCAGGTCATGAGCCGGGAAGACCTGAAGGCCGGCCATGAGCTCGTTGACAGTATTCATCTTGATCGCTCAATCATCGATTATATCGTCGATCTGGCCCGCGCCACGCGGAGCGACGGCGAAATTCTGCACGGGGTTTCAACGCGTGCAGCCGACGCGCTGGCCGGTGCAGTCCGTGCCGCAGCCGCGCTGGACGGACGCGATTATGCAATCCCGGACGACGTGCAGGCCCTGGTCATCCCGGCTTTCCGGCACCGTATTGTCCTGGGCCCGACCGCCGAAATCGAAGGCCGCACCGCCGACGACGTTTTGGCCGCCATCGTCAACCGGCTGGATGCTCCCAGATAGACGCCGCAAGAAAGCAAACGCCCGAGATACATGCGCCCTTCTCGTCGATTAGTAACGCTGATTTTAACACTGGCCGGCCTGACGGTCCTGCTCATCCTGGTAAACCGGGACGTGATGCTGCCGGTGACGCTTTTGTGGGGTGGAACTGTCCTTGTCGGAATTGCCGATCTGCTCCTCTCCCCGTCGCGCCGTGACCTCACCGCGCTGATCAATATGCCGTCACATGGTTATAACGGTCTTTCTGTTCCGCTTGAAATCACCTTGTCATCAAACAGACAAAGCGGTCTTCCGCAACCATTTGAAATCCGCCTGAGCCTCGACGAAGGACTGAGTGCCGGCTGGGACGGTCCGATCGAGCTACAGAACAACCAGGGTGAAGTTCGTTTTAAAACCGACATGCGCCTCAGCCAGCGCGGCGAAAAAAAACTGTCCAAATTCTCCCTGAAATACGGTTCGCGCTTCGGCTTGTTTGAAGTCATTGCCGACTGGCCGCTTGAAATGACGATTTCCGTGATGCCGAACATCTCTCCTATCCTCGGCGGCGCTATTCATACCCAGATGCTGCCGCTGCTGGACGGCGCAAAGGACATGCAGCATCGGGGCGACGGCTCGGAGTTTCACCAGTTGCGTGACTTCGTCGCCGGCATGGATCCCCGATCCATCGACTGGAAGCGGTCGGCCCGGATGCGCAGTCTGACAGCGCGGGAAACACGCGCTGAACGGAATCATCAGATCATCCTGTGTCTGGACAGCGGTCATCTTATGGGGGAGCGCCTCGGCGATCTGTCGAAACTCGATCAGTCCATCAACGCCGCCCTTGCGCTCGCCTGGGCAGGCGGTCTGGGAGGCGATCTGGTCGGTTTTTACAGCTTCAACAGCCGACCGCAGCAGTTCATTCCGCCCCGCCCCGGAAGAACCGCATTCAGCAGGATTCAGGCCACAAGTGCCGCGCTTCAGCACGACACCGCCGAGACGAACCACACGTTGGGTCTGTCGAACCTGAACAGCAAGCTAAAGCGGCGGTCTCTCATTGTGATTTTCTCAGATTTTGTTGACAGCGTGACCGCGGAGCTTCTGATCGAGAACCTGGCAGCCATGACCGGAAAACACCTCATCCTTTATGTTACTATCCGGGACCCGGAACTGCAGGATTTAAGCCATCCGAACATCATTTCCATGGACACGATTTCCCGTTCGGTTTCCGCCCGTCAAATTCTTCAGGAGCGCCAGCAGGTCCTCGACCGCCTTCGGCGTCTTGGCATTTTATGCCTGGATACAGAGCCTGCGGCGCTCACGCCCTCACTGGTGTCGCGCTATATCGATATCAAGGGGCAGGAGTTGATATGAGCGTGCAGCCGCAACACCAGAACGGGGACACAACCACAATCCGGTCGGCACGTTTTCGGCAGGAACGCGAAGCCGGCTGGAAAAAGCTCGAAACGCTGATCGCTTCTGCGGAAAAGTCAGGTATCCGCAACCTGACCTACCAGGAAACCCTTGATCTCAGCAGCCTTTACCGTCAGGCCATAAACTCGCTCAGCGCAGCGCGCGCGATCTCGATGGATAAAGCATTGCTGATCTATCTCGATCGCCTGTGCGCCCGGGCTTACCTGGTCGTTTACGCGCCTCAGGAGAGCATTGCGGGCGCTGTCCGAAAGCTGTTCACACACGGCATCCCGCAGGCTGTGCGCCGCTCGGGCGTTGCTCTGATGATCGGTTTCCTGGCGATGATTCTGGGTATTTTGATCGGCTACACGCTGTTTCAGCGGGACCCTGCCTGGTATTTTACCTTCGTACCGCCGGGGTTGGCCGATGGCCGTACGCCGGAGGCCACGGAAGCCTATTTGCGCAGCACACTCTACGACACATCAAACCGGTCCGGCGAGATCCTGAGTGTGTTTGCGTCCTATCTCTTTTCCCACAACACCCAGATCGCGATTCTGGTTTTTGCCCTGGGCATCTTCGCGGCCGTGCCCAGCTTTATCCTGACTTTCTATAACGGTCTGCTGCTTGGAGCTTTCGTCGCCATGTTTGCAGATGCCGGTCTGGGGATTGATGTTTTCGGATGGCTCTCAATCCATGGCGTGACTGAGATCTCGGCAATATGCGTGGCATGTGCGGGCGGAGCCCAACTCGGCCTTGCCGTGCTCCTGCCGGGACAAAAAACCCGGCGGGCCGCGTTACGGGAAAAAGGTCGCGATGCGGTGAAATTGCTGATCCTGGCCGGACTGATGCTGATCGTTGCGGGCCTGGTGGAAGGCTTTTTGCGCCAGCTCGTTCAACCGACACAGTGGCGGCTTACCATCGGATGGGGTCTGGGCGCGCTGTGGCTGGCGTGGCTGACCCTTTCAGGACGGTCCAGGCAAAACTCATGAGCAGGATCGGCCGCAAAAACAGGAGAAGCCTGAAAAACTTTCTGCCGCCGGAGGGTGTTCCGATCACGTTCGATCTGGCTTCGCTCGGATCGCGCCTCGGGGCACAGATTCTGGACATCCTGATCACCTATGGCGGCGCCACAGTTTTCGTCCTCTTCATGATGTGGCTCGGACTTTTGAGCGGCAGTGCACTTTTAGCCCTGTTTTTCCTGCTCACATTCTTTGTCCGTATCCCCTACTACATTGCGGCCGAACTGGTCTGGAACGGGAGAACGCTGGGCAAGAAGATCACGCAGATCCGGGTTATTAGTGCCACCGGCGGACGCCTGACGCCCCACCAGATCGTGGCCCGGAACCTGATGAAAGAGGTGGAAGTGTTTCTGCCGATTACCACGCTTTTTGTTGCCGACGACCTTGGCACGTGGACCGGCATATTTATGGTGGTCTGGATGGTCGGGGTCCTGATTGTGCCGGTTGTCAATCGCCAGAAACAGCGCCTGGGCGATATGATCGCAGATACGCTTGTGGTCGACATGCCCAAAGCCGTTCTGCTGCCGGACCTCGCGGCCACGGCGCGGGACCTGAACCGGCAATTTGTTTTCGATCCCGAACATCTTGAAATTTACGGTCGTTTTGAACTTCAAACACTTGAAACGATCCTTCGCTCTCCACCCAAGACGCAGGAACAACATGACCGCGTGCGCGATGTGACGCACACCATTATCAAAAAGATCGGTTACACGGAAAAAGTCGCACAGATCGATGAATGGGATTTCCTGATGGACTTCTACCGTCAGCAACGGAGTTTTCTGGAAAATCGGCATCTGTTTGGCGATAGCCGCAAAGACAAATTTCACGCTGACAGCCGAGAGGACGCTTAATTGGTTTTCCGTCAGTTCCTGGCCGACCAGGAATAATCGTCCGCACGACCCGGAACACGGGGCAAAACCTCCCCTTTGACCATCAGCCGGTACTGCGGGGAATCGGCTGAAGCGACGTCCTCTTCCTCAGCCGACCCGGCGAGGATATCGCCCGGCTGACTGTTAATACCGGTCAGAAGAAGGAAATTCGGATCGCCGGAATTGTTCAGCTCTTCAGCCGTCGGGCCGTCGCCCAGAATTGACGCTATTTTCTTTTCAGCGAAATATGCAAGTTTCCGATATCCGGATGTGGTGAAATAGATACCGTTCGATGCTCTCAACTGCCTTCGATTGCCTTCTATATCCGCGCCGTGGCTGACATACTTTCCATCTTCACTGAGAAACAGTTCCCAGATATCGAGAAATTCGCCGCCTGCGGGATTAACCTGGTTAGCGTAAATCTCATTGAAAGTCAGGAAGTCAGCTGTTCTTTGCGGCCCGGGCGCAGGAGCAAGTCCAATCCATATAAGCGGCTTGCGCTGGTTGCGCACGGCGGCGACCATGCGCGCGGTTTCAAACCGATAGGCTTTCCGCCACTCATCGCTGCGGAATTCAGCGCGGCCATTTTCACCCTGTATCGATCGCCGGTCGCGTGCACCAAGCATAATGACAACAAGATCGGGCTCATCTTCCGTCATCTTTGCCTCAAGCCGTGTCGGCCAATCCGGCTCAAGCGGTTTTGAGAGGCCGTAGGATGCCTTTGTCAGATTTGAAACGACGATGTTGGGTGTTTTTGCAAACGCGGTTTTGAGCCCGCCATAAAGCCCCTCCGCCAAAGTATCGCCGACCACGAGCACTTTCCGGGCATCAGGATCCTTTGGCAATTCCTCTGGTTTTGGCGCCCTCGCCTTTCTTTTGGTTGACGGGCTGTTCCGCCGGCTCTGCCGTTTCACACGTCGGGTTGGTGTGTTTTCCCTGAGATCGGCCGGGGGTCTGTATTCCTCGCGTCCCCGGCGTTTGAAAAGCCGAAACACCGGTTTGAGGGGATTGAATTCGATCCCTTGAGCCTGAGCGCCCTGTACGCCAACGGACCGCTCTCCACCGCCTGGGAAAGACCCTCCAACGAGCACAAAACCGAAAACAAGGATAACAACAGCCAAGAGGCGCATATGCGGACCGATCCCAACGAACAAACAACAGGCCGATGGTTTGCGGACCAGTGTTTGGCCCCGAACAACCGACCTTCTCTCAGTGAGCTTAGCCCTATTTTATGGCGATCGGAGGCCAAAGACAAAGAATTATGGTTTTTGGCGTTAAAGAGGACCGGACGCAGTCTCAAACCGGTTCGCAAAAACAAGGAAAGGCGCCTCTTTCGATGCGCCTTTTTTCGATGAATTTCAGTGCATTTTCCGGTCAGTTGAGCCGCTTCAGCACATCGACGGCGGGCTGACCATCCGGCACGAGGCCGGCGGAGCGTTGAAAGGACCGGATTGCGCTGCGTGTTCCCGGTCCAACCTTTCCATCGACCGCCCCGGCGTTGTATCCACGCTGGTTCAGGCGCGATTGCAGTTGTTTGATCTGTTTGCGCGACAGGGGGCGGTAGTCTTTCGACCAGCTTGCGGCAAAATCACCGCCTCCTCGGAGCCGGTCCGCCAGATGCCCGACTGCCAGCGCATAGGCATTGGAATTATTGTACCGTTTGATCACGTCGAAATTCTTCAGCATCACAAAGGCCGGTCCGCGTGCACCCGCGGGAAGGTAGAGCCGGCCCAGATCCGAAGGCCTGGGATAAGATTTGCCGCCCACACGCTTGACGCCAAGCCGAGCCCACTCGGAAAGAGACCGTTTTTTCTTGCTGTCCGCGAGCCGGTAATCGAACCCTCTCGGCAGTCTGACCTCATATCCCCAGGTCTTGCCCGTCTCCCAACCGGACGCTTTCAGATAGGCGGCTGTTGAGGCCAGGGCATCCGGCACGGATGTCCAGATGTTCCGCCGTCCGTCGCCGTCAAAATCAACCGCATACGCCTGATAGGTCGTAGGAATAAACTGCGTGTGCCCCATCGCTCCGGCCCAGGACCCGGTCATACCGCTCAAAGCCACGTCGCCGTTTTGAACGATTTTCAGGGTTTCGATCAACTGCCGTTTGGCGTATTTTCCGCGCCGCCGGTCGCCATAGGCCAATGTCGAGAGGGACCGGATGTTGTTGCGGACGATTTTGGGGTTTTCAAGGACGGCTCCGTAGGCTGACTCCAGCCCCCAGATCGATACGAATATATGACGGTCCACGCCATAGGACCGCTCGATACGGTCGATCCAGCGATCCCACTCTTTCAGCTTCTCCTTGCCGTTGTCGATGCGGACTTTCGACACCCGTTTGCCGATATAGTCCCAAACCGGCGTAACGAATTCCGGTTGTTTTTCCGCAAGCCTCAGGACATCCGGATCTGGCCTCACGCCGCGGAAGGCCTCGTTGTAAAGGTCAACCGAAATACCGGCCTTTTGCGCCTTGGGCCAAAACCCATGCACCCATTTGTCAAATCGCGCATCGGCGTGTGCGGAAAACCCGGTCGATACCGTCAGCAGCACGGAAAGAAGTACCGCTTTTCCATGAAAATGAGGTGCTGCCACCCGCTGTCTCACCGCGTTCCGCCGATTCATTTTTGCGATCATTTTACTCTACCTCATACTGCCGGTCTTGCCATCGACCGAATAACCTTCAAGGCAATCACAATTCGTTTTTCACATCCCCGTCCTATCGACGAATCCGCACGCCGGCCTCTATCGTGTCCGATTGATAGGCATCGTTGGCCTCGCTGCCGTTGAACCAGCGATGGGTGTATCGTGTTTCAAGCGCCATATAGCGGGCGAAGGCCCAGGTCAGGCCGACGGATGTCGACGTATCCATTTCGGTTTGCTCGATCCCCTGATAGTCGCGCCAGGAAATAGTGCTGGTGCTGTCAAAAGCCAGATTGCGTGTCAGCGAATGCTGAACCGTCACACCGCCGGTATAGAGAATCGATCCGGACGAGTCGGCAATCGTCGTGCTGTCAAAGTCGGTTGTGCCGTTCAGGCTCACCGTCGTGCGCCGGCTTGGCGACCAGACGAGCGAGCCGTCAAAGGTCACACCCTGCAACGGCTCAAGATCCGGCGCTTCGGGATGCTCGCTGCGCCAGCCGACACCCAGTTCCCCCGACAGTTTCGCACCCCGATCGATAACCAGACCGCCGCGAAGCGCATAGCCCAGTGCGTTCCGATCCTGGCAGCTGTTGTCGTCACAATCTTGGTCAAACAGTCTTGTGAGCGCCGTTGTTTCAACAAAAGGTGAAAGAATTGCGTCCCTGCCGTATCGCAGGCGGGCCGTTGTCGCCAAAACGGCGTTGTTACGTCCCCGATTGTCAATCGAATCGCCGGAGGCGGATTCGCCGCCGGTAAAGAAACTCCGGTCGACGCCGCCACGCAAAGTCGCATCGATCAGCCCGATTTCGCGGGTGATCGACGCATCTGCGGCGATATCGTGCGCAAACGGCGTCCTGATGTCGGTCTGATCGACCTCAAGACTTGAGCGGCTTTCCGGGCTTCCTTCATAAGTCACCGCTAAGTCGGCAGTCGTAAAGTCGTTTACATCGAGCCGAAGCGCCAGGTCGCCGCCGACCGTCAGATCATCATCATCGGAGTTGTCCGGAAAGCCCTGAAAACTGCCCCTCAGGAAAAGGCTCAGTTGATGGCGCGACCAGTCAGAGACGCCGCGAACCGATGGAGTAATGCGGTAAAAGCTTCCTTCCTCGCCTCCGGCAACACCCTGAACATTGTTTGTCCAGCCGCCATCGGTTCTCAGTTCAGGAAAAATATCAAAATTACCCACCCGGAGACCCGTGGGTGTATCAAGATCCGTTTCGCCGCCGAAAACACCGTCATTGACTTCCGATTGAAGCGTGCGCCGGAAGACCGGTGCTCCGGTTCGGGTCAGAGCCTGAATTGGTTCAGCACTGCGTCTTGCGCGCAGGTGTGCTCTCGCCCGATCCGTTGTTTGCCGTTCAGCGGCGTCCGCCGGAAGTGTTTGAACAGTCGAACCGCCGATTTCGGGAAAAAACGTTTCTGCAGTCCCATCCAGGGAAGCATCGGCAAAACCGTCGGCGGTTCCATCAAGGCTGCCCCGGATGCCGATCTCCGGATCGGCCTGCTGCGCATGGGCGAAGCCGGCAGAACCCGCAATAAACATTACACAATACCAGATACGTACTAACATTTTTCGCCGGTCTGAAAGGCAAGGCTGCGCCGGGCAGCGGGTCCATTCGCTTGCCAAACAGTAAAGGAGGATGGTTAATGCATGGTTTCTCCACAGCCTCCGGGAATAACCCTCGCGGACCTGCCCTTCTTCTGACACAATATTAGTGGCAAACCGGTTGCGATTTTATGGGGCATTACGAACAAACACACGTGTTCGGAAGGGCCGGTGCTGGGAAATAACAATCATGAGACATGCCGTGGCATCCACGCAAATAAACGATGGTGACGACGAAGCACATCTTTGGCTTAAGTCGTGCGAGCGCACACTGGACATTGAAATTGAAGGCCTTGGTCAGCTGAAGGAGGCCCTGGGAAACGGTTTAAGCGGTCCCTTTTGCGATGCGATCGAATTGATCCGCAATCTCAAGGGACGTCTTATCGTCACCGGAATCGGCAAGAGCGGCCATGTGGCAAAAAAAATAGCCGCCACATTGGCCTCGACGGGCACACCGGCTTTTTTCGTTCATGCCAGTGAAGCCAGCCACGGCGATCTGGGCATGATCACGCCGGACGATGCCGTGATCGCCCTGTCCTGGTCCGGAGAAACCCAGGAACTTGCCTCAACCATTGCTTACGTCACACGATTTCGCGTTCCCCTGATCGCACTCACGGCGGGAAAAAACAGCGCACTGGCCAAGGCGGCCGACATTGTTCTTCTGGTGCCAAAGATCACTGAAGCCTGCCCGCACGGTCTCGCGCCGACAACCTCAACCATCCTGCAAATGTCGCTGGGCGATTGCCTCGCCCTTGCCCTTCTGGATGCCCGGGGATTTTCCGCAGCGGACTTCAAGACATTCCACCCCGGCGGACGGCTGGGCGCCAACCTGCAATATGTCCGGGACATTATGCATATCGGCGATGCGGTTCCGACCGCTCCATTGGGCACACTGGTTCGGGAAGCTATTGTTCTTATTTCCGAAAAGGGATTTGGATGTGTCGGCATTGTTGATGAGGCGGGCCTGTTAAAAGGCATCATCACCGACGGCGATCTGCGTCGGCATCTGTCGTCCGATATTCTCGGCAATCCGGTGGAAGATATCATGAGCGTATCTCCGAAGACAGTGCCGTCGGACATGCTTGTGGGAACCGCGCTGGAAATCATCAACAGCTCCGAAATCACGGCCCTTTACGTGGTGGAGGACCAAAAGCCTGTCGGGATCGTCCACTTCCACGACCTGCTTCGAATTGGAACCGCTTAGGTCTGTTGAATTTTCAGGTGTGACCGGGTGGCCAGATGATACCTGAAACCGGCATATTGTTCGATTTTTCCCGAAGTCATTAGGATTTGATTAGGGATAATCCACCTAAAATTCGCCATAATTGAGGGGCGCCCGCTCCCTTCTTATTTGGTGAGCTCAGATGGATTTAGCGACAATCATTGGAATCTTTGCTGGAGCGGGCGTTGTGGTCGGCGCTATTTTCGTTGGCGGCGATATCACTCAGTTCATCGACACACCATCCGTCATGATCGTGTTCGGCGGCGGCCTGGCTGCCACTCTCATACGATTTCCGATCATGGGCATCATGAGCGCCTTCGTCGTCGGCGGAAAAGTCGCCTTTACGCATAAAAAGACCGAACCGCGCGAAATGGTCGAAAAGATTTCCGAGCTTTCCGACGTGGTCCGCAAAAACGGACCTCTCGGGCTCGAAAATGTCCCGATCGACGACAAGACCCTGGCCAAGGGCGTGCAATATGTCGCTGACGGGTATGATGCGGAATTCATAAAAGATGCGATGGAACGGGAACGGGATCTCTATCTTGACCGCCTCTCCGAAGGGCGACGGGTTTTTAAGGCTCTGGGTGACTCCGCGCCGGCGTTTGGAATGATCGGGACACTGGTCGGCCTGGTACAGATGCTGGCAACCATGGACGACCCTTCCACCATCGGTCCGTCCATGGCGATTGCCCTTCTGACCACGCTCTATGGTGCCCTTCTTGCTAACCTGATCTGTTTGCCTCTGGTCGACAAACTTGATTCCAAGTTCGATGTGGAGTCTCTCAACCAGACCCTTATCATCGATGGCGTCATGCAGATCCGCGAGAACAAGAGCCCGGCGCTCATTCGTGAAATGCTGATTGCCTATCTTCCGGAAAAAATGCGGACCGATCTCGTGGAAGCGGCCTGAACACGGCACGCTCTAGGCTCAAGGGGTTTCCATGGCACGCAAAAAACCGGCAAAGACAGGCGCTCCGGAATGGCTGGTGATTTTTGCCGACCTCATGTCGCTTCTGGTGTGTTTTTTCGTGCTGATCATTTCGTTTTCTATCCAGGATAAGCAGAAGCTGCAGGTTGTTGCCGGCTCAATGCGTGAAGCCTTTGGTGTCAAAACCGACTCCCGCCGGAACGGCATTATCGAAATCGAAGGCATTCCGGTTCGCGATTACATGCGGTCCATTTCTCAGCGCGAACATGATAACGATACTGATTTTGCCGACGCGCAACATAACATGAAACGAAAACAGGGCCCGGAAGCGAACACGCACGATGTTGAAAAAACCGACATCGATCACCCCCGGCAGTTTGCCAGCGCTGCCGCTTCGCTGCGCCAGGCATGGCAGGAACTGCCGGAAATTACCGAAGTTTCGAACAATCTGATCCTTGAGGAAAACGACGAAGGCCTCAATATCATGCTCGTCGATCAGGATGGGCGTTCGATGTTTCCGGAAGGATCACGCTATCCCTACCAGACAACCCGGCGCCTGCTGGCCAAAATGGCACCGGTTCTGCGCGCCATGCCGAACCGTGTGAAGATAACGGGCCATACAACCTCAAGCCAATCGCCGGTCGACCCGAGCTACACCAATTGGGAACTGTCCGCCGACCGGGCCAACGCGGCCCGGCAGATCCTCGTTGAATACGGCCTGCCCCAGGACCGGATTCATTCGGTCGTCGGCAAGGCGGACTCCGAGCCGCTGTTTCCCAATGACGCTTTTCTCTCCGCCAACCGGCGCATTTCCATCCTGCTGATGGCGGAAGCGCCGCCCCTGCCTCTGGGACATCAGCCGTAAGGCACGAGGCTGGGGTGCGGTCCCCCGGAAACAATCCCGGAGGATGTTAAGAGGAGGGTTCGACCGGTTCCACCTTCAGATTGGCGCCATCGACTTCGACCACCCGAACGCGGCTTCCCGTCTTAAGATCGGGCCCGCTGACACGCCATACTGTATCATCTATGTTGATTTTGCCGCGGCCTTGCTCAATCCCCTCGGTCAGCTCAAACTCACGACCGACATAGCGCGACCCGCGCCTGTTCAGCTTCGGATCGCCGGCACTGGATGCTGCTTTCTTCATGTAGTGCCGGCCGACAATCAAACTGACGATCGCGATGACCAGAAAGAGGAGCGCATTGATCTGCCAGGCCCAGTCGAAAAAGACCGCCAGAGTACCGACGATCAGAGCCGAAATGCCGAACCAGAGGAAGAAACTGCCCGGAGCAAGGATTTCAAGACCCAACAGAAACAGTCCGACAACATGCCATGTCCAGGGCCCCAGTTCCGCGATGATGCGCTCTACAACACTCACGCGTTTTCTCCGTTGTTGAAACCGGTCGGCGGTACTCGTCCCGACCGGCGCTGCCCACCGCCATCGGACTTGCCGAAGGCCTCTTTCGCGAGCTCGCCGATGCCGCCGATCGAGCCGAGAATTGAGGTCGCTTCAATCGGCAGGAAGAGAACTTTCTGATTGGGCGACCGCGCCATCTCGGTGAGCGACTCGACATATTTGTTCGCAACAAAGTAGTTGACCGCCTGCACATCACCATGGGCAATCGCTTCGCTGACCACCCGCGTCGCTTCCGCTTCCGCCTGAGCCTGCCGCTCCCGGGCTTCCGCGTCTCGAAATGCCGCCTCTTTCCGGCCCTCGGCTTCCAGGACCTGGGACTGTTTTTCGCCCTCTGCACTCAGGATAGCCGATTGCCGTTTGCCTTCAGCCTCCAGAATCGCCGCGCGTTTTTCACGCTCGGCCTTCATCTGGCGGCCCATCGCATCCACAAGATCCTTAGGCGGGTTGATGTCCTTGATTTCAATCCGCGTAATCTTGATGCCCCACGGCTCGACAGCCGCATCGACAACCCGCAGCAATTGCGCATTGATCTCATCACGGTTCGACAGAAGCTGATCAAGATCCATTGAGCCCATCACGGTCCGGATATTGGTCATCGTCAGGTTCAGGATGGCATTCTGCAGGCCCGATACTTCGTAAGCGGCGCGGGCCGCCTCCAGCACCTGATAGAATGTGACCCCGTCAGCCGTAACGGTCGCGTTGTCGCGCGTGATCACTTCCTGCGAGGGAACATCAAGCACCTGTTCCATCATGTTCATTTTCGCTCCGATCCGGTCGACGAACGGAATGATGATATTCAGCCCCGGACGCAGCGTCTTGGTGTAGCGGCCAAATCGTTCGATTGTATAGTTGTAACCCTGCGGCACCGTTTTGACGCCGGAGAAGAATACGATAATTGCCAGAACGACCAGAACAATAACGACAATATCAAACCCGAAAAATTCCATTGCAGCTTTCCCAATAAACCGGTTTCAGTGCCCGACACCAGCCGACCCGACCCAGCGTCGTTCATCCGACGTCAGACGGGCACAGCGCGCGCACGGTTCACAAACGCGTTACTAACAAATAAGACGCAAAAAAACAGGGTGCAATGACGGGCCGTCAGATCCAGCCCATCAGTTCACGGCGAACGACCGCGTCCAGCACGTTCATACCATGCTCGCTGTCATTGAGACAGGGGATATGCGCAAAATCACCGCCGCCGTTCTCTTCGAAAATCTCACCGGCTTCACCGGCAATTTCCTCAAGCGTCTCAAGGCAGTCGGCGACGAAGCCCGGATTGATGACGGCAATTTTTTTCACGCCTTTTTTGGCGAGATCTTCGACGGTTTTATCCGTATAAGGCCGGAGCCATTCTTCAGGACCGAACCGGGACTGAAAAGTAACCCGGAGTTTTTCCTCTTCCCAGCCCAGCGCTTCCCGCACCAGACGGGTCGTCTTCTGGCAATGGCAATGGTAGGGGTCGCCCTTATCGAAGTAGCTCTGCGGAATGCCGTGATAAGACGCCAGCACCGTCTCCGGCTCAAAGGACAGTTCGGCGAGTTTGTCCCGGATCGACTGAGCTAAAGCATCCACATAGACCGGATCATCATGATAGGGCGGAACGGTTCTGATCGCCGGTTGCCAGCGCATTTTGGCAAGAGCTTCGAAGACTTTGTCATTAACGGTTGCCGTCGTACTCGCCGCATATTGCGGATAAAGCGGAAAAACAAGAATACGATCACACCCCTGCTCCTTCAAACCGGCAAGTTTTTCGGCGATCGAAGGCTGTCCGTAACGCATGGCCCAGTCAACGATCACGCTGTCATGACCGGCCATCATACCGGACAGTTTTTCCGCCTGACTGCGCGTGATGGTGCGAAGCGGCGATTCATCCCATTCTTCATTCCAGATCGATTTGTAAGCGTCACCGGACTTTTTCGGGCGCCGCATCAGCACGATCCCGTAAAGGATCGGATACCATAACAGGCGCGGCCACTCGATGACGCGACGGTCGGTCAGGAACTCAGCCAGGTACCGGCGCATCGGCCAGTAATCGGTCCCATCCGGCGTTCCAAGATTGACGAGCAGAACGCCGATCTTCCCCGATTTTACCTTGGGATGGCCGGCGGGAAAGTTCTCTTCAGACGGTTTTGCAAAAGCGCACGAGGATGTCGTCTGGCGGTCTGTTGTCATTGGCAGTCCATCTTTATCTTCTGTTTATCCGCACCGGCTCCGTTCCACTGATTAACCCGCGACCGGGCTCCATGCCAGCTGTTTCACAGAACCAGACTTTTTGCCGCAGCGATGGTGGAAATCAACGGTTGAAGGAGTGTATTCGATCAAACGGCACTCGCCTGATCGCAGATACATCTAAATACGACAGACTGAAATAATGGATCAGCCGGAAATGGTTTCAAGAGCAACTATTCATAAACGCGCTCATCGGCAATGACCTTGCCATCGTTGGGCAAGGACCCGGGCGCGACAAGTTCGACATCCCCTTTCAGCTTGGTCACTTCGCGCAAGGATTCGGCGATCCGGCCGTCAAGGCCGTTATTTGTCTGCTCCGATTCCACCGAAAGCACCATAACGTCCTGCTCTCCGGAGCGGGATACCGTCAGACGTGCACGACCGATACCCCGATGCCGTTTGAGGATCGCATCGATCTGCCCGGGATCGACAAACATACCCTTAACCTTGGTCCGCTGATCGGCCCGGCCCATCCAGCCCTTGATGCGGATGTTGGTGCGACCGCATGGCGAATCCCCCTCCATGACGGCCGACAGGTCGCCGGTGCCGAACCTTATCAACGGATATGTGCGGTTAAAGCTGGTGACAACGACCTCACCGACCTCTCCCGGCGCAACCGGATCGCTGGTGCCCGGCCGGACGATTTCAACGATATAGTTTTCGTTGACGATCATGCCGTCCTCCGCCTCGCTCTCATAGGCGATCACGCCAAGATCGGCTGTCGCGTAACATTGCCGGACCGTGATACCCTGGTCGGCATATTCCTGCCGCAGCGATGGAAACAGCGCGCCACCCGATACCAGCGCCTTGTTGATTGTAGAGACGTCCAGGCCCTCAGCCTGCGCTCCGTCCAGCAGAACTTTCAGATAGTCCGGTGTTCCGGTGTAGGCAGAGGGTCGTAATGTCGCAATGGCCTGAAGCTGCATTTCCGTATTGCCCGTCCCGGCGGGAAAGACTGCGCAGCCAAGCGCGCGCGCTCCGGTATCCAGAATGAAGCCGCCCGGCGTCATGTGATAGGCAAATGTATTGTGAACGATATCGCCCCGCCGAAATCCCGCCGCAAACAGCGCCCGGGCCGCGTTCCACGGATCACCGCCCAGCCCCTGCGGCTCCCACACAGGCCCTGGCGACATGAACACCCGTCCGAACTGACTGGCGTCACCGGCAACAAAACCGCCGAACGGCGGTTCCGCCGACTGCTCTTCCATCAGGGCACCTTTACGCATGACCAGCAGGGTCTGTAATGCTTCGCGGGAGGTGATCGCGGCCGCATCGACATGTGTCAGCCGCCGCGCCCAGCCCGGTGCGGTATTCTTGGCATGCGACAACAGATCGGGAAGGCGCCGGAACAGATCAGACTCGCGAATGTCGGAAGCCCGTGTCTCAAGCTCGTCAAAATAGTCAGGGCGTTTCATAGCAGTTCTCCCGTCGTATCAGATACCGCGAGGGCCGAGTGCGTCGCTCTTCCGGTCATGCCAGCCAGCGCTTACGCCGTTTGTAGTGTTTGACATCCCGGAACGACTTTCGCCCTTCGCCACCCACACCGAGATAAAATTCCTTGACGTCTTCATTTTCCCGTAAAGCGGCCCCCTCACCATCCAGAACCACACGGCCGGATTCCAGAATGTAGCCGTAGGTCGCATATCTGAGCGCCACGTTGGTGTTCTGTTCGGCAAGGAGAAAAGACACGCCTTCGTTCTTGTTGAGTGCCTGCACAATCTCGAAAATTTCTTCCACCAGTTGCGGTGCCAGACCCATACTGGGCTCGTCAAGCAGGATCATGTCGGGGCGGGACATCAGGGCCCGGCCGATCGCACACATCTGCTGCTCACCGCCGGATGTATACCCGGCCTGAGAGCTGCGGCGTTCTTTGAGGCGGGGGAAGTACTTATAGACCCGTTCCAGATCCGCGCGGATTGCCGCGTTGCCGTCCCGCCGCGTATAGGCGCCGGTCAACAGATTGTCCTCGATGCTGAGGTGGCCGAAGCAGTGCCGTCCCTCCATCACCTGTATGCAGCCCCGCCGCACCAGTTCATTGGGCGACAGCGCCTGCACCTCATCGCCTTTGAACAGAATATTGCCCTTGGTCACCTCTCCCCTTTCGGCTCCCAGAAGATTGGAAATCGCTTTCAGGGTTGTTGTCTTGCCGGCACCGTTTGCACCGAGAATTGCAACGATCCCCCCTTGGGGCACGGTCAGGGAAACGCCTTTCAAAACGAGAATGACGTGGTCGTAGATCACTTCGATGTTGTTGACCGACAGGATATCCGGCGTTTCCGCCTCCATCGTCTGCCCTGTCTCAGTTGCTACGAGCATGTGTCATTCTCCGACAATTGATACTCTTCCGGCGGTCTTTTTTACCGGTCCGGAACACCTGCCCCGGACCGGATGCCGGGACAGGCCCGGCTTTACCGAAGCAGTCAGATCAGCCGCAAGGCAGTGCAGACCGATCCGGCCATGGCGCATTATTTTTGGCGTATTCTTCCGCCTTGGCTTTTTCGAGCGGCTCAATCGCGGCACGGTCGGGCATAATGTGCTCACTGGCCTTGACGAACTGCGTGCCATCCCATTCCAGCATCCAACCGCCACCATGGCCGGTGTGATTGTCACAGGCCGTGGCAAACGGTGTCGTCATGCCGCGCATGCCGAGCTCATCGAGTTTTGCTTCATCGATATTGAGGTTTTCCAGGCCCCAACGCAGCTGTTCAGCCGTGACGACTTTGGTATCAAAATGCGCCTGGGCTGCCTTGACGCCCTCGATCAGGATCATGGAGATGACCAGACCGCGCTGATAGAAAACGGTGTTCATCTCGTCTTCGCTTTCAATCAGTGAATTGCCGGCATCGACCACATATTTTTTGACATCGGCCAGAACCGGATAATCGCCCGGTACATTCCAGCTGATCGAACGGTAGCCCTTGCCCTTGTCGCCAACGGCTTTCAGATCACCGTCATAGCCGGACCACCAGACGCCAACGAACTTGTCCATCGGAAAGCGGGTCTTGACGGCTTCGGTAATGGCGCCGGCATTCATCGCACCCCATCCCCACATGACAACGTAATCAGGTCTCTCGCGCCTGATCTGCAGCCACTGTGCGGACTGGTTCTGCATTTCCTTCAAACCGACCGGGATCGGCAGGAAGGTAAAACCATGCTTTTCCGCCATCGCCTCGATCAGCGGGATCGGTTCCTTGCCGTAGGGATGATCCAGATGAAGCAATGCGATCTTCTGGCCCTTAAGCTTGTCAAGATCGCCCTCGGAAATATGATTGAGGATCATTGACGCGGCGTCCCAGTAAGAGGACGGAGGGTTGAAGGCCCAGGCAAACACATTGCCGTCCGACATCGGTGAGAAACCATATCCGGGGGCAAGGATCGGAATCTTGTCGACATTGGTGCGCGGCAACACCTGCAGCGTGATGCCGGTCGACCAGGGCTGAGTGACGATCGCTTTGCCCTTGGTCTTTTCGTAACATTCGACGCCCTTGTTGGTATTGTAGCCCGTCTCACACTCGTCATAGACGATCTTGACACCGTTCACGCCGCCATCGCGTGCATTCAGCATCTCTATGTAATCGCGCTGTCCGTTCATCAACGGAATACCGGTCGCAGCAAACGGGCCGGTCCGGTAGGACAGGTTCGGAACATAAATTTCGTCCGCTGCCAGCAGCGGCGTTGTCACCAGCGCGGCAACGGCAATACCCGCCACAATGGTCTTTGAAAGTCCACTTATCTTCATTTTTTCCTCCACAGTCTTTCTTCCTTTGCGGCCGGGCGTCGCCGCACTGATCAGCCGATCAGTGCGGGAATGGCCAAATGACAAGCTTTTCGCGGATAACCGCCCAAAATCTTGCCAGCCCATGTGGTTCCACAATCAAGAACATGATGATCAGCGCGCCGATGATCATGACATTGATATGTTCCAGCGTCGCAACATTGACGCTGATACCGAGCATCCCCGGAATAAGATTGATGATAACGGGCAACGCAACGATCAGCACGGCACCGAGGAAATTCCCCAGTATGCTGCCAAGACCGCCGATGATTGCGATGAACAGAATCTGGAAACTCAGAGGGATGTCGAACAGGTTCGGCTCCGCCGCGCCCTTCCACAAGAAAACCATCAGTGCCCCGGCGATTCCGACAATGTAGGAACTGACGGCAAATGCCGTCAGCTTGGCGCGCATCAGATTGATACCGACCAGTTCAGCGGCAATATCCATATCCCGGACCGCTTTCCACATCCGCCCGTAGCGCCCCCGCGTCAGATTGATGGAGAGCCAGAACACGACCGTCACGGCCACAAGAACAAAATAATATTGAACCACCGGCTGCGCCGTCGGCCCGGTCACTGTCAGGCCGAACATGTCCATGGTTCTGACTTCGATCGCACCGGAGGCGTTGTAATTGTAAAGCCACGACCATTTCTCAAACAGCCAGACAAGAAAGAACTGCGCCGCCAGTGTTGCGATCGCCAGATAGAAGCCCTTGATCCTGAGTGACGGTAAGCCGAAGGCGACACCGACTGCAGCGGAAAAGAATCCGGACAGCGCCAGCGCAATGACGAAATTCAACTCCGGAAAGATGGTTGTGATCTTGTAACAGGCATAGGCACCGACGCCCATGAAACCGGCGGTACCCAGCGAAAGCTGTCCCGCATAGCCTGTCAGGATGTTCAGGCCCAGCGAGGCAAGCGCATAAATCAACACCGGCACCAGCAGGGCCTTGAAGGTGAATTCACTGGCCGTCAGCGGAAAGACCACATAGCCAAGCACCAGGAAAAAGATCAGCAGGTAAGCATCCTGGCGAACCGGGAACAGCGCCTGGTCGCTTTCGTAGCTGGTCTTGAACTGGCCTGCGGTTCTGTAAAGCACGGTTTTCCTCCAGACCTCAGACGCGCTCGATAATACGCTCGCCGAACAGGCCCTGCGGCCGGAACAGGAGAACAATCAGAGCAAAGATGAATGCGAACCAGGTCTCCGTATTGCCGCCCATCAGCGGCTGGCCCCAGTAAATTTCAAACAGTTTCTCCAGCAGGCCGATCGCAATGCCGCCGATGATGGCGCCGGACACCGATTCAAGACCGCCGAGCATCAGAACCGGCAGCGCTTTATAGGCGATCACTTCAAGCGCAAACGAAACCCCGGCCCTGGCGCCCCAGACAATGCCTGTGACCAATGCGATCACCCCGGCAATGAACCAGACCAGCACCCAGATCGTGGACAGGGAAATACCGACGGACAGCGCAGCCTGATGATCGTCGCCCAGCGCCCGGATTGCGCGGCCCATGGACGACTTGTTCAGGAAAAACAGCAGTCCGACCACCAGGATGATCGCCATACCCACGGCCGTCAGATCTTTCTGCTCAATCAGCACAAAGCCGCCAAAGGGCTCAAGTTCGAAGGCCCCGGTGGGAATACCCAGTTCCTCGGTAATCATGATCTTGTTTTCGCCGCCGAAAACAAACTCGCCAAACCCGATCAAAAACAGCGTGATCCCGATCGTCGCCATGAACAGGACGATATCGGGCTGGTTCACCAGAGGGCGCAGAACCACCCGCTCGACCGCCACCGCAAGCAGATACATGACGCCCAGCGTCACCGGAACGGCGGCCCAGGCCGGCAGTCCCGCTTCATAAAGGCCAACCAGGGTCAAAGCGGCGAAAACCACCATAATGCCCTGGGCAAAATTAAAGATCCGGGACGATTTGAAAATCAGAACGAAACCGAGCGCGATCAATGCATAAAGCACGCCCGACACCAGCCCTTCCCACAGAACCTGCAGCAGAAAGTCCGGGGCGGCGGCCATCTGGACGAAAGGATCAATAAAGACCTTGTAGAGCGTTTCCATTCACACCCCTCCTTAATGCGGTACGCCAAGATAGGCGTCGATGACGTCCTGATCTTTTTGAACGTCTTCAGGCAGACCATCTGCAATTTTCCGGCCGTAATCCAGAACCACAACCCGATCGGACAGATCCATGACGACACCCATATCGTGTTCGATCAGCGCAATCGTTGTGCCATATTGCTGATTGACGTCGAGAATGAAGCGCGACATGTCTTCCTTTTCTTCAAGGTTCATCCCGGCCATCGGTTCATCCAGAAGAAGCAGGTCCGGTTCCATGGCAAGCGCGCGCGCCAGTTCCACCCGCTTTTGCAGGCCGTAGGGCAGCCGACCGACCGGCGTTCGGCGGATATGCTGGATCTCCAGAAAATCGATTATCTCCTCGACCTTCCGGCGATGCTCGATTTCCTCCTGCATGGCCGGGCCGCGCCAGATCATCTGCCAGAACATGTTCGCGGTCATCCGTGTCGCGCGGCCGGCCATGATGTTGTCCAGCGTCGACATGCCTTTGAACAAGGCGACGTTCTGGAAGGTACGGGCAATACCCTGTCCTACGGCCTGATGGGGTTTCATCGACCGGCGCTCCTTGCCCCGGAAGGTGATTTTGCCTTCCTGTGGCCGGTAAAAGCCGTTGATGACATTCAGCATCGACGTCTTGCCGGCACCGTTCGGGCCGATAATCGCCCGGATTTCGCCTTTCAGAACATCAAAGGAAATGTCACTGATAGCGTTGACGCCGCCGAAACGAAGGAACACGTTTTCGATTTTCAGAAGGACATCGCCCGCTTTCACCTCAGCATTGTGACCGGACGTTCCGGCGGTATCCGGGCTCGCATGAACGTTCATTCCGCTGCCTCCCGAACCGCTTCTGTTGCCTGCGAATAGGTCTGCATCGGACGAATTTCTATGGTCGCTTCAAGGATACCTTTCCGGCCGTCCTCAAAGGTCACTTCGGTTCTGATATGCTTGGACTCCGACCCATCATAAAAAGCTTCGATCAGCGGCTCGTAGCGTTCGGAGATAAATGTCCGCCGGACTTTCTGTGTTCGCGTAAGCTCACCGTCATCGGCGTCAAGCTCCTTGTGCAGGATCAGGAAGCGCTGGATCTGGGCACCGGCCATCATCGGTTCTGTCGAAAGGTCCTTGTTGACCTGGTCGACATGGCTTTCGATCATCTTATAAACGTCCGGATGGGCTGCGAGTTCCTGATAGCTGGCATAGGCGATATTGTTGCGTTCAGCCCAGTTGCCGACGGCGATGAGGTCGATATTGATGAAGGCGGCGCAAAAGTCCTTGTCATGCCCGAATGCAACAGCTTCCTTGATGTTGGGGAAAAATTTGAGCTTGTTTTCGATATATTTGGGCGCAAACAGGCTGCCGCTGTTCAGCTTGCCGACATCCTTGGCCCGGTCGATGATTTTCAGGTGACCCTCGTCCGTGAAAAAGCCGGCATCGCCGGTGTGCATCCAGCCGTCATCGGTCTTTGTTTCCCGGGTCGCTTCCTCGTTCTTGAAATATCGCAGGAAGACGCCCGGGGACTTATAAAGCACTTCGCCGTCGTCAGCGATTTTGATCTCTACGTCCGTCGCCGGCGGGCCGACCGTATCGGCGCGAATGGCACCATCGGGCTGGATTGTGACGAACACACTGCCCTCGGTCTGGCCATAGAGTTGTTTGAGGTTCAGGCCGAGCGAGCGATAAAAGCTGAAAATTTCAGGACCGATAGCCTCGCCGGCCGTATAACCGACCCGCACCCGGGAGAACCCCATGTGGTTCTTGAGCGGCCCGTAGACGAAAAACTCGCCGAGAAAATAAAGAATCCGATCTGAAAACGGAACGGATTCGCCGTTCAGGATCCTTTCACCGGAGCGGCGGGCAACGGCCATAAAAAAATCGAACATCCTGCGCTTGATACGACCTGCGTCTTCCATATCGACGGTGATCGTGGTCAGCATGTTCTCAAACACCCTTGGAGGGGCGAAAAAGTATGTCGGGGCGATTTCCCGACGGTCTTCTGAAACCGTTTCCAGGCTCTCCGGGCAGTTGACGCAGTAGCCCGCCGTATAGGACTGGCAAAGGGAAAACACGTGATCGCCAACCCAGGCAAGCGGCAGATAGGCGAGCGTTTCGTCCGTCTCGTTCAATCCTTCAAACGTGTTGGCATTCTTCGCCGTCGTAATCAGATTATCGTAACTCAGAAGGACGCCCTTGGGCTTACCGGTCGTGCCGGATGTGTAAAGGATAACAGCAACATCGCTGCCTTTGAGATCCGCGATCGACTGCAGCCACCCTTCGCTGACGGACGGGTCTGCATCAAGACGCGCAAGGCCGCGGACCTGGACGCTGACGAAGTCGTGCAGATGCGTGTGATCATAGTCCCGCAAGCCGCGTTCTTCGTCATAGATAAGGTGCGCCAGTTTCGGCAGTTGGCCCTGAAGAGACAGAACTTTGTCGACCTGTTCCTGATCTTCGCAGATGGCAAAACGCACATCGGCATGTTCAAGAACGAAGACCATCTCCTGCGCGACGGAATCGGCATAGACCGGAACGGGAATGCCCCCCAGAGACTGTACGGCGACAATCGACCAGTAAAGCCGGGGCCGGTTCGAGCCGATGATTGCAACCGCATCGCCGGGTTCAAGGCCCAGATCCGACAGTCCCGCAGCAAAGCGCCGGATTTCATCTTCAACGTCGCGCCAGGTCCAGGACTGCCAGATCCCCAGATCCTTTTCGCGCATCGCAGTTCTGTCAGGCCACTTTTTCGCGTTTCTTTGCAGGAGACCAGGAAATGTCTCCTCATTCGCGTTATCGACGAGTGTCGACCCGGCCATGGCGTTCTCTTCCCTGCGGGCGCTCCATAAGTCGGGCGCTCATTTGTTTTTGTTCAGTCATCCTCCCGCCGCTTCGACCCCTCCGTGGACCGGCCCGAAGACGGCATGGAAAGACAGTATCGCAGGCACATGTCCCGAATATAAGCCAATTGTTTCGAATTGTTTCAGATCCGGAGCGTGACGTGCCCTGCCTGGATCACGCTTTTGGAAGGGGTAGCGGCTGCCGATTATTTGCCCTTTAATGTCAATATGACAGTCCTTGATCAGTCTGAGGAAACACCGATCGAATCCGCCTCCCTTGCAGAGTCACGGCTCGATTTGCTTCAGGCCGCACTCAATCATATCAATCAGGGCTTCACGGTTTTTGACGCCGACCTCAGGCTGGTTGCCTGGAACACCCGGCTTTTTGACATGCTGGATCTGCCGCCCCGCCTTGCTGTCCGGGGCACGCATCTTTCCGAGTATTTTCGGGTTATTGCCGAGCGTGGTGAATATGGCGAAGGCGATGTCGAAGATCAGATAAAAATGCGGGTCGAGCGGGCTCTTGCCTTCCAGCCGCACGCCTTCGAGCGCATGCGCCCGACGGGACAGGTGATCGCCGTGCAGGGAACGCCGCTGCCCATGGGCGGGTTCGTCACCACCTATACCGACGTCACCCAGGAACGGCATTATCAGGAAGAACTTGAGCGGACCGTCGAGGAACGCACCAGAGCCCTCCGGCAAAGTGAAGACTGGCTGCGGGTGGTTATGGACAACGTCCCGGCTCTGATTGCGTATCTCGCACCGGGTCCCGTCTATCGGTTTGCCAACCGACGCTATGCGGAATGGTTTGGTCATACACCCGAATCCATTCAGAACCAGCCGGCGCGAGGTGTCATCGGCAGTTCGCTTTACGACCAGTTGGAACCGGAGATCCGCCGCGTTTTCGCCGGGCGCGCCGTTTCTTACGAGTATAGCCGCGCCGATGATACCGGTACGCCGGTACATATGCGTTCGACGCTTATTCCCGATATGGATTCAGCCGGCGATGTTCTTGGGTGTTTTGTACTTTCCCTCGACATCACCGAGCAAAAACACAGCGAGACCGTTCTGGTTGAAACCCAGCGCATGGAAGCGGTCGGCCAATTGACCGGTGGATTGGCTCACGATTTCAACAATCTTCTGACCGTCATTATCGGCAATCTTCTGGCGCTGCGGAGCGACGCGGTTCAGGTTCAGTCAGCCGATCAGGAGGAACCGGTGCCGCGTATCGACCCGGCCCTGCACGCCGCCCAGCGGGGCGCAGAGTTGACCAAACGCCTCCTGGCATTCGCACGCGGTGAACCGCTTGATCCCAGTGAGGTCAATATCGGAACCTTGGTCGACAATGTCGTTCACCTGTTGCGCGGATCATTGCCGAAAAACATTTCGCTTGAAGCTCCCGGCAGCGAAGATCCGCTTCATGCGCGGATCGATCCGGGCCAGTTCGAAAATGCGCTCGTGAATCTGGCCCTGAATGCGCGCGATGCGTTGGCCGGTGGCGGAGGCACTATCCGCATTGAGGTGTCACAGCGACATTTTTCAGAACTGGAAGCACAGGAACTGGGCATACGGTCGGGAATCTATGCGAACATCACCGTAACCGACAACGGCGCGGGCATGGATGAAACGACCCTGCGCCGTGCATTCGAACCATTTTATACCACCAAGAAGTTCGGCACCGGAAGCGGACTTGGCCTCGCCATGGTCTACGGCTTTTCAAAGCAATCCGGCGGTCTGGCGCGGCTTCAGTCGGAGCCGGGTGCCGGAACAACCGTTTCGCTTCTTCTCCCGGTGATCTCTGCCGCAGACGTTCATCTGGACGAAGAACTGGAAGAAGCGATACCCGACAATCTGGGTCAGGACCGCCTTATTCTGCTGGTCGAAGATGAACCCGATGTTGCAGCCGTCGTCAGCGAGCAGCTTCAGCAGCTTGGCTTTAATGTCCTGATTGCGCATGATGCGAAAGACGCAGTTGATCTGGTCCGGGATATTGAAGATATCGAATTCCTGCTCAGCGACATTGTCATGCCCGGCACGCTGGACGGCATAAAACTGGTGGAGGCTGCAACAAAGATGCGTCCGGAGCTGCGCGTTGCGCTTATGAGCGGATACAGACACGGGGTCGGCCAGGATGAAGATATGCAGGCCGGGATGGACGTCATTCGATGGCCGGTCCTCGCCAAACCCTTCAACCTTGTTGAACTGGCGCGGACCATCAGTGTGATATCCTGAAATGCAGACAGACAAACAAGATAGCCGGATACCGGACGTGGATGCCGACCAGGGTCTTTTGATCGATATTGTCGATGACGAACGGGAAATAGGCGACCTTCTGTCAAAAACCCTGACCTCTTACCGGTTCCGCAGCCGGATATTCACATCGGCTCTTGCCGCTCTGGACGGGTTCGAGCAGGAACGGCCGGCACTTGTGGTCATCGATCTGGGTCTTCCGGATATGGACGGCATGGACCTGATCAACCGACTTCGATCCCTGGCGCCGGTGGCTATTATCGTGCTGTCCGGCCGCAGTCATACAGGCGACCGGATCATGGGCCTTGAGCTGGGAGCGGACGATTACATCGTCAAACCGTTCGATCCGCGCGAAGTGGTCGCCCGCATAAGAAGCGTGCTCCGTCGCAGCAGCCTTCTTGATACCCCCACGCCGTCAACCGGGACTTTGCAAAAAGCCTGTTTTGAAGGCTGGGTCTTCGAGCCTCATTCCATGCGCCTGATCTCGCCGAGCGGTCTTGAATCCGATCTCAGCACCGGAGAAGCCTCTTTGCTCGAAATTCTCCTGCGATCTCCCCGCCGGGTTCTCAGCCGCGATTACCTGCTGGATCACGGCGGCAGTGACGACTCTCTGGATCGGAGCATCGATGTCCGCATTTCCCGAATACGAAAAAAGCTGGCAAGGGAAAGCGACAAGCCGCTGATCCGGACCGTCTACGGCTCCGGTTACATGATGACGGCCGCCGTCGAATGGACGTACTGAGCGGCCGCTTTTTCGTCACGACTTTACAAGCAACGGGTCTGCGTTACTCCATAATATCAGGCAGGAACGTCACGATTGACGGCCACCACCAGAGGATCGCCAGCCCCAGCACCTGGATCACCACAAACGGGATTACGCCTTTATAGATGTGTGCAGTGGTCACCGAAGGCGGCGCCACTCCGCGCAGATAGAACAGCGCGAAACCGAACGGCGGCGTCAGGAACGATGTCTGCAGGTTGATCGCGATCATGATCGTCACCCATTTGGGATCCAGACTGCCGCCATAGATCACGGGTCCGACGATGGGTATGACGATGTAGATGATCTCGAGAAAATCAAGCACAAACCCCAGAATAAACAGGACCAGCATCACGATCAGGAAAACGACAAGCTCTTGTTCGAATGAGCGCAAAAACTCCTGAATATAATGCTCTCCGCCAAATGAGATCACCACCAGATTGAGCATCTGCGACCCGATCAGGATGGCAAACACCATGCTGGTCACTTTGGCCGATTCACGGACCACCGGACCAAGGATCTTTTTCCCTGCAAGCACGAAGCAGGAATAAACCAGTCCGGCAAACGCAATGTGGTAGGCAATAACGGAAATGAAGATGGCGACCCAGTTGGCAAATCCGATGTTCGAAACACCGGTTCGGAGATCGAAATTGGTGCCGAACAGGAGGAAGACAACAATTGCAAAGGTCGACATCAGAATGAACCGGCCTCTGTTGTTATTGTCCTCGGACAGTTTTCTGTGCGCTGCAAGCATCAGTGCGCCCGCTGCCCCCAGAGCGGCGGCGGGGGTCGGATTGGTGATCCCGCCCAGAATGGATCCCAGAACCGCGATGATCAGAACGAGCGGCGGAAACACAACCCTCAGAAGATCGATTTCGGCCAGCTTGGGCATCGCATAGCGCAACCCGTAAAGGATCGCCAAAAACGGAATTGCCTGATAGACAAACGTCCATCCCGGAGTGGTTATCGGTTGCACCGCAAGCGCATCAACCAACAGGGCTGCGACAATACCGGCACCGCCAACAAGCAGTGCCGGGGGCACTGAGCCCGGAAACAGGGCGTAGCTTGTCGTGAAGATAAGCGCGATGACAAACAGACCGACCAGCAGCGTCATGGAAATCGGCGGCAGCTCGGCAGCAATCCTGGCGACATCCGTGTCATCCAGATTTTCCTGGGCGCTTTGACCGGAAACACCGGCAGCGGCGGCTGCGACGGAACGGTCCCATCTCTCCTGTCCATGAAGCTCGATCATCGACGCCTGGCATTGCGCAGAAACATTCGTCCGCAGAAGACCCTCACCTGCCAACGAGCCATTGCCGCTGGCGGTGATTGCCTGCGACCCGGCCACACCCAGAGTACCGGCGGCACCAATCAGCAGCAGGCCGATCGCCGGAACGCCAAGGAACCAGAACAGTTTATGCTGAACGCTGGTGCGTGGTCCGCTTCGGTCATCCTCGAAGGTGACCGGAGGTGCTTTTGAAGGGTTCAGCAACGCATAGCCAAACGCGAAGACACCATAGAGAACCGCCAGCATAACGCCGGGGACAATGGCGGCCTGAAACAGCGTGCCCACCGAAAGAACGGCGGCCTCGCCAAGATATGTCAGGGCATCCGAGCAGCCGGCCAACTTGGCTCGATTTTCCTGCGCCGTGGCATAAAGGTCGCCGGCCAGGGTTCCCAAGAGAACAATGACGATCGATGGCGGTATAATCTGGCCCAGGGTGCCGGAGGCAGAGATGACGCCCGTCGAAAGTTGCGGCGAATAGCCGTTGCGCAACATGGTCGGCAGGGAAAGAAGTCCCATGGTGACAACCGTCGCACCGACAATTCCGGTCGATGCGGCAAGAAACGCCCCCACGACCACGACGGAAACGGCCAACCCGCCCGGCAGCGGGCCGAAAACCCGGGCCATTGTAGTCAACAGATCGTTGGCAATCTTGGATCTTTCAAGAGCGATGCCCATCAGAACGAACATTGCCACGGCAAGCAGCGTCTCGATGGAGGGCCCGGCCAGGACCCGCTCATTCATCCGGTTCACGATAAACGTGATGGTTCGGAAAAAAGCCCCGTCGACCCCACGTTCAAACAACGGAACGAACTCCGTCGGCAAGTCCGGATATTTGAAAATCGTTACATCATGTTTTGCGACACCGCCGGCCACAAGCTGTCGATACGCTTCGCTGCCGGTATCGACGATTTCCTTCTGCAGGATCCCGGCGCTGGCCAGTCCGCCGATGATGCCAAAGGCAATCACTGCAGCTCCACCGATGGCAAACGCAACCGGATACCCGGTCATGATGCCCGTGAAGAGACAGATGAAAACGATGATGAGGCTGATTTCTACCCCGTCCATTCCAAAAAGCATTGTCTTTTCGCCGCCCCGATACGGTTATGCCGAGTGTGAGACTTCGGCGGGTTGAGACGCCTCGCCGTCGGTCTCAAGGTCCTGATCGCGATCCAGATACTTCCCGTGGGAGTCCGGCCCTTCGATCAGCTCAAGCAGGTTGCGGTAGAAGAAAGCGAGGCCCTGCAGGAACATCAGGCCCGCGAACGACACAAGCAGAATCTTGAAGAGGAAATATCCGTCAAATCCGTTCGGCGAAAAGCCGATCGTCTCGACATTCCATTTCATGATCCTGACCTTGCGCTCGAGCTGCTCGAGCGTGTTGACGGTCGCAACTTTCGGGGTAATCAGATGCCGCCACATGAAAGCCCATCCGAACAGCCAGACGATGGTCATGAACGGCAGCACGAAAAACAGCGATCCGAACATGTCGATGATCCGCTTTCCGCGATATTTCATGCCGCTGTAAAAAAGATCGACCCGAACGTGTCCGCCCTGAATGAACGTGTACGCAGCGCAGAGCGCAACGATCATCGCGTTATAGAGCTTGAGTTCCTCGGCAAACCAACTGATGTCCCGCGTGAAGCTGACCCCGAAGGGACTTACGGAGATTTCAGACAGCCGGAACATCCGCTGAATTGCGATGATCATCACCTGCTGCAGGACCATGATCAATGCAGCCCATGCTGCCAGACGTCCGATGCCGTTATTGATGCCCTCAATAACGCGCACCACGCTCCAAAGGAACTGACGCCGCCACAACCCGACAATCAGGATAATGACGGCCAGATCGAAGACGATAAAGAAAAATTCAACCGATGCGCCGTAGTAGATAACCCGGACCAGCCATTCCATGCTGGTCAGATTTGAAAGCGTCGGCCAGGCGCTCGGACTCGTCAGAATGGTGAAGAGATTGACGATCCCCCCCACCACATGACTGAAGAACCAGACAATGGCGTCTATCATCGTCGCTATAACCTATGGACTATATCGAGCCCACCCGGGCTCAGGACCCATCAATTGCGTGCAATTGATGGGTCCTGAGCCTGAACCGTCCTGGCGCGCTGTCCTGCCACGCGCCGGCTTCGGGCTCTGTTCCCCTTTTTTGCCGGGCCGTTTTTTTATTTGTGGCCGGCCCGGCAAGTTCTTCAAACGCTGCCGGACTTAACCGAGAACGCGATCCCGCTGTGTCTGGTAAATCGACACGGACTGAGAAATCCATCCTGCGGATTTTTTCAATGAGTCAGTGTAGGAGTCATAGATCTTCTTGAAGATCTCATCGTCCATGTTCTCTTCATAGACCTTCTGGGAGGCCTCCCCGAATGCATCCCAAACACTGTCAGGAAACTGCGAGACAATGACACCATCGGCAATCAGACGCTGCAATGCCGCGCCGTTGTTGGACAGATATTGCGACATGTTCCAGACATTGGCTTCACCGCAGGCCATCTCGATGATCTTCTGATGCGCCGGAGACAGACCGTTAAACACTTCCCGGTTTGTCGCGCACGTCAATGCGGCACTGGGCTCGTGGAAGCCGGCGGCGTAGTAGATCTTGGTAATTTCCTGGAAACCCGCCTTTTCGTCCGCCCAAGGACCGATCCACTCGGTCCCGTCAATCGCGCCGGACGACAGGGCCTGGTACACTTCCGATCCGGGAATATTCTGGATTGATGCGCCCATATGTCCCAGAGCCTTACCGCCAAGACCGGGCATGCGGAATTTCAGGCCGTTAAAATCTTCCGGGCCTTTGATCGGCTCGCGGAACCAACCGCCGGCCTGAGAAGACGTGTTACCGGCAGCGAAAGATTTAAGGTTAAACAGCTCTCCGAGCTCTTCGCCCAGCTCGCGGCCACCCATATGGTACCACCAGTTATTGTGCTCCGTCGCGGTCATGCCGAAGGGCACACCGGTGAAGAATGCAAAACCCGGGCTCTGCCCAAGGAAGTAATAGTCAGCCGCATGATACATGTCGGCCTGGCCGGATGACACGGCATCGAAGACTTCAAATGCGCCAACAAGTTCGCCGGCGGCTTTCACTTCGATTTCAAGCGATCCGTCGGACATGGCATTGACATTGTCGGCAACGCGCTGAGCGGCATCAAAAACACCGGCAAGACCCCGGCCCCACGATGTCACCATCGTCAGTTTTGTTTTTCCCTGCGCAATTGCGGGCGCTGCAAGAGTGGTGGTTGCGGCGGCGGCACCAGCGCCAATACCTGCGTTCTTCAGAAACGAACGACGATCCATACTTTCCTCCCATGTAAGAGGATGCAGAACGTGAAACTGCACCCCGATACGGACCAAATTCCTAAGTGTCCAGCCAAACAGTTGCATTTTTGGACCCGTAGTGTCTAGGTGAAGAATCGCGCGCAACGCCACTGTATAAATTACTGAACTTATCCGTATTACTACGCAAAACGATCCATTAAGCCGTTTATACGCAACAGAAATGGCACTATTCTGGCTCAAAAGACGGGGAATACGCGTACCGTGACACTCAAGGCGAAACTCTATCTCATCACAATCCTGCCGCTGGTGCTGGTGTCTCTGCTGACGGCGGCTGTGCTGTGGTTTCAGTCCGAGCGCTTTATTGTGGCTGAAGTTGAAGCCGTCGAACAGAAAATCATGGCCGGCAAACGAACCGAGCTTGAAAATTACACACGTCTGGCGCTGACGGCGATTGACGACGTTTATGAAAACGAGCCGGGCGGCCGGGCAGCGGCGCAGACACGGGTCAAGCAGATCCTGAACACCATGGATTTCGGCGAAGACGGCTACTTTTATGTCTATGATTTTGGCGGCGTTAATCTGGTTCACCCCAAAATTACCGACTATGTCGGACAGAACCTCTGGGATCTTGAAGATCCCACCGGAAACAAGGTGATTCAGGGTCTGATCGCACAAGCCAGGCAAGGCGGCGGTTTTCACCGTTATATCTGGCACAAGCCATCCGCCCGCGTGCTCGCGGAAAAACTCGGCTATGCGACGCAGCTTGAAAAATGGGGCTGGATGATCGGAACCGGCATCTATATCGACGATGTCGCGCGTGAGGTCGCACAGATCAAAGCGGAAATCGAAAAAAACGTCCAGCAGACCGCAATTGTGATGTTTCTGATCACATGCGCCGCCATTTTGATCGTTGCGGGCACGATCATCGGCTTTCGGATTTCCGAACAGCGAATCGCAGACAGGAAACTGAAGGAACTCACGCACCGCATCGTCGAGGTTCAGGAAGAAGAACGCAAACGCGTTTCCACCGAGCTCCACGACAGCATCTCCCAACTGCTTGTTTCAATCCGTTACTCGCTGGACCTTGCGGAACTCAAATCGCATGCCGTTCCTGAGGCGAAAAAACTCATTTCGAAGTCTCTGCAGATTCTTGAGAACGCGCTGAACGAAATACGCCGGATTTCAAAGGATCTGCGCCCCAGCGTCCTTGACGATATGGGCCTTGCCGCCGCTGTCATGAGCCTTGGCAAGGATTTCCAGGAGCAGACCGGAATTGACGTCAGAGTCACCGCCGAGCGCTGCCACAATCGTCTCAGCAATGAGGCCAAGACCGCAGTTTATCGTGTCGTCCAGGAAGCGTTGACCAATGTTGCCCGACATTCCGGTGCGCGCACCGTTTCAATCAAAATCCACAGCGGCCCGTTGGACCTGCATCTGCAGATAGCGGATGATGGATGCGGTATCCCCGAACCGGTCAATTTCGGACGGGGACTGGGCATTCGCAATATGCGCGAACGGATCGACACGCATGAGGGTGAGATCGTATTGCGGCGCCGCCGCAGCGGCGGGACAGCGATCGATGTCCGCCTTCCCTGGCAGAAACAGCATTTGGAGGCGGCATGACCGGGATTTCGCCGCTTCCGGGCGACCCGCTGCGCATTCTTCTGGCCGATGATCATGAACTTGTCCGCGACGGCATCCGGGCGCGACTGGAAAGCACGCGGAACTTTTCCGTAATAGGCGAAGCCACCAACGGTGAAGAGGCCGTCGAACTTGCGCTCAGGCTGAAACCGGACCTGATCATGCTGGATGTGTCAATGCCGCTCAAAAACGGTCTGGAAGTCGCCCGGGAAATCCGCACCAGAAATGCCGACGCACGTATTCTTATTCTTTCGATCTACGATAATCCGGAGTATGTGCGCGGCGCGATGCAGGCCGGCGCCAATGGATATATCCTGAAAGATGTCTCAGCGACGGATATGATCAGAGCCATCACCAGCATCGCATCGGGCGGTTATTATTTCAGCTCGCAGGTCGCGCCGACGCTGATGGGGCTTGAAGCGAAGCCCGTTGTTGATGATCCGTACGGCCTGACCGAACGCGAACGTGAAGTTTTGGGGGCCATTGCCAAGGGCCGGTCGAACAAGGAAACCGCCAAAGCGCTCGATATAAGCGTCCGCACCGTGGAATCCCATCGGTTGAATATCCGGGACAAAGTCGGCGGCGGAAATGCCGCCCATCTGGCGCGTATTGCCCAGAAACTGAATTTGCTTTAGGCTCAGGACCCATTAATTTCATCCATTCTGCGAGAGCAGATTTTGTTTTTGACAAGGCGGAAAGGCGCAGGAAACCGTCCGGTTTTCAAGTCTTTGTGGGCGCAGTCAGGAACAAAATATGCCTCGCCCTTCGGGTTTTGAAAGAAGTGTCCGCCTGAAGAAAACCAGAGCTCGCAAAGGTATCCAACCTTTGCTTCTCCCTGGTTCTCTCCATTCGAATACTTCTTTCAAAACAGAATTGCATGAAATTAATGGGTCCTGAGCCTAGAGCGAATTGGGATCGTATGTAAAGAAAGTGCCGATGCCGTCCTTATCAAAACAGACAACCTCGCCGGTTGCGCTTGTCAGCGCGGACGTCAAGGAAATGGATGTCTATCATTGGCATGCCGCGCCCGCCCCCTATCTTGATGCACTCATCGAAGGGTCGTCTGCCGTCCCCCTCATTCTGCCATCGCTCGGCACCGCCATCGACATCGGGTCGGCTCTGGATCGCGTGGACGGGGTGCTTTTGACGGGAGCGCGATCGAACGTGTCGCCCGACCGGTACGGTGAAGCCGTTGACGAAAAAAACGGACCGTATGATCCTGAGCGCGATGCAACGACCTTCGACCTTGCAAGGCAGGCGATTGAACGGGGCATCCCGCTGCTTGCGATCTGCCGCGGCATGCAGGAACTGAACGTCGCGCTGGGAGGAACGCTTCACGCGGAGATACAGGAGCAAGATGAACGTTTCGATCACCGGGCTCCTCAGGCGGACCACAACGACGAACGCTTTCGGCTGGCTCACGACATTGTGCCGACCGAGGGTGGCGTTCTCTCCGATATTCTTGGCACCGATCCGGTCAGAGTGAATTCCCTTCACCGGCAAGCCGTTGGCGTTCTTTCCGATGCGCTTGCAATCGAGGCCCGGGCCGAGGACGGAACAATTGAAGCCGCAAGCGTAAAAAATGCCTGCGGCTTCACCCTCGCCACACAGTGGCATCCCGAGTACTGGGTCTCCAGCGACCAGCCGTCCCGTGCGATATTCGAGGCTTTTGGCGGCGCAATGCGAAAATACAGGAGCGATTCCGCTTCGTAGGCGTCGCGCGTGTCCGTCAGCCTCCCCAGCCGATTGAGGCGGTCAAAAGGATCAGTCCCAGCACCAGGACAAGCAGCGCCCCCAGTGTCTCAATGGCCCGATGCACAAAAACGGCACTGCCCGCCCCGGCGATGCGAAGTGTCGCGCCCCGCGCTCCGACGGCGATTATCGCAAGCCCGGCAACGGTCAGGCCGGTTCCGAACGCCATCGCCACCGTCGAAACAACACCCGCCCAGATCAGGCCTTGCGACAGGGCAAAAACAAGAACTATGAGAGCGCCGCTGCAGGGCCGGAGGCCGATCGCCAGAATAACGGACCAGGCCCGCCCCAGGGTCATCGTGCCCTGAAGCATAGCCGGGTCCGGCGCGTGCGAGTGTCCGCACGTACTGCAAACCGCGTTCTCACCATGATTATGGTCATGATGAATATGACGTCCGGCCTTGAAAAAAGCCGGTCGAACAACCTTGAGCCAGGTCAGCCAGAGTCCGAGTACGGTGATAAGCGCATAAGATCCGATCTCGAAATAGCGTGTGGTCTGAGTTATGGCGATGCTTGTCAGGTTGAGGATGATCGCGGCAATCCCAATCAGAACGATCGCCGTGACGGCCTGCGCCATAGCCGATGCGAAGGAAAGCACGATGCCCCGACGCAGCGTTTCACCGTTGGCAAGAACGTAAGTGGAAATAACCGCTTTGCCATGCCCCGGGCCTATCGCGTGAAAGATTCCGTACGCAAAGGACAAGCCAATCAGCAACCATGCTGCGGTACCGTCCGATTTCAGCGTCTTCACGCTCTCTGTCAGCGCCCGATAGAATATGGACTGCTGGGTCGCTATCCAGCCAAAGAAACCGCTCAAAAACCCAACGCTGCCGGGTGTCGTTTCCGGCACTGCGACGCCGAACGGCGACTGCGCCGCGCTGGCGGCACCCGCGAACAGCAACGCGCATGTCAAGACAAGGAGAGCGGTAAAATTCTGTGCGCGCGTCATAAAATCCGGCAGCTATGACTCATGTGCAGCGTACCTTGGCCGTGTTGGCCAATGTCTGCGTTACCTGAAAAAACTGTTGCGGCAGATCGCGAACGCTTGCGGGTATCTGTGCCAGGGCCTGCGCAGTGCCGTAATCCAATTCTTCAGGTCTTTCGACCTGCATGGTGCATGTCGATCCCGCGTCAACAAGAACAAACGGGTCTTTTTCTGTCATTTCAAAAGCAACGAAATACTCCGGATCATAGACCTGCAACTCTGCTTCCTGGCCGTCCATCAGAAGCGGTTCTTCAACCGGAAGCGTGTAAAAAAGAGTGAGTCTGCCGTCGGCAAAGTCAAGCCAGTATTCCTCCGGCGCTGTAAAGGCGACCTCAGCGTTGCCAACAAAAAGGGCTGTGAAATAGTCGTATTCGTTGAGCGAATCGACATTCACTTTTGCCAGGGGTTGCAATTCCTCCTGGCTCAGAGTTCCGTCCCTGTCCTCATCCAGACCCTGCACGGCAAATGCAGTGAAGGCATCATCAAAGCGCCAGACATGACGAACGGCTTCGATCCTCTGCTGGTCGTCAAAAACCAGCTCCGATCGCGCCTCCACGAAGACATGCGGGTGCGCTTGTACCGCCTCCGGCGCCGCGACGCCCGCCACGCAGCCAACCAAACATCCGATTATCAGATTTCGCACATGACCACCCTGGTTGCCGAAAATCAGTTCGTCAACGACCGAATAAAGCCGGATCGGTCCGAACAGTCCGAAGCCGATATAGCACAGCCTCTATGTCTTCCCAATCATACCGCGATTCAAGGTGAAAAAGTGATTCATCATATTTCAGGAAAATATTACCCAAATTATGAATTCTATCACGATTTTTTTCTCATATTGATCCTATGCATAACTTTAATAGGTCCAAACTAATCCCTATTTCAGATTATAATTCTTTCACCATGAGCGGGCGGAGGAGACAGACGATGAATGTACAGGCAAAGTCTTTTGCAGTTGCGGGCGTATTCGACCATCCCGAATTCGACCGGCACGAGCAGATTCTGTTCGGCCATGACGCAGAAGCCGGTCTGTCGTCGATTGTCGCGATCCATAATACGAAACTCGGCCCGGCCCTTGGCGGATGCCGCATGTGGCCTTACCGTTCTGCGACCGAAGCGCTGGAAGATGCCCTGCGCCTCTCCCGCGGCATGACGTTCAAAAATGCGCTTGCCGGTCTCGATCTGGGAGGTGGAAAGTCGGTCATTATCGCCGACCCCCATCGCGACAAAACGGATGCCCTGCTCGCGGCATTCGGCCAACAGATTGACTCGCTCGGCGGACGCTACATCACGGCTGAAGATGTCGGAATTTCCGCCGACGACATGGAAATGATCGCCACCAGAACGCCCTTCGCAAAAGGCACCAGAAGCTCCGGGCTCGGCGATCCGTCTCCCTATACGGCTCTTGGCGTTTTCTGTGGTTTGAAAGCCGCCGTCAATCATGTGACCGACAGCGCCGATCTGCGAGGTATCAAAGTCTGTGTCCAGGGTCTTGGACATGTGGGCTATCGGGTCGCAGGCTATCTGCACGAAGCCGGCGCCGACCTCACGGTTGCCGACATCCATTCACCAAATCTGGAAAAGGCCGTTGCAGCGTTTGACGCCAGAACAATTGCACCGGACGAGGCTCATCTGGCGGATGTCGATGTTTTCGCCCCCTGCGCGCTCGGAGCCGGCCTCAACCGGCGGACAATTCCTGAAATTCGGGCCCGTATTGTCGCCGGTGCGGCAAACAATCAGCTTGCGGAGGACGAAGATGGCCGTCGCCTCAAAGACAGGGGCATCCTCTACGCACCGGACTACGCCATCAATGCCGGCGGCGTGATTTCCGTGGCGCTGGCCCGGCCCGATGAAGGCGACCATGAGGTGCGGCGGAGAACATTCGCTATTGCGGACACTCTCTCAGTGATTTTCAGGCGATCCGACCGGGAAGGACTGCCTCCGAACGAAGTTGCCGATAAAATGGCGCTGGAGCGATTGGGTGCGCCCTCGATTGCGGCCTGATTGAGCGCGAACTATTTGCCCTGATACCAGGCGGCCAAAAAATCGACAAAGCGCCTGACCTTCGCCGACAAATGCCGCCGGTGCGGGTACATCGCATAGATTGCCGGACCGTCGGACTCATAATCCTCCAGGACGGGGATAAGTTTCCCCCGCTCGATTGAGTCGGCGAGAAACACATCCAGTGCCCGGACAAACCCCAGGCCCTGCTCAGCTGCAATCCGGGCCGGGACCACGCCGTTGACTTCCACACGCCCTTTTACGGCGACGCTTGTTTTTTTTCCGTCGATGACAAACGGCCAGTTGGACCGGAACCGGAAGTTTGTATCGATGATACACGGCAATCGCGCCAGATCGGCGGGCGTCGATGGGACTCCATAATGTTTCAGCAAGGCCGGTGACGCCCCTATTTGCGTCAGCAAGGGGCGGATCTTGCGGGCAATCAATCCGGAATCGGTCAGTTCGGAAACGCGCACGGCAACGTCAAACCCTTCATCAATCAGATCGGCCATACGATCCTCCAGCCTTAAATCAAGCTGTATATCCGGTTCGGACGCGGCGAACGCCATAATCGCCTCTGTCAGGTCCCCGTCATCCATGGACGCCGGTGCGCTGACCCTCAGCAACCCCCTGGCGCTGTGATGCTTGTCCTGAATGGATTCGCGCAGGTCATCCATCCGCTGAATGATCTCGCCGGCCTCACGATAATAGGCCTGCCCCACTTCGGTTGCCGAAATCTGCCGCGTGGTCCGGTTCAGAAGCCTGACACCCAGCTCATCTTCAAGCTCGCTGATATATTTGGACACCAGCGCTTTGGAGCGCCCCATGTCACGCGCTGCAGCCGAGAAGCCGCCCGAGTCGATCACCTGGATGAAGCAACGCATGCGTGTCAGTGTGTCCATAGTGCTCCCTGAAGATTTTCGCCCGCATAGATACCGGTCTTCAACAAATGTCGGCTGACGGATCTCGAATTCATTGTCACCCGGGCTCCGCTTGCACCTTCCGCCGGCGCCGCCGGCCGAAAACCGCCAGAAGCAACCGCATTCCAAACCACCCGGCAAAGAAGCCGGTTCCCGCCGTCACCAGTCCTTCGACTGTAACCGGAATCGCCGGTTCAAAATCCTTCGCCGTCGCCTCAGCCAGTTCCGTGTCGATATTCTGCGCGAAAACCGCAAGCCGCACAAACGGGCCTGACTCGGCGTAGGCATCTTTTTGTTCTCTCAGACGGTCAAGCCGCGACAATGTCTGGCGCATGCGATCGCCGCGCGCCGCGGCAACTTCATCGGTGTTGCCGGCAAGCCTGTCGATCGCCTGTTCAACCGACAGCCCGAACCGGCGCGCATCATTTGCAAAATCGTCCGCTATTTTCGCGAGCTCGTCGATCGCCCCACCCAATCGCTGCCGATATTGCTGAGAGAATTCCGGCAACTGCGAAGCCGTCGTTCCCATGCCGAGCGCGACGATCAACATCAATATGCGGGCGATCATAGTGCCTCTGTCTCCTGCCGCTTCACCTTCAGATATGACAGCGTCGAGGAAATCTCATATCGGTGGCGTGAATGCGACCGGCAAGGCCAAAGCGTCAGTCTGCCAGTGACACGACACCGGCGGCACCATCTTCCGCGCCAAACGCCAGCCGCACCCCGGCCTTGTCCCACGCCATGGCAGAGACCGGCCCTTCCTCGTCCCGGCGCCTCAGTACGACCTCCGATTTGTCCTCAAACCGGCAAACCTTAATCATACCGTCTGTATACCCTACCGCAACGACACCGTCCGTCGGATGACAGGCAACGGTTGAGACCAAAATCCCGGACCGGGCTCCAAGTTGCAGCGGCTCCTGGCCCATCGGGCCGGTCTTCCCGAAAAAGGGCCAGAGGATTGCAGCATCCGCACCGGAAGTGGCGAGATACCGTCCCCTGGCCGACCAGGACAGAGATTTGATCTTTGCCGGATACCCGGACATGCGCATATCCTGCTTATCGGACAAACGCCAACCGTGGAGCGCATTTTCCTGCATGGTCGTTACGACATATTTGCCGTCGGGCGAAAACGTGATGTCCTTGTGGGCGCCTTTCCAGGACAGTGCGACGGGGTCCCCGGCTCCCGAAACAAAATAGAGATCGGCCCCGTCATAGCGCGCGCAGGCAAGACGCAGGCCTTTTGGCGCAAATGCCAGTCCGCCCACGGCCCGCTGGTGCGGAAAGGCCGTCTGCTCCTCATCAGGTCGATATACCCAGGCATCGCGCCCGCTGGCGTAGGCAACCGCCCCCCGTGGTCCAAGCGCGACGACATCGATCCATTTTCGCGGCTGTTCGGCCAGGACCGAAACCTGGCGTTCCATGTCGATTTTCACCAATCTCCCGTCGTCGCCGCCGGTCACCACATACCGTCCATCTGCGGAAAACGCGGCCGCAAGCAGCGTACCCTCATGAGCGGAAATCACACTGTCGCGACCGTCGGCAAGGCGAACCGTTCCATCGCCCAGTGCAAAGACCGGGCAATCGTCCAAAAAGGACGTCGCAACGACGAAGGCATCAAAATCGAACGGAGCAAGAGTGGGCACACAAATATCCCTGAATTCAGCGGTCCAAATGGGCGGCAAAACGCTGAGTCGGCTTTGCTGCGGCTGTTTCCCTTAGGCGAGGCATTCCTCAAAGCTCTTTTTAAGCGCATCGAAATCAAGATCCCGTCCGATAAAGACCAGCCGGCTTTCCCGTTTCTCATCGGAACGCCACGGCCGCTGATGGTCCCCTTCGACGATCATATGGACACCTTGAAGCACATAGCGGTCGTCATCGTCGGCAAAAGACAGAATGCCTTTCAGGCGCAGAATGTTCGGCCCCTCGACCTGGGTGACTTCCTGTATCCAGGGGAAAAATTTGCGGGTATCCAGATCGCCCCCGGACAGAGAAATGCTGCGAACGCTATGAGGATGTTCATGATCATGCGAATGGGTATGTCCGTGATGATGATGATCGTGGTCCTGGCCGTGCTCATGGTCGTGATGGTGCTCAATTTCCAGAAAATCGGGCGCGACGGATAGAATCCGCTGCAGATCGAACGCCCCCCGGTCGAGAACTTCCCTCAGGTCGAGACCGCACCGTTCGGCACGATGCACCTGGGCAAAGGGATTGATCGCGCGGATCTGCTTCTCGACGTCCTTAAGCTGGTCCGCCGACACCAGGTCCGTCTTGTTCAGAACAATCACATCGGCAAAAGCAACCTGATCCTGTGCCTCGTCGGTATCCTCCAGCCGCAGCAAAATATGTTTTGCATCGACAACCGCAACGACCGCATCCAGCTTGGCCGCAGCGCGCACATCATCATCCATGAAGAAAGTCTGGGCGACAGGCGCCGGGTCCGCAACTCCGGTCGTCTCAACCAGGATCGCATCAAAAGATCCCTTGCGCTTCATAAGGTTCTCAACCGTCCGGATCAGATCTCCACGAACCGTGCAGCAAATGCAGCCATTGTTCATTTCGAAGATTTCCTCGTCCGTGTCGACGAGAAGATCATTGTCAATTCCGATCTCACCGAATTCATTGACAATCACGGCATAGCGCATGCCGTGTTTCTCGCTCAGAATCCGGTTCAACAGCGTGGTTTTTCCGGCACCCAGATAGCCGGTTAAAACGGTGACCGGGATCTGATCGGCAGACTCCGAACTCATGACAGGTTTCCTCTATGCATCGGTGCAGGTCTTTTCTCCAGCGCTCCGACCGATTTCGTCCGGTGGCCATGACCGGCAAACATGTTCCATCTCCGATAACGCGGCAAGAATCCTGAGGCAACCGCAAAGTTACCGGCGATCGGGATTGCTTTCTTCATTTGATCGCCCGGCGCCGTCACAAACTGCGGACACTGACGCCCAAACCGTGTATGTCTCAAAGAAAATGCCGCTTCATCGGACGAGGAAACAGGAATGCTGAAGACAATTGCCGGTTTTGACCGCATCGGAGAAGAGAACGCGTTTGCGGTGCTGGCACGGGCAACCGATCTGGCCGCACAGGGCCGCGACATCGTCAATCTCGGAATTGGGCAGCCGGATTTCAAGACGCCGGACAACATCGTGGAGGCAGCCATCCGGGCCCTGAAGGATGGACATCACGGCTACACACCGGCGACCGGTATTCTCCCTCTCCGCGAGGCGGTTGCGGCCGATGTCGAAAAGCGGACAGGGGCTCCGGTCTCTCCCGATCAGGTCCTGATCGTACCGGGTGGAAAAGTCACCATGTTCATGACCATCCTGATGTTCGGCGAACCCGGTGTCGACATTCTCTATCCGGATCCGGGCTTTCCGATCTACCGCTCCATGATCGAATTTACTGGGGCCCGGCCGATTCCCGTTCCGATCCGGGAAGAAAACGACTTCGCCTTCTCCGCTGCGGAAACCCTGTCCCTCATAACACCCCAAACGCGGCTTCTGATCATCAACTCGCCGGCCAACCCGACCGGTGGCGTGACGCCGAAAGACGAAATCGACAAGCTGGTCGCAGGTCTTGAGGAACGGCCGGACGTCGCCGTCATGTCCGATGAAATCTACAGCCGCATGACTTATGACGGTCAGCAACATGTTTCCCTCATGTCTTATGAAAGTATCCGGGATCGCCTCATCCTGCTGGACGGGTGGTCGAAAACTTATGCGATGACCGGCTGGCGGATGGGCTACTCGATCTGGCCGCTTGCCCTTTACGACAAGGCGCGCAAGCTGGCGGTGAACGCCTGGTCCTGCGTCAACGCACCCGCTCAATTCGCGGGGCTTGAGGCGCTGACCGGCCCCCAGGAGTCGGTCGATGCGATGATGCAGGAATTCGATTCACGCAGAAAGGTCGTTGTTGAGGAACTGAACGGGCTGCCGGACATGTCCTGTGCCACGCCGAAGGGTGCATTCTATGCGTTTCCCAACATTACCCGTACCGGCTGGCGGGCGAAGCCGCTTGCCTCGGCCCTCTTGGAGGACGCGGGCGTTGCCACCATCGGAGGGCCGGATTTTGGTGTCCATGGCGAAGGTTATATCCGCTTGTCCTATGCCAACTCCACGGAAAACATCAGAAAGGCAATCGCCAGAATGAGAGAATTTCTGGCCGCAGCCAGACCGGATTGCTGAATTCAGGAAGGAGCTTTCCGCGTCTCTTTATCACGAACACTCCTACCTGCGCGGCCAGGGCGTCTCCGCCACCGGGGTGACCGGTCTGCCGTTTTCAAACCAGCTTTTGATATTGTCGACGACCAGTTGTCCCATCGCCCGCCGCGTATGGACAGTCCCGGACCCGACATGGGGCAGAAGCACCGTGTTCTCCAGATCGATCAGATCCTTCGGGACGTTCGGTTCGTCTTCAAAAACGTCAAGGCCCGCGCCGGAAATGACATTGGATTTCAACGCATCAATCAGCGCGTCCTGATCAACACTGGAGCCGCGTCCGATATTGATAAAGAAACCGTCCGCCCCCAAGGCCCGAAACGCCTCGGCGCCGATCATATGTCGTGTCGCCTCGCCGCCGGGCAGGATGGAAACCAGTATGTCGCAGTGATCGGCGAGACCGGTCAGAGTCTCGAAGTAAGCATAGTCGACGGGCTGTTTTCTCCGCCCGTGATAGGCGATTGTCATGCCCATGGCTTCGGCCCGCCGGGCAATTGCCTGCCCGATCCGGCCAAGCCCGAGTATGCCCATGGTCTTACCCCGCAGGGTACCGGCCGTCAGAGGAAAATTGCCCTGGCTCGCCCATTTTCCCGCTCTGAGCCAGCGTTCAGCCGACCCGAGTTCGCGCACCGTCATAATGGTCAGCCCAAGCGCGGTATCGGCAACCTCTTCGGTCAAGACATCAGGCGTGTTGGTGACGATCACACCCTTTTCGCCCGCATACCGGGCATCGATGCTGTCATAGCCGACACCGAAATTCGAAACGATCTCCAGTTTCGGACACATGTCGATCAGCGCGGCGTCAACCGTTATATGTCCGCCCGCGACAATCCCTCTGATTGTCTCGGCATGTTCGGTGAGAAACCGGTCCGGATCCTCCGAAGACCATACATGCAGAAGTGCAAAATCGTCCTGCAGGCCTTCCAAAACGGCAGGCAAGGATCCGTTTGTCATCAAGATTTCGGGTTTTGACATATTGGTGCACCTGGAAAATTTCGGTTGTGGAGTTTTCAGCCTATCGTTTGGCCGCGGGGGCAAAAAGGGAGCTTTCGCGTATTCTCAATTCCGGCTCGAATAATATGCGTTCGCCGCCAAAATCATCACCGGAAATCTGGGCCAGCATCAGCGCGGCGGCTTTTTCTCCGATTTCTTCCGGTGCGTTCCACACGGATGTGAGAGCCGGTACGTGTGCCTCCGAGCCGTCATTGTCATCATAGCCGGCAATCGCGATGTCCCGGCCCGGCGCGACTCCGGATCGCCGCAGGCTCGACATCAATCCCAGTGCCACCATGTCGTTAAAGGCAAAGATGGCCGTCGGCCTGGGCTTGCGCGCCAGCAGCCTGGGAACAATTTCGCGTCCGTCGGCCTGTGTCATCAGATCGCTGACGTCAAACATCGCACCAACATCGATACCGGCATCACTCAGCGCATCCCGCCATCCGCGGTGGCGTTCTTCCCAGGCGGTCGTCCCCTGTCTTCCGCCAATGAAGGCGATCCGCCGGTGACCACGCTCCACCAGATGCTCACTCAACGCTCTGGCACCGGAATAATCGTTGCCGCGTACGACCGGTATATTGGCTCCCGGAACATCGCGGGAAATCAGCGTCATCGGCAGCCCTTGCGCCGATGTCATCGCAATATCATCCGATGTGGTGCCGACCGAGGGACACAGGATCAGGCCGTCGGCGCGATGCTGCATCAACGCATCGATAAAGGCCTGCTGCCGCTGATGGCTGTCCCGGTGATTACAAATGAAGATCGTCTGCCGGTTCTTTTCCAGCTCACTTTCAAGGCTGCGAAATATTTCCGCAAAATAGGGGTTCTGAATGTCGTGTACCGCCACCCCCACGGTATTGGTTCTGGATGTTCTCAAGCTCGCCGCCGAGCGGTTATAGATATAGCCGGACTTCTCGGCAAACTGCTTGACCTTTGCCAGTGTCTCTTTCGCGACCAGCGGCGAGTCGCGCAGAGCCAGAGAGACCGTTGCGGTCGAAATTCCCAGCTCATCTGCCATATGGCTGAGAGTCAACCGTTTTTGTCTCTTGCGTGCCGGCATATCCTGTTGATCAGGATCGTGGTCATCAGCCATTCGGGGTGCTTTCTAAACCGATTTAATGGTTGATTACATGATTTAACCGGTGTTGAGAACACACGCAGTCTGACGAGCGGTCGAATAAAGTGTAAAACGCGACCGCAAACAGACTTTCCCGAATCGGATCGGCACTAACAAGAAGTGTGAAAAATCCGGGATAGCACATCAGGTCGCGACGAAGACCGTTCGGGCGGTCCCTACCCTAGACCTCAATCGCAATCAAAACCGTTGCATTACTGAGAGAAAACAATGCCGCGGCCGTGGGGATATCCGCCGCTTTTGTCAAGCCACGGTTTGCAGGGTCTTGTCTTCCGGCTGCACTTCATCGGCCGCATCGTCATCAAGCTCCGGATCTTCATCGGAAGTCGCAGCCAGGTTTTTTTCCACCAGCCGCAGCAGCTTACGCAATTTCTTGCGGTCCTTGTCTTCGATTCCCTTCAGCGCCTCCTTTTCAAGCCGCTTCCAGGCCCGGTCGACTTCCATCAGACGATCATAGGCCGCTTCGTCGAGGTAAACTCTCGCAAGACGTCCGTCGGTTTCAGAAACCTCCCGCCTGACGAGCCCTTGAGAGGAAAGACGGGTTACCATTTTGGTTACAGTCGGCGGCTGTACCGCAAGCGCAGCGGCCAGTTGGGACATGGTCTGTCCGTCCTCTACAGAGAGAACTTTAAGCACCGCCTCCTGCCCCGGATGCAATCCGATTCTCGAAAGATGGGACCCGGACCGTGCCCGATGAGCCTTCGCTGCCTGAGCAAGTCGGAACGTGACGCTTTTTTTAAAGTTGAAAGCCATGATGAAAACCGTTTAGCAGAGCTACATGAAAGTTACATGACCGCCTAAAAAACAAAGTTAGCCGTCAAAAAGACAGTAAAAACAAAGTTTTACAACTTCAAACCCGGCGTCAATACAATTCATCACCTTTCTGAGCCGTCAAAAATCGGTGAGCTTTCTTTCCACTTTCTCAAGGTACCGCTTGCGGCGCTTCATGCTGCAGGTGTCAATTTTATAGAGCGCAAGATACATCGTCCGGCAGTTTTTCGCGCACAGAAACCGAATACCGCGGAGGATCGTTTTCTTCCCCGGCTCACCAACCACTTTTGACAACCACCAGGGCGCACCGCAAGTTGTAATGATGGCGATTTTCCTTACGTGCCGCATCTTCGAGCGTATAGGATGATTTTCGTCCGGCACTTCGAACGCGACGTGGGGAATCCACACCCGGTCAAACCATCCTTTCAGCATGGCAGGCAAACCGTACCACCAGGTGGGATAGACAAAGACAAGCATCTCCGACCAGAGAATCTGATCGACCCGATCGCGAATGGCAGTCTCGTTCTTACCCCGCTCATGATAAAGCCGCCGTTCATGCGCGCTCATGACCGGGTCAAATCCTTCCTTGTAAAGATCAAGGAACTGAACTTCGTGCCCGGCCTGTTTCAACGCACGATGAACGGTTTCCCCAATCGCGGCGTTGTAGCTGTCCTCACACGGATGACAGAAAACCACCAGTGCCTTCATTCAGAAGCGCTCCATCTGCCGCGCAACATATTCAAGAAACGCTTCCCGACTTTGCTGTGTCGACCGGTTCATGTCGTAATGCGCGTAGTAGAAGCAGCCAAATCGCGGACGTGCCAGGGTGCGCAAAAACCGCGTAACCAGTTTTCGCGGTGGATTGCCTGCAAAAAAGGCGCGCAGCCGGGTGCCGCCATAGGTGGTGACGGCGGCGACTTTCGTGATATTTCCAAGAGCAGGTACAACCTGGCCGTCCTGCATCTCAAAAGCGACACCGGGCAGAAAGATCCGGTCAAAAAATCCCTTCAGGATCGCCGGACAGCCGTAGTTCCAAACCGGAAAGACGAGAACAAGCGCTTCTGCGGCCGTGAGCCGGTCGATATAGGGTTGAACAGCCGTCCGGTCCGCTTCAGGATCGTGATAACCGGTTCGTTCTTCGCAAGTCAGCCGCGGATCAAAGCTCTCGGCATAAAGGTCGCAGTCATCGACCTCGTGGCCATTGCGGGTCAGAGCTTCAACGACTTTACGGTGAAGAGCCGCCTGAAAACTGGTTTCAACCGGATGGGCGAAAACCACCAGAATGCGCACGTCTTCTCCTTATCCAAAAACCGGTCAGGTCCAATCCATCAGGGTATCTTAGTTGGGTCAGAGCGGTCAGTCAGCCCCTCTGCAGCCCGGGAAACAGAAACAGCTTGTTGCTCCCAAAATCAAACTCCGGATCTTCCCAGGCAATCATTTTTCCCGGATTGAGCAGTCCCTTCGGATCCGCCTCGTGCTTAAAGGCAAGCTGTACGGCGTCGGTCTGTTTCATGCCGCCTTCCTCAAGCGTGTAGCGATGTGGGTTGAAGATCGGACATCCATTGTCTTCGTGAAGCCTGATAATTTCATCAAGCCGCTCTTCGGTCGTGAAACGGACAATCGGCAATCCGAAGCAGGTTACTTTGCCGTCAAAACGTACGAACTCCAGATGGCCCGGAACTTCATCGCCGAACAGCTCGCTCATTTTTTCGACAAGATCGACCTGATCCGGGAACGGATAAAGGACCTGAAGATACGTAATATCGGAATCCACCCGCAGCCCGCGCAGGGTCGTATGGTTCCAGGTCAATTCATAAGCCGGCGGCAAAGCTTTCCGGTCTTCCTCGCTGGCTTTGTCCGAGCGGTAACAGAGCGTCGCCTTGGGAAACCGTTCCGTAAAGGCAGTAAATGCATCCATTGCAAACGGCGCGACCATCACCACACAAACGGACTGCTCGGGCCTCAAAAATTTCTGATGGCGCAAAAAATAATCGTGCGGTACGGGCGCTGCGATAGGAGCAATTTCCTTGACCAGAAGGCCGTCCTGATTGCCAAGCGCGTCCCCGAAGGTCACCGAGTCCATAAACTCATCGAACCCGACAACGACATCCACCCAGTCATAGGCCTGAGTCAGCGGCATTTCCACTTCGGTGATAATGCCGTTGGTGCCGTAAGCATGCATCACTTTGTGAAGCTCTTCGCCGGTCATTTCCAACACGCGCGGTTCAGCTTCCATCGTAAGCACGCGCAGCCGGATCACATTGCCCAGGTCGCGCAACCCGCCCCAATTGATCGAGCCGACGCCGCCGGACCCGCCGGCAATGAATCCACCGACGGTCGCGGTGCGGTAGGTCGAAGGGTGGAGCCTTAACTCCTGCCCGGACTCCGCGCGGGTCGCGTCGTCGATCTCGGAAAGGATGGCCCCTGCCTCGGTCACCACCCTGCCCGATCCGATCGATTTAATCCGGTTCATATCGGCCAGATTGAGCACCAGTCCGCCCGACAGGGGCATTGCCTGCCCGTAATTGCCGGTCCCCGCCCCCCGTGTCGTGACCGGAACATCATGCTGATAACAGGCCTTGAGAATTCTGATGACCTCGGCTTCGTCCCTCGGCGTGGCGACAATATCCCCGGACACATGATCGAGCTGCTTTTTCAGAACCGGAGAATACCAGAAAAAATCCCGGCTTTTCTGCTTGACCATGATGGCATTGTCTTCAAGACGAATACCCTCAAGATCGCTTTTCAGGGCAGCAAGGTCAGTCATCACGCACCTCTCATCAGATGATCCAGTTCCCGGTAGTCGGGCAACCGCCGGTCAATTGGTTGACCGGCCCGCACAACCATCCGGTCGGACTGTGGCCTTGAGAGCAACTCGGTCCAGGTCCGTGCCCTGAAAAGTATCAGATCAGCCGGTGCCCCTTCTTTGATCCAACCCCGTTCAGGCAAGGACATCATCGAGGCAGGGGCATTTGTGACCATAGCGGGCCAGTCTCCGACCGGATGATCGAGATGGAGAATACGGGTCGCCTCGCGGAAGACTTCCAGGGCATCCAGGTCACCATAGGCGTAAAAGGGATCACGCGTATTGTCCGACGCAACGGCCACTTCGATACCGCGCGCTTTCATCTCATGGAGCATCGTCACGCCGCGCCATCGGGGCGTGCGCCCCCGAACGCGGTCTTGCAGATACATATTGCAAAGCGGCAGGGACACCACGCCGATGCCGGCTTTGACAACAAGATCCAGCGTCACATTCGCCTCGTCATCCGCCTGGCGGGAGAGGGAACAACAATGACCGCAGACCACCTTGCCTTCAAATCCGTTCCGCAGTGCAGCCTCGGCGATATGCCGCAGGGATTCTGCCTGCGGATCCCCCGTCTCGTCCACATGAAAATCAAGGTCAAGGCCCTTCTCGATCGCGACCTGAAAAATGCGATCAAGGTTCCGGTCCAATTCCGGAATCATATAGGTAACGGCGCCAAGCAGGCCGCCGGCGCGCTCAACACGGTCTCCGATCCTGCCCAAAAACGAGTCATCCCGCTGGAGCATGTCGATCCCGAACAGCGCCACTGCCTGAAGGTCGATTCGGCCCGTCCAGGCCAGGCGCACTTCCTCAAAAACCGGCCAGGAAATCTCGTCCTGCGGCGGAATGGAATCCAGGTGCGTCCGAATGGCGCCGGTTCCATGGGCATAGGCGCAGCGGAGTGAAAACTCCATGCGTGCCCTGACATCATCCGCTGTCCAGTTGGCGGCACGATCTTCCCCGACCGAGGTCAGGGCGCCGTCAAATGTCCCGTCCGGATTGGCTTTGCGCGGCCAGATATGGCCTTTGTCGAGATGGGTATGCATGTCGACAAGGGCGGGCCAAATCATGCCGTCATCCAGATCGATGACCAAAAGGCCGCCGCCTTCAGACACATCCGAGCATGCGGAAATGCGCCGGATCACGCCTTTGTCGATCAGAATGTCGAAGCGGCCAAAATCCTCGGCGGTATTCATCCGCAAATCCGGATCGATCATGCAGGACGGCACCCGCGCCCGGCGGAACAGAACCGGCTGGTTTTCTCCCCACTGATCCGTCCGGCCCGTAACCATCTAAACTTCCCGCTTCAGCGCACTCTCATGCCACTTGCGCAAAAGCAGATGAGACAAAAGACTGAGGGACAGAAAAATCAGAATCCCGGTCACGGAAATGAGAATGAGCGCTGCGAACATTCTCGGGATATTAAGCCGATAGCTCGCTTCGAGAATCTGGTTCGCCAGTCCGGATCCGCTGCCCGCGGACCCGGCGACAAACTCGGCGACAATGGCCCCGATGAGTGAAAGCCCGCCGGCAATCCTGAGGCCGCCCAGAAAATAGGGAAGCGCCGAGGGCAACTGCAGATAAAGCAGTGTCTGCCAGCGGGTCGCACCATAAAGACGAAACAGGTTGCGCAGATTGTGATCGGCGGAGTTCAGGCCCAATATCGTGTTAGAAAGGATCGGGAAAAAGGCAACGATCCAGGCGCAGATCAGAAGTCCCGCCGCGACGGAATCGACATAAATAAAGATCAGGGGTGCAATGGCGATAATCGGTGTCACCTGAAGGATCACTGCAAAGGGAAAAAACGAGATTTCGACCCATTTTGACTGTGTAAACAGGATGGCCAGGAACAGACCTCCAAAGGTCGCAATCGCCAGGGCACCGAACGTGATTTTCAGGGTATTGAGCAGCGCAGTCGAAAGGATCGGCCAATCGGCCACCAGTGAATCCAGCACCAGTTTCGGCGTCGGCAGGATGTAATGGGGAATGTCATTCAGAACGACGATCGCGTGCCACAGCGAAACCGCGGCAGCCATGATGACGGCGGGCAGTACCCAACGCCCCGTCTTTTCGATTTTGATAGCCCGCGCCCGGCGCAGTTCAGCCTGATCAACCATCACATCAGGGCCGGTCGTCTGGTCGGCTTTACCGGTCAGGCTCACTCTCCCATTCCCCTCCTGATCCTAAAGATGATCGTTCGCTCCCATGGCCGCGTGAAGCGCCGCGGACGCGCGGCGGCAGTAGTCGTTATACGCATTGGACGTCCGGAAGGAGTCATCGCGGGGATACGGCACATCGATGATCATATCCTCAACAACCCGCCCGGGACGCGCCGCCATGACGACAATACGGCTGGACAGATAAACCGACTCAAAGACCGAGTGGGTAACGAAAACCACGGTCCAACCGAATTTCTCCCACAAATGCAAAATGTCGTTATTCAGTTTAAAGCGGGTGATTTCATCAAGTGCCGCAAACGGCTCATCCATCAGAAGCAGTTTCGGCCTGGTCACCAAAGCACGGGCAATAGAAACCCGCATTTTCATGCCGCCGGACAACTCGCGGGGATAGCTCTCCGCGAAACTCTCCAGTCCCACAAGCGCCAACGCCTCCATGACGTCGGCCCGCGCATTCGCTTTTGAAAGCCCCTTCAGTTTCAGAGGCAGGTAGACATTGCCGAAAACCGTTGCCCAGGGCATCAACGTCGGCTCCTGGAACACGAAGCTCATGTCATGGTCGGCCGCGGACCCGATGCCGGTCGTGTTTGCTGTTTCGCCCGGCCACAGCACCCTTCCGGTCGTCGGACTGCTCAAATCGCTGACAATCCGAAGCACGGTGGATTTGCCACAGCCGGATGGACCCAGCAGTGTCACGAACTCACCCTGGCGGATGTCCAGCGACATATCCTTCAGCGCGACAGTTCCGTTGGAAAAAGTCTTCGAGATATGGCTGAGAGAGACGATGGGCGGTGCTTTTGCGGAAGCGCCCGCGCCATCGGTTTCAGCGGTTTCGGCCAACGTCATGAGGTGAATTGTCTTTCCGTGTGTTTCCGCACGGTGCCGAACGGTAAGCGATTACTTCCCAACCAGTTTTTCCTTGATATCAAGGCCAACGCCCTTGTTGACAAACTGCAGCGTATAGGACTGCTGGTAATCAACATCCGCTTTCACGACCCCGGCTTTCACCATTTTATCGAAGAACGATTTGTTGCGTTCATCGGTCATCGCACCAATGCCCATGGTAAATGTATCGCCTGAATCGACAATCCCGTATTCCTTCATTTTTTCCAGCGAATAGGCGAGCTGTTCATCGCTCATGCCCGGATTGTCATTTTTGATCATCTCATTGGCTTTGGCATTATCGCCGTACAGGTAGTTGTTCCAGCCGATCGCCGATCCTTCAACAAAGCACTTCACCACCTCGGGCTTTTGCTCAATCAACTCATTGCGGGTCTCGATGGTTGTGGCGTAGGTGTCGTAGCCGTGATCAGCCAAAAGGAAGATATTCGGTTTGAAACCGCCCTCATTTTCAACGGCGAACGGCTCCGACGTGATATAGCCCTGCTGACCCAGCCGTTTGTCGGCAAGGAACGGAGCCGTGTTGTACGTGTAGGGACGCACCTGATCGAGCTGGAAACCGAATTCATCGACCATCCAGCGATAGCTTGAATTCTGCATGGCAGCGCCGAGCAGCAGATTGATCGTCTTCAGACTATCCCATGTATCCAGATCCTGACCCGGATGGGTCATGATGATTTGCGGTTCCTTTTGAAAATCGGCCGCGACGACTTTTGTCGGAATGCCCTGTTCGACCGCGCTGAAGGCCTGAAGCATATTGCCACCCATCAGAAAATCAATCTTGCCGACCGGCAGCAGAATCCGATTGTTGACCTGCGGCCCGCCGGGAATGATTTCCACCTCAAGACCGCACGCCTCATAGGTTCCGTCCACGACCGCCTGATAATAGCCGCCATGTTCGGCCTGGGCGACCCAGTTGGTGCCGAACTTGACTTTTTCCAGTGCATGGGCGCTTGTTGCAAGGCCCAGCGCGGCAACCACACCGCCGACTTTCATAAGATTATACATGGTGACTCGCCTCTCCTTAAGATTGCCAAAACCACCAGGTCATTCCGGTTTTTGGGTCAGCCCGGATTTTCCGACTTCAGCGGTTTTTCTGTTTTTGGGCATTCTAACGGTTGCAGCAAATGACGTGCCAATATTCACGAACCATCAGGGCAGGCAGTTATTCGCTTGTTAACGATCTATTGTGTTCCGAACTTTTGGATTTTCTGACGTAAACTGCCCAAAATAGTAGCGAACTGCAATCGAATTCGCCACAAGCGATCCTTGCCGACCGATGAACCGGACCGTAATCTGACGACCTTATCCTGAGAAAGTGCCGAAAATAGTGATCGTTCACTCGCCTGAAACAATTCACCCGCCTTTTGCAAATTACAGCCACGGTGTCGAAGTCCCGTCCGGATACCGTCTCCTCGCTTGTTCCGGTCAGTTGGGAATCTCGGCCGACGGGACTGTTCCACCGGATGTCGGCGGTCAGACGAGACTGTGTTTTGAGAATATAAGGGCCATTCTGGCCTCAGCAGATATGACCCTTGCCGACATGGTTCGGATCAACGCCTATGTCAGCGATCGTCGCTATCTGAAAGGTTATATGGACGCGCGCGATGCATTTGTCGGCACGCCCCCGCCCGCATCAACCCTGATGATCGTATCAGGATTCGCACGCGAAGAGTTTCTGGTGGAGATCGAAGTTCTGGCGGCGGCGCCCTGATTGTCTGTTTTGTCGCGCATGCTTGTCCGAAAATCGCACGCACTTTTCGGCAATATCCTAGGGTATGGCCCCTAAGCTGTCAGCCTGAGCAGCGCAGACGCATCAACCGCAGCTCCGTCTTGAGAAAGTGATCCTGCGGTCTGTCCGTAAGCCTTGATGGCTTCCGTCAAACGATCCTGAAACCGTTGATCGCGAGGCGCTTCTTCTTCGCTTTGACCGGATTGCTCCAGCGCGCGCGCGCCTGCCTGCTTTGCCGGATCAAGCGCGCCGAGTGGACCACCCTGCTCTTCCGCCCTCGGCACATCGTCTTTTTGCTGTCGGGATTGTGCCTGTGCCTCGATCAGCTTCTGTCGCGCGTCGGCGGCAACGCGCCGGTCCTGGGACGAGGGCTCTGCCGGCGCCAGCGCGGCCCGGATCACGACTTCCATTTTACGCGCCGTTTCCTCGGGCGTTGATTCGGCCGATGTATCGATGGAGACTTCACCGCCCACCGCGTAGCGTTTTCCATCAGGCCCCTGCTGAAATGTGTAGGAGGGCGCACCGGCATAAGGGCCGCCGACACGGGCGTGGGCCTGCTCATGGGCCCGGACCTCGCGGTCCCGTGCTTTCAGTTTTTCGACCTGCCGCTTCTCTTGTTCGGAAAGCTCTTCCCCGCCCCGGCCTTTGCCAGAACTGCCGTCCGACGCAGGTGCAGCCGCCCCCTTGGGCTGGACGGCACCGGCAGAAAGGGCGTTGCTTTGATTCGTTCCGACATTCTTGCTCGCAGGCACATTCAGCTGTTCCGTGCGCGCAGCATCGTCCGCCGCGCTGTTTCGGGGCTCGGAGCCCGGCGCGCCGGCGTAAAGGCCAACCGTACCTGTCGCCAAACTGCTGATCATCGCCTGCTCAGAAAAGCGTAAAATCCGATCTATTTCGTTAATCATCCCGCAACGCGCGATCATTTTCGCGTGAGTTGTCCGACGCTCTGTCGAAGAAAAACACCCCATTGGACATGACGCTCCACCGGAACGGGTCTATGTAATCCACAAGAATCCGATCAGTCCGCATCAGAAAAGCGAGATGACCATGTTGCCCAGGCGCCGATGGCAGGAAATGACAACGCGCGATTTCGGCGAGTCCGACACCAGCACCTGGATTGCGGTGCTTCCGGTGGCGGCGATCGAACAGCACGGACCGCACCTGCCGGTCTATACCGACACCTGCATCGCCGAAGGGCAGATCGGGCGTGTCATCGATCTTCTCCCCGACACACTTCCGGTCACATTCCTGCCGGTCCAGGCGATCGGCAAATCCAACGAGCATATTTCCTCTCCCGGCACCCTGACACTCAACTGGGAAACGGCGACACACGCCTGGATCGAACTGGGCGAGAGCGTTCATCGCACCGGAATCCGCAAACTCGTTCTGATCAATTCGCACGGCGGAAACGTGCCGATGGTCGATATTGTCGCCCGGGAACTGCGGGTCAGGTACGACATGATGGTAACGGGCTCCTCCTGGGCGCGGTTCGGCCAGCCGGACGGGGTCTTTCCGGACGAGGAATTTGCGTACGGCATTCATGGCGGCGATGTTGAGACATCCATCATGCTGCATCTGAGGCCGGATCTGGTCCGGATGGACCTCGCGCAGGACTTTCGCTCGTCTCAGGAGCAGTTCGCTGACGAGTTCACGCATCTGCGCGGCCACGGCCCGCATCAGTTCGGCTGGAAGGCTCAGGATCTGAATGTGACCGGTGTTGTGGGCAACGCCGCCAACGCAACCGCCGAAAAAGGCAAGGCGTCACTCGATCACGCGGCAGCGGCCTTTGTCGAGCTGCTGCATGACATTCATCGGTTTGACCTGGACCGGATCTGGCGCTCCTGACGGCAGTTAAACGAGCCGGTCAGACCAGGATTGTTCGTCAAAATCGATCAGCGGCTCTCCGTCTGTTTCCAATATCGGCCGTTTGATCATGGAAGGATTGTCCTGAAGCACCCTGATCGCGGTTTCGGCATTAACAATCTTGGCTTTTTCTTCGTCCGGAAGTTTGCGCCAGGTCGTGCCCTTTTTGTTGAGAACCCTCTCCCAGCCGAAGGCATCGACATGGGCTTTCAGCTTAATCGGGTCAACGCCTGCCTTCTTATAGTCGTGAAATTCATAGTCCATGCCCTGATCCGCAAGCCAGCGCCGGGCTTTTTTGACTTTGTCGCAGTTGCTGATTCCAAACAGTTTCATTTTGTCTCACGTTTCCCAGACTGTTCCGGCCACGGCCGGACGCCGCTTCCGGCTCAGCCGATCAAAAATCCGTTCACTATGACGATATTTCGATTGTTTGCGCTAAATATTCAAATGACTCGCACAGCAACAACACCTTTTGTGGTGGAAAAGAGCCGCGTTAACTCACGCTGCTCCGAACAAAACTCTGTGCTATAGGAAATTTCGCAGCATAGTCGCCGTACCGGACGAAGAGATGAACCGCCCGCAAAAGGTCCAGCGAGGAAGCCTATTGGCAAGCAAGAAAGATGGCGCAAACGTGGCCAACGGAGCCGACTGGGCTCAGCGCATCAGGCTGATCAGCGGCCTTATCCTGATGGTGTTTGCCACCATGCACTTCCTCAATCACTCACTGGGCATCGTGTCTCTGGATGCCATGCAAGAGGCCAAAAGGTGGCACACGGCAATCTGGCGGTCGCCGCCGGGAACCATTTTGCTCTACGGAGCGCTTTTCCTGCATGCCGGGCTCGCCCTTTACAAAACCGCTACGCGCAGAACCTGGCGTATTCCGCCCTGGGAGGCTCTTCAGATTTTGCTGGGTCTGGCCATCCCCTATTACTTGTTCCTGCACGTCGTCGGCACGCGCGGGCTTGTCGAGATATTCGACGTCAGAACCACTTATCCAAACGTGCTGAGTCTGCTCTGGCCGGGACTGGCTCTGCAACAAAGCCTGCTGATGCTGGTCGTCTGGCTGCACGGTGTGATCGGCATTCATTTCTGGCTGAGGGTGCGCCCCTGGTACCGGCACGCATTTCCATGGCTGGTTTTCATCGGCATCACCATTCCGTTGCTGGCGCAATGGGGCTGGATTGAAGCATCGCGCCGGATGGTTCTTTCTGATGATGTCGAGCGGTTTCTGACCCGTGAACACATCATATGGGCAAACAGCGTCATTTCGACCGGCACTACGGTCATGATCGTTCTTTTATCCATCTGCGTCGCCGCCATGGCAATCAACATCGTGCGCACGTTCCTGTCCAGCCGGGTCATTGTCCGCTATCCCGGCGGCATGAAACTGCGCGCGGCACCAGGCGCAACCCTGCTTGAAGTCAGCCGGTCCAACAATATCCCGCATGCCTCGGTGTGCGGCGGCCGCGCGCGATGCTCCACATGCCGCACCCGAATTCTTGAGGGCGTCAACACTCTGCCGCCGCCCGGTGATCGGGAGAAAGCGGTTCTGAAACGCATAAACGCCGATGAAAACGTGCGGCTTGCCTGCCAGATCAGACCGACCAGGCCGCTTGCCGTTCAGCCGCTTCTTCCGGGCCGCCAGGCGCGCGGCGCGGCAAATCTGCAGACCGATGCCTATCATTGGGGTGTCGAACAGCCCGCCGCGATCATGTTCGTCGATATCAGAAACTTCACCGGTATCTCCGAGAACCGGCTCTCTTATGATGTGGTCTTTATGCTCAACCGGTATCTTGACGGGGCCGCACAAGCCATCACCAGTTCGGGGGGTTATGTCGATAAGTTCATCGGCGACGGCATCATGGCGATTTTCGGAATTAACGACGGCGTCAGGCAAGGTGCGCGGCAGGCGCTGGAAGCGGCGGCGAAAATTCAAAAATCCCTCCATGAAACCAACCAGGATCTGGCCGGACATCTCGACGCCCCGCTTAAAATCGGCATCGGCATTCACGCCGGCCAGGTGATCCTTGGCCGTATCGGAGCCGCGGGCGGACGGGGACAGGCCCCCATAACCGCGCTGGGCGATGTCGTGAACACAGCCAGCCGGCTTGAGGCGGAAACCAAGAAATACGGGGCCACAATGATCACCTCTCGTCAGGTCGTTCAGGTGGCGGGGATCAAACTGGAAGATGAGGAGACGACGGAAATCGTCGTACGCGGCCGCAAAAAGCCCCTCAATGTGTATGTTCTTTACGACCTGTCCGTCCTCTCCGATGCAATTGCGGCGGAATATGAGACAGGTTAGATTCGAGGAACGAGCTGACCGGAGTTGAATCGTGCCCGAAACCTACTCCTCAATCGAGCTGCTTGGCAAACTCGTTGCCTTTCCAACCGTTTCCGATCGGAGCAATTTGGCTCTCATCCGGTTCGTTGAAGAGTATCTGGCCGGACACGGCGTTGAATCAACACTTGTTTTCGATGAAACCGGAGAAAAAGCCAGCCTCCAGGCCCGGATCGGTCCGCCGGTTGACGGCGGCATAATTCTGTCAGGGCATACCGACGTGGTTCCTGTGGAGGGCCAAAGCTGGTCTTCCGATCCTTTTGTTCTTGAAGAGCGGAATGATCGCCTTTATGGACGCGGTGCGGTCGACATGAAAGGATTTGCCGCCTGCGCTCTGGCCGCCGTTCCCGGCATGATTGCTGCCGGTCTCAAACGCCCGATCCACATCGCGCTGTCCTACGATGAGGAGATCGGATGCCTGGGAGCGCCACCGATGATCGACAGAATGCTGGCCGAGGGACCGACACCCGCCGCCGTGTTCGTCGGCGAACCGTCCTCAATGAAAGTCGTGACCGCCCAGAAAGCGATCATGGTTCTGAGAACCGACATAACCGGCTATTCCGTGCACTCCAGTTTGCTGGATCGCGGCGTTTCCGCCGTGACTGTCGCCGCGCGCCTCATCGCGTGGCTTGACGACCGGACACAATCCAATGCGGCTTCAGCCGATCCTGCAAACGGATTTTCACCGCCCTATACGACGCTTCATTGCGGGGTTGTAAACGGTGGGACCGCCCACAATATTGTTGCGGCAAATGCGCATTTTCTGACCGACATCCGAACGGTTACGGGCGAAGATCCGCTCGCCTGGGAAGACAGGTACAAGAAATATATCGACGAGGTCATGCTGCCGCCGATGAAGAAAATCCACGCGGGCGCATCTGTTGACGTGAAACGCCTGGCCTACGTTTCGGGCCTTGAGCCTGAAAAAGACGGCTCGGCCGAAAGTCTGGGACGCCGGCTGACGGGGGACAACAGCCCGCACGCGGTTGTGTATGCGACGGAAGCGGGCCAGTTTCAGGAACGGGGAATTTCAGCCGTCATTTGCGGACCGGGATCTATTGATCAGGCGCATCAGCCGGACGAATTCATTTCACGCGAACAGATTTATGAGGCCGAACAGTTTATGTCCCGCCTCATTGCGTCGCTATGCTGATCATTAAAGCAACACGAAGTCAAATTTCAAAAATTCGGGTGTAATTTAGTCTATTTGAACTATAAGATGCGCTGCCAAAATATCCTGGGCTGGAGCGAGTTGTGATTAAAGCAATATTATTACTGAACGATCCGATGTCTAAATCGTTATGAGGCAGTCTCCTTTAAAAAGCAAAAAAAACGGTTGGCAAGCCACGTCCTGGATTGTCCGGCTGTCGACACTGTTTCTGACCTTCGTGATCGTTGCGCCGGTCAGCGCAAATACGTTCAAATATGCTTTTCAGGGTCCGCTCAACCAGCTCGATCCCTACAGTCTCAATGAAACATTTACATTAAACACGCTCAGCAATGTCTATGAGGGCCTCATCCGCAGAGGGCCGGCGCTAGAAATCGAACCTGCGCTTGCGGAAAGATGGGAAATCCTCGAGCCGACACGCTGGCGTTTTTACTTGCGCAAAGGCGTCAAGTTCCACAACGGCAACGACTTTACCGCCGAAGATGTTGCCTTCTCGGCCGACCGGGTCCGTTCGAAGGGATCGGACCTTGCAAACCGGCTTGACGAAGCGGTTGAGGTCAAAATCATCGACGATTACACAGTCGACTTTGTGCTGCCCGCTCCCAACCCCATCCTCCATTATAACTGGGCGTCCTGGCTTATTATGGACAAGGACTGGGCTGAAGCGAACGATGCCGTCATGGTGACATCGGCGTCCGATGAAAATCAGGGATACGCGGCGCTTTTTGCCAACGGCACCGGCCCGTTCAGAATCACGGAACACGAAGCAGGCGTTAAGACCAGGTTTCAGAAATACGATGCCTGGTGGGATACGCCAAAACACAACCTGACCGAGGTCGAATTCATCCCCATCGTCTCTGCACCGACCCGCGTCGCCGCACTGCTGTCACGGGAACTGGACCTCGTATACCCTGTGCCGGTACAGGATCTTGACAGAATCGAGAAGAATGAGGGCACAAGAGCCCTGACAGGACCTGAACTGAGAACGATTTTTCTGGGAATGGATCAGCGCCGGGACGAGTTGCTCTATTCGAACGTCAAAGGCAGGAATCCGTTTAAAGATGCACGGGTGCGCCGGGCAGTCATGCTCGCGATCGATATTGAGACGATCAAAAAGAAAATCATGCGGAACCTGTCCACACCGTCCGCGCTGATGATCTCCCCCTATCTGTTTTCCGGTTCATCTGCTTTCAAGCGGCCGGCCTTCGATCCGGAGAAAGCGCGCGCTCTCCTGCATGAAGCCGGTTATGAGAACGGATTTTCTGTCGATATGGACTGTCCAAACGATCGCTATGTGAATGACGAGGCGATCTGTCAGGCCGTTGTCAGCTACCTCGCCCACGTGGGCATAGACGTGGAACTCAATGCCCAGCCGCGTGCAAAATTCTTTGCGAAAGTTCTTCAGTCCGGTGGCTACGGTACCTCGTTTTACCTGCTTGGCTGGACCCCGAGCTCCTTTGACAGCTACAACGTCTTACACAATCTGCACGGCTGCCGCGACGATGCGGGCAAGGGCGGTCCTTTCAACCTTGGCGGCTACTGCAACAAGGAGGTTGATGGTCTTACGGCACGAGTCCTGTCGGAAAACAACACGGAAAAAAGGGATGCGCTGATTGCAAAAGCCTTTGAACTGACAACCACCGACACCGCCTATATACCGCTGCATCAGCAGCAGCTGGCGTGGGGTGTGTCGGACAAAATCACCGTGAAACAGCGGGCAGACAACGGGCTGATGTTCTACACTGTGAAAAAGAGCCATTAAATATCGTCTCCTTTATGCAAGGCCGACGCGTCAGGATGGAACAAAGCCGGCAGAAGCGGGGTATGCGCCTCCGGCCTATCGGGAACAAGAACTCATATGGTCACTTTCATATTGCGTCGGCTGATGCAGGCTTTCGTCGTTATGCTGGTGGTCGCCCTGCTTGCGTTCACCATGTTCCGGTATGTCGGCGATCCCATCAATCAGATGGTCGGTGTCGAAACGACCCCCGAACAACGCGAAGCTCTTCGGGAGCGCCTGGGGCTTAACGATCCGATTGTCAGCCAGTTTCTTCGATTTATCTCTGACGCGGCACAGTTTGACTTCGGCGTCAGTTACCAATTCAAGCAACCGGTGTCCGAACTCATCCTTGCACGCATGCCCGCCACGCTGGAACTCTCGGTCGTGTCGGCAATCCTTGCGCTTGCCATAGGCATACCGATGGGCGTTTATACCGGGCTGAAACGTCAGGCGTGGCTGTCGAAAATATTCCTCACGGTTTCACTGATCGGGATTTCGCTGCCGACATTTTTTATCGGCATTCTGCTCATCTTCATTTTTTCGGTGAACCTTCAGTGGCTGCCCAGTTTCGGACGAGGTGAGGTAGTGACTTTGTGGGGTGGGTGGACCACGGGCCTTTTGACGGAAAGCGGACTGAAAGCGATTATTCTGCCGTCAATCACCCTGGGCCTGTTTCAGATGACTCTGATCATGCGCCTTGTACGGGCGGAGATGCTTGAAGTTATCCGCACCGACTACATAAAGTTCACGCGCGCACGCGGACTGCCTGACAGATCCGTACATTTCCGTCATGCTCTGAAAAACACGCTCGTTCCGGTCATCACCATAACCGGCCTGCAACTCGGGTCGATCATCGCATTTGCCATCATCACCGAGACCGTATTCCAGTGGCCCGGAATGGGCCTTCTGTTCCTGCAGGCCGTTCAGAACGTGGATATTCCGATCATGGCCGCTTATCTGCTTCTGACCGCATTTTTGTTCATCGTCATCAATCTGGTGGTTGATATTCTCTATTTCGTCATCGATCCGCGCCTGCGGACAGAACGCAGCGGACTTTGAGTGCCCATGGTCGACAACACCACAGGACCGTCACAGGAACGAATGAATGCCTTTCAGCGTATGCTGGACAGCGATATCGCCTACTCGTTTCTCCAATCGAAGGTCACCGTTATCGCCGGCATCGTCACTCTGATCTATTTCATCGCCACGCTCTTCGCACCGCTGATTGCACCCTATAATCCGTTTGATCTTTCAACTGTCGATCTGCTTGATTCCCAGATCCCGCCAATCTGGATGGAAAACGGCGATCCACGGTTTCTGCTGGGAACCGACGACCAGGGCCGGGATCTGTTTTCCGCCATCCTCTACGGATCCCGCGTGTCGATTTCAGTCGGATTTGTCAGCGTCGCGTTTGCCGCGACGCTGGGTATTTTTCTGGGGCTGGTATCGGGTTATTTCGGCGGCCGGATCGATGCGGTCATCATGCGCATCGCGGAGGTGCAGCTGACCTTTCCCGCCATCCTGATTGCCCTTCTGATCGATGGTATCGCCCGCGGTGTGTTCGGGGAGATGGACCGGGAACAATATGCGTTCTGGATTCTCGCTTTTGCCATCGGACTTTCTTTCTGGGTCCAGTATGCCCGCACGGTTCGCGCCTCGACCCTTGTTGAGAAAAACAAAGAATATGTGCAGGCCGCACGGGTGATCGGCATTCCGTCCCTGACGATTATGATCCGCCACGTATTGCCCAATGTGCTCGGTCCGGTGCTGGTGATCGCGACGATCAATCTTGCATTGGCGATCGTTCTGGAGGCGACCCTGTCTTTCCTGGGTGTCGGCGTACCGGCAACACAGCCTTCGCTCGGGACCCTGATACGCATCGGCAACAACTTCCTGTTTTCCGGCGAATGGTGGATCGCGATCTTTCCCGGTCTCGTTCTTGCTGTCCTGGTGCTGGCAGTGAACCTTTTGGGCGACTGGCTCCGGGATGCCCTCAACCCGAAGCTGCGCTAAGGGAGAACAACAGTGTCCTTACTTGACATTAAAGGCCTCGAAGTCACCTTCCCGCACCGCCGTGGAGACTTTGTTGCTTCGAAGGACGTGACCCTCAGCGTCGAACCGGGTGAGGTACTGGGTATCGTCGGAGAATCCGGCGCCGGCAAGTCCACCATCGGCAACGCGGTTATCGGTCTGCTGGAGGCACCGGGGTTTGTTTCGGCCGGTGAAATCTATCTCAACGGTACGCGGATCGACAATCTGGAGAGATCGTCGATGCGACGCCTGAGGGGCAATCGGGTCGGAATGATTTTTCAGGATCCGCTCACCAGCCTCGATCCGCTGCAAACCATCGAATCCCAGCTTGTAGAAACCATTCTATATCACCTGCCACTGTCCTCCGAAGAGGCCCAGGCAAGAGCGGTCAGCCTGCTCGACCAGGTCGGTATCCCCGATCCGAAACTCCGGGTCAAACAATACCCCCATCAGTTTTCCGGGGGCATGCGCCAGCGGGTCGTCATTGCGCTGGCACTCTGTGCCGAACCGGAGGTGGTGATTGCCGATGAACCGACCACCGCACTCGACGTGTCGATCCAGGCACAGATTCTGGATCTGATGAAATCGCTTTGCCGGGACCGGAAAGTGGCGATGATCCTGATCACCCACGATATGGGCGTCATCGCCGACATGGCCGACCATGTCGCAGTGATGTATCACGGCAAAGTTGTCGAGTACGGGGTGACCGCAAAAGTTCTGGGCAGCCCCGGCCATCCCTACACGAAGAGCCTGATCGCTGCTGTCCCGCGGCCGGACAGCAAGGTTGAGCGCTTTCCGGTCGTCGATTATATCGAAAAGGCTGGTGTTCGCTCAAAACATATCGATATTTCGACACACTGGCTTGGAGAGACGACACAGCGTCAGAAACTCGATGGCCCGCTCTTGTCGCTGAAAAGCGTCGGTATTCGATTTCAGACCCGCTCGTCGATTTTTCCGTCCCGGCGTCTGTGGATGGACGCGGTCAAGGACGTCAGTTTCGACATTCGGCAGGGAGAGACATTCGGACTGGTCGGCGAATCCGGTTCGGGAAAATCAACCGTCGCCCGCCTGATTACCGGCTTGCATGAGCCCGCAAGCGGCGCAATCCACTTTGCCGGGCAGAACCTCACGGCGCTCAGCCGGAAATCAGATATTCTGGCTCTTCGCCGTCAGATGCAGATGATCTTTCAGGACCCGTTCTCCTCGCTCAATGCCCGGATGCGGGTGAAAGATATCGTCGCCGAGCCGATACGGTTCCACAAATTGACCGGCAGCCGGGCTGAAACGGACCGGATTGTGGCCGATCTGCTTGACCATGTCGGTCTTGGGGCAAAGGCGGGTGAGAAATATCCGCACGAGTTCTCAGGTGGTCAGCGCCAGCGCATATCCATTGCCAGGGCACTTGCGACCCGTCCCCGTTTTCTCATCTGCGATGAACCGACGTCGGCGCTCGATGTCTCTATTCAGGCTCAAATCCTTAATCTTCTGAAGGACCTTCAGGACGAACTCGGGCTGACCATGCTCTTTATCAGCCACGATCTTGCTGTGATGCGCCAGATGTGCAATCGGATCGGCGTGATGCGTCAGGGCATTCTTTGTGAAATTGCAGAGACGGACATCTTGTTTGAAACGCCGGAACACACGTATACGCAACAACTTCTCGCTCTGATGCCGAAAATGGACCTTCTCAGCCGCGACTATGCGCAAAACTGAAAGATCCGGTCCGCAAAAGCGCCGTTTGCGAAAAAAAGGCCGAAGCATCTGCCGCGCGAGCCAAGATCAGGGTCGGGAGAATACATATAAATACCAGTGATTTACTTCAGGTCCCTTCGTCTCTCCTCCCGCCTTTTTTCCGACACGATATGACCTGAATAAGCGATGCAGTTTTCTGCTTATAACGGGACAAAGATGCTGGCCGTTTCCGGCACATTTGGCGTATGAAGGACCATAGGCGGATCTGAGGGTTTTGGATGCACTTCCGCGAACGGCCCTTCCCGATGTCCTCGTGAGGAACCGGCAGGTTGCACGATTCCGGTCTCCAAAAACCGCTTTTCCGGGAGGGCGGTACAGATGGTTCAGGATCAAAACAGCGGGATGAGCGCTCTCTTTTCGAACAGGATACGGCTGTCAGTTATTGCCGTTTGTCTCGTGCTCTCAGTCCCGGCGGTCACCAGCCTGATCTCGCCGGATGGTCAATTTCCGGACTGGGTGCTGTTTGCAAGCGTCGGCGGGATCGTGATGATCGGTGGAAGCACGCTCTCGCTGGAACTCATCAGAGAAAATCAACCGGCATTCTGGCCGATCGGCCTTGTTCTGCCGTTCGGGGCCGCACTGGCCTATCTGGGTGCTCTTGCCTACTATCTTCTGCCGGCACTTCCGTTTTTGGACCTTTCGCTTCTGGTCGCAAGCAGCCTTTCCATTCTGGTGCAGCTGATCAGCAGATACTTCCTGAAAAAGTTCGACCCGGAGCAGTATTTTTATGCAGAGGATCCAGACATTCCAGGCTTCCTGCAGGAAGAACAGCTGGCGGCAAACCGTCTGCCCTTCTTCGTCTGGCTCGCGGCGACGGTGCTTGCACTTGCCATATTCGGAGGCCTGCTCGACAGGTGGCAGGGGGCGCTGTCGGCGCTGGTTGCCCTGAGCATATTAGCCGGGACACCGGCGTCGGCCATGGCTGTTTCCGGAGCGTTGGCAACCGGGCTTTCCTTTTGCCGCAAATGGGGAATTCTCTTCAGGACCGCCAATGACATTGAAATGGCCAATCGGGTTGAGATTGCGGCATTTGACAAGTCCGGCACACTCACCCTGGGCCAGCCCAAATTGAGCGACATCATCGCCTTTGACCGGAACTCGGACCGGCTGCTCCGGATTGCGGCCAGTATCCAGCGCGCCAGCCCACATCCGATCGCGCGGGCGATCGTCGCAGCTGCCGAAGAACGCGGACTGGCGATTTCCGAGCCGTCGGAAAACCATGATTATCCCGGCCGTGGAATGACAGCGGTCCTTGCCGATCGGCAGGTCGAAATCGGCAACAGCCTGTTTCTGGCTGAAAGGGGCATAATCAGCACCTCGGCGGAGGCTGTCCGAAAGCAGTTTGAAGCTGCGGCAAAAACGACCGCACACGTCATTCTGGACGGGCATATTGTCGGTGTAATCGCGCTTCGCGACCCGATCCGTTCCGGCGCTCCAAAGGCCGTCGCAGCGCTCAGGGAACTGGATATAGAATGTGTCATGTTTACCGGCGACACCGAAGGCGTCGCAGAAGCCATCGGCACAACCACCGATCTTGATCGGTGGTTTTCCGATTATTCAACCGCCGACCGGGCAGTTTGGCTTGAAAACTGTCAACTGGCGGGGCGGACCTGTGCCCTTATCGGGGAAGGTCAACGCGAAGATCAGCATTACGACACGGCCGCGGTCATGATTGCTCTGCCGAAAATCGTCGAAGGCAATCGGGAAAGCGCCTCAATCATTCTTTTAAGGTCCGATCTGGCCCTGGTCCCTGTCGCATTGACCTGTGCCCGGCGGATGATTGCGGTTTCAAAACGGATTTTGCCGTCCGCCGTCGTGGCACAGGCGGTTGCTGTCGTATTCGCAGCGATCACGCTTTTGCCGCCTATGGCAGCCGTCACCCTGTCAGCACTGGCGCCGCTGGTTCTGTTCGGGATCAGCAAACTGATGATCCGAGACATCACAGGAATGACTGTGGGCTCCGACTGAACCCGCAGCCCCAGTGGCAATCGCCTTTTGCAGCATGCCTATGCCGCCCGGACATCCTGCAGGAATTGCTCGATGTTCCTGCTGATGTTCTCGGTTTGCTCGGCGAGTGTCCGGGCGGCATCCATGACGCCTTTGGCGGCCATATCGGTCTCGCTCGCAGCTTGAGAGACATGCGCGATGTTTGAACTCACCTCGCCCGTACCGCGTGCGGCCTGATCGACATTGCCGGCAATTTCCTCAGTCGCGGAGGTTTGCTGGTCAACCGATGCCGCGATCGCGGTAGAAACAGCATTCATTTCTTCGATGATCTCGCCGATGCCCTGGATACCGGCGACCGCACTCCGCGTTTCATCCTGGATGGCGGAAATCTTTTGTCCGATTTCTTCCGTGGCCTTTCCGGTCTGGCTCGACAGTTCCTTGACCTCGGATGCGACAACCGCAAAACCCTTGCCGGCCTCTCCGGCCCGGGCCGCCTCTATGGTTGCATTCAGTGCAAGCAGATTGGTCTGCTCCGCAATCATCGAAATCAGTTCGATCACTTCACCGATATCCTCAGCAACGGAAGCGAGACCCTCGATCTGGCTGTTCGTTTTGCCCGCTTCGTCCGACGCTTTTCCGGCAATGCTGGAAGAATGCGCCACACGCGTGCTGACTTCTCTCAGCGATACGGATAATTCTTCGGTTGCACTGGCAACGGTCTGAACGTTGGTGGTCGCTTCCTCCGACGCCGCTGCGACATTTGCCGCCTGTGCGCTGGTCCCCTGCGCGGTCTGCGTCATCATGTTAGCGGTTGTCTGCAGCTCGGCAACCGCGCTGGAAACGTTGTTCAGAGACGTCGAAACACTGCTGGAGAACTGCTCCAGAACAAGATTGACCTGATCTGCCTGTTCCTCCTTGCGTTTCCGCTCGGCTTCTTGTTCGCTTTCAAGTCTCTGGCGTGCCAGGACACCATCCCTGAAGCCGGCAATCGATTTTGCCACTGCACCGATTTCGTCCCGGCGCTGCGTTTCGGCAAACTCAGCATCCGTATTGCCTTCGGCAAGTTCAGTTGCATCTCGCACCAGACGTTGAATCGGACGAGTAATGCCGAGCGAAATGACAACAGAGAGAGCGACAGACAACAAAAACGCCAACGCAGAAATAATGCCAATCTGAATTTCCGCGTTCGTGGCATTGTCAATTGCCCCCTGCGCCAGAGACTTCTGATCTCTTCCGGCACTGACTTTCATCTCCGCTGCGGTGGCGCTGATTTCATCACCTACCGTATTCAACACCTCGGACTTGATCTGATTACGCTCGACGATGATATCCCGAACCCTGATGGCGGCGTCTCCATACCGCGCCACCAGCGGAATCGTTTCTTTCAGAATCGCTTTCCGCTCCGGGTTTTCAATGCTTTTGTCCAGCATGCTGAAGCGGGTTTTGACCTTTTCCAGTTCAGCGATCGCGCGGTCCATGTCGGCACCTTTGTTCGCCAGAAGAAATTTGAGGACATAGAGCCGCGCCAGCAGAAAGTCCTCCTGTACCTGAGCGGCCAGGTTTGCGGTCTCGTAATCGCCGTCCCGCGACGCTGTCTCGTTAATTGCCGTCAGGTTCTTTCTGGCAACCGGTCCAATTCTGTCGAGCTGTTCGGAAACCAGAACATCCCGTTCTGCGTACAGATCGACAACTTTTGTCAGCCCGGCCCTGTATGTTTCCATTCCGGAGCTTATTTTCTCAAGGAAGGCAACACGTGCCGGGTTGTGGATCTCCGCCTTGGCCAACTCTATATCTTCGTCCATCTGCCTGACAAAGTTACGAGCCTCTTCAAGATCGCCCGGCGACCGTGACCGAATATATTGATTTGTGTTGACCAGCACTTTGGCCATGTCGGCATTCATTTCCGATGCCAACAAAGCATCTCCGCTCATATCCTCGACCTGAGCGATATTCTCCCTCAGCAGATAGAGATTGAAAAATGACCATCCGCCCACGGCGGCCACAATAAATGCGACAGCAAGAAATCCGACTCTGACTTTCTGACCGATTGTCATACCGCCCCCTAGAAAATCATTTGCAGAATAATTTCAGACCCCCTCCTCCAAAATCATCGCGAAAACAATTTCGGAATGAGGTAAAAATTCAGTAAATATTACAATAATTTACCACATAGCCCTTGGGCACAGTCACCAATGATAAAATTGATCCGATTTCTACTTTTGAGAGAATTTTGTGGAAAGTACCCGCGAAAAACGTCGACAAATGAATCATACATTCCACTCGGCTTCCGTAACGGCTTCAAAGACCTTGCAAGTTATTCAGCTCACAAACGAGCCTTGTTGCCTGGAGTTATCACGGTTTAACAGATAGCCGGTCGCGTTCGATGCAAAAGACGAAAATTTCTCCAAAAGGAAATGATCTGGCCGGTACGGCCTGCGCGATAATATAATTTATTCATCTACCGGCATATGCTAGAGCGTGTCTTGCTTATGTTGGATCATTTGATGGCGGAAAATCGGTTCATTCGGCAAGGCGCGTCCCGTCGCGCAATGCGGCGCATCGGGCAAGGTACGCAACGCTGTCCGATGGGCCGATTTTCCCCACCCGAGAAAGGACGAGCGTATCGATAAATAGTGCCAAAGGGGCCGGGCCATTTTGCCCGCCGGCGTCGTTGGTCTGTGCTTATGGTGGAGAAACACCACGGCACACAGACCGCCTAGCCGGCGACCAAAATGGCTCCGGTCAAATGATTCAGCATAAACAAGACACGCTCTAGAGCGTGTTGTGTTTATTCAAAGGAATGCAGTTTCGGAAAACCGTCGAAAGCGCATGGCCGATTGGGCCATATGTGAGACGGGACAAACTCCCGGGGTTGTGCATCCGCCCTCATAAAGACCGAAGACGATGGAGGAAACCATGACCGGCAAGGGCAAAACGCCGCTGCGCTCGCGCAACTGGTTCGACAATCCCGACAATCCAGGCATGACAGCACTTTATGTCGAGCGTTATCTGAATTTCGGATTGACGCGGGAAGAGCTGCAATCCGGGAAACCGATCATCGGTATCGCCCAGACAGGTTCCGATCTTTCCCCATGCAACCGACATCATATTGAACTCGCCAAACGGGTGCGTGAAGGCATTGTTTCGAGCGGTGGCATCTGCTTCGAATTCCCGGTTCATCCCATTCAGGAGACCGGCAAACGCCCGACCGCCACACTCGACCGCAATCTCGCCTATCTGGGGCTTGTCGAACTTTTGCACGGATATCCGATCGACGGCGTTGTCCTTACGATCGGGTGCGACAAGACCACCCCCGCCTGTCTGATGGCGGCTGCAACCGTCAATATTCCCGCCATAGCCCTCAGTGTCGGGCCGATGTTGAACGGCTGGCACCATGGAGAACGCACAGGTTCCGGCACGATTGTCTGGAAAGCCCGAGAGATGCTCGCAACTGGCGAGATCGACTATGAGGGCTTTATGGAAATTGTTGCCAGCTCCACTCCATCGGTCGGCTATTGCAATACGATGGGCACCGCAACGACTATGAATTCGCTGGCCGAAGCCCTTGGTATGCAGCTTCCGGGGTCCGCCGCCATACCGGCCCCTTACCGGGAGCGGGGGCAGATTTCCTACCAGACCGGCAAACGCATCGTCGACATGGTTTGGCAGGATCAGAAGCCCTCCGATATCATGACTCGCAAAGCGTTCGAAAATGCCATTGTGATCAATTCGGCGATCGGCGGTTCAACCAATGCACCGATCCATCTCAATGCAATCGCCCGTCACCTCGGCGTGCCGCTGGACAATGACGACTGGCAGAAGCTGGGCCACGAAATTCCGCTTCTGGTCAATCTGCAGCCGGCGGGAGACTATCTCGGTGAGGATTATCATCGTGCCGGAGGCGTTCCGGCGGTTGTTGCCGAATTGATGAAAGAGAACCTGTTGCCCCATCCGGACGCGATAACCGCGAACGGTAAGTCACTTGGCGAGAACTGTGCCGGTGCCGTCAACGAGAACAGCGAAGTTATCAGGTCCGTCACGAACCCGATGAAGCGGCAGGCAGGTTTCATCAACCTGAAGGGCAATCTGTTTGAGTCCGCGATCATGAAGACCAGTGTGATCAGCGACGAGTTTCAGCAGCGCTATCTGTCGAATCCCGATGATCCGAATGCCTTCGAGGGCCGGGCCATCGTTTTTGACGGTCCGGAGGATTATCACGACCGGATCGACGATCCCGCTCTGAATATCGATGAATACTGCATCCTGTTCATACGCGGCGCCGGCCCGATCGGCTATCCGGGCGGTGCCGAAGTGGTCAATATGCAGCCGCCGGCAGCGCTGATCAAACGAGGCATCACCGAACTGCCCTGCATCGGCGACGGCAGGCAATCGGGGACATCCGGTTCACCATCAATCCTGAATGCGTCCCCCGAGGCGGCCGCCATGGGCGGTCTGGCGTTGCTTCAGACCGGCGATAAGGTGCGGATCGACCTGAAAAAAGGCACGGCCGATATTCTCATTTCAGAAGAAGAGCTTAACCGGCGACGGGATGATCTTTCTGCGAAGGGCGGCTATTCCTATCCGGCCAGTCAGACACCCTGGCAGGAAATTCAGCGCTCCATCGTCGGGCAGTTCGACCAGGGCATGGTGTTGAAACCGGCCGTGCAGTTCCAGAAGGTCGCGCAAACACCGTCCGCACCGGAACTGCACATTCCCCCCGGCATTCCCCGGGACAATCACTAGGGTCGCATCACACACAACACCGCCGCATCATTGATACAGGTGCGGCGGGTTAACTTCGCTGCGGTCCAAACAAAACGCTGCCGCAGATTGCCCGCTTTCTGCCACTATTTATAGTAACTGACTTCGTAATTATCGCCTTTTTTCATGTCGTCATGATCTCACATATATGAGTGTGTGTCCGACAAAATGGACTGAGATAACTGCTGTTCACAGGTGGACGGTGCCACCGCCTGTCACCGTGAAGTCCGTCAGTCACTGGTTTCATCAACCATATCCTGCGGCTTTGCTATCATCGCTGGGGATCCATATTCTGTTGGCACTGGCCGTGACTTACGGCCTCAAGGTCACGCCATTCAAGATGGCGGAAGAAACCCGCATTGCGGTAACGCTTGTGACACCCTTCGGGTCGCGACGAACGGCTCCGCCCCAAAAAACAACACAGGAAGGACCAACCCGGCCGGACGATCAACCTGCTTCCTCACCCACACAGCATGACGGGAAATATACGGATCGACTGACACCGGCCCCCAAAACAAGCTCGGTTCTTGCCCGGGTGCCGCCCGGGGGTTCAAGCGTGGACGGCCGACAGACCATGATCCGCGCCACCAGACTTTATTCGCACGAAATCTGGAGCAACCCGAAAAACCGGGAGGCAAAACACCTGTTGGGCCGACTGGCTCTTCCCGAGCGCATGGAGCAGATTTGTAACAATGAGGCCATGGAACAGGTTCACGCCTGGAAAGAGACGCTCTCTCCGGATTGGATGATCGCCTACGCCTTGTCGGAACCGGAGGTAAGGGGAAGCGTTATTCTGGCAGAAGGGGCCGTTTTCAGAAGCAGGGGACGCTGGTTTCACCTGAAGTACGAGTGCACTCTGTCAGATGATTTCAGCTCCGTGACGGACATGGCCTTTCTGGTCGGGCGGCCCGTTCCGAAACGCGACTGGAAGCGGCTCAATTTCCCCACCCGCTAGGGTGTGCACTCATAAACTGGCTTGAAATGGCGGTTCAAACGGCAGAAAGCTGGAAGGAAGGGTGTACTCTAAATCCAGAATGTCAGAACCAGCGGCAGGACAAGGATCGTCGCCAGGGTCGAGATCAGAATCATTCCGGCAACGTCGGCGGCGTACTCCTCCTGATACATTTCCACCCACAGATAAGTGGCGACCGATACGGGTGCCAGGCATTGAAGGATAAAAACACCGCGCTCGGTCCCGGTCAGACCGAACAAAGTCACCAGAGCATAGGCCACACCTGCAGCCATAATCAGGTGGAAACCGGCAAGATAAGTGCCGCGCCAGATCGAACCGACCGTCAGAGTCGCAATCGTGTATCCGAGGGTCAGGAGCATAAGAGGGATTGACAATCCGCCCAGGATCGTCGCGGCCTGCTCGATCGGATCCGGCAGATGTGTATCTGTTCCCATCAAAATGAGCGACAGGATCACCGCATAGATGACCGGACTGCGGATAAGGCTGCTGAAACTTACCTTGCCGATAGGCAGCCACATACCAATTGTGAAAATTGCACATATGACAACCACGGTGAAAGCCAACGCATAAGCCAGTCCCTCGTTTCCAAAAGCCAGCAAACAGACCGGCAGCCCGACGTTGCCGACATTGTTCATCATCATTGGCGACAGAAAGGCCCGTGCAGGAAGACCCGCAATACGCAGGAACGCATAGCCGATAACCCCAAACAAAGCGATTGCGATCACAGCCATGCCCATGACCCGAATGAAAGCGTCAAATGCAATATGCTGCTGCGAGAGATGCGAGATGACCAGGGTCGGATAGCCGACATTGGACACCACCGCGCCGACAACCTTGGTATCAAACACAACTTTGGTTTTGGCGAGAATGAAACCGACCAGGGTGCAGATCAACACCGGCGCAATGACATTGAGTACATGCGTTATGAGTTGTTCCACGTCGGTCTCCGGTTACTGCTGCGGCCCATGTGATCGGTCTTCTTCTGTATTGAGATAAACACCGCAGGGCAATATCGGATCATCTGGGTCTTGGACCTGTGTAAATCGCTCGCGGCCGTATTTGATCCGGCTGCTCATATTGCTCCAGCGCATGGGCAATCCATCCGGTCAGGCGCCCCGAGCAGAACAGCACCATGGCCGCGCCGTCGGGCAGGGCGGCATAGGTCCGCAGAGCCGCCAACGCAAAATCAATATTGGGATGAAGGCCGTAAAGCGTCAGTGCTTCACGGCGGATCTCCCTGAGTGTTCCCGCAAAAGCCTGACCGTCCGCATGCTGCTCGATCATCGACAGCAGAACCTCCGCTCTGGGATCGGCTTCCTCGTAAATCAGATGGCCGAAACCATAAAGCGGTTCACCGCGCATCACCCTTGCTTCCATTTCCGGCCGAACCGAAGCCGCATCGCGCATGGAACCGAACCAGCCCTCCACCCGGTCGGAGGCAGCACCGTGGCGCGGGCCCAAAAACGCACCGAGCCCGGCAAGCAGAACAGCATGAAGCGGCGCGCGAGTCGAAGCCGCGCATCGCACAGTGTAAGCGCTTGTATTGAGTTCATGGTCGGCCGAGAGCACAAGCGCCGCACGGATCATGTCCGTAATGTCAGGGTCGGACACGTTCCAGTGATGGGCGAGAAATTCATGAATGGGCCTGTCGGACACCGGTTTGCCCAGCAGAGCGGCAACAACGTAGCGCATAATCGCCGCCCCTTGCCGCACAAGCACATCCCGACTAACAGCATAAGCGGCCCGGTCCTGCATTGGCCAAAAGCTGAGGGCGAGCATGGCCTTTTCAATCGGCCGCGCAGGCATTGCCGCCACCTGAGATGCGGTCTTTTCAACCCTGTCCCCGAAAGGATCTGTTTTACAGTTCCACAACAGGGTTGCGACAGACTCCAGACTGGCACTTTTTGCAAGATTGATTGCTGACTGGCCCCGGTAGTAGGGCCCATCATCGGCAATCAGGGTGATCGACGAATGCAGCGGAACACCAGCGCCCTCTCCCTCAGAGTCGCGGCCGGTTTCCCGCTTGTCGCAGAGATTACGGATGTCTTCCGCCGCATAGAGCTTTGACCGGCCGGGACCCGCTATTGAGCGCACAAAGCCGCGTGACACATACGCATAAAGGGTCGCCGGTTGCACACCCAATTCAGTTGCGGCTTCCTTTGCCGAAAGATAAATCGGTTTAACCATATATTGATTGTATCTATCAATATTGACGATATTGCAACCTTATGCGCCTATGCCCGCCCCTGTCTATTTCAATCGGAGGATGGCATGAACAAACCTGCGAATGGCCGTCTCGATTTCGGTCTTGAAGGAATCGTGGCAGCGCAGACGGTTCTCAGCGACGTTCGCGGTGCAGCGGGTGCACTCATTGTGCGTGGCAGACCAATCGAAAATCTGGCAGGCAAAGTGACATATGAAAAGGCAGTGGCTTTCCTGCTGGGTGCTGTGCTGCCCGAATTGCAGGAAAGCCAGATCCGCGATCGGATTGCCGATGCCCGTTGTGCGGCTGCACAAGTCCTGCCGTGCATGATGTCCGCCCCTGCCGGTCTGTCTGAAATCGAACTGATCCGATTGGGTCTTGATGCTTTGCCGATAAAAGATGACAGGCCGGCCGCCTTGCAGATTATCGGCGGAATTCATACTTTGCTGGCGGCGGCCGCGCGGATCAAGGCCGGACTTTCCTTACCTGAGCCTGATCGCCGGCACTCTTGTGCCGAGGACCTCCTTGCCATGGTGCACGGTCAAGTGCCGGCGCCCGAGGCAGTCGACGCACTGGACCGTTATCTTGTCACCATTCTCGATCACGGCCTGAACGCATCCACATTCACCGCACGTGTGATTGCCTCAACCGGATCCGACATGCGGTCAGCCGTTTCAGGTGCCCTGGGTGCACTGAAAGGTCCGCTGCATGGTGGCGCGCCCGGCCCGGTTCTGGATATGCTTGACGCAATCGGCAGCCCCGAACATGCGGAGGCATGGATAAGCGGCGAGCTGGCGGCCGGACGCCGGCTGATGGGCTTCGGCCACCGTGTCTACCGTACGCGCGATCCGCGTGCCGACGTCCTGAAAGAAGGACTGAAGAAACTGAAATCGCTCAGCAGCGCGATCGAAAAAGCAGAGCAGATCGAAACCGCCGCCCTGACCGCACTCGCCCGTCACAAGCCGGATCGTCGGCTTGAGACCAATGTGGAGTTTTATACCGCCGTTCTGTTGAGCGCACTCGGATTTGACCGGACCCTGTTCACGCCCCTTTTTGCGGCAGGCAGGTCGGCCGGATGGTGTGCTCACATTCTGGAGCAGCAACAGACCGGCCGACTGATCCGACCGTCATCGGAGTATATCGGAGAAGAACCGAACGGCAGCCCTTAGAGAACCTTCAGGTCTTCGGCGACTTTTTCGCCGTTTTTCGCACCGAGTTCGTAAGCGACAAGCTGGCCTTCATCCAGCTTCGTCAACCCTGCGCGCTCCAAAGTGTAGCGATAAACGAGAACCGGATACCCGTTTTCACAATCAATTGCGCCAATGCCTTTTTCGGCATCAAACCATCTGACATTTCCACTTTGCATGTCACACCTTAAACATTCAGCGCACCGCATATCGGCGCGTATACCGTAATTAATCCGCCCTGTAACAATCCGACAGTACACAGGAAATTTGCGAAATTATTATGACGCCGGCGATTTTATGATCCGGCTAATTATTCGATCTGCGTGATGAGTCAGGCACTCGCGGGCCATTCCAGGTACCGGACCATGAACAACAGTCCCTTCTACCAACGTCTCGCGCCAAAAGGACCAACCGTGGTTCCCGGGCCGGAGATCGAACTGCAGATGGTCCGGCTGAGTCTTCTTCAAAAGATCGACCGTTTTTGATTTCACCGGCGGTGCCGGCGCCGAAAAACAAAAACAAAAGACAAAACAAAGCTGAAAGACAAATAATAATAAGATCCCGCATAGGTAACCGCTAACCTAACGGAAGGAATAGCTCAAATCAGATTGTTGTGTTTTTGACAGAAAAATGCCCGGCAAGTTTTACAAATGCCGGGCTGTTGAGAAATTGACACGCCTACTGTGTGATGATTTCCGGCCCCATGAATGTGTTGGGCAGGAAGGTCGATAGCCAGGGCACATAAGTGACGATGATCAGAAATACGAACAGAACGGCAAGGAACGGCAATGCAGCCCGAACGACATTCATCATCGGCATGCCCGCAACCCCGGAGGTCACAAACAGATTGAGGCCCACGGGTGGTGTAATCATACCGATCTCCATGTTCACCACCATGATGATGCCCAGGTGAATCGGATCGATGCCAAGCTCAATCGCAATGGGAAACACCAGCGGTGCAACGATCACAAGCAGACCCGACGGTTCCATGAACTGGCCGCCGATCAAAAGGATCACGTTGACGACAATCAGGAACATAATGGGACCGAATCCGGCAGACAGCATCGCCTTGGCCACCTGCTGCGGTATTTGTTCATCGGTCAGCACATGCTTCAAAATCAGGGCATTGGCGATCACGAACAGCAGCGTTATGGTCAGCTTGCCCGCTTCAAAAAGCGTGTGCTGTGTGTCCTTGTGAAAAAACGCGGTCAACAACGCCGACGGCTTGTGACGAAGCTTGGTCGGCGGGCCCGCTGACACGGTGTCGTCCATGATGGAGGCCGCTGAAAGACTGGCCGGCTCTTTCCGGGCCGCGAGCGGTCCCATGTCCTTGTAAACAAAACAGGCAATGAAAAACGCATACATCGCCGCCACAGCCGCCGCTTCTGTCGGCGTGAAAGCCCCGGTATAGATGCCGCCCAGGATAATAACGATCAGAAACAGGCCCCACCCGGCTTCGCGGCCCGATGCGAAGACCTCGCCCCAACCTTTCCATTCGCCCTTGGGAAGATTCTTCACCTTGGCGATCGCATAAATGGCCACCATCAGCATCAAACCGGCCAAAAGCCCCGGAATAACACCGGCCAGAAACATGCGTCCCACGGAAACATCAACGGACGCCGCATAAACGACCATAACAATCGATGGCGGGATCAGAATGCCGAGCGTTCCGGCATTACAAATGACGCCGGCCGCAAATTCCTTCGAATAACCGACCTGGCGCATGCCGGTAATGACGATTGTTCCGATGGCAACAACGGTTGCCGGCGATGATCCGGACAGCGCGGCAAACAGCATGCAGGCAAAAACACCCGCGATGGCAAGGCCGCCGGGGAAATGACCCACACACGCAATTGAGAACCGAATGATCCTGCGGGCAACGCCGCCCGTTGTCATAAAAGACGATGCAAGAATAAAGAACGGTATTGCAAGAAGGGTGAAATGTCCCTCAAAGGCCTCAAACAAAGTCTGCGCGACGGACGCCAGAGAACTGTCGGAGAACCACAGAAGAAACAGCACCGACGAGATGCCGAGTGCAATGGCAATAGGAACACCCGCAAGAAGGAAGCCGATAACGAGCGCGAAGAGAAGCAGGACATCCATCAGCCTTTCTCCCCTGTCTGCGCCCGAATTTCGGCTAGCTCTTCTTCAACTTCATGGCTGGCCACAAGGCGATCCGATTTACCCTGCCATATCAGGACCGTCGCCTGGATATAGCGGTAAAGGAGCAGGGCCATGGAGACCGGCAGGACAGCGTATGGAAGGAGCCGCGGCACTTTTTCATACGCCTCGCCTTCATTGAAAACATCTTTCATCCAGGACAGAACCCAAGGCATTGGGATGTCGTTTGTTTCGTACCAGCCCTTGTCCCGGTACTTTTCTTCAAATCCGAGCGGGAACCATCGTCCTTCAGTGGCCGGAAGATTGACAAAATTGGCCCAGTAATCCCAGGCACCCTTCAGCATGAGGAACGAAAACACCACGCATACGAGCGCGGCAAACAGAGCCAGAATTCGGCGCGGACCGACCGGCAGCGCATTCACGACAAGGTCGACACCAAGATGCGCGTGTTTCTTCACTGCATAAGAGGCACCAAGCAAAACCAGCCAGCCGAATAAAAACACGGTCAGCTGCAGGGCCCAAAGAATATTCGAATTGAAGACGTAACGGGCAACGACATTGGCGAACGTAATCACCGTCATTGCCCCCAGAATTGCCGCAATCAGTGTTTCTTCGATGCGGTCACTGAACGTTCTGTGCGCTTGCATTGGCCCCTAAGTCCCCCAAACCGGTTTCCCCTCACCGGTATCTGCCGAGGCGGTCCAAACGGAACCGCCTCGACCGTGCCCGGCTAGAAGCTGGCGTTGATTTCGACTGCAGCGTCGATATTTTCCTGGCCGATATCTTCAGCGAATTTTGCCCAGACTGGCTCCATTGCGTCAACCCAGGCCTGACGCTGTTCGGGAGTCAGGGTGCGAACCGTGCCGCCGGCGTCGATAACGGCCTGTTTTGCGGCTTCGTTGACGGCGGTGGATTCCTTGTTACGGACGTCGGTCACTTCTGCGACGATGGTCAGGAACCGTGTCCGGGTGTCCTCGGGCAGGCCGTCCAACCAATCGACCGGTGCAACAAGAAGATAGTCAATGATACCGTGATCGGTCTCGGTGATACCGTCCTGAACCTCGAAGAATTTCCGGCCGTAAATGTTGGACCAGGTGTTTTCCTGTCCATCGACGACGCCCTGCTGCAATGCGCCATAGACTTCCGAAAACGCCATCTTCTGCGGGCTGCCGCCGATCGCTTCCATCTGGGCAACCAGAACGTCGGACGACTGGACGCGGAACTTCAGGCCGTCGGCATCGGTCGGAGCAATCAGCGGCTTGCTGGCCGACATCTGCTTCATGCCGTTGTGCCAGTAGGCCAGGCCCTGCAGGCCGCGTTTCTGCATGCTGTCCTTCAGCGCCTGTCCGGTTTCCGAAGATTGGAAAGCATCCACAGCGTTGACATTCTTGAACAGGAACGGCAGATCGAAGATCCGGAACTGTTTGGTGAATTTTTCGAACTTCGACAGGGACGGAGCGGCCAGCTGGACATCGCCCTGAAGCATCGCTTCAAGCACCTTGTCGTCGTTATAGAGCGTGGAGTTGGGGAAAACTTCCATGCACATCGTGCCGTTCATCTCATCGTTCACACGCTGTTCAAGCAGCGCAGCGGCGATGCCTTTCGGATGCTTGTCCGTGTTCGTGACATGGCTGAACTTTACGACGATCTCCCCGTCGTCGCACGTGGCCAAAGCCGGGGCTGCGGTGGAAATAAGGGCGGCGGCCGAAGCCGCGATCAGTAGACGTTTCATTATCTGATGTCCTCCCTAAAGGATTTGATGCTTATCCGGCGGAATGCCGGGTGATCGTAAATCATGACGCAACTCCTGTGCCATTCTGGCGAAATACTCGAAAAATTACGGATTTCCCCTGTATTTTAAGATCTTTTTCGCCTCAAAAACGGTTTGAATGCGAAATACTCTTGATTTGAGATTGTGTCCGTTTCGGGACATCAAGACGGCAAAAGGCTGATGTCTTGTGGCAAAGCAACTAAATTCTTAACAACACGGATAAAATTCAATTCAATACTTACGTAACGTCAATTTTTGAAATTTAAATTTATCTTCCGGTCAAATTTCTGCGCCGCAATACCTTTTCGGCGGTTTTCCATAAGTGCCCGCCAGCCGATATCATTCACCAGCCTTACCGTCGAACGGACGACCGAACGCGATGCTCTTTATCAGAATATACACCGGCACCCCTTCTTTAAGGCCCAGATCATAGGCCGATGCCCGGGTCAGACGCGCCCGCACCTTTTGTGAGCCGATTCGGCACACGACTTCCGCATAGGCCCCTTTTTCCAGCCGAAGCGCTTCGACCGTTCCCTGCAGGCTGTTCCTGATACTGATACCAACGGGCGGCACCGTGGCGATTGACACGTCTCTTGCCCGAATTCTCAAGCGTACGGTTTCTCCGACGGATGTCTCCAGGCCGGGCAGTTCAAGAGGCTGGCCTTCAACATCGAGCTTTGCCAGTTTCCACTGTTGATCAAAACCCAGCACTTTGGCGGTCACCAACGCACCCGCCTCATGCCTGCCCGTCGCGGGTCCAAGGTCCAGCCGCGTGAGAATGTCGGCAACCGGACCGGACGCCCTGACGCGTCCTTCCGATAGCACAACCAGGGTATCGGCCAGACGAACCACCTCCTCCAGTGCGTGGCTGACATAGATGATCGGGATTTTGGCCTCGCGGCAGAGCCGGTCGAGATAGGGCAGGATCTCCTCCTTGCGCGGCGCATCGAGAGACGCGAGCGGCTCGTCCATGAGCAACGCCTTGGGATTGGAAAGAAGCGCCCGGCCGATCGCCACACGCTGTTTTTCTCCTCCCGACAAGCCGGACGGCATGCGCGCCAGCAGCGGTTCGATACCGAGCAGGTCGATAATTTCATCCAGCGGTTTGTCTTTCGCCCGTCCGCCGGCCCAATTGGCAAATGTCAGGTTGCGACGAACCGACATATGCGGGAACAGTCGGTGTTCCTGAAAGACATGCCCCATCCGGCGCGATCGGGCGGGGACATTGATGTTTGTCTCCGTATTGAGCAACTCAACGCCGCCGAGGCGGATTTGCCCCGATTGCGGCTTCGCCAGGCCGGAAATGATATTCACCAGAGTCGTCTTGCCTGAACCCGACCGGCCGAACAAAGCGGTCACACCGCCTGTACTGTCAAACCGGGTGTCGATATCGAACGGTCCGAACCGGCCTTTGACATCAACCTGCAACATCACGAACCTCCCAGGCGTCGCGCCAGCCGGCGGGTAACGATTTCAGAGGCGATGATTGCACCAAAGGCAATCAGGACGGCTATGACAATCAGTCCGAAGGCCGCGCTGTCGCCGTCAGGCATTTGGGTGAGCGTGTAAAGATCAAGGGCCAGGGTGCGTGTCTCGCCGGGAATGTTGGATACAAAGGTAATAGTCGCGCCGAATTCGCCCATTGCCTTGGCGAACCCCAGAAGCGCGGCGGCGATGATTCCCGGCAGGGCCAGAGGAAGCGTGACCACTAAGAGGACGACCACCCGCCTGGCTCCAAGCGTTGCAGCGGCCTGCTCGAGTTTTTGGTCAACACTTTCGATCGCGATACGCATCGGCCGAACCATCAGCGGAAAGGCCATGATTCCGGCGGCAAGGGCGGCACCGGTCCATCGAAACGCAAACACAAGCCCAAAGCTGTTTTCAAAAAACTGGCCCAGAACACCCGTCCGGCCAAACAGAATGAGAAGCACGTAACCCGTGACGACAGGCGGCAGGACCAGAGGCAGATGGACCAGACCGTCCAGCACGACTTTTCCCGGAAACGACCACCTGGCAAGCACATAGGCAACCATCAGCGCCAGCGGCAACGCAAACAAAAGGGCCACACCCGCAACTTTGAACGAGAGAAACACAGCTTGCCAGTCAGCGGGCGATAGGTCGGTCATGACGCTCACTCAATCGGCCGGAAACCCGCATTGATAAAAGCAACCTGCGGTTCATGAAAGGTCAGGAAATCGATAAAGCGTGCCGCCGGTCCGCGTTGTCCGCCTTCGACGACTGCTGCGGGATAGACAATCGGCGGATGGCTGCCGGCGGGCATCCTGGCAAGCACGGACACGCTGTCATCGACATGGGCATCGGAGGCGTAAACAATCCCCAGAGGCACTTCGCCCCGCGCAACCAGCGTCAGAGCGACACGCACATTGTCCGCGGGGACAAGCCGGTTGCTGAGTGCTGGCCAAAGCCTGAGCGCTTCAAGAGCGGCTTTTGCATAGCGCCCGGCGGGCACATGGTCCGGATCGGCCACCGCAAGCCGGGCATCGCCAAGCCTGTCCATGAACGTTTGCGCATCATGAACGTCCAGAGGCGTCGGGTCAGTTGCACTGCCAACGACAACAAGATCGTTCATCGCGATGATCTGCTGGCTGTCTTCAACAATGCGGCCGTTGTTCACCAGGTGATCCATCCAGATCTGGTCGGCGGAAATAAAAATATCTGCAGGCGCACCGGCCTCGATCTGACGCGCCAATGCCGAACTGGCGGCAAGGGAAACGATGACTTTCCCACCGGATCGTTCCTCAAAAAGCGGAACGATGTCTTCAAGCACGTTTTTCATGCTCGCAGCAGCAAAAACGACCAGTGGTTCGGGTTCTTTCGCGGCTGCTCCGGACACAATTACGGCTGCAGCAAAAATCGTCGTGAACCACTTGAACATACCGGCAGATTTCCAGCCCTGATCGTTTTTTCGCCCGAAAAGCTAGGCTCAGGACCCATTGATTTCATCCATTCTGCGAGAGCAGATTTTGTTTTTGACAAGGCGGAAAGGCGCAGGAAACCGTCCGGTTTTCAAGTCCTTCCAACGCAGTCAGGAACAAAATCTGCCTCGCCCTTTGGGTTTTGAAAGAAGTGCCCGCCTGAAGGGAACCAGGGCTCGCAAAGGTATCCAACCTTCGCTTCTCCCTGGTTCTCTCCAGTCGAATACTTCTTTCAAAACAGAATTGCATGAAATCAATGGGTCCTGAGCCTAGAGCGTAACTTGTTTATGTTGGGTCATTTGACCGAGGCCATTTTGGTTGCCGACCAAGCGGTCTGTGTGCCGTGGTGCTTCTCCACCACAAACACAGACCAACGACGCCGGCGGGCAAAATGGCCCGGCCCATTCGGCATTGTATATCAACACGCTTGTTCTTTCACAGGTGGGGAATTGCGGTCAATGCGGAGGCTTGCGTATTTCCAATCGCGCTAAATCCCAAAAAAGTCCAATATCGGCGCGGCTTATTGACGTCCGGCTGTCTGAACCGCCTTTGCAGCGTCGGCCATGCCCGCGCCAAAAGCGGGATCAAAGCCCGGAAGACCGAGGTCCTGCGCGGTATTCTTCAGGATCTCGATTGGATTGCTGTCCGCCGCACCGCCGCTCCTTTCCAGCATCAGCGCATAAATGCCCGAGATATAGGCGGCCGACAGCGACGTTCCGGAAATCATCTCATAGCCGGATCCGGCCGCAGGCACCAATATATCGACGCCGGGCGCCGCCACGTCGATGTGATCGCCACGATTGGCCTGATCATAAATCAGGTTTTGACTGTCGGTGGCGGTAACCGCTGCCACCCGGTCGTGCGCGGCCGGGTGGGCTTTGGGTGCCTCTGCGCCTTCATTTCCGGCTGCCGCAACCAGAAAGACACCCTTTTCTGAGGCGGCATCGATCACCTGGCCAAAGAGAGGATCTTCGGGTCCGGCAAAGCTCATATTGACCACACGCGCGCCTTGCGCAGCCGACCAGTCCAGCGCCTGTGCAAGAATAAGCGACGTCGTTTCCTGCGACCCGGCCGCCCCTTTATAAAAGGCGCGTACCGCCAGCAATCGGGATCCCGGTGCGACACCGAGCAGTTTCTCCTGCGCAACCAGAACGCCGGCAAGCGCCGTGCCGTGCTTCTCGGCTGCAAATGGAATATCCGTGACGGCATTCCTGATTTCAATCCGGGCACCCGCCAACTCAGGATGAGAAACGTCGACACCACTGTCGATCAACGCAATCGTAATCCCCTCACCCGTCGCATGTTGGTGCGCACCAGGAATGGCAAGTTTACCGAGCGCATACTGCAAGGCTGCGGCTTTGCCGGCACGCGTACCATCCTGCAGAAAGTAAAGGTAGTTGGGCTGCGCAGTCCCGACCCGCGTATCGGCGAGAAGGGTCGCCAGCACGGTCTCGATCGTCCTGTTGTCCGGAATCCGATAGCGCGCAACCGTGGTATTGATCAGACCGATGGCGGTACTTTCAACAAGCGTGATATTGTAGTCCTGCGCAATCCCTGCAGCTGCGTTTTGAGGCGGGGTCTGTCCGATCAGAACCACAACCTCCGCGTTGACGCGGGGCGCGCCCGGGACCGTCAACAGCGGCGGCGCCTGACCGGGTTGCGGCGGCGCAGGTTGATTGCCCGGTGCATCCGGTGCCGCCGTGCCTGGCTGTGGCCGTACATCATCCCGCGTAACAACGGGCCCTTGCGGGGGCTCTGCGTCATTTTGCGGACGAACGGGCTGCGCCGTATCGCCTTCCCGTTTTGGCGGCGTTGGCAGGCCGGCACTATCTTGCGGGCTAACCGGATCGGGGACGGGGTCAGGATCGGCAGATGTTTGCGGACCGACGGGCGGCTTACCGGTGCAGTAGCGAGGAAATAACGGACTTTGCAACTGCCGAAGCAGGACACAGTCGATGCTGAACGTTCCGCCCTGAAGCGGCGGGCGGCTTGTTTGCCCTGCGGCAGCGCCCTTCGAAAGGCTCTGCTGCGCCGCATTTTGCCCAAGAACCGCAGTGTTCCCGCTCGCCAGCACTGCAAGAGCGAGAATGTATCCAAACGAGACTTTCCTGAACCACGCCATCAGTGTCAGCCCGCTTTCTGCGCAAACAAAATAATGTTGCTGTTGGTATTCAGCTCCTCAATGAAGCTATCGAACTCCTCAACCGTCTCGACCGGCTTATTGAGCTTGATATGATAAAGCCCTCCGGCCCGGGGACCGGAAACGATTTGAGCATCAATACGGGTCAGCAGGTCGCTCATCTGTGCCGCTGTGGCGGAGTCGACAAAATGAACAAGCAGTCCTGAAAACGTTCCTGCTTTTTCGGTAACGGCCGGCTGGTCGCCGCCGGACGCAGTGCGAAATCCACTCCCGGTCGACTCCTGCAAAAGGCCGCCGCCGATTATGGCTGCCTGTATCAGGGCCAACACAATCGCAGCTGCCGCAACGCCTGCGCTGGCCAGGGGAGGCAACGCCTCCCACCAGGCAAGAAACCGTGAAACAAAAGAAGGCCTTCTGACGTCTTGCGGCCGGGTTTTCTCTTCAAGAAGCTGATTGAACCGTGCTGCCGAAGGAATCTGAATCGCCTCGTTTTCGGCGATCACGAACGCCCGGTCTTCCTGCGCCAGTTCCAACTGCAGGCGCAGATCTTCGTTCTGTTCCAGAACGGCCTCAAATTCCTGCCGGGTATCGGCGTCCAGTGTGCCGTTAACATAGAAGGGCAGCAGCAGTTCCGCTTCGTCCCTGTCCATAAGTTTTTCCTCACCGGTCATGGCCAGCCCCGATCGATTCCATGGGTCTGCATAAGCTCAGCCAAATGTTTGCGTGCGTAGAACATCCGCGTTTTGACCGTCGCAACGGGTATTCCGACAATCTCGCCGACTTCCCGCACCGACTTCTCGTGATAATAGACCAGATCGATGATTTCCCGATGCTCTTGAGACAGTTTGGCAATGCACAGTTTGATCGCTTCGCCTTTGCTTGTCTTTTGGGCAAGCATTTCCGGGGTGTCTGCGTCATCGACCAGCGCGTCGGCCTGATCGTCGCCCAGGCCCTCTTCGGTACGTTTTCTGAGGCGGCTGAGCGCCATGTTCCTGGTGATCGACAAGAGCCAGGTCGATACGGCGCTCTGCCCGCGAAAGCTCTCCGCCCGCTGCCATACCCGCATAAAAACTTCATTGGTCAGATCCTCTGCCGCCATCGTGTCTCTGAGGAGCCGCAAGGCAAAGCGGAAAACTCTGGCCTGATGACGCGCGAAAAACGCCTTCATCGCCACGGCATCCCCGGCAGCCAGTCTGCTCAGCAGATCTGCATCGTTCTGTGCCGAAGTCACCGCAACAGTCCGTTTTCAGTCATCGCTGCGACACGCTCCATAGTCATCAGACAACCCGTGATGGGGAAAGGTTCAAACAATTCCCGAACTTTCTCTCAAGATCAGCACATGATCTCCAGGCAGGCAATTTTTTGCAGCCTAGCAAAGAAAATCCCAACAGCCTTTGAACCTTTTCACAGGTGCCGGTGTCCAACCGGAAGGCGGGGCTGAAATCCCCGGCCGCAATCCGATCATCAGGAGAACATCATGCGGACACCAAAAACGGATCATTCCCGCTCCGCTGTGATCCGGACCTGTCAAACACAGCGCACCGGACCACCGGACAACGGGATGTCTCATCGCCTGGTGAGAAGTTGGTCATTGCTTAATCACAAAAAATTGCTCCATAGTAATGGCGAACTACACTCATCGAATTCACGCCAAAAATATTCATATTTCAACTGGAGTTTTCTTGCCAAACAACCGGCTTTTATCTTGCCAATGGCAGCAAGAGACTATCTAAAACATCGAAACGGAACAGAAATGCATCAATTGTTTCGGAATTTAACTAATAATAAGCATAAAAAACATTGCATAAATGACAATGCACTTTACCATAGATTGCTGAAACGCAGCCTGTTTACAAGCTCAGCAAAGATCTCAATTGCGGCGGGACTGATAGCGGGCCTGACAGTGCTGCATTTCAGCACGGCTGACGCGCAGGAAGCACCGATCATCAACCCCGGCGACGCGGTTGTAACAGGCTTCTCCGGTACAACCGTTCCTGAAGAAGACCTGCTTCCGGCTGTTTTTGAAATCGATGAGACTTTTATCGACCTGAACGGCCCCGTTGCTCAGGTCGTCAGCGTTGCGTCCGGCAACGGCCCGCCCTCCGGTCAGTTGATTGGCGCACCCAAACTGTTCTCTGTTTCGGCAGGGCAGGTCGGACAGGTGTTCGGCATCGCCCTTGACGACGGCATTCGGGATGATACGCCCGAACGCATCCCGAATATCTACATTGTCGCCACATCGGTGCATGGCCTGCAAATCGTGATACCGGACAATGACGGCGACGGCCGCCCCGAGCGCGTCCAGACCGGCAGCGCCAACGCGACTTTTATGGACGGACAATTCGGGACGGCCGAGGGCGGTACGCCCGGTTCGATCTGGAAGATTGACGGCCTGACCGGCGAAGTTACGCTTTTTGCCGATATTCAGCTTGACGGCGTCGACAATTCCGGCCCCGGTCTCGGCAATATCGCCTTTGATCGGAAAAACCGTCAGTTCTTTGTCTCCGATCTGGACACCGGAATGATCCACAGGCTGGACATAAACGGCAACGATCTTGGCACATTCGATCACGGGCTTTTCGGGCGTCCCAACCATGGCCTGGATCCGGTAGCCTTTGATCCGGCCAATCGCATGGACATTACCAATCCGGCATTTGACACCGAGGACTCCGAGACCTGGGGCTATGCGAAGCGCGAGCGCCAGGTCTGGGGCGTCGCCGTCCATGGCGACCGTCTCTATTATGCGACGTCCGACGGCCCTCAGATCTGGTCGGTCGGCATCAATCATGACGGCAGCCTGGAAGTGGAGGGGCGCTGGGAACTCGATTTTGACGCCGGTCCAAAGGATTATCCGATTTCCGACATCGCCTTTGACAGAAAAGGCTTCATGTATCTGGCCCAGCGCGGCGAGATCACATCAAGTTACGATTACTCGGAGTTCGCCGAACCGCGTAAAGCCAAAGTTGTTCGCTATTGGCGCGAGACTCCGGACGATCCGGCGACATCGAGTATCTGGGTTGAAAAACCGCAGGAATATGCCATCGGTTTTCCCGGCAATTACCGCAACACAAGCGGTGGTATCGATCTGGGGTACGGCTACGACAGCGAAGGACGGATTGTGCCGGGCGCGTGCGACGCCACCTTGTGGACCACGGGCGACGATTTGAGAAACAATCCCGCGCTGGCCCCCGATCTCGCAGCCGGCGGCCCGCCGGATGTCAACGGTCTTCAGGGCAACAACAAGGATCTGACCCGGCCGCAGAATGAACCGCCGTTCCTGAGCTACTTTGTCGACTATGACGACAAGTTCGGCGATTCGCAGAACAAAGGCCATGTGGGCGACGTCGAAGTGTGGCGTCCCTGTGAAGGGCAGGCAAGCTGGTATGAGGACTATCCTTATCCCGGCGGCGAGCTTCCTGAGCCGGAACCCGTTTGTTTCCCGGGCGATCCGGCCTGTGATCGGCCGCCTTTACCGCCTTGCCTGGATATTGACTATCTTGAGTTTTACTGCAAGCCGACCGGCTGGGCAGCGGCTCTGGACATCAGGAACAAGTCCGGCGAGCCCTTCGATACATTGAAGGCCAACTCGCTGACGCCGGGCATCACCGTTTCACCGCCTCTGCAGTCCGTTCCCGGACCGGGATCCCCCTTTCAGCTTGATATCGACGGCGCTCTGCCGAGCGAAACCTTCAAGGTGGATGTGTGCGCCTTCCGCAAGGACGATGCGGCCACCGGTGAACCGTTCCGTTGCTGTCAGGCGCGGATTCCTTTGGAAGCTCCTGCAGACATCTGCGGGCCATGAGGGAGGGTGTGATGAGACACGATTCAATCGCCTTTCCTGACGACCGGTGTATCGCGCGATATGCGCAAACCGGTCCGAGCACAGTTTTCAAAAGGTTCCGACCCATGTTTGACTCCAATCGAGACGGCGGGCTGAAGCCCCGAAGACAACGCGCCCTGTCCGCGGCGCTCGGTCTCCTGCTGATGGCGACCGCACCCGTCATCACGGCCATGCCATCCCTGGCCCAGACGGATAAAACTCAGACTTTCATTCTTAAAGAGAATGGTCCCCTGAAAAAAGAGCAGCTGACCCCCGCTCCCGGTGGAACGGGCGGCGGTGCCGGTGGTGCAGGCGGCGGCGCCGGTGGAGGCGCTGGTGGCGGAGGTTCTTCCACCACGACATTCTACAAGATTGTCGAAAAGAGCTGTCGGCAGCTGACATTCACTTTTGCACTGAATGTTCCGGTCCATCCCGAACTTCAGGACAAAGACATTACCGATGTCACCGACAGCCTGAGATTGGACTTTTCGGACACGATCCCGGGCGCCAATCCTCAATTCACCGGGGCAAGTGTCAGCGGTGAAATCGTTGGTCCCGGCGGAGCTCCGGCTCCTTCCATCCAGATTTCGACATCGGCCAATCCCAACGATACGCTGACGCTTGAGGATTTCCGTTTGTCGGGCCTTGATCAGGACGGTGATCCGGCCAATCGGACAGTGATCATTACCGCCTATGCGGAGATCAACCCCGATGGTGCCGCCGGCGACTTCGTTGACAACCAGGCCTTTATCGACCTGTCGACGGACGTTTCGGCCCTGAGCTTTCCCTCGCACGACCCAGCCTTGCCGGACGATGGCAGCGTCCTTACGGGCGAGCCGACCCGGGTCGATCTTTATGTGGATCCTGAGTGCGACGACACGCCGGGCGACGACACCCCCGGCGGCGGTGATGGAATCTGCCTGCAATTGGAAGAAGGTGAGCTGGAGTGTGACGAAGCGCTTCCAGGTGCACTGGTCTACAAAATGCCGGTTACCGAAGACATGGAAGGCGAAACCATTGAAGTTGTCTCCCTGACACCGGGTGTCACAATTGCACCGGGTGCCCAGTTTGTCGCCCCCGGAACCACGGAACTTCTGTGGTCCATTCTCGGTGCAACGCCGGGAACGACGGTCAAGCTGCTCGTCAATAATGTCGAGGTGATTGCCTCCGATCCCGACGGGTATGCCTTGTGCTGTTCAACGGTTATCGAGATCGAAATTCCCGAGGAATTTCCTTGCCTTGATAAGGCTCCGGATCTCAGCCTTGAGAAAAAGGCCGATACGTCCGTCTGCGATCCGGAAGGACCGTGCGACTTCACGATCACCGTCAGGAATGTCGGCGATGCCCCCTATAACGGTCCCGTCGTGATCGACGAGTGGCAGATCGGCGATATTGCCAACCTGTTGTCCTGGGGCCCCGCCGGCTGGAACTGCGGTCCCAATGGCGGTCAGTACGAGTGTACCTTCCCTGCGGCGAACATTGCTGTAGGCGGCACGCTTGATCTGAATATTTCCTTCCAGCCCGGCGCCGCCTGGCCTGAGGGACATATCCGCAACTGCGCCCGCATCAACTGGGGTATCGGCAATCCGGTGATCGGAGATCCCTCCGACGACAAGGACTGCGCCCAGATCTGCATCAAGGGCAAGGATCCCCTCTGCACGCCGGTTGATACGCCAAAACCAAATCTTGAAATCCAGAAACTCGCCAACCAGTCGACCTGTGTCGCCGGTGAGGACTGCGGTTTTAAAATCCGGGTGACCAATGTCAGCGGCGTGGACTATGCCGGTCCGGTTGTCGTCAAGGACGAAGTCACTGTCGGGGCTGTCGACAATGCCACGTTCGAACCTGCTGCGGAATGGAACTGTGCGAGCCTGACTCCGACAACATTCCAATGCACGCACACTGATCTGGGCCTTGCCGCCGGCGCCAGCCGCGAACTAGAAGTCAAGATCAAAACACCGGCAGACTATGATGATGGAACGCTGGAAAACTGCGGTACATTGATCTGGAATCCCGGTGAAGGCGATGCCGATCCGGCCGATGACGGACCGTCCTGTGCCCGTGTTGAAATCATCATTCCGGAAAAGCCCAATCTGGAAATCGAGAAAACAGCCGATCAGTCGACATGTCTGGCGGGTGAGGAGTGCGGTTTCACGATCCGGGTGACCAACACCAGCGGTGTCAACCACACCGGCCCGGTTGTTGTGAAGGACGAGGTCACTGTCGGAACGGTCGACAATGCCACGTTCGAACCTGCGGCGGAATGGACCTGTGCCGGTCTGACACCAACGTCGTACCAGTGCACGCATACGGACCCGGGCCTTGCTGCGGGCGCCAGCCGCGAACTGAAGGTCACGATCAAGACGCCGGCAGACTATAATGATGGAACGCTGGAAAACTGCGGTACATTGATCTGGAATCCCGGTGAAGGCGATGCCGATCCGGCCGATGACGGACCGTCCTGTGCCCGCGTTGAGATCATTCCGCAGGATCCCGGCAAACCGGAATATGATCTGGACAAGGCTTGTAAGACCGCACCTAACAGCGGTGAATCCAGCTGCCGGATTTCCATTCGCAACATTGGCGATGCCGTTGGTCCGGATGTGTCGATTGCCGATATCGCCAATCTGCTTGGCGGTGCCGGTACCGTGACATTGCAGTCTGTCACGCCTGATGGGCCGGAATGGCGCTGTTCCTCTCTACCGGCAACATCGTTGAGCTGCGACATCGCAGGATCCGCGATCGTACCGGGTGGTCCGGCGCGCTATTTCGATGTCCTGGTCTCGCCCAATACGCGTGGCCGCTTCGAAAACTGCGCCTTTGTAAGCCATCTTGGCCGCTATCCGGTCCTGCTGGAACCGAACTCGCCGTTGCGCGCCTGCGACGTGGGGGGACTTGACTCGGTCCAGCCGCTGCCCCCAACGCCGCAGCCTCCGGTCAAACCGCCGCTGGTCTGCCCGCAGGGTACCGTCAAGCGTGGCGATCGCTGCGTGCGGATCCCGCAGTGCGGTCCGGGGCAGCGCCTGCAGAACGGCCAGTGCGTCAATATCTGCCGGCAGGGCACGCGCTTTAACCCTCAGACCGGCAGGTGCGATCCGATTGTTCGCCCATGCCCGCAGGGTACAGTGCGTCGCAACGGACAGTGTGTGCCGGTTCTCGTCTGCCCACCGGGCCAGCGCCCGCTGCGCGGCCAGTGCGTGAACATCTGTGCCCAGGGTACGCGTTACAACCCGCAAACCCGTCGCTGTGATCCCGTCGTGGTTTGCCGCCAGGGTCAGCGCCTGCAGAACGGCCGGTGCGTCAACATCTGCCGCCAGGGCACGCGCTATAACCCGCGCACACGCCGGTGCGACCCGATCGTGGTCTGCCGCCAGGGTCAGCGCCTGCAGAACGGCCGGTGTGTCAGCATCTGCCGCCAGGGTACGCGCTATAACCCGCAAACCCGCCGGTGCGATCCGATCGTGGTCTGCCGTCAGGGTCAACGTCTGCAGAACGGCCAGTGTGTCAACATCTGCCGCCAGGGCACACGCTATAACCCGCGCACGCGCCGGTGCGATCCGGTCGTAGTCTGCCGCCAGGGTACGCGCTACAACTCGCAAACCCGCCGCTGTGTCCCGGTGCGTCCGCCGGTACAGTGCCGGGCCGGCCAGCGTCCGCTGCGCGGCAAATGCGTCAACATCTGCCGCCAGGGCACACGCTACAACCCGCAAACCCGTCGCTGCGTGCCGGTGCGTCCGCCGGTAGTCTGCAAACGCGGTCAGCGCCTGGTAAACGGTCGTTGCGTCACAATCGTCGTGCCGCAGACCCGGACTCCGCGGACCCAGGTTCCTCTGAACAGAGTCCCGCTTAATCCGGTCGTGCCTCTAACCAGAACACCGACCTTGCAGTAACGATCGATATGTGAGCAAAACCAGTGGGCGCCGGATGAAAATCCGGCGCCCACTTCTTTGATGTCAGACCATCATCTTCTATGAAAACAACTTTCATCAATCTGCAAAAAAACTGAGATTTACCTGTCGCATCGCCGGTTCATTCTTTGGCGGGGCTAAGCATTTTTTGACGTGACGCTGGGCCCCTGTCAAAAAGGGAGCCATCAGATGACAATCCGTAGATTTTTAGCCGCAGGGGTCGCCGCTGCGACCTTGTTCGGCGTCGCCGCGCCGGCTTTTGCCGAAGATATCACCATCAAGCTCTGGTCGCGCGCCGACCGCTCCGGTCCGTTGCGCGCCGGCAATATCGTCGATGCCGCCGCAACCCTGAACAACATGCTGAAGGCTGCCGGTTCAGACAAAGTCGTCAAAGTCGAACTGATCGAAACCAACGCCAAAGGGTTCGATGCGGATGCGCTCGATGTCCTGAAGGCACACTCAGTCGGCGACACACCGGACATTATCGTAGCCGCGCATGAATGGATCGGTGCATTTGTGGAAGCCGGCCTTGCCGCCAACCTGGAAGAGCATATTGCAAGCAATCCGGACCTTTACGACGACATGATCCCGCAGCTCTGGGAGTCGGTGAAATTCAAAGGCGAACGCTACGGCATTCCGCAGGATTCAGAAGTCCGGATGTTCTTCCTCAATAACGACATGCTGCGCAAAGCCGGCAAGTCCGAAGATTTTATCGCCAGCCTGCCGACCAAGGTCAATGCCGGCGAATTCACAATGGATGATCTTTGCGATCTCGCCGCGGAGGTCAAAAACTCCGGCGCATCGGAACTTGGCATCGTGCACCGCCCGAATGTCGGACCCGATTTTCAGATGGCCATGGCCTCCTTCGGAATCGATCTTTACAACGAAGACGAAGCCAAACTTCAGATCACAAAATCCGGCCTTGAGAAATATTACGCCTGGCTCCAGTCCTGCGTCGCCAAAGGCGCCATTCCGGCCGATATGACAACCTATTCCTGGGACAGCGTCCACGCCGCGTTCCGTGGAGAAAAGGCCCTGTCAAAATTCCACGGCATCTGGAACCTGGGGGCGCAGCTTGAAGCCTTCGGCATCGATCCGCTCGACAAAGACGCCTATTTCAACAAGATCACCTGGATCAATGCGCCGGCCGGCGAAAAAGGCGGACAGCCGAAAAACCTGTCGCACCCGATCATTTATGTTGTTGGCGATACGCCCAACAAGGATCTCGCCGCAATGCTCGTGGCGCTGGCATCTCAGCATGTTCCGAACACGCAGCATGCCATGGGCACCAACCACACGCCGATCAAATTCGGCCAGGCCGCAATGCCTGAATTCATCGAAAAAGGCTGGGGGCTGGCCGCCGGCGTTCCGCTTCTGGAATACGCAGAATTCATGCCGAACCATCCGAAGATCGGCCAGTATAACGCCATCACGTTCCAAGGCGTTCAGGCTGTTGAAACCGGTGAATTGAATCCGACTGAGGCCATGGAAATGGTCGTTGAAGAGCTGGAAACAGAACTGGGTGACGACGTCATCATTCTGGACTGACGTCAATCCCGACATCAGAGGGGCCGAGCATCTCGGCTCCTCTTTCCCTCCCCCGATCTCACAGTCTGTCGATGCGCCACCCAGCTCCTTTGCGATCAACCACCAACGCGCTGATTTTTCTCGGCCCGGCCTGTGTGTTTCTGTTTGCCTTCCTGTTGGTCCCGATCCTGGTCGATCTGGTGGTCGCTTTCACGGATATGGCACGCACTGTGACAATCGACTCCTTCACGACCAAGCAGTTTCAGAAGCTGATCAAACCAAGTGAAGAGGCCCTTCTGGGCTTCGAACTGCGCGGCTCCTTTTATAAAGCCCTGTCGCTTACAGCTGTTTTCGTTTTTCTCACCCTGGCGATTTTCAATCTCACGTTCGGGCTTATTCTGGCCCTGACGACAACGGCCCTGCCGGACAAACTCGGCGCCTTTTTCCGGGCGGTCTGGTTGCTGCCGCGCATGTCTCCTTCCGTCGTCTATGCACTGCTCTGGATCTGGGTGATCGACCCGACGGAGCGGGGGCTTCTCAATCAGATTCTTGTCAATCTGCTCGGCATGGAGCCGATCAACATGATCCTGAATCATCCCATGACGGTCATCGTCATGGCGAACGGTTTCATCGGCGCCTCGATCGGCATGTTGATCCTGACCAGTGCCATCCGTTCAATCCCGCAGCATCTGTTTTTCGCGGCGCGCGCGGACGGTGCCGGGCCGCTTGCCATCACCCGTCACATTGTCCTGCCTGCGCTCCGCTGGCCGCTCAGCTACATCACCGTTTTTCAGACTTTGGCTCTGCTGGTCAGCTTTGAATACATCTTCCTGATCATGGGACCCGCCCGGTCCACCATGACCATGGCCATGCTTGCCTATACCAAGACGCTCGCGCCGCAGATCGGCTCCGGGCAATATGCCTACGGTGCCGCGATCACGTTGATCCTGATCGTCATCGGTGTTTTTGCCGCGCTCATACTGTGGCGCCTGACCAACATGAAGGCCCTGCTTGCCAAGCCGAAAATCGAGGTGCAGTGATGGCCGGACCGAACGCGATCGATTGGGATGCTCTGGCGGCGCGGTCGCGCCGCGACCAGCGGCTTCGCCTTACAATACTGATTATCTTTCTCACTCTCGTTTCGATCCCGATCATCCTGCCTTACTTCTGGGTCGTGGTGATCGCATTTTCAGCCCGGACGGGTGGCGTTGAGTCAGCCGTTCTCTGGAAAGCCTGCGCCGTCCTGGTCCCGTGCGTTCTGCTGTACGCCCTCTTTCATACATTCATCGCCGATCTCAAAAAGCGGCTGATGAGCGCCGGCATTCTTGGCGCGGTCGCTGTGATCGGTCTTTATGTCTGGATCGGAGACCGTCTTCATGTCGACAATTTCCGTTTTCTGGTCAATCCCAACCTGGTGGAGGAAATCCGCGGCGCGGCCACGGCAGGCGGTCAGTTTCCCTGGGTATGGGAAGCCTTCATAAATTCACTGCTTGTTGCAACATCATCCACCATCATGAAACTCGTGGTGGCAACCCTGGCCGGATATTATCTGTCGCGGTTTGCTTTCCGGGGTCGTTCCGCATTTTTGCAGGGACTTCTCATCCTGGAAGTCTTTCATCCCTGGATGCTGACCATTCCGATCTTCCTTGTCATTTTCTGGGTCGGTCTTCTCAATACGCTGAGCGCGCCGATCCTGGTTCTGACGGTTATCGATCTGCCGTTTTACATCTTTATCATGAAGGGTTTTTTCGACGCCGTTCCCTGGGACATCGAAATGAGCGCAATGACCGACGGCGCCAGCAGGCGGCAGGCCTTCTGGCATGTTGTCCTGCCGCAGGTGCGCGTCGGGATTATCGCAATTTCGGTTCTCGGTTTCATCAAGGGATGGGAAGAATATGTGTTCGTCACCGCACTCAGAACCGGCAATTCCTATTGGGTGATGTCGACCTATCTCTACTACGTCGCCGAAGATGTTATGGGCGTTGATTACGGCCTCGTGGCCGCTGTAAGCGTCTTTTACATGATGCCCAGTCTCATTCTCTATCTCTTCCTCCAGAAGTATCTCACGCAACTGACGCTTGGCGGAGTCAAAGGTTAGAATATGGCTCGTGTTGAACTGCAAAATGTCACGAAGGACTGGGGCACGGCCGTTGCCGTGGACAATATCGATCTTGCGCTTGAAGACGGTGAGTTCGTTGCCATTCTCGGCCCATCCGGCTGCGGCAAATCCACCACCCTTTTTATGCTTGCAGGCATTTATGCGCCCAGCAGCGGAACGATCCTGTTCGACGGCGCCAAAGTCAACGATGTCGAAGCACGGGACCGCAATGTCGGCATTGTGTTTCAGTCCTATGCGCTTTACCCGAACATGACGGTTCTGCAGAATATTCTGTTTCCGCTCAGATTTAAGAAAGTCCCGAAGGCCGACGCCGAAAAGAGCGCGCGCGATATTGCCGAGCTTGTCCAGATCGGCGATCTCCTTCAACGCCGGCCGGGTCAGCTTTCCGGCGGACAGCAGCAGCGTGTCGCCCTGGCGCGAGCGCTGATAAAGAAACCGAACCTTCTTTTGCTTGACGAGCCGCTCTCCAACCTGGATGCCACGCTGCGCCTTTCCATGCGGACGGAAATCCGTCGCATCCAGAAGGAACTGGGCGTCACAACAATCCTTGTGACCCATGATCAGATCGAGGCTACCACGATGGCCGACAGGATCATCTGCATGAATGCTGGAAAAATCGAACAGATCGGCACGCCGGACGCTCTTTACCGCACACCGGAAACCGCCTTCGTCGCCGGTTTCATCGGTTCACCGCCGATCAATCTTCTCGGCGGTCGCGTGGATGGCGCGCATTTATCTGTCAACGGTCACAGTTACGCCCTTTCCGGCGCTGTTGCGGAGGATCAGGTGCGGTTCGGCATTCGCCCTGAGCATATTGAGATTGCCGAACAGGGCCTGCCGGCCGTCATAACCGCCACCGAGCCGATGGGGCGGGAGACGCTTTACACCGCAGACGCGCCCGTCGGCCTGCTCCGTTTCCTGGAGGCGACATCCGCACCGCGTTTTTCAATCGGCGAGGAAATCCGCTTGAGTATGAAGCCGGATCACACCCTGGTATTCTCAGGCCGCACCGGCCGGCGCCTGGAAAGCGTTCACCTCAATGTCTGACCGGAGACAAAGAGCACGCATCGAGCGGACCGGAACCAAAATGCCGGAGCCGTCCCTTGACTGGAGAAATGACGCAAAATCAGGCCCTGCAACGAAGGAACGTCACACCGCCCTGATGGCGGAGGCACCCTGTATGAATCGCGTCCGGCTTGTTCAAACCTCCCCCTCCGCAACGCCTTCGAACAGAATCAGGGTTGTTGCTTGGAACCTGGAACAATGCAGACATGTGGAGGCCAGCGCCGACAGGCTTCAGGCAGCGGGCGCCGACATCTGTCTCCTTTCGGAGATGGACCTCGGGCATTGCCAACTTACTTTGATCAGATTGCAGGGCGCTCGATTTGACAGAACTCAGGCATTCATTTGTGCAGTGTAATCAGCCCACAGGCTGAATGCGTCTGCTCTTGCATGCCGGTATGAGAGAGCCGAAAGCTTATATCGGCACGGCCGGAATATGGTATTGATCTGATCGTGAGCGGATAGGAAGCGTTGCGCCTGGCCAGGCGACTTGAATTTGCCCATGATCTTTTCCCGTTTCCTGGTCGGACGGTGAGAATTTTCAATCCTGTTGTTCAAGCCTTTATGAGCCCGATGATCCGCGTCGGGTGCAAGGGTTTGAACCGGCTTGGTGTAGCTGCGCAGTTTGTCCGTTACCACGACACGGGGCGCGCCGAATTGTGTGACCAGTTTGCCGAAGAAACGCCTCGCTGCCTTGGCGTTGCGACGCGGTTGAACAAGAATGTCGAGCACATCACCGTCTGCATCAATCGCCCTCCAGAGCCAGTGTTTCGTCCCAGCAATGATGATCACCGTTTCGTCGAGGTGCCATTTGTTGTTTGGCTTCGGTCTGTCCCGGCGGATGCAGTGCACGAAATGCCGATCGAACCGGTTCACCCATTTGCGGACCGTCTCCCGGCTGACACTGATGCCCCGCTCTGCCAGCAGATCTTCAACGTCTGCCGTACTCAGCGCGAAGCGATGATAAGCCCAGACTGCATAGGCGAAGATTGATCGTAGAAAGCGAAAGCCTTTCAGGCGGGGAAAATCGAAAGCGTGTATCATAGCCATGCGCTACAACTTCCACCCCAAACAACAAGTTAAGTTGGCAATGCCAAAAAGTTACCCTGCCCATCTTGACGTCGCCAATAACCACTTTTCAATCTTCCCCATACATGGAGGCCTCTTTTCTTAGCAGGCCTCATGAACCTAATTCGTTCTACACCATTTTTATCAACCAATTTCCATCCATTTCCTCTGGTCGCTTTTAACTTTTTCCAGCCTTTTGGAATATTTTTGAGAACAAACTTAGTGGACATTCCCAAAAAACTTCCAGTCAAACGCCCATTTATGTCGGACTGTGCTTTCTTGGGCGGTGTTTTGACGTCTTTTTTCCACGGTTTTGGTTTATTCTTATATCCAAATTTACCAAGCCCTCCTCCATACAGGCTTGGCAAATCCCCATTGAGGTCGAGGCCGCAAACGCAGTCCAACGGTCTACCGTATATCGCTTTTGCATACCGTTCGTCCTCTTCGTCCCAGAAGCGGTCTTCTCCACCGGCACCTGATACGTCCCGTTCAATATCATCTCCAGGGACAATGGAGATGTTTGATTGGAGGCTTGCATAGGCCGTGTTTGCTTCATCGCCGCCGAGGCGTCCCAGCGGACCGACATCGCTGACCCTGTTCCCTGATGGGTCCTTGAGCATGATCGGGTTGTTCATGCCATAGGCATAGCGGTTGGTGCCCACGCCCCGGTCGGTGGGGTCGAACCAGTCAGGGGTGATGAAGCGGCCAAGGGCGGGGTCGTAGTAGCGGGTGTTCAGGTACGTCAGGCCCGTCTCCGGATCGTCCCGCTCCCCGATCCAGCCCCTGCTTTCCCGGGGTGTGTTCACAGCAAGCTGCACATCGGTGCGCTCGCCGTAAGGACGGTAGCGGTTCTCCGCAATCTGCGTGCCGGTGGTGTCCGTCATCAACCTTATGGAAGACAGGTGATCCCGCTGTATCCAGTTGGAGACAGAGCCGACCCGCCGCACCGTGCCGTCAATATGCTTGATCACCGTCCCATCCGACAGATGCTCCTCATCATTGCCAAGATAAAGTGTGGTCACCCCGCCGGTGATTTTCTTCAGACGCTTGTCGTCCGGACCATAGACATAGGTCGTCGTCCGGCCCATGCCGCTCAGCATGTTGCCGTTGTTATCGTATGTCAGAGCCTGGCCCGCCACATCGGTCGGGGCATGCGGTCTTGGGGCGGTGGCAGCGGGATAGCTATAGCTGCCCAGCGCCGAGTTATAGGTCATGTTGCCCGCTTCATCGTAGGTGAAGCTCTGGGTCAGGGTCGCATCATCAAGGTTGGTGGCGCTCAGGAGCTGGTCGAGCTCATCATAAGCATAGTCCCAGTTGCCCTTTGGCCGGTTCGTGAAGTGGTCCCGGAAATCCGGACAGGTTGCTAAGGTGTATTCCATTGATTTGAAGGGATACGAGAATGGCGAAACGCCGGAATTTTTCGGACTGGTTTAAAGCGAAGATCGCGCTTGAGGCTTTGCGCGGTGACAATACGATCCAGGAGATCGCAGCGAAGTATCATGTCCACCCGAACCAGGTGAGCACATGGAAACGTCAGGCTGTCGAAGGCATGGCGGGTGTGTTCACCCGTGGAGGCAAATCAAAGGGGCCTACGGAAGCGGAGGTCAAGGAATTGCACGCCAAGATCGGGAGGCTGACCGTCGAGAATGATTTTTTAGCGCAAGGGCTCAAGAAGTGAGCCCGGCCAAGAAGAAGAGGTAGTGTCAAAGATTTTTCGCACTTTGGTTTTCAGGCGACGGCTCCGTGTGTTTGGTTCTGCTCTTGGTAGAGCGGTGTCATGTTCATGTATTTTCGGGTGGACCATTTGCCGGCTGCGATATGCCTAAGCCTTGCCGCAGCCAGGTTGAGGCATGACTGACCGTCTGGAAACGCCTCGACAACCCGTGTTTGCCGACGGATCTCCTTCATGATCCGCTCCAGCGGATTGTTGGTTCTGATCTTGCGCCAATGGCTGTCCGGAAAGCCATAGTAGGTCAGCGTTTCTCCAATGCTCTCCTGGATGAGTTCGGCAGCCCGTGTTAAACGCTGCGCCTGCAGGTCTGCGATGACAGCATCAGCTTTTTCCTGTGCCGCCTTGCGGTTTTCCTGAGCATGAATGGCCTTCAGCATGTGCGTGACTTCGCGAACCTTCGCAGACGGCACGTGGCTGAAAACATTTCTGTAGAAGTGCACCATGCAACGCTGCCACTGGGCGTCCGGCAGATAGTGGGCAATACTCTCCACAAGGCCCCGGCAGGCATCGGAGATGATCAGCTTCACACCGGTCAATCCCCGGTCCATAAGGTGCCGGAGAAAGTTGGACCAACCGGACTTGTCTTCCTTGGCGCCTTCGCAGATTCCCAGGATCTCACGGTAGCCCTCGGAATTGACAGCACTGGCAACAAGCAGCGAAACATTCCTGACTTCTCCCGCCCAAGTCCGCTTCATCACAATCCCGTCCAGATAAAGATACGGATGCTCACCCTCGATCGGCTGGTACCGCCACTCCTCGATCTTCGCGTAGATCTTCTTGTTCAGATTGGAAACGGTGCCCGCTGACACCCTCGTCCCCCACAGAGCTTCGGTGATATCCTCAACACGCCGAACCGAAACACCGGCCAGATACATCTCCATCAGAGCTTCTTCGACACTGCTTTCCCGCCGCTGGTATCGCTCGATAATCGCCGTCTCGAAGGTCTGACGCCGAAGCGTCGGCATCTTCAGCTTCACTTCGCCGGCCTTGGGTAAGCGTCCGGTGAGGCTTCCTTTTCGATTTTGGGTCTTCGGTTGAAGTTACGTAATTGGATACGTCATTAATTCCGTAACGAAGGTGATCGATGGGTCGGGTTGAGATTTTGACGGGCCGGGAACGGCGCCGTATTTGGTCGGATGATCAGAAGCTTGCTATTCTTGAAGAAGTCGCGACCAGCGGGCTGACGGTTGCGGACGTGGCTCGGCGGCATGATGTTGTGCCGCAGCAGATTTACGCGTGGCGCCGCAAGTTTGCTGAAGACCGAGGGAAGCTTTTGCAGGAGCCGTGTTTTCTGCCTGTGACGCTGGTGGAAAGTGCAGCGGAGACATCTGGTGAGGCCCCGGAAGAAGAAGCCGCCCGGAAACCGGCTTCGAAGAAGGCTGCGCGGATCGGGCGGATCGAGATCCGTTGCAAGGGCGGACGGGTGCTGAAGGTGGCGGCTGATCTGGAACCCGCGCTGCTGCAAGAACTGATCCGCTCGGTGGAAGAGGCATGATCGCTCCGGGGTCGAATGTGCGGGTTTACCTTGCCTGCGGGGCGACGGATATGCGCAAGGGGATATCCGGACTGTCGGCCTTGGTGCAGGAGGTTCTGCGTCACAAGCCAGCGTCGGGCGCGGTATTCTCCTTCCGGGGGCGGCGCGGCGACCGGGTCAAACTGCTTTATTGGGACGGCCAAGGCTTTTGTCTTTATTACAAGGTTCTGGAGCGTAGCCGTTTTCCCTGGCCGTCGGTTGCTGATGGCACGGCGCGGCTGACGGCGGCGCAACTGGCAATGTTATGGGAAGGCATTGACTGGCGGCGCCCGACCTGGACAGCGCCGCCTGCGAGAGCCGGATAATGCTGGCTTTTCCATGAGGATAAGGTTGGCCGGTCATGGGCAAATCAGCTAAGGATTTGGCCATGAGTTCCGCTGTTTCCAGTCTTCCCGACGACATTGATGCCTTGCGTGCGCTGTGTGCCCGGCAGGCGGAGGAATTGGCCAGGCAGAGCGGGCAACTTCAGGTGCGTGACAGCCTGATCGACAAGCTGAAAGAGCAGTTGGCAGTTTTGCGCCGGGCGCGCTTCGGAAAGTCATCTGAAAGAATTGAACGCAGCATCGAGCAGCTGGAGCTGGCGCTGGAGGAGATCGAGGCGGTGGAGGCTGAAACGGCTCCCGCGTCTTCGGCCAGTCGCAGCGAACCGCCGAAAGCCAAGCCGGTGCGTCAACCGCTACCGAACCATCTGCCGCGTCACGAGATCGTCCACGATCTGGGTGAACGTTCCTGTCCATGCTGTGGCGGCCGTGACTTCCTCAAAAGCGGAACGGGTGTCACCGAGGTTCTGGATTACGTGCCCGCATCCTTCCGGGTTGTGCGTCATGTCCAGCCGCGCTTTGTGTGCAAGGGTTGCGACAAGGAGATCACCGCAGCAATGCCGTCGCTGCCGGTCGAGCGCGGCAAGCCCGGTCCGGGCCTGGTCGCGCATGTGCTGACGGCCAAATATTGTGATCACCTGCCGCTCTACCGGCAGTCGGAGATTTACGCGCGAGAAGGTGTTGAGCTTGCCCGCTCGACCATGGCCGATTGGGTCGGAAAGGCGAGCGCGTTGATGGCGCCGTTGATCGAGGCACTGCGAGATTATGTCCTTGCTGGTGATCGTTTGCATGGAGACGATACGCCGGTTCCGGTGCTTCACCCGGGCAAGGGCAAGACGAAGACCGGCAGGTTGTGGACTTATGTCCGCGATGGACGGCCCTATGGTTCCAATACGCCGCCGGCGGTCTGCTACTTCTACAGTCCGGATCGGAAAGGCGACCATCCGCGCGACCATCTGAAGGCCTTCCAGGGCGTTCTCCATGCCGACGGCTATGCCGGATTCAGGGAACTCTACGGGGAGAAGCAGCTACAAGAAACGCCAAGGGTTCTGGAAGCGGCCTGCATGGCTCATGTGCGACGCAAGTTCTTCGATCTGACGGGGAACGGTCCGGCGCCGATTGCCAAGGAAGCTTTGCAACGGATCGGGGCGCTGTACGATATCGAAAAGGCCATCCGGGGATCACCGCCTGAGGAGCGTCTGAAACTCCGTCAGTCCGAGAGCAAACCGATGCTTGAGGCATTGCACCATTGGCTGAAGGCCCGTCAGAGCGAAGTGTCCGGAAAATCTGGCACGGCGGTGGCGATCCGCTATGCCCTGAACCGCTGGCAAGCCCTTGGGTGCTTTATCGAGGACGGTACCGTAGAGATCGACAACAACGCGGCGGAGCGCTCCATCCGTCCGATCGCCCTTGGACGCAAAAACTGGCTGTTTGCCGGATCGGACAAGGGCGGGGAACGGGCCGCCGGCATCCTGTCGCTGATCGAGACCGCCAAACTCAATGACCTCGATCCGGAAACCTATTTGCGCGATGTGCTGACCCGCATCGCTGACCATCCGATCAGCCGGATCGACGAACTCCTGCCGTGGTGCTGCAAATGACAGGCAAACTCTCCAGACGACTGCAAAAGCTGGACGCATTCCTGCACAACGAGGCGGTCGATGAGGACGCCATGCTGCTGAGCGAACTCGATGGCTTCCTTGCCGGCGTCATTGTCTGTCCCGATCTCATTGCCCCAAGCGAATGGTTGCCATTGATCTGGGGCGAAGAAGCCCCTGACTTCAAGAACGAAAAGCACGCCCAGGACATTCTCGACCTTATCATGGGGCACTACAACGACATCATCCGGCAACTGAACCAGAGGCGCTACAGCCCGATCTACAACATCGACACAGACGGCAGCGCCATGTGGGAACTGTGGGTGGAAGGGTTCCATCAGGCAATGCAATTGCAGGACGCCGCCTGGATGATCTACGAAACAGATCCTAGCGAAGATTTGCAGAACGCCTTATTCGTCATTGCCCGTCTCATCAAAATTGCAACTGAACCAGGTGTGAAGCCGGAGGACATTGACGAGGAATTGGAAAACATCGCGGCTGATATCATCCCGTCCCAAATCGAGGTCCTGCATCACGCAAGGCTCAAGCTGCAAAACCCGGATACGTATGCGGGGCCGAAAACCAAAGTTGGTCGGAACAATCCTTGTCCATGTGGATCGGGTAAGAAATACAAAAAATGCTGCGGCCTTAACTGACCAAAGAAAGCATCACCGGACGCTTACTTCGTAACTGGATGAAATTTTACAACACCGAACGACCTCATTCAGCCCTTGAGAACAAAACTCCCAAGGAGGCATACTGGGCTAACAGAAACCTAAAATTGGCAGCATGAAAACCAACCCGGATACACCTTAAATTAGCTGCTGAACTGTCCGGAAAAACGGGACCACTTCACTCAGGTCAGCTCAGGTCAAGTGTCTTCCTGTAGATCAAATCAGTCCGCGCATTGAACGGGCCAGTGATCATAATAATCATGCAGCAATCTTCTCTGCCCCACCAAACAATTACCACGTTATCGGCATAGATCAACCTGTAACTTTGCCTCTATACGGCCAAGAACGTTCTCTGCCTTATCATCCGCCTGTTGTCCAGTGGGTGCAGAAACAACGAAATAACCATAAGTAGAAAAATTGTTCTCGGCTGGATTGAGTTGTTGTCCGGCATAAAGCGCCATATCATGAAAAATAATATCGGGAAGAAACTCGTCCATCCAGTTTGTGGGCAAATCACCCCTAACGGTTGAACGGGATATCGCGCCAATTACGCGAGATGCCACCGCCCGCTTAAAAACTGGCGGGCTGCCGATCGGTAATCCCAAATGAACTTTAATCAGCAGCTCATAAACATTCTGGCCGGTGCCATATTCATACAGGCGGGGAACCGTACCTCCCATCATCCTGGGGTTCACTTCGACAAGAGTCGGCCTGTTCTGTTCGTCTAAGATCATCTCAATGTGGAACAAACCACGATCAAGGCCAATAGCCGATAGTATTTGCTCAGAATAGCGCTGAATATTTTTTATCGCTTGGGGGTCAGAGATGCCAGGCAGAGTAGAGCCCAGTTCGTTGACGTCTCTCACACTTTGACGCTTGCGCCTGGATATTGCCAAAAATTTATACCCATCCACAGCGGCAGCGATCTCAACGGAGCAGAGTGTGCCGCCGATGAATTGTTCCGCGACTACTCTGCCATCCGAGGCGATTTCGTCTCTCATGAACTGGCGAAAATTATCCCTTACACTATTGTATTTTTCAAAATAAGCGTCAATTTCGATCTCATTTGAGATAATTGCAACCGCCAAACTTCCCATACCACGATTAGGCTTTAACACCATCGGAAACCCGTGCTTGCATCCAAATCTTTTTGCTGCTTCCGCGGTCCTTACAACTTCACTTGCTACTTGATCTAAGCCAGCATCTGCCAACTTTTGGCGGCATGCAGACTTGTTTCTAGATATCCGAACTGACTCCGCGGATGTGGAGGGAATACCGAGCTTGTCACAAGCATAGCTGACAGGAACTGAAGAAGCCTCAAAAATCGGTATTCCAGCAGCAATTGGATCGTCTTGATGGATTTCACGCACCGCAGCCAGATAGGAGTCAAGATCCGCGTGATTAGGAATTTTTACAACGCGCACTTTGTCAATGATTGGTTCGGGTGGGGTGGTCGTATAGTAGCGTTCAAGGTCATCAGTTGTAATCATCGACAACCGATGACCATCAGCAAGCGCCGCTCTTACCAACCCGAAACCGACTACGTTTAGACTTCCAACTAATATATGAGCCAATTGCCTACCTATTGATATTTAATGAGAAATTTGGCAGATATTGCTATCGCAATAGCCAGACCAGATAAAATCGTTGCTACTACGAATAAGGATGTTGCGTCCGTCAGAACTGATCCAGCAAGCACAACCAGCATCATACCTCCAGTCATGAGAGCTATATTTCCAGCATTTACCGTCGGTAAATCTTGTACCGGACACTGCGAGACAATCTCTGCCTGATACACAACAAAAGCAATCTCAAACATGAGCATGAAAAGGCCGTACAGTACCAGTTGCGTCCAAGAACCAAATGGTAAAAAGATTGCTATGCAAGTCAGGCAGACTAGGTCTTGGACTCATTAAATCGGATCCAGATTCGCGCTGAAGCGAGTTTAACGCCAGCCATGTAGTTTTCGGGATTTTTCTCGTATCTGGTCGCTACGGCTCTGAAGTGTTTGAGTTTGTTGAAGAACCGTTCAACCATATTCCGTAGTTTGTAGAGATATTTGGAGAAAGCTGGCCTACGGCGGCGATGAGGCATGCAGGGGATGTTTGGGAAAGCGTCCTGGCCAGTGATCAAGTTACGAATAGCATCGGCATCATAGGCCCGATCTGCCAAAACAATCGCTTTTGAGGGAAGACCGGATAAAAGCGACATGGCTTGATGACCATCGTAGGCTTGCCCTTCGCTCAAGCTCAGTTTGATCGGCAGACCGCAAGCATCTACCACAGCATGGATCTTACTGGTCAGGCCACCTCGGGAACGTCCCATGCAACCGGATCCCCTTTTTTGTTCCCATTAGCGCCATGCTGATGAACACGGACAGAGGAACTGTCAATCATCTGGATGTCGCCGTCATAAGCTGTTGAAACAGCTTGTAATATCCGGTCCCAGACACCAGCCTCACGCCAACGGACAAATCGATTGTAGCAGGTCTTATGCGAGCCGTAGCGTTCGGGAATATCCGCCCAGGGTGCCCCTGTGCGCCAACGCCACAAAATCCCGTTGATCACCCGCCGGTCATCAACGCGCTGAACACCTCTCATCTTGGTCGGTAAAAGCGGTTGGATCACTGACCACTCAAAATCACTCATATCAAAGCGCGCCATCAAAAACTCCTTTCGGAGCTTGAATCATTTAAGCACTGATTTGGCTACTCGTTTATGAGGGCGTAACCTAGGATCATCAATGGAAGTTCGAATGTAGAAACGGTGATGAATTTTATCACTCGGCCCATCAATACCGCGCCTAGAATGATTCCGATACTGCTGACAATCTGTACGTACATTGTGCCTTCAACTGACCATTTTAGGTAGGCAAACGAAAATTCAGCACGAGCAATGTTATGAAAACCTTGAAACAGCGCAGTTAGCGTAATGATATAAAGTAAAGCTCTACTTAGAGCTATATTACCGGAGACAGTACTCCAGCAGTTACGTAAAATTGTTACCAATCCAGCGCCGGAATTCGTTGCTCCTAAATCAGAATTTCGAAAACTCAAGTAAATACATCCTGAGATCGCGAAACTGAAAACATCGATCAAAGCAATTTGTAAAATACTCAAATTGCCCACAAGGGCTACACCACCGACAGCCCCAACTCCGGCAGCTATGTATTGCGATGTGGCAAAATACGAAACGGCTGATTTCAGGTGACTTTTCGGGACCAATACTTTGAGTGGAATGATGCGCAAAGATTTATTTATGGCCTCAAGAAATCCATGCAACGCAAGAAAAACAAGGCAAACAGCGAACCACCACTCAAAGATAATTGCGATAATGATCGCAACGAAAGCAGCTATAAAATCCGCGGCCGCTAGTAAGGTGATAACACGGAAACGCTGAGACAACCATGCAATCAAAGGTGGGCTAACAATTGCCAAGATCCATTGGCTTGCAAATATCGAAGACGATAATAGCGCTGATTGAGTTTTTTCATAAATCAATGTTGAAAGCGTAAGCAGTAGTAAAAATGTACCGCTTGTGGAAATAAAAACGGCAATCCATGAACGTAAAAAAACTGTATCTCTCCAAGCAGCATACGGCTTGGCCGAGCTTTCAAATGCGACTGCCATACTAAGCTTTCGAAATATCTGTGATAGTGACCATATTCCAATGCCCCAATGTGGGGTGTTGAGCTGGCATATCAGCCGCAGAAAACAAATGAAAGATGCAATTACTTAATTGTAAGATACCCAACGAATGACAGGTAACGTAATACACTAGTCATATCCTGAAACCCCGCCCTACGCAGCATGTCGCGATTGGCCTTTTCTGAATAAGGCTCCATTACACCCTTAAGGCTTTGCATTTTACCCAATATGTCGTTAGCAGAATATCCATTATCCAACTTGTACTCAAAATAAAGCTGATTGATCATATCTTGGAAGCGAGCATCCGGCATACGCATTTTTTCGAACAAAAATAGAGCACCACCCCAATTCAATACCTGATAAAGCCGATCGAATAGTGCTTGCCTGTGCTTAGGCAAAATAAACTGCATCGTGTAGTAAGACATGATCAGATCACATTTCTGAAAATCGAAGTCTATCGCGTCTGAATTTACAAACTCGATATTGTCGAAATCCTTCGATTTGACTCTGGCGTGATCAACCATCTCGGGAACTGGGTCAATTCCAATGAAACGCACATTCTTTGCGTTGGTGTTTTCCGCCATGGCACGCAATAATGCTCCGGTAGAACAGCCGATATCATAAACTGTCGAGTTGTCGTGGATGAAGAAGTCGGCTAACTGCTGACCAAGCTTGTGGCTCTCGCTATACAATGGAACCGATTTCGAAACGTGACTATCAAATACATCACAGACACTTCCGCCAAATGTCCAAGAAGCCTTTTTCGCTCCAATCCCGTCACCAAGTTCCATAGGAACATTATCTAAATGGCCAGGTAGTTCATTAGTGCGACTGTGCTCTGTATCGATGGACGTAGACATAGTCAAACTCCTATGACGCATTTGCTGTCCGAGTAGCGTAAATTAGACGTTCATACTTTATCTGCGCTCCAGTCCATGTATGCGGATCTGAAAAGACCTTCTGAGCACCTGTATCCAACAGAACAAGCTTTGGATCAATTTCCTTACGGAAATCAATACATTCATGGATATCAAAACCAGCTTCGCGCAGTGTCTGAAGAATGTCGGCATGCGTGTAGTCCACTAAGAGATAATCCGCATGGACCTCCACCAGCACGTGTTTAATCTGATCCCGCAAAGCTTGCTTCATACCAGCCAGGACCTTGCCCTCAGCACCATGAACATCAATTTTTACGATGTCCGCTCTTAGCCCGTGAGTATCGGCAAAAGAGTCCCATGTCGTGCTAAACACACTTTCGGTCGGAAAGCCGTTTTTAACCTTCAAAGTTCGATCCGTGAAATCAACCTGACCTATCTGGTCAGATAACGCAATTCTCATAGTGCTTGCACTGCTATAGTTCAACGCTACGTTGTGCGCCAAAACATCGAACTGTTTCGCTCCGGGCTCAAAGGCCAAAACTCTTGAGCGAGGATGCAGTTTTGACAAGAGACAGGTAAAATATCCGTAGTGCGCACCGACATCCAGCACAATCGGAGCCTGGAATTCAGAGCAAGCCCGATCCAGAAGGCGAGCCATTCCCGGCTCGTAGGAGCTTCCATCCAATGTCTCCGCACGGACACTTTCATCTGGATCGACTAATTCAAATGCCACACCCAGAGTTTCGTGCGGATCAACTTCAAAATCGTGAAGAGTTCTGTGCTTCATTCAACAATCTCACTTGGCATGACTAACAAAATATCAGGTGGAAACTATCTTTTACACAACGACACCAATTCGCCCGAAACTGTCTTGAGTCTGTGCGATCTCCGACAACTCAAGCTCTTGCATCAAGACAGAGAGATTTTTCGAACAAACGTTCGCATAGTCTTTTACTACCTCTGTCTTGTACGTCTCTTCTACAACTTGCTGTGCCTCGTCCGTAGAGAGACCAATGCTGCGTAGCTCAATGTTTATATTTTCGATATCAGGTTCGATGAATGCCATCACATAATCCGGCATTACACTAACAATTTCAGCAACTTTGTTCCTTGGCTGAGATTTTAGAAACTCTGCAAGTACATCTCGATAGAATGCATGGTGACGGATCTCATCCATCGAGTGGTCAGTCATAATATTGCGGATTGCTTTAGGTGTTTGCTCCTTCTGATTTTCCCGAACATTGTTCAGGCTCACAGTAATTAGCATTTCCGAAACCGCCGTAAATATGAACCGCTCTAATATTGGATCTTCCGCTCGCACCTCGGCGTCTCGAAATACCTTTAGAAAACTTGGAACTACCGGTTGGGCTTTACGATAGTTGGTTAAATCAACGACTTGCTTGAGCAAATCAGCACAGAACAGCGCATGATAAGCTTCATCGCAATACAGCTTATAGGCAGTCAAAGTTTGCTCGGGATTCAGTCGGACGGGCAACTTTTCAGCAACCAACTGTTGCGTAGTTGTGTTAACCACCAAAGTTTCCAAGTTGATTGTAAAAGTCAAATAACGAAATAGCCACAATGACAAAAGTTCTGGTATCATTTCTGGGTATTTTCTCTGCAAAATTGGATGTGTCGCAACTGGGACCAGGTCACGTGGAAATAAATCCAATTTAGTATCTTCCGGATTTAACACTCGTCTTGGTGCACGTCTCACACTTGCTTTCGTGTGCCAGTTTTCAAACAATTTCGGTGCCAGCCGATGTGGGCAAGCGGCAGGCGACTTTTGACATTGTGACTCAAACTCGCACCCTGTAAAAAATCCTGTCAAACCACACATAATCACTTGATCCCACTGAATTGTTTAGAGCGTTCCAACACAGGAGTAACTGAAGTGGATGCATCCGGCGGTGATTTGCTGCATTTCATTGCTTTTTCTACAAGCTGACCAAGCGCCGCCACTCCAGCGTATATTCGGTTCTCCGGATACAAAGTGAAACTCAAGCGCATATAGTTGTTGGAAACTGGATCAACCAGAAAGCTTCGACCTGGGACAAAAGCCAGTTTGGCTTCACGTAGCGCAATTGGTAACAAAGCCTCAGTATCTAATTCTTGAGGCATGCGTAGCCAATAGAACATCCCACCTTTAGGCTGAATGAACGAAACTTCCGACGGCATTGACTGAATCAATGCTTCTCGCATCGCGTTCATACGAGCACCGTAGGCGTCCTTCAAACGAGCAAGGTGTGTGTCGAGACCTTTGTTTACTAACTCTATGACTACCGCCTGGTTTAAGGTCGCAGTATTGATATCTGCGCTTTCCTTTTGACGGATCAACACGTCGATCAAAGATCGCCGACCACATACCCAGCCGACCCTCAATCCAGGGGCTAGTATCTTGGAGAAAGTGCCGAGGTATAAGGTCTTGGCGGCATCTATTGAACCTGATTTCCGGATGTCCAGTGAAAGGATGGAAGGCGAGCGCGGCGCGTTATAAGTCAGTTCCGTATAAGCTGCGTCCTCAATGATAGGAAAAACTGAGTTATGAGCTTGATCGACAAGGGCATTTCTCATCTCAATTGTCATAGAGGTGCCGGTAGGGTTCGCATTCTCTGCAACTACATATGCTAGATTTGGAGAAACTGATGCATTGCTTGGGCTGTTGTCCAATGACCAGAGAGTTGCATTGAGCGAGCGGAATATCTGGAGCGCACCGAGGTAGGACGGATTGTTCACCAAAACTTGAGTTCCCGGACCAAGAAACAAACGAGAAATCAAATCGATTCCTTGCTGAGATCCGCTGGTAATAAGGATGTTTTCTGCGGTGCACTTAACGCCATGATCGACCATATGCTCAGCTATCCACTCCCGAAGCGGGCGATAACCTTGTGATGCACCATATTGGAACGGGTCGTTAATATTTTTGAGACCGCTGAAAAGTATCTTTTCGTAAGCAGCATTGAGTTCTGCACGCGGGAACAAGCCCGGATCGGGAATGCCTCCAGCGAATGAAGTAATGTCAGGCTGTGATAGCACATTCAAAAGGTCTCGAATTGGATTCCGAGGCAAACCCTCAACATTCGACAGTTCGCCCAATGCGATGTGTTGAAGCTCCTTGCCCATTTCAGATTACCGGAGCATGAAAATAAGTTTTTCGGCGCAGTATTTTACCCCGGTTAAGGAGGTAAAAATCACTGAATTCTACCGTCAAACGTGAACCATCTTTCGTGACGCATGAAAACCGACCCTGGCAAACGATATTTTCCTTGTTAGTGATGATATCGGTTACTTGATGATTTCCGTGTCTAACATTGCGAATATTTCGGTAAAAATCTAAAACTTGATCCCGTCCCAACATGGGTTCGTGACCTGGGCGTTCATAGACCGCTTGCGGATGAAAATATCGCTCTAATGTGTTCCAATCTTCAGTATCTACAGCTTCAAAAAGACCGAACGGCACGCTCTCTTCCGTTGGCGAGATCGTTGTTGTATCTGACATTTCCTGCTCATTAATCATTGGTAACTCCAATTTTTTCAGCAGCCGGGGTAAAGCGGAGGAGGCTTTCCAGCAATGACAGCATAGTCTTAGGCTTCGGCATCAAACTCGAAGGCAACTCTGACCAAGTCTCAAACACCAATTCCGTCGGCTTGCCGAGACCATAAAAATCTTGGTACTGTACAATGTGGTTCGCTTTGTCCCATTCGCGCAAATACAACCCCATCGGCCAATCTTTGTGGCGCGCGATACGGTGATGGTAGTCATGAGCCGGAAGAGTGACAGCACATATAAATGATCTCTGTAAAATCATCGGAGACATCTTGAAGGCCCAACACCCCCAATCAAGCAGAGTTGAAATGAAGCTTTGTTTGGGCTCTGGAGCGGAAATCAGAAAGAAACGGCCCCACGATACCCGGAATACATATTCAAGATGTTTTTCGCCTTCCCGCTTTGGTTCCAGCCACTGGTGTTCGCTAGGAAACTGAAAGGCAGAGCTAATCGCGAACCCGGGCAATACCGGTAGGAGCCAAGCAAAAACTAATATGTCCCATCGACCCGACCATATGGTTAGAGCCGTAATAACTGCTGCTGAAATTATGGCAACACACATACGCCAGACCGGCGCTGTTATGAACGTCGTGCGTAAACGAAAATAGATACTCAGTAGGTGATACCGCGGAGAAATAACCGTAAGAAGTTGTCGCCAGCGATAGTAGGACTGGGACCGACCGAGTTCAAAGCCCATCAGACTTATCATGGAAATATCTGGGTCATCTAATGACCAAATTCCAACTTTTCCATGATGATCACGATTGTGGGTTTCAGCGTAATCCTCCATATTTGCGGATAGAACCGACAAGCTGAGAAGATTGCCCAATACATGATCAACTCTTTTATTCATCGTCAGCGCGGTATGCCCACCATAATGGGCATCACTAGCAATAGAGCGAGCTGCGTTGACAGTTAAGATCCAAAAAAATGCAAGTAGTAACAACCACCCGCCACCAGCCGTCAACACGATCGCTGAACCAGCGATGCCAGTAGCATATTTGGCGCAATCAATAACAACAGTTTGGACAGGTGATAACCAAAAGATTGGCTTGCTATCGTGGAGCGGTTTACCCGAAATGAATGTCACTAAGGGCTGCGTCCATGCGGGAAAGCGTCGGAAACTTTCTCGCGCATCCGGCTGCAACGTTTCATCATGCGACATTATTAAGCCCCTCCTGAATCATATGTTGCGAGCCATTGACTTCAGAAAGATCGAAATAGGTGTCACCAACAATGTAACCATCGAGCCTTCGATCCACAGCATAGCTATGCAAATCGCTTAATCGGTTGATGAACCCCGTACCGTTGAAGTTAAGTGAGGTGTTGCAAAGTATCCCGTATCCGGATTTTTTCTTAAACTCAGAAAGAAGAGCATACATGCGGGCATTTTGATCTGGGTTTACAGACTGCAGTCGTGCCGAACCGTCTACGTGTGTCACAGCGGGAATGGCGTCTGTAACTACTTTCTGAAAATACAACATAAATGGGCTTGGCGAATGGGTATCGAATAGCCGCGAGACTTCGTCTTCTAGACAAATTGGTGCAATTGGACGAAAGCCTTCGCGCTTCTTGATCGCGTTTATGCGTCTGTGCATTTCCGGAGTAAAAGGTGCAGCAATCAATGACCGATTACCGAGCGCACGTGGTCCGATTTCACAGCGCCCTTGGACCCAGGCTAACACTTTGCCATCCATAAGGTCACTGGCAACAGCTGCCAAATCAAGAGATCGACGAACAACTCCGTCTGCTATAGGACAATCGAGCACGAACTCGTCACCCGCATACACCGACCAATCCAACTTAGCCGAACCATCAATCGCAAATTGCGCCTCAGCGGCGGTGCCGATGGCTGATCCCGAATCATTAGTGCAAGGAGGAACAAACACATCTTGAAATAGGCCGGTGTTTTTCCACGCTGTATTCCAATCACAATTGAGTCCGCATCCCCCTCCTATGACAAGAGGCAAACCTTCAGTTAAATTAGCGGTAGCAAAAGAGCAGAAGCGTTCGAATATCGCGTTTGAATGTTTGCGTGCTAAGCTTTTGAAATCGGGATGCTCCACCCCAATGTTGTAGAATTTACTGTTTTTGAACTCAGCCTTGTCCAAACTGAGTAAGATTGACCTTTGGCTAAGTATTCTATCAATCAGATGCTGCTCTTCCTGTGAAACGGGCTCGTCAGAACCAAACGAGCATAATGCCATTAACTTGCCAGCGTCCTCAAACCTGAAGAATCCCCTGCCGTCAGGAAAGGAAGGGTCGCCAAGAGCATAGAGGTAGGCATATTTGTTTCCGGGATCTTCTAGCACCTGCCCAATTCGAGAGATATTCATTTGCTCGTCAACGCGATAGAATGCACCGATATTGCCTTCCCAAGTTAATGCATAAAACGGCTCTCCCTGAGGGAATGGTGACAGGGCAAATGAGCAAAAAATGTGAGATCGTTCGTGGGAAGATGCAAAATATGTAACCTCCTTTCCGAATATGTTTCGTTTTTCAATAGTTCGAGTTTCGGGAGAAATTCCGAAATACCCACCATCTGTCGGCGCTGACACTGAATGGAAGCCCTTTACCCATCCAGACATTGCGATCACATCAGGAATATCGTCGCACAACTCCATTGCTCGGGTGACTAAATGCGGAGTTACAACTTCATAGCGAGGCCAGGAATCCTTCTCTGCCTCGACAGAGAATTCAAGACGCTCATCCTTAACAAGACATATATGGCCATCATGGCCAGGTTTTATTGAGAAAATCTGCATACGCCGCCACCTATCTATTTGCCGAAGTTTGAGAACTCATTGACTGATCAACTCCAACGAATAGTCTCAGCGTTACCCAGATGAGCCATCAAGAAAGCAAGTGTTGCGCGCTCTGATTTTGCAGTACTGACAAGTTGTGTGACCGCGTGTACAAAACGTCCGTCGAATGCATAGAGATCACCAGCGTTTATTTGGACGTCGAAATAGTCGACATTCGCGAGCAACTCATTTGGATAGGGTGAGCCCGTATTTTCCAGTCCCAACATCGCTCGTGTCACAGGACTTGGGTGCATATTCCACATTCTGAGGCGGCCGCCTTGACCGTTTTCGAGGCAAATATTTACGGCCATTAAAGGATGCGCGCGTGCGGCATCTTGGATTTCGAAACCAACCTGTATTGGGTCAGTGCATTGCGCTTCATCGTCGTGTGGGTTAAGGGAATAAACACCTTGATCTGACCATGATCGCATTACAAACCCGCACGCGTCACGGCCTTGCCAGTTAGCTAAACGAACGATCCTGTCAGGCATTGCTTCACTTAGAGCACTGCAAAAGGATTCTACAGGATTTTCAAGACCACTGAAGAGCTTGTATAGTTCTTTGTTGGCAGCGGTTGCTTCATCGAAGTAATCCGGTAGCTTTTTTCGATAGTGATAGGCACCAGCATAGTGTGCAGGCGCATCTGCCCCGCGTCTGTAACGCCCTTCATAGTTCCAAAAATTTTCACAAATCTTCTCTCGAGCTGCCTGTCCCAAGAAGTCCCTGACAATAACTCCCAGACAATTACCATCAAGAACGTCTACAAATGCGCCAGGTTCAAACGCTTCCAGCTCTCTGAAGGAGAACGCCGACTTTGTCACTTTTGCAGCGTAAGGAATACATATTTCAAGCATATCAACTCCGTTGCTCACAGCGTAGGCTCTGGGAACGCTCAGCAATTTGAAATCCAGTTTAGGGGGACGGGAGCTAGCAACTGATCATTGGACGCCCAAACATGCGATATCGAAAGCGGAAAGCAGCGCTAAAGTTACGCAGCCAACTCAGCATTTTGTGGTATTAAGAATTTATCCTGTGCCCGCTCATAAAGCCGCTCAAACAACCCCAGCTTCTTACGCATCTTAGTGACGGAAAATGCAGAAACTTCGATCGTACTACAGCAGACCGGGTGCCGACCGTAACCCTCGGCTCGCCCTACTTCCTGAAATTGAACGCCTGCTCTACGATAGACGCGGTCTAATTGCGGTTCGTAATTTGAGACAATTGTGTTTATCCCGTGCCAGTAAGCACATTCGTTTGTCGCAAGGAGCAGCATGTTAAAGGCTTGGGCAACATTCACATCTCGGTGGTCTTCACCAAGGGCGACCGGATCAACACATGCCCGTGTCGCCTCCCAAATCCTTGACGATGATAGTTTCGCGTCTTTCGGAAACGTACTATGGAAAACATCATACAAGAGTGTAGGACCACTTGTTGGCATGAGCCTTATTGATGCATAAAGCTTGGTTTTTTCAGCATTTGTCCAAACTAGGTACACGGGCCTTAGAGCATCATACTGATCATACTCGTATTCTCCAGCAACTCTTACGTCCCATCTCAGCTTATCGGCGAAAATACGTTTGCGCAATCTGAACATCTGGTCCAACAGATCGCTGTATAGATACTGATGTTCACCCTCTATTGTGAAAAACATAAATACTCCCCGCATGTGGGTTGCTACAGGGAGATGAGTGTGGCAGGAATTTAGTTTTTGAAAATTGCCACATATGCGCCCCCACAATTGAGGGTATTGCGGAAAGATCAAATCATTCCTAGCTTAATAGCCCTAGAGGCCGCCTGAGATAAATTTGCGCAGTTGAGTTTATGTCGTGCAGACTTTAGATAACTTCGTGCAGTATGTTCTGATATCTGCAAGATAATAGCTATGTCTTTGTAATCTTTACCTTGAGCAACCCACTGCAAGCACTCCAGCTCACGTGGCCCCAGTTGAGGTGCGGGATCTTGGTTGCCGTATATCTCTTCGATTGCTTTACGGTGTAACAGATGTGCCAACTTAACCCACTCGTGCTGATGTTGCTCCGGAACAGAGCGCCAAGCACATCCGGTCAGTACGGAGTTAGCAGAGAAAAGGGATCGTCTACCCGATTTGTCAATTATTGGAATGGAGAAACCGCTTTGCCCCAATCCATAATCTTTAGATTCTTGTAGCAATGCAGCAGCGGCAGGCGTGATCTGAATTTCTGTCCAATCAAAAGGTAAAAAACGTTCGAACCCCGCCGCTACAACAGGGTCAAGATTTACGTATCCTTTCAAAAGGTAACGTGAGACCCATTCAGCCGGATATGTCGTGCGAACGTAGGGCATTACCGCAGAACTAGAAACAGTTTGGGCAAGCTGAAATGTGACGTGCGTCAGCTCATAAGCATCTCGCACGGCGACGACTATTCGTTCAACCTTGTCATCGAAATCAATTAACTCACAGAGATTTAAAAAGGCTGGTGTCGAATTCTGCATCACAAATTATTCCCAAAAACGAACTTCTGAAAATCGTGTGTTTGTACAATAATCCCCACATACCAGAGCTGGTATTGCAATTTGTCGACAGACTGCCACTGCGGCAGATGCGGACTTTTGACAACTGCAGAAACAACCATCAGCATTTTCGGAAGCCAACTTGGCGAGAATGCTAAAATGCATTTCTTAATTGCTAATGCTTAAAAATGCACGAAAAAGTAGTAGTGTCAAAGCTCTTTCGCATGTATGGACCTCCGGTGGTTGTCAAGCTCGGTGGACTGATGGGCTGACAAGCATGTATCCGGCCTGTTTGTGAGCCGTCTGGCTCGGGCCAATATGGGGAAGCCGTTCCTGATCCTGCCAACAAACACATTATCGGCCTCTGAGGCCGTTGCGAAACACGGCTTTGGGATCAGACGGTATGCCGTTCGTCCAATGAGCAGACAGCCTTTTCTCAGACAGCGGTCCGGACCGGCGGACTATGGAATGCCTCGCCTTTTGCAAGGACGGCCCAGATCATCCGGGCAAGCTTGTTTGCGACAGCCACAGCCACGGCATTGACGTGCTTTGTCTTGAGTTTGTCTACGATCCAACCCTCAAAGAGCGTTCGCGGGCGACTTGCCCTTTGCCTAATCCGGCAAATATACGCCCGTGCTCCATGGATCAGAATCCGCCTCAGATAAGAATCGCCTCTTTTGGAGATACCCAGTAAGCGTTCCTTGCCCGCGCTGGAATGTTGGTTGGGAACCAGCCCCAGCCATGCCGCCAGGTCTCGGCCCCTGGCGAACTGTGAAGCATCGCCGATTGCCGTGAAGAAGGCAGACGCATTCAATTCTCCGACGCCCGGTATTGTCATCAATCGTCGGCATTCGGGGATCATTCGGTTCAGTTCCCGAATGCGTTCATCGATGTTGTTGATGTGCTCGTCCATGACCAGCAATTCATCGTAGAGTTCCGCAAGCAGGCTGCGCATGAGCAGAGGCATGTCGTTCGTTGGAAGACCGGCACACAGGTCCCTCAGACCAGACCGCAGAGCAGCCAGAGACAAGGGCAACACGATGTCAAATTCCGCTAGCAGCCCACGAATTTCATTCGCCAGGGCGGTACGGTCCCGTTTGCGCCGATCCCGAATGCGATGGACAGCTTGCAGGCTTTGCTGCAATTCCGATTTGATCGGTACGAAGCGCATGTTGCGCCGAGATGCAGCCTCACAGATGGCTTCAGCATCCGTGGCATCGTTCTTGTGCCGCTTGACAAAGGGTTTTACGTATTGCGCTGGTACAATCCGCACCTCATGCCCAAGCGATTGACAATAGCGACCCCAAAAATGCGATGTCCCGCAAGCCTCAATGGCTATAGTGGTTGTCGGCATATCCGCCAGAAAGGACATCAGTTGTGGTCGCGTAAACCGACGCTTTAGCAGCTTGCTGCCTTGGTCATCGGTTGCGTGCACCTGGAAGACGCGTTTGGCCAAATCAATTCCGATAATGCTGATGTCCATAATGAACCTCCATGTCCAATATCCCGGTCCCAGTTTTGTGCTGAGGTAACCGGAGGTCCATCCCATCACTTTTGATTTCAGGCGACGGCTCCGTGTGTTTGGTTTTGCTCCGCGTAGAGCGGTGTCATGTTGACCTGAGCCCCTGCGGTCCTGCAGTGATTAGGTGAGTCTCTGGTTTGAATATCCCATTGTTTCGAGTTTGGCGAACGCGCTGGAGGCTGAGCTTTCAAATTGCTCAAGAGCCCGGCGTGCGATTGCCGGTGATTGTCCGTTCAATGCCGAGTGCGGCCTGACGGTATTGTAGTCGTAGCGCCAGCGGGCGAGCTTGCGCCTTGCGTCGGTTAGGCTTGTGAATACCTCCTCGTTGAGCAGTTCATCTCGCAGCTTGCCGTTGAAGCTTTCAATGAAGGCGTTCTGGGTCGGCTTACCAGGCGCGATGTAGTGCCAATGGACGTTTGTTGCGTTCTGCCACTCCAAAATGGCTCTACTGGTCATTTCGGTTCCATTGTCGCTCACAATAGTCCCCGGTTTGCCGTAAAGCCGGATCAAGGCATCGAGTTCGCGGGCAACCCGCACACCCGAGATCGATGTATCGGCAATCAGCCCGAGGTTCTCGCGGGTACAATCATCGATAACGGCAAGGATGCGGAACCGGCGACCCGGTTCGAACACGTCACTCAGGAAATCGAGTGACCAGCGTTCATTCGGACGCTCCGGCGCATTAAGCGGCATCCTGGTTCCCGTTGCCCGCTTACGGCCACGGCGGCGTTTCACTGCCAAACCTTCTTCGGCATAATCTTTACAGCCACACATCCAACCGTCAGGCCGTGCTCGACTTTACACGCGCGATGAATGTCGCTGCTTCCGTCGGCAACTTGGCTCCCCAGCCTGGCATCTATCCCGACTATTCTGCGCCGATCGTTCGAAATTTCGAGGGCAAACGGCAACTGTCGATGGCAAGGTGGGGCATGCCATCGTCAACCCATGCGCTCAAAAACAGAAAGACAGACCGCGGTGTGACCAACGTTCGAAATACGAAGTCGAAGCACTGGCGCCCCTGGCTCAACATCGACAACAGATGTGTTGTTCCATTCACAAGTTTTGCTGAGAACGATGAGCGCCCCGGCAAAAACAAGGAGCTTGTTTGGTTCGCACTCGATGAATCACGTCCACTCGCGTTTTTTGCCGGTATCTGGACGAGGTGGACGTCGGTCAGGAAGCTTAAAGACGGCGAAACCACGGATGATCTATTCGGATTTCTGACCACTAAAGCGAATGATGTCGTTGGTCCTGTGCACTCCAAGGCGATGCCGGTCATTCTTCGAACGGAGCAGGAAATCGAAGATTGGCTGACGCTGCCGATGGAAGACGCCATGCAGATGCAAAAACCGCTTCCGGATGGCGTTCTGGAAGTGGTCTCGCGCGGGGTCAGTCAGGACGGTCCACCTGAAATACTCTCGGCAACAGATCGTCATTGATTCCTGTATCATTGGATGGTGGTGCGAATCACTCGGCGATGCCCTTGCTGCAAGCGGCATAAGTGAGCGGATATCCGGGATAAAAACCGCACCACTAAAAGCCTTGTCATCATACAACTCGTCCGCCGGAGTTCTCGACAATCGGTCCGACAAGACAAATGCTTAGACCCTGTACAGTGACATCCCTGTGCCTTGCTGCGCTGCTGATGCTGACCGCATGTGGATCACACACGCACGATGTTCAAAAATACGTCAGGGATGTCAAAAACCCCGCGTCGGGTTTCAGCAAGAAGGTCGACGGTTTCCTGATCTATGCGTTGATCAACGGAACTTACCAGCGAAATGGTGCGTTGTTGGATTCGCTTACATCCCTATTCTTCGACAGCGCTTCTTCTGAGAGCCCACCGTATACTCTTGTTATCGGTATGGCCTTCTACGAAAACCGGATCGACCCGGCGATAATCGAGGAAGTTACGATCAGGATAGGCGATCAGCAGGAAGTTGTCCTGCTTGACGAACACGCCGAGCTTTTTTCCGAAGAATGGCTCGATCACGCCGATTCCACACAATTGAAGTTTCTACTCGGAGATTTGCTGCGTTTTGAAGACGGTCAGTCGGTGTTGGTGGAGGTGCAATTCCGCACGCCCGGCAGTGAGCGTTCGGAGACACTCACCACCATCTTCAAGGGCGTCAAGGAATTGAGGAGCACGTCAAAACTCATGATGATTCTTCAGGGCGGATAGCATCTCGTCCCCGCTGGCGGCCCGGCATCACCGGGTCACTGCAGATTCCTGCGTGTGATGACGCTCAATCATCGTCATCATCGTCGTCGTCATCGCGATCACGTCGATAAGGACGCTGGCGTGCGTCATCATCGTCATCGTCGCCGGACAGGTAGAAGTAGTAGCCGGCACGAGGCACGCGGACATAATAGCAATCGTCGTCGTCATCATCGTCATCATCGTCTTCACACACAAGCACGCGCTTTGTGTGATGGACATTGAACACGTGCGGAACGACTTCAAACGTATCGTCAAAACCATCGGCCTGGCTGGCTGTTGCCGTCAGGGCTAAAGTCACCGCCGCTGCGCTGACCGAAGCAATCAGTTTCATCGGGAATCTCCTCGTTCCTGTCGCGTCGGCTTTTGACTGCCGACACAAGGGTAACGGGGCCGGCGGTGTTTTATTGGCATTGCCAACTTACTTTGATCAGATTGCAGGGCGCTCGATTTGACAGAACTCAGGCATTCATTTGTGCAGTGTAATCAGCCCACAGGCTGAATGCGTCTGCTCTTGCATGCCGGTATGAGAGAGCCGAAAGCTTATATCGGCACGGCCGGAATATGGTATTGATCTGATCGTGAGCGGATAGGAAGCGTTGCGCCTGGCCAGGCGACTTGAATTTGCCCATGATCTTTTCCCGTTTCCTGGTCGGACGGTGAGAATTTTCAATCCTGTTGTTCAAGCCTTTATGAGCCCGATGATCCGCGTCGGGTGCAAGGGTTTGAACCGGCTTGGTGTAGCTGCGCAGTTTGTCCGTTACCACGACACGGGGCGCGCCGAATTGTGTGACCAGTTTGCCGAAGAAACGCCTCGCTGCCTTGGCGTTGCGACGCGGTTGAACAAGAATGTCGAGCACATCACCGTCTGCATCAATCGCCCTCCAGAGCCAGTGTTTCGTCCCAGCAATGATGATCACCGTTTCGTCGAGGTGCCATTTGTTGTTTGGCTTCGGTCTGTCCCGGCGGATGCAGTGCACGAAATGCCGATCGAACCGGTTCACCCATTTGCGGACCGTCTCCCGGCTGACACTGATGCCCCGCTCTGCCAGCAGATCTTCAACGTCTGCCGTACTCAGCGCGAAGCGATGATAAGCCCAGACTGCATAGGCGAAGATTGATCGTAGAAAGCGAAAGCCTTTCAGGCGGGGAAAATCGAAAGCGTGTATCATAGCCATGCGCTACAACTTCCACCCCAAACAACAAGTTAAGTTGGCAATGCCCAACTGCAAGGGAATTCTGGCGGCCGGACTGTCCGGGCCTGACGTGCTGTTACGGCCGCAGGAAGCGGAACCCATGTTCGATCGGCTGAAAAGGGCCGGTTTTTCCTGGATCAAAGCCAATAGTCCGGGCGATACGACACGGCTCCACCCATGGGATGATCCCGGCGATCCGCTGAAGAAGATCGACTGGTTCTTCTCCCGCAACCTCACCTGCGCCAGTCCCGAGGTGATTCCGGCGCTTGATGGGGCCGGAACGATCCTTTCCGACCACGAAATGATTGTCGTCGACATTCTCTTATAGCCCTGCCCGTCCTCTTATAACCCTGCCCGTCGGCAAATGCGGACAATGAGCCCATGAAAATCGTCAGCTACAACATTCAATACGGGCTTGGCAGCGATGGCCGGTATGACCTTGAGCGTATTGCCGGGGAAATCGCAGACGCCGATGTTATCGGCTTGCAGGAGGTTGACCGGTTCTGGAAGCGCTCCGGCATGGTCGATGCGCCGGCACACCTTGCTGCGGCCCTCTCGGATCACTATTGGGTCTTCGGGCCGAATCTGGACATGGACGCAAGCTACCGGGACGATGCCGGCAGTCTTGTCAACCGGCGCCGTCAATTCGGCACCATGATCCTGTCCCGGTGGCCGATCATCTCTTCCCGCAATTTTCCGCTGCCCAAATTTGCGACGCTGACCCAGCATTCGATCCAGCAAGGCCTGCTTGAGGCGGTCATCGATCCAGGCGCCGGGCCGGTTCGGGTCTATTCGGTGCATCTGAGCCATCTCTGCGCAGGCACACGCCTGCCTCAGGTGAAGGCCATGCTGGATATCATTGGACGCGCGCCATCGGAAGGCGGTGCCTGGTGCGGCGGTCATCCGGATCCGGCCTCCGGTTGGACCGAGGGGGAAAAACCGTCCATGCCGCGCGATGTGATCCTTCTTGGCGACATGAATTTTACCAACACGTCTGAAGAATACACGCTGATGACAGGCCCTTGGACGGAACGGCACGGCCGTCTTTTCAACGAAGAGGGTTTGTGCGACGCCTGGACGGCGGCCGGCCACACTGAGAACGCAGGCAAAACCCACCCCGATGGCGAGCGCATCGATCACTGCTTCGTCTCATCCCGGCTGCACGACCGCGTCCGATCGGTCTGGGTCGATCATCAGGCCAAGGGCTCGGACCACTGGCCGGTATGGATAGAGATGGACTAGGCTCAGACGCCGCCGTTGTGCAGATGCGCTGCGGCAGCGCGGGCAATCACCATGTCTTCATTGGTCGGAATCACCATGACGCGGGCGCGGCTTAGTTCGGTTGTAATGACCCGCGCATTGTCAGTGTTTTTGGCATGATCGATTTCAATACCGAGCCAGCCGAGATCCTGCAGCACGCGCGAGCGGATCATCCGCGAATTCTCGCCGATGCCGCCGCAGAAAACCACTGCATCCAGCCCGCCAAGGACGGCGCACAGGGCGCCCAGCTCGCGCCGGATGCGGTACACGTAATAATCGATGGCCTGCCTGGCTTCTTTCGTTCCGGCCGCTTCCAGCGTGCGCATGTCATTCGTCAGGTCGGAAAGGCCGAGCAGACCGGACTTTCGATAGAGGAGATCGGAGATTTCGTCGGCGCTCATCCCCTTCTGATCCATCAGATAAAGCACGACGCCGGGATCGAGCTGACCGCACCGCGTACCCATCGGCAGGCCGTCCAGCGCACTGAAACCCATGGTCGAACCGATCGACCGGCCGTTCAGGAGCGCGCACATACTGGCGCCGTTGCCCAGATGTGTGACCACAACCCGTCCGGCATAAAGATGCGGTGCGATGTGCTTCAGCTCACTGGCGATATATTCGTAACTGAGCCCATGAAAACCGTAGCGCCGGATGCCCTCGTCATAATAGTGACGCGGTAGGGCGAAGACATTGTTGACCCACGGATGATTGTGATGAAAAGCGGTGTCAAAACAAGCGATCTGCGGCACGTCCGGGAACGCCTCTTGGGCAGCCTTGATGCCGGCCAGATTGTGGGGCTGATGCAGCGGTGCAAAAGGCGACAATTCAGCGAGATCCGCCATCACCTTGTCATCGATCAGACAGGGTTTGCTGTAATCGAGCCCGCCGTGAACCACACGGTGCCCGACAAACGCAACATGCCAATCGGGAAACTGCGCATTCATCTCCGCCAAAATCGAGTTGATGGCACCGGCATGGCCGGCGGTTCCTTCACCCCGCAACGTCCGTTCAGCAAGCGTTTCGCCATCCGTGCCGGTAAACTTCAGACGCGGAACATCACCGATACGTTCAACCTCGCCGTCGGCAACCTGCGTCGGCTCCTTTTCAATGTTGAAAAGTCCGAACTTGATCGAAGACGACCCGGCATTCAGGGTCAAAACATGCCTGTCCATTGTCTATCCTTTTCACATCCGGACATCTAAGCATCCGCGACGTTATCGCCGGATCGAGACAGTCCCATGACGGTATTTGCCGGTTGAAGCAAGTGGCAGAGGCATCAGGATTTCCCGCCAACGCGCGCCTGATGCAAAACCGCGACCGCGCAGGATGCAAGGCGCGACTTTTCACCGTCGGCCCGGGAATTCAGAATGATCGGGACTTTGGCGCCCATTGCGAGGCCGGCAGCCTGGGCATTGGCCATAAATGTCAGCGCCTTGAAGAGAATATTGCCCGCCTCGATCCCCGGCGCGGCAAGAACATCCGCGCGCCCCGCCACGAGAGAGTCGATTCCCTTTGTCCGCGCCGCGTCCGGATCGATCGCGTTGTCCATCGCCAGCGGCCCATCGACATCTGCGCCCCTGATTTGGCCGCGATCCGCCATTTTCGCGATAATAGCTGCGTTCATGGAAGACGGTATTTTCGTGTTGACGGTCTCAACCGCAGACAGGACGCCGACCTTCGGCCGTTCGATGCCGATGGACAAAGCCACTTCAATGCCGTTCTGAACGATGTCCGCCATCACCTCGAGCGGCGGATCGATGTTAATTGCCGCATCGGTAACCATGATCGGCCGGTCCATACCCGGAACATCCATCACAAACACATGGGTCAGGCGCCGTCCGGTACGGAGACCCCCATCCCGCTTTACCACGGCGCTCAGAAGTTCATCCGTATGCAGATGCCCTTTCATCAGGGCATGGGCTTTGCCTGCGTTGACCAGATCGACCCCGGCTTTTGCCGCCGCACGGTGATTGGCAGCTTCAATCATCTCATAGCTGGAGATATCCGCCCCGATCTCCGCAGCCGCTTTTTCCGTTTTGGCTCTGTCGCCAATCAGCACCGGTGTGACCAGCGTCGCCTCAGCCGCAAGCACGGCACCGCCGAGCGAATTGGGATCTTCCGGAGCGACAACCGCCGTCACAATCGGATCATGCGGTTTAGCCTTCTCCAAAAGCCGGTCGAAATGCACATGGCTGTGGGTGGCGGCTTCCGCCGGACGGTTGGATTGGTCAGTCATTCCAGCTTTCTCCATTTACGCATCGCCGGACGTCCCACCCGGTCGCGGGCCTTTTACACCAAGGCTTCGATCTTGCGGTAGGTCCAAAATGGAACGGATGTGGTTCATAACGCCGCAAATCGCACTGAAACAGGTGCAGCGCAACATAAAATGGCAGATAACCGGTTGCCTCAGAACCCCGCCTGCCGTTTATCCTCGGCCTGGTTCGTTACCGGTGGGGAAAGAGATGAATTCCGGCGAGCATGCAGCGGACGGATCCGCCTGCAAGTTCGATTGCCGGAATCGAAATGGACAGCAGAGACACCGTTATGCGCCGGACGGCGGGCGCGTTTCTCCCCGCCTGTACCGCCGCACATGATCGACGAGCGCGCGCAGCTTCGGCGCCATATTCCGGCGGTCGGGAAAATAGAGGAAAAAACCCGGGAACGGCGGAAGATAGTCCTGCAGCACGGAGACCAGTTCGCCGCGTTCGAGATAGGGCCGGAATGTCTCCTCCATCGCGAAGGTGATGCCACCGCCCGCCAGCGCCGACCGAAGCATCAGCAGCATGTCATTTGTGGTGATCTGCGGCCCCACCGCGACGTCGAAGGCCACGCCGTCTTCCACGAACTCCCACCGGTACGGTGCGACCTCCGGCGCCGGCCGCCACCCGATGCAACGGTGGTCAACCAGATCACGCGGGTGCAATGGGGTGCCGTGAGCGTCGAGGTAAGCGGGCGCCGCAACCACCGCCTCCCGCTGCTCGCCGGTCAGCGGAACCGCGATCATGTCCTGCTCGATGACCTCGCCCAGCCGAACGCCCGCATCGAAGCCCGCGGCAACGATGTCGAATTCGTCATCCGTGACCGTGACGTCGATGACGACCTCCGGATACGCCCTGGCAAAGGTTGCAATGAGCGGCCCCGAAAGGAACTGTTCGGCAATAGAGGTTACCGCGACCCGCAACAGACCGCGCGGCATGGAGTCTCCGGACAGTTCTTCAACAGCGGTGCGCACCTCTGAAAGCGGTCCGGCAAGCGCGTTACGAAGACGTTCGCCCGCTTCGGTCAGCCGCACGCTGCGCGTTGTGCGCTGGACAAGCGCCACGCCACAACCGTCTTCCAGCCGCCTGATCCCCTGGCTGACGGCCGAGCGCGTCACACCAAGTCGATCGGCCGCGGCACGGAAATTCGCCTCTTCCGCAACAGCCTGAAAAAGAGTCAGCAGATTCAGATCGATCGCCATTGTCGCCCTTTGCTTACCACTGACGTTAGCAATAGACGTCTACCGGCGACAATCTTTTTCGCCTACCTCCTTACCGAAGCCAACAGTTTTCAACCGAAAGGAGGTCCCCATGGACAAGACCGTACTGATTACAGGCGCATCCAGCGGTATCGGCGCCGGCCTGGCACGGGAGCTTGGAGCGGCAGGAGCACGCATCCTGCTCGGCGCCCGCCGTCTCGATCGGATCGAGGCGCTGGCGGGCGAAATCACGGAGGCCGGCGGCAGCGCCGAGGCCATGGCGGTCGACGTCACGGACCGCGCTGCGATGACCGCCTTCGCCGACAAGGCGGTCGATCTTTGGGGCCGGATCGACGTGCTCATCAACAATGCCGGCATCATGCCGCTCTCACCGCTCGCCGCGGGCCAGCATGACGAGTGGGAGCGCATGGTCGACGTCAACATCAAGGGCGTGCTTTGGGGCATCGCCGCCGCGTTGCCGCACATGCAGCGCCAGAGCAGCGGCCAGATCATCAATATCGGTTCGATCGGCGCACACTCCGTGGTCCCCACGGCGGCCGTCTATTGCGCGACCAAGTTTGCGGTCCGCGCCATCTCGGACGGTTTGCGCCAGGAAAGCGACAAGATCCGTGTCACCTGCGTCAACCCCGGTGTGGTGGAGAGCGACCTCGCCTCCACAATTACGCATGAGGAAACGAAGGGCTTCATGGACGAGTTCCGGGCTGTCGCGCTTCAGCCTGCCGACATTGCCCGGGCCGTTCGTCATGTGATCGAGGCACCGGACGGCGTCGATACCTCCGAAATCACCGTTCGTCCCACCGCGTCCCCGGCTTGATCGCGATCGGTCACGATGGCTCCCGCCGACGGGTCCGGCGCACTGAGCCCCGCAACTGACCTCAAGACTCAAGAAAGGACCAGATCATGATCCGCACCACCGCATGCGCAACGACAGTCGCTCTGGGGCTGATGAGCGCCGGCCCGCCCCTCGCCCCGGCGATGGCAGCCGCCGGTGAGACCGAGATAAACCGGCAAATCGTCGCCGATGCCTTCCGAACCTGGGAGCAGGGAACCTATGTCTTCGGAAAGCTACTGTCCGAAAACATCGTCTGGACAATCCACGGTACGGGTCCGGCGGCTGGCATCTATACGGACATGACCAGTTTCGTCGAACAGGCGGCAAGACCGGTCACCAGCCGTCTGGCATCGCCGCTCCTGCCGGAAGTCCACTCGATCTGGGCCGAGGGCGATACCGTGATCGTCCGCTGGGACGGTCGCGCGCCAACCACCGGCGGCGAGACCTACGAGAACCAGTTCCTCTGGATCCTCAAAATGGACGACGGGCGCGTCACTGAGGCCGAGGCCTTCCTCGACCTACGGGCTTACGACGCGCTCGTGACGAACAATGAACCGCGCGCCGACTGACGGGCGCCGACGGCAACGGGGCAGGCATGCTGCCCGACCATCAGCAAGGAGACTATCATGAAAAAATCACTGGCGACGTTCGCGGTGGCGGGGCTGCTCGGTGCAGCCGCTGCGGCGGCTGAAACAGCTCAGACCGGCATCGCCGCCGGTCACCCTTATGCCGGGATGTGGGTGACCGAGGACGGCCATATCCGCCACGAGCTCCTTCCCAACGGCCGTTACGTGGAAGCGCGCGGAACGCGGGAACGCGCCTATACCGGTCGCTACGAAATCCAAGGCAACCACATAGACTACTGGGACGACACCGGCTTCACCGCCGACGGGGAATTCATCGACGGTGTTCTCTACCATGCCGGGATGGTCCTTTACCGAAGAGATTAGGGTGTGGACCTTCGAGGCGATTTTCCGAGCCATCCCGATGATATTTTCAAACAGCTTGAGGCGCGGGACGTGATATTGAAATCGCTCGAAGAGTTACCTGTGGAGCGCTCCGACAACCTCCCCAAGCTCGAAAATGCATAAGAGCCAATGTCAGTTTTGAACCCTTTGCGGCCGTTCACTTGAACCCAGCTCCGTAAGATGACATTCGAATAAGCAATCCTGCCAGGCTGCACCGTATCGAGAGGAGTCGATCTCCAGTGTATTCAGATCTGAATGAATTCAATCGGAAACCCGAGCCATTTTCCCGTTACACAACCGATATGCTCTGGACCGATCCCTGGATCGCACAGCAAATGCTAAAAGTGCATCTGGACGAGAGCACTGACTTGGCATCGCGGAAGAGTCAGACCATCGACGGCATTGTGGGATGGTTTGACCGAAAGATCGGCCTGTCCGGCAAGAACGTCTGCGATTTGGGTTGTGGGCCGGGACTATATGCAGAGCGCATGGCGACAAGAGGTGCTAGGGTGATTGGCGTCGATTTCTCGACCGTTTCACTCGACTATGCGAGGTCCGAAGCCGCCGCCCATAATCTGGATATCGAATACCGAAAAGCAGACTATCTGATCGACGATCTACCCAAAGAACAAGATTTCGTCAGCCTGATCTGGTGCGATTTCTGCACGCTCCCACCCGAGAAGCGACGCATCCTTCTGGAGCGGATTAAAGAAATGCTGAAGCCCGGCGGGAGATTCGTTTTCGATGTGTCGACCACGCAGCAATTCGAGAAACGGCGTGAGGACATGACCTACGGTCGCCGCCCCATGGGAGACTTTTGGTCACCGGATGACCACTTCGGTTTCCAGACCACCTTTCTCTACAATCAGGATAAGATCGCCCTGGACCGTTATCTGATCGTTGCGCCGGAACGTCGGTTCGAGATTTTCAATTGGATGCAGTATTTTGATCCCAAGATGATCTCGAGCGAAGTACACGAAGCCGGCCTGGCCGTAGAAGACGTTCTTGATGTCATGACCGGAGAGCCCTGGACGCCGGAGGCGGGAGAAATTGCAGTTGTTTCACGTGTGTAAACTCTGCTTCTATTGCGGTTTGGAGTGTAAATCTGCTTCGTCCGGCGTACCGGCCGTTCAGCAGGCGGCTGATTAAAGAGCCCAACATACGCCGATGGGATAAATCAGACGCTCAATGTTGATTTGGAAGAATGTGATGGGGTGTCTCCGGAACAGTCATCTCTCCAAGAAACGCTATAGCTTTATGTAAATGGCGGGCCCCGTGAGATGAGAATGCGAACTGTTTCTTCGCTATTGCGCTGCGATCAGAATGAATGCCGTTCGCCATTCGTCGCCACGCGGGGGACTCTGAGCGGGAGCAATGACGGGCGCTATCCTGCCGCCCCGTCGCAAAGAGATCGTCTACGAAACTCGTTCGGGGACTGACCGGTCCAGCGCTTGAACGCGCGCGAGAAAGAAGCCGGATCTGAAAAACCCACCAGATAGGCGGTCTCGTTGACGGAAGCCGATCGCCCGTCGAGGTATGATTTGGAGACCCGTTCGCGCAAGGCGTCGAGAACGTCGGTGAAGGTCGTGCCCTCGTCCTTCAGTTTCCGGAAGAGGGTTTGGCGACTGCAGCCCAGTTTCCTCGCGATGGTGTCAGCGCTCAGATCACCTTCGTGAAGGATCGGCAACAGCAGGGCCTCGACACGTCCCTTCAGGGTCTTGACGGCCTCCATATCATTAAGCAGTCCCTCGGCATGCTTGGTGAGGACGCCGAAAACATATCGCGGCGCCTGTGCGACCTCCCACCCCGTGATCTCGGGATGAAGCTCCAACGCGTTCCAATCGGCGCCGAAATGAACGGGGCACTGAAAGATCCTCTCATACTCGGCAGCATAGGCGGGAGCGGCATAGGTGACATGAACCGCGAGAACGTGGGGTTGCGACAGGAAGCGCCGCGGCCCGCAGACCAGGCTGCCAAAGGCGATTTCGGTCAGTTCCGGAACGGCGTTCGCGCGCCGCATCCGGTCGACCATGAACAGTTTGCCGCTTCTATGGCAGAGCTCGAAACGGGGACCGTCGGCTATGTCTTCGAAGTCGGCCGCCAGACGCCCGTACCGTTGCAATTGCAGAAACGCCTCGCCCATGGTCGCGGACGCTTCCATGACAAGTCCGACGATCGAGACCTGCGAAATTCCGATTTCTTCGCTGAAATGCAGCGCGAGGGCGGGATCGTCCGTCATGACTTTGGCGACTCGCAAGAGTGCAACGTAGCGCTCCAGCGCAAGCCGGTTGTCCGGGTTCTCCAAGGTCCGCTCGTCAACACCCGCACGAACGGCCATGACCGACCGGTCACCCCCGCGGCTCGAGGCGAAGTCGAGGAGACCGGAGACGATGCCGGCGGAGACCGTCGATTGAGGCATTCGCGTCTCCTGTGACGTTCGATCATGATCGTGCAACGGCCGATCATGGCCGTAGCGTTGGCAACAAAGTATACCGTTCTGCGCCAAATCCGAAGGATGCTGTGGTGAGGCGCCGGGCATGCTGCGGGACAAAGCTCAAACTGGACGAAGGAACAACATGGTGCAAGCGACCGCCTATCATCGCATTGTGGTGCCGCGACGTGGCCCGCCCGAGGTCATGCAGTGGGTTGAGGACGACCTTCCCGCGCCGGCGGCGGGTGAAGCCCGTGTCAAGGTCGAGGCGGCAGGCGTGTCAGGCTACGACGTCATGCTGCGTGGCCACTGGTTTCCCGGTTTCACCAAGACGCCATATACGCCAGGCGAGGACATAGTCGGTGTCGTCGACGCCGTTGGCGCCGGTGTGACCGCCATCGCACCGGGTCAGAGAGTCGCCGGTTGGACTTTCGGTGATGCCGGCGGCTATGCCGAATATGTCTGCCGCCCGGCGGACCAGCTCGTACCGGTGCCAGCCAAACTCGATCCGGCCATCGCTGCCGCCTTGGTGACGAACTACCTGACCGCCTTCATAGCGTTGCACAAGACGGCCCAGGTGGCGCCGGGCGAACGCGCCTTGGTTCAGGGTGCGGCGGGCGGCGTGGGCTCCGCCCTGCTGCAGTTGGGAAAACTCGCGGGGCTCGGGACGTTCGGCACGGGCACCGGCGCCAGTTTGGAATTCATCGCAGCCAATGGCGCGGCCCCGATCGATTATCGTCGTGAGGATATAGTCGGCCGTATCCGGGAGTTGACCGGAGATGGTGTGGATGTCGTTATCGATTTGGTCGGAGGACCGAGGCAGCTCTGGCGCTCCTATCGGTGTCTCCGCCGCGGCGGACGTCTGCTCATGCTCGGCATGGCGGGCGTCGCCCGGTCGGGTGTTGGGATTATCCCGCCAAGCCTCATGGTCGTTGGTGCGCTGGCGATGTGGCCGGACGGCAGGCGCACTCCGATGTCGCCGAGCATGTCGAGTTATCCGGTCCGACATCTCGACTGGTACCGCGAAATGCTGTCGGAGCTCCTCGCCATGATCGCCGACGGCCGCCTTGCACCTGCTGTGACGGCGCAGGTGCCTCTGCGCGAGGCCGCCCGCGCCCATTCGTTGCTTGAACGGGGAGGGCAAACGGGAAAGATCGTGCTGATCGCCAAGGGTTGACACATCGCCATCGGCTGAGTTGGCGGGGCACCCCCGTCGTTTGCCTCGGGCCGGTGTCGGGCCGATTGCAGCGCGATCCCACCTCGTTTCCGGGGTCGCCCGCAAGCCCCGAACCGGCCCCAAAACCCATTCACTCCGGAGGACGCGTTAACAATCTCTCCGGAACAAATGTAAACCATGTGACTGGAACAGAGCCGTGGGTAATTGGCGGAGAGACAGGGATTCGAACCCTGGGTACTGTTACCAGCACAACGGTTTTCGAGACCGCCCCGTTCGACCACTCCGGCACCTCTCCGCGATAAAGGCCGTGGTCATGCCGATCAGGCTTAAGGTGGCGCGGACCATACACAGGGGGTTTGCCGCGCACAAGAGGTGCTGGACACAAAGATTCTGCGTTCACCCCGTGCGATTGTCTGATACCGGCCTGCCGGAGAGCATCCTCACGGAATCGCTGTTGTTTCGCCGCAACTCATTCGCGCATTTGGACGTCTTTTTTGTTCGCTCATGGATTGACTTTATGCGGCCCATCCGTATATTTCGCGCGGTTGATCAGGCGGACATACTCCGCCTAACGCGCTGCCCGAGGCTCCCGGACGCTCCATCTCGCTTGAAACGCTTAGCGAAGTTCGTCGCCAAAGACCGCTTTTTGCGGCGCCGAAGGGTGCGCTTAAAATGATAAGGAATTGCGAGATGTTCGCAGTGATTAAAACTGGCGGTAAGCAATACCGCGTGACCGCAGATGATATTCTGAAGGTCGAAAAGGTCGAAGCCGAAGCCGGCGACACGGTCACATTTGACGACGTGTTAATGGTCGGTAACGACAAGGATGTTACAGTCGGAGCACCGATGGTGGATGGCGCCAGCGTTGCTGCGGAGGTGGTCGAGCAGGGCAGAAGCCGCAAGATCATCGTTTTCAAGAAACGCCGTCGCAAGAATTCGCGCCGCCGGAACGGCCATCGCCAGATGCTGACAACCGTTCGCATCACCGATATCCTGACCGGTGGGGCAAAGCCGGCCAAAAAGGCCGCTCCGAAGAAAGCCGCGGCAAAAGCGGAAAAGCCGGCCGAGGCAAAAGCGGACGCTCCGAAAAAGGAGAAGCCAAAGGCTGAAAAGCCGGCGGCCGCAAAGAAGGAAGAAGCGAAGGCTGCAGACGACGGCGGGATCAAGGCGCTGTTCACCGCACCTGAAGGGGAAAAGGACGATCTGAAAAAGATCTCCGGTGTGGGCCCCGTGCTTGAGAAAAAACTGAACGCCCTTGGCATTACCACATTTGCCCAGGTCGCGGCGTTCACGGAAGAAGATATCGCGCGGGTTGACGAGGCATTGAGCTTCAAAGGCCGCATTGAACGTGATAGTTGGCTCGATCAGGCGAAAGCCCTGGACGCCGAGAAGTAAGACGGACGAAAGACGAGGAAAACGATATGGCTCATAAGAAGGCAGGCGGTTCATCCCGCAACGGTCGCGATTCAGCCGGTCGCCGTCTTGGCGTCAAGAAGTACGGCGGCGAAAGCGTCATTCCCGGCAACATCATCGTGCGGCAACGCGGCACGAAATGGCATCCGGGCGAAGGCGTCGGTATCGGCAAAGATCATACGATTTTTGCGACCACTGAAGGCAAAGTGACCTTCCGCGCCAAGGCCAACGGCCGCACATATATTTCCGTGGTTCCGGTGATGGAAGCAGCGGAGTAGCATCGGCAAATGATCTTCAAATCGCCGGTGTCCCAATGACCCGGCGGTTCAAAGAACCGGTCTGATGAAAAGACAAGGGGAGTTGGGAAACCAACTCCCCTTTTTCGCATGTCGCGCACTAAGGGAGTCCAACATCAACACCCCCACTTTCTCGCCGTAAACGGGGTATGGCAGATTTAACACCGAAGACCGGAGGGGGTCATGGTTCTTGATCGTGAAGAAAGTACAGACGGGTTGGAGAGTTTAAGAACAGCACGGTTGGTTCTGGATAAGCCCAGGCACGACGATCTGCCGGATATCATCTACCTGGCAAACAACGCCAAGGTGGCCCACATGCTGGCCCATATGCCGCATCCCTACGGCATTGAGGATGGTCGGGAGTGGATTCGGCGCTCGCGCAGCGAAGAGCCCGGGTCTGCGACATTTGCCATCCGGCTTGCGACCACCGGCCGGCTGATCGGCGCCTGCGGCTACGGGGACCGCAACGACAACGGCGTCCCACAACTGGGTTACTGGATCGGAGAACCGTTCTGGGGAAACGGCTATGCGACCGAGGCCGCACAGACGATCATTGATCACGCGTTTTCCGTCTCGAATCTGGATGAATTGTGGTGTTGCTGCCGAATGACGAATCCCGCATCGCGGCGCGTGATCGAAAAGTGCGGCTTTCAATATGCCGAAGTGGGAATCATCCGCTCTGTCGCTCTGGCCGGTACCGTTTCCGTTGAACGCTACCGTCTGGATGTCAAAGCATGGGCGGCCCTGAAACGATGGGGAGCTGCGTCATGAGACGTATTGTCCTGACAACCGAGCGTCTTGTTCTGCGAGCCTTAACGGAACAGGACGCGCCCGCCATTCAGGCACAGATCAGCGATTTTGATGTCGCAGGAAAGCTGGCACGCGTTCCCCATCCCTATCCGGATGGAGGCGCGCTGGATTTCATCCGCCGCAGCAGTGCAAAGGCGCCTGAAAAAGACGGATTCGACTTTGCAATTACCCTTAACGGCGCATTGATCGGAATGGTCAGCCTGCATGGTCAGGATCACCCCAATCACAGTGATGGCGCGCCGGGTATCGGATACTGGCTTGGAAAGTCCCATTGGGGGCACGGCTATATGACCGAGGCGGCCAGTGAAGCTTTGACCTGGATTTTTACCAAACTGGAACCGGACGTCGTTCGGGCCGGAGCCTTTTCTGACAATCCAGGCTCAATAAATGTGCTGACAAAATTGGGGTTTCGAAAAACCGGGCAGTCCATGCTCTATTGTCAGGCCCGCGACAGCGTCCTGCCTCATATCGATATGGAACTTCGCCGCACCCGTCGTCAGGGAGTCGCCGCATGAACAATCATATCTTGCAAGGTCAAAACGGCTGGTTTTTGCGACGGAGACCGGTCCTGAAATTGGATAGGCCGCAAACTATTCGTGCCATCTTTAAAGGACGGACCTTCGATGTCTGAGGAAATCTGTCAAAACCTGCCGGTCATTGAAACCGACCGGCTGGTTCTGCGTCCCCTTCGGCTCAGCGATGTCGATGCGATTGAGTCGATCGCGGGCCGGGACTACGAAATCGCCCGATGGCTTTCCAGCTTTCAGTGGCCCTATGTACAGGGAAGTGTCGAGGCGTTTGTTTCCGAACTTGTGCGGAGTGATCCCCTGACCTGTGAAGCGGTGTTTGCCGTGACGGTTCAAGGAACCTTTGTCGGCGTTACCGCCATTGAAGGGCCCGGCGATTTGACCGATTTTCCCGAACATCCCTCCCTGGGCTACTGGATTGGCCGTTCTTTTCAGCGACGCGGAATAGCAACGGAGGCGGTCATCGCGGCCCTGAATTGGGCCTTTGAGGCGCACAATGCGCCTCAGGTCGGCGCCCGGGCTTTTCACAACAATGCCGCCTCCATCAGCCTTTTGACGAAACTTGGGTTTGTCGAAGCGGGCTCCGAAGTCAGATACTCAAAGGCGCTCAAGCGGAATATCGACAATATCGTGTTCTTGCTTAACCGCGAGACATTTGCGGTTCACAAGCGAACGGTGGAGGAACAGATGCCAATCAGCTGATCTCCTGCCTGAACCGCTAAGGACTGTATTTCATCCCCTTTTTCGGGTATTCCGCCCCACGCATGACAAAACGACCAAAACCGGGTCAACACTGAAGAGACCGTTATGAAATTTCTCGACCAGGCAAAGGTCTTTGTTCGATCAGGCGACGGCGGGGCCGGAAGCGTCAGTTTTCGTCGTGAAAAATATATCGAACATGGCGGACCGGACGGTGGTGACGGCGGCAGGGGCGGCGACGTCTGGGTCGAGTGCGTCAATGGTCTGAATACTCTGATCGACTACCGGTATCAGCAACATTTCAAGGCCAAGACCGGCACACACGGAATGGGACGCAACCGGACCGGCGGCAAAGGTGCCGATATCACGCTGAAGGTCCCTGTCGGCACCCAGATCATGGAAGAGGACAACGAGACCGTGCTCGCCGACCTGACGGAGGTCGGCGAGAAAGTACTGCTGCTTAAAGGCGGCAATGGCGGCTTTGGCAACGCACACTTCAAGTCCTCCACCAATCAGGCCCCCCGCCATGCCAACCCCGGACTTCAGGGCGAGGAGAAGTGGATCTGGCTGCGCCTGAAGCTGATTGCCGATGCCGGTCTGGTCGGATTGCCCAACGCCGGAAAGTCCACGTTCCTTGCAAGCTGCACTGCAGCAAAACCCAAAATCGCCGATTATCCCTTCACGACGCTGCACCCAAATCTCGGCGTGGTGCGCATCGACGGTCGGGAGATGGTTATTGCCGACATACCCGGCCTGATCGAAGGCGCCCACGAGGGTGTCGGAATCGGCGACCGATTTCTGGGGCACGTGGAGCGGACGCGGGTTCTCCTGCATCTGATCGATTGCACCCAGGAAGACCCTGCTGAAGCCTATCGCATTGTCCGCAAGGAAATCGAGGCGTACGGCCATGGGCTGGCTGAAAAACCCGAAATTGTCGCGTTGTCGAAAATTGACGCTCTCACTGAGACGGATCGGCCTGAAAAGACGAGCGCCCTTGAAACGGGCTTGGAGTCCGGGCCGATCATGCTCTCGGCGGCCTCCGGGGAAGGCATGGAGCAGGCACTTCGCATGCTCATGCGCGCCAGGGACACGGCCGACGGCGAACAGGAAGACGATCTGCCGACATCGGAAGAAGGGGGCTGGTATCCGTGACCCGCGCTCTTGCCGACCACAAAAGGATTGTCCTCAAAATCGGCTCCGCCCTTCTGGTGCAGGAGGGGCGGCTGCGCCGGTCATGGCTTGAGAGCCTGATCGAGGACCTGGTGGCCCTGAAGTCATCGGGAGCCCGCGTCATGATTGTATCCTCCGGCGCGATCGCGCTTGGACGCGGTGTCCTGAAACCCGCCAAACGTTCCCTAAAGCTTGAAGAAAGCCAGGCCGCCGCCGCCGTCGGACAGATCCTGCTCGGTCAGGCTTATTCCGAAACGCTCGGCAAACATCGGCTGACTGCCGGCCAGATCCTCCTCACCTTGAGCGATACTGAAGAGCGTAGAAAATACCTCAACGCCCGGGCAACAATCGAAACCCTTTTCAAACTGGGTGCGGTTCCCATCGTCAACGAAAACGACACCGTCGCGACGTCCGAAATCCGTTATGGGGACAATGACCGTCTTGCCGCCCGGGTGGCAACGATGGCCAGCGCGGACCTTCTGATCCTGCTTTCTGACGTGGACGGCCTCTATACGGCACCTCCTGCAGACTGTGAAAATGCCGAATTCATCGCCGAAGTACCCGTTATTTCAGAGGAAATCGAGGCGATGGCGGGAAATGCAGGATCTGAATTATCGCGCGGCGGCATGAAGACGAAAATCGATGCCGCCAAAATAGCGACCGGTGCCGGCACATCCATGATCATTGCCTCAGGACGGGAGGACCATCCGCTGAAACGGATTGACGCCACCGGCCGTGCAACCTGGTTTCCTGCCCCCTCTTCCCCCGGAACAGCCCGGAAAGCCTGGATCGGCGGACACCTGGAGACCAAGGGCGCCCTGACCATCGATGCTGGCGCCATAAATGCGCTGCAGTCAGGGAAAAGCCTTCTGCCGGCCGGCGTAACCCGGGTCTCAGGCAGTTTTTCGCGCGGCGATGCGGTGCGTATCCTGGCGCCCGAGGGTCGGGAACTGGGGCGTGGCCTTGTCGCCTATGATAGAGTTGATGCACAATTGCTCATAGGCAGAAACAGCCGCGAAATTGAGGCATTGCTTGGGTATGCAGGCCGGGCGGAAATGATCCATCGGGACAATCTGGTGCTGGATGGCCAATAGAAATAAGACCCTCTGCTGGGTGTTTGGAGAGTAAGATGCTGACCACGGCAACAGAACAGAACATGAAGGCGCTGACCATGGACGAAATCCATGATCTGATGAACGGCATCGGCGACAAGGCCCGCAAAGCTGCCCGCACACTGGCAACCGCTTCTACGGAACAGAAAAATACGGCGCTCACCGCCATGGCCGCCGAGATCAGAACGGCCCGGGCTGCCATTCTTGATGCCAATGCCATTGACATCAAAGATATGCAGGCAAATGACCGCGCCGCATCTTTTGTCGAGCGCGGCGCGCTCACGGCTGAACGCATCGAAGCCATCGCTCAGAGCATCGAAGCCATTGCCGATCTGGATGACCCTGTCGGAAGCATTGCCTCCTCCTGGGAGCGGCCCAACGGCCTCAAGATCGATCGCGTCCGAACGCCGCTTGGCGTCATCGGGGTTATCTACGAAAGCCGCCCGAACGTGACGGCCGACGCCGGCTCCCTGTGCCTCAAGGCCGGCAACGCGGTGATCCTGCGTGGCGGCTCGGATTCCCACCACTCGTCGACGGCCATCAGCAAGTGCCTGTCGCAGGGCCTGGTCAAGGCCGGCTTGCCCGCCGAGGCGATTCAACTGGTACCCACGACGGACAGGGCCGCGGTCGGTGCAATGCTGAGTGGATTGAACGGTGCGATCGACGTGATTGTGCCAAGGGGCGGCAAAAGTCTGGTTGCAAGGGTTCAGGAGGAAGCCCGCGTACCGGTCTTTGCGCATCTGGAAGGGCTGGTTCACGTCTATGTCCACAAGAATGCCGATCCGGAGATCGCCCGGGATATTGTCGTGAATGCCAAAATGCGCCGCACAAGCATCTGCGGTGCTGCGGAAACCCTTCTGATCGACCGGGATGTTGCCGATACGATGTTGCCGCTTCTTGCCGGTGCGCTGAAAGAGTCAGGCTGCCGGATCAGGGCAGATGAGGCCGGCCGCGCGCTTATGCCCGATCTTGATCCGGCCGATGAAGACGACTGGAGAACGGAATATCTCGACAGCATCATTGCCGCAAAGCTTGTTGACGGGCCTGATGAGGCTGTCAGGCACATTGAAACCTACGGTTCCAACCACACCGACTGCATCGTCACGACCGATCAGAAAGTGGCGGACGATTTCATGCGCCGGGTCGATTCAGCAATCGTGATGCACAATGCATCGACCCAGTTCGCCGATGGCGGGGAATTCGGAATGGGCGCTGAGATCGGGATCGCCACAGGACGCATGCATGCCAGGGGACCTGTCGGCCTTGAGCAGCTGACAAGCTTCAAATATTGCGTGCACGGATCCGGCCAGGTTCGTCCCTGACGACATAGACGATCCCGCACGATGCTTCAGACAGAGACCAGTACCGCGCCCGGAAGCGCTTTTGCGTCAGACTGGCTCCGCCTTCCTCCGGCATCGCCGGGTCAGAAGATCGGCCTGTTCGGAGGCTCTTTCAATCCGCCGCACTCGGGGCATAGGCACGTTGCCCTGACGGCGCTCAAGCGGCTGCAACTGGACGCCGTCTGGTGGCTGGTGACCCCCGGCAACCCTCTTAAGACCCACGCCGATCTTTCGCCTTTGGAAGCCCGGGTACACATCTGTGCGGCTGTCGCGGATCATCCCCGCATGCACATCACCGCTTATGAGGCGACCATAGGCACGGCCTTCACCGCCGAAACGATCAAAGACATCCTGATGCGACGAAAAGGCGTCAATTTTGTCTGGATCATGGGTGCGGATAATCTCAGGCACTTCCACAAATGGCAGCGTTGGCAGACCATCGCGACCAGCTTGCCGATTGCCGTCGTCGATCGACCCGGCTCATCCCTTACCGCATCCGCAACACCTGTGGCCCGACGCCATGCGGACGATCGGATACCGGAAGAACACGCGAAATTGCTTGCGTCGCTGAAAGCACCTGCCTGGGTCTTTCTCCATGCTCCACACGACAATACATCGTCCACAAGCCTCAGGCGGATGGGCAAAAACACTATTCGTTAGCTGTATTTCAATGCAGTCCCGGGTGGACCACTCCGGGTTGTGACCAGGTTAACAAAACCTGAATTCATGTGCCTTTTTCGGCACTTTTCTTTACATTCTTCGGCATTTGTTGGCCGAATGTCTTGAAAACATCATAGATGGATGGTTACCTCTAAAGGTGATCGGAATTTTGTCACGATCACTTGGACTAATAGGGTGAGCTGCCGAATGATCCATTTCTCAGTGTTGACAGGTTTGAGTTGGTGATCGGTAGCATCGTCCTCATGAAACTGACACACACGGCGAAAGGTAGTCTCTCTGACCATGCCACTTAACACTGGGGATGCGATCAATCGCATGCCTCAAGACGCATCAGTCACTCAGGCAAGTCCCGAGGACTTGAATGCGATCATTCTCCGCTCACTTGAAGATTCCAAAGCGGAAGATATTGTTTCTGTTGACATTGCCGGGAAAAGTTCGATTGGCGACTACATGGTTGTAGCATCCGGTCGGTCCCATCGTCACGTTGGCGCCATCGCGGATCATCTGCTTCGCGACCTCAAATCCGCAGGTCAGGGCACCAGCCGCATTGAAGGCCTGAATGGCTGCGACTGGGTTCTGATTGATGCGTGCGATGTCATTGTTCACATATTCCGCCCCGAAGTACGCGGTTTCTACAATATTGAGAAAATGTGGTCTGCGGATCAGCCCGCACACCCTCAATATTACGGATAAGCGGCCGGATCGGGCGCGTTAAGTGCTGCGCAAGTCCTTATTCTGAACGAGCGCGGCATCTGTGGTCGTAAATACTCGTCCGTCGCCCCGGTGGACGGCTTTGTCTTCCGGGCTGTGTCAATGTTCGGGATTATTCAGTTGAAAACTGGTCCGAACGAAACGGAAGAGGCGGGACGGTTTGCGTTGCCTGCCCTTTGTCTGTCGGACAGGGTCGATTTCCAGTGTCCTCAGGCGAGTAGCAGTCTGACGCTCTGGTGGTTCCTCACAATCGGATTGTATTCTGTGCGTCTCATTATCGCATCGATCGGCCGCATGAAGTCCGGAGCCGACAAGGAACTTTTTGACCGGTACTTCGACCGGGCGCGAAAATCGGGCCGCGCTCTTGGCATATCCTCAGTTGATCTTATCGAACTGGCGGAAAGCAGAGCCCCCCAAAGCCAAAGCAGAAAAGACGAAGAGGCGGCCGCGCTTTTAAAGGCCATTCCGAACGATTCCGCCCTCATTGCATTGGACGAGCACGGCAAGACGATGAACAGTCAGGGCTTTGCCGACCACCTTGATCGCCACAGGTCGCTGGGCACCGGAACCGTGACGTTTGTCATCGGTGGACCGGACGGACACGGCCGCGCGCTCCTTGACGCCGCTCAACTGAGACTGGCCTTCGGAGCCATGACATGGCCGCATCAACTGGTCCGTATCCTGCTGGCCGAGCAGATTTACAGGGCCATCACAATTTTGTCAGGGCATCCATATCATCGAAACTAGAACGGTTTAGCCGCTTTTGCCGTCACAGCACCGCTTGAATGAAGCCCCGTGCCCGTTTCCTGCCTTAATCGGCTATTAGGCACGCGCTTATTGTATCCGTGGTTGACGGCAACTCAAAAAGACGTCCTCATCCCGACCTGAGCCGAATCACGGCAAAAAAAGAGGATGCGGGTTGAGTTTCTTCCATACACACGGGTGGAGAGTATTGCGTCATTTTCTGACACCACTTGTGTTGATCGCCGCGCTCGTGCTGAGCGGTCAAGACATTTATGCGTCTGAAAATGACGAAGCGACGGACGCCCCGCAAACCGTTACCGAAGAAGGACGGTTGGAACAGAAACGGCTTCAGCGCCGGGATAAACACAAGCGTGATTTGGAGTTGCTGACCCGGGATATTAAGCTGGGAGAAGCAAAGCAAGGTGAAATCGAGCGCGAAATCCGCTCCCTGGACCGGGATCGAAAAGCGTTAAATGGCGAGCTTCTCAAAACAGCGCAAAGGATCCGCGACTTGGAGATTGAAATCGAACAGACACAGGGTCGATTGCTCCAGCTAAAGGACAACGAGGATGCGGTTCGGGAGTCGCTGAATGAACGAAAGGCCGTTCTTTCCGAAGTGTTGATGGCATTGCAGAGGATCGGGAAAAGACCGCCACCGGCTCTGGCTGTGCGGCCTAAAGATGCGCTTGCGGCGGTTCGCAGTGCCATATTGCTCAACGCTGTCATGCCGGAAATCCGAACCGAAGCAGAAGCGCTTGCGGCGGACCTGAACGAACTGACACGTCTGCATGCATCTATTGAAAAGGAAAGTAAAAGGCTCCAATCCGATGCGGCACGGATGAGTGAGGAAAGCGTTCGCATTGAAATTCTGCTTGCGGAAAAACGCAGGGAGATTGAAAAAACCGAGGAGACGCTGGCGGGTGAGTTGCGTCGGGCGCAAGAGCTTGCAGAGCAGGCGACAAGCCTCAAGGAACTGATCGGCCAGATCGAACAGGAAATCGAATCAGCCCGAAAGGCGGCCGTTGATGCACGGGACGCAGCACAGCGGCAAAGGGAGAAAGACCGGGGTATCCCCGACAATCCTTTCGCTGACAACAACCGCCTTGCACCGGCCATTTCCTTTGCAGACGCCAAAGGAAAACTGCCATTGCCGGTACGCGGCACGTTGCTGCAAGACTTTGGAGACGCAGACGGATTTGGGGGAGAAGCCAGCGGCCAGTCCCTGGCCACGGCTGCCGGCGCCATTGTGACGGCGCCAAATGACGGCTGGATTGTCTTTGCCGGAGAATTCAGAAGTTACGGACAACTCTTGATCCTGAATGCCGGCGACGGATATCATGTCTTGATAGCCGGGATGGATCGAATAGATGTTCAATTAGGACAATTTGTTTTAACCGGAGAACCGATTGGACGGATGGGAACAAAACAACTGGCCAGCACAGCCAATGTTGCGTTAGGTTGGGAACAACCGGTTCTCTATATCGAATTCCGAAAGAATGACTCGCCAATAAATCCTCAACCATGGTGGGCTGAGACGGAAGATAAAAAGGTACGCGGATGATACGTAAAGCTACGCTTCTGTTTGCTGGTGTCATAATAGGCGCAACGGCGGCTGTCACATTAACGCAGACCAATCTGGTCATCGGATCGGCTGCCAATGCAGCTGCGTCTGACACCTATCGCCAACTGAATTTGTTTGGCGACGTTTTTGAGCGTGTCCGGACGGACTATGTTGAAGTGCCCGATGATGCCGATCTGGTGGAGTCCGCCATAAATGGCATGTTGTCGGCACTCGATCCCCATTCCAGCTACATGTCGCCCAAGACATTTCGCGATATGCAGGTGCAGACGCGCGGAGAATTCGGCGGTTTGGGCATCGAAGTCACAATGGAAGACGGCTACGTGAAAGTCGTGACTCCCATTGATGACACACCGGCCCACAAAGCCGGCGTGTTGGCCGGTGACCTTATTACGCACCTTGACGGCGAAGCCGTTCAGGGCCTGACCCTCAATCAGGCCGTCGACAAGATGCGCGGTCCTGTCAAGACGGATATCGTTATTACGGTCCGGCGCGAAGGTCAGGAAGAACCGGTCGAGATCAAGATCACCCGCGATGTGATCAAAATCCGTTCGGTTCGCTGGCGGGTTGAAGATGATATCGGCTATGTCCGCGTTACGCAGTTCAACGAGCAGACCTATGAAGGCCTTAAGAACGCCATCGACGAGTTCGACAAGGAAATCGACGATGACAAGATCAAGGGCTATGTGCTCGACCTTCGCAACAATCCGGGCGGACTGCTCGATCAGGCGATTGCCGTGTCCGATGCCTTTCTGGATCGCGGCGAGATCGTCTCCACCCGCAGCCGCAATGCCGATGAAACGCAGCGCTTTAATGCCCGCTCGGGAGATCTGGCGCACGGACACCCGGTGATCATTCTGGTCAATGGCGGCTCTGCCTCGGCATCGGAAATCGTCGCGGGAGCCCTGCAGGACCATCGCCGCGCGACCCTGCTGGGCACACGGTCCTTCGGCAAAGGGTCCGTGCAGACCATTATTCCGCTGGGTGCCAACGGCGCTATTCGCCTGACAACAGCGCGCTATTACACCCCAGCGGGCCGGTCCATTCAGGCCAAGGGCATTATCCCCGACATTGAAATTCTTCAGGACCTTCCTGAGGAACTTCAGGGCAGAGCGGAAACCAAGGGCGAGGCCAGCCTGCGCGGTCATCTTGAAGCCGAGGGCGGCGACGAGGGCGGCGGATCGCAGGCCTATATTCCACCGGATCCCAAGGACGACAAGCAACTGAATTTTGCATTCGACCTGCTCCGCGGAATCAAGGTGAACCAGGCTTTTCCACCGGATACCGGCAAAGTCGCCATTCCCAATTGATTGAAAAGAGGAGCCGGTTCATGATGATGGACCGGCTCTCTTCATGATTCGGGATGATTTCTGATGCGGAAAGACACACATGGCGGGAGATGATCTCACCGCACCATTGGGGCTGAACAAGAAAGGCCGCTTTCGGTTCCGTCCTCCTCTCGGACTGATCGGCATCGCCTTTGTCGCCCTGCTTTTCGTTGTTTTTGTCGGATGGACCCTGGTGGTTGACGACCCTTTGGGTGGCGAACCGCAGGCAGTCATTGCGCTTGACAGGACCATCGATGGCGTGTCCCCCCGGGACATGGAAGTCGTCGGGATCAAAAACAGCAGATCGTCGGGCGGGAACAGTCCGGACGCTCCCAACGCCGGCGACCTGAAAAATATGGCTCCGCCCGTCAGCGACGTCGCCGAATTAGGCCCGTCGGGAAGTCTTTCAGCGACGGTGGACAGCCGGGTAGCCGAGGAGGGTCGATATGGTGCTCTGCCCGTCAGAAGCGAAGACGGACTGCGGCCGCTCGATGTTTATGCCCGTCCTGTTGCCAATACCGGTCCTCCGATGCCCCAAATCGCCGTCATCGTCGGCGGGCTGGGTCTCAGCCAGACGGGAACGCTGAAAGCCATCGAGTCCCTCCCCGCCGATATCACATTCGGCTTTGCGCCGTACGGCAATTCGCTTGATCGTTGGAAAAACCGCGCCCGGCGGCAAGGTCACGAACTGGTGCTCCAGGTCCCGATGGAGCCTTTCGATTTTCCCGACAACGATCCAGGTCCGCATACACTGCTGACTTCCTTGCCGGAAGCCACCGTACGTGAACGGCTCCACTGGGTACTGGGCCGGACGACAAACTATGTCGGGGTCATGAACTTCATGGGTGCGCGATTCATGTCTTCTGAAGAAGCTCTGGTGCCTTTTCTTGATGAGATCAAGTCTCGCGGACTGCTGTTTGTCGATGACGGCTCCTCGTCCCGTAGTCTTGCACCGACGCAGGCCCGCAACCAGGGCATTCCCGCGCTCAGGGCCGATCTTGTTCTGGACATCACCCCGGAAAGAAACGAGATCGATGCACGGCTGCTTCAGTTAGAGGCCATCGCGCGCGCCAAGGGAACCGCAATCGCATCCGCTTCCGCACTTCCCATCACGATCGACCGTTTGGCTGAATGGGCCAAGGATCTGGATGAACGTGGTCTGCAACTGGTCCCGGTCAGCGCCGCCCTGAACTCGCAAATCAGCGCCGCTCAAGGTCAATAGGGCAGGCCTTGCGATGACCGGGATTGACTCGCTCAGCTATCGTCCTTGCGTCGGTATTATGCTGATCAACAAGGACGGTCTTGTTTGGGTCGGCAAACGGGAAGGCGGAAAGGGCAAGGTCGATCCCGACCATGCCTGGCAGATGCCGCAGGGCGGCATAGACAAAGGCGAATCTCCGCTTCAGGCCGCAAGACGGGAACTACAGGAGGAAACCTCCGTTTCCAGCATCTCTCTTCTTGCTGAGGCTCCCAAATGGCTGTCCTACGACCTGCCTTCCGTCCTGAAGGATGGCAAGCCATGGCGGGGAAACTTTCGCGGTCAAAGCCAAAAGTGGTTTGCGTTTCGGTTTGACGGACCGGATTCGGAGATCAATATTCTGGAACCTGCAGGCGGACACGCGCCGGAATTCAGCGACTGGCGCTGGGAAGAAGCGCATCGGCTGCCGTCCCTTATCGTTCCGTTCAAACGAGACGTTTATCGGAAGGTTATCGGGATTTTCGAAAAATATACCAAGTGATACGCCTGCCGGCATGACTTTGGCAAGCAGCCGATTTCATTCGGCCGGCAATTGCCTTAAAAGGCCAGAATGGACATCAAGGATCTTGTATTATTGAAGGCGCTTGCCGAGCATCGGCATTTTGCCCGCGCGGCGGAGGCCTGCAATATCTCCCAGCCTGCCTTTTCAGCCCGCATTCGAAAACTTGAAAACGATCTTGAAACACCGATCGTGATCCGGGGCCGCCGTTTTGCCGGCTTTACTGAAGACGGTGAACGGGTTCTTGCCTGGGCGCGCAAAATACAGGCTGACTTTGAAGGACTGAAGCAGGACCTTGCGGAAGCCCACAATGCCTTAAGCGGTCATCTGTGCATCGGTGTCATCCCCTCCGCAACGCCTGCTGCCAGCGACATTATCCACGCCCTGTACAGCCAGTTCCCGCTCATCTCGATCGAAATCAGATCGATGTCGTCGCGGGAAATACAAACGGGGCTGAATGATTTCACGCTGCAGGCCGGGCTGACCTATATCGCAAATGAGCCGCTGCACCATGCCCGTATGCTTCCCCTCTACCGGGAAACCTATCGGCTCGTCGGCACACCGGAGATCCTGAAACAATTGCCGGAACGGCCAAGCTGGAAAGATGCCGCTGGCTTGCCGCTTTGTCTGTTAACGGAAGATATGCAAAATCGGCGCATCCTGAACAATGCTTTTGACAGCGCCGGTGTCAGGCCAAGGCCGGCAATTGTTTCCAACTCGATCGTCAACCTTCTGAGCCATGCCCGCCACGGCGGATTCGCGTCAATATTGCCTGAACAACAAATCAACATGATCGACTGCACCGGCCTGAAAACAGTCCCTCTGCGCGATCCGGAAGTCTCGCAGGTGATCGGTCTTGCGATCCCCGATCGCGAACCCGTCCTGCCGGTAACAGGGGCGCTGTGGTCCATCGCGGAGCGACATGCTCTGCCGCTTGATAAGTAAAACAGATGACATGATCGGCATATGCGATTTGCCTAAAGTGTCGCAAACTGTTTGAAATCCTTCTAATAAATTTTACCGGCATGGAAACGGGAGAGACCATGCGAAAAACAACCGCAATGAAAAAACGGCAAGGCCCGAAAGGCCGTGGGCTTGACGATCAGGCTCTGTCCGAAGTTCAGTCACTGCTGGGAAAAGAACCCAGAAGCCGGGATCTCTTGATCGAGCATCTTCATAAAATCCAGGACAATTTCGGATGCCTGGAAGCCCGCCACCTTCGGGCGCTTGCCGAAGAGATGCGGCTGTCTCAGGCCGAAATATATGAGGTTGCCAGCTTCTATCATCATTTCGATATTGTTCGGGAAGGCCAACCCAAACCCGCCATTCACACAATCAGGGTATGCGACAGCCTTTCCTGCGCCCAGAAGGGCGCAGAGGCGCTTATTTCCCGATTGGAACAGACGGTTGATGCGGGAACCGTGCGGATTGTCAGAGCGCCTTGTATGGGCCGTTGCGCAACCGCTCCGGTTGCCCATGTGGGGCGCAATGCGATCGATCACGCGACCGACAAGATCGTGTGGCAGGCACTTGACGCAAAACAGTTTGCTCCCGAAATTCCGGCCTATAAAACCTTTGCGCAGTACAAGGCGGAAGACGGCTATGCACAGCTGTCCAAAGTCCTGTCCGGTGAAATCAGCGCTGATGATTTGATCGGGACACTGTCCGAGGCAGGCCTGCGCGGATTGGGCGGCGCCGGCTTCCCGGCCGGAACCAAGTGGAAAATTGTCCGCGAACAGCCCGCTCCGCGCCTGATGACGATCAATGGTGATGAAGGCGAACCGGGCACCTTCAAGGACCGCTATTATCTTGAAAGCGACCCGCACCGCATGTTCGAGGGCGCTCTGATGGCTGCCCATGTGGTGGGAGCGGCAAAAATCTATCTCTATATGCGGGACGAATACCCGGCTGTTCTGGAAATCCTGAGAACGGAAATCACCGCCCTGCGGGACGCCGGCCTGCTTGACGCTACGGATATTGAGCTGCGCCGCGGCGCCGGAGCTTATATTTGCGGCGAAGAAAGCGCCATGATCGAGTCAATCGAAGGCAAACGCGGCCTCCCGCGCCATCGCCCGCCCTATATCGCGCAGGTCGGCTTGTTCGGACGGCCGACTCTCAACCACAATGTTGAAACGCTATGGTGGTTGCCCGACATTGCCGAAAAAGGCGCCGACTGGTTTGCCGGCCAGGGACGTGGCGAGCACAAAGGCGTCCGCTCCTATTCGGTGTCAGGCCATGTCAAAAACCCCGGGGTCAGGCTGGCCCCTGCCGGCACGACGGTGCGGCAGTTGATCGAAGACTATTGCGGCGGCATGGCAGACGGCCATCAGTTCAAGGCCTACCTGCCCGGCGGCGCCTCCGGCGGTATTCTGCCCGCTTCGCTGGGCGACGAACCGCTCGATTTCGGCAAACTCGAAAAGCACGGCGCATTTGTCGGCAGTCACGCTGTGATTATCCTGTCGGACAAGGACGACCTCAAGGCCGCAGCGCTCAATCTGATGCGCTTTTTCGAGCATGAAAGCTGCGGTCAATGCACACCCTGTCGCGGGGGAACGGAGAAAATGGTCAAGCTGCTTGAGGCTGACAATTGGGACGAAACCTTGATCGGCGACCTGGAACAGGTCATGCGTGACGCATCGATCTGCGGCCTTGGTCAGGCCGCGGCCAACCCGGTTCGGTCACTCCTGACGTTTTTCGGCGATGAGGTGACAAAATGACCGACGCAGCCATCGCCTTTACGCTGGACGGCAAAACCGTTGACGCCCTGCCCGGTGAAAGCATCTGGCAGGCAGCAAAGCGGGCCGGCACCACCCTTCCCCATCTCTGTCACAGGGATGAGACCGGCTATCGATCCGACGGCAACTGTCGCGCCTGCATGGTTGAAATCGAAGGCGAGCGCGTCCTGACCGCCTCGTGCGTTCGCGCACCGAGCGACGGCATGGTTGTGAAAACAACCACCGAGCGGGCCGTAAAGGCGCGCGAAATGGTCTTTGAGCTCTTGGCATCCGATCAACCGGCGAGAGAACAGGGGCCGGACCCGGACAGCGATTTCTGGAACTGGGCCGACCGTGTCGGCGTATCGGAAAGCCGCTTTGAAGCCAGGAAGGCTCCGGCGCAGGACATCTCCCATCCCGCTATCGCCGTCAATCTTGAAGCCTGCATTGCCTGCAACCTGTGCGAACGGGCCTGCCGGGAGGTTCAGGTCAACGACGTGATAGGCATGGGCTCCCGCGGGTCTCACGCCATGCCCGTCTTCGATCTTGCCGATCCGATGGGGTTGTCAACCTGCGTTGCCTGCGGCGAGTGTGTTCAGGCCTGTCCGACCGGGGCGCTGTTCGAAAAAAGCCTGATGGACAAAGAGGCCAAAAAGAGAACGGTCTGGGCCGATGACGTCATAGAAAGTGTCTGCCCGTTCTGCGGCGTGGGCTGCAAGACTTCGGTCGCAGTCAAAGATGGTAAGATTGTCAAGATCGACGGCGCCGGCGGCGTTGCAAACGAAAACCGTCTGTGCGTCAAAGGCCGCTTCGGGTACGATTATATCGATCACCCGCACCGGCTGACGAAACCGCTGATCCGGCGGGACGATGCGCCCAAACAGGGTGATATCTCCATGGACCCGGCGGATCCGCTGACTCATTTCCGTGAAGCCACCTGGGAAGAAGCCCTGACTGTCGCCGCAAACGGCCTGAAACAGATCCGCAACAACCGCGGCGGACAGGCTCTGGCCGGGTTCGGATCGGCAAAGGGATCGAACGAGGAAGCCTATCTGTTCCAGAAACTGATCCGCCAGGGGTTTGGAACCAACAATGTCGACCACTGCACGCGCCTTTGCCATGCCTCATCCGTTGCAGCCCTGATTGAGGGCATCGGATCGGGTGCCGTGACAGCCCCCTTCAATGCCGCCGATGAAAGCGACTGCATCATTATCATCGGTGCAAGGCCCGCGCAGAACCATCCGGTCGCCGCAACGTACCTGAAACAGGCCAAAAAGAACGGTGCGAAACTGATCATTATGGATCCGCGTGGACAGGATCTGATGCGGCATGCGGATTACGGCCTGAAATTCAATCCCGGCACCGATGTGGCGATGCTGAACGCGATCCTGAACGTGATTGTCAGCGAAGGCCTCTATGACAGTCAGTATATCGCCGCTCATGTCGATGGTTTTGCGGCCCTGAAGGAGAAAATCAAGGATTTCACTCCCGAAGAGATGGCCCCGATTTGCGGCATTGACGCGGAGACGCTGCGCGACGTCGCCCGGCTCTACGCCACAAGCGGCAAGTCGATTATTTTCTGGGGCATGGGCGTCTCCCAGCATATCCACGGCACCGACAATGTGCGCTGCCTGATCGCCATGGCCCTGACCACAGGCCATGTCGGACGTCCGGGTACCGGCCTCCATCCTCTGCGCGGTCAGAACAACGTTCAGGGCGCGTCCGATGCGGGCCTGATCCCGATGTTTTACCCGGACTATCGATCCGTCGCCAACACGGATGTTCGGGCCGGTTACGAAGACGCATGGGGCAGGACGCTTGATCCGCAACGCGGACTGACGGTTGTTGAAATCATGGATGCAATCCATGAGGGTGAAATCAGCGGCATGTATATTATGGGCGAAAATCCGGCCATGTCCGATCCTGACCAGACCCATGCGCGCGCCGCTCTTGCCAAACTCGACCATCTTGTCGTGCAGGACATTTTCCTGACCGAAACAGCCTGGCATGCCGACGTGATCCTTCCGGCGTCCGCCCATGCGGAAAAATTGGGCACCTACACCAATACCAACCGTCAGGTTCAGATCGGACGGCCTGTGGTACCGCTGCCCGGAGAAGCGCGGCAGGACTGGGAACTCATTGCCGATCTCGCCAACCGCATCGGTCTCAAGTGGGCTTATCAGGGTATTCCGGATGTCTACGAGGAAATGCGCGGCCATATGGACTCGCTGAAGCACATTCCCTGGGCACGGCTCGAGCGCGAGGGGTCCGTTACCTATCCTGCGGACGATGAAGAGACTCCGGGCAACGAAATCCTGTTCGGAAACAGCTTTCCGACCGAAACCGGCCGCGGCAGGATCGTCCCTGTCGACATCGTTTCACCGGCGGAAATGCCGGACGACGACTATCCGATGGTGCTAACGACCGGACGCCTGCTCGAGCACTGGCATACCGGCGCCATGACGCGCCGGGCGAGCGTTCTGGATGCTCTGGAACCGGAACCCGTGGCCTCGCTGAACTTACGCGAAATGCGACGGTTTGGACTTCACGCAGGCGATTCCGTCCGTTTGGAAACCCGGCGTGGGTCGATTGTTCTGACGGTGCGCGTCGACCGCGGTGTCGCGGACGGCATGGTGTTCGTCCCGTTCTGCTTCTGGGAAGCACCGGCCAATGTCCTCACCAATCCGCAGCTTGATCCGTTCGGGAAGATCCCCGAGTTCAAATACTGCGCGGCTCGGGTGGAACGCGTTGAGGCGGAAGCGGCGGAATAGGGTTTCCGCCGCCGGATCGGCCTCATCCCGTTCAGAAAATTGAAAACCCTCGCGAAGCAACGTGGCTTCGCGAGGGTTTTGTTTCATTTATCGAGACCCGTTCAGCCTACTGGTTCGCAACAACCTGGGCATTCAGCAGCGTGGGAATAATCTGCGGTGTCGCGATGCTTCCCATGATTTGCGCAACGGGCACCGGGTTTGCGGGTTTCAGGCTGACGGTCAGATTGTCCGGATTGATCAGGAAGGTTTCGGCGGCGGCCACCACCATATTGGCAAAGTCCTGATTGCCCAGCGCATTAATCTGCGCGCTAAGCTGCGCGATCAGGACCTTGATGAAGTCCGCTTCGCCAACACCCGCATCCGCAGCGCCCTTGGCAATGGCCGCATTGACAACACCGGCATCCTTGAAGCTGATCTGGGCACTGTTGAACGACATGGTGACAAGAGCCAGTTGCGCCTGATTTTCCGGATCTTCAAACAGAGCCCTCGGAACACCGCTTAAGCGGGCAGTTGCCTCGATCGTGCCCAACTGTTCGAGTTCGAACACAAGATTTTCCAGCACCAGCTCCTGCGTGGCCTCGTCCCAATAAAGTTTAATGTCCTCAGAAACAACAACTTCTTTCAATCCCATTTGGTTGAGCAATGCAATAGCCTCAGGATTACTGGTAGACGTTAGAGGCATAGTCATATTTTTGGCCACAAGCGAAAACTGAGTAGGTATAGGTGGCACCTTAGACAACATTGACAGGCTTGCGGATTCAATTGAAGTTGGTGCGATTCCAGGAATATCTGTTCGGAAATTCTCGATTGAATAATACAAAGATCGTGGAGCAAAAGCCCTAAATACAGCTAAAACATCTTCGTCGGGATCAACCTGTCCGAGAATATAAGGCTTCATGGCATTAAACGGCGCAAACTCGATATTTTGAAACGACAACTTTCCAATTTGGGCGCTGCCACCTAGCGGAAGTAGATTGGGTACATCTAGCCCCTCGATGGCAAATTCCCCCAATCCATCGGAATTCAGTTCATTGAGACGAATTTCACCAAGCTTAAACGCGACCTTTTTCGCAACAGGGTTCGTAGTGTCTTCGGGCACCGCAATGTCCATGCCCGACACTTTCATGCTTTCTATGCCGAAGGCTCTGTAGAGATCGAAGACCATGATGAAAAGCTGCTTTTCGTCAACCTCTTCGCCTGCCAGTGCCTTATCAAGAAATCCGAGAATGTCGACATCCGGCTTCAACGCCGTCAACTTGCCGAACGTCATTTCGTCGATGTTGAAACTCATCAGCGCATCTTTGACCACATAGTCCTGAACATGCGCGCTTTCCAGCAGAACCTCTGGTTCACTAGGCACCGGCGACTGCGGATCGAAGAACCTGACCAGCGCGCCGATGTCGTAACCTTTGTAAACGGTCTTCCCAACCGACGTTTCCTGCATGTAACGACTGTCGGTACCGCCATCGTTGAACCTGATGGTCTGCTTCACAGAGTCGGTGCTGTATTCACCGATAATGCCGTCCTTGAAATCGCTGACGCGCAAATTGGTGACTTCCATCGTGCCGGATGCAGCTTCGTCACCTGTCCCGGAGCCAATCGGAAATTCAAAGTCGGCGGTCATCTTGTCGATTTTGCTCAGGTCGTACCCGTTCTTCACAAGCTCTCTGAAAAGCGGCAACCAGCGGCTCGCCTGATGCTTGGGATCTTCGGCCACCGGTCCGGGAATGACAAATTGCGCGTTTTCGGTAACGGCCCCGACAATCGTGCTTGAGATCCGGCCCTTGCCTTCCCCTTCGACGGAGAAATCGGCATCCAGCTTTGAATCGTCAGAAAGCACGAAGCGCTTGATGCTGATCTCGTTTCCCTGGGTGCTTAATCCGTCAAAAGTGACCTCGCCACTGGTCAGGGTGGTTTCGTAAGTGATCTTCGTTTCGTTTCCTGCGCTGCCCTCACCTGCTCCATTCTGATTGAGTGCGAATTCGCCAGACAGCCGCATGGAAAAATCCGGAACCGTCAAACGGTCGGCGCCATCGTCATATTGCAGGGGTCCATTTTCGACTTCAAAGCCGACCGTCTCAAAGCTCTTGACCCACTCTTCGTAGATTTTGACCGCATCGCCCTGAGCCAATGCGGACCCTGTCATGCATAGGAGGGAACCGGCGGCAAAAAGGCTCAATCGGAAAGCGGTTCGATTTTGGGTGGCAGACGGTCGTTCTGACGACGGGGACACGGAACGGCGGCAATGAGAAGTTTCAAACATTGAAATTAAATCCCTGCACTGGATGATTTTCTGATGTCGCCGCAAAACTGCCGGCCGGTTTGCACTATGGGTTTTTCGTGGCTGGATCGTGGCGGACTTGAGCAGATACGGCTGGTTTTATAGTGGGTGGCGGGGGTTCTGACCATCAAAACCGATGATCGACGCGTCCTTTACTACCGGAGCGGGTTTTCCGAAAAATCTCTCCTGACCTACTCTATGATATCGCCTGCCATTCTTCAATAACGCTAGGATCTGTTTCACACCGTTCATATCGCCGCTTGAGGGAACCTGCATGTTTCCCGTCTGCAATCTCTCTGAGAGCCCAGACCGCTGCACCTCTGACAAGCGGAGACTGGTCTGCGAGATGGATCTCAACAAGGTGCAAAAGGGACGCCAGGCCGGAATTTCCCGCAGCGATGAGGACGTTGCGCATGAACCGGTCCCGGCCGATCCTTTTGATCGGAGATCCGGCAAACAGGCGCCGAAACCCGGCATCGTCCAGCTCAAGCAGTTCGGCAATATCCGGATCGGTCAGATCGGCGCGGGCTCTGAGCTTCGTCTCCCGGGCAACGGCTGCGAACTTGTTCCAGGGGCAGACTGCCAGGCAGTCGTCACAGCCATAAATGCGATTGCCTATCGGCTTTCGAAACTCGGTCGGTATGGGACCGGCATGCTCGATGGTCAGATAGGAAATACACCGCCGACCATCCAGCTGATAGGGCGCCGGAAAGGCATCCGTCGGACAGATGTCGAGACAGGCCCGGCAGCTCCCGCAGTGATCGTCTTCCGGATCATCGGCGTCCAGCTCCAGCGACGTGAAGATGACACCGAGAAAAAACCACGACCCGAATTCGCGCGAGACGAGATTGGTGTGTTTGCCCTGCCATCCCAGTCCCGCCGCTTCGGCCAGCGGTTTTTCCATAACCGGGGCGGTATCGACAAACACCTTGACGTCGCCGCCCGCCTTGGAAACAAGCAGTCCCGCCAGCTCCTTCAGGCGGCCCTTGATGATATCGTGATAGTCCCTGTGGCGGGCATAAACCGAAATCCCGCCCTTTTCAGGCTGCTCAAGATGTGACAGAGGGTCTGTTTCAGGGCCGTAATTCATTCCCAGAACAATAATCGACCTGACGTCCGGCCAGAGTTTTCTGGGATCCGATCGTTGATCCGACCGATCGGTCAGCCAGTCCATCGTGCCGTGATAACACCGGTCCAGGAACTGGCGCAGGCGCGCAGGCGCGGCTGGAATGGCATCCGCCGACGTGACCCGCATTCCATCAAAACCAAGCTTTTCAGCCCGCTTCGCCAGAAGTGCCTTCAGTGCGGTATCCATCTCGGTTTTTCGCCTTCGTTCGCCGACAGAGTCCTGTCGTTGAGGGCATTATAGAGCGTATCCTGTTTATGCGTCAGAAATCCAGGTCAGCATAGGTGCTGGAGGCGGGCATACCAAGCACGCGCTCTGTCAGAAGCGCCCGGAACGAAGGGCGGGATTTGATCCGCGCGTACCAGGCCTTGGCATGGGCATCTTCCTGCCAGGGCACTTCCCCAAGATAATCTGCACAGGACAGTTGAGCCGCTGCCGCAAAATCACCAAAGCTCTGGGTCGTGCCCGCCAGCCAGTTCCGGTTTCCCGCCAGATAGCCGATATAGCGCAAATGGTGTTTGATGTTGGCTCTTGCGGCGCGCAGGGCGCCGGAGTCCGGAGCGCCGCCTCCGGCCTCGCGCGGCATCAATTGCTTATATATCTTTTCCCGCACCAGATAGCCGCCCACTTCGGCATCGAATTTCCCTAAAAACCAATCCACCAGCCGGCGCATTTCGGCCCGTGTCTCCGGATTGTCCGGCATCAATCGCTTGTCGGGAACCGAAAACCCCCGGGTCTCGTCAACATATTCCATGATCACCGACGCACCACATATGGGCGGACCGTCATTTTCGACCGCGACGGGAACATATCCTGCCGGGTTCAGCATCAGGAACTCCGGCCGCCTTTCCCAGGGCCGCTCCTCTACCAGCTCAAAGTTCACGCCATATTCGGCAAGGATAAGCCGCACAAAGCGGGACGCCGGCGAAAACGGATGATGGTAAAGCGTTATCATGATTGCCTGTTATTCGTATTTGCCCGATAAACCGTATACCAGAAAGATGACTGGTTGACCTCCTCAGCCGGGCTCCCAATCCAATCTGATTTGCTCTAACTGAAACCGCGTTAATAAATATTAGCGGAATGACAAGAAAATTGATGCAGACAGGATAAATCCGATTTGCAGCAAGTTCAGGACCCATTCCGAAAAAACAGGTGCCCACCGGTCTTCCGCGTCCTCATAAAGCGCCGAGACTGCCCAAACAACCCCGGTTGCCGATCCCTGGCATCCTCCATGCAGGACCTCTCATATGGAGACCGAAACTCTCGCAGAAGCACTCATTCTGGGCATTGTGGAGGGACTCACCGAGTTTATCCCCGTCTCCTCTACCGGCCATCTCTTGCTGCTGGGCCATTTTCTGGGGTTCGAGAGCACCGCAAACACCTTTGAAATTCTGATTCAGCTCGGTGCGATCCTGGCGATCCTGTCGGTTTATTCCGCCCGCCTTCTCAGAATTGCCGGTGCGCTTCCGCACGACCCGGCCGCGCAACGTTTTGTGTTCGGCATTCTGGTGGCTTTTCTTCCCGCCGCCTTTATCGGCGTTCTGGCGCACGGCTTCATCAAATCGGTTCTGTTTGAAACTCCGGCCCTGATCTGCACGACATTGCTGGTCGGCGGTGTCATTCTGCTTTTCATTGACAGGTTGGATCTTAAGCCGCGTTACACCGATGCGATGGACTATCCCATTTCGCTGTGCCTGAAGATCGGCTTCTGCCAGACATTGGCCATGGTGCCCGGAGTCTCGCGTTCCGGTGCCACGATCGCCGGCGCTCTTCTGATGGGGACCGACAAGCGGTCGGCTGCGGAATTTTCGTTTTTTCTGGCCATGCCGACAATGGCCGGCGCGTTCGCCTATGACCTTTACAAGAACATTGACGTGCTGTCGCTTGACGATTTCTGGCAGATTGCCATCGGCTTTGTCGCGGCCTTCATATCCGGCGTCATCGTCGTGCGCTGGCTGCTGGATTTTGTCAGCAAACACGGTTTCGCGTTCTTCGCCTGGTGGCGGATCATTGTCGGGCTCAGCGGATTTGCCGGTCTTTATTTTCTCGGCTGACGGTCAGGCTGCACGATTGCGTTCGAACTGGCCATGCTCCCGGAACCGCCAAAGGTACGTCGGCAGGATAGCGGCCAGGGTCTGCGGCTCAATGCCGATGCCCTCCAGCGTCCGCCCTTCCGCCTTGGCCGCATCGGACACGACATTGTCGCTCTTCAGCATCTCGACCTGATCCGCCGTTATCGGAGCCCCCGGCATAATCTGCATAATCCGGCCAAGCGGCTTGGCAAGACTGAAGGGGATGGGCGCCAGCAGCCGGCTGCGATTGGTGATATCCAAAAGGAGCTCAAGACATTCACTGAAGCTTTTCACTTCGCTGCCGCCCAGCTCCAATGTCGTTCCGGGCGCCACTTTTCCTTCCACGCTTCGGGCAATGGCTTCAGCGACGTCGCCGACAAAAACCGGCTGAAACTTTGTCTCCCCTCCGCCAATGAGCGGCAACATCGGCGAAAACCGCATCATGCTCCCGAATTTGTTAAAAAACTCGTCCTCCGGTCCGAAGATGATCGACGGGCGGATGATAACCGCCTCCGGCACGGTTTCCAGAACGGCCGCCTCACCCGCAGCCTTGGTTCGGGAATAGGCGGCCCGCGAGTCCGGGTCGGCACCGATTGCGGACATCTGCACGACGGTTGAAATCCCCGCACTGCGGCTGGCCTCCGCAACAGCGCGCGCTCCAAAATCCTGAACGGCGGAAAACGTCTGCGCGCCGCTTTCGCTCAGAATGCCGACAAGATTGATGACGGCATCCGCGCCCTGTATGGCCCGATCCACCGACCAGCGATAGCGCAGGTTTGCCTGGATGGCCTGTATCTGCCCAACCGTACCAAGCGGCTGCAGATGTTCCGCAAGATCCGGACGGCGCACCGCAGCCCGCACACGCCAACCGCGTTTCGCCAGGGCTCGCACCACATGCCGGCCCACAAAACCGGATCCGCCAAAAACCGTAACCAGTTTTCCTTTCGGCGCGCTGCTCATCGTGCTGATCACTCCTTAGACATCTTTGCCTGACAAACGCTTTTATAATTGGCGCCGCCAGATATTACGATATGTCAAATAGCCGCCTGAGCCTAGGGTGTGAAGAGCTTCGACAAAGGAATTTAGCCTTTATCCGTGAAGAAGATTGACAAGCAGCGCCGGTGATCTTACAAGCCGCTCCCACAGCCCAGGTGGCGGAACTGGTAGACGCGCTAGCTTCAGGTGCTAGTGATCGCAAGGTCGTGGAGGTTCGAGTCCTCTCCTGGGCACCAAATGGTTTGATATACATTTGGCGATGCGAGCATCCTCCTACCTGCCGGCGAAGATATCAGACCTTCTTTTCTATCAGTGAAATGAAAACCGATGACCATTCGATTTCACAAACGCGATCTGCCTGACCTAAGCGCCTATGACAACGCGGACGCGGTCGCAGTGGACACTGAAACGATGGGTCTGAAGCCCGCCAGAGACCGTCTGTGCGTGGTGCAGCTTTCAAGCGGCGATGGAACTGCGGATATTGTGCAGATCGAGCGAGGCCAGCGGGAAGCACCCAATCTGGTCAGATTGCTCCGCGATGCCTCCAAGCCGAAGATTTTTCACTATGCACGCTTCGATATCGGGGTTCTCCACACTTATTTGAATGTCATGCCGACACCGATCTGGTGCACAAAGATTGCCTCCCGTCTCGTCCGCACCTATACGGACCGTCACGGTCTGAAAGACCTCACTCGCGAGTTGCTCGGGATTGATTTGTCAAAGCAGCAGCAGAGCTCCGACTGGGGTGCGGATGAGCTGACCGACGCACAATGCACCTATGCGGCATCGGATGTATTGCACCTGCACGAACTGCGTAATATCCTGACAGAGCGGCTGAAACGCGAAGGACGAATGGCGCTGGCTGAGGCCTGTTACGATTTCCTGCCGACCCGGGCGGAGCTTGATCTGCTCGGTTGGGAAGATCAGGACATTCTGGCACATTCCTGAATTTGCCTATAAAAGATAAATTGGTTGTGTCGTTCAACTGACCTGCTTGCTGACGCCGTTTCGGCGGCAGCGTGGAAATACGATTCGCATTTTTGTATCGAGACCACATATCCGATGCATGGCCGGGGAAGATCAGGCCGAACCAAGATTTGCTTTTGGTTAACAAAGCATTGATATGCCGACGGATGACATGGATCAGAGAACTCAGGACACTGCGCACGAAACGCTGTCTTCCCTGGCGCCGCCCGACCTCGCGGCGCGGCGGGAAAAAGCGCGCCGGTCGGCCGAGCGCAACAGCAGGCGGGTCCGGCTTTTGAAGATCCTGCTGCCGGTCGTCAGCATCATCGTTGCTGCGGTCGTGTTCGGCATGACCTTTCTGTTCAATTCGGTTCCCGGTTTCGATATCGGCTCGGTATCGCTCTCCAGCGACGGCCTTGTCATGACGGCACCCAATCTTTCCGGCAGCGAGGGCGACAAGTCCTACAAAGTCTCTGCAACACGCGCAATTCAAAGGCTCAGCAACCCCAAGATCATCGATCTGGAAGGGTTGAAGGCAGACGTCATTCTCGGAGCCGCCGATAAGGTGACCTTTTCAGCCAACGAGGGAACCTACGATACGGACAGCGAATATCTGACACTGAATGGCGACATCAGGATTTTGTGGAGCAAGGGATATGCTGCCCATCTTGATTCCGCCGAGGTTGACTTGAAGACCGGCGCCATTAAATCCGATCAGAGTATTGCGATCCAGTCCGACAATTCGGGTCTCAAGGCAGGAAAAGTCGAGCTTGACGAAGACAGTCAGGCATTGCGTTTCACAGACGGGGTCAAAATGACGATCGATCCCTCCACGATGGGAACAAAACAGAAATGACGCATGGACTCCGGAAAACGCTGCTCACAATTGCCTTGGGCGTTGGCCTGACGTCCGGCGCCGCACAAGCACAGACTTTTTCCAACAGCTTCACCGATCTTGGCGCCAACAAGGACGAGCCGATCCAGATCGAAGCGAAGGAGCTGGAAGTTCTCGATCAGGAAAAAAAAGCCATCTTCAATGGCGATGTGGTCGTTGTTCAGGGCAACACCACTTTGAAAACCAAGCGTCTGGTCGTCTTTTACGATGAAGATGGCGGCGGAACGCAACAGGATATTTCCAAGCTCGAAGCCATTGGCGGTGTTTTGGTGACGTCCAAGGACCAAAAAGCCACAGGCAATCATGCGATCTTCGATGCCAGGACAAATCTGCTGGTAATGACCGGAAAAGAGGTGGTTTTATCCCAGGGCCCGAACGTTATCGTGGGAAATCGCCTGACAATTAATCTCAATACCGGCAAGGTCGATCTGGAAGCACCAAATGGAGGCCGGGTCAAGGTGCTTTTGGATACCAAAAGCTTCAATGATCAAAACAAAACCCAATAACCGGCACCGACCTGTTATTGCCACTGGGATAATCGCGAATGCCCTCGACTTGCGGGCGCGAACATCCTAAGACGATCAGACATTCAATGTGAACCGCGAGAACGCCTGTGAATTCAGGTTATGCCCATGCGTCAGTGATGCCGGATGCGTTTGATCCGAACTTGGCCCACGATCACGACGAGAGCCTTATCGTTGAGGGCATCGGCAAAACCTACGGAAACCGGCAGGTCGTCAAACATGTCAGCCTGTCCGTTCGACGCGGCGAAGCAGTGGGGCTTTTGGGGCCGAACGGGGCCGGCAAAACCACAGTCTTTTATATGATCACCGGCCTTGTTCGACCTGATCACGGAGCGATATCGCTCGACGGTTTTGACATCACCAATCTGCCGCTTTATCGCCGCGCACGGCTTGGGATCGGCTATCTGCCGCAGGAAGCCTCGATTTTTCGCGGCCTCAATGTGGAAAACAACATCCGCGCCGTTCTTGAGGTCGTTGAACCGAACCGCAAGGAACGCAATCGGCAACTCGATGAACTCCTGGAGGAGTTCGGCATAAGTCATTTGAGAAAGTCGCCCAGCATCGCGCTTTCCGGCGGAGAGAGGCGGCGGGTGGAAATTGCCCGCGCCCTTGCCAGCAAACCGTCTTTCATGTTGCTTGACGAACCCTTCGCGGGAATTGATCCCATCGCGGTCGGCGATATTCAGCAACTTGTACGCTATCTGACCCACCGGGGCATCGGCGTTCTGATCACAGACCACAATGTCCGGGAAACACTGGGGCTGATCGACCGTGCCTACATCATCGCCGCCGGCGAGGTCCTGACCGAAGGTCTGCCGCAAGATATTGTTAACGATCCTGACGTTCGGCGCCTTTATCTGGGTGAGCAGTTTACCCTTTGATGTCACCCTTCTGATAGTCTACTTTGCAAGAAACGGACCAACTACGCAGGAACGCTTGATTCTCCATGGCACTTTCACCCAGACTGGAAGTCCGGCAGTCGCAATCCCTTGTTATGACGCCGCAATTGATGCAGGCGATCAAACTGTTGCAACTATCCAATCTGGATCTTCTTGCTTATGTCGATAACGAACTGGAGCAAAACCCGCTGCTTGAGCGAGGCGAACCGTCCGACATTCCGAACGAGGAAACACCGCCTCAATCGGACGTGGATGATGCGTCCGGCGAGCCTTCCGATAACGAAGAATGGTTGCAGGGTCAGCTGGAAGTGAGCGCGGAAGGCATAGCATCCAATATGGATGCGGATGTCGAGAGCCTTTTTCCCGAGGATAAAAGCGGTCCGGCGCGGGAAGCAGGCCCCCTCGCCGGCGAGCAATGGCCCTCGGCGGGGATAGGACAATCGGAAGACTACAATCTTGAATCGTTCATAGCGGACAGCAAAAGCCTGAGCGATCATCTGGCCGATCAGATGACCCTCGCACTTTCAGATCCCGGCCAACGCCTGGTCGGCCGGCAACTGATCAATCAACTTGACGATGACGGATATCTGCGCACACCGCTGACCGAAATCGCCGAACGGCTCGACGCCCCGCTGGATCTGGTGGAAACCGTCCTGTCGATTTGCCAGAGCTTTGAACCTGCGGGCGTTTTTTCCCGCAATCTCGCTGAGTGCCTCGCGATTCAACTTCGCGATAAAAACCGGTTTGACCCGGCAATGGCGGCGCTTGTTGACAATATTGAGCTGCTGGCGAAACGGGATTTTGCCGCGCTGAAAAAGCAGTGCGGTGTGGATGAGGATGATCTTGTCGAAATGATCCGGGAATTGAAGGCGTTAGACCCTAAACCGGGCAGCGCGTTCGCAACAGAGCTGGTGCAACCCGTTGTCCCGGATGTGCATGTCAAACCCGCCGCTGATGGCAGCTGGGCCATAGAGCTGAACAGTGACACCCTGCCCAAAGTATTGATCAACCGGCACTATTATTCGGAAGTGTCCAAACATGCACGCAATGAAAAGGAAAAGGCCTATCTGACGGACTGCTTTCAAACCGCCAACTGGCTGGTGAAAAGCCTCGATCAGCGTGCCCGGACAATCCTGAAAGTCGCCACGGAGATCGTGCGGCAGCAGGATGCGTTCCTGACCTACGGAGTCCAGCATCTGCGACCGCTCAATCTGCGGGCGATCGCCGAAGCCATCGAAATGCATGAATCCACCGTCAGCCGCGTCACATCGAACAAATATATGTCGACTCCCCGCGGTATATTTGAACTGAAATATTTCTTTACCTCCGCAATTGCCTCGTCCGAGGGCGGCGATGCCTATTCGGCGGAGGCCGTAAGACATAAAATCAAACAGCTGATCGACGCGGAGCAACCCAAATCGATCCTGTCCGACGACACACTCGTCAAAATGCTGAAAAATTCAGGAATTGATATCGCCCGCCGGACAGTTGCAAAATATAGGGAGTCCCTGAAAATACCGTCGTCCGTGCAGCGCCGCCGGGAAAAAAATGCGTCAATCGGTTGATCGGGTCCGCGCCCCGGAACGCTCATTGACAATCTGAATCAACACACGTAGAAGACCCGCCGACCGGAAGAAAGGCAGCGATGGGACTGGCAAAATGACCTGTCCTCAGTCATGCTGTATCTATCCGGATGTCCTTGACATCACCGGTAACATCAGACAATTGAAGGTCCGTCCCGAACGAGAGGCTCAGAGGTTTCGATGGCATTACGTGTATCTGGTAAGAACGTCGACATTGGCGAGGCATTGCGGACGCATGTTGAAGATCGTGTGGACGAAGCACTCAGCAAATATTTTGACGGCGGTTACAATGGTAATGTTACGATTGGCCGCGAGGGATCCGGCTTCCGTTCCGAATGCAAACTTCATCTGGATACCGGCGTGATCCTTCAGGCTTCCGGCGATTCTCAGGATGCGCGTTCAAGTTTCGATCAGGCTGCGGATCGAATTGAAAAGCGGCTGAGGCGGTATAAGCGCAAACTGAAGGACCATAAGACCAACGGCGGCACCCGCGAAGAAATCGAGGCCCAGAGTTACATTCTTGCCGCCACGGACGAACAGGACGAAGTCCCGGAAGATTTTTCGCCCATCGTTATTGCGGAAACATCCTCAGCCGTCAAAACGCTGACGGTCGGAATGGCGGTCATGGAACTGGACCTGTCCGAAGCACCCGTCGTCGTCTTCAAGAATGCGGGCAATGGCGGACTTAACGTGGTCTACCGCCGCAGTGACGGCAATATCGGGTGGGTCGACCCCTCGCTCGTCAATAGCGCATCGTAATTCCGGAATTTCGTAGTATAATAGTGGGCGCGATTTGCGTCGCCGAATGGCAATAATAACGGACACAGACGCGAGATATGGATCTCAGTGACCTTGTGACACCCGAAGCGATTATTCCCGCGCTGAAGGTCAACAGCAAAAAACAGGTGATTCAGGAGATGGCGACGAAAGCCGCCGCCGTCACCGGTTTGGCTGAACGGGATATATTCGACACCCTGTTGCAACGGGAACGCCTGGGCTCCACAGGAGTGGGCCACGGTATTGCGATCCCCCATGGCAAACTCGTTCGGATAAAGCAGATTGTCGGCCTGTTCGCACGGCTTGAAAAACCGATCGATTTTGAAGCGCTCGACGACCAGCCCGTGGACCTTGTCTTTGTTTTGCTGGCGCCCGAAGGGGCCGGCGCCGACCATCTGAAGGCCCTGGCACGCATCGCCCGCCTGCTCCGCAACAGCGCCACCGCCGCAAAATTGCGCGCATCGACAACGAGCAGCGCGATCTACTCTATTTTGACGGAAACGACCGAGTCCGACGCAGCCTGACGCCGCTTTATCGGACCGGTTACAATCACATTCTATCTTTGAAATCGTCAAGCAGTCGCCCGGCACCCGCAAAGAAGCACGGGTGCCGCATAAATTGTTTTAAATCAATGCAGACTTAACGTCCTGAGATCCGCCTCCCAGGCGTTGGCCAGCGCCGCGTCATGGCTGTCTGTAACGACAATTGGCGTGCCGTCGGCAGCTATGAGAGCCCAAAGGGTCATGCCCGGGTCGAGCTCGGGCGCATCCGGGATCAGGCTGGCCACATCGGAGGGGCTCATTTGCCTGATATAGGCAACGTCCCCGGATCCCAGGCCCGCCAACTCTTCCTGAGACATCGGCAGTGGCGTCATGTGCACGTGGTCCATTGTTTTTTCCTTTTGATTCCGACCCGGTCCATAGATTCATAAGTCGGATCGGATAACTTGAGGTGCTCTTAAAGGTCGCCGGACGAGATTTCGATTTTTCGAACGATCCGCTCCGGTTCCGGACGCGCAAGATCGATCGACAAGAGCCCGTCCTTCAGATCCGCTCCAAGGACCTCAATGCCGTCTGCCAGAACAAATGCCCGCTGAAACTGCCTGGCTGCGATACCGCGGTGCAGGTAATCCCGCCCTTTGTCGTCATTCTGACGACCTCTGATTACCAGCTGGCTTTCCTCCACCGAGACATCCAGCTGATCCTGGGTGAACCCTGCCACTGCCAGTGTGATGCGCATCAGCTCGCCTCTGTTACCGGTAGCGGGAATCCGCTCGATATTGTAGGGCGGGTACCCATCGCTGGCTGCTTTAGACACACGGTCCAGCATTCGTTCTATGTCATCAAACCCCAAGAGAAGCGGGCTTGAAAACGCGGTCAAACGCGACATTCTCAAAGTCCTTCAAGTCCAAGCGACCTTGATAACCGGGCCCGCTCTGGCACCCGGTCCGGCGCTCCGAAGAGCGCCCACTTCTATTCTAATATGGTACGGCGGAGAGATCGGTTCAAGCTGATAAAGCAATTGAACTTAAAAGACAAATAACGATGGACTGTCACCTTTATGCAAAATCGCAGCCTCAGGAGCGTTGTTTTCCAGCCGCCGAAGGCGGGCCGGGCTCGGATTCCGGTGCACGCCAAGCAATTGATCAGGGTGGTTATTTGACCGTTCGGATGAAAAAAACGTGGACGAGACAGCTCTTACACCGGTTACGCCATTCCCGACCGGGCTCAGGACACTCTTGCGCCGGAATCACGGTCAAACAGATGAAGCTTGTCCACAGATGCTTTCACATGGAGCATTTCACCGGCAGGATGTTGGACCTTTCCGGCGGCGCGAACCACCATTTCCGGACCATTACTGCCGATTGACGCATGAATCAGGCTTTCCGCTCCAACCGGCTCAACGGCAATAACGGTCAGTTCAGCAGCAAGGCAGTCCTCTGCGGGCGCAGGTGAGCCGGTGATCTCAACGTCTTCCGGCCGGATCCCCAACGTGACACTGTTTCGGTCAACAACCGCCGGCGCACTGAGCGCTGCGTTGTCATCTATCGTCCATGAGCCGTTTCCGGTCCGGGTCACATCGAGCAGGTTCATCGCCGGCGACCCGATAAAGGCGGCAACGAACGCCGACGCCGGTTTTTCATAGACGTCCATCGGCGCGCCGATCTGCTCGATTTTGCCGCCATTAAGGACAACCAGCTTGTCGCCTAGCGTCATGGCCTCCAACTGATCGTGTGTCACGTACACGCTGGTGGTGCCAAACCGGTTTTGCAGGCGTTTGATTTCAATCCGCATCTGAACGCGCAGCTTGGCATCCAGATTGGAAAGCGGTTCGTCAAACAGGAAGGCTGCAGGCTGACGGACAATTGCCCGCCCCATCGCCACCCGCTGCCGCTGGCCGCCGGAGAGTTGCCGGGGCTTGCGGTCAAGATAGTCGCCGATTTCAAGAATGCGGGCCGCCTCCTGAACGCGTTCCCGAATTTCGCCTTTGGCAACACCCCGGTTTTTGAGCCCGTAGGCAAGGTTGTTAAAAACCGTCATGTGAGGATAAAGGGCGTAGTTCTGAAAGACCATGGCAATATCACGGTCTGCCGGCTCGACTTTGTTGATCAATCGATCTCCGATACGGATTTCGCCGTCCGTTATGTCCTCCAGACCGGCGATCATCCGCAGCAGGGTGGACTTGCCACATCCGGATGGGCCGACCAGCACAACAAACTCGCCGTCTTCAATATCGATGGATACGCCTTTGACGGCTTCGACATTGCCGGTATAGACCTTGCGGACCGTGTCGAGTGTTATCGCTGCCATTTTGCCCTACTTGTCGCTTTCGACAAGCCCCTTGATAAACCAGCGCTGAAAGAGCACGACGATCAGAACCGGTGGAACCATTGCCAGAATGGCAAGCGCCATTGCTTCGTTATAGTCGGGAATCTGCGCTCCGACCCAGACCTGCATGATCTGCTTGATACCCCTGACCAACGTGAAGAAGCCCTCTTCAGTGGTGATCAGCGTCGGCCAGAGATATTGGTTCCAGCCAAAGACGAACATGATGATAAAAATCGCCGCGATCATGGTTTTGGAGAGCGGAACCAGAATATCAATGAAAAACTTTATCGGCCCGGCGCCGTCAATCCGCGCTGCTTCCACCAGTTCATCGGGCACGGACTTGAAAAACTGCCGGAAGAAAAACGTACCCGTCGCAGACGCAATCAAAGGCACAATGAGGCCGGTATAGGTGTTCACCAACCCGAGGCCCTGCACAATCTCGTAGGAAGGCAGAATACGAACTTCCAGCGGCAGCAACAGTGTCGCAAAAATGATCCAGAAGCAGATGGTTGCAAACGGAAAGCGAAAATAGACAATCGCATAAGCAGCCATCATCGAAATGATAATTTTACCGATCGCAAACCCGAATCCCAGAATCATGGAGTTCATAAGCATCGTGCCACCGGTGATTTCCTTGGTAAAACCGCCGGCTTGCGTCAGAACTTTGTCATAGGTCGAAATGAAGTTATCGCCAAAGCTCAACTGCAACCCTTCACGATAAATCGTGACCGCATCGTGCGTGGAGGTCATGAAAGCGTAGGCGACCGGCACCAGCATGAACAACGAGCCGGCGATGAGAATAATGTGATCCCAGATTTGGTTCGATCGCATGGTCCTGAGCCTAGTTATAGTGAACACGCCGCTCAATGAGGCGGAATTGAATGATTGTCAGAATGAAGACCATGACCATCAGAATGACACTCTGAGCGGATGATCCTCCAAGGTCGTTGCCGCGGAAGCCGTCCAGGAAAACCTTGTAGACAAGCGTCACCGGATTGTTGCCCGGCTCCTGCTTGAGAATAATGTCGACAACCCCGAACGTGTCGAACAGGGCGTACGTTATATTGATGATCAGGAGAAAAAAGCCGGTCGGGGCCAGGAGCGGGAATGTAACGGTCCAGAACCGGCGCATTCCGGATTTACAGTCAATCGCTGCCGCTTCCTGAACCGATACCGGCACGCTCTGAAGGCCGGATAAAAAGAAAATGAAATTGATCGGAACCTGTTTCCAGATGGAAACGACGATCATCGCAAAACCGGTGTCGAAATAGTTCACACCGACCTGCATGTTCCAGCCAACCGACTTTGCCAGGTCGACCAGCGGGCCGACATGCTGGTCAAACAGCATAATGCCGAGAAGTCCGGCGACCGGCGGCGCAATCGCGTAAACCCACATCAGAAGGGTTTTATACGTGTTGGCACCGCGGATCACTTTGTCCGCTTTGACGGCGAGTAGCAGAGCTATGCTGAGCGACCCCAACGTGACCAGCACGGTAAAAACAGCGGTAAAGCGTGCCGAACGGGCGTAATCACCCGCCGAAACCACATCTCTGAAATTGTCGAGCCCGACAAATGTCGATCCAAATCCGAACGGATCTTCAAGATAAAACGAGCCGCGTATCGCCTCGCCGGCCGGCCACAGAAAGAAGATGACGATGATGGCCAACTGCGGCAAGAGCAGCGCATAAGGCATCCATGGCGAAGCAAACTGGACGCGTTTCATGAGATGAGAAACTCCTGCGGGCGGGACGACCGGAGGCGTGACATCGCCTCCGGCCGGTTCAGGCGGTCAGACAATCAACCGGAGGTCTTGGAAAACCGGTCCAGAAGTTTGTTGCCCTCTTCTTCGATTGCTTTGAAGGCGTCTTCAACGGATGTTTCTCCGGTCAGGATTTTTCCGTATTCGCGGTTCATCACGTCGCGAATCTGAACATAGAAGCCCATCCGATAGCCCTTGGTCCACTCGCCGCCCGGCTGATTAAGCTGCAGGATACCAATTTCAGCGGCAGGTGTCTTTTCGTAGTAACCGTCCTTCTTGGCCATGTCATAGGCCGCCTCGGTGATCGGCACATATCCGGTTTCACGGTGCCACATATACTGGACTTCAGGCGATGTCAGGAATTCGAAGAACGAAGCGGTACATTTATTCTCTTCATCCGGTTTTCCGGACATCGCAAACAGAGCCGCACCGCCGATAAACGTGCCGTTACCGTTTTCCGTTACACCGGCCCAGTATGGCAGGAACGTCGCCGAGAACGGAAACTCGACCGTCTTCTGGATACCGCCGAAGGAGCCGGAAGACCCCAGCCACATGGCGACTTTGCCTTCGTTAAACGGTGTCTGATTGTCACCCCAACCCGTGCCGTAATAGCCGAAATTACCGGCATCGAGCCATTCCTTCACTTTCGAGAAGTGTGCCTTGATCGGTTCGTTGTTCACCAGGATCTGTGTGCCCTTCGAGCCGTCATATCCATTGTTGTTCGTGGCGAACTGAAGGTTGTGGCGAGACATGAAATTCTCGGTGAAAATCCAAGGCAGATGAGACTGCGCGAGCGGTACATAGCCGGCTTCTTTCAGCTTCGGCGCGATCACCTCGAATTCCTCCCAGGTTTTGGGCGCTTCGACACCGGCTTTTTTCATGGCGTCTTCGTTGATGTAAAGGATCGGCGTCGAGGAATTGAAAGGCATGCCGATCATTTTGCCGTCCGAGTCGGCATAAAAATAACGAACACCGGCAATATAGTCGTTGATATCGAACGGCACACCCGCATCGGTCAGAAGATCCTGAGCCGGCACCACGGCACCTTTGGCACCGATAATGGTGGCGGCACCGGCATCGAAGACCTGAAGGATATTCGGCTGTTCCCCGGCGCGGAAAGCGGCAATACCCGCAGTCAGCGTCTCTTCATATGTCCCTTTGTAAACTGGTGTCAGGTTACAGACATCCTGCGACGCGTTGTATTTTTCTGAGATTTCGTTGACGACCTCACCTAGGCGACCGCCCATTGCATGCCACCAGGCAATGTCCGTTGCCGCAAATGCCGATACTGATACAGAACTCATGGCGACGGTTGCCAGAAGACGCATCGCAAAAGTTTTCTTGGACATAACTTAACTCCCTCATAGTAACTTCGTTGTCCTGAAAGCCAGCCTCCCAGGCAACACGAGCGTCTCCCAACCGCCCGTCGCAATTGGAACCTTACGCCGGATGCAAACTAGTTAAAAGATGATTGCAGTTTTGTGACGCTTTACAGAGGTAAATTATTGAAATGGAAGTTTTTTATTAACAGGTCATCAGTTCTTTTAAGTAGAACATCAAATATTTTTATATTTGTAAGCCGGGTAACAACCGACATCATTTTTCCCGGGAAACCGCAACGGCAGGCAGACATAAGGGCTTCTGCTAAAAGAAGTCCTTTGTTTGCTCTTGTCAGAAGTTGGGTGGATGAGTTTCGGCCCTTAAATCAGCGGCTGCGAGGCCCGCTTGATTTCGTCCGTTCCTGTCTGAATGGTCTCGATTGCCGCTGCGATCCTGCTGGAGTCCTCAATCGCCGACGCCGCATCCAATGCCGACGATTGGATACCGGAAGTCTCAATTCTCAGGCAGAATTTGGTGGAGCTAAGCGGAATCGAACCGCTGACCTCTTGAATGCCATTCAAGCGCTCTCCCAACTGAGCTATAGCCCCACAGATCAGAACCGGCATTGGGGCGCCGGTCGATATGGTGGGCGGAAAATAGCTCCACCCGCCGAGAAGTCAATAGCCTTTCGGCTCTTTTGAAAAACGACAAAAATACCCGGCTTGCCGGTGACAGATTGCCTTATTTGTCGACATCATCGTCATCGACCTCGACCACGATGCCGGGCACGTCGGCATCGCCGTCTTCGTCTTCATCGTCGAGAAAGACGTTTGAGTCATCGCCAATATCGGTATCTACTTCTTCATCGTCCTCAATGGCAGGGATGTCATCGCCCATCTGCTCCGCATCGGCATCCTCAAGCGAGATGACTTCAGCTTCATCGCCCTTAGCCTCTTCGGTGTCATCACTCTTTGCGGGGTCCGGTTCGGCGCGAGGCTTCGTTGAAGCCGCAACGGCCGCCGCGGTGGGAACCAGAAACACATGGCCGCACTTGGGACAGGTAATAGGATCTCGGTTAAGATCGTAGTATTTTGTGCCGCAGCTCGGGCACAGTCTTTTGATACCGAGTTCGGGTTTGGCCACGGTCAAACATCCTTGTCAGATTCGAGGTGCGGCTTCCATTACATGCCGGAGCAAGTCCTTGTCAAAATGAAATTGAGGCAATTCCTCCCCCAGCTCTTATCTTTGCACAATCGGATCAGGTATCCGGGTCTATTTCAAGTGTTGAGCGGCTAGACCACCCTGTAAGAGTGCAGACCCGCAGTTGGAACAATTCACCTGAATTGGGACGGAAACCGCGCCTGCCCCGGAAAGGTGCAGTCCGGATGTCCGGGTTGGTCGGAGTGTCTCGATTGGGGCTGGCAACACGCCGTCGGAGCGTGCTAGAGCGTATTCCCGAAAAGTGTGTGCGGTTTTCGGATAAGAATACGCGACAAAACAAGCAATGAGAACGTTTTGAGTGAGTCCGCTCAGTCAAAAAACGCGCTAGTAGAACGTCAAAAAGATGCCCTCAAATCGGGACTTTTAAGAAATGGCCTATGCTTCACCCACATTACCGATGACAGCCCACCCCGGCCAGCCTCTCAGGGGGCGGATCAGGGTACCGGGCGATAAATCGATTTCTCATCGTTCTTTAATCTTCGGAACGTTGGCGGTTGGCGAGACTCGGATTGAGGGGCTGCTTGAGTCCGAGGATATTCTGAACACGGCTGCGGCCATGCAGGCACTGGGCGCGACGGTTGAAAAAAACAGCGATGGCTCATGGCTGGTGAGCGGTGTTGGCATCGGTGCGCTGAAAGAACCGGAGTCGATCATCGATTTCGGCAATGCCGGAACCGGCGTCCGGCTGGTCATGGGAATGGTCGGCGCTCACCCGATTGCGGCGACATTTACCGGCGATGCGTCCCTGTCCGGCCGTCCGATGGGTCGTGTCCTCAATCCTTTGCGGGAAATCGGCACAGAAGTGATTGCCCGGAGCGGCGACAGGCTGCCCTTGACACTGCGCGGCCCGCAAACGGCGCTGGCACAAACCTACCGCGTTCCAATGCCCTCTGCGCAGGTGAAATCGGCGGTCCTGCTTGCCGGGCTGAACGCACCTGGCATCACAACCGTAATCGAGCCGGTTCTGACCCGCGATCACACGGAACGGATGCTGATAGGGTTCGGCGCGGACCTTGACATGTCAACCGGAGACAACGGGGAGCGGATCATTGCTCTAAAGGGTCAGCCGGAACTGACCGCACAAAACATCATCGTTCCCGGAGATCCCAGTTCGGCTGCATTTCCTGTCGTCGCGGCGCTCATAACGCCGGACTCCGATCTTGTCGTCGAAAATGTGCTTCTCAATCCGCACCGCATCGGGCTCATGACCACTCTGCGTGAGATGGGGGGCGATATTACCTTTGAGAATGAGCGTGAAACCGGCGGCGAAAAAATCGCCGACATTCATGTCAAACACAGTTCTCTGACCGGCCTCTCCGTTCCTGCCGATCGCGCACCGTCCATGATCGACGAGTATCCGATCCTGGCCGTCGCGTCCGCTTTCGCCGAAGGCGAAACCCGAATGAACGGTTTGGAAGAACTTCGCGTGAAGGAGTCCGACCGCCTGTCTGCCGTTGCCCGAGGACTTGAGGCCAACGGTATTCCGTGTACCGAAGGCAAAGACACGCTGAGCGTTTCGGGACAATCCAATCAAATTGGCGGAGGAACGGTCGTCACGCATATGGATCACCGGATTGCCATGAGCTTCCTCATATTGGGCTTGGCCGCAAATCAGCCCATTACCGTTGACGACGGGTCGCCGATCGCGACCAGCTTCCCGAATTTCCGGGATCTCATGAGCAAACTGGGAGGGTCCATTGTCGTGCGGGAGGCTGATGCCGCGTGATCATTGCAATTGACGGACCGGCGGCATCCGGCAAGGGCACTCTGGCCCGCAAACTTGCGGCGCATTACGGACTGAATCATCTTGACACCGGGCTGCTTTACAGGGCCGTGGGTCATCAGGTCCTCGCAAACGGTGCGGACCCGGAAGATCCGAAAGCGGCGATTACCGCCGCAGATCAGCTGGATGCAAGCCAGCTTGACTCCGATGCCCTCAGGGCCGAGGGCATCGGCGAAGCGGCATCCAAAGTGGCTGCAATTCCGGAGGTGCGGACACGGCTGCTGGATATTCAGCGTCGATTTGCCAAAGACGGCAAAGGCGCTGTTCTTGACGGGCGCGATATCGGAACGGTTGTCTGCGCAAATGCGGACGCAAAACTGTTCATTACCGCTTCGGCGCCGACCCGGGCAAAACGCCGGTATGAAGAGATGCGCCGGAAGGGCGGCCGCATGACCTATGATGAGATGCTGAACGATATCCGTCGGCGCGATGAACGGGATTCCTCACGAGCAACCTCACCGATGCAAAAAGCTGACGATGCCCACTTGATTGATACCTCGGAAATGGATATAGAAACAGCGTTCCGGGCGGCGGTAGAAATCGTGGACAGCATCAGGAACACATAAACGGAAGGGAATGCCCAAAGGCATTGCCCTTTTTTGTGTTTGAGGCTTTTCGCATGTTTCTTACGCCGTGACAGACGGTCAGATTTGTTTCGATTATTGATTCGACTGTCCCAACAACTGTCTTTCTCAGGAATTTTAGGCTTCATGCTTTCCGCTCGCCGGCCGCTGTTTCGCAGCGGGTGCCCTTTTGGGGACAGGGAAGCTGAGGCAAATGTCAACACCAACCCCCGGCGCCGGCCAATGGCCATCAGGAGTTTAAATGACTGAAACCAGTTTCGCCAATGAGGATTTCGCAGCCCTCCTTGAAGAATCATTCACGCAGACCGACCTTGTTGAAGGGTCCGTCGTTCAGGGAACCGTTGTCGGTTTTGAAAAAGACCTGGCCGTTATCGATGTCGGCCTGAAAGTCGAAGGGCGTATCCCTCTCAAAGAATTCGGTGCCAAAGCCCGCGACGGCGAAATGAAAGTCGGCGATACGGTTGAGGTTTACCTTGAGCGCGTGGAAAATGCGCTCGGTGAAGCCGTTCTGTCCCGCGACAAAGCCCGCCGCGAAGAAAGCTGGGTCCGGCTTGAAGTGGCGTTTGAGGCGAACGAGAAAGTCACCGGCCAGATCTTCAACCAGGTCAAAGGCGGCTTTACCGTCGACCTTGACGGCGCGGTCGCGTTCCTGCCCCGTTCACAGGTTGATATCCGTCCGGTGCGGGATGTACAGCCCCTGATGCACACGCCGCAGCCCTTCCAGATCCTGAAAATGGATAAGCGCCGGGGCAACATCGTTGTTTCCCGCCGGGTTGTTCTGGAAGAAACCCGTGCCGAACAGCGTTCGGAGCTGGTCCAGAGCCTCGAAGAAGGCCAGACCGTTGAAGGCGTGGTCAAGAACATCACCGATTACGGCGCGTTCGTCGATCTCGGCGGCATTGACGGCCTGTTGCATGTCACCGACATTGCATGGCGCCGCATCAATCATCCGAGCGAAGTGCTGACCATTGGCGAAACGGTCAAGGTCCAGATCATCCGGGTCAATCAGGAAACCCACCGCATCAGCCTTGGCATGAAACAGCTTGAGACCGATCCATGGGAAAGCATCGAAGCCAAATATCCGCTTGGTGCGAAATTCTCCGGTCGCGTCACCAACATCACCGACTATGGTGCATTTGTTGAGCTGGAGCCTGGCATTGAAGGTCTGATCCACGTTTCGGAAATGTCCTGGACCAAGAAAAACGTTCATCCTGGCAAGATCGTTGCCACGTCCCAGGAAGTCGAAGTCATGGTTCTGGAAGTGGATCCCGTCAAGCGGCGTATTTCGCTGGGGCTCAAACAGACCCTGCAAAATCCCTGGGAGGCATTCGCCGAGCAATTCCCGCAAGGGACCGAAGTCGAAGGCGAAGTCAAGAACAAGACGGAATTCGGCCTGTTCATCGGCCTCGACAACGATGTCGACGGCATGGTGCACCTGTCCGATCTGGACTGGAACCGCCCGGGCGAACAGGTGATCGAAGAGTACAAAAAAGGCGATATGGTTAAAGCGGTCGTTCTTGATGTTGACGTTGAGAAAGAACGCATCTCGCTGGGCATCAAGCAGCTTGGCGGCGATCCGTTCGAAACCGCTGCCGGCGGTGAGCTGCGCCGTGGTTCGATCGTCACCTGTGAGGTTGTTGAAGTCAAAGACAGCGGTCTTGATGTGAAAATCGCCGATTCCGATCTGACTGCCTTCATCCGCCGCGCGGAACTGGCACGGGATCGCGACGAACAGCGTCCGGAAAAATACTCCGTCGGCGACAAGTTCGATGCGCGCATCACGCAGTTCGACAAGAAGTCCCGCAAAGTCACCGTATCGATTAAGGCGCTTGAAGTCGCGGAAGAAAAAGAGGCAATCGCCCAGTACGGTTCGACCGACGCAGGTGCGTCTCTTGGCGATATCCTTGGTGCGGCTCTGAAAGCGCGCGACGACGACTGAGCCGAACTCAGCGTTGATGCGCCAGAGCTCAGGGTGTAGACCCATAAATCAGACCCGCGCGTTTTTCGCGCGGGTTTTTTCTTACGCTCTCTGTTACTTACGGGATTTGCGCAAAACACGCGTCGCACGACATATCGGTTTTGGGGCACAAAATACGGTTTCCGGCACCTCTAATCTTGCCAACAGCGTTTTGCCCATTTAATCCACGCCCGGAGACACTAAATCAGACTGCAGGGGCGAATGGCCGCCAGGGACAATCATCTCCCCGGTATGGAATATCGAGCCGGCATCCGCTCCAACGGGGCTCATACGAGATTTTGGGCGTTCACATGTCAGCTTTTGCAAAGGCCACACGGCAATTGTTAGCGCTCGACCGGACCGGTAAGCTGATCTGAAGCGGCGCAAAAACAGAATTTATTCGGAGATTGATTACGATGGCATTGGATGCGGATGTTCTGGTTGACCGGAGACGATTGCGCCGAAAGCTGACGTTCTGGAGAGTGTTTGCCTTTATTGCGCTGGCCGGAGCCCTGATTGCCGCCCTGGCTTTTTTCGGCGGTCTTAATCAGTTCGAGCGAAGCTCTGCCCATATTGCCCGGTTCTCGGTCAACGGTGTGATCTATGACCGCCGCGCGCAATTGGAGACGCTGGCTAAAATAAGCAAGAATGACAATGTCAAAGGTGTGATCGTTGCCATCAATTCGCCCGGCGGTTCAACGGCCGGCGGCGAAGCGCTTTACAATGCGCTGCGTGAGGTCGCCGACAAGAAACCCGTTGTCGCGCAGATTGGAACCGTCGGCGCCTCCGCCGGCTATATGGTTGCGCTCGCCAGCGACCATATTGTTGCGCGACGCAACACGATTACCGGCTCGATCGGTGTCTTGTTCCAATATGGCAACGCGGAAAAACTGATGGATACGATCGGTGTTTCGATGGATGCGGTCAAAAGCTCCCCCCTGAAGTCCGAACCGAATTTTTATGAAGCCGCAACTCCGGCCGCGCGCGCAATGCTCTCCGACCTTGTGAAAGACACCTACGACTGGTTTGTCGAGCTTGTGGCCGAACGCCGTAAGTTTGACGTTGCCAAAGCCCGGCGGCTCAGCGACGGCCGCATCTTAACCGGTCATCAGGCGCAAAAAGACGGGCTGGTTGACGCGTTGGGCGGAGAGGAGACCGCCATTGCATGGCTGGAAAAGGAAAAGAACGTCGAAAAAGACCTGCCCATCGTCGATTGGCGGCCTCAATCTCAGGAAAAAGGACTGTCACTGGCGCAGGCTATCGGCGGTTTTTTCTCCCAAGTCGTAAAATATGTCATATCCGATGGCATGAATCAGCAATCCGGACTGATTTCACAAGGACTTGCGCTTGACGGGCTGGTATCAGTTTGGCACGCTCCTAATGGAATTCCCGAAAATAACAAAGGGGGGCGTGAATAATGATAAAATCAGAGCTGGTTCAAACGATTGCGGAACAAAATCCACACCTGTATCAGCGGGACGTGGAGAATATTGTCAATGCCATCCTGGACGAAATCGTCGATGCGTTGGCCAATGGCGACAGGGTTGAGCTGCGAGGGTTCGGGGCGTTTTCCGTCAAGAACCGGCCGGCCAGAACGGGACGCAATCCCAGAACCGGGCAAAAGGTTGATGTAACGGAAAAATTCGTTCCGTTTTTCAAGACCGGCAAAGAAATGCGCGAGCGCCTTAACGACGGCGACAGTTAGACGAGAGTTTATGCAGTGCGGCGAATATTACATTCTTTGATTTTGCTTCCGATCCTGGTTGTCATTATTGCTCTGGCCATAGCCAATCGGACCCCGGTCACGCTGTCCCTTGATCCGTTCACACCGGCGGATCCGGCGGTTGCAATTGAAAATATTCCGCTTTTCGTGCTGTTATTCGTGGCCATCCTGTTCGGCATCCTGCTTGGAGGCATCGGATCCTGGTTCAGCCAGGGCAAATGGCGCCGCCGGGCCAGAGACAGCCGCTATGAGGCCGCCAAGCTCAAACAGGAAGCCGACAAGCTCAAACAAGCCGCACAAGGTGCAGACAATCCGGCCCTTCCGGCCCCGGGCGGGAAAAAGGCTGCCTGACATTGCGTGTAATCCCGGCAGTTGAAATCAATCGTGTTTTGACTTTTCGGGACCTGGTCGAATGCCTGCGGACAGCATTCAGATCCGAAACAGTATCGCCCGTCCGCCATCATCACGTTATCAAACGTCCCGGTGGAGATGACGCCACTCTGCTGCTGATGCCGGCCTGGACAGATTTCGTTTCTCAGGGGTCAACCAGCCGCGGGTACGTTGGCGTCAAACTCGTCTCTGTGTTCCCGGAAAACAGCACGTATCAAAAGCCAAGCGTCATGGGGACATATGTCCTCCTCTCCGGTCAGACCGGAGAGCCTCTGGCACTGTTTGACGGACAATCCCTGACCTTATGGCGGACGGCAGCAGCCTCCGCACTCGCCTCCAGCTATCTGGCCCGCGACGATGCTCATCGCCTTTTGATGGTCGGCGCCGGCTCTCTGGCCCCCTACCTGATCAGGGCGCACGCTGCTGTCCGCCCGATCAATGAAGTCATCATCTGGAACAGAGACACCGCCCGGGCGCAGGCTCTGGCAGGTGCATTGGATTTACCGGGCGCATCTGTCCGGGCCAGTGACGATCTGGAGGGGGCCGCGCGAGGAGCGGATCTCATTTCCTGCGCGACCATGTCGTCCAGTCCTGTCATTCAGGGCGCGTGGCTTTCCCCGGGCGTGCACCTGGATCTCGTCGGCGGCTTCACACCGGATATGCGCGAAACCGACGACACAGCCATTGAAGTTGCGCGGCTGTTCGTCGACACCCGCGAAGGAGCGCTGCAGGAAGCGGGCGATATTGTGCAACCGCTGCAAAGCGGACTGATCACCGAAGAGGATATCGCCGCGGATTTCTTTGAATTATGCCGCGGAACCAAGGCCGGACGCCGCCACTACAATCAGATCACGCTGTTCAAGTCGGTCGGTGCTTCTATTGAGGATCTGGCGGCGGCCCAGCACATTTTCCTCAGGACCTGACCAACCGCGCCGTCTTCCGGACAGCCGCTCCTTGCTCAGTTTTGTTCCTCGGAACCCGGTGCCGGCGTCATCCATCCCACCGCTGCGCCGCATGGATCGACAATCAGCCCAATCCGCCCGATACCCGCCACATCAAAGATCGGCCGAACAAGCGTCGCCCCATTTTCCAGAGCCGTTTTCACCCGCGCATCGACATCATCGACGGCGATGTAGGCGTACCAGTGGTCCGCCACACCTTCGTGCTCCGGACCCTCCATCTGAAACATTCCGCCAAGTGGCGTCTCGCCATCCATCGCGACATAATATGTGATGCCGCCATCCATTGTGACCTCGTCGAATGTCCATCCAAGGCACGTCGCATAAAAGTCTCGTGCTTTCTGGACGTCCCGCGTCATCAGTTCGTTCCAGTAAAAGTTACCGTGCGACCACATTTTCTCACCCTTCCAAAAAACAACCACTCCAAGCTTAGGGTATCTTCTTTACATGGGCATGTTATGATTTTGATGGCAGCCGGTAAGCCGGAAATGACCAGCCGAAGGCGAGCGCGCCCGCTCTGATGATGAATGCAAGAGCAAACCCGATCCCGGCAGCCAGCGGAGCAGGGATTTGAAGAAGCTGTAAAATGACGAAGCCGGCAGCACCGGCGAACGCAGCGCTGATATAGATTTCCCGTCGCAATAAAACAGAGGGCGTGCCGGCAATAACGTCCCGTATCAGGCCCCCGAAAGTCGCCGTCATTGCGCCCATAAGAACTGCGGCCAGCAGCGACGTTTCCGCTTCCAGTGCCTTCGCCGCCCCCATAACCGAATAGCCGGCAAGCCCGAAAGCATCGGCCCAAAGCAGCAAACGGTATCGGCTCTCTGCCAGATGCGCGGTGAACCAGACCAGAACGGCAACCGCAAAACACACAATGATGTAACTGCTGTTGTCAATCCAGAACACCCGCTGCCCGATCAGAAGGTCACGCAAGGTGCCCCCACCCACGCCGGTTACAGCGGCGAAAAACAGAAAGGCAACAAGATCCAGATTGTTGCGCGACGCCGCCAGTGCACCGGTCGCGGCAAAAACCGCGACACCGAGATAGTCGAACAATTGCACCATCTCAGGCATGGATGCTTCCGCTTCTTTTTAGAGCGTGTCTTGTTTATGCTGAACCGCTTGATGGCCGAAAAACAGCTGTCTCAAGCCGTTTTATCGACACCGGGCGTCTTTTCCTGGCCGTTGTCCTGAGCGACGCTATCGCCGTCGGCCGATGGAGCGTCGCCGGCCGGTTTGACCTCTTTCGGGCCGCCTTTTGCCACCCCGACCATTGCAGGCCGCAGAACCCGTTCGCCGATCTTGTAACCCGATTGCACAACCTGCACGACGGTACTGTTGGGCACCTCCGGATTTGGCACTTCAAACATCGCCTGATGAAAATTGGGGTCGAACTTCTCGCCTTCGGGATTGATCCCCACAACACCATGCTTGTTCAGTTGGTTCTGCATCTCCCGCTCGGTCAGAAGAACACCTTCCAGCAGGTTGGCAAGACTGGGGTCCGCGTTTGCCCTGGTTTCTTCCGGAACCGCCTCCAGAGCACGCTGAAGGTTGTCGCTTACGATCAGCATGTCCCGTGCAAAGGAGGCAACGGCATATTGCTTTGCATCGCGCACTTCCTTTTCTGTACGCCGCCGCAGGTTTTCCATCTCCGCGGCCGTGCGAAGCACCCGATCCTTCAGATCGGCAATCTCGGCCTGAGCGTCTTCGAGCGGATCGACGTCCTCTTCAACCTGCCCTTCAAGAGCGGCGTCAATGGATGCCTGAAGGTCTTCCTCATCGATTTCCGTCTCTTTGTTTTTTTTGTCCGACATATTTACTTTGCGGCACAAAACGCCGCCCTTCTTCTCTTCGGCACGTCTTCAAACGTTTGCGCTTCCTTATCAGCCGCACGCAATCGCTAAAAAATGCCCGCACCGTACCAATTTGTTCAAAGCCGACCTCTCCAAGGTTTTCCCGTGGCGGTGAGAAGTCAGAACTATCGTCGCTTTTTCAGCCTTAGCAGACGAATAAGGGCCCATATTTGTCATGAGTCACGCATTCGCAATCAGCGCCAGGATCTTTATGCACGCTTTTGCGTCCGCGAGACGAAAAAATCAAGCCTTCCGGCTGCTTGTTCGAAGTGAAAAAACTGTCCGACACCGGACTTTTCAGCGCCATCCGGAGCTGAAACCGCAAAAAGACGCATACCCGGCGTTGTTGTGTCGCCGGGTATGCCAAATGGTTATCGTTTCAATATTGCTGCGCCACCGTCAGGCGGATGTGTTGATCCAGTCGACCAGCTTGCCTTTGGGAGCCGCACCGACTTGAGTTGCAACCAATTCGCCGCCCTTGAAAAGCATCAGGGTCGGTATCGATTTCACACCGTATTTGATGGCCGTATTCTGGTTCTCATCAATGTTAAGCTTGGCAACTTTGACTTTGCCGTCCATCTCGGTGGCAATCTCTTCCAGAGCCGGCGCAATCATCTTGCACGGGCCGCACCACTCTGCCCAGAAGTCAACGACGACGGGCTCGGATGAATTGATGACATCTGAGTCAAAAGATGCGTCTGTTACTGTCTTGGTTGTCATTTAAGACCTCATTCTGTTGCAGGAGAAGCGGACATGTGTCGCGCCCTGCGAGTCGAAGTGAAGGTAGGTAGAGAACAGCGCAGCGTCAAGCGATTGCGTCATCACTGATAAAGGAGCGGGTAATCGGCTCAAGGTCCGCCCCTTCGATTTCCATCAATACGGACGATCTTGTCCACAGGAGTGCCGCCCTGATTTTATGGTCCGGATAAAGCGATTTCAGCAGCAGATGATAGATTCCCAGTTGGGCCCGATAGGCAATCGGGACCTCCGAAACAGTCGCCGGAGGCGCATAATTGGACTTGAAGTCAACAATCAGAACCTCTTTTTCGGTCACAACAAGACGGTCGATCTGTCCGGCCACATCATATGTTTTGCCGTCGACGCCATTCAATGTTCCCGCTATCGAAACTTCCGCGCGGCTCTGCGCAGAAAATACCTCTGAAAAACGCGGATTATTCAGAATGTCCTGAACTTCTGCGATCAACTGATCGCGGTCGGCTGCCGTGAGTTCGGTTTCTCTTTCCGCTAAACGATGGGCTGCCTGATACCGGTCGCATGGATCGATCCCCGGCAGCAGCTCAAACAAACGATGCATCAGGGTGCCCCGGGCCCGTGCCTTCTGGGCCTGTTCAAGCGCCGCCGCCGCGGCATCCCGGGCCCATTCGCCGCTTTCCGGGGCTTCGCCGGAAATGAGTTCCATTGCATTGGACGGGACAAGACGGTGTTTCCGGGACAGGGATTTAACCGGTTTGAGATACCAGTCCGGCAGTGTCACATCCCCATCTTCGGCCTTTTCGAAAGTCTCTGACGGACCCGCCGCGACAGCCCGCTTTTTTCGAGGCGACTGCCATCGCCAATAAGCGACCTCTCCGTCCTGATCGCAGACCTCCTCGGCAGCCGGAGTGAGGGCCCGCTGCACAATCGCATGCCAACAGTCTTCCGAAGGTCCGGTTTTCGGAGCCCAGCCACAGACGATCAATTGGTCTTCGGCCCGGGTCATTGCCACATAAAGCAGGCGGCGATACTCCTCTCGTGCCTTTTCCTGGCTGTCGGCCAACTGGTCCGATGCCCATGAGGGCCGATCGGATTTTGGCGGCAGCCAGACGAGTGCGGGAACTCGCGATGCGCCGCTGTCCGCAACCTTTTCCAGTACAGCAGGGTCATGACTGGCATGGACCGGCTTTGAACCGGTATCGACCAGAAACACCACTTTGGCTTCCAGTCCCTTCGCTCCGTGTACAGTCATGATGCGGAGCAGATCGGCATCGGAGGACAGCTCGCGTTTGATCTGCGTCGGCGCTGCTTCGAGCCAGTCCAGAAATCCCTCCAGCGCCGGGATTCCCTGACTCTCATAGTCAAGCGTGAGCGCAAGAAACTCATCGAGCACATCATCGACTTCCACACCGAGCCGCACTCTGAATGCCAGGCGGCCGCCGTCTATCCCCAGCACCCGGCTGAAAAATTCAAACGGAGGCATGAACTCGGCCCGATCCCGCCACTCCGACAGCCGCCTGTGAGCTGATTTGAAGACCGGATCCCGGTCACCCTTCCGGGCCAGTTCGGAAAACAACAAGGATGCGCGGTCATGCGCAAGCTCCAACAGATGCTCCTCTTCAAGGCCGATCAGCGGGCTTCTGAGAACCGCAGCCAGAGACAGGTCGTCTTCCGTCAGGAGGATGAAACGGCCCAGCGCAATCAGGTCCTTTACCGCAATATGATCGGTCAACACCAGACGGTCACTCCCGGCAACGGGAATGTTGCGCATCTTGAGCGCGCGATTGAGGGTATCAATGAAAGGACCGCGTTTCCTCAAAAGCACCAGTATATCGCCGGCGCGGCACTGTCCGGCCGAGATCATACCGGAGATTTTTCCGGCCATCCGCTCTGCGAGCCGGATGATCGGAGATCCGCTCCCCTCCCGATCAATGGGCGCCGTCCAGTCGTCACTGGGCTCGTTCTGAAGGGGACGTTCAGCCGGCCAGATTTCTATCAGGCCGGGGTCCTGGCTGCGGATGCCCTCATGAACGGTCGGCTCAAGGTCCTGAGACAACCCCCGATAAACAGACTCGTTTGAAAATACCGAGTCGACCGCACCCAGAACATCGTTGGTGGAGCGAAACGAAAGTTTGAGCCGAATATCGTTGAATTCCTGCCCGGCCGCGCTCGCTTGACCGGAAAAGAATCCCCGCATATCGGCAAAATAGGCCGGCTCTGCACCCTGGAAGGAGTAGATGGACTGCTTCTCGTCCCCCACGGCAAAAACGGTTCTGATCGTCGGTCGCGCGCCCTGACCGGCGAAAAACTCTCCGGCGAGGGCGGTAATAACCTCCCATTGACGCGGACTCGTATCCTGCGCTTCATCGACCAGGATATGATCGAGCCCGTTGTCGAGTTTGTATTGAACCCACAGCGCTGCGTCGCTGTCGGATAACAACATCGCGGTGCGGACCACAAGATCCTCAAAATCAAGGAGGCCCCGGTCCGCTTTTTGCCGCTCGTAGGTAGAGCGGACCGCATTTGCGAGTGTGAGCAACGCCTCGGTGCCCACCATCGTCACAAGCGCTTTTCGTCTTTCCAAAATGCCAAGGAGCCTGTTCTGTTCCTCAAGAAGCAGATCGCCCAGATGCGGATGGTCCGCCAGAACCGACTTGGTGACGAGGCGTTTCGCCGGTTCAGCATTCTTTGTCAGGAATACCGCCAGCCACAGCTTGCTTTTTTCGTCCATGTCCTGTGTGTTGGCAGCTGCGATGATGAGATCCGCCTTTTTCTGATCGGTCCTCGAACCGCCGGACAGCATCTCTGCCAGTGAAAACCAGGTATCAGGTGCAATAAGGGGTGAAGCGACAATCGCCTGATCATTGCTATGAAGGCTTTCGTCCGGCAGAAGACCGAGTTCGGACCGCAGATGTGCGACGGCCGCCTCAAGCCCCCCTTCTGCATGGAACCAGCGCTGCAGAACATCGCGCTTTGAAACAACCTCGTTGATTGCTTCTTCGACCGCAAAATCCGACATCAGGTCGATCAGTGTCGCCAGTGCCATACCCGCGTCGCTGTCCGGATCCTCCATCGCATGCTGGAGGATATGCGCCCGGCTTGCCTGCAGCATTTCGTTTTGCAGCCGTTCGTCCAGCACTGAAAAATGGCCGGCGACATCCGCTTCAAGCGGAAACTGATGCAGCAGCGCCTCGCAAAAGGCGTGAATGGTCTGGATTTTGAGGCCGCCGGGGGTTTCAAGCGCACGGGCGAAGAGGCGGCGGGCGTGCGCCTGTTCGCTTTGTGTGGGCTTGCGGCCTTCCATGGCTTCGATTTCAGCCGCAAGAGCCGCCTCCTCCAACGTTGTCCATGCACCGAGAATTCGGAATACCCTGGTCGACATTTCCGCCGCCGCGGCCTTCGTGAAAGTCAGACAGAGAATCCGTGCCGGATCGGTTCCGTTCAGTAAAAGCCGGACCACCCGCTGAGCCAGAACAAAAGTCTTGCCCGAGCCGGCATTGGCGCTCACCCAGGCCGAGGCCTCCGGTTGGGACGCCCGGCTTTGCTTGGACAGCGTCTCGGTTGGTATTGCGATCACGGATCGACCTCACCGTCGGCACCGACCGACCACTCCTGGACCCTGGCAAGATGGTCGTATGGTGCGGTAAAAGACAGCTCCTTGAACACCCGTGCGCGGGAGAGGTAGCCCATATCCGGATTCCGGTAAGCACCGATCAGCGCCTGAAGGCGCAGGAATGCTTCGTCGGCAAGGGACTCAATCGTCTGCTCCTTGGGCGTTCGGTCCTTGTAGGACCCCGGTTCGCGGCCGCCGCTCAGGACAACATAGGCCTGTTCGGAAATCGAAAGGTGACTGTCCACATCCGCAAATCCTGCATTTTTGATGATCGCCGCCTCAAGCGGAAGCTGAGGTGAAAGCAGGGATTCGACCTGCCTGATGCTGGGTGCCTGTCCGGTTTTATAGTCGATCAAACCCAACGTGCCGTCGTTTTTCACGTCAATCCGATCCGCTCGTCCCACCAGCTCAAATGACGCGCCGGCGGTCGTCACGGACATCGACCCGCGGCATTCCAGAAAGCGCCGCTGAACCGACAGAGAGCGCGGTTTTTCGAATGACCTGACGAACCAGTCGGCGATGCGCAGAAAACGCGGCCACCAAAGCGCATGGACTTCGGGAAACGCCCGTAGCGGCAGAAAACGCTCCCGGCCCAGATCAATGAGCCGCTCAAGAGCATCCTCGTCAAACGATCCTTGCCACTGAGTCAGAAAGTCTGCCAGACAATCGTGAATAATCGATCCCTTTTCAGCGGCGCCGGGGCTGGCGCCAATCGGATCCAGAGGTTCCAGCCCCAGAATACGGCGCGCATAAATTGCATAGGGATCGCGGATCCATGTCTCGATCTCGGTGACCGACAGGCGCGACGGACGGCTTGCTACCGGCGGTTTCGGGCACGGACGCTGAGCCGGCGCGGACGGACCGGGCGGCTGATCGATCAGACGTGCCCAATGGAGATATTTGCGACCCTTAAGACGCAATCCTTTGGCGACAGGATCTCCGGACACAGTCAGGAGACGCTGCAGCCACCGTGAGGCAACCGTCGGCGCGCCGCCCGATCTCATCGACCGGCTGAGAACCACCCGTCGTGCCCCGAGGCTTTGCGTAAAGTCATGTGCCGCAAGACCGATCCGCCGTTCGGGCGGCTCAAGACCGATCTCTCCGCGCATCGGCCTGTTTAACCAGGGATCGTTTCGGGTCGTTCCGGGCCAATTGCCCTCATTGAGGCCGGCGAGCACCACCATATCGGGCCGGTGCAGCCGTGCTTCCAGCGGACCCCAGATATTGATCCTGGGATCGGCCGGCCGGTGCGATCGTACAGGGACGCCGACCAAAAGGGCATCGAACAGCGATGGCCACTCGGCCGGGCTCACCATAAGACCGCCATTGCCCTCCTCCACAAGCGCGGTCATCAGGCGTACCAGAGCCTCTCCGGCCTCTCCGGTGAAAAGCTCGGCATCGGATCCATCCTCGGCCGTACCGACCGCCCTCAGAGCCTTCAAAGTCCGAAACGAGAGATCGTCGACAGCAAGCGCAGACCGCGTTCGGGCAACATCCGTCAGCGGCGCTAACGCACTGCCAAGCCTGGCGACCAATATGTCAATCCCAGACCAGTCCTCGTCGGACATTTTTTTCCAGCCCGGGACATACCCGCCCGCCCGCTGTTCATCCTTTGCCGCCTCAATTGCAGCTGTCAGCCCGCCAATTCCCGCCTTGGTCCGGGGACCCCGCAAAACGGCCCGTTCAAGCGCTCTGGCGGTGCGCCGGACCTCGAAGACCGAGAGACTGAAACGGGCAAGCGGATGTTTCAGACACGCCAGAAGCAGAACCGGGTCCGCACCTTCCAGAGCAATCCTGGTGACAAGGCGCGCCAAAACGGCCGGCGGCGTCTGATCGAGCGGTTGACCGGCAGAATCATCGACATCCAGGCCCCAACGCTGCAGTTCGGTTGCAACGCGCCGCGCCAGAGTGCGGCTTGGCGAAATCAGCGCCGCGGTCTCGCCATTCTCCAGCGCTTCCCGCAGGGCCAGCGCAACGGACTGCGCCTCTTCAATGTCTCCTTTGGCTTCGATCAGACCGCATCCATCGAATGCTGATCCCCGCTGTTCCGGTGGAATGTCCCTTTCAAGGTGAACCCATGCGTCCGTGGTTTCGACGGGCCGCATTGCTTCGCTGACAATGCGGTCTCTCAGTGACAATTGAGACGTCGAAGCAGCGCAAAGAGACCGAACGTCCTCGCGCGCAACATTGAGGCGCTGCAGCAGGCGCTTCAAACCATATTGCGGGTGGCCGGGATTGCCGTCGCCCGACCGTTCCGCCTTCGTGCCGGCCGGTTTATCGAGACTGCGCCAACTTGCGTCGTCCAAAGTGAGATCGACGCCCGGAAGAACAATCGCGCCATTGGGCAGACGGGAGATTGTTTTCAGGAGTGCGGCGGTTGCTGGAACGGTGCCGGTTGAGCCCGCTGCGATGACCGGACCGGGAGGCGGGTCTTGACTGAGCCGGATCGTTTCCCTCCGGATCGCGGCTGACCGATAGGCCGCCGGATCCATTGCCTCGCGTTCTTTGAGATAGTCCGGCCAGGCATTGACGGCAATTTGCAGAAACTCAAGCGTCATCTGCCAGTAGTGGGCGTGATCCTCCGGCACAATCTGTGACAGCAGGTGCCAGCCGACCTCTTCTGTTTCGACCTGGTCCATCAGGGCAAGCAGATCCTGCGCCAACCAGGCTGCATCGGCCGGAGAAGCCGGAAAAGACGGTTTGCCGCCCTCATTATCCGACATCAATGCCTGCCGCTTGCTGACAGTCGCCCAGCCGAGAATCAGCCGCGTCATGGCAAGCCGTCTCTCCAACGGACTTATCGGCGGCGGCAGATCCGGCAAGGGCGGATCGGACTGCAAAAAGGCGTGTGCTTCATCAATGTCGCCAAGCGGACGAATTGAGGGAAGGATAACGGCGGGCGCCGATGTCTTTTGTCTCAGGATATCGGCAAATGTACGCGCAGCACGACGGGTGGGCAGAAAGACAGTCGCATCGGCCAACGCAGCCCAGTCACCATCAATCCTGAAATCCGGAACAAGTCGCCCCTCAAGGAGAGCATCGGCCAGTGTGTCCAGAAACGATGCCGAGGGCGGAATTGTGTAAACGCGCGGAAGACCCCTCCGATCAGCCCTCGTGCTTCCTTTTGCTTTTCCGGTGCATTCTTCCATTGCATCCTACGCTGCGCTTTCCAGAACCGCGCGATTGGCTGCCGCAATGGCATCAGGCGTCCCCACATGCAGCCACAGGCCATCCATAAGTGCGCCGTAAAGCCGGTCTTTTGAAAGGAGCTTGTCAAAAACCCGGTTCATGGAAAAACGGCCGGGTTTTTCATCCTTAAGAACCCGTGGATGAACGATGTAAACTCCGGCAAAAACATAAGGCGATACCGTGCGTTCGGTGCGCCGGCGGAGAAGACCGTGCTTATCCATCGAAAAATCACCGGCGCCAGTATAACCGACGCTGGAAACGGTGGGCGCCAGCATCAGGAGCATATCCATTTTCCGGTCGTCCCAGGCATCGGTCAGCATGCCGAGATTCGGCCGCACGCCTTCGATCCAGAAGCTGTCGGTATTGATGACAAAAAACGGATCGGAGCCCAAGAGAGGCAAGGCCTTTATCACACCACCACCGGTTTCAAGCAGGGTATCCCGCTCATCAGAGATAATAACTTCCGGCCGCTTCCGCTTGGCGACATGAACTTCGACGAGGTCTGCCAGATAGTGCACGTTGACAACCGCTGTCTTGACACCGGCAGCCGCCAGCCGGTCCAGTCCGTGATCGATCATCGCCTGTCCGCCCACTTCGATCAGAGGCTTTGGCGTCGTCGCCGTGATCGGACGCATTCTCTTACCGATACCGGCTGCCAGGACCATTGCGAATTCAGGCCGGATTCCAGCGCGTGTGTTCATCTGATATCCCGTGATTCAGTTGCTGTGTGCGCCAATCCAGCCCTCTTCCATGTAACAGGCTTTCAACTCGGAAAGGACCGGATGGGCCAGACACTGCTCCAGATAGTCGAACACTCTGGGCAAGTGTGCAAGATATTGCTTTTTTCCATCCCGTTTTGACAAGCGTGTGAACAGTCCGGCGATTTTCGTCGACCGCTGAGCGGCGGCGATGGCCAGATGATTTCGCAGATCCGTTTCGTTGACCACAGTCCCCATCTGTTGGCGCATGTCGCAGTATCGGGTGATCAGAATGTCCTGCAAGGACGGCTCTATCGTTACGCGCGCATCGTGTATCAGTGACGCCAGGTCGTAAACGGCCGGACCTATCAATGCATCCTGAAAATCGATAACGCCAATCCGGTCAGGTCCCTCTTCACCTGCGCGCCAAAGCAGGTTTGGGGAATGATAATCCCGCAGAACAAGGCTCTTTTCCGCCGCTGACAAAATGTCAATCAGCGCCGACCAGCAATCTGTAAACCGCTGCCGCGCGGCCTTCGGGACCACGTCCTTCCGCGCATTTGCGACATACCAATCAAGAAAAATCTCCACCTCGATCATAAGTGCGTCGCGATCGTAGGAGGGCAACCGGTAATCGGACCCGTCAGGCATCGAAAGCGTTTCAGTCCAGGATCGCTCGTGGTGAAACGCAAGAACCTCCGTCGCTGCCAGATAGCGTTCCGTTACCGGATTGCCGTCTTCTGCGATGGACCGGTTACCCAGATGCTCAAGCAGCAAAAGCCCGTTCTCAAGATCAGAGCCAAGCAGCGCGGGAACCCGCAAACCGGCATCGGCCAGTGCAATATCGATGACGACAAAAGGATGGACTGTCCGGGTGATATGGGCAATTTCACTATAGGCCCGGCCATCCTTGACAATCGGATCCAGCGGCCGTTCCGGCGCATTCATCAAAATCGCCTGCCGGCCCGCCTTGAACACAGTTTCATATTGCCGATAGGAGGCGTCTCCCTGCAGAAAATACCGCCTTGCCGAGGACCAACCATTTGCCTTCAGGAATTTGCGGATAAGAGCGCTACGCTCCAGGCGAGAACCCCAAACGTCGGCATCCCCAAAAAAACGGAACCTGCGACGGGTTTCATCCGGACCGGTTTCAATCGTCAGCCAGAGAGTGCCGGGAGGCAGGTAATCACCGGCTCTGTCCGGCCACTCGATCAGCGAGACGGTCTCGGAAATCCGATCGTCAAAACCCAACTCGATAAGCTCGTCGGGATCGGACAGTCGGTACAGATCGAAATGGGCGATATCAAATCTGTCGGACGCATAAGGTTGAACAAGCGTAAAAGTCGGGCTGGGCACCTCAAGGGTGTCGTCTCTTGCCAGTGTCCGCAAAACCGCGCGACTGAAGGTGGTTTTTCCCGTGCCGAGATCTCCGGACAGTGCAACGATATCGCCCGGTAACAGAACAACCGCCAGATCCTCCGCCAGCGACCGGGTTTCACCTTCATTCAGGACGTCAATCGTGAGCAGCTGAGTGCCGGTCGTCATGAGGCGATCAGCCGATTATTCGGCAGCCTCGCGCCCGTCAATCTTGGCATGGATCGGAAAGGAGACGCTGATTTCAGTTCCCTGTCCTTCCTTGGACTGTATTTCCACTTCGCCGCCATGAAGTTCCACAAAGCTTTTCACAATCGCAAGCCCGAGGCCGGCACCGCGACGCTTGGAACCGTGTCCCTGGCCGACAAATCGATCGAACACTTCTGCCATCATTGACTGGGAAATACCACACCCATGATCGCGCACCGTGAAGACGACATCCTCACTACCGCGACTGCAGGCGATTTCGACCACTCCGCCCTCGTCCGAAAATCGGATGGCATTGGAAATAAGATTGTAGAGAACCTGCCGAACGCGGCGTTCATCCGCCACAAGCGTGCCTATTCCATCGGGCACCTCGGTTCTGAGGACCATGTCGGATTCTGCGAGCCGGTCTTTTATGCCTTCAACGGCTGCAACAACGGTTTCCTGGATGTCCACCTGGCCAAGATCGAGTTCCATAATGCCGGCGTCGATCGTGGCAAGGTCGAGAATGTCATTGATGATCGCCAGCAGGGCGGAAGATGACGACATGATGTAGTCGGTATATTCGCTCTGCTTTTCCGTCAACGGACCGAATTTGGGATCCGACAGCAACTGCGCAAAGCCGATGATGTTGGTCAACGGCGACCGCAATTCGTAGGACACGTGCTGGATGAAGGTGTTTTTCAGCTGGTCCGCTTCCTGCAGCGCCTCGTTCTTTTCAATCAGTGCCCGTTCGACATTGACCGTGTCTGTTACGTTCACAAACGTAATCAGCGTACCGCCGTCTGGCAGCGGCACTGTTGCATAGTCGATCACGCGACCGTCTTGCCGTTCAAGGCGCCCGCTGGCATTTGTGCGATTGTCCGCAAGGCTGGTGACGGCCATGACCAGCCGCGACCAGAGCTTTGCCTCAGCCGGTCCTTCGGCCTGCTCCCCGATGGCCGAGATATGCGGGCTCCCGTCAAGATTTTCCGGCGCCTGCCGCCAGATATCGGCAAATGCGGGATTCCAAAGCCGCAGGCGACCGTCCGAACCGAACACGGCAACCGCTTCTGTCAGGTGATCCAGGGTTTCCCCCTGCACCCGGGTCAGGGCGTTGAAGCGGCTTTCAAGGTCAAGCTGCTCGGTGACATTCTCGTAAATATAGGTGACCCCGCCTTGCGGATGCGGGTTTGCGATCACGCGCAGCGTCCGTCCATCCGGCAAATGCCACCAGAATTCCCGGGCCTCCAGCGAGCGGTAACTTTCAAGCAGTTTGTTTCGCCATTTCCTGTAATCGGCCTGCTCGGGCAATTTGCGCTGAGCGCGCAACTCGTCCAGGAGCGCACCGTCTTCCGGCCGCCCCTCCAGGAAAACATCGTCCAGTTCCCACAAGGCGGCAAAGGCGGCATTGTGGAACTGCAAACGACGATCGGCGCCGAAAATCGCCACTGCGGTTGCCAGTTGATCGAGAGTCCGGGCATGAAAATCGACGGTGCGCCGCAACTCCGCCTGAACCTGCTCCAGGTCGCTGACATCAATCGCCGCTCCGGCGGATCCGGATTCCGTTTCGGTATCGTAAATATCAAAGATGCGTCTGGACCCACCGGCAACGACTGGAAGTCGTTTCGCAAACAAACCGTCACGGCGTTCATCCGTCATGCCGCCCCGTGCCGCTGAGTCCAGAAACTCAAGATTCCGGTCCACAACATCGGCGGCGTTGGTTGCTTCGACAGCCCGCACATAGGCATCATTCACCCAGGACAGTCTGCCATGCCCGTCCCGCAACCAGGCGGGGCCGGACATCGCATCAAGCAACCGGGTCAGTGCCGTATTCTTTTTCAGAAGACGGCCGTGGGTTTCCTCAAGTTCCGCGTGTGCCTGCCGTTCACCGCTCAGATCGCGCAAACGCACGACCGCCCAACCGCCCGCTGTCCGGGCCGACGCCTCAAGATAAGTCCCGGACCGGGTTTTCAGGGTCACGGTAAAGGGCGCACCGTGTTTTCTCAGCGAAAGAATCCCGCTGTCCATCGCGGCAGCGCTTTGGGGTGTCAGCCAGGTTCCGAAAGCCAGCATGTTGGCAGCATCGCGCGGTGCGCCGCCGTGATCGGGAAGATTGCCAAGCATAATCGGTTCTTCCGGAGAGCCGTCCCAAACGATCAGACGCTGGTCGTCCGTTTCCAGCATAGCCTCCAGCCGATCGATCCGGGTTCTCAGATCGGCATTGTTCTCTCTGTGAAAGAATTCAAGTTTTTCGGCTTTGTTTCGGCTCCGCATCAATAAAAACGCGCTAAAAAGAGCGAAGCCCATTACACCGGCAATGGCACTGACCGCTGCAACTTCGATCGCACTGATGTCGCCCGGAGCCACTCCGGGCAAAGCGGACATAGCCAATGCGGGCCCAGCCGAAACCAACACGGCCAAAGCGCTGACGCCCGAAAGAATCCGTCTGCGTGGTGCAGCGAAACCCCGCGTACACCCCCCACCGCACACCGGCATGTACAAGTCCTCTTTTACCGCATTGTGACCCAAAAGACGGGTAATCGGAAGCGTTGAAGGCCCCAGAACTGCTACCGATTCGCCTCACCATAACCTGTTTGAGATTCGGGCAGAAGAGTTGGAGGTTTCTAAAAGGTTAAAGGGACCTGGAAGACACAGGCCCCTTTGGGTCAGTCGGTATGAAACCGCTAAATTCCAGCAATTTCACCTTGAGGATTATTGTGAATAACTTTGTTTTGCCGGTAAATTCAGTACTTGTAGAGGTCTGACTTGTATGGGCCGTTTTTGTCTATACCCAGATACGCCGACTGATCGTCGGTCAGCGTCGTGAGTTCCGCGCCGAGCTTGTCAAGATGGAGCTTGGCGACTTTCTCGTCCAGATGCTTGGGCAGAACATAGACCTCGTTCTTGTAGCTGTCATTGTTCCTCCAGAGTTCGATCTGCGCCAGAACCTGGTTGGTGAAGCTTGCGGACATGACGAAACTCGGATGCCCGGTCGCATTGCCGAGATTGACGAGCCGGCCTTCTGACAGAAGGATGATACGGCTTTCATCGGGGAATTCGATCATATCGACCTGGGGTTTGACATTGTGCCATTTGAAATTGCGCAGGCCCGCAACCTGAATCTCATTGTCGAAATGGCCGATGTTGCAAACGATGGCCATGTCTTTCATGTCGCGCATATGATCGACGGTGATGACATCCTTGTTGCCGGTGGTCGTTACGAAAATGTCGCCTTCCGAAGCAACATCATCGAGAACCTTGACCGCAAAGCCGTCCATCGCGGCCTGCAGGGCACAGATCGGGTCGATTTCGGTCACGACAACCCGTGCGCCGGCACCGCGCAGCGACTGGGCCGACCCTTTGCCGACATCGCCGTAACCGCATACCACCGCCACTTTACCGGCCATCATGACATCCGTCGCCCGGCGAATGCCGTCGACAAGAGACTCACGGCAACCATAGCGGTTGTCGAATTTGGACTTGGTCACTGAGTCGTTCACATTGATTGCCGGAAACGGAAGCTCGCCTCGCTGCTGCATCTGATAAAGACGCATCACGCCGGTCGTTGTTTCTTCGGACACCCCGCGAATGGCGGCCTTGACTTTCGAATACCATCCCGGATTCTTCTCAAGTCGCCGCTTAATCGTGGCAAAAAGATACTCTTCTTCCTCGTTGCCGGGATTGTCCAGCACGCTGGGGTCCTGCTCCGCTTTGGCACCCAGGTGAATCAGGAGGGTCGCATCGCCGCCATCGTCAAGAATCATGTTTGCGGTTTCGCCATTTCCCCAATCGAAAATCTGGTCCGCATAGTCCCAATATTCTTCAAGCGTTTCGCCTTTTTCGGCAAAGACCGGAATGCCGGCCGCCGCGATGGCGGCAGCTGCATGATCCTGAGTGGAAAAGATGTTGCAGGACGCCCAGCGGACTTCGGCGCCCAGCGCAACCAGCGTCTCGATCAGGACCGCTGTCTGAATCGTCATGTGGAGCGAGCCGGCAATACGGGCCCCTTTCAACGGCTGCGAACCGGTAAACTCCGACCGGCAGGACATCAGTCCCGGCATTTCCGTTTCCGCAATCGTGATCTCCGTCCGGCCCCAGTCAGCCAGGCTGATATCTTTCACTTTATAATCCATGGCAGTGCTCATTCGGCTTGTCCCAAAAGGCGCCCTTCGCGGGCAGTAATAATGGCGTGTGAAGTCGATATTCCGCGCCTTATAGCGTGCCTACGGATATAGAGCAATAAGGATATAAAGATTTCTTTATATGATTAAGAGCTGTCAAAAACAGATCAGTCGCTTTCGCCAAAACCGCTTTCGACAAGGGCGGTAATCGCTTCAAGGGCCGCATGAGCTTCCGGCCCTTCGGCGCAGACGTTAATCGAGCAACCCGGGCTCGCGGCCAGCATCATAAGTCCCATGATCGAGTTACCGCCAACGGACTGTCCGTCTTTTGACACGGTGACATGCGCATCGAACGTTTCAACCAGTTTCACCAGCTTTGCCGACGCGCGCGCATGCAGGCCGCGGCGGTTGACGATGAGCAGCCGGCATTCCGGTGCACCATCGAACTCGGCCGATTCCGGACCAGCCCCCCGCTTTTGCTGATCATTCATTGGCCGGACAGAACCTGCGATGCAACGGAGATATATTTCTGACCTGCTTTTTTTGCTTCATCCACGGCTTCCGCAAGATCCTTGTCATCGCGCACGCTCGCCAGTTTGATCAGCATCGGCAGATTCACGCCGGCCACGACCTCAATAGAGCCCCCTTCCATGACCGAGATGGCAAGATTGGAAGGCGTGCCGCCAAACATATCGGTCAGCAGCACAACACCCGAGCCGTCATTAACTTCCTGAACTGCATTGAGAATGTCCTGCCGGCGTTGTTCCATATCGTCGTCGGGACCGATCGAGATTGTTGAAACCCGCTCCTGCGGTCCCACGACATGTTCCAGAGCCGATTTGAACTCCTCGGCCAATCTTCCATGGGTGACGAGAACAAGTCCGATCATTGTTCACCGGACCCCTTCACTGTATGGACTATCTGCATTCGGTCGTTAACTCACTCATAGTGTTCATTCGGCGCCACTCGTCAGAGAGCGGTCCAAACTCTTTTCAATCGGCGCCCCGGCACTTCGACCTAGCGAGAAAAGAGCAAATCCAATCTTGGCCAGCCGTAAGACAATCACAAGAGGAAATCGCTCCTCCTTGCGAAAAAATATTCAAGATAATCTCCGATATCCATGGATCGCTGCCTCCGACGCCTGCAACAGGGCGACGGTATTTCCATAGGAAACCGGTTGTCGGCGCAAGGTGATGCCTTCGATATCGCAGATCAGGCTCGCATCGTCCGGCATCCGTTCCAGTTCGCCGTCATTCACGATATCGATGACGCACTCCAAAACGACCTCAGGTTCATATGGAACATCGATGATGCCAAAACCGTAGATTTCCATTTTACCGGCTATTGACGGGGGAGCGGACGCGATAATGCGCGATCCGGACCGTTCAAGTGAAACGCGATCATCGCTGACAAGCGCCGCGAATTGACCCTTGGACTGCGCCGAACGAATCAGCATGCCCGCGAGTGCAGACTTCCCGCTTCCCGATTTGCCGCGAATAAGGACGCCTTTGTCACCATACGCGATCGCCGTGGCATGGACCGTCATCATGATCCGGTCTTTTGTGCTGCGGGCAGCTCGACAACGAACCGTGCGCCTTCGATGATCTCCTCGCCGGAATGTTCGTGCCGCGTGCGGTTCAGCGCCCAGATATTACCGTTATGCGCTTCGATAATCTGTCGCGATATGGAAAGCCCAAGGCCGGAATTGTTGCCGAAATCCTCGCCCTCGGGGCGGTCCGTGTAAAAGCGTTCGAAAATCCGGTCGATCCGTTCGGCCTGGATCCCCGGGCCATCATCATCCACGGTTATGGTGATCACATTTCGCCGACGGTTCGCAGTGATCCGGACTTCGCCGTCATCCGGACAGAACGAATGTGCATTATCAATGAGATTGCTCATGACCTGGCCAAGACGGCTGTCGTGTCCCAGCACGAAGTAGGCGTTGGGGTCGACGGACTTGTCGATCGACAGCGCAATCCGCGCTCCTTCGGATGCCCAGGTCTGATTGGCCATATCGACAACCGCTTCAAGCAGGGCCGGGATATTCACCGGCTCCAGATCCGAACGGGCAAGCTCCGCATCCAGCCGCGACGCATCGGAGATATCGCTGATAAGCCGGTCGAGCCGGCGCACATCATGAAGCACGATATCCAGCAACCTGTTTCGAGACTCCTCCGACTTCGCCAGCGGCAGCGTTTCAACCGCGCTGCGCAGGGATGTCAGCGGATTTTTGAGCTCGTGAGACACATCAGCGGCGAATTTTTCAATCGCCTCAAGACGATCATAAAGCGCGTTTGTCATATCGCGCAACGCTCTGGCAAGATGTCCGATCTCGTCCTGACGATCGGAAAACCCGGGAATTTCCTCACGCGTCTTCACCCCGCGCCGCACACGATCGGCCGCCGAGGCCAAACGGCGCATCGGACCCGCTATGGTTCCGGCAAGAATGGTCGACATGACCACCGTCACAGCCGCGGCCACGATAAATACCCGAAAGATCGCCATCCGCTCCGCGGACACGATGGCATCGATGTCGCCGCCCTGCGTCGACAGGAGAAGCGTGCCCAAAACGGCCCGAAAGCGCTGCACCGGGACCGCAACGGAGACGATCAGTTCGCCTTTTTCCGACACGCGTACGATGCTGGCAGGCGACCCGGCCAGCGCGGCTTCCACTTCAGGATAAGCGCGCCCGTTGCCCGGCCCCTGTTCCTCATAAAGGGGCAGTTCCCCCCGGCGCGACCAGAGTTTCAAATTCTGCCACGCCGTTTCAAGATAGCCGGGCTCTTCCTGGGTTGGCGGGGGCAGGTCAAAGCGCAAGACCTCTCCCCGGGAATAAAGGTGCCGCGAGTCCAGCAACAATATCCCGTCGGAGTCGTAGATCCGGGCGCGCGTTTTCGTTGGCGATATCAGGCGCCGAAGGAGAGGCGCAATACGCTCCGGATTGATCGGAAAATCAAGCAGGGCCTGATTGTCTTCGTACGGCGTGACGCTTTCGCCCGCCCGCAGCTGCAGCAGTTTTTCCGGATCGACGGTCACCGCATCCGTATCGGCCGAGGCGGACGCAGCAATCGCACCGGCAATGATCTCTCCCTGCGTCAACAGGCTGGCCACACGGGCATCGATCAGCCCGGCGCGGAACTGATTCAGATAGAGAATACCGATAACCAGCGCCAAGAGAGCCGCCAGATTAAGCACCACAATCCGGCGGGTCAGGCTGGAAAAAACATACGTGCCGATGGATTGGCTGAAACGGGCGAGTCGCGACAGCACGCGCCGCCTGAGACGCCTGCGTCCGGATTTCGCGAGCTTTGGCGGCGCACTATCGACCCTCGCCGCCTGCTCATCCTCCAAATGTTCGACCGCCATTTCAGCCTATCGGGTTTTGCGTTTTGACGCACTCTTGCTGCTGCTGAAAACAGTACTACCCCAAAAGCGGGACATCACCCAAGGTTTTCCGTCCGCAATCTTCGGGAAAAACACAGCCGACCGAGCTCGGTCAGCACAGGCCGATCATCAGAGTTGCAGGGTGTTCCACGAACCACCCTGCAAAAATTGCCTCAAATACGAGAGGATAATCTTACAGATCCCGGAAACGGTATCCGACACCATAAAGCGTCTCGATCATGTCGAAATCGTCGTCGACCATTTTGAACTTTTTCCGAAGCCGCTTGATATGGCTGTCGATCGTCCGGTCATCGACATAGACCTGATCTTCATAGGCCGCATCCATAAGCGCATTGCGGCTTTTAACGACCCCGGGCCTTTGCGCAAGCGAATAAAGGATGAGAAACTCTGTCACTGTCAGCGTGACAGGACGGTCGTTCCAGGTGCAGGTATGCCGTTCCTGATCCATCACCAGTGCACCGCGCTCAAGCGCGCGGCTCGGTTTCTCTTCGACCTTTGCACCGGCAATCGCATCGCGCGGTGCCGAGCGGCGCATGATCGCGCGCACTCTTTCAACGAGGAGCCGCTGGGAAAACGGTTTGCGGATGAAATCGTCCGCACCCATTTTCAGGCCGAACAATTCATCGATTTCATCATCCTTGGACGTCAGGAAAATAACCGGAAGGTCGCTTTTCTGGCGCAGCCGCCGGAGCAGTTCCATCCCGTCCATTCGCGGCATCTTAATATCGAAAATAGCCAGATCCGGCGGATTCGAAACAAGCCCGTCAAGCGCAGAGGAACCATCGGTATAAGTCTGAACACGATAGCCTTCCGACTCAAGGGCAATTGAGACCGACGTCAAAATGTTCCGGTCATCATCTACGAGTGCAATATTCGGCATGTAACGTGTCTGCTTTCTATTTCCGGTCAATTTCATCAACTTTCGATCATCGCTATATCTATCCAAATGCGCGGAAAATAAGGCAAACACACCAACACCAAGCCGATCCGGCCACTCAAATACTTCACTTTTTAAGTCAGCGGTCGGAAATTGCGCTTGGATTATTGTATCCGGGCGGCGGTCAAAAATAAAACGGAGACACCGTTTGCCCCCGACTATTTGAAAGGTCTGCCCGCCGGTCTTCTTCCAATGAAGACACAGCGAAATGTCAAGGGGCGCCGCGCCTTGAGGACAATGTCCCGCTTCCAAACCGGCCGACAGTATATCCCAATTGGCGCACAAACGATATGCCCTGTTTGACGATGCCATCTTCAACGCCCACGTCCTCTTCCAACGCATCACAATTCAACAGTTTAAAGTTGTATTGGCAAAAATACACTTTTTAAGACGCAAATTTAAATCGATTTAAAAAATATTTGCTAAATGTGAAATAGTAATCATATTCACAGCTATAGTGATTTTAATCGATTAAATCAGTAAGTTAGAGCAAATGAAGTTCTTGTAACATTTATCGGAATAAATTAGCTTCCATGGCGTTCTGGATCGGGATTTAAAAATTTTAAATTCGCGAATATCGCGAAATTCATCCCGTGAGCACCGTGAAACTGGGATGCGGAAGCATGAATGAAGTCGGACTGAGAAACGAGCGCGAAGGCGTTGGGGCAATCGAATTGAAAAATCTGTCGGCAGTGAACTGGAATCTGACCGAGCCCTATCTTTATGAATTGGCCATCGCTCGGGGCGAGGCGGAATTAGCTGCAGGCGGCGCCCTGTCCGCCGCAACCGGGTCCCACACCGGTCGCTCACCGAAAGACAAATTCGTCGTTCGGGACGAGACAACGGAAGACACCGTTTGGTGGGACAATACGAATTCAATCACAAGCGAACAGTTCGAACTGCTCTTGTCGGATTTCAGGGCTCACGCTGAAGGCAAAGAGCTGTTTGCGCAGGATCTTTACGGTGGCACCGACTCCCAGTATCGGATCGCAACGCGGGTCTATAACGAATATGCATGGCACTCCCTATTCATCCGCAACCTGCTGGTGCGCCCCAAGCGCGAGGAACTGGCCGATTTCGTCGCGGACCTGACCATTATCGATTTACCCGGCTTTCGCGCGTCACCGGACCGGCACGGATGCCGCTCGGAAACCGTGATCGCGATGGATCTGAGGCGGAAGATCGTGTTGATCGGCGGCACCGAATATGCCGGTGAGATGAAGAAATCGGTGTTCACAATGCTCAACTTCCTGCTGCCGCCGCAACGCGTTATGCCCATGCACTGTTCTGCGAACCGGGGCAGCGGTGAGGATACCGCTGTCTTTTTCGGCCTTTCAGGCACCGGCAAGACAACGCTGTCAGCGGATCCGAAGCGCACACTGATCGGCGATGATGAACATGGCTGGGGTGCGGACGGCATCTTCAATTTCGAAGGCGGCTGTTACGCCAAAACGATCAATCTGTCGGAAGAGGCCGAACCGGAAATCCACGCGACCACCCAGCGTTTCGGCACAATTCTGGAAAATGTCGTCCTTGACGAAAACAGGGTTCCCGACTTTTCGGATAATTCGAAAACCGAAAACACCCGCTGCGCCTACCCGTTGCATTTCATTCCAAATGCCAGCCTGAGCGGACAGGCGCCACACCCGACCAATATCATCATGCTGACCGCCGATGCATTCGGCGTGCTTCCTCCGATTGCCAAACTCACCCCGGCGCAGGCTATGTACCACTTCCTGTCGGGCTATACGGCAAAAGTGGCAGGGACCGAGCGCGGCGTAACGGAACCTGAAGCGACGTTTTCCACATGCTTCGGCGCACCCTTTATGCCCCGGCATCCCTCGGAGTACGGCAATCTTCTGCGGGAACTGATTGACGAACACAATGTCGATTGCTGGCTGGTCAATACGGGTTGGACCGGCGGCGCCTACGGAATTGGCAATCGTATGCCGATCAACGTGACCAGGACTTTGCTGACGGCAGCACTCGACGGATCGCTTAAAGACGCGGGTTACCGCCTCGATCCCAACTTTGGATTCCTGGTCCCCGTTGCCATATCCGGTATCGACGATCAGCTGCTTGATCCCAGATCGACTTGGCCGGACCCGATTGCGTACGACGTTCAGGCGTCGAAACTTGTCCAGATGTTCATCGACAATTTCCAGACATTCGAAGCCCATGTCGACGGCGCGGTCCTTTCCGCGGCACCCCATATCCAGCAAGCCGCCGAATAAAGCCCGCCCGAAAACCGAACAATGAGGAAAAATGCGCCGTTTCAAGCGGCGCATTTTTTCATTCTGATTCTGAAGGCGTTGACCCTAAGTTCAAGACCGGACCGCTTTCCCTCCTGCGGTAAAAACCTATATGCTTCGTCAGTATAACAGGCATTTATCGCTCGAACGTACCGGGACTGTCCGCACGAGACGGCTCCGTTCCCGGTTATCGGAGATTTGAACCGATGAACGACACTGAACGCGTTCACACATTCGATGTTCTGGCCACGGCGCAACAGTGGGTGGATGAAGGCCGATCCGTTGCACTGGCAACGGTCATCGAAACCTGGGGCTCCGCTCCAAGACCGACCGGTTCCCACTTGGTCATCGATTCTGAAGGGAATTTCGAAGGGTCCGTTTCAGGCGGCTGTGTTGAAGGCGCCGTCGTCGCCGAGGCACTCGATGTCATCGACAGCAAAAAACCCAAGGTCCTTGAATTCGGCGTTGCGGACGAAACGGCATGGGAAGTCGGCCTTTCCTGCGGCGGACGGATCTCCGTCTTTGTCGAAAACGTGCAATAGCCATGGAAAAGCAACTGCTTCGCAACTGGAACGATGCGATCGCAAACCGACAAGGGTCGCTCGTCATAACCGACATTGACAATGGCGATCAACGCCTCGTTCGCATTCGTGACACCTGGCAGGATGACCCGCTGGCGGATGAAATCGCACTCCGCCTGAAATCCGGACGGTCCGGGATCGCAACAACGGAGGACGGTCACCGCTATTTCCTCAACATCAAGGTGCCTCCGATACGGCTGGTGATCATCGGTGCCGTCCATATTTCCCAAGCGCTTGCACCTATGGCAAAGCTTGCCGGCCTTGATGTCCTGATTATCGACCCGCGCACCGCTTTTGCCACACCGGAACGGTTTCCTGATGTCACCCTTCTGGCGGAATGGCCGCAGGACATCAAAGGGCGGATGGCGCTTGATCCCTATACAGCCCTGGTGGCGGTTACGCATGATCCGAAGATCGATGACTTTCCGCTGACTGAAGCACTGCACAGCGGCTGTTTTTATGTTGGTGCGCTGGGAAGCAGGAAAACCCACGGCAAAAGAGAAACCCGCCTCAGCGAGGCCGGAGTGTCCTCTCATCAACTGAAACGCATCCATGCGCCAATCGGTCTGAACATTGGCGCCGCAAGTCCGGCTGAGATCGCGGTCGCGATCCTTGCCGAAATCATTCAAACGCTGCGCGCGGCGGACGACACCCGCCCATTGCAGACACCGGCAATGCCGGCCCTGGCTGAGACTGACGCGTGATTTTTGAAGAACGAGCCACCGAACAAAGCACCGGCGCGCTGCTGGTTCATGCGATCCGCCTGCCTGGCAACACAATCAAGAAAGGAACGGTGCTGACAGACCGGCACGTCTCAGTTGTCCTGGAAGCCGGCATCAAAACAATCTGGGTCGCAGTTCCCGAAAAACACGACATGCATGAGGATGAGGCCGCGGCAAAGCTTGCCGATGCGCTGCAGAGCGATTCCTGCAAGCGCGAGCGTGCCTTTACCGGCCGGGCGAATCTGTTCGCGACCCACGCCGGCCTGTTTCAGGTTGATCGTCAGTTGATCGACGCGTTCAACCGCGTTGACCCGGCAATTACGCTGGCGACACTTGAGTCCATGGTCCCGGTTGAGCCCGGGAGAATGATCGCCACGGTCAAGATCATCCCCTTTGCCGTCGAGACAAAGAAAGTTGAAGAGGCGATGGCACTTCTGGGCGACGGTCGCGGAGCTCTGAAGATCGCGCCCTTTACGCGACAACGGATCGGTGTTCTTTCGACGACTCTGCCCCATCTTAAACCGGCAATCATCGACAAGACGCTGAGGGTCCTTCAGGACCGCCTTTCGATTGCCGGCGCCCTGATTGATAGGGAGCTGCGCGTTCCGCACACAGCCGATGCAATCTCTGCCGGCATTGAAACTCTGATGCAGTCCGGCGTTGATGCGATTATCCTGTTCGGAGCGTCGGCGATTGCCGATCGGCGCGATGTTGTACCGGCCGGGCTTGAGCAGGCCGGCGGGTCGGTTCTCCAGTTCGGTATGCCGGTCGACCCGGGCAATCTGCTGCTTCTGGGCCGGCTTGATGACATACCGGTTCTCGGTGCACCGGGATGCGCCCGCAGTCCGAAGGAAAACGGCTTTGACTGGGTCCTCCATCGCCTGCTGGCGGATATTGACGTTGGCCCGGACATGATCGCCGGAATGGGCGTTGGAGGTCTGCTTATGGATATCGTATCCCGTCCCGTCCCAAGGAGCGGCATCACGGGAGCGTCCGAAAGCGCTCCCAGGGTGGGCGCGCTGATTCTGGCTGCCGGACGATCGAGCCGCATGGGCGGACCGAATAAGCTTCTGGCTGAGTTTGACGGCAAAACCCTGGTGCGTCTGGTAGCCGAAAACGCCCTTGCCAGCACCGCCGGGCCGGTGACACTTGTCACCGGCCACATGCACGAAGCAGTGAAAAATGCCCTTTCCGGGCTCGACGTAAACATCGTTCACAATCCGGATTTTGCCGAAGGGTTGTCCACCTCTTTGCGTGCAGGGATCGCTGCACTGCCTGAGGATCTGGATGCCGTGTTGATCATGCTGGCAGACATGCCCGGGATTGGGGTTGAACAGATCGATGCCCTTATCGCCGCCTATTCTCCGCTGCAGGGAAATCATATTGTGGTTCCGACCGACAACGGCAAACGAGGCAACCCGGTCATATGGTCAAAAAGATATTTTAGCGATTTACTGTCGTTGTCCGGCGATATCGGCGCACGGCATATCATCGAAGCCAGTCCGGAGGCTGTTACGGAAGTCGAGCTCGGTCCTGCCGTCCGTCTTGACGTCGACACCCCGCAAATGCTTGCTGAGGCCGGCGGTACAATCAGCAATCGCTGAGCCGGTAATAAAGTGTTTACCGGACATGCATTCAGTGCATAGCGCATATGACTCAGATTTTCTTGCCAGAACCGCCTCAGGTAACTAAATAGAACGGTGTGTTGTGCAATGGCTTGACGAGGCTTGGGTCCCGGCGCCACTGCACCAAGCATTGTCCGATAAATACGATCCGACATGCTTGCACTGTGTGCCATATCCGGCCGCAATTTGGTTTTTACGAACAAGCGCCGCAGCCTCTCCTCATGGAGGCATCCGCGGCGCATTGTTTGCTTGCCGGGGTGTTTTCTGCTCGGACCTCCCTCCGACCGCTGAAAGCGCCCTCCGTTAAACAGGTTTAATCGCGGTCCGTTCAGATGCGATCAACTGAGCGGCCGCGCGCTGAATACAAAGGACGTATGATAATGAACCCTCTGAGCCTCCCTCGTGCCGGCCGTTGCAAATGGGTTGAAGGAACCGGCGGCAATTACACGTTTCCCTGCAACAATCGCGTTGAGCACGGCGTGTCCTATTGCGAAGAGCATCATGCGCTGGTTTACATTTCGCCCGAAGAACGACGGCGGGCCAGGGAAGCAGCGGCCGCTCCGAAGAAAATCGCGGCCTGATATCCAGGTCTCAGAAAATCCAGTCTGATGTCCGGCTCCCGTGCCGGACATTTTTTGTCTGTCTGAATACGGCAAATCTCAATAAAGGCTGCCAGGCTTTGGCGACCAAAAAAACCGGCCCTTTCAGCCGGTTTTTGGAATGAGCCTGCTCAACACAAACGACGTCTTACTGTCCAAGCACAGCCTTGACTTCTTTAAGCTGGTTGAGCACCGTTTCAGCCTTCGTCCGGCTGGCATCGTCCTTGGCGTCTGCAACATCTTCCTCAGCATTCTTGATTTGCTGGGCGATGTCCTCAGCTTTCAGATCAGCGACGGGAATCGCCTGCTCCGCAAGGACCGTGAGGCCGCTGGGACCTGCGTCGGCGAAACCACCGCGGATGAAGTAGCGCTGCGCGTCCCCGCCATTGTGAACTGTCAGAACACCGGGGCGCATGGTCGACATGAAAGGTGCGTGCGCATTAAGAATCTGGAATTCGCCTTCCGCACCCGGCACGACGACGGAGTCGACCGGCATTGAGACAAGAAGACGCTCAGGAGAAACCAGCTCAAACTGAAACTGCTCAGCCATGCATTCCTTACGCCACAGCTTCTGACCGACAGTCAGAGTTCACGGCGCCCTTTCCCAATTCCAGCAAACAGTCCACCCTCCCATACATGAAAGAGAGAGTGGATGATTTCAACGGTTAAGCCGCTTCCGCAGCGAGGCGTTTCGCCTTTTCGATGGCTTCATCGATGCCGCCGACCATATAGAACGCGGCTTCGGGAAGATAGTCATACTCGCCGGCACAGAGTCCCTTGAAGGACTTGATCGTGTCGTCAAGCGCAACCAGCTTGCCGGGCGAACCGGTGAAGACTTCCGCCACATGGAAAGGCTGAGACAGGAAGCGCTCGATCTTGCGCGCGCGCGCCACCGCCAGCTTGTCTTCTTCCGACAGCTCATCCATACCCAAGATGGCGATGATATCCTGAAGGGCTTTATAACGCTGCAGAACTTCCTGCACCTGGCGCGCCACCTCATAGTGCTCATCACCGATGATGCGCGGGTCGAGCATGCGCGATGTTGAGTCCAGCGGATCCACAGCCGGATAGATGCCTTTTTCCGAAATCGCACGGTTCAGAACCGTCGTAGCGTCCAGGTGGGCAAACGATGTCGCCGGAGCCGGGTCGGTCAAGTCATCGGCCGGAACATAGATGGCCTGCACCGACGTGATCGAGCCCTTCTGCGTTGTCGTAATCCGCTCCTGAAGCGCGCCCATATCGGTGGCGAGCGTCGGCTGGTATCCCACAGCGGACGGAATTCGTCCAAGCAAAGCGGACACTTCCGAACCGGCCTGGGTAAAGCGGAAAATATTGTCAACGAAGAACAACACGTCCTGGCCTTCGTCCCGGAAATGCTCCGCAACCGTCAGGCCGGTCAGGCCTACGCGGGCCCGAGCTCCGGGAGGCTCGTTCATCTGACCGTAAACGAGGGCGCATTTTGAACCCTCGCCGCCGCCTTCGACATTCACGTTGGACTCGATCATTTCCCAGTAAAGGTCGTTGCCCTCACGGGTCCGCTCACCCACACCGGCGAACACCGAATAGCCGCCGTGCGCCTTTGCGATATTGTTGATCAGTTCCATGATCAGAACGGTTTTGCCGACACCGGCGCCGCCGAACAGGCCGATCTTGCCGCCCTTTGCATAAGGCGCGAGCAGGTCCACGACCTTGATGCCGGTCTCCAGGATTTCCGTCTCTGTCGATTGCTCGACATATTCGGGAGCAGGCTGGTGGATGGCGCGCTTTGCTGCCGTTTTGATCTCACCGGCCTCATCGACCGGCTGACCGATCACATTCATGATCCGGCCAAGCGTTTCGTCGCCGACAGGCACGGCGATCGGCTGGCCCGTGTCGGTTACCGGCTGCCCGCGGACAAGCCCTTCGGAGCTGTCCATCGCGATCGTGCGGACCGTGTTCTCACCCAGGTGCTGGGCAACTTCCAGAACAAGGCGGTTGCCTTGGTTATCCGTTTCCAGGGCGTTCAGGATTTCGGGCAGATGGCCGTCGAACTTAACGTCGACAACGGCGCCGATTACCTGGGTGACCTGTCCGACTTTGTTGTCAGCCATCACAGTTTCCTCATCTCAAACCCGTCAAAGCGCTTCCGCGCCGGAAATAATTTCGATCAGCTCCTTGGTGATCTGCGCCTGACGCTGGCGGTTGTAGCTGATCGTGAGCTTGTCGATCATCTCGCCGGCGTTGCGTGTCGCATTGTCCATGGCCGTCATTTTTGCGCCCATTTCACCTGCGGCATTTTCAAGAAGCGCACGGAAAATCTGAACCGAGATATTACGCGGAAGCAGATCCTCCAGGATCGTCTCCTCATCCGGCTCATATTCGTAACCCGCGCCGCCGTTCGCCTCGTCCGTTTCAACGGATGAGAAATCAGCCGGCACGATCTGCTGCGCGACCGGAACCTGACTGATGACCGACTTGAACTCGGAGTAGAACAGCGTGCAAATGTCGAAATCGCCTTCGTTGAACATTTCGCGCACTTTAGCGCCAATGCCGTCGGCATTGACAAAACCGACACGCTTTACATTGCGAAGTTCGATTGTCTCGATAATGTGCCCGCCCAGATCGCGTCTGAGCGCGTCATACCCTTTTTTGCCGACACAGAGGATTTTTACATCCTTGCCGCTTGAAATCAGCGTCCGCGCATGCTCGCGCGCTTTCTTGGCAATGGAAGAATTAAAGCCGCCACACAGTCCGCGCTCAGCCGTGCAGACCACCAGAAGATGCGTCCGGTCAGAGCCGGTACCCGCAAGCAGGCGCGGCGCACCTTCCTGGCCGTCGAGCGTTTTCGCCAGATTGGCAAGAACCGTGTCCATCCGCTCCGCATAAGGACGTGCGGCCTCCACCGCTTCCTGTGCTTTACGCAGTTTCGCCGCCGCCACCATCTGCATGGCTTTGGTGATCTTCTGCGTCGCCTTCACTGAAGCGATACGGTTTCTAAGATCCTTCAGGCTCGGCATGGCCGCTCCTGCTCCTTCATTCGGTTCACTAAATCAGGCGAAGTTCTTCGCGTAGCCGTCAACGGCCACCTTCAGCTTGGCTGTCAGATCGTCGCTCAGCGCTTTCTCGTCGCGGATTGCAGCAAGAAGATCCGCATGTTCACTGCGGAGATTCAACAGCAGTCCTTGCTCGAATTCGCCGACGCGGTTGACCGGATGGTCATCGAGATAACCGTTCACACCGGCATAGATCACAGCAACCTGTTCTTCGGTCTTAAGCGGCGAGAACTGGGCCTGCTTGAGCAGTTCCGTCAGGCGTGCACCGCGGTTAAGCAGTTTCTGCGTTGTCGCATCCAGATCGGAACCGAACTGGGCGAACGCGGCCATTTCACGATACTGGGCCAATTCACCCTTAATCGGACCGGCAACCTGTTTCATCGCCTTGATCTGAGCCGAGGATCCCACCCGGGACACGGACAGGCCGACATTCACAGCCGGACGAATACCCTGGAAGAACAGATCGGTCTCAAGGAAGATCTGGCCGTCGGTAATCGAGATCACGTTTGTCGGAATAAAGGCCGACACGTCGTTGCCCTGCGTTTCGATAACCGGAAGCGCCGTCAGCGACCCGCTGCCATTGTCTTCATTCAGTTTGGCCGACCGCTCAAGCAGGCGGGAATGCAGATAGAAAACGTCGCCCGGATAAGCTTCGCGTCCGGGAGGACGCCGAAGCAGCAGAGACATCTGTCGATAAGAGACAGCCTGTTTGGACAGGTCGTCATAGCCGATCACCGCGTGCATACCGTTGTCACGGAAGAACTCGCCCATTGCGGTCCCGGCGAACGGCGCCAGAAACTGCATCGGTGCCGGGTCGGAGGCGGTCGCGGCGATCACGACGGAATATTCCAACGCGCCTGCTTCTTCCAGCGCCTTCACGAACTGGGCGACCGTCGACCGTTTCTGACCGACGGCAACGTAGATGCAATACAGCTTGTCGCTTTCGTTGTCCGCGGCGTGCAACGGCTTCTGGTTCAGGAACGTGTCCAGGATGATCGCTGTCTTGCCGGTCTGACGGTCGCCGATGATCAGTTCACGCTGGCCACGGCCGATCGGGATCAGGGCATCAATCGCTTTCAGGCCGGTTGACATCGGTTCATGAACCGATTTCCGCGGCAGAATACCGGGAGCCTTGACGTCCACACGCCGTTTTTCGGTTGATTCAATCGGACCCTTGCCGTCGATCGGATTACCCAGCGCATCGACAACGCGGCCGAGCAGGCCCTTGCCGACCGGCACTTCCACAATGGCACCGGTGCGTTTGACCGTGTCGCCTTCGCCGATACCCCGGTCGTCGCCGAAAATAACGACACCGACATTGTCACTTTCAAGGTTCAGCGCCATTCCCTGGATACCACCTGGGAATTCGACCATTTCACCGGCCTGCACCTGATCCAGACCATACACGCGGGCGATACCATCGCCCACGGAGAGAACCTGGCCGACCTCAGAGACTTCAGCTTCCTTGCCGAAATTCTGGATCTGTTCCTTGAGGATGGCGGAGATTTCCGCGGCCCGAATATCCATCAGCCGACCTCTTTCATCGCGATTTTGAGAGAATTAAGCCTGGTCCGCAGCGACGCATCGATCATCTTGCTGCCGACCCTGACAACGAGGCCACCGATCAACGCAGGATCGACGGTGGCATTAATTTTGACATCCTTGCCCATGGCCGCGTTCAAGGCTTCCTTGAGCGCTTTGGCATTGGCATCGGACAGAGGCGTTGCCGACTGGACGTCGGCCGTGACCTCGCCGCGCTTTTCCGCCGCAAGTGCGCGAAATGCACGGATCATACCCGGAAGCGCAAAGAGACGCGCGTTCTTTGCAACCAACTGGATGAAATTACCGACAAGGCCACCGATTTCGGCCTTGGCCAACACCGCCTGAATGGCATTGGACTTTTCTTCCGCCTTGAACACGGGACTTTCAACGAGGCTTCTCAGATCCGCGCTTTCGGTAAGCAGCGCATCGAAGCGCGCCAGATCATTTTCAACAGTCTCTACCGACTTCGCCTCTTCGGCAAGATCGTAAAGTGCTGTGGCGTATCGGACTGCAACCCCGGAAACGGGAGAAAGGTTTTCGCTCACCTGATCCCTGCTCTTTGACGCATATAAAACCCTGACACAGCGCTCAACGGCTAGCAAGGCTCTGGATTTATTGAATTTTTGAGATCAGAAAACACAACCTGCGCAGCTGTATCCCCCGAAGCCGCGCATCGCATAGCATACGAACTTTAGATGCGCAACTTCACCAAGCCGCTTTCTGAAACCCAAAAAGAGGTATTTTCAGGCGTCACTAATCACATGAAGCTTTGCGGATCAATATCGACTTGAGTTCGAAGGCCACTTTTTTGTGGCGGAAGGTGTTGAAGCCACTCTCGAATATAGGCCTGCAGATCGATGGTCCGCCTCGCCTGAAGGAGCAGACGGAACCGGTAACGCCCGCGGATCAGAGCCAGAGGCGCTTCGACAGGTCCCAACACGGTGACGCCGTCCAAGCGCGGCGCCAGCCGTGCAGCCTGCCGCCCATAGTCCTCCGCCGTTCTCCGGTCCGGCGCGGATATGATGATGCCGGCCAAACGGCCAAACGGCGGCAAGCCGGCCTCTTTTCGCGCGGCAATCTCAGCCGCGTAAAATGCTTCGCTGTCGCCCCCTACCAGGGCTTTTATGACGGGATGCTCGGGAGCATAGGTCTGAAGGATGCCCCGGCCCTGCCCGCCAAGGCGCCCCGCACGGCCGGTCACCTGGGCCAGAAGCTGGTAGGTCTTTTCGGCGGCCCGGAGGTCGCCGTGCGACAATCCAAGGTCCGCATCGACAACGCCGACCAGCATCATGAGCGGAAAATTGAGGCCCTTTGCGACCAGTTGCGTGCCGATGACAATATCGACCTCACCGTCTTCGATGACCTTCAGTTCACGGCGCAAACGCTCAACCCCGCCGCCAAGATCGGAAGACAGAACCAGCGTCCGCGCCTCGGGAAACCTCTCGGAGATTTCCTCGGCAATACGCTCGATCCCCGGACCGCAGGCGACCAGCGAGTCCGTGTCATCGCATTCAGGGCACCGGTCCGGCTTCTTCTGGGTATGCCCGCAGTGATGGCATACGAGCCGGCCGCGAAACCGGTGTTCAACGAGCCAGGCCGAACAATTGGTGCACTGGAACCGATGACCGCAGGTGCGACATAATGTCAGCGGTGCATATCCGCGCCGGTTCAGAAACAACAGCGACTGAGCCCCGGCCTCGTACGTTTCCCGAATCTTCTCCAGCAATTGCGGTGCCAGCCAGAAGCCCCGGTCCGGACCGTCCTGCCGCATGTCCACCATGCCGATCTCGGGCATGGAGACTCCGGACGCGCGTTCGGACAGAACCACTCGGCTATACCGCCCCTGGTCGGCATTGACCCTGCTTTCGATTGACGGTGTTGCGGAGGAAAGAAGAACCGGAAACGCGCCGATATGTCCGCGCACCACCGCCATGTCGCGCGCGTTGTAGGGAACCCGGTCATCCTGCTTAAAGGCGCCGTCATGCTCTTCATCGACAATAATGAGACCAAGGTCGGAAAAGGGCAGAAACAAAGCCGATCGCGCACCGACGACAACGGAGGCGGTTCCTGCCGCAACATCTCGCCACACCCGCGCACGTTTTTTCTGCCCGAGATCGGAATGCCACTCAGCCGGGCACGCGCCAAATCGCCGTTCGAACCGATCCAGGAACTGGCTGGTGAGGGAAATTTCCGGGAGCAGTATCAGAACCTGACAACCGGTCCTCAGCGCCTCCGCAACCGCCTCGAAATAGACCTCCGTCTTGCCGGATCCGGTTACGCCATCGATCAGTGTCACCGAATAGCCTTTTCCCACTGTCGCGATCAGGTGATCCGCGACCTCCTGCTGAGCTTCGGAAAGCTCCGGACCGGTCATGTCCGGGTCCGGGCGGCGGGGCGACGACGTTGCAGGCAGCGAAACGCGTTCAAGCGTCCCCGCTCCGGCAAGGCCCTCCACAACGGACGAACTGACGCCGGCAGTCTCCACAAGATCTTTCTTTGTCCAACTGAGCCCGCCTTCAAGACAGTCCAAAACCCGTTGCCGGGCCGGCGTCATGCGCGGTGGCGGCGGGCCACCCAGGCGAAAGCCGGAAACCGGCGGCTCCGGTTCCAGCGCCTGCGGCAATCGGGCCACCATCCGCAGCACCATACCCGGTGTGGAAAGGGTCCAGTTCGCCACCCATTCGACAAAGCGGCGCATCGGTTCGTCCAACGGTCGGGCAGGATAAACATGGGAAATATCTTTGAGCCTGCCCGGATCGACATTGCCTTCAACCGGTCCGTCCCAAACCGCGCCGATGACGTCCCTGGGACCCAGCGGCACCCGGACAATCGTTCCGGGCTGAACATCGCAGCCGGGCGGTACACGGTAGGAATAGGCACGCACGACGGGGACAGGAACGATGACCGGCACCACCTGTTCGTCAAACAGGGTCATGTGGTCTTCAACCCCTTCTGTACAGCGTTCAAATCCACTTTTTCAGCCAATTCCGAAAATCGGGGTGTCGATTCGTTTTGAAACAGGATAAAGGAAGCGCGGGAAAAATAATCACGGGATGCGCATCCGGATCGGGCGATCGATAGAGGATCAAGAAATCCAGGATCATGCGACGTGGCGGGTAAAGAGCGCTTTGCGACCGCGCGCCTTTGTCCAAATGCGCGTCCATCGCCGCGCCCGCGCCACCAGATAAGGAGTTTTCAGGCCATGAAGTTTTTTGTCGACACCGCCGATGTCTCGGAAATCAAAGAGCTGGCGTCAACAGGCCTGCTCGACGGGGTAACCACCAATCCATCGCTGATCCTGAAATCCGGCCGTCCCATGCTGGATGTCGTGAAAGAAATTTGCGATCTGGTCGAGGGACCGGTCAGTGCGGAGGTCACCGCCACCGAGGTGGAGACCATGATTGCAGAAGGGCGCAAGCTGGCTGCTTTGGCGCCGAATGTCTGCATCAAACTGCCACTGACGTGGGACGGTCTGAAAGCCTGCAAGGCGCTTACCGGAGAAGGCCACAAGGTGAATGTGACCCTCTGCTTTTCCGCCAATCAGGCCCTGCTTGCCGCAAAAGCCGGTGCAACCTTCATTTCACCCTTCATAGGCCGGCTGGACGATACCAACATTGACGGTATGGAGCTCATTCAGGAAATCCGCGCCATTTACGACAATTATCCGGCGCTTGAGACGGAAATCCTGGCTGCGTCGATCCGTTCGCCGAACCATGTGAAAATGTCGGCGATTTACGGGGCGGACGTTGCAACGGTGCCGCCGTCGGTTCTGAAATCGATTGTCAAACACCCCCTGACCGACAAAGGACTTGAGCAGTTCCTTACAGACTGGGCAAAAACGGGGCAAAGTATCCTGTAAGACACGCTCTGGGGTGTGAACCCATAACGTCAGAATGCAAGGCGATTATCACTTACCCGGCCAAATAACAAACTTTCCGATCTTTCCACAAATAATCCGGCAAAAATGAAAAAAACTGAGGCTCAGCGCCATCGCTGCCTCAGTTTTTTTCATTTTTGCCGTAAGGTGAAGATCTGTGAGTTGGAGGCGAAACAGCGGTTCAGTATGGCGGGTGCATCCGATCGTTCGAGCGACGCTTTTTTAGTCATCGTTCAAAGTGATTTGAGAGACATGGTTGACGAGTGGCTGGATCACCTGGGATCCGAACGCCGGCTGTCGAACCACACAATGCAGGCCTATGAACGGGACGTTGAACAGTTTTTCCGTTTTCTGACGGGTCATCTGGGAGGAGCACCGGGGCTGGACCGGTTTGCCGGGCTCAAAACCTCCGATTTTCGCGCTTTTCTTGCCAGCAGACGGCATGACGGTGCCGGCAGCCGAACGTTGGCGCGCGGGCTCTCCGGCATCCGTTCGCTTTATGCATTTCTCGAAAGACGCGGATTGGCGAGCAGCGCTGCCCTGCAGGCGTTGCGCTCGCCGCGCATCTCCCGCGCACTGCCAAAACCCCTGCCGGAGAAATCCGCCCGGAAGGTTGTGTCGTCAGACGCCTCACCGGACGAAGAGCCTTGGGTCGCAGCCCGCAATGCCGCCGTTCTGACGCTGCTTTACGGATGCGGCCTCCGCATTGCAGAAGCGCTGTCACTCACCCGCGAAGAAGCACCTATGCCGGGTGTTTCCTCTTTGCGCATTCTGGGAAAGGGCCGGAAAGAACGGATCGTACCACTGCTGCCGGTCGTGTGCGAGGCAATCGGCGAATATATTCGCCTGTGTCCGTTCGGCCTTGCGCCGAAGGAGAAACTGTTCCGCGGCGTTCGCGGCGGCCCGTTGTCACCGCGCATCGTTCAACTGGCGATGCAGCGCCTCAGGGGAGCGCTCGGTCTGCCGGACTCCGCCACGCCCCATGCGCTGCGGCATTCCTTTGCCACCCACTTGCTGGCCGGCGGCGGAGACCTGCGATCGATACAGGAACTGCTCGGCCATGCCAGCCTGTCATCGACCCAAGTCTATACCGAAGTCGACATGGACCGTGTCCTGGATATCTATAAAAAGGTCCATCCAAGGGCTTAGGCTCAGGACCTATTTATGTTGGATCATTTGATGGCGGAAAGTCGGGCCAGTCGACAAGGGGCGTAACGATGTCCGATCGGCCGATTTTCCCCACCTGTGAAAGAGCGGGTTATGATTAGGTTGGCGCCGTCAAATGCGTTAATTTAATCATAACGCGCTCTGGTTTCGCCGCTTCATAAACTTTTAATTGCATTCTGCTAAGGTACGACCACCGTAATCTGGAGGTCTCGTCAATGCGCGATTTCCCAAAACAGTCGGCAATTGTCCGGCCCTTTATGCTTGGCTTTTCGGCAATTCTGCTTGCAGCCGCTTTGCAGCCGGCCAACGCACGGCAGGACGATGCCTGTGTGCAGCCGGAAACCGGCGTCTGGACAAACGCCAATGCTTCCGGCAAGCAGATCGCACGAATTGAGGTCGACACCACCTGTCCCGGCGGGACGATTTACTATCGCGTGCGGGTGTTTGTGAAATGCGCGCCGCGCGACTGCAAATGGGGATGGACAGACGGCTTTCGCCAGTCAAATGGACGGCTGGTCGCCGATTTTCCCGGTTTTTTTGCGGCCAAACACGTTGAGATGTCCGTTGCCGGCGACCGTATGCACACCAACTCGACCGACAGCTTTCACGATCGCAGGCGACCCGATCAGCATCAATCGGCCATACTTCGGCGCGTTGAGTGATACCGGAACGCCCTTACATATGAATAGGCTTGGCAAACGTTGCCATAGCCGCTTCCTTTACGGCCTCGGATGTCGTCGGATGGGCATGACAGGTGCGCCCAAGATCCTCTGAAGACCCACCGAATTCCATCAGAACGGCTGCTTCGTGAATCATATCGCCGGCCCCGGCACCGACAATATGAACGCCGAGCACCTTGTCGGTCTCCTTATCCGCGAGCACTTTGACAAAGCCATCCGTCAGCAAAGTCGATTTCGCGCGCCCGTTGGCTGTGAACGGAAATTTCCCGGTATTGTAGGCAATACCGGCCGCTTTCAGTTCCTCCTCCGTTTTGCCGACCGAGGCCACTTCGGGCATTGTGTAAACGACACTGGGAATAACGTCGTAATTCACATGACCGGCCTGCCCGGCGAGAATTTCCGCAAGCGCGACACCTTCGTCTTCGGCCTTATGCGCCAGCATCGGCCCCGCAACGACATCGCCGATGGCATAGATGCCCGGGACATTGGTCTGAAAATGCCCGTTAATCTCAACGCGGCCACGATCATCGACGGCCACCCCGGCTTCCTTAAGCCCCAGCCCTTCGGTATATGGCCGCCGGCCGATGGCAACCAGCACGATATCCGCGCTCAGCGTCGTTGCCTCGCCGCCCGCAGCCGGTTCGACCGAAACTTCGAAGCTTTTGCCTTTCTTCGCAACGCCGGTCACTTTCGATGACAGCTTGAAGTCGAAACCCTGCTTTTTCAGCATTCGCTGAAACTGCTTGGACACATCCGCATCCATTGGCCCCAGGATCTTGTCAAGAAACTCGACAACGGTGACCTTGGTGCCAAGCCGCGCATAAACCGAGCCCAGCTCCAGCCCGATCACGCCGGCCCCCACGATCACCATTGATCCGGGAATTTTTTCAAGCTCCAGGGCACCGGTCGACGTGACGATCTGTTTTTCATCGACCTCAACGCCCGGAAGAGGCATTGAATCGGAACCGGTGGCAATAACGATGTTCCTGGTCTCAAGAACCGACTTTTCGCCGGTGTCCGAGGTCACTTCGACCTTGCCCGCCGACAGGATCCGTCCGGTTCCGTGATGCGCATCGATCTTGTTTTTCTTAAACAGAAACGCAATGCCGGTGACGTTGGACTCAATTGTGCTGGCCTTGTGCGCGAGCATCTTCTTCCAATCGACCTTCGGCTTGCCGGTCACGATACCGAACTTGTCGAACTTATGAACAGCCTCTTCAAACATTTCCGAGGCATGCAGCAGCGCCTTGGATGGAATACATCCGATATTCAGGCATGTTCCGCCGTGGTGTTCCCGTTTCTCCACCACGGCCACTTTCATCCCCAGCTGGGCGGCCTTGATGGCACAGACATAACCGCCCGGACCGGTGCCGATGACAATAAGATCATATTGGGACATCAAAAGCGCCTTTTCCGTTCAACGCCCGCCGGTCAGAACACGCAGTCCGGGCGATAAATTCATCATCTTTCGGCAAGAGCCAAACGCAAACCAAACCCTGCAAATCCGGCGGCAATGAAGCGGCGAATCCATCTCATGACCGTCACGCTCCTCAGAACCTGACGGCTGATCAGTGCGGCGCAAAATCCGTATCCGACAAAAACCACGAACGTCATCAGCATGAAGACGCCGCCCATCGTCAGAAGCTGAGCCGTTGCACCGGCATCCCCGCCGGAAACAAATTGGGGCAAAAACGCCATGAAGAAGACCGTCAGCTTCGGATTGAGAACATTGATCAGACAGCCGGTCCACGCAACAACGGCCAGGCTGCTTTTCTTTTTCGCGCTTTCATCGAGGCTCAGCGGGCCGCTGTCCTGCAGCGTTTTCCAGGCAAGGTAAAACAGGTAGGCGATCCCGGCGATTTTCAGGGCCTGAAACAAGAGGGCACTTGCATGCAGCAAGGCCGAAACACCGGCGACCGAGGCCACAAGCGCCGGGAGTATCCCGAGTGTGCAGCCAAAAGCGGCGGCAATACTGGGGGCCGTTCCGCGCGCCAGTCCCACAGCGACCGTATATAAAACACCCGTGCCCGGGATCAGCACGACCACAAGGGCCGTTATCAGAAACTCAAGGTCCATAGCGCCGCCCCATCCGAGAGATTAAAGATCCAGCACCAGGCGCTGAGGATCTTCAAGGCTCTCCTTGACCCGCACCAGGAACGTCACGGCCTCCTTGCCATCGACAATCCGGTGATCGTAGGAAAGCGCCAGATACATCATCGGACGGATAACGACCTGACCGTTCACCGCCATCGGCCGCTCCTGGATCTTGTGCATGCCAAGGATGCCGGATTGCGGCGCGTTCAGGATCGGCGAGGACATCAGCGAGCCATAAACACCGCCATTTGAAATGGTGAACGTCCCGCCCATCATGTCGTCCATACCGAGTTTTCCGTCCCGGGCTTTGCGGCCCAGATTGCCGATCTCTTTTTCAATCTCCGCAATCGACATCTGATCGGCATCGCGAACAACCGGCACAACAAGACCCTTGTCCGTTCCAACGGCCACGCCAACATGGCAGAAGTTCTTGTAAATGATGTCCGTGCCATCGATTTCCGCATTCACCGCAGGCACTTCCTTCAGGGCGTGACAAACGGCCTTGGTGAAGAAGCCCATGAAGCCGAGCTTGACACTGTGTTTCTTCTCAAACAGCTCTTTATACTGCTTTCTGAGGTCCATGACCGGACCCATATCCACCTCGTTGTAGGTGGTCAGCATCGCGGCTGTGTTTTGCGCATCCTTGAGGCGGCGGGCAATGGTTTGCCGCAACTTCGTCATGCGGACCCGTTCTTCACGCGCTTCGTCCGTGGCCGGGGATGGCGCGCGCACCGAAACCGCAGGGGCAGGTGCCTCCGCAGACACGCCTGACGCAATGGCATGAATGACATCACCCTTGAGAACCTGACCGCGCTTGCCGCTGCCGGCAACCTGATCGGCGGAAATATTGTTTTCCGCCATCATTTTCGACGCACTGGGCGCAGGCGGCATCTCGGTCTTTCCGGCCGAGGACGCAGCGGGGGTGGCGGACGCGGCGGCAGCTGCCGGAGCGCCTCCTTCGCCGGGTTGAATCCGGGCAAGCAGCGCACCGACCTCAACGTCCGCGCCCGTGTCTGCCAGAATTTCAGCAATCGTTCCTGAAACCGGAGCAGGAAGGTCTTGTGCGGCCTTGTCCGTTTCCAGTTCCACCAGAATGTCGTCGACCTTGACGAAATCGCCCACCTTGACCTGCCACTCGCCGACCATCGCCTCGGTAACCGATTCACCGGCGCTGGGAACCACGATGTCGACCAGTTCAGCGGCGGCGCCGTTGCCCGACGATCCGGCGGCTGCCGGCGCAGGTTCAGCCGGTGCGGCGGACGCGGCCCCGGCCCCTTCGGCAATGTTCCCAAGAAGCGTGCCGACCTCCACGGTCTCGCCTTCTTTCACGACAACTTCGTCCAACGTACCTGATGCCGGCGCGGGGACCTCGACCGTCACCTTGTCGGTTTCCAGCTCCACAAGCGGCTCATCGGCATTCACCGCTTCGCCCTTCTTCTTGTACCACTGCGCGATGGTCGCCTCGGTAACGGATTCACCCAGTGTGGGTACGCGGATTTCGGTTGCCATTTTCTTTGTCTCTTCCGTTATTCGGCGATCAGCCTAAGGCCTCATCAAGAAACGCGTTCAGTTGCGCCAGGTGTTTGGACATCAGCCCGGACGCTGTGGAGGCTGACGGGTCGCGTCCGGTGTAATGCGGCCGGCGGTGTTTTGCGCCGATCTGCTCAAGAACCCACTCGACATAGGGCTGGATAAACGCCCAGGCGCCCATATTTTTGGGCTCCTCCTGGCACCAGTAGATCTCCGCATGCTTGAACCGCATCAGTTCATGCGCAAGCGCTTTTGTCGGGAACGGATAAAGCTGCTCCAGCCGCATCAGATAGACGTCATTCACGCCTCGTTTCTCGCGTTCCTCAAGCAGATCGAAATAGACTTTGCCCGAACACAGAACGACGCGGCGGACTTTTTCATCCGGCACCAGCCCGATATGGGCCTCAGGCTCCATCTGAGCATCGTCCCACAGAATCCGGTGGAACGTGGATTCCGGACCCAGTTCCGACAGTTTTGAAACGCAGCGCTTGTGACGCAGAAGCGATTTGGGCGTCATCAGAATGAGCGGCTTTCTGAATTCGCGCATCAGCTGGCGACGCAAAATATGGAAGTAGTTGGCCGGTGTCGTGCAGTTCGCCACCTGCATATTGTCCTCGGCACAGAGCTGCAGATAGCGTTCCAGCCGTGCGGAGGAATGCTCCGGCCCCTGCCCCTCGTAACCGTGAGGCAACAGGCACACCAGACCGGACATGCGAAGCCACTTGCGCTCGCCGGAGGAAATGAACTGGTCGAACAGAACCTGGGCGCCGTTGGCGAAGTCGCCGAATTGCGCTTCCCACATGGTGAGCGCGTTGGGTTCGGCCAGGGTGTATCCGTACTCAAATCCAAGCACCGCCTCCTCGGAGAGCATGGAGTTGATGACCTCATACCGCGCCTGGTTTTCACACACATGATTGAGCGGGATATACCGGTTTTCGTCTTCCTGATCGTAAAGCACTGAATGACGCTGTGAGAACGTGCCCCGCTCACAGTCCTGACCGGAAAGGCGGACCGGATGTCCTTCTTTCAACAGAGACCCGAAGGCGAGCGCTTCGGCCATGGCCCAATCGATATTTTCCCCGGTTTCGATCATTTTCGACCGATTCTTCATGAAGCGGGCAATGGTCCGATGCGCATTGAACCCCTCGGGAATGGCGCAGAGCTTTTCGCCAATCGATTTCAACGCATCCTCGTTGACGCCTGTGGCACCCCGGCGCGCATCCTCCAGGCTCTCGGCAACCCGAAGATGAGACCATTTTCCGTCCAGCCAGTCTGCATCGTTGGGCATATAGGTGTTGCCCAGATCGAATTCCTGATCCAGATGACTGCGCCAGTCCGCCCGCATCTTTTCCGATTCCTCGGCCGTGATCACGCCTTCGGCAATCAGACGGTCGGAATAAAGCTGAAGCGTCGAAGGATGGTTTTTGATCTCCCGATACATGATCGGCTGAGTGAAAGCCGGCTCATCACCTTCATTGTGACCGAACCGCCGATAGCAGAACATGTCGATCACGACCGGCCGACCGAACTTCTGACGGAATTCCGTTGCAATTTTCGCAGCATAAACAACGGCTTCCGGATCGTCGCCATTACAATGGAAAATCGGCGCTTCAATCACCTTGGCCATATCGGACGGATAGGGCGAGGAGCGCGAAAAGCGCGGGTTGGTGGTAAAGCCGATCTGGTTGTTGATGATGACGTGAATTGCGCCGCCGGTTCGATGGCCGCGCAGGGCCGACAGGCCGAAACACTCGGCCACGACACCTTGTCCGGCAAAGGCGGCATCGCCATGCAACAGCAGCGGCATGACAGTGCTGCGGTCGACGTCCGTAGTTTCAACCCAGTTGTTGACCTGATCCTGCTTCGCACGGACCTTGCCCAGAACAACCGGATCGACAATCTCAAGATGCGAGGGGTTTGCTGTCAGCGACAGATGCACACTGTTGCCGTCAAACTCCCGATCGGATGAGGCGCCAAGGTGATATTTGACATCTCCCGACCCTTCGACATCATCCGGCACGTAGGACCCGCCCTTGAATTCGTTGAAAATCGCCCGGTGCGGTTTGCCCATCACCTGCGACAGAACATTCAAACGGCCCCGGTGTGCCATTCCGAAGACGATATCCCGCACACCCAGCGCGCCGCCACGCTTGATGATCTGTTCCAGCGCGGGGATGAGCGATTCACCGCCGTCAAGGCCGAACCTCTTCGTGCCGGTGTATTTAACGTCCAGGAATTTCTCAAAACCCTCGGCCTCAACCAGCTTGTTCAGGATCGCACGCCGCCCCTCCGGAGTGAAGGCAACCTGCTTATCGGGGCCCTCAATGCGTTCCTGTATCCAGGCTTTGGCCGCCGGATCGGAGATGTGCATGAACTCAACACCGAGGGTCGAACAATAGGTGCGTTTGAGGATTGCGAGCATTTCCCGAATTGTCGCAAATTCCAGCCCCAGGACATGGTCGATAAAGATCCTGCGGTCCCAATCGGCCTCGGTGAAACCGTATGAAGACGGATGCAGCTCTTCGTGGTCGCGCTGGACGGCAATTTTCAGCGGATCGAGATCGGCATGAAGGTGGCCCCGCATGCGATAGGCGCGGATCATCATCAACGCCCGGACGGAGTCCCGCGTCGCCTTGTGAACCTGATCCTCGGTCAGTTCCACGCCGTTTGATCTGGCCTTGCCCTTGAGCTTGTTGCCAAGGTCCTGTTCGACCGGCGCCCAGTTTCCGTCAAGAGCGGAAACCAGTTCGCCATTGGCCGCAATCGGCCAGTCCGGGCGGCGCCAGGGTGCGCCCCGCGCTTCTTTGATCACCGCATCGCGGTCGTCTTTGAGCTCACCGAAAAAATCACGCCACGTCTCATCCAGAGCCGCCGGATTTTCCTGATATTGTGCGTAAAGATCTTCGATATAAGAAGCGTTTGCGCCGTATAGGAACGACGTCAGTGCGAAATTCTTGTTCGCTTCCTGCCGTGCCATTCTTTTCAGCGGAGCGGAGGCCCCGCCCTTTGTTTTTCGGATGCGAGCCCGCCCCACATCTCTTCTTAATACTTCAGGAGTAACCCAGCGGCACTCCGATTTTAAGAAAAAAGCGCAAACCCCGATACGAATTCGCGCAATTTCCTGTTACTAAATTTCAATACTGTCCGCGGTTCAGTTCCATGCGCAAGACCGAAACCACCAGCCCCTTATGCCCCCAGAAGTTCCACAAGTGTTTTGCCGAGCTTGGCCGGCGACGGGGACACCCGGATACCCGCTGCTTCCATCGCGGCGATTTTGTCTTCCGCCCCCCCCTTGCCGCCGGAAATAACCGCACCGGCATGACCCATGGTGCGGCCCGGAGGCGCGGTACGGCCGGCAATGAATCCCACCATCGGCTTCTGTCGGCCTTTTGCGGCCTGTTCGATCAGCCACTGGGCGGCATCTTCCTCAGCGGACCCTCCGATTTCGCCAATCATAACAATGGATTGTGTTTCAGGGTCATCAAGGAAAAGATCCAGGACATCGATGAATTCCGTTCCTTTCACCGGATCCCCGCCAATGCCGACCGCAGTCGTCTGGCCGAGGCCTTCCTGGGTTGTCTGAAACACCGCCTCGTAAGTCAGCGTTCCGGACCGGGAGACAATTCCGACCGATCCCTTTTTGAAGATCGATCCGGGCATAATGCCGATCTTGCACTCTTCCGGTGTGAGGATGCCCGGACAGTTCGGGCCCAGAAGGCGCGAATTGGACGTGTCCAGCCGCGCCTTCACCTTGACCATGTCCGCAACCGGAATGCCCTCGGTAATGCAGACAATGAACGGGATCTCAGCGTCAATCGCTTCAATAATAGCGGCGCCGGCTCCGCCGGGAGGCACATAGATTACCGACGCATCGGCGCCCGTCGCATCCTTTGCTTCCTTGACGCTGGCAAAGATCGGAAGTTCCGCGGCGCCTTCAACACCAGGACTCCAGATCTCGCCGCCCTTTTTCGGGTGCACACCGGCAACCATTTTCGTGCCGTAATATTCAAGCGCCTGCTGGGTATGAAACGTACCGGTCTTGCCGGTCAGCCCCTGCACAATGACCTTGGTGTCCTTGTTTACGAGTATGGACATTATGATGTTCCCAATTCGTTATCTTCGGCTGGCTTTTGCAGCAACCGGATGAGTTTCTGGTTACTGGAAACAAGCGCATGCATAGCCTCTGCAAGTTCTTTCGTAGCCTTGGAATGCGCGCGAGCATAGTTGTTGATCGCAAAGCACAACCAAACAATGGGACTTAACAAGACCAGCATTGGTAGCCATGAAAAGAAAATGGCTAGATAGCTTATTTCCCCCTCCATCACTTAGCCTTTGGTGGCTTTTACGATTTTCTGCGCAGCATCATCCAGATCGTCGGCGGCAATCACATTCAGACCGCTTTCATTGATGATTTTCTTACCCAGCTCAACATTGGTTCCTTCAAGGCGCACCACCAGGGGAACCTGAAGCCCGACATCCCTCACGGCGGCTACAACACCCTCGGCAATCACGTCGCAACGCATGATGCCGCCGAAAATATTGACCAGAATGCCCTCAACATTGGGGTCGGACGTAATGATTTTGAACGCCGCCGTCACCTTTTCCTTGGAAGCGCCGCCGCCGACATCCAGGAAGTTTGCCGGTTCGGCGCCGTAAAGCTTGATGATGTCCATCGTTGCCATGGCAAGACCGGCGCCGTTGACCATACAGCCGATATTGCCGTCAAGCGCCACGTAGGCGAGGTCGTATTTTGACGCCTCGATTTCCTTCGCGTCCTCCTCGGTCTCATCCCGAAGCGCCATGATATCGTCGTGGCGGAACAGGGCATTGCCGTCGAAGGAGACTTTCGCATCGAGCACCCGCAGGTGACCGTCCTTCAGGACAATCAGCGGGTTGATCTCAAGCAGCGCCATGTCCTTTTCGACAAACGCGCTGTAAAGCAGCGGAAACAGTTTCAGCCCGTCTTCCCGGGCCGCGCCATCCAATTTGAGCGAATCGCACAATTGTCCGGCGGCTTCGGCCGTGACACCCTGCTCGGACTCGATCGGCAGCGTCAGGATTTTTTCCGGTGTATCGTGCGCGACATCCTCGATATTCATGCCACCTTCCGTCGAGACGACAAAAGCGACCTTGCCGCAGCTGCGGTCCACCAGGATGGAGAGATAAAGCTCGCGGTCAATGTCCGCGCCATCTTCAATATAGAGCCGGTTGACGACCTTGCCCGCCGGACCGGTTTGCGCCGTAACGAGTGTACTGCCCAGCATTTCATTGGCATGGGAAACGACTTCTTCAATACTTCTGGCAAGCCGCACGCCGCCGGCAGCATCAGGACCCAGTTCCTTGAACCGTCCCTTACCGCGGCCCCCGGCATGAATTTGCGACTTGACCACCCAAAGCGGGCCCGGCAACTGTCTGGCTGCCGCTTCCGCCTCATCCGCGGAAAAGATCGCGACACCCGCAGCAACCGGCGCGCCCTGCGCCTTTAGGACCGCCTTGGCCTGATATTCATGAATATTCATTCGCTCCGCCTATTGTCTGCGGCAGCGACTGGCCTGAACGGCCAGCCCCCCCTTGATTGGATATCGTGTTTACTCCGCCAAAGCCGGCTGGATTTTCTGGCAAGCGTCAACAAGACCGTCAACCGCCGCAACCGATTTATCGAACATCTGTTTCTCGGAACCGTCCAGATCGATTTCAATGATGCGCTCAATACCGTTGGCGCCGATCACCGTGGGGACACCGACATAACGATCGCTGACGCCGTACTGCCCTTCCAGAAACGCAGCGCAGGGCAGAACCCGCTTTTTGTCCTTCAGATAGGATTCGGCCATCTGGATTGCCGATGCTGCCGGTGCGTAGTACGCCGAGCCGGTTTTCAGGAGGCCGACAATTTCAGCTCCGCCGTCCCGTGTCCGCTGAACAATTTCTTCGAGCCGGTCAGCCGTGCACCAGCCCATTTTGACAAGATCGGTCAGCGGCACACCGGCAACCGTCGAGTAGCGGGTCAGAGGCACCATCGTGTCCCCATGGCCGCCCAGCACGAATGCCGATACATCCTCGACCGAAACGTCAAACTCATCGGCAATGAAATAGCGGAAGCGCGCGCTGTCCAGCACACCGGCCATGCCGACAACTTTGCTGGTCGGAAGCCCGGAAAATTTCTGCAGCGCCCACACCATCGCATCGAGCGGATTGGTGATGCAGATGACGAACGCATCGGGGGCATATTTCTTGATGCCAGCGCCGACCTGTTCCATGACCTTGAGGTTGATACCGAGCAGATCGTCGCGGCTCATCCCGGGTTTGCGCGGCACGCCGGCCGTAACAATCACGACATCGGATCCGTCGATCGCCTCATAGGTGTTGGTTCCCGCCAACTTGGCATCGAACTTGTCGACCGGCGAGGACTGGGCCAGATCGAGCGCTTTACCCTGAGGAACGCCTTCGGCAATATCGAACAGGACAATATCACCAAGCTCCTTGAGGCCCGCCAGATGAGCCAGCGTGCCGCCGATCTGACCTGCACCGATAAGTGCAATCTTGTTTCTTGCCATAGCGTTCTATTTCCCTTTACGTAAACTGCAGCTTAAAGCGTTTCAGGAGTTCGCCAAGTGCTTACGCTCTTTGCAAAATTATCGCAAGCCGAACGAAAGGATATTTCTTGCAGAGCAACGGAAAAGCGCCTCCTTCAAAACAAGATGACGCGCCCGTCATCCCAACCGCACCTTATACAAACGCGCGATCAGCGGCTGACCCGACATATCAGGAGGCCGCCGCATGCGCCGCCGTTTGTTCAAGATAATCAGAGGACTGCATCTCGATCAACCGGGAACTTGTGCGGTCGAATTCGAACACTTCGGCACCGCTTTTCCCCTGATAGAGCTCCGCCGGAGGCGCCTCCGCAGACACGACCAGGCGGGTGCGATGATCGTAAAGCGTATCGATTAGATCGATAAAGCGTTTGGCTTCGTTGCGCTGCCTCTGCTCCATCACGGGTATGCTGTCGATGAAAATCGTGTGATAGGCAGCCACCAGTTTCAGATAGTCGGACGCAGCAAGGGGTTTGGCGCACAGATCCGAAAACGAAAATCGAGCAGCACCGGCAGCGACGGCAGGAACGTCGATCCACCGCCCCTTATGTTCCAGCTTCTCCGGCTTGCCACCCTGGCTTCCGGTCAGTTTGAACCACAGGGTATTCATCTGCTTGACGGTTTCCAACGTCAGCGGGGTCATGTAAACGGCGTTGTCGGAGATTTTCTCCATCCGGAAATCGGTTCGGGCGTCAAGACAGACCACATCGACATTCTGCTCCAGCAGATCGATAAACGGCAGGAACAAAGACCGGTTCAGGCCGTCCTCGTACAGATTTCTCGGTTCGACATTGGACGTTGCAACAACTGTCACGCCGAGATCAAAAAACTGCGTGAACAAGCGGCCTAGAATCATCGCATCGGCAATATCACGAACGCTGAATTCATCGAAACACAGCAGCTGCGCCTCTTCCGCAAGCGCCGCCGCCACCGGCGGGATCGGGTCGTCACCGGAGACCTCCCCCCGTTTCAGCGCCTGGCGATGGTCGAAGATCCGGTCGTGAATATCAGCCATGAACTCATGGAAATGGGCGCGTCGCTTGTGCCGGAACGGACTGTTGTCAAAAAACAGGTCCATCAGCATGGTTTTGCCTCGACCGACATCGCCCCAGATGTAAAGTCCCTCGATCGGCTCAGAGCGCGGCTGACGTTTGCCGAACAGCCAGCCGAGCGAACTTTTCTTGGAAACAAGCTGCTTTGCCGCCAGTTGGTCGTTCAGCCGATCCAGCTTCCGGACGATGTCAATTTGAGCGGGATCGGACTCAATCTCGCCGGAAACAACCAGCGCTTCATAACGCGCAGCAACGGCGCGCGATTGCGGCAAACCGTTTTTCACGCGTGAACCACACTCATTTCGTCAGCACTGTCCCGTGGGTGTTCCGCTTTGCGTGTCGAAAAGTCCGCAATGCGCATCATGGGTTCCACCGCCTGACCGGATCAGCGGAAAACGGATATCGGCGCACCGCCATTGGTGGTTCCGTTATATTGTTCCGGTGCATTTGATACCAACTGTGCAATCTCGGCGCCCCCGCCATCTTTGAGTTTAATCTGATTGCCCTGCAGATCCCAGGCGGAAACGCCTGCGAGTGTCGCATCCGAACATCCGCGCGTGTTGGCTCGATAGCCGCCACTCCAGGTCGTCAGTGTCATGAACAGCTTGCAGGTATCGCCACCGGAGGTCACGGTCCAACCGCCTAGAAGATCCGTCCTTCCAACCGGTGCTCCGCCACTGCTGGGAACTGTGCCGGTGACCGTTCCCTGACCGTCAACGGGTGCGGCGGCAACAGTGTCGTTCAAGGGCTGTTGGGTCACCTGTCCGCTGCCGGGATACGTCTCAAGCGGTTGCAACTGACCCGTAGCAACCGGTGCCACCGGCGTTGCCGGAAGGGGCGCCGGGGCCGGCCGGCTGCCATAATCCAGCCGTTGACAGCCCGCTGCAGCGACAATCATGCCGACAATCAAAAAGGCTTCGGGTTTGCGCATCATTTCAATCGATTTCCTTATGCAGGCCCCGCCACATCGGCACTGCGGGCAATCTCAATTACTTAGGGGAAACTCCCCCGCTTACAAGGCTGCGCTCATTTTGCGATCTTCGCACCTACCGAATTCCTCAATATCAACGGTTATCGCCCATTTTCGGATTATTGCCTGCGCGCCCTCGATTTCCAATGTTGATTTAGCCCCGCAACATGGTCAAATCTTGAGAACCGGCTCCGCCGAGCATCTCTGCCGCAGAGTCATAATCCGCATTCAGCCCCATTCACGTGCGCAAATAAGCCCAATGCGCCCGCAGGGTCAATGCCTGACCCCGATTCTGAAAAATCGACCTGACGACTGGCGGGATGAAAGCAGAGAACAATCAATTCATGTCGAGCAAAGACATATCGCCGACAGTCTGGGGCTGAGCAAACAGAACTGCGAAAACGCCGAACACAACCAGAACCATACCAACCGCGAACAGAGCCGGCCCGGCCCGCCGGTCCGACAACACGGTTTTTCCGCGCCGTCGTGTCAGCTTGACCGTGACGGCAAACAGGACGAACCATATCGCCAGCAATATTGGCAATGCAGAATTACCCAACCAGTGCACAAGATTTGCCATCTCAATCCAATTATTCTGTTCTTTATCCAGTAAAATGGCTCGAAATTTAGTAAAAAACAATAATAATTGGATACATAGGTTATTATTATACTTAATTAACATAATAATAACGTTATTCAGCAAAATATTTTTCGAATTATAGAGTATCAAAAGCTGAATCGCGCGGAAAACTGTGGCGGAAACGGATCACCCAATATCACAGGGCGGCGGTGATGAGCTTCCTTGACGAGATCCGTAAATTCTTGAGCCCCGGTGCTTTGCTGAAAGACGGGATTAATCCGGTCTGTGCCCCGCGCCGGAAAAGGGCAGGCGCTGATGCGTTCGGATCACGCCGGCCTTTTGTCCGGTTTCGGTTCGGACGACATCACGTACACGAAAATCGCGGTGAGCAGATTGAGGGCTGCGATAAACAGGACTGCCCAGGCCGGATGGTGCAGATGTGCGAGCACCGCAATGCCGGCCGCCAGGAAGATGCCGACGATGCGTACAACGCTCTTTGACATGGCCATTCCACTGACGCGGTATTCCTCAGGGGCAAGATCGATATAGTAGAGCGCGCGCGCGTTCGAAACACCCTGCATGCCCACCATCACAACAAACAGCGCCACCGAGTGTGAGACGGTCATATCCGCCACGTGCCAATGGTAGTTAAACGCAAGCAATCCCCCCGCGACCGCTGCAAAGAGCGCACCAACGCCCATGACGGCAGCATTTGAAACACGTCCGACAGACCGCCAGATTGGCCCCGCAACAACCATCGCGGCGGCAGATGAGATGATGAGTGCCGTCAGGCCCTTATGGGAGGCGCCGTGGGCGACGGCTGCCAGAATTGCAAAAAAGGGAACTGAAAGTTCGACCGTCTGCAAAGCAATGCGGATCAGCACAAACTTGCGGAACCAGCTCATTGACAGCAGTTCCCGAAGGGTGTCGAAAAACTGTTCCAGGAAAAGCCATGCAGTTTGCATCCTGTCCGGTTTGTCGGCTGCGACTGTAGCAGTTGTCGCGGCTTTTTTCCTGATCTCGCGGACAAGAAGTATCGATGCAGCGGACGTGATGAAACATATAACGGCGATGGCGATCACCAAGGTGTGCCTGTTCAGCGCCGGCTGCTCTATGAGCACAATTTGCGACAGCCAGGTCAGCATAATCACAACGACGCCGCCGATTGTTATGGCTGCATAAGTCAACCGCTGCCGATTGTCAGGGTGCAGTGTATCAGCAAGAAAATCCCAACTGATCAGGTTTTGATATTCTTCAGTCAGCCCGATAAGCAAAATAGCCGCAATCAACATGATGGCGATGAGGGCATTGGAACTGACAACGACAGACGCAAGGGCCAGCACGTAACACATCGCCAGGACGATATCGGTCGCTGATATGTGCTTCTTTCTGGTGCCCCGGCTGACGGCAATGTTGGTACTGAGCACGGTTGATCCCAGGTTGCCGGCTCGGCGCACGCTGATAAGGAATCCGGCCAGAAACACCGGCATGTTCAAAGAAATCACCAGGTAAGGGATAACGACCGACGGGCTGGCCATGGTCCAGCCGATCGTCGCCAGCGTTCTCTGTGCGGCCAGTACCGCCAAGTTCCGTTTTTCCCAAGGCGTCCTGTTGCCGTTCCATTCCGGCACGTACTCCTATAACCTGACATTCCCCGGATGGGTTTTCTGATGCGACGATGTCGAACTATGTCTGGAACGCACTAAAATCATCGGTCAAACCCAACCGTCAAAGGCTCCGAAGTCGATTCACCCGCAGCAATCGCCGTCAAGCCAACCATTCCAACCGCCTAATACATTGATCTGTAGCGACAAACCAGAATCCATCAAGCCGATTCTGTCAATCCATCCAGGATATGCAGGTTCAATGGATTTTTGACCTTGGAGAACAAAATTAAGCCGGGTAGAAGAGCAGCCGGCTTCATCTTTGTTACGAATTTCCAGTCTACACGCCGCAAGAGGGTATCGGCAGATATACAACCTTTAATTTGTCTGAATTGTCGTTATTCTGTTACAACCAGATGAAACTCCTATATTTCGTCATGTATTTGTTGCACATTTCGAGCTTAACGAGAGAAACCGGCCCATTCCATAGACTATGCGGCACCGCTGAAAGACTAAAGCGAGGCGACACAATTTGAGTTCACCGAACCACAGCAACCTTTCCGGCGGCCTTCTGGCTCTGGCACCGGACGAGCCCACAACGGAGCTCGCGACACCGCATATTACCGATGTGCTGATTGCGGAGCGAGGCCGGAGGATCATGTCGGCCAAGTGGTGGCCATTGGTTCGGCCCGCTGCGTACAAGGTCCTGCACTATCGCGATGCGCGCGAAATGGCGGACGATCTGTCTGTCTTGAGCGCTCAGGCGGTGTTCGAGTATCTCAGCAAACGTTTGAACATGGCTGTGACCACCCGGAACAGTGAACGGGTCCCGGTCAGCGGGTCCGTGGTTCTGGTTTCGAACCACCCGACAGGCATCGGTGACGGCATTGCCCTTTATGATGCCATCAAAGCGCGGCGGCGCGATCTTTCGATCTTTGCCAATCGGGACGCCATACGCGTTGCCCCCCGCCTGAGCGAGATGATCGTGCCGGTCGAATGGCGCACGGATTTCAAGAGCAAATCGAAAACCAAGGAAACGCTTCGCATTACCGCAAAGGCCTTCGAGGATGAGCGCGTCGTCGTGCTTTTTCCCTCCGGGCGGCTTGCCTACTGGGCCGACGGCAAATTGAATGAGCGTCCATGGATGACATCGGCCGTGGCTCTGGCGCGGCGAAACAGCGCGCCGGTTATTCCCGTCCATATCTCCGCGCGTAATTCAGGGCTGTTTTATTTCCTCGCCCGGGTCTCGACCGAACTGCGGGACATGACGGTTTTTCACGAGCTGCTCAACAAAACGAACCAGCCGTTTTCCGTCCATTTCGGACATCCGATCGCACCGGATGCCTTAAGAGGCAATTTGGACACCGTCACCGAGCGCCTGCAAAAACACTGCGCCATCACGCTCAGGGATGATCTTGATGCCCGCTTCGACGCGGACCGGGATCCCGAAGCAGGCTCATAAAACACCCTAGGCTCAGGACCCATTCATTTCATCCATTGTGCGAGAGCAGATTTTGTTTTTGACAAGTCGGAAAGGCGCAGGAAACCGTCCAGTTTTCAAGTCTTTGTGGACGCAGCCAGGAACAAAATATGCCTCGCCCTTCGGGTTTTGAAAGAAGTGTCCACCTGAAGGGAACCAGGGCTCGCAAAGGTATCCAACCTTCGCTTCTCCCTGGTTCTCTCCATTCGAATACTTCTTTCAAAACAGAATTGCATGAAATGAATGGGGCCTGAGCCTAGACCCGGCGCTCGACCATCATCTTCTTGATTTCCGCAATCGCTTTTGCCGGATTGAGCCCCTTGGGACAGGTCTGCGAACAGTTCATGATCGTGTGGCAACGATAGAGCCTGAATGGATCCTCGAGATTATCGAGCCGGTGACCTGTCGCCTCGTCGCGGCTGTCGATCAGCCAGCGATAGGCCTGAAGCAGCACCGCCGGGCCAAGATATCGGTCGCCGTTCCACCAGTAGCTGGGACAGGACGTCGAGCAGCAGGCACAGAGGATACACTCGTAGAGCCCGTCGAGTTTGACCCGGTCGTCATGGCTTTGCAGCCACTCCTTCTCCGGCTCGGGCGTGGTGGTTTGAAGCCAGGGCTCGATTGAACGATGCTGTGCGTAGAACTGCGTGAGATCCGGCACCAGATCCTTGACCACACTCATATGCGGCAACGGGTAAATCTTGATCGGCCCCTCACCGTCCGCACACTCATCGGCGCCTTTTGTGCAGGCCAGCGTGTTGGTACCGTCGATGTTCATCGCGCAGGATCCGCAGATTCCCTCACGACACGAGCGGCGGAACGTCAATGTGGGATCGATCTTGTTCTTAATGTAGATCAGCCCATCCAGTACCATCGGCCCGCAATGGTCCATATCGACAAAATAGGTATCGACCCGCGGGTTCCGCCCTTCGTCCGGGTTCCACCGATAGACGCGGTATTCGCGAAGATTTGTAGCGCCTTCCGGCTTGTCCCAGATTTTTCCCTCTGTCATGCGGGAGTTTTTGGGAAGCGTTAGCTGGACCATCTTTTTTTGCTCCGCTCGCAGGGTCCGGATCCCGGATCCGTTCAGGTTTCAGTTCCGGCTCAGACTTGAGCCCCTTGTTTGACAAACAGCATGTTGTCCGGCGTCCGACCTTTCCGGTCATAGCCATGCTCTTCAAGAAAACGCACCGCATCCTTATTCCAAACGTCTTTGCAGTTCGTTTCAATTAAAATCACATTCGGCCACGCGTCCCGATCCGATGCGTTCAGGTAAGGAAGCAACACCCTGTCCTCGAAGCCCTCGACATCCAGCTTCATGACGTCCACCTTGCCGACGGTGCTGTCGGACAGGACATCTTTCAGCGGACGAACGGGGACCTGTTTGGACTGCCAGTCGCCTTTCCACGGGCCCTTCGTCAGAGCCGGCACCAGCGTCGCAAAGCCTATATTGGAGGCCACCGACCAGAGTTGCAGGTGCCCTTCCTTCTCGCCCACGGCCGTGTTGACGACCGTTACGGTGTCAAGACCGTTGGCGGCAATGTTAAAGGTCAGTTTTTCCGCCGTGACCGGATTGGCCTCAATCGCGACGACGACCGCCCCCAGATTTGCGGCAAACAGCGTGTAGCTGCCGATATTCGCACCGATATCGGCAAAGACCGTGCCGGATTTCAGGTGCGCGGCAAGAAGCCGGTGTTCCTCCCGCTCAGGCAGGCGCTGACGGGCAATGATCTTCCGGTCATCGTAGTTCTCGGCAGGATATATCCGAAGTCGGATGCCCTCTATTTCCGCATCGAACGGTCCGCGAAACAGAGCGGAGGCAAGCCGTCTCAAAATCTTCCGCAAACCAAAGGACAGCGACCGCTTCTCCGCGATCCGCCATGCCAGGCGGTCGAAAAGACCGGTCCGGTAGGTTCCGAATGGAGACGTCGTATCGATCGCCTGTGCCGCTGTCATCTGTCCCCTATTGTTTCGTGAGCCTGGCAGGTACGCTCTGACCGTCAGCCAGTTGAACGGGCCCGGTGTAGTCGCTGCGGGCACCCTTGAAGTCAATCAGCGTGGTTCCTGCCGCGTCCGCAACAACCATCCCGCCGTCATAGGCGCCCCACTGCTGGATGCGTCCAAGACCGCCGGGACACCCGAACGTCTGGACATGATAAAAACCTGCATCGGATTTCACATCGGTGAGGTTTATCAGGCATTCCCAGGCCGGCTCCGCAACGGCAAGGTTCCACATCCCCCGATAAGCGGCCGGCGCCAGAAAGGATGCCGGAGAAGCGTTCTGTGGCGCCGCAGCGATCGAAAGACCGGCTGTTTGCGGCGCTGTTGCCGATCCCGATGCTTCAACCGCATCCGGTGTCTGTTGGCACGCCGTCGTGCCAACAAGAAGGCCGGAAACAAGAACCATGCGCAGAAGCGCGGTTTGTCTGTCGCCCGTCCTTATTCTCATTGTCCGCCGCCGGGTCCTAGTAGACACGCGCTTTGGGCGCGATTCTTTTCAGTTCAATCCCGCCTTCCTCTTCCGTTGTGAGCGGGTCGAGCACAACAGGCCGATAATCAAGTTTGACGTCTCCCTTTTCATCGACCCAGGCCAGGGTATGTTTGCGCCAGTTCTTGTCGTCCCGTCCGTCAAACGGCCCGTCCTTGAAATCTTCCCGCGCATGGGCGCCACGGCTCTCCTTACGGGCCTCCGCGCCATAAACCGTCGTCAGCGCGTTGATCATCAGGTTTTCAAGCTCAAGCGTCTCAACCAGATCCGAATTCCAGATCATCGAACGGTCCGTGACTTTCAGATCCGACATTTCCGTCCAGATTTCCGATATGCGATTGCATCCCGCTTCAAGGCTTTCCTGAGTCCGGAAAACGGCCGCATCTTCCTGCATCGCCCGCTGCATTTTTTCCCGCAGCTGCGCGGTCGGAGTCGACCCGTCGGAATATCTGATCCTGTCAAAATGCGTCATGATCTTGTCGCAACAGGCGTCGTTGGGTGTCGGAATGGGCTCGTCGCGATCAATGGTCTCACCGGCCCTGATCGCTGCTGCGCGCCCGAACACAACCAGATCGATCAGAGAGTTCGAGCCAAGACGGTTGGCGCCGTGAACGGATGCGCATCCCGCTTCACCGACAGCCATCAGCCCGGGCTGCAGACGATTCGGATTCTTGCCGTCGGCATTCAGGACTTCGCCCCAGTAATTGGTCGGTATACCGCCCATATTGTAGTGCACCGTCGGCAGAACCGGTATCGGCTCCTTCGTCACGTCAACACCGGCAAAAATCCGGGCGCTTTCGGAAATGCCCGGCAGTCTTTCTGCAAGAACCGCCGGATCCAGATGATCCAGATGCAGGAATATATGGTCCTTATCCTTGCCGACACCGCGGCCTTCCCGGATTTCCATCGTCATGCAGCGGGAGACGACATCGCGTGAGGCAAGGTCCTTGGCCGACGGGGCGTAGCGTTCCATGAAGCGCTCACCCTCGGAATTGACAAGATAGCCGCCTTCGCCGCGCGCGCCCTCGGTGATCAGGCACCCGGCCCCGAAAATGCCCGTGGGGTGAAACTGGACAAATTCCATATCCTGCAGCGGCAGGCCTGCACGGGCGATCATCCCGCCGCCGTCTCCTGTACAGGTATGGGCCGATGTCGCCGAAAAATAGGAACGGCCGTACCCGCCCGTCGCCATCACGACCATTTTGGCCGAGAACCGATGGATCGTGCCGTCGTCCAGGTTCCATGCGATCACGCCCTGGCAAACGCCGTCTTCGGACATGATCAGATCGAGGGCAAAATATTCGACGAAAAATTCCGCGTTGCGGCGCAGTGCCTGCCCGTAAAGTGTATGCAGGATGGCATGGCCTGTCCGGTCTGCGGCCGCGCAGGTGCGTTGTACGGGAGGCCCCTCACCGAAATTCTGCATATGGCCGCCGAAGGGGCGCTGATAGATTTTGCCTTCTTCTGTCCGCGAAAAGGGCACGCCGTAATGTTCCAGTTCATAGACTGCTGCGGGCGCTTCCCGGGCCAGATATTCCATTGCGTCGGTGTCACCGAGCCAGTCCGATCCCTTGACGGTGTCATACATGTGCCAGTGCCAGCTGTCCGGCGTCATGTTTTTCAGGGATGCGGCAATGCCGCCCTGAGCGGCAACGGTGTGCGAGCGCGTGGGAAACACTTTGGTGATACAGGCCGTCCGCAAGCCCTGTTCGGCCATTCCGAGCGTGGCGCGCAAACCGGCCCCGCCCGCGCCGACAACGACCACATCATATTTGTGATCCGTAAACTCGTAGGTCCGACCAACGCTCCCGGGCGCCCCGACCGTCGATTTTGCCTCAGCCATTATGGTCAGACTCCAAAACTGATTTTAAGAACCGCAAAGATCGAGGCAAGCCCGATAAACGCACAGAAGAAGGTATTGCCGATCAGCGCCGCAACTTTCACAAATTCGCCGTGGATATAGTCCTCGATAATGACCTGCATTCCGAGTTTCATGTGATAGACGCCGGACAAAATCACCAGCAGCATCAGGATGGCGACAAACGGGCTGGCCAATGTCGCCCGGGCCGCTTCAAAATCCGCGCCCTGCAGCGAAATCACCAAAATCACAAAAAAGAGAATGAGCGGCACATTGGCGATGGCGGTCAGCCTTTGGCGCCAGAAATGGTCTGTCCCCTCCTTCGCCGATCCCAGACCGCGGACTTTCGAAAGTGGTGTTCGCATATCCATGTCTGCCCCCTAACGAACGATGTAGCCGATGATCCACAACAGGATCGTGATCGACACCGAGCCGACAATCGTCGCCTTGGCCATCCAGTTGCGCGCCTCAGGGCCGAACCCCTTGCCAAGATCCCAGACAAAATGCCGGAAACCGCCCAGCATGTGGTGGATCAGCGCCCAGGTAAATCCGAACAGGATCAGGCGTCCCAGAAACGAGCCGAATATATCCGATACGAAGGCGTAATAGTCAGGACCACTGGCCGCGGCAATCAGCCACATCACCATCAGGATCGTGCCGAAATAAAGCGCAGCACCCGTAATACGGTGCATGATCGACATCAGCATGGTCAGGATCATTTTATAGACCTGAAGATGAGGCGACAGCGGCCGGTCGGCCTTAAGGTTCACATTGGGCATGCAGTGATACCTTTCCTCTTACGTAAACGTAAGTAAAATCAGAATTTTTTCAGAATCTTTCTAACCGTGTTCTGGGCCAAGGTCAAAGTATGCCTTCGACCTATGAGCATATCCCGCGAAGGTCGAATCGCCTTCGCGACAAGGATACGCGTTAAAACAAAGAGTTGGGGCAATTCACGCGATCCGGGGACCGCGAGAATTGCCCTATAAGCAGAATTTGCGTCCCGCCTCGACCGATCAGGCCGCCTGCCTTGACCGGCCGGAAATGACTCGCTCCGGCTACCATCAGCGCAGCTCGGAAATCGGCGCTTCAGTTCGAGCGCAATTTATGAGGAAGATCCATTTTCTTAAGCCTCGAATAAAGCGTTGTCGGCTTCATTCCCAAGAGCGCCGCCGCCCCGTCCTCACCGGACACACGGCCGCGGCTTCTGGTCAGGGCGCGACAGATATTCGTCTCCTCCATTTGGGTCATTTGGCTGGCTGTCAGGATGACACCTGAGTCCGGTTCAAATTCGGGAAGGTCATTCTTCGCCCTGCGCAACGCGGGCCTGGGCAGATTAAAGCGCAACCGGCCCCGCCTTGCCAGAATTGCGGCATGTTCGACGACGTTCTGCAACTCACGCGCATTGCCCGGCCAATCATAAGCCATCAGATCGGCGATATTCGCTTTCGTCAGCTGTGGAGATTTCAAATTCATGCGGGTGCAGCACAGGTCCAGAAAATGCTGCGCAAGAATCGGAATATCGTCCAGCCTTTCGCGCAGAGGTCGACATTCAACCGGAAAAACATTGAGCCGAAAGTAAAGATCTTCCCGGAAATTGCCTTTTCTCACTTCAGCTTTCAGATCGCGATTGGTGGCGGCAATCACCCGCACATCGACACTGCGCGTCTTTTCCTCGCCGACGCGCTCAAAACGCCGGTCCTGAAGAACTCTGAGCAGCTTCGACTGCAGGTCGATCGGAATTTCACCGACTTCGTCAAGGAACAGCGTTCCGCCATCGGCAAGTTCAAATCGTCCCACGCGATCGCGAATTGCGCCGGTAAAGGCCCCCTTGATATGGCCGAAAAACTCGCTTTCGAACAATTCCCTCGGGATCGCGGCACAATTGACACGGATGAGCGGACGGTCGCATCGGTTGGAAGCCTGATGGATGGCGCGTGCAACAAGTTCCTTGCCGGTTCCGCTTTCGCCGGTAATCAGAACATTTGCTTCCGTCGGCGCCACGAGATCAATCTGCTTCAGAACCTGATGAACGACATTTGATGCACCCAGGATTTCCCGATGGTTTGAGTGACTGAGAATTTCTTCCTGAAGATAGGCGTTTTCCATTTCAAGCCGCTCGCGCAGACGCGCATTTTCTTCAAGGGCAGCGCTGAGTTTTTCTTCATCATGCTTGCGCTGTGTGATATCGCGGAACACGATCACCGCACCGACAACGATACCGGAGTCAAGAATCGGCGTGGACGTGTATTGCACGCGAATCGACCTGCCGTCCTTGCACCAGAAAACGTCGTCCTCAATGGTGTTGATCACCCCCTGCTTGAAGGCATTGTAAATCGGGCATGCCTCGACCTCATGAACCGATCCGTCGGCATGATGGTGATGTATGGTCGCGTGCATGTCCTTTCCGACCAGTTCTTCCGCCGAGTAGCCCAGCATCTTTTCCGCGGCCGGATTGAGAAAAGTTGTCAGCCCCTGAAGATCGACACCGTAAATCCCCTCCCCGGCGGCCGATAGAATCAGGTCATTCTCCCGTTCAAGGTCACGGAAATAACGCTGGATCCGTTGCCATTCTCCAATGCCCTTACGATGATAGGAATTGGCGTCCTCATTGATTGTCCTGCGGTTGATCCGGTTTAAATCGAAAATGGTGACAATGATGAAATCGCCGTCCGGTCCGCTGCCGGTCACGCCTGCATGTTCAACATTCAGGGCATCCCCGCTGGCGCCATAGAGTTTCAAATCGCGTGACCAGGCATATCCACGATGCAGAATCTCGTCGGTAAACGCGTGGATCTCCCCCCGCGCGCCCGGATAGAGCTGATCGATTGTCACGCCCGCCAGGCGCTCGTCGGCCCGATTGAAGATGTTATGCGCCGCCCGATTGGCGTGCTGGACGGCTCCGGTGAACGGATTGACGACGATCGCAGCTTCCGGCTGACGATCAAATGCCGACCGCAGCACCTGTGCCGTCAGCAGATTTGGATCGGGGTCCGCCGCGTTACGGCGTTGAGGCTCCGGCGGACTTCGTTCGATTTCCGTTGCTGTCGGCACTTGCAGAAACTCATCTCTCATTTCACGAAAATTCGTAAAATTATTACCAAATCGTATAAATTATGAAAGATCGTATTTTGTGCATATTGCCTACACTTGGATCAACCCTTTGCTTTTAATGACGTTTTTCGCTCTCCAGAACTTGGCACGCGACTTGCCATTCCTTTGACAATCACCCTCCCGGGTCTTGCCAAAGGAGAAAGCGTCAATGCCAACTAAGAGTCTTGGAAATCCCTATGACGGCCAAACCGACCTGCGCCACGCGAAAGGATGCGGTTGCTCTTCCTGCAAACGTCAGGGTGATGAAATCCGCCTCGGCCGGGATGCCGGCGCGGTCGGCGATATCGCACCGGACAGTGACGCCCCGAACAGTGACGTCCCGGACAGTAACGCGCTTGTCGCTCGCGCCGTTGAAAGCGCCGTCGTACGCTCCGTCTTCGCAAACAGCGAACTGTCCCGCCGCTCTTTTGCATCCCTTCTGGGCAGCACGGCGCTTGCCGCGGCCATCGCATCGGTGTTTCCGATCGAAAAAGCCAAGGCCGCGATCAGCGATGATCTCGGTAAGCCGGAGAAATCGAAACTCAATGTCGGTTTTGTGCCGATCACCTGTGCGACACCGATCATCATGGCAAAACCGCTTGGCTTTTACGAGAAGTACGGTCTTGATGTCGATGTCATCAAAACCGCCGGATGGGCCGTCGCCCGCGACAAGTCGCTCAACAAGGAATATGACGCGTCCCATATGCTGACGCCGATGCCGCTCGCCATTACGATGGGTGCCGGCTCCACCGCCGTTCCTTTCCTGATGCCCGCGGTTGAAAATATCAACGGCCAGGCGATCGTGCTTCACAATGACCATAAAGACAAAAACGATGATCCGAGCACCTGGAAAGGCTTCAAATTCGGCGTCCCGTTCGAATATTCGATGCACAATTTCCTGCTGCGCTACTATGTGGCGGAGTTCGGCCTTGATCCGGACAAGGACATCCAGATCCGCGTCGTGCCGCCGCCGGAAATGGTCGCCAATCTCCGCGCGGGCAATCTTGACGGCTATCTCTCTCCCGATCCGTTCAATCAGCGCGCCGTCTGGGAGAAAGTCGGTTTCATCCATAAGCTGACCAAAGATATCTGGGAAGGACACCCCTGCTGTGCGTTTGCCTGCTCGGAGGAGTTCGCAACAACCCTGCCCAACACCTACGGCAATCTTCTCAAAGCGCTGATCGACGCAACCCAATATGCGAGCAACCATGACAACCGGATCGAAATCGCAGAAGCGATTTCGCCGAAAAACTACCTCAATCAGCCTGTTCCGGTGGTACAGCAGGTCCTGACCGGGACATATGCGGACGGGCTGGGCAATGTTCAGCGGGTTCCGGACCGTATCGATTTCGATCCCTTCCCGTGGCACTCGATGGGCGTCTGGATCCTGACGCAGATGAAGCGCTGGGGCTATATCGAAGGCGACATCGACTACAAGGGCATTGCCGAGCAGGTTTACCTTGCGGCCGATGCGGGCAAGATCATGAAAGATCTCGGCATGGAACCGCCCAAGGAGACCTACAAGTCTCACACCATCATGGGCAAAACATTCGATCCGGATAAACCGGAAGAATATGTCCAAAGCTTCGCCATCAAGCGGGGCGCCTGATCATGATCGCATCGGAGACCGTGAAAGCCGTCTTTCTCTCGGTTCTGATCCTGCTGACAGGACTTGCCATCTGGGAAATCGCAACCCCCGGCCAGAAAGCGGCCGGGGAGTTGACCGAATATGAGCTGCTGACCGGCGGCGCGGACCAGCAGGCCCGCGTCCCGCCGCCCTCCGACATCATCTCAAAAGCCTATGAGGAACTCTCCGATCCGTTTTACGACGCCGGTCCGAACGACAAAGGCATCGGCATTCAGATCGCCTACTCGCTGTTCCGGGTGCTGACCGGATACTTCTTTGCGGCTCTGATCGCCATTCCGCTCGGTTTTCTTATCGGCATGTCGCCACTTGCCTATCGGGCGCTGGATCCGTTTATCCAGGTGCTGAGACCGATTTCGCCTCTCGCCTGGATGCCGCTGGCGCTGTTCATCATCAAGGACAGCCAGGCTTCGGCCATTTTCGTGATCTTCATCTGTTCCATCTGGCCGATGCTGATCAACACGGCCTTCGGCGTCGCCAATGTGCGCAAGGACTGGGTGAACGTGGCCCGGACGCACGAGCTCAGCGCGCTGAAAACCGCCTTTACCGTCATATTGCCTGCTGCAGCGCCGACAATCCTGACGGGGATGCGCATCTCGATCGGCATCGCGTGGCTTGTCATTGTGGCCGCAGAGATGCTCGTGGGCGGAACCGGGATCGGATATTACGTTTGGAACGAGTGGAACAATCTCGATCTCACCAGCGTGATCTTCTCCATCCTCATGATCGGCGTCGTCGGAATGCTCCTGGATACCGCCTTCGGGTTCATCCAGAAGAGCGTCCAATATCAGGAGTAAATTTCCGTGACCAAACCCTTCCTCGAAATCGATCGCCTGACGCGGCGGTTCCCGGCACCCAGGGGCGGACATCCGCTCACGGTGTTTGAAGATATTTCCTTTGACATCGATAAAGGCGAATTCGTCTGCATTATCGGGCACTCCGGATGCGGCAAGTCAACGATCATGAACGTGCTTGCCGGACTGGACAGCCCCACCGAAGGCGTTGTGACCATGGACGGCAAGGAGGTTTCCGGACCCAGCCTTGACCGTGGTGTCGTCTTCCAGAATTACTCGCTCCTGCCCTGGCTTTCCGCCTTAAAAAACGTCGTTTTTGGCGTCCGGGCCCGGTTTCCCGAGTGGAGCCGAAATGAGGTTCTGGACCATTCCTACAAGTTCCTGAAGTTGGTGGGCCTCACGGACGGTGCGGAACATAGAAAACCGTCGCAACTGTCGGGCGGTATGCGCCAGCGTGTGTCGATTGCCCGGGCGTTTGCCATTCAGCCAAAACTGCTCCTGCTCGATGAACCGTTCGGCGCGCTGGACGCGCTGACGCGCGGGACGATACAGGATGAATTGCTTCGAATCTGGTCAGGGACGGAACAGACCGTTTTCATGATCACCCACGATGTCGACGAGGCCATTTTGCTGGCCGACCGCATTCTGCTGATGACAAACGGGCCTGGGGCACAAGTCGCTGAAAGCGTTGTGGTCGACATCGCGCGTCCCCGCAACCGGGCGGACATTATCCATGACGACGCCTACTACAAAATCCGCAATCATCTCGTGGAGTTTCTGGCCGTTCGGTCAAAGGAACTGTCAAAACGGGAACCGGAAGATACTCCGGCGGGCGGACGCAAGAGCACGAAACGGCCGCTGTCCGTCAATCCCGCCTCCCCGAACAAATCCCCTGCAACGGAAGCGGGCGGAACGGTCGTTTCGCTGGCCGGCTAACACAGTCTTATTACGAGGAAACAAGGACAAAAAAATGATGAAAAAAATCGACGTCACCGAAATGATCATGGAAAAGAAACGCGCATCGGGAATGACCTGGTCAGCCATTGCCGAAGCCATCGGCATGTCCGAAGTTTTCACAACGTCCGCCTGCCTGGGTATGAACTCAATGCCCCGCGATAAGGCCGATATCCTGACGACGACACTGGGCCTGCCGCAGGAAGCGGCGGTCGTCCTGGCGGAATACCCGACCAAGGTTTTCGACCAGAACGTCCCGACAGATCCGTGTGTCTATCGCTTTTATGAGATTGTGGGCGTCTACGGCGATACATTGAAGGAACTCATCCAGGAAAAAGGCGGCGACGGCATCATGAGCGCCATTGATTTCGACATGAGCGTTGAGAAGGTGCCAAATCCGAAAGGAGACCGTATCGAAGTGAAGATGAGCGGGAAATTCCTGCCTTATAACCACTGGTAGAGCGCCATGACTGAACAGCGCCCGCCCCTGCCGCCGTTCACCGCCGAAACGGCGGCCCAGAAGGCCCGGATTGCGGAAAACGCCTGGAACACGCAAGATCCGGTCAAGGTCTCGCTCGCCTATACTTTGGACAGCTGGTGGCGCAACCGCTCGCAATTCATCAGGGGACGCGACGAAATTGTCGCGTTTCTCACTGACAAGTGGCGGAACGAGCGCGACTATCGCCTCATCAAGGAAGTCTGGGCGTTTCACGAAAACCAGATTGCTGCCCGGTTCCAGTATGAATATCACGATCAAAACGGAAACTGGTTCCGGGCGCACGGAAACGAGCAGTGGCGTTTTGATGGAAACGGGCTGATGCTTCGCCGCGAAGCCAGCATAAACGACGTGCCCATCAAGGAGAATGAGCGCAAGTTCATCTGGCCGAAAGGGCCGCGGCCGGACGATTATCCCGGATTGACCGAACTGGGGCTTTAGGCTCAGGACCTATTCAAACACACCGGCTTCAGACGGCCTGGCCGACAACCGCTTGAACATATGCATCATGAAAATGGTCGCAAAGATCGGCGTCAGAAGGTTGAGGATCGGCACCGCAAGAACGCCTGCAATGATGAGACCCGCCACGAACACCGTCCCGCTATGGCTTTGCCGAAACTGCCGCGCCTCTGCGGGCGCCATGAACCGCATCGCCGCGAATTCGAAATATTCACGCCCCAGCAGATATCCGTTGATGGCAAAGAAGGCGATCAGGTTAACGCCCGGAACCAGCAGAAGAATAAGCGCGACAATGTTGCCAAGCACAACAATGACCGCGAATTTGGCCGACAGCAGGATCGACTGGGTTATCGGCAGAGCCGTGCCGGGGCGGTCCGACGGATAGCTTTGTTTTTCGACAAGCTCGGCAATATCGTCCTGAAAGAAAGCCGCAAACAGGGATGTTACAGGTGCAACCAGAAAGCCGAGCAGAAAAAAAGCGCCGATCCCCGTCAGAATGCTGAGGGACGTTTCAAGCCACGGGTAGGGCAATGTAACCAAGCCTGTGACCAGACCTTCAATGACCAGCCAGACGACAAACAGCAATGCAATTGTCAACCCCAGCGATTTCCAGAAGATATGCCGGAAAGACGGCTGGAGCATTTCGGAAAAGGCGCGCGAGGCAGCTTGCAGCATAGGGGCCTGTCTTTTTGGGAATACTGGTAGGAGAGATAAGAAAGCAAATTGCTTTCCACAAGTCAGCCCTGTGCCACCCAATGAGAAATCAGGGACGCGGCAATGGAGATGCCGGGCGGCGTAATCAGCCCATCCGGATGGTCCCTGGCGATCATCGCCCGAACCTCATCGCGCGAGAACCAGCGGCAATCGGACAGCTCATTCCTGTCGATGGTGATGTCTGTTGAGAGCGCTTCGGAGAAACACCCGATCATGAGATTGGCCGGGAACGCCCACGGCTGGCTGGCATGATAGGCCACCCTGCCGACCTTTATTCCCGCTTCTTCCCAGGTTTCGCGCCGAACCGCGTCCTCGAGGGTTTCTCCCGGCTCGACATAACCGGCCAGCGTGGAATACATGCCTTCCATAAAGCGCTCGGTGGAGCCCATCAGGCACCGGTCGCCATGCGTTGTCAGCATAATGACAGCCGGATCGGTGCGCGGAAAATGCAAGCCGCCGCAATGCGGACAGTCCCGCCGATAGCCCGCTTCGCTGAGATAAGTGGGTTTGCCGCAGCGCGAACAGTGCCGGTGTGTCGTATGCCAATGGATGAGTGCGCTTGCCTGGGCAAGAACCCCCAGATCGTTTTCCGGCACTTCGCCTTTCAAGGCCAGTGTTCGAAGGTTGTCCGGATACGAAGGTCCCGTATCTTCAAAGTCTTCTTCGGATAACGGAACATGGGTCGCAAAGTGATGCCAGCCGTCCCGTTCACCGAGATAAGGAGCCTCGGCCCAGTCAATGCCGAGCTTTTCCGCAACGGCGCGATTATGGAATACACTCCCGGTGGTGCGGTCAACCAGGATCTTGTTGCCGACATAAAGCGCCAGCCGGCTGTTTGCCGCTTGCTTCAGTCCGGTAAACCAGTCCGGATCGGACCGCTTTTCGCCATGGCGGTTGAGATCATTTCCGGCAAAAGAAAAATTGAACACCAGCTCTTTCGTGGCCGAACCGAATAAACTCATCAAATTTCCTGCCGGGCGGGAACCAGGGGAGGGGACATGTCAGACTCCCATATGTCCGATCAGCGCTTTAATCAAGTTTTCCAGCCGCGCTTCGTCCCAGGCAACCGGCGCTTCCTTGCCCCAAACCGGCCCCGGCCAGGCCGGATCGTCCCGTACCCGCGCAATAACATGGACATGAAGCTGCGCGACCTGGTTACCCAGAGCCGCAACATTGAGTTTGTAGCAGCCTGTTGCAGATTTCAGAGCACGCGAGGCCAGCGCAATCTCGTCCATCAACTGGACCTGACCCTGCCGGTCAAGGTCGATCAGTTCCACCAGACCCGGCCGCTGCGGAACAAGCAGCAGCCATGGATAGGTCGCGTTGTTCATCAGGCGCACCGAACACAAATCAAGCGAACAAACCGCAATGCTGTCCGCTTCAAGGCGCGGGTCGAGTGTAAAGTCTTTGCTGATCATGGGCGTCCCTTTCCCGCCGCAACAATATGACGGTCCAACGTACACCAACGAGTCCTGAGCCTGAAATTCCACAAAAGAATTTCTGCACTAAGACCACTTGCCAAAGCCCACCCCTTTTCTGATATAAGGGCGTTGGGAGGTTGGTGGTGGACGAGCCACTCGCCAACCGGGTCAGGTCCGGAAGGAAGCAGCCCCAACGAGTCGCGGCACGGGTCATCGTGCCAGCCTCCCACCCAACGGATCGACCCGCAGAAATCCGGCTCCCCTCAAAGTCCGCGGATGATCGGAACCGGGTTCATCGGGAAACGCTCCAAGAAACGATCAAAGAGGATGCAAAATCCTCGACAGCGTTCATTCGGCCGTGGCTGACACGCGTGTTTTGAAATGAACCGGGGCGGGCAGCGAGCGGCATGGACAGCAAGACAGGCGACGAGCAGCAGCCCGAACGGGATGACCGGACCATCGATGCCTTCGGTGACGTCCCGCAAAAACCATCCTCTTCCGAACCGACGACGGGCCATCAGGACAGTGGCTACCGTGTTCTGGCGCGCAAATACCGCCCTCAGAATTTTGGCGATCTTTATGGCCAGGAAGCGATGGTGCAGACGCTCTCAAACGCATTTGAGAGCGGTCGGATCGCCCAGGCCTGGATGCTGACCGGCGTTCGCGGCGTGGGCAAAACCACGACGGCACGTATTCTGGCGCGCGGCCTCAATTACGAGATTCCCGGAGATATCGAGCAACCGACCATCCGGCTCGAAAAGCCCGGCATCCATTGCCAGGCGATCATGGAAGGACGCCATGTCGATGTGATCGAGATGGACGCCGCGTCCCATACCGGCATCAACGATATCCGCGAAATCACGGATGCGGCCCGCTATCGCCCGGCCACCGCGCGCTACAAAGTCTACATCATCGACGAAGTGCACATGCTGTCAAATGCCGCATTCAACGGCCTTCTGAAAACCCTGGAAGAACCGCCGGAGCATGTGAAATTCATATTCGCGACGACGGAAATCCGAAAAGTTCCCGTGACCGTGCTGTCGCGGTGCCAGCGCTTCGATTTGCGGCGCATCGATGCCGATGTCCTGATTAAACTGATGCGGCGGATTGCGGACGCCGAAAAGATCGACATCTCCGACGAAGCCCTGTCCCTGATTGCCCGGGCCGGTGAGGGATCGGCGCGGGATTCGCTGTCCCTGCTTGATCAGGCGATCGCCCATGGTGCCGGCCATATTGATGCAAAGACGGTGCGGTCGATGCTCGGCCTTGCCGACCGGGCCCGGGTGATCGATCTGTTCGAGCATGTTATGCGGGGCAACGTTTCCGCTGCGATGGAAGAACTGCAGACCCAATATCAGGTCGGCGCCGATCCGGGTGTGGTTCTCACGGATCTTGCTGAATTCGTGCATCTGGTCACCCGTCTCAAAATTGTCCCAAAATCAGGAGACGCCGCCTCTGTCACAGAAGAGGAACGGCAACGGGGGCAGGACTTTGCCAAAACGCTGTCCATCCGCGTCCTGTCCCGCGCCTGGCAGATCCTTCTCAAAGGCATTCCGGACGTGCAGGCTGCGCCAAAGCCGCTTGCAGCGGCCGATATGGTGCTGGTCAGACTGTGCTACGCGGCAGACCTTCCTTCTCCCGAAGACGCGCTGAAGCAACTTCAGGAAAGCAATGCTGACATCACCGCGCCAGCCTCGGGTTCCCCCTCCGCGCGCGCAGCGGACGCACCGGCGGCACAGGAACAGCCTGTGGACATGGACAACACGCCGCCGCCCGTTCAGGCGATTGCCTCAAGCGGCGGTTCGATGGCACTGGCGGAGCCGCACGACGATCCTGCGCCCGTGGTTGAACAGGACCCGATACCGGCGCCTTCGCAGGCGCCCCCCAACCCTGTTGAAGAAACGGGCATCCGCATTCGCTCGCTGGAAGAAGCCGCCGCACTTGCGGGCGAAAAACGCGACATACGGTTCAAGGTGGCGCTTGAAACCCAGGTCAGGATTGTCTCCTTCGAGCCGGGCCGCATCGAAATGCAACCGACCGAAACCGCGCCGCCGGGCCTGGCCGGCGATATTGGCCGCAAACTGAGCGACTGGACGGGCGAACGATGGGTGGTCATCGTTTCCCGCGAAGAAGGCGGCCCGACGCTGAAGGAAATCCGGGAGGCCAAACATCACGCGCTGCTGACGGACGCAGCAGCCGATCCGTCCGTGGCCACGATTTTGAAAACGTTCCCCGGCGCAAAAATTGTGGATGTAAAGGTCCTCAAACGCGATGACGAAGACGGAGTAAACGACAGTCTTGCCCCCGCGGAGGCCGATGACGACGAAGACGCGTAAACAGACGGAGGACTGATCCCGGTCAAACGACCGCTGCTTTGCCACTTGGTTGACTTTCCGGTTGAACCTGATGGCCGCTGATGCCAGATAGGACGAAAGGCACACTGCGGGCGACATCGCCGTCCGCGTTTACAGAAGATTGGAGCGATCCGATGGACTTCATGAAAATGATGAAGCAGGCAAAGCAACTGCAGGAGAAAATGGGCTCTCTGCAGGAAGAAATTGCCGAAATTGAAGTGGAAGGCACCGCCGGCGGCGGCCTGGTCACGGTCAGGCTGTCCGGCAAGGGAACCATGTCGGGCCTGTCGATCGATCCGTCGCTGTTCAAGGAGGACGATGCGGAGATTCTCGAAGACCTGATCATGGCGGCCCATAACGATGCCAAGACGAAATCCGAGGCGGCACTTCAGGAAAAGACCCAGGAACTGATGGGCGGTATGGGCCTGCCTGCCGGTATGAAACTGCCATTCTGATACCTTTGAAACGATGAACAGATTGTCGAACGCACCTGAAAGTCCGGCCGGATGAGCGGCCGGAACGTTGCCGGGCCGGAAATCGAACGCCTGATCCAGCTGCTTGGTAAATTACCCGGGCTCGGTCCCCGATCCGCCCGGCGCGCGGCTCTTCATCTCATCAAAAAGAAAGACCAGTTGCTCATCCCGCTGGCGCAGGCAATGGACGTCGCGGTTGACGCCATCGATGTCTGTCCAACCTGCGGCAATATCGGCACCACAAAACCATGCGCGATCTGCAGTGACCCCGCCCGGGATCCCGGCGTCATCGTTGTGGTCGAGGATGTTTCCGATCTGTGGGCTCTGGAAAGGGCCGCAGCGATAAAGGCCCGCTATCACGTGCTGGGCGGAACATTGTCTCCGCTTGACGGCATCGGCCCGGACGATCTCAATATCGCCGGACTCGTCGAACGCGTCAGGTCCGGTGAGATCACCGAAGTGATTCTGGCGATCAACGCGACGGTGGAAGGGCAGAGCACGGCCCACTATGTCACCGATCAGCTGCGCGACCTTGAAGTGCACGTCACCCGGCTCGCCCACGGAGTTCCCGTTGGCGGTGAACTCGACTATCTGGATGAGGGCACGCTGTCCCAGGCGCTGCGGGCGCGGACCAAATTCTGAACGCCGCACAGCCGGCTTTTGCGATCAGTCAGTCCGCAACAATGCCCTCCGGAGCGGTCTCCAGACGGAATGCTGCGGCCATGAGCGCTTTTGTATAATCGGTCTTGGGCGCATCGAAAATCTGATGGGCCGGTCCCTGCTCGACAACCTTGCCCTGACGCATGACGATGACATCGTTGGCCAGCGCCCGAACCACCTTGAGATCGTGGCTGATGAACAGATAGGCCAGATTATGAGCCCGCTGCAGATCCCGCAAAAGATCCACCACCTGCGCCTGTACGCTCATATCCAGCGCCGATGTCGGCTCGTCGAGCATGACGAATTTCGGCTCAAGCACCATCGCACGGGCAATTGAGATACGCTGACGCTGGCCGCCGGAAAATTCATGCGGATACCGGTGCCGCGTCTCCGGATCGATCCCCACTTCCTCAAGCGCTTTCACCACCCGGCGGTCCCGCTCTTCGGGGGATACATCACTGGCGTGGATCAGCAGACCTTCCCCGACGATTTCGGCAACGCTCATGCGAGGCGAGAGCGATCCGAACGGGTCCTGGAAGACGATCTGCATGTCGTGGCGCAGCGGCCGCATTTCCTTCCAGGAATTGCCCTGCAGGTTTTTGCCCTGATAGACAATCCGTCCTTCGGAAGAAATCATCCTCAAAAGCGCCATCCCGAGCGTCGTTTTTCCGGAACCGGACTCGCCGACAACACCGAGGGTCTGTCCTTCGCGAACCTTCACGCTGACACCGTCAACCGCCTTGATGTGGTCCACCGTTCTGCGCAAAAAACCACGCTTGATCGGGAACCAGACCTTGAGTGCATCGGTCTCCACCACAATCGGCCGACCGTGATCCGTTTGGGGCGGCTCACCCTTGGGTTCCGCCGCCAGTAAATGCTTCGTGTACGAATGATTAGGCCGCGAAAAGATCTGTTCGACCGATCCCTGCTCGACGATCCTGCCGTCTGTCATGACACAAACCCGGTCGGCGAACTTGCGGACGATGCCCAGATCGTGAGTAATAAAGAGCAGCGCCATACCCCGCTCCGCCTGCAGGTCTTTCAGCAGCTGCAGGATCTGCGCCTGCACCGTCACATCCAGCGCCGTCGTCGGTTCATCGGCAATCAGGACATCCGGCTCGTTCGCCAGAGCCATTGCGATCATGACGCGCTGACGCTGCCCTCCGGACAGCTGGTGCGGATAGCTCTCCAGGCGCTTTTCGGCATCGCGGATCCCGACCTGATTGAGAAGCTCCAGCACCCGTTCCCGCGCCTTGGTGTCACTCATCCCCCGGTGGATTTTGAGCACCTCGGCGATCTGACGTTCGACGCTGTGCAATGGGTTGAGCGAGGACATCGGCTCCTGAAAGATCATCGAAACATCGTCCCCGCGCACATCGCGCAGGGTGGGCTCGTCGGCTTTCAGGATGTCTTTACCTCTGTAGAAAATTTCCCCGGTCGGGTGGCTCGCTGCGGGATAGGGCAGAAGTTTCAGGATCGACAGGGCGGAAACGGATTTGCCCGAACCGGACTCGCCGACAAGCGCCAGCGTTTCGCCCTTTGCGATTTCAAAGGAAATCCGGTCGACCGCCAGATTGGTATTATCGCCCTGTTTAAACAGGACCGACAAATCCCTGACGGAGATGATTGGCCCGGTGTCGGCGTTGTTGTTCGTCATCTCAAGCCGTCCCTAAGCCAGTGTCTTTCGCGGATCGAATGCATCACGCACCGCTTCGCCGATGAAAATCAGCAGACTCAGCATCACCGATATGATGATGAACCCGGTGATCCCGAGCCACGGCGCCTGGAGATTGTTTTTCCCTTGCGCCAGCAGTTCACCCAGTGAGGGCGAGCCGGGCGGCAGGCCGAAGCCGAGGAAATCAAGCGCCGTCAGCGTCGTGATCGACCCGTTCAGAATGAAGGGCATGAAGGTCAGCGTGGCCACCATTGCATTCGGCAGCAGGTGCCGGCGCATAATCGTTCCGTTCGATACACCGAGCGCCCGGGCCGCGTTGATATATTCGAAGTTCCGGCCGCGCAAAAACTCAGCCCTGACGACACCGACAAGCGCAACCCAGGAAAAGGCCAGGAGAATGCCGAACAATATCCAGAAGCCGGGCGTCAGGAACGACGAAATAATCAGGATCAGATAGAGTGTCGGGACGGCTGTCCAGATCTCGATAAAGCGCTGAAACCCAAGATCGACCCAACCGCCGTAATATCCCTGAACAGCGCCGGCGGTTACGCCGATGACGGAGGATGCAATGGTCAGAACGAAGCCGAAAAGCACGGATATCCGAAAGCCGTAAATCATGCGCGCCATGACATCCCTGCCCTGATCGTCCGTACCGAGCCAGTTCCAGTTGCCCAGCACACAGTTGGGGTCGTTTTCTCCCTCCGGATAGCTCTGGCAGCGCTCCTGCCTGTCCATCGTCCAGAATGGCGGAGCCGGGGCCGGGACTGGCAGTTCGTTATTCACCGTCCGGTACGAATAACGGATCGGGGGCCAGAGCATCCAACCATTGGCGTTGATTTCATCCTGGATGAAGGGATCGCGATAATCCGTGACCGCATAGAACCCTCCGAATTTTTCCTCCGGATAGTCGACCAAGACCGGTGAGAGCAGTTCGCCCTGATATGAAACCAGAAGCGGCCGGTCGTTGGCAATGAATTCCGCCAGCAGCGTGAGGATGAACAGGACCAGGAAAATCCAAAGCGACCAGTATCCCCGACTGTGGGACCGGAAATTCAGCCAACGCCGCTGATTGAGCGGCGACATCTTGAGCCGGCGCTTCTTGCCTTCCCGCGCCGCGTCGGGAGCGGTTGGCGATGGCGCCGCCGGCGCCTCGGTTCGCCGAATGGTCCGCTGATCCATGCCTAGACCTCCCGGCTCTCAAAATCGATCCGGGGATCGATCCACGTGTAGGTGAGATCCGATATCAATCCGATAATGAGACCCATGAGGGAGAAGATGAACAGCGTCGCAAAGACGACCGGGTAATCGCGGTTGATCACCGACTCAAAACCGAGCAGACCGAGGCCATCGAGCGAGAAAATCGTTTCGATCAACAAAGACCCCGCAAAGAATGCCGAAATGAACGCACCGGGGAAACCGGCAACGATGATCAGCATCGCGTTGCGGAACACATGTCCGTAAAGCACCTGCCGCTCTGTCAGCCCTTTGGCCCGCGCTGTTTGCACATATTGTTTCCTGATCTCGTCCAGAAACGAGTTCTTGGTCAGCAGCGTGGTCGTTGCAAAGGCCGACAGCACCATAGCGGTCATCGGCAGGGCCAGGTGCCAGAAGTAATCGCCGATTTTTCCAAGCAGCGACAGCTCATCCCAATTGTCCGAGGTCAGACCGCGCAGCGGGAACCAGTCGAAAAACGAGCCGCCGGCAAACAGGACGATCAACAGGATCGCAAACAGGAAGCCGGGGATCGCGTACCCGACGATTATGACCCCCGACGTCCAGACATCGAAACGGCTGCCGTCCTTGACCGCTTTTCGAATGCCCAGCGGAATCGACACACAGTAGGATATGAGCGTCATCCAGAGGCCGAGGGAAATCGAGACCGGCATCTTTTCGATAATCAGATCGACAACCGGAATGTCGCGAAAATAGCTTTCCCCAAAATCGAAGCGGACATAGTTCCACAGCATAATGCCGAACCGCTCAAGCGGCGGCTTGTCGAACCCGAACTGCTTCTCAAGGTCCCTGATGAACTCCGGATCAAGCCCCTGCGCGCCGCGATATTTTGAACTGATCGCATCGCCGCCCGCACCGGTCTGGGTCTGCGCGCCCTGCCCGCCGAGATCGCCGCCGCCGCCGCTGATCCGTGCGGTTGCCGAAACGTCGTTGCCGGTCAGCTGGGCGATAACCTTTTCAACCGGTCCGCCCGGCGCAAACTGAATGATGGCGAAGTTGATTGCCATGATCCCGATAAGGGTCGGAACCATCAGCAAAAGACGGCGAAGGATATAGGCGCCCATCGAGTTCCTCAGTCCGCTTTCTGAAGTCGCGCGGCTTTGTCTTTATCTTCCCACCATGTCGTTTCGAATGGAAACCAGTAATCGGGTTTGACATCCGGCCGACCGAACTTATCCCATACAGCGACACGATGACTGGGTATATACCAATTTGGCACCCAATAGTGATGGGATCTCAAAACCCGATCAAGCGCGCGGCAAGCGGCGGTCATCTCTTCGCGGGACTTGGACTGCGAAATGGTCTCAATCAGGGCGTCGACAACCGGATCGGCAATACCGGGATAATTCCTGGAGCCCGGTGTGTTCGCGCCCTCCGATCCGAAGGTCGTGTCCAATCCTTCAAGCGGCGTCGGAAGAAGGCCCAGGGCAGTGCCGACAATATCAAATTCATAATCGTTGGTGCGCACCTGAAATTGCGGCGGATCGACAAGTCGAATCGATGCATCAATACCGACTGCCTTCAGATTCTGTGTGTACTTGCCCAGAACCGCTTCAAAAACCTGAGCCCGGATCAGAAATTCAACTGTTAAGGGCTCCCCCTCCGCATTGACCAGCCTTGTCCCTTGCCGCTGCCATCCTGCCTCTCTCAAAAGCTGCGTGGCTCGGCGCAACAATTTTCTGTCGGCCCCCGATCCATCCGACACAGGCGGCACATAGGCTTCATCGAAGACCTCCGGAGGGACCTGATCGCGGAACGGTTCCAGTATTGCAACCTCCTGCGCGCTTGGTTTTCCGTTCGCTTTAAGATCGGACTGCTCGAAATAGGAGGAAAGCCTCTCATACGTATCAAAGAACAGATTCTTGTTGGTCCATTCGAAATCAAAGCAGAGCCCGATTGCTTCCCGCGTCCGGGGATCGGCAAACTTCTTTCGGCGTGTGTTTATGTGCCAGCCCTGCATAAGCGGCCGCTTTTCCTGTGGGATCAGTTCCTTTTTGACCCTTCCATCAAGCACTGCCGGAAAATCATACGCTGTCGCCCAGGTCTTGGAGGTGAATTCCTGACGGAACTGAATGACACCTTTTTTGAAGGCTTCAAAGGCGGTCTGGCGCTCCCTGAAGAACTCGATGCGAAGTGTCTGGAAGTTATTTTGCCCCTTTGCAACGGGCAAGTCCCTGGCCCAATAGTCATCGACCCGTTCATACTCGACGAACTTGCCGGGAGAAAACCTGCCGAACGTGTAGGGCCCGGAAGACAGCGGCGGGTCGAGCGTACTTTCCGTAAAGTCGCGATCCGCATAATAGGCCTTCGAAAATATTGGAAGCGCTGCCACAGTCATCGGAAGTTGGCGCGACTGTGTGCCGTCGAAGGTAATCTCCAGTCTTTCAGGTGACAGTGCCTTGACGCCTGAAAGCGGTTTCAAGGGCAGGCTGATACTGGGATGGCCGTCTTTGATGAGCGTTTCAATCGACCATGCCACGTCGTCCGCCGTCAGCGGCGAACCGTCATGAAAACGCGCTTCGGGCCGCAGTGTAAAGACGTAGATATTGCCATCTTCCGACACCTGCACAGTTTTTGCGACCAGACCGTAAACCGCATCGGGTTCATCCCAGGCCCTGACCATCAGCGAATCGAAACAGAATTCCACGCGTGGCGGTGCGTCGCCCTTAAGGACATAGCCGTTCAGCGTGTTGAACGTCTGCGTGTTCTGATTGTTGAACCAGTATCCGGGCAGATAGGAAAGCGATCCGGTCCGGGGCGCGGAGGGATTCACATAGTCAAAATGCGTGAAATCAGCCGGATATTTCAGGTCACCGAAGACAGACAGACCATGCAGTTCCTCGCCGGCTGCAAAGGCTTTGGGAAGGAATCCGGGCAGAACCGGCAGGAGCGCCGAGCCGGCTGCGATTTTGAGAACATCCCGACGGTTCGGCCTCAGAACACTCATTTCGGCACTCCCGTTTTCGCCACCTTTGCCTCGTCCCACCACCAGATCATGGGAAAGCCGTATGTATATTCAGGCAGCTTTTCAGGTCGACCAAAGCGATCCCAGTAAGCAATTCGGTCGGCAGCCAAAAACCATTGCGGAATCATATAGTTGTTCCACATCAGAACGCGGTCGAGCGCGCGCGTTGCCGCAACGAGGTCTTCTCGTGTTTCCGCAAAAATGACCTGATCGATCAGTTTGTCCACCGCCGGGTTTTTGATGCCGGCATAGTTTCGCGATTGATTCTGGTCCGCGGAGTCAGATCCCCAATAGCCGCGCTGTTCGTTGCCCGGTGACAGGCTTTGTGCCCAACCAAGCGTCGTCATATCAAAATCACGTTCTCTGATGCGATTGATATATTGCGGCGTGTCGACAATCCGCATGGTTGGTTTGATCCCAATTCGCTCCAGATTGCGGAAGTAGGGCTGCACATAGCGCTCGCTGTTTGAGTCGTTGTCGACAAATTCAATTGTAAACTGCTCACCCGTTTCCGGATCAATCAATTGCCGGCCCTTCAGCTCGTAGCCCGCTTCCTTGAGCAGTTCGATAGCCTGCCGCAAATTCTGCCGCAATTTGTTCGGGTCGCCGCCGACAGGATTTTTGTAAGGCTCGGTGAAGAGCTCCGGCGGCACCATGTCACGAACGGTTTCAAGGATCTCAAGCTCACGCCCCTCCGGAACACCGGTCTGGGCCAATTCCGTTCCCGCAAAAAAGGAATCAATGCGGCCATACTGATCGAAAAAGACGGTCTTGTTGGTGCTCTCAAAATCAAATGCATAGTTGAGAGCACGACGAACCCGGGGGTCTGAAAACTTGTCTTTCCTGAGATTGAGCACAAAGGCCTGCATAATGCCGCTTGACGGATCCGGTATCTTTTCCAGCTTTACCTTGCCCTGATTTCTCGCCGGAAACTCGTATCCGGTCGCCCAGTTTTTGGCGCTGTTCTCAGCACGAAAATCGTATTGGTCTCCCTTAAACGCCTCAAGCAGGACGGTCGCATCGCGATAAGAGTCGTAGTGAATTTCATCGAAATTGTTCTTGCCGATATTGGTCGGATGATCGGCTGCCCAATAGTCGTCGACACGCTCGTATGTCACTGACCTTCCGGGAGAAAAGCTCTTGATCCGGTACGCTCCCGATCCGAGAGGTTTTTCGAGCGTGCTGCTGCCGATATCCCGTTTTTTACCATCGGCATCTGTGCCCTCCCACCAATGCTTCGGCAATACGAGCAGCTGACCCATGATATGGGGCAGCTCCCGGTTGTTTTTGACGTTGAAGGTGAATTTCACCGTATCGTCCCCGGTAATCTCGGCTTTCTCCACGTTCTGATAGTAAAAACGCTGGTTCGGATTGATTTCCGTTACTTTTTCAAAGCTCCAGATCACATCCTCCGGCGTAATGGGCTGACCGTCATGCCAACGGGCGTTGGGGCTGAGCTTGAACTCGACCCAGGAATCATCTTCCGGGTGCCGCGTTGCCTCGGCGATCAGTCCATATTCGGCGCTGATATTGATCTCATCATAAGATCCCGTCATCAGTGTATCATAAATCAGGCCGGCACCCGGCGCCGGATTGCCTTTGGGAAGGATCGGATTGAACGTATCAAACCCGCCGGAACTGGACAGCCGAACACGCCCGCCCTTCGGCGCATCGGGATTAACATAGTCAAAGCGCGCAAAACCTTCAGGATATTTCGGGTCTCCGGTGAGAGCCGTCGCATGTTTCCATTCCGGCTCTTCTGCCTGGGCGGAAACACCGCCGGGCACAGTAAATATCAGACAGGTTGTAAGAACAGCTGCTGCACGCGCGAACTTCATTAATGTCATCCCTTCGCTTAACGCGGATAATGTGTTCATACTAGGGATGTGAGCCGCGCTGAAAACCCCTCAGGGGTAAAGATGACGAAAAATTAATCGTGTCTCCGGCGCCCGGGAAACATGATATTACGTGAAAGAAACAAGGCCGGGAAATCCCGGCCTCGATTTATTCTTCAATTTCATTCAATTGTCCGCAACGAAGCGAATTCCAGACAGTTTAATTGGAGTCCGTTGCTTCTTCTTCAGTATTTTCCGCAGGGGCGGCTTCTGTCGCCTCTTCAGCGGCCTGCTCGGCGGCAGGATTAGTCTCTTCTTCCACCGCATGCGCGCCCTCTGCGGGATCGGGCAGAGCGACCGGCTCGGCTGCGAGGCTTCTGAGATAGGCAATCATGTTTGCCCGTTCTTCAGGCTTTCTGAGCCCGGCAAAACCCATGGTCGTCTTGGCGACAACGTCTTTCGGCCTTTCCAGAAACTTGTCGAGATTTTCGTAATCCCAGAGGTGGTCGTTGCCATAAGCCACCATGTCGCCGGAATATCTGAAGCCCTCGTGGGTTCCCGGCTTGCGGTTTACGATCTCCCAAAGGTTCGGACCGACCTTGTGGGCGCCGCCATTGTCGAACGTATGACAGGCCGTACATTTCCTGGCGACTCTTTCCCCGGCAACCGCATCGGCGCTGACCAGGCGCACACCAATCGGTTCAACAGAGGATTCGGCCGCCTCGGTTGCATCACCCGTTGCCGCTTCGGCGACGTTGATCTGGTACCCCATTTCGTCCGGCGTGTCGGTGTAGAAGATCGTATCCGATATGATGCCCAGCCCCATCACAATCAGCAGGGACATCAGAATCGCACCTGCCATCTTGTTAAATTCAAACGAATCCATGTTGCCCAGGCTCCAAATAACGGCTTTCCCTGAAAATCAGGATTACACCGGATTGTCATAGTTCCAAGTTGCCGGAAACTACAAATTTTTTTGCCGTGCTGTCCATAGGCTAAAAAGAGTCTGTCCATGAGACATATGGACACTCCCCGGAAAACTTGTCGAACCGGACGGTTTTTCGGCTATAAGGCTGGCCAAATCAATCGGATTCGCCATTTCATGGACAAGACACTCACCATAATTCCCGCGCGCTACGCCGCGACTCGTCTGCCGGGCAAACCGCTAATCGATATCGCCGGCAAGCCGATGATCGTCCGGGCCTATGAGCAGGCGCTCGCCGCGGACCTCGGTCCGGTGGTTGTCGCAACGGACGATGAGCGCATTGCAGAGGCCGTTCGCGCGGTGGGCGGCAAAGCCGTCATGACGAGCAACGACCACGTCTCGGGCTCGGACAGAATCTACGAAGCCCTGACGAAAGTCGATCCGGAGGGCGCATACGAGTTTGTCCTTAATCTTCAGGGCGACGTTCCGCTGGTCGATCCGCAGGCGGTCCGCGACTGTTTTGCGCCGCTGAACGATCCTTCGGTCGACATCGGCACGATTGCGGCCCTGATTACAAAGGAAGAGCACAAGTCAAACCCGAATTTCGTCAAGGCTGTCGGAACGCCGATTTCTGAAAAGAGATTGCGGGCGCTTTACTTCACCCGTGCGACCGCGCCCGGCGGCGAAGGGCCGCTTTACGTTCACATCGGGCTTTATGCTTACCGGCGGGCCGCTTTGGAGCGATTCATCTCATTGCCGGCCTCGACCCTTGAAAAACGCGAGAAACTCGAGCAATTAAGGGCGCTTGAAAACGGCATGCGTATCGATGTGACGCTGGTTGAGAAAGTACCCGCCGACATCAATACCGCCGAGGACGTGGCCGAACTGAGCAAGATGCTGGCCGAACAGGGTGCATGAACCCGGGACAGGAAGTATGAGCAATAAGAAACGGATTGTGTATCAGGGGGAATCGGGTGCGAATTCCCATATTGCCTGCAAGGATGTTTATCCCGACTATGAACCGGTCGCCTGTGCGACATTCGAAGACTGCTTCAGCGCTCTTGAAACCGGGACAGCTGATCTGGGCATGATCCCGATTGAAAACTCCCTCGCCGGCCGGGTCGCGGATATTCATCATCTTCTGCCAAGTTCGTCCATGCATATTATCGGCGAGTATTTTCTGCCCATCCATTTCAATCTCGTCGCCCCGAAAGGCGCGACGCTGGAGGGACTGAAAACGGTTCAGAGCCACGTGGTGGCGCTGGGGCAATGCCGAAAGATCATTCGCACGCTTGGCCTTCAGCCGATCGTCGGTGCCGATACAGCCGGGTCTGCCCGGCAGATTGCCGAGCGGAACGACCCGTCCGCCGCCGCGCTTGCGCCGGTTCTTGCCGCGGAGGCCTATGGCCTTAACGTGCTTGCGGAGAATGTTGAGGATGAGGCGCACAACACCACGCGTTTCGTCATCCTGTCCCCCGAAGCAAAGGACACGGCTGCGGGCAACGGGCCGGTCGTCACGTCCTTTATTTTTCGGGTCCGGAACGTCCCCGCCGCGCTTTACAAGGCCATGGGCGGCTTTGCGACCAACGGCGTCAACATGACCAAACTTGAAAGCTATCAGCTCGACGGCAAGTTTTTCGCAACCCAGTTCTATGCCGACGTTGAGGGACATCCCGAAGACCGGAATGTCCGCCTCGCTATGGAAGAACTTGCCTTCTTCTCGGCCGAACTGCGGATATTGGGCACCTACCCGGCCAGCCCGTACCGGCAACAGGTATAGGTTTCCTCCCGTTTTTTATCGTTTTAAGGACCCCCTTCATGAGCGACTGCCGCTTCGATGTCCTGGGCATCGGCAATGCCATTTTCGACATTCTTGCCCATGTGGAGGAGGATTTCCTCGTCCGGGAAAATCTGGTGAAGGGCTCAATGCGCCTGATCGACACAGAAGAAGCTGTGCGTCTTTACGACAAAATGGGGCCGGCCATCCGAATCTCCGGCGGCAGCGCGGGCAACACCATTGCGGGCATCGCGTCCTTTGGCGGCACGGCGTCCTATATCGGCAAAGTCGCCGATGACGAACTTGGCGCCGCCTACGGCCATGACATGCGCAGCATCGGCGCCCATTTTGAAACGCCGCCGCTCACCAGCGGCACTCCGACCGCCCGGTCCATGATCCTGGTGACCCCGGACGGAGAACGCACGATGAACACATATCTTGGCGCCTGCGTCGATCTGACGGTCGACGACATCGACCCTGAGATCGTGCAGAACTCTCAGATTACCTATATGGAAGGGTATCTGTGGGACCCCGATGCGGCCAAGGACGCGTTTCGCAAGGCAATGCAGCTGTCACACGAGGCGGGCCGGAAAACGGCGCTGACATTGTCGGACAGTTTTTGTGTCGACCGGTATCGCGAGGAGTTTCTGGGCCTGATCAAAGACGGCTCTCTGGATATCGTCTTCGCCAACGAACATGAACTCAAGGCGCTCTACCAGACCGCCGACATGGATACCGCGATAGCGGCGATCCGGGAGGATGCATCGCTGGCCATCGTGACACTCGGGGCCCAGGGATCAATCAGCGTCACAGCGGAGGAAACCAACAAAGTGCCGGCTGCCAGGGTGGAAACCGTTGTCGATTTGACAGGCGCGGGAGATCTGTTTGCCTCCGGCTTCCTGTTCGGCCTTGCCCGCAAATATCCGCTGGTCGAGTGCGCGGAACTTGGGGCCCTGGCCGCGGCGGAAGTGATCGGCCATATCGGTCCGCGCCCGGAAAAATCCCTGAAATCGATTGCCGAGCAAAACGGGTTTGTTATATAGCGTCACGACTCATTCAGGTGCGTGGACGGCTTTTCTTCCGCCAGCGGCTTAAAGATATTCCTCGATCAGGCGCGTGACTTCCTCGTTGCGTTCCCTGCCGGAGGAGGCACCCATGACGACAACGATCAGCCGCTTTCCGCGCCGGTTCACCGATGCAGCAAGGTTGTAGCCTGAAAGCCGGATATAGCCCGTCTTGATGCCGTCAACGCCACGCACTTTGCCAAGCAGTCTGTTGGTCGCCCGAAACGTCTTGCCGTTATAGACAAACTCTTTGGCGCGGAAATAGCGTGCGTAATCGGCATGGCGCTGCTTCAACGCCCGACCGAGAATCGCCATGTCGCGTGCCGTTGTGATCTGACGCGGGTCGGGCAAGCCCGATGCATTGACAAAATGTGTTCTTGTCAGTCCCAGTGCCGCGGCTTTGCGGTTCATACGGGCGGCAAACGCCGCTTCCGATCCGGCCAGGTTCTCGGCAACAGCCATGGCAACATCGTTGGCCGACTTCACGGCCATCGCCTGCACAGCCTGCTGTACCGTGATCGTCGTCCCCTGTTTCAGACCGATTTTTGCCGGCGGCTGCGAAGCCGCGTTCTTTGAGACCTCCAGCGTGCTCGACAATGACAGACGCCCGGCTTTGATCTCGTCAAATACCAGATAAAGCGTCATCATTTTGGTCAGGCTCGCCGGAAACCGCAGATCGCCCGCATTGTCCTGATGCAGAATCCGCCCCGACTTTGCATTCACGACAATCGCCGAATAGGCCTTCGCCGTCGCGCGTCCTGCAGGCGCGGCATAGGAAAGTGTTGTTTGCGAAATATCCACTTCTTCTTCGGGAAGCGGAGGGAGTTTGGCCCCGCCGCAACCGGCCAGGGTCAGGGCAAGAAGGCAGGTCAGTAAAAATTTCACGCAAACGTCCCCGATTGCTTTCAATGAACCGTATTTGCCACGCTTCGCGCCTGCGGAGAAGTCCGAAGTCTTATTGTGGCCTCACAATTTCCCCAATTGTGCCTTTAACGCACCGGTGCGCACCCGACCTGTCTTCTCTTCAAACTTTATATGTCGACAGCGGCACGCAATGCTGGCTACGGTAACGGACGTCTGGGCAGACAGCGGTGCGGGATCATGAACGGGACGTTCGATTTTATCATTGTCGGTGCCGGAACGGCCGGGTGTCTGCTTGCCAACCGGCTCTCCGCTGATCCTGAAAATCGCGTTCTGCTGCTGGAGGCGGGTGGAAAGGATACCTATCACTGGATCCATATCCCGGTCGGTTATCTCTATTGTATCAACAATCCGCACACCGACTGGCTCTATAGAACGGAGAACGAGAAAGGCCTCAACGGCCGGTCCCTGATCTATCCGCGCGGCAAGACGCTGGGCGGCTGTTCGTCCATCAACGGCATGATTTACGTGCGCGGGCAGGCGCGCGATTATGACCGGTGGGCAAACCTTACGGGCGAAAATGCGTGGTCCTGGTCCGCATGCCTTGAAGATTTCAAGATGCATGAGGATAATTTCCGGCTGAATGGCGGAACAGCCGAAACGCCTGACGGCCTTCACAGCGGGGGCGGCGAGTGGCGCATCGAAAAACAGCGCCTGAGTTGGGAAATCCTCGACGCGTATGCCAGGGCTGCGAACGAGGCGGGCATCCCCGCCACCGACGACTTTAACGGCGGCGACAATACCGGCGTCAGCTATTTTGAGGTCAACCAGCGGTCCGGCTGGCGCTGGAATACCTCAAAGGCCTTTCTCCGCCCCGCCCGAGACCGCAAAAACCTCACCGTCTGGACCGGATGCCATGTTGAGCGGCTGGATCTGAAAAATACCGGGAACGGAGCGCTTCGATGTGCCGGTGTCAGATTGCGCCGAAACAATCATACGGTTCATGTCGAAGCAGACCGTGACGTCATCCTGGCAGCGGGGGCAATCGGCAGCCCGCAGATCCTGCAACTCTCCGGAATCGGTGACGGCGCGCATCTGGCAAAGCACGATATCGATGTCCGGCATCACCTCCCCGGCGTCGGCGGGAACCTCCAGGATCATCTGCAACTCAGGACCATTTACAGGGTCACCGGCGCCAAAACGCTTAATCAGATGGCCGGCAACTGGTGGGGCAAGGCAGCGATTGGCCTTGAATACGCGTTGAAACGAACCGGCCCGATGAGCATGGCTCCCTCCCAGCTTGGCATTTTCACAAAAAGCGATCCCGGCCGGGAACATGCCAATATCCAGTTTCACGTCCAGCCCCTCAGCCTTGATGCCTTCGGGAAACCGCTGCACGCCTGGCCGGGAATCACGGCAAGCGTCTGCAATCTCAATCCCACCAGCCGTGGTTCGGTCATGATCAAAAGCCCCCTCTCGGAGGACGCGCCGACCATTGCACCAAATTATCTTTCCACAGATGAGGATCGGCAGGTGGCGGCAGATGCCATCAAGGTGGCCCGGTCCATCGCCGGTCAGCCCGCGTTGAGAAAATATCGGCCTCAGGAGGTCAAGCCCGGTCCGGACTATCAGTCCGACGAAGAGCTCGCGACCGCCGCAAGCGACATCGGTACCACGATATTTCACCCGGTCGGAACGACAAAGATGGGCCGGAGCGACGATCCGTCGGCGGTGGTAGACAGTCATCTTCGCGTAAAAGGAATTGACGGACTGCGCGTGGTCGATGCCGGTATTATGCCCACCATCACAAGCGGCAATACCAACAGCCCCGTTCTGATGATTGCGGAGAAAGCGGCACGATGGATTCTCGCCAAGGCATAATTTGACATAAGAGGCAGATACGTGACGCCCGACATTCAATCCAAGGCAATCGGAAAAGCGCTCTCGCTCAGCATCTGGAAGGCCCCCGGGAACGCCGTCCTGCTTGAGGGCGGCATCACCAACCTCAATGTCCGGCTTGAGGATGAGGGCAAGGCCTATGTCGTCCGCCTGGGCGAAGACATACCCGTTCACGGCGTGATGCGCTTCAACGAACTGGCGATCAGCAAAGCCGCCCATGAGGCCGGCCTCGCCCCCCGTGTTCATCACCACGAACCCGGCGCGCTGGTGCTTGAGTTCGTCGATGCGCCTCCGCTTGAAGAAGCTGATATCCGGGATACGGCCATTCTGCAGGATCTGATCGACCTGGTCCGCCGCTGCCATCGCGAGATCACGCAACATTTGCGGGGCCCGGTTCTGACTTTCTGGGTCTTCCACGTTCTAAGGGACTACGCCGCGACCCTGAGGGACAGCAATTCGGGCCATCTCGGTCACCTGCCGGATCTGATGCGGGCTGCTGCCGGGTTGGAACAATCCGTCGGGTCCATTGAACTGGTTCTTGGCCACAACGATCTGCTGGCAGCCAACATTCTGCGCGATGACAAGCGCCTCTGGCTGATCGACTGGGAATATGGCGGCTTCAACTCACCCCTGTTTGATCTCGGCGGCCTCGCCACAAACAACGGTCTGTCCGCCGAACAGGAACGGCAAATGCTGGAACTCTATTTCGATGCGCCGCTGACGGACAGCCTGCATCATCGCTACACGGCCATGAAATGCGCCTCGCTCCTGAGAGAAACAATGTGGAGCATGGTCTCGGAGTGCCACTCCACCATCGATTTTAACTATGCCGCCTATACCGCAGAAAACCTGTCCCGGTTCCAGGCCGCATTTTCCGACTTTCAGTCCATGTGAGGCCCTGGCGTGAGTGAATTCCCCAAAGAAGCCAGGGCGGTCGTTATCGGCGGCGGCATTGTCGGCTGCTCGACAGCCTATCATCTTGCTCAGCTTGGCTGGTCGGACATTGTTCTTCTGGAACGCAAGAAGCTCACCTCAGGCACGACGTTTCACGCAGCCGGTCTGGTCGGACAACTGAGGTCAAGCGCGAACATCACGCAGTTGCTGGGCTATTCGGTCGACCTTTACAAAAGACTGGAGGCGGAAACCGGCCAGGCAACCGGCTGGAAAATGAATGGCGGCCTCAGGCTCGCCTGCAACGAGGCACGCTGGACAGAGGTCAAACGTCAGGCGACCACCGCACGTTCTTTCGGACTCGACATGCAATTGCTCACACCCAAGGAAGCCCGGGATCTCTGGCCATTGATGCGGATCGACGATCTTGTCGGGGCGGCGTTCCTGCCGACCGACGGTCAGGCAAATCCGTCCGATATCACCCAGTCTCTCGCAAAAGGCGCCCGCATGGGGGGTGTCAGGATCTTCGAAGACACAAAGGTGCTTTCGTTCGACATCGAACATGGAAAACTCAAGGGCATCCGCACGAGCGACGGTGACATTGCTTGCCCCACAATCGTCTGCTGCGCCGGGCAATGGACCCGTTCCCTGGCGGCAAAAGCAGGCGTCAATGTGCCGCTGGTCTCCGTTCAGCACCAGTATATCATCACGGAAAAAATCGACGGTGTCCCGCCCGACCAGCCGACCCTTCGCGATCCTGACCGGCTGACCTATTACAAAGAAGATGTGGGCGGCCTGATGATGGGCGGCTATGAGCCGAATCCGGTTCCATGGGCCGTCGACGGCATTCCCGACGGCTTTCATTTCACGCTGCTTCCTTCGGACTTTGACCATTTCGAACCGATGATGGAACGCGCCCTTGGACGGGTGCCGGCGCTGGAGCATGCCGGTGTCAAACAACTGATCAACGGCCCGGAAAGTTTCACGCCGGACGGCAACTTCATTCTCGGTCAAGCCCCCGAACTGGCGGGGTTTTACATCGGTGCCGGGTTCAACGCCTTCGGGATTGCCGCCGGCGGCGGCGCGGGTATGGCGCTGGCGGAATGGGTCGCAAACGGCGAACCGCCGTTCGATCTCTGGCCTGTCGACATCCGCCGTTTCGGCCGGCCGCACTTTGACACCGACTGGGTCCGCACCCGGACGCTGGAAGCCTACGGCAAACATTACACGATGGCCTGGCCGTTTGAGGAACACACCACAGGCCGACCATGCAGAAAGTCCCCGCTTTATGACAGGCTGGCGGCACGGGGCGCCTGCTTCGGTGAAAAACTCGGCTGGGAACGGCCGAACTGGTTTGCCGACCCCGCGCACGGTGAAGTGCCCGAAGATATCTACGGATTCAGCCGTCAGAACTGGTTTGATGCTGTCGGACGGGAACATGCGGCAGCCCGTCAGACCGCGGCTCTCTTCGACCAGACATCCTTTGCAAAATTCACGCTCAAGGGCCCTGACGCGGAATCCGCCCTTGGCCGGATCGCAGCCAACGATGTCGCAAAGCCGGTCGGGACGCTGATCTATACGCAGATGCTGAATGATCGCGGCGGCATCGAATGCGACCTGACCTGCGCCCGGATCGCCGAGGACGAATATTACATCGTGACCGGTACCGGCTTTGCGACGCGTGATTTCAACTGGATCGGCCGGAACCTTCCCGAAGGGTCGAATGCGCAGATTGTCGACGTCACGTCGGCCTATTCGGTTTTGTCTCTGATGGGTCCGCGCTCGCGGGCGATTTTGAAACAGCTGACCTCCGACAATGTGTCGGACGAGGCGTTGCCGTTTGGAACTGTCAAGACGATTGGCATCTCAGGCTGCCCTGCGCGCGCGCTCAGGGTCAGCTATGTCGGCGAACTCGGCTTCGAACTTCACATCCCGGTTGAATATGCGGCCGCGATCTATGACGCCCTGATGGAGGCAGGCGGCCCCTCCGGTCTGAAAAACGCCGGCTACCGCGCGATCGAAAGCCTGAGGCTGGAAAAGGGTTACCGTGCCTGGGGCTCCGATATCGGACCGGACCACACGCCCATCGAAGCCGGTTTGGGATTCGCCGTAAAAGACGGCGCAGACGTCGACTATAAAGGCCGATCCGCGATTGAAAAGCAGCGCAAAAACGGGGTCGGCAAAAAGCTGGCCGGCTTCACCTGCGAGCCCGATGTCATCCTGCTCGGCCGTGAAACGATCTACCGCAATGGCGAGCGTGTCGGCTGGCTGTCCTCCGGCGGCTATGGCTACACGGTCGGCAAGTCGATCGGCTATGGCTACGTGCGCCGGACAGAGGGTGTTGACACCGATTTCATCCTGGACGGTTCCTACGAATTGGACGTCGCAACCATACGTGTCCCTTGCGAGGTTCACGTAAAACCGCTCTATGATCCTGAGATGAAACGGATGAGGGGCTGCTAATATCTTTATGACCGAAATGGTGCCGCTTACGTGACTCGAACACGTGACCCCATCATTACGAATGATGTGCTCTACCAACTGAGCTAAAGCGGCCCTCGTCGCCGAAAGGTATCATTCCGGCTGAAAATTCGTGACGGCTACATACCTGTTTGCCGTTCACCGTGCAAGAGGCGCATTCAGCATTTCAGCTCTTAACATTCCTTGAAAGACCGCAGCCCTGCCGGAGCAGAAAACCGGACTTAACTCGCGGTCTCCTGCGGCGGCCGTATCGGCTTGACGCCAAAGCCGTTCTTCGCGACTTTTTCGTCCGTCACGGCCGGTCCGGGATCGTCCGGGGCCTGTTTCAGGGGAAAATCGACCGGCTTCGGTTTTGCGGCCTGCGCGCCGAGAACCTTTTTCTTATCGAGAACCGGCGTCTCCGGGGCGGCTATGTTGGACGCGCTCCCGTCCACTGCCTTTTTTTCCTCGCCCTCCTCGGCCGCCGGCTCAGCGACGTCCTCAGCGGGTGCGTCCGGTTTGTCGGAAGATGCTCCGGAGTTACTCTTTGCGTCGACAATCTCGCCCTCAATCGGCGCATCCCGACCGGCTTCAATCGTGTCCCGCTCACGTGTCGCCTCAGACCCTTCCGTCTTGACGGGGGCGGGAGAGGCCGCGGCAATCTCCACGTCCGGTTGGATCTCAACGGTCGCAACAACGGGCTCTTGCTCCGGCTCCGGCTCCGCAGGAGCGGGCAGAGGATCGAGCGCCTCGATAAGCGACTCGTCGATTTCCTGTGCAGGACCGGCCAGCGCGGTTTGCGGCTGGCTCCATTCAAACGCGTCCAGCTTACCGCTGACCGGTGAGACCGGTGCCCAGGTTTCGCGCTCAACACCGTCGGCAATCCACGCATGATCCCGCGGCGCATGGACGGCCCTGGACAGCCATTCTCGAACGCGTCCGCGGTCGCCGTGTTCGGCTTCTTCCAGCTCGGCCATCATCAGGAAAGCCCGCTGGGTCGGCTCGGATCTGAGAACCTTTTTCAGGCTTTTGCGCGCTTCGGCAAAGTCCTGGCCTTCAATCGCCACCCGCGCGATTGCCAGGGCGCCTTCGGCGTGATTGGGACGAATGCCTGCCAGCGTATGAACGCGCTTGATGCGGTCGCGGGCCGAATCGCCGGTGCGCACATGGGCATAGGCGTCTGCAATATCCGGATGCGGAATCTTCTTCCAGGTGCTCTCAAGAACCTTGGACGCTTTTCGGATATCGCCACGGCGCGTGAGCAGCCGTCCGGCAATAACCGCCGCAGGCACCAGATCCGGTGCAAGTCCGTGCGCTTCAAGCGCCAGAACGCGAGCCCGTTCCGGTTCGCCCTGCTCGAGCTGTTCGGCACGGGCCGTCATCAGCACGGCCTTATGCCGCCGGTAGGTTTTCTTATCGATCAGCCTGGCATTGAAATTGCTCTCAAGCGTCTGAAGCGCCGCTTCCCAATCACTGGCCGTTGCCTGATAGCCAAGCAACGCCTTCCCGGCCCAGGCAAGGCCCGGCGACAGTTTGACGGCTTCTTCCGCATAATGGCGGGCCGCAATCGGTTCATCGTGGCGCGTGGCCTCGATATAAAGACCGTGCAGACCGAGCAGCCGTGTCTCGTCATCGAGCATCATCCGTTCGAAGCGTCCGCGGGCTTCATCCTGGCTGCCCGACAACTGAGCTGTTTGCGCCAACAAGAGCTGCGCCGCCGGTTCGCCGGAAAGCATTCTTTCCGCATCAAGACCGAGCTTACGGGCCAGTTTCGCATCACCGGATCCCAGCGCGATCAACCCTTTGGACAGAGCCGCATAGCCCTTGTCTTTGCGCCGGCGCTGGAAGAACCGCGATGTGATATCCGGCGTGCGCAGGATCGTGCGCAAGATCGTCCAGGCAATCATCGCCAGAACGACCAGAACGCCGATCACAATCAGAGCAGGGCCCACACCGATCTCGGCGTAGTAGCCCTGCCAGTTGACCGCCACCGTGCCCGGACGGTCGGCAAGCCAGGCCGCACCAAGGGCACCCGCCAGTGCCAGGGCAAAGAAAATAAATACGCGGATCATTTGCCTCTACTCCAGATTTCAATGCGTCGACGCTGCCAGCGTCTGTATCACATCTTTCGTTACCTTACTGACAAGCGAATCCGCTTCCAGGCGTGTTTTGGCCGCATTGGCCCATGCCGCCCCGGCCTGACGCGCCGCCTCCGGCAGATTGTCGTAACTGGTCAGGGCGCCGGCCAGATCGGCCGCGGCAACTTTCTTCGCCATTGTGCCGATAACTGACGAGGGATCTGTCGATGAGTCTTCCCCCGAGCGCCGGATCGTAACCAGCGACCGGGCGTTGGTCAGCAGCTGATCCAGAACATCATCGCCCGCCGCTGCTCTGTTCAGCGCTGCGCTCATGGACCGCGCGACATTGGGAAAGCCCGCAATCAGCTGTGCCGTCGTCTCAATTCCCTCATCCGCGTTCTGGGTCAGGAGCGAAAGATCCGTTCCCTCCGGAAGCAGCTTGGACACAGCGGCCAACTCGGTTGCAAACGGGCGTCCGTCATCGACTGCGTCCTTCAGCGCCGAAATCGCAATCGCCCGGGATGCCAGTTCCCGTGCGCTGACCGTGCCCACCGCTTCTTCGACCGTCTCCGTCCGCGAGGACAGAGCGGTCAGTTGGCTCTGCAGCTCCGAGATCTGTTTGGCAAGCGCTTCGGTATTTTTGGCGATCCCGGCAAGTTGTTCCTGTGTGGTCGACAGCTGCCCGCTCAGCCCGGCAAACTGGGACTGTACCGTTTGCAGGGTATCCGCCTGGGCGGTGACGAGCTCTTCGGTCGTCTTGCCGCTTGCTTCCGCCGTCTTGAGCTGATTGGCCAGTCCTGCAACCGTTTGCTGCAGGGTCTGCGTCGTCGCCGCTTCGGTGCCAAGGCCTGTTATCTGCTTTTTGACTGCATCAAGGTCAGCGGCGGTGTCCGTCTGAAAGGTCTCGAACCGGCTTTGAACCGATTTCAGCGCCTCGTTCAGGCTCGCCGCGGCCGCATCACCACCGGCATCGCCGGACGAAACGGCGTCCCGCAATACCTTGACCTGCTCGGACAACGCATCGACCGTTTCCTTCACCGCCGCTCCGGCGGCCGCATCGACAGCCGGAGCGGAGGCCATATCGGCGATACGGCTGTCAATATCGTCAAAACGGGACTTAAGACTCTCCAATTCGCTTCCAAAGCCGCTTGTGGCAGAGCTGACCTGATCGGAAACCGTCCCCTTCAGTGCCTCAATCTCGTCACGACCGGATGTTTCAATCGCGGCGATTCTGGATGCAAGGCTCTCGTCACCGAGTTTCACATAGCCCGACTCCACCAGCCCGTAACCACCGGCAAGGACGGCGATACCGCCAATGACAGCAGCAGACAAAACACCGAAAAATCCGATGGACGACTTTGGCGCCGAGGCAGGTGTGGAAGGCGGCTTGGTCTGGAAACTGCCCGTCGACGATTTCGACGCGGCCGGCGACGACGCACCTTTGGACGACGGGGGCGTACTCGCTTTGCTGGAGGCCGAGCTGCCGCTGCCTGCTTTTGCGGAGGTTTGATCGCCCGCTGCGCGACCGGTACTGCCTGCAGCAGCAGTCGGCTTTTGAGCAGTTACGCTGTCCTTTTTGTCTGAAAGCGGACTTTTCTGACTTTTGGCCTCCTTCGCAGCGGCTGCCGGTTGCTCCGCCCTGCCGCCCGCCGGAGATGCAGGCCCTTTCTTCTGCTTGTCATCCTCCGGTTTCGGATTTTTTTCGGACGAAGACTTCACTTCTTCGGCTTTCAGATCGATCGTGACAGCCGGTTTCGACGATTTTCTCTGGCCGGATGTAAAAGCAGTCCCGGTCTTCTGCTCGCCCGCACCGGCACGACCGGCCCCTGAGCCGCCTCCGGATGTGCCGGCTGGTTTGTTCGGTGTGCCTTGCGGTCCGGCAGATTTGTCTTTTTCGGAAGCCATCGATTCCTAAACTCCAAACAACAGAGTGTAATGCCACATAAATTAATCTTCAGCGCGTCATTGCCATTGAGACGGTCCGATCTCAATGGCCGGCACGTCAGGCTAGGCTCAGGACCTAGGGATGTTTGCCGCCTTTGTGTATCGATCTAACGATGAATTGCGACAGATCGCAATTGCCAATCCATTTTTTTGATATTCGAAACGACACCTATCACGCCTGCCGGGTTACTGGAACAGAACAATACCGCACAGGGTCCGTGTTCAACACGCTTCTTTCAACAGGTCCAGCAAGGCGGCCTCATTGGGTTGGTCCGGCCACGTTATGGAGCGTGCATTCCACGCAATAATCGGCTGAGCGGCGGCCTTCGAAATAACAAAGAAAGCAATCTTCTGAACGCATTCATCAAGCCCGCCCTGTTCAAATGCTGTCCGCAAAGCTTCGGCACCCCGCCGGGAATAGACAAGCGCCGCGTCAATTTGCCCATGTCTGATTTTCTCAACGGCGCTTTTGGGAAAACCGCCTGATTGCCGCGCCTCGTAAAGAACCAGCAGTTCAACGGGAAGGCCTGCTTCACGCAGACGTGTTTCCAGATCACCGGTCCGGTCTTTTCCCGCAGCATAAAGAATGCGGCCACTGTCCTTGGGCAGGGCTCCTGTCAGCATCTGGACCAGTGCATCGACATTGCCATCCGCCGAATGGACAGTAAGAAACCCGGTGTCACGTGCTCGTGCAGCGGTTTTGTTACCGACACAATAAAGCGGCAGCTTGAGAAGGTCAGAAAACGCCGCCTGCCGTGTCAGGGCGTCGATGGCGCGTCCGCTTGTCGCGGCAATGGCTGCGAACGCTGAAGGATCGATGGTGGCTGAGGCCCGATAATGTATCTGGGTCAACGGGGCAACAACGGAAGAATGGCCCAACATACCCAGTTTCTCAGCGGTTTGGCGCGCCTGATCTTCCGGACGTGTCAGCAGAATCCGCATCGCGCTACCAATGTTCGAGAAAACCCGGCCCCGCGGCCGCCCGCAATTTCTCTCCCGCCTCGCGTCCCACCGCGGTCGCGTTCTTGCGTCGGCCCTCCAGGATCACCTCATGCGACTGTTTTCCGTCCGGCGACAGGATCTCGCCCCGCAGAGTGATCTGATCGGCCGCTATCCGGGCGAGCCCGGCAATGGGCGTCCTGCACGAACCATCCAGAACAGACAAGAAAGCACGCTCCGCAGCCAGGCAGTCGGCGGTCTTTTTATCGTGAATGGGCGCCAGCAATTCAAGAACAGGCTGATGATCCAGTTTGGTCTCGATACAGATTGCCGCCTGCCCGACGGCCGGCAGGAAACTGTCCGTTTCGAAAACGGATGTCACGACGTCATCAAGGCCAAGCCGCTTCAGTCCGGCATAAGCCAACAGCGTCGCATCGACGACACCCTCTTCAAGCTTCCTGAGACGGGTTTGCACGTTGCCGCGGAAAATAACCACATCAATGTCCGGCCTGAGACGCTTGATCATCGCCTGGCGGCGCAGGGAAGAGGACCCGACGACGGCATCGTCAGGCAAATCAAGCAGCGTTTTCGCCTTGGGAGATATGAATGCGTCCCGTACATCCTCACGCGGCAGAAAACAGCTGATGCCCAGTCCTTCGGGCAATGCCGTCGGCATATCCTTTGAGGAATGAACCGCAAGATCAATCGTCCCGGCAAGCAGCGCCTCTTCGATTTCCTTGGTGAACAGCCCCTTGCCGCCCACTTCCGAGAGCGGCCGGTCGACGATCCGGTCACCCGCCGTACTCATCACGACAATCTCAAAGTCATCTTCGGCCAACCCGTGCGCCTTCATCAGCCGGTCACGTGTCTCATGTGCCTGCGCCAGCGCCAGTGCGCTTCCGCGTGTTCCGATTTTGACAGGTTTCATTTGCAAGGATCGTCGTCTCGATGTTAGGGGCTTTTCCTAACAGGGCGATACACCATCTTCGGTCATGAACCAACGACTAATCGCAGAGCGCCCCCGGAGACGATTGCGCAGGACAGTCTGGAAGATAAGACAATGATCGTTCTTGGCATTGAGACAAGTTGCGATGAAACTGCAGCCGCTGTCGTCCGTCGCGAAAGGGACGGAAGCGGCACGATCCTGTCCAATGTCATTAGATCGCAGACCGACGATCATGCCCTTTACGGCGGTGTCGTACCGGAAATTGCCGCCCGCGCGCACATTGCGATGCTTGACCCCGTCGTTGAAAAAGCCGTGAGGGAGGCGAACGTCCGCTTTGAAGAACTGGACGGCGTTGCCGTTACTGCGGGTCCGGGCCTGATCGGCGGTGTGATGGTGGGATTGATGACAGCCAAGGGCATCGCCCTTGCCGCGGACATCCCGCTGATTGCCGTCAATCACCTGGAAGGGCATGCGTTGACGGCGAGGCTGACGGATGGCATCGCCTTTCCCTATATCCTGCTACTGGTTTCAGGCGGTCACACGCAGTTCGTGTGCGTCCGGGGCGTCGCTGACTATCAACGCTGGGGCAGCACGATCGACGACGCGCTTGGAGAAGCGTTCGACAAGACAGCAAAGCTTCTTGGCTTGCCTTATCCCGGCGGACCGGCGGTTGAAGCCGCTGCAAAAAGAGGCAACGAAAAACGTTTTCCGTTCCCGCGGCCGTTGCTTGCAAGAAATGGTCTGGATATGTCTTTCGCCGGCCTTAAAACAGCGGTGCGCGTTCAGGCGGAAAAAATCGCACCGGTCAACGATCAGGATGTTGCCGACATTTGCGCCTCATTCCAGGCCTCGGTTGCCGATATCGTGGAGCAACGCAGCAAAAGAGCATTGATACGCTTTCAGGAAAACTTCCCCGACAGCACGCCCCGGCTGGTCGTTGCCGGAGGGGTTGCCGCCAATGAAACGCTGAGAAACGCGCTCAATCGGGCGGCAACCGAGACAGCGGCAGATCTGATCGCTCCGCCGCCGGCCTTATGCACGGATAACGGAGCAATGATTGCCTGGGCAGGCGCTGAAAGGTTGGCCCTTGGTCTGACGGACCCGCTGACTGTCAGCCCGCGCCCCCGCTGGCCGCTTGATGAGCTGGCATCGCCGATGGTAGGTCATGGCAAACGGGGCGCTAAAGTCTAGGGTATGGACTCATAAATGTCCTTGAAATGGCGGATCAAACGGCAAAAAGCTGGAAGGAAGGGTGTGAAAAGCGGGCTTGATGCCCGGTTGAGCAGCCTGACGCAGCAGATTGAAGCCGTTTGTCCGTCCCGGCGGATATGGCCGATTGGTCCGGCTACAGCGTTGCACGTTCTTGAAAACCGGATGGTTTCCTTCGAACATGCGCCTTGTATCCGAACAAATCGGCTCATACCATTTTAAGTATATTTATGGGTCCATACCCTAGGCTCAGGACCTATTCGTTTCTACTGAAATCAATTTATTGAGGAAACAGTCATGGAAGCCCCAACGAACTTCAGGGCGAATGGCGCACGGTTCGACCCAAAGGCCCATCCGGACGCACCGATCGTCGACAAATCCTATATTTACATGACATGCGGCGGCGAGTTGCTGGTCTTCCTGGAGCCGGAAAACCCGGAAATCGGATTGCAGCTGCCGGGAGGCACCCTGGATCCCGGCGAGACCTTTGAAGACGCTGCAAAGCGGGAATTTCTGGAGGAAACAGGCTATCCGCTCACGGGCGCACTGACCATGTTTGCCGAACAGACATTTCCCTATGTCGGCAATGCCGGCCCGGTCCTCCACAATCGACGCATGTTCCATGCGCCCGTTCCCGATAAATTCGCCGAAGCATGGGATCATTACGAAATGGATCCCAGCGACGGCAACGATCCGATCCTGTTCAGATTTTTCTGGGTGCCAATCCTACGGCCCGGCAGGGACTTTCACGTTGATTTCGAACAACCCCTGCCCGCACTCTGCTCCCTGCTGTCGAACGGTGCCGGTCAATGAGCGGTTTTGAAAAAGTGGGGATTGTCGGCGGTGGAGCATGGGGAACGGCTCTGGCGCTGACAGCTGCCCGCGCGGGCCGGGACGTGACATTGTGGGCGCGCAACAGCGACACGGTCCGCTCGATCAATAACGACAGACAGAGCCCGAACTTTCTTCCCGGCATCACATTTGACACCCCCATAAGGGCGACAAGCTCCCTTTGGGATCTGGCCGGGCAGGATGCGCTTTTGCTGGTCACGCCGGCGCAGACGACCCGGCAGGTGGCAAGCGACCTGTCTCCGCTCTACTCCACCCCGGTGCCTGTGGTTCTTTGTGCGAAAGGCATTGAACGAAAAAGCGGCCTTTCGCAGAGCGATGTTCTGCACGCAGCGATGCCCGGCGCCATTCCGGCGGTTCTTTCCGGTCCCAGCTTCGCCGTTGATGTGGCCGCCGGATTGCCGACAGCGGTGACGATTGCAGCGCCGGACCTGGCTCTGGCCGGCGATCTGTCTCACATGCTGGCATCGGCAACGTTCAGACCCTATGCCTCCGACGACATAATCGGCGTGCAGATTGGCGGCGCTTTGAAAAATGTCCTGGCGATCGCATGCGGCGCGGTGGTCGGCAAGCAATTGGGTGCCAGCGCGCTTGCCGCATTGACCGCGCGCGGATTTGCCGAATTGTCACGACTGGGCGTCGCGCTTGGCGGCCGGCCGGAAACCCTCACCGGCCTGTCCGGGCTTGGCGATCTTGTCCTGACCTGTTCATCCCCCCAATCGCGCAACTTTTCCTTCGGCATCAAACTCGGCCAGGGAGTTTCCATCGCGGAACTCACCCGGCCCGGACAAAAACTGGCCGAAGGAGCCCATACCGCCAATGTCGTTGCGCAACTCGCCGACAAGTATGATCTTGATCTGCCTGTCTGTGAGGCCGTCGCCACAGTCATTGCGGAAATATGGTCCGTCGACCAGGCCATAGACGCGCTCCTCCATCGCCCGCTGAAGCAGGAATAAGCGTCTGATATCGGATGTGATACCGCCATCGTCCCGACCGGTCGCCGGGGATTGTCATACCCGAATTCTGTGCTTAGTGTCCCAGCAACACAACAGGAGCACCAAATGTTATATGCGCTGATATGCACCGACAAACCGCATGCGTTGCAGACGCGGATGGACAATCGTCCCGATCACGTCGAATTTCTCAAAAGCCTTGGAAGCAGATTGAAAGCAGCCGGACCTTTTCTTGCCGATGACGGCACGCCGACCGGCAGTCTGGTCGTTATAGAGGCCGCAAACCGGGACGAAGCTCTTGCGGTTTCAAACGAAGATCCTTACGCCCGCGCCGGTCTGTTCGAAACCGTGGAAATCCGGCCCTGGAACTGGGTCTTCAATAATCCGGAGGCATAGGCATGGCGTATTGGCTGTTCAAATCGGAGCCGGACAAATGGTCGTGGGACGATCAGAAAGCAAAAGGCGACGTTGGCGAGGAATGGGACGGCATTCGCAATTACCAGGCACGCAACAATATGCGTGAAATGAAACTGGGAGACCGCGGTTTTTTCTATCACTCCAACGAAGGCAAGGAGATTGTCGGCATCGTCGAGGTCTGCACCCTCATCCATCCCGATTCCACAACGGACGATCCCCGTTGGGAGTGTGTGGATGTCAAGGCTGTTGAAGACATGCCGACGCCCGTGACCCTGGCCCAGGTAAAGGAAAACCCGCTTCTGTCGGAGATGGCGCTTGTGACGCATATGCGTTTGTCTGTTCAGCCTGTCACAGACAAAGAGTGGGATATTGTCTGTAAAATGGGTGGCCTGACGTCTTGAAGGCCGGAGTGCGCCCAATCAGCGATCCGGGCCGGTTCATCCTGAACAATACCTGCCTGCGGCCTGTTGCCTCCGTCCCGGAAATCTCGCTTCATCTCGCCGATGAGGCGATGGACATGTGGAACAGGACCGAAAAAGAACTTAACGCGATCGGTCTGTCGCCGCCTTTCTGGGCGTTTGCATGGCCCGGCGGGCAGGGATTGGCCCGATACATTTTCGAAAACCCGGAGTGCGTGCGCGGAAAGAATGTTCTGGACCTTGCCTCGGGGTCCGGCCTTGTTGCCATCGCGGCGGCAAAGAGCGGCTGCTCCCACATTTTCGCCAATGACATAGACCCATTCGCCGCGACAGCCATCGACCTCAATGCGAAGGCCAACGATGTCGCAATAACTGTCCTCTGCGATGACCTGATCGCGCATCCCATGCCGGAAGTCGATATCGTTCTCGCCGGAGATGTTTATTACGATGCGTCCATGGCCGCGCAGTTTACGATCTGCTTCCGGCATTATGTATCTGAAAACACCCCGGTCTTCATCGGCGATCCGCATCGCCGCCATGCGCCCGCAGCACACTTGCGGGAACTGGCAGCCTACACTGTGACGGTGGATGGCGGGATCGAAAACAGCAGGAAAAAAGACACCGCCGTTTACTCGTTTTCGGCACAAACCGGCCGGCCCTCCGGCACCTGATTTCCAAGGTTGCTCTTGAACCTCCAGCGATTCGCGTGCAGATATGGACCTGTCTTTTCACTTGTTTCTTCGGGTAAAGCAGACCGGAACTTGCCTCGTCACAGGCGAGGCACCTGCTACATAATCCCACACTTTCGATGCTCAGGGAGCTCCCCATGCCAATCGTCAACCGATTTGCCGATCTTCAGGAAGAAATTGCCGGTTGGCGCCGGGATTTTCATGAGCACCCCGAACTGCTTTACGACACCGTGCGCACGGCGAAGATCGTAGCGGAACGGCTGAACGGTTTCGGGCTGGATGACGTGGTGACGGGAATCGGCAGAACCGGCGTTGTCGGTGTCATAAACGGCAGACAGGCAACCAGCGGCAAAGTGGTCGCCCTGCGCGCCGATATGGATGCCCTGCCCATGCAGGAACAGACCGGCAAGCCCTATGCGTCCAGAACCGAGGGCATGATGCATGCCTGCGGCCATGACGGGCATACGGCTATGCTGCTTGGCGCCGCCAAATATCTTTCCGAGACGCGCAACTTCAACGGCACCGTCATCGTGGCTTTTCAGCCGGCGGAAGAAGGAGGTGCGGGCGCAAAGGCCATGATTGATGACGGTCTGATGGATCGCTGGAACGTCAATGAAGTCTATGGTCTGCATAACATGCCGGGTCTTCCGGTGGGGACATTCGCCACCCGGCCCGGCAGCTTCATGGCGGCAACGGACGAGTTCACGATCGATATTGACGGCTATGGCGGCCACGCAGCAAAACCTCATCAGACGATCGACCCGATTGTTGTCGGCGCCAAAATCATTTCGGCTCTTCAGACGATTGCGAGCCGCAATGTCGATCCGCTCGATTCCATCGTCATCTCGACGACCATGTTTCACGCCGGCAGCGCCTATAACGTTATCCCGCAGACTGCAAAGCTGTGCGGAACGGTCAGAACACTGAAGCAGGAAACACGATCCTACGCGGAAGAGAGACTGACGGAGACCGTTACCGGCATAGCCAAAGCGCTTGGGGCGGAAGCCACGGTGCACTACCGGCAGGGCTATCCGGTAACCGTAAATCATCCGACGGAGACGGACTTTGCGGTCAGCGTTGCCCGCGAGGTCGCCGGTAAGGACAATGTCATTCCCGACACACTGCCCGTCATGGGCGGAGAGGATTTTTCCTATATGCTTGAAGCCCGTCCGGGGGCCTTCATATTCGCCGGAAACGGCGACACGGCCAGTGTGCACCACCCGGAGTATGACTTTAACGATGAACTCATCCCGTTCGGCTGTTCCTACTTCGTCAAACTGGTCGAAACGGCGCTTCCCCTGAGCGAGCACGCATAAACCGCAACAGCCCGACCTGTCTTTCGCGCCCGCATTGACAGGAGGAGTTCCCGACAGTCATGCCAGACTTAACAGCTGTCCTGCTGCCGCCTGACGTCTCGCCGCTCCTTGCGCTGCTTCTGGTCGCGGCAAGCTTTCTGACCTCGGGCATCAGCGCGGCGGTCGGCCTTGGTGGCGGTGTCACGATGATTGCCGTGATGGTAACGGTCTTGCCTGCGTCCGTTGTTGTGCCTTTGCACGGCGTGATTCAGATCGGCTCAAACGCGGGGCGGGCAGCGGTTCAGCTTAAACATGTCAGCCGCCCGCTGCTGCTGTGGTTTACCCTGGGTGCTGTCATCGGCGCGGTGCTTGGCGGCAGCATCGCCGTTCGCCTGCCCGAATCCGCCCTCAGAATCGGCATAGCCGTTATCATTCTCTGGATGGTCTGGGGCAAGCCGCCCGCCTTTGCCGACCTGCCGCGCCGGACAATGGCGCTGACCGGTTTCGTCTCGACGGCCCTTTCGATGTTTTTCGGTGCCACCGGACCGATTGTCGGCGCAGTGCTCGCGACACAGAATCTGTCGCGGCATCAGTTTGTCGCAACACAGGCGGCGACTGCGCTGTTGATGCATATCCTGAAAATCATCGTCTTCGGGTTGCTCGGCTTTGCATTTGGCCCCTGGTTGTTCTTGTTGTTCATCATGATTGTCAGCGGCTTTTTGGGTACGCTCGCCGGATCTCATCTTCTTGGAAAAATGAACGAGCAGATATTCAGGAAAATCTTCCGGATCGTTATGACGGTCCTTGCCCTTAACATCCTGCTTCAATCGCTTCGACACATCTACGCCGCTTGATAGACAATACGGACCGGACACCATGCCCCCGATCATTGACCGATCACAGATTTCCAACGCCTATCAGCGAATAAAAGACCTTGTTCGCCGGACGCCGGTCATGGACTGCGTGCCCGGCACATTCGGGATCGAGAATTCCATCAGTCTCAAACTGGAATCCCTCCAGCACAGCGGCTCGTTCAAGGCGCGCGGGGCATTCAACAACCTGCTTTTGAACCAGGAGCGGGAAAAACCCGTCACGGCTGCATCGGGCGGCAATCATGGGGCCGCGGTGGCCTTTGTTGCCCAGGCGCTTGGACGGAAAGCAAAAATTTTCGTGCCCGAAACATCCAGTCCGGCAAAAATAGACCGCATCCGGCGTTATGGAGCCGATGTGCACGTCGAAGGCTCCTATTATGCGGATGCAGCCGAACTGTGCCGCGATTTCCGGAGCAAAACCGGAGCCATCGATATTCATGCCTATGACAGCGCACCGACGATCGCCGGCCAGGGCACGGTCGGGCTGGAATGGCAGGAGCAGGCAAACGGGTTGGACACGCTTCTTATTGCCATTGGCGGCGGCGGCCTGATTTCCGGAATTGCTTCCTGGTTTGGCAAAGACCTGAACGTGATCGGCGTGGAACCTGAGGGAAGTGCCGCCCTGCATCGGGCCCTGGCAACGGGAAAACCCGTCAATATCGACGTCAAAAGTATTGCGGCGGATTCACTTGGCGCCCGCTGTGCCGGAGACCTTACCTATCGGATCATCTCCGACGCGGTATCGGATGTCGTGCTTGTGGAGGATGAGGCGATCCTCGCCGCGCAGGCACACCTGTGGCGGGAAACACAAATCGCTGCAGAACCGGGCGGCGCCGCCGCACTTGCCGCTCTCATCAGCGGCGCATACCGCCCCGGGCGGGGCGAGAGGATCGGAGTTCTGGTATGCGGCGGCAACGTGGATCTCAAACAACTTTCAGCACGGGTTGAGTGATGACACGTCTTGCCATTGGTGCCTTAAAGGACTAGAGCGTGTCTTGTTTCTATTGGATCATTTGACCGAGGCCATTTTGGTTGCCGGCTAGGCGGGCTGTGCGCCGTGGTACTTCTCCACCACAAGCACAGGCCAACGACGCCGGCGGGCTGAATGGCCCGGCCCATTTGGCACTGTATATCAACACGCTCGTTCTTTCGTGGGTAAGGGAAATCGACCCATCGGACAGCGTCGCGCCCCTTGCCGACTGGGCCGATTTTCCGCCATCAAATGATCCAATAGAAACAAGACACGCTCTAGAGCAGAAACGCAAAAAAGTATGGAAAACAGATCTCATGGCGACGAACAGTCTTCTTCTTCTGCCCGGTGACGGTATTGGCCCCGATGTGATCAACGAAGTCAAAAAGATCATCGCCTGGCTCAATGCCCGCGGCGGTGACACCTTTGACTATGAAGAGGATCTCGTCGGCGGCGCGGCGTACGATGCCCATGGCGAATCCATTTCCGATGCGACGATGGAAAAGGCCCTCGCCGCGGATGCCGTCATCTTTGGTGCCGTCGGCGGCCCCAAATGGGACGAAGTAGCGTATGAAGTGCGTCCTGAAGCCGGCCTGCTGCGGCTTCGCAAGGATTTGCAGCTTTTTGCCAACCTGCGCCCCGCTATCTGCTATCCGGCTCTGGCGGACGCATCTTCACTCCGCCGTGATGTGATCGAGGGTCTGGACATTCTGATCGTGCGTGAATTGACCGGCGGCGTCTATTTCGGCGAACCCAAGCAAATCACGGATCTGGGCAACGGCCAGAAACGCGCCGTCGATACCCAGGTTTATGACACCTACGAAATTGAACGGATTTCCCGCGTCGCTTTTGATCTTGCCAGAACCCGGAACAACAAAGTCACGTCCATGGAGAAGCGGAACGTTATGAAATCCGGCGTTCTGTGGAACGAAGTCGTCACGGCCGTGCACAATGACGGATATCAGGATGTCGAACTTGAACACATGCTGGCCGATGCCGGCGGTATGCAGCTGGTCCGCCGGCCCAAGCAGTTCGACGTTATCGTAACGGACAACCTGTTTGGCGACATGCTTTCCGATGTCGCCGCCATGCTGACCGGATCCCTGGGCATGCTTCCTTCGGCCTCCCTCGGTGCGCCGGATGGAAAAACCGGCAAACGCAAAGCATTGTATGAGCCCGTTCACGGCTCCGCCCCGGACATTGCCGGAACCGGCGCCGCCAACCCGATTGCCATGATCGCCAGCTTTGCGATGGCCCTGCGCTACTCCTTCGGTCTGACCGAAGAGGCCGGACGGATCGAGAAAGCAATCGCAAACGTGCTGGACCGGAATATCAGAACCGGTGATATTGCAGCCGAAGGCAGCAAGACCGTTTCCACATCGGAAATGGGCGATGCGATTGTCGCGGAACTGGACAGTCCGGCCTGATCCGGTTGCCGAGACAGATAAGCCGCAGCTCTGCAGCTGAGGCTTTTGTTCAGGTGTATGTCAGATGAAAGATCCCATTCCACCGTTTTTGGGCACCTGGATCATGGATCCGGATGAATCGGAGTATGATCAGGGAGATCCGCCAAAAAGCGGAACCTATCGCATCGAAGACGATAGCGGACTTCTGATTTTCACAATGAACTGGATCGACGCGGATGGCACCAGCCACAGCGAGAGCTTTTCGGGAATTCCGAACGGCAAGCCCATTCGCCTCCGCGAAAGCGGATTGGTTGATGAACTGGTTCTGTTCTTCGAGACGCCCCGGAAGCTGGTTTCCGAGGCGCGGCGCGGTGGCCTTACAATCATGAAGGCAGCGCGAACATTGTCCGATGACGGCACCAGTCTGACCATCGATCAGGTTGTGCATGTGCTGGACGATCAGACATTCGTCAATACATCCATCTATTATCGGGCCCAGTAAGCGCAAACCCGGCCTGCAAGCCGCGAATGCGCGCCGGCAAAGTAAAATTTCGCACCAAAGCGGACCGGAACTGTGAACTGGGTCTCAGTTTGAAAACCCGGTTTACGATATTCTGATCGTCCGGCCTATTGAACCGGGACAAAGCGTGCGCACCAAGACACGCAGACCGACCAAATTGTTTCTCCGCTGTTTGGACACGATCTTCCTGATAAGGACGTACCTCCGGCTCTGATCATTGCGCATTCACATTTTCTGTCTGATGGGAATTTGAGACTGGTGCTTTTGAGACATTCGCCGCGCATGACAACAGCGATCCCGCCGAAAAACAGTGCCTTTTTGAAACATCGGAGGCACTGGTGACCACCGACAATACATCACACAATATCGCTCACCTGCTGGACCTGGGGAACATCCGGGACGAAAACCTGCCGGCGATTTTTTTTGAAGACAAGGTGGTTCGCAGAGGCGACCTTGACCGTCAGTCCAGCCAATATGCCGCGGCGCTTCTTGACTTAAACCTGAAACCTGGAGATCGGGTGGCGTCACTGCTGCCGAACTGCGCTGAATATTTCGTTCATTTCCTCGGCTGCCTTAAGGCAGGACTGGTGCCCGTCGCCTTCGATTTCAGAGCACAGATCGAAGAAATCGAAGCCGGCCTTGAGGCATTTGAGCCGGCTCTTCTGGTTTCCTGCGCCAGCCGGCTCGCCGACATAGAAGCCTGTTACAACAGCGACACTCTCGGCCAGGGCGTGCTTGAGATTGGCGCGCCCCAAAATGCGCCGTTTCGATATGAGGATTTTATTTCCGGAGCTCTGAAACACGCGGATTTGAGGACCTCCGGCCCCGATGAACCGGCCTTTGTCCTGCTTGTCAATTCAAGGCCGGATCGATCAGGCGGCATCGTTCATAATCACGGCAGCATCGGCACCATGATCCTGCGGAGCCAAAAAACACTTCGGCTGTCCGCCGAAGACCGGCTCCTGATCGGCACGCCGCTTGCCAACCTGTCCGCGATCCAGTCGTGTCTCGCCGCTTTGTCCGCGCGCGTGCCGATCATATTGCCGACATCGGGTTCCGTTCAGGATCTCACTCCGGCCATCCGTGCCCACAGCCCGACCATTCTTCAGATCTCGTCAAACGCCTTGTTTAATCTGGTTCTGGACGGCTGGTTTTCGCGCGGCTCGGCGGCTGCGATGCGTTTGTTTGTCTCAGGCTCAAACCATCTTCACCGGGAGGCGCTTGAGTCGGTCACAGAACTGCTCGGCCTGGAGATCAACGAAACGTTCGGCTTTGCTGAAACCGGCCAGGTCGCAACCATACGGCATGTCTCCCCTTTCGATCAGTCGGCGGGCCGGCGGGTTTGGGAGCCCGGCGGCACCGGGGGAGAACACCTGGAATTCGACCCGCCCGCTTTCACCGTAAATGACTGGAACATTTCAGGTTATGAGAGCAGCCGGGGCGAGAATTTCCATTCCGGTTCGTATCTGTTATCAACCGACCCACCGGGCTCGGAGGTTGAATCCCGGCATGAAGTGGAAAACGCTTTGGGTGCCTATCCCGGCGTCGACTTTGTCGGGCTCGGCCGCATCCCCGATTCCTTTCACGGACACGAACTTGTCGCCTATATTGTCCCCAATGACTGGGACTATCCGCCGCCAACGTCTGAGATTATTCAATATGCCCGGAACAGGGTCGGGCGAAAGGCGCCCGATGCCGTTCAGTATGTCGATATCGTCCCCTTGACGGACAGCGGGAAAATCGATCCGGTTTTGCTGGCCAAGACGGGAAAGAGCGCTGCCTACATGCTCTCGGAGAGCCTGAACGCCCGCAATCTGAAAAATTAAGGCATGCTTTCGTGTCGCCCGATCCATGAACAAGTTGACTTCGTTCGAAAATCGCGTCAATAGAACGCCCAGTTTTACAAGGATATGACCGGGGCAATGGTGAACCGTCTGCCGGAAACCGTTACAGACCTGCCAATCGCGTTCTCAAAGAGTGCGACCACCGGTGCTGCTGACACTGGTAAGACGAAAACAGCCGCCAAAATCACCACCACGACGACCAAAACCAAGGTCTGACGGTACCGCTCGCCCCGCGCTCCCCGGGCCGAGGGGTGCGCGAAAGATCCGATGGCGCGGTTGTCGTCTGAGGGTCGTCGGGAGCGGACAGTGAAGGACACTATTCATGGGTTATAAAGTTGCAATTGCCGGTGCGACCGGCAATGTCGGGCGTGAACTTCTTGCAATTATGGCGGAGCGCGGGTTTCCCGCCGATGACGTGGTTCCACTCGCCTCGCGCAGATCCCAGGGTACCGATATCTCCTATGGCGACAAGACGCTCAAGGTTCAGGCGATGGAGAATTACGACTTCTCCGACACCGATCTGTGCCTGATGTCCGCCGGAGGCTCCATATCGAAGGAATGGGCCCCGAAAATCGCGGCCAAAGGGTGCATTGTCATCGACAATTCATCCGCGTGGCGCTACGACGCCGACGTTCCGCTGATTGTGCCGGAAGTCAATGCCGATGCCATTACCGGTTTTTCAAAGAAGAACATCATTGCCAATCCGAACTGTTCGACCGCCCAGCTCGTGGTCGCGCTGAAACCGCTGCATGAGGCGGCAACCATAAAACGTGTCGTTGTTGCCACTTATCAATCTGTTTCGGGCGGCGGCAAGGATGTTATGGAGGAGCTGTTCAACCAGACACGCGCCGTTTATGTGAACGATCCGATCGAGCCTGAAAAGCTGACCAAACGCATCGCCTTTAACGTCATCCCCCACATCGACGACTTTATGGAAGACGGGTACACCAAGGAAGAGTGGAAGGTTCTGGCGGAAACGAAGAAAATGCTGGATCCGAAGATCAAGGTCACTTGCACGGCGGTTCGGGTGCCGGTTTTTGTCGGGCACAGCGAAGCGGTGAATATCGAGTTCGAAAATCCGATTTCACCCGACGAAGCGCGGGAAATCCTGCGAGAATCGCCCGGCTGCCTTGTTGTCGACAAACGCGAGGACGGCGGCTATGTCACGCCGTACGAATCCGCCGGCGAGGATGCGACCTTTATTTCACGCATTCGCGAAGACGCCACCGTTGAAAACGGCCTTAATATCTGGGTCGTTTCGGACAATCTGAGGAAAGGCGCCGCCCTGAATGCGGTCCAGATCGCGGAGGTTCTGGTCAATCGCGGTCTGATTCAGCCCAAAAAGGCCGCCGCCTGACGCATGGCCCCTTACCCGGACCCGTGGCGATCCTGTCACAGGACAAAAAACACCGGCTTTTGGTTTGACTGACCAGTTGCCGGTGTTTTTGCATTCACAAACGTCAAGACGGTTCCGTCAGACTTCATCCACAGCATCTCCTTGCTGAAAATGGAATTCTCCGGTTTCAGGGTCCATCACGCGCAACTCTCCGGTTCGGATGTCAAACCATCCGCCGTGAAGCGCCAGTTTCCCCTGCTGATAAAGATGCTGGACAAATGGAAAGGTCTGCAGGTTCTTCAGCGACTGACGCACACCGGCATATTCCATTGCAAGCTGCGGATCGTCTAACTTGTCCACGGGCATGCATGCCATGGCAATCGCCGCCGGTTCCAGCAATTTGATCCAGGGGCCGATAAACTCTCCTGTGTCCAGCGGTTTGTTGGCGTGCGTTCGAAAGGCATCGACACCGCCGCACTTTGCATGCCCCAGCACCACGATATGTTCAACCTGAAGCGAACAGACGGCATATTCCAGTGCAGCACTGGTTCCGTGATACGTGCCGTCGTTCTCATAAGGAGGGACGAGATTGGCAACGTTGCGGATAACAAACAGTTCCCCGGGCCCCACATTGAAAATAGCCTCCGGCGTCACCCGGGAATCGCAGCAGCTGATGATCAGAACCTTGGGCGACTGGCCATAGATGGCGAGGTCTTCGTGCGTGCGGCGGTTGGGTTCAAACGTGCCGGTTTGATAGCGCTGGTATCCTGCTAAAAGATCACTTGGAAAGGCTGCCATCTCTTTTCTCTCTATAATGCCCCGTGACGGTATGAGGATTCTGCTGTGAACCGAAGTTTAACGGTAATCTTATCCCGTCACCGCCCGGTTGAGCCATATTCTTAATTTCGTAAACACTGCATGGTCTTGTTACCTCGACTTACGCGGGCTTTACACAAACCGCAAGCGGGTTCACCCATTGCCTTTAGGAAACAAAGAATGATCTCAGCGGCAAAAATATTTTCAATACCTGTCTTTGTTGCGCTGGCTGTGACTGCCCTGTCATCCAGGCCCATCTCAGCTGAAACCTTCATCGCCTGTCACGGTGAGGACGCTGTCGCCCGGCTGAAAACGACCGAGCCCGACCGCTATGCGGCGCTGGTCAAAAGGGCCGAAAGAATTCCAAACGGACAAGGCCGGCTTTGGCGCATCGAAAAACCTGGCATTGAGCCATCCTATCTGTTTGGAACCGTTCATCTGGCTGACGAAAGGCTCTCCAGGCTACCTCCTGAGCTGGTTGAGATCATCAAAGGCGCGCGCCTCGTCTATCTTGAGAACCGGGATATCATCTCCGGGGACAAATCCGCAGCGACGGAGATCATGAACCGTTTGGGCCTTATGACGGACGGCAAAACACTCAGGTCGTTTCTGGGGCGCACGGACTACGACAGAGTGGCGGCACACCTGTCCGCGCGAGGCATCACCCTTGAGGCCTTTAATATGACCAAACCCTGGGTGGTTGCCATGCTGGCCATGCTTCCGTCGTGTGAAATTGCAATGCAAATCGTCAATACGCCCTTTGTGGATGCCAGAATCGGACGCCTCGCCCTGAAAGAAGGTGTGTCCCTTGACAGCCTGGAGTCGATCGAGGAACAGCTCTCCTACTTCAACGAAATCCCGCTTGAAACGCAGGCGGACATGCTGCTCGATTTGACCAAGTTCGGCTCGGACATCATCGACGATTTCCATCAGTCGATGATTTCGCTTTACCAAAAAGGCTCAATCGGCCTCTTCTGGGAAAGCTACATGGATCTGTTTGAGGTCGCTGCGGACGACCCGCTTCTGCTTTTTCTGGAGGAAAGGCTTCTGGAGGACCGTAACAAGATCATGTTCGACCGTTCCGTTGAGGAGGTCACCCGGGGCAACATTCTGATCGCCGTCGGTGCCGCACATCTGATCGGCGAAACCGGTCTCGTCGAACACTATCGGAACGCGGGGTTTACCGTCACCAAGGTTCTGGACTGACCCCGGTGGCAGGCCTTCCCCCAAATGGGGGGCTTGCGCGCCGGTGGCGCTAAGGTTTACTCCGGCTCCGCAGACATACAATCCCGATTTTCAATCTGCAGGTTGGACCATGAGCAAGACGAATTCCGGCAACTTCTTTGAAGATTTTTCAATCGGACAGGTCATACGCCACGCGACGCCGCGCACCGTAACGCATGGCGATGTCGCGCTTTATACAGCTCTCTACGGGAGCCGGTTTGCAGTGCAGTCGTCCGATGCCTTCGCACGCGCCATCAACTATCCCCATGCTCCCGTCGACGATCTGCTCGTTTTCCATATTGTTTTCGGCAAAACCGTTCCCGACATATCGCTCAATGCGATTGCTAATCTTGGCTATGCCGGCGGCCGTTTCATAGCGCCCGTTTACCCCGGCGACACCATTTCGACGATCTCCGAGGTGATCGGCCTTAAAGAAAATTCCAATGGCAAAACCGGGGTCGTTTACGTGCGGTCCACCGGTTACAACCAGACGGGCGAAGAAATTCTCGACTATGTGCGCTGGGTCATGGTCAGGAAACGGGATCAGAGTTCTCCCGCCCTTGAGCCGATCGTTCCTGAGCTGCCCGGTTCCGTCAGCATTGAGGCAATCGGGAATGCGGTGCCGATGCTGAACCGGAAGAGTTGGGACAACGATCTCTCCGGTAGCCGGTTTTTGTGGGACGATTATGAGGTCGGGGAGAAAATCGACCATGTGGACGGAATGACCGTCGAGGAAGCCGAACACCAACTGGCCACGCGCCTTTACCAGAATACGGCAAAAGTTCATTTCAATCAGTTTACCGAAGGAAGCGGCCGCTTCGGCCGCCGGTTGATTTATGGCGGCCATGTCATTTCTCTCGCCCGCGCGCTGTCCTTTAACGGCCTTGGCAACGCCTTTCATGTCGCCGCCATCAATGCCGGGCGCCACGTTGCGCCGCTCTTCGCCGGCGAAACGGTCTTTGCCTGGTCGGAGATCATCGAAAAAGCCGCGCTGCCCGGGCGGGCGGAAGTCGGCGCGTTGCGCATCCGGACAGTCGCAACAAAGGATCAGCCCTGCGGACAGTTCCCGGACAAGCAGGCCGAGGGAAAATACGATCCGTCAGTCATTCTCGACTTCGACTGCTGGGTGGTCATTCCCAGATAGCCTAGGCTCAGGACTTTGGAGCCCGTCCATTCGAAACCCGGCCGGCCAATGGGTGGTGCTCTTCGACCAGTTTCCGCAGCCTTTCTTCCAGCACGTGTGTGTAGATCTGGGTCGTTGAAATGTCGGCATGGCCAAGCAATTGCTGGACCATTCTGAGATCAGCGCCGTTTTGCAGCAAATGGCTGGCAAACGCATGCCGCAACACATGAGGCGATACTTTACGCGCATCGATGCCGACATCCGCCGCCAGCAGTTTCAGATCCCGGGCGAAAGCCTGCCGGGTGAAATGGCCGCTCGCCCCGTGGGAAGGAAAAAGCCAGGGGCTCTTGGCGTATTTTTTGTCCGCATGCGACAGATCGAAGTAATCCCGCATCGCCATAGAGGCGCGATCCGACAGAGGAACCACTCGTTCCTTGCCACCTTTTCCCACAATTGTCAGAACCTGCGCATTCCTGCGTGTTGCACTGGCCGGCAGGCTGACAAGTTCCGAAACGCGCAGGCCGGTCGCATACAAGACCTCAAGCAGCGTATAGAGCCGCAGCGCCCGCAGGCGCCGTGCCGGGCTCTCGCCATCAAGAGAGGCGTTGAAGCGCGCCGATTCGATCAGGCGGTCGACCTCCGCCTCCGTAAGCACGTTAGGCAACGACTGAACCTTTTTCGGCGCACCGATCGTTGCGCTGGGATCGTCACCCCGGACACCTTCGGAGTAAAGAAACCTGAAAAACTGTCTGATGGCCGAAAGACGACGGGCCTGGGAAGAGGCCGCAAAACCGCGTTTGGTCAGATCCGCAAGATAGGCGGAAATATCACGGGCTTCAGCGAGATGAACGCCGCGGCCGCCCGCCGAAACAAATCCCGCAAAATCATCCAGATCACGCCGGTAACTGTCGAGTGTATTGAGGGCGGCGCCCCGCTCAGCCGCCAACATTTCAAGAAAGGCTTCAATGTGATATCCGCCCTGCATTGACGCCTTCGTACCCTCAGCAGAAATCCTCACGGATCAGAATCGCCGGTCTCAGCGCTGAAACCGCTCGCTTGGAATGCGAACCGACAATTCACCTTGCCGTGGCTCAACGTAATTGCCAAGGACATACATCGCCCCATACACAGCTAGGCACAGTAAAATCACGACGGCCAGAAAGCGCGTGAGCGATGGCATAGGGTACATGAGAATCAATTCGCTTGTTTCAGTGTCGTCGCAGCAGAGCATATTTTTTCGGCCAATGTCAGGCCCGATGCAAGCAATAAGCTGTTCCTTTCCCTTGACAATAAGGCAACCGGGTCTTCAATGCATGCAATGGCAAGATCGACCGGTTCCCGGCCGATCCGGAGAAAAGCAGTGACGGAAGCTCAACAGGCCACCGGCAGCGAGGACGTCGTCGCCCGGCAGATCAGAGAGAAACTGGGCGGACGCCCCCTTGTGCTTGTGGGCTTGATGGGATCGGGAAAGTCCAGTGTCGGAAAGAGACTGGCAGCCCGGCTCGGCCTGGATTTCATCGACTCCGATCATGAGATCGAGAAGGCGGCAAATCTCTCGATCACCGAGATTTTTACCAATTACGGTGAACCCTATTTCCGCTCCGGCGAAAGGCGTGTCATTGCCCGCCTTCTGGGCGAAGGCCCAAGGGTGCTCGCAACCGGTGGCGGCGCCTTCATGGATCCGGAGACCAGGGCGTCCGTGAAAATGTCGGCCGTGTCCCTGTGGTTGAATGCCGATCTGCCCATTCTGATGTCCCGGGTCAGGCGGAGACCGACCCGGCCGCTGCTGCAGAACGATGATCCTGAAGGTGTCATGAAAAGCCTGATGGAAGAACGGTACCCCGTCTACGCCATGGCAGATTTGGAAGTCCTGTCCCGCGATGTACCCCACGAAATCGTCGTTCAGGAAATTATCAAAACGCTTTGCCGTTATCTGGAAATCAATGCGGGCACGATACCTCCGCAAAAATCCCGCCAGCGGCGGCGCAAGAGCAATTCGAATTCGAAATGATCGAGGAAAACAAAGCGGTGGCAGATGAAACACGCGTCTCAATAGACCTTGGCGAGCGGAGTTACGACATTCACATTTCGCGTGGCTCGCTGGCACATGCGGGGGCACTGTTGGGGGAGCAGTTTCCCGGTGCCGGCTTTGCGATCATCACCGACGAGACTGTCGCCAATCTGCATTTGGGGGCGCTGACGGAATCCCTTGACCGTCACGCCCTGGCACACAGCACGTTTCCCATCGAACCGGGAGAAAACTCAAAGAGCTTTCCTGTGTTCGAGGATCTTTGCGAGCGTATGCTGGATGGCCGGTTCGAACGGGGAGATGTCATAATCGCCCTTGGCGGCGGCGTCGTCGGCGATTTGTCCGGTTTTGTCGCCGGTGTCGTGCGGCGCGGCATGAACTTTGTGCAGATACCGACCACCCTTCTTGCTCAGGTGGACAGTTCGGTCGGCGGCAAAACGGGTATCAACACGCGATTCGGTAAAAACCTGCTTGGCGTTTTTCTGCAGCCGGGACTTGTTCTGGCAGACACAGCCTTGCTCGATACGCTCCCGAAACGGGATTTTCGAGCAGGTTACGCGGAAGTCGTCAAATACGGTCTGATCAATGATGCCGCATTCTTTTCGTGGCTTGAGGCAAACTGGCAGGCCATCTTTTCCGGTGGCCAGGAACGCGATGAAGCCATTGCCCATGCCTGCCGGGCGAAAGCGGCCATTGTAGCCGCGGACGAGCGGGAAACGGGTGAACGGGCATTGCTCAATCTCGGCCACACGTTCGGTCATGCGCTTGAGGCGGCAACCGGCTATGAAGCTGACCTGCTGGTTCACGGCGAAGGCGTTTCAATCGGCATGTGTCTTGCCCACGCTTTTTCCGAAACGCTGGGGCTGTGCCCCCCCCAAGACACCGAGCGGGTGGCCGCGCATCTGGGAGAAGTCGGTCTTCCCACCCGTCTTGACCAGATCCCGGGGCAGCTGCCGAACGCGGAAACATTGATGGACCATATTGCACAGGATAAAAAAGTCTCACGGGGAAATCTGACGTTTATCCTGACACGGGGAATCGGACAGTCGTTTATCGAAAAGACTGTCGATCCCGCCGGGGTTCTGTCTTTTCTTGAGGAGAAACTGTCCTGATGGGCGCAGAAAGTGCAACCGGTTCTATTGCCGATACCTGGTTCTGGATGTCCCTGGGTGCTGTGGCCGTTCTGCTTTGCCTTTCGGGCTTTTTTTCCGGTTCCGAAACGGCGTTGACGGCCGCATCCCGCGCCCGCATTCATCAGCTTGAAAAGGCCGGCGACAAACGGGCCGGCCTTGTCAGTCGGCTCATTCTCGCACGGGAGCGCCTGATCGGCGCCCTCCTGCTTGGCAACAACCTCGTCAACATCCTGGCATCGGCTCTTGCCACAAGTGTGATGCTTACGCTGTTCGGCGATGCGGGTGTCGTTTACGCAACCCTGATCATGACGGCCCTGGTCCTGATTTTTTCCGAAGTTCTGCCGAAAACCTGGGCGATCTTCAACCCAGACCGCTTTGCGCTCGCCGTCGCCCCCGTCGTTCGGGTGGTGGTTGCCGTGTTCGGACCGCCCATAGCGGCTGTCGAGTTGCTGGTCCGCTTCATCCTGCGGCGCTTCGGCATCAATATCGGCGAGGATCAGGCGATCCTGTCCGCCCACGATGAACTGCGCGGGGCCGTTGACCTGCAGCATCTTGAGGGCGGTCTTGTCAAGGACGAGCGCGACCGGCTGGGCGGCCTTCTGGACCTTGCGGATCTGGAAGTGTCCGATGTCATGGTTCACCGCACGAAGATGCAAACGCTGAATGGTGACGACCCGCCGTCGAACCTTGTCGACCTGGTTCTGAAAAGTCCCTATACGCGTCTGCCGCTGTGGCAGGAAAAACCGGACAACATTGTCGGTGTCCTGCATGCCAAAGACCTGTTGAGGGCGCTTCACAAAGCCGGTGGCGATGTGGAACGTCTGGACCTGTTGCTGCTTGCCAAAAAACCCTGGTTTGTGCCCGACACAACGAGCCTGCAGGACCAGTTGAATGCGTTCCTGAAGCGTAAGAGCCACTTTGCGCTGGTGGTCGACGAATATGGCGAGGTGATGGGACACGTCACGCTGGAGGACATTCTTGAGGAGATTGTCGGCGAAATTGCCGATGAGCACGATGTCGAACTGGAGGGCGTTCTGCCCCAGACCGACGGTTCCGTCATCGTTGACGGGTCGGTGCCGATCCGCGATCTCAACCGCGCCACGGACTGGGATCTTCCGGACGAAGAAGCCACGACGGTTGCCGGCCTTGTGATTCACGAAGCGCGCATGATCCCCGAAGAACGCCAGATCTTCACATTTCACGGCTTTCGCTTCACCGTGTTGCGCCGGGAGAAGAACAAGCTCCTGCGTCTGAGGATGGTGCCACTTGACAAAAAAATGAGGGTCAGCGGACCGGTGTCGCCATCCTCATAAGCAGAGGCGGCCCTCTCGCCGCAATAGGCGGCGCCTGCGAAACCCTGCGCTAGCGGCGGTCTTCCGGCGAGCTTGCGCGAATGGCAAGGGCATGCACACCCTCCTCAAGCTCCTGCCTGAGGGTCTCATTGACCATGCGGTGACGGTCTATACGACTGACGCCGCTGAACTTTTCGGAAACAAGCTCAACGCGGAAATGGGTTTCTCCTGCCTCCCGCCAGCCGCCGTGTCCCTTGTGAAGGTGCGATTCATCCACAACACTGATCTCTTCGGGCGAGAAGGCTTCTTTCAGTTTGTATTCCATCGTTTCTTTGACGCTCATGCCCTGCTCCATAAAGTCACTATCGTGAGGAATCGCACTTGAAGGCGTGTCAAGACCTTGCGCTGTCCCCGCCGGTCGCTCTATTTATGGGCGCTTATCAAATTTGAGCAAGGTCGCCTGATCGTTTCCCGCTATCGCAAGCATGTGTGAATGACCAACAAATCGAACATTTTCGACTCCATTCGCGTCAAGCCTACGAAGGAAAAGGCCAAACGGGAGCAGCACCCCGAATGTGAATGGGAGGGCTGCTCCAATCCCGGAACGCACCGGGCGCCCAAAGGCCGGGGCCGCGAGGGACAGTTCTTTCGCTTCTGCGTCAACCACGTGCGTGAATACAACAAGTCCTACAACTATTTTCAGGGCATGGATGACACGCAACTGCGCAGCTACCAGAAAGATGCCCTCACAGGCCACCGCCCGACCTGGAAAATGGGTGTCAACAAAGCGACAATGGAATCCCAGGGCCGGCGCCGCGGCGAGTGGTCCAACGGCGTGAATGATCCGTTTAATCTGTTGGGAGACGACGAACCTCAGGGCCAGTCCGCCGCCGCCCGTCAGCGGCGGCACCTTGTCACGGCGCAAAAACATGCCTTTGAAACTCTGAACCTCAACTACAGTGCCGATGCCGCGGAGATAAAGGCCCGCTATAAAGAACTTGTCAAAAAGCATCATCCTGATGCAAATGGTGGCGACAGTTCTCTTGAAGATCGTCTTCGGCAGATCATTCAAGCGTACAATGTGCTGAAAAAAGCAGGTTTTTGCTGAAACCATCATTCCAGCTCCTTATGAACAATGCCCTGAGTCCTGGTGACGAAACAGGACGGCGGAGGACCGATGACTGAAGTAAATGACAATTCCGCCAGCTTGCCGGACACGAAAGTCCCTGTCCGAGATCTCTTCGGCATCGATTCCGATCTGCAGGTGCCCGCTTATTCCGAAATGTCCGCGCATGTGCCGGACCGGGATCCGGACTATCTTTTCGACGCGGATACGACGCTCGCCATCCTGGCCGGTTTCTCCCATAACCGGCGCGTCATGGTTTCGGGCTATCACGGAACCGGCAAATCGACCCACATCGAGCAGGTCGCGGCGCACCTGAACTGGCCCTGCGTACGCGTTAATCTCGACAGCCATATCAGCCGGATCGATCTTGTCGGCAAAGATGCCATCGTCATCCGCGACGGTGTACAGGTCACCGAATTCAGGGACGGTATTCTGCCCTGGGCGCTCCAGAACAATGTCGCGCTGGTGTTCGATGAGTATGACGCCGGACGACCGGACGTGATGTTCGTCATCCAGCGCGTCCTGGAAGTGTCGGGCAAGCTGACATTGCTCGACCAGAACCGGGTCATTCGTCCGCATCCGGCGTTCCGCCTGTTTGCCACAACCAATACGGTCGGCCTTGGCGACACATCCGGCCTTTATCACGGCACCCAGCAGATCAACCAGGGTCAGATGGACCGTTGGTCGGTCGTAACCACCCTGAATTACCTGCCGCACGATAATGAAACGGAAATTGTCCTTGCCAAGAACAAGGCCTATATGACACCCGAGGGTCAAGAGACGATTTCCAAGATGGTCCGGGTTGCCGATATGACGCGTAACGCCTTCATGAATGGCGATCTTTCGACTGTCATGAGCCCGCGCACGGTGATCACCTGGGCGGAAAATGCGGAAATATTCGGCGATATCGGATTTGCCTTCCGTCTGACCTTCCTCAATAAATGCGACGAGATGGAACGGACTGCCGTGTCCGAGTTCTATCAGCGCTGTTTTGGCGAAGAACTGCGTGAATCGGTTGCCAACGCCGTCGTGACCTGAGGTGCTGGCAGGAAAGCAGGAACCTAATGGCCTCGCAATTTGACGGATCAAAACGCGGTCAGTCCGCCACCGAACCCGTGAAACAGGCGGTCACGACCACGATGCGGGCAATCTCCCGGGATCCGGAACTGGATGTGGTGTTCTCAACCGATCGGCCGGGACTGTCCGGTGAACGGGCCCGGCTGACGGAACCGCCCCGGCGCATGAGTGCCAAAGATCTGGCGGTGACACGCGGTCAGGGCGATTCAATCGCACTGCGCCGGGCCTGCCACGATGCGGCCGTTCATCGAAAAATGATGCCGGCAGGCGATCAGGCGCAAAACGTCTTTGAAGCGATAGAACAGGCGCGGTGCGAGTCGCTCGGATCCATGCGCATGGCCGGGGTCTGCTCCAATATCGGTGCCATGCTGGAGGACCGGTACAGCAAACCGGCTTATCAGGCGATCGATACGCAGGAAGACGCGCCGATTGAAGATGCGCTGGCGCTTCTTGTAAGGGAAAGGCTGACCGGCGAAAAACCGCCGGCAACCGCCAGCAAACTGGTCGATCAATGGCGCCTTCTCATCGAAAACAAGACGGCGGATGATCTCGATAAACTCGAAGACGCTCTGGACAACCAGGCCGACTTCGCCGGCATTGTCCGTCACATGCTCGTCTCCCTTGAGATGGCCGAGGAATTCGGCGATGAAGCGTCCAACGAAGACGATCAGTCCGGCGACGACGGACGGGACGACCAGTCAGACACCAGCAACGAGGACCAGGACACCTCCAGCGAGGACCAGCAGGGACCTCAGGAGCAGGACATGTCCGGGGAGGAACAGGAAGCGGGCGAAAGCGAGATGAGCGACACCGCCGCTGATGACTTCAGCGACGAGCTCGTCGACATGGATATGGAAGACATGGCCGATGCCCCGCCGCAGGACTATCCCTTCTCCAATCGGCCGCCGGCATCCGATTATCATATCTTCACCGACAAGTTCGATGAGGTGGTCCGCGCCGAAGATTTGTGCGACATCGCAGAACTTGATCGTCTGCGTGGATTTCTCGACAAACAGCTCACAAATCTGCAAAGCGCCGTCTCGCGGCTTGCCAACCGCCTGCAGCGTCGGCTGATGGCGCAGCAGAACCGGTCCTGGGAGTTTGATATGGAGGAAGGTCTGCTTGACACGGCCCGCCTCACAAGGGTCGTTACGGATCCGATGCAACCTCTCGCGTTCAAACAGGAACAGGACATCAATTTCCGCGACACCGTGGTCACCCTGCTGTTGGATAACTCCGGATCGATGCGCGGACGTCCGATAACGGTTGCAGCGGTCACAGCCGATATTCTTGCCCGCACCCTCGAACGCTGCGGTGTCAAGGTAGAGATCCTCGGCTTTACCACCCGAGCCTGGAAAGGCGGCCAGGCGCGGGAGGCCTGGCTTCAGTCGGGTAAACCGCAAAATCCCGGGCGCCTCAACGACCTGAGGCACATCATCTACAAATCAGCCGATGCCCCGTGGCGGCGGGCCCGTCGGAATCTTGGCCTGATGATGCGCGAAGGACTTTTGAAAGAAAACATCGACGGGGAAGCACTGGAGTGGGCGCATAATCGGCTCCTGGCCCGGCCTGAAAGCCGACGTATCATGATGGTTATTTCCGACGGCGCCCCTGTGGATGACTGCACCTTGTCGGTTAATCCGGGCAACTATCTTGAGAAGCACCTCCGGCGCGTGATCGAGGACATCGAAACCCGGTCTTCGATTGAGCTGATCGCAATCGGAATCGGACATGACGTTACCCGTTACTATCGCCGGGCCGTTACGATCGTCGATGCGGAAGAGTTGGCCGGCGTCCTGACAGAACAGCTGGCGAACCTGTTTGAAGACGAGACGGTTCGTCCCACCGCGCGCAGACGGCGTCGTGCATGACCATACGGCACCGCCTTCTTTTTGCTGCAACGCTGCTGGCCGTGCTGGTGCCGATGGAGTTTGGGGAGGCGACACCTCCGCCGGCACCGGCGGGGCTCAAGCCATTTGAGATCCGGCAGGAGCCTCTGTCTCACTTTCGCATCGGCCACAGCGAACAGACCGTTTTCGGAGAGCTTGAGTTTCTCGGCGGTGCCGAACTGATCTCGACAAACCGCGATTTTGGCGCACTCTCCGGCGTGCTGAGCCTTGATGGCGGACAAACGATCCTGGCAGTCAGCGACACCGGTTTCTGGTTTACCTGGCAGGTTCCGGACGAAAGGGGCCTTCAGGAGGATACGCCCCTCAAAGCCGCGTTTGCACCGATCCTTGACTATCGGGGCCAACCGCTGCTTGGCAAACATTCTTCGGATGCGGAAGCGCTTGCCAGGCGAACGGCGAACGGGCAGATGGAATACCTGGTGGCTTTTGAGGGCGATTCCCGTATCAATTTCTGGCCGGCGCCACCGGCCCTTGCGGCAGTCACACCGGCAAAAAACATCAAGACGGGAATCCCCCAGAGACGGATCCGTTTCAACAAGGGGATAGAAGGGTTATCCGTCGCGCCGGAAGGCAGCCCGGTCGCCGGTGCCATTGTTGCGCTCACCGAGCGCAATACCAATCGGACGCGCGACATGAACGGCTGGCTGATCGGCGGACCGCGGCCCGGCGCTCTCAAAGTCAAACGAAGCGACAATTACGATGTAACCGACGCCTCATTTCTTCCCGACGGGGATCTGCTGCTGCTGGAAAGACGGTTCAACCTCAGCGACGGTATCGGTATGCGCATCCGCCGCGTACCCGCCTCGACCATTCGGCCGGGCGCCGTCCTTGACGGACATGCGATCATCGAGGCGGATCTGGGCTACCATATCGACAATATGGAGGGTCTGGCGGTTCACCGGTCACCCGATGGTGATACGATCATAACGCTGATATCGGACAACAATCATTCGATCCTTCAGCGCACGCTTTTCCTGCGTTTCAAGATGAAGGACGGTGCGGTCAGAAACGCTGCCGATCCCGTTACACCGCGCGCGCATCCGGCAAGGGACGGATAAAGGCAAGCAGGATCCGGTAAGGGATCAGAAGGCCGACAGCGACAAGCATTTTTACACAGAAATCACCGAGTGCCCACGAGATCCAGCGCGGATACTCAGCCGAAAAAACGCCAAGCAGAGGCGTCGCTTCGACGGCAAACGCATCGAAACCTCCCAGAAACGACCATGCGGCCGAAAACGCCATGGAGAAGAACAGGATCGTATCGAGGACCGAGCCGATCAATGACGAGACAAAAGGTGCTTTCCACCAGGCGCGGCGGCGCAATGCGTCAAAAATCGTCACGTCCATCAGCTGCGCGACCAGAAACGCGCTGCCCGATGCAATTGCAATACGCGGCGTGGCGAGAAGAACAGACAGAAAAACGGCAACGATGAAACCGGCAATGACCACCCGGCGCGCCGCCACAGGGCCAAACCGCCGATTCGTCAGATCGGTCACCAGAAACGCGGCGGGATAGGTGAACGCACCCCAGGTCAAAAGGTCTGCGAGCTGGAGACCGCCAATCTCCGCGTACACCGGATACTGCACGAGAATGTTGGAGGCAAGCACCACCAAAGCCATCGCCGCAATGCCGAACATTGTCGATGACAGCACGCTGTCAGCTGTTTTCATTGATCAAATCCAGTGAGCCGCTGAAAACAGGACGTCTTCAGGACGCTTCGGCGAGTTTGAGCTTAACCTGACGCTTCAATCTGACGGCCTTGTCGGACAACTCGTTGTCCTTGGCCTTAAGAAGGAATGCGTCCAGTCCGCCGCGATGCTCAACGGTTCTGAGCGCATGCGCGCTGATCCGCAAAGATACTTTTTCGCCCATCGCGTCGCTCAGAAGAGACACATTGCACAAGTTCGGAAGAAACCGTCTGCGCGACTTGTTGTTCGCGTGGCTGACATTGTTGCCAGTCTGGACGGCCTTGCCGGTGAGTTCGCACCGCCGAGCCATTGGTAATACCTTTTTTCTGGCCGAACGCACACGGGTTCGGCAAATTCAGTCCGGAATATCTCGGAAAGTTGCCCTCCTATAGAGATGCCGCCCGCAAGCGTCAAGACTGGATTGCCCGCCACACGGCAAAATTTCCGGCTCAATATGGCATGTTTTTGCGTTGCCATTAACCTGGAAGTTACCATAAAGCCAAACAATTGGCGCATTCGGTCAACACCTTGAAAACGGGTGGATGCCGGAGAGCGTTTCTGGGCCCGACACCCGTTCGAATATTTCAGGAACGCCTAAACCAGAAACTACAGTGTGGCGGACAGGCATATGCGTCCACACGGGGAGCGTCAGGTGTTTGGTATGAGTTGTGTGAAGTGGGTCTGCGGAGTTCTGGCCGCGACAAGCAGTGCGCTTTTGGTTCCGGCAGCTGCAAAGGCTGAAAATGGCAGCATCGGCGCGCTCTATGATGTGTCCGTCGCCGGGTTTGGTTTTGCGCGCGCGTCGCTGTCGCTGGTGGTCAATAAAAACCGCTATTCTGCGACGATTTCAACACAGCCCGCCGGGATCGGAACCCTGGTGACAGCCGGCAAGGGTACAGCCAAGGCGTCCGGCACGCTGAATGGCAGGACTGTCGTTCCGTCCCGATACAATATGAACTCGACGTCCGAAAACAGAAACAGTCATGTGAAAATGAAGGTTGGTGACGGACGGATCAGAACCTTGAGCGTTGCGCCGAAATTACGCCCCCGTGGGGACCGCGTCGAGATCACGGCGAACCATCATAAAGACATTGTCGATCCGGTCAGCGCCATTTTGATGCCGCTTGAAAACGACAGTGAAACGTTTGGTCCGAAAGCCTGCGACCGGCGCATACCGATCTTCGACGGCTGGACCCGGTATGACATCCAATTGAGCTACAAGCGGCGCAAGAAAGTGCGGGGCTTTGGCTATGATGGCGATGTCATCATATGCGCCGCCCGTTGGGTACCGGTAGCCGGACACAGGCCGGCGAAAAAGTCGGTTCAGTACATGGCTGCCAACACCGATATGGAAATCTGGCTTGCACCGCTGGCCGGAACGCGCGTTCTGTTTCCCTATCGGGCCTCAATGCGGACTGTTGCCGGCAAACTCATTGTTCTGGCCCGGAAAATCAAGATGTCCGGGACTCGCCCCCGCGTACAGGCTGCGCGCTGAAATCCGGGCATATCTGAACGGTTTTAGTCGTCTTTTGACCGGATCATGGCCGGCATTCAAGAATAAGACTTGGCGAATGCCATCCTTCCGCCTAAATGTGCACGTTGTGGGCGGGGTACGATCATGCACGCGGCACATGTCTGCTCGACGCAGCAAACGACTATCTTTGCATCGACAAATGGCCGATCACCCGGTAGATCCCTGTCTGAGATGAAATTGTGAACGGCCGCAACGGTCGGCTGAATGGGCGGATAATGCGTAGTTACCTTGAATTTGAGAAGTCGGTGGCGGACCTTGAAGGCAAAGTTCAGGAACTCCGCGCGTTGGCCGAAAACGGTGAAGCCGTCGATGTTGCCGATGAAATCGACAAGCTCGAAAGCAAAGCGGCTCAGGCTCTTTCGGAAATTTACGGCAAACTGACGCCCTGGCAGAAAACTCTGGTCGCCAGACACCCTGACCGTCCACATGCCATTGACTATGTTCACGGATTAATTGACGATTTTACGCCGCTCGCGGGCGACCGGTCCTTTGGCGACGATGCGGCAATCGTCGCCGGCTTCGGCCGTTTCAGGGGTCAGTCCGTTGCGGTTCTCGGTCAGGAAAAGGGTGCCGATACGGAGTCCCGCCTCAAACACAATTTCGGCATGGCGAGGCCGGAAGGCTACAGAAAATCCGTGCGCATCATGGAACTGGCCGACCACTTCAAAATTCCGGTCCTCTCCTTCGTCGACACCGCGGGTGCCTATCCCGGCATCGGAGCCGAGGAACGCGGGCAGGCTCAGGCCATCGCCCGGTCAACCGATGTCAGTATGGCGCTGGGAGTGCCCAACATGGCCGTGATCATCGGCGAGGGCGGTTCGGGCGGCGCGATCGCCATAGCTGCGACCAACCATGTTGCGATGCTCGAACATGCCATCTACAGCGTGATTTCACCTGAGGGCGCCGCGTCCATTTTGTGGCACGATTCAGCCAAGGCTCAGGAAGCGGCCACCAGCATGAAAATTACGGCACAGGACCTTATCGACCTGAAGGTGATCGACGAGATCATCGCCGAACCGGTCGGCGGCGGTCATCGGGAGCCGCAACAGGTCATTGGTGATGCCGGAAAGTCGATTGAACGGTTTCTGGAGAGTGTCGCAGGCAAGGACGCCGATGAAATCCGCAAATTGCGCCGGGACAAATTCTTGGCAATAGGCCGCACTTTGTGACCCAAGTCGTCGAACCTGTTCTGAAGAGAATTACTTGACTGTGCAAAATTACTTGGTAAGACATCCTTAACCATACCAAGTAAAAGTATTTTTAACTCTCCGGCGGCGCCTCTTTATCGACAGAATTGAGTTGCAGTTTGCGCCGGGTGCGCGGGCCGGGAAGTCGGGGCGATCACGTGAATGTGTGGACCAGGCGGGTGAGTTGATCTATCGCGTCCCAAGGTTAACACTTTATTCTGGCCTCAAGATGATACTCTGAGCGCGTCGACCAAAGTGTCGTGAATTATCGGTTGAAATCAGGAAGCCTAAATGTCCGAACGACGTTTGCGTAAGATCCGTTTCAAGCGCCTCGCCGGCGCCAGTGTTATTGCTTTGGGTCTTGCAGCCTGTCAGGGCGAGAATCTTTACGGCCCGAAACACCTGCAACCGGTTTCCCACGATATTCGCGATAAGATGCAACAGCTCGGGATGAGCAAAGGGTCGCCGGTGCTGGTCCGCATTTTCAAGGAAGAAGCGGAACTGGAAGTCTGGCGGGAGACGAAGGGCGGCAAGTACGCGCTTCTTGAAACCTACGAGATCTGTAAATGGTCCGGTGAACTGGGACCGAAATTCAAGGAAGGGGACCGGCAGGCACCGGAGGGCTATTATACCATCCGGCCGGCCCAGATGAATCCCAATTCTTCCTATCACCTCGCCTTCAATCTCGGCTTTCCGAACAAATTTGATCAGGCTCACGGACGGACCGGCTCCCATCTGATGGTGCATGGCGCCTGCTCATCGCGCGGCTGTTATGCCATGGAAGACGATCAGATCCAGGATATCTATGCCATGGGTCGGGATGCGTTTCTCGGCGGACAGCGTTCGTTTGAGGTTCATGCCTATCCCTTCCGGATGACGGCGAGGAACCTGGTCGCCCATTACGACAGCCCGCATATCGACTTCTGGCATATGCTGAAAGAAGGGTACGACCAGTTCGATCTGACCAAAGTGCCGCCAAAGGTCGATGTTTGCGGCAAACGCTATGTGTTTAATGCCAAGCTCGACGATCCGAGGGACAAGTTTCTCGCCGCCGAAGCCTGTCCGGCCTATTCGCTTCCCCGCGGACTTGAAACAGCTTTGTCGCAGCGGCAGGAACGCGATGATATCTATTTTCAGAACCGTGTCGCCAAGCTAGAAGCCAAAAAAGAGAAAGCGGCAATTGCAGCGGCAGAAGCCGAAGCCAAGGCGAAGGAAAAGGAAGCGGCTGAAATTCAGGCCGCCGCGCTGCGTGAACAGCAGGCAGCCGATGCGGCGCTTACGGTTGGTTCCGTGGAACAACCCGCTGTCGGCGCCATCGGCAAAACGGCCGCCGTCGGCAAGAAAGCGCTCGGTTTCTTCACCAATATGTGGGGCAGTGAAGCCGAAACCAAAGCTGCGGAGCTTTCCGCCAGCGCCGCAGCGGCACCGGCCGCGCCGACGGTTACGGGCCTGCCGAAGTCAAAACCTGTCAACTGATTGCTTGAGCCGGTCCGTGTCCGGTCAAACAGCGCGGAACCGGATGGCAACGGATTCAACCGGTTCCTGCCGGAAAATGTGTCGACCGTGATTTATGCGTTTCCTGGGTCTGTCTGCGTGTTTACGCTGATCGCAAACGTCGACCAGATTTGGATCAAAAGAAGGCTGATCCAGTTGAGGATGAGGCGGAAGTTGTATCCTGCGGCTGCGAGGATCGGATTTGCGGCATCACCCGTTGTGTGAGCCAGGTAGTTTCGGCCCATCCGGTGATCTTTTTTGATATGCCCGATGACCGGTTCAACGGCCGACCGTCGTCGCATCTGCTTCTTGATGGCGGGTGTGACCCGGCGTTTCTGTCCGGCGGTGAAGACCCGGAACTTGTGGCTGTCCGGCGCGTTGTGGCCTCGATAACCGGCATCGGCCAGAATGCGTTTCAGGGTGCCACCGGTCAGGGCCTCGATTTCCGGGATGATGGTTTGCAGGGTGTGGCCGTCATAGGGGTTTCCGGGCAGCGCCTTGGCATGAAGCACGAACTGTCCACCCTTTGAGCGATTTAGCGTTGTGGCGACCGAGGTTTTGACGCCAAACTCATAGGGCTTGTGGGCTTTGCCCTTGCCGATACATTCAACCTCCGGCGCATGCAGCGAATAGATCTTCGGCAAGGGATCGCGCCGCTTCTGGGTCATCACCCGTTCTGCCAGCCACAACGGCCGCAGGAAGGCGGCTTCAAGGTCCGGGTTGCCTTTTGTCTTGCGGCGAATGTCGGAAACGGTCCGGCGCAGGAAGGTCTTGAGTTTTCTCAAGCGCTTGCCTGCACGTTTGAACTGTTTGGCATGGGCATAGCGTTGATGGGCGATCAGTTCGGCCTTGCCGACACGGACATAGCTCTGGCGCAGTTTAATGCCTGCCGCCTTGGCCTGGTTGACCAGTCGCTCCCGTGCCCGGTGGATCAACTTGGCATCGGTCGGAAAGGCGGTATTTTTCTCCTGCACCGTGGTGTCGACAATCGCCTGGGCGAAGTCCTGCGGCCTCGTCGCCCGCAGTTTGACGGACACAGCCAGGCTTTCCTCAAGCAGGGCCTGAAGCTTTTCCTCACCCATGCGCTGGCGCCATCGCGTCATTGATGACCGGTCGAACGGCAAGTCGTGGCGGAAGAATTCCTCCCCGCAGAAATATTGATAATACGGATTCTCCACCCAGCGGGCGCACAGTTCCTCGTCGGACAGGTTGTCGGTGTATTTGAGGATCGCCAGTCCAGCCATCAGCCGTGTCGGCAGGGCTGGATGGCCGAGTTTGTCGGAATAGGCCGGGCCGCATTTATCGGCGAGAAGCTCCCAGTCGATGACCCGCGCAAGAACCGCTTTCGGATGCTTCATGTCGAGGATTTGATCCAGCCTGGCTCGGAAAAGATCCCGCTGCCCTGTTTCCACCGGTTCCTTTGGCTTCATGACCGATTCACCCCAAAAAAACGTCCGACAAAGCGAGTGAATCACGCAGGAAAGACGATGTAAAGTTGCAAGGAAACAAGCCTATTTCCTGCTAAAACATGCGAAATCGAATACTTGAGAACGCCAAATTCCCGTGCGAAGGCAGTCGCTTAGGAATACTTCACGGACGACAAATGTGCATCCTGACGGTCGGGCTGATCCCGTCATAGAGGCCAGAAGAACAGTATGGCCGGTACCGAAACGGCGATGACCAGAATCTCAAGCGGCAGGCCCATCCGCCAATAGTCGCCGAATTTGTAGCCGCCCGGTCCCATGATCAGAGTATTGTTCTTGTGACCGATCGGCGTCAGGAACGCGCACGAGGCAGCCACCGCAACCGTCATCAGAAACGGGTCGGAATTGACGTTCAGCTTATTTGCCAGCTCGATTGCGATCGGCGCCCCGACAATCGCAGTTGCCGTGTTGTTGAGAACGTCCGAAAGCGTCATGGTCGCCACCATGAGAACCAGAACCACCATATAGGCCGGCAATCCTGCCGTGATCGTTAGAATTCCGTCCGCAATCAGCGCTGTTCCGCCGGTCGACTGCAGGGCTTCTCCGAGCGGAATCATGGACCCCAGCAAAACGACAACGGGCCATTCGACCTGATCGTAAAGCTCGCGGATCGGCACAATATCGGTGATCACATAAAGCGCTGCCACACAGGCAAGAGCGACGGGCAGATACACAAGACCGAAGCTGGAAACAGCAATTGCCGCCGCAAAAATGCCAACCGCCAGACCTGCCTTCTGATGCTGGGTCACCCCAAGACCGCGTTCGGCCAGCGGCAGGCATCCCAGATGCGCGACTGTTTCGGAAATCTGATCCGCCCGCCCGTAAAGAAGCAGGATGTCACCGGCACGGATGGGCAGGCGCCGCACACGTTCGTAAAACCTGCGGCCGTGGCGGGACACACCAAGCAATGTGACACCGTGCCGCCTCAGAAGCTGCATGGACAGCGCGGACCGGCCCTCAATGGCAGCGTCTCTGGGCACCACGACTTCCACCAGCCCCATGTTGCCCGACACGGCCATGCCTCTGCGATTTTCACCCTGAATTTCCAGTTTCAGGCTGGACCTGAGCTGATCGATACCATCGGGCGCGGCCTCCAGAATGAGAACGTCCCGCGCCTGGATCTTTTCGTAACGCCCGCGACCGGGCAGTCGGGTTTTCCCTCTGACGATTCCCAAGACAGCGATATCCGTATCATCCGCCAGCTCTTCCAGATCTTTCAGCCGTTTGCCGATAAGGCCGGACTCCTCGGGCACAATCAGTTCGACAATGTAGCCGCTGAGATCGAAATGGCCCTCTTCATTCTGTTCTTCCCGCAGTCGCGCCGGTAACAGCCGCCACCCGATCAGAGCGACGAACACCATTCCCGTCAGGGCCGCCACCAGTCCGACCGGCGCAAAGTCGAACATATGGAACGGCTCGCCCAAAGCGCGTTCCCGAAATTGCGCAATGATAATGTTGGGCGGTGTGCCGATCAGCGTCACCATGCCGCCCAGAATGGTCGCAAAAGCCAACGGCATCAGCGTAATGCCGGCACCACGCCCCGCCTTCTTTGCCGTCTGCATGTCAACCGGCATAAGGAGCGCAAGCGCCGCGACATTGTTCATAAAGGCTGAGAGAACGCCGCCAATTCCGCCGATAGCCGCTATGTGCGCGCCAAGCGACCGGCCGGGATCGACCACGTTCCGCGTGATGATGTCAACCGCGCCCGCATTGACGAGCCCGCGGGACACCACAAGAACCAGAGCGACGATGACGGTTGCAGGATGGCCGAAACCTGAAAACGCGTCCTCATTCGGGACCAGTCCCAGAAGCAGTGCCACCAGCAGCGCCATGAACGCGACCAGATCGTACCGCCATCGTCCCCAGATCAGGAATATGAACACAATGGCGAAAATGCCGAAAAGGAGGAGTTGGTCTTGCGTCATGAGCCCATCAAATAACCGAATCCATCAGGTGTGCAGACGATATCCCGATTGGCATCCGTTCTATGTGACTATTTTGCACCAGAGGCCGGACTGTTCCCGCCCGGCTGATGCGGGACGCGCTCGAATGCGTGTTCCAGGCCGTCCAAAAGCGCCGAAGCTGCCACATCGTTTTCACAATTCGTCATTTGTCCTTTGAAAACCCTGCGGTTTTGGAGCCGTAATGTTGACACGTTTGACCGCTCCAATTTGCCGGTCCTGATGTGGGTGCGGCGCATTGTTCACCGCATTCATGCGATGTCCGGAGGAGCTGTCGAAAGGCGGAAAAATATGATCGGCAAGCACGAACGCAAGAAGATGATGCAGACCTACGCGGTCGGTCCGAAAATGATGGATTATCTCAATCGGATGGGCATCAACAAAAGAACCAAGCTCGCCAAGGCCGATCCGCGCGATATTTCTGAACGCATTCACAAAATCATGGGCGATCCAAACACCTCCGAAAAACAGGTCGAATCGCTGGGAACCCTTATTGATCTGGCCATTCGCCGGGACCGCCACTCAGGCAAACACCGCTGACAGTCTGCTTTTTCACAAAGTCCGGTGCAGCGTCTTTTCATGATCATGCCCAGATTGCCATGCGCAATCCCTTGTCGTCCCGCGCGAACATCGGTGGAAACGGCCTGGCCAGCCCTTGGTGAATCCGCTCGGCGATCACGGCGTTGACGCAGGCGTCCAGCAGATCATCCGCTCCCACACCGCGCGGACGCCGTTGTTCGAAAAATACCTCTGAAATTCCGAATTTTTCCAAACAGGCCCGCCGCTCCGCCAGACCGGCTTTAAAGGGTCTGCTTTTCACCTTTTTGGGCAGGTTCATCGGCATTTCGCCGTTGAGGCGCCAGAACGCCAGTTCAGGGTGGACTTCGTAGACGCGCTCTTCCAGCGCCGGATGCATCAGGCGATCGATCTCCCGGATTTTCGGAAACAGATGAAAACACTGCTTCGAGACTTTACGCGGCGGCTCGGACGTCTCAAGCGCCACCCGGCAGGCCTCCGGATACGTTTCGCAATAAACAGCCCGTCGCGAGGGCACCGAGAAGACCGAAGACTGTCTTTGCCCCAGAAGCGGTCTCACGGCACTTTCCGGTCCCCGTCCGCCCCTGCCCGCTTTTTCCGGGAGCCCGATCGGCATATCGACCGCGATGATTGAAGGCGCCTCCGCAGCACGCAAAAGAGCCGAAAAATCGGCAAAAAACCGCATCGTCGGCCCTGTCGACCCATCGATGCGCCGAAAAACGGCAATCCAGCCGCCGGGACAGCCGTCAACGCCGGCGACGGTGACCGGGTCAGTCACAGTGTTTCCCGGCAATATGACGGATTGTGACCCTGGACCTTGGACGTGCGAGAAATTCCTGGGCCTCGGCCAGCAACAGTTCATCCGACCCCGCCGCTACGCTCTCCATCGCGATATCGAACGTGCCGATTGTCGCCTGCTGAAGCAGTTGTTCGCCGCTTTTGCCTTTCAACTCCGCCGACAGGGCAAGCGCGGCGAACAAGTCGCCCGTTCCGTGGGGCGCAGAGGGCAAGGCCCTGTGTTCGGCGACGATAGCCCTTCCCTCAGCCACGCGCATGGTTGCCATGCTGTTTCTCATCAAGGCCGGCGCGGAGGTCACCAGAACCCGGGCCGCCGGTAGAGATCGCGCCGCAGCGACACAGGCTGCTTCACTCGCCGTCGACTGACCGGACAGCCAGGCGAGCTCGAATGCGTTCGGGGTCACGACATCGGCACGGGGAACGAGATGATCGCGGATCGCTTCTGCCGTCTCCTGCGGAACGTAAAGCGCGCCCTCACCGGCAGTGTCATCGCCCACAACCGGATCGCAAAGATATATTAGGTCCGGATTGGCCTTTCTGACCGCGTCTATCAGCGCGGCAATTACCGGACCCTGGGAGGCACGGCCCAGATACCCTGTCAGGATCGCGCCGATCTCCGGTAACCACGGCGCCCGGATCAGGTCCTCAACAAGCCGTTCGAACGCCGCCTCTTCCCTCACCAATCGGTTTGTAGCACCATGTCCGGGATGCCACGGCAGCAATATTGTCGGCAAAAACCAGACGGGATGTCCAAGCCGCTCCAGGGCGAAAACCGCAGCCCGTCCTCCAATTCCACCCCTGATAACCTGAGATGTGATCACAAGCACGGACGGCTTGCGCTTGTGTCGCGGCCCTGTTTCAGGCGACATTGCTGGCCCCGTCAGTTGACCCCTCCCCGGCATCCGCGCCCTGGCCGAACCGGTTCTGAATATAGTCCAGCACCAGTTGCTTGAAGTCGTCGGCAATTTTCGGCCCGCGCAGCGTCATGGCTTTCTCGCCGTCAATGAAGACCGGCGCCGCCGGACTCTCGCCGGTTCCGGGGAGCGAAATGCCGATATCGGCAAACTTGGATTCTCCCGGACCGTTCACAATGCAGCCCATCACCGCAACATTCAGGGATTCAACCCCTGGATACTGCTTGCGCCACTCAGGCATTGAAACGCGGATATGCTCCTGAATATCCTGTGCCAGCTCCTGAAACACCGTCGATGTCGTTCGCCCGCATCCGGGGCAGGCCGCCACGATCGGCACGAACGATCGGAATCCCATCGTCTGCAGAAGTTCCTGCGCGACCTGCACTTCCCGCGTGCGATCGCCGCCCGGTTCCGGTGTCAGCGAAATTCGGATCGTATCGCCAATGCCTTGCTGGAGCAGGATGCCCATGGAGGCCGATGAGGCAACAATGCCCTTGGTTCCCATCCCGGCCTCGGTCAACCCCAGATGCAGGGCGTAATCGCATCGGCGCGCCAGATCCGCATAGACCGCGATCAGATCCTGCACCTGACTGACCTTGGCCGAAATAATGATCTTGTCACGTCCCATCCCGATGTCCTCGGCACGCTGAGCGGACATCAGGCCGGACTGCACGATCGCTTCGCGCATCACTTCGGACGCGGACAGGGGTGACCCCTTGCTGGCATTGTCGTCCATCAGATGGGTAAGAAGCTCCTGGTCGAGCGACCCCCAGTTCACACCGATGCGGACCGGCTTGTCATATTTCAGGGCGGCCTCGATAATCTGCGAAAACTGTTTGTCTTTTTTCGCTTTGAAGCCGACATTGCCCGGATTTATCCGGTATTTGTCCAACGCCTGAGCGCATTCGGGATAGTCGGTCAGAAGTTTGTGGCCGATATAGTGAAAGTCTCCCACCAGCGGCACCGTGACACCGAGCCGGTCCAATCGCTCTCTGATCGAAGGAACCGCAGCCGCGGCTTCGGCCCGGTCGACCGTTATGCGGACGACCTCCGAACCCGCATTGGCGAGTGCCGCCACCTGAGCCACCGTCGCATCGGCATCGGCAGTATCCGTGTTGGTCATGGATTGCACAACAACCGGCGCATCGCCGCCGATGACAACATTGCCGACACGAACCGCGACCGACCGGCGCCGCGGCAGCGGCGCCGCCTGAAAGGGGGACGATGTCACAGTCATGGCATGGATCCTGCTCGTGGTCGATAAGTCACTGCTGACTGATTAGTGCGGCGACCGGTAAAGGGCAAGGGCGGTTTTTTTGATCACGGCAGCGGACAGATCCTATCGCCACCGCCGATTTTGCTTTATGGCTCACAGAAATTGAACCCGCCGGCACAAGCTAATATTCAATGACGGGAACGATCGTGTGTTCAAACTGCTCCTCAACAGAACGTGGCATCTGGCAAGCGCCCATCTGACGACGCTCCTGCGGGTCAGTTGGGCCTACCTTTTCCTGCTTCTGGCGATCAACATTTATCTCAGCGGCGCCTTGCAGCCGGCCACCGGATTTGAGACCGGCAGCTATATGACTGAACCGCTGGAAGGCAGCGATATCGGCCTTCGGTCTCTGGGCCTGCTTGCCAACCTTCTGATCGGGCTGTCGATCGCGATTGCTTATACAAGACGCATGCTGATTGACGCGAATGACTTCAGTCTCAGCTTCGGCATACGCCATGTCAAAGTCGCCGGCTACCAGATTCTGCTGATGATTATCGGTATGGCGCTGATGATTCCATTGGCCATTATCGCCTCTATCCTGGGAATGTTTCTCGGTCCGTTTGCTTTGATTGCCGGCCTTGCGATGCCTTTTGTCGCCCTGATGATCGTTCAGCGCTTCTCCCTCGTTCTTCCCTCCGCAGCCATTGATGACACCATGTCGCTCCGGGACTCCTGGTATGCGACAAGAGGCATGGGCTGGGCGATGGCCTTCAACGCGGCGATCGCCATGCTGGCGACGGGATGCCTGCTTCTTGCCCTTTTCATTTTTCTGGAACTCACAGAACGGTTTCTGTTTCCCGATCCCCTGTTCGGCCAGATCCGCTCGGGCGTCATGCCCATGGTGACCATGCTGACCATGGTCTGGATTTTCGCCAATCTTCACACAACCTGCTACGCGGTCGCACGGGAAAAGTTTGCCGGGAAAATTCTGGGCGAACACCAGGCTGAACAGGCGCGTCTGCGATATGAAGCGGCACGGGCGCTTAACGCGGCAAAAAACCTGAAAAAGTCCTGATTGAGAGGCGCCCAGTCGAGCACGCCCTGCGACAGGTGCCGCAAAATGCAGATTTGATCGTTTTCGTACGGTCCGACATATTGCGGCGTTCTCAATCCCGTTTATTGTGCATGGCAATATCAGATCTTCAAACGATGGAATGCCCGTTTGCAACCAGACAGATGTTCCGATGCTGCCCCAGGAGGCCCGTCCATGCTTTCAAACAAAACCGCCCTCGTCACCGGCTCCACGTCCGGCATCGGCCTTGGCATCGCCCGCGCGTTCGCAAAAGAGGGTGCCAACGTTGTCATCAACGGACTGGGCGATGCTGAAGAGATCGAGAAGGTCCGGCTTGGCATTGAGAACGACTTCGGCGTTCAGACCCGCTATTCCGACGCAAACATGCTTGAACCCGATCAGATCGCCGGCATGGTTGCCGACACGGAAGAGGAATTTCAGAGCCTGGACATCCTGGTCAACAATGCGGGTATCCAGTTTGTATCTCCCGTTGAAGACTTTCCGGGCAGCAAGTGGGACGCGATTATTGCGATCAATCTCTCATCGAGCTTTCACACCATACGGGCAGCTGTACCGGGTATGAAAAAGCGCGGATGGGGCCGTATCATCAATACCGCGTCAGCGCATGCCCTCGTCGCCTCTCCTTTCAAGTCAGCCTATGTGGCCGCCAAACACGGCATTGCCGGTCTCACAAAAACGGTGGCGCTTGAGGTGGCTGAACACGGCATCACCGTCAATGCAATCTGCCCCGGCTATGTCTGGACGCCACTGGTCGAAGCCCAGATTCCCGATACAATGAAAGCACGCAACATGACCGAAGAAGAAGTCAAGCGCGATGTGCTTCTGAAAGCCCAACCGACCAAGGAGTTCGCGACAATCGACCAGGTTGCCTCTCTGGCGGTATTCCTGGCCTCAGACAACGCAGCCTCGATGACCGGATCCATGATCCCTGTCGATGGCGGCTGGACTGCGCAATAGCCAAAAAGGCAATGTCCGAACCTGATCAAGAGTAGGTCAAGAGCATGGCATCCAGGAAAAACGCTCCGAAACCGGTCAACTTCGCTTTGCAGGGCGGCGGTGCGCACGGCGCCTTCACCTGGGGCGTTCTTGACAAGTTTCTCGAAGACGGGCGGGTCAAGATCAACGCCATAACCGGCACGAGCGCCGGTGCAATGAATGCCGTCGTCCTTGCCGACGGTGCCTGCCGAAGCGGCGAGGACGGTGCCCGCGAAGCGCTTGAGGTCTTCTGGCATAAAGTCAGTGCCGCCAGCCAGGCCAGTGTCATTAAGCGCTCGCCGCTGGATGTCCTGTTCGGGCAATGGAGCCTTGACTCCTCACCGACCTTTCTCGCCTTCGACCTGATGACAAGATTTGCGTCCCCTTACGAGTTCAATCCGCTGGACATCAATCCACTCCGGGATCTGGTCGCGGAACTCGTCGATTTCAACAATGTGCACACATGCCGCTCGATCGACCTGTTCGTGGCAGCCACCAATGTTCACACAGGCAAAATCAGAGTATTCGAGAAGGACGAAATCTCCCTGGAGGCCGTTATGGCATCGGCCTGCCTGCCGCATCTTTACCAGGCGGTGGAGATCGACGGCACACCCTACTGGGACGGCGGATATATGGGCAATCCGCCACTTTATCCGTTATTTTATCACACCGATGTCGCCGACACGATCCTGGTCCAGATCAATCCGGTCGCCCGTTATGAAACGCCGAAGACAGCCCGTGAAATCCTCAACCGGATGAACGAAATCACGTTCAACTCCACTCTGTTGAGAGAACTGCGTGCCGTGGAATTCGTCACGCGCCTGATTGAGGAAGGCAGCCTCAGTCAGAAACAGTATCGCAAGATGAATATTCATCGGATTGCATCCGACAAGGACCTCAATCCTCTGTCAGCTTCCTCGAAATTCAATGCCGAATGGTCGTTTCTTCTGCATCTGCGCGATGTCGGCCGGGAAGCGGCCCGGTCCTGGCTGGATGAACATTATGATGCCCTGGGCAACCACGGCACGCTGGATCTGAAAGCAGAATTCTCCTGACCTGTTTTCCTGAGTGTTTCGAGGGTACTTCCGGGCATATTGCAATGTGCGTTGCAATTTGCAATGCGGCAGCCGTTACCGGTTCGTAAATAAGATCAACATCTTGCGGGCCGGCCCGAATTACAACCCACATATATAGGCGCATTTTGTTGAACGGATTGGCAAGCGAATTGCTGTTGTGACAGGGCTGATTGTTTGGTTGTGCGTCGTCAGCACGTTCGGACGAAGGATACCCGTTTCGTAACTAGTTAAAGGGGTCCTTCGTCCCAACACTCTTTCAGCGTTTTCATTGCATTTCCCAAGCTGCTTACCGGTCCCCGCCGCGGGCCTCGGCCGGCGCATGACATAACCTTAAAGAAAAGAAATGTTGTCTTTTCCTCTTTCTAGCCGGGATCACAGTGCCTAAATTAGAATAACGGGGTTTGAGACGCCGAAAATCACGAAGGGAAAAATTGTGCAGGGAATCACAACGCGCAGCGCAGCGCTTTCCGTCATGACCGCCGGTTTCGGCCTCCTTTCCCTCTCGCTGCCGGCATCCGCCCAAGCCGATCTTCAGAAATTTCTTGATCAGAAAACCTGTCCTTCCTGCAACCTTTACGCGGTTGAAGTGCGTGCGATCGATATGACCGGAGCCGATCTGACAAACGCCAACTTAAGGGAAGCGGACCTGAAAGATGCCGTTCTGCCTCAAACGGTGTTCATCGATACGGACCTCAGGCGCACCGAAATGGAGAATGTCAATGTGGCGAACTCCGATTTCACCAATGCGGAGATGCGCGGAGTGGATCTTGAAAAGGCCGACGCCACCAAGAGCCGGTTCGTCTCGGCGGACCTGCGAGACTCCGATTTGGAGAAGGCGATTTTGAACGAAGCGAATTTCCATGGCGCCGATATTCGGTCAGGCATGATGCGCCGCGTGGAAGCACAAGGGGCTGATTTCTCCGATACAAAAATGGACTTCATCGACCTTCAACGGGCAAAGATCATTGGTGCGAATTTCAATGATGCCCGTCTGCAATACAGCAATCTTTCCCGTGTCGATGCCTCCGGCGCGTCGTTCGAAAACGTCAATTTCAACTGGGCCCGGATGTCGAGCGCCAATTTCAGCGGCGCAAATCTAAGGGGGGCCGACCTCTCGTCGGTCCTGATGCGCCGGACCAACTTTGCCGGAGCCGACCTGACAGGCGCGTCAGGCCTCGATCAGAAACGTCTTGACCTCGCCTGCGGGGACGAAAACACGAAACTGCCCTCAGGCTACACGCTGCCGATTTGCACGGAATACCGGATCAAGGACCAGTGACCGGCAACGGCCTTGCCGTCGCCGCTGCTTCCTGCGACTAAGCATCTTCGGGTTCCTTGGCCAGATCACGAAATTGCAGATCATGCAGATGCGCATAGTTTCCGCCGATTGACAGCAACTCGCTGTGTGAACCGCTTTCCACAACCCGCCCGGCCTTCATAACATAGATCCGATCGCTGTTCCGCACCGTCGACAGCCGGTGCGCGATGGCAAGCGTGGTCCTGCCTTCAAGCAGGCTGTCGAGTGCCGCCTGGATCATCCGTTCCGACTGCGTATCAAGCGCGGAAGTCGCTTCATCAAGCAGGATAATCGGAGCGTTTTTCAAAAAGGCACGCGCGATCGCCAAACGCTGCCGCTGTCCGCCGGAGAGCTGTGCTCCTCCCTCCCCGACAAAGGTCTCATAACCATTCGGCAGTTGATCGATGAATTCGCTCGCGAAAGCCGCCTTTGCGGCGGCTTCGACTTGTTCACGACCGGCCGAGGGATCGCCATACTGGATATTTTCCAGCACTGTCCCGGTAAATATGTAGGCATCCTGCCCGACATAGGCGATTCTGCGTCTCACCGACTGCACATCCACTTCCGACAGGTCCTCACCATCGATCCGGATTTGTCCGCTTTCGGTGTGATACAGGCCCAGAAGCAACTTGAAAATCGTCGACTTGCCGCTTCCCGAAACGCCGACCAGCGCAACCTTTTCGCCTTTCGCCGCCTTCAGCGAGACATTGTGCAAGACCGGGAGGTCCGCCTTATAGGCGAAATTGACGTCATCAAATTCTATATTGCCATCGGAAATCCGCGCTTCGCGTTTGTCGGTGTCGTGTTGCTCGGGATGCTCGTTGTCAATAAGCTCATACATATATTGCACACCGACAAGTTGCGGCTCAATCGACACGCGAAGCCGGGCGAGACGCTTGGCCGGATCATAAGCCAGCAGAAAAGCGGTCATGAAAGACATCAGCTGGCCGGGATATTCCGGATCACCGATCGCGCGCCAACCCGCATACATAATAACCAGCCCGATTGCGATGCCACCGAGGGATTCCATCACCGGAGACGTCCGCGCCGCCAGTTTGGCCAGCTTGTTTGAGCGATGCTCGAACTCCTTCAAGGCGTCGGTCATCTGCCCTTTAATCTCATTCTCAAGATTGTAGGTCTTGATCACCATAATGCCGCTGATGGCTTCCTTGTTGATCTTCGAAATCTCTGCGGAGTTGTCGAGTTGAGCACGGGCGTGAACTTTTGACTTCTTGACCAGGCGCGTAATCTGAGTGATCGCAATCGGCCCGATCAGCAATGCGACAATCGATATGAGGGGCGCCTGGAACACCATCACCGCAGCCAGCGCAATCAGTGTCAGTACATCCCGCCCCACAGATGTTATGAGGGCCGATATGATATCTGCGGACGCCGATGCGCCGCTTCCGATGCGGGTAAAAATCTCGCCCAGGGTTGTGCGGTCAAAGTAGCTGATCGGAAGGCCGACCACATGGCTGAACACACGGTTTCTCAATCGAGCCACGAGGTTGTTGCCGATCATCGCCATCGTGACCTGCTGCCCATAGGTGGCCAAACCCTTGATTATGAATATCGCCATGACCACGATGCCGAGCTGAAACACCGCCGTCTTGTCCGTTCCGCGCAGTACCGTATTCACGACATCGCGCATCAGGTATGCGGAGGCACCGGTCATAACCGCTGCGATCGCCATGAAGAAAATCGCCAGAGCGTAACGATACCGGTACTCCCAGAAGTTGTCCGAGAACACCCGCTTTATCAGGGCAATCTGCTCGTTTTTGTTCAGCTTCGACCAAAATTTTTTGAACAAATGCGTTTTGTCCTTGTAAGCACTGACGATCTTATCTTTTCAGTCGCCAAGCAAGCCACCCGCCGGCTGTGGGGAGCTTGCGCCTTATATAGGGGTAGCACAGCTTCGGCAAATGTCAGATGACGGCATCGCTGCCCCGTCCACCGGGATCTGGAGATACGACGATGCCGCACGGGCTCCATGGCGTTGAATCACTATAAATAAGATCGGAGCCGGGCGCGATGCTTGCAGACGGGCTCTTTGGGAGCTACATGACTATCGGACCGATCAATCAGCCCAAGAGATTCAACGCCCATGCTCGCAATTCTAGATGTGCTCAATATTGCTCTCAATCTTTACATTTGGATCGTGATAGCAAGCGCGATTTTTTCGTGGCTTTATGCCTTTAACATCGTCAATCCGCAAAACCAGTTTGTCGGCATGATCGGTCAGGCACTTTACAATCTCACTGAGCCGGCGTTGCGCCCGATACGGCGATTCATGCCGGATCTGGGCGGCCTGGATATTTCGCCCATTATCCTGATCTTGTTGATTTACCTGGCTCAGTCGATCATGATCCGCTATCTCTACCCGATTGCCTTTTAAACGATGGGAGAAGTTGCCCCAAGCAGGCGCCGGACCAATCGGCTCATACCATTTTAGCCGGTTCACGGAACCTGAGCCGAGGTTCAGGACCTAGTCAAGCGTGCGTGCTTCTTCGGGCAGCATGATCGGGATACCGTCCCGGATCGGATATGCGAGTTTTGCCGACCGTGAAATCAGTTCCTGATTGTCCGGATCATACTCAAGCGTTGTCTTTGTCAGAGGGCAGACCAGTATCTCAAGCAGTTTGGGATCGACCCGGTTTTTATCGGCAGCCGTCATGTCTTCTTCCTATTGCAGAGTATTGCCCCCGTCCGTCCCGCCCCTTGCGAGCTCCATTTCGGTAATTGCAATCAGTGTGTTGGCGCGGTCTTCCAAAGTGCCCGCCTCAAGCAAGGCCTGTTTTTCCGCAGCACCGTAAGGACTCATCATCGAGAGGGCATTGACAAGCGCTTCCGTGCTCGCACTTGATATGCTGTCCCAGTCAGCCTCCAGCCCGTTGGCGTCAAGATATTCCTTCAGAACATGCAAGAGGCCCTGCCGGTCGACCTTTTCGGCACCTGCGTCGGTTTGAAAATCGTCTTTGAATTCATTCGATGTCACCCGCGCGAGCCGAAAGCTGTTGTCGCTCAGCACTTCGTCCAGGATTCGGAATCTTGCAATACCGGTCAGCGTAACCAGGTCCCGCCCATCCCCGGTCTCCTGAAAAGCCGTAATACGGCCGACGCATCCCACCGAACAAAGGGCCGGATTGCCCTCAAGATCGACTTTTCCAAGATCGAACCGGGGTTGGACCATGCCTATAACGCGACTGCCCTTCAAAGCACTGTCAATCATATCGAGGTAGCGGGGCTCGAAGATATTCAAAGGCATCTGCCCGCGCGGCAGGAGAAGTGCGGTCGGAAGCGGAAAAAGCGGAATGATGGCGGGAATATCTTCAGGTCCGTCATAATCCGCATTTCCAATCAACATGGCTTATAGCCTTCCATTATCGACCGCCCGCACGCCTGGTCGAAACCGGCTCGTCCTTCAGGAAAAGAGCACGGCGGATAGTTTACGGCGGCCATAGATCGACGCGGGGTCTTTGAACCCCCAGGCTTCAAAAAACTGGAGCAGTTGCTTGCGCCCGGCATCATCTTGCCACTCGCGATCCCGCTTGACAATTTCAAGCAGTTGATCGACAGCGGCGATGTTATCTCCTCGAGCGCTGAGCGCAACCGCCAGATCAAGCCTTGCTTCCAGGTCTCCTTCGTTGCGGGCAATCCTGTCTTCCAGTTCGGACAGGTCCCCGACCGCCGAGGCCTGATCCGCAAGATCAATCGCAGCGCGCGCGGCAACCACTTCCGCATCGTCCTGTTTATCGGCCGGGACCGCCTCCAGCGCCTCCCGCGCCTTTTCAAGATCACCAGCCCCGACGTAACACTGCGCCAGGCCGGCAATTGCCGCCGCATTGGTGTTATCCTGGGCCAGAGCGCCGGCATAAAGCTGAGCAGCCTGCCCGTAATCCTTCTGCGCCCGCGCCGCGTCCGCGGCTTCGATAAGCTGATCTGTTTCCGACGGGCCGATCGGACCGGCGATCCGTTCGATAAACGCCTTGACCTGACTCTCTGTCTGAGCACCCATAAAGCCGTCAACCGGCCTGCCATCCTTGAAAACCACCACAGCCGGGATCGATTGAACTCCCATCTGGCCGGGTATTTCCGGATTGTCGTCAATATTCATCTTTGCCAGTTTAACGGCCCCGCCAGCCGCCGTAACCGCCTTTTCGATCACCGGGGTGAGCTGCTTGCACGGACCGCACCAGGGTGCCCAAAAATCAACCAGAACAGGCACATTGCGCGATTCCTCGAGTACGTCTTTCTGAAAGTCCGCGGTCGAGATATCCTTTATCAAATCGCCGCCAGCGGCCGACATCTGCGGCTCCGCACCGGGTGTCGCTTCACCGGTATAGCTCCCGGCTGTACCGCCAAAGGTAAAACTTGGCCCGCTCATAGCATTCCTTTTCCGGGTTGCCCGTCCGCAACCCACCTGTTCTATTTAAGTTACCCGTAACATGGCGCCGATGCGCCGATTTTTCAATTCCGCGATCCACGCGCCTTATGCCTGTTCCCCAGCCGTCAAAGCTTCATCGGAAACGGCAAGAACGCGGGGTTCGTGTCCGCATTCCCGAATGAATGTCAGAAGATCCTCCGCCCGGATAGAGGTCGTCGCATCATTCAGCAGCGGATGATAGTTCAAAACCTCGTGGTTCATCATTGCCGCATCAAGAACCGGTGTGACCCGCTTTTCATCATCATTTATCAAAGCGAACGGTGTCACCGAACCGGGCGGCACCCCCAAGACTTCCATCAGGAGGTCGGCCTTTCCAAAACTGACACGTCCTTGCGCGCCGATCCGCGAATGAATTTTCTTCAGATCGATTGAAGCATCACCCAGAGCCACGACAAGAAACAATGATCCTTTCTTGTCTTTCAAAAACAGATTTTTTGTATGGCCGCCCGGAATGGATTGTTTGAGTTCCGAGGACTCCGCAACGGTGAAGACCGGCTTATGGTCGACTGTGGTGGTCCGGATCCCGAGATCCGTGAACCTGGCCATCAGATCGTCTCGGCTTGCCGGCATAAGTCTCCCCGCTTGCGGTTTTTTAACGTTCCGTCGACAGGGCTTTTACCCCGCCGCGAACGGTTTTCACAAGCCCATAGGTTTTATCGGTACCTGCCGCAGGCGGCAACGCCGGAATTGGTATGTTGCGCTCATTGGCATACAAAGCCAAATTCTGTAAAACACGAAAGATCAGTCTGCGGCATCAATCCCCTCCTTTTTAAACCCTGGTCCTCAGTGTCAAAAACATCCTGACTGCCTTCGGGAGTTACCACCATGAACAACAAGTTTGCCATTTATCCGAGCCTTGAAGGCAAAACCGTTTTTATTACCGGAGGCGCCTCCGGCATCGGTGCTGAGATTGTCAGAGCCTTTGCTCAACAGAAGTCCCGCATCGGTTTCGTCGACCTGGATGAAAAAAACAGCGCGGCGCTCGCATCGGAATTCGGTGGTGATGTCAGCTATGAGATTTGCAACCTGCGCGATATCGACGCTCTCCAACGGGCTTTCTCAGCCCTTGCCGGCCGTCTTGGTCCTGCAACGGTCCTTATCAACAATGCAGCTCGGGACGACCGGCACAATTGGCAGGATGTGACACCGGACTATTTTGACGAGCGCATTGCCACGAATGTCCGGCATCACTTCTTCGCCATACAGGCCGTGGCACCGGGAATGATCGACGCGGGCGGTGGCTCGATCATCAATATGGGATCCAATTCCTGGTGGGAGGCCGGTGGCGGGTTTCCCGCCTACACGACCGCAAAAGCGGCGGTTCACGGCCTGACAAGAACCATGGCGCGCGACCTTGGCGATCATCGGATCCGGGTCAACACGATCGTGCCGGGCTGGATCATGACAGAACGCCAGAAGGAATTATGGGCAACGCCCGAAGCACTCGAAAATCATCGCAAAAGGCAATGCCTGCCGGATCTGATCGATCCGGTCTATGTCGCCCGTATGGCGGTGTTTCTCGCCTCCGACGACGCGGCGATGTGCACGGCGAACAATTATATGGTCGAGGCCGGATCGATCTAATCACCGCTGGCTCTAGGCTCATACTCACCTACATGACCGCACCGATATGCCAGGGGACAAATTCATTGTCCCCATAGCCAAGCTGCTCCGATTTCGACCGTTTTCCAGACGCAATCTCCACCACACGGGAGAAGATCTGGCGGCCTTTTTCCTCAATCGAAACGCCGTCCAGAATATCCCCGCAATTGACATCCATGTCTTCTTCCATATTGGCGAAAAGATCGTTGTTGGTCGCAAGTTTCAGCGACGGAACCGGTTTGTATCCGAAGGCCGAGCCGCGACCGGTGGTAAAGGCGACCACATTTGCTCCTGACGCCACCTGTCCGGTCACGGCAGCAGGGTCGTATCCTGGAGAATCGACAAACACGAAGCCTTTCCCGGTGACCGGTTCGGCATATTTGTAAACACCCGTCAAAGGCGAGGTTCCCGCCTTGGCAGCGGCACCAAGCGATTTTTCCAGGATTGTCGTCAAGCCGCCCGCCTTGTTGCCCGGTGAGGGATTGTTGTTCATGTTACCGCCCTCACGCTCCGCATAGCGCTCCCACCAATGGATCAGGTCGATCAGTTTTTCGCCTTGTTCACGATCAACCGCCCGTCTGGTGAGAAGATGTTCCGCCCCATAAATTTCCGGTGTTTCAGACAAGATGGCGGTTCCGCCCGCCTCTACGAGCAGATCGGCGGCATAGCCCAGCGCCGGATTGGCGGTGATACCGGAATAGCCATCCGATCCTCCGCACTGCAACGCAAGAGTCAGTTCCGAAACAGGGACATCCTCCCGCCTGGCGGCATTGACGACCGGCAGCATTTTTTCGATCGCTTCCATCGCTTTTTCAACGGTTTTTCGCGTGCCGCCGGTACCCTGAATCGTCATATACTGGAACGTGTCGCTATACTCCAGACCGTAGCTTTTCATCATCGCCGGGATCTGGAACACTTCGCAGCCAAGCCCGATAAACAGCACCCCGCCCATATTGGGATGAGCCGCATGACCCCAAAGCGTGCGCTTCAGAAGATCGAACCCCTCTCCCTCGCCCGCCATTCCGCATCCGGTGCCGTGAACGAACGGAACGACACCGTCGACATTTTCAAACTTGTCCAGAAGACCGCTCTCGCCGATTGCCTTGGCCGCAAAGCGGGCGACAGAGGCCGAACAGTTCACACTCGTCAGGATGCCGATATAGTTCCGTGTTCCGGATCTTCCGTTTTTCCGCCGAAACCCGCTGAAGGTTTTCGGCAGTCCTGCAACGGACGGCGGTGACCAGCTGTTTTCTTCCGCAAACGCATAGTCGCGTTCAAAACTGCCCATGGAACAATTATGGACATGAACATGCGCACCTCGGGCGATTTTTTCGCTGGCAAATCCGATGACCTGTCCGAATTTCCGGATCGGATCGCCGACTGCAATCGATTCGACCGCCATCTTGTGGCCACGGGGGATCGGCTCGGTTGCCGATACGCCGTTCGCCTCACCGCCGGTCGTCAATTTGTCGATGCAAACGAGGATATTGTCCTCCGGATGCAGTCTCACTGTTCTGGATGCTGTTTCAGTCATCGCCACTTTCCTTAGCCGCCCTCAACAGAGAGCCGATAAAATGTCCGGCAGGTATCTTTAAAAATCGCCTCCTGCTGCGAGGCAGACAGGTTGCTTGTCAACTTCCTTGCAAGGGACAACCAGTTCTCATACTCCATTTTCAGCCGGCAGACGGGCCAGTCCGAACCCCACATGATCCGCTCCGCGCCGAAAACGGAAATGACATGGTCCACATAGGGCCTCAGAACGTCTTCGCCGTGGTCATCGCCCGCTTCCGTTACCAATCCGGACAATTTGCAACAGGCATTTGTCTCACGGGCCAGCGTTTCAATATCCTGCGCCCAATCATCGAAAGTGCCGCGCGCAACCTCGGGCTTCAGGCAATGATCGATCACGACGCGCAAGTCGGGATAGCGTTGAAATATCTCGCGGAAGCGATTGATGTGACGCGGAAACCCCAGGGCATCAAACGCCAGGTCGAGATCGTGGAGCGCATCGAAAGCCCAGCGGATATCGGAACGCAGCACCCAGTCGTCATCGCTGATATCCTGAACCATCGGACGGACGGAGCGGAATTTCGGATGGGTTGCCAGACGCTCAAGTTCCGATCGGTGGGACGGGTCTTCAAAATCAACCCAGCCCACGACACCGGCGATGATGCGGCTCCGGTCCGCAAGCGACAGCATATAATCGGACTCAGCGACCGTTGGCGCCGCCTGGACGATAACGGAATACGCGACCCCGTTTGCCGCAAATATCTCTTCAGCCTCCTGCACATCATACGTCCGCGACAGTATCGGATCGTCTTTCGGCATCCAGCCATAGTCACCGCGCGAGGGATCCCAAAGATGATGATGAGAATCGATAATCATTATATCGGCCTCCCTGCCGACAACCTGCCGGAAGCAGGTGCTCTTCTATTGCTACTCAGCACGTTGACCGCGGCTCCTTCCGGTTCGCTGCCAGCCAAATCGAACAGCTCCGGCCGGGTCGCGGCAAATTGCTCAAAGTCACACGCTACTCCATCGATATGGGCGCGCATGGCATCGGCAGCCTGCAGCGGGTTGCCGGACGCAATTCCGGCCCGGATCGCCTCGTGTTCCTTCAGTGTCTTCTGTCCCCGGCCGGGCCTGGGCAGCAGCAGGCGACGGGCACGGCTCAGATGCGCCTCCGCCTGATCGAGAATACGGTTCGCCTCGGGGACCGGAACCGGCTGCCGGATAATGGCGTGAAACCGCAAATCAAGATCGTAAAATTCGTTATAATCACCAGCCTCAAGCGCGATGGCCTGGTACTTCAGATTGATATCGAGCTGCTTGAGCACATGGTCCGCATTGCCTGCGGCAAGTTGCATTGAAAACTCGGCCTCCAACGCTTTTCGAATGAAAAAACGATCCAAAACATCCCCTGCATTCAGCTTGGACACAAACGAGCCATGCTGCGGGACAATTTGCGCCAAACCCTCATAAGCAAGCCGCTCGACCGCATTGGCGATCGGCTGTCTGGAAGCGCCAAACCTTGCCGCGAGTTCGGCTTTGTCGAGCGCATCTCCGGGCGCAAGGCTGCCGGCAATAATTTCTGCCCGCAGGCAATCATAGATATGCTCCGCCTTCGATAAACGCCCTTTTGGGCTTCTGATCATAATTCTCCCAACGTCAAAGAGTCGATTCGGACAGTAATATTACTAGCATGTTAGCTTAATTTCTATAAATTTGTGAGGATGTTCTTCTCACCGGCACGATGTTCCATTGAACGCAGGAGCAGCTTTATCCGACACGACCATGCGCGGTGGTGTGTCCGGCCACAGGAGACACGCTCTAAAACCCCCGGAGATAGCCATGTCGGTGGGACACAGCCATCTCCGGGGTCGACGTCGGTCTTACGCGGTCCGGTTTCAGCGCGCGGCCGTTGATAGCAGCGGACTGATATTGCGGATTGTGACCCGCCGGTTCCGGCGTTCTGCTGCCGCGGTATCGATCTTGAGAAATTGCTCGCCGTAACCTTCGACAACCAGGTTTTCCGGCGGAACCCCGTAGGCATCAACCAGTATCCGCGCAACCGTTTCGGCACGCCGGTCGGACAGGGTCAGGTTGTAGATTTCCGATCCGACGGCATCCGTGTGGCCTTCTATGAGAAAGACCGCCTGCGGGTTCCGGCCGACCACATCAAGCAGGCTGCCGGCGATGTCTGCCAGGAACGGAACCTGCGACTGACGCACCGTCGCGCTGCCGGTATCGAAGGTTATGCTGTCCAGATCAACACGCCGAACTTTCGATCGGATGCGATTGTTCTCCCGAATGTTCCGCAAGCTGTACTGCGTCTCCACCGGTTCTACAGGAGGCGCCAGGAACACATCGGACAGATAACGCCTGTCATGGGACCCGCCTGACACGATATACTGGTCCTGCGGGATGTCGACCTGAAGCGGCGGCAGGGTGCTGTCGTAGTCCATAAACCGCTCCGCCCCTTCGTCGCGCGTGTCGAACAGCGTGATTTCATCGCCGTTCGGCAGGACCTTCAGCCGGCGCAGCACATATCCGCCCGGATCGCGCAGCGTGACAATCTTTACACCGTTTGGTCGTGTGATCGTTTCCCGCGTTCTGCCGCCTTCAAGAGGCTCGACAAAAACGTCGGCACCATCATCACGAAAAAGCGCGCTCTCATCACGACGCACATAATATTCGCCGTCGCGTTCGACTACAAAGCGGTCGCCTTCATCCTCGACGACCTTACCCCCCAGGACCGGCAGCAACGCACCAACCGCAACCCCGGCCGCCGCCGCGGCGATCAGTTCGGCTCGCTTTTGCTTCGCTTCGGCCCGACGGACTTGTTCAGCGGCTTTCAGACTTTCCTGCTGCGCCTTGGTCACTTCATCGGGGACAACCGCAGCCGGTTTTTTTTCCGCGGCTTCTATCTGCTTTTCAATAGGCGCATCAGCCAGATCCTTTGCCTTGGGTGCATCCTCAGACGGTTTTTGCCCGGCTGCGACATTCTCTTTCGATGTTTCTTTCTTTTGGACCGCTTCTGCCGGCTTTTTCTCGGGCGGTGTCGCGGCTTCAGCCTCTTTGGGTTTTTCAGGCGCTGTCACCGGTTTTTCAGCGGCAACGTCGCTGTCTTTTTCAACAGGCTTCGCGACCGGCTCACCGTCGGATTTGTCCGCGGGATTTGCGACTGTGTTTTCTCCGGTTTCAGGTTTTTCTTCCGGCTTTTGCTCCACATCGGCTACGGGATCGTTCGCATCCGGCTGTCCTTCGGGCGCCGCCACTTCGTCTTCAGCGACCGGCTTTTCAACGGGTTGCTCCGCGGTTTCCTGCGGCCTTGCTTCAACCGGCTTTTCAACTGGCTGCTCGGCTGTTTCCTGCGGCTTCATATCGGCCGGTTGTGCTGCCGGATCGGGCTCGGATGTTTCCTTTGCCGAATCAGCCTCCTCCGGCATCTCTGCAACCGGCTTTTTGGGTTTGCCTTCGGGCGCGACATCATCGCGATTTGTTTCCGCAACAGGTTTTTCCGGTGCCGGATCGGGTGCTGCGGCCGCCGGTTTCTCAACGGATTCCGCCTCAGGCGCCTGCGTCTGTTCTTGCGGCTGCTCTGCTTCAACAGGTTTCTCTGCCGGCGCTTCCACCGTCTCCTCTTTTGGGATCTCCTGCGGAACGGCTGCAGGCTGTGCTGCCTGCAGGGCTTCAATCTGCTCTTTTACGGCAGCCTGTTGCGCTTTCGCCGCTTCCAGCGCCTGTTGCGCAGCGTCGATGCCTTCTCCTTTTGCCTGAGCGTCGGCCAGGGCCGCCTCGGCGGCGGCGACGGCCGCATTCGCATTCTCCAGGCTGGCTGCCAACGCCGGATCGACTGACTGAGCTGCGGCGCCCGAGATGAATGCAGGCCCACCGAACGGCTTTCCGCCTGTTGCAAAAACCAGCATGATTGCCGTGGTGACACTCAGGAGACGACGGGTCATTTTATTCTCCTCTTTGCAGCATGATCCGGCCGCATGAAGCGATTTGACCGACATGATCATGCGTCAACGATTTGATTCTCATAACGTTTTCTCTCGAACGACCGTCCGGGCCGACGTGAAAAAAGCACAGAAGCGCAATTCGTTCGCACAACTTGTTTGCGAAAACGTGATCCCGATATGATGAATTGAGGCGGCAATATGGGCTCAACAAATTCCACTTGTGTCTTGTCCTTGCGTCTTGGCCAGCAGGACAAGACAACACCCCCATTACCGGAAGAGAGATAATCTGCGGATACCCGGCAATGCCGGCGATGTCATTTCAGAGCTGAAACGCTGTTTCGGCGCAGACAGCCTCGCCCCGACCGCCGTCCACATAGAGGATTGGGCAACCGACCCGCTGATTACGACTCCGGACGATCTCAGCGGCCCAACAGCCCATCCGGAGGTTGGCCCCAACCTCTTGCGCCAACCCTACTATTCGGGACGTCTTTGGTTTGCAGGGTCGGAAACAGCGGTTCAAAGTCCCGGCCTGATCGAGGGAGCCTTGGCTGCAGCCGAGGACACCGCGGAACGCATTGGTCTCCGCGCCCGATGATCTGACGCGAATCCGAGGCGGCCGTTCCTGACACTATTCAGAGCGCCTTGATTGCTGGCTTTCATCTATCTTATGTATGGATGGAGGGAGCGGCAGGTGTTGCGCATATCGGGGTCCTTCCCATCTGTGACGCACTCGTATTTCGAGCGCCAGGCTCCCGGAGTTTAAGACGACATGACAATGGCCTTGCACAAACAGCTGGCGGAGCAACTGCTTGACAATCTCGACAAGGGGACGTGGAAAGTCGGCCAGCGGCTGCCGCCCGAAGAGGATCTTGCAAAAGAGCTGAATGTCAGCCGTTCAACCCTTCGAAAAGCGTTTGAGGTGCTTGAGCTCAAGAAAGTGATCGTACGGAAGAAACGGGCCGGGACCACCGTCATTGCGAACCGGCCGTCCCGGGTCTTTTTGCAGGCCACAGGCAATCCCCTTGATGCTCTTAAACTTGCCGATGAAACCATCTGGAAAGTTGCGGCGATCGAAGATATTGACGGTTCCGATGTCAAACAACTGCGCGAGCTGCATTCGGACACCGGATACTGGCTGAGGGTGAGCGGCACGCGGTATCTGCCGGAAACCGGAACACCGATCAGCGTCGCGGAGACATTCGTGCCGGCGGCCTTTGCCGGCGTGCGGCCGCTCATAAAACCCGAAATGCGATCGCTTTACCGATTGATCGAAAACACGTTCGGTCTGGAAGTCGGCAGACTGACCCAATCCGCCGGTGCGATTGCCTGCCCGCCTGAAGCGGCCTTGGCGCTGGGCATAAAAAAAGGCGGGCCTTCGCTGCATGTTACGGCCAATATCTATTCAAAAGACGACCGGTTAATGCTTGTTACAAGTTCCTATTTCCATCCCGATCGCTTCAAGGTGCAGTCAGACGTGAGAATTCTTTGAAAAACCCGACACCTCTTCTGCTGTTACTGAAAGCATCCATTCGCCCCTGTGTGATATCTGCGTCTTTTCTGATAGCGATCGCGGCGAGCACGGCCCAGTCTGAAAACAGCATCACTCAATCCGACCGGCTGGCCGACCCGGCAAAGGATGCACTTGATCTTTTACGCGATGGATCGGACCTGCCTCAGGCCGATTACAGTGTGCTTGCATCTGCGAAAAACGGCGTTTGGGAATTTCAGTTCCAAAGCGGAGACTTTCCTTTAAACGGGGGATCGACACCGCTGGAAAACGTTCCGCCCCTACCGGATCTGTTCCTGCCTCAGGGAGCAGACGCAGTCCTTACGATAACGGCTCAGGATGCCATTTATCCTTTTATCGTTTCCGACCTCAACATCCGGACAGATGCGATTCCAGGAAGGTTGGTAACCGTGAAGGTGGACACATCACAAGCGGGCCTCTTTCACTCCACGTGTGATGCGAGCTGTGGCGATCGAAAAAAGTCACTGTCTTTCGCTGTTCACATTCTGAAGCCGGATGAGTTCGCCGCATCCGTGCTGTCGCATCCTGACACCCAACATCCCGGGAAGTGATCTTTCCCGTGCACCCATTCGCGCCGCGGGCGGCCAAAAAGTGTTTCCAAAACAAGCGTCGGGTCAATAAGCTGGCCGGTGAAACCACAAATCCCATCCAAATCGAAATTGTGGGGAGGAGAACAATGATGAACATGACCGGAAAACTGGCGGGGATGATCGGCGGCCTTCTGGCGGGAATGATGATCATCGGATCAGCTCAGGCGGAAGATACGGAAATCAATGTCGGCGCGCTGCGTTTCACCAGTCATGCTGCCAGTTTCGTTGCACTGGAGCGGGGATACTTCAAAGACGAAGGGCTGGATGTCACCTTCAAGTTCTTCCAGGCGGCACAACCCATGGCAGTCGCCGTGGCCTCCGGAGATGTTGATTATGCGGTGACAGCCATCTCCGGCGGCCTGATTTCCCTGGCTGAAAAAGGTGCAATCAAAATTGTCGGCGGCGCTCTTCTGGAGGAGGACGGCATTGACGGCTCCAAAATCATTGTGTCCGACGCAGCCTTCAAGGCGGGTATCACGGATCCCTCCAAACTCGACGGCAAGAGCTGGGCGATGACGCAGGCAGGCTCCTCATTCCACTATATGGGGTCGAAAGTCTCCGGTAAGGAGGGCGCCCAAATCAGCTACAAACCGTTGCAAAAGGTGGGCGCGATCATCGGTGCCATCAAGTCCGGACAGGTCGATGCCTGGGCAATCGTGCCGCATATCGCCAAACCGCTCGATAAGAGCGGTGCGGTTCACATCATCGGCAGCATTTCCGACTATCTGCCTGACTACCAGGTCACCGTTGTCTTCACATCCGCGAAGCGGGCTGCCGATGAACGGCAGACAACCGAGGCTTTCCTGCGGGCATTCTCAAAGGGTGCCGCGGACTTCAACGCAGCACTGGTCGACAAGACCGCCGGAGATGACGCAGCGGAGGACATGATCAGACTGATCCACAAATATGTCTATACCGACCGCCCTTACGAAAAGGCGGCCCCGAGCATTCGAAACGGTGCCATGCGGATCAGTCCGGATGCAGCCATGAACATGACATCGATCAAGGATCAGTTGGACTGGTTCAAATCCGAACAGCTGGTCAAGGACACGATCACGGTCGATATGCTGGTCGATTCATCCTATGTCGAAACCAGATAGGAACGCCACGGGCGGGTTACTCTCTCCACCCGCGTCTGGGTGCGCGAAGCATGCATCTGCGTCTTGACAATATCTCGCACTGCTATGACGACGTTGAGGTCCTGCGCAACATCGATTTTGAGGTTCCGGCAGGAAAGATCGTGTGCGTTGTCGGACCGTCCGGCTGCGGAAAATCAACCCTCCTGCGTCTTCTTGGCGGGCTTGAGCGGCCCACATCCGGGCAGGTGCTTCAGTTGGGAGACCCGCCTGAGGGCAGTCTCAACCCGCTGACATATGTCTTTCAGGACTTTGCGCTCCTGCCATGGCGAACCGTGGAGGGAAATATCAGTCTTGTGCTTGAGGATCACAAGATCGGCGGGCAACGGGCCGGGGCAATCATTTCAGACGTGCTTTCCCGCACCAAACTGTCGGAATTTCGAAAAGCGCTGCCCAAACAACTGTCCGGCGGAATGAAACAACGCGTTGCCGTTGCCCGCGCCCTGGCGGTCAAGCCCGCCGCGCTGCTTCTGGACGAACCCTTGTCCGCCCTTGACGGTCAAACCCGCGAACTTCTGATGGATGATCTTGTCGGTCTCTGGCTGCGGGAACCGTTCACCGCGGTTTACGTTACGCACAATCTTCATGAGGCCGTTCGCCTTGGCCACTTGATCGTCGTCCTTTCCCGACGCCCCGGACGCGTTCAGGAGATCATGACGGTCGACATGCCCATTGGCGAGCGGACGCTGGGCGATCCCGTTCTTGAAAAGAAACAGAAGCAGCTCTGGTCGTTGATGCGTGACGAGGCCCGGGCAGCGGATCTGGAGCTGTTGGGTGCCTGAGAACGCAAGCGTACAGTCCACGCGACCGGTCCCCTTCCGCGGTGGCGGTTTTTCTCCCAAAACGCGGCGATGGATCGGGGCAACCGTTTTTATCTGTCTGATCGCATTCCTTGAAGCCGCAACACAAAGCGGACTGATCACAAGCCTCACTCTGCCCAAACCGTCCGACGTTTTTTCCACGTTTGTAACACTTTGGGAAAGCGGGTTGCTCTGGAAACATCTGCTGCCGTCCCTGAGCCGGCTGGCCATGGGCGCTCTCATCGGCGCAAGCGCGGGAATTGCAATCGGCATTCTGATCGGCCTGTTCACCCTGATGCGGGCCAGCCTGGTGCCCCTGGTCGCCGCTGTCTTTCCCATACCCAAAATTGCGCTTCTGCCGCTGTTCGTCATCTGGTTCGGGATCGATGAAGGCTCCAAATACGCCTTGATCGCCTTCGGCACGTTCACACCGACCGTGGTGGCAACCTACGGCGCGGTCGACAATGTCGACCGGTCTCTGATCCGGATGGGCCAGAGTTTCTCGCTCAGCTGGTTTTCGATTGTCAGAAAAATCGTACTGCCCGGTGCCATGCCGGGCATTCTCTCCGGTTTGCGCGTCAGCCTCGCCATCGCCATCATTCTGCTTGTGGCCGCTGAGATGCTCGGAGCCGAGTACGGCATCGGCGCCTATATTCTTGAGGCGGGCTCCCTCTACGATCTGGAACGACTGTTTGTCGGGGTCGCGATCCTGTCGATCCTGGGTGTCCTTGTCAGCGCCCTGATCGGTGCTGTGGAACGCCGGCTGCTCAGGTGGCGGGTGTAGCACGTATCCTGGTTGTCTCGGATCGTTTATCCAACGTCCCCCGGCCCGATCGTCGTTTTGATCGACCCGAGGCCTTCGATCGAAATCTCGCAGACATCGCCAACCTTCATGGCAGCCACGCCCGCCGGCGTTCCGGTGTAAATGAGATCGCCGGCCTTAAGGCTCATCGAACGCGACAAGATCGAAATCACTTCCGGCACCGACCAGATCATCTCCGCCAGATCCCCTTCCTGCCGCACATCGCCGTTCAGTTTCAAGACAATCGCTCCGCCAGCAAGATGCCCCACATCAGACACAGGATGGATCGGACCGCAGACCGCGGAATGATCGAACGCTTTTCCCCAGTCCCACGGCCGTCCCATTTCCTTCGCGGCGGACTGAAGGTCCCTTCGGGTCAGATCATTACCGATGGCATAGCCCCACACATGCTCAAGCGCCTGTTCCAGGGAGATATTCTTTCCGATCCGGCCGATTGCCACAACCAGTTCGGCCTCAAAATGCAGATTGTCCGTCTCCGGCGGATAGGGCACCGTCTCCCCGCCGGCAATCACGGCGTCAGCCGGTTTGCAGAAGAAGAACGGCGGCTCGCGGTCGGGGTCCTTGCCCATTTCCCGGGCATGGGCCGCGTAGTTGCGGCCGACACAGAAGATCCTGCGAACGGGAAACCGGCCCGACTCTCCATTGACGATAACAGACGGTACCGGTGCGGGCTGAAAAACAAAATCCATCGCGATGTCCTGGCTGACCTTTGAGTGTTCTCAGGATCAGTTTCACAGCTTTTCAGGCGGCGCAATGGAATTTTCCCTGAATAGAACAGTATCGACAGGTCCTGAGCCTAAACATCCTGCCGGGGAAGAATGGCCGCCACAGGTATGCTGTCATTATCGATGACCGACTTGATAACAATATAGCTGAAGTACTTTTCAACCCCGATATTGCGGTCCAGAACGGATTCAATGATCTCCTGATAATGCGACACGCTGCGGGTAACGAATTTCAGCAGATAGTCGTAACCGCCGCTCACAAGGTGGCATTCCTGCACGCTGTCGAAGGTGCGGATTTCCCTTTCAAACTTGATGAAATCCTCCCGCCGGTGGTCTGACAGTGTCACTTCGGTGAAAACCAGAACATGGTCCGTCAATTTGCGCAGGGAAATCCGTGCGCGATAGCCCTCGATAAAGCCCGCCTTTTCAAGACGCTTGACCCGTTGAAGGCACGGGCTGGGAGACAAGCCCACCGCATCCGCCAAATCGACATTGGTCAAGCGCCCGCTTTGTTGCAACTGGGACAGGATATTGATGTCAATGCGATCCAGTTTCGGTGTCCCGTCCATAAGTGGCTCCCCCCACGGCCAACATCAACACCCCCGCCGGGCTTACATGGTTCGCAGTGCGTCCTGATGGGCTTTTACCAGGTCCGCCATACTGTTGAACCGAAAATCGCAAGATGGCGTTTCCCCCGGATCCATCGTCGCTCCGAAGCCCTGCTGATCATGCCGGCGGTAAATCCAGCAGGACGCAAGACCGAACCGATTGGCCGGAGCGTGATCATGAAACAGACTTTCCGCAGTATGAAGGATGTCGCCTTTCTCGATACCAACCGCTTTCAACTTCTCCAGCATATAGTTGAAATTCCGGTCCGACGGCTTGTAGGAACCGACATCCTCGGCCGTGTAGACCGCATCGAACACCACTTCAAGACGCCGGTTGCTTCCTGCGAAACTGGCATTGTCCACATTCGACAGAATGACAAGTTTGTAGTGTTTTTTTAGATATTGCAGGGCGCCGGCGGAGTCCGGAAACGCCGGCCAGTCCTTCACCGATCGGCCATACCGGACGCATTCTTCGGATGTGGTCGGCACGTCCCATTCTTCCGCCAGCCTTTTATAGACGATCGGCAGCAGTTCGGAGTATCGCATGCCGGGCGTCCAGGATTGCTGGGAGGACTCGTGGCGGGCATGCGCCTCAAGAATTCTGTTCCTGGGCAGGTCTTCACTGACGCGGGAGGTCAGCGGCTTCAAGGCCTCGATCATCCCCGTTTCCCAGTCAATCAACGTGCCGTAGCAGTCAAATGTCAGCGCTTTATAGTCCGTCAGCTTCATGATCTCATCCCTTGGCACATCACCTGGCGACGAGGACGCAACCCGATTGATTTCCCTTTCATAATCGCAAAGCAACGCAAAATATCATGATCAATTAGCGGCTCGATGAAGCTCAGAATACCGTTTTTCCAAACAAAGCAGCATAAGATACCGGCACCGCCCCCTTGACGGCCTTCCCCTTTCGCCCCGCCCGATTGGGAAAACACGAAAATACGGAATTGTGAACGGTCTGAAACCGGCGCGGCTGGCTGCATAATCGAAATCGATTCCCGATTTCACTATATGGAAAGAATGCGTATATTTGGGACAGTCGTTGTCCTTTTATGATGATTTTGTTGTTGATGCACGGAGAGACCGAATGACCGATTATCCGATTGATATGGAGATCAAGCCGGACGTTCGCGGGTTTTTTGACAAAGCCAGCAACACAATCACCTACATCGTCAAGGATCCGTCCTCCAACGCCTGCGCGATCATCGACAGCGTCATGGATATCGACTACGCGGCCGGACGCATCACGCACGACCATGCGGATAACCTGATCGGCATCATTACCGACGAAGGACTGCAGCTTGAATGGATCATCGAGACGCATGTGCATGCGGACCACTTGTCCGCAGCGCCTTACATTCAGGAGAAGCTCGGCGGTAAAATCGGGGTCGGCGCAAAAATTATCGAAATCCAGGAGACCTTCGGCAAAATTTTCAATGAAGGAACGGAATTCCAGCGCGACGGATCTCAGTTCGACGCCCTTTTTGAGGATGGCGACACATATGCTATCGGCACCATGCGGGCGTTTGCGATATCCACGCCCGGTCACACGCCTGCCTGCATGGTTCATGTGATCGGCGATGCCGCCTTTGCCGGCGATACGCTGTTCATGCCGGACGGCGGCTCTGCCCGCGCCGATTTCCCCGGCGGGGATGCCGGAACGCTTTATGACAGCATCCAGAAAGTTCTCAGCCTGCCTGACGACATGCGGCTTTTCATCTGCCATGACTACGGCCCCGGCGGCCGCGATATCGCCTGGGAGACAACGATCGGCGAGGAAAAGAAAAACAATATCCATGTGGGCGGCGGCAAATCACGCGACGAATTTATCCGATTCAGGACCGAGCGGGACGCTCAACTCGCCATGCCCAAACTCATCATCCCCTCGCTGCAGGTCAACATGCGCGCCGGCGAGGTGCCGACCGACAAAGACGGCAATCCGATGCTGAAAGTTCCGGTGAACGGCCTTTAGGGACTGGCGCAGAAGACACTCAGAATCTTATTCAGGGATTACAGGGCCTGCTTCAGGTGACATTCCTACCAGAGCGGCGCAGTTCGCGGGATTCACAGGAAACCGCCTGCTGAACTGATGCAATACAGTAGCGAACTCCCTGAAACCAGCCATTCGCCGAATGCGAATCGTTGACATGTCCTGCACCGAAGATCGTTGTTGCCAACGCCCAGAATTTTTGCGGGCCGCGATCCGTGTTTCAGACCCCGATCTTGAAGCCGCCTGAGAAGCCGTGGCTGTCGCCGGTGCCGAAGAAGGTGCCCTCACAGTTGGCCCGGGCCGGGATGGTTTCGCATTAGCCGACAGTCGGTGCCAATTGGGCATCGGACAGTTCGAAAATCGGGCTTTGACATAACGACGCATGCAATCAATGATTGAAATTCATCCGTAACGCACGACACCGTCGAAGCCGGACAATGAACAGCTGGGCAGAAGCGTCATCCCGCACTATCGCCCATCGGCGAGCTGATCCCGGTTTCGTTTAACCATTTGCAGGGTGTTTTCTTCGGCATGTCTGGCCGAAAACAGCTCCGGAGCGGACCAGTTGGGCGTATCACCGACGAAGAGTTCAAAAAAGCTGATTGCGCTTGCGCTGTCTTCGCCGACATTTTCTTTGAAAGACCACCACACGCGTATGTCGTCAAATTCCGGGGCGACCTCGGATTTCAGGTCCATCTCCTGCAGCAGGATCGCTGATCGGACATTCATGCAGAACGCTGCATAAGTGTAGCCTTCCGGCCAGAAATAGACCGGATCCTGCATATTGGTATTTTCCGGCATTTGAACAACCCGCAACGGTTGGCCTTTTATCAGCGCCATCAGCATGGTGGCGGCGGAAAACGTAATGTAATTGGATTTCTCATGTGGGTCGGTCGGCTTCTGGGCCTCGAAGATTTTGACCCAGTTCATGAAAACCGCGCGCAGTTGCGATCTGTCGATTTCAAATTCGACGCCGGTATCGGACGAGATTTCTTTCGTTTGACTTGAAAAGGCCTCGAGAAACCAGCGCAACCGTCTTGCGACCTTGCGCAGCGGCCTGTCTTCAATCTCAGGAAAAACGAACTGACGCAATTGGGTCATATCACCTCTAAACAATCGCTATCAGTTTCTCAAAAAGGTCCTCGGACGATCCGCCCTTTGCCCAAATCCGAAGAATGTTGTCCATATTCTCGTCAATGATCGCACAGCAGATTTCGATCAGTTCCTCTTCATCGGCAGCCCCGATACTGCGGGGAACAAAGAACCAAAGAGCACAGGAATAAGCCGCTCCGACAACAATCCGCCGCAGCGGATCCTCGGCAGCGTGCTGTCTTGAGCCGATCAGTCGGAAGACTTCCCGGTCCAGAACAGATTCGGCAAGCTGAGCGGCCATCACCGCCGGTGAGCGCCGTTCGACATTTTTCTTCAGCAAGGTGATGCATTCAAGACAGATTGTCTCGCTGATCAGCAGGCAATCAGATCCCAAAAGCCGGGCCGCCTTCGAAAGCCCGAAATAGAGCGCGGACCCGGCTTCCTGCAGCGTACAGTCCGGCGCGTGCGGGTCATATCCGTCTGCACCGAAGAACGCTTCACCCGGCAATCCCGCCTTCTGCAACGGACCGCCGATAATCGACGAAGACATATCCTCAATCCGCTGCGATATTCCGTCAATTCTTCTCAAGACGGGAGATGTGATATCGCTGATGGGCCTCGGCAGCAGCCTGTTTTCTTCATCGGCGATGAAGTGGGTGGTCTTGCGCACAGCGTGCCGCAATCCCCTCAATGTATCTCGTACAAGGGGATCAGGCCGGCGGGGCATATTTGTCGGTCTGCGCTTGTCCATCGCTGCCAAACTTTTTGACACCTGTTCCTATTTTGTGGGCGTTCGTTCCATGAAATCAATAGTCGTTTCCAGATTTGTGACAACAGCCTGAGATCCAAGTCCCATCGCATTCTGCGCCGATGATGCCTGGCCGAGCCTCACGCAATCTTCGACCGATCGACCAAGATGCAGACCGGTGGCAAACCCGGCGTTAAAGCAGTCCCCGCATCCGCAGGTGCAGATAATACCCACATCATACGCCGGCAATTTGAAGGATTTTCCGGCCTGATCGCGATACATTGCGCCCATCTCGCCCAGTGTCAGGATAACAGCTCCTGCGCCCTTTGAGAGGATATAGTCCGAGATTTCATCAAAATCGGTCAGCCCGGACAGCGCCATGGCTTCTTCTTCGGAGGGCATAAAATAGTCGGTGTACGGCAGCAGCGGCTCAACAAGAGCCGCATCTTCCTGTGTGGAGGCGAAGACATCCAGTGTCGTGATGCACCCTTTCGCCCTGGCGGCCTGCATGACCTCCCGGGTTCTGCCGCCATCCATGCGATCCATAAGACCGACGCCACCGACATGCAGAATGCGCGTATCCAGCACCCGCTCCATAGTATCGTCATCGATGTAGAAAGCACCGGTTGCGCCTTTCTTGTGCAGAGCGGGCCGTGCACCGTCAGGACGGGTTGTCACGATGGAGGAGGACGTTGTCACAGTCCGGCAAAGCTCCATATTCGCCGTGTCGACACCAAAGCTGTTGAGTTTGGCAATGACCCAATCACCCATGTCGTCCGCGCCGACGCCGCCGACGGCCTGAACCTTCAAACCGTGTTTGGCCGCAACGATCGCCGCGGAGCCGGCGGCTCCGGATACCGCAAGCGTCAGTTCATCAATAAAGTATGTGCCGCCGCCGGGGGGAATATCCGAAACCGGCCGCCCAAGGCAATCAAAAGTGTAAAACCCGACGGACGTGTAATCGAATTGTGTATTGTCACTCATGATAAGCGCTTGCCACTCTCGGAATCGAAAAAATACATGCGGGTGGTATCGAAGAAGATGCTTTCCTCACTGCCCAGCTCGGCCCGGTAATCCCGGGCGGTCTTCACCTCAAAATTCAGATCCCCGCATTTCATCGTCAGGTAAGTGAGGTCGCCGGTCGGCTCGACACCGTAAACAGCGCCCTGAAAATGACCTTTCCCACCCCGTCCATTTGCAACCGTGCAGTCTTCGGGTCTGATCCCCAGGGATGTCGGCCCGCTATGTTCAATCGTCAGATCGGGAATTTCTATTCCCTCCGAGCGAAATGTCCGATTGTCTATGGTGCCCGAGACGATGTTCATCGGCGGCGAACCGATAAAGGAGGCAACGAATGTGTTCGCCGGATCGGAATAGATTTCGTCGGGCGTTCCGATTTGCTGAATGGCCCCCTGATCCATAACCACAATCCGGTCCGCAAGTGTCATCGCTTCGATCTGATCGTGGGTGACATAGACCGTTGTCGTCTTAAGCTGCCGCTGCAGATGCTTGATCTGAACGCGCATGGCCTGCCGCAGCTTTGCATCGAGATTGGACAGCGGCTCGTCCATCAGAAAAACCTTGGGCTTTCTTACAATCGCCCGGGCCAGAGCCGCCCGCTGGCGCTGCCCGCCGGAAAGGGCTCCCGGCTTTCGATCAAGATAATCCTCCAGCTCAACCAATTCCGCCGCCTCGCGAACGAGCCGTTCATGATCGGCCTTCGGAATGTTGCGCATCCTGAGGGGAAACCGGATGTTCTCGTAGATGGTCATGTTCGGGTAAAGGGCATAGCCCTGAAAGACCATGGCAACATCCCGGTCACGGGCATCGACATCGTTGACGCGTTCACCGTCCATGAGGACGGCACCTTCCGAGGGGGTCTCCAATCCTGCGATCATCCGCATGGTTGTCGTCTTGCCGCAGCCGGAAGGCCCGAGAAAAACGACCAGCTCCTCGTCGTTTATGTCAAGATCGACGTCCCGGACACCCCAGAAAGCGCCCCAGCGTTTTTGGATGCCCTCAAGCTGAATCCTTGCCATTCAAACTCTACCCCTTTACAGCACCCAGGGTCAGGCCCCGGCTGAGATGCTTCTGGATTGCGACAACGACTACGAAGACCGGCAGGAACGCCAGGAAGGCAACAAGCGCGATCGCATTGTAGATGACGCCGTCGGACCCGCCGGTAAAATTGGCCAGCGCCACAGACATGGTGTAGGCTTGGGGCGTTGAGGCGATCAGCAATGTGAAAAGAAATTCGTTGATCGCAAAAATCATTGCGATCACCGCGGCCGTGATAATCCCGGGTCTGATCGCGGGAATGATAATTTCCCACAGGATGCGCAGGTCGCTGGCCCCGTCCGTCCGAGCGGAATCCTCCAGCTCCTTTGGAATATCCAGCATATAGGATCGGATGATCCAGGTGACGACGCTGAGATTTACCGCCGCATAGATCAGCATCAGCGCCCAGACCGTATCCAAAAGACCTGCGTTGCGGAACAGAAAGAAAATCGGGATAGCCACGATAGCCGGCGCCATCATGCGCGTGGACAGAATGTAAAAGCCGATATCGTCCCGGCCTCTATATTCGTACCGCGCCAGCGAGTAGGCGGCGGGGATCGCAAGAACGAGATCGATCAGCACCGAACCGACGATCGCGGCGACCGAATTGCGGAGATATTTCGCCATTGGCCAGTCCGACCAGAGTGCATGCCAGGCATCCAGGCTGAAGGTCGGCCAGTAAATGGGCTGCGGCGTGATGATCTCCGTTCTTGGACGCAGACCGATTGAGAGAAACCACAAAACGGGCGCAAGACAGAAAAGCGCCCATGAGCCCAGAATAAGGTAGCGGATCCAGAGCCGTTCTCCGCCGGTTCGCCTGATCGACGCCATCGCTCAGCTTCTCCCCGAGACAAATGCCCGTTTGACAACGAGTTGGGCGATTATGATGGTCAGGATCAGCATCACGACGGATGCTGCCGATGCGTATCCGAAATTGAAGGTTTTGAAGCCGATCCTGTAGATGAAATAGCTGATGGTTTCCGTTGCGCCACCCGGCCCGCCTTTTGTGATGATGAACACGTTGGCAAACATCGTTGTAATGTCGATCGCCCGCAGGATCAGGGCGACGGCAATCACAGGCCGCATCAGCGGCAATGATATGTTCCAGAAAATCTGGAACCAGCTGGCGCCATCAAGGCGCGCCGCTTCCTCGACCTCCTCATCCTGCCCCTGAAGCGCTGCCACGAAAATAATGAACAAGAAGGGTGTCCACTGCCAGGTGTCGGCAAGAACCAACAACCCGCGGCTCATCAATGTCGATGAGGGAATGGCAAGGTTGCTGCTGATCAATCCAATCCGGATCAGGAGGTCGGAGATGATGCGCCCGTCAAGAAAGGCGAGTTTGAAAATGAAGGCAACCGCGGAGGGCATGAACAGCATCGGGATGAGGAAAACAATCCGCCACCCCTGCACCCACGGGTCCCGATAGGCGTAAAATGCCAACAGCAGTGCCAGAACACACTGAAGGCACAAAGATATCGACCCGATGACGGCGGTGTTCCAAAGCGCGGCCCAGAACTCGCGATCGTTGAACAGATCGATATAATTCTCAAACCCGACAGGCCGCCACGGCCCGAACTTGACGAAGTAGAAGCTCTGAACGATTGCGTAGGCGCCCGGGTAAAGGGTGATCATAAGAAGGTAGATCACCGCCGGGGCAACAAGCAGATAGGGAAACAGGCGTTTGAGTGTTCTGCTGCGACGGCGGACCATGGGCTTTCTGGTCACTCCCGGGGCAACAGATGTTGTCCCAGGAGTCTTCAGCATTGAATCCGTCATAAAGCGACGCCCCGATTGTGGTCAATCGCACCGTTGCGCGGCACGAAATCAGAATGGCAGGGCTTTCCCCTCGCCGACATAAAGACCCGGAGCTGCTGCGGCATACTCGACCGGCGGTTTACCGGAGTAAAAACCGTTTTCGTCCATGATTTTTCTAACCGCAGCCACGCCATTGTCGAGCGCTTCTTTCGCTGTTATCTGGCCAACAACCGCACGGTTGATTTCGTTGCCGATCGCCTGCTCCATATTGAACATACCGGGAAGGCGCGGAGCACACCATGCATAGTCAAGGCTGTCGCCCCAGACTTTCGCCGGCTGCGAAACGGCCTGAAGATCCGGGTTGGTCAAAACGGATCGGTAACCCGGCGCGACGCCGTTCGCATTGGCTTCGTTCATCGCCATTATGGAAGCTGTCGTCAGGAATGCCAACATCAGGAACGCGCCTTCGGGATTCTGTGAAGAGGCGGACACGCATGATGTCGAGCCGGCAATGTTCGGAGGCGCAAAGCGGCCGCCTTCGATCCGCGGCTCATATATTGTGACAAAATCACCGACGATCTGGCTCTGGTCGGGACGCATCGCCTGCGTGCCGCTATCCTGCCAGGAAATGTTCGTAGCAAGTTGTCCGCCAAGCCAGGCGGCTCTGTTTTCCGGCCATCCTGCGCCAGCAAAGCCTTCATTGGCGTTCTTGGCCAGTTCGAGGATGATCTCAAGGCCCTTCATACCGGCATCGTTGTTGAAAATCGGCTCCCAATTCTCATCAAACAGCATCATACCCGCCTGCGCGGCGATATGCTCCCAGGTATAGGTTGACCAGAAACCACGGGCGCACATCAGGCCGACCCCCGCGACACCGGGCTGAACATTGTTCAACTCGGACGAAACCCGAATGAGTTCGTCGTAGCTCGGGATCGAATTGGACTTATCGACAGCCCCGCCGAGCAACTCTTCCATAGCGGCCTTGCGGACATGCACCATCTGGATGTCGCAATCAAACGGAATGCCGTACATCGTGCCGTTAAAGAAGCCGTAATTCAGCCGGTAGGTGTCATAGAAATCGTCCAGCGGCAGGCCCCACTTGGATGCGTACTCATCGAGCGGTGCCAGGAAACCGGGCGCGGCAAAATCGCCAAGCCAGGGCGAGAAGAACTGCAGCGCGTCAAAGGACGCGTTTCCGGAAATAAATTCCGCCAACGCCTTATCGTAGAAACTGTCATCGGGAATGGGAACCAGTTCGACCTTGATGCCGGACAGCTCCTCAAAGGGAACGAGACCTTCTGCTGCCGATTCCTGGTCTGCGGCACCGATCGCAAAACGAACTGTTTTGCCTGTCATTTCAGAGCGGACCTTCTCCCAGTCAACGGTGCGGATCCAGTCCTTGCCGGGGTCCCAAAGCGGCGCACCGCTCATGTCGTAGAGTTTCTGGTAGTCCTCCCGAACGTATTTTTTGACGCTGATATCGTCCAGGATACTGGCCGGATCACGGAGATCCTGTGCAATCGCTTTTGAGATGAACGGTGAACCGATTGCGGACGCGGCAGCCGATGTCGCACCGACAGCTGCAGTCGACTTCAGAAAAGTGCGGCGCGACAGGCCGCGTCCCTTGACTTTATTATCCGTGCTATTCCGAAACATTGGTTCCTCCTCCAGCTTGACAGCCGGGCATGTCGGCCGCTGCCAAATCGTCACGCATTTTCTGATCGGTGAAGGCCGACCACAACTGTGATGCGTGTTTGTTTTATCGATTCCTCCCAAGGATCTTTGCGCATCGCACAAATGATCTAACTATAATACTAATGTTCTTGATCGTTGTTTTGTCAAGCAATATTCATGATAATGTCTCAAATTATCTGAACATATGTATTGACAAATTGTCATAAGTTCTCGTTTTATGAACACCCTTGGAGGAGGATAGATGGCCACTAATGTTGCCCTGACCGGTCTTGCGCGAGAGCTCAAAAGCCGCGCAAACGAGACGGCTCCCATCCGTATCGGCCTTATCGGCTGTGGTGAAATGGGCACGGACATCGTATCGCGCACTGTTCTCATGGACGGTATCGACGTCGCCGCCATTGCGGATGTTCGCCCCGATGCCGCTGAAAACGCTGTCAGAATTGCTGTGCAGGACGACGGCCACGCGCAGCAGGCACGTTCGACGGCCGCTCTGAATGTCGCCATCGAATCGGGCAAAGTCGGCATCGTCGACGATGCGTCTCTGCTGCTGGAGAGCGGTCTCGTCGACGTGGTCGTGGAGGCGACCGGCCTTCCCGGCATCGGTGCGGAGTTCGGACTTGCGGCGATGGAGCGCGGCAAGCACCTTGTCATGATGAACGTCGAAGCCGACGTCACGGTCGGGGCCTATCTGAAAGCGGAGGCGGACCGCCTGGGGGTCGTCTACACGCTGGGTGCCGGCGACGAGCCGTCTTCCTGTATGGAGCTGATCGAATTCGTCTCCGCCATGGGCCACACCATTGTTGCGGCCGGCAAGGGAAAAAACAATCCGCTTGATATCGACGCGACGCCGGACCTGTTCGCAGAACAAGCAGCGCGGAGGAACATGAACCCGCGGATGCTTGTGGAGTTCATTGACGGATCGAAAACAATGGTGGAGATGGCCGCGATCGCCAATGCCACGGGCCTTCTACCGGATAAACCCGGCATGCATGGACCGGAAGTCTCGAAGGACCAGCTTTCATCGGTCCTTATCCCCGAAAAAGATGGAGGCATACTGTCCGGCTCCGGCCGTGTCGACTACACGCTCGGGAAAGGCCTTGCTCCGGGTGTGTTCGTCGTTGCCGAAATGCGGCATCCGCGCATCAGGGAACGGATGGAAGATCTGAAAATGGGCAAGGGACCGTACTTTGCGTTTGTCCGTCCCTATCATCTGACCTCGCTTGAAGTGCCGCTGACCTGCGCCCGCGCCGTGCTGCACGGAAAAGCGGACATGGTTCCTCTCAGCCGACCCGTCGCAGAGGTATGCGCCGTGGCCAAGCGGGATCTCAAGCAGGGAGAAACGCTCGATCAGATTGGCGAATACTGTTACCGCGCCTGGATTCTGGAAGCATCGGAAGCGAAACGGATGGGCGGAATTCCCTGCGGCCTGCTTGCGGGGGGAACCGTGACCAGACCGGTCAGACGCGGCGAATTGCTGACGACGGGCAACGTCTCGTTGGATGGATCGGCAAAGATCGTGCGGCTGAGGGCGCTGCAGGACAAAATGCTCGCGGCATAGATCGGACAGAGACGGCTTCATGTCAAAAACGAAAACCGCCAATATACCCTTCGCAATCACAAACTATTCCCGCGAGCGTCTGGTGGAAGCGCTGCGCCGCATGTACCTGATCCGCAAGTTCGAGGAAGGCGCGGAAGACAGCTATATGCGCGGTCTCATTCACGGCACGATGCATCTCTCCATCGGGCAGGAGGCCAGCGCCGTGGGCAGCTGCATGCCGCTGGAACCGGAGGATCAGATAACCTCCACGCACAGAGGGCACGGCCACTGCATTGCCAAAGGGGCGGATGTTGCGAAAATGTTTGCCGAGTTTTTCGGCAAGGAAACCGGATACTGCAAAGGGCGCGGGGGTTCGATGCACATCGCCGATGTGCAACGGGGCAATCTGGGCGCCAATGGCATTGTCGGGGGCGGCATCCCGATCGCTGTCGGCGCGGCACTGACTGCAAAAACCCTTCAGACCGGCAAAGTCGTTATCTGTTTTTTCGGTGACGGCGCCAACAATGAAGGGGCGTTTCACGAAGCTCTGAACATGGCGTCGATCTGGTCTCTTCCCGTTGTGTTTGTCTGCGAAAACAACAAGTATGGGATGTCGACATCAACCGAACGGTCAACGTCCGTGCCCAATATTGCCGACCGGGCCGCAGCCTATTCCATGCCCGGAAAAACCGTTGACGGAAACGACTTTTCGGCTGTCTGCCAGGCAGTCGACGCGGCAGCGGCAAGAGCAAGGGCGGGAGATGGCCCGTCTTTGGTGGAGAGCGTGACTTACCGCTGGCGCGGACACTCCAAATCGGACCGCAACCGGTATCGCACAAAAGAAGAGATTGCCGAATGGATGGCGCGTGATCCCATCACCCGCTACGCGCAACTGCTGACGGATCACAAAATTCTGACATCCGATGAAGTCCTGGCTCTTGAGGCTGATGTCGACCGCACAATTGAACAGGCGATCGACTATGCGAAATCCAGCCCGGATCCATCCCCGTCCGAAGTCACGCGTGACGTCTACACGGAACTGGCCCAATGAATGTTCAGAGCGCACCGCACCGGGACGATCAGATCGAGATGTCCTACGCGGAAGCCATCCGCGATGCACTCGATATTGCCCTGTCAAACGATCCCCGGGTCGTTCTGATGGGGGAAGATATCGGGGTCTATGGCGGCGCTTTTCAGGTGACCGGGGACCTTGTTCACAAGCACGGCGAAAACCGGGTCATTGACACCCCGATTTCCGAGCTGGGCGGTGCGGGCGTTGCTGTCGGCGCCGCGGCGACCGGCCTGCGGCCGGTGTTTGAATTTCAGTTTTCCGACTTTTCGATGCTGGCCATGGAGCAGATATGCAACCAGGCGGCCAAAATGCGTTACATGCTCGGCGGCGCTGTCTCCGTACCGCTTGTCATGCGGTTCCCTGCCGGATCGGGCACAGGTGCCGCCGCGCAGCACAGCCAGAGCCTGGAAGCCTGGTTCGGGCATGTGCCGGGTCTCAAAGTCATGCAGCCGGCAACGCCTTTCGATGCGAAGGGTATGGTGTTATCCGCGCTCGGAGATCCCGACCCCGTCATGATATTCGAACACAAGCTGCTCTATAAGATGAAGGGGCCGGTCCCCGGAGGATACTATACAGTTCCCCTCAACAAGGCGGACGTGCTTCGTCCGGGCACCGATGTCACGGTTGTGGCCAGTTCGATTATGGTGCACCGCGCCCTTGAAGCTGCAGACGCACTGGCGGAGTCGGGAATTTCCGCTGAAGTGATCGACCTGCGTTCCGTGCGCCCCATCGACCGGGAGACGATCATTGCGAGCGTGAAAAAAACGTCTCGTCTCATCTCTGTCTATGAAGGCGTCAAGACGCTTGGTATCGGCTCTGAAATCAGTGCGCTCATCGCGGAAAGCGAGGCGTTCGATTATCTGGATGCACCTATAATCCGGCTCGGCGGAGCAGATGCCCCCATTCCCTATAATCCGATGCTCGAAAAGGCGGCCGTCCCGCAGACCCAGGACATTATCGACCGTGCTTCACAATTGTGCCGCGGAGCGCTCTGACATGCCAACGGAAGTGATCATGCCGAAGGTGGATATGGACATGGAATCCGGCACCATTGCAGCCTGGCATGTGGAAGAAGGCGCCCTGGTCTCAAAAGGAGACGCTCTTTTTGACATCGAAACCGATAAAGCGGCCATGGAGGTAGAAAGCCCTGCCTCCGGAACGCTGCGCTATGTCAGCGCAAAAGCGGGTGAGACAGCACATATCGGCGACTGTATTGCCTGGATTTTTGCCAAGGGCGAGACCCTCGCCCCGCCCGAAGCCGGGTCTTTGCAGGCGGAGCAGAACGGGGAGGCGAAGCCGGAACAGATACCTGAACGATCAGACGGAGAGTCCGCTTCTGCGAATCCTGAGCAGGGGCCGCAGGCCGCATCATCTGCGGTCCCGGCGCAGAAAATCAGGGCAACGCCTCTGGCACGCCGATTGGCGGGCATGAAAGGCATTGACCTGTCCAGCGTGCACGGCAGCGGCCCGCGTGGACGCATTTCGAAAAAAGACGTCGAGGAAGCGGCACGGGTCGCAGACAGTGAAAAACCGCCCTCCGCTGCTGCAGGAGAAGACAGTGCGTCAAAAGAACGGCTGGATGCACTGGGCGTAACCTATGACACGGTCAGCATCGATAAAATGCGGGCCAGAATTGCTCAGCGTCTCAGCATAAGCAAAGCGTCGATCCCGCACTTCTATCTTGAAGCCGACTGTCGGATGGACGCCCTTCTTGAATTTCGCAGCCAGCTCAACAATGCGCTTGCGGCATCGGATACCAAAAAAATTTCCGTCAATGATCTTCTGATCAGAGCCAGCGCCCTGGCGCTGAAGACCGTTCCGGATGCCAACGCCTCATGGGCCGGCAATGAGATCCTGCGCTATCACGATGCAAATATTTCCGTCGCTGTTGCCATCGACGGCGGTCTGGTGACGCCGGTTATCAGACGGGCTCAGGAGAAGTCGATCATGACGATTTCCCGCGAAAGCTCCGATCTCGCCGCCCGGGCGAAGGCAGGCAAGCTCGCCGGACATGAATATCAGGGCGGGTCATTCACGCTGTCGAATCTGGGCATGTTCGGTGTCAAGGCCTTCAGCGCCATCATCAACCCGCCCGAAAGCATGATCCTCGCGGTCGGCAAGGCGGACCGCCGGTTCATTGAAGCTGAAGATGGTTCACCCGTGGCGGCGACCATTCTTCCCGTCCGCCTTTCATGCGATCACCGGGTCGTAGACGGAGTACTTGCAGCCAGGTGGTTGAGCGAGTGGCAGCGTCTGGTCGAAAATCCCATTCTCCTTGCCGTGACCAGACCCTGAAACGCCGTCGAGGGCCAACAAAGGGCAGGCCGGTTGTCGGCAGAGGGAAAGCGAAGACGGCTTTATGGCAATCCGAATCCCGCCTCAGGCAGTGAAACGCGGTTGGACGTTCCGGCAAAAACAGGTATTGACGGGGCGAATTCAGTCGTGTTTGCGATGACCGGGCCAAGGATATGGAAAAATCTGCTGCACCAAAGAACACAGGCACAATCGGCAGGCGGTCGAACGGAACGTTAATCGATGCACTGCAGGAGCAGAGAATACGGGCTGCCTGGCTTTACTACATAGAAGGCCATAATCAGCAGGAAGTGGCGACCGTACTGGGTATCACACGGCTGCAGGTCACAAGACTTCTTGCCGATGCCCGAAAGCGCGGCGAAATTAACATCCGCATCAATTCGGACCTTGAACCGATCGTTGCCGTGCAGAGGCAGATCGAGACCCGCTTCAATGTCAGCAGGGTAATAGTCGCTCCCCGCTCGGATCCAGCAACCGATCCGGTCAAGCCGATCGCGGTGGCCGCCGGCCGCTTTATCTCCGATTATGTCCAATCGGGTATGAATATCGGTGTGGGCTGGGGCCGGACACTTTATTCGTCTTTGCCGTATATCGAAGGCAGCAATCTGGAAGATATCCGCGTGGTGTCGCTTCTGGGCGGCATTGCCGAAGCAAAACGCTTCAACCCGTCGGAATTCGCGTGGCAGTTCGCCGAGCGTTTCAACGGAGAGGGTTATCTGGTTCCGGCGCCGGCAATCGTTGACAGCGTTGAAACCAAACATGCTCTTCTGGAGCATTGCGGCATCAGCCAGATCTTCGAATATGCACGCTCCCTTGATGTGGCATTTGTCAGCACGGGCGGCATTGCGAGCCTGAATACATCTTATCGCGTTGGACATCTATCGGAGGCAGACAGAAAATCCCTGATCGATGCCGGCGTCGTCGGCGATGTTTTGTATAACTTCATCAGCATCGAAGGCGAAATCATCGACCACCCTGTCAATGATCGGGCGATCGCCATCGATATCTCAAAACTGAAACGCGCGAAGGACGTTGTGCTCATCTCGGGCGGAGAGGAAAAAATTGAAGCTCTCATCGGCTCACTCAGACTTCTGAAACCCTCCTATTTTATTACCGACGAAATAACGGCGACCACCATCGCAAACTACGATTTTGACGATTGATACGAGAAAGAGGCCTTCCGAAATCCCGCGGCACAGCCCTCGTGAAACACGGCATATGACCGCCTACGAATCCATTCCCGTCATCAGGTGCGCCACCGAACCGTCCGCGTCACAAGGTGCGGGCGCATCTGTATCGGAAAGCATAAGATCAACGTCAGCCAGGTCTTCGCAAGCCAGATCCTTGGCAGCACAGAGGTCGACGACCGGATCTGGCTTGTTTCATTCCTGAACTATGATCCAGGGCTCTTCGCTGCCAGTGGGGGCCGCGTCGAACCGACGCAGAACCCGTTCACTCCCGAGCAAGTGTAAACAATGTGCCCGGAATGAAATGTAAACCATGGGACAAGAATGGACCCCGAAAATATTGGCGCGCCCCGGAGGAGAAAGTTCGAACTCCGATGACGCGCTTGAAGAAGTTTTCGCAACTTTAGAAGATTGGAACAATCAGCTTTCCCACCTTGATTTCGATTTTGAGGAGCCATGCCCATGACTCCTCCATCAAACAATTCAGTTCCGGAGTTGAGACCTGACTTCAAAACTGCGGTCTCCAGCCAAAAGCAGAAAAAGAAGCGCATAGCTCCCCTCTCCATTCGCCTGTCCGGAGAACAGCGCGAGCAACTGGAACGTGACGCAATTGGTATGTCGCTCAACGCCTATGTGCTGAGCAAACTCTTTGACGACGACGCCAAACCAAAACGCAAACGCAGGATGCCCACCAAGCGCGACAAGGCCATTGCGAGTGCGCTGCGGCAGTTTGGTCAATGCGGTATCGTGACATACCTCTACAGACAATTACTCGCGGTGGAAGAAGGGCGTTTGAGGCTTCCAGCAGAACAGGAAGCAGAACTTCGGACAGCCTGCGCAGGTCTTGAGGATATCCGCCGTGATCTGATTGAGGCTATGGGCCTGAACGCATGATCCTTGTCGGCAACCAGCGCGGCAATTGCAAGGACATGGCAGACCACCTTCTCAAAGCCGAAAACGAAAAGGTCATTGTCCATCAGATCAAGGGGTTCATGGGCAATGACCTACATTCGGCCTTAAAGGAATCCTATGCGATCAGTCGCGCGACAAAGTGCAAAGACCATATGTATTCGCTGAGCCTGTCCCCGCCCAAGGGCGCAGAGGTCAGTGCTGACCAATTTGAGGCAACAATCAACCGCGCAGAAAACCGCCTCGGCCTGACCGGGCAACCCCGAACTATTGTGTTTCATCATAAGCGCGGGCGTGACGGTGAAATCCGAGTTCATGCGCATGCTGTGTGGTGTCGGATCGACACAGAGAACATGAAAGCCATTCATCACTCTTTCGATCACAAGAAGCTGGAAAGATTCAGCCACCAGCTTTTCCGGGAAAACGGATGGGAGGTTCCACGCGGATTTGAGAACAAGGCCGAACGAGACCCACTGAACTATACCCATGCCGAACATCAGCAAGCCCGCCGCCTTGACAAATACGCCGATGATATCAAGCGGATCATTCAGAATGCGTGGGCTGCGTCTGACAGTGGCGACACCTTTGCCGCCGCGCTTAAGGAAAACGGTTACATCCTCGCACGCGGGGATAAGGGGCGGTATGTTGCCGTTGACGCGCATGGTGAAGTTTATGCCATCACCCGCGCCACTGGTCTTAAAGCCAAAGACATTCGTGCGCGACTTGGCGAAGCGGACCGCCTTCCGTCCGTCGATCAGGCAACCGGGATTGCAGCGCAGCTTTCACCGCAGGAGCAGCTTGTTTCAGAGCAGCAAGAACCTCGCGCTGAAAGCCCAATTGAAAGGCAGGTTCGCAAGGACCCTGAGCACATTCTTTCGGTGATGACTGCGCGTAAGAGTGTCTTCAGCCGTTACGACATCGCAAGGGAACTAAATGCCTATATTCACGACTCGGACGAATACCGAGCGGCCTACGAGAAAGTCCTGTCCTCCAAAAACCTGACTGCACTCAATGCCGGTCCGTCCACGGCTGACAAGGACATTCGATATTCCACAAACGAGATGGTCAGGCTTGAAAAAGACCTGATGACCAGTGCGCAACAAATGGCGGGACGGTCCACTCATGCCGTCAATCCGCGTGCGGTCAGTGCAGCGATCTGGAATTGCGATGCCACTCTGAAATCGGAGATTGGTGTCGGCCTGAGCCTTGAACAAAAACAGGCGATCCGGCACATGACCGACGACAAACAATTGTCATGTGTCGTCGGTGCGGCTGGCACGGGAAAAAGCACAATCCTCGCCGCTGCCCGTGAAGCCTGGGAAGCATCGGGACACCGCGTTTTTGGTGCTGCGCAGTCAGGGAAAGCAGCAGAAGGTCTGGAACAATCGTCGGGCATTCAATCCCGTACATTGGCATCCTTTGAGCTTTCATGGGCGAATGAGGTCAACCAGTTGGAGCGTGGTGATGTTCTGGTGATTGATGAAGCTGGCATGATCGGCTCAAAACAGATGTCGCGGTTCATCGTGGAAGCCAGAAACAAGGGCGTTAAGCTGGTTCTGGCGGGCGATGCTGAACAATTACAACCTATTGAGGCGGGCGCTCCGTTCCGGATTGTTACGCAAAAAGTCAAACCTGCCACACTTCATGACGTGCATCGGCAAAAGCAGGACTGGCAAAAACAGGCATCAAAGGACTTTGCGCTTGGGCAAACGCAGGAAGCCTTAAACGCTTACCTCGAAAACAACCGCATCGAATTCTCACCGACGCCTGAAAACGCAATTCAGAGCCTTGTTACCGAATACTTGGCTGACCAGCATGAAGATGACAAAACACCTTCACAACTGGCACTTGCCCACCGCCGAAAAGATGTGAAAGCCATCAACGAGGCAATCCGTGAAGCCCGTAAAGAACTTGGCGAATTGCAAAACGGCCAAGGCGTACAGACAACAAATGGACGACGAGAATTTGCCAACGGTGACCGTTTGCTGTTTACCCGCAATGACAGGGATGTCGGCGTCAAGAACGGGATGCTGGGCACCATTGTCGCAACGGGGCTGAACACGTTGACGGTCAAGCTCGACGACAATGGAAAAGACGGAAAGCCACAAACCCGCACGATTTCGACAGGCCGGTACAACGACATTGATCACGGCTATGCGACGACCATTCACAAATCACAGGGTGCGACGGTTGACCGATCTTATGTGCTGGCCTCCCGCACAATGGACAGGCACCTGACTTATGTCGCCATGACGCGGCACAAGCAGGAAACAAAGCTCTATGCGAGTGAGGTGGATTTCCGCAGCCCTGCTAGTTTGAGCCACTCTCTTTGCCGGATGCGTCACAAACAATCCTCGCTCGAATATTTAAATCGACCCCCTAAGACGAACGCATACTTCACGGTGCCAAACGACAAAAGCTCTTCTGCTATGTCCAAGGAGAAAGTAGATCGACAGTCCCAATCGCCTCCGCTAAGTGCCACTAAAGGAAAGAAACTTGGGTTTGTGAAAGAACTTATCAATCTGCTTAACCGACTTACCAAGAAGCGTTGTCAGACGGAAAACGAGTTAAAACATGACAAGACAGCTCTGAAGTCCGTTGAGCTCAGCAAGCAGATCGATGATCAAGAGAACCAAGGACAGGACGGCAAACTACGTCAGGCAACGGTTTACCCAACCATAAAGCAACCGCAGCAGTCAGTTTGGTCACTTACATCGGGCTTCAACAACAGAGCCGAAGACTACGTCAAAGAGCAACAGAACATCAAAAAAAAACGAGCAAAGCATCGCACCATCCCTCGCACACACAATGGACCGCGACCGGATTTTTGACGCAGTTTCAGTCGCGAGCGGCTGAACCTACCGTTCAACGCGAAACGAAGTACTCTTTGCTCTATGACCGAGATCACAGCCAAGCTGTGACAAAAGTCATAAGCTAAGGATGTTTTCTAATAATTCATTTTCAAAATAAGCCGAAGGGAGACGACATAATGGCAAAGCTAACCGCAAAAGATATAGAAAAACAAGTGGATGCTCTGCGGGAGAAAGCAGCCCGTTCAACCAATTTGTGCCTTACCGGATCATATATCGCGCTCAGAGACGCCAGGGTAAGAGAAGTGTTCCTCAAAAAAATAACGGAAGGAAACGTGTTCGACGGCATTGAGTGTGACAAAGATCAGTTTGAGCAAGTCGTCATAATCTTCAACTTCAGATGCCCGGACGGAGTCATTTGTCTAATCCCACCGACATTTGCAGCTGTCATCGATCTGATCGGAGGGCAGGTAATCCGGATCATCGATCCCTATTATCCCCTGGTCTCGACAGCGAAACCTGCCGCTGCATCAAGCGGTTTTAGTGTCGGCAACTGATATCAAGAATGCTCAGGGTACTTTTATTGGCCAAGAAGGTGAAAAGACCATTGCCTCGATATTAGGCTTCTATTTCACAGAGAAATATATCTCTAAGTAATAGGAATATTAGAGTATTTTTTGCTCAATAGTTCAGTCTGATCTAAGGGATCACATTCGGATGTACGAGTACATTCCAGATTGGTTGTCAGATGAAAATTTCGGTCATGCCGTCAAGACACTTAGTGTACTATTGGGCATAGTAGCATCTCTTTACGGAGCCACAAAACTTCTTGCACCTTGGATGAAGAAATTCACCAAATGCGCTCTGACAAGAGCAAACAGATATCTTGTCCAGTCAAGAAGTTGCCTGTCCTGTTTTAGTTTGCGAATGGCAATAATTTATAGAGGTCCAGATGAAGTGTTAAATGCCGCGTTTTTATTGTCGCATGAGGAACACGCGCCAGATATTGCTTTCGCGCTCGCAGTGTTGGGTCATGAAAAACAAGCGGGAAAATTACATGCAGGGAACGCTGCATACGGAGTGGCTTCCGTAAAAGGTATCACAGCAGCACTCAAATTTATCAAAGCGCTGGACGATTATCGCGCCGTGGTTGGTGTATTCCATGATAGTCTGAAGACAATTTCGAGGGACATAAAAGAAGGACCTGACGAAAATGGATGGCGTAGAGATCTAGCCTTAAAGTCACCACTTGTGTCTATAGCTGATGGGTTTTGCAAGCGTAGTGTACGCTGGGGTGAACATCTGACTGACATAGAAGATTATATCAAATCAGAACCCAATGTGCCGATAGGGCCGGATAAAATTCGTGACAAAGGTTTATTGAAACCGATTGATGCAAGAAGACTAAAACGCCTTCGCCAAGTTGTCGTTACCAATTCGTCTTGTAAAAACCTACCCAAATTCGCTGCGAATTTAGCTGCTCTTAGTCATGCCGTCGAAACGCATTCGTCCCAAAACTCGACAAATAAAACGCAGCCTGAATAAATACATGAAGTCTCATTCAGATAGTCAGTCCTCTGCGCGATGTTTTCACTACGGTTTTAGGTTCGTATGCAGGGAGTGGTGGCTTTCGACACCAAGCATTGCGCAGGCGCACCGAAACTAGTGATGTGGGAGATGCACTCGTAGAGCAAGCAACATACGAACACGCCAAGTAAAGACGTTATGTCCGCCGTCAACTCTGTTGGAGCGCGTCCGCTAACATTATTGGATCGATTGAAAATGCCTTTACACACAACAGACCAAGACAATTTACCTTGTTTGTATGGAGGTTGTTTTCCCAGTCGCCGCGTTTGCCGACTGCGGCGTTATTGTGCGAGATTCAACCCCCGTCGCGCAACAAAGACAATCCATCAAGGCAGTTTTGCCGCCACACGCGATACCTTGACGTTCTCCTGAACCATTGCCGCGCAGAACCAGAACAAAGTGGCCGCAGGATTTTTTATAGCAAATACCAACTAAAACTATTTGGAAAAAGGAGATTTCGCATGCAATTCATTATATCCCACCGACGCGCGGGGAAGTTCCGCGAAAATGAGAAAACAGCCTCGCGCAATGCGGTCGCATCCATGCTCGAAGCGATGCCAACTGGCGTATCCGATAGAATTTTGACAAACCGTGAGCCGCCTGATGCGCAAGCCCGACGCACGCTCGTGATGGAGGGAAGCAGAGCAGATTTCGAAGACGCCATGCGCGATGCCCCTGACGATGTGATCGTTGAACCATTGATCCGGTATTATCATGGCAATGCAAACTTGCGTCGTTTTCGTAAGGCCGACGTCATTTCACCGGCCAGCAGCTTCCCTACTGGCACAGGTGTTCAGGTGACAATTCGTGTACGGGGCCGGGGCCAACCGCTGGAGCACGCGACGGTCATGCTCTTCGTCCGCGAACTGACAGGCAACGTGAGACGGCTCGACCGTGTCACCAATACAGTGGGAGAGTGCATCTACAAACTTTCGATGTTCTTTCAGCCGATCTTTGTCATCGTATCGCCTTATGCAGGGTTCTGGGCGGTGCAGTCGCATTTCACCGGCGACGCTACTTTCGACTGTCCGCCCTTGCCAAGCAATCGCCGCATCGACTGGTGGCATCGCGACACCGGTCTGTCCTCGTTCGATTCGAATGCCGGTGCAGGCATACGTGTAGGAGTGATAGATACAGGGTTCGGCCCACATCCACATTTGACGGGTGTTGATGAAGGTGCATTCATAGAAAACGACTTCGACCCGAATGGGGGCGCAGATGTCGACATTCATGGAAGTCATGTCTGCGGGACGATTGCGGGAAATCCTGGGGGTACTCTGCAACACGCGGGTGTTGCACCAGGTGTGGAGCTCTTTTCAGCACGTGTCTTTCCTCCAAATGTAGGCGCGGCCAATATTGACATCGCCAACGCCATCGACTTCCTATCGCGCGAGCGAGAGTGTGATTTGATTAATATGAGCCTTGGAGCTGCAGTCGGTTCAGCGCTTATCCAAGACGCCATTCAAGACGCCGAAGAACGTGGCACGCTCTGTGTCTGCGCGGCAGCGAACTCATCTGGACCGGTCGAGTTCCCTGCTGCATTTCCCGAGGCGGTGGCGATTTCGGCCGCCGGCAAAATCGGCGCAGCACCGCTGGGCTCGGTCTCGGCTGACACACTTCCGGACGATCCAGCGCTTATTGGGCGCGACGGTCACTATTTTGCGAATTTCTCGTGTTTCGGACCCGAGGTTGACGCCATTGCGCCAGGCGTAGGGATTGTGGCGACCGTGCCCGAGCGCCACGGGCTCGTTGCGCCATATGCTGCGCTCGACGGCACCTCGATGGCCACACCGGTGGCGACAGGCGTTCTCGCACGGGCTCTGTCCGAGTTTCCTAACTATTTGGATCTGCCGCGTGACCATACCCGAGCCGCGACCGCGCGCGCAACACTTCAGAACATTAGTCACTCGATCGGTTTACCGCGCGATTTTGAGGGCTTCGGCATGCCAAGAGGTTGATCCGTGGAGCGGTTCCACGCATAGTCTTGGAATGCAGTTTGCAATCACTAAGAAACGCAAATTTCGCGATGTTGGCCCCGCTGACTGGATCGAGAAGGTCCAGTCAGTAGAAGGCGTGACAATTCAGGGCAATCCAATGTCTGGTCGATTGAAGATCGAGGCATCGAACGCTGCCATTGAACAGATTCGCACACTGTTGGGCGACGCATTTCACGTGGAAGAGATCCAGCGCTATAACAGGCAGGCTGGTGACTGACTAAGATGCGTTCATAACTTTCGCACGGCCGTGATAAATTCAAGCGCATCAATCATTGGTGGACCATCCACAACTCGTTGCTTTGATGCGCTTTTGAGCGCAGCTTTGACCTCTGCTGAGGATAGATCGGGATTGATGTACATGGCGCTTGCCACGATGGCACCCATGATTACGGTTGAAAAATCAGTACCTTCCCGCTCAACAAGAGTTTGACCGTCCAAGGACGACTTGATGTCTACTCCTGGCGCAAACGAGACTACCTGATCTCCTTGGTGAGAAAACGGAGCTATTCCGCCTGATCGATTTGTTGCACCAATCGCGATAACATTTTCAAGTGCAGCCGGGAAAACCATACCATCGGAAGAATTTCCAGCCACGGCAACTACCACGCCTCCAGCATTTGTTATTTCTTCGATAGCGTCAGCTATAATTTCACTGCGAACCGGTGACCCAAAAGTGATGATGTACAGATTTGTATTTTGCTCTCGCGCATAGTCTAGCGCATTCGCAATGTCAAAAGTCGCCGCACCTGCATTGCCATCGAATATTTTATAATGCCTCAAAATTACGTTTTCATGTCTAGTTAAAGCTGCCAACAAGTTAGTTACTAGCGAGCCATAACCTCCTTCGTCCTTTCCGTTTTCGTCCGATATCCTATTATTCAGAAACGTTCGCGTCGGTTCGATCTTAGGAGCATTCAAGCCAACAGGTGGGGTGTAGCCCGTTCCAAATACCGCCACTCGCACCTCTTTTCTTGCTGGAATTTTTGTCAGGTGTTTTGTCATTTCAGAAAAACTGATCATTTCCAGAGCGGATTGACTAGCAATTTTATCGAGAAGCTCTTCGTTCACATTTGCAGTGAGATCTGCGGAAGCGCTGTCGATGCGATTTGCCTTTTCCTTTTTCCATTCTGCCAAGTTTGTCGCTACAAATTTATGATCTGGTGCGCGGCGCGCGGCGATTTCAAGACTCTGAAGCGCTTGATCATTCTTTCTTTGTAGCCGGTAGAGACTGGCGAGTATCAGGTGAACTGCTGGAGATGTGTTTTCTGTCAGCGGAGGGGCCTCAAATTGTTGGACAAATTCATTCAAGTGAAGTGGGTCGATCCGCTTTCGTTCTGCAGAGCTTTCAATAAACTCGTGGTATTTCTTGAGGCGTTCAACGAAGACGCATAACTCCTCTGGAGACAATCCATTAAGCACATCGTCATCGTCGAGATAGTGTCGCGCAACGGCACAGGCAGCCAGTTTGACCACTTTGCTCAGATCCTCCTCAACTTCAGCAACTTTATGGGAGTGGCCTGCTGATACGCTCTCAATTTGTAAAAACAACCGGAATTGATTTTTGCCAGCTTCTATCATCACTTTTACTTTGTCTGTGCGATCAAGAATCCCGTGCATAGCATTTAGGAATCCAGCAACATCGATAGAAAAAAACTGAGCTGTAAAATTGACCTCTTTAGACGAGAGGGGTTCGAACCTTTTGGCCTTTGCGCCAGCAACGGAGGCAAGCTGGAACCCCAAGTCATTGAGAGCACTATATTCATCAGCGAGTTTGCGCCTTAAAGTCGCGAAAATCTGATCCAACTCGTGATTGAGGGTTAATGCTATGGCGCGAGCCTCAACATTTTTGATCTTCCCATCTTCGATGAGCCCAACTGGAGCAATCTGTACCGCAAAGTCCCGGTCTATTTTCATGACTGAGTGCCACCAGGGTGTAATGGTCCAGATACCAATGCGGACAAAAGTTGCAATAACTCCGCAGCAAAGAGCGAGTACGATAAGGCGCAGCAATGTATCCATATTGGGAACCTTATGTGCGTGGCTACAACACTATTGAAACAGTTTGTGCTTCTGCAAAATTTAAGTCAATCAATGTCAAACTGCTGGATACAGACAGTACAGATGCGGCCCAAGCCGGCAAGGACAGCGCTTGCTGGCCTCTGGGGTGCAATCAGGCGCAATGAAAAATGAAGTGGGTTCCGGCTATTGTGACTTCGGAATAGTCCACCGAGAGGTCACGGGCGATTGCCTCGGTGTCGATGTAAAACTCAAGCTGTTTGGGAATTTCGCCGTATAGACCTTCATCAACGAACTGCTCGGCCAGCTCTTTCATGCTGGAGAGTTCGTAGAGGGTCAGATCAACACCGCCTGGATCATCGGCGACTTGTTCATGAGAATAGCCACATTCACCAACGGCAATGATGTAGCGGATTTTGTCATCGTCTTCCCATTCCTCTGCCGCTTCCAGAAATGCGCCAAAGTTCGCTTGATTCAGTCCCCAGGCTTTGGCGAGATCACAATCAATGTCTTCACCGTCGATGAACTGGATTTCGTATTCCTCGACAGTGTCCCCGCAGCTGTTGCGGTTGTTGATTGCGCTCGTGGAGTATTCGCTGGCTTTGCGGAAATAAAAGCCCTTCGCGCTGGTATCGTAGGGTTGTGCATGAAGTTGGGTCATGCTTGCCTCGCTTGTCTAAGGGTTTCGACATCGAAGAAACCTCTTCCCCCTGTCGCTTGAACCCTTGCCAAGCGGCGAGCGCCCCAAACCAAACACCAAAAAAGCCGGCGCAGATTTATCGGTGCCGACCCTATGGGCGATCGTTCAAGTTCTGAGAATTTAAAAGGGACCGGAATGTTAGCTCTGCCCGACGGCGTGCCGGCGCTGGCAGCGCTTATGTTTCGAAGCCCTTCCTAAATTCTCAGGTTTTGAAATAAGCTGGTCTTTAGGGTTACAAGCACATGGGACATGTGCGCCCATAAACAAGCGGCGGCACTTCTGTCGCCTCACTTCTTCGCATCAGGGGGCGTTACCCGTATGGGCCGAAACAGCCCTTTTGGCTGGTTCGGTGAAGCTTGGCGAGGAACGTGCCTAGCGTAATAGCACCCGCCCGGATGCCTGAAAATTAAGCCTGATGAGTCCTGTCATTGGCTTTAACGCACTTAGCCTTGCTGAAGTAATTCATAACTCGCCTTGCCACCAAGTCTTTCAATCTCAACGAGTCCAGGCTCAATTAACCAATCAAAAAACTCTTCCGGCGAGATTTGCTTAGCGTGTAACCGCAAGATACCTTCAACAAAAATATCATGCTCGACTATTGATACGTCTGATGCACCTTGAACTTTTTTCTTCGAATGTTCATCAAATTTGGGTTTCCCCAATGTAACTCTATGAATATTTTTGTCATAATCGATGGCTTTTTGCAGTACCGCAAACGCTTCCTCCTTCTTTATCAGGGGAGGTTTCTTAGTCGTAGTCTTACATTCGATCAGCATAGAACGCCCGCTTAGAGAAATCATTAAATCGGGTACGTTTTGTTGCTTTCCGTCGTCTACAACGGTCACCTTCCAACGGTTCTCAATTTGCAAAAGCTTTTCTATCGAGTTTTCGTATTCAGTCCCAAGATTAAGAGCGCAAGCTTCCACCAGTTCCGCAAAACCTAGCTTTCTCGCCAACTCTACATGGACCTGTTTGTACCTGTCGGAACCAAACCCGAGCGACCCCGCAACCGCTGTGAGTAATGCTGATATCCTTCGCTGGTTTCCAATAGCTGTCGACAGAATATCCGTTCCCGCACTTAGGAGTTGATCGAAAGTTTGAATTCCTTGCGCTAGGAGCGCTGCTGCGCGCTGACGACCAAACCCGGGCACGCTCTCTCGTTGCGCGACGCGCAGGATATCTAATGCTTCGGCGGGTACACCCCACTGAATCTGTCTTGCGAGCATCGATAGTTTGTTGGTGAGCGTCTGAGGGTAATTCAGTTCCGGTACACTAGCGATCTTGCGCAGACCATCGACAACCCAAGCGACGTCAGTGGCGAGCCTGTGCAATTGCCCAGAAGGGATATTGGTTTGAAATCTGATAGCCCGCTCGATCTCTCCACGGCTAAACAGTATCAATGCATGAGCACACTGGTTGGTCTGGTCGTCAGTACGGTCCAGTGGGCCAAGAAGAGGATGAGCTCGCAAAAAACCGTGTGAATTTACAGGGCGTCTTCCAGATGGATACGGAAGGAACCGAGAAGGGTGACGGCCTTTGAACTCTTCGCAGTTACAAATTGAGTGAACAAGGCCAGGGATATAACTCTCAAAATCTGCGTCCAAATTGCCTGCATTCTCAGCGAGCAGGTCAAGAAAATTCACCGCGGTCGCCGGAAGCAATCCTGTTTGTGCAACGGTTTTCCCGACGGGGGTCGGCATCAGTAGGCCGAAATCCTCTTCCAACAGTTTTTTGTCGACGAGCCAGTCTGTCGCATTAACAGCGCTCGCTACGACATCCTCTAGTTTCCTCGGATTTCGTTCTTCAATTTGGTGCCAATAGAAACTGTGCTGAAAAAATTCAGTTAGGCTGTTCCGAGCGTTGACAACACCAAAGGAAACCATGGCCAACACCGCCCGCCGCATGGACAGCTGAACTAAATTCGACGATATATGATCGTTCTCCGGCAAAATCAGAGTGTTCGCGTGAGTAAGTTCCCTTTGGTTCTTTGGGAGAAGAACTGCAAACCCTTCTGGGTGCAGACCAAGGCGCCCCGCACGGCCAGACATGTTGCGATAATCGGAACGAGCGATCATCTGCCCGTCTCGAGCGCCCCACTGGTAGGTTAGCTTGGGAAAAACTACCGACTTGAACGGAAAATTGACTCCGGCAGCGAGCGTTGTCGTCGCAAAACATACGTCGAAGCTGGAGGCATCAAATCCGTTTTCGATAACCTGTCGCTCTTGCGCTGTTAGATCGGCAGTGTGAAACGCGACACGCTTCTGGGCGCTTTGTTGTAGCTGTTCCGAGGATTCCGTTGGCTCCGAGAATAGTTCAAGCTGTTCGGCTAAAACCACACCGTCCGCGGTCCTAGCAGAGGACTGACAGTACTGAGTAGCCATGTCGCTAGCTTCTCTTCGTGACTCTGTGAACACCAAGACTGGTCCACGCCCCATTCCAACCAATTGGCGTGCCGCTGAAACAGCATCGGCGGGCAAGTTTTGTCCAATATGGCAGGGAGTTCCTTGTTCTTGGCCAAATCGCAAACTGTATCCGTTGTTTTCAAACCAGATTTCTTGGTGGAGCTCCACATCACGCACATGGCTTTCTACCAATTTGCACCTCAGCCAATCAGCCAGTTCATTGGCATTCCCAATTGTAGCGGTCAGCGCAATGAATTGAGACAGGTCTTGCTGGCGAAATATCGCACAAAGCGTTTCTATATTCGGGCCCCTATTCTCCTCGCCGATAATTTGCAATTCATCAGCAACTACGACTAAGGACCCGATATCCAGTTGGCCAGACAGCAGTAGTGCGAGCGCCTTTTCGTAAGTCGAAATCAGCAGTTGGGGTGAAACTTCGCCTTCATCACGATCGCCCGTGCTTAACCCTACTGATGCAATCGGACTGGACGAGGACTCACCAATGCGTTTTTCAAAGTCCACGTACTTTTGGTCAGCAAGAGCCTTATGCGAAACGAGATAAAGGCATTTGTGTCCGCGTTGGAGCGCTGAAAATATCGCGATTTCGCCAACAAGCGTTTTTCCAGATGATGTCGGCGAACAAACAATCAGACTGGAACCAACCGCCACTCCTGCATCAAGGGAGAGTTTTTGAATATCGGTGAAATGAGAAATGCCCCAGCTTTTTAGGGTAGATAGCAGCTCTTCGGACAGGCCGGGCGCATCAAATTCATCAATATTCATTTCTCGGTTCGACTCAAGCAGCGTCTATTGGTCTTTCTCGGTCATTTAACCTATCCCAGAATCTACTAGGGTGGTAGCATTTCGAGATATCTCAACTTATTGGACGCATCAATTATTCACATAAGTTAGAAATGCTCGTGAAAAATCTTATGAGTGGAGTTTGGCGCAAAAACCGTCCAGGAACGGAATTAACATGAGAGAAGTCGGCACCACTGTAATTTTGTCAGCTTCCGATTTGGTTGGGCATCTGAATTGCAGTCACCTATCCGCGCTTGATCTTCAAGTAGCTGTCGGCAACGCAGCCAAACCAGACCACTATGATCCACTTCTCGAAATCCTCAGGGAAAGAGGTCTCCGGCACGAACAAGCATTCATCTCAAAATTGCGTGCCAATGGGTGTGACGTCACGGTCATTGAAGGCGTCGGAATCGATGAAGCAGCCATCAACGCAACGCGAGACGCGATGGAAGGTGGACGCGAGATTATTGTGCAGGGTGCATTTCTTGATGATCGCTGGAGTGGCCGTACGGATGTCCTCCGGCGTATTGAATCGCCAAGCGAATTTGGAGATTGGGCGTATGAAATAATCGATACAAAACTTGCGCGCGAAACCAAAGGAGGGACGATTCTTCAACTCTGTCTTTATGCTGACCTACTTTCATCAGTCCAAGGTGTCGCACCGGAGTACATTTACGTCGTCGCCCCATGGTCGAATTTTGAGCCTCAGAGATTTCGCTTCGCTGACTATGCAGCTTACTATCGGCGCGTAAAAATAGCTGCGGAGACCGCAGCAAACCCAGATTGTGACCAATCAACGTATCCTGATCCCAAGAGCCATTGCGACATTTGTCGCTGGGTTGACCTATGCGATCAGCGGCGACGTGATGATGATCATCTTTGCCTAGTCGCAGGAATTTCCAAAAATCAAATCAGTGTACTTCAAGGTAATGGCATATCGACAACCAAGGGTTTGTCGGAAATGCCGTTACCAATACCATTTGTTCCACAGAAAGGCTCCCCTGTTTCATACGAGAAAGCCAAATTGCAAGCCTTAATTCAAGTCCAGTCGCGTGAAGCTGGCGAACGTAAATTTGAACTTCTTGATGTTTCACCGGAAACAGGATTGGCGGCTCTACCGGAACCTTCGCTAGGTGATGTGTTCTTTGACGTAGAGGGTGATCCATTCGTTGGTGAGCACGGTCTCGAATATCTCTTCGGCTACGGTTTTTTCAACGAAAACGGCGAAAGGCAATACATCGGGGAATTTGCTTTTGATCGTGAATCCGAAAAAGCGGCGTTCGAGCGTTTTATAGACTTCGTTTCCGCTCGGCGTGAAACCTACCCGGACATGCACGTCTACCATTTCGCACCATATGAGCCCGCGTCTTTAAAACGACTAATGGGAAGATACGCTACACGGGAAAACGAGATCGATAATTTGTTGCGCGGTCTGGTGTTTGTTGACTTGCTCAGCGTGACACGCAATGCACTACGTGCCAGCGTCGAAAGCTATTCACTCAAGAAACTGGAACGTTTCTTCGATTTTACACGCACCGTTTCATTGCACGACGCAAATGTTGCTCTAACTAAACTCTCAGCCGGTCTGGAACTCGATGATGTTCCGTCAATTGATCAACAAACAAAAGAAACTGTGCAGGCTTACAACGCCGATGATTGTTTTGCGACGGCCGCTCTGAGGGATTGGTTAGAACAGCTTAGAGCCGATCTCGTCGAAAGCGGTTGCGATGTTCCGCGCCCCGCCCCCGGACAGGACGGACCGAGTGAAGAACTGGATGAACAAAGCAAGCGAGTACAAGAATTGATCGGGCGTCTTACTCAAGATGTTCCAATCGACCGGGATGAACGAACAAACGAACAGCATGCACGCTGGCTGTTGGCTCATATTCTGGAATGGCACCGTCGTGAGGATAAAGCCACATGGTGGGAGTTTTTCCGTTTGTGCGAGTTGACACCTGACGAGTTGCTCAATGAGCGAGCTGCTTTGTCTCGGCTTTCATTCGTTGGCACGGTTGACCAAAGCAAAACCGGAATTCCCACTCATCGCTATCATTTCGAGCAACAAGATACTGACATACGAGGGGATGAAAGCCTTGAAGGAGCCGGAGGCGGACGGGTTGGCACTGCAGTTGCCGTCTCCACAGACGAACGCACGATAGATATCAGAAAATCAAAGGCTACGGCGGGCCTGCATCCGGACGCAGTATTTGCGCATCAAATATTTGGCGGCAAAGAACAGGCTGCCTCGCTCTTCCGACTTGGCGAGTTTGTCGCCGGGTATGGCATCGAAGGCGACGGCCCATTCAAGAGTGCGCGCGCTTTGTTGTTGCGCATGCCGCCGAATTTGAACGGTGAAGGCGTCCGGTACGAGGGTGAAACCACCCTAGAGGCTGCGATGCGCCTCAGTGAAGTGTTGGACAGTGGAGTATTGCCAATTCAGGGACCGCCGGGAACGGGAAAATCTTTTACGGGCGCGCGAATGATTTGCTCCTTTGTTCGTCAGGGCAAGAGAGTTGGCATCACAGCAAACAGCCACAAAGTTATCCGCAATTTGATCGACAAAGTTATTGAAGCAGCTAAGGAAATGGGTGTTGACGTAAGCTGCATTCAGAAACCAAAGGAAATGGAGCCCGATCAAACCTACCTGAAATTCGCAAAGAAAAACGAAGACGTTTTCAATGCCATTGCGTCTGGCAGTTCACACGTCGCCGGTGCGACTCATTTTCTTTGGTCACGGGCAGAGGCACAAGACGTTTTGGATGTGCTTGTGGTTGACGAAGCCGCTCAAATGTCACTCGCAAATGTCTTGGCTGTAGCTCCCGCCGCGCGTTCGTTGATCCTGCTGGGTGATCCTCAGCAATTGGAACAGCCAACACAGGGCTCACATCCCGATGGCACAGGAACTTCGGCACTCCATCACATACTAGATGGCAAACAAACGATAGAAGGCGATCAGGGTATGTTCTTAGAAACGACCTGGCGGCTGCACCCTGAAATCTGCAACTTTAATTCGGAATTATTTTATGATTCGAAATTGGCTTCTGTAGATGGCTGTGAACGGCATACGATTGTTTCTGATGGGATAATTCAGGGCTCTGGATTGCGTTTTGTTCCTGTGAATCACAGCGGCAACACGAGTTCCTCAATCGAAGAAGCTGAGGCTGTAAGCCTCCTAGTTAATAGCATTCTCAACGACGGTGCGCAGTGGATCAATCGCGACGGGGTCGTTTCGTCGATTACAATGGACGACATTCTGATTATCGCACCTTACAATGCGCAAGTGTTTGAAATACAGCAAAAATTACCTGATGCCCGTGTGGGCACCGTAGACAAGTTCCAAGGACAAGAAGCACCAATCACCATTTACTCCTTGACGACGTCAAGCCATGAAGACGCGCCACGAGGAATGGAATTCTTGTACAGCGCAAATCGTTTCAACGTAGCGATTTCACGGGCAAAGGCGCTGACGATACTGATGGCCTCGCCAAGGGTTTTCGAGGCCGATTGCAGGACACCTCACCAAATGCAATTGGCAAACGCATTTTGTCGATATTTGGAGTTGGCGGAAACGATTGAATTCCAGTAGATGCAGCAATTCAGGAGAATTCGATGTCCCACATCGCGGACTTCGAATTGTGTCCTCTTGCAGGGGGGTGAAACGGGCGGGCGGCACGCCCCCCTCGAAGCATCGCTCGCGATGCTGAGCAAGGGTGCTGGTATTACCAGCGCACACCTTGCGCGTGATCTTTTTTGCAAGAAATGGGTATGAGACGGATGTTCAGGTGAACCGCTTTTGTGCGATCCAAACTCCGGCCCGAGCGTCACTGTTGCAGTTTCGATAAGCACAGATCAGTTAAGCGGCAAGCGCGGCATAACCTTCGCACCCCCGTTTGCGCCACATGCGGCTTGCAATGGTGTGGTCTTCGGGTCCGCTAGCGCTGGCGTAAATGGCAGTCGTTCTCAGGCTGGAATGACCCAGCCAGGACTGCAGTCGTGTTTCCGGCACCTCGCTTACCAACGCCTCCACACCGAATGCATGACGCAAGCCCCGCGCACAACTCTTTGCACCAACAATTCCGGCGGCATCCATAACACTGCGAACAAGCCGCCATGCCTTGGTTCGCCCGAAGCTCCAGATGGGCGGTAATCCATTGCCTTCATGCGACAACTGCGCCTGCCTGATGCCGTGGATGGTATCCAGTCTTTCTACGAATTCTCTGGGTGCCGGGACGGCGCGGAAATGCCGTCCTTTAAGCTTGCCGCGTTTTTTTAAAGACCGGATGACAATGATGCTTTCTTCAAGATCGATATTCAGCGCCGTGAGTTCCCGCGCTTCGGTCGGTCTGCATCCCGTCCAATATACCGCCTCGCAGAAAGTACGCTCTGCGTCGTCCTCGATAACACCCAGCGCGTCATAGAACCTCTGGCATTCGCTTCTTGAAAGGTATTTGCGTTCACCAAATCGGGTGAACAGGCTCATGGCCTCGAAGTCTGATGATTTGCCTGGCATTGGCATATCCTCCTCAAATCGCTGTGCGAACGGGAACAGAATTGCGTTTTCTGTTCCACCGTATCGAACCCTTTGATTACACACCGTTTTGGGGATTTTTCGGCGATTTTCGCATCGCCATTCGTCATTATCGTAAGAAATTACTCAACAAAATCAATATAAAAAACAAACAACGCAATTTTGTTCGCGCATCCCGAAGAAAAAATCAAGAATAATTGTTTTAATTACGACGATAATTGCGTTGTTATTCTTCGCAGTTCCGGTCGAAATAAATGCGCAAGATGCCGGGGATACCAACTACGAAGGGAAAGGTTGGACGCCGGAGCTGATTGCGCTGGACAAAGCATCCAATGCCGCCCGGACTTATGCGGAAAACAACAACGGTGTGGGAATTGTGATTCATTTGGGTGATGACGTTCCAAACCAGCGCGTCAAGAACGGAGATGAGCTTGGGCAGCTCTTCGTCAAACGCTTTGCAGAGTTTGGCGTGAATGCGCGGTATTTTATTGCCCCAAGCAAGGGGTCACCAGCGACAGGACTGACCTATCACATCGGCCATTTGCTTTACAAAGCCGATGATGACCCGGTCATCGGTCTTCAAACCGCATGGAACAACGCGCCCGATGTCATTGAACGGCTAAAAGCCGTTAAGTCGCTAACGGACTTTCGATCCCGGCGCTGACAGGTCGGCAATTTGTTCGGAAGTCTTGAGGGTTTGATCCGGCGGCGGAGCCTTGGCGTTGAATTCATCGCGCCCCGCTTCCGAGGCTTGCGCCGTGGAGTCTTCGGAGCCAAAGAAATTCGTGCTGTCTGCACCCAATGTTGCCGATTGCAACGATGCCTTTCGATGTCCGTCCTGACCATCGCGTAATTCGGTTTTGTGTTCCTCACGGCGGACATGCGCACCGCCTAATTCCGTTTCACTGTACCCGGCGTCTTTGAGTTCAGCGACAAGTGCTTCCGCGTCATGGCCCGAACCCGAATCGTTGATTCTGACCACATCAAGCATGATCTGCTGATACGTTGAATCCTCCATCAAGATTACGGCCAAAGGGTCGTCGGCATACTGGGCCTTGATCCGCCCGGTATGCGGATCGATGATTTCTTCGGTAAGGGCTTTGAGCAGCCGGCGTTTGTAATCGGCTTCACTTTCACCGGGCAGTCGCTGCGCCGCTTCGGTCCCCAGAATGTTCGCCGCATATTCGGCGAATGTTGATCCACTCGCACTTTCAATCCGGGAAACAATCACGTCGATTTCGGAATCGGACTTCGCATCGAAAACCTGCCCCGCGACATAGCCGCCAAAGGCGCCCTCATTCATCAATTGCAGGTAAAACGCGTCATCGTCCGCTCGGTTCCGGCGTCCGTCTTTGCCGCTACCGGAGGACCCGGTCTCGGTGTAATCGCCTGAAACAAGGAATTTGTGGCGTGTTCCGGTTTCGCGTCCGGCTATCTCATCTTGTAGGAGGTCGCGCTCCGCCGCTGCATGGCGCTGTGCTGCCTGCAAATCAGAATCCGCTTTGTCTCGAAAATCCTCTACTAAACTCATACCACACCGCAATTCATAAATCACCCGCTCACACAAGCGGACAGGCGAAATACACCTGAAATTTCAATACCCTATTTTACCATATTTGAATCAATAAACGCAAAAACTGTGAGCGACACAGGCCGTTTTCAAAAGGATGGCAAACTACATAGACCGGAAATTAGTCGGCTTTCTCATTTGGCAGCAATAATTTGCGCGCGGCTTCGGCACTTTCGGCGTCTTGCTCATTTTCGGCAAATGCAATGATGCGTTTGAGAACTGATTTAAGACCCGGATATTCACTTGGGAATGGAGGACTGGCCAATCGAATAAGCTGCGCTGATTGCCCTCCGTCGGGAAGTTGTAACGCAACTTGTTTCTCTAGTTGCATCCAGTACCTATTGGCTGTTTCTGTGTCGCCAATGGCTTCGGAGAGAGTTGTCATCCAAAAAAGGTCAGATAGGTACTCTTCAGTATGCTGGATGGACTGGGCGATGGAGTACCTTTCCTGGACCCAGTCGAGAGCCTGTCGCAAGTTATTCGCATAAGCAGCATAAGTTGCGCCCTCACTTAAAACCTCGCGCTTTATCTGAAGCTCGAAAACAGTATCAATATCTGCAATCACTGTTTTCATGATGGCAAAAGCGGCTAGGTTGTCCTTGTAAAGAGCGGATTCATACCTAGCTTTTTGTCGTAGCGCATTTAGTTCCAGAGCTTTTGCTCCCGCTCGTCTGGCTTCATTGAAATTGGATTCTGCCCACTTCTTCGCCTTAGCCGGTGAGCTAAAATCTAGTGGAGGTAAAAGTCTCTCGCTGTCGAGTCTAATGGCTTGGATAGGTGCTCCAACCTTGCGGAATTGCTCTGCTATATCTGTCTTCATTCTTCGAACTTCGTTGTAGCTAGTCCCTTCTTTCACGTGCAGGAAGTCCATTTGTCGACAATAGGCTAAAAGTCGTGGGAACTTCACTTCATTGCAATCACGTACTGCGTCAGCCAAAAGCCGCGCACCGCCCTTAAGATCGCCATCGAGAGCTAAGACAGTCGCTAAGGACATCCGCGCACCAAGTCTAAACTCATCATCGTTATGCAATTGAAGGGCTCGATCCGCTTCATATGCGAACTCAACGGCGGCTTTGTGATCGAAACGGCGAACGGCCAGAAGCATTTTTGCAAACGAAATTGCCGCCACTTGCAGCGGATCATCCTTAAAATCTGAGTTCGCAGCCTTCTCAAAATGCGATACAGCTTCTTTGATCAACCCTCGTTCTTTGTAGTTATTTGCAAGTCCCAAATGTGCGGAGGGCAGAGATGGCTCGTGAGCTAGCGCATCGCGAAGTGCTGCCTGAGACTGATCCAGATCGAAAACAGAATAGTAGCTGCCAAGGCGGACATACTCTTCGGCAAACTCCCGGCTCGTCAGTTTGCCGGTGCCTCTCAGATCATCGAGCTTATTCTCCAATGCAGAGGCCAGTTCCGGATAGGTGGCATGTAATTCGCGATAAGCCTGCCACTGATTGTAACCGAATATCATTGAACTAGTGACAAGAAGCAGGCCAACAAATAGTGGCAACGCTAATCGCGTCCATTTTGATATGAAGAGATGCCTCGTCGTTAACAGAGGTTTGCCTGACGCGTTTTTTGCTTCTGAGGTAACGAAATCATCAAGAGGCCTCAGAATCTTTGATCGATCTATGCTGTCACGGGAACCAGGAGGTTGTGGGCTGGAAGCGTTTTCACTGTTCTCCGCTTCTGGTGGTGTTTCGTCGAGAGGACGTCCTTCAGGTTCGTCCTCTCGATCTTCAACGCTTTGTCGGTTTGAGAATTGTGCTGGAAGCTGCATTCCCGGGGCATCATCGGTGACTATGCGATCATGCCCACTAGCTGCTGTTTCATACATTTTTTGCTGTTCGGTATAGATTGCATCCGCATCTACTAGAACGACGGGGCGACCAACTACTGCTTCAAACTTGTCTCCTAAAAGAAGCAGGTCGACATCTTCCAAAGCCTCTAATTCGGGGTGATGGACGTGCAGCCAGTAATAAAAACACCAAGTATACTGCTCTTCCCCCGTACCGTTTTTAGGCAGGTTTGTAGCGGTGGAATTCACGCCTTTGGATTTCTTTTGCCCAGCCAATTCAATAGCTTCTTCCAAAATGGCTTCGCGTTCTGGGACGGTGGGATACAAGGTTCCTAGAATTTGGCCGAGAACCTTCTTGGCAGGATTGTTCTTTCCGCTTCCCGCTAAACTCTTGCCGTAAAATTCTACTTTGAATTTTGGAAATTCGAGCTGATTCATGACGCCGTCATCGATAGGAAAACAGATTTAATCTATTGTGAAAGGATCAACATCGTCTATGGGTTGACCGAATTCGTTTACGGATCTGCTAAACAGGCAATAGTGTTCCGCAATAACTTCACCTGTCTTTGGATCTCGATGAATAACAGCGGGACCGGCTTCACGATGAAGTTCTCCTTGTTTATTAAAATAGGATTCACACACCGGTACGCCGGTATGTGGATCGTACACGATAGACGCGGGGCCTTCTCGCTCATCTCGACCGGGTTGGTGTAGATGCCACCACTCTTCGCGTAACAAACGGCCTGATTCTGGGTCGTACGTAATGCCTGCTGGACCGTCCGGGTTGTGTAGCTGACCATTTTCGTTTCGCCAAAAAATGCGGTGCAAATTACCCGTCTCTGTGCATCTCTGAACCTCAACCGTATAAATTTCTTTCTTCGTTTTTATCACCTTTAAATTGTATTATTATTTGTTATTCTGGGCAATAAAATCCAAATTTTTGAATACAAAACAACAAGTTAACAGATTAACTTGTTCTAGCTTTATCTAGCTTAGACAGAAACTCACATCGAGCGGATTATCTCATGCGTTGCTCCAACAAGTTTTGTTCTGGAGCGATCGACAGCGGGCAAAAAACAACGGTGTTCTCGTTGTTTTCTATGCCGACGCAACGGAGAGATCGACATGCTCATTCAAACGCCGATAGGACTGACGGGCGCTTTGGGTTTTGCTCTGGCGCTGGTGTTCTTGCGTGTCGGGGTTGAGGCAAATGATGCGCGTCTTTTGAGCGCGTCGCTTGCCCTGACGGCGATGGCAGCCGCGCTGATGACCGCTTCCGGTGAATAGGGAGCGGTGCATGTTTCACCCCCATCCTCATGGTCAGCAGCAGGGCGGTTTTGCAGCCGTATTCGGACCCATCGCAACGGTGGCCGGACTTGTCGGAGCGATCATCTTAACACCTCAGTTCTGGCCTTACGTGTCGAATGCGGTGATGGGCAGCCTGCTGGCTCATTACAGCGGCCAGACAGCGTTCTGGATGTGGTGGGCGCTCAAGATCCTTGCTTATCCCGCAACATACCTGCTGACCCGCGCCGCCGTTATGGCGGCGCTTGGCGCAATCTCACTCTTCACCCTCAAGCGGTTGATTTAGGGCCGCTCAATCCCCCAACCCGATAAGGAGAACACCCATGCCTTACATCCCAGACGCCGTGAGAGACCCGGCAGGCGAAAGACGGCAAATCGCTGCTTGCTGCGTCGCCATCCTGTTCGGTCTTGCCGCCATCGGGGCGCTTGTGAATGACAACTGGAGCGGCTCGGTCGTCCTGCTCGGGATCGCCATGTTCGTGGGCCTGATCGCGAAATGCATCCCCACGACAAAGAAGTTTCGGGGCGGCGGCGGTTATTACCGCTGATTTGCTCCTAACACCCGCGCCGCATCCGGCGCAGAACTCAAGGAAAGGAAAGTTCCATGAAAGTCCAACAGAAAATGAGCGGTTCGGAACGTCTTGGCATGTTCGGTCTCTCCGTCCTCCTACTCGTCATCGCCTTTGGTGTCGGCGGCGCAGGTTTCGAAGGCGCGGGATTGATCGCGTTCGCCTGTGGCCTGATGGGCGTAACGGGCATGATCGGCTCGATCTTCATCGGGCGTCAAAACCTCTGAGATCTGTCTCAGGAAATTTCTAACAACCATGCGAAGGAGAACATCATGGCTACAATTCGAAAAGGAATCTCCGGTGGTCAGCGCGCTCTCATGTTCATCGGAGGATGCGCGTTTTGTTTCTTTGGGTTTGGTCTCGCGTCAACCGGAGGGGACGGTAACGTGGCCGCAGGACTATTCCTTGGAATTGGCGGGTTGTTCGGAATCCTCGCCGCCATTCGTGGATACGAATAAACCCCGTCGAACCAAGTGGTCTCGCAAGGGAAAATCTCCCCTGCGAGCCACCCGTTAGAAAACCGAAATTTCATCCGGCTGCGGGTTGATGCTGGCACATCAACCCCAGCCCTTATCCCACAGCAGAAGGGCTAAGAGCAAATGTTCGAACATGTTTACGGATCGCGGCATAACTTTGATGCGGCACATGCACGGATTGTCCATCACATCGCTATCGGGATCGATCAGCGCGAGATTGAACCGTCCGTTGTTGATCTGGCCGTTGATGCAATCAAGGGCGACATAACGCGTCTTGCAGGCGGTTGCACCGTTCTGATGGGCGAAGGCACATGGACGCCGGGATCGGAGATGTATGACTACTCCGGTCCGGTTGAAAACGATATAGCCGTCAATTTCATCCTCACACTGACGCCTAATGAGCACGAAGCGATCTGGCCGCGCATCCGTGAAATTATTGCGGACACGGTCCGGCGCTTTGCTTTGGGCTGCTCACATATTCACGCGATGATCTGGCAAGCCAGTTCGAGGGTGTTCGAGATCGAAGCCCCAGCCAGGTATCCGGCTCTGTCTAGGACTGTCGCCGCTCAATAGTGGACTTAGCACCGCTGTTCCGGGAGACCCGGCTTTTATTGAAACGCCCGGTCTCCTGTTTTTGTCCTAGGTTACGCCCTCATAAACGAGTAGCCAAATCAGTGCTTAAATGATTCAAGCTCCGAAAGGAGTTTTTGATGGCGCGCTTTGATATGAGTGATTTTGAGTGGTCAGTGATCCAACCGCTTTTACCGACCAAGATGAGAGGTGTTCAGCGCGTTGATGACCGGCGGGTGATCAACGGGATTTTGTGGCGTTGGCGCACAGGGGCACCCTGGGCGGATATTCCCGAACGCTACGGCTCGCATAAGACCTGCTACAATCGATTTGTCCGTTGGCGTGAGGCTGGTGTCTGGGACCGGATATTACAAGCTGTTTCAACAGCTTATGACGGCGACATCCAGATGATTGACAGTTCCTCTGTCCGTGTTCATCAGCATGGCGCTAATGGGAACAAAAAAGGGGATCCGGTTGCATGGGACGTTCCCGAGGTGGCCTGACCAGTAAGATCCATGCTGTGGTAGATGCTTGCGGTCTGCCGATCAAACTGAGCTTGAGCGAAGGGCAAGCCTACGATGGTCATCAAGCCATGTCGCTTTTATCCGGTCTTCCCTCAAAAGCGATTGTTTTGGCAGATCGGGCCTATGATGCCGATGCTATTCGTAACTTGATCACTGGCCAGGACGCTTTCCCAAACATCCCCTGCATGCCTCATCGCCGCCGTAGGCCAGCTTTCTCCAAATATCTCTACAAACTACGGAATATGGTTGAACGGTTCTTCAACAAACTCAAACACTTCAGAGCCGTAGCGACCAGATACGAGAAAAATCCCGAAAACTACATGGCTGGCGTTAAACTCGCTTCAGCGCGAATCTGGATCCGATTTAATGAGTCCAAGACCTAGACCCCAAAATTTTGTGAGCATTATGATTGATCCGCAGCGTGACCGCTTCGGCGATGCCCGGTGGTCCACCTACGCCATGCACCGCCGCGCCAAACTCTATCAAAGGCGCGGCCTCTATGTCGGCACCGACGATGCGGGGCGGCATTGCTACAGCGCCCAGCAATCTGCCTTGCTTTTGGCGGCTGGGGCACGATTCGGTAAAGGAAGCTTCGTGATCCCTTGGCTGGTCGATGGCTGTCTTGGCAGTGAGAACGGCCCGTATCACGTCATCAATTTGGATCTCAAACAACAGGATACGATTATCGCCGGATTGCAGGTCGCACAGGGGCGGTTTTGTTATTCCTATAATCCGCGCGGCGTGAGAAACGCGCCGATGCATCGGCTGAATCCGCTCTCTCCTCTCAAGCCAGATTCTTCGACGTTAATTGCCGATGCAATGCTTAATTCTACAAGCCTTGTGCCCTATACCGATCCGCGTTCCGCGTATTTTGAGGGACAGGCGCAAAGGGTCGTGACAGCCGTCATTGTTACGCTGGCGAGGGAATACGGTTTTGTCACCCTGCCGATGCTGGCCGATAAGCTCTCGGGGCTTGGGGATGCCACGGAAGAATGGCTCTCGCTGGAACACGCCATTAATTGCGCCCCTGAAACCGATATTCGTAGCGTCGCGGCCAAGCTAAGGCAGCTTCGGGCCAGCAAGTCGGATGGAGGAAGCTGGGAAGGCATCAAGGGCGAAATCCAGCGCAATTTTGCCTTTGCACTTGATCCGCAGGTGCGAGCATCACTTTCGCCGCCCTTTGATTTCGATTTCGAATGGCTGACCCGTGACGACCATCCGCCCGCCATGGTCAGCATCATGGAAGATCTGGATTTTGCCGAGATCAGCGCTCCGGTGTTGCGCTCAATCTTCACCTGCGCCCTTTTGACCAAGAAACGCGAATTAAACTCCCGTCCGCAATTTTGGTGTTTGCAGGAAGTGGCGGCGCTGGCCCCATGGCCATTGGCCGAAACACTCGCCACCACAGCTGCGGGATACAATATTCGCACGGCTTATGTCGTACAGTCCACGGATCAGCTTGAGCGCCTCAAGAAAGGGGCAAGCTCGGTAATTCCCAATTCGTGCGGCACTCAAATCTTCGGTGGAATCCGCTCAGTCCCTCAGGCGCAGCTTGTCTCAAAGCAGCTTGGCAGAATGACGCTCAATTACATCGATCCCGCCAAAGCGGAAGCAGCGCAGGCCGCCAAAGCCAAAGCCTTAAACGACATGCTGTTTGCCGGAGCCGATCCGGTTACGGCCATGATTCAGGCCGCGCATCAATCCCGGCTGGCTATCACCCCCGAGCAGATGGGTCGTGATCTTCGCGCAGTGGATGAATGCATCAATGAAGATGGTTCCAAGGTCTATGTCTTCATGCCGGGTGTGCTCGAAAAGCCTGCCTATCTCAATCTCCCGAAATACTGGCAGCGGCGGGATCTTGCTGGGGCTTATCTGGGCGATCCGTTTCACGCAAAACCCGGCACCGTGGAGATCGCAACATGGCTCGGGCAGCGCCACCGTGAAGTCACCACCGAACCTGCCGGAGCCTATGCCGACTGGCCGCAATACCGCGACACCGGTTTGTTCTCTTACGTGAAAGGATTCAAGCCGTGACGAACAAGCCCAACAACTTTCCGCGCGAGGGCCAGCATTCGCCTGTGACCCGCGATGCGCTCAGAGCGATGGAAAACGAACGCCCGGTGCTCAATTGCGAGCTTCACTACACCATCGGCGGCGGCATGGAGGCAGATGTGCATTCGAACGTTTATGCCGAACGTGAGGCCGCCATTACGAATGGCTCTCGCCGCCTTAATCGGGCATCGGACACCGTGCAGCACGGCTTTACCGCCGCGAAGCCCGGTCTCAAATCGGAATACATCCGTGCGCAACAGAAAGTTGCCACGCGAACGCCCCGGCAACACAAACGCCGCGAACCTTCGCGCTGATTACACTTTTCAACCCGCCAGCAATGAAAGGACACCTGCATGGCAGAAACCGAAACCAAACCCCGTCCCATCGACACGCACCGCGATGGGCGTCTTTCCTGCGCCATCTGGGAGAATTCCGGTGAGCACAGCAAAATGTACAACGTGACTTTCAGCTACAGCTACAAGGACAAGGAAGGTCAGTGGCGCGAGACCCAAAGCGTGCCGGGGTATGAGATGCTCAAAGTCGCACATCTGGCTGAAAAAGCCTATGCCAGCGTTGCGCGCCTCAAAGATCAGGATCGCTCGCAATATGTCGAGCAACAGCAAAACCTTGCGCTCAACGGCCACGGCCCTGAGCACCCCCGAGAACACTAATCCCGGCCAAAACCGGGAATCTAATCTTGATAAAGAGCATATTTTGAAGTAATGTTCACTATATGTTCTTTATCAATGAAGAGGAGATATGAACATGGATACATCTTAGATCAGGATAGAAGGAAGCAACAGTGAACGGAAAACATAACAATTATGAAGCAGAAGGCTTTAAAACTCTTACACTCGATGTTGATTACTACCAATCATTCTTGGAAGACCCCCAGCTGTCGGATGACCAAAAACACGAATTGATTGAAACACTGTGGACCATCATGGTCCAATTTGTGGACTTGGGTTTTGGTATTGAAGCTACACAACTTGCGACCACAGACAAGAAAATTGGCCCGAAGACTCGTTTGATAGCAGACCGTTTTCACAAAGCCGGAACAAAGGAAAGGACAACTCAGAACAACGAGGAAGGTGCTTTATGAATTTTAATTTTGAAAAGGCTCACGGCATAACGGAGGCGCTGGTCTATGCGCGCGTTAGTTCCGCGTCACAGGTGGCACGGGGGGACGGTCTCCAATCGCAAATCACGCGATGCGAAGCCTACGCCAATTTCAAGGGCTATACCGTCGTAACCCATTTCTCCGATGATCTGACAGGCAGACGGCAAGACCGTCCCGGTGTTGAGAAATTGATTGATTTCCTGAAGGCCAATAAGCGCCGCAGGTTCGTTGTTCTGATTGATGACATTTCGCGCTTTGCCCGACGTGTTCCGGTTCACTTCGGACTACGCGAGGCAATATCGAATGCGGGTGGTGTTCTGGAATCCCCATCCATGGTCTTCCGTGATGACGCAGATGGTGAATTCCAAGAGTACATTCTGGCTTCTGTTGCTCAGCATCAATCCCGAAAAAATGCCGAACAGACCCGCAATCGCCGAGAAGCGCGTTGCCTAAACGGGTTTTAGCCCTTTGCAGCGCCTATTGGCTATCGTCATGAGAAAGTTAAAGGATATAGCGGTAAGCTTCTCGTCCGCGACGAGCCGCTTGCCTCGATTGTTCAGGAAGGCTTGGAAGGATTCGCCTCAGGTCGGTTTGGAAGTCAGGTTGAAGTGAAACGCTTCTTTGAGTCCCACCCTACCTTTCCAAAAGACCTGCCGAATGGGGAAATCCGAAACCAGCGCATCACTGATATTCTCAGGCGCATCATTTACGCTGGATACATTTCCGCGCCCTATTACGGGATTTCTATGGTCAAGGCGCAGCACGAGCCTTTGATCCCTCTTGAGACATTCGAACGCATTCAGAGCCGTCTTGATGGCAAAGCGTTACCTGCGGCGCGTAAGGACGTAAGTGCCGACTTCGTGCTGCGCGGATTTGTGCATTGCGGAGATTGCAGCAAGCCCCTAACAGCGAACTGGTCAAAGTCCAAGACGGGCAAAAAGCATCCCTATTACCTCTGCTTTAACAGGGAATGCGAGAGCCACCGCAAATCGATACCCAGGGCAAAGATCGAAGGAGATTTCGAGGCGCTGCTGAAATCTCTGCGGCCCTCCATTCAGCTATTTGAGATTGCAAAAGCCATGTTCGCCGATGCATGGAACCAGCGCACAGAACACGCCAAGTGCAGTGAACAAGCGCTTGAGAAGGACATAAAGGCCATCGACAGGCAGGTTGAGCAGTTAGTGGACCGGATTGTCGAAACTGATAACGCCACGTGTAGCGCGCAAGATCAAATGGCGCGGCGCGCAAGATCAAATGGCGTCAGTTTTGTCTCAAAAAATCCATTAATCGGGCTTTAAAATCGGGCATCGTTTAGTCTCCAATATACATCGCTGTCTACCAGTGACGTGTTGTCCTGTGCCAATTCAAATGGTGTCATGCCCTCGCTATTGATTGCCTTGGGGTCTGCGCCCGCCGCCAGAAGACTTTCGATAACTTCATGAGACCAGTTTGTCGCCGCAGCCAAATGCAGCGGCGTGTTTCCAAATTTGTCTTTTGCTCTTAAATCGCCACCCGCATTGATGACTGCTTCCAATATCTTTGGATTGCCGTTTGTTGCGGCAGCATGATGCAATGGCGTCCTATTGTTTTTCGTATAAGCTGACGTGCTGGCTCCAGACTTTAGCAACACATCGACAATCTCGGGGTTGCGGCCCCACTTTCCTGCAATATGAAGCACCGTTTCGCGCGACTCATTTCTCGCCATAACGTCTGCACCAACTGCAATCAGCGTCTTGACAAGATCGACATCCTCTCCCATTGCAGCCATGTGGAGCGGGGTCGCTCCGATTTTTGTTTTGGCAGAAACGTCAGCTCCTCTGGCAATTAGTAGAGCCAATACATCGGCCGCATTCTTCGGATTATGCACTGCGAAGTGGAGCGGCGTAACCTGTGTTCCATCCCGCGTTTCAACATCTGCACCAGCATCCAGCAAGACTTCCAAAACCTCGGCTGTGTTGCACCCCGCAGCGAGATGTACAGGTGCAATTCCACTTACGGTCCGAGCATTCACACTTAATCCAGCGTCGAGCATTACTTGAATGGCTTGTGGATCTCTGTTCACCATAGCCACCCAATGCAGTGGCGTTGAGCCATCATCATCACGTATGACTGTAACGTTCTTAGACGCGGCAATTGCTGCGGAAATGGCCGATACATGCTGCGCAAACATCTCCGCTTTTTTCGGAGTCTCGCACCGTTCCGCCTGAGCTGATGAGATGATAATTGGAAACGAAAGCGCCGCAATAATCGCCCGAAACATGAAGCCTTATCTCCATCAATACGTGATCGAAAATTGTTTTGCCCTATATCGCATCCCGGAATCCTGAGCACAAGGCGGACGGGCAATGTGAATTAACTGCAATCACCGTGCGTGTTCAAAATGCGCAGCCTTGAGAGTTTGCCACGCATAAGCTGCAACCAGGCTGACCACGCCGTTACCGGCTGCACCGGATCTGTCCATCCGATCGGCCATCCCATGATCCAGTCCGAAAAGTTCGGGTTGAAGGTCAGGTCTCCGCCGGAGTATCGCGCCCCAGTCTGCAAATTGATGTGGAGCGGGCGGGAATGGTGGAATTGAAAGTTCTGGCACGGCATCGCTCCGGCGGATGTCAAAAGCAACCACATCATGGTCCATTGCTTGGCGACTTTGCCCAGGCCTGGCTGACTGCCGGTCTGCCTCGGATCGAAGCGGAATTTCAGTCCCGCGGACGAGAGCTCCGCTTCCAGGCGATTGCCATAAAGGGACTTTGTTGGAGTGGGCCACAATGAGGAGCCTTCGCCGTATTTGGCTCGCGCCGGTTTCGAGCGCCGAAAACAGGCCTGCCTTAACCGTAAAGCCCAGTCTCTGAAGGTCCGCGAAGACGTCGGTGGCACCCATATCGATGTGACCTTCGACGTTTTCGAAGAAACACCATTCGGGGTCGACTTCGCCGATGATCCTGCTGAATTCAGGCCACAAGTGGCGGGAATCCCTTGAGCCTTTCCGACGCCCACAGAACGAGAACGGCTGACAGGGATATCCGCCAGTGAGGATATGAACCTTGCCGCGCCACGGGCGGCCGTCGAAGGTTTTAACATCGTCCCAGATAGGCGCGTTATCCAGCGTCTTGTCTTCCATCCTTGCCACAAGAACGGACGCCGGGAACACTTCCCGCTCGATGTAACAAACAGTTCGATATCGGGGTTCTGCGATGTGGAGACCGAGCTCCAATCCGCCAACTCCGGCGCACAAGGCAATTCCGCTGAAGGGATCATGTTTTGGGGGATGTAAAGCCACACTGAGAAGCCCTCTTTGGACGCTCTAGGCGTTCCTGGACGGGCTCTGCTGGCCTCAGATGATTAACGGTGCCACAACGGCGGCACTTGATTTCTATATCGTCACTCACTCCATTCTGTCGAGCCTTAAAAAGCAGCGCATTGCACGATCCGCATCGTACATCTTTCATTGTTCGAATCTTTCGACTGAACCACACTTGCTCCGCTCGCGTGAGCAGCGGGTGCGGCAGTTGTCGAATGGTGCTGTCGGCGGGCTCCGATTTGGCGATTGAGGCCCGCGTCGGTGCGTTGGCGCGCACCGGCCGCCCGTTCACATGGAAACAGGCATGAAAGAGCGGTCGCCGAAGGTGAATTTACTGGTCGAAGCTTCCGTCGATATTTGGAGTGACAGCGTGCGAGATGCTGAGCAGACAGATGCCGCATCGCTGCGCGAAAACGCCATCGTGTTTCCAGCCGCAGTGATGGCCTGGATACAGCCTGTCAGCGAGTACCACGAGATCGCGAAAAGGGCGGTTGCCTCAACCCAGAAATTCGCCCAGGAATTGGGAGACACATCGGCAATGCGTCTGCGAAATTCAGATATAGAAATGTTGCGACGTGCTGCTCTTATAGACATTGAAGGTGTCCGAAAAATTGCTGTTAAATGTAAGCCGTCTCAGATGGCGACGGATGCTGTTAGCAGACTCTGATTTGGCGCGCACCGGCCGCCCGTACGGTCGGAAAGCAAACTCTAATGCACCGTGACTGAAACCCGTGCGTCTGTTGGAACCACAACGTCCTGACTTGCAGGTCGAATGATATTGCGGACTTTGCCAATCTCAATGTTGCGAATGGCCCCGGTCGCTCCGGCACCGATCTTGAATTCAATACCTGTGCGCGTTGACGTAGTGGTTGTCCCCAAAATGTTGATACAATCGATATTTATTCTTTCGAGCACACCGTTGTTTTCAACATCAAAATAGATGCCGTTCGACGGGAAGCTGTTTACGTTGACATCGCTGATGTTGACACCTTGAACATAGGTTCCTGCACCAACATTGAATTCGATCACATTACTCGGAACCGTGCCAGGTGAGCCTGAATACATGATGCCGGTGATGGATAGACCAGTGATACTGTATGATCCCGTGACAACCTTCACCACGCGCGGCTGACTGGCCACATTGATATTTCGAATGATAACGCCATCCATCTTTGCTGATGGTTCGATGTGTATCAGGCTGTCCGGCCCGTATGTCTTTCCAAAGAAGCCATATACGCCATCAATGGTGCACCGCCCGACTGTGATCTTAATAAGACTGCTGTCGGCCGCTCCAAAGGCTGCATCGTGGTTGTATCTAACATTCTCGATCAATGCCCCTTCGGCATTCACCTCAATCGCGTTGGCCATATTCTTGAACAGAACATCGTCGATGAATGCGTTGGTGTGACTGATCTTGATGCACGGCGAAGTCCGCATGGTTGCGGCACTTTCGAATTGAATACCGCAAAAGTAAGCACCGTCGTTCTGGGTTTCGAAAACTGAAAAACCGTCAGACAATGGATAAAAAAGCGTTCTGCGAGAACCGATACCCTGTATCTTCAGCCCACGAGGCACATAGATGGTCTGATTGGTCGCATAAACACCGTTTCCGAACCTGAGAATACCCTCGCGATCCGGATCGAACGATTGCGTGGCCTTGTTGAGAAGCGCTCCCTGGTTGCCGATATTAAGCGACGGATAAATGCCCCACCAGCTTGCGTGGGCTTCCGCAACATCCCCCCGGCCATCCCCGGCCGGCAACGACAGCGATACGTTGCCGGCACCCTTAAAGATGGTTTGTTCAGACGACTTTATCCCCTCCTGAAACGTGACGGTTTGACCGGAAGGAACAGTGAAGGCCGCGCCTTTTTCAAACTGAATTGGCTTGTCAATGGTGGTCGTCGATATGACAAAATTGCCGTACGGGATAATGAGTTCGTCCACCATCCCGTAGTAAGTCGTGAAAATGGCGGTATCATCTGTGGTCCCGTCACCCTTGGCACCCAACTGCCGCATGTTGACCGGCACTTCAGCAATGACCCAATATCCGCCATTGACGCTATCTTGCGTGCCATCAGGCAAATATGTGTCCGCCGACTTGAAGTATGCTGCCGAAGGATAACCTGCGCTGACGATGTCAGCCAGCGACATGCGGATGTACAGTGCACCGCCGCCGTCGCCTGCTGCATAAAAGCCCATCAGCTCTGCGGATTTGGCCAGCGCCGCAACAGAGGCCAACTTCATTTCCGCCTGTGTATTAAATTTTGTGACAACGATCTGAGAGGCAGCGGCTTCGGCAGCGGTTTGTGCGGCCTCGGCCGCCGACTGGATGGCGGCAGAGGCCTGATCCGACAGGAGCTGAAAAACGGTCGCGTTGGCATCAATAAATCCAAGAACCCTCATGCCGGCCTTCAGACCACCAACCGCCGGTGCGTTTCCGGCTGCTGTCTTGATTGTCACGGCCGAGCCACCGTCAAAGGCTACGGTGACTGCCGAAGCTGTGTTGTCCTCATATATCGTGAGGGCAATGAGCTGAACACCGTCAGAATAAAGAACATTGGGTGTCGAGGTTGCCACGAGCGCATTGGCGGTTCCGGTGTCATTGGCAACAGCGTCGACAAACTCGTAGCCAGGATTGTCCCCAATCCGACTCCACGAACCGGCACCGGACACGCCCAGTTTTCTATAGACGCCGTTGTTTGCCGCCGTGTCGCCGTAAACACGGCCCTCCGTCCCTTCAGGCCAGTCCAAATCCGCATCAAGTTCGCTTTGAAGGGCATATGAGGGTGTCGTTGCGCGAAGCAGACGCGCGATATCCGCATTCAGAATGCGGCCGGTTGAGCCTTCCGGACTGTTGCCGAGAAGCGAAGCAACACTGGTCACCAGAGGGACGTTTGTCGATTTTACACCTACCGGCATTGTGGCCTCCTAAATGATGCTCGCAGCGCCGGCTGAGGTTTCGCTGCTCTCTGCGCCCTCGTCGTTCGCCGCTGTTGCGAAATAATGGTGCGTGCCCTGATCGATCGATGCTGTGCTCGGCTCAAACACCACGATCTTGTCGACGCTGCCGTCGAAATCGCTCGTTGCCTGGATGGCCAACGTGTCCTGACCGGATACGGCCAGGAGTGCCCCGAAAAACGTGTCGTTTCCGGAATGCGCAGAGCCGGCAACGGTGGATGAGCCTTGAAGCGCAACCGAAACCGAACCGGCTGTCTGACCGCTGACTGTTATGCAATAGCGATAGGTCTTCCCGTCCGTGACGCTGATTGGTTGCGTCAGGTCCGATGCGTTGCCGGCAGCGTGCGTCGCCAGGCCGGCCGCAATGGTCCAGCCCGTTCCCTTTACCCACGTTGTGTCCGTGTCGAAGCCACCATTGATCATCAGATCCGGGCGGGTAGCATCCCCGTCCGTAAACAGGACGGTCGAGGAGTTGTCGGCCGTGGCGACACCGACCCGTGTTGCATCGGCAAAGTCCGTTGTCGGCCCACGATAGACGCGGACCTCCGCGACGTTTGCGGACGGAGTATTGACCGTCACAACGGCAGACCCACGGCCGGCGACAACCGACGCGCTGGTCGGAGCGGCCGGGATCGGTGCGGGATTGGCGACCACGGCAGACCGGATACCTGTGCCGACACCTTCAACGCTGGCCGCAGAAACGGCAAAGGCCTGATAGTCGACAGTCTGCCCGGCTGCGTAACCTGAAAGCGTGATGCCGCTGCCACCGGCCGGGCCGGTTACCTCTGTCCAGGTTGCCGCTCCGGACAGCCGATGTTCCACACGATAAGACGCCACAACGGCGGTTGAACCGCTGCCGGGCGCAAGCAGGATGACCAGGCCGTTACCGCCCGCTGTCGTATCGACGCTCAAGACGGTCGGTGCGGCCGGAGGTGTAGCGTCGTCGGAAATGCTGCTGCCGACACGGCCGTCCCATACCGGAGGCGCTTCGGCATCCGTCAGCGTGTCGATGATCGGCGCGGCCGCCACGAAGATCATGTTGGATGCCATGTCTTCGGCCGCCTCGACACCCTGGACGATGGCCGATTGAGTGGTTGAGGTCAGCGAACCGAACAGCACGATATCGCCCACTGCCGGCAACCTCGAAGGATTGAGAATCCGGACGGTTTTGAAAGACCCGACTTCCGGCTCTAATCCGGTCAGATGGCTTACGCCGCCGCCGTTTTCATCGAGGACCATGTACCGGAGCGCATAGTCCGTTCCGGCTTCCATCGTAACGGCACTGTCAAGCTCAATCAGATCTATGGTCACCCGCCGCACCCGATGCGACGAGTGCACCGTGTCAAGAACGTTGTGAGACATCTCAACCAGATCGCCTCGGGTCGCGACGCGCGCAACACCGTCCTGGAGCGCACTGAACCGGTCCGGTCGGTGGATCAGCTCGTACATTTTTCGGCGGGCTTCGCGCCAGATCTCGTCCGGATCTGTTTTGCCAGGCAAAATCAGTTCCTCGGTGATGTCGATTTCGCCGACATGGCCTGGCCACGGGATAACGCGTTCATTGAACGCGTAGTCGGCCGTCTCATCCGGAAACGTGATCCGGAATCCGTGTGGTGGCGTGAAGTAGGAACGTACAAAGCGGAAGTCGCGGCTGTTGCGCTCCGAGACATGATCGACGATCAGCGACCGAGGACGGTCGATGACCACGCTCCACTTGATGCCATCGTGGCTCGGGGTCGCCCGGCCGGCTGCGGTGATGTCGCCCAGGACATCCATCAACGAGGCTTCGAAGTCGTGAACGCGGTTATATTCAAGTCCCTTTGAGGAACAGAACTCATGCCAATCCGCGAGCGCGTCCAGGTCGATTTCGGCATCCGGTACCGGGTAGGCGTTTTCAGGTCCCTGAAGCGCGTAGCGATAAAGGCTCGCTGGGTTGCGTGTCAGCCGGACTAACCAGGTCTCAGATACAGTGTCCCAATCAAGACAATAACGCTCGGCAATCAGGTTGACCTCATCCAGAGGGCCGTTGAGTTGGTGGGTTGCCTTGATCCGGATCGACATCACGGACAGCGGCTGATCGAAGTTGAGCGGATATTCAGGCCGGAAGGATTGCAAGGCGACCCAAACGGTACGGTCGGAAAGCTGGGTACTGGGTCTCTCGTCGGTCATGCGGGTAAGCCGAATCTCGTAACGACCTCGCGGGCTGAGCTCCCAGCGATAAACCCTGAAAAACGGTTCCGGCTTCTTTGCACTGATGTCGAGTGTCGTGACTTCCGTCCAGTTGGCATCGCCGACTTGCCGCGCCTCAATCAGAATAGAGACGCTGAGCGTACGGGCGTTCCCGTTGCTGTCGAACCGCACCATTCCTTGCGGAAAGCCGATTATCACGGCCGCCTCGGACACATCCCCGGCCGTAAACCGGGTCTGCGGTTGTTCGGTTGCCGATCCGGCGATCACATTGCCGTTGCCATCACGCGGCAGATCGCGGGTCAATTCGATGCCGAGTTGCTTCTCGATGACCTGAGACGGATAAAGCGAAAGCGGATCGTCGGTGGCAAGGCCCTCACGGATCTCCAGTTCCACTTCCTCGAATTCATCGATCGGCGTTTGACCGATCCGAACGCCGGAGATGGCCATGCGACCGTAGCCGATCAGCAATGCGGCGCGGATGTACTGATCGTCGCCGACAACTTCGGTGTAAGGCGTTGCGGCAAACGGAGGCGAGAACCGGTGGCGGCCGAGCACAGTGGGTACCGGCGCGTCGATCCGGACGTCATTGCGAAAGCCTTCAATTGTGTAGGTTGTGCCGGCATCGGCTCCACCGCTTCCGGCGCCGATGGCGTTCTGACGGGCAGGTATGAGTGCATTGATCAGAAGGTTGCCCACAGCCGTAACCGCAAAACCAATCAAGCCTTGCGCCAGGCTGGTACTGATGCCCAGGAATCCGGCAAGTGCCGGCGCAAAGAATGCAGCAAGGGCAATGGCCGCGATGGCGACAACGACTTTCAGAACCGCCCGAACAGCGTTTTTGCCAGGCACCACGCGGATGACGACATGCACGCCCCCATGCGGTCTCACTCGGTGCCAATATCGGCGCGGTATTTTCGCTGTCCGGCCATCGGGTGCAACCAGAACCACGCGCGTTCGCTTCAGTGCCTGTGCAGGCAGGCCGGGCATGGCCAGAGCGACGATTTCTTCGACTGTCGAACCTTCTCTAAGCCGCATGTCGACACGCGCGCTGCCGGGATCGATGGCAGGCATAGCCATTACTGGAACGACAGCGGATGATGGTGCTTCAGCGTTCATCATGCGGCACCGTCCTGACTGATATGACGGGCGGCATAGACGAATTTGCTTGACCAGGGCACGCGGTCAAAACGTGCGAGATGCGACGGTCCACATTCATCGATGTGCAACATCTGCCGCTTGTTGACGGCAATCCCGATGTGTGAATCGAAGCGGCCGCGCTGGAACACCAGCACGTCAAACGGTTGGACGATCTCCACTTTGCGCCAGAGCGGAGAGGACTTCGCGCCTGCGATCAGGGCTGCAATCTCTCTCCGTTCGAACCGGTCAAGGTGGTCCGCATAGGCGGGCAGCTCAACGCCCAGGACATCGCGGTAAACCGTAACCACAAGGCTGTAGCAATGCTCGCCTTCGCCGCCGTCGCCGACTTCTTTGTACGGAATGCCGATAAAGGCGTTTGACCAGGTGTTTTCGATCATCTTCGCCTCAGTCCGGGAAAGCGACCGCGTGTGGTGCGTCCTCGTGGGTAGGGTTCGCTTGTCAGCGGATCGCGGGACATGTGAAGCGAGACCGTCAGCACGTCGCCTTCGCACGAAATCAGCTTGAGGCCGCGCCATTCGGTCTCGATAAAGTCAGGAGAATTGGCAAGGACGATTGCAAGATCGACCGTGGCTTGATCGGTTGTCGACCGGAGAAGTTCCGATATCTGATTATCGACGTTGTCAAATTCGAGCGTCGCCGATGTCGGGGTGTCTTCCACGTCATCGGGGACCAGTGTGGATATCAGGACAAACAGGAACGGGCTGTCATCGGTTGTCTGCCATGTGGAATAGGTGCCGTACTGCAATGGATCGACGCTTAGCCGCGTTGTCGGATCTGTCGAAAGGCGAATGACTTCATAGGTACCAGGATGCGTAATCCGAATGAGAACCACTTCGGTTTCGTCGGTGACTTCCGAATCGTGCGATACCCGTGCATTCAAAGAAACAGATCTCATGGCATCACCATGACCTGGAAGGAAATGCGCCACCGGACCCCGATCGGGGCAAAGGCCGGTGTCTGATCGCCAAACTGACAGAGCCAGACCGCCGCCAGGAGGATCGGCGTGCCGTTTTCGTCCAGGAGCGGTGTGCCGTCCTGATCTTGCAGCCCGACCTCGTCATAGACCGGCGCCGGCATGTAGAAGACTTTGGAGCCGAACCTTGTAACGAGTTTCCAGAAGTGCTCGAAGACCGCCAACTGATCGACCGAGAGATCCAGTGTCATGTTGACCGGATCGGCCGTCTGCGAATACCGGCGGCCTGACCTTTGGGGACCCTCGTCAGGTTGCGTTCTCTTTCGCGGATCGCCCATTGCATATTGAAAGCCGCTGCGCATCGGACGCGGGAGCTCGCCAGGCCATTCTTCGACAGTCATCGGCGGGTTAACCTCGGCTGCACCCCGAAGCCTTTGGTCAGCGACCTTTGCGCCTCCGAGCCGGGCCGTGTGATGGCATCACCGACCATCTTTTCCAGTATCAGCGTGACGCGCCGCCCGCCTTGAGCGTCGGATTCTTCCTCCTCCCGGATATCAACACCGGCATAATTGTGAATATGGATATCGGTACCGCCGAACGGCCGGCCGTTGTCGTTGCCGCTAAAGAAGCCGCGCATTGGTAGTGGCGCCCCGCCTGAGGTGACAAAACCGCCCGACTGATAGCCGCGCGCCGCGCCCCGCCGTATCGCTTCGAGCGCCGGCACTCCGATTGCCCGGGTCGATTTGGCATCGAAGACAAACTCGTTTGCATGAACCACACCGGCCGGATCGGCGTCGGCGCCGTGCCCTGTGAAGCCGCCGCGCATGTAAAGCCCGGCCGTGTAGTCGGACAGACCGCCACCGCCGCCGCCGAAGAAACCGCTGAACAGATTTGAAAAGAAGCTTCCGCCGCCACCGCCGCCGCCGGCGGGGATACCGTCAACGAAGGTCCGGAGGCCGTTTGTCAGGCTGGTTACCAGTCCACGCGATTGCCCGGCAAACTCGGTCGCGGTTTCGCTGAGAGAGTTTGAACCCACCGCCAACGATGAAACCGCATCGTTCAGACCTCCGCCGAAGAGTGAAAGGGAACCGGTCGAATCCGTGACCTGACCGCCAAAGGTGCGCATGGCATCCTCCGCGAACTTCAGCCGACCGGTGAAATTGTGCATCGCTTCAGGATTGGCAAAGGAGAACCCGGCCGGACGTTCGAACCCACCGAAGGCAGAGGTGGCTTCCCGAACATTTGTGCTGGCAAGGAGATTGCGGAATGCCCTGCCTTCCGTGGACATCAACTCTTTCCAGGCGAATTGAAGCTGCCCGCCGATGTTGCCCAGGTTCTGGCGGCCGCCCAGGAAATCGAACAGCCGGTGCCGGCGATCGTTCCACTGAAACAGACCGAAGGCGTTGCCATCATCGCCGACCGCCATCGGATCGAACTGGCTTTCCGCCTGGACGTTGCCCAGGATTCCCGCGACCTGATGGTCCCGCAGCCCCTTGCCCTTGAAGAAATTCCAGATCTGGCCGGCAACGGAGTTGCCCCCGGCCGGGCTGACCGATCCGGTGAACGGCAATCCACCGCCAAGCCCGCCATTGACCAGGACGGTCGCTGCCTGGACTTGCATGGAGCCGGTTTGCATGTTTGCCGGACCGCCGCCGAGCAGGCTGGAGAAGAAACCGCCAATGCCGCCCGCATCGCTGATGGTCGGCAGATCGGTCCGGAAAAGTGCATTCTTGAGCGGATTGCCGACGCCCAGGTTTAAAAGGCTCTTTGAAAGGTCCGTACCGATCTTTTCAAGCGCATCCTCAAAGTCGCCGCCCGTAACGGCATCAAGGATACTGTCGATCGCCCCGGTGCCGACGTCCTGGACTTCCGTCCATGCCTTTTTCTGCCGCTCCAGTTCGGTGGTCACCTCTGCGATCGCCAGGGCGTTGGTCCGCATCGCCTCGGCTTCTTCGCTTCGGGTGCTGATGCCACGGCGGCGAATGTCCTGTTCAATGCGCAAAAGGGCAATCGCACGGTTGCGCTCTGCGTTGGTTCGACCGATTAGGAGGGTCTCCAGGCGCAAGCGTTCAAGCTGGTCTCGTTGCCCCTGCAAAAAGTCCGGTGCAAAACTGAATTGCTCACCAAGGCGCGCGATGTCGTTTGGACGTTCGCGTGGTATCGGAACACCTCGGGACGCCTCCTGCCTCTCGATGCGTTCAAGCGCCCGTTGATAGCCTTCCTCGATCAAGAGGATCTGACCGAACGTTTCGGCGATCTCCAGCTTTTCGCGGCGGATTTTGTCGGCCTGTTCGCGAGCGGAAATGTCGATTTTGGCGATCTTTTCCAGATCGCGAAAGGCTTCGAGGAATTGGTTTGCACCGGTCGCCAGGCGTTGGGCGTTACGCGCGGTGACACCTGCAATATCATCAATGCTGGATTTCAGTCTCTCCAGCTTCAGCACAGCCTCTTCGACACCTTCAGAGGTATCTAGCAAGCTATTCAGAAATTCTCTTTGCTGTTTGGTCGCATCATTTGAGATAACCAACTCACCGAGCTTATCTCTTAGTGCTTGGATGTCTGCGGTACCATTCTGGAGAGATGTTCGAAACGAGTTTAACGAACTCTCAATCTCTCCAAACAACGGCGTGGCGGTGCCTAACGCTTGCAAGTTATCAAATGGTATTCCGTCAAGGAATTTGTCGAACTCACGGCTCACAATCTCTGCTTGATCGTCGACCGAACGGAGCCGTCCAGCCTCAAGAACCGCTCGGCTCACCCGCCCATATCGGCGTGCGCCCGCCCCAGCTTCGGCATAGGCGTCTTTGATCTTGCGAATGAGCTTGTCGTGCCGTTCGATAACCTCGCTGGTGTCCTCGACATCATCCTGCATCGACGAGAATACTTCGGACGCCGCGAAACCTACGGCCGTTATGCCACCAAGCAGAAGCGTTGTGGGATTGATCATCGACACCAGGCCGGACGCTAGCGCCGGCAGGATCTGACCGAGACCGCGTGGACCCATGATCTGCGAAACCTGCGCACCCTGCTGAGCCATGACCGTAAACGGCGATTGTCCGGATGCCAGGCCAACGGCGATGTCGTTCAACTGAAACGACAGGTTGGTGACTTCGTGCGTGGCTAGCTGCGTGGACTTGGCGGCTCTCGTTCCGGCTGCCTGGGCGGCTGCCGCCTGGGCTCTGGCCGCGCGGGCTGCGGCCTTCTGGGCGGCTTCGGTTTTCTTAATCGAGTTGGCAAGCTGATCGTTGTCGCGGGACGCTTTCGTCGCGGCCGTTCCGATCGCATCAATGTCCCGTTTGACTTCGGCCGCGCCCGGTTTGACGCCCTTAGCGTCCAGCGTGGCGCGCATTTCCACTTTGAGGGTCACGCGTCACCTCTTGAATTGAGGATCGTCAGCGCTTCACCTTCCATGATCCGGAGATCCGAAAGCAGGGTCTGAAAGGCACGCCGTGACCTTTTCCGCAAAGCAGCTTCGGCCGCCGCATAGTCCAGGCCAAGCCAGACAAGGCCGACTGGCGTGCCGACCACGCGCCACTGCGTTTCGATCTTGAGAAACGAGACCACCGATTTCCAATTGACCTGCCACACGGCAAAGTCCTCTTCCTCGTGCTGCCAGAGCTCGGCGATTGATGCCGGATCGACGCCCAAAAGCTCGAAATCCGCGATCTCAGTCTCGTCGATGGTCGACGGCTGGGCGGGGTCGGTAAGGCCAACGCGCGAATATGCCCAGGCTCGCGCGGCCTCGATCAGTTTTTTTCGCGGGCCTCTTCGCCGCGCATGGCCTCGGCATAGCCCTTGTAAATTCCCGTCCGGAACCAGGCGTGTTGAAGCATCGCCACAAGGTTCTCTTCATTGAAGGGAAGGACGTTGTCGTTCTGGTCCTCGACGTCGCGCCAGCCGATCATGAACTCCTTTATGTGATCGAATTCATGGGCTTCTTTTTCTTCCTGTGTTTTCAGCGCCCGGTAATCGGCGTCGATTTGTTTTGCCCGATCGTGCGGCAAGGCGAGAAACTGCGCTTCGAACGAATGCTCGACAATTGCGCCGGCGTTTTCAGGATCGGGCAGCCTCACTTTGACGGGCCACCAGAACCGATAATCTTGCGTAGGCGAGAATTTCATTATCGTGGGCTCCGGTCCTTCAGCAGACTATTTGATGGTGATGGTGATCTCATCGTCGCCGCTGCTCGGCTTCAGCATCAGGGGCAGCGTGTAGTTGGTGATGCCCTGCGTTTGCCCCTGCGTCGGCCGCCCGATCTGGACGGCGGGCGCGTCGATCTGGACGATGTTGCCGGCCGCCGTCCCGTGGATGACCTGCAACGTGCCCTCCGTTGCGTTCTGCGCAATCGAGAACCAGTTTTTGGTTGCAAGCGGTGTCGCGGGGATGACTGCGGTGCCGGTCGACTGTCTGTCTGTGATTTCGATACTCTCAGCACCGATCAAAAGACGCTGTTCGACCGAGAGGCCCAAATCGATCGCAATGCTTTCTGCCGCTGCCGTATAGCCATGCAGCGAAAACGTCGTGTTGGCTTTGGAGACGACAATCGGCTTCTTGAACCCGGTCAATACCGGTGCCGGCAAAGACTGATCGGAAATCGTCCCGAGCAGTCCCATCATCGTGAACCGGAAACGCGGAATGCGCTGCGGGGTGAAATCCATTGTCACGGTGCCACGCGTTCCAAGGGAGACGTGACGGACACCGTCCTGGTTAAAGTAGATAGAGGAAGCCTCCTCGCCATCAGAGACCGGATCGTATTCAACCGATGTATTTGCAGTGATGGTTTCGGCCAGCCCGCAGGATCGAAGCAGAACGCCGTAACCAGGTGCGGTACCGGCTGCGCCGGCCCCGGCGATCTCGACCGAGAATTCGAGCTGAATGTAGTTGCCCGTGAGTTCGACGCCCTGGTTGCCCAGATACGGTAGCATCAGTTCGCGCGCCTCTTCGCCACCGGCAAGCGGCGTCAGGGTTACGTCATTGAGCCGGATCGCGTTGGCGGCGGCGGCCGGAACGCTGTCGGTACCGTAAGTGCTCTCGATCTTAGCCAGGCAGGCCAGTCTCCGTTGTTTGCGCATGGTCTAGTCCTTCTTGGCTGCCTTGGCCTTGGCTGGTTTTTTTTCGGGAGGTTCGGCGGGAGCCGGCGCTTCAGATTCTGTGCCTTCAACGCGTTCGATCTTGCCGGTGTCTTTATCGCGCAGGTACCGCCCGCCACGACGCGGCACATAGGGTTTCGTGTTCGTCATGATTGGCTCTCCAGGTAAGTCACAACGGCAAAGGTATCCTCGAACCAGACCGTGCCTGCACGCGCCTTCAGGAGCTTGCCGCCCACATGCGTCATGGGTTCTTCGGCTGAAGGAGGCTCAAAACCGAGCAACTGCCGCCGCTCCCAGGCTTTCAGGGTTTCAATGTCGCTTGCAGCATCGCCCATCGCGACGTCGCCCAGGTTCTCAGTGACAAGCACAATCGCGATGTCACTTTCACTGCGCTGAAGCACTTCATCGCCCAGGCGCTCGTTCTCGGCCGAGGCTTCTTCGACGGTGATGACATAGGCAGTCGGTCTCGCCAGTGGGCTGTCCTCGATCGAGGCGAGGTCGGCGGCGCCGGAAACAGCACCGAACGGCGTACCGGCCGCTGCCAGGCGTGCGATAATTTCGGAAACGACGCTCACTTGGCCGCCTCCTCAAGCTGCGCCCGGTAGAAGTCTTCGGCGATTTCAAGGATCGTCTCGCGGTCTTCCTTGGAAAAGCCCAGGTAAGGCCGCGCCGTTATCGTGATCTGATGCGCCCCGATCGTGACATCGACATCGCGGGCGCGCTTGTGCTTGCGGCTGGCAAACCGTGTCCGGCCTTTCACCTTGCGCAGACGGATACGGCTTTCCCGTTCCGGCATGTCGATGGTCGCACCTTCCTGGTGTGTTGCGGCGTAGACAAGATTGGTGCCGACTGCCGCGTGGGCGGCGGAAGAGTCGCCGGTGATCGATGAATAGAGCCGGCCGGACACCCGCAGCTTGTTTTCAAAGCCGCGGCGGCGACGGCGGCCGATCCGCTTTGAGGCAGTCCGCGGACTGAGCGGAGCCCAGGCTTTGCCGTCCGGCCCCGTTTCGGTTTCAAAGCGGCGCTGGACTGAAAACACCATCGCCGCTTCGATATCCTGCATCAGCTCGGCCGTGTCACCTCCGGCATCGGATATCAGCCTAAGGAAAGCGTCGATCTCCGCATCTTCAAAGGTGATTTGAACGGCCATCAGTAACCACCCATCGAATCGCGGCTGAACACGCGGCCGGAGCCGCTGGTGCGGACACCACCGGCGCCGTCCTGGTCCGAGTGAACGCCGGCGACTTCAAGCTGGACGTGGCCGAGGGAAACGTCTTTCAGCCAGGCAAGGGCCTTGTTGTGATTGATCGCGACTGGACTGTCTTTTTGTGCCAGGCTGTCGTGAAGGTAGTAGCGCGCAATGTCGGCCGTGATCGGTATCAGCACCGGTGGGATAGAGGACAAGGGCAGCTTGTACCGTTTTGCCAGGTAACCGTCGATGAAAGCCTCTGCATCAGAAATCGCGGCCGCGACAACCGTGCCGTCGATCGTCGTCGCCGGCTTGTTTGTCTTGTCCGTCCTCTGGATCAGTTCGTTTGCACCGAACCGATCGATCAGATGTTGCTGAGTTGCGTAGGCCAATGCACGCGGCTCCTGAATTTCCGGGGCGGCCGGACGGACCTGCCGTCATTGCGTTCGCGGGGATAACGACCGCCCCGGCCGGGGTCATTCTTCGGGTTTGGGCTCCGGCGTCGGCCGAATGATCAGGACCAGATCATCCATGAGGATTTTCATCTTTTCTGCGCCGATCTCTTGGGGATCGACCGTCACCGGCTGCGGACCGAACTTCATGCCTGCGCGGCGGTAAGAACGCGGAGCAGTGATGTCCAACGTCTCGCCCTTCGGCTTTGCGGACGCCTCTTGCTCTTGTGCAAGTTTCTTAGCCTTTTCCGCTTCGGACAGTTGAGCGGGCGGTTTCTGGGTTTTGGCGGTTGCCATATCGTCTCTCCTTCGGGCTTCGCGAAAATCCGGGATCTCTCCCGACCTTTCGGAAAGTCCGCCGACGCTCCGGGAGGATTGGGAGCGCCGGGGAGATTGTGCACTGGCGTCGTCTGGGCGGGTGGTTAAGCGAGCCAGGGCACATTCAGGACTTTGGCAGTGTTTGCCCACTTGTTGGTTTCACCGCCGTTGACCAGAACAGATTTCACGATTTCGTTTGCCGCGCCTTCGAGGCTTGGCGGAACGACCAAGAGGTTCGGCATGACGCCGAGAGGTCTTCCGAAATCGCCTTTGAAGCTCTGCATCGCGACGCGGGCGGCTTCGTAATTGGCTGCATTCAAAGTTTGCTTGGAACCATAGGCCATCTGCCAGAAACCAAATCCGACATCGCAACGGCCATCGCTGCCATAGACGATTTCGTTCCTGTCAAAGACATTGTCGTCTTCGTCCCGGTCTTTAATGACCAGTTTGTCGAACTTCTTGCGTGACTGGAAAATGACCGGTTTTAGGGGTCGGACGGTATAGAGCAAGAACCACGATTCCCCAGCGCCACCGCCATAATTGGAGACGGACGTTTCATTGCCGTTTTCATCGAGAACAGGGTGATCGGTATCAAAGAAAAACTGGCCATCATAGCATGGTGTTGAAAAGCCATTCTTCAGCCCTGCAAACACCAACTCGTCAGGAAATACCGCTGCACCGTAGCCGAGATCGTTAAACAACGGCCCATAGATCCCGATATTGTCGTCATCGATGTTGTTCTTGTTGACACCGAGCGTGCGTTCATAGTGCTTGTTCCTCATCGTGTAGCCGTGGTTGGCCAACGAATGGAGATGCCGATCGCCGATCCACTCGCGAAATCCCGGCAGGTCCTTGAGCCATCCGTATTCGTTGGACGCCGTGGTGGAAGGCACCGTCGTCGCGACCTGCTCGTACATCGGCTCAACACCTTTGAACCCGCTTTGAAAAGCTGCGTTAAAGCCGGTGTTAAGGCTTCGGAGATTTGCGCTATTGATATCCATGTCTTGTTCTCTTCAGACTTGAGTTGCGTGCGGCGGGCTATCCGGCGCTCAAATGGGGTCAGGAAAATTTCACCCAGACGCCCGCTTCATCGACATCGAACACGGTGCCCGCCGGGGACCGGGTGTTGGTGCCGTTGGTCAAAGCAACCGTCTGATCATCGACGCCGTAGCAGGTCGCCCCAACGTTGGACTTGTCGATCTCGTCGGCGGCGGCGGAATTTTCGTAATTGAAAATGCCCGCTCCTACGGCGACTGTCTCGGCGCCATCCGCACCATTTGAGTTATCGACTGCCTGCTCGGCCCGGCCGACGCCCTGAAGGTTCAAGGCGGTGGACATTGGGACCACGAACCCGTTGGCGTTGACCGCAACCAGAGCGCCCAGGTAAATGGTCGCGCCCGCCGCCAGCGGAAAGGATCGGGTATCTCCCGAGCGGGATTTTGTGGCTCTGGCTTGCGTCAGCGCAGTCATGTTTCAGTCTCCAGTTTGCGTGCAGCGACGAAGTCTTCCTTTTCGATGCCGAGGGCGGACATGACCACTTCGTCGGATTCTGTGAGAGCGCCGTCGCCGCCGGGCTGTTTCCGGCCGCCATGCTGCGGTTTGACCACAACGGGTGCGTTCGCCGCGAAGGCCTTGAACCCTTCCAGATCCGATTTCGCGTAATCCTTCGCCCACTGTTCAGACGCCGGTGCGATCTTGCCTTCGCTCATGGCGGTTTCAACAGCAGCCGCTACTTTGTCCTCTTCCACGCCGTCCTTAAGCTCTTTGACCTCCTCGGACAGTGCTGTGAATTGTTCGATCGGGACGTACTTGGCCGGATCAGGTTTGCCGCCTTTCTTCAGAGCCGCACTCAACGCTGCGATTGAAACGTCAAGGCTGGCACCTTTGGCAGCACCATTGTTCTCCGCGAGCACCGTGAACCCCTTCTGAGCCGCAAAGGCAGATCGAACCGCCTCAAGCACATCTTCATGCTTGGCGTCCTTGTCCAGGCTGGCCGCTATTGCAAAGGCAGAGCATTCCGCTTGCAGCAAATTGATCGCGGAGAGCGCTTCCGTCTCGCCGCTGCCCTCGGCCAAACCAAGGGCGGCAAGGATCTCATCCATGTCATTGTCCGTTTCTGTTTTGGTGAAATGCGCCGAAGCGGCGACTTCGGTCAGATCAAGGTCCGGATTGTTGGTCAGCCCGGCATTGACCAGAGCAAAAATTCTGCCCGTCTTTTTGTTGTGGCCGAAAACCGGAGAGATATAGCGATATTCGCCGGCCTTGATCGCCTCGGCGGCCTTGGCAGTCCATTCGACCCGGCCCCAGATGCCATCGTCCCGGACCTCAAGCTCTTTGATCCAGCCCGCTGCCGGCGCACGGCCGCCCGTTTCCGGTACCGCACCGAAAATGCTCTGGTGATCGTAGTCGATGACGAGTTCGGTTGAACCGGACCGCTTACGCGTCGCCCGGACAATCGCTTCCAGATCCTTGCGGCCGCCGGCAATCCAGGGACCGCGTCCGCTGCGCCCCTTGAACCGTCCGGCCGGCAACAGATGTATCCATATGCCGGGGCCGTCACCGCCAGCTTTAGCGGCGACGATTTCGGAAGGAGAAGAGATTAGGCAAAACGGGTTTGGCATGGTCCGTAAATTGGACCGCCGCGCGAGGCTCAAACAGTCGGACGCTCGCCCGACTTATGGCATTTGGGAGGGTTCGTCTTGAAAATCGGCAATTTGCACCCCTTGAATGAAATCAAACAGGGCTTTCAAAGTAGTTTCCAAGTCCGTACGGCGCTTTTTCGAGGTCGCAGGGTATCGTCGGGCGCTGGAACAGGCAAGCGGCCTTGTCGGCCAATTTTGAGCGGCGATTTCGGAAATGGGGAAATCCGATACGCTTGCGGTGGAACCACAGGTTGGTTGACAGGTTACTTTTGCGCCGTGCTAGGCCTTGAGGACTTGATCGAGTCCTCGAAAGGCAATGCCGGATGGATGACCATACGATCGAAGATATCAAAACTGCGAAACTCTGGCTTGAGATCCAGTGCCTGGACTGCGAGCGAATAAGTCAGACGCCGCATCGCATGCTCCCGGACTTCCTAAAGCCGGACCTGCCGGCCAGGCTGGCGGCGGCCTACTATCGCTGCCCCAAGTGCCAGAGCAAGAATCTGGTTTCCCGCATGGTGGATGCACTTGCCGAACAACCCAAACTGAAGGGATGATGACATGTGCGGTCGTTTCACCCGAAGATACACCTGGGCGGAGTACTACGAGGCAATCAACATCATTCCGGCTTCCGCGAAGGGCCGCAACGATCCGCCGCGCTACAATATTGCACCGACGCAGACTGTCGGCTTTGTTTGCCTGCAACACGACGTGAGGACTTTCAAGGAGGGCCGCTGGTGGCTGGTCCCGTCCTGGGCGAAGGAGCTCAATTCAAAGTGGCCCGCTTTCAATGCCCGGATCGAAACCGTCCATGAAAAGCGAACGTTCAGCCACTCCTTTCGCTATCACCATTGTCTGATACCGGCTGACGGTTATTACGAATGGACGAAGAACCCGGACGATGGCCAGAAGGACCCACACTATATCTATCTGGCGGATAACGAGCCGTTCGCGTTCGCCGGGCTGTGGGCTTACAATAAGACACTGGACGTCACGAGCTGCACGATCATCACAGCGCCCGCAAATGACAACATCGCACATCTGCACAGCCGCATGCCGATCATTCTGAAGCCAGAGGCGTTCTCTGACTGGCTGCAACCGTCGCAGTCGATCGTCGAGACAAAAGCTGTGCTTGAACATCACCGGGCAATGGAATTGGTCAGCCATCGCGTTGATCGACGGGTGGGAAATTCAAAAATCGATGGACCGGAGGGGCGCGGCTTGATTGAGCCAACGAGTGTCAGATAGTTTTCTGTTTGGATCAATTTGAGGCCTTGTTGTCGAACCCTTTCATTGCACCTAACGCCTTTTCGATCAGTGAAGCTAGCGTAAAAGCAATTGAGGTCTCGGCATTGCGGGTTTTCCTAGCAAATATACACTGGTCTCATTCAATGACGATTCGACCCAATTTTTTATGAATGGCGACAGACATGGGATTACGGCTAGGATCGGGTCTGGGAATTGGCACCCGTTCTATCGCAGCGAGAACCGATGAGGACGACATGCCAAGGAGATATTTATTCATAGACGGCGCTTTTTTCCGTGGTTTCATAAAAGAAATGTCAGACAAATTGGACGAAGACTGCCACGAAACAAAAATTGAATATCAGAAAGTTGGATCCGGATATGATCGTGTTTTTTTCTACGATGCGTACCCAAAGAAAAAAGATAATCAGTCCGATGGCGAATTTGACGCTGTTGAAAAGGATACAGAACGATACTTCGATGTTTTGTCCAGGACACCCTACTTTACGGTTCGGCCAGCATTGACCCGGCGGGCAAAGCGCCAAAAACAAAAAGGCGTTGATGTATTACTTGCACTTGATTGCTTGCTTCATGCGGTAAGGAACAACATTGATGAAGCGACAATTATGACATCGGACTTAGACTTTTTTCCGTTGTTGGAAGCATTGCTGCAAACCAAGACTAGATCCCATCTCCGATATCAGTTTGAACGAACGGCTCCAGAATTGATCCGGGCTGCTGATTTCTCCAGGCTCCTAACGGTGTCTGATTATTTGCAGTGGCTACCGCAACCGACTGATCCCCAAAAACAGTGGCAAACAAACTTGAGTGAACCGCAGAAACAAGGTGCAAAAGAGATTGCAAAGACAACCGCAAATGGGCACAATTTCTACATAATGCGGACAACTGACGACCTATGGCACTTTTTGACCGAAGATGGAAAACCGTCGTCAAATGGCTTTAGGTTCAGATTGCAAATCGAACACAATCTAATGCAACGCTTTGGATACTTACCGTCCTATTCGGAATCAAAAACTCAATGATCAATTCTAGACAACGCCACCACTGATCCGCACTGCCAGCGACATTATGTTTCGTCCCAGCTTACCGACCCTCGGGACGCTCATTCATCGGCATTAATCCAGCCGATTGGCGCTATGCAATACGGCCATCATTCCGCCCTGACAAATAATCAACCGTTGCCTGATGCCCCGCCTTGCCCGGATTATAGTCCCACCCCGGATCAACACCGACCGGCACCAATCGCATTTCACCCGTGCGCCGGTTCGTCCAGGGCCGACGCTCAATCGCCGGCGCCTCGAACCTTAACGGCACGCCTTGCTTGATCAGCCTGTCGATATCCCGCTGTGACAGGTTCTGAAGCGTGCAGCGGCAGTTCCAGCCGTTGGGAGGCGCAAAGATATCCCAGAACGGATCGTCAACCGGTAACACCAGATTGTGCAATTCCTCATGGTCCGGCCTGGTTACATCGTCGAGGATGGCGACATAGCGCAAAAACGGACGGGACCGTTTTGTCCGTTCGAAGCTGGACCAACGGCCGACCGCATAGGACACACGCATATTGACATCGAAGATCAATCGCAGCCGGCGCATGCTGCCAAGCTGGACATCCTGGAGATCTCCGGTCTCAGGATCGACGGCGACCGCGCGGCCCCACCATCCTTTTTGCACCAGGACAGGTTTCAGGTTGGCGGCAAAGTCCCGAAACGTCTGCCCGTCTTCAAGCGCCTTCAAAAGTGCATTGAAGATGTCTTCGAGAACGTCATGACCGACTGACTTGGCAACCGTGAACATGGATGCGTGAAGGTCCGCATAGATGTCCTGCCAGGCAAAGGTCGGGTGAAGGACGCGACCGCGAGCAATAAGAGCGTTAATGGCATCGCGCGGCGGCAAGGGCTCCAGTTTGATCGCCAAGGGCTAATCCTCCAGATCGCAGACCATCGTATGGATCTGCGCGTCGCACTTGGATACGTCCTCATTAAACCACTCGAAAAAATCGCTGGTTGCCGTGCTGCAATGATAGAGTTTTCGGCCTCTCAGCCATTTGACGAAATCGACCAGATACCAACGGTGTGTCTTTTCGACGGTTGGCGGATTAAGCCGGTATCGGTTCCAACACCAATTTCCGACCCAGTCCTTTGACCAGTCACAATTCCAGGATTTTCCGGCCAATCGAACCTTGGTATCCAACTCCACGAATTTCGGAAATCTGTCGAAAAACTTGCTTTCAAACTCGGCATAGCCCAACGTCAATAGAGGTGCACGGCCAGCGAAGTAGCCATTGTCCGGATCATTGCAGGCAACATCAAGGTAGATCATCGCCGTCAGTCCTGAATATCTTCGCCGGCTTCACCGGCCAGCCGGGCCGCAAAGGCCGACCGGGCCAGCAAGTCGGTGAACGCCGCAACACCAAGCGTCTGAACACGCCGGTTCAAAATTGCTTTTGCCTCTTCGATGTTGGTCGCTGTCGCCAGTTCCGCCTCCAGTTCCTCGACGATCGGGCCGACAAGTGGTTCCCATCCCTCGTCACCAAGCATCTCATTGATTGCCGTTTCGATGCTGTCATCGGGCCGGGTTCGACTGTTCGCGGTCTGCCGGGTTTCCTCTTCCTCGTCGTCTTCAATCTGTTCGTCATCCGAGTTGGGCTGCGCGGCACGCGGTGCAACCAAAAGTTCCTCGTCTTTTTGCGGTTCCGGCAGTCCGATAATCTCTCGCATGGTTGCTGCACCGACCTTCAAGCCAAATGGCACCATCTTGGCGACGTTGGTCACCAGTTTCTCGACATCGACCTGATCGGGCCGTTCGATCTTGATTTTCGGATAGGCTTTTTGCGGTCCAAGGTTGAGGCTGACCAGCGGCACAACAAGATCGCGATTGAGTGTCGCGGCAAGCTGATTGGCGTCGGCCTTTTCAATATCCTGCCGGACTTCATCGTGAACCTTGCCAACAGCGTGCCCGCCGGCAATCGCATCGGTGGTGCCGGTCTGCCCCAGGACCAGCTTGGATACCTGACGGTCCATCCAGTCCGCGCGCTTTTCGTAATGCTCGTGGTTGCCGCTGATCTGTGCCTGGACAATATCAATCAGCATGTTCTCAGGGACAATGGCCGCGTAATCGACACCAATATTGGCAACTGCCCGAAGCAACTCTGCCTTATCGTCCTCAGTGGCGGACGGACCGTATTTGCCCAGGCGCAGCGGCTGACCATAGGCTTCGCAGAAGATTGCCCAGTCCTTCAGGGAAAACGACTTGAACAGGAATGTCCAGGCAACCCCGCGTGCGAGGCCGCCCCGGATCGGCAGGCCGGATTTCATCTTTGATTGATGCCAGATCCAGCCATAAGGATTGAGCGGTTCCAGACCGGAATGCGACCGAAACATCGGGATTTCTCGCGTGTCCTGGTCAAACGTGAAACAACGCGGATCGCGCCAGCAGAGTTGTTTCGGTCGCCACTGCTTTTCCGACGTGTCCCAGACAATCTCGGTTGCTGAAAAGCCCTTGCCGAGCGCGTCCAGAATATCGATCAGTTCCGTTTGAAAGGCATCCCGGTTGATGACTTTTCTAACAAGGTCGGCGGCTTCAACCGCCTTGGCGTCTTCGCCGGCCGCCTCTACCGAAATGTCAAGACTGACGACCTGTCGCTTACGTGTGCCCAGAACACCGGCATAATGCTCGTTGCGCTCCTCCATGTCCTCAGCGAGCGCAAGATAGGCCTCCGGATCTCCGTCTATGCTGTCGCGCAAAAGGTTCGCCAGTTTGCCGGGTGTCAGGCCTGCGGCTGGATGAAAGGCATCGCTTCTGCGAACCGCCCTGGTTGTCGGAGAAGCTTGTTCTTTTTTCAGAGCACCGAGGTCGATCTTGTTGCCGCTAGCGTCATAGAGAGTGACGGCCATCAATAAAGCCCCCGTTGTTTGCGCAGGCTGGCAAGCCGGAAGGGAATATCCCGATCACTGTCAGCGGCGTGTTGATCGAACTTGGATGATTTTTGGGGAACAGGTTGGTAATCGTATTCGCGCCATTCCATACGGCTGGCGAAATGAGCCAAAGCCAGGGCGACAGCGTAGTCGCCGTGTCTGCGCTTGCCCTTCTCGCCTTCGCGCGTTGCAGGCAGCATTGGAATGCCACGGATGATTTTGACCAGGCGCAGGTCTGAAAGATGTTCCGCGTCTTTGGCAATCTGAATTGCGTTGTCTTCAAACGCCGTCTTCAGCGGCGGCATGTTGACCCGGTACCACTCCTGCGAAAACTTGATCGCCCAGATCAGGCCGGGACCGTCTTCCTTTTCCCGGAGCCCGTATTTTCGACCCATGTCTTCGGCGACCGTCCATCCCATACCGGTAGCGTCAAAGGCTGCGCCGACAAGCCGACTTTTGACGGCTTCCAAGATCATGCCGATGATGGTTTTTTGTTCGTCGCCGGGAACACCGCGCATTTCGACACAAAATGCCGAGACGCGGTTGAGGTTCGGCATAATCGCCAACAACTCAAAAACCGACAGGTCCGCTACGCGGGCAAAGTCAAAGCCTCCAGCATAGAATAGACTGAGATCCAGATCCGCGAGCGCTTCCCTCAATTGCTCAAGGAAAGGATCGATTAAGGATGCCTGGGTAAGCGGATCAAGATGCAGAAAGTCCGGTGGCAATTCCAATCTCAGGATCGGAGCGTCTACGGTCATTCGAGCTTCGATCAATGGCGTTGACAACCAGGTCCCGGACCCCATCGATGGAACACAAAACAGCTCTTCGTCAGCACCATCGCCATAAAAATCAATAATCTCCTGCCGCCATTCGGCTTCCGCTTCAGCAGACCATTCTTCACCTGTGACAAGGCAGATCCGTTGATACAGCCCATCCTGGAGTGCCTGGTCAAAGTCAATGCGCAGATGATCATACTTTGACCGGCCGCCCAGGATCTCCTGTATTTGAACATTGAACTCGTTTTCTGCGCCGTCATGTGTCGAACAGACAACGACCTGACCACCCCACATCAGGAATGCAAGTGCTGCCTTCAGAAGTTCTTTCAGGTTATCGACAAATGCCGCTTCGTCGATAATAACAACACCCTGCTTGCCGCGAAGCGTGCGCGGTGCCGATGAAAGCGCAATGATCTCATAGCCGGACGCAAACCGAATGCGGAATGCCTGGATCGAGCGGTCACCGTCCGGGTCGCTGTCCTCAAACAGAAACTCATCCTGACTGAATGCGGCATCTGAAAATGCCCGTGCCCACATCGCGCACGCGTCGATGAATTCGCGCGTCATTTCCTGCGAATAGGAAATGTACATCACGTCCATGCCACCGGCTTCCTTGGATTTTGCCGCCTTCAACGCCGCATAGGATGCAAGCCCCCAGGTCAACCCGATCCGGCGTGACTTTTCGACAAAGAGGACCCGGCATGTGCTCTCCAATAGCTGAACCGCGAGAGATTGATACGGCAGGAGCACATTGGGCAGGCCGACTTCTTCAGCGATCCGATCAATATTGCCGGCCGTTGCTTCGCGGAGCTTCTTCCATTCCTCCTTGGAGATTGGCGCATTCACGAGGCGTTTACTCCGAGGATCTTGGCCTTGATTTCATCGGCCGTCTCCGCCGTGAGGCCCTTGACCTTGCGGACTTCCTCGACGGCCTTTTCGGTCCGCTTGGCGAGATCCGCCTCAATGCGTTTGCGACGATCCGATGAAATCGACTGCGCCTGGACGGCACTCTTGAGCGCCGACGCGAGCTCCATAGCGCCTTTTGGCGAAATCTGGCCGGCGCCTTCGAGGATCTCGAACACCAGCGTCTTGATGGTTTCGCTAACGGTTATGGTCAGATCGTCAGCCGTGTTCGGGCCAAGCGCATCGGTCAGCGCCGACGAGATTTGGCGCACCTCGTCCAGGCGTGCGAATGCCTTCGCCTTGCGGACGGCAAACCGGTTGAACGCCGACGACGAAACCGCACCGATGCCGCGATCCGCGAGACGGCCGTTGAATTCTTCAAGAATGTCCTTCTGAAGTCGCTCGCGCTTCCGGAGTTCTTCGACAGCCCAAATAACATCGCCTTGAGCCTCTTCCGGTAGCAAATCAATAGACGACAGCCGGCCCCGGCGTGTGCGTGCCATATCAAGTCTCCAGTGACGGCTGCTTGACGCCCTCAATGAAGCTGCGGCGCTCAACATGATCAAGGCCGGCGCGTTTCAGCGTCGCGATCATGACGTTGCCGGCCAGGGTGATTTCGACGGCACCCAGTTCCTTCAGCTTGTTGAGCTGTGTCCGGAGCCATTCGCGCGATTGATTGAACCCATAATCGTCCAGCATGCTTGCCAGGACAGATTCATTCAGGCGGTTGTCGTTCTGCTCATGAAGGCACCGGAGAATGGTCAACCGGCCGGCCTCGGCGATGTGGTCTTTATAGCTCTCGCTCATTTGTCGCCCTTGTTCATGAGATAGTCGTCGATCCGCAGAACGGTTCGTTCAACGGCGACGACCTTCTCTTCCATCCGGCCAATCATGCCTTCCATGGCTGTTATGGAGACTTGAACGCCGTGCACCTCATCCTTGCCGGGCATATGTGCGATTTCGTTTTCCAGCTTCTGGATTCGCCGGTCGTTGACTTTCAGCGTGTCATCGACACGCTTGAGGTGTTCTGAGTTCACCCGCGATTTTGCGGTTAGCCAGGCATAAAAAACCGCACCGACTGACAGAACGGTCGCTAGGATGCTGAGACCTGTCTTGAATTCATCCATGAACGGCATTCCGGATGCTCCCGTCACGGACAATCATCAGGCTTTCGACCTCAGCTTTTCATCGCTGCGGCGCCAGACATAGACGCCGACAACGCCGGCGTGGGTGCCCAGGATGGTGCCAAGGAAGGCGTATAGCGGCTGAAGGGCATTGAGGGTTGCAACATCGCCATCCAATATCTTGGCGGAAACGACACCGACAATCAGGGCGACCTCACAGCCAAAAACCAGCCCGTTAAATGGTCGCCAAATGCGATTCAAAATCGAAGGACTGTCCCGGTCATCCTTGAGGATGTCGTGATAGGACTTGGTTGCGTCGGCGGCGGCCTCGGCGATCTCCGCCATGTCCTCTTCAACCTGCCGAAAGACCGTGGTGACCTCTTCGGGAGCGGCTTCGAATTTGTCGATAATCGCCTTCTCAGTCGGTTCAACACCGAGCACTTCGGCGAGGGCAACCAAAGTACGCGACGCGACTATGCTGGAAGCGCTGCCCTTTCGTTCAAAGATTGCTGTGAGGACGGGTAAACCGATCTCGAGCGCAATGCCCGCAATTGCTGGAAGTGCCATCAAAGCCTCCTCAAGAATGAATTGATTTCGTCGCGGTAGAACCAGGCGAGATACGCAAAGCCGATGACCAGGACGGCGAGGCCGCCGTAGAGCAGCAGGTCGGACACGAGAGATAGAGCTTGCAGATCGGCGGCCGGCGCGGCGGTATCGACGCCGGCACCGCCTGCGGCTGATCCACCACCGGCAGCACCGGCTCCCTTGGCTTCCCGTTTGGCATTAGCCAGGCGCTGGATCTTGGCGCGGGTCGCCGGGCCGAGAATGCCGTCAACGATCAGATCGTGATCGCTCTGAAGCTTGCGCACGGCGGCTTTAGTCTTCCCGCCCCAAAGCCCGTCCGGTGTCCCGCAATCGTATCCGATCTTGTTCAGCAGCTTTTGATCCTGCTGAAGCTGCGCGTCGTATCCCGGCTGTTCGCTGTCTGATGTGCCAAACCGGACGGCAGAACCATCAAGATGATAGTTTCCGTAGAGAAGAAGGTCCGCTTCTTCTCGGCGTCTGCGGACCAGCCCTGGCAACTTGCGGCCGCGAGCGGTGACAGCGGTAGTCCTCAGCCGTTCGCTCGACCGACTGTGCTGACCGGACTTGTAGAGCGTCGCCCAAGTCCATTTCAGAGATCCGGGTCCGCAATTGAAGGAAACCGAGACACCGGCATCAATGGCATGCTGCGGAGCCTTCTTGCCCAGCGCCGGCCCGACCGGTTTGCCGTACTCATACTCGATGGCAGCCTTCAGCAGCTTCGCATTCTCGGACTTGGAGATCGTATCGCCCATCTGGATCGGACGGTCGCGCGTCATTTTCCACCACTGGCGCACCGTTTTCGAACGATTCGTAAAGCCGGTTCCTATGGTGATGATGCCGACCGGATCTCGATAGGCCTTCGACACGAACCCCTCGTGCCGGATGATGAATTGTGTCCCTTTTAACGACATGACGTGCGTCCCGGTGCAGCTCGTGTGCGTGAAAAGAAAAACCGTCTCAAGCGCGGTTCGTCTTTGGGACTATGCGGCAGCTTATCCGGGAAAAGACGTCGGGCAGTCGTCCGACAGGGGGCTATTTCTGGTGGAAAAGATCGAGTTGGCGTTTGTCGCCGCCATTCAGCCAGCGACGGATCGTGCGGCTGTCGGTGTGGAGCAGACGGGCAATGGCAATGCCCGTAAAGCCCTTCTCCTTCAGCTTGACCGCCATCCAGGGCTTCGCTGTCGGAATTTGGACCGCGCCAGGGCCGAGTGACCGGCCGAGCTTCGACGCCTTGTCATAGCCGACACACTCGACCACCGGCGAATTCGGTCGCGGCGTGATCGCCAGATAGACAGGAGTCCCGCCGAATTTCAGGAGAAAGTCAAGCGTCAGGTCTTCGCCGAGAACATCAATAAAGCGAGAAACGTTCGCTGGCGCGTCCATCACCGTTCCCCGCGCTGAACCCTGACTAGAAAGTTGTAGTGCAATCGGGCCTTGCTCGACATCGTCGTAATGATCCTGCCGTCAGCGTTGATAAATCGAACGTCTTCAATCCGGATGGACGGAGCATCTCTCTCAACACCTCGCTTGCAGGTTTGGGCGATTTCCTTCCGGATGTATTCAATGTCAACGCCGTGCAGTTGCAGAAATCTAAGGACGGCGGTGTTGCTGACATATGGCCTCGTCATTGATTTGCCTTTTGCCTCAGAGTGTTTTCAAGCATCAACTGTTGCTCTGTGAGTGTCCTCAACCGGACTTCCAGGGCGATGCGGCTGTGAGCCATTTTGGGCAGTTTGAGAATGCGTTGGTGCAGTTCCCGCCGCATCGCTTCCAGGCGGTCGATTTCGCGGCGCTCCGGCCAGTCGAACAACGGGAGAAACTCGCTGTCGTGGCCGGGGCGCGGGCTCATGGTCAGTGCCTCCGGAGCTCTTTGCCCAGGGTGTTCATCACCAGAACCCAGTGTTTGCTGTTCGGGCCGTTTTCGCCGAACTCCCGGCAGCCGGTTATCGCGTGAACGCGCATCCAAAATTGGCGGGTGCTGTCCGCCTCAGAACCGTGGCCGAGCATCCGCCATTGCGTCCAGGCCACCTTGAAACCGGGTGTGAGCGTGTACAGCGGATCGAGTTTGGACGTGCTCCAATCGAGTGGGGTTTCGCGCGCCAGCCATGCCTTCAATGCCTCTATGGCTTTGTTGGCATCCTCTGCATGGTTCAGAAAGCGCGTGTGGTCGATGCCCGTTTGCCGCTTAACGAACTTGAGCAGAGCGGCATCGTCCCGGTTCCTCACAACGCCCAGGTTCCAGCCCGCGATCCAGATTGCTTGCAGCTTTTTGGCAAACTCTCCGGTCAGCATCTTCTGACCGTTTCTTCGAGTTCTTGAACTGCGTTTGAAGCCCTTTTGTTCGAGCGCTGAAACCACGCGGAGCCGTTCGCTTTCGGACATCAGTTTCAGCGACCGTTTGCCCGTCACCTGCTCGTAGATGTCACGGGCCGTCTCATCGTCCAGGGCGAGTTGCTTGCGGGCGATGTGAATGACAGCATGCGTGTTCATGGCCGGTCACCCGGCGAAAGGCTGTCTTTCAGGAGAGTCTTGATCTCGGTGAGTTCGCGCGAAATTCCACGAAGCTCAATCAGGATCAGAGTATTGAGAAGTGATCCGGCCACACCTTCTTTCGCTCCGAGCATGTTGGCGTCGGCCTGGATCTTCAGATACTCGCATCTTAGGTCTTTCATGGATTGTATGCCCCTTGGTTCTCGCCGATCTCAACGATTTCGCCCGTGGTCCCGCGTACGAAAGGCAGGCTGACTTTGGCCTCACCGTCCCGTTTGGTGACGGCGAGTTTGGTAATGCCGATCTCGCGGGTGCCGGGATAGAGTGTGTGTTTGGTCTTCAGCGCGGGCACACCGGCCCGGCCGCGACGTTCCCGCTCCCGGATTTTCTGTGCGACGGAACGCCAGGACTTGTTGCCAAGCTCGCTGGCAATCTGGATCGGATTTCGGCCGGCATCGTGCAGTGCAAATGCTGTCGCCAGCTCTGTTGCTGTCCAACGATATCGCTGGGTCATGGTCCGCTCCCCACGTCATCGGATTGCAGGGGATGCGGTACATAGGGCGGCGTTCCACGAAGCGGGGCGACGAGATGATAAGACCACTTCCTGTCGCGGCCGTATTCATCGACCAACAGGATATCGCCGCGTTCGTCCATCAGCACATAATGCGCCCCCGTGAGCATGCGCTGCGTGCTCGGAACCGGTCCGATCATCGTGGCGTAATTGTTGTGCCAAGTGCCCCATTTGCTGCCCGGTTTGGCTTTGAGCAACCGCTGTTTCATCTCTTCGGTGGCGTAGCGCATCAGCGGTCCTCCAGCACGAATCCGGCAGCAAGAAATTCGGCGACCGGCGCCACCCACAAGACTGTGTTCCCGTTTGCGTTAAGTGGCTGATAGAGAAAAGCGGGCTCGTTGGTGGCTTCGATCTGGCAAATTCCGACGATCTCGTAGAGGCCGCCTTTGCGGTGCCGCCACACCGTCCCGATTTCGTTCGTGGGCTTGCCCTGAGGAAGAGGCGAGTGTTTCGGCTTTGACGCCTGCTTCTCGCGGATCTCGACGATGTTCAGCCAGACACGGGAAAGCTCGATTTCGCCGCACTGATGCATGTCCATGCAGCGTGCCAGACACAGAGCTGCCAACGTAACCAGGACTCCGCCGACTTCCTGATCGGGATCGCCGACATCTCGACTGAAGACGTAATCGACAAGCTGGATGGCCTCCGCCCGCGTGGTGCCGCAGGATTGGACCAGTTCCAGAGCCTCTTCGAGGAAACGGTGGTTTCGCTCCGCCTGATTGTTGGCGACTTCCTCGCCGAAACACTCCAGCATCCAGGGCGCAACACGTTCCTGAAAGGTTGGTTCTTTGGGAACCGGCTTAGGCGTATCAAACAGGTTTTTGCGCCGGTCAAGACTCTCGACCGCCTCAAGGAATGCCAGTTCTTTACGCGCGGCCCATAACCAGTTTCTGAGAAGTCCTGCTCCACTCCATGTGGAAGAGGCCTCAGCAGCGCAATGGCGCATCTGATAGCGCCCCTTCGCGAACCGGAGCTCACAACCAACAACGGAAGCGAACACCGCTGCTGGATTTTCACCATTGGCTTCGGTTTCCCGCAAAACGCGCTCCGCGTGAATGACAGCGGTCGTCAGATCCTCGACCGTATAGACCTTGCGTTTTCCTTTTCCGGTCATCAGTAGGTCCCCCGCAAACGCCATTCGAGATAGCCGTGCTCGTCCTCGATCGAGGCGAACCTGAAACCGGGTTTTTCCTTTGCCCGCTCGACATCGAAAAAGAAGTAGATGTCCGGCCGGGCGATCTCTTTTCCTTCGTGATTGAAGATGCCGTAGGAGGCGACGGGCTTTCCGGTGTTCGGAGAGGTCATGTCATCCATCGAAAGCACCATTGCGACAGGGATAAAGGCAGCTGCCAAAAGGAGGCTGACCTTGGTCAGAAATGTCGGCTTGAAATTGCTCATTACGCAGCCTTTCTCGGTCCGATCGGTGGTGCCGGTCAGGTTTTGGACAGGTCGATGGTGATGGCTTGCCAGGGCGCGTCACGGGCTTCGCGCTCATAGAACCGGATGTAGGTTTTGGAGCCGGTGACGCGCATTGCGTCTCTCACGGCATCCATTGCCTTGATCCAGCGCGGGTCCGTGATGTCCTGCCGCAGCAACATGAAAATCTCGCTGCGGTTGATCTGGCCTTCCTTGTCCGTGTTGAACGCCCTGGTCACAATCGCCCGCAACTCCGGGCCGCTCTCGGCGGCCCATTCGTTGAGGCATTCATCAATCAGGGTTTTGGCGATCTGCAGCTCCGGCCCGAAGTCCACGTGGTCGGCGATCTGCACCTGGACCTTCAGGCGGCCGTCATATGACATGTAGGTCCGGTTGCCTTTTGCGCCGCCCTTCTTGGCGTCGTACTGCTGCGCAAGAAGCGCATCGAATTCGCCCAGGTTTGTCGAGGTGTGCCCCCGAAACCCGCTGATCTGTTCGGACAGGTCGCGGGCAAAAAAGATGATCTTGCGCACGAGTTCGTCTTCAAGAACATGCTGCGGCTTGACTGTTTCGCGCGGCACAAGCTTGCCTTTGGGGTCTTCCATATAGTCCTGGTCATTGAAGACGATCACGCCTTCAGCGATGGCTGCCTCAAGGTCTGAGGCAAATTTGTTGACGTGTTCGGTTATCCGGTCATCCATGATCAGAAACTCCGTTGAGGGTGTTTGAAGACTGTTTGAGGTTGAGGGCCGAGCGTTCGGGAGACGGGTCTCCCATGAGCTCTGCGGTCAGGTCGGACCTGCGTTGGCTGATGCGATGATCGACATCGGCCGCGACCGAATACGTCCGTTCGACCGGAGCGTGAGGCTGAAACAACTCGCGTTCGGCCCGCTCGGCCGCTCGCGCCAGTTCGAAGTTGAGTTGTGCCCGGCAGCCCCGGCACAGACGCATGCGTGCGGCACTTAAAGCGTCGCGCACATCCTCCGGTGTTCGCTTCAGCTTCACTGAGATATCGACAATGTCTTCACCGAGAACGGCGAGACCGACGACAAGCGCAACGTCGTGATAATGCCAGCGGCTCATGGTGTGCCTCCTTCAGTCTTGGTGTCTGAGGAAGGCCGCTGAAACGGAATGACATTCTCCGCTTTCAGCATCGTTTCGGTGTATTGGAGCCGAGACGGCACTAGGGCCTTTTCCAGCTCAAGCACCCGTTCGGCTGCTGCACAAAGGACAGCGTTCAGGTCCTGCACGTCTTTGATATCGAGGACGAGATAGCCGAGATGGGTGCGCCTTCCTTCGAGATGATGGACAAGGTTCAGGAGATCGCAGCTAAGCATCGTCACCTCCTTTGATACGTGAATGAGGGCAGTTGTTCCGGCACGCCCGGTACATCGCCACACGGTGCGACGATGACGGCGCGAACGGCTTTTTCTGCCAGTCGAGGCAGCGTGCGCGGCTCATTTCGCCAAGCTGCGGACACTCAACGGTTTCTGACATCAGAGCACCGCGCACCATCTCCTCAACACGGCGGATATCGCCGCGATAGGTGTTGGAAAGGATCTGGCTGACCGTCGCGGGCGAATACTTGATCCGCGAACCGACTTTGCTCTGACTTGTCAGGCAACAGGCTTCGGCCAGGACAATCACCCATTCCGGCGCAGGGTCCCAGGCCGCTTTGGCCCTGGCGACGTGATCGACACTGTTGGTCGCTCTGGAAGGTCCACGGTTCATATCCGCTCCTCCTCTGCGACCGGCTCGCCGATAATTTTGCCGCTGTTCTGATCGAACACCATTTGCGTCCGAAGGATCAGCGGCGCTTTCGGTCCGGTGTTGGCCGATCCCTTCAGTCGCCAGAGCTGCTCAACTGCGGCACCACCTTTCCGGAGAACGGTCAACATGCCGGCGGCTTCCAGAGCACGGCAGTACTTGAGCGCTGTGTTCCGGGCCACGACATGATCGTCGGTGCTCGCCTCAACGGACAAAGAACGAGCCGTCACGCCGTCACGATTTCGGCGGAGCACATTCCACATTTGCTGCTGGCCTGGCGCGGTCTTGGCTTTGGTCCCGTCCCGACGCAAGACCGGTCGCTTCCTCGGCCGTGACACAAGCCGGAACTGGATCTCGCCCTTGTCGTCTTTGGTCGTCAGCTTTTCCGCAATTCCGCCGGCGACAAGCCGGCGAATGAAGTCGCCGACACTCGGCTTTTGTCCGCCTGCGCACAGACCTGCAACGTCTTTGACAGAAAACGGCGTGGACATGTCCTTTTCGGTCAGATCGCGAATGACCGACCAGAAATGGTCTTGTCCCTTGAGGATGCGGTCGACACCGGCCACCCGGAGTTTCAAGACGGGAGACATCACATTGCACCCCGCGCTATCTGACCCCGACGCGGCGCTTGCCCGGTGAAGATGGTGCCGGTGTAGGTACTGCGCTCAATGACTGTCAGCCCGTGCGTCCGGGCAAACTGAGCGACTGATGCCATCGTGGTTACAATACGGCTGGCAACGCCTATGGTGTCCTGGACGATCTTTTCCAGCAGATCGTCGGCCACCTCAATCGTGGGGTGATAGGCATTCGCCAGGACCCGCGCATCTTCCAGATCACACGGGTTCGCCATGCCGTAGGCGGTCACTCGGTTCTCACAGCGCTCATAGCGCTTGAGTTTGTCCGGCAGGCGCTCTTCGCCGACCAGAAGAACCGGGATTTTTGCGCCTTTATAGATGTCCCGGACAAGCTCGATGAACCCCTTGTCGACGAGCTTGTCAGCCTCGTCGATGATCAGGAGCCGGTCCGGTTCATCCTGCAACAGGCGCAATGCCTGCTGCATCATGTCGGCAATAGTGCCGCGCGGGTTGGTGACTTCCAGTTCGATAAGCAGGTTCTGGATAAAGACCTTGCGGGTCCAGAAGTCGAAAACCTCAAGATAAATCGCCCCGGTCTTGTTCTGGACAAACTGGCTGGCTTTCGATTTGCCATAGCCGGAATGCCCGAAAAACATCCCCAGGCCGTCGACGCCCGGAGGGCGATCGATAATGCGGTTCGCTACATCGAGACAGGTTGCGACGTTCTTTAGAGGGGCAATGTGCCCCGCGTTGACAAGACGTGCTGTTTCGGTCATTTAAAAAGCGTCCTATGTGTTTTGGCCTCGGTGTTCGCCGCACCGGGGCCGTTCTTTAGCTCCGCATCCCCGGAGCCAAATTTCCGAATTCCTCAGCCATGATTTTCTGAGTTTTGAATTCCGGGGTTTCCCGGTAGCCCCCAAGCCACAGCAAGTCCTCAACGTGAGGGCTTTCCCCCGCGTCGATCTGCGCCTGAAGGTCAAGTGCGCGCCGGTACCTCTGAGCGGGTGTTTCCGGCAGTCTGGTGACGCTTCCCGTACTCGTTACAGCAGCGGGTGTTTCCTCTGTTTTTTCGGCTTGATCCGCCAACAACTGCTTGTGCAGATCGTTGGCGCTTTCGCTCATTGGCGCTCGCCGTTTTGTCCGATCAACCGCCGCGTCCAGGGCGGCGGATATTTCGGGAGTTTCCTGCCGGGTTTCCGGCTTCGGAAGGGAGACGATGTTCGGAACGTCGCGGCTGGCGACATTCAGAACACGTTCGATCAGGGCCGGTCCCTTGGAGATCTCACGCATGTCGCGTTTGATCTCTCTGGTTGCCTCGGCCAGTTTCTCCGCCTGGATTTCCTTCGCGGCTTTGACGAATGTTTCGGGGTGAATGCCTGAATATTCAGGACAGATGCCTTCGCCCAGGAAGGCGCCGCCATCATCCGAATAGGCAAGCACGCGGCCAAGGTCGGCCGGGTCCTGCCGGACGAAAACACGGGTGCCGGGCATGATTTCAGGAGCGAGATATTGCCGGTGCTCAATGCGGATGCCGAATTTCGTGACAACACGGTATCCGTCCTTGCCCGCAGCGGGCATCAGCAGGAGATCAAGCGCCCGCTCGTCCACCGTCTTGATCGTTGCAACAGATGCGGCGGCGACCTGAAACGGTGTCTGTCCCTTCAGACCGGAATGCGAACGGTGCTCGTAGACCTTTTCGAGCCATTCATCGACTTTGCCCTGCAGCTCGTCTGCAGTCAGTTCGACGCCGAATATCTCCGCATCGCTTTCGCCCAGGCGGGCGGCAAAGGACCGGCGGGCTTCGATGGCTTTTCGATCCGCGACCGAGTGGCCAATGAAGCCGGGCAGAAGCGGGCCGACATCGCGTTGAAACGTGCCTATGACGCGCTCGACATGGCCTTTTTGCTGCGGCTGGTAAGCGTCGGATATATCCATCTCTATGCCGAGCGACACAAACAATCGCTTGGTGTCTTTGGCGACGAAATCGGACCCGTTGTCCGTCTTGATTATGTGGGGAACCCCCCATGCTAAAATCGCCTTTCTGATCATCAGAGCGACGGCCGACGCACGGGGGGTTTTGGAAAGCGTAATGATGGTTCGCCGTGTGGCGATATCGATGCAGGCATAGAGAGAGTAACGGCCATCGATACAGAGGGCATCGACGGGAGATGCATCGATCTGCCAGAGGGCATTCACTTCGCTGATATGGCGGAGAGAGCCGACACCTGACAGCGACAACTCCGACCGGAACTTGTCCGGGTTTGTCAGCTTGATAAGGGCGGTTTTATTGTCCTCTTTAAGCCGCTTCAAAGCATGCTGGAAGGTGCGGACTGGCGGCATGTTGACCATGCCTTTTGCGCCTTCAATCCGGTCTCCGAATTCGTCCCGGCAAATGATGCGGACATTGGCGGCAGACAGATGCGGTTGCTTCGCGATCAGGGCGAGAATGAAGGCACGGACGCGGCCGCCATTGGCGATGTCAAGAATACCGCGACCGGACCGGGCTTTGGACCGGTCGACAGCCAGAGCGTTTATCTTGCCGCTCTTTTCGGCCTGCGCCCAACGTTCCAGCGACCGCTTGGAAATTTTCGGCAGGATGTCGCGTACCCAATCGTCAACCGCCAGCGCGCCGGTATTGTACTTGTCGACAAAGATCTGCCGCTTGCTTGCCTGGGCGAGATTGAGACCGGCCGACAGGCGTTCAAAGGCTTTGACAACGGCAATACGCGCGTCGCGCTCCAGGGCCGCTTTGCCAGAAACACCGGACACACAATCCCGCACGTTGTCGTTGGCAAGATCGGATGCCGGTACCGCGTCTTTCAGGTGGGTCTGCCGGTAGGCCATCTGTGCCAGCGTCGGCAGAATTGAAATGTGATATTCCATGCCGCCGCCCCGAGCCTCCCGGCGACGGGCTAGCGACGGATTGTCGTTCCATCCTTCCCGCTCCGCGAGTATTCGGATTGCGCGCTTGGTTGTCGGCAGTTCCGGGAGCCGTTCGGCGGCCAGTTCCTTTGCGGTCAGCCACTCTTTCATCGACGCGCTCCCCATTCGGCTCTGAGCACGTCTTTTCGGGCGGCAATCTCTTTCTCTTTTTCTTCCAGAAGCTGGAGTTCGATGATGTGTTCGTATTGTTCCGGAACAGCCACGTAGCCGAACATGCCGGGGATGAAACCGAGCAGGTCATACGCTTCCGTTGCAGTGATCAGAGCGATGAACGCATCAAGCGGAATTCTGTGTTCGCCGCTTGATTCCGAAGCCCATTTGTCGAGCATTGCGGAGGAAACAGACCGGTCAAGAAATGCCGAGATATCTCGGGCGACATCGACCCGTTTTCTGCCGTCATCCTTAGCATCGCGGAGGGCACGCGACACAATGCGGGCGATGCGGTTGTCAAGCGCGCCACGGCCGGTCACGTCATCGCTGTAACCGGCCGCGACTTTCGGCGGTTGCCAGTTGAACAGATCCTTGGTGCGGGTGTCGCGTTTGGATGGCATCTAAGCAGTCCTCGCGGCTAGCCACTGCTGGATCGCCTCGGCGTGCAATTCGAAGAACCGCCGCTGATCGTCAAGTTTGAGTTTTGAGAACGATTGAGAGGTTTTTTCCCAGGCTCTGAGAGGCGCGGGTTTTGGAGTTCTGTCGAGGATCGCAAGGGCTTCGGAGACCGTGTTTGCGGTCCGCCTTTCGCACAAGACCATATCGCAGATTTCGTGCTGTATCGGTTCGGTCTGGACAGCGAGTAAAAGAAGCTCTTTTTGATTGTCAGCCAGCGGATGCGGTGCGATCCGGTCGCGCAATTCTTCCGGTATTTTTGCTATTTTCAAGGAACGGAAAATGTCGCGCCGGGACAGTCCGAAAACGCGTTGCGCTTCTTCCGAAAAACTGCTGGCAAACCGGGAAACAGCGTTGTTCTCGATCAAAAGTGCCAACTTGGCACTTTGATCCTGAACGCTGCCAAGTTCACTTTCGGGATCAATTAGTGCCATGTTGGCACTAATTCCCTTTTGCGCCGCACCGGTTGCTTTCTGCCGTCCGGTTTTGGCCTTCTGGCTTCGGCGATCGCCGCCTCGTTTGGCCTTGCCGTGGATAGCCTCGAAACTCTCCCGCCACACCGCGATACTGACCGCCCGTTCAAGGACTGTCAGTTCGAACCGTTCCATGTTCTCGCGGATCTCTTTCAGGCGGATTGCCTGAGCGGACGCAAATTCGTCTTCGGAGAACACCGTGGCGGTGATTGTCTCGCGCTTCAAAAGCTTCGCGGCGTCCAGCCTATGGCCACCGGTGATAAGCTCGAATTCGTCCTTTCCGACGGACAGAACATCGATGGGAGAATCGTGACCGTTCTTTTCGATGCTGGCTGCCAGCGCTTTTACGCGATCCGGCAGAACGCGACGGACCCTCTTTCCAATGATGATTTTGTCGACCGGAATATCCTGGCGAACGCTCATGCTTTGGCCTCAAGACGTTGGGAGCCGGAGAATTCTGCGAAAAACGGGGAATGCCGTCCGCAAAACGAAAAAGGCGGACGGGATCTTCACCCCGCCCGCAGAACCTCGTCAGCAACGTTCGTTGTCTTTTGACTTTCGCCGGATCGCCTTTTGGCGCTAGAGTTGTTCGCGCTATTGTGACGGACACCGTAATTCGGGAACAAAGTCTCGAACGGTTTTCCGAGGGCCTTGGCAATCGCTTCTGCGCCGGTGCGGCTCTGTCCGGCCAGACCCTGCCGGCATGCGCTCGGATAAAGTCCGGCAGCCTCGGCAATACCTGTGAGGGTAAGGCCCTGCCGTTCTACTTCCGCTTTGACGGCAAAGCGGTCGAACCGTTCCGGCTCGGTTTTGGGTTGCGGGTTCGTCATGAAAGCTCCTTGAAACCGGTTCTCGCAAAGCCGGTTTTTTCGGGTGATAGAAACAACGATTGATGCAGCGAGTGTCGCACATTAGTACGAATACATCAATAATAATTCGTCTATATGTACGTTTTCGCGTTTGATATTCGTCTTAATAGACGAAGTTGTGGTGCTATATGTATGAAAAATTTGAAGAAATCTTAACCAGTAAGGATCGGCATCCAACGCAGAAGTGGCTTCGGAGCTAGCTCATGAACGATTATCCGTTCAAGGGTCGGCTCGAAACGCTGATGGGAGAACAGAACAAAAGCGAGTTCGCACGAATGTGCGGCGTGTCAGAGAGCTCTATACGCAAGTACCTTAGTGGAACGCAGCCTCGAATGGATGCACTTGCTCAAATCGCCGAAGCGACAGGAGCGTCTATCGAATGGCTGGCCACCGGGAGAGGTGCTCCGTTTCCAGTGGATGTATCATTGGAAATAGCGCGCAAGCTCGACATGAAAGAGCAATATGCCCAAGCCGTTTATTTCCGCATTTGTGAAAAGCAGAAGGAACACAACGTCTCTTTTAAACCTGAAAATGTGTGGTTCGCCGTATCCATGATCAACAAATTAATGATCGAGAAGTATGAAGGCGAAGACGCCACGGAGGAGCAGTTGGAAGAGGTTCTTTCCTACTACGTTGACGAACTCGTCAAGAAGGCCGGTTGGGCGTCCTGGTAGCGCTACAGCCGTTTAAATAAAGTGGGAACAAACTACATTTATAGCGCTTAGTAAGCAGTTTTCACAATTCATGATTGATACCCGAATCCCCTAAATTTGCGGGGCGGAGTACGCTACTACTCCGCGTTAGGCGCTGTGACCGCCCGTATCGTGAAATCCACGCCCGCCGCCCGCGCGGGCAACATGGATGTCAGGGGGCAACGCCATTGAGGAAAATTGAATGCGACTACAGGAGATTGCTGGCATCAAACTATAAAATTCATGACAAAAATAGTATATTGCGGTGTCTCGTTATCTCCCTCACAAGGCTCGCACGCAGAGCTGTTACTCACATATAATGGGCCCAAATACGGCCACAACAACTACCGATTGAACTCAACAGAATTAACAATATTTCACGTATCTGCACGGCCCATCGCCACACCATTTTACATCCTCGTAAAACATCATTCTGGGGGAAAGTTCATTTCCCCCTTAAAAAGCCAGCGAAATCTGACGTTTTGCGCTTAACACGCTGTTTGGTTTAGATAATCTCTGATTTGCAATTGGTTTCTCTAAGTGGGAAGTCATTTCCCCCTTAAAAACCGGATGAACTCGACCAGGCAGACTTATAATTAAGCGCTGTTTGTTGGTTTTCTTGAGGTTTTCGGCAGGATTTCTTTTTCACACAACGCCATTTGATCTTGCGCGGTCGGATGCGATTTACACCATTTGCGCCATTTGATCTTGCGCGCTCATATCAACCGCGACAATTTTTTGAGACCCTATAAACGGCGGTTTTTTGCGGGTTTTACCGCCTAATCCCGGTTAATTCCACCCAATCCCGCCTGACGCCATATGATCTTGCGCGTTACACCACGGCTGCCAGCGCCTATGAGCGAAAAATAACAAAACTTGAACAGCAGAAGCATATTGCGCTGGAAAAACTGCAAAATGGAACAAAGCCAGTTCGCCCCTTCAATGAAATGTTCGAACTCGCCTTTGATTTCCTGTCAAACCCTTGGAAACTCTGGTGTTCTGATAGTCTGGAAGACAGGCGAACAGTGCTTAAACTGACGTTTTCGAGGCATCTCGCATACAGCAGGAAAACGGGGTTTCGAACCCCGAATTTATCCATGCCGTTCAAATACTTAACGGGTCAATACATGCTAAAATGTGAAATGGCGCACCCGAGAGGATTCGAACCTCTGACCTCTGCCTTCGGAGGGCAGCGCTCTATCCAGCTGAGCTACGGGTGCGGGAGCGGGTCAACGAAATGCGTTGCCGGATATTGATTTCACATAACCGATTGCGAATGGTTCGGCAATGGGTTTTTGGAAAGATGGCCGGCCTGTCAGCGGTCGGACTTTTTCCGCCTTGCATTGGCGTTTCGCCGATTTCAGCGCTGTTATCCGGATTCGATAAAGGCAAATTCCCGAAAGGTTGCCAGACCGACAACCGCAAGCATGGCAAGAGCCATCAATACGTTGATCAGGAATTGGGTTCGCGGCGCAAGATTGAGGCGGTGAAGGGACACACCCGCCGTCAGCCATAGAAAATGGACGGGAAGCCAGATCAGATTGATGATCACGAACTTCAGCGCAACCTCCGCCGAAAACGCACCGTGCCAGATCGGGAACCCGGTAAATATTGCGGTATTGACCGCGTAGGCTTTGGGATTGATCGCCTGAAGCATCAACCCGCCCACAAAGCCCGGTGGTTTGGGCGCGCCAATGAAGGCTATTTTGGTTCCCGAAAACGCGATCTTATAGGCAAGATAGAGAAGATAGCAGGCCGACGCCCAGAACAGCACGGTCCGGATAACGGGATCGGAGAGGAGAACCGCCGCCAGGCCGCTGACGACTGCCAGGGCAACGAGATTGGTCCCGACAAACAGTCCGCCGACATAGATCACCCCTTCGCGGTAGCCGTAGCCAGATCCCACTCCGGCGGTGGTCAGAACCCCCGGACCAGGAGTGATCAGAAGCAGGAAGACAGCCAGAACGAAGGTCAGCATTTTTTGGACAGGGTCAGAGGGGACGGATTGTGAGGTGAGCCTCAGGACCGGATCATCCAGGCAAATTTTTGAAAATTCAATGGAAAACTATAACCGGTTTGCACAAGAGCGGGCCTGAACACACTCAGCGCGCCTTTTCTTTCTTGAGAATATTACGGATGCGCGCTTTGACCGAGGCTGGTTCGGATTCCAGTCCCTGTTGCAAAAGGTGCCCCACGCTCTCCCGATATTCGGGATACTGCCGCGACAACTCATAATAGCCGTTATAGGCCCAGGCCCGGACAAACTTGTTCTTGCTCGCAATGCAGCGCTCTAAAAACTCTTCGAATTCAAGGCGGTCGTCCCGGGCGATCTCAAGATGGGCAACGCATTGCAGCACATGCAGGTCTGCCTCCCAGTGCTTAAGACCTGAAAGCTGACGCACTATTGCGCTGCATGATGTCCGGTCCACGCTGCCGCCGCCGTCAAGATGGTTCTTCAAAAGCCAGCTTGCGCCCTTTTGGAGCTGCGGTTCGCCCAAGAACGCAATGAGCGTCGGGGCAAGATGTTCGTTGTTTCTGAACCGCGGTGCGAGCTGTTTCAAAACATCGGTCGATTTACCGTCCCACGATAAAAGCTGTTGCCTGAGCCCATCCATTTGTCAGCAAACCTCTCCCTGACGCCAGCATTTTGGCCACGGCCTTGTGACTGGCAAGTGAAAACAGGCCGATGGTAAACTTACTTCGAGAATCCGGGGAGCGATTTTCATGGTTCGATCCACTTATCGGCCGATTTTCAGCGGCGTGATCGCAGTCGGCCTGATTATTCTCGGCGCGGCCGCAGCTCTCGCCGATGAAGCCGTGCCCGCCGGTTGGGCGGACGAATGGCCCGATACGGATTTTTCCGTAATGGCCGTTTCTCCCGACGAGATTCTGAGCGGCGGCGTACCCAAGGACGGGATCCCGGCGCTCGACGGCGCGAACATGGGTCCCGCTTCTGAGGAAACCAATCTCGATCCGGCCGAACCTGTCATCACAGTGAAGATTGGCGAGACAGCGGCGCGGGCCTACCCGATCCGCTACCTGACCTGGCATGAGATCGTCAATGACGATGAAGCGGCCGTTCCCATCGCGGTGACATTCTGTCCCCTGTGCAATTCGGCGCTTGTGTTCAATCGCGATGTCAACGGTCAGACCCTCAGTTTCGGGGTTTCCGGTAAACTGCGGCATTCCGACATGGTGATGTATGACCGGCAAACCCAAAGCTGGTGGCAGCAGTTTACCGGCGAGGCCATTGCCGGGGAGATGACGGGCGCCAAGCTGGATCCGGTGGTCAGCTGGATGGAAAGCTGGAGGAGCTTCAAGAAACGGAACCCATCAGGGCTGGTTATGCAACAGCCGCAAGGTCACGCGCGGCCTTACGGCAACAATCCTTATGTCGGATATGACAGCAGCGGATGGCCGTTTCTGTATAAAGGTGAAAAACCGCCCCACGGCATTCAGCCGCTGGCCCGAGTCGTCCGCGTTGGCGATCGGGCCTGGCCGGTTGAAAGGCTGACATCGGCGGGCGGATCCATCATCGAGGACGGGCTTGAAATCAGCTGGCGCGCCGGGATGGCCTCCGCGCTCGACGGACAGCGGATCGGAAAGAGCCGTGATGTCGGGGAGATCAGGGTAAAGGATGCGGCCACCGGCAGGGACGTGCCGCATGAGGTGGTTTTTGCGTTTGCCTTTCATGCCTTCACACCGGACGGAAAGTGGATGCTGGGCCGCTGAACCGGAGCCCCCTTCGGCCATCAGTCAGTCGGTCAACCCGACCCGTCTGCGCCCCTCTTCCGTTTTGATCGAAAAATCGCCACCGGCAAACTCCTCAGCACCCTCGGCGCACAGCCAGGCGATGGCGCGCGCAACCCATTCGGACGATATATGCACTGAAGGATCGAGCTGACTGACCGGATTGACACCGGACTCCTTGATCGCCACCTGCATGTCGGTTGCAACCGTACCCGGACTGAGGCCGACAACATGGATGCCCTTTTCGCCATATTCCTTATGCCCGCATCGGGTGAGCGACAGCACCGCAGCCTTTGAGGAACAATAGTGGCTCCAGCCTTCCAAAGCTCCTGTGGCCGCACCTGAGCTGATATTGACGATTGTACCGGATTGCTGCGTCTCCATGGTCGGCAACACAGCGCGCATGCCGAAATAGACACCCTTGTAGTTGACGTCAGCGACACGCGCCCATTCTTCCGGATCGGAGTCGGCAATCCGGGCGATCGGCTCAATGATGCCCGCATTGTTCACCAGAATATCCAACCTGCCGAAGGTCTTGAGGCAGCGGTCCGTTGCCTGCGCAAGATCCTCAAAGCGGCTCACGTCGCCGAATATGGCCAACGCGCGGCCGCCATTTTCGGTGATTGCCGCGGCGTGCCGATCGATCTCTTCTCTGTTGCGGGCAAACAGAACGACGGAGACGCCGTGCTTTGCCAGTTCATAGGCGGTCGCGGCGCCGATACCGCGGCTGGCACCGGTGATCAGAGCAGCTTTTTTGGATAGATTTTCCAATCGTTACGTCCTCATGCGCTTTAAAATCAGTTGGATATTTGAAGATAAACACGACACACTCCAGACCGCAGGCATCACCTTTCCGTCTTTCTTAACACAACAGTCAGCGACCAGAGTTCGAAGGCATATTTTTTTCCTTCCTCGCGATAAAGTGCGTTCAGCCGGCGATAAAACTCTTCTGCCAGACGTTCGACATCGTTCTTGTCCCCCGCTGCAAGGCCGAAGAGCTGCGTGCGAAGGGTGGTATCGGCAAAAGCGCGTATATAGCCGGTATAGGCATCGGCATACTTGACGGGATCGTCCGCAAGATCGGCAAAAACGTCCGACCAGTTTCCGCCAGCGGGGACAACGGAAATTTCCTCCATGTCATAGATCGATGCAAGGTCCGGATCGGTTTTAAACGGACGCCCTGCTTCTTCTTCGGTCATGAACCAGAGTGAAAAGACAAACCCGTCTGCTGTGTCCCGATCAATCAGCCCATCGTCGGCCATGCTCCTGGTCACACCGTGCAAAGCCCGATAAATACCGCGCCCCGAGGCTGCACTGCCGTTGCGCTCGGAGGTATCGGGAACCGCGCCGAGCGTCGAAACCAGCAGAAAACCGCCAGGCCGCAATTCCCCGGCCCGGCAATGCAGAAACCGGGTCCAATCAGTCTGTGCAAGCGCCTCCATCGTCTGCCGCGCCTCTCCCTCAAGATCGGCAAACCAGACGGAACCGGGGGCATTGAGACGCAAACCATGGCTGAGCCAGTGACTGGCCGCAAAGCAGGTTGCAAGAGAAACGGAACCGGAGGCAACCAACTGATCATAAAATGAACCGACTGCCGCCTCGACCCGGACCGACGGATTGTCTTTCAGATATCCGTTTTCGCCAGTAATCAGCGCAAACAAGGCGTTCCAGTCGTTTCCCGGTTGATCGGCATGACACACGGCAATCGGGCCCTCTGACGACAGGTTTCGGTAGGTGTCTACCGCCGGTCTGACCGTCTCGATGGCGCTCATGCCCGGCCCGCAGCCATAGTCGACGATCCGCATCTCCGGCTCCGCCGTTCCAAGGCGCTCAACCAGACCGCGAATGCGCTCCGCCTGGCTTAAGGCCATCATCTGCTGGGCGGAGGAATTTTTGTTGTAGTCGACCATGCCTTCAGTCGACCTTTGCGCATCGACAGCCTGCTTATCCATAACCCACCTCCCGCTGCTCCGAAGCTTTATTAAAAAGGTCAGCAGTCGCGCAATGTGTCTTCGACTAAGTGGTCAACAATTTTTTTCTGCGCATCCCGTTCGCTGAGGCCTTCCGCCAGCGCGGCTTCAAAGATTGCAATCTGACGATCGGCGGAGGTGCCTTCGGCAACAATGTTTCGAGAATATTCAAGTTCCTCTTCACAACCGAAAAAGGCAGCATCCTCGGCAACCAGCTCAAGCAATTCCTCATGCAGGTCGACGTAAGGGACGCATTCGCCGCGCCCGAAATCGATCAAAGACCCACTGACGCCGTGGCGCTGGGCCTGCCAACGGTTTTCTTCGATCAGGAAGTTCGAGTATTGCCTCCAGCGCTGATTGTCGCAGCGCAGCCGATAAAGCATCCGACAGAGGCACCGGAAAAGCGCGGCGATGCTGATCGCGTCTTTCACACGCGTGCAGGAATCCATGATCCGGATCTCGAGCGTCGGAAACCGGTCCGAAGGCCTCAGATCCCACCATATCTTCGTTGCATCCTCGATGATGCCCGCCTTGGTCAGGATGCCCACGGTACGCCGGTACTCACCGTCGCTGGCGAAGGTTGCCGGCAGGCCGGTTCTTGGCAGTTCGTTGAAGACGGCAAGCCGATAGGACCTCAGACCCGTCAGATGCCCCCGCCAGAACGGTGATGACGTCGACAGCGCCAGGAGATGCGGCAGGAAATACGGAATCTGATTGAAGATATCCATGCGTAGTGCCGGATCCTCTATCCCCACATGCACATGCATGCCGCATATGAGCAGGCGCTGCACGACAACCTTCATGTCCATCGCCAGGGCGTTATAGCGGTCCTTGTCGGTATGGTGCTGCTTGTCCCATTCCGCAAAGGGATGCGTGGCCGCCGCAATCGGCGCCAGGCCGTAGGGTTCACCCTTCTCTGAGAGGGTTTTTCGAAAGTGAGCAAGCGCCGTATGCGCTTCCTTGAAGGTGGAACAGACCGCCGTTCCGACTTCAATCTGACATCGCAGGAATTCCGGGCTGACATTTCCCGGCAATGCCTCTTCGCATTGTTCCATAAAAGCCGGGGGAGGACTGCTGGCGAGATCCCGGCTGTCTTTGTCGACGAGGAGATATTCCTCTTCAATGCCGACCGAAAAGGATGGCTCTTCAACAGACATGGCGCATCCTTTCTATGTGTCCGTTCAAATCCGAATAATATTACGCAATATTGCAATTATCTTTGCAACCGTTTCAAATTGGTTCTTACGGCAAAGTTTTTTCGTGAGTATCGAATGCAAAAAGAGCGGGTCTTGATAAAACCCGCTCCGACGCATGAAATGAACGGGTCGAAACCCTAGTCCGCCAAATCCTGAACAGACGCGACGCCGCCATCTTCATTGAGGCGATAAACGATCGGCACGCCGGTTGCCAGTTCGCGCTTCAGGATCTGCTCCGGCGACAGATTTTCGAGCTCCATGATCAGCGACCTGAGCGAGTTGCCGTGGGCCGCAACCAGAACACGCTCGCCGGACAGAACTTTCGGCAGAATGTTGTCGGCGTAATAAGGCAGGACCCGCTCGGCCGTCATTTTCAGGCTTTCGCCGCCCGGCGGTGGTACATCGAAGGAACGGCGCCATATATGAACCTGTTCCTCTCCCCACTTTTTCCGGGCATCGTCTTTGTTCAATCCGGTCAGATCACCATAGTCGCGTTCATTCAGCGCCTGATCTTTGATTGTCTCAAGACCCTGTTGACCCAACTCTTCGAGGATCAGGGTCAGTGTATGCTGGGCGCGCGTCAAAACCGATGTAAAGGCGACATCGAAAGTCAGTTTCAAATCGCGCAGTTTTTCACCCGCAGTTTTGGCTTCCGCAATCCCTTTTTCCGTCAGATCGGGGTCTTTCCACCCCGTGAAAAGGTTCTTCAGATTCCACTCACTCTGGCCGTGGCGAACCAGCACAATCAAACGTTCCATTCACGTCTCCCTGGTATTCCCGGTTTGACTTGCCCCCGAAGTAATAACAGGGAGGGCAACAGCTTCATGTCACTTTCCGTCCTTTTCGACAAGCCCAAGCACATCCGCCATGGAGTAGAGGCCCGGCTTTTTATCTTTCGCCCACAGCGCCGCCTTGACCGCGCCCCGGGCAAAAATCTCCCGATCTTCGGCCCTGTGCGACAGTTCTATTGTTTCACCTGCTCCGGACAGAACAACGGTATGCGTGCCCACAACCGAGCCGCCGCGCAAAGTCGCAAAGCCGATATCGCCAACGGGACGGGCACCGGTATGACCGTCGCGCGTACGGACCGACCGTTTTTTGAGATCGATCTGCCGCCCTTCCGCCGCCGCCTCGCCGAGCAAAAGCGCGGTTCCGGACGGTGCATCGACCTTATGCCGATGATGCATCTCCAGAATTTCGATATCGAAATCCTCATCAAGCGCCTCGGCGGCCATACGCACAAGATTGGCCAGCAGATTCACACCCAGGCTCATATTGCCCGATTTGACAATGCGTGCATGGCGGGCAGCGGCTTTCAGTCGCTCCTCGTCCGCTTCGGACATTCCGGTCGTGCCGACAATGTGAACAATGCGGGCCTGTGCCGCAAGGCCCGCATATTGAACGGAGGCCGCGGGCACAGTAAAATCCAGCACTCCTTCGGCCTTCACAAAAGCCGCAAGCGGATCATCGGTAACGGCAATACCCAACGCGCCCACCCCTGCGAGCAGGCCGGCATCCGTACCAAGAACGGAAGATCCGGGTTGATCGATAGCAGCATGAACCATGACGCCGGACATTTCGGTGACCGCTTTGATGAGAGCCCGGCCCATTCGGCCGCTCGCTCCAACAACAACCAGACGCATATCGGACATGCACGCCTCCGCTTTTGCTTCGGAGCAATTCCCGCTGTTGCTCACGCGCGTGAAATACTCCAAGTTTTTGTTCCGTTGCGTATTCCCGTCGCAAAAGCACTCGATTTTTCGAAGCTGCGCTTCAGCCGGGTAATTGCCTTTCGCGGGGGTATAGCAGCGCACCTTGCCTGCTTAAAGAAGAAATGGAACCCCAGGGCTCGCGAAAAGTCGGATCGATAGGTTGGAAACGGGTCAGCTGGCCATTGCCTTGGCCCAGTCTTCGGAAAAATATCGCTTTGCTTCGCGATGACAGGGCAATCCAAGCGGTTTGGGATCGAAAAAATCTTCTTCCTTTTCCTCACCGACCGTGTGGCGGATGTAACGACTGAAATATCGGATCGCCGATTTGATGACCAGAAAAGCCGCTTCCGCGTTGGCATCACGAATTGCATTGATCGAAACCGGAATCTCAATGATATCCGCATTCGCAAAACCGTAAGTCTCGCCGGACACGATTGACGCACTTGGCAGCGCTGAGCGCAGAACACGTGCCGTCTGGTCGTTGATACGCCCGTCAAGAATCGAAAACAGGCCGTCCTGTACCTTTTCCGGCTTGACGGTGTGCAAGGGATAGATCGTCGCCGCCAGTTGACGTTGCTTGAGCATATCAATGGCTTCGCTCAAGGACGCGACATTCAAAACCCTGAAGTTCATCGCCGGTTCGCCGGTCGTCCGGATATAAAGTTCGGTGCAGAATTTCATGACTGCATTGTTGGAAAATCCGCCTGCGATACTCCGCATCGACAAGTCATGGATATGACGGACACCCGATTTTGGCGCCGAAACCATCGCAAACCGCGTTGGAAAGATTTTGGCAAGTCCCGTGATGTTGCTGTCGGCCGGTTGCTTGTTTTTGTTTTCATCGCTGATGGGCAAGGGCTGCACGAACGCAAAGTCGATCGTTCCCTCTTTCATCCTGCCGGCGATTTCCTGATCACTGTCAAACTGTCTCAGCCGAAATTGAAACCCCATTCGGTTTTCGTTCAGAAATGTGATGAAATCCGCCAGGAGCGAGTTGCTGTGGGGCGTGTTCCGGGTAACTGCAAAAATGAACTTCGTCTGGTTTTTCCGCCCCAATCCATTCAATCGTTCGAGGCGTTCGACTTTTCGCTCCAGTTCCTCAATATTGGCGATCAGAAAAGAGCGAAGATTTGAACACAGGACCGTTGGCGTCGCCGTGTCGCCCTCAATTTCAAACAGCTCGTTTTGGAACTTCTGCTCATAGCTGTCGATAGTCGAGCGAACATCGCTTTTGTCCTGACCGCATATCTTGGCCGTAATGGCAAGATCGTGCGTCTCAGAAACTGCCAACAAACACCGGAACTGTTGCAGCATGCGAGAAAAGTCGGTCATTGAAGTCCAAGCGAAGCACCAATCAATCAGTTATTAATAATACGACAAATTTAACAGGAGCTTACCGACCCTACTGATATCGCAACTTTTACATAGTAATACATACGGATTTTCTGAATTTATTTGATAATGTCCATTTATATATTCAATTTTTTAAAATAAAAATATTATCACATTCTTAATTTAATACTCTTTCAATTGAAAAAAACAGATGGTTTAATATCAACGTAAATATAATTTATCAATTTCAATTTATAAATTTCGCTTTTTATAAATATATATTTTGACTTTCCTCAAAAAAATAAAGTATTGAACAAAATTATACTCAATATGATTTTATTGTATTTCAAAAATTATCAATCCAGGGTTACAAAATTCAATTCCACTGTTACGTTATTCAATAAAAAACCAGGGCACATAGCCCTGGTTTTGATTGGATACGAAATGTGTTCTTAAGGAAAACCTGCCTGTCAGGCGTCTTCGCCTTCCTTTGCAATCTCCTTGCCGGTCTCCTGATCGACCACCTTCATTGACAGGCGCACTTTACCGCGATCATCAAATCCCATCAGTTTAACCCAGACCTTATCGCCCTCTTTAACGACATCCGTGGTCTGCTTGACTCTTTCAGGTGCCAATTGGGAGATATGAACCAAGCCATCGCGCGCTCCGAAGAAATTCACGAACGCACCAAAATCAACGGTTTTTACGACGGTTCCCTGGTAGATCACACCGACTTCCGGCTCCGCTGCAATCGAGTTGATCCAATTGATCGCAGCTGTGATGGCTTTGCCGTCCGAGGACGCAACCTTGATTGTGCCGTCATCGGCAATATCCACTTTCGCACCGGTTTTTTCGACAATCTCGCGGATCACTTTGCCGCCGGAACCGATCACTTCGCGAATCTTATCGGTCGGAATTTTCAGGACTTCGATCCGTGGAGCGTGCTCGCCAAGTTCCGAACGGGCCTCGGTCAATGCTTTGGCCATCTCACCAAGGATATGCACCCGGCCATCCTTGGCCTGTGCCAGGGCGACCTTCATGATCTCTTCGGTAATACCGTCAATCTTGATGTCCATCTGCAGGGACGTAATACCCTCTTCGGATCCGGCGACCTTAAAGTCCATATCGCCCAGATGATCCTCATCGCCCAGGATATCCGACAGAACGGCGAATTTATCGCCTTCCTTGATCAGACCCATCGCGATACCGGCGACAGGCCGCTTGAGAGGCACGCCCGCATCCATCAGCGCAAGCGATGTACCGCAAACCGTGGCCATGGAAGAGGAACCGTTGGATTCGGTAATCTCCGAAACGACCCGGAGTGTGTAGGGAAACTCATGGTGTTCGGGCAGCATTGGCCTGACAGCACGCCAGGCCAGTTTTCCGTGACCGATTTCGCGGCGACCCGGCGATCCCATGCGCCCCGCTTCACCGACCGAATAGGGCGGGAAGTTGTAATGCAGCATGAAATGCTCTTTGTAAGTGCCGGTCAGCGCGTCGACAAACTGTTCATCGTCACCCGTTCCAAGGGTGGAAACGACCAACGCCTGCGTTTCGCCGCGCGTAAACAGTGCCGAACCATGGGCCCTGGGCAAAATCCCGACTTCTGATTCAATCTGGCGCACAGTTGACAGGTCGCGACCGTCGATGCGAACGCCATTATCCAGAATTGCACCGCGGACGATTTCAGCTTCCACTTTTTTCAGCAGTTCGCCGACAAGCTGTTTGCTGGGAACGTCGTCACCTTCCTCGGCATCTTCGGGAATAAGAGCTGCAATCACATCGGCTTTCGCAACATCGATCGCATCGCGGCGTTCCGATTTTTCCCGAATGGCATAAGCTGATGTAAGACCTTCGGAGGCCTGCGCCTTGATCGTGGCATAAAGCTCCGAGTTATCCGCAACGATATGCTCGCGCGGCTCTTTGGCGGACTTCTCAGCAAGCCGTATGATTGCGTCAATGACCGGCTGGAATGCCTGATGGCCGAACATCACAGCACCCAGCATGACGTCTTCAGACAATTCCTGTGCTTCGGACTCAACCATCAAAACCGCGTCGGCCGTTCCGGCAACAACCAGATCAAGAGCGGATTCGGGCATATCGTCAACCAGCGGATTGAGAACATACTCGCCGTCGACATATCCTACCCGTGCACCGCCGATCGGACCCATGAACGGTGCGCCTGAAAGCGTCAAGGCTGCAGAGGCACCCACCATGGCCGCAATATCGGGATTGTTTTCCAGATCGTGGCTCAGAACGGTCAGAACAACCTGTGTTTCGCACTTGAACCCGTCGGCAAACAACGGCCGTATGGGGCGGTCGATCAGGCGGCAAACAAGCGTTTCATTTTCGGAAGGGCGACCTTCGCGTTTAAAGAAACCGCCGGGGATCTTGCCGGCGGCAAACGCTTTTTCCTGATAGTTCACGGTGAGCGGGAAAAAGTCGACGCCCGGTTTGGGCGTTTTCGCCGCCACAACTGTTGCCAGAACCTTGGTTTCCCCATAGGTCACCATGACGGCGCCATCAGCCTGACGGGCTATTTTTCCGGTTTCAAGAATGAGCGGCCTTCCGCCCCATTCAATTTCTTCTTTTTGATAATCGAACATTGCTGTCCTTTTCAGGGTTCAATAGGGATTTGATTGACCTGAGGATCAGCAGGAATTGCCATGGGCAAGACAACGAGACGCTTTTCGTTCAGAAATGAAAGCACCTTGCAATCCTGCCCCATGACTCCTCTTGCAGCTCCAAATGAAAACGCGGCGGAACCCTTCCGCCGCGCCAATCTCGTTTTAACGACGCAAGCCCAGACGACTGATAAGCGACTGATAGCGCTCCGTGTCCTTGCCTTTGACATAGTCAAGCAGACGACGGCGCTGGCTGACAAGTTTCAGCAGACCACGACGGGAATGATTGTCCTTGGCGTGGGATTTGAAGTGTTCGGTCAGATTGATAATCCGTTCCGTTAGAACGGCAACCTGGACCTCCGGCGATCCTGTATCGCCTTCCTTTGTGCCGAATTCCTTGATCAGTTCGGCTTTGCGTTCGACTGTAATCGACATCGGGTATCCTTTTCTCTTTTCGGATTAATCCGAATTCAGGTTGAATACGCGTTTGGGATGCAAAGCGCCCTGCTGGATTTCCGCCAGCGCAACCAGGCCTTCGGCCGACGTCACACTCACGGTACCTGTCAGGACGGGCGCGTCTCTTCCGCGTAAAATAACAGCCTGGCCGTTTCTGAGCCGGGCCGCATCGTCCCGATTGACGGCCAGTGCCGGGATGTCGTCCAGCGCGGTCTCAATCGGTTGAAGCAAAGAAGCGATATCAAAATCCGCCTCTTCGGCGGCACTATTAGCAAGTTCTTCAATTTTTTCCAGCGAAATCATGTCTTCTTCGCCAAACGGGCCCACCAGCAGGCGCCTGAGGGCAACAACATGACCGCAACTGCCAAGCGCAAGCGCCATATCGCGGGCCAGGGACCGCACGTAGGTCCCCTTGCCGCATTCGGCTTCAAACACAGCTGTATCGGGATCGGGCGCATCGACAAGAACGAGCCGATGGACGGAAATCGGTCGCGCTTCCAACTCAACCGTCTCCCCGTCCCGTGCGATATCGTAGGCGCGCTCGCCATTGATCCTGATTGCCGAAAACTGCGGCGGCACCTGCATGATTTCGCCGGTAAAGCTCGGCAGAATACCGAGGATGGATGCCTGGTCAGGCCGGACGTCAGACGTTGCGATAACATCGCCCTCAATATCGTCCGTCGCCGTCTGCGCGCCCCAACGGACGGTAAAGCGATAAATTTTCCGCCCGTCCATGACAAAGGGAACCGTCTTCGTTGCCTCGCCAAAGGCCAGAGGCAAAAGGCCGGATGCCTGCGGGTCCAAAGTGCCCGCATGGCCCGCTTTTTTTGGTTTCAGCAGAAACTTCAGTTTCCCGAGCGCCTGGGTCGAGGTCATCCCGACCGGCTTGTCGAGAACGAACCATCCATTGATGTTCCGCTTGTCACTGCGCTTGCGCTTTCCCATTTCGATCCGGCTCTGAATTGCTCGACGGAGAGTTTTCAAATATCACTCATCGTCGTTCGTCTCATCGGACGCGCGGGAGCGCGAAAGCGACCGTTCTGTCCGCGTTTCGTTCAGCAGGCCGCCGATCCGGTCATCATCGTCAAAACGCGTGTCGAGCGCAAAGCGCAGATCGGGCATGAATTTCATGGTCATACGCCGGGAAACCTGGCCTCGAAAATACTTGCGGCTCCGGTTCAGCGCGTCGACCACCTGCTCGGCATTTTCACCGCCCAGCGGCATCACCAGAACCGTCGCGTTGCGAAGGTCGGGTGACATCCGAACTTCCGGGACGGTGACGACGGCGCTCTCCAGAACCGGATCGCTCATCTCGCCTCTGGACAAAATGTCCGACATTTCCTTGCGAACCAACTCGCCGACACGCAACTGTCGCTGCGAGGGTACACCACGTACCGTGTCCTGACTTCTGGACATGTTACAATCTTTCCAAGGCCGTCGGAAATGCGTCGACAGGCATCGGCCTCCTGTCGACGCCTTCACCGTTACGGCGTTTTCTGCAAACCGATTGTCGCTTTAAACAACCGGAATCAATCCCGGACCACGATCAGAGCGAACGGGCGACTTCCTCAACCCGATAACATTCGATCACATCGCCCGGGCGCATATCCTGATAGGTTTCGAAGTTCATGCCGCATTCCTGACCGGACTGCACTTCTTTGACTTCGTCCTTGAAGCGCTTAAGCGTGCCCAGTTGCCCTTCGTGAACGACAATATCATCCCGAATGAGACGCACGTGCGCCCCGCGCTGAACCACACCTTCGGTAACCCGGCACCCTGCCACCTTGCCGACTTTGGAAATATTGAACACTTCAAGAATTTCCGCGTTGCCAAGGAATGTCTCGCGGCGCTCTGGCGAGAGCAGGCCGGACATGGCTGCCTTCACATCGTCAACCAGATCGTAGATGACGTTATAGTACCGAAGCTCAATGCCGGCGGCCTCTGCCGCATCCCGTGCCTGCTTGTTGGCACGGACGTTAAAGCCGAGAATAGCCGCATTGGACGCTTCGGCGAGCGTGACATCGGATTCGGTGATGCCGCCCACTCCGGAATGAACAATGCGGGCGTGCACTTCGTCAGTGCCGAGCTTTTCAAGCGCACCCGCAATCGCCTCAACGGAGCCCTGAACGTCGCCTTTGACAACAAGAACAAAGTCCTTGCGCCCATCTGCGGAGTTGAGAACCGACATCATCTGTTCAAGCGAGCCGCGTGCGCCCCGGGCCTGAACGGCATCGCGCCGTTTCCGGTTTCGATATTCGGATACCTCGCGAGCGCGACCCTCATTCTCAACAGCGGCGACCATGTCGCCGGCCTCAGGCGTCGCCTGAAAGCCGAGAACCTCGACAGGTTTAGCCGGACCGGCCTCCTTAACCTGACGGCCCTGGTCATCGATCAGCGCACGAACGCGACCCCACTCCGTACCGCCGATGACGATGTCGCCAACATGCAGCGTGCCTTTCTGAACCAGCACCGTGGCCACGGGTCCACGCCCTTTGTCGAGCTTCGCCTCAATAACAATCCCCTCGGCGGACCGGTCCGGATTGGCTTTCAGTTCGAGGAGTTCAGCCTGCAGCAATATCGCATCGAGCAGCTTGTCCAGGTTTGTCCCCTTGAGCGCGGAGACCTCGACCTCAAGCACGTCGCCGCCCATCGATTCAACGACGATCTCGTCCTGAAGCAGTTCGGTCCGGACCCGATTGGGATCTGAGCCCTGCTTATCGATCTTGTTGATTGCGACAATAATCGGAACTTCGGCAGCCCTGGCGTGCGCAATCGCCTCCTTGGTCTGAGGCATCACGCCATCATCGGCAGCCACGACCAGGATAACGATATCGGTCGCTTTGGCACCGCGTGCCCGCATCTGTGTGAAGGCGGCATGGCCGGGCGTATCGATGAACGTGATCTTCTCACCGTTCTTTTCCACCTGGTAGGCACCGATATGCTGTGTGATGCCACCGGCCTCACCGGAAGCGACATTGGATTCGCGCAAGGCATCAAGCAGGGATGTTTTGCCGTGATCGACATGGCCCATAATGGTCACGACGGGCGCACGGCTCTTCATCTCACCCTCATCCTCGTCGGATGTGGTGAACAGGCCCTCTTCGACATCCGCCTCGGCAACACGCTTGACGGAATGGCCCATTTCTTCAGCGATCAGTTGGGCAGTGTCCGGATCAATGACATCGTTGATCTTCATCATCTGCCCCTGCTTCATAAGCAGTTTGATAACATCAACGGACCGCTCGGCCATTCGGTTGGCAAGTTCCTGAATGGTAATTGCCTCCGGAATGGTCACTTCACGCGATATTTTCTCCCGAACGACCTGCTGGCCGGCACGCTTTTCTTTTTCGCGCCGCCGCCGCAGAGCGGCCATGGACCGGCCGCGCTGCTGGCTTCCATCGTCATTCAGGGCCGCTGTAACCGTCAGTTTCGACCGCCGCCGATCCTCTCCGGACCGGGGTCTGTTTGGCGTTGGTGTCGGGCGCGGACGACTCACCGGCGTCGGCGCACCCCGACGCGGCTGTTCCTTGCCTTCCTCGGGCATCATCGGAGGTACGCCCGACGCCGGAGCCTGTCGGGAAGCGGACTGTCCGCCCTTTGGTGCGGATCTGTCGCGCGCTTTGGCAGCAGCGGCAGGTTTCGCACCCGCAGCCGCTTTCCCGGGCGCATCCGCGGGTTTTTTGTCGCTTGCCGGTTCTTTCGCCTCTTCAGCGTTGCGGCGCTCTTCTTCTTCCTTTTGGCGCGCAGCCTCCTCGGCGGCCACTTTTGCAGCGGCCTCCTCCTCGGCACGGCGCTTTTCGTCCTCTTCTTTACGCTTGGCTTCCTCAGCAGCACGCAGGGCGGCGTTCTCCGCCTCGCGTTTCTTTTCTTCCGCCTCGCGCACGCGCGCCATCCGCAGCGCCTGTGTGCGCGCATCGGACTCGCTGGCCGTAAGGGTTTTCAGAATCTGCCCGGATCGCTTTGACTCTCCGGCAGACTTGTCGGCATCACCGGACGCAGCGCCTTTTCTGGCATTACGGTTTTGCTGATGCGGAGCGGGCGGCCTTGCGACAGGTGCCTTTGCCTCCGTTTTTGCCTCGGCCTGCCCAGGCAACGTTATCCGGCGCTTTTTCTTCTCAACAACAACCGACTTCGAGCGGCCGTGGGACATGCTTTGCCTCACGGTTCCATGCTCTACGTCGCGTGAGAGAGAAAGTTTTTTCTTTCGCTCTACGCTGATTGTTTTGTCGTCGCTGTTTTTCGTATCGCTCATATTGCCTTCAGTCCTGCGCCACTGCGCCGTTTGCACCGTCAACCGCGGAAGTCCCGACGTCTCCGCGAAACCGTGCCAATGCGCGCGAACGCGCAATGAAACTGTCGCTTGCCGGACCGGCAAGCAAAACTGCATTTACAACATTCGCGCCGCCCAGTGCCGAACTCAGCTCTGAGGATGCAAATGTCCGGATGGTCGGAATCCCGTCCACCCTGCCGTAGGTTGCCGTGATCGCCGCAAGGACCTTCCGAAGACTGTCCCTGGATGCATCACGGGCATGTATCACACCCCCGGCCTTTCCGCTACGAATTGCCGAAGTAACTTTTGCAAAGCCGGTGAGAACCAGCCCCGCTTTACGCGCCAGCCCCAAGGAGCCGAGTGCGGCTTTCTCCAGCAAGCCATCCACCTGCCCTGACAGGTCAGACATCGTGGCAACCTGCTGTTTGAACCCCCGCGCAAATACGCGGCGCTTCTGCGCATCTTCTATGGCCCGGCTTGTGGCGGTGATCCACACACCACGACCCGGTAAATTCTGTTTCAGGTCCGGTACAACCGACCCATCGGGTGCCTGCACAAACCTGATTAATCTGCTGGTCGGCATGCACTCCCGTGTCAGGGCACATTGCCTTTCAACTGTCTCAGAGCGCCGCGGCACCATCCCTTACTCCCAGAACACGCCGACGGCAAGCTGCGAAGCGGCATAAATGCAAACGAAATCAGCTCTCCGCGTCGACTTTTTCCACCTCAAGAAGCTGGCGGGGCGCTTCCGGTGCCTCCGCATCAGCGGCACTGTCATCAAAATCAGCGTCCGCAAACTCCTCGTCCGTTTCCTCTTCCGCCGCAAGATCGGCTTCATCAATCCAGCCGGCAAGAACGCGTGCCTGCATGATCATGACTTCCGCATCGGAGCGCGCAATATCCAGATCCGACCAGGCTCCTTCATAGCGCTTGATCTCACCGTCGACCTTCTCCGTCCAGCCAACAAGATCGTCAGCCGCGCATCCGGCAAAATCTTCGATTGTCAGAACACCGTCTTTACCGAGGGCAACCATCATTGCCGTCGTGATACCGTTCACCTGACGCAAATCATCCGAGACGCCAAGCTCGATTCGCTCGGCTTCCAGCTTCGCCTCAACTTCTTCCAGATGCTCGCGGGCGCGCGCCTGAATTTCTTCGGCGGTTTCATCATCAAAACCATCGATGCCGGACACTTCCTCGGGTTCAACATAGGCCACTTCCTCGACAGTGGCAAAGCCTTCGGACGCCAGCAATTGTCCGACCATCTCGTCAACATTCAGAGCGTCCATGAACAACTGCGAACGTTCGGCAAATTCTTTCTGACGACGCTCGGATTCTTCATTTTCCGTCATGATGTCGATGTCCCAGCCTGTCAGCTGTGACGCAAGGCGCACATTCTGTCCCCGACGCCCGATTGCCAGCGACAGCTGATCGTCCGGAACAACGACTTCAATCCGCTCCGCTTCCTCATCCAGAACGACCTTGGCCACTTCCGCGGGCTGAAGCGCATTCACAATGAATGTCGCATGGTCCGGCGACCAGGGAATGATGTCGATTTTTTCTCCCTGCAATTCGCCGACCACCGCCTGAACACGGGATCCGCGCATGCCGACACAGGCGCCGACCGGATCAATCGAGGAATCCTTGGAGATCACGGAAATCTTGGCGCGGGAACCGGGATCGCGCGCAACCGACCGGATTTCGATCACACCGTCATAGATTTCCGGCACCTCGGAAGCAAACAGTTTTGCCATAAACTGATTGTTGGTACGGGAAAGGAAGATCTGCGGTCCGCGCTGTTCACGACGCACATCGGCAATATAGGCGCGAACCCTGTCACCGTTTCGGAACGTCTCCCGGGGAATCAACTCATCCCGACGGATAATGGCTTCGCCGCGCCCCAGATCAACGATGACATTGCCGTACTCTACGCGCTTGACAACACCGTTGATGATCTCGCCGATGCGGTCCTTATATTCTTCAAATTGCCGATCGCGCTCGGCTTCCCGCACTTTCTGTACAATCACCTGCTTGGCGGACTGGGCTGCGATTCGGCCAAAATCGAGCGGTGGCAGCGGCTCAGCCATGAAATCACCGATCTGCGCCTCCGGGTTGCGGCCCAGCGCGTCGGTGAGTGCAATTTCCGTTGAAATATTCTCAACCTTCTCGACAACCTCCAGCAGACGGGACAAACGGATTTCACCGGTCTTGCTGTTTATTTCCGCCTTGATTTCCGTTTCCTGCCCATAACGGGACCGCGCCGCCTTTTGAATGGCATCTTCCAGCGCCGAAATCACAATTTCCCGGTCAATCACCTTTTCCCGCGCAACGGCATCGGCGATTTGCAGCAGTTCAAGACGGTTCGCGCTGACGGCCATTTGGTTTCTCCTTCGGTACGCGCTCGGCGTGCATAGTCTTCATCGTCTCTCAGCGAGCCGCCCTTTCATACTTCAAAGGACGTGCCTCTCAGTGTCGTTCCCGACGCTTCAGGCTTTTCCGGCCTTCAGCGCCGCTTCGATCAATTCGTCCGTCATTACCAACCGGGCGTCGGAAATATCCGCAATCGGCAATTTGACGGTATCGGGCTGGTCCGGTGATGCATCGGGAAGTCTGACAATAACGGTCTCACCCTCGACACCTAACAACAACCCGCGAAACCGTTTGCGGCCCTCAAACAAAACCGCCAGTTCGATCTTGGCCGTGTGGCCGGCCCAAAATTCAAAATCGGATCGCCGCACCAGCGGCCGGTCTATTCCCGGCGACGAAACCTCAAGATTGTACGCTCCGCTGATCGGGTCTTCGACGTCAAGAACCGGCGACAATGCCCGGCTGACCGTTTCGCAGCCTTCCACGGTCATCGTTCCGTCAGGACGCTCGGCCATGATCTGCAGCGTACCACCATTCAGGCCCGAATATCGCACCCGGACCAGACGAAAACCCAGATCCTCAATGACCGGTTCGGCAATCGCCGCCACGCGGGCATCAAGTCCCTGCTCCAACACTATGCGCGGCTCCGCAGAACCCATGACAATTTCAGACCGCTCGTTCGAGAATTTTTGTTGATTTCAATAATGTATCGGACCAACAAAAAAGAGCGGGTCCCTTCCGGGCCCACTCTCAAATCGCCATTTGGGCCGATAGAGATATTGAACTTGACGCCAATATAGTCAAAAGCGTTCAAAACTCAAGCGCCGCCTGACCGAAATAATGCCAAAACTTTTCGGGCGAGGCATTATTTTCGCAGAAATGTCAGATATGCCGGTTGCCGGCCTTCGCGGAGCGCCTTGGCTTCATAACGGGTTCCCGGCCAATCCGGCCAGGGTTCCAGCCATTTCTCCGGCCTGATTTCCGGCTGATAGAATGACGCGTGGGCCGCCACATGCTCAATTGTCCAGGCCACATAGGACTGAATATCGCTGGCAAAGCGAAATTCGGCGCCCGGCTTCAAAACTCTGGACAGGCGGTCAAGATTTTGGGCGGAAACAAACCGTCTCTTCCAGTGGCGTTTCTTCGGCCACGGATCGGGATAAAGCAGATAAGCGCGGCTCAGCGAAGCGGGACGCAACCGATCGACCAGAAGCGCCGCATCATCGTCAAACAATCGAACTCTTGTCTGAAGACACTCCATGTCGATCGCACTGACCGCTTTTGCCATCCCGGACACAAACGGCTCGCACCCGATCCCGGCCGATTCTGGCCGCATCTTGAGCTGGTGAATGAAATGCTCACCGCCGCCGAAGCCGATTTCGATCCAGATTTCCGTGCGCGTTCCGTGGAAAAGGCCGGCAGGATCAATCTCCGTGTCGGGGGCAAGATCAACTCGGAGTTCAGGAAAAAGCGTACGCATCAATTCGGCCTGACGGCCCTTCAGCGGCTTGCCGACCCGCCGACCGTAAAACGCACCTTTGTAATGTTCTATCATGGTTCATTCAGGCATGACGGGGGCCGAACGGGTACACCCGGCTCACTCTCTGCGTTACCCGGTCAGGAAACCGCGTCCCGCAACGTCTGGGCCAGATCGACTTTTTCCCAGGAGAAGCCACCGTCAGCTTCCGGCTCACGGCCGAAATGTCCGTAGGCGGCCGACCGGGCATAAATGGGCCGGTTCAGCTGAAGATGCTCCCGGATGCCGCGCGGCGTCAAACTGACGGTATCCCGGATTGCCGTTTCCAGCCTGGCCGCATCCACCTGACCGGTTCCGTGCAGATCCACGAAAATCGACTGCGGTTCGGCGATGCCAATCGCATATGAAAGCTGAATTGTGCATCTGTCCGCAAGGTCCGCCGCTACGATGTTTTTCGCAAGATAACGCGCGGCATATGCCGCCGAGCGGTCGACCTTGGTGGGATCCTTGCCGGAGAACGCACCACCGCCGTGCGGCGCAGCGCCGCCATAGGTATCGACAATAATTTTCCGGCCGGTCAGACCGCAGTCGCCGTCCGGGCCTCCGATGATAAACTGGCCGGTGGGATTTACGTGCCAGACCGTCCGATCATCAATCCAGCTGTCCGGCAGGACCTGGCGAATATAGGGTTCGACGATCCGCCTCACGTCGCCCGAAGACAGATCCGGATCAAGGTGCTGCGTTGACAGCACAATCGATGTCACGCCCGTCGGCTTCCCATCCTCGTAGCGAACTGTCACCTGGCTTTTGGCGTCAGGGCCCAGCGCCGGTTCCCGGCCCGATTTGCGGGCATCCGCAAGGACTGCGAGGATTTTGTGAGCATAAAAAATCGGTGCCGGCATCAGAGAAGGTGTTTCACGGCAGGCATAGCCGAACATGATACCCTGATCACCGGCGCCCTCATCCTTGTTACCGGATGCATCAACACCCATGGCAATGTCGGAGGACTGGGCGTGAAGATGGCAACTGATATCGGCATTCGCCCAATGGAACCCCTGCTGCTCATACCCGATATCACGAATGGCAAGCCGCGCCAGGTGGATGAGATGATCATTTGTCAGCGTGTCGGGGCCACGCGTTTCACCGGCAATCACGACTCTGTCAGTTGTTGTCAGCGTTTCGCAGGCAACCCGCGCCTCCGGTTCCGCTGCAAGGAAAGCATCAACGATTGTATCGGAAATGCGGTCGCATACTTTGTCCGGATGACCTTCGGACACGGATTCGCTGGTAAAGAGATAGTTTTTTCGGGCCACTTCAGGGATCCTTCTGGGAAAAGACGCGCAACAGCACGACAAAAATCGACGGCAATTGTCGCTTGCCGCCGATTGATTTGCCCAACTTGCAGGGATTTTGCCTTAGGTCAAGCCCGCCGACGTTCAAACGCCGACTGCACACATACCTTTGGACTTATCGTCCAGCGAGCCCCCGCATTTTGTCTTGAAGCGATTGCCCGACCGGTCAACCGCTTGTAACATCTCGTGAAAGCGCTTCAGGCCTCTTCGCCGGACAGCGCCCGCACAAGATCGACAACGCGTTTTCGCACTTTCCCGTTTTCAATACGGACAAAAGCCTTGTTCAGAGCAAGGCCTTCCGATGAAGACAGAAAGTCAACCACGTAGGATGTCGGTCGTGATTCACCGAACCCTTCTATTTCTTCAGGCGATCCCGGAGCATCCTCAAAGAAAAAGGCGACGGGAACTTTCAGTGTTGTCGCGATATGCTGCAACCGGCTTGCACCGATGCGATTCGTGCCCTTTTCATATTTTTGTATCTGCTGGAATGTTATTCCTAAATGCTCGCCAAGTTTTTCCTGGCTCATTCCGAGCATCATTCTTCGAAGTCTGACTCGACTTCCAACGTGTATATCGATGGGATTCGGTGCTTTTTTACTGGGCATATTTGGCCCTCTTTCTTCCTTATTCGACCTTAAAGGTCCTCAGGTTGTGTTGGCCAGAACGGCTACCTCCGTACTTTCTTCGACCTAAGTAGCCTCACCGGCATTCATGTCATGTACCCAACTGGAATATTATGACACGTTAATAATGCAATTCTAATATGTAATTAGTCAATCAAAGCGCGAAGACTTTACGCAGCTACCCACCAGAATGATGCCGACTGAGGCCAAAATAAGTACAAGTAAGCCGTATCTTCTACCTTGGAGAAACAATTTCGTTGATCTCGCGGCCGGTAAGTATCCATCGATAACGCCTTCTGAATCAATTCCCAGCGCGGTTACAACAACTCCGTTGGCATTAACGATCGCCGAAACCCCGGTGTTTGCCGCACGTATGAGTGGCAGGCCTTCCTCAATTGCCCGCATCCGCGATTGTGTAAAGTGCTGATGTGGACCAGGAGTATCTCCGAACCAAGCGTCATTTGTGACATTGACCATCCATTGAGGCCGACCTTCACCAGCCGGCGGTGGAACAATGTCGCCGGGAAATATCGCTTCATAGCAAATAAGCGGCACGACATCGGGAAGACCCGGAACACTCAGATTATGGCGCTCGTAACCGGCTGAAAAACCGCCCGGCAATCGCGTAAGCTGCTCGATGCCCCACCTCTCAAGGGTCGATTGGAACGGTATGTATTCGCCGAATGGGACCAGCCGAACCTTGTCATAGACGCCGACAATCGTGCCCTCATGCCCAATGACGTAGATGCTGTTGAAGGTGGAAGGTCCGGCGCCCAGATCGATCTGCCGGATTGCGCCGGTCACCAGATGCGCATTATCAGGCAACAGCTCAGCGATTTTCGAAAGAGCGCCCGGCTCTTCGGTCAGCAAAAACGGAAAGGCTGATTCGGGCCAAATCAACAGTCTCGGTTCACGCGCCTCTCCCCCTGGGGCCTCGGGCTGAAACCGGCTGAGTTCAATATATTTATCGAGTATTTTCTCTTTGTTTTCCGGACGCCACTTGTCTCTTTGGGAAATATTGGGCTGAATGATACGCACGCGAATGTCCGTCATATTCGCCGCATCCGGGGTGCTTAGCCAATACGCGCCAAAGCCGACGATCAGAACCAGAAAAATACCTGCAACCCCAACCAGAACGCGCCCCGGTGTGGAAGACCGCGCCGCGCCGGAAATCAGTGCGGCCGGAGCACTGAAGATGAAGACGGCCAGAAAGTTCAGACCATTGAGACCAACAACCGCTGCAGCCTGTGCGGTGATATCGGTTGCGGCCAGGGCATAGCCCAGAGAATTCCAGGGAAATCCGGTCAGAACCACCGAGCGAACATATTCAGCCGCTGACAGGGCGATACTCAGAAGTAGGATCCGACGCCAATCCTCCCGCCAGAACACGCGCGCCATCGCGATTGCCAGTCCCCAAAAGAGCGCCAGTCCCGCCGGCATTGCAAGAACGGCAATGGGCGCCATCCAGCCAAAATCATCCGCGTCGACAAAAAAAGCAGCCCCGATCCACCACAGACCGGCGAGAAAATAGCCGAAGCCGAAAGACCAACCGACAGAAAATGCGCTTAAAACCGCACCTTTTTTTCGGCCGTCCCTGCCAATCCCGGTTGAATCAAGCAACCAGACGAGACTTGGGAATGTGAGCCAGAGAACCGGAAAAAAATCGTAAGGCGCCTGAGAAAGTGCGGAGAGCGCACCCAGAATGAGCGCAAAAAACAGGCGCTGCCATCCCCAGGAAAGGAGCAGCGCGTTGGCATAGCGTTGAAACATAAAGCTGTCCCGAATCACCCGTCGGGACAGGTGTGCGTCCGCAGACGCGTTTGGTCAAGCGCGTTTCGATACCTGTTCGGCGAGACGTCGAACCCTGCGCGCTTCTGCAAATCGCTGGTCGCCGCGCCGGCGATAGATTTTCATGCGCTTGATCCGCCTTGGATCCGCATCAATCACTTCGAACTCAAACCCCGGCAACGAAACGGATGCAATCATTTCACCCCGAACCGGAATACGACCCACCAACGTAAAGAGCAGACCGCCCAGCGTATCGATCTCCTCTTCCTGCTCACCGGCGTTGAAGTCCTTACCCAGAATCTCACGCGCGTCGTCAATATCGACGCGCGCATCGGCAAGCCAGATGCCTTCGCCCTGCGGCTCAATCATCGGGTCCTGCTCATCGTCATGTTCGTCAACAATGTCCCCGACGACCGTTTCGACAAGATCCTCAAGCGAAACCAACCCGTCTGTGCCGCCATATTCGTCTATAACAAGCGCCATCTGCATGCGGGACGCCTGCATTTTGGCCATCAGATCCGCAGCGGGCATGGAGGGGGGCACGAACAGGACCGGTCGAATAAGACCGGCCGTCGACACGGAAATGCCCAGATCGACATTTTCAAGCGCATAAGCGGGTTTGGTGCATTCCTCAACTTTATCCGGGTCGGCAAGCATGCCGCATTCAAAGACATAGGCCATTACGTCCTTGACGTGGACCATGCCGCGCGGGTCATCCAGCGTTTCGTGAAACACCGGCATCCGCGAATGCCCCGAATCCCGAAAAGTATCCATGAGTTCGCCAAGCGTCACAGTGTGCTCCGCCGCCACGATATCTGCGCGGGGTACCATGACATCTTCCACCCGAACCTCTCGCAGGCTCAGTATATTGCCCAGAAGCATACGCTCCTCGGGCGAGAACACAGCGCTTGAATCGCCGCCTTCGCGGGACAGTTCGTTTTCCAGGTTTTCGCGCAATGAGCCGTTGCGGTAGAGTCCAACCGATTTTTTCAGCCGATCGATCCACCGGGTCGGACCCGGATTTGCTTTTTCGGAGCCGCTCGGTTCCGCGATGTCTTGCGAAGTGTCAGAAGCCTTGCCGGCCTCGGGACTTCGCGCTTCAGGGTCGTTCATTTCCTCACTGAATCCAAAAGGATTTACACACTGGCGGTCGCATAGGGGTCCGAAATGTCCATCCGTTTAAGGATATGTGTTTCCGTTCTTTCCATGTCCACTGCCTCTTCATCTGAAATATGATCATATCCGAAAAGATGAAGAATTCCGTGAACAATCAAATGGCACAAATGATCTTCAAAGGGAATTGTCAGTTCACTCGCCTCTCGCACGATGGTTTCATGGGCAAACACAATATCGCCCAGCATCGGCCCGAACGGGTCCTCCGAGCGCTCGGAGGCGGGAAAAGACAGGACGTTTGTCGCTTTGTCCCGATCGCGCCAATCCCTATTGAGACCGCGCATCTTGTCGTCATCGACGAAAACAACGCTGAGTTCAGCATCCGGAACGATGTTGACTGCGATTTCACTGGAACAGGCAAGACAACAGCTGCGGATCAAAGTGGCCAGGTGTCTTTCCGAAGGCCATCCGCCGGCTTCAACCGTCAGAAGGATCCTGACCGATGCTCCCCAGTCTCCCCGGTCGGTCACCCTCTTTTTCCCCTGTTTTCGCTTGATGGCGCAACGGTCTCGTTAACATTCGGGCCTGCTTCGTCATAGGCTTTCACAATGCGCGCAACCAGGTCATGGCGCACCACATCGGCGGCGGAGAATGTCACCCGTGCAATGCCGTCAACATCATCCAGGATATGCAACGCTTCCTTCAGTCCGGACTTTTGCCCCTGCGGCAAATCGATCTGGCTCGGATCGCCCGTGACGATCATTTTTGAATCTTCACCAAGCCGGGTCAGAAACATTTTCATTTGCATCGTGGTCGTGTTCTGGGCCTCGTCCAAAATAACAACCGCATTTGAGAGCGTGCGTCCCCGCATGAACGCAAGAGGGGCGATCTCAATCATGCCGGACTGCAAGCCGCGTTCCACCTTTTCCGGCGGCATCATTTCATAAAGGCCGTCATAGAGCGGACGAAGATAGGGATCGACCTTTTCTTTCATATCACCGGGAAGGAATCCCAGTCGTTCTCCGGCCTCAACGGCAGGTCGGGACAAGATCAGGCGGGAGGTATCCCCCCTCTCAAGCATTGCTGCCGCGTAGGCAACCGCCAGAAATGTCTTGCCGGTTCCCGCAGGGCCGATACCGAACGTCAGATCGCAGCGATCCATCGCCCGGATGTAGGCATCCTGGGCCGGCGTGCGCGCAATCAGGGTCTTCCGTCTGGTCGAAAGCTGGGCAAACGCCATCCGTGCCTTGGGCTCCATTGTCGGCAGCGACAATTGTTGCTCAGCCTTTGCGACCAGGCGAATCGTGCCTTCAACGTCAGCGGGATGAATTTCGTGCCCTTCCTGAAGACGGCCATAGAGGTTTTCAAGCACCTGCTTGGCTTGTTCGCATCCGTCGTGGGAGCCCTTGATCACGACCTGATTTCCGCGCGCCACCGCATCGACGCCGATTCGCTGCTCGATAATCGCCAAATTCTGATCAAATTGGCCAAACAGGTCGCCGATCAGCCGATTGTCATCAAACGCAAGGGCAACGTGTGTTATATCCGATGCAGCCGCAGAAACGGACTTTTCCGTGCCCGACTGGTTCGACCCATTCTGCTTCAAGAAATACCTCCGGAAACCGCCACCCGTTCGGGAGCGGCAGCCATAATATGCTGTCGATCCACAAGATGGCCCGAAAGACTGTTGGTTCCAAGGCCATCCACATGAATCCGCGCGATAGTGCCAAGCATAGATGACGGTGCCTTGACATGCACAGCCTGAAGCCAGGGCGACCGGCCGGCAAGTTGTCCGTCAAATCGACCCGGCTTTTCCATCAGGACATCCATTTCCGTGCCGACCTTCGAAGCGTTGAAGCTTTTTTGCTGACGGCTCAGCAGGTCCTGCAATCGCTGCAGCCGTTCCGCTTTCACCGTATCGGGAATCTGCGCCTCCATTTGTGCACCCGGCGTTCCCGGTCTTGTGCTGTATTTGAATGAAAAGGCCGACCCATAACCGATGCGTTCAACCAGATCGAGCGTGTCTTCAAAATCCTGCTCCGTTTCGCCCGGAAAACCAACGATAAAATCGCCCGAAAGCGCAATATCCGGCCTTGCGGACCGAATGCGGTCAATCAGGCGAAAATAATCGTCCCGTGTGTGCTTCCGGTTCATGGAGGCCAAGATGCGATCCGATCCGGACTGCACCGGAAGGTGCAGGTAGGGCATCAAAGCTTCCAGATCGCGGTGGGCAGCAATCAGGTCGTCGTCCATGTCGCGGGGATGGCTGGTCGTGTAGCGCAGCCGGTCAAGACCCGGGATTTCCGCAAGACGATAAAGCAGCCGGGCCAGTCCCCAGACTTTTTCGTCAGGACCAAGTCCGTGATAGGCATTGACATTCTGCCCCAACAGCGTGACCTCGCGGACGCCGGCAGCGGCAAGCGCCTCCGCCTCTTTCAGGACCTGATCGACCGGGCGAGACACTTCGGCGCCACGCGTATATGGGACCACGCAAAACGTGCAGAACTTGTCGCATCCTTCCTGAACCGTCAGAAAAGCGGTAACGCCCCGCGCCCGGGTGGCTTTTTTGCTCACGCCGGGCAGGTGGTCGAATTTGTCTTCAGCCGGGAATTCAGTTTCCACAACCGAAGCACCGTTTGATACCCGATTGATAAGGTCGGGAAGCCGGTGATAGCTCTGCGGTCCGAATACCATATCGACCGTCGGCGCCCGCCTGACAATCTCTTCCCCTTCGGCCTGCGCCACACATCCGGCGACACCAATCAGGAGCCTCTCGCCTTCCTCGGCTCTTTTTTCCTTGAGCTTTCTGATCCTGCCCAGTTCGGAATAGACCTTTTCAGCCGCTTTTTCCCGGATATGGCAGGTATTGAGGATTACCAGGTCCGCCTCTTCCATATCTTTCGTGTTTTCATAACCCATCGGAGCCAGCGCGTCCGACATCCGGTCGGAGTCATACACGTTCATCTGGCAGCCATAGGTTTTTACAAATACTTTTCGCGACTTGTTCATTCAGTCCTCAACAGGCCGAGATCTCCCGGGCCATTTACTGGCCGTTTCAGGGCGGCAACGATTATGTCAGTCAACAGCAGGGATGGCAGATCTCCCTGCTCCGTTCTGCAGAGCATTTCTTGTGACCTTCAGATCACCTGAAATGCACCGTCTCTCTGATTTAGAGCGTAAATACTCGGTTTTGAGCCCCTTGAAAATGGGGAGTTTGACGGTAACCCCATCGTGATTTGTAAATCTTCGGCAGGGCGCGGCCTACCCCGGCCTGACAATCCGCACCAAACGCATCGTAATAGTGCTGTCGGACGGACCCTTAATCGGACTCCACAGGGTCTGTCACCTGGGACCGGCCGAAAACCGCTTCGATCGTTTTTTCGCGTACAGCGTGCTCCAGCTGTCGCGTTAGCATTTTTCTGTCCGAATCGCACGTCGCCATGACCGGTTCGCCCCAGGTCACGGTTACATCGAGCGCGCCCTCCCTCAGAACTTGCCAAAGATGAGGAATGAGTTCCATATCACCATACCACGCCGCAACATGGCGGTAGTGACGACCGATCGGAAGGCCTTGCAGGCGCGTATAGGCAATCGAAAGTGGCTGCAACCAGACTTTGTCTGAGGACGGGCTTTCACCCTGTCCGGAGACCAACTGCTGAGCCGCCCCGATCAGCGCTGTCCGAAACGGCAGCACTTCGTTGCCATTGGATGATGTTCCTTCGGCAAACAGGACCATTGCATCGCCTGCGCTGAGCCGATGCGCGATTTCGTTCGCGACCCTGCCGGTTTCAGACCGCCGACGCCGGTCGACAAACACGGTCCGCTGCAATTTTGCAAACAACCCGAAGATCGGCCAGCCCGCCACCTCGGATTTTGCAATGAAACAAAGCGGGGTGAGAGACCCGATAACCGTGATATCGAGCCATGAACAATGATTGGAAGTGATTAATAACGGTCTGCCGGTGTGCGGCTTTCCCGCCTGCGTAATCTTGAGACCGAGCGTCGCGCAGGCCAGGCGATGCCACAAAACCGGGATCGTCCGCCTGATCCGCCAACCCGACTTGACGGCGATCCAGAGAATCGGGATCAGCACAATCGTGATGACGGAAAGAAAGGCCAGTGCGCACCAAGCCCGGACGGACGCGGCCATCCGCTATCGGTCCCTTTTCTTGTCATCAAGGGGCACGGCATAAAGCTCCAGCCTGTGGTCCACGAGTTTATACCCCAGTTCCCGGGCAATCGCCTCCTGGAGCGCCTCGATCTCCGAGTGCTGAAACTCAATGACCTTGCCCGATCTCAGATCGATCAAATGATCATGATGTTCTTCCGATACCGTTTCATATCTCGCCCGTCCGTCGCGAAAATCATGCCGCTCAATGATCCCTGCATCCTCAAACAGCTTCACTGTCCGATAGACGGTTGCGATAGATACATTGGGGTCAACCGCGGCAGAGCGTCGATAAAGTTCCTCAACATCGGGGTGATCGCGGGCGCTTTCCAGAACCCGCGCGATCACACGGCGCTGTTCCGTCATGCGCATGCCCTTGTCCACGCAGATTTTTTCAAGGCCCTTATTTACCTGCTGATCACCCACTTTACCGATCCAATTGTCGATGGTTTCCCCTCATCGCCTATCTTACGCGATTAGCGAAGATTGTACCGCATGACAAGCGCCGTGCCTGCTCCCTGGTCCGGGGACGCATAATAAGCCTTGCGTTCCCCGACTTTTTTGAAACCCATTTTCCGGTAGAGAGCCAGAGCAGGGGTATTGTCCGCATCAACCTCCAGAAAGAGATGACCGATCCGGTCTGCGTAGAGACGGCGGGACACCTCATCCATAAGCTGACGCCCAAGTCCCTTTCGCCGCTTGCGCCTGTCGATGGCGATTGTGAGAATTTCCGCCTCGTCCGCCGCCATCCTGTAGATTACGAATCCCAAAAGCGCTCTGGAACCGTATGGATTCGGGCGCCGGATAACAAGCGCATGAACGGCATCGCTTACCAGCAAAGCCGCAATCTCATCGCTTGACCAGACATGTGAAAACGCACCCGCATGCAGGCTCGCCATGGCGGCCACGTCGTCGTTGCGATAGGTCTCCACCACGGCCGGTGGTGAGAAAAACCACAATCCGCTCATGCGTGCGCCACCGCAAAACCCATCTGCTTCTTCGCATCCGGTCCGCGCAGATAAACCGGCGTGGGCGCCACAAACGGCTCCCCGGCAGCCTCGGTCAGGTCAGTCACCGCTTTGATATCCGGTGCTCCGATGTGGTTGATGAGCTCAAGGGCATAAGCGGCTCCGAGTGTCTCAAATGCCAAAGATGCGCCGGAACCAGTCACCCGCGCACCTTTCGGCAACAGACCGGACAGATCAGCCGGCGTTGCGACCTGCGGCGGACCGGCCTCGGACGCATCGGCACGGAAAACCTGAACAAAAAGTTCTCCCCGTCGTGCATCCTGAACGGCAACAATCGGTTTGTCGATGGAGGTCTCAACGGACGCCCTGGCCAGAGCGCTCAGGGTCGGAATACCGACCAGCTCGGCCTTGTTGACCGCCGCCATTCCACGGGCCATGGCAAGGCCCACACGCAGACCGGCAAAACTGCCGGGCCCGCAAACAACACCGATGCGATGAATATCTTTCGGCTTGAGGGCACGGTTCGAAAGCACCTGGGACACCATGGACGGCAACACCTCCGCATGCCCTCGTCCGATCGTCTCAGTCACGACAGCATCGGGGGTGTCGCCCGCGCGATTTCTGAGCGCGACCGAACATCTTTCCAGAGAGGTATCGATTGCCAGGATATTCATCACAGGACCAGCGTCGTCAGCATCCTTCTCCGCATAGCGCAAAACGCAGGAATTCTGCAATTTCAATTTAATTTTTCAAGGTTCCGATAAACGTCAATCATTGTGGATTAACGTTTGCGGAAAGAGTGAAACACCAAATAAAGGCCCGAAAATCCGGGCCTTTCTGACGGATAACGTTGTCCACCTGAAAAAATAAACACACGTCTGCAGAACGTAAGGCAGCTAAATCGGGCGTACTTCCTGAACTTCGGGCAAAAAATGCTTCAAAAGGTTCTGGATGCCATATTGGAGTGTCGCGGTTGATGAGGGACATCCGGCACAGGCGCCGCGCATCGACAAATAAACAATCCCGTCGCGAAAGCCGCGGAACGTGATGTCACCACCATCCTGAGCAACAGCGGGCCGCACACGGGTTTCGATCAGTTCCTTGATTGTCGCCACCGCTTCCTGATCCGCTTCGTCGAAAAACTCTTCGCCGCTGTCTTCCGGTTCCTCGCTGATCATAACAGGAGCACCGGTCATATAGTGCTCCATGATCGCACCAAGCACGGCCGGTTTCATGTGCTGCCAGTCTTCATCGGACTTTGTCACGGTTATGAAATCATGCCCGAAAAACACACCGGCGACGCCCGGAACCTCAAACAGTTTCTGCGCCAGCGGAGAGATCACCGCGTCTTCGGCGGTGCGGAAATCGCGCGTGTCGTTTTGCAGGACGACCCGGCCGGGCAGAAATTTCAGAGTTGCCGGATTTGGCGTCGCCTCAGTCTGAATAAACATCGGATCAATCTCTCTCGTCGCGGGCGCTAAGCCCGGTATGGAGCATGTCCTACGGCTCTTGTCCGCGTGACATGCTCCAAGCCTTTGTTTTGTCACGTATCCCGATCGAAAAAGAGCGACCCTTTCTCCAGGACATGCCGTGTGCCATTTACACCATAATTTAACGTGCCCGCCAACGACTTCAAGCACGCACACTCAGATAACATGCATTTGCTGTGCATGTTAGAAAATTCTTCAGAGCGTTTTCTGTCTGCGCAAGGCCGCCCAGAACGCTCTATGCGATGGCCGCAATGTCATCATCGCTGAGCGTTCCGGGGACAATTGTCACCGGGATCGGGAATGTACCCGAGCTCTGATAGGCGATCTGAGTCACCAACGGTCCGGGGCCCTCGGACCCCGTTCCGGCTGCTAGCACGAGAATAGCCACGTCCTCGTCTTCCTCGATCAACTCAAGGATGACCTCGGACGATTTCCCCTCGCGCACCACCATTTCAGGATCGATATTGACCGAGACTTTCACCCGCTCCGAAGCACGCGCAAGTACGGTTTCGGCTTCTTCCATCGCCTCCGCACGCATTATGTTTTCCACACCGATCCAGTGCTGGAAATCGGACGGTGCGATCACATAGAGCATAAGCAGGGCGCCGTTCGTGTGCTCTGCACGCTTCGCAGCATAAAGCAGGGCACGCCCGCACTCCGGCGTGTCATCGACAATCACCAGAAACTTGCGCCTGTGCCCTTCCTCAAGACTTCGTCGCTTCGTAACCATATACGCATGCTGCCATTTGCCGGACCAATCGGCAAGACCGGGAGCGGTCGCTCAACCTTCCGCCCGGAATCCATAAAATCGGAGGTTTCAGCCAGACTACCCAACATAAACGAGACACGCACAAGGCTCAGGACCCATTCATTTCATGCAATTGTGTTCCTCACTGCGTTGGAAGGACTTGAAAACCGGACGGTTTCCTACACCTTTCCGCCTTGCCAAAAACAAAATCTGCTCTCGCACAATGGATGAAATGAATGGGTCCCGAGCCTAAAGAATAAACCGCGAAAGATCGGCATTCTTCGCAAGATCGCCCAGATTGGTCCGCACATAGTCGGCATCAACCCTGAACGTTTCGCCGCTCTTGTCGGGCGCCGTAAAGGAAATATCGTCCAGAATCCGCTCCATCACCGTCTGAAGACGGCGCGCCCCGATATTTTCCACCGTCGCGTTGATATCGACCGCAATTGTTGCAATTTCCTCGATCGCGTCGTCGGTGACTTCGAGCGTTACATCTTCCGTCGCCATCAGCGCGACATACTGCTTGATCAGGCTGGCTTCGGTTTCCGTCAGAATGGCCCGGAAGTCGTCGCGGGTCAGCGCCCGCAGCTCAACACGGATCGGCAGCCGCCCTTGCAGCTCCGGCAAAAGGTCCGAGGGACTGGCAACGTGAAACGCACCGGAGGCAATGAACAGGATATGGTCTGTTTTGACCGGCCCGTGTTTTGTCGAGACCGTCGTGCCTTCGATCAGCGGCAAAAGGTCCCGCTGAACGCCTTCGCGGCTGACATCGCCGCCCTGCCGCCCTTCCCGCGCGCAGATCTTGTCGATCTCATCAAGGAAAACGATTCCGTCATTTTCCGTAATGCGGATCGCTTCGGCGACCACCTGATCCTCATCCAGCAGCTTGTCGGACTCTTCGGCAATCAGGAGATCATAACTGTCCTTGACCGTCACGCGCCGGGTCTTCTTGTTCCCGCCCATGGCCTTTCCGAGAATATCGTTGAGGTTCATCACACCGACGCTGGCGCCGGGCATGCCGGGCACATCAAAACCAGGCAGCGAGGGAGGCGCGCTGACTTCGATTTCGATTTCCTTTTCGTCCATCTGCCCTTCATGCAGTTTGCGCCGAAAACTGTCGCGCGTTGACGGGCTGGCCGATGCGCCAACCAGGGCGTCCAGAACGCGCTCTTCGGCCTGGAGATGCGCTTTGGCCTGAACTTCCTTGCGTTTTTCGGTGCGCACAAGGGAGATTGCCGCCTCAACCAGGTCGCGCACAATCTGCTCCACATCACGGCCGACATAACCGACCTCGGTAAATTTCGTCGCCTCGACCTTGATGAACGGCGCATTGGCAAGTTTGGCCAGGCGCCGGGATATCTCCGTCTTACCGACACCGGTCGGCCCGATCATCAGAATGTTCTTGGGCAGAACCTCCTCGCGCATCGGACCTTCAAGCTGCTGCCGGCGCCACCGATTGCGCAAGGCGATCGCGACCGCCCGTTTGGCGTCCTTCTGGCCGATAATGTAACGGTCGAGTTCGGAAACGATCTCCCGAGGAGAAAAATCAGTCATACTCTACTTCCTGACAGGCGAAACAAGTGTGTTCAGAGGCGTCCGTGGCGCGGAATTCAGATGAGGGTCAGGTCAATCAACCTGATCGTCCAGGCTCTCCACGATGAGATTGGCATTTGTGTAGACACAGATATCGGCCGCAATTGCCATGGCTTTCCGGGCGACCGTTTCCGCATCAAGATCGGTATCCATCAGGGCTCGGGCGGCGGCAAGCGCATAGTTGCCACCCGATCCGATTCCCATGACGCCGTTTTCCGGCTCAAGCACATCGCCGGTTCCGGTCAGAACCAGCGTGACCGAGGAATCTGCAACCAGCATCATCGCTTCAAGCCGCCGCAGATACCGGTCCGTCCGCCAGTCTTTTGCGAGCTCGACACAGGATCGCATGAGCTGCGACGGATATTGTTCAAGTTTGGCTTCCAGGCGCTCAAACAGCGTAAAAGCATCGGCCGTTGCCCCGGCAAAACCGCCAATCACCTCGCCCTTGGCAAGCGGCCGAACTTTTCGGGCGGAATTTTTGATAACCGTCTGCCCAAGCGAGACCTGGCCATCGCCCGCAATGACAACCTTGCCGGCTTTGCGGACTGCCAGAATTGTTGTGCCGTGCCATGTTTCCATGAATATGTCGCTCTCAAATTTGTCCGATCACACATCACCGTCCGTTTGACTGGCCGGTATCGGGATCTGGTTTTCATGGAACCGGTTTTCAGATTGTCCAAGGCTGAGGACCGGTCGATCGATTGCAAATACTCTATAAAATCGGCGCGTGCAAAAGCAAACCGGTTGATTTGCTGTGTGCGGGACGGCTTCGCGCGCCAATTATCTTCAGCCCTATGTAGGATGTCGGTTCCGTTTTCCTAGGGCAATTCTCGCGATCATTGGATCGCGCGAAATGCCCAACCATTTGTTTTTGCGCGTATCCTTGTCGTGAAGGTGATCCAACCTTCACGGGATGCGCTCTAGATCCCCTGGAGAATTCGCCGGACTATCTGACATCAGGAACGTAGCGTACGGCTTCTTCAACAATTCTTTTTGCGACGGCTGTCAGACGTTTGGCAAGCGCCGGATCTTCAAGATCTCCCTTGTCATTGAAGGCCTGACCGGCGCGGGGCAGCACGACCTGATCCGGCAGCACCATTGCGCCAAGGGCAACCTCAAGTACGGGCCGAATTCCCAAAAGGCCTCTCAGGCCTCCGAAGCCACCCGGAGACGCAGCGCCGAGAGCAAAAATCCGACCCTTGAAAACCGATCCCTCACCTTCGACTTTCACACGGCTGATCCAGTCAATCGTGTTTTTCAGAAGCGGCGTGTAGCCACCATTATATTCCGGACAGGTGATAAACACCCCCTGGTGCTCACTGACCAGCCGATAAAGCTTATGGGCATTGTCAGGCACGCCGGATTGCGCTTCAAGATCGCCGTCATAAAGCGGCAGCGGATAGTCCGCGAGCGATATTCTGGTTACCTGTGCGCCTGCAAGGCCAAGTTCACGCGCGGTGGCAGCCGCAAGTTTCCCATTCAGCGAGCCGGCTCGCGTCGAGCCTGAAAATATCAGAATTCTGGGGTCCCGCATGCGGATTGAATCCCTCTTGTCTCCGCTTCAAACCAAACGCAATAAAGCGCAGTTGCGAAAAGTTGAAGCACTTTTCACTAACAATACGCAACAAACAAAGCTCTGGAGCAATTCATCCGACCATCAGTCATGCGTGAACTGCGGCAAAAGCCAATCCCGGAAACGACGGATATTCGGCAGGTTTGCCCGATTTTCCCGATAGACCAGCCAAAGGGCAATCTCGGCCCTGCACAACAGATCAAACGGCTGGATGAGATGGCCCTGCTCAACCTCATCCCGGTAAAAGGCCGGCGTCAGGATAGCGACACCGCGGCCGGCCAGAGCGGCCTTGACATCGAGCGCCTGCGAACCGAAACGGCTGGCGGGTCGTGCCTCCAGTCCTGTCGCCGGAACACCAGCGGCATCGAACCACTCCCGCCACCAGGGATCGGACGCCTCGATAATCGGAAGCCGAAGAAGGTCTGACGGTTCATCGATACCGCCGATCGTGTCGGCCAGCTTGGGATGGAGCATCGGTGTGAAATCAAAATGCAGCAGCTTGTGCGACACCATCCCGTCCGGTTTTTCCGTCGCGCATCGTATTGCAACATCGATGTCCGAGTTTATGAGATCGGGCGTGGCCTCGGACATCCCGACGCGAACGGCCAGTTCCGGGTGCTCCAACTGAAAGGCGCCAAGACGCGGCGCGAGCCAGTGAATGGCAAAGGTTGCTGTCGTGCTCAGCGTGAGCGTGCCGCTCACCGTCCCTTTTGCCTTGGCATACGCCACGGAAATTCTCTCCAGCGCATCGCTGATCTGCGGCGCAAGCGCCCGTCCGACATCGGTGATTGCGATCTGCCTGGGCTTGCGATGAAACAGCGTGCTGCCGATCCGGTCTTCAAGCACTTTGATCTGATAACTGACCGCCGCTTGCGTCATGCCAAGTTCATCCGCGGCCTTGGTGAAGCTGACGTTTCTGGCAACCGCTTCAAACGCCCTAAGGGCGGCCAACGGCGGCAGATCATAAGGCCTTTGCATTAAATTTCCTTATGCATAATCGATCTATTCTAATTTGAAATATAAAGAAATTATGGTGATTTTGAAAGAATATTGATCTTCTCAAACCGGGATAGATAAAATGATTCTATCAAAAGGCAGTTATGAGCTTTTCGGTGTGAGTGTTCGCGCGGCGAAACGGTTTTTCGCGCTTTTGCAGCCAATTCTCAGCCGGCGGCGCACGATCCGGCTGACATCGGATCTGCCGGACCATCTGCAGCGCGATATCGGGCTGATCGACGGAAGGCGTGACAGAAACCGTGGTCCGTGACGACAGGGGAAAACAAAGTTTGAAGTGCTTTGGCCGAAAACACTCTTTCCGCGCCAGACTGATCCGGCGCGGTGGACTTAAGGCAATTCTCGCGTTCATTGGATCGCGCGAAATGCCCAACCCTTTGGTTTTGCGCGTATCCTAAGACGGTTTTCTGTAGATCCAGACCCGGGCCGGCGGCAGATTCAACAGGATCCAGCCGGTCACCGTATAGTTGATCAGGCCAGTCTCCTCCTTCACCGGCGGCACCAGTGCGTAGGAAAACTGAATGAACGGCGCACCGGGCTGAAGCAGGTCAAACGCCTCTAAAAGAAGCTTCCGGCGACTGTCCACCGAGCTTGTGAAAAGCGGCAGACTTGAAACAATGCCGGCGAGCGAGCCGGATTCGACATCGGTCAATGTCTTTTTCAGAGAATAGGCATCTCCCTGAACGATGGTGATGCCCTGAAACCTCTTTTGCAGCAACCCGCAGAATTTGCAGTTATATTCGATCGCAGTAAGGCGGCCCGGTTCAACGCCGCGCTTGAGAATCGCTTCTGTAACAACGCCGGTACCGGGACCTAACTCGATAACCTGTCCGTCCCGGCCCATATCGATTTGCTGCGCCATGCGCCTGGCCAGAGCCGAACCGGATGGACTGACCGCCCCGGTTTTCAGGGGGTTGCCGGCCCAGGACTTGATGAAGCGTATCTCATCAAGAGCTTTCGAAGAGAGTTTTTTCGCACCCGCCGCGTTAAAAGAATGCATTTTCTCAAAGATCTCCAATAACAACGCGTCACTCATAAGTATTTCTTAATTATTTGGCCTCATACAAAGTACTCACAATGACTACATAAGCATCTTCCCTTTGGGAAACCACCTGTTCCTTTTCAAAATTATTTAATTGCCGCCCATGGCAACAGTATGGCAGTGCTTACTGCCCAAGATTGTCGAGGAAATCCTTCACCTTTGTGAAGAAACCCGCAGATTCAGGGTGATTGTCCTTTGAGGAGAGGTCCTCAAACTCCTGCAAAAGCTCGCGCTGTCTCTTTGTCAGGTTCGCCGGCGTTTCGACCGTCACCTGAATATACATATCCCCCGACTGTTTCGACCGCATAACGGGCATGCCTTTGTGACGCAACCGGAACTGCTTTCCCGTTTGGGTTCCCTCAGGCACTTTCACGCGGGTCTTTCCACCCTCCACAGTCGGCACATCGAACTGCCCGCCCAAAGCGGCGGTGGTCATCGAGATCGGTACGCGGCAGAAAATATCGGCGCCGTCGCGCTGAAAAAACGTGTGCGGCTTTATCGACAGGAAAATATAGAGATCGCCCGGAGGCCCGCCTCTGATCCCTGCTTCCCCTTCATTGGCAAGGCGAATGCGGGTGCCATCTTCGATGCCGGCGGGAATGTTGACAGAGAGTGTCCTCTCTTCCGTCTTCCGTCCGGTTCCACCGCAACTTTCGCACGGATCCGTAATGGTTTCACCCCGCCCCTGACAGCTGGGACAGGTTCTTTCCAGGGTGAAAAAACCCTGGCTGGCCCTGACCCGCCCGCTGCCGGCACAGGTCCGGCAGGTGGTTGGGCTGGTGCCGGGTTTTGCGCCCGTGCCCGAGCAGGTGTCACATGTCACAGATGTCGGGACTTCAACCTCGACAACCTTGCCGGTAAACGCATCTTCCAGAGTAATATCGAGATTGTAGCGCAGATCCGCGCCACGCTCGCGTCCGGAGCCGGACCGGCGCTGGCCGCCGCCGCCCATGCCGAAGAACTCGTCAAAGATATCTGACATGGTCGAGGCAAAGTCGGATCCGAAGCCGGCACCGCCGGCGCCGCCATTTTCAAAAGCGGCATGACCGTACCGATCGTAGGCCGAGCGTTTCTGCGGATCTTTGAGTGTCTCGTAAGCGGCGTTGAGTTCCTTGAATTTCGCTTCCGCTTCCCGATCGCCGGGATTTCTGTCCGGATGATACTTCATCGCCTGCTTGCGGAAGGCGCTTTTCAGCGTTTTCTCATCCGCATCGCGCGAAACACCAAGTACATCGTAAAAGTCCGCTTTAGACATCAGCGCGTCCAGCCCTTATTCATGATGCTCCCTTTTACGTTCACCGTCTGCGGCGGGCCATCGTGAATCTGCTAACAAAGAGCCCGCACCTGGTTTCACCGGACTGTCCGGATCCACGTCGGCGCGGGCCTTTTCGTTCCTTATCGCCTGTTAGGCAGATTTCTTATCATCATCGCTCACTTCTTCGAAGTCAGCATCGACAACATCGTCATCTGCGCCAGCATCAGCGGCGGCATCCGCTTCAGCCGCGGCTTCCTCTTCGGCCTGAGATGCCTTGTACATCGCTTCGCCCAGCTTCATGGATGCCTCAGCAAGCGCCTGGGTTTTGGCCTGAATCTCCTCGGCATCCTCGCCTTCGAGCGCAGTTTTCAGGTCAGCGACAGCCGCTTCGATCGCGGCCTTGTCTTCTTCACCAACCTTGTCGCCATACTCGCCAAGCGATTTTTCGGTCGAATGGATCAAAGCCTCGGCATGGTTACGGGCTTCAACCGTCTCTTTACGCTTCTTGTCCTCTTCAGCATGGGACTCGGCGTCCTTGACCATCTGATCGATATCGGAATCGGACAGACCGCCGGATGCCTGGATCCGGATCTGTTGTTCCTTGCCGGTGCCCTTGTCCTTGGCGGACACGTTGACGATACCGTTCGCGTCAATATCGAACGTCACCTCGACCTGCGGAACGCCGCGCGGTGCCGGCGGAATACCGACAAGATCGAACTGGCCGAGCATCTTGTTGTCAGCCGCCATCTCGCGCTCGCCCTGCGCAACCCGGATGGTCACGGCCGACTGATTGTCTTCCGCCGTTGAGAACACCTGGCTCTTTTTGGTCGGGATCGTCGTGTTGCGGTCGATCAGGCGCGTGAAGACACCACCCAGGGTTTCGATACCCAGCGACAATGGTGTGACGTCCAGCAGAAGGACATCCTTGACATCGCCCTGCAGAACACCGGCCTGGATCGCGGCTCCCATGGCAACGACCTCATCCGGGTTCACACCCTTGTGCGGCTCCTTGCCGAAGAAGTTCTTCACGATCTCCTGGATTTTCGGCATACGGGTCATGCCGCCGACAAGAACGACTTCGTCGATCTGACCGGCAGCCAGACCTGCGTCTTTCAGCGCAGCCTTGCACGGGTCGATGGTCCGCTGAACCAGATCTTCCACAAGCTGTTCGAACTTGGCCCGTGTCAGTTTCATCGTCAGGTGTTTCGGACCGGACGCATCGGCGGTGATGAACGGCAGGTTCAATTCGGTCTGCGAAGACGACGACAGCTCGATTTTGGCTTTCTCGGCAGCCTCTTTCAGGCGCTGCAGCGCCAGTTTGTCGCCGCGCAGGTCAATGCCGTTCTCTTTTTTGAATTCATCCGCCAGATAGTCGACCAGACGCATATCGAAGTCTTCACCGCCAAGGAACGTGTCTCCATTGGTCGATTTTACTTCGAAAACACCATCACCGATCTCCAGCACGGAAATATCGAACGTGCCACCGCCCAGGTCATATACCGCAATGGTTTTGCCGTCGTTTTTCTCAAGACCGTAAGACAGCGCCGCCGCGGTCGGCTCGTTGATAATACGCAGCACTTCGAGCCCGGCGATCTTGCCGGCATCTTTCGTAGCCTGACGCTGCGCGTCATTGAAGTAAGCAGGCACCGTGATAACGGCCTGCGTAACCGTCTCGCCGAGATAGGCCTCAGCCGTTTCCTTCATCTTCTGCAGAATGAATGCCGAAACCTGCGAGGGTGAATATCTTTCGCTGCCCGCTTCGACCCATGCATCGCCATTGTCGGCTTTCACAATCGCGTAAGGGACCAGCTTCTTGTCTTTTTCAACGGTCGGATCGCTGTAACGGCGTCCGATCAGACGCTTGACCGCAAACAATGTGGCTTCAGGATTTGTGACCGCCTGGCGTTTCGCCGGCTGGCCGACGAGGCGTTCGCCATCGTCGGAGAACGCGACCATCGACGGGGTCGTCCGCGCTCCTTCCGCATTTTCCACCACTTTGGGTTTTGTGCCGTCCATGACGGCGACGCACGAGTTTGTCGTGCCGAGGTCGATACCGATGACCTTTGCCATAATCTTTTCTCCTTTCGGCAGACCGACCGAACCCTGTCGGCATTCGGATCAAGCCGGGCAAAACATCCCGGCCGGCCCCCATTTTGTACTATGGCGCAGACGTCCTGGGACGCCCGGCCATGCTTCTCTGGCTATATAAGTTGGCAGTCGCATTGCCGCAAGTGAATGTGCAAATTATCCGCAAACCAGGCCGTGTTTTGTGGTCAATTTGCGAAACAATTTGATTTTGCGGGGCCCGGGAGCCCGGCAACCGCCGTTATTTGCTGATGCTTTGGCCCGCTGTCAATGGAGAAATAAGTCTGGACATAAGGTTTCCCTTATGCATCCAAAAAGCTCTTTGAAATCCGGCGCACGCGATGAAACCGGCGCCCCCGTTTTCCGACACCTGTGAAGACGGGCAACCAACAATATTTTGCCAAAACGAGGCACAGGGCCGGTTCATTTCATGGTGTGTTTCAGCTCCGCCAGTTGGCTTGCGGCCTTGTCCGGGTGTGGAAAGATATCGTCCAGCGGGACCGATGTGCCGTTCGCCTGAACGATCCTGACATGATGCCGGTCAAGGTCTCTTGGGTCCGCCGCACCGCAAGAGTGCGCAATCATTTCGACCTCGCGGAGGATGCTGGAACAATAGCTTGCCACACGCACGGCTTTGTCTTTCGGGTCAAGTCCGCGTTGAAGTCTCGGATTGTGGGTCGTGATGCCGGTCGGACAGGTATTCTGATTGCATTTCAGTGCCTGAATGCACCCCAGTGCGAACAGGTAGCCCCGGGCCGAAACGACAAAGTCGGCGCCAAGGCTGAGAGCCAACCCAACGGCTGAGGGGGTGACGAGTTTTCCCGACGCAATCACACGAATGCGGTCTCGAAGATTGTAGGCGGAAAGCGTGTCCACAACGATGGGCAGAGATTCCCGAATCGGCAATCCCACATTGTCCATCAACGGCATGGGGGCCGCACCGGTGCCGCCGTCGCCGGAATCGATGGTGATGAAATCAGGTGCCGCATCGAGGCTGCGCTTGTGGATTTCCTCGCAAAGCTCTTCGATCCAGGCTGTTGAACTGACAACAGATTTGAAACCGACCGGCAAACCCGTCAGGTCCCTCACCCTGCCGACAAAATCCAGAAGTTCGCCGACGCTTGAGATTTCCGGATGACGATTGGGTGAAATCGACGACTCGCCTGCCGGAATACCCCGGACTTCGGCTATTTCCTCGGTCACTTTTTCGCCCGGCAAAAGCCCCCCTTTGCCTGGCTTGGCGCCCTGGGAAAGCTTCACTTCAATCATTTTTACTTGCGGTTTTCGAGCGATCGCAAGCAGCTTATCCTCATCCAGACGGCCGTCTTCGGTCCGGACACCGTATTTCGCCGTTCCGATCTGAAAGACAATGTCAGCCCCGCCCTCCTCATGATACCGGGACAAACCGCCCTCTCCGGTATTCATCCAGCATCCCGCCATTTTCGCGCCGGCTGAAAGAGCCCTGACGGCGGGTGCCGACAGGGCTCCGAAGCTCATCCCGGAGATGTTGAAAAACGATTTAGCCTCATACGGCTCCCGCGCACCGGGCCCAATAACAAGCGGATGAGATTCGTGATGACTGCTTTCAAGCGCCGGGAACGGGCAGTTGACGAATATCGCAGTCCCGGGCGGGGTCAGGTTTTTCGTGGATCCGAAGGCACGCGTGTTGCCTTCGCGCTTGGACGCTTTTTCAACCCAAACGCGTTCTGCCCGGTTGAACGGCATCTCTTCGCGATCCATGGCAAAAAAGTACTGACGGAAAAACTCGCCCAGCGTCGTGAAGATGTATCGAAAGCGTCCGACAACCGGAAAATTATGTCGGATGGCATCTTTGTGCTGCGTCTTGTCGATGATGAACATCACCAGGATCGCAAGACCGGCGAGAGCACACAGGATAACAAGAATGGCAGAGATCAGCGTTAAGGACGACGCGAGCCATTGAGGAAGAAATGTCATAGTCGAGCCTCTCTTGGTGCCCAGAAGACGTCACATGCGCAGGTCTGCCGGATTTGCCAAACCGACTGGCTTTCATTACCCGTAATACCAAAGACCACTTACACTTACAAAAACTCCTTGGCGCGGAAGGCGGCTATTCCGATTGCTTTTCCTCGCGAGACTCCCTGCGAAACCGGAGCAACCAATGAGCACGACGGACCTTCCCAGCGGCTTAAAAATCCTGCCCGGTTTCCTCGACGCCTCATATCAGAAACATCTTGTCGAAATTATTCGATCGATCGTGAAAAGGGCTCCGCTGGTCCGGCCGACCATGCCCAAATCGGGCAAGCCCTTTTCGGTTCGCATGACAAATTGCGGATCGTTGGGCTGGGTGTCGGACAAAGGCGGATATCGCTATCAGCCCTCACACCCCGTCACCGGTCAGCCCTGGCCCATATTGCCGGAGGAGCTTCTTCAGATCTGGAAAAAGACTGCCGAATTTCCGGAGCTTCCGGAAGCGTGTCTGATCAATTTTTACGATGCGCAAGCCAAGATGGGGCTGCATCGGGATGAAGACGAGGAAGAGTTCTCTGCCCCGGTCGTGTCAATCTCCCTGGGAGACGCCTGCCTCTTTCGCATCGGCGGGCTGAAAAGATCGGATCCGACCCGTTCCTTTCGGCTGTCCTCCGGCGATTTGCTGATACTGGGGAACGGCGCCAGGCTCTGCTATCACGGTGTTGACCGCATTTTTCCCGGAACGTCGTCCCTTCTGAAGGACGTCGGCCGCATCAATGTGACACTCAGGCGCGTAACACGCGTCCCCGGACAGGACAGTGCGGAAGATGTCTTCAGCTGTCCGCCGTCAGAAGCTCCGTCAGACCGCCGCAAATAAAGTGGACAGCACCGGCCTTAATGGCCTCCTGATCCGGCAATGTCATCCCCAGAACAGAGCCTTCCCGCTCCATCATGACGAGCGCCTGCAGGCTGGCATTCACCAGATACCACATGGCCATCAGCATTTTTGGAGACCGTTCGATCTGGATCCGCAGCGCCATTCCCAGCGCTTTGATCAGAAGATCAAGTGAGGGAACCGGGTCCTGTATTGTCGTCACTTCACGGCGGAAGCTCTCCGGTTCCTCCTGCAGGCGTCGCAGAAAGCGAACAAAGGGCCGCATTTTGCGTTTTTCATGATCAAACCCGTGTTCGATGATCGGATCCAGGTAGCAATGAACAACCTCCTGCAGAGAAGGCGTCCTTTGTTCAGAAACGCTGGTTTTGATCAGGGCATCAAGCTCTGCACACCGAATTTCATCGATTTCCAGGACCCGGCGAATGACGATCGCCCTGATCAGTTGATCCTTACCGCCAAAATGATAGTTCACGGCCGCTATATTGGCATCTGCAGCGTCGGTAATCATGCGCACGGACGTTCCGGCTATACCATGTTCTGCAAACAGTTTTTCCGCGCTGAGAACAATCCTTGTTCTGGTATCAGCCGGTGTGTCTTCCAACAATTATACACCCCCACATGTATAGTGCCGACTTCCGAGTAAGATGATCGGACATCTCCTTTGCCTCAATCAACCGGACGGACAAACGTTGTCAGGATTCGACCTTAACAACCAATTAATATATTATTAAGACTATTATCAGGAATTAGTCACTGAACATAGTATCAATTTGCGTTTATATTTGTAAATTCTAATTATTATTAATTTTCTACTGCGTAAGAATACTGTTTATCGCAACGAGTATCATTGAAACGGCAATGATCCAAAGAGCCCACCGACCCGAACGGGAATGGCGTGCTTCGGCTTTGCCGATAGCCTCTGCTGTTTCGTCGTCAAACCGCAATCCCTGCAGCGCCATCCTTTCCAGTTCATCGGAAATCTTACTGGCGCGGTCCGCAAGAATGGGCAGATCGCCCACGAGCCGGCCGAGCGCGCTGAGCCCGCTTGCTGCGTCTTCAAGCCGGCCGGCCGGCCCAAGGTGCCTCTCGATCCATTCTCTTACGACCGGTTCCGCCGTACGCCACATGTCCAGATCCGGGTCCAGAGTCCGCGCCACGCCTTCAACAACCACCATGGTCTTCTGCAGCATAATCAATTGTGTCTGCGTCTGCATATCGAACAGATCGGTGACCTCAAAAAGCTGGGTCAAAAGGCGTGCCATCGAAATCTCGCTCGCCGCATGCCCGTGTATCGGTTCACCGATCGCCCGAATGGCCTGCGCAAAGACGTCAGGATCCTGGCTGGAGGGAACATATCCGGCTTCAAAATGGACTTCCGCCACCCGCCGATAGTTGCGGGTGATGAAACCGAAGAGGATCTCCGCCAGGAACCGGCGTTCAGCCTTGCCAAGACGGCCGGTAATCCCGAAATCAACGGCAACCAGGGTGCCGTCCGGCTCAAGAAACAGGTTCCCCTGATGCATGTCGGCATGGAAAAAGCCATCCCTGAGGGCATGGCGGAGAAACGACTGGATAATCGCAGCTCCCAATTCCCTGCCGTCATGACCGTCTGCAAGAATGCCTTCGACGTCGCTCAACTTCCGGCCGTCTACCCACTCCATGGTCAGGACGGTTTTCGATGAACGCGTCCAATCGACCGCCGGCACGCGAAATCCCGGGTCAGCGGCGGTATTTTCTGCCATCTCCGAAAGCGCGGCGGCTTCCAAACGGAAGTCCATTTCCAGCTCGACCGATCTGGCCAGGGTATCCACGACGGCAACCGGTCGCAGGCGGCGGGACGGCGGGTGCAGCTTCTCAACAAGGCGCGCAGCCAGGTAAAAACTCTGAAGGTCCCGTTTAAACCGGGCTGCAACGCCCGGGCGCAAGATCTTGACGGCCGCTTTCTTGACGGCCCCGTCAGAATCGCTGACTGCGGCAGCGTGAACCTGTGCGATAGATGCCGCAGCGACCGATTCATCAAGATCTTCGAACAGCGTGTCCACCGGTTGTCCGAACGAGTCCTCGATCGCTTTGAGCGCTTCTTCCAGTGAAAAGGCCGGAAGGCGGTCCTGCAACGCCGTCAGCCCTTCGGCGACCTCATGACCGACCAGATCGGGCCGGGTGGCAAGAAACTGTCCCAGTTTGACGTAAGACGGGCCAAGACGGTTAAGCGCGGCGGATATACGAGCTCCGGCTTCAGCATTCTTGGAGCTTCGTCTTTCCAGGAGGCGTATCAGCCGAAGGCCAAACCGCGGCATGGCCGGGAGATCGGGCACTTCAACAAGCCCGAATACGCCTTCTCTCGCCATGACAAACCCGGCGCGCAGAAGCCTGAACAATGGCATGATAGGGAAAATCATCGCCCGGTCACCTTCGCGATGTCTCCCTTACGCTGTCGTGGCACCCGAAAACGGGACGCATTGATAACGGCGCCGTTCAAAGTTTCCACCCGGAATGAAGCGCGGCGATTCCGCCGGAAAAATTGCGATAATCAACACGCTTGAAACCCGCTTCGCCAACCATTTGCGCAAAGCGGTCCTGCCGGGGGAATTTTCTGATCGATTCCACAAGATACTGATAGGGATCGGCGTCCCCCGTCACGACGCGCCCCATGCGCGGAATGATGTTGAATGAATATTTTTCATAAAGACCATCCAGAACCGGAACATCGACCTCGGAAAACTCAAGACACAAAAACCGGCCGCCCCGTTTAAGCACCCGGAATGCTTCGCCCAGAGCGGTTTCTATTCTGGGCACATTTCGAATGCCGAAGGCAATCGTATAGGCATCAAAGTGATTGTCCGGAAAGGGCAGTTCCTCGGCATTGCCGAGCATGAAACGGATATTGCCGCCATATCTGTACGACTGGGCCCGTTCCCGCCCGGCCTGCAGCATGGACTCGTTGATGTCACAAACAGTCGCTTTGGCAAAGCCATCGGACCGTTCGACAATCCGCGTTGCAATATCGCCGGTGCCGCCGGCGACATCCAGCACGTGCCATTCCTTTTTGGCCCGCTTGGGCGGCGCAAGCCAGGAAACCGCGGCATCCTTCCAGATGCGATGCATTCCTGCGGACATGAGATCGTTCATCAGGTCGTACCGGCGCGCCACCTTGTGAAAAACCGCATCGACCATTGTCTGTTTTTCGTCCAGCGGCACATCCTGGAAGCCGAAAGTGGCACCGGCGGATTGCCCCGGTGCCATGTCCTCCGACCGCGTCCCCGTTTCGGCCTCTTCCTGAGTTTGGCTGACCATGATACGTCTCCTTCTCGCGAGCGAAACGCGAAACGTTTTGAACCGTAATGAATTCCGCCAACAGTTCTTTCGGCTTCTCTCCTGTCACGCCGGTGCCTGATCTGTAAAGGGTCCTTATGCCTGAATTACCTGAAGTCGAAACGGTCATGCGCGGTTTGTCGCCCTTTATGGAGGGGGCGAAAATTGTCGCAGTGGCGCAGAACCGGCCCGATCTCCGCTTCCCGTTTCCGGAAAATTTCGTCCGAAGATTAACCGGCCGGACAGTTGTATCCCTGTCGCGGCGCGCGAAATTCGTGCTCGCCGACCTTTCCTCACAGGAGGTTCTGGTCATGCATCTGGGCATGTCCGGATCTTTTCGCGTAGCTGCAGGCGAATATGCCGCCGGGCGGCCGGACAAAGAACCGGGCGTGTTTCATCATGAACGGTCGAAGGACGGGAAACACGATCACGTCGTCTTTACGCTCGAAAGGTCCGGAGGAGAGCAAAATCGGATCATTTATAATGACCCGCGCCGGTTTGGATATATGGATCTCATTCCCAGGTCCGACTTTGAAAGCCATCGGCACTTTGCGCATCTGGGCGTCGAGCCGCTCGGGAATGCCTTTGACGCCCGCTATCTCGGCGACCGGTTCAAGGGGCGCAGGACTCCCCTGAAATCGGCGCTCCTGGACCAGCGCGTCATAGCGGGCCTGGGCAATATATATGTATGCGAAGCTCTCTGGCGTTCCCGCCTGTCGCCTTTTCTTCCGGCAGGTGCGCTTGTCCGCGCGAACGATACACCGGAACACAGTGTCAAGACACTTGTCGGTGAAATCAAATCGGTTCTTTCCGATGCCATCAAAGCAGGGGGGTCGAGCCTTAGGGACCATGTCCGGACGGATGGGTCGATGGGCTACTTTCAACACAGTTTTTCGGTTTACGACCAGGAGGGGCAGCCCTGCCCGCGCGCCAATTGTTCAGGGACCATCGAACGAGAGGTTCAAAGCGGACGGTCGACCTTCTTTTGCAACGGGTGTCAAAAGCGATAGCACCGCTCTCTAAAAGGTGAACTTGAATCGTCCGGGAGGCTTGAGTACCTAAACTCCTAGGGTTTGGGCTCATTGAGGGGAGATCATATGGCATACGAAAACATTCTGGTTGAAACGCGCGGCAAGGTCGGATTGATCACCCTTAACCGTCCCAAGGCGCACAATGCACTGAATTCCGCTTTGATCGACGAACTGAACGATGCTCTGGGCAAGTTCGATCAGGACCGAAAAGTCGGCTGTATCGTGCTGACAGGTTCAGAAAAAGCGTTCGCGGCCGGCGCGGACATCAAAGAGATGGCCGATAAGGACTATGTCGATGCCTATCTCGGCGACTTGATGGCGAGTTGGGACAATGTCGGAACGATCCGCAAACCGATCATCGCGGCCGTGGCAGGATATGCACTGGGCGGCGGCTGCGAACTGGCAATGATGTGTGACTTTATTCTGGCTGCCGATAACGCACAGTTCGGCCAGCCGGAAATCAAATTGGGCGTTATGCCGGGAGTCGGCGGCACCCAGCGGCTGACAAGGCTGATCGGCAAATCAAAGGCAATGGAAATGTGCCTGACCGGCCGGTTCATGGACGCAGAGGAAGCTGAACGAAGCGGCCTTGTCAGCCGCGTTCTGCCGGCAGACGAACTCATGGAAGAAGCCTTGAAGGCGGCTGAAAAAATAGCCGATTTCTCCCTGCCGGTCGTCATGATGACGAAAGAGAGCGTGAACCGCTCCTATGAAACCACATTGTCTGAAGGGGTTCGTTTTGAGCGCCGCCTGTTCCAATCCATGTTTGCAACGCAAGACCAGAAAGAAGGAATGGCTGCGTTCGTGGAAAAACGTGAACCGCAATTTCGAGATCTCTAGGGTATGGACCCATAAATTGGCTTAAGATGGTATGAGCCGTTGACGCGAACGATCCATGCGACTATAAGCGCGGGCTAACCGGTGGTGGCCACGGCTGCCGCCGTTTTCAATTTTCATCGCGACAGATCAAAGTGACTGCCGGAAACCTGGATCGTCACCGCTGTCGCCGACTGTGATTAGCGCGCAAAGAGACTTGCGCCTCTAACGACCAGGACAGTGTCATGGCCAATACACCATCGGCCAAAAAGGCGGCCCGCAAGATTGCACGCCGAACAGCCGTCAACAAAGCACGTCGCACCCGCGTGCGTACATTCATCCGCAACGTGGAAGCCGCTCTGGCATCCGGTGACCAGGCAGCGGCAGCGGAAGCGCTAAAGGCCGCTCAGCCGGAGATTATCCGCGCCGCCGGCAAGGGTGTAATGCATCGCAATACCGCAGCGCGGAAAGTTTCCCGGCTTGCAAAGCGAGTAAATGCACTCAGTGCGTAATATCTCGAAATTGTGACGAGTAAAACCCGGCCGATGTGTCGGGTTTTTTATTTTAGGCGGCAAAGTTCTGGATAACCGAAATATCCCTATTGCTGCAATTTAGATACATTAATATCATCTGATACAACCTGACATATTTTCATCATTTTTTTCATATAGTTACAGATAGGTGTTGGTAATTCAGTTCGTCGGATTGCGGATTCCGTTTCTGTCAAGAGGCCGCGCTGCAAAAAAATATTTTGGCCCCTATCTAATGGCTTATCTCAGGGCGGTCGAAGCGTAAAAATTATTGAGTCCAAATGCATTACCGAAATGGCACACAAACATGAAAAAGAGCGGTCAAGGGCAATTCGGGCCTATGGCTGAACAATATTTGCCGAGACGCGCTTGCGGCCCCCCCGCACCATGTGTAGTGTTGCTGGACAGCGGGGGGCTATACCGCTGAATTCAGTAAACGGTGGCAGTTAATTGCCGAGTTAGAGCAAACGGGAAGTATAATACTATGTATTCAATTGTACTTCTTCAATTGTGACCGTGTACCCAATTCGCGTCTGAGAGTGAGACATACACCGTATTTGGAGTGGTTGTCTGACTTCTTATGTGAAAAATGAAAAATACTGTGTTGGCGTCTGGGGTGCTGGACGGCAATTGGGGGCAAATTATGTCGCTTGCGACAGCAAATTTATATGCGGGTGATAGTTCCGCGCTGCATTGTTACGATGCCCTGAAAGCATCTGACGCGGTGCTGGTTGATGTTCGAACCAAAGCGGAATGGGCTTTTGTAGGCGTACCGGACCTGTCTCAGATTGGTGACACGCCAATCTTTATCGAGTGGCAGACCTATCCGGAAATGGATGTAAACAGCCAATTTGTCGACAGTCTGAGTGAAGAGTTGAACCAGCGTAATCAGGGACTGGATACGCCTCTTTATTTCCTGTGCCGTTCCGGAGTTCGGAGTGCTTCGGCAGCCGCGGCGATGACGCGATCGGGATACCGCCAATGCTTTAACGTTGCCGGCGGTTTTGAGGGACCCGCTGATGACAGCCGGCATCGGGGTCTTTTGGATGGCTGGAAGGCCGCCAATCTGCCTTGGTTTCAATCCTAGTCCACTGGTTAGAAATAGGAACAAAATGAAGGGGTTCTGAGTGCTCTTCACGGCGGTTTTGCAACCGCTCCACGATAAGAATTCTTGTATGTGTGAACAAGATCGATAATCACGAGCCCGGATGCGGCGATCCGGCACTTTGAATTGGAGGCTGTATAATGGAAATGGCTGGAACTCCCGGACCAGAACATTGGAATCGCGTAAAAAAGAAGCTCAAGGCAGAGCTCGGCGAGGATGTTTTTTCCAGCTGGTTTGCACGTGTCGACCTGGAAGGTCATTCTGACAGCACCGTGCAATTATCCGTACCGACACGTTTTTTGAAACAATGGATTCAATCGAATTACGAAGACCAGCTGATCGGTCTTTGGCGACGGGAATGCGACAAGGTCAGCAATATTGAACTGACGGTCAGGGGCGCTATTCGCGCAAAGCGCGCTCCGAGCAAGTCAGGGGCGGCGGCCTCACAGCAGAATGTTACCGTCGACAGCCGGCCTATCTCCCTTCCGGCCAGCAGACCGGCCACCGGCCCGGCCCACTCTACGAGGTCTCACAGCGCGACGGCGCCGGTGGACGTGCTGGAAGGATCGCCTCTTGATTCAAAATATACATTCGACACGTTTGTCGAGGGTGGATCGAATGTTCTGGCACTGGCTGCGGCGCGGCAGGTTGCCAACGGCGGCAGCGTCACATTCAACCCGCTGTTCGTTCACGCGGCCGTCGGGCTGGGCAAAACCCACCTTCTGCACGCGATTGCCGCCCGGGCCCGTCATGCCAACCGGTCGGTGCTCTATCTGACGGCAGAGCATTTCATGTACCGTTTCGTCGCAGCACTGAAAAACCAGTCCGCGCTGACATTCAAAGAGAAACTTCGCGGCATCGATCTTCTCTTGATTGACGATATGCAGTTCCTGCACGGGAAGCAGGTCCAACAGGAATTCTGTCATACGCTGAATTCGCTGATTGACGGTGCAAGACAGGTTATCTGCGCCGCCGACAGAGCGCCCGCTGATCTTGAAACGCTTGACGACCGCATGCGCTCTCGCCTGGCCGGCGGCCTGGTGGTTGAAATCGCGAATCCGGACTATGAGCTCCGCCGCAACATGCTGGTCGTCCGGAACCAGATGATCCAGCGCACCTATCCCGATTTCATCATGCCGGATGCGGTGATTGAATATGTTGCCCGAAACGTTACGTCCAATGGCCGCGATCTGGAAGGGGCGCTTAACAGGCTGGTTGCGCATAACCAACTGACCAATTCGCCGATAACGATCGAAATGGCGGAAATGACCCTTCGGGACCTGGTTCGCTCGCATGAACCCCGCCGGGTGAAGATTGAGGACATTCAACGCATTGTGTCCAAACACTATAATGTATCGCGGTCCGATCTTCTGTCGGCGCGCCGGACCCGGACAATCGTCCGTCCGCGCCAGATCGCAATGTATCTTGCAAAAACCATGACACCGCGCTCCCTGCCTGAAATCGGCCGGCGGTTCGGAAACCGCGATCACACAACGGTTTTGCATGCGGTCCGGAAAATCGACGAACTGGCGACAAGCGATAATGGACTGGCTCAGGAAATCGAGCTGCTGAAACGGATGCTCGATGCCTGAGGGACTGGATTGACTTCCCCCTGAAAGGGGCAGATGCGGCAATGCGGGGTGTGCTTTTTTTAAAGTCGCCCCGCATTTTTTAACCTCCCCCGGCGATTTTTTCCTCTTATAACCCAAACGCATGCGCGCCCCCTTGCAATGAAGGGGCTTTAAGGGCAATTTCGTGCCCCCGGTTTTTCGATCGACACGCGTTCGAGAAGCCGCCTGTTCACAGCAAGCGCCGATCGATTTGACGGGCGATATTTGAAACCATGGATATTGTTTGATGAAAGCGACACTCGAACGGACAGATCTTCTGAAGTCCCTGACCCATGTACACCGGGTCGTCGAGCGCCGTAACACGATCCCGATCCTATCGAATGTGTTGTTGCGTGCCGATGGAAATTCGCTTGGCCTGAAGGCCACGGATCTTGACCTTGAAGTCTCCGAATCAATCTCGGCAATGGTCGAACAGCCCGGCGCAACGACGGTCCCGGCCCATATGATTTACGACATCGTCCGGAAACTGCCGGAAGGATCGCAGGTCGGTCTGGATACCTCCTCCGACAATGCGACGCTCAATATTCAATCCGGCCGATCCCGGTTCGCGCTGCAGATGCTGCCCGAATCCGACTTTCCCGATCTGACCGCCGGCGAATTCTCGCACGCGTTCGAGATCAGCGCGCCGGACCTGCGCGGTCTTATCGACCGGACACAATTCGCGATTTCCACCGAGGAAACCCGCTACTATCTGAACGGTATCTATCTGCACACGATTGATGCAGGGGACGGCATGCGATTTCGAGCCGTGGCGACCGACGGACACCGTCTCGCCCAGTCGGAAGTTCCGGCGCCTGAAGGGTCCGTCGGCATGCCCGGAATCATTGTTCCGAGGAAAACGGTCGGCGAAGTCCAGAAGCTTCTGGATGATCCCGATGCAAAGGTCTCCATAGAACTGTCGGAGACGAAAATTCGTTTAAAAACAGGACCAGTAGTCCTGACCAGCAAGCTGATCGACGGCACATTTCCCGATTACGGACGCGTCATTCCGCAACAGAACGACAAGGAAATGCGTGTTGATTGCGAAGAGTTCACCAAAGCGGTGGACCGCGTTTCAACGATCTCAAGCGACCGGGGACGGGCAGTCAAGATGGCGCTGAGCGAGGGACGCATGGTGCTGACAGTCACCAACCCGGACTCCGGCACCGCAACCGAGGAACTTGCGGTCGACTATGAAAATGACGATCTGGACATCGGCTTCAACTCCCGATACCTGCTCGACATCGCCTCGCAGCTGGAAACCGACACGGCTTTGTTCAAACTGGCCGATTCCGGCGCGCCCACGCTGATTCAGGACGACAACACAGCCGACGCGCTCTACGTTCTCATGCCGATGCGGGTTTAGGTCGGTCCGGGCCCCTTGGCATGACAGACGGTCACGATGTCGAAAAGATCACACTTTCCGCGCTCAAGCTGACCGATTTCCGCAACTATGCCGCACTCGACCTTGCTCTCAGCGAAAAACACATCGTCCTGGTGGGCAACAACGGCGCGGGAAAAACCAACATTCTTGAGGCGATATCGTTTCTCTCCCCCGGTCGCGGGCTGAGACGCGCAAGTTACGAAGACGTCGGACGCAACCATGGGCCCGGATCGTGGGCCGTCGCCGCAACGATCGAGGGCGAGGTGGGATGCAATCAGATCGGCACTGGTCTGACCCCTGCGTCAGGCGGCGCTGAGCGCGGCCGCAAGACCCGGATCAACGGCGCAACCGCGCGCAATCTGGAACAGGTGTCGGAATTTATTCGCGTGCTGTGGCTGACACCGGCCATGGACGGTCTGTTTACGGGTCCGGCCGCGGACAGACGGCGGTTCCTCGATCGCCTCGTCCTTGCCATCGACCCGGAGCACGGCCGCCGGGTTAACGCGTTTGACAAGGCGATGCGCAGCCGCAACCGGCTGCTTGAGGAACGCCCCGGAGAGACGGAGTGGCTCGACGGCATCGAAATTCAGCTGGCCGAGCACGGCGTTGCCATCAGCCTGGCCAGAACGGAACTGATCGCCTGCTTCTCCGGCCTTATCGATCGACAGAAGGGCACCCCGTCTGATTTTCCAAAAGCGCATTTGGCGCTGCAGGGAGAGTTGGAGACAGCCATCGAAGGCATGGCGGCCACCGATGCGGAAGATCACTACCGAAAAATCCTCAACCGGATGCGGTCGCGGGATGCCGCAGCAGGCCGTACCCTTTCAGGTCCGCACCGGGTTGATCTTCAGGTCCGACACGCCGAAAAGAACATGGAGGCCGCACAGTCGTCTACAGGAGAGCAGAAGGCGTTGCTGCTTGGGCTCGTTCTTGCGCATGCACGGCTGGTGGCTTCTCTTTCCGGCATGACCCCGATCCTGCTGCTTGATGAAGTTGCGGCGCATCTTGACGCCGACCGGCGGGCCGCCCTCTTCGACCAACTTGACGCCCTGGGCGGCCAATGCTGGCTGACCGGCACCGACCGTGCCTATTTTGAATCCCTGGGTTCCCGAGCGCAGATTTTTAATGTAAGGGCTGGCGTGGTTACTGAAGAAGCATCGGGCAGCTCTCAGCACTAATCACATCGTCGTCTATTTCCGGAACATTAAAAATGGATCCTGCCGCATTGGGGACTTTCAGCCTAGGGTATGGACCCATAAATATACTTGAAATGGTATGAGCCGATTTGTTCGGATACAAGGCGCATGTTCGAAGGAAACCATCCGGTTTTCAAGAACTTGCAACGCTGTAGCCGGACCAATCGGCCCTATCCGAAAGGACAGACAAACGGCATCAATCTGCTGCGTCAGGCTGTTCAACCGGGCATCAAGCCCGCTTTTCACACCCTTCCTTCCAGCTTTTTGCCGTTTGATCCGCCATTTCAAGTATATTTATGGGGCCATACCCTAGCATTGGCGATCGCCGCGGCCATTCCCGGCCCGGGCGTTGCTGCTGTGATCGCGCGGGCTCTCGGCGCCGGCTTTCCGGCCGCATTACCCCTGATCGCAGGCATTGTCCTTGGCGATCTTGTCTTCCTTTCATTGGCAATTCTCGGCCTGTCGTTTATTGCCGAAATTCTGGGGACCGTATTTTTCATCGTAAAGTGGCTCGGCGCGGCATTTTTGGCTTATCTCGCCTACACACTGTGGACAGCGACAGAGGAAGCGATCACGGTCGAGAGTGCTGCCGGTGAGAAATCCGCCGGACGATCGCTTATCGCAGGGTTCCTGTTGACCCTTGGCAACCCCAAAACCATTCTTTTTTACATGGCACTGCTGCCGAGCCTGATCGATTTGTCATCCGTGACTGTGACCGATTTTCTGTCTCTGGGATCAGTCGTGATCGTTGTTCTTCTCGCTGTGCTGTTTCCTTACGCACTCGTTGCGGCCCAAAGCCGTGTTTTGCTGCGGTCGGCACGATCCCGCAGAGTGCTGAATCGCTGTGCCAGTCTCACAATGGCCGGAGCAGCCGTGGCTGTTGTCAGCCGTTGAGTCCGGCCCATTTCGCGTAATTGCACTCTCTTGGTTTTTTTCCCCTAAAAACCTTCGTTTTTCGTTGGTTTTCCCGTCCCATTACCCCCTTGCGCGCATTGAATCGCCGACACTTGGGCTTATAAGGTAATAAGTTGAAAATGACGGGAATAATTGATTCGCATGAGCGACTTACCGGCTGAAGAGAACGATCAGGAATATGGCGCGGACTCGATCAAAGTCCTGAAGGGACTGGACGCGGTGCGCAAGCGTCCCGGAATGTATATCGGCGACACCGATGACGGTTCCGGACTGCATCATATGGTTTATGAAGTTGTCGATAACGCCATCGATGAGTGTCTGGCCGGACATGCCGATTACGTGACGGTGACACTGAACCCGGACGGATCAGTTACCGTCACGGACAACGGCCGCGGCATTCCAACGGACATTCACGCCGAAGAGGGCGTATCTGCTGCCGAAGTGATCATGACGCAGTTGCATGCAGGCGGTAAGTTCGACCAGAATTCCTATAAGGTTTCCGGCGGACTTCACGGCGTCGGCGTATCGGTGGTCAACGCCCTTTCGACATCGCTGGAACTCCGCATCTGGCGCGATGACAAGGAGCACCTGATGCGGTTCGCCGATGGCGAAGCCACTAGCGCCCTGGAAGCTGTCGGTCCGGCAAACGGCAAAAAAGGAACGGAGGTAACGTTCCTGCCTTCGCCTGAAACCTTTTCGAAGACAGAATTCAGTTTCAGCACATTGGAACACCGCCTCCGGGAACTTGCTTTCCTGAATTCCGGCGCACGCATTATCCTCAGCGACAAGCGCGGTGTCGAAGAGGTGACGGAAGAACTTCACTACGAAGGCGGCATTAAGGCGTTTGTGCAGTATCTTGACCGCGCCAAACATCCGCTGATCGACAATCCGATAGAACTGACGGTCGATCGGGACGGGATCACCGTTGAAGTGGCCATGTGGTGGAACGACAGCTATCACGAGCAGGTTCTGTGTTTCACCAACAACATCCCCCAGCGGGATGGCGGCACTCATCTGGCCGGCTTTCGCGGCGCCCTGACCCGGCAAATGACCGGGTATGCCGAGCGATCAGGCATTACCAAGAAAGAGAAAGTGTCTCTGACCGGCGACGATTGCCGGGAAGGACTGACCTGCGTATTGTCCGTGAAAGTTCCGGACCCCAAATTTTCCTCCCAGACCAAGGATAAACTTGTTTCGTCCGAAGTCCGACCGGTTGTTGAAAGTGCCGTCAACGAGGCTCTGGCCGAATGGCTTGAAGAGAATCCGGCACCTGCGAAAATTGTCGTTTCAAAAGTTGTCGAGGCCGCCGCAGCCCGGGAAGCAGCGCGCAAGGCGCGGGAATTGACCCGGCGCAAGGGCGCGCTTGATATCGCTTCTCTGCCGGGCAAACTCGCCGACTGTCAGGAAAGGGATCCGGCGAAGTCCGAGCTGTTTCTGGTGGAGGGTGATTCCGCCGGCGGCTCCGCAAAACAGGGCAGAAACCGAGAAAATCAGGCCGTTTTACCGCTTCGAGGTAAAATTCTGAATGTTGAGCGCGCCCGGTTCGACAAGATGTTGTCGTCAAACGAAATCGGGACCCTGATTACCGCGCTCGGAACCGGGATCGGTAAGGAAGAATTCAATATCGAAAAGCTGCGCTACCACAAAATCGTCATCATGACCGACGCCGATGTCGACGGGGCGCATATCCGGACATTGCTTCTGACGTTCTTTTTCCGTCAGATGCCGGAATTGTTCGAAAACGGGAATCTTTATATTGCTCAACCGCCGCTTTACAAAGTAAAGCGCGGATCTTCAGAACAATATCTGAAAAACGAGACCGCGCTGGATGATTTCCTGATCGATGCGGGCCTTGAAGATATGACGTTGCGGCTTGCCAATGGCGAGATGCGGGCCGCTGCGGACCTTAATGACATTGTCGAAACCGCACGCAGGATCTCCGGCATTTTAGGCGGCCTTCATGCCCGGTACGATCAGGCGATCGTTGAGCAGGCGGCCATTGCGGGTGCCTTGAACGCTGAAATTCTGGCCGACCGGGAAAAAGCGGTCGAGGCGGCGGCTTATATAGCCCGGCGGCTCGACATCATGTCCGATGAGTTCGAGAGAGGCTGGGAAGGCCAAGCCAAAGACGACGGCAGCCTCGTCTTCAGCCGCACGGTGCGCGGTGTGAAAGAGGTTTCGACCATCGATGCTGCCCTGCTGGGATCATACGACGCCCGGCGACTCGACAGCCACAGCGCCCACCTGAAGGAGATCTACGGCAAAGCGGCAACCTTGCTGCGCAAGGATAACGAGACGTTGATCCGCGGCCCGCAGGCCCTGATGGACGCCGTCCTTGCCGCCGGCCGCAAGGGATTCACACTCCAGCGTTACAAAGGTCTTGGCGAGATGAATCCGGAGCAGCTTTGGGAAACCACGCTCGATCCGGAGGCAAGAACGCTTCTGCAGGTGAAGGTCAGGGAAGCGGACGATGCCGACGACATTTTCACCAAACTGATGGGCGATGATGTCGATCCCCGGCGGGAATTCATTCAGGACAATGCCCTGAGCGTCGCGAACCTGGACGTCTGACTAAGACCCGGCAGCCGGCGCACCGACGTTAATGTCAGGTCGCGCCTCCCCTTTTAGAGGGTATCGGCCAGCCGTGCCTTGTGCGCCCCGGCTATGTGTGCGCGTGCGACCGCATCGGCCGTGTCGCAATCCCGGGCCGCAATCGCATCAACGATGGCTTCATGCTGACCAACAGCCAGCTCCCTGCGTTCCGACGTGGCCAATGTCCGTCCCGCCAGCAACAGCAGAGAAAGACGCAGATGGTCGGTTTGATCCACGAGATAACGATTGTGGGACGCCAGATAGAGACGCCGGTGGAATTCACGGTTTGACTGCAGCAGCCATTCCTCATCCTCGATATGTTTTTTGTCTTCCGCAACCAGCTCTCTGAGTATTTCAATTTCCGTCTCTGACGCATGCTGGGCGGCCAATCGGGCCGCCGTGCCCTCAAGCACTTCCCGCATGAAGTAGATTTCGGTGACCTGATCGTGCGACAGGGAAGCGATCACCATGCCGCGATTTGGTTCGTGCACGGCAATCCTTTGCGCTTCCAGCCTCTTGAGCGCCTCGCGGATCGGAGTCCGGCTGACACCATAGCGTTCGGCAAGTTCCGCTTCTCTCAGTCGATCGCCCGGCTGGAGTTCATGCTTTTCGATGGCACTGATCAGGCGTCGATAGACTTCCATGCCGTTGATGTTGCGTTTGTCCATATTGCTCTTTTTTCGGCCTGCATCGTTAAAGGAGATACGCTCTAAATTGCATACCTTGGGATACCGGCACAAGAACGATATCCCGTTGCCAGCGGGCTGGAACGCCAATAAAACGATGTCGATCAACCTGGAACAACGACCACCGCCAATGCTGCGACTGGATATATTGTAAAGGCTTCTTATGACCGAATGGCTTGTTTATCTCTCTGGTGAAATCCATACCGACTGGCGCGAACGGATTGTCGAAGCAGCCAAAGCCGCCGACCTGCCGGTCCGATTTGCCGCTCCGGTGACCAATCACGCCGCCAGCGATGATTGCGGCGTTGCGATCCTGGGTGCGGAAGAAAAGAATTTCTGGAAGGATCACAAGGGCGGACAGGTGAATGCAATCCGGACCCGCACGCTGATCGAAAAATCCGACATCGTCGTCGTGCGCTTCGGCGACAAATACAAGCAGTGGAATGCCGCCTTCGATGCAGGCTACGCATCGGCGCTGGGCAAACCGGTTATCATCAATCACACGCCGGACCTTACCCACCCGCTTAAGGAGGTGGATGCCGCCGCTCTGGCGGTTGCGGAAACACCGGAACAGGTGGTCGACATTCTGCGCTATGTCGTCCGCGGAGAACTGGACGGCTATTGAGCCTAAGGTGTCGCTTAAGGGGCGGTTTTGCTTTCAATGAAGATCGAGCCGCCAGAAACGTTCCTTTCCCGTTTTCAGTCTCTGTTTCACCCTTTTTTGAGACCCGTTAACGACAAATGCCGGATAGCGATCCGTTAGGTCAAAGCAGAATTGCTTTGGAAGACGCGAATAAACCGAGACCGGCGGCGTGCCATATCTGATCTTCTTGACAAGCGTTCCGGTAGACGGAGTGTGATACCAAACCGTAGAGATGTGCAGCTCTTCGCGCAAAAACCAAAGTGCAGCTGTCAACATTGCTTCGGACCAGAACTTTGCCCTTGGATACAAATGGTTATCCGCGTAGTTCATAAAATCACACAGTCGGCCTAAAGACCTGCCGCGAAACATGAAAACTCGATCCCTCGACCAACCGCCGGCAATCAGTTTTTGCGCCCGTCGGTAGCCAGCGTCGACCCTCCGGACCCAGTCGTTTTGAATTTCCTCAATCAACGCCTGCTTCACGTGAAGATCGATGTCAAGACGCGCCCAGGCCATGGTCATCCGCCCCTTGCGACAGACGGGGTGACACCATGCCGGGAAGGGACTTTCATCAAGCGGTCCAATCAGTTTCTCGTAGGCGCGGTCGTGCCCTTTATCAAAATTCAGTTGAAGAACAAGATTGGTACCCCCTCGCGAGGTCTGCGCCCAACTGCGGTCTTGTCCATGTCGTGACCACAATCCGATTGTCAGAACAAACCGAAATACGTCTTGCCTCTCCGCGTAAACAAGATCTTCATGAGACAGCAAACCATCGCCCTTTCGGGCAACAATCTGTTTCACGGTTGGTTTCTCCAACAGCTTCGCAAACCGGGTCTTCTTCAACTGCGCCACCGATGCCGGAACCGCCAACTTGCCCTGCAACAGCTCAACAGCATACCGGTCCCGGTAATATTCAAACAGCGTCCGCCCTTTGGGCAGATCGCGCAGTAACAAACGTGCTTCTTTCAATTCCATGATGTTACCCATGCGCACCGGCTTATCGACTGCGGTTCCCGACCACATCGAACACCGCAGCGCCTTCAGTGCGAACCATGCGCGCGCAGGCGCACGAAAGGATCGCAATCAGATCTTCAGTAAAGTTGGATATCGGTTCTGGGGCGAAGCTCTACGGCCCTGCCAGAGTCCCCAGAGGCAATGCGACGATGCCCGCATCAAGGTACATGTGCCTTGGCGCAAAAGTCGCATTTCAGGTTGGTTGTTTTCTCATTGTGATACCTGCCACCAATCGGGCTTTTCCATCCGGGGGCGCAGCAAATAGCATAGCCGGATCCCGTCGACAAGTCAGGATCGCAACAGCACAAGTGAAACGCACCGCGCTGTTGCGAAAAAGTCAGTCGCTCAATTCATTGACGAGCCATGAAACACATGGGCTCATGCGACACCGTGATCGACGACCTGGTCGGGATGCCCTTGCGCCCAGTCGGCCAGGAATTCCGCCATATCATCCTCTCCTGCAAGTTCAAGCGCGCGGCGCGGCAGGGCTACGCCCGCTTCAAGCGCCAGTCGCGCGCAGTTTATATGATCCCTTTCTTTCCTCTCAGGCGCGTTTTCAGACCCGTGAATAATGGTCGACAGCAGCGTGCCGCCATATTTGTTGATACGTCTGAGATCAGGTTTGTGCTGCAAAAACAATTCCGTAAGGTCAGGCAGGCCTTCCCAACCGGCAATATGTACAGGGCTCATTCCCATATCATCAGGGAGATCAGTCGGCATGCCTGCCGATATCAGACGCTCAATCCGGGGGCGCGTCCCCGGAAGATGGATAAGGTTGTGCAGCAAATACCGGCATTCTTTAGGCAGCGCCTCCGTGCCGGCCGGCAAAGATGACCCTCCATCCTGCACTGTCTGAATGAGGGGTTTGATATCTTCCGGGATTTCCGTGGAGCCGCCGGCGTTGGAGATGACATCGGCCACTTCCTGATTGCCGAACAGGAGAGCCAGTGTATAGGCATTTATTCCGTCATAAAGCCGGTTGGGATCAGTACCGGCATCCAGCAGCACCATCGCCATTTCGGCGTCGCACATGCGCCTTGCGGCCTGATGCAGGGCGCTGACGACCATGGGGGCCTCTCCTGAGGGATGCTGACTGGCCCCCTCGTTCGGGTCCGCGCCTGCATCAAGCAGCAGTTTCACAGCACCATGATCGTTAAAATCAAGAGCGCGCAGGAGTGCATTGGTCCCGGCCGGTTCGGCGCCATGGCGCAAGAGCAACCGCAGCCCTTCATGATGGCCAAGCTCCGTCGCATGATAAAGGCTCTCATTGTCGTTTGGATCGGCTCCTTTCTCCAGGAGCCACGCGGCCAGACGCATATTGTTCGCATGACCAAGTGCGCCATACAGCGCCGACAGCAGGTGATCGGACCCCGGTTCAAACGGGTAGCCGTCATTCACATCGGCGCCGTGCCGCACAAGCAGGTCCGCAATGGCCATCATGTCGCCGGCCTTATCCGGATGCGCCTGAAAATATTTTGAAAATGCCAAATGAAGAATCGGCCGCCTCGGCCCCAGCGGCGTAACCGCCGCTTTGTGATCCTTCAACAGGGCCGCTTTCACCGCCGGCAGATCGTAAAGCGCAATCTGCAGGCCCAGAAGCCCCTCGGCAAGATCGGGCGTATCGGCAAGAAGGCGGTCGACGACCGTATTTTGCCCGTGAAACAGGGCAATCTTCAGCCGCTGCTGTTTTCGTGCGCGATCCATGCCGTTGATTTCGACAGCGAGTTTTAACGCGGGCCAGCTGGTGAAACTGTTTTCCGTTGCAATGACATGCAGAAAGTCGGCATGTGTCAGATTCGACAGATCACGGCGCGGCGGATGGACCGCCAATCGCTCAAGAGCCACCGGATCGCCGGACTGATAGGCCTTGCGCAGGGATTTGGCAGCGCGTCGCAGCGCTTCAAGAGAGTGCATATCGGTCTCCTCATTTCGCGCCCTGGGTTCGCTGACGGGGCATGAGATCAACCGATGGATGTCTCTGATGATGAGGGGATGCAGATGCTGCTTTCCGCGAACCGGGATGCCTTCCCAACAGGCGGGACCAGTATATCCCAGCGCCCTGTCATGGCAAGTGCCGGAGAACGGGCGTACGTTGCGGGAGCCGTACGGCCTTTTCAACCCTGAACTGACTGTCTAGGGTGTGGACGCATATCAAGTATGTTTATGCGTCCACACCCTAAAGTCCGAACCGAACCGATCTCAATCTGAGTAACCACCTCCATGAAACTGTTTGACCGCCTCAAAAAAGACGCCGGATCCCGCTGGACAAATTATGTCGAGCATGAATTCGTTGATGGTATCGGCAACGGAACCCTGCCTGAGGAGGCGTTCCGTCACTATCTCGTCCAGGACTACCTGTTTCTGGTCGAATTCGCCCGGGCTTATGCGCTTGCGATCTATAAGAGCCCCGATGTCGGCCATATGAACACCGCGCTCCTTGGTGTGAAAGCAATTCTGGAGGTGGAACTGGACCTGCACGTTGAGCTCTGCGGTAAATGGGGCATGAGTCGCGAGGACCTTGAGACAGCGGAAGAAGCCAGCGCCAATATGGCCTATACCCGTTTCGTTCTTGAGGCCGGCATGCGCGGCGATCTGCTGGATCTTCTCGTTGCCCTGGCGCCGTGCATTGTGGGATATGCCGAGATCGGCGACACACTCTCCGGACAATCGAACAAAGGCGGCGGCAATCCGCATTACCAACGATGGATCGCTGAGTATGCCGGTGAGGACTACCAGAATCTCACGCGGGCATTCGGTCAATGGATGGATGATCTGGCCGGTGTCTATCTGAGTGAGAACCGCTATCCTGCCCTCAGCGACACATTCAACAAGGCCTGCCGGCTTGAAGCCGATTTCTGGCAGATGGGTCTCGATCGGTCGATCTGACGTCTCAACTTGTCACGCGGGCGTGGGTTCTTCACAGACCTGTCCGGACAGACGACAGCGAATATTTCGGATGCAGCCCCTTTTTTGGTCGGAAATTGAATGCCGGGAAATCCCTCGAAAAAGTGGAAATTTCTCGCAAAATACCGTTCTTTTCCGCGTGTTGGCGATTCGATATCCGACCAAATTCGTAAATGTAAAACTGCTTGCCAACCGACAAGTTAAATGCAAAGCTCTCAAAAAATAGGGAGTGATGAACACGTGTGCATTGATCGCCACGGTTCAAAAATGTGGGGGAAGTTTCCGAGTCATCCGGTCTTTGTCCTGTAATAAAAACTGTCGGCAGGTGACGTCGTCATGAATTCTGCGCTTATACAAATTGAACGGCTCGGACTTTTCAACCAAATGGCTGGGAAAGTGAGTATATTCATCGCCTCTTGTTTTATCGGGCTGATGACATTGTTCGTCATTACCGGCGTTTTTTTCCGGTATGTGCTCAATAACTCCCTTCCCTGGGTGGAAGATGTTTCCCTGATCATGATGGTCACCACTGCGTTTCTGGTGGCTCCCTTTGCCTACAGGTCCGGCGCCAATGTCGCCATCGAAATCCTGGTCGAGGCCTTTCCAAGACCCGTTCTCAGGGTCATCCGCATGGTCATAAATCTCATGATACTGTGGATCATTTACCGCTATTTTTTCGAAAGTCTTCAACTGGTTACTCGGGGCTGGGGCATTCGCGTCAACACGGTGCCCATACCTTGGGCAATTCCGTATCTGATTGTGCCGGTGGCCTTTATCGAGATGGCTCTCGTCGCAATTGAACTGATCGCGAGAGATCTGTGGGGGCTGATAAATCGATCGGACGCGGCCGACCTGCCGCATATTGCACCGGCAGAGGCGGAGTAGGGGAATGGGGCTCGCTTATTTCTGGATTTTCTTCATTCTTCTGGCCATCGGAACGCCGGTTGTCTTTGCACTGATGCTGGGGCCCGGCATTTCGCTCGTCATTGACGGGAAGGATGGCTTGTTCTTCTCAAAACTGCTGTCGACGATTTATACCGGAATGTATTCATTTCCGCTGATGGCGGTTCCGTTCTTTATCCTTGCCGGAGAACTGATGAATTCCGGCGGTATCACACGGTCCATCGTCAGGTTTTCTGAATCGATGATCGGCCACTATCGGGGCGGCCTGGCCCAGGTCAACATCCTGTCATCGATCCTGTTCGCCGGCCTGTCCGGCTCCGCCGTTGCCGATACCTCGGCACTGGGTAAAATGCTCATTCCGGCGATGGAGCAAAATGGTTATTCCCGCCGGTTTGCCGCCGCGATCACGTCAGCGTCCTCCGTCATAGGGCCGATCATCCCGCCATCGGGCATCATGATCCTTTACGCCTTTGTGATGAACGTATCCGTTGCCGGTCTCTTCCTTGCCGGCTTTGTACCCGGCCTCATGGTCGGTCTGGGACTGATGGTTCTGACCGGCTATTTTTCCCGTGTACGCGATTATCCGGTCGCGAGCCAACGGGCGAGCTGGACGGTGCGGTCGCTCGCTTTTCTTGAAACCTATCCGGCCCTGCTGACACCGGTCCTGCTTCTTGGCGGCATTCTTTCGGGCATCTATACGCCGACGGAAGCCGCCGCCGTTGCAGCGGTTTACGCCCTTTTCGCATCGGTTCTGATCAGACTGGAAATCTGGAACCGCTTCATTTCCGATGCCAAACACGCATATTTGCATATCGCCCCTCTCACGATCTTTCTGTTTCTCGGATTCTTCGGTGTCTACGGCTTCAACATGTTCGCCGCGCTGGCCATCGGCTGGATTGTGATCGCGGAGATTGCCTGGCGCGCGCTGGCGGGCCGCAGCAGGGAGTCAAGATCTGAGAAAACCGTGCCGCTGCGCAAAGATATCAGACAGGCCGCCCACGAATCGGGCAGCAGATTGCCGACGGTATTGCGCGATACCGCGATTCAGTCCGGTGTCATCCTGTTTCTGGTCGGCGCAGCCGTGACCTTCGGCTGGATGGTGACGGTTTCCGGTCTGGCGCGGGAAGCGGCATCCCTGATCAAAACCATCACCAACGATCCGTTGCTGTTGCTGTTCCTGATCAACATCCTGTTGTTTATCGTCGGTATGTTCCTCGATGCGGGACCCGCAATCCTGATCCTCGGACCGGTGCTGGCGCCGATTATGGCCGGAATCGGCATCGATCCCCTGCACTTTGCCATCGTGATGTGCGTCAACGTCACCGTCGGCCTGGCGACACCGCCCATGGGACTGGTGCTGTTCGTCGCCTCCTCGGTGTCAGGAGAAAAGGTCGAAAGCATTGTGCGCGAGATCTGGCCGTTCCTGCTGGTTGAGTTTGCCGTTATTTTTCTGATTACCTACTTTCCAAGCCTGACCATGACGATACCTTCATTGGTAGGATTTGCGAAATGTCCCGAAGGGGCTTTCATGTGTGAAGCCCTGGTGGGAGCGATGGGCGGATAACCCGCCCGGCAAGTTAAAAAACCCTAGGGAGGAGTTAACATGCTGAAGAAACTAGTGACGACCGCCGGAGCTCTGGCACTCGCCGCAACGGCCTCTCTGGCCGCCATGGCGACCAGCCAGGCGGCGGATTACAACATCAAGGTCGCATTCCTGGGCTCGCCGCAGGATGAGGACTTTGACGGCTCGATGGTCTTCAAGGACTACGTGGAAAGCCGGTCGAACGGAAAGGCCTCAGTGGAGATTTTCCCATCCGGCCAGTTCTGCGGCAATGAAAAGGAATGTCTGGAAAACCTTCAGGCCGGAACGCTGGAAGTCTACATCACGACGATCGGAGGCTTCGGCAACGTGTTCGGACCCGGTCAGGTTCTCGATCTGCCTTACATGTTCAAGGATGACCGGATTGCCGAATGCGTCTTTGACGGTCCGTTCACAGACCAGCTGCGGGAAGGCGTTTTGGCCGAAGGCATTCCGATGCGCCTGATGGTCATCTCCAATACCGGCGGGTGGAGGAACTTCGCCACCACCAACAAGCTGGTCAAGACGCCCGGCGATCTGGATGGAGTCAAGGTTCGTACGATCCCCGCCGAAATCCAGCAGGAACTCGTCAGCCAGCTTGGCGGCAACCCGACCGCTGTCGCGTGGCCTGAGGTCTACACGTCGCTGTCAACCGGCGTGGTCGAGGGAACCAAGAACGGCATCACGGATATCATGAACATGAAGTTCCCCGAAGCCGGCCTGAAATATATGACCCTCGACGGACACGCCTATATGGGCGCGCTGTGGTGGTTCTCCGATCCCGCATGGCAGACGCTTCCCGATGACATCAAGCGCATTGTGTTTGACGGCATGAACCACCTGAAAACGGTGACCCGTGCCTTCCCGATGCGCCGTCAGATCGAAGCGTATGATGCCTTCAGAGAAGGTGGTGGCGAGATCTATGTGCCGACGGCCGAAGAAAAAGCCGCTTTCCAGGAAGCTGCGAAGGGTATGCGCCAGTGGTACACCGACAAGTACGGCACCGAGTGGCTGGAAAAGCTTGACGCGGCCGTCGCGGACTGCACGGCATCCGTTGATGCGGAATTTGCCGCAGCCAACAAGTAAGAGTGCAACACGACCAAGAGAGGCGGGCCGGGCCCGCCTCTTACTTCCATAAACAACCAGCCCAGAATTCAGGTTCCCCCAGGACCATTCATCGGACAATCAGACGCTTCCATGTATTTTCAGTCCCTTGTCGGCAAAACAGTCGTGATTACCGGCGGTGCCGGTGGCATCGGTGCGCCTTTGACCCGGTCACTCGCCGAAATCGGTGCCGATATGCTGATTTTGGACTGGGATCAGAACCGTCTTGACAAACTGGTCGCGGACTTGTCCGGAGGACCATCCCGGATCGTCGCCCTGCAAAGCGATCTTGCCGACTTTCGGACGTGCCAAAATCTGGTGGCGCAGGCGCCCAGCGACTTGATAGGGCTCGTGCATCTCGCCGGTGTATTCGAGCAGGATGGCGATGACGGCGCTGATGACTCCGTGTGGAATCGCGCCATCGATCATAACCTGAAAAACGCGCGCGACATGTGCCTCGCCTTTGCCGAAGCGGCCCCGAAAGGAACAGGCACACCGACAAAGGTCGTCCTCACCAGCTCCCTTGCAGCAAACCGGGGCGCCTTCGACCACTATTCTTATACCGCGGCGAAAGCCGGGCTTATCGGACTGACACGCGCCTTCTCGCGCCGATTTGCCCCGGATATGATCGTCAATTGCATCGCTCCGGGCATCATCCTGACCGGCATGCCAGATAAGGTGCTCGCTGACAGGCGCGAAAAAGTCCTGTCTGAAATTCCGCTCAAGCGGTTCGGCCAACCCGACGAAGTTGCGTCGGTCATCATGTTCCTGATCAGCGATGCCGTGTCCTATGTCTCCGGTCAGGTGATCAATATCGACGGCGGCACGATCAACGGCTGAACGACAGAAGCGGTTGACCTTTTCCCAAAGCTCTTCATAGTAGGCAGCAGGCATGGTCGATGCCTTCCGGTCCCGCGAAAAGGGCTGCGCCCACGATCCCATCGAAATTGACTGACCATTCACAGTTCCTTTTTCGGTCTGACAGGCGGGCACAGACATATCGGAAGAGGGATCGCCTATGACCACCGATGCAACCGGCCGTGGATCCGAACAGGATGACGGCGTTCGCAACAATCCGTTTCATCTCAATCTGGAACAGCAGAAAAAGCGTGCCAAGGACCTGGCTCGTGCCTTCAAGGCGGGCGATGCGGATGCGCTTGCCCGCTTTTCAAGACATCATCCGCGATACACGCGTGAGAGCCCCGATGACAATCGGTCGCTTGGGACACTTTCAGAAGCGCAGCTGGTTATCGCGCGCGAATTGCGCCTGCCAAGCTGGCCGAAACTGAAGAGCCATATTGAAGCGCTTGATCGCGCTCAGACCGTGATCGATGCGGGCACACCCGCCGATGAAGACGTAAGAACCATTCACATCCGCTGCGGGTCGGACCTGGAAAAGGCCCTTGAAGCCGCCCGGTTCTCCGGCGACTTTTTCGAATATTCCAACCCCTTCTGCCAGGGTCCGGTCACTGATCATCCCGGCTGGCTGTCGGAGCGCGTGGACTTTATCGCCAACGCCTATGGACAGCATATGGCGCAATTCTATGGCGAGGAATTTGTCCGAACGAGGGATGAGATTGAAAAGGGCATGGAACGGGATGAAGAACTGCTGCGCTCATGCGCGAAAGACTATCCGCGCGTGGTGCTTTGGTTCGAGCATGACACCTACGACATTCTCATTCTGATGCGGCTGCTGGCGCATTTTCATGAATTCGGTCGCCCGGCGTGTCTTGAGCTGATTCAGTTGAATACGTTTCCGGGCACCAAACGATTCGTCGGTCTGGGTGAGCTGCCGCCCGCGGCTCTGAGACAGATCTGGAACGGCAGACGCTTGATAACGGATGACCTGCTCACACTGGGTCAGGATGCCTGGCAGGCTCTGCGGAATCCTGATCCGACCGACCTTTACCAGTTGGCCCAGTCAGGTACGCCTGCTCTTCCGGATTGTTCGACCGCCATGAAGCGGCATTTGCGGGAATTGCCGGACCTGAAGACCGGACTGGCGCTGACGGAACATCTGATCCTGCAAATTCTTGCCGATGAACCGCGCACTGCCGGCCGCACCTTCGGCGCTCTGACGCGACACTATGAGCCGCTTCCCTTCCTTGGCGATCTGATGTTTCTGCACATTCTTATGCAAATGCAGAAAGCCGAGCAGCCAGTGATCACGGTTGAAACAGGGGCGGAGTCAGGGCGCTGGCCAACATGGCGCCTGTCGGTCACACCGCTTGGCGAATCGGTTCTTGCCGGAGAAGTCGACTTTTTGAGCCTTAATCCGCCGACCCGATGGGTGGGTGGCGTTCGGATTGTCTCCGGTGAGGCTGTCTGGCGGTGGGATGCGGACAGCGCCTCACCTGTCAAGCGCTGACCGGACCCAGAGTTCGGCCGCGTCAACACTCTTTATGATCGGCGCGGCCGGCAACGGAGGACGATCTATCATCACCACGGGCAGTGACAACGCACGTGCTGCGAGGATTTTCGCGCGGCTTTTTGTTCCACCGCTGTTTTTCGTCACAAGATGCGTAACGCCGTGCGTTTGAAAAAGATCTCTTTCCGCCTGCCAGTCCGGCAGCGGATGAGACAAAAGGATCGTCATTAACTGAGGGCGTTCCCCGGCGCCGGGCGGATCAATCATGCGAGCGACCGGGCGGATGTCCGGGCGGGCGGCGAACAGACCGATCTCGCGCCGGCCGATCGACAGAAACGGGCGTGAGCCGGTCGGCAGTTTGTCTGCTGCCTCACTCAGTGAGCGCACATGCAGCCATTGGTCGCCGTCCTCCGCAACCCAGGCCGGTCGGAGGAGATGCGCCGCAGATACCCCGGTCGACGCGGCCGCCTGATCGACATGGTCTTTCATCTGAACCGCATAGGGATGGGTCGCATCGATCAGAAGTTCGATTTTGTGATCCCTGACAAAGCGCACAAGACCGTCCGGACCGCCAAAGCCGCCGATCCGCGTTTTCACCGGCAAAGGTGCCGGATTGGAGACGGCTCCGGCAAGACTCGCAGTCACGTCGACATCGTGCCGACCTGCAAGGCGTTCAGCCAAAATCCTGGCTTCGGCCGTGCCGGCCAGCAACAAAATCCGCTTTCGCTCAGGAGTCACTTTGACCCACCACTGTTCCGGAGCGGTCAACGATCAGAACATTTGCGGCAATCGGTGCGTCCCGCAAGACCTCGCGGACCGTGCCGCAGGCGGCTTCGGCAATCACATCAGCCAGCGGAATGCCGTTTCGGGCAGCATCGTCAAATACCTGTTTTGCGGTGTTTGCCGTCCTCACACGAGAAACCGCATCCCTGCCGCCGCCGGCCTGCTCCACAAATCCGGCCAACTGCTCAAAATCAACGGAGCCCCGCGCCGAATGCAGGTCAAGACGCCCCTGGGCCAGCTTGGTCATTTTTCCCGGCCCGCCGGCAATCGTCAGGCGGGGAACGGGATGCCGGCGCAGATACTTCAACAGCCCGCCGGCAAAATCACCCATATCCAGCAGAGCCGTTTCCGGCAGACCGTAGTAAGCCTGAACCGCATCTTCGGACGTTGAGCCCGTCGAACCGGCAACATGATCAAGCCCGACCGCTCGTGCGACATCAATCCCCCTGTGAATGGATGCGATCCAGGCCGCGCAGGAAAATGGTCGCACTATTCCGGTGGTGCCCAAAATCGATAATCCACCCTTGATACCAAGGCGCGGATTCATGGTTTTCCCGGCCAGAATTTCTCCGCCGGGTATCGATATCTCTATCTCGACATCCGGCCTGGTTCCGTATTCCGACGCCACAGACTTGACCACATCGCTCATCATGGCGCGGGGAACCGGATTGATGGCAGCTTCCCCGACCGCGATCGGGAGGCCCGGCCGCGTGATTGTGCCGACCCCTTTGCCGGCCCTGAACCGGATACCGCTCCCGGGCGGTCCAAACCGAACCTTTGCGATTATCATTGCACCGTGCGTGACATCAGGATCGTCACCGGCATCCTTGACGATCCCGATTTCGGCCCAGTCCTGTCCGCCCCGTTCATGCGCCAGGGAAAAGGCCGGGGTTTCTCCTTTCGGCAGGGTGATCGTGACGGGATCGGGAGCGGATCCTGTCAGCATCCGCCGATAAGCCGCGGCGGTTGCAGCGGTTGCGCAGGCTCCGGTTGTCCACCCCCGCCGAAGCGGTCTGTCGGTCGGTTTTCGTTCAGGTTCGCCTTTCATTGCCGCGGACTATAGGGCGAAGTCCTTGTTGAGGCGAGCATTTCGCTGCCCTTTGACGGATTTGATACAGGCTGCGACGGTCGGGGAACTTGGCCAACTCTTCACGGCAGAGTACAAGAATCCCATGAACAGCGACGCGCCCCATCACGCCGACCCTTTTTTCTCCGGCAATCTCGATCTCCCTGCCTTCGAAAAAGGGTGGGTCTGGCTTGCCGGCGCCGGACCGGGCGATCCGGGGCTTTTGACGCTGCACGCCTTGAACGCACTGCGGCAGGCGGACATGATCGTCTACGACGCCCTGGTCGATACGCGTATTCTGAACTGGCGGCACGCGGGCGCCGAGGTCGAATATGCCGGAAAGCGGGGCGGCAAGCCTTCGCCCAAACAGCGTGACATTTCGCTGAAACTGATAGAGCACGCGCGGGCCGGAAAGCGTGTTTTGCGCCTGAAAGGCGGCGATCCGTTTGTGTTCGGACGAGGCGGGGAGGAAGCGCTGGCCCTTGTCGCGGCGAAAATTCCCTTTCGGATCATACCGGGCATTACCGCCGGCATTGGCGGTCTGTCCTATGCCGGAATCCCGGCAACTCACCGCGATGTCAATCAGGCGGTGACGTTTCTGACCGGGCACGATCAAACCGGCCTTGCGCCGGATGCCGTCAATTGGGAGGCAATCGCGCAGGGCTCGCCCGTGATCGTTATGTACATGGCGATGAAACATCTTTCGATCATCGCCGGCAAACTCATAAGCGGTGGACGATCTGTGAATGAACCGGTGGGTATCATCTGCAATGCATCGCTGCCGAACCAGACTGTTCTGGAGACGACGCTCGGAACCTGCGCGCGGGACGCCGCAGCGGCAAATCTTTCGCCCCCGGCCATCGTTTGTGTCGGCGAAGCTGTCCGTTTGAGAAATGGGCTTGACTGGCTGGGCGCAGCGGAGGGGAAATGCCTCGACCCTGACCCGCTGAACACAAAGACCACTGCGAAAACGGGATGAAAACGGCGCCCGTCCACGGTCTCATGATCGCGGCGCCCGGATCCGGCGCCGGAAAAACAACCATCACATTGGCCGTCATCCGCGCACTGCGCAAAGCCGGCGTCCGTGTGGCTTCGGCCAAATCGGGTCCCGACTATATCGATCCCGGCTTCCATGAAGCCGCAAGCGGGCGGCCTTGCGTCAATCTAGATGCGTGGGCCATGCCAACGTCCGAAATCAGGGGGCTCGCAACGCACCACGCAGCAGATGCGGATATCTTTCTAGTCGAAGCGGCTATGGGATTGTTCGACGGCGCCGCCGACGACACCGGGTCGGCGGCCGATCTGGCGGCCGCGCTGTCAATACCTGTTGTTCTTGTTGTCGACTGCGCCAAACAGGCTCAGTCGGTCGCCGCTCTGGTTGCCGGCTTTGCCCGCCATCGCAAAGACACGACGATCGCCGGGCTCATTCTCAATCAGGTCGGCTCGGCACGGCATGGAGCCATGCTGCAAAGGGCGCTCAATCCACTTGAGATCCCGGTTCTCGGCATGGTGCATCGCGACCCGCAGATGCGTCTTCCCGAACGCCATCTGGGACTGGTACAGGCACAGGAACATAACGCACTTGAAGCGTTTCTGGAGGGAACCTCTGAGGTCATAAGCCAGGCGCTTGATCTGGAGCTGCTGCAACAGATTGCAGCACCGCTGGAGCCGGAGTCACTCCCAAATGGTCTGCCTCCGCTTGGACAGCATATGGCCATCGCGCGGGACGACGCCTTTTCATTTGTTTATCCGCATCATCTGGATGGGTGGAAACGAAGCGGGGCGACACTGTCGTTTTTTTCGCCGCTTGAAAATGAGGGACCGGATCCGACCTGCGATGCTGTCTTTTTGCCCGGCGGATATCCGGAACTTTACGCCGGTCGACTGGCTGCAGCAGCCACATTTGCTTCCGGACTGCGGAAGGCCGTAGCGCAAGGGTCCCTCATTTACGGCGAGTGCGGTGGGTATATGGCTCTTGGGCAAACCCTGACCGATGCTGACAGCACAGAGCATCGGATGCTGGGCCTTCTGCCTGTGTCGACCAGTTTTGCAAAACGGAAATTGCATCTTGGCTACCGGACCCTCACTCCGATTTCCGATTTTCCCTGGTCCGGGAAACTGGCCGGTCATGAGTTCCACTATGCAACGACCGTCAGCGAGGAAAGCGGCTGCCGTCTCTATTCCGCAGAAGAAGCGACAGGCAGGAAACTGGATGACATCGGCCATCGGCGAGGAACTGTCACGGGCTCTTTCGCACACATAATCGGGCAGAAACAATTTAGATAGGGGGCGAATTAATTGGACCCTTTCGAAAGCCGGATGGGCTATCGACCGGCGTTGTCCGGCTAATTGGAAAAACCCCCTTGACCTGAAGCGCGCTCCAGGCGGTAGGCTCCCTCTCATTGACCCGGTTATGTCAGGAGAAATCCTGCTGATCGGCTCCGTCCGGGTTCATCCCGTTCCCGCCTCAATCAGCCCTTCTCCCATCAGCTCTTCGATAAACATGCTCAGCAACTGAGGTCGCCCGGTCACCCCGGCCTTGCGGTAAATCGCGTTGCATTGTGCTTTGATGGTGCCGTCCTTGGTTTGCCTGAGGCCGGCAATTTCAGCAATGGACAGCCCTTTGATCGCCAGCAGAGCCACATCTTTTTCCGATGGGGTCAAACCCCATTCCTCAAAATGCTCTTCAAGCAATTCTGAAAAAGCCCCCGATGCCACTTTGAGCTGCCCTTCCATCTTGGCCTGTCGTCTGAAAATCTTAGTCAGTTCCAACCCCGTAAAGATGAGGCTGAAGAGAAGGGCAAAGACGATGATATATTCAAACGTGTCGTTGTCGGCGGTATTGACCGGTTGCTCAAATCCGGCCAGATCGGCAAAGGCCTCAATCAATAAAAACGAGGCACACACCAGTTGGAGTGCAAAAAGCGCCCAAAGTCCGAGCCTCTTTCCGGTAGCCTTTGACGTCATAGTTTGTGTGCTCTCGTCTTTGTTTGCTCTCTTGCCGGTTCCTTTGGCTCCTATCAAGTCAGAACCGGTGCGTCCAGCATCCGTTAGGATGCCGGACGCGGGCAGATCAGTCATCCTCTTCTATTTCGAGGACATTGCCGCTGTGCGGATCGATCTCGATTTCAAAAGTCTGTCCGTTCAAGACCACCTCAGCCTCGAACTTGCCGTCCTCATTTTCGATCTCCTCGATTGAATAGCCCTGCGCCGTGAGGGCCGCTCGGATTTCCTCATCCGATGTGCCGACGCTGTCGCCAACGGACATGCCCGCAAGAGCCAGACCCGGTACAGCGGCAAGAGCAACAGCAGCGGCAATAATTTTGCTTTTCGATGTGATGTTATGGGCAGTCATTGTGATCCTCATTTGGTTGGAAAGCGACACCGAAAAGCGTCGCCGGACCACCCTGATTTGAGGGAGCATCGCACAGTCAGCCATTGCCGGAAAGATTAGAAGCGATGTGTTATAACGAAGGTTTATGAGGAAAAACCGCCGTTAATCAGGCTTTCATCGCATGCACGTGGCTTAAGCAGAAACATTCTTCCGCCGGGGGCGCAACACATGCACGTGATCGGCATCGTAAAGAGCGCTGTCCCGGAAATCTTCCGCCGCTTCAAGGGCCGGTCCGACGAAGATCAACGCCGTTCGGGTGATTTTTGCTTTGCGGACCTTGTCGCGGATTGTCGCCAAGGTGCCGAACAGAAACGCTTCGTCCGGCCAACCGACCCGGTAAGCGACAATCACCGGACAGTCCGGGCCGTAATGAGGGGCGAGCTTGCGTTCGATCTCCAGCAAATTGCGCACCGACAGATGGATCGCGAGGGTCGCTCCTGTCCGGCCAAGCGTATCCAGGTCTTCACCCTCCGGCATGTCTGAAGATTTCATCGTTGTGCGGGTGATAATGACGGTTTGGGCCACCTCGGGGATGGTCAGTTCTTTCTTGAGCGCCGCGGCGGCAGCGGCAAAAGCCGGCACCCCGGGAGTGACGTCGTAGTCGATGCCAAGTGTGTCCAGCCGACGCATCTGCTCAGCCGTTGCCCCGTAAATTGACGGATCGCCGGAATGAACGCGGGCAACGTCAAGACCCGCCTCGTGCGCTGCCTGGATTTCCGAAATGATATCATCAAGCGTCATCGGTGCCGTGTCCAGAACCCTGGCATTTGCCGGTGCGGCCTTGACAATTTCCTCAGGGACCAACGACCCGGCAAAGAGGCAGACGGGACAGGATTGGATCAGTTTCAGACCGCGAACCGTGATCAGATCCGGATCGCCCGGTCCGGCACCGATGAAATGGACCGTCATTCTGCGGCTTCCTCTAATTTCTTTTCATAGCCTCTTGGCGTATAGACCCATGATCCTCCCCCTGCGCGGGCCGTAACACGCGACGTCGATGAGCCGACCAGGACCACCGTCAGCATATCCACTTCGTCAACTGACAGCTCTGCCAGCGGTCGGATCCGTACATGTTCGCCTTCTCGACCGAGATTCGTCGCCAGAACGACGGGCGTGTCATCGGATCTGTGTTTCAGAAGAATATCCTTTGCGCGCGCCAACTGCGACCGGCGACGCTTGGACACCGGATTATAAAAGGCGACGACAAAGTCGCCCGCCGCTGCCGCTTCCAGTCTTCGTTCTATGGTCTCCCAGGGAGTCAGAAGATCGGAGAGGGAAATCGTGCAAAAGTCATGACCAAACGGCGCACCGATCCGCGCGGACGCCGCTTGAAAAGCCGAAATTCCCGGTGCGTTGATGATCTCAATCCGATGCGCGGCATCGGATACACCACGGGCTTCCTGCGGACGATCCAGAAGCTCATAGACCAGCGCGCCCATCGCATAGATGCCCGCATCCCCTGAGGATACGAGCGCCACGTTCAGTCCCTCGGCGGCCCGTTCCAGCGCGAACCGCACACGCTCCTCCTCTTTTCCAAGCGGAAAGTCGTGCCGTGTCTTGTCACCGATCAGCGGCTCCACCAGATCGAGATAAAGGCCGTAGCCCACCACCTCTTCCGCATCCCGCAGAAGCCTTGTCGCCTCCGGCGTCCGCCAATCATCCGTTCCAGGCCCTATGCCAATGACACTGAGGCACCCTCGGGCACGGCCTATGCGACTGGCATCAAGCGGCGCCTCCGCTTTGGCTATGGCACAGGTGGCATTCTTGGTCTTTTGTTTTTCGACAATCAGTCCGCCGGCAGATCCGACTGCCACCAAGGCGGCGGCTTCGGAGACGCCATGGCACCCCACTTCCGCAAAAACCACGTCCGACGGGTTTTTCAGACGGGGCGTTTCTTCTTGCAGCCGTTCCGCGTCAAAGAGGCGCAACGGCACTCCAAGTTCAGCCGCAAGGGCATTCACCGCCCCCTCGTCCGCCTTCAGGTCAAGCGAGACCACGCAACCGATCGATACGGGCGCCAAGCGCTCCTTTTTCAGCGTTTCCAGGACAAGGGACCGCAATTCATCCGGTGCACAGCCCCGCGCACAGCCGACACCCAGAGCGAGCGTTTGAGGATGATAGACAAGTTCTTCCGGCGATCCTTTCTTCAGCCGTTCGGTGGCTGTCATGCGCAGCATTGCCTTGGGATCAATTGCCAGATTGGCGTTCTTCAACCATCCAAGAGGTCCGGAAAGCGCAATACTTTCACCGCCCAGAAGTCTCGCGGTCACAGACTTGGCATCTTCCGGGTTGGCAAGGCTCCACCCCCGCGGCGGGTCATCCAGCGCGACACCCAATGCGGTGTCTCCGGCCGTGGTAATCGCTGCATGACCTTCCAGATATTGTGCCACTCGCCGTGCCAGGGCGTTGGCACCCTGATGCCCGCCCAGAAGCGGAACCGCGCTTTTACCATCCTCCGAAACGGCCACTACAGGCGGTTCACGGCGTTTATCGGTCAGGACAGGCGCCAGTGCTCTGATCAGAATACCGGCCGCGCAAAATGCAATGATCGGCCGGCCTGCAAGAAACAAAGACCGCAAGTGCTCAACGGGATTCGAAAGGAAGATGTCAGCCTTATCGCAACGACGCTCAAAACCATGAAGCTCGCCATTCAGCTCCAGGCAAAGTCTGTCTGCCGGCGCTTTGGCCGATTGCGTCAGGATCAGGATTGCAGGGCGAGCGTCCACGGCTCTTCTCCCTTGTAAACGAGGATCATCGAAAAATACGGTGCTTGGGACGGATCAAGATCGGATAGTTTTCCGGCGATCTGGTTGGGAAGCGTCGCCCTTTCGACATAGCCCGCCCGGTCAAGCAGGTCCGACCGCGCAAGCACGCGTTTGACCTTCTCGAAGTGACGTCCGATTTTGATGATGGCTGCCGCTTCCGTGTCTGCCAGTCTTTTCTCCAGATCGTCTTCCGGCATCGGCGCGGGCAGCACGCTCAGAACATCGTTCCTCGCCGCAAGCGGCCGCCCAAGAACTGAGGCACAGGCCATCATACTTGAAACACCCGGAACAATTTCGCTTCGATATCTGTCGGCCAGCCTCTCGAACAGATACATGAACGAACCGTAGAAAAACGGATCGCCCTCGCACAGAACAACCACGTCTTTTCCAGAATCAAGATAGCGGGACAACGCGACAGCTGCGTGATCGTAAATCTCTATTGCGGGATACCGATCGCTGCGCATCGGTATGATGATCGGAACCTCGACCACATCCTTCGAGAAGCAATGTGCTGCAATGGCCCGCGCGAAACTGTCTCCTGTGTCCGGCGCCGGATAGGCAATGATCTCTGCGGAGCGAATCAGCCTGTGTGCTTTCAGGGTCAGGAGTTCCGGGTCGCCGGGCCCGACCCCAACACCGTACAAAGTGCCGCTCATAGCTTGACGAGGCTCCACTGCGTGACCGGCATGGCCGGCCGCCATCCGTGAAACCCGCCGACCGGCGACGCATGTGCGACGGACAGGCGAACCAGGGACCCACCATATTCCGCGACGGACGACAACAGAACCTGCTCACCTTCCAGCGTCACCGCGTTCGCAACCAGTCGCCCGCCGGATTTGAGAGCGTTATGACACGTCTTGACCATCTTGTTCGCGGTCAGTCCACCGCCAATGAAAATCGCATCGGGTTTGGGCAACTGATAAAGACAGTCCGGTGCCCTTTCCGTGGCGATTTCCAGATCCGGAGTGCCGAGTGCCAGTGCATTTGCTGTAATCGCATCACGCCTGTGCGCATTCGGCTCAATCGCAAACGCACGCGCCTTTCTTGCCGCCCGCATCCACTCGATGCCGACCGATCCGCATCCGGCACCGACATCCCACAGGACCTGGGCGGGAAATGGCATGAGCTTTGCCAAAGTCGCGGCTCGAATATCCTGCTTTGTCAGTTTTCCATCATGGACATAGGCGGCATCGGGCAAGCCCGGCACGCACGATCTTGGCACGGCGCCTTCGTCGGCAATAACTTCGACCGCGAGCGTATGAAAGTCGGGAACAGACAGTATCCACTCAGCGGCCTTGCCGGAAAAGTGCTGTTCGAGCCGTCCGCCCATATGCGCCAGCACGGTCATCCGGCTTTGGCTGAAACCATCTTCACAAAGGAGGGCGGCGACTTTGGACGGTGACGTATGGTCATGAGTCAACGTGAGAATGCGCGCGCCGGGATGGAACGCGGTCCGTAAGTTTTCAGCGGTGCGCCCGTGAATTGTGCGGCACAAGACATCGTCCAGCGGCCAGGCCAGGCGTGCCGCTGCAAGAGCGAACGCAGATGCAGCCGGAACGATCTGCATCTCTTCAGCGGAGTAGCGTTTGGCCAGTGTCGCGCCTATTCCAAACCACATCGGATCGCCGCTGGCGAGCACCGTCACGCGCCCGCCCTTTCTGGCATCAAGACTGTCGAAACTCTCGCTTAGAGGCGACGACCAACAGATTTTTTCCGAATGGCTGTTCGGGACAAATCCAAGATGCCGCTCACCGCCAAACAGAACGTCTGCATCATCGACCAGACGGCGCGCAGCCGGTGAAAGACCAGGCAGACCGTCTTCACCGATCCCAACGATCGACAACCAGGGAGCGGTCATTTTCGCAGCTCCGGCAATCCGGCCGCGAGGCCGTTGACGGCGGCTGATGCCAATGCGCTGCCACCGCGGCGGCCAAGCAGACAGAGGAACGGCACATCGCCCGTTTGTTCAGCCAGTGCCCGTTTGGATTCCGCAGCGCCGACAAATCCGACGGGAAACCCCAATATCGCCGCCGGTTTCGGTCCGCCCCGAGCGATCCGGTCCAACAGATGGAACAAAGCCGTGGGTGCATTGCCGATCGCAACAATCGCGCCGGCAAGGCGCTCATCCCAAAAGTCCAGCGCCGCGGCAGACCGCGTATTGACCACGTTCTTTGCATGCGCCGGAACACGTGGATCGTTCAGAGTACAGATGATCTCGTTGTCTGCAGGAAGGCGGGAGCGGATAATGCCGGCGGACACCATTTCAACATCGGTAAAAACCGGTGCTCCGTCTTGCAGTGCAGAAAAGCCCGTCTCCGCCACATCTGAGGAATAGGCTAGATCCTCGACAATATCGGTCATGCCGCAGGCATGAACCAGCCGGATAACAACCGGCTGGAGGTCAACCGGAAATCGCGCAAGATCGGCCTCCTGCCGGACAATATCAAAAGATTGCCGGTAAATCGCCGCAGGATCGCGTTCGTACCGCCTTTCGCTCACACACCGGATTCCTTTTGTCCACTCTCATCCAGCATGGACTTGGGTCCCAGCGGATGATCCGCATGGGGATAGGGAGGATGATGGTGGTGGTGGTGATGATGACCATCGCCATGGTCATGGCTGTGAGTGTGCCCGTGATGATGATCATGGGCATGATGGTGACTTTTTCCTTTTTTGTCGCAGGCTCCGGTGCAAATCGTGTCACAGAGCCTGCATTCCGCTTCGGCCCCCAGCCCCTCGACATGGTGGTGATGGCTTTCCTGCGCCAGACCGACTTCAGCCTCAAATCCCAGAACCTGTTCGCGATACTTACAAAGCTGGCAGTTCATCAGGTTGGCGCCCTGAAGGATCTCCTCAACCCGCCCGGCAAAGGTGTCGATGACCTGCGGATGATCGTTCAGGTAACCGGCCTTGATGAACTCGATGTCCGGGTGCCGGGCCGCGACCTCGTCCGTGTAATTATAAATGCGCTGCACCAGGACGCCGGTGAACAGAAAGTAAGGAAACACGACAATGCGCTTGTATCCAAGCTTTGCCGCATGCTCGAGCGCCGGTTCGACCAGCGGAAACGTCACGCCCGAATAGCCGGTCTCAGCCCAGCCGAAACCCATTCCTTCCCAAAGAAGCCGGGTAATCTTGGACACGTTGGAGTTTGCGTCCGGGTCCGATGCGCCACGGCCGATCACCATAAGCAGGGTGTCATGCATGGGCACCGTGGCCGGCGCCGCATCCAGTGCTGCACCGATGCGGTCGCCGGCGGCACGGACCATCCGCGTATCGATCGCCAACTCCCGGCCATAGTCGATTTTCACGCCCGGATGCGTCTTCTGATAGGTGTTCAGAACCGACGGAATATCGTTCTTTGCATGGCCGGCCGCGAACAGCATGCCCGGGACGGCCAGAATACGGGTACAGCCGGCTTCGCGCAGTTTATCGAGGCCGGAATGTATGACGGGGTTGGCGAACTCCAGATAGCCATACTCAACGGGCCATTCAGAAAAGCGCCTCTTGAGATGCTCGGCTACCTGTGCAAATTCGGTGACCGCGCCGCGGTTTCGACTGCCATGGCCGCAGATCATGACGCCCAGTTTTTCACTCATATCGTCTTAGCTTTCGACCGTTTCTTCAGGCTTGGATTCAGCCTCTTCGCCGGAGTCGTCAACGGCATGTTCACCGCGTTTTTTGGAGCGCGCGGCCAGCCAGACCGCCAAAGCCGCGGCCCCGCCGAGCGCCGCCGCCCCAATCCAGTGCGAATGCCCCGCCAGCTCTCCCAGATGGCCGACATGGGCAAAGGCCAATTGAGACGAAGCAAGAAGAAAGACGCCCGCAGAAACGGGGAGGTGAAAACGTGCGATCATGGCCGGCTCCTGGAAGATCAAGCTTACTAATTACCGAACGGCTGATCTGCGGATAGCCAAACGCAATCACAGGAAACCGGCGTGTGCCGGTCCAATGCTCAACGCGTCAGACAGTTCCGGTTTTGGTTCCTGATTTGGGTCAACCGCACCGGAATCGCTTTCAGTCCCTAACGGGACACCGTCCAGAGAGCGGCACGTTATTTGAGTTGAGCTGATTATTCAATCATCTAAACGACGGATTGAAGCATGAAATCGACCGATCAGAGCAGAGCCTGCAGTTCTTCAATGCGGTTGTTGATAAGCCAGCCATAGTAGTTTTCCCGCGGGTATCCGCCCCGTCGCCTGGCTGCATACGCGCGCGACCAGGGATCGCCCAGATTATAGAGCGTGGCGGTGAGGCCGGGATTGCCTGAAATATCATACCGGGCAACGGATTTATATGCTGTGATCGCATCCAGCAACACCGCGGCCGTGTAGTGCAGTGACACGTTCGGATCCATGGCTGACTTGTAAACAGACACCGCATCGCCTGCATCGAGTTTCTTGAATCCGCTGCGCTTATTCACGAGGTCTGACATCTTGAGAATCGTCAGCGGATTGAGTTGACCCAATCCAAAACTCTGCCCTGCATAAAGCGGATGAAAAAATACCGCGTCGAAACGCTTCTTGGGATACCGTTTGCCTTCGACCCGTTTACCGCGAAACGACTTGTTCCAAACATGCTCGCGGCAATTCCACAGCTTGTTGCTGGACGTGTGCTCGGCACAGCCTGAAAACTGGGGCCTTGCGACAAAGTCGTTCACATGTTCGCCGTCATATTCAAACGCAATGTCAACACCTGAATAAGCAAGGGCCTTCATGTAGTAGCTCTGCAGCGAATCCAGGCTGTTGTAATTGTAGGTATGCTCTCCGACGATCGCTCCGATCATGTGAATCGGGTCGATCCCGTATTTTCCGGCAATCGATTTGATGCGCCCGATCAGCCGCTGGTCCCGCTTCATCAGCGAGACGATTTTCTGAAATTTCGCATCATAGTTGGATTTATCCGCGGCGGTCCTGCGGGCAGACGCGTAAGGGATCTCGGGCTGCCGCTTAAACCGATTGCCTTCCGGGACCTTTGCGGCCCCGGCTGCGCTTGCCGGACCGATCGAAATGGGGGGAGCCGCTAAGAACGTCACAGCAATTAAAACAGTCAGAACTCGAAACCCGACCCTCTGCGGGGCCTTCAGTATATTCGATACGTCCATATCGATGAATCTCTTCAGTCCGTTATGAATAACCGCTTGATACAACAAAAACTATCGGGATCAGTTATTTCGCATGCACACGTGAAACGCAGTGACATATATCACGGTTTTCCAACATCACTGTTGTCGCGGCGTCACGCTTTTGGAAAAAGCGGCACAATTGTGATAGACCGCTGACTGTTTCCCCATCCAATTGCCTTTTCATCTGATTCACATGGCAACCGATGCGAGAAAAATCGCAGTTTTGAACGTTTGGTACCCGACATGACAAGAATACGCGTCGCAGCCCTGTACAAGTTCGTCCCGCTGCCGGACTACGAAGACATGCAGGACAGGCTGCTGGAGGAAGCCAGGGCACAGGGCATCGGCGGATCACTGCTGCTTGCCGAAGAGGGCATAAACGGCACAATTGCGGGCAATCCGGACAAATTGACGGCGTTTTTGAACTATCTGATGACAGACCCCCGGTTGGCCGATCTGGAGTATAAAACCTCCGAAGCGGAGAAAATGCCCTTCAAGCGGATGAAGGTCAGATTGAAGAAGGAAATCGTTCCCCTGGGTGTTGAGGGAATCGATCCCAACAGGACCGTCGGCGCCTATGTCGAGCCGGCCGACTGGAACGGCCTGATCAGCCGCGATGACGTTGTCGTGATCGACACGCGCAACGCTTACGAGATCGCATTCGGCACATTCAAGGACGCGGTCAATCCGCAAACACGCACGTTCCGGCAATTTGCAGGCTGGGCGAAGAAATCGGGCGGCCTCTTCAAAGACAAGAAGATTGCCATGTTCTGCACCGGCGGCATCCGATGCGAGAAGGCCACCTCGCTGATGAAGGAACTCGGTTATGAAGACGTCTATCACCTTAAAGGCGGCATCCTGAAATATCTGGAAGAGATTCCGGAACCTGAGAGCCTGTGGGAAGGCGAATGTTTCGTGTTCGATGACAGGATTTCCGTCAATCACAACATCGAAGCCAAATGGGGCGAATATGTTCCGCCCGAAGCGCATTCGGCTGTCTATCCTGCTCCGAAAATGAGCCCTGAAGAAAAAGCGCGCCGCAGGGCCGAAAGAGAAAAGCAGCTCCTGTCAGCCGGAAATGACGAATAATGAAGCAAGCCCAATGGCTGCGACACCTTTTCTCGTGGTTCTATAGCCAGCCCTACCTGCTCCTGTTGCTGACGAGCCTGTTCTGGGCCGGCAATGCGATTGCCAGCCGGATGGCCCCGCCGGAGGTATCGCCGTTCATCATTGTTTTCAGCCGCTGGGCCCTTGTTGCCACGCTGCTGATCGTGCTGAACGGCCACGCGGTTCGAGACGCCTGGCCTGTTCTGAGACCCAAACTGCCGTTGATTGCCGCCATGGCGACGGTGGGCTTCACCGGCTTTAACGCCATCTTCTACGTCGCCGGTCATCACACCACCGCTCTCAATATCGGGATTCTTCAGGGCTCAATTCCGGTTATCGTCCTAATCGGCGCTCTGATCTTTTTCGCCACCCCCATCAGGTCTCTGCAGATCGTCGGCACGCTGATTACCATCATCGGGGTCATCGTGGTTGCAAGCGCAGGCGATCTTGAACAGCTTGTCAGTCTGCAGTTCAATTACGGCGACGGCCTGATGATGATCGCGTGCCTTTTATATGCCAGCTACACATTGGCGCTCAAAAAGCGGCCGGCGGTGTCCGGCATGATTCTGATGACGGTGCTGGCTTTTTTTGCACTCATCACCTCAATCCCCGTGCTGGCCTACGAACTCGCTTCGGGCGAGGCGCGATGGCCCACCGGCACCGGATGGCTGATCATTGTCTATGTCTCTCTGTTCCCGTCGTTCCTGGCACAGATTTTCTTCATGCGCGGCGTTGAACTGATCGGCCCCGGCAGAGCGGGCCTCTTCGTCAATCTTGTGCCGGTCTTCAGCGCAATCCTGGCGATCGTGATCCTGGACGAAGCGTTCCGGTTTTACCACGGAATGGCACTCGTTCTGGTGCTGGGCGGAATCTTCATTGCCGAAAGAAAAAAGGCCGGCAAACCGGCTGCACCCGAAACGGCGTCTTGACGACCGGACCCGATCAGTAGGAGATAGCTTTCTGCCGCACTTGCAGAACCCGGGAAATTGTTATGGTTCAGAAACTGATACTGGATGTCGACACGGGCACAGATGACGCGGTCGCGATCATGCTCGCGGCCCTTCATCCCGATCTTGACCTTGTCGGCGTAACGACCGTCAACGGCAATGCACCGGTGCATCATTGTACGGACAACACGTTGCGCGTTCTGGATCATATTGCGCGCAGCGACATTCCCGTTTTTGAGGGCGCTTCCAAGCCGGTCGTGAGACCGGACTTCCCCATTCCCCGGTCCATAGACGACCTTGCGGGCAAAATTCACGGCAAAACACTGCCGCTTCCCGAGGCTGAGAGCGGAAAAGCCGACAAACATGCGGTCGAGTTTCTTGTCGAGACCTACAGGGAAACGACTGACGAAATCATCCTGGTTCCCGTAGCACCGCTGACGAACATCGCCACGGCGCTGTCGATCTATCCCGAACTTGTCGACCGGGTGCCTGAAATCGTGATCATGGGCGGCGGACACGAAATCGGCAATATCACCCCGTCAGCCGAATTCAACATCTGGGGAGATCCTGAAGCCGCGGCGAGGGTCTTTGCGGCCGGCTTCAGGAAGATGACCCTGGTGCCCCTGGACGCAACGCACAAGGCTCTGGTCAGTCTTGAGGATTGCGCGCGGTTCCGGGAGCTTAACACGCCGGCAGGAAACGCCACGGCCGCCGTTGTGGAACAGAGAATTGGCGTTCACGACAAGATCCAGAAGATGCAGCAGGCGGGTTCGGCGCCGGTCCATGACGCCCTCTGTATCGCCTATCTGCTCGACCGAACCGTTCTGACAGTCCGCGATTGTCATGTCGATATTGAAACCCATGGAGCACTGACAGTGGGTCGAACAGTCATCGACACGCACAGGCGAAGCGGCAAGGCACCCAATTGCGATGTCGCCTTTGATGCCGACCCCCGACGTTTTGTCGACATCTTGACCGAAACGTTTTCGAAGACCTAGGCTCAGGATCCCGCACATGACGGACCAAGGAAAACAGAAGCCGCTGATCGTTGATACCGATGGCGGCATCGACGATGCCCTCGCGCTGATGATGCTCGCGGCTTACGATCGGGTGCCATCCCTGATCACAACCAGCTTTGGCAATGTTGATGTCGATCAGGCAACGGACAACATCCTGGATACATTGGCAATTCTGGACGTGGAGTGTCCGGTGCATGCCGGTGCGGCCCAGTCGCTTTCCGGCGAGCGCATCGACGCTGTCGCAATTCACGGCAAGGACGGCCTTGGCGGCGCAATCCGGCCATCGCGGCACACAACTGTCCGATCGGCGAGTGCAGTCTCCGCCCTTTGCGACACGCTGACATCCGCTGCGGCAAATGAAAACCCCGTCGATCTGTTGATGCTGGGGCCTTTGACGAACCTGGCGCTGGCGATTGCGCTGGACCGGAGCCTGAGTGCCGGCATCGGCCGGCTTTACATCATGGGCGGAACCTGTTCCGGCCGGGGCAATATCACCCCGGCGGCAGAGTTTAATGTCTATGCCGACCCGGAAGCCGCGGCGATTGTCCTGAGCATCGTTCCCCGAACCGTTCTCATCACATGGGAACCGTGTGTCGACAACCCCGTTCCCGGCACACAGGTCGATGCTTATTTCAGCGCGACCGGACAGGGTGCGTCCCGTGACTTCATCAAGGCACTTTGCGACCAGGGGCGTTCGGTCCACCGGCATCTTCATCAGGAAGACGCCCTTGTTCTGCCTGACCCCCTTGCCGCCGCAGTTTTTCTGGACCGGTCGATTGTCATCCAGTCCCGCACATGTCCGGTTCTGGTCGAGTGCGCCGGACATCATACACGGGGCGCAACGATCCCGGTCTCAATCAAACGGGATCTGTTCGACAAACCGAATGTTGAGCTGATTGAAGCCATCGATGCAAAGCGGCTTGAGACAATGTTTGAAGCAACCGTTTTGCGGGTCGCCGGCCGATAAAACGTTGCCACATGCAGATCGCCCTGTTTCCCGAACAGACACCAAAGAACCGCTTCTTTATGCCGTCGACAACTGTTCCAAAAACGCTGCGACGGATGAGCAATTCGGATTTTTGGTGACGTCGACCGATACTTCGGCCCAGACCTGCGGCGTGGTGCCGTACTCCTCGTCGCACGCGGTGAGATCGGCGCCGTTTTCGATCAGGATCTGAACCATCTCCATATCACCGTTCCATGCGGCCGAATGAAGGGCTGTGTTTTTCGACAGCACAGAAGAACGCGCATTGGCGCTGGCACCGCGCTCAAGCAGCCATTGAACCAGGGTGTGATGACCGAAATCCACAGCGCCCATCATGACGGCGTCGGATTGGACGCTCTTGGGATCCGACCGGTGCAGCGCCTGCAGCGTTTGACGGTCCCCAAGCCGGGCAAATTCCTCCGGACGCGCGGCGACACCCCGTTTTTGCATATGCGCGACCAGCTGTCTGCCCTTCGGCCCCAAACGGCTGAGCGTTTCAATCGCCGAAGCCCCCCAACGGTCCTTTTCCTCCGGGCGTGCCCCGCATTCCAGCAATCGATCAATCGCAGCAGGGGTCCGCGCAAGGCCGAGCGGAGATCCGCTGGGCCGCGGTCCGGAGAACGCATCGGCCCCACGGCTCAGGAAGCTGCCGACTTTTTCATCATCACCAAGTAGCAGTGCCTCCCACAAGGTGATTTTCGCGCCTTTCGACATCAGCTTTGCCCGGATCTCAGGCTGGTCCCGCGACACTGTCAACATGACCGGCGACCAGTGATCATACTGCCGGTTATCACCATCGGCGTTCGCACCGGCGGCAAGCAGGCAGTCGACCATATCCGGCTGCCTGGTCTCAATCGCAACATGAAGAGCCTGCGGTTCGCCGCCCCAGAACGGATGCGGGCCGGTCGCGTTGATGAGCTGGGGGGTGACGTCAAGCCGGTTCTGAACCGCCGGACGATCGCCCGCCGCCACGAGCCTGAGAAATTCTGCAACCTCGTCTTCCTGCGCCGGGAGCGTCCCGGAATCGGATTTTTCCAGTGCCACCTTCATCGACCGCCAGCTTGAAAAGCCATATTGGCGCGCAACGGCCAGTTGCGCGTCGGCCAACTGCGCATCGCGACCGTCCGCCTTCCAGTCACGCAGTGTCTGCTTGGCGGTTTTTTTCAACCATTCAAGATTTGCTGAATCGGGAAGTCTGTCAGACATAAAACACCTTCTTTCAGTCTTGCCCGGCGTCCGCGTTCACGGGCAGAAAAAAGGTGATCGGCAGATCAGTTATTTGGCGGGTTCAACCCTCTTCGCGGACCGAAGGTTTCCAAGAAAACCTGACAAAATTATTCCGCATGCCGGAAAGGCTGTCAAGAAAATCACGGGCTGAACCGGTTTTCATTCGGACCGTTTCCTCTCGCGCGCAAAGACATAAAGACCGCTTGCGACGATGATGACGGCGCCAATGATCGTCGGGAGATCCGGAAGGTGGCCGAACACCACATATCCCATAATGACGGCGCCGACGAGCAGCATGTAACTGTAGGGCTGGAGCACCGACGCCTCGGCCAATTGCAGGGATTTGATCAGGCAGAAATGGCCGACGGTCCCCAAAAAGGCGACCAGAAAGAACAGCATGGCGTCCATCGTGCTTTGCGGCGTTTGCCAGAAAAACGGAACCGCGCCGCTCATGCCGACAAGACCGACCAGGGCGACCCAGAACAGAGATGTCTCCGGCGGATCCGTGCGGCTGACGAGGCGGGTCAGCACCTGGTAGAGGGCGAACATCAATGCGCCCAGGAGCACCAGCAGCGTCATTGGCTGGATGACACCGGCGCCGGGCCGTAAAATCACCAGCATACCGACAAAGGCGATCGCGACCGCGGCCCAGCGCCGAAAGCCGACCTTTTCACCAAGAAGCGGCACGGAAAGGGCCGTTACAAGGATCGGCGAGATGGCGAGGATGGCATGCACATCGGCGAGCTGCATATAGCGAAAGGCGAAAATCGCCAGAACAATTTCAGCAACCAGAATGAAGCTGCGCCAGAATTGCAGCCAGGAGCCCTGAAGCCGCAGGCGCAGCCCCTTGTGCCGCATCAGGCCGTAGGCAATGACAAACAGGAGCAGGAAGCGAAACCACAGGATCTGGACAATCGGATAGTTTTCCACCAGCGTCTTGCTGCCCGCATCCATTCCGGCCATCGACAGCCAGCCGAAAACAGCAAAGCCTATGGCAAGCAGATTGCGGTTGCGGGCCGATGCCGAGGAACGCGTTTCACCGGCTGCTCTCTCCAACGATGCCTCCCTCCTGACATGCGGCAGGCTTATACAGCCGACTGCGAAACAACTGATCCTTCATACAGAAATCCATCGCATACGCAATGGAAAGGGGACAGCCTGGAGTTTTTCAGGCAGGCCCGTCCCGCCAGACATAATGCGGCGTGCGCTCGCCGCGGATAAACCGCCAGACATCCGCAGCATCGATGACGAGGGACCCGGTGTTGGAAACAATAAGGATCAGAACCCAGAAATGAAGCAGCGGATCGACCGCCCTGTCGGGCAGGTTCTGGACAAACCAGATCAGCATCGGCACCCAGAAAATATGTCCGATGCCCAGAAGCCGGACAAATCCGAGCCGCGCATGAATGATGATCATGACCGTAATACCGGCCAAAATCGCGAGCAGATTGAGCTGACCGTAGACTGTGTCGATGAAGATCAGCGATCCGGCATTCACCGCGATCAGAAAAACCGCCCAGATGCGCGGCAGCGGACGAAAGCGCAACAGCACGATGCCCAGTATCTCAAATGCCCGCATATCGTATCCCCGTCACGGTAACCCGCCACCGCCCCGAGACCGGCGTTTGCGGGGCGTTCCTGTTGCAAAATCTGTCTTTTCCGACTGTTATTGACTTAACGGAGCGCCGTGTTCTCTGAAACAGGATAGCAGATCATGGATGACAAGACCGACCTGACCGGCGGCTGCGCCTGCGGTGCGGTGCGCTACAGGCTGACGCGGGAGCCGATGTTCACCCATTGCTGTCACTGCACCCAGTGCCAGCGGTTGACCGGCAGCGCCTTCGTCCTGAACGCAATTATCGAAAATGACGCAATCGATGTCCTGTCCGGCACAGTGGCCGTGACAAAAGGGCCGACCGAACATGACAGCCCGCACGACATCTATCGCTGCACCGCCTGCCAGACGGCGCTCTGGAGCGACTATGGCGGGCGGCCGAACTACCGGTTCGTCCGGGTTGGCACGCTGGATAATTCCAGTGCCGTCGCGCCGGACGTCCATATTTTCGTCCGGTCGAAACTGGACTGGGTGGTGATCCCGGAGGGGCAGCGGACATTTGATGTCTATTACAGCACCAAGGCGGAATGGCCGCCGGACATGCTGAAGCGGCGCAATGCGGCGCTGGGACGATGACGCTGTGGGCCAATTTAGTTACCGGCGGGCGTTACTCACCCCACCCCATTCCGCCGCAACCATTCGGACAGGGTTTCGGCCAGTTTTTCCCGTTCGGCGCTGGTATAACCGCTTTCAAGCGGAATCAGTTCCTTGTCCGACCTGAGCGACAATCTGCGCATGCCGGATTCCTCCGTGTCGCATTCGGCAACCACCCTTGAGATGTCGTTCAGGGGATAAACGGACTGAGATGGTCCGGTTATTCGGTAAACCGTATGATGAATCTTTTTCCGGACCTTATCAATGACGATCGTCTGAAAGCACAGATACCGGTGGGTAATATAAAGAACGCCAAGGCCAATCACAAAAAACAGCGCCCTGAGCGCTGCTCCTTCGTCCGCGCCGCCGGACAGGCCGGTGAAAATACAAAACAGTCCGAAAGCACACATCAGCCCGGCGAAGAGCCATGGACGATCGCACACTGTCAGCTGCTGTTTGTCCATCTTGGTAATTTTCATACAGGACGCCTCTATAGAACAGCCAGCCCAACGGAAACAATAACCATATTTTTGGACAAATTCCGGAAATGTCAAAGGGTACCGGAGCGATTTTATTGGTTGACGCAACGCAGCCTTGCAACCCGAATCAGTGTGCCTGCCGCACGGATGGGAGAACCGGCCCTCACACCATCGAAAGGAACGCAACGCCGATGGCGCGGATGGCGGCGACGACGATCACCGTCACCGTCAGCACCGTGCCGATGATTCGGAAGGCGAGCGGGATGCCGTGCTGCACAAAATAGAGGGCGTGCATCAGCCGTCCCACGGTCAGGGCGAGTCCGAATGCATGCAGCAGCCAGTGCTGGGCACCCATCAGGGCGAGGATGAGAATCAGCAACAGCGCGATGGGAACATTTTCCGCCGCATTGGCCTGCCCGCGCATGGCCCTGACCAGCGCCTCATCGCCGCCATCGCCGAACGAAATGCCGGACCGGGAGCGGTTGCGGAGGGCGTTGACGAACAGCACCCACATGACGAGCGCATTGATGCCGGCATAGAGCCCGACGATCATGATTGCCTGCGTGTCCATGGCCCGTGCCTCCATCTTTGCATCCTGCCTGTTGGAGATACGGGTCAGAAAGCCGGAGGGTTCATTTTGGCCACGCCGCCGCCGGATTCTTTTGCATACAATCGGAAAACGAAACACAAAGATTTTTCAGGCATTTGCCGCGCCGCACGCGCGCGCGAGGAGCCGTAATAAAGCGCTGATTTTAACCGAATTCCCTTGAAGTTTGTGACCAAAATCACCACGTCGAGACTGGGAGCAATTCAACCATAGGGAAAGACGATGACATCTTCATATGCCATTCGCCCGGCCTGGACACCGGTAACCATCGCTCTGATGGTTTTGGGCTTTGTTGCGTTCTGGCCGCTGGGTCTGGCAATGCTGGCTTATATCCTCTGGGGCGACCGGTTCCATGAGTTTGCCGAGAAGGGCAAAAAGGAATTCAAGGGCTGCAAAAGGTCGTTCAATATGTCTGGCGGATTTGAAAGAACCGGCAATGTTGCGTTTGACGAGTATCGTGCAGCGGAGCTGAAGCGGCTGGAAGAAGAGCGGCGCAAGCTCGACAAGATGCGTGCCGAGTTCGACGAGTTCATGGCCAACCTGCGCCGTGCCAAGGACCAGGAAGAATTCGACCGCTTCATGCGCAACCGGTCCATGCATCAGGATTCCGGTCACCAGAACAACGGTCAGGACTCGGACAACAAGTCCAACTACTGATCTCCTGACGGTCGGCGGGTTGCAATACCCAAGGCAGTACAAAGGGCGTTTTCCAGTTGACGGAAAATGCCCTTGTTCATTTGAGCCGCGTCTGCCGCTGTTTTATTCCGGTGCGAGACTTGCCCGGTCTCGTTTTTTTAACGGGAATCAGCGATGATTCGCCGCATCGTTCGCCCGGCATGAAAAGGCCCGCTGATGCTGTCGCTGTTTTCCCACAAACGCACCGACCAAACGCAATCATCCGGAAAATCAAAAGAGCCGACACTCTCGCTGCGGCTTGAGGACCGGGACGTGGTGATTGTGCTGAAGCGGCATCCGCGCGCCAAGCGCTATTCCTTGCGCATTCCGCAGGGCAGCGCTGAGCCGATCCTGACGCTGCCGGCCAACGGCACGATGAAAACCGCCCGCGAGTTCGCACTCCGCAACACAAAGTGGCTGACCGACCGGCTGGAAAACCGGGCCGATCATGTGCCGTTTGAGGACGGCGCGCTGATCCCGTTTCGAGGGCTAAAGCACCGCATTGTCAGCGCCCCGGGAAAACGCGGCACCGTCCGGCAGATCACCGATCTCGACGAACCGATGCTGCTGGTCTATGGCGACCCGGCCCACCTGAAACGGCGCCTGACGGACTGGTTCAAAAAACAGGCCAGGGCCGACATCGTCAAAGCCGTTGACATCCACACCGGCGCGCTCGGCCACCGCCACAGCAGCATCTCCATCCGCGACACCAAAAGCCGCTGGGGCTCCTGCTCCTCCTCCGGCAAACTGTCCTTTTCCTGGCGCCTCGTCCTCGCCCCGCCGGAGATCCTCGACTATGTCGCCGCCCACGAAGTCGCCCACCTCGCCGAAATGAACCACTCCAGTCGCTTCTGGGCCCACACACGCCGCCTGTGCCCGCACACGGATGTTTCCAAGAAATGGCTCAGGGATCACGGTAATGCGCTGCATGCGTATGGGTGAGGGGAAGTATTTGCCTTGGCGGTTCGCTATAAGACTATTTTTTTGCGCACGTTTTTGTTTCTCAAATTGAAGATTAAGATCTACATTTGAAACGGTTTAACTTCAGAGAACCTCTAAATCTTCCAAAAACTCAGATCCGAGTCCAACCGCTGTTACGAGCAAGCGATCCCTCGCTCTTGTGCAAGCCACATAAAACAAATGCCGTTCGGTGTCGAAGACCTCTTCAAGTTCCGTCTCATCACCAACCGTCTCAATACGAGCTTGTTGCGGTAGAATTTCGTCGTCACAAGCCATAACCACTACACACTTAAACTCGAGTCCTTTGGCAAGATGCATTGTTCCGATAGAAATTCGGCCCGTGGGATCTTCGACACGCTCTGAAAGTTCCAGGGGTGTAAGTCTCGCAGACCGCACAGCTGCCCTCGCCCGATAAAGCTCAGCTTCACTACGGACGAAAACACCGACCTCTTCGGCTAAGGCACCCTCGGCTATCATTTTCTGTAGCCAACCGGAAACACGCTTCTCTTCTGCTTCACTCGATTCCAGAACAATGACTTCCGGGCTAGGACCGTTGAAGACGGAAACGGTCCCTGTTCTTTCTTCTTCGTTTCCATCCACATCACGCAAGGCCGCGGGCAAGAGCTTGTCGACGGTTTCACGAATCTGATGCGATGTTCGGTAGTTCACCTTCAAAGTGCTGGATCGGCCACGAATATCGATCCCGAGCTTCATCCATGAGAAAGGCTCTTGGAAAATCCGCTGGCCTAGATCTCCCGCGAAAAACAGGCGATTGGTTCCTTGCTCAGAAATCGCAGCCAGCATTCTCAGTTCAGGGACACCAAGATCCTGCGCTTCATCAACAACGATATGCGTAAAAGGCTTTCTCTGCTGATCCGAATAGTGTCGCTGGACGACACCAAAAACCATCGGCCACGTCATGCTACCTTGTGCTTCCAACTTCGCGCGGGTAGTCACAAAAATGGGCCACAATCGCTCTCGTTGTTTAGATCCAAGACGGTTCTTGCGTCCTAGCCGCGGAACGGTCATGTACTCATCAAGGCTCGAAATTTGCCAAGCATCCACCACGTTTGTCCACTCTGACATCAAGAAGCGGTCCGTATAAGGTCCTCCTTCTGCGTTCAACGCGGCATCTTTCAACGCAGCAAGGGCGTGATCACGAGATGCCGTGCGAGGATCATGACCTCGGATCAAAGTGAAAAGATCTTTCGCGACCCCCTTGAATGACAAAGTAGTCGCCTGAAGATCATTCGGCTTTTCTGCACCCATGAGCAGTGCGAGCTTGTATTCCAAGTTGTTGGATAAAGGTTCGGAGAAGGTAGTTAGTAACAAGCGCGCGTCAGCTTCTTCTCGTAGAATTCGTTTTGCTCGATGCAGCGCTACAACGGTCTTGCCAGTGCCGGCTGACCCGGAGACGCGTGCTGGTCCTTGATAGTCGCGATCGACGACACTTTGTTGAGCCGGGTGGAGGTAAAGGATCCACTTTTCCCAGGGGTATTCCAGTGCCCGTTCCAGCTCCTCGACATTTTCCATGATCCGGAAACGCCGTTGCGCATCAGGATGCTCGAAAGGTGTCCCGGTAAACGCTGCTTTTTCCAGCTGAGGCATGAGACCGGTCGAAATGTACTCCAGGAGTGCTTCAGAAGCTTCACCGGGAAGATGAATGGCCAGATCTAGAAAGCGATCCTCAGTCGCCCCTTTGATGTCTTCAACCCAGTCCTCAGGCACGCCAAACTGGAGGATGTCTTCGACGCCCAGAGATTCGAAAGGGAAAGTCGCTGGTTTGCCCGGAAGCGGCCGCGGGGCTTGGGTTTCGGAAAAACCGGGCATGGATTCAAACACCGGAATTTCCTCTACCCGCTCACGAACCTCAACAATCTGCGCGGCCCCGGTCTTTGGATGGGCGTCGATCCGGCGGCGCTCCGCCCATGTGTAGGCATCGTCGTGATGGTCGACATAGCAGACCAGGAAGCTCCCCGCTGTCTTGTGAATGATGATGCGGATATCCCGGTTGACCCGGATCGACCAGAAATTCTGATCCTTCGATTTGTCGATCCGGTGAAACTTGAGCCCGGGAGAAGCGGGGTCTTGTTGAAGATCGAAAACGGTGATCTTCACCGCCTTCTGTTCCTGGGCCGTCAGTTTGCTAAGAGCGCTTGAAAAGCTGTCGGAGATAAGGAATTGCATCGGCTGGCTATAAATATCTGTTAGCGAATATCAACATACGGTGCGAGCCGTCTGCCTTTGCTTATTTCCGTAGCATATGATTCAGGCTCGCCCGAGCGAATGCATATTTCAGACAGAGACAGTCCATCCAATGCATCCGAGTACTTGATGCCAAACAAATGGACGTGAGCTACTTTTTCGCCCTCCGGAGCGGACGCAAGCATTTCCTTGAACGCTTCAACTGCTTGATCAATAGTCATGTTAAACTCCAAAAACTTTCATCACTTCGTCCCCGAAGTGATTGATCACCTTGACGGCGAAACGTCCCGATGCCGGGCGTTTGAATGGTCGTGACGTATCCCGGTAAAGGGTCGCCCAGGCCTCCTGGTCGATCTCGGCCTTGAGCGCTGTCTTCAGGGACTTGTAGGGATCATTGGCGCCCATGAAATAGGCATGGCGGACGAAGAAGCTCTCCTCATCATAATCCGTGTCGATGAACCAGGCGGCAATGTCATTCTTGCCGGAGGCGCGTACTTCGCCCGTCTTTGGATCGAAGACGTCAATGCCGAGCACCTCGACGACAATCTCACCATTGTCGTCGAATTTCCATTCGATGTCCGGCTCGCCGAAGACCACGAAGAGGTTGCCGGCACCCGTATTCTTCAGTTCCTCGGACATGTGCAGGTCCGGGTTCATCTTCGCCTTCAGGATCGGCAATGGACCCAGCTTGTTGAACTCCGAGGTATGGGCGTCGAAGTTGAAGCCGCAGGCAATCAGGACGTCGAAACGGGCATCATAGGCCTCCCGGGCGGCCGCGGTTAGATCGGCACGGGTGATCGACCCGAATTCAGGCCCAACGAAAATGCCTGCCCGTTTCTGGGTTTCGCCTTCCAGATACTGCCCGTCTGCGCAAATGTAGTTGCCGGGCCACGGGTCAATGGCGGTGAAATTGATCCGGTCTTCCTTGGCTGTCTGGTGGACACCCGCCGACTTCAGGTTCTCTATTATCATCTGTGCGAAGTCCTGCTCCGGGGCGAGCGTGTCGCGGGCATGACGCGGTTCAGCTTGCGGGTCTTCTGCGTCCAACAGCGCCTGGATCAAGCCATCGTCCTCGTCGGCAGGAATTACGCGGTGCGGAGACAGGCTTTCAACTGTAAAGGGCCCGGCAACGCGCACCTTGGACTTATCCTCGTAAGGACGGTCATACAGCATCTCCACGTCGGCCTTCTGGGCGATCGACGTGTCGATTTCCTTCTGACGGGCAATACGTCCTTCCCACCAGCCTGCGTGTACTTCCCGAACCCGTGCATTGACCAATCCCACTTTGGATTTGCCGTCATTGGTGTCCAGCCAAGCATCGAGATCCCTGGGAATTTCCCATTCTTCGAAACTCGTGCCCAGCTTTTCGTTCAATTCCCTTCTCAACGGTTCAAGGACGTCCTGCCATTTCTCCCAGATGACATCGATCTCGGCGTTGTTGGCGATGGACTTCAGGGTGATGTGTGGCGCGCGGTCATAGACAAAGCCCTGACGGATGTCGTCATGGGTCGGGATATCTGGCTGGACCTTGCCAGAGACCTTCTGTTCTTGCGCGCGTCCGCCAGGACTGTCAGCGAGATGGTAATAAGGGTAGCGGGTCGACATCAGGCGCGTGCGGGCCAGCGCCAGCGCCACGCGGGACGTATCGATAGTCATCCAGCGCCGTCCCCAATGCTCAGCGACGGTGGCGGTCGTTCCGGAACCGCAGGTTGGATCGAGCACGAGATCGCCAGGGTCAGTGGCCATCAAAATACAACGTTGAATTACTTTGTCACTTGTCTCTACAACATACCTTTTGTCAGAGGCGAAACCTGCGACGACAGTATCTGTCCAGTTGTTCGATCTTTCGAACACACTAAAATCATCTAATTTTCTATGATAGTAGAGCCTCGATTCAGTGGCTTCCAGCCTGCTCGCCTTTTTGAGGCGACACATGCCCATTTCACCAGTCTTCCAGTAGCCTCTACCGGGAGTAAAGTGTTGTCCTTGGAAGGGTACCGGAAAGCTACCTGGCGGTCGTTGACTTGTAAGGTTGTCAATTCGAAAAATTTGGGCACCATCGGGGAGAAGGCTTGTATCTAACTTTTCTTCCGATGTAAGCGATCTGCGGATTCCGTCAGGAAGTTCGACTCGGCCATAAGCGCTTGCTCCTTCCCCGCCTATTATCTTTTTTACCCACGGCCGTCGAAATTTCACCTTGCTTTTCGACTTAGCAAACCAGACTGCATAATCAGAAACACCTGCAATATAATCAGATGTTTGGCTGCTGGTTTTCACAAAAGTTATGAGACTTAGGAAATTCTCTTCCCCAAAAACCTCATCCATCAGCGCCCGCACACGATGTACGTTTTCATCGCCAATCTGAACGAAAATGGAGCCGGTCTCTGTCAGGAGATCCCGCATGACCGTCAATCGATCACGCAGATAGGTGAGATAGGAGTGAATGCCATCCTTCCACGTATCGCGGAAGGCCTTAACCTGTTCCGGTTCCCGGGTGATCTGGTCCTGCTTGCCGTCCTTGACGTCCCGAGACTGCGTAGAAACCTGCCAATTGGAGTTGAACTTGATGCCGTAAGGTGGATCGAAAAAAATACATTGTACTTTTCCCCGGAGTTGCTCGCGTTCGGCCAGGCTCGCCATGACCTGGAGACTATCGCCCAGGATCATCCGGTTCGACCAATGCTGGTCATGCTGGTAAAACTCGGTCTTGGCTTCTGGGTCGATGCCGTTGAAATCGCCGAAGAGATCGAACGTATCGGACTGGGCATCCGTCCGTTCCTTGGTCTGCCGCTTCAGGTCGTCGATGATCGCCTTGGGATGGACCTTTTCCTGGATGTAAAGCGGCGGGGCGGTGACGACGAGATCGGACCAGTCCTGGGTATCCTTGCCGCGCCAGACAAGCTGAGCGTCGCCTAGTTCCACCTTACCCGTCTCAGCCAGTTGTTCCACCTGATCCTTGGTCAAAGAAATCGTCACACCGTTCCAGACGATCTGCGGATCCAGGTCCCCGTCGCGCTCGCGCATGGCACCTTCTGCCAGTGGTCGTGCGCGAGGATAATGGACAGGCGCAAACGGATCCTGTTCCTCCATCCTCTGCGCGACCGACTGGAGCTCGGCCGTCGGAATGTTCTTCCGCGTCGCCTCATCATGGGTGAGCGTCTCAACCTGTTTGGGAGATTTGGGCTTTTTTGCCATTAGGTTGTTTCCTCAAACAGTGGCTTCACTGTCGTCCTATAAAGTTGCATCTCAATCACTCGGCTGGCTCTTCCGCTGCATGCTCATCAAGAACCTGTTGCAGGTCTTCGCCGAAATCAAAGACTCCTTGAAATTCGCGGAATGCCCAGCGCCCGAAGGTGCCAAGGTTGTTCACCCCCGGGATCCACTGGGTCTTCATGGTCTCGGATTTCAGCTTCACGCTTTCCGCCCGGTACCCCTTAACCTCACCTACCAGATACAGGGGATCATCCACACCGCGGCCGTCGTCCATGACCACGATGAAATCGGGGAGGTACTTTCGGGCGTTGGAGCCGTCCTTGTAGGGCACTTCCAGGTTCAGGCCCTGGTTCTTGACGTAGGACAGAACCTTGGGGTGATCTTCAACAACCCGGGCAAACTCTGCTTCCCAATCGCTGTCGAGCACCACATGGTTGATATGGCACCTGCGCGCATCGGTGGTCCAGAGATCCTTGGTGGAATTGAAGGAAACGTGCCGTGTCGACCCTTTCGGATTATACGGGTCCAATACTGCCTTGACGAGGTTCCTGTCGCCGATGGAACTGACGATAGCGTTGTAGATCCGCTCAGAAGCCTGGTCCGCAATGCTGCGGTATTCAAGCATCCATTTGCCCGTCTCACCCTTGCAGACGAGATATCCGCCATCGATCCACTGTCGGGAAATCTTCTTAAGCTGGCCAAAGAGATGGAGCTTCGGCTCCCCATTCTCGTCCCGGAAGTACTTCCGCATCAGATAGGCAGCAAGGTCGAAGGCGATGGTGCTCGGACGTTTCGCCTTGGCATCGGCTACAGTAATGGTCACCCCTTCGCCGACAATGCCTTCCAGACGTGTTTCTCCAGGGCCGACCATATCCGGTCTCAGGACAAGGCTGGAATCTTCTGTAAAGTTAGCGGTGAGGCGTTCCTCGGGGAGTTCGATCCGGTATCCGGCAACTCGAGGGAACTGGATCTCCAGATCGGCGCGTTCCTTCACCGCATGGACATGCGTGGTCTTTTTGGGCGCCTTCGGCGATGCCACAACAGGCTTGGCCGTGAAGTCGAACGGGATGCCCATGATGTCGGAATATTCGACATCGAACAGGCCTTCCGAATTCAGATCGTACGAGTAACGGCGCAGTCCCCGGCCGACGACCTGTTCGCAGAGTAACTGCGTGCCAAAAGCACGCACGCCCAGAATATGGGTGACTGTGTTGGTATCCCAGCCCTCGGTCAGCATGGAAACGGAAACCACACAGCGCACTTTCTCGCCAAGCTTGTCTTTCTTTCCGACCGTATTCATCACTTCCCGAAGAAGATCAGAATCTGAAATGTCACCAACATCACCAGCACCGGACCTTTGCGCTAGTTCCCGCTTGAACTGTTCGATTTCCGCTTCCGCCATCTTGCGAAAGTCCTTGTCTAGCGCCTCACCCGATTCAAGCTGGGCACTATCGATCAGAAGCGTGCTGGGGCGCGTTAAGCGGTTGCCGTGCTCATCATAATTACGGAAGAGTTCCAGAAACCCTTGATGCTCGAAAACGCTGTCGCCGTCTTCGTTGATCCGTTCCCAGCCTGCAATCCATTCATAGACAAGCTTTGACGTGGAGGTGTTGTTGCAGACAACAATGAATACCGGGGGAACTGTGATACCTGCCCGTTTCCAGGCATCGTCCGTTTCGACATAGTGCTTGTAGAGTGCATTCAGTGCAGTCTTGAGCTTGTCCGGCAGATCTTCAGGGTCCGCGTCCGCACCGCCTGCGCCCCGCCCCTTTTTGGGCATTTCCTTACCGATGTGGGTCCATAGATCTCGGAAGATCGGCACATCTGCCCCGGGGATATTGTCGGCGACGGGAACGCGCGGAAGCTTCACGATGCCGCATTCGATCGCATCCATCAGAGAGAAGTCGCTGACCACCCAGGGAAACAACGTTCCTTCCGCATATCCGGAGCCGGCAAGGAAGAACGGTGTCGCAGACAAATCGTAGACGGCACTCACGCCTAATTTTCGTTTGACTGCCTCCAGGCCGTTGATCCAGAGCCGCGCGTATTCATTTTGCTGTTTGGCTTCCTTCTTGGCGTCACCCTTGAGGTCATCGAGATCGTCGTTTCCGGGCTTTTCGCGATAACAATGGTGGGCTTCATCGTTGATAACGACGACATTCTTAAAGCCCATGAGGTCCTTGGCTACGCGGCGGACCATCTGCCCCTCGGTTTCCTTGGTTCGAACTGCCTCACCGCGCCCCTGCAACAAGGATCTCCCGACCTTGTTGGTTTCCAGCGTCTCCTTGAGTTGGAAGGCGTGATAGTTGGTGATGACGATCTTGGCCTTGTTTATGTCATCCAACATGTCCGCAGGTACGATCTCCCGCGATTTGTAATAGCTTTCGGAGTCACTGGGCAGGAGGACACGAAGTCTGTCCCGGATGGTTATCCCTGGGGCGACAATGAGAAATCCGCGTGTGAATAGCTTGCCGTTCGGATTCCGTAACGCATTGATCGTCTGCCAAGCGATCAGCATGGCCATGACGGTGGTTTTGCCTGCGCCAGTCGCCATCTTCATGGCAAGCCGGAGTAGCTCCGGATTGGCCTGCTCGTTAGCCCCCATGATATGATCCCAGTACTTCTTGTAAGCTGGGTTTTTCCGAGCGACTTCCATAAGCCAGATCACAGTTTCAACGGCCTCGACCTGACAGAAGAACGGCCGAATTCCCTGAAATTGATGGTGCCGCCAATGGTTCAGGAGACGCGCGGTTGGCGGCTCCACCCTCCAATCGCGTTCATTTGGAAGATTCCGCCACGAGGCAACGTGCTGCCGTATCTCATTGATGATCGGCGACGGATTGTACTCTTGCTCATCGGAGGATGTTCCCGTCGCATCTTCAAACGTCATTGTCTGCTGTTCAGCAGCTTTTCGTTGCCTCTTCTTCCTCGGCTTTGGAACAGGCGTCAGAAATTCGGAACGGCGGCGCCCTGCAATCGGTTCTGAGTCGAGAGGCTGTCCATCTTCATCCAGAGCATGATGAAGCCTTGGTTCTTCATAGGGAGAATTAAGGATCGGTTTTTCGTAGAACGACGGTACGGACATGAAACATTGCGACTCGAGTTAATATAAAGTCAGAGTTGCATATCTCCCGTAACATGATCAACCGACACAGCATTAGTTCACAGGGACGTTGAAAACCTCGGGACGGAGGAAAACACATTAAATCCACTCCCCCTACAACCCCATCTCAATCGCCCTCAACACCCGGTACCGCAACTTCCCGCTGCTGCCGCCCAGCGCGATCACGAACCGCACCGTGCCGTGCTCCTTCGTCTCCGCGAAGCCGGCGAGGGTTTTGACGTCGGACAGGGTGCCGGTTTTGTAGCGGGAGCCGCTCTTGGCTTTGCGCATCTGGCTGGCGTGGGGGGCGAAGTGGTGGAGGGCGGTGGCGAGGCCGTGGGCGGTGAAGCGGTTGTCTTTGCTGATGCCGGAGCCTTCGGTGAGCTTGATGTCTTTTTCGAGCTTGTGGTCCTTGAGGATGGCCTCGGCGACCGCAAGCGATTTTTTGAGGCTCACCTGTCCGCCCGACTTGCGGGCGCCGACCTCGAGAAACACCTGATTGGCGATAAAGTTGTTTGAGCCCAGAAGCATCAGTCGCAGGACTTCGGAGAGCGGGCGGGATTGCTTATGGACGTAAACCGGGTCCAGGTCCGCCGGAACCGGGCCGGTTGAGATCTCGCCATCGACAGCGCCGCCGGCCTTTTTTATGAAGGCGGCGATGAGTTCGCCGGCATAGCGGACGCTGATGGAGGGATCTTCCTGCGCCAGGCTGATGCGCGCCCGGCCATTGGGGCCACGGGCGCGGAACTGGCTTATGGCAAGGGGGGTGATCGGCGTCTGCTTTTCGGCAGAGGTGACCTTCCTGCCTTTGCGGCGGGCGTGGATGGTGTTGAAGTTGACCGAGAGCGCCGTATTCAGCGCATCATAGGCTTCGTCGGTGTGTTCAATGCCGGGAATGCGGAGTTCGTCCGGATAGTAACTTCCGTCGAGCACGAGCCTGGAAAACGGCTGTTTGCCGGTTTTGGCAAGAAGCTTCGGGGCCAGCAGCGCCAGTTCTTCGGATATCAGAAACGGATCGCCGCCGCCCCGGATATAGAGCACCCGGTCCTGATCGAGATAGAATTGCGTCCTGAAGCGGTACTCACCGCCAAGCACCTCCATGGCCAGCCAGGCGGTGATGATTTTCGTTGTCGATGCGGGCGTGAACGGGCGGCCGGTGTTCTGGGCCACCAGCTCCTTGCCGTCCTGATCCAGCACCAGAACCATGCCGGAGGGTGCGAGTTTTTTTATCGTCTCCCCGACATCAGCCAGAGCCGGCACCGGCAGCAGGAGAAGAGCGATCAGCAGCGCGCCGATAAATTCGCGTCTGTTCATGCCTGGCTGCTTTCAGCCGGAACCGGTGCGGCGTCGGACAGGAGGCCCTTTGACCGCAGCGTTTGCCAGAAGCCGGCCGGAATCGGGGTGTTGAACCAGTCCAGAATCTGCAGGAGTTCGGTCTTGTTGCGGGGGCCCGGAATGACCGAGGTCACCATGTCGTTGCCAAGCGGAAACTGCAGCGCGGCCGCTGCAAGGGGAACGGAGAACGCATCGGCCACCGCCGCAATTTCGCGCACCTTCGCAATCACATCCTGAGGTGCCCTGGCGTAGTTCCAGGTGTCGCGGCCGACCAGTATGCCCGAATTGAACGGCCCGCCGCAGATAATGCTGGTTCCCGCCGCCTCGCAGGCCGAAAACAGGTCGTCCAAAGGCGTCTGTTCGAGCAGCGTGTAGCGGCCGGCCAGCAGGAACACGTCCCAGTCGCCCATGCCGAGCGCGTCCATGCAGGCGGCATTTTCATTAACGCCCAGCCCGATTGCTGTGACCGCTCCCGACCGGCGCAGTTCGTCCATGGCGCGATAGCCGCCGGCGGCAAGATCGCGGACATGGCGGGCGTTTTCCGCACCATGCTGCATCTCGCCGATATCGTGCACCAGAAGGATATCGATGCGGTCAAGACCCAGACGTTGCAGGTTGTCTTCGAACGCACGCATAATGCCGTCGTAACTGTAGTCGTAGATAACACTGAAGGGCAGCGGGTCGACCATGCCGAACTCTTCCGGATTGTCCACCGCGCCCGGTTTCAGAAGACGGCCGACTTTGTCGGAGAGCACATAGTCCGTCCCCCTCAGGCAATCGCCCATGACCCGTTCGGAGCGTCCGAAGCCATACCAGGGCGCGGTGTCGAAATATCCGACACCGTTTTCCTGCGCGGCCTCGATCAGTTCCCGCGCCTGCGAATAATCGAGATCGACAAAATTGCCGCCAAGCGGCGCACCGCCCAGGCCAAGAACGTCAATAAACAGATCCGTGCGTCCAACGCGTCTTTTTTTCATGCTCATTCTCTCCTCACATGACCTTCCTAGAGGAAACCGGCAAGGATGAGAATTGAAATCTCATGGTGCAGGGGCCGCACGCTCCACCGGCCGTTTCCGGCACCATATAAGCGTCCCTTACGCAAACACCCGCCTCAACAGATCGGTGTCCAGATAGGCCGTGATCTCCACAATGCGCCGGTCGCGCATGATCATCGCCCAGCAGTAGACCTGATCGTACCGGACGCCGCTGGTCGACAGCCCGGTGCTTTCAAACCGCAGGAACAGTTTTTCGCCCTCGGCGGCAAGATCGATGAAGGTTGTTTTCAGATCGCCGTCAAGCCGGTCGAGCAGCGGCCCGAAGGCCTTGTCGATCAGCGCCTGTTTGGAACGATAGACACCCGAGACCGTGGTTGTTCCGATGACCGTCCAGGTGACATCCTCTGCGATCAATTCGAAGAACGGGCCGCTGTCCCCGGCTTCCCACGGGCGAAACGCTTCCCTCACCAAAGCTTTGTTGTTGTAGGTTTCAGACATTTCCACCCTTTCGGACACTGCGCACGATGTTCTGCGGGGTCCTTATCCCAGGGTGTGGACCCATATTATGCTTAAAATGGTATGAGCCGATTTGTTCGGATCGTGCTGTTTGAATACGGGGCGCATGTTCGAAGGAAACCATCCGGTTTTCAAGAACTTGCAACGCTGTAGCCGGACCAAACGACCATATCCGCCGGGACGGACAAACGGCCATCTGGGTGACGGGAATGGTCGGCGGGCTGGCGGATCTGGGCTATCTCCTGTTTGTCGACCTCCCGGGTCATGTGAATTTTTTTCCCGGCACTCTCATGACCTTCATATCCGGCGGCGCGGTCGTGCTGAGTTTCCGGGTCTGGCTGTCGAACCGCGCTGTGGTGAGCGCGGACACCTGAGGCGTGTGCCTTGCAGGCTCGAAATGACGCCGGTTACGGTGGCAAGACCCATTTTGCCGCGTTGTCTCAGTCACGCGCCCTCCTTATCTCCGTTCTGCTGGCCATTGTGCGTCCGGCTCGCGGTTTGGAGGCGCCATCGATGACGAAGACAACGCAACACACGGGGGGCTGCCTCTGCGGCCACATCCGGTTCAGGGCCCGGGGGCCGGCCCTCAAGCCTCACACCTGCTCCTGCAGAATGTGTCAGCGGCATACCGGCGCGCTCACAGCCGCGTGGGTGGAATTCCCCAGCGCTTCCGTCACCTGGGACGGCCCGGGAGGCGAACCCTCCACTTACCGGTCGTCGGATTATTCCAGCCGGGCCTTCTGCCCGGTCTGCGGCAGCACGCTGGGAGCAATCGACGACGACCCGACAATCGCCCTGCTTCTGGGCAGTTTCGACAAGCCGGGCAGAAAGGATCTCATTCCGACGGCGCACTCCTACCGGACCGGCCGTCCGAAATGGTGGAAGGTCGAGATCTCGACCGGATAGGGGAACAGAAGCGCGAAACGCCCGGCGAAGCGTTTCATATCGGGCGGGCCCTACGCCACTTTCACCACCATCTTGCCGAAGCTTCTGCCAAGCAGCACATCGTTCAGCGCTTGTGGCGCATTTTCGAGGCCGTCGACGATCTGCTCTTTGTAGTGCAGCCTGCCCTCGGCCAGCCAGGCGCTCATGTCGCGCCGGAAGTCCTTGAAGGTGCTGATGGGGAAGCTGTCGAAGATGATGAAACCCTGGAGTTTGACCTTCATGCGCAGGATAGTGCCCATGAGGGCGGGGCCGTAGTCGGGGCCGTCCGGCAGGCCGGTCAGGTTATACCAGGAGACGATGCCGCAGACAGGAACGCGGGCGAACGGGTTGAGGAGCGGCAGGACCGAATAAAGCACCTTGCCGCCGACATTTTCAAAATAAATGTCGATGCCATCGGGGCAAGCGGCGGCCAGCTGCTGCGCAAAATCCTCGGCGCGGTGATCGATGCAGGCATCAAAGCCCAAATTGTTGACCACATGGGCGCATTTGTCCGGTCCGCCGGCAATGCCGACCGCGCGGCAGCCCTTGATCTTGGCGATCTGCCCGACCGTGGCACCGACCGGACCGGAGGCGGCGGCCACCACAACGGTTTCGCCCGCTTTGGGTTCGCCGATATAAAGCAGTCCCGCATAAGCGGTGTAGCCGGGCATGCCCAGAATGCCGAGCGACCAGGTGGGATTTTCCGGATTTTTGCCCAGCGGCATGACTTGGGTGCCGTCCGAGAGCGCATAATCCTGCCAGCCGCTGCCGGCCAGCACAAAGTCGCCCTTTTCAAAGCCCTGAAGATCGGACGCCATCACCTCGGCCACCACCTGCCCGGTCATCACCTCGCCGATTTGAACCGGCTCGGCATAGGATTTGGCGTCGTTCATCCGGCCGCGCATATAGGGGTCGAGCGACAGATAGGCCGTGCGCAACAGCATCTGCCCCGGCCCGGCGTCCGGCAGGGCGGTTTCCTCAAGCCGAAGCGTGTTTTCGTCCGGCAGGCCCTTCGGGCGCTCTGCCAGAACAATGCGGCGGTTGATGTCGGGGGACTGGGGCATGGGCGGACTCCGGAACTCTGACTTTTGTGTTGATCCTATTCCCCTTAGTTGGGCGGGGATTGTCAATAAATCTTATGGTTGAATTTAGGCTTTCGCTAACCCGAATGGCCGAGACTTGTTCTAACTTTTTTATTCAGTTTTTTAGCAACTGAAATACCTCGACCGGCACCGCTCGAATTGTTTTAAAGTCTAGAGTTCACATTTGGCAAACGGTCCTCAAAAAGCGCAACAATAGCGGATGCCGCACTTTTATTGGGATGCTTCAATGCCCAATTGACAGACCGCTCATTACCATCAATCTCTATACGATCCCAGATTGATATTCTTACTACGGGTATCCCTATGATCAGCGGCGAGAGGTCTTTGAGAAAATCATAGAAGGCCCGTTGTTTCCACCGCGCGGGGCCGGGTTCTGCTAATTGCTTTGGAGGTGAGGAGACTCCGAACTGTCTTTCTGTACTGGGACTTGTCCATTTTTTGCCGTATCCGCCCGCAACCAGGCAGCCCTCTTCCCGATCAAGACAATAGGACTTGTAGGCTTTGCAAGGGAAGTGCCCGAGATCCGAATATATTTCAGCTTCAAGGGTTAGCGCACGATATCGATTGAAATGAAGTTCTTCATCAAGTTCGATCGCGCATCCTCTGAATTCAATGTCCCAAGGCTTGCGCAGGTTAATTGGAAAATCTTTGAGGATACCACCAAGCTTCCGATAGACTTGCAAAACGTGGTTGTTCATCGACGCAGCTTGTACACGCATTCTGTTTGGCCGCGCCAGATTGCGGACCGTAACTTCACCACGATCGGCAAGCATCTGCCTCAGCGTATTCTCTCTGGTTCCCATGGATCCAATTCAAGCAGTCGCAGCAACGAATCAGAATGAAGTCGGTTTCCCGTCCGCAATGAACTGCGTCGTAATCAGTGCCGACCCGAAAATCAAGATCATGCCCGACAAGAGTATGGTGGGAAGAAAACGTGAGTCCGTTTCTGGTTTCTATGTTTGGAGGCATACCGGGGCAGGCCGGTCCTCACAGCCAGACCGCCAACCGGTATTGGATGAACGGCAAGTTTCAATTGAAAAAGAAAAATGGCGCAAACCGAGAAAAGTTTACGCCATTTGTTTGTCAGCCCAGCGTAATCCGGTAACGCGCAAACCCTTCCGGGCCGTCGCCGGCGGGTTCGATGGTCACGCCTTTCACATCCCCGATGCGATCTCCGGCTTTGGGGCCGGTGTCGAACAGGACGCTCGTTCCGGGCAGGGCCTTGAAGGTCCAGTTGGCATCGGCGCTGGGGCTGATGGTGCCCTTGTCAATGATGTAGCGGACGATGACGTCGCGGTTGGTATCCGGACCTTCGAAGATGATGGTGTCGCCCAGCGCGCCGGGGAAGGCACCGCCGCCGGACGCGCGGTAGTTGTTGGTGGCGACAACGAAGACCATGTCATCGGTGACCGGCTTTCCATCATGTTGAAGATTGACGATGCGATTTGCGTCCGGGTTAATCAATTCGCCCTTGGGATCGAATTTTGAGGGCTGCGACAGATCGATCTCGTAAGTGACGCCGTCCATCACATCGAAATTGTAGGACGGGAAATCCGGGTTCAAAAGCACCTGATCGGCCTTGCCCGCTTCGACCTGGTTGAACATGCCGGCAGAGCGTTCCAGCCAGCCCTTAAGCTGTTCGCCGGTGATTTTCACCGCCCGCACCGTGTTGGGATAAAGATAAAGGTCCGACACGTTCTTGATCGCGACATCGCCCACCGGCACATCGGTGTAATAGTCCGGACCGCCGCGACCGCCGGCCTTGAAAGGCGCGGCGGCGGAGAGGATCGGCAGGCCTTCCCACTCGGTGCCCTTCATCATGTCGGCGATGTACCACATCTGCGCCTGGGAGACGATCTGAACCGACGGATCGTCGGCGACAAGCGCGAAATAGGAGTGCAGCGGCGCATCCGTCTGCCCGACCGAGCGGCGGACATAGGCCAGCGTGGCCTCATGTTCCGGTTTGACGCTTTCTTCAACGGCGACAACGCTCTCGACCAGCGGCGTGATGGAGCGGTCTTCCTCGCGGCGGGAAATCGGCCGGGCTTCGGAAGACGAGGTGACGACCTGCCACTCATCGCCTGATTTTTCAAGCATCAGATCGATGACACCCAGATGCGAGCCCCAGAAGCCGCCCATCGCGGCGGGCTTGCCGTGGATCGTGCCTTTTTCCGCATCCACGCCTGCAAATCCCGCGAACTTTTCACCCGGGAACACAAGGTGGTTGTGGCCGGTCATCAGCGCGTCGATGTCATCGACCCGGGCCAGCGGAACGGAGGCGTTTTCCATGCCGTCGGCGTGATCGGCAGCGCCGATACCCGAATGTGACAGGGCAATGATGATGTCGGCACCCTGCTCGCGCATTTCAGGAACATAGGCCTTTGCCGTTTCGATGATGTCTCGCGCCTGAACCTTGCCTTCAAGATGACGGCGGTCCCAGTTCATGATCTGCGGCGGCACGAAGCCGATCAGGCCGATCCTGATCGGGTGCCTGCTGCCGGCGCCGTCGGTCACGTCCTTGTCGAGAATGACGTACGGCTTCAGGAGGCCTTTGTCTTCGCGGGGACCGGCGCCTTTTTCCTTGACGACATTGGCGCTGACAACCGGGAATTCGGCACCCGCGAGCGACTTCATAAGGAAATCGAGGCCGTAATTGAATTCGTGGTTGCCCAGGGTCGAGGCGTCGAAGCCCAGCGTGTTCATGGCGGTGATGATCGGATGGCTGTCGCCGTCCTTCATGCCGCGCTCATAGGCGATATAGTCGCCCATTGGATTGCCCTGAAGAAAGTCGCCATTGTCGACCAGCATGGAATTGGCCGCTTCGCTGCGGATTTCGTTGATGATTGCCGCGGTGCGCGACAGGCCGACCGTGTCGGTGGGTTTATCGCCATAATAATCATAGGGATAGACATGCACATGCAGGTCCGTCGTTTCCATGATCCTCAGATGTGCCTGATTGGTGGCAGCGGCGACGGAAAAAGGATGGAGTGCAACCAGCGCGGTTGCGGCGGCGGTCGATCCCAGGAACGTTCTGCGATCGAGCGTGATGGACTTTCTATTCATGGCAGCCTCCGAAAATACAGCCAGGTGTATCGCGCACGGCAAATGCGGCGGCGTCCTGACACCCGGGTCAAGATTGCAGGTAAATCCCATTCCTGTGACAGGACCATGACGCCGTGCGCCGCATTCAGCGGATGATGGCTGCGTTGAGGAAGAAAGCTTAGCTGCCGAACAATCGTTTGAAAAGGCCGCCGATCGGGTCGCGGCGGGCTTCGGCGGGTTTCCAGGCCTCATCGGGGTCCGCCTCATGCCGGACGCCGGTGTTACCACGTGGCGGCCAGGCCTCGCCGTCCCGGTTTCGGCGAACCGGAACAGCGGCTGTGCGGGTCCGCTGCGGTGCCCAGGCGCCGGGCAGATCCGCGATCTGAAGGCCACGGTGAGCCTGGTTCATATAATCCTGCCAGATGACGGCCGGCATGGAGCCGCCGGTTGCTTTGTTGGTGGGTGAACCGTCGTCATTGCCCAGCCAGACGCCGGTCGTCAGCTCCGCCGTATAACCGATAAACCAGGCATCGCGGAATTTCTGACTGGTGCCGGTTTTCCCGCCTGCGGGCCACCCGGGAAGCTGCGCTTTCCGGCCGGTGCCGGTCAGAAGCGTTTCGGACATCATCGCGTTCATCATGCCGACATGGCCGGGATCGACGACGCGGCCCGGACCGCTGCCGCTGCGCTCATAGAGCACCGTGCCGTTTTCGGTCCGAATGCGGCGGATAACGTAAGGAACAACGCCATAACCGCCATTGGAAAAGGGCACATAGGCCGTCGTGATCTCAAGCGGCGTGACTTCGGACGTTCCAAGCGCAATTGAAGGCGTCGCCTTGAGCGGCGAACGGATGCCCAGACGCTGGGCGGTGTTGGTGACGGTCTCCGGTCCAACCTCGTAGGCGAGCTGGGCCGCCACGGTGTTCAGCGAATAGGAAAGCGCCTGGGACAGGGTGACCGGACCGTAATATTTCTTCGAATAGTTTGACGGCTTCCAGCCCTTGATCGAGATGCGCTGGTCGGTCCGGACAGACTGCGGGGTCAGACCCCGTTCCAGCGCCGCAAGATAGACAAACGGCTTGAACGCGGATCCGGGCTGCCTCTTGGCAAGAACGGCGCGGTTATACTGGCTTTCCGCATAGTTGGTGCCGCCGATCATAACCCGGACCGCACCGGACGTGTTCAGAGACACGACGGAACCCTGACTGACATTCAGCGGACCGCCCTCGCGTGCGATCGCCGACCGCAAAGCCCGTTCCGCCGCAAGCTGCAGGTCCATGTCGATGGTGGTGTCGACAATAATGTCCTCTTTGATCGAACCGACATAGCCTGGCAGAATTTCCATCACCCAGTCGGCCGCATAATTGACCGAACCGGAATTGTGCCGCCCCAGCGCCCTGGCCGGATTGTTCAGGGCGATTTTCAGCTCGCGGCCGGAAATGTAGTTTTCTTCTTCCATCGCCGTCAGCACGAGCCTGGCGCGCCGTTCGGCCAGCTTCGGATTGCGCGCCGGTGAAAAGCGGGACGGGGCCTTGAGCAGGCCTGCCAGCGTTGCGGCCTCGGCAAGGGAAACATTGCGTGCCGACTTGCCGAAGTAGCGGCGGGCCGCGGCATCGACTCCATAGGCGCCGGCGCCGAAATAAACCCGATTGAGATAAAGCTCCATGATCTCGTCCTTGCTGAGCTTTGCCTCAAGCCAGAAAGACAGGACCAGCTCCTGCATTTTGCGGCTCAGCGTGCGTTCGGGCTTCAAAAACAGGTTTTTGGCCAACTGCTGGGTGACCGTGGAGCCGCCCTCCACCATCCGGCCTGCCATCACGTTGCGGCTCATGGCGCGCGCCAGACCGATCGGATCGACACCGGGATGATATTCAAACCGCCGGTCCTCGATCGCTTTGACGGCCTGGGGCAGATAGGGCGGAATGTGCTCAAGCCGGATCGCTTCGCCACCGGTATCGCCGCGGTTGCCGATGAGATGCCCCTCAACGGACACGATCTTTACGTTGGGCGGCCGCTTGGGGATGGTCCATGTCGAGGTCGGAGGAAGATGCGCCGCATGATAGGCCAGAAGACCGCCGAATATGATGATGCACCAGATCCCAAGGACAGCGGACCAGTAAATCGACCCGCGCAGAAAACGGACCAGCAGGTTGCCGCGGCCTTTGCGGCTGCCGCGCCGGCGGCCTGATCCACCTCCGGACCGGCTCGACCGGCGGCCGCGGACAGCCGCTTTGCTGGTTTTCCGGCGCGAGGAGGTGGCTTTTTTTCGTGGATTCGATTTTGACGTCTTGCGCCCGGATGCCGAAGGCCTGTCCTTGGAAGACAGGCGCAGGTTCAGACTGCCCTGCTCCCTGGAAGAGGCGCCAAATCTGGGTTCAATCCGCTTTTTACGCTGTGACATGGGTTTCCCGCAGCCTCAAACGATCCTTGGACCGCTGTTATTCGCTCTGCTCCCCGCCCAAACTGTTTGCCCTGTCGGCACCTTAAAACCGGTGCTTTAAGGAGCCGTTAAATCCCGCAATATTTCCGCCGGAATTGCGGAACGGCTGTCCGGCGGGCCTTTTCGGCCTCATCGGCGTGAAAACTATCTGTCGCGGACTTTTGCGATTGTGATGTCCATCACAAATCATGCGCTTGCAGATCGTGTGCAGCATCCGTGCATAATGGCAGGAATTGACGGTCAATCAGCTCGCGTAGCGGCTGGCATCCGCGCCGTAGTAATTCACGTAGCGCGAATTCAGCTTGGAGACCGGCATGATAATCAGAACATCGGTGGTACCGAACTGATGATCGACCACGGCCCCATCGCCAATATAGGCGCCAAGCCGGAGATAACCCTTGATCAGCGGCGGCAATTCGCGCATGGCGGCCCGCTGATTGATTTCGTCCTTGGGGAGACGGTTCATCTCGACCCGCAGGTCCGGCAGCGCCAATATCTGCCACTCCGGCGGCGCGCTGCAGTGATGATGCAGGAACGACAATTGTTGAGCCATGCGATCAGGATCGGTTCCCTCAATCGACGCACAGCCGATCATCGCATCGATCTTGTGCATCAGGATATAGGCCCAGATGCCGTGCCACAGCAGCTCGACCGTGCGCTTGTTGCGATAAGGCGCCAGAACGCAGGAGCGGCCCAGTTCCAGAAAATTAAGGCCCGGTTTGCTGTCCAGGAGCGGCTGGATGTCATATTCGCCGGCCGTATAAAAGCCGCCGTGCCGGTCAGCGACTTCCTGACGCAACAGACGATAAGTGCCCACAATCGTCGGCTTGCGGCGCCCCAGCGGTTTGGTCCGCGGGCGGACATCGTGATCAAGCACCAGAAGATGGTCGCAGATGGCGTCGAAACTGTCCTGATCGCGCCGTGTTGCCAAAGTCTGGGCGTCGGCGATTGCGGACATCTCCTCGTAAAAGACGCGATACCGAAGCTGCTGCGCCTTTTTGATTTCAGAGTTGGACTTGGCCAGGCGCACTTCAAGCGGCCCGATGCGGCCAAGCGACAGATGATTTCTGGACAGAAACGGAACACGACCCTGATGGCCGCGCAAAACGGCGGATCCGCCTATTTTTCCACGGATAGGAACAAATTTGCCGACAAGCCCACGCGCTGACATCTTTCCAGATCTAATCATGGACCGCTTGTTCCTCCAATCACCCTGTCGAAGCGCCTCAAGAAGGCAGCCGATGAACCCCGATCATAACATCAATGCACGGTTGCGGCGAGTTATTAACCAGCGAACCATTTGCCGGACGGATTCACGTTGTTGCCGTAGATCATAGTTTTCCTACAATCTCATGACAAAACATCTCTATCCTCAAAGTTCCGCTTCAGGCAACAGGTCCCGACAAGCGGAATACCGGGCTTGAAAATGAACCCATCACCGCTGTCCGGAGGCCGCTTCCGCCTTGTTTTGGGGATTGGATTGACACAGCCGGTTCAATTTCTCCCGGACAATGTCAGCTTCCAGCGGTTTGGTTAAGAAATCATCCGCGCCTGCGTCTTCGGCCAATTGACGTGTTGCGGGCATGATGTCCGCCGTCAGCGCGTAAATCGGAACACGCGGATGGCCGCCGCGCTGCTCCTGCGCTCTGATATGCCGGATGGCGGTCAACCCGTCGGTTCCCGGCATGTGCAGGTCCATAAAAATCGCATCGTAAGGCCTGTTTTCAGGTCCGCGTGCCTGTTGCGCAGCCTCTATGGCAAGCTGACCGTCACCAACCACGTCCGCGGTACATCCGAATTTTGTCAGAAGCGCCTGAGCAAGCAGGCGATTGATCTCATTGTCATCGACAATCAGCAAGTGAAGCCGCGCCGGTTCGGATTGCGGAACGGCAATCAAACCGTCCGACAAGAGGTTGCTGTCGGCAGGATTATCGGCAGGCTGAGCCACGGGCCGATCATAAACAAGAAGATCATTCAACAGGCTGTCGCAGGTCAGGCCCCTGATCGGTTTGATGAGATAATGCTGAAAACCCTTCTTCCTGAAGGCAGGCAAATGGCGGCGGTCCGACGGCGACAGGAGAACCAGCCCTTTTGCCTTCTCTGCTCCCTCATCAAGCCGCGGCACGTCCTGATCGGAAAACCCGCCAATCGGACAATCGAGGATCGCAAGATCCGCGTCCTGAGAGCCGGATGTTTCTCGCGCACCCCGATCGCACAGGCTTCGCACCAGTATGTCGGCCTGAAGCCCGCTGCCTGAAGGATAAAGATAGAACGTTTTCCCCGATAAATCGCAGGGCGGCACATCCTGTCGGCTTCCGCTCGCGATCTCAAGATCCAGATCGAACCAGAACCGCGCGCCCTTGCCGGGTTCGGCCTCAACATTGATGCTTCCGCCCATCAGACCGACCAGATGGCGGGAAATCGCAAGCCCGAGCCCGGACCCACCGTATTTTCTGGCCGGCCCGTGATCGATCTGTTCAAATTCCTCAAAAAGACGGGCCGCCTCTGTCTTGTCAAAGCCGATGCCCGTATCCGTTACCGAAAAGCGCAGCGACACCGTGTCAGACTCCGGCCCGTGCCTGACATCGTCAGCGGTGACGGAAACGCAAACACCGCCCTCTTCTGTGAATTTGATGCCGTTGCCGACAAAGTTGATGATGACCTGCCGGAGACGTTTTGCATCCACCAAAACCCTGTCCGGCACACCCGGACCGATATAGGTTGCAATCTCAAGACCTTTTTCCTGCGCCTTGGGCGCCAGCACCTCCGACAATTCCTCAATCAATGGTCCGACGGCGGCAGCCTGCGGTTCGAGATCAAGCCGTCCGGCCTCGATCCGCGCAATATCGAGCAACTCCTCGATCATGGTCAGCAGGATGTCGCCGGACGTTTCAACTGCCTCGACATATGTTCTCTGCTCGGCACTCAGCCGCGTTTCGCCAAGCAGCGAGGCCATACCGAGAATGCCGTTGAGCGGCGTGCGGATCTCGTGACTGACCATGGCAAGAAAACGCGATTTGGCGGAATTGGCGTTTTCGGCGCGATCCCGAGCCTGATGCAGTTCCTCCTCGGAGAGATGCCGATCGGTCACATCCCGCAGAATTGTCTGCATAACCCGGCCACCGCCGGTCACATCTTCAACCGCTACGTCCCAGCGGGAAAACCAACGCGGACCGGTTACCGTCATCAGTTGCGCATCGTCCGAACAGTCGGAAGCCTCAGCGCCCCCTTCCAGGTCGTCCGACCCCAACAGTGCCAGTTTCAGCGGCTTCCCGAGCACATTTTCAAGTGGTTCGCCAAAGGTGGAGACAAATGCCTGATTGGCATAAACCACCTGTCCGGCCGGATTTCTCCGAAAAACGATCTCGCCAAGATTATCGAGTGTGCGGGTCAGCCGGTCTTCGGAGTCCTGCAACTGCCAGATCTCGTCCTCCAGACGCTCCGCCTGCGATCTCAGCAATTTGTTTTCCGCCCGCTGGACCGCTGCCGCTTCTGACCGGATCGCGTCTTTGCGCAATGAAAAAAGTCTGTAGAAGGAAAGTCCGGCGATAAGGCACAGGCCCATGGACAGGAGCGACCAGGGAGATGCAGCCGCACCATGATAGATCGACAGGTACGTCGCCCCGAGCAGGGCACAACAAGCGCCAAGTGCGGCAGGCACGGCCATGAGACGAAACCTGACCGAGCCCGACTCTGTGTCCGGTTCCGACGCCGCAGCCTCTTCTTCGACAACAGGCGGATATCTGGAACGCGATACCTGATCCAAAACGCAACTCCGATGAACGATGACATCGGATTATCGCTTAAATGCCTTGAGAAATGCTTGACGGACGAAAAGACGGTGACTCAGGCGGCCAAGGCCCGATGCACGCCGGCGCCCCGGAAACTGATTGCCTCGGCAATGTGCCGCTGTCCCACCTGTTCGACGGCGTCCAGATCGGCCAGTGTCCGGGCAAGTTTCAAAACCCGATGATAGCCGCGTGCGGAGAGCTTGAATTTTTCAGCGGCATCGCTCAGGAGCCGCATGCCGTCGTCCGCCGGCGCCGCAATCTGCTCGATCAGGCGCGCATCCGCTGCCGCGTTTGTCAGGACGGACACGCCAAGACCGGCAAATCGCCGCCGCTGGATATCGCGGGCCGCCGCCACGCGTTCGGCGACGGTGCGGGAGCTTTCCGAACTGCCCGGCTTGATCAGATCCGTTGCGGTGACCGCAGGGACCTCGATCCTGAGATCGATCCGGTCCAGAAACGGACCGGACACGCGGGCCTGGTAGTCTGTGGCGCAACGTTTGCCCAGACGGCAGACATGCCCCGGCTCGCCGGCATGACCGCATTTGCAGGGGTTCATCGCGGCAATCAGCTGCACCCGGGAAGGATAAGAAACCCGGGCGTTGGCCCGTGCGATCACCGTCTCGCCGCTTTCAAGCGGTTGTCGCAGCGAGTCGAGCACCTGCGGCGTGAATTCGGGCAATTCGTCAAGGAACAGAACCCCGTTGTGCGCCAGCGAAACCTCTCCCGGCTGCGCTTTCATCCCGCCGCCGACCAGAGCTGCCATGGACGCCGAGTGATGCGGTGCCCGAAACGGCCGCCGGTCCGACAACTTGCCCTCTGTCAGTTGCCCGGCAATGGAGGCGATCATCGAAACTTCAAGCAGTTCCTTGGGCGTCAGCGGCGGCAGGATCGACGGCAATCGGCTCGCCAACATGGATTTGCCCGAGCCGGGCGGACCGATCATCAAAAGATTGTGCCCGCCTGCGGCTGCGATTTCCAGCGCTCGTCGGGCACTCTCCTGCCCCTTGATATCCGCCATATCCGGACCGGCCTCGGCATTCCCGTGAATGGACGGCTTGGGCCGGGAAAGCAGTTGGCTTCCCTTAAAATGATTGGCCAGTTGAATCAGACTGCGCGGTGCCAGAATGTCCATGTCGGAGGCGGCCCAGGCCGCTTCGCCGCCGCAATCGACAGGACATATCAGGCCCTTCTCAGCGGCGTTTGCCGCCATTGCCGCCGGCAAAACCCCGGTGACCGCTGCGATAGTGCCATCGAGGCTCAATTCGCCCAGCACAAAATAGTCAAGCACCTGCTCGCCCGGCAGCACACCCATCGCCGTCATCAGGCCCAGCGCAATCGGCAGGTCGTAGTGCGAACCTTCTTTTGGAAGATCCGCCGGCGCCAGATTGACGGTGATCCGTTTCGGCGGAAGCGACAGACCCGAAGCAATGAGCGCGGAGCGCACCCGCTCGCGACTTTCCGCCACGGCCTTGTCCGGCAGTCCGACAATCGTAAAGGCAACCGCGCCGGGTCCGATCTGAACCTGAACATCCACCGGCACGGCCTCAATCCCCTGAAAAGCGACCGTTTTTATCCGGCTGACCATTCAAAAAGTCCTGAAACAAAGATGCGAAAGCGTAATCTTGCAACCATGGCGCGTCAACAGGATCTGAAACAGCTCACGAATAAATATTACTGTCAAAAAACTCGCGGTTCGATTGAACCGCGAGCATTGATGAAGCTTAGGCTCAGGACCCATTCATTTCATGTAATTGCGTTTTGAAAGACATGGTCGAATGGAGAGAACCAGGGAGAAACGAAGGTTGGATACCTTTGCGAGCCCTGGTTCTCTTCGGCCTCGCCCTTCTTTCAAAACCCGAAGGGCGAGGCATTCCAAAACGCCTCTGTTGCACCCTACTTCGCAAAGGCTGGGATGTCGGCGATGCGGGTTTCTGCGTTGGGATCGATGGTGAAATCGATCATCGGAACGAATTTCCGCTTTTCGCTCAACCTGGCTTTGCGCCAGGCCATCGCGAGAGCCGCCTTGGGGTAAACCATCGGACCCCTGATGGACTGGGAGAGGTTCTGCAAGCCGAGTTGGCGCCGCAGCACGCCATTGGCGTAGTTGACCGCATAGGATTTCCGGATGTCGCTTGTCCAGTGCTCCGTTGTCAGCGAGATGCTGAGGTCATCCTTGTTCTCGACCCGGTGCGGACAGTTCAGCGGCCAGTGCACCATCTGTCCCGGCTCAAGATCATAGATCTCGGCTGCTTCGTCAAACGAGCGCTCATACGGGATCTCTTCTTCCGTTTCACCCAGGATAACCGTTTCAAGGTCGGATTGCCGCAGGTAGGGGTCCCTGTTCGGATAAACGTAAACCCGTTTCCCGCCCCTGATCTGCCAGAGCGACTGGCCGGGAATGTCGGCGTGATAAAACACCTGCACCTTGGGCGAGGAAATCAGGATCCCGAGTTTTCGCCTGAACGTCGAAAGGCCGGGAACCTTGTCCTCAAATTCCGCAAACATGTCGTTAAGCAGGCGGCCATAGCGGTCATCGACCTGTTCAACATAGCGCAGATTCAGCCACATCCGGCCCGCTTCGATGGCCTCGAACACCTTTTCGGCCGAAAAACCCTCAATTGTGCCTTCCCGCCACTCGGGATTCTCCGGGTCGTAGCCCATTGTGTTCAAGCCGTAATGCTCTGCGGGATAGCGATCGATCAGCTCTCCCAAAACCTCTTTCGAGAACAGCTCCGACTCGTGCAACCGATGATTCAACACCAGGGTTTCATTACCGTATTTCGGAGCGTAGTCCGATTGCCAATCGGTCAGAATAGCGTCCTGCATCTTTTTTGACCTTTCTCTTTGCGGTTTCCAGATAGAAAAAAGTTCGGAGGAACTTCCGTAACTCACTGTTAAGTTTATATATTTCAGAGAATCGAGGCATCCGCCGCGGCGATCAGAAGGCCCGTGCCGGCGGCGAGCCAGCAGAGTTTTGCGGCCCGGCCCCGTGCTCGATGACCACCTGTGTCCGGTGCGGGTGCTGCCTGGGATCCCGACCGGTCGCGTAAACCGATCAGATTGAACAGTTTCTTGCGGCCGTTTGCGCCCATCTGATGATAGTGCTGCTTCAGGGCCGGACGCAGATAGGATTTCCACGCCAGGCAATAGAAGAAGCCAAGTATCGTGTTCGGAACGAAGCGGCTGTGAAGAGCATGCGTCGTTCCGGACCATCCGGACTTGTAGTCGGACGGATCGCCCAGGAAATCGAACCGTTCAAGGCCGGCCTCTTTCGCCCATTTCTGTGCGGATTCGATTTGAATTTTCCCCGGCGAATAGTCCCGCCAGGACCAGTCGAACGCCCCGAGATAGGAATAGTAGTGGCCGTGCATGGCCATGCCGATTTCAATGGCAATCGGCCGGCCATCCAAAGTCAAAGCATGGGCGAAGGCACCGCTTGGGCGGCCGTCTTCGTCCTGCACATGACCGGAAAGACCGGAAAGAAAAGCGTTGGTTTTGTTTTCCGATAATGCTGCCGACTGCCGCCCTGTCTGATGCAGCCAGTCCTGTTTCATCTTCAGTCCAAGGTCGACCAGCTCCCGGTAGCGGGCATCGCGACCCGGAATCACCTCGTAACCGACCGTCCCCTGTTTGGCGAGCTTGTTGCGGCGCTTGTTCCGTTGCTTCCGGGCGCTGCGGGACAGGGAGGCGTGGTGATCGTCCCAGGTCTTAAACCCGGTCAGATCAAGCAGAGAAATCTCTCTTTTGGTGTTCTCGGAAAATCCGGGCCGCCCCAAAACAGTTTCGAGAAAACAGCCGGCGGGGAACTGATTGATGGTGACCGCGTCGACACGGGCATGTTTTTTGATCCGTTTCCAGACCTTTTGACCCATTTTTTCAGAGACCTGACTGCGATCCACAAGGATATTCGCATATTGTCCCAGCGGCTCGGTGAGAAACGTCAGAAGTCTGGCGCCCAATCGGGATTTTATCGCCATCATCGGCCAGACCATGACGAGTTTCCCGTCACGCCTCAACGTGTACAGATGAAGTTGATGCTCCCGGGAACCGTCCCGGTCTCTGATGTTTGCCGCACACCATTCAGAACACCAATCGTAGCTCTGAAAATAGGTAAACGGCTCCTTACTCGCCTGTTCCAGTGCTTGCCAGTCGGCCTTCAGCCGCCGAACCTCATCCTGGTTTCCAAGACAGGCAAGACGGTAAATGCTGCCGTTTTCGGCGAACTCGACAATGTTCTCGGCGGTCAGCCCGCTTAACACTGCAGGTCCGTCCGATCGCGTGTGGACGTCTGATACCTCAATCCGATCCTCCGAAAAGGAAGATCGTGGCGTGACCGGGATTGGCGCCCCCGCGCCGGCCCGGCCATTTTCACGCCATTTCATTTTTCCTTGATGTCTCAAAACGAAACAGCCCAATCTCATCTCCAACAGTGGGCTGAAAATTGCAATTACCGTGCCAAAGAGTTGAACTCTTCCGGCATAAACTTTTTGCGAGTGGTCCGGCTGAGACGCATCAATGGCGGATAACCCGGCGATTGTTCAATTTTTTGAGAGTGCGCTGCCGGTTCGTCCGCAACCGCGGACCAAAGGCATGTGACGCCAGGCTCAGGACAGGCTCTGTCCGCCATCCACCGCAATCGTCTGACCCGTTATCCAGGATGCAGCATCCGATGCGAGAAACAGCGCCGTTTGCGCGACCTCCTCCGGTTTACCCAAACGGCCGAAGGGCACGGACTTCAGTGTGTTCTCGTAGAGCTGCGGGTTCGACGCTCTGGCGTTGTCCCAGAACCCGCCATCGAAATAGGTCGACCCCGGCGCGATACAATTGACGCGGATCGTCTTTTCCGCAAGGGCACGGGCCTGACATTTTGTCAGGTGAACAATTGCGGCCTTGATGGCGCTATAGGACATTGTCCGCGGCGACGCGCGCAGCCCGTTGATGCTGGCCATATGGATGATGGCGCCGCTGCCGGCTTTTTCCATCAGTGGAACGGCCGCCCAACTGGCGTGAATCAGGGCCATCAGATCAACTTCGAAATTGCGATGCCAGCCCTCTTCCGTGTCCGGAGCGCCATGACCGGTCACGTTATTGACGAGAATATCGACGCCGCCGTGCGCACGCCCGGCGGCTTCCACAAAAGCTTCAACCGCCCCCTGCTCCCGCACATCGAGAGGCTGACTGTGAACCCGCGCGCCGTGACGGCCAAGACTTGCTTCGGCCTTGGCCAACTGATCCTTATCGCGCGCGCAGGTGGCAACATCCGCGCCCGATCGGGCAAAAGTGTCGGCCATGGCAAGGCCAATGCCTTTGCTGCCGCCGGTTATGATCACGGATTTCCCGCTAAAATCGACTTTCACGGACAGCCTCCCGGAACATGGTCCGAACAAATGGACAAGGACAGTGTTATGAAGCGCGCTTTTCCTCGATCTTATCCCAGATCATCGCTGCAATATCCGGCCCGCCCAGTCGCTTGACGGCCCGGATCCCGGTCGGAGAGGTCACGTTGATCTCGGTGAGATTGCCGTTGATCACATCAATGCCGACAAACAGCAGTCCCCGGTCGCGCAGAGGCTGTTTCAGCCGTTCGCAGATTTCAAGCTCACGGGCGGTCAACTCGGTTTCCGCCGCAGCACCGCCCTGCACCATGTTTGAGCGGAGGTCGCCTTCGGTCGGCACGCGGTTCACGGCTCCGGCAAACGCGCCATCGACGAGAATGATCCGTTTGTCGCCCTTGGTCACTTCCGGAATGAAGCGCTGGATGACCCAGGGCTCGCGAAATGTCGTTGCGAAAAGATCATAAAGCGAACCGAAATTGAGATCGTCCCTGGTCAATCGGAAGACCGCCGCGCCGCCATTGCCGTAAAGTGGCTTCATCACGATATCGCCGACCTCTGCCCTGAAAGCTTCGATTTCCGCACGATCGCGCGAGATCAGGGTGTCCGGCATCAAGTCCGCGAACTCCATGACAAACACTTTTTCCGGCGCATTGCGGACATGGGCCGGATCGTTCACCACAAGGGTTTCCGGATGAATGATTTCAAGAAGATGCGTGCTTGAGACATAGGCCATGTCAAATGGCGGGTCCTGCCGCAAGTGAACGACATCCATGTCCACAAGATTGGTGCGGACCGGATCTCCCAGCGAATAATGATCCCCTTCCACATCACGCACGCTCAGCGGCTCAAGCTGCGCATAGACGGCGCCGCCCCTGAGACTCAGCCTGTCCGGCGTATAATGGAACAGCTTGTGGCCGCGGCGCTGCCCCTCCAGCAGAATGGCAAAGGACGAATCCCCCGTGATATTGACGCCGGAAATATGATCCATCTGCATTGCGACATTCAGTGCCATCTGATCCCCCAAGGGCGGTTTGAACATTCGGACTGACGCCGAGATAGGGGTTTAGAGGCAGTTTGTCTATCATCACAGACATGCCCGTTTTGCTTCAGCGCACCCGAAGCAAACCGAACTTCGTCATCTTATTGCGTGTGACATATCCTGACAGACGGGCTCAACGCAGCGCTTTCAATCTTGCGCGGATATATTTTGACGCCGACCTGAAATGGCTCGGCCCGGCCGCTTCCGCCCATCGTCCCGGTGTCCAATGATTGTTTGCACCCTTCATGGGACCGCCATAAAGATCGTCTTCGGAGCAATTGTTGAGAAAGTGCACCAGTTCACGAGTGCTCTTTTGAAGAGCCTCGTTCGCGTCTTTCCATGTCATGTCGATCTGAGAGAGGCGAAGGTCGGCGTTGAAACGCTTCAGCTCGTTCCATTTATAGCCTTTTGCGGGAAAATAGACCTCTTTGCCCTCCTGCCCATCGCTGTACCAGCCCAGAAACAGACCGATCCAATGGGCCCGGTGAGCAACCACATCTTTGATTGAGGTATCGTCCCCGTCCTTTGCCAGGGCCTCAGCGTCGTCGATTGACTGGATGAGGCGCCAGAGTTTGTCGAATTCCGTGTGCGTTATGTCGAGCAGATCATTCTTGGTTCCCGCTGCCATCGTTGAGCCCATCCGATAATCATTTTCGGCTCTTCTTTATCGGAATTTTGCCCAGGCATCCTTGATGCGCCGCAATGCTAAAACCTGTTCGCGTCAAAGGCGCTGATATGATGAAACGGTCTGCGCCATGGCGCGATTGTCAGGATGTCGTATCGAAACACGCAATTCGCCAGGCGGTCTTTTCCCGACAACCAGATGCGGCTCGCGGCGACAATACGCCTCTGATTGTGGGGCGTCACAGCCAGCAGAGCGTTTTCAGTCGTTCGCCGGAATTTCACCTCTACAAACGCGACCGTCCGGCCGCGCCGCGCGATGATATCCACCTCGCCGACTTTGGTTTTGTAGCGGCGGTCCAGAATGCGGTAGCCCTTCAGGATCAGCCACGCCATCGCGGCCCACTCCGCCAGGTGACCGCGCCGATAGGCCTTTTTCCGGTCAGTCCCGGCGGCCATTGTCTCTTGCCGCTTTCAGCTCCATGGCGCGCCTGTAAAGGGTCCTTCGATTCTGTCCGGTTGCCTTTGCAACGGATCCCGCCGCACCGCTGACCGAGTTGCTTTCCAAGGCCGCTGCAAGCAGCTGATCAATGTCAGCGTCAGCAAGCCGTTGTTCGGCCGGAGGACCGACAACCACGACAATCTCCCCTTTGGGCGGCGCGGCGAAACGATCGCGCAGCGCCGCCAGCGACCCGCGCTCGAACGTCTCGAAGCGTTTCGTCAACTCGCGGCCGACAACGGCCGGACGGTCAGGTCCCAGATGGTCGGCCATATCGCCCAGCGATGCTGAAAGCCGCCGGGCGGATTCATAGAAAATGAGCGTTGCAGGGACGGTGCAAAGATCCGCAAGCCGCTGGGAGCGGGCCCCCTTTTTCTGGGGGAGAAACCCGGCGAAAAGAAACGTATCCGTCGCAAGACCGGCACCAACGAGCGCCGCAAGCATCGCCGAGGCGCCGGGAACGGGGACAATTGCTCCGCCTGTTTCCAGAACATCCCGGACAATGCGATAGCCGGGATCGGAGACCAGCGGCGTCCCGGCATCGCTGACAAGGGCAACGACCTTTCCCTCTGCCAGTGCGCTCAGAATTTTCGGCCGCTGTCTTTCGGCATTATGCTCGTGATAGGGCAGCATCGTGGTTCGGATGCCGTACCGGTTCAAAAGAACCCCGGTGATGCGCGTATCCTCGCAGGCAATCATATCGGCCGATGCCAGTGTTTGCAGAGCCCGCACGGTGATATCGCCCAGGTTGCCAATGGGTGTGGACACGATATACAACGCCGGTGCCAGGGCCGGTGCGGACAACTCCTGATTGCCGATAAAGTACCGGTTCGGCGAATCAGCAGCGGTATCCGAATGTATCTTTGGCGTCATGCCTTTATCCCCGCGACCGTTTTTCAATGCACGCCCGTTCAGCGCGGGTTCACATTAAATGTGGTCACTATGTGTTCTTCCGCCGCTTCAAGGGCTTTTTACACCAATATCGTCAAGCCGTTATTGGTCAAATGCCGGGCAAAAGCATACTTGATCCGGCGAATCGCGCTGGAACTTTATGCACATATGCTTAAATGAACTGGCGAATTAATTTTGACAGCGGCTGGGCTTAACCGCAAAACTAGGAGAAGTTGCAAGAGTGGCAGCACAATCTGGGGGGCTCCCATTGGTCCGTAGCATCATAAGTTCGCGCGGCCGTGTCCTGAGGCAACTGGCAGGCGCATTCATCCTTCTCTCCTTCGGGTTCCTTGCCGGATGCACCGGCTCGAATGTCGGGGCCGTTTACGATCCCAATGCGCAGTCAGGTCCTGCGGCCCCCACGGGTGAGGTCATAGGCAGCGGGTCGGTGCGGGTCGGTCTTTTGCTGCCCAAATCAGCCACCGGAAATGCCGGTCAGATCGGTCAGGTGTTCCAGAATTCAGCCGCCCTTGCGCTGCAGGATTTTCAGGGCGCCGACATCCAGCTTCTGGTGAAGGATACCGGCGGGACCGCGGACGGCGCCCGCGCTGCTGCGCAACAGGCAATCAACGAGGGCGCGGAAATCATTCTGGGGCCAGTCTTCTCGCAGGCTGTCGGCGGCGCTGCCGATGTCGCCCGAAGCACCGGAGTCCCTATCATCGCCTTCTCTTCGGACACAACAAACGCCAAGCGCGGCGTTTATCTGCTTTCGTTCCTGCCGCAGCAGGATATCAGCCGCATCGTCAGCTATTCCGCATCACAGAACAAACGCTCTTTCATCGCCATCCTGCCCGATAATGCCTATGGCGCCGTCGTGGAAGCGTCGTTCCGGCAATCCGTCGGCAAGGCGGGGGGCCGTATCGTATCTATTACACGCTATCAGGTCGATCCGGCCCGCGGCGCCGACTCGCAGGATATCCAGGCCAAGGTCAGCGGCATTCTGACCGCCGCCCAACAGGCGGATGTGGTCCTGATTCCCGATGGCGGCGGCGCACCGGCCTTTATCGCGGAGTTGCTGGCGGCAGGCGGCATCGAAAAGAACCGGATCCAGTATCTGGGCAGCGGTCAGTGGGACAATAAGAGCATTCTTGACAATAACGTTCTTTCGGGCGGCTGGTATCCCTCGCCGGATCAGGCCGGATTCAAGCAGTTTGCCGGACGGTACCGGGCCACCTATGGCAGCGAACCGCCCCGAAATGCGACATTGGCTTATGACGCGACCATTCTTGCCGCCGGACTGGTCCGAAGCGCGGGTCCGCAGCGGTTCAGCCAGCAGGTGCTGACAAGCCGCGACGGGTTCCTGGGTATTGACGGTGTCTTCCGGTTCAGGCCGAACGGCCTGATTGAACGGGGTCTTGCGGTCTACGAGGTGACCGGCAGCGGATCCCGCGTGATCAGCCCGGCGCCGCGATCGTTCAGCGCATCCGGCTTCTGACAACTGCGCCGCCCTCGCCGGCCATCAGCCCGCCGGTGACACAGCCATTTGATGACTGAGCGACAGGATGAAGATCTCCGCATCCCGTCTCGTTGAACGCAACGAGCCGGGCATTCACGTTCCGGTATTCTTTTTCTGCGGGTGTGATAAGGTCGACCCGCATAAAATCATCAGGTTCCGATGCCGGTGCGCCCCTTGTCCCAACAGCCGTCTGCCAATGGTCGCGCGAATTCTTGTTGGGTTTTCGACCTGTCGCCGACGCGGCGGTCAATAACAATTGAAGGGGCGAATTGACTATGACGACACATTCCATAACGGATGTTCTGGCGGCCTATGGCGCCGCCTGGGTCGAACCGGATGCCGGCAGGCGGTTGGCACTTCTGAAACTTGCCTGGAGCGAAGACGGAATTTATCAGGACCCGTCGGGCGAGGCCCGCGGCCGCGCCGCCTTTGCCGAGCACATTGGCCGATTTCACGCACAGCAGCCCGGGGCGCGCATTGAGGTGACCAGCGGCGCGAGCGAACATCATGGGCATATCTACTTTTCCTGGCACATGATCAACGCCGATTGGGAGGTTGTCCTGCGCGGTGTGGATTTTGGAACTCTGGCAAGCGACGGACGTCTGAAACGGATTGTCGGCTTTTTCGGACCGCCACCGGGAAAGGCGTGATCTTCACCGGGGTGCGGACCCGGAGGCAGCCGATTAAGCCTTTGGTGGACTATCTATGGAAAAGCCCGGCGATTTCCTTATGATGTGCCCAATCATCCAATCGTTTCACGGTGAGTTTTCCGAGGGTTGCATGCTTGAAGGCAAGCGGGTTTTGCTGGTGATTGGCGGCGGCATTGCCGCTTACAAATGTCTGGACCTTATCCGGCGCCTGCGGGAACGGGGTGCCAGTGTGCGGCCGGTCATGACCAGGGCCGCTACAGAGTTCGTTACGCCGCTCTCCGTCGGTGCGCTGGCTGCCGACAAGGTGTTTATGGACCTGTTTGACCGGGAGGACGAACAGGATGTCGGGCATATTCGGCTTGCGCGGGACGCGGATATAATTGTCGTTGCACCTGCGACCGCCGACCTTATGGCGAAAATGGCGGCCGGCCTCGCCAATGATCTGGCCTCGACGGTCCTGCTCGCCGCCGACTGTCCCGTCCTGATCGCGCCCGCCATGAACCCCCACATGTGGACCCACGCCGCCACCCGGCGCAACAGGCAGACCCTTGCCTCCGACGGAATCGCCTTTATCGGCCCCAACAGCGGTGAAATGGCCGAGAGCGGCGAGGCGGGGGAGGGCCGCATGGCGGAACCGCTGGAGATTGTCGATGCCCTCGACCGCCTGCTGACACCGGGGGAGGGACCGCTTGCGGGAAAACAGGTGCTCGTCACGTCAGGTCCGACCCACGAGCCGATCGATCCGGTCCGGTACATCGCCAATCGGTCCTCCGGCAAGCAGGGCCATGCGATTGCGCAGGCCGCTGCCGATGCCGGAGCACGCGTGACCCTGATTTCGGGCCCGGTCGACATTTCCGACCCGACTTCGGTGAAAACCGTTCACGTTGAGACCGCCGAAGAGATGCTGACCGCCGTTGAAAGGACGCTTCCGGTCGATGTGGCGATCATGGCGGCGGCCGTCGCCGACTGGAGGATTGCCGACACGCACAGCGAAAAAATAAAGAAGGACGGCTCAGGCAAACCTCCCACATTGTCCTTCGTCGAAAACCCCGACATCTTGTCCGCTGTCGGCCATAGCAGCACTCACCGTCCCGCGCTTGTGATCGGATTTGCAGCCGAAACGGAAAATCTGCTCGACAATGCCGGCGCAAAGCTGACACGCAAGAGAGCGGACTGGATTGTTGCCAATGATGTCAGCCCGGAAACCGGCGTGATGGGCGGCGATGCCAACACCGTCCGGGTCGTCCGCAAGGACGGGATTCACAAGTGGCCCACACTCTCCAAGACGGACGTGGCCAGGCGCTTGGTCGGCGAAATCGCGGCAGCTCTCAACAAACGTCAATAAATTATACTGGATTTTAACTGCGAATCCTGCAAGCAAATCGCCTCTTTCCAATGCACAGGATTGATCCCGTGACCGTGACAATCAAGATGCAACGCCTGCCGCATGGACGTGATCTGCCTCTGCCGGGCTATCAGACAGAGGAAGCCGCCGGGATGGATCTTTTGGCGGCTGTTCCGGAAAATGAACCCTATGTGCTCAATCCCGGCGAACGGACGCTTATTCCGACCGGCCTGTCCATGGCGCTGCCCAAGGGCTACGAAGCCCAGGTCCGGCCCCGATCGGGCCTTGCCGCCAAGCATGGCGTGACATTGCTGAATACGCCCGGAACAATCGATTCCGATTATCGCGGCGAAATCAAGGTGATCCTCATCAATCACGGTTCAGTGCCGTTTGAGATCACGCGCGGTACCCGCATCGCCCAGATGGTGATCGCCCCCGTACTGCAGGCGGCACTCATGGACGTGGATGTGCTTGATAACACCGAACGCGGCGCGGGCGGTTTCGGTTCGACGGGGACGGGCTGAACAGAAACACTCCAGCACTGACGGAGGGTCTTTTGGCAGCAAAACTGGTCATATTCGACTGCGACGGTGTGCTCGTCGATACCGAGCCGATGTCAAACGCCATTCTTGGAGACGCGCTTGCCGGAGAAGGGTTGACGCTCACCTATGCAGAAATGCGGGAGCACTTTGTCGGCCGTTCGCTGGAGAGTATCCAGAAAATCGTCGAAGAACGGCTTGGCCGCAAACTGGGTGATGACTGGTGCGAGAGCCTTCGCAGCACCACAGAAACAGCGTTTGCCGAGCGCGGGGTCGAGGCGATCCCGGGCGTCAAAACCCAGATCGAACGACTGAAATCAAAGTCGGTTCCCTATTGCGTCGCATCGTCCGGCCGGGTTCAGAAAATGCATATCTCACTCGGCAAAGCCGGTCTGCTTCCGCTTCTGAAGGACGTATTGTTTTCCGCGACCATGGTCCGACGCGGCAAACCCAATCCGGATCTGTTTTTGCACGCAGCCGGAGAGATGGGTTTTAAGCCGGAAGACTGTGTTGTGATTGAAGACAGCGTTCCCGGCGTGCAGGCAGCCCGCGCCGCGGGCATGCGGGTTCTCGCCTATACAGGCGATCCGGCCTCCGATCCCGCAGCCTTGCAGACGGCCGGTGCTGAGTTGATCTCGCACATGGATGAGCTTGAAGAAAAGCTGTTTGTCTGACGGCAAAAAAGGACATTTTTACATTAGAAACTAAACAGATAGGATCCTAACAATGAATAGGTAGGGTGCTAACAACAAATAGATAGGATGCTAAAAACAAATAGATAGGGCCCTAACGATAAATAGATAGGACCCTACTTTATTTCCTCTATATATTTGATATATTGAACTTTTTTATGCTCATAACGTATCCTGTTTATGTTAGATCCTTTCATGGCGGAACATCGGGTCAGTCGGCAAGGGACGTCCGGCCGAGCGATGCGGCGCATCGGGTAAGGGACGCAACGAGGTCCGATGCGCCGATTGTCCCGACCCATGAAAGGATGAACGTTTTGATAGAAAATGCCGAAACGGCCGGGCCAATTCACGCGATTTATCAGTCACGGGATTTGCTTTGGCCGCCAACCAGAATGGTCTCGGTCTAATGATTCAGCATAAACAGGATACGCTCTAGATCCGCCGCATCGCCACCCGCTCAATGCGATGGCTGGCGTGCTTCGTCAGGATGATATCGGCGCGCGGTCTGGTGGGCAGAATGTTTTCCCGCAGGTTTTCCAGATTGATGTTGGTCCAGAGATCATTGGCAATCGCGAGGGCCTCGCTGTCGCTGATCTGCGAGTAGCGGTGGAAATAGGAACCCGGATCGCGAAAGGCGGTTTCCCTTAACCGCATGAACCGTTCCACATACCAGTTGTGCAACACGGTCTCTTCTGCATCGATGAATATCGAATAGTCAAAAAAGTCGGAGACAAACGGAACCGCTTTTCCATCCTTCGGCAGTTTGGCCGATTGGAGTACATTCAGCCCTTCAACAATCAGAATATCCGGCCGGTCGATCACAATGTGATCGCCGGGAAGGACGTCGTAATAGAAGTGCGAATAAACCGGTGCGGCGACGTTTCGCTGCCCCGCTTTTATGTCGGACAGGACCCGCAACAGCAGGGCCCGGTCATAGCTTTCCGGAAATCCCTTCCGGCGCATCAGATTCTCTTCCATCAGCACCGCGTTGGGATAAAGAAACCCGTCCGTCGTCAAAAGGTCCACTTTCGGGCTTGCCGGCCATCTTGTGAGCAATGCCTGCAGCACCCTTGCCGTTGTCGATTTGCCTCCGGCAACGGATCCCGCCACACCGATTATGAACGGCGCTTTTTGCTCCCGGACATCAAGAAACCGGCTCATGAGCCCGTGCAACTTGTCCGCAGCCTCAACGTGATACGCAAGCAGGCGCGACAGCGGCAGATAAATGGATTCGACCTGATCGAGGGAAACCGGGTCGTTCAACCCCTGAAGCTTTTCCACTTCTTCGGCGGTGAGCGTCATCGGCGTGTCAGCACGCAACGATGCCCACTGCTCTTCGGTAAAGATCCGGTAGGGCGAAAGATCGCCGTCAAAATCTCGCTGCTGATCCATCAGCATGCCGTTCAGCCGTTGCTGCCTCTTATTTTCTTTTTCAGATCAGGGCGCAGCCTCATCCGTTTTCTCCCTGCCTTTTATCGGGATGCCTTTTCTTCAAGCCCGGTCTGGCCGGTCCGCTGCGCGAGCTCTGACATCACATCCGTCAGTTCGACACCGGAAACCTCAAGCAACACAAGAAGATGATAGAGAACATCGGCTGCTTCGCCAACCAGTTCTTGCCTGTTGCCCTGAACAGCGGCGATTGCCGCTTCAACCGCTTCTTCGCCCAGTTTTTGCGCGCACTTGGCCGATCCTTTGTTATAGAGCAGCCGGGTATAGGATTTTTCATCGTCGGATCTTGCCCGACGCGCGACGATTTCGGCCAGATCGGACAGGGTAAAATCGGTCATAAGCTCATCGAAATCCCGGTTTATCAACTATGGATCGAGCCGCATGGGGATGCCTGCACGATCCATATGGGTCTTTGCTTCAGCGATTGTGTGCTCGCCGAAATGAAATATTGAAGCCGCAAGAACAGCGGTCGCGTGGCCATCCCGGACACCCTCAACCATATGATCGAGTGTCCCGACGCCGCCGGAAGCAATCACCGGCACGTTGACGGCATCGGCAATAGCGCGGGTGAGCGCAATATTATAGCCGGCTTTCGTCCCGTCCCGGTCCATCGAGGTGACAAGCAGTTCGCCCGCGCCAAGAGCGACAACCTCTTTTGCAAATTCAATTGCATCGATCCCGGTCGGCTTTCGCCCGCCGTGCGTGAAGATCTCAAAACGTGGGCCATCCGCATCATCGGACACCTGTTTCGCATCGATTGAGACAACGATGCACTGGCTGCCGAACTTTTCCGCCGCTTCCCTGACGAACTGCCGGTCTTTGACAGCGGCAGTATTGATCGACACCTTGTCCGCCCCGGCTTTCAGAAGGTCGCGGATGTTCTCGATGGTTCTTATGCCGCCACCGACCGTGACCGGCATGAAGCACTGTTCCGCCGTTTTGCGGACCACATCCAGGATCGTGCCGCGATTTTCGTGACTGGCGGTGATATCGAGAAAGCAAAGCTCGTCGGCCCCGGCCTGATCATAGGCCTTGGCGGCTTCGACCGGATCACCCGCATCGACAAGATCAACGAAATTCACGCCCTTGACCACCCGTCCGTCCTTGACATCAAGACACGGGATGACACGTGCTTTCAGCATTATCTGCTTCCCTCCGCCTGACGGATCAACGCCATCGCCTCAGCGGGATCGAGGCGCCCGTCATAAAGCGCGCGACCCGATATTGCGCCTTCCAGAACCGAATAGTCCGGTTCAAGCAGCTTTCTCACGTCGTCAATCCCGGCAAGTCCGCCCGACGCAATCACCGGGATATCGACAGATTGAGCAAGAGCCAGAGTTGAAGAAAAATTCAGGCCTTTCAGAACGCCGTCCCGATCAATATCGGTGAAGACGATTGCCGCAACTCCCGCATCCTGGAACTGTTTTGCAAGATCGGTGGCGGTCAGCTCCGACGTTTCGGCCCATCCTTCAACCGCAACAAATCCGCCTTTGGCATCGATACCGACGGCGATCTGGCCTGGAAACGCCTTACAGGCCGCCTTGACAAGATCCGGTTCCCGCACCGCAACCGTGCCGAGAATGACGCGGGCAACACCCTTTTGCAGCCAGTTCTCGATATGCTCGATTGTGCGAATGCCGCCCCCGAGCTGAACCGGGTTCTTTGTGTTGGCAAGAATGGAAGCGACCGCATCCGCATTGCGGCTTTCGCCGGCAAATGCTCCGTCAAGATCCACCACGTGCAGCCAGGAAAACCCCTGCTCCTCAAACAGGCGGGCCTGTGCACCGGGATCGTCGTTAAAGACGGTCGCCTGATCCATGTCGCCGAGTTTGAGGCGCACGCACTGGCCGTTTTTCAGATCGATGGCAGGAAAGAGTATGGTCATGCCGGTCCGCCTCAGACGCCCTCGACAATCATGATCTCGGAGTCGGCATAGCGCTGACGCAGTGTCACCACGTTCTGATATTCAGGCGAGTTGCAGCACTGCAGAGCCTGTTGATAGCTGTCAAACTCAATCACGACATGCCGGTCACGGATCGGTCCTTCAGGGCCGGTACACGCGCCGCCGCGCACCGGAAATCGCGCGCCGAACTTATCAAACGCCAGTTTGTCCGCGGCAATATAATCCGGGTAACCGTCCGGGTCCGTCACCGTGATATGGGCAATCCAATACCCTTTTTTCATTCGCCGTCTCCGGTTTGCCTTTATGGTTGAGGGTCAGGGCGTCCATTTCAGGAAGTTGGCGATCAGACGCAGGCCCAGTTTCTGACTTTTCTCGGGATGAAACTGTGTGCCGATCAGATTGTCGCGCCCGACAATTGCCGTGAAGAGGCCGGCATAGTCGAATGTTGCGACAACATGATCGGATTGTTCTGTCGCAAGATGATAGGAATGCACAAAATAGGCATGCAGACCGCCCGGCCCGGCCTCAATGTCACAAAGCACCGGATGATCGTTGGCTATATCGATCGTATTCCAGCCCATATGCGGAATTTTAAGCGCCGGATCGGCCGGTTTCATTGCGGTCACATTGCCCGGAATCCAGCCAAAACCCTCACTCACCTCATGTTCAAGCCCGCGGGAGGCCATCAGCTGCATGCCGACGCAGATTCCGAGGAAGGGTTTTCCGCCTGCAATGACGGCTTCCTGGAGCGCCTCCACCATGCCATCCACGGCGTAAAGTCCCCGTCGGCAATCGGCAAAGGCGCCAACGCCGGGCAACACGACGCGGTCCGCCCCGCGCACCGTCTCAGGGTCGGCGGTGACGATGATGTCCGTATCCAGACCGGCTTCCCGCGCTGCCCTTTCGAAGGACTTTTCCGCCGAGCGGAGGTTGCCCGATCCGTAATCGATAATCGCCACACTCATCGCGTTGTCTCGGGGGTCGGAAACAGGCCGACAACATCTTCACCGTCCGCGCCGGTAAGGCGCGATCCCACCGAGGGGATTTTCAGCGCCGAAGCGGGCACAAAATCCGGTTGTGATGTCGCCGTCCGGTCCGGGGTGTTCCAGGCAGAGAAAAAGCGCGTCTCGCATTCATCCCTGTTCGAACCGGCAACCACACCCGCAAACCGCCACCCTTTTCGTTCGAGCGACCAGCGTCTGAGCTCATTGGCTTCAAACGCAAACAGAATTCCAAAGCAGGTTGCGACGATGCCCGGCGCCAGACCCGGCACGAAGTAGGCGCCTGTCTCAAGCGCAAGAGCGATCGCAAGATAACCGAGAAAGACCAACCACATGCGGTTCCAAAGCAGCCAAAGAACCGGGATAAGCAGCGCGGCCCAGGAAAAACCGTCCCGAATGAAAGTGACTTTCCCGGAGTCTTTGAGCGCATCTCCGGAGGAGGGTGGAACGAGAACCGCGTAAATCGCCATACGATCTAACCCCCAAGCTGTCCCTTGGTCGTCGGAATCCGGTCCTGCTGACGGGAATCGACAGCGATTGCCTGCCGCAGGCACCGGGCTACGGCCTTGAAGCAGGTTTCTGCAATGTGATGCCCGTTAGAGCCGTACAGATTGGCAACATGCATCGTGATACCGGCATTCATCGCAAAGGCCTGGAAGAATTCCTGAAACAGTTCCGTATCGAAATCGCCGACTTTCTGATTGGGAAAGTCGACCTGCCAGACCAGAAACGGACGGCCTGATATGTCAATGGCGCAACGCGTCAACGCCTCGTCCATCGCCAGATGCACATCCGCATACCGGTTTATGCCCCTAAAGTCGCCAAGCGCCTGCCGAAGCGCCTGACCAAGCGCAATGCCGACATCCTCCGCCGTGTGATGAAAATCGATATGCGTGTCGCCGCTGGCTTTGATTGTCATATCGATCAGAGAATGGCGGGACAGCTGCTCAAGCATGTGATCGAGAAAACCAACGCCGGTGGAAACGTCATAAGCGCCGTTTCCGTCAAGGGAAACCGACAAGTCGATTTCCGTTTCCCTGGTCTTTCGCGAAATGCTTGCCTGACGCATCGCTGTTTCCCGTTCTGCCGGTGGTCATGCCTGTCATGAGGGAACACACCGTTTGCGGTGATCTGCCTCAGGGCGCCGTTTTAACAGGCGCTTACGGCGAATGAAACACAAAAGAGAGAACCGGTTAACGGCAATCAGCTGTGTAATGCGTCTCCGCGACCTCGTCTCACCCTCAAGAGAATGATAATCAAGACGCGCTGCTATGGGAGATGTTCATTCATGACGTTTGCGCCTCAAACTGCCAAAGACCGCCTGATTCTGCCGCTCGATGTCCCGGCCGTTGCCGAGGCCAGAACCATTGTCGCAGAAACCCGCGACAGCGTGGGCGTTTTCAAGATCGGCATGCAACTGCAGTTTGCCGGTGGCCTCGCCTATGCCGAAGAACTGGCCAAAGAAGGGCACAAGGTCTTTCTGGATGTCAAACTGCTGGATATCGACAACACCATCGAAAAGGCCGTTGAGAACATTGCGCGGATGGGCGTCACATTTGCGACGATCCATGCTTACCCCAAAACCATGCGCGCTGCTGTCAAAGGCAGAGCCGGTCGTCCGCTGTGTCTTTTGGGCGTTACCGTGCTGACATCGATGGACGATGAGGATCTTGTTGCTGCGGGCTACTCAACAAAGGTCGATGACCTTGTCAAATCGCGCTGCATCGGCGCCCGCGCCGCCGGCATGGGCGGCATCGTCTGCGCGCCGACCGAAGTGAACGCGCTCCGGGAGCTGGCCGGTCCGGACATGGTGCTGGTCACGCCGGGCATCCGACCGGCCGGCAGCGACGTGGGCGATCAGAAGCGCGTGGCCACACCGGGCGAAGCCATCCGGGCCGGGAGTGATTATCTCGTAATCGGCCGGCCGATTACGCAGGCGGCGGACAGGGGCAAAGCGGCGGCGAAGGTTCTTGAGGAGATTGAAGCGGCGCTTGCACCATAGCGATATGGATATTCATGGGTCCCACGACTGAGTCCGGCAGCAAATCCAATGCAAAGCAGCGTTGTGTTACATACTTTGGCGACCGGCGAAGAACAGGTCGTCCATGAAACGGACGATCTGATCGAAGCGCCCAACTGGTCGCGGTGCGGTTCGTTTCTGATTCTGAACGGAAACGGGCGGATTTATCGCCTTGACCTTGACGGAACGACGGAGCTTTGTCCAATCGATACGGGCGAGCAGAGCCGATGCAACAACGATCACGGCATTTCGCCGGACGGCAGGACGCTGGTGATCAGCGACAACGGCGCTGAGGGCGAGTCCTGCATCTACACGCTGCCGATTGAAGGCGGCCTCCCGAAACGCATTACGGAAAACACGCCGTCCTACTGGCATGGCTGGTCGCCGGACGGGCAGACGCTGGCTTATACGGCGCGGCGCAACGGCGTTTTCAACATTTTTACGATCAGCGCCGACGGCGGGCCGGAAATGCAGCTGACATTCGGCCCCGGACACCGCGACGGACCGGACTATACGCCGGACGGCAGGTGGATCTGGTTCAACTCCGATCACCACGGCAAAACGCCCGATCTGTGGCGCATGCGGCCCGACGGGTCGGAGCTTGAGCAGATGACGGAGGATCCGAACGTCAACTGGTTCCCCCATCCCTCGCCGGATGGAGAGACGGTACTGTATCTGGCATACCCCTCAGATGTTGAGGGCCATCCCCGCAACAAAGATGTCGCGCTTAAAGTCATGTCAGCAGACGGGGGAGCGGCGAGGACGGTTGTAGAGTTTCTGGGCGGGCAGGGGTCGATCAATGTTCCGAACTGGGCGCCGGACGGCAAACGATTTGCCTATGTTCGTTACAGCGAAGGCTGAACGGGAAACGTCAGATCCAAATCTTTTTCTTCTGACCCTCCACTGACACAATTCTGTCTTGTCACTGTCATCGGCCGGTTGACATCTTCCGGTACTGATTGGTCGTTATGAACCCGGAAAATGCGGCAAGACGGCACTGGCTCAGCGTCCTGGCCAGAATGACAACTCAGGAGCTGACACACGCCCGGTCGGCACTTGAGACGTGCCCTTCTCATGAAAATGTACGCGAACCGCAGTCCGGCCTGATGATGGCCGAAGGGCGGGCCGGCGGCAGCGGAGGACGATTCAACCTCGGTCAGATCTCCGTATCACGCGCTGCCGTCAGGCTTGATACCGGCGAGCTCGGCATCGGCTATTGCCTGGGCCAGGACGAAGACAAAGCGGCGCTGATCGCGTTGTTCGATGCGCTTTTGCAGACAGAGCGCCAAAGCGAGCTGTCGGCGTCCGTTATCGGGCCGGCGCACCGGAAACAACAGGCGGACGCTAAGCTGAAAAGCCGCAAGGCGGCAAGTTCCAAGGTTGATTTCTTCACAATGGTGCGCGGTGACAATCCGGACAGGAATTTGAGGAAATAGCCGATGTATGTGGCTGTCAAAGGCGGTGAAAAGGCAATCCTGAACTCGCACAAACTGGTGGCCGAGGAGAGGCGCGGCAACCCGGACGTCCCGGAATTGACTGTCGAGCAGGTCCGCGAGCAGATGGGGCTGGCGGTCGACCGGGTGATGGCGGAGGGGTCGCTCTACGATCCGCATATCGCAGCATTGGCGCTCAAACAGGCGCAGGGCGACGTGATGGAAGCGGTTTTTCTGTTGCGGGCCTACCGGACGACACTGGAAAATTTCGGCAGGACACGACCGCTCGACACCGGCCGGATGAACATCCGCCGCCGGATTTCCGCCGCCTACAAAGATCTGCCGGGCGGTCAGGTTCTCGGTCCGACTTACGACTACACACACCGGCTGATCGATTTTGAGCTGGAAGAAGACCAAACGGCTGAGAACACAACGGCCGAGCAGGCGCATGCACCGCTTGAGCCGGCCATGCCGCGCGTTGCCGACATTGTCGGCCACGAGGGGCTGATGGAACCGGAACAACCGGATAAGGGCGATCCGGCTCCGACGGATCTGACCCATACACCGCTGAAATTTCCCGCGGCGCGAGACGTTCGTCTGCAGAACCTGGCGCGCGGCGATGAGGGATTTCTTCTCGGCCTTGCCTATTCGACCCAGCGCGGCTTTGGCGGAAATCATCCGTTCGCCGGAGAAATCAGGATGGGGGAGGTTCCGGTCGAGCTCGAGCCGGAGGAGCTTGGATTTGTCATCGATATCGGCGATGTCACTTTGACCGAATGCCAGATGATCAATCAATTCAAGGGTTCAGAAACGGCGCCGCCGCAATTCACGCGCGGCTACGGACTGACGTTCGGCCACAACGAACGTAAGGCAATGTCGATGGCATTGGTTGACAGGGCGCTCAGGTGCCGTGAATTGGGTGAAGAGGCAAACTACCCCGCTCAGGACGAAGAATTCGTTCTTTATCATTCGGACAATGTTGAGGCATCCGGTTTTGTGCAGCACCTTAAGCTGCCGCACTATGTGGATTTTCAGGGCGAGCTGCACATGCTGCGTGCCATGCGGGACGAATTCGAAGCAGCCGGGAGCGAGACCCAAACTGAAACACACGGTCGCGAGGCTGCGGAATGATGGCGGGTCCTGAAAAGAAGAAAAAACGCGGCTACAACTATGCCTTTCTGGACGAGGGCACCAAACGGATGATCCGCCGTGCGGTCCTCAAAGGCATTGCCATCCCCGGCTATCAGGTGCCGTTCGGATCGCGGGAAATGCCGCTGCCCTACGGCTGGGGAACCGGCGGCATTCAGATTACGGCGTCCATAATCGGCCGAAGCGACACGCTGAAAGTGATCGACCAGGGGGCGGACGACACGACCAACGCGGTCAATATCAGGCGGTTTTTCGAAAAGACCGCAGATGTCAAAACCAGTGAGGCGACAAGCGAAGCGACTCTCATCCAGACCCGTCACCGGGTACCGGAGGAGCCACTCAAAGCAGGGCAGACGCTGGTCTATCAGGTTCCGCAGCCGGAGCCGATGCGCAGCCTTGAGCCGCGGGAGGTGGAATGCCGCAAATTTCACGCGCTTGAGGAATACGGCCTCATGCATGTCCGCCTTTATGAGAATATTGCCCGATATGACCGGATCGCGATCAATTACGGCTATCCGGTTCTGGTGAACGATCGCTACGTGATGTCTCCCACGCCGATCCCGAAATTCGATAATCCGAAAATGCACAATATGCCGGCGCTTCAGCTTTTCGGCGCGGGCCGGGAAAAGCGGATTTATGCGTTGCCGCCTCATACCAGGGTGAAGAGCCTCGATTTTGACGACTATCCGTTTGAGGTCCAGAAATTCAAAGACCCGTGCGCGCTCTGCGGCGTTGAAGGCGTTTATCTGGACGAGGTCGTTCTGGACGACAAAGGCAAATCGATGTTCGTGTGTTCGGACAGCAATTTCTGCGAAACCCGGCGTGCCAAGGGTCATGCAGGCGACCAGCAGGCATTCGCCTAGAGCGAGTTGTGACTAGATTGATGCATTTGATGGTGGAAAATCGGTTCACTCGGTAAGGCGCGTCCCGTCGCGCGATGCGGCGCATCGGGCAAGGGGCGCAACGATGTCCGATGAGCCGATTTTCCCCACCCCTGAGAGGAAGGAACTGTTGCAAATCAATGGTGAATGGGCCGGGCCATTTTGCCCCCTGACTGCGTTGGTTTGCGCTTTTGGTGGGGTAGCACCACGGTACGCAAACCGTCTTGTCAGCGACCAAAATGGCCTCGGTCAAATGCATCAATCTAATCACAACTCGCTCTAGCCATCTTCCGACGCACCGATCTTCAGCCGTATTTTTCAATGAAGGCGTCGATGTCCAGATTTCTGATATCCGGCAGAGCTGCCCGCAATTGGTCTCGGGACCAATCCCAATAGGCGATTTTCAGCAGTGCCTGTTCCTGCTGTTCGGAAAAACGCCGCTTGAGCGGTTTTGCCGCCACACCGCCGACAATCGTGTAATTGGGGACATCTTTGGACACGACTGCGCCCGCTCCGATGACAGCGCCGGTGCCAATGGCGACGCCGGGCAGAATCGTCACGCCATGACCAATCCAGACGTCGTGACCGATTGAGACCCAGTGATCCTTGCGCCATTGAAAGAACATCGCATCATCCTCACCCAGATCATAGGCGGCGGCGCGATATGTCCAGTGATGCTGGCTGATCCGCCAGGTCGGATGATTGCCCGGATTGATGCGCGTATCTCGCGCGATAGAGCAGAATTTGCCAATTGTGGTCCAGACGACATGGCAGTTCTGAACGATATAGGAATAATCCCCCATTGAGGACTGCATCAGTGTGGTACCCGCCCCGACCTCCGTCCAGGCTCCGAGCTCGGTACCGATGACTTTCGCGGTTTCATGGATAAAAGGCACCTCACTCAGCGCCTGTTTTTCAGCCGGACTTTTTCGCTGAAAGGCTTCCTCTGCACTCAATGGACGATCTCCGACTTGCCGATGATTTTCATCCGAAGCCAACCGGAAATACCGTCAATGACATAGACGGTCAGGATGATCAGAAAGATAATGGTCCAGGCCTCACCCCAGCGATAGGCGGCAATACGATCGGACAGCAAAAATCCGATCCCGCCAGCGCCGACAATCCCCAGAATAGTCCCCGACCGCGTGTTGGATTCAAAATTATAGAGGATGATCGACAGAATAACCGGAAGCGCCTGGGGCAGTATTGCAAACCGAATGGTCTGCAGCGGTGCGCCGCCGGACGCGCGGACGCCGTCAACCGGCTTTTTCGAGGTGTTTTCAATTGCCTCGGAAAACAGTTTCGACATCGTGCCGATCTCCGATACCGCAATGGCCAGAATCCCCGCGAGCGGACCAAGGCCAAAGGCGCGAATGAAGATCAGCGCCAGGATCAGGGTTTCAACGGCCCGCAGCGTGTCGAACGCCCGCCGGCTGGTCAGACGCACCCAGGTCGAGGGCATTATGTTTTTTGCACCCAGAAAACAGAGCGGGAACGCAAAGAGAGCTCCCAGCAGCGTCCCCATGAACGACATCGCCACGGTCTCACCGAGCCCAGTCAGCACTTCGGACCATTCCAGCCAGGTCGTCCAGATGTGCGGCGGGAACATGAAAGAGATCACGGTTCCCAGGCGGCCGAGCCCGTCCCAGATGCGGCCGGGCGAAAAGTCGAACGCGTAAAGACACCAACCGGTCAGAAGAATCAGAACTCCAAAGAACGCATATCGGATCAGCCGGCGCCTTGGGGATGTCACGAATACGTCCGGCGCAAGGGCTTTGGCGCTTTTGACCAGATCGTTGCCGGCTTCGATGCTTGCCATCTCAGACGCCTTTCCCGGTGAGGCCGATGATGCGGTGGCGCAGACGCTCGCTCAGAAAGTCAAACAGGATGACCGTTGCCAGAATGATCAGGAAAAGGGCCGACAGGTCGGTATATTCCTGCAGCGCCATCGCTTCGCGGATTTCCTGGCCAAGCCCGCCCGCTCCCACATAGCCGATGATTGAAGACGACCGCACATTGATCTCAAAGCGCAGCAGCGTATAGCTGATGATATTGGGGATAACCTGCGGCACGGCGCCGTAGCGGATCTGCTGAAACCAGTTGCCGCCCGATGCCTTGACGCCATCTATCGGCCGCATATCGATATTTTCATTGGCCTCGGAATAGAGTTTGCCCAGGGCTCCGGTCGCATGCAGCCCGACAGCCAGCACGCCGGCCATCGGGCCGACGCCGAAACAGAACACGAAGATCAGCGCCCAGACCAGATCCGGCACCGTGCGGGCGACCTCAAGATATCGGCGGGTCGCCTGATAAAGCCACCTGTTGGGGGTGAGATTGCGCGATGCCGGAAAGCTCAAAATGAACGCACCGACGACCCCGAGCAGCGTGGCCATATAGGCAATCAGGATCGTTTCGACCAAAAGGCGCAGCCAGACTTTCCAGCGCCAGAACCATTCGCCGACATCGGCATAAAGAGTGTCCCAGTGAAGAACCGGCAGGGTCTTGTAGATATATTCGCCAAGGCGCGGCAGGCCGGCCCAGAGCGTCCACATGGAGACCCGGTCGCCGTTGGCCAGCGTCACGTCCGTCATGTCAAAAAAACCGCCCATCGATGCGGCGAAGAAAAACGCGATCGCGAACAGGACGGTCGAAATCAGTTGCACGCGCCGCGCGGACGATCGCTCACGCGCATAGTCCGCTTTAAACTGCGCGATGGCAGGAGACGGTCCGGACATGGACACCGGATCGGAGGAGGAAAGGGAAACGGTCATCGGAGACTCTCGAAGATGGGCGCCGAATGCGACCGGCGCCCAGGTTCGACAGAGGTTGGGTTAGCTTGCGCGGCGCTGTTTTTTCAGCCAGTCGCGCATTTCGACGATCCAGTCGTAGCGGTCATGATCGACCTTGATCCAGCCTTTCTGGGTGGATGTATCGCCGCCGCTCATCTCCTTGAATGCCGTGGGGTCTTTTTCCGGGATCGCAAAGACGGCCTCCTGCATATCGTCAATCAGATCCTGCGGCAGGTTGCCCCGCGCGGTGAACGGGCCGGATGTGATCTCGGGCGATTTCCAGATTGTGCAGACTTCGCCTTCCTTGATCATGCCTTTGGTGACCATCCTGGGGACGATGCCGGATGTTTCGTTCGTCATGTAGGTCGCAGCGGCATCGAATGTACCGTTGACAACCGCCTGCACACCGGCTTCATGGCTGCCTGAGAAGGGAGTCGCTTTGAAGAAGGTTTTGGGATCGACTTCCTGCGAAATATTGTAAAAAGGCACCGCATAGCCGGACGTCGAATCGGGATCCGCAAAAGCCAGTACCTTGCCCTCAAGGCTTGCAAGATCGTTCAGACCGGAATCACATCGGGTCACGAGGATCGAATAATAACCCGTCGATCCGTCGTTCTGGACGCGGGACAGGATCGGCTTCACACCGCCGCCGGTCTCGGTATAGGCCGCGGCGTATGACGAGGAACCGAAGAATGCAAATTCGATCTGGTCCGCGGCGATGGCCTGGATAACGCCGTCATACGCGCCGGCCGAAAAGATTTCCACATCGACGCCGAGCTCTTTTTCCAGATATTTTTCAAACGGCGTATAGCGCGCGATCCGGTCCTTTTCGTTTTCGCCGGACAGAATGCCGAATTTGAGGGTCTTGTAGTTGTCTCTCCAGTCGGCAAACGCGGATGTGGCCGAAAGGGCTGTTGCGAGTGCAACGGTCGCAAGTAGCATGTTCTTCATCATGTGGCTCCCTGTGCGTGAAGAAGGTGCTGTGGTGAAAAGTCAGGCAACTTCCAGTTCCTGCTCCTTGACAGGCTCAATGGTCGTGGACGTCACGCTTTCATCGATCTCATCGCTCAGGGACGTCGTGCCGTAGATGTCGTGAACGCGTGCATTGGTCAGGTCGGCGGCCTTACCGTCGAAATGCACCCGTCCGCCCCGCATCGCGACAATGCGGTCGCAATAGTTGCGGGCCGTATCCAGCGTGTGGAGATTGACCAGAACGGTAATGCCGTCTTCCTTGTTGATGGTCCGAAGGGCGTCCATCACTTTGGCGGCATTGGCCGGATCAAGCGAAGCGATCGGCTCATCGGCCAGAAGTATTTTCGGATCCTGAACAAGCGCCTTGGCTATGGCAACGCGTTGCTGCTGACCGCCGGAAAGCGTTCCGGCGCGCTGCAACGCCTGCGGAGCAAGATCCAGCCGATCGAGCGCCCGCACCGCCATGGCCCGTTCCTCATCGGAAAACCGCCGCGCCATGGATGACATAAATCCATGATGGGCAATGCGACCGACAAGAACATTGGTCAGCACATCCATGCGCTCTATCAGGTTGAATTGCTGAAAAATCATCGCGCAGGATGCGCGCCACAGGCGCAATTCGCGCCCTTTCAGCGCGGTAATCTTTCGCCCCTCGAACCTGATCGAGCCCGATGTCGGATCAATGAGCCGGTTGATCAGTCGAAGCAGCGTCGATTTTCCCGCGCCCGACCGTCCGATCACACCCACCAGTTGACCGGACTCTATCGTCAGGGACACATCGTCAACCGCTTTGATGTTAACGAACGTTTTACCCAGATTTTCAAGTGTCAGCATGAGCACCCCTTGCTGTGTCGCTTAAGGACACCGCAAGGGGATGACTTTCGGACAACGATTCGGATTCATTTTTGTGAATGTTGCGAGTCACTTTGGTGACTTGGAGAAAATCTAGCCGCTATGTATTTGATTCATTTTGACGTTTGCCGGAAAAATAATTTTTCAACAAAATGGATTGTGCAAAAATTGACCGCTCATCGACGTCAAAACGGACAGAAGTCCAAGTCATAGTGTGTTGTTAATGTTAGGGAATGTCCCTGCCGCTTCGATGTTTGAACATCGACCAGAGAAACAATCCGATTATGCCGACGAAAGACAGCAGCATGACAAGCTGGGTACTTCCAACTGCAATGCTGATTTGAAAAAGGCGAGTTTCAAGATCCACGTAAGTGTCCGGCATTGCATACCTGTTTAACAAGGCAGGCAAGGTCACGAATGCCCCACTGGCAAGGTTGCAGATCCAAAAAAGTACTGTCTTGCCAGCCGGATAAAGGATCGCTTTTCGGCTTGATTGAAACCAAATCAAAGACGTCAGAACGATCCATATGGGAATAACCGAAAAGTAAAGACGCCAGTCAATCACGACATAATATGTGTCGTGCATCGACCGATCGAGACCGGCACCGGCATTCGATAGCATTACACCCTCCGACGCAATCAGAGCGATGATGCCATGGGCGCAAAAACGGCTGTCACGATCACGAAGGACGATATTAAAGACCGCTGTTTGAACTGCACCCACAAAGGCAAAAATATCAGGAACATCATCAGAACAGTCAGATAACCGGTCTGCACCTAATGCGCCTCATCCCAATTGTCCGCCGCCCTCGCATCGACCTGCAGCGGAACATGCAGCTTGATCGCGGGCATCGGCGCATCGATCATCACGTTTGTGACGATCTTTTTTGTCTCATCGACTTCTGAGTCGGGCACCTCGAAAATCAGTTCGTCATGCACCTGCAGCAGCATGAGCGCGCTGAGCCTTGCTTTTTCAAGGGCCGCATCCATTCGGATCATGGCCCTGCGAATAATATCGGCGGCCGAGCCCTGAATCGGGGCGTTGATGGCGGCCCGTTCATAGAAGGCGCGGTGGTTGGGATTCTTGGTGTTGATTTCTTCGTAATGCGCTTTGCGGCCGAAAATCGTTTCGACATAGCCGTTGAGATGGGCGGCCTTTTTCGTCTCTTCCATATAGTCGCGAATGCCCGGGAACCGCTCGAAATACTTCTTGATATAGTCGCTTGCTTCACTGCGGGCGATGCCGAGCTGATTGGCAAGTCCGAAGGCGGAGATGCCGTAGATGATGCCGAAATTGATCGCCTTGGCCCGGCGCCGGACCATCGGATCCATGCCTTCAATCGGCACCCCGAACATCTCCGAGGCCGTCATGGCGTGAATATCAAGCCCATCGGCGAAAGCCTGCCGCAACTGCGGAATATCAGCGATGTGGGCAAGGACCCGCAGCTCGATCTGGCTGTAGTCCGCCGACAGCAGCTTTTTGCCGGGCTCGCTCACAAAGGCCTGACGGATTTTTCGGCCTTCTTCGGTGCGCACGGGAATATTCTGCAGATTGGGATCGGACGAAGACAGTCGACCGGTTGTCGTTGAGGCCAGCGCATAGGACGTATGCACGCGTTTGGTGTCAGGATTGATGAAGCCGGGCAAGGCATCCGTATAGGTCGATTTCAGCTTTGACAGCTGGCGCCAGGCGACGATTTTCTCCGGCAGCGTGTGCCCTTCCGCCGCCAGTTCCTCAAGAACCGCCGCGGAGGTCGACCAGGCCCCGGTTTTGGTTTTCTTGCCGCCGGGCAGGCCCATTTTTCCGAACAGAATTTCACCCAGTTGTTTGGGCGAGCCGACATTGAAATTCTCGCCGGCAAGCTGATGAATTTCCGCTTCAAGGCCCGCCGCGCCCTGTGCGAAGTCACCGGAGAGGCGGGACAGCATCTGCCGATCGACGCTGATGCCGCGGTGCTCCATCCGTGCCAGCACCGGCACCATCGGCCGCTCAAGCGTTTCGTAGACAGTGGTTACCCGGTCGGCAACAAGGCGCGGCTTGAGAAGTTTCCAAAGCCGCAGCGTCACATCGGCATCTTCGGCGGCATAAGCCGTCGCTCTATCGATGGGCACCTTGTCGAACGTGACGAGCGATTTGCCGGATCCGGCGACCTCCTTGAACGGAATCGGTTTGTGACCCAACCAGCGCTCGGACAAATGATCCATGCCGTTACCGCCCCTGCCCGCATCAAGGGCATAGGAAATCAGCATCGTGTCATCATACGGCGCCACTTCAATGCCGTAACGCTTGAGAACAAGCCAGTCATATTTGAGGTTCTGGGCGATCTTCAGAACGGATGGATCTTCAAGCAGCGCCTTGAGCGCATCAAGCGCCTCGCCAAGGGGTATCTGACCTTCGACCAATCCGCCGCCGCCCAGCAGATCGCCTTCGCCGTCGCGATGCTGAAGCGGAATGTAGCAGGCCTTGCCCGGCACAACCGACAGTGAGACGCCGACAAGGTCGGCCTGCATGGCATCGAGCGACGTCGTTTCCGTGTCAACGGCCACCAGACCCATTTCCGTCGCCTGGGCAATCCAGGCGTTCAACGCATCAAGCGTCATGACCGTTTCGTAGGCAGAGGCATCAAGCGGAACCGCCGCTATTTCCTCCGCCTTCTTGGCGACAAGGGAGGATGGGGTCAGATCGCCACTGGGGCGGGAGTCGTCTTCGCCGGCCGATTCTGTCGGCGCTTCCCAGCCCTTGATTGTCAGATCAGCGGCGTCAATCGCACCAAGATCCAGATCCGCCTCTTCGGCAACCCGGCGCGTGAGCGTGCTGAATTCCATCGCCTTCAGGAACCCGATCGCCTGCGCACCGTCCAGTTCCTGCACCGCTGTTTCCTCCAGGGGAACATCAAGGGGCACGTCCTGCGACAGAGTGACGAGCTTGCAGGATATTCTGGCCTGCTCGGCAAATTCGATCAGATTTTCGCGGCGCTTTTTCTGTTTGATTTCCGATGCCCGGGTGAGGAGTGATTCCAGATCGCCGAACTCGTTGATCAACTGCGCTGCTGTCTTGATGCCGATTCCGGGCACGCCGGGAACGTTGTCGACCGAATCCCCCGCAAGCGACTGGACATCGATCACCCGGTCCGGCCCGACGCCGAATTTTTCCTCAACCTCCAATGCTTCGAAACGTTTGTTCTTCATCGTATCGACCATGGCAACGCCCGGCCGGATCAGCTGCATCAGGTCCTTGTCTGAAGAGATAATGGTGACATTGGCACCCTGCTCGGCAGCCTGAACAGCGTAAGTTGCGATCAGGTCGTCCGCTTCCCAGCCTTCCTGCTCGATAGAGCTGACATTGAACGCCCGCACAGCATCGCGAATGATGCCGAATTGCGGGCGCAGATCTTCGGGCGGGTCCGGCCGATGCGCCTTGTACTCGCCGTAAATCTCGTTTCGGAACGTCTTTGAGGAGTGATCGAAGATCACCGCCAGATGGGTCGGGACAACGTCTTCACGCGTCGGATCGCCTTCCTGCAGCAGCTTCCACAACATATTGCAGAAACCGGAGACGGCGCCGACGGGCAAGCCGTCGGACTTGCGCGTCAGCGGCGGGAGCGCGTGATAGGCGCGGAAGATATAAGATGATCCGTCGACCAGAAACAGCTGATCGCCGGATGTCACGGGGCGGGATTGATCACTCTGGGTCATGATGCGGACGATGCCGCGCAACCGACCTTATTTCAAGAAAATCTTTGGGCCGGCATCGCCATTTGCGCAGCCGGCAGCCTCAGTGCTGTTTCACGGATCTATTCAGCCGGCTCCATTTTGACCGGCGCGGGGACGGACCGGTCCTTCAACCGGGCCCATTGCGGGCGTTCAAACAGGAACCGTCCAAATCCAATCCAATTGACGATGGCGAGCAGGATCAGCGGACCCACAACGGCCGTGATCGTAACGAGAAGCGAAATCGTGCCAATGTCGGGAATGATGCCCAGCTTCAGCAGAACGACACGGCTGACCGCCATCGGCAGGAAAAAGGACAGATAGATGACGATCGAGTTCTGACCGCAATAGCGCAGAATGCTGAACCAGCGGATTTTGGCCAGAAGTGCGGAGATATTGATCACCGCCACGGCGCCAAGGGCGCCAAGGCCGAGACTGACGAACGGCAGCATCGACCAGCCCAGGACAACCAGCGTACCGTTGAACACCGCCCAGGCGAAAAGCCCGGCGACTGCGGGAAGAACGTTGTTCTGCGCCCAGTCTGCGAGGCGGAAAATAGCGGGTGCAAACAGGTAGCCCGCATAAAAGAACACGAAGCGGCTCGCCGATTCGTCGATGATCAGCCAGCCCGTATGGATGGGCAGGATCTGCAGCAGCGCCGCGACGCCAAGAACCGCCTGCCAGGGAATGCCGAACTGCCGCGTCAGCTTGGTTGCGACAAAGAACAGGGGCAGCAGATAGATGAACCAAAGCGTTCCAAATGGCTCGATGTAGGACAACAGATACTGTTCGGCGACGCCGGCCCACCCCATCTCGGATGCAAATCCGGGGGCCTTGGTCGTAAACTGGATGGTGACCCAGAGGATATAGAAGTAGGCGAAATGGACGACCTTCTTATCAAGGTAAGGCCGCCAGTCCCGATCGATCACCCGCGCCAGAAACAAGCCGGAAATCAAGAAGAAGTCGGGCATCCGGAACGGCTGGGCAAAGGCAACGATCGCGTGCATCCAGCCCTCATCACCGGCAGCTTTTTCAACACCAAGGGTGGCGTGCATCATAACAACGAAAATAATGCAGAAACCTTTGGCGTAATCGACCCAGTCGATTCTCGACCTTGCAGCGTTCATTCACTCTTTCCTCAGGGCATGCTCGGAGTTGGCGGGCATCCTACAGAAAGAGCAGCTTTAACGTGTTAATTTCCGGGAATGTTTCGTTTGCGTGGTTAACGGGGACCGGAGCACAGTTCCGTCAAATGGTCTCACTTGAACGACGAGACTATGCTCCAACATATTGAATCCAAAGTGAATTTTTGTCGTTCGGATGAGTTATGAGGCTAAGCGATCAAATACACACCGGCCCGCCGCGCATCTCCCGCTCCGTCAAAACCACGTTTTCCGCAGCGGCTGACCGCATGGACACCGCCGAAATACATGGACGCATTGTCCCAGTATCTGTGCTGTTCGGGAAAGGCCTCGGTCAGTTCCCGAACATCCCGCTCTTCAAAGCCGAATTCGTAGTCAAGAAAGGATCGTTCGACATGCAGACGCGGCGCTGAAACGGCGTCATACAGACGGTTTCCGTCAGCTAAAATGCGAAGGATGACCTGGAAAATCGCCGTTCTGATCCGATTCGATCCGCCCGACCCCAGCGCGATGATCGTCCCGTCCTCTTTCCGCGCAAGCGTCGGCGCCATCATGGAGGACAACCGCTCGCCGGGCAGCCAGCTGTGGAATCCCTTCGGGTTTACATCCTCTTCGCCGAGCATGTTGTTGGGCATGAAACCGAAACCGGAAAGAATGTCACCGTTTCCTTCACCGTTGGAAACCGTTGCGGAGGCGGCATTTCCTTCAGAATCGATTACCGAAACATGCGTTGTACCCCTTTGCACCGCCTGGTTGATCAGCGTTTGGCGCGGCACGGCTTCAGCACACAGCCCCGCGTAGTCTCGCGGGTCCAGATGCCATTGCCTGTCGGTTGAATCCATCGCCAACGCCGTTTTCAGAGGGTCGACATCATCATGCCGGATGCGGGCCAGCATGTTGCCGATCAGAGCGCCCCCCATCGACGGGGCGGGATTGAGCGCCAGCGCCGTGCCGGCAAAGGACACTCTTAACGGCGGGTGATGGCGCACCTGATAACGGCGCAGGTCGTCAATTGTCAGAAAGCCCTCACTGTGCTGCCCCTCTAGGAACGCCCGTCCGAGAGGACCGTCGATCGCAAATCGCAGTCCGTCTTCGGCCAGCGCCTCGAAGGTTTCGCCAAGCGACGGATTGACATAGATATCGCCTTTTTTCAGCAGTTTTCCGGACGGAGCAAACTGCTTTTTCGCCGAATCGGTAAAGGTCAGGATCGGCCCGACAATCGCCGCAAGGTCCGCCTGGTACCCTGTTATCTCGTGCCCCTCTTTGGCGATGGCCACCGCCGGCTCGATGAGCCGTTTCATGGGCAACGAGCCAAGATGTTCCTGAATGAAAAACAATCCGGGCATCATGCCCGGCGCAGCAACCGACCCTTTCCCGATCTTGAAACCCTGTGTGGCGGTTCCAAAATCGGCATCGACATCGACAAACTCCACATCGTCCGGCGGCCGCTTGTTCCGGGGCGCATCGACAAAGAAATCAACCAGTTCGACCCGGCGGCCGGCCGGTCTTGCCATGAGAAACCCGCCGCCGCCCGGCGAGCATAAAACCGGTTCAACCACGCAGGCCGTCAGCAAGCCGGCGACAACCGCGTCAAAGGCGTTGCCGCCGTCAAGCAGAACCTCCCTCGCCGCTTCCGCTGTCAGTTGATGACCTGCGGCAACCGCGCCCCCCTTCTTCATAAACAACTCCACTGAGAAGACCGGTTGGTTCGAAACCGACCAACTCCAGGTTCTTATTTTATTTTCTCTTATCTTCTATCCGGTCGCCGGACGACCCGGGCGTGTCCTTGTTCCACGGCGTGTCGGGATTCTGCGGTTTCTGGGACCATTCATCTTCATCCAGATCAACCACACCGTCTTTGGCACCATATCGACCCGAACGGGCACCCGGCTGCACAATCGTAACATTCATGCGTTTTACAAAGAACTGCCACAGAGCGTGCCTGATCGGCGGCACAAACAGCAGCAAACCGATAGCGTCGGTCACAAATCCGGGAATAAGCAGCAACAAACCCGCCATCAGGATCATCGCACCGTGCCCAAGGTCCTCGCCGGGAACTCTGCCGGCGTCTGTTTCTTTCTGGATTTTCTGGATAAGCGAAAAACCCTGGCTGCGCATCAAGGCGGTGCCGATCACGGCGGTTGCGATCGTAATCAGCAGGGTCGGCACAATGCCGATTGCGCCTCCGACGACAATGAAAACCGAAATCTCCAGCGCCGGAATGACCAGGAATATCAGGAAAAGGAGGAGAAGAATCGGCATGATTTCATGTTCTTTGTTCAGGGTCCGTGACCGGAAAGTGGGCACTTTTTTTCGCATATACCAGCTTTGAGCTCGCATATGTGGCACATTTTTTTGGACTTGGGGCTGATTTTGGCCGTTTATCCGCCATATCAGACCCGGCTATGAATTTACATTCCTTACGTGAGGTGTCGGGCCTCAAGTGAGGTGTCAGGCCTTAAATAAAGTGTCAGGCTTAAAAAAGTGTCGGAACCTAAATAATTTGCCATGACTTGCGCTTGCCCCTTTATGCTGGTTCAAGACGCCTTACATAAACTGTACCGGCTGACGTCGTTGTTTCTCCGACACCTGACGGAAAGATGAGTCTCATCCTGTCTATGGAGTAATTTACGGCAAAGCTGGTTATGTATCTGCGAGTGTGCCATAACAGGCTGTTATTGGTAATTGATCCGTCCGAACGGAATGCGGGTCTGATACATCTCAGCAATAATTCCGACCTATTCGTGGTGGTATCTTTACCCAAAGAATAGGAAACCGTTGAAAAAGTCAGCGTCTTGCGGCATGGGTCGCAGGATGACACTTGTGAGAATACTGGCCGGTCGGTGAGAAATGAACGAAATTTTTGACGTCTACAATATCATCTTTCTCGTGCTTGCCGTGGTGATATTTTTCCGACTGCGCAGCGTCCTTGGCCGTCGAACGGGCAATGAACGTCCGCCGTATGATCCCTATCAGGCGAAAGAACCGCAAAACGATACCGCCGGCAGCAATGACAATGTGATCTCGCTGCCGCGGCAGGACAATCAGGAAGCTGAAGATGCGGCTCACACGCCTGATATCGACCGTATCGCACCGGACGGGTCGGCACTCAACGACGCGCTGAAAACAATCGTGGCCGCCGATCAGAGCTTTGATCCGGAGAATTTCATCAACGGAGCCAGGATGGCTTACGAAATGATCGTGACCGCGTTTGCAGAAGGCGACAAAAAGACACTCAAGAACCTTCTTTCCAAAGAGGTTTACGACGGCTTCGTCTCAGCGATCGATGACCGCGAATCCCGGAAAGAAACGGTTGAATCGACCTTTGTCGGCATTGAGAAAGCCGAAATTGTCGAGGCCGCGCTCAAATCCGGAATGGCTCAGGTCACCGTTCGGTTCAAAAGCCAGTTAATTTCCGCCACCAAGAACGAAGACGGAGCGATCATTGACGGCGATCCCAATCTGGTAACCGATGTCACCGACATCTGGACCTTCTCACGCGAGGTCGCGGCCAAAGATCCGAACTGGAAACTTGTGGCAACAGAATCGGCGGAGTAAATCCGGCCGTCCGCGTTTTGACCGGAAACAGGCGGCTGATCGGACCCCATGTTTCAGCGCCTGACTTTTGACGATATACCGGGTTGGCGATCCGACAGGCATGACCATGCATTTCAGGCATTTTGCAAGTCGGCGGAACATGGACTTCAAAAAGTGCCCAAAACCGGAAGCCTGGGCATTTCGGCAAAGAAGATGGAACCGATCTTCCGGTCCGCGCTGGCACTGGAGGATGCCGATCCGGAGAGCGCACGCCGGTTTTTTGAAACCCAGTTCGTCCCCGTTCGCATCCAGAACCCGGATAAAGGCTTCGTAACCGGGTATTACGAGCCCGAGATTGAAGGGTCCCGAGAGCGGCAGGAGGAATTCGGCGTGCCGCTCTATAAACAGCCTCCCGACCTCGTGAAAATCGTTCCCGCCAATCCAGTCGGCAGTGTGCCCGAAGGCTATGCTTTTGCGCGAAAGACGGGTGAAGGATACGAGGAATATCACGACCGGGCGGCCATTGAAGACGGGGCGCTGAAGAACAGGGGCCTTGAGCTCGTCTACCTCAAAAGCAAGGTCGAAGCGTTCTTTGTTCACATTCAGGGTTCAGCCAGAATCAAGCTGACCGACGGCTCGTTGATGCGCGTATCATTTGCCGGAAAGAGCGGGCATCCCTATACAGCGATCGGCAAGTTTCTGATTGCGGACGGCCTGATTGAACGGGAGGCGATGACAGCGGATGCATTGCGCATCTGGCTTGACGACAATGGATCGGCGGCAGATGCGCTGATGCGGAAGAACCAGTCCTTCATCTTCTTTAAGGAAGTAACTGGTATTTCACAGACGTGCGGACCGGTCGCGGCAGCAGGCGTCTCACTGACCGCCGGGCGGTCGCTGGCCGTCGATCGTCTGCTGCATACATTTTCAACCCCGATCTGGGTGTCATCGGATTTGTCGGACATTGAAGCTGAACATAGCGACGCTACCCGCAACGGGGGATTTGACCGCCTGATGATTGCCCAGGACACCGGTTCGGCCATTGTCGGGCCGGCGCGCGGCGATATTTTCGTCGGCACCGGAAAAGCCGCCGCGACGATTGCCGGCCGGATCAAACATCCCGCAACGTTTACGCTCCTGGTACCCAAAAACCTCAGCGGGCCAGAGACTCTCTGAATGGACGGCAAAAGATCAGGAAAAAGACCGGGCCACTTCAGCAAGGAAGATCTGGACCTGTGGCGCAAAGTGACCGAGACGATCGACCCGCTGCCGCAGCATGCCGCAAAAATCCGAACACAACAGCAGCCAACATCAAACGGCGAACCTCAACCCGCGATTTCCAAGTCCGTCCGGCCTGAAACCCGTCAGCGAAACCTCAAAAACGGAACGGCTATAAAACAGGCGATCAAACCGCCCGTGACGCCGCCGCTGGCCCCGATTGACCGCAAGACCGTGCAGAAAATGGTTAAGGGACGAATCGATATTGACGGCCGTATCGATCTGCATGGAATGACCCAGAAGCAGGCCTACGACCGGCTCAGCGCCTATTTGCGCGAGGCACAGGCGCGGGGACATCGGCTCGTTCTGGTCATTACCGGCAAGGGCGACGGGCTTTCACCCCACCTTTCAGGCGCAGAACGCGGCGTTCTGCGGCGCGTGGTTCCCGAATGGCTGGCCTTGCCCGCATTCCGATATCTTATTATCGGTTTTGAACAGGCTCACCATACGCATGGCGGTGCGGGCGCATTCTATGTGCGGATCAGACGAAGATAGGGACTCACACCCATGACCCCCTTTGGCGCGAAAATCAGAGAGATGCGGGCGAAGCGCAACGTCTCCCTGAAGGATATGGCAACAGCCCTGCAGGTTTCCAGCGCCTATCTCTCAGCGCTTGAACACGGCAAACGCGGCCGGCCGACCTGGTTCATGGTCCAGCGCATCATCAGTTACTTCAACGTCATCTGGGACGAGGCGGAGGAACTGCAGCGGCTCGCCGAAATCTCCGACCCCAAAATTGCAATCGATACGTCCGGCCTGCACCCTGAGGCAACGGAGTTCGCCAACCTGTTATCAATGAAGATTTCGGGACTGTCGGAGGACTCGCTAAAACACCTGTTGCATCAACTGCGGGTCGTCGCCGCCAAAGACAATGTATAATCAAGAGCCGAATTGCCTTATGAGTAGGTTCGAAAAGGCGCAGCCTGGAAACAGTTGAATGAAAAAACCGCCCATGGAATTTGACGGTCTGATTGACGCCGACAAATTGCGCGCCGAGTTTTCCGACCTGACCGGGCCACTGGACAACAACGGTGCCGCCAACGAGGTCCGTGCTCAAATCCTTGCGCGCCTGAAAGAATGCCTGAAAAGCGGGCGAGACCTGATCGAGAAAAAGCTGCGTGATGACGGCGGCGGCACGCTCTGCGCCGAACGTCTTTGCTATCTGCAGGACGAAATTATCCGCATCATTTATGATTTTGCCACCGCCCACGTATACAGCGTCAAAAACCCCTCCACATCGGAACGCATGTCGGTGGTGGCAGTTGGCGGTTACGGCCGCGGAACACTGGCTCCCGGCTCGGATATCGACCTCCTGTTCGTGCTGCCCTACAAACAGACGCCCTGGGGCGAATCGATCGTTGAATATATTCTTTACATGCTCTGGGACATGGGCCTGAAGGTCGGACATGCGACACGCAGCGTCGATGAGTGCATTCGCCTGGCCAAATCGGACATGACCATCCGAACCGCTGTCCTGGAAGCGCGATATGTCTGGGGCGATGAGGATCTGTTTGAGGATCTTGTGACGCGTTTCAAATCGTCTGTCGTTCAGGGAACCGGCCCGGAATTCATCGCTGCCAAACTGGCCGAACGCGATGAAAGGCACCGTAACCAGGGCGCATCCCGGTATCTCGTGGAACCCAATGTGAAGGAAGGCAAGGGCGGTCTGCGCGATCTGAACACTCTGTTCTGGATCTCCAAATATTTCTACCTGGTCGAGTCGGGTGATGCCCTGGTGAAAAAAGGCGTCTTTTCCCGAAGCGAGCTTGCCCGTTTCCGAAAATGCGAAGACTTTCTCTGGGCGACCCGCTGTCATATGCACTTTCTGACAGGCCGCGCCGAGGAACGCCTGTCATTCGATATCCAGCGCGAAATTGCCGTGCGGCTCAGCTACACGTCGCATCCCGGTCTTCGGGAAGTCGAACGCTTCATGAAGCACTATTTCCTGATTGCCAAGGATGTCGGCGACCTGACGCGGATCCTGTGCGCGGCCCTTGAGGAGGAACATATCAAGTCCGCACCGAGCCTCTCCCGCTTTCTCAAATCGCTGGGCGGACGGCGGAGAATCCAGCCGATCAAAGGTAATTCAGATTTTATCATTGAAAATCAACGTATTAACATCGCAGCCCCGGATGTTTTCAAACGCGATCCGGTCAATCTGATACGTATTTTTTTCCTCGCCGGCAGCCACAATATTCCGTTTCATCCCAACGCGATGAAGCGAATCCGGCGGTCTCTGGGTTTGATTGATAACAGCGTACGCGAAAACGAAACCGCCAACCGACTGTTCCTGAAAATCCTGACCAGTCGGGACGATCCTGAATCCGTGCTGAGACGCATGAACGAAACCGGTGTCCTGGGACGGTTCGTTCCCGAATTCGGCAAGGTCGTCGCGATGATGCAGTTCAATATGTACCATCACTATACGGTTGATGAGCATTTGCTCCGATCCATCGGCGTCCTGTCGGAAATCGAGCGCGGCGAGCTGGATGAAGATCATCCGCTTTCCACCCAGATCATCAAGGGCATCCAGAACCGGAACGCGCTTTATGTGTCGCTGTTCCTGCACGATATCGCCAAGGGGCGCCCGCAGGATCATTCGATTGCCGGCGCCCGGATCGCCAAGGAACTCTGTCCCCGCCTCGGCCTCAGCCCAGCGGAAACGGGTCTCGTCGCCTGGCTCGTTGAAAATCACCTGGTGATGAGCATGGTCGCACAATCGCGCGATCTGAACGACCAGAAAACCATTCAGGACTTTGCCAAAATCGTTCAGAGCCCGGAGCGGTTGAAACTGCTTCTGATATTGACGGTTGCCGATATCAAAGCGGTCGGCCCCGGAGTTTTCAATGGCTGGAAAGGCCAGTTGCTCAGGACGCTCTATTATGAGACCGAACCCGTTCTTGCCGGTGGCCACAGCCAGGTCAGCCGCAAGCAGCAGGTTGCGGTTGCGCAAAATGCACTGCTTGAAAAACTCACGAACTGGAGCACGGACGAGCGGGACGCTTATCTTGACCGGCATTATCCGGCTTACTGGATGCGGGTCAATCTGGAAGATCAGGTCAAGCATGCCGAATTGATCAGGGAAGCGGACGGGGCCGGCACGAAACTGGCAACGCTGATCCGTCCGCACGAATTTGAAGCGATCACCGAGATAACGGTTCTTGCGCCCGATCATCCGCGGCTTCTGACAACAATCGCCGGCGCCTGTTTCATTGCCGGCGCGAATATCGTCGACAGCCAGATCTATACAACGACGGACGGCCTGGCCCTTGATACGATTTCCGTCACCCGCGCGTTTGACAAGAACGAAGACGAACTCAGACGCGCCGAACGCATCACCGAGATCATCAAAAATACGCTGTCCGGTAAAAATCCGATGCCGGAACATGTGGCGCAAAAAGCGGCTAAAAAGCGCACAAATGCGGCTCATACCTTCGATCTGGAAACCAACGTGCTGGTGACCAATGCCTGGTCGGATGAATTCACGGTCCTGGAGGTGAGCGGCCTTGACCGGCCTGGGCTGCTTTATGATCTCACCAACGCGATTTCAAATCTGAATCTGAACATCGCCTCCGCCCATATTGTGACGTTCGGCGAGCGGGCGGTCGACGTATTCTATGTGACGGATCTGATCGGGCACAAAATTTCAAGCGTCGCCCGGCAAAACCGGATCAAGCAAACCCTTATCGAAGCGTTCGACGGCGAACAAGACAGCCAGCGACGGATTAAGGGGTCAGATGTATCCCACCGCCGGAAAGCCGGATAAAGATGCGGCTGTTTCGAAATTTCGCAACGGTCGGCGCCGCAACACTCGCAAGTCGCTTTCTGGGGTTCTTCCGCGACATTCTTATTGCCGCGAGCGTCGGCACCGGACCGGTTGCCGACGCTTTTTTTGTTGCATTCCGTCTGCCGAACCTGTTTCGGCGCCTGTTTGCGGAAGGGGCTTTCAACGCTGCGTTCGTTCCGCTTTTCGCAAAGGAAGTGGAAGCAAAAGGCGAAGAGGGATCGCGGGCCTTTGCTGAACAGATTCTCGCCGTCCTCTTCTGGTCGCTGCTGCTTCTCACGCTGGTGGCGGAACTTGCCGCGCCGGTTCTGGTCTATATTCTGGCACCCGGCTTTTACAGCGAACCGGAAAAATTCGATCTTGCGGTCCTGCTGTCCAGAATTACGTTTCCCTATCTGCTCTGCATGTCGATCCTGGCGTTTATCAGCGGCATTCTGAACACGTTTCATCGGTTCGCCGCTGCGGCCTTTGCGCCGGTTTTGCTCAATGTCGTCATGATCGCGGTTCTTTCGGCCGTTGTCGTACTGGGGCTGGGCCCCTCGCCGATGACGGGCATTGTACTGGCAATCGGTGTTGCCGTTGCTGGACTGGTTCAGGTTCTTGCCCTGATCATCGCTCTGAAACACTACGGCTATCACATCAGGCTAACGCGGCCGCGCCTGACCCCGAATGTGAAAAGGCTGCTTGCGCTCGGCATTCCCGGGGTTATCGCGGGCGGCATCACGCAAATCAATATCGCGGTGGGAACCATTATTGCCTCCGCCCAGGACAGCGCCGTCTCCTACCTTTATTACGCCGACCGTATCTACCAGCTGCCGCTGGGGGTCGTCGGCATCGCCATCGGCGTGGTCCTGTTGCCCAACATATCCAGACACTTGAAGGCAGGCGATCCGGACCAGGTGCATGAAACCCAGAACCGGTCGCTTGAATTCGGCCTTGCTTTGACACTCCCGGCCGCGGTCGCTCTGGTGGTTATCCCCGAACCGATCATCAGCGTTCTGTTTCAGCGCGGCGCGTTCGATGCTGAAGATACGGCCTTCACGACAACGGCCCTCGCCGCCTTCGGCCTCGGCCTTCCCGCCTTCGTTCTGATCAAAGTGTTTTCGCCGGGATTTTTTGCCCGCGAAGACACCCGGACACCGATGTGGTTTGCAGGTATCAGCATGATCGTCAATGTTGCCGGCTCACTGGCCCTGTTTCCCGTCATCGGTCATGTGGGAATCGCACTGGCCACATCCGTTGCCGGCTGGGTCAACGCCATCCTGCTTGGCGGCATGCTCTGGCGGCAGGGCTATTTTGTTGCCGACCGGGCCCTGCTTGTCCGGCTGCCGCTGCTGTGTGTCGCAAGCGTGCTGATGGGGGGCATTGTCTGGTATGGAGCGGACATGCTGTTTGACGCCCTGCACGCGCCTTTGCTGGTGGTTCGATTTACATCGCTCGCCGGTCTGGTTGCGCTGGGAATGGCCAGCTTTGCCTTCTTTGTGCAGGTGACCGGCGCCGTCGATCTGCTGGGCTTTCTCAGTAAATCACTGAAACGCAGGTCAGCACCCGCTGACGCTCCGGGACAGGATTAATCAACCCTGTTACAGGAATTGGCTCTTGCGTGCGGCCCTTTGCTTCGCCATAACGCACCGCACGATCCCGGTCCGGCGGGATCAGGCATGCCCAGATCAGCACACGGCGTGCACTGACAGCGAAGGATCAAAAGTATGACGGCGTTCCAGCCACGGGTATTTTCGGGCGTCCAACCCACCGGCAATCTGCATCTTGGCAACTATCTGGGCGCAATATCGCGCTTCGTACCGCTGCAGGATGACTATCCCTGCATCTACTGCGTCGTCGATATGCACGCCATCTCCGTCTGGCAGGACCCGTCCGCCCTTACCAGGGAAATCCGGGAAGTGGCAGCCGCTTATCTTGCCGCCGGCATCGATCCTTCGCGCAGCATCATATTCAATCAGAGCCAGGTGCCCTGCCATGCGGAACTCGCATGGATTTTCAATTGCGTTGCGCGCCTGGGCTGGCTCAACCGCATGACCCAGTTCAAGGAGAAAGCCGGCAAAAACCGCGAAAACGCATCGGTCGGGCTCTTCACATATCCGGCATTGATGGCAGCGGACATCCTCGCCTATCACGGCACACATGTTCCGGTGGGCGAGGATCAGAAGCAGCATCTTGAACTGACCCGTGATATTGCGCAGAAGTTCAACAATGACTTCGGCGACCGGATCAAGGAACTGGGTCATGGCGTGCCCAATCCGGAAAAAGATCACAACGGACCGGATGAGATCTTCTTCCCGCTGACGGAACCGCTCATTGCGGGACCGGCAACCCGGATCATGTCACTGCGTGATGGTTCAAAGAAAATGTCCAAATCCGATCCGTCGGACCTGTCGCGCATCAATCTGACCGATGATGCGGATGCGATCGCCAAAAAGATCAAGCGGGCAAAGACGGATCCGGATCCGCTCCCCGGGGACGTCGGCGGCCTCGGCGACCGTCCTGAGGCGGACAATCTTGTCGGGATCTATGCGGCTCTGTCCGGTACAAGCAAGGAACAGGTCCTGAAAGACCATGGCGGTGCACAGTTCTCGGCTTTCAAACCCGCCCTTGCAGATCTTGCGGTCGAACGTCTGGCGCCGATGGCCGACGAAATGCGGCGCCTTACCGCGGATCCCGGTCACATCGATCAGGTGCTTGCCGATGGCTCACAGCGGGCCGCGGACATTGCGGAACCGATTCTCCATAAGACCCGGGAAATTGTCGGTTTTCTGAATTCCAGGACCTGATCTTCGCTCAGGGTCAAATCGACAGAGGCAAGCGGGAAAGTCAGGGCCGGTCAAACGGTCCTGCCGATCTGTTCAGAGCTCTATGCTGATCGTTCTTTCAAGCAGAACACGGCCGTCCCGTTCCAGTTTGTAGGTCGCCTCATACATCCCGCGCGGCCAGCCGCCCCTTGGTGTTTTTTTGCCGATATAGGCGACGTACCGCGCTTTGAAACGCTCCTGCGGGTCAATCGGCATTTCCGCAACCAGGCCCTTCGGACCGGTAATAACCACCGACTGGCGATCGGTGGGCTCCAAGTTGATAACCCGAAGATAGGCCACAAGGGCCGGGCCGTTACGCACCGGCAGCGGCCAGTGGTCTTCCCGCAGCCGTTCGACCTCCACAGGTTTGACAGGCCGGTCGGTGAAGGCGAAATCGACAAGCTGAAACATCGGTTCAGAAAGCACGTCAGCCGCGGACTCCGTCCACAGGGGTGTTTTTTCCGAACGGCAATCATCGCCGGGCGACAGACCCGAATACGGATCGACAACCCTCCCGTCTTTCCGAAGAGTCATATGAACATGCGGAAATTCCGTCTTACCGGACATTCCGACGAGCCCAATCGGCTGACCAACGGCGACCTTGTCATCTTCCTGAACACTGACACTGCCTTCTCTCAGGTGACAATACTGGGATTCCCATCCATCGCCATGATCGATAATTAGCCCGTTTCCGCACTCTTTGCCGGAAAGGCTTTTATACTGGCCGGATATGGAAAGGTCGTCCGCAACGCCATCTCTTAACCGAACGACTGTTCCCGGAGCAGCCGCGAGCACGGAAACGCCCTTCAGGAGAGCGCCGATATTGCGCAGGCGAATATCCGTTCCTTTGTGACCGTCATACGTGGCTTCAGAGCACTGATAGTCTCCGCGACCGGAGCCCTCGTCGATATCAACCAGGCTTTGCACAAAGCAGTCCGCGCCGATTGTGCAATCGATGGGCAGATCTACCTGAAACGCATCCTGCTGCGCGTGGCCGGGGGCGCTCACCCACATCATCATGAACGCGGATACCAACCATCTGGGCATATGACGATCCTCGCTCACAAGTGACCGGAGCCGGCACAACGCCACATCAAGCAGGCAACAGCGGGGCGTATCTGTGGTGTTTACGGGAATTCACAGGGACGCACGGTCTCTCCGGCGGAAGTCAACGCGGTTCAATGGCCCCTCAGGCGGCTGCTCTCTGGCCGGTGGCCGGATCTTCGGCCGGCCGTGTCTGTTCGTAATGGCGGCCAAACCGGTTCTTGAGAAACGTCGAAAGATCGACATCCTCCTGCCGGATCAGGCCGTTGTCCGGCAACTGCCCGCCGGCGACCAGATCCAAAGCCGTCAATATTCCGGAGGCGGTTGTCAGTTGGATTGCGCTGAGATGGCGGTCGCCGATCCGCCGATCGTAGATTTTGTTGGCATAGCTTTCCTGAACGAGACGGCCGGATTGCAGTCCGCTTACCGTGACAAAGACCAGAACAACGTCCTGCCTCGTCGCCGGGATGGATGCCTCAAGAATCTCTTTCAGCAGGTCCTGCCGACCGGACAGCTTCAGGTCATTCAGCAGAACACTCATGATGGCATGATGGCCGGGATAGCGGACCGACCGATAGTTCATGTTCCGCACGCGTCCCTTGTAGGTATCGCATAAGGTTCCGAGGCCGCCGGAGGTGTTGAATGCTTCATAGCGGACGCCATCCAGCGCGAATTCCTCAAGACCGGCAAGGGCCGGTGTTTTGACGAGTTCGCCATCGACGATCGCATCGCACGGTTTGCAGTATTCGTTGATGACACCTTCCGTGCTCCAGGTCAGGTTGTATTTCAGCGCATTGGTCGGAAACTTCGGTAACGCGCCGACACGCATCCTCACAAAATCAAGATCGTCGAACCGTTTTGCAAGATCGTTCGCAACAATGGAGATGAACCCCGGCGCCAGCCCGCATTGGGGCATGAAGGCGGTCGATGCGCCCTCAGCGATCCGCATGACCTCTCCGGTGCTGCCGACATCCTCGGTCAGATCGAAATAATGAACATTTGCCCGCCGGGCCGCTCTTGCGACGGATACTGTCAGGAAATAGGGGCACGCGCTCAAGATCGCGAACTTGCCCGCGGCAAGATCGGCAACGGCGTCCTCGTTGCGCGCATCCAGAACCCGCTTTTCAACACCGGGAAGATCATCGATGCGCGCCAGTGCTTTTTCGTCCCGATCGGCGATTGTGACCCGATAATCCGGTTCCCGCGCGAGCAGATAGGACAGCGTTTCGCCAATTTTCCCGCCACCGACAACCAGAATATGTTTCATGCTCAGGGTTCCTTGAAGTTTCCGTTCTCCCTGATTTAGGTATGATTCGCTGTCGGATTTAAGTGTGGTTTCGTCGAATCGACCGAATATATCCGGTGAAATGACGGATCACCCGTCAAATTACTGTTTTTGGGTTCAAAAGTCCGAAAATCAAGACCGACCGGATGCATTCAACGCGGCACCGGCAACACTCTGACGACGATCGAACTTGCGGGAAAGAACAATGACCGAGCGCGACCTTTCAACGCCCGGGACTTCGGCAATATCATCAAGAAGATCATCCAGATCCTCCAGATGATCGGTTTCCACGGTCAGAAACAGGTCATATTGCCCACCAACCGTCATGCAGAGTTTGATTTCCGGATAGGTTTCAAGTTCTTGCACAACTTTGCGGGACTGCTGCTGCTGAACGGACAAAAGCACCAGAGCCTGTGCCCTTCGCTCGCCGGGCCGGGCACCCATAACGACAGTGTAGCCTGCAATCGTGCCGTCGCGCTCCAGGCGGGTCAGCCGCTCATGAACCGTCGAACGGGCGACATCAAGCCGACGGGCCAGACTGGACGTCGAGTCCCGTGCATTGGTCTGCAGAAGCGCCAGCAATCGGCGGTCCAGGTCATCCAACTGAGACGTCACCATATTTGCAATCCTCACAGAGCCATATTGAGCATTTCACAGGTACGTCATTTTGCCGGATAGTTTGTGAATTTGTCGACCCTTATCCGATAACCGGCAGGGTTATCCATCAAAGGATGTGAGACTGCTCACATCCGTTCAAAAATCTGAGACATGTGACAGGTGTCACTCCGTTTTTTGGCCCACACTCCCATGTTAAATACAGGCACCGAACGCCCGCAAGGAGACCGTCCACGATGGGTTTCGGAGATGCCGATGTAAACAAACCACTGAAGGAGGTTGTCATGGTTAAATCAGCTTTGGCTGCATTATTGGCGGCTTCCGGTCTGGTCAGCGCAACTAGTCTGCCGGCGGAAGCCCAGTTTCAACGCTGCACAACGCACACAAAGCTGCTGCAGCAATTGTCGGATCGATACAAGGAAGTGCCGACAGCAATGGGAATCGTCAACGACAAGGCCCTGATGCAGATGTACGCATCCGATGAGACGGGATCCTGGACAATTGTCATTACGAATGCCGAAGGCAAGGCCTGCATCGTCGCGACCGGTCACAGTTGGGAAGATTTCGAGCCCGGACTCAAAGGACCCGGTGTCTGACAATTACGCAGACGTCCGTCTGCATTCCTCGATGGCGAACGCGGACGGACGGACCTGGATTACCTGATGCGAAACCGGATCGGATCATAGCACTGGTAGGCGACCGGACATTGTTTCTTATCCGCCGTCTGCGCCCACTGAGGCTTTATCTTTTCAAAATATTGGCAATATCCCCTCGTTGCGACGAACCGCGAGTAAGTATGCGGTCCGGTTGAGAGTATGACCGCCCCCCTTTCACGGACGAATTGCTGGGCCTGCGCGCAGGTCATGCGCCAGACTTCCGGGTAGGCAAAAGCGTTGTTTGCGGACAGAAACACGATGACGACAAACAGCCCTGCTGATCGAAGAAATCCCGACATTTGAAACATCCTTTACCTGTGCCTTCCCATATAGGAGACAGAAGGGCTTCCCACTACAACGTGCCCTTCCCTTTCCAGGTCGCCGCCCAGTCCCAGCGCGGCGCCAGCAAGTCCGCTTTGCCGAATTTCTTCAAAATGCCGTTCGCGGCCCAACTCGCGCTTGCAAAGGTCGCCTGCAGCAGATAACCGCCGGTCGGCGCATCCCAATCAAGCATTTCACCGGCGACGAACATGTCGGGTATGGCCCGCAATTCCAGATCGTCTGTCACAGCACTTTGCATTATGCCGCCGGCAGAAGAAATGGCACGGCTCATCGGCGCAATATCCTTCAGGGTTAACGGGATATTCTTGATCTGCCAGGCAAGATCCGGCGCCGATATGCCGGTTGAACGCCCGTGCACTTCGCGCATGAGATTGAATTCGACGGCACTCAGTCCGGCCTTTTTTCGAAGAAAGTTGGACATGGACTGTTTGCCGCGCGGTTGATCCAGGCGTTTTGCCAACGCCGGCTCATCGACATCCGGACGCAGATCAACGGTTATCGGGACAGCTCCTTGCGCAAACAGCTTTTGCCGCAGGTTTGCCGACAGGGCGTAGATCACATGGCCCTCGATGCCCTTTGCGGTGATCATCGCCTCCCCGCGCAGCGTTTTATCACCGGTTGAAACCGCGATGTTTTTCAATGGTGTGCCGGCAAACCGGTCCGAAAACAGCGGCGACCATTCAAGAACGAAGCCGCAATTGGCCGGCTGAAGGATGTCGACATCCACCCCCTTTTCCTGCAGCGTCCCGACCCAGGTGCCATCGGACCCCAGGCGCGGCCAGCTTGCGCCCCCCAGAGCCAGAAGGCACGCGGCCGGAGCCACCCGGCGTGTGAGGCCCGCCTCCGTCGAAAACATCAAACGGTCCTGAGCGTCCCACCCTTCCCAACGATGCCGGGAATGGAACGTCGCTCCAAAGCGATCAAGATGTCGCAACCACGCCCGCAGAAGCGGCGACGCTTTCATGGAACGGGGAAACACACGGCCGCTTGACCCGACAAAGGTCGGTTCTCCCAGCGCCTCCGACCAGGCCGTAAGCCGGGAGGGAGGAAATGCATCGAGCATCGGCGCGAGCCATGCCCCGCCGGTCTCGTAACGGGCCAGAAACGGCCCCCGCGCCTCCGAATGAGTCATGTTCAGTCCGCCGCGTCCGGCCATCAGAAATTTTCGGGCCACGGTGGGCATCTGATCGAAGATCTGGACCCGCAACCCGGCACTCAGCAGGACTTCCGCAGCAAACAATCCGGCCGGACCGGCCCCAATCACCGCGACGAGCGGCTCTCCACCATCACTCAATGAACTTAATCCCCAGCCGACACAAAACAAAAGGCCCGCACAATCTCTCATACGGGCCGCGGTCGTCGCTGGCAAATTCTTTGGCTGGGGAGCGACCAGTTTCAGAAGCGCTCTTACTGGGTTGTCAGCTCCTTTTGTGCCGCGCCCGGCTCCGGGGCAACCGGCTGATCGAGCTCGGCGGCGGCCGCCGGTTCCTTGCCCTGAGCCGGCGCGCAGTAGGAATATTGCAGCGAAGACTGGTTTCCGGCCGAAATCTCAAGTTTCAGGCCTCCGAGCGGACGAAGAAGAACTTCGGTTTCGTATCGCTGATTATCGATATCGACACAGCGGATAAGCACATTCTGACCGGAGGAGTAATCCCCTTCGGTTTGAAGAACCCTGCACTGACTGTCGGAAAAGAACACCCGATTGCCCTTTATGGCCAATGCCTGATCGTCGACAATATCCTCGATCGTTTGTGTTCCGCTGCAGACGTCTTCCGACAGACCCCAGATACCCTGAAACTGTTCGGCGAGCGCCAGGGACGGCGCAGCCGGTTGCCCGGTCTCCGTATCTGAGAGTGCATTGGGAATATCGGCAGGGGGAACAGGACCCCGTTCCACGGTTGGCGTTCCCGGCTGAACCGGCGCGGTCTGACCGGTTCCCTCCGGCAGAGCAGCCGGCGGCTGAAGAGGCTGCGTCTGTACGGCATTGGGGTCGGCCTGTGCCGGAGGCTGGACCTGCGGTTCAGGCTCGCCCTTGTCGCGTTTCCAGAATTTGAGGGTGTCGAGACTCCAGAAATCGTTGGCATCGCCTGCTCCGGTAAAGCCAAGACTGATGGCCAAAAACAATATGGATAAAAGAGAAAGTCGACTGTTTTTCATGATCATCCGCAGTTTCTGCGCTCCTGCCTCCGGTCGGGAAAGCGGGCTTCTGAATGCACGGCAGTCCTATCGCTTCAGATTATAGCTCGCAATCAAGATATGTTGACGGCACTTCAAAGGAAAAAGAACGGCTAAGCGAATGGCGAATGTTGCATTTTGTGAACAAATATAGAACAATCGCGATGAAATTGAGATGAAGTTACCATGTCCATCCTCCCTGATTTCAGAGATCCGTTGCATGATGGCCGTCAATCGGACACCGCTTTGCGCATCAGAAAAGGCACGGCCCGGCTGCTCAGACAATTCGGCTTCGCCTGTCTGCCTGAACTGACCCTAGCCTCAGGCAGACGCGCGGATCTGGTTGCGATCGGTGCCAAAGGCGATATCTGGATCATTGAAGTAAAGTCCTCGGTTGCCGATTTCAAGGCTGACCGGAAATGGCCCGACTACAGACACCACTGCGACCGGTTCTTCTTTGCAACGGCGCCGGAGGTGCCGATGGATATTTTTCCTCAAAACGCCGGCCTCATCCTGTCTGACGGATATGGCGCGGAAATACTGCGGGAGGCCGATGAACACAAACTGGCCGCCGCAACGCGTAAAGCGGTATCCCTCCGCTTCGCCCAGAGCGCGGCCCTGCGGCTTCAGGATTTGATGGATCCGGACAGTGCCGCTCTGACCGGCCTTTAGACACCCAGGGCATTTCACCCGTATCGTGACGTGAAGGCGATTCAACCGTCACGCGATGCGCTCCGGCCGGCTATCGCGGCGCCCGCTTTGCCAGGATGCGCTGCAACGTGCGCCGGTGCATGTTGAGGCGGCGCGCGGTTTCCGAAACATTGTGGTCGCAGAGTTCGTAAACCCGCTGAATATGCTCCCAGCGCACGCGGTCGGCGGACATCGGGTTTTCCGGCGGCGGAGCCTTGTCGTCCCGCTCCCGGATCAGGGCCGCATAGATGTCATCGGGATCCGCGGGTTTCGCCAGATAGTCGATCGCACCCAGTTTCACGGCTGTTACGGCCGAGGCGATATTGCCGTATCCGGTCAGAATAATGGCTCTGGAGTCAGCCCGCTTTGCATGAATCGCTTCGATAACGGATAACCCGTTTCCGTCTTCCAACCTGAGGTCAACCACGGCAAAGGCCGGACCGACGGTCGACACCTGCGTGAGTGCTTCAGAAACACTGTCCGCCGTAATCGGTTCAAATCCGCGTTTTTCCATCGCCCTTGCCAGCCGCTGCTGGAAGGGACGGTCATCATCAACAATCAGGAGCCTGTTATCTTCGGAAATTTTTCCGGCACCATCCTGCGGCGCAACGGTCATTGGATATTATCCCGCTTCATTTAACATTCTTTCTTGGAACCGTTATAGTTAGCAAATGGTCCCGCGCCAAGGGATCGCCCCGTGTTTACGCGCTCAAACGCCCATTTATCGCCGCGTTTGGTTACTGGCTCAGAGCTCTGTCCATTGCCGACCGAGGCCAGCTGATCGTGATCACAGCACCTGTGTCAGGATGCCGCCGATTGGCGAGAACGACCTCTCCACCCGTCCGCTCCAGCAGCGTTTTTGCGATGAAAAACCCAAGCCCCAGCCCGCCGGCCTTTCCCTCTGTCTCTTTCTTTTTCGGCCGCCATCGAGTGGTGACGTAAGGATCACCGAGCCGGTCCATAACATCGGAGGCAAATCCGGGACCATCGTCCGATATGATGATCGTCAGGGACGACGCGTCCCATCGGGCGGAGACCTCCACCTTTTTGTCCGCAAAATCGACGGCGTTTTCAATCAGGTTGCCAAGCCCGTAGTGAATGGCCGGGTTGCGGGCGCCGATAGGCTCTTCGCCTTCGCCTGACAGCGCGGTTGAAATCAGGACGCCGAAATCCCGATGAGGTGCAATGACTTCTTCCAACAGCTGCGAGACCGGAATCTGCCGAAACATCTCGTCGGGTTCGCTGGATAACTGGGTCAGTTTTTGCAGAATTTCACGACAACGGTCCGACTGACTCCGAATGAGGGTCACATCCTCTTTGCGGAAATCATCCGATTCAAATTCCGGCTCAAGCTCTTTCGCCGCAAGATAAATTGTTGCCAGAGGCGTGCCCAGTTCATGCGCGGCGGCGGCGGCAAGACCATCGAGTGCGTTAAGGTGCTGCTCGCGGGCCAGAACGAGTTCGGTCGCCGCCAACGCATCGGAGAGCTGACGCCCTTCCGTGGCGACGCGGAATGCGTAAATGGCCATGAAAATCAGAGAAAAAACAAGCGCAACCCAGACACCGAGCTCGTAAAGATTGGGCAACTCGAAGACCTCGCCCCCGATCCAGGGCAAAGGCATGTGAAACAGAGCGAGAAAACTCGCGAAAAACGAAGCCACAATCACAAGTATGACTGTCCATTTCGGCGCCAGTGTCGTCGCCGAGACCATGACCGGTGCGAGAAGCAAAAATATAAATGGATTGCCGATGCCTCCGGTGAGATACAGAAGGCCGGACAGCTGAGCCAGATCGTAGCCCAGTTGCAATGCCGCCCATTTGTCCGGCAGACGCAGGCTGGACGGATACCTGATCTTCAGAAACAGGTTCAGCCAGGCGGACAATGCAATCAGGGCAAGGCAAGCGCCGAGCGGTAGCTGAAAGCCGATTGGAAAGTAGACAATCAGAATAGCGGCGGTCTGGCCGATGACGGCAAGCCAGCGCAGTCGGACAAGCGTATCCAGCCGAAGGAGACTGTCAGCAAAGGGACTGTAGGCGGGGTTCTTATCTGGCATTGTTTCCGATCTGCCGGTTACTGTCGCCGCGACTGGTGCCCTTGTGCGGCACGCCACAACATGTTAGCCCACCTGCCAAACGACAAATCCAAGCGGCACGCCGCGTAACGAGTGTGGAATTTTTCATGACAGAGAGCAATGAACAAGGCGCTGCCAATGCCCAGGATGGAGCTCAATCCGCTCCGGGAATGAATGTCCTGGCCCAGTATATCAAGGATTTTTCGTTTGAGAATCCAAATGCACCGGCGTCTCTGCAGCCCAACGGCCAGCCCAAACTCGACATCAATGTCAACGTGAATGCCAATCCGGTCGGAGAAGCGCAATTTGAAGTGACACTGCTGATCAACGCCAAGGCTGCAAACGACAAAACCGTGCTGTTCAACGTTGAAATTGCCTATGGCGGCGTGTTTCAGATCTCCGGCGTCCCGCAGGAACATCTGCATCCGTTCGTGATGATCGAATGCCCGCGCATGCTGTTTCCATTCGCACGCCAGATCGTCTCGGATGCGACCCGCAACGGCGGCTTTCCGCCACTCCTGATCGACCCGATCGATTTTGCAAATCTTTATCGCCAGAACATGGCGAAACAGGCGGCTGCACAACAGGCTGAAGGACAGCAAGCCAACTGATCGGGTTCACGCCGGTTTTTGAGACGTGCGAACCGTATTCTGTCGGCTGATCGTGAGAGAGTCCCGAGTTATGTCCCCGGAAACGAGTGATCGTTTCCGGGTTTTTCATGCCCGATGCGGTGCAGACAACATATGCCCGGCAATCAGGTTTCATTACCGTTGTTTCGCTTCAGCGCATCCCTTACGTCCTGTCGCCTGAGGCCGATGTCCCTGATCAGGTAATCCGGCAGTTCCTGCACATGCTGCCTGTCGTGGTGATATTTCAGCCAGCGGCTGAAGCGGTGCGCCAGCCTCCGAAGCAGGGTGCGTTTTCGATCTTCGAACGCAGCCCCCTCCGCCTCCGCGACCCGATTTATTGAGCAGGAATAAGACATTGACATCGTCCTTCTCGTTTCACAATGACGATGCACAAACGTTACAGACCAGCGCTGCGGTCAGATCGCAAATATGGTCTTTTTACGCGAACTGAATTCAATCTTGCCGCCCAGTCGATTTTGAAACGCGCCCGATGCGGTTAGGGTATGGCCCCATAAATGTACTTAAAATGGTATGAGCCGATTGGTTCGGATACAAGGCGCATGTTCGAAGGAAACCGTCCGGTTTTCAAGAACGTGCAACGCTGTAGCCGGACCAATCGGCCCTATCCGAAAGGACGGACAAACGGCTTCAATCTGCTGCGTCAGGCTGTTCAACCGGGCATAAAGCCCGCTTTTCACACCCTTCCTTCCAGCTTTTTGCCGTTTGATCCGCCATTTTAAGTATATTTATGGGGCCATACCCTAAAGTCTACAGTCGTTGAAGGGAGGGACCGGCGCATGGATGACCTGGATCGTTTTGACTGGCACTTGCTGGAACTGCTTCAGGTCGACAGCCGTCAGACCGGCAAGCAACTGTCCGAGCAGGTCGGTCTGTCCCCGGCTGCCTGCCTCCGGCGCGTTCAACGGCTGCGACAGTCCGGAGCGATTGAACGGGACGTGGCTGTCCTGTCGCCGAAACTGTCATCACCTTCAGTGACGATCATTGTTCTGCTGACGCTCGCCCGGGATGCGCCGGACCGGGTCGATGTGCTCCGCCGCCAGATGCTCAAGCTGCCTCAGATCAAGCAGATCTGTCATGTCACCGGCGAAGCGGACTTCGCCATGACAGTTGTCTGCCACACCATGGAGGACTACGCGGCCTTTACCGAAGAACACTTTTACGAGCCGCATATCAAGCGGTTCGAGAGCCTTGTCGTTCTCAGGGACTGGCACAAGGACGGCAGCTCATGAGTGCAGGTCCGCAAAGGGGACCGGCCTTTCGCCGTTGAGCGGGTTATTCCGATTCCACCGGTAGCGGATGGTTTCAAATCGCGCGGTTCGGGCATCGTAAAGCAGCAGCCGACCAACCAGGCTTTCGCCAATGCCGACAATTTCCTTAATCGCTTCAAGAGACTGCATCGAGCCGATCACACCCGTCAGCGCACCCAGAACCCCGGCGGTGGCACAGGTCGGCAGGCTGCCGTCGGCAGGCGGATTTGGAAACAGGCAACGATATGTCGGATGTGGCGTGCCGTTGTCGCCGGCCGCATAAGGCTTGAGAGTGGTAATCGAGCCGTCGAACTGACCGACCGCACCGGTTATCAGCGGGCGTTTGGCGAAAAAACAGGCATCGGACGTCAAATACCGGGTCGCAAAATTATCGGAGCCGTCAATGACGACATCATAGTCTGCGATCAGAGCAACCGCATTTTGGCGGGTGAGCCGCGCGCAATGCGGCTCAACCTGCACATGGGGATTGATCCTTCCCAGGGACCGGACCGCGCTTTCGACCTTGGCGGTGCCCACCGTATCCGTATCGTGAATGACCTGCCGCTGAAGGTTTGACAGCGAAACGTGATCGTCATCGATGACACCGATCCGCCCGACACCGGCCGCAGCGAGATATTGAAGCGCCGGCGCACCCAAGCCACCCGCGCCGATCACAAGAACGCCGGATTGCTTGAGCTTCTGCTGCCCCGGCCCGCCGACATCGGCAAGAACGATATGACGGGCATAACGTTCCAGTTCAGCAGTCTCAAAACTCATGACGGGACCTTAGCTATCGGGTTGAACCGGAGATTGTTCGATTTCTACGGGATTGAAACGCATAGCAAAAATCGGGCTTATCGCAAAAGCCGGCTTACAAGGTGAGCCGTATAATCCACCATGGGAATCACGCGGGCATAATTCAGGCGTGTCGGGCCGATCACACCCAGCACACCGACGATATTCTGCTCGCTGTCCCGATAGGGCGAAACGACAAGCGAGGAGCCGGACAGGGAAAACAGGTTGTTTTCCGATCCGATGAAAATCCGGACGCCGTCGCCCTTTTCGGCCAGTCCCAGCAATTGTATTAGTTCGCGCTTGTTTTCCAGATCGTCGAAAAGCAAGCGGATACGCTCAAGATCCTCAACCGCCTTGAAATCTTCAAGCAGGTTCGACCTTCCCCGGACGATCAATGTCGGCTGGCCGCTGTTTTCGTCACCGACCTGAACGGCAAGACCGGCATCGATCACTTTTCTGGTCAGGGCGTCCAGAACCGCCTTTTCCTCATCCATGATTTTGCTGAGCGCTTCCTTGGCTTCAGCGAGCGTTTTTCCGCGAATATGGGCATTGAGATAGTTGGACGCCTCAACGAGAGCGGATTGGGGCAGGCCGTGCGGCAGATCGATGACCCGATTTTCCACCGTCCCGTCCTCGGTCACCATCACCACCAGCGCTTTTTGCGGCTCCAACTGAACGAATTCCAGATGTTTCAGCGGCGAATCGGTTTTATGAGTCAACACGACACCCGCCCCCCGGGACAGTCCGGAGAGCATCTGGCTCGCTTCTGTCAGCACCTGCTCGTAACTTTTCTCCGAGCCGGCTTTCACCTGAACGGCAATCCGATCGCGCTCTTCCTTCGTCAGATCCCCGACCTCAAGCAGCGCATCGACAAAAAAACGAAGACCCAGCTCGGTCGGCATCCGGCCCGCGCTGGTATGGGGCGAATAAACCAGCCCCAGATGCTCAAGATCCGCCATGACATTGCGCACCGAAGCCGGCGAAAGCGTCATCGGCAGAAGGCGCGAGATGTTACGCGAGCCGACCGGCTCACCCGTATCCAGATAGGACTCCACAATAGAACGGAAGATGGCTCGCGAACGTTTGTCTAGTTCCGTAAGACTGGCCGACATGGAACCCAAATTCACAGAATTTCCCAAATTTGCCATCCGATCGTTCCGTTTGCGGTACGCATTATCCGAATAAACAGTCCCGCTGCGACATCTATTTTCTCATTTAGTGTCATTTTCTGAGATTTCTGCAAGCTTTGCCTTTGCGCTCTTTCGGCCATCCCGCTAAAACCCGCCATGAACCGATCAACGGAGCATAAAATGCGTGCCACGAAACGCGCCGATGACGAAATGCGCGCCGTCACCCTTGAACGAAATGTTTCAAAACACGCCGAAGGATCCTGTCTGGTGAAATTCGGCGATACGCATGTCCTGTGCACGGCGTCGCTGGAAGAAAGGATTCCGCCCTGGCTTCGAGGCCAGAACCGCGGCTGGGTAACCGCCGAGTACGGCATGCTGCCCCGCTCAACCAGCGACCGTATGCGCCGCGAAGCATCGGCAGGCAAACAATCGGGCCGGACGCTGGAAATTCAGCGTCTGATCGGCCGGTCCCTGAGAGCCGTGATCGACCTGGAAGCGCTTGGTGAACGGCAAATCAGTGTCGACTGCGATGTGATCCAGGCCGACGGCGGCACCCGCACCGCGTCGATCACCGGCGCCTGGGTCGCACTCAGCGATTGCGTCAACTGGATGCTGGCGCGCGACATGATTTCAAAAACCATCCTCAAAGATCAGGTGGCTGCGATCTCATGCGGGATCTATAAAGGCACACCCGTTCTCGATCTTGACTACGCGGAGGACTCCGAGGCGGAGACCGATGCGAATTTCGTGATGACCGGCTCGGGCGGCATTGTCGAAATTCAGGGAACAGCCGAAGGCGATCCTTTTTCGGAAGAAGAATTCATAAAACTGCTGGGCCTTGCAAAGCAGGGGATCGATAAACTGGTCGATCTGCAAAAAATGGCCATTCTTTAGCGGCGGTTGTCGAAACCTTTGCCGACTGCTTTCTCCAAGGAACGATCAATGCCCACACGCACTTTAGACCCCGGAAAACTGATCATTGCCAGCCACAACAAGGGCAAAATCCGGGAAATCAACGAGCTCATGGAGCCGTTCGGGTTCGACGTCGTTTCAGCAGGTGTGCTTGGGCTGCCTGAGCCGGAAGAAACCGGGTCAACATTTGAGGCAAACGCCGAATTGAAGGCGGAGGCCGCAGCAAACGCCGCCGGTCTGCCGGCGCTTGCCGATGATTCAGGGTTTTGCGTTGAAGCGCTGGATGGAGATCCGGGGATTTACTCCGCCCGCTGGGCCGGGCCGGACAAGGACTTCGCCATGGCGATGCGCAATGTTGAAGAGAAACTGGCCGCAGCGCAGGCAACGACGCCGAACCGGCGCCGCTCCTCCTTTGTTGCGGTTCTTTGCGTTGCCTGGCCGGACGGCCACAGGGAACTGTTCCGCGGCGAAGTGGCCGGGACGGCGGTCTGGCCTCCCAGAGGGACGAAAGGCTTCGGATATGATCCGATGTTCCAGCCGGACGGATACGACATCACCTTCGGCGAAATGGACGCCGCCGACAAACACGGATGGTCCCTTGAAAAACCCGGTTCGGCCCTGTCCCATCGCTCCCGGGCCTTTGAAAAGTTCGCACGCGCGTGTCTGAAACAATCCTGAACAGGCCCGAAGATCCGGGCTTCGGAATTTACGTGCATTGGCCGTTCTGCGCCGCCAAGTGCCCCTATTGCGACTTTAATTCGCACGTTCGCCATCAGCCGATCGATCAGCCGCGTTATCTTGCCGCTTTTAGGCGGGAGCTGGCCTATTTCGCGACAAAAACGCCCGGCAGACAGGTTGGCACCGTCTTTATCGGCGGGGGCACCCCGTCTCTGATGGAGCCGGACACCGTCGGCGGTATTCTTGAGGCGATTGCGGAACACTGGGCTGTCTCCCGCGATGTGGAAATTACACTGGAAGCCAATCCATCGAGTGTCGAGGCCAAACGCTTCGCAGGATATCGGGATGCCGGGGTCAATCGGGTTTCCCTCGGTATTCAGGCATTAAACGATCCGGATCTGCGCAGTCTGGGCCGGTTACACGATGTCGAGAGCGCCCTGAACGCGTTAGAAATCGCAAAAAATACGTTTGACCGTATTTCATTTGACTTAATCTATGCGCGACCGAGACAGTCGGTTGCCGCATGGCGGGAAGAACTGGAGCGTGCGCTCAAACACGCCGCCGATCATTTGTCGCTCTATCAACTGACAATTGAACGGGACACGCCCTTTTACGATCTGCATCAGGCGGGGAAACTGCCCGTGCCAAGCCATGACGAAGGCGCGGATTTTTATGAAGTGACCCAGGAACTCTGCGACCGGCACGGTCTGCCTGCCTACGAAATCTCAAATCATGCGCAACCGGGCGCCGAGTGCCGGCACAACCTGCTTTATTGGCGCTACGGAGACTATGCGGGTGTTGGCCCCGGCGCACACGGGCGAATTGATATCGACAACCATCGATATGCGACGGCGACGGAAAAAAATCCGGAAAAATGGCTGAATGCCGTTGAAAGCGAAGGGCATGGCATGACTGTCCGCGACCGTTTGAACGACGAGGAGACCGGCGATGAGTATCTTCTCATGGCCCTGCGCATGGTCGAGGGCGTCGATTTCGTGCGGTACCGTGCCTTGTCCGGCCGGGAGATCGATCCGGACAAAGTGGATGAACTCATTTCCTACGGGCTCGTGGCAAGGCTCGGAAACAGAAGAATCAGAGCAACGCGGGACGGTTTTTTTGTTCTTGATGCGCTCGTTGCAGATCTTGCTGCCTGAAGCGGAGATTTTTGGCTCGCAAGTCATCGTTTAGAATTAAAGAATCATGATGGCGGCTAAGTAGTTTTAGCAGTGACATCTTCACAATTTCGTCAGCCGGACTCGCCTTAAGCGAACGGAGTTCATATATTTTTGCTGCATTGCCGTGAAATACTGTGATCTATCCGTCACGCGATCCGAAATTTAACGTCTTTTCCAACATCAAGCCTCATGAACTTCAGTACATATTGTCCAAGCGGACAAAAATGAACTAAGCTGCTGCATCGCACAAGAAAAGTGGGCTTCTTCTCATCAACGGAAGATACTGGGGAAAGATTACGTGCCTTATTATCATCTCTATGAAATGAACCATGCCGCTCTCAGCCCGCTCCGCGCTGCCGCGGATATGACGCGCTATTACTTCAAAAACCCTATCAATCCGTTGTCTCACACGACATTGGGGCGAAGTATCGCTGCAAGTTGCGAACTCTTCGAGCGCACCACACGGCGTTACAGCAAACCGGAATTCGGCCTTAACGAAACCACCGTGGACGGCATGCGCGTGCCCGTCCGCGAGAAGGTGGTCTGGAAACGGCCGTTCGCCAATCTGATTCACTTCGAGCGGATCATGCCCGCCTCTCACAAGATGCATCCGAAACTGTTGGTCGTGGCGCCTATGTCCGGGCACTATGCCACGCTGCTGAGGGGAACCGTCGAAACCCTCATGCAAAATCACGAGGTTTATATCACCGACTGGATCGACGCCCGGATGGTGCCCGTCACCGAGGGCAAGTTCGATCTGGACGATTATATCGACTACATCATATCCATGCTGCACAAACTGGGCCCGGACACCCATGTCCTGGCGGTGTGTCAGCCGTCGGTACCCGTCCTTGCCGCAGTGGCGGTGATGGAGGCGGAAGATGACCCCTACACGCCAACGACAATGACCCTGATGGGCGGCCCGATCGACACACGGGTCAATCCCACCGCAGTGAACAACCTTGCCGAAGAAAAGGGCATGGAGTGGTTCGAAAACAACGTCATCATGAAGGTGCCGTTTCCGCATCCGGGCTTCATGCGCGACGTTTATCCGGGTTTTCTGCAGCTTTCGGGCTTCATGAGCATGAATCTCGACCGGCACGTCACCGCGCATCGCGATCTGTTCAAGAATCTTATCAAAGGCGACGGTGACAGCGCCGAAAAGCATCGTGATTTCTATGACGAGTATCTGGCGGTTATGGACCTTACTGCCGAATTTTATCTTCAAACCGTCAAAACCGTGTTTATCGACCACGCACTGCCCAAGGGCAAAATGACCCATCACGGCAGACCGATCGACACCCATGCAATCCGCAAAACTGCGCTGTTTACCGTCGAAGGCGAGCGGGACGATATTTCCGGGCTTGGACAGACAGAGGCAGCGCACGGCATCTGCAGTAAAATCCCTGACGGAATGCGGGCTCACTATGTGCAGCCGGGTGTTGGCCACTACGGCGTTTTCAACGGTTCACGATTCCGGTCGGAAATCGCACCCCGCATTTCCGATTTCGTGTTAACCCACGACACGTCGTTCGGACCAAGTCGAAGGACAGCTGCCAGGAAACCCGTTCCGGCAAGACCGAAAGTTCGGAAAAAACCGTCCCGCAAAACCCTTGCCGCAACACTTCTGTCCAAACCGAAGGGTGCGGCTGATGATCTGAAGCAGATCTCAGGTGTCGGACCGAAACTGGAAAAGACGCTTAACGAAATCGGCATCTTCCATTACTGGCAGATCGCCGGGCTGGAAAAAGATCATATTTCCGAGCTCGACGACAAACTCGCCTTCAAAGGGCGGATCAACCGCGACAAGTGGATCGAACAGGCCAGAGAACTCGCGGACGCCTAGAGCGAGTTGTGATTAGATTGATGCATTTGACCGAGGCCATTTTGGTCGCTGACAAGACGGTTTGCGTACCGTGGTGCTACCCCACTAAAAGCGCAAACCAACGCAGTCAGGGGGCAAAATGGCCCGGCCCATTCACCATTGATTTGCAATAGTTCCTTCCTCTCAGGGGTGGGGAAAATCGGCCCATCGGACATCGTTGTGCCCCTTGCCCGATGCGCCGCATCGCGCGACGGGACGCGCCTTACCGAATGAACCGATTTTCCACCATCAAATGCATCAATCTAATCACAACTCGCTCTAGTCCTCTGACTCACTCATATTGATGGGTATAGTTTGCTGAGTTTGATGCGTGCTTGTTCGTTTGTGAACTGCCATTGCGCGATGCAGCGCTTATCGTTTCGTTGCGTCGTCCACGCTTTGACGTTACGGGCAAGGTCTTCTTTGCTGCCGATGCGTTCTTTCAGACACTGTCGCGACAACACGGACAATTCGGCTTCGGCCATGTTGAGCCAGGAGCCGTGTTTGGGTGTGTGGTTCCACTCGAATTTTTCAGCGATGCGCCTTGCCTTGGCCGGTTCAAAGGTCGCGTAAAGTGATGCTTGGCTGTGTGTATTCAAGTTGTCCTGGACCAGCACGATTTTGTCTGCATCTGCAAAATGCCGGTCGGCAAGCTCTTCAAGGAAGTGAGCGTAGTCCGTTTTGCCACGATGGTCGGTGACCTTGATGTGCCGCATGCCTTCAAGCGGAGCAAAAGCCATGAATAGATTGGCCACACCTGCACGCTTGTATTCATAGTCATGCCGAGCAACGCGCCCCGGCGTCATGGGGATCGCTAGACGCGTGGCGCTGACCAACTGTTTGGCCGCTTCATCCAGACAAACCAGCGGACGTTTCGGATCACGTGGGCGCTGATAAACCGCCAGCACGTTCTCCATGGCGGCGACGAAGGCCGCGTTCTGCTCGGGTGGGATTACCCAATACCGACTTCGGTGAGGCTTAAGTTCGTTTTTTTAAGCGCGCGCGCAACAGTGTTGAAGTGGGCTGCCTCGACAATGTTCAACTCAACGACCTTGTCGGCCAGAAGCCGAATGGTCCAGCGCGCATAGCCCTGTGGCGGCTGCGAGCACGCAAGGGCAATCAGCCTGGCTTCGGCTTCGCCATCGAAGATGCGCTTGATGGCAGGATGGGCGCGCTGTTTGCGGGCGAACACCGCATCCATCCCTTCCATCACAAACGTCTCGCGCACCCGGGCGACTGTCGAGCCAGAGGTCTCGAGGCTTTGACAAATCCTGCGGTCCGTCCAACCCTCGCCATGAGGCCCCTTGTCGGCCTTCAGAAGAATGCGCGCCTTGCAGTTCGCACGGGCAGCCAGTGTCCCTTTCCTGATCATCGACAAAAGCGCCTTGCGCTCGTCCAACGTCAGTTCAACAACATATTTGATATTGGCCAAAACCTGCCTCCTCTTCGCACGAATCGGAAAACAAGGAATCAGCCCTCGATGAAAAGCGCAACATATCAATTTGATTGATGCAGAAAACTAGAACGTATATCCACGAAACAGCCAAAACCGCCGGCGCCGAAAGGTTCCGGCGGTTTTTCATTGTCACAATTTGTCTTCGGCTCTTTTTGCCTTGATCCGATAAAGAGCCTCCAGCGCCGCACGCGGGGTCAGATCATCGGGATCAATTTCGTCGATCAAAGTGATCAGGCCCTCATCGACCACGGCTGAAACAGGTTCAGCCGGGCCGGCCGGCCGCATGGCAGCAAACAGGGGAAGATCATCGATGATTGTCTCCGCCGGTGCGCGCCGGTCATTTTCCTCAAGCTGCGTCAGCACGGCTTTGGCCCGGTCAACAACCGCGGCGGGCAACCCTGCAAGCTTTGCCACCTGGATACCGTAAGACCGGTCCGCCGCGCCGGGCACGATTTCGTGAAGGAAAACGACGTCGCCTTTCCATTCCTTGACCTTGACCGTGGCATTGGCCATCCGGTCGAGCCGCTGCGACAGAGCCGTCAGTTCGTGATAATGTGTGGCAAACAGTGCCCTGGACCGATTGACTTCATGCAGATTTTCGATCGCCGCCCAGGCAATTGACAAGCCGTCGAACGTTGCCGTGCCGCGCCCGATTTCGTCGAGAATGACGAGGGACCGCTCACCGGCCTGGTTGAGAATGGCCGCCGTTTCGACCATTTCAACCATGAAGGTCGACCGACCGCGCGCCAGGTCATCGGCCGCTCCGACCCGTGAAAACAGGCGATCCACAACCCCGATATGAGCGGCGGCGGCAGGTACGAAAGACCCCATTTGGGCAAGGATCGCAATCAGTGCGTTCTGGCGCAGAAAAGTCGACTTACCAGCCATATTCGGGCCGGTGATCAACCAGATCTGGCCGTTTGACTGCTCACCCTCAGGGCCAAGGTCGGCGTTGTTGGCAACAAACGGTTCACCGCCGTCTTTTCGAAGCGCCTGCTCGACAACGGGGTGTCGTCCGCCCTCGATCCGGAACGACAGAGAGGCATCGACTTTCGGTCTGATATAAGTCTCCGTCGCCGCCACAAGAGCAAGCGCTGTCGAGACATCAAGAACCGCCAGCGCATCCGCCGCCGCCTTGATCGCATCGGCTTTTGCAACAACATTGCCCGTCAGTCGGTCGAACGCCTCGAGCTCAATGGCCAATGCCCGGCCGCCCGCGTTGGCGATACGGGACTCAAGGTCCGCCAGTTCAGGTGTTGTAAAGCGCATGGCACCGGCCAGCGTCTGCCGATGAATAAACTTATCCCGGCGTGCCTCATCGGTCAGTTTACCGGCGTGTCCGGCCGGGACTTCAATGAACCAGCCCAGAACATTATTATGTTTTATCTTGAGCGACTTAACCCCGACGAGATCGCTGTATTCCGCCTGCAATCCGGCAATGACCTTGCGGCTTTCATCGCGCAGTCCGCGCTGCTCGTCGAGAACCTCATGATAGCCGCTGCGGATAAAGCCACCGTCCCGCTTCAGAAGCGGCACCTCATCCGCCAGAGCGGCTGCAAGCTCCCCGGCAAGATCAAACGGAGATCCGTTCAGCGCCGAAACCGCCAGCGCAACCTCCTCAGGCAGCACGGCTGACTTTTCTGTCAGAAGAGCAGCAATCTCCCGCGCGGCTTCCAGTCCGAAGCGGATCACGCCAAGGTCGCGCGGGCCACCCCGGTTCAGGGCCAGACGGGACAGCGCGCGGGGCATGTCCGGTGCCGCCCTCAGTGTGTCCCTGAGTTTCTCACGTAACAGCAAGTCATCATGAAAATACGCAACCGCATCGTGTCGATCCGCGATCTTTTTCGGATCGATCAGGGGTGCAGCCAGCCGCGCGGCAAGCACGCGCGATCCACCGTTGGTCACCGTCTTGTCGATAGCCGACAGGAGACTGCCGGATCGTTCGCCGCTCAGGGTTCGCATCAGTTCAAGATTGATCCGGGTTGCCGGATCGATCTGCATGGACGCGGACAACTCATCGCGTTGCGGCGGATTGAGCGACGGGCGCTCGCCGATCTGGGTCATCTCGACATACGCAATCGCGCCGGCCGCGGCAGCCGTTTCGGCCCTTGAAAAGTGCCCGAACCCGTCAAGCGTCTTCACGTTGAAAAAACCCGCCACCCGCCCGGGCGCGGTCGAACCGTCAAAGAAGGCGCGGGCAACGGGTGCCACCGATCCCCGCAGATGATCAAATACCTCCCGGATATCCGGGTAGGTATCCAATTGATCGGGAATCACAATTTCGCTGGGATCGATTCGGGAGAGTTCCGTTGCGAGTGTGCTGAGACCGCACTCGGTCACCCAGAAAGAGCCGGTGGAAATATCGACAAAAGCAATCCCGAAAACGCCCGTTTCGCTGTTACCGCCCAGGCGGCACACGGCCGCCATGAAATTGTTGCTGCCCGCTTCAAGCAGGCTCTCTTCCGTCAGAGTTCCCGGCGTGACAAGACGCACGACATCGCGCCGCACGACAGACTTTGACCCCCTCTTCTTCGCCTCAGCCGGATCTTCGGTCTGCTCGCAAACGGCCACCCGGAAACCGCGCCGGATCAGTTTCTGCAGGTAATCGTCGGCAGAATGAACCGGCACCCCGCACATCGGAATATCGTCGCCCTGATGCTTGCCGCGCTTCGTGAGCGTGATGCCGAGTGCCTCGGAGGCCGTGACCGCGTCCTCGAAGAACAGTTCATAAAAGTCACCCATCCGGTAGAACAGCAGGCTGTCCTGATTGGCGGTTTTTATTTCCAGATACTGCTGCATCATGGGCGTCATACGCCCGGGAGCGTTTCCGGCTTTTTTTTCAGCAACTGTCGCCATGAATATATTCGTTCGGTGCGGTGAGTCGGACGTTCCTATCATCATATCGGCCCTCCCGAAAAGAACACATGCCGTTCAACCGGGAAAACACCGCTGAACCATGCTTGAAATTTTCACCGAATCTCAAACGATTAGGGAGTTGTAGCGTCCCTTTTCGGGGGATAAGCTCTTTCGCCAGGACCCGTTGCCAGGGTCAAAACCAATTCTTTTTCCGGGACGAACCATGCCTGACAGTCAAAAATCAGCGCGCAGCAACCCTACCTTCACGGAGCAGGAAGCGCTTCAGTTTCACCAGGAAGGGCGGCCCGGGAAGCTGGAAATCACGCCGACCAAACCCATGGCAACCCAGCGGGACCTGTCGCTGGCCTATTCGCCGGGTGTGGCCGTGCCGGTACGGGCCATTTCGGAGGATCCGTCAAAGTCCTTCGACTACACCAATCGCGGCAATATGGTCGCCGTCATTTCCAACGGATCCGCCATTTTGGGCCTCGGCAATCTCGGGCCCCTGGCCTCGAAGCCGGTGATGGAGGGCAAAGCCGTACTTTTCAAACGCTTTGCCGATGTCGATTCCATCGACCTGGAAATCGATACCGAAGATGTCGATGCCTTCATCAATTGCGTCCGCTATCTGGGCCCCTCCTTCGGCGGCATTAATCTTGAGGACATCAAGGCGCCGGACTGTTTCATCATCGAACACCGGTTACGGGAAATCATGAACATTCCCGTCTTTCACGACGATCAGCACGGAACCGCCATCATTGCCGCTGCCGGCCTGATCAATGCGCTTCACCTGACCGGTCGGGATATGAAAAATACGCGGATTGTCTGTAACGGTGCAGGTGCGGCCGGTATCGCCTGTATCGAACTGATCAAGGCGATGGGCGTTCCGCATGAGAATGTGATCCTTTGCGATACGAAAGGCGTGATCTATCAGGGCCGTGAAGCGGGCATGAACCAGTGGAAAAGCGCCCACGCCATAAAAACGGAGGCACGGTCCCTGTATGACGCCATGAAAGGGGCCGACGTTTTTTTCGGCGTGTCCGTCAAGGGGGCCCTGACGGAGGATATGGTCCGGGCCATGGCGCCGGAGCCGATCATTTTTGCGATGGCCAATCCCGACCCGGAAATCACGCCTGAGGAAGTCGCGGATATTCGCGACGATGCCATTATGGCCACGGGGCGGTCCGACTATCCCAACCAGGTCAACAATGTTCTCGGGTTTCCATATATTTTCCGGGGCGCTCTTGATGTGCTGGCAACCACAATCAACGACGAGATGAAAGTCGCCTGCGCCCAGGCACTGGCTGAACTGGCGCGGGAAGACGTTCCGGACGAAGTCGCGGCGGCCTATCGCGGCAACCGTCCCAAGTTCGGTCCGAACTATGTCATTCCCGTGCCCTTCGATCCGCGACTGGTTTCAGCCATCCCGCCGGCGGTTGCGCGTGCGGCAATCGATTCGGGCGTCGCCCGCCGCCCCATTGTCGACATGGAGTCTTATACCGCCCAGTTGTCCGCCCGCCGCGATCCCGTGGCGGGAACCCTTCAGCGCATTTTTACCAAGGTCCGGCAGCAACCCAAACGGGTTGTGTTTGCCGAAGGTGAAGAGGAGCCCGTGATCCGGGCGGCTCAAAGTTTCGTTTCACAAGGGCTCGGAAAGGCGATTCTGATCGGCCGCGAGGACGAAATCCGTGAAACGGCCGCGAGCGCCGGGATCGAGTTGCGCGACGGGATCGTTATTGAAAGTGCCCGTACCTCCAACAACAACAGCACCTATGCCGATCATCTTTACGCCCGCATGCAGCGGAAAGGCTTCCTCCTGCGCGATTGCCAGCGGCTGGTCAATAATGACCGGAACTATTGGGGTGCAATCATGGTCGCGCGCGGCGATGCGGATGCCATGGTGACCGGGATGACGCGCAACTATTCGGTCGCTCTCGATACAATCAGGCAGGTTGTCGATACCAAACCGGGTCATCGCGTTATCGGTGTTTCCATCGCACTTGCTCGCGGCAGAACCGTTCTGGTGGCCGATACGACCGTGCATGACATGCCAAATTCGGAGGAGTTGGCGGGAATTGCCGAGGAAGCGGCGCACGTGGCACGGCGCCTTGGGTATGAGCCCCGCGTCGCCATGCTCGCCTACTCAACCTTCGGCCATCCGGAAGGCGAACGGGCGGAAAAAGTCCGCGAAGCCGTCAAGATCCTGGATCGGCGGCGGGTCGACTTTGAATATGACGGGGAAATGGGCGCCGATATCGCACTGAATGTCGATAAGATGGCGGCTTATCCGTTCTGCCGCCTGACGGGTCCCGCCAATGTTCTGGTCATGCCGGCATTCCATTCCGCATCGATTTCCACCAAAATGCTTCAGGAGCTGGGCGGGTCGACCGTCATTGGACCCCTGCTCGTGGGACTGGACAAACCCGTTCAGATCGTGCCTATGGGTGCGAAGGACAGCGAACTGGTCAATATGGCGGCTATCGCGGCCTATAACGTCACCTAGGGCATGTCACGCGATCCTTCGATCGCGAGAATCGTCCCAGATCAGGACCGACTATGACGGGCATTAAATTTTGCGGACTGTCGACGGAAGACTCCGTTCGCGCGGCGCTGGATGCCGGTGCCGACATGATCGGATTTAACTTCTTTGAACCAAGCCCCCGCTACGTTTCGCCGCAGCGTGCCGCTGAGCTCGCGGAGATCGTCAAACATCAGGTGCCGCGAAGAACCGAAATCGTGGCCGTAACGGTCGATATGGACGATGAGGGACTGTCCGAGATTGTGAGTGAAGTGCAGCCGGATGTGCTGCAGCTTCATGGCAAGGAGAGCCCTGATCGCGTGGCTGAGGTCAAGAAAAAATTCGGCCTCCCGGTAATGAAAGCGCTCGGAATCTCAGTCCGCGAGGATCTTGATCCGCTGGACGACTACAAGAATGTGGTGGACCGCTTTCTGTTTGACGCCAAACCACCCAAAGACGCGGTCCTGCCCGGAGGCAACGGTGCGGCTTTCGACTGGACCCTGATGCAGGGACTTGATCCGGGCAAACCCGTGATTCTGTCAGGCGGTCTCAATGAAGACAATGTTGCGGAAGCCATTCGCATGACCGAACCGCACGCGGTTGACGCGGCTTCCGGCATAGAAAGCTCAAGAGGCGTTAAGGATCTTGAGAAGATCCGGGCATTTGCGGTGGCCGTAAGAAATGCTGACGTCAACTAGGCCGAAGCGGCCTCCGACAGATAGTGCACATGACAAACAACCGATCACGCAGGAGTTCAATTCGTGACCGTTCAGCTTAACACTCTCCGTTCCGGACCCGACGAACGCGGACATTTTGGCATTTATGGCGGACGATTTGTGGCTGAAACCCTGATGCCGCTGATCCTGGATCTGGAAAAAGCCTACAACGATGCCAAGGCCGACCCCGCCTTTGCGGAAGAAGTGGCCACACTGAACAAGCACTATTCAGGTCGTCCCAGCCCGCTTTATTTTGCCGAGCGCCTGACGCAGGAACTGGGCGGCGCGAAGATTTATTTCAAACGCGACGAACTCAACCATACCGGATCACACAAGATCAATAACTGCCTGGGACAGATCCTGCTCGCCAGACGCATGGGCAAGACGCGGATCATTGCCGAGACCGGCGCCGGCCAGCATGGTGTTGCCACCGCGACAGTCTGCGCCCGGTTCGGCCTCCCATGTGTCGTCTATATGGGAGCAACGGACGTTGAGCGGCAGAAGCCGAACGTTGTGCGCATGAAACTGCTGGGGGCGGAGATCATTCCGGTCACCGCCGGTGCCGGAACGCTCAAAGACGCCATGAACGAAGCGCTGCGGGACTGGGTGACGAACGTCGAAAGCACCTATTATCTGATCGGTACGGCAGCCGGCCCCCACCCTTATCCGGAAATCGTGCGGGACCTTCAGTCGGTGATCGGCAGGGAGGTGCGCGAGCAGTTGATGGAAGCGGAAGGCAGGTTGCCCGATGCGCTCGTGGCGGCCGTCGGTGGCGGTTCCAATGCAATCGGCCTTTTTCATCCGTTTCTTGACGATCGCGATGTCAGGATTTTCGGCGTTGAGGCCGGAGGCAAAGGCCTTGAAGGGGACGAGCACTGTGCCTCTCTGAACGCAGGCCGACCCGGTGTTCTGCACGGCAACCGCACCTACCTGCTGCAGGATGATGACGGCCAGATCCTCGAAGGCCATTCGGTTTCCGCCGGATTGGATTATCCGGGCATTGGCCCCGAACATTCCTGGCTGCGGGACACCGGCCGCGTTGACTATGTTCCTGCCACGGACAGCGAAGCGCTCGAGGCCTTCCAGCTTCTCACCCGGGTCGAGGGCATCATTCCGGCGCTTGAGCCGGCGCACGCGCTGGCCCACGTTACCAAGATCGCGCCTGAGATGGACAAGGATCAGATCATCGTTATGAACCTGTGCGGCCGCGGCGACAAGGATGTCTTCACAGTCGGCAATATTCTGGGTTACGACCTCTGAAACGCCCTGACTAAACCGGCTTACCCGCCCTTGCGGATGATCGGGTTATGCGCCCACCACAGGGCGGCTATGCGCATTTAGGGGTTTTTGTACACATTTGTATGCAATATATATCTGCCATTGTTTAAAGAAACAATGGAGATAAGATCATGTTTACCCGCGCAAGAAAATCCGCAGGCGGTGTGTCCGCATTCATCGATGACTTCGGTCGGGCACTGGAAGCAAAACGGCTCTATAACGAATTGTCCAACATGTCGGAAGCTGAGCGCCAAAAACGCGGATATTCCGGCGATACTCTTGTTCACGATATCTTTAATCACAGTTTCCACCGGGACTAGGCTCAGGACCCATTGATGCATCCGGTGAAGGTTGCTTCACCGTCGCGACAGGGGTACGGGTCAGAAAAGCTTGAGCAATTCGTGCGATTTGCAGATTGTGGGAACTGCTCAGGCGATCTCCTGATCAACAACCAGGATCGAGACCGGATTTACCATTCAACCCGATAGCCGGCTGCCGGGCTGCATTTCACCACCTGTTCGCCCGCACAGCTTGCTGAATCGATTATTTTGGCGCTCACAGTGCTGTCCATCCATTGACAAGGGCCCTTACTCGCCCCTACATCGCAGGGAGAAACCCTCACGGAAGAGCACCTTCGCGGCAGGGTTTGATTTGACGCAGCCGTCCGGTTGACAACAGCCGGACAAGCCTGGATCGCCAACATCTGATGACAAAGACCCGCATTGACCGCCGTTTTGCCGAATGCGCTGAAAAAAACAGACCTGCCCTGGTAACATTTATCACCGCCGGCGATCCGGACATGAAGACCTCGAGCGACATACTCAGGTCGCTTCCGGCGGCAGGCGCAGATGTTATCGAGCTCGGGATGCCGTTTTCCGATCCGATGGCGGAGGGAATTCCGATCCAGCTGTCAAGCCAACGGGCGCTTGCGGCCGGTCAGACCATGAAGAAAACACTTCAGATGGTCCGCGATTTTCGGTCCGCCGATCAGGATACGCCCATTGTGCTGATGGGCTACTACAATCCGATTTATTCTTACGGATGCGAGGCGTTTCTTAATGATGCCAAGGCGGACGGTGTCGACGGCCTGATCATTGTCGATCTGCCACCTGAAGCTGATGACGAACTGTGTATTCCGGCCCTTGAAGCCGGTATTAACTTCATCCGGCTTGCAACACCGACAACCGATGACAGACGGCTGCCGACTGTGCTCGCAAATACGTCCGGGTTTGTTTACTACGTGTCCATCACCGGCATAACGGGGTCGGCTTCGCCGGACACTGCAAATGTCCGAACGGCGGTGAAACGGATTAAAGGTCATACAGACTTGCCCGTGGCGGTCGGATTTGGTGTGAAAACACCGGACCAGGCACGCATTATCGGACAAGACTCCGATGGCGTTGTTGTCGGATCTGCTATAGTCAATGCCATAAAGGACAGCCTGACAGAAGACGGGCATCCGACGGAGCGGACTGTCGGCTCTGTCAGCACGCTGGTTTCTTCGCTGGCGGAGGGGGTGAGACAGGCCCGCACAACACCGGCGGAATCGCTGTGACGGCAGAGTAACTGTTATGATCGGATCAGACCTGTGAACTGGATAAACAATCTCGTACGGCCGAAAATCCGCAGCCTGCTGAACAAGCGCGAAGTGCCTGAAAATCTCTGGATTAAATGTCCGGAAACCGGCGAGATGGTTTTCCATCGCGATCTGGAAGCCAATAACTGGGTCATTCCGAATTCAAACCATCACATGCGGATGCCGGCCAAAAAACGGCTTGAGTCCTTCTTTGACGACGGCGCGTTCACACTCATCGAGACGCCCCAGGTTGTTGCCGATCCGCTCAAATTCAGAGACGAACGCCGCTACACGGATCGCATTCGCGATGCCCGTGCCAAAAGCATGAGCGACGATGCCGTTCTGGTGGCAACCGGCGTGGTCGACGGCTTTCCCTACACCGCCGCCGTACAGGATTTCTCCTTTATGGGCGGCTCCCTCGGCATGGCCGCCGGCGAAGCCGTTATTACCGGTATCGAAACAGCCTGCGACAAAGAAACACCATTCATTCTTTTTGCCGCATCCGGCGGCGCAAGAATGCAGGAAGGCATTTTGTCGCTGATGCAGATGCCGCGAACGACGGTTGCGATCCAGGCGCTTAAGGAGAAGGGCCTGCCCTATATTGTGGTTCTGACCAACCCGACAACAGGCGGTGTGACGGCTTCCTACGCGATGCTTGGCGACGTTCACATTGCGGAGCCCGGTGCACTCATCTGTTTTGCCGGTCCGCGGGTTATCGAGCAAACGATTCGTGAAAAGCTGCCCGAGGGCTTTCAGCGGTCCGAATATCTGCTTGACCACGGCATGGTCGACATGGTGGTTCACCGCCATGATATTAAAGAGACCGTCTCCCGCATCTGCACGATCTTCATGAAGCAGCCCTCCTCTGCGGCCGCAGAGGATCAGGAAGACGACAGCGCCAAAGAGATCAAAGACGATCCGGATCAGCCGGACCTTGAACAGGAAAATACAATCATCAAAAACGCGGCTGAATAAGGACGGACTGTCCGACACACATGGACCATACGACAGCGATTTTGCAGCGACTGCTCAAGCTGCATCCCCGTTCCATCGACCTTTCCCTGAACCGGATGACGCGGCTGCTTGATGCGGTCGGCAATCCGGAACGGCATCTGCCGCCTGTCTTTCATGTGGCCGGAACCAACGGAAAGGGGTCAACATCGGCTTATCTCCGTGCTTTTCTGGAAGCATCAGGCCGGACAGCGCATGTCTATACCTCGCCTCATCTTGTGCATTTCAACGAGAGAATTCGGCTTGGCCGCCCCGGTGGCGGAGTGCTTGTGTCCGGGGAAGCCCTGGCGGAAGCGCTGAGGCGGTGCGAAGACGCCAATAAAGACGAACCGATCACGTTCTTTGAAATCACGACAGCGGCGGCACTTCTTCTGTTTGCGGACCATCCCGCGGACGCCCTCATACTCGAAGTCGGCCTTGGAGGCCGTCTTGATGCGACCAACGTGGTCGCGTGCCCGGAAGTCAGCGTCATCACTTCGATTTCCCTTGATCACGAACAATGGCTGGGCGCAGACCTCAAAGCCATCGCTTTTGAAAAAGCGGGTATATTGAAACCCGGCGTTCCGGCCGTTATGGCGCCGCAGACGGATATTGTCCGTCAGGTGATCGAAGACCGCGCGCGGGACCTTGGCTCACCGCTTATTGTTGGCGGTCAGGACTTTGTCGCTTTTGAAGAGCATGGGCGGCTGGTCTTTCAGAACAACGAAAGACTGATGGATCTTCCGCCGCCGGTCTTGCCCGGCACCCACCAATATGAAAACGCCGGTCTTGCGATCGCGGCCCTGGGCGCATCCCGGTTCTGGTCCGGCTCGGATGCCCTCGAAACGGGCCTGCGCCAGGTTGTCTGGCCCGCCCGCATGCAGCGTCTGAGCCGCGGACCCCTGATCGAACAGTGTCCGAAGGACAGCGAGCTGTGGCTTGATGGCGGTCATAATCCGGGCGCCGGGGTAGCCATGGCCAGGGTATTTGCCGATCTCAACGAGATCCAGTCCCGTCCGCTTTATCTGATTGCGGGCATGCTCAATACCAAGAATCCGGCCGGCTATTTCTCAGCTTTCGACGGTCTGGCAAGGCATGTGGTCACGGTTCCGATCAGTTCATCGGAAGCAAGCCGGAGCGCCGACGACCTTTGCACCTATGTCGAATGCGCCGGACTGAGCGCGGAACCCGCCGCATCGTTGAAGGCGGCGCTGACACGGGTTTCGGAACTGGCCCGCGGAGATGAAATTCCCCCACGTATCCTCATCTGCGGTTCGCTGTATCTGGCGGGGGATGCACTGGCTGAGAACGGAACGCCTCCGATCTGACGGGACGGATTCAATCTATCGATAGATTAATCAGATGGTTTTGGGTGCCGGTCCGCCGGCTTTGGCGCAAGCAAGCGCCTCACCCAGAGCATCGGCAAACGATTCACGGTCGTCCGGGTTAAGGAAATTGCCGATCGCGCATCCTTTGCCGCCATACGTCAGAAGCAGCCGCTTAACGCCTTCACTTTCCCCACGCTCGACGGTCAGGCGGGCCCAGCGCGGATTGAATCGGAATTCGCTTATCTTCCCAGCCGCCGTGACGCCGCGAACATAAATCTCATGCACGGACACATTAACCAGTTCATAGGCTCTGGCGGAGCGATAGTTCATCTTGAATGCCAGCCAGACCAGAACGACATCAAGACCGAAAAAGCCGAACACAGGCCATGCACCCATCATGAGGAATACAAGCCCGGCAACTGTGCAGACTGCAGCCAGAACCAGCATCAGGATGCGAAATCCCTTCACGCCCAGCGATCGATAAGGCGTCAGCACCGCAGAAAAAAACGGCGGATCCTCAAAACGACCGGAAAACGAATTTTCTTCAGGACGGCTCATGATTTTTCATTATAGATGACTTATGTCCGATTCAAACAACCAACCTTCCGCGCGACAACGCGGCACCGCCAAAACCGGGGCCGCATCATCTCCCCGGAAAAAAAGAACAAGAACCAGCCGGTACACCAAAGCGGAGATCCAGGAGATCTTCGAGCGCTTCCGTGACAACAATCCCGAGCCGAAGGGCGAACTCGATTACACCAACGCCTTTACGCTGCTCGTGGCCGTGGTGCTCTCTGCCCAGGCGACGGATGTCGGCGTGAACAAGGCAACCAAGGCCCTGTTTGCGATTGCGGACACGCCTCAGAAAATGGCGCAGCTGGGTGAAGAAAAGATCCGGGATTACATCCGGACCATCGGCCTTTACCGCAACAAGGCAAAAAACGTCCATCTTCTGTCGCACCAGCTTCTGGAAAAATACGGCGGCACCGTGCCGCAGACCCGGGAAGAGCTGGAAGCCCTGCCCGGTGTCGGGCGGAAGACAGCCAACGTTGTCCTGAACATCTACTTCGGTCAACCGACCATTGCCGTCGACACCCACATTTTCCGGATTGCCAACCGTGTTGGTCTTGCGCCGGGAAAGACGCCGCTGGACGTGGAGAAGGCACTGGCCAAAATCACGCCGGAGGAATTTGTCCGCCATTCGCATCACTGGCTTATTCTGCACGGCCGCTACGTGTGCAAGGCGCGCAAACCCGAATGCGATCAATGCCTGATAAAAGACTTATGCAAGAGCAAGGAAAACCGGACGCGACTCTAGGCCGACATTAGGGCTGCCTGACCGAGTCCTTTTTGTGCCGGACGCGGACAACCACTTCGACCCGAACCAGTTCCATATCGTCAGGAATTTCCGGCAAATCTGCGACATTCATGACATTGCCCGGAATATCGACAACCCGGTTTTCATCCTCAATGTAAAGATGATGATGGTCTGTGGTGTTTGTATCGAAATAGGTTTTCGTTCCCTCAATCGCGACTTCACGGAGGAGCCCCGCTTCGGTGAACTGGTGCAGCGTGTTGTAGACGGTTGCCAGAGAAACGGGAACATTGGCCGCAACGGCTTCTTCATGAACCAGTTCCGCAGAGACATGACGGTTGCCCTTGCAAAACAGAAGTTCTGCCAAGGAAACACGTTGCCGTGTCGGGCGGAGGCCAGCGTCGCGCAGGAGCGCATTTACGTCGGTCATAGCAAGCTCAATGTCTGATAAACTCGTCATGCCATCAGTTAATAACCATTCTCATTTGGCATGTCTACAAAATTGACTCTTATATGCAACTTTACGTACTCGGCGAAAAATCACAATTTCGACGGGCCGGCAGCAGCAATTGCCGCCCGGTCCGAAGTCAGCTCCTGTGTCGGTGCGCCGGCGATGCAACGATCCCCAAGCAAAGTCCGCTTCTGCGCCGCACGGAGAGGTGTGCGTACCAAAAGCGTTAAAACCGGTCTTTTTGATGAGATTCCAAAGAGAAACGGACCTTTCGATGTGCCGAGACGTATGATAGACAGGCTCAGCTGTTCGAAGAGCAAAATCAATCAATGACGGTTTTCTGACACCGGAAACCGATAAGACTGTAAACGGAACAATAATGGTAGAGCACCCCTCCAGCTTCAGCTACGAAGAACTCCTCGCTTGCGGTCGGGGTGAAATGTTTGGTCCCGGTAACCCTCAACTTCCTCTGCCGCCGATGCTGATGTTCGACCGCATCACATCGATAACCGAGGACGGCGGTGAGAACGGCAAAGGTCAGATTCGCGCGGAACTCGATATCAAGCCGGACCTTTGGTTCTTTTCCTGCCATTTTCAGGGCGATCCGGTCATGCCGGGCTGCCTGGGCCTTGACTCCCTATGGCAGATGCTCGGCTTCTTCTTAGGCTGGCTTGGCTGCGAGGGCCGTGGCCGGGCACTGGCGGTCGGCGAACTGAAGTTTTCCGGCATGGTGCTGCCGACCGTGAAAAAGGTTGAATACGGCGTTGACCTGAAGCGCGTTATGCGGTCCAAGCTGGTACTTGGGATCGGCGACGGATGGCTGAAAGCAGACGGAGAGACATTTTACCGTGCAAAAGACCTCCGTGTGGCCCTCATAAAAGATGGTCAGCAACCGGCCTGACCGGTATTGTGATCTTGTCAGTAAAACACGGGCTGAGGACTCATATATGCAATTGAAATGGCGGTTTAAGCAGCTTTGATCTGCTGTGTCAGACCGCTCAACCGGGCAACAAGCCCGCTTGTCGCGATCTTCCTACCAGCTCAATCACATATATGAGTCCTAACCTGGCGATGCGTAACCGGCACTGGTCGATATCGATAGATATCGTCAGAGCCCAGTGAATGGAGATGCCGCGATGAGGCGGGTTGTTGTAACCGGAATGGGTATCGTGTCGAGTATCGGCAACAACAGTCAGGAAGTGCTTGCGAATTTGCGTGAAGGCAATTCCGGCATCGTGGCGGCGGACAAATATAAGGAACTGGGATTCCGCTGCCAGGTTCACGGTGCACCGACACTTGAACCATCCGAGGCGCTCGACCGGCGCACAATGCGTTTTATGGGTGACGGCGCGGCCTGGAATTACATCGCGATGGAACAGGCTATTCAGGACGCAGGCCTTGAAGAGGGCGATGTCACAAACGAACGAACCGGCATCGTCATGGGGTCAGGAGGGCCTTCGACCCATGCGATCGTCACCGCAGCCGACATCACACGGGAAAAAGGCCCTAAACGGATCGGACCGACGGCCGTTCCCAAAGCCATGTCATCGACCAACTCCGCAACGCTTGCGACGCCGTTCAAAATCCACGGCGTCAACTATTCCATTTCCGCCGCCTGCGCGACCACCAATATCTGTATCGGCAACGGCGCCGAACTGATCCAGTGGGGCAAGCAGGACATTATTTTTGCCGGCGGCGGTGAAGAACTCGACTGGACATTGTCCTCTCTGTTTGACGCGATGGGCGCAATGTCCTCCAAATATAACGAAACCCCTGCAACGGCGTCCCGTCCTTATGACAAGAACCGGGATGGGTTCGTTATTGCCGGGGGGGCCGGTGTTCTGGTGCTTGAAGAGCTTGAACATGCCAAGGCCCGTGGCGCCAAGATTTACTGCGAAGTCGTCGGCTATGGGGCGACGTCGGACGGGTTTGACATGGTGGCGCCGTCCGGCGAAGGCGCCGTTCGATGCATGAAGCTCGCCCTTCAGGATGTCGACGGTCCGGTCGACTATATCAATCCCCATGCGACATCCACGGGTGTGGGCGATATTCGTGAGATCGAAGCGATTCGGGAGGTTTTCGGCAACAATGTGCCGCCGATTTCGGCCACCAAGGCGCTCTCGGGCCATTCGCTGGGCGCGGCCGGCGTTCATGAAGCAATTTATTCGATCCTGATGATGAACAACGGATTCATTGCGCCGTCGGCACATATCGAAGAACTCGACCCGGACTTTGCCGACATGCCGATCATGCGCGAAAGACAGGACGATGTCGAACTTAACCGCGTGCTCTCAAACGGTTTCGGATTTGGCGGCACCAACGCATCGCTTGTGTTCCAGCGTTATGATGGCTGACCGGAAAGCCGTGAGACTTTTGACTTTATTTTTATAGATCAGAACCGATGAAGCAAAGAGCAAGGAGAGCCGCATGACAGGACTGATGGAAGGAAAACGCGGTCTTGTCATGGGTGTCGCCAACAACCACTCGATTGCATGGGGCATCGCAAAACAGCTTGCCGATCAGGGAGCGGAACTCGCTTTCACCTATCAGGGAGAAGCGTTCGGACGCCGTGTGCGGCCACTCGCCGATTCGGTGGGGTCTGAAATTCTCCTGCCGTGCGATGTCGAAGATATCGATACGGTCGATACGGTGTTCGACACATTGAAAGAGGCGTGGGGCAGTATCGATTTTCTGGTTCATGCGATCGCATTCTCGGACAAAAACGAACTGCGCGGCCGCTATGCGGACACGTCGCGGGAGAACTTCTCCCGGACAATGGTCATCTCCTGTTTTTCATTCACGGAGATCACCAAGCGCGCTGCGGCCATTATGCCCAACGGGGGCTCGATCGTGACCCTGACCTATGGCGGTTCAACCCGCGTGATGCCGAACTATAATGTCATGGGCGTCGCCAAAGCCGCCTTGGAATCCTCGGTCCGCTACCTCGCCGTGGATTTTGGTGCCCAAAATATTCGCATCAATGCGATTTCCGCCGGACCGGTTCGTACCCTGGCCGGCGCCGGCGTTTCCGATGCACGACTGATGTTCAATTTCCAGAAGGAACATTCCCCGCTTCGGCGAACGGTGTCGGTTGACGAAGTCGGCGGAACCGGCCTGTACCTGCTGTCCGATCTGTCCAGTGGCGTGACCGGTGAAATTCACTTTGTTGATTCGGGCTACAATATTGTTTCCATGCCGCGGCTGGATGAATTGAAGCAGCAGGAACATCAACCCGGAAACAGCGAAGTCGCCGCAGCGGAATAACGGCCAGACATGTCGATCGGAAGTGGATACCGGTAAGCCCGGAGAACAGCGCCCGGGTCCGTTGTCCGGATCCGGGCAAAGCAACCCGCTCTAATTAAACGACTCGTCGGGATAAATTCCGAACAGCCGTGACTGGTCGATCCAGCCGGCCCAGTCCGATCCGGACACCTTGCACCATCCGGCTTCGCACTCTGAAACGCCGGCCAGAACGTTGGGCTCCAGTTCGGCGACAATGGGCGCGTTGGAATTCGGCGTCACCCGTATCGGGACATTGCCGGACTCTTCCCAGGGTTTTACCAGCGCCGTCCGGCGACCGGAGAGAAGGCTGTGAAAGACCCAGCCCTCGGCACCTTCCCAGTCGCGAATCCGACGCCAATTGTCAAACTCCTGAATGATCTCGACGGGCAAACCCGACCGGACAAAGGTCCAGGCAATCTCATAGTCCCGGCTTGGTCCGATCCGGACATTGACCCGATCCGATTTCAAACTGACAAACCGGGGGATCGGCAATCCGCTTGCACCGGTCTTACCGCTCTGCGCCTTTGTGTGATCGGCCGCCAGACTGAGAAACAAAACGGACATAACGGCAATCACGGACAGAGTACCGAAGAATTTGCCGGTGCCGGCTTTCTGATAGTTCATGACTGGATAGGTCCCGTACATCCAGAGCGGCACACGCGATCAATCAATGGCGTGACATGCTCCTTGCCTTTGTTTTTCGCCCATCCTTTTTTGGAAAAGCGCTTCGACCTTTCCCGGATACGCTTTCTTCGCAAATTGCCGCTGCCTTTTTAATCCGCCCCTGCAGATCCAGAATCACAATTTACAGCCAGATTTATTAGCCATTCGGATCAAGATCAATCCTCTCTCTTGTATCCGTTTGTCCTTATAGGTAGGAAAGCAGGCAGGGGTTATGCCGTGATCAGGATCATGGACGGCGTCAACCGACCATGCTGTGGTTCAGCGGGCGTAAAAAGGCGAGATAATTATGCCAAACAAAAAGCCATTGGTTATTGTCACCAGGAAATTACCGGAAGTCGTTGAAACACGCATGCGTGAGCTTTTTGATGCGAAGCTCAATGACGATGACAGGCCGATGAGCCAGGCGGAACTGGTCGATGCCGTCAAAAATGCTGAAGTGCTGGTTCCGACCGTTACCGACAGGATTGATTCCGCTGTCTTGTCGCAGGCCGGACCAAAGCTGAAACTTATTGCGAATTTCGGCAATGGCGTCGACAATATTGACGTCATCACCGCCAATAATCGCGGTATCGCGGTGACCAACACCCCCGGTGTTTTGACAGAAGATACCGCGGATATGACCATGGCGCTTCTTTTGGCCGTTCCCCGCCGTCTGTCGGACGGTATCAAGATCATCAAGGATGAAGAATGGAACGGATGGTCGCCGACCTGGATGCTTGGGCACCGCATTTGGGGCAAGCGCCTCGGCATTATCGGCATGGGCCGGATCGGACAGGCGGTTGCCCGGCGTGCGAAGGCATTCGGGATGTCCATCCATTATCACAATCGCAGACGCGTCAGTGCCGAGATTGAAGAGGAACTTGAAGCCACATACTGGGAAAGCCTGGATCAGATGCTGGCGCGAATGGATGTCATCTCCGTTCACTGTCCCCATACACCGGCAACCTACCACCTGTTGTCGGCCCGCCGCCTGAAGCTGCTCAAGGAAGACGCGTATATTCTGAACACGGCGCGCGGCGAAATTGTTGATGAAAATGCCCTGGTTCGCCTGCTTGAATCCGGTGAGATCGCGGGCGCCGGTCTTGATGTGTTCGAACATGAACCGGCGGTTAATCCCAAATTGATAAAGTCGGACAAGGTTGTGCTTCTGCCTCACATGGGGTCGGCCACAATCGAAGGCAGGATCGATATGGGTGAGAAAGTCATCATCAACATCAAGACCTATATGGACGGGCATCAACCGCCGGATCGCGTCTTGCCGTCAATGCTCTGAGTTTACAGGCTTTGATATTACTGAGCTTTTCTCCAGATCGCGTTGTCACCCATTCCCTCAATGAAAGCTGCGTGCGCTGCCTTTTCTTCATCTGTGATGCGAGCGGGAAGGGGGATCGGCCGGGTTCTTGCCGCCTGGTTTGCCGTGGCTGAATACATGGACATGGTGTCGGCGCCCGGCTCATCATCGGGCATCAATCCCAGAGCGGTCTGCTTGCCGCCGATAAGTTCGATATAAACTTCCGCCAACAGCTCCGCATCGAGCAGCGCGCCGTGCTTTGTTCGCCGGCTGTTGTCTATGCCATACCGGGAGCAAAGTGCGTCAAGGGAATTAGGTCCCGCCGGATGCTTCCTGCGCGCCAGGGCCAGAGTGTCGAGCACCTGACTGTCGGGGATGGATTCGTAGCCGATCCACTTCAGCTCCGCATTCAGGAAATTCATATCAAAGGACGCGTTGTGAATAACCAGCGTGCCATCGCCGACAAACGCCCGGAACTTCTCCGCCACATCTTTGAAAACCGGTTTGTCCGATAAAAACTTCTCCGAAAGACCATGCACCTCGTACGCAGACTGGGGCATGTCCCGCTCAGGATTGATGTAGACGTGATACGTCTCGCCGGTCGGAATGTGGTTGATCATTTCAACACAGCCGATTTCGACCAGGCGATCACCGGTATGGGGATCGAAACCGGTGGTTTCCGTATCAAGCACAATTTCCCGCATGGTGTTATTGGACTCCTGAAATGAATTGGCCTGGCCAAACGGTCGCGTTTTTTTCCACTGATAGTCGCGAAGCAGGCAGCTCTTAAATTCGACCGAAGACGAACGTCCCGCAACCGGGCAATCAGGTTTTCCCCGCCATTCCCGCAAGAGAACGCAAAATCGCGGCCACTTGCCTTTCAGCGGCAGCAATGCCGTGATCGGTATCGACCAGAAAATGAGCCCCAAGTCGCTTTTTGCGATCAGACACCTGCTTTGAGAGGATTGCTTTAAATGCTGCTTCAGTCATGCCGGGACGAGCCAGCACGCGGGATCGCTGGGTTTCAGCACGCGCGGTTACAACGATGACCGCATCGACGCGATCCTGGGCACCGGTTTCAAACAAAAGCGGGATATCCATAACAACCGCCGCCTGCCGATCAAGCCTGGCCCTTGTCAGAAAATCCTGCTCCGCCTCCCGAACGAGAGGGTGCACAATCGCTTCAAGCTCTTTCATGGCGGCCGCGTCATCCAGAACACGCGCGCCCAGACGTTTGCGGTCAACCCTTCCGCCCTGCGTTGTGCCCGGAAACGCCGCTTCGACGGCCGCAACGGCCGGGCCGTCATACAGTCGGTGAACCGCCGCATCGGCATCGTGAACCGGACAGCCGAATTGCCGGAACATGGCGGCCGTTGTCGACTTTCCCATACCAATGGATCCGGTCAGGCCGGCAACAATCACGACGACTCTCCCAGGTCCTGCAGGATCAGATCACGCAATGCGCTCGTGACAACCGGCCGTTTTCCGAACCATTTTTCAAATCCGGGAACGGCCTGATGGAGCAGCATACCGAGACCGTCGACCGTTCGACATCCCAAATCCCTTGCCCGGCATAACAGGTCGGTTTGCAGAGGCACATAAACAATGTCCGATACGATGGCTCTTTCGGGGAGCAGCTTCAGGTCGAGTGTCAGAGGGTCTTGCCCCTTCATTCCCAGGGAAGTCGTGTTCACCAAAAGTGCGGCCAACGACAGAAGAGAAGCAAGATCCTCCCATGCATGAGCCCTGACGCGCGGCCCGAACCGGTTCGCCAACTCTTCTGCTCTTTGGCGGGTACGATTGACGATATGTACCGGTTCAAATCCATGGGAAAGCAATGACCAGATAATCGCTCTGGATGCACCCCCCGCTCCCAGAACAACCGCCGTACCGGGTTCCGCGCTCCAGCCGGGCGCGAAGTCATTCAGGTTGGCGGCGAACCCATAGGCATCGGTATTGCTTCCCTGCAAGCGACCATCTTCAAGCCATATTGTGTTCACCGCACCAATTTCCCGCGCAACATCATCTATGTCATCACACGCGGTCAATGCGACTTCCTTATGCGGAATGGTTACGTTCGCGCCCTGCAATCCAGTTTCCGGAAAGGACCTGAGGAAACTCTCGATGTCTTCCGGCGGAACACCGATGGCCTTGTAATCCCCGGCAATCCCAAAACTCTTCAGCCAGTAACGATGAATGAGCGGAGAGCGTGAATGGGAAATCGGCCATCCGATGACGCCGGCAAGACGGGGGTGCTCGATCATGACGTCACAGCTCCAACAGGCTTCGATCTCTCAAAAATGCCAAAAGGGGCAGCATCGGCATTCCCAATATCGTAAAATAATCCCCTTCAAGCCGGTCGAACAGTTGTATGCCCACTCCTTCCAGCTGATAACAACCGACGCTTTTGAGAGCATCCTCGCCGGCACGCGCCAGATATCGGCCGACGGTTACACCGTCAAATGCCCGCATCGTGAGATGCGCCGTTGAGACATGGCGCCAGAGTGTTTCCCCATCTTTGACGCAGACAACGGCTGAATGAAGGCTGTGTGTTTTACCCGAAAGAGCCAGCAGTTGTCGCCGTGCCGCGTCCATGTCAACGGGCTTGTTGAACCGTTCATCCCCAAGCGCAAGAACCTGATCGGCCCCAATGATCATCGCACCGGACTCAAGATTTGAGACCTGCTTGGCCTTTGACTCTGCAAGAAGTGTTGCAATGTCTTCAGGCAGCATGTCATCGACAGACAGTGCCGCTTCCACAGCCCGTTCGTCGATGTTGGCCGCTCTGACATCAAAGGTCAGGCCGGCTCCACGCATCAGGTCGGCGCGCGTTTGACTGCCGCTTGCGAGAATGATCTTTTCCATCGGCTGCCTTTATATCAAAGGAACTCAGGTATGACCCGATTCACCGGAGTGATTTTGGTTGACCGGCAAGGCGGGTTCTTTCGGTATTAACCAGAAAAAGCAGAAGATCAATCGCTCACAGGCAGGGTTTTTCGCCGGTCATTGAGCATCGTCATAATGGCCGCCGCCGTTTCTTCAATCGACCTTCGTGTCACATCAATCAGCGGCCATTCATGTTCCGCGCACAGCCGCCGCATCTGATTGATTTCGTGGGAAATCGCCTTTCGGTCCACATAGGAATCATCGTGTCCGAGTGCGTTATGGGACAGCAGGCGATTTTGCCGCACATGCTGGATCCGCTGTGCGCTGGCGACCAAACCGACGATCAAAGGGTTTGATACTTCAAACAGAGCCGGGGGCAGGGGACTGGATGGAACAAGCGGAATGTTTGCCGCTTTGATACCCCGGTTTGCAAGATAGATGCAGGTCGGCGTTTTGGATGTTCGGCTGATGCCGACAAGCACGACATCTGCTTCGTTGAGATCTCCCGGGAGTTGTCCGTCGTCGTGCAGCATTGAATAATTGAGCGCTTCGATCCGCTGGAAATAATCGGTATCGAGCGCATGCTGACCGCCAATTCTGTGGGTTTGCTTCACATTCAGATACGACTGAAAAATCCCATAGATCGGATCCAGCACATTCAGACACGGGGCCGGGATTTCACGACAGGCTGCTTCCAGCCGCTGGGCATGGTCCTCATCGATCAATGTGTAAAGGACAATTCCCGGTGCATTGCTGACCTCAGCAACCACCCGGTCCAACTGATGCGGAGAGCGAACAAGCGGATAGATATGCTCGATCGGCTCGACATCATCATAGCGTGCAATCGCGGCACGCGAGACCGTTGAAAGTGTCTCGCCCGTCGAATCGGAAACCAGATGGAGATGAAAATAGGCTTGTTTTTTGATCATACAGTCATCCCCAGCGCTGTGAATATCCTTGGATGAAACCACGCTAGCGCACAGCGCGGGGAAAAGCATGCCCACTCTGTTGGATTCATCAACAGCCCAATCCCGCCGGGAAAATGAATCCTTGCAAGACAGAGAATCGGTAAAAACAGATTCTGTTAAGATTTTATTAACAGATTCGCAGAACGTGCTCCCCAGCACCTTTGCCGAGTCATCGGTGAGACTCTGCCCGGATTCGTTAACCTTTTGTTAATAATTGACAGCGCTCCACAACAGACCGATTTTTTTCTCTGACCGATTTACCCGTTCAGGCAGCGACAATGTGGACCGGTGTGGATGGGTTTTAATCCCGGCTATCCACGCCTAAAAAGAAAAAACAAATCTAAATATCATTTCTCTATTTTTTAGAGATAAGATTGGAAAAAGGGTCGTGCACTCATGAGCTTAAGTGAGAGAACTGTATTGAGGGTCCTGAAAGGTGAAAGCCTTTTGCCACCGCCCGTCTGGATGATGCGCCAGGCAGGCCGGTATCTCTCCGAATATCGTGAGGTCAGGGCGCAGGTTCCTGAGTTTCTGAACTTTTGCTATGATGTGGATCGGGCCACTGAAGTCACTCTGCAGCCTATCCGAAAGTTCGGCTTTGATGCGGCAATCCTGTTTTCCGATATATTCGTTGTCCCTGATGCAATCGGATATCCGGTTCGTTTTGAAGAGGGGCAGGGTCCGGTCCTTGAGCCCCTGAATGAAGATCTCGTCCAGGCGCTTGACCAAGATAGAGCTGAGGATCACCTTGCTCCGGTGATGGCGATACTGGCGCGACTTCGAAACGAACTTCCGGATAAAACCACGCTGCTTGGGTTTTGTGGAGCGCCCTGGACAGTCGCCTGTTATGCGGTGGCCGGTCACACAACACCCGATCAGACCGCCGCGCGTATCGGGGCGTTTGAACAGCCGGATCTGATGGATGCGCTGGTCGATCAGCTCGTAACGGCATCGATTTCCTACCTGGCAAGGCAACTGAATTCCGGCGCCGATGCCCTGCAGATTTTCGATACCTGGGCGGGTGTTCTTGACGAGACCGGTTTTGAACGATGGTGTCTTGAGCCGACCCGGCGGATTGTCGAAGGTGTCCGGAAGGTTCACCCGGGCGCGCTGATCATCGGCTTCCCGAAGGGCTCGGCCGGCCGTTTGGAAAAGTATGTCGAAGTAACAGGCGTTAATGCTGTCGGGCTTGACTGGTCCGCTCCGTTTGCCATTGCCAAAAGACTTCAGGAAAAGGGTATTCCGGTACAGGGAAATCTTGATCCCATGCGCTTAATTGCCGGTGGCGATGCGCTCAACGAGGGTGTTGACCGTATTCTGGATGAGCTCGGGCAGGGACCGCTCGTTTTCAATCTCGGCCACGGAATTACGCCCCAGACGCCGGTGAACCATGTCATGCAGATGATTGAAAGAGTGCGGAACGCCGGTGACCGGGTGGGAAGCCGCTAAATGAGTGACCCTTACCTCTGGTTCAAATCTCTTCACATCATATCTGTAATTGCCTGGATGGCCGGCCTTTTCTATCTGCCGCGGCTTTTTGTCTATCATGCAGACACGGCCGCAGGCAGTGATCAGTCTGAGACCTTTAAGGTTATGGAAAGGCGGCTGCTGAAGGCAATCACCACGCCGGCGATGATTTCCTCGTGGGTATTTGGCCTGTTGGCAGCGTGGCAGATCGATGCTTTTGCGGACGGCTGGTTTCACGCCAAATTGCTTCTGGTGCTCATTATGTCCGGCTATCATGGTGCTCTGGTTCGCTGCCAAAAGGCTTTTGCCAACGATCAAAATACCAAGTCTGCACGGTTCTTTCGCATCGTGAACGAAGTGCCCACGCTTTTGATGGTTGCAATCGTGATTCTTGTAATTTTCAAACCATTTTGACGGGCGCGTCAGCCAGCCGTTAAAACCGTTGGGATTGGCAGGAATGCCACTTGCAGGTTCGGCTTGAAACGACTATGTTCCTGCTACCTCATTCAATGCTGAATATGTATCGAGTTCAAGCGATACGTTTCCGCCGACTGCGGCGGTTAAGCAAGAATCTTACTCCCCCTGTAAAGATCTATTCCGAATATTAAGCCGGAAAATCATCATAACAACGAAGACAAAGAAGAATTCCAGCCGATGCGGGAAATGAAGCTTCAAGACTTAAAACTTAAGTCACCGACAGAATTACTGAGTTTTGCCGAAGAATTGGAAGTAGAGAACTCCAGTACTTTGCGAAAGCAGGAACTGATGTTCGCAATACTAAAGCGTTTGGCAGAACAGGATACGGATATTATCGGTGCCGGCGTTGTCGAGGTACTGCAGGACGGCTTTGGCTTCCTTCGGTCGCCGGATGCCAACTATTTGCCGGGTCCGGACGACATCTATGTATCGCCGTCACAGATCCGCCGGTTTTCCCTGAGGACCGGCGATACGGTCGAAGGGGAAATTCGCAGTCCCAAGGACGGAGAGCGCTATTTTGCCTTGCTCAAGGTCAATACGATCAATTTCCAAGATCCGGAAATGGCGCGCCACAAGACCCACTTTGACAATCTGACCCCGCTTTATCCCGATGAGCGGTTCAAGCTTGAAGTCGAAGATCCCACCATCAAGGATCTTTCGGCACGCGTGATCGATCTGACCACGCCGCTTGGCAAAGGCCAACGCGCGCTGATCACCGCGCCGCCGCGAACCGGTAAGACGGTATTCCTGCAGAATATTGCAAAATCAATCACCCGAAATCATCCCGAATGTTATCTGATCGTTCTTCTGATCGACGAGCGGCCGGAAGAAGTCACGGACATGCAGCGGACAGTCGATGGCGAAGTCATTTCTTCGACATTTGACGAACCGGCTGTGCGCCACGTTCAGGTCGCGGAAATGGTGATCGAAAAAGCCAAGCGGCTGGTCGAACATGGCCGGGATGTTGTTATTCTGCTTGATTCGATCACGCGTCTCGGTCGGGCCTACAACACCGTTGTGCCGTCTTCCGGCAAGGTGCTGACCGGCGGTGTCGATGCCAATGCCCTGCAAAGACCGAAACGCTTTTTCGGTGCCGCCCGAAATATCGAAGAAGGCGGTTCCCTGACGATTATCGCAACTGCCCTGATCGATACCGGCAGCCGGATGGACGAAGTGATCTTCGAGGAATTCAAAGGAACCGGCAACTCAGAAATTATCTTGGATCGTAAAATCGCCGACAAGCGCGTCTTCCCGTCCATCGATATTCAGCGGTCCGGAACCCGGAAAGAAGAGCTTCTGGTTTCCAAGGACGAGCTCAAGAAGATGTATGTTCTGCGCCGGATTCTCAATCCGATGAATTCGGTCGATGCCATTGAGTTCCTGCTCGATAAGCTGCGTCAGACCAAAACCAACGGGGAATTCTTCGATTCCATGAATACCTGAACGGGTGTCTACCGGTTGAGCGAGCGCAGTGTTTTTTCAAGCTCGCTTGCCGATTGAACAGGGGCAAGACATGTTTGCCCCGGACAGATAAAGGCGGTGGGTCGATTGTCGATCGCCGCCTTTCCTTTTGCCGGATGACTGTCCGGCAAATGATCTGTTGACGTCATGAAGGACAGAATGAGATTGGGACCGGTCTGGTTTCGGGCAACGGAAATGAGATCGCCGCACGTTTTGTGGTCGGATCCGACTATCACGACCGATACCGCATTGAGGCTGAAATCAAATGCGCTCAATAAAGTCGCGGTGCCGAAAACGTTGGTCGGAATATCTGCAGAGAAGCACGTGAAGATCTCCTCGTAAAGTGATCTGTAAGTGTCTTTGCCGGTGAGATGATAAAGCCGAACCAGTTCCATTGACAGCAGTCCGATTGCGTTCGGCGTTGCATCATCATGACAATATTTGGGACGCATGATGAGATCGTCCGCGCCGGCCGCAGTCATAAAAAATGCACCGCCTGTGTCATCGCGGTAGGCCGGAAGGCTATGTTCAACAATGCTTTCGGCAATCTCCAGATAGTCGGTTTCAAATGTTGCTTGATAAAGGCAGAGGGCAGCGTGAATCATTGCCGCCTGATCGCTGAGCTGGCCGGGATAAAGCAAAGTGTCTTTTCGCCAGGAGTGACCGAACAGACCATTTTTTTGCATCTTGTCTTTTATGAAACGAAAAGCAGTCTTTGCCATTTCAAGGGATGTGTCACGTGAAATGCCGGCAGTGGAAATCTTTGCCAGGGATCCGATCAGAAGACCGTTCCAGTCGGCAAGGATCTTGTCATCTACGGCCGGTCTGGGTCTCTGCTCGCGGACAGAAAGCAGCATCTCTCTTTCATCCGCCAATGTGTCGGCAAGCCGGTCATGTTCGGGATCTGAGGATTTCAGCCTGTTCAGGATCGTTTTGCCTTCCCAGTTGCCTTCGTCGCTGACATCGTAGAGCTGCTTGAAAATGTCGCGGCTGTGCGAGGGGAGGATCTCATCCAGTTCCGCTTCTCTCCATACATAGTAGCGGCCTTCTTCTCCCTCGGTATCCGCATCCAGGCTTGCGGAAAACGCGCCGTCTTGTGTCAGCATTTCCCGCCGGAGCCACGTGACGGTCTCGTCGATCCGCTGTCTGAACAGATCCTGGCCGGTGAGCTTGTGGGCCGTAAGCAGCAGATCGAGAAGCTGTGCATTGTCGTAGAGCATTTTTTCAAAATGCGGTGCCAGCCAGAACTGATCGACTGAGTAGCGGGCAAAACCCCCGCCAAGATGATCGTAAATGCCGCCCTGGCAGATCTTCTCAAGCGTAAGCAGGACGGCTTCGTGAAAGGCCGGATTTTCTCCCTTATGACCGGCACGCAAAAGAAGATGGAGCAGCGGGGCCTGTGGGAATTTCGGTGCGCCTTGGGTACCGCCGTGATCCGGATCCATCAGTGAAAGCAGGCGTTCGGCTGCTTTGTCGAACAAGTCCGGTGTCAGCGAAATGTCATTGTCCGGGCGCATCGCCAGGCGCGTCATCAGGATGTTTTCGTTCTGTTTGATTTTGTCCGGCTCCTCATGAAAGAGGCGGGCGACCTCCTGCATGACGGAGACAAAGCCCGGCCGGCCCCATTTGGATTCTTTGGGAAAGTAGGTACCGCCCCAGAACGGCTTTCCCTCCGGCGTGAGGAACATGGTCAGCGGCCACCCACCCTGTTCGCCGAGATGATGGAGTGCGGACATATAGATATGATCGATATCCGGCCGTTCTTCCCGGTCGACTTTGATTGAAACAAACAGATCATTCATGACCGCGGCGACAGTGGCGTCTTCGAAACTCTCATGCGCCATCACGTGACACCAGTGACATGCCGCGTAGCCGATTGACAGCAGGATCGGTTTATTCTCTTCCCGTGCCCTTTTTAAAGCGGCGCTGTTCCACGGATGCCAGTTTACCGGATTGTCCTTGTGCTGAAGGAGATAGGGGCTGGTTTCGTTGAAAAGCAGATTCTGATCGGACATGGATAGCTGGCTCGCGGTTTTCTCGGCTGATGTTTCTGTTTTAGGCGATGTGGAGCAAAGAGCAATTGTGGTTAATAAGGTCTGTTTCCGGTGTTCCGGAATGGGACCGGGAAGCCTCAGCGGGAATTATCATTTCGTAACCATGTTTTCACTTTCCGATTGTTGTGGCTGTTTTTGCCGTGATGGCCTAGGTTGCGGTGACCATTTATCCTTTGTGCCGGTTTGTCCGGATTTGCCCAGGATCGGTTTGTGAGGAGGAAGGACATGCCCGGCATATTCGACGACGAACAGGCCGATCCTGGGCAAATCCGGACAAACCGGCACAAAGGATAAATGGTCACCGCAACCTAAGCTGTGCCCGAAATGTGTTTCATGTGAAACATGACAGACCATACAGTCCATCGACCCACGTGTAGTTCTTAAAAATCTGGCTCCATGACCGATACTATTTTTGCACTTTCCAGCGGAAATCCGCCCGCCGGTATTGCGGTTGTCCGAATATCCGGACCAGGAACGCGGCTGGTCCTGGACACCATATGTACGAAAGCGCCAATGGGAAAAGAGCCGGTTCTGACCAGAATTCTGCATCCGGGAACACAGGATGTTTTGGATGAGGCTCTGGTTCTGTGGTTCGCTGCACCTGCCAGTTACACCGGAGAGGATGTTGCCGAACTGCATCTTCATGGCGGGCGTGCCGTTGTAAAAGCCATCATTGAGACGCTCTCGGATTTTGACGGCCTGCGGCTGGCCGAACCGGGAGAATTTACACGACGCGCGTTTGACGCGGGCAAAATGGATTTGTCGACCGTCGAAGGTATTTCCGATCTGATTTCTGCCGATACCGAATTTCAACGAAAACAGGCCATCAAACAGGTATCGGGTGACCTTTATGGCTGGTGCGAGAAATGGCGGCGTGAGCTTATTCGTTGCCGGGCAATGATCGAGGCTGAGTTCGATTTTGCCGATGAGGAGGATATTCCCGGATCGGTTTCTGACGTCATCTGGTCCGACATTGAAGATGTGCGCCGAGAGCTCGTTGATCAGGTATCCTTGGGAGCACGCAGTGAACGTCTGAAAGACGGGCTCCGGGTGGTGATTCTCGGAAAGCCGAATGCGGGGAAGTCATCTTTGCTGAATCGCCTGGCGCAACGCGACGTGGCCATCGTCACGGAGGAGGCGGGAACCACACGGGATGTTTTAAGCGTCGATATGGATCTGGCCGGTTTTCCCGTCACGATTTTGGATACGGCGGGCATTCGCGAAACATCCGGACTTGTTGAAAGAGAAGGTATCCGACGGGCTCTGGACCAGGCCGTAACGGCCGATCTGGTTCTGGAATTGATTGACCTTAGGACGCCGGAAGAGCCGATGGAGGTTTTTTCAGGCTTTGACGCTCCGGTCTGGAAGGTGTTCAACAAAGCGGATTTGACGAGTGACTCCGACACCGCCAATCCCGCCGGTGAAAGGACTTTGGTCATATCGGCAAAGACCGGGGCGGGGATCAATGAGCTGATTGCCGCCATAACGGATTTTTGCCGACATTATTGGCGGGGATCCGAAAGTGCTTTGATCAGCCGCTCTCGACACAAGCAACTGCTTGAGCGGGCGGCGGCCGCCCTGGGACGGGCGCTGGAAGGCGAAAATCATCCTTTGGAAATTCGCGCCGAGGAAATTCGTTTCGCTTGCGATGAGATCGGAAGGATCTCCGGACGCGTCGATGTGGAGGATCTCCTGGATGTTATTTTCAGTGAATTCTGCGTCGGAAAATAGCGGGTGTTTCACGTGAAACACTTCACGTTCCCTGTTCGCATCCCGTACCGAAACAATATAGGCACGAAGTTTCTCGTCTCAATATCTTCGGCCCGTTGTCAGCAGCTTTCCGTCGCTCGACCGGCCTCCAAGCGTCATCCTTGACAAGTGGAGCAACGTTCTCTTTGACCCGGTTTGGCGGATAAGATATGACATCGGCCTGAATTGAGCACTTCCAAAGACAGACTGTTATGACGACACCTTACGATGTGATTGTAATCGGCGGCGGACATGCCGGCTGCGAAGCGGCTGCGGTGTCCGCGCGCCTTGGCGCCCGGACCGCGCTGGTAACACGATCGCGTCGGGATCTGGGCGTTATGTCTTGCAATCCCGCGATCGGTGGTCTTGGAAAAGGCCATCTTGTTCGTGAAATCGATGCACTCGATGGTTTGATGGGACGGGTGGCCGATGAAGCGGGCATTCAGTTTCGGATGCTCAACCGCAGGAAAGGTCCGGCGGTCCGCGGCCCCAGAGCACAGGCCGATCGCAAGATCTATAGCCATACGATGCAGGAGATACTGAGCGGATATGCGAACCTCACACTTGTTGAGGCTGAAGCGCATGATCTGGTTCTTGATCGCACCAATCGCATCGCCGGCATTGTCACTGCGGACGGTCAAACAATATCCGCCGGCGCCGTCGTCCTGACAACCGGGACTTTTCTCCGCGGTTTGATCCATATCGGCGACAAGAAGATCCCGGCCGGACGAATGGGAGAAAAGCCGTCTGAGGGATTGTCCTCTACGTTGGAGCGGTTCGGTTTTGCCTTGGGTCGGCTGAAGACCGGCACACCGGCCCGATTGAACGGCCGAACGATTGAGTGGAGCCGCCTTTCCGAACAGCTGGCGGATGAAAGGCCGATCCCGTTTTCCTATCTCAATTCGGAGATAACAACGCCTCAGATCTCCTGCCATATCACCCGGACGACCGGGGAAACGCATCGGATTATTCGCGATAACATCACCCGGTCGGCGATGTATTCAGGCCAAATCAAAGGGCAGGGTCCCAGATATTGTCCGTCCGTAGAGGATAAGATTGTGCGCTTTGGCGATCGGGACGGCCATCAGATTTTCCTCGAGCCGGAAGGTCTTGATGACGACACGGTCTATCCCAACGGCATTTCAACCTCTTTGCCGGAAGACGTGCAGCGCGCCTTTTTAAAGACGATTCCCGGATTGGAGCGGGCTGAAATCAAGCAGGTGGGCTATGCGATTGAATATGATCACATTGATCCGCGGGAGCTGACTCCGACACTGGAGTCGAAGAAAATTGTTGGTTTGTTTCTTGCCGGGCAGATAAACGGGACGACAGGGTATGAGGAAGCCGGAGCCCAAGGGCTGGTCGCGGGACTGAATGCCGCCCGCCTGGCCGGAGGACAAGATCCGATTTTGTTCAGCCGGTCGGAAAGCTATATTGGCGTTCTTGTCGATGATTTGACCAGCCGAGGCGTGTCCGAGCCTTATCGTATGTTTACGTCGCGGGCGGAATATCGGCTCTCTCTCAGAGCGGACAATGCCGATCAGCGCCTCACGCCTTTTGGTCTCGCCCATGGCTGTGTGGGCTCCATGAGGGCAGCCGTGTTTAACAGCAAAAAGGCGGCACTCGATACACTGCGTGATCGGTTGAAATCCGTCTCTGTGACCCCCAGTGAGGCACGAAAGCGGGGGTTTCATCTCAATCTTGACGGCGTTCGCCGAACCGCTTTCGATTTGCTGTCCTATCCCGATATGAAATTTGATCGGGTCAGGGACATTTTTCCGGAAATCGGGGATGCACCGGATGACCATATTGAGCAGGTGCAGACGGACGCCGTCTATGCCGTTTATCTCAAGCGGCAGGAATCCGATATTGCTGCCCTCAAGCGGGACGAATCGCGTATCATACCGGAGACGATGGACTACTCGACAATCTCGGGACTTTCGAATGAAGCCAGACAGAAGCTCGAGACGCATCGTCCGCGTTCCGTGGCACATGCTGCACGGATCGATGGAATGACACCGGCGGCTCTGACTCTGATACTGGCGCAAATTCGAAAGAGCGAGTTGGCGTCCAGAAAGAAAGATGTCGCCTGATCGGATTTGGAACAGGCGATGGATTCCATTGATGAGGTGAAACGCCTCATAGATGTTTCACGTGAAACCGCCGAGCGGTTCGAAACCTATATTCGGCTTCTGCGCCGCTGGCAGCCCGTTCAAAATCTCATAGCACAGGCGACTCTGGACATTATTTGGCGTCGGCATGTGGCGGACAGTGTTCAGACTCATCTGGCTCTTCCCGATACACATCGCTGGATTGATTTTGGCAGCGGTGCGGGATTTCCCGGCCTGGTCACAGCCATATTGCTCGCCGATCAGCCCGGGTCCGTTGTCCATCTGATCGAGAGCAATCAACGGAAGGCGGCTTTCTTGCGCACCGTCATTCGGGAAACCGGCATTCCCGCACAAGTCCATCCCGGTCGAATTGAAGATGTGACATCGAACTGGCACGCTCCGATTGACGGCATTTCGGCTCGCGCCCTGGCATCTCTTGATGTATTGTGCGGTCACGCGCACGAGTTTGTCCTGATGGGGGCCAAGGCTGTTTTCCACAAAGGCCGCGATTATCACCGTGAATTGGAAGAAGCCGCTCACAATTGGACATTGGATCTGATAAAAAAGGACAGTCAGGTTGACGCGGAAGGCTGTTTACTGATTATTAACCGTATCGTTGCCCGAACGTTTGATGAGAGTACCGCATAATGAATCAAGTTATTGATACACCACGTATTTTTGCGCTCGCAAACCAGAAGGGCGGTGTGGGTAAGACGACGACGGCGATTAATCTGGGTACGGCGCTGGCGGCGATTGGCGAAAAAGTTCTGGTTGTCGATCTCGATCCGCAGGGAAATGCGTCCACGGGCCTGGGTATCGAAAAGCAAAACCGAACTGTGTCGACATACGAGGTGTTGTACGGCGACGACTCGATGGCGCATTCAATCGTCGAAACCTCTGTTCCACGACTGTCTGTTTCGCCGTCGACCCTGGACTTGCTCGGCCTTGAACTTGAGATTGCGGAATCGCCGGATCGGGCCTTTCGCCTGAAAAACGCGCTGGAGGATCTTGTCCGGGACAGTGAGCAGGGCAAGGCACCGGAGTTTTCCTATATTCTCATTGACTGCCCGCCGTCGCTCAATCTGTTGACGATTAACGCGCTGACAGCGAGCCACGCGATCCTTGTCCCGCTTCAGTGTGAGTTCTTTGCGCTTGAAGGGTTAAGTCAGTTGCTGAGCACCGTCGATCAGGTGAAACATACGCTCAATCCGTATCTGTCCATTCACGGCATTGTCCTGACGATGTTTGACAGCCGCAACAATCTTTCCGGTCAGGTCGTCGCCGATGTCAGAGAGACCATGGGCGATGCCGTGTATGAAACGATTATTCCGCGCAATGTTCGCATCTCGGAAGCGCCGTCCTATGGCAAACCGGCGCTGCTTTATGATTTGAAATGTTCCGGAAGCCAAGCCTATCTGCGCCTTGCCTCGGAGATCATTCAACGGGAAAAGCACTTGCGCATGGAAGCCGCCTGACGCCGCAATTTGTTTTGAAAGCGAAACGTAAGGTGTACGCAAAAGGAATTTGGTGAATGTCGAAGGCTGAAGAGCGTCCCAAGAACAAACGTCTAGGACGGGGCCTGGCCGCGTTGATTGGAGACGTTTCTGTCGCCGAATCGCTTGGTGCAAGATCCTCTCAGCCTCAGCCTCAGCCGCAAACGTCAGGTGAGGATGAGGCGAAAGCTGCCGCCGGTGACAGCGTCAGGTCTGTCCCTATAGAATTTGTTTCGGCAAACCCCCGCAATCCCCGCAAAACGTTTTCCGAGGACGAACTGGCCGACTTGGCGTCATCGGTCCGGGAAAAGGGTATCGTTCAGCCGATCCTCGTACGACCCGTGCGTGGCTCGACCGAAAAATTCGAGATTATCGCCGGGGAACGCCGGTGGCGGGCGGCGCAACGTGCGGGGCTGCACGATGTGCCGGCGGTCGTCAGGGACGTGACGGATCAGGAAGCGCTTGAGCTCGCCATTATTGAAAATGTTCAGCGCGCCGATCTCAACGCCATTGAAGAGGCGATGGGGTACGATCAGCTGATCTCCGAGTTTTCCTATTCGCAGAATGAACTAGCAAGGATTATCGGCAAAAGCAGAAGCCATGTCGCAAACACACTGCGGCTTCTGAAACTTCCGAATTCTGTCAAAGACTATCTGGCGGAAGGCCTGCTGACAGCCGGTCATGCCCGGGCACTGATTACAGTGGATGATCCGGCGGCGCTGGCCGAGATCATCGTTGAAAAAGGGCTGACCGTACGGGACGCTGAAAAGCTTGCGCAGAATCCCGATGCGGTGAAGAAACCTGGTGAAATCGTTTCGGGCAGACCGGAAAAAGACGCTGATACGAGGGCACTCGAAAAGCGGCTGACCGATGGTCTGGGCCTGAAAATTGCTATCCAGCATAAAAATGACGGCAAGGGCGAAATGCGGATCAGATACGCATCGCTCGAACAGCTCGATAATATCTGCAAGATTCTCGGTTATCCGAACTAGGTTCGGAACGGTTCGCGGGAGTTACCGGCGAAGGCGCTTATTGTTTTGCGCGGCCACCCGCGCCAGTGTCAGCAATGTATCGGACACAAGTGCATGTGCGATGTGATCCGGCATCAGACGGGTCTTCAAGATGCAATTGCTTAATAAAGATGTCGCCTTGGCCAACTGCGCTGAGGACCAAAGCGCGATCTGCCGGCTGACCGCGGGTCGTCGTTTGAAATAAATCGGCGGGACCGCGCCGGCGACGATCTGATCGGCTTTCTTGCCCGCATCATGATCAGCGCGGGCCCGTTCGAGCCACTGAAAATGTCTCAGGATCATTCCGGCCAACACGGCACTGTTCATGCCCGATGCATGAAACCGGTCGATGGCGTGATCAAGTTTTGCAAGATCGCCGAGTGCCGACGCATCAATTAATGCATCAAATGCGAGGGCTGACGCATCGCCAACGATTTTTTCAACATCGTCGCTTTCGATACGCTCCTGTCCCTGTGCATAAAGACAGAGTTTTTTGAGTTCGCCGCGAGAGGCCATACGGTCCGCTCCAAGCAGGCTGTGCAATGCTGTTCTTGCTTCTTTGGAAATCGACAGATTTGAAGCACGGACCTCCTCATCGATCAGTCGATCGATATCTCTGTCAGCGTCCGCATAACACGGTATCGCCACGGCAGTGGGATGGCTTTCGACCAGCTTGCGAAGCGCGCTTCCTTTCTTCAGGTCACCCGCCTCAATGACGACCAACGCGCTACCATCCGTGACATCAAGCACGGATTTGACCGCAGCAGCAATGGCATTGGTGCCCTCCTTGACCCAAATCGTTCTTCGGCCGCCAAACAATGGAATTGTCAGGACTTCGTCGATCAGCCGGTCTGCATCCCCTGCAAGATCCCCGGCGCTCAGCTTAACCTGAGAGAACGGATCGTCATTTTCAGCAGAAGTCCGGTCGTCCAGCGCACGGGCGCGTTCGGAGACGAGGCCGCCATCCGGTCCGTAAATCAACACCAACGGGGCACTCAAATCCGGTCGCGTCAAGAAGCGATCAATTTCAGCTGGTTTAAGAGCAACCATCGCACTGTTTAGCCGGAGCTGATTTTTTCGCGACCGGCAAAAAAGGCTCCAAGCCGGAGTTGGAGGTCCCGGGCTACGGACTTTTTGGCGCGTGTGACAGCGTCTCTTCTTGCTCTCAGGTTTGCAAAACGTTGAGAAGAAAAGTCGTAAGACGCACTTGAAAATGATGTTCCCGTAAGCACGGTTCGACCGGTTTCGATTTCCGACAGCGCAAAATTCGCCGTGATTGTAACGAGATAAGAAGCCGGTACGTCTTCCAGTTGTTCGATGGATACCGCAGATGACGATTCCGTAAGCGTAACCCGCAGCCGATATTGATCCGGAAGGCCCTCACCGCCGCGTTTGAGCAGGAAAATCAGCTCATTACGCAGTTCCTGATCGGCATCCACCTCAATTGCTGCCAATTCGTCCTGGATCGGTTCCTGGCCGGGAAGCGAACCGTAAAGCGGCCGGATGTTGCAGCCGCCCAGCAAAAGCAGGCCCGCCATGGCGACAACACCGGCACATAAAACGGATGGTTTCGACTTCCGATCAGGCAACGACATTCACAATCCTCTGCGGCACGACAATGACCTTGCGCGGGGCCTTGCCGTCCAGTATCCGGGCGACGGCTTCCAGTTGCAGGACGGCTGCTTCAACATCTTCGTTGGAGGCATCCCGGGCAATTGACAGCTCCGCGCGTTTCTTGCCGTTGACCTGAACCGGCAGGACAACAGTATTTTCAATTAAAAGATCTTTTTCCGACCGCGGCCAGCCGGAAGTCGCAAGAATTGCGGTTTGCCCCAGCTTTTGCCAGCACTCCTCGGCAAGATGCGGCATCATCGGGGCCATAATTTGAACCAGGGTTTCAACTGCCTCGCGCAGTGCCCAGGAAGCATCGTCAGAGTTCGGCTTGCCGACTTTGCTTATGCTGTTGACCAGTTCGTACATGCGGGCCACCGCACGGTTGAATGCCAGTTTTTCAATGTCTTTGGACACTGCATCAAGCGTTTTGTGCGTTGTCCGGCGCAACATCATCGCCGCATCGCCAAATGCATCGGGTTTCGGTGTATCAGCCGGAGGGACTATGTTTGCGGCCTCGTCAACCAGGCGCCATACCCGTTGAACGAACCGGTAAGCACCCTGAACGCCTTCCTCGGTCCAGATCACATCGCGTTCCGGCGGCGAATCGGACAGCATGAAAAAGCGGGCTGTATCCGCTCCGTATGTGTCGATAATGTCGGTCGGATCAACGGTGTTCTTTTTCGATTTCGACATTTTTTCAATCGAACCGATCCTGACTTCAGCACCGGTGTCGAGCCGGAATGCACGCCGTTTTCCGTCGGTTTCTTCGATACGGAGATCGGCAGGCAAGACCCACTGACCGTCGGCATCCTGATATGTCTCGTGGGTGACCATGCCTTGCGTAAACAGCCCTTTGAAAGGTTCCTTCAGGCCGACATAACCGGTGATCTGCATGGCTCTTGTGAAGAAGCGTGAATAGAGCAGATGCAGAATCGCGTGCTCGATGCCGCCGATATACTGATCGACGGGCAACCAGCTGTCAGCTGTTGCCTTGTCAGCCGGTTCTTCCAGGTCCGGTGATGTGAAACGCGTGTAGTACCACGAGGAGTCGACAAACGTGTCCATCGTGTCCGTTTCCCTGGTCGCCTCCGCACCGCACTGGGGACAGATGCAATGTTTCCAGGTCGGATGGCGGTCCAGCGGATTGCCGGGCTTGTCGAAATTGATATCTTTAGGCAGTTCCACCGGCAGATCCTGCTTGGGGACGGGAACCGTGCCGCAGGTGTCACAGTGGATGACCGGGATCGGGCAGCCCCAGTAACGCTGCCGGGAAATACCCCAGTCGCGCAGTTTGTAATTGACCTGGCGTTCAGCCTGAGGGCGTCCGCCGATCTGCTGCCCCTCCAGACGTACCGCGATGGCTTCCTTGGCGTCCGGGATGCTCAGGCCGTTCAGAAAATCCGAATTGATCATAAGGCCCTCACCCGTATAGGCCTCCTGTTCAATTGCGAAGCCTGCCGCATCAACGCCGTCCGGCAGGACCACAGGCGTAACCGCGAGGCCGTATTTATTGGCAAAATCCAGGTCGCGCTGATCGTGGCCCGGGCAGCCGAAAATAGCGCCGGTGCCGTAATCCATCAGAATGAAATTCGCGACATAGACCGGCAGGGTCTCCCCTTCCTTCACCGGGTGACGGACCCGCAGGCCGGTATCGAAACCTTTTTTCTCAGCGGTTTCGATTGCTGCCACAGACGTGCCCATTCGCCTGCATTCTTCAATGAAAGCACTCAGGTCGGAATTCTTTTCCGCAATGGCGGCGGACAAAGGATGATCGGGGGACAGTGCCATAAAGCTGGCACCGAACAGCGTATCGGGGCGCGTCGTGAAAATCTCAAGCGTCTCCGAACCGTCCGGAGCGGGCGTTTGAAAGGCAAACCGCACCTTCAGGCCTTCTGAACGCCCGATCCAGTTTTTCTGCATCAGACGCACCTTTTCCGGCCAGCGGTCCAGTGTGTCCAGAGCCTCAAGCAGGTCCGGTGCGTGCTCGGATATGTTGAAGAACCACTGGGTCAGCTCCCGCTGCTCAACCGGCGCACCGGACCGCCATCCGCAGCCGTCGATGACCTGTTCGTTTGCCAGGACGGTCATGTCGACCGGATCCCAGTTTACTTTCGATTTTTTTCTGTAAACGAGCCCGGCTTCCAGAAAATCGACAAACAGCTTCTGCTGCTGCTTGTAATAAGCGACGTCGCATGTCGCAAACTCGCGCGACCAATCCAGCGACAGCCCCATGATCTTGAGCTGATCGCGCATGACGGCAATATTCTGATAGGTCCAGTCGCTGGGATGAACGTTGTTCTGCATTGCGGCGTTTTCCGCCGGCATGCCGAAGGCGTCCCAGCCCATCGGGTGCAGAACATTATAGCCCCGCGCGCGGCGATAGCGGGCGACAACATCGCCCATTGCATAGTTGCGCACATGGCCTATGTGAATGCGCCCGGACGGATAGGGGAACATTTCAAGGACATAGTATTTCGGCCGCTGATCGTCATTGGAGGCTTTGAAAACCTCGGCCTCTTCCCATGTCTTTTGCCACCGGGCTTCCGCCTCGCGTGCGTTGTAGCGCTCGCTTGCCATAATATCTGCCGTCTGTCTTGTCTTTTTCGTTGTCAGTGTTTGAGCGACTGTCATCAGAATTTGGTGCCGCGGTCAACCGCAAGATTGCCCGCGCCCGGAATGAAATCGGAGTGACAGGCTTGAATATTCAATTGTTTTTGTGCATGTGGCAGGAGCCACACGGCAATTGGACCTTAAACCGGCTTTTTGGGAACAGGCATGACCCCTGCGGAACGACTCAACAGAGTGAAGAAACAGCTGGTTGAAGCGGCCGAGCCGGCAGGTCTGGCCGATGATCCGCCCACACTCATTGCGGTTTCCAAAACCTATGATCGGGACATGATTGAACCGGTTATCCTGGCCGGTCAGCGGATATTCGGTGAAAACCGGGTCCAGGAAAGCCAAAAAAAGTGGCCGGATATCAAAGCAGACTATCCGGACATTGAGCTGCACCTGATCGGACTGCTGCAGTCCAACAAGGTAGCCGATGCAGTCGCATTGTTCGATGTCATCCATACGGTTGATCGGCAAAAAATTGCACGCACGATTAAAAAGGAGATGGTTCGGCAGGGCCGCGATGTTCGCCTGTTCATCCAGGTCAATAGCGGCAGCGAACCGCAAAAAGCCGGTGTGGAACCGGCCGAAGCCGACCGCTTCATCGCCTTTTGCCGGGACGATCTGCAGCTGGATATCAGCGGGCTGATGTGCATCCCGCCGGCCGGTGAAGACCCTGTGCCTCATTTCAATCGGCTCGCCGATATTGCGAGGCGCAACGGGCTTGCGGGCCTGTCCATGGGTATGTCTGCGGACTTCGAGCGTGCAATTGAGGCGGGCGCGACCTGCGTTCGGGTCGGATCCGCTATCTTCGGACCGCGTATTCCTTGACTTGATCGGACAATGACCGTATACCGCGCTCACTCTGGACAGGACGACGTCAGTCACCATCCGACCGGGCCCCAGGCGGTGTAAAAAGAGCCCGGAGGAAACCATCCGACAGCGCGATGCGCCCTCGGGTGCTTTTTTGCTTGCGAAATTGGGTCTCCCGATCGTTTTTCGGATCTTGTGCCTGAATTTCTTTGCAGAATAAGGTGGATGACTTTTGCGATTGTCACCCCTTTGAAAGAACGCCGTTCAAAGGGACGCACACCTGCCTGGAACCGAAAACGAAAGAAGAGCGGCTCATGTTTGAAAGCCTTTCAGACCGTCTTGGCGGCATACTGGATAAGCTGACGAAACGCGGATCTCTGAGTGAGGCCGACGTCAATGCGGCGTTGCGCGAAGTCAGACGCGCGCTGATTGAGGCCGACGTGGCTTTGAACGTGGTGCGTTCTTTCACCGACAAGGTCCGCTCACGTGCTGTGGGGGCCGAGGTCGTCAAATCCGTCACCCCCGGTCAGATGGTCGTCAAGATTGTGCATGACCAGCTCGTCGAGATGTTGGGTGAAGAAGCGGATCCGATCAATCTTCAGGCGGCGGCGCCCGTGCCGGTCATGATGGTTGGACTGCAGGGGTCCGGTAAGACGACCACCACCGCCAAAATCGCCCGGCGGCTTTCACAGCGTGACAACCGGAAGGTGCTGATGGCGTCTCTGGACACCAGACGTCCGGCCGCTCAGGAACAGTTGAAGGTTCTGGGGGAGCAGAACGGCATTCAGACTTTGCCGATCGTCGCAGGACAGACGCCGACGCAAATTGCTGACAGGGCCATGAACGCAGCGCGGCTTGGCGGCTATGATGTGGTGATCCTTGATACGGCCGGGCGCACCCATATCGACGAACCGCTGATGCTGGAAATGGCGGACATCAAGTCTATTGCCAATCCGCATGAGATCTTGCTGGTGGCGGATTCCCTGACAGGTCAGGACGCGGTGAATCTTGCCCAGAGTTTTGATGAGCGTGTCGGCATAACCGGCATTGTGCTGACCCGTATGGACGGTGACGGCCGGGGTGGTGCCGCGTTGTCGATGCGTGCCGTGACCGGCAAACCGGTGAAACTGCTCGGCACCGGTGAAAAAGCCGATGCGCTTGAGGACTTTCATCCGCGCAGGATTGCCGACCGCATCCTCGGAATGGGTGACATTGTCTCGCTGGTTGAAAAGGCCGCTGAAACCATCGATGCGGAAAAAGCCGCGAAGATGGCCAAGAAAATGCAGAAAGGCGCCTTTGACCTTGAGGATTTGTCCGAGCAGCTCGGTCAGATGGAGAAACTGGGCGGGATGTCGGGCATGATGTCGATGATGCCCGGTGTCGGCAAGATGAAAAAGCAGATGCAGGCGGCCAATCTGGACGAAAGCATGTTCCGGCGTCAGCGTGCGATTATCTCGTCGATGACAATGAAGGAAAAAAGAAACCCCAAGCTCCTGAACGCCAGCCGCAAGAAACGGATTGCCGCCGGCTCCGGCACGCAGGTTCAGGATGTCAATAAACTCCTGAAAATGCACCGGCAGATGGCGGACGTCATGAAGATGATGGGCAAGAAAAAGGGCGGCCTGTTGGGCGGCCTCGGCGGACTGATGGGCGGCGGCATGCCGCAAGTCGATCCGGCGGAACTTGAAAAAATGGCCAAGAGTGGTGGTCTGCCGCCGATGCCGGGAGGATTGCCGGGCAATCTTCCGGGCGGGTTGCCCGGATTGGGCGGCGGGAACCTGCCCGGTCTTGGGGGACTTCCCGGGCTTGGCGGCAAAGGCAAAAAGAAATGAGCTTGGACGATCTCGACCGATCAAAAGACGCCCAGGAAATTCTGGGGGGCTTGCGCGGCAGCATCGACAATATCGATGCCGCGCTGATCCATATGCTGGCCGAACGGTTTCGCTGCACCAAAGCGGTCGGCGAGCTCAAAGCCAAACACGATTTACCGCCGGCCGATCCGGCGCGCGAAAAAATTCAGATCGCCCGTTTGCGAAAACTTGCGGCCGATGCGGATCTGGATCCCGATTTTGCCGAGAAGTTTCTGAACTTCATCGTCAAGGAAGTCATCAGACATCATGAAGCCATTCGTCGCTAGCCCGAAGGAAAGCGACCAAAGATATCAGACAGGAGAAAAGAACATGGCTCTGAAAATTCGTCTGGCCCGCGGCGGGTCAAAGAAACGACCGTTTTACCGCATCGTCGTTGCCGATATTCGTGCACCGCGTGATGGCCGTTTCATTGAAAAGCTGGGCACCTACAATCCGCTTTTGCCGAAAGATTCCGAGCAGCGCGTAACGCTGAACGAAGAGCGTATCAAACACTGGCTGAGCCATGGCGCAAAGCCGACGGATCGGGTAAACCGGTTTCTCGATGCCGCCGATATTCTGAAGCGGGAGCCGCGCAACAATCCGAAAAAAGCACTGCCCGGCAAGAAGGCCCAGGAAAAGCTGGATGCCAAAAAGCAGGCTGAGGAAGAGGCTGCAGCCGCTGCAGCGGAGCCCGCTGCCGAAGAACCCGAAGCCGCAGAAGCTGCCGCCGAATAATCGGATACGCCCCGGGTCCGGGAAATGATGTGTCCTGAAGACACCAGGCGGGTTCGGGGCGGTTTCGTAAAAGGCCTCTGTTATGGCAGGCAAGGAAACAGATCTGGTGCTGATGGCGCAGATTGGGGCGGCACACGGCGTTCGCGGTGACGTAAGGGTAAAGTCCTTCGGCGCTGATCCCATGGCCCTTGCCGATTACGGACCGCTCTTCGATGAGACCGGCGCACGTCGGTTCGTCATCCGATCTCTCCGGCCGCAGAAATCGGTTCTGATTGTTCGTTTTGAAAATGTTACCGGACGGACCGAAGCGGAAACGCTGAACGGAACCAGACTTTATCTGATGCGGGATGCGCTGCCTCCCGCAGAGGATGAGGACGAGTTCTATCACGTTGATCTGATTGGTCTGACGGTGTTCACAATCGATGATGAACGCGTCGGAAACGTGATTGCCGTGCCTGACTTCGGCGCAGGCGATCTGTTGGAGGTCAAGTCGGAAAAAGGCCCCTCGTTTCTCGTTCCTTTTACCAAAGACATCGTGCCGCGTGTCGATCTCAAAGCCGGCAGAATTGTTATCGATCCGCCCGATGGTTTGCTGAGCCACCAAAAGACGCCTGACGATGAAGATCAGGATCAGGCGCGATGACCTTCAGGGCGACAGTCTTGACGCTCTATCCGGGTATGTTTCCCGGTCTGCTTGGGGAGAGCCTGGCGGGTCGGGGCCTTGAGAAGCGGCTCTGGGAATTGGAGATCTGCGATATTCGCAATCATGGCCGGGGACGCCACAAGGCGGCGGATGACACGCCGGCCGGAGGCGGGCCGGGAATGGTTATCCGTCCGGATGTTCTGGCGGATGCGATCGATTCGTCTTTACCGGCTGAAGACAGACGTCCGCGTCTGTTGATGAGCCCGAGAGGCCGTCGGTTCACACAGGACGATGCCCATGAAATGGCACACGGTCCGGGTGCGGTTCTGATTTGCGGTCGTTTTGAAGGGGTCGATCAACGGGTGATCGACAGGCGCGGCCTTCAGGAAGTATCGATCGGCGATTATGTGCTCTCCGGTGGGGAGGTTGCGGCTCAGGTTATTCTGGATGCCGCAATACGGCTTATACCCGGCGTCATGGGCAACGCGGCATCCGGCACGAACGAGAGTTTTGAAAACGGTCTGCTCGAACATCCGCATTACACGCGGCCCAAGGTTTGGGAAGGTGTTGAAATACCTCCTGTTCTGACATCCGGAAACCATGCGAAGATTGCCGAATGGCAGCATGAGCAGGCAGCTGAATTGACCAGAACCCGGCGGCCGGATCTCTGGAAGGTCTTCCAGGATGCTGCTCAAAAGAAAATCTAGGGTTTGGACTCATAAAGGTGTCGCAAAAGGGCATGACAAAAGCTCTCTTTTGCAGTATGAGACCTTCTGAATTCTCACGTCATCCATGCAGGGTTGCTTGACCGGTCTCATTTTTATTGTCGATCGTCCGGGCGCCTTTAACTTACAAGGACAATATTCATGGATATCATTCAACAGCTTGACGCCGAGCAAATGGCGGCAATCGAGGAAAAGCGAAAACTTCCTCAGTTTTCTCCCGGCGACACCATTCGCGTCAACGTGCGCGTGACGGAAGGCACCCGGACCCGCGTGCAGGCCTATGAAGGCGTCTGCATTTCCCGCTCCGGCGGTGGTTTGAACGAAAATTTCACGGTTCGCAAAATTTCCTATGGCGAAGGCGTTGAACGGACATTCCCGATCTATTCACCGATGATTGAAAGTGTCGATGTTGTCCGTCGCGGTAAGGTACGCCGTGCCAAGCTCTATTATCTGCGCGATCGCCGCGGAAAATCAGCCCGCATCACCGAAGCGACCAATGTCCGCGCAAAGCGGCTCAACGACGAGCAGCGTGATGTGGCCGCAAAGGCCAAAGCTGCCGCCAAAAGTGAAGCGCAGCAAGACGCGGCAGAGTAATCGCTTCATCGGTTTGACGATTGAAGGTCCTCCTGATCAAGGCGGACCTTTTTTCGTTTCACCTGCGGTTCTTCTCTGTCGCGACCAACCGGGAAAACTCCGCGTTCTTGACGATCCGGCCAATGTTGGTCCATTGATGGTCAGGATTTGCAGGCTTGTGAGATCTTAAATCGACGTCCAGGCCGACATATGTATCGGATATGAGTAGCAGAACGATAAAATCCGCCCGGTTTCCGGAGCGTTTGCCGCCGTTGACAGTGCCGCGCCGCGTTTGCCTGCACGATCATGTGCGTCTGCCGTCCCGATTTTATCCGATGCTCAAGGCATCCGGTAATCTACCAGACTAGGCTCAGGACCTATTAATTTCATGCAATTCTGTTTTGAAAGAAGTATTCGAATGGAGAGAACCAGGGAGAAGCGAAGGTGGATACCTTTGCGAGCTCTGGTTTTCTCCAGGCGGACACTTCTTTCAAAACCCGAAGGGCGAGGCAGATTTTGTTCCTGACTGCGTTGGAAAGACTTGAAAACCGGACGGTTTCCTGCGCCTTTCCGCCTTGTCAAAAACAAAATCTGCTCTCGCAGAATGGATGAAATTAATAGGTCCTGAGCCTAGCTCAGCTGCGCATCCGCCGTCGCGCCCGAACCGTCGGGTCTTGTCGACGCCAGTAGTCACGTAAATTTTCGAGGCTGGAAATGTCCGAACCCAAAACACTCTATGACAAAATATGGAATGATCACGTCGTCGATATGCAGGAAGACGGGACCGCCCTGCTTTATATTGACCGGCACCTTGTTCACGAAGTCACCAGTCCGCAGGCCTTTGAAGGATTGCGGATGACCAACCGGAAAGTACGGGCGCCGGAGCGTACGCTGGCAGTCGTCGATCACAATGTGCCGACAACCGACCGCAGTCAGGGCATCGATGATCCGGAGTCCGCGCTGCAGGTTGAGACACTGGCTCAGAATGCTGCCGAATTTGGTGTCGAATATTACTCCGAGCGCGATCTGCGCCAGGGTATTGTGCATATTGTCGGCCCCGAGCAAGGCTTCACGCTTCCCGGCATGACGATTGTCTGCGGTGACAGCCACACATCAACCCACGGCGCATTCGGTGCACTGGCGCACGGTATCGGAACGTCGGAAGTGGAACATGTTCTGGCCACTCAGACGCTGATTCAGAAAAAAGCCAGGAACATGCTGATACAGGTGGATGGACTGCCTCCTGCGGGCATAACGGCAAAGGACATTATTCTGGCAATTATCGGGGAAATCGGAACTGCCGGCGGAACCGGGCATGTCATGGAATATGCCGGTGAAGCGATCCGTTCCCTGTCGATGGAAGGCCGGATGACGGTATGCAACATGTCCATTGAAGGCGGAGCACGGGCCGGACTGATTGCGCCTGACGACCTCACGTTCGATTATGTTGCCGGCCGGCCGAGAACGCCGAAGGGCGCGGCATTCGGGCAGGCGAAAGCCTATTGGGAAACGCTCTTTACCGATGAGGGTGCACATTTTGACAAGGTTGTGCGGCTGGATGCGGCAAACCTGCCCCCCATTGTCAGTTGGGGCTCCTCTCCGGAAGATGTTGTCTCCATCGAAGGCTCGGTTCCCAACCCGGACGACATTGATGATGAAAACCGACGGGCGTCCAAGTGGCGTGCCCTTGATTATATGGGCCTGAAGCCGGGAACGAAGATGACGGATATCCCCGTCGACCGCGTTTTCATCGGTTCCTGCACGAACGGTCGGATTGAGGATCTCAGGGCGGCCGCGAAGGCGGCCAGGGGCCGGAAAGTCGCCAATAGTGTGGATGCCATGATCGTTCCGGGCTCAGGCCTGGTCAAGGAACAGGCTGAGCAGGAAGGCCTTGACGTTATCTTTAAGGATGCGGGTTTCGATTGGCGTGAACCGGGATGCTCGATGTGTCTGGCCATGAATGCCGACAAACTGAAACCGGGGGAGCGCTGCGCATCGACATCGAACAGGAATTTTGAGGGACGGCAGGGTTTCAAGGGGCGAACCCACCTTGTCTCTCCGGCAATGGCGGCGGCGGCGGCCATCGCAGGTCATTTTGTCGATATTCGACAGTGGCCGTCGGACTGATTCGATTTTACCGGACTGTCGGTTTGAAAAGGGTGCGGTCTTTCCGCGCTCTTTTTGGTTTTGGCCCGTAGAACACCGGTTGTTGCCGGCAATAGCTCTTTTTAGTCAAGAGGATGCATGACCTATCGTTGAATGTTGGAAGTTGGCGACACAAAATCAAAAAACAGCAAAAGGATCTTCACAAGACTGTCACCGAAGCTCTACACTATGCGGCGACAGTTGGTTTCGGAAACCTTGGATCTTTTCTTCCGACGCGACCCTGTATCGTGAACGGTCTATTGAACAGGTCTTAGGCGGGTCATAAGGAGCTAGGTTTGACTGTTGCCGTTTCGACCGGCACGCATCCGGCGCTTGTACTGAATGCGGACTACAGGCCACTGAGCTATTATCCCTTGTCTTTGTGGGCCTGGCAGGACGCGGTCAAGGCGGTGTTCCTGGATCGCGTGAACATCGTTTCAGAGTATGACGCTACGGTTCGAAGTCCGAATATGGAGTTTCGAATACCCAGCGTCGTGTCCTTGAAAACCTACATTAAGCCTTCCAGAAATCCCGCATTTACCCGTTTTAACGTTTTTCTTCGAGATCGATTTATTTGCCAGTATTGCGGCAGCCGCGAAGATCTCACTTTCGATCATCTCGTTCCCCGTTCAAAAGGTGGCCAGACAACCTGGGAAAACGTTGTTGCCGCCTGTTCCCCCTGTAATCTGAAGAAAGCCAACAAGTCCTGGCAGGAAATGGATATGCGTCCGACGCAGATGCCATTCAGGCCGACCGTTTACGATCTGCACAATAACGGGCGGATGTTCCCGCCGAACTACCTGCATGACAGCTGGCTCGACTTTCTGTACTGGGATACCGAGCTGGAGCCGTAATCACGCCGCTCTGGCTGTGATACAAAATCCTCATGTGTAATGCACCCCGTGGCCGAGACGGCAGGATTGGGGCTGTTTGCTCCGGCCAGCGCGCTGCCGCGACTCACTCAAATTTTTTTTCTGGCAAAAACGGCCTGCTTCCGCCGGTTCAAGGGCGTATATTATTTACAACTAATAGATGTTAATGTATTTCTTAAAACTTTCCCATGTATACAGCGCCAAGACCAGATCTGATCGCCGTATCTCTTCGATATGGCGATGATTTTGCACTTTGACGCCATTTTGCTCGCTGCCAAACGGGGTAATGCATGCTTGGAAACCGGAAATTGCTTGAGCTGTCGAGACGACTGCGGCGGGAGCAGTCGGGCTCCATTATGATTACGGCAGGTTTTACGTTTCTCTTACTGATCGTCATGGGCGGCGCCGCGGTTGATTACGCCCGCGCCGTATCGACCCGCACGACACTGGCAAATGCGATCGACTCTGCGGCTCTGGCGGCGGCCAAACAGTTGTCTTTAATGGACATGACAGATGCTGCCGTCAAAAAAGTTGTCGAGGATGTTGTTGCCGCAAATATTGGCGATAAGTACCAGGATGTCAGCTACCGGGTGGACAGTGTCACTGTTGTACCCGCGCAAGGAACGGTTACTGTGGATGCGTCTGCAGATGTGCCCACGTTTTTCGTGAAGCTCGCCGGTATCAATAATCTGAATGTTTCGAATGTTTCGCAGGTGACCTACAGCCGCTTTGATGTTGAACTGGCGATCGTTGTCGATGTTACCGAGTCGATGGAAGACGATATGCAGGCGTTGCGGGAAGCGACACAGCGTGCTGTCGACATACTTCTTCCATCGTATGTGACACCCGGAAATTCGAAGGTAAAAATGTCGATTGTTCCATACAGTACGGGCGTTAATGCCGGCCGGTATGCGGCACGTGTCTCAAACGGCTCGGCTTCAAACAAATGTGTGACAGAGCGGGGAGGGTCCGAAAAATCCACGGATGCGTGGTATAAGCACTCGTCAAACATGCAGCCTTGGGAATATTTTGGAGGAGGCACGAGCACCTGTTCTTCTTCGCAACTGCTGCCTCTGACCGATAATCGGGATACCCTTACAAGCCGTATCAGCTCGCTAGAGGCGGCTTCGACGACCGCAGGGCAGGTCGGTATAGCATGGGGCTGGTATACGATCTCTCCGACATGGTCCGCCTTGTGGCCCGGCGACAGCCAACCGGAGCCTTATACGAACGACGACGTGAAAAAAGTCATGCTGATTATGACGGATGGTGCGTTCAACACATGGTATGATTACAAGACTAAAACCGAATGCAGCCCCTGGGCATGTTACGTCGTCGGCGGCAAGTGGAAGCGAACATTTGAGAAGTACGCCGGGTATAGTGACGAGCCTTCAATTCGCGCCAGGGCTCTTTGCAACAAAATCAAGGCAAAGCATATCCATATTTACACGGTCTATTTTAATACCGGCGGATCCGGCGCTGATGACAGCATGAAGCTGATGCGGTATTGTGCGACAGATGCCAAATCATACTTTGTCGCTCAAGACGACGCTCAGCTGAAAGCGGAATTTGGCAGAATAGCCAAGGATATCCAGGATATATATCTGTCAAAATAGATGAACAGCCTCATGAGCGGGCGCCTGCGAGGCCACAATTCCTCCTCCCGCCAGATACGGTGCGTTTTGTCCGCAGCCACGACAAAGAGCGCACCGCCGGAAATGAACGCGCAGGTACCCGTTTGCAAGGATGGTCCAACGTCCCTGACCTGCCTTTATCAGAACAACTGAATTCCTGTCCCCGGAACTCGGCTTTTTGCGTCCGGATCGTTCGGGCACGCGTTTCAATCAGGGACGCATCCCGATTCCCTGTCTGTTTTCGGTCACCGGCGTCAATAATTCATTTACCAGTTATCATTTCATTATACTTATTTTATTATATAATATTAAGTAAAAATTCACAAGAAAACTTGATTGACGACCTTAAAACTCTTCGAATCTGCCAAATTAGTAGTAAATTATATAATATACCTCGAAATTAGCGGTGAAAATCAGAATTGAACACCATGCCTCTGCATTGTGGCAATGAAATTGCAAATCTGGCGGCAACTCATTCGCTGTTAACGGGGTAACCTATGCCTGGATATCATAAACTGCTTGCTCAACTCAGACGCCTCCGGGAGGAGCGATCGGGCTCCGTTATGATCATGACCGGCTTCATGATTGTCATCCTGATCGTGATCGGCGGTGCTGCGGTTGACTATGCCCGCGCAGTATCGACCCGAACCACTTTGGCCAACGCCATCGACTCCGCAACCCTGGCCGCCGCAAAGGCATTGTCGGCGCAGCCTCTCAGCGATGGCGAGGTGACACGCATCGTTGAGGAGCAGTTTGCGGCCAACGCGGGGGATTTCTACCGGGACATCGACTTTAAGATTGACACTGTCGATGTGAATGAGGTCCAGGGCCTGATTACGGTTGATGCCTCCGCTGAGGTTCCGACTTTCTTCGTCAAACTTGCAAATATCAATAAGTTGGACGTTTCCAATATCTCCCAGGCCAAGTACAGCCGCTACAATGTGGAACTGGCCCTTGTCCTGGACATTACCGGTTCAATGGACGGCCAGAAGATTGTTGATCTGAAGGATGCCGCGAAGACGCTGGTCGATATTCTGCTGCCGCCCGACTATGACGAAGACAAAGGGCGCGTGAAGATCTCGGTTGTTCCTTACAGCTACTCGGTCAAATTGAATGCCGAGCAGGCAAAGCTGGCCGCAGAGGGCAACAACTTCATTCAAAATGCAAGCGGCGACAAAACATTCTATCAGTGCCTGAAGGAAAGAACGGGGCCGGACGCCTATACGGATGCCGGGCCGGGTGCTGCACCGATGGGATGGAATCAGTCTTGTGCCGATGCGGAAATTCTGCCTCTCAATGACGATGCCGACCGAATTAAAGATGCGATCGATGATTTGCGGACCGGAGGCATGACATCCGGACATATCGGTTTCGTCTGGGGCTGGTATACTTTGTCGCCCCACTGGTCGTCCGTCTGGCCCGGCGACAGCAGGCCCGTCGACTATGGCGATGACGATACCCTGAAGTTCATTCTTTATATGACTGACGGGACGTTCAACAGAGCCTACGGCATCAACCCGAATCCGACTGCGACAGGTGACACGGTCACCGGTGCGGGCTTTGCGACTGTCAACAACAGCCCAAGCTCTTCCAATCGGGCGAAAGACCTGTGTGACGGATTTGATGCTGAAGACGACACGGTTATTTATTCCATCGCGTTTCAAGCAACATCAGCCGCTGAAAATATCATGCGCTACTGTGCTTCAAGTCCGGACAAATACTTCGATGCCAGCGATGGCGATGCGTTGAGACTGGCATTCGAGCGGATCGCAAAGGATATTCAGCAGATCTACCTGTCAATGTAGAGCTCTGTTATCTTACCGACGGGTATTTGGGTGCGGTCTTTCCGCGCCCATTTTATTTATATTTTTAGATTTTAACTTCGGCTTTTTTTACAAAAACAACATTTATCTTCGCGTTCGCTGCCCCGTTAAGAACTTCCTCAAAATTATAAAATACTAATATGAGAACATAATCAGTTCTCGGTGTAGTTCATTTTTGCAACATGCATTCGCTGGATTTTGTCATTTGCAAAACCGTGCCGAGCACACTTTTTGTCGGATATCGGTAGGTGAGGCATGACGACAATCGGAAAATTAGGAAGGCTTTTTCGGCGAGCCGCTCAAGATGAGTCCGGTTCGATTATGATAATAACCGGCTTTGCTATTGTAATGTTGATCGTTATGGGCGGCGCAGCCGTTGATTTTGCCCGCGCAATTACAACAAGGGCAGTCATTGCCAATGCAATAGACGCTGCCGCTCTGGCCGCAGCCAAGCAACTGTCTGTCACGGCTCTTTCGGATTCGGCAGTGAGACAGATTGTCGAGGAGTCGTTTCAAGCAAACCTCGGCGACAAATACAGTGATGTCGAAATGAGAATTGACGACGTCCAGGTCAACCCGAACCTTGGAACGGTGACCGTCGAGGCGTCGGCCGACATTCCGACATTCTTTATCAAGCTTGCCAACATCAACGATCTGAACGTGCAGAACAGCTCGGAAGTCACTTACAGCCGTTACGATGTTGAACTGGCCCTGGTTGTCGACGTTACCGGTTCGATGAGCGGCGATATCGGCGACTTGCGTGATGCAAGTGAGGGTGTTGTCAACATTCTTCTTCCTGAAGGGGATGAGAAGGCAAAATCCAAGGTCAAAATCTCTGTCGTTCCTTATAGCGTCGGCGTCAATATGGGGTCCTACGCCACCACGGTGACCGGGGGTATCAGCAGCCGCTGCGCGACCGAACGGGTCGGTCCGGAACAGTATACCGATAAGAGTTACAGCGAGGAGTTTATCGGCGACGGGTCCGGAACCATGCGGTCAAGTGACTGTTCAAGCTCCGTTATCCTGCCATTGACCAACGACCGGGACGATCTGATCGATAACATTCGCGCGTTGAGAACGGACGGTTATACGGCCGGACACACCGGTATTGCCTGGGGATGGTACACGCTTTCGCCTGAATGGTCGGATTTGTGGCCTGCCGGCAGCGACCCCGCATCATATAATGATGATGACATCCTCAAGTTCGCCGTTATCATGACGGACGGCGATTTCAACACGCACTACAAGTATGAAGAACTCGACCAGGGCGAGTGCGAGGATCACTATCGGAGCAGCAAAGAGCATCTTTGCCTGGATGGAGACCACTATTACTGGACCGAGAATTCCCAGTGGGGATACAATGGCCAGTCTTCAAAGCGCGGCCGGGCTCTCTGCAGTGCGATGAAAGATACGGATATCCGTGTCTATTCGGTCTATTTCGGTAGCAATAACAGTTCAAACGGCGCCCGCGTCATGAAGAATTGTGCAACCGATGAGGCAACGACCTACTTCCAGGCGGAGGATGGTGATGATCTGGTGAGGGCTTTCGCTCTTATCGCAAAGGATATTCAGAGCATCTATCTGTCCAAGTAATTGCTGTTTCACCTGCCTGCCTGCCGGCAAAAATATGCCCGGGACAGAGAGTGTCCCGGGCATATTTTATCGCTATGCCCGATTCTGACGATTGTCGATCAGATCGTCAACGACCCCCGGATCGGCCAGAGTCGATGTGTCGCCGAGATTGTCGAAACTGTCCTCGGCAATTTTCCGCAAAATCCGGCGCATGATTTTCCCCGATCGGGTTTTCGGAAGTCCCGGCGAAAACTGAATAAGGTCCGGGGAAGCGATCGGGCCGATTTCTGTCCGGACCCATGTCACCAGCTCTTTTTTCAACTCGTCTGTCGGCTCCTCACCGTCCATCAAGGTGACATAGGCATAGATGCCCTGCCCTTTGATGTCGTGCGGATAACCGACAACGGCGGCCTCGGATACTTTATCGTGGGCAACGAGAGCGCTTTCGACCTCCGCAGTCCCCATTCTGTGACCGGAGACATTGATCACGTCATCGACACGTCCGGTGATCCAGTAATAGCCGTCCCCATCCCGGCGGCAGCCATCGCCGGTAAAGTAGTAACCTTTATAAGTCGAGAAATAGGTCTGAACGAAGCGCTCGTGGTCGCCATAGACCGTGCGCATCTGTCCGGGCCATGAGTCTGTTATGATCAGATTGCCTTCTGTCGCGCCCTCCAGAATTTGCCCCCCCGAATCGACGATCGCCGGCTTGATGCCGAAGAAGGGACGCGTCGCGGATCCCGGCTTCAGATCCGTTGCGCCGGGCAGCGGTGTGATCAGAATTCCGCCGGTCTCGGTTTGCCACCAGGTATCGACAATCGGACACTGCCCCTCGCCGACAACATTGTAGTACCAGAGCCAGGCTTCGGGATTGATCGGCTCACCGACGGACCCCAGCAGGCGCAGCGACTGCCGTGATGTCTTCGTGACATGCTCATCGCCTGCGCCCATAAGCGCGCGAACGGCGGTGGGAGCCGTATAGAAGATCGAGACGTTGTGTTTATCGACCACCTCCCAGAACCGTGCGGGGCTGGGATAGGTCGGCACGCCTTCAAACATAAGGGTCGTGGCGCCATTGGCCAGAGGGCCATAGACAATGTAGCTGTGCCCGGTGACCCAGCCCACATCAGCGGTGCACCAGTAGATCTCCCCGTCTTTGTAATCGAAGATATACTGGTGGGTCATCGAAGCGTAGACGAGATAACCGCCGGTGGTGTGAAGCACACCCTTGGGCTGGCCGGTCGATCCGGATGTATAGAGGATGAACAGTGGATCTTCGGCGTTCATTTCAGCCGGTTCGCACTGATCCGATACCTTCTCCGCCTCCTCATGATACCAGACATCGCGACCGTCCTGCATCGCAATATTGCCGCCGGTTCGGCGAACGACGATCACCTTGTCGACCCCGGAGATCTTGGTCAGCGATGCATCGACATTGGCTTTGAGCGGAATCGAGCGGCCGCCCCGCAGACCTTCATCGGCGGTAATCACGATATTGGAAGCACAGTCTTCTATCCGTCCGGCAAGACTGTCGGGCGAGAAGCCGCCAAAGACGATGGAATGAACCGCTCCGATGCGTGTGCAGGCCAGCATCGCATAGGCGGCTTCCGGAATCATCGGCATATAGATGGTGATCCGGTCGCCCTTTTTCGCGCCGGATGCCTTGAGCACATTGGCGAACTTACAGACTTCGCGATGCAATTCGGCATAGGTGATAACCTTATGCTCTGAGGGATCATCACCTTCCCAAACAATGGCCGGCTGATCAGCCCGCGTTTTCAAGTGGCGATCAACACAATTGACCGACACATTCAGCGTGCCGTCTTCAAACCATTTAATGGAAACATTGTCGTAGTCGTAGGATGTGTTTTTGACTTTGCTGTAGGGCTTGATCCAGTCGAGGCGCTTGCCGTGCTCGCCCCAGAATGCGTCAGGATCTGCGACCGACTCCGCGTACATCGCCTTATATTTTGCATTGTCGACATGCGCATGCTGCGCTGTTTCCGCAGGAACCGGAAAGACCGAGTCGGACATGTTTACCTCCCAAACAAATCAGATGTTATTCCCCAGTTTAGCATTGGCCTTTAGGCGGGAATACGCATCAGAAGAACCAGAAAACACGCAACGGACAGCGCGCTGCCGCTGTCCGGCTGTTTGGCCGCATTATGCTAAGGCATTGTCCTGTCGTCTATATCGATTAGCTCGAACTTTGGTGGTACGTCGGAGCGGGTTTCCCGTCCCGGCTGCCTGTCAGGACCCCAGAAGTCCCAGAACAATTCCCTGAACCAGCAGGACGCCAAGCCAATGGCCGGTATCAATGGCCGTGAGAGACCAGGGCCGGTTCTGAAAACGATGATTGACAATCTGCGTCGTCAGAATGAAGCCGACCCAGGTCAGGAATGCGGAAATGATGCCAACCCGCACGGTCATGCCGCCGGCGTGATACATCACCCCGCTGAAAATAATGGCGATCACCACCTGGCAGACAAATGTCATGACCATGACCGGTACACCCGGTCCGCCTTTGACATCGGCTTCTGTCAGTCCGGCAGCTTTCATCCAGGGCTTGCCAAGAACGGTGTACCAGAGCGCGCCGAAAATAAAGGCGGCGATGGCTGCCGGGATCACGGCGAGCCAGTCAATTTCGGAAAACATCGAAGGTCCCTCCCCCAAAGAGTCTGTTGTTCCGGCATTTTGCCCAAATCGGTCACGGACTCAATGTCTGGCGAAGCACAAATATTTCCGAACGGGCAATTCTCGCGACCCTTGGATCGCGTGAAATGCTCCAGACCTTTGTTTGGCGCGTATCCTTGTCGCAAAGGTCATGCGACCTTTACGGGATACGCTATAGCCCGCTTTTCACACCCTTCCTTCCAGCTCTTTGCCGTTTGATCTGCCATTTCAAGTCAATTTATGGGTCCATACCCTGATGCGTCAGACCGCCCTTTTGCTGAATGAAGTTCAGAATATCTTCCACCCCCTCTCCCGCTTTGGTATTGGCGAAGACGAAGGGACGGGTTTTGCGCATGGCTTTGGCATCGCGGTCCATAACGGAGAGATCGGCGCCAACAAGAGGAGCAAGGTCGGTTTTGTTGATAACAAGCAAGTCCGAGCGGGTAATGCCGGGACCGCCCTTTCGAGGAATTTTATCTCCGGCCGAGACGTCTATGACGTAAATGGTGAGGTCGGCAAGTTCGGGGGAAAATGTCGCGGCGAGATTGTCGCCCCCCGATTCGATCAGGATCAGATCCAGCCCGGGAAAGGCCTGATTGAGTTCGGCAACGGCAGCCAGGTTGATGGACGCGTCTTCGCGAATGGCCGTGTGCGGACATCCGCCCGTTTCAACTCCGCGAATGCGGTCCGGTTCCAGCGCCCCCGATTTGGTCAGGAACTCGGCATCTTCCTTTGTGTAAATGTCATTTGTGATTGCAGCAATCTGATAGCGTGCGCGCAGTCGTTTGCAGAGCGCATCCATCAATGCGGTCTTTCCCGATCCGACAGGACCTCCTATTCCAACGCGAAGCGGACCATTGGGTGAACTCATGAGCGGAACAGCCTTGTATATTGGGTTTCATGTTTCATGCTGGCGATATCGGCGAGGAAACAGGCGCTGCCGATGTCTTCCAGTGTGGCGGTTTTGGTCTCTGCGGCAATCTCCGAGCAGAGCGATTCGAGCCGGGCAAGAACATGCTGCCCGTCCGTCTGACCCAGCGGAACGGCCCGTATAGCGGCGGAAATTATGTTGGCGGAAAAGGCATGCAGATAGCCGACCAGGATCGCCTCCACCGGAATCGATGCCGCAGCCGCGGTCAGTCCCACGGCGACCGGATAGGGCCACTGTTCCGTTTCCAGTTCATCCGCCAGGGACCGGAACATGCGCGCAGCCGGCTTGTCGTCCGGCGGTTGCCAGACCGCCCTGACGGTTCGCAGGAACGCGTTGCCCTGCGCCTCGGATTCCAGCAGCCGTTCCTTTGTCGGCTGAAGTGCCAGTCCGAGCTCTCTTAAGTTCTTAACGTCTTCCTGGTCACCACCCTCCGCTGCCGCCATGGTTTTTGCCAGCAGGATCGCATCGGATCGCCCGGCCCCATGCAACAGAACATCCCGCAACCATAAATGCAGGCTTCCGGTATCGGTGACCGTCCCTTGTTCAATCACCCACTCCAAACCATGCGAATAGGTGTAGGCCCCGACCGGAAAAGCCGGGGACAGCCAGGCCAGCAAGCGATAGAGATTTGCGGAGGAAACGGCCTGATCAGTGGGCATGGTGATGGTCGCCGTTATCCAGTGTTCGTCCATGTCCGTAAGCGCCGCCTTCCGGACTGAAAGCGGCGGTCACTTCGGTCAGCTCTCCGCCGAGCTGCGTCACCATCTGCTCTATGACATGGTCGCGCCGGATTCTGATGCGATCACCCATCAGCTGTGCCGGCAGATGCCGGTTGCCCAGATGCCAGGCGATGCGGACGAGGTGCGGCATGTCCTTTGCTCCGATTTCCACAAGCTCTTCAGGTGCCGCCCGCACTTCGACAAGCCGTCCGTCGTCAAGTTCAAGCGCATCGCCGCCGGCCAGACGCGCAGCGGCCGGCAGATCCAGCAGAAAACTGAGACCGCCCTCACCGGTCAGTTGAATGCGCCGCCGGTGACGGTCTTCGTAGTCAAGGACCACCCGGTCCGCGGGGCTGCCTTCCCAAGATCCAGCGGCCCTGATTTTCGCGGCTCTAGGCTCAGGACCCATTGATTTCATCCCTTCTGCGAGAGCAGATTTTGTTTTTGACTAGGCGGAAAGGCGCAGTCAGGAACACAATCTGCCTCGCCCTTCGGGTTTTGAAAGAAGGGCCCGCCTGAAGAAAACCAGGGCTCGCAAAGGTATCCAACCTTCGCTTATTCCTGGTTCTCTCCATTCGAATACTTCTTTCAAAACAGACTTGCATGAAATCAATGGGTCCTGAGCCTAGTCATAAAGCTCCATTATGACGCTGACGTCAACGTGCCCTCGGCGGCTTTCAGATACCGCTCCTCGAACACTCTGACCCAGCCATTATTATAGTGATCGCGCGATTCCTGTCCCCGGTCGCCGAGCACTTCCCAATTGCGATGAATGAGAACGACTTCAGTCTTATTGTCTTCCGTTTTCGTAAACGTTACTTCCACCTCGGTCGCGTTTTCCTCCGGTTCGGCAATATGCCAGGACAGGCATATTGATTTTCCCGGATCGTAGGACAGCACGGATCCCCATTGCAGTTCCTCGCCATCAGGTGTCGTTTCATAGACCCGTCCGCCAACCTTCGGTTCGATTGTGACTGCTTCTGCGGGCTTGCCAAATTTGCCTGCCGAAAGCGAGTGGTGCTCGCGCGGCCACCAGTTTGTCGTCTGTTCGGCGAAAATCTTAAACGCGGTCTCCGGATCACAGGGCACGACGACCAGTTTGCGAATTGGTTCAACCATTGTCTTCTCCAGTTTGCCGATGCACTTCCTTGGCGTAGGCGGCCAGAACGTCAGGCCAGAACCCATCCAGATAAGTGCGCAGATCAGCCAGTCCCTCAGGGCGAATGCCGTAAACGCGGGACGTGCCGCGCGGCTCGACATTCACAAGACCCGCTTCCTGCAGCACTTTGAGATGCTGCGAGACGGCCGGTCGGCTGATCGGTTGCATTTTCGCAATCTCAGCCACGGAATGCGGAGCGTCACGCAAACATTCAAAAATACGGCGCCTGGACGGGTCGGCCAGAGCGATCAGGGCTTTTTCGTAAGTCACAGCTTACCGTAAGTTTTAGCTAACATAGAGTCAAGACGATTTCTTTCAGGTTATCCGGTCGCGGCGGCTTCTTCTCCCCTCTCCTGTGCCCGCTGATAGGCCGGACGGCTGAGGACGCGGTCGAAATAGCCCGTTAGCGGACCATCCGGTATGGAGAATTTCGCCGCCTTCGCCCAATTGCCGCAATGTCCCAGAATAATGTCCGGCACGGTGAACGTATCGCCCATCACGAACTGATTGCCGCCCAGCCGTTTCGCAAGGAAATTCAGGGCAATATCAAACTCTGCCCGGCAGACGGATTTGATTTCCGGCATTCGGACGTCCTCAGGTAGAACGAAGGTGTTTTTCGCTGCGGTCCATAAGGGGCTTTCAAACTGCTCGATTGCGAACTGGGTAAAGGAGTCCTGGGTTGCGCGCTCCATGGTTCCGGCCGGAAATGTCAGGTTGTCATGCTTGTCCGCCAAGTACTGGCAGATGGCGACGGAGTCGATCACGGTCCGTCCGTCATCGACCAGGGCCGGAACTTTCCCCATAAGATTGTGAGCGCGAATTTCCTCGCTCCGGGGCATTGCCGGCACCAGATCGTAAGCCTCTCCAAGCTCTTCCAGCATCCACATGACCCGCATCGTGCGGGTCTTCGGGAATCCAATGACCGTGTACATTAATGCATCCTCCCGGCATCTAATTTAGAACAGGAAATATCGTTGGGCCATGGGAAGTTCTTCGGCCGGCTCGCACGTCAGCAATTCGCCGTCAGCGCGAACGTCGTAGGTCTCCGGATCGACCTCAATCTTCGGAGTGGCGTCATTATGAATCATCGAGGCCTTGCTGATGTTTCTCGTATTTTTGACCGGCAGCACGGTTTTGGACAGATTCAGTGTTCTGCCAATGCCCGCCTCCATCGCCGCCTGGCTGACAAAGGTCACGGCGCTTTCCGTCAGTGCCTTGCCGTATGAAGCAAACATCGGTCGATAGTGGACCGGTTGCGGCGTCGGGATGGATGCGTTTGGATCGCCCATGGGTGCGGCCGCTATCGATCCCATTTTCAAGACCAGGTCCGGTTTGACACCGAAGAATTTGGGGTCCCATAAAACCAGATCGGCCAGCTTGCCGACTTCAATCGAGCCCACATGTTCGTCCAAACCGTGGGCGATGGCCGGATTGATGGTTACTTTGGCAATGTACCGTTTAACCCGGAAATTGTCGTGACGCGCGCTGTCGGAGGCAAGCGCCCCGCGTTGGATTTTCATTTTGTGAGCGGTCTGGAATGTCCGGATGATGACCTCTCCGACCCGGCCCATGGCCTGGCTGTCCGACGCAATGACCGAGAAGGCGCCCATGTCGTGGAGAATATCCTCCGCGGCAATGGTCTCCTTTCGAATGCGCGATTCGGCAAACGCCACATCTTCGGGAATTGACTCATCCAAGTGATGGCACACCATGAGCATATCCAGATGTTCTTCCAGAGTATTGACCGTGTAAGGACGGGTCGGGTTGGTCGAGGACGGCAGGACGTTCGGCAGGCCCGCAACCTTGATGATATCCGGCGCATGGCCGCCTCCGGCGCCCTCCGTGTGGAATGCGTGTATTGTCCGGCCTTTGAATGCACTGACCGTGTTTTCGACAAAGCCGGATTCATTCAGCGTGTCGGTATGAATCATCACCTGTACATCGTGAGCGTCGGCAACGGACAGGCAGCAGTCGATTGCGGCCGGCGTCGTGCCCCAATCCTCATGCAGTTTCAGGCAGGACGCTCCGCCCAGTATCTGTTCTTCCAAAGCGGCGGGAAGGGATGCGTTGCCTTTGCCTGCGAAAGCGAGATTCATCGGAAACGCATCGGCGGATTGGAGCATACGCCCAAGATGCCAGGATCCCGGCGTACAGGTCGTTGCGTTTGTCCCGGTTGCGGGTCCGGTTCCGCCCCCGAGCATCGTCGTGACACCCGATGACAGCGCCTCATCGATCTGCTGTGGGCAGATGAAGTGGATATGCACATCCAGTGCCCCGGCTGTCAGGATCTTGCCTTCGCCCGCGATCGCTTCGGTCGATGGCCCGATGATGATGTCGACACCGGGCTGGATATCCGGATTTCCGGCCTTGCCTATTGCTGCGATACGCCCGTCTTTCAGGCCGACATCGGCTTTGACGATGCCCCAGTGATCGATGATCAGGGCATTTGTGATGACAGTATCGACCGCGCCGCCGGATCGGGTCACCTGCGACTGGCCCATGCCGTCACGAATAACTTTGCCGCCGCCGAATTTGACCTCTTCACCGTATGTGGTGAAATCTTTTTCGACTTCTACGATGAGCTCCGTGTCCGCCAGCCGTACTCTGTCGCCGGTCGTCGGCCCGAACATATGCGCATAAGCGGCGCGGGGCATTTGTGCCGGCATATTAAAGATCCCCCATTATTTTCTGATTGAAACCAAAGACCTTTCTCGCACCCGCAAAGGGAACAAGGTGAACCGACCGTGTCTGTCCAGGCTCAAACCGAACGGCTGTTCCCGCGGCAATATCAAGCCGCAGTCCGCGCGCCTTTTCGCGGTCGAAACTGAGGGCCGCATTGGTTTCGTAAAAGTGGTAATGGCTTCCGACCTGGACCGGCCGGTCTCCTGTGTTGGCAACGTCAAGGACGGTAACCGGTCTGCCTTTGTTGAGCTCAATTGAGCTGTCGGCAGGCAGGACTTCGCCGGGGATCAGTCTGGGTGTCATGGTTGTGGTGCTCCTATCGGATGGGCTGGTGAACGGTGACCAGCTTCACGCCATCGGGAAACGTCGCTTCCACCTGGACATCGTGGATCATTTCGGCAATGCCCTCCATTACCTGGTCCCGGCTGATGACCTCAGCGCCGGCCTGCATCAGATCTGAAACGCTCCGGCCGTCCCGTGCGCCCTCGACCACAAAATCGGAAATCAACGCAATTGCTTCGGGGTGATTCAGCTTCACGCCGCGCTCCAGCCGCCGCCTCGCGACCATCGCCGCTGTTGCAATCAGCAGCTTGTCTTTCTCCCTCGGGGTAAGGTTCATGTGTGACCTCCTTAGCAGTACCAGACGCGCGGCATGTCGATGCCGCGGAACCGGGTCAGAGTTGTTATCAGACTGTTTCGGAGTTGATCTCCGTCGGACGCAATGAGGCGGACGACAAGGACACCGTTCACCAGACTCGCACCGGCGTCGATATCCAGGTCATTTATCACCGTGCGCATGAAATCCAGCTTTTCGGCCGCGGCGGGACCTGCCGCAAGCAGGGTCGCAAAAGCCCGGGCACCGTTGCCGGTCGCCCGGCCCGCCATAAGCGTTCCGATATCACCCGCCAGACGGGTTTCATCGGCAAAAGTCAGTCGCCCGTCCCGATAGAGACGCCAACTGTCATGAAAGCGAAGAGTTGAAATGATTTCGCCCATGGCCTGTCTGCCCAGAACAACGCTCTCCACGGCGACAAAGTCGGACTGCTCCGCCAGCCGGACAGTGAATCGGCGCCTCAGGCCTGATTTTTCAAACAGGATGGTTTCCTGCGGGAGCCACGCACAGGTGCCGCCGGATCCGATTGTCACCTCATTCGTGACGGTTCCAACGCCGTGCTCGGTCCGATAGACCCGTTCTGCCGCCTGAGTCGACACCACCGCATTGCAACGATCGCCGATATCGACGCGATATGTCAGATCATCCCCGCCCGTGATGCCGCCCGCGGTATTCAAAAACACCGCCAAAGGGACCCCGTCATAGGTCCTTGGGGTCTTGATTTTTGCCGATCCGCACTGTCCGAGATCTTTGAGAACCGTCTTTTGATCTCTCAGGTGAAAGGAGATGTTCGCCGCTCCGGAGATCCGCTGAGGCCGATTCGGTCCGATTGTGCGATTTCGGGTTGCGGCAGCGTTCAGCACGCGCTCACGCATCCGGTCTTCAGGATGGAGCGGTCCGGCATTTTTTGGAGCATCGACAGGCGTTGTTTCGTAGACAGTCATGAGTGATCGAACAGTTTTTTCTTTGATCCCCAGATGCTTAATTGCTGATCAGCCTTCTGCAAGGACAGGGCCAAACCGCCAAGAACATCAAGGTTGCCGATTTTTAACGCGCATCTGCGCGGACTGTTGCTTAAATTTTAGACACCGGTGTTCAAATCTGCGCAGATTGCCATAGAAACACCATGTCCGTCGCGTTCTTGGGCGCACGATTCATTGCCAATATCGGAGATGTCGGCTCTGGTCATGTGCCATGCATTTTGGGTAAGATGAATTGTCGGTTTTGTTTTCAGCAAGTATTGACCTTTACCGTCAGGGATTGCTGGTCGGTTTCCTGAAGGGGCAGAGTGTGAGTCGGGCAGTTTCGATGATTTTTGATGGCATTCGGCACAGGCGCCTGATGCTTTGCGTTTTGGGTTTGCTGTGCGCGATGGGGTCCGCGAAGGCGGATATTGGCGCCTGGCTGCTTCTTGATGCGGAAACAGGCCAGGTGCTGGACGAGAAAGATTCCTTCCGGGAATGGTATCCCGCATCGCTGACAAAAATGATGACGGCCTACGTTGTCTTTTCCGCCATCCGTGCGGGAAACGCCGACCCTGACTCTGTCGTTGTCATGTCCAAGAGTGCAGCGGCCGAACCGCCGAGCAAAATGGGTTTTCCAATCGGAACCGAGCTGACTGTGAGCAACGCATTAAAGATGCTTCTGGTCAAATCGGCCAATGATGTGGCTGTCGCGCTTGCGCAGTCAATCGGCGGCAGCACGGAAGATTTTATCCGGAAAATGAACAGCGAGGCCAAACGGCTTGGCATGACGGATACGGTCTTCACCAACCCGCATGGTCTGCCGGACAATGCGCAGGTCACCACGGCCCGGGATATGGCGATCCTCGCCCAGGCGTTGTGGCGGGATTTTCCGCAATATCGTGATTACTATGCCATGACCGGCGTGCAGTTCGGTAAACGTATCCTGAGATCCGCAAACCGTGAATTTCTCCTGAGAGTTGAAGGCGCGGTGGGAATCAAGACCGGTTATATCTGCAATTCCGGATATAATGTTGCGGCAGCGGCCCAGCGCGGCGGCAAAACGATTATCGTCGTCGTCCTGGGTGCTGGTTCCGGTAATGAGCGTGCCGCGTTTGCCAGCAAGGCGATTAATGCCGGATTTCGCAAAGGCCGGTTTTCACCGGTTGTCGGGAACGACATCGAAACCCTGCAGCCGCGCGGTGACACCGGGGCGCCGCCGGCAGATGGATATTGCCGCCGCAATAAGCCCTCGACCGCGCAGCTCTATTCGCTTTATGCCAAGCCGGACATGTCGAAAGCCAGTCTTGCCAGCCTGTCTCTGGCCTTCTCCCAGCCGGCGAAAGAAAAAGGTGCGGCTGAAGCGGTGAAGCTGCCAAAGAAAAAAGGAACAAAGAAAACCGACTGGTCCAAGGTCATGGACGTGATCGTCGGGCCCAGAGACGGCACCGAAAAGGTCCTCAAGGTTGCCATCGGCGTGCCTCAGGGGGCAGAATTGCCGCTGGCTTCCCAAGGCAAAACCACCGAAGAGCTGACCGGTATTTACATTCCCGTTCCCGGTGAAAAACCCGATGGACCGCTTGCGCGCCTGCCCACCATCGACGACCTCCCCAAGAGCGTGTTAAGCCGCACGTTGCTTCCCAGCGCGAAGCCGGAAAGCTGAACGAGCGGTTTCAGGAACAGAGGTGACAGATGGCAGGCATTTTGAACGAACCGCGTGAGCCGATACCGCTGACAATCCTCACCGGATTTCTTGGATCGGGCAAAACAACCTTGCTCAATCGTATCCTGAAAAGTCCCGAAATGGCTGATACCGCCGTGATTGTGAACGAGTTCGGTGAAGTGGGGCTCGACCATCTTCTTATGGATCAGGCTGAGGAAGGAATCATCGAACTGTCCTCCGGCTGCCTGTGCTGTACCATCCGGGGCGATCTTATCAATACACTGGAAAACCTGCTGCGGAGCCTGGACAACGGCCGCATTGACCGGTTGAAGCGCGTTGTGATCGAGACAACCGGACTGGCCGATCCCGCACCCGTTTTGCACACGGTCATGCTGCATCCTTATCTGGTGATGCGGTATCGGCTGGACGGCGTTGTGACCTGCGTGGATGCCGTTAATGGCGATGACACGCTTGATGCTCATGAAGAAGCTGTCAAACAGGTTGCCGTTGCGGACCGGCTGGTTTTGACGAAAACAGATCTTGCAAATGAAATGCCGTCCGAGCCCGGTGTGCGTCTTCAATCGCGGTTAAAGGCACTCAATCCCGGCGCGCCAATTCTGGATAATATGGCGGGCGAAGCGCGGTTTGAGGCGCTTTTTAATTGCGGACTGTACGATCCGGCGACAAAGACTCCGGATGTGGTCCGCTGGCTTCAGGAGGAAAGCTACGCATCGGACCATGATCACGGGGAGCATGGACATGCCCACGGCCATGCGCATGATGTCAATCGACATGACGACCACATCCGGGCTTTCAGCCTGACGACCGATCGCATGATCAGCATCCAGGCGCTTGAGATGTTTCTGGATCTGCTGCGGTCTGCACACGGGCCGAAACTGCTGCGCATGAAAGGCATTGTGGGGATTGAGTCCGATCCCGCTCATCCTGTGGTCGTGCATGGCGTTCAGCATGTTTTTCATCCACCGGCAATTCTTGACAAATGGCCGTCCACGGATCGGAAAACCCGATTGGTTTTCATCACCCGGGATCTGCCGGAAGAGTTTATCAGAAAAATGTTTGCGGCCTTTACCGGAGAGGCCGAGGTGGATACGCCCGACGCGGCGGCCATGACGGAAAATCCGCTGGCGATTACGGGGTTTTCAGCAAAAGCCTGAGCGATATGTCGATTACCGGGGCGGAGGCGCAAACAATGGCGATCAGAGTTTTCCGGCTCTCCCCTGAACAGGTCGATGTTTTTCGGTGCCTGCTGGATCTTTTTGGCACCGCTTTTGGCGAAAAAGAGACCTATTGCGATAGACAGCCGGGCGATACTTATCTGAAAAATCTGCTGTCCGACCGGACGTTTGTTGCGTTGGCGGCTGTCGAAGGAGAGATCGTCGTCGGCGCTCTTGCCGCTTATGAGCTCAAAAAATTCGAGCAGGAGCGCAGCGAGTTTTATATTTACGATCTGGCGGTTGATGAAAAATATCGACGGCAGGGGGTCGCGACGGGTTTAATTGAACATCTTAAAGAAATCGGGGCTCAGCAGGGAGCGTACGTCATTTTTGTTCAGGCCGACCAGGGGGACGATCCGGCAATTTCGCTCTACTCCCGGCTTGGGATCCGGGAAGATGTCCTGCATTTCGATATCGCCGTTAAAACCTGAAATCCTGTTAGTCCGCCTGTCCGGAACGGGTGTTCGACCTGCCTGTCAGTCTTGAAACGACGATGCCGGCGACGATCAGGCCGGCACCGGCAATCATGTCCGCGGTGATGCGTTCACCCAGAAAAACGGCCGCGTTGACGAATGTGAAAATAACGGTCAGCGTGAAAAACAGCGACGCGGTAACGGTCGAAACCCGCGCGGCCGCCTCATACCACAAGTAGTATCCGACGGCTGTGGGAAAGATGCCCAGGACCAGGAGCCACACGATATCGGCCCAGGTGATCGAAAAAGGGTAGAAAAAGGTGAAAGGTGTCAGGATCAGAGCGGACAGCAGAAAGATGTAAAACAGATAGTTGATCCGCTCAAGCGCGCCCGAAGAGGTGCTTAACCATCGGCTGCTCAACATCATGAACAGAGCCCATGTTATGCCCGCCAGGATTTCCATTCCATCGCCGATCAGGCCCCGGCCGCCGAGTTCCAGATCTTGCCTGACTGTGAGATAGACCCCGGCGATCGTCGCGAGTACGGCGAGAATTTCCGCCGGTTGGGCCTTTTCGCGGTAAAGCATAAACAGGAAAATCACCACGAAAATCGGTGCGGTGTTTTCCAGCATCACCGCGTTCGAGGGACTTGTGTCCTCAAGGCCGACATGAAACAGAACAAAGTTTGCCGCAAGCACCAGCGTCGTAATCAGGAAGGAGCGGTCTCTGACCTCAATGCGCGCGCTGTACCCTTGCACTCTGAGGATGACGAACAGGGTCGCCGCAGCAATATAAAGGCGCAACGTTGCGCTGGTCAGACCATTCATATCGCTGGACAGATACCGAATGATGATGCTGTGGGTGCCCCACGAAAAAGCGGCAAGCAGGCCGCAAACAATCGGCATCAAAGTCGTTCGGGCGGCCACGTTTCATTCCGGTTGGCTGATGATCCAGCAGGAGCATGGCACAGCGCACCGAGCGTTCGCAAGTATTGAGCATATGAACCCGGGCATCGTCCCGATACGAAACGGCAATCGGGATGCGGCTCCAATGCCGGCAAGGTTGCCTGTCAGCTTGGAGCCCAAACTCCCAGATTTGTGTCGCGCAGCGAATGTCTGTTTGAATGCAAGTGCAGTATGATTGGGTGCCGCCCCCTCTTTTGCGTTAACGTGATTACTTCTGTTCGACGTCCGCCAACCCGGCGACTTCCGATTGAAGGGCTCCAATCAGCTTTGGCCAGCTTTGATCCCCCTCATAGAGTTGCGACAGTAAGAACGCTGAGACCGCCCGCTGCACCGTCGCCAGCCGGTCAGGTTCTTCGTCAGCGGTCTCCTTAGCGTCATACCCGGCAATGCCGCCTAGCCCGTGCTGCCCGCCCTTGAGGCTCAGCAAAAAGTGGACCCCGGGGCCTTCTTCGTAGGCTGCCCGATACCATTCCGGTCCGCGCACAGTCATGAAGGGGTTCACATCCTCATCGCCGATGACAGCGAGTGAAGGCGTGGAAACATATGAGTAGTCCGGATTCAGTTCCGAGAAGTTCTCCCGAGCGAAATCGCTCAAATCGTCGCCACCGCGCCCGGGCGAAGCGAGCAGAACACCGGTCTTGATCCGGGGCTCAAAGACCGACACATCGGTATCCTCGGGTCGTTTGGGGTCGGTCAGCCGTGCGCCAAGCAACATGCCCACTGTCTGTCCGCCCATGGAATGTCCAACCGCCGCCACCCGGTCATGGTCGAGTCTGCCGGCAATGAGCGGAACCATCGCCTCGATCTCGTCAAGGCAGTCGAGGATATGCTTCATTTCATAAATACGCATCCGCCAGAACAGCGGCGCGCCGGGCTCGGAATGGGACAAGCCGCTGACCTTGGAATTTGCATGGCTCGGCTGAATGACAACGAAACCTTGGCTCGCCAGGAATGACACGAGCGGTCCGTAGCCATCTTTCGACGGCAGATAGAGTGATGGTCCATCGCCATGCGACAGCAGGATGATTGGCAGATCGACCCCTTCAATCGGGGCAGTGATCCGCATTTCGATTGGCGATGGCCGAAAGGGTGCGTCTAGCGTGACAGGATCGATGGAAATTGACTGCACGGGCTGGCGCATTGGCAGATGCCGCGCTTTGTCGATAAGGTTGTTCATATTCGTTGTCCTTTTGGGTTTTCAAAATCCGCATCAGCAGGTATTAACATAAACGGAACAGTGTTCCGAAACTGTATATGGAACAATGTTCCATTTAAGTCAATATGCGGAGCTTTGTTCCGCATATGCTGTTGGCGGAGATGATGACGCGTGACTGATACTCGCGAGGAGAAACAAAGTGACCGGCAGCTCCGGGCTGACGCTCAGCGCAACGAAGATGCGCTGCTCACGGCTGCGAAAACGGTTTTTCTTCGGTCAGGCGTGGATGCACCCGTGCGCGAGATTGCGACCCTTGCAGGCGTCGGGGTGGGCACGCTCTACAGAAGGTTTCCGAAACGGTCCGATCTGATCAAGGCAGTGTTCCGCAGGGAAATTGACGCCTGTGCCAAGATGGCCAAAGAATTGGCAGAGGAACTGCCGCCCGATGCTGCCATGGGCCAGTGGCTGCTGCAGTACGCTGATTTCATGGGAACGAAAAAAGGCTTGGCGGCCGCGCTGCATTCCGGCGATGAAGCCTATGCGGATTTGCCGGGTTACTTTCGAGAGAAGTTCGAGCCAGAGCTCGCCGATTTACTGCAGGCAGCGTCAGAGGCAGGCGTTCTCAAGGTCGACATCGCGCCCTATGATCTTCTCCGCGCTATCGGAAATATCTCCAACGCAGATGGCGACGACCGAGAGCCGCATGTGAAGTTGATTGTAGAAGTGCTGACCTCGGGACTTCTCAGAGGATGATTTTTTGAAGGCGAACCGTTCAAGTTGAGGCCCTGTAATCAGTCATTCGCACAACTGCGACGAACGACAGAAAGGTCCTGCGGAGCAGCAGTTGGTGAACGACGCGACAAATGTCTGGAAAGGGTCCGTACAACACAATGCTGCGTTGTGCATGAATGTCTGTTTCACGGATCTTGAGGATAGTCAAAAACACTTCTAATGCTGATTCGCGAAATGACCGTGACGGCCTGCCAATGATCCGCCGTACATTCTTCGTTATGAATTCTCGTCAACGACAGGTGGCGACTTCCAATGTCATCCGGAATTTCATTTACAAGATTGCCGACGATCTCGACCGATGAGATTCTGTCCCACATGTCGGATCCTCGTGTGGCCGAGCACATGCCCCTCTTGACCTCTCATTGGGGCAAAGCCGAGGTTGCCAGTTTTATCGCGGCGAAAGAAGCTTGCTGGAAGCGCGACGGACTTGGCCATTGGGCCATACTGTTCAACGAAAGCTATGTCGGCTTGGGCGGCTTCCAGAAGGAAGGCGACGAATGGGACTTTGGCCTGGTCCTCAAGCCGGACTGCTTCGGATTGGGGCCCCGCATTTCGCGAAAGGCAATCGAATTCGCGATCGCAGATGACCGGATACCCTTCGTCACCTTTCTCCTTCCGCCGTCTCGCAAGAGCCTTGGGGCTCTGGACAGGATCGGAGCGACATTCGTGGGCGACGTGGAATATGAGGGGGTGCGCTTTCTCAAGTACCGTCTTGAGACTCCCTAAAGCTGTCGCGCGACCGCGCTATCAAGGGAGTAAAGCTGACACGTATTAGAGGAAAGCGTGCGATCGCTTTGTCCGCATAGCTGAAACGATAGCAGGTCCTTATCCGGCAAGTTGCTGCGGCATGGCCAAAGGCCGCTTTCACTGATGATGCGGCGATGCATTGCGGTCTCTTCGGGTTTATATTATACAGTGTATAAATACAAAATACCGGAGACCGGCATGCCCACTGGACACGTCATGATGGCCATCACTTTAGATGGTTTTGTTGCCCGAAAGGACCACTCGCTGGATTGGCTCATGAAGCAGGACACAGCCGATGAAGATCATGGTTTCGCCGAGTTCCTCGACAACATCGATGTCATTGTGATGGGCAGCGGGTCATACCGCACAGTGCTGGGGTTTGATGCCTGGCCATATGAAAAACCCGTTGTCGTTTTGAGCAATTCACTGACAAGGCACGACATACCGGCAGAGTTGGCAGGCAAGGTGGAAATCACGAAGTTGTCGCCACAAGAACTGATGAGTGAAGTGGAGAACCGAGGATGGCCGCGCGTTTATGTTGACGGCGGTGCTGTTGTGCAGTCGTTTCTCAGATTGGGTTTGGTTGACGACTTCAAGCTGGCAATTGTTCCCATTCTGCTGGGAGAAGGTATCAGGCTCTTCGGTGATCTACCGTCAGATATTGATCTTGAATTGACGCATACAAAGGTTTTCCCATCCGGACTTGTTGAGGTGCGTTACAAAGTGATCTGACCCATGTCCCAGTTAAAACGCAGAGGGCGCCCCAGCAAGCAATCTGGTGCCGTCGATAAAGCTGCCATCATAAGCTGCGCAAATTCAATCATCAGGACGCAGGGTCTGGAAAGACTTACATTTCGCGCGCTTGCCGCCGGGCTGGGAGTGACGGCCATGGCTGTCAAATATCATGTTGGCAGTCGTGAACAGCTGTTGTGTGATCTTGCTGCCGATGCTTTCAAAGGGGTCGATGCCGAAGTTTCCGACGATACGAAGTGTGCCGAGCTTCGGCAATATCTGGTTCGGTACAGTGAGGTTGCTTTACAGAACGCCAGCCTTGTTCGGTTTATGCTGAGCAACCCGAGATTTCTTCCGAAGGTGCTTTGCGATTACACCTCTCACATTCGGCTGAGAACACAAGCGATCAATGACGGCGACACGGGCGATGTCATGCTGAACTTACTGATCGACTATATTCATGGGTTCGTCTTCGCTGCGGATGCAGCTCCAACTGAGATCAACCTCACCTTGGAGGAATGCATGAAAAGCATTGACTGGCTGATAGGTGTCTTGGAGAGCAGACATTGAAGTATCCCGGGCGAAAGGCAGCCCCGTCCGCAGAGCAGACCTCGCAGGCGCCGCCAACTGAATTACATCAGCTTCTTAAGCAGCAGAAATTGCGGCGCGAATTTCCGAAACGACCGGCCCCTTCGCTGCAAGTGCCCGGCTTGAACTGACGATAATACGTCGTCGATTGTCGGTTAGTGAGGCAACGTCTTTGATTGTCGCTCCTTGCCGACCGATTCCAGGCGCCAGGAAATAGGCGCTCGGCAACCGCTCTAGCGCATACTTCAGATCCGCCGGCACGGTCGCCCCAACAACCGCGCCGATGGTTTTGTTACCTCGGTCCTGCTCCCAACGGGCGATATCGTCAAGAATTTGGTGCCATAATTTCGGTGTTCCATGTTCCTGAAGGGCCGCCCCTTCCGGATTGGAAGAGCGCGCGACAACGAATACGTATGCACCTGCATCGTAAGCTCTTTCGAAAAGCGGCATCAAAGATCCGAAGCCAAGATAGGGCATGACGGTAATAGCATCTACCGGCATTGGAGCATCGCGCCCCAGCCATGCTCTGGCATAGGCATCGACTGTCGTGCCGATATCGCCACGCTTCGCATCTGCAAGAACAGGCAAACCGAGTTGTCTGGCTTCGGCAATTACGTCAGTCAGGATTGCATAACCCTCTGCTCCGAAGCGCTCGAAATAGGCTACCTGTGGCTTGACCAATGCTGCGGTGCCGACGGCGGCTTCCAGCATGGTGAACGCGAAGGATCGAGCACCTTGGGCGCTGTCTTCTAATCCCCAAGCGGCCAGTGTCTCAGGCGTTGGATCTATCCCGGCGCAGAAAGTGAGTTCTGATTGAGGAGATTGAGACAGAATATCTACGAGTGACATTGCGAAGACCTGATCAGAAACATTTTTTCTCGTTCTTCTACCCATCACGCTGCAAGTAAGCCACCGAAAAGCGGCCATTGGAACTCCATCTGCGAAAGTCCGGTTTGTCCTGTGTTTTTGGGTTCATGCATTGCGCATCGAAGGCCCGGACCGGGCCCAACCTGTTCGAACATGCGCATGCGGGAATCGTCAGCTATGATGGTTGAATGAACGAGATTGATTGCTTGCCATTCATATCGCGGTGTCAGAAACTGACCGCCAACCCACGATCAAACCGCGTCGGTATGACTGGTAAACTGCTTCAGCCAACCGGTTCCCCGGTCTCCAATAATGCCGCCAAACCGGCCAATTGATATCGCCAGAAATGTGCGATCGCAGCCTGAATGTCCGCAGGGGTTTCGTATTCGGCGAGAATGTCTGCAATCATCTCCAACGTTCGGTCGAACAGCTTGCCCAGAACGAAAGACAGTGACGGCGGCAGCGTTTGGCCGGACGCATTTTGAAGGACGTAGCCCATGGATGCTCTTTGCATTTGCCGGACCATGAGACCGCGTATATGGGCATAGCGCGTTCCATCCGCTCCCCTCAGAAGGATCAGAACGACGTGACGGTGTTCGGTCCAAAAAGCGAGCAGCGCGCGCGCATGATCGGTCTGGCCCATGTTTGCCCAGGACCGGTCCGGCACACCCTTCAGCGCCATCACACGCGCACGCAGCAGACGCAGAAGCCGACCGGCAAGTTCGGGCGTAACAACGGCGTAAAACAGCGCGTCCTTGTTTTCGAAATATTTGTAGAGACTTCCCGTGGCCAGGCCGGCCTGTTCGGCGATGTCCGAGAGTTTTGCCGACCGGAAGCCCTTTGCCGCAAACACGGACGCGGCGGCGAGCAGAATACGGTCTCGAACTTCCGGTTTCAGACGCTGCGGCATCAAAGTGTTTCCATCATGCGGATCAGACGCGGCTGCCAGGGTGCCGCCCGTTCAAGCTCAAAGGCAAGTGAGAAAAGCAGATTATCCTGTCCGTGTCCGGCCGAGAAATGGCTGCCGACGGGCAGGCCGTTTTCCGGACATTGAAACGGCACGGACATCGCCGGCCATCCGGCCAGCGAGGCAATCACGGTGTATCCGGCAATGTCTCTTATGAAGGCATCCAGAGTTGCGGCGGAGTCGGTCACTCGAATTTTGCCGAGGGAAAATGCCTGGAAAGGCACGGTCGGGCTTAACAAAACGTCGAGGCCGCTCATGGCTTCCTCCGCGACAGCGGCTGCCTGCTGAATTATGTCAAGCGATTGAACAACATCATCTGCCGATAGCTGTTGACCGCGCGCAATGACCGCACGCGTATACGGCTCCAGCATTTCCTCCTGAAAAGCGTCGCCCATCATCGCTCGGGCCTGTTCCTGGAATCCCGCCAGCGTCGCGCCCGTCAGGGTAAAATAAGCGGCTGCAGTGGCGTCTATATCGATTGCTGGTGTCGGGATTTCCAAAACGTCATGACCCAGATCCACGCAGAGACCGACCGTCTGTCTTAAAGCGGCCAATACTTCAGGCGATGCGGAACCATGATCAAGAGGTGCCTGAAAGACGCCGATCTTCAATCGAGGTAAGTCACTACGTTCGGAAGGATCAGGCTTTTTGAGCCCCCCACCAGTTTCAGGGCGCTCCGTCGCACGCAGCCAATTGTAGCTGTCTCGAACGGTCCGGCTGACGCAGTGATCGACAACCAGTCCGCTCAGTGGCATGTCAGGCGGCATCCCGTTGTCAACAACACGGTCCCGGCTGGGTTTGAACCCGAACAGGCCGCAAAATGAGGACGGCCCGCGGATAGAGCCGCCGCCGTCCGATGCATGGGCGACCGGAACCATGCCGGACGCAACCGCCGCGACTGCTCCGCCTGATGATCCGCCGGGGGATCTGGATAAATTCCAGGGATTGCGCGTTGCGCCTTTTGCAAGCGTTTCCGTGGTGCCGAGCAGGCCAAATTCCGACGTCGTGCTTTTCCCAAGAACGACCAGGCCACTTGTGTCCAGTGCCTCCGTATACTCCGATCCGCCTGGGGCTGACATTCCGTCGAACAGCCGGGAGCCGAACCCGAGCGGGTGGTCGGGATAGGATAGGACATCCTTGATCAATGTTGGCACACCGGAGAAAACAGCCTTTTTGTCCACAACTGACGCTTTCTGCCGGGCGCGCGCAATGTCTAGGGAGGCCAGCGCATTGACCTTGGGATTGACCCGTTCGATCCGCGCAACCGTATTGTTGAGGAGATCCTCGGCCGACAGGTCTCCGTTTCGTACGAGCTCGGCCTGAGCGGTTCCATCCAAATGCAGCAGCGTATTGCCTTCCAGTTTCATAACGCGCCTCGCTTCGTGACAATTAAAATATGAATAATGAATTCACTATTCATTTAAAAATGTCAAGACAAGTCACGCTTCAGCAAAGCGTGACTTTGCGCCGGCGTGCCGGAGGCAAACCAATTGATCATCCGGCCCGGCCCGTGAAACAAATCAGATTGCCGTCGGGATCCTGCACAATGAAGGATCGGGCACCCCAGGGTTCCGTTTTCAGGCTCTGGTGAAACGTGACGTTTGCTTCCTGGAATTCCAGAAACAGCGGCTTGGCGTCGACAAGTGTAAGCGTTGCTGAAAGGGCATCACGCTCTTTTGTCCGGAACTCCCTGTCGAACACGCGGCCGGCAACCTTTCGCAAATTCAATCGCCCGCCGTCTCGATAAATCTGAGCGTAAAACGGTGGATCGCCGTAACAGAATTCGATTTTGAACCCGAGCTTCTCAACATAGAAGCGGCAGGAGAGCTCAATGTCTGAGACAAAGAGTTGCGGTTCAGCCGCCATGATGGCCGGCGGGCAGGCAATGGGTTGCGCTGACGTCGTCATTGGATCGATACCGTTTTTCAGCGCCGGCCAATTCTTGAAACCATGCTTTCTGGCGACAAGCTCCAATGCATCGCTGAGCTTGAAGTCAGCCTGCAGGACCTCCTTGTCGGACAAATCCTGATAACGGACCAGGAAACGGCGGATCTGCGCCGCAACGGGAAAATAACCGTCACGGTGCCACCGCACGTAAAGCTTGGCCTGTTTTCTGAGATTTTCGATGTTTGGCATGGGCGCGCTTCTTGATGGAAAACCATCGCAGGCGGGCAATGCCCTTTCGGCCCGCAAGCCGGTGCGCCCTACGGCAACATATCAGACGCTATGCAAAGTCGAACTTGGCGTCAAGATATCCAAATCCCCGGGCGATGGGCTTCGATTGACTTTGCTGCGGTTGCCGTCAAGTCCGCTCCGGCGGCCTTGCCGGGCGCCGGCGCCGGTCTCAGGCGTGATGCCGAAAACAACGGAAGACACTCCCCGAGAGAAAACAGCTGCTTGTCAGCCTTGTTTTGCAGCGGGTTTTCTCAGTCTGATCAATCCTTCCTGTGCAACGGAGGCAACCAGAACCCCGTCTCTCGTAAAGAGATTGCCCCGATTAAAGCCGCGAGATCCCGATGAGGAGGGACTGTCCTCCGAATAGAGGAGCCATTCGTCGGCGCGGATCGCCCGATGGAACCACATGGAGTGATCCAGGCTGGCACATTGCAGGTCCGGATTGAATACGGATTTTCCATGCGCAAACAGCGATGTGTCGAGCAAAGTCATATCGGAGGCATAGGCGAGGATGCACTGATGCAGGCGTTCGTCGTCCGGCAGCGGCGCTGTTGTTCTGATCCAGACATTCTGCACCGGCGGCAGCTTTTTGCCGCTGAAATAGTGTGTAAGATCCACAGGCCTGAGCTCGATCGGCCGCGCGCGTTGCCAGTATCGCCGGATATTTTCCGGCGCGGTTTCCATGAGCTTGTCTTTCAGTTCCTGTTCGCTCGGCAGATCTTCGGGCATCGGTACCGACGGCATATCAAACTGATGCTCAAGGCCGGCTTCGCGAACCTGGAAGGAGGTCGACATGGAAAAAATTGCTTGTCCGTGCTGGATCGCGACGACCCGGCGCGTGGTAAAACTTTTGCCGTCGCGAATGCGGTCGACATCGTAGATAATCGGGACCGACGGATCGCCGGGACGAAGAAAATATCCGTGCAGCGAATGGACACTGCGGCTCTCTTCCACGGTTCTGGAGGCGGCGACAAGGGCCTGACCGATAACCTGACCGCCGAAAACCCGCTGCCAGCCGACCTGCGGGCTTCTGCCGCGGAACAGATTATGTTCAAGCGGCTCAAGATCGAGTATCGAAAGAAGAGTGTCTACTGCACTGGTCATGGAGAGACCCCAGGGTTGGTTTTGAACGCGCCGGCAGCGATTTGATCCCTGCCGAAAGGCAGATATGATCAAGCATCATGAGAGATAGGCCCGGTTCGTTTGCGTTCGTCAAGAGTGTCCTGGAGCGTATCCCGCGAAGGTTGGATCGCCGTCGCGACAAGGATACGCGTGAAAACAAAAAGTCGGGGCATTTCATGCGATCCAATGATCGCCAGAATTGCCCCAGCGTCATGTCCGAAGGAGAAATGTCATGGTTCAACAGGATGATTTTCTCGATCTTCTGGTTGCCGGTGGCGGCTATGTCGGCCTTTCGCTGGCGCTTGCCCTGAAACAGGCGGATCCCACGATTTCGGTGGCTGTTGTCGACAGGCGTTCCCGGGCCGCCATCGAAAAGGACGGCCGGGCATCCGCAATTGCTGCCGCGGCACGGCGTATGCTGGATCAGCTCGGGGTCTGGGATCAGTTTGCGGATCATGCGCAGCCGATCAACGATATGATCGTGACGGACAGCAAGCTGCGGGACGCGGTTCGACCGGTCTTTCTGACCTTTGCCGATGCGACTTCGGACAATGAGCCGTTTGCTCACATGGTTCCCAACAGCAAGATGGTCGCAGCGATCTATGACAGCGCTGAAGCGCTTGGCGTTGAGATGATCGCACCTGATGGCGTGTCGTCCTTTGAGATCTCGCAAAACGATGTTCGAATCGAGCTTGACTCCGGTGTCAGCAAAGGCGCGCGCCTGTTGATTGCAGCCGATGGCGTCAATTCCCGCCTGCGCAGCCTTGCCGGGATCAAAACCACCCGCTGGGACTACGGTCAGTCGGGAATTGTCACGACTGTTGAACATGAACGCCCCCATAACGGCCGGGCGGAAGAACATTTCCTGCCCTCGGGACCTTTTGCCATCCTGCCGCTTGTCGGCAACCGGTCCTCGCTGGTCTGGACGGAAAAGACAAGGGAAGCCGAACGCCTCGTCAAAGGCGATGACTTCACGTTTGAGATCGAGCTTGAGCGGCGGTTCGGCCATCATCTGGGCAAGCTGAAAGCGGACGGTCCGCGGCGGGCTTTTCCGCTTGGGTTGACGCTGGCACGGGATTTTGTCCGTCACCGGTTCGCGCTGGCCGGGGATTCGGCGCACGGCATACACCCGATTGCGGGGCAGGGTCTGAATCTCGGTTTTCGCGATGTCGCCGCGCTGGCAGAAGTCATTATCACGGCACGTCGTCTGGGCCGGGACTTTGGCGCGCTGGATGTTCTTGAGGACTATCAGCGCTGGCGCCGCTTCGATACCTGGCAGATGGGCGTCGTCACCGATGTGCTCAACAGGCTGTTTTCAAATGACAACGACCTGATCCGCGCTGTTCGGGATTTTGGTCTTGGCATGGTCGATCGCCTGCCGCCGCTCAAGAAGTATTTTATTCAGGAGGCGGCCGGCCGCGATCCCAGAGCGCCGAAACTGCTTCTGGGCGAGGCACTGTGAGATTGGCCGGGCATGTCTGAAAAATCCATTCTGATTACCGGATGCTCAAGCGGCATCGGTGCGGCAGCGGCACGCACCATGAAAGAACGGGGATGGACCGTGTTTGCGACCGCCCGCAAAGACGCCCACCTGGCCGGACTGGAAGCGGATGGCCTGACCGCCCTTTACATGGATTATCGGGAGACGGAGTCGATAACCGCAACGGCGGATCGGGTATTGAAGGACACCGGCGGCCGGATTTTCGCGCTCTATAACAATGGCGCTTACGGACAGCTTGGTGCGGTCGAAGATCTTCCGACATCCGCGCTGCGCGAGCAGTTCGATGCAAATTTTTTCGGCTGGCATGACCTCACCCGCCGGCTTCTGCCGTCCATGCGGCAAAATGGCGGGGGCCGGATCGTGAACTGTTCTTCGGTTCTGGGGATGATCGCAATGAAGCATCGCGGAGCCTACGTGGCGTCGAAGTTTGCCTTGGAGGGACTTTCCGATGCGATGCGGCTTGAGCTTCGGGGTTCTGGTATTTTCGTGTCCACTATCCAGCCCGGACCGATAGCGACAAAATTTCTCGAAAATGCCCTTGCGTCCTTCTACGCAACCATAGATCGGGAAGCCTCTCCGCATAAAGACGAGTATGACTTGCGGGAAAATCAAATGAAAAGAGGCGGCGATTCGACCTTCAAGCTGCAGCCCTCGGCGGTTGTCGAGCGCCTCATCCATGCGGTTGAGAGTGACAGACCCAAGCCGAATTATTATGTGACAAAGCCCACTTACGTGATGGATATTGCGCGGCGTGTCCTGTCCCGAAGACAGCTGGATTGGTTTCTTGCCCTGGCCTCGGACAAAGAAATACGGTGACCGTCTCAAACGCACGCACCAAAGATTGATTGTGCAGCGCACAAAAAGAACACATACTTCCCGCATAAGGCCGCCGATCAAAAATCACGAGGACCGGTTTGGTTCCAAAGCGAAAAGTTTTTGCCCGCAAAAAACGAATAAACCTGGCTTTACAGGGCGGAGGCGCCCACGGCGCGTTTACCTGGGGGGTTTTGGATGCGCTGCTTGAGCGGGACCGGTTTGATTTTGAAGGCGTAAGCGGTACCAGCGCCGGCGCGGTTAATGCCGTTGCTCTGGCGTCCGGTCTGATTGAAAACGGTGCAGAAGGTGCCCGCCAGTGTCTGCACGATATCTGGAGCGCCGTCAGCCGATCCGCCTCTCCGGCTGCGCACCCCGAATCGCCCCTGTCCCAATCTCCCGCAATTGCCGTTGCCGGGGCTGCATTGCAGTCCGGTTTGGAGCAACTGGTGGGAAATTTTTCGCCCTACGCGCTCAATCCGCTCAATATCAATCCCTTGAAAAGGATTTTGCGTGAACGGATCGATTTTGAGGCGATACGCAAGCGATCGCCGCTCGAGCTGTTTGTCGCGGCAACGGAAGTCTCCTCCGGGAAGAGCCGGATTTTTGAAGCGTCGGAGATGTCGGTCGATGCGGTGCTGGCTTCGGCCTGTCTACCGACATTCTTTCCTGCGGTGTCGATCGATGACGTGCACTATTGGGACGGGGGATATTCCGCCAATCCCGATTTGAGATCGCTGATCTTGAAAACCGGCGGTGACGATACGCTGCTCATCCAGATTAATCCCGATATCGATCCGGACCTTCCCATTTCCGCCGAAAAGATCAATGCCGCGATCAATCGGCTGACCTTCAGCCGGCCACTGAAAACGCAGCTTACGGAGATCGGCCTTTATCGGCAGCTGCCAGCGGTTGCCTCGCTGGTCAGCCGGACCATTCGCCGAATGCGCCGCCATCGATTTCATCTGATTGATGGCAGCGGTCATCTGTCCACGCTGCAGGTTTCTTCCAAAGTTCGTCCGAACTGGCCGATGATCGTCGATCTGCGCGACACCGGGCGGCAAATGGCGCATGCATGGCTCAAGTCCGCCGCCGATAATATCGGTCACCGTTCGTCTTCCGACATTGCTGCCCTATATCCCGGCAACCAATCTCCGTTTGACTAGTCGTGTCCTGACGGATTAGCTGTGATCGGTTTTTCCGGGCGCAGCAACGAAAAGATAAATTGATGGATAATTTTCTCTACGGTCTTTTGCCTTTTGCAATGGCGGCGGTGGCCATCGTTTTGATGCTGGGTCTGTGGAACATGATGCGCGGCGGCGACTCCAACAGATCGCAAAAGCTCATGCGGTTGCGCGTTCTGTTCCAATTCATAGCGATTGTCATTGCAATGGGAGCGGTCTACTTCATGGGTACCAGGTAGCGCCGAAAGCGGTTGAGTTTTAAGCGGCTGATCCCGACATCTCCGGTGAGGAAAAGATGGTTATCCTGAACAAGATTTACACGAAGACCGGCGACCAGGGTACGACAGCGCTCGGATCGGGTGAGCGGCGGCCCAAACACGACCGGCGCATCGACGCTTATGGAACCGTGGACGAAACAAATGCAACCATGGGACTTGTGCGGCTGCATCTGGCGGACCATTCGGACCTTGAGGCGCTGGTTGCCCGCATACAAAACGATCTGTTTGATCTTGGCGCGGATCTTGCGACACCCGAAACGGATGAGGATTTGGGCTATGAACCGCTCCGCGTGACCGACGCGCAGGTGGCGGCCCTGGAAAAGGCGATTGACACATTGAACGCGGATCTCGCGCCGCTGCGGACGTTTGTGCTTCCCGGCGGCACGGCCGCTGCCGCGCATTTGCATCTGGCGCGTACGGTTTGTCGCCGGGCGGAGCGCCAGATCACCGGCCTTGCCGAACACGAGAGGATCAATCCGGCGGCAATTCGCTATATGAACCGCCTGTCGGACTTCCTGTTTGTCGCATCGCGCTGGGTGAACGATAAAGGCAATGCCGACCTGCTCTGGGTTCCCGGCCAAAATCGTTAGGCGTAGAGTATATGTTCATACCGCTGCACGATCACAATCCGCTTGTCCATGTGCGGCGGCAATATGTGACGCTGACACTGATCGGGATCAATATTGTCGTTTTTGCCTTCGTGCAGGGCGCGGTGTTCGGCGCGCTGGCCGACAGCACGACACTGTCGTTCGGATTGATCCCGGCGGTTTACAGCGATCTTCGTGAGTTGGCGCCGCAATTTGCTGTGATCCCCGAAGAGTTCACTGCGCTGACCTACGCCTTTCTCCATGGCGACTGGATGCATCTGATCGGAAACATGCTGTTTCTGTGGGTCTTCGGCGACAATGTAGAAGATGCGATGGGGCATCTTCGCTTCCTGGTCTTCTATATTCTGTGCGCGGTTCTGGCCGGTCTTGTGCATGTCTGGGCGAGCCCGGCATCGACAGCGCCGCTTGTGGGTGCGTCCGGGGCGGTTGCGGGCATTGTCGCCGCCTATCTGATGCTTCATCCGCGGGTCCGGGTCTGGATACTGGCGCTCGGGCGGATCCCGCTGCGGATCCCCGCAAGCTGGGTGCTTGGCTTCTGGATTCTGCTGCAGATCTACTTCCTGTTCACCGATGGCCAGAGCAATGTGGCCTGGTGGGCTCACATCGGCGGCCTGATCGCCGGTGCGGTTCTGGTTGTTTTCCTGCGGCGACCCGGAGTGCCGCTTTTTGATCGCGACTATCGTGGCCGGTAGATTTTCCGGAACTGGAGCTGTTCCTTCATGAAAGGCAATGGTTGCTAGGCAATCTGTCGCAGTGGAACGATTGACAGAGAATTTCGACAGGACTACCGTCCTGCCCGATTAAAAAGGCAGGAACTATAGGCTGCCGGTTCCAAGAAACCATCCTTGAGCATAGTTGATTATTCGGGCTCGTTTGGCCGATACGATTATGCGCAGATGGGTAGGAGGCCTGAGCGCTGGCGATTGACGAAAAGTGTGCGTTCAGGGTTTGATTGTGAGCTTGCCCGGTCGGTGCTGAGCAGAAGGTTTGAAGGTTATGAAGATACTTGTGCCTGTTAAACGGGTGATTGATTACAACGTGAAAGTCCGTGTCAAAGCGGACGGAAGTGGTGTGGATCTCGCCAACGTCAAGATGTCGATGAATCCGTTTGACGAGATTTCGGTGGAAGCCGCGCTGCGTCTGCGGGAAGCAGGCCAGGCCAGCGAAGTGATTGTTGTTTCGATCGGGTCTCAATCTTCGACGGAAACGCTTCGGACAGGCCTCGCAATGGGCGTCGATCGCGGTATCCTTGTGAAAGCCGAAGGCACCGTTGAGCCGCTTGCCGTTGCCAAAATTCTGAAAGGTGTTGTGGAAGCCGAAGAGCCCGGGCTCGTCATTCTCGGCAAACAGGCCATCGACGACGATGCCAACCAGACCGGCCAGATGCTTGCGGCGCTGCTTGGCTGGAGCCAGGGGACATTCGCCTCGAAAATTGAACTGGGCGACGGAACGGTCGACGTCACCCGGGAAGTTGACGGCGGATTGCAGACCGTCGCCCTGAAGATGCCCGCGATCATCACCACCGACCTGCGTCTGAACGAGCCCCGCTATGCGTCTCTGCCAAACATAATGAAGGCGAAGAAAAAGCCGATCGATGAAAAAAGCCCGGCCGACTACGGGGTCGATACGACACCGCGCCTGACAGTTGTCAAAACCACAGAACCGCCGGCCCGCCAGGCCGGTATCAAAGTCGACTCCGTTGCGGAACTGGTCGACAAACTGAAAAACGAAGCCGGTGTGCTTTGAGCCAGGGAAGAGGAGATTAGACCATGACAACGCTTCTTTTGGCGGAACATGAAAACGGCGAACTTAAAGACGCGACACACAAGACGCTGACGGCCGCGCTTGAAATGGGGGCGGATGTGCATGTGCTTGTCGCCGGGCAGAATGTTCAGGCGGTTGCTGACGCCGCAGCGAAACTGACCGGTGTGGCAAAGGTGCTTATGGCCGACGATGCGGCGCTGGAACATCAGCTCGCCGAACCGACGGCCGACCTGATTGTCTCGCTTGCGGATGGCTATGACGCGATTGTTGCTCCGGCCACTGCCAGCGGCAAGAACACGCTGCCCCGTGTTGCGGCACTTCTCGACGTGATGCAGATTTCGGACATTACGGCGGTTGAATCCGCCGACACGTTCGAACGTCCGATTTATGCGGGCAACGCACTTGAAACCGTGCAATCCGGCGATGCCAAGAAGGTGGTGACCATTCGGACAGCGGCGTTTGCGGCGGCTGAAGAGGGCGGGGCTGCGCCGGTTGAGGCCGTTGCCGTGAATGTCGGCTCGGACCTGTCCAGCTTCAAGGGAGAGGAACTGTCCTCGTCCGACCGGCCGGAACTGACAAGCGCCAAGGTGATTATCTCCGGCGGCAGGGCCCTGGGTTCGGCGGAGAAGTTCCAGGAAGTCATCGTGCCCCTGGCCGATAAGCTCGGCGCGGCCGTCGGTGCGTCGCGGGCGGCTGTCGATGCGGGCTATGCGCCGAACGACCTTCAGGTCGGCCAGACCGGCAAGGTTGTCGCCCCGGATCTCTATATCGCCTGCGGAATCTCCGGTGCCATCCAGCATCTTGCCGGAATGAAAGACTCCAAAGTCATCGTTGCGATCAATAAGGACGAAGAGGCGCCGATTTTCCAGGTTGCCGATTACGGCCTTGTCGGCGATCTGTTCGATGTTCTGCCGGAATTTGAAAAAGCGCTCGACTGATCGGGCTGCATACTGTTTGATCTTCGCGGATCGTTGGATTTGCGGAGATCAGAGGCCATCAGTATAACTTGCGTCCCCTGTTTTGGGCGCCTATTGTGCGTCGCGGCAAAAAGCTGATGAGACCGGACAGAAAATGACAGTCGAAATAAAAAAGGTAGGTGTGGTCGGTGCCGGCCAGATGGGAAACGGCATCGCTCATGTTTGTGCGCTCGCGGAATATGATGTCAGCCTCTATGACATCGCAGCGGATCGCGTTGACGCGGGCCTGGCCACGATCAACGGAAATCTGGCCCGGCAGGTTGCCAAGTCGGTTATCACGGAAGAGCAGCGCGAAAAAGCGCTCGCGCGGATCAACGGGGCCAAAAATATTGATGCGCTGGCCGATGTCGATATTGTGATTGAATCGGCAACGGAAAATGAGCAGATCAAGCGGAAGATCTTTTCGCAGATTTGCCCGCTCCTGAAGCCTGAGGCCATTCTGGCAACCAATACATCGTCAATTTCAATTACGCGTCTGGCCTCGTCCACCGACCGGCCCGAGCGTTTTATCGGCATCCACTTTATGAATCCGGTGCCGGTTATGGAACTGGTGGAACTTGTCCGCGGCATTGCGACCGAAGACGAAACCTTTGAAGTTGCGAAAGATTTTGTGAAAACCACCGGCAAGACCATTGCCGTTTCGGAAGACTTTCCGGCCTTTATGGTCAATCGCATCTTGCTGCCGATGATCAATGAAGCCATCTACACCCTTTATGAAGGTGTGGGATCGGTTGAATCCATCGATACCGCCATGCGTCTTGGGGCGAACCACCCGATGGGGCCGCTGCAGCTTGCGGATTTTATTGGCCTGGACACCTGTCTTTCCATCATGCAGGTCCTTTATGAAGGCCTGGCCGACACGAAATACCGGCCCTGCCCATTGCTGGTGAAATACGTGGAAGCCGGCTGGCTGGGCAGAAAGACCCAGCGTGGATTCTATGATTATCGGGGTGAAAATCCGGTTCCCACGCGTTAGGCGTTCTGCATGGGTCCACAACCCTGGTGCATGTGCAAATCAAAGGATAACGCCTTGCCCGGCCCGCAAAAACTGAATCTTGCGCGTCACTGCCTCGAGGAGTCCGCAAGGGCCAGGCCCGATAAGGTGGCACTGCTGGTCTATGATCGGTCGGATCATGTTTCCGAAGAGTGGCGTTACGACGAGATCTACCGGTCGGTGCTCGCCGTATCCGGGGCTCTGCGGGCGAAGAATGTGCCGCGTGGAAGCCGTGTGTTGCTGAGGATCGGCAACAACAGCAGATTTCCCATTGTTTTTCTTGGGGCTATTGCCGCCGGTCTGGTTCCGGTGCCGACGTCCGCCATGCTCACCGGGCCGGAGTGCGACTATATATTTTCCGATTCTCAGGCGGCCGCAATCATCCACGATGGCAGCACAACCCTGCCAGGCGAGGTTGGAGATTGCCTTGTCCTTGGTCCCTCCGACATTGAAAAGATGGAAACCGCCGCGCCGGGCGGCATTGCGGACACGGTTGCGGACGATCCCGCGTTTCTTGTTTATACGTCCGGTACCAGCGGCAGGCCCAAGGGCGTGCTGCATGCCCAGAGAAGTCTTCTGGGACGCCGACCGATGTATCGGCATTGGTATGGGATAAGCAGTCAGGACATTTTGTTGCATGCGGGCGCATTCAACTGGACCTATACGCTGGGCGTCGGTCTCATGGACCCATGGGTCAACGGTGCAACCAGCGTCGTTTATGCCGGTCCCTCCGATCCGAAGCTCTGGGCCGAACTGATTCACAACTGCGGGGCCACACTCTTTGCCGCGGTACCCAGTCTTTATCGTCGGATTCTGAAATACAGTCGGATAACGCCAGAGACGTTTCCAAAACTGAGACATGGTCTGACGGCCGGGGAAGCCCTTCCGGTCCCCCTTTTTGAGGAATGGCTGCAAAACACGGGAAAACCGTTATTTGAAGCTCTCGGGATGAGCGAAATATCGACGTATATTTCATCGGGCCCCGATGTTCCGGTTCGGCCGGGAAGTCCGGGAAAGCCGCAGGAGGGGCGCCGGATAGCGGTTCTGGCGCCGGATAGCGGCTCTGTCGATCCGTTACCGGCCGGCGAGCACGGATTGCTGGCTGTTCACAAAAGCGATCCCGGTCTGATGCTGGAATATTGGCGGCTGCCGGATGAGACGGACGCGGCTTTTCGAGGACCCTGGTTCCTGACCGGTGACAGTGCACATCTGGACGATGATGGATATGTCTGGTTCTCCGGACGCCTTGATGATGTGATGAATGCGTCAGGATACAGAGTGGCACCGCAGGAAGTCGAAGCCGTGCTATCCGGTGCGCCGGGCGTGAGTGAAGTTGCGGTGGCTCAGACCAGAACAGATGCGGGCGTCGATCTTGTGACCGCATTTATCGTTCCGGAGCGGGCAGATGACGTTCGCTCCGATCCAATTGCCGACTGGTGTTCGGAAAGGCTTGCGGCCTACAAATGCCCACGCCGCTATTGTTTTGTCGACGCGCTGCCCAGAACCCGGTCGGGCAAGGTCATGCGTCGAAAACTGCTCGAACTTGATCAATTAAATTAACCTAGCGGCAATCCTGACTGAATCCGATATCGGGAATTTAACGGACGTTAAGGATTGAGGCGCAGGATGTCCCCGAAAATTGGTCAGGAGACTTCCGATGAGTACGATTTCGGATGCCGGTGCGGCTGTCCTTGGCGCCAGCCAGGCCCAGTTCAAGACAGAAGTTGCGGCCAAACTGCTCAAACACAGTCATGGGCAGGAAGAAAATGTCGCCAAGATGATCAGAGAAGCGGGCGAGCAGATCGAGGCCGTGGCCCGGGAAACCGCCAAGGGCGCACCGCCTGTCGGTCTGGGCGGTCGCGTCGATCTGACGGTCTGAGGCCGGACCAGGCGCCGGTCTGAAGTCCTGCGCCTACGCGTCTGACTGGTTTATCGCCGCTTTGATTAGAGATTTGGCGTCATCGGATGCCCATTCCGCCGGTCCGTAGAGGACACCGATCTCGCAACCCTCGCCGTCGATCAGCATGGTCGTGGGAAGGCCCGTCGCCCTGCCCTTCTTTCTGAGAGCGGCCAGAATCTTCATACTGGGATCAGCCCAGTAGCGCAGATCCGTGGCTTTCACCTCTTCAAGAAAATCCTGCGGTTTGTCGGTTTCGCCCCTGTCAATGTTAACGGCGACAACCTCGAAACTGTCGTCTCCCATGTCCCTTTGCAGTGCATTCAGCGCGGGCATCTCATGTCGGCACGGTGCACACCAGGTTGCCCACAGGTTGAGCAGGACGGTTCTTCCCTCGAAATCCGCCATGGTGATTTGTTTGCCCTGAGCATCCTTGAAGGACAGTTCCGTGACGTTGACGGGTTTGGATGCCGGTAAAAACGCGGCGACTTCTCCGGTAGCGAAGTCCTTGACCGCGGTGCGCGATTTTTCGCCCGCGGCGCATGCCAATTGCGTTGACCCATTGCCAGCGGGGGCTCCGATCACGTATATCGCCGCAAAGCCTGTCAAAAGACCGGCAATGCCAATTGCAATCAGGTTGCGGAAGCGGAACAGTCCGGTGGCATTGTTCTGTGTCATCGCGTTGTCAGCTCCAAAAAGGGTGCCTTTATGAGTAATCGCATGTGGGGCGGTCGATTTGCCCAAGGTCCGGCCGCCATCATGGAAGAGATCAATGCTTCCATCGGGTTCGACCGGAAACTATATCGCCAAGATATTGAAGGATCTAAGGCGCATGTCCGCATGCTGGCTACTCAGAATATTGTTTCGCAGGACGATGCAGACAAGATCCTTCAAGGTCTAGACACAATCGCGTCAGAAATCGAGGCTGGTTCGTTCGAGTTTTCCAGAGCGCTCGAGGACATACATATGAATATCGAGGCGCGCCTTGCCGAATTGATCGGCCCGGTCGCGGGGCGTCTCCATACGGCGCGGTCGAGAAACGACCAGGTTGCCACGGATTTCAGGCTCTGGGTGCGCGATACGCTCGATCAGCTCGACGATCAGCTGCGTGATCTGCAACGCGCATTGGCTGTGAAGGCCGAAGCCCATGCCGCTGTGGTTATGCCCGGTTTCACGCACCTCCAGTCCGCACAGCCTGTGACATTTGGTCACCATCTCATGGCCTATGTCGAGATGGCTGCCCGGGATCGCGGCCGCCTCAGGGACGCACGGGCGCGCCTCAACGAATCGCCGCTCGGCGCCGCCGCGCTGGCGGGAACGTCCTTTCCGATCGATCGCGATGCGACCGCGCAGGCGCTTGGCTTTGACCGTCCCGCCGCAAATTCGCTTGATGCGGTCTCCGATCGGGATTTCGTCATTGAGGCGCTTTCCGCAGCGTCGATCTGTGCCATGCATCTGTCGCGTTTTGCCGAGGAAATTGTGGTCTGGTGTTCGGCGCAGTTTGACTTTCTGAGATTGTCGGACGCGTTCACGACCGGGTCTTCCATAATGCCGCAGAAGAAAAATCCTGACGCAGCAGAACTTGTGCGCGCCAAGACGGGAAGGATCTATGGTGGGCTGAACGCGCTTTTGACCGTTATGAAGGGACTGCCGCTCGCCTATTCGAAAGACATGCAGGAAGACAAGGAGCAGGCGTTTGACGCGTTGCAGAACCTGTCATTGGCGATCGCCGTCATGACCGGCATGGTTGAAGACATGGAACCCAACGTGGAATCGCTGAAAAAAGCGGCGGGATCCGGATTTTCAACGGCGACGGACCTTGCCGACTGGTGTGTTCGGGTTCTGGATATGCCGTTTCGCGATGCGCACCATGTGACCGGGCGCCTGGTTGCGCTGGCTGTTGAGAGAAATACCGAGCTGCACCGGCTTTCGCTTCAGGACATGCAAGACATAGAACCGCGGATCACCGGGGACGTTTATTCGGTTCTGACAGTCGACAAATCCGTTCGCAGCCGCGTGAGTTATGGCGGAACCGCTCCGGCGAATGTGCGCAAACAGGCACGCCGCTGGCTAAAAATGCTCAATAAGGAGGCTCAAGGTGACCGCCGCGCTTGCGGCGACGGGGTCGGCATGCGATGACGGACAGCGGTTCGGTTAAAAACAGCACTTAAGAGGGAGCGCGCGTTCGTGGCCCAGCAATCTGCTTTAATAGCGAAAACAGCACTCGTCGTTGCTCTCTCAGGAATGCTGATCGTGTCAGGATGCGGCCGAAAAGGAGCGCTTGACCGTCCCGGAGCAACGCCGGCGCCGACATCGGATGAAACGGCGGCGGTGCCTGAACCGGAGAGCGCGGAAGCCGAAACGCCCAAAGAGGATCGCCCGTTCATTCTGGATGCAATTCTCTAGAATTCTCTCAGAGAGATTGATGGAAGCCTAACTCAGTGCATCATTTTGCCTACAAAGACGGCGTGCTTCATGCCGAGGATGTCAGCATTGCGACGATAGCGGAGAAAGTGGGCACACCTTTTTACTGCTATTCCACCGCAACGCTTGAGCGGCACTATCGTGTCTTCACAGAGGCCTTTGCCGGGATCCCGATCATGGTCTGTTACGCCATGAAGGCCAATTCCAACCAGGCTGTGTTGGCAACGCTGGCCAATCTTGGTGCGGGCATGGATGTGGTTTCCGAAGGCGAGCTGCGGCGGGCACGGGCAGCGGGCGTTCCGGGAGAGCGGATCATGTTTTCCGGTGTCGGCAAAACCGCCGACGAACTGGCCTATGCGCTCGATGAAAATATTCTTTGCTTCAATGTGGAGTCCGAGCCTGAACTGCAACAGCTTTCGAAGATTGCGGCCGCAAAGGGAAAACAGGCGAACATATCGCTGCGCATAAACCCGGATGTCGATGCCCGGACCCACGCGAAAATCGCGACCGGTAGAGCGGAAAACAAATTCGGGATTCCCTGGCAGTCCGCACAGCGGATCTATGCCGAGGCCGCGGATCTGCCCGGTATACGGGTAACCGGCATCGACATGCATATCGGGTCGCAGATCACGGAGTTGGAACCCTTTGATGCAGCCTTCTCCCGCCTGGGAGAACTGATCGAGACGCTGCAGGCGGATGGTCACGTCATAGACCATGTCGATCTGGGCGGCGGTCTTGGCATCCCCTATCATGACAATAACGAACCGCCGCCGCGCCCGGAAGCCTATGCGGAGATTGTCCGCAAGCATGTCGAACGGCTCGGCTGCACAATAATCTTTGAGCCCGGGCGGTTGATCGCCGGCAATGCCGGACTTCTGATCACGCGGGTTATCTACGTCAAAAACGGCTCGGATAAGGACTTTGTCATTGTCGATGCGGCGATGAACGACCTCATCCGCCCGACGCTTTATGAGGCCTATCACGAGATACAGCCCGTCGAATCAAGCCGCCGGGAGGGTGGGCGTATGACGGCCGATATCGTAGGACCGGTGTGTGAAACGGGTGACTACCTCGCAAAAGAACGTGAACTGCCCGAAGTTTTTGCCGGCGACTTGCTGGCTGTTCACTCCGCCGGCGCTTATGGCGCTGTGCAGTCGGGAACATACAATTCGCGGCTTTTGGTGCCGGAAGTCCTTGTAAAGGAGGATCAATTTGCTGTGGTTCGTGACCGTCCGTCTTACGACGAGCTGATTAATCTCGACAAATTGCCTCACTGGTTGTCTGAAAAGTGATCAGATCGGTGCAAAAATAATGCTTGCCCTGCAAGCAACAAGCTTCCACCCTAGATAAACAAGGATGACACAGGGTTCAGGAGGCATTGGCGTGATGCACGCTCAAACACCACCTGGACGGGATCCCGGTGCCGGAGGCAAGGCCTCTGATGAACGGGCCGTCCTCGCAACTGGCGAAAGAAGACTAAGCCGGAAGATATGGTACGCACGCCTGTCGACCTTCTGGGAGCGGCTGTGGCCGACGCTGTTCTATCCGATACTTGTTGCATCCCTGTTTGTTGCGCTGTCCTGGCTGGGTCTGTTCGAGGTTCTGTCCGCCTGGGTCAGAATTCCGATCGTTCTGCTGTTTGCGATCGGTTTTATCCTGTCTTTTCGCGGGCTCCCGACGGTGCGCTTCCCCGATGCGGAAGAGGGACTGCGGCGCGTTGAAACGATTTCCGGGTATCGCCATCGTCCGCTGACGGCGCTCCAGGACGAACTGGCGGCGGGAAGTCAGGATCCGGCCGGTATCGCGATGTGGCGGGCGCACAAACGGAAGATGGCGGATGCCTTGAACCGACTGAATGCCGGATACCCGCATCCGGGAGCATTTCGGCGCGATCCGTGGGGCGCGCGGGTCATTGTCGCACTGTTGCTGGTCATGGGATATACCGTCGCGGACGATCAGCGCGGTCAGCGGCTTCTGTCGGCTTTTGCCGGGCCCGGAGAAGGCACGGCGGTTGCCGGACGGATCGATGCCTGGGTGACGCCACCGGCCTATACCGGCCGCGCACCGATCTTTCTGACCGGTGAAATCGGCCCGGCGCGGGATAAAACCGCTCCGGTCAAAGTCCCCGAAGGCAGCGTCGTGGTCATCCGCGGGCAAGGTGTCGGACAGGATTATGCGGTTTTTCAGGCGGATGCGGCAGAACCGCTTGCGCCGGTAACGGACGATGAAGCCGAAGCGCCCGGTGAAAGCACCGCGAAACGCATTTTGCCGATAGAACACAGGTTTGAGTTGGATGAAGCCACCAGGCTGGAAGTCCGGGAGGGACAGAATACAGTTCACGCGTGGACCTTTGTCGTTGAGCCGGATGAAAACCCTGTCATTTCTTTCGAACAGACTCCCGAAGCGCAGTTAAGCGGAACACTTAAACTGACCTACCGCATCACCGACGATTACGGTGTTGTGGGCGCCGAGGCCCAGATTGAAGCGGATGCAGGGGAAACCGGGGGAGACGTTGCCAAAAAACCGCCCCGTCCCCTTGTCGAAGCACCGAAGTTTCCGCTTTCGCTGCCCCGGCGCAGTGCCGATGTGCCGACCGCGGAGACATTCCGCGATCTTACGGCGCATCCCTGGGCCGGCAGTGAAGTCGTCCTGACACTCAGCGCAGAAGATGAACGGGGGCAGACGGGGGAGACGCAACCTCACAAGATGACTCTGCCGATCAGGCAGTTCCGCAAACCGCTTGCCAAAGCGATTGTGGAGCAGCGGCGCAACCTGGCGATGGATGCGAACCGCCATGTCGTCGTGATTGATTCCATGGATGCGCTGATGATGGCGCCGGAAAAATTCCTGAAAGACCCTTCGTTCTATGTCGGCATGCGGTTTGTCTATAAGCGCCTGGTTCAAGCGCAGTCCGATGAAGACCTTCTGGAAGTGGTGGATCTTCTGTGGGAATTAGCGCTGACGATTGAAGACGGCGATCTTTCAATGGCCGAACGCGCCTTGCGGGATGCGCAGGAGGCACTCCGAAAGGCACTGGAGGAAGGTGCGTCGGACGAGGAAATTGCCCGGCTGACTCAGGAACTCAGAGAAGCATTGCAGCGCTACATGCAGGCGCTTGCCGAACAGATGCGGCAGAATCCGCAGGCCATGCAGCCGATGGACCCCAACGCGCAGGCTCTCAGGGCACAGGACCTGGACGAGATGCTTCGACGGATCGAAGAACTGGCGAAAAGCGGTTCGCGCGATGCGGCACAGCAGCTTCTGTCGCAAATGCAGCAGATGCTGGAAAATCTGCAAAATGCGCGGCCGCAAATGATGCCTCCCGGTGAGGGCATGCAGGAAATGATGGAAACGCTCAATCAACTGGGCGAAATGATCCAGCGGCAACAGGAACTGATGGATCAGACATTCCAGCACGGTCAGCAAAACCCCAATGGCCAGAACCGCCAGGGACAACGCGATCCCAACGGCATGCGCCGTCCGGGAGAACCGCAACAGCCCATGACCCCGGAACAGCTGGCCGAAGCGCTGAAAAATCTCCAGCAACAGCAGGGTAACCTTGCACAGCGGTTGCAGGAACTGATGCAACAAATGCAGGAAAACGGCATGGCGCCGGGCGAAGAACTGGGTCAGGCGGGCGAATCCATGGGCGATGCGCAACAATCTCTTGGCCAGGGTGAAACAGGAGAGGCGGTTGGCCAGCAGGGAGAGGCACTTAATTCATTACGGCGCGGTGCGCAGCAGCTCAGCGAGCAGATGATGAACCAGAACGGCCAATCCGGAATGGCCCGCGGCAACCGCCAGCAAAACGAGGATCCGCTGGGTCGGCCGCGTCGCACGGAAGGCCCGGATTTCGGTGCCAATGTCAAGGTTCCGGACGAAATCGATGTCCAGCGGGCGCGTCGGATTCTGGAAGAACTGCGCAGACGGTTCAGCGATCCGGGGAGGCCGTCTCTGGAACTCGACTATATCGAGAGGCTTCTGAACCCGTTCTGAGGCTAATGTGCGATGTGAGGCGTTGCGCCGGTGTGCGGATGGATATGGAGGAGCATTCGTCAGGCGTATAGCCGACCTTCAGAGGTCGGTGAGACATCGTCGATGGCCTCGCGTACCGCGCGCCGGATATCGGCAAGGGAAAACGGCTTTACCAGAACATCGTGCACGAGTTCGTCAAGACCGTGTGCCCGTTCCCGCTGGTCGGCAAAGCCGGTCATCAGCAGGATCGGCAGGTCCGGCCAGTCACGAGCGCTGTTCAAAGCCAATGCGATGCCGTCCATGACAGGCATTTTGATGTCCGAAAGCAGCAGGTCGAAGCGACCGTCTTCCTGTTTGAGAATGTCAAGTCCCTCTCCGCCGTCTTCGGCGAGTTGAACATCGTGGCCGTCCAGCTCAAGTGCGCGCTTGACGAACGCGCGAACTGCATCGTCATCTTCGGTCAGAAGAATCTTAGCCAAGATTACTCTCCTCGTCGGTTGCGGAGACCCCTACCGAATCATCTGCCGACACAACATGGCCAATAAAAGGCAACTGGCGGTAGGCATGCGCAATGTCCATCCCATATCCCACAACAAATTTATCGGGGCACTGGAATCCGATAAAATCGGCCTGGATGTCGGCGACCCGATATCCGGGCTTATCCAGCAACGCAGCGACTTTTACTGAATTGGCGCCTCGGTCCAACAGCCGTTTTCGTGCAAAATCAAGGGTCCTGCCGGATTCAAGAATATCGTCAACCAGCAGAATGTCCCGTCCGGTTACATTGCTTTGCACATCGCGCAGGACAGTGACGTCGCCGGAAGATTTGGTGCCTGAGCCGTAGCTGGACAAGTGTAAAAATTCCATTTCCGGTGAAATTTTTGCCCGATGCATCGCTCTGGCCAGGTCGGCGGCGAATATGAAACTCCCTTTCAACACCGCCACAACAAGCAAATCCTTGAGATTCGCGGCGGCGATTTCCTGCGCCAGTTCTTCAATACGACGCGCAATCGTCCGCTCGTCAAACAGGACGCGAATATCTTTTTCTGATGTCATTACAAACTTGCCTGACGGTTCCGCCGCTCTGTGAATCGGAGTTGGACATCGGAAGCCTGGTCCGGAGGCGCGACCAGACGTGTTCGAAACCGGGTTGATTGCCCGGCATCCAGTCTGAGCACACGCGGCTCCAGAGTCCATGCATAAATTTCCTGAGCGTCCTCATTCCGCAGAGCAAACCGAATCGCCGGCACGGGAACAAGTTCCTTGTTGGGATTGTCGATGGCGCCTTCCAGCACCAGAACAGGATCACTGCCTTCCTGTTCGCGGAAAACGCGCAAATCACCAAATTCCAGTTTCCGCAGATTGACGTCAAAACCGGCCAGTTCATAAAGCGAGGCGAGATCGGGAAACTTATCCACAAGTCCGTGCCGGAAGATGACTGTGCTGAAACAAAGGGCAAGTGAAGCCGCGAGGGTCAGAGCGCCCAGGACCGTCCGTTTGTTGCTGGTCATTCTGATGGAATGGACGCGTTTAATGCGGGTCCGCCTCGGACCGGACTTTTTGTTGCGCCGCCTGAATACCAGGCTGCGCCCCTTTGGTTTCTCCGACGCCTCCGCTTCATCCTCACGATCCTCCTCCGCCGGTGCGGGGTCATCGACCGGGTCGGCTTCGACCTTGCTGTCGAACGAAACGGGTGGATCGTCCTCGTCGGGCGCGGGATCAAGGTCCTGGTTTTCTTTGACTTTCTTGTCGGACTGCGCCGTGGCTTGATTGAGATTCCATTGAGTGTTGCATCGGGAACAGCGGACCTTGCGTCCCTCCATGCCGATACTGTCTTCCTGAATCTGGTAAGATATGCCGCAACTCGGACAGGTTATTTTCATGCCCGATACATTCCTCGCTGCATCTGCACTATAAACAAGCGTGCATCGCCTTTCGGCAAATTGATCATGATCGAATCAGCAGGTCTATTAGATAACCTGAGACGGCTCCGGTAATGGTTAAGAGGACGCTGATTATCTTAATGAAGCGTTAAAATGCCGTGGCTATGGTCACGGGCCCAGAAATTCGTACATTTCTGTTTTGTTATGTCACAGCCGCCCAAAGGAATTTCAGTGAGTTTTGACGCGACGCTATTGCGGCTGCAGAAACCGGGAGTGGAAGTTGATCCGCTTTGACAATGTTGGCCTTCGGTATGGTGTGGGTCCGGAAATACTGAAAGACCTGACGTTTGAAATCGAACCTCAGAGCTTTCAGTTTCTGACCGGTCCTTCGGGTGCCGGCAAGACCAGCCTGATCCGTCTTTTGTTTATGTCCCTGGCGCCGACACGGGGCATGATTTCGGTATTTGATCGGGATCTTGCGACGGTCAGCAAGCGGCAATTGCCTTCAATGCGTCGACGCATCGGAGTGGTGTTTCAGGATTTTCGCCTTCTCAACCATCTGACGACCTATGAAAATGTTGCCTTGCCGCTTCGCGTGCTGGGGAAAAGCGAAAGCGACTATCGCACGGACGTTATCGAACTGCTGATGTGGGTTGGATTGGGCGATCGCATGCATGTACTCCCCCCTGTCATGTCGGGCGGAGAAAAGCAGCGGGCAGCAATTGCGCGGGCGCTTATCACGAAGCCGGAAATTCTTCTGGCTGACGAGCCGACCGGTAATGTCGATCCGCCTCTTGCGCGACGGTTGTTGCGGCTGTTTAGTGAATTGAACAAGCTTGGAACGTCCGTTCTGATTGCAACGCATGATCGCTCGCTTATGGATCAGGTCGACGCAAAACGCTTCGACCTGACGGATGGGCGCCTGACCATTTATGACTGAGAGTATGAATGGCTGAAGCTTCCAAAAAGCGCAGCAAATCGCTGGCGGCGGTTAAAAAGAAAAGTTTTGAAGTCCGGCGCCGACTGCGTTCGAAAAGGCCGGATCCCGACGATGTGATCCGTCCTGCCGCCGATATCGTGCCGCCTCAGTCCGTAGCGGGCCGGGCTTTAACATTCGTCGTCGCGATTATGAGTTTTCTCGCCTGTCTGACGCTGGGCGCCGTAACCATTGTCTGGAGCGCAGCCGATGACTGGAGCAATGACATTGTGCGCGAGGTCACGATCCAGATCAGGCCGGTGGACGGGGTCGATATGCTGGTAGAGATCGACAAGGCCGTTGCGCTTGCGCAGGAATTTCCCGGCGTTGGCAATGTTCGAGCAATGTCCGATGAAGAAACGAGGGCTCTTTTGCAACCATGGCTGGGGACCGGTTTCAATATCGACACGCTGCCGGTGCCCCGCATTGTCAATGTGGAAGTTGCCGATCCCTCCCAACTCGATCTGAACAAACTGCGTGCCACCGTCGTCGCTCTGGTAAGAGGTGGAACGCTGGACGATCATTCCATCTGGACGTCCCGTCTTGCTTCCATGGCAAATGCGGTTGTGATTGTCGGGATCGGAATTTTGGTTCTGGTTCTGACGTCAATGGTCTTGAGCGTTGTTTTTGCCACCCGATCAGCGATGGACGGCAACCGGGATGTTGTGTCCGTTCTTCATTTCGTCGGCGCGGAGGAACGGTTCATCGCACTTGAATTTCAGCGCCATTTCATGGCATTGGGCCTTAAAGGCGGAATCGTGGGCGGAGTGGCCGCCATATTGGTTTTCCTTGTGATGGACCAGATCGCCAATCGATCAGCAGGTGATGCCGGCAGTGACCAGATGGAAGCACTTTTTGGCGGTGCATCAATGGGAATTGCAGGATATGCAGGAGTTGTCGGCATCGTGTTTCTGGTTGCAATCCTGACGGCCGCGACATCGCGCGTGGCCGTACATGCACAATTGCGAAAAGTCGAGTAATAAGAACGCAAACGAACTGATATCCGGTTGCGGAAACGGCAGTTTGCAGCTGGCTTGTCAGCATTATGCACTTCAGATGCCCGGTGATGTCGCTCCGTTGGCAAAGAGCCCGGCGCGTCCGTGACCGGTAAAAAGGGTGAATGGACAAATTGGCCAGGACAGGACGAATAGCAGCCATCGTTGTTGCGGCCGCGCTGATCCTTTTTGCCGGTGGTTTTGTTTGGTTCGCCAACAGCGTTTCAACAGGCGAGATGTCGGATGAAACGGATTTTGATGCTGTTGTCGTTCTCACGGGCGGCCGCGACCGGGTGGTCCGTGCCCTTGAGATCATGCAGGACAGCAATGCTGAACGGTTGTTGATAACCGGCGTCCACCCTGAAACAACGATCCAACAGATAGCGCTGACGACCCAGAACCAAACCGATTTGTTTTCCTGCTGTGTTGATCTTGATCGGCGGGCCCGCAATACGGTTGACAACGCCCGGGAAGCGGCGAACTGGGCGAGGGAGCATGGATTCTCGAAACTGCTTGTGGTGACCAGTTCCTATCACATGCCGCGCAGCCTGGTTGAATTCAATGCTGCGATGGACGGAGTGAATCTTGTTCCCTACCCGGTTTTCTCGGAAGGGCTGCTGCTTGACAAATGGTGGACCAGCTATCCGACAGCGCGCCTCCTGATGCGGGAATATCTGAAATACATCCACGCGCGCATCCGGGTGTTGCTCGAACGATTTTGACAGATACACAGCGCTCGCCGCCCGAAGCGGTGATTGAGCACGGGGCCGAAATCCGTTTACGATCGGCGTGCGGGCATCGCATTATATTGGGTTTTACACCGTTGATCTGTAGCTGTATTTCCGCCATCAAATGATCCAAGTTAAACACACCTAGGGATGACCGCCTCGAGAAACACCGGAATCAGATCAATTGATGCTCACTGTAAGATCGGCAGTCTTTAATCTCTGCTTTTATGTTTACATTGTCGTGGCAATGGTCACGACACTGCCTTTCGCGCTGATATTGCCGCGCCGGTACGGCTGGCAAGTTGTCCGCTTTTGGGGAATTGCCAATCTCTGGATGGCGCGCGTTATCTGTGGCATGAAAGTCGAGTTTAGAGGAGTGGAGAATATTCCGGACGGGGGTTGTCTGATCGCATCGAAGCATCAGTCGACCTGGGAAACATTTGCCCTGGTGCCGCAGTTTTCCGATCCTACCTTCATCCTTAAACAGGAATTGATGTGGCTGCCTTTGTTTGGATGGTATGCCGCCAAGATGCGTATGATTCCTGTCGACCGGCGCAAGGGTCAGAAGGCGGTACCGGCGATGCTGGAGAAAGCCGCGACCGCTATTCAGGAAAGAAGGCAAATTCTGATTTTTCCCGAAGGAACCCGTAAGGCGATAGGAGCGGAGCCGGACTATCGCTACGGGATTGTCCGGCTTTACAAGAAACTGAATGCGCCGGTTCTTCCGATCGCCTTGAATTCCGGTGTTTTCTGGCCGAGACGATCCTTCAAACGGTATCCCGGTACTGTCGTGGTCGAGTATCTTCCGCCGATCGAACCGGGGCTGGAACCCGATGTATTTTTCGAAAAACTGCAAGAAGTAATTGAAGAGGCGACAGGCCGTTTGCTTCTGGAGGCAACTGATTCGCGCCAATGATTAACGTTTTATGAAAAAGCAATAGTAATGCCTGCGACTTCGGGGCAACAATCGGCAGAGAAATAGTTGCTCACGTAAGGTAAGACACAATTTAGGCCGCATTGTGCCACATACCTGCCCCAAACGATTGCGATTCCACATAAGTCGTTTGTGATTTGCCGATTTGGTGCCCAATTTTGGTTGAACTGATCTGTATCGCGTAACAAACGGGCATCCGGTTTGGACTGTGTCAGTAAGGCGGGGTCGATTGTATGACTGGACAGGATGGGAATAGCGCGCCGCAGGCGGTTCGTGTGTTGGGACTGGAAGGTCGCTATTGCTATTTGCGCGGATCAACAGGTCAGAAATATCTCTTCTCTGAAATCGAAAGTGACGCTGTTGAGGGTTTCCCCGGGGCCGTTCTGATCCTGGCGGAAAAGGGACTGGTTGATGCCGGGCAGCGGAACCGTCCGCAGGTCCATGCGCAGCGGAACGCAGCGTCGCAAATGAGCACACCGCCCAATTCTGACAATGGCGTCTGGATCGGTGAGATCGACCGAAACGGCAAGGTATGTGTCCAGCCGATTCTTGTTGCAGCCGACGACTATCCGGTATTTGACGCAGCGTTGCTGGATTCAACGAAGGCCTATGTGCATCTGCTGGCGGAAGATAGCGGTGCCCGCAGGACAATCGTCGAAGATCTTTGTCAGGCCATGTAAATGATGCTCCTGATGCCGTTCACTCTCGCAGGCGTGAAGCAAGCCACTGCAGGTTTTGATCGCGAATGCCCAGTTCAGAGAGATGATCGGCGGTATTGAGGACATATTCGGGATTGGCGCCGGACTGGCCGACGCCGCTGCGTACGGTTTTCAACTGCGTGTCCAGGGGAAGAGCTCCGGCATATTGTGCGTGCGCCCGGTCAACCACATAACAGATGGCATTGACTTTTTCCGGCTCCGATCCGTCCAAAAGAATGGGCAGTTTGCGTTCGAGATAGACCATCGTGACCTGTTCGCGCGCGCGCAAGTAGGTGATGACCACCTCCCGATCCTTCGACGCAACTTCATACGCCATGCCTTTACACGATCCGCCGCTATCCAGACCGAAAACAAGACCTGGGTTTTCCTGTGTTCCCCGATGAACCCAGGAATAGACACAAAGGGATCTGTGGAAGCCGAAAAGACGGGCGGGCCGTGCGCTGATATGGGCAAATCCGGGCCGCCAGATGAGAGATCCGTATCCGAACACCCATAAATTCGACATATAGTTCCACCCTATGGTTACGCCGACTCGACCGACGGCAAACAACGTTCGGCGCGTTGCACGCACAGCCTAGAACCTTTTCACCCCTGAGGGAAACAGCATTCTTGCCGGTGCAATTCGCACCGGTTGGTACTATGTATCCTTGAGGACAAAGACCCATCGAGAAGACCGACGGAATCAGCCGATGAGCAAAGAAACGAATCCCGGATCAATGCCGAAGAAAACGATGCGCCGGGGATATTTCGTTCTTGGCGGGATCGTTCTCGTTTTTGTGCTTGGCTGGTCGGCGTTCTGGTTCGTGGCCGCCAGCCGGGTTGAAGCCGAGCTTGACAAGGCGCTCGCCAGTCTCGCCGAACAGGGCACACGGATCGAATGCGCGGAGCAGGCGGTGCGGGGGTTTCCGTTCCGGCTTGAAGTTCTGTGCAATTCAATGGAGGCGGAAACCCCGGCGCAGGATAGGGTCCGCAGCCATGCGGTCCGGGCGGTGGCGCTCGTCTATAATCCCAGCCATCTGATTTTTGAAGCGGACGGTCCGGCGTCGGCGCATTCGGCGCTTTACGGTCTCGATGCAAATGCCAATTGGCAACTGGCACAGGCCAGCACAAAACTGGGTGTTGAAGGGATCGATGAAACATCGATCGCCATTGATCAGGCCAATGTCGATGTTGCGGGTTTTCCCGATTCTCAGAAGATAGCGGTCGGGCGGTTCGAAGCGCATGCAAGAAAGCGGCCTGCCGACCAGGGTGCCGGCGTCGACCTCGCGCTGTCGGCGCGAAAACTGACGCTCGCCGGCAGCGTGAACACCGAATATGAAGCCGATATCGACCTGATTGTCTGGGTCCCGGAAGGAGAACCAATTCTGACGGGGAAGGCGGATCAGGTCTTACTCAGATATCTGCATGAAGGCGGCGAACTGGGGCTGACTCACGCCCGTATCGCCTCGTTGGGTGCCGAAATCGTGCTGTCCGGGTCGCTGGCGGCTGATGCTGAGGGACGGCTTTCCGGAGATTTGACTTTGCGGATTGTCGAGCCGGCCAAATTCGGCGCCTTGATTGCCGCTTACCTGCCGGATCAGGCCGGCATGGCTCCGACATTGCAGGCTGCGGTCGGGACAGTCGGCAAAAAAGTCGAACGCGGCGACGTCACCGGTTACGAGTTGCCGCTGAAGCTGGACAGGGGAAAGCTACAGGTCGGCTTCATCCCACTGGGCACAATTCCACCGCTGCCTCCTGTGCAGCAGTAGTGAACAGCTCTCTCTAACCCCGCCTGATCAGCTCATCGATTTGGATGACATAGCTTTTGAAGTTGGCGGGTTTCGCAAAGCGTTCATAAAGCGCGTTTGCGGCGTCATTCTGGGCAGGTACAATCCACCTCAGATCGATCCAGCCCCTTTTTTCGCCTTCCTTCATAAGTGTCTGAAGCATTTTTTGCGCAACACCGTTGCCGCGGGCACGTGCAAGAACGAATATGTCGTCAAGCTGCCCTGTCCGCATTCCTGTTATGGTTTCCGGCAGATCGAAATAGAGGCAGAAACCGACCAGTTCTCCATCCAGATAACCGCCCAGCACCTCCGCTTTTCCATCCTGCAAAAGTCTTTCAGCATAGTACTCGTCGGGCCGGCGGGGAGCGCCCCGGTTAAGCTCCTGAGCATAGGCGGCAACGAGCGGTGCAAGATCGTGCGCTGCGTTCTGGCTGACAACCTTTGTTTCAATCGTGCTCATGGGGTCTCCGGATGGATTTTCTCTCTCTTTTTCAGCCACGCACCATTCTTCAAATTGCGACGGCAATCAAGTCGGGCACCGATTATCGCAGAAAGAAAACACTCTTTTTTGATTGGTTTTCAGTGGCAAATCAATAATTGATCGAATGACCAATGGCAACGAACGGTACCGATCCCTTATTTTACGCATCCGAAGGCTCCCGGTTTTGGGAGCGAGATCTTTTTGCCCGACACGGAGACAGCAATGACCGCATCAGGGATACGGCCGCGCCGGAGTGTTCTGTACATGCCCGGATCCAACGAGCGGGTTCTGGAAAAAGCAAAATCCCTGGATACCGATGCTGTCATCCTGGATCTGGAAGATGCTGTCGCGCCGGAAAAAAAGATCGATGCCCGGGCGTTGGTTTGCAAGGCCGTGGGCGATGGCGGCTACGGGCATCGTGAACTGGTCATCCGAATCAACGGTCTTGATACGGAGTGGGGCACAGACGATCTTTCCGCGGCGCTTGCGGCGGGTCCGGACGCTGTTCTCGTACCGAAAATTTCCGAACCGGCCGACGTGATGCGCGTTGCGGAAAGGCTGAGTGAGGAAAACGCGCCGGCAAAGACCGGGCTGTGGATTATGATGGAGACCCCTCTGGCAATGCTGAATGCCGGTGCCATTGCTGCTGTCGCTCGCGAACCGCTCTCCAGGCTGTCGTCTATGGTTATGGGAACCAATGATCTGGCCAAGGACACCAAAGCGGCGTTAACGGCGGATCGGGCGCCCATGATGCCCTGGCTGATGACCTGTGTGGCGGCCGCACGTGCCCATAACCTGAGCATCATTGACGGGGTTTATAATGACTTTGCCGATTTGGACGGACTGGCGGCCGAGTGCCGTCAGGGTGCTCAAATGGGCATGGATGGCAAAACACTGATTCATCCCAAACAGATTGGGCCTTGCAACGAGGCCTTCTCACCCAAGCGGGATGATGTTGCCCTGGCGCGAAAGATTATTGAAGCGTTCGACCTGCCGGAAAATGCCGACAAGGGTGCTATTCAGATCGGTGGCAAAATGGTGGAACGGCTTCATTGTGAAATGGCAAAGCAGGTTGTTGCCGTCGCCGACACAATCGAAGGACGGATCTATGAAACTATATCGCATGATAACCGGCAAAGATGATTCCGAATTCTGCCATCGTGTTACGCAGGCTTTGAACAGGGGATGGCATCTGACCGGCTCACCGAGCCTCGCCTTTCATGCAGAACGGGGCGAAATGATGTGCGGGCAGGCGGTTACCAAAGAGGTGCCGGATCGTGACTATTCTCCGGACATGACATTGGGTGACTTTTAGGCTCAACAAGGTTCTGACAAGTGGACACTCATCCCGAATGCCAACGAAAACGGGCGGTTCGTGACCGCCCGTAAATTTCATCGTTGCTTGTGATCGCCCGACTTAGTCGGTCAGTCGTTTGTTGCGGCTCAGCGCATAGTTGATCTTGAAATTCTTTGCATCGGCCGGCTTTCCGACTGCAACATTGTAAATGGCAACAGATGTATCAAGCCCCTGTGCATCGGTAATCGTCCACTGCTTGAGCTCTTTGGTCTTGGCGTCAAAAACCAGGGTCAGCTTACCTTTTCCGAACGTGGATTTTTCTTCTATGACAACGGTCACAAGATCGCTCTCGACCTCCACACGTTTCACATCGGCGCTCTTTTGCAGATCGATGGACTCCGAGACGAGGAACCGCAGCGGCGTTTTGCCCAGTGGCCAGATATCCTGCGTCCTCAGCTTGCGGTCAAAAACGGACACGGATTTTCCGTCCGCGACGATATTAATGCGCGAGGGCGGTTTGTAATAGAAATAGACCTTGCCCGGGCGGGCGATAAAAAACTGGCCTTCCGCGCGTTCGCCGTTCGGGCCGAACTGAACGAAATCACCCTCCATCGTTTTCACGCTGTTGAAGTACTTGTTAATTCCGTCCAGTGCTTCCTGCTGTGCTGCGTCCAGTGTGGCGGCGAACGCTGATGTTGCAAGAGCGACCGGTGTCAGTCCGATGGCCGCAGCCAGCAAAAGCGGGCGCACTATTTTCATAAGGGAGTTGCTCATCTGTCTTTAGAGCTCCGTTGCTTGCAAAGGCTGCACATTGTCAACCTGCCGATAAAGGCAACCTGTGACATTCTTGAGGCAAAATCAGGGTGCGTGCCCTGAACCTATATTGCTTCATCCTCCCCGGGAACCAGGATTTCTCGTTTGCCTGCATGGTTGGCCGGGCTGATGACGCCTTCATTTTCCATTCGTTCGATCAGCGATGCCGCTCTGTTATATCCAATTGACAGGCGCCGTTGAATATAGCTGGTCGACGCCTTGCGGTCACGCAGCACAATGGCGACGGCTTTGTCATAAAGGCTGGCACCCTCGTCGCTGCCACCGCCGGCGCCGCCTGCCGCACCGCCGTCTTCCGGTTCGTCCGTTTCTTCCGTGACCTGATCCAGATATTGGGGCACGCCCTGGGCTTTCAAGTGGTTGACGATCGCTTCCACTTCCTCATCGGACACAAAGGGAGCGTGAACGCGCTGAATACGGCCACCGCCGGCCATATAAAGCATGTCTCCCATGCCAAGCAATTGTTCGGCACCCATCTCGCCCAGAATGGTGCGGCTGTCGATTTTCGATGTCACCTGGAATGAGATCCGGGTTGGGAAGTTGGCTTTGATCGTACCGGTTATGACATCCACCGATGGCCGTTGCGTTGCCATGATCAGATGAATGCCGGCGGCACGGGCCATTTGCGCAAGACGCTGAATGGCGCCTTCGATGTCCTTGCCGGCCACCATCATCAGGTCAGCCATTTCGTCGACGATCACCACGATGTAGGGGATCGGAGAAAGATCGAGCTGCTCTTCCTCGTAGATTGCCTCGCCGGTGTCCCGGTCAAAACCGGTTTGAACGGTCCGCGTGATCGTTTCGCCTTTTTTCTGGGCCTGATTGACGCGGGCATTGAAGCCGTCGATATTTCGAACGCCGACTTTGGACATTTTCTTATAGCGGTCTTCCATCTCCCGCACGGTCCATTTAAGCGCCACAACCGCCTTGTTCGGATCGGTCACCACCGGCGTCAACAGATGCGGGATACCGTCATAGATCGACAGTTCCAACATTTTCGGATCGATCATGATCATTTTGCATTGTTCGGGCGTCAGCCGGTACAAAAGTGACAGGATCATTGTGTTGATCGATACCGATTTACCGGATCCGGTCGTACCGGCCACCAGCAGATGCGGCATTCGGGCAAGATCGGCGATAACGCTTTCGCCATTGATCGTTTTGCCCAGAGCCATCGCCAGCTTCGCTTTCGATTTGTCAAAATCCACGGATCCGGCCAGTTCACGAAGATAAACCGTTTCCCGGCGCTGATTGGGCAGTTCGATGCCGATGGCATTTTTTCCCGGAACGACCGCAACGCGGGCGGAGATCGCGCTCATTGAGCGGGCGATATCGTCCGCAAGCCCGATCACACGGGAGGATTTGATACCCGGCGCCGGTTCAAGCTCGTACAGCGTGACGACGGGCCCCGGGCGGACTTCGATGATCTCGCCGCGCACGCCGAAATCTTCAAGCACACCCTCCAGAATGCGCGCATTCTGCTCCAGCGCGTCTTTGCTCATGGCAGGATTTTTTGCTGTCGCTTTCGGCTCAGCCAGCAGCTGAATCGGCGGATGTTCGTACGTGTCCGGACCACCCAGGAAAGACGGTTGCGTCTCTTGAGCGCTTTGTCTGGGAGCATTTGCGGCCGGGACGACCCGGCTCTTTGCGGCCGGAGCCGCAGGGCCGTCATCATTGTCGGCCATAGGTGGGGGCGCAATGCCGATCGGCTTCAGACGGTCCTGTTCCATCCCACCGATGGGTGGTATGTCGTCGCTCCACTCACCATTCGGATCGGCCCGGTCGGCCGTTAAATCGTCGGCAAAGCCGTGCGCCTGGTTCTCACGGGAAAAACGCGGCTCCGACGGCATCGTTTCGGCATCGCGATAGAACTGCTCAAGACCATCGTCATGACCATAATTGTCCACCGGCGCCTTGCGCGAAAAGGGCGATATCAGACGCAAGATCAAGGACCTGAGCATCAGCGCCCAATGGGTCACCGCACCAAAGGCAGCGGGCAGGCCGCCATGATCTTCTTCTGCCTCTTCGTCAAACTCTTCAAAGACAGGTTCGCTTCTGGCCGGCTTGCTGCGTTTGGCCGCCCGTTTTTTCCTTGGCTCCGCGTATTGGTGACCGAACATATTCACCGAAAATGCCAGGAAGATGAGGGCGGGCACACCGTAACCGAGCATGCCGACTATTGTCTGCAAGCCGGGTGAAAAACTGGCGGTGAGTGCGTTCGGCAGTGCAATCAGGGCACTGCCCACAACACCGCCCAGCGCTGTCGGCAAAGGCCATGTCTCCGGCGTCGGTAGCGCTGAAACGGCTGCTGCCGCAAACATGGTTCCCACAAGCCAGCCGACAATGTGACGCCTGGTTGCGACCGGCGGGCGGCCCATGAGCAACCGCCAGCCCCACAATATTGCGGGAAGAAGGAATATCCCGGCGGCGAGCCCGATTATCTGAATTGTAAGATCGGCGAGGATGGCACCGGGCATCCCAAGCGCATTGCGCACCGGCGCATCTGTTGCGTGCGACAGGCTTGGATCATTGACCGACCATGTTGCGAGCGCAGCGGCATAACCGGCTGTCACAGCAATGATCAGCAGGCCGATGGCGCCCACGAGGTTTCTGCGCATGAAGTTGGAAAAACGGGAATCCGGTTCCCTTATACCCAGAGCCGAGCCTCTACCGCCGCGCATTGATGTCGCTTTTCTCATACAGTATCATCCAAAACAGAAACGAGGCGATCCAGGGCCTCCGAAGTTGTCTGAAGCGATTCTACCATTGCAATCCGGATGAAGTCGGTGCCCGGATTGCTTCCATCCGCATTTGTTGCAGAAAGGTAACAACCTGGAACAACCCTTATTCCTTGCGTTTTCCAGAGCATTTTGGCGAATGCTTCGCCGCCGTCCCACTGGCTCACATCCAGCCAGATAAAAAATCCCGCCGGTGGTGTTTTGAAGTCGCAGTACGGAGACAGTTTTTCAGCGGCCATAGCGAATTTTGCGTTGTAGAGCCGCCGGTTCTCAACCACGTGGTTTTCATCGCGATAGGCTGCCGCGGCGACCGCCTGAAGTGGAATAGGCACCTGCGGTGCCGCAAGTCCGCGATATTTTGCCCATTCTGTCAGAAACACCGCGTCACCGGCGGCAAATCCGCAACGCAAGCCGGGTAAATTTGATCGTTTCGAAAGCGAATTAAATGAGATCAAGCGGCTTAGATCGCCATCAAAGGCGCGTGCTGCCTCAAGCAATCCCGGCGGCGGTGCCTTGCGGTAGATTTCCGAATAGCATTCATCGGCAAAAATGAAAAACCGATGCTTTCGGGACAGGGTGATCAGATCCTGCCAATAGGAGAGCGACGCGACGCCGCCTTGCGGGTTGGCCGGAGAGGCAAGATAGAAGGCGATGGTACGGTCGAGTGTCTCTGCCGTCAGTTCGGACAGATCGGGCAAAAAGCCGTTTTCTTCATTTCCGTCAAGGGTAACGGCTTCGCATCCGGCTACATAGGCTGCGACACCGTATGTCTGGTAATAGGGGTTGGGCAACAAAACAACCGGGCGATCCGTCGGTTTTTTCAGCGAATCGCGTGCTCCCAAGGCCGCGTGCAGCAGGCCTTCGCGCGATCCGTTGAGCGGTAGAATCCCCCGCTCGGCATCGAGGATTCCACCAAGACTGTAGCGCTTATCAAGCCAGGCGCCAACGGCGGCGCGAAAGTCCTCAGTCCCGGTTATTGGCGGATAACGGCCAAAGTCCTTAACGTAACGGGATAATACTTCGCCGACAAAGTCAGGTGAATCATGACCGGGTTGGCCCACCGACAGTGAGATGGGGGATTTGGCCGGTTCGATGCCCGAAAGCAGCGCGCGAACTTTGTCAAAGGGCGACATGGACGGCAGCGCCGAAGCTGAGCCGGGCGCGTCGTCGTTCTCGTTCGTCAATGGTTTAGGGCCAGGACCCATTGAATTCATCCGTTCTGCGTTAGCAGATTTTGTTTCTTATGAGACGGAAAGACGAAGAAAACCGTCCGGTTTTCCAATCTTCCCAGCGCGGTCAGGAGCAAAATATGCCTCGTCCTTGGGGTTTGAAAAGAGGTGTCCGTCTGAAGGGAACCAGTGTTCGCAAAGGTGCCGAACCTTCGCTGCTCGCTGTTTCCCTCCATTTGAACATGTCTTTTCAAACAGATTTGCATGAATTTAATGGGTTTGGACCCTCAACTCATTCACTCTCGCGCACGTTCAACCATGCTATCGCCTCCTTGGTTAATTGCGCATTAACTGACGGGGAAAACCGACGCGACAGCCTTCTGAATGTTCCAGAAGCGGGCGTATCAGAAATCGACTGTGAGACCCTTGATCTCCCAGTCGTCGTAACGTACCGGGTCCAGTCCGCCCCGCCCGTTGATTTCCCTGGGCCGCGATCTGGTGCGTTCGTCTATCTGCTGCCGCCGCGCTTCGGCTTCTTTCAGCGCTCGCTGAGCGGCCGGCGGCAGATCTTCGAACCGGCGCTGTTCAGCATCGCGAGTCTTCTGTGCGATCGATTCGGATTTGTTTTCTTCAGACAAAGTTTCGTTGCCCCTGCTTTGACCGAAAAAACGCGCTTACGCGTTTCAACGTTTTCAGATCAGACCGCCCGCAATCTTGCGAAAAGCCGAATGGCTTCCCATCATATAAGAGTGTCGTCCGGAATGAAAACCACCGGGATGACCCTGTGCAAGAAACGAAACAGCTCAAATTTTATACGGAGTACCGAATAAACCAATGAACTATGTTCGTACGGCCATGCTTTTGGCAGCGATGACGGCCCTTTTTATGGGTATCGGCTTCATGCTTGGCGGTCAGGCAGGCATGCTTATCGCCCTGGCTGTTGCCGCGGCGATGAACATGTTCAGTTACTGGAATGCCGACAAGCTGGTGCTGAAGATGCACCACGCAGTGGAGGTCGATGCCCGCACCGCACCGGAATTCTACGAAATGGTGCGGCGATTGGCGCAGGCAGCAGATCTGCCGATGCCGAAAGTCTACCTGATCAACAATCCGCAGCCGAACGCCTTCGCCACCGGCAGAAATCCGGAAAATGCAGCAGTTGCGGCCACAACGGGACTGCTTGATCGGCTGACAATGGAGGAAACGGCCGGAGTGATGGCCCATGAGCTGGCGCATGTGAAGAACCGCGACACGCTGATCATGACCATTACCGCGACAATTGCCGGTGCCATCTCCATGCTGGCCAACTTTGCCCTGTTTTTCGGCGGCCGCAGCAACAATAATCCGTTCGGTTTTATAGGTGTTTTGATTGCCGCTATCGTGGCGCCGTTTGCCGCGATGATGGTTCAAATGGCGATTTCCCGCACGCGGGAATATGCCGCAGACCGGCTCGGAGCGCAGATATGCGGCCAACCGATGTGGCTGGCGTCGGCTCTGCAGAAGATTGCGGGGACGGCAAGCCGGATTCCCAATGAAGATGCAGAGCGCAATCCCGCGACAGCGCACATGTTTATCATCAATCCTCTGACCGGTCAGCATGCGGATCGCCTGTTTTCGACGCACCCCAATACGGAAAACCGTATCGCAGCTCTGAGACAGATGGCGTCCGAGGATGATTTCTCCGGACACGGGGGCGAAACCTTCGACCGGTCGGCAGCCGGCGAGGGCGGCCCTTGGGGGCAGTCTCCGAACAAACCTTCGCAGCGGCCCGGCCCCTGGGGATGACGAAAACCGGATGCCGGAAATGCGGCTCGGAGCGGTTTGTCATTGCGAAATTTTTTTGCGGCCGGTTTTCCTTGGCGTTGTGTGCCGGCTGTGATCTAACGGCGGCATGAACCCACAAAAGAATAACAATCAACAGGTTGCCGGACTCTCTGTCCGTATTGCGGCGCTTTATCTTGTGCGCGCCGTTCTGGAACGGCGTCAGCCGTTTGACGATACCCTGACTCAGTCTCTGAGTTCTTCTCAAATGAAAGAGCTTGCGCAACGGGATGTCGGTTTCGTCCGGGCTATTGTTCTGACTGTGATGCGCCGTCTTGGGCAGATCGATGCTGTTCTGGACCGGTTTGTGCAAAAGCCTTTGCCGCTTCGAGCCATGGGAGTGCGACATATTTTGCGGATCGGTGCGGCGGAATTGCTGTTCCTGAAAACCCCGCCCCATGCTGCAGTCAACACGGCGCTCGCTCTTGCGGAGACGGAAAAAGGCCTCCTGCCCTATAAGCCGCTGATCAACGCCGTTCTTCGGCGAATTTCCCGGGAAGGGGAGAGGCAGATAAAAAAAGGTGGCGGTCCGACTGCGAACATACCTTCCTTCCTGGTGTCGGAATGGGTCGCGCAATATGGCGAGAAAAAAACGTCGGCCATCGCTGAAGCTCTCCTTGAGGAAGCGCCGCTGGATATCAGTTGTGCCGCTGATGCGGCAAACTGGGCGGACCGGCTCGGAGGCGAGTTACTGCCGACGGGGTCCGTCAGACTGAAATCGAGCGGCCGCATTGATTCGTTGCCGGGATTTGAGGAGGGTGCCTGGTGGGTTCAGGATGCGGCCGCAGCCTTGCCGGCGCATTTGCTGGGGCCTGTTGCCGGACAAGAAGTCCTCGATCTTTGTGCTGCGCCCGGCGGGAAAACGCTGCAGTTGACCACGATGGGCGCAGCGGTTACCGCCGTCGACCGGTCAAAAAACCGTCTGAAGCGGCTTGCTGAAAATCTCGAGCGGTTGGGGCAGCAGGCGGAACCGATTGTTGCAGACCTTGTCAGATGGGAACCGGATCGCCGTTGGCGGCATGTGCTGCTCGACGCCCCGTGTTCTGCAACCGGGACGGCCCGCCGCCATCCCGATGTTCTTCGCCTCAAAAACGAAGACGATATCGGTCGTCTGGCTGAGCTGCAGACCACCATATTGAGTCGCGTTGCGAACTGGCTGGAGCCCGGGGGAACGCTGATCTATTGCACATGCTCGCTGGAATCCAGGGAAGGCCCCGCGCAGGCAGAGGCATTTCTGAGCGAAAATCCGAACTTTGAGCGGGTTCCCATCAGCGCTGTGGAAGTTGGCGGCCAATCTGAATTCGTAACGTCGGTCGGTGATTTGCGCACTCTGCCGAGCCATTGGCCGGAAAAAGGCGGTTTGGACGGTTTTTTTTCTGCAAGATTTCGAAGAACTTCTTAATACTTGAGAAACTATACTGGATCGCATCCCGGAAAAGTTGAGGCACTTTTTCGATAAGGATACGCGATATAACCGGAACTTGGAGCATTTCACGCGATCCAGTGATCGAGGGAATTGCTCCAGAAGCAATCACTACACGCTGGGGCAATGGGAGTGAGGTTTCATTTGTTGCGTGAACCCGTGCGCGATGCGCAAAGGATTCAATTTCGGGTTCTTAGGATCTGATAGGCATGTCGCAAGTTGCTGTGTCCGATAGTCTTGTCCTTGGACGGTTGCTTGGGCGGCTTGTCTGGCAGCGGCTCGTCAGTCTGCTGCAGGAAAACGGGCGGTTTGCGTTCAAGCCCATGTCCGTGTCGCCCTCGCGATTGCTGATTGCGCCACAGGATATTCGGACGGCTGACCCGACGATTGCCGAAGATATTTATGCCGGCCGCTTCACTTTTGCCGGGCATGCGATCGATGCTGCCGGTCAGTCACCATTTGATGTCCGGCCTGTCGCTCATGATTGGGCGGTCGAACTGCATGGATTTGGCTGGCTCAGGCATCTGCGGGCGGCCAATACCGTTGTCAATCAGACGAACGCCAGGGCCCTTGTTCAGGATTGGGTTCGAATTTCCGGCAAGCGCCGCAAATCAGTCGCATGGCAGACGGACGTTGTCGCCCGGCGACTACTCTCGTGGCTGTCCCAGACACCGTTGCTTCTGGAGGGGTGCGATCCGGCGTTTTACAAACTGTTTTTGCGGTCTCTCGGCCGGCAGGTTCGTTTCCTGCGCAATGCGATCAACAGTCTGCCCGAAGGTGTCCCGCGATTGACGGTCTACATAGCACTTGTCGCAGCATCCGTCGCAATTGACGGATATCGCCGGTATCTCAAGCAGTCTCTCAGACGTCTTGATCAGGAACTTGAACAACAGATCTTGCCCGACGGCGGGCATATCTCACGCAATCCGATGGCTTTGATCACCATTCTTGCGGACCTTTTGCCGGTTCGGCAGGCCATCCTGGCACGGGGAGAAACGCCGACCCAGACAATGATGACCGCAGTTGACCGCATGATGCCCATGATTCGTTTTTTCAGACATTTGGACGGGACGTTCTGCCATTTTAACGGGATGGGGGCGACGCCGAGCGATCTTGTTGCGACCATTCTTGCTTATGACGATACCCGTGGTCAGCCGCCCGATAATGCGAAACACTCCGGTTATCAGCGTATTGCCTGTGGCGAAGCACTGATTGTGATGGATACCGGCACACCGCCGCCGGCGGCGATGAGCGAAACCGCGCATGCGGGGTGTCTGTCGTTCGAGTTCAGTGCAGGATTGAACAAGATTATCGTGAATTGCGGTGTATCGAACGCGAGCCGTGAGGTCTGGAGGCGGGTCGCCCGATCGACTGCCGCGCATTCCACACTGACTGTTGAAGACACTTCGTCATGCCGCTTTCTACGATCGGGGTATCTTTCCCGCTTTTTGGGCGAGCCGATTATTTCGGGTCCGAAAGAGGTAAAAGTTCAAAGAGACGAATCGGAAAGCAACATTTCTCTTTCGGCGTCTCACAATGGCTATGAAGGGAAGTACTCACTGATCCATGAACGATCGCTGTCGGTATCCCGATATGGCAACACCATGACCGGTATTGACCGGCTGATCCGGTCTTCAGCCGGCGGGAAAGCGGTTCTGGAAGACAAATATGCAATCCGTTTTCATCTGCACCCGCGTGTGAAGGCTGTTTTGGGCGGAAATGGCCGCGAGGTTCTGCTGACATGTGCAAATGGCGAGGAGTGGGTGTTCCAGTGCAGGGATGCAATCGTTTCAATTGAGGAGTCTATCTATTTGTCGGATATTTTCGGCCACCGGAAAAGCGCTCAGATTGTTATCTATGACCGTGTGTCAAAACTGCCGGAAATTCGATGGTCATTCAATCGCCGGGTTGAGCCTGAGGCGGGTTCTGAAACAGAGGCAGGCTCGGCAAAATCACTAACAAACAGTTAATTCATTCAGTTATCAGAATTTTCTGTACCACTTTTTGAGACATTGCACTCATCGTTTTCCTTTGACCGCGGATGACCCAGAACGCATTTGTTCAAATTGTCCGGGGTGGTGCTTTTGATTTGCCGGCAATCGTGATATGCGCGCGGCCAACCCCTCCCCTAACGTGCGAGCAAGGCCAAACGACATGTCGATCGTCTCCAAAGCTGTTCCGGTACCAGATCATGTTCCCGTCAAGCGGGCCCTACTGTCCGTCTCGAACAAGGACGGACTGGTGTCGTTTGCACGTGCGCTTTCAGATCTTGGTATCGAACTGGTGTCGACCGGTGGCACACGGGCTGTTATCGCCGAGGCGGGCTTGCCGGTTCTTGATATCTCGGAAATTACAGGGTTTCCGGAGATCATGGACGGCCGGGTCAAGACCCTGCATCCGAAAGTGCATGGCGGCTTGCTCGGCATTCGCGATGATGCCGACCATGCGGCGGCGATGGAGGCGCACGATATCTCCGGCATCGACCTCGTTTGCGTCAATCTCTATCCGTTCGAGCAAACCGTCGCCGGGGGGGCCGGCTACGCGGATGGCGTCGAAAATATCGATATCGGGGGTCCGGCGATGACGAGGGCAGCGGCGAAAAACCATGCCTATGTGGCGGTTGTCGTCGATCCGGCCGATTATGAGAGTGTTGTTCAGGACCTTAAGGAGACCGGTCAGGTCTCTTACGGAAGACGGCAGAGGTTGGCCGCAAAGGCTTTTGCAAGAACAGCCGCGTACGATGCCGCGGTATCGAACTGGTTTGCCGATGAGATCGACGTACCGACACCGGGCTATCGCGCGGTTGGAGGAAAACTCGCCGAGGTCATGCGATACGGCGAAAATCCACACCAGCAAGCGGGATTTTATCATGCGGGCGGACAGCGTCCCGGTGTCGCAACGGCGCGGCAGCTTCAGGGAAAGAGTCTCTCGTTTAACAATATCAACGACACGGATGCGGCTTACGAGCTTGTCAGCGAATTTGATCCTGATCGGACCGCCGCAGTTGCCATCATCAAACATGCCAATCCTTGCGGGGTCGCTGAGGGAGAAACTCTGACCGCCGCTTATGACAAAGCGCTTGCCTGCGATCCTGTCTCCGCGTTTGGCGGCATTGTGGCCCTCAACCGGACATTGGACGCTCAAACGGCTGCAGCGATCATAAAGGTGTTTACCGAGGTGATCATCGCGCCGTCAGTGACGGAGGAAGCGCAGGCGATGGTTGCCGCCAAGAAGAACCTGCGACTGCTGATCGCTAACGGCCTGGCTGATCCGCGAGAGGCCGGGCTGAATGTCAGGTCGGTTGCCGGAGGGCTGCTGGTTCAGGGCCGAGACAATGGCGTGGTTGACGATCTTGACCTCAAGGTTGTGACAAGACGCCAACCGACCGAACGGGAATTGCTGGATCTGAAAATGGCGTTCAGGGTTGCCAAGCACGTGAAGTCCAACGCGATCGTCTATGTCAGGGATGGCGCCACCGTCGGGATTGGTGCCGGGCAGATGAGCCGGGTCGATTCGGCGCGTATTGCCGCAAGAAAAGCCGAAGATGCGGCTCAGGCGGCCGGGCTCGATGCGCCTTTGACCAAAGGCTGTGTGGTCGCTTCGGATGCGTTCTTTCCGTTTGCGGATGGCCTTCTTTCGGCGGCTGAGGCGGGTGCCACCGCAGTCATTCAACCCGGGGGTTCCTTGCGCGACGACGAGGTGATCGAGGCAGCGAATGAAGCCGGACTGGCGATGGTGTTCACCGGAATGCGGCATTTCAGACACTAGAGCGAGTTGTGATTAGATTGATGCATTTGATGGTGGAAAATCGGTTCACTCGGTAAGGCGCGTCCCGTTGCGCGATGCGGCGCATCGGGCAAGGGGCGCAACGATGTCCGATGGGCCGATTTCCCCCACCCCTGAGAGGAAGAAACTGTTGCAAATCAATGGTGAATGGGCCGGGCCATTTTGCCCCCTGACTGCGTTGGTTTGCGCTTTTGGTGGGGTAGCACCACGGTACGCAAACCGTCTTGTCAGCGACCAAAATGGCCTCGGTCAAATGCATCAATCTAATCACAACTCGCTCTAGTTTTCTGCATCAATCAAATTGATATGTTGCGCTTTTCATCGAGGGCTGATTCCTTGTTTTCCGATTCGTGCGAAGAGGAGGCAGGTTTTGGCCAATATCAAATATGTTGTTGAACTGACGTTGGACGAGCGCAAGGCGCTTTTGTCGATGATCAGGAAAGGGACACTGGCTGCCCGTGCGAACTGCAAGGCGCGCATTCTTCTGAAGGCCGACAAGGGGCCTCATGGCGAGGGTTGGACGGACCGCAGGATTTGTCAAAGCCTCGAGACCTCTGGCTCGACAGTCGCCCGGGTGCGCGAGACGTTTGTGATGGAAGGGATGGATGCGGTGTTCGCCCGCAAACAGCGCGCCCATCCTGCCATCAAGCGCATCTTCGATGGCGAAGCCGAAGCCAGGCTGATTGCCCTTGCGTGCTCGCAGCCGCCACAGGGCTATGCGCGCTGGACCATTCGGCTTCTGGCCGACAAGGTCGTTGAGTTGAACATTGTCGAGGCAGCCCACTTCAACACTGTTGCGCGCGCGCTTAAAAAAACGAACTTAAGCCTCACCGAAGTCGGTATTGGGTAATCCCACCCGAGCAGAACGCGGCCTTCGTCGCCGCCATGGAGAACGTGCTGGCGGTTTATCAGCGCCCACGTGATCCGAAACGTCCGCTGGTTTGTCTGGATGAAGCGGCCAAACAGTTGGTCAGCGCCACGCGTCTAGCGATCCCCATGACGCCGGGGCGCGTTGCTCGGCATGACTATGAATACAAGCGTGCAGGTGTGGCCAATCTATTCATGGCTTTTGCTCCGCTTGAAGGCATGCGGCACATCAAGGTCACCGACCATCGTGGCAAAACGGACTACGCTCACTTCCTTGAAGAGCTTGCCGACCGGCATTTTGCAGATGCAGACAAAATCGTGCTGGTCCAGGACAACTTGAATACACACAGCCAAGCATCACTTTACGCGACCTTTGAACCGGCCAAGGCAAGGCGCATCGCTGAAAAATTCGAGTGGAACCACACACCCAAACACGGCTCCTGGCTCAACATGGCCGAAGCCGAATTGTCCGTGTTGTCGCGACAGTGTCTGAAAGAACGCATCGGCAGCAAAGAAGACCTTGCCCGTAACGTCAAAGCGTGGACGACGCAACGAAACGATAAGCGCTGCATCGCGCAATGGCAGTTCACAAACGAACAAGCACGCATCAAACTCAGCAAACTATACCCATCAATATGAGTGAGTCAGAGGACTAGGCTCAGGACCCATTCATTTCATGCAATTGTGTTCCTGACTGCGTCCACAAAGACTTGAAAACCGGACGGTTTCCTGCGCCTTTCCGTCTTGTCAAAAACAAAATCTGCTCTCGCATAATGGATGAAATTAATGGGTCCTGAGCCTGGAACGTGGAACCGTTGTTGATGGCCTTACGCGGGCCAGAAGCAAGAGTCCAACGACAAAAAAGGCGATAATGATCGAAATACCGACCCGTTGGCTGCCGGACCATGACGTAATCGCAGCGACGCTTAACGGTGCCATGAAGCTGGTGATCTTGCCGGACATGGCGAACAGACCGAAGAACTTTGTCATTTCATTGCGCGGCGCGAGAGAAACCAGCATGGTTCGTGATGCCGATTGAAGCGGGCCGGCGATCGCTCCCAGGATGCCGCCAAGGATGAGATACGTGATTTCCGGCGCGGACTGAAACAGCGCCTGTTGCGGGTCGGGCGGTGAGACACTGATAACAAAAAAGACGTAGTTCTTATCGACGGACACCAGACCGATACAGCACGCAATCAGGACAATCAGGGATGCGGAAATAACAGTTTTTGCGCCCAGGAGATCGTCAAGGCGGCCGCCTATCACGGCGCCAAATGTTCCGCTCACGAGAATAAGAATTCCAAAAAGCCCGATTTCAATCGTGGTCCAGCCAAGAATGCCGGCCGCATAGATTCCACCGAACGCGAACAGTGCGGTCAGGCCGTCCTTGTAGGCCATGTTTGCAATCAGAAACGCCAGGATAGCCCGGTGGTCCCTGAGCGTCGCCAGGGTGTGCCGCCACGTTCCCATCCCCTTCCGGACAGCTTCGCCAAGGGATGCTTTTTTTGGAATATCGGGCGTGAAAAGAAACAGCGGCAGGGCGAAAACGGCGAACCAGATTGCTGAGAACGGCCCGGATGCCCTGTCCCCTTCGTTCCAGTGGGGATCAAGCCCCAATACAGGCTCGAATCCAAGAAGTGTTTTGCCGGTCTCCTTGCTCGCTGCCATGAAACCCAGGACAACGACCAGGCTGACGAGGCCGCCGAGATAGCCGATCGCCCAGCCATAACCGGACAGACGTCCCAGATTTCCCCGCTTTGCCAGATCCGGCATCATGGCGTTGGTGAAGACCGTCGCAAATTCCGCCCCGATAGTGGCAGTGACAAAAGCCAGCAGCACGATCCAAATAGTGTCATGCCCACCTGGAACGCCGGCCCAAAGTGCCGAAGAGCCGACAAACAGGAGCACTGAAAAGGTGAAAATCCATGGTTTTCGGTGCCCGTGGGCGTCTGCGACAGCGCCAAGAACCGGGGAAAAGAATGCGATAATCAGTCCGGCTGCCGCCGTCGCGTAACCCCACAGTACTTGTCCTTCAGTTTCGCTGGGCGCAATGTGCGTTGCAAAGTAAGGCGCAAAAACGAAGGTCGTGATCAGCGTGAAATAAGGTTGTGTCGCCCAATCAAACATGACCCAGCTGACCACGGCCCGTCGCTTGACGGGCCGGTATGGTTCAGGGTCTGCGCCCATTAACTCGTTCCATTCGAAAACTTCTTTCAAAACAGGCTTGCATGAAATGAATGCGCCCCGGCCCTCTGACTATCCGCCGGCAAGATCAGCCAGCAGACTTGCGGCAACGGAGAGTTTTGAAACCGTCAACACCTCACTTTCGGTAATTTCGTTGACCGCGCTGATGGTGCGGTCCGCCTCAATACCCTTGACTTTCAGCCAGTTGTCGAAGCTTTTTTGGCTCGTGCCCTTTGACAGAACTTCAGCCGCGATCTGGCGGTGCGCCGCCGCAAGCATTGATCTGGCCCGGTCCAGCGCCAGGCCGTCATAATAATCAACAACGGCAAGATTCCGAGCCAGAGTATCGATGCGGCCGATGCGGAAATGATCGGCAACCTTGAAGAAGATGATTGCCACCTTGTCGAGCGGTTTACCGGTCTGCTCCGAAACAAGGATTGCGTCCGGAATGCTCAGATCCAGCGGCAGCTGCGCGATTTTTTCTGCGAGTTCACGCGGTACTTTCGCACTGGTGTAGCTTTCAATCTGTTCGTTAATGCGCTCTCTGATCGATTCAATGGTCAGATCGAGCATTTTTGGTGAGAGCGCCTGAATCCCGCCCTTGAACCGGTCAATTGTTGCGGCAACTCCCTCACTGGACGTGACGTTTCTGAGGAACCAGACCGTCTGTTCCAGCACAGCTTCCTGAACGCGTTGATAAAGCGCCAGTTGCATGGCGCCGGATATTGCATTGTCCAGCTTGTCGATACCGGCACAGAGGTCTTCGAGGGCGAAGGCGGCCGTCGCAGCGGTGAATGCCAATGCCGTTTCGTCGGATCTGGCACCCGTCTGATCGCCGATCCGGGTGATGAACGTGGGGCCGCCCCGGTTGATGACATGATTGGCAATGCGGGTCGCGATGATTTCCCGGCGCAGGCGATGTCCTGTGATTTCGTCCTTGAAGGTCTTTTTCATCATCTCGGGGAAGTAGCTGATAAGTTCGACTTCAAAATAGGGATCGTCGGGTACCTTGGTTTCCAGAAGCTCGTCATAAAGTGTCAGCTTGGCATAGGCGAGAAGGACACCGATTTCCGGGCGGGTCAGAGACTGCCCCGCCGCTTCCATTTCCACCAGTGTGATATCGTCAGGCAGAAACTCGACTTCCCTGTCCAGCAACTGGCGCTTTTCAAGCTGCTGCATCATGCGCTTCTGATAACTGAAGGCTTCAAGGCCGCGTCTTTCCGCAAGACTGATACACAGGGTTTGCAGATAGTTGTTTCGAAGGACGAGCGAAGCCACATCGTCCGTCATGTCCGCAAGCAGCTTGTTGCGCGCTTCGGTATCGAATTTTTGCGTGCGTACAGCGGCGCCAAGCGCGATTTTGATATTGACCTCAAGGTCGGACGAATTCACGCCGGCGGAATTGTCGATCGCATCGGAATTGCATCGCCCGCCAAGGCGACTGAATTCCATCCGGGCCTTTTGAGTGATGCCCAGGTTGGCTCCTTCTCCGATGACCTTGCATCTGAGCTGTTGCGGTGTCACACGAATTGCATCGTTCGCGCGGTCACCGGCATCCGCGTCCGTTTCCGTGCTGGCTCGGATATAGGTGCCGATCCCGCCAAACCACAAAAGGTCGGTATCCAGTTTCAGGATGGCCGCAAGGACTTCGTTCGGCGTCGATTTGGGTTTTTCGATACCGAGAAGTTTCTGAATCTCGAGACTGAGGGTGAGGGATTTTTCCAAGCGGGAGAAAATCGCACCGCCCTTGGACAGGAGAGATTTGTTGTAATCCTGCCAGGAGGAGCGGCCCATATCGAACAGGCGTTTGCGCTCCGGCCAGCTTTTGTCCGCATTGGGGTTGGGATCGATGAAAATATCCCTGTGATCGAAGGCCGCGACGAGGCGGGTTTTTTTGGACAAGAGCATGCCGTTGCCGAAAACGTCGCCGGACATGTCGCCCACACCGGCCGCGGTGAAAGGCTGTTTCTGGATATCCCGGTCCATCTCCCGGAAATGCCGTTTGACCGCTTCCCAGCCGCCGCGGGCGGTGATGCCCATCTTTTTGTGATCGTAGCCGGCCGACCCCCCTGAAGCGAAGGCATCGCCGAGCCAGAAATCCCGGCCTTCCGAAATCGCATTCGCCGTGTCCGAGAAGGTCGCCGTTCCTTTGTCGGCGGCAACAACCAGATAGGCGTCATCGTCATCCCGGCGAACGACCATGTCCGGGGGTAGGATTTTTTCGCCATCAAGATTGTCGGTGACATCGAGCAGACTTGAGATAAAAATTTTGTAAGCCTCGGTGCCCTCGGTGAAAACCTCCTCGCGACTACCGCCGACCGGCAGCTTCTTCGGCACGAAACCGCCTTTCGCCCCAACCGGCACGATGACAGCGTTTTTGACCTGCTGCGCCTTCACCAGCCCGAGAATTTCGGTCCTGAAATCCTGGGCCCGGTCCGACCAGCGCAGGCCGCCGCGGGCGACGCTGCCGAAGCGCAGATGCACTCCTTCAAGGCGGGGCGAATAGACAAAAATCTCCCGGTAGGGCCGGGGAGCAGGCAAATCGTCGATGATGCGCGGGTTCAGTTTGAAAGCGAAGGTGGGTTTGGGTTGTCCGTCTGCATCCAGCTGGAAGAAATTCGTCCTGAGGATCGCTTCAATCACGTTCAGAAACCGACGCAAAATCCGGTCGTCATCGATGCTCTCGACACTCTCGAGCGCACCATTGATCTCTTCCAGAGTCCGGGCCGCTTTCAGGGACCGGTCGCCCTTGCCTTCGTCGACCGAGAACCTGAGATGAAACAGCGTGACAAGCGCGATGGCAATTTTCGGATTCCGGCACAGGGCGGCGGACATAAAGCCTTCGGAATAGAAAATTCCGGCCTGCCGCAGATAACGGGACACGGCTCGGATCATGGCAATGTCCCGCCAGGCGATTTCAGCATGGAGCGCCAGGGCATTATAGCCGTCATCCTCGGCCCGGTCGTACCAGACCGAGAGAAAGAGCATTCTCAGGCGATCAAATTCCTCCGCCGAATAGGCCATGGGTTCTCCGGAGGCGGTTTCCAGAGACATGTCGTGCAGATAACTGACAATCCCTTCGGAAGGCGTAATATGATAAGTCCGCTCGTTAATGACGCGGAACCCCATATTTTCGAGCAGCGGGACACGTTCGGAGAGGGGGATCGGGTATTCTGCGTGAATGACCTTCAAAGAAACCCGGTCGTCTTGTTCCCCCGACCGGCGATAGAACACGATGCGTGTGTCGCGACCGCGTGCAAGCTTTTCGACAACCTTAATATCTTCAAGGGCGCTTTCGGCTCCGAAATGTTCGATATAACCGGCCTGAAAGGCGTTTGCGTACTTCTCTTCAAGGAGACGGGCCTTCTCCGCATCCAGAGATTGCCTTAGCACGTAGCGCAGGCTGTCCTGCCAGGTCCGGACGATCGACGAAACTTCCCGCTCCAGTTCCACCCTCGCAGGATCGGGCGTTTCGCCCTCATCGTGACCGATGATGAAATGAACCCGTGCCAGCGGTCCTTCCGGATACATCACGTACCAGGCCGACAGCCGTCCTTCATAGACTTCGGCAAGATACTGTCCAATCCTCATTCGAACGCCGGTCGTGTAGCGGTCCCTTGGGACAAACACGAGAATTGAGACAAATCGGTTGAACTTGTCTCGCCGCGGCAGAACCCGGATGCGCGGGCGCTCATCCAGCCGCAAAATGGCCTCGGAGAAGTGGGTCAGCGTATCGATATCGATCTGGAACAGTTCGTCCCGGGGATAGCCTTCAAGCACATTCATCAGCGCACGGCCCGAATGGCCGTCAGGGTCGAAGCCGGATTTCGTCAGAACCCCGTCCACTTTGCGGCGGAGGTAAGGGACGGTTTTTGTCGACTCGGTGTAAGTCGTTGACCCGAACAGGCCGATGATCCTGAGTTCGCCGGTAAGGATACCTTCTTCGTCGAACTGTTTGACGCCGATGTAATCCATATGAACCGGCCGGTGGACACGGCTCTTGACATTGGCTTTGGTGATGATCAGGGGTTCCGGCCGCAGCATGAATTCCCGGATTTCCGGGGTCATGACCACCAGCTCTTTACCTCTCCTGAGCACACGCACATCGGGATCGCGCAGGATTCCTAGGCCGCTTTCGGTCTGCCGCGCCAGTTCGCCGGATTCCACACCCCCTTCAAATGCGTAGTCACGCATTCCCAAAAACGTGAAATTGTCGTTTCCCAGCCACTCCAGAAACTGGATGCCCTCTGCGAGCGCATCGACCGGCACGGGAGGTGGATTGCTTTTGAAGTCGAGAGTTGCCTCGGTCAGCCTGAGGCGCATCTTCTGCCAGTCAGCAACCGCATGCCGTACGTCTTTCAGCACCAGATCGAGTTCATCCATGAGCTGATCGATTTCCTGCCGGCTTTCGAGCCTCTCAATATGAAGCTGAATCAGGCTTTCCTTCCGGACTCCGCGGACCCCTTCGGGGGTGGAGGTGCCGTGATATTTCTGGATTTTTCCCTTCTCGCTGCGGGCGATATGCAGAACCGGGTGGAGCACAAGCGCGATCGGATAACCGCGTGTCTGAACCGCGCCCATCACGGAGTCGACCAAAAACGGCATATTGTCATTGATAATTTCAATGACCGTTACGTCCCTGTGAACATTTCCGGCGGTGGAAAAGTTCGGATTGAAGATACGGATTTTGTGTGTGCCGATCAGGTGATCGGATAAGCTGCCCCAGCAATCCTTCGCCAGTTCCACCAGTTCCTCGCTGGTGTAAGCGACAAGGTCTTCAGCCGCTGCACTGGCGTACATGTCAGATGCCAGCTGGCTGATGTCCTTGGTTTTTGCCAGATCTTTCTGTGCCGCCTTGATCAGTGACCGTTTGGTTTTCTCGTCCGGGTCAATCATGACCGCCCTCCCCCTCAGTGTTTTTCAACATTGCGGCACAAACGCCCGAGCTGGCAAGCCTGGAACGTATTTGATACTGTCCGGTCTTTTCATGGGATGCTCAGCCGGTACCGGCAAACGAGGGTCGCGAACAGGATTGTGGAACGTTGTAATGGATATAGATGAAGCTGTGACGGCGCTGGATCTCCCTATGGCGAATCCGCTTCGTCCCGAAACAGAAAAATATTTTAAACTCTGCACGGAAAAACTTGGCCTCATACCGAATGTTCTCAAAGCTTATGCATTCGATGAGGATAAGCTGGCAGCTTTCTCGACTCTTTACAACAACCTGATGCTGGATGAATCGGGAATTTCCAAACTCGAGCGGGAAATGATCGCGGTGGTCGTATCCTCGATCAACAGCTGCTACTACTGTTTGACCGCCCATGGTGCGACGGTGCGTCAGCTGTCAGGGAAGCCGGAGCTGGGCGAACAGATGGTCATGAATTTTCGTGCCGCATCTCTTTCTGTGCGGGAGCGGAGGATGCTTGAATTTGCGGAGAAACTGACCAAATCTCCCGAAGCAATTGTCGAAAAAGACCGCCAGGCTTTGCGTGACAACGGGTTTTCTGACCGCGACATCTGGGATATTGCGGCGGTGACCGCATTCTTCAACATGTCGAACCGCGTTGCCGCTGCGACGGATATGAGACCCAATTCGGCGTATCACAGCATGGCGCGACAGCACGCCAACGCCGGTGAGACGGCGCGGTTTGTCCATGACAAGCGCGATGAGCCGGTGTAAGAGGTCGGGTCTGAGCAGAGCGAACGGAGTTGAGCGGTGGTTGCGAAGATTTTTATCGATGGTGAGGCAGGTACGACGGGTTTGCAGATCCGGGATCGCCTTGCATCGCGCCGCGACATTCAGCTCCTCAGTCTGGACAATGAGCACCGGAAGGATCGGGGTGCCCGCCAGGATGCGCTGAATGAGGCCGATATTGCTGTTCTCTGCCTGCCGGATGACGCGGCCCGCGACTCTGTTTCTCTGATTGAGGACGTGAACACGCGGGTGATCGATGCGTCCACGGCGCACCGGACCGATCCTGAATGGGTTTACGGTTTTGCCGAAATGACGGAAGGTCATGATGAAGCGATTGCGGCGTCAAAACGGGTTTCCAACCCGGGTTGCTATCCGCAGGGATTGATCGCCGCGATCAGACCGCTGGTCGATGAAGGCATGCTGGCGCCGGACTGTCCGATATCGATGAATGCGGTTTCCGGCTATTCCGGCGGCGGCAGGAAAATGATCGAACAATATGAGACGGCCGGTCCGGCGGCGGCGCCGTATCTGCCATATGGTCTGACGTTTGAGCACAAACATCTGCCGGAAATGACACTTTATTCCGGCTTGAAAAGAAAACCGCTGTTTCAGCCCGCAGTCGGCAATTATGCGCAGGGCATGATTACCCTGATACCGCTGCATTACGATATGATGGCGGAAGGTGTCACCGGCGAACGTGTGCATGATGTCCTGCGGGGTCGCTTTTCGGGCGGTGGTTTTGTCGATGTTGCCCCGCTTGAGGCAATCAATCAGACAGCCGATCTTGATCCGCAAGCGTTGAACGGCACCAATCAGATGCGCCTTTTTGTTTTCGCCAACGACAGGGGCGGACAGATGGTTCTGGCCGCCGTCTACGACAATCTTGGCAAGGGCGCTTCGGGTGCGGCGGTCCAGAATCTCAATCTGATGCTGGGATGCAATGTTGAGGAAAGCCTCGGCGCTCAGGCCGCCTGAGGGTTTTAGAAGATTTGTTAGGAGAAGGCGTTTGGACAAGTTTACGACCCTGACCGGAACGGCGGCCCCCCTGCCGCTGGTCAATATCGATACGGATATGATCATTCCGAAACAGTTTCTGAAAACAATCAAACGGACGGGCCTTGGTACGGCGCTTTTTCATGAAATGCGCCGGCATGAGACCGGGGAGGACAATACGGATTTCGTTCTGAACAAACCCGCTTATGCCGATGCGCAGATCCTTGTTGCAGGTGATAATTTCGGTTGCGGCTCAAGCCGCGAGCACGCACCCTGGGCACTGCTGGACTTCGGCATCCGTTGTGTGATTTCGACGAGTTTTGCGGATATTTTTTATAATAACTGCTTCAAAAACGGGATTCTGCCGATCATTGTCAGCGAGGACGAACTTGCCAAACTGATGGATGATGCGGAAAAGGGCGCCAATGCGACGATGACCATTGATCTTGAAGCACAGGAAATCCGCGGTCCGGACGGGGGGACGATTTCCTTTGACATCGACCCGTTCCGTAAACACTGCCTGCTCCACGGTCTGGACGATATCGGCCTCACGATGGAAAAAGTGTCATCGATTGACAGCTACGAAAGCAAAACGCAGACCGAGCGCCCCTGGGTCTGATTTTCCGGACGTTAAGAGGGATAAACGCCCTTTGCCTCGCGGCGAAGGGCGTTTCACTTTCTGATGAATTTGTCGATATCGACGTCGAAATCCGGCTGGATGCGCCCAAGCTGATCGCCGATATGGCTCAGGTCGTGCGCGGTCTTGGTGAAGCGCTGCACCATATGCCTGTGAAGAACCTGTGCCATGTCCGGATATTCCTGCAACATCCGACGGAAGAGCGATCGGCGTACCTTGATGACCTCGCTTGCAGTATGTGCAAGGGCGCGCGCGGGACGGCGGGTTTCGACAAGCAGCGCTGTTTCGCCAAGCATGCAGCCGGTGCCGTAGCTTCCCAGATCGACCTTTTCGCCCTGAGTTTCCCGGTCGAGCTTTATTTGTCCGGTCGCAATCACATAGGCGGAATCGGCGAGCTGATTCTCGTGAAAAAGAACGCGGCCCTCGCGCAGCATCACATTTTCAGCCCCAAACGCAAGCAGCCGCAATTGCTCGCTTGAGAATCCAGCAAGCAGCGGCGATTGGCGCAGGAGGTCGATGTCGCGATTGAGACTCATGAGTGTGCTCGCGAGTCAGTTTGAAAGGTTAAAGCCGGTCATGGGACCAGCTTATAACCGCCTGCCTCCGTTACGAGAAGGGAAGAATTGGAGGGATCGCTCTCGATTTTTTGTCGCAGTCTGTAAATGTGTGTCTCAAGGGTATGTGTGGTCACACCGGAATTGTATCCCCATACCTCGTGAAGGAGGACATCGCGGGTCACAGGTTTCTCACCGGCGCGGTAGAGAAATTTCAGGATTGCGGTTTCCTTTTCGGTCAGCCGCACTTTGCCGCCCCGGCTGTCAACCAGGAGTTTGGCGCTTGGCTGGAACGAGTATGGCCCGATCGTAAATGTTGCGTCTTCACTCTGCTCATATTGGCGCAGATGGGCGCGGGCACGGGCCAGAAGCACCGCGAATTTGAACGGCTTGACCACATAGTCGTTGGCGCCGGCCTCAAGTCCCAAAATCGTGTCCGAATCCGTGTCGTGACCGGTCAGCATGATAACGGGTGCTTTGAAACCGCCCTTACGCAGCAGCTTCACCGCCTCGCGGCCGTCCATATCCGGCAAACCGACATCCATCAGAAGCAGGTCCACATGCTCGCTCCGGGCTTTCTGAATGCCCGTGGTTGCGGAGTCGGCCTCGCTGGTTTCAAATTCCTCATAGAGGGACAACTGTTCGACCAATGCTCCGCGCAGGTCATTGTCGTCGTCCACAATCAGAATATTGCGCGCTGTCATCGTATCCCCCAATATCTCATTGGATCCTAATGTGCCCGTTTGCGAGGCAGGTGCCAACACCCCGGGCGCTGATTAATCGCATTCACGTACCCGTTATTTGGTGTCTGATGAGAATTTTGTGCGTAAAATTCGGTCAAACACGGTTGATGAACGCGTGAAGTTCATGTGATTACACGAGTTTCTCTGTCAGAATTATTTCAGTGGAGGGTTTCCAATTGGTTGATATTGTTGTCCGTGCGCGGCCAGGACATCGGACAAACGGCATTCTGACAATCGGGAATCGAACCTTTATCTGTGCATTGGGAAGAAGTGGCATTAATGTGCGAAAACATGAGGGAGACGGTCATACACCCGCAGGCAGCTACCGCCTGCTGGCCGCTTATTACCGCGCAGACCGCCTGCCCCGGCCAGCGACGAAACTGCCTCTTAGAGCACTGCGACGAGATGATGGCTGGTGCGATGCACCGGAAGATCCGCGTTATAACAAACCCGTGAAGCTGCCGTGTGACGCCTCTCATGAAAGGATGTGGCGGGAGGACAACCTGTATGATTGCGTGGTGGTTCTCGATCAGAATTTCACAACTCGAAAACGGTTTGGCGGCAGCGCGATCTTCTTTCACGTTGCGTCAGCGGGGTTAAAGCCGACCGACGGGTGCGTGGCCGTGCCCTGTGAAGCGATGACCCGGGTGCTTGCCGAAATCGGTCAGGACTCGCAAATACATATTCATTTATGACGAGACATTTGGCCTTTGCAGTGTTCTTGGTTGCAAAAGAAAGGTCCCGGGCGGCGCTTTAGACTGGCAAAGAGCGCCGAATTCCGCCATATAGGCCATGAAGGGCATCCGCATTTTTCGAGAAACGGGATGCCGCGAACTCAATTTCCTGGTGAGACAGCGATGGGTGCGATAAGCATTCCCTTTTCGAAAATGAATGGACTGGGCAACAGCTTTGTTGTGTTCGATGCCCGGCAACCGCTGTCTGTTTTGTCACCGGAACAGATTGTTTCGTTTGCCCGGGATATTGGCTTTGACCAGATGATCACGCTGGAAAAGTCGCCATTGGGCGTGGACCTTTTCATGCGGATCAACAATGCCGATGGATCCGAGGTTGCTGCCTGCGGCAACGCAACGCGCTGCATCGGACGCCTGCTGATGGAGGAAAGCGGCGCGGAAAACGCCACGATCCAGACCAATGCGGGCTTGCTTTATGCTTATAAGACGGACGACCCCACACGGATTACCGTCGACATGGGTATGCCGAAACTCGGCTGGGAGGATATTCCGCTGGCGGAAGAGTTTCGGGACACGCGGGCGATCGAACTGCAGATCGGCCCGATCGACGATCCCATCCTGGATTCACCGTCCGTGGTGAATATGGGCAATCCGCATGCAGTTTTCTGGGTCGAGAATGTCGAAGACTACGATCTCGGGCGGATCGGCCCGTTGCTCGAGAATCATCCGATTTTTCCTGAAAGAGCCAACATTTCAATCGCGGCGATCACGGGCCGAAATGAACTGACAGTCAGGGTCTGGGAGCGGGGGGCCGGGCTGACGAAAGCGTGCGGAACGGCCGCATGTGCCGCCTGTGTCGCGGCGGTCCGGAAAAAGTTCAAGCAGCTTCCGGGCCGGAAGAATACAATCGTTCTTCCTGGCGGACCGTTGGAAATCGAATGGCGGGAAAGCGATGATCATGTCCTCATGACCGGAGACACCGAGTTTGAATTTGACGGTGTGCTCGACACTGAAACCCTCGCCTGGAAGCAGGTTGCCGCGTAAGAAAAGCCGATGAGCACCAAACTAGTCACCATGGGATGCCGGCTCAATTCCTATGAGTCCGAGGTCATGCGCCGGGAAGCAGAGGCGGCCGGGCTCAAGAACGCAGTGCTGATCAATACCTGTGCTGTCACCGGTGAAGCCGTGCGTCAGGCGCGACAAGCCGTGCGCAAGGCGCGACGCGACAGCCCCGGGTCAAAAATCATCGTTACGGGATGTGCGGCGCAGACCGACCCGGACATGTTCGCCAAAATGGATGAAGTCGACCTTGTCCTGGGCAATGCCGAAAAGCTGCAGCGGGAATCCTACGCCTCTGTTGCACAATTCGGCATTCAGGCCTCCGAGCGCGTGCGCGTCAATGACATTATGAGCGTGCGCGAAACGGCCGGGCATCTGATCGATGGTCTTGAGGGCCGGGCGCGCGCCTTCGTTCAAATTCAGAACGGCTGCGATCACCGGTGCACCTTCTGCATCATTCCTTACGGGCGGGGGAATTCGCGCTCCGTTCCCATGGGCGTTGTGGTCGATCAGGTTCGCAGGCTGGTGGAAAACGGCTATCGCGAAATTGTGCTGACCGGTGTCGATATCACATCGTATGGACCTGATTTGCCCGGTACGCCGAAACTCGGAACGCTGGTGCAGCGGATTCTTTCGCTCGTTCCGGATCTTGATCGACTGCGCATTTCTTCCATCGATTCCATTGAAGCGGATCGCGAATTGCTTAGTGCAATCGCAGAAGAGCCACGCCTGATGCCGCACCTGCATCTGTCGCTGCAGGCGGGGGACGATATGGTCCTGAAACGCATGAAACGACGTCATCTGCGCGCCGACACAATAGAGTTTTGCGAGCAGGTCCGGCGTCTCAGGCCCGACGTCGTATTTGGCGCCGATATCATCGCCGGATTTCCGACCGAGACAGAAGACATGTTTCTCAATTCGCTGAAGATCGTTGATGAGTGCGGATTGACCCATCTGCACGTGTTTCCATATTCGCCGCGCCCGGGAACGCCGGCAGCCCGAATGCCGCAGGTCGACCGTGCCCTTGTGAAAGAACGGGCGCAGCGGTTGCGGCAAAAAGGCGAAGAGGCTCTTGCGGCTTATCTGGCCGGCGAGGTTGGAAAACAAAGGGATATTCTGGTGGAAAAATCCGGGCTGGGCCGAACCGAGCAGTTCACGCAGACCGAGCTTGACGGGGGTGATCCGGGCGAGATTTTGAAGGCGAGAATTGTGGGTCACACAGCACGGCATCTCCTGGCCGAGGCGGCCTGAGACGGAAGCGGATAATGGCAGAGAAAGAAAAACGCGGCGTGTTCTCCCGTTTGTTCGGCGGATCCAAAGGCCCGAAGGCCGATGAAGAGAACGTGTCGTCGCCTCAGCAGGAAGACGTCGCCTCGGTTGAAGGATCTGTTTCCGACGATCTGAATCCGATTGCGGAGGAAGCGGCAGACGTTGCTGTTATCGATCACCCTCCGGCGGATGAGATAACCGCGGGTGAGCCTGAACCTGACACCATCGATGACCATCCACCCGCTGTGGAAGAACCTGCGACGGAAGCGATGGCCGGCGAAACCGATCAGGACCAGGCGGGCGGGCAAGACGAAAAGAAGTCCTGGCTTCAGCGCCTGAAGCAGGGGCTGTCCCGGTCCTCGTCAGCGCTCGTCAGCGGCATTACCGGTATTTTCACCAAACGCAAGCTTGATGACGAAACGCTTGAAGAACTTGAAGATGTTCTCATCCAGGCCGATCTTGGTGTTGAAACGGCAATGGCGATTACCGAAAAACTGGCGGAAAGCCGTTACAACAAGGAGATTTCCGACGTCGAGGTCAAGACCATTTTGGCTGAGGAGGTGGAAACCGTTCTTGAACCGGTCGCGCAGCCGCTTGACCTTGAAAGCGGCCACAAACCTCATGTCGTCCTCATGGTCGGTGTAAACGGCACGGGCAAGACCACCACGATCGGCAAACTGGCTTCGAAGCTGAAGTCCGAAGGCAAGAGTGTGATGATGGCGGCCGGTGACACATTCCGCGCGGCGGCGGTTGAGCAGTTGAAAATCTGGGGCGAAAGAACCGGTTCCCCGGTGATTGCCGGCCAGACTGGCGCCGATGCGGCCGGTCTTGCATTCGATGCCATGAAATCGGCGCAGGAGCAGGGCACCGATGTCTTGTTGATCGATACGGCGGGCCGTCTTCAGAATAAAGCGGAGTTGATGGACGAGCTGAAAAAGGTCATACGCGTCATCAAGAAACATGATGAAAGCGCGCCACATTCGGTTCTCCTGACCCTGGATGCCACCACCGGTCAAAACGCTCTTTCACAAGTGGAAATTTTCGGAAAAACGGCTGGTGTGACGGGGCTTGTCATGACGAAGCTCGATGGCACCGCCAGAGGCGGCATCCTGGTTGCGATTGCGCGCAAACATCGGCTGCCGGTTCATTTTATCGGCGTTGGCGAGGGTACTGACGATCTTGAACCGTTTTCGGCGTCCGATTTTGCCAGGGCCATTGCCGGACTTGAATGATTGCGTCTGTTGCTGATCGACAGATCCGCTTGCTGCGTACAACACCAAAAACAAGGAACGATCATGGAACTGGAACGAGACCCGAACGATCCCGAGCGTGCCGAGGTCAACCCTCTTTTGAAACTGGCGCTGGAACTGGGGCCGTTGGGCGTGTTCTTTCTGACCAATTCCAGGGGAGAGCAGTTTGCCGAATGGTGGCCGGTGTTGAAGATATTCGGCGATCAGCCGATTTTTCTTGCCACAGCAGCCTTTATGGTTGCCATCGCCATCTCCCTTTCCGTGTCGCTTGTCCTGACAAAACGCATTCCGATCATGCCGCTGGTCACGGGCGTCGTCGTCTTTGTCTTTGGTGCTTTGACCTTGTGGCTGCACGATGATCTGTTCATCAAACTGAAACCGACGATCGTCAACGTCCTGTTTGGTTCGGTGCTCCTTGGCGGCCTCCTGTTCGGCAAGGCGCTGCTTGGCTATGTATTCGACAGCGCGTTCCGTCTGGATGATGCGGGCTGGCGAAAGCTGACATTTCGCTGGGGCATGTTTTTCTTCTTTCTGGCCCTGCTCAACGAGATTATCTGGCGGAATTTTTCGACCGATTTCTGGGTGCAGTTCAAGGTGTTCGGTGTTATGCCGCTGACCTTTATTTTCATGCTCTTCCAGATGCCTATTCTGACGAAACACAGCCTCGACAAACCCAAGGAAGATAAACCGGCGGCGGGCTAGGGTATGGACCCATACCCTAGCGCCGACCTATCGGGCCGACTCCACGCCCTTTTGCGGTAATATGATTGTGCCATACTGTCTCAACCCTGATCAGGAGGCATGACCGTGGCCCGTTCGCACAATCGCTTTGTCGGCTTGCTGAAAAGTCTCGGTGTTGCGTTGCTCAATGCGACACTGGTCCTTGTCATCGTGGCAGCCATCTCTGTGGGCTGGGCGGCTTACAGTGTAAGGGAGATGGCAGTTGACACCGCGCGGAACGTCACCATCGCCGCAATTGAAGCCGCCAATCTTGATCCTCGGACTGTCATCTCCGAACTCCGCAGTCTGGAAAGCGAGATCGAAGCTTTGCGGATAAACGTTCAGGAAGGGCAAAACGATGGTGCAGCCTTGCGCGCCCTTCAGGCGCGTTTGAACAAGCTGGAGCGCCAGATCGATTTACTGACCAATCCTCAAGACTGGTCAGTGTCCGACTCAGTGATCGACCGAATGACCGAAAGCCTTGGTCGGATCTTGAAAGAGTGGCGTAACTGCAATCCGACCTCGGCTGCAAGAATATAGGTACTGAAATTACGGGTTAACAGAACGCCCGCCGTCGGTTGGTTCATCGCCAGCACGTATGGCTTTCAGATCGAAGGCACTATCGCAGGATCAGGAGCTATGGCTAAATAGCCAAATGGAAAAACTGGCGGAAAATCTGCTTGACTATGGGTTTCTGCTGCTGGCCGGGTTTCATCCGGAAGCGGAAGACAACCTGCCCGATGCCGCGCCCGGAGCACCCACCCGGACGGTTTTTCTGGTTGGCAATGCCGGTTCGGTCCTGTGGCCGCGGTTTTGCAAAGACTGGCAGGCGTTCGACTCCTCGGATCCGCTGGATCACTGGACAGAACAGGTGATTGGATCCGTGGCGGAACGGCACCAGATGGGTGTCGTCTATCCGTTCCGAGGTCCGCCCTACTACCCTTTCCAGACATGGGCGCTGCGGGCCGGCGGCGTTTCAAGATCGCCGCTCGGCGTTCTTGTCCACCCGCTTTACGGACCCTGGTTCGCCTATCGGGGGGCGTTGCTCAGTCCGCATCGGATCAATCTCCCCGCGGAAGCGATTAAAAACGGGCCCTGCGAAACCTGCAAAGACAAACCCTGTCTGAGCGCCTGCCCCGTCGACGCCATATCGGCGGAACGGGGCTATGATGTTTCAAGCTGCCGCACATATCTGGCGGCGGAGCCTGGGGCACCCTGCCAGGAAGGATGCATGGTACGGGTGGCCTGTCCATTCGGAAAGACCTTTCGCTATATGCCTGACCACGCCCGCTTTCATATGGACCGGTTCCTCGCACGCGAGTTTTGAGCCCAGACCCTAAGCCGATTTCAGATTGCCATCCTCATCCAGAAGCCGGACATCTGTGAGATCGTCCCGTTTGCGCATGGCATCGAGAACGGTTTGAGCGCCGATCTTCGCGTCGGGCCAGATATCGGCGAGAGGCACGAGCACAAAGGCCCGTTCGCACATGCGCGGATGCGGGATGGTCAGTCCGTCAAGGCCGATTGTTTCCTCGCCATAAATCAGAACGTCGATGTCAATTTTTCGCGGCCCCCAGCGGCGGTTACGCACGCGGCCCAGTTCTTTTTCGACCGCCAGACACCGGTCAAGCAGCGCTTCCGCACTCAGCGGGGTCTCAATCAGGATGCAGATATTCAGAAACCAGTCCTGATCCGTCAGGCCCCAAGGCTCCGTCCTGTAGTTGGCGGAACGTTTCAGAACAGTGATGCGGTCCGTCGCATCAAGACGCCGAACGGCCTCATTCACAAAGGCCAGCTTGTCGCCGATATTGCTGCCAAGACCCAGAGCGCATAGCACCATCAGATGGTTCCTTTTCTCAGGATGGCATCGGCAACCCGGACAGCGTCCGCATGGGCCCTGACGTCATGGGCGCGCAGGATCGCCGCGCCGTGTGCAAGTGCGATCATATGCGCGCCCAACGTTCCATAGAGCCGGTCCTCGGGATTGTCAGCGCTCAGGAGCCGACCGATAAACCGTTTGCGCGAGGCGCCGACCAAAAGCGGATAACCAAAGCGCCTGAATTCGGACAGATGATTGAGAACGATCTCGTTCTGCTGCGGGCTTTTGCCGAATCCGATGCCCGGATCGAGCATGATGCCATCCTGACGGATCCCCGCCCTTCGGGCGATATCCAATGACCGCTCGAAAAAGCGGGCCATATCGGCCACCACGTCATTATCCGGCAAGATGTCGTTCCGGTTCTGCATAATGACCACGCCGGCGCTGGCCTGTGCAATCACATCGGCCATAGCCGGATCCTTTTGCAGACCCCAGACATCATTGACAATGTGGGCTCCGGCCGTCAGCGCTTTCTCGGCGACGGCTGCTTTGTAGGTATCGATTGAAATCAGTGTTTTCAGACCGCCAATGCGTGCAAAGACCGGTTCCACCCGGGCCCACTCCTCATCCGCATCAACCGTACTTGCGCCGGGGCGTGTGCTCTCGCCGCCGATATCGATGATATCGGCTCCCTGGTCCATCATGACCCGTGCGTGTGCGAGAGCCTGTTCGGGCAGGTTGTGCCGTCCGCCGTCGGAAAAGGAATCCGGCGTGACGTTCAAAATGCCCATGATCAGCGTTCGGCCTTTTGGGTCGAACGTCCGGTTGCCGATCCGCAGAGCAGTTTGATCCATGGGTCCTGAGCCTTCTGTATCTCGCCTTTGCTATTTCGCCCCCCTCACCGACCTTGGCCGAGGTTGGCGCGTCAAAATGTGCCCGGTAGCTTATCTTCGGACCGGTGACAATGCCGGTCCATCGAATTCTTTTGCCAAGAAGGCCTGCATTGCGTGTATTGTATCGCGCTTTTCGGGTTTCCGCCCGGTCGCATACTCAGGCTGGAGATAATCGTAACTTGTTGATTTTAAGCCTATAAAGTTGACATTTAAAGTTGTTCCAAATGTCATTTTAGCGATATCACACTGTCACGGTCGATTGTGACTCTTGTTCCCTGTGGCTTTGGTCCAAAATGGGAGAAAATACATGTCCAGCAAGCTTAACCGCCGCACATTTCTGAAATCTACCGCTGCAACCGGCCTGGTTGGTATGACGGTTCCCCTCGCCATGCCCGATATCAGTCGCGCTGCGTCCCGCCCGGTGATAACCCACGGTGTCCAGTCCGGGGATGTCAATCATACCGGCGGCATGATCTGGGTCCGCTCGGACCGGCCGTCAAAAATGCTGGTCGAGGTGGACACGACGGGAAACTTCGAAACGCCGGTCCGGCTGGCTCCGGTCAATGCGTTGCCGGAATCGGATTTTGCCGCCAAGCGGATGCTTCAGGGCCTTCCCTCGGATCAGGATATTTTTTATCGGGTTTCCTTTGTCGATTTAAGCGACATCAATGCGGTGTCCCAACCGGTCACCGGTCAGTTCAGGACCGCTCCGGCATCCAGACGCTCTGTTCGGTTCGCCTGGTCCGGCGACACGGCCGGTCAGGGCTGGGGTATCGATCAAGATCGCGGCGGCATGAAAACCTATGCGACCATGGCCAGGCATGAGCCGGATTTTTTCATTCATTCAGGCGACACGATCTATGCCGACGGTCCGATGAAGGAGACGGTGGAGCTTGCAGACGGCAGCCTTTGGAAGAATGTCCTTACCGACGAAAAGAGAAAAGTCGCCGAAACGCTGCAGGAATTCCGCGCTCAGTGGCAGTACAATATGCTGGATGACAATGTCCGTGCCTTCAATGCCAGGGTGCCGACATTCTTCCAGTGGGATGATCATGAAGTCGTCAATAACTGGTCCGACTCCAAAGACCTTCTGTCCGATGACCGCTACAGCGAAAAGTCCGTGCACCTTCTGGCAGCCCGTGCGGCGCGCGCCTTCCATGAGATGACACCGATTGCCTACACGCCGGCCGAGCCGGGACGCGTGTACCGCAAGGTGTCTTACGGACCGCTCCTGGATGTCTTCTTCCTCGATCTGCGCAGCTATCGCGGCCCCAACGGCGATTCGATGGAGGAAACACTTTCTGCCCGCTCACAACTGATGGGTCCGGAGCAGATCCGATGGCTGAAGCGGGAACTTGGCAACTCCGGGGCGACCTGGAAAGTCATCGCCTCCGATATGCCGATCGGCCTGATCGTCTGGGACAACTGGAAAGAGAAGCGGGGAGCCGAAGCGGTCTCGAACGGTGATCACGGCACTCCGAAAGGGCGTGAGCTCGAAATCGCCGACCTTCTGCGTTTCATCAAGAATGCAGGTATTGACAACACGCTGTGGCTGACCGCGGATGTGCATTACACGGCGGCTCACCATTACAGCCCGGACAAGGCTCAGTTCCAGGACTTCACGCCGTTTTGGGAGTTCGTGTCCGGTCCGCTCCATGCCGGCAGCTTCGGCCCCAACGATCTCGACATGACCTTTGGTCCGGAGGTCAAATACGTGAAGGCGCCGGAAGACGGCAAAGCGAACCTGCCGCCGTCGGACGGTCTGCAGTTCTTCGGTCTTGTCGATATCGACGGCGAAAGCGAGCAGCTCACGGTCCGTCTTATGGATCAGGCCGACACGGAGCTTTATCGCCAGGTTTTGACGCCGGTCCGTCGCGGCTGAGGCTTCAAGGACTGTTTGATGCCAGCGAAAAGCGTCACAATTGACGCTTTTCGTTTACGTAAACGGAATATTTGCGGGCGCTGGATCAAAACATTTGTTCTCTTTTTCAGAGAATTCATGTATGGAGGCGCCAGACTCAAGACTGAACAGATTTGCCGAAGCGTTGACCGGACTGCCTGTTATGGCGGTGCGGTTTCGTCTTTTCGGCCCAACGGTGCCTTTATGAAACTCCGTAATATAGCGATCATTGCCCATGTCGATCATGGCAAAACGACCCTGATCGACGTTCTCCTGCGGGAATCCGGTTCTTTCCGGAGCAATCAGCGTGTTGAAGAACGTGTGATGGATTCCAATGATCTTGAACGGGAACGCGGCATTACCATCCTGGCCAAGGTCACGTCTCTGGCCTGGGAGGATTGCCGGATCAATATTGTCGATACACCGGGTCATGCGGACTTCGGCGGTGAGGTTGAGCGCATTCTGCATATGGTTGACGGCGTCATTTTGCTGGTGGATGCGGCGGAAGGGCCGATGCCGCAGACGAAATTCGTTCTTGCCAAGGCGCTGAAGCTGGGCCTCAGGCCGATCGTTGCGATCAACAAGGTCGATAAACCGGATCAGCGCGCCGAAGAAGTGCTCGACGAAGTGTTCGATCTGTTTGCGAATCTGGATGCCGATGAAGAACAGCTCGATTTTCCGGTTCTTTACGGGTCGGCCAAGCAGGGCTGGATGGCGGATGAGCCTGAAATGCCCGAAAATCCGTCCATGGCGCCGCTTTTCAATATGGTTCTTGACCATGTGTCGGCGCCGGAAGCGGAGGACGGCAGTTTCCGCATGCTGGCAACCACAATCGAAGCCAATCCGTTTCTGGGTCGCATCCTGACGGGCCGGATTGTTGCCGGCTCGGTAACGCCGAATATGCCGGTTAAGGCGCTGGCACGGGACGGAAGCACGGTCGAGACCGGTCGGATTTCGAAGGTACTTGCATTCCGAGGTCTTGAAAGGCAGCCGGTGGACCGTTGCGAGGCGGGGGATATTGTTGCGCTCGCGGGGCTGCAGAAGGCCACCGTCGCCGACACGCTTTGCGGTCCGGATGTTGCTGACCCGCTTGCCGCCCAGCCAATCGATCCGCCGACGCTCTCGATGACCTTCCGCGTCAATGACGGTCCGCTTTCAGGCAAAGAGGGAGACAAGGTCCAGAGCCGTGTCATTCGCGAACGGCTGCTGTCTGAAGCAGCGGGCAATGTTGCGCTGAAAGTCGAGGAAACGGCAGATGCCGACTCCTTCATCGTTTCCGGTCGCGGCGAATTGATGCTCGCAATCCTGATTGAAAACATGCGCCGCGAGGGCTTCGAGCTCTGCGTTGGCAGGCCTCGTGTCGTTTATCAGCAGGACGCCGGCGGTCAACGGCTTGAGCCGATTGAGGAAGTCATCATCGACGTTGATGAGGAATTTTCCGGTGCCGTTGTTCAGAAACTGTCCGAACGCAAGGCCGAGCTGATTGAAATGAAGCCCTCGGGCGGCGGACGGACCCGTCTGATGTTCCATGCGCCAACGCGCGGTCTGATCGGTTATCAGTCCGAGCTCATGTCCGATACCCGCGGAACGGCAATTTTCAACCGGGTTTTCCATGAATATGCACCCTATAAAGGTGAAATTCAGGGCCGTCACACCGGTGTTCTCCTGTCGAACGGGGATGGCGAATCGGTTGCCTATGCGCTCTTCAATCTGGAGGATCGCGGGCCGATGATGATTGAACCGGGCACCAAAGTCTATCGGGGCATGATCATCGGCGAGCATACGAGAGGCAATGATCTTGAGGTCAATGTTCTGAAAGGCAAGCAGTTGACCAATGTACGCGCAGCCGGCAAGGATGATGCGGTCAAGCTGACGACGCCGATCAAACTCTCCCTTGAAGCAGCCCTGTCTTACATTGCCGACGATGAGTTTGTCGAAGTCACGCCGAAAAATATCCGGCTCCGCAAAGCGATTCTTGACCCCAATGACCGGAAGAAAGCCGAGCGCGCCCGCAAAAGTGCTGCCTGATGAGATGATTGTCGAAAGGGCCGCCGCGGATCGAAAACGCTTCCCGCTGCGGTCTTTGACGCCGATGTGAAAAGGCTTGATTGCCCTCAATGCGTGTCATTTTATCGCATGCATCGGGACTAACGGTCTGAGAAATATAGGCTTTTTTTCAAAAATCGACGCGTTTTCGCGCGCATTTTGCTTATATCCGTATCGGCTGCGGCGTCCGTTGTCTGATTTTTCTTGAAGCCGCAAAAATTAGCACCATTTAAACACCTGTAAGCCATGCGGCATCGAGCCCTCCGGTTCCCTCCCATAGGAGTGTTTGGTGCGCGGCGGTTGCAATGTTTCCCTTGTAAACAGTACGGGAAGACTTGCAAACCAAGGAACGCTCAGCCGACCCCCCGCGGCTGGGCGTTCTTGTTTTTTGGGCAGCCGTCTTGCCAATTGGGCAAAAAAGGGCTTCTTTCAACGTCCCGGATCTTCATTCGTCTGCAAAGAACAGTTCCCTTTCCAACCGCCAAGAGACCGCTACAGATGCCTCAATCTTTTTCGCTTGCGACCTGGAACATCAATTCCGTCCGCCTTCGGATGCCCATTGTTACTGAATTTCTGAAAAAATATGCTCCGGATGTTCTGTGTTTGCAGGAAACCAAGTGTCCCGATGCGAATTTTCCGTCCGGAGATCTTGCCAGGCTCGGATATGAACATATCGCGCTCAAGGGACAAAAGAGCTATCACGGTGTGGCGACGATCTCCCGTCATCCGCTTCAGGCGGTCGAAAAGCGTCAGTTCTGCGGCAAGGAAGATGCCCGGCATTTGGAAGCACGCATTGACCTTGGCGGCAAAACGATCAGGCTGCATAACTTTTATGTTCCCGCCGGTGGTGACGAACCGGACCGGAATGTAAACGAGAAATTCGGTCACAAGCTTGACTTTCTTGATGAAATGAGAGGATGGCTCACAGGTTCGGAAGTCGATCACCCTTCGATTCTTGTGGGCGATCTGAATATCGCGCCGTTTGAAAACGATGTCTGGTCGCACAAACAGCTCCTGAAAGTCGTCAGCCACACACCGATTGAGGTCGAAAAACTCGAGGCGGTCCGAAAGGCGGGAGACTGGATCGATATGATGCGCGAGTTCGTGCCGCACGACGAGAAGCTTTACACATGGTGGAGTTATCGCGCCAAGGATTGGTCAAAGGCGGATAAGGGTCGGCGGCTTGATCACATCTGGGTTACGCCTCATCTGAAGGATAATATCAGGCATGTGGCGGCACTGCGCGATGTACGCGGGTGGGAAAAACCGTCCGATCATGCGCCGGTGCTGGCTGAAATCGAGATCTGACTGCCGGTGGCGCAGGGAGCGGATCTTACCCGCCACCTATTTCAATAATGATTTTTCCAAGCGCACGGCGGTCAGCGATTTCTCTCAGTGCTGCCGCCGTTTGTTCCAACGGATAACGGGCGTGAATTGACGGCTTCAGGCTGCCTTCGGCGACCCATTTCAGAGCCGTTTCAATATCGGCAATGTTGTCGGCAGGCTCGCGAACCAGTGCATCGCCCCAGAAAACGCCCAGAATGTCACACCCTTTCAAAAGGGCGAGATTGAGGGGAATTTTGGGGATTTCCCCCGATGCATAGCCGACGGTCAGAAAACGGCCCCGCCACCGGGTTGCTCTGAGGGCCAGTTCGGAGAGGTTACCGCCGACCGGATCGTAAACGACATCAACGCCATGGCCGTCTGTCAGCTGTTTGAGGCGTTCCTTCAGATTTTCCGTTCTGTAATCAATGGTTTCATCGGCGCCAAATCGCCGCGCGACCTGGAGCTTCTCCGTAGAACCGGCACAGGCAATGACCCGCGCGCCGGCGCGCTTTGCGATTTCCAGAGCAGCAAGGCCCGCCCCCCCGGATGCGCCGAGGACGGCTACCGTTTCGCCCTCTTTGAGGTACGCCCGCCGGAAAAAAGCGTGCATGGCTGTCCCGTAGGTGATGGTGACACCGGCTGCGACGTCAAAAGGCACCCCTGCCGGCATCGGCACCAGATCGTTTTCCGCCGCCAGTACCAGTTCCCGGCAGCCGCCCCATTTCAGATAAGCAACGACACGGTCTCCGGGTCGATATTTTTTGACATCATCTGCGACCGCTTCAACAACGCCCGCGACTTCGCCGCCGGGTGAAAAAGGCAGGTCCGGCTTGAACTGATATTTTCCGGCGACGATCAGCGTATCGAAAAAATTCAAGGCCGCCGCTTTCACCCGGACGGTCACCGAACCGGGCTTCAGCACCGGCGGGTCGATATCGGCAAGTGCGAGCGAGTCGATCCCACTTAAATCTTGGCAAAGGATGGCTTTCATTGTCTTCCGTTCGCAATTGGGACCAAGAGGCTTGCAACCGCACCCTACAGGCTGCAAAAGACGGGACAAATACAACGAATGGGGAACCATGACCTCTTCTTCCACGCGCGGATATTTTGCAATCGGGTCCGAAGGGCTGTCCAAACCAATGAACTTCGGCAATCTGATCCGGTCGGCGCATGCATTTGGCGCCAGTTTCTTTTTCACGGTCGATGCCGGTGGCCAGTTGGACCGTTCGCCCCCTTCCGACACATCCAAAAGCCACGATCATATCCCCTATTACCGCTGGGCCGGCATTGAGGACATGCGGTTGCCGGCGGGCTGTAAGATGGTGGGCATTGAGCTTGTTGATGAGGCGATTGACCTGCCGAGTTTCGGGCATCCCCTCAAAGCGGCCTATGTACTCGGTCCGGAACGGGGCTCATTGTCCGATGAAATGCTTGAGAAATGTGACTATGTGATCAAAATACCGACCGGCTTCTGCATCAATGTGGCGACCGCCGGGGCGATTGTCATGTATGATCGGATTCGCAATTTCGGAAAGTTTGATCCTCGTCCGATCAGCGAGGGTGCTCCGACGGAATCACGGGCACGGCATTTTCACGGAAAGCCGGTGTTCCGCGGCGGAAAAATAAGGTAGCTTTCAAAAGGGCGGCTGATTTGCTCCAAAAAGGATCAATTGGCAACTGATCCGGGCCGTTGACCTGTCCGGTTTAGCTGGATTATCTGTTTATGGTCACAGCACATTCGGCATCGAGAAGGATGCTCATTACGCCAGTTTATGAGTCTGCACCCCAGGTTAGCCTCATTGTTGCCTAATTTGTTCGTGACAGCCTAAAGGGGCTGCCGGTTGCTGAAGGTTAATCGGCATCTGGTTCAGAATCGGTCGACCGGTCAACTCTTTGGTAACCGGATGATTGATATCCTTAAGAAGCAGTATATTGGAATGGCTGCCTTTTAACATTCCAAACCAATATCAAGGCGCAAGAAGAGCGGTTTTAAATGAAGCACGCATATTCGCTGGTGATGACCACCGTCGCAGTCGTATTCTCGGGCGTGGTTGCCCATGCTCAGTCGCCGACTCTGCTTAATCAGTTTAGCGATTGGGCGGCCTATACGCATGACGGGCAGAAAGGCAAAATCTGTTACGCGCTTTCCAAGCCGACAAAAATGGCTCCGTCAGACAGAAATCACGGTGACGTCTATTTTTTTGTTTCGACCCGTCCGAGCGATAATGTCAGGGAAGAACCCAGTGTTATTGTCGGCTATCCGTTTAAGGACGGTTCCAACGTGATCATTGACGTGGACGGTAAACAGTTCACGATGTTCACAAAGGGCGATGGCGCCTGGATCGAAAATTCCGCCGATGAAGCCCAATTGGTCGGCGCGATGAAAGCCGGTCGCACGATGACGGTTTCCGGGCAATCACAGCGCGGAACGAATACGAATTACACCTACTCGCTGTCCGGTATCACCGCGGCAGTGAAGGAAATTTCGCAGGCCTGCCAGTAATCGGCCTGTTCCGAAATACGTTAAGGGGGAGACGGGGAACGCCTGTCTCCTTTTTTGTTTGCTCCCGGCAAGTTCGGAAAATGGGGCAGCGGGAAACGGCCCGGATATGCAGGCCCCCGCTTTCAATCCGCTCAAGGCAATGATATCAAGCGCCGATGACATGATTGTAGCCGTGACATGACGATCTCGCTTGATATAGCCAAACATAATTCCAACGCAGGACCCGTTTCATCAGCGTCCGCGACCGGGCAGTCCATCGACGCCAGACCCTCATTGGTGGGCATGACCAGGCAACAGCTGGGCGAAGCGCTGTCGGCTGTCGGTGTTCCTGACAAACAGATCAGAATGCGGGTGGCACAGCTCTGGCATTGGATTTATGTGCGCGGTGTTGATGACTTCGACCGGATGAGCAACGTCTCCAAGGACCTCCGGTCCAGATTGGACGAAGCGTATCACATTGCCCGGCCTGAGATCGTCACGGAACAGATCTCCGTTGACGGAACACGGAAATGGCTGCTGCGCTTTCCGCCAAGAGGGGCGGGCAAGCCGGTCGATGTCGAAACGGTTTACATCCCCGAAGAAGGACGAGGCACACTGTGTATCTCCTCACAGGTCGGATGCACGCTTACCTGCACATTTTGCCACACCGGAACGCAAACCCTGGTGCGCAACCTGACAAGTGAAGAGATACTCTCTCAACTCATTCTCGCCCGCGATCGGCTGGGCGATTTCCCCGATGGCGATACGCCGCAAGGAGCAATCGTTCCCGGCGAGGGACGTCTGATAAGCAACATTGTCATGATGGGGATGGGTGAGCCGCTCTATAATTTTGACAATGTAAAGCAGGCGTTGCTGATTGCCTCTGACGGGGAGGGTCTTTCCCTGTCCAAACGCCGCATCACACTGTCGACATCCGGAGTGGTTCCGGAAATCGCGCGGACCGGCGAAGAGATCGGCTGCATGCTGGCGATTTCCTTACATGCGGTGCGCGACGACCTGAGGGACGTTCTGGTTCCGATCAACAAAAAATGGAATCTTGAGGCACTTCTGGATGCCTGTCGGGCATATCCCGGTCTCTCCAATGCCAAACGGATCACGTTTGAATATGTGATGCTGAAAGGTGTCAACGACTCCCTCGAAGAGGCGCGGGATCTCGTGCGTTTGCTCAAAGGCATACCGGCGAAAATCAATCTCATTCCGTTCAATCCCTGGCCCGGGTCTGCTTATGAATGTTCCGACTGGGAGCGGATTGAACAGTTTGCGGATGTCGTGAACAGAGCCGGATATGCATCGCCGATCCGGACGCCGCGCGGCCGGGATATATTTGCGGCCTGCGGCCAGCTGAAATCGGAGTCTCAGCGCCTGAAAGCCTCCGAACGCCGGGCGCTGGAGGCAGCGCAAACCGGAGCCTGAGTGTTCACGTGCCCGATTTTTTTGCCCTGTTTTTCAGATTGATCTGGATTGTTCTGTCATTTATCGCGGCAGTTGTCGCGGCCGGACTGTTTCTGGCATGGGGATTTTTTGACCCGGTTTTTCACACTGACGATCCGGTCGGAAATGCCGTCGTCATCATTTACGGCGTGATTTCGGGAAGTCTGATCGGCGGTGTGATCTTTTTCCCGGCGCTTGTGATCATCACGCTGGCGGAGCTGTTCTCCTGGCGGTCACTTGTTCTGCATCTTGCGCTTGGAGGGCTGATCGGCGCTGCGGCTTTTGCGGCCGGATCGTACTCACCGGCGGACGCCGGATTGCCTTCGGGCTGGACCGTCGCCGCATCGGCCGGATTCATCGCCGCCTTCACTTATTGGCTTCTGGCTGGCAGAACGGCGGGCCACTGGCGCTCAACCGGGCGCTAAATCTTTTCGATATCCGCCAGTTTCTGTTTTGCGGCCAGCCGATGTTCGTCGGTGATATGCGCCCTGACCAGCGCAATTGCAGTTGCCAGTACCGTGATATCGTCCCCGAATCCAACGCCGAGGATGAAATCCGGAACGATATCGGTGGGCAGCACGAAATAGGCCAACGCGGCCAGCAGAGTCGCCCGAACGCTCTTGGGGGTCTTGCTGTCAAAGGCGCAATAATAGGCGGCCACAAGCTCGTCCATAAACGGAACTTGCCGGGCGGCCTTTTTCAGTGTCCGAAAAAAGCGGTCCTTGACATTTCTTGCCTGAGTTTCTTCCGGCCCGAGAATTTCACCATCGAGCGGTATCTGCGCCGAATTCTGTACCATGCTGGCTTCCCCTTTCCTGCCAGATATACAGATAGTCACTGGTTTCGCAATTCGCCAGCTTCCGCCAGAACCTCGGCAGCGGATACGTGCCGGATGAGAAGAAATTATTATAATAAAAACAAAGGGTTAAGATCCTCGTTTGAGAGAATCGATGCAGCACTGGAAATCAATGATTTACGGCGGAAACAAAGTTTATTCGTTCAGATATATATTTAACATTGATGTTAATTAAATAAAATGCTTATTAGTAATTAGTCCGAATTTGCGGGAGTCTGATCATGGGCGAACTTGTCAATGGGGTGAATTTTGTGGGCGTTGTTGTTGGCGCTGTCATTTCTTTTTTGGTGGGCTGGTTGTGGTATTCCCCCAAGCTGTTTGGGCCGAAATGGACGGAAGGCGTCGGCGTTGAGATGGGGACGGCCGATGAAATGCCCGTCGGAGCCATGGTTCTTCAGATCGTGGGACTGTTCCTGATGAGCTGGCTTGTCGGCGTAACGGCGGTCTCCAATGCCTTGTTCACGATCATCCTGGCGGTGATCGCTTTCGCCGTGCTTGGCTATTCAGGCGGTATGTTTCGTAAAAACAGCGCCTACGCCCGCGGCACGGACGCAGGATATCTCATTGCCTGCGCCGTCGTGATGATTGTCAGCCAGGGTGTGACGGGTGCCATGCTCAACTGACAGCAGGGGCATCCTGTCAGTTGTCTTCAAACACGCCCTTGATGAAGTTTCCGGCATAATGCACGCTCTCTTCATCGATATTATGCGCAAGACCGGGGCGTTTGAGGGTTGATAATTCGATATCGAAGCCACGCAGTGCTTTTTCTGCCTGAACCATATTGAAAATGGGGACCACTTCATCCTCCTCGCCGTGAATAAGGCAGACGGGCGGGGTTCCCATGATTTCTTTTTCAAGCAGATGGGGGCTGATCAGCCGGCCGGCGAAACTTAGAATTCCGGCCGGGGGGATTGAACGGCGCAGACCGACATGCAGTGCCATCATGGCGCCCTGACTGAAACCGGCCAGGAGCACATCTTTTGACTTTATTTTCAGCTGCGCAATTTCATGATCGATGAAGCTGTTAAGCGCCGGCGCCACGGCGAGCGCACCTTGCTGATAAGCGTGAGGCTCCCTTACCGACAAGTCGAACCACTGTCGGCCGCGGGGTGAGATAGTGCAGACGTCCGGAGCGTCAGGCGCGACGAAGGCCGCATCGGGAACCAGCGGTCCCCATATTTTTGCCAGCTCGATAAGGTCTTTTCCGTCCGCGCCATAACCGTGTAAAAGAACAATCAGTTTCTGCGCGGGCTCGTCAGACCGAGCATCAAAACGGGGCCCGTCAAGCATCTGCATGACAACAAAATCCTGAACTGGCTGGCATCAATTTAATTCCCTGGCAACAAACGGAGTGTCTGCAATTTCAGTGCGTGTAGTGTTCGCAAAGTCTTTCATAATTCAGGTGGCGTCTTGAAAACCTCTATGACCGCGTCGGAATGGTCGACCCTTCTTATCTTGGCTGTTTTATGGGGCGGATCTTTCTTTTTCGTTGAAATTGCCGTTGACAGTCTGCCACCGCTCACCATCGTCGCGGTTCGGGTGGGATTGGCTGCGATTGCCCTTTACGGCGTTTGCCTTGTGTCCGGCAGGAAGATTATGTTGACGGCCTCCGCACTGATGGCTTTCTTGGGAATGAGCGTCCTGAACAATGTTGTCCCATTCACGCTGATTGTATGGGCTCAAACACAGATTTCCAGCTCTCTTGCATCAATTTTGAACGCAACAACACCATTGTTTACAATCGTGGTTGCTCATTTTTTAACGGCGGACGAGAAAATGACCGCTCAGAAGGCGATAGGCGTCTTTGCGGGATTTTTCGGGGTAACGATCATGTTTGCGCCGCAGCTTCTATCAGGTTTTGACGCAACCGTTTTGGGTCAGCTGGCTGCTTTGGGTGCTGCTCTGTCTTATGCGTTCTCGGGCGTATTCGGCCGGCGCTTCAACAGGATGGGCATGGAACCCGTTACGGCAGCCACCGGGCAACTCGCCATGTCAAGCCTTATCCTGATCCCCGCCGCACTGTTAATCGATACCCCGTGGTTGCTGGCTTTTCCCAATAAGGCGGTCATTTTTTCGCTTGGCGGCCTGGCACTGCTTTCAACCGCTTTGGCCTATATTCTGTTCTTCCGGCTGCTGGCCACGGCCGGTGCGTCGAACCTGCTTCTGGTCACATTTCTCATTCCCGTGACGGCCATTCTCCTTGGCGTATTTGTTCTGGATGAACGTTTACTGCCGCAGCAGATTGCCGGGATGCTCGTCATCGGCGCCGGACTCTTGATCATCGACGGGCGAGTTTGGAAGAAAAAAACCCGTGGCCGGGCGCTTGCGAAGTGAGCCTAGGCATCAGATCGGTAAAGTTTCCCGACCTTGCTTAAGCGTTCTGTAATAGGCCCAAAAAACACGGGCCGCGACGCCGCGCCAGGGCGCCCATCGTTCGGCGATCATATCCAGCGCCTTCACATCGGGCCGTTCTTTTAGGTCAAAACCTCTATGGACGGCATGCTGCAGTGCGACGTCGCCACTTGGAAATATGTCAGGGTGGCCGGCACAGAACAGGAGATAGATATCCGCACTCCAGCGGCCGATACCCTTGATCCGGCACAGCGCGGCGTGGGCTTCCTCAGCCGGTGCCGATGCCAGTGACTGAAGGTCCAGGCCGCTGTTCAGCTCGTCCTGTATTGCGCGGAGTGTTCTGATTTTGGGGCGGGAAAGACCGGCGATGCCCAACTGGTCATCGGTGATTGCCGACAATGTCCCCGGATCGAAAGGGACCACCAGCTTTTGCACCCGTTCCCATATCGCGGCGGCGCTGGCGACCGACACCTGCTGGCTGACAACGATCTGACACAGGCTTTCAAGGCCGGCGGGACGGAGCCGCGACGGAATGCCGCCCGCCTGGTCGATTATTGGACCAAGGCGTGCATCAGCCTTCCTGAGGGCACGGGCGCCCAGGTCGATATCATTCTGACTGACAATAATGGAGGCCATCGCGATTGCTTTACCCTGAGCGGTGATTGCTGGTATGGCTTGCGTCTAACAGCACCCTCTCTACCGCGAGTCGGCATTTGAGCACACCCGTCTTCCGCTTTGCGCCATCGCCCAACGGATTCTTGCATCTGGGACATGCCTATTCGGCCCTGAAAAATTTTGAGTTGTCCCAAAACTGCGGTGGCCGGTTTCTTCTGCGCATGGAGGATATCGATCAGGTTCGCTGCACACCGGAATTCGAACAGGCGATCTACGAGGATCTGTCCTGGCTGGGGCTGACCTGGGAGGAACCGGTCCGGCGGCAATCCGATCATTTTTCGGCCTATCAGGCCGCCCTGCAGAAACTGCGCGGACAGGATCTCGTTTACAAGGCGGTTTTGAGTCGAAAGGAAATCAGGGACTTTGCAGGAAGTCAGGCCGGGGATGCAGCCTGGCCGACCGATCCCGATGGCGCGCCGCTCTATCCTCCGGAAGACGACATCCTGACTGCGGAAGAAAGGCGCAGGCGACTGTCCGACCAGGATATGTTTGCCTGGCGCCTCAAAATGAGGGCGGCCCTGAAACACGGCCCCGGCGAACTGAACTGGCGGGAAAGCGGAGCCGGTCCGACCGGAGAGACGGGATCCGTTCGTGCCGATCCGGCCGCCTGGGGTGATGTGGTGCTGGCGCGTAAGGATGTTCCGACCAGTTACCACCTGGCGGTCACCGTTGACGACGCGGCGCAAGGGATTACCGATATTGTCCGCGGCTGTGACCTGTTTTGGTCAACCAGCGTGCACAGACTTTTGCAGGAGTTGCTCGGCCTTCCGGAGCCGCGTTACGTTCATCATGATCTCGTTCTTGACGGCGACGGGCGCAAGCTGTCCAAAAGCCTGAAGCACACCAGCATTCGGGCCCTTCGTTCTGACGGGGCTGCGGTTCAGGATATCCGGAGCATGATAGGTCTCTCCTGAACGCCAACGTCACAACAGTTTGAGGACAATGGCCGTTGTCACGACGGCTGCCGCCGTTGAGAACTTGATGGAATTGGCTGAAATAGCATGGCCTGTTCCAAATCGGTTGGCAAAAATGTAAGCATTGATACCAGTTGGGCAGGCGGCCGTGACCGTCGCGACGGCCACCCACATCGGCGGCAGGTTAAACAGGTACCGTCCGGTCACGAAAACAACCGCAGGCATGACTAAAAGTTTGATTGTCGACAGGATCAATCCGGCCGAAATATTGCCGCGGATTCCATATTTGTGGAGGCTCATGCCGAGGGAAAACAGAGCGATCGGTACAGCGGTGGCGGCAAGGCGGTCCACGACATCGCCCGGAAGGCCGCCATACGGCAGGTCGGCGAGGGAATAAATGGTGCCCGCGGCAATTGCGATCACAAGTGGACTGGTGCCGAGATTTTTGGCGATCGCCCGCAGAATGTCCCCTGCAGCCCGAGGTTCCGAAGTACCGTCGATGACCGAGGCCCGCTCCATCAAAAAGGTGCATACGACTGTCATGACCGGCAGGTGGACAGCGAGAAGCACGAACAGAACACCCAGTCCTTCTTCGCCATAGACAGGACCGACAAGCGGAATGCCGACGAGAACCGTGTTGGCAAAAGCAGCAGAGATTCCGCCGATAACCCCTGCCCTCGCGTCGCGGCCGAAAATATGCCTGACGATCAGCGTTCCGGCAGTCCAGGCCACGAATGCACCGGTGAAGTAAGTCGCCCATAAGGCCCAGGGCGACGCATTGCCCAGTTCGGCGGTGACCAGCGTCCGGAAAATCAGCATCGGAATTGCGATCGTATAAACGAACTGTCCCAGCGCATCGCCGATTTTTTCGTTAAGCAGATCGATCTGTGATGTCAGGTAACCGATGCCGATGAGCGCAAAGATGGGCAGGACAACGTCGATAATTCCGTTTGACGACATCAGGCCTCCATGGTGCGTGAACGCTGCTATTTGTTGGGGAAAATCAGACAGATTAGATGCGGTATAGCCGGTAAATTCACATTTTGCAGTCCCTTAATCCGGCTCAGGTTATTATCATACCGCCGAACATATGAGCATGGATGGGCAGTGATGGGCGATGAAAAGCCCGGCGAAAAGGGGCAGGGCCGCGCACAGGCCGGTTCTTCGGTCTCCGAAGCGGCGCGCCTTTTGGCAATAGCCGCCCACGACCTGAGAACACCGTTAGGGGCCATGACGGCGATCATGGACCTTCTGGAACAAACCGATCTTGATACAGAGCAGCGGAACCTGCTGTCGCGCCTGCGCGCTGCCGGCGGTTATCTGCGGAATCTGTCCGATGAACTGATTTCAGTCGAGCAGCGTCAGTTTCTGGCGGACCGGCATCATCGGAATTTCAACCCCGCAGAGACGCTTGAGGCTCTCATTTCGCTTTACCAGGCCCAATCGAATTCAAAGGGTGTTGCTCTCAGTGAAAAAATCGGTCCGGATCTGAAGAGAACCTACTCCGGTTTTCCGCTGGCATTGCAGCGCATTATCGGAAATCTGCTGGAGAACGCGGTCAAATTCACCGGTGAAGGAACGATCGCAGTCAATGCGGAACTCGGTTCTGAGGCAGGACAGCAAATTCTGGTTGTTCTTGTCCGTGACCAGGGACCCGGTATGGCACCGCATGAAGTTGAGGGGCTGTTTTCCCCCTTTAAACAGGGACAGGCCGGCCGGAGCAGTCAGCAGGGATCCGGCCTTGGACTTTGGATTTCCTGCCAACTCGCCTCTGCTCTTGGAGGCAGCCTGTCAGCGGAAAGCGCAGTGGGGCAGGGTACGACAATGCGGCTTGAGTTACCCCTTTTTGCGCCGCACCCTGATCAATCGGTACAAGATCCTCTCCCGGGCGATACAGAAAGTTATCGCGACCTTATTGCGCGGAAGAGCGTTCTGGCTCTCGATGACAACCAGGCCAGCCGCGAGATCCTCGTTTCAGTTCTTGAAAGTTTCGGGATGACGGTTGCTGAGGCATCCACAGGAGAAGAAGCGCTCGATCTTGCCGAGGAAAGCCAGTTCGATGTTTTTATGCTTGATCTCAATCTACCGGGAAAAAGCGGTGCGGAAGTGGCTCTTCAGCTGCAGGATCGCGGACAAAATGCCAGGAGTGTTTTCGTCGCCCTAACCGCAGGCATGAGACCCGATGTGGTGCAGGACTATGAAAAGGCGGACTTTGACGGCCTTGTCGCCAAACCGTTTGTCGTGAAAACGCTGTTTGACGAACTTGGGCGTATTCTCACCGAGAAAGATCGTCTCTGATCCAATATATCGCGGATGAAAAAAGCTCCCGTTCAACTTTCCGCAATGGTAAAAGTCGTTGCGATAAAGAGTGTTATGGGAATGAACATCGAAGGGAACCGGCCCGAAAAATATACCGAGAAGTCCGGCGGAATAGTCTTCTACTGGCCATGCAGCACGTGTTCGGCCAGTCGATGCTATGTTTTCGACTAGGAAAACGGTCTATTTTTTGAGATTTTCTTGGCTGGTCACGTCTTATTGTTGCATTCCTGCCGATTAAGCGAAAAAACAGACAGACTTATGTGGACATAACGTCTTTTCATACTGCCTTTTGCAGAAGAAGTTTGTTATCGCATCCTCACCCCCGCGAAAAAGCCGAACCCGTTTTTCCGCGTCTTTAACGGGCCGGTATCCAAGGGTTCGGCGCTTTTCCCTTAAAATGTGTGCCAACAGGTGCCTGCTGTTCTTTGACGCAGGCCCTTGGCATCGTTCTGAAGAATACGATACACAGCCGCATATTTTTGAAAGGCCGTATCGTGTCGAACAGGGGACCAATGCAGCACAGCCACAAAAGCCGTTGGTCTGCTTTTACGCATGTGAGCGCGCTGATCCGCCGATCGCCCGGTGTTGCGGTTCTGATCGGGATTTTGCTTGTATCCCTGTTTTTTCTGTCGTTTCCCGGTGTCGATTTGTGGGCATCCGGTCTTTTCTATGATAGCGGCGAGGGTTTCTGGGCGAAAACAGATCCTTTTTTCATTCGCCTGAGAGAGCTGGGGCCTTTTCTTGTCAAGCTGATTGCCGCGGGATGCCTGATCATTTTGCTGCTCAAGCTGATTGTCCCGGATCGAAAAGCGCTGATAGATCTCCGATGGCCGCTTTATGCGTTGTCGACCCTGATTGTCGGTCCAGGCCTGGTTGTAAACGGTCTTTTCAAAAACAACTGGGGACGCCCCCGTCCACTGACGGTCGAGCAGTTCGGAGGGGAGTTTCCTTATGTTCCGGTTTGGGAAGTAACCGACTTTTGCCACAGGAATTGCTCGTTTGTCTCCGGAGAGGGCTCGGCAAGCGCCTGGCTGCTGTCCCTTGCCGTTGTGGCTCCGGTGTTGTGGCGACGCGCGGTTCTTGTTCCGGCTCTGATCCTGATGATTGCGCTGTCTCTCAACCGCATCGCGTTTGGCGGACATTTCCTGTCCGACACATTGCTGTCCTGGGGCATGATCTTCCTGATCATGCGAGTTGCTTATTGGCTGTTTTTTGTTCGTACGCCCTGGTTTCTGGCGCCGGAGGTGCTGGAGGCGGCATTGTCCCGTCTGGGAAGACGGATAAACGCCGCCGCCTGCGGGTTATTCACTCGATTTCGGAGGGAAGTGGCCGCTTTTTTTTCGAGATTTTCCGACCGATCTTAAAGCGCCCGATGGACATCAGTTTCGCGCCGTCAGAATTTTCTCGATCTTATGAACCGGATGTCTGGTCAGTTCCTTGTCCACTTCCGCAATGATCCGTGTCTTGACTTCAGAATGCAGATTTTTGCGCAAATCTCCCAGGATCATCGGCGGCGCAACGATGACGAGCTTGTCAAACTTGGCTTTGTGAGCCGCTTTGTAGAGTGTTTCGGAAAGTTCCTTGGCAAACCGGTGCTTTTCCAGCAAATGCCAGTCGGTCGGTTCTGCCGCCGATTTGTGTTCTGACGGCCCGTCGCTGAAACGCCCCGGACGTTCGGTGCCCTGATCGGAAGTTGCCGGATTGTCGTTCTCAATGACGCGGATCATCTCAAGATTCGGGAACTCGGCGTCGCCTTTGTTGCGCAAAAACAGGGCACGTTCTCCGTCTCCTACGACAATCCATGCATCTTGATCTATTTTCAGTCCCAGCATTATCCGAGCTCCTTTGGTTTGATCTGCAACATTCGGTCAAACTGGTCGCAGTTCGCGCCACGCTCCCGCATCGGCGTATCTTTTGCTTTGACGTCGATCAAGATGGATCGTTTACAGGGAAAAGTCGGTCCAAAATTCCGCTGCTTGCAGTTTCAATCATGCCGTAGACCCGTTGAAATCCGTCGGTCCCGCCATAGTAGGGATCCGGCACGTCTTTTTGTCCCAGGCCGGCATAGTCAAGAAACAACGATAAGGTTGCGGTGCCGTCGGGCGGCCGGTGAGCAGATAAGTGCCTGAGATTGTCCTGATCCATCGCAAAAATAAAATCGAACTGAGAAAAATCAGCTTCCGTTATGCGCCGTGCCTGCTGCTGCGAAATGTCGATGCCGTGCTCGTTTGCGATCTCGATGGATCGGGGATCCGGGGGATTTCCCACGTGCCAGGCGCCGGTGCCAGCTGATTCGATCTCCAACTTGTCCGACAGTCGCCGTTTTTGGGCAAGATCACGAAAGACACCCTCAGCGAGGGGAGAGCGGCATATATTTCCAAGGCAGACAAAGAGAACGGATGTCAAAGCAGCAAGATCCCGACTGTCGAAGTTTGGGTTGAGGACCTATGTAAGTCCTGAGCTTGAGGGATCATAACTGTATCTTCTCTCCCTGCGCCAAGCTAATCTGAACAGGGATCAGGTTATGAAGGAGGCCGATATGGCAGAACGGCTGACGGACGAAGACAAAAAGCAGGCGCTTTCCGAACTAAGCCACTGGGCTTTGGTCGAGGGGCGGGAGGCGATATGCCGAAGCTTCAGGTTTAAGTCTTTTAATGAGGCATTCGGCTTTATGGCCCGGGTGGCACTCGTTGCGGAAAAAATGGATCACCATCCGGAATGGTTCAATGTCTACAACAAAGTGGATGTTGTGCTGGCAACCCACGATGCCGGCGGGTTGACCAGGCTCGATGTCGACCTTGCGAAAAAAATGGATCGGATTGCAGCAGACGGTTGACTTACCGGCTGGAGCGTATCCTGGTTCAGCCGCCTTTTTCGATAACGAATATACGAATTTCATCCCGGGCGGATTTATCCACCAGCTTGTGACCTTTTTCCCGGCAGAAGTGGGGGATATCGATATCGGTCAACGGGTCGGTGGTTTCAATGCTGAGCCTGTCACCGGCTTTGAGACGGGACAATGCTTTTTGTGTCTTCAGGACAGGTAAGGGGCATATGAGTCCCCTGAGATCCAAAACGACCGCCTTGTCATCGTCCGTCAAAGAAATGCCTTTCCAATTTCGCGGGTACGGAGATAATCGTCCTCAGGTTTCGTTACCCTCAGGAGACAGACATGTCCAGCGCATCGCACGATCCCATCGATATTCTCTCTTTCTGGTGGGAGGCGGGACCTGACAAGTGGTTTGAGGCAGACAAAACGTTCGATGACGATATCCGATCGCGATTTCCGGTGCTTTATGAGGCGGCGTTTGCCGGGTCGCTCGACCATTGGACGGAGACTCCGCACGGGGCGCTTGCGCTGATCCTCGTTCTCGATCAGTTCCCGCGTAACATGTTCAGAAACACCCCTGAGGCGTTTCAAAGCGACCAAAAAGCGTTGAAGGTTGCCGACACGGCGGTCGGGAAAAATTTTCATCTGGCCTTTCCAGCGCCTGCGCGGGTTTTTTTCTTTCTGCCGTTCGAACACGCCGAAGACATGCAAGCCCAGGAAAAATCCGTCGATCTGTGCCGGGCGTATTGCGATGAGCAGGGGTACCATTACGCTCTGATTCACATGGATGTCATCCGTCGTTTCGGCCGGTTTCCGCATCGCAATAGTGTTTTGGGCCGGCAAAGCACGGACAAGGAGCGGGCCTATCTGGCACAGGGCGGATTTTCAGCGTGAACTTATGTCTGCATAAAAAATAGTCAGAACTGAATTTTGTATTTGCACAAAAAATATGCAAATCATCTTGCGCGCCCTCTAATTCGGCAAACAGGAATAACTGCTTGCGAAATATAGGTGTAACTATTTGACTTAATTGTATTTTTATAAATCTTTCTGATCGGTAAACGCATCCGAAACTGCTGAAATTTTCAATTGGCACGAAGTTTGAACTGTTCCTGAACTGATAGCAGTCGGCCCAATGCGCGGTCACGGCAATCTGTGATGAGATCGCTTCGGCGATTGACGTCGCAACCCGCAGGGAAAGGGAAAGTCAGGCAATATGAAAATTGTGATGGCCATTATCAAGCCGTTCAAACTCGATGAGGTGCGTGATGCACTGACGAGTATCGGCGTTCAGGGGCTTACCGTCACCGAAGTTAAGGGGTATGGCCGCCAGAAAGGGCATACCGAGATCTATCGCGGCACTGAATATGCCGTCAGTTTTCTGCCCAAACTGAAAATCGAGGTCGCTGTTTCGGGGGAGACCGTCGGCAAAGTCGTCGAAGCCATCTCGGGCGCGGCGAAAACCGGCCAGATCGGTGACGGCAAGATTTTTGTCTATTCGATCGACCAGGCTGTTCGCATCCGCACCGGCGAGACAGACGCCGAAGCGCTTTAAGGTTATCTGGGAGCTACCAATGAAAAAATATGTAACGCTCGGCGGTGTGTCGGGGGCAGTCCTTGCAGCATTCGCTGTGCCGGCACTGGCGCAGGATGCGCCGGAGTTCGCCAAACAGGTCGATGTGGCCTACATCTTCAATACACTCCTGTTTTTGATCGGCGGCTTTCTGGTCATGTGGATGGCGGCCGGATTCGCGATGCTCGAAGCCGGGCTGGTCCGGACCAAAAACGTCTCCATGCAATGCCTCAAGAACATCTCGCTGTATTCGATTGCAGGTCTGATGTTCTGGATCACCGGTTACAATCTGATGTACACCGGCGTCGACGGCGGATTCTTCGGATCTTTCGGTCCGTATTCGTTTGATCCCGTCGGCGGCAATGCGCTGGATACCGGCTATTCCACCGCATCGGACTGGTTCTTCCAGATGGTGTTCTGTGCGACCACCGCGTCGATTGTCTCCGGAACGCTGGCGGAACGGATCAAGCTGTGGCCGTTCCTCGTTTTCACTGTGGTTCTAACCGGCTTTATCTATCCGATTACCGGCTCCTGGGAATGGGGCGCAGGCTGGCTTGATGCACAGGGTTTCTCTGATTTTGCCGGTTCGACCCTTGTTCACTCCGTCGGTGGCTGGGCTGCGCTGGCCGGCGCGCTGGTGCTTGGTGCCCGTAAGGGCAAGTATGGACCAAACGGTCAGGTCACGCCGTTCCCGGGCTCGTCCATGCCGTTGGCAACACTGGGTACATTCATTCTGTGGCTTGGCTGGTTCGGCTTTAACGGTGCGTCTCAGCTCGCGATGGGCACAATTGGCGACGTTACCGACATCTCAAGGATCTTCGCCAACACAAACCTGGCAGCTGCAGCGGGCGTCGTCGTCGCGATCGTGCTGATGCAGATCCTTTACAAAAAGGTCGACGTCACCATGGCTCTGAACGGCGCGCTCGCCGGTCTGGTGGCCATTACTGCCGAGCCGCTGGCACCAAGTGTCATTCAGAGCGTCATAATCGGCGGTATCGGCGGCGCAATTGTCGTGGTCGCCGTTCCGCTGCTGGACAAGTTCAAGATCGACGATGTTGTGGGCGCGATTCCGGTTCACCTTCTGGCCGGTATCTGGGGCACGCTGATTGTTCCCCTGTCCAACTCCGATGCGACTTACAGCGTTCAGCTGCTGGGCATCGTTGCCATCGGGGCCTTCACCTTCGTCGTATCACTGGTGGTCTGGTTCGTGCTGAAAGCGATCATGGGCGTCCGGGTTTCCGAAGAGGAAGAGGCTCTGGGTCTGGACAAAGTCGAGATCGGTGTCGAAGCCTATCCGGAATTCGGTCAAGGGTCGCAGCGGCTTTAAGCCCAACAGACATCAGGCTGTGCATCAGCCTGGTGAACCAACGAGAGCCCTGGTGCGTTGCGCCGGGGCTTTTTTTCTGATTGGAGAGCGCCTTCACGGGTTTGACTGCTGGCGACAAAACCGGCAATTGACAAATAATTAGGCGATACAAAAATCAATTTTGATGAAAAATTACGCATATTGCATATGCGATGAAACAAAAACTGCCGGAATTCTCATCAATTGCCTCTCTGGCATGCCTCTTGAATGATCATATGCCGAATAAAAGCCCAGAACGGGCATGGGATATGAACTGGGGGGCTCACCACCATGGAAACTCAGAGCGCGGGCGGCGACGTCTTTTTCGTTCTTTTAGGCGCAATTCTTGTTTTTGCGATGCATGGCGGTTTCGCCTTTCTTGAGGTCGGCACCGTCCGGCACAAAAATCAGGTCAACGCCCTGGTCAAAATCTTGGTGGACTTTGCCTTATCGACCGTCTCCTACTTTTTCATCGGTTATCTGGTCGCTTACGGCACCACTTTCCTGGTCAGCGCGGCGACGTTGTCCGGCGACGGCGGAACCTTTGAGCTGCAGGGTCTGACGCTGGTCAAATTCTTCTTCCTGACGACATTTGCTGCAGCGATACCGGCCATTATTTCAGGCGGAATTGCCGAGAGAATGCGGTTTGCGCCGCAATGCGTTGCTACAGTTGTGCTTGTCGCGATCGCTTATCCGTTCTTCGAAGGCATGGTCTGGAACGGAAACTACGGGCTTCAGGACTGGTACGAGGCAACGTTCGGCGCTCAGTTTCACGATTTTGCGGGCTCTGTTGTGGTCCATGGGGTCGGCGGCTGGATCGCGCTCGGTGCCGTCATGCAACTGGGCGCCCGAAAGGGTCGCTACGGCAGGGACGGCAAGCCGGTCGGTATTCCGCCCTCGTCCATTCCGTGGCTTGCTCTGGGCTCATGGTTGCTCTGCGTCGGCTGGTTCGGTTTTAACGTCATGACCGCCGCATCGCTTGAATCGGTATCCGGCCTGGTTGCGATCAACTCACTCATGGCCATGGTTGGCGGAATTCTGATCGCCACACTGGTGGGTCGCAGTGATCCTGGTTTTGTGCATAACGGCGCACTGGCGGGTCTTGTGGCGGTCTGCGCCGGGTCGGACGTCATGCATCCGGTCGGCAGTCTGATTGTCGGCGGCGCGGCCGGCGCAATTTTCGTGTGGGGCTTCGAATTCTGCCAGAACAAGCTGAAAATCGATGATGTTCTCGGTGTCTGGCCGCTGCACGGCATTTGCGGCGCGTGGGGCGGCATTGCCGCTGGAATTTTCGGTCTTGAGTCGCTCGGGGGCATGGGGGGTGTTACGCCGGCTGCTCAAATCGCGGGCACACTGACGGGCGTCATCTATGCCACCATCGTCGGGTTCGCTGTCTACGGTGTCATCAAGGCTGTGATGGGCCTGCGTCTTACGGAGGAAGAGGAACACCGCGGCGCGGATCTCAGCATTCACAAAATCAGTGCTTCGCCTGAAAGCGATCTCGGGCGCTGACGATATACGGGGAGCGGACGGAGAAAAGTCATTCTTCTCCAGTCAGTGAATGCCTTCATAGAGTCCTTTTATGATCAGACGCTGGAATAGAAGGAGCAGGATCACCGGCGGTAAAATCGCCAGCATGGCGAGGGCCATGCCTTCGGTGCTCCTGTAACCGACAAACTGCATGCCCCGGACCAACGTATAAAGGCTCTCATCGGTCGTAATCATGATCGGCCACAAATACTGGTTCCATCCGATGATGAAGAGAATCAGAAACAGTGCGCCGGCCATCGGCGCGGATAACGGCGCAAGAATATCGATAAAAAACCGGAAGGGTCCGGCGCCGTCTATGCGCGCCGCCTCAGCGAGCTGATCGGGAACCGTTCTCAGAAACTGGCGAAAAAACAGGGTGCCGATCCCCGATGCGACAAGGGGAAGTATGACACCGGGGACGGTGTTGATCAGTCCCAGGTGAGAGGTCACCGCATAAGTGGGCAAAAAGCGCGACTCAAGCGGAAAAAGCAATGAGGCGAAGATCAGCCAGAAGATCGCCGTGCCAAACCGCACCCTGAAATAGTGAAGTGCATAAGCGGCCATGAGAGACAGCAGCACTTTCAGTCCGGCAAAGCCGACGCCGATAACGACAGAATTCAGCATCATAACGGACGCGGTGATGCTGTCGGTGAAACCGCGTGGCGTTGAGAGCAATTGCGCGTAATTGCTGAAAAAGTGGCCGCCGAAAGTGAGCGTGAGGCCTTCGCGAGCGAAGGTTCCGGGCGCATGGGTCGTGGTCAGGAATACACTCAGAACCGGCAGCAGCATGGCCAGCGATCCCAGAATAAGGATCAGATGATCAATCAACTTTGGTTTGGCCATCGTGCGCCTTTGAATGCTCGTTCGATTTCGGCGATTGCCGGAATTTGCATGGTTTGTCCCGGAAAAGATGCCCGAATGGGATGCCTGGACAGGATAACTGAATACGCCGATGTTAAAGCACAACAATACCGCGATGTTCGGCCTCATGATCAGGCTCGACATGGATGGTGATTCGCGCGCCGGTGATCTTCTCCCTGATGGCTTCCTCGATACGGTCACATATTGCGTGCGCTTCGTCGACGGTCATGGAACCGGGAACAACCAGATGGAATTCCATGAACACGGCCCGGCCGGAATGACGGGTTCTGAGATCATGGGCTTCAAGGGCGCCTTCCGCATGCTCCGAAATCAGCTCGCGGATCATGGACAGAAGTTGCGGTTCAACCGCCTCGTCCATCAGGCCGCCAACGGATTCCTTTACCAGATGCCAGCCCGACCACAGGATGTTGATACCGACCAGAGTGGCCAGAACACTGTCCAACTTTTGGATGCCGGTGAAAATCACAAGGAAAACACCGGCCAGAACGCCGATGGAGGAAATGACGTCCGTCACCAGGTGCTTGCCATCGGCGACCAGCGCCGGTGATCCGGCCCGCTTGCCGGTCCTGATAACAATGTAAGCCCATAGCCCGTTGATGACACTGGCAAAACCGTTCAGTCCCAGGCCGAGCGGCGAGCTGACAATAACGGCCGGGCTTTGGTAGGACAGCCAGGCTTCGCGGAAGATGGAGAGAGCCGTCAGGACAATCATAACGCCGACAACGACCGCCCCGAAATATTCCGCTTTGTCATGCCCGTAAGGATGATTGGAATCCGCGGGGCGCTGCGCAAACCAGACGGCAGCCAGCGTTGCCAGTGACGAAGCGACATTGACGATCGATTCAAGCGCGTCCGAATAGAGCGCAATCGAGCCGGTGTAAAGGAAGGCCGCGTATTTGAGGCCGAGAATAAGCACACCGACCGCGATGCTGCCCAGCGCAATTTTTGTCGGCAATGTCAAAGTCGCGCCTCGCTCAAACCCTGAAACCGAGGCATGGTGTTCGACCGGAAAACCCGATCAACTTACCAAAAGCGCCTCAAATAACATTCCCATACCGGACATTCTGACCTGAGAGCGGCTCTGCAGAAACACCGGACTGATGAGGTCATCTGGTATCAGATATTTATTCGTGCGCAAAATGGCCCGGCCTGTTCGGCATTTTCTGTCAACACGCTTCAAGAAAAGTGGATTGTCCGCGTGTAAACGAAAACGGGACACCGGTTCAGGTTCCGGTGTCCCAAAATCGAGAGTGGTAAGGAAATGATGGCGGTCTTAAAGAATAGCCGCGCCGATAATCGCGCCCGGCTCGCCGCGATTATCAAGCTGGATTATGATCGCGCACGTGTCGCCGCCCTTCTTCGATATCTCGCTGGCAGGGAACATCAGCTTCTGTTCGCCCCCGCGCCACATGCCTATTGGCTGAAGACTGCGGACGACATTGGTGTACGAGACGGTACGGCCATGATTTTCGCCGCGGTCAATGGCCACCTCTTCATCTCTGCTGACCGGCGCGAGGAACACCGTTGCCGATGTCGCACCGGCGGGAAGGTCTCCACCAATCGTGACTTCGATTGCATCGCCGTCTCTGATGAGGTCGACATCAACCGACAGTGGCGCCGTTGTTTTGATAGCCTCAGCAATTGCGCGCTGGTCGCTGCCCACAACATGCTGCTGTCCGTTAACGACCACCTGAGGTGTGTAGATTGACCGGTCGCCGCGCTGGGCTGCGTATACTCTTTGCCGCCGTGTGTAGGCGGGACTGGCAAACGTATCCTTCCAGCCAAGATAATCCCAGTAATCCACCGGAAGCGAAAGGACCACCAGCTCATCGTTTTTGGACAGTTCGCCCATCAGCCTGTCAGCGGGCGGGCAGGAGGAACATCCCTGACTGGTAAACAGCTCCAGGACAGCAGTTGCATTCCCTGCCATGGCCGAATGTGTTCCGGCGCCCGACAGAGCAAACACCGCTAGCCCTGTACCAAAGAGTACAGTCCGGACAATCCCAATCATTGGTCTTGTTACCTCTTTGCTGCGCCCGGTTTCAACAAACGGGAAAGGACGCAATTGATTGTCGCCACAATAGACGATAGGTGCGGATGGGCCTTTTGGCTAGTCACGTTGGAGTGAGGAAATTGTTAGGTTGAGAGCTCATATGTGATTGAAATGGCAGGAGCCGAATAGTCCAGCAACAACGTTGCACCGTCTTGAAAACCGAACGGTTTCCGGCGGGCATTCAGCTCCTGCCGTTTCAATCACATATGAGTCCATACCCTGGCGTTTGGCGTGCTTCTGCGCAGTTGACGTGATTTTGAGGGGAATCACTGGTCCACTGGAAGTGCCAGAACCTTGTCAAGGCTTGGCAGAAAAGCCGATTGGTAGGACTGGGCCGAAAGCGGGCCGATATATTTGTAGCGAATGATGCCCTCAGGTCCGACAATGAATGTTTCCGGAACGCCGTAAACGCCCCAATCGATGGCAGCCCGACCTTTTTGATCGACCCCGACCGCAGAATAGGGATTGCCCAGCTCAGAGAGAAATTCCAGGGCGTTTTCCGGCTTATCCTTGTAGTTCAGTCCCACCAGGTTAATCCGGTCATCTTTGGCCAGCTCAATGAGAAAGGGATGTTCCTGACGACAGGGAACGCACCAGGACGCCCAGATATTGACCACCGTTACTTTTCCGAGGAGTTCAGCTTTGGAAAGACCGGGCAGTTCCTGACCGTCTTTGATGAGGCCCGCCAGCGGCGGCAGCTCAAAATCCGGAGCCGGCTTATTGATCAGAACCGATGGAATCTGTTGCGGGTCCTTACCCCAGAGAAGCTGAAACATGAACAGCCCCGCGAGGGCCAGAAACAAAACCAGGGGCAGGAGCACGAGCAGCGAGATGCGGGGCTTTGACTGTTTTTCGGTTGCCTTGTCGGCATCAGCGGGGATCATTCGGCACGCCTCCGCGGGTTTGTGTCACTTTCACGCCGCGTTCTGATTCCCTGCGCCTCCAGCTGATCCAGAATTTTCTGCTGCCGTGACCCGTCAAGCCGAATGCTCACGACAAGGCCGGCCAGAACGATAAAACAGATCAGGTAGGATGCCAGAACGAAGGTATCGTGTGCGTCTAAGCCGAACGAGTCCATGCTTATCCTTTCACCTCCGCCATGGTATGCGCAAGCGTTGGCGAGGCGACGCTGGCCGCCCGCATGCGCAGGGCCCTGACCCGTCGGCGCATGATTTCATTGCGCATGCTCATCATATGCAGCACCACGAATAAAAGCGTGAACGCCAGCGCCATGATCAGGAGCGGGATGAGAATGTCCGGATGGATGGTCGGACCGTCCAACCGAACCACGGCGGCCGGCTGATGCAGAGTGTTCCACCAGTCGACGGAGAATTTTATGATCGGCAGATTGATGGAACCGACCAGTGTCAGAACCGCCGCGGCTTTGCCCGCCTGAATGGGATCTTCGAACGTGCGCCAGAGCGCGATCAGTCCAAGATACATGATGAACAGCACCAGCACCGATGTCAGGCGCGCGTCCCAGACCCACCATGTGCCCCACATCGGCTTTCCCCAAAGGGAGCCGGTGATCAAAGCGAGAAATGTGAAGGCGGCGCCGATCGGTGCGGCGGCCTTGGCCGAGACGTCGGCCAGCGGATGTTTCCAAACCAGCGTGCCGATGGATGCCACCGCCATGACGCCATAACAGAACATGGATAGCCATGCCGAGGGCACGTGGATGAACATGATCCGAACGGTCTGTCCCTGCTGATAGTCCTGCGGCGCCACAAAGAAGGACATGTAAAGTCCGATCGTAAAACACAGAACCGTCGCCGCGACGAACCAGGGCAGTAGCCGGTCGGTCAAGCGCAGAAAACGCGTCGGATTTGCAAGATCGATAAGAGCCATGGCGCAGTTTTAATCTCGAATACCGTCCCTTTCAATGGCTCTCAACGGGATGTGATGCCTTGAGCAAAATCAATCGCCGGCGTTTCTTAATGCCGCGGCAGCCGCAACCGGCCCGATGACGGAGGCAAAAAGCGTCAATGCGCACAGAATCAGGAACGGTGTCAGAAAGGGGGTCGGTTCCGTAACGGCGGCGTTGGCCGCACTGACGCCGAAGATGAGTATCGGCACGGAAAGCGGGATGATCAGTACGGCAAGAAGCAGGCCGCCCCGGCGCAGTGTTACGGTGATGGCTGCGCCGATCGCGCCGATCAGGGTCAGGGCGGGCGTGCCGACCAGCAGTGTGAGCGTCACGGCACCATTGGCCAGCGGGGACAGATTGAGAAAGATCGCCAGAATCGGAGCGGCAAGGACAAGCGGCAACCCTGTGGCCGTCCAGTGGGCGGCGCATTTGATCAGGACAACAAGCTCAAGCGGCTGCCCGGACATTCTGATGAGATCCAGCGCACCGTCCTCATGATCGGCGAGAAACAGCCGATCGATCCCCAACAGCGTGGCAAGCAGTGCCCCGATCCACAGGATGGCCGGGCCGATACGGGCCAGAAGGTTGAGATCCGGACCGATTCCGAACGGGATAACGGTGATCACCGTCAGGAAAAACAGGACACCCATCAGGGCGCCGCCGCCAACCCGCACCGACAGCCGCATTTCGCGGGCAAAGAGGGATATCATGGCTGACGTCACTGCCCCGCCTCCAGTCGCAGTTCTTTGGCTTTTCCGATGTTGAGCGGCAAATGCGTGGCCGCCAGAATGAGGCCGCCTTCGGCAACATGCCGGCCCATCAGATCCAGAAGACGGTGTTCTGATGCGCTGTCAAGCGCAGCGCTTGGTTCGTCCAGCAACCAGATCGGGCGCTGGCTGACCAGAAGCCGGGCCAGCGACAGGCGTCGCTTTTGGCCGGCTGACAGGTAAGCTGCGGGAATATCGCCAAGGTGACCAAGCTCAAGTTCTTCAAGCGCCTCGGTTACCGGCCGGGCCGGTGACCCCATGAAGTCATACCAGAATTTCAGGTTTTCCCTGGCTGTGAGCGAGGGTTTCAAAGCATCGGAATGGCCGAAATAATGGCAAGATGCCGGAAGAGGCATGTCCTCGGGCCCGCCTTGCAGATGGAGGGCACCTTCACTCAGTCGTGCCAAACCGGCAACCGCTCTGAGCAGGCTTGACTTTCCCGACCCGTTCGGACCTTTGATCAGAAGTGTCTCGCCGGAGGAGACGTCAAAGGACACGCCTCGGAAAACCTCGCGCCCGCCGCGAACGCATACGAGGCTCTGCGCTGTTAAGACGTGATCGGCTTGGACAGGTGGGTCAGAGGGCACAGGGCTTCCTTCGATCGATGGCGTGAACGGCTGAGGGCATATTCTCTTTTCGGTCGCCGTTTTATCTCTCTTAATGGGTTCTGAACCCAATGCGCTTTGATTTTTGTCTTTTATCGTGGCTCCGGACGGCTGGCTACGGGTTTGCACCGGTTTTTCCATTGATGGATAACACGGCCGATCCGGATTGATTGGAAAGGTTCAAAATTCGCCTCGACTTTTGTATACATTTGTATATAAAGCTGAGCCGAAGTTGATTTTCGCAGGCTTTTTGGATCTTTCAGGCAGCGCTTTTTCAGCTCCCGCGGTGTGCCGGCGCGCGTTCTTGATCAAAATTGATCGCGGATTCGCAGCAATCAAAGACGGGCAGTCTGGAAGGGTTCCAGAAAATTGAGTATAGCAACGCCTGAGAGCGCGACGGAGGTCATCTTATCGGACCTCGCGCCGCCCGCCAGGGCTTTGAAGACACCGCATACGCAGGCCGCTGCGATGTGAGGGCAGAAGAGGAACGCGGACCGTGACAGACCAATCGCTAGACAGTTTTAAGTGCCGGAAAACCCTTTCGGTTAATGGAAGAGATTACGTTTACTATTCGCTTCCCGAAGCAGAAAAAAATGGTCTTGAGGGCATTTCGAAACTTCCTTTTTCGCTGAAGGTCGTGCTCGAAAACCTGCTGCGCCACGAAGACAATCGCACCGTGACGGCCCACGACATCCAGGCCGTGTCGAAATGGCTGGCTGAAAAGAAATCGACGCACGAAATTTCCTATCGCCCTGCGCGGGTCCTGATGCAGGACTTCACCGGTGTCCCGGCGGTCGTCGATCTTGCCGCGATGCGCGACGCCGCCGTCAAGCTCGGCGGTGATCCCGAGAAGATCAATCCGCAAGTGCCGGTTGACCTGGTGATCGATCATTCGGTGATGGTCGACTATTTCGGCACCGCGTCCGCGTTTGCGTTGAATGTCGAGCGCGAATATGAGCGTAACGGCGAGCGCTACGAATTCCTGCGCTGGGGCCAGTCCGCTTTCGATAATTTCCGCGCTGTGCCTCCGGGGACCGGAATTTGCCATCAGGTGAACCTTGAATATCTGGCCCAGACCGTCTGGACCAAACAGGTGGGCGGTGAAACGATCGCCTATCCGGACACGCTGGTTGGAACGGATTCGCACACCACCATGGTGAACGGCCTGGCTGTCCTGGGCTGGGGCGTTGGCGGTATCGAAGCGGAGGCTGCGATGCTTGGCCAGCCGATCTCGATGCTCATTCCTGAAGTGATCGGGTTCAAACTGACCGGCAAACTGAATGAAGGCATTACCGCGACGGACCTGGTGCTGACGGTTGTTGAAATGCTCCGCCAAAAGGGCGTTGTCGGCAAATTCGTCGAATTTTACGGTGACGGTCTTGACAATCTCAGCCTTGAGGATGCGGCCACAATCGCAAATATGGCGCCCGAATATGGGGCGACCTGCGGGTTTTTCCCGGTTGACAACGAAACGCTGAAATATCTTTCCGCAACCGGGCGCGATGCGGATCGCGTGGCGCTGGTTGAAGCTTATTCAAGAGCGCAAGGCATGTTCCGGTCGTCCGATGCGGCCGATCCGGAATTTACAGACACGCTGTCCCTGGATATTTCTTCTGTTGTTCCGTCAATCGCCGGTCCGAAGCGTCCGCAGGACAGGATTTCGCTGGCGGATGCCGCGACCGGTTTTGCAACGACGATGGCGGATGAATTCAAGAAGGCCGGTGAAGAAAGCAGGCGTGTTCCCGTCGACGGCCGGGATCATGATCTCGGTAATGGCGATGTCGTCATAGCGGCGATCACATCCTGCACCAACACGTCGAACCCGTCTGTCCTGATCGGGGCAGGGCTCCTGGCCCGCAATGCCCTGAAAAGAGGACTTGAGGTCAAGCCATGGGTGAAAACGTCGCTTGCTCCGGGCTCTCAGGTCGTGACCGATTATCTCGAAAAGGCCGGGCTGCAGGACGACCTCGATGCCCTTGGCTTTAACCTGACCGGCTATGGCTGTACCACCTGTATCGGCAATTCCGGTCCGCTGCCTGACGAAATTTCAAAGGCGGTCAACGACAACGATCTGGTTGCCTGTTCGGTTCTTTCGGGCAACCGGAACTTCGAGGGCCGTGTCAATCCCGATGTCCGGGCCAACTATCTTGCCTCGCCGCCGCTGGTTGTCGCCTATGCGCTGGCCGGTTCGCTCAATGTGAATATCACGGAGGAGCCGCTGGGCAACGATCAGGACGGCAATCCGGTTTACCTGAAAGACATCTGGCCAAGCAGCCAGGAGATTACGGATCTGATCCGGTCGTCGATCACTGAACAGATGTTCCGTGAGCGCTATGGCGATGTGTTCAAAGGCGATGAGCACTGGCAGAACATCAAGGTCGAAGGCGGCATGACCTACGGGTGGCCGGTCTCGTCGACTTACGTTCAGAACCCGCCTTACTTCGAAGGCATGACGATGGAACCGCAGCCGCTGGAAGATATCGAAAATGCCGCGGTCATGGGACTGTTCCTCGATTCCATCACCACAGACCATATTTCACCGGCCGGCGCGATCAAAGCCGATGCGCCTGCGGGTCAGTATCTGTCCGAACATCAGGTCGCGGTGCGCGATTTCAACTCCTATGGCTCCCGGCGCGGCAACCATCAGGTGATGATGCGCGGGACCTTCGGCAACATCCGCATCAAGAACCAGATGGTGCCCGGTGTTGAAGGCGGCGTCACCATGAAGGACGGCAAGCAGGAATGGATCTATGACGCCTGTATGGAATATAAGGAAGAGGGGACGCCGCTTGTCGTGTTTGCCGGAAAGGAATACGGCACCGGCTCGTCCCGTGACTGGGCGGCCAAGGGCACCAGGCTTCTTGGTGTACGGGCTGTGATCGCCCAGAGTTTTGAACGGATCCACCGCTCAAATCTGGTTGGCATGGGCGTTCTGCCGTTTACCTTCAAAGACGGCGAAAGCTGGCAGAGCCACAATATTACCGGCAAGGAGCGGGTTACGATCAAGGGCGTTGCCGATCTCAAACCGCGTCAGATGGTTGATATTCATGTCACTTATGAAGACGGCACCGAAAAAACCATAGAGGCTCTTTGCCGGATTGATACCGAAGATGAGCTTGAATATATCAAGGCTGGCGGCATCCTGCATTACGTGCTGCGCAATCTCGTCAGCAGCTAAGCGCTGTTGAATTTCAGAATCACGGGAATTTGAAGGGCCGGTTAACGCCGGCCCTTCCCTGTTGCGGTTATGGTTACGCTTTCCTTAAGAAATTTATGGGACTTTGAGTGCCGAACCCGGCCAGAAGGCCCGCGCATTTTTCAGTTCTGACAAGGCCAGGAGGCGTCTATGGAACTGTCGATTGAGACTTCTACCCAATCCGCAAAACTGTTGCAGATCACCCAGGGACCATCGTCTCTGTTCAATCAGGGCAGGCCTGACGAACCGGACAGAGGCCGCACTGACAATGTCCTTGATATCGCTGCAAAGAAGGCTGAAAAAGACGCTGTTATCATCGAACGGCTGCAGGAACTCTCGGAACGCCTGAAAATACGCCGTGACGACCGGTTGGGCGGCAGCGTTGAATATCGGGCAACCGCGCGCCAGGCCGAAATTGCCCGCTTGCGCGATACGATCGAAGACAAGCCGGATACAAGATTTGATCAGGATGTTCAGGCATCGACCTCCATCCGCTATGAGGCGGCATCGGTTTCGACAACCCGAATTGAGATTGACGGAATTGAAGCCGAATTTCAGTCGTTCCAGCGCGTTTCCTTCGATGGCAGCAATCTGACCGTCCGTGAAGGCAGCTACAGCAGCATTGAAGGCGAGCGGGGCGGCGTTTCCTTTTCTTCGCAGAACGCCTCCGTGAGCAACCTTTATATCGGTGCACTCGATCAAGCGCCCGGCGACCTTCTCGACGCCTTTGCCTGACCCGGTTCAGACACCGGCCGATAGAGTAAAGTCAGCCAGAACCGGCGCGTGAAGCGACGTTTGTATGACTTGGTCCCGCTGACCGTCGACATCATCAGGCAGCGCATCGTTGAGAATTTTGAAAAGCGTGTTGCACTGCCTCAGTGCTGCGCTGACGAGGATGTGGTCGATAATGTACGGCCTGCCATGGTGCAGCACGGTGAAGCGCCGGTCCGGAGGAATTTTTTCAATCAGATCATGAAGCGCATAGGGTGCGAGAGACGCATTTCCTGTATCTTCGATACCGGCTCTGGCAATCCGCAATGCGGCACTGTCAAGGTCGGCGTTAAAATCTCCGGCTAAAGCAATCAGCGGGTTTTCATCGCGCTGAAAAATGTCATCGACCGCCTGCCTGAGTTCCAGCGCCTGTCCGGCTCTTTTGACGGCAGAGAGAAAAAAGCCTTCCGCCCATCCCTGTGTCGACCGCCATTCGTCGGCGCTGAGTTTTTGTCCCGCTATGGGCGCCGCAATGGGGGCTCTGAGGTGGAGGTTGAAAACATCCAGTTTTCTGCTGTCCGGCAGCGTGATTGTCGTATGCAGGATCGGCCGGTCCCAGGTGATGGGTTCTTCATAGTCGATTGCCGGGCGATCGGTTCGCGCATTCCATGCCGGCGGATCAACATGGCTGTGCCAGAGCGATCGGGACTGATCGATGGGAAAGCGCGAGAGGGTGACAAGGTTGTGCCTGTCACGGGGACCCTGGCCGTCATTTCGCAGGCTGAAGGCCCGGTGAAAGTTCTGATAGAGCGTTCCTTCCAGCAGGAGATCGAGGGATAGAAACTCCCGCGGACCGGTGCTTCCTTTTACCTTCTGGGCATTCATTTCCTGCAGGCACAGAATATCTGCGCCGATGGCCCGCAGGACCGGCCTGAGCGCTTTGATGCGGACAGCAAGCGCGTCCGGCTGAAACCGGGTTTCACCAAAGGATTCCATATTGAACGTGGCCAGTCGGACCGGATATGTCAGCATCGGGCTGGAACCCTGTTTCAGTGCGCCTGCGGTCTGTCGGGGTTGTCGACCGGTGGCTGAAAAAGAACGCTTGCCATTTGAGTTGGTTTCGCTAGGGTCCTGAGCCTAGTGTGCCGGCGATTTTTTTCGATTTAAATGTGTAGATTGTTTTAATGGTTTTCTGGAAGCCAAAGCCCACCATAGAGTTGGATGACGAAACGTGGCAAATCGACGCCTGGAAGTGGTTGCTGTCCAACCTGGGTGGATGCGAAACCATGCGCTCTCACTCGGTCGTCCTGCCGATAAAGGAGCATTTTCCGCCATCGGGCAAGAGCGGTCTTTGCCATGTGGAACATGTGTTTCAACAAGTCACCGAACGATTTGGAATAGATCCCGATGGCTTTGAGCTTCAGCTGCAGGAGGACGATGTTGACCCGGTTCTGAACCCGTTGGCAGTGGCACAGAATGTGCCGGTGGATCCGTTGGGCACTTATTCTGTTGCCGACAAGAACAGGCATCGTGTGACAGTTGCGCCAAAGGTGCTGAAAGAACTGGAAAGTCTTATTGCAACATTGGCGCACGAGGTCTGCCACCCGGTTCTTTTAACGATTCCCTCCGATCCGCCGGGCGGTCGCGAGCTTGAGGAGTTTGCGACGGACCTGGCAATGGTGTTTTTTGGTTTTGGCGTTTTTGGTGCGAATTCCTCGTTTCGATTCAGCCAGTTCAGCGATTCTGCGACGGGCTCTCAAGGGTGGGCTGTCAACCGGGCCGGATATCTTACCCAGGCTGAATGGGGGTATGCGTTGGCGGTCAGAACAGTTTTGCTTGATGAGGATGAGGATGCTTTTTCCGGTTATCTGTCCGATGGAGCACACGCTCATTATCGCAAAAATCTGCGATATCTGAGGAAGAAGCCCGACACGTTGAGCGGTTTGAGAGCGTAGTTAATGAAAATTCCTCCCCTTGGGCAGGAGTTTGTGCACTGTTTCAATGGATTTTGCGTAGTCCTTGATCAACTCCGGTTCCTCTTTGATCACTTTCGGCCGGCGGCGTCTCGGTTTGATTTTCTCCGACAATTCAATGACCGGTCGTTTGACTTCGTCTGCATTTGCCAGTGCCTCTATCTGCGGGGTGCCAAGAGCAAGGGTTTCCAGAGTGGGCGTCAGATCTTCCAGACGTTCGACGACAACATGAATGACATTGGATTCGTTCTGCAGGCGGCCTGACAGGCGCACAAAACGGGCGCCCAGTATGATAGGGCGAAAGCGCTCGAAAACCTTCGGCCAGATAATGCCGTTGGCAATGCCGGTTTCATCCTCAATGGTCATGAAAATCACGCCCTTGGCCGATCCGGGCCGCTGCCGGACCAGCACGAGTCCTGCAACTTCGACCCATTGCCCTGTCTTCATTTCGGTCAGCTCTTCGGTCCGCCGGGTTCGTCTGTGATCAAGCTCGGCGCGGACGAACGAAACCGGGTGCGCTTTCAGGGAAAAGCGCAGAAAGTGATAGTCGTTGGCCACATGCTCGCCAAGCGGCATCGGTGGCAGGTCGAAATCCGGCTCTTTTCTGAGATCGGAAAGATGATCGGCATCGAACAGCGGCAGGCGCTCCGCGGCTTTGCCCTGTTCAAGCCCACGGGCTGCCCAAAGGGCATCGCGGCGGTCAAGGCCGAGTGAGCGGAAGGCGTCGGCTTCGGCGAGCCGTTCGAGCACGGTTTTCGAAAGCTTGCTGCGAAGCCAGAGATCGCGAACCGAGTCATAGCCTCTTCCGCGTGCTTCGACGAGCTGAAGCATATCGTCTTCCCGAAGGCCTTTGACCTGCCTGAAACCAAGCCGGACGGCGCGGTTGGTGCGAATGACGTTCCGCATGTCTTTATGCCGGCTATGGGTATAGCGATGGGCTTCCAGCCCCGGCTCGAGGGTTGAATCCCATTCCGACATATTGATATCGACGGGCCGGACCTCAACACCATGCTCGCGGGCATCGCGGATCAGTTGCGAGGGCGCGTAAAACCCCATTGGTTGCGAGTTGAGGATCGCGGCGCAAAAGACGTCCGGATAGTAGCATTTGAGCCAGCAGGACGCATAAACGAGTAACGCAAAGCTTGCTGCATGGCTTTCGGGAAACCCGTAATCGCCGAACCCCTCGATCTGCCGGAAACAGCGGGCGGCAAAGTCCTTTTCATATCCGTTGGCGACCATGCCATCGATCATTTTCTTTTCGAAATTTCCTATGGTGCCGACCCGGCGGAACGTTGCCATCGCCCGGCGCAGGCGATCTGCTTCTGCAGGCGTAAAGCCGGCGGCGACAATGGCGATTTTCATCGCCTGTTCCTGAAACAGAGGAATGCCGAGGGTCTTACCGAGAACGTCTTTCAGTTCCTCTTTGGGATAGGAAACCTCTTCGAGTCCCTGGCGCCGCCGCAGGTAGGGATGGACCATATCGCCCTGGATCGGGCCCGGGCGAACAATGGCAACTTCGATGACAAGATCGTAAAATTCACGCGGGCGCAGACGTGGCAGCATGCTCATCTGCGCCCGGCTTTCGATCTGGAAAACGCCGATCGTGTCGGCCCGGCAGATCATGTCGTAAACGTCTGTTTGTTTGTCAGGAATGCTCGCAATGCTGTGGGCGATGCCATAATGATGGTTCAGATACTCAAGCGCCCGGCGAATGCAGGACAGCATGCCGAGCCCCAGAACATCGATTTTCAAAAGTTCAAGTTCATTCAGATCGTCCTTGTCCCATTCGATCACGGTCCGGTCTTCCATCGCCGCGTTCTGGATGGGCACGACATCGTCAAGCCGATCATTGGTGATGACAAAACCGCCCACATGCTGGGAAAGATGACGGGGAAAGCCGATCAACTCGCCGGTGAGTTTGATCACGGTTGCAAGAATTCGTTCCTTGGGATCGAGCCCGGCTTCGCGGATGTGTCTTTCATCCGCAGGTTTGTCGGACGGTCCCCAGACCGTCCCGGCCAGTGCCCCGACCGCATCTTCGGAAAGCCCGAAAACCTTGCCCACTTCACGAACGGCGGAGCGGGAGCGATAGGTGATGACCGTCGCCGCAAGTCCGGCCCGCTCGCGACCGTATTTTTCATAAACATACTGAATGACGACTTCGCGCCGCTCATGCTCGAAATCGACATCGATATCCGGCGGCTCGCGCCGTTCGGGCGAGATAAAACGTTCAAACAGCAAGCCGGCCCGTTCCGGACTGACTTCCGTGATGCCAAGACAGAAACAAACGAGGGAGTTCGCTGCAGAACCTCGGCCCTGGCAAAGAATGTCTTTGCTGCGGGCAAAGCGGACAATGTCGTAAACGGTCAGAAAATAGGGGGCATAGTCCAGTTCGGCGATGAGTTTGAGCTCATGATTGAGCGTTTTTTCGACCCCGTCCGGCAGACCGTCCGGATAGCGGTTTTGCGTCCCTTCCCAGGTCAGTCGTTCAAGCTCTTCCTGCGGGGTTGCACTGTCGCCGATGTCCTCTTCCGGGTAGTTATATCTCAGCGCATTGAGAGAAAAGCCGAGTTCACTGAACAGGCGAACTGTCTCATCGACCGCTTCGGGATAGTCCCGGAACAGCCAGCGCATATTCTCTTCGCTTTTGAGGTGACGTTCGGCATTTTTTTCAAGCAGGCGTCCGGCCGTTGTCAGTGTCACATGTTCGCGGATGCAGGTGACGACATCCTGCAGGGCACGGCGTTCCGGCGTATGATAAAGCGGCAGATTGGTGGCCAGAAGCGGCGTTCTTTCCTGTCTGGCCAGGGCGGACAGGGCGGCCATCCGGCGCTTGTCCGATGCACCGTAGGGCATGTGGGCCACAAGCCGCAAAGCACGGGGAAAGGCATTGCGAATTTTCCGGAGAGCCGGTTTCAGGGCTTCCAGCGAACGATTTGAGGGATGGAGCGCAAGGGCCATGCCGTCGCCAAACTTTAGAAAATCAACCAGGGTCAGATGGCACTCGCCTTTTGGTGCCCGGCGATTGCCGATTGTCAGAAGGCGCGTGAGACGGCCATAGGCTTCCCGGCTTTTTGGCCAGACAAACAGGTCCGGGCTGCCATCGCAAAACACCAAACGGCACCCCGGCGCATAAGGTGTTTTTATTTCCTTTGCAGCGGTATGGGCCCTGACCACGCCTGCCAGACTGTTGCGGTCGGTTACAGCGAAACCCGTCATGCCGAGCGCGTCTGCCTGAAAAGCGAGTTCCTCCGGACTGGATCCGCTGCGCAGGAAGGAAAAATTGGTTGTCATGCAGAGTTCGGCAAAGCCTGTCATGGGAAGATCCCGTGCATATACCAGCGCGGATTATCGACTTCCCGACCGTAAAGCCCTTCCCGATAAAGCCAGAAGCGCAGTCCCTGATTGTCTTCCACCCGGTAATAGTCCCGTGTAGGCGTATCCGGCTTTTGCCGCCACCATTCAGCGGCAATTCTCTCCGGTCCCTCGACGCGGGTGATTTCATGCAGCGCCTTGCGCCAGCGAAACCTGAGCGGCGGCCCTTCGGGAACGGCGGCGATTGTTTCGACAGGCTCAGGCCTTTCGAACAGACGCAAAGGGCGTTCGATCGGGGTTCCGGGACCGGGACGGGCTTCCCCGCTCCACAAAAAGGCATTGTCTTTCACCATGGCGGCGGGCATTTCAACGGTTCGCCGTTCCGGCAGGTGTGTGTCCTGCGGCAGAAACCGTGCTACGCGCGCCATGCCGAACCGGGCGCCCAGGCGGTCGATCAGGCAGGCAAGATCGTCTTCAGCAAGGGTTTTGCCTTCCATATCGATCTGAGCGGGATCGAGTTTCTGGACTTCGATGGCACCAAGGCGAATGAGATCGAAGCCGAATCCGGCATCCAGTTCATCGCCCAGTGTTTGCAGTTTTTCGGCAAACAGATCCAGAATTCTGTGCGGAACACGAAGCGGCCGGCTGGTGCCGACCATCAGGCGCGACACCGCGCCATCAACCCGGAACACTGTCAGCTCGGCAGCCCGCAGACCTTCGCCGCGCTCTTCCAGCCGCTCGGACAGGCGGGTGGCCAGAGACAGAATCGTACGACGAATGTCCTCTTCATAGACGATTGGTTCAGCAAAGCGGCGTTCGGCAACACAGGCCGGAACGGCAAGGCGCGGACAGATACTGGCTTTTTCGTTGCCCAGCGCCAGGTCAAGTCGGCGCAGAAGGTCCGGGCCAAAGCGATTGACAAGCGGTGCCCGGGGGCGGCCGATGAGGTCGCGAACCTGTTTCAGACCGGTACGGCCAAGCTCGCCCACCAAGGCAGGATCAAGACGCAAAGCAGCCAGGGGAAGGGGTTCAATGGCGATCCGGTGCTCCCCTTGTGCAATGATATTTTCTTTGCCGTACCGGGCAAAGGCCCAGGCTGCGGCGGCGGTATCGGCAATTGCGGCCTGGGCCGCAAAACCCTGTCCCTTGAGCCGGATAATCAGGTCTTCCAGCAGCGGAGCCTCGCCTCCGAAAAGATGAGCGCAGCCGCTGATATCGAGCATCAACCCGTCTTCTCCATCCAGGGCAACAAGGGGTGTATAGCGGTCGCACCAGTCGGCAAGGCCCGCAAGCAGCGCCTGATCGGCTTCCCGGTCGGCGGGAAACACCTCAAGATCGGGAACCCGGGCCCGGGCGTCGCTTAGCGTTTCACCCCGTTTGATGCCTTTTTTCTGGGCGTGTCCGTCAATGGCGGTCAGCCGCTGTGCGTTCTTGATGCGGTCCGTCACGGCGAAGGGCAGGATCTGTGTCTTTTTGGCTTGAGCCGGGCGGTTGCAGCGCCACGACCTGCCCCATCGCTGGCGCGCGATCCTGTCCGTCGGCAGGCGCGGCAGCCAGAGAGACAGAAAGCGCGGTATTGTAGAAGGAACGTCGTTCATGGTCCCACTCCAGGGTGAAAGTACCGGTTGGCCCGTCCCGGTTTTTCGTAAGATCGATCTGCCAGCAGGGACGTCCAAGACCGGCTTCAAATCCGCCAGGCGGCGCGGATTGTTCGGGGCGCACCTGCCAGCGGGTCCGGGAGGCGCTGGGCTCTGCTTCCGTACCGTGCCTGACCAGGAGCGCCAGTGTGTTCTGCCGGTGTGCCCTTAAGGCCATGCGCCGGGTTGCCGTAAGATTGAGCGCCCGGGCAGTTCGATAGAACTCGCCGATTACGGTTTTGACGGCCCGGTTGGCGAGGCCTTCCTCCATGGCCCAAAGCCCGTCTTCGCTTTTTGCCGGGCTGACAATGAGGACCCGCGCAGGATCAAGGCCGAGCTGATAGAGCCCCTCGGCGTTCAGACGCCCCGCTTCCTGACGCAGTGCCGGATCGCACACCCAGAGAAGGGCGCCGTCAGTGTGCTCAAGAAGCCGGCTCGCCAGAGCCATGGCAAAGCCCGAGGCGGCACCCGCCCCGCGCGTTTCCTGTCCGACCACTTCATGAAGGGCATCAATCGCAAGCCCTCCCTTTGCAAAAACCGCATCAAGGCACTCAATGCCGAAAGGCAGGACTTTAGCGGATTGAGAAACCATCGCCCCTTTAAGGCAGGTGCCGGAGAAGGCCCGCCCTTCAAGGGCGGCGATCCGTTTCCGCAAACCGGCGAGGGTATCCCTTGCCATTGCTGAATTCCTTTGGCATAAGAAAATGTTCTCTTTTTGTTCTTATATAGATTCCGTGTGCAAGGCAGAGAGTCAAGCGCGTTAAACGTGTAGACTCTCAATAAAATGAATGAAACGTGCATGGGAGGCTCGAGACAATGCGCACCGAAGATGCGAAACCCATACCGGTATAATTCTATCGTTGCATCGGTTTAAAGACGAAAACCTTGGTTGCGATCGGATCGGGCAGCTTCTGACAAGCGTCGGACGAAAAATGGCGAAGGATGTTACCATTCAGGCGGAATGGGAGTGTCCCGACGTCTGCAGGCGGCAACATCCTTTCTGGACAAGCTTGGGGCCGGCACAGGGGTTGAAAAAACCGAAGCCGGATCTATTTTGCGCAGCTTCAGCTGTCCGCTTGGCCGGGCCGTTCGGCAGGAACCCTGTGTCTGCCGTGTTGTCGAAAGTTTCCTGTCGGATGTAACCGGCGTAAAAGTAAGCGAAAAATGTAGCCGGGCAGAGGAACTTCGGTGTAAGTTCCTCATCGACGGTTAAGATATGGCCGGATAAGACGGCTCTGCACGCACGGGAGTAACATCGTGGACTTTGAGAAATTTTTCGCTTCGGAATTGGACGGGCTGCGCGAAGCGGGCAATTATCGGGTATTTGCGGACCTGGAGCGTCATAGCGGCAATTTCCCCAAAGCGACACGATATGATGGAGACGGCGAAACCAGCGACGTCACGGTCTGGTGTTCAAACGATTATCTGGGAATGGGTCAACACCCCAAGACCGTGGCTGCGATGAAGGAAGCGATTGACCGATGCGGTGCCGGGGCCGGCGGGACACGGAATATTTCCGGAACCAACCATTATCACGTTTTGCTTGAGCAGGAACTGGCCGATCTGCACCGGAAGGAAGCGGCACTGCTGTTGACCTCCGGTTATGTCGCCAACTGGGCGGCTCTGGGCACGCTGGCTTCAAAAATTCCCGATTGCGAAGTTTTTTCCGACAGTGCCAATCATGCGTCAATGATTGAAGGCATTCGTCAGTCCCGCGCGCCCAAACACATCTGGAAGCATAATGACGTTGAAGACCTGGAAAGGCTGCTGAGCGCGGCGGACCCCGACGTGCCTAAACTCGTGGCGTTTGAATCCGTCTATTCCATGGATGGCGATATCTGTCCGATGGCGGACATTCTGGACATCTGCGACAAATACGGCGCGATGTCTTACCTTGATGAGGTGCATGCCGTTGGTCTTTACGGTCCGCATGGTGCCGGCATTGCCGAGCGTGAAGGGCTGATGGATCGGATCACGGTTATTCAGGGGACCCTCGGCAAAGCCTTCGGTGTCATGGGCGGATATATCGCTGCCTCCGCAAACCTGGTCGACTTCGTCCGTTCCTTTGCATCGGGGTTTATCTTTTCAACGGCACTCCCTCCGGCCCTTGCCGCCGGCGCAACGGCGTCTATTCGACATCTCAAACAGAGTGATGTTGAACGTATGAAACAACGGCGGAATGTCAGGGTGTTAAGGGAGCGGCTGGACGCCATCGGCCTGCCGCACATGCAGAACGAAAGTCATATCGTTCCGGTCATGGTTGGCGATCCGAAAAAATGCAAAATGATTTCCGATATTTTACTGGATACTTACGGGATCTACGTTCAGCCGATCAATTATCCCACGGTTCCCAAAGGAACGGAACGCCTAAGGATTACGCCCAGTCCCTTTCACACGGACGATGATATCAACCATCTTTGCCGCGCCTTAAGCGATCTCTGGTCGCAATGCGCTCTCGCCCGGGCTGTCGCATGACGCCCAAATACCTCAGTATGCCTGACCGGGCTCTCGGCTGATCAGCGACACGAAACGCCCGGCAATCGGTCGCAGTTTATTGTTGGGCATTCAGTCCGGTGAGGCGGTCGATCCAAAGGTCACTTTTCGTGGCAAAAAGATCATATCCCTTTCTGGAATTGCTTTTGATCGAAGCAAGATCGGCAAGATCGGTGATCTCGCGGATATGAAGAATATTGTCAGCCCCGATAAACAATCGCATTCCCAGATTTTCTTTCAGATGGCGGGACACTTCGTGCAAGGGATCGGACCCGTGTTCTTCATAGCTGATCAGGCAGTCTTGCGATAAGATCCGGTCCGCACCGGCCAACGCATCGATCTCGACGCCCTCAACATCAAGCTTAAGCACAATGGCGGGGTCTCCGTGCTTCCGAAGCCATCCTATCAGATCGTTCAGTGCGAATGTCTCCACCTCATACCGGCTTTGACCTCCGCCTTCTTCGACAATGGTCCGCGCTTCATGTTTTGCGCCAAACAGCCTGACCTTTTTGCCGCTTTGTGAAAACACCGCGTTGTGACGGCAGTCATAACGGGATCCGTTCAGCTCCGAATTGCGCACGGTTTTTCTGTAATTTTCGGGATCTGCTTCAATGGCGATCGCCGGTTTTGAACCATACTCTGCGCTGCTGACAACAACAGACATATATCCGAAATTCGCACCGCAATCGATGAAGGCATAATCGATATCGGCGAAAGATTTCAGATAGGGTTCGACGTCCGGGGCATAGGTCTGTTTGTTATAGAGCAACGTTCCCCAATAGCCATCGCCATACGGATACTCAAAAACGCAGTCTTCGGAAAATCTGACTTGAATTGTCTCATTGCTCCTGAAGACAGATCGAACGATTCTGGATAGCCAGGAAAACCCGAAAAATTCGAACGGTGCCAGCGCATAAGCGCCAGTCCGCATCAGTCCGATGCCGATCCGTTCGGTGAAACCTGCTGCGCTTATGCGACCATTGTGAAATTCATGCTGTATCATTATTCAGACTCTGCGGACGAGAGAAACGCGTTTTCATGAAGGTGACACGTAAGACATAACAGACCCCTATTGCTCAATTTCGTTTGAGAGCGGCCATCGCTCTCAACATGAAAGTGGCAAGGGAATGCGTATACCTGTTGGATTTCACCAGTTCCTTGACGCGGATTTTGGCATCAAAGAAATGACGGGACATCCTGCCCTTAAGAGACAAAGGTATATAGGTGCGATAAAGGGGCTGATTTGCGGTTGCAAACCGCGCCTTGTAACTTTCGTTTCCCCATCCGAAATCGAAAACGGGAACATTTTTTCCCGATGCCTCTTCCATAATATGGAGCAGAAGCAGATAACCCGGCGAGTATTTACCCGGATCCTCGGATGTATAGGCTGTCTGGTAAAGGAACCAGCGGTTCTTGCGACACAACATCAGTGTCAATGCGATGGGCGACCCATCAAGGTACATTCCGAAAACCCGCACCATCCCGCTTTCGTCCTTTAAAGCGGCTTCGGCCAAAAGATCCCGAAAATTCCTGTTTTGGAAAATGTGAGCGGTGCCGAGTTGCTTGAGCTGCTCGGACTTCCACTCGATCAGGGTCTCTATCGCGGTTTTCTTCTGTTCGGAGGTCACGGGCTCCCGGAAAACCACGTTGCCCATCGACTGCAGCTTCTTGAGCTTTCGCTTCAGACTTCTCCGGCTGGATTTACCGATGAACTGCGAGAGATCGTCGCTCCACTCACCGCTTAAGTGACTGAGATGGGCGCTGTCCGGTTCCTCCAGCCAGTGGAAGCCTTTGCCTGACGACGCGTCGGTCTCAAACAGGCATTTGCGCAGGTCAAGACAGTCCGCATCCGGAAACAGCCTCGGGGCCTCGCGACACACAAAATCCATAAGCTGCAACGGAGACAGGTGTGTCAGGCCCTGATGCAGAACCGGTGTGTTGTAATCGCACACATCCTGTCCAAAGAACTGGATTCTTGTCAGCAGTCCGGTCGAGATGCTGCACATGGGCATTGCGATAACGGGAACGCCCGCGACGCTTCCAACGAGAATTTTTATAGAAACATGCTGATCCGCTTCGATCGTTTTCGCCCAGGACTTGATCCAGATCGGAGCGTGAAAGCAGGAGGCCGGGCTTTCCAGTGGCGGGTCAATAAACATGTCATTGATATCGCTGGAAATATGCCATGTCACGTGTGTCAGGAAATTCTCGGGCTCGATTTGAGCCAGGACGGAAGCAGATGGAATCGCGTCCGTCTCCTCCGAAGGAAGCCCTACGCGTCGGACGTCAACCGTGTCGTCGAATTTCGGGAGTATCGACTGCATAGGCCCTGCATCTTTAATCGGATTTACCGTTCAACCGAATAGATATATATATAAGATATATTAGTAAAAGTTCGTAAAAAAATAGTATATCACGATTTATTTATAATTTACTATAAGGAAAAACAATATCTTAACCTTAAAACAAAAATGAAATAAAAATAACTTATTGGTTAATTTCAGATAAATACAGATTAATTTGTTTGTAAGATCAAATATTCGATGCCTATTTCCCAAATTGAGAGCGCCGGATTCGATTTCATAAACTGGCATAATGAGGCGCGCACGGAACGTTAACGGACTTCTGGCATAAACAATCCAAAGCAATGAAGGATGATATGTCTTGCGTTTTCTTCCGAGCTCACTTGTCAGGCGATTGCTGCCAGGGAGATTATCCGCCCGCGCCGAACCCTATCTGGATTTGGCCGACAGCATATTTTCCGCCGATGACGATCGCTCACGCGCTCAAAGACTTGCGCTCATCACATATTTGGTTCGCATATTTTCCGCGGCTCTGGCCTTTGTGACGCAAATCATCATGGCCCGTTTGATGAGTGGCCATGAATACGGGATCTTCGTTGTCGTCTGGACCTGGGTTATTGTGCTGAGCAGTGTGGCGACGATGGGACTGGTGACCGCCTGCATCCGCCTCATTCCCGAATATATGGCCCATGAAAAATTTGAGCTTTTGCGTGGCTTATTGCTGCACTCGCGCCTTTTCGCATGCGGAGCGGCAACGCTGATCGCCCTTGTGGGCGCATCAGGTCTGTATATTTTCGGTGATGAGATCGCGAGCTACTATATTCTGCCCTTCTATCTTGCGATGGTCTGTCTTCCTCTTTTCAGCCTGACTGAGATGCAGGACGGAATCGCGTTATCGCAGGACTGGCATGATCTGGCACTGCAGCCGACCTATATATGGCGACCCCTCATGATCCTGGCCGGGATGGGTGTCCTTGTTCTGGCAAGTTGGCAGACAAGTGCTGTCAATGTGAGCATCATCGCAATCATCGCCACGTGGCTCACGGCCATTATCCAGTTGCTTCTGATCAACAAAAAGCTGAACAAACTGGTTGTGCGCGGACCCAGACGCTTCGCCTTCAAATACTGGATGGCGCTTTCCCTGCCTCTCTTTATGGTCGAAGGGTTCTTCATTCTTCTCGCAAGCGTTGATGTCCTCATTCTGAATCTGTTTGAGACGCCGGACCGGGTCGCAGTCTACTTTGCGGCAACCAAAACCCTTGCACTCGTCCACTTCGTTTATTTTGCCGTTCGGGCTGCCGCCGGACATCGTTTTTCGCGGCTCTTTCATACCGGCCGGCAGGACGAGCTTGCCAAACTGATGCGGGATACCGTGCGGTGGACTTTCTGGCCCTCGGCCGCCTGCGGCGGCGTTCTGCTGTTGATCGGTTACTATCTTCTGATGCTGTTCGGGCATGATTATACGGCAGGATATCCGATGCTTGCCGTTTTGCTTGCCGGCATCCTCGTTCGGGCGTCTGTCGGACCGGTCAGTTCACTGTTGATCATGTCGGGCTACCAAAAACAGATTGCGCTGGTCTATGGCGTCAGTCTGGCGGTGAACATCCTGCTGAATTTCGTCCTGATCCCCCATTACGGAGCAATAGGCGCGGCAGCGGCAACCGCCTTGGCGGTCGTTGTTGAAACGATTGCGCTTTGGCTGATGGCAAAACAGAAAATGGGCCTGAACACCTTTATCTGGCAACCGGCTCCGCATTGTGTGCCGCAGGAAAGTGCAGGCCAATGAGGCAGATATCGGCCTGCAGCGCATTCCGGTTTGACGAAGTGTCTCTGGAAGAGGCACTTGGCAACAGAGAAGGCTGGGAGCGTCTGGCCGATCATGCGCTGGAACCCAATCCGTTTTTTGAGCCGGCTTTTTTCGAACCCTTTGCAAAGCATCTGGCCGGCGCAGGGGTCAGGATCGCATGGCTCCGCAATCCGGCAACCGGAGATCTTGCGGCGCTTGTGCCGATTATCAGCCGGCGCCTGGGCCTGGGTTTCTCAGGGAAGCCGCCACGGTTTTTCAGCCATGATTACGGGCCGCTGGCGACGCCGCTGCTTCATCGCGATCAGGCGCAGGACGCGGCGATGGACCTGATTTGCGGCTTGCTGTCCAAAAGGTCCATGATCTGCGCGCCCCACACCAGAATGAGCGGGCCGGTCTATGAGTGTCTCCGACACGCAGCCCATGCAAATGGCGGGACCTTAAGAGGATTCGGGCACTATCCGCGTGCAATGCAGGATGCGCGCGAACCCGGTGAGGACTACCTTGCGCGTGCCCTTTCAAAGTCACGCCGCAGGCAATATGCAAAGCAGATGCGGCGTCTGTCGGCGCGTGGGGCTGTCCGGATCGAAAGCCCGTCGGACCCAGAAAACATCAAAGATGCGTTCGATCATTTTCTGAAGCTTGAAGCGGCCGGCTGGAAAGGCCGGGGAGGCAGTGCACTTATGAGCCGCCCACCGGCTCTCCGGTTTGCCAGGGAAATGGCAGCCGGTCTCATTTCACAGGGCCGGATGCGTGCGGATGTAATGACCTTCGATGAACAGCCGGTCGGTATGGTGATCAATCTGCGCGCCGGCCGGGATATTTTTCCCTGGAAAATGGCGTTTGATGAAACCTATCGCGCCGCATCGCCCGGCATGCAGACACTGCTGCATACGACTGAGACGAATTGTCGGGATACCGGAATTGATCGCGCCGATTCGCTGACCGGGCCGGATACGCCCACCGTCGATATGCTTTGGAAAGAGCGCTGTCCTATGGGTACGCTCGTTCTGTCGGTTGGTCCTGTCGGTGCTCTGAAAGCTCGAATTCTGGATTACGACAAGACAGGGCACGATGTTCTGCGTCGCACGGTCAAATCGCTTTTTAAAAGACCGGCTTGAAAAACCGACAGTTTCGTCAAGCATTTAAAATAGATAGGGTGCAAACTGTTTTGCCCCTATCCTTCTTCTTGCGCTTCCTGCCTGAGCAAACGCCGGATGATTTTTCCAGTGGTGGTCATTGGCAGAGATTCCCGAAACGCGATTTCTCTGGGATATTCATGGGCTGACAGACGGGTGCGCACAAAGGTTCTGATATCGTCTGCCAAATCGTCCGACGGCTCGGCGTCCTCTCTGAGAACGATATAGGCTTTTACGATTTCCGTTCGGATCGGATCCGGCTTGCCGACCACGGCGGACAAGGCAACCGCCGGATGTTTGATCAGGCAATCCTCGATTTCACCGGGGCCGATACGGTATCCCGCCGATGTGATGACGTCGTCGTTCCGGCCCACGAAATGCACATATCCGTCCTGGTCCATCACACCCTGGTCGCCGGTGGTCATCCAGTCGCCGATAAACTTGTTTCTGGTCGCAGGCTCGTTCCGCCAGAAACCGAGAAACATCACCGGGTCGGGCTGTTTAATCGCTATTTGCCCCTGTGCCCCGGCCGGGAGCGCATTGCCTTCGCTGTCGATGATGGCAACCTCGTGACCCGGGACCGGTTTGCCTGTCGAGCCGGCCCGTGAGATGCCAAGGGCGCCGCAGGCCGACAGGACAAAGTTGCACTCTGTCTGACCGTAAAATTCATTGATGGTGATACCGAGTTCTCTCTGTGCCCAATCATAGGTTTCCCGGCCCAGTGCCTCACCCGCCGAGCCGATTGTCCGGATCGATAAATCGAACTGCCCTCGCGGGTTCTCAACGGTCTTCAGCATTTTCAGGGCCGTGGGCGGGATGAAAATGTTGCGGATTTCAAGGTCCGCGATCAGGCGATAGGCGGCCTCCGGATCAAACTTGTCGAAGCGCTTTGCGACGACCGGGATGCCAAACCGCAGAGACGGCAGGAGGGCATTCAACAGGCCTCCGGCCCAGGCCCAGTCGGACGGTGTCCAGAACCGGTCGCCGGCTTTCGGGAAAAACGCGTGCGCCAGCTGAAAGCCGGGCAGATGGCCGGCAAGGACCCGATGACCGTGCAGGGCGCCTTTGGGCGGGCCGGTGGTGCCGGAGGTATAAATCATCAGCGCGGGGGTGTCGGGGCGTGTTGCCACAGCCTCAAAAGCGTCGTCTGACTTTCCCAATATACCGGAAAGAGGTGTCGTGCCCTCTTCGTCACCGTCGACACAGATAATGTGTTCGAGCGCCGGCAGGTCAGCACATATCGCCTTGACTTTCCGCGCGCCGGACCGGTCGGTGATAATGATTTTCGCGCCACTGTCCGCAAGACGGAACCGCAGCGCATCGACGCCGAAAAGGGAGGCAAGCGGCAAGGCAATGGCGCCCAGCTTGTAGATCGCAAAATGTCCGATCGCTGCTTCCGGTGATTGCGGCAACAACAAAGCGATGCGGTCGCCCGCTTTCACACCGTTTTCGATCAGCCCGTTGGCCAGTCTGTTGGAAGCCGATCTCAGCCGGCCGTAGGACACATGCTCGACCGAGCCGGAATCCTGCACATGGATGAGGGCGATACGATCGGGGTCCCGCATCGCCCACCGATCGCAGGCGTCATGGGCGATGTTATAGGTGTCGGGAATATCCCACCGGAAATTTAAGACCAACTGGTCATAGTCCGTGCCCGCGAGGAGCATGTCCGCTTCTACCCCGATGAACGTGTTGTGACAGCAGATAAAAATCCGCGCGCAGACTATATCGCAGTGCAGCAAAGATCAAATTCCAGGCAGAAGGCGAGGAATTGACCTTTCATTGGTCCTTCATTCCGGATCCGCCAGGATCAGATTCCAGAATACTTTGTACTTGCTGTCTGGTGAATAGGCACTGCCAATTCCCATGCGGGTGGCGCGTTTGTCGAGCATGACGGCATTGTGGTTCTTCGAATCGCGCCAGCCTGAAAACGCTTCAGCAAGGCGCCGATAACCGGCGCTGACATTCTGCACCGCATGAATGTCCTTATAGCCTGCTTTCTCAAGCCGGGTTTTCAGTGCCCGGTCATCGTCAAGCGAACTGTTGACGCTGTTACGGCGGGCCATGTCCTGTGCGTGCGTTCGGGCTGCGGCCGTCAGAACCGGATCAAGCGACAGGGGGGCAAGACCGTTATTGGCGCGGTATTCGTTTATGATACCAAGAGTGGCCTCCGCATCCACCGATGTGTCCGCTTGTTCAAGGTTGACATAGAAGGCCGGTGTAACAGGCTGGCTCGGTGTGCAGGCGCTCAGAAGCACTGCCAGCACGCCGCATGCAAAGGCATGGTTACGGTTCGAACGGATTGGCAAAATGAGTCAGTCCCCTTGATGCGGCCTGGCAGTTCGGGCAGCGGAAGAGTCCATCGCTTTTTCAATGCGGCCTATATCTCGTAGGTGAATATCCTGTTGCGGGAACGGGATTTCGATTCCCGCTTCTTTCAGCCGTTTGAAGATGGCGAATCTGAGATCGGAACGAACACTCATCGAGTAATTCACATCTGACAGAAAACAGCGCAGTTCGAAATCCAGGGAACTGGCGCCGAAATCCATGAAGAACACTATCGGTGCAGGGTAGGCCAGAACCATGTCGTGATCCTTGGCGCACTCAAGCAGAATTGCCTTCACCTGTTCCGGATCCGAATCATAGCTTACGCCGACAGCAACGATGATCCGGCCTGAGTCGTTGTAGTGCATCCAGTTCTTGACAACGCCGGAAATCAGGTCGGAGTTCGGGACGATGACCGAGGCCCGGTCAAACGTTTCGATCTCTGTCGCCCGCACATTGATTTTGCGCACATAACCCTGGTCCGATCCCACAACAATCCAGTCGCCGACTTTTATCGGCCGTTCCGCAAGAAGGATGAGGCCCGACACGAAATTATTGACCACGCTCTGGAGGCCGAAGCCGACGCCCACGGACAGTGCACCGGCGACAATGGCTATGTTCTGAAGGTTCAGCCCGATGGCGGAAACCGCAATCAGGAAGGAGATGGTGATTCCGGTGTAACCGACAATCGTGCTGATCGACGATTTCAGCCCGATATCCATCTTGGTTCGGGGCAAAAGCCGCGTCTGAAGCCAGCGCTGAATGGCGCGGGTTATGATAAAACCCAGCACCATGATGAGAAAGGCGAACAGAATCTCGAAAATTGAAAAGTTGATGCTGCCGATATTGACGCCGGTCAACGCTCGCCGCAGCAGTGAAAAGACGTCGCGGGTTTCCAGTCCCCATGGTACCAGGATCAGAATTGCAGCGCATGCGAACAAAAGCACCCGCAGGATGCCGCTCAAAACAACGCCGACCTGTTCGACGCGCCGACTTTCGGCCTGGACCAGTTGCATGAACCCGCGGCCGAACGCCGTGCTTTCGGAGAACAGGAAGAGCAGACCGTCGTCGCATAGGCGCAGAAGCAGCACCAGCGTTGAATAAACGCCGATGGTCCACACCAGCTGCAGAGAAATGAACCAGCCCAGCCTGATGTAACCGATAAAAGGCGCAAACAGAGAAAATATGACTCCAATAAGGAGCATCGGCGACAACCATTTCCAGAGAAAGTCCGCGATTTGCTCCGGTGTGTCGGCTTCCGGTTCGATCCGTCCGCGCGCGGTGGTTCTGACAAGCAAACCAACAAGTATGGCAAGGACAATCGCAACAATTCCCTCGCTCAGCGTGACAATGTCCTCTTCCGCCACCAGAACGTTGAACAGGCCGGTCACGGCGATGCCAAACCCGAAAACAAACCCTGTAATGACGACGAGGCCGTATGTCTTCTTGGTGGACTGATCGTCCAATGACAGCAGCCGCCAACTCGGGCGGTCGCTGGCAAGCAGACCCTGAGACAGTCCTTGAACAAAGGCAAAAAAGACGATACCGGCAAAAACCGCCTCCAGCACCTTGTCAATGGACGGTGGGGTCAGGTCAAGCGCGTTCAAACCTTCATAAAGGAGGACGAAACCGGCCGTGGGAACAACCGTTGCCAGGAAACAGATAGCCGTGGCGGAGATGGATTTCTGCAGATTGCTTGGCGCTTCCCGTGTCGGATCACGGGCCAGCCTGTCCAGCAACCGATAGCGGACCGGCCAGACCAGGACCATGACGATGAAGACCGCTGCAAAGACGGCGACAAAACCCCATAGTCCGATGTTTTGATAGAGCGATTTGCCCCAATCACTGATCAACAGATCAAGCGAGCGTATTACGGACGCGCCCTGCCGCAGGCCGGATGCCCACAAACCGGGACTTAATATGCCGGGTCCGCGGCTGAGAATGCGCTGGGTCCGAATTTCCTGACGCAGATCGTTGATACGGCCGTTCATTTCACTTGCAGTGAAGGATATGGCCTCTGCCTGTTTGGAGATGCCCGCGAGCGCGGAAAGTTCATCCTGAAGTAGTTGCCTTTGTCTGAAGAGGTCCGATGACTCATCAATGGGCGTTCCGTCGGGAAGCGTCAGCTCCTGAATAACCGCCGTCAGCCAGTCGATGCGTTCCCGTCGTGCTTCTCGTATCCCGGTGGCTTCGAGATCTATCCGATCGGTCCGATCTCTCAGGGCTCCCAGTTCTTCATCCGTAATCTGGATACGATTAAGCGCCGCTTCGATGGACTGAAGTCTGACGACCAGCGCTTTGAGCTGAGCGGTGTCCCGCTCAATGTTGCTGGGCGACAGGCGGTCGGATTCACCCGAAGCCCTTGGAGCATTGTTTGATTGTTGGGCCGGCGTCTCGGAAACGGGCGCTCCGGTTTCCTGGCTTAAGGCCCCGCCGCCGGCAATTGCGCACAGCAGTGCCGACAGAAAAAGGAACGATAAAATGCGTTTGAAACCGGTCCTACTCATTCAGATACACCGACATAAACAGAATAACATGAAAATATTCGGACCCAAGCCCGTTTCGCAATAGTACCGGATTCAAAAAGCCCCCGCAGAGCTTTTGCCTGCGAGGGTTATGATTGGCATTTATTGTGAAGGACAGAGAGTCAGCGCTTGCACGCCTCAAGCACATCGTCAAATGTCCGCAGTCCGGTGGTCGGCGCGTTGACGAGAACCGACATGTTGCCCGGCGCGTGCTGGTTCCGCCACATTTTGGTGTGCGCCTGTGGGATCTGATCCCAGGGGAAAACTTCGCTCATGCACGGGTCGATCCTGCGATCGATCACAAACTTGTTGGCTTCCGAAGCCTGTTTCAGATGAGCGAAGTGCGATCCCTGCACGCGCTTCTGATGCATCCAGACATAGCGGGCATCCATGGTCAGGTTGAAGCCGGTTGTACCGGCGCAGAAAACAACCATTCCACCGCGCTTCGTGACGAACGTCGATACCGGAAATGTTGCTTCGCCGGGATGTTCGAACACCATGTCGACATTGTTTCCCTTGCCGGTGATGTCCCAGATGGCCTTGCCGAACTTGCGGACCTCGCTAAACCATTCCTTGTAGTCTTCGGAATTGACTTTCGGCAGTTGGCCCCAGCAATTGAAATCCTTGCGGTTAATGACCCCTTTCGCGCCCAGGCCCAGAACGTAGTCGCGTTTGTCTTCATCGGAAATCACGCCAATGGCGTTCGCGCCCGCAGCTGCGGCAAGCTGAACGCCGAACACGCCAAGGCCGCCGGACGCTCCCCAGATCAGGACATTCTGACCGGGTCTGAGCTGGTGCGGCGCGTGGCCGAACAGCATCCGGTAAGCGGTTGCCAGGGTCAGCGTGTAGCAGGCGCCTTCTTCCCAGGTCAGATGGGCCGGCCGCGGCATAAGTTGTTGGGACTGAACGCGCGCGAATTGGGCGAAAGATCCGTCCGGTGTTTCATAGCCCCAGATCCGCTGCGTCGGCGAAAACATCGGATCGCCGCCATTGCATTCCTCGTCGTCTCCGTCATCCTGGTTGCAGTGAATGACAACTTCGTCGCCGACTTTCCAGCGTTTGACCTTCGATCCCACGGCCCAGACAATGCCCGAGGCATCCGATCCGGCGATATGATAGGGGCTGTCATGGCCGTTCAGAGGCGAAATCGGCTCGCCCAGGGCAGCCCAGATGCCGTTATAGTTGACGCCGGCGGCCATAACCAGAACAAGCACGTCATGGCTGTCCAGTTCCCAGGTCGGCACGACTTCAAGCTGCATGGCGTCTTCCGGCGGGCCGTGCCGTTCCTGCCGGATGGTCCAGGCGTACATGTTTTTCGGCACATGTCCCAGCGGTGGGATTTCACCCAGTTCATAGAGATCCTTCAATTCACCCTCCATTTTCGGAGCGTTGTCATTGACATCGTCTTTTAAAGCCGCGTTTCCCATGATCCGTCCCTTCACATCTCAAAGTTTCAGCGCGTTTTTCGCCCGGTATCACGCTTGTCGTCCGGGTACAGAATCCGCATTCTGATCCAGCTGTCGTGCAGCAATCATATATCGCACTGCAGCAGGCGAAATTGCCAATTTGAGTAATTATTGAATGCCAGAGGGCCTCTGAACATTATACTATTGCTTAACTTGGCATGGTTCCAAAAGTATATTGCATTGCAGTATATGCCGGAATCCTGATTTTGTTTGAGCGAAAAAATTGCTCGGGACGACAAAATCGGCTGGAGTGTGACCCGATAAATCACACTGATGAGTGAAAGGGCGGTGACATGGCTACAACCACGCGCGGTGAAAGAGACAGGCCGTGGATTTTCCGCACCTATGCCGGTCATTCCACCGCTGTTCAATCAAACAAGCTTTACAGGGCAAACCTCGACAGGGGGCAAACCGGCCTTTCTGTCGCCTTCGACCTTCCGACCCAGACCGGTTATGACCCCGATGATGCGCTTGCGCGCGGCGAAGTCGGAAAAGTCGGTGTTCCAATCGCGCATATCGGTGACATGCGCAGTCTTTTTGACTCCATTCCGCTTGAGCGGATGAACACCTCCATGACGATCAATGCGACGGCCCCCTGGCTGCTGGCGCTTTATATCGCGGTGGCCGATGAACAGGGCGCGGACCGGTCGCTTTTGTCCGGGACAACCCAAAACGATCTGATCAAGGAATATCTCTCACGCGGAACGTACGTTTTCCCGCCTGCACCCAGCATGCGCCTGACAACAGACGTCATCACCTGGACATATTCCAATATGCCCAAATGGAATCCGATGAATGTCTGTTCCTATCACCTGCAGGAAGCCGGCGCGACGCCGGTACAGGAACTTTCCTTCGCGCTTGCGACCGCAATTGCAATTCTGGATCGTGTAAAGGCGTCCCAGGTTATCGCCGAAGAGGACTTTCCTGCGGCGGTCGGCCGTATTTCCTTTTTTGTCAATGCCGGCATGCGTTTTGTTACCGAACTGTGCAAGATGCGCGCTTTCACCGAGCTCTGGGATGAGATCTGTCGTGACCGCTATGGCGTCGAAGATCCCCGGTACCGCCGGTTCCGCTACGGCGTTCAGGTCAATTCCCTCGGACTGACCGAACAGCAGCCCGAAAACAACGTCTATCGTATTCTTATCGAAATGCTCGCCGTCGTGCTGTCAAAAAATGCGCGGGCCCGGGCGGTTCAGCTTCCCGCCTGGAACGAAGCGCTCGGTCTGCCGCGGCCCTTCGACCAACAATGGTCTCTCAGAATGCAGCAGATTGTCGCCTATGAAACGGATCTGCTCGAATATGGCGACATCTTTGACGGTTCCAAGGAAATCGAAAAGAAAGTCGAAAGCCTGAAAGAGGCGGCGCGGGCCGAATTGGACCGCATCGATGTTATGGGCGGAGCCATCGCGGCTGTTGAATCGAGCTATATGAAACAGCAGCTGGTCGAAGCCAACACCCGGCGTCTTGAGGCGATTGAATCGGGTGAGCAGGTTGTTGTCGGAGTCAACCGGTGGGGCGAAAGTGAAGTCTCACCGCTTTCGGGCGGAGAAGACGGCGGTATTCTGACTGTTTCGGAAAGCGTGGAAGTAGAAGCCGTTCAGAAAATCAGGGCATGGCGTTCGGAGCGTGATGACAATGCCTGTCAGGAAGCGCTTGCCTTATTGCGGGCTGCGGCCGCCGGTGACGACAATATCATGGACGCGTCGATTGTCTGTGCGAAGGCCGGTGTGACGACCGGGGAATGGGGCGCCGCGTTGCGGGCAGTGTTCGGCGAATATCGCGCGCCAACGGGTGTCGGCCGGGCCGCGCGTGATGAGGGCGGCGATGTTGTCCGCATTCGACAATCTGTTGAAACGCTCTCAGCGAAACTGGGAAGGCGCCTTAAATTTTTGGTTGGCAAGCCCGGGCTTGACGGCCATTCCAACGGTGCTGAACAGATTGCCGTTCGGGCCCGGGACTGCGGCATGGAAGTCGTTTATGAGGGCATTCGCCTGACCCCGGCGCAGATTGTCAATGCGGCGCTTGAAGAAGGCGTGCATGTGGTCGGGCTCTCTATTTTATCGGGCTCGCACCTGGCCCTGGTCAGCGATGTAATGGACCGCATGCGGGCCGACGGGCTCGATAACGTACCGGTTGTTGTCGGCGGCATTATTCCCGATGAAGACAAGCAGGCTCTGCTTGGAATGGGTGCTGCCGCTGTTTATACCCCGAAGGACTTCCAGCTGACGGATATCATGGCCGATGTCGTGCAGATTGTTGATCGAATGGGCGATCGGGCTGCCTAGGGTCCATACCCTAGTTCCGGGATGGCGTTTCATTTCCTCTGCCCATTGTGGCTGCCAACTGTCCTGCCGCCTCGCGAAGCAAGGGCAAATGGGCGAGCGCTTTCTTGAACGGCAATCTTGAAATCGGACCGTGAACCGCGATGGTGGCGCATAGTCTGCCCAGCGGATCGGTGATGGGAACGGAGACGGATACCATTTCGTCGATGAACTCCTGATCGTCCGTCCCGAACTGCTGCTGCCGGATTGTTTTCAGCTCCTTGATGAGCGTTTCGCTGTCAGTGATCGTGTTCTTTGTATATGGTTTCAGCGCAAGCGAGCCGATCAGTTTCTTACGCTCCCGCGAGGCCAACTGACTGAGATACAATTTACCGCTCGCCGTGCAATGAAGCGGAACCCGCGATCCGGCCGGCATGGAGATGCGCAACGGCCAAGCCGTCTCAACCCGATCCAGATAAAGCATCTCCATCCCGTCCGGTATGGTGATGTTGCAGGTTTCGCCGGTTTTTTCCGAGACGGAGCGCAAGATCAGTTGCCGCTCGAGCTGAAGCGTACTGCTGCCCAGAATATCCAAGGACAGGGAGCGCAGACGGGGTCCCGGGCTGTAACTTTTGCCGTCAACCGCGCGAACGATAATCGATTGCGTTTCCAGCATTTCACACAGGCGGTGTGCCGAAGGTTTGGAAAGGTCCAGCCGTTCGCTGATCTCGGCGTAGGAAATCGGCCACTCGGCGGCCGCTACCATTTCTATAATGCGGTAGACTCGAAGAAAACTATGCCCCTTATCGCGCGCATCCATCATTCTTCCGTCCGTCCTATCGTGAGTGCTGTCTGAAGACACATGGTATCGGCGGTCTGGACACGATGCCGGGATGTCTTGTGTTGAGCCCGCCCGCCGTCGAGGACCCATCGATTACCCGCAGTTGGACCTCACGGACCATATGAAAATCCCCTTCAATCGGCTTTGCCAGCTGGTATCTCCGAATTCGGCGTATCGATGGTTACAAACATACACAATATCTACAAAAATAAGCAAAAATAAAATATATTTTTCAATATTGATTATTTTTGTAGATTATGTATAAAAGGCAGACCTAACCATACTCCACACCTTTCTTGTCAAAAGTCGACGGAGATGGCTTCCTTCACGTTGAAAGTTCGCGGCAATGTCGGTCGATTTGGATGAGAATGACACATATGATTATATCGTTGCCGGCGCCGGATCCGCCGGATGTGTCCTGGCCAATCGACTGTCTGCCGATCCGTCAAAAAGGGTGCTGCTGCTGGAGGCGGGCGGACGCGACTGGTATCCCTGGATCCATATTCCCGTGGGGTATTTCAAAACGCTTCACAATCCGCGCACGGACTGGAGCTACAAGACAGCGCCCGACCCCGGTCTGAACGGCCGCTCCATCGACTGGCCTCGCGGCAAGACGCTTGGCGGTTCAAGCTCGATCAACGGTCTTCTTTATGTGCGTGGCCAGCGGCAGGACTACGATTACTGGCGCCAGCTTGGCAACACCGGCTGGGCCTTCGAGGATGTGCTGCCCTATTTCAAGCGGTCGGAAGATCAGCAAAACGGCGCCGATGACTATCATGGTGTCGGTGGCGGCCTGTCCGTGCAGAATATGCGTGCCAAACGGGAAATTTGTGAGGCTTTGATTGACGCTGCGGTGGAGCTGGGCCTGCCGCGTAATGACGACTATAACGGCGCAAGCCAGGAAGGGGCTGCTTACTTTCAGCAGACGGCCCGCAACGGTTTGCGGTGTTCGACAGCGGTTGGGTTTCTGAAACCGGTCAAAAACCGGACCAATCTTGACATCGTCACCCACGCACTGATCGAAAAAGTACTGATCAAGGACGGCGCGGCCGCGGGGATCTCCGTGTCCCACAAGGGTACATCACGGACCTTTGGACTTAAGCTTGGCGGGGAAGTTGTTTTGTCGGCCGGTGCCATTGGCTCGCCGCAAATTCTGCAGCTTTCGGGAATCGGATCGGGTGCGCTGCTTGCCGGTCACGGCATTCCCGTTGTGAAGGATTTGGCCGGGGTCGGCCGGAACCTCCAGGATCATCTTCAGATTCGCACTGTTTATGAGGTGAACGTTCCGACGCTGAATGAAGAGATCAATAGTTTCTTCCGCCGCATGATGATCGGGATGCAATATGTGTTTAAGCGGACCGGGCCCATGAGTATGGGCGCCAGTCAGGTAACGATTTTCGCAAAGACGCAACCGGACATGGAAGTGCCGGATATCCAATATCACTTTCAGCCGCTCAGCGCGGACAAGCCCGGTATCGTCATGCATCCGTTCCGCGGAGTTACGCTTTCGGTGTGCCAATTGCGGCCGGAAAGTCGCGGCCGCATTGAAATCATGTCGCCCGATCCGAAAGTTTATCCCGCCATCCATCCGAATTATCTTGCGACGGAGAAGGATCAGCAGACGGCGATCGATGCCCTGAAATTTACCCGCAGGCTGGTCGGGACGAGTGTTCTCAGCCCTTACATCGTCAGGGAGTATCTTCCCGGATCGGATATCCAGAGCGATGAAGATCTTCTGGATTGCGCGCGCAACATCGCCCAGACGATCTATCACCCGACCAGCACCTGTAAAATGGGGTCGGATGATATGGCGGTCGTCGACGAGCGGCTCAGGGTTCACGGTATCGGAGGTTTGCGGGTCGCGGACGCCTCAATCATGCCGTCAATCGTCTCTGGCAACACAAATGCGCCGACCATCATGATTGCCGAGAAGGCCTCGGACATGATCATTGAAGACAGCAGGAGGCACTAAAAAGATGGTTCTCCTTGATGCCTCTAAAACCCGCGCTCTTCGGGACCGGTGCGATCAGCGCCGAGTCTGCGGGCGGCTTTATTTTTGAAGTGGAGACGGTGGCCGTGACTTCCAAGGACATCTTTGCCCGCCGGTTGCAGTCGCAAATCGAGGACTGGCAGGCTCAAGTGGCCGAATATCAGCGCGCCGTTGAGGAACACGCGGGCTCTCTGCAGGCGACACATGAAAAGAACCTCGAGGCGGTCCAGATGGCTTTGAAGCAAGCCACCGAAATTCATGCGCAGGTCTGCGCGGCAAATGAGGAGGCCTGGAAGCAGATGCAGGCGTCAACGGAGAAAAACATCCGGCAGCTTGCCAACGGCTGGCTGGATGTCATGACAAGTTTTCAGATTGGAAAATAACGGTTTCGGACAATGTGCGACCGGGTAATTCAGCGTTAATGCGAACACAAAAGGGCAGGTAACATGACGAAAATGACAACCGAAGAAGCCTTTATCAAGGTTTGTCAAATGCACGGTATCGAACATGCGTTCGGTATCATTGGCTCGGCGATGATGGCGATCTCCGATCTGTTCCCAAAAGCGGGCATCACCTTCTGGGATTGCGCGCACGAATGTTCCGGCGGCATGATTGCCGACGGCTATACGCGGTCCACCGGAAAAATGTCGATGGCGATTGCTCAGAACGGTCCGGGCATCACCAACTTCGTCACGCCGATCAAAACCGCGTACTGGAACCACACGCCGCTGCTGCTGGTTTCACCTCAGGCTGCCAACAAGACAATGGGTCAGGGCGGCTTTCAGGAAGTCAAACAGATGGCCATGTTCGAAGAGTGCGTGTGCTACCAGGAAGAAGTTCTCGATCCCAGCCGCATTGCGGAAGTGCTGAACCGGGTTATCGAGCAGGCCTGGCGCGGCTCCGCTCCGGCACAGATCAACATACCGCGTGACTTCTGGACGCAGGTCATCGATATCGAGCTGCCGCAGATTGTCCGTCTGGAACCTCAACCGGGCGGTCGCGAATCCATTGCCGAAGCCGCAAAATTGCTGTCCGAAGCCAAGTTCCCTGTCATTCTCAACGGCGCCGGTGTCGTGCTGGGTAATGCAATTGAAGCGTCAAAGAACCTGGCGGAAAAACTCAGCGCCCCGGTTTGCTGCGGCTATCAGCACAATGACGCCTTTCCCGGATCGCATCCCCTTTATGCCGGGCCCCTGGGCTATAACGGCTCAAAGGCCGGCATGCAGCTCATTTCGCAGGCGGACGTCATTCTGGCACTTGGCACCCGCCTCAATCCGTTCTCTACACTTCCCGGTTACACGATCGACTACTGGCCGAAAGATGCGAAGGTTATTCAGGTCGACAAAAACGCCGACCGCATCGGACTGACCAAGAAGGTCACCGTTCCCATTCACGGAGACGCCAAAATTGTCGCCGAACAGATCCTCGAGCATCTTTCGGAAAGTGCAGGCAGCGCCGGTCGGCAGGCGCGTCTTGATCTGATTGCGACGACGAAATCGCGGTGGGCGCAGGAATTGTCTTCCATGGATCACGAGGAAGACAATGACGAGGGCATCACATGGAACCAGCGGGCCCGTGCGGCGCACCCCACTCGCCTCAGCCCGCGTCAGGCATGGCGCGCCATCCAGGCAGGTATGCCGCGGGATGCAATCATTTCGACGGACATCGGCAACAACTGCGCTATCGGCAACGCCTATCCTTCGTTTGACGAACCGCGCAAATATCTTGCTCCGGGCCTTTTCGGACCATGTGGATACGGGTTTCCGGCGATCCTGGGTGCCAAGATCGGTAATCCCGATACACCATGCATCGGCTTCGCTGGCGATGGTGCCTTCGGTATCTCGATGAATGAGATGACCGCATGCGGTCGTAAAGACTGGCCGAATATCACGATGGTCATCTTCCGCAACTATCAGTGGGGCGCGGAAAAACGCAACACGACTTTATGGTTCGATGACAATTTTGTCGGCACCGAGCTTGATCCGGATGTGTCCTATGCCGGCATTGCGGAAAGCTGTGGTGTGAAAGGCGTTCGCGTGACCTCAATGGAAGAACTGACCGAAGCACTTGCGAAATCGTGCGAGGAGCAGGCAAACGGCGTGACAACCTTTATTGAGGTCATTCTGAACCAGGAACTGGGCGAGCCGTTCCGTCGCGACGCCATGAAGGCACCGGTTGCGGTTGCCGGTATCGATCCTGCGGATATGCGGCCTCAACCCTCAGTCCGATAGGTTTGCCGTCATCGTTATTGAGCGGGGCTTCTTTGGAGCCCCGCTCTGTTCAGTTAAAGGAAACGTCTGTATAACCTGTCGGCAGAGATGCGGTCGTATCTTGAGTCGTTTCCGGCAGTAAGATGTTTCGTACAATAGCGCTTTATCAGGAGCCCGTTCGTCGATGCGGGGGTGGCGGACGATGGTGTTGCTGGGGTAACAACAAACAATGCCGGCCTATCAAAGGGAACCCTTTTTCCAGCCGTTCCAGCCCAAGAACCTCTTGCCTTTCCGGCACTGGATCGGCCTGGTAAACAGGAATACGCTGCGCGACGATGCGGCCGCTGCGTTCACCAACGCCGCTGTCGTTCTTCCCCAGGCCATTGCGTTTGCGGCTATTGCCGGTCTGCCGCCGCAGTATGGGCTTTATACCGCGATGATCACACCGATCATCGCGGCCCTGTTCGGAAGCTCGTGGCATCTGGTCTCGGGACCGACAACGGCGATTTCCGTGGTCATCTTCGCCACGGTCAGCAACATTCACGAACCGGGAAGCGCCGCCTATATCCAGACGGTGTTGAGCATCACGCTGCTTGCGGGACTGTTTCAGCTGTTGATGGGTGTCATCCATCTGGGACAATTGGTGAGCCTGGTGTCGCATTCGGTGATGGTCGGCTTCACCGCCGGCGCCGCCGTCTTGATCGCGCTGAGCCAGATTTCCGGCTTTCTGGGCCATTCACTGCCGCGGCCGGAGGATATTGATGCTTTTCTGGCTGCGATCTGGAAGGCGATACCCGACACCGATGCGTATGTTTTTTCGATTGCTTTCGGAACCCTGGCTGTTGCGGTTCTGTTCAAGAAATTTTTGCCGAAATGGCCGAATTATCTGCTCGCTCTCATTATAGGCAGCGGTTTTGCCTACCTTATCGGCGCAAAAGAGCAGGGGGTGCAGTTCGTCCAGGCGGTTCCCACCGGTATACCGCAATTCGCGGTACCGGCCTTTTCGCTCGATATTGTCCGCAACCTCTCCTCGGGTGCTTTTGCGCTGGCGCTGATCGGGCTGCTTGAAGCCGTTTCGATTGCGCGCGCTGTCGCAATTCAGTCCAAACAGCCGCTTGACAGTAACCAGGAGATTATCGGCCAGGGTCTTTCCAATATCGGCGGCTCCTTCTTTTCCGCCTACCTTGGATCAGGGTCCTTTACACGATCGGCTCTCAATTACGAGTCGGGCGCCAAAACGCCTATGGCGGCCATTATGGCGGCGATTTTCCTGTTTCTCATTCTGGTGGCGATTACACCCTTCATTGAAATGATTCCCATTCCGGCCATGTCCGGCCTGATTATGCTGGTCGCGTGGAAACTGATCGACTTCAAGGAGATCCGGCACATCCTGACGTCGTCAATGTCCGAGACGGTTATTCTGCTCGTGACGTTTTTTGCCGTCCTGATCATTGATCTTGAGTTTGCAATCTATTCCGGAGTGGTTCTTTCCCTTTCGGTTTTTCTACGCCGGTCGATGCGTCCCGGGCTGCCGATAAATGTCCCCAATGCCAAAGTATCCGGGCGGCCGTTCATGAGCCCGATCTTGTGGAATCTGCCTGAATGCCCTCAGGCTGTGTTTGCGCGGCTTCAGGGGTCGCTTTACTTCGGCGCGGTGGAATATGTCGAAAAGGAATTTCGCCGCCTGGAAAAAGAGCGGCCGGACCAGAAACATTTCGGTCTGATGCTCGATGGCGCAGTCGGTGTGGATCTGGCCGGCGCGGATCTTTTGATAGAGGAAGCCAGGCGGCGAGAGGAGCGCGGCGGCCGGCTTTATATCGGCGTTCGTTATCCGCCCATTCGCCGGCAGTTGGCACAGTTTCACGTGCCGCGGGGAATCGGCCGGGAACATATCTTCCGCCGCAAAGCCGAGATGGTGCCTAAACTGGTGGAGAATCTTGATAAAAGCATCTGCGCTACATGTACCAAACGTGTGTTCCGCGAGTGCTCAAAATTGCCCGGTGCGCCGGACGTTCCGGCTGTCGAGATTCCGGAAGATCAAAAGCCGAACCGATAAAAAGGGCGCCGTTTCCGGCGCCCGGATTTCTGTCTGAAGCGGACTTTTGTCAGCCGTTGGCGATGTATTGGCCGCCATTGATGGTCATGACAGCTCCGGTCATGAATGCGGCCGCGTCGGAGGCGAGATACGTGACAGTGGCGGCAATCTCTTCGGGCGTGCCAAGACGACCGGCGGGAATACCGGCAACAATGCTCTCAAGGACCTTCTCCGGCATCGCAGCAACCATGTCCGTTCCGATATAGCCGGGGCAGACGCAGTTTACGGTGATGCCCTTAAATGCGTTTTCCTGAGCCAGCGCTTTCGTGAAGCCAATGACGCCGGCTTTGGCGGCGGAGTAGTTGGCCTGGCCCATTTGCCCTTTTTGTCCGTTGATGGACGAAATATTGATAATCCGGCCGGATCCGCGACCGCGCATCCCCTCGATGACGGGACGGGTCATGGTGAACATGGAATCGAGATTCGTCGACAGCACGGCCCGCCAGTTTTCGAAGCTCATTTTGTGGAACATGCCGTCCCGGGTGATACCGGCATTGTTGACCAGCACTTCGACCGGGCCGAGATCCGCTTCGACCTGAGCAATGCCGGAGGCACAGGAGTCCGGGTCGGAGACGTCCCACTTGTAGACATGGATGCCGGTTTCCGCCTTGAACGCTTCCGCCTTTTCGGTGTTACCGGCATAGGTGGCCGCAACGGTATAGCCGGCGTCCTTCAGACCTTTGGAGATTGCCTCGCCGATTCCCCGGGTTCCGCCCGTAACAACCGCTACCTTACTCATAATATTCTCCCCGAAACTATTTCAGGCCGCCGGTTTAAACACACGTGAGGGTCCGGCAGCATTCTTTGATGATTGTTGCTGGGACGGGATGAAATTCCCGTCCCGTCCTTTCGACTTTGATGAAATGTCAGACGCCTTCCAGACACATGGCAACGCCCATGCCGCCGCCGATGCACAATGTTGCGAGACCTTTCTTGGCCTCGCGTTTTTGCATTTCGTGAAGCAGCGTCACAAGAACACGGCAACCTGAAGCGCCGATCGGATGGCCGATCGCAATAGCACCGCCATTGACATTCACAATGTCGGGATTCCAGCCCATGTCTTTATTGACGGCACAGGCCTGAGCGGCAAACGCTTCATTGGCTTCAACCAGATCAAGATCGTCGACTTTCCAGCCTGCCTTCTCAAGCGCCTTGCGGGATGCCGGAATCGGGCCGGACCCCATGACGGCCGGATCGACGCCGACGGTCGCCCAACTCGCGATCCGTGCCAGCGGGGTCAACCCGCGCCGCTCCGCTTCCGCCGCCGTCATAACGACAACGGCGGCCGCGCCATCGTTAATGCCGGATGCATTGGCTGCGGTAACCGACCCGTCTCTGGTGAAGGCCGGACGCAGTTTGGCAACGCTTTCTACAGTCGCGCCATGGCGAATATATTCATCGTCTTCGATGATCTTTTCGCCTTTGCGTTCCTTGACGGTCACCGGCGTGATTTCATCTTTGAAACGGCCGGCCTTCTGAGCGGCTTCGGCCTTGTTCTGGGAGGCGACGGCGAACTCGTCCTGCTGTTCACGGTTGATCTGCCATTTCTGGGCAACATTTTCGGCAGTCTGACCCATATGATAGCCGTTGAAGGCATCCCAGAGACCATCTTTGATCATCGTGTCGATCATCGAATAGTCGCCCATCTTCACGCCGGCGCGCAGATGCTGGCAGTGCGGCGACAGGGTCATGTTTTCCTGTCCGCCGGCCACGATGATATCGGCGTCTCCGTTCGCGATCTGCTGCATTCCGATCGCCACCGTGCGAAGCCCGGAGCCACAGACCTGATTGAGTGTCCAGGCTGTGGAACTTTCCGGGATGCCCGCTGACATGGCGGCCTGGCGTGCGGGATTTTGCCCGGACCCGGCTGTGAGAACCTGTCCGAAGACAACCTCATCGACATCCGCCGCGTCGACGGAGGCGCGCTTCAAGGCTTCCCTGATGGCGACTGCGCCTAGGTCTTGCGCCGGGGTTTTGGCAAATGCGCCGCTGAATGAACCAACCGGCGTGCGGGTGGCGCTGACAATAACAATATCGTTGGAACCGCTCATACTAGACCTCCGCATTGAGCATCCGGGTTCGGAGCCCACAGGCGGTTATTTTCCGGTACCTTGCGAACTCAACCCACAATTTGAATAAGGACGCTGTTATGCCCTAAGTCAACCGGGAACAAGGTGCATTTTGTCGCTAATTCGCCTAATGGGTAGACTGTCGGCCAATTTCCGTTGAATTAACCGATTTTGCACCTGCAAAATAAAGTTATGGTGTTCTTGCGATAACTTGGATTATCTTTGCCGTAACGTCTGGTAACGGTGCAGACGGTCCAAATGTTTAATGTCGCAAGCGGCTTGAAGGTGCCGGACTATTTCGCAACGTCACCGTCAAGGAACATTCGAGAGGCAAGATGGCTAAGACCGACGAGCCCACAGTCATAAAAAAATATGCTAATCGGCGTCTGTATAACACCGGAACCAGCACATATGTGACTCTTGAAGACCTGGCTGTCATGGTCAAGGAGGAAGAGGATTTCGTCGTCTTTGATGCCAAGACCAAGGAAGACATTACCCGCTCGGTGCTGACCCAGATCATTTTCGAACAGGAGAACAAGGGCCAGAACCTTCTCCCGATCGCCTTCCTCCGGCAGCTTATCCGGTTTTATGGCGACAGCATGCAGGGGCTGGTACCGAGTTATCTTGAATACTCGATTGCCTCACTGACCAAAGAGCAGGACAAGATCCGCGAGCAGATGTCACAGGCACTTGGCGCGGGTGCGCTTGAAGCCATGGAAGATCAGGTTCGGCGCAACACGGAGATGTTTGAACGGGCGATGAAAATGTTCACACCGTTTTCCTCTTCCTCAGAAGACGACGATCCGCAGCCCAAGAAAGAGACGTCTGACAAGACTGACCTCAACGACTTGAAGAAGCAGCTTGAGGAAATGCAGCAGAAAATCAATAAAATTGCAGGATCGGATTCCTAGCGACAGTCCCATTCGAACCCAGCCACCAGAATTCCGGCAACGGCGCAGGCGTCATCATTGTCCGATTTGCCGCCGGTGATACCAACCGCCTCCAATACCCGCCCCTCCTCGTCTTTGGCGAGAATGCCGCTACCGGAAGCCCGGTGCCGCCGGCAACACCGTTGAGCGCCTTGCCTTTTGTAAAAGCTGAGTCAATTATCATGTGAGCGTCGCTCAACGGTCGTTGCCTTATTGCGCTTTTCCAACGATGTGTGGGTTTCGTGCCATTGAGTATGGGTGCGCATCCGGGTAACAAATCCACGGATTTTGACCTAACAGAAAAGAATAAAAACACTTTTTCCTGTTTGGAAAGAGTCAGGCAGGGGGAACAATCTGTGGCAAGAAATTTTCACCTACCCGGGCGGTCGGCAATTTTCGCCAATAACGAGATGGCCGCCACATCCCACCCGCTCGCAACTCAGGTTGCGCTTGATATCCTCTCTGATGGCGGCAACGCCGTTGACGCGGCGGTTGCGGCTTGTGCGGTGCAGTGCGTTGTCGAACCGCATATGACCGGAATTGGCGGTGATTGTTTCGTACTGCTCGCAGAGCCCGACGGAACGCTTTACGGACTGAACGGGTCAGGCAGGGCGCCGGCTGACATCAGCAGAAGCACGCTGGTCGCCGAGGGGCTGGATCATGTGCCGTCTGATTCTATTCATGCCGTGACCGCGCCCGGTGCTGTTCGGGCCTGGGAGTCTATTCTTCAATCCCATGGCCGTTTGTCGCTGGCCGCTGTCCTTGCACCGTCAATTCGCTATGCGGCAGAGGGTTTTGCGGTTGCACCCCGGGTGGCTGCGGACTGGTCCGGTCTTGCAAGGAAACTCGCCCGTGATGAAACATCGCGGCGTCTTTATCTACCGGAAGATAAAGTGCCCACGGTCGGGCAAAGACTGCAATTTCCTGAATTGGCTGCGACCTTGCAAAAGATTGCCGATCAAGGAGCCGATGTCTTCTATACCGGACACATTGCGGTGGATATTGCAAACACCGTGCGCGCCCATGGCGGATTTCTCAGTGAAGAGGACCTCGTGGCGGTGGAGGCAACGCCGGTCACGCCGATCGCGGGCAGCTATCGCGATACGACCGTTGTGGAACTGCCACCAAACGGCCAGGGCATCATCGCCCTGATCATTCTGGCAATTCTCGAACGGTTTGCAATCGGCGACCTGGACCCTGACGGTCCGGAGCGTGCCCACCTGTCGCTTGAGGCTGCCCGCCTGGCCTATTCTGCGAGGGACCGCCTGCTGGCCGACACGGAGGCCATGACGGTTGCGCCAAAAGACCTGCTTGCGCCGGAGTTTATCGGATCTCTCGCCGGGCAGATTGATCCTGAGTCCCGCATGCCCGCAATTGATCATGCAATTGTGTCGCCCAACTCGGACACGGTGAATCTCTCCGTGGTCGACCGCGAGGGACGCGCGGTTTCCTTTATCAACTCCCTTTACAAGGGCTTCGGCTCCGGACTCTGCACGCCGGAAACCGGGATTATGCTGCAAAACAGAGGCGCCTGCTTCACACTTGAAGAAGGGCATCCCAATTGCATAGCACCGGGCAAGCGTCCGATGCACACCATCATTCCGGCAATGGCACTGCGCAACGAGAAGCCCTGGCTGTGTTTTGGTGTAATGGGCGGGGGTTATCAGCCCTGCGGGCACGCTCACGTTATAAGCAATCTTGTTGATTTCAATATGGATTTGCAGGCTGCCCTTGATTCGCCGCGTCTTTTCTTCGACGAAAGCACGCACGATCTTGAGATCGAGCAGTGTGTGCCGGATGCAACCGTGAAAGGGTTGCGGGATCGCGGCCATCCTGTGCACGTTGCGGCAAGTCCGTTTGGAGGAGCGCAGGCCATTATGTTTGATCGGGACAATCGGATCCTTGTCGGCGCTTCGGATTTTCGCAAGGACGGATGCGCGCTTGGACGCTGAACCCGATTGGGATGGCTCGGGAAAGATGATGTCATTCAGATTGAACGCCGGATAATCATTCCGCGCGGCAGATGGCCGTTGATCCTGTCAGTTTCTTTATAGCGATCGAGCATGTGATCGGGCTCCGCCCGGCGGCGCATGCGTGTCTGGGGCAAATCGTGATATGTCGCAATAAGATGTGCAACAAACGGCGCATGCGTGTGTGCACCGGAGCGAAATGTCTCCGCTCGGTTGCTTTCGCCTCTTGACAGGGGAACCAGGGCCTTGACTGCAGGACGCTCCGGTTGACGGCCTGTTGCCGACCCGGTGTCGGATGCAGCCGACTTGGGTTCAACCCGTCGTTGGACGCTGTGCGTTGGGCGTCTGGGACCAATTGGCGTTATCATGTTTCCTCACGCGGCCAAACGCAAATATGCTGGCCGATACCAACATGGGTAGCAAAGTTCGGGCCGGAAAGTAAGGATTTGTTAACGTTTTGACCGCTTGGCCGGAGAGAAGGAGCAAAAATCGGCTAAATTTTTGATTTTATTTAATTAAAATTTTCATCAAATTCGTATGACGGTCAATATCAAGACCGTGATGTCATCGGGAACGGCACCATCCGCTCTTGGGAAGGCCGTCAAAACGAGGCAAATCGGCGGCGGGCTGTATCAAAATCGGTCACCGGGTCCGAAAGCAACATCCCGTCTTGCGCCGTGAATGGAAATCGTAAACCCGGCAACCACATCGATCAGCGCAATCAGACCCAGAAGAAAAAATACGGAGTGAGCGGCGCCTTTAACAGCGATAAACTCCACCAGATAGGCAATAAACACCAGCAGCGACAGGCCATGATCGATCACGGTGCCGGATCCGGGACGTGTGGCCTTTAGAATTTCAACAAACAGGCAAACCAGACCTCCGGCAATGAACACATCTCCGATGGTCATGTTCCAGGTCACGCCCGATACCATGGTCAGCTGCAGAACCTCTGTGGCAAAGGGATCTTCGCCGGAAAAGGGTGTAAATCCGAAAATCATCAGATTGAAGACTGCAAAGGGAAGCAACGTCAAAGGAATAGCTGTGATGAATGACATGTCTCAATCCGAAAATCGATTGCAGGAACTGGCGCGCTCAAGCGACTTTTACAAATGCAATCATGGCATGAAAAAGGCCGGCGGGGCCGGCCTTTTTCATTACTCGTATCCTGAAAGCTCTGATCCGGAACCAAGGCAAGGGAATGGAGAACACACCCTGCCGCAAATGCCGGCCGGGTGCGATCGAACCCTAGACGGAGTCCTTTGGTTCCAGAACCTGGCGGCCGCGATACATTCCCGATTTCAAATCGACATGATGCGGACGGCGCAGTTCACCTGAATCCTTGTCTTCGACATAGGAAGGCTGCTTCAAAGCATCCGCGGAGCGGCGGTTGCCGCGCTTCATGCGGGAGACCTTTTTCTTTGGAACGGCCATTTGTTTTTCTCTCTATCGTCTGGAATAACCCAAACAGGCCGGCTCCGGCGGGCCGGGTCCAGACTGCACGCGTTTTTCTGAATGGCCGGTCTTATACCGGTATTATTGAAAGAACGCCAGCCCGGTTTTCGATTTTTCTCCCCGGTCACCATACCCTGAAGTCAGTTTCCGTTGATGAGGCATTGCAGGTGAGCATCGCTGCTTCGCATTCTGCGCTGTATGATCTCCGCATGACGGGTCATGCTCCGGGAGGGTCTTGCAGCGTTTCTAAGGAAAGGGTTCGGCAAAGCGGCGGCGAGCAGGGCCGCCTGGCGCTCGGTCAGGGATTCTGCCGATTTGCCGAAATAATGCTGCGCCGCGGCGTCCGCGCCGAACAGGCCGTCGCCCCATTCCGCAACATTGAGATAGATTTCAAACGTGCGCTGTTTTCCAAGAACGGTATCCAGCAACAGAGCCAGTGGCAGTTCAAATGCTTTGCGGATATAGGACCGCCCATGCCAGAGAAACAGGTTTTTGGAAAGCTGCATGGTAATGGTGCTGGCGCCGCGCGGACGCTCTCCATCGTCAAGCAATGCTATCTGTTCCTCCAGTGCCCCCCAGTCGACACCGTTATGTTTGCAGAAACGCCCGTCCTCGGACATGATGACCGCCCGTTGCAGATTTTGGGATGTGTCCGAAAGAGGGCGCCATTCTCTCGTGACCGGCTGACCCGTGACAAAGCGGTACATCATCAGCGTTGAAACCGGATTGATGGCTGTGTAAGCCAGCGTCAGAGCAAGCGGAAGACCGACAATGATCAGGCCGATCAGGAGAAGTCTCCGCAACGGGAAAACGCGTCTGAGCAAGCTCTTTTTCCTGCTCCGTGCCATAAGACTCCAAAAGGGTTTTCAAAACTGAGGTCCGAAGGGTCGTTGCTTAGAATATATTTGGTCTGAAGGGAAACGATTAAACGCCGCGATCAGCTCTTCCGATGCTCATGGAGCGTATCTTGTTCATGACCGTCGCGGGGCTCCCGGGATTCAGATAGGATATGTCAGAATCCAAAGAGTTCGCTTGACGGATGGCCGGTATTGAAGATAACGCAGGCGAAAAAATTGCTGTCTGCAACGTGTGTGCTGATCTTGGTTGGGCGCTCGCACAGGGGGCTCAACCTAACATTGGATCGTTTTATTGTCTGACTTCTTTTTGCAAAGCCTGGCCGGAACGGCAGATGCCGTCGAAAAGTGCCTTGACGGGTTGTTGGCCGAAGAGCGCCTGCCGGATGAGATCGCCCGTCCCGCGCGCTTGCTTGACGCGATGCGTTATAGCGCTCTCAGCGGGGGCAAGCGGCTCAGGCCTTTTTTGTTTGTTCAGACCGTGGCGCTGTTTGGTGGCGACGCGGCAAAGGCTTTAAGAGCGGCCTCGGCGCTTGAATGCGTGCATTGTTACAGTCTTATTCACGACGATCTTCCGGCGATGGATGATGACGATCTCAGGCGCGGCCGTCCGACCGTGCATAAGGCGTTTGACGAGGCGACAGCCATCCTCGCCGGGGATGCGCTTCTGACTTATGCTTTTGACATCATGGCGGATATTGAGACGCATCCGGATCCCGATATTCGCCTGAAGCTTACGTCGGGCCTCGCCAAAGCCGCCGGGATCGGCGGGATGGCCGGTGGGCAGATGCTGGATCTTGCAGCGGAAGGGCGTCAGCAAAGTGATGACGCCATCCGTCTGATGCAGTCGATGAAAACCGGAGCGCTTATTCGTTTCGGTTGCGAAGGGGGCGCGGTTTATAGCGGCGCTTCCTCGAAGGACGTGGCCAACTTGCGCAAATTCGGTGAAATTGTTGGCCTTGCATTTCAATTGGCCGATGATCTTCTGGATATTGAGGGTGATGCGGCCATTGTCGGCAAGGCAACCGGAAAGGACAGCGCGCATGGCAAGGCGACTCTGGTTTCGTTGCACGGCGTGGATTGGACGCGCAAAACCCTCAAGACGCTGGTTGAAGACTCCGAAAGCGCGCTGTCCGCCTACGGCGAGAAAGCCGATCTGTTGCGCCTGACCGCCCGCTATATTGCAAATCGCCGGTCCTGATCAACTGCTCTGAACGTCGCGGCCGAAGTTTGGTACGTCGGATTCCTGACCGGCCTCAATGATTGACCGGCGGATGCTGCGCGTGCGGGTAAACAGATCGAACAGCGTGTCACCGTCGCCCCAGCGGACGGCTCGCTGGAGTGCGGACAGGTCTTCGGAAAACCGGGCCAGCATTTCCAGAATCGCTTCTTTGTTGTGAAGGCAGACATCGCGCCACATGGTCGGATCGGATGCGGCAAGGCGCGTGAAGTCACGGAATCCGGCGGCTGAATATTTGATGACTTCGGATTCGGTAACAGTCTCCAGATCGTCGGCCGTTCCGACAATATTGTAAGAAATCAGCTGCGGCAGGTGCGATGTGATGGCAAGAACCAGGTCGTGATGGACCGGGTCCATGGTATCGATTTTCGACCCGCAGGCCTGCCAAAACCGTGTCAGCCTTTCGATTGCGTCCGGGTCGGTGTTCGGCAGAGGCGTAAAAATACACCAGCGGTCGATAAACAGCTCAGCAAATCCCGCGTCAGGTCCGGAGTGCTCGGTCCCGGCAATCGGATGACCGGGAATGAAGTGCACGCCCTCCGGGATGTGCGGTTGCATCTGTTCGATGACCGATTGCTTTACCGATCCCACGTCGGTGACGATCGCTCCGGGTCTCAGCGACGGTGCGATCCACTGGCTTACCGCTTCGCAGGCACCCACAGGCACACAAAGAACGACAAGATCCGCCCCTTGCACTGCTTCGCCGGCATCAAGAAAATAACGGTCCCCCAGATTGAGTTCTTCGGCCCGGTCAAGGGTCGTCTGCGACCGGGTTGAGATATGGATGTCGCCTGCAATGTTCCGGCGGCGGACGATCTGCGCAATGGATGAACCGATCAGGCCGATACCAATCAGGGCGATACGATCAAACAGGGGGTCGGGCATGGGAACAGTTTGGCTTTCAAGTCTTTAAAAAGGTCGTAAGGTGCTCGACAACGGCGCGATTGGCTTCTTCGGTGCCGATGCTCATGCGAAGGGCGCCGGGCAGGCCGTAACTTCCGACAGCCCGTAAGACGCATCCGCGCTCCGACAGATAGGCGTCCGCATCCGCAGCCGTCTTGCCGGGTTCGTCCGGGAAGTGAATGAGAACGAAATTGCCGACACTTGGCGTGACGTCCAATCCCAGCGCGGTCAGTTGTTCGGTCAGCCAGGCCAGCCACTGACTGTTGTGCCTCACGGCGTTTTCAACAAATTCCCGGTCCTTAATTGCCGCAACTCCGGCGGCGATTGCCGGACCTGAGACATTGAACGGACCGCGAATGCGGTTGAGCACATCGATAATGTGGGCCGGCGCATAAGCCCATCCAAGGCGCAGGCCGGCAAGGCCGTGAATCTTTGAAAATGTGCGCGTCATAACGACATTGTCCGACGCTGACACCAGTTCCATCCCGCTTTCATAGTCGTTGCGCCTGACATATTCGGCATAGGCTGCATCCAGAACCAGCAGAACATGGCCGGGTAATCCCTGATGCAGCCGCTTGACTTCGTCGAAGGGCAGATAGGTGCCGGTCGGATTATTGGGATTGGCCAGAAAAACAACCCGCGTTCTGGGCGTGACGGCATCAAGCAGCGCGTCGACGTCGGACGTCAGGTTGGTTTCGGGCGCAATGACAGGCGTTGCGCCGGCAGCCCGAATGGCGATTTCGTAAACCAGAAATCCGTGCCTGGAATATACAGCTTCATGCCCGTCTCCGAGATAGGCATAAGCAATCAGGCTGAGAAGTTCATCCGATCCCGCGCCGCAGATCAGATTATCCGGATTGAGGCCGTGAACATCGGCGATGGCCTGCCGCAGATCGGTCGAGGCACCATCCGGATAAAGTTCCAGTTTGTCCGCAACTGCCGCGTAGGCCGCCCTGGCCTTCGGACTTGCGCCCAGCGGTGTCTCATTGGATGACAGTTTGTGAAGTCTGCCGCCGCCGGTCGCTTTCTGACGGCCGGGCACATAGGCAGCGATTTCCAGGACACCGGCACGGGGCAACGGACGGCCTTCATTTTGCGGCGCATTGGTCATCTGAAGCAATCCTTGATGTCCGTTCACTCCGCCATCAGCAAGATTTGATTATCTTCGCTGGAGGAGCAAACCGGCTGAACAGGCGCCCATTCATAGGAAAGCCCGCGCAGGAAATCAAAAGAAAACATTGACAGACCCGTTTGCCGAATTTTAGCTACCCGTCCCTTTTTCAAAGCGGACCAATTCATTCCTCTGACTCTGTGAAAGCCGGTGACGAACCGCGATGGCGAAACGGCACGATGGACATATCGGCGAACGCAACGCTGCCAATGACGCAAGGGACCGGGAGTCTGATTTTCCGTCCAGTCTGGTGCACAAGTTTGCTGAAGAGAAACCGCTTCATCTTGATGCGGGTGTAGCCCTTGCGCCATGGCAGATTGCCTATCAGACCTATGGCACACTCAACGAAGATCGTACCAACGCGGTCATGATCTGCCATGCCCTGACCGGCGACCAATATGTTGCGTCGACCAATCCGGTGACGGGCAAGCCCGGCTGGTGGTCACTGATGGTCGGGCCGGGAAGGCCGATCGACACCGATCGATTTTTCGTCATCTGTACAAATGTTCTGGGCGGGTGTCTGGGGACAACGGGACCGGCGTCAACGAACCCCGAGACACGGCGGCCTTACGGCCTTGATCTGCCGATCGTTACGATCAGGGATATGGTGCGGGCTCAGGCGATGCTGCTTGACGAACTTGAGATCGACAGCCTGTTCTGTGTTGCGGGCGGTTCGATGGGCGGCATGCAGGTGCTTCAGTGGGCCGCGGCCTATCCGGAACGGGTGTTTTCAGCGCTTCCCATTGCCGCCGGTGCGCGCCACACATCCCAGAATATTGCTTTTCACGAGGTGGGGCGGCAGGCTGTCATGGCCGATCCGGACTGGCAGGGCGGGAAATATGCCGGCGAGGGAACGCGACCGACCAAGGGGTTGTCCGTGGCCAGAATGGCGGCGCATATCACCTATATGTCCGAGACGTCCCTCCATAATAAATTCGGCCGCAATTTGCAGGATCGCGACGCCATAACGTTCGGATTTGAAGCGGACTTTCAGATCGAAAGCTATCTCAGGCATCAGGGCATGACCTTTGTCGACCGGTTCGATGCCAATTCGTACCTTTATGTGACACGCGCGATGGATTATTTCGATCTGGCGGCCGATTATGACGGATCGCTGGTTAAGGCGTTTATCGGGACGCCAACCCGGTTCTGCCTGATGTCTTTCACATCCGACTGGCTGTTTCCGACACAGGAAAGCAAAGCCGTTGTGCATGCGCTGAATGCTGCTGCCGCGAACGTTTCTTTTGTGGAAATCGACAGCGACAAGGGCCATGATTCGTTTTTGCTTGACATGCCGGAAATGTTCAAAACCATCCGCGGGTTTCTGATCGGCGCTGCCAACGCACGCGGCATTGAGCCGCCTCCGGACGAAGAGGCGCTTTAAAAAATGGCAGAGCAGATTATTGAAACGCGTGTCGACTTTCGCGTGGTCGCCGACCTGGTGGCTCCGGACAGCCGGGTACTGGATATCGGCTGCGGCGACGGCATGCTGCTTGAATTGCTGCAGATGACCAAGAATGTCGACGGCCGGGGGATGGAACTCTCCCAGGAAGGCGTCAACGGATGTGTTGCCCGTGGACTTTCGGTCGTGCAGGGCGATGCTGATCGGGACCTTGCAGACTATCCGGACGACGCATTTGATTTCGTGATTCTGTCGCAGGCGTTGCAGGCGATGCGGGCGCCGCGCGATGTCCTGAAACAGATGTTGCGCATCGGCAGCAATGTGATTGTCTCGTTGCCCAATTTCGGATTTTGGCGAAACAGACTTCAGATTTTTTTTGGCGGCCGCATGCCTGTCACCGATTATCTGCCCTACAGCTGGTATGACACGCCCAATATCCACTTCTGCACCATCCGGGACTTTATGGAGCTCTGCCGCAAGCTGGACGCAAGGGTCGAGAAAGCGGTGGCGTTCCGGGCCAACGGGCAGCGGGTGCCGATCGCAATGCCCTGGTGGATTCTCAATCTTGCGGGCGAACAGGCTGTCTTTTTGTTGCGCCGTTAAATCCGACTCCGCCTCCGGGGGCGAATGCCGGTTTGAAGACACCGGCCGGGCGACGCCGTTTGGCCGAAACCGCCAGTCCGCGCGGCGGTATTTGTTTTTGCGCCTCGACAATCACCAGACCGCCGAATCGCGGCCAAAAGCGGCTGCCGAGCCGCTCTAATGCACGGCTTGACCGCAAAATCAGCGGTCGGTTTGTCGGCGGGACATGCAGCGCGGTCGCTGAATTGGCGGGCTGAAAATCGCAGCTTGTCAGAAGTGCGTTCATCTGGCTTCGCGAGTATGGGTGGCCGTAGCCGAAAGGCGAGGTTTCCATGCGAGACCAGAGACCGCGCCGGTTGGCGGTGATCGTGATCAGCCGGCCGGCCGGAGCGAGAATGCGATAGACTTCTCTCAGCAGCGACTGCGGGTCACTGGTCATGTCCAGACCATGGACGATCAGAACATTGTCCACTGAGGACTCTGCCAGAGGAAGGGAATCTTCTTCCGACAGATAGGAGAGGTTGCGCCCCCCGGGGGGCCAACTGACGACCCCCTGTGCGGCCGGCATGCAGGCGATGACCCGTTCAGCTTCACCCAGGAAGCGCCAGAGATAGGGTGTTGCATATCCGATACCCAGGACGCGCCGATCAACCAGGGTTGGCCAAAGCGAACGCACACGGTCGCCGACAGTCTGTTTGACAATTCCCCCCAGCGGTTGTTCGTAAAATGACTTCAGATGCAGAACATCCAGATACATCTATAAAACTCATCCAGAGCGGTGTGCGTTCAAGAAGCACTTTTCCGGCGCACAAACGGCGCGTCAACATGTTTGTTCCGGCCGGATCCCGTCCCGCGGGCCCTTTTTGCCACCGAACCCCGGCCCGGATCGCATGTGTGCTGCCAATTTTACGGCAAGAGATCAATTTTGAGTAAAGGCGAATTTTTTCCGGTTGCAAGTCTTTAAATTTACAGGAACGGGTGCAGGATGATACCTGTCCGCAACAGCAGAGGAAGGTTGGTTATGCCACAGTTTCAGATTCACCAATTCACTTGCCTCCAGGATAACTTTGGCGTTCTTGTCCACAATCAGGATGACGGCACGACCATTGCTGTTGATGTACCGGAGGCCGCACCCGTTCTCGCCGCTTTGTCGGAGAAGGGCTGGACGTTGAGCGATATTCTCGTCACCCATCATCATTGGGATCATGTCCAGGGCATTGCGGAAGTGAAGGAACGGACCGGCGCCCGCGTTCATGCGCCAGCGCTCAGTGCGGACCAAATCGGGGGCGTCGACGCAAAAGTCGAAGACGGCAAGGCTTTTCAGATCGGGGCAATTGATATTGTGCCGATCGCAACGCCGGGTCATACGCTGGATCAGATTTCCTATTACCTTCCGGAGGCGAATGTGGCCTTTACCGGCGACACCCTGTTCGCGCTTGGCTGCGGCCGGGTTTTCGAGGGCAATCCGGCAATGATGTGGCGGTCGCTCGAACGGCTGATCGGGGAATTGCCGAAGGACACTGAAATATATTGCGGTCATGAATATACCCTCGCCAATGCCCGCTTTGCCGTGACTGTCGATCCGGACAACCCGGCGCTGAAAAAACGTTTGCAGGAGATAACAGACCTGCGCGCTGACAATCGTCCGACTTTGCCCACGACGATGGCCATTGAGTTGGAGACCAATCCTTTCCTGCGGCCGCAGGATCCGGGAATACAGAAGGCGCTCAATATGGCCGGTGCAGCGTCCGAGGCCGTTTTTGCCGAAATTCGTCAACGCAAGGATAGTTTTTAAGATGGCGCCACTGACTGATGATATGAGCGCGGATGATGTGATCGCAACGCTCGATCTGAAACCGCATCCTGAGGGCGGTTTTTATGTGGAAACGTTTCGCGACAACGAACCTGCAGGGGGACGGGCCTACTCTACTGCGATCTACTATCTGCTGAGAGAAGGAGAGGTCTCAGCCTGGCATAAAGTGGATGCGATTGAAATCTGGCACTGGTATGCCGGGGCGCCATTGGCTTTGTCATCCGCGGCGGATGCGGGGCCGGTCCGCGAACATATCCTGGGTCCGGCGCTCTCACAGGGGCAGCGTCCTCAGGTTGTTATTCCGCGCGGGGGTTGGCAGAGCGCGCGCAGCCTTGGAGACTGGACGCTTGTCGGCTGCACGGTTTCTCCGGGATTTGAATTTGCGGGATTTGTCATGGCTCCCAAGGGGTGGGAACCGGGACAATAGCCCGGACAACCCGGCGGGGGCCACAAGACGGCTCTCCTGCAGCGGACGCGCGAACATCTCTTCGCACAGTCCCCTTGCGCTTGCGGTCAAACTGACTAAATTGCGCGCCAATTCAAAGACATTCAAAAAAGAAAAACGGACGCGAGCCCATGGCGCATGGTGAGATAAAGAAGGTTGTTTTGGCCTATTCGGGCGGCCTTGATACGTCGATTATCCTGAAATGGCTGCAGACCGAGTTCGGGTGTGAGGTTGTGACCTTTACCGCCGATCTTGGACAGGGTGAGGAACTGGAACCTGCCCGCCGCAAAGCCGAGATGCTTGGCATCAAGGAAATCTATATCGATGATCTGCGCGAGGAATTCATCGCCGATTTCGTCTTTCCGATGTTTCGGGCCAACACTGTCTATGAAGGCGTCTATCTGCTTGGCACCTCCATCGCTCGCCCGCTGATCTCCAAGCGGCTGATCGAGATCGCGGCCGAAACAGGTGCGGATGCCATTGCCCACGGCGCCACCGGCAAGGGCAACGACCAGGTTCGCTTCGAACTGTCCGCTTATGCGCTCAATCCGGACATCAAGGTGATCGCACCCTGGCGCGACTGGGCCTTCAAGTCGCGGACGGACCTGGTCGAGTTTGCCCAGAATCATCAGATTCCGGTGCCCAAGGATAAGCAGGGCGAAGCGCCGTTTTCGGTTGACGCCAACATGCTGCATTCCTCGTCGGAAGGAAAAGTGCTGGAGGATCCCTGGGAAGAAGCACCGGATTACGTCTATCAGCGCACGGTGTCGCCGATGGAAGCTCCGGACCGGCCGACGGATATCACGATTGGTTTTGAAAAAGGCGATGCGGTGTCGCTGAACGGTGAAAAACTGTCTCCGGCGACGTTGTTTGCGAAACTGAACGATCTGGGCCGAGACAACGGTATTGGCCGTCTTGATCTGGTCGAAAACCGGTTTGTCGGCATGAAGTCGCGTGGGATCTACGAGACTCCCGGCGGCACCATCCTGCTCGCCGCCCATCGAGCCATGGAGTCGATCACGCTCGACCGCGGTGCGGCGCATCTGAAAGATGAACTGATGCCGCGCTATGCGGAACTTATCTACAACGGTTTCTGGTTCTCACCGGAGCGGGAGATGCTGCAGGCGGCGATTGATCACAGTCAGCAAAATGTGACAGGTGACGTTCGTCTTCAGCTGTATAAAGGCAATGTCGGTGTAACCGGCCGCCGGTCTCCGCATTCGCTTTATTCGGAAGAGCTGGTGACGTTTGAGGATGACCGGGGTGCGTACGACCAGAAAGATGCGGCCGGTTTCATAAAGCTGAATGCACTGCGCCTCAGAACGCTCGCCAAGCGTAGAAACAGAAGCTGATACACCTCACTGTCCGCCTTGAGAAAAGCCGCTGTCAAAGCGGCTTTTTTTGTTAATTCAACGCTTTGATATAAGCGACAATGTCGGCAATTTCCTGTCGGGACAGGTTCATATCCGGCATTGGTGGATGCGGATCGATCAGGAATCCGGTCAGATAGTCATTGCTTTTCAGCGGATCAGCCGCAATGCTGGCAAAGCTCGGTGCGTCGGGATTGGCGGATTGCTGCTCCGACGCAACAACATGGCAGGTCGCACACCATTGCTTGGCCAATATTTCACCCTTTTTTTCGTCACCCTTGGCCAGAGCAAGTGTGACCGGAACCAGAGTGAATAAGGCGCCCAATACCAGTCCCATTGCACTGTTGCGCATGCCATACTCCTTCTCTTCGGGACCTCAAAACGTCCCACTGAATTAAGGGGACACGCCAGAGTAAAAAGACCTTATCGGACCTGCATTGCGGAGGATCAATCATGTTTTTTTCTCGTATCGCTTCTTTTTTGTGTGCCGCCGCTCTTGCAGCGGTGCCGATATCCGCCTTAAGCCAATCCGCGCCGATAATTTCCGGCACCGATCGGTTTCATCCCGTTTTGGCCAAAAGCGGAATGGTTGCCAGCCAGGAGGCGCGGGCGACAAGGGTCGGCGTTGCGATACTGGAAGCCGGCGGCAATGCGGTCGATGCTGCAGTTGCGGTCGGGTTTGCCCTGGCCGTTACGCTGCCGCGGGCCGGGAACCTCGGCGGAGGCGGTTTTATGATCGTTCATAAGGCGGATGAGACCAAAACCGTTGCCATCGACTATCGCGAAATGGCGCCCGCCGCGGCGTTTAAAGACATGTTTCTTGACGATAAGGGTGACGCGGACTCCAATAGGTCCCGCTATTCCGGTCTGGCGATTGGTGTGCCGGGTACTGTCGCCGGCCTTGCGAAGGCTCATGCGGCGTATGGCAGCGGCAATCTCTCACTTGCGCAACTGATTGAACCGGCGATCAGACTTGCCGATGAGGGCATTGCCGTCAGCGACGATCTGGCCGGCTCCCTGGTCCGGGTTCAAAAACGCCTGTCGAACGATCCTGAAGCCGCTCGTATCTTTTACAAGTCTGATGGGTCCCTTTATCAGACGGGCGAAATCCTGAAGCAGACCGATCTGGCACAGTCTTTGAAAATGATAGCGGAGAATGGACCTGACGCGTTCTATAAAGGCCCGATCGCACAGGCGATTTCCACCGCTGTCACAGACGCGGGCGGTGGCATGACCGTTGAGGATCTTGCCGGCTACGAGGTGAAAGAACGCGAACCGGCAACCGGCATTTATCGCGGCTATGAGATTGCGTCGATGCCGCCGCCCAGTTCCGGTGGGACCCACATCATTCAGATTCTGAATATTCTGGAAAACGCACCAATCGGATTTATGCAGCACAATTCCGCTGAGACGATCCACTATATGTCCGAAGCGATGAAACTGGCCTATGCCGACCGGTCGGAACATCTCGGGGATCCGGATTTCAGCGAAATTCCAGTCAAAGGCCTCACGTCGAAAACCTACGCCAAAGAGCTTTTTGACGGCATTTCATCCTACCGCGCCCTCCCTGCCTCTGAAATCGGTCCCGGCGATCCCGCGCCTCACGAAAGCAATGAGACAACGCATTTCTCTGTGGTGGACAAGGACGGCAACGCGGTCTCCAATACCTACACGCTGAACTTTTCCTATGGTGTTGGCATTGTGGCCGGGGGAACCGGCATTTTGTTGAACAACGAACTGGATGATTTTTCCGCCAAGCCGGGCGTGCCAAACGCTTATGGACTGATTGGCGGGGAGGCCAATGCTGTTGAGCCGAGGAAAAGACCGCTTTCGTCGATGAGCCCGACCATCGTCTTCAGGGATGGGTCGCCTTACATTGTTACCGGTTCGCCGGGCGGCAGCCGCATTATCTCAACGACACTGCAGGTTATCATGAACGTTATCGATCACGGGATGAACATCGCCGAGGCGACCAATGCCGTGCGTGTTCATCACCAGTGGCTTCCTGACGAAATTCGCATAGAAGATGGGCTGTCCGGCGATACGGTCCATTTGCTGACCGGCATGGGGCACAGGGTCGAGGTGAGAAACGCAATGGGATCAACCCAATCGATCATGCTGATCGATGGGACCCTGGCGGGGGCTTCCGATCCCAGACGGTCCGGCGCCCTTACCGCCGGCTATTGAGACAGTTCGTTTTGTGCAAAAATCATTGATGGTGGAGGAAGAATGCACATACTCGTCATTGGGGCGGCCGGAATGGTTGGTCGCAAACTGGTTGATCGTCTGTGCGCGGAGGGCAAAGTCGGTGATCGGACGATCACAGCCATGACACTGTTTGATATCGTCGAGCCCGAACGCCCTGCGGCAAACTGGGCGATCACCTCCCGCGCCGGAGATATGGCCGATCAGGCTCAGATTGAGAGCCTGGTCTCGCACAAGCCGGAGATCATTTTTCATTTGGCGGCGGTCGTTTCCGGCGAGGCCGAACAGGATTTCGAAAAGGGGTACCGGACAAATCTTGATGGAACGCGATATCTCTTCGAAGCCATTCGCGAACGCGCCTACAGTCCGCGTGTCGTATTCACCTCGTCAGTCGCCGTCTTCGGTGCACCCTTTCCGGATGTCATAGGAGATGATTTTCTCACCGCCCCTCTGACGTCCTATGGCGTACAGAAGACATGCTGTGAACTCCTCCTGATGGACTATAGTCGAAAAGGTTTTTTTGACGGTATCGCCCTCCGCTTCCCGACAATCGTGGTCCGGCCCGGCAAGCCCAATCTGGCCGCATCCGGGTTTTTCTCCAATATCCTGCGTGAGCCGCTTGCCGGCGAAGAGGCGGTTTTGCCGGTTTCGCGCGATCAGCGTCACTTCATGGCAAGTCCAAGGTCAGCCGTGGGATTTCTCTGGCACGCCGCGACAATGGACACCGAACAACTGGGCGCACGGCGCGCGCTGACAATGCCGGGTATTTCGGTGACGGTCGGTGAGATGATCGATGCCCTTGAGAGGGTTGCCGGACCCGGGCGGGTGGCTTTGATCCGCGAAGAACCGAATGAACTGATCAGGACGATAGTCGAAGGCTGGCCGCAGAATTTTGATGCCAGGCGGGCGTTGTCATTGGGATTTGAAGCGGATCGTTCGATAGATGCGCTGATCGAAGCGCATATTGAAGATGAACTGGGCGGCTCAATCTGAAATCAAAACAAAACGCGCCGCGTGAAACGAAACAACCTCCCTGAATGGGAGGCCGTTTCCGTTTGACGCTCTGTTACGGCATGCGATCAGTAATCCCAGTGATATCCGTAATCGCAGACTTTGCGTTTTACCCAGATATGGTGTCCGTGATAGTTGCTCCATTTGCGGAATTTCTCAAAGTAACAATGACGACCGCCATACCCCCAATGACCGTGACCCCAATGGCGCTTGTGCCGTTTGAAATGGCGAAACTTGCGATTCTTGTGTCGGCCGCCGATTTTAATGACGCTGGCATTTTCGAAAGACTGATTTGCGGCGGTAGCCGGAGCGGATACTGAAACAGCGCCAGTAAAAATAACCGCAGCCGCAAGAGCGGACGAGATAATATTATTCATTTTAGTATTCTCCCTTATGAAGAAGCGAATTTTTTATGTATTCGCCTTCGATGGGGAGTAATTTGGTTCTATTTTTTTGAATTTTGAGTGACGGCTGTCACACAATGTTTAGGTGTTCGTGAAATCGATTGAAATGCCGATTATTCGTGAAGTATTTCACTAATATTCTTTCTGCCGATGACAAAAGCTTAGACCGTTTCTTGTTCGGACAGTTTCGAAAGAAGAATACCGCCGACCAGCACCAAAAAAGCACCGACAAGTTGCTGGAACCCAAGGTTCTGATGAAAAGTGAATACTCCCAGAACTGCCGCAAACGGAATGCTTGCATATCCGAAAGGAACCACAAGGACAGTGTTTGCGTTCTGAAGCGCTTTGATCCAGCAATATTCTTCCATCAGTGCCAGCGGTCCGAGCAAAGCCAACCACATGAGGTCTTCACCGGACAGTGGCCGCCAAACCAGAAAGGCCGGTATGGCCAGGATCAGGGTGCCTAGAATGTTGACATAGAGCATGATCTTGACCGGTTTTTCCGTGGCGGACAGAACCTTGATGAACAGCATCTCCGATCCCGAAAAGAGGGCACCGAAAAGCGCAAGACCGATGCCGAAAAGCGGCGATCCTATGCCATCCAGACTGCCGGCCACTGCGCCGGACGCGTCTGCCCGCGCAATGACAATTGCGCCTGCCAGACACGTCATCGCCGCCAGCCAGTGGAATGCGCCGGCACGCTCTTTCAAAAGGGCAATGGCAAGGATCATCGCAATAACGCCGTCTGTCAGGCTTAGAGCGGTGGCGTCTTCATAAGCAATGAAGAGTGGCGCCGAAATGATACAGGCGTCCCCAAGAACGCTGGTGAATGCCCGAGCCACGTGAATGCGCGACTGAGGACTTTTTAAATCGGAAAATGTCCGGTGAGTTCGTGCAGCGATCAAGGAGATGATGATGGCCGCGCCCAGATAATTGAAGAAAACGACCTGAATAGGGTCTATTTCCGGTCCAATGAACTTTGCCGAGGCGAAGACGATGGTGAACAGAAAAGCGCCCAGCAACGCCCATCCGATTGCCAGCAGGTTTGGTTGTCTTGAATTCATAAAGCAGCGCTTGGTATTCGTGATGTGTCGCAATTTACGGACGAAATTCTCGCCCGCCCCTTCCGCAACTTATAGGCGCCATTGTCTCTGGTGAGAACCCGGCTTTGTATCCGGGGACTGTGAATTCTGTCGACATCGGATGATACCGGCGTCCAAAGCCGCACAGCAGTCGCGGAAATTCGTTAGACAGGTTTTTCGAACCCGGTTGTATCATCCGGTCCTCGGGCGCATTTTTGACCTTTCGTCAAGCTGATCCAACATAAACAAGATACGCTCTGATTGTGGAACCTCGACAGGTTGTCCTGGTTGAACGGAGCCGGTCTAAATGTGGCGCGGCAGCCAGAGAACGATGTCCTTGAATGCGACGATGGCGGCAACTGAGAGCAGCATCAGCAGGAGAAACGGTAAAACGCCCCGGCTGACGTCCTGCATGTTTGCCTTCCCCACCGCCTGGATGACATAGAGGTTGAGTCCGACCGGCGGCGTGATCAGTGCGCACTCAACCATGATGACGAAGAAGATACCGAACCAGATCGGGTCGATGCCGAGTGCAATCACCGCCGTGATCAGCACCGGCACCATGATCAGCATCATGGAAAGAGCTTCCATGAAAAGCCCCATGATCAGGAGCACAAGCGCGACCAGCGCAATAAAGACAATTGGACTGGTGATGTTGTCGAAGACGAGCTGCGAAATGTCCTGGGGAATCCTGTAAAGGGCGATGGCCTTCCCGAAAACTTTTGCGCCGGCGACGATCATCAGGATCGCAACCGTCGTTTTCATGGAGTCATGGATTGCTTCGTAGAGAAGACGCCACGTGAGTGTCTTGGTCACAAGGGTGGTGATGACAAGAGCGCCGAGAAGACCGACGGCAGCGGCCTCCGTCGGCGTGTACCAGCCCTGGTAGATGCCGGCGATAACCAGAACGGACAGCATGATCGTCGGCAGCGCCTTGCGGCCGCTTCGCAGCCGCTCGCTCCAGCCCGCCGCGGGTTGCGGCTGGTAGGAGGAAGACACAAGCGCGAAGACCACGGAATAGGCGATGAACAGCAGGATCAGCAGAAAGCCCGGCCCGATCCCGGCGATGAACAGCGCCAGAACCGACTCCTCGGTGATCACACCGTAGATAATCATGATCAGGGAAGGTGGAATGAGAATGCCGAGCGTTCCACCGGCCGCCAGCAGTCCGAAGACGAACGGACGCGGATATCCCCGCTGTGTCATCTCGGGAATCGCGACGGTGCCGATCGTTGCCGCCGTTGCCACGGACGACCCTGATATGGCCGCGAAAATGCCGCAGGAGATCACTGTGGCGACAGCCAGGCCGCCCGGCATGTGGCCGACCCAGGCCTGCACTGCTTCGAAGAGGTCTTTTCCGACGCCGCCCCGCAGCATGATATTCGACATCAGTAGAAAAAGCGGTACCGCCACTAGCACGAAACTGTCCATGGCGGACAACAGGCCGGCGGGTGCGATCAATGGAGAAAATCCACCGAAAAGCAGCAACCCGACGCCAAGGCCGCCGAGAGCGAAAGCGACGGGAATGCCGGACAGAAGCAGGGCAAAAAGAGCAATCAGGACGATCAGAAGTTCCATGGCGCGCCTACCTGTTGACCGGGCTCGTGTCGTCGAACGTCGTCGCCACACGGACCGCGCGCGCACAGCATTGCAAAAGCGACAGACAGAATCCGATCGGTATGCTCGCTTGCATCCACCACGACGGTATGTCGAGCATTGAGCCCGTCGTCCGGCCGCGCTCGAAACTGTCGAAAGCAATGGGTGTTCCGTACCAGGCTACGATGCCGCAAAACGCTGCGACAAACAGCAACACGCCGAGTTCCTGCAGTTTCCTTGCCCGGGTGCCGAGCAGGTCAACCAGAACGCTGACGCGGATATGGTTGTTACTCGCGATGAGCGACGATGAACCGGCGAACACTGCCCAGACCATGAACAGGCGCGCCAGTTCCTCGGCCCAGATCGTCGGCGCGTTGAAAAAGTAGCGTGCCGTTACCTCATAGATGAGCATCACGCCGATGATAAAGAACGCCCCTGCCGCGATGCGCGCTATGACGAGTGATAGGAAGTCGAGGTATTTCATGGCTGGAACTTGCCAAACCGCCTGTGTCTCAAAATGAGGATGTTACCGGCAAAACAGCTTTCTCGGCTAGGTTGCCTGCCGAAGAAGGTTCGGCAGCCGAGGCGCTGTAGACGCATTCCCGGCTGCCGGACGACGCCGTTGTCAGAGTTGGCTTGCAGCCTCGTGGACTTTGACGCCCAGGGCCCCCGCATCTTCCAACCAACGTTGGATGACCGGCTGCGACGCCGCCTTCCAAGCGTCGATCTCGCTTTGCGTCGGCATGTACACCGTCATTCCGTTTGCCTTGGCACTCTCAAATGCTTCGGCTTCAATCTGCCCGACCCGGTCTCTGACATCGATTTCAGCCTGGCGTGCTGCCTCCGAAATCCAGTTCCGCTGCTGGTCAGTCAGGCCCTGCCAGAACTCTTCGTTCACCAACACGACAAATTCTATGTCTGCGTTGTAGGTCACCGTCACCGTGTCCATTACGTCCCATAGCTTTCGGGACTTGACGCCGGATATTCCGGTCATTCCTATGTCGACCGTGCCGCGCTGGTAAGCCAGAAACTGTTCCGATCCCGAAATCAGCGTTGGTGCGCCGCCGATGGTTTCCACCCAGGAACCAAGGGTTTTTCCGAAGACGCGGACCTTCTTGCCGGTCATGTCCTGCGGCATTGCCACCGGTGCTCCGTTTGAAAGCAGTACGACGCCGCCATAGGCCTGCCACCACAAAACCCGGGATCCGGTATCGAGAATCGCCTCGTCGATCATCTGCCGGACAGGGCTCCCCGGTGCTGTGGCCTGACGCACTTTTTCCTCGCTGTTGAGCAGAAACGGCATGTAGAAAATGTCAACCGCCGGAATTTCGCCGACAAAACGTGTCAGGGACGCAACGCCCATCTCGATCTGTCCCGAACCCACGGCCTCCGGCACTTCCTTGTCCTTGTAAAGCTGGGCACTGTCATAAATCTGAACATCGATGGTGCCGTTCGAAGACTCCTCGACCAGTTGCTCGAACAGAAGCAGATTCTGTCCCAAATGGTTCTTCAGCGGGGTCTGAAGGGTAATGCGGGCAGTGACTTCCGCTGCGGATGCAATCACCGGCAAACCGATTACCGCGACCAATACGACCGTTATCTTGAAAAATCGCGACATTGTTTCCTCCCGTTTCCACCCGGCTCGACCGGGAGACAATCGGATGCGGGCGCGCATCCGACCCTCCCTGAGCTATTGGAACACGTTCGCATCAGCCATTTTGCATACAATAAAAGCAAAATAAAGTCAAAAATATACATTTATGACCAACTTTGTATACAATATACTTGTTTCACTCACGCGTTTGGTCTATGACTGGCCTGGTGAGACATACCGGCAGAGAAGCACTGGGGACCGAGCATGAAACCCGATGTTGAAATCATCGACGTTACGTTGCGAGACGGGTTGCAGAATGAAATAGCAACCGTTGACCTTGCGAAAAAGCGTGCGCTGCTCGATCAACTGATTGACGCAGGTCTGAAGCGCCTGGAAGTGACCAGTTTCACCAATCCGAAGCGTGTGCCGCAGATGGCGGATGCGGAAGCGTTCTTGTCCGGATTGCCGAAGGACGGGGATGTAACGTTCTCGGCGCTCGTGCTCAACAAGGCCGGTTTCGCCCGCGCCGCTGCCGCCGCTGTCTCTGAAATCAATTTCGTCGTTGTCGCAACCGACACATTCAGTCGCTGCAACCAGGGGAAGGACACTGTCCGCATCCTGGAAGACTGGGAATCCATTTCCTCCGAAGCCGGGACTCTCGGCATCAAACGCACCGTAACCGTCGGTGCGGCCTTCGGCTGTCCCTTCGAGGGCCATGTCGACGAAAAACACGTGACGGATATCGCCGTCCGGGTGGCGGACATCGGCGTCGACGAACTGGTGTTTGCCGACACCATCGGCGTCGGGGTGCCTACGGCCGTCAAAAGGCTGGCAGACTTGTTCATGCGCGCGGTTCCCGATGTGCCTTTAAGGGCCCATTTCCACAACACCCGAAACACGGGATACGCCAATGCCGTTGCGGCTGTGGAAAGCGGTATTACGCGGCTCGACGCATCCTGCGGCGGTATCGGCGGCTGCCCGTTCGCACCCGGTGCTGCCGGCAATGTTGCAACCGAAGACCTTGTCTACCTGCTGGAAGGCATGGGCATGAAGACGGATATCGACCGGGACCGTCTTGCCGCCACCGCCCGCTGGCTGACAGGGGTCGTCCGTCAGCCCGTTCCCGGACAGCTGCATCGTACGCCGCCTTTCCCGCCGGAAATTTCGCATCCGTCCGTAACTGGTGAAGTGCGCGCAGCCGGCGCGCGCTGATATCTTTTGAATGTCCGCTGTTAAGAAGCGAATTGCCGCTTTCCCGACGTCCGTGTCCCGATGGAGGCATCATGCAATCACTTGAACATCTCTCGATGCTGGATCTTACCCACATGCTGTCCGGACCCTACGGGACAATGCTGCTGGCGGATCTAGGGGTTCAGACAATCAAGGTCGAGCCGATCGGTCGGGGCGAAGGGACGCGGCGATTGCTCGCGGATGATCCCGACAACTCCGTCGACGGCATGGGCGCCTATTTCATGACGCTCAACCGGAACAAAAAAAGCGTAGCGCTGGACCTGAAAAAAGATTCCGGCCGATCGGTGTTTTATGATCTGGTCAGGCAGGTCGACATCGTGTTTGACAATTTTTCTCCGGGGGTGACCGAACGGCTGGGCATCGATTACCCGACGCTGTCGGAGCACAACCCTCGTATCATCACCTGTTCGGTTTCCGGTTTCGGCGGAACCGGTCCGGGCAGATCGAGGCCCGCATTCGATCTCGTTGCCCAGGGCATGGGTGGCGCCATGTCGATCACCGGCACACCGGAAAGCGGTCCGGTGCGCTCCGGAATTCCAATCGGCGACCTCGGCGGCGGTCTGTTTGGTGCGCTCGGCGTGCTTGCCGCGGTAGCGGCCAGGGAAAAGTCCGGACGGGGACAGCATGTCGACATATCCATGCTGGACGCGCAGATTTCGCTTTTGAACTATATGGCAACCATGCATTTCCTGTCGGGCAAGAATCCCCGGCCGGAAGGAAACGCCCATTTTGTTCATGTCCCTTACAATGTCTATCGGACAAAGACGCAACACCTGATTATCGCAGTCATCACAGACAATTTCTGGAACTCCCTCGTCGAAATACTCGGCGACGATGCGCTTCGCGATCCGCAATTCGACAAACAACCGGGCCGTTTCGAGGCACGCGATTTCATCAATGGACGCATCGCGTTCACCCTGCGGACAAAAAGCTGCAACGAATGGCTCGAACTGTTCAACGCCGCCCGGATCCCCTGCGCGCCGGTCAACCGGTTGGGCGATGCGCTCCAGGACCGGCAGGTGCAATCACGCGGCATGATTGCCGAAGTCGAACTGCCGGGCGGGCAAACGGTCCGCATGCCGGCAAATCCAATCAAGCTTTCCGGCTTCGGCGAAACGCGGTATACGTCACCTCCTCTGATCGGTGCACAGACGGACGAAGTTTTGGCTTCGGTACTCGGCTACGGCTCGGAGAAGATCGCACAACTGCGCAATTTGAATGTCGTGGAGTAGAGACGGAAACGCTGTCGCTGGCTTGCGCGAGCGGCCTCGCATAATGTTTTGTCGGCGGCAGGCTCCGAAACCGGAGCCTGCCGCTCAATTGATCGGCAATCGGCAATGTTGATGTCCGATTGAGGCCGAGGCATATGAAGGCTATTCGGGATGACCACATCCACCGAAAAAGCATACAAATTTGTTCGTCAATCCATTCTTCAAGGCGAATTTCTGCCAGGCATGCGGTTGCGCGAGACTGCAATCGCAGCGACTGCCGATGTCTCGCGGACCCCGGTGCGCGAGGCCTTGCGCCAGCTCAGTGCGGAAGGTCTCGTCGATTTCGAAGCCAATATGGGAGCCCGCGTTGCATCCTGGTCGCGCGAGGATGCCGAGGAGATAACCGCCATTCGGGTCCTGCTCGAAGGCTATGCCGCCGAACTGGCGGCCCGTAAGATAACACTGCAGCAGCTGGATGAGCTCAGTTCGGTTCAGAATGAGATGGAGGCTGCAATCGATCTTTCCGGCGGCCCCGACTATGGTCGCATCGCCGACAGCAACACGCGGTTTCACAGCCTGATTATCTCCGCCGCCGGAAGCACGCGCATTCAAGGCATATTGCAGCAAGTTGTCCAGACACCGCTCAGTCTGCGCAAGTTCGCCGCTTTTGATCGCGATCGCCTGATGCAATCCGTATTCAGCCACCGCGAGATCATTTCGGCGCTGAAAATCGGTGACTCGGAACTGGCCGGGGCGATGATGCGCGCGCATCTGCTATCGGCGCGCGCCTATGACGGAAACATGGGACCGGTTAATTCACCGGCGAATGATCAGGCGTCCCCGAAACACGGGTCGGATGCCGGCTGAGCGACCTGTAGACTGGCACTCACCGCAACAGACTCAATTCACACACGGCGAGCACCGGTCGCCGTTTCTGGCTCTGCGACAGTTCATAGGGGCGCTGTCGGGAGATGTTTTCAAGACGCCACCGGGCGGGAATGTCCGAAATCCGGTTTTCACACGCTTTTTTCTGCAGGCTTGCGGCGAACTCGTCGCGAACGTGACTTTGGAAACTGGTTTTCCAGCCGGTCCTGGCCAACAGAGAAGAGGTTGATGCAGGCCCGGCGACGGGCGGGGCTCAGAAGTTTCCCTTCACAGCCTCCGACAAGATCAGCTTGTCAAGGGTGAGATCAGAAACAGCTTTTCGTAACCGCTCATTTTCTTTCTGAAGACGTTTCAATTCCTTCAGTTGGTCTGTTCCCGTCCCACCATACTGTTTACGCCAACGATAATAGGTTTGCGCGGTGATATGAACTTGCCGGATGGCATCGATACGCGACAATCCTTGTCCAACAAGGACGTCAACCTGCCGCAACTTCGAAACACTTTCTTCCGGCTTGCGGCATTTCGTAGACATTCAAGATCCTCCGTTTTCATAAACATAACGGCGAACCACTTCAAAGGGCGAGGATCAGCCCCGGTCTATCCGTCGGGACCGACCGTCGCCAATCACATCGTCAATGTTGTTAAAGCTCCCAAATTTGCAGTTTATGCAACTTAATGCCTTCTTTTCGAATTTGACGGTGGAAATTTCCTATAGAAAATTGAATTAACGCAATTTGGAGTATTCTTATGCATCTCGCTCGCTATCCTCGCCGCTTCATCGCCCACCTGCCGACACCCTTTGAAAGACTTGACCGTCTGTCCGCAGAGCTGGGCGGGCCGGAAATCTGGATTAAGCGCGATGATTGCACGGGTCTTTCGACAGGTGGCAACAAGACCCGCAAGCTTGAGTTTCTTATGGCGGAGGCTGAGCTGCAGGGTGCGGACGTTGTCATGACCCAGGGGGCGACACAGTCAAACCACGCGCGCCAGACCGCAGCTTTTGCCGCAAAGCTTGGCATGGACTGCCATATTCTTTTGGAAGATCGGATAGGTTCGAACGACGCTAACTACAACCACAACGGCAACGTTCTCTTGGATCACCTTCATGGTGCGACAACCGAAAAAAGGGCCGGTGGTTTGGATATGAATGCAGAGATGGAAGCAGTTGCCGATCGTTTCCGCGCTCAAGGGAAAAACGTCTACACCATTCCAGGCGGCGGCTCCAATTCCACTGGCGCTCTTGGATATGTCAACTGTGCGTATGAAATGCTGGGTCAGTTTAATGATCGAGGCCTTCGCGTCGATCACATTGTTCACGCCACCGGTAGTGCAGGAACACAAGCCGGACTGATTGTCGGATTGAAAGCGACCAACGCGCAAATCCCTTTGCTCGGTATCGGCGTGCGTGCGCCCAAGCTGAAACAGGAGGAAAACGTTTTTAATCTTGCCTGCGCGACCGCTGAGAAGCTGAACTGCGCCGGCGTCGTTAAACGAGAAGATGTCGTTGCGAACACGGACTATGTGGGGAAAGGCTACGGCATACCGACCGCATCCGGCCTCGAGGCGATTGCAATGTTTGCGGAGCTGGAGTCCATTCTCCTGGACCCGGTCTACTCGGCAAAGGGCGCCGCGGGTCTCATTGATCTCGTCCGCAAGGGACACTTCAAGAAGAGCGAGCGCATCGTCTTTCTTCATACCGGCGGCTCGGTTGCCCTTTTCGGGTACGATTCAGCATTCGACTTCCAAAAACGTTGGGTTGAGGCTGCGTAGGGATGGCGATGTATTTCACCAAGTCATTTACTCAGCAGGCGCGACTTCCGGAAGAGTCGTTGAAGGCCGCTCAACGGGTTTTGCTTAGCGCAGGGCTTCACCGGTATCAGCCAGAGAGCGATGGTTTGGGCGAAACCTCTTTGTTGGAAGCCGAATTTGCAGCTTGGCAAGGGAGCCGTTACTGCGTCGCTGTGGCTTCAGGGGGGCAAGCAATCCAGCTTGCATTACGGGCCGTAGGTGTCGGGGCGAACTCGTCGGTGCTGACCAATGCCTTCACCCTCGCGCCGGTACCTGGAGCGATCCGGGCTGTCGGCGGACTGCCGGTATTGGTTGAAACCACAGAAGAACTCGTCATCGACCTGAAGGATCTGGAAGCAAAAGCAGCGAACTCCGGCGCCAAAACCTTGCTGCTCTCCCTTATGCGCGGCCACCTACCGGATATGGATGCCGTAATGGCGCTCGCCCGCAAATATGACCTCAAGGTGGTCGAGGACTGTGCACATACTATGGGCGCAACCTGGAGAGGTGAAAAAAGCGGTAACTTTGGCGCTGTTGGCTGCTTTTCTAGCCAGACCTACAAGCACATTAATTCAGGTGAGGGCGGTTTTCTGACCACGGATGATCCCCACATCGCCGCTAGAGCGGTCATAATGTCGGGGTCGTATATGAACTTTGATCGCCACGGCGCGGCGCCAAGCGCTGTGCATTTCGATCAAGTGCGCTATGAGGATGCGAATATGTCGGCCAGAATGGATAATCTGCGCGCCGCCATTCTTCGCCCGCAGATCAAGGAGTTGTCGCACTTGATCGAAGCCTGGAACGTAAGGCATGAGATTATCTCCCAAGCCTTGAGTCCACTGGCGCCAGCCATTTTGCAACCGCATCCCCTTCCTGGTGCAATGCGTGTAGGCAGTTCATTGCAGTTCCGGATACCGTCTTTGTCTTACGAAGACTGCAGCAATCTGGTAACGAAATTGGCTCGTCGCGGTGTTGATGTGAAGTGGTTCGGCAATTCTAACCCGAAGGGCTTTACTTCACAGCATAGCCATTGGAAGTACTTCAAACGGCAGGTTCTGCCGAAGACCGATGAAGTCCTAAGAACACTCTTCGATATGCGTGTGCCTCTCAGCTTTTCGAAAGAAGACTGCCGGGACTTAGGTGTCGTCTTATTCGATGTCTTGAACGAATTCGTACCCAGGAGGCCGCAATGAGTTTGCAGAAAGTCGGGATTCTGGGCGGCATGGGCCCTGAGGCGACAATTCTCTTACAGAGCCGGCTCATTAAAGCCATTGATGCACAGGGCGATGCCGATCACATTCCCCTTCTCATTCACATGAACCCACAAGTGCCTTCGCGCATTTCCTGGCTCATTGAAGGGAAGGGCACTGACCCGGCTCCGGAATTGGTATCCATGGCAAAGTGCCTTGAAAGGGCAGGGGCTTCCGTATTGGCAATGCCGTGCAATACCGCTCACACATTTGCACCCGCCATTCAGGACGCTGTTGAAATCCCGTTCCTGCACATGCCCGAGTTGGCGGCAAAGCATGTTTCAGCACTGGTCGCACCCAGATCGGACATTGGTATCTTGGCATCGCCGGTCACGGAAAAAATCAATTTGTTCAGTTCGATTTTGTCCAAACAAGGATTGAATGCTGTCTATCCTGGTAATTCGGACCAAATGTTGAATGCGATACGGGACATCAAAGCCAACGGGGCGGGCTCTCAGGCGTTGTCGGTCTTGCAGCGCACGACGAATGTCCTGCAGTCAAGTGGTGTAAAGGCTCTTCTGATCGGGTGCTCTGAGTTTTCGTTGCTTGCGAACGACCTTCAAACGCAGGTGCCGACTGTCGACACTCTGGACGTCTTGGTCGATGTGATCGTGCAATTGTCCGGGGCACGCAGGCGAGTTGCCGCATAGCAAGCGCCTTCCGATCAACGCGCGCTGACAGGTTCAATTTCTCTAAAACCAGCACGCCCAATAGGGTTCAACACAAGGGTGATGGCTCGTGACCTACACGTATTTGAAGCGCGCGTCTCAAAATCCGGAAAGCGGATCAGGTGATGTTGCGGCAACTGTCAAAGACTTGCTCGATAAAATCCGGGACGGAGGTGAAGACACGGTTCGTCAACTTGCGAAAAAGTTCGACAAATGGACCGGAGATATCGTTGTAACCGACGAGCAAATCGCTCAGGCAAAGGAACAGGTTCCCGATCAGCTAAAAGAAGACATCGCATTTGCGTATCGCAATATCCGAACCTTTGCAGAAGCTCAACTGGCAACGATGCGGGACTGCAGCGTTGAACTGTTACCCGGGTTCACGGCCGGACAGAAGCTCATCCCTATTGAGGCGGCCGGGTGTTACGTGCCGGGCGGACGCTATAGTCATTTGGCAAGCGCCTTGATGACCGTGACAACGGCGCGTGTTGCGGGCGTGAAACATATCACCGCAGTATCCCCGCCGCGCCCGGGCATCGGGATCCCGCCGGCGACCCTTTACACCCTGCAGCTTTGCGGCGCAGACACGATCCTAAATCTTGGGGGTGTCCAGGGAATTGCAGCAATGGCACGGGGGCTGTTTGGGTGTCCCAAGGCGGCCATTCTGGTCGGTCCCGGGAACCAGTTTGTCGCCGAAGCCAAACGGATCCTGTTTGGAGAAGTCGGCATCGATATGTTCGCAGGCCCAACCGACAGTCTGATCATCGCCGACAAGAGCGGGGACCCGAAATTGATTGCAGCCGATCTCGTCGGCCAGGCGGAACATGGCTATAACTCACCGGTTTGGTTGATCACAGACGACAAGCAACTTGCAAACACGGTGATTGATCTCGTGCCTGAATTGATTGCCGACCTGCCGGAATTGAATCGTATCAATGCTGAAGCTGCCTGGCGGGACCACGCAGAAGTGATCTTGTGCGGTGACCGTGACGAAATGGTCCGTGTATCCGATCAATATGCACCGGAGCATTTGCAGGTGCAAGCGCGGGACCTTGATTGGTGGCTTGAGAACCTTACCAATTATGGTTCTCTCTTTCTGGGCGAGCAAACGACTGTCGCATTTGGTGACAAATCCGCAGGCCCTAACCATGTCCTGCCGACGAGCGGGGCGGCCCGCTATACAGGCGGCTTGTCGGTTCACAAGTTCATAAAGACCGTTACATGGCAACGCGCTAGCGAAGAAGGCATGCGTCCGGTGGCAGAGGCGACCGCGCGCATTTCGCGACACGAAGGGATGGAAGGGCACGCGCGTACAGCCGATGATCGCCTTCGCAAGTACTTCCCTGATGCGGAGTTTGATCTTGGACGATCGTAACACTTGGCAGAAAGCCGGTCAGCTTTTTGCTGGGTGCGTGCAAACCTGAAGATTGCATATTGGCGCGGGCTTGCAGTCGCGCTCTCATTGCGGCGACCGCTACATTCTTGTCGGAACACTATGGTGCTCCGTCGATGTTGTTTGCGCCGCTGATTGGCCTGGCGCCCGGCTTTCTCGCGGCAGTCCCAAGTCTCGAATATGGCTTGAATTTCACAGCTAAGTCAGTTCAGTGACCGGGAGTCGGCTCGTTAGGAATCCGGCTTGGGTTTGACGATGTGCAAGCCATCGGTGGGGTTGCGATTGCTTCCGTGTTTGGCCTCATTCTCGCGACCCTGGACAGTGCGCGGTAAATCCGAGTTCTGGTGTATGCTCTCTGGCGCCCGGCGTCACGGGTCAATGAGCGTCCCTTGCGTGGACGACAAGAGGGCCAGAGAACTAACTGTGGCGTTTATCTGAAGAGAGTCGGAGTGGTTATGAATGTCGGTCGCAATGTCTGCCCAGCACATGTTGCTCAGCCACCGGGTTGAGGTACGATCAATGTAGGCACCGCAGAACGCCGTAACACACGCTTTGCGACCGTTCCAAGGAATGTGTGACTTGTCAGGTGGGTGTGGGTTGCCATGACGATCAAGCCGCAGTCCAGTTCCTTTGCTCGCTTCAGAATCATCTCGGCAGGATGACCATCCACCACTTCAACGGAGCTAACCAGGCTGTAGGCCTTTTTTTCCTCTTCTGGGAGGCTCCGCGTGAACTTTTGCTGATTTTGTTTCAGCATTTCCTTAATTTCGTCATGGCGGGCATTGATCGCCTTTTCCCGGGCCGCACTGTCTTGCATGAACATATTCAGCGTAACAAGCGCGTCCGCGGACAAAGGCTCAACAACGTGCAAAACATGTATTTTCGCATCATAGGCTTGCGCCATGCTTAAAGCATGGCGCAGAGCGTTATCCGCACTTGATGACAGATCCGTGGCAAACAGAATTTCTTTGATCTCAGGTAACAACGCTTCAATCCTTTCACCTGTCGGTTAGTAGCCTAAAAGCCGCGGGAGCCAGAGAGAGATTTCCGGAAAGAACGCTATCACGAAGATTGCAACGGTATTGATAAAGGCAAATGGCAATGCCGCGATGGATATGCGTTCAATTGAGATATTGGATATCCCCGAGGCGATGAACAGATTTTCCCCGAGCGGTGGAGTCTGGAAACCGATACCCAAGGTACAGACCATCACAACTCCGAAATGGATCGGGTCAATGCCCATACTGTAGGCAACCGGCAACATAACCGGAACAAGTATCAGGATGGTTGCAAGGGTCTCCATGAACATGCCGACAAAGAGCAGAAACAAGATTACTAAGGTCCAGATCAAATAGGTGTTGCTCGTAATCGACAACATACCGTCAGCAATGATCGCGGGGATCTGATTCTCGACCAGCAAACGACCAAAGACTGTCGCCGTGAACATGATTAGAAGGACGCGCCCTGTTAGCCAGGTTGTTGTCTCAAGGGACGTGAACAGGCTCGACCAGGTTAACTCGCGGTAGATGAAAGCCCCGACAGCGAGTGTATAGAAGATTGCGACAATGGCAGCTTCTGTCGGCGTAAAAAAGCCTGAGTAGATTCCACCTAGTATAACGACCGGAGCCATCAAGGCCCAGAATCCGCGGTACATCTCACAAAAAATGTTGCGTGCAGACCAGCCCTCCGCAGAGCCCCTGTAATTATGTTTCTTCGACAGAATATAGTTCATGATCAGGAGACTACCAGCAATCAGAAAGGCTGGCATGAACCCGGCGATGAACAGTTTGGGGATTGATACCGTCTGGAATTGGCCGTGCTCGGCAACCGCTTCCGGCGGCGGCGGCATGCCCAGAGCTGCAATTCCATATATGATGAGTGGAATTGAGGGGGGTATAACGATCCCCAACCCTCCGGACGAGGCTGTCACAGCAGATGCGAATGATCGGCCGTATCCCCGTTCGATCATAGCAGGGATCATCAACATGCCGACAGCTGCAGTTGTTGCCGGGCCTGAACCTGAAATTGCGCCAAAAAACAGGCAGGCAAAAACGGTTGCGGCCGACATTCCGCCGGTGAACGGCCCCGCAAAGCTTTCAGCGACATTTATGAGACGCCTCGACAATCCGGACGCTTCCATAAGGGCACCGGCCAGGATGAAGGCTGGCAAGGCCATGAGAGGGAACGACCCCACTGAGGTATAGGCGATCTGAACAAACTTGATCGGGTTTTCGCCCAAATAAAGGAACGAAATCAACGTGGAAACGCCCAGCGCCACGGTAATCGGTGCTCCTATGAGCAGCAGGAAGAGAAATCCGCCAAATAGAATGAGTACAATTTCGCTGCCCATTATTTTTCTCCGGTCGTGTCAGATGCTTGCTGGTTCGCATCTGTTTCACTGCGCAGTTCGTCCAGGTCGATGGCGTCAGGGTCGCGAAGATCCTGGTTGAGTGCGATCCTTTTGTAGTTCACTTGGATCACGCGAAACGTCATCAGGCTAAATGCGATCGGCAAAACGATGTAGACCCAACTCAGATGAAACCCGAGTGTTTGCGACGACTGGAATCTATTCATCTTGTTGAAGATGAAATCTAGAGCCAAGTACACGAAGTAAATATTGAAGAATATCCAGAATAGGTCGGCAATTGCCTCAATATATTTGATCGCCCCCGGCGGTAAGAACTTGAACTGAAATGTGACGCGGTTATGCGCACCCATTTTTGCAGCGTAGCTTGCACCAAAAAAGACAAACCAGACAAACATGTAAACGGACAGTTCTTCGACCCAGGAAAAGGAAAAATTGAACAAGGTCCGTGCAACAATCTGCATAAACAGTAGACAAACAAAAATGGTCAACAGCGTTCGGCAGATATAGCTCTCGATATTGTCGAGAATTCCCAAGTAGTTTCTCATGCCACCCTCCTGAATAAAAAAGGAGGCACTATTAAGTGCCTCCTGGTGCGCCGAGGAAACGACTTACTGAGAAACAGGATCTCGTCCGATTGCCTTGAGCATGGCGTTGACTTTGTCTACGCCGCCGACACTTTCATAGAATTTCGGCCAAACAGCTTTTGTTGCAAGTTCAATAAACTCTTTTTCGTCATCAGCTGCGTCGACGATTTCCATGCCGTGCAGCTCAACCAATTGGGTCTGGATTTCCGCTTCCTTATCGCGCAGGAATTGCGCTGATGCTTGGCTCGCCGCCTTGCCAGCTTCCAGGATGATTTCCTGATCTTCTGCGGAGAGATCTTGAAATACCTGTTCGGAGATAATCAGAGGTTCAATGAGAAACAGATAGCGCAAATTAGTCGCATATTTCTGAATCTCATAGAATTTCATTGCATTGATGGTGATATACGGCGTGTCCTGTCCGTCGACCACCTTGGTCTGCAATGCTGCAAATGTCTCCGACCAAGCCATAGGTGTCGGGCTGATGCCCCAGGACTTATAGGTATCGATCATGATCTCGTTTTTCGGGACACGAATGACTAAACCTTGCAGATCTTCAACGGTCCGAACTGGCTTTTGTGAGTTTGTCAGCCTGCGGAAACCTGCATAGGTCCAGCCGATAATGCGAACACCGGCGTCTTCGATGGTTGCGTCAATCAGCTCATCGCCAATTGGGCCTTGAGTGAGCGTTTCGGCATCTTCAAGACTCAGCATTGCATAAGGCAGCGACAGGATGCCGACGCGCGGGGAGAAGGGGGTAACATTGTTAATCGCGAGGATCGACATGTCGAGCGTGCCAATGGCAGCGGCGTTCACCGTGTCCTGTTCTGAACCGAGCTGACCATTGAGAAACAGTGTCGCTGTATGCTTGCCATTTGACAGTTTTTCAAGGGCATCCTTAAAAGCAAGGCCACCAACTTCTTGTGTGCTACCACCGCTGTCACCAACAGCTATCTTGAAATTCTTCGCTGCAGCCGGAGCCACAGCGACCAGCGCCGCGAACGAAACGGCGGCCGCCAATGAGGTAACGGTTTTGAGATATGACATAACTAACTCCTCCAGAGTTTTTCGCCTGTTGAACACGTCCTTGCTGTCCACCCTAGCGCGATCATCAGCAAAGGGGCGGAGATCACGTTTTGCCCGTTGAATCGGGTTCTTAACTGGCATTTTCTGCAATTCAACTTCGTGGCGTCATGAAGTTCCGGTAGACTCGGAGCAAGTGTTCGCCAAGAATTCTTTGCTATTTAATTGCCTTTTTTTCAATTTCGCAGAGTTTTTGTTGATATCAAGTTCGAATTATGCGCATTAAATTGCCTAAATCGCAATTTATGGGAGCCGGTCATGCGACTTGAGTGGATTGAGGACATTTTGGCTGTCTGGGATACCGGATCCTTCAATGCCGCGGCAGAGATGCGCTTTTTGACGCCGTCAGCGTTCACACGCCGTATTCGTACGATCGAAGAGTCCCTGGGATGCGAATTGTTCGACCGGTCGAAGAAACCAATCGTTCCGAAACGTCACGCTCTTGAGTGTGTTCCGGATCTTCGTGATGCCGCCGTCGCTCTTAAGAAAGTTAGAGCATCATTGTCTGAACCCGACGTTTTGCCGGAACAACGTATTTCACTGATCTGCCAACATGCCCTCACTGCATCTGTCGCTCCCAAACTCCTGGCAAACTCTTTGACGGACAACAAAGCCGGTATTCGAATCAAATCCGGTCGCATGAGCGAATGCGTATTGAGCCTCATTAAGAGGGAGGTGCAGTTTGCTTTGGTTTACCAATCGGATGATCATGATCCCGACATGTTTCCCGACAATTGCGAAAAACTGACGATCGGGAAGGAGGTGTTCTTACCAGTTGTAAGACCGGATATCTTCTCAGCCGCAACAGAAGGCGAAAGTCATCAAGAAATCCCGATTATCAGCTACCCGCCGAATCTGTTTTTGGGAGAAATTCAGCGGAGAGTTCTGCATGATAATGTTCAGGATGTGCAAAACCTCGTAACGGTGGCGGAAGCCGGTCTTAGTCTTGCGGTTGTTGAATTTGTGAGAAACGGCATCGGTGTCGGTTGGCTGCCCAAGACGATCGTAAAAACGGATCTGGCTACCGGAAACATGGTCAGTTTAGGAGACAGGTATCCAAGTTTCGAGCTCAACGTTACCTTGATGCGCCTAAAAGGTGATCTGCCAAGTTTAGCCGAAGAGTTTTGGAGAAAGTCTCAATCAAATCTGGAAGTTTTGAACGAAACACATAGCTGATTTATCGAGTGCGCCGGTCTTGTTGTAAAAATCGCCCACACCGTATAACTGTTTTGCAACTCTCAGATCGGACAGCGAACTTCGTAAACGCATGAGATGATGTAAAAATATATATAAATCAATAATTTATAGAGTAACATATACAAAGAGTGTGCACTGGACGTGGAGCCTCAAGAGTTTGTGCACATCAAATCCTAGTCGGTTGATGGGTGTTTGTTTTTTGATGCCGGCATGGGGGCGATGCCAATTGTAGCGGTACAGCCGAAACGGCCGTTCAGCCTTTCGGTGATCTGAGTTTGGGTAGGCCTTCGCATAGGTCCACTCGCGCAATACCGGTTCGGTCGGCTCCAGATCGCTCCACCGGTTCAGGCCGTGGCGCACAAGGATGCGGACAACCGCCGCACGTGATAAACCAGACTCAAAGGCGGCCCGGTCATGGATGCGCCTGTTACGGCGCAGTGTAACAACACGTGCCTCGATAATGGCCGGCGCGTGTGAGGGGCTGGGAAGCGGACGCGAGGAACGGTCCTTGAGACCGGCAAGACAAGAGTTGCGGTAGCGCTGGCGCCATTTGTAGACCCTGCGCATGCATCCTCTGGCGATCGGACTTGTCGGAAGTCAAATCTGTAGTGCTGTGGGCAACGGTGATCGCCTGGCGCCCGGCTCCATGCTGACGCCGCTGACGAGCCGGAAACGGTTGCGACGCGCAGCAATCGCCTTCAAAAAAATTCTGGATACGGTTAAATGGGCCGCAGTCTGATATTGGTCTTGCAAGATATCACGACAGCGCAGGGCATCATGTTTTTTCGTAAGAAATCGGCGATCAAGAGACACTGGACGCGTCTTTATCAAAGGTCGCTTGTGGAGCTGAACGAGCTCATCGAGGAAGATTATCCGTGGTCGAGCTGGGAGGCGAATTCCTTTCCCGAAGGAACTGCCGAATTCGAGTTCGATACCGCCATCAGGATATTGGCAGGAAGCGACAATTGGGATCTCGCGCGCCGTTATCTCGACAGAAGCATCGAAATTGTCGACCGCATTCTGGAAGAAAACAAACTCACCTCGCCAGGATGCGATTTACGATACCCTGCCAACAGCGCCGTCTGCCGGCGCACCAAGGTCTATGCGCAATCGCTTCTGGGCGGTGCGCTTGACCGGGACGCGCTCATCCTCGCGTCCAGGGAATTCGAAGCCTACTACGAGAAACACGACGACCCCAGAGACCGTAACGAACAGTCCTCCTACCACTGTATCGACGGCATACACCTGGCGCTGATTGGGAACGACCTCGAACAGGCCGCGAAGCTTCTGAACGATCCGCACGCCAAGGATCGGTTCAACAAGCCGCATTTCAGCGCTCTGAAAGGTCTCGTGACACTGGCGTCAGGATCGGCGCCGGGGCAAACGGCGCGGGAGATCGTTGACCGTTTCGAGACGTTCTTCAATCGGGCGCGCGATCCGAGAACGAAAATGCGCGGTGATGAGCACATAGTTACCACAATCGGACCGCTTGAACTCGCTGTTATACGCGACCGATATGTCCACCATGGTGACGAGGATTTGGACTGGAAACGGATTATCGCTCAGTATTCGAGATGAACCGCAAACCAACGAAGATGTGGGCTCTCAGGCAACTCGGGATAGCGTATGAAAAACAGCACGCTGATTTCTCTGAAAGGCGAGAATCTCGACACGGCGTTCGGCTGGATTGATTGGCGCGGCTCCGAGCAGGAAGTTGTCGATATCGTTCAACGCCAGCTCGGCGACGATTGGGCTTTGAAGCTGACGACGGATGATGAGCGCGCCGTGCTCACTGTGCAGGGCGCCGATTACACCATTCCGCTCACGCGAACCGGCAGCGATCGCTATGTGATGCTGTGTTCGCTTGCGGAGATCTTTAAGGAGACACATGTCGTATGGCTGCATAAAGAACGACTCGATGACGACACCCACGGCGTTCTCGTTCTGCCCAGGGACCAGTCAGATGAGCTGAAAAGTCATCATGCGGCATGGGTCGAGCAGCATTTGTCGCCGTTGAGAAAGGGATTTGCCCGCAACGTTGCAGACCGGGTGTTGTTTATGATCGACGGGTGTCTGATCGAACAAGCCCACCCAAAAACGTTGTTCCCTGACGCCAAGTCAGAGCAGCTTCGAGGCTTTCTTGCCTCGCTCATTGTAGGGGCAAGGGGCGATCAGGCGTTGTCCCACACCTCTTCCGCCTGATCGCTGATGCGAGCGTCCAGGCGATAAAGCCGGATTTCAATCGGAACCTCAAACCCCTCTGCGGCACGTATCAACAGTCCGTCTTTCAACTCGCGCTGAACCGACTCAGGCGTTAGCCATCCGACACCATGTCCTTCGCGCACGATCGAACGCAGGATTACGGTACTGCCCACCTCAAAAATGTCGTCAAGTTCCAGGTTCCATTTGATCTGGGCCGCACGCAATACTTGGCCCAAAAACGAAGTTTCGGTTCGGTAGACATGCGGCACCGGCTCGGTCTGGCCCTGTGCAAACGTTATGGCGGGTGTGCCGTCGGAATTTCTGGCGCTAACCGGATAAAGCGCCGATTTGCCAATCGTTTTCCAAACCAATCCCGACAGATCCAAACCGGGATGCGGACCCGATGTGGCGTAGCTCAGAAAGAAGTCCACTTCACGGTTGTGCAATTGCTCAATGTGCTCAACGAAATAACCAACACGGCTGAGCTGAAAGCGAAGGTTAGGCAGTTGCCGGCGGATCGGGGTGATCCATCGCGGAAAGAACGTCTGCGACAAAGTAGTGGCCGAGGCGAAGGAGACCACCTCGGGTACTTGCGAGGCCAGGGCAACAACATCATCGCGTGCCGCTTGAAACGCATGGATCAGCTTCTGGGCGCGCGCCAGGAAAAGCTGCCCTGCCTCGGTCAGAGCAACCGGGTGAGAGTGCCGATCGACCAATGGTACGCCAACCCAGTCTTCAAGCATCCGGATGCGTTTTGAGAATGCCGGCTGTGTTACGTGCCGTCGCCGCGCCGCCTTGGAAAAACTGCCAGCGCCTGCCAGCGCGACAAAGTCTTGCAGCAATTTAAGATCCATGGCGCCTCCTCTTCTAATCCTAGGGCACGTCCCAGTGATAAACAATCGGCATAGAAGTATTCCAAGCGCGTTACTGGCCCTGCAGATCTGCGTGAGGTTTTCTTCTGTAGGTGGACAATTATGCAAAGAGGTGGATGTGAGAGAGATTGCGGGTGTAAGCCGGGAAGCAGACCAACAGCTGGAAACGCTGTGCAGCTATATTCATGCTGCAGCCTCCCAACCTCTGCCGGATGAAGTGGCAGAGAAAGCCAAACATCATGTGATCGACACGTTTGCCGCGATCCTTTCAGGCGTCGCCCTCCCCGTCGGTAAAATGTCGCTTGGATACTTTGACACCCAAGGTGGTTCGGCAGAGGCCAGCGTGGCTGGGCGCTCCGTTCTGACCAATGTCTCGACGGCTGCCATGATCAATGCGATGTTGGCTCATGCGGACGAAACGGACGACAGCCATCCCGCCTGTATTGGCCATCCCGGCTGTGCTGTGGTGCCTGCTGCTCTGGCTGCGGCCGAAGCGACCGGCGCCTCGGGGGCGGCCTTTCTTCGAGCGGTTGTGTTGGGCTACGATATTTATGCGCGCACTAATCTAGCTCTGGGAGCCCGCGCGATCTACGACGCGGGACGAGGGCCTTATTCCATCGGCGGGGCCTGGGGAGCCGCGGCAGCTGCGGGATGTCTGATGGGCATTCCGCGAGAGCGGATGCCCTATTTGATTTCAAACGTCGCGCAACAGACCTCGGGCATCGCCACATGGATGCGCGACAACGATCACATCGAAAAAGCCTTTCATTTCGGTGGCATGCCTGCACGGAACGGGACCAGCGCCGCCTCGATGGTAGCCTATGGCTTTACCGGCGTCCCCGGGGTGCTATCAGGGCGCGGCAATTTCCTGGACGCCTTCTCCCCGCAGCCCAGCCCAGACAGCCTGGTGGACGGGTTAGGCTCTCGATTTGAGATCATGGAGACAAACATCAAGAAATGGTGCGTTGGCTCTCCTATCCAATCCGCACTGGATTCGCTCCAGGCGTTGATGCTGAAGCGCAAACTGACTCCCGAGACCGTGACCGCCGTTGACGTCCATCTGCCGCCAGACATGATTCACGTCGTACGCGATCGTGGTATGGGGGATATCAGCGCGCCGTTTTGTGTGGCCCTGATGATCGTCGACGGCGATTTCACATTCCACGCCAGCCATGATCCGGCGCGTACCGCCGACCCGCACGTACTGGCGATGAAAGAGCGCGTTTTCCTGCATCCCTGTGAAGAGTTGCGCCATGCCGTGCCGATCAGGCAGGCCATCGTCGAGGTCAAGATGAACGACGGGGATCGGTTGCGTCACCACACCCAAGTGGTGCGCGGCGTCTTTGAAAATCCGATGTCACGCCAGGAAGTGATCCGGAAAGCCAACGACTTGACCACACCCATGATTGGGGCTGAGGCAACGACCGCGTTGACCAAGGCCGTTTTTGACATCGACGCGCTCGCCGACATGCGCGTGCTGCGGCCGTTCTTCCAACAGGCACGAACCCCAAAAGACCAAACACAAGTCATGGAGACCCAACAGTGAGACACTTTCTTGTCACCTCTGCACTGGTCCTGGCGGCCTTTGCCTCTTCCGCGCAGTCGGCGGATCTCAAAATCGGCTACGCCCAGGCGCCAACATCTATCGATCCGCATTTTCACAACTCGGGCACCAACAGCGCCTTCGCGCGCCACGTGTTTGATCCGCTGATTATCAACGAAAACGGACTGAAGCCAGGTCTGGCTGTGTCCTGGACACCGCTGTCGGACACGGAGTGGGAAATCAAGCTGCGCGAAGGTGTTACCTTCCACGACGGTTCGCCCTTTACAGCGGCCGATGTGCTATTCACCATTGAGCGTTTGCCCAACGTGCCCGACAGCCCGTCCTCCTTTGCTGCATCTGTAAGCGCGATTGAATCGGTCGAGGTGGTTGATGACCACACCTTGCGCATCGCGACCGCTAAGCCGGCACCAACCTTGCCGCACAGCTTGTCCGAATTTGTTATCGTCAGCGACGAAGTCGGCACCGGCGCTCAGACGGCAGACTACACACGCGGCGATGCGATGGTCGGCACAGGGCCTTTCAAATTCGTCTCAAGCCGCGCGTCCGAGCTCTACGAGCTAACGCGCTACGACGATTACTGGGGTGGAGCGCCGGACTGGGACAATGTGGAGGTGCGCATCATCGAAAGCGCCCCTGCGCGGGTTGCCGCCTTGTTATCAGGTGACGTCGATCTAATCGAACGGGTGCCCGCCAACGATGTGCCACGCCTAACAGAAGACCCGGACACTTCCGTGTTTGCTGGCCCCACCAACCGTGTCGTTTTTGTTGCACTGGATGTAGAGCGAGACGCAGTGAAAGAAGCCTATGCCCGCGACACGTCGGGCGCGACGCTACCCCAAAACCCGATGCGAGATGTACGAGTGCGTAAGGCATTGTCGATGGCAATTCCACGCGAGGCGCTGATCGATCGAGCACTGGGAGGCGATGGTATCCTAACGTCAAATATCGTGCCGCCGGGCTTCTTTGGTTACGATGACAGTATCCCGGTAACTCCGTACGACCCTGAAGCGGCCAAGGCGTTGCTGGCCGAGGCCGGTTATCCTGACGGATTCCAGATTACCTTTCATGCCTCGACGGACCGTATTGCCTATGCACCGGAAGTGGTACAGGTGCTCGCTCAGGTCTGGTCGCGGATCGGTGTGATGACCGAACTCGAAACAATGCCGCATTCGGTCTACATTCCGAAAACCAACGACTTCGACTATGCCTACATGCTGCACAGTTGGGGTACAGCAAGTGATGCGGGCTACACACTGAACGGCATCGCGGTGACCCGGGACAAGCCCAACGGCAAAGGCCCCTCGAACCGGGGCCGATACTCGAACGCCAAAGTCGATGAATTGGTTGAGGCCGCACAAAGCGAGCTGGATGCAGTGAAGCGTGAGGATCTACTGAAGACCGCGATGAACATTGTGATCGACGACCACGGAATCCTTCCGCTTTATGCGCAGAAATCAAGCTGGGCCGCGCGAACGGGCATTTCGTATGACCCAATTGTTTCGCAATTCACGCTGGCACACCGAGCTACGCCCGAAAGCTGATCACCCACGGACACAACGGCACTGCACTTTCGAGTGCAGTGCCAACTCACGGTAAATCGAGGAAATGATTGAATTTTTCCTGCGGCGGCTGCTTCAGGCTCTTGGTGTGGTCCTGATCCTGTCACTGGTCAGCTTTCTAGGCGTGTACAAGATCGGCGATCCAGTGCAGCTTTTGGCGCATGAAAGTGCCACCGAGCTGGAACTTGAAGCAGCACGCGCTCGCCTGGGTCTCGACCAACCTGTTTATGAGCAATACCTAAGCTATCTACGCCGCGTTGTTACAGGGGATTTTGGCACCTCATTCGTCTCCAGCCGCCCGGTAATCGAAGTCATTGCCGAACGCCTGCCCGCAACCATCGAACTAACAATCGTTGCCTTTCTCTTTTCCGCCGGCCTGGGCATTCCGCTTGGCGTTCTGGCCAGCCTGAGGCCCGAGGGCTTGCTGGCGCGGACGATAATGGCGGGGTCAATCCTGGGTTTCAGCCTGCCTGCGTTCTGGTTCGGCATGATGATGATCATGTTCTTCTCGGTAAAGCTGGGTTGGCTGCCGTCAATCGGTCGCGGGGAAACGATAGCTTGGCTTGGCACCGACTGGGCAATTTTTACGCGCGATGGGCTGTCGCATCTGGTGATGCCCTCGTTGATGATGTCACTGACAACGCTTGCGCTGACGGTTCGTCTCGTAGCCTCAGGCATGCGCGAGGCGCTGACTTCGGATTACGTGAAATACGCGCGTCTCAAAGGGTTGACTGAACGGCGAGTAGTGCTGGTGCATGCGCTGAAGAACGTGATGATCCCGGTCATCACCGTTTTGGGGCTGGAAATCGGAAGTTTGTTGGCTGGGTCAATAGTGACCGAGACTGTCTTTGCTTATCCAGGCATAGGGAAGCTGCTGATCGATTCTATCAATCGTTTGGACCGACCTGTGATCGTCGCATACTTGATCCTGATTGTGCTTTTCTTTGTCCTGATCAACGTGATCATTGATTTAGTCTATATGGTTCTTGATCCTCGTATCCGAGGCACGTTGCGATGAGCGTCCCACACTTTGAACAAAAGCCGATCTGGCGCGAATTCGCCGCAAGCCGTCTGGCGATGGCCGGTCTGGTTTCGACCCTGCTGTTAATTCTCGCGGCCGTTCTAGCGCCCGTGATCGCGCCTCAAAATCCCTATGACTTGGTGCAGATCGATTTTTTGGACGGTGAACTGCCGCCCCTGTCGACCGGCAGTCTGGGTCAGACCTATTGGCTGGGCACTGACGCGCAGGGACGCGATATGCTGAGTGCAATTCTTTTTGGCCTAAGGGCCAGTTTTCTGGTGGCTTTCAGTGCGGGCGCCCTTGCGCTGGTGGTTGGCACAACGTTGGGTCTGATCGCGGCTCTGGTCGGGGGTCGGACAGACCTGGTGATCATGCGACTGGTCGAGATACAGATGAGTTTTCCCGCTATCCTTTTGGCACTGATGCTGCTTGCTGTCTTTGGGCGCGGGATCGACAAAACAATCCTCGCATTGGCGCTTGTCCAATGGGCTTTTTACGCCCGCGCCGTGCGCGGAGCTGCGATTGTGGAACGGGCCAAGGACTACGTGAAGTGCTGCCGGCTCCTGCAGCTGTCTACTTCGCGCGTGCTGTTCCGCCACCTGTTGCCAAACGTGTTACCACCCCTTCTGGTGATCGCCAGTGTGCAACTGGCCTCAGCCGTCACGCTAGAGGCCACGTTGTCATTCCTCGGCCTTGGCCTGCCGCTGACCGAGCCTTCGCTGGGCCTGCTGATCGCAAATGGCTTTGACTACATTCTATCGGGACAGAACTGGATTAGTCTCTACCCGGGTCTCGCCCTGTTGCTTGTGATCATGTCGATAAATCTGTTGGCCGACCGCTTGCGCGAGCTCAGTAATCCGAAGTTGAAAAAATGACAGAAAAGCAGAAAGTTGATCCAGTCCTTGAGTTGCGCGATGTGTCAATCACATTTGGAGAAGCACAAAAACTACACGCGGTGGAAGGTTTGTCTTTCACGGTACATGGGGGCGAAGTCCTAGGCCTCGTGGGCGAATCCGGTTCGGGCAAGAGCCTGACAGGGTTTTCCATCATGGGAGCACTGGATCCCCCCGGGCGAGTGTCTTCGGGCGAGATCCGGTTTCAAGGGTACGATCTTGGTCAGCTCGGGGCAGAGGATCGGCGCAGGCTGCGCGGCAATCGCATGGCGATGATCATGCAGGACCCGATGCAGACCTTGAACCCGACACTTAAGATCGGCACACAGATCTTCGAGGCGATCCGGGCGCATCGCGCGGTTACCCGCAAAAAGGCGCGAGACGAAGCGATTGCCGCGCTGCAAAAGGTTGGCATCGGCGACGCTGCGCAAAGACTCGAGATGTATCCGCATGAGTTTTCAGGAGGGATGCGGCAGCGTGTGGCCATTGCCATAGCACTTTTGCACGACCCAGACCTGATCATCGCTGACGAACCCACAACAGCCTTGGACGTCACGGTGCAGGCCCAGATCCTGCTAGAGGTGCGCGAACTTGTTCATCAGACTGGTGCCGCACTCATCTGGATCAGCCACGATTTGTCCGTCGTGGCGGGCTTAGCGGACCGAGTTGTTGTGATGTATGCTGGCCGCATTGTTGAAATAGGATCGACCGAGGCTGTGCTTCGCACGCCACGTCATCCTTACACCCAGGGTTTGCTGAGAAGCGACCCGGAAACCCAAACCTTGGCAAACGGGCGGTTGTGGCACATTCCTGGTTCAGCGCCGACGCTGGCTGAACGCGGCAAAGGTTGTGCTTTTCGTCCCAGGTGTGGCTTTGCAGATCAAGCTTGCTATCAGGCACCGGATCCGCAAGGTACAGATCACCAGGTCTCCTGCTGGTACCCGCGGGATGCGGAAACGCCATGAGTGATGTACCGCTGCTTCAGCTTCGGGACGTTTGCAAAACTTATGCCCGAAAATCTGACCTGATTGCCCGCATTTTGCAAGGAGCCGGCCTCGCCAGATCGCCCACCGTAGTGCATGCGCTGAACGGTGTGGACTTGGACGTTCACGCTGGAGAGATTGTCGGCATAGTTGGCGAATCCGGGTGCGGAAAGTCCACACTTGGTCGGTTGATCGTTGGGTTGGAAGCACCCGATTCCGGGCGGATCGTGTTTCGCAACAAGCCGGTCCACCAAGCAGGCAGACCAACCCAACTGGACTTGCAAATGGTGTTCCAGGATGCCGCTGCAACTTTGAATCCACGCCTTTCTGTAGGCCAGCAATTGGTTGAGGCGCCATTGGCCCACAATCTGATCAGCAGGCATGAAGCCAGCGCTTTCTTGTCGAACCTTTTAGTTAAAGTCGGCCTTGGTCCCGAGATCGCTCACCGCTATCCACACCAGTTTTCAGGAGGGCAGCGTCAGCGCCTGATCATCGCCCGCTCGCTGGCGGTAAGTCCGAAATTGCTGGTCTGCGATGAATCCGTTGCTTCCTTGGATTTGTCGATTCAGGCTCAAATACTGAACCTTCTACTTGAATTGCGAGCCAAAGAGGGTGTGGCGATTGTAATTGTCAGTCACGATCTGGCTGTCGTTCAGCGCATTTCAGATCGGGTAAACGTTTTGTACTTGGGTAAAGTTCTGGAATCCGGTACTGCAACACAAATCTTTCTCGGTAGCAAGCACCCCTATACGCAAGCACTTGTTTCCAATCGCCTTTCAATTTCAGGTTCACTAAGCACGCTGACAGCACTTCGGGGTGAGCCGCCGTCACCCACGGCCATCCCTGCGGGTTGCCCGTTTCATCCTCGGTGTCCAAAGGCAGTCGAAAGCTGTCGGACAACGACGCCTGAAATGCGATTGATCGCGCCCGACAGACAATTGGTACGGTGTGACCAAATCGCTGACTAAACGCCATTGTTTTATGCCTGGGATTGAAACCGCGCTCTCCTGGCGTGACATCGCCTAACGAAGCGACGTCACCCGGATTCTGGTGTTGTCCTAATGAGAAGGAGGGATCGTGCAGCGCACATTCATTTGCATGCAATAATCACCTAAAATGATATATATGAATACGAAATACTTGAAATAAAGATTTTTGTATGTTTATATACCAGTGTGAACATTCTTCGTATACAATCTGATAACGATGGTTTGGACGGCGCCGGCTCTACGTTGGCGGATTCAATACGGCGGACGCTTGCCGACGAGATCTTCTCAGGTGCCATTGAGATCAATCAGCGTTTGGACGAACAACTCCTCGCCGATCGATTTGAAGTATCGCGTACGCCCGTACGTGAGGCCTTGCGGCAACTGGCATCGGCCGGCCTGATTGAGTTGAAACCGCGCCGCGGGGCTGTGGTGGTCCCGTCCGATCCGAACCTTATCAGTCAGGCGTTCGAGGCCGCAGCGGAACTGGAGGCCTTGCTCGCAGGCAAAGCGGCGGTACGCGCTTCTCTGTCCGAAATGGTAGACCTGCAGGGTGCGCTTGCCGAATGCGAGCACGCGGTTCTTGCGGATGGGTCAGAGCCATACTCTGCTGCAAACCGGCGCTTCCACAACATGATCGGCGAGCTTGCACGAAACGACAGCCTCGTGGCTGCTACGCGTATCGTCCGAATTCAGACCGCGCCATATCAGCGCGTCCGATTTGCCGAAGCAGAAGAGCGTCGACGGTCGCAGTCGGAACATGCCGTCATCGTTGATGCAATCTGTCGACAGGATCCGGCCGGCGCCTCGAAGGCGATGAAAGACCACATTCTTCGCGCCAGTATCCATGCGCTAAAGCGCAAACGAGACCATGGAGATAATAGCTCGCATACGCAATAGCTCAACGGGAGGAAGCTTAATGAAACTCTGGGCAAAGACGGTATTTGCGATCGGGATATCGGTCGCACTGACGGCCGGCCTGGCCGCGCACTCCATAGCCGACACGATCAAGATGAGTTCTCGTTCCTCGAATTGGGATATCGTTCTGATCGAAAGCGGCATCGCCGAGAAGTACGGCATTGAGCTTGAGATCGTACCGCTGAGAACGGGCGCGGAGGTGACCGAAGCGCTTGTGGGCGGGTCTGTCGATGTGGGTAGCGTCGGGGAAACACCGCTCACCTCCTTGCTGACCAGGACGGATACGATCGCGGTCATCGGCACCGCAGTGTCCACCGATGGCGGCTACGCGCAGGTGATTGTTCCGAAAGATTCGCCGTTGCAGTCCATCGAAGATCTAAAAGGCAAGCGTATTGCCACCAAAGTCGGCTCCGGTTCCTACAGGGCTCTCAATGACTGGTGTGTCAAAAATGGCTGCGACTTGAGCGATTTCGAGATCCTGAATACGGCCCCAAACGCGATCCTGGCAGCCATTGAGGCTGGATCTGTGGATGCCGGTATCTGGTTTGCACCAACAACGTCGATTGCAGTGGCAAAGGGTTTCGGGCGAATCATGATGAACTTTTCGGGCGCCAACGAAGGGCAGGCAAGCTGGGTTGTCAACCGAGAGTTCGTAAAGAACAACCCGGAGCTCGTCGCAAAATTCCTCGCTGCCACCATCGAGGCGCAGCGCATCTTCTCCGAGGATCCGGACCGTGCAGCGCAGCTTCTTGAGGTCGGCATGCAAAGACGGGGACGCGATCTGACCGCCGACATCCTGAAGATGGGATTGGCGGACTTCGATTATTCGCCGACCTTCGACACTGAAAAGGCGGTCAGAGTGTTTGAGGGCGTTTTCGAGAGCCTCAGCTCAGCCGGCAAGCTTTCCGGCGATATGCCCGACTTCTCTGCTGCGCTCATGCCGGAAATGAACGCCCAAGCCGTCGAAATCGTTAAATCGATGCAATGAGGCGATGCAGTGAGACGAACGGAGCCACGCATGATGGCGTGGCTCCCATCACCCGGCAACTTAGCAGAAATCAAGAATGAGCACTCCCAATCTACTGATCATCATGGACGATGAGCACAGTGCAAACGCGCTTGGTTGCTCGGGGCACCCGATCGTCAAGACGCCGCATATTGACCGGCTTGCACGGCGTGGCACACGGTTTGAGAGCGCGTACACCAATTCGCCGATCTGCGTTCCCTCAAGAGCTGCGTTTGCGACAGGCCAATATGCGCATCAGACCCGATACTGGGACAACTGCCTTGCTTATGACGGGCGTGTCGCCAGCTGGGGGCACCTGTTGCAACAAGCCGGCATCGAAACAACGTCGATCGGCAAATTGCACTATGTGGACGATAAAGCGCCGACCGGTTTTGATACCCAGCTTTTGCCCATGCATATCTTCGAGGGCGGTGACACGCAGGGGCTTGTTCGCGATCCGCCGCCGCCACGGCCGCAGTGCCGGGATATGGCCGAGAACATCGGTCCCGGCGAGACCGAGTATACCCGCTATGACCGCAATATTCGCGACACGGCGTGTGCCTGGTTGACGGAACGCGCCGCCAGACAGCCCGATGAGCCATGGGCAACATTTGTGTCGTTCACGTGCCCTCACTATCCGTTGGTTGCCCCATCGGAGTTTTATGATCTCTATGAACCGGCGGACATGCCACTGCCGAAGGTGCGCCCCGACGACGGCACCGATCAAACAGATTGGTGGCGCGATTTTGAGAACTGTTATCTGTGGGACCGGTTCTTCAAATCTGACCACGAGCGACGAATTGCCATTGCATCCTACTATGGCCTCATAAGCTTCATAGACGATTGCGTCGGAAAACTGATGCAAACCCTTGAGCAGACTGGATTTGATCGCAATACGCGAGTCATCTTCCTGTCAGATCACGGCGAAAACCTTGGTGCGCGCCGCTTGTGGGGCAAATCCACAATGTACAATGAATCTGTCCAGATCCCTTTGATCGTCGCGGGACCGGGTATCCCCAAGGGCGTTAGCCGGAAAACACCAGCGCAAATCATCGATGTTTTTCCGACGGTTCTCGACAATGCAGGACTAACTGCCATGTGCGATCGGCCCGGTCGATCGCTGATCGATTTGGCTCGCATTCCCGACGACATCGCGCGTCCGATCTTTAGCGAATATCACGCCACCGCCGCCAAATCGGCCGAGTTCATGATCCGGCGCGGGCGCTACAAGTACATTCACTATGTCGGCTACCGGCCGGAGCTTTACGACCTTGAAGAAGATCCCGAAGAACTCGTCAATCTTGGTTATGATCCAGCGTTTGCGGGTCTGCTGCATGAAATGGAAAACGAGCTTTGCAGGATTGTTGACCCGCACGCCACCGACAGGGCCGCGAAAAGCGATCAGCGGAAACTGATCGACCGATATGGCGGTCGTGATGCCGTAATTGCCAAGACGAGCAAGAGCGCTACGCCTGCACCAAAGCCGAGGGTTTCCCAATGAGCAGCGTTGTGGTGCCCGGGGACGGCGCGATGGCGGGCCTGATCCGGGGCAACCGTTACACGCCGTTCGCAGCCATCCTTCTCTTAGGCATTGTCTGGGAGATTGCCGTCCGCATCAGTGGCATCAATGCGCTGCTTATGCCGCCGCCATCGGCTGTTCTGGTGCGCCTTGCGGAGATGCTTGGACCCGGACAGGGGGCAACGCCCGATTTTCTCCTTCTACGACATATCGGCATGACGCTGCTGGCACTGCTGGTCGGCTTCTTCCTCGCGGCGCTGGTATCGTCGGCGGTTGGCCTGATCATGGGGATGAACAGAGCCGTTTATGCTTGGCTCAACCCCATAATCTCCATGTTCATGGTGATACCGAACATCGCCTTTGTGCCTGTCATCATCCTCTGGATGGGGCTCGGTCTGGAGACCGTAATTGTGGTGGTGATCACCGGATCCTGCTTTCCGATCATCTACACCGCTGCCGCCGGCGTACAGAGTGTTCCGCAGCGTATGATCTGGGCGGCGCAGACAGCGGGCGCATCACGGCGGCAGATTCTGACGACCGTGCTTCTTGGTGCGACGATGCCCTACCTGATCGCCGGGCATAAACTGGCGCTCGGCCGTGCCTGGCGCGCCGTCATTGCAGGCGAGATCTTTGCCTCAACAACGTACGGCGTAGGCTTCATGATTTTCGATGCGCGAACCTTTCTGGATTCGGAAGCGATGTTTGTCGGCCTTATCGTTGTCGGCCTTATCGGTGTCGCCCTTGAGCGTGTTCTTTTCGGCTTTGTCGAGCGGCGCACGATTGAAAAGTGGGGCGTGTCGACCGCCAAGGACGTGTGAGGAGCAGATGGGCAAAGTGAAGATTTCGGCGGAAAGGGTCGAAAAACGCTACAACCCCGGCGCGCCAAACGAAGTATTGGCAATCGACAATATAACGCTCGATATCCAGGACGGCGAGTTTGTTAGTCTGCTTGGCCCGTCGGGCTGCGGTAAGTCGACGTTTCTCTTCATGGTCGGCGGGTTTGAGAAGCCGACCGACGGAACACTTCGGCTCAACGGCCAGCCGATCGACGGCCCCGGTGCCAACCGCGGTATCGTGTTTCAGGAATATGTGCTGTTCCCGTGGCAGGTCGTCTCCAAGAACATAGCCTACGGTTTGCGCATTGCCGGCGTTCCGCGAGCTGAGCAGGACAGGCGCGTCACCGAGCTGATCAATATGATTGGCCTGCAAGGATTTGAAAATGCCTATCCCGAAGCGCTTTCCGGCGGCATGAAACAGCGCGTGGCCATTGCGCGTGCCTTGGCCTACGACCCCGAAATCCTGCTGATGGATGAGCCGTTTGGCGCGCTCGATGCACAGACACGCGCACGTATGATCTCAGATCTCACACACATCCATGCGACGACGCACAAGACGACCCTTTTTGTGACGCATAGCGTTGAGGAAGCCATATTGCTTTCAGACAAGATTGCCCTGTTCTCCGCGCGGCCGTCGCGGATCAAACGTGTGTTCGAAATCGACCTTCCTCACCCCCGGCGCGTAACGGACGATGGTTTCGTGGCGTTCGAAAGAGAAATCCTGGCAAGCCTCGAAGAAGAGGTCTCAAACACACTTGACGGCAGATAGGATAGCGTCTGCTAGCCTACGGACCAACTGCCGCTGTGCGTTATTGTCCGGCAGCACCGGGATCGAGGTGCAGCCTCCAGGTTCGCCGTGGTTGAATTGCCACAGGAAGGTTCAGGGTATTCATAATCTGTCCTCCGTGCGACTCCTCCACTCCACAGCATCAGCGAAATACTGACGTTCGACAGACTATCATTTGGATAATCGATGCTTGCCGAATGAGACATCTAGGCTCAGGACCTATTAATTTCATGCAATTCTGTTTTGAAAGAAGTATTCGACTGGAGAGAACCAGGGAGAAGCGAAGGTTGGATACCTTCGCGAGCCCTGGTTCCCTTCATGTGGACACTTCTTTCAAAACCCGAAGGGCGAGGCATATTTTGTTCCTGACTGCGCCCACAAAGACTTGAAAACCGGATGGTTTCCTGCGCCTTTCCGCCTTGTCAAAAACAAAATCTGCTCTCGCAGAATGGATGAAATTAATAGGTCCTGAGCCTAGGTTACGCCCTCATAAACGAGTAGCCAAATCAGTGCTTAAATGATTCAAGCTCCGAAAGGAGTTTTTGATGGCGCGCTTTGATATGAGTGATTTTGAGTGGTCAGTGATCCAACCGCTTTTACCGACCAAGATGAGAGGTGTTCAGCGCGTTGATGACCGGCGGGTGATCAACGGGATTTTGTGGCGTTGGCGCACAGGGGCACCCTGGGCGGATATTCCCGAACGCTACGGCTCGCATAAGACCTGCTACAATCGATTTGTCCGTTGGCGTGAGGCTGGTGTCTGGGACCGGATATTACAAGCTGTTTCAACAGCTTATGACGGCGACATCCAGATGATTGACAGTTCCTCTGTCCGTGTTCATCAGCATGGCGCTAATGGGAACAAAAAAGGGGATCCGGTTGCATGGGACGTTCCCGAGGTGGCCTGACCAGTAAGATCCATGCTGTGGTAGATGCTTGCGGTCTGCCGATCAAACTGAGCTTGAGCGAAGGGCAAGCCTACGATGGTCATCAAGCCATGTCGCTTTTATCCGGTCTTCCCTCAAAAGCGATTGTTTTGGCAGATCGGGCCTATGATGCCGATGCTATTCGTAACTTGATCACTGGCCAGGACGCTTTCCCAAACATCCCCTGCATGCCTCATCGCCGCCGTAGGCCAGCTTTCTCCAAATATCTCTACAAACTACGGAATATGGTTGAACGGTTCTTCAACAAACTCAAACACTTCAGAGCCGTAGCGACCAGATACGAGAAAAATCCCGAAAACTACATGGCTGGCGTTAAACTCGCTTCAGCGCGAATCTGGATCCGATTTAATGAGTCCAAGACCTAGGGCCATTCGAAGTTGCGGCATCTTGTAACGCAACAAACTTTTGGACAGAGCGCATCTTGTCGATTACTCGAGGAGCCGCGAATGGCCGCTATCGTTGGCGTGTCGTCAGTTTCGACCATTGCCCCGGAGACATTCCAATTGTTTTGACGAATTGCCTCGTCATGTGGCTTTGATCGGAAAAGCCGGAGGCGATTGCGGCATCTGCGAGAGTGTGACCCTCTGCGATCAAGGACCGCGCAACTGAAATACGACGCTGAATGAGATATGCTTGGGGACTTACACCAAAATGACGGCGAAAGAGCCGACAGATCGAAAACCGATCTAGCCCATGCTCATGTTCGAGTTCTCGCATAGATCGACCAAGTATTGCGTTTTCGCGAATGTCATCCCGTATTTTCACAGCCCTGATCCGGTCCCGTGGAACGCTGCTCCTCAGTTGATCCGAGGACATCGCCGCGAGTGCGCTCGCTAAAGCCGTAACACCATCGATTATCGCGAGCTCGTCATACTCCCCAGAGGCAAGTTCGAACACGTATCGCAGTGCGGTTACAAAATCGGCATTGCGGCCAACAGCTTCCCGCACAAACGGAAAAGCCCGGCCACCCAGTGCATCCGCCACAAGCTCCGGCGCAACATATGCGGCGCGATAGCTGTAGCTTTCTTCGGTTCCCGGTCTGCCGTCGTGCAACTCGCCGGGATGAATGGCGAAAGCCTGCCCGGAAAGTGCGTGAAGCTGTACACCCCGATATCGAAAGCTCTGCACACCTGTCGTGGTAAGGCCGATAACATAGCAGTCGTGCTGATGGGGTTGAAACGGCGCGACGAGTTCAGTTGCCGTTGCAATTTCAATGCCCTGCGAAAGCTGCACGATATGCAGATGCGGGTGAGCTACCGCCGCGCACATTCGTTCAAGACCAGTGTTTTGTTGCAGATTACCATTCCTAAATAATCACGAAATCGCGGTTAGATGGCAAACGATCTCTTACTTCTTTGGCTTGCGGCGTTTCCGCTTATGGGAAGTCCAGGCCCTGCAACACTCAGTCTTGCGGGGATCGGTATGGCATTTGGCTTTAGGCAAGGCCTGGGATATCTGTGCGGCGTTATTCTGGGCACAAACGGCGTGCTGCTGCTGATCGCAACAGGCGTTACAGCGCTGGTCTTGGCGCAACCGCTTTTGATTAGCGCAATAACAATCTTCGCCGCCGTTTATATTCTTTACTTGGCTTGGAAAATCGCGACTGCGCCAGTGGGTGCCAAGGAGATCGCGGTACAGGCGGCACCGTCGACAGTGCCCGGTCTGGTGCTAGCGCTGGCCAACCCGAAAGCCTTCGCAGCCATTGGTGCGGTCTATGCTGGTCGGAGGCTCATTGAAGAAAGTCTGCTCTATGATACGCTCGCGAAAGTGGTTGCACTGACCTTTGTCATCGTGGTCGTGAATACAGCATGGCTGCTCTTCGGATCAGTGTTTTCAAACCTGCTCAATCATCCGCGCCTTGGACGGCTCGCAAACATCACCTTCGCAATCATGCTTGTCGCTTCCGTCGGTTTTGCGCTTGCCTCCAGTTAGATAGCTACAACTCAAAGCGGCCACCGATTGAAAGCCAGGAAAGTCCCGCGAACGGCTCTTCTTCCGAGCTCTGACGGAGCGATTGCAGTGAATGGCAGGTTTGACGGGCTGCGCCGCAGCATCAGATCATCATGCCCAAAGTCTGCAAAGGGCCGGATTGACCCTGACGCGAAGCTGCAAAAGAAAAAATGCCGAGACGCGGAAACCGGCCGAAAAGAGCCCCATCGCGGACGGTTTACCAAGCCAATTTTTGCATTGGCACAACTCGTAGGGAATTTGGTCTGCCACTCTTTGTAGTACTTGAGTATATGAGATTCAGCACATGAAGCGATGAGATCCGATGCCGTTTCGGGTATGGAATCGTATTCCAGATGATATCAGGCAGAAGATCGTCGACCTGGCTCTTGAAGAGCCTGAACTGTCACCACGAGAGCTCGCTGTTAGGTTCACCGACACCAACGGCTACTTCGTATCTGAGGCTAGTGTGTATCGGTTGCTCAAAGCCCGTGACCTCATAACCAGCCCAGCCTTTGTGGTGATCAAAGCCGCTGACGAGTTCCGGGACAAGACCACAGCCCCCAATCAGTTATGGCAGACAGACTTCACTTATCTGAAGGTCATTGGTTGGGGCTGGCTGTATCTGTCCACGATCCTTGATGATTACAGTCGATACGTCATTGCGTGGAAGCTGTGCACCAACATGAGTACGAGCGATGTCACGGATACACTGGAACTGGCATTGCAAGCTTTCGGCTGCGATCAGGTCAATGCGAATCATCGACCAAGGCTGCTGTCCGACAATGGTCCGAGTTACATCTCGGATGAACTGGCCAAGTACCTGCAGGATCAAGGCATGGATCATGTACAGGGATCGCCATATCACCCGCAAACCCAAGGTAAAATCGAGCGTTGGCATCAAACCCTGAAGAACCGCATCTTGCTGGAAAACTACTTTCTACCTGGCGACCTCAAGGGCCAGATTGGCAGGTTCATCGACCATTACAACAACCATCGATACCATGAGAGCCTGAGCAATCTCACGCCTGTTGATGTCAACTTCGGACGCGGCCAATCAATCCTAGAACAACGAGAAAGGATCAAACGCAAAACAATCCAACAACGCCGCTTGCAACATCAAAAGCCAGCCGCATAACATCAACGAAATAAATGAGCCAAACGCTTGCTTAATTTAAGCAGCAATCAGTCCAGAAATCCCTGACGACGGACAGGTAGGAAACCATGCGCAATGTTTTTTCGGCCGCCAAACCCGGTTTGTGTCGATATCTGGTAAATGCAACACGATGGGTGGAGAGCAAGTCTAAAACCGGTCTTTCGGGTTTTGTTCTCTCAGTTTTCTTGAGTGTCGCCACGCTGAATTCGGCTGCTGCCGGGAACTTTTGTGAGGAACTATGTGATCCGCACTGGTGGGCAACAGCAGATTCAGCGCAGATTGCCGAAACGCTCGGTAAGTCGGACGTAAACGCCTATGATAAAGAGTTCGACATGAATACCGCACTTTTCACGGTCGTCCAATATGGCACATTGGAGCAAATGGGCCTTGTGCTGGATGCCGGTGCAATAGTCGATCAGCGTTATGGGGCGGACTATGAGTATACGCCTCTCATGATCGCTGCAGAATTCGGAGAGCCGGGTAAGGTAGACCGTTTTGTCCCTTAGCACTTAAATGGGTTGTTCCTCACTTTGTGTGGAGTGGGGGCAGCATTCGTGCTCTCAGCAGTTCGGGGCCGGCTCTGCCGTACATTGCGCGCTTGAGGGTCTTAAGCCGGTTGATTTGTCCCTCAGCCTGACCGTTGCTCCAGGGCAGCTCAATGGCATTGTTGACGGCATCGATGTCTCTGCGCAAGACGCGAGCGAACCGCATCATCGGAATGAGATCGGAGTCGATCGCATCGTCAATCCATGCATCCAGCGCGACCGACTTCTTGCTGCGAAGGATTGCATTGAAGCGCATCGCCAAGCGTCGCATCACTCCAAAAGCTTCGGATCCCTGCTTAAGGGCATCAACCTTTTTTGCCTGCCGCTCGGTCAGCAGCCCGCGTGGCTTGATGCACAGTGTTGCAGCAATCACCGGCGAGATCACATGGCCGGTTTCCGGATCCCGAACCGGCTCCATGCCCGACGCGGAAGGCGGAATATCGGCGGCCTGCTCCCTTTCGGCACGTCGCCAAGCCCCAAGAAGCCGCTCCAAGTTGGAGAAGCTGCCGGTGTAGCCGCGCTTCCTGACATCATGAAACAGATGCCGTCCGCAACGATTACCATCCCTCCAACATTCCTCTACAGAGGTTTTGAAATACCATGGTGATGTGGGGTTCAGTGCCGCTCGCCGCCTGTCTGGCGGAGCCTTGAACTTGAGCCATTTCGCTATGCTGCGGCGTTCGTAGCCAGTCCGCCGAGCGATCTCGCTGTACGACAGCCCCTCATTGCGCAAAGCATGGAGCATGTCGAATATTTCCTGACGCGATTGCCTGTGCGCGAGACGGGCGCGACGGCGGTGTGTTGCAGCGTCAACGATTGCGTCGTCCGACAGGACCGCTCTGCCGGAGGCACGTCCAGAAAGGTTCATCTGTTCTTCGATCGCCGTGCGAAGATTCTGGACAAGATGAAATCGATCGGCGACCTGTCGAGCCTGCGGCGCACCTTCGCGGACGGCCTGCGCATACAGTCCGCAGCGGTCTCGGTTAACGACTTCTACGGAAGGGTGATCCCGCAGCCATCTGGCGGCACTGTCAACGCTTCGATCGTCGAGAATGTCGATGACCGAGCGACGCTCGAGATCGATCATGATAGTGCCGTATCGCGTCGCACGCCGCCAACTCCAGTCATCGATGCCAACCACCCGGACCTCCATGTCGCCGCGGTCAGCAACAGCAGCATCCCGCTTCAGTTGCCGCAGGATCGTATCGTCACTGATGGGCATGCCGAGCCGCTGCATCAAGCGCTCGCAAGGACGTCCACCAGCGCTATGGCCGAGCAGACCGACAATCTCGGTGACCCTGGTCGTCCGGCGCGCATATGGCGAAGCGACCGCCGGCAGCCGATCGGTGAACGTTCGTCGCTGACACCGCTCATTGGCACATCGCCAGCGGCTCAACAGAAGCTTCACCAACACGGACTTTCCCTGGACCGACAGATCCTGAAGACTGCGATTGGACCAGCCGTGCCTGTACCGGCTTCGTGTTCCACAATCTGGGCAAACTCTAATTGGATTTGCCACGGCGGAAACAACCCAATGTTCCTCATTTTGAAGGGTGATACCCAGAACTTTAACCCCTGGGCCGGGCGGCCATCTCAATTTCGTTTGCATTGCCGCAGATAGCAATGGCGTCGCTAAAACTTTGTTAACCACAGAAAGTGAGGAAGAACCTCTTTAAGAGCTAAGTGACAAAGGGGCTGGGTCAGTCTCAAAGTCCTTCAGCATAGGTTCGTCGTCGTCCCATTCTGCTGTCGGGCGATTACGCTTTGGAAGGATTGCGTAGTGGGGCATTCACTTCCCTTCCCTGTTGGTGCCTAAAATTGAATCGCGCTTAAATAGTTTTTATTTACACTTCGTGTTTAACGTGAGAGTGAATTGTGAAGGACATAGCAGCCAGTGAAAGGCAATTCGTACAAAGTCCCAGCGATCATTATTGGGGCCGCCATACTTGTTTGGCTTCTGCTCTTTATTGGTCACTCCTTATTTGCAGGCATCATGGACGCTGGCTTTCGGTAGGGGCGACTAAATGGCAAAAAAGAAAGAACCAAGTTATGGCAAAGTCGTACTCTTTTTTGGCGTTGTCGGATTTTTCATGCTTCTTGGATGGGCGTTTGTCAGAGCGATAGTGGGCGTCGGTGTCGGATAAGCTCATGTGTCCGCTTACTTCCCATCTCGGCGGTCGTTTCGACGATGATCCGAATATCCATGGCAGGTTCCTCAATTCAGTGAACCCATTTACCCTAGCCGAAGACCCCCAAGTTTTGCCCACTCCCCAAGCCATGTCATGGTGACCAAAGCGTGTCAGGATCAGGTTCTTCAAGAGCCTTTCGTCAGTGCGGTTTAATGAGTTGTTTCGTCGTTTTGAGCTTTACCCTGAGTGAGTTTTTTCTCGTTTAAATTGTGGATAACCGTTTGTTGTCATGGAAGTGCCATTTGTGATTGTGTGGCTGCATGGCAGCGGTCCGAACAGTGTAGTTATTGCCGTTTGCTGTTCGGGGATTTGTTTATGTTGTTTATACAATGTATTCATCGTGGGTATTGCTGTGTCTTTAATGTAGTTGTTTCGGTTTTACTTTCTTTTGTTTTAATGTTCGGGCAGGGTGTGCCTGAGCGCAATGATCGCCTGGACACCGGATTTTACAACAACTCCTATTCGGTTGTGCTCTTAACGATAATGCTTGCCAACTCAACTTTCGAACGATATCGTCCGTATGGTGTGCAATCAATTTTTGGATATGAATTCAAATGGCTAAAGTAGACTTTAAAGAGATGAAAGCCAAGGTTATTGCCAAGGCGTGGAGTGACGATGGTTTTCGGAGCGAACTGGTTGATAATCCGCGATCTGCGCTTGCCTCAATGGGTATTGAAACGCCGGAAGATACCAAAATTGTCTTTCACGAAGATACACCCGACATCGTAAATTTCGTGATCCCCAATTTTCCGTCAGAAAGAGAGTTGAGCGAGGATGATCTTGACAGCATCGCAGCGGGTGCCGGCGCGAGTTCAGCGCCGACTTGGTAAAACGAACGGATAGCAATCGGCCGCTATTTGTGTATTATGTTTATGTGGTGGAGTGTGCAGGTTCTTAGATTTTGATGCATGAGCTGCCGAACCTGCCGCCGGATTGCAGAACGATAGTCTTCGTCGGTCCAACGTTGCGACATTCAGAAGTTCGCGAGTTGATCCCGGATGCGGTCATTTTTCCGCCAGTTCGATTTGGCGACATTTACGGTCTGATAGCATCGGGCATAGAAAAAATCGTAATTGTTGACGGGCTATTTCATGGTGACCCACCAGTGTGGCAGCGCGAAATCGCCTTGGCCCTTGCACGTGGAATATCGGTAATTGGTGCTGCGAGCATGGGTGCGCTGCGGGCTTTGGAACTTGCACCCTACGGAATGGTCGGCGTCGGAAAGATTGTACGATGGTATCGCGAAGGCAAGATCGAAGGCGACGACGAAGTCGCCTGTCTGCATGCGGGTGAAGAACTAGACTATATGCTGCTGAGCCTTCCGCTTGTCGATGTTCGCGCACTCCTCGCCTCCTCGGTGTCGAACGGTGAGATTGAGGCCAGTCTTGCGGACGTCATAATCCGGGAACTGAAGCGCTGTAGTCACGTAGAACGCACTCGGGACACTATCGTCGAAATTGCTTGTGCGGGCGGCGCCGATCAAGGCACACGGTCGTTTCTGTCAAAGCAGTTTGCTCCGGGTTATCCCAGCCTTAAGGCAGACGACGCGCGCGCGGCACTGGCGTTCTGCCGCAATTCGGAGCACCTGGTGACGACTGACAATTCGTGCGACAGTGGTGGATTTCTTCGCTTTGACCCCTCATTACCGGTCATGGAGGCGACACTGATGCGGGCGGCGTTCCTCCAGGATGGTCGCCGGGTCCGTATCCGTGATCTGGTTCAATTGGCCGGGCAAAGTGCGGCGGATTGCGAGCGCCGCATTCGCGAATCCGGTCGGCGATGGTTCTTGCAGGACTGGTGTTCTATGACAGGTCTGGGTCCCGACCAGGCTGAACAGCGCAGTTACGCCGATAACTGGCTCACGGAACGGTGCTCGGGAAATCCCGATTGTTGGCTCAAAGCCAATGCCATGCATCGTAGTGAGTTGTTGAATCTGGTCTCCGGCTATTGTGTCGAAGCCTACATAACTCGGTCTACACCCGAACAACTTGGTCTGGAAAAGTTATGTGGCGATCAGGCGACAGTCGACCAGGTCTTGCATGACTGGATGAAGCGCATGCGCGTTCTTCCACCTAATGACGTTGGCCGCAAAGCTACTGCTGTGTCGCAATGGTTACAGGATCTGACCCCGGCTTGTTTCGGGTCTGTCGATTGGTATCGGGAACAGGCCTTGATTGAATCTCTGCAAGTCGACGGATGCATAGCGCGATTGGCAGAACAGGTGACAGGCGACGGAGGTGTGCGTGGATCATGATGCCTTCATCAGCGCCTTGGATGCAGAAGCGGCTAGACAGAAAAGCCTGCGCAGCCAATCATTCTCCGATACCATGAATTGGATCGCGCCTCTCTTGCCACTGTGCGGCATCACGCGCGTTACCTCAGTCACCAGCCTCGATAATCTGGGCATCCCCACTTATTGTTCCATCCGCCCGAGTGGCAAGATCATGCAAGTTTCGAATGGCAAGGGGTTGACAGCCGCTGCCGCCGAAGTGTCCGCCGCGATGGAGGCAGTTGAACTGTTCCATGCTGAGACGCCCGACATGGATAAACTGGAATCAAACTGCGCAAGCCAGCTCGCTGCCCACGCAGATCATGCTCATGTGATGTATCCGGATGAATTACCGCAACCACGCGAACTGTACTTCTCGCCGCGTTTTGTCGCCGAATGGACATGCGGAACCGATTTGGCAAGTGGACAATTTGTGTGGGTGCCGTCCGGTGCCGTTTATCTCTTCCGACGTCCGGTCACGAACCACATTCACACAAATGGAATTGCTTCCGGCAATACTTTAGCAGAGGCCCAACTCCATGCTTTGTATGAAGTCATTGAACGCGAAGCCAAGGCACGCCTCTACAGTGACGGCATCTTGAAAATCCGTGATCGTGCCTCGGTATTGGATACATCGAGCATCGACGAGCCGGTGTTGTGCGCGTTGCTTGGGCGCTGTTGGTCGTGCGATACGCAGGTCGTTCTGTTATCGCTGCCGAGCCCTATTCCTGTTCATGCCTTCTGGGCTATTTTTCTGGGCCAGTCGTCCATCGCCTCTGTGTCCACTTTCAATATAGGCAGCGGCGCTCATATCGATCCTGTTGTTGCCGCGACCAGAGCCCTGACAGAAGCGGCGCAGTCCAGGCTTGCGTTTATCCATGGCGGCAGGGATGATGTTGTCCGAAAACCTGTACACCGCGCGACCAATGTCAGGACAAGCAATGCTTATCAGTATTTCGCAAAGCTCAAACCGAACGGAACGTGGGCTGAGATCGTGTCTCGACAAACGATACAGGCAAGCAAGGATCCGATTGTTACGATTGATCGAATTGTGTCCGCGCTTACTGACGCCGGCCTTGGGCCGGTAATTTCGTTCGACCTTACAAAGACCGAAATCGGCATCCCCGTCGCACGGGTGTTGGCGCCGAAGCTGAGATTCAGGTCCGTGCTTCATTGATGGTGAATGGGATGCTGTCGATCATGCAGGTAACGGTATTTGATGATGAATTGAGGCGACGACCGTTGGCCGGTTGTCAGTAAGTCTTGTGCAGTGTGTTGCAGTTTGGATCTTCAGGTCATTAAGGAGAGTAGTCGATGAGTTTGCAAGAAAATGAACATTATGGAGATGGCAATCGCCATGACGCCGGCTTGCCTGGAGCCGCGCCCGCCTGTGTCCACCTGGACAACGGGCGAACTGTCGTCAGCGCATGGCCAGACAAGTTTCGGGTTTCCAGAGTTAGCGTCGGCGCTGTCAGGAAAGAAAGGCAGGCTCTGGACAGCAACGATGTCGAAGTTGTTGGACGTCTCCTTTCCGGGTGCATCGTTGCTGCGCTTCCAGACGACGCATCGGCAAAGGAATTGCCCGAGGAGTCGGAGTGTGCTGCAAAGGAGAGAAAACTCCGGGATCATGTTTTTGAGCTGTGTGGCAACTATGAGGCTATGCGTTTTACAAAAGTAACGGTAAGCCGCGCCCGTGCCCAGTTTGAGGAAATCGGCGATGCGAGATCGGCCGAGTTCTGCAGTCTTGTTTTAAGGGAAGAGGCCGGGCACGACAAAATCGCGTTGGTTGACCTCAAGAATATGGGTTTGCCAGCCAAGGAGCTGGTGGCTCGCTTTGTTCCGCGCCAGCCGAGCCGTGTCGTGCAATTGTTGATCGACTATTCGAAGAACGGCAGTCCTTATGGGATCTTCGGCTACGGTTATGCGGTTGAGCGGCTGAGCTTGACCAATTCGGAGGCAGATGTCATGGCTGTCAAGCGGCTGGCACCTGACGGTGTTGAGATCGCCCGCTGTCTGGAAATCCACAGCAGCGCTGGTGAAGAGGTAGAGCACCTTCGCAATCTGCTGGATTTTGTTGCGGGGTTGGACAGCGACCAGAAAAAGAAGGTCTGTGACGCCGTTTTTCACACAGTGAGCGTGAACGCTGACAACAAGACTCATCAGGAAGACAGGCAACTGCTCGATGCCATTTTGGACGAGTGGCAATGGAAACCATTCGTCGGTGTCAACCGGCGGGTTTGAAGTGTTAAACGTTACTGGCTTAGTTTGAGGTAGAGTTCGTGAACAAGCGCAAATTCCTGATTATCGGCGGGGGGACAACGGGGTGGCTTCTTGCCCTTTACCTCGTCAGGTGGTATCCGAAGAAAAATCACCCGAATGTGGAAATTACGCTGGTTGAATCACCGAGCATCGGTACCATCGGTGTCGGCGAGGGGACGTTTCAGATACTAAACCGTGCCTTTGACGTACTCGGACTTGAAGAAGATGAATGGATGCCCCGGTGCGACGCGACGTACAAGACCGGGATAAAGTTCGCGAACTGGGGCAGGGAGCCGCACTATTTCCATGCGTTCCAGGTGATGTTCCACGATCAGTATCTGCCCTACTTCTGGGAAGACGGGCAGATGCGTACGCCGGTGACCTGTTCCTTTACCGCATCCGATTATGTGCCGACGCTCGACGAGTTTGTCGATGCATCGCACTATTACTGTGCTGAGAAGGCGTCCAGACTTGACGGCTATTCCTACCACTTTGACTCTGCAAAACTGGCCGACTATCTGAAACGCAAGTCCATCGAGCGCGGCCTCAATTATATTCGTGACACGATAACATCGATCGAGATGTCGCCAGACGGAAGTGTCAAGCATGTTGTGCTTCAGGAAAACGGCATACAGGACGCCGACTATTTCCTGGACTGTTCAGGCTTTCATGGTGTTCTGATCGACAAGGCGCTGAATGTACCCTTTGTCGACGAAAAACGGTCATTGCTTTGCGATCGGGCCCTGGCAACCCGGATCTTCCGCCCCGGCGTAACGAAAGCCCAGGACAGGGTGTTCACTACCAGCACGACGGCGAACGCCGGCTGGATCTGGCAGATACCGCTGCACGGCAAGGACGGCTGCGGCTATGTCTATTCCAGTGATTTTATTAGCGAAGACGCGGCGCGCCTGGAGTTCCAGCAGTTCATTGAGAAGACATATGGAATGTCGGTCCCGGGGGAGGACATCAGGCCGCTAAGATTCAGGACCGGCCAGCGAGAAATGTCCTGGCACAAAAATTGTGTCAGTTTCGGACTGGCAAGCAATTTCATCGAGCCGCTGGAGGCAACTGCCATCGGCATGACGAGTATCAGTATCGTTGAATTCCTGAGATCCGTCATCAAGATCGATAAGGGCGCGGATCCGGACGCCGTGCGCGACGAATTCAACACCTGGGGAACCGGATATTACCACGATGTGAAGGATTTCATCATTGGTCACTATGCGACCGCGAGCCGCGATGACACACCGTTTTGGAAAGCCAATAAGCGCGAGATCTACATTCCCGACGGCCTGCGTGAACAACTGGACTGCTGGAGGGAAGAACGCCAGCTGTTGATGCCGAAGGCGATCTTTTCGCTGCCGAGCTGGTTCAGCATGCTGGTCGGGCAGTCCTACCGGTGACCAATTCAGGACGATAGATTCAGGTGCGTGGTGTGCTTCCGCCGGGACAATCCTGAAACGTGAGAGTCAAACTCGGCAGCGGGAAGAGGTGAATTTGAACGCTGCTGAGTTTAGTCGTCTGTGAAGAAGTGATAGCCGGTTGAATTTCCATCTGTTTTTGCAAGTTTGAAGTACTCGGTTTTGCAAGAAACGGTGGTTTTGGCCGTCGTTTTCTTGCGTTTTCGGATTCCTTTTTCCGACCGGTTGTGATTCCCTGAGGCAGGCCGAACAGGGGGGGTGACAATGCGACCGAGAAAGCCTGCCAAAGCTGATCATGACGACCTCTTCCGGGCCCGTCTCGATCAGATCATCAGGTGCTGTCACATTATTTTTTCGTCAAGACTGCCGGTTTAATTGGTTGGCATGATCAGATCCGCGCCGAAATACAAGAACCATCGCTATCCAATCGAGATTGTTGCCCGTGCCGTTTGGCTCTATTTCCGCTTCAATGTGAGCCTGCGTGAGGTGGAAGAACTGCTGCTGGAACGCGACATTGCTGTTTCCTACGAGACCATCCGGCGATGGTGCAAGAAACACGGTTCCGACTATGCACGCCGTCTGCGCCGCAAAGGACCGACGCAAGACGATGTCTGGCACCTCGATGAAGTCGCGGTGCGCCTCAATGGCCGTAAATGCTGGTTGTGGCGTGCTGTGGATCAGGATGGATATGTTCTCGATGAGATCGTCCAGACCCGCCGCAATACCAAGGCCGCCAAACGATTGCTGAGGCGGCTTCTGAAGCAACAGGGTCTGGCACCCAAACTCATGATCACCGATAAGCTACGCTCCTATGGTGCTGCAAAACGCCAAGTGATGCCGACCGTCGAACACCGCTCACACAAGGGCTTGAACAATCGGGCGGAGAACTCTCACTTGCCCTTTCGAAAACGGGAACGAACGCGGCGAGGTTTCCAATCAATCCGCTCCCTGCAACAGTTCTTGTCGATCTTCTCAGCCGTCCGCAACCTCTTCGTCCCAGCCCGCATACACCGTTCCGCAGCAGACATTCGAAATCACCGGGATCAGGCTTTCGCCCAATGGCAAGCAGTGAGCCTTTATTCTATCTGAAACCCCTGCTGACAGGATCCTTGCATCCACAAATCAAATAACTTGACAATGCCAGCCGCATAACATCAACGAAATAAATGAGCCAAACGCTTGCTTAATTTAAGCAGCAATCAGTCCAGAAATCCCTGACGACGGACAGGTAGGAAACCATGCGCAATGTTTTTTCGGCCGCCAAACCCGGTTTGTGTCGATATCTGGTAAATGCAACACGATGGGTGGGGAGCAAATCTAAAACCGGTCTTACGGGTTTTGTTCTCTCAATTTTCTTGAGTGTCGCCACGCTGAATTCGGCTGCTGCCGGGAACTTTTGTGAGGAACTATGTGATCCGCACTGGTGGGCAACAGCAGATTCAGCGCAGATTGCCGAAACGCTCGGTAAGTCGGACGTAAACGCCTATGATAAAGAGTTCGACATGAATACCGCACTTTTCACGGTCGTCCAATATGGCACATTGGAGCAAATGGGCCTTGTGCTGGATGCCGGTGCAATAGTCGATCAGCGTTATGGGGCGGACTATGAGTATACGCCTCTCATGATCGCTGCAGAATTCGAAGAGCCGGGTAAGGTAGACCGTTTATTGGCCGCAGGAGCTGATCCGGACGCGCTCGATTATGCAGACTCAACCCCACTCATGTTCGCAGCAAAGAACCTGCACTCAGATACCGTCAGTCCGCTCCTGGGTGCTGGTGCAAAGCTCGATACCGGGGACAAATATGGCTACACGGCTCTTATGTATGCCGCAATGAACCACAATCCGGCGGCAATACGAACTTTGACTGAAGCCGGTGCGAACCTGAATCTACAGTCAATTTACGGCGAGACGGCGCTCATAGTAGCTGTGCAAAATGAAGGCTCTCAAATTGTGACGATCCTGCTTGAAGCCGGCGCAGATGCAAAGATAAAGCAAGAAGACGGTTTGACGGCTCTCGATATCGCAGTCGAGAAGGAAAAGGAAATCAGTGAGCTTGCAAGGAGGCAACTGACGGCTGCGGTGAAAGATGAAAAATAGAAATGCGGACGCTCATTCGCTGACGCGCATACTAAAGCATCTCTGCCTTTGACCGAATCGGCGAGGGATTCCTTTTCTGGTTGAATTATGATTCAAGATGCATGCTGGAAGCGGAGGCCAGCATGCATGACCCGAGCTTATTCCCTTGATTTACGAGAACGTGTTGTCGCGGCTGTCATGGCGGGCGCGTCGGTACGGGCTGTTGCGGCCCGTTTTGGTGTTGCGCCCTCGAGCGTGGTGCGCTGGTCCCGGCAATATCGCCAGACAGGCAGCTTCGCGCCCGGCAAGATGGGCGGCCACCGTCCGGTTCTTCTGGAGCCGCATCGCGACTTCATCATCGAGCGGCTGAAGCAGGTGTCCCATATGACGACCGGACAATTGCAGAAGGAACTTGCGGCGCGCGGTGTCGTCGTGTGCCAGGACACGGTGTGGCGCTTTCTGCGCCGGAAGGGCCTGAGCTTCAAAAAAAAAGCCTGGTGGCCGATGAGCGCTCGCGTCGCGACGTTGCCTGGCGACGCAAGCGCTGGAAGGCTTGGCAGGGCCGGATCGATGCAAAGCGTCTGGTGTTCATCGACGAAACCTGGATCCGGACCGACATGGCACCGCTGCGCGGCTGGGGACCAAAGGGAAAGCGGCTGACCGGCTACGCACCGCACGGACGCTGGCGCACCATGACGTTCCTGGCGGCCCTGCGATATGACAGGCTCACCGTCCCATGTGTCTTTGACGGTCCGATCAACGGCGAATGCTTCCGGGCCTATGTCGATCAGCTGTTGCTGCCGACCCTCAAGCCCGGCGACATCGTCATCATGGACAACCTTGGCAGCCACAAGTCAAAGGCCGTGCGAACGGCCATAAAGTCGGCCGGAGCAAAGCTCTTCTTCCTGCCCAAGTACTCACCCAACCTGAACCCGATCGAGCAAACCTTCTCAAAGATCAAACACTGGATGCGAATGGCCCAGGAACGGACCATCGAAGATGCCTGGAAGCGCATCGGCAAGCTCATAACAACCATCAAGCCCGACGAATGCGCAAACTACTTCAAAGCCGCTGGATATCTGCCAACCTAAATCAGATACGCTTTAGTGCTATCACTAGGACTGACAGTTTTCAGCCTACGCCAGCAAGACGGCCTTCACCGGAAGGGTACCTTTCAAACGGCCTAAAATTTCCGGAACGGCGACTGGAATTGCCAGCCTTCGGTGCGGGCAGTATGATCGAGCTATTTGCGGACATAGGGAATGACCCCGCCCCCGATCTCTTCAATCCTGCCGGGCATCATGTAGTCATGGTGACCCAGCCCCTTGATCCGGGCCGTTCAAGTGTAGAATCCGTTCTTGTTTCTTTCCGTTAATCTGGTTGAGGTCAAGGCCTCCTGAGCGGAGCCATTGCGTCGCTCAAGCGAAGCAGGCCGGGCTGCTGGATTTAGCCTGGCGTAGGCGGCCGGTGCCAGCCCGCCAAGTGATGTATGTGGTCGCTGTGTGTTGTAATCGATCCTCCAGTTCTCGATGATGAGCCGGGCTTCGGCAAGATTGCCGAAGATGTGTTCATTCAGGCATTCGTCACGCAGCCGGCCGTTGAAGCTTTCAACGAAGGCGTTCTGCATAGGTTTGCCGGGTGCGATATAATGCCAGTTCACGCCGGTGTCCTGGCACCATTTCAGGACGGCATGTGATGTCATTTCCGTTCCATTGTCGCTGACAATCATGTCTGGCGGCCCGCGCCACCGGATCAACGCATCCAGTTCGCGTGTCATTCGAGCACCCGACAGCGAGCGATCCACAACCGTTGCCAGTGCTTCGCGGGTGCAATCATCCACGATGCACAGCACCCGGAACCGCTGACCGTCCGCCATGGCATCGGACACAAAGTCGAGCGACCAGCGCTGGTTTGCCCGGTCCGGCAACAGGATCGGCCTACGTGTTCCAAGGGCCCGTTTGCGCGACCGTCTGCGGCGCACCGCCAGACCTTCTTCGCGATAGAGCCGGAACAGTTTCTTGTGGTTCACCTTGTATCCTTCCCTGGCCAGCAGGATACCCAAGCGACGATAGCCGAAGCGACGCCGCTCATGCGCCAGTTCCCGCAGCCGTTTGCGCAGGGCGTCATCGCCCCGATCCCTTTTTGCATACTGAAAGACGGACCGGTGCAGATCCGCCAGGTCACACGCCCGACGCTCGCTCAGGCCATGCCGATCCATCACGTACCGCACCGCCCGTCGCTTCACGTCAGGCGTCAGTAGTTTTTTGTCGCCAGATCCTTAAGGGCAGCGTTGTCCAGCATCGCCTCCGCCAGCATCCGCTTAAGCTTGTTGTTCTCTTCTTCAAGCGCCTTCAGCTTCTTTGCGTCCGACACGTTCATGCCACCAAACCGGGCCTTGTACTTGTAGAAAGTCGCATCGCTGATGCCGTACTTGCGGCACAGGTCTTGGGCCTTCACCCCGGCCTCATATTCCTTGATCATTCCGATGATCTGCTCGTCTGAAAATCTGCGTTTCATGCTCCATCCTTTCATGGACGGATCACTAACACCTCCGTGGCCCAAATTCACGGGACTGCGTCATCGCCTTTGGCCCAAGGCACATAAATGCCGCGAATGTTTAACCGCATGGCAATCGCGATACTTGTATAGGGCTAAGGGCGACCAACGTCTACAAATGGGCTGATAGCCGTAGTTCGACCAGCTCAGCTCGAAAGGCAGCAATGGGCCGTCCGCTCCATCGTCTCGGGAATCTCTGTCGCTGTGCCAGAACCGAGGACCACGAGGAGCCCAGAGCAAACACAAAGTCAGAGGGGAAGGCGTGCGTGAATCTCAATCGGGGCTATTAATCCACCTTCTATGTTTCGAACCATGTGTTGTACTTTAAGCGCCGTATCGTCACCCATGATAAGGTGCAGACCAAGAGGTGGAGGACCATCTGAACCGCTTTGCGCGGCCGCCAGATCCGCAAAGAACTGTTTGGCGAATGCAGTGCGGTCGATACGGTCGGCCAATTCGAAACCTACGGATTTCAAAGCCGCCTCATATGTCTCTGGTGGCGCAAGGGCGCTCTGTTCCGAAGATGAAGCCCACGGTGCCGGGTAATCCATTTGGCCCTCAACGACTTGCATCACATCATAAATCGCAAAAATGCCTCCTGGTTTGAGCACACGCTTCGCCTCGCGCGCAATGCCGACTTTGTCCGTGATGTTCATACCAACGTGGATCATGTACGCGGCGTCCATGGAGTCGCTTTCTAACGGCAGATTGAGGACACTGCCTTCGATGAGTTGAACCCGGTCCGACAAACCTGTCCATTCCGTAAGAGCGCGTCCGGTCTCCACAAACTCAGCGGTCAAATCGATGCCGGTTACATGCGCCCCGGTTGCCGCAGCGATGTAGCGAGCTGGACCGCCAAGACCACATCCAAAATCGACAACGCGACTTTCGGGCGAAAGGTCCAGTGCCTTTACAAAAGGTTCCGTCGCACGCCGTCCGCCAATGTGAAACTCGTCAACCGGTGCCAAAGCGTCGTGAGAAATTGGCGGGGTTAAGTCCAGTGCTGCACAACCATCAGAAATTCGCTTAAGCAAGTGACCCGAATGGTAGTGGAGCGCGACTTCAGTGGGATTGGTCATATTGAAGCCTCCCTAACTAATGCCGCTACGATACACCCGGTGATTTTGAATGTCAGGTCCGTCCCGCAGACTGCTATCTCGCTCTTTGCCCGATTGTGCAAACGCAGCGAACGGCAGGTTCGACGGGCCGCGTCGCAGCATCGAGACCCCGAAGTGGAAGTCGGTTCTGGGCCGAAGTCCCTTCCACAGTCCAGCAATTTTTGTGGCGCGGAAAATTACCTTTTGAGCCCTTTTGACCAATGCTGCCGCGTGAATGAATGACGGGTTTGTCGCACATAGGCCCTTTCAGACAGCATCCAGCGCGATCCCAAGACTGACCTCCGCCGCAAGGAGCCTGGCGCGCACTGCCTAGACAAAGATCGGTTCAAGTCAAGCGGTTTCGTCAAGTGCCATACGATGCCTTCAGATGGTTGCAAGCAACTTAACATTAGTATATTAACTATTAGGATGTTATGTAATGCGCCGAAGCTTCATCTCCTACTCCACTCGGCCGACCTGATCGAAGAGCGGCTTCGCATTCAGCTTTTGCCGCTTGCCATTAGGCCCCGGCAAGCCCGGATCGTGGACGCGCTGAATCGGATGGGCGCAGCCTCGCAGGTCGATCTAGCACGGGAGTTCAACGTCTCTCCCGCGAGCATGAGCACGATGACCGCCCGCCTGATCGAGGGCGGTTTCATCAGCCGAGAGACCAACCCCGACGAACTGCGCAGCAACGTGCTCCGGCTGACCGAATACGGCGAAGCGCTTCTGGAAGACATCCGGAAAGCATGGGCCGAGGTCGACAAGATCATCGAAAGTGCGATCGGCCCGCAGCGGGCGGACGAACTCGCCAATCTGACATTGGCCCTCCGCGATGCGCTTGGCGGGCGCCCGCCCGGTCACGGTTTTGCCAAGGGAGAACGAAGACGAAAAGCATGCAAGACCGAGCAGAGCGGCAGCAGGCGACCGACTGACTTTGGTTGCCGATGCGTATTGCCAGTTATTCAATTGAAAGGGACCGACTATGCGAAGACCCCTTATTGCAGCGGCATTGATAGCCGCTTCCGCTACCTCCCTTAACGCCGAGACATTTTCAGCCGACGTCTGGGCCGACAATTGGTTCGAGATGCGGATTGACGGTCTGCAGGTCGCTCAAGACAGTGTGCCTATCACGACCGAGCGATCGTTCAACGCAGAGAGTTTTGAATTCGAAGCCGACCGGCCCTTCGTGATCGGCCTTGTCGCCAAGGACTTCAAGGAAAACGATACCGGGCTGGAGTATATCGGGACCGGGCGGCAGCAGATGGGCGATGGCGGTGTGATCCTCCAGATCAAAGATGCCGCGGGCGATACTGTCGTGGTGAGCGATTCCGGCTGGCAGTGCTTTGTCACGCACACCGCTCCTCTCGACAAGTCGTGCGAACGCTCGGCAAACCCTGTCGCGGGCGAAGGGGCCTGTGGCTTCGCAGCGCTGGACGAACCGGCGGGTTGGGACCGGCCCGCGTTCGACGCCTCCGACTGGCCTCAGGCGACGATGTATTCGACCCGCGCGGTCGATCCCAAGGGCGGCTATGACCGGATCGACTGGGTCGATACGGCAGAATTCATCTGGGGTCCCGATCTTGAACAAAGCAACACAATCCTCTGCCGGGCGGCAGTCCAATGAAACAGCCAGCTCATTCCGACTTCGCCGCCTGCGCGTTGACGTTGATACTTTTCGGTTTCGCTGCCGTTCCGGTCGCGGCCCACGATGATCATTGCTCCGCCGTGACGGCCTCTGTTGCCGACGCCGGTTTTGACGACAGTGTCACCGTGACCTGCACCGACGATCATGCCGTCATTTCATCGGACACCTACCCTGATCACGAGATGATGACTGGAATCGTCGGCACAAACGAACAGGTGCCTGTGCCTGCAGAATATGCGGCACCGATTATTCTAAACCCTGTTTTGGGTGACACGCCTCTGACGAGGGATGCCGCACTGGGTGTCGCAATAAACGGTGTACCGATCTATGACTACACCGCCGGGGGCGAAATGACCGAGGCCGACCTCGCCCACCATCAGGCGCAGCACGATACCTTCCAGACACAACAACTGGATGTCTGCGGCGGCCATGCCGGGCGCGGCGACGATTACCACTACCACATGGCTCCGACCTGCATGATCGAGCAGATGGAAAACAAGGGAGATGACGCCATCATCGGCTGGGCGTTCGATGGCTACCCGATTTACGGGAACAACAACCCCGACGGTTCCCCGATCGCGGACGGTGACCTGGACATCTGCAACGGCCAGCCCGACGCCACCTTCGGCTACCGGTACCACACGTCGTCCGACGCTCCTTATATCGTTCAATGTCTGAGGGGGCGGGTCGCCGATTTCGACCGTCTCCCCCGCGTCAGGCCGCTCAAAGCCGCGTCAGGTGCAGGTGCGCAACCGGGACGTCCACCTCGCGGCGGCGTTGAGGATCTGGTTTTCACCGAGAAAGACGACGGCAGCCGTAGCATGGATTATACCTATCTGGGCGAAAGCTATTACATCCGCTACGCGCCGTCCGGGACGCCAGGCTGCTACGATTTCACGACCCGAACCGTGACCAATGGCGGCGAAGAAATGACTGGCGAGTTTTGCAGATGAAACGGCATCTGACGATAGGCTCCATGGCTTTGATCTCTGCAACACTCGCGACTGCTAGTAGGGGTTTATTCTAGCCATGGCAAACCCGCTCGTTCGGTCTGCAGACCGGGGGCAGGTACAAGAGCGTGTGCCACTCCAGGCTGAGCCTATACAGGATTCCTGAGGTCATGTTCCATAAGTGCGCCTAAGTGGCACAGCTCTTCGAAACTGACATTCGCACACCAGCTGTGAAAGATCACTTTGTCCCGCGAAGCGGTCATGTGAATGGATTGCGATTCAATTTAGAAGTAATGTCTGCTTTAGAGATCGTGCGCCGCAGCATCTGCTCAGCGCCTCAATGTCGGCAATGGGCTGTGAGTGACGCTCACGCGAGGCGGCAAAAGGGAAACTGCTGTGACGCGGAATGCGTCCGGACAGAGTCCATCGCGTCACTTGCTGCACTGCGAACGAATTGGCGCAATGCTCGGTAACCGGACCGAGCCCGCCAATCGACCCTCATTCACACCCCTCATGAAGACGAGGGACGAGACCGTCTGCTGACGGGTTCAAAGCCATCCAGAACCGAAATCGTATCACATGTCGATGAACGACAACCCTTCCGAAAGGTTAATGCAAGCTTGACCCCGTATTCACTGGCTCGACCGGCGCGGCTGGTGCAACAAATTCGCGAGGAGACGTCAAATGCAGATTACCGGATTGCTGCATGGGTCCAGACTGTTGAAGCATGTGGAGTTCCCGTGCTCGGAAGTTCTGGGGCCCGGTGCAAGCGAAGATGACATCCAAGCGCTGATAGACAGACACGGGATGGTCTTCGTCAAACCGATCTTCAAGGGTGCTATCGGAAAAAAGGGCAAGGCAGGGCTTGTCGGGATTGTGCGCGATTTAAAATCCGCACTGGACGAGAAGGAGCGGCTTTACTTCGCCAAGCACCGGCACGGCAATGTCAAGGCCAAAGCCAATGGCGTGACCTTCGAGGCGGGTGTTCCGGCCGAGCACGAGGTTTACTTCTCGATCACCGACGACAGCCATTTCCGCGCGCCGACGATGACGCTGACGCATCGGGGCGGCGTCGATATCGAGGAGTTGGGCAAGGACGAGGTCGCGACGGTTCCTTTCGACGCGCTCACCGGTCTGAAAGCTTTCGTCGTCGCCAATGCGCTGTCGGATATCGGCGCACCGAAGGAGATCATCTCTCCGCTGGTGCAGCAACTGCCGAAGCTCTGGGAACTGATGCATCACTATGGCATGACCACGCTGGAGTTGAACCCGATTAGGATGCGTCCCGGCAAGAACGGTCGGCTGACCCCGGTGGCTTGCGATTTCAAATGCGGCTTTGACCGGGACGATCCGCGCGTTGCGCGGTTGGGCCTGCCGGACCAGCTCTTTGCTTCCGACATCTCGGCCTTCGAGCAGGAAGTGAACCAGCTGCGCACCCACCAGGGCCAGTCGGACGTGTTCGTCATCAACGAAAACGGCACTATCCTTGCGCCGACCTTTGGCGGTGGCGCCAACAGCCTGGTGACCGAGGTGCTCGGCGACGCGGCGATCATCTCGTCTGACTTCGGCGGCAACCCACCGTACGAGAAGATGAAATCCGTGGCCTCGATCTGCTACAAGCACTTCCTTGAACAGACAAACGTGCTCTTTATCATCGGCGGCAAGTCGAACAACACCGACATCCACGAGACCTTCCGCGGCATGGGCGATGCGCTTCGTGAGCATTTCGCGACCCGCGGGCCGGTGCCGCTTTATGTGGTTGTAGGGCGTGGGGGGCCAAACCTCGTGCGCGGCTTCGGCTATCTGGCCGACACGCTCGACAGCCTTGGGCTGCCATACCGCTTTTTCGGCTTCGACAGCGCCATCTCGGAAGTCGTGAACTACGCCAAACAGATCGATCAGTGGATGCGCAACGGCGGACGCGACGAGATCGCGCGCCACCTTGGCATCTCGGCTGCGGCCTAAGGGGGGAGACAAGACAATGCACAAGCACGGGATCACGGGCTTTCCCTACTTCCTTGGCATCCGGTCGCTGAGAGACATCGCCACGAAAGAGGATCGCGTCTGCGTCTTGAACATCATGGGCGGAGAATCCCGCCAGGTGACGCCCACCAGCCATGCGTTTTCCGGCGGCAACATCGTGTTCGGAACCTCCCCGGGCAGAGCGGGCAGCGTTCTGAAGACCCCCGCTGGTGACATTCCAGTTTACAACAACGTCCGCGAGGGCCTGACCGCTGGGCATGACTTCAATGTCGGCGTGGTCTATCTGCCGCCCTCGGGCGTGCGCGACGGCGTGGCCGAGTTGATCCGCGTGAATGACAATCTGAGCAAGATCGTCATCATCACCGAGAAGATCGCCGTGCACGACGCGCGCGAAATCCGTGCCATGGCGCAAGCCAATGGCATTGACATCGTCGGCGGCAACTGCCTCGGGGTCGCAGACAGCTGGAACAAGGTCCGGATCGGCGGGGCGCTTGGCGGGGATCACCCAGAGGAGTCGCTACTGAAGGGCTCGGTCTCGATCTTTTCAAACTCCGGTGGCTTCACCACCACGATTGCCCAGTATCTCGCCACCGAAGGTTGGGGCACGACGACACTGATCTCTTCCGGCAAGGACGTCTACATCCACTACGCCGCCCGCGATTTCGCCCATGCACTGAAAGCCGATGACCGGACGAAGGCGGCAGTGCTCTATGTGGAGCCGGGCGGTTATTACGAACATGACATCGACTTCGGAAAACCCGTCGTCGCCTGCGTTGTCGGGCGCTGGAAATCGAAACTGACCCGCGCCGTCGGGCATGCCGGTGCGATGGCCGGCAGCGGTGACAAGGCCGAGGACAAGGAAGACTGGTTCATCGAAGCCTTCGGTGTTGATGGGCTTTATACGCCGGAAAGCCCCGTCGTCTCAAAAAAGGGTGCCGTGGTGACCAATATCGCCGATATTCCGGCGGCTTTGACTGCGGTCATGAAGCTCAATGGAGAGACGCCGGACTTTGACTCGACGGGCAGTCTGTCGCTGAAGCCCTGGATGGCCAATGACCGGGGTTTGAGTCTGCCCGCCAATCTGTCGCTGCCGCCGGTTGCGGCCATGGCGCCCTATGACGGCCAGATCGATGCGCTCAAGGACCAGATCGGCGCGGTCGTTGCCCGGCAGACCATGAAGGACAAATCCGGCGCCTCGGTGATGGATTCGAAATCCCAGGTAACCAGCGTTCACGGCCATTCGGTACTCGACCTGGCGCTGGAACCGCTCGAAGCCAACTTCGCCCTGCCGCTGGTACACGAGATAGCCAATGAAAACCACCGCGTCCTTCTGGACGTGGCGGTCGCTGCGGAAGTCAATCTGGTCGGCGACCCGATCCTGGTGGCGGCGGATGCGGCCCGCGAGGCCGGGAACGCCCCGAATGCGGTGATGGCCTCGGCCGCAGCCATTGTCGGACCGAAACGGGTCGAACGCGCGCTCGCCTGCACCGATGTTCTGATCGAGCTGTTTGCCCATTCCGGACTGCTCGATGGGAGCGACGAGGGGTTCGATTGCGGCGACCTTGCCATCGACGATGCCTCCCGCGCGCTGTTCCTGGCCGGGCCTGAAGACGCCGAAGACCCCCGACCCGAAGCGATGCTTGCCGCTGTCGCGGCTCGGGGCGGGAAATCCGTGTTCCTCAAATTCCTCGGTTCGCTCGGGGGCCGGCTCAATCGTGATGCGATCCTTGCCGCCATCGCCCTGACAATCTCCTGGGGACCGTTGATGCGCAAGCGGATCACCAAGCTGACGGCGCGCACCCTGCCCTGGCATCTGCGGCTCTACGGCGTCATGGTCGGTGCCACGATCCCCGGCCAGCATCACCAGCCGGGCTCGCTTTGCGGCATCCCGCGCGAAGAACGCTTCTCGACATGGACCATGGCAGATCTTTGCTTTCTGGCGATGACCGGCAAGAAGCCGACGGCCGAAGAGGCGCTGCCGCTGCAGATCCTCGTCGGACTTCTGATCTCGAACGGTCCTGGTTCGATCTCGGCGCAGGGGGCCAAGGGCGCCGTTGCCGCCGACGGTCCGCAAACCCCGGAGCGCGTCCAGATCAACAAGGGGATGCTGGGTTTCCTCAGCCACTGCGGCTACAGCCATGGCGGCAACGGATTCGAGGGCATGGCCTTCCTTCTGGAGCAGTTCGAAGAGAAAGGGCTGAAAGATCCCACCGACCCGAACCACGGGCTTGACCTGAAGCAGATGGCCCGGGACTTCGCGCTCGACTACAAGCGCTCGAAAGCCGATGCGAAGGAAATCGGTGCCGAGGTGCGCGCGCTTCCGGGTGTTCACCACCCGATCTTCAAAGGCAAACCGGTCAACTACGACCCGAGGGAGCAATTCATTGCCGAGTTCCTGAAAGAGCGTGGCGATTACAACGTCTTCCACGCCTTCTATCGCGAACTGGTCCAGGCGCTCTACGATGTCGGCGCCAGCCGCTATGTGTTCTGCGTGAATGTCGATGCGGTGATCGCCGCGCTGCTTCTGGCGCTGCTTTGGAAAGACTACCAGTCCGGCAAGCTCTCCCGGCGCGATCTCGAAAACGCGGCCTTCACCGTGTTCCTCTACGGTCGCATGATCGGTTCCGCGGCCGAAATTGACGATCACCTGAACCGGGGCCGGAACATGGACACCCGGACACCGGCTTCGGCCTGCGCGCACGTGGTCTGACAATCGCAACACACCCTAAACGACTCAGGTGCGGTCAATTGTGCTTCATTCCGGCGGCGGCTATGCGCCGCTGGATGCCTTTGTTAAAGTCGAGCGCCAGCATGAGACGAGTTTTCGGCGTGTGTCTGATCCAATCCAACCAGCAGCGCGGGCTTGAGGGATCGGGCCCAGACACTTGCATTCAGATTTTCAGCCATCGCAGAGCGGATTGCATGTCATCGCTCGGTCCCAAGATCAGCCTATCCTTCCCCAATGCAGCCCGTCGTCCGATACGCAGCGAACCGACAGTGATACGTTTTTGCTCGGCAATCGGATGTGACGGGTTTCGCGACATGCGTGTCAAACTCGCCAGTTCTCTGGCCTTTGCACACACGGCAATCTCGTCGGATGACGATCTTTCGACGATTGTCACCAAAGTGTTCGACTACAATCTTTCCAATCTGAACTGGTCCCAAAGCCATTTGGACATAGAGGCTTTCGACAGCGCGGTCCGTTTGCTTTCGAAGGCCCGCCGCATCGAGTTCTTTGGATTCGGCGCGTCCGGGATTGTGTCACCTAATGTCTCTCCATAAGCGTCCGAAACCTTGCCTGCATTTCTAGCGAGTTATATTCTACAGCAATTTCTAGCGGAGAAAGTCCGCTGTCCGATCGCGCGTCGAGCACGAGACCGTGCTCAAAGAGAACATCCAGCACATCGGGATTTCTACCAAATCGAGCGACAAGGTGCGCTGCGGTCCAACCAAGACCGTCCCGGGCGTTTGGATCGGCTCCCGCATCGAGCAGTATCAGATAGGTTTCGATATTCTGGCTATAGGCGATCGCCGCCATAAGCGGCGTATCATATGTGTCGTCCGTCCAATGGGGTGAGAGACCCTTTTTAAGCAGCAGTTTCAACATGCCTGTGTGCTCATTTCTTGCTGCGTCATGCAGGGCCGTATCCCAGATGCTATTTGCTTTTTCCTCAACAAGCACAAGTGACTCTTGCAGCCGTTCCGCCTCCTCAAAAAAAACCTCCAAGGTTGCCGGGTCCGGGTTCTTGTAGGCAATTAAAAAGGACAATCGCCCACCTGACCAAGAGCGACCATTGGGAGATACACCGTTGGCAAAGAGCTGCCGAATATCTTCGACTTTTGCAGACTCGGCCCAATCCAGATCACAGCTTGGACAGTCCTGCGCCATTACACTTTTCGATGCAATCGCCCACAAAATGAAACTGACGACACAAAGTCTGGTTCCTGCTTTTGCGCAAATCGCAACCAAAGGATACATTGTATGCTCTCCTCGACATGGTCCTTGATCTTTCTTCTCGAACTCTGCACACCACCGTGCAAATTGTCCCATTAGCGAATCGGAATGCGATTTTCTAAAAAATTGACACGATCATTTGCTGACTCAATGCCACACTCCAGCTTTTGCGACCTGCCAATGCGGACCATCTTGACCTCCTCACTGAAAGCGATCGGTGGAGCACTTGCAATAAACGACGGTAGAGCCCGCAACTGAAACATCACCAACTGCGTCGCAAGTGTCCCGTGACGACTGGACGCACACTTTTCCGTATTTGTGAGTAGGCGGCCTAACAACTATGCAAGACGACGCGCGCTGCGTGGCCACAGCTTCGATTTCCGGATGACGCCCGTCGAACACGCCCACACGCATCGACTTTCGGGTGTGCTCGATTGAGACTTTGGAGCTTGCCTCCAATGATAATCCGTTCGGCCTGTGCTTTGCGATGCGTGTGGGTGCGAGGGTTTCGTCTAGAGGTTCTGGAGATCGCCTAAGCACTTGGGTTTCGCCGCTTGACAGTGGGTCGCACTCCTCAGCCGTGGGACCTGAATCGTGTTGCTGGTTTTGGTAAGAGTTCACATTTCATAGTCAACTGGCGGGAAGTGGCTGGCGGCGTGTGCACTCACACATTTTTGAATCTGAGCTGTATATGCGACCTCGGGGTTTTCAAGTACTGCTGCAAGGCAGAAAATCCCACTTGCTTTGGACAAGGTTCAAATGCATATCCCCGGTCAATATCGCTGGCTATTGGTTATCCCCTTGTTTGCATGCATATTTTTCTTTCATGCTGTGACCATCGTGAAGGATGTTGGGGAGTTGTCGGTTGCCGTCGCCAGCATATCGATTGCATTTGAACAGCGCTCATCCGACAACTCATCCGATAATGAGACCAAGGGCAGTCCACTCTGTCATGTTCCCTGCCGCATAGCGCTTGGATGTTCGTCTGCGCTGCCAATGCCTCCCGATCAGGCGGCAGAGATAGTGGCGGCGCCGGGAAGATTTCCGCCGGGCCGATACCTTTGTCCTGAACCTGGGCCTCCCAAACATTTGCCTGGGTGCTCGGTACCCTGCGTTTAATCCTCCCAAATATTCAAACGAGAGAAATTATGAATAACTCTTACAAAGCGACCGCAGAAAAAGACTTTCTGCGAATATACAAGGCTGTTTTCCAAGCTGGTGGTGAGTCAAACCTGACCTATAGAGATATCGGCAATATAGCTCTTGCGCTGCGCCTCGGCATAGGCAGTGTTTTCGTGATAGGCGGATGGTGGAAACTCTCCCGTGCGCTGGATCCGGAACGGGCCGGTGCGCTCGTAGAACGATATACAGCGCCGAACGGATATATAAACGCCTTCTTTCAGGATTATCTTTTTACCAATGATCTCCTGTCGCCCTGGCTGTTTCTGACGGTTCTATCAAGTCTTGAACTCGTCGCTGGAATCGCCCTGATCGCCGGGTTTCTGGTCAGGCCGTTCGCGATTCTGTTCGGTCTGATGATGTGGGCGTTTGTGGCCGCGTTGCCTACTTTAACGGTTCCCGGAATCGAAGACGGGGCAGATGCTTTAAAAACCTACTTCACACCTGCCATGATAGTCCAAATCCGTGACATAGGTCTTTCCGGCATGTGCGCCGTACTGGCGATGCTGGGCTCTGGCCGTTTCAGCTTGGATGGCAACCTGATGAGGCGTGGACAGTGCAATTCAAATCTGAGTTGGGCTTTCTCCGCGCTGATCTTGCGTTTATCCATTGCAGTCGTCTTTATCGCGGGTGGCGCCTTCTTCGGACTTGATCACGTAAAATCATGGTCAAGTATGCCGCTGCTTCTCATCGTTGTTGGTGTGGCTCTGGCGAGCGGACATTATACGCGTTTTGCGGCCGGTATCGCTTTCTCTGTTCTGGTAATCTACTGCCTGAGCGCCGTAAACCTTGACAGAACCCTCTGGGATAATCTCAACGCCGTCAAACGCGAGTTTGCCTTCATCGCGGCAAGTTTCGTCCTGATGGTCTATCCCGGTAGTACACAAACGCAGCTCTTGCGTTTGTTTGAAAGACCGGGAACCGTTCTATTCGGCGAAGTGAAATCCACGTAACGATCAAAAGCACCCCGGCTCTTAGAATTTAAGAGCCGGGTCTTGGCATGCGTCTTTCGAAAACACACAAAACAAAAACATGGCGGCGCAGTTTCCTGCAGGTGCTCGTCTCTTAGTCTCAAACCCAAGCATCGCAGCGCCAGGAATAAAGGTCATGCGCGTTCGCAATAACCAGCGCAGGGCTAACTTCCACCATTAAGAAAAACGCGCATCAGTGCGACCCAGCCATAGCAGACTGTGAGAGAAACGATGGTCACCGGCAAAACCGTGGCTGTGAATTGCCAGAATTGAAATGGTTTCACGCCGTGTTTTTCGGCCTGCTGAACGATAATGACGTTGCTCGCCGCGCTGATGATGAACAGGTTTCCGGCCAGCGTGGAAATACCGGACAGCAACATCAACACTGCGACATCGTGTTTTTCCAGCAGATTGAGATAAATCTCGACCAAGGGAACATTTGAAAAAAGCTGACTGCCCCAAAAAGCGATAGAGCTAAGCAAGAGCGGATCACCGAGTTGATGGCGCCAAGGACTCAGCCACTCCTGAAGCACACCGGACTTTAATACGGCTCCGGTTACGATGAACATGGCCACGAAAAAGATCAACGTGTGCCAATCGACTTCCTTGAGGATTTGCACGCGGTTTGAAGATAAAACAAACAATGGGATTGCAGCGATCAGGCTGATCAAACCCAGCGGCAGATCGGGAAACCAGCTTGCTCCACCGGCGATGCTGTCCAGGATAACGAGTACCGACAATAATGCTGTAGAGATGAGGGCAGGCGCCGGGTGGACGGTCGCATCTTCAGGCGTGACAGCATCTGGGGCTTCACCGGTCTCTTCCTTCTTTAGCCGATACCAAAACCAGAGCATGGTGAAAGCCAGTGATACGATCGCTGGAGGCGCCAGCCATATCAGGAACGTTCCGACCGGATTGTCGAAGTGTCCATCGGCCACAATCAGAAGGTTTTGCGGATTTCCAACGGGTGAAAACATGCTGCCGACAGTCACCGTGACGCACAAGGCGATTAACGGGAGAGAAGCTTTGATTTGCAGCCGTACGGCAATGGCGATGGCGATCGGCGTGCCTATTGCCGCAGCGGCGTCGTTGGTCAGAACCGCCGAGATGGCAGTTACAAACAAAATAAACGGTGTCAGAATCAGCGGGATTGATCGGCCCTGCGCGCAAATCTTGCTGCTGACCTTGTCCGAGATCCCGGATGCAAACATTGCGTGGGAGATTGCGAAAACTCCGAACAAATATGCAATGACATTCCAGTCGATTGCCTTGAAAGCCTCGGTTGGTGCCAGGTTTCCGGTGATCAAAACCGCAACGGCACCGGCGCTCATGATTTGCCAGATCTTTATCCACTCAGGGAGCCATTGTCTGATCGCAATCGCGATAAATACGACGATGGATACAGACAAACTAAAGGACATTTTGTGTGGACCTCCACCAGGACAGCTGAATAATTAGTTCGAATTTACTTTTTATCTTGCGCGCAGATGTACTACGGTTCAAGGGTTTGTTGGAGACCTAGGCTGTTTGGACGAATTGGAGACGTATTTCGTGAGACAAGTATCAAGATATGGTCCTGCAGAGCGTATTGGACATACACTCACGGGACTGGCGGCGTCAGATCGCCGGTCCTTGCCTCACCCGATGGGGCGGATTCCATCGCCCAATACCGGCGCAAATCCGTCTTGATGGGGCACAAACATCACCTTCACCGGATTTCCTTGATCTTGAATGATGCAAATCCCGGCGAAATGCATCTCCAATTCGTCCAAAAGGCCTAGGCTATGCAATTGAACCGTCCGCTATTGGGTGTCAATTTTTTTGCGGGCGACGTTGCCGGCGGGATTGGCCCATATTTGGCGATCTATCTCCTCACGTTGCAGCACTGGTCGCCCGGCGCGATTGGTGTGGCTCTGGCGGCGGGCAGCCTTGCCACAGTCGCAATGCAGGCCCCGGCGGGCGCCATCATCGATTCCGTGACCTGGAAACGGACGCTGTTGATTGGGTGTGCACTCGCAATCGCGGTGAGTACGCTGTCGATCCTTGCGTTCAATGACACAGCAGCCGTTTACGTCGCGCAGGTGCTTATAGGATCGGCATCGGCCTTTCTCGGCCCGCTGATGGCAGCATTGACGCTTGGCATCGTCGGACATGCGCATTTTACCCGGCAGATGAGCTCCAACCAGGCCTGGAACCATGCGGGCAACATGATTGCAGCGGCATTGGCGCTCATTCTTGCTCTGACCTGGTCAGCGCTGGGGGTCTTCTGGCTCGTGGCAGCCATGGCGTTTGGGATGATTATCTGCGCCCTGATGATCGACCGGCACTCTATTGATCACGATCTTGCGCGAGGCGGGATCGACGCGGAAGTTTCGGGCGATGCAAAGCCGGAAAGCATCCTGAGCCTCTTCGAAGACCGTCGGCTGGTGGTGTTTGCAGCCTGTATCTTTCTGTTCCATTTCGCGAACGCCGCGATGTTGCCTCTCGTCAGCCAAAAACTCTCGGCGCAGAGCGATGCGGAGCACGGGATTGCCTTTACGGCTGCGTGTGTTATAGCCGCCCAGCTTGTCATGATTGTCATGGCATTGTTTTGCGGCAAAAAAGCTGATGTTTGGGGGCGGAAACCCCTTTTTCTCATTGCGTTTCTTGTTCTGCCGATCCGAGGTGTGTTGTTCAGCCAATTCGACAGTACGTATGCGCTTGTCGCTGTTCAAGCTTTGGATGGCGTCGCAAACGGCATATTTGCGATCCTGTTTCTGCTCATTCTTGCGGATATCACGAACGGATCGGGGCGCTTTAACCTGGCGCAGGGTGTGTTGGCGATGCTGGTCGGAATCGGCGCAAGCCTCAGTAACATTGCGGCGGAATATGTGGTTCAGTTCACCAGCTATGCCGTTGCGTTCGGCTTTCTTGCCGGAGTCGCGGTGATCGGTCTGGTTCTCTTTTACTTCTTTATGGAAGAGACACTGGAGAAGGAAGGCTGTTGATTTTCACTGAGAACTGACGCGGTGAGGCCCGATTTTTTCATTGAGAACCGACCCATGTTTAAACCCAGCCCTGCGTGATTTCGGCGGGGGAATACGGAGTGACAGACATGGCGTTGTTGAGCGTTATCAGGCGCTGGCATCAACGCGTCCAATTCCTGCTTCCAAGGCGCATGAAGTACGCCTCAACCGAGCAAGTTAGTTCGGCATGCCGGCCATGGCTCTTGGGACGATACAGCTCGTTCTGCCTTAGGGTATGGACCCATACCCTAGCGTTGTCCAAGACTAATTGGAACAAAGATGGGATTTACGATCAACTGCCTGTGACGACGAGCTATGCATATGCGTGCAAAAAATGCCCGATCTCTCCGGTGAGACAGCTTGTCATATTGGCCCGGGAAGATTGACGTATCGCGGGTGAGTTAACCCTATATTGTAATATACGGTTCGATCTTCCAGTGCGCTTGAAATGGTGGGCCGACATGCATATCTAAACATGGGGAATCTCGGATTGGTCCGATAAAAAACAGTTACTTAGGAGCCATGTCGATGCATCCCACCCACCGCCAGTTGGAATATCTTGTGGCGGTCACCGATACCGGACATTTCGGTGCTGCTGCACGCCGCTGCAATGTTACGCAACCCACGTTGTCCGCGCAGGTTCAACTTCTGGAAGACCGGCTTCATGCCAAGTTGCTCGACCGTTCACCGAGCGGCGCGCGGCCAACGCCTCTTGGGGAAATTGTCGTCGGACTGTCACGCGATGCGCTGGCCACGATCGAAGAGATCGAAAATGTCACCCGCAACGCCGCCGCCAATCTGGGTGGACTGATTCGGCTGGCTACGTTGTCGACCGTTGGGCCATACTTCCTGCCGTATTTGTTGCCGCGGCTGGGAGAGGACTATCCCGGACTGGAGGTTATTATCCGCGAGGAACGGCCTCAGCAATTGGAACAGGGACTTGTTGCCGGCACTTTTGACTGTGCCCTGACACGGGCGCCTGCAGAGCAGGGGGCTCTTGTCTATCGGGAACTGGTTGCCGATCCGATGTGGCTTGGCATCCCGGCTGATCATCCACTGGCCGTTGAGCGCATCATCCGTCCCGAAATGTTGACGGGTGAACCGATGATGTCGTTAGGAGCGGAACACGGAATGCCCCCCAGCGTTAAGCAATTCCACGACTTCGTCGGCGCCGTGGTGAGCAATGACTATGAAGGCACTACGCTTGACGGTTTGAGCCAGTTGGTGTCTATCGGCAAGGGCATGGCGCTGCTTCCCCGATCCTACATAACTTCGAAACTCCATGACGACAACAAGATCGTATTTCGGGAGGTCGAGGGATGGACATTGACCCGATCGGTCGGCCTGGCGTGGCGTGACGGCTGTGTACGCAGTCCGCAATATGAAGAGCTCTTTGAGCAGCTCAGGAAAACACTGGAAGACATGGGGGACACGGTGTAGGCGCAGGATGCCTCAGCGGACCGCTTGTCCGAAGACGGTCGGCCAATTGCCTTGCCGCATGCATCGCAAGGTCTTGATGTCGCGGCGATGCATCATCCGATGCAAGCGGGTTCAGAACCGCTGGCGTTCAACAAACGACGAAAACAGGCCTCCCTTCCTGAGCAAGGTGTCGGCGTTTCCGGATTCGACGATTCTTCCGTTCTGCATGACAAGGATCACGTCGGCATCCTTTATGGTGGAGAGGCGGTGGGCGATGACCACCCGCGTCAGGTCCAGGTTTGACAGCGCGTCGGCGACTATGGCCTGTGTGGTGTTGTCCAAGGCGCTGGTCGCTTCGTCCATGAACAAAATGCGCGGACTGCCGGCCAGTGCCCGGGCGAGCATCAACCGCTGTCTCTCCCCACCCGATATAGTCCCGCTATCGTTGAGAACGGTGTGCATCTGCATCGGCATGGCCTTGATCGTCTGATCGAGACCAGCCTTCCTGGCAGCCTCCCACGCGGCCTCCATGCTAAGCGGGCGCGAGCCGGCGATGTTCTCGAAGATCGACCCGCCCAGAACCTCCGCATTTTGCAGGACGGCTCCGAACTGCTGTCGGACAGCGCCGATATCAAGTCTGAAGAGATCCTTGCCATCGTAAAGGACACTTCCGCTCTGCGGTTGCTCGAATCCAAGCAACAGCCGAAGCAATGTCGACTTGCCGGAGCCCGAAGGGCCGACAATAGCGACGAACTGACCTGGTTCGATTTTCAAAGACACGTTGTCGATGACGGCTGGGCCTTCCTCAAGATAGCGGGAGGTGACCCCATTTAACTCAATGCGACCGAGGAGTTCGCCCGGCGGCAGAGATCCGGCCGGGGTTTCCGGCTGTGTGTCCAGGATCGGTTTCAATCGCTCAAAGAGAACAACGGCAATCAATCCTAATGGAACGCTGTTCAGCATCCCGGTAATACCGACCAGGAAGCTGCCGAAAGCGGCTGTGAAGGCAACAAAATTCCCTGTAGCGGGCGGTTCATTGAGCAGGAATTCAACCACTGCAAAAAAGACCGCACTTGCAAACAAGGGGATGACGATGTTGAAGGCACGCAGGACGTTCTCGATCGAGCGTGCATTGTAGTCATGTATGCGCTGCTGGTTGTGCAGGCTGATCAATTTGGCGGCGATACGATTCTCGGCACCTGCCACGCGCAGCTTTTTGATCGCCGCCAGGGCCTGTGCCGACAGTCCGGCGAGGTTGTCCTGCACCGCGATCGCCTTGCGCAACTGCCGTAGTTTCAGCAGGTTCGCGACAACCGCGACGGCAACCGTCAACACGGTGATCAGCAAGGCGGCAATCGTCAGCCAGCCGCCATAAACAATCATGACCACGAAATTCAATGACGAGAAGACGCCGCCCAGTGCGGCTGTCACCACTCCCTGCGACAAAACCATCCGCATCTGCGACAGTCCCATGGCGCGCATCGCCAGATTACCGGAATTGAACCTTCGGAAGAAACTTGAGGGCAAGCGCATGAGCCGATGCCAAAGCGCCGCCTGTGCCTGCGCTTCGAAGATCGTTTCTATCCTCAGCAGGGCCGTTGCCTGGAGGAACTGGAAAATGGCCACGACGATCGCGACGGAGACCAGGATCGTGGACATCTCAACGACCAGCCGCTGAGCGCTTTGTGGTATCGCGCTGTTAATCAGGAATGCCGTAACAGAAGGGGTTATGAGACCAACCAGCGCCCCGGCCACGCCAAACAGCAAAAGGAACGCAAGGTCCCGCTTGCCACCGCGCAATCCCGTCTTGACCAGATCGCGAAACCCGATCCTGTCTTTCAGCAGTGTCGGATATACGGCACGTGCCAACTCCGACACTGTTTCGGCCAGCCTGTCGTCGACGCGAACGGTTTGTCCGGTTGCGGGGTCGAAACAGGAATAGCCGCTGCGGTCTGCCGACCACATTGCCAAAGGTTGCCCGGTCTTGGTCCACGCGATCATGGGTGCACCGGCTGATCTCCACCATTGACCGGACAATTGGACCACGCGGCTTGCCAGATTGGCGGATGCAAACAGTTGACTCAAGCGCGGTGGTGCGTCTGTCGCGCCGGTACTGATGTCGACTTTTGGCGTGCCGGTGTTGAGGATCGCCGCCAGATGCGCGACAGCCTTCGTCAGATCGTCTGCCGAGCTGAGTTCGTGTGCGACCGATTTCGCTTGCCGGTTGACGACAAGGGCGTCGCTGAAGGCATTGCCGAGCAGTTCATCGTCCCGTTGCTCACGGCGGCGCTGGCGTTCCAGCGCGTCAGCCCGGTTCAGGTCGATGCTCCTGGCAATGCCCTTGAGGACGCTGCTGTGAAACTGCGCGAGGGCCGGCCATAGCAGCCCCTCGTCAACCACTTGCCTAGTCGTGAGGATCGCCAGCGACCCTCCTGTCTCCGGCGTAATCCAGGCGTCCCTGGATACCGGAAACACATCAACGCCAGGGATCACCTCAACCGTGTCGCAATAGGCGAATCTGTCGGGGCCGTGGATCCACAGGGTTTCTCCGTCCGGTGCGTAGCGGTTTTGAGGCTTGGCAACGACGACGCGGTCTCTCGAAAGATGTTCATCCATCGCCGGCTTTGGTGAGGCGCAGGCGCACATAGCCGCGGTCAGACCATCGACCCAGCCATTAATGCCGTTGACGAGTGCCGGTATGATGCCGGACTCAGTTTCGAGCCTGGCGAGAGGGAGCGTGACGAGCGCCGTATCCGGGTCACCGCGGACAACAAAGCCACTTGTGGCGCAGCTTTCGCCCGGTTCGATGCCGAACAGCAAATCGCCGGTCTCCGCTGTCAGGACATAGGTCCGCAGCCCGGTTGGATTGCCGTTCTCATTCAACTTTGTCACGAAAAGATCAACCGTGCCCTCAGCCACATACCAGCAAGTCGAAGGACCGATCAGGGAGACGGGACCGGCACCGCAAGACGAAACCGGAACCCCCTCGCGCATGCATATCGAGCGCAAGCTGACAGTTTCCGGAAGGCCGATCCCCGGCCGCTCAGTATTCAACAAGCTTGCGATAACGGCCTCCTGCTTTCATCAATGAGCGGTGTGTACCCCGCTCGACGACATTGCCCCGATCAAGCACCAGAATCTCTTCAGCGTCGCGAATGGTCGACAGCCGATGGGCAATGATCAGGCAACTGCAACCCCGCCTTTGTATGTTTCGGTCAATGCTCTGCTCGACCAGCGCGTCCAGCGAACTGGTGGCCTCGTCAAGGATCACGACGCTCGGCTCCAAAGCCAGGGTTCTGGCAATCTCAAGCCTCTGTGCTTCGCCTCCGCTGAGATTGGATCCGCCCTCCAGGAGATGACCTCCGTAACCACCCGGCCGGCGGGCAATGGCGTCGTGGATTTCTGCATCCTTTGCCGCCCGGATGACGGTTTCCAGGGAGATCGTCGAATCCCAGAGAGTCAGATTGTCGTAGACGGATCCCTCAATCAGGAAGATGTCCTGCGAGACCCAGCCGACGGAACTCTCGCGAAGCGACGGTCGGATTTCATGAATGGGAATACCGTCATACAAAATCTCGCCGTCAAGCGGCCTGTAGAGACCGGCGACAAGTTGTCCGACCGTCGATTTTCCGCTGCCCGTGGTGCCGACGAGAGCGACCCGCGTGCCGGGCTCGATGACCATGTTCAGGTTTTCTATGAGGGGAGGCCCTGACTGCGAATAGCCGAAAGTCACATTTCTCAGCTCGACACGGCCTGACAATTTGGTTTTGTTCGCTGCCGTTTGTACAGGCGGGCGCGTGAACCGCGGGGCAGCATCATGCTTCAGGATGTCATTGACACGGGTGAGTGACGCGCTCACGCTCTGCAATTCACTGATGAACTGTACCAGCCCTTCGAAAGGCCGGGAAAAGGCGGTCATCAGCGCCAGAAAGGCGACGAGACCGCCAATCGTAAGTGCCCCTTCTACAATTCGGAAGCTGCCAACGCCCAGGATGATCGCAGTCGTCAACGTCAGTGCCATGCTTGGCAGGATGCCTATCAGGTTCTTGATCCGACCCAGTTTTTGCTCTGTGTTGACCGTTTTCACATGGTTGCCGGCCCAACGCGAAAAAACCTGATCCTCGCCGCCGCTGGCCTTGACCGTGTCCATTGAGCGAATGCCAAGCAGCCCCAGACCCAGCAGCATTCCATTCTCAGTTTCGAATTTCAGGCTGGTGTTTCGCAAGATGCGCCTTGCCTTGATGCTTCCAATCGCACAAATCACGTTGATGCCAATACCAATGACCGTGAGTGGCACATCGTAGGCCAGCATGACTGCGGCAAAGAAAGCGACGCTCAGGAAGTTTGCAAAGATGCGCCCAATCTGGCCGCCGAGCGATTGAGCGATCGAGTCGTTGGCCAGGAGTCTGGCCACCAGGTCGCCGGGATTGCGTTGGGTGAAGAATCGAATCGGCAGCTTCAGCAACCGGGTGATGAAATCCGCGGACCCGGTCAATGAGAGCTTGCTCTCGATGCGCATCAGGCACCATTCCTGCAGCCAGGCCATTGTCGCATAAGCGATCACGGCAACCGCCATCGCCAACAGCAATGGACGCAGCATCTGGTCGACATCCTGTATCAGGATGTTGTCGATGAAAATCTTTGAGAAGGTGGGAACCGCCAGACCGGGGACGATCAGAAGCAGGCTGACCAGAATAAGCATGATCAGGCCGCCGCGGGCCTGTTGCAGTCGCGTGAGGATGTCGCGAGTGACTCCTGGACGTCTTCCTGAGCGTTCAAACGACGCAGTGGGCTCGAAGGCTAGCGCCAGTCCGGTGTAGGAGCCGCTGAACTCGTCCAGCGTTACCGTGCGCGGGCCGGTTTCCGGATCATTCAGATGCACACGTCCCCTGCCAAAACCTTCGACGACAAGAAAATGCCGGAATTCCCAAAAGACGATGAACGGTGCGCGAAGACGGGAGGTCTTCGCCAGGTCGTAGCGATAACCCTTGGCTTCAAGCCCGTAGCCACGCGCTGCCCGAACGATGTCCGCTGCGTTGCAGCCGTCCCTGGAGACATTGCAAACGGCCCTCAGTTCATCCAGTGGAACCCATTTGCCAAAATACTCCAATATGATCGCAAGCGAGGCAGCACCGCACTCGACAGACTCCATCTGGATGACGGTTGGTGTGTGCACGCGGCTCATTGTAAACCGCTCCACCGTTTGAGGGTTGGCAGAACGAGGGTGATCGGTGACTGCTCACGGACGACCACGGACACGCTGGCCAGCGTTCCGGCTGTAACGGCGGCCGGTGTCGGCTTATCCGAGGTCCAAACGAGCTTTCCATCCGGCGTGTACGTCATTGCCACACGCGCAAGAAGAGGCGCACCCCCTTGCATGAACTGGTCAACCAGCTCACGGTTCCGCAGGGTTGCGAACAAGGCTTCCGCCGACATCGGAAACCGTGAGACTTCGGTCACCGAGCCGATGATCGTGCCATATTCTTCCTGCTTGAACGTCGCAGGTGAAATCCATACCGGCATCCCCGGTTCAACCAGTTTTGCATCCGTTGCGTTGAGGAAAGCCAGGGTGTCCAGGTGCGCGCTGGGCATGATGACCGTCAGAACCGGATTGCCGGCGTTCAGATACGTGCCTTCGATTGCGATGATCGTGGACACTTCGCCCGAGACAGGAGTTCGGATTGTCCCGGTCCGCTCAAGCTCATCTTCAAGTTCATGAACATTTGCAAGCCGTTCGGAGTGCCGAGTCTCCAACTCCAGGATTTTTTGGTTCCACTGTGTAACCCTTTCTTCTCGCTCCAGCGAAAGTTGAGCGATTTCGTTCCGGACAGCCTCCATTTCCTGTTGTGACTGAAAGTACTCGGTTCTGATCTCGTCGACCCTGGCGACGACCGTATATCCGCGCTCCAGGAGTTCCTCCTGACCGGCCAGGCGCTTTTCATAGGCTTCGGTCATTTCGGTTGCCTGGGCGAGGCGGCTTTCCATCGCCGTCCGGCGCAATCGTTGCAGCCGGTCATATTCGGCAAGCTCGGTCTTTTTCGTTGTCAGGTTGTCGTCGATCGCTTTGTGAGCTTCATCGGCGAGGCGCCGGGCCTCCTCCAGGCGACCAGCCAGTCCTGGGTTCGAAACGATGCCCACGACGTCGCCGGCGGCGACCACGTCGCCCTGCTGCACATTGAGCCGGGTAAGCGTGCCGCTGCCCTTCGCCACCACCTCGGTAAGTTCGGTGTCCTCATAAATAATGAATGCCGGCCCGCGCACGCTTGTGTGGATGGTGCCCATAACGCTCCAGGCAAGAACGACACCAAACCCGAAGAGCAGCACCACAACAAGCAGCCATGTCATGGGAGACGTGACTTTGATGGTTTCTCTCAGTTCCTCGGGCGATGAAAGCCTTTTGAGTGCTTCCGGACGAAACAACATTGTTCACTCCACTGTGGTGGCGCACGGGCGGCCGGATCCTGACGTCATACCGTTCACGGGGTCGACCAGGATGGGAGATGGTTCGGCGTCTGCGCATTGCGGCTGAAACCGGCCACCCGGGTATGCCGACGTCGGGCGGAGACCTCTCGACCTCTACACGGGCTCCATTGTTCGAGTTTCTTGAACAGCGGAGACCATGGGCGAGCGGTTGTACTCGAAGATCACCTTTCCGAAACGGTCTTTGTTGAGATACGTGTCTCTCAGGAATGCTCCCGTGTCAATTGGCGCAATGCGGGAGTGGACCGGAACGGGCAGCCGGCCCGCCGCGCAGTCGTCCAACGCGGCCTGAAGATCGCCGGTTTGCCCAAGGCAGTTACCGATGATCGTGATGTTCTTCATCATAAGACCGGCCATGAGATTAGATGGGTTGATGGGTGCAATATCGGAGTCCCTGCCAATCAGCGAGGAGTGCTGATCGGCGAAGCCGCAGGTGGTATAGCGTCCGTTCATGGCCATCAGGTTCGTGATTTCGGGGACATGGACGTCGGAGAACGGGTCAATCACGGCATTGAAGCCACCGAACTCGCCGATACGCTTCATGAGGTCCGGGCTTTCGGACCATCCCCGCTGGCTGGGGTCAACGACGATCAGTTCGCGCAAGCCAAGCGCCATAAGTTTATCACGATGGCATTCTGATGTGGATAAGCCATAGACCTCGACCGGGTGGTTCTGTAATGCACAGATGGCGAACAGGGAGGTGTTCGATTTTGCACTGGTCACCAGCACCTTGTCGCCATCTTGAAGGTTGAGGCGGCGAATCATGCTGTAGGCCGTCTGACCTCCAATTGTAAAACCTGCTGCTATATGGTCAGGGATGCCTTCGGGGAGCCGGATCAGCTTGCGCCGATGCATGATTTGCAGTTCGCGCGAGCCCTGATTGGTCGGCAGCCCGGGCATCACTCCCCGAACACCGCTGTCGGGATAGGCGCCATCACCGATGACACGGTCACCGGGTTTCAAGTCCGTCACCTTACGGCCGGTGGCCAGAACCTCGCCGACGAATTCCGACCCGATCACATAGTAGTTCTTTCGGTGTTGCGGTTTCGCCATATGAAGCGCCAGGGCCCGGTCGCGGTAGTTGCAGGAAAAGGCGTGAACCTTGAAAAACACCCTGTCCGCATTCTCCGCCGCATCCGGATCAAAACGGAGTGCTTCGGTTTCGATGATGCCGTTGCGTAGAGGAACGCCCTCCAGCTCGAAGATACTCTCGGTGCCGTCCACAATTCGGCTGCCGGTGTAGTCTGTGCCGATGATGCAAAATTGTCTCATTGGACTTTCCTTTCTGATCAAGTCGTTGCTGATTACGTTACGAGGCTTCTATCGCCGGCCGTCATGGCCAGGACATTCGGTACAAGGCTCGGATCGGCGAGCCGCAGCAGCGCCCAACCAAGACCGGCAGCTCCGTTGAAGAAGCACGGATTGTCGCCGTCCTTTCCGGCGCGCCACTGGAAGGTGCCATTGTCTTCGGCCATCGACAGAAGCTTGGCGACCAGGGCGTCGGCGTCACGCTGAAGAGCGTTGTCCTGTGCCGTCCGTGCTGCTTCCATTAAAAAGCTGGCGCGACCCATGTTGCCGCAGAACAGTTCGTCGACTTGCGTTATCGGTGCATCACGTACGGTTCTTACCGCCCGCTCCACATCCCTCGCACAGCCGTCCGACAATCCGTCGATCTTTGCGAGCTCCAGCCTTGCCATGCCCACCCCGGCCGCACCGTTGGCGTAGTCGGGAGCGCACGGGGCGTCGGAGACAGTCTCCTTGTCGGCAACATTGCGCAGGTCCGGCCAGCCACCGCAGCGTTCGAGCAGGTCGTGCTCGTAATCGAGCCCCTGCCGCGCAGCCTCGTGATAGGCGCATGTGCCGAGAATCTGCCCGGCCCGCCCGAGCGCCAGGGCAATCCCACTTGCGCCGTGCATCAGCCCGGCCTGCGGCAGCATCCACGTCCGGTCCCGCCATGCCTGACCGCCAAACATGGTGCTGGTGCGGCGTGCCACAATCAGTTCGGCGCAGGTTCGGATGTGGCTTTCAATAGCCGCATCGGCGTGCTGGCGGTGTAAGGTCGCGAGGCCGATCAATGCGCCGGCCACTCCTGAGAACAGCCCGTATTCCTTGCTGTCCTTGATGATCTCATCAGTCAGCAGTCCGGCATAGGTTCGGGCCGTGTCGAGCAGCCGCGGCTCGTCCAACAAAGTCGCGAGATTCGCGAGACCGTAAATCAGTCCGCCGACACCACTGTTGAGCCCGAGCGGCGCAAGGCGTATCGCCGCCTCCAGCCTGTGCGGATCGTCCGCCGCGGCATCGAGCAAGGAGGCTATCGTTGAAAGCGAACGGGTTCGGTGGATGTCGTCTTCCGTGGCGCGGTAGAGTGCTGCATAGAACAGGGAGATACCCATGGTTCCGGTAAGGAGCGATGGTCCAAGGGCCTGAAGTTGCAGCGTTCGCTCATCCGATGAAATCGGTGCGAGGCCCAGCCACGTGACACCCTTGCCGGCGCAGATCGACGCCTGTTCGATAGAATCCGCAAGGCCCAGCGCGGCGCCCACCAGTTGTTCTTTCGAGGCCGACCTTAACGGTATGTCGGCTGCCGCGGTCTGCGGTCCGCTGGAGTTGGCGACCGGCGCGGTAGCGTTCAGCGCCTGCCCGATCATCAGGCGGTCGCGGCGCAGAAGATCACGCTCCGGAGAGCGCAGGCGCCGGCGCACTTCGTCGAGACACGGCGCCCGGAAGTAGTCGCGGACCACGGTACCATCGCCACAGATGAGATCCTTCGACGTGGTGCGTGCTTCAAAGAAGGGAATGTTGAACTCCGACATTGAGGTGCGCTCATAGGCGCAGACTTGGGCGATAGGCAGCACGACATCCTGCGTCAGCGACGAGCGGTAGAGGAAATCGAAGTTCTGGCTCCAGGCGGCGCCGTCGGAGACCGAGTTACGCCCCAGTGCGCGCTGCTGCAGCATGGCGTAGATCCGGGTCGGCCTTAACACCGGCCGGAACGTCACATTGTCGAAGCTGTCCAGCGGACCGCCGGGCGCCGCGATGTCGGCCCCGCGCCGACACAGGAAATCGAACATCGCCTCGTAGCCGGCAATCAAATCGCCCTCGAAATCCTTCACCCGCAGGGGTGTGCCGTCCAGGCTCGGCACGTTGCCCGGAGCGTTCGGACCTTCGGCGCCGGGCTTGCCCTCTTTTCCAGCGGCGTTGGCGGCTTTCACCATGGCCGGCGGTTCATGGACATCGAGCCCGCCCATGAGAACCGCCGCGCCGCCTGGGATGCCTATCCAACCCGGCAGGTAGCCGGTTGAATAGACGGAGTCGTCGAGGCGTTTGAAGGCGTCCAGCATGGCCCGTTCCGCGTCGTCGATCGCCGGCACTTCCTTCGTTCGCGCCACCATGATCGTCTCCAGATCCACCGGAACCGGTACGGATCCGCAGGCGACTACATTCTCGAAGTGAAAATCGTTACCCTGCAGCATGCGGATAAGGCACAGAGTCGCGCCGGAGCGGTGGAAGAACTGCCGTGCCTCGTCAAGGCTCGCACAGTCCTTCGGCGCCAGCCACTCGACCCAGCCATAGCCGTCGCAGGCTCGGGCCTTCGGCCTGCCGGACGATGCCGGCGCCCCGTTCCTGTCCAGCCAGTCCAAAAGATCGGCCCAGGCCAGATCGATGCCGAGATCCTTCGGCTTGTAACCGATGCGAAGGCCGCTTTCGAATGTGACCTTGTAAACCGATCGGCCGCCATTGTGCAGATCCGAAAGACCTGCTCCGATGCGGGCGACCCGGTCAGCCGCCGCTCCACCGCTGATGACAGCGATCTCCGTGGGCAGATCGCGATACAGCCGCTCCATGAATTCCAGGGTTACCGACTGCCACTGCTCGACGACGCTCGACAACAGCCGGGCAAGCACCGGACGGTCCAGGAAGAAGGCCTTGAGTCCTTGTTTTCGCAGGTCTGCGGTGAAATCCGCGGCCCGTTCCTCAAGGTCAGCCGCCGATGTGTTGCTGCCGGCAAAAGCCATGAGGCCCAACCCGCCCGCGGCTGCGTGAAGGGCCAGACTGAACCTGTCGTTTAATGCCCGCACACAAATATCAGTCAACGGCTTGAGCAGGGCGCGGTCCAGATCGCGGAGCGCCTGTTCATGGAAGAGCGACAGCCACCGGTCGTCGGCCTGCGCATCGCGCCGTTGTCGCGCTGCGGCGACCAGCGGGTAGAACAGCTGCTCGAAAGGCTGCAGCGGTTCACCGTCCGGCGCGACGTTGTCCTGTGGCGCAGGTTCCGCCTGGAGGGCGGAAAACAGCCATGCAAAGGTATCGATCCAATCGGGCCGTGGTTGAGCCGGCGCCAGAGCAACGTCGCCGAACAAGGGTTTGATCCGACCGGCATCAAGTCCTCGATGCGCGCAGATTTTGTCCAGCAGCGCCGGGTCGCCGCCGGACGCCGACGCGCTCCAGGCATTGAAAGAGGCGTCCGCTTTGGCGTCGGATTGTTCCGGCGCGATCGGCACATAACTGCCTGACAGGCGTTCGTCGAGTGTGCTGGCGCGCGCGGCGAGAGCCAGCAGTTCCTGATCGCTGAACGCTTCAGCGTGCGGCGTATTATCGAGAACCTGCAGCTGATCGTACCTTTTTGCTTGGTTGGCCATTTCGTGTCTCCGGCGGTCTTGCATCGCGGTGTGAACCGCGTGTTTTTTCAATGGACGCCGTCGTGTCTGTGGGGTGTTATCAACCGCACGCTGGCGCCCTTTAGATGACTCTGGAGGTAAGGGGGCCGGGCAGGTGGCGCCAATCTTTTGTTCCGATCTACCCGATAGAAGAAATGCTATCGTCCCGGCTGTTCCGGAGCCGCATTGCCGCAGGCCGGCGGTATTGCCATTTTCACGGGCGTTCAGGCAGCCTGGATGTGATTGGATTGGATCATTTGCCCCCACCCGTCGGGCGAGGCGGTTTCGGCCTTGGACATCGTTGGCCTGCCCTTATGATGGTTACCCGCTGCGCCGGCAGGCTGCCGCTGACAGCTTCGCCGAATTAGGCTGTTTCCGCCGAGAGGTGGGCCGACACTACGGCCGAAAACACAAAGCTGGTGGAGGCCATCGAAATCAAATAAAAACCAGTCGTACCGCCCTGGGCGCCGAGAAGGTCGCTATCAGCTATTTTGCCCTCCGATAGCGGTACCGGGATGTGCAGGTGTTTCACCGGTCCGGTATCGCGCATGACACGGATCCCGGCATGGTCTTCAATCTTTTGTGCGGATCGACGCGATCGGCAAAAACCATTCATTGCCTGTCATGATTGTTTGATTGGTTGGCGGGCACTGGATTGCATGCGCTCACAGATATGCCGCCGCCATGAACTCAGCCTGGCGGCGGCGCTGGCGATGTGGCCTGCAGACAGAGATTGGGGTGGATGCGCCCAAACCCTCCGATAGAAGGCCATTCCAACGAATGTCCTGAAAACACGTCTCAGTTCGTTCACTTGGGCGTGAGTACTGTTACTGCAGATACCGATCCCGACAAGACGTAGCTGAGCGGCAACGTTGCGGTCATAATACAAACGAACGATGTGCCACCCTGGGCGCCGAGGAGGTCTGTGTCTGCGATTTCACCTTCCGACGGCGCCGCCGGAATGTAAACGTGCTTGACGTTCTCGGTGTCGCGGACAACCCGGATCTCGACATCATCGGGGATCTGTCCGCCCATCTCGGCAAAGACGGCTTTCGGGTCGCTCTGCAGACGGTCCGCGAACGCATCGTCGGTCCAGACCTTGTTGAGCAGTTCCACACGTGCGTCCGAGGCTTCTCTCGGATTGATATTCAATTTGGACATGGTATTTCTCCATTTCTGGAACGCGGTTACAGATTACTTCGTCGCCGCGAGGCTGACAGCGGCCGAGGCAGCACTAATCATGGTGACAGCCACGGTCGTAATGGCTGAGATGGTGACGATCGATGTGCCACCCTGGGCACCAAGAAGGTCGCCGTCAGTGACTTCGCCCTCCCAGGGCGCTGCCGGGATGTGCAAGTGCTTGACCTTTTCGGTGTCGCGCACGACCCGGATCTCGACATCGTCGCCGACCTGGCTGCCCATTTCGGCAAAGACGGCTTTCGGGTCGCTCTGCAGACGGTCCGCGAACGCATCGTCGGTCCAGACCCTGTTGAGGAAGTCCGCCTGTGCGGCGTGGGCTTCTCTCGGATTGATATTCAATTTGGACATGGTATTTCTCCATTTCTGGAATGCGGTTACAGATTACTTCGTAAAGCTGACAGCGACAGTACCCAGGGTGACGGCCAAGGTCATAACGGTTGCGCAGAAGACGCTTGTGCCACCCTGGGCACCAACAAGGTCGCCATCAGTGACTTCGCCTTCCCGGGGCGCTGCCGGGATGTGCAAGTGCTTGACCTTTTCGGTGTCGCGCACGACCCGGATCTCGACATCGTCGCCGACCTGGCTGCCCATTTCGGCAAAGACGGCTTTCGGGTCGCTCTGCAGACGGTCCGCGAACGCATCGTCGGTCCAGACCTTGTTGAGCAGTTCCACACCTGCGTCCGAGGCTTCTTTCGGATTGATATTCAATTTGGACATGGCATTTCTCCATTTCCGGAATGCGGTTGCAAATCACTTCACCGGGATGCTGATACGGGTCATGGCGGAGACGGTCACGCCGTCAACGAATTTGCAGACTACGGTTGAGTTAAGGCCACCCTGGGCACAAAGAAGGTCGCCGTCAGTGACTTCGCCCTCCCAGGGCGCTGCCGGGATGTGCAAGTGCTTGACCTTTTCGGTGTCGCGCACGACCCGGATCTCGACATCGTCACCGACCTGGCTGCCCATTTCGGCAAAGACGGCTTTCGGGTCGCTCTCCAGACGGTCTGCAAAGGCATCGTCGGTCCAGACCCTGTTGAGGAAGTCCGCCTGTGCGGCGTGGGCTTCTCCCGGATTGATATTCAATTTGGACATGGTATTTCTCCATTTCCGGAATGCGGTTGCAAATCACTTCGTCAAGACGCTGATACCGGCCGAAGCACCGGCACCAATGGTGGCGAGCACGGTGACAACGGTGACGTAGCACAAGGGGCCTGATGTGCCACCCTGGGCACCAACAAGGTCGCCGTCAGTGATTTCGCCCTCCCAGGGCGCTGCCGGGATGTGCAAGTGCTTGACCTTTTCGGTGTCGCGCACGACCCGGATCTCGACATCGTCGCCGACCTGGCTGCCCATTTCGGCAAAGACGGCTTTCGGGTCGCTCTGCAGACGGTCCGCGAACGCATCGTCGGTCCAGACCCTGTTGAGGAAGTCCGCCTGTGCGGCGTGGGCTGCTCCGGGCATGTACTGATTGCTCATTGTATTACTCCATTTGCACTGTGCGGCGGTGTGGTCAGATGGCTCTGCGGCCGCCGCTAAACACCAGCACCATGCCGGTGTTTTTCTCCACCCTTTAATTTAGTTGGACGAAGACGCGGTCTCCAATCTTTTGTGCTGATCAGCGCGATAGGTAAAAGTCTATCACCATCTGTCGGGCGCGCTGTTGACCACCTTCGTGGTGGATCGATCAGGACTTCTCCAAAGGGCCTCCCGAATGCGTTCCCGGACTCTTGGCAAGGTTCGAGGATCGGGCACCCATTGCAGGGGCACGGAACGTCTCGGATTTCGAAAGCGAACATATAGGAATCAAAAACCCCCGATATTTCGGCTCGCGAAAAATCGAGGGATTTGTTGCCAATCTCAGCTTCTGATTGGAAGGCCTGGGTCGGACGGTATTTGCATCAGCGGCGGATCGTTAGGCCGGCATTCCACCATGGATGCCACGGGCGGTGCTGATCAGGCGAACGTGTTGGAAAAGGAAACGGGACAGCCGCCGATGGGACGGGTTGTGGTGTCGACGAGAATGGTTAAGCCACCCTGAACTTGCCCGAGATCCCTGTCGGAGACTTCACCCTCCGACGGCGCGGACGGGATGTGAACGTGCTTGACCTTTTCGGTATCGCGCACGACCCGGATCTCGACATCGTCGCCGATCTGTCCCCCGATTTCCGCAAGCGCAGCCTTGGGATCGCTTTCCAGCCGGGCCGCGAACGCTTCGTCGGTCCAGACCTTGTTATAGAACTCGGCCTTGGCGGCCTCGGCCGTTTCGGGCGTTAACTTGGTCATTTTTACAACTCCATTCACGTGGCGCATTTTCGGGCGCCGGTTTCTGTTACGACGAACGCCATTGCGTCCGTCGAGACGTGCCCGCCTCATGCCGCGCGCGTCTCATGTGGTTGATATTTGGCCGCGACAGGGTGCTGGCACCAATTCTTTGTTTCGATCAGATCGATAGCAAAAATGCTATTTCTGATCTTGGCGTCCGCGCGCCATCGGTCCCCAGCACGGCGCCAAAGAGCCCAACCGTCGGAAACTGCCGTTCACCGCCGACAGGTGGGTTTATATTGGGAAGCCTTTTCACGTGGCGTCCGAACCGTCCGCCATGGCGAACCCCCGACGGGGTTTACCGCCTTCTCAAGGCGCACGACCTGATCGCCGGCCCGGCCTTTGTTGTTATCAAAGCTGCCGATGAATTCAGGAATAAGACAACCGCGCCGAACCAGCTGTGGCAAACGGACTTCACCTACTCTGAAGGTTCTCGGCTTGGGCTGGTTCTATCTGTCGACCATTCTGGACGACTTCTCCCGTTGCATCATTGCCTGGAAGCTTTGCACCACGATGAAAGCCGGTGATGTTACCGACACGCTGAAACTGGCTTTACAGGCCTCAGGTTGCGCGAGCGCCAGGGTCATGCAGCGGCCCGGGCTCTTGTCCGACAATGGCCCGTGTTAGGTCGCCGGCTGGAAAACCAGAACAGGGTGCACACACGCAGGGCGCCCAACCACCCCAGACCCAAGGCGAGACCGAGCGATGGCATCAGACCCTGAAGAATCGCATCCTGCTTTCAAAAAACATGTGCAATCTGCTCATTCCTTTGGTTGACATAACTCCCGGGTAAAGTGCTATCGATACAACCTGTAAGGGAAAACATCAAAGGCGTTCTGGGTGATTATCTCATTCAAATTGTTTGGTCGGATTATCCGGTACAAACAGGTTCTGCGGCGGCGATCAGTGTGCCGGGTTTAGCTCATGCTGGAGTCGTCGTGATGCATGGGGCGACCGGAGCAACACAGTAAAAGCACATATCAAATTGCCTTGGAAATGAATAACGCAGATTTTGTGGAAATACTTAGAAGTCAATAATAATATTGATTTCTATTTCGGAAATATAGTTTTATGAGGATTTAGATATGACGGACGATATATTATCGAAGACAGCATTGGAAATTAGAAATGCTGCGATAAGTATGGGAATGACGAATCCAAATTCAAATATAATAGGTGTATTTTACCAGGTAACATCCGATCTCTTGCCTTCTAATGTTAATGGCGGAGGGGAGTATCTTCGATTTATTGGCACATATTACGGTGATGACAACAAACTAAAGACTGTTGTGGCCAACTACGCTGGATTGACGTTAGGTGCTGGACTTTCACCCATACCCGGTATTGGCGGCAGCGGTGGAGCATTTGGTTTTACGGGTGATCCAGAAGACTTGGCGGGATGGTCCATGGGGGGACAACTGTCGTCAGGTATCACGAGTGGCGCGTCGATCAGCACAAATGGGGAAATCCTCTATTTTGCCGGAGGGGATGCTTCAATAGGATCCAGCGTTAGTGGCGGGTATACATTCCGGGTCGTGGCTGATGGACAAGTAATTTATCATTTTGGTGCAGTTGAACGCTTCGACTACACCTTTACGGGTGATCAGTACAAAGCGGCAATGCACAGCCTTCTGAACTCGCCTTTGGGTAAGGTGGAAATTCAGTATGAACATCCGGATGGCTACATCATCACCCAGACACTGCAGCGCACCAGTGACGGCGTCACGATCAATATGTTTCAGAGCATCACTGATCTTGACGGGAATTCCGTACCCGGCTCTGTAAAGCTTCAATATCTCGTCGAACCCAATAAAGTCTGGCGGTTCAAGTTTACCAACGATGAAGTGAGGGAGATCAACTCCTATGTCGAGTGCTTCCTCGCCGGCACGCCCATCGACATGTGGGACGGTACGCAGAAACCGATCGAGGAGGTCTCGGCCGATGACCGGGTGGCCTCCTATGACGGAGCCGGAAATCTTGTTCCCGGCCGCGTTACCCGGACGTTCCGCAACCGGGCCAAATATATTCTCGATGTCCATGGCCTGATGGTGACGCCGGGTCACGTCACGCTTTGCGGTGAGGGTGTGTACAAAGACCGCCACGTGCCAATGATCGATATCCTGCGGTCGGATGGGGCGTTTGTCAAAAGGGACGGATCGCTGATCCGCGCCTCGACCGGGCAGCCGGTCGGATCGGTCGAGGATCGCGTCGTATGGGCGATTGTCGGGGACCGGATGGACGATGGAACGGTGAAGATCCGGGACAGGAAACAGATCCGCCTCGGCGCGCGCCACATCATGGACGACGGGCGTCACGTTTCTGTGTTGGACCTGGTTTCTGCGGCCGGCTGTACAGTGAGCGACGACGGGTGGGTTGTCGAAAAGGGTAGCGGTGAAAGACTGCCGTTCCACTGGCCGTTCACGGCAAATCTGCCGAACCCTGAAGACTATATCTTGCAGCGCTCACAGCTGCACCTGCACGAAATCTACCAGGCGGATGAATGGGAAGCGATTCGCCCGCAGATGCCGATGCCGGAATACGGGGAGGCCGGCCCCGTCATCTCGCGCGATCCGGAGGTTGTGAACGCATCGCCGCCAAACATACCGCTCAGCCTGCAAAAGAGCGGTTACACTCCGGCAATGAACCGGAAACAGCGCAGGGCCTATGACGCACGCAGGCGCCGTGCCACGAAGCAGGCTCCCGGAGTGCACTAATATGTCCAATCAGACGGCAGACAACTCCAACGGCTTGAACCCCCTGGACGCGCCGACATTTGCGTCCACCCTCGGACAGGCCGTGTGGTTGATGACAATGTCTCCGGATCACAAGGATCTGCCGGTCCGATATGTCGAACAGATGCTGTCGCCGGCAATCCTGCTGAAGCAATTCAGGTTGTTTTCCAAGGGCAAGCAACCGGTTGCGATGCTGGTTTGGGCGTCGGTGTCCGACGATGTTAAGGCGCGACTGGATGCGGGCGACAAATCCCTGGAGCTGAAGGATTGGCGATCGGGGAACAACATCGTCATCCTCGACTGCATTTCTCCATTCAACCCTCCCAGTACGTTTGAAAAGCGGTTTCTGGACTCGGTCAAAGACGTTCAGTCCAAGACCAGGTGATCCGTTTTGAATCAAGAATCCTAAGAGCGACTTTCAATGAGCAATCCGTTTCCCGCTGACCTCTCCATCGATGCATCCGCCGCTGCGTTTGATACGCTGAATGCTATTCAGCTTCTGTCCGGCGAGACCGCAGTCGATGTCTCTGAACAAACACCGGCACCGGTCCACCGGGAAACGGAATTCGGTCCAGGGGGAGCCGGCCATGTTGTCTACAATTTCGAGGTCGAGGGAACGCACACCTATATCGCCGGCGGCGTGAGGGTTCACAACACATCCGCACTGGGCTTTCTCTCCGCCGGCGAAACCGTCACCAGTATCGGCTTCAACGACGCGACAGGCCGTATCGATTCCTATACGGCGTCCGTGGATGGCGGGTTCGGCACTGTGCACGTCACATCCACGGATGTCAGCGGTGACGGCAGCACGATCGAAGTCCGCAAAGACTATGTGTATCAGAAGGATGGCGGCCGGATTCAGCTCGTCCAGGTGGACGTGCACCAGAAAAACGCCAGCGGTGAGCTGGAGGTCGTCGGAAGCCGCATCTTACATGCCGACCTCGATGGCGCCGTCTACGGCGAGCGCGGCGCGCTGGCGCTGACGCCCTATCTTGCCAACGCAATCCTTGGCGACAACAACGGGCTTTTTGCGCAGGTAGCGACAGAGACCGTGCTGGACACCGTGCTCGGAAATCTTGGCGAAGTGGTCGGCAGCGTCTTGCATCACAGCATGCTGAATGCCGATACGAACGCCAGCACAATTCAGCAACTCTCGGAATTCGCCTTTGCCGATTTGGGCGGCGACCTGGTTGTCCATGGCGTGACCAACACGATCTCCGTCGTCAACCAGCTCATCATGGCGGAGGTTTTTGAGTCTGTTGGCCTTGAGGGCACGCCGGGTGCGATTTTTGAGGCGGTTGCCGTTGCCGGTCTTAACACGCTTCTGGCAACGGGTGCGGACACTCTTCTGGAATCCCAGTTCTTCACGGATCTGTTCCACGATATCGGCCTGTCGGATGCATCGATCAAGACGATCGCGGACTTCAATCCTGCAGACTTTTTTGGTGATCCGTTAAGCCTTGTCGTATCGGCCGTCCTCAACGAAGTCCTGCCGGCCATCGAGACATTGGAAGGACAAATCGCCTCGACCATCACCACGGTGATGCTGAGCGTGTTCAATGCACTGTCAGCCCTGGGCTCATTCGCCGGGCCGGCGGGCGTTCTGATCGGCTGGCTGGTCGGACAATTCTTCGATTCCGTTTTCGAAGAGCATCCGTCGGCCTATACCAGTGTCGGCTTTGACGCGGAAAGCGGCCGGTTTATCCTGACCGGTACATGGTCGAACGATGGCGGCGACAGAGGTCTTTCAAGAGACCTTGCCGAAGCCTATGTCGACGCAATGAACGCTTTCATCGACCAGGTGATGGCAGAGTCTCACAATTACAGCGAATTAGCGCAATGGACCTTTGGCCACTATGAAAATGCGCTGAAAAACGCCGGCTTCAACGGCCAGTCGTTTCAGGACTTTCAGGCGACCTACATCAATGCCTATGTGAACGATATCGCGCAGGTCGAGATCAACGACGGCGAACGGGCTGCCGTGCGCGCGATCGAGGATCTCGACGTCGCCGGCTTGCTGGCATCCGGCGAACACACGGATGCTCAGATCTATCAGATGATCGCTGCGCGCCTTCAGGTGGCACACGATTATCACAAGTACCTGGAAAACACCGAGGCCATCAATTCCATTATTGCCGTGGCACCGCAAAGCACCTGGGCAGCAGGATGGATTGCAACACTGACGTCCGCTGCGGAACTTGGGCTGGATGAAGCCTACGTCCTGGACGGGGATGCAATCGACAACGTGTTCTATACCGCCGATGGGAATGACATCATTCGCGGCATGGATGGACACGACTTTATCAAGACCTATGGCGGCGACGACAAACTCTATGGCGGCGACGGAAACGACGAGCTGCTCGCCGGCGACGGCGACGATGAACTGTACGGAGGACATGGAAGCGACATTCTCGTCGGCGGCACCGGCGACGATCAGCTCACGGGCGGCTGTGATGGTGACGTTTTCCGCTTTTCCCCGGGAAGCGGCCATGATGTGATCACCGATTTCCGCGAGGGGCTCGACAAAATAGTCATCGAGCTCGGCAACAGCAGCGGATACAGGCTGACCGATGACGGTGTCGATACCAGAATAGAATTCGGGACGGATTCCATCACCGTGCAAGGCGTGGTCTGGACCGAGTTGCCTGCAACCGATGTCGAGTTTGTCGTCAACCAGGCGCCGACGCAAATCGAGATTGACCACAATCGTGTCGCGGCGGGCCAGGCGGGCTGGGTTATCGGCGACCTGTCGGCCATCGATGCCAACGCCGACGACACGCACAGCTTTGCAGTGACGGACAGCAGTTTCGAGATCAATGGAAACGTTCTCAAGCTGAAAGACGGCGTTTCGTTGCCATCCACCCCAACAGGAACCTACGACGTAACGGTCGAAGTGACCGACAATTACGGCCTGAGCTACAGTCAGACGATACAGCTTAAAGTCATTGACCAGATCCTCACCGGGACGCCGGGCACCAGCAATGTGATAGGTGGCGGCGCCAATGACCCGCTCCTGTTCGGAACAACAGCGGATGAAGTTCTGTATGGTGCGGATGGCACCGACTTCGGGTTCTTGTTCGGTGACGGGAGGATCAATCTTACGACCGGCATGCAAGGCGGTGATGATGTCATCTACGCTGGCGATGTGAAACACAACTACATAGTAGGAGATGTAGGCACCTGGGGACACAGCTCACTGGGCAACATTGAAGGAAATGCCGTTGGTGGTGACGACATCATTTACGGCGATGCGGCCGGGACCAAAAACAGCCAGGGATTGATCCTGTACGGTGATGCACAAAGGGTGATCCGCGACAACGCACGGGGCGGAAATGATACGATTTATGGCAATCAATGGTTACCAAGCACCATTTATGGTGATGCTTGGAAATTGGAGGATTATGCCCATGGCGGCCATGACGTCATCTATGGTGGCGACGAGTTGTTCAGCGGTGATTTCGCTCTTCACGCCGGATTGTACATTAGGTACGCAAACACGATCATCGGTGACGGCAACATGAGCGGCTACGCCATTGGCGGTGATGACACAATCTATGGCGGCATACACAGAGACAAGATAGCCGGTGATTCCGGCACGGGTCTGCAAGGCAACACCCAAGGCGGTGACGACACTATTTATGGCGGCGGCGGCGACGATCACATCTACGCTGATGGCGGGATGGGCCACGAGTTGATCACCCAAAATGATGGAGACTTGGGCGGCGATGCCCGCGGCGGCAACGACACTGTTTATGGCGGTGACGGTGGAGACTGGATATTCGGCGATGCGGCCGAGGATATGGTCGACCGATCGGTCGCAGGTGACGATACGCTCTACGGTGAAGACGGCAACGACATTATTTACGGTGATACCGGAGTATTCGGGATGGGTATATGGGCCTATCGCGAAGTACCCGGCAATGGCGACATCGAAGACACGGCAGTCGGAGGCAACGACTTCATCGATGGCGGAGCCGGAAACGACCAGATCTATGGCGATGCCGGCGGACGCATTATCGATCAGGGCCGGGGAGGCGACGATATCCTCCACGGTGGCGAGGGCAATGACCTTATCTACGGCGATGCCAGGTTAGGCGACAATGGACTGGGCGGCTATGACATTCTGAACGGCGGTCTGGGCAATGATCAGCTCTGGGGCGGATCGGGCGCTGATCAGTTCGTATTCGACAATGACAGCGGTCAGGATACGATTGAGGATTTTGAGGCCGGCACGGACAAGATTGTCGTCAACCATACCATGGCAAGGTCTTTCTCGGACCTGACCATCACCGCTATTTCGAACGGATATCGCATCGCTTTTGATGGCGATGACTATGTGGATGTCCTGAATGTGGCGACACCGCTGACCGCGGCCGATTTTCAGTTCAATGCGGTCGGTATTGACGATCAGTCGATCGAAGAAAGTCGGGCAGGACGGGTCACAGTACCTGCCAATGTGTTTCATGGCGCCGATTGCGATGACATCACACTTTCGGCATCCATGGCGGATGGGGCTGCGCTGCCCACTTGGCTAACGTTTGATGCCACCCGCGCTGTGTTTACCGGTACCCCGCCTTCCGGTTCGGTGGGATCGCTGGCGATCAGGGTGACTGCAAATGACGGGCAGAAATCGGTGTCCGAAACATTCAATCTGCAGATCACGGGGTACAATGGTCCGGTCGTCGCTACGCCCCTTTCCGACCAGTCATCGTCAGAAGACACGGCCATCAGCTTCACAATCCCCGCCAATGCTTTCACCAATAATGATGGCGACGCGTTGACGTACACAGCCACTCTGGCGGATGGTTCGGTACTTCCGGCCTGGCTCGCTTTCGATGGCACAAGCCGGACCTTCTCCGGCACGCCGCCACAGGACTTCAACGGTGTATTGGATTTGATGGTAACGGCATCGGATGGCACTGCCAACGTATCCGACACCTTCACCCTGACAATCAATCCGGTCAACGATGATCCCGTCGTTTCCGGACCGGTTGATCTGGGTTCCGTTGAAGAGGATGCCAGCCGCATCATCACGGCGGTTGAATTGCTGGCCAATGCCACTGACGTCGATGGCGATACGCTATCAGTCACCTTGGTATCGGTGGATCCCACAATCGGTACCGTAACTGACAATGGCAACGGCACCTGGACGTTCACGCCAGTCGCTAACTTCAATGGCAACAATGTCGTGGTTTCTTATGCCATCTCTGATGGTGGCAGTCAGATTGCAGCAACGGCAACTATCGACGTGGGGGCGGTCGCTGACGCACCCGTTTTGGCCACTGCTCTTGCCGATCAGTCATTCGACGAGGACACGACCGTCAACTTCACGTTGCCGGCAAACACCTTCACCGATGTGGATGGCGATGCGTTGACGTATACAGCCACTCTGGCGGATGGTTCGGCACTTCCGGCCTGGCTCGCTTTCGATGGCACAAGCCGGACCTTCTCCGGTACGCCGCCACAGGACTTCAACGGTGTATTGGATTTGCGGGTGACGGCATCGGATGGTTCTGCCAGCGTGTCCGACACCTTCACCCTGACAATCAGTCCGGTCAACGATGATCCGGTTGGTGCAGTTGATAATGTGACGGCCGCAAACAACGGATCTGTTGTCACAATAGCTGCCGCAGATCTGCTTTCCAACGATAGCGACGCTGACGGGGATGTGCTGACGATCATCTCCGTTCAAAATGCAGTACACGGAAGTGTTGTTTTGAACTCGGACGGCGACGTGGAGTTCACCCCCGACAACGGTTATTACGGTGCGGCCTCCTTCACCTATACCGTTTCAGACGGTGCCGTTCAGAAGACCGTCACCGTTGATCTGGATCTTCAGCAACCCTCCGGAACAACGAACGTTATATACGGTACCAGTGCCGGTGAAACGATCAACGGTTCAGCAGGCGACGATATGATCCACGGTTACGGAGGCCATGATATTATCGACGGGGGACTGGGCGCTGACTCGCTCATGGGAGGCGAAGGCAATGATCGCATCATAATTGACGAGACGGATGTGTGGTACGCTGGCGACGGCGGCGTTGACACGTTGGTCTACGGCGGGTCTGCCAATATCCAGTATGCGCTTGCACAGGGTCAGTTCGAGAACGCCGAGATGGGATCAGGCAATGACACGATCTGGGGTGGTGGTTCGAACAACATCATTCATGGCGGAGCGGGCAATGATACGCTGCACGGCGAGGGCGGCCATGACGTCCTTGAAGGCGGTGCCGGTGCCGACTCGCTCATGGGCGGCGAAGGCAATGACCGCGTTATCGTGGATGAGTTTGATACCTGGTTTGCCGGTGACGGCGGTATCGATACGGTCGTTTACAACGGCACTGCAAACTTCCAGTACGACCTTGATATGGGTGGTTTTGAACACGCCGAGATGGGATCCGGCAATGACCAGATCTGGGGCGGTGCGTCTGACAATCATGTTTTTGGCGGTGCAGGCAACGACACAATCCAGGGCTTCGGCGGACATGACGTGATTGAAGGCGGGGCTGGCGCCGACTCCCTCATGGGAGGTGAAGGCAACGACAGGATCATCGTGGATGAATTCGATACCTGGTTTGCAGGGGACGGAGGGATCGATACCATCGTCTATAGCGGTGCTGCAGACTTCCAGTATTGGCTTGATACAGGTCTTTTCGAAAACGCCGAAATGGGTTCCGGAAACGATACGATCTGGGGCGGTGCGTCGGACAACAACATCCATGGCGGTGCGGGCAACGATACGCTGCTTGCCTATGCCGGTGCCGACACACTGAATGGTGGCCTTGGCGATGACACGCTGACTGGCGGCGCTGACAATGACAGCTTCGTCTTCGACGCTGATTTCGGCAATGATGTCATCACCGACTTCACGGCCGGTGCGGCGTCAGACGATGTGATCGAGTTCCGCGGCATTGCGGGTCTTGCATCCTACGCGAACGTTCTTGCCAACGCGGCCGACAACGGCACGGATACGACCATCACGCTTGATGCGAACAACACGGTCGTTCTTCAGAACGTGCTCGTTTCGGAGCTTCATTCCGACGACTTCCGCTTCGCGTAATCTGGGGTGTGTCATCATTTAATGGATTCCCAGGTCAGTGATTAAGTGCTTCCTAGAGCGTCGGCTTTTTTGGAGTTGACGGATGAGACGCTATGCTTTGCGTGACGGTCAGTGGGATCGGATCAAAGACCTTTTACCTGGTCGGTGTTCAGATCGAGGAGTGACCGTCTGAGATAACCGGCTCTTTGTCGAGGCAGGCCTTTTCGTTATCGAGCGGGGATCGCCTGGTGTGATTTGCCGGAACGTTTTGGCGATTTCCGGATTATTCACACCCGCCATATGCGCTGGAGCGGAAAGGGCGTCTGGGAGCGCGTTTTTGCGGCTCTGTCGGAAGATGCGGACAATGAGTACGCTCTGATCGACAGCACGATTGTGCGTGCGCATCAGCATTGGGCCGGGGCCAAGGGGTCTTCAAAAAAACGGAGTGCATCGGCCGATTCAAAGATGGATTGAGTACCAAGATCCACGCACTAACTGATGCTTTGGGAAATCCCCTGGCGTTTCATCTCACTGGCGGGCATGCCAGTGATCTGGAAGGGGCAGATCTTCTCCTGCCTGACATGAAGGCTGCTGCGCTGATTGCCGACAAAGGCTACGATGCCCACAAAAGAGTCTTGGACTGCCTTGCCCGCAAAGGCGTTGCGGCCGTCATACCGCCTGGAAAAACCAGAAAACATCAACGCCGATACGATGCCGTACTCTACAAAAAGCGGCACAGGCGGAACACGGTTTGGACTACTTGCAGCAGGTGTTTAATAAAACCTTCAGCCTCAAAAAGCTCCATAGGGTTTTTGAGCCAAAGGTGAGCCGGTCAGCGTCTTACCTTCGGAAGAGTTGGACAGGCAACTTTCCCGGTAGCGGGCCGGTGTTATGCCGAATTGCTTGGTGAAACTTGTTGTCATGTGGGATTGGGAGGAGAATCCGCACGCAGCCGAAATATCCGCAAGACCGGCATCGCCGCTTTCAAGCATCCGGCTTGCGCGCTCGAGCCGCTTGCGCATCAGAAGCCGGCGAGGTGCCTCGCCGAAGTTCGAGCGGACTTTCCTAGATAATCCGTAAGGTTCTATGCCAAGACGGTCTGCGATGTCTTTGAGGCTCAGATATCCGTCAACCGCTTTATCGAAGAGAGCCAGGATGTGAAGGCGTTCGGTCTGTGAGAGGCCTGCCTTTTCTTGCGGTTTAATGCCAGATGTTCCGAACTCGCGTACCAGTTCCACACACAAGGCCTTAGCCAGACCCTCCATCATCAAAACGTCACCGCCTCGCTGGCCCTGGAATTCATCGTGAAGCAGATGAGCCAACTGGTGGATCCGTTGTGTCGGCGCCCCGACATATCCCGAGATACCGGAACTCTCTTCGGCATCCCGCCTGAAGACCTGTTCGAAAGCACCGTGTATGAGCCAACGGGGTATCAAAAGCCGGAATGCGTTGAAATCGTCGCCTTCGGTGACCGCCCTCAAACTCATTCCAGCCGGAACGAAACTGATTGTTCCCGAGGGCGCACTTTCGGGCGCTGCATCTCGCATCCCGCCCATGGAAAATGCTGCAAGCCGCTGCTGTCCGGAGAGCTGGATGTTGAAGCGGTAGACATCGACTGGGGGAACCTTGTAGACGCCTGATTTTTCGCGAATTTTCAGCGCATATATTCCGCCCGAAGCACGGTCGATGCTACGTATGGAGACGCATGATGCTTCAGACGCATGACGATTGAGCAGATCGTCCATACTCTGAATGCCGGTATTGCTCGGTGAGGTTTCCAAGCTAACCATCCATACCACCCGCCATATTGCGATGCAAAAAGAGTATAATGTCAGCTTAGTAGCAGTAAAGAGTCTTTATGGGTCTTGAGTCTGGCCTTTCTCCCGGCATTTTGATCGCCGATGGCAAAACCCGGCCGATGCAACGTGTTCACGACGATGGAAAATCAGAATCATCCCCAATTTAGCGGCGGTATCATCGGTCTGCACGTTCAAATGCGGTTCATGTAACGTGAATAGGGGAGCCTTTGTTATTCGACTGATGAAAGGCATGCTTTCTGAACCAGATCGACTCACATTTCAGCTGAATCTCGGTGGCCGTCCGAACTGCCCGTCTTTGCACAAGAACCACGCGGCGGCGATCCGCCCAACCGGCATGCGAGCGAAGACAGCGAATTTGAAATTTCGGCATCTGTCATCGACGCGTTGTTCAAAAAAGTCCGTGCGGACAAAGATCCGGATGACCCATTTGCGATGGGTCTTGAGGTCTGCGCTGGAGTAGTACTGGTCTTCACGCGTTTGTGATCGGCACTTCCGAAACCTCTTCCCCTCAAGAAGCATCAATCCCCTGTGAGCGCACGGTCCGCAGCGACTTTGTGATTGCACCAACAACGTTCGTGCAGAGCCGGACGGGGGATTCTTGAACAGCCAATAAACCGCAAGGTGACGTCTCGCTTTGGGAGGACCGTACGGCCTGCGATGACCTGAAAAAGCGATCCGCCGCTGCAAGAAGATGAAATCCGGCAACAGCATGAAAGACGCATTCTTGGCGAGGGAATATGTAGTTTTACGTAGAGAATGCAAATCGGTCTGGAGCAATCGCTGTCGACAGTCAACGCAAGGAAAGCAATCGATCAGGAGAGACTTGAACATGAACATGGCAAATGGACGACCTGAGCTCAAAAGAACAGGCGCCGGCAACTCAGATGCGTCAGACAGCCCGTGTTGGCCCGAAATCGATGTCGCTGGTCTGGTTGAGGAACAGGCCCGCACGATGCAGGTCTGCAACAAAATCAACAGCATTGCCCTTCGCGGCGGTCAGATGCTTGCTCAACGTCAGGCCGTAGCGCTCCAGGAAGTATTCGATGATCTGTCGTCGACTTTGAAAAGCAGTTTCAGCCCGGGTTATCTCCGGCACATTCCAGAGCACCAGGCCGAACTCACCGAAAAGCTCGTTCGCCGGAATCTCGAACATGTGCGGGTCGCCATCGAAGTGGCAAATGATGTCAATGCCTCGCTTTGGGAATCCATCCAGATGCGGGTTTCCGAAACGTTCTCGAACCACAAGACCGATCGCCCCTGAACGTCTTCAGGGTTTGCGGACGTTCCGGTCTTTGGAAAGAAAAGGAACAAATACATGAATTCACTCAGACGTCGCTTGCTCATTGCCGGGTCGGCCATGTTCCTCATGGTTGCACCGGCACATGCGCATCCCGACACGATTGATGCGGCGCCCGACTGGTCGGGGACACTTGAAGACTTGCTGGCTTTGTTTCAGCCGGCAAGCGCACATGCTTCTGATTTCGACGGTCCCAGGAAGCCGGTTGGAATTTCAGCTGTTACGCTCGGAGCAGCCGATCTGACGGGCGAACTTGAAGGCCTTGATGCGCGCCAGCTGCGTGCTCGCCTCTGGACCATGGAGCCCGATGGAATCGTTCCTGTGCACACGCATGTGGACCGGCCTGCCTATGTCTATGTGCTTGAAGGTGAGGTTACCGAGCACAGAAGCGATGACGACAAGCCTCATGTCTATAAGGCGGGTGATTTGTCCATCGAAGCGGGTGGGGTTGTGCATTGGTGGAAGAACACCGGAGGCACCCCCGTGAAGCTCTTGGCCATCGACATTCTGAACACTCAGTGAGGTCAATATGACACGCACCAATTTTCTTGTTTTGCCGTTCGTTCTCATACTTCTTCTGTTCGGTATGACGATCGCCTACGGAGAGAGCGGCGAAACCAAAACGATCAACGGTCTGACCGGTCCGGCGCACCCGAAAGGTTTTTCAGTCAAGACGCTCGCAGAGATTGATCTTGGCAAGGAATACCCCGACATTCCGGAGACTGCTCCACTCCGGTTTCGTGCACGCTACGTAACGCTCGAACCGGGAGGCAAAGTCCTTATTCATAGCCACAAGCACCGCCCGGCAACGACCTACATTTTGGAAGGTGAAGCCGTGGAATACCGCAGTGATGCCGCCGGCCCGATCCTGCGAAAGGCAGGTGAAGCGACGATGGATGTCAACGGCATCGCGCAGTGGTGGGAAAACGTCTCCGACGCGCCTGTACTGATGTTTGTAGGCGATGTGATCTCGGTCGACGCCGCCGCCGACCACTGAGCATGGCCACAACAATCTGCGGACAAAAAGGGATAGCCTCAGAATATGGTCTGGAAATTTGGCTTCATCACAGCTCTGGTATGTCTGATTTTCCAATCAGAAATTGCAAAATCAGACAGTGACATTCTGCTTCATACCAATTTTCCGCCCCTCTTGCTTGCAGGAGGGCCACCGGAAGGGGCGCATCCGCTCGGCGGTCCGGCACTCAGATTCGTCAGGCTCGCGAATGGCGGCCTGGCGGCTTCGGGGCGGCAGATCAGATATCATGTGATGGGCAGCGTGCCGGCGACGGACACCGGAACGGTTCATCCGTCCGCACTGCAGGGAGGTGACTTCGCAACGGTCTACGATGCCGTTGCCGCAGGCAGGTCCGGCGGCGGAACGGATATGGCCATCGGTATCTCAAACCAGAACGGTCTTTCCTTCGGCGAGTTACACGTTGCAGCGTTGCCCTTCGGAATGGAGGCGGATGAATTTGCCGCTTATCTTTATGACGGCGGCGGGCTGGCCCTGCAGCAAGAGCTCTATGACAAGCATTTCAACCGGCAGTTGATTGTCCTGCCAGCCGCGCTCACGCCGACACAGGGAGGCGGCTGGTTTCCTGAACCCCTGCCGGATCCCGACAGAACAGAGAACTTGTCGCCTCCGGACGCCATGCGCGCTCTTTGTCGGAAACCTTGGATCGTACGCTGGCCGGAGCCGGGAGCCGGAATCTGGTCGCATGCTTGTGCCGATCAGGGTGTAGAGACTGGCAGCATCGGCCCAAAAACGCGATGCGGCGATCCGGTCAAGATATGCCCGTCCGACGGCAATCCGGAAACGGTAACCACAGATCGGCTCACATTCGGCGGTTTCGTTCCCGGTATTCCGCCGCATATCTTCATTCAGACCGGAAACGTCGATGCCTACGAGTTGAACCTGCCTTCCACGGAAGTGCAGATGATCAAGCTTGCCACCAGTCAAGGTGATCTCTCCAGCACTCAAGGCGAGTTGTCGACAGTCATCAACCGCGCACCGTACCTTTACGGCCAGACATGGCATCAGCCGCTAACCTATCTTGAGTTGCTGATCAATCGGAACTTTTGGGAATCGCTCTCCGATACGGAGCGTTGGGCGATCGAATCCGCGGCAGAAAGCGCAACTTTCCGCAGCCTGACGTCGAGCCTGAGCCGGCAGGGTAAAGGACTTGAAGAGCTCGAACAAAACGGTGCCACCGTGTTGCGCTGGCCCAAAGGTCTGATCGAGCTGCTGCGTGCGGCAAGCGACACCTACCTCGATGACAAGGCACTACGGCTGGAAGCGGCCGGTGATCCTGATTACCGAGAAGTTCTTGACCACATGCGGTCCTTTCACCGCAGTCAGTCAGTTTATTTCGATTTCGGCGACCTCAACCAAGGCCGCGCCGCGCTCAAGACATCACCCTAGCTGGAGCAATTTCACATCATGATTCTGTCGCGCAATCAGGTTATCGGGCTCCTGAGCTTTCTGACCCTGATCGACCTCTTCGGCGCGCAAGCGCTCCTGCCGGATCTGTCGGCGTCTTACGGCGTCGATGCGGCGGCCATGGGCGTTGCGGTCAATGCCTCTACGCTCGGCATGGCCGTCGCCGGGCTGGGTGTCGCGTTTTTCAGCCGTGCCATCAATCGTAAACTCGGCATCTGGGTCAGCCTGGCTCTTTTGTCGGTGCCCACGTTCCTCCTCGGCGTGGTGGACGATCTGACGGTTTTTACATGGCTCCGAATTGCTCAAGGCGTTCTGATGTCGACCGCCTTCACGCTGACCATGGCTTATCTCGCTGAAGAGTGCAGCGCACAAGAGGCCGCCGGTGCAATGGCGGCCTATATAACCGGCAATGTCGTTTCCAACTTGCTCGGCAGACTGCTCGCAGCGAATTTCGCCGAATTCTTCGGCCTGTCCGGAAGCTTCTGGGCCTTCGCAGCCCTTAACCTCTTGGGCGCCGGTCTAGCCGCCCACTGCCTCACTCAGACAACGCCCCGGGAAGCGACCGGTCCCGCCGAGCATCCGCTGACCGTCTGGCGACAGCATCTTGTCAACACCCACCTTCAGACCAGCTTTACGCTCGGGTTTTTGATCCTGTTCGTGTTCCTGGGCGTGTTCACCTATGTCAACTACGTGCTTGCGGCAGCTCCCTTTTCGCTGTCAAACAGCCAACTGGGCTTTGTCTACCTCGTATTCCTGCCGGCCGTGTTCACAACTCCGTTTGCCGCGCACTTGGTCTCCCGGCTTGGTGTCCGGAAGGCATTCGTCCTCTCGATGGGAGTTGCAGCGGCAGGCATGGTGCTTTCGCTGTCTCCCTCGCTGATCCTTGTCCTGACGGGTCTTGCAATGATCGGCATGGGGACTTTTTGTGCCCAGGCGGCCGTGACAGGCTATGTCGGTGCTTCTGCCGAAACGGAACGCGCGGCGGCCAGTGGCCTCTATCTGGCAAGCTACTATCTGGGCGGCCTTGTCGGCGCCTACATCATAGGTCTCGTCTTTTCCGATTACGGCTGGCTTTTGAGTATCGCCGCGCTGTTGGCCGTCACGGTGCTGAGCCTCCTGATCGCGTTTCGCCTTCCCAATCGAATTCCAGCATGAGGTCGTAAAATGATCGCAGAAATTTCACGTGCAATTTTCTCTCAGGTCGGTCGCTGGCTGACAGCCGGTGTCGTTGCAACAATCGTCCTTGCCCTGTTCATGGAAGGGCTCGCAAGGGTCGTCCTTGGCGGCCCGATGAAACCGGCGCTTTTGATCTGCCAGGTTTTCGGCTGGGATCTTTCTATGCTCTGGGTCGCTGAGATCCTGCATTACGCGCTGGGGCTGATTTTCTTCCCGATCGGATTTGTCGTCCTGCACGTGCTCCTGCCGCGTTTTCCGTTCGGAGTCCTCGGCGCGGTCTGGGGCATCATCCTTTGGTTGGCCGCCGGACTTGTTATGGCTCCGGCAGCAGGAGTGCCGCTGATGTTCGGCGGCGGCAGAATGATGGCGGCCTCGCTGGTCGCGCATCTGGCCTATGGCGTTGTTATGGACATTGTTTATCACAAAAATGGTGTGAGCGATGAACAGCGGGCCTGAAATTGGGAAGGTCGTCGTGGTTGGCGCCGGTTTTGCCGGGCTTTCGGCGACGAAAGCCATGGCGCATGCGCCGGTAGAAATCACCTTGATCGACCGGCACAATTATCATCTGTTCCAGTCGCTTCTTTATCAAGTAGCGACAGCGGCTCTGACGCCTGCCAAGATTGCAGCACCTATCCGGGGTATGCTGCGCAAACGACAGAACGTAACGGTTTTGATGGACGAAGTAACCGGTGTCGACGCCGATACCCGGCCGGTCAAAACGCGCGGTGGCAGGTCACTGCCGTCCGATGCGCCGGTTCTTGCGACCGGGGCGCGGCCATGTTCCGGTTCAGGACGATCTGACCGTTGCCGGGTATCCCAACATCTATGCAATCGGCGATACCGCTGCCCACGTTCCGGAAAAGTCCGAGCGTCCGCTGCCCGGCGTCGCACCGGTTGCGAAACAGATGGGCAGCTATGTCGGACGCCGCCTTGCACGCCTGTCGGTCGGAAAGCCCGTGTGCAGGGCCTTCCGCTATGCCGACTATGGTTCCATGGCAACGATCGGCCGCAACCGGGCAATCGCGGAAATTGGACGGTACAGGATCACCGGATTCCCGGGCTGGCTCCTGTGGGGTCTTGCCCATGTGTTCTTCTTAATCGGCTACCGCAGCCGCCTCATCGTGATGCTGAGCTGGGCCTGGTCCTACGTGACCTGGCAGCGCGGTGTTCGTCTCATAACGGAAATAACTAATTCAAGTAATTGGAGTAAATCAGATGACACAAGTCAGAACCGCAGTTGTAACAGGCTCCTCGAGTGGGATCGGTCTTGGTATTGCTCAGGCGCTCGCCGCGCAGGGCATGAACATCATGATGAACGGCATCGAGCCGGCAGAACAAGTCGAGGAAAACCGACTGGAAATCGAACGCATCCACGGTGTCGAAGCCGCCTACAGTGCTGCCGACATGATGAGACCGGAGGGTGCACGTGAAGTGATCTCCTCGGCCGTCGACCGGTTCGGCACTGTCGACGTTTTGGTGAACAATGCGGGTATTCAGTTCGTTGCACCGATTGATGAGTTTCCAGAGGACAAATGGGACGCGATCATTGCCCTCAACCTTTCAGCGGCCTTTCACACCATCAAGGCGGTCGTACCTGCCATGCGTGCAAGGGGATGGGGGCGCATCGTCAACATCGCCTCGGCCCATGGGCTTGTCGCATCACCCTATAAGTCGGCTTACGTTTCCGCCAAGCACGCCATTCTGGGCCTTACGAAAACCGTGGCGTTAGAAACGGCGGAGCAGGGCATCACCGTCAACGCTATCTGCCCGGGTTACGTCTGGACACCGCTGGTGGAAAAACAGATCCCGGATACGGCGAAGGCGCGCGGTATGACCGAGGAACAGGTTAAGCGTGACGTTCTTCTCGCTGCCCAACCGACCAAGAAATTTGCGACGGTCGAAGAAATGGGTGCTGTCGCGGCGTTCCTGTGCACTGATGGTGCGGCATCGATCACCGGAACCGCGATTCCGGTCGACGGCGGTTGGACGGCGCAGTGATGGAGGCGGAAAGAGTGGTCTGATGGCAAAGAACAGCAAATCCCTGAACCTTGCGCTTCAAGGTGGCGGCGCCCACGGTGCCTTCACTTGGGGCGTTCTCGATCGTCTTTTGGCCGACGGGCGGCTGGAATTCGACGCAATATCCGGAACCTCGGCCGGGGCCATGAATGCGGTTGTCCTGGCCGACGGGCTGGTTGAGGGTGGTCATGACGGTGCGCGCGAGAACCTGGAGAATTTCTGGCGCACTATGGCCGATCGCGCCAGATTCAGCCCGATCCAGCGGTCAGTCATCGACCGGCTGACCGGCAACTGGAACCTCGAGCATTCAGTCAGCTACCATTTTTTGGATGCGCTGACACGCGTTGTTTCGCCGTACCAGCTCAACCCCATGAACATTAATCCGCTCAAATCCGTTCTTGAAGACTGCGTCGACTTTGATCGCGTCCGGCGCTGTGACAAGACAAAAATGTTCATTTCGGCAACCAATGTGGAAACCGGGCGGGTGCAGGTGTTCGACCGCAAAAACCTGACCGCGGACATGGTCATGGCCTCCGCCTGCCTGCCGTTCCTGTTTCAGGCTGTCGAAATCGACGGTGTTCCCTATTGGGATGGCGGTTACATGGGCAATCCGGTGCTGTTCCCGTTCCACTCCCAGACCGATTGCGGGGACATCCTGGTCATTCAGATCAACCCGATCGAGCGCAAGGGCGCGCCGAAAACAGCTGTCGATATTCTCAATCGGATCAACGAGATCAGTTTCAATGGCAGTCTGTTGAAAGAATTGCGGTCCATTGATTTCGTCCGCCGCCTGATCGATGAAGGCAAGCTTTCGGAAGAGCACTATCGCAGGGTTCGCGTCCATATCATGGAAAACCAGGAAGAACTCAAACCTCTTGGAGCGTCGTCGAAATTGAATGCGGAATGGGACTTTCTCGTTTATTTGCGCGATCTGGGACGGGACACTGCGGCGAAATGGCTGAAAACGCATTTCAGCGACATCGGCGAACGGTCGACCGTTGACCTGAAGGCCATGTTCCAGGGCATCGGCGCGGTGCATCATGGCTGATGCGCGCAACATTTTCCCCAAGGTTTCGCGCCTTCCCGAAGTCGACACGGCCGCGATGATCGAGGTCGACCGGCTGATGATGGAAGACTACCGGATCAGCCTGTTCCAGATGATGGAAAATGCAGGCCGCTGTCTGGCGGTCTTAGCCCGGGTAATTGCCCTTGGCGGTGACGCCCGAGGAAAGCAGGTTCTCGCGCTCGCCGGCGGCGGCGGAAATGGCGGCGGTGTCCTGACTGCGTCCCGGAGGCTTGCAGCATGGGGAGCCGATGTCACGATTGCCTTGGCGCAGGAACGTGACCGGATAGCGCCCGTGCCGCTGGCGCAGCTTGAAATCCTCGAACGCCTTGACGGCACAAGGCATGCCCGGCCGGAAGATGCTCTCAAGCCGTTTGACGTCATACTCGACGGGCTGATCGGTTACTCGCTCGAAGGCACGCCGGGAGGGCGAACCGCCGAGTTGATCGAATGGGCCAACAGGTCTCCGGCACCAACAATTTCGCTCGATGTACCGTCCGGATTCGACACCGGTTCAGGAACCCCGTCGGATCTGATGATCCAGGCCGCCGCAACGTTGACAATCGCCTTGCCCAAGAAAGGTATGCAGACTGTCTCGGTACAGGATCATTTCGGAGATCTTTACTGCGCCGATATCAGCGTGCCGCCGGAACTCTACGCACGTCTGAGACCGTCACTCGATGTGCCGCCCTTTTTCGGCGGTGGCGACATTGTCAGGGTTGGCGGGTCATGAGGCTTTGGCGATTGCGCATTGGGCTTGCGGCATTCCTCGTCCTCGGGGCTTGCGCCGGACCGCGCATGCTGGTCTATCCGCCGACGATCTATGCAGGCGGATATCCTGCGGTAAGCGTTCCGGTGCAACAGCAAACAGCGCTGACAAGCATCATGTTCGCAACGGACCGGTTGCCGGAAGGAGATGGATATGGTTCAGACCGATCGCAGGCCCTAGCCTTTGGCAATGTCAGCATCGCGTTCGAGACAGAGAGCTGGGACTCGCTTGTCACTGCCAGCGGAGGCACGGGTAAACCCAGGATTCCGATCAGGATCACGGACGTGACCGAAACGGGCCGGTTTCCGGCAACGCCTTTACCCTTCACCGTCCGTGATGGCCATCCGATCGACCTGCCGGGTCCGCGCGCCGATTACAAGGAAAGCATCCGTGCCTTCAAATCCGAGCTGTCCCGGCGGTTGAGTTCCGCTGCGGAGCGTGAACTTATTATCTTCGTTCACGGTTTCAACAACGATTTTGACGCTGCAGCCCTTTCGACGGCGGAACTCTGGCATTACACTGGCAGACAGAGCGTGCCGCTGATCTATACATGGCCGGCGGGACATGGCGGGTTCAAGGGCTATTTCACAGACAGGGAGAGCGGCGAGTTCACCGTCTATCATCTCAAGGAAGTTTTGAGACATGCCGCACGCGTTCCGGACCTTGAGCGGATCCATCTGATCGCACACAGCAGGGGTACAGACGTCGCGACAACTGCTCTGAGGGAACTGGTGATCGAGGCCAGGGCAGCGGGTCAAAGCCCCCGCAAGACACTGAAGATCGAGAACCTCATTCTTGCCGCACCGGATCTGGATTTCGGCGTTGTCGGTCAGAGACTGATTGCGGAGCAGTTCGGAACCGCTTTCGGCAGGATCACGGTCTACACAAACAAAAAGGATGGCGCCCTCGGCATCGCGCAGTTTCTCATGCAGGGACAGAGGTTCGGACGCCTGCAGACGGACGCACTGACGGAAGACGAACGGCAGATTTTCACCAACGTCCGTAACGTGCATTTCATCAACGTTCCCCAGGCCGACGGTTTTTTCGGACATGCCTATTACCGGGAAACACCCGAAGTGCTTTCAGACATTGCCATTATCATACGCGAAAGGGCAAACCCGGGAGCACCGGAAAGACCGCTGACACATCTGCGGTTGAACTTCTGGGAAGTTCCGGACGGGTACCCGACCGCAACTGGTCGCAAAGGGCAGACGTCCGACCTCTCAAGGGATACCGCCCTTGGAACGCTCGATTTAAACACATCTCGTACCCAAAGGGTTGTTTCGAAATTATGAATAATAACGAATTGGCCTCACTGACACACAGGTCTCCTCAACTCACGGAACTCTATGCAGATGCAAGGCTTCCGGTCGATCCCTCACTGTCTCCTTCCTCAGCGATCTCAGTCAGAGTGGCCAGCAACTTGGCCACCTCACGTTCTGTGTTGTAATGGCACAAGGAAATCCGAATGCAGTCCGTCATGCCGAGCGGGGACAGCACATTCCCGCTGTAATGATCCGCTTTGCGCGTATGCGTCCGGATGCCCTGGGCATTGAGCGCGCTGACCACTTCTTCCGATGACATTCCATCGACAACAATGGACACCAGGCCTTCACGCGCTGGATTGTCGGCACCCCCCAAAATGGTGACATTTTCCAGATCGCGCAGTCCTCGAAGATTGCCGGTGCCGTTGATCATGGCATTGGTCAGGTGGGTTTCATAGGCGTGAATGGCACGACCTGCCGCTTCGATCCGCCTGCGCGGGTCGGTTTCCTCCGAAACCTCTCCGCCGAGCCAGTCGAAATAGGCCACGACGTCGGACAGAGTGGCGTAAGAACCGGTGTCTCGTGTCCCGAATTCCCAACCTGTCGCCGGTGCGTCGATCAGCATGTCATGCGGAAGCGTGCCCAGCCTATCGGAAATCCAGGTGATGCCGTATCCGTGGCGCGAGAACATCTTGTAGGGCGAAATCGCATAGCCATCGACATTATAGGCGTCCAGATCCAACTGCCCGTGCGCGGCATGCTGGATCCCATCGACGATGATCAGACAGTCCGGTGAAACCGCGCGGATCGCCGCCGAAATCGCGGTAACATCCATACCCATCCCCGTCACCGGAGAGGCGTGCAGGATCGTGGCCACCGCCACATCGGGCGTCATCAAGGCGCTGTAATCCTCGGCGGTGACAAGACCCGTGGCGTCATCATGGGGCACATTCACATACTCCAGCTCCGCAATTGCGGCCCAGCGGCGGGCGGCACTGCGAGAAGCAGGATGTTCGATGGATGAGCCAATCACATTGGCGCCCTTCGGCGCGCTCAGACAAGCCGTGCGGATCATGCGGAACAGCAGTTCAGTGCCGCTTTCACCGGCAAAAAACTGGCCCGAGGTCGCGTTCATGAAAACGGCCAAGTCCGCTTTAGCTTTGTTGATCACATCCTGTGTGCACTTGCCTGCCGGGTTGATGCGGCCCGGGTTGTCCGGGATCGCCGCATAAAATCCGGATGTCTCGACAACCGACTTCAGCGTCAGCGCACCTCCTGCGTTTTCAAAGAAGATACGATCGCCCTGAAACGGACAACTGTCTACATGCGCAAAACGGTTGCGTATCTCGGCCAAAAGGCCTGGATTGTCTTGGATCATGGTCGGGGGTCCTGTCGGAGCCATGGGCGCTGTTTAAGAAACTGGGGTTTGCGGGGCCGTGATCGTTTCAAGGAAACGTTCAAGCACTGAAAACCCGAGATCGGCGGTAAAGCACTGCGCAAGATAATCCTCCACATCATGACCGTTGTTTTCAAACCTGAGACGGTTCTGTGAAAACCAGGCGCGCAAGTCGGGCTCTGCCATTTCCGGATGCGGTTGAATACCCCAAACCGGGCCATCGGACCAGCGCCAGAGGTGATTGCCGCAGCCCGCGCCGTCCGCCAGAACGATGATCTCCTCGCGCTTTGCCACAACTTCATCGCCGTGCCAGTGATAGACTTCAAAGCGCTCCGGCAGCTTGTGACACAGCGGATCGTTCTGCGCCGCCGCGCTCAGCGCAATCGTACCGCGCCCGCCTTCATGGGTCGCGCGTTTGAACACCGTGTCGCGCCCGACCAGAGCAGAGGCCAATACCTGACAACCAAAGCACAGCCCGATCATGGGAATTTGCCGCGCAGCAAGCTCGGGCAGCAACTTATGCAAGCGATGCACCCAGGGCAGATCGTCATAGGCTGCATCGAAACTGGGACTGACATAGACGCCGCAATAGTCATGGCCGGACGGGAATTCACCCAGATTGGTTCTACAGGTTTCAATCGTTAAACCGCTGACCGCAATGGTCCGGTCAAACCGGGTCTCGGGCTGCGGCGCGTGCCAATTGTCCAGGTAAAGAAACGGTTTCACCGTCATGCCAACCGATCCATCTGCATGCGCTGTGCCTGAGTCGCGGCCAGATCGACGTGCAGATCCGCCGTCAGCACCACGCCATAGTCATCACGCGCCGCCTGGACCGTGATCAGATCGTCAAGCACATCTTGCCGCACCAACTCCGGGTCACGCTTGATCGGGTCTCCATAACCGCCGCCGCCAGGCATCTCCAGCACAAGCTTCCGGCCATATGGCACCGTCTGGCGCCCTTTGCTTTTCATCGGTGCATTCGTGTCGGTGCGCACAACGCCTGCTGCACCGTCGAGCCCGCCATGACGGCCCTTGGGCGCCTGCCATGTGCGATCAAACATTGCGGCTATGCTGAACGGCGCGCCGCCTTCACAGCCGAATTCCAGAACCTGACCCAGCCCGCCGCGAAATGCTCCGGCTCCGCCGGAGCCTTCGCGAAACTCCTTGCGCCAAATGATCAGCGGGTACTGCGCCTCGATTGCCTCTACCGGTGGCGTGCGCACGCCGGAGGGAAAGGCGGTTGTCGACATGCCATCCAGCGTCGGACGCCCGCCTGTGCCGCCGGTGTTGAAAGTGATCACATCGAAATCCTCAGTCAGAACGGGCGCGCTTGCCGCCACCTCCGGGTCGATCGCTGTCCTGCCGCCGCGGAACATCGGGTTCCACATGGCTCCGGCCCCCTCGGCCGGTACCTTGTCCGGAGCGGCCTGCGCCAGGCAGCCAAACACCAGATCCGGCAGCATCTGCCCAATAACATGACGGGCCGAAACGGGCATGGGTCGCTCCACATTCAGGATCGAACCCAGCGGTGCATGCACATCCACCACATTGATGGAGCCCGCATTGCAGGGCACTTCCGGGCCGACGATACAGTTCACACCGAAGACCGTATAGGCAATGCAGAAATTCATGACCACATTGATGCCGAACAGGCTTGCCTCCGAGGTGCCATCATAATCAATGCTCAACTGATCGCCTGAGATGGTCAGCTTCGCCCTCAGGCGGATCGGGTCGGTGAACCCGTCGAGCTCTGTTTCGTTTTCGTAGACTCCATCGGGCAGTTCACGGATCGCGTTGCGGATCGATTCCCGGGACTGGGCAATAATGTAGTCGCCCACCTCCTCGATATCGTTGAGTTCGAATTCTTCCAGAATGGACACAAGCCGCCGCGCGCCCTCGTCATTGCAGGTCATCATGGCGTAGAAATCGCCTTCCATGTCTCGCGCATTGCGCACATTGGTGCGCAACAGGCCCATCAGGTCTTCGTTCACCACGCCTTCGCGCGCCAGATGCATGATCGGGATATTGATCCCTTCCTCGTAAACCTGCCGGCTGTCCGGACCGAAACCGCGTCCGCCCATGTCCACGATATGACAGGTATTGGCCAGCAGCCCAACCATCCGACCTTTGTAAAACGCCGGGGTTACCACGGTCACATCATGATAATGCCCGACCGACAGCCAGGGATCGTTTGTACAAAAGACGTCGCCCGGCTTCATCTCATCCACGGGGAATTTCTCGATGAAGTGTTTGACGCAGATGGCCATGGCGTTCACATGACCCGGCGTTCCGGTCACTGCTTGCGCGACCATATCGCCGCGACGGTTGAACACCCCCGCCGAGAGGTCACCGCATTCGCGGACCGATTGGCTGAAGGCCGTCCGAATGACAGTCTGGGCTTGCTCTTCAATGGCCGAAATCAACCGGCTCCAGATCAGCTGTTTACGAAGAAGTTCAAGCTCTTTCATATCGGTCGCAAACCTCCTTGGCCAGAGCGCGCCTTGCGGTGCGCAACAATTCAATGTCGCCGCCCTCCAGCGCGCGGGCCTCGAAAACCGAGGAGACCACGATAGAGGTTTCCGTTTCGGTGATGATGGCCGGGCCGGCGATGGGGCCCACCGTTGGCAGGCTGTCCCGCGGTACGATGGCAAATTCGAGCTCGGTCTCGCTTGCGCTGTCGAACGCTTTGCGTGATCCGCTGGCAATGCTATCGGCGGATCCCGGGGCGTTGGCGGTCACGTCCGCGTAGGGATCGGTCGTGACGGTTGCTGCGAGGCTGACGATCTCACCTTTCGCGATATTGCCGATGTTGCGACCGAAGACGACGTTATATTCGGCGTCGAAGAGATCCTGCAGCGTATCGGCCGCGTCTGGCCCAAGCGCCCCTTCGGGCAGCACGACGGAGATTTCATGTCCTTGCCCGTGATAGCGCATGTAAGCCACCCGGTGGATTGTCAACCTGGCACCGACCTGCGCTCCGAGTTTCACATTGGCTTCGGCCTGCGCCTTCATCTGGTCCAGCGCGGCGTTGGCGGCTCCGACATCGAATTGATCGAGCTGCTGATAGTGGGTCTGGACGACCTCGTAAGAGATCGGCGCGCGCAGAAACCCCACAGCGGACCCAACCCCTGCGTTGGCAGGAATGATGATCCGGTCAATCCCCAGCTTGTCGGCCATCTGGCAGACATGGAGCGGCGCGGCTCCGCCAAAGGCAATCAACGCGCGATCGTCGACATTTTTTCCACTTTCGATCGCATGCACCCGTGCCGCACTGGCCATGTTCTCGCAGACCATTTCGGTTATGCCATAGGCCGCCGCTAAGGGCCGCATGCCCAAGGGCTTGGCCACAGAGTCCGCCAAAGCGATCTCGGCGGCCTGGCTATCAAGTTCCATCGATCCGCCCGCGAACCCGACCGGATCGATGCGGCCAAGCGCGAGGTTGGCATCGGTCACCGTCGGCTCCTCACCTCCCGTGCCATAGCAGGCCGGACCGGGCATCGAACCAGCGCTTTCAGGACCGACCGCCAGACGTCCCAGGGCGTCAATACGGGCGATGGACCCGCCGCCGGCTCCAATCTCCACCATGTCGATGACGGGGATGCGCAACGGCAGTCCGCTGTCCTTTCGGAATCGATAAACCCGTGCGACCTCGAAACGGCGGCTCGATTGCGCCTTGTGGTCATCGATCAGGCAGATCTTGGCGGTGGTGCCGCCCATGTCGAAGGAGATCGCCTTATCAACGTCCAGACGCCGCGCCACGTCGCAGGCGAAAATCGCCCCTCCCGCCGGACCGGATTCGATCAGCCGCACCGGGACCTCCCGTGCCGTCTGAACGGTGGTCAGGCCACCACTGGAGAGCATCATCAGCATCTCACAGCCATAGCCCGCCCCCTTCAACCGTTCCTGGAACTCGGCGAGATACTTCGAAACCTGCGGCTGCACATAGGCATTCGTGCAGGTGGTGGAGAACCGCTCGAACTCGCGAAACTCCGGCGATATGTCAGATGAAATCGAGATCAGCCAAGCGGGCCGTCTGGCTGCGAAGAAATCCCGGGCCGCTTTCTCATGGGCCGGATTCACGTAAGCGTGGAGAAAACAGATCGCCAGCGCCTCGGTCCCGGCTTTGTCGAGTGCCGGCAGAAGCGCTTCAAGTTCTGCTTCATTGAGCGGCCGCAGCACATCACCAGTGCTGTTCAGGCGTTCCGAGACGGTAAATCGGCGGCGGCGGGGCACCAGCGGTTCGGGCTTCAGGATGTTGACATCATATTGTTCCGGGCGGCCCTCGGTTCCGATTTCGATGACATCGCGAAACCCTTGTGTGGTGACCATCGAGGTCACCGCACCTTTGCGTTCGATCACCGCGTTTGTGGCCAAGGTCGTCCCATGAACGATAACGTCGATATCGCCAGGCGTAATCCCGGCCTCTGAGACCACCTGATCCAGACCGTTCATACAGGCATCCACCGGATTATCGAGCGTCGTCAGGAGCTTCGCCGTAAACCGGGTGCCTTTGGTTTCCAGTGCAACATCCGTAAAGGTTCCGCCGATGTCAATTCCAACGCGAACCTGCGTTCCTGCGCTATGCATGTGTTTTGCTCCCTGAACCGCTTCCGGTGAAATTATCGCGTGCCCTCAGTCATTTGTGATCTTTTTTGCGAGCCGGGGTGACGAAATTGGTCACCACTCGTAACCGTCCGTGGCCATGATGAGGTCACTGTACCGGTCGAAGAGCCTTGCGCGCCAATCCGTGACGGGATCATCCGCGCACAGCGGCTGAAACGATGAGGTCCCCCGGATCCATAAAAAGAGCGCGGCGAGGATGTAGTCGCTGTATCCGGGCACGTCGCCGTTGAGAAACGGCGACCGGGCGAGAACGGCACGTATCGGCTCCAGATGCGCGCTCAGGTCCCGGGCAAGGTCTGCGCGGTTGAGGGCGGCTTCCTCCAGGCTGCATCCCAGCAGCGCTTCGCGCGTCTTGCGATAATGGGCTTGCTCCTCCGGCAGCACCTTGGTGATAACGTCGACGGCGATCATCGGCAAAATGACCGGGTAGAGAACCCGAGGCACCCAGGCATTGAGATATGCCGCAAAGGCCATCTGCCCGTCATCTGCAAAAAGTGGAACCTGCGCCGGAAACGTGGCGTGCATATAAAGCGCGATTTCCCAACTGTCGGTCACCACATCCACGCCCGCAACCAGCACCGGCGCCTGGGCATGTTCGGTCACCCCGGCCAGCGCTGATTTGTCCAAGAACGTGATCTCGCTCGTCTCATGATCCAGCCCAAGATGAGCCAATGCCAACTTGGTACGCCAGGCATAGGGGCTGAATCGGTGGCGGCCCTTGCCGCCAAAATCCACAAGCCGCATCATTCTTCCCGCCGTTCCTCGGCGAACTGGCGGCTTTTTCGTCTGTCTTCGGTGGGCGAACAGGCAAATTCTTTTCGGTAGCTGCGAAAGAAATGCTCGGGCGAGCGAAACCCGCTGGCCAGCGCCACTTGTGTGGCGGGCATATCCGTTTGCTGCATCAGCCGCCGCCCATGCTGTAACCTGAGGCGCCGATAGTATTGCACCGGTGTTGCTTGAAAATACTCCTTGAACAGCCGTGTGAGCGATCTCTGCGAGATGTTGGCCCGCGCGGCAAGGTCCACAATGCTGAGCGGATCTTCGATATGGGCCTCCATTTCGTCGGCGACAAAGCGCAACGAGTTCTGGGCCACCCCGACCCGAGCCCGCCGCATGCGGGGCAATTTCGTTTCCGATCGGCCGATTTCTCCAGCGATGAACAGGTCTGCGACCTCCGAGGCAAGATCCCGTCCGAAATGGGCAGCAATGGCGTGCAGCATCAGGTTCATGGTCGCAGTTCCGCCCGCGCAGGTGAAGCGGTTGCGGTCAATCTCGAACGTATTGCGTGACAGGCGGATCTTGGGAAAACTCTCCAGAAAGCTGTCGCGATAATTCCAGTGGATCGTTGCAGAATACCCGTCCAGCAAACCAGCTTGGGCCAGAAACAGCGCCCCGGCGCCCGCTGCGCCAAGATGCGCGCCCTGCACGACCAGTCGGCGCAGCCAGTTGGCGAGTGCGGGGGGCACCTCCATCAATGGATCGAATCCGATGAACATAAAAATGTTGTCAGCGCGCTGAACGTCACCGGTGGCGGCGTCGACGTCGAACCGCATCCCGTTGATCGCGGTGACAGGTTGACCGTCGTCGGAAATGATGCGGGTTTCGAAAAGAGTCTTGCCGCTGGCTAGGTTGGCCATGCGCAGCGGGTCCAGCGCGTTGATGAAAGGCAGGACCGTGAAACGATCGCCAATGTAGAAGTCAACCCGTATCGGCTCCTCCTGGGATCTGCGCCGAAACACATGCGCCATGGCAGCATCAGCCGTCCATCGTGGAGGGCAGCCACAAGGCGACCTGCGGGAACATCGTAATGATGGCTGCACCGGCGATCAGCAGGAAGAAAAACGGCAGGGCTGCGCGCGCTACACGGAAAATGCTGTGGCCCGTGAGGCCCTGGATCACAAAGAGGTTGAACCCAAGGGGCGGTGTGATCTGTGCGGCCTCCACCACGATGATTACGAAGATGCCGAACCAAAGCAGGTCAAAGCCCGCTTGCGACACCAGCGGCAGCACCACGGCCGTGGTCAAGACAATCATGGAGATCCCTTCGATGAAGCAGCCCAGGATCACATACAGGACGCAGAGCGCGATCATCAGGGTGTAGGGATGCAGGCCCATCCCACCAACCCAACCGGCCACGGCAGCCGGGATGCCCAGATAGGCAAAAGAGGTGGTCAGGAACGCCGCCCCCGACAGGATCAGGAAGATCATGCAAGACAGCTGCGTCGCGCTCATCAGGCTGGCGGCCAGCATCCTGAGGTTCAAGGTGCGGGACCAGGCTGAGAGGATCAGGGAGCCGAGAACGCCACCCGCCGCGGCCTCGGTCGCGGTGGCGATGCCGCCATAAATCGATGCGATCACGCCTAAGATCAGCAGCATGATCGGAAACAATCCCTTGGAGTGGCGCAGTTTTTCGGAGAGCGAGACGCGTTTCATCACCCCGGGCGCGACATCTTTCGAGAGCCAAGCACGTACCACGATATAGCCCGAGAACAGGGCCATGATCATGAGGCCGGGAAAGACGCCGGCCAGAAACAGCCGCACAATCGAGACATCCGCCGCAACGCCGTAAACGATCATGATGATCGACGGCGGGATCAACAGCCCAAGGGTGGCCGAGCCAGCAAGACTGCCGACCGCCAGGGTCCGGTCATAGCCAAGACGCTGGAGTTCAGGCAGCGACATACGCCCCACGGTCGCACAGGTCGCCGCGGAGGAGCCGCAGACGGCGGCAAAAAAACCGCTGCCCACCACATTCACATGAAGCAGCCGCCCCGGTAGCCAGCCAAGCCAGGGCGTAAGCCCCCGAAACAAGGTCTCCGAGAGTTTGGCCCGAAACAAGATTTCGCCCATCCAGATAAAGAGCGGCAGAGCTGCTAGCGACCAACTGGCATTGGTTTGCCAGATTGAGGTGGCAAGGGATTTCTCGACCGGGACGGAGGTAAACAACGTCAAACCGACCCATCCGACACCCAAGAGGGACAGCGCAATCCACATCCCCGATCCCAGAAAAAGGAACAGGAAAAAGACTATGGTCAGCGCAATTTGGGTGGTTTCTGGGGACAAGGCTGCTACCTCAGTCTGGATGAACGTCCGCAGGGTCTTCGCTTTCCGCGGCCAGGACGTAGCTTGGGGACTTCCCAAAGATCAGGCTCAAGAGATCGTCGAGAATGGCGATGGCCAGAACGGTGGCACCAATGGGGATGGAGATTTGCGGAATCCAGAGCGGGATATTGATCAGGCCCTGGGTCAGATCGTTGAAGCGGATCGAGTCCCTTACCATGTCCATTGAGGAGTAGGTGAGATAGCCGGTAAAGAACAACCCGACGGCCAGCACGGTGAATTCCATCGCCCTTTTGAAACGGCCCGCCTTTTCGATGATCAGCGTGACCCGTATGTGGCGGCCGTTTCGAAAGGTGTAGGCAAGTGGCAGAAAGCCTGCGGCGACAACACTCCAGGCGGTCAGATCATCCGCACCTTTGACCTGTACGCCCAGCTGGCGCCCGACCACCTGGATGCAGATCAGAAGTCCAATGGCGACGATGAATAAGGCTCCCAGTAGAGCTGCGCTGAAATAAAGAGCATCCAGAATTCTGCGCATGGGACTCGAACACCTCCGTCACGGGAAGATATCGGGCTTTCGCGGAACATACGCTAGAGTTCACTCAAGCGCCTGATACGCTTCATAGAATGCGACCCCGTTATCGCCGGCTTTGGCCAGCCATTCCTCAACCATCTTGGCGCCGATGTCCTTCAATTCCGCCATCAGGGCATCATTGGGGGTATCGACGGTCATGCCATTGGCGATGAGGTTCGCGGTGAGTTCCGTTTGCACGTCGTTCGACAAGATCCAGCCCCGGGTCTCTGCCTTGGCCGCCGCAGCCAGGATCGCATCTTGATGCGCTTCCGGCAACCCATTGAACGCATCGACATTCATGATGACCATGTTTTTGTTGTTCATCGCGTTGACGTCATAGTAGTGCGATGTGAAATCCCAGGCCTTTGTGTAGTTGCCCGTCGCAGCCGATGTGATCATCGCACTGACGACTCCTGTCGCAAAGGCTTGCGGGACTTCTGCCGATTGCACAGTGGTCGGCACAGCCCCCATCAGTTCGGCAAACCGCGCGGTCAGCGCGTTGTAAGCGCGGAATTTGACGCCTTCGTAGTCCGATGTGGAGTTGATTTCCTTCTTCGCATAGAGCCCTTGTCCCGGCCACGGCACGGAGAACAGCGGCATCAGGCCCTTCTCTTCAAGGCGCGCAGAAATATGCGGCAGCGTGAGTTCATAGACCTGCCAGGCCGTTTTCTGGCCCTGTGAGAGGAACGGAATGCCATCAACCTCGAAAAACGGGCTTTCCTGGCCATAGGCCGAAAGCAGAATTTCGCCCGCTTGGACCTGGCCGGTCTGAACGCCGCGCATGATCTCGGGCATTTTCAAAAGCGACGCGCCTGTGTGCAGCGTGAAGGTCACTTCGCCATTGGTCATTTCCTCGACATCCGCTGCAAACAGCGCGATGTTCTGAGTGTGGAAATTGGTGTCCTGATAGGCCGTGGCAATCGAGATATTCGTCTGCGCCAGACCTGCTGTCGCGACCAGAGAAAACCCGATGGCGGCGGCAATACGTGTCAGTTTTGTCATGGTGTAGTATCCCCGTCTGAGTGACCGTATTTTTGTATGACTTGGCGGCGGTGCAGCGATCTATTGGCTCCCTCGCGGCACCCTACGCCGCCAGTTGGAAGTGAATCCAAAATCAGTTTATGATCATTTTGGTCAAATTGATGATATATTTCGCACCCATCCCACGCGTCAATCGCGCTGCCCCGATCTGAAAACCAAGCAAATCTGAACAATGAGCTCCAGTCGTGGAACCTGCGCCGAGCTGGAGCAAGTTCCCTTGTTCTTTAGGGTCGAGCGTCCAAATTTGTCGCGGTAAACAAGCGAGTAGCCACCGCCACATTCTCCGCACTTAATCAGACCAGAAAACAAATACCGATTGCGATTGACCGCTGTGAGGCCGTTGCCGGTCGCTATCGGTATACCGTTTGCGGATTGAATGTTGACGTCGCTTCACGCTGTGCCAGAGCGCGTCATCGATGAACCTCAGCTCTGGCACCTCCTGAATCACCCAATCTTCTTCGGGGTTCAGACGAGAAACTCGTTTCCCAGTATCCGGATCCTTTATGTATCTAAACCGATTCCACACCAGGCGCCCCAAGTATAGTTCGTTGTTTAGGTCCCGTTGACAAAGTCTTTCAACCACAGACGAATGGCGGCCAGGTTTAGGAAGGCGACGAAGGACGCTCTGATTTTGTCGTACCGGGTTGCAATCCTGCGAAACTGTTTGAGTTTGTTGAACATTCTCTCGATCCGGTTCCTGTCCTTGTAGGCCTGGAAGTCGCAAAGGATCGCTATAATCTGTTCTTCGCTAAATCGTGACTTGCGCATGTCCGTCTCCTTGTTGACGGACTCTCCCAATAGATGAGGGACTTTTTGGGGCTCAGGTCAGTGGAGCTAATGAGCGATAGCGATGAGGGTCGGGCGATTGACAGATTCACTGTGAACGTTCACACCTGTAAGTGTGAATGAACCCAAACAGTGGACGGGCTACCTAATCATTTATTGGAAATTCTTCAGTGTTTACTAAAGGTTTATTGGAGCGGGCGAGGCGATTCGAACGCCCGACCCTAACCTTGGCAAGGTTATGCTCTACCCCTGAGCTACGCCCGCACTCCAAAACAGCGATCCATCGACCACGCTGTGCAGATCGCGCTTATCACCCATGTTTCCATTTTATGCAAGAGGGAAAAATAAGTTTTTCCGCCCCGGCACCAATCTGAATTCAGCGTGCAGAAATACGCGTGCGGGCCTGATCTTGACGGAGCGATATGTTGCGGATGAAAGCCACGCGTGGCGCCGGGGTTCCGGCTTCTCGCCTCGTATCGTTATGCCTGCTTCACAGCCGGGAAACCGGAGCGTTTTTGATTGAGCGGAATCGCTCAAAACGCTCTGTTTGTTTGTTTTGTCGCGTATTCTTATACGAAAACCGCGTGCACTTTTCGAAAATACGCTCTGTATCTGGATGACGGTGAGTGCAAGCAGCCACCTCACATCGGCTGCTGGATTGGCCGGGACTCCTGTCGTTATCCGCGAAAAAGGGGCAGCAAGTCCCGTGGTTTGAACGCAGTTAAGGTTTCTGTCGACGGCGACTTTCCAGGATCGCTTCTGACGCACTGCCTGTTGTCAGATATCAGGCAGCCTATTTCTGGGGATCGATCTTCACCACGAGATCGGGAAAGTTATTGATGGCCTCATCAAGGGCGTTCTGGGCATCGATATCCCGCACCCGTTCCTCGAATTTTTCGGCCGGCCTGGTTGCGTCGTCGACACCCTGGCGCATGTTTTTTGACAATGCGTCCAATGCCGCTTCTACGCCGACAGACCAGTATTCAATTTCTTCTGCCAGATTATCGTCGTTTGCGGCTTTGACCGGATCGTCATCCAGCAAGTGATCGATATTCAGTTTGAGCATATTTGAGCTACTTTCAGACATGTTATCTCAAGTATTACGTCGCAATTTGTCAAATTTGCAGCAGATATTCGAATTAAGATTAATTGTTCAGGAGAGGTTAATGATTTCTTTCTAAAGACAACCCTGAGTAGTTCATGCGGAAAATACATCAATGTCAAAAATGCATATAAGCATTACGGTACGACATCACAATGACAAGCACTGTCAAAAATGCGTGCTTTTGTGTGAAACAGTCCGCACCCTAGAAGATTTTGAAAGACAGCCAAGATCGTTTTGGGGGCAAAATGAGCGTTAGAAAACTGCTCGAAACCGACGTGCATCTCCGGCTCATGCGCCGGCACAATTCTCCCGAATTGTTGAGTGCCATGTCATGTTTCAGACCGCCGGCTGTTGAATGTTCTGGCCCGCCACCGCATCGACTTTTCTCAAAGATGTTTCGATTTACTCGCGTAAAATGTCATCTTCTTCGATATAGGAGCCCGTTTGTATTTCAATCAGCCTTGCTGGAACGCGTCCGGTGTTCCTCAACTGGTGTTTTGCCCCAAGCGGGACATAAATCGACTGATTTTCGGAAAGGAGCTGTTCCGTGCCGTCGATGACCACTTCCAGTGTGCCGTTGACGACGATCCAGTGTTCTGCCCGATGCAGATGGCGTTGCATTGACAGACTGGCACCCGGTTTGATCATCAGTGAATGCGCTTTGAACCGATCGCCGGCGTTGATCCGTTCCGTCCAGCCCCATGGCCGATACCGGCGACGGTGCTCAATCGTTTCAGGGCGATTGACCGCATCGAGCATTTTGACAATTTCCTTGACGTCCTGAGCCTTTTCCTTGTGGGCCACAAGCAACGCATCCGGCGTGTTGACGATCATTACGTCGTCCAGTCCCAGCACAAATACGGAGGCATCGTCGGAAATAGAGAGACATCGGCTGCTGTCGAAAAAATGTGCTTCGCCCAGGTGCGTATTCTCGTTGAAGTCCTTGTCGAGCGTTTCCCAGATCGCAGACCAGGACCCCAGGTCGCTCCAGCCCGGATCAACCGGTATACAGGCGATCGTATCGGCCTTTTCCATAATCGCGTGATCGATGGAAATGTCGGGTATGGTCCTGAAGGCGTCTTCGTCCAGGCGAAGAAAATCAAGGTCCTGTCTTGCGGCTGTTAAGGCGGCGTCCGAACCGCTGAGGATGTCCGGTGCATGTGCTTTGAACGCATCAAGCATATGTTTGGCGGAGAAAAGGAATATGCCCGAATTCCATACATAGGCTCCGTGATCGATGAATGATTGCGCCGTCCGGGCGTCAGGCTTTTCGACAAACGCCTCGACCGGCTTGACCTTGTTCTGCGCATCACCGAGCCGGATATATCCGTATCCGGTGTGGGGACTGTCGGGGCTGATCCCGAATGTGACAATGGTTCCTTCCCGCGCCGCCGGCTCTGCGGTCCGAACCGCGTCCAGGAACGCGTTCGCGTCGCTTATCAGATGATCGGAAGGCAACAGCAGAACCAGTGCGGAGGGATCCCGGTTTCTGGCGATCAGTGCCGCAAGTGCGGCCGGTGCGGCCGTATTGCGGCCGATTGGTTCCAGCACGATCGCCTGCGGTGGAGCCGCAATTTCGCGCAGCTGTTCGCCAATCAGGAAACGGTGTTCCTGATTGCTGATTATAAGGGGTGGCGCGAAGGCCTCCCCCTGAACACGCAGGCAGGTCTTCTGGAACAGGCTTTTGTCATCGAACAATTTCAGAAATTGCTTGGGGCGTGCGCGACGGGACAGCGGCCATAACCTGGAGCCGAAACCGCCTGACAGAATGGTTGGGAATATCACGGCAAAGCGTCCTGTTCTCGCGCATTATGAGTGGCCGGTCCGGCCGGTACGAGATCGAGATTTAGAATTTCACAGCCCTGAGGTCCAGCCTGGATGATGCTGTAGGCGTTGTTGTCGATGACCAAACAACTGAGCCGGTTTGAAGCAAAAGCGCCGGTGTCGACATTGATCCGGAAACGGCGAATGTCGACGGATCTTGTCGGCGTGTGGCCGTGAACGACAATGGCGCCAAAATCGTGGTCCTGTTTCAGGAATTCACCGCGCATATAGATCCGGTCGTCGTCAAGCTGCTGGTCGACAGGAACGTTGGGCCGGAGCCCGGCGTGAACGAAAATGTGTCCGTGCCTCTGATACTGATAGGGCAGGCTGGCCAGAAACGCCAGGCGATCGGGCCCCAGTTCGTGTTCAAGGTCAAAACATGTTTCCGATAGAACCTCATGGCTCGCACTGGGGGCAGGTGGTGTCAGGCCAAAGGAACGCAAGGTACTCTGAGCGCCGCAGTGCTGCAGCCAGAACCTGAGGACCTGGACGTCATAGCAGGCCAAAAGCAGCAGATGCTCGTGATTCCCGGTCAGGCATATACGCTTGTGGTGAGGCATAGCCGGCGCCATCAGGATATCGATGACGTCAGCGCTGTTCTGGCCCCGATCCACATAATCGCCGAGGAAAATCTCTGTAGTATGCCCGATCGGATTCCGCGCTTCGTAATCCGCAATACCCTCCATCAGTGTGACGAGAAGATCCGAGCGCCCATGAATATCTCCGATCGCAATCATGCGCTCGCCGTCCGGAAGGCTTGGAGGAGCGATCTCCTGACTTGGCCGTTTCGGCTTCTTCTTTTTAAAAAACACCATAGGTTTCAGGTCGCCTGAAAATCGGGAAGTTGGCCTCAACTGCCTAGTGAGTGGCGCGGAGGATTTGCAGCGACCGAGACGAAGTTCTGAATTTGCAGTCGCAAAACCCGTTTGCATTTTGCCGGTTTCATAATTTGGCAGATATCGAGCAATCTACAAGGGGTGTTGTTGCGTAAGCTTAATAGCGACGTGATTTGGAGATGTGCAATGTCCGTGAACCGGCAGAAATTCTCTGTGACGATCTCCTCGATCTTGCTTGTTTTGGCAATGATACAGCCTGCACAGGCGGAATTGTTAAGTGGCGATGGAATAAAAAATCTGATCGTTGGCAATCGGGTCTACTTAAAAGTACCGTTGGGGGGAGAACTGCCTCTTTACTACCGGCGCAACGGCAAGGTGACGGGCGACGGCACAAGCGTCGGACTGGGCCGATTTTTTGCTCCGAAAGAGACCGGTCGTTGGTGGATTGACGGCAACAGCATGTGCCAGAAATGGCCGACCTGGTACAAGGGAAGAGTTTTGTGCTTCACGGTCGAAGAACTGGGCGGGGATCGCATCAGGTGGAACCGTAACGATGGAAAGTCCGGCATCGCGCGTGTCGGCCCTTAGTCACTGCCTTTTTTCGCGCCGCTGGCGGCGCCCGAACAGGCTAATTTGATCAGAAAGATGTTTCTGAATAGGCTCGTCCGGTCACGACATCGGAGGGGCCGAAATGGTGGATGATCTAAAAACTGTCGGAATGAAAACAAGGCGTCGCATTCTTGGCGACATGCATGTCGACCGCGCATCGTCTGATGTAACGGCTTTTGATGAACCGTTTCAGGAATTGATCACTGAGGGCGCCTGGGGACGTGTGTGGTCCCGCACCGATATCGGCAGCCGGGAACGAAGCATGCTGACAATTGCGCTGTTGGCAGCTCAGGGTCACTGGGAGGAGCTGCGGATGCATATTCGGGCGACCAAAAATACCGGTGCCACTCCGGACGATATCCGCGAAGCGCTTCTCCATGTTGCGATTTACTGCGGAGTTCCGGCGGCCAATCGTGCAATCAAGGAAGCCAGAAAAGCCTATGCCGAAATCGGCATGGATGTCTGAAAGGAGCCCGGCCGGGGGCGCCGATGTGTGCTTGGGCCTTTGCGCGAACGGTCGTTTGGCCTCCCCAAACGCCATCCGTGCGTTTTGTCAGACAAGCACTTCCAGCGCTTCCTTTTCTTCCACATTGAAAACGCGTTTATATCGCTCGATTTCAGCAATCGGGCCCATCGCCTTGTTGGGATTATCGGAGAGTTTGACCGTCGGGCGGCCGTTGACCGAAGACGCTTTGCAGACAAGGGAAAACGGTGCCAGTGCATCGTTTTTTACCAGTCCCCTGAAATCGTTCGTCAGAAGCGTGCCCCAGCCGAAACTCACACGGGCCCTGTCTTTGAACTGCATGTGCAACCTTTCAATCTCCAGAGCGTCCAGACCGTCGGAAAAAATGAGCCGCTTCTCCCGGGGATCCTCGCCGCGCGCCTGCCACCACTTGAGCGCATATTCCGCAACAATTGCGGGATCACCACTGTCGATGCGTATGCCGGTCCATCCGGATAACCAGTCCGGAGCCCGCTCGAGAAACTCTTTGGTGCCATATGTATCAGGCAAAATCACCCGCAGATTGCCTTCATGTTCGGACTGCCAGTCGCGAAGGACCTGATAGGGCGCATCGGCCAGCTCTTTGTCGGTCTTGGCAAGAGCGGAATAAACCATGGGCAGTTCGTGGGCATTGGTGCCGATTGCCTCCAATTCACGACGCATGGCGATGAGACAGTTTGAGGTGCCGACGAATTTTTCGCCAAGGCCTTCGGTCATCGCCTGAACGCACCAGTCCTGCCAGAGAAAGGAGTGACGGCGACGCGTTCCGAAATCCGCAACGCGCAACGTTGTGACGTCGCGAAGCTTTTCGATTTTCTCCCAGATTTTCGTCATGGCCCTTGCATAAAGGACCTGAAGTTCGAACCGGCCCATGCCCTTAAGGACCGTTCTGGATCGCAATTCCATCAAAACGGAGAGTGCCGGGATCTCCCATAACATCACACTGGGCCAATCGCCTTCGAACGTGAGTTCATATTGATCGCCTCGCCGCTCCAGGTGGTATGCCGGCAATCTGAGTTGCTCGAACCAGGCCATGAAGTCAGGACGGAACATTGATCGTTTGCCGTAAAACATGTTGCCGCGCAGCCAGGTGCTTTCTCCCCGCGACAGGGACAGTGAGCGAATATGGTCCAGCTGCTCCCTGAGTTCGCCCTCGTCGATCAGTCTGGCAAGGGGGATGCGGGTCGATCTGTTGATCAGCGTGAAAACAACATTGGCGGTCGGCCTGTTCCTGAAAACCGACTGCGCCATGAGCAGCTTGTAGAAATCGGTGTCGATAAGAGAACGGACAATCGGATCGATCTTCCAATTGTGGTTATATACGCGGGACGCAATGTCGTTCATCTCTTGGAAAACCCCGAACTGATCTGTTTGTGCACTTTATCAGGAGCCTGAGGCCAAAACCAATTCTCTCTCAATATCCTGCATCCGGACGCGCTGTTCCCGGGCGGTCGGCTCTTGACAATGTCCGCTGAATTATCGGACGGATTATATTTCACCGCTTGAAAGGAACTTCACGTTGTTTTCAGCCATGTCTTTCATGGCGGCATCGAGGGAGCCGTCCATATCGATGCCCCGGCAGCAGTCGGTCACGAATGTCACATCAAATCCGCTGCGGCGGGCATCAATGGCGGAATAATAAACACAGAAGTCGGATGCGATTCCGACTGTGTAGACCGAGGTCACGCCGCGCTCCTTCAAATACCCGCAAAGCCCGGTTTTTGTCGTTTTGTCGTTTTCAAAAAAGGCCGAGTAGCTGTCGATTGCGCTTCGAAATCCCTTGCGGATAATCAGATCTGCCCCGTCGGTCAGAAGGTCTTTGTGAAAGGCCGCGCCGTCGCTTCCCTGCACGCAGTGACGCGGCCATAGAACCTGCGGACCATAAGACACTTCGACTTGAGAGAACGGCTCGGCGCCGTCATGATTATCGGCAAAGGAGCTGTGGTCGGCCGGATGCCAGTCCTGGGTCAGCACTTTGACGCTGAACCGGTCATAGAGCCGGTTCACAGCCGGAATGATCTGATCCGCCTCATTGACGGCCAGTGCTCCGCCCGGGCAGAAATCGTTCTGAATATCGATGACCAATAGCGCCGATGTCGCAGGTAGGGTCATGGGCAGGGTGTCCCCGGTCTTTGTTGGATTGGACGCGATGGTGACTGTGTTTCACGCGCGTGCTTATCACGACTTCCGCTCTTTTTGCAGGTGCCTGGTTACCCGATTCAGTTGGAATAGGGTTGGGTCCAAAATCTAGCCTTCCAAACCAAGGCCAGAATAGGCCACTATTTCCTGCAGAACAGCGTATTGACAGGCTTGGAACGTTCCAGTAAATCATAATTAAAAATTGGAACGTTCCAAATATTCTGGGAGGGATGAATGCGTTGGGCTCTTGTCGGCGCGAGCCGTATTGCGTCAAGTTACATGATTGATGCGATCCGGGCGACCGGGGGATCGGAGATTGTGTCCGTTCTGAGCTCCGATTCCATACGCGGAAAGGCCTTCTCCAAAGCCAACAACATAGCCCGAAGCTATACCGACCTGACGGAGCAACTGGCCGATCCGGCCATCGATGCGGTTTATATCTCCACGACAAACGAAAAACATCATGGCCAGGCCCTGGCGGCGATCGCCGCAGGCAAACATGTTCTGTGCGAGAAACCGTTGGCCATGACCTTGAGCGATGCGGTTGAGATGGTTGAGGCCGCCGCGGACAAGGGTGTGGTATTTGCGACCAATCACCATCTCCGCAATGCCGGGTCGCATCTTGCCATTCGAGATCTGATCGCATCCGGCCGAATCGGAGAGGTTCTAAGCGCCCGGGTTTTTCATGCCGTCAGCCTGCCGGAGCATCTCCGGGGCTGGCGCATCAATGATGCGGCAGCGGGAGGGGGCGTTATCCCCGATATTGTTGTGCATGACGCCGATACGATCCGGTTTCATCTGGGTGAGGATCCGCTGGACGTCATTGCCAAGGCCGGCACCTCGGGTATGGGCGAGGGTGTTGAAGACAGCGTCATGTCTGTCTGGTCGATGCCCTCCGGTGCGATGGTGCAAACCCACGAGAGTTTCACCCATGGATTTGCCGGAACCGGCATTGAATTTCACGGTACAAAGGGATCGATCTTCGCCAGAAACGTGATGACGCAGGAACCGGTCGGTCAGATTCGCCTGGTCGATATGGAGGGCGAAACGAACATCGCGTTTAGCAATCATAACCTGTACGAGCGCTCCCTTGGCCTGTTCGGCCAAGCCGTCAATGGGTCCGAGCGGCCGTCAGCGGATGGCATCGACGGCGTAAAGTCACTGGCTGTGGCTTTGGCCGTGCGTGAAGCGGCGCAGACCGGTACAGCGGTTCGCATCGACTATGGAGGCATCTGAAATGTCCTCCAAAGTCGTTTCAATGGACGAAGCTGCAAAACGCATTGCTGACGGATCCGTCGTAACGGTCTCCTCTTCGTCCGGCCTCGGGTGCCCGGACAAGGTTCTTGAAGCCATCGGCGCAAGGTTCGATCGGGAAGGGCATCCGAGGGATCTGACAACGCTGCATCCGATTGCTGCCGGCGATATGTACGGCATCAAGGGTATTGATCACATTGCGAAAGACGGTCTGCTTTCGACAATTATTGCCGGGTCCTACCCTTCCGGACCGTCTTCGTTGCCGATGCCCGCGATTTGGCAGATGGTGGTGGAAAACCGCGTTGCTGCCTACAATGTTCCCTCCGGTATCCTGTTCGACATGCACCGGGACGTTGCTGCAAAACGGCCCGGGGTCATGACGAAAATCGGCCTGGACACATTTGTCGACCCATCGCGCCAGGGATGCGCTATGAATGACCTTGCGGCGGACCGGCCTATTGTCTCGCGCATCGACCTGGCCGGCGACACCTGGCTGCATTTTCCGAATATTGTGCCCGATGTGGCGGTCATCCGGGCGACGACGGCGGATGAACGGGGCAACCTGACCCACGAACATGAGGGGGCTTACCTGGGCGGCCTTGAGCAGGCAATCGCCGTACGCAATCACGGCGGGCTGGTGATTGCGCAGGTTAAGCGGATAACTGCGGCCGGTTCCCTGCGTCCGCATAATGTCCGCGTGCCGGGACATCTGGTCGATCTGATTGTGATCGATCCGGATCAGCGTCAGACAACGGAAACGCATTACGACCCAGCCATTTCCGGTGAAATCATGCGGCCATGGTCCAGTTTCTCTTTAGCGGAGCATGGCGTTGAAAAGATCGTCGCCCGCCGTGCCGCGATGGAGCTGAAATCCGGTCAAACGGCCAATCTCGGTTTTGGAATTTCGGCTATGGTCCCGCGCGTCCTTCTGGAGGCCGGCCAGGAGCAGGCTGTGACCTGGACGATTGAGCAAGGCGCCACCGGCGGCATGCCCCTCACTGGATTCGCCTTTGGATGCGCCTCGAATGCTGACGCCTATGTGCCCTCGCCGGACCAGTTCATCTATTTTCAGGGCGGCGGCTTTGACGTTTCCTTTCTGTCCTTTCTGGAAATCGATCCGGAAGGCAACGTCAATGTCTCCAAGCTCGGCAAGAAGCCTTATCTGACCGCCGGTTGCGGCGGCTTTGTCGACATCACGGCCAATGCAAAAAAGATCGTCTTTTCCGGCCTGTTCGAGGCGGGAGCTGAGCTTGATCTCAGCGATCATGCGCTGAAAGTGAGATCGCCCGGCAAATTCACCAAGATGGTTGATGAGGTCGAGCATGTGACGTTCTCCGGCCGCCGTGCGCGCGCATTGGGTCAGGACGTCCTCTATGTTACCGAGCGATGTGTCATTCAGCTTACCGATTGCGGACTGATCGCAACGGAGATCATGCCGGGGATCGATCCAGGCAAAGACATCGTCGATGCCTCGAAAGGACGGGTACGGCTGGCCAATGATCTTGTCGAAATGCCTGCAACCCTTCTCCGCGATGAGCCGATGGAGTTGAGACTTTGAGCGCGCTTCATCTGATACGCCACGGCGCCGTCGCAGAACTGCGCCTGGACAATCCCGAAAAGCTCAATGCGTTCACCATCGAGATGCTTAAGGCAATCATCCCATTTTGCGAGGAACTGGAAAAAGACGAGTCCGTGCGTGCGGTTGTCATATCCGCCGAAGACAGCCGGGCATTTTGCGCAGGCGCGGATATCCTGGCCTGGGCCGACATTGAACCACGGGATTTTGCCCGTCACTGGGTCCGCGACGGCCACCGTGCCTTTGATCGGTTGGCACGTATTGCGAAGCCGACAATCGCCGCGATCAATGGACATGTGTTTGGTGGCGGGTTGGAGTTAACGGCAACAGCGGACATCAGGGTGATGTCGCCGGATGCGACCCTTGCGCTTCCCGAAGCAGGCGTGGGAATTGTCCCCGGCTGGTCCGGGACGCAGCGGTTGATCCGCCTGCTTGGCGAACCGCTTGTCAAGGAAATGGCACTCTTCGGCAGGCGCATTCCCGCAGAACGCGCACTTGCGGCGGGCTTCATCGCCCAAATATCCGGCGATCCTCTGGCGGCCGCTTTTGAGATTGCGGAAAAGCTCGCGGATAAATCAGGCCGCTCAATTGAAACGGCAAAATACATGATTCACGCGGCGGTCGGAGAAGATCGCGATGCGATGATCGAGGCGCTCGGTTCGGGTATGATCGGTCCGACAGAAGACCGCCGCGAAGGCGTTGCGGCATTTCGTGAAAAGCGCAAACCGACTTTTTCCGGAAAGTAGATATGAACGATTTGACCATTGTTTCCAAAAGTGGTGCACATCTGCCAAACGAGCCGTTTATTGCCCGTCATCTCATTGATGGCCGTTGGCAGGAAAGTCGGGATGGAAAAACCTTCAAGCGGACCTCGCCGTCTCACGGCACCCTCGTCACCCTGGCCAGCGAGGGCAATTTGGCGGACACCGAAGCGGCCATCAGCGCTGCGCGTGCGGCGTTCGACAGGGGCGACTGGTCCGGAAGCAGCGGTAAGGAACGAGCCACGTTTCTTCTGAAGATTGCCGACCTGATCGACAGGAACCGGCAGCGTATCGCGCTGATGGAGACCCTCGAATCCGGCAAACCGATAAGCCAGGCAGAGGCCGAAATCGAAGGCGCTGCGGACCTTTGGCGATATGCGGCCTCACTTGCGCGGACAATGCATGGCGACAGTCACAATACGCTCGGAACCGACTTTCTCGGGCTGGTTCTGAAGGAACCTATTGGTGTTGTTTCAATCATAACGCCGTGGAACTTTCCCTTCCTGATTGTGTCTCAGAAGCTGCCCTTCGCGCTTGCCGCCGGCTGTACAACAATAATCAAGCCGTCCGAGCTGACACCTGCAACGACCGCAATTCTGGGGGAGCTTTGCGTTGAAGCCGGGCTTCCGGCCGGTGTAGTGAACATCGTGCTGGGTTATGGTGATCCCGTCGGGGCACGCATGACAACGGACAAACGCGTCGACATGGTCACGTTCACGGGGTCAACCGCGGTTGGAAAAGCGATTGTCTCTGCGGCGTCCGGAACTCTGAAAAAGGTCTCGTTGGAACTCGGCGGCAAAAATCCGCAAGTCATATTTCCCGATGCCGATCTTGAGAGCGCCGTCGATGCCGTCGTGTTCGGTGTCTGCTTCAATGCCGGTGAGTGCTGCAATTCCGGATCCCGCATCATTGTGCACGAAGACATCGCTGAAGAGGTCCTTGCGCGCACCGTCGCGTTGTCACGGCAGGTTCCCTTTGGCGATCCTTTGGACCCGTCGACCAAGGTCGGTGCAATCATAACGCCTGAACATCAGGACAAGATCGACACCTATGTCCGGGAGGCTGCAAACACCGGGGCAGATATTCGATTGGGAGGCGCGGCTTTGGCGGTGCCGGACCTGAGCGGGCAATTCTATCAGCCGACTGTCATCGCCAATGTGCAAAGTGAGATGCCGATAGCGCGCGAGGAAGTGTTCGGTCCCGTTCTTTCAGTTCTGACATTCAAGACACTTGAAGAAGCCATCGCCCTGGTCAACGATGCTGAGTACGGTCTGTCGGCAGGAGTCTGGAGTGAAAACGTGCACACGTGCCTTGAATTTGCGCGCCGGGCGGACGCCGGAACCGTTTGGACCAATACCTGGATGGACGGGTTTGCCGAACTGCCTTTCGGTGGCGTAAAGGAAAGCGGGCAGGGCCGGGAGTTGGGCAGATACGGACTGGAGGAGTTTCTCGAGGCGAAGACCGTGACAATGAGGATTGGGAAATCCCGCGAGCCTTGGGTTGACCCGCGCGCAGACTGACGCGTCGCGGATAAGACTGAATGAGACGCAAATAAGGGAGGAAATCCATGCGTAGATTAGTAACAATGATGACTGCTGCAGGTGCTTTGGTGGCTGCAACCACGAGCCTTCATGCCGAGGATGTGGAGGTTCTGCACTGGTGGACATCCGGCGGTGAAGCCGCTGCCTTGAATGTTCTGAAGGAAGACCTCGAAAAGCAGGGTATCGGCTGGCAGGATATGCCCGTTGCCGGCGGCGGAGGCTCGCAGGCCATGACAGTTTTGCGAGCTCGGGTCACTTCCGGCAATCCGCCGACCGCCGTTCAGATGCTCGGTTTCGATATCCTCGATTGGGCCAAGGAGGGCGCGCTTGCCGATCTGAACGTGCAGGCGGGCGAAGAAGGCTGGGATGCGGTTGTGCCGGAAGCCTTGCAGCAATTTGCAAAGCATGACGGCAAGTGGGTATCCGCTCCTGTCAATGTTCACTCCACCAACTGGGTCTGGGCGAACAAGGCGATCCTGGACGAACTTGGTATTGCCGTCCCGGCGACATGGGATGAGTTCGTCGCCGCGCTTGAAAAAGTGAAGGCATCCGGCAAAACCGCGATCGCCCATGGCGGTCAGGCCTGGCAGGATGCCACGGTTTTTGACGCGGTTGCGATGTCGACCGGCGGTCCTGAGTTCTACAAAAAGGCCTTCATCGATCTGGATGAGGAGACCCTGGGTTCGGACACGATGAAAGAAACGTTCGACCGCATGGGCGTGATCCGCTCCTATGTGGACGACAACTTTTCCGGCCGCGACTGGAACCTGGCGACCGCCATGGTCATCAATGGTGACGCCGCATTCCAGATGATGGGCGACTGGGCGAAGGGAGAGTTCCTGAATGCAGGCAAGGCGCCCGATCAGGATTTCCTGTGCTTCCGTTTTCCCGGCACGCAGGATCAGGTAACGTTCAATGCGGACCAGTTCGCGATGTTTGCGCAAGGATCTGAAGTGGGTAAGGAGCAGGCTGCCCTGGCGACGGCAATCCTGTCGCCAAGTTTCCAGTCAGCATTCAATGTGGTCAAAGGCTCCGTACCGGCCCGCACCGACGTCTCGGACGAAGCGTTTGATGCTTGCGGCAAGAAAGGCATGGTCGACTTAAAGAAAGCGTCTGACAGCGGCAATCTTTACGGGTCCATGGCGCACGGTCATGCAAATCCCGCAGCCGTCAAGAATGCCATGTATGACGTGATCACCGCGCATTTCAACGGCGAGTATGACAGCGCAACCGCCGTCGAAGAACTCGTCAGCGCGGTTCAGATCAACAAGTAATGACGACGTGAGAGCGGTGAGACGTCACCGCTCTCACAAATCGGCACCTTCAATATCCTTGATGGGCAGTCCGCCCGGTGTCGCAAAAATAGCGAAGTCAGGGCGTGCGCCCGATACGATTATCCAGCGCAGCTCTGGCACGTATCCCGGAAAAGTCTGAGTAATTCTGCAACGGGGATGCGTAACAAAACAAATGCTTGGAAGATTTCACGCAAATAAGGAGTTGCGGGAAAGGCTCCAAGTCGGGGATTCGGAAATGTCTTATCCTGAGACGGCGAACCCACGCGGGTCTGTTGTAGACAGGCTGCGTGACGCACTGCCCAAACTGGTTTTGAGCCCGACCGTCGCAATCGTTGCGATCTTCGTTTACGGCTTCATCGCCTTCACGTTCTATCTGTCCTTCACGAACAGCCGGATTCTGCCCACATTCGGATGGATCGGCTGGCAGAATTACGAGAACCTGTTCAAAATACGGGCGTGGGATACAGCCGTCTCGAACCTTGTGGTGTTTGGACTGCTTTACATTGCGATCTGCTGTGTTCTGGGCCTGCTCCTGGCAATTCTGCTTGATCAGAGGATCCGTGCCGAGGGCTTTATTCGCACCATTTACCTTTATCCTATGGCGCTGAGCTTTATTGTCACCGGTGTCGCCTGGAAATGGTTCCTTGATCCCGGTATCGGCCTTGAGGCTGTCGTGCAGGGCTGGGGCTGGACGAGTTTTGAATTCAACTGGATCAAAGATCGCAACATGGCGATCTACACAATCGTAATCGCAGCGGTCTGGCAAACGTCCGGCTTTGTGATGGCCATGTTCCTGGCCGGACTTCGCGGCATCGACAATGAGATGCTGAAAGCCGCGCAGATCGATGGCGCGTCAACGTTTGCCCTTTATCGGCGTATCGTCATTCCGCAGCTGCGACCGGCCTTCATGTCGGCCTTTGTCGTGCTCGCCCATATGGCGATCAAGTCCTATGACCTTGTCATCGCGCTGACAGGCGGCGGCCCGGGAACCGCGACCGAACTGCCGGCAACATTCATGTATTCCTACACATTCACCCGCAACCAGATGGGTATCGGCGCGGCGTCCGCTGTCATTATGCTCATGACGATCGCAGCCATCATCGTTCCGTATCTCTGGTCCGAACTCAGGGAGAAGAGATGATGAGCACGGCTCCCAACTCCGAAACCATGACAACCGGACCGTCGGACCTGAGCGACGCGCAACGCCAGGCGGGACTTGGCGTCAAACCGACGCGTATTATCCTCTACCTGCTCCTGGTTTTCTTCTGCATTTACTATCTGCTGCCACTCTATGTGATGGTGGTGAACTCTCTGAAGCCGCTTTCGGAAATCACCGCCGGCGGCATGATGGCTCTTCCCCGGGAGTGGACCGTCGCTCCATGGGCCAGCGCATGGTCCAGTGCGCAGGTGGGCGTGGAGGCGACCGGTCTTCGGCCGTACTTCATCAACTCCATTGTCATGGTCGTTCCGGCGGTGGCTCTCTCCACACTGATCGGAGCACTCAATGGCTATGTGCTGACCAAGTGGACATTCCGGGGCGCGACCGTGCTTTTCGGCCTGCTCCTGTTCGGCTGCTTCATTCCATTTCAGATGGTGCTGATCCCGATGGCCCGCATGCTGGGGCTGATGGGCCTGGCCGGATCCGTACCCGGTCTGATCTTTGTGCACTTTGTCTACGGCATCGGCTTTTCGACACTCTATTTCCGAAACTACTACGCGGCCTTCCCGACGGAGCTTGTTAAAGCGGCCCAAATCGACGGCGCCGGTTTCTTCCGGATCTTCTGGCGCATCCTGCTGCCTTCCTCCGGGCCGATCGCCGTGGTCTGCATTATCTGGCAGTTCACCAACATCTGGAACGACTTCCTGTTCGGAGCGTCGTTTTCCGACTTTGACAGCCAGCCGATGACCGTTGCGCTCAATAACCTCGTGCAGTCGTCCACCGGGGTAAAGGAATACAACGTCCACTTCGCCGGCGCGATCATGGCGGCGCTGCCCACACTGCTCGTCTACATCGTTGCGGGACGCTACTTCGTCCGCGGTCTGATGGCCGGTTCTGTAAAAGGATAAACCAATGGGCTTTCTCGACATCAAACAGGCGACCAAGTCCTATGGTCCGGTAAAGGTTCTTCATGAAACCGACATTTCGGTTGAAGAAGGCGAATTTCTCGTCCTTGTCGGACCGTCCGGCTGTGGCAAGTCCACTTTGCTCAACATGATTGCGGGCCTGGAGAACATCACCACCGGTGAGATCGCCATTCGGGGCCGGAACATGAACGGCGTCAAACCCGCGGACCGAAACATTGCCATGGTTTTTCAGTCCTATGCGCTCTACCCGAACATGACTGTGAGCGGGAATATTTCCTTCGGCATGGAGATGCATGGAATTCCGAAGCCGGAGCGGGAAAAGCGGATTGCCCTGGTTGCCGATCTGCTTCAGATCAATCACCTGCTTGACCGCAAACCGGGTCAGCTTTCCGGCGGCCAGCGCCAGCGTGTGGCCATGGGGCGGGCGCTTGTGCGGGAGCCGGATGTGTTTCTCTTCGACGAGCCGCTTTCGAACCTTGATGCAAAGCTGCGCGTCGATATGCGCACTGAGATCAAGAAGCTGCATCAGAAGCTGGGCACCACGATCGTTTATGTCACCCACGACCAGATCGAGGCCCTGACCCTCTCAACGCGCATTGCGGTCATGTATGGCGGATATGTCCAGCAACTGGGAACGCCGAAGGAAATCTACGACAATCCGGCCAACATGTTCGTTGCCGGATTTATGGGATCGCCATCCATGAACCTGTTTCCGGCCAAGGTCGTCGATGTCGATGGCGGTCCGGCCGCGGAGGTTCGTTTTTCGGACGGCAAAACCGCCGCCATACCATTTGCAGACAGATCGTTATCGTCAAGTGTCGGCCGCGACATCATTCTGGGCATCCGGCCCGAAGCGATTACCGACAGAGACGGTGCGGACCGGAATTCTCAGTCGGTCCATCTGGTGGAAGCGCCTGTTGAGGTTACCGAACCGGCAGGCTCCGACACATTTGTTGTCAGCCAGATCGGCGGTAAGGACGTAACCGGCCGGTTTCGTGCGGACGTATCGGTGAACGCGGGCGATGTGTTTCCCTTCGCCTTCAATATGGAAAAGGCCGTGGTCTTCGATCCTCAAAGCGAAAACAGGATCGCCTGAGCCATGACTGCGGCGCCGGACATCGTGATAATCGGCAGCGGCATGGGTGGTGCGACCCTTGCCGCAGGTCTTGCGCCGTCCGGTGCGAAAATAACGATCCTCGAGCGCGGGCAGCAGATACCGGACGATGCCCCGGCGCGGGATCCCTGGCGCATTTACACGAACAGCGCATTCCGGTCTCGCGAAACGTGGCTTGATGAAACGGGAGAGCCGTTTGAGCCCGGCAACTACTATAATGTCGGCGGTAATTCCAAGCTCTATGGTGCGGTTCTTATTCGTTATCGTCAGGAGGATTTCGGCGAACTGCATCATTATGACGGTGTGTCGCCGGCCTGGCCGATTGGCTACGAAGAGATGGCCCCGTGGTACGACGCAGCCGAAACGCTCTATCAGGTCAGGGGTGACGCATCGTCGGATACGACCGAACCGCCCCATGGCGTCTCCTATCCGTTTCCACCGGTTCCCGACGAAGGCGCCATCCGGGTTGCAAGGGGACGGTTGAAAAAGGCCGGCGTAAAGCCTTTCAGTCTGCCGCTCGGTGTCGACCTGAAGCGCTGGCTTGCCGCCGGTAATACCGGATGGGATGGATATCCCGACCTTAGATGCGGAAAGATGGATGCTGAAACCTGCGCCCTTTCGTCGGCTCTCTTGCACGACAATGTCGGCCTTGAGACGGATGCAACAGTCACGGCTCTGAAATCGGATCCGCAAACCCATCGTATCAGCGAGGTCGCCTACGTTAAGAACGGAACCGAAATGCGCCTGCGTCCGGGTGTCGTGGTCCTGTGCGCCGGGGCCGTACAGTCCGCGGCCCTTTTGCTGAGATCGGGAATTGCCAACAGTTCGGATTATGTGGGTCGCTGTTTTATGAACCACAATGCGACGGCCATGATCGCAATCGATCCGCGATTTCGCAACGATGCGGTTTATCAGAAAACCTTCGGCATCAATGATTGGTACCTATCGGACGGAAATGGCGGGGGGCCGCTGGGAAATGTCCAGCTTCTGGGACGTGTCACACCGGACATCCTCAAGATCCAGGTGCCGCAGCTTCCAATGTTCGCAGCGCGGTGGATTTCGGGACACGCACTTGATCTGTATCTCATCTCGGAAGACCTGCCGGACCCGGAAAGCCGGGTTGTGCTGAAAGACGGGCAGGTTCAGCTCATCTGGCGCAGGAGCAACATGACGGCTCATCGCCTGCTGGTGGCAAAAGCAAAAAAGACTCTGCGCAGGGCCGGCTTTCCAGTCGTCCTGTCGCGCTTGTTCGATGGCAGGGTTCCATCGCACCAATGCGGCACGGCCCGCATGGGGGCGGATCCGGCGACCTCGGTCATCGATCCGGACTGCCGATCCTGGGATCATCCGAACCTGTTCGTGACAGACGCTGCCGCCCTGACGACGTCCGCCGCCGTTAATCCTGCCCTTACGGTTGCCGCTCTGGCGCTCCGGGCCGCTCAAACAATCCAACGGGACCTCACACAATGACCAAAATCGCGCTGGTGACCGGCGGCCAGAAGGGCATCGGGTTCGGCATCGCAGACGCGCTGGTCGGGGCGGGATACAAGGTTGCGCTCGCCTCGCGCAGCAAACCTGATGCTCCCGAGGTTACGGCCGCACTGAAGCGTCTGGGGGGCGACGCCGCCTATTTTTCCCATGATCTGCAGGATGTTGACCGTCACGCTGCTCTGTTTGATCAGGTCGAGGAACGGTTCGGTCGGGTATCCACGCTGATTTCGAACGCGGGCGTTCCCGCCAGGGTTCGCGGCGATATGCTCGATCTTCAGCCGGACGGTTTCGATTTCGTCCTTGGCATCAATCTCAGAGGTGCGTTTTTCCTGGCTCAGGAGGCTGCCCGGCGCATGCTCGAAATGCCGGACGATGTCTATCGCTCCATCACATTCGTAACGTCCGTCAGCGCGAAAATGGTGTCCATCGAGCGGGCTGAATACTGTGTCTCCAAGGCCGGCGCCGCCATGATGGCGGAACTGTTTGCGGTCCGCCTGGCTCCGCATGACATTGGTGTTTTCGAATTGAGGCCCGGGATTATTGAGACCGGCATGACCGCAGGCGTGAAGGACAAATATACATCCCGCATTGAAGGCGGTCTCGTGCCGGCGCAACGCTGGGGGCAACCGGCCGACATCGGTTCAGTCGTGGTTCCCGTCGCTGAGGGAAAAATGGCGTTTGCGACCGGTTCCGCCATCAATGTGGATGGCGGACTTGCGATCCCGCGACTTTAGGCTTCTGAGCCTGGGCTACCTGAGGGATAAGATGCAAAAAGGCTATGACTTCATAATTATCGGCGGCGGCAGTGCCGGATCGGTGGTTGCGGCAAGGCTCACCGAAAACCCGGACATCAGGGTCTTGCTGCTGGAAGCGGGCGGACGTGATCGGCATCCGTTTTACCATCTGCCCGCCGGCTTTGCGAAAATGACCAAGGGGATCGGCTCCTGGGGCTGGCACACCGTTCCACAGAAAAACATGAACGACCGCGTCTTCCGGTACACTCAGGCGAAAGTCATTGGCGGCGGGTCGTCCATCAATGCCCAGATCTACACGCGCGGCAATGCGCTCGACTATGATGAATGGCGTCAGATGGGATGCGACGGCTGGGGCTACGACGACGTCTTGCCCTATTACCGGAAGGCGGAAGACAACGATACGTTTGACAATAAATATCACGGCAAAGGCGGTCCGTTGGGAGTGTCGCGACCTCGTGCGCCACTGCCCATTTGCGAGGCTTATTTTGACGCTGCCGCTGAACTCGGCATTCCACACAACACGGATGTCACCGGAGAGAAGCAGGACGGCGTCGCCTACTATCAGCTGACCCAGAGAAACGCCCGAAGATCGTCGGCTGCCATGGCTTATCTCACACCCAACCGTGATCGACAGAACCTGCACGTCGAGACAGGAGCCCAGGTCCGAAGGATTGTCGTTGAAAATGGCGCTGCCAAAGGTGTCGAGCTGGTTGATGGGACTGTGTTCACCGCAACATCTGAAGTGATTCTGTCTTCCGGTTCCATCGGCTCTCCAAGGCTTTTGCAACTTTCGGGTATCGGTCCGGCAGATCATCTGAAAAGTCTCGGCATATCCGTTGTGTGCGATCAGCCGGAAGTCGGATCAAATCTTCAGGACCATCTCGATCTCTATTGTATTTGCGAAGTCAGCGGTCCCCACACCTATGACCGTTATGCCAAGCCTCACTGGTCCGCTCTGGCAGGCCTTCAATATCTCTTCACGCGAAAAGGGCCGGTTGCATCGAGTCTGTTTGAGACGGGCGGTTTCTGGTACGCCAACCCGGACGCTCGGTCGCCTGATCTGCAGTTCCATCTTGGTCTTGGGACGGGTATTGAATCCGGTGTTGCGGCCATGCCGGACGGTGGCGTGACGCTCAACTCCTGCTACCTGCGCCCGCGGTCCCGCGGATCGGTACGCCTTCAAAGCACCGATCCTCAGGACACGCCGCTGATCGACCCGAATTATCTTGATGATCCGCAGGACCGGGACATGTCCATCCGGGGACTCAAGCTGACGCAGGAGATTCTCGCGCAAGGACCGCTGAAGCGGTTTATCAAAGCCGAACGCCTTCCCGGACCGGACGTTAAGACCGACAGCGAGTATTTTCAGTTCATCTGCGAACATTCCAAGACATCGCATCATCCGGTCGGCACCTGCCGCATGGGGGTCGACGACAAGGCCGTTGTCGACCCGCGCCTGCGTTTCAACGGGCTGGAAAACCTGCGTGTCGTCGATGCCTCAATCATGCCGACAATCGTTTCCTCCAACACCAACGCGGCGGCCATCATGATCGGTGAAAAGGCTGCCGATATGATCCGCAAAGATCACGGAGCCCTTTCATGATCCGTCACATCGTCCTCGTTAAATTTCAGCCCGACCTTTCCGAAGCCGAGGCCCGGGAGTTATTCGCGGAGCTCCATATCATTCAATCGCAGGTGCCCGGTATTCTGAGCATCACATCCGGCAGGAGCGAGAGCCCGGAAAAGATCGAGCGCGGCTATATGCACGGCTTTGTCGTTGATTTTGAAGACTGGGACGCGCTGGAAACCTATCAGAATCATCCCGATCACAAGGCTCTGGGCGCTAAACTCGTCGCCAACGCTGTTGGCGGTCTGGACGGTATTCTTGTTGTGGACATTCCTGTTTCCGCCTGATCGGTGGAGCGCCTTATGCTGGAGTAGCCGATGCTGACTCTCTCTCTTCCGACTTACGCCAATCGCCTGGAAGACTATCGCCTTGTCGGCGATGCACTGACACCGCGCGCGCCTGACATTCCCTTGACGCGGACTGCATTTGCCGCGGCCCATGTTGTCTCCGATCCGATGGCGGAGCGCGCGCCCTGGGTGGGCCGGCCGGCGGTCGATTGGGACAACACGCTGCGCTTCAGGCACTGGCTCTGGGATCAGGGCCTGGGTCTGGCGGAAGCCATGGACACGGCGCAGCGTGGCATGGGGGTCGACTGGCTGACGGCGAAAGAGCTGATCCGGCGGACCATGCGGGAGGCCAGGGCACACCCGATGAAGCCGCGTGTTGCTTGCGGCGCCGGAACCGACCAGAAGGACCTCTCGGAGTTAAAGGCAGTTGATGACATTGTCGCCGCCTATTCGGAGCAGATGGAAGAGATTGAAAATGCCGGCGGACAGGTCATCATAATGGCGTCCCGGGCCCTCCCGGCAATCCAGGCCGGTCCGGATGACTACGCGGAGGTTTACGGCGCATTGCTTGATCAGGCGGCCGCTCCGGTCATTCTGCACTGGCTTGGCGATATGTTCGATCCGGCGTTGACGGGGTATTGGGGCTCAAAGGACGTCAACCTCGCGTCAGAGACAGTTCTTTCAATCATCAGGGCCCATGAGGACAAAGTCGACGGGATCAAGATCTCCTTGCTTGATCGGGCACATGAGGAAAAGTTCAGAGCGAGGCTGCCGGAAAGTGTGAGACTGTATACCGGCGACGATTTCAATTACGCCGATCTGATTGAAGGGGACGGAACCAGATATTCCCATGCGCTGCTCGGTGCTTTTGCAGCCATTGCCCCTGCGGCCAGCCAGGCGCTTGAGGCTCTGGCAAAGAACGAACGGCAGGCCTACCACCGGCTTTTCGCTCCGACCGTCCCGCTGAGCCGGGAGATATTCAAGGCGCCGACCCAGTTTTATAAGGCGGGCATTGCTTTTCTTGCGTGGCTGAATGATGCACAAGATCACTTCATCATGCCGGGCGGCTTTCAGTCCTCAAGAGAAATTGCTCACTACGCCGAAGTCTTTCGGCTTGCGGACAAAGCACGCGTGTTGTCCAAACCCGATATTGCCGCTCAAAGAATGACGTTGCTGCTGAAACTGCATGGCATCGGATAGGACAGTATGAAGAAACGACCGACAATTCTGGATGTTGCGGACCATGCCGGTGTTTCCAAATCAACCGTCTCGCTGGTCTTGCAGAATTCCACGTTGGTCAAAGAGACAACCCGCGAAGAGGTCGCCAGGGCAATTGCCGACCTTGGCTATGTCTACAATCGATCCGCTGCGGGACTTCGGGGCGCCGCGTCCGGACTGATCGGTCTGATTATCAACGATTTGCGCAACCCGTTCTTTACGGAGTTTGCCGCAAGCGCCCAGATGACCTTTGCCAACAAGGGATACTCGACCGTCATCGCCAACACCGATGAAGATCCTGACGTGCAGGCGCAGGTGATCGATTCCATGATCGAGCATGATGTGTCCGCGTTCGTGATATCTCCGTCTTACGGCGGTGATCAGCACCCTTTTGACCGTATCCGGCGGGCAGGTATTCCCACCATGCAGGTTTTGCGTCAAATAGATGAAAGAACGGATCTTTTTCCGTTTGCCTCCCATGACTACGCGGCCGGAGGCGTCATGGCGACGGAGCATCTGATTGATCTGGGCTGCAAGAACATAGCATTTGTAGGCGGTCTGGAAGACAGGCCCATCACCCTTGAAAGAATGTCAGGATATGTCGATGCCATGTCGGCAAACGCCCTTAAGCCGCAAACATTTTACGGCAGGCCCTCCCGGGTTTTCGGCCGGCAGGTCGCGCAGGAAATTTTCAGTACTCACAACGATCTCGATGCGGCCATTTGTTTCAGCGATCTTGTCGCGCTCGGCATGCTGAGCGGTTTTGCTGAAGTCGGCGTCCGGGTCGGCGAGAATTTCAGGATTGTCGGTTTTGACGATATCGAGGAAAGCTCGCTCGCATATCCTCGGCTCAGTTCCGTTCGTTGCGATACGACCCTGTTTGGAAAAAACGCCGCCGAAGCGATGCTGGCCTGGATCGTCGATGGAGAATGTCCGCCGGATACAAACCGCTATCAGGTTGAATTGATACAGCGGCAATCCAGTCTGGGGGTCAGGCGATAGCCGCACACCGCAACCTCACGGTCTCCTGCAGGAATGCTGCCAAACCGCCGTTTCGCCAGCTTTGCTTCCTAAACAGGATACGCTAGAGCAAGCTGTTGCCGATGGGATTGTCGATCCGAATTCAGTTCGTCGAACCTGTCTGCTCCGTGACGGTCTGAAAGCAAAATGAGATTTGATATGGTCTGGAAGCGTGTATTGGGGCCCCGGCGGATCTGCAGGATCACGCTTTGAACGTCAGGACGTAACGACGGATGGACAGTATTTTTCGGAAGATTCTTCCAGATGTCGTTTATGTTGAAGAGATCGATCCGGTTCGAGTCGGGTGGGACGAGACTCTTCTGTTTTCTAAGGAACGGCACTTCGTCAGGAACGCGGTCGACAAGAGACGGCGAGAATTTCTTGCCGGCCGGCTGATGGCCAGATCCGTAATGGCTCGGATGGGTCTTCCGAAGATGGAGATTGCGCCGGGTCCGGATCGGGCACCTGTCTGGCCGGCAGGCATTACCGGCAGCATCAGTCACACAAATGCGTGGTGCGCTGCGGCGGTTGCGAGAACCTCGGATGTTATGTCGCTGGGCATAGACGTCGAAACAGCAACTCCGCTGCCCGATGAACTGTTTTCGATCGTCCTTTCACAAAGAGAAAAAATACATCTGCAGAACAGCAGGTTAGGGAAAAAGGATGTCCTGGCGAAATTGATATTCAGCGCAAAGGAAACAGCCTACAAGGCTCAGTATTCGATAACGCGGACTTTTCTTGACTTTGAGGCCATGACTGTGGAGCTTGATGAGGATGGTCGAAGCTGGCGGGCGTTGTTTAATCCGGGATGTCGTCCGCGGACCTTTCCAACCGACACGATCCGGGGTCAGTGGCATCACGAAGGTTCACTTATAGCAACGTCGGCCGTGCTCCTGAGCTAGAGCGAGTTGTGATGGGGCTTGATTGTTTGCGAATGAGCGGCGGTTGCCGAACGTGTTTGGGAGAATTCGCATGGATGATGATGAGAATATCGACTACCAGGTCCTGGTCAATCATGAAGAACAGTATTCGTTGTGGCCAAAGTTCAAGGACATTCCCAATGGGTGGCGTCAGGTTGGTCCGATCGGCAAGAAGGAGGAGTGCCTGGCTTATGTCGACGAAGTCTGGACGGACATAACACCGTTGAGTGTCCGCAAACAGCTTGAGGAAGACAGAGTAAAACGGGAAGCAGGCAAACAGAATTGAGGATCCGACGCAAAACGGAGACAACATCCGGTTAACCTCATGATTGCCGGTGAGGCGCTGACAATTACTCCGGATCTGCGGAAGTTCGGCTCGCTGAGCTGTGAGATCAACAACGCTTACGGTCCGACTGAAAGTCACGTTGTCGCCGCCTGGCATACGACGGACAAGTCGGAATTCTGGCCCGAAATTCCTCCAATCGGAAACCCGATTTCGAATTGCCGGATTTATATCGTCGATCCTGTCGGTCTTGAACCTCAACCAGTTGGCATCACAGGTGAAAGCCGCTGATCACATACGCACTGTCAGCAGATCCGGGGAAGCTGTTCTCCGGAGAGCCAATCGACCACCCGGGAACCGCCGAATCCGGTCTGCATGACGACCATGCATTCGGCATCTTCAACCACTTCGCCGATCCGTGCTGCATCCCGCCCCAGCGGATGGGCGCGCATGACCTGCAACAGCATGGCTGCATCCGCAGCATCGCAAATGCAGAGCAACTTGCCTTCATTGGCGATGTAAAGCGGATCAAGGCCCAGAAGCTCGCATGCAGCACGCACGTCAGGATTGACGGGCACCGTGTCCTCTTGCAGGACCATGCCGACCTGCGAGGCATCTGAGATTTCATTCAGGGCGGTTGCAAGGCCGCCCCTAGTCGGGTCCCGCAGCACGGAGATACCCGGCACGACGGCGACCATATCTTTCACAAGCCCGTGCAACGCGGCGCTGTCGGATTTGATTTCCGTCGCAAATTCCAGATTTTCACGCTTGGAGAGAATGGCGACGCCGTGATCACCGATGGCTCCTGAAATCAGTATGGCCTGACCCGGCCTGGCCGAACGCGGAGAAATCGAAACGCCGTCCGGCACCACGCCGACACCGCTGGTGGTGATGAACACGCCGTCGCCTTTGCCCTTCTCCACGACCTTGGTGTCTCCGGCAACAACAGGAACGTCGGCCTTTCGGGCTGCCCGTCCCATCGAGGCGACGATCTCTTCAAGATCAGCCAGCGGAAACCCTTCTTCCAGAATGAATCCGGCCGTAAGCGACAGGGGGCGGGCCCCTGCCATTGCGACGTCGTTCAGGATCCCGTGCACCGCCAGCGAACCGATGTTGCCGCCCGGAAAAAACAGCGGCGAGACCACATGTGCGTCCGTGGACACGGCCAATCGGCCGGAAGGCGCGGTGAAGACGGCGGCGTCATGTTGCTGATCGAGGATCGGATTCCGCAGGTGCCGATGAAACAGGTCTTCGATCAACTCGGCCGTTGCCCGTCCGCCACCTCCATGGGTCATGTCGACAGCGCCTGTTCGAAATGACCGCCGGCGGCTCGACTCACTCATGCAGCAGCACCCCTGGCTGAGATTGCTGCTTCGCGTTTGCGTCCATAGGTCCAGTAAGCCGCACACGCTCCTTCAGACGACACCATGCAGGCTCCCATCGGATTGTCCGGTGTGCAGACGGTTCCAAACAATTTGCATTCCGTGGGTTTCTTGACCCCGCGCAGGATCGCCGGGCATTCACAGGATTTGACTTCCCCGGACTGCTTCGGGCTGATCGCGAAACGCGTCTCTGCATCGAATTCCGAAAAGGTTTCGCGTATTTTCAATGCACTTTCCGGGACTGTCCCCAAACCGCGCCACTCGAATTCCCGGCGCAATTCCAGCACATCGGCAACCAGCCTCTGGGCCTTGCGATTGCCTTCACGGGTAACCACCCGGGTGTACTGGTTCTCCACTTGGTGACGGCCTTCGTTGATCTGACGGATCAGCATCAAGGTGGACTGCATCACATCAAGCGGTTCGAAGCCGGCAATTACGATAGGCTTTCTGAAATCACGCGCTGCCGGTTCGTAAGGTGCTGAACCGATCACGGAACTGACGTGGGACGGCCCGAGAAATCCATCGATCCGAACCGGATTTTCACCTGGCCCGGTCGGGGCTCTGACGATGTGGGCAATAGCGGGCGGAGTCAGAACATGATTGCAGAATACCGAGAAATTCTTCAAACCCTCCGCCCTTGCCTGCAGGATGGCAACCGCTGTCGGCGGTGTCGTGGTCTCAAAACCAATGGCAAAGAAGACAACCTTTCGCCGAGGATTGTCGCGTGCGATCTTCAGAACATCCTGCGTGGAATAGACCATGCGGATATCAGCGCCTTCCGCCTTGGCCCTGATCAGACTTTTCCGCTTTGTCCCCGGCACTCGCATCATATCGCCATAGGTGCACAGAATGACACCGTGCTTGAGGGCCAGCTCGACCGCATCATCGAGCCTGCGCACCGGAAGCACACACACCGGACATCCCGGACCGTGCACAAACTCTACATTTTCAGGAACCAGATCCTGGACACCGTAGCGGAAAATGGCATGCGTATGGCCGCCGCAGAATTCCATCAGATGATATCGTCGCGTCGGATCCGCTTCCCGGGCGATTGCCCCGGCGAGCGTGCGGGCGAGCGTGCCGTCGCGAAATTCGCTGATATATTTCATGGGGCTGCCTCCGAAGATGTGTCAGCGGCCATTTCCTCCAGTTCCTCAGCCAGAACCCCGGCTTCCTCCATCAGTCTCAGAGTCCGGTCGGCCTCCTCTTCGCTGAGCTTGTGCAGGGCGTAGCCGACATGAACCAGCACGTAGTCGCCAACGGCAACATCTTCGAGCAGAGCCGTTGATACGGGTTTTCGGATGCCTTCAAGGGCAACCGTTGCCATGTCGTCGGCATCTGTGGAAATGACCTTGGCGGGAATGGCAAGACACATGATTTCAATTCCTATTCCGCAGCCTGATCCCCGGAGGCGCTTGCAGACAGCATTTCTCTGGCCTCTTTTAACCAACCGATCCATGTCTCAAGGCCTTCGCCGGTGCGTGCGGATACCTTGAGCACCTGGATCTTGTGATTGATCCGCGTTGCGTGTCCGATTGCCTCCTCGACGTTAAAGTCAAGATGCGGCAGCAGATCGACCTTGTTGAGGATCATCAGATCGGCACCGGCGAAAATATCGGGATATTTCAGCGGCTTGTCTTCGCCCTCGGTGACCGACAGGATGACAACCCTGAACGCTTCGCCAAGATCAAAGCTTGCCGGGCAAACCAGATTGCCGACATTTTCGATGAACAGCATACCGCCCGTTGCCAGCGGCAGTTTCTCCAGTGCGTGTCCAACCATATGAGCGTCAAGGTGACAGCCTTTGCCGGTATTGATCTGAACCGCCGGTGCTCCGGTTTCCCGAATTCGGTCGGCATCATTGGACGTCTGCTGATCGCCTTCGATCACGGCGGCCGGAATGTCTCCCTTAAGCCGTTTCAGCGTTTCGACCAGCAGCGAGGTTTTGCCGGAGCCCGGGCTGGAGACCAGATTGAGAGCCAGAGTTCCACGGTCCGCCAGCAGGGTTCGGTTCCGATCGGCGTAGGCGTTGTTCTTACCCAGAATGTCAGCTTCCAGTTGGATCAGACGCGGCTGGCTGATACCGGGAACGGACGTCCCCGCCTGACCCTTGCCGAAGTGAACCTGATCCGCTTCGTGTTTTTGATCCTGCGCGTTGCCGCATCCGCATACGGTACACATCACACAACCTCCAATTCGCGAATTTTCAACTCGTCGCCGCTGGTAACCTGCAAGGCAGCAGAACCGCATTCAGGGCAGGTGTCAAACCGCTGACGGACCGGCACCGTTTTGAAGCAGGACAAGCAGAGCGCTTCAGCCGGTGGTCTGGAAACCTCAAGCACCGCACCTTCCGCGAGCGAGCCCTTCATGACGACATCAAAACCGAACTTCAGTGCTTCCGGCTCGACGCAGGACAAAGGACCTATATCGACGCGGATGCGCCGAACAGCGGTGAAGCGGTCGTTGGCAGCCCGCTCTTTCAGGATGTCCAGAATGCTCTCACACAGCGACATTTCATGCATGAGCAGCCTCCCTGGTCCCAACCGGATCTTTGAGCCAGTCAAGGAAAAACGCTTCAGCCTGTTCCAGGTTTTCCAAAGCTTCGCCGGAGAGGCCTTCTTTTACTTCACCGTATTCGCGACCGGAAATCCCAAGCAGAAAGGCGCGTGGGGTCACTCCATAAAGTGTTTTGCAGAGGGCGAGGACAGTTTCGGGAACAAAACTGTGGCTTCCGATTCTCTCCGGCAAAGCGGGTTGAACCTGTCTGAACGAGAATGCCTGCGCGCCGCCGATTTCCGCATCCACGAACACGACCAGATCGTGGTCGGACATCACAAGAGCATGTTCTGCGACCAGCTGATAGTCGATGTCGACGACCATATCCGGCAGGGCCCGCGCAGCTATGCGCTCGGAGAACGCCGGACCAAGTCCGTCATCGCCGCGTCCCGGATTTCCATAGCCGATTAAAAGCATTGTCGCATGGACCTGTTCATGTGTTCCGGACTTTGCCCAAGTGTCGTGCCCGTCCGCATCCCTGGTTCAAGCCGATTGTGTCCTGCTGTCGACCAGAGCGCCCTCTGCATCGAACAGTTCCACCTGAAGCGGCATCTGGCCAAGCGCGTGGGTCGCGCAGGAGAGGCACGGGTCATAGGCGCGAATGGCCACTTCCACATGATTGAGCATGCCCTCCGTGATCTGATCCCGTCCGGACAGGTGTTTGACCGCAACATCCTTTACCGCCCGGTTCATGCCCTCGTTATTGTGCGTCGTTGACACGATCAGATTGCAGTAGGTGACCTGATCGTGATCGTCGACCCTGTAATGGTGAATGAGGTTGCCGCGCGGTGCTTCGATCACGCCGATCCCCTCTTGGCGCCGCTCCCCTTTGGCAATCAGGTCGGTTCCCTGCAGGTCGGGATCATTCAGCAACTCGCGGATTTTCTCGACACAATGCAGGACCTCGATCATGCGCGCCCAGTGGTTGGCGAGCGTTGAATTGTTCGGCGATCCTTCGGTCACCGCCTTGAGGTCCTTATGAGCGGCTTCCGCCAACGGCGTGTCGATGAAGCTCGCGGTGTTCATGCGCGCCAAAGGCCCCACCCGATACCACCCGGCATCCGGTCCGAGCCCGGTAATGAAGGGAAACTTCATGTAGGACCAGGACCGCACATCCTCGACGATAAGCTCATGATATTTTGTGTAGGGCACCTGATCGAAGATCAGATCACCGGTTGAACTCAGGGCCCGCAGAGTGCCGTGATAAAGGTCCAGCGCGCCGTCGCTTTCACGCACCAAGGACATGTAGTTCGAGGGAAACGAGCCGAATTCGGCAACGAGATCCTCGTGTTCGATCGTGTAGTCGCGTGCAAGTCTGACCGCGTCCTGCGCCCAAGCGATCATCTCGTCAATCGAGCTCAGAAAATGATCGCGCTGCGCGATGGAAAGGTTCCTGTTGATGCCTCCCGGGACAGCGCCTGTTCCGTGGATCTTTTTCCCCGCGGTCGCCTCGATAATTTCCTGGCCGTACTTACGCATCAGCACCGCGCGTCTGCCGAGTTCGGGTTTTTCCTTGATGACTTCAAAGATGTTTCTTTTTTCAGCCGGCGCGCCGAAACCGAAGAGGAGATCCGGAGCGGCCAGATGAAAGAAATGCAGTACATGGCTCTGCATCACCTGCCCGTAATGCATCAGCCGCCGCATCTTTTCCGCGGTGGGCGTCAGTTGATCGACGCCGGCAATCACGTCCATGGCCTTGGCGGCTGCCAGATGATGGCTCACCGGGCAGATGCCGCAGAGCCGCTGGACGATCACCGGAACTTCCCACATCAGCCGGCCGCGTATGAACCGTTCGAAACCCCGGAACTCGACAATATGCAACCGCGCTTCCTCGACCCGGTTCTCCGCATCGAGATGGATGGTGACCTTGCCGTGCCCTTCTACCCGGGTGACCGGCGAGATTTCTATCATTCTGGGTTCAGCCATTGTGAAAACTCTCAACCCTAATCAAACCGGATCATCTCGCGCTCGAAGCCGCGAAACCTCCCGGTCAGCAATTTGGACAAGGTGTCGTAAATAACGTCGCCGGTCGGGGCGCAGCCGGGAATCTGGTGATCGATTTCGACCACCTCAGAACACGGATAAACTTCGTCAAGCAGGAGCGGCAATGCCGGATCGTTCGGGACATTGTGCGTTGTGTTGCGGATATAACGGCCGGTGATGTATGCCTCGTCCAGACACTCCCGCAAGGGTGCGTCGGAATGCATGATCGCATTGCGCATAGCAGGCAATCCACCCATGATCGCGCATTGCCCAAGGGCAATCAAAACGTCGCAGTTGCGCCGGAAATCGCGCAGCACATGCACGTTTTCCTCATTGCAGCATCCCCCCTCAATGATCCCGATGTCACAGCGCTCGGTGAATCGCTTCTTGTCGGTGAGTGGCGACCGGTCGACCTCAACCAGCTTCATCAGTTCGATCAGACGTTCGTCAATATCGAGGATTGCCATGTGGCATCCGAAGCACCCGGCCAGGGACGCGGTGGCGATACGGGCCTTTGGAAGCTCGTTCATTTGCGCTTCTCCTCGATTTCATGCCCGATCAGGCCTTTATCGAATTCACGCTCGCCGATCGGTGTGACAAATCCCACGCGCTTGCGGATGATGCAGCCAACCGGGCAAACCTCGCTGGAAATGGCGTGATCGGTTGCCTCGGCATCCGTGTCGGCAAGGTTTTCGCCATTTACCGCCACACGCCGGTGAATGCCCCGGCCGACATAACCGAAAACGCCCTTGCCATCGACGTCTTGCGATGCGCGGATGCAGCGCCCGCAGCTTATGCAGCGGTTGGTGTCCAGCGCAATATCGGGATGGGACGCATCAAGCGCGCGACACGGTTCCAGATAGGGGAACCGTGTGGTTTCGGTCATGTCAAGCCGATAGGCCATTGCCTGCAGTTCGCAATTGCCGCTCGCTTCGCAAATGGGACACAAATGGTTGCCTTCATGGAACAGCATTTCGACCAAGTCGCGGCGCATCTTGTTCAGATGATCGGTCTCGTTTTCGACCGCCTGACCGGGTGCTGCGGGCTGCGTGCAGGCCGCGACGCTGCGCCCGCCGGCCTTGACGGTGCATACCCGGCAACTGCCCTGGTGCCGCAGGCCCTGGTGATCGCACAGCCGGGGAATATAGACGCCGGCCTCGTCCGCGGCTTCCATGATTGTCTGCCCGGCATAGGCGGTGACGTCCACGCCATCGATGGTGAAGGAGAAGCCGGTTTCCTTCTTCGTCCCGCTCATTGCGTGAAATCCCTGTCGAAGATGTAGGAGCGGCGCTTGGCAATCTTGCGCGCGCCGTCAATGGCTGACTGAATGTCGAACGTATCGCGGATCCCGTCTTTGCTCGGTTTGGTAACGGCTGAATAGACCAGCGGAAAATTCTGCAAAGTGGTGAGAACGGGATTTGGCGAGGTCATGCCGAGCCCGCAGCGGCTTGTCTCGATGATCGTGCTGGAAAGATCCTTCAGGTAGTCGATGTCCTCCGGGTTCGCGAGGCCCTTGCGGAACTTCTGGATTGCCTTCTGCAGGAAGACGTTTCCCACCCTGCACGGCGTGCAGTAGCCGCAACTCTCGTGCACGAAGAAGGACATGTAATATTCAACGATTTCCAGGATATTGCGCGCGCCGTTGAAGATGATGACGGCACCGCCGGTCGCCAGGTCGTCGAAGGTGAGTTTGCGGTGGAAGCTGTCGCGCGCAATCATCGTCCCGCTGGGACCGCCGACCTGTACCGCAGCGGCATCCTCGCCTCCGACCTTCTCCAGGATTTCCCAGACCGTATGGCCGTAGGGGAGTTCGTAGATGCCCGGATTCAGGCAATCGCCGCAGATGGAGAACAGCTTGGTCCCGTGAGATCCTTCCGTTCCCATATCGCGAAACCATTTGGCGCCCCGATCCAGAATGCGCGCGGCATGACAGAAGGTCTCGACATTGTTGACGACCGTCGGATAGCCCAGATAGCCTCGATTGACCGGAAAAGGCGGGCGGGTCTTGGGTTCGCCGGGCAGCCCTTCGCAGGAACTGATCAGCGCGCCTTCTTCGCCGCAGATATAGGCACCGGCGCCCAACTGTAGCCGGACATCAAAATTGAACCCCTTGATACCGAGGATGTTTTCGCCCAGCAGTCCACGCCGATAGCGTTCCTCAAGCGCCTGTTCCAGAAGTTCGCGCAGATAGACATATTCTCCACGAAGGTAAAGAATGCCGTGGCGCGCACCGACAGCCCGCGCTGCGACGGTCATGCCTTCAAGAAGCAGATGCGGCCGCTCCGTCAGCAACACCCTGTCCTTGAATGTGCCGGGTTCGCCCTCGTCCGCATTGCAGATCACATAGTGTTTTTCGGCCCGTTCGGCGGCGGCGAAACGCCACTTCCTGCCCGTTGTGAATCCGGCGCCGCCGCACCCGCGCAGGCCGCTCTCCTCAATTGTGGTGATGATCTGGGTCGGTGTCATGCCGACCGCGCGATTCAAGCCGGCTTCGTCCGGAACCGGTCCCAGAAGAACTTCCCCGGCATGGCGGATATTGTTTCTCACCATGTGGGTGGCGCGCTGATGCGGTGTCAGGGCAGCGAACCGCTCGCTCATAAGATGCTCGGGCGCCTGACCGGCTTTCAGCGCTTGGGCATGAGAGCGTGCGGTCTCCGGTGTCAATCCGGTCAGAATCACATCGTTGACCATGGCCGCAGGAGCCTGATCGCACATGCCGATGCAGGGCGTGTATTCGATGGAAAACGCACCGTCTGCCGATGTCTCGCCGACCCCGATGCCAAGAACGTCTTCAAACGCCGAAACGACATCTTCCAGTCCTGCGTACCGGTCCACGATGTCATCGCAAAGCCGAATGGTGATGCGGCCCTTGGGCGTTAACGACAGGAAGGAATAGAAGCTTGCAACACCTTCCACTTCAATCCGTGTCAGGTCGGTTGCGGCCGCTATTGCATCCATGGTGGACGGCGCAATGCAGCGATAACGGTCTTGTATGTCGCGCAGGATGTCGAGCATACGGTGTTTGTCATTGCCGTGGGACTTGCAGATCGCGGCGATTTCGGCAGCCGGTACGGGAGCCGTTTCACAGCCGGAAGCCATATGTTCGCCGGAACCGTTGCGACCATTTTCCATGGCGCATCTTCTCCCATAATTTTCTGGCGCGGTCAGTCACCGCGATAAATCAATTTGAAGGGGATGGTCACCCCGATGCAACCGGAAACTGTCCACCCGCCATGAAAAATTCCTGCTGAATTAAGCTTCCAAAGACTGTGCACGATGTCTTTGAGCCACATCAAGCCGCCAGTCATTGGAGCGTGCTTGCCACACGCGGGACAGTTGCAGTGTTAAGTGCGCATGGCTTTTACGGCCGCAACCGCCGCCTGTCCAAGTGCAAGGCCACCGTCATTGGCGGGCACAAGGTGGTGATTCAGGACGGTGTATCCGTCATTTTTGAGTTTCGCCGAAATCCCGTCTTTCAATATGGCGTTCTGGAAGACCCCGCCGGAAAGCACTATTGTTTCGGACGGCGATGCACCTGACAGCCGGATTGCATCTGCAAGCCCCTCAATCAGTCCCAGATGAAAGCGTGCTGCGATCTGTTCAACGGGCACATCTTCTTTCAGATCGGCGATCAGTGCGTGCCACAATGCGTCAAAGGACAGTGAAACGGTCCGCTGAGCCCTTACAGAAACCGGGTAGGCCTGCTGCGTCTTGAGATACGGCCCGACCATATTTTCCAACAGCATTGCGGCTTGTCCTTCATAGCTCTGCCGGTGAAAGCAGATCCCGAGCGCAGCTGCGATGGCATCAAACAGGCGCCCGGCGGAAGAAGACTGCGGTGAATTGAATCCGGACTTCATCATTTGATTGAGTGTCTCTGCATGCCCCTGATCAAACGCGTCGGATATTCGGGTTCCGGTCAGCCGGTCCCGATAGTCGGGACCGAAGGACGCAAAGAGATGCGCGGCAAGGTTCCGCCAGGGTTCCCGGATTGCCGCCGCACCGCCGGGCAGGGAGACCGGCTGAAAATGTCCTGAGCGCGTAAAAGCTGAAAAACCTCCCTTCAGAATTTCACCGCCCCAGATGGTATCGTCATCCCCCCAGCCCAGGCCGTCCAGAATAATTCCATGCACCGGTCGGCCGGGAACTGACCCATCAGGATGTTCAGCAAGGCACGCTGCCAAATGGGCGTGATGATGCTGCACCCGGATGAGGTCAACACTCCATTCGCGGGCAAGTTTTTCACCATAGGTGGTGGAAAGATATTGCGGATGAGAATCGACGGCGATGACCTCGGGCTCGAACCGATAAAGGTCGAGGTAAAGTCGCAACATCTTCTTGTAGTCAGCAAAGGTCGGAGCGTTTTCCAGGTCCCCGATATGTTGCGACAGCACTGCGTTCCGGCCGTTCAAAAGACAGAAGGCCGACTTCAACTCGCCGCCCATGGCGAGCACTTTTGGTGCATCGGAAAATTCCGGCGCCACCCGTATCGGTGTCGGCACCAGTCCGCGCCCGCGTCTCAAAACCACCGGTCCGGAAGCGTCCAGCCGCATCACGCTGTCATCAATACGGCTGACGACGTCCCGATCATGCATCAGGAAACCGTCAACGAGCTCTGTAAGCCGGTCCCGTGCGGCCTCGTTTTCGATTTCCTGCGGGTTATTTGAGAGATTGCCCGAGGTCAGAACAATAGGAGCCTCAAGCTTTGACATGAGCAGGTGATGCATTGGTGTATTGGGCAGCATGAAGCCGAGTCGGGCTTGCCCGGACGCAATATTTTCTGCGAGGCCATCCCCCGTCTTTTCCAGGAGTGTGATTGGCGCGGCTGCACTTCCAAGCAGGTCGATCTCACTCTGATTTGGGCGGCAGAATTCCCGAATCTGATCAAGATCCCGTGCCATCAGGGCCAGCGGCTTGTCCGGCCTGAGTTTACGTCTTCTGAGTTCCGCAACTGCGGCGTCATTGCGGGCATCAACCGCGATCTGAAAGCCACCCAGACCTTTGACGGCGAGGATTTTTCCTGCCTTCAATTCTGCTGCGGCCATGCCCAATGGGTCGCCCTCAACAATTCCGCCGGCATCGTCCTCGTACCAGAGGCGGGGCCCGCATTCGGGGCAGGCAGTTGGCTGCGCATGGAATCGGCGATCCCCTGCGCTCTCATATTCTGTGGAACAAGTCTCGCACATGGGAAAGGCGGACATCGAAGTCGAAGCGCGATCGTATGGAATGGTCCTGGTTATGGACATCCTGGGTCCGCAGTCGGAGCAGTTGGTGAAGGCATAATGAAAGCGCCGGTCCGACGGATCATGGATCTCCTCAAGACACTGTCGGCATGTTGCGGCGTCAGGCACAATTCCAACGCCGGGGCCTGCCCCTCGGTCACCTTCTCTGCTGTCCAGGATCCGAAAGCCTTCCACGTGAGACTCGCAGGCCACCTGTCGGACATCAATCCGGTCGATGCGTGCCAGGGGCGGTAAATCCGTCGTGAGGCGGCCAACAAACGCGGTCACTGCTTCGGTGCGCCCAAAAACCTCAATCAGAACGTCAGCCCCGTCATTCAGCACAGATCCTGAGACGTTTGTTTCCAGGGCGAGCTGCCATGCAAAGGGTCTGAAGCCAACACCCTGCACACAGCCTGTTATCCGAATGTGTTTAGCAGTGTTCGACACGCACGCACAGCCTTCCCTGACAAGGTCCAACATAAACAGGATACCTTCTGATCCTGTGTCCTGCTCACTCCGACCGGCTACGGTCCGCCTTCACATAACATGAAGCTCCTGTGCTCGCTGAGGAATAAGACCGGCGATTGGCGCAAGTCTGGCCCCGCGACCAGCGTCCTCATACGTGCTGGTTCAACACACTTAATGAAGCCTGTGTGAAGGCGCGCCATTCAAACCACCATGAGATCAGCGAAGGAGCACTCCAATGGCTCGGAGTGCGGACAATCAACTGTTATCCATCTGAAAACTCAGGGATTTCAGTGGATCTGAACCACCAAACGTTTTTCAGAGCACTTACCCGTTCAACAAACCGCTGTCATTTCGCCCGTGAACGGTGCTCAGTTGATCCTGGTCGTGTACCAGACGTTCCTGACGGTCGTATAATTGTTCAGACCCTCCGTGCCCCCTTCACGGCCGTAACCGCTGGATTTTATGCCGCCGAAGGGTGTTTCGGGCATCGAGGCTTCGAGTGTGTTGATCGACAGATTGCCAACCTCCAATTCGTCGGCCAGCCTGTCAATGTAGTCAGCACGGTTTGTGAACGCATAGCCGGCAAGCCCGTAAGGAACCGAATTCGCGCGGGTGATCGCATCGCTCAATGATGTCACCGGATTGAGTACGGCGACGGGGCCAAAAGGTTCTTCCTGCATGATCCGGGCCGTGTCCGGCACGTTCAGCAAAACCGTGGGCTGGAAAAAGTAACCGCGATGGCCGTACCGCGAGCCGCCAGTGGCGACGGTTGCGCCCTTGGCACGGGCGTCCTCGACCAATTCGGTCAGTGCAGGCACGCGGCGGTCATTGGCAGTCGGTCCCATTTCGACCTCAGGCTCCAGACCATTGCCGACAATGGTTGCGGCAGCGCGCGCCACGAAGGCCGAAGCATAGTCATCAAAGATGTTCTCATGGATAAAAAACCGCGTGGGTGACGTGCAGACCTGTCCGGCATTGCGCATTTTGCGCACGGCCCCGGAGGCAGCCGAAGCCTGAACATCCGTGTCTTCGCAGACGATGACAGGCGCGTGGCCGCCCAGTTCCATCAGCACCCTGGTGTCATGTTGAGCGGCCAGGGTGGTCAGATGACGCCCGACAGCGGTCGAGCCGGTAAAGGCGACCAGCCGCACGGGATCTTGCGGGATCAGGTGGCCGGAAATCTCAGCCGGGTTGCCGAAGACAAGATTCAAAACGCCCGCAGGCAGGCCTGCATCCTCGAACGCACGGGCGATATGCAATGCGCCGGCAGGAGTTTCCTCTGCGGCTTTCAGGATGATGGAGCAGCCCGAGGCCAGAGCACCCGCAATCTTGCGCGCGGGTTGGCTCATGGGGAAATTCCAGGGCGAAAAGGCCGCGACGACCCCGATCGGCTGGTGATGAACAACGAACTTATGTCCGGGGGCGGCGGGAATGACCCGTCCATAGGTCCGCATCGCCTCACCCGCATCCCATTCAAAAAACTCGGCCCCCCGGATCACCTCAAGCCGGGCCTGGGCAAGAGGCTTGCCATGCTCAAGCGTGATGGAATGCGCAATCGCTTCCTGGCGTTCGCGCATTAGGGCTGCGGCGCGCAGGATGATGTCGGCGCGCTCACGTGGTGCGGTGCGGCTCCAGGTCCGAAAGCCGGCGGCGGCGGCGTCGAGTGCCTCGTCCAAATCGCTGGTCGCCGCAAATGGCAGGCGGCCGATTTCCTCTTCCGTGGCCGGATTGATCACCGGCATGTCCGAGCCGGTCGTGCGCCATTGGCCTCCGATAAACAGTTTTAACTCTGGATACATGACAGCGGCGCCTCCAAAATTCTTGCCTCATCAGATCACGCATCGCCCGCAATCGCTTCAAGTGAATTGGAAGAATACTGATATCAATTTGGTGAATACCTGACCTGCCGCGCCTTCGCTGCTTTGTGCAAGGCGGTCTTGAATGCCCGGCCCGCGGGGGACAAATCGTCATCGGCCCGAAGCGAGATCCCGATCGGCCCCTGGCCGAACGGGACGATCCAGTCCAACTGGGACAGATGACCGTTCAGAACGTCCTGCGAGACCACTTCGGCGGGCATCAGGCCGATCAGGTCACGCGATTGCAGCAGGGCGCGGTTTGTCAGATAGGATACGCTTTCGATCGCAACCGGCGGCACATATTGCTGCTGGCCCACAAAAAAATGATCGACCTGACGCCGCAGCGTGGTTTCCAGAGGCGGCAATATCCAGCCGAAGGGCTTGGTCTGAGCAAACGAGATGCCTGTTTTGCGGGCCAGCGGGTGCTCTTTGCCGACGATCGCCAGAATGCGGTCCTCGAAGAGCTTTTCCTGTCGAATCTTGTCGCGGTGCCGGTGCGAAGGAAGACGGCCGACGACCATATCGATTTCGCCCGACAGGAGACCCGGCATCAGTACCTCGTTTGTGCCTTCGCTGATCTTGATCGCCACGTTCGGTCGGTCTGCGAGAAGGATTTCGATGGCGGCGGGCAGAAGACTGGTCGAAGCGGCCAGAAGTGTTCCCACCACCACCCGGCCGGAGTTCCCTTCGCTGAGATCGTCCAGTTCCTGTGCCGCATTGGAGACCTGTGCGAAGATCAACTTGCCATGGCGGATCAGCGTCTCACCAAACACAGTGGGTACAACGCCTCGATTTGTGCGGTTGAACAGCTTGACTTCGAAATCGAGCTCAAGGTCCTGGATCATCTTTGTGGCTGCGGGCTGAGAGACGCCCAGCTCGCGCGCGGCGTTCTGGATATTCCCATGCGCGCCCACCGCCACCAGAAGGCGCAACTGGCGCAGTTTCAACCGGGTCAGGGCCCGGTCGACGATGCGTGAGTGTTGGCCTCTCACAAGGCAACCCGCTGTGTGATCTGATCCAGTTTGGCAAGGACACTCATAGCCGCCAGTGCCGAAGAGCGCGGGTTGTCCGGCAGGGGGTTGCCGATGATCTGAAAGCGGAATTCCCCGAAATCGCCGGACGCTTCAACCTCGTGAACATTCTGCCCGATTGTGGCGTCGGCAATCAGGCGGACAAAGGTATCGTCAAAACCAAGCCCTGCCAGGGCAACAGCCGCTGCCACATTGGCGTTTTTCGGATAGGACAATGCCGCTTCGCGCGCACTGCCTTCGAAATGGGTTTCGGCCCCATCGGACATTCTGTCGAGGTCGAATATTTCCTCTGCAGGGGAGCCCTTCCAGCCCGTGGGCGGCTTGCGTCCGGTGTAGGTGACTGAGGTCAGGTTGCCCGACCGTGCGGACCTGAGGCAATCCAGGGCGCCGATGGCCCCGCTTGTCAGATGCAGCTTTGATCGCCCGGCCTCCGCGGCACCGTCCAAAGCCCCGGCGATGTCCGGGTTGGCCAGTGCTCCAAGCGACAGGGTGATCATATCCGTGCCGCGGGCCAGGATGGAGGGACCATAGGCGGCGAGCGCCTGATGCCCGGCACAATCAATCACCAGCTCAATATCCTCCGGAAGCCTATCCACCGACCCGACTTCCAGCACGGCCTCCGGCGTTATCCGCTCTTGCCTGAGCAACACCGCGCCAAGCTGATGGCCTCGTTCCGCAAGGCCTGACGAGACATAGCGCGCGATCGCGCCTCTTCCGATCAATGCAATAATCATGCGGTGGAGTTTACGGCAGAACAGTCAAAAACTGAATTGGAAAACGTTTGATATTCGCTTTTCTAATATCCATTTTCGAGCTTTCGCCTTGGAACGGCGGTCCGCCATACGCTTTTCTACCTGCAATCAGTTTGGAAGGCCGCTGTCCCATGAAGTACACAAAGCACGACGCCAAAGCCTATGCGCGCGAGAACATGACAGGTATCTGGGCGGCGGCGCTGAACCCGTTCAATGATGATCTGTCACTCGACGAGCCGGGACTGCGCGCGAACATCCGCCACTGGATCGATGATCTCGACATTCGCGGCCTGTTCATCGCGGGCAAACAGGGCGAGTTCTGGGCGATGTCCCTCAACGAACGCAAACGCAACATGACCATCGCAGTGGAAGAGTGTGCGGGGAAGGCCGGGACGATCATGTCGATCTCGGACCAGAACATGGACACCGCTCTGGAACTCGGCCGCCATGCGCAGGAGTGCGGCGCGGATTATGTGGTGGTGCATGCCCCGATGCTGAGCTTTTGCCGGGAACGGGGAGAGGTGCTCTATCGGTATTACAAGCGGTTTTGCGACGAGCTGGATATCGGCATCGCCATGTGGAGCCACCCGGACAGCGGCTATCTGATGCAGCCGGAAGAATGTGCGCGGATCGCCGATCTGCCCAATATCGTGGCGATCAAATATTCTGTCCCGCGGGAGATGTATGTGAAATTGACCCATATGGTGGGCGACAAGATCCACGTTTCGACCTCGGCCGAGCACGAATGGCTGGACAATGTTCTGGAGCTGGATTGGAAGCTCTATCTGTGCTCATCGCCGCCATATCATTTGCAAACCGCCAATGATCAGAGGATGAACGAGTACACGCGCCTGGCTTTTGCCGGCAAGGCGGATGCGGCGCGACGCGTGTTTGATAGCCTCAATCCGGTGCGCGACGCGATGAAACGGACCCGCCCGGCAGGCAAGCCGACCGCTTTCGGCAAATACTGGCAGGAGCTTCTGGGGCAAAGGGGCGGCAAGGTGCGTGCGCCGATGCTGGAGTTGAGTGCTGCGGAAAAGGAACTCATCCGAAACGGGTTTGACGAGTGCGGGCTGAAGCTGTGAGTGACGCGGTATAATTTATTCCGATAGCTACATGCAGATAATTTCTTTGCGGTTATGGGGATTGTCACCGAAGTTTTTGCTTTAGGGGAGAAGAACATGTCGAGACTAAGAGCGTTTAATTTTCAGGCCTGGATCGACGAACATCGTCACCTGCTCAAACCGCCCGTCGGCAACAAAATGGTGTTCGAGGATACCGACATGATGGTCACAGTCGTGGGTGGGCCCAACAAACGCACCGATTATCATGACGACCCGGTCGAGGAATTCTTCTATCAGCTTGAGGGGGACATGCTGCTGAAACTCTACGACGGCAAGGAGTCTTATGACGTGCCGATCCGTGAAGGCGAGATCTTCCTCCTTCCGCCCCATGTGCGCCACTCCCCTCAACGCCCGCAGGAGGGGTCGGTCGGACTGGTGATAGAACCCAAACGGCAGGAAGGCGAACTCGATGCCATCGAATGGTATTGTTTTGAATGCCAGCAGAGAGTGTTCCGCACTGAGTTTCAACTGCAGTCCATCGTGAAGGATCTGCCCCCGGTGTACGAAAAATTCTATGCCTCCGAAGAAGATCGAACCTGCCCGAATTGCGCAGCGGTTCATCCGGGGAAAGAGCCACCTGAGGGGTGGGTTCAGCTGTAGGCCCATCAGAACAACAGGGGAAAATCATGAAACATTTCAAAACAATCGTCGCTTCCGCTGCTCTGTTGACGGTAGCCGCTGTCGCAGCACAAGCCGAGGAGTTTCGGCTCGGCCTGATCACGCCGCCGCCGCACATCTGGACCAAGGCCGCCGAGGCCTTCGGGGCGGAACTGGCAGAGGCCAGCAACGGCGCCCATAGTGTATCCGTGTTCCCCGCCCGCCAGTTGGGCAACGAAGCCGAAATGCTTCAGCAATTGCAGACCGGTGCTCTCGACATGGCGTTTATGACCGTGGCCGAAGTATCCAACCGCGCGCCCGAGCTTGGCGCTTTCTATGCGCCCTATCTGGCTGATGACATCGACCATGCAGGCCGCATCTTAAGGTCGGATACGGCAAAGGCGTTGCTCGAACCGCTTCCCGGTCAGGTCGGTGCCGTGGGTGTCGGGTACGGCATGGCCGGCCTGCGTCAGATTGTAAGCCGGGGTGAAGTGTCGTCCGCGGCCGACCTGGCCGGCCTGAAGCTGCGGATCACGCCATTCACGCCCATTCTGGATTTCTACAATGCCGTGGGTGCCGCTCCGACACCGATGCCGCTGCCGGCTGTCTATGATGCGCTTGCCAACGGTCAGGTGGACGCCATCGATATGGATGCGGAACTGATCTGGGTTCTGAAATATTACGACCACGCCGACACCATCGTTCAGTCCGATCACATGATGTTTCCGATGGTGGGACTGGTTTCGGCCAAGGTTTGGGCCGGGTTGTCAGAAGCGGACCGCACCATGATAGGCGATCTGATGGCCAAGCACGTCGACAGCACGATCGACAGTTATATCGCGAAAGAGGCCGGCTGGCTGGAGCAAATCGAGGGAACCGGTAAGGCCTATAAAAAAGTCGACGCCGCATTCTTTGGCGGTGCGATTGAGGAGTGGAACAAGATCTGGTCGGAAAAGACCTCTTCGCTTGACGCCTTGCGGACGACTGCAGCTGAAACCCGGTGAGAAATGGTTTAGACGTTGAATGGCGCAGTCGGATCCTGCGCCATTTTTCGTGAGGGACAATGATGCTGTTTCGCCTCTCGGCATTCTGGGCACGACTGGAAATAACGGCCGCGGCACTTCTTGCGCTTGCCGTCACTTTGCTCATTCTTCTCAATGTGGTGACCCGCACGTTAGGCAGTGCCCTCTTCTGGATCGATGAGCTTGCGATTTATGCCATGGTCTGGATGACATTTCTGGGCGCTTCCGCCGCCTTGCATCACCGCAACTCCGTTTCGATCACGGTCCTGAGCGACGCCGTCCCTGCACAAGCGGGGCTCTGGATCAGGAAAACGGTCGACATCATCGTTTTCCTCTTTGCGCTCGCCATGCTCTGGTTTTGCTGGCGCTGGTTCCTGCCATTGCAGATCGCACGCTCAGGGTTCGACACGATGGCCTTTCAGGGCGCCACCTTCAACTTTATCTATGCCGAACCCACGTTGACCCTCGGTCTTCCGAAATATCTGTTCTGGCTGGTGATGTGGCTCTTTGCCCTGGGCGCAATGCTGCACTCGACCATGCATCTCCTTTCGAGCCCTCAATCAAAGGGCCAGGCATGAGCCCCGTCGTCTTCCTTGCCGCCCTTTTCCTTTCGGTGCCGGTGGCGATTGTGCTCAGTATCACGGCGATCTGGTACATCTGGGAAAGCGGCAATACGATCCTCTACGACAGTTTCGCCCAGAAGATGTTTGGCGGGCTGGAAAACTACGGTTTGCTGGCGATCCCGCTCTTCATGCTGACGGGCGAACTGATGAATGAAGGCGGCATGACGCGCCGCCTGATCGCACTGGCGCGGATCTTCGTCGGCGGCTTTCGAGGCGGACTGTCCTATATCAACCTCCTGGCCAACATGTTTATGGCCGCGATCATCGGTTCGGCCACCGCTCAGATAGCGGTCATGTCGCGCGCCATGGTCCCGGCGATGGAGGAAGAGGGCTACGACAGGGGGTTTGCGACCGCCACGACGGCGGCGGGCGGCTTGCTTGCGCCGGTTATTCCGCCCTCGATGATGCTGGTCATCTTTGGCGTCCTGGCGCAAGTCCCGATCGGAGAAATGTTCATCGCAGGCATCATCCCGGGCCTGATCCTGACCCTTGCCTTTGCGCTGGTGATCACATTGATAGGATGGACGCAGCACTTTCCGAAAAGCGCCTGGATGTCGCGCGCCGAGGCGGCGAAGGCCTTTGCCGCCGCACTCCCCGCCATGCTGGTCCCGCTGTCAATTATTGGTGGAATCCTTCTTGGCATTGCCACGCCGACCGAATCCGCCGCAGTCGCCTCGCTCATCGCCTTTCTGGTCGGCTGGCTGGTATATCGTGACCTGGACCCCCGCAATCTGCGCGAGATGTTTAAGAGAACCGCAATCAACGCGTCGATGATTCTCTTTATGATCGCGGCCGCAAGCGTCTTCGGCTGGGTCATCATCTACGAAGAACTGCCGCAAAGGCTCGCAGGGCTGATTACAGCCCTAACCTCCGATCCCTTTGTTTTTCTGCTCATCGTCAATGCCGTGCTGTTGCTGGTCGGCATGGTTATCGACGGGATCGCAGCGATCATTCTCATCACCCCGATCCTGTTGCCGATTGCCACCGGTTCCTACGATATCAGCCCCTACCAGTTCGGCATCGTGACCTGCCTGAACCTTGTTCTCGGACTGCTGACACCCCCGGTCGGTATCGGGCTCTATATCGCATCCTCCATGAGCAGCGCGTCACCCGGTTCCATCCTGAAGTCCCTCTGGCCCTTTCTGATCGCGGTTACGGCAGTCCTTGTCCTGCTGAGCTATGCGCCGATCCTGTCCACATATCTGATCCAATAGCGCGCGGACACGAAATCTGCTCAACCAAAGTCGTCGTTCCCGCTCGCCGCAGCATCGGTCAATACGGGCTCTTTTCGGAACGTTCCCGCATCCCGGCGAAGGCGGATGTCAACGGAACTTCCTGCCGATTGCGGACGTTCGTGATCAATATCCCGAATGTCCGGCCGCGTCGCCTGCTGCCTTATTGTCCGGCTACTGGTTGCTCATCGCCTTAAGCGGAGGGGAGACGTCATCCGGAATCGGACAGGCATAGGGATCGAGCTCCAGTTTTGCACGGTGGATTTCGGTGGCATGTCGGAGCACGTCGCCGTTTTCGAACAGGTCTACTGCGGTGCCGGCGATGATCTTTGCAGCATGGGTCATGCCCTTATGCGCCGCCGGGGCTTTGCCCTGGGCTGTCAGTTGCCACGTGTGGAAAGGCGTTCCAACCGCACACGTCGCGACGCGTGCCTGAACCGTCGGGACTGCCCAGCTGACATCGCCGACATCGGTCGAACCTTCTCCACCCTCGCTTTGCCGCTCAAGCGGTGCCACGAAGTCACAAAGGGCAAGGTCCGGGTTCACCTCGGCGCCGATCCGCCGAAACGAGACGATGATGTTGTCCTCGCTGAGCGTAGCGCGGATTTTCTCGGCAAATTCACGATCCGTCTCATCGAATTCGGGCGCGCCCAGACGGTCCATGTTGCGCTGCATTGTTTCTTCCAGAGGACGGTTGCCGATCAGGTTGGAAACGCCGCTGACAACATGCGCTTCGACCGTGGTTTCCGTCATCAGCGCCGCACCTTCGGCTATCTTGCGCACCCGGCCGATCAGGCCGCGCAGTTCCTTCAGGTTGCGCGCCCGGACAAGCTGGCGCACCGTCGCCTTGGCCTGCACAACATTGGGGGCAATTCCCCCGGGGTCCAGATAGGCATAGTGCACCCTGGCATCGTCGGGCATATGTTCGCGCATGTAGTTGACGCCGACATTCATCAGTTCGATTGCATCCAAGGCGCTGCGGCCGAGTTCGGGAGCGCCTGCGGCATGGGCTGCCCGCCCATGGAACGTGAAATCGATACGCGTGTTGGCGAGGGAACGCGCTTCGTTGACTGCCGTAAAGGTCGCCGGATGCCAGGATATCGCCGCGTCCACGTCGTCAAACAGGCCCTCGCGCACCATGAAGGTCTTGGCCGCACCGCCTTCTTCGGCCGGACAGCCATAGTATCGTACGCGTCCCCTGATGCCCCGCTCCGCGAGGTAGTCCTTGACCGCGGAGGCCGCCATCAGTGCCGCCGAACCAAGAAGGTTGTGGCCGCAGCCGTGTCCCGGACCACCCGCTTCCACCGGTCGATATTCTGCGACACCTGCGACCTGTCCCAGTTCCGGAAGCGCATCGAATTCTCCCAGGATTGCGATTACCGGTCCGTCGTCTCCCGCCTCACCGACGATCGCGGTGGGTATCCCGGCAACACCTTCCCGGATCCGGAAGCCTTCCTGTTCCAGCATCTTCTTGTGTTCGGCAACGGACTTGAACTCGGTATAGGCGATTTCCGGAAGGTCGAAGACACGGTCTGACAGACCGATATAGTCTTCCCGGCGGGCATCGACCAAATCCCAGACTCGATCAGCGTTTTTCATTCTTTGCTCCAAAATTGAGTTGTTGCCGGCCGCGGCGGTGTTCACCGTTTCGGCGGCGGCTTCAAATGGTTCGGTCATGGATCGGGCCACCCGCCGGACGGATGGTCTCGGTCATATATCTTCCCAGAAGTGGCAGGCGACGGAGTGCGCCTCGCCGAAAGTCTCAAGCTGTGGTCGTTTCTGACGGCAGAGGTCCCGCACATGCCGGCAACGCGGATTGAAGAAGCAACCGTCCGGTGGCGCCAGGGGAGAGGGGATCTCGCCTTCAATCGGGGCAAAGTCACGTTTTCGCTGATCCAGGCGCGGGGCTTCGGCCAAAAGGGCCCTCGTGTAGGGATGCCTCGGCGCAGCGAAAATTTCCTCGGTCGAAGCAGTTTCCACGATCCGGCCCAGATACATGATGGCAACGCGATCTGCGATGTGCTCGACGACGCTGAGGTCGTGGCTGATAAACAGGTAGGTCAGTCCGAACTCTTCACGCAGGTCCATGAAAAGGTTGATGACCTGCGCCTGAATCGAGACGTCAAGTGCGGCAATCGCCTCGTCACAGACAAGGAACCTGGGTTTAACGGCCAGCGCCCGCGCAATCCCGATGCGTTGACGCTGACCACCGGAAAACTGGTGTGCGTAGCGCCGTTTGAGCGACGGATCGAGCCCCACTTTCCGCATGATATCATCGACGTAATCCGACGCGTCCGAGCGTGAGACAATCCCGTGGACCTTCGGGGCTTCGCCGATAATGTCTTCAACCCGCATTCTGGGGTTCAGGCTGGCGAACGGATCCTGAAAGATCATTTGGACCGCAAGGGTTGCCGCTCTCTTGTCGACGTTCGACATGGTCGCCACGTCGTCGCCCTGAAAGAGAAGCTGACCGGAACTGGGTGCATGAATGCCGGCGACCACACGCCCGAGAGTGGACTTGCCGCAGCCGGACTCCCCGACCAGACCGAGCACTTCCCCCTCATGAATCTCAAGGTTGACCTCGTCCACCGCGTGAACGATTTCCTCACGCACGTCCGCTCCCAGTTTCCGGGCAATCTTTCCGGCGGCGTCGAGGCGTTTGGCGAAGCGTTTTGAAACGTCGCGGATTTCTACCAGCGGGGCGGTCATTGCGCTGCCGCCTGTGATCGGGGGTGGTAACAGCGAAGTTCGCGGTCCGCCACACGTTCGATCGGAGGCGGAACTTTACAGACCGCGCTCGCAGAACCGCAGCGTGGCGAGAAGGCGCATCCTTCCGGCAAGGCCAGCATGTTCGGCGTCATGCCCTCGATCTGAAACAGCCGTTCCCCGCGGTTGTTTGCGGTCGGGACAGACCCCAGCAGGCCAACGGTGTAGGGATGGAGCGGGCGATCAATCACGTCGTCGGTCAAACCCTGCTCCACGATCCGGCCCGCATACATCACGGAGATCCGGTCGGCGAGGCCGGCGACGACAGCCAGGTCGTGCGTGATCCAGATCATCGCGGTTCCCGTCTGCCGCGTCAGTTTCTGGGCTTCATAGATGATTTGTGCCTGAATGGTAACATCGAGAGCCGTCGTCGGTTCGTCGGCAATGATCAGGTCCGGTTTGTTCAGAAAAGCGATGGCAATTGAGACGCGCTGCCGCATGCCCCCGGACAACTGGTGCGGATAGGCGCGCAATCTTTCCTCCGGAGACGGGATACCGACCAGGCCGAGCGCATCCCTGCACCGCTCCCACGCGTCTTTTCTGGATATGCTTTCGTGCGCGAGGATTGCTTCCATCATCTGGGTGTCGATGCGCAAAACCGGGTTGAGCGTCATCATCGGGTCCTGGAAAATCATCGAAATCCGGTTACCCCGGATTGACTTGAGTCGTTCCTCCGGCGCGTTGGCAATGTCATCGCCATTGAAGCGGATAGTGCCTTCCACGATTCTGCCGGGCGGATCGATAAGCCCGAGGATCGAGAATCCCATGATCGATTTTCCGGATCCGGATTCACCGACAAGGCCCATGACCTCGCCTTTTCTGACCCTAAAGTCGACGCCATCCACGGCCTTGACGACACCTGCGTGGGTGAAGAAATGCGTCTTCAACCCGCTCACTTCCAGAACAGCGGTCATTTTTTCAGCCTCGGATTGAGAACATCGCGCAACTGGTCGCCAACCAGATTGATCGAGGCGACAGTCAAGAGCAGCGCAATGCCGGGGAAGACCGAAATCCAGTATCTGCCCGAAAGCATATATTCGAAGCCGTTGGCGATCAGAACACCAAGCGATGGCTCTGTCTGCGGCAATCCGACACCAAGGAACGAGAGCGTTGCTTCGAGCGAAACCGCGTGCGCAGTCTGCACCGTGCCGACCACGATCAGCGGCGCCAGACAGTTGGGAAGAATATGTCTGAAGACAATCCTCATCCTTGAAAGGCCGAGACACTGGACCGCCTCGACATATTCCTTTCCGCGTTCGACCAGTGCGGTCGCCCGGACTGTGCGGGCATAGTAAGCCCATTGGGCGACGACGAGCGCAAGGATGATCTTGTCGACGCCCTTGCCGAGCGCAGCCACAAGCATCAGCGCGACCAGCGACGCGGGGAAGGAAAGCTGCAGATCGACGATACGCATGATGATGGCTTCCGTCCGGCCACCGACATAAGCGGCGATCAGCCCGACGGCCATCCCGATGAAAAGGGCGATCACGCCCGAGGCCAGACCGACGGATATTGAAATTCTGAGCCCGTAGAGAATCGCCGAATAAAGGTCCCGTCCCGCTCCATCGGAGCCCAGCCACATGGTGTAGCCCGCAAACGCCTTCGACCCCGGCGGCAGGCGACCGTCCAAAACGTCGACCTGGGCCAGGTCGTAGGGATTTTGCGGTGTGATCCAGGGCGCAAGAATTGCCAGGAGCACTATGATCAGGAGGACGACAAAGGCCGTCGCGGCGATGCGGCTTTCGAAAAACTCGGCCCGAAACCGTTGGAATGGGGTTTCCGCTTTGACCGCGTCCGGACCTGCAGACTGGATCGTGGTATCGGTCATGCGCCCTGATCCTGAAGGCGGACCCGCGGGTCCAGGATTGAATAAAGAATGTCGACGACCAGATTGATCAGGACAAAAAACAGAACCATGATCATCAGGTAGGCCACGACCACCGGGCGATCCAGCTGCAGGATCGCATCGATCAGGAGCTTGCCCATGCCGGGCCAGGCGAAAATCGATTCGGTCACGACGGAAAACCCGATAAGGCTGCCGAATTCCAGTCCCATCACCGTGACCACCGGGATCATGATGTTCTTCATGACGTGCACGAAGATAATGCGGCCTGTCGAAATGCCCTTGGCGCGGGCATACTTGACATAGTCTTGGCCCATGGCTTCACGGACACCGGCCCGGGTGAGGCGGATCGCGAGGGATATCTTCAAAAGCGAGAGGTTCAACGCCGGGAGGAAGATATGCCTGAGCCCGTCCCAGGTTGCCAGACTGGTTTCAATCCCGAAGACCGAAGCCGTATCGCCGCGTCCGGTAGATGGAAGCCATCCCAGTTCAACGGCGAACAGAAGTATCAGCATCAGGCCGACCCAGAAAGTCGGCAGGGAAAAGCCGAGAATGGATCCCGCCATGATGCCTTTCGACACCGGGTTGTCCGGGTAGAGCCCTGAAAAAAGGCCCAGCGGAATGCCGATAGCAATGGCAAGAAACAGTGCGCTGAAAGCCAGTTCCAGCGTCGCCGGCATGTGGTGCAGGATCAGCTTCAGGGCGGGCTCACCGAAGACGAACGAGTCTCCCAGGTCGCCCTGTGCCGCTCCCTTCAGAAACAGGAAATACTGCTCCCACACCGGACGGTCGAGTCCGAGACGGCGGATCGCCGCTTCAATGTCAGCCTGGTCCGCGTCAGGGCTGACCAGCATGTAGATCGGGTCGCCGACAATGTTCACGCCGAAAAAGACGATGACCGACATGAGAAAGACGACAAAGAACGCCTGCATCAGCCGCCGGATGACGAAAACAGTCATGGGTTTGTCTCGACTTAAGGAAGGACCGGGCCGCTGAAGACAGCGGCCCGGAAGGGACTACTCATTCCTTCACGACACCCATCGCAAGGGTGTATTCGTCGGTCCGGGGAATATATTTCAGGCCTTTTTTCGCCGCCCATGTATTGACCTGGAAATGGGTCGGGATGATCGCCACGTTTTCGATCGCCATTTCGGTGGATTTCGCCAAAAGGTCCTGGCGTTTCTCGTCATCCACGGTCCGCAGCGCTTCCTCGATCATCGCATCGATCTCGGCATTGGAATGGCGGCCGCGGTTCGACGAACCAAAGCCCTTGTCCTTGTCATAGGTGTGAATCAGGGACTTCAAGGGCGACGATGCTTCTCCGGATCCGGCGCCCCAGCCGACAAGAATGAAGCTGAATTCGGGCAGGCCATCCGGGCTACCCCTGGATGCACGCCCGAAATAGACGGATCGAGGCATCGTTTCGACCGCTGTCTTTATGCCAACCCTTGTCAGCATTTGGCCGATTGCTTCGGCGATTTTCGCGTCGTTGATATAGCGGTCGTTCGGACCGTGAATGGTCATTTGGAAACCATCCGCATATCCGGCCTCTTCCAGCAACGCCTTTGCCGCTTCCGGATCGTAGGCTTCGGGTTGTAACTTGCCTGAGACACCGAAGAAACCCTCCGGAAGCAGCTGCCCGGCCGGAAGGGCCACGCCTTCCATGACCCGGTCGACAATGGCATCCCGGTTGATTGCTTTTGAGATCGCCAAACGAACGCGTTTGTCCATCAGCGGATTTTTGATTTCGCTCCCGTCATTGCCTTTAACAAAGGGCGAATTTTCACGGAACTGGTCCATATGCAGGTAAATGACACGGTTCGAAACGCCCTGACTGAGCTGGATACCATCATTGGCCTCCAGAGTCTGGATGTCGGTCGTGGGAACGCCTGCGATCATGTCCACATCCCCGGCCAGCAAGGCCGCGACCCGGCTGGGGCCGGATTTGATCGGGCGGAATTCCACTTCACTCCAAGCAGGCGCTTCGCCCCAGTAGTCGTCGTTTCGAACGAGCGTGATGCTTTCACCGGGCTTGTAGCTTGAGAATTTGTACGGTCCGGTTCCGACGGCTGCCGCGCCCGCATTGAAGTCCTCTGTCGCTGCGTCGCAGCCTGCGCTGTCAGAAATGACCGGAATGGTCGAGATATCATTTGCCATCAGCGGATAGGGCGCTTCGGTGATGGCATGGACGGTGTAATCGTCGATTTTCTTGAAGGTCTTGCCCTTCAGGTATGTGCCGTAACCGGACGGGGAGTTGGGGACCTCCGGGGCACGCGCCATCGTACAGATCACATCGTCGGCGTTGAAATCGCTGCCGTCGTGAAACTTCACGCCTTCGCGCAGTTTGAATTCCCAGGTCAGGTCGTCAATCGGCTTCCAGGAAACGGCAAGCCCGGGTGACAGCCGCTGATTCTCATCCTGCGCGATCAGCCGGTCGAACACGTGAACCGACATCGCATTGTTCGGTCCCAGATTGTGAAAGTGGGGATCCATCGACGTCGGCTCGGATGCCAGGCCGATCGTCAGTTTTTCTGCGGAAGCCGCTCCGGTGAACAACGCCAATGCGCTTACCGCAACCGCGGCTGTAAGTATTCTCATGACTATGTAACTCCCTCGGAAGCGCGGGTGTCCTTATCCGGACTTTTTGCCGCACAATAAAAAGGATGTTAGCTTGCAGAAAATTCATTGCCAACCGAAAAGTTAATGCAACTTTGCATAGGGCAATTCAAGATGAAGGCTGGCTCCCTTCGCAGCGGAAAATCAAAAAACCATGGCTGAGCACCGTCACAGACTGAGAGAAATGGAGGCCCTTCGTGCTCTGGTCACAACCGGCACCACCATCGGGGCGGCGCGCAGGCTGGGCGTGTCGCAGTCATCGATCAGCCGGGCCCTCGGACAACTGGAGCAGCGCGTCGGGCGAAACCTGTTTCTGCGCAGCTCAGGCAGGATTGAACCCACGGCGGCCGCGCTCAGGCTGAACGAACAGCTGGATCCGCTCTTTGAAACGCTTGCGTTGATCGAGGGCGCGGAATGGGCCGCTGCGGACGAAGAACCGCTGCGGCTGATCGTGCCGCCGACGCTGGCGCATAATTTCATCATTTCGCGGGTGGCTGCCTTCTTGAAACAGAACCCGGGCAAGCACCTGCAACTGGATATCCAGGCCACCGACGTTCTTGTCTCCGGCATTCTCGACCTGCGCTACGATCTCGGTCTGACCAGCGCCATGATCCAGCGTTCGGGCGTTACTCTCATTCCCTGGCGCAGGTCCCAGGTCGTTTGCGCCATGCCGGGCGGGCATCCGCTTGAACAGAAGGATATTGTGACACCTTCGGACCTTGAAGGTGTTGAGCTGATCGAGTTTCTGCGGCGTCTTGGGACACGGGCAATCACCGAACAGGTCTTTGCCCGCGCCGGCGTCCGGCCCCGCACGGTTGCCGAAACCGCGACCAACATGGCGGCGCTTGAGCTGGTCCGTGAGGGCCTGGGCATTACGCTGCTCAATCCTTTCCCGGTTCTGTCCGGGGGGATGACGGATATCTCGGTCAGGCCGTTTGACGCTCCAATTACCTATAACACCAGTTTCGTCCTGCCTTCCGGTCGTCAGCCCTCCGAACTTGCCCGGCAATTCATGGAATATGTCAAAGACACCACGCCGCCCGATGAATATTCGGAGACGGTCTAGAGCGTGTCTTGTTTATGTTGGATCATTTGATGGCAGAAAATCGGTTCATTCGGCAAGGCGTGTCCCGTCGCGCGATGCGGCGCATCGGGCAAGGGGCGCAACGATGTCCGATGAGCCGATTTCCCCCACCCGCGAAAGGAAGACACTGTTGATAGAAAATGCCGAATGGGCCGGGCCATTTTGCCCGCCGGCGTCGTTGGCCTGTGCTTGTGGTGGAGAAGCACAACGGCACACAGCCCGCCTAGCCGGCAATCAAAATGGCCTCGGTCAAATGATTCAACATAAACAAGACACGCTCTAGCTGTGTCCGGCGTTTTTCCAGACGGTATCGGGATCCAGCGGAAAACTGGGGCGCGGTATGAACTCAAAAGGCCAGCGCTCAAGCACCGGGCTTGTCAGGCCGGCCGTGTCGATTTCGTAGACCTGTTCCGGCGCGAACCAGCGGGAAAACCCGGCGCGGAAGTGTCCGCGCGACTTGACGACGACACAACGCGCGTCGCCGACATCCAGTCCGAGCATGTGAAAGAAGACCGGATCGGCCGTTTGCGCCCGGTCGGAAATGACAACCACGCGGATCCCGTCAAGGTCCAGCGCGGCGCACGGACCCAGGTGAAGCTGACGCCCTTCTGTCATGCCCCGCTCGCCGACAACGTTGCCGTCGTGAAGGGCAAGGACTCTTGCCGGCGCGTCGAACGCACGGTCCCATTTTTCCCAGACCCCGTTGCCTGTCTTGCGGTTGAACGTCGCGCCAAAGCTGGCTCCGACGCCAAGCCTGTGGGCTTCTTCCGCCAGGTCGGGATCGAAAAAGGAACCGTAAAGGACGTTGTCGGCACCGCTTGCCTTCAGCGCTGCAAGCAACTCCGTGGTTCGGCCCGAGCCGCCGCCGCCGGGATTGTCGCCGGCGTCGGAGAAAATCACCGGCGCATGTGCCTGATCGCGGGCAATCGCTACGGCGTCTTCAACAGAGGTCAGGTTACGCACAAAGCCTTTTCGCTTTTTCCAGGCACAATCGGCAATTTCAAAGGCCAGTCTGTCCGCGGCATCCTGATCGTCACGTGCCGTCACAACGACGCTCAGTCCGTTATCGGGTGTATCGGAAAAGACGAAATTGCCGAACACCGAGACATTCAGAATGGTCCCGCCGAGTTCAGCCTGCCGTTGCTGTCCGAAGTTGATCAGCTCGCCGTAGGGCGCTTCAGCGGTCAGGAGGGTGACGGAGGCCGGAACGATGGGCGGTCTTCTGAGTGCGGTCCGCGGCCGCCGCCCGCCGGCAAGACACCGTCTGAGCGAAAAGGCTGCTTCTTCTCCGCGCTCGATCATGTCCACATGCGGATTCGTCCGATATCCGATAACCAGGTCGCAGGACTTCACCATCTTGGGCGAAATGTTCGCGTGGAGGTCGAGTGTGCTGACGATGAGAGGCGCTGCGCCCACGGTCGCCCGGACGCGCGCCATAAGGTCACCGTCCGGATCGTGGCTGTGCTCGGCGACCATCGCCCCGTGGTTACAGATATAGACCGCGTCGAAAGGTCCGTCTTCGTTGAGCCGTCGGATGATGCCGTCGGTTATCTTGTCGAACACCTTGCGCTTGACCGGCCCCGCCGGATGGCTTGCCGCCAGGGTGCAGGGCACCGGCTGCCACGGTCCTGTGGCATCCATTGTCCGGACAAAGGCTGCGAACTCGGCAGCCAGAGCGGGCGTCGGCGACCGCGCTTCTTCAAGCAGGCTGTCGCCTTCAAGCCCGGTCAGCGAGCGGAAGTCGTCTTCGGTCGCCGGGCGCGCGAACCGGTTCGATTCCAAAATCATGCCAAGCAAAGCAACCTTGGGTGTATCCACCAGGTTCCCTCCCATATCCGGGTTTTTTGAAAGAGGAGCACGATCTCGTGACCGAAATCAACATTCCGAACGAATATCCGGTGGACCTGACGCCCCCCGATCTTTCGCCCTACAAAAACGGCAACACCGGCATCCCCTATCTTTGGCGGTTCGACAGTGGCAAGCCGGGTCCGAACGTCATGATCAGCGCGATCGTTCATGGTAACGAGCCTTGCGGCGCCATCGCGCTTGACCGATTGCTGAAACGCGACACCAGGCCTGCCGCGGGCACTTTGACACTCGCTTTCATGAACATTGACGCCTATGAGGCATTCGATCCGTCCGATCCGAACGCGACCAGATGGATCGAGGAAGACTTCAATCGCATCTGGGACAAGGAGGTGCTTGAGGGAGACCGCGACAGTGTCGAGTTGCGCCGGGCCCGGGAGATCCGGCCGGCATTGGCGGATATCGACTGTCTTCTGGACATCCACAGTATGCAACATCTCGCACCGCCCCTTATGATGACCGGCCGCCACGCAAGGGCCAAGGCGCTGGCGGCAGCCGTCGGCGTCCCTGAAAGAGTCGTCGGGGATGCGGGCCATGCGGAAGGCCGGCGTATGCGCGACTACGGCGCGTTTGACGGTCCCAGCGCGCAGAAAACCGCTCTGTTGATCGAGTGCGGCCAGCACTGGCAGCCTGCTGCGGGTGACTTGGCAAAAAAATCTGCAGCCCGGTTTCTGGTCGCAACAGGTGTGCTCACCTGCGACATCCTGAGGGAGTTTTCCGATGTTCCGCCGTCACAGTCCGTGTTCACGGTTGTCGAGGCAATCACTATTCAATCCGAGAAGTTTGTCTTTGCCCAGCCGTTCTCCGGTGGTGAGATCATTGCCAGGAAAGGCACACTGATTGGGCATGATGGCGATCAACCCGTCGTTACACCGGAAGACGACATCATGCTTGTGATGCCGTCCAAACGCCTTTGGCGCGGACAGACGGCGGTGAGATTGGCGCGCCGCGATTCCTGAAAAACGAAAGAGCTGGAGGCAGATCAGCCATGACGACGCGCAAGGCCGCAATCGATGCGGCGTCCAGATATTTCAACAAGGGTGAGTTCCGGGTCGAACTGGCCGAGAGGGTGGCGGTTCGCACGTCCAGTCGGGAAGAAGAACATCGGGGTGAACTGATACGCTATCTGGACGACCTGATGCGTGTGCGCTTCGAAACGATGGGCTTCTCGGTTGAGCTTCATCCAAACGTGCTGCTCGAGCGGGCACCTTTCCTGGTGGCGAAACGCATCGAGGACCCGGCGTTGCCCACATTGTTTTGTTACGGACACGGCGACACGGTTCCGGGAGAAGACGGCAACTGGAGCGAGGGACGTGATCCGTGGACCCTGGATGTTGCACACTCCCCGTCGGGCGAACGATGGTATGGTCGCGGCACGGCGGACAACAAGGCCCAGCACGCCATTAACATGGAGGCCTTGCGCCATGTCATCGAAACCCGCGGCCGTCTTGGCTACAACGTCACGTTCCTGATCGAAACGGCGGAAGAGATGGGCTCGCCCGGGCTCGCCGAGTTCTGCCGCGAGAACCGCGATATGTTGGCCGCAGATCTCCTGATCGCCTCTGACGGTCCCCGCTTTTCACCCGACGGTCCGGACATCAAGCTCGGGACCCGCGGAGGACTGAACCTGCGGTTCAGACTGGATTATCGCGAGGGCGGTCACCATTCCGGCAATTGGGGCGGCCTGCTTGCCAATCCGGCGATCGTGCTCATGCATGCGCTCACCACCCTGGTAAGCCGCAAAGGTGAAATTCTGCATCCCGGCTTAAAACCCGAAGCAATAAAAAGTTCCGTGCGCGATGCTCTGTCCAGCGTTACGGTTACTTCAGGACCCGGCGATCCGAAGATCGATCCCTGGTGGGGCGAACCGGGGTTGAGCGGGGCCGAAAAGGTGTTCGGCTGGAACACGTTCGAGGTATTGTCCTTCATCTCCGGCGACCCTGAAAAGCCGCAGAACGCGGTTCCTCCCTTCGCGGAGGCTGTTTGTCAGATCCGATTTGTGGTCGATACGGATCCCGATACTTTCCTGCCTCTGATCCGCAAGCATCTTCAGGACAAAGGCTTTGCCGGCATTACCGTCGAGCCCGCCCGCATGTCGATGCTGCGTGCCTCGCGCCTGAACCCGAAGCATCCGGCGGTAGGCTGGGCGGTCAGGTCGATCGAGAAGACGACCGGGAAGACGGTCACGGTCTTCCCCAATGCGGGCGGCTCGCTGCCGAACGATATCTTTCTCAACATTATCGGCATGCCGACTGTCTGGGTGCCGCACAGCTATACCGGCTGCTCCCAACACGCCCCGAACGAGCATGTTCTGCCCCACCTGATGAAGGAGGGTCTGGAGATGATGACCGGACTGTTCTGGGATCTTGGCGAAGGGTTTCCGGAAATGGAATAACCCGGACAGGCCGCAAGTCGTTTGCCAGTGTCGAAATATCGGTCGTTATATCGGCGCTCTGTCGAGATGTCCCGGCACCGAAGATCGGCGGCTGTTCACCAGCGCCGGCTCACTGTCAGATCAGATGGAAAAGCATGCAACATGGGCTGGATAGCCCGCTTTTCACACCCTTCCCGGCAGCTTTTTGCCGTTTGATCCACCATTTCAAGGACATTTATGGGCCCACACACCAGAAGTGTTTATTGTCGGTATTTCGTAGAGATTTCATAGCGAAGTGAGCGCGCTGCAACTAAAGCTGGTAAGAATTTTATGTATTTTCAAAGAGTTTAATTTCGATTTTAGTTTCGTGCCTACACTCAGCGAGTGTATGAATTAAAAAAATATGCCATAAATTGAAAATTTACTTGTTAAGTACTTTGTTAACGCAAAGATATTTAACTTGACTTACGTAAATGCAGAAACTTCGGATCTGCAAACGGATCGTCTTGTCCGAAGGTCACCATCTTCAATCTTGGGGGGATTGATTGTGTCATGCTAAAGAACATTCCTGTTACCATCAAAATTTTCAGCGGATTTGGGATAATTCTGCTTCTTCTTGTCGTCACGGGCGGCACCGGGGCGTTCAATCTCAAGGACGGCAGCGATCAATTCAAACGATACCGGTCGATCGCATTGCAGTCCAATCAGGCAGGCCGTGTTCAGGCCAATCTTCTGGAAACCCGGCTCGCGGTGAAGAACTTCATTATCAGCGGGTCGGAAGAAGCGATTGAGACGGTGCAGAAGCGCGCTTCAGCCACATTGGCGCTAACGGCAAAACTTGAGGAACTTGTCGATGACGATGCAAAGCGTGCGATCGTTTCGACAGCAACAGGGGAGCTGCAACAATATAGAGATGCGTTTAATGAAGTGACGTCTCTGCAGGACACCAGGAACGCCCTTGTTCGTGGTACGCTGGATGTGGTCGGGCCTCAGATTGAACGCAACCTCACGGCAGTGATGAAAAGCGCCTACGAAGACAACGATGCCAAAGCCGCATATTACGCAGGAAACGTTCAGCGCAATCTCTTGCTGATGCGGCTTTACGCCGGAAAGTTCCTAATCTCCAACGCCCAGTCAGATTACGACCGGGCGGCCTCAGAGTCTGAAGGGTTTACGAAAAACTACGAAATCCTGATGGCTTCCCTCGAAAATCCGAAACGGAGAGAACTCACGCAAGAGGCGGAGAAGCTTCACCTGGAGTATGTCGCGGTCTTCAATCAGGTTCGCGAGACAATTTTCAAGCGGAACACCATTATCTCCGGAACGCTCGACACGGTCGGACCGAAAGTCGCCTCGGAAATGGAGGACCTGAAGCTTGCCGTTAAGTCAGAGCAGGATGTCCTTGGTCCGAAAACGACCGCGGCGCTTGAGTCAGCAGTCACGATCACAATCGCAATTATCGTTTTCAGCATCCTGCTGGGCGTGGTCGCCGCATGGTTTATCGGAATGGGTATCTCCAAACCGATCTCGTCCATCACGACCTCAATGAAGTCGCTGGCTGAAGGAGACAAGTCAGCCGAAATTCCGGATCAGAACCGGAAAGACGAAGTCGGACTGATGGCTGCTGCTGTTCAGGTCTTCAAAGACAATATGATCAAAGCCGAGGAGCTGTCGGCACGTGAAGCTCAGGAAGCTGAAACACGGCAGGCGCGTTCGCAGCTCATCGAACAGCTGACGCAGGATTTTGATGAGAGCGTTTCTGAACTGCTTGGCGCAGTCGCCAGTGCATCGACGGAAATGGAAACGACAGCGACATCCATGTCAGACATTGCGAGCAAGACGAACGACCGGGCGTCAACTGTGGCAAATGCTGCGGAAAATGCCTCTGCCAACGTTCAAACGGTCGCCGGCGCGTCAGAGGAATTGAGCAGCTCAATCCAGGAAATCTCCCGTCAGGTGTCTCAGTCTGCCGCTATCGCCGGGCGCGCGGTCGAACAAGCGACCAGCACCGACAAGCAAGTTCAGGGGCTGGCGGTTGCTGCGCAACGGATTGGCGATGTCATCAAGTTGATCTCAGATATTGCCGAACAGACCAATCTCCTGGCGCTTAACGCCACGATTGAAGCTGCGCGGGCAGGCGAAGCCGGCAAGGGCTTTGCTGTGGTTGCAGCGGAAGTAAAAGAGCTGGCCAGCCAGACTGGTAAAGCAACTGAGGAAATCGGGCAGCAGATCGCCAGCATTCAGGCTGAAACCGAAGGGGCTGTTACCGAAATTCAGAGCATCGGCAAGACCATTGCCGAAATCAATGAGATCGCTTCCACCATTGCCACGGCGGTCGAGCAACAGAGTTCAGCAACCCGGGAAATTGCACAGAATGTTGAGCAGGCCGCCACTGGAACCGGTGACGTGACGAGCAACATCATGGAAGTCACAAAGGCTGCCAGCGAAACCGGAGCCGCGGCGACGCAAGTGACCGGCACAGCCACCGAACTCAGCAGCAAGTCCGAACAGCTCAAGGCACAAGTTGAAGAGTTCCTCGCCGAGGTCCGTGCGGCGTAACAATTCGGCGGGGGAGCTGCCGTTTGCAACTTCCCCGCAGATTTCTGCAAAAACAACGGTTCAAACAAACAACAGCGCAGGCGAATTCATAGCCAGGGGATCGGCCGGAGGCAAAACCATCATTTGTGCCTCCGGTGCGCGCTCCGGATGCCGAAGCTCACACTGGCAAATGCCTTGGTTGCCGGTGTAAAGCCGGCCCCGCAAAAGCATCTTGACTGCCGGGATACTAGAAAGCTCGGGCCTCATTTACGAGTGACACCGGCAAGTGTCAAATCATGGGCAGTCAGATACAGTATTCCCGGAACCGAGACGCAATCTCGTTTTATGACTGGAGTCTACCCCGCTGTTTCGCTGGTAGTGGCAAGGACGAAGCGAAAGCACGTGAAGTCCATATCGAACTGGATCCACCAGATAGTCGGTCCTTCGAAGAGGTATTCCCTTTGGATTGGGGAACCGAGCCTGCAGAAACGTGAAATCCACCGTTAAAAACAGTGACGGAACAGCGGTAGTGACCGTGTCTTAATCGGGCCGGTTTTCCATTTCAGATTTGTCCATTCTCAACTAATGCGTGTTTTGTGGAAAACGAAACCCTCTCGCCGTGACTGCTATTTCTGATTGTACGAATCCATGTTAGCTCGGAAAAAGATTTCGATTATTCATTTTTTGAAGGAGCGTGCTTTATGCGGTTTCGTCCAACTCTTTCTGCAATTTCAAGATCATTTCTTCCTTTCAATTCACCGAAAGAGCCACAGAGACGACCGATTGGAAAGACTCCTGTGTGGGCGACAATGCTGGGCGGTTTCCTGTTGTCTACGACGGCCGTTTCTGCCCAGGATGTGACGACCTACACCTATGATGAGGACCGGGCGGGCTACAGGAATATCGGCCGGCTGACAACGGTCGCAAACGGTGCGGCGACGATCCGCAAGGATTATACGGCCCGGGGACTGCTGGCCCGGGAAGCCTGGGATGTGGACAGTCAGACCTATGAACGCACCTATAGCTATGACAGTGCGACGCGCCTGATCCGCAGACAATTCTCCGACGGAGAAGTGTGGCCCTCTGCGAGCGGCAGCTACACCTATGACAGCGGCGGTCAGCTGACCTCCATTCCCGGTGTGATCAGCGAGATCACCTATAATGCCAATCAGGACCCTGTTCGGATGGTGTTCTCCAACGGGGTGAGCACGGACTATACCTATGATGGTGACCGTCTGTGGCTTCTGGGCTCGCAGACCTCCGCCGGTGTGACCGCCCTGTTCGATGAGACCTATACCAGGGACGATATGGGCCGGATGACGAAGGTGCGGTCGAACCGGAGCAAAGGCAACTGGGACTATGCTTATGATGAGCTCGACCAGCTCCTGAGCGCCACCAACCTTGACGATGCGACCCTGACCCAGAGCTTCACCTATGATGAAGCGGGCAACATGACCTATAACTCGGCGCTGGGCAGCTATAGCTATCCCGCCGCCACGGCTCCCCGTCCGCATGCGCCGACCGATGTGGCGGGCCAGGCTCTGACCTATGACAGGAACGGCAACATGCTGAGCGGCATGGGCCGGACGATTGTCTATGATGCTGCGGACCGTCCCGTCACGGTGACGGCCAATGGCCAGACGACGACCTATGTCTATGGTCCGGACGACAAGCGTCTGAAGAAAATCACCGGCGGGGTGACCACACTTTATCTTGGTGACGATGAGGAGCATCTGTCGGATGGGATGGTGATCAAGCATATTGACGGCACGGTTCGGCGGGTCGGGTCTGTCTCCAACTGGATGCACCGGGATCACCTGTCTTCGGTTCGGCTGATGACGGATGCCACCGGCACGCAGATTGCGGAAAACCGCTACCGTCCTTACGGCGAGCGCACGGATGTGCAGCTTGCTGTGAACACACCGCGGGAAAGCAAGGGCTGGATCGGAGAGCGGGATGATCCCGAGACGGGCCTGACCTACCTCAACGCCCGCTACTACGACCCCGCCCTTGGCCGCTTCATCACTCCCGACTGGTTCGACCCAATTAAACCGGGCGTGGGCACCAACCGCTATGCCTACGGCATGAACAACCCGATCATGCTCAAGGACCCATCAGGGAACAGAATTGATGATTTCAATGAAATTGGACCCCTGGGAAGACTGACCGGTGCAAGAAATGCAGGCGAATTTGACTCTTTCAGACGTGTCGCAAACTCAGATGTCGAATTCAACGGACACCAAGACCGGCTAGATGGTGTCACCAAAGCCAACTATGACTGGGAAGATTTTGAGCGACACATCCAGGCTGATGCGCCCCAAGATGCCGTAAGTCCGGTTGATCTTGTCGGTGGCGGGTTTGCGGTTGCAAAAGCGGGTACGAGTATTCTTGTGAATGCTGGTTCTAAGTATCTTTCAAAGGAAGGCGTAAAGAATGTTGATGAAGCTTTCGATGCTGCGGTTGCAGCAAGAGATGAAGTTGTTGGAGCACTAAGAAACCTCTCCAAAACTCAGCAGGAAAAGGTTTCTACAGTGGTCGGTGGGGTCAATATCAAATCTGGTAAAGTTGCAGTTGGTGTAAAACGTCGGGGAGAATGTAGAGGCAAGTGTGCTGAAGATATTGTTACAGATCTTCTTGGTGGAAACCCCAAAGACGTATTATTGACAGGTGCTATAAGACCGAAGATCAGACCTCATAAGAGCGATGTAGTGCCGGTTTGTAAAAGGTGTCAGGGTACGTTCTCAAAGGATCAATTTCCCCCAGACACGTTGTTTGACTGATGGTTGAGGCAAGTCATGTTTGCGAATTTGGAAAAGATAGATTGGTCTAAACTAAGGCAGGCACATGGCGATGCCAGCCTTGTACCAACAGCAATTCAAGAGTTGATTTCCAATGATAGTGACAAGAGAGAAGCGGCATATTGGAAATTAGACAATTATATCGTGTTACAATCTGATTTGTACGAATCTGCTTACTACGTAATCCCTTTTTTGTTGGAAATTTTGAAATCGGATTCGACGGTTGGTCGAGAGCACGTTTATGCGCTTTTGTCGGAGATAGCAAACGGATATGCGCCAGAGAACATAACTATAAATATTAATAATAAAAATGTTCCGCTGGGAGATGCTTGTCGATCACTCGTTTCAGATAGCGTTCAGTTATATTTGTCTGAAGTTGAGAATAAAGATTCCGAATTTAGAAGCTCTGCATTGGATTTATTGATGACATTGAAAGAAAAATCAGAATTGATCAAAGAGAGGATCAACGCTCTGTTGTTGACGGAAAGAGATTCCGAGGTAGCTGACCTACTACGAGAAGTGATCAGAGAACTCGATGAAAAATAATACTGCTGCAATATGGATCCTAAATTTTTTGGGAGCTGCTTGAAAGTTAGGCAGAGGAACAGAGCGAACTAGCTGTTACGCAGGGCAACGTTGAATTAGACGCGAAACCGGAAGAATTTGAAACTTGGCCCAAGGGCAACTGGGACTATGCTTATGATGAGCTCGACCAGCTCCTGAGCGCCACCAATCTGGATGATACGACCCTGACCCAGAGCTTCACCACCTATGATGAAGCGGGCAACATGACCTATAACTCGGCGCTGGGCAGCTATAGCTATCCCGCTGCCACCGCTCCCCGTCCGCGTGCGCCGACCGATGTGGCGGGCCAGGCTCTGACCTATGACAGGAACGGCAACATGCTGAGCGGCATGGGCCGGACGATTGCCTATGATGCTGCGGACCGTCCCGTCACGGTGACGGCCAATGGCCAGACGACGACCTATGTCTATGGTCCGGACGACAAGCGTCTGAAGAAAATCACCGGCGGGGTGACCACACTTTATCTTGGTGACGATGAGGAGCATCTGTCGGATGGGACGGTGATCAAGCATATTGACGGCACGGTTCGGCGGGTCGGGTCTGTCTCCAACTGGATGCCCAATTAAGCGGATAATGGGATCACCTGTCTTCGGTTCGGCTGATGACGGATGCCACCGGCACGCAGATTGCGGAAAACCGCTACCGTCCTTACGGCGAACGCACGGATGTGCAGCTTGCGGTGAACACGCCCCGGGAAAGCAGGGGCTGGATCGGAGAAAGAGACGATCCCGAAACGGGCCTGACCTACCTCAACGCCCGACTACTACGACCCCGCCCTTGGCCGCTTCATCACCCCCGACTGGTTCGACCCCACCGACCGGGGCGTGGGCACCAACCGTTATGCCTACGGCATGAACAACCCGATCATGCTCAAGGACCCATCAGGGAACAGGGTCAACACTACCGGGCCCTTGGGCAATTTGGATGGCAGTGGCTCATCACGCGCCAAAGCAAACAAGACTGCTGGCGGCATATTCGTCAGAGGTTCCAGTAAAAGGGCCAACAGCAGGCCCGATCGTATGACCGATCCGATCTGGAAAGAAGCAAAATGCAGGATTTGTCCGGGTCGTGTGGGGTCTCCATTAGTTGGCCAAGTTCCCAATTACGATAGAATGACTCCGGCTGAAGTAGATCAGCTTGAAGGCGAACTACAGAGCCTCCTACTCAGATAGCAGTACAGTATATTCGCTAATGAGGCTGTTTAATGAATCGGCTGAAGAAGGTGGTGCGGCTGAAGGTGATGCAGATGCCGATGGAGTAAATAATGAAGTTGAAGACCCGTGGAGCAGAAAACCTAAAAGTCTTCAAGATGAGATGGCGCTGTATGCCGCAAAGGAAGGATATGGTGAGGTGATTATCGAAGATTTAGGTGACGAAAGATATAAGGGAATGGACAAGGTGGAAGTGAAAGTGAAATCCGATAGCGGTAAAGATTCTGTGGTCCACTACGTCCCGAGATCCTAAGACCGGAGCAGGTATGGACTATAAATTTAAGAAACACAGTACAGATTAGAAAATAGCGAGACTTATCACTTTGGAAATCTAGAACAGCAAAAATCGCTGTGGGGAACGATAATGCGAGTAGTTTGCAATTTAAAAGAAGTTGATGCCTTGTCGGGGGGAAAAGCTTCCGAGCGGGTAAAGTATTATATAAATAATCCTGATGGTGAAGTAGATCTTCAAATTGATAGAGAATATGTTGTTTATGGTGTGATATTTAGGCAAAATAGTCCTTGGTATTATATTTGTTCTGATGAATTTGATGATTATCCGAAACCATATGCTTCCGAATTTTTTAGTGTTACAGACAAACATCTTTCGATGTACTGGAGTCTTGCAACCGAAATTTTGAGAGATGGGAGGGTATATTCAGCACTTGTTTTTGATGAATGGGCTGCGGATCGATCCTTTTATGAGCGTTTGGTAGATGGTGATGCATACGCGGAGAATACATTTGCGAAATACAGAAAACTAATAGATCAAGAATAGAAGCATCACCCACAGTTCTCCGCCATTCCCGGTGTGATCAATGAGATCACCTATAATGCCAATCAGGACCCTGTGCGGATGGTTTTCTCCAAGGGGGTGAGCACGGACTATACCTACGATGGCGACCGTTCGTGATTGTCATAATGGAGTGGGTGAATTGTGCTTGGAACAAGAGTATATCATCGAATATTTGAGGCAGGTCGGGCTGCATACTCCAGAATATCTTACTAATGATAATTTCGTAGATGAGATCGGCAGACTGGGTTTTGAGCTGCCTGCAAAAAATCACTATTCGGTTTATGCAAAATACTTCGCAGAGCGCTGGAGTTCGTTGGGAAAACTGGTGCCAATTGCAAAATCGGAAACAGACGATGATGTGTTAGCTATAAAATTTGCAGATGCGAAACCGTATATTGTTGTTGTTCATGACTATTCTGACGTCACGTCTCAGGATGTTAAAATTTATAGAAATTTGTGTGATTGGCTCAGCAAACAAAATAGTAAAATCTAAATATCTTAAATGATAAGGCTGAGATTTGATCCGATAATCTGGCATAGAACGCCCAACACCTGCTCATGCAATATGCTGAGCGGTATGGTCCGGACGACAAGCGTCTGAAGAAAAGCACCGGCGGGGTGACCACGCTTTATCTTGGCGACGATGAGGAACACCTGTCCTCCGTCCGGCTGATGACCGATGCCGGTAGTGTCCAGTGTCTTTCGCACTTTTGATTTCAGGCGACGGCTCCGTGTGTTTGGTTCTGCTCTTGGTAGAGCGGTGTCATGTTCATGTATTTTCGGGTGGACCATTTGCCGGCTGCGATATGCCTAAGCCTTGCCGCAGCCAGGTTGAGGCATGACTGACCGTCTGGAAACGCCTCGACAACCCGTGTTTGCCGACGGATCTCCTTCATGATCCGCTCCAGCGGATTGTTGGTTCTGATCTTGCGCCAATGGCTGTCCGGAAAGCCATAGTAGGTCAGCGTTTCTCCAATGCTCTCCTGGATGAGTTCGGCAGCCCGTGTTAAACGCTGCGCCTGCAGGTCTGCGATGACAGCATCAGCTTTTTCCTGTGCCGCCTTGCGGTTTTCCTGAGCATGAATGGCCTTCAGCATGTGCGTGACTTCGCGAACCTTCGCAGACGGCACGTGGCTGAAAACATTTCTGTAGAAGTGCACCATGCAACGCTGCCACTGGGCGTCCGGCAGATAGTGGGCAATACTCTCCACAAGGCCCCGGCAGGCATCGGAGATGATCAGCTTCACACCGGTCAATCCCCGGTCCATAAGGTGCCGGAGAAAGTTGGACCAACCGGACTTGTCTTCCTTGGCGCCTTCGCAGATTCCCAGGATCTCACGGTAGCCCTCGGAATTGACAGCACTGGCAACAAGCAGCGAAACATTCCTGACTTCTCCCGCCCAAGTCCGCTTCATCACAATCCCGTCCAGATAAAGATACGGATGCTCACCCTCGATCGGCTGGTACCGCCACTCCTCGATCTTCGCGTAGATCTTCTTGTTCAGATTGGAAACGGTGCCCGCTGACACCCTCGTCCCCCACAGAGCTTCGGTGATATCCTCAACACGCCGAACCGAAACACCGGCCAGATACATCTCCATCAGAGCTTCTTCGACACTGCTTTCCCGCCGCTGGTATCGCTCGATAATCGCCGTCTCGAAGGTCTGACGCCGAAGCGTCGGCATCTTCAGCTTCACTTCGCCGGCCTTGGTGTGCAGAGAACGTTCATAACTGCCAGCGAGGGCCGCGTCGAACCGGCGCAAAACCCATTCACCCCGGAGCACGTGTAAACAATGTGCCCGGAATGAAATGTAAACCATGTGACAAGAATGGACCCTATGGGAAATGGTGACCCCGACAGGATTCGAACCTGTGACCCTCAGATTAGGAATCTGATGCTCTATCCTGCTGAGCTACGGGGCCGTATCCCACTTCTTGTAATATTCCCAATAACTTGGTGCAACGCAAATTTTGAACCTGCTGAGCCCCTTTGACAGCCTTTTGAAAAGTCTGTTCATTTTGCGTTCCGTTTCATGCGTTCAACTTGCGCTGAAACGATGTTTCGGCGGTCCACATACTTGCGACGAATCGCGCGGACGTCTTTTGACTGCCAACCGAGAATGTCCGCTATTTCCTCATCAGTGAGACCGGCCCGGCAAAACTCCGTCGCTGCAGTTCCGCGGAGGTCATGAAATCGCTTGTTGAGATCCTTGTTTGCCCGGGCCCGCTGAAACGATGTTTTGACGCTTTCTGCGGTCCAGGGGTGACCGCGCGAGTTGCAAAGGATTGTCAAGCAGCCGGTGAGGTCTTGCCGTTCCTTATAGGACTGGATTGCCGACAGGATGCCGCGCAATTCGGCATAGACAGGAATGATGATTTCTTTCTTGCCTCTGGATTTGCCGGTTCTCCACTCAAGCCAATCACCTTTGTCCGCACTGACCGGTATAGTGATGCCGTCACCGCGGCGCATGCCGGTGTATCGGAAGAATTGAAGCATCAGGGCGGTGTGTTCGGCTATTCCGTCAATCAGCGCCTCAAATTCTTGCGGATCCCATATGATGTGTGCCCGGTCGGCCGAGTGCAGAGCCTTAATTCCGCCGGCGACATGATGGTCAATTAGTACCTCATCAACCGCAAAATTCAGGATTCTAACGAGAGCACCCAAGTTGAGATCGGCAGTCCTGGGAGTGTTTGCAAATGACTGGTGCCACTCCTTCACTTTCGGACGCATGCGCTTGTGTTGAAAAAGGCGAACAGGGGTGTTTCCCCATGCCTTGCCAACTTCTTCCAATTTGCGGGCATAATCGGCGCGTGTCGCCTGGCCGAGATCGAGGAAATTCCTGGAACCTTTGTAGAGGGCAATCAACCCTTTAATCTTTGTGCGATCCTCAGGGGCAAGCCGATCCGGTTTGTGGTCTCGAATTGCCTTGTCGTAGGCGGCTTTGAAGGCGTCTGGCGCGGGTTCTGACACCGGCCTGCCGTCCTGGGTCCAGAAAAGTGGTCCACCTTTCCATGCGTAATAATAGTACCGGCGAATGCCGCTCGCCAGTTTGAAGCTTGCGCGGTTGATACCCTTAGTCTTCACCAAAACCACCGTGCTGCTTCTCCCACTCTTCGAATTCCTTATCGAGATCATCAGTGGAATTGCTCTTCAATCCGGAGTTTTTGTCAAGGGCGTCATCGACGGCCTTCCGGTCCCAAAGCCGGGTTTTTTTCATGGGTTTTGGCAGAAGTCCGGCGTTTATCCAGTTGTTCACGTGTGGGATAGAAATATTGCAGTATTCCGCGACCTGCTCTTTCGTAAGCATTCTCGGAATGATCCCGGGCGGAAGGGCGCGTTGTTCAGGTTCTTTGCCTATTTTCCATGCCATATCTGACATTTGTTGTTCCAATCGCTTCAGTTGGTTTTGACGATGCGCAGCTGGTCCCGTACTCCCTTGATCAGATCGGGACGGAGACTTTCTTCGATCTGCTCCAAAACAAACTTCAGGTTATCCAGAACATGCGCGGGAAGCGGGCTTTCGAGATCTTTTGCCTTGCTTGCAAAGGATGCCTCGATCGTCGCCCTGTGAACGAAGGATTCGGCGATGATCTTTGCCAATGTAAACCGCTGACGGTGCGAAGAGGCTTTGGACATCAACGTTGAGTGCAGATCGTCCAAATGATCTGACAGGCTGGCGCAAACTTCACGATCGAGCACTTCATCGCTCATAAACTTCTCCCCGCAATTCTCCAAATCGCCTCTCGGATGTTCGGCACAATGTACGCACAAAACGTGTAAGTCAATATTTAGACGTAAAATACGTAGACAAAAAACGTACAAAAACGTATGAAAGGAATCGCCAGCCGATAATGGCGATGGCCAAAACTTCAGAGTTTTCTATTGCGGAGGATTGGGATGCGGGAAGCGGCCAAGCGAAAACCAATAGATTTCGCTCCGGCTATTGTCCGGCAACATGGCCTCGTTGATGCACATACTCGGCCTCTGGTTTCGGGAGGTAAGAGCGCGGGAATATTTCAATCTTCCACACGGGTTGATCCGAAGGACGCTTGGAAGTTCCCGTCGATTGAACTGCGGACGGGCAACTCATGGCCAAGTCTGGTTCTGGATTGCGACAACGACAACAAAATTGATTCTCTGATTGATTGCATCATGAGCGGGGGCCTCCCGGATCCGAACTGGATGGTCACCCGTCGCTCGAACAACCACACCCACGTCGTGTGGAATCTCGCTACACCTGTCTACCGTGGAGCAAAGGCAAGAACCGAGCCGCTGCGCTATTTGGCTCATGTCGCAGAGTTTTTCGCGCTGACTTTGAACGCGGATAGCGGCTACACCGGCGTTCTGACCCACAATCCGATCCAAGATGTCCACAAGGGCAGCATGAGCACCAGATGGTGCCGGAAAGAACCGTATGAGCTTGCCGAGCTGGCGGCAACTATTCCCAAGGGCTGGAAGATGCCGGCGGTGCCTCGAACCGCAGAGGGGAACAACTGCAGGCTGTTCGTGATGGGGATGAAGTGGGCAGGGTCGCCAAAGAATATCCATCGTCGGGTCTTTGATTACCTCATTGCTGAAAATCCCTTTTTGCAGAAACCTTTGCCGCTCTCAGAGGTGAAGGGTATCTCCCGCAGCGTGGAAAAGTATCGGCGTCGATGGATTGCTGAAGGGCAGTTCTCAACAATTGGTGATCTCAAGCGATCAGCCTGGGGCAGAGAACAAGGTTTGATTAGCGGGCAATCCCGCCGGCAGCGCAATGCTGAAAGAGACGCAGAGATTGTGCGGGCTCGGATTGAGGGTCGATCATTTCGAGAAATCGCTCGGTTGTTTCACCTGAGCGTGAGCACCGTTCACCATGTCTTAGATAGAGACCTCTCAGGTGTTCGATGAACTAAACAGGTAGTGTCTCTCTACAAGAGGACTCTTTGTCCAAAACGATCGATTTAGGGTGGATTGGAGCACGAGATGAAAAGACGCTCTATAACGGCAAGTGAGATCGAGAATCGGAAAACTCCCGCTGGAGGATTCAAACGCGTCACTCTTGCGCAGTGGGGTGTGCCATGGCCGCCGCCAAAGGGTTGGAAATCGACCATCATCCAATTCGGCATACCCTATCGACACAAGAAAAATACTCATTGGCGAAAGGACGTGAGCGCTCATAGGTATCGAGGGCAAAACGTTGACATTGATCCGGATTCCAGCGCTCCGGAACAGCAGACTTCCTTGCCGGCGCCCAGTGAAGCGGAGACCCGCAACAAGATCCTGTGTAACAAAATCTCAGACTGGATCGACGAGCATTCTTGGCAGATCTCGGTAAAGGCGGCCAACGAATTGCGTTTCATTATCGGCGAGGATCTGAAGCCGGATCCGGAAACGGATGGCGTGGCGCCGTGGGATTAGGACTCGCCTCCCAGGACAACACGGTGGACCGAGATCACTCTGGATGTGGGGAACTCGATTGATTTCTTCGGGTTATACTGCTCCAGGGTGAGCGTGGTTCGGGTCCAACTGACGAATTGTTTCACATATGCGAGCGGCGCCGTGTCCTCATCATCCGGCCGGACCTGAACAACAACGAACTTGCCTTTGATCGGCGGGAGCTTTGGGTTGATGAACAAGGTCTCGCCCTCAAAGTATCTGGGCTCCATGGAATCACCGATCACATAGATCGCGTATGCGCCGGTCACCCTGTGAAGTGACGGCGGTGCCGCAATCATGTCGATAAGTTCACCATTCATCTGAAAGGCTCCGTCATCACCGCCCACGGCATGGCCATAAACCGGCATTCTGCCAGAAGATGATTCAATATCGAAAGCTTCTTCCGGCCGGGCCTTTGGCCGTGTCGCTTGCTGTAGGAAGAATGGGCCGCCGAGCCGGGCAACTTCCTCTCTTGAAATCCGAGGCTCGCCCTTTCCCACCAGTATATCTATCAGTTTGATCACCAGTGGCGATGGGAGAACGTCTTTCTTGAAATCATCGGCGGATTCGTAGCGCTGATAGCTGGACGACCCTTTGTAGCCCAGCAGCCCTGCGATCTCGCTCATACTCAGACCTGCCCTTTGCCTGAGATCCTTCAATTCGGATGTGACGGAGATATCGACTTTTTCCCTCATATTCACACTAAACGGTAAAAGCATATACGTTTCCATCTTGACAAAATACGTATAAAACGTATTTTTTGCGTGAATTCAATCAACAGGTGAGATTATGGGCCAGGCAGAGCGACTGATTTCAAAGTTTGGTGGGCGAACCGCTATGGCCAAGGCGCTCAACCTCAGTAATGCGACCACAGTCGATGCTTGGAAAAAGGCTGGATACATCCGGCCGGCGCATTACGAAAAAATTTTGGATGCCGCTGAAGAACAGGGAATTGGTCTGACGGCAGAGGATTTTGCTGTGATCGATCCAGGGCATCCGAAGCTCCTTAACGCAAAACAAGAGACCGAAAAGCCGGTCTCGTAAGCTTCTAATATCGCCTCAGAAGGCAATTTCATCGGTCGTGAAAGGGCAATAATGACCGATGACAAGGGAACCGGTCCGTAGATTAATTCTCTGATTTGTAATCAGGGCTGGACCGAATGAATCTCTATGACTATCCAGGAAAAAGCGCGCTCGAAGCCTGCAGAGCCTGGCTGTATCATTCGTTGGATACTTCTGACGGAGTTCAATTCCCAGCGGAAGCCATAACTGACGTCTTGGAATATGTGGATGCTCTCGAGGGATTTCTTCAGGAGGCGAAGACGGACGAGTTCCTGGTTCGGGCTGATGAATGTCTTCTGTGCTGCCAGGAGATTCAGAAACTGTTGTCGGGAACCGGGGCCGACCACTCAAATCCGGTAGCAGAAACCATCAATCAGATTGTCGAGTTCTTACAGTCTCGATCTCACGATTATGTCAAGCACACCAAGGAAGAGCCTTAAAGGGAGGAAACAAAACTATTTTCTGCTGATCTCAATAGAATCGGCAATCCCAAATCTCATGGTTTCTGCGGGGTTTGGCCTGTCTTGAAAGAAATTTCGTAAAGAATGCCTTTTTCTGCGCCGATCCACCGGTTTTCAGTTGTTACAAATATGCCCGGATTCCGGTACAAATAGTCCTAAGATGGCAGCAGCTGTGTGACAGAGTTTCGGTCGGTGCGCGAAAGGCTTGCCGGTCAGGGCGATTGGCCAGAATTCGCCCGAATGGGGCCACTACGGCTCCGGGCAACCAGTTCAGCACCTCTTAGATTAGCCTTCCCATCCGCAGTGGTGGGTTGGCCCGGCAGGTAACGAAGGGCAGGGAGAGTGCTGAAACAGTTCCAGCGGAAGCATGTAAGCTTCATGTATCGGCCCCCAGAGCACGGCCTTGAAATAGCGGAGAGGGGGACACGCGTCGCCCGAAACAGGCCTATAGCCGACAGCCGGAAGTAGCGCCCGGCCCGCTGGAAACAACAAGCCCGTCACTCTTTGCGAGCTGGCGGGTTTTCTTTTGTCAAAACCAATCAACAGCAAGGAGCATTTGATATGCGTGAAATCACAGACCACAAGGTAAATCCAGCAAATGACTTGCTGACGATTGAGGTTATGGACGAGCCGGGTGCAGGTGGCGCTAATCACGTCTATGACATAGCCATTTCCAATTGTGCACCAAGCCAATCAATTGTGCGGATATCATTCCAGAATGGCCCAATTGCTGAACACGGTGTCAACGGCGTGACGCAAGAGGCTTTGCTTGCCGTTGTTGCCGATCGCCTGCGTTCTTTCCAGGCCGGCCCCTATTCCTGCAAAGAGAATGCCTGTGCCTTGACCAAGATCGAAGAGGCAATGCAGTGGCTTCATTCCCGGACGCTCAAGCGCATGCAGCGTGGTGTCGAAGGCACCAGCGCAGTCTAACGGTTTTTCTATTTCAGGAGCAGTGGATAACAGTTATTGATTTGGAATTTGACCCCTACACTGTTCAGCTACTGTCTTCATTCGCTCGGCAACGCTATCTGCTGCGTCGGGGCTAAGGCGAAAACCAATCTGTCGTTCAGTGTTCTTGTCAAACACCAGGGCCAAGCAGGGCGCAGGTTCTAGTGGAAGATCTACAACGTCGACCTCTAGTGGGTCACTGATGGGGATTTTCGCCCAATCGCCGCGTGTTTGTGACTCTCCGCCAGCTTGCTTCGAAAGGTAGGCGATTAGTCCTCTAAGCGCTTCATCGCCCAGAGTCTTTAGTGCCTTAATGCCAACTGAAAGAGTGTGCTTTTCACCGTTTTGATCAGTGAAGTGGATAGTAGCGGTCTGAGTGGCAGCGGAAACATCCATGCTTGCGATCTGCTTGGCCTCAAAGTCTGACATGACAATCCTTTCATTAAAATGGGAAGATAGCACACTTATAAAGTGTGTCTCATCAAATCCGGCATCGCCTTTTCAGGAGCAGTGAATGCTTCATGTTTCAGACTGTTCAGCCCTTATTGGTGAAGAATGCGACTGCGGCGGATTAGATCTGACAACGTATGAACACCATTGCTTTATGATTGCGTTTATACCCAGTACGGGGCGCTTCGGATTTTTCATCGATCATACGGGGGGAGAATGTTTCGTCGATCCTGAGTTGCTTCCAACCGGCACTCTCATCGCTATTGCTGCCGCCGCGAACCTGCCACACACTCATGATCGGCGTTCCGATGGAAGTTGTGCCGACAGAATGGATCTCGACGTTGCGCGTCCAGCCGTCATATCTCAACTCAAGACGCTTGCCTTGTCTGAGGGCTTCGCAAGCTAATTCTTCTGACAAAACTATCTCCGGAACCAGTAATTCAACAGACGCGTTGAGCCGGTTATCTATGTGCAATTTCGTGGAGTTGACCACAGTGCGGGCATTTTAGATGTTTGGCGCGCTTTAAAGTAGATGGTTGAAACCAAATATCACCACCGCAAGTAGCGCATTTTTTGCATACTTGGCTTTCAAGTATCAACGAGGAACCGGGGCCAAAGGTAATCGAGGATTCGCTTACTGATACGTCCCCAGTTTGTGCCGTGCCAACCATGCTAACGGAGCCTTTTGCTCCAGTGAATTCAGTGTTGTGTATACGATTGATACTGCCATCGGTGGCCCTAAGGTGAGTTTTGGGCGACCGAATCTGGCTGTTGCGAACAGAGTTTTCGCTATTGTTTTCAGAGATGAAGGCGGCAAAGTCAGCCTCAATCGAGGACGCGATTAATTCCTGGTAGCTGTAATTGGTAGTTTCCATCACGAAATCGGGCTCTTGTTCGCGCAGGTAGTTTTCAATTTCCTTTGCCAGTGCGCTGAATTCGGATGCTAGCTGAGAATTTGTTTTGAGAATTTCAGCGATCTGAACGGCTTCTTCGGCGGTGTTTTGCGCTGTTTCGGCGGCATCAGATACAGCGCGGACTTTTGTTTCGATCTCGGAAAGTCTTTGATCAAGTGCTGCATTGTCGATCACACGGGTGGCTATTGCACCAGCTTGTTGAATACCTGGGATAGGTATAAGGCTGATCGCAAAAGCTAAAGTACCCTTATTTTTTTTGATCTTTGCCTTGTCGACGCTCTCAGCTGCACCCTCAATTCTTTCTAAAAACTTCATAACCGAACTCCTACCAACTTAGACAGTGTACTTCGATTCGAAGGAGTAAGAATATTAGTAGATTCAACGAAGGGTTGTTCCGCGCTGGTTGCGGGCTAATCCTCTACCATGTTTTCTCATCATAACCGCTCAAGAATTCAACAAGATCAAAGAAGGTCTGGAAGAGGCGCTCACCATCGCAAAAGCCCCCGGCTGCGAGAAATGCCAATACTCCGGTCTTGTCCCGACTGAATACGGAACAGCTATTGTCTGTGAGTGTGTGAGGCGTAACAGCACTAACCAATCTTAGCGCTAAAACCGCAAGAAAGGTCCACATGGCCAGTTCTTCAAAACTGACTCCGAAACAGAAAAGGTTCGTCGAAGAGTATCAGATCGATCTCAACGCGAAGCAGGCAGCCATCCGTGCCGGGTACAGCAAAAAGACTGCCCAAGAGCAAGGTTCGCGCCTGTTATCGAATGTTAAGGTGTCAGAAGCGGTTGCTGAGGCGTGCGCAAAGCGGTCAGCGGAGGCTGGGTTATCTGCTGACCGAGTGCTGCAGGAACTTGCTTGTATTGCCTTCAGCGACCTAAGAAACTGCCTGACAGCTGGTGGCAATCTGCTCAACCCGCAAGATTGGGATGACAATACCGCTGCGGCAATCAGCTCGATTGAAGTGGTCTCCAATTCGCGAGGCGTGAAGGACGAAAACGGCTGTGAAGAGATTGAATATGTCCACAAGATCAAGACCTGGGACAAAAACGCCGCGCTGGAGAAGCTGGGTAAGTATTTTGCCCTGTTCGTTGATCGCACTGAGAATGTGAACCACCATTATACGATTTCAGAAAGCCCATTGACTGAAGAAGAATGGGCCGAGCGCCATGGGAAGCCTCATTAGAGCCAGGTCGGTCGGCGAAGCTTCAGACAATCTCAAGCGCACGAAAGTCTGGGCTCCACAGCCCGGTCCGCAGCATGCGCTGGTTGAGTGTCCTTTGCCGGAGATCTTCTTTGGCGGTGCCCGTGGTGGTGGGAAGACTGACGGAGTCCTAGGGAAATGGGCTCTGAAGGAAAGGCGATACGGCAAGGCGTTCAACGCCATCATGTTTCGCCGAACAACGGTATCGTCAGAAGATGCGATTGAACGTTCAAAGCAGATCTTCGGACCGCTAGGCGGAAGGTACAACGAGAGCAAACTGATCTGGCGCATGCCCAACGGCGGCAAAGTCAGTTTTGCTTATCTCGACAGCGTACAGGATGCTGGCGAGTATCAGGGCCGCAACGTCACAGATGTTTGGATTGAGGAAGCGGGGCAGTATCCGGATTCCGCTCCCATAGATCGCCTGTTTGGCGTGATGCGCTCTGCGGATGGCGTGCCGGTCCAGATGATCCTAACGGCCAACCCGGGCGGGGCGGGTCAGCAGTGGATCCGGCGGCGGTATCAGCTTGTTCCATTCCCCAAGCACCCAAAGGTTCTATCGCGCACGCTGGAGAATGGCACAGATCACCGGATGGCCGTCATACCGTCCAGGATCACGGACAACAAGATCCTGATGAAGGGCGACCCTGGCTATGTCAATCGCCTGTACATGGTCGGTGGCAAAGCGCTCGTTAAAGCCTGGCTTGATGGGGACTGGTCAGCGGTCGAAGGTGCATTCTTCGATGATTGGGATGAAAAACGGCATGTAATTGAGCCGTTTGCAATACCCGCAGATTGGCGCCGGTTCCGATCCGGTGACTGGGGCAGCGCAAAACCATTCTCGTTTGGCTGGTGGGCGATCGTCGGTGACGATTATCCAATCTACCAAATGCGGGATGGAGTCATGCGCTTGGTCGTCCTGCCTCGCGGCGCTCTTGTCCGCTATCGGGAATGGTATGGCTGCCAAGAGCACAAGCCAAACACTGGGATCAAGCTCACAGCCGAGGAAGTTGGTCGAGGAATCAAGGAGCGGGATGCTGGAGAGAAGTTCAGCGGAAGTGTGCTTGATCCGGCAGCATTCGCCCAAGATGGAGGGCCCTCGATAGCAGCGCGCATCGCCAAGAAAGGGCCAAAATTCTCGCGGGCCGACAACAAGCGGGTTGGAAGTCGGGGCGCATTGGGTGGTTGGGATATGATGCGGGCCCGCCTGAAAGGCGACGGTGACGGGCGCCCGATGATCTATTGGTTCTCTACCTGCACTGACAGCATCCGCACTATTCCGGTGCTTCAGCACGACGAAAAGCGGCCGGAAGACCTCGATACCGACATGGAAGATCATGCTGCGGATGAAACGCGATACGCCTGCATGTCGCGGCAATGGTTGCCGCCTCTTCCAGAGAAACCAAAGCCAGAGCAACCTCCTGGCTCTGTGGTCCTGACAGGGCCGCCTGAAAAACGATCAAGAAGCAGGACTCGCATCTGATGGATGAAGCCCAAAACGCTCAAGACGCAGCGACAAAGCCGGAGACGGATGCATATAAAGACATCCGCAGCACTGAGCTTTGGATGGGAATGATCAAGGATGCGGAGAAGGCATTCTCAACCTATCACTCTGAGGCTGATAATATTGAAAAGGCCTATGCTGATCTCAAACAGTTGGCTAGCGGCTCCACTGAGCGAGAAATGCAGCTGTTCTGGGCGAATATGGAGGTCATTCGACCGTCCATTTATGCTAGGCCTCCGATGCCTGTCGTTGCGGCTCGCTTTGGAGAGCGTAGCGATCTGAACCGGCACGCGTCAGAAATCCTACAGCGGTCATTGTCGACATCGTTCGATCATGAGGACATCCACGAAACGCTTAAGCTGGTTCGAGACGATCTCGCCATTTGCGGGCGTGGCGTGCCCTGGCTCCGTTACCAAACCGATGAGGATGGGGGCAACGAACGGGTTGTATATGACCACATCGATCGCAAGTGCTTCGGTCACGAACCGGCCAGGAAATGGAAAGAGGTCGGCTTCGTCTATCGCAAGGAGTTCCTAACCAAGGAACAGGTCCGGAAGCGGTTTTTCAACGCGCGGCTGTCAGAAATGTCGTTCAAGGCCAACGCGGACGACACATCGGAGACATACAAAGGCGCTGAAAAAGCCTGTGTGTATGAGCTATGGGACAAGCGCAGACGCGTAGTCGTCTGGCTTGCAGAGGGGCCGGATCAAGTTCTCGATATCCGTCCGCCGATACATGATCTTCACGGGTTTTTCCCATGTCCAAAACCGGCATACTCGACCGTCCAGCGCAACACGCTCGTTCCGGTTCCTGATTATCTCTATTTCTATGATCAGCTCGAAGAGATCAATGAATACACGGCTCGGATCAGTTCGCTTGCTGAAAGCCTTCGCCTAAAGGGGTTTTATGCCTCCGGTGAAGAGGATCTCGGCGCAGCCATTGAGGCGTTGCTGAAAGATCAGGATCACAAAGCGGTTCTGGTTCCGGTTCAGAATTTTGCTGCCTACGGTGATAAAGGCATAAAGGACTCGATTGTCTGGCTACCGATCAGAGAAGTTGCTGCAACAATCACTGCCTTGGTCGCCCTCCGGAAAGAAGTCATTGAGGATCTTTACCAAGTATCTGGCGTGTCCGACATCATGCGCGGCAACACAGAGGCGAGCGAAACTTTCGGGGCTCAGAAACTCAAAAGCCAGTTTGGTTCAATAAGGGTTCAGGACCGACAGGAAGAAATGATCCGGATTGCCCGCGATTGCACACGGATCGCCGGGGAGATCATGGCTGAGACGTTTGATCCGCAGACGTTCAAAGACATGGCGCAATATGATGATGCACCGGCTCAGGCTGAGATAGAGGCGCAGATAGCCCAAATCGATCAGCAGTTGGCTCAGGCCAAACAGGACCCGCAAATCCTTCAGTTAGCCCAAGAGAACCCAGCCGAAGCGCAAAACATCCTCGGCCAGGTAGAAGCACAAAAACAGCAGCTCGCGCAAACGGTCACGTTTGACCAGGTGGTGGATTTCCTCGCAGACCAGCGTCTCCGTCCATTTATTCTGGATATCGAGACAGACTCCACCATTCAACCTGATGAGGATGCGGCAAAACAGCGAACAACTGAGTTCTTGGCTGTCTTGACACCGGCAATCACTCAGCTTTCTGCGTTGGTGGCTGAGCAGCCTGACGCCGCAGAATTTGCAGGCGATGTCCTGAAATTTGCCGTCAACCCATTCCGTGCCGGTCGGGCTATAGAGCCGGCGCTCAATGATTTCATTGAGAAAGTGAAGCGCTCAGTATCTCAGCCTCGACCAAATCCGGAGCAGGAGAAGGTCAAAGCGGATCTCAAGATGAAAAGTGATGAGTTGGCTCTCAGGAAGGCAGACTCAGACCGACAGGCGGAGATCAAAGACCGCGAACTCAGACTGAAGGAGCGCGAACTGGATCTCAAAGAGCGTGAGGAGGAATTCTCACGTCAGGAGCGCGAGACGGACCGGCAACAGGCCCGCGAGAATGAGATGGTGAAGGCCGGGTTCCCGCCAGACTATTCTTACATGACCGATCGAGAGGAAATCCTCAAAGTCATCGCCAACCTCGCACAAACTGTCCAGTCTATCAGTGACAACCAGGGCTCTATTGCACAAGGGCTGGAGGCGGTAGCCGGTTCCATCGATGCGATCGAGACGAGGCTCAACGCTCCGAAAACACTGATCTACGGCCCAAATGGAAATGTCGCAGCCATCAAGAGCGGTGATGCGGTTGTTTCCGTCAGGCGAGTAAACGGGCAAATCGCCGGCACCGCATAACATCTGAGGTAACTCCACATGACGCTGCAATATTCGACGGCGGTTCGAAACGCCAAGCTTGACGCTATTGAAACGGCTATCGGCACGTCTGCAATCATGCGCATTCGTTCAGGCGCGGCACCGGCTGATTGCTCGGTTGCGGATAGCGGGACTGTTCTTGCAACGCTGAACCTGCCTTCGGATTGGCTTGCTGCTGCATCTGGAGGTTCGAAAGCAAAGTCAGGAGCATGGGAAGACGGCAGTGCTGATGCGACCGGAACGGCGGGCCACTTCAGGATTTACGATAGCACCGGCACAGTTTGCCACATGCAGGGCACTATCGGCACGTCCGGCGCTGATATGATCGTGGACAGCACCGCATTTGTTTCTGGTCAGCCTTTCACAGTGACAGCGTTTTCTATCGCCGACAACAACGGCTGATAAGGCCTGAACAATGGCTATCCTTGGGCGCTGGACCGGTTCAAACATCAGTCTGACACCGACGGAGTCCTGGGCCGCTCCGAATGGGATGTTTCCAACGCAGGCCCGGAACGATTCCAGTGCCTACAGTTTTACGTCTTCAACATCGACGCTGACATTACCGTCTTCCGGGCTTGCGGACGGTTACCTCATTGTCGGAGCCTATGAGTATGAAAACAGTGGGTCCGGGCGTCTAAGCCTTCAGGGGCGGATTACGCAGGCGTCGGGCACCGGGACATTCGTCGGCAGCCCGACCGGTGGATACAGCCGCGGATCGGACGACAACCACCAATACATTCGGTGCTGGGCATTCATCGACAATCCGTCAGCCAGCGCAACGTTTCAGTTTGAGTTCAAGCGGGATTTTGAGAACGCGGGCGCATCTGCGAAGGTTGTTCGGTCCGAGCTGATTGTTATCCCGTTCTATTATTCAGACATCGGGCTCTATTCGAGTACCAGCGCAGCACTTTATGGCGGCACGACACCGACGGTCGTAACCGGCTGGACCGGTACGGACGGAACCAACATCACGCGTTCCGGCAACGTTATAACGCTGGCCGGAGACAACAAGCGTTACCTGCTTCTGGGCGAGCAATATTTTGAGGGGTACAACGACACACGGACCCAGCGCTGGGGCGGCTTCCGGATCAACAGCGCTCAAGAAGATGCGGCGAAGGGGTATTGGTATTCCCGGTTTGCGGCAGAAGACGAAACCGGCAATCTGTACACGTGGCTGCTTGAAACGGCCACATCCAATGTCACCGTTGAGACGACTTGTTACAGAGGGGATGGGACGGCAGCGGGGCAGGGCGGCGGAACCAATGACGGCTCAATTCCTACCCTCGGTTCGCACAGCTTGGTAGCAATTGAGCTGCACGAGTCTGCTGAGGTTTTTCAGTCGGTTGACGAGACCGGAGAACAGCAGCTCGCATTAACCGGTCCCGTGGACCTCAATGTTTTCAGATCCACCGATATCAATTTCAGTGACAGTGGTTCCTGGTCGCGGGTCAGCGACACCGCTATGGAAGCGCAAAAGAGCATGGACGCGCTCCTTGGCGCGAACGTATCTGCGGCGAACAAGAATGTTTCGACCGGTACACGCTGGACTGCGAAATCCGAGTTCACGGCAAACGGAACCGAGCAGGCCGATACCTTCCACGGCAATTTCATGCGTGGAACCGACACACACGGCTGGTCGGCAAACCCGCTGTCATTTGTTGCTCTGACATCGACACAGGATGTCGGATTGAGCGTCACAGAGCTGCCAACGTCCCTTGGAGGTGGTGGAGACGTTACCAGCCCGGCCGGTTGGGTCGGGATATGGGGTATCAATCTCGATACGCTTGAGGGTGGCGTATCAGGATCGGTCACGGCAACAGAAACCGCTGACACGCTCTCAGCGACCGGCTCACTTGAAATCCAGGCGACTGTTACCGCGACTGAAGCGGCAGACACCCTGACGGCAACAGGTTCGCTGGAAATCACAGGCTCTGTCACAGCGACAGAACAGCCGGATAACTTAACCGCAACCGGTTCTCTTGAGATCACGGCTGAAGTTACCGCTACCGAACAGGCGGATAAGCTCAACGCTGTCGGCGCTTTTGGCCTGGTTGGAAGTGTTACAGCCACAGAAGCAGCGGATACTCTGGCGGCGACCGGGCAGCTTTCCGATCCGCCCACTGTTCAATCGAAAGGTGGAGGCTTTGTTGATGCTCGCAAACGGGAGCGTGAGAAGCGAGAGCGGGAGCGCGACGAGCAGGCATGGGAGCAGCAGCTCGAAGATATTGTTGAACGAGCTTTTAACAAGGTTTCGGCCAAGAAGGTTGTTTCACCAGAAGCTGAAAAGATTGTCACCCGATCAGAGCGGAAGTCGATCGTTCGCATGGTGAGTAACTCGGAAGAGCTACAAGGGCTTTCCGTTCAACTTTCCCAGATCGAGGAATTGGTCAAGCAGTACGAGCGCCAGGTTCTGGCGGAACGGGCTGAGCAAGAAGCGATCGCCCTATTATTGATGGTGGTTTAAATGAGCAAAGGCAAAAAGCTGGTCAAAAAACTCCAGGCAAAACAAAAGCAGTCTACTGCTAAAAAGCTGGCCCGACGTTCTCGCGCCAAGAAGCCCTATAACGCGGCTGGCTACAGCAAAGTGGGTGCGATGAGGTTCATTGACGGCGAGGAAATCAAGCGGTACGGACGTCCAGGTTACCCGTGGTCGAAGACCCTCAAAAACAAAATGGTCAAGGCGCTTGATGGGAAGCGCAGCACTCAGGAAATGGTCACCGAAATTGACCGTATCGCAGGAGCTGTTTGAGCATGGCCCGCGAGCGTTTGTGCCGATACTGCGGGAACTGGCATCCGGTCGATAACTGGCCGCACAACTGCCTGCCACCCGCTAAACCGCGTTCCGAACTCCCAGCACCCTCAGTGATCGCCGACACCATAGAGCCGGTTCAAAGCATGCTGGACGGCCGCATGTACGACAGCAAGGCCGCTCTGAGGCAGACATACAAAGATCACGGCGCGATCGAAGTTGGTAACGACAGTTCGGTCACGAACCCCAAGCCGCACAAACCGAAGCGGCCTGACCGGAAAGAAATAGGGGCGGCCGTAGACCGCGCCTTTAGCCAAGCAGGACTTGGCGTCTAACGCACAACCCTCAGAAGGTTTCCAATATGACTGATACTGACGTGGCAATCGCCGCGGCTGATGCCGCTCCTGTGACTGACGAACCCGCAGCGCCGGCCGATCCATCCGGTGATGAAGGTAACAAAGATCTCTCCGCACTTATCGACGATGCATTCAAAGCGGTAGACGAGAAAGCTCAGCAGGCCGGTGAGGAAGCCGCGGAAGAACAGTCTGAAGATGGCAAGTCAGATGAGATTGGCAATAAGCCTGCAAACGATCAAGCCAAGGCAGATCCCAAGGACGATCAGTCAAAACCTGAAGATAAAGGGCACTTTGCCGATGCTCCAGAGCGGTTTTCAGCGGATGCCAAGGCCGTCTGGAAGGACGCGCCGGAGCCTGTTCGTGCTGAGATTAGCCGCGCCATTACAGAGTTGGAAAATGGTATCGAAAAATACCGGAGCGACTCTGAAAGCTTCGAGCCCTTCCGTGAATATGCCGAAGAACTGAAGCAGACTGGACAGAGTTTCCAAGAAGTTCGCGACCATTACACCAACATTGAGAACATGTTGGCTCGCAACCCTGTCGCCGGCCTCGACACCATTTGCCAAAACGTTCTGAAGATGGATCTCAAGACATTGGCCGGTCGGATTGTTGGCCAAGCCTCTGGCGAGAACAATGATCAGGGGAACGATCAGATCGATCCCCGCGATGCGATCATCAACGAATTGCGTCACAAAATCACGGAGCTGACTGGTTCCGTCAGCCAGATTTCGCAAACCAACGCGCAACAGCAGCAAAATGCCGTGATGTCGGAAATCAGCGCATTTGCTGCTGACCACCCACGCGTTGAAGAACTTTCAGAAGATATCTGCCTCTTGCTGGATACTGGCAAGGCAGCGAACTTGCAGCAGGCTTATGACATCGCTGTGCGGATCAACCCCGTCGCAGAGAAGAAGCCTGCTGAACCGGCTCAAAAAGAGCCAGAGAAAGCGGCCAAGGCTCAAACCCAAAAAGGCCAACTCTCAGTAACAGGCGCTCCAGGCAGTGGCTCAGACCCGTTGTCCAAAAGGCCGCCTTCATCAGCCAGCCAGGCCGTCGATGACGCTTTTGAAGCGGCAGGTCTGTAGGCGACTTTTCACCCATATATGAGGACCATCAACAATGGCCCTGAATACCAACGAACGCCTCCAAGAGGCGTTCTCGATGGCGTTGTCTGAGCGCTCTCGCGGATATGCGGACCTCGTATCCAATGCCAATGCCCTTCTTCACATCATGAAGAAGAAAGGTTCCTGGAAATCATACCCGGGCGGACCAACCATTCGTGAGCGTCTGCTCTATAATGAGTCGGGGACCTACACCCGATACAGCGGGTATCAATTCCTCAATCCAAAGCCGGCGCAGCTGTTCAATGATGCGGAATTCACGCCAAAACTGGCGGCCGTATCTGTCACGCTGTCCGGTGAAGAGATCCTTCAAAACTCCGGCTCAAACCAGCTGAAAGATGTGATGAAGTCACATATTGAAGCCGGTGAACAGGAATTGCAGGATCGCTTTGTTGAGGACTTGCACGGTGACGGCACTCTGGCAAACCAGATTGGTGGCATGCGCATTGCGATTCCGACAGACCCGACATCGGGAACCTATGGCGGCATTGATCGTTCTGCAAACGCGATCTGGAGGACCAAAGCCTTTGATGCGCACACCGCATTTAGCTTCGGAACGCAGGTCACGAAGACGACGGTCAAGGAAATGTTTGACCACATCATGATCCAGACCAGCCGAGGCCCGAAGGGTCCGGACTGTATCCTGTGTTCGGAAAATCACTACATCGCATACACCGGTGCAGTGACTGACATCCAGCGGATCCAGAACGAGAACGGAACCAGCCTGGGCAAGCTCGGCTTCACGCATCTGAAGTATTACGGCGGCGGCAAGTCCGTTGACGTGGTGCTTGAGGGTGGAATCGGATCGGCGATGCCGGCGGACACGACCTATTTCGTCGATAGCAAGGCCCTGTGCTTCCGCTATCACGAAGATCGTGACTTCTCCTCCTTTGGCGGGAAGCAGATGCCGGTCAATCAGGACGCCATCGTTCAGCACATCGGGTTTATGGGCAATCTGACCATGAACAATCCGATCCACATGGCGAAGCTGCACGACTCCAACACCGCTTCTTAAGACAACGAAAGGACTGCCCAAATGGTTGCAGTATCTCAGAATGTCGTTGGTGTTGATCTTGACGAAGTGATCACACCGGGGATGGTTGCTCCGAGCAAGCAACGCTTCAAAACCGGACAGACCGTAATTGGCGATGATGGCAACCGCTATCAGTATGCCAGGGCGAATGCCGCGATTTCTGCCGGCACCGCAACGTGCAACATCACTGTCTCCAGTGGTGAATATGTAGTTGCGGCAACCGGAGGATCCGCGGTGTCACCGGCAACGGCAATGGCATCAGGCGATTTCGGCTGGTTCCAGATTGGATAATGGATTGGGGCGGCTTTCGGGTCGCCCCTTCTTTTCCGCACGTCTCTCAGAAGGACCAAGTAAATGCAACAATATGGCAACGAAGAAATTCGTGACTTCTCTCATCTTGTCGTCACGTTTTTTCCCGAACCCGTCAAAGATGAAGCGGCCTCGGAGAAGGAAGGTCGGCCAATCTTCAATGATGTCGACAAGGTTCGCATTCAGATCGCGGGTGATCCCAAGTCTGTTTTCGTTGGCTTCGCACATGAAAGCAGCCCTGAGCGCGGGCCGGATGGGCAAGCGTTGACCTATGCCGAGCTTCATCTGCCGATTTATGAGGCTTATCGGCAAGGTGTTGAGTATGTGGGCCCGGGAACGCCGCTGACGGAGTTGCCATTCCTGACTGTGGCGAGGGCTGCCGAACTCCGTGCGCTGAAGATCTTCACTGCGGAAGCTTTGGCTGGTTTGGACGGGCGGAATCTGGCTCGACTGGGCATGGATGGCCGCAAGCTGAAGGAGCAGGCCGAAGCCTTTATCGCGAGAGCTTCAGGAACCGCAGAATATACTAAGCTCGCAGAAGAGAATGCATCTATGGCTGCCAAAATCGCCGCGATGGAAGCAAAAATCGAGGCGCTCGTTGCAGGCGGTTCCGGCGACGGGGCAACCGTGTCACAATCCGACGATCAGTCGAAAGTTTCTGCTGATAATCCCTTTGCTGATTGGAACCGCGAAGACTGTATTGCCTGGCTGAAGGATACGGGCGGACAGGAACCACATCCCAACTGCAGCGATGATACAGTTCGGCAGAAAGCCAAAGAGTGGAACGACGAACTGGTCAAGCGTAAGGAACAAGAGGCCGCTTGATGTCGATCCTTGAGGTTATCCAACGCGCCAGTTCGGTCATAGGGCTTCAGGTACCGGATGCGGTTTTTACATCCAGCAGCCGACAGCACGTCGAACTTGCTCAAATTGCGAACAAAATGGCGCGTGAGATCACCGATGGTCACGAGTGGCGAGAACTCAGTTTGGTTCACACCATGACCGGTGACGGGGTGACGGAAGCGTTCGCCCTGCCATCGGATTACGACCGGATGCCGGTTTCGGGTGACATTTGGACGGATTCGCTTGAAACCTCGCTTACCCCTATCGTGGATCGCAATGAATGGCTCGGCCTTGATATCCAGTCGTTTGATTTTGTCATCAATGCTTGGATTAAGGACGGCGGCAAGATCAACATAAAGCCTGCCTTGGGAGTCGGGGTTCAGGCAAAATACTACTACCAGTCCAATTTGAGGGTCCAGCCTTCGTCTGGCTCCAACAAGCAACGGTTCAATGCGGATACGGACACATACCGGCTTTCAGAGGACTTGCTTGAACTGGGCATCATCTACCAGTGGCGAAAGCAGAAAAAACTGCCTTATGCCGATGAACTGGATGATTTTGAAACACTGAAGTCGCGCCTTGCATCCAGCAATCCAGGTTCGCGAGTTATTCGCATTGGTCGGCCCAGGGTCAGCCGCGGCATCGTCCACTCTTATCCGACAACGGTTCGAGTTCCATGAGAAGGCGCCCCCGCGGTCTGCGCAAGGTTGCTAATCCCAGACAGGCTACGGCGAGAACACAGATCTTTGCCGCTCCTGTTCGGGGGTGGTTTGCCAATGAGAATTTGTCCGCAGCGACCCCAGGCAGCGCTTTGGGCTTGGTCAACTGGTTTCCGAAACAAACGGGTGTGGAGGTGCGTGGCGGATGTCTGAAGCGGGCGACAATCAGCATTGGTCCGGTCACATCGATGTGGGCTTACAAGAGCGGGTCGACCGAGGAGTTCTTTGCTGCTGATGCCGCGAATATCTTCGATGTCACGACCGTTGTAGACCCCGACACGATCCCCACAGCAGCGGTAAGCGGCCAGACATCAGGGTATTATTCCACCCAGCAAATCGGTACGGCTGGTGGCGACTTTCTCTATGCGGTCAATGGAACAGACAGTCCGCAGCTTTATGACGGGACGACTTTTACCGCTATTACCAACGTTTCGACACCCAATGCCATCACTGGTGTTGATCCAAGCACTTTCTCCAACGTCTGGCTTTATGCCAGTCGCCTGTTCTTCGTTGAAAGCAGTACCATGAGGGCTTGGTATCTGGCTCCTGACGCTATCAGTGGCGCGGCAAACAGTGTTTCTCTTGCCGGCGTATTTCAAGAAGGCGGATCTCTTCTCTTCGGAGCTACATGGTCAACAGACTCCGGATCCGGGCTTGATGATCTGTGCATGTTCTTCAGCACCGAGGGTGAGGTTGCAGTTTATCGCGGGACCAATCCCAACAATGCCCCTACAGACTGGTCGCTCGTCGGGGTCTATTCTATCACCAAGCCGCTCGGCATGAAGGGCATCATGAAGGCCGGCGGGGATCTCCTCGTGGCCACCACAGACGGCATTGTTCCAATGTCCGAGGCACTTCGGAAAGACGTTGCGGCGTTGAGCCTGGCGGCAGTTACGCGCGCCATAGAGCCGGAATGGACTGCGGAGGTAGCAAGGCGTAGCGGGCTGCCCTGGGAAGTCGTTAAATGGGATAGCAAGAACCGGGCTGTTGTCTCGCTGCCAGTGACTGATGCCACCCAAGAAAATGCATGTTTCGTCGTGAACACCGAGACGGGTGCATGGACCAAATATGTTGGTTGGCAAACCCGCAGCATGGCGATTTGGCAGGATACGGCGTATTTCGGAACGAACGATGGCAAAATCTACCAGATGGAATCGACTGGCAGCGACGACGGGATGCCTTATACCGCTTCCATTGTATGGCAGTTCGACCATCTAAGAACACCAGATGAGGTGAAGATCGTTCACAATGCCAGGACCACCTTCCGGGCAGGGACCGACATCAATGTTCAGGCATCTATCTCGGTAGATTACTCGGTGAACCTTCCGGCTGCACCGGCATCGGTAGCCGACTACGCTTCATCACAGTGGGACTCCGCTCGGTGGGATCAGGCGATCTGGGATGGCGGTGAGGAACCGGAAACCAAGAACCAGTGGCACTCAATCGGTCAGTCTGGCTTTGTCATCGCGCCTCAACTTCAGATCACCAGCGGCGTGACGCCAAAACCGAACATCGAGCTTGTTTCCATGACGATCACTTATGAGCCCGGCGGAATAATCGTGTGATCGAATATGCCTGGGGCGATTCCACATGTCCGGACTTCCGGGAGTATCTTGCGCGCTGGTGTTCCGATCACATCTGGGATGACGCTAACAGGCAGTTTGGAAACTGCGTCTGTATGGGGATTTTTCTCCGGAAAGAACTGATTGCGGTGATCACCTATCATAATTGGGATCCTCAAGCCGGGATCATCGAGTTCTCGGGCGCCAGCACATCTCCACGCTGGCTGACCAGGAAGATCATGATGAGGATGTTCTCGTATCCATTCGAGGACCTGGGTTGCCAGATGGTTGTCACCCGGAACGCCGCGGACAATACGAGACTGCATCGACAGCTCAAATCGTACGGCTTCAAAAGCCACCCGATTCCCCGCCTTGGCGGCAGGGAAAAAGATCAGATTGTTTGGACGCTCACTGATGATGACTGGCGTTCAAATGGCTTTCAGAGGTTAAGACATGGGCAAGCCGAGCGCTCCTGAACCGACACCGCCGAGAGAAACGGCCGCAGCGCAGAATTCAACCAGTATTGGAACTGCTGTTGCGAACTCGTACCTCAACAACGTCAATCAGATCACGCCCGACGGGTCGCTGACGTTTGACCGGACCGGCACATACAAGCTCAGGGACAGCTATACCGGCCAGACTTACGATATTCCCACCTGGACGGCCACACAGAGCCTCTCGCCCAATCAGCAGGCCATCAAGGACGAAACAGACGCGGCTGAACTGAACCTTGCCACCACGGCAAAGAACCAGTCATCGCTTCTGAATGACACGCTTGGCAAGCCGATCGATCTGTCTCGCGAGAACATCGACCGGTACATCAGCGATCATTATTTGGATGATTTCGACCGAGACCAGGATCGCCGCCTTGAGGCGCTGAAATCGGAGCTTTCAAACTCCGGCATTAAGTTGGGCTCCGAGGCCTATGACCGGGCAATGGAGGGGTACAATCGATCTCGCTCCGATGCCCGGGACAACCTCTACGGCAATATGACTGGACTGGCGCAGCAATCCATTGTCACAGCGCGTAATCAACCGGTCTCCGAGACGGTTTCGTTGCTCTATGGCTCCCAGCCCAACCAACCGAACTTTGTCGGTACCCAGCAGCCCCGCATCCCGACCACAGACGTCGCGGGTATCATCAGCAATTACGACAATCAGCGAGCCAATAATTATCGGTTTGAGGCCCAACAGCGGCAAGGGATGCTCGGCGGCTTGTTCGGGCTCGGCGCTGCGGGCATCCGGGCGATTTCAGACGAACGCCTGAAGAAAGACATTGAAAAGGTCGGCAAAGTCAAAGGCCACAACGTCTACGAATACCGTTTCCGAGGCCAGGACAAGGACGATCCGAAGGAAATCGGTGTGATGGCTCAGGAGGTCGAAAAGCGGCGTCCCGACGCTGTTGTGACGGGCTCCGACGGCATCAAGCGCGTGAAATACGGATCTCTATTTGGGGCGAGGGGGTAAGTCATGTCTTTCATCTTCAATCCCGAAGAGGGCGAAACACTCAAGTCCATCCGTCGGAAACGACAGCTCGCTGAGTCTATGCGCCGGGCATCGACCCGCATGCCGCAGAACGTTGGCCAGGGCCTCGCAGCGATCGGCAACGCACTCGCCGGCGAGATCATCGATCACAGAGCGGATAAGGCGGAAGAAACCGGACGCTCCGGCGCCGGCAAGATCTTCGACAGCCTGAGCAACCTTTATTATGGCTCTGGAGGGGATTCCGGCTCCGGAGGCTCCGCAACACCGTCGATCAGCGGAACGGTCCCAGAAGGGACGGAAAACAGCTACAGGGATGCCATTGCTTCGATCGAAAGCGCTGGATCCGGAGATTATGCCGCCTTGGGACCGGTTTTGGACTCCGGCAGCTACAAAGGTGACCGCGCTTATGGTCGATATCAGATCATGGGCGGCAACATCCCATCATGGTCGAAGGAAGCGCTTGGCCGCGAGGTCTCAGTTGAAGAATTCATGGCTGATCCGAACATTCAGGATCAGATCTTTGATTTCAAATTCGGTCAGTCGGTCAAAAAATACGGCAATCCGCAAGATGCGGCGTCGGTCTGGTTTACCGGCCGTCCGGCATCACAGGGTGCAAATGCCTCTGATCAGCTTGGCACAACGGGTTCTGAATATGTGAGCAAGTTCAATGCCGCGTTGGGTCGCACGACAGCACCAGCCGCGGAAGAACTGACCCGCGTTGCATCTCTAAACCCAACTGCCTCATTGCCCGACACAGCACCGACGCAGGCGACACCGGGCCCGGTAACGCCAACACGGTCAGGAGACCCGCAATCAGCCTTGGCAAGCTCTCTGGCGAATGCACGGCGTGGAAGCGGTCAAGCAGCACCGCAGGCGCCCGCCCCGATCCAAGTGGCCCAAGCGGGCGGCAATCTTCCTGCCAACTATGATTCTCAGCTGCTGAATGCCCTTGGAAACGAATTCCTGTCGCCCGGGCAACAGCGGATACTGGAATCCATCTACAGGCAGCGTCAGCAGGAGCGTGATCCAGTGCGCCAAATGCAGCTCGAAAAGGGGCGTCTTGAACTGGAGAGCCTCCGCAATCCGGAGCGCAAGCTGTTCACTGACAAAAACGGCCGGCAGCGCTTCCTTGATACCCAAGAGCTTGCGGTGCCTGATCTTGTTGTGGAGCCTGAATTTCAGATTCTCTCACCTCAGGAAGTCGAGGATTTGGGACTGCCTCCTGGTGCATACCAGAAAAGTCGGGACAACAAGATCAGCCAGATCGGCAAAGCGGGTGTTGAGGTGAACTTGCCCGCCGCAGTGCCTGAATACAGCAAGCTGCCTGCTGGATTTGTCTACCTTCGCGACGAAAAAGGCGGAGTCCGTCACGATGACAACGGATTGCCAATGGTCGCACCCATTCCGGGAGGCCCTGCCGATATTGAAGCTCAGAAGGTGGAGAAAGCCGCGGAGGCAAAACAAGCTGCGACCGAACGGAGCGGCAATGTGGTCTTGGATGACATCGATCGATCCTTGAAGATGATCCGTGAGAATCCTCTCCCCACAACCGGCGTAATTGGCGGCTTGCTGTCTTACGTGCCTGGGACCGGCTCATATGATGCCGGTGAGTTGATCAAAACAGTCCGAGCGAATACCGGCTTCGACCGTTTGCAGGCCATGCGTGACAGTTCTCCGACCGGTGGCGCTCTTGGTCAGGTCAGCAATCAGGAAATGGGACTGTTGCAAGCAGCGCTTGGCAACCTTGATCAATTCCAGAGTAAGGAGCAGCTGGTTTACAACCTCCAGCGGGTCCGAAATATCTATTTGGACATCGTTCATGGCCCCGGAAACGGGCCGCCCCGGGTTGATTTGGAGAAGCTGAGTAAGGGTGAAGACGGGCAGGATCAGGAACAATCGGGCGATGCTAATACAGCAGCAACACAGAGCGAGTTTCTGAAAGGTCTGCCTTCGATGACCATGGAAGACCTTCAAAGGGCGGATCGGTCGAATTTGACAATTCAGGAGCTTCAGGCCGCATCAAAGCGCTATCGCGAGCTTATGGAAAAGGCACAGTAATGGATCCATTTCTGGAAGAGTTGAGCCGGCGACAGCAGAAACCTGCAGATCCGTTCGCCGAGGAACTCAGCAAGCGCGAATACGTTCAGCCTGAGCCGCCTGACGGCATGGTCTTCAACCCTGAGACCGGTCAGATGGTGGACGCCAAGGCAATCGCAGAGCGGCAGTCTGAAGGTGTTATGGGTACGCTGGGCGATGCCAGCGGCGTGGCCTTCAAAGGCATGCCGTTCATTGGCGAATTGCTCGATGAGACCGCTGGCGTATTGGGTGGCCCTGTCGCGCAGGAAGTCGCCCGCCAGCGCGTCGATGCCTTCGAAGAGGCAAACCCGAAAACCAGCACAGCCCTTCAGGTGGGGGCCGGTGTGTCTGCAGCACTGCCTGCTATTGCTTATGGAGCCCCAGTGGTCGCCGCCAAGGCACCCACCTCCATGGCCATGAAAATGGCAGCAGGCGCCGCTGCAGCCACTCCCCTGGCGGTCGCAGAAGGGGGGATCTCAGGGTTCAGCGCGGGAGAAGGCTACGAGGATCGGGTCAGCGAGGCAAAACGACGAGCCGCAATCAACGGAATGTTGGGAGTGGGAGCTGGTGTTGCAACGCCGGTGCTTGCCGCGATGGGGAAGCCAGTTTTCCAGAAGATCGCAGACGCCCTGAGTTTCCGAAATGCCGCAAAGAGAGCGGGTGTGTCAAAACCAGCCCGTCAGGTGCTTGTGAGGGCGCTGGAGTCCGATGACGCGTTTGCCGGTGAAGGGGCTCAAAGGATCGCGCAGGGCGGTCCTGGGGCCATGCTCGCGGACGCTGGACCGGCATCGGTGGCGCTTCTGGATACAGCGATCCAGAAGTCCGGCAAGGCGGCTCCTGTTGCCCGCCGTGCCGTCGAAAGCAGGGCCTCTGATGCCAACCGACAGATCAGCGCAGCGCTTGATGCGACATTCGGCAAACCTCAAGGCGTGAAATCAACTGCCCGGGAAATTTCCAGATCCACTGCACCGGCCAGAAAAGCGGCTTATGACCAGGCTTATAGCAGGCCAATCGATTACGCCTCTGACCAAGGATTGAAGATCGAAGAGGTTCTCTCGCGCATTCCGCCCAGGGTCAAAAAGCAGGCGATTGAAACGGCCAATGAGGCTATGACAGCCCAAGGGGTGAAGAACCAGCAGATCTTTGCGTCGATCGCGGATGACGGGACTGTCACCTTCCGGCAGCCACCGAACGTCCAGCAACTCGATGAGATCAAGCGTGCCCTTGGCGAAATCGCTGCCGGCGACGTTGATCAGTTCGGCCGGCGTACAGCCAGTGGAGCACGTGCGGCCGGTCTTGCGCGAGAATTGCGTGATGCACTGGGTGACGCTGTTCCCGACTATCGGACGGCCGTAGCTTTGGGCGGGGACAAGCGGGCCCAGGATGAAGCACTGGCCCTGGGTCGCGATCTGCTTTCGAAGCGAACCACCCGTGAACAGGTTGCTGAGTTTGCTGAAGGTCTAACCGACGCCGAACGAAAGGCTGCTGCACAAGGCCTCCGGTCCAAGATCGATGACGAGTTGGCCGACGTGAAACGCACCTTGTCCGACCCGAACATTGATGCGCGCGAGGCAACGAAGGGCATCAGGGAATTTTCCAGCCGTGCAAACCGCGAAAAGGTTGCCTTGGTCATCGGTGAGAAATCAGCCGCAGAATTTTTTGAAGAGCTTGATCAGGCAACCCTTGCTCTGGATCTTCGTGCCGGTGTTGCTACCAACTCAAAGACCGCCATTCGGCTTTCCACTGATCGCGAGATCAAGGATGCGATTGAGCCAGGCGTGGTTGGAAAGTTGGCCGGAGGCGAACCTCTGAACGCCACCAGGCGCATCGCTCAGTCCTTGAGCGCCCAGACTCCGCAACATCAGCTCGCGCGGCAGGATGACCTCTATAGCGAGATTGTTGACGCACTAATTCGGCGAGGAGATGCGGCGAGGGCCACTCTGAAGGACTTGGGAACGGTCTCGCGAAACACGCCGATCAATGAGGAAGCCGCTCGGGCGATCGCTATTCGCCTGGCTCCTCTGATCGCTTCTTCAGGCTATCAAACAGGAAGCCTATCCCTAGGAAGAAAATAAACAGTCCAAGCCCCAATGCGAAGGTCATTAAGGCTCCATGCTGATCGTAAGCGGCTTCAGCGCCCAGTTTGATCAGATACATGAACGCAATGAATGATGCAATCAAAACCGGATAAACCAGCACAAGCGCGATGCGGAGAAGCAGGGTCATACCCGGCAATATAGTGGTCCCAGGGAGAACGATCAAATACATACCGGATGGCGGTTTCAACCAACTTCAATCACTTTCGCTATGTGTTGGATCGCCATACATGCGGGCCTTTTGCTCGGCAAGTTTGTCAGATTTTTCCTTCATTAAAGCTTCAATTTGAGCATCATATTCCATCTCGATCCTCAACGCTTCGCGTTTGTGCTCCTCCGGAGACTGAAGCAGATGCTTATAAATCTGATCAGTCAGATACTCCAATCTGTCGGCGGTTGAGGCGAGTTCATCCTTGTTTATTTTTAGAACCACCTCATTGCCCTCAAGGTCGCGGAGTAAGCTGGTCGCGTGCCTAAGGCTTTCAATAATAACGTCTTTTGGTGGATAGACTTTTTCGAGCGTGTACACGATCTCGCCGGTCAAAGATCTGCCATTTTCGGCCGCGGCCGTGTCCAGCCGATCTTTGAGATCGGCAGGCATTCGAAGGTTAACTTGTCTCTCTTCCTTTTGCATTCGGTTGTTGTAAAGCGAATTGCTATTGACCACAATAATGCAAATTGCTATAAAGCATATTGCTGCAATGGAGAGTAATATGCGAAAAAATGATCAGGTTGCCCTTAGGATGACCACGGAACTGCGAGACCGAATTAAGGCCGCCGCAGAAGCGAACAAGCGAAGCATGAATAGCGAGCTTTTGTTTCACATTGAGAGGATCTACCCCGATCCGGACCAGCATCAGACTTTGAATAGAGGTGGAGATCGGGAAGCCGGTAACGGGGTTGAGGGGGTGAATCCGTAGCCCCGTTACCGTTGATCAACAGCCCACGTTCCCGCGCGGGCGCCGACATTCACCCAAGGTTTTAGAGGAACCTGAGATGACAAGCATTCCTATCACGAACGATGCTCACAAAACAATTCTTGAGCGCGAGCTACACTTAACGGCGGCTGAATGGAATCAGCTGACCACGCTGCTGGATCATCAGATCTGCTCGATTGACAAGGCCGAAAACATGGTCGATGCGGCAGACGCAGTTCTTGGCGAGAAGGAACTGACATTCGATCTGATGAGTGACCTTCTCCATACCTGTCGGCAGTTCCTTCGCAGGGCAAAGAAAGAGCACGACAGCGTGCACGACCTGATTTTCAAGAATAACGAGTACGAGCAGCTGCGGGTTCGGATGGCGCAGAAGGGAGGGGCAGCATGAGCGAGACCTCAAGCCCAAAGGTCGGTGGAGCCTCTTATGAGGCCCATCCACTCGCCGAAATGTTCCCGATGCTCCCGGATCGCGAGTTGATGCAGCTTGCATACGACATCCGGGACAACGGGCAGGCTGAGCCGATCATTCTTTACGAGGGTAAGATCCTGGACGGCCGGAATCGGCATCAGGCGTGCCGAGTTCTCAAAATCGAACCGGTCTTCGCCGAATTCGACGGAACTGATCCATTGGCCTACGTGGTTTCAAAAAACCTCCATCGTCGACATCTGTCAGACAGCCAAAGGAGTGCAATCGCGGGAAGACTTGCGGATGCTAAGGCTGGCGGGATGAGAGATCCCGAACGCGCAAATCTGCGTGGTCGGGAAGAAATTTCAAACGCCAGAGCGGCGGAACTTTTGAACGTATCTGAGAGATCGGTTCAAACTGCGAAAAAGATCATCCGCGATGGCGAGCCGGAAGTCATTGCAGCGGTTCAGGCCGGCGCAATGAGTTTGAATGAGGCGAGCAACATCGTCCAGCTTCGTCCCGATCAACAGAAGGAAGTTGTGAAGCTTCCCAAGGATGAGCGTCGACGAGTTACCACTGACGAGGTGTTCAACGAAAAACGTCCATCAAAGGCCGCATCCAAACGGATATCAGCCTTGGAGGATGCGTTGGCGGAACTGGCGGAGATCAGAGCCACACCCGCTGAGATCCTCGCTGAGACGCCCGCGCATCGGGCTCCCAACATCAATGAGAGTATCGGTCGAGCGCTCCTGTTCATGGAAGCCCTCCGCGCTGCTCACTCAGAATGGGAGCACCGCAATGTTAGCTGGTAAACAACTCAGAGCTTTGCTCCGGAAGAATGTCATCGATCAGGCCGACACCGGTCAGGAATTGGATGCAGAGGCCATCGTAGAGGAGACAATCCACCAGTTTCAGGAAAATGCTGATCAAGCACTGACGGACCTTGGCAAGCTGTCCATGCTTCATGATGTCGGCATCTTGGCCAAATCAACGAAGAAGGAAACTGGTTCCTCTGATCAAAAGGACCTCTTCGATCAGAGGCAAATGATCCAGATCAACAGAGATGGTCGCAGTTTCTACCAGAACCTTTTGGACGCGCCGCCCTGCGAGGTCAAAAGGCATCTCAACAGCGAGGATCAGCGCAGCAAGACGCTTCGTAAGAACTCAAGGGAGAAACGTCGATCACTGCTACCCTTGGCGATATCCGCTGAACAAGAAGGGATGACGATCCGCGAGTATCTGAAGCAGATCGACGAACAGCCCGAACAACAACCAAAGAAGAAAAACCCAGGGAGTTCAAAATGAGTGAGATACAACGGTTTGAAGAACTGAACCGGCAGGCGAAAAGCCAGGGTATGTTCATCCAGAAATCACCCAGCACGGACCCGGATTCGATCGAGTATGGCGGATATATGCTTGTCGATGCATCGACAAGTGGAGTTGTGCTTGGCTCCACCGGTTTTGCTTTCCAGGCTGATCTGGATGAGATCGAGGAGTATCTGTCGGAATAGCAAAAACCGGCAATGCTGAAAACAACAGAGCCCCGGAGATCACTCACCGGGGTTTTTTGTTGGAATGTATGAGGACAAATTCGTCCAGCGAGAAATTACGCCGAACCCAGCTTTCCTGGCAGCTAACTGTCGAGTTTCTTTCCCTTTAACTTCCGCCAAATTCGGCGGAAGTTGATCGATCTGAAATTCCGCCAAATTCGGCGGATTTTATAGCTACCCTTGCACCACCTCACTTCCGGTGAAATCACCGGAGGTTGTTCCGTTCAAAATTCCGGTGAAATATCCGGAATTAAAGGACAATGAATCCAGATGCTTGGTGGGATGAAACTCTTCCGGGTCAGTCGTCGGACTTGTGCAAATTTTTGCACAGGTTGGGACCTGTTCTTGGTTGTCATGACAGGACCACCAGTTGGAACTGGCCAAATTTGACCGGATGCGGAGGTGTTAGCTGAGTAGACCGGTAATCCAGTCGACGGTGGCACCAGGGTTGGAAAGGCCCTTCTCCATAAGTTTCTGAGATATCTTGCCGAGGGCATCTGCGGGGAGAGATTTTGCTTTCTTGATGAGTTGCTCTTTCACTGTTGGGTCGGAAACTTCTTTCTCGATCTTGTTGACGAGAAGATCCCGGATGGTGTCGCTGTGAAGTTTGATGGTCACTACGCCCAGAGTTGCCGAGAGACCGCCATCATCTTTGATAAAATCGATGCCTTTTGCTGTGATCGCAATGGCTATCGGGTGCTTGTCTATCCCGATCGCCTCTCTCCAAAGAACACGGACCAAGCTGTGCTCTTCCAAATAAGAGGAGTTGTAGCTTAGTTTGCGTTCGTCAGGGTTTTCAACCGCGGCGTCGATTTCACTGAGCCCCATTTGTTCGGGATAAACCTTCGACAAAGCGTGAAGCAGTTTGAGCTGAAAATCTCTGTCCAACAATTCCATTTGAACCTCTTGGAAAATGAAAGATCAAGCGTCGTAGAAACGCTCAGGAACGCAATGATGATGAAAACAGGACTTTCTGAACTAGGTTTGAAAATTCAGGTGCCCCAATAGTGAGCCGCGATGAGCAGGCATGGAACCCAGATCACCGCGGCGTATATTGCCCAGACTTTCCAGTCTTCGTTTTTCATGCAGCCCTTACGGCCTTCTCGACGGCCTTGGGGTTGCTTTCGATGGTCTTCAGTAGGATGCGAGCGGCGAGGTCTGGTTTGCGCCGGCCTTGTTCCCAGTTGCTGATTGTCGAGGCCGGAATACCGAAGCGATGTTCGAATTCTTTGGCCGTTTTTGCGACCTTGCGCCGGATCTCGCGAATGCGGTCAACCGGCATGGGGTCGATGTTGATGACTTCGAGGGCGATCTTGCCCTCTTTCCAAGCCTTAATTTCATTGAGGCTTTCGATCATTGCTTCGCCGAGATCGTATTTGTCGTCTTTTTTGGCAGAAGTGTCCTTGTTTGCTTTGCTGGTCATAAGTTTCCTGTTTGTGTTCTGTGTTTCGTTTTTCCTATCTCTCAGTCTTTGAGTTCTTTGATCAGGTCGGTGATGATCCGGCGCTGATCCGGGGTGATATCGACTTGATCGCTTTTTGAGTATGCCGCGAGCATCCAGATGGTTTCGTCTGGAGCGATGAAATAATAGATCGCCCGGCCACCGCTGCGTTTGCCCCGGTTACCGATGCCGAAACGGACCTTACGGGCACCACCTGTGCCGACCATCAGATCACCGACCTCTGGGTTTTCGGTGATTTCCTGATTGAGCGCTTCCTCATCCGCTTCGGATACCTTGGCGCGTCTCAGATCTTTGATGAAGCGTTTGGTGCGTAAGATTTTCATGAGCTTGAATTTACGCCATTGGCGTAATTGCGTCAACGATAAAATTGCGCCAATGGCGTAAAAATATGGAGTGATCCAAAGCATGCCAAGAGATGGGTCTGGCAATTACACATTGCCTCCGAACACTGCCGCTGTCTCAGGCGAGACGGTTGCCTCTGCGCCGTATAATGCCCTGCGAGAAGACATCAAAGCCGCATTGAACGACGTCAACCCGCAGAACACCAATACGAAGGCGGAAACCACTGCGGAAATCGCGACAGCGACCGAAAGTGGTGTCAAAAACATTTCGAATGCAGATAGCCCGTATTCTGTTGTTGCAGCTGACCAGGGCAAGCTGATTGCGGTAGATGCTTCAGCAGGAAATGTCGTCATCAACCTTTTGGCCGCGGCGACCGCCGGCGATGGCTTCAAGATCGGTTTCAAGCGGGTGAACGGTGAAACCAACACGATCACCGTCAATGGCGACGGCTCCGAAACGGTGGACGGGGTGAACAGCCGCATGATTGAGGGTGATGATGAAACCCTGATGCTGCGCTGTGACAATTCGAATTGGTTGGTGACAGCGACGAATGCCAGCGGACTTGTCGGAACCGGGCAGGTCGGGTCTGTCGTCTGGTGTCCGTACGATACGGCTTATCCGGGCACAATCATGCTCAATAACACCAGGCAGTCACTCAGCCGGGCACTCTACCCCGATCTCTGGAATTACATCAGCACCAACGCCGGAACCGGCCTTGCGGCGTCAGAAGCGGCGGCAGAAGACGGACAATTCGGGCCGGGCGATGGTTCGTCCACATTCACGCTTCCAAAGGCTGCCGGGTACTTTCTGAGGATCAAGGGTGGTGTTGATCCTGACACGCGCGTTCTTGGTGATGTTCAACAGGACGCAATGCAGGGTCACGAACACAACCTTGAAAACGCAAATAACGGGGGTGGCGGTTCCGGCGTTGCCAATTTGAATGGAACCGGTGTCCTTGGGGTGACAGACGGTATTGTCACCGATGGGGCGAACGGTACCCCGAGGACAGCATCAGAAACCCGGCCAATCAACCTTGCATGGAACCTCTGCATTGTCGCTTTCCAGGCAATCGATGATCCGGCACAACTGAATGCGGCGTCTGTGGTGACGGAACAGCAATCACAGGCGGCGCGGATTACAGCGCTTGAGGGTCAGAACTCGGTGCCTTCTGTCATCATCGCGCATACTGAACCATCCGGAACCAACGGCGGGGCGGTGACGATTGCCACTTGGACGGCGCGTCCGTTGAATACGGAAGAACTGGACGCCGACAGCGAGGCAACGCTGTCGGCAAACCAGATTACGCTTGAGGCCGGAACCTATCACGTTGAGTGGTTTTCAGCTCATGCACAGACAGGCTCAAGCCAAACCAGGCTCCGAAATACCACCGCAAACGCAACACTGATTAAGGGGACGTCAGGGAATGCTGAGCGGGCGGGCGGATCTGGTTCAACGTTCTATTCAACAGGCTCCGGTCGGATCACCGTCGCCGCGGCGCAAGTCCTTGAACTTCAGTACTACGTGGTCAACGGGGCAATCTCGCCCACTGTTGGATTGGGTCCAAACGTGAGCAACGGTGAAGAGAACGTGTACGCCAGAATACAGTTCACCAAATTGAACTAGAGCTATCAACAATCTGACCTAACCGACACCGCCCGCAGAGGCGGTTTTTTCGTTCCTGAGGCAATCATGACCAAAACAACATGGATTATCCAGGCGGGACTATATCGACAGCTGGCCAAACTGATCCCGACTTGTTTTCTTCAGTCTGAGTTGTCAGTTCGGCCAGGCGTTACCGCACAACGTGTTGCAATGGGCGATGGGACACACGTCGCTGTCGAAGGACCGTGTATTGTCACGGTCAATAGAGATTAGTTGCCGTACCGATCTTTGATGTGGTCGTTGTAGAATTCACCTTTGGACGGCGCACGGAGAAACGCCTGATAAACGTCCTCGGGAACGCCTGGATAGTCATATCGACCGGAATCAGTGAACCAGATCGATAACGTACCATTCTCCCATTCAATCCGGCTCATTGCTGACGAATTCACATAAGGCATTTCGTCTTCCCAAGATCTGAGTAGCAACTGAACACGCGACAACTCAAAGTACAAGAGACCCAAATCACAGACCGCACGCCTCGCATTCAGTGGGGCTTTTTTATTGGGAAACCCAATGACAATCAGCACAAGAGATCAGCAAACCCTGCTGAAAGATGCGGGGTTTGATCCCGGACCTATAGACGGGCTCTGGGGAACCCTTTCGCAGTGGGCTTATGACGCATGGCAGGAAGATCGTTTCCCGGGTCGCTTTAAGGCCGGCAAGGATGACCAGCCGAAATGGCTTCAGCACGCTTTCAGTTTCCTGGGCCTGAAGGAAATCAAAGGTAAGCGGCATAACGATACCATTGTGGGTTTTTGGGAAGCGCTGAAGCTTCACTTCCGAGACGATGAAACGCCTTGGTGTGCCGGTTTCAAGAACCGAATGATCCAGATGGCGGGTCTTCCTATCCCGAAGAAATACAGGGCGGCGGCTTTAGGCTGGCGCTGGAACGGGCATGGAACTCGTTTGGACGGTCCGGCACTTGGCGCGGTGTTTTCATGCAAGCGACCGGGCAGGGCAGGGAGCGGACACACCGGCTTTGTCGCCGGAAGGGATAGGCGGGGCAACGTCATGATTCTGGGCGGCAACCAGGGGAATGCGGTCTCAATTAATCCGTATTCGCCGACGGCGCGTGACGCTCAGTACCACTGGCCGCAAGGCTCTATTCCTCCTCGAAAGACCGGAATGGACACTCTCCCGATCATCAATTCCGATGGTCGGCAACTCCAGAATGAGGCTTGAATTCTATGGAAACGATCCTTGATCTATCAGGCGTCCTTGAATGGGCGCTTTCTTTTATCGTGATGTTGATTGGCGGCGCTGCGTCTTGGGCGCTGAAGATGCTGGCTGACTTCCTCAGGACAAAGACCGGCATTGAGCTGGATGACAGCACCCGGAAATACCTGAATGACGCCATCGACAAAGGTATTCAATACGGCGCTAGCAAGGTTGAACAACTGCTCGAAGACAAAGCTGAAATTGATGTCAAAAATCAGATTGTGGCGATAGCAGGGAAATATGTGCTCGATGCCGTCCCGGGCGCTCTTGAGAAGTTCGAAATCACGGAAGAACGACTTACCAACATGATCGAAGCCCGTATAGGCGTTGATCTTGATGGTGATGGCGATATCGGCCAACCCGGCGTTCTTCAGGCGGCCTGATCATGTGGTCGGCATTTTGGTCTGCCTTTCTCGCCTTTGTCGGCAAATGGACTCGCGGTCTGATTGTGGACATTGTGCGGGATCGGCGGTCCGCCAAGGCACATGAAGAGCTTGGTGCGCTCAAACAGAAATCGGCCGGCGAGGCGGAACAGCGCAAGACACTTGATGCGGTGGATGACGCTGCAAACCGTGTTCGCAACATGACCGAAGAAGAAAAGAAGAGGAGGGCGCTTGAATGATCCGCGTTCTCCTCATCACGGGCCTACTGATGTTGGCCGGGTGCAATCCTCCCAAGCTGGATCCAAGTGCGTCTGACTTCTGCCAGGCGGTCGAGAAGGCACTGAAGGAAACCAACTTCAACTTCAAGATCCGCACAGAAGAAGAATGGTTGGCCATGCATCCAGAACATCAGAACTGGTTCCTGACCATGAAAGAAGCTTACCGAACTCGCTGTCCAAAGGGCTGACCTGAATGAATTTAACTTCTGAAATAGTACTCCTGTTTATCGCGGTTGCGACCTTTGTGAGCGGGTTCTGGTGGCGGATTGAGTCCCGGATCAAGTCGCTGGATGACAAGCTGACAAAGCATCAGCTCGCTGTGGCCGAGAAATACGCGAGCACGGAACATCTCGGCAAAGTCGAGGACCGGTTGGTCCGGGCGATCGATAAGTTAAATGCCAAGATCGATGTCTTTCCAGAGCAACTTTCAAAGGCTGTCACCGCGGCGATTGAAGCCTCTCGGCACAACTGAATTGAAGAGCTTCCTTGGCAATGGTGCCGAGGGAGAATGCAGATGGTCTCATCTGTTGTTTCCTCCCTAACTTGCCCGCCCTGGCTGATGCTGGGGCGGGCCTTTTTTTTTGATGTATGGTGGGCTAAGGAGGTAGCGGCTTTGAGCCCAAAGAGTAATGTTGAAAGTTCTGTTGTGAGGTGAATTACTGTCAGTGATTTTTAGACGCAGTTTCGGAGAGCCAATTCGCGATGGGTAAAATTTTCAGTGATCATTTCGAGATCGTTCGACAGCGTTTGTCTCGCGAGGGAGAAATAGCCAACTCATTTCGCCACAACACAAACAAAGGAAATATACGGGAAGCATTTGTCAAGGAATTGCTGGACAACAACACTTCTCAATTCTGCTCGGTCGGATCGGGCGAGATCATTCACCGCGAAATGGATGATGGTGAGGATCGAAATCAGATTGACGTGGTCCTGTATAACAATCGCTACCCAAAGCTGTCGGGAGCTGGTGGTGTGGACATGTTCTTTGTCGAAACCGTTTCATCATTCGTTGAAGTCAAGTCGAAACTCACGAAAGATGATGTCCGACAAGCGGCTAAGGCAAGCAAGCGCATTAAAACTTATCCCTACGCTCCGCCGCAGAATTTCAACCCGACTGGCATGATCAAAACGCCTCGACCTTTCTCGTACTTGTTTGCCTATGACTCTACAGCGAAGGAGATAAAGACAGTCGTAGAATGGATGCAGGAAATTTCTGCGGAAGATAATTACAATCTTGACAAACTCAGAGAAACTGAGCCGGGTAAACGGCCATTCTTCCCAAACTGGTTTTTGGATGGGATCTTCGTGCTTAACAAGGGGTTTGTATTTATCGATGCGATGCCTTTTGAAAGCCTGCTAACGAACCAGCCCAAGGTACCACAAGATCATATTTGGGTGTTCGGAGAACACAATGAGCTGGAAATCCTGTGGGTTGCATTGAATCTTGCCAGCGAAAAACTCCTTTGGAACGACGCTCAGATTGATAGATATCTGCCAGAGAAGGAGTGGGCGGTTTCGGACTAGTAGAACGACTGCGCCGTCCGTCGATCGCTGCGGATGGTACTGGTGCAGCGATCGACGGACGGCGTGCCAAAAGCGCTAATAGCCTCTAAACCACAGCAACGTGGCATAGTACCCACAAAAGACATAAACGATCATCCCAACCAACAACCCGTCTGGTCTGGGGATTATGTTATCAAGAATCCCTACTGCGACTATTCCAGCAAAGCACAGAAGCGCTCCCCGAAACTGACCGCTATTCATTTATCGGCTCAATCAACTGTTCGCCGCTCGCTTTGCTTGATCCCACTTCCCGTCTTACACGATAGCTCACCAACTGGTAAAAGGCCTTCAGCGCCCCTTGCTAGGTGGTTCCCTGCAGATTGTTGCGTGGGGCCGAACGCAACCCGGCATGCCCCTGTAGCGGGCTCTATTGTGCTGACTGGCATCGGCATGAAAGTGAACCAGTTCACTTTACCAAATCCACCGGTTGTGTTCGTTTGTCAACTGCAACACAAACTTGAGATGGGGGATTCTTATGAGGAGAGCTATTTCTGTTGTTTGCTTGGCATTGTTTGTAGGAGCGCTGGGCGTGCAATATGCGTCCGCTCACGGGGGAGGATGTCGGAAAGACAGTCCACCCGGTAAATGCTGCCATGCCGGATCACAGCCTTACCACTGTCATTAATCGGTAAAATCCTAAAGGTCAGTCCCAGCGACTTGCCCGCTGTAGATACCCATATGGCGGGCTTTTTTTCTAAATTAGACGCAATTTGTCACACAGAAATTAAAACTATTTAGAGTAATAGTACTGTAGGAATTCACCTTTAGGTGGTGATACTAATGGCTAAGAGCTTCGGTAGGCTGATCAAAGAATTCGCATTGGGGATTTCCCTGCGATTAGGAGTCGCACTTTTCATAATATTGTGTGCTTGGAGTATATTTGCGCTCTATGAAGAGCAGACGCTCAAATTCCTTGTTGCTGTGGGGATAGTGTTGATGGCGGCATTACCTGTGCTGGTACGAGGATAACAATGCTGTATTGAACAGCTATGAAACTCTTATTCGCGATTCTTGTTGGCCTGCCACTCTCCAAGCCGGCACCCATTCCAGAGCCAAAACCCGTCGCGATCAAATTTGATATCTGCCCGCGTGGAAAGAAAAGAACCTCCACCACCACATGTGTCGTTGATGGCGATACAATATGGCTCAGAGGGCGATACATCCGTCTGAAGGACTTTGATACGCCGGAGACGCAAACGGCGTTCTGCACCGACAATAAGAAGCAGCAGGCATACGAAAGAGGCATTGGTCGTCAAGCGACACTCACACTCATTCACACGCTCAACAACAATCATTGGACAATAGAGTATTTTGGCAAAGACCGCTCAGGGAAGCGTCATCTGGCTACAATCCGGATAAACGGAATTGACATTGGTGAAAAGATGATCCGATGGGGTGTTGCTCGCCGTTGGCCCGACGGGTGGGAATATTGGTGCGAACTCCCTGGACCTGGGAGGCCGCATCCGCAAATAAGGTTCTAACCCCTCAATCCTTTCCAACAATGCTGTTATCGTGAGGTAGTTGTCACGACTGAAATTCGTCGCTGATTCCCTTTGAACGCCGTACCCTAAGCTACTGATAATAAACAGTAGGCGATTCTCATCCTTTGAGCGAAAGTCGTTGAGCAATAACGTCAAATGCCAGATTAGGAATCTGATGCTCTATCCTGCTGAGCTACGGGGCCGTTGCGACGCGGTGTTTATCATGTTTGGGCGGTCAGTGCATCCCCTGTCCGATCGCTGTGATACCTGTCTTGACGCCGGTGGGGCTGCAAACATTAAAAATTGTTCAGACAGCATCAACTTATTGCGCGAATTAGCCGATATGGACTAATAAGGCCCATGGTATTGAGAGGGTTTCGTTTTTGCTGCGGCAAAAGTGCGGCATATTTGTCGAAACTGTTTTTAAGTTTCTGCTTTGCGCTTTCCGGCCAGGCTTTTGCCGCGAAACTGCCGCAAGTGTGTCACATGGATAACGGTCAGGAAGCGGACGTAGTCGCGATCACCGACTTTCTGGACTTGAAGCTGAGACAGGGAAAGTTGGTGCGACTGGCAGATATAGATTTCCCCGGCGATCGGAAGGCGGCGCGGCAGCATCTGTCCAAAACCCTTCTTGGAAAATCCATCACAGTCCATGAAGTCAGCGACAGACCGGATCGCTGGCGACGCGTTTCAGCGCATGTAACAGCCAATAGCGCGGGGCCCTGGTTGCAAAGCGATTTGATTGAACGCGGCCTGGCGCGTGTGCGGCCGGAATTTGCGAAAAAGACATGCCTTGAACCGTTGTTTAAAAGCGAATGGCGCGCGCGGCGGCAGAAACGGGGCTTATGGCGGTCGGATGAATTCCGCAGAATTGCCGTTGAAGGGACCAAAACTGGTGGTTATGTCCACAATCAATATGCGGTCTTTATCGGTCGAATCGTTTCGGTGGGCGAAACCGAGCGGTGGCGCTATCTCAATTTCGGCAGGAACTGGAAAACCGACTTCACTGTAAGGATTAACCGTCGGTCAAAAAACGTGATTGGGCCGATTGAGACAGATGCTGATATGGTCCCGGGCAATGTCGTTGAGGTTCGCGGTATCGTGCGAGACTACGATGGCGGGCAGGTCGACATACGTCATCCCGCTCAATTGCAGATTGTAAAGAGACGAGAAAAGAATTGGTGAATATGCGGCAAGCAGTTCTGTCTGCCCTGCGGCGCGGTTTGCGCGGCGCAGGTGCGTTTTCGGCTTTGCTGCTTTTGGCCGGTTGTCAGTTGGTCCCCGATGGTGAGATCTCGGTCGGTTCGATCCCCACGCCGTCCGAACTGTCCCGCGAGGATGCGATCGGGGCACGGGAACATCCGCGTGTGGTGGCATCCTATGGTGGTGTCTACAAGGATGCCAAAGCTGAAAAGGCGATTGCCCGTGTCGTCGGAAGGCTGGTTGCTGCGTCGGACGATCCGTCCCAGTCCTACCGGATCACCATTCTGAATTCACCGACAGTGAATGCCTTTGCGCTGCCCGGCGGCTATCTCTATATCACGCGCGGGCTCCTGGCCCTTGCAAACGACTCTTCGGAAGTCGCCGCGGTACTGGCGCATGAAATGGGGCATGTGACTGCGCGGCATGCCATCGCGCGGCAACAGCGGGCGGAGGCCACAGCGCTGGTCAACCGCGTCGTGACGAGCGTTGTGGAAGACCCCTCAGCAGCCAAGAACGCGGTGAAGTCAAGCCAGATTTCACTTGCCCGGTTTTCCCAGCAGCAGGAGCTTGATGCCGATGCGATCGGTGTCAGGACACTGGCCAAGGCCGGCTACGATCCCTACGCGTCGGCGCGTTTTCTTGATTCGATGGGCCGATATGCGGCTTTCATAACAGCCGGCGGCCAGACCGGTGGGCCGGAAGACTTTCTGGCGACCCATCCCTCGACACCTGAACGTGTTGTGCTGGCCCGGCAGGCGGCACGCCAGCAGGGCGCGCCGGGCATCGGGGAGCGTGATCGGAACGCTTATCTCAAGAATTTGAGCGGTATGCTTTATGGTGACGATCCGCTTGAAGGCTTTGTGAGGGGGCGGTCGTTCCTCCACAAGGCTTTGGGGATCGGCTTTACCGTTCCGCGCGGATATGTGCTGGAGAATTCTCCCGAAGCGGTCATGGCCAGCAATGCTGACGGCGCCGCGTTACGCTTCGATGGTGCGGACCTTGGCCGCGATCAGTCGCTCGAAGACTATGTTTCCAGCGGGTGGATCAATGGGCTGGTCAAAGATTCGCTGCGAAAAATTACCGTCAACGGTCTGCCCGCCGTTACCGCCTCGGCGATTGCCGATGGTTGGTCGTTCCGCATAGCGATCATCCGCGTCGGGAAGTCGGGCTTTCGGTTCATTGCCGCGACCCGAGAACCGAGCGCCGGATTTACCGAGGCGTTTGAAGAGACGGTCAAAAGTTTTCGTCAGCTGACGCCAACGGAGCAGGCGCGGCTTAATCCCTTGAGGATCAGGCTCGTAAAGGCCGGCGCGGGAGATACACCGGCTGTGCTTGCGCGCAAAATGACGGGGATCGAAGCCTCGCGCCGATTAGAGCTGTTCGCCATTTTGAACGGCATAAAGACAACGGATCGCATCCCGTCAGGCACGCTGCTTAAAGTCGTTGTCGAATAATCGGAATGGTATTGCTCTACCGGACAACAGACATGGCGTTCGGATGATCTTTCACCAGCGCGTCACGCAACTTTTCAAGCGCCCGGTTTTCGATCTGTCTGACACGCTCTTTCGAGATACCCAGTTTGCGGCCTAGGGATTCCAGGGTCGCACCTTCTTCGGTTAGTCGTCTTTCCTTCACGATGCTCAGTTCCCTGTCATTGAGAACCGTCAGGGCATTGGCCAGCCAGGATTGGCGCCGTTCCGTGTCGATGGCCACTTCGACAACCTCATCCTGCAGCGGGCGGTCGCAGGTCAGGAAGTCCTGCCTGTCCGAACTTGTGCCCTCGCCGTCGGATATTGGCGCATTCAAAGAGGTATCGGGTGCGGAAAGGCGCGAATCCATCATCGCGACGTCTGCTGTAGAAACTCCCAGCGTTGCGGCAATGTCTTCGTGCATCTCGCCCTGAAGGCGTGATTCTCCATCCTGGGCCAACTTGGCGCGAAGGCGGCGAAGGTTGAAAAACAGAGATTTTTGCGTCGAGGATGTCCCCCCGCGCACAATCGACCAGTTCCGTAAAATATGATCCTGAATCGAGGCGCGGATCCACCAGGTCGCGTATGTCGAGAACCGGACATCCCGCTCCGGCTCAAACCGGGCCGCCGCCTGCAGAAGGCCGACGTGACCTTCTTGAATCAGATCGCTCATGGACAAGCCGAAATATCTGAATTTCGCGGCAATTGCGATCACGAGGCGCATATGCGCGGAACAGAGGCGATCCAAAGCGGATTCATCCTCTTCGTGACGCCAGCGTTTAGCGAGTTCATGCTCTTCCTCGCGCGTTAAATAAGGTGCTGCCATTGCCTTTTTGACGAATTGGCGTCGCGTGCTGATCGGTCGTTCCATGACACGCCTTCCCTTCTGCTTCTCTGCTGTGACGTTTCCGTTGGTCCCACTCATCGCCGGCCGCGGCAAACGTCTTCTTGCCTATATCTGATATGTGTACGCGCGGCTGATACCACCAGATCAGCCTGCCCGGAAATTAGAATGATTCAATTCAATAAAACGTGATTGAAATAGTCATGTTTTATAGCACAAAAAAAACCGACTGCAAAACAGCCGGTTTTCCGTGCTTGGCGTCAGATCGACACCATATCGATCGAACTCACAAAAGCGGCTCCATATCAGGCTGCAGCTTCCTGTGTTTCGTTCTCTTCGCCGGATTTACCGGCACGGCGCGGAGATTTGGCAAGGTTCTGCTCAATCTGGCGCACAGCTTCCGTTTCGGACACCTTATTGACCGCAGCCAGTTCTCTGGACATACGATCAAGTGCAGCTTCATAAAGCTGACGCTCGGAATATGACTGTTCGGGCTGCGTGTCGGACCGGTAAAGGTCACGTACGACTTCCGCAATTGCAATCAGATCACCGGAATTTATTTTCGCCTCATATTCCTGCGCACGGCGGCTCCACATCGTGCGTTTCACGCGCGCGCGGCCCCGCACCGTCTCCAGTGCCTTCTTGATCAGCGATGCATCAGACAGTTTGCGCATGCCAACGGACGAGATCTTGGCGATCGGCACGCGCAGTTTCATCTTGTCCTGCTCGAAGTATACGACAAGCAGTTCAAGCTTGTGGCCGGCAACTTCCTGCTCTTCGATGGCTGTAATCTGGCCGACCCCATGAGAGGGATAAACGATATATTCGCCGGTTTTGAAACCCTGACGCTGCGCGGTCTTTTTGACATTTGTGGCCATACGCTTCCTAAACTCCTGCGCAGTTGCCGCTTCACGGACATGAAACGGTTTTTGCGTGATCGTTCTCAGGAACGCTCACGCTCCATTGTTATGGCGCAAAAAATACCCCGGGCTGAGACAGCCTGCAGGGACTAATTTGCGCTGTGAATTGATCAGTCGATTGAATTCCACACACCAGCTGGATTATGTCGCTTACGGACGACGAAAAGGTACACTTCCCGATCAGGAACTGTGTGCATAGAGCAACCTCGTTGGGAGGACATATCTGGCGCGTCATTCGACGATTTCCAACATATATCACAAAAAATCAGGAATTAAAAGAGTTTACGGGTAAAATACGGCACAACAATGGCCCCGGAAGGGACGTCTGCCCTTACCGGAACGTTAAAATTTCATAATTTTTTATTGTATGGTTAATCACCGGTGCCGGGATTTTCGGTGAAATACTTTTCATACTTGCCGGATACACCGTCGAATTTTTCTGCATCCGGCGGTTGTTCTTTCTTGGCCGTAATATTGGGCCATTTGTCGGCGTATTCGGTATTAATCTGCAACCATTTTTCAAGACCGGGTTCGGTATCGGGCAAAATGGCTTCGGCGGGGCATTCCGGTTCGCAAACACCGCAATCGATGCACTCGTCAGGATGAATGACGAGCATGTTCTCCCCTTCGTAAAAGCAGTCGACGGGGCAGACTTCGACACAGTCGGTATATTTGCACTTTATACAGTTGTCGGTGACAATGTATGTCATCTCAGCGGTTTCTCCAAGAACCCGGATTGTTCCCGCCAGACCAACCGGATGAAAGGCGGCGCGTCGGTGCGCCGGACGGTTGCCTACCCGTTTTGTCGCCCCAAGGCAAGGGGCAATAAGGACGATGGGTCAATCGGGCTCACCCTGCCTGAATTGATCGGTTTGGCGCCTTTCTTTCTTGGTTGGGCGGCCGCTTCCCGGTGCGCGTTTTGCGGTTTCGGGCGGCTTTTCGGCCCGAGGCAGTGGCGGAGGGCTGAGGTCTTCATAAAGCGTTCGCGCTTCGGTTGCCGGACCGCGCCGCGTTCCCGGATCAAGGACACGCAAAATCAGAATGCGGCGCTCAAGCGCGATGGTCAGGACGTCGTCGATCTTAATCTGATAGCTGGCGTTGGTGATCTTGTCCCTGTTAACGCGGACATGGCCGCCGTTCACCAGTTTCTGCGCGAGTGTTCGCGATTTGGTCACCCGTGCGTACCACAGCCATTTGTCAAGTCGCCGGCGTCCGGTATCCAAGGGCATATCCGATCTATTTCTTGTCCGGAGTCTTCTCCAGATCTTCTTTCAGCGCAGCCAATGCGGCAAAAGGTGAATCAGGATCGATCTTTGCCGGTTTACTGCGCGGCCTGCCCTGAGGTTTGCCATGCGCCCTGTTTGCGCCCTGCCGCTTGCCTTGACCGCCACCGTCTTTGCGCGGCCCCTTGTGACCGCCTCCGGTCCCGTCCTGATGGCGGGATCGGTTGCGTGACTTGGCATTCTGCCTGTTCTGTCCGTCTCTTTTTGAATTGTTCCGATGACCGTCGCGACGTCCGGAGCGGGCCGGTCGCCAGATTTCAAGGAATTTCGGCCCATCCTCTTCAGCGTCCGACTTTGCTGAGATTTCAGGGTCGCTGCCTGCCGTTTCTTTGACGGCTGTCTCGGCGGTCTTCGCCGCATCCGTATCTGTTTCGTCAGATACGACCGGTTCTGCCGTATCGGAACTGGCATCGGCGCCCGGCGGAGTTTCAGCAGGGGCTGTGTCCGCCGGCTCAGGAGAGATTTCCATCTCGGCCGGTTTTTCTTCGGTGGTGGCCGGTGGAGCGGAGGCGTTATCCTCTTTACCTTCCGGCGGTGCAGCGATGGCCGCCGGTTCAGTTTTCTCCGCCGTTGCGGTTTGCCCGTCGGCCACGGCTTCAGGCGGTAACTCCCGGCGTTCCAGCCTGTATCCCAAGGACTGCAGGATCGATGCAAACGCTTCGCCCGAACAGCCCAGCAGGGATGTCATGGCGACTGTAACGGTAAATCCGCCGCCCTCGGGAATCGCGCCCTCGGGTGCTTCGGTTACTCCTTCCGCTTTGCGCCAGGAAATCAGCGGACGGATCAGGTCGGCGAGACGCTCCAGAATATCCACGCGGACCGCCCGGTCGCCGCAGATCCGGAAGCCGACTATTCTGTAAAGCTCCGGTTTGATGTTGCTGTCCACCGGTATGGATGTCCTGCCGGACGCGGACAGCTGCGGCAGCTCGGCGAGGCCGGGCATGGAGAAATCACCGTGTTTCAGCGCCCACAGCATCGCAATCAGTTGGCTGGGGGCAGGTTTGAGCAGCGCCGGAACGTAAATATGGTGTGCGCCAAACCGAACGCCGCATTTTCTCAAGGTTCCACGCATTGTCTGATCGAGCTGGCGGACATCCTCGGCAACTTCCTGACGTTCGACAATGCCCAGTTTTTCGACAAGCCGGAACGCCATGCCCCGGGACAGTCCTTCGAACTCCGTGTCGTTCTGCAGGTCGAACAAGGGCTTAAGCAGCGTTTCAATATGGCTTTTGATCCAGAGGTCTATCCGGTGACGCACTTTTTCCTTTGCCGGGCCGTTGAGTTGCTCATCGGCAATCAGATGAAAACCCGGTGTCAGCGGTGTTTCGCCATCCGTCAGTTTGGCAACGGATTCTCCGAGCCAGCGGATACTGCCGTCCGAAGAGAGGACAAAATCTTCGTTAGGGGCCTTTGAGATCTTTTCCGCCCGCGCTTCCAACTCGCTCGAAAGGGCTTTCATCGCCGCACCGCGAACCGCTTTTTCGTCCTGGCCTTCCGCAGATGCATCGGGCGCGAACCGGAAACCATGCAAATGGCCGATATGCTGTCCTTCGACAAGCACGTCACCGGTTGGCGTGATTTCCGCTTCCATCATTGCATTCTCTCTCAAACGTCTCATCAATACGCTGGTCCGCCGATCCACGAACCGCTGTGTCAATCGTTCGTGCAGCGCGTCAGACAAGCGGTCTTCTATAGCGCGTGTCTGTTCTTGCCAATAGCGTCGATCACTCAACCAGTCACCGCGATTTGCAACGAATGTCCAGGTTCTGACATGGGCGATCCTGTTGGCCAGGGTGTCAATATCGCCGTCGATTCGATCGGCAAATGAAATCTGCTTGCTGAACCAATCCTCAGGAACGGTTCCGGAGGTGACCAGATGGGTGAAAATCGTGTTCACGAGTTCGGCGTGGTTCGCCGGCGCGATTTTTCGGTAATCCGGAATTTGACACACATTCCAGAGCAACCTGACCGTTTCTTCTTTGTCGGCAAGATCGCGGATGTCGGGATCTTTTGCGGCCATCTCCAGGGAAACGACGTCTTGGGCACCCGGAGCCCGGGTCAGGCCTTTTTCCGTCGGAACGGCGTCCAGGGAATTTCTGAGTGCCTGGAGGTCTGAATAATCAAGGTGGGCATTGCGCCACTGGATGACTTTCACAGGCTGGAAATGGTGGGTTTCGAGGGTTTCAACCAACTCGTCATCAAACGGATCGACACGACCGGTCACTCCGAATGTTCCGTCGTGCATGTGCCGTCCGGCACGTCCGGCAATTTGTCCAAGTTCGGCCGGCGAGAGCTGGCGGTACTGATAGCCGTCAAATTTCCTGTTGCCCGCAAAGGCGACATGATCGACATCAAGGTTGAGCCCCATGCCAATGGCGTCTGTGGCAACCAGGATATCGACATCCCCGGACTGGAACAGCTCAACCTGGGCATTGCGAGTGCGCGGGCTCAGCGATCCCAGCACAACGGCGGCGCCGCCTCTTTGCCGCCTGACAAGTTCGGCGATCGCGTAGACTTCATTGGAAGAGAACGCGACAGCGGCAGACCGCGGCGGCAGCCGGGTGATCTTCTTCGAGCCGGAATAGGCGAGAACCGACATACGCGGGCGGGTTACCACATTCAGACCTGGCAGAAGTCTTTCCAGCAGTTTTCGAACCGTCGCAGCGCCCAGAAGCAGAGTTTCCTGTGTTCCGCGGACATTGAGAATGCGATGAGTAAAAATATGCCCCCGCTCAAGGTCCGCAGCCAGTTGCACTTCATCCACGGCGACAAAGTCCGTGGAGATCTCAAGCGGCATGGCCTCAACCGTCGATACCCAATAACGGGGCTCCGGCGGAATGATCTTTTCTTCCCCGGTCACCAGGGCGACGGAATCCTGGCCGGCCTTGTCGGCAACCCGTCCGTACACCTCGCGGGCAAGAAGGCGCAGCGGGAGGCCGATCATCCCGGTTTCGTGCCCAAGCATGCGTTCAATCGCAAGATGGGTTTTGCCTGTATTGGTCGGTCCCAGAACAGCCGTAACCGTGCGGCTCCGTGCAGCGGGAGGAAGAGGGAGTTTCAGATGAGCGGTCATGAAAAGGTGTTTGTCTGAAGTCTTTCTTTGCGCGTTTCGTGTATGGCTGACGGTCGGGCAAATGATCCAAGCTAAACAGAACACGCTCTAGCATACCTGGGCAGTCCTGCGAATGCCTTTTTCATTTTGGCGTCCATTCACGGCAAAATAGTGCAAGAGCCGTATTTTTCTTGGCCGGAGCGCATCCGGTGCAGGTTGAATCACCGCCACGAGTAGGGATGTGCACCCGAACAAGGGCATGGGCATTTCACGCAAACCCCGTGATCACGAGAATTGCTGGAGAAGAACGACTCTGGAACAAATATAGATCGAATCGCTGACTCTTGGAGATTCAGGATTCGTTCTCTACGACATATCGACAGGAGTCACGGTGTGGATACAAAATCATGAGTCGTTTCAGAATCTTAACCAACCGGCAGGTCGGGCGAGGACTCATCGCACCAAAAAAAGCAAGTGTAAAAATAGATTTATGGCGTTGAACGAAATTTATTGCCGGTCCGGTAACGGAAGCCGAAAGCCGGAACACAGGATGGACGAATCACAGACAATTGCCTGTTCCTGTTTTGATCCTCCGGTATTCTGTGGTGAACCCCTCGTCTGGGCACAAGATAAGAGGTCGGCAAAACGAAGACCGCGTTCGATGAAAAACGTCTGTTCATACTTGTGTGCCAAATTGAACCGGCTTGCCCGTGTGCCGCGTTTGCAAAAAGCGTTTTCCGTGAAATAGAATCAGACTATTGGCCGAGATGACCGGCGTTGGGACTAGGAAAATCTCCGCCCGCGCGCTAGAAGGCGTTGAATTCTGGGCCCCAGAGTCCGGAACCCGGCACAGCTTCGTCTCTTGGTAGCGGGTCGACGCTGATGCTCTCAGATACGTGTTTGACAGCTCTTGCCCGCCATGTGCCGATTGCGGGTCACCGGCTTGAATGGGGAGAAAAATCTTGCCGATCAAAAAAATTCTCGTTGCGAACCGTTCGGAAATTGCTATTCGCGTTTTTCGCGCCGCCAATGAGATGGGTGTCAAAACGGTCGCTGTTTTTGCCGAGCAGGATAAGCTCGCCCTTCATCGCTTCAAGGCCGATGAAGCCTATCAGGTCGGCAGGGGTATGGGGCCGATTGAAGCATATCTGTCGATCGATGAGATTTTGCGTGTGGCCCGTGAGGCGGATGTCGATGCGATCCATCCCGGTTATGGACTTTTGTCCGAGAGCCCGGAGTTTGTCGAGGCATGCGAGGCCGCCGGTATTACATTCATAGGCCCCAAGCCCGACACGATGCGCCGGCTTGGAAACAAGGTCGCAGCGCGTAATCTGGCAATCGAAGCCGGTGTTCCGGTCATGCCGGCGACAGATCCGCTGCCGGACGATATTGAGCTCATCAAAAAGCTGGCACAGGACATCGGTTACCCCGTGATGCTGAAGGCGTCATGGGGCGGCGGCGGCCGCGGCATGCGTGTGATCCGCAACGAAGAAGAACTGGTGCGCGATGTTCTGGCTGCGAAACGTGAGGCGATGGCTGCGTTCGGCAAGGACGAGATATATCTTGAAAAACTGGTCGAACGGGCGCGCCATGTCGAAGTGCAGATTCTGGGCGACAGTCACGGCAACCTGGTTCATCTGTTTGAGCGGGACTGCTCGGTTCAGCGCCGTCATCAGAAAGTCGTTGAGCGGGCGCCTGCGCCGTATCTTGATGATCAGAAGCGGGCTGAGCTTTGCGAATACGGACTGCGTATAGGCCGGTCGGTCAATTACAGAGGGGCCGGCACGGTTGAATTCCTGATGGATATGGATACCGGGCAGGTCTATTTCATCGAGGTCAATCCGCGTATTCAAGTGGAGCACACGGTCACGGAAGAAGTGACGGGGATCGACATTGTCCGGGCTCAAATCAGGATTGCAGAGGGCGCGGCGATCGGCGACGAAAAGACCGGCGTGCCGCCGCAGCATCAGATCCGGCTGAACGGCCATGCGCTTCAATGCCGGATCACGACCGAGGACCCGGAACAGAACTTCATTCCCGACTACGGCCGTATCACCGCCTATCGCGGTGCCACCGGCTTCGGGATCCGTCTCGATGGTGGAACGGCCTATTCCGGCGCGGTGATCACCCGCTACTATGATCCGCTGCTTGAAAAAGTAACTGCCTGGGCCCCGACGCCTGAGGAAGCGTGCGCCCGTATGGACCGGGCCCTGCGCGAATTCAGAATTCGCGGTGTGGCCACCAACCTGGTGTTTCTCGAAAACGTTATCGATCATCCGAAATTTCGCGACAATACCTACACAACCCGCTTCATCGATGAGACGCCGGAACTGTTCGACCAGGTCAAGCGGGGAGACCGCGCAACCAAACTGCTGACATACATCGCCGATGTCACGGTTAACGGCCATCCCGAAGCGAAGGGACGTCCGCTGCCGCCGGCCGACGCCGCGCCCCCGGTTGCACCCCGCTTTGACAAACAGATTCAGCCGGGTTCGCGCCAGCGCCTTGAAGAACTGGGGCCCGAAGGCTTTGCCGACTGGATGCTGAAGCAATCCCAGGTCCTTGTCACCGACACGACCATGCGCGACGGGCATCAGTCTCTTTTGGCCACCCGCATGCGGACGCACGATATTGTGTCCATCGCGGATGCCTATTCGCGGGCCCTGCCGGAATTGCTGTCGCTGGAATGCTGGGGCGGCGCCACGTTCGACGTGTCCATGCGGTTCCTCACGGAGGATCCGTGGGAGCGTTTGCACCTGGTGAAGGAAAAAGCGCCCAATATCCTGACGCAGATGCTTCTGCGCGGCTCAAATGCGGTTGGATATGCGAACTATCCGGACAATGTGGTGCGCCATTTCGTCAAACAGGCCGCGGAAAACGGCCTTGATCTTTTCCGCGTCTTTGACTGCCTGAACTGGGTTGAGAACATGCGCGTCTCCATGGACGCGGTACGCGAAGCGGATAAACTCTGTGAAGGTGCGATCTGCTATACCGGCGATCTGTTGGATCGGGCCAAGTACGACCTCAAATACTATGTCGGCGTTGCCAGGGAACTGAAGGATGCCGGAGCCCATATTCTTGGTTTGAAAGATATGGCAGGCCTGCTGAAACCCGCAGCGGCCCGCATCCTTATCAAAACACTGAAGGAAGAAATCGGCCTGCCGATTCACTTCCATACCCATGACACGTCCGGTGTCGCCGCTGCGACGGTCCTGGCCGCCATCGATGCCGGGGTTGACGCCGTCGATGCGGCCATGGATGCCCTTTCGGGCTTGACCTCCCAACCCTGTCTTGGCTCGATTGTCGAGGCGCTCAGGGGATCGGACCGCGATCCCGGCCTTGACCCCAAAGCCATTCGTGAAATTTCTTTTTACTGGGAAGCCGTTCGCACACAGTATCGCGCCTTCGAAAGTGATCTGCGGGCCGGAGCATCGGAGGTCTATCTCCATGAAATGCCCGGTGGACAGTTTACGAACCTGAAAGAACAGGCGCGGTCCCTTGGCCTGGAAACCCGGTGGCATGACGTTGCGCAGGCCTATGCGGATGTGAACAGGATGTTCGGGGATATCGTCAAGGTCACGCCGTCGTCGAAAGTTGTCGGCGATATGGCATTGATGATGGTTTCGCAGGGGCTGTCGGTCGCCGACGTGGAGGATCCGGACAAGGATGTCGCGTTTCCGGAGAGCGTCGTGCAACTGATGTATGGTGATCTGGGGCAACCTCCCGGCGGCTGGCCCAAGAAAATTCAAAGCAAAATTTTGAAAGATCGCAAACCGATTGTTGTGCGGCCCGGCTCGCTGCTTGAAGATGAAGATCTGGAAGCGCGGCGCAAGGATGCTGAAAAAGCGGCCGAGCGGGAGATATCGGAGCGGGAGCTGGCGTCCTATCTGATGTATCCGAAGGTGTTCTCCGATTTTGCCCGGGCGGAAAATCACTACGGGCCGACATCGGTGCTTCCCACGCCAATCTACTTTTACGGTCTGCCGGCCGGTGAAGAGGCGATGATTGATCTGGAACCCGGCAAGACGCTGGTGGTGCACTGTCAGGCGATTGGCGAGACAGACGAAAAAGGGCAGGTGAAAGTCTTTTTCGAGCTCAACGGACAGCCGCGCAACATCAAAGTGCCGGATCGGGCACATGGCGCGTCGGAAGGAGCGGTGCGCAGGAAAGCCGATGCCGACAATGCCGCCCATGTCGGTGCACCCATGCCCGGCGTGATTTCCACAGTCGCGGTGCAGGCCGGGCAGGAGATCAAGGCAGGCGACGTTCTGGTGTCGATTGAAGCGATGAAAATGGAAACGGCGCTACATGCGGATAAGGACGGCAAAATCTCCGAAGTGCTGGTCACTCCGGGCGCACAGATCGACGCCAAAGATCTGCTTGTGGTTCTGGCGGAATAACAGTCGGTACGGGCAGCCGGAGCTATTCGGCCGCCTGCTTCATCGAAAAATCGCAGGACTTGTCCGCTGTTCCGATCCAGCGATCCAGGAAATCGTTCAGCCATTTTTTAAGCGGTGGATCAAAGACCGCCCGTCCGGCAAAATGATCGCGGCGGTGCTGGGCTCCGGGCAATTTCATGCGCGGGGCACCTTTGGTCGTCCAACGATACATCATGGCCAGGGTCAATTCGGGGTGAAACTGGATGCCGAACGCATTCGGTCCGTAGCGAAACGCCTGATTGGGATAAGCCTGCCCCCTGGCCAGCAGCTCTGCACCGGCGGGAATGGAAAACCCTTCACGATGCCACTGATAGACTTTGTCGGGCCAGTCGATCAGCGCCTTGCCGGCGGGAGTCGGTTCAATTGGATAAAAGCCGATTTCAGCATGACCGTCCTGATGTGACGTGACCTGACCGCCCAGGTTCCGGACCATCATCTGTGCGCCGAGACAGATGCCCAGGCAGGGGGCCTGTTCCCGGAAGGGAACGTCGAACCAGTCGATTTCCCGATGAACAAAGGCGTCATTGTCGTTGGCGCTCATCGGGCCGCCAAAGACAACGGCGCCGGCGTGGTTTTCCATGGTCTCCGGGAGCGGATCGCCGAAACGCGGCCGCCGGATATCCAATTCGAAACCCCGATTATGCAATTCCAGGCCAACGCGGCCGGGGGTGCTTGTTTCCTGATGAAGAACAATAAGAATTCTGGGACGGTTACTTCCGCGATATATCATGAAGGGCATTGTCATGGCTTAAATTTAACCCGCAATGTTCCTCCGGTCGAGCCCGCCTTTGCACAGTGTGTTATTCGGCCGTGTCCTGTGGACTGATTTTCCGCGCGACCCGATGCCGGATTTCAATGCGCTCACGCTTGGAAACTCCGAGAAGCTCCGCAACCCGCCACACCGTATTGTCTTCGAATTCATGAACGACACCGTCGGCATAGACCATTTCCCACAGCATTTCGACGACGCCGAGGCGGCCGTCTATGTCGAGCTTGCGTTTTAACAGGCTGGTAAAGCCGTAAAGGTCAATCGCCTCCTCGTCGCGTTTCTTGGCTTCGCCGATCAGGGCCTCCAGCTCTTCGGGGTCAATATCATAGGATTTGCGCAGAACATCACGCATGGCTGTTTGCTCGGCATCATCGACCTCGCCGTCAATGGCGACCAGATGAAACATAAGGGCGGCGGTCGCGAGGCGCTCATCATCCGGTGCAAAAGTGAGGTCATCACTTTCGCCGACGGTAATTTCCTTCAATATTTTTTTGATGGCCTTCAGCATGCGATCAATGTCTTTCCTGATCAGAATATCTGCCAAGTAGATTTGGCAGGAAATCTTGGACAGTCAACCGATTTGTCCCTTTTGCACAGTGTCATCCGCGCTCATGGCATTTAATTTTCTTTCAGGGCAATTCTCTCCATCCTTGCATTGCGTGAAATGCCCAACCCCTTACTCTCGCGCGTATCCTTGTCGTAACGGTGATTCAACCTTCAAAGGATGCGCTCTGGGGGTCGGAAAATTTCCTTCTTTTCGACAAGAGATCTTGATTTATTCATGCAGTTTAAAATAAATCTAATTTAGAATTGTTCTTATTTCAGAAGTATAATTATTCTAAAATATAAAAATTTATTGACAATCAATTCTGTAATGCGCTTCAAAGAGGCCAAATCTATTTGGCGAAGTCTTTAGAGACAAGCTTCCGGATATTAAGTCTTTCAAATCTGTCTATTTGAGGTTGACGCAATGCGTTTCCCACAGAGCGTGCTCCTCTTTGAGTTCGCCGATGCAGCCATGGCGGCCCTGCCTCATTCACATGACATGAGGGCACGCAGATCCCGCGACTGCTCTTGCAGAAAATTATTGTGTTCCATTCAAAAGGAGACTTCACTTGAAACCCATACGGAACTTACTTGCGGCGGCCTCGGTTCTTGCGCTGTTGCCCGCTGTTTCACATGCGGACACAACCCCCGATTCCATCCTGACCAATTACGGGGATATCGCACTGGCCGGGTATACGGATTCTCTGGAAACGGCCAAGACGCTCGACAAAGCAATCGATGCACTGATCGCCAATCCCAGCGAAGATAGCCTGTCGGCGGCCAAAGAAGCCTGGCTGGCTGCGCGCGTGCCCTATCAGCAGACGGAAGTTTATCGCTTCGGCAACGCACTGGTTGACGATTGGGAAGGTAAGGTGAATGCCTGGCCGCTCGATGAAGGCCTGATCGACTATGTGGATGCAGCCTACGGCACGGAATCGGATGAAAACGAGCTCTATGTGGCCAATGTGATCGCGAACCCGAACCTGACGCTGGGTGGCAGTGCCATCGATGCGTCGACGATTAATGCCGAACTTCTGACCGACAAGCTGCATGAAGCCGGTGAGGTGGAGGCGAATGTCGCAACGGGCTATCACGCGATCGAATTTCTGCTTTGGGGCCAGGATCTGAACGGCACGGGTCCGGGCGCCGGCGCGCGACCGGCGACCGACTTTGATCCTGCGAACTGTACCGGCGGTTCCTGCGAGCGGCGCGCGGAATATCTCAAGGCCGTGTCCAGCCTGCTTATTTCGGATCTTGAAACGATGGTCATGGCCTGGTCGGCCGGCGGTGACGCCCGGACTGATCTTGCGGGCAAGGGCGCGAGTGGCGGTATCGCGACGATCCTGACCGGGATGGGATCGCTCTCTTACGGGGAGCTGGCCGGCGAGCGGATGAAGCTCGGCCTTCTGTTGCACGATCCCGAAGAAGAGCATGACTGTTTTTCCGACAATACCCATAATTCGCACTACTATGACGTTGTGGGTATCCAAAATGTCTATCTCGGGACGTATAAGCGCCCAGACGGATCAGCGGTCGAGGGTGCAAGCCTCTCTGATCTGGTGAAAGAAAAAGACGCCGGCCTCGATAAGGAAATGCGGGCCAAGCTCGACGCAACGATTGCCGCGATGGCGGCGATGAAGGAGCGGGCTGAAACGGTTGAGGCCTACGATCAGATGATCGGAGAAGGCAACGAAGAAGGCAACGCTGTGGTTCAGGCTGCGATTGACGCTTTGGTCGATCAGACCAGATCGATCGAACGCGTCATGGCATTGCTGGACATCACCGGCGTTGAGCTTGAAGGATCGGACAGTCTCGATAATCCCAATGCGGTCTTTCAATAGAAAGACGTTTGTTGTGCGGGTTCCGTCCGTTTACCGATAACAGAACCAAAAATACACATGGCCCGGAAGTGATAATCCGGGCCATGCTCTGATTGAAGGCCTGTAGATCGTCTTATGTCCATAAATCATCGGCATTCCTCCCGGCAGCGGATAAGTCGCACAGGATCAGTGGCTGTTTCCGTAATGTGCCTGCTCGCGGGTATGGCCGGCACGATCGCCGCTTCTGCCGGAGGCAGTCTGTCCCATCGGGATGATTTGAGCGAAGAAGACAAGACCCGTGTCGCCCGGGTATTGGCGCCTCCGACCGATTTTTTCAAAGCCGAACCGTTTGAAGCAATGGCCGCCGGTGCCGGAACGAACCGGAAGACCGGGAATAACAATGCGTTCTCCTGGCCGCTTGAGAGCCTCGATTTTGAAGGCAAACAGACTTTCGCCGTTGGAAACGGGCTTTTCAAGAAAGTCTGGGTATCCTCGCCCGCGTCAACGCAGGCGTCGGACGGTTTGGGCCCGCTTTACAATGCGCGCGCCTGCCAGCGCTGCCATCTGAAGGATGGACGCGGGCATCCGCCAATCGATGCCTCCGACAATGCGATATCGATGCTGATCCGCCTGGCCGTGCCGCCCAGGACGGAGGAACAGCACAGGGCGCTTGCGGACAAGACCGTCCTGTCTCTTCCGGACCCGACTTATGGCGGCCAGCTTCAGGACGTCTCCGTTGCGGGGCTTCCAGGCGAGGGCCAATTTGAAATCACCTACGAAGACGTTCCGGTGACGCTTTTTGACGGTGAAGAGGTGATTTTGCAAAAACCGGGCTACCGGCTGAAGAATCTCGCTTACGGACCGACGGACCCCGGTATTACGTTGTCGCCCAGGATTGCACAGCCGATGATCGGACTTGGCCTGCTTGAGGCAATTCACGAGGGCGATATTCTGTCAAATGCCGATCCGGACGATCGGGATGGCGATGGCATTTCGGGGAAACCGTCCTTTGTGCGGCGGCTTTCGGATGGATCATTGGCCCTGGGCCGCTTTGGCTGGAAGGCAAGCATGCCGACAGTCGACGAACAGAGTGCCGGTGCTTTTTCCGGCGACATGGGGTTGTCCACAACGCTGCTGCCGCACCATGGCGGCGATTGCACGAAAGCCCAGGAAACGTGCCTGGCGATGCCTCACGGCGAACAGTTGCGACTGGGAGAAACCGAAGTGCCGGACCCTGTTCTGGCGCTGGTCAGTTTCTATTCCCGCAATCTTGCTCCGCCGGCCCGGCGTGACGTTGAGGAGCCGGAAGTCTTGCGCGGGAAGGCGCTGTTTCACCAGAGCGGATGTGCAAGCTGCCATGTGCCGAAATATGTGACCCGGCGAGACGCCGAACAGCCCGAGCATGCCTTCCAGCTCATTTGGCCCTATACGGATTTGCTTCTGCACGATATGGGCGAGGGTCTTGCGGACAATCAGCCTGTGGGCGACGCCAACGGTCGGGAATGGCGCACACCTCCTCTATGGGGGATTGGCCTGACGAAGCAGGTCAGCGGCCGGGAAACCTACCTGCATGACGGTCGGGCCCGAACGCTGACAGAAGCAATTTTGTGGCACGGCGGTGAAGCGCAAACTGCCCGGGACCGATTTGCCGAACTGCCGAAAGACGATAGAGATGCGCTGATCCGTTTCCTCCAGTCATTGTGACAAACCGATGCGTCGACTGCTCAAAAATCTGATTGTTGTCTTAGCAGGCTTCTACTCTTGTTCCGTCCCGATTCCTGCATCGGCGCTGGATGAGGCGGGTGCTCAGCGCATTGTTGAGTCTGCCGTTGATGGTTATATCCTGCCGTCGCTGGAGGATTTCCGGCAAGAGGCGGTTCGGTTGAATTCGGACACCGCCCGGTTTTGCCAGACCCGCACGGCTGAGGCGTTTGACCGGCTGAGGCTGCAATTCAAACCTCTGGCTGAGAGCTATGCGCGGATTTCATTCCTGACTTTCGGTCCCTTGTTGGATGAGAACCGCTTTGAGCGTCTCGCTTATTGGCCTGACCGGAAGGGAATCGGCCTGCGTCAGGTCCAGAAGATCCTTGCGGACGGCGATAAGACGGTCATCTCAGTTGCAAGCCTTCAGAACAAAAGCGTTGCTGTTCAAGGCCTGTTGGCCCTGGAATTTCTGCTGTTCGGTTCGCCAAGTGAACAGCTTCTGGCGGGTCCGGACGAACAGACGGACTTTCTCTGCGGATATGCGCAGGCGATCAGCAGTAATATTCAGGACATCAGCCGGGCGCTTTCGGACGACTGGAACGGTCCGGACGGATTCGCCGCCCTGCTGAAAGCGCCTTCGGAACAGAACGCGGCCTATCGGAACGAAAAGGAAGCCGCGGCGGAGATTCTCGCGGCGCTTGCGACAGGCACCCAAACGGTTCGCCGCCGAATGGTCGATGACGTTATCGGGTCCGAACCGGGCAGGGCAAAACCAAAACGGGCTCTGTTCTGGCGTTCCGGCAATGCCCTTCCGGTTCTGACAGCCCGGTCAGACGGTCTTCACGACTATTATCGCGCTTTGAACCTGGCGGATTTTCTCGGGGAAGAGACCGCCTGGATCGACGGGTCGGTGAATTTCGAATTCCGGAATGCAAAACGCGCGATCGGGAGTCTGTCCCCGGATGGATATCTGCGCCTGAAAGATCCTGGCATTCATGCTAAATTCGTTTATCTGGGCATTGTGCTCGATGGGCTGAATGATCTTGTGGCGGGACACATTTTCGATGCCCTGTCGCTGACGGCAGGATTTAATGCGCTTGATGGAGATTGATCGTCGATCTTTTGTTGCCGGGCTCGGGGCCGGTTTTCTGACCGGCCTTGCTCCGCCTAAGGCAGAAGCTTTAAGCCGTGGCGACGTTCTGTTTGCGTCTGCGCACCGGCAGCCCGACCAAACATTTGCTGTCAGCATTTTCGATGAGTCCGGTCGCGTTGTCTTATCGGCACCTCTGCCAAGTCGCGGGCATGCGGTGGCGATATGCGAACGCAAGGGCCATTTCATCACCTTTGCGCGCCGCCCGGACCGATTTGCCATGGTGCTGGATGCCTCGGGAAAGGCAGAGCCTCTTGTGTTGACATCTCCTGAGGGGCGTCATTATTACGGCCATGGGGTCTATGCGCCGGACGGCGGGCTGCTTTATGCAACCGAGCAGGACTATGAAGCTTCGACCGGTTTGCTTGGCATCTACGACGCGTCATCGGGCTATGAACGGATCGGCGAAATCCCGACCTACGGTGTCGGACCGCATGAGCTTGTGGTGTCCGTCGACGGCAGAACGCTGATCGTCGCCAACGGTGGCATCAAAACGCACCCCGACACCGGGCGTGAAAAACTCAATATCAGCACAATGCAGCCCAATCTTGCCTTGATCGATCGCGAAACCGGTGATCTGATCGAGCGGTTCAGCCTGCCCGACGAGCTTCATCAGTTATCCATCAGGCATCTTGACATCGATAAGGACGGAACTGTCTGGTTCGGATGTCAGCACGAGGGCGATCTTGGAGAAGCGCCGCCGCTGGTCGGCCATATGAAACCGGGTGACGGCTTGGGTTTGTTGCCGATGCCGAGATCCCTGTCCGTGCGGATGCGGAATTACATTGGATCTGTGGCGGTGAATAACAGGACCGGTGTCGTTGCCACCTCGGGTCCGCGCGGCGATCTGGTGCTTTTCTGGGACGCTGCATCCGGCGCCCTCATTAACGAACACGTCCTTTCCGACGGGTGCGGCTTGGCAGTGTCGGACGAGAGTTTTGTCATGAGCAGCGGGCTCGGCAGGCTTGTGCATTCGGATCCGGGCCGTTTGATGCCGAAGGATCTGGCAAAGTTTCCCGGCGTTGCCTGGGACAATCACATTGCCCGAACGTCGGAGCCGGTCACATTTCAAAAATAACCTGAGCTGCCTTGACGGCTGCCGACGCGCGGTTTTCGACGCCCAGCTTTGTGTAAATCTGTTCCAGATGCTTGTTTACCGTGCGGGGGCTGAGTCCGAGAATTTCACCGATATCCCGGTTTGACTTCCCCTTGGCAATCCAGAGAAGGACTTCCGCCTCGCGGGCCGTGATGCCGAAATGATCTCTCAGGACCTCATCCTGTCCGGATTGTATGTCCCGCGCGAGGCGAAACAGATATTCGTCCGGTCCTGTCATTCCCATATATGTAATCTGCAGCGGCTCGGCGGCTTTGAGACTGAGTGAAAAGGTTGCGTTGCGTTCCGAACTTTCGCCGCTCATCCGTCCGAGCCAGAGGGCAAGCTCTGAAGCGGTCAAATCCAGCACGTCATCCGGCCCATGCAGGATCTTTTGCGCCTGGGGCGTCGACCATTGCACCGCGCCACTTTTTGAAACCGCAATCAGATGGCGCCCGGTGGCGTCGAGCGCCACCTGGGCGCTCTGGACGGTGCGTGCATTGGCAAGATGCACTTTGATACGCGCTTGCAGCTCATCGATGTCAATCGGTTTGGTCAGATAATCGACGCCGCCGCTGTCAAGCGCGTTGACCACATGCTCGGTCTCGGTGAGGCCCGTCATGAAGATAACCGGCACATGTTGCAGAGCTGCCTGGGCCTTAAGGCGGCGGCAGGTCTCAAACCCATCCATTTTCGGCATCACCGCATCCAGAAGCACAATATCCGGCGTTATCCGTCCGGCAATATTCAATGCCCCTTCTCCGCTGGTGGCAACCAGCACAGTGACGCCGGCTTCCTCAAGCGCCTGCGTCAGAAAGCTGAGCGACTCCGGCGAGTCATCAACCACAAGCACAATATCGCGCTGAGGCGAGGCGGCGTTCATGGACTGCTCCTCATTCGGCGGGCTCCCTTGCGGTATTGTTCAGACGCGCTTTGAATGTTTCCAGATCGAAGCGGCTCACGCAGTCGCGCAGATCGCTGATAAACGCCGACTTTCCGTGCTCAGCCTCCAGCGCCGATAACTTGGCTTCGATGCCTTTGACATAGCCGATTTCAGCAAGAGTCTGTAGCTCGGCGAGATCGTTTTCAGAGAGGGCCGGGGCAGTGAACGGTTCGTCTTCACCTTTTTCCGAAACGGATTCAGTCACCCAGGTCAGGCCCATGAGCGTCTGAATCCTGTCCAGCAATTGCCGCATATCGAACGGCTTTGAAAGGGCATCGTTGTGCAGGTCCGGTTGGTTTTTGCGGGAGGCTACATCGCCGATATTTGCCGAAACCATGAGAATGGGAGCGGCATGGCCGCGCTGCCGAATGATCTCTGCGAGATCCCAGCCGCTCATTCCCGGCATCGAAATGTCGATCAGGAAAAGATCCGGCTCCATCTCCTCAAGCAGTTTCAGGCAGCTTTCGCCGTCGGCGGCGCTGACGACGTCAAAACCAAGCGGTGTCAGGATTTCGAACATCATGTCCCGATGATCCCGATCGTCGTCAGTCACGAGGATGGTTTTTCGTGCGCCCTCATATGTACGGATCGTGTGATCGACAAGTGCGGCAGGTTTCGGGTCTGTGACTGCGCCCAGCATCAGCCGCACTGTGAAGCAGGAGCCCGTGTTTTCACCGGGATCGTGACTGCTTGCGACGGCAATCTCGCCCCCGAGCGTTTCGGTCAGCAGTTTGGTGATTGTCAGGCCAAGTCCAAGGCCGGGCGTCCGCATCGTCCTTTCTTCCTCTCCGCGCCGGAACGGATCGAAAATGAGCGCCTGGTGCTCCTTTGAAATGCCGGGTCCGGTGTCAATAATCTCGAACGTGGCGATCTGCATCCGGTAGTCGACGTTGAATGTGATCCGGCCGCTGGTTGTGAATTTGATGGCGTTGGAGAGAAGGTTGACCAGAATCTGGCGCAGGCGCTTTTCATCGGTCCGGACATAGCGCGGCAGATTGGTTGATCGGTGATGAACGAATTGCAGGCCCTTGGCCTCAGCCTGCAACTGGAACATATCGACAATCTGATCCAGAAAATCGGCAATATTGACTTCATTGGAATAGACCTGGAGCCGTCCCGCCTCGATCCGCGAGATGTCGAGCAGTCCGTCGATCAGTCCCGACAGGTGTTCGGCGCTTCGTTTGATCACCCGGATCCCGTTCTTCCTGTCCGGCTTCATGCCCTGGTCGCGTTCAAGAATTTGCGCATAGCCAAGAACCGCGTTGAGCGGCGTACGCAGCTCATGGCTGAGACCGATCACATAGCGGCTCTTTGCAAGATTGGCGGCCTCTGCATTTTCCTTGGCTTTCTGCAGGGCGGCATCGGTTTTCTCATGCGCTGCTATTTCCCGCAGCAACAGGTTGGTCTGTCGCGCGCTCTCTTCCTCGGCGATGCGGCGGCTGTCATTGGCAAGCACAAAGAACCAGGCCAGTGTTCCGGCGGCGGCCGCAAAGACGACGAAAACGCCGGTCAGAGTCTGAGCGATGATTGCGTCCTGCTGCGGCCAGTGGGCACGTGCCTGAAAATAGATCACAAGCAGACTGGCGCCAATCGCCAGTGTCGAGGCGAGGGCCGTCAGTGCATATTGGCCCAGCCGTGATTTCAGGAATGTCAGGATGTCCGCCGGGACAACCGCACGCGCGACCACGCCGACCTGACTGCCCAGACGCGCCTTGGGTTTGCACAGATCATGACACCGGGCATCCAGCGAGCAACAGAGCGAACAGATCGGAGCCTGGTAGGCGGGGCAGTAGGCCATGTCTTCCGGCTCGTACGCGTGCTCGCAGATGGAGCAGGCAATTTCCGATTTTGACTGCCAGTTGGCGCGGCTTTTGCGGGCCAGATAAAAACGACCGTTCGTCGCCCATGCAATGGCCGGTGCGGCAAGAAAGGCAACAAACAGGGCAACGAATGTCGACAGCGCGGCGGCCGTGTCGCCAAACAGGCCGAAATGCGCTGAAAGCGCCACCAGCGCAGCCAGGCCCATGGCGCCCGGTCCGACGGGATTGATGTCATAGAGATGGGCGCGTTTGAATTCTATGCCCGGCGGGCTGAACCCCAGCCGCTTGTTTATGAACAGATCCGCGGAAATCGCGGAGAGCCAGGCCATGGCGATGATCGAAAACACGCCCAGTGTCTCCTCGAGCATCTGATAAATGCCCAGCTCCATAAGGAGCAGGGCAATCGACACGTTGAAGACGAGCCACACCACCCGGCCGGGGTGGCTGTGCGTGAGCCGCGAAAAAAAATTGGACCAGGCCAGTGATCCCGCATAGGCGTTCATCACATTGATTTTAAGCTGCGAGACAACGACAAACGCGGCCATCAACAGCGCGACTGCAACGTCGTTGGGAAAAACGTATCCGAATGCCACCGTGTACATATAGGCCGGTTCAGTGGCGTGGTCTGCGCTGATACCTGCATTCAGGACCAGCACAGCCAGGAATGACCCTGCAAGCATCTTGGGCGCGCCAAGAACGACCCATCCGGGACCCGCAAGGAAGACTGCCAGCCAGCGGCGGCGTCCGCCTTTCTTTCGGACCGGCAAAAACCGGAGAAAGTCGACCTGTTCGCCGATCTGGGCCACAAGAGCCAGAATGACAGCTGCCGCTGCGCCGAAGCCGACCAGTTCAAACGGGGCAAAGGTACGCTCGGATGTGTTTTCCGCCGAAAGTCCGCCAAAGGCGAGCCAATCCGCAAAAGCCGACCAGTCGCCCATCGCAATAAAAATGAACGGAAGGATATTGAGAACGATCCAGAATGGCTGAGTCAGAAGCTGAAACCGGCTGATCAGCGTGATCCCGTGGGTGACGAGCGGGATCACCGCCACGGAAGAGACGATATAGCCGATCCAAAGCGGCAGCCCGAAAGCCAGTTCAAGCGCCGCTGACATGATCGATGCCTCGATCGCAAACAGAATAAAGGTGAAGCTCGCATAGATCAGCGACGTCACGGTGGAGCCGATATAGCCGAAACCGGCACCGCGCGTCAGCAGGTCGATATCGACACCATACTGGGCTGCATAGCGGGCGATGGGTGCGCCGATCAGGATGATGATAAGTCCGGAAACCAGAACCGCGGCGATGGTGTTGGTCGTTCCGTAAGACAGTGTGATGGCGCCGCCGATCGCCTCCAGCGCCAGAAACGAGATGGCACCGATTGCGGTTTGCGAAATCCGCATGGACGAAAACCGGCGCGCGCTCTTTGCCGTGAAACGCAACGCATAGTCTTCCAGGGTCTGATTGACGACCCATTGATTGTATTTTCTGCGAACCGGAAGAATCCGTTGTCTGGCGCTCATCTGCCCTGACTATTTTTTCATCACTTGCAACTTTTGTAAGCAGAACAGGTCTGACATCGGGTCACAAGCCAGCTGTTTTCAGTAAGCAGTCTCAGATATTTACAGAATATGATGCATTGTTCGTGCCGTTTTTTTAATCGGCAGCCGATCTTTGTATGCGATCGCGTTCGGAGTGTCTGCGCAGTTTGCCCCCGCACCTACGTCAATTGACGTATGTCGCGCTGCAGCATTGTCGGAAACACTGTGTCCGATGAACTCCCAAAAGCCCCGAAAAACCGCACTTCACAGAGAGGAATGAACGATCATGAAAGCTGTTTCCAATCTTGGCAAAAAGGCGCTTGGCGTGGCGCTCGCCACAGGCCTGATGACATCGTCGATGATGGGGTCGGTCTTTGCGGAAGACACCATCAAAGTCGGCATTTTGCATTCGCTGTCCGGCACGATGGCGATCTCTGAGACCACCCTGAAAGACGTGATGCTGATGCTTATTGAAGAGCAGAACAAAAAGGGTGGCGTACTTGGCAAACAGCTTGAAGCCGTTGTCGTCGACCCGGCGTCCGACTGGCCCCTCTTTGCCGAAAAAGCGCGGGAGCTGCTTGAAGTCCACGAAGTCGCGGCCGTTTTCGGCAACTGGACGTCCGTGTCCCGCAAGTCGGTCCTGCCGGTCTTTGAAGAGCTGAACGGCCTGCTTTTCTACCCTGTTCAGTATGAGGGTGAAGAGTCCCAGCGCAATGTCTTCTATACGGGTGCTGCGCCGAACCAGCAGGCAATTCCCGCTGTCGACTACCTGATGGAGGAAGAAGGGGTCGAGCGTTGGGTATTGGCCGGGACCGACTATGTTTACCCACGCACGACCAACAAGATTCTTGAGGCTTATCTCAAGTCCAAGGGCGTTGCCGACGATGATATCATGATCAATTACACGCCGTTCGGCCATTCCGACTGGCAGACGATCGTTTCCGATATCAAGACGTTTGGATCGGCGGGCAAGAAAACCGCCGTGGTCTCCACGATCAACGGCGATGCGAACGTCCCCTTCTATAAAGAGCTTGGCAATGCGGGCATCAAGGCTGAAGACATTCCCGTTGTGGCCTTCTCGGTCGGAGAGGAAGAGTTGGCCGGTCTGGACACAGCCCCGCTGGTCGGTCACCTCGCAGCCTGGAACTACTTCCAGTCAGTCGACACCGATGTCAATGCCGAATTCATCGATGCGTGGCACGCCTTTATCGGGGACGAGGATCGTGTGACCAACGACCCGATGGAAGCCCACTATATCGGCTTCAACATGTGGGTTAAGGCTGTCGAAAAAGCAGGGACGACCGATCCGGATGCCGTGATCGACGCAATCGTCGGCGTTTCCGTCCCGAACCTGTCCGGCGGATTGTCCGCGATGATGCCGAACCACCACATCACGAAACCGGTCCTGATCGGAGAGATCCAGGAAGACGGGCAGTTCGAGATCGTTTATGAAACATCCGGTCTTGTCGTGGGCGATGCCTGGTCCGACTACCTTCCTGATTCAAAAGATCTTATCTCAGACTGGCGCGCGCCGATGTCCTGCGGCAACTTCAATGTCGCATCCGGCAAGTGCGGTGGCAAAGGCTCCTGACCGGTCGTGTTCGAACTGGCGGTCGGCGCGACCTCCTCGCGCCGGCCGCCGCTTCATGAGGCAGATGTGCATTTTCAATCCGGCCGTTGCCGCTGATTGTGACTTACGGGAACCCTGACATGCCGGCATCGCTCCGCACCTTGCTTGCGGTTTTTCTGATGAGCTGCCTCGCTATCGGTGCGGTTCAAGCGGCTGACGATATTCCCTCGCTGGTCAATCAGCTATCGGCAAAAGGTTTCAAGAACACCGAGTCAACCATTGAAAAACTGACCGCGACCGGTGACCCGGCAGTTGCCTCCGTCCTGACCACGCTTGGCAAGGGGGACCTTTACTTTCGAAAATCCGATAACCAGGTTTTCCGTGTCGAAAAGGCGGGGAACAACCTTAAGCTGTACGATCCCCTGTCCGGTGATTTTGTCGAAGAACTTCCAAAGCGTCAGCTCAAAAAGATCCGTGTCAACAACAGGCTCCGCCGCGTGATTCGTGCGGCTCTTGGAGGGCTGACCCTGCAAAGCCCTGATCCGGCCGTCCGAAAAAGCGCGGTGGAATCGGTTTTCAAACAGGCGGATCCCGCATCGATTGATGCGCTGGATGCGGCCATTGAGGCTGAAACGGAAGACGATGTCAGAAACCTTATGCTCGAGGCCCGTGCGGCAGCGGTTCTGAAGTCGGATCTGCCGGACGATCAGAAACAGGATGCGGTCACAATATTGGCGGCGCGAGGCGACCATGAAGCGCGCGCGCTTTTGCTGTCAGCAGCCGCAAATGCCGAAGGAGCAGTCAGGGAGGAGGCACAAAAGGCAGTCGCGTCGATCGACAGATCGCTGGCGCTCTGGAATGCGGGGCAGAATGTCTGGTACGGGCTGTCGCTTGGGTCTGTGCTGCTTCTGGCCGCCATCGGACTTGCGATCACCTTCGGCGTTATGGGCGTGATCAACATGGCCCATGGTGAAATGGTGATGATCGGCGCGTACACAACGTTCGTGGTGCAGGAGTTCATAAGGAACAGCGCTCCGGGCCTGTTCGATTATTCTCTGGCCATTGCTCTTCCGATGGCCTTTTTGGTCGCCGGCAGCATCGGCGTCGGCATTGAGCGCGGCATCATTCGGTTTCTTTACGGGCGGCCGCTTGAGACCCTGCTGGCCACCTGGGGATTGTCCTTAATCCTTCAGCAGGCTGTCCGAACGATTTTCGGACCGACCAACAGGGAAGTGGGGAATCCGAGTTGGATGTCCGGCGCATTCGAATTGGGTCATATGACAATCACCAACAACCGGCTCTGGATCATTGTCTTTGCGCTTCTGGTTTTTGCGCTTCTGATCCTGGTGATGAAGAAAACGCCGTTCGGGCTCTATATGCGTGCGGTGACCCAGAACCGGAAAATGGCCGCCAGCATGGGCATCAGAACGCCCTGGGTGGACGCACTGACATTTGGACTTGGCTCAGGCATCGCCGGTATCGCCGGGGTTGCGTTGTCGCAGATTGACAATGTCAGCCCGAACCTCGGGCAGAGTTACATTATCGACAGTTTCATGGTTGTCGTCTTTGGCGGTGTCGGCAATCTGTGGGGGACGCTGGTCGGCGCAATGACGCTTGGTGTGGTCAACAAGTTCCTGGAGCCCTATGCGGGCGCGGTTCTCGGCAAGATCCTTGTTCTGGTTTTCATTATCCTCTTTATCCAGAAACGCCCGCGCGGATTGTTTGCGCTCAAGGGACGGGCGGTGGAAGCATGATGACATCATTCCTCTTCCGCGCCCTTGACCGAAACGCAACACTGTTTCTGGCAATCCTTATCGGTGTTGCGGTTCTGGTTCCGGCTCTCAATCTGCTGCTACCGTCAAGCCATCCGTTGCATGTGCCCAATTATGCGGTGCAGCTGTTCGGAAAATATCTGACCTACGCTTTGCTTGCGCTTTCGGTCGATCTGGTCTGGGGCTATTGCGGCATTCTTTCGCTTGGTCACGGCGCTTTCTTTGCGCTGGGCGGTTACGCGATGGGCATGTACCTGATGCGTCAGATCGGTCCCCGCGGCGTTTACGGCGATCCGATCCTGCCCGACTTCATGGTGTTCCTGAACTGGAAGGAATTGCCCTGGTACTGGTACGGCTTCGATATGTTTCCCTTCGCGGCACTGATGGTGTTTCTTGGGCCGGGCATTCTTGCTTTTGTTTTCGGCTGGTTTGCTTTTCGCTCGCGGGTAACCGGTGTCTACCTTTCGATCATCACGCAGGCGATGACCTATGCCCTGCTGCTTGCTTTCTTCCGCAATGATATGGGGTTTGGCGGCAACAACGGCCTGACGGATTTCAAGGACATTCTGGGGTTCGACATACAGGCCGATACGACGCGGGCCGGCCTGTTTTTTGCCTCGGCAATTGCATTGGCTCTCTGTTTTGTCATCTGCCGCGCTGTCACGCGCTCAAAACTGGGCAAGGTTCTGGTGGCCGTCCGCGATGCGGAAAGCCGGACCCGCTTCATCGGTTACCGGGTTGAGCACTATAAACTGTTTGTCTGGGTTCTGTCGGCGATGATGGCCGGCCTTGCCGGTGCGCTTTACGTTCCCCAGGTCGGCATCATCAATCCGGGTGAATTTGCACCGGCCAATTCCATTGAACTGGTTATCTGGGTCGTGGTCGGTGGCCGGGGAACGCTGATCGGGCCGATTATCGGCGCGATTATCGTCAATTTTGCCAAGACGTGGTTCACGGGAAGCCTGCCCGATCTCTGGCTGTTTGCGCTTGGCGGCATCTTTATCGGTGTGACGCTGTTCTTGCCCAAGGGAATTGTCGGCACCATCGCGCAGGGCTGGACCGCAATGAAGCAGCGCAGGATTTCCGCACGCGCGGAAGGTGGTATCGGCAAACCACCAGACAAACCGCCCCACAGTCCGGCGGCCGCTGCCAATCGACCGGATCAGAAACCGGATCGCGGCAAGGGCCGGTCTCAGCCCGCGCCGCAGCCCGCGGAGTGAACCGGACATGGCCAAGGCAAACACTATTCTTTATCTTGACGGCGTGTCGGTCTCGTTCGACGGATTTAAGGCGCTCAACAACTTGTCGCTGTTCATTGAACCGGGGGAAATGCGGGCGATCATCGGTCCCAATGGCGCGGGAAAAACCACAATGATGGACGTCATCACCGGCAAAACCAAACCGGATGACGGCGAGGTTTTCTTCAACGGTTCCGTCGACCTGACGCTGCGCGATGAAGTCGATATCGCCGGCTTGGGGGTTGGACGGAAATTTCAGAAACCGACTGTCTTTGAAAGCCACACCGTGTGGGACAACCTGGAACTGGCGCTCAAAGGCCCGCGCGGACCGTTTGCGACCCTTTTCCACGCGCTCTCAGATGAGGAGAGCAACCGGATCGAGGATCTCCTTGCGCTGATCCGCCTGAGCGACCGCCGGGATGAGCTTGCCGCCAATCTGTCCCATGGCCAAAAGCAGTGGCTCGAGATCGGCATGCTTTTGGCGCAGGACCCCAAGCTTCTGCTTGTCGATGAACCGGCGGCCGGCATGACGGACGCGGAGACGGCCGAGACTGCCGCGCTCTTGAAAGATATTGCGAAGGATCACTCGGTCGTCGTTGTCGAGCACGACATGACATTTGTCCGGGACCTTGGTGTCCGGGTCACCGTTCTTCATGAGGGATCGGTTCTTGCTGAGGGATCGCTTGATCATGTGTCCGCCGATCCGCGTGTGGTTGAAGTCTATCTGGGCCGGTAATTGCGATGCTGAATGTTGAAAATATCGATCTTCACTATGGTGCCTCGCAGGCCCTTAAGGGCGTTACCCTGTCGGCGGAGCTCGGCAAGGTAACGTGTCTCATGGGACGGAACGGGGTTGGCAAGACATCGACACTGCGTGCAATTGTCGGCCAACAGCCCGTTTCCGCCGGTACAGTGCGGTGGAACGGGCGGGACATCGGCAGATTGTCGCCCGACGCACGGGCCCGGGCCGGGATCGCCTATGTGCCGCAGGGACGCGAGATTTTCTCGCTGCTGTCGGTTCGGGAGAACCTTGAAACCGGATTCGCGCCGGTGCCGCGCAAAGACCGGTCAATCCCGGACAGCATTTTCGATCTGTTTCCGGTCCTTAAGGATATGCTGGGGCGACGGGGCGGCGACCTGTCCGGCGGACAGCAGCAACAGCTGGCCATTGCGCGTGCACTGGTGACCCGTCCCCGGCTTCTGGTGCTGGACGAGCCCACCGAAGGCATTCAGCCCTCAATCATCAAAGATATCGGCCGGGCGATCGAATGGCTCCGGGATCAGGGAACAATGGCGATCCTGCTGGTCGAGCAATATTTTGAATTCGCCCGCGATCTGGCCGACAGTTTTGCGGTCATGGACCGGGGTGAAGTCATTCTTTCCGGTGCTCGTGCGGATATGGACGAGGCCGTGGTACGGCGGCATTTGACCGTGTAGTCAGAGCGTTTGGGGCGTCATATTGACGCTCCGACTGTGGCGTTTCCCCGGCGTCTTGTGGTAATTGGCCTTCAAAGGATAAAATGGACCTGCCTTTTCGGCGGCAGTTGCGCGTCGACTAAAGCCTGACGTCTGGTCTGTTCGGATGGAATTGCCCTCAGAGCGTATCCTGGAAAAGTTGAAACACTTTTTCGACAGGGGTACGCGACAAAACAAAGACTTGGAGTATTTCGCGCGCTTGATAAGCGCAACAAAGACTCCGGGAGGCCTGATATGAAGCGATTGCTCACTGCGCTGAGCACCCTGATCGTTGTCGTGGTGGCAATCGGGTTATTGGTTCCGTTTTTCCTGCCCAAGGAAGACCTGAAGAATCAGATCGTTTCCCGGTTCAAAGCGGAAACCGGCTGGCACCTCAGGATCGACGGCCCGATCGATTTCGCTGTGTTACCGATTGTTTCCATGAACGCTCAGGATGTCGGCTTGTCCGGTGAAGCCGGCGCGGACGGCATCGAGTTCGTTTCGCTTGCGGAAATGGATATTGCGCTTAGTTGGTCAGGTCTGCTGACCGGCACGATTGAAATATCGGCTGTCACGCTGCTGGAGCCTGAGTTTTTCCTGGAAATTGATGCCGATGGCAGCACAAGCTGGGCGCCGCGTCGCGCACTTAAAGGCGGAAAACTGACGTCGGCGGGCAATGCTGAACAGCCGCAGGATAAGACGGAAAGCGCAGCGGCATCCGAAAGCGGTGGCAACAAATTCTCTGCCTTGGAACGCGTCCGGCTGAATGCTGTCAGCATACTCGACGGTTCGGTGCGGTATGGCGACAAACGCAACGGCGCGACTTACTACCTGAACGATGTGAACCTCCTTTTGACATCGCCGTCTCTGGCGGAAAATATCGCTCTTGAAGGGAATCTGGTCTGGAGGGGACAGGAGATCGGCGTCGATGCCAGTCTGGATCGGCCTTTGTCTGCCCTGCAGGGGACGAAGTCGCCTTTCACGCTGCAAGTGGATGCGTTCAGGACCGATCTGGCCGCCGAAGGGCATCTTACCGTCGCACCGGTGGATGTTGATGCCACCTTCACCGTAAAAGGAGAGTCGCTTGCCGCACTGACAGGTCAAGCCGACGGGTCAACGGCGGGCGGGGCCTATGAGCTGGCTGCCTTTGTTGAAGCCAATGAGGCCGAGGTTATTGCCAATGATATCAAGGGCCGGATCGCCGGGGCATCGTTTACCGGTGCCTTCAACGCTGCCTTGGACGGACCCAAACCGGTTTTCAACGGCAATCTTGATATAGAAGCCATTGACCTTGCTGCATTGCGGGCAGTGGAAGCGGCCACCGACGCGGAGACAGCCGATACGCCGCCCGAAAAAGCGCAGGAAGCGGTGTCTGCAGGCGAAACAACGACACCGGCCGGCGAAAGCGGCGCCTGGACCGATCTTTCGGTTCTCCAGCAATTCGATGCGGATTTTTCTTTGATGGTTGATGCCTTGTCGGCCGGTGATGCCAAAGTCGAACAGCTGAAACTGACGAGCCGGGTTCGCAATGGCGGACTGACGGTAAACGTGGCGGAGGCCCGGGCGCTTGGCGGCACTCTATCGGCGGACCTCATGGCAAATCCGGTTTCCGGCGGTACAGACGTGACAGCCGATGTCACCTTGAACACCCTGTCGGCCTCTCAGATCCTTGTGCTTGCGGGGCGCACCGAACAGGTGTCCGGAGCGGTATCGTCCGATTTCAGCCTCAAGGGAAGCGGCAAGACGCTTGAGGAGATCGGTCTTAATCTCAAGCCCAGCGGGACGCTCAGTTTGCGAAATGGCTCCGTGAGCGGACTGGATCTTGCATCCATCTTCAATGGTGACAGTTCAGCGGATGAAATCAAAGACTTGTCCGTTGACGTAGAGATGACCGGCTTGAACGAACCGATCAAAGTCGGCGGGGGTCTCAACTGGCGCAGGGAGCCGTTCAAGATTTCAGGCAGCGTGAATCCAACCGGATTGTTCGCCGGGGAACAAACGCGTGCGTCGGTGCGGATCTCCAGCGCACGCGGGTCGGTCGGCTATCGCGGGACCGTCGCGCTGAGCGGCGCGGCCACCGGGGACGTTTCGCTTGAGACCAATTCCCTGCGCGGTCTGATGGCCTGGGTCGGCAGTCCGCTTCCACCGGGACGCGGGCTGGAGCAGTTTGAGATCGCGGGCCGATTTGATGTCAACGGATCAAGAGTAAGTTTTGCCGAGACCAGTGTTCTGGTTGACTCCAGTTTCGGTAAAGGACAGGGCGTTATCGATTTGGGTGGCCCCGTGCCGGAGATCGACGCTGAGCTGGCACTGACCCGATTGATCCTCGATCCTTATTTGTCCGCAAGGAAAGGGGATGCCGGCGGGCAGTCCCAAGCGGCGCCGGCGGCGGCTCCTGCCAGCGCCTCCGGTTCCGGATGGTCTAACGAGCCGATCGACTTTTCCGGGCTGAATGCATTTAATGCAAAGTTAAAGCTGACAGCGCGCGAAATACTCTGGGAAAAACTGACGCTCGGCGACAGCCGTCTGAACGTGACCGTTTCAAATGGCGATCTTGCGGCCAATCTGGAAAATCTTGCTCTTTACGAGGGCACCGGTTTCGGCTCGGTCAATCTGCGGGGCGGTCAGACACCGAGTGTTCAGGCAAAACTTGTCATCGCTCAGGTCAAAGCGCGACCACTCTTGTCAGCTGCCGCCGATTTTGGCTGGATCGAAGGCCGAACCAACCTGGAGATGGGTGTCACCGCGACCGGCCGGTCTGAGGCCGAATTGATCGATACCCTCGCCGGATCAGCAAGTTTTCAGTTTAGCGACGGTGCGATCCGAGGAATTAATATTCCCCGCATGGTGCGCTCGCTTTCAATTCAGACGCTGCTCGGCTGGAGCGAAAACAGCGGCCAGAAGACGGATTTCAGCGAACTGTCGGCCAGCTTTACCATCGACCGGGGACTGGCGACAAACTCCGATCTGAAGCTTATCGGACCTCTGATCAGGATGACCGGCGCCGGTGTAACGGACTTTCCCGCCAGGATTCTCGACTGGCGTTTTGATCCCAAAGTGATGGCAAGTCTGGAGGGGCAATCGGCTGGGGACGAGGATCTTGTCGGGCTGGGAGTTCCCGTTCTTGTGAAAGGCCCGTGGACGAAGCCGGAAATCTATCCGGACATTCAGGGGATACTCGAAAACCCGGAGGCGGCTTATCAGCAACTCCGGTCGGCCAGCGGTGATCTTGGCAAGCTTCTGGGCGGTGAGGGCGCGCTGGGCGACCTGCCCGGCGATATTGTGCAGAAAGTCACGAAAGGCAGCAAGGATATCGATGTCAAGGATATCGTCGAAGGCGTTTCCAACGACGACCAGGTGCTGCAGACCCTTGAACAGGGATTTGGACTGCCGGAGGGCTTTCTGGGTTCCTTCGGGCGCAAGAGCAAGTAAGCCGTAATCACGAACCGTTTTCTGCGGGCTGATTTGTCAGCGCCTGGAACGATTGAGTGAGCCCGGTCACCAGCGCATCGATTCCGGCCTTTGTCGTCCCGTCGTTCGTAACTGTCAGAAGATTTGTAACCTCAGGCAGGGCGAGGTCCGCCCGTTCAAGGCGTGCACGGATTTCCGCCGCGGTTTCCCGCCCCCGATGCGCCAGCCGATCGGCAAGAACCGGAATCGGCGCCGTCACATGAACCGCCAGCACATGGCCATATCGTTCAAGTGCCCTCGGAATCGCAGCGCGTGAACCGTTTGCAACGGCCATTTTCCCGTCTCTGATTGCGTCCGCGGCAGAGATGGGCAAAACGTATCCAAGACCATGTGCGCGCCAGCACAATGTGTTCTGGTCCGGCTGCGACAGCCGGTCATAGTCCGCTTCGCTGATGCTGTCGTGATCTTCAGCGGCGGGGTTGGACTTTCGGGTGATCAGCCGTTTGACGAAGACAAAATCCGAACGGCCGGCCAGTGCGATTTTCGCACCGTCGATCAGCGTGTCCTTTCCTGCGCCGCTGGGACCGACAACAAGGGCCAGGACGCCCGGACCGATCTTGTTTTCAAAAGACATCATGCGACCCGGCGGCCCTCGCGCCAGACGGCGCGAACGACGGGAACGCCGTCATTCAAGTGGACCTGAACCAGATCGGCCCGCCGTCCGACGGCGATTTCTCCCCGATCGTAAAGACCGGCCGCTTCCGCCGGTGTTTTCGTGACCATTGCCATGCTTTGTGGCAGGGAGATCGCATCGCTGCTTTCGGAAAGAATAAAGGCTGCGTAGAGGAGGGAGAACGGCACATAATCGGACGAGAGGATATCCAGAAGCCCCCGTTCAGCCAGCTCCTGCGCCGAGACATTGCCCGAATGAGACCCGCCGCGGACAACATTGGGAGCCCCCATCAGGATTTTCAGTCCTGCGCTGCGCGAGGCGTCGGCAGCTTGGATGGTTGTCGGAAATTCGGCAACCGTAACATTGTTTTCTATCGCTTCGTCGACATGCGCTTGGGTGGCGTCGTCGTGGCTTGCAAGCACAATCGGACGCGGCGCACATCTTTGGGAAATGATGCGGCGGTTCTTGCTCGAATGTTCTTCGGCTTGCGCCAGACGCCGGTCCACGAACGAGTCGAACTCCGCATCGCTCATACCGGTTTTGCCCTGATAGTACTGCCGGTAAACATCCATTGACGTGAATTGACGCTGTCCCGGCGTGTGATCCATCAGGGAAACGACACGGACCTTGTCCACTTCATCGAACATCGAGAACCCGTCGATGACATCCGGTGCTGATACTTCGCAGCGCAGGTGAATGTAATGCTCGGCCCTCAGCCGATTGTCCCGGTCCCCTTTTGTAATGGCTTGGGCGAGATTATGCATATCCCTGGATTGCAGCCGGGCGTCCTCGTCCATCCCGACCCTGAGTGCATCGAAGACCGTCGTAATGCCCGAACCGGCGATCTGCATGTCGTGCGCCTGAACCGAGGCAACCGGATTCCAGCGAACGCCCGGACGCGGGGCGTAGTGGGTTTCCAGATGATCGGTGTGGAGTTCCACAAGCCCGGGGATAAGATAATCGCCCTCAAGGTCGATGCCCTGACGGCTGCCGCCGGTGTCAATCGCGCCAATCCTTCCCTCTGCGACAGATACGCTGCCGGAGATCAACTCGTCGGCCAGAACAATTCGGGCGTTTGTGAAGACTGCATCCATCATAAGGTCTCTTGTTCTGCCAGAGCAGCCGGCGGTGCTGCGATCTGTCCGGTCAGGGATTCTGAGTGGGAAATAACAAAAGGAGCGCCAGGTTCCGGTTCAACATAAATCGCCAACCGGTCAATGCGAAGCGGTCGGTTGGTGACCGGCACAAAGTAGTCACGACAGGCGTCAGTCAGCAAAGCGCCGTCTGCGGCGTCTATCAGTGAAACCGACAGTGTCATGTGAAAACGGAATTCGTCAAACACATGCGGATAGCCCCAACGGGTCAGATACGATGATTGGCGCTTGCTGAGTGAAGAACTCTGCCGTCTCTCCAGGTCTTCTGAGGTGAGATCCTGCCTCAGGTCATCGAATGCTTTCACGCAATGGGCGGCCAGATCGTTCAGGGCGGACGTCGGACGGGCGGGTGTCAGAGCAAGGAAGTGGCCGAGTTTGTTCACGGCCAGGCCTTCGGGCAGCAGCACGGGTTTTGTCTGTTCGCAGAATTGCTCGAAGCGGTTGACCAGCGTTGTTTCCGTTGCTCCGGGTCTTAATCTGAAGGGCGCCTTCATCGTGGCATGAAATCCGTAGCGACGCGGTGATGCCGTCAGGTCCGCCAACCGCTGGGCGCTGATTTCGTCCACAGCGGGTTGTCCGATTTCGTCGCCGGAAAACGCATCCCGGCCCAGCCACGTGCTTCCAAGCCGTGTCAGTTCCGAATCTTTGCTGGCGGTGTAATAAATGGCATATCTCATCGCGTCATATCTCTTTGCTTGCGGACGGCACGAAGTCGCGGAAAACTGTAATCCGGTCTCGTGCACAACTGCATTTCAGAAAAGGGACACAGACGTGTCGAAGCGATGAAGCTTGCATGACAATCCAGTCAATTTTGATTCTGCCGCAGGCGGTAGCACATTATGCGGCAACAGCGAACGCCGTGACATCAACAACCTTGTCGGCGACCCGCTCCCGGACATCCGCATCATGGAAGATCCCCAGCATGGCAACGCCTGCCTGTTTCTTTTCCTGAATGAGTTCGACAACGACACTTCGGTTTTTTGCATCAAGCGAGGCGGTCGGCTCGTCCAGAAGCAGGATCGGGTAATGGGCGATGAACCCCCTGGCAATGTTGACCCTTTGTTGTTCTCCACCGGAAAACGTCGCCGGCGGCAATTGCCAGAGCCCTTTTGGGACATTGAGCCGTGCGAGAAGATCGGCAGCAACTTTTGTCGCTTCGACATGCTCTGTTCCCTGCGCGACCAGCGGCTCCGCCACAATATCAAGGGCTGAGATTCGGGGAATGACCCGCAGGAACTGACTGACATAGCCAAGGGTCGTTTTTCGCAACGCCACAATCCGACGGGGAACTGCATTGGCCACATTGACGATTTCATCGCCATCGGTCACCAGAATCTGCCCCTCGTGGCATCGATAGTTGCCGTAGATCATTTTCAGGATAGAGCTTTTGCCGGCGCCGGACGGTCCGCCCAGAACACCGCATTCGCCGGCGCTCAGAGAGAATTCGACACCTTGAAACACCGGCAATTCGAGAGCGTTCTGAAGGTGCATGGTGAATGTTTTGCCGACATTGGAAAGATAGAGTTTTGTATTCATACCGTCCTCATACCTGCAAAATCGAGGATACCAGAAGCTGTGTATAGGGTTCCTGCGGATCGTCCAGAACCTGATCGGTCAGACCGGTTTCCACCACTCTGCCGTGACGCATGACAATGATCCGGTGGGACAACAGCCGGGCGACGGCAAGGTCATGGGTGACGACAATGGCCGAGAGACCGAGGTCCATCACCAGTCCCCGCAAAAGGTCAAGCAACCGCGCCTGCACGGACACATCCAAGCCTCCGGTCGGCTCATCCATAAAGATAAGCCGGGGTTGTGTCACAAGGTTCCGGGCAATTTGCAGGCGTTGCCGCATGCCGCCTGAAAAGGACCGGGGATCATCGTCAATCCGTTCCTCTTCAATCTCAACCCGTGTCAGCCAGCTTGTGGCTTCAGCGCGGATGTTGCCGTAGTGCCGCGCGCCGACGGCCATCAGGCGTTCGCCCACATTAGCGCCTGCGGACACGGTCATGCGCAGACCGTCGGCCGGATTTTGATGAACAAAGCCCCAATCCGTGCGCATCAGGAACCGTCGTTCGGCTTCCCCGAGCTGGAACAGATTGCGCATCGTTCCGTCACGCATGCGGTATTCTATAGCGCCGTGCGTCGGTGCCTGACGGGTCGATAAGCTGTTGAGCAGCGTGGTCTTGCCCGATCCGCTTTCGCCCACAACCGCCATCACCTCACCGGGCCACAGTTCAAAACTGACATCCTGACAGCCAATCCGGTCGCCGTAAAAGCGCGTGACATTGCTGGCCCGCAGGATCGGCTCATCATCCGGGTTTACCTGACTGATTTGGAAGTTGGCTGCGTCGCTCATTGGCTGATCTCCCGGCTGGCTGCAATCGGATCATGGCCACCAAGCGCGCCAATATGGCCGGCGTTCCGCCGCGCTTCGCAGAAATCGCTGTCAGAGCAGACGAACATGCGTTCGCCCGCATCATCCAGAATCACCTCGTCAAGATAAACGCCTTCAGCGCCGCACAAGGCGCACGGCTCGTCCCAATGCTGAATCTCAAACGGATGATCGTCAAAATCGAGACTGATGACTTTCGTATATGGCGGGATCGCGTAGATGCGCTTTTCCCGTCCGGCGCCAAACAATTGCAGGGCCGGCATCTGATCCATTTTCGGGTTGTCGAATTTGGGTGTCGGCGAGGGGTCCATCACATAACGATCCGCCACCATGACGGGATAGGCGTAAGTGGTGGCGATGTGACCGTGGCGGGCGATGTCTTCATAGAGCTTTACATGCATGAGCCCGTATTCGGACAGTGCATGCATTTTTCGGGTCTCCGTCTCCCTGGGTTCCAGAAACCGGAGAGGTTCGGGAATCGGGACCTGATAGACCAGAACCTGATGTTCGCTCAGTGATACCTCCGGAATACGGTGCCGGGTCTGAATGACCGTTGCATCCTCGGTGGCTGTTGTTACGGCAACCCCGGCGGTGCGCTCAAAGAATCCCCGAATGGCAACGGCATTCGTCGTATCGTCGGACCCCTGGTCAATGACTTTCAGTGTATCCAGGGGTCCCAGGACCGCCGCGGTGACCTGAACGCCCCCCGTTCCCCATCCGTAAGGCATGGGCATTTCGCGGCTGGCGAAGGGGACCTGATAACCCGGTATGGCGATGCCTTTGAGTATGGCACGCCGGATCATGCGTTTGGTCTGCTCGTCCAGATAGGCAAAATTATAGCCGTCTTCTTTCGCAGCTGTTTCCAAAAGCCCGCTCATTCTGCAGCCTCGCTCACCAGGGACGTGTTTTGGGCGTGTTTTTCTTCCCACTCCCGTTTCAGTTTGTTGACCAGTTCCAGCTCAGCTTGAAAGTCGACATAGTGGGGAAGCTTCAGATGTTCGACGAAACCGGTGGCCTGAACATTATCGGCATGGGAGAGAACAAATTCCTCGTCCTGTGCCGGTGCTGTCAGTTCTTCACCCAGTTCCTGCCAGCGCAGGGCACGGTCCACCAGAGCCATCGACATTGCTTTTCGTTCGCAATGGCCGAATACGAGACCGTAACCCCGGGTAAATTGCGGCGCTGCTTTTGCAGATCCTTTGAACTGATTGACCATCTGGCATTCAGTGACGGTGATCCGGCCCAGGGTGATCGGAAAGCCAAGCTCCTCCGGGGTGAATTCAAGCTCGATATCGCCCATGCGGATTTCACCGGCGAAAGGATGGGTCCGGGCATAGCCGCGCTGTGTCGAATATCCAAGGGCCAGAAGGAAGCCTTCATCGCCTCGGGACAGGGCCTGAAGCCGGAGATCGCGGCCGGCGGGAAACGACAGCGGTTCCCGTGTCAGATCGCCGACTTTCCGGCGCCTCGGGGAGGTGTCTTCCGTCTCGATCAGCCCCTGCGCGCCGAGCAGATCGGTCACCTGGGGCATGTCCGAAGCTGCTTCCTCGCCGACGGCAACGTCTTCGACGTCATCATCCTTCTGTTCGAAATCCAGCAGCCGATGCGTATAGTCGAAGGTCGGGCCGAGCAACTGTCCGCCGGGCAGATCTTTATAGGTCGCGGAAATACGGCGCTCCACCAGCATGGAAGCGGTGTCAACCGGTTCGGAATATCCGAAGCGCGGCAGGGTGGTGCGATAGGCCCTGACGAGAAAAATCGCTTCAATCAAGTCGCCACGCGCCTGCTTAACAGCAAGAGCGGCCAGTTCGGTGTCGAACAGCGACCCTTCGCTCATGACGCGGGCGACACCGAGCGTCAATTGTTCAACGATCTGTTCGGTTCCCAGTGCCGGGACGCTTTTTGAGCCGCGCCGCTTCTTGGCCATCAGCTTGTGAGCGTTGCGGATCGCTTTTTCACCGCCTTTAACAGCAACGTACATGGGTCATTCCTCCCGGGGCCGAATGGCGGTTGAACGGGGAAGAGCGGCAATTTCATCCTGACTTGCAAAAATAACATCGACACCAAGCGGAAACTGTGCGTGGTTGGAAATCATTTCAGGCCAGAAAAACTCCGGCAGCGGCCGGGCACCGAAAGACTGTTGCTGCTTGATGCCCGGTCCGGTCAGATACACGCCGGCCCGGTTGGACAGATTTTCAACGCCGATGATCAGCGTCGTTGACCGGTCGGGATATTCCGGTGTGCCGGTGTTGAAACTGCCTGGGGGGATCAGCGCGTCTTTGCCGCTAATAAGAGCGAAAGCGGCATCCTGCGGCAACTCGACGATCGGCGCTCCGGTGTGAAACCGCAGATAAGAAACCACCGTTTCGGATTTGGAAAGCGTGGCATCCAGCCAGAGCGGGGTATCAAAGTCGCATAATGTCAACACAACGCCGGCAAGGGGTGCGGTTAAAGGCGATGGCGGTTCAAGACCGTCAAGCTTCATTTTCTGAAGGCTTCCCGGTCGCGCCATTGCGTCCATGATGGATCGGAAAATCTGCTGAGACTGAAAAACCGGGTCGGCCAGACCGCGGCCGTTCTTCTTGTGAGACTGTCGGGATAGTGTATCCGGGGAATGCGGTGTCGCCGTGCTCATCAATCGTCGCCCCTGACCATGGTAAAGAAGTCCACTTTCGTTGCGGCGGTTTCCCGGCGAACCTGGCGGTCCAGCTTCGCCTGCGCTTTTTCAAGCTGGGACAGAATGGTGTTTTCAACGTCCTGTTGACTGTCCGGTTGCTGCCAAAGACCATCAAAAAGCGCTGCGATGCGTGCCTTTGTGTGATTGCGGCCCAGAACATAGGCATATCCGGTCACGCCGGAGGCAAGGCCGACCACGCATCGGGTTACGGTGGCCTCGCCCAGGTTGAAGGGAGCTCCCGATCCTCCGACCCGGCCGCGTGCCATGACAAGACCGGTTTCAGGCGGGCGGATATCCTGCCATTCGGGTTTGTCCGGCCAGTCTTTCCAGAATGCAGCCAGCTGATCCGCATCGGCACCGGCAAGCAAACCCATGGCGCGCTGGCGCGCAGCGTGTTGATCCTGCGCTGTTTGATCGCTCTGCATCGTGTGTCCTCTTTCATGTGCAGTGCTCTGCAATGAGCCCACACCCCACGCTCGCGTCTCTCAGTCTGGATTTCCGGATCTGAAAAACGGTTCCCGCATTGCGCAACCTATAGAGCTTCAAAATATATTTGTCTAGTTGTTTAGACAAATATATTTCTTGGCAAGTTTGTAAACTTTCTTCATGACAGTGGCATGACTGATGAACTGACTATGGACCGCGGTTCCGGCGTGGCTCTTTGGCGTCAGATCGCCGAGAAAATGCGGTCGGAAATCGTCTCGGGGCAATTTCCGGAAGGCACCCGGTTGCCGACGGAGAAAGATCTGGCGGAGCGGTTTGGCGTCAATCGCCATACGGTGCGCCGATCAATTGCCGCTCTGACCCAGTCCGGTCTGCTGAGGGCCGACCAGGGCAGGGGGACGTTCGTGGCAACCAGTCTGATTCGGTATCCAATTGGTCCCCGGACTCGTTTCAGCGAGATCATTGCTGGCCAGTCTCAGGAATTTGGCGGACGACTGGTTGCCTCCGCCCACGAGGAGGCGGATATTTTTCTGGCTGAGCAGTTGAGTGTCACGCCCGGAACAATGCTTGTCCGACTGGACACACTCAATGTTGTCGACGGCGCCCCATTGACATTGGCCAATAACTGGTTTGAGCAGGCGCGTTTTCCCAGACTTGTCGCCGATTATGCGGAGACAGGCTCAATCACACAGGCGCTCGCAGCCGCCGGTGTGACGGATTATCGCCGCAAGGAAACCCGGATCACGGCTGAAATCGTCGATGTGCAGGATGCCGCGCTTCTGGAGCTGGCTCCTGACCAGCCTGTCATGGTCGTCGAGGCTGTCAACGTCGATACCAATGAACGGCCAAACCATTTTACGCGCGGCCGGATCGCTGCGTCCCGCGTGAAACTGATTGTTGAGAGCTGATTATTCGCCGGCACGGAGGTGCGGCAGAAAATAGTGACCACTGGAACGGAAAAGCCGCGCAAGGTCTTCCGCGCGGCTTTGAAAATCAGAGCGTGTCTTGTTTGCGCCCGATCATTTGATGGCGTGAACTACCGATTCGGATAATACCGTCCCGGTCGGCCTTGCGGATACGGGGCGTAATTGACCTGCGGGGCTTCATAAACCGGTTGCACGCCAATCCATACCCTGACGCCGTTCTCGTAAGAGGGGCGGAACGTGTTGCGCATGTACCAGGCATGATATTCGGTGACCCCGTTTCCGATAACGCGCGGCAGGTTCTGCGGCGAACCGTCGACGAGTCCGTCATGGTGATATCGTTTGGAATCAACCGTGATGATACGGTACTCGGACGCGAGTGCGGATCCTGCCACAGTCAGCGAGAGTGAGATCAGAGAGAGCCTGGCAAGTTGAGTTAAAGCGGTCATGGCATAGCCTTTGTTCCAAGGGTGGTCCCTGCCGCCGCCAACAGGATATGTAATCTTAATATAGTGTTAAGAGGATCACAAGTCTATGAAAACAATAGATGATCTTCGCTTTACCGTTTCTCTTTCCAGAACCTTTTTTCCGATGCGGTCTCCTGCCAAAGCTGTGTTGCATGGCCCCAACTGACTGCCGCCTGAGCCTGGTGCCAGCCAAGAACAAAGCCGGCGGCACGTTCTTTTGCGTTTCGCTTTGAGGTGCGTGGTTCAATCAGTTCGGGTATTTTTTCCGCCATCGCGACATCGTTCAGATAACCGAACATATCCTGTAGGTTCCTGAGTTTCTTCAGGAACGGTTTGGCATCGCTTTTGTCGTAAAGGGGAAGAAAAAACTCAATCGCGTATCTGAGTTTTTTCAGATCCTTGCGCATTGTATGGCGTTCCTCGATTGAGAGGTCCTCAAGCCGGCGCGCATGTTTTGCGACCCGTTTCCAGCATTTTTGCAGGGCTGTTTTCGCAAGCCTGTCGATCGGCGATGTGAGTTGTTTTTCCTGATCCGCCGCCAGAGAGCGGCGCCAGCCTTGTGTTTCCGTATAGTGCCCGAGCGTCAGGAGAAACCGGCGGAAGCGCGTCCCGGACAGAAGATCCCTGGCGCTGGTTTGTGCAACAGTCCCCTTTTTCTTGACGCTCTCAATCAGCGCGGCGAGATCAATCGAGACCGGGGCATGGGGTTCACACGGCTCGATGATGTCTTCGATGAGAACATCCAGATCCCGCAGATCGCCGACGATGGCGGCGATTTCGCGGGCTTCGTTATTCAGATGGGAGGCAATGTCGGGATCAAGAAGAGACTTGAAGAGTTTCAGGGCGCTCCGCAATCGCCGCAACCCGACACGCAGCTGATGCGGACCCTCCGGATCGTCGCCATCGAGGGTTGCGTAAGCGTTCTGGATAATCTGTCTCAAGCAGGAACGAAGAATGGTCTGCAGAGCATGCTCCGTGCTGTCCTGATCCGTCAGAGCGACTTTTCCCGCTTTCTTTGGCAGAGTTTCAGCGGGAGCGCCGTGTTTCGCCAGTTGATACCCTTGTGCCGCTTTGCTCATTGAAGAAAAACGCCAGGGCTCATCCGCCAGAACCGTGTCGGCCAGTTCGTAAAGCGCGCCAAGATCGCCGCTTTTCAGCTCCAGCTCGATTTCGGACAAATCGTGCTCGGCAGTGCCGGCGATAACTTTGCCTCTGTCAAAAGCGACTTCGATCTCGGCTTTCTGATCATTTGTGAGAATGCGGGTCAGGCGCTGGATTTGCGTTTCAAAAACCGGCTTGATCGGCGCTTCGCCAATCAGGCGTTTGATCAGTTTTCGGAACTGGGCATCGTATATGGCGTCGATATCGGGATTGGGGCCGGAGACGGTTGCTTCAAACTCCCGGGGTTTTGACAGGCCGCCGGTCAGGGCGGTTCCGATCTTGACCGTCTGAATCCAGGCGCGGCCGACCTGTCTGACCCGAAACGAGATCCCTTCACTTTTCAGGACAAGGTCGGACGTGTCGAAATAGATTGATCGCAGATTTAGTGTGGTTGCGCGCGCCTTTTGCTTCAGCGTCGTGATTTTCCTGGTGCGCAGTCGCGATATGCTTGCTTCAGGAACCGCAAATTTGAGTTCGATCTCGAGCGACTTTGCAGACATTATTTGACGAACATCCTTCCTGTTTTCATTTTATGTGAAGCCGCTTTGTAAGCGATTATGGGGAGATATAAACGATAAGCACAGGATTAATCTGGGTTATCGGCCACTAAAGGCCAGTTATTCTTCAAGAGATTTTTCGGCATTTGCCATTGCAGCCTGCAATTGCGGCAAAAAGCGCCAGATTTCCCGGTTCAGGCGCACCAGCCGATTAATGGTGTTGCTGATTTCCTTCAGGCGGCGATCATCAATTTCCTTGAGTTCTCCGAAGGAGATGGAGTTTCCCCGCATCTGGACGCGCATCGATTGCGTATGTGTGATGTCGCCCGCTTCGTTGACCTTGAACATGCTGTGGTTGAACTCATTTCGGATCTTGGTGCATTCGTTGAAAACACGAATGATCCGGCGCAGTTCCTTGTTGAGATCTTCCTCGGTAAGTTTGGCTCTGGCCAGCCGTTCAACCAGTTCCACGCGTGCCCTCGTCGTGTTCAGCGTGGCGAAAATAATGGCTGCAGACGTCTCATCGGTCCCCATCAGCGCCATGATGATGTAGATAAACATGCTCTCATTGTTAGACCAGCAATATGAGATGTTGCCCATCAATCCCAGAATGAGTTTCCGGCGACCTGCTTTCTCGTGCGAAATCGCATCCAGATTTTCAAAATCAGGGCTGGGCGGGATGTTCCTGTTCATTCGGTATCCTGAGACAAAACTGCATTCGAAAAGGTACGATACCATCATACCGGTCGTTGAGCGGCATTCCTCTGATGGTTCAGCAAATTGTTGCAAAACGTTCTTCGCCGCGTTGCAAAGTCTACAGGCGGACGTCTTCGGGATAAACAGTTCCCCGGCCGAGGCATTCGGGCGGAAAAAAGGTTTTGAAAGATGTTGGATTGGTGCAGAGCGCGGAAGGCCGGCGATCTCGCTGTTGCGGCGATCAAGCCGTATCTGGCCTATTCCGGTTCCCGGATCGGGCAGGGCTCCGTCAAGGGCTTTCATCCATATGTCGTCGGTTTTCTGGGCATGCTGATAACCCTTGTTGCGCGTCACCGTTATCCATCGATCGGTACACGGGCAGTGGGTCATGTCCAGAGCCGGGCATGGGCCGAACTCACCCAAACGGGCGCGGATCTGATCGGTCAGGAGATCAGTTTTCTGAGTGCGAATGAAGATGCGGACTTTCAGGCCGGATGCATGAGCGCGCAGACATTTTTTGACGAGGTTCTTCGGGTTGAACTTGATCGCTGCGGCTTGGAGGATGTCCGAACAGTCGCGCCGGTTCAATCCGACCGGCTGTCTTTGGAAACGCAGGCCCTGGAGCGCTGGGTTGCTTTGTTTGAATGTGGCTTCTAGCGGGCTGAATTGAGGCGCAATGTCCGGGACGTTGCCGGAATCAGCATCCGCCGCCAAAGCAGGACGGTGTCTTCAGCCGCAGTTTTCCAGGAATTCCGGCATGTTCAATGATTCGGTATTTTTGACAGGGTCAATTGTGGCATGATTTCGCTATTTTGGAGATGTTATCCACAGGCCCGAGGGTGCGGAGTTGTGATGTAAAACACACAATAGCATTTTTGCCGCCGAGCCGCTTTCGCTCCACTGAATGCCGCAAATTCGTCCGGGCCGCCAAATCCGGCATATTAGATCTTGATGATAAATCCTTTGATAACAGCGCTTTGAAATCAAAAATAATAAGCTGTCGTTTTGTGAGATGGCAAAAATTATGGTTATCGAATTAATTGGCGACAGTCGGGAAAAAACCAAAATTGTCACCCTGGGCTTGTTGACTTTCACCCGCCTCCGTTGCGTAATCGCCGCCGGAAACAGGAGCAATAAGCGTAGTTAAAGTGCTGTTGGGAGAAATAGTTCATGAAACCAATTACACTGACAAATAAACGAATAGCTTTCTGACAATCTACCCTGTGTATTAGCGGTTTTGAGCATCGATGCCATACTTTTCCGCAAGATGCTCAATGCGCTGAATTTGTAAAATCCCAAATGATTGTGAATCAAATCTGTCCAGCCGGATTATTCGGCTGAATATACAACTTTGACGATAAGTTTTTGAATCCGCAATTTACGGGCTTCATGCTCTTCGCCCGTAAAAGTCTGGTCGGACAGCAGCCGACCGGGCGTCATCCAAGACCGAAACAGACAAAAACGGAGGTGCACTCAGTCCAAAACAGAACCAGATGCCTTGCTTCCGGTATTTTTCAAATGGTCACCCGAATAAATCCACCGGCAGCAGGTCAAACAGAAATGAATCGTGAAACAGACCAAGCGTAACAAAAGCGACCACAGATCTGCGACGCAGAAGATTGCGGAGAGAATGGAAGCGACTGTTGCGATGTCTTGACCAAAACTGGAGACATCCAAATGGCATTAATTGACGTCGAAAATATTGACATCGACTTCGATGACATCAGAAACAACGACATCACCATTGAAGAAGTCAACTTCATTGACGACAGCATCAACTACAATCTTGATGGTGACGCAACGGGCGGCCTCGATCTTCTGAATGGCAACGGGACCGATTCAGAGCTGAAGATCAATCAGTCCAACTATCTGTTTGAAGACGACCGGCTCGTGACGCCAACCGTCGAAAACGATGGAGAGTTCGAACAGAAAGTCACGGCAAGGGGCGGTGACCAGGCCGATTCCGACGACGGCATCGATTCCGACGATGCGCATGAGTACATTGGTACGACCGGCGGTGATATGAACATCACGGCCAAGTCGATTGCATCGGCTGATGCGACCGGCATTGCCGAAGCGTTTAATCAGGACCTGTCCGTTGGTCAGAACACCCAGTCCAACGTCGCAAAAGCCAGTATTGTGGGCAATGACGATGTTTTCGAAGATGGTATCGACACGGAAAATCTGCTGACGACGCCAACCAGTCAGGCCAATATCGGTTCGGACACCGGTAACCACACGGATATCGGCGACAACATTCTGAACGGAAACGGCACCGATACACAGTTTGAAGTTGATCAGATCAACGCGCTGTCCGATGCGGATGTCATCAACAACCCAACCGTTACCAACAGCGACAGCTTCAGCCAGACTGTGAGCGCTACCGGCGGGTCCTCTTCGGCTGATGACGGCATGGACGGTTTGTTCAGCTATGGCGTCGGAGACGATATTTCCATCGATGCTCTGGCTGCGGCCTCCGCTGATGCGGTGGGCGCTGCATCGGCCTTTAACCAGAACATCGTCATGGGCGCAAATGTTCAGGCAAACGGTGTTGATGTCTCCATCGTCGGCGGCTCAAGCGCCGTCAGCATGGTCGGCGACGACGACGCATAAGCACTTTAGAAGACATGTTCTTGCGCGGCCATTCGGCCGCGCAAGTTTCTTTCATCACCGGCAACCATCGAGTAAACGGGCCCGCAGATGTCCTCCGCAATGATAGACGAACTGATCTGGCATTTCGGCGGCTATCTGCATCTCATTGTCGAGGTTCGGACAAGTGATACAGAGTATGCCGGCTCGTTCCGGCCCGACTATCAGAATAACAATCCCGAACTCAGCCTTCCGAGTGCGATATCGGCACCGTCGGCTGAAGACAGCGGTCAGGGCCTCCAGGCGACAAATTTCTTTCCCGATTTCATTCAGGGCCTGGCCTTTGGCGGATCGGGATTTATCAACGGTGCGCCCGCCAGAAACTACGATCTTGAGCAGGTGCCGCGGGCGCCGGACCTGGGTAATGGGCCGGGTCTCGATCCCGAATCGGTTGATGTTCCGTTTTCCGTCAGCTTCACGATTCATCTGACGTATCATGACTACCTGTCGAAGGACCATATAACGGTCACGACGCAGAAGAATGTTCTGTTCGACGACGACCTTCTGCTGATGGATCACATCGAATGGGATCCGTCTTCGGCGACAGTCGATGCTGACGAAACCATCGCAAAAATGATGGAAGTGGCGCAAAACTACATGCCGGAGTTTCTCGAAGGGGCACTCTCGGCGGACGCGCCCCAGGATACGGCCGCAAAGGTCGCGGCGATTCAGTCCGAACGTGCATCGGATGGCCAAAGCGAATTCACAGACAGGGTCGGTGAAAATCTGGGCGAAGCAGAAGAGCCGGCTGATGAACCGTCTATAGAGGAAGACGAAGCTTCGACACCGTCGCTGGCCCAGCGCATTGCCGAAGAGTACGCGCCCAAGCAAACGATTGATTTGGGAAACAACGAAGCCGTCAATGCCGCTGCGATCGCCGACTATTCGGAGGCGATGTCTTCGATTGTGGTGATGGGCGACTATTATGAGACCAACGCGATTGTTCAGACCAATGTGTTTGCGTTCAATGAAAATGGCGGAGCCGGCAGTCCGGCAAGTGCCGGTTTGGCTGAAGCGCAGAACGCCGTCATCAATGATGCAAAGGTCTCGGAAAAAGGCGAGTATCTGATCGAGGCGCCGACAAATTTTTACTTCCCCGAGTACTGGTTCAATGTCGACCATGTCCATGGCGACCTGTTTGACATGAACATTCTCCATCAGATCAATCACATCAGCGACAACGACCGGATTACCTATGAAGCCGGCGGTTCGGGATATTACATCAGCCTCGGTGACAACACCCAGGTCAATGCGGCCCAGCTTGTCAGGAGCTTCAGCGAATATGACATCGTCATCGTTGACGGCAATTATTACGACCTGAATTACATTTCGCAGACCAATATAGTCCTCGACGTGGACGAGGTTGGTGTTGTCGGCGGGGACGTGAAGGCCCATACGGGCGGCAATCACCTTGAGAATGATGCCAAGATCAAGAATGTCGGCGGCGGCGACCTGTTCAAGTCAATGACCGAAGATGTTTCGGATCTGGCGAACAGTATTCTGGGCCATTCGGCGGATCTGACATATTTTGCGGACACCATCGACTGGGGGCTGCCCTATATGGGGACGTCACACCTGAATGTGCTGGTTGTTTCAGGCGACTACTACCAGATCAATGCGATCGAGCAGATCAATATCATTTCCGATGCGGACGCGGGCCTCATTCTGTTTGACGATGAGCCCCTGGCCGGCGTGACCCAATCGGTATTCGGCGATGACTTTGAGCTTGAGAAAAAAGAACCCGAGCTGAAAACCGGCGACAACACCGCAATCAACAAGGCAAGAATCATCGACTACGACAGCCAGTCGGAATTTCAGTATCTGGGTGGTGACTACTATGAAGACGAGATTCTCGTACAAATCAATATCGTGGTTCCGGAAGAAGATATTGTCCGGGAAGGGGATACCGAAACGCTGGCAACGGAAATCATCGCCTTTACCGGCGACGATAGCGAGATTTCGGATTCCGACAACGAAACCCTTGGACCTTATCAGATCGGCGGCCACGGCACCGACTTGTTGAGTGACATCCTGTCGTAGCAGTTTTTGCAGGCGGCGGGTCTTAGGTCGACAGGAAACAGGACGTATGGCGTATTTGAATGATGCTGAACAGGTGCCGAACGACGATCGCAATGATCGTGTCCGCCAGCCTGTCGAAAGACGTCAGACTCAAGACCCGAACGGTGCTGCACAGGCTCCCACAGCCGCCCTGCATTCAATCCAGCCTCAATACAGCAACGACGGCAACAGGGTTGTCGCCTTCGATCAGACCGCTGTAGCTGCGAAGCCTGTTGCAGAATCGACTGAAGATACGATGCCCAAAGGTCCGGCGCTTGAAATGCCGGGCAGCCGGAGGGCAAACCCGGACATTTTCGGCTCCGGACCCGCCGAGCAGGAACCGGCCTTGCGGGAAAAGGATGCGCCTCGCGCCGACGCTGGCGGATTTCGTGCCGATGCGGTGAGGACGCTTCCGTTTGATCGGGCCGATCAAACTCGCAAGGCCGTCGACCACCGCAAAGGTGGGCCGTCAGGGGGCGCAGGTGGCGGCGGCAAGGGCCCCCGTCTGCAAAACAAGATGGGTGCGCCCGATTTCAGAAATGTGCTCACCACCGGTTTGGCGGAGGCCAAGCGAAACCTTCTGATCGTTGCCATCTTTTCGTTTGCGGCAAACATTCTTGTGCTCGCGGTTCCGATTTACCTGTTCCAGATTTCCGACCGTGTTCTGACGAGCCGCAGCGTCGACACGCTCGTCATGCTGACAGTCATCGTTCTTGGTCTCATTCTGGCGCATGTCCTTTTGGATATGATGCGCCGTTTCCTCCTGATGCGCGTCGCTGTGGGGATTGAAACCAAACTTGGTGCTCCCGTTTTGAGTGCCGCCGCAAGGGCGTCCTACAATGGGTCGAGCCGGGAATTCCAGGTGCTTGGCGACCTGCAGCAGGTGCGGAGTTTCATCACCGGTTCCACACTTCTGACGATGATGGATGCGCCGGTTGCGCCCATATATCTCTTGGCGGTGTTTCTGATCCACCCGCATCTGGGCTTTATTGTCACGACCACGATCGGCATTCTTTTGATTGTTGCCCTCATCAACCAGCGCATGACGGCGATCCCGTTCGGAAAGGCCAATGCGTTCAACTCCCGCGCCAATCTTCAGGCCGACGCCATGGCGCGCAATGCCCAGGTGATCAATGCCATGGGCATGATCCCCGAAAGCGTGCAGATCTGGGGCCGGGAAACCGCCGAATCGCTGAAATCCCAAGTCGAGGGCCAGGACAAAAACGTCATGATGGCCGGGATTTCCAAGTTCGTCCGGCTTGGAACCCAGATCACGATGCTCGGCTGGGGGGCCTGGCTGGCGCTGGACTCTCAACTGACGGGCGGAATGATCATCGCCGCTTCGATCATCGGCGGCCGCGCCCTGGCCCCGGTTGAGGGGACAATTGAAGGCTGGAAGAGCTTCATTCAGGCGCGCGCCTCTCACGCACGCATCCGCAATCTGCTCCAGACATCGCCGCTCAACGTTGAAAGACTGCGCCTGCCAAGGCCAAAGGGACAGCTGAGTGTTGAGCGTGTCCTCTACGTCCCCCCACCCAATAAGAAAGTCATCTTAAACGGGATCAGCTTCAATCTCGATCCCGGAGAGTCCCTTGCCATTGTCGGGGCGTCGGGGTCCGGGAAATCCACGCTTGGAAAAATGCTGGTCGGGTCTATTTCCCCGACTGCGGGCAACATCCGGCTCGATATGATGGATCTGCGCAATTGGGACCCCCGCCAGTTCGGAGAAAGTGTTGGATACCTGCCGCAGGATGTTCAACTGTTTCCCGGCACCATCAAGGCGAATATTGCGCGCATGCGGGAGGATATTGATGATGAAGCCATTTATGATGCGGCGGAACTTGCAGATGTCCATGAGCTGATCTCCGGCTTCGCGCAAGGATACGAAACGGTTGTGGCCATGGACGGCAGTCCGCTTTCAGGCGGGCAGCGTCAGCGCATCGGGCTTGCCCGCGCCTTTTTCGGCGACCCGCGCCTGGTTGTTCTGGACGAACCCAATTCCAATCTCGACACTTCGGGCGAGCAGGCACTCGCGCAGGCGATGCTGAGCGCAAAGAAGCGCGCCATCACCGTCGTCGCAATCACCCAGCGTCCGGCCCTGCTGAGAAGCGTCGACAAGATCATGATGATCCGGGACGGCGCCGTGCAAACGATCGGTCCCCGGGACGACATCCTACCGCTTATCGCCGGACGTCGTCCGGCGATAAAGGGAAACGGCCAGCAGACTGGTGAAAAAACAGAATAGGCGTAGCGCAATCGGTTTCCGGATTAAGGGACGGATCCGGAGCGATTGCTGGAGCGAGAGCGGCAGATGATTTTTCGGGACAAAAGCAAGTGCGAAACGGCGGGTGCGGCTGCTGAGGTTCAATCCGTCGCCAATGGCAAAAAAAAGATCGCAATCCCGCCGCTGAGACAAATGGCCGACCTTGAAGGAATGCGTTTGTTGTTCGAACCGTTCCTGAACTTTGTCCGGCCCCGTTATCATCGTCTTGTCGGCTTTGTTCAAAACCTCCGCCATCGCTTTGGCGAAGAGCGCCTGCAGGCGGCGGGTGGAACGGCGGAACCTGCGCTTCTTGAGTCCGAAGATTGGTATCGCGATGTTCCCAGGGGAACCAGGACGCTCATCACGGTTGGAATTCTGATCATTCTGATCACCTTTTTTGGCTTCGGCCTGTGGGCGGTGGCGGCACCCATGGCCGGCGCCGTGATTGCCTCCGGAACGTTCGTGGCGACCGGAGAAAACAAGATCGTCCAGCATCTTGAAGGCGGCATCATCAAGGAAATCATGGTGCGGGAAGGCGATGTGGTCACTCCCGGCCAGACGTTGATTAAACTGGATGATACCGCCGCGCTGGCGAATCTTCGCAGGTTGCTTCTCCGGCAGGTCCGGCTGGATGCGATGCGCGTGCGCCTTGAAGCGGAGTCCCACGGGCTGGAAAAACTCTACCTTCCGGAAAAGCTGATTGCTGAACTGGAGGATCCGGAAATCAATGCGATTGTCCAGAACCAGGCTCTGACTTTCAAGGCCAGGGTCAAGAAGTTGAGCAGCGAGGTCGATATTCTCAACAGCAGCATCGATGCGCTGAATGAGCGGATTGTCGGTGGCCAGACTCAGTTAAAAGCCGTAAATGCGCAGCTGGACTTTTACATCGAGGAACTCAAGGCCAAAACCAAACTGCTGAAGTCCGGCCTGATCAGAAAGCCGGATGTTTTGCGTATCCAGCGCGCGCAGGCAAATCTCGATGGTGAGGTCGGCCGCCTGACCGCTGAAATCGGCGACGCGCGTGAGCGGATTGCGCGCGCCAAAGCGCAGATCAACTCAACGCGGAATGAGATGGCGCAGACGGCGGTTGAGGAATTGCAGCAGGTCAATGCCGAACTTGACGATGTCAAAGAGCAGATTCTTGCCGCGAAGGACGTTCTGAAACGCGTCAATATCACCGCGCCGGTGAAAGGGGCGGTGGTTCGTATGCGATATCACACGCCCGGTGGTGTCATTGAAAGCGGGCGGGATGTTCTTGAGCTTCTGCCGATACAGGAAGAACTGATCATTCAGGCCAGAATTCGTCCCACCGACATTGATAACGTCAAGCGCGGCCAACCGGCTCAAATTCGACTGACAGCGCTCAGTCAGCGCACGACGCCCATGATTCCGGGCGAGGTTATTTATGTGTCCGCCGACGCATTGCCGGATGAGAAACAGAACCTGGCGCCGAGTGATCTTTATGTGGCCCGTATCAAGCTCGATCCTGTCGAAGTGGCTGCGGTCGATCATTTTCGTCCGACCCCCGGTATGCCGGCGGAAATCTATATCAAAACCAAGGACAGGACCTTTCTGGACTATATGATTGAGCCGGTGATGGACAGCATGTCGCGAGCGTTCAGGGAGTCCTAGCGGTTAGTGCGGGACACCTTCTGTATTGTTGTTGTCATTTGGCGAACCATTTGGTATGCCGACCAACGGGCCCTCTTGGCGGAATTGGTAGACGCGCTGGATTCAAAATCCAGTTCCCCTGGGGAGTCCCGGTTCGATTCCGGGAGAGGGCACCATTTTTCACGTCACTGATTTTCACCGGTTCGTCGCAGATGGTGACTGCGTTCGACCGCCATGTTTGGTGCGGCGTATGCATGATCGCGCCTCTGTGAAGTTAACCCAAAGCAGCAAGTCTGATTGTCGCGTTGATCAATGCGCGATAGACAACAATCCCGCGCATCGATAAGGACAGAGCATGCTACGTCGCCTTTATGATTGGACCATGTCCCTTGCCGCCGGCCCGCGGGCGCCCGTTGCGCTTGGCGCGGTGTCTTTCGCGGAAAGCTCATTCTTTCCGCTGCCGCCGGATCTGCTTCTTATTCCGATGGTGCTTTCGGCCCGGGCGAAAGCCTGGTTGTTTGCTGCGATCTGCACGATCACATCCGTTCTCGGCGGCATTGCGGGCTACTATATCGGCGCGTTTCTGTTCCAGGAAATTGCGGAGCCGGTGCTGCGTTTTTACGGCTATATGGACAAGTTTGAGGATATTCGCGGGCAGTTCATCAAATGGGGGCCATGGATCGTGTTTACGGCAGGTCTGACACCGTTTCCTTACAAGGTTATCACGATTGCCAGTGGAGCCGTCGGGTTGTCGATGCCGGTCTTTATCGTCGCAAGCATTCTTGCGCGCGGACTGCGCTTTTTCGCAGTCGCAGGCCTGCTTTATCTGTTCGGTCCGCCCATTCGGGACTTCATCGAGAAACGTCTCGGACTTGTCTTCACCGTTTTCGTGATTTGCCTTTTCGGTGGCTTTCTTTTGATCAAGGTTCTTTAATACTGAAATCGGACAACCCCATCTGAGGGAGACAGATGCTGTCAACCAATCGCCTGCGTTTTTCCTCCGGCCTTTTTTTGTTGCTCGGGCTTGCGACGATTGCCACCGCTTGGGGATTTCAGCTCATTGGCGGTTATGTTCCGTGCAAATTGTGCCTTGAACAGCGTGTTCCCTATTACGTTGCGTTGCCTCTGGTTCTGCTGGCCGTGATCGCTGTGATTTCCGCCAGAGGAAGCAGAATTGCCCGCGCCCTTCTGTTCCTTGCGGCGGTGGCCATGATCTACGGTGCCGGGCTTGGGGTCTATCAGGCCGGCGCGGAGTGGGGGTTCTGGCCGGGACCGGCGGACTGTGGCGGGGGTGTGGCGGCCCCGACGGATGCGAAAAATCTGCTGGGTGCCCTGAAACAGACCCGGGTGGTCAGTTGTACCGAGGCGAGTTGGCGGATGATGGGGCTTTCCTTTGCCGGTTGGAATGCGGTCGCGTCCGCCGGTCTGGCGCTTATCGGCCTATGGGGGGCTCTCTCAGGATCACGGCGCACAGCGTAACGGGCCGGTAAGGAAATCCAGATGGTCAAACGTGAAGAACAGGACGCCGAAAAAGTCCGGCGCGCGAAAGAAGCGCTAAAGCGGGTTGAACTTGACAGTGAAACGGCCGGTACATCGTCCTTAGTCAGAATGGCTGAGAAATCGCGCGCTCATTTTTCGGCGGACGATGCAAATCAGGACGATCGGGTGGAGGTCTGGGGTCGGCGCATAGGCAGGGGGCTTGGGCTGATTTTCCTGATCGGTCTGATTGTCTATTTGGTCAGAACCTACTTTTAGAGCGTGTCGGTCGACCCTATATCCCAAGCGCGAGGCGATTCCGGAAGGCTGACCTGTCGCCACATCATTCTCACGAGCCGGTGGTTCGATCAGATCAAACGCCGACACGGCTTGCAATGATCGGACCCGGAAACGAACAGATCTGAAAAAATGCCTTATATTGTCGATCCGAGATCCCATCCTTACGTTCCGGATTTGACCGATTTTGAGACGCTTGCCAATACGGCTTTTCTGGAGTTGCCCGAGCCGGTGAGGGCGATTTGCAGCGATGTTCTTTTTCAGGTGGCCGATTTCGCGCAGCCGGAGGTTCTGAGCCATCTGGGGCTGACGTCACCGTATCAGTTGCTCGGCCTGTTCGAAGGAACCGGCCTGGCGCAAACGGGCGGTGCGTCCTGGACGGGCAGACTGCCCAATCGCATCTGGCTCTACCGGCAGCCCATCCTGGCCTATGCGGCGACACGGGAGGACGGACTGGAAGAGATTGTCAAACATGTTCTCGTCCATGAGATAGGGCATCATTTCGGCCTGTCGGACGAGGATATGGAGGCGATTGATCAAGCCGAGGACTGATATCGGCGTGCTGCCCGGCATCTTACGGCATATGTCGGTCAGGCGGCCTTTGCGCGCTCAATGGATTCGAGAATCAGCTTCTTTGCATCGTCCGCATCTTTCCAGGCGACAATCCTGACCCACTTGTTGGTCTCCAGGTCCTTATAGTGGCTGAAAAAATGCTCGATCTGCTGGATCGTGATTTCCGGCATGTCCTGATAGGTCCTGATCCGATCGTAACGTTTGGTCAGTTTCGGCCCGGGGACGGCAATGATTTTCTCGTCCTGACCGGATTCGTCTTCCATCAGCAGGACCCCGATCGGGCGGCAGCTCATGATGGCGCCCGGAACGATGGGCCGTTGGTTGGCGATCACGACATCGATCGGGTCGCCGTCGCCGCACAGGGTGTGCGGCACGAAACCGTAATTGCCCGGATAGCGCATCGGGGTGTAAAGAAAGCGGTCCACATACATCGCACCGGCGTCTTTATCCATTTCATACTTAATGGGTTCGCCCCCGACAGGCACCTCGATGATGACATTGATATCTTCCGGCGGGTTGCTTCCAATCGGCACCGCATCGATACGCATGATTTGGACTCCATAATGTACACTGCGCGCTTTAATGCCGCCCGCCCGCCCAAAGTGCAAGGGCGGTTTTGCTGCATTGCGAAAATAAATTGCGATAGATGCAGGAAGTCTGCCGGAAGGGGACGGTCAGTATCTTGACCGGTGCCGGCCGGCCCACACCCTAATAGCGCGGACGCCATCCGAAGGTCAGAACGGAAACGGATTTCGTGCCAAACCGGTCCTTGGATTCGCCGACCTTCCTGCCGCCCATAGCCCTGTAAAACCGTATTGCGGGCTCATTATCCCTCAGCACCCGAATGATAACACCGGCAAAGCCGTTGCGGTGAAGTTCCGACAGCGTTGCCTGGAAGAACCTTCGGCCGAAACCGATCCCCTGATAGGCCGGCAGGATATAGAGTTCGTAAATCTCGCCGCGGTAAGAGGGATTCGCAAGGCGTGCGGGACCAAAGGTGGCGTAGCCCGCAAGTGTTCCTTGAACCTCCATAACAAGCACGCCTGCGTTTTTTCTCAGTGCGGCCTGCCACCAGCTGATATTGCGCCTGGAGACGGAACGAACAAGATCAAGGCCCGGCAGCAGACCGCGATAAGCGTGAAGCCACGCCTGCTCGTGGATGTCTGCCAGATCCCTGGAATCGGAGAGTTTTGCGCGGCGCACAACAACGGCATCAGTATCCATATGAGATAAATAGGAGGGTGCCGCGCCGATAAAAGAACACGAGCTGCAAAAAGAAAGGGCCGGCGCTATGGCCGGCCCTGAACTCATATTCCTGTTTGGAACCGCTGGGGACAGTCCGCACAAGAAAGAGGTCCGGTTTGGTTTTTAACCCCGAAGGGGCTGGGGGGCTGATGCGTTTCAGGGTTGCGACCAAACCGGACCATCTGAGGCAACGATTTCACTTTGCAAGTGTAAAATGGCCCCCTAAGGGCTGATTTGTGGCGAAATTGAGGTTTTAGGTTATTATCTCTCTAATTTTAATTACAACTCTTTTTTCGCCGAACTTGCATCGGATGACCATCCGCGCGATCATGAAAGTTCAATGACAAAAGGAGGCGCTATGAGTGATAGCGAAGAAAGTCAGCCCAGCTCCTGGGCCGGACCCGGCGGCTCCGCAGCGGTCAGACGTTCGCCGGGTTTATCGAGCATATCCTTCAACCGCCGTGAACTGAGCGAAATACTCAATATTTACGGACGAAAGGTGTCTGAAGGCGAGTGGCGGGATTATGCCATCGATATTCTGAAGGACCGCGCTGTCTTTTCAATCTTTCGCCGGTCGAGCGAAATTCCCCTTTTCACAATAGAAAAAAACCCGAAGCTGGCGCGCCGTCAGGGAGCCTATTCGGTTGTCGCTCCCGGTGGGATGGTTCTTAAGCGCGGTCATGAGTTGAGAACGGTCCTGCGCGTTCTTGACAAAAAGCGGCACCTGCGGCTCGTTTCAGCTTAGGTGAGGCGCCGACGCCCTGTTGGGCGTTGGCCGTGTTGCTCCAGACAGCGCGCCGAGCGGTCTATTCGCCGCCGGAAGTCCCATATGGTTCTGCTTGCTGTTTTCCAACATAAACAAGACACGCACTGTTATCGGACATTCGGTGCTTTGTGCGTCAACGCTCTCCCGATGCACGACAAGACTACAAAAAAAGGCGCGAGATAGGTCTCGCGCCTTTGAAAAATTGTCGGATGCCGGTGTGGTTATTCGCGGTTTCCGAACAGCTGCAGCAGCATCAGGAACAGGTTGATGAAGTCCAGATACAAGCGCAGGGCACCCATGATGGCTTTGCGACCGGCCACATCCTGGCTGTCGCCGGCATAGTACATTTCTTTGATCTGCTGGGTGTCGTAGGCGGTCAACCCGGCAAATACGAGCACGCCGATCACGGAGATGGCAAACTGCAGCGCCGAAGAGCCGATGAAGATGTTCACCAGCGATGCAATGATGATGCCGATCAGTCCCATGAACAGGAAGGAACCCCAGGCGGACAGGTCTTTCTTCGTTGTGTACCCAAACAGGCTCAGCGCACCGAAAGACGCTGCCGTGATGAAGAACACTCTGGCTATGGAGCCGTGTGCAAACACCAGAAATATCCACGACAGGGATATGCCCATAACGGCCGCGAACAGCCAGAACGTGGTCTGGGCTGCGCTGAAGCTCATCTTATTGACGCGGAAGCTCAGGAAGAAAACCATCGCCAGTGGCGCAAGCATAACAACCCATTTGAGCGGGCTGGCAAAGAGCGCTACACCGACACCGGTCAGATACTGGTTGCCGAGCTGCGCGGCAGCCGCGGAGGGATCGCTCGTGGTTGCGAAGTTGAACATGACAATGGCGGCGACACCTGTGATCGCCAGTCCAAGCGCCATGTAGTTGTAAACACTGAGCATATATGACCGCAGACCCTGGTCGATCATACCGGCATCGGCATGCGCCCCGCTCATCGGCCTTGCAGTGTGATTTGGATCGTAATTAGCCATGAAATCCTCTTAATCCGTCACCTCTGGATGTCTTTTTTGGACACTCAGATGGGAATATGGTCCTGATATACGACAGGAACAAGACCAATGCTATTAATTTTCTGACAGTTCAGGCTTATAATTACTGACTTTTTAACGACGCATCAGACCGGTTGATTGGATCCGAACACCGAAATCAGATCAAACATCGAAAACGGCAGTGTCAAAGGCTGATCTGATTGGATCGGGCCGGCAGCGGCCAGCATCATCGCCCCCAGCAAAATGACTGTCAGGGCGTTTATCGACTTCTTGCGCCTCAGTTGCATTTTCGGCGCTCCTTTTCAGCTTTTGATCCGGAACGCCGACCGGGCGGATGATGTCAATTCGCCCATGAGCAAGAACGCCGGTATCAAACTGTTTTGCAGGAACCCGGACTGAACTTGGTTTGGTGAACCAGGCTCGTGCTTGAAATGAATTCTGCCATCTTCAAATGACAAAGGAAAGAAGACGGACCTTCCCGTCAGTGCGGTCCGATGTCAGAATTCGCGATTAATTGTGATTTTCTGGTGTAATTTGTAAAGAAATGGTAAAAAAATCACAGATTGCGAAGGACCGGAGCCGGTTTCTCGCCGAGCACTTTCCAGGTTCCGATCAGGCCGAAGCCGACAGTGAGCACCAGGGCGATGATCACGGCCAGCAGCGCGCTGACCGGCAGGAACACAAACGCCATGTTCATGACCTGCGTGACGACAAACCACGATGCAAGAGCCCCGGCCAGCACGCCGAACAGAGCCGTTACCAGACCAAGAAGGGCATACTCAACGACATAGGCGGTCAGCAGCTTACCGCGGGTTGCTCCGAGAGTTTTCAGTATCACGGCATCGTAAATCCGGTTTCTGTGTCCGGCGGCCAACGCGCCTCCAAGGACCAGAATGCTGGCGATAAGCGTGATGCTGGACGCACCGCGGATGGCCCATGCCAGTTGCGACAAAATGTCGTTCACAGCGTTGATCGCGTCTTTGACGCGTACGGTCGTGACCGTCGGAAACGCGGCCGACACAGCTTTATGCAGGGACAGTTCTTTCGCTTCATCGCTGTCTTGCGGCCATGTTACCGTGGCCAGGTGAGCGTGGGGGGCGCCTGCAAACGTATTGGGCGAGAAGACCATGACGAAATTGATGGCGAGGGACTGCCATTCAACCTGACGCAGATTGGCGATGGTGGCCGTGATTTCCCGGCCAAGGACATTGACCGTCACCTGGTCGCCGATATCAAGACCCAGACCCTCAGCGACCTCCTGCTCGAAAGAAACCAGATTGTCTCCCTGATGATCTTCCGGCCACCATGACCCTCTGATCAGCGTGGAGTTGTCCGGTATGGACGCCGCATAAGTGATGCCGCGATCCCCGCGCAGCGCCCAGGCGGCCTCCTGCGCCGGTTTTGCCTGAGCTGCGGGCGTGTCGTTGAGAGCCACAATCCGACCGCGAAGCATGGGGGCTTGTTGTATGTCCGCCTCCGGTGCCTGCTCGTTCAGAAAGCGTTCAAATTCCGACAATTCGCGATTTTGAATGTCGACAAAGAAGAAGCTCGGCGCTTGCTGGGCGACGGTGTTGGTCAACTGGCCCCTCAGATTCCCGTCGATCAAAGTCAGGGCAACAAGCAGCGTCAGGCCGAGGCCGAGAGACAGTACGACAGAGGGCGTCAGTGCGCCTGGCCGGTGAATGTTCGCGATTGCGAGGCGCACCGCCGTCGATTTGACCTGCGGCATGCGCCGCGCCGCAAACATGATCAGGCGCGCGACCACCATCAGAAGAGCAAACGCCGCGGCCGAGGCGCCGACATAGATAAGAGCTACGCGGATATCATGGGACTGGAACACGGCCAGCGTCACCAGAATCGCGATCGTCAGTGCTGTGAGTGCGATATATCGCTTGCGCGGCAGGGGCCGGTCGGTGCTGACGCTGTCCCGGAACAGAGCTGTGGCGGGAATATCGTGCGCCCGGCCAAGCGGCCACAACGCAAAGGCCAGCGCGGTTAAAAATCCATAGATCACGCCCAGTCCCAGTTCCAGCGGGAAGATTGACATCGCTCCTTGAACCGGCAGAACCGAAGCAAGTAATGCTCCGGCGACAAACGGGATAAGGGCGCCCAGAACCAGGCCGATCAGGATGCCGATACCGGCAAGGACCATGATCTGGATGAGATAGACACGGAAGACAAAGTCGCCCGACGCCCCGACGCTCTTAAACGAAGCGATCACGCTGTATTTGGTCTCAAGGAAGGCCCTGACGGCATTGGCCACACCCACGCCGCCGACAACCAGGGCGGTCAGGCCGACCAAAGTCAGGAACTGCGCGAACCGCTCGATACTGCGGGCCAGACCTGGCGCCGCATTGGCCCGGGATCTGAGCCGCCAGCCGGCGCTCGGATAATTCTCCCTCAAAGACTGCAGTGCGGTCCGGACGTCGCTCTGGCTTACGACAGGTCCGTCGCCGAGCTTTACCCTGTAGTGCCATCTGACAAGGCTGCCCGGCTGCACGAGGCCCGATTCCTTCAGCGCGGCTTCTGTCATCATCAGCCGCGGTCCGAAATCTATACCGCCGGAGAGCCGGTCCGGTTCCTGTTCGATCAGTCCTGAGATGCGGACATTGATCCGCCCGACCGACAGCTCGTCGCCGGTCTCGAGGCCGAGTTGAGTGAGCAAAGTGGAATCTGCGACAGCGCCCCAGGTTCCGCCGGACTTCTCAAGTGCCTTTGTCAGTTCGGCGTCGCCCGTCAGGCGCATGGTGCCGTAGAGCGGATAGGCGCCGTCGATGGCCTTCACTTCGACAAGGGTCTGATTGGTGGTCTCCGGTATGCGGGCCATGGCGCGCATGGTCGCAACTTTCGAGACTGTTCCAAGAGACTGCAGATAACGCTCTTCCTGCGCGTCCGCCTCGCGGTGGATGAGCGAGACGTCGATATCGCCGCCCAGGATGGATTGGCCTTCGTTCGACAAACCTTCCGTGAGGGAGCGCGAGAGGGAGGCAACGCCTGAAATCGCGGCAACGCCGAGCGCAATGCAGGCAATGAAAATGAAAAACCCTTTAAAGCCCCCTCTGAGTTCACGGACAGCAAATCGGACGGCGGTGCCAAGGCTCCCTCCGCCGGAGGATCGCGTTTCCTCGACAAAGGCCTGCATCTTATGCGTCCACCATTGTGTCTGCTTCCCGTTCGATCAATCCCGAACGCACACGAACCATCCGGTCGCATTGGCGGGCAAGGTTCGTATCGTGGGTCACGAGCACCAGGGTGGTGCCCCGTTCCCGGCTGGCGCTGAACATCAGGTCGACAATCTGCTTTCCGGTCGCATCGTCAAGGTTCCCGGTCGGCTCATCGGCGATGATAATGGACGGTTGGGAGACAAGCGAGCGGGCAATGGCCACGCGCTGCTGCTCGCCTCCGGACATCGCGGCAGGATAGTGCTGGAGCCGTTCGCCAAGACCCACGGCCTGCAATTCCGCGCGGGCCTTGTCAAAAGCAGCACTCTCTCCGGCCAGTTCAAGCGGAACGGCAACGTTTTCAAGCGCCGTCATATTGGGGATCAGGTGAAAGGACTGGAAAACGATGCCGATATTGCGGCCGCGGAATTTTGCCAGTTGATCTTCATTGAGATCGTTGAGTTTCTGGCCGGCCACTTCGACCGACCCCTGGTCAGCCCGTTCCAGTCCGCCCATAACCATCAGCAGCGTGGATTTGCCGGAACCGGATGGGCCAACGACACCGACGGTCTCGCCCCGTTCGATTTCCAGATTGATGCCTTTGAGAATGTGGACCCGCGCTGCGCCGGCGCCAAGACTGAGATGAAGATCTTTTAAACGGATGACTGGTCCATTAGACATAAGCGATCCTATATAATGCACAGCAAGGCGTCAAAAAAGGCGTTCCGCAACGGGAATAAGAGATCAATATGGGTATCAAAACGGATCGGTCCAGCCTAATTGAAAAACTTCTTTGGACAATTGCGGCAATTGGCTGGATGACCTGGTCAGGGATCGCCCAGGCCGAACCGGTAAAAATCATTGCGCTGGGCGACAGTCTGAGTGCCGGCTACCTTCTGCCGGCGCAGGATTCGTTCCCCGCAAAGCTTGAGGCTGCCCTTAAGGAAAAGGGCCACGATGTCAGCATTATCAATGCCGGCGTATCCGGTGACACCTCAAGCGGCGGCCTGGCGCGGCTGGACTGGTCCGTCCCGACGGATGCCGACGGTGTCATTCTGGAGTTGGGTGCCAACGATGCCCTGCGCGGTATTAATCCCACGGAGACCCGGGCCGCGCTGGAAGAAATCGTGAAAAAACTGAGCGACAGGAACGTCGAGCTTCTGATTGCCGGCATGCTGGCTCCGCCCAATCTTGGCGAGACCTACGCCGATGCATTTAATCCGATCTTTGAAGACCTCTCGAAAAAATACAACACCGTCTATTATCCGTTTTTTCTTGACGGGGTAGCGGCTGTCCCGAAACTCAATCTGCAGGATGGTATCCATCCCACCGCAGAGGGCGTTGATGTCATCGTCGAGCGGATCTTGCCGTCTGTTGAGCAATTGATTGAAAATATCGACCGCCCTTCATAGGGTAGGGTGGATATCACCCGCTCAGTAATGCGGTTACACCGCATGCCCGCCCGCAAAAAAATTACCCGCCGAGGATCAGGATGAACTATCGCCGTCTGGGACGCACCGATTTGCGCGTAAGCAGCCTTTGTCTTGGGACCATGACCTGGGGAGAACAGAATTCCGAGGCCGAGGGTCACGAGCAGATGAATGTCGCATTTGAGGCCGGGATCAACTTTCTTGACACGGCGGAACTCTACGCGGTGCCGCCCAGGGCGGAAACACAGGGACGCACCGAGGAAATCATCGGCTCCTGGCTCAAGGGGCGCAAAAAGAGGGACGATGTGGTTCTTGCAACCAAAGTCATCGGACGATCAAACAACACCTGGCTTCGCGACGACGGTTCCGGCGGCGAACTCAATCGCAGCCAGATCGAGGAAGCGGTCAACAAGAGCCTCGGGCGCCTGGAAACCGATTACATCGATCTCTATCAAGTTCACTGGCCGGATCGGAGCGTTTCGCACTTTGGCAGCAACCCGACCGTGTGGTCGGATCCCGATCCTGTGGAAGGCGAAAACACGATCGAGAGCACTCTGGAAGTGTTGGGCGATCTCGTCAAAGCGGGCAAGGTGCGCCACGTAGGTGTCTCCAATGAAAGTGCGTGGGGTGTGATGCGGTATCTGAGGGCGCATGAATTGTCGGATCTGCCTCGCATTCAGTCTATCCAGAATGCGTATTCGCTGCTTAACAGAACATTCGAGGTCAATCTGGCTGAAGTTGCTTACCGGGAAGATGTCGGGCTGCTGGCGTATTCCGCGCTGGCGCAGGGATATTTGACGGGTAAATATCGTGCCGGCGCCTTGCCCGAAGGGTCGCGCAAAGCGCTTTACAACCGTCTGCAGCGGTACGAAAAGCCCGGATCCGCCGAAGCGGTTGAAGAGTATTATGCGCTTGCTGTTGAACACGGTCTTGATATGGGGCAGATGTCACTTGCATTTGCAGCAAGCCGGTCGTTCATGACGTCGGTTATCATCGGCGCAACGACACTGGATCAGTTGCGGTCGAACATCGCGGCGGCTGATCTTGAGATTTCGCCCGATCTGGAAGGTCGGATCAACGCCATACAGCAGATTCATTGTAATCCGGCGCCATAAATTTCAACGCCTTGCGGTTGCCGGGCGTTGCCATGAGGGGAACTGCGCGACTGCGGTCCTGCACCAATTATTTTGTTTAGCCGGGAGATTCGCATTTTCCGGACTCGCATTGCCGGAAATTGTCAAATTAACTCATATATTTTTTTGCAAATCCGGTTGCTCAACAGTCTAACTCCATGATTCTTATAACAAAAAAATATGTTGTTGCTCTTTTAATCTATTTCGTTTCACACTTAATCATCGGCGTTTAGATAGGAGGAGTGGTCATGCCACGGCTCTTCACCGGCCTTGAGGTTCCCTCGCAAACAGGCCTAATGCTGTCTTTACTTCGTGGTGGGCTGAGGGGCGCCCGCTGGATAGATCCTGAAAATTATCACATCACACTTCGTTTCATTGGAGATATTGACGACCGAACAGCGGACGAAATCGCACACGCACTTGAGCGGGTCGATCGTATACCAGTAGATATCCGGATACGCGGTCTTGACGTTTTTGGGGGCAACAAACCTCATTGTCTGATTGCGAAAGTTGAACACAATCAAGCTCTTTCAGAATTGCAGGCCGAACTGGAACGCATTCTGCAGAGGCTCGGAATGCCGCCTGAGCGGCGGAAGTACATTCCTCACATTACTCTGGCCCGGTTGCGGGGAACGACCTCTTCGGAAGCGGCAAGCTGGTTGTCACAACGGGGCGACTTCAGCGCCCCGGGATATGTTGCCGGCCGGTTTGTCCTGTTCTCCGCAAAAGCCTCGATAGGCGGCGGTCCGTACCTGGTGGAGGAGGCCTATCCTCTGGCTGCCTGATGCCGGAGTTTATGGTGTCAAGACAGGCTCCGCATCCCGGCTCCAGCAGCCAGAGGATCCGGGATGCGGGCGAAATATAAAGCCGGACTAACGGCGCTTGGCTTTGAGTTTGGCCTTGCTTTGATAGTCCGGCTTTGACGGGGCGGCCACAGTGTTTATTCCCGTGTCAAGGACGCATATCCAGTTTCCCGAATATTGCCAGTTGACCCGCTTGTAACCATTTGGACAGGCGGATGCCGGTCCTGTCATGCTGAGACCGGCGAACCCGGCCAAAACCGACAATAAAATCAGATTTTTCATATTTTACTCCTGTTGGTGGGCACCCCTCCTGCAATTGAAGGGATGCCCGTTTTCAACTGACCGGACAGGTGCCTTGCGCAATATTCGAGGCGGTCGGTCAGCACCACAGGTGCAGTCCAGTCGTGAACGCTGACGCGGACTGTGCACCGGAGGCCTGAAATTGACCTCACAGGATCCGACGCACCGGCCTCGGCAAAGGTTCAACGGCAAGCAGTTTTTTCAGAATAAGCAAAAAAGACAGGAAACCGTTCCGGATCTCAAGGCACGATCCAATAGGCTGCGAGCAAAGTGTCGCGGATCTCGTCCTGATCGTTAACCACCAGAAGAGCATCGTGAGGCCGCACGGCCGACCTGGGCAAAAATGCAATGCCTTCCGCTTTTTCGATACAGGAGTCGTTCAGTTTCAACGGAAAAACCGCTGCCGTTCTGTCGTCCGGATCAAAAATGAAAACGCTGCGCCCGGTGTCGCTGACGATCCACAGTTTTCGCCGGGCCGTATCAAATGCAAGGCCCGAAAAGTCCAGGGGCTTATCTGAGCCGGGCAATGTGTCGGGAAAAGGGGCCTGTCCCGAGCACCTTTTCTTATAGGAGCCGCAATTCAAAACCGTCATCGACAAAATGCTCTTCAGCGCGGTGTCGACCTCAATCAGCAGAGCCGGCGATTTTTCCTTCAACAGATAAAGACTGTTCCGGTCAGCCCTGTAGGCTATACCTTCAAGGCCGTCGTTCGGATCGGAGGTTTTGAAATAGTCGGCCAGGGTCTTGCCGGTGCTGTCGAGTGTGTCTGATACCGCATCGTAACCGGCCATCTGAGACAGATAGGCGGGATCGGCGGTCAGTTTTCCGTCCATAGCCGCCGATAAGACGGCGCCGCCCTTTTTCAGTTTTTCGCTGACCAGAAAGAAACGGTCCGAATCACCATCAACTGCTCTGGCAAAAGTCAGGCCCTCAAGCTCTTTTGCATGTTTCTTGGGTTTCAGCGACACGGGTGCAGCGCGCTCGGCCGATGGTTCGGTCAAACCCGGTATGACGACCGGATAGAGTTTTCTCTCTTCGTTGCTCAGTGTCCAGAGATGAGGTTGATTGTCGTCATCGATCGCCGCAGTCAGCCCGGACAGTTCAGCGACCTGGGCATGGTCAGGGAGATCGCCGCCCACGAGACTCCCGGCCGGCATCAGTGTAAGCGAACGTGCTGTCGGATCGATCACGCAGGAGGCAAGTCCCTGCGCGTGAATTGGCTTTGAAAGGCCGGTCCCGAAGATGGCCACGATCATTGTCCCAACAGCTAGAAAACGACTGGGCATCTGGGCTCAATTATGATCCTCAAGCAGGCGCCGGGCAATCACATGGGCCTGAATTTCTGCGGCACCCTCAAAAATATTCAGGATACGGGCATCGCAAAGGACGCGCGAGATCGGATATTCCTGCGCAAATCCGTTGCCGCCGTGAACTTGCAGCGCATTGTCGGCGGCTGCCCAGGCAACACGCGCGCCAAGCAGTTTGGCCATGCCTGCTTCCACGTCGCAGCGGCGGCCTGAATCCTTCTGCTGGGCCGAAAAATATGTCAGCTGCCGGGTCGCCATGATTTCGGCAGCCATCATGGCGAGCTTGTCGGAGATCCTGGGGAAGCTGATCAGGGCCTTGCCGAACTGATGGCGTTCCTGAGCATATTGCAGACCCAGATCCAGGGCGGACTGAGCCACACCCACGGCCCGGGCGGCTGTCTGGATGCGGGCGGCCTCAAAAGTCTGCATGAGCTGTTTGAAACCCTGTCCTTCGACACCGCCAAGCAGGTTGTCTTTCTTGACGGCGAAATTGTCGAAGGCGATCTCGTACTCTTTCATGCCCCGATATCCCAGAACCTCGATCTCGCCGCCGCTCATGCCTTCTGCCGGGAAAGGATTATGATCATCGCCGCGGGGTTTTTCCGCCAGCAGCATGGACAGGCCTTTATATCCCGCTTCGTTGGGGTCGGTGCGCACCAGCAGCGTCATCACATCGGCTCTGACGGGATGTGTGATCCAGGTTTTGTTGCCGGTGACGCGATAGGTGTCACCATCCAGGACGGCCCGGCTTTTCAGGGACGCGAGGTCCGATCCTGTGTTGGGTTCGGTAAAGACGGCGGTTGGAAGGATCTCTCCGGAGGCGATCAGCGGCAGCCATTTCTCCTTCTGCGCATCTGTTCCGCCGCATAGAATAAGCTCGGCGGCGATTTCCGACCGGGTGCCAAGAGAGCCGACGCCGATATAAGCCCGGGAAAGTTCTTCAGAAACCACGCACATGGATTCCTTGCCGAGTCCGAGCCCGCCATAGTCCTCAGGAATAGTCAGGCCAAAGACCCCCAGCTCCGCCATTTTTTCAATGACAGGCATCGGTATATAGTCATTGGCCAGATGCCATTCGTGAGCATGGGGTTTGACCTCTGTCTCGGCAAACCGTTGCATCTCGTTGCGGATCTGTTCGAGCGTCTCATCCAGACCGCTTTGGCCGATTGTGGCCGATCCCTGCAGTTTCTGCATGAATTCCACGAGCGCTGCACGATTTGCCGGTGTGTTGCCGTCGGCAATGAAATGGCGGATGGCGTCATTCTTGGACAGTGCGCTGATTGTCTCGTCGGGCAGCCCCAGATCGGTCAGGCGCAGAAATTCACCCTGGCTCATCGGCAGCCCGCCCAGGATCTGGGCCAGATATTCGCCATAGGTGATGCTGATCAGCAGCGTTTCAATATCGCCCAGCGTTCCCCGGTCCGCGAGCTTGCGCCCGTAGGCCTCCATTTGCCTGAGCACCTCGGCATAGGTCGCCAGCCAGGCCAGCCCGTGTGCGGCATGCTGATGCTTTTCCAGTTCCGCACTGCTGATACGGCCATCGACGCTCACCTGCTGAAACACTGTCGATTTCGCGTCGGCCAGCAAGGTATCGACTGCATGCAGCGCATCGGACGCACTGTCGAGCAGTGACGGGCTGGATTGGCCGAAAGTGGATTGCGCAGCTGCGGTCATTGGGATCTCCGGATACCGGTTATCGTCGTCTATTGTGCATTGCAGAATGACCGCTTGTCGTCCGGCAGATCAATGCACCTTTCGGACCAGTGTCCGGGCGGTCTCCGACGGCCCGAAGGTCGGCCTCCGAGATCGTGCTTGATCTTTCACCCTTCTGCCAGCACATACGGTAGCATGATTATGCGCTTCATCCGACAGTCCCGCATTGTGCTTATGGATGCCTTCGGCCATTTCAACCGGGACGACGGATGGGTGGTGGCGAGTCATGTCGCCATGTCCTCGCTGATGGCGTTGTTTCCCTTTCTGATCTTTGCCACCGCTCTGGCGGGTGTCCTGGGGGTCGGAGCAGATCCCGACCAGTTGGCGGATCTTATTCTTGAGACCCTGCCTCACGAAGTTGCGGAACCGCTTGCTGAAGAAGTGCATAATGTTCTGACGGTACCGCGTACCGGCCTTCTGACTTTCGGCATCATTACCGCCGTCGTGATCGCGTCGAATGGGATTGAGGCGCTCAGAACGGCCCTCAACCGGGCTTACCGGGTTAAGGAGGACCGGCCGTTGGTCTTTCGCAGGCTGCAGTCGCTTTTTCTGGTGATTGTCGGTGCTGCGACCTTTATTGCGTTTTCCTTTCTCATTGTTCTTGGTCCGCTGATCTGGACGGCCGCACTCAAATGGTTTCCGCATCTGGATGTTTATGCCGACAGCTTTAACTTCATGCGGATCGCGTTGGCCGTCATCATTATTGTGCTTGGTCTGCTGATTTCCCATCGCATCCTGCCGGCGGGCAAGCGAAAGGTGTTTGACACGTTTCCCGGCATCGCCGTGACATTGGTGCTTTGGGTTGTTGCCGGTTCCATTTTCGGAGCCTACCTGGAACGTTTTGCGACCTATGTGTCGACATATGCCGGACTGGCAAGTGCCATGACGGCGTTGGTTTTTCTTTATCTGGTGGCCGTGTTGTTCATCCTGGGAGGGGAAATCAACGCCGCCATTTTACGGCAACGGCGTCTGGTCCAGAAGAAGCAGGACAGTTGACCGCCACGGTGCCGTTTCAGACCGTCTTCCGTGCCAAAACAACGGCGCCCACCACAATGAACATGCCGGCAATCTGAACCATGGTCAGCGTTTCTCCGAACAGAAGGTAGCTTTCAACCGCTGTGGCGACCGGAACCAGATAGAAAAGCGACGCAATGCTACTGACCGCGCCTTGCCGGATGAGCAGCATCAAAAGGCTGATCGCACCGATGGACAGGACCACCACGAGCCATGTCAGGGCGAAGATGAATTCACCCGTCCATTCAATGTAATATCCGCCATCGAATGGAATGCAGACGGCCATCAGCGGAACGGCGCCGACATATTGGTAAAATGTTCCGGTTCTGAGATCGACATCGTTCAAAAACCGCTTTTGATAGATGGTGCCGATGGAAATACCCAGAACGCCCGTAAAGCAGGCGAAAATGGTGATCGGGGAAATGCCGGTATCGATGAGCCCGATTTTCGGTGCCAGAACGAGACCGAGGCCGAATAACCCAAGAACAAACCCCATCCAGTGACGGCTTGTCATCACCTCGTTGAGCACAAGTTGCGCCACAATGGCGGTGATGATCGGCTGAAGACCGATGATAATGGCGGAAACGCCGGCCGGCATTCCGTTATCGATTGCCCAAAAAACGCCGCCAAGGTAAGCGCCATGCACAAACAGGCCGGTCAGCATACTGTGCAGAGCGTCCCTTCGGTTTGGCCACCTGACCCGGGCAAGGATGCAGAAGATGCCGAGAATCGCGGCGACGATGGCAAATCTGACGAACAGGAACGAAAACGGATGCGACCAGGGAGCGCCCATTTTTGCGCCGATAAAGCCGGTGGACCAGAGTAAAACGAAAATCGCCGGAGCCGCACCGGTAAGGAGTGTTTTGGCAGACATGACTGGAATAATCGGAGCAAGCGATAGGGGGTCGGATATTCTTTTGACAGAAACGGGCAGAATTCTCCAATCGAAAGTCAAAATGACTCCGGTCAAAAAAATGAATGAATGCCTTTTCTCCTTTTCCGCCCACAGATTATCGATCTTGCAGCTTTCTAATTTTCTGCTGGATCGCTAAATGAAAGAGACCTATCTGTCCTGTGGCGGTGCCGGCTATGGCGAAACAGCAACCCTGTTGAAACGGATCTTCTGATGCATGATAATTTGCTTATTGTCGGTGCGGGACAAGCGGCGGCGCAGGCGGTTCAGTCATTGCGCCAGGGAGGTTTTGCCGGAAAAATCACGCTTTGCGGGGACGAAAAGCATCTTCCTTATCAGCGTCCGCCCCTGTCAAAGAAATATCTTTCGGGGGAGTTGTCCGACGACCGCCTCTTGTTGAGGCCGGCTGATTTTTACGAAAAGGCGAAGGTGGAACTCGTCACCGGTCAGGTCGTTGAAGCCATTGATGTTTCTGGAAAAGAAGTCACGTTATCGGAGTCAGGCTCCAGGCCTTACGACACGCTTCTTTTAACGACCGGTACAAGCGCCCGAACCATTCCTCTGCCCGGCCATGATCTTGAAGGCGTCCTGACTCTTCGGTCTATCGGCGATGTCGACAGGATCAAGCCGCATATGGGAGGCGGTCGCCGCCTGATCATCATCGGAGCGGGATATATCGGTCTTGAGGTTGCCGCGATCGCCCGGCAGCTCGGCCTTGACGTGACCGTGCTGGAAGCGCAGGACCGCGTACTGAAACGGGTCGTGTCGCCGCTGATGTCGTCGTTTTTTCAGGATCTGCATGTCGAACAGGGGATCGACCTGCGCCTGTCGACGCAAACGGTCGAGATATCGGGACGGGACCGTGTTGAGGCCGTTCAGCTTGGTGACGGGACCGTGATCCCCTGCGACCTGGTTCTGATCGCGATCGGGTCCCGGCCCAATGACGACTTGGCAAAACGGGCCGGTATCGACGTTGACGATGGTATACTGGTCGATCCGTCCTGCCGAACCTCTGCATCGGATGTTCTGGCGGCCGGAGACTGTACGCGCTTTCATTCCAGCCGCTATGGGCATTCCGTTCGCCTGGAGAGCGTGCAGAACGCGATAGATCAGGCAAAGGCAGCCGCTGCGACCCTGTGCGGCGGGCAGCCGGATTACGATCCGGTTCCATGGTTCTGGTCCGACCAGTACGATATCAAGTTACAGATTGCCGGGTTGTCCCAGAATTATGAGGAAGCCCGTACAATAGGCGATCCGGCCAGCAAATCCTTTTATGTTGCGTACCTGATGGATGGCAATTTGATTGCGGTGGACAGCGTCTGTCATCCAAAATCGCATATGATGGCCCGGCGCGTGCTCGGCCAACCCTGGCGGGACGATCTGTTGCCGCCAGCGTAAAGAAAGGCACTGCCTCCTAAATCGTGCCGCTTCTTGCACATTCACGAATGAGCCGGAGTGTTTCCTCCGGTATTTCAAAATGCGGCATGTGTCCGACGTCTTCGAAGATGTGCGTCGCCACGACACCGGGGAACCTGTGTGACTGGCGGGTCGGCAGAACACGATCCTGCGTTCCCCAGATGACTTTCACGGGCATTCCAAGGTCGGCAAATTTTTCTTTGGGGAATGTGCGCTGCACGTCACCGTCAACCAGCGTTTCCATGATGACCTGCAGATTTTCGACGAGTTTCGGATTTTCCCGCGCGGCGGCGATCAGACCCGCGACTTCCGGCGGGATCGGAAACCGCCAGCCGAAAAACTGTTCCAGGACGGGAGCAATTTCACTTTCAGTGCGAACGGCCGCAAACCGCCGCAGGAGCCGATGATTGATTTCCGGCCCAAATCCGCCGGGAGCCAGCAGCGTGAGACTGGCAACCCGGTCAGGATCGCCAATGGCGATAATCGATGCAATGGCGCCGCCCATGGAATGGCCGACGAGGTGGAGCCTGTCGACATTCAGTGCATCAAGCGACTGCGTAACAGCATCCGCTGCCTGTTTGGGACTGCCGATAACCGGCCAGTCGACAGCATTTCCGTGACCGGGAAGATCGAAAGCCAAAGACGGAAATTCCGGGGCGAGCGCAATCTGGAGCGGTTGGAATGCAAGAAAATCGCCGCCGAAGCCATGCAGGAATACGATCGGGGGTCCATCCGAAACGCCATGTTTTTTACAGGGAAGGATGGATGAAGTCGGTCCGGTCGGCTGTTTGTGCTGCATTGTAGTACGGTCATCCATCTCGGTGCTCTGCCCCGCTCTCATGATCAGGCTACATCTGCGTCAGTCAACTGCCGGCCGTCATGCCATGTGAAAAGTTCGGTGGGACGGGACAGGCCGTCCAGCGAGTGATGTCCGATAGTGCGCCAGTTGTCCGGACAGATGCTGGCGATCGGTTCGGTTGCCAGTGCGTCGGCGATCATACCCTTGGTCATTTTCTCGATCCGGGCTGCCGCGTTGACCGCCGGTCCGATCACGGAGAAGGTCAGGCGTGTCGGAACGCCGATATTTCCAAACATGACGTGACCGACCGAGCAGGACATGCCGAACCGGATTTCCGTCTGACCGTCGGCACGCCGGCGCCGGTTCAGTTCCTTTTTTCTGGCAATTGCATCGGAGACGGCGGTGCTGGCTGCCTTGATTGCGGTTTCGAACGTAAAAGACCCCGATAGCGGGAAGATCGACAGAACCGCGTCGCCGATGAAATCCAGGACTTCGCCTCCGGCATCGATAGCAGCGCTGGCGGAGCATTCGTAGTAATCGTTGAGCAATGACAGATAATCATCGCCGTCCATCGTTTCGGCCAGCGCCGTCGAATCCCGAAGGTCCGAGTAGAGGATGACGGCTTTGGTTGTGACTCCATCCCCGCGTCGGATCTGACCGGCCAGCACCTCGCCGCCGGCATATTTTCCCAGATAGGTTTCCGTAATATTGGCCGCTATTCGCGCCTGGATGACGGTTCGGCAGGCGACGGCGAAACTCCGCTGGATGCGTTGCAAAGCAGCAATATCCGCGTCCGAAAAACCGTCCGATCTATCGGAAGACCAACTGATGATGATGCCCGACGGCATCTCATCGTCAGCCCGCGGGATCTGAAACTCCGTCGCCATTGCCAGGTAATCGGTATATCCCTCTTGCCGCAGGTCTTCCAGCAGTGGAAAGTCAACCATGGCCTGGGGACCGGTCAGCCGTCGGCGCATCAGATCGAGATTGGAATCAAGCAAGTGTTTCAGCGGACTGCGCAGCCACTCCTCTGTCTCCTCCTCACGGTGATGGTGTTGTTCCATGACCACCGATTGTCCCTGCCGCCAGATGACGGTTTCAACTTCGATCAGAGGGTGAAGCGTTGGCCAGGAAACGATTGAGCGGGTCACCGGGATCCCGATTAGGAACAGGCGTTCGCAGACCTCCTCGTACATCTTCACGATTGAAGGCGAACCAAGCGCCTGGTCCACCAGCCACTCTTCAACCGAATTGATCAGCGCATCATGCGACATGGTTTTTCCATTCAACCAGCTCCGAAATCGTCAGCTGCTATTTTGATGGCAGGTTGGCCATTTTCGGTGGAATAATCAACCAGCCGACGGTAATCGGCTTCACCGCCGCGCCGGTTTGAAAGTCAAAAGACCCGCTGCCGGTAATGGGAATGTCGGGATAGAGCTGCCGCAGATACCCCGGCATTGTCTTCTCCGCGCTTTCCAGTCCGCGCCAGACCACGAGCAGGCCGTCTTCGTCCGCCTTCTTCGGGTCGACCCAGGGACTGCGGTCGAAGTCATGATAAAGCAGCAGCGAGGGTCGACTGTCCGAATAGAGACTGACATTGGCCGCCGTCCACATATCGCCTGCAACGACAGAGAGCGGTTTGTCTGTGTGTTTTTGCCAGTCGGCTTCAATAGCTGCTGCGATTTCTGCGCCCGGATAATGCAGCCGGGTACCCTTGCCCCTGAAATAGGGCTCCAGGACAGCCTGCCCCACCAGTGCAAGTCCGAGCAGCCCCTGCAGGATGATCGCGACCAGGAATGCGCGCTTCGGCGCAGTCCAGTTCTGCGGCAGGCCAAACACGAAAACAGCGAGCGCTCCGGACAAAAAGAACAGCGGTGTGCCCCACATATGCTCAAAATGATTGCCGGTGAGCAGAGACGCCACGACCAGAACGGTCAGCGGAACAAGAGCGAACCAGATGAGAAAGAGCTTATCTTTCATCGCCATTGCGCCGCTTTGTTGCGCCTTGGCAACCTCGGGTTTGGATCGGCTGTCCCGGAAACGGCGAAGTCCGTCAAGGCCGAAGCCGGCAAGGACCGCGAGCAGCATGGGCCCGTGATTGCCGATCTGGGCAACAAGGAAATTCAACGGATTGAGCAGATGGTCCAGAAAACCTTGTGCCGGCTTTGACCGTTCCGCCGCATAGCGCACCGTCAGGAAATCCGTATCGGCCATCCACAGGATGTGCGGAGAGAACAGGATGAGTGCTGCAAGGCCTGCAAGCCACGGACCGGGGCGTAACAGGAACGGGCGCGCACGGGGGATTGCTATGAGAAAAAGTCCCATCGTTCCGATCAGGAGAAGGACGAAATACTTCGTATAGAGCCCCAGCGCGGCGAGCACACCCAGCATGATCCAGCTTTGCAGGCGATTGTGTGTCAGCCCGCTGTGGAACAGATAAACCATCCCTGCCCAGATCGGCATTTGCAGAATATTGGGATTAAATTCGGGCGTCGGGAAGGTAAAAAAGAAAATCAGGCTTGCCAGAACGACGGACCAGAAAGCGCGGGCCTGATCAAACCCCAGATTGCGCACTGTCCGCCAGATGAACAGATATGTGAGACCGACGCAAATCTGGCTCAGAAAATATGCGCCAAACAGATACCCGCCTGTCAGCCGGCTTGAAAATTCCAGCAGCCAGGCCTGAAGCGGCGGATGCTTGGTGTAGCCAAGGGCCAGCTCATGTCCCCAGACAAACCCTTCAACAACGTCAAGCGGTGGATTTGCAAACAGAACGGAAGGAGCCAGCGCCCAAAACACCAACAGGCATCCGACATACAGAACGGCGCTTCTGTCATACCCGTTCAGGGGTGCCCTCGCGGTCGGTTCAAATGCTGTCATGAGCGGCTGGTGTCGCCTCGATCGACAAACGCCCAGAACCGTGCGCCCAGGTAGGTCACAATCGGAATGATACCAATCGCAAGGACGATGCTGACGGCCGTCGGCAGGGCTGCCCATTGAAGCAGGCTGCTCAGAAGCCACGTATTGGCGACAAAGCCGGAAAAAGAAAGTGTAAAAAACCGGATCAGACTTTTGTTCCAATCCTGCGTTCCGGGAAAACTCCAGAAATGATGTCCACTGAACGAGACGATAAAGGCTATGAAAAACGCAATGCAATTGGCCGCCAACGGCTGCATCAGGTTCATCTCGGTCAATGACACGGCAATCAAGGCGTGTGTGACTGTTGCCAGGACTCCCACGACAAAGAAGCGAGACGCCGTCAGCAGTTCCCTGATCGCATGATGAATTGGAACCTGCTGTTTATGTTCGCGCTCGTGACTCATGAACCGCCTGCATGTCCTGACATTCGTTTGTGTTTTCGACAATGTCTTTCACGATGTAAATCGGCCGTTGCTTGGTCTCCGTGAAGAGACGGGCGACATATTCGCCAATCACCCCGATGGAAATCAGTTGAATGCCGGCGAAGAACAACACCGCCGACATAAGGGATGCATAGCCGGGGACATCGACCCCGTAGATCATCACCCTCGCAATTATAAATACCGTGTAGAACAGCGAAAAAGCCGCAATCACGATGCCGCAGTAAAGCCAGATCCGCAGAGGTATCGAACTGAATCCGACAAATCCGTCAAGGGCAAAGTTCCAAAGTCGCCAGTAGTTCCATTTGCTGTGACCTCTGGCTCGGGGCGGTCTTTCATAGGGTATCGCAATGGAAGCAAATCCGGCCCAGGCGAAAAGGCCCTTCATGAACCGGTTTCGTTCGGGCATGTCCTTCAGGGCTTCAATGACGCATCGGTCAATGAGACGGAAGTCGCCCGCATTGGATGGCAGGTGAATATGGGCGATGCGATTGAACAGGCTGTAGAACGCCGACGATGTGCCGCGCTTGGTCGCAGAATCACCGCTGCGATCAACGCGCAATCCGTAGACGACATCATATCCCTGGCGCCAGGCATCGATCATTTGCGGGATGAGCGCCGGAGGGTCCTGCAGGTCCGCATCGATCGGTATGGCGATATCGCCTTCGGCATGAACCAGCCCGGCGGACAGGGCAGCCTCTTTGCCGAAATTCCGCGACAGGCCGATCAGACGACCTTTCAGTCCGGCCTCGAGGCGCTTTGAAATCAGTGAGGCGGTATTGTCCTTGCTGCCGTCATCGACGAAGACATACTCGATATCAAGCACTTCATCGGCCAGCGTTTCGTTGACGGTATCGATGAAAAGATCAATGACCTCCTCCTCGTTGTAAACGGGCACAACGATGCTGAGCGAGGGCCTTTCCGGGCGCAGCGTGGCACGCCTTTTCACGTAAAAAGAATCGCCGGTATCTACTGTGTCTGCCATCTTGGTCAATCGGCTTAATCCGAACGCTTTTTCACTCTTGCGCACTCAGTATCGCAAAAACTGAGCAAGCGTAACTGTTTTCAAGCCGGCAGCATGATGAGATTTATCGAATCCAAAACAAAATGGACTGCCTGACGGCAGTCCGAAACATACCCTAGAATCGACCGTGGCAGTGCTTGTACTTCTTGCCTGAACCGCACGGGCAGGGCTCGTTGCGTCCGATTTTGCCCCAGGTTGACGGATCGTTGGGGTCAAGCTCGGCAACGCCGCCCCGTGCCGGCGTCACAGCCCGTCCGTAGGACGTCTGCTGTTCCGCGAGGCTCATTTCGTCCTCTCCGGTCAGCGGATCGATATGATGGGCGTGCATTTCCGGCAAATCATCGTCTGTGGGCATTTGAACGGGCTGTTCCTGTTGCACCAGTTCAACACGCATCAGCTGTGTGGTCACGGTCTGCCGAAGATTGGCCAGCATCGCTTCGAACAGCGTGAAGGCCTCGGTCTTGTATTCCTGAAGCGGATCGCGCTGGCCGTAACCGCGGAAGCCGATGACGTTGCGCAGATGATCGAGCGTTGACAGATGTTCACGCCAGAGATGGTCAAGAGTCTGGAGCAGAATCGCCTTTTCAATCTGCCGGGTAATCTCCGGCCCGAAATTCGCGGCTTTGCTGGCGGCGAAGGTGTTGGCTTCCTTTTTCAGGCGCTCAATGACCTCTTCGTCGGCAATGCCCTCTTCTTTGGCCCAATCCTCTACCGGCAGATCAAGATTGAGGATGGCGTTCACCTGTTCCTGCAGTCCTTTGGTGTCCCACTGTTCGGGATAGGCCCGCTCCGGGATATGTTTGGCAACGAGATCCTCGACCACCTCCTCCCGCATATCCGCGATTGTCTCCGCAAGATCCTCGCCATCCATCAGATCAAGCCGCTGCTCGAAAACGACCTTCCTCTGGTCGTTCATCACGTCATCGTATTTCAGCAGATTTTTACGGGTGTCGAAGTTTCTGGCTTCAACCTTCTGCTGCGCTTTTTCGAGAGCCCGGTTGATCCAGGGATGGATAATGGCTTCGCCGTCCTTAAGACCGAGCTTTTGCAGCATCGAATCCATGCGCTCTGAGCCGAAAATCCGCATCAGGTCGTCCTGCAGTGAGAGGAAAAACCTTGAGTGCCCGGGGTCGCCCTGCCGCCCGGACCGGCCGCGAAGCTGATTGTCGATGCGCCGGCTCTCGTGGCGTTCTGTTGCCACGACGTAGAGGCCGCCGGCCTCCAGCGCGCGCTGTTTCAGACTCTCGGTCTCTTCCCGGATCGCCTGTTCCCTTTTTTCGCGCTCGCCTTCATCAGCAATATCGGCGGTCACAGCGGCAATGCGCATATCGGCATTGCCGCCGAGCTGAATATCGGTTCCGCGACCGGCCATGTTTGTGGCGATCGTCACCGCGCCGGGCACGCCGGCCTGCGCGATAATATGGGCTTCCTGCTCGTGGTAGCGCGCGTTCAGAACCGCAAAGACCTTTTCTTTGTCGGTTCCCTGATCGCCGTCATACAGCACTTTGAACGCGTCCGGCTTGGTCACATCGGCCTGCTTGAAGCCGTGCTTTCTCAGCATCTCCGCAAGCATCTCCGACTTCTCGATGGATGTGGTGCCGACGAGGATCGGCTGCCCGCGCGATTTGCAGTCGTCAATCAGATCCAGAATGGCTTTGAATTTCTCTTCTGCGGTTCTGTAGACTTCGTCATCGTCGTCTTTCCGCTGAACAGGCTGATTGGTGGGAACGTCGATGACCTCAAGCCCGTAGATATCCATGAACTCTTCCGCTTCCGTCAGCGCCGTTCCGGTCATGCCGGCCAGCTTGTCATAAAGACGGAAATAGTTCTGGAAGGTTACTGAGGCGAGGGTCTGGTTTTCCGGCTGGATCGTTACCTTTTCCTTCGCTTCAAGCGCCTGGTGCTGACCTTCCGAATAGCGCCGTCCGGGCATCATGCGGCCGGTGAATTCATCGATGATGACGACTTCATCGTTGCGGACGATGTAATCGCGGTCGCGCTGGAAGATTTTGTGTGCTTTCAGGGCCTGCTGGAGGTGATGGACGATCGTGACGTTTTCAAGATCGTAGAGCGAGTCGCCCTTAAGAAGTCCGGCTTCGGCCAGAAGACCCTCAAGCTTTTCGTTACCCGCTTCGGTAAATGTGGCGGCGCGGGTTTTTTCGTCGAGCTCATAATCTTCATCGGCAAGCTGAGGAATGAAGGTATCGACGGTGTTGTAAAAGTCGGACCGGTCGTCCAGCGGGCCGGAAATAATCAGTGGCGTTCGGGCTTCATCGACCAGGATTGAGTCCACCTCGTCGACGATCGCAAAATTGTGACCGCGCTGAACCATGCTGCCGCGCTCATATTTCATGTTGTCGCGCAGGTAATCGAAGCCGTATTCGTTGTTTGTCCCGTATGTGACATCCGCCGCATAGGCCGCCTGGCGCCGGGCATCGTCGATGCCGTGAACGATCACGCCGGTCTCCAGTCCCAGGAACCGATAGATCTGACCCATCCAATCCGCATCGCGGTTGGCAAGATAATCGTTCACTGTAACGACATGCACGCCCTTGCCGGCCAGCGCATTAAGATAGACCGGCAGGGTCGCGACGAGGGTCTTTCCTTCGCCGGTCCGCATCTCGGCGATCTTACCCTCATGCAGGACCATGCCGCCGATCAGCTGCACATCATAATGGCGCTGACCCAGTGTGCGTTTCGCCGCCTCCCGGACAACGGCAAAGGCCGGGACAAGAAGATCGTTTAGGTCCGTGCCGTCAGCCAGTTGTTTTCTGAATTCATCTGTCTTGGCGCGCAGTGCTTCGTCGCTCAGAGCCTCGAACTCCGGTTCAAGAGCGTTAATCGCGTCGACTCTCGCGCGATAGGTTTTCACTTTTCGGTCATTCGATGAGCCAAATAGTTTGCGTGCAATAGCGCCGAAGCCGACCATGCTGGTTCTTCCCCTGCCGGTCACGCCCTGTCCGCTTTTGGGGCATTGACCTCAAAATTCCTGGTTTGCTGGTCTTCGATGCATCTTTCAAAAGCGGGCGGTTTGATCTGATGCGCACAAAGAAACTGGTCGCCGTCTTAAAGTCGGGACGTTCGACAGATAAGAGGGGGTTTTAAGGATGTCAACGCCGCCGTTTTGGCTGTTCCGTCTCCTCAAATGAGGCTGAGGGCTTTTCGGGAGCGCATTTGCACTCTATATGGGAGCAAAATTTGCGGATACGCACTCGTTTAACCAGAGGAAATCTGATGTTTTTTTCGCGCATGCCGAAAGTAGTCGGGCCGATCGCCCTGGGTTTGAGCATCGTAGCGGCCCCGGTTTTTGCCCAGGAGGCGGCCCCGGACAAAGTCGTCGCCACGGTGAACGGGCAGGAGATCAAACAATCCAGCATGGATTTTGCCGCTGCCCAGTTCAGGCAGACTTTGGAGCGGATGCCCGAAGACCAGAGACAGACCGTTCTTCTTGATGTCCTGGTCGATATGGTTCTTCTGGCGCAGGCCGGAAAAGGCCAGGGCCTTGATGAAACGCCGGAGTTTAAGGAACGGATCTCATTCCTGACCACTCAGGCGCTGCGGGATGCCTATTTTGCGAAAAATATCGACGGGCAGGTCACCGAAGCCGATGTCAAGGCCCGATACGACAAGGAGTTTGCCGACTATAAAGGCGAGCCGGAGATAAGCGCCAGCCATATTCTGGTAGAGGCCGAAGAGACGGCAAAGGCGATCATCACGGAACTGGACGGCGGCAAGGACTTCGCCGAACTGGCCAGGGAGAAATCAACCGGCCCGTCCGGACCCAATGGCGGTGCTTTGGGCTATTTCGGCAAGGGACGCATGGTCAAGGAATTCGAGGACGCCGCATTCGCGCTTGAAGAAGGATCCTACACCAAGGAGCCGGTCAAAACCCAGTTCGGATGGCATGTGATCAAGGTCGACGGCAAGCGGACCCAGCCTGCGCCGGCCTTCGATCAGGTCGAACCGCAATTGCGTCAGGCGATGATCCGCGAGAAATTCGATGAGGTCATGGCAAATCTGAAAACGGATTCGGAGATTTTGCTTCCTGAAACCGCCGGCGAGAAATCGGAAGGCGAGAAAAAGAACTGATCTTTCTGTCTGTTCCTGTCATTATCAGACGCGCGCGGGTCATCTGCGCGCGTATTTATTGAACAGGACCAAGACCTCACCATGAGCCTTTCCGTCTCGCCTTTAGCGCCCGCCACCTATCCGCAGATGCCAGAAGTCGCCGGTGTGAGACTGGCGACTGCGGCGGCCGGCATCAAATATCAGGGCCGGGACGATGTGTTGCTGGTCGATCTCGCCGAGGGAACCCGGATTGCAGGCGTTTTTACGCAATCGCGCTGTGCCAGTGCGCCGGTTGACTGGTGCAGGCAAAAGCTGGCGGGCGGGTCTGCCCGTGGCATCCTGATCAACTCGGGCAATGCAAATGCCTTTACAGGCATGAAAGGACTGCAAGCGGTTGAAGCATCGGCGAAACTGGCCGCTGCGGCATTGTCCTGCGCGCCCGACAGCGTTTTTCTCGCCTCGACCGGCGTGATTGGTGAACCGCTCGATCCGGGCAAGTTTGACGGTGTCTTACAGTCGCTCGCGGACCGTGTACGCCCGGATGGCTGGGACGGTGCGGCACGGGCAATCATGACGACGGACACATATCCCAAGATGGCGACCCGTCATGCGACGCTTGACGGTATCACCGTTACTCTGAACGGTATCGCCAAGGGATCAGGTATGATTGCGCCGGATATGGCGACAATGCTGGGATTTCTGTTTACCGAAGCACCGATCTCGGCGGATGTGCTGCAGGCGCTTCTTTCCCGTCTGGTCGGCGGCAGTTTCAATGCCATCACCGTCGACAGTGACACATCAACGTCCGATACCGTTCTGTTATGTGCAACAGGCAAGGCGGCGGAAGCGGGTGTTGTTCCGATTTCCGACCTTGCCGACCCGCGCGTCCAGAGTTTCGCAGATGCTCTGGGGGATCTGATGCGGGATCTCGCTCATCAGATCGTCCGGGACGGAGAGGGCGCAAAGAAGTTTGTCGAGATTTCGGTCAGGGGTGCGCAGGACGATCATTCTGCCAAGAAAATTGCATTGGCAATTGCCAATTCTCCGCTGGTTAAAACCGCAATCGCCGGAGAGGATGCGAACTGGGGGCGCGTGGTGATGGCAATCGGCAAGGCGGGTGAGCCGGCTGACCGGGATCGTATTGCCATCTGGTTCGGCGATGTTCGCGTTGCGCTGCAAGGGGAAAGAGATCCGGAATACTCAGAGGCAGCAGCCAGTCGCGTGATGCAAAATGACGAGATATCACTCACTGTCGATCTCGATATCGGCCCCGGGCAATCGACCGTCTGGACCTGTGACCTGACCAAAGACTATGTCGCGATCAACGGGGACTATCGCAGTTGAGCGGTGAGGGCTGGCAGAACGTCTTGCGATTTGAGCGGGCCAACCTCACGAACCGGCCTTCAACGGAGACAATTGTCGATGGGGACTGGATCCTCCGACTGACAAAGGGTCATCCGTCAAGACGGTTGAATTCGCTTACGATTTTGTCGCCTGCCGATCATCAGAACTTTCGCCGGAGACTGGATCGGGTCTTTGATATCTTTGCGCAGCATGAACAGCCCCCATGCATCCGCTGGACGCCGCTTATGCCGTTCGCAGTGGATGCGCATTTATCCAAAATGGGCTGGTCCCGGGAAGTTGAAACGCTGGTGATGGCGGCGGACCTTCAGGATCTGCGAGAGACCTTTTTGGGCCGGCCGGCCGGGTTCAGTGGGAAGGTCGCCGCCTGCCGCCTGCCCGATTGGATCGCCGTATACCGTAATCTGGGTGGCATAGAAGCGAACGCTGCGGAGCGGCTTTTGGCAAATTTGCAGCAGTCGGGCTCTGAGCTGTGCTGTCTCGTCGCCTCATCGAAAGACGGTACACCCCTTGCAGTGGCTATGGCAGCAATTGAGGCGGATCTTATTGGTTTTTTTGAGTTATTTACAAATCCGGGTGCAAGGCGGCAGGGGTGTGCGTCCGCTCTGATAAAGGAGGCGCTGACACATGCGTGTGATCAGGGAGTGAAAACAACCTGGCTGCAGGTCATGTCCTCGACGCACAATGCATTGCGCCTTTATGAAAAGATCGGATATGACACAATCTACTCTTATCACTATCGAAAACCCCCTAATATGCAAAATAGCTAATAAATGCCAAAGTCCTGTCCTGAAACGGAACATTGTTCATGACCCGGTTCGTTCTGGTCGCGGCCTGTGCGCTGATTGATCCCGATGGGCGCGTGCTGTTGGCTCAACGGCCCGAGGGAAAGTCAATGGCCGGTTTGTGGGAGTTTCCCGGCGGAAAAGTCGAAAAAGGCGAGTCTCCGGAAGACGCGTTGATCCGTGAGCTTAATGAAGAGCTATCAATCGTAGTTAAGGCGGAGTGTCTCGCCCCTTTAACTTTTGCCAGCCACAGTTACGAGGATTTTCATCTCCTGATGCCACTTTATGTCTGTAGGCGCTGGGACGGCACGGTGACAGGCGCGGAAGGACAAAACCTGAAATGGGTTCGTCCGGTTCGGCTGCGCACCTATCCGATGCCGGAAGCGGACTTACCGCTCATTCCCCATCTGATCGATCTGCTTTAGGTCGGCAGGCAGGGAGCGAACCGCCAGATAACAAATATCCAGCGTTGACGGGCGAGGCAGGCAAACGGGAGTGCAAGAGTGTGAATGGTTGATCTTGTAAAGAAATTCTGGGCTGACGAACATGGTGGAACGACCATTGAATATAGTCTGATTGCGACAGCCATCAGTATTGCAATCGTAGCGTCTCTGTTGGTTCTGCGCGATACTTTGTCCGGCGATTATTACGATAGGATCGCGGCAGCATTCACAAATCTTTAGAGGTTCGTTAGCTCTCAGACCCTGAGCTGAGTTTATCGGGATTATTCAACGCTTCTGCCAGACTTGCCTTCGCCGAACCCGGTTTAAGTGGTTTTTGCTGGCTCTCATGCGGAGCCCACCCCGACAGTGATATCATCTGAAATGTCGCTCTGATGCGTCCGTCTTTGTCCGAAAACAGGCGTATGTAATTCTCCGCCATTTTGAAGAAAACAGCGCGCGAAGTCGGTGACCGGCGCCTCTCGTTCATGACGTTTGCCGCGCCCATCGATTTCAGATCCCGCATAAGGTGGAACGCTGTGTCGTAGCGAACGGTAAGCGTGTCCTGATCGACCACGGGGAGAGCGAAACCGGCTCTCTGCAGCAGGGCGCCAAGTTCCTGAGTTGTCGAGAAGGGCGCGACGCGGGGGCTGATCCCGCCGGTTAACTCCGCCTCCGCCATAAGAAACGCCTCGCGCAGTTCGTTCAGGGTGCCGCCGCCGGGCAAAACGCCGAGGAACAGCCCATCCGGTCTGAGGCACTGCCGGATTTGCACAAGCGTTCCGGGCAGGTCGTTCGTCCATTGAAGGACAAGGGCGCACACCACGAGATCAAAGGAGTCTTGTGCAAACGGCAGTTTTTCTTCATCGGCGACGAGGGACGGTCTTGATCCGTTGAAATCGCCGGCTTGTATATCGGCCCGAACGACGTCTTCGACCTTTCCGGTTCGCGACAGCATATCGCTTGTCAGGCCGGTATGACCTCCCAGATCGAGTGCTCTGTCAAAGTGCCGATTGACCGCGTTCAGCCGATCTTCAAGATCACCGACAACGGCTTTCAAAAGGAAATCCGCTCCCGATATCCGCTTTCTGAGTGCACGCGCACGCCTGATCGCCAGCAATTGCCTGTCAAACGGAGCATTTTCCGGATTCATGCGATTTCTTTGTCCTTTTTTCCGATCCGGCGGTCATGGGATCGCGCAACGTGTTTCTTTTGTCCCAGGCACACTCCGGGGTTGCTAATTTATCAATCTTCTCCGATGGTTGTATTGCGCCCGATAACCATCCGGTCCACTCCGATAACTATCATGTCAAAGAAGAGCAAGGTCAAAGAAACACCTCGATCCGGGATCGAAACTCCGGACCCTTGCACGCGTCAAAGCGAGCGCGGTGGAGGGAAGAGATGGCGGCGGGTGGCGGACAGGCTGCTGGATTTTGTTCTTCCCTGGCAGTGCGCCGGTTGCCGGAAAATTCTGAAAGACGGCAATGGTCTCTGCCCGGACTGCTGGAAAAAGCTCTATTTTCTCGAAAGGCCATACTGCGAATGCCTGGGCATCCCGTTCGCGTACGATCTCGGCAATAAGGTTTTGTGTGCTCAGGCGATAAACGATCCGCCGTCCTTTGACCGTGCCAGAGCTGCGGTTGCGTTCGGGCCGGTGGCGAAACGGATGGTCCATGACCTCAAATACCGTGATCGGCTGGATCTGGCGTCTCTGATGGCCGGGTTTATGCTGAGAGCGGGCAGGGATTTCTTCGATACCGATCCGCTTCTGGCCGCCGTTCCGCTGCATCGGCATCGTCTGTTGCAGCGCCGGTTCAATCAATCGGGGGTTCTGGTTCAGAAGCTGGCGGAGAAAACCGGGCTAGGTCACGAGCCTCATCTCTTGTTGCGCACCCGAAAGACGCTGCAGCAGGTCGGACTTGATATCAAAGCGCGTAAGAAAAATGTACAGGGCGCTTTTTCGGTTTCCGGTCATCTGAAGGCTCAGTTGAACGGTCGATCCATTGTGTTGATTGACGATGTCCTGACAACCGGAGCGACCGTTGAGGCCTGCAGCAAAGTCCTCAAACGTGCCGGTGCCTCCAGTGTAGATGTTCTGACGTTTGCGCGTGTCCTTCCCTCGGAAGAGGTTCTGCCAGCCTGACTCCTGTGTGATCAGGCGGCTTCGGTGACACGTACGGTACAGCAGGGCTATCAAATATGGCGAGCTCCGGTTCACGGAAAGGAGAGTTCGCAGGTCATATGCTTGCGAAACTCCGGTTCCGAACCATATAAGCGGGTCTTTGAATATCATGAAGGTGTCCGGACAGAATGGCGAATACACTGATTTACACGAGGCAGCTCTGCGGATTTTGTTCAGCGGCCAAACGGCTGTTGGATGACAAGGGCGTCGTCTATACCGAGATCGATGCAACGTTCAGCCCTGGCAAAAAGAGGGAGATGATTGCGAAGGCCGGCGGGAAATCAACATTTCCGCAGATTTTCATCGGATCGACCCATGTCGGTGGTTGCGATGACCTCTATGCGCTTCATCGGACCGGTAAACTGGATGCGTTGCTGTCGGCACAGGCTTGATATGTTGGACATAATGAGGCATGCGGTCCGTACCCTGAACTGACAGTTCTCTGAAATGAGTGAGTTGGACAAAGAAATGAAACCCTTCCAGGCCGCGTGCATACAGTGTCGGTCAGGCACAGAGCCCGGCGAAAATCTGGAGCAGATGGTACCGCTGATCAGGGAAGCGGCGCGGCTCGGTGCAGATTATGTGCAAACACCGGAAATGACCAACCTTCTGGTATCGGATCGCGCAACTCTGATGGGAACGGTGCAGTCCGAAGACCGGGACGTTTTCGTGGCGGCGGGGTGCGAACTGGCATCTGAACTGGGGATCTGGCTTCATTACGGATCTCTGGCAATTCGGAACGCGGATGGAACGGTATCGAACAGGGCGTTTGTGATTTCCCCGGCCGGAGCAATCGTCGGACGGTACGACAAGATTCATATGTTCGATGTCGATCTGCCTGACGGAGAAAGCTGGCGGGAGTCAAACACCTACAGAGCCGGGCAGGACGTCGTAACCGTGTCGCTGCCCTTCGCCCGCGTGGGCATGGGCATCTGCTACGATGTCAGGTTCCCGCATTTGTTTCGCAGCCAGGCAAAGGAGGGGGCACAGGTTCTGACGGTTCCTGCGGCTTTTACCCGGCAGACGGGAACAGCTCACTGGCACATTTTGCTGCGGGCCAGGGCCATCGAAAACGGCGCTTTTGTAATCGCTGCGGCTCAGGGCGGCGATCATGAGGACGGGCGTAGGACGTATGGCCACAGCCTGATAGTCGACCCGTGGGGGCGGATTGTTGCCGAGCTGGAGCATGACGAACCGGGCGTTATTTGTGCTGAAATCAATGCTGACGATGCATTGGCCGTCCGGCAGAGAATTCCGTCGTTAAAGAATGAACAGTCTTTTTCCGTGCCGGGGACGGCTGAACGAGAGATGTCTGGAGCTTAGACGTGATTCATTTTTCGCTTACCTGTCAGGATAATCACGCGTTCGAAGGATGGTTTCGGGATTCGTCCGATTTTGAAAAGCAGCTTGAAAGCGGATTTCTGCAGTGCCCTTACTGTGGATCGTCTGATATCCGTAAAGCGCTGATGGCGCCGGCCGTCTCGACATCGCGCCAGAAAGAAAAGGGTCCGTCGCCGCAAACGACGGAGCAGCAGGCACCTGCATTATCTGAACCCCAGCAACTGGCCAGCATCGCACCCCAACAGCAACAGATTCTCAACGCGATGCGAACGCTCAGAGACAAGATCACGGAAAATGCGGATGACGTCGGCACCCGCTTTGCCGAAGAAGCCCGAAAGATGCATTACGGCGAATCTGAGCGTCGCGGCATTTACGGGCAGGCCGATGCGACGGAAGTCAATGAATTGCGCGATGAGGGGGTGGAGTTTTTTGCGATGCCCTCACTTCCGGAAGAGAAAAACTGACTTGCCAACCTGCTGTGTGACGCATTGCATTTTGCGGAGACGCTCAGGCTGGCCGAAACTGGCGCGATTCCGGTCAAAAAACATTCTGATATGAACAAACCGATCTGTTTTGTGCCGCACACAGACCGGTCTGTTCAGTTCGTTCATAACCGGTCCGCCGGACCGGGTATGGGCTGGAATGTCTATGCTGCTTTTGCGCTTTTCTGTTTCGGCAGATTGCTGTTGGCCGGTGAGGAAGATTTGGTCGATTTCGTGCTGACTTCGGGCTCACCGTCCAGTGTCTCGAAGTTGTTTTCAACCATGTCCTTCACGGTCTGGGAATTGCGTTCGCCCGCCGCCATGTAGTCCGCCCACATGGTCTGGAAAAAGTCGCCATAGACCTCTGCAACCTGCATCGGCTGTGTGCACTGATTCAGCTGCCGGCCCAGTTCAAGGTCCGCCCGTAGCCGTTTTTTGACAAAATCCAGATGCGCATCAACCAGGGCTTCAGTCTGCGTGATTGTCGCTTGCCCGACCTCGTTGCCGCAGTCAAAGCACTGTTTGCTCAGATCTCCGAAGTCGTCACCCCAGCTTTTTTCGATCCAATCGGTTCGAAACCACGGCGAAAAAAAGGAAAACATTGTGAATGGCTGGTCGCTCATTTGGGAACCTCCTGTACAAAACCCCTCCGCCTGGGAAGCGGCCCGGATCATAATCTGCCTGAATGGAATTATGGTCCAACGCGCGTGTCCGAATTCGATAGTATGACCACTCAGAGCACCCACCTGAGTGAAACATGTTCCGTTTGTTCCGGACTGCCTCCCGCACGCATAATTAGAATGATATTGTCTCGCGGTTATTTGATGTCGGTCAAATAGATTTGCAAAAATACTGCGGCGTAGCAGCGCAGCTTGTTGATTTCTACTATGTAAAATTACCGGTTTTACCGATGTTGCCGGTATTTATTTCTCACAAGTAAATAATTGATAGTTCAATTTACTGAAGCCCTTAGCGAGGTCGACGGCAAGCGCGTTTGAGATTCGCAGTAAAGTCAATCCTGAAAAATGCTGAAGGGATGAATCTGCGACAGTCGGAGATCGTCATAGCACCGCAACGCGCAGCATGTATTTTCTCTGTCGGTCAAACGCGTTTTGCGAATGTGCAGCAAAGACAATGGATTGCTGCGCGAAAATATGCGCGCTTCCTGTGATTTCTGCTACTTTGATCGGCAATTTGCAGGGCCCATCCGGGCGAACCGCACCGTTTGCGCACGATCGGAGGACACTGGGAATTATGCTTGGATAATCTGTGGAAAAAATGTGGATAATTGTATGTATGCCAGGCGACATTTCCCGGAATTGTCCCTGCCGTCTGCTTTGCGGGAATTGAAACAACGGGAATGTGGGTCCATACCCCAGCGCCTGTCAGAGGCCGGACGGACACTTCAAAGCCAATCGAGCAACGCCCGATTGACGGTCTCGGGCGCTTCCAGGGTGGAAAGATGGCCGCAGTTTTCGGCAACGACCAACTCACTGTCTGGAATGGCCGCGGCAATTTCCGATGCACGGTCCGGCGGTGTCAGACAGTCGTCACGGCCGACCAGCACCAGCGTCGGGCAGTCAATCCGGTTGAGCACCGGGCGCAGGTCCCGATGCGCAAGCAAAGCTCTTTGCTGTCGGCAGAAAGCCTCCGCACCGGTGTCTTCGGCCATCTGATAAACACAGGCGACGAGACTTTCTTTGTCAATGCTTTTCGGCCCCAGAAAAAGCGGCAGGAGCTTGCTGACGCACTCGGTAAGTTTACCGGCCCTTGCCGCCTGGATTTGCTGTTGCCGCCGGATCCTCTGTTCCTCGGTGTCGGCCCTTGCTGTCGTACTCAGAAGGGCGAGGCGCAAGACCCGTTCAGGAGCTTTCAGGGCGATTTCCATCGCCAGAAAACCGCCCATCGACAGACCCGCAAGAGTGAAGCGCGGTGGCGCCTGTCTCAGTATGTGTAAGACAAGTCCGTCAATCGTATCCTGTGACCGATGGTCGGCGATGAACACCGGACGATCCTTGATTATGTCGGTTTGCGGCTGGAACAGTCTCTCCGTACACAAAAGACCCGGCACCAGAAGAAGGGGATCGGCTGTCATGAGGATTGCGGCTACTTCGGGCGGCTTGCAAGCAGCATGTAATTGACATCCAGAGCCCTTGACCGGCTCCACGTGTCGAGCAACGGGTTGTAAGAGACACCGCACCGATCCTCCAGCATCAGGCCGGAGTGTTTGAAGGCCGATTCCAACTCTGCGGGCTTGACCAGCTTGTCATACTGATGTGTGCCTTCGGGAAGCCACTTCAAAACCTTCTCCGCTCCCACGATCGCCAGTGCGTAGGCCTTCAGGGTTCGGTTTATCGTGGCGACGAACATCAGCCCGCCGGGGCGAACCATTGAGGCGCATTCCTTCATGAAAAGCGGAACATCCGCCACGTGCTCGACGACCTCCATATTGAGCACGATGTCAAACGTTTCCCCCGCTTCAGCAAGTGTTGCGGCGGTTGCCGCGCGATAATCGATCGTCAGCCCCATCCTTTCCGCATGAATGCGGGCAACACTGATGTTGGTTTCAGACGGATCCGCACCGACCACATCCGCCCCCAATCGCGCCATCGGCTCTGACAGCAGTCCGCCGCCGCACCCGATATCCAGGAGCCGCAGACCGCTGAAGGCGTTGGCCTTGTCGGATGACCGATTAAAATGCGCACACACTTTCTCCTTTATGTAGGCAAGGCGGACAGGAGAAAATTTGTGCAGCGGCTTGAATTTTCCGGTTGGGTCCCACCACTCATCGGCGATCGCCGAAAAGCGGGCGACTTCGGCCTCGTCGACAGTTTCAGATGTGCTTGCGGCCGCTGTCATACCGGATCTCCTTCGTAACTCGTAAATGTCTGCCCGGCATGTTCAAAACCTCTTTGGCACTGCCGGTATTGCAGGCTCAAAGCCTGTCTTAATCAGGTAAATCTGCAGCAAAACAGCCGGTTGCGATTATTCCGCTTAGCCTGTATGCATAGCCGCCAATTTAACAGGCCCGGAATGGGAATACCATCTCCGGACGGCCGACAAATTTTACGAAAGAATAAGAGGCAGATGGCCCGACTGGTACTGAAGTTTGGCGGTACATCCGTTGCGGATCTTGAACGCATTCGAAATGTCGCACGCCACGTCAAACGGGAAGTCGATGCCGGGCATGAAGTGGCTGTGGTTGTTTCCGCTATGGCCGGACAGACAAACCATCTGGTTGATCTTTGTAAACAGGCGTCCGCGCTGCACGATGCGCGCGAATATGACGCCGTGGTCGCCTCCGGCGAACAGGTGACATCGGGTCTGCTGGCTTTGGTGCTTCAGGCCGAGGGCGTGAATGCCCGTTCCTGGCAGGGGTGGCAAATTCCGGTGAAAACCGATGAATCCCATGGGGCCGCCCGCATCGCCGATATTGACGGCGATCTGCTGATCGGAAGGCTGCAGCAGGGTCAGGTTGCAGTTGTCGCCGGATTTCAGGGGGTGGCCCCGGATAATCGTATCTCGACTCTGGGAAGGGGTGGCTCGGACACAAGCGCCGTCGCTCTGGCAGCAGCGATCGATGCGGACCGATGCGACATTTACACTGATGTCGATGGTGTCTACACCACCGATCCCCGCATCGTTCCGAAGGCGCGCCGTCTTGAGCGGATCTCTTTTGAAGAGATGCTGGAGATGGCGTCTCTTGGTGCGAAGGTTTTACAGGTCCGTTCAGTGGAACTGGCCATGACCCAGGGCGTTCGGACATTTGTGCGCTCGAGTTTTGACGACCCGGATGCGCCGCAGCTCGGCGGCGGCAATCTACCCCCAGGAACACTTATCTGCGACGAGGACGAGATCGTGGAACAAGAAGTTGTCACCGGCATCGCCTTCTCGAAGGACGAGGCCCAGCTTTCGATCCGAAAAGTGGCCGACCGGCCGGGTATTGCTGCGGGAATATTCGGACCGCTTGCCGATTCCAATATCAATGTGGACATGATCGTTCAGATCATCTCTCCGGACGGCAAATCGACCGATATCACCTTCACGGTCCCGGAAAAAGACTATGAGCGGGCCAAAGAAGTGTTGCAGACGTCGTTAAGCGGTGAAGACTATCAGGCAATCGAGGGCGCCACGGACGTCGTCAAGGTTTCGGTCATCGGTGTCGGCATGCGGTCCCACGCCGGCGTCGCGTCCACCTGTTTCAAGGGATTGGCGGAGAAGGGGATCAACATCCGGGCCATCACGACGAGTGAAATCAAGATCTCTGTGCTGATCGACTCGGCCTATACCGAACTTGCAGTAAGGACACTGCATTCGCTATACGGATTAGACGATAACTGACCAGGTCGATGCGGCGAAGCCTTTAAGAGCAGAGGCTTGAAGTGCTCGGCATGTGCCAATCAAGGCGGGCGTGAGAATTGATTCGCAGTAACCTCGCCGGACCGCGCGTCTTGCTCCGCCGCCTCAGGGAGGTCATGGCAGAGCCGATCAGCGCACAGGAACGGCTCGATAAAATAGTGGTTCTGATTGCCGCGAACGTGGTCGCCGAAGTGTGCTCGGTCTATATCCTGCGCGCCGACGGGGTGTTGGAACTCTATGCGACGGAAGGACTTAACCCGTCTGCCGTTCATACCACGTCGCTGAAGGTCGGCGAGGGCCTTGTCGGTGTGATCGCCTCCGAAGCGCGTCCGTTGAATTTGCCCAATGCGCAGGCGCACCCGGCCTTTGCCTATCGTCCGGAGACCGGCGAGGAGATCTTCAACTCATTTCTGGGCGTGCCCATACTGCGCGCCGGTCGAACGCTCGGCGTTCTGGTCGTTCAGAACAAATCGCACAGATCCTATTTTGAAGATGAGGTCGAGGCACTTCAGACCACGGCAATGGTCATCGCCGAGATGGTTGCGGCCGGCGAACTTGAAGCGCTCGCCAAGTCAGGCACGAAACTTGATCTCAGCCGCCCCATGCAAATGGACGGGATCCCGCTGTCCGAAGGTGTCGGGCTCGGCCACGTGGTGCTTCATGAGCCACGCGTCGTTGTCACAAATCTGATTGCCGAGGACACCGACAAAGAGCTGCAACGCCTGGAAAACGCTGTCGACAAACTGCGGCTCTCTCTGGACAATATGCTGAACCAGCGCGAAGTCGCACAGCACGGAGAGCACCGGGAGGTCCTGGAAGCCTATCGCATGTTTGCTCACGATCGGGGCTGGGTCCACAAGATGAGCGAGGCGATACAGAACGGCCTGACGGCAGAAGCGGCGGTTGAAAAAGTCCAGAGCGATATGCGGGCGCGCATGATGCGCCAGACCGACCCCTATCTGAGAGAACGCCTGCATGATTTCGACGATCTTGCCAATCGTCTGATCCGGCAGCTCATGGGCCGTCCCTCCGGGGCCGTTGCGGAAGATTTGCCGCAGGATGCTATTATCGTCGCGCGCAATATGGGTGCGGCCGAACTCCTGGACTATGACCGGACCCGGGTTCGGGGCCTGGTGCTTGAAGAAGGTGTTCCGACCAGTCATGTGACGATCGTTGCCCGGGCACTGGGAATTCCCACCGTCGGGCAGGTTGAGGATGTCACGTCATTTACTGAAAGCAATGACCCGATCATTCTGGATGGTGATATCGGGACGGTGCATATTCGTCCGGCGGCGGACGTGGAGATGGCTTTTGCCGAAAAGGTGCGGTTTCGAGCGCGCCGGCACGCACAATACAGGCGGTTGCGCAATAAGCCGACCCTGACCAAGGACGGGAAGGAAATTACAGTCAGCCTCAATGCCGGGCTGATGATCGACCTTCCGCATCTGGAAGAATCCGGCGCGGCCGGCATCGGCTTATTCCGGACCGAGTTGCAGTTCATGGTCGCATCCAGTTTTCCCAGAATGGGAGAACAGCAGGCGCTTTATTCGAAGATTGTCGACAGCGCGAACGGCAAGCCGGTGACGTTCCGGTCGCTTGACATTGGTGGCGACAAGGTTCTGCCGTATCTGCGGGCCATTCAGGAAGAAAACCCCGCAATGGGCTGGCGAGCCATCAGGTTGGGGCTTGACCGGCCGGGTCTGCTGAGGACGCAGATCAGGGCGTTGTTGCGGGCAACGGCCGGTCGTGAATTGCGGCTTATGTTTCCGATGGTCACGAATGTAGACGAGTTCCGCCGGGGGCGGGACCTTGTCGAACGCGAGCTTAAACACCTGCGCAGGCACCGGCACATGACGCCCAAACAGGTCCATTTGGGTGTCATGATTGAAGTGCCCTCGCTGCTCTTTCAGCTGGACGAACTTCTGGGCGAGGTCGATTTTGTGTCGGTCGGATCAAATGATCTGTTTCAGTTCTTCATGGCCGCGGATCGGGGCAATACCCGGCTTTCGGATCGCTTTGACACGTTGTCCGTCAGCTTTCTGCGCGCGCTGAAACTGATTGTCGAAAAAGCCGACAAGCATCATATACCGGTGACGCTCTGCGGCGAATTGGCCGGCAAACCGCTTGAATGTATGGCGCTGCTGGCAATGGGCTACCGTTCGATTTCAATGGCCCCTTCGTCGATCGGTCCGATAAAGGCAATGCTGCTTGAGCTGGACACCGACCGGTTGCGGGCCCGTTTTCTGCAGAAACTGGACACGGCCGGAAACGGTGGGGATATTCGAACTTTCCTGCGCAGCTATGCACAGGAACACGAGATTCCCGTATAGGATCATTACCCTGACTTTTGTTCGCTAAGGAACGCGGAGGGCAATGCGCTATGTTGGCGCCCGCCAAACTCGACACTCTTCTGGATCGTTTTGCGGCAATTGAGTCGCAAATGGCGTCCAATCCGGATCCGGACACCTATGTCAGGTTGTCGCGCGATTATGCCGAACTTGAACCGGTGGTGGCGATGATCAGAGATCTCCGCCAGGTTGAGAAGGATCTGGCCGGCATCGATGAACTGCTGGCCGACCCCGACACCGATGCCGAGATGATTGAAATGGCGCAAAGCGAGCGCCCCGATCTCGTTGAGCAACTGGAAGCGCTTACTCATGACGTTCGGCTGGCGTTGCTGCCAAAGGACGCGGCGGACTCCCGCAGTGCAATATTGGAGGTGCGTGCCGGAACAGGTGGAGATGAAGCCGCCCTGTTCGCCGGCGACCTGTTTCGGATGTATCAGCGCTATGCCGAATTGCATAAGTGGCGCGTGGAAGTGATGTCCGCAAGCGAAGGTGAAGTGGGCGGTTACAAGGAAGTGATCGCGTCCGTGACCGGGGAAGGCGTGTTCGCACGGCTGAAATTCGAATCCGGAGTGCATCGCGTGCAACGCGTTCCGGAAACGGAATCCGGCGGGCGCATTCACACCTCCGCTGCGACGGTGGCGGTGCTCCCGCAAGCGGAAGCTGTCGATGTCGATATAAACCCGAACGACTTGCGGATCGATACGTTCCGGGCATCCGGTGCGGGTGGGCAACACGTAAACACAACGGATTCGGCAGTCCGCATCACGCATGAACCGACGGGTATTGTTGTTGCCGTGCAGGACGAACGATCTCAGCATAAAAACAAAGACAAGGCGCTGAAGTTGCTCCATGCCAAAATTTTCGAAGTTGAACGGGAGCGGGCCGCAAGCGAACGCGCCGAGGCGCGAAAGGGTCAGGTCGGATCGGGAGATCGGTCAGAACGTATCCGCACCTATAATTTCCCGCAGGGCCGGGTGACGGATCACCGGATCGGACTGACACTCTATAAGTTGGACAATGTCATCGCCGGTGACGGGCTGGACGATGTGATCGATCCGCTTATTCTCGATCATCAGGCGGCGCTTCTGAGTGCTGAGGAAGACGCTTGAGCGATCAAACCGCATTGGGAACGGTCTACAGAGAAGTAAGGGATCGGTTTCGGAACGCAGGATTGAGCACTCCGGAATTGGATGCGCGGGTTTTGATTTCGGACGCGCTGGACACCGAGCCGGCAAGCCTTCTTGTCGATGAGCATCGTCTCTTGGAGGCGCAGCAACTTCAGGTGATTGAGAATCGGACCGCTCAGCGGCTTGACGGCATGCCGGTTGGCCGCATTCTCGGACGCCGCGGATTCTGGGGTTTCGATCTGGAACTGAATGACGCCACGCTTGAGCCGCGGCCCGACACGGAAACACTGGTTGAAAGTGTTCTTGATTGGCTTTCGGTTGAAAAGCGCCTTGATGACCCGGTTCGGGTCCTGGACATTGGAACCGGATCCGGCGCGATCCTGATCGCGTTATTGAGCGAACTTCCGATGTCCCGGGGCGTTGGAACCGATGTTTCTCCCGAAGCAGCCGGGCAGGCATGGCGCAATCTCCAATCTGCCAATATGGGTGCGCGGGGCTGTATTGTTTGCTGTTCCTATGCTAAAGCGCTGCTTGGCCCGTTTGATATCGTGGTCTCCAATCCGCCCTATATTCGTCGTTCGGACATTCCGTCACTGGACCGGGAAGTTCGGGCATACGATCCTCTTCTTGCCCTGGATGGAGGGACAGATGGATTGACGGCCTATCGGGAAATTGCCGCGGCCGGTGGAGGGTTTCTGGATAAGGCGGGACGGCTCTTCGTAGAGGTCGGCCATGATCAGTCGGGTGAGGTGATCGACATTTTTTTCGCAGAAGGATTCTGTAACGCAAACACTATCAAAGACTTGTCCGGTCACGAGCGTGTCATTTCAGTCACGCCACCGGAACTTTCGCGTTGAAACAAATCTGTCGCAAAAATACACTTGGAAATCCCGGCCGAAAGGGCTAGGTTCAAAGGGCTGGAGCCCGGTACAGTCAATCGATTGCCTCTGACGTCTGTACGAACAGGGTGAAGCGCGGTCACCAAGTCTTAGTGTTTGGAGATGCCGAGGGAATCATCGGCTTATAGTCTGTTGCGGAACGCATTCGGGGATGCGCTGTCTGCTTCGGAAGGAGAAAAGCCGATATCAAGGTGTGATCGATGTCCGGCTTGGGATACGATCGGCAGCCAGATGCAATAATTTTCGACCCCTTTGGCAGAGGGAATATCGCAACGATGGTGGAATTCCATTGTTCGACAACTGTTCAATTGGCTTGGGCCTGTCTGAATTCAGGAGTTCGGCAGGTAACGGTAAACAGACCGTATTTCATGGTTGGGTGTAGATATCTCACAGAATATTCCCCAATCCGATGCTCTTAAAGAGATCACGGCAGTATGAGACAGAATAATCAGAATCAGAATAAGCAACGCATGCGTGGGCGTGGCGGTCGCAAGGGTCCGAACCCGCTGACACGGACGTATGATTCCAATGGCCCTGATGTAAAAGTGCGTGGTACAGCGCACCACATCGCAGAGAAATATCAGCAGCTTGCTCGAGATTCTCAGGCCTCCGGCGACCGCATTATGGCGGAAAACTATCTGCAGCATGCCGAACATTATCTGCGCATCGTTGCCGCAGCCCAACCATCGAACCAGCAGCATCAATCCTCCCGTTCCGGTTCGGACAATGCAGACCGGGATCAGCAGTCCCCCGCAGCAGACAATCCCATTTCCGTGCCGGTTATGGCAGCTGACGCACCCCAGCCGGTTGTCGACGGAATTCCCGATTTCAATCAGAAACACGGCGGCAACGGATCGGTTGCGCCGCTGTCGGAGCAGGATCGCGAGGGCGCGGGACAGGCAAATGGATCCGCGGAGCCGATGGCCGGCTCGGCCGAGGACGAGGAAAGCAGGCCTCGCCGCCGCACGCGCGGCAGTCGTGGACGAGGATTGCGTCGGTCTTCTCAAAACAGCAGGCCCGGTTCAGAAACGGCTGTCGCTCCAAGCGATGGCGAGGTTCAGGCGACCGAGGAGGTTAAACTGGTGTCTGATGCTCAATCGGAGGCATCGGAGGCCCGCGACCAGGAAGCGCCGGTAAGGCGCCGTCGCCGATCGGCAAAGACTGTTGCTGAAGCAGCGCCGGCCGAAGATGCAGGTGCCAAATCAGGCGAAACGGAAACCGGTGAAACCGGTTCGTCGGATTCAAGTCCGGCGGCGGATCATTTAGCGGGATAAAGTGGAGTAGCGCCGGAAAGACGCCACTTGATTTGACACCGTCAAACGGCTCCATTCCCGTTCAAAGTGCGCCAGAGCGTTTTGGCTGAGCGGACTCACTCAAAACGCTCTCATTGTTTGTTTTGTCGCGTATTCCCATACAAAAACCGCTCACACCTTTTACGTAAATACCGTAATCGCTGTGATCGAGAGTCTGCAATAGCTTGCGTGGCAGGGTGAGATCGCGGGCACCCGTATCGCGGCCGGCGTTCGCCGGGGCGCAGCGTTGTGTCCGTTTGCAGCGCAGAGCTAATCCAGAGAACATTTGGCAACGCGCCTTGCGGGGCGGTCTGAATTTGCCGGTTAACGCCCCCGACATTGGCTCCGGAAACGCGGGCCGGTGAGGCCGGATTATATGTTATTCTTAGCAATATTTGACGATCGGAAACGGTCCGGCCACCGGATTGGAATTTACCTTAAAAGAAGCTGTCCGGTGCTATTGCTGTTGTGAATATGCAACACTATATGCAGTTTGCGGCCGGTCAATGCGGTCGGGCGAGGGCTTTGTAAGACTCGCGAAAAATCCACAGCATCAGCGTGCTTCGGGCGTTTGATGGTTAGGAGTTAGGGTATGAATTTAGAAAAATATACGGAACGCGTGCGCGGATTTCTCCAATCTGCGCAAACAGATGCCATGGGGCGCGGGCACCAGCAATTTCTGCCGATCCACATTTTGAAGGTTCTGCTTGACGATTCGGAGGGCCTTGCGGCCGGTCTTATTCAGAGAGGCGGCGGTCAGGCGCAGGTTGCACTGGAACGCGTCAGCAGTGCTCTTGAAAAACTGCCGAAGGTTTCCGGCGGCAACGGGCAACTCTATATGGCCTCCGAAACGGCACGCCTTTTTGCCGGTGCGGAAAAACTGGCGGAAAAAGCCGGAGATTCTTTTGTCACCGTCGAGCGGCTTCTTCTTGCGATTGCGTTGGAAAAGGGAACCGAGGCTGCGAAAATTCTGGCCGATGCCGGCGTGACGCCAAGTACGCTCAATGCGGCGATTGAAGCTCTGCGTCAGGGACGGACGGCCGATTCCGCATCAGCGGAAAACCAGTATGACGCGCTGAAAAAATATGCACGCGACCTTACGGAAGATGCCAAGAGCGGCAATCTGGATCCGGTCATTGGCCGGGATGAGGAAATTCGCCGGACGATCCAGGTTATCTCCCGCCGAACCAAGAACAATCCGGTTCTGATCGGCGAACCCGGTGTTGGCAAGACCGCTATTGCAGAAGGTCTGGCTTTGCGGATCGTCAATGGCGATGTGCCGGAGTCGCTCAAGGACAAATCCCTCCTGGCACTCGATATGGGAGCTTTGATTGCGGGTGCAAAATATCGCGGTGAATTTGAAGAACGTCTGAAGGCGGTTCTCAGCGAAGTGCAGGCAGCTGCCGGCGGGATCATCCTGTTCATCGACGAAATGCACACGCTGGTCGGTGCCGGCAAGGCCGATGGCGCGATGGACGCGTCCAATCTGCTGAAGCCTGCCCTGGCGAGAGGCGAATTGCACTGCGTCGGTGCGACGACGCTTGATGAATACCGCAAGCATGTCGAGAAGGATGCGGCACTCGCCAGACGGTTCCAGCCGGTATTTGTCTCGGAGCCGACGGTTGAAGACACGGTCTCCATTTTGCGGGGCCTGAAAGAAAAATACGAGCTGCACCATGGCGTTCGGATCACCGATACAGCGCTTGTTGCGGCCGCAACTCTGTCAAACAGGTATATCACGGACCGTTTTCTGCCCGACAAAGCGATCGATCTGGTCGATGAGGCATCCAGCCGCCTGCGCATGCAGGTCGATTCCAAACCGGAAGAGCTGGACGAGCTTGACCGGCGGATCATTCAGCTGAAGATCGAGCGCGAGGCACTGAAAAAGGAGACGGACAAGGCATCCAAAGACCGTCTGGTTAAACTGGAAAAGGAACTGTCGGATCTTGAGGAGGAGTCAACGGCTCTCACAAATCGCTGGCAAAGTGAGAAGGAAAAGCTTTCCTCGGCCCAAAAGCTGAAAGAACAGCTGGATCAGGCGCGCAGCGACCTGGAGATCGCGCAGCGGCAGGGCGATCTCGCCAAGGCCGGAGAACTCGCCTATGGCGTCATTCCTGATCTTGAAGCCAAGGTGACAGCGGTTGAAGAGTCCGAAAATGCCGGCGAACTGATGGAGGAAGCCGTGACGGCCGACCATGTGGCACAGATCGTGTCGCGATGGACAGGCGTTCCGGTCGACAGGATGTTGCAGGGCGAAAAGGAAAAGCTCCTGCGCATGGAAGATGAAATCAGCAAGCGGGTTGTCGGTCAGGCCGAAGCGGTTCATGCCGTCTCAACGGCCGTGCGCCGTGCCCGCGCCGGTCTGCAGGATCCGAACCGTCCGATCGGGACGTTCATGTTCCTCGGCCCGACCGGTGTCGGTAAGACCGAACTCACCAAAGCACTGGCGGCGTTTTTGTTTGATGACGATCAGGCGATGGTCCGGATCGATATGTCCGAATTCATGGAGAAACACTCCGTTGCCCGTCTGATCGGCGCGCCTCCCGGCTATGTCGGCTATGAGGAAGGCGGATCGTTGACCGAGGCAGTCCGGCGGCGTCCTTATCAGGTGGTTCTGTTCGATGAAATCGAAAAGGCCCATTCCGATGTCTTCAACGTGCTTCTCCAGGTGCTGGATGACGGACGATTGACGGACGGTCAGGGACGGACGGTCGATTTCAGCAACACGCTGATCATCATGACGTCGAATCTGGGCGCCGAATTCCTTGCTGTGCAAAATGAGGGCGAAGACTCCGATGCGGTGCGGGACGAGGTCATGGGCGTCGTTCGCACCGCATTCAGACCCGAATTCCTCAACCGGTTGGATGAGATCGTGTTGTTCCATCGCCTGCAGCGCAGTCAGATGGCGGCAATTGTCGATATTCAGCTTGTTCACCTGCGCGGCCTTCTTGAGGACCGGAAAGTCACCCTGGATCTTGATGAGTCAGCACGTGAGTGGCTCGCCAACAAAGGATACGATCCCGCATATGGCGCGCGGCCGCTCAAGCGGGTCATCCAAAAGCAGGTTCAGGATCCGCTGGCGGAAAAAATCCTGTCCGGCGACATTGCCGACGGCGATCGCGTGACGGTCACCGCCGGCACCGACCGGTTGCTGTTTTCTACGGACAAGGATGCCATTCAGGCAGCCTGATCAGGATCGGTTGCAGACAGGAAAAAAGCCGGCTCCAACGGGCCGGCTTTTTTATGCGCTCCGAACCGTCAGGTATCGGTTCAGCGGATTGCCAGTTTGGTTGTGGCTGTCTGGCTATCCATAACATCACGTAACTGGGCGACTTCGTGTTTGAACCGCCTCAGGTTTTCACCATCCAGTTCCTGGCCCCGTGGCAGGCGAATGCGCATCGGATTGACAAAACGATTGTTGATTTTGATCTCATAGTGAAGATGCGGTCCGGTGGACAGGCCGGTTGAACCGACAAAACCGATCACCTGACCCTGTTTGACCCTGGCCCCTTTTTTGATGCCTTTGGCAAAGCCCGTCATGTGGCTGTATGTGCTCAGATATCCGTTGGCATGCTGTATTTCGACCCGGCGCCCGTATCCTGAAGCCCAGGACGCCTTCGTGACTTTGCCGTTGCCGGCGGCAAGAATACGGGTGCCGCGCGGGGCTGCCCAGTCGACGCCGGTATGCATCTTCCTGTATCCGAGAATCGGATGCCGCCGCATGCCGAAGCCTGACCGGAATGAGCCGCCGGCAATCGGTTTTCTGATCAGGAACTTCTTGGCGCTTTTTCCGTCCCGGTCGTAATAGTCAACAACCCCGTCATCGGGCGTCCTGTGTCTGTAAAAGCTCAGGCTCTGGCCGCCGGCCGTCAGAGACGTGTAGAGAATTTCAGGAGTTGCATCGTCGATGTGATTATCAAGGCTGTAGAGCACTTCAAATGTGTCGCCCGGCTTGATCTTTGAATTGAAATCCACATCGAAGGAATAAATTCGGACCAACTCGTTAATGACGGTGTCGGGAATTTCCTGCTGAAGGGCCGTCTGATAGAGGCTGCGATAAATTGACGGTGTCGGGCCGGAGGTGGTTGTTCTCTCCGCAGCGGCAAACGCTTCGCTTGGAACGATGGCCGAGGGTTCTTCGGCTTTGGCGAAGACGCCCATATCCGTCAGGGCGGCCGTGAACTCGTGATAATTGTTTGAGTAGATGCTGATGCGGATCGGCCGTATTCTGCCGCTGCCGTCATTGACCGGCGCCAGCGCGAGCCTGAGCCGCTGACCGGTCTCCGGAGTCCCCCTGCTGTATTGCCGTTCCAGGGTTCCAATGACGGAACCGGCTTCTTCGTCCGTCGCCCCGTGACTGATCAGGATATCGCGGAGATCGGCGCCTTCCTCAAAAATCGTATAGACCTCATCAAGGCCTGCGACACCTGTCACCTCTCCGGATTTTTGAATGAACGAGACGTTCTCGGTCTCGATCTTGACGTTCAGCTTGGAAAAGTCGGATTCGTTCGACAGCCCGAAGTCGAACCGGTTGGGATCGAATGTGGTGAGAGACGCAACATTCACCGTTCCGTCGACGACAAACCTGGCCTCTTCACGGATAATCTTTTCGACATCGGCTTCCGCGATGTTGAGTTCGGTGTTGATCAGCGGGCTGTCGAGTGGAAAATCCAGGACGCTGATTGTGACGTCACCCTCGACTTTCGCATTGTAAATGGCCCCGGCGCTCGTAGCTTCGACGACTTCCTCAGATCCGATTTGAGACAGTTTCAATGGATTAAATGGAGGGATCCGGTCAGCAAACTCGCCGACTTTCCGCGTATCCAGCGTTGAGGAGACAAAGGCAAACGGGCGGACCTTCACATGATCGCGGTCACCTTCCCGTTTCATCGTATTGATCTGCAGGGTCTGGCGATCCGAGATCTGTGTGACGAGTTTGGTCTGCCGGTCGCCCTTGCGCTGGACTGACTGCAGACTGGTGCTGCCGTCGCCGTAACCTGCGATGCTGGACGCATCGGGCACGGCGGCGAATGTATATTGGCCGTCCAGAGCTGCGAACAATGCGCCGCCGATCAGGAAGATCGACGTCATGCCTGTCAGAACGGTGCCGGACAGCCATCGATAGCTGACACTGCGCCGGTCGGTCGGCAACTGCCGGTCATCGTGAAGAATAATCGGTTCTTCGTTACCCAGTTCCACGGATTGGACAGGAGCATGCGAATGGCGGCCCAGGTGCATATACAGCCTCTATTCCTTGCTTCTCATTCGAGCACGGACTTTTTCATCAGGTGATCTCACCCGGATTTCCTGCCCCGATACGGTGAAAATCCAGATATGACAGTCTTTATACCCCGATTTGCGGAAGATGAAACAGTTTCATTTCATACGATGCCGGCAAAGGTAAGATCCGATTATCTTGGGATATGGTGGGATTTGGACGGAGTTAAGGCAAACGCTTCGGTCCGAACGGCATGGTCGCGTTTCCATTGCGAGGTCCGTCCGTTCTTTCGGTCATGAAGCGGCGCATCATTCAGGGGCCGACAGGTACTTTTCCGGCTGATTTTTATCGTCGCTTTCAGGTGCGAAAAAATTATCCAGT
>CBDHYI010000007.1:2162500-2235000 GCA_965275915.1 Stappiaceae bacterium
CACCAGATACCGATTCCTGCAGCGGTATCGCAATGACCGGCCGGACAAGTATACCGAGCGCGAGTTCATAGCGCCCTTCGCGCGGCTCGAGTACGTCGGCCGCGACCGTTTCGATCTCTCCTATTTTCGCCACACCGGTCAGTGGTGGCCGGTCGACCACGGCGTAAGCCTTGATGAGGCCCTTGCCCTGCTTGAGACGAAAGGCATCTATCATCCGGTTGTTTGACGGGTCGAGGACAGTTCGGTGAGTGAGTATCAATACTACGAATTTCAGGCGATAGACCGGCCGCTTGGTGAAGCGGACCAAAAGGCGCTACGGAAACTGTCAACCAGGGCGCGGATTACGGCGACCAGCTTCACCAACCACTATGAGTGGGGTGACTTCAAGGGCGATCCCGCGCGGCTCATAGAGCAGTGGTTCGACCTGCATCTCTACCTGGCCAATTGGGGCACGCGGCGACTGATAATGCGACTGCCGAGGCGGCTCGTGGAGCGGGTGCGGTTGGACACCTTCTTGTTCGACGTGGATTGGGTGAAGGTCTGGGAGAAAGGCGAAAACCTGATCGTCGACATGTGTCGCGAAGAGCTTAAGGATGGCTGTGACGACTGGGACGACGGCTGGGGCTGGCTTGGTGTTCTGGCACCGCTTCGCGCCGACGTGCTTTCGGGCGATCTGAGGCTGTTCTACCTATTGTGGCTGACGGCGCTGGAAGACGGCGTGCTGGAGGTCGATGAAACCGAGCCACTCGCCGGCTTCGGCCCGTTGACGGGAGCGCTCGGGGCGGCAGCCGACTTTTTCGACATCGATCAAGATCTGTTGCACGCCGCTGCGGAGCGTGGCGGGGCTTCCGATTCTACGATCTCGGCCGGCGTCACGCGGGCGGCGACCGTCGGACTGTCGGATGCTGAGAAAACGAACCTTCTTATGCCAGCCGTCGATGGAGACCCGCATGTGGCGGCAGAGATACGGCAACGCGTGCGTGCGGGCGACGTCCACCCGGTCGCCGAACGCCGCACCGTCAGCGCCCTGACGGTCCGCGCGGCGGAAATCCGGCGCGAACGCGCATGCGCCGAAACCGAGCGGAGGGCTGAAGAACGCAGGCGCCGGGACGCGTTATCGGAACGGATGCGCCGCAAGCGTCTCGACGAGGTGATGCAGCGCGGCGAGGCGGTCTGGGCTGAGGTCGAAACTGAAATCGCCCGACGCAATGCCTCGGGCTACGACCGCGCAGCGGTGCTGTTGTCCGATCTCAAGGCAATTGCGACCGAGGACGGAACAGAGGCCGAATTTATCCAACGCCTCGATGCGGTCCGCGACCGCCATGGGCGCAAGGAACGGTTCCTCGAGCGTTTGAAAGGCTTGGGTGAACAGTGACGGGTCCGATAGTTTGGGCAAGTTCTGACCTTGGCGATCATAACGCATATCTTGCGGTGGAGTATCACCATGGAAATTAATGCCGGTAAGATCGATGACGCCGTATTGGCATTGCTCCGAATGACGCTGCACGATAGACGACGACTGCGTACCCCCGCAACTGATATCATCTAAAATATCCAGTTACATCAATGAATTGGTTGTCATCAGCTCTGTTCGTTCGGAAAAGCGCAGTGTTGCGGAGTCGTCTCGTAATCACTTGAGGGCAAATCGTAACTCCACTTCGGTCAAATGATCCAACATAAACAAGACACGCTCCCGTGCCGCGCCCTGTGGCACCAGGACCAAGCCCTCTCCCTCGCCGGAAGAGGGAAGCGTATTTGATACCGGAGTGTTCGGTTCTCCGGCCTTGCCGTCTGTTACCTTCTTTCAAGACCTGCTCCGGATACCAGCTTGGCAAACCGGTTTCGGCCAGTGCGGCACGGGGATCCTTTTCCAAACGGTCCATGAACGCGTCATCGGTCCATGCTTTGTTCAGGATATCTGATTTGTCGGTCATCTTGTCTCTCCGGACTCTGTTACTGTCGCCTGGAAGCGGTTTACAAACGTGCAGCGGCTTGCCGCACAGTGTGGAGACGGCCCCGGCATTCCGCGGAAAACGGATTGTTTTCCGCAGCGTTGGTTCCGGATCTTCACGCTCCTGAGTGTGGAAGCTGTTTCTGGTTGTCTTGTTTCGATACCATTAAGAACGTTTAATGTGGTTCGGGTCCGGGCGGACCGCGCTCGACAGGCCCCGCCTGCGTCCGGATTAAAATCGGATTCCAAACCAAAAGGCTTGCCGTCTTATCACAATTGACTGCTATGCCGCTGTTTGGAAAACGCCTGCGGACAGCGTTGGTTGTGTGTCCCCGCAACTGGTTCTCGCCGCCTGTTTGATCATTCTCTGATGGCGGAAAACCGGGCTGTTTGCTTCATTCGGGTGGAGGCGTTGCACCAATCTCGAAGCGGCGCAGAACATTCTCGCGCCCGCCATGTCGTTCGATCAGCCGGTCCTGGGCTTCGAAAGCAGCGCACTCTGCAACATCAGGATCGACATGTTTGCGCAGAGCCTCGGCAAGGCTGACGACGGTCTCGGGGTTTCCCGGGGCGACATTTTGCGTCTCCTGGGGATCGGTCTCAAGGTCGAACAGTTCAGGTGGAAAGCCCGTATACTCGATATATTTCCAGCGTCCCTTGCGCAGCATGTAGGCGCCTGAGACGGCTCCGGCGGCGTGGTATTGCGACATGATTTCACGATCGCTCCCCCGGGGCATTCGGGCCACATCCTGTAGCGGCAGGCCCGGGCGGCTGCCGGGCCAGTCCAGACCGAAAACCCCTGGGATGGTGCGCGACAGATCAAGCAGCGAAACAGGGGTGTCACAGCGGCCTTTGGCCAGATCCGCAAGCGCGGCAATCAAGGGTACACCGACGGCCTCGCGATACAGATTCGACTTGCCCCACAGGCCTCTTGCACCCGCATTGTCGCCATGGTCCGAGGCATAAATCACGTCGGCCTCAAGTCCGGAGGTTTCAAGCGCCGATAGAATCCTGCCCACATTGTGGTCCATCCATTCGACAAGACCCCAATAGGCGGCAATGGCATCCATGCGTTCGCCGGGCGAGCGGAACGCGCGTTCGCTGTCCAGAAACGCATTTTGTTTCTCGACCCAGGGGTGACGCGCATATCCGTCCCGCGGCAACAGCTTTGGTTCGGGCAACTCCTGCTTTCGATAGCGGGAGAAAAACGGTTCGGGGCAGACCAGCGGAAAATGCGGGGCCACGAGGCCGATATACAGGCACCACGGCCGGTCGTTGCCCGCAGCCGCACGGTCGGTGAACCAGCGCTCGGCCCTGTCGGCCACAGCCGCATCATATTTGGTGTAAGCGCTTTCTCCCGGACCGATGTAATCGCCCAACAGACGCGTTTCCGGCGCTTTACGTTCTTCCTCGCGGCGCACGGACAGTGGCACCATACCGACGCCGTCCTTGACCATCATGGGCAGATGCATGGCATCAAAGCCCACAGGATCGGTGACGGCGCGGAAATGCAGCTTGCCGATCGATTCCACCTGAACATCGCCACGCTGCAAAACGTGCATCCAGCTTTCCGGGGTGCCGGAGTACGGCATGGAATTGTCCCAGTGACCGGTCTCATGGATGTGCAGCCCGGTGGCGAAGGCTGCCCTTGCGGGCACACAAATGGGGGACGGGGTATAGGCATCGGAAAACATCGTGCCCCGTGCAGCCAGAGCGTCGAGGTTCGGCGTGCGCACGAACGGGTGGCCTGCACAGCCCATGCCGTCGGCGCGGTGTTCGTCCGAAAGGATTACGACAAGCCCCTTCGCCATTGACGCTCCCTCCCTATCCGGACCAGCCGGAACGGCAGGCTTCGATGACCGACGCAAAGTCCTTGTCCGTATACCCCATCGATATCGCGTGCTGATAGGCATCGGAGGCGGCGGCAATCAGGGGAGCTTGGGCGCCAAGACCGGCAAAGAGCTGTGCGGCGTCTTTGGCGTCTTTTGCAGCCATGCCGAGCCTGGCCCGGGTTTCGTCGGGCAGGTCCAGCATTTGCGGTGCCTTGCGCCGGAACAGCGGGGTCGAAGCCATGCCCCCGCACTCGCGGACAACCTCGACAAAACGGTCACCGTCAAGACCCGCCTTCTCGGCCGCCACCAGCGTTTCGGCGATAGCCACCATCTGCACATGGCCGAGCCGTTCTGCAGGATTTTCACCAGGCTTGCGGCTCCGGGCCCGCCGACATGGGTGATCCCGCGCGCGGATTTAGCCGCCACCGGCAACGCCGTCTCAACGGGTGCGTCCTCGCCGGAGATGACGAGATAGGTCCGGGCGCTTTCGGCATCCTCCGCCGACCCGAAAATCGGACATTCCACATAGGCCATTCCGCGGGCCTTGAGATCAGCATTCAGGCGCAGGGCCATGTGCTGCGGCACCGTCGAGTTGTCGACACAAATCAGGCCGGGCTTGTCGATGCGGGTAAAGATGTCCTCGACGATCTCAAGCGAAGGCAGACAGGTAAAAAGCATCTCGCTTTTCGCGACGCAGGCCTCCAGCGAGTCTTCAATCTGCATCCCTGCCGCGCGCGCCGCGGCGTAAGGCCGATCGGATCGATTGAACACCGCGACCTCGTGCCCGGCTTCCTTCATGTGCCGCGCGAAGGGCAGGCCCATGGCCCCTAGCCCGACATAGCCCAGACGCATCTTAGCTGTCCTCCCTCACCGTTTGTTCCTGCACACCCAACCCCGCGATCGCCGCCCGGACCCTGTCACCGCACTTGAGGAATTGCCTGGGGTCCATGCCGAAGCCAACCCCGGCAGGCGTTCCGGTTGTGACGATATCACCGGGCTCAAGGGTCATGAAGGTGCTGATGTGCTCAATCACGGCCGGCAGATCAAAGATGAAGTCCGCCGTTGAGCCTTTCTGCATTTGCCGGCCGTTGACCGACAATGACAGGCCCAGCGCGTGCGGATCGGCCACATCTGTCACGAGGAAGGGGCCGATCGGCGTGAAACTGTCATAGCTTTTGCCTTTGGTCCACTGGCCACCGCGCATGAGCTGATAGTGGCGTTCCGAAATATCGTTCAACACCATGAAGCCGGCGACATGGTCCATGGCGCGTTCCTGCGAGACACGCTTGGCCCGGGTGCCGACAACGAAGGCAAGCTCGACCTCCCAATCGAGCATCTGGGATCCCGGAGGAAGCAGAATATGGTCATTGGCCCCCGACAGAGAAGAGGGCGACTTGAAAAAGATCACCGGTTCTTGCGGGATCTCCATTCCGGCCTCGGTTGCATGATCGTGGTAGTTCAGACCGACGCACACGATCTTGGATGGGCTGGCGACGCAGGGAGCGTAACCGTCGTGCCGCTCGATTGCCGTCAATGCGCCGATATCGGCGGTCTGCAGCGCCGCCAGCCCGCCACCGGCGAAAAACCCGGGTTCGAAGTCACCTGCGACGCTTGAAACGTCGTGATATGTCTCACCGGTTTTTACGGCCGGCACGATGGCGCCACCGCGGCGCAAGCGGCACAATTTCATGGATCAGGACTCCTTGGGAAAAGCGTTGCTGCGGCTGGGCGGGGGCGTGTCCGTCGCCCGTTTGCACGGCGCATAGCCGGGGCCGCACCATGTTTCCGGCATCTCTGCGCCCCTACCCGGGAAGGGGCGGGAGACGCCCCTGAGATTTCAGTTCAGTGAACGCCCGCCATGTCGCTTCGATGCCGTCCTCCACCGAGATCGCGGGATATTCCGGCACATGTGCACGCAACGGCGCTTCGTCGAGGTCCGGTGGAAACGGGAAAGGCGAACCGCTGGCGGTCACCCCATGGCCCGGCGACAGTCGATCCAGCGCGGCAAGACCGGCTTCGATTGTGTCGCATCGCCCGTTCAGATCGAAAACGTGCGCGCCCGCTCCGTCCCGGCTGACCGCCGCAATAAAGGCCGCAGCAGCTTCGCCGGCGTACAGCCAGCTATAGGGGCCGATGAAGGGAATATCGTAGGCCTCGCCCAGCACGGCAGCCTGAATACCGATCGTATTCATGGAACTGATCCCCTGATCGCGCGCGATCCCGTAAACGACGTTCGGCCGCAGACAGATGGAAGGGACCTGCCAGTCCTTCCAGTAAACGAAGGCTGTCTGTTCGTTGGCGACCTTGTATGCGCCGTAGAGTGTTTCCTTGTGCGGACCACCGGGCGGAAAGGCGGCCGCCGCAACGGAGGATGCGAAGACTGTGCGTTTGATTTGATTATGCCGCGCGGCCTCAAGGATGTTGATCGTGCCTTCCACGTTCACCCGCGCACCGAGAGCGGGGTTGGCTGCGCAGAACGGCACCTGCAGGCCCGCCAGATGGATGATCGCGCCGACGGACCTTGTTGAAACCAGCTCGGCCACCGCCGCTCCGTCGGTCACGTCCAGCGCCGTTCGGTCAAGCGCCTGGGCGGCCTCCTCGCCCATGATCAGGGCTGTGCGGGCGGAGCTTTTCGTTATGTCGCTGGCAATGACCGGCACTCCGGAACGGGCCAGGACCGCGCAAACCCAGGCGCCGATGCAGCCGCCCGCGCCCGTCACAAGCACCGGCGCTGCAAATCGATCGGGCGAAACCAGGAAAGGGTCGGTGAGAAAGTTCATATCGCTGCCTCTTCGTGATCGGATGTAAGCGTTGTAAACGTCCGGCAGAGCGTTCTGCCGATGGAGGACAACAGGGTAGCATCGACCACCTCGGGCCCGTCGCCTTCCAGATGGAAAAAGCGTTGAGGACCCATTAGGGAAAAGGCTGAATAACCGCGTTCGAGAATCCACCGGATCTCGCCGTTCTTGCGGTTGTAGCGTTCCGCTGAGAGATGCGGCAACTCTTCGAAGGCGCGTTCAAGAGGTGCCTGCAGATCGTTTGAACAAAACAGCCAGCTCTCGGCCTCCGGGCCACTCGAACTGAGGACACCATCCGTCTGTGCATAGGCTCGTGTCCCGATGGATGCTCCCAGATGCAGCCAGAAATCGGTCTGGTCGGGCGGCGGCAGGATGTCCCGCTCGAAGATATGATGAATGCCCATATGGCCGATCTCGTGCCCGGAGTTCGACAGAAAGAGGAAACTTTGCGGCATGTTCGATGCGGCGGCCCAGCGGGCGAGGCCGAGCAGGAGTGCGACACCCGCACCACGCTCGCCGGCACAGCGGAACCAGCCGCTTTGCGGCGTGCTGACGATGATCCGGCGCGACCCTCGATCCAGACGGGATATGACGTTATGTGCCGCCGCCGCAGGGTCGTCCCGGCCGGAAAGGCAGAGCGTCACCAAATCGCCGTGCGCGGCGGCATCTTTCAGTATATGCCAGTGCCTGGGCGCAACCATGAGTACTGGAATTGGCCAGGGGTGCTGGTTGTGGGGCGGGATCACGTTCTGGCCGTAAATCTCGCCCGAAGCGTGGGGAGCGCATCCGATGATGGCGCGGGCGCCGGCGCGGACGGTGGTCTCGATTCTGGCAGCGTGATCGCTTTTGGCCGTGACCATCAGGTCTTCAAACAGCACCAGCGCGGCCTTGCCCGTCAGGTCTTCGCCGTCCGCAAGCGGCAGATCGATTGGTTCGTTCCCGATCGGGGCCGGGTGCCACAGAGGAAAGGCACCGATCCGCGTTCCGAGGGTTTCGACCCAGCAGGAGTCAAGCTGGAACCGGCGCAGTGACCAGCTGTCGAAAGCGGCCTGAAGCCCCGCCGCGCGCATCTCGTCCTTGATCCATCTCGCCGTCGCAAGGTCGACCGTCGAAGCGGTGCGGTGTTCGCCCATACCGGCGTACCGGATCACATCGGCGCGCAGCGCCTCAGGCGAGAGAGGATCGTTCATGGGGTGAGTGTCCTGGCAAATATCCTGGTTGCGGTGTGCCGGACGTCTTCGGACGCCACCGCGTCGTGGCAATGGCGCTCCGGAAAACTCCAGCCATGTGCCGCTGCGTACTCGCGCGCTTCACCCCTTACGCCATGGGCCTTGAGAGCCTCGCGCAATTGCGCCTTGTCGGATTCGGAGCAGGAGGGGTCGTCCTTCGCAAAGGCCAGGAACAGTTCGGCGCGAATCTTCGGGATCACGCGTTCGCAGGACCACGCCCCGTCCCAGATCATCTGTCCGCCATGGATCGACAGACAGGCTTTGACACCATCCGGATAGGCCGCCGCCGCTGCGATCGCGTGGCGTCCGCCCATACAATACCCGACGGTGGCCCAGGCTTTGACGGCTTCACTCCGCATCAGCGCGCCGACGTCTGAAACCGACATTTCGACGGTCGTCGCACGGTTCAGTCGCTGCGCCTCTTCCGAGGATGCACAGCCCCGGGCATTCGGCGGGTCGAAGGACGGCCCGCTGTGCCGGTAGTAAAGGTTCGGCAGGTAGACTGCGTGACCGGTCTCGCTGTGGCGCCTGCATATGGTCCGCAGCTCATCGCGCAATCCGAACCCGTCCATATAGACGATGATCCCCGCCGGGCCCGGCGTGCCGAAGCGCTCTACCGGCATGATGCCGTCCGCGGTTTTGATCCTCAGCGTCTCGTGCATCGTGCCTACTCCGCCGTGTGATCGACGCGGGCCGCGCCGCTGCGTTCGCGAACAGCGCGCGCAACGACGGGATAAAGGACAAAGACCAGTGAGAAGATCAGGATGCCCAGCGTCAGGGGCCGTGTCAGGAACGGCAGCCACGAGCCATCCGAGTCCATCAGCGATGAACGCACCTTGACCTCAAGAAGCGGTGTCAGCACGTAGCCGATGACGAACGGTGCTGCCGGGATCGAGGCCCACCGCATTGCCATCCCCACAGCACCGAAGGCCAGCATAACCCAGACGTCGAAGAGCTGGTTGTTGATCGAATAAACACCGATAATCGCCAGCACGAATATCGCCGGGGCCAGGATATGGCGGGGAATTTCGCCCATGCGGCCGAGATACCGGCAGGTCGCCAGGAGCAGTACGAACATAAGGATATTGGCGACCAGATAGGTTGCAACAATACCGAAGAAGGTCCCGGAATGTTCGAACATGAGCAGGGGGCCCGGTTCGATATTGTGAAAGATCAGCGCTGCCATCAGAATCACGTCAGCCGCCGACCCCGGGATGCCCAGCGTGATCATCGGGATGAGCGCGCCGCCGATGGTGGAGTTGTTGCCGGCCTCCGAGGCGACGATGCCCTCTTCTGCACCGGTCCCGAATTTCTCCGGTTCCTTGGAGAGGTTGCGCGTGACCGTATAGGCGATGACCGAGCCGATATTGGCCCCGATACCGGGCAGGATGCCGATCCAGGTGCCTATAAGCGAAGACCGGATCAGGTTGCCCCAATACCGGAAGGCCGTTCCCACCGAGGACAGGATGTCCGAGATCCGCACATCCACCTGTTTGCCGCCGCCGCCATCCTTTTGGATGTCGCCGATCAGGTGACCGATTGCGAAAATACCCAGCATCACCGGAAAGATTGAGAAGCCGGTCTCAAGCTTCTCGATTCCAAAGGTGAAGCGGGCGTCATTGCTGACCGGGTCCAGTCCGACCAAAGCGACAAGGATGCCCAGGAACCCGGCGACCAGCCCTTTCCAAAAGTTGCCCCCGCCCGCGCTGGCGATCATAAGAAGTCCGCCGAAGATCAGGGCGGAAAACTCGAACCCTGTCAGCGTCACGGCAAAACGCGCCAGCGGGACCGAGATCGAGGCGAGGATCACCCAGGAGATCAGCCCGCCGATGAACGACGCGGTAACGCCAAGCGCCAGCGCTTCGCTGGCGCGGCCCTGTTTGGCCATGGCATGCCCGTCGAACGTGGTCATGATCGAAGACGGCGAGCCGGGAATGCCCAGCGTTACGCCCGTTACCATCGAGCCTGACACGCCGCCTACATACATGCCGATCAGCAGGAACTGGGCGTAGTTGCTGTCCATGTAGAATGTGAGCGGCAGCGTCAGCGCCATCAGCACGCCCTGGTTCAGCCCCGGCATTGCGCCGAAGACCAGCCCGAGTGACACGCCCAGCACCGAAAAGAACATCGCCGTCAGTGTGAGATGGGCAAGGATACCGGCGGCGATTTGCTCAATCATGGCAGGCTCACATGCAGGACCTCGGAGAAGCCCCAACCGATAAAAAGACATAACACGCAGGCGGAGATGGCTGTCACGGCCAGCTCGAACGGACGGCCAAAGACGCCGGGCGTCAGGATAAAGGCGCACACCATAAAGAAGATCACTGATGTGATGACATAGGCCGCAAAACCCTCACCCAGCCCCAACCCGATGACATAAAGGCAGAGTATCGCGAAGATCTGCACCGTTATTCCCATCTGCGCCCAGATTGTGCCGATCGACGGGGGGGCGCTTTTGACAATGGGAGCGCGAAAGGCCGGTATTGCCAGGATCAGTCCCAGCAGGAAGATCAGTGCGGGGATCGCCTTACCAAGGAAGCCGGCACCAAGCGGCTCGAATCTCGGTTCAGGGATCGACAGGGCACTGAGGAACAGGATGGCCGAAAACACCATCAGGAACAGTGCGATCACTCGCTCCTTCATGAGCTTATCCTTTGGCAGATGCCCCGGACGAACGCCGCCCGGGGTGTCGCGTGCTTCGGGCTACTTCTTAAGGTCGTATTTGTCGACGATGGCCTCGAAGCGGGCGTAGGAGGACTCGACCTCGGCGCGAAGGTCTTCGCCGCTGGAAAAGCGCATGTCCTCGATTTTTCCGCCAAGCTCGGCCTGGAGTTCCTCGTCGGCCATGACCTTGCCGATCATCTCGGCCCACCAGTCACGCGCCTCCGGCGGCGTGTCCCTGTGAAGGAAGAAATAGTTTGTCGCGGCCCATTTCAATTCCGGATGCCCCACTTCGGAAGACAGCGGAATCTCGGGGAGGGCTTTCGGCTTGTAGTCGGCCATGAAAACAATCTGCTTCATGTCGCCGCTCTCCACATAGGCCTTGGCCGCCGAAGGCAGCGTGACCGCAAGGTCGACCTGCCCTCCGATCAGCGCCGCCCGCATCGGACCGTTGCCGCCCGGCACATTGATGAGCTTGAACTCGACCCCAAGCGCATCCATGAAGCTGAGCGCAATGATATGATTGAGCGCCGTCAGCTGCACGCCGATGCGCACCTTGCCCGGATTGGCCCTGGCGTACTCCACCAGCCCGCTGAAATCCTCGAAGGGGGCATTCTTGCCGCCGGCATACATGATGTCGATTGCACCCGCGCGGGCCACCGGGATCATGTCGCGGAAATCCCGCCCCAGGATGCCCTGGGCCGAGGTCCCCATGAAGGCTTCGTGGAAGAAGAAGACCGTGTGCCCGTCTTTTGGCGCGTCATAAGCCGCACGGGTGCCTGTGGTGGTGCCGCCGCCTGCGATGTTCTTCACGATGATGTTCGCGTCGGTGTACTTGGCCAGGTGCTTGAGAATGATCCTGACGTTAATATCCAGTCCGCCGCCCGACTTGTTGGGCAGGATCAGCGTAATGGGTTTTTCCGGGTAGTCTGCCAGGGCTGGCTGGCCCGTAAGCCCGCCAAGCGCCAAGGCGCCTGCTGTCAGCGCGATCACAGCGCGTCGTGTGAACATGAGATCCTCCCCTGGGTCTTTTCATGTGTTCTGATGCTTCGTGAAACAAAGGATAGCAGGGTATTGCCATGCTCGGATATCTGTGCTTTTGTCAGTAAGCATAACCAATATGGAATGTCTCATGGACATTCGTCATCTACGACTGTTTCTGAAAACCCTGGAACACGGCAACATCACCTCCGCAGCCGCTGAACTGGGCATTTCACAGCCTGCCCTGTCCAAGCAACTCAGCCGTCTGGAAGAAGAGTTCGAGGTGGAGCTTCTGGAACGGCTGCCCCGCGGTGTCCGGCCCAGTGCGATGGGCAAGATCCTTCACGACTACGCGAAATCCATCGATGCAAGCTATCGCAGCGCGCTCCGTCATTTGGAGAGCGCGCGCAATGATGATGACGAGGAAACCACGATAGGCTCGGGCTATTACTGGCTGAACGGACTGCTGCCGCGGGCTGTCGCACAGTTGGTTCAGGATCGGCCCGGCGCGCGGATCAGGATCGTGGCCGGAGTTCCGGAACTGCTGACGGAACAATTGTTGCGCGGAGAAATCGACCTGGTCTTCGGTCCGGTGGCTTTCCGTGAGGAACACCATAACCTGATCGAGGCGAAAAGCCTGGTGCGGACAGACACGCAGATCCTCGTCCGCAAGGGGCACCCGGCCAGCGATGGAATTGAACGAAGCATCGAGGATCTGACCCATCTGGATTGGGCTCTGCCCAGAGGTACGTTCATTCGAAAACGCTTCGACCAGCTTTTCCAGACCTTCGGCGTTGCGCCACCGGTGCCGAAAGTCGAGGTCAACGACGTCTCGTTTACGCTTGAAGTCGTGGCGAACACGGACCTTGCGACCCTGGCAACCTCGGTTACCCCCCTGGGAGAGACCTGGCAGGGCTTTGACCGCATTCGCTGCGCCAACGTCAGTGGTTACCGCGAAACCGGCATTTTGAGGCGCAAGCACGATGTGATGCCGAACTTGTGCAGGGAACTGTGCGAAAGACTTGAAGCTCTTTGCGCGGACCATGTTCACACCGTGCCGGCCTGGTCAAGCGTTTAGCCACGCCCGGAGCGTGTGAGTATGCGTGGCCGAAGGTCTGCAGGAAAAGGGGCATACAGTCTGCGGCAAGCCAAAACACAGTGCATGTTTTGCAAGCACATCTTCACATTTTGCTATTGTAATTGATCGCCGCGATTGAGACGTTCTGACAAAAGTCGCAGACAGGGACCTTACCATGAGCAAGCACCGCTACCGGATTGGCAATCAGGTCAAGGCGGCCTCTGCGGTCATGGGCCTGCAGCCTGAAGCGGTTCTTCGGCGCGCCGGACTATCGGTCCGTTTTTTTGACGATCCGGATGCCGGCGTCGACCCCGCGCAGTATTTTGCCATCTGGGCGGCAGCCGAAGAGCTGTCGGGCGACCCTGATCTGGGGGTGACGCTAGGCCGCAAAATGCCGCATTTGCCGTTCGGTTCGGCTCTGGTGGCATTTTCCTGCGCCGACACAATCCGCACCGGTCTGAGCCGGCTGACGCTGTTCAAGCCGCTGATCGCTCCAATCAGGATCGAACATCAGGAGGTGGCCGACGGATATTGGGTTCGTTTCCTGCCGCTTGATGACAGCCTGTATTTCAGCGCGCTTCTGGCAAACTTCGAAGTGAGTTTTTTTGTTGAACTTTGCCGCCTGTTAACCGGTTGCGGTATTTTGCCTCTGAAGGTCGGCACTATTGCCCCGGCTCCGGCCCTGGGAGATTTTCTGGGTATTACTCCATGCGCAAGCGGCGGACCTGAGATTCTGTTTCGTCATCCTGATATCGACCTGCCGCTGATTTCGGAGAATGCGGATGTCTGGCAGGGACTGGAACCGATATTCAGCAAACGGATGCTGGAAATGGATCGGGATATGTGCGCGGCGGATCGCGTTCGGGCCGAACTGATCGAGTTGCTGCCCGCCGGACGGTCATCGATCGACGATGTGTGCGGCCGGCTGGGTGTCGGTCGGCGTAACCTGCAGCTCAGGCTCGCCCGGGACGGTACGAGTTTTCGCGGAGTGCTGGAAAACCTCCGCCGTGACCTGGCCGTCTCCTATCTGCGCGACGATGCGCTGCGTGTTGAGGAGGTGTCCTACCTGCTCGGCTTTTCCGATCCCAATTCCTTCTACCGCGCCTTCCGGGACTGGACGGGAATGACGCCCGCGGAGGCACGCAATCTGCATTGATTGCACATTTCGCTAGAGAAAATGCGTCGCTTGCGAGTGCACCTTGTCAGGCGAGCCGTTAATTTGTCGGCGGTTTTTAACGAAGGAACCCCCACATGACAAACGATTCCAAAACTGCGTCCCGCCGCCAGGTTCTGACCGGTGCTGCGGGCATCGGCTTGGCAGCGGCAACGCTTTCCGCGACGGGCGCCCGGGCCCAGCAGCAGGCAGGCGGCGAGTTCTCGGGCAAGACCGCCTTTGTCACCGGCGGTGCGCGGGGTATCGGGCTTGCCTGCGCCGAAGAGCTCGCCAAGGGCGGCGCGAACATCGTTCTGTATGATATTGCCTCGCAGCCTGCGGAGATTCCCTATCCGATGGCGACTGAAGAGGATCTGGCCAACGCAAAGGCCGCCATTGAATCGTACGGCGTGCGGTGTCTGGCCATCAAAGGCGATGTGCGCGATGTCAACGCGCTGCAGTCGGCAGTGGCGCAAACCCGGTCCGAATTTGGTTCTCTGGACTTTCTGATCGTGAATGCCGGAATCACCCAGCCTGGCCGACTGGGCGGTTTCGACGAAGAGCAGGTGCGTACGATAACCGACATCAATCTGATCGGTTCGATCAATACGATGCAGGCGGGAATGCCGGTCATACAGGACCAGGGAAGCGGGCGTATTATCCTGATGGCCTCGGTCACCGGACGTGCGGGCAGCGATAATTTCCCGCTTTACGGGGCAACGAAATGGGCGATGATCGGCCTGGCCAAAAGCGCCGCGCTGACGGTCGCCGCAAAGAACATCACGGTCAATGCGGTCTGCCCGACGCTGGTACGCACCAGGCTTCTGGACAACGACTATGTACTTGGCGCCCTGGCCCCGGGTCAGGGGATGACCTTCGAGCAATTCGATGCGCTCGCCAATCAGCGGATTCACCCGATGGATGTCGGTTTTTACGAACCGGTCGAGGTTGGTCGTGCGGTCGCTTTCCTTTGCGGCGATGGCGCGCAATTCATCTCCGGCGAGGTCGTGGACATCGGTGCGGCTGCCAATGCGCGCTTCCCGGCATAATCGTTTTTGCACGCCGGCACATGATGCTTTGATGGCGAGCCTGCCCGGATGTTGAAACCTCCTGCCGGGCAGACGCCTGACCGTCCGGAAAAATTCCTTTTGTGTGCCGTGGATTCTTGTTGCTTCAGTAGGTAAAACGATTTACCATATGAACTGAATGGAGGTAAAAGACGACATGCTTCGAGGTATGACCTGGGACCATCCGCGAGGATATGCCTGCCTTGAGGCGGCTTCAGAGCGCTATTTTGCTGAAACCGGTAACGCAATTACATGGGACCGCCGCAGTCTTCAGGCCTTCGCCGATGCGTCTATCGAGGATTTGGCGGAGACCTATGACCTGATCGTTCTCGATCACCCGCATGTCGGCTTGATTGCCGAAACACAATGCCTGCTTCCTTTGGATCCGCCTAACGGCGATGGCTCGCTCGGAGGGAGTCTGGAAAGTTACATCTGGAAGGGGCAGCTCTGGGCCTATCCCGTCGATGCGGCCTGCCAGGTTGCTGTTTCGCGCCCTGATCTGGGGGCCGTTCAGCTGCCGGACTGGGAAACGGTATTTGCCGCGAAACCGGGAGACTTCAGGATGGCGACACCTCTGCTGCCGGTCGACGCCTTTGACCTGCTGATGACCCTTGTGGCCGGGAAGGGGGAGGAAAAGCTGCCGTTCTCCCAAACACAGTTCACGTCGAAGGCCAATGGTGTGATCGCGCTCAAGGTGCTCAAGTCGCTGTACAAGCTGGGTCCCCCCGAGGCCATTGACTGGAATCCGATCGATGTCCTTGAGCTGATGTCAACGACAGATGAGGTGGCCTATTCCCCCGCCCTGTTTGGCTATATCAATTATGTGCGCGAGCAATTTCGGCCGCACATGCTGGAATATGTGGATTTGCCGAGCTTCGCCCATTCCGATCTGAAGCGCGGCATCCTCGGCGGGGCCGGGATCGGCGTTTCGGCCCGCAGGGGTGATGGAGAAATTGCAAGGCAGTTTGCCGCGTGGATCGCATCGGAACCTGTGCAGTCGGGCATATACATCGAAAACGAAGGACAACCTGCCAACCCCGCGACCTGGAATCGGTTGGCCGACGATCCCAGATATTCCGGTTTCCTGAAAGGTGCACGGCGCACCATCGATAGGGCCTGGACCCGGCCCCGGGATATCTGGTTCCTGGGCTTTGTGGCCGATGCTTGCGAGATTTTTCCTGACTTTTTTCGAAAGGACAGGGACGAAGAGGATTTCTGGGCGGAGCTGAACGCGCTTTACCGTCGCAATATCGCGGAGACCGAAACATGAATGTCGCTGTCATAACGGGCGGAAACAAGGGCCTGGGCCTGGCGCAGACGCGCAAGTTTCTGAGCGAAGGATACCGGGTTTATGTTGTCGCGCGCTCCGAGGGCGGCATTTCCGGGCTCGGCGGTGATGTGCATTTCGTAAAGCACGATCTCAGCAACTGGCAGGATACGGACTATCTGACAGGCATCCACCGAAAGACCGGCCCGATCTCCGTTCTGGTCAACAATGCGGGAATGCATCTGAAAAAGCCGGTTTGGGCGGTCGAGCCGGACGAGCTTGAGCAGCGCCTCGACCTGAACGTGAAGGCGGTCTTTGCGGCCTGCGGTCGCTATGTCGACCTGCACCGGGAAACGGGCGGCGCGATTGTGAATATCTCGTCCATGGGGGGGCTGCTGGCGTTGCCGGCGTCCGCGGCCTATGTGACGGCCAAGACGGCCGTGATCGGCCTGACGCGCTCGGTCGCGGTCGACGCGGCCGCGTTCAAAATCCGCTGCAATGCTGTCGCGCCGGGATTCATAGACACGGACATGACCCGGGCGATCCTGGAAAAAGATCCGGCGCGCCGCGCAAAGATCGAGGGACGCATTCCCGGCGGCGCCTTCGGCCAGCCGGAGGACGTGGCCAACGCGGTGTTTTTCCTGGCCTCCGGCCAGGCAGCTCACGTCAATGGCGTCGTGTTGCCGGTCGATGGCGGTTTTTCGATCGGATTTTAGACCGTGTATACGAAATCGACACTGACCGCCGCGCGTGAGATCCGGATCGAGCAGGCCGAGATACCGGCACAGATCGCGCCCGACCATGTTCGGCTGCGCCTTGCCGCGGCCAGCATCTGCGGCACGGACATGCACTATTTCCGGCATTTCGCCAATGCGGGCTTCAATCTGGACGGTCCGGTGACCTTGGGCCACGAGGCCTGCGCTTTCGTGGAGGATGCCAACGGGCACGATTTTGCGCCCGGCCAGCTTGTGGCAATCAATCCTGTCATCAGTTGCGGGTCCTGCGAAAACTGCGTCCGCGGCGACATCAATATGTGTGCAACCAAGCGCTTTCCCGGATCCGCCACGACAAAACCGCATATCGACGGGTTTTTCCGCGACTTTTTTGATTTTCCGGCGCGCTGCTGCCATGCCGTCGCAGAGGCGGTCGCACCCGACCATCTGACCTTCGCCGAACCGCTGGCCTGCGCCATGCACGCAGTCAATCGCGCGGGGGTTAACGCGGGGCACAGGGTGCTTGTGACGGGCTGCGGGCCAATGGGATTGCTGGCGACTGTGGGCGCCGTCGCCAAGGGGGCGGAGGTTGATGTAACCGACCTCAAACAGGAGGCGCTTGATGCGGCCGCGGCCGTGGGCGCGCGTTCCGGATTTGTCATCGGAGGCGGCGCTCCGCCTTCGGCCGCTTATGACGTGGTGATCGAGGCCAGCGGTTCGCCGCATGCCTACAATCAGGCACTTGATGCCGTGCGCAAGCAGGGCACGGTCGGTGTTTTGTCGCTGATCCAGCCCAGCGAAGTCCCGATCAATCTGCACCTCAATGCGCTCAAGGAAGTGACCAGTATCGGATCGATCCTCTTTACTTCGGAGTTCGCCGAGGCGGTGGCCCTGATCGAGGGGGGGACCGTCGACTTTGAGGCCATCACGGCCGCGCGTTATCCCGTCGCCGAGACGCAGGCCGCCTGCAATCTGATGGCGGATGGGCGCGCCGTCGGCAAAGTGCTGATCAAGCCCGACGGACCTTAATTCCAGCCCGGCGGGGTATGCCTCAGCGGGTTTGGCGGTTCAGTAGATGCTCGCGCCACCGTCGAGCCGCATCACGGCTCCGGTGACCCGGCGCGACTCGTCCGAGGCCAGATAGAGCGCCAGATTGGCCACGTCGACGGGTTCCGCCGGACCAAGGATCGACTTCCGGTAGATTGGATTGTCCGGCTTGATGAAAGCAGCGACGCGTTCGGTCAGGACAACGCCGGGAGCCATGACATTGACCCGGATATTGTCTTTCGCCCACTGCATGGCCATGGCACGGCTCATCGCCAGCACGCCGCCCTTGGAGGCGGTGTAGGCGTCTGCCCCCTCCGTTCCCAGCACCGCGCGCAGGGAAGAAATGTTTATGATGGAACCCGCGCCGCCTTTTTTCATGACAGGGATCACCTTTCGGCACATCATCAGCGTGCCGAAAAGATCCACGCGGATTGTGCGCCAGAACTCGTCGAGCGACAGGTCGGTGACCGCTCCGTCTGCTGTCGAGCCGCCGCCGGCACTGTTCAGGAGAACGTCGATTCCGCCGAATGCTTCAACACCCGCGGCGACCATCTGGTCGACACTGGCTTCATCACTGACATCGCCGGTAACCGGCGCCGCCTTGCCGCCTGCGGCTGCCGCTTCCGCCACAACCTTCTTTGCGGCATCGGCATTGAAATCGGCAACGATCACCTGTGCGTCTTCTTCGGCAAAACGCAGGACACAGGCCCTGCCGATCCCGCTGCCGCCGCCCGTTACCAGCGCAGTCTTGCCCGTTAGTCGTCCCATTTTGTCCCCTGACCCTTTACCGCTTCGGCCTTGACGCCGCCGACAGCCTGCTCCGTTGGCAAAATTTCAAGTGTAGCGACATTCACATGCGCCGGTGCGTCAAGGGCGAACAAAATCGCATTGGCGATGTCCTCAGGCTGCAGTTCGCGGATGCCCGAAGCGCCCATCGCGGCCAGCCTTTCGCGGTCACCCTGTGCGGCCTGGTAAAACTCGGACGCGACCCGACCCGGTGCGATTTCAGTCACCCGGATGCCTGTGCCGGATAGTTCGAACCTCAGATTCTGACTGATCCGGTGAATTGCCGATTTGGTGCCGCCATAGACGGCCGAGAGCAGGGTGTGCAGACCGGCAATCGAACCGATATTTACGACATGACCGCGCCCGCGTGCTTTCATCCCGGGTATCAGGCAGGCGATCAGCTTCAATGGCGCGATCACATTGATATCGAACGCTTCCTGCAACTGGTAAGGCGACAGCCCGTCAAGCCCGCTGATCCCATGGCCGACGCCGGCATTGTTGATCAGGATGTCCGGCTCAAACTCCGTAAGACGGGCCGCGTGCTCATTCAGATCACGCACATCGGCGACCAAAAGTTCGGCGCCTGTCGCGTCTGCCAGTGCACGCAGCCGCTCCTCGCGGCGCGCAATAGCCAGTACCTGCCGCCCGGAGGACCTCAGTGCCCGCACAGTGGCTTCTCCGATGCCGCTTGTGGCCCCGGTGACAATGGCTCTGCTGAGTGCTGTCATTGGGAGACCTCGGCATCGTCAGTCAGTTCCGGAAAGAAGTTCATCAGGCCACCGGGATTGATCGGCGGCACCGGCCACTGATCTCCTCGGGTCAGTCCCAATCCGCGGTTGGGCGCCGGCCGGTAGGTGCGGTTGGGCAGGCCCTTGAGATCATTTCCCGCCAACCAGTCCAAGTCGCTGCCGTAAAGTTCCTTGCAGAGCTTGTCTTTGAGTTCGGCAAGCTTGTCGGAATATTCGGGCAGGGCTGAGATATCCGCCAGCTCTTTCGGATCGGTCTCCAGGTCGAAAAGCTGGTAGTGGTTTCCTGCCGGGTAGTAGATCAGTTTGAAACGCCCGTCATGGAGCATGCGGCTGGCGAGTTCGCCCTCGCCGAATTCGCCGTAAAGGTGATCGCGCGCCTCGCCGAACATCGAACGGCCGGTGACTGTTTCAGGGATTTCAATCCCGGCCAGATCCAGCAGGGTCGGCATGATGTCGGCCAGGCACACAAGCCGGTCCTCGACCGCGCCGACGCCCACGCGCTTGTCGCCCTTCTGTCCCATTACGATCATCGGGATATTGGCGGAACTCTCATAAAAATTCTGCTTGGCCCAGATGCCGTGATTGCCGAAGCTCTCGCCGTGGTCCGAGGTGAACACGACGATTGTGTTGTCGAGAATGCCCTCTTCGCGAATGGTCCCGATCAGAGTGCCTATTTTCTGGTCGATCTGGGTACAGAGCGCGTAAAAGTGCCGCCGGGCCCAATCCGCTTCGACGTCCGACATATTGTAGCGCTTCTGAAAGCCCTGCAGGAGCACGGGCAGTTCCTCTTCATCGCACCATGCGCCGCGAATGGACTTGTCCATCTCGATGCCGCGGTAAAACTCCAGAAATCGTTGCGGCGGCACCAGCGGCGGATGCGGGTGACGGTATCCCAGGTACCAGAAAGCCGGCCGCTTCGGGTCTCTGCGGCGGATTATCCGGCACATGGTCTCGGTCGCCCAATTGGTCGCGTGTGCCTCCTCCGGAAGGTGCCAGGTCGTGGCGCCATAGCCATTGTTGGAGATGCCGTGGCCGAACTGTTTTCCCAGCCAGCCATTGTCGCCCAGGAAGATCTCGTAGTCGTCGGTGACGCCGTGATGGGTGCGCCCCTCGTCGTCCAGCTGGATGTCGTCGAAACCCAGGCGGTCGCGTTGAGGATAGGTATGGGTCTTGCCGACACCCTGCGCCTGATATCCGGCGTCGCGGAAGGTTTGTGCCAGTGTCGGCAGATGGCCGGGCATCTCGAGTTTTGCCTGGAAGGTGCGATCCCCGTGTTCGCGGGCCGAGGCCCCGGTCATCAGGCTGCGCCGTGCTGGGATGCAGACCGGATGTTCGGAATAGGCGTTGGTGAACCGGGTACCGCACTGCGCGATCGTATCCAGGGTCGGCGTGCGGATGACGGGATGTCCCGCGCAGCCCAGCAACTCCGCCATCCAATGGTCGGTGACGATCAGCAAGATGTTTGGTTTGGTCATTCTTTCAACGCTTTCGTTTGAGGGAGCCGGCGCAGATTGCTGACAACCGTTGCGGCAATGATCACCGCAGTCAGCGCGAATATCGGCAGAGCAATCGGGTCTGTGACGAAGGCCCAGACGCTCCCCTTGCTGGCAATCAGGCCCTGACGCAGTTTCTCCTCGAAGATAAAGCCAAGCGCGACACCGATGACGATCGGGGCAATCGGGTATTTTGCCAGGCGCAGCAGCACACCGACCGCTCCTGCGACAACGCAGACGACAAGGTCGACGGGATTTCCGCGCACGACGAAGGCGCCGACCAGGGAGAACAGCAGGATCAGTCCCATCAGGATCGGTTCAGGCACGCGCAGGAGGCGCTCAAACAGCCGGGCGCTGAGCATGCCGGTGCCAAACATGATGATGTTGGCCAGCAGAACCATCATGAAAGCGGCCGTCAGTATATGCGGGTTGTTGTTGACCAGGTCAAAGCCCGGAACAATACCCTTGATGGTCAGAACGCCCAACAGGACAAGCGTTCCGCCGTCGCCGGGAATGCCCAGCGCCATCGTCGGGATCAGCGCGCCGCCGGTAACGGCATTGTTGGACGCTTCCGAAGCGATCAGCCCGTCGGGTTCGCCTGTGCCCAACTTGTCCTTGTTGGGCGAGAATCTCTTTGCCGCGGTATAGCTGACAAACGTCGCCGCCATTGCGCCCGTGCCGGGCAGGATACCGATAAATGTCCCGATCGAGCAGGCGCGAAGCAGTTCCTTCCAGCGCCCGATGACCTGCGCCAGAGGCGGCAGCCGGAACCCGACATTCATCTCGGCGCCCGTGCGATGCGCCCCTTGCAACAGCGCCCTGTGATAGACCTCGGACAGAGCAAAAAGCCCGATCAGGATCGGGATCAGGGTAAACCCTCCCCGCATGATGTCCGAATTGAAGCTGAACCGGGTCATGCCGGTGTAGTTGTCCTGCCCGACTGTCGTCAGGAACAGTCCCAAGACGCCGCCAAGCAGGCCTTTGACCATGCTGCCTGAGGAAAGCCATGCAATACAGGTCAGCGCAAAAAGAACGATTGCGAAAATGGCCGAGGGACCGAATGCGACCGAGACGCGCGCAAGCGCGGGGGCGGCGACGATCAGGATGATCAACGAAAATATGCCGCCGATGAAAGAGGCCAGCGTCGCCCAGCCAATCGCCAGGTCCGCCTTGCCTGCTTGCGCCATCGGATAGCCGTCAAGGACCGTTGCGGCCGACTGCGGAGTGCCGGGTGTATTGATCAGAATTGCCGAGATCGATCCGCCATAGACTGAGGTCACATAGATTGCCATGAAGAGGGCCATCGCGCTCTCGGTCGGCATCGCGAAGGTGAAAGGCAGGGCGATAATCAGCGCCGCGACCGTGCCCATCCCCGGCAGCACGCCGGCAACGGTGCCCCATATCCCCCCGATCAGCAGCGCCACGAAAACGGTCGGAGAATTGAATAGTCCCAGCGCGGAATAGAAGAGCTCCATAGTCAGAGCCTCCCAAACCATGGAGAGCGGGGCAGCCAAAGCTCAAAACCAAAGGTGAAGATCCACCAGATCAACAAAGGTGCGGCGACGCTGAGCACCAGCAGGATGCCGATCCGCCTGTATCCGAACGCATAGCAAAAACAGAAAAAGCCGGGGATCGCGGCAAACATGAAGCCGACATAAAGCATCGCAAGTCCGGTCAGGGCGCCGATGAAGGTCACCAGGATCATCCGGCCAAGATGCTGCCCGATCGCGCCCGAAGCTTCCGAACGCATCCCGTTGAAGAAAACGATGGCGGATAGGATGATCGCGATGATCAGATATCCGCGCGGCGCAAATGCCGGTCCGACATCGCCACCAAAAGTCGGTACATCGAAGTCGCTGGAATATGTCAGGACAAGAAATACGATTGATGTGGCGAAAAACACTGCCGAAATTGTAAGGTCAAGTGCACGCATCTTTCACCTCCGGCCGACGTCGCAGGGTTCTGCGATCTTAGATCGCGGAGCCCCCGAATGCCATGGCACTTCGGGGGCAAAAGTGACGTATCAGTTCTTCACCAGGCCGGCGTTTCTGAGAAGCTCGCCGTTCTCTTCAAACGCCTTGCGGAAAAAGGTGCTGAATTCATCGGTGTTCATATGGCGAATTTCGCGATTCGCCTTTTCCATATTCGCGATGAACCCCTCCGAGGAGATGGCCGTTTCACAGGCTGAATCGAGCTTGGCCACAACATCGTCCGGTGTGCCGGCCGGCGCAAAAACTCCCATCCAGACGGCGATATCCGAAGGGTGGCCCTTGTCGCCGGATGTTGGAACATCAGGATGAATTTCGGACCGTTCAGGCGCAAAAATGGCCAGTGCATTCAGGCCGAAGCGGACATCGAAGTCCGAGAACCAGGCCGTCGCATCGGCGCGTCCGCCCTTGAGTTCGTTCATTGCATCGCCGCCGCCTTTCGTGGGCAGATAACCGACGTCAACACCCCACATGGCGCCAAGCGCAACCGAGGTGACGTGAGCCAGAGAACCGGGTGCGGCGCCGGTAAAGGTAATGCCGTCACCTTTGGCCTTGGCTTCCAGATCTTCCCAGGTCTTGAACTCGCTGTCCGCGTCGACGACCAGATAAAACGGGCCCGAGGCCACCATGCAGATCGGAATGAAGCTGTCGACGCCGTAGCTGGTGCCGCGCAAATGCGGCTGTGTCGTTGTGGTGCCCACGGGCATGAAGCCAAGGTTGTACCCGTCCGCAGTTGCCGTTGACAGCTGTGTCGCGCCGACCGTTCCGCCGGCTCCCGTTACGTTGCTGACAACGACGGACTGGCCAAGCTGTTTCTCCAGCTCTTCGGCAATGAACCGCGCCGGGACATCAGCTCCTCCGCCGGCGGCAAAAGGCACCATCAGGGAAATGGCGCGATCGGGATAATCTGCCAAGGCCGCCCCTGCCGTGCAGAGTGTCAAGGCGGCGGCCGAACCCAGGGTCTTTAGGACCGAATTCATCATCTATTCCTCCCGAAAGTTGTTTCACAGCCAGCTTAGCTTGACAGGAAATGCCTGGCTATTGTTGATTGTCTGGCGTCAACAATCGGGGAGGAGTGTTTGGCCAAAAGCAAAAAAAGGCTTACACAGCGGGATGTTGCAAGGTCCATCGGCATGTCGGACATGACCGTGTCGCGCGTGTTGGCCGGCAGAGGGGTCGTCAACAGCAAGACACGCGAAAAAGTCCTGAAGGCCGTGTCCGAAATGGGTTATGTGCCGAACCGCCTCGCCGGATCTCTGGCCAGCGCCCGGTCCAACCAGGTTGGCGTCGTCCTGCCCTCGATCACCGTCGGTATATTTCCGGACGTCGCCGCGGGCATTGCAATGGAACTGGAAAAGGCGGGCTATAACCCGGTCATCGGGATCACGGACTACGACCCGGACCGTGAGGAACGGCTGATTGAATCCATGCTGTCGTGGAATGCGGCGGGGATGATCGTAAATGATTTCGTGCACACGCGCCGTGCCGCCAAACTCCTTTCCGTCTCACCGGCGCCGGTTGTGGAAATCATGCAGCTTGCCGGCGATCCTATCGATCATTGTGTGGGCTTCAACCACTTCGAAGCCGGGGCGGAACTGGTTCGTCATCTCATCTCCCGCGGCTACAGGCGCTTTGGCTTCCTGGGGTGGCACGGAATGGAATTTGCCGCATCGGCCCGCTTCGAGGGGGTCCGGACCGTCTTGTCGCAAGCCGGGATCGAACTGTTCGCACCCAGTTGGTACAGTGCCCCGCCGGGAGTCCAGGAAGGGTCGCAGGGGCTGAGGAAACTGCGCGCGGCGCGGCCGGAAATCGATGTTGTCATCTTCGGCAATGATTTGATGGCGGCGGGTGGATATCTTATGTCCATGAAAATGGGATGGCAGGTGCCGGGAGATATCGCCCTTGCCGGTTTCGGTGGGATGGAAATCGGACAGTCGCTCGGCCAAAAGCTGACCACCATAGATTTCCCCCGTCAAAGTGTGGGCCGTACCGCCGCGCGCACCATCCTGAATTTACTTGTGGGTCAGACAATGCCGAAGGTTCGCGAGTTTCCCTTCGATCTCGTCATCGGCGAAACGGCATGAAATTAATGGGTCCTGAGCCTAATCGATATCGTAGACAAGACGAAAACCGGTGTGCGAGGTGGAACTGTCCGGCGACGTGCCGCTGCGGGCTGCGATCCTGTAGCGGTAGCAATAGCTGGCATGGCACAGAAACGAGCCGCCCTTCACCAGTTTGAAACCGCGCGTGCCGGCATGAGCCGCCCGGGCAGACTTCTTCAACGACCGGACCTTGAACGGCTCTGAGGTCCATTCCCACGTGTTGCCGACCATGTTGAACAGGCCATAACCGTTTGGTGCAAATGACTGTGCCGGGGCCGGCCCCGCATAGCCGTCGAGCGCAAGGTCTGTGTCAGGAAATGTCCCCTGCCAGATGTTGCAGGGAAAATAGCCGGTATCGTCGGGTTCTTCGTTTCCCCAGGGAAACCGCACATCTCCCAGCCCGCCCCGGGCGGCGTGTTCCCATTCGGCCTCGTTCGGCAGCCGGCCGCCGGCCCACGATGCAAATGCGCGGGCATCGTGCCAGGAGATGTGGACCACCGGATGGTCCGGCTCGCGCCGGTCGGCGCTGCCCGGACCGTAGGGATCGCGCCAGCAGGCGCCGTTTACCTCGCACCACCACGGCGCAGCGGCCACCCTTGGCTTTTCACGGTCTGCCGCAGGGAGAAAGTTCTGGAATACAAAAGAGGACCCCAGCCTCTCGGCATCGGTCTCATGACCGGTCGCGGCGACGAACTCTTCGAACCGCGCGTTGGTGACGGCGGTCGGGTCGATCCGGAACGGTTTGACCCGGATCGTTCTCAGGGGGCCTTCGCCGTCGGCCGTCAGAACGGGCCGGTTCGTCCCCAAAAGCGACTGCCCGCCCGGAATATGTATGGTCGATCGCTGCGTTTTCGCCGAAGGCTCTCGCAACGGGAGACTCGCCGATGTGCGCGCATGCATCGCGGACCGTTCGGGAGCCGGACTGCAGCCGCAGGCCGTCATCAGGGTGCCTGCCTCTCGTCGGTCCCGACCCGGCCCCAGAGTTTTTCGGAAGCGATTCTGGCGCCCTCTGCCAACGATCTGAGCTTGGACCAGACCACGCGGTTTTCGACCTCTGTCTTGTAGATTGCCTGGCTGGAAAACCCGCAATCGGTCGATGCCAGTACGTTCTCCCGGCCACAGCGGTCAGTGAAACGCATGATCCGCTCAGCAACATATTCGGGATGTTCCACGACCGAGCTTGCATGTGTGATGACGCCCGGCGCGACGAGCTTGCCGTCCGGCAGCTTCACCTCTTCCCACAGGTGGTATTCGTGTTCGTGCCTGGGGTTCCCCGCTTCGAAGCTGTAGGCTCCGGCGTTCACTTTCAGCACTTCGTTGACCATCATCGGCAGGTCGGGTTCATAGATCCGCGGACCCTGATTGATGCCGTAGCAGGTGTGATATCGGATTTTCTCCGGCGCAATGCCCCTGATCGAGTGGTTGACGGTCTCGACAAACATGTTGGCCTTGGCCTGACGCTCCTTCTCGCTCAGCGACGTGTCCATATACACATGGGGCAGGAAAGGATCGTCGACCTGCAACAGAAAACCGGCGTCGATGATCGCATTGTACTCCACCGCCAGCGCATCGGCCACCGCATACATGTATTCTTCCTGGCTGCCGTAATACTCGTTGTGACCCACGCCCGTCACCGCCGCGCACGGCATGAACGCCTCCTCAACACCGTGTTTCGCACACGAGGCACGCAGATTTTCGAGGTCCTTCTTCAGGTTCTCGTGGCCGACATAGTTCACCGGCCCGACGCAGATCACCGGATGGGCCGGTGCGATGGCGCCGCCAAGATGGGCGCGGGCGAAGTAGTCTTCGTAATATTCAGGGAACGCCTTTTTCTCCGCAGCGTAGTAACCGGTCTCGAAGCCGGGGCGTTGCTCATAGCCGGTCAGGCGCTCCTCGATGTAGATCGCGTGGCCGGGTTTGGACATCTCGCCATCGGCGACGATGTCGATGCCCGCGTCGACCTGCTGGGCCACCATCTGATCCACCGAGGCGGCAATCTGCGCGTCGAGTGCACCAGCGTCGTAGTCCGCGCCGTCCATCTTGAGCTTGAGAATGTCCAGAAGGTCATGCGGCCGCGGCAGGCTGCCGACATGGGTGGTCAGAATACGGTCTTTGCTCGTTCTCATGTCTTCCCGACAGGCGCGGTCAACGCACCTCTCCTCCTCTGTTGATCTTGACCCGCCGAACGATTTCCGCGTCGCGGTCCGCTTTGAAGGCCTCCGGGTCGCGGTCGCGCCAATTGTAGAAGCCCTGGCCGGATTTCATACCCAGCTTGCCGTTCTCAAAAAGCGCGCCCACCGGCGTCTCGCCGGGATCGGTGATGTTGGACAGATCAGCCCAGACGGCCTTGGCCGCATCGGAGTTGATCAGGTCCAGCCCTGCCAGATCGGCATGCTCAAAGGCGCCCATGGCGGGCAGGCGGCTGGCATAGCCGACTTTGAGGATTGTGTCGCAGGCCTCCGGCGTCACCAGACCTTTGCCGACCAGCGAGGCAAATTCGCGCAATACCGCGTGCTGTATGCGCGCCCACAGAAAGCCGGGAATGTCGGGGCACAGAACAGGTGTTTTGCCGGTCGTAAGCAGGATGTCGGTGGTGATCCTGATCGCACGTTCACTGCTTTGGGCACCCGGCACAACCTCGACCAGTTCGACCAGATGCGCCGGTTGCGCGTAGTGAGCGACGCAGAAGTTTTCAGGCCGCTTGAGCGCATACTGGATGTCGCTTGCGGCAAGGGCGGATGTCGTGGAGGACAGGATTGCATCCGGATCGGCGGCCGCTTCCGCCTGCGTCAGCAGATTCTGCTTGACGGAAATGTCCTCGGCGGCAGCCTCGATCACGAAACGCGCACCAGCCACGGCATCCTGCAACGCCGGGGTCGGTGCGATCCGCGCAAGGACTTGCGTTCGCTCGGACGGATCGGCCAGCCCCTCGGCGGCCAGAAAATTGAAACTGTCGCCGCATCGCTCCAGCGCCGGTGACAAGGCCTCCGCCCTTCGGCCCCAAAGCCGCACGGTCATCCCGCCCAGCGCCAGCGAGAGCGCAATCTGCGCCCCCATGGTGCCCGGTCCCAGGACCGCGCAGACGTGCGGGTCAGCCGACATAGTGCCAGCCGCCATCGCGCCGTTCGGCCAGGCCCTTGGTCACGAAATCCTTCAGGCTCGCATCGATAGAGACCAGTGCCCGCCACTCCCGGACCATGTTTTGATCGTCGCAGCATTTGTTCCGCAAAGCGGCAAAGGAGATGCCGGGATTGGCTTTCATGTGCGCAATCATCGAGGCCTCGACTGTGTCGACCCGCCGCCGGCAGTCATTGACCAGTTCGACGGTCTCGGCTGCGGTCTTGACCTCGTCGTGGGCGAATAGAACCGCTTGCACGTCCCGCTCGGAGAGGAAGCGCTCGATCTTGTCGAATGTCGCGCGTATGACATTGGGCTCCTCATAGAGGTAGAGCACCGGGTTGAACGGCGGCAGCAGCGGATCCGCTATCACCAGTGTCCGGGTCGAGCGTTCGAAAAAGCCGACCTCGGCCATGGAATGGCCCAGCACCTCGATCACCTCAAGTTCCACGCCGCCGCCAAGGTCGATGACATCGCCGTCTTTGATGAACGTCTCTATCGGCCCTTCGGTCGGTCCCATCCAGTCCAGATACTCTTCCTCCAGGGAAAAGTGCTCGCCCTCGGGGAACGCATGCACGATCGCCTTGGCGTTCAGCAGGTTGTCGGCAACCCGGTCGGCGCGGGCTTCGTGCCCCATGATGGTGCATCCGGTCTGGGCTTTCAACCAGCCATTATTGCCTACATGATCCATGTGTTCGTGGGTCAGCAGGAGCAGATCGAGATCGCCATAGTCGATGTCAAGTTCCTTGAACGCCTGCTGCAGGTCGCCCAGTCCACCGTAAAGCCCGCTGTCAATCAACGCGATCTTGTCCGCTCCGCGGACGAAAAACACGCGTGTCGCGGTTTTCCCCTCGTGATCGCCCGGGAGCCCCATCGAGACAACCGAGAACGGCCCGGACTGATGGCTGATGACGGATTTTGCCATGTTCTTCACCTATTTTCCTTCAAATTCCGGTTCACGTTTTTCCATGAAGGCCGCTATGCCTTCCTTCCCGTCATGTGTTGCGAAAAGCGCGCCAAGGGTACGCTGTTCCAACGTCAGTCCGGCGGAAAGCGCCGCATCCAGGCCGTCATCGACGACCCGTTTGGCCTCCAGCAGGGCAACCGGGGCCATGCCTGCCAATTGTTGAGCAAATTCAACCGCTCGGGGCATCAATGCGTCGGGTGCGCATGCCTCCAGGGCCACACCGTATTCCACGGCCTCTTGCGCGGTGATCATGCGTCCCGTCATCAACAGTTCCTTGGCACGCATTGGTCCCGCCAGACGGGGCAGGCGCTGTGTCCCGCCGCCGCCCGGGAGGAGCCCGAGTTTGATCTCGGGCAAACCAAGTTTGGCTTTCTCGTTGACGAGTATGAAATCGCAACACAGGGCGAGTTCAAACCCGCCGCCCAGCGCATAGCCGTTCACTGCGCAGATGGTCACCTGCGGCAGGTTCGCCACGGCGTCGAAGGTCTGGCGCGATCGCCGCTGAAAATCATCGAAGGTCACCTGATCGGCCCCGTGATAGCCGGCGATATCGGCACCTGCCACAAACCCGCGCCCGGTACCGGTCAGGATTACGACGCGTACGTCGTTCTTGCGCTCACGCAGCCCGTTCACATAGTCGCCCAGGGCCGCCTGGATCTCGAAGTTCAGCGCGCCCAGGGCTTCCTCGCGGTCCACGCGGAGGATCTCGACCGGGCCTTTGCGCTCCAGCGCCAGATTGGGGTGCAGGCGTTCCTCGCTCATCCCAAAGCCCCCGATGCGCGCAATTCGTCGAGCCGGTCTTGCCCCAAAACCTCGACGATGACCTCGTCCGTATGTTCGCCCACCTGCGGCGGGACTTGGCGCAGGGAAACCGGGGTTTCCGAGAGATAGACCGGGTTGGCGATGGTGGTAATCTTGCCGGCCTTCGGGTGATCCATCTCGACCAGCCGGTGCGGTTCGCGGGTGCGGGCATCTTCGAGGGCTTCTTCGCTGGAGCGAACCGGGGCGCACCAGACATCGGCCGCGTACAGAACATCCAGCAACTCCGCCGTTGTCATTTTGCGTGTGCTCTCATCGATGCGGAGCTTGGCACTGTCGCGGTCCTCCCAGGGGTCCATCTCGGCCAGGCCCGGATCTTTCAAAAGCTCCGCCAGTTTGTCCAGCGGGCACATGGCGATTGCGACCCATCCGTCAGAGGTCGGGTGCGGTCCATAGGGTACGTCATTCCATGCCGAGGCAATCCCAGCAGCGGACCGTTCCAGGGTGATATTCTGGTTCATCACGGCAAAGTTCTCCTGCGCCATGGCGTTCAGCGTTGCCTGATACAAGTTCGTTTCAACCCGTTGTCCGATCCCGTGCCGGTCGCGCGCCATGAGCGCCCCAAGTATGCCGATTGCCAGCGCCTGGCTGGCGGCGAAATCTGCGATCGGCGTGCCGCAATTGGTGGGCGGGTCGTCGTGCCGCCCGGTGTTCATCATCAGGCCGGACATCGCCTGGACCAGCAGATCCTGCCCCGGCATTCCTTTCCTGGCCAGATAGCTGTCGGACCCCCAGCCCGAGCCGCTGGCATAGATGATCCTGGGATTGGCGGCCTTGAAATCGCTGTAGCCCAGACCCAACCGGTCCATGACGCCGGAGCGGAAGTTCTCTGTGACCACATCGCAATGCTTGGACATTTCCAGCAGGGCGTCCCGCCCTTCCGGGCTTTTGAGATCGACCGTGACCGAGCGTTTGTTGCGGTTGAACGCATGGAAGGCCGCACTGTCGCCACCGACCAGTTCGCCGATCATCGGCATGGAACGCATCCATTCGCCCTTTCCCGGGCGTTCGATTTTCAGTATGTCGGCGCCCATATCGGCTAGCATTTGCGTGCAAAGCGGGCCAAGCATCATCTGCGTGAAGTCGAGAACGCGAATGCCTTCCAGTGCTAGGCTCTGGCGGGTGGTCATGTTGTCCTCCATCGGTCCGGAGCAAGACTGTCTTGCCAAGGAGTCCAGTTGGTAATACGATTTACCAAACTGTGGTCGAAGAATATACCTTTTGTCAAGTGCCATGGTAATCCTAGGATGCGATCCCATAAATGTCCGGAAAGGAGAACAGGTGGCGAAACTCGCGGACATAGCCAAGGCGGCTGGCGTTTCTTCCGCCGTCGTCTCGCGCGTGATCAACAAGGACCCGACGCTGCGTGTCGGCAAGGAAACACGCGAAAGAGTGCTCGAAGCCATCACGGCTCTCGATTATTCACCGAATATCGCGGCCAAGTCATTGCGTTCCGCCCGGTCCGGGCTTGTTGGCATCCTTCTGAACGACATTACGAATCCGGTCTACACCGAGATCCTGCGCGGCGCCCAGGCTGCGGCGGTAAAGAGCGGAAAGGCGCTTTTGGTCTTCGATTCCACAATGGGTGAGGAAAGCGCGCAAAGGCTGGCTGCTTTGATCGGAGGCGGCGCCCTTGACGGGCTGATCATACAGGCTGCCGGCGAGGTCTCCGATTCGGTCATCGCCCGTGCCGCTGCACGCAAGGTGCCGACCGTTCTCCTGCAAACCGGCCTGGATCTTGACGCCCATATGATCAGCCTGCCCGATGAAGACGCCGCGCGCATTGCGACGGAGCATCTGATCGAAAACGGCCACAGCAGGATCGCGTGCCTTGCCACCGTCGAGGGAATGCGGTTTACCGAGCGCCGTCTCAAGGGATGGCGCTCGGCCCTGGCCGCGGCCGGGCTCAGCGAATCGGGACTCATTTTTGCGGCCTCGGAAATAGATGGCGGCGAAACGGCTTTGAACGCGCTGACGGCGCTGGCGCCGGAGTTCACCGCAATACTGTGTTTCAACGTCCTGTCGGCGATTGGCTGCCTGCGTGGATTGAACCGCTCAGGCAAACCGGTGCCAAAGGATGTTTCGCTGATCGCGATCCATGACGTTCCCTTTGCCGATGTGCTCAGCACACCGCTGACAACCGTGGCCATGCCGCTCTATGAGATGGGATCCCGTGCCCTGGAGATGCTGTCGCAAGAGCAGCCTGTTGGTCGCGAAATGCTCGTCGACAGCGCACCGAAGCTAATCCGCAGAAGCAGCGTCTCTCGGCCTTCCTGCTAGGGTATGCGTCCATACCCTGGAGTGTGTCTTGCTTGTGGTGGATCGTTTGGCCAAGGCCGCTTTGGTTGCCGGCTGGGCGGGCTGAAGCCGGACAATTGCACCGAAATGGACAATCGCGCAGTTGCATGGAACAGCCCCTATCGGCGGTGTTGAAGCGATCCCCCCAAAACCAAAAAAGATCCGTTGGCTCAAGTTAACTCCCGATCAAAACGCTTTCAGATGATGCTGCCGGCAACAGACTGTTCAAACTCTGTGTTTTGTAGCGGTCATCATCCGGATTGCTATTTGTTCACTATATGTTCTAAAATCGATCAATTGATTAGTATGTATGGAGTATCGGTATGCAACAAAGGTTATTTCCGTTCATGCGCAATTTGCCACGCCAGCCAATACGGCCCGATCGCCTGTTTTTCTGTTTGTTTCCCGACCCTGAAACATCTGCCCGCGTAAGTCGGCTCGCCGAGAATTTCCTTCGCGAAAATCACCCGTGGGACAGACAGCTTCGGGCAGATCGGTTCCATATCTCGCTGCATCATGTTGGCGATTATAAGCGCCTGCGAAGCAAGCATATTTATGCGGCGGAGCAGGCGGGTGACGCTGTTTCCGCCCGTTCATTCGAAGTGACGTGCCGCTCACTTAGGCGCCTCAAGAGTGTTTTGTCGACCCAAGGCGCCCGGCGCAAACGTGCCTTGGCACTGATTGCCGAAGGTGAGGGGCTGGCCGAGCTTCATCGTGTCCTGGGTGCAGCAATGAAGAAAACCGGGTTTAGAGTATCCGATCATTTTCTGCCGCATATGACCTTGTCTTATGGCCAGGAGCAGACGCCTGATCAAGCGATCGAGCCCATCCGGTTCAAAGTCAGCAGTTTTTCCCTGGTCCACAGCAGGTTGTGGCTTTCGCAATACGATGTGAAGGCACGCTGGCCGCTTCTCAACAGCGTATCTGTCGACCGCTTACCGGAACGATACTCGGTTCTTCAATGAAGAGTTCGACAGACTGCTGATCGCCGCGCGCCGTGAACCGGATGAAGCCAGGCGCACGCAGATGTATGACGGCATGGCGACGATGGTCCGTAACAATGGCGGCCTTCGCCGGTTTTTTTGTGACATCATCCGGCATCGGCGGCAGTTGCTCCGCGCGGGGGCGTTCCTGTTTTCGTCTCTTCAGGGTGCGGGCCGGCGGTCTCCACTGCGTCTTCGTTGCCTGTCATCAGCGGGTGCGCGACGGGATCCTTGCGCGAAAAAAGGTATCGGCGAAAGACCTCGAGGTAAGACGTGTAGCAGTATCCGCCGTTTCGCCGGATGAAGTCTTCCCGGCGGCGCCGGAAAAGGGCGGGGAGCTTGTGCCAGGCTTTTCCGGGAAAGGCGTGGTGTACGGCATGATAGTTGTTGTTGAGGAACAGAAGGGCGAGGGGCCCGGAATCTTCTATGATGACCGAGCGCGATGCAGCCCGCTCATGCGCTCGGTGCTCCAGATACGTTCGGATCTTCAGCATTGAGACAGCGAGATAAGCGGCCAGGAGATATGCCCAGGCCGGCAGGGTTGAAAATGAGGTGAGCCAGGCGGCAACAAGCAACAGGCCGGCCATGTGGCTGATATAGGCGCCGAGAACTTTGCGGTCCCCCGAACGCACCGAATGAAAGTCGCGCCGGTAAAAACAACCCAGGCCGATCGCCGGACCGATGAGCATGCGTCCGGCCAGCGTATTGTTGAGGTCATAGAGTGCGCGCCTGGCTCTGCAGAAACTGTTCCATTTCCGGGGGTCGAGATAGTTGCTTTCCGGATCGTCATAAGGGTCTGTCAACGACGGATCGTAGTGATGCGCCAGGTGTGTGTCCTTGAAGCGAACATAAGGGATCAAAAGTCCCAAAGGCGGAAACACAAGCAGATCGTTGAGCTTCTGACGTCTGAACGGGTGGCCGTGAAGCATCTCATGCTGCAGGGAGGAGTGCAGCACCAGCACCGGGACAAGCAGCACGGTGGCAAGGCCGGTCGTGAGCTGGGCCGCGTAAACCGTAATGCACGCGTAGCTCATGTAGCAGACAATCAGCAGGCAGATCGTTGGCCCTTCATCCCCCAGCCTCTGCCGTGTTCCCCCAGCGCTGTCCCTCACTTCATTTCCCAAATATTTCAATCGGTTCCTGGAAGCGATAGTCGGCAAAGTGACAATGGTTTTCAATTATGTAAAAATGATGTGTAACAGTTGTATCTGTTATGAAATCGATAAATATTTGTGAAGACAAAATTATGTTGTGAATCTACAATGGATAAGCGTGTTCTTTCCTCCTCGTTTCGCGAACGTTTCCGCACACTGGTGGAGGCGGAAAAGGAAAATCTGTCGGACTTCCTCCGGGCGACCGGAATCGATCGCTCCGCGCTCAGTCAGTTTCTCGATCCGAAGCATGACCGTCTGCCGCGGGCCGAAACGCTGCGGCGCATCGCGGAGGCGCGGGGGGTTTCGGTCGATTGGCTGTTGTGTCTGGAGAACGCGCCCGAGGGGCGCCAGGAGATGAGCTCCAGCAATCAGATCGAGAGTATCCATACCAATGACGGAACGTCTTGTCTGGAACGCTGGCACATCGAAGCCGAGGGCTTCAAGCTCCGCTATGTTCCTTCGACTCTGCCGGACATGCTGAGCCTGTCGGACCAGACGGTGGACGAACGTTCATCGACGGATGCCCGTGGCGGGGGTGTTGAGAATGTCCTGAGCGGTTTTGTTCTGGAAGACCGGGACATTGAAATTGCGATGCCGATTCAGACGCTTGAGGATCTTTCCGTCCAGTCGGGCCTGTGGCGGAACGCGCCCGCGGATCTGTGCCGCCGGCAACTTGACCATATCGCGGAGGTTTGTGGAGACCATTACCCGGCGTTGCGGCTGCATCTGTATGACGGAACCAAGGTGTTTTCTGCGCCTTTCACGGTTTTCGGAAAGATCCGTGCGGCTGTCTATATCGGGGACGCCTATCTGACGCTCACCAATCCGGAGCAGGTCAGGATTTTTGCAAAGCGCTTCGACCATCTCGTTCGCCAGGCCATCGTACCGCCTGACAGGGTGCGGGATGCCATAGCGAAGCTGGCCACGGATGTCAGGACCTGACGGGCTGTCGGATATCACAGAGTGGTCTTCATCTGGTACCCGGGCGCATAGATCAGTTTTGCGCACGTAACGGACACGTCCCTGTCCCAGGTGAAGCGGTCAATGACAAACAGGGCCGCGCCGATATCGGTCCGCAGGATATCCGCAAGGTGAGGCGTTGCGCTGATGGCCGAAAACATAATGTCGCCATGAGTGAACAATGCATGCGTAACCAGCCACTCGTTGGCACTGATTGTGTTGAAATCGACCTGCTTCATGGATGGTGCGGCCAACGGGTTGATCCAGCGGTCCTCATAAACATGCGGTTTGTTGTCCGCCAGATGCAGCGCGCTGACCTTCATCGCAATCGCATCTGAGGCCAGGTTCATTTTCGCGCGGATGTCCGCAGGCGGTTTTTGCCGCTTTGCGGCAATCAGCGCATATCCGTAGCGGAGGTTTCGGGCTTCCACTTCATGCCGGATGATCGGAATTTCCAGCGTTGCCTTTCGGACCGGGTGAAGCGCCACGCGGGTGCCCGCCTTGCGCCTGCGGTCCAGAATGCCGGTTTCCGCCAGCGCGCGCAGGGCCCGGTTGACCGTTGCGCGGGCGCATCCGAACTCTGCAGCCAGATCCGTTTCATTCGGGATCAGCTCGCCCGGCTTCCATGTGCGACTGTGAATGCGGGAGAGCACTTCATCCTGAACCGCCTGCCAACTGTTTATGTCGGTCGCCGTCAAATCGTGTCTCCCAGGTCGGCAAGTGCTTTTGAATATCGGGAAATGATTTCGGTCCGGTTCACGTGCCGGCCGGATGTTACCAGATGACGTCCTGCGGACCAGACGTCGCTCACCATCCGGTCGTCCCCCGCAAAGATGTAGCTGTCCAAAACAACATCGCCGGATTTGCCCGCAAGATCGACATGATGGTGATCAAGAGCAAGGAAGTCTGCCCATGCACCGGTCCTGATTTTTCCGGTCTCCCGTTTTGCGGCATGCGCACCGCCTTCCAGAACGGCGTCAAAAAGCCTGCGGCCGGTCGATCTGTCCGCGGTTGCAAGAGCGGCGCGGGAATGGTCGCGAAGCCTTTGCGAATATTCCAGCGTTCGAAGTTCCTCGCAGAGTGAGATCCGGATGTTGGAATCGGAGCCGATGGCGATTTTCCCGCCGTGGCTCAGCCAGTTCACGCCATCGAATATCCCGTCTCCCAGGCTGGACTCGGTGATCGGGCAGAGGCCGGCGATCGCTCCGGTGTCAGCAAGGCCTGTCGTTTCGTGCGGCAGCATTTGCGTGCAATGAATGAGGCACCAGTGCGCCGTCGGATGCGCATGATCCAGAAACCACTCAACGGGTCTCTGTCCAAGCGCCGTGACCACTTCATCGACTTCCGCGATTTGTTCCGCCAGATGCATGTGAACCGGTCCGTCCCCGGCAAGCGCGGCGATGTCCGCGAGCAGCTTTGGGTCGACGGCGCGCAGCGAATGCGGCGCTACACCGAACGCGGCGTCTTCCGGCAGCGATTTGACGGATCCGGCCGCGGCCTGATGAAGCTTTTGGAACCGGTCAAAATCGTTGCCGAATCTGATCTGGCCCGGAGACAATGCCCGCTTGTCGCAGCCGCCATATTGATACTGCACGGGCAGAAGGGTCAGGCCGATCCCGGTCGTGTGGGCCGCGGCGACGCACCGCTCGCTCAGTTCGGCGAGATTGTCATAGGGTGTTCCGTCCGGCTGATGGTGAACATAGTGAAACTCAACGCTCGTTGCATATCCGGCCTCAAGCATTTCCATCTGGACGAAAGCGGTTATGGCTTCAATATGCTCCGGCTGCAATTTCTCCAGAAAACGGAACATCAGGCGGCGCCAGGTCCAGAAGGAATCGGCGGGGTCCGGTCCGCGCCGCTCCGTCAGTCCCGCCAGAGCCCGTTGGAATGCATGGCTGTGGACATTGGCAGGCGCCGGCAAAAGAGTGCCGACGCGGTGGTCTGCCTTGGTTGCAGCGCTTGCGCTGACGTGTTCTTCGACACGGGTAATTCGCCCGGATGGCGCGCAATCGATCAGGACTTTGTCTGCCCATCCCTGCGGCAGCAGCGCTTCTTCGGAAAAGATCAGCATCAGCTACGGTCCGGCTCCGTCTTGACTCTATTATGTATATACATATAAATCTAATGCATATCCTAATCAAGCGTGCGCGTGATGCTCTTTGTGAACACCAACATTGCCACCTGCGGCGGAAACGGGCCCTACGGACTGGTCCGGAACGGGGCGTTGGCGATCGCGGACGGACGCATCGCATGGATCGGAAAACAGGACGAAATTCCACCGGATTATGATCGCCTCGAGCGATGCGATCTGGCGGGCCGCCTGATCACACCCGCTTTGATCGACTGCCACACCCATATTGTTCACGGTGGTCATCGGGCCGCAGAATTTGAAAAGCGCCTTCAGGGTGTCAGCTATGAAGACATCGCCCGTCAGGGAGGCGGTATTCTCTCCACCGTGACCAGCACAAGGGCAGCCTCGGTTGCAGACCTTTTGGCCGGTTCGCTTCCGCGGGTGGACGCTTTGATGGCCGAAGGCGTCGCGACGCTCGAAATCAAATCAGGCTATGGCCTCGATGTTGAGACCGAGCTCAACATGCTGCGGGCCGCAAGAAAGATCGAGGCGGAACGCCCCATTCGTGTCAAAACCTCGTTTCTGGGCGCCCATTCCGTTCCTCCACAATATCAGGGCCGGGCGTTGGACTATATTGACGACATCTGCATTCCTGCGCTCAAAAAAGCGCACGCGGAAGGCCTGGTCGACGCGGTTGACGGGTTCTGTGAAGGCATAGCGTTTTCCGCCGCCGAAATTGAGCGGGTGTTTCGAGCGGCAAAGCAGTTGGGTCTTCCTGTCAAACTTCATGCGGAGCAGCTCTCCCATTCAGGTGGTGTTGCTCTGGCCTGCAAATACGGCGCGCTGTCGGCCGATCACCTTGAATATGCATCGGACGACGACGCTGTGGCCATGGCCGGAGCCGGCACATTGGCCGTGTTGCTCCCCGGTGCCTACTACACCGTGCGCGAAACGCGGCAGCCTCCCGTTGAGAGTTTTCGCAGGCACGGTGTTCGTATGGCGGTTGCCACGGACTGCAACCCCGGTTCGTCACCCATGACATCGCTCCTGCTTGCCATGAACATGGCCTGCACCCTGTTTGGGCTGACACCCGAAGAAGGGCTCATGGGCGTGACGGCCAATGCGGCCGGAGCGCTTGGGCTGACCGATTCGGGCACGCTTGAGCCGGGCACGCGGGCCGATCTGGCGATTTGGAATGTCGAACACCCGGCCGAGCTCTCCTACCGGATTGCCTTCAACCCGCTTCATGAACGCATCTTTGCAGGTTCAGCATGCCCCAGATTCTGATCCCCGGTCAGGCCACCCTTCGTCAGTTGGAGGACATCTGGCGTGGTCGCGATGACATGACGTTAAACCCCGATGTGTTTCCGGCCATCAAACAATCTGCCGAAATTGTCGCTGCGGCCGCTGCCGACGATGCGCCCGTCTACGGCGTCAATACCGGCTTTGGCAAGCTTGCGACCGTCAAAATCAGGGCTGAAGATACCACAACCCTTCAGCGTAATCTGGTTCTGTCCCATTGTTGCGGCGTCGGCGAAACGCTGGACAGCCGGACGGTTCGGCTGATGATGGTTCTGAAGCTGCTCTCCCTGGGTCGGGGAGCCTCAGGGATTGCCGTTGAAACGATTCGTCTGCTGGAAAGGATGCTTGAAACAAACGTCCTTCCCCTCATCCCGGTCCAGGGGTCGGTCGGCGCATCGGGCGACCTGGCTCCGCTGGCTCATCTCGCAGCCGTCCTGATCGGTGAGGGTGAAGCGACCTGTGCCGGGGAAAGATGCCCCGGCGGCGAAGCGTTACGCCGCGCCGGCCTGCGCCCCGTCGCCCTGGGCCCGAAAGAGGGGTTGGCGCTGATCAACGGAACCCAGTTTTCAACGGCCTGTGCGCTGTCCGCTCTGTTCGATGCCTGGACAAATCTTCAATCGAATCTGGTGGTTGCGGCGCTTTCCACCGACGCCATCATGGGATCGACCGCGCCCCTCCGGCCGGAGATTCACGACCTTCGCGGACAGCCCGGCCAGATTGAGGCGGCACGGTCGATGCGCGCGCTTATGCAGGGATCGGCGATCCGCGAAAGCCACCGAAGCGGCGATCACCGCGTGCAGGACCCTTACTGCATCCGATGCCAGCCTCAGGTTGCCGGAGCCGCGCTCGATCTCCTGCGGTTTTCGGCACGAACGCTTCAGATTGAAGCCAATGCCGTCACCGACAATCCGCTCGTACTGAAAGAGACGGGCGAAATTGTTTCAGGCGGGAACTTTCACGCGGAGCCGGTCGCCTTTGCTGCCGATCAGATTGCGCTCGCCATTTCAGAACTTGGGTCGATCTCGCAGCGGCGGGTCGCTCTGATGGTTGATCCGGCCCTCAGTTACGATCTGCCGCCATTTCTGGCGCGTGATCCGGGGCTGAATTCGGGGTTGATGATTGCCGAAGTGACGACTGCGGCGCTGATGAGCGAGAACAAGCATCTGGCAAATCCGTGCTCGACGGATTCAACCCCGACCTCCGCCAATCAGGAGGACCATGTCAGCATGGCCGCCCACGGCGCTCGGCGGCTTAAACGGATGAATGACAATCTGAGCTGCCTTATCGGGATCGAGGCAATGTGCGCGGCGCAGGGAATTGAGTTTCGCGCGCCTCTCAAAACCAGTCCGAGCCTGCAAAACGTTCTGAGGCGCTTTCGGTCTGAGATACCGGCACTGGAAGACGACCGGTATCTTTCCTCCGAAATTCAGTCGGCGGCCAGGCTCATCGCCGGGGGCGACCTGCTGCAGGGTCTTGATCTGCCGGCATTGCAGGAAAACGCGTGATGCAGGCTGTCGAAGTCAAGCAGGGCAGCAGCCCGGTTATCCTCGGATTGCCTCATACCGGCACATGGCTGCCGGAGCGCGTACGGGATGACCTTAATCAGACGGGCCGGGCCCTGTCGGACACTGACTGGCATGTCGACCGCCTTTATGCCGGTCTTCTGCCGGATGCCACGACCGTGCGCGCGACGTTTCATCGCTATCTGATCGATGCCAACCGGGATCCCGCCGGTGCGAGTCTTTATCCCGGGCAGAATACGACGGGGCTGGTTCCGGTAACGGACTTTGACGGGAACGCGATCTGGACCCGTCCGCCGGAGGCGGCGGATAGAGAGGCGCGACGTCAGTCTTATCACGCGGTTTACCACACGGCGCTTGAAAATGAGATGCAGCGGGTACGGGACTGTCACGGCGTTGCCGTCCTTTTTGACTGCCATTCCATCCGTTCGACCATCCCGTTTCTGTTTGACGGGCTCCTGCCGGACTTCAATATCGGGACGAACGGCGGGACAACCTGCGATCCGGGCCTTGAGACGATAACGAAAGAGATCTGCGCAAGCGCATCAGGCTATTCCAGCACTGTGAACGGCCGGTTCAAAGGCGGTTGGACAACCCGCCACTACGGGCGGCCGGCAGACGGCTTTCATGCCATTCAGATGGAACTGGCCCAGTCGACCTATCTGAAAACCGAAACGGCGCCCTTTCACTATGACGCGATGCGGGCCGGGCGCCTGCGCCCCATCCTGTCCGACATTCTGCACAGCCTGCAAGACCGAGCAAAGGATCTGACATGACCGGTTCCATCGCCGACTCAAGACACAATCAGCGCGACGTCTTTCCACCAACCGGACCGGAGCGTTCCGCCAAGAGCTGGCTGACCGAAGCGCCGTTGCGGATGCTGATGAACAATCTGCACCCTGATGTGGCGGAGAATCCGCACGAGCTTGTCGTTTATGGCGGCATTGGCCGTGCCGCCCGCACCTGGCAGGATTTTGACAGAATTGTCGAAAGCCTTAGACGGCTTGACGACGATCAGACGCTGCTTGTGCAATCCGGCAAGCCGGTTGGCGTGTTTCAGACCCACAAGGATGCGCCGCGTGTGCTGATCGCGAATTCAAATCTTGTCCCTCACTGGGCCAACTGGGATCACTTTAACGAGCTCGACAAAAAGGGGCTCGCCATGTACGGCCAGATGACCGCCGGATCGTGGATCTACATAGGCACCCAGGGCATCGTTCAGGGCACCTACGAGACATTTGCCGAGGCCGGGCGCCGGCATTACGGCGGTGACCTCCGGGGCAGGTGGATTCTCACCGGTGGCCTTGGCGGCATGGGAGGCGCACAACCGCTTGCCGCCGTTATGGCCGGAGCCTGCTGTCTTGCGGTGGAGTGCGACGAAACCCGCGCGGATTTTCGGCTTAGAACCCGGTATCTCGACGAAAAAACGCACGCGCTCGACGAGGCGCTGGATATGATTTTAACCTGGACGAAAGCCGGTGAAGCCAAGTCCGTCGGCCTGATCGGCAATGCGGCGGATATTTTTTCCGAACTGGTGGAGCGGGACGTCCGGCCGGACATTGTCACCGACCAGACCAGCGCCCACGATCCGCTTCACGGTTACCTGCCGCAGGGATGGACTGTCGCTGAGTGGCGGGAAAAACAGGAAAGCGATCCCAGGGCCGTTGAAGCAGCGGCCCGGGCGTCCATGAAGGTTCAGGTGAAGGCCATGGTGGATTTCTGGAACCGGGGCGTGCCGACACTTGATTACGGAAACAATATTCGTCAGGTCGCGCAAGAGGAAGGGCTGGACGATGCGTTCGCCTTTCCCGGCTTTGTGCCGGCCTATATCCGGCCCCTGTTCTGCCGCGGTATCGGACCGTTCCGCTGGTGTGCGCTGTCGGGAGACCCCGAAGATATCTACAAAACCGATGCCAGGGTGAAGGAACTGGTCGACGATCCGCACCTGCACAACTGGCTCGACATGGCCCGGGAGCGGATCGCGTTTCAGGGGCTTCCGGCCCGCATCTGCTGGGTTGGGCTCGGCGTTCGTCACAAGCTGGGTCTGGCGTTCAATGAAATGGTGCGGTCGGGCGAGATTTCAGCTCCTGTCGTGATCGGAAGAGATCATCTGGATTCAGGCTCCGTTGCCTCACCGAACCGGGAGACGGAGGCCATGCGGGACGGGTCCGACGCGGTGTCGGACTGGCCGCTGCTGAACGCGCTTCTGAATACCGCTTCAGGCGCAACCTGGGTCTCGCTTCATCATGGCGGCGGGGTCGGCATGGGATTTTCCCAGCATTCCGGCATGGTCATTTGCTGTGACGGCTCCCGCGATGCGGACCGACGGATCGAACGTGTTCTGTGGAACGATCCGGCGACCGGCGTGATGCGCCATGCGGATGCCGGATATGACAGCGCCGTCGATTGCGCGCGTGAAAACGGATTGAATCTGCCGGCAATCCTGTAGAAGCTCAAAACAAAATCTGCTCTTGCAGAATGGATGAAATGAATGGGTCCATACCCTAAGACCGCATGCGGTCGCCTTTGGGATCGAACAGCGGCTCAGGATTGATCCGTGCGGGACAGCGAACGCCCAGGATTTCGATTTCAAACAGCCCGGCCTCATCATGGTCCGCAAGCTCCGACGGAACGTAGCCTTGTGCAATCGAGGCTTTCACATAGTGGCCATATCCTCCGGACGTGACCCACCCGACGACCCGCCAGTCCCCGTCCCGTTGCGGATGCTGTGTCGGCGTTTCGGACCCTTCAGCATCAAATCTTTGCGCGCCATGGCCGTGCGGTGGAATGACGGTGTCAAAATCCTGTTCGCCCACTTTCGCCCAGATCGGCTCGTCGGCCATGACGTCGGCGGTGCCCGCGTCAATCACAAAGGAAACGCGGCGCAGTTTCGGTCCATCGGCATATTCGCGCGCGGCCGCGTCGCGCCCGATGAAATCGGTCTTGTCCAGCTTGATGAACCGGTCCATTGAGGCCTCGAAGGGTCCGTATATCGGCCGAAGCTCTGCGAACCAGGTCGGGAAACTCTTCTCAAGCCGCATGGAAAGCAGCGCCCGCATGCCGAAGTCAACAATCCCGTGGATCGCACCGGCCTGCCTGATCCCGTCATAGACCGTGCGCTGATAGGAGGGCTCCATCCAGATTTCATAGCCAAGATCGCCGCTGAAGGTGATCCGGTTGACCATGGCGGGCGCTCCGGCGACATCCATTTGGCGGAAATCCATGAAGCGGAAAGCCTCGTTGGAGACATCCTCCTCGCACAGCGAGGCCAGGACATCGCGGGATTTCGGCCCGGTGACGGACAAACCGACAAGGCCGGTTCCGAACCGTCTTATGGACACGGATCCGTCCCGGGGCAGGTGCCGTTCGAACCAGCGCATGTGATATTTCTGTGCGGCGATGGAGCCCCACATCATGAAACGATCGTCTTCCGCCCTGGCGATTGTGAAGTCGCCGATCAGCTTGCCGTTTTCGTTCAGCATCGGCGTCAGAACAATCCGGCCCCTCTTCGGCATTGTGTTCGTCATCAGGCGATAGAGGAATGCTTCGGCGCCCTCTCCGGAGATCTCGTATTTGGCAAAATTCGCGATCTCGGTAACCCCGGCCGCCTCGCGCGCCCGGCGGACCTCTCTGCCGACATGGTCAAAATCGTTCGACCGGTGGAAACTCAGAATGTCATGCGCCTCGTCCGCCGACGGTGCGAACCACATCGGCGTTTCCAGGCCCCAGCTGTCGCCCATGACGGCGTGATTCTTTTCCTTCATCACATCGTAGAGCGGCGTGGTCTGCTGCGGTCTTGCAGCGGGCAGTTCCTCGTTCGGGAACCGGATGGAAAAGCGCCGCGAATAGTTTTCCCGCACCTTGGCGTTGGTGTAGCGCAGCGTGGCCCATTCCCCGAAGCGGGCCACGTCCATGCCCCAGACGTCATAGCCGGGGTCGCCGTCCACCATCCAGTTGGCGAGCGCATGACCGACACCTCCGCCCTGCGAAAATCCCGCCATCACAGCGCAGGCGCACCAGAAATTGGTCAGCCCCTGCACCGGCCCGATGAGCGGATTTCCATCCGGGGCGAAGGTGAAGGGACCGTTGATCGTCTGTTTGATTCCTGCGGTCTCAAAAGCCGGAAAATGGGTGAACCCGATTTCCAGCGACGGTGCGATCCGGTCCAGATCCGGTGCCAGAAGTTCGTGACCGAAATCCCAGGGGGTGTTGACCTCAGACCATGGTTTGCAGGCTTTCTCGTAAGTTCCAAGCAGCAGGCCGTTGCGTTCCTGCCGCGTGTAGATCTCGCCTTTGAAATCGATCACACCGACCAGTTCACGGCCGGTCTCCTGATTGAATTCAATCACGTCCGGCATGTCTTCCGTCAGAAGATACATGTGCTCCATGGCAAGAACGGGCAGTTCCAGGCCGACCATCCTGCCCACTTCGCGGGCCCACAAGCCGCCTGCATTCACGACATGATCTGTCCTGATGCTTCCCTTTTCGGTGATCACGGTCCAGGTGCCGTCCGGTGCCTGGGTGATCTCGACCACCCGGTTGCGCAGCTCGATCTGTGCGCCCAGCGCCCGCGCCGCCTTTGCATAGGCATGCGTCGTGCCGGACGGATCCAGATGGCCCTCGACGGGATCCCACAGGGCGCCGACGAATTTGGTTTCATCCATCAGCGGGAACATGGCTCCGGCCTCGGACGGGGTGATGATCTCCGTTTCCATTCCCAGGCACCGTCCGCGCGCATGGGTCAGGCGCAGAAAGTCCATCCGTTCCTCACTGTCGGCCATCATGACGCCGCCCGTGAGATGCAGGCCGCAGGACTGCCCGGAAATGTCCTCAAGCTCGTCATAGAGCGACACCGTATAGGCCTGCAGTTTCGCAACATTCGGATCGCCGTTCAGCGTGTGAAAACCGCCTGCCGCATGCCACGAGGAACCGGACGTCAGCTCCGACCGTTCGATCAGCAGGACATCTTTCCAGCCCGCGCGCGCCAGATGGAAAAGCACGGAGCAGCCGACGACACCGCCGCCGATAACAATTGCCTGATATCTGTCTTTCAAAGTGCTCTAACCCAATACCGAAAAACTCGAATTTTCATTGACATCGCGGTTGCGCGAAAACGGCTGAAGCGAAATGGTATGCCCGATCTTTTTCAGCTCGAAAGTGAGGGGCTCCCGGTCGTGATCACGACCGTTTTCGCAGGCGTCGATCAGTGCGGCCATCAGTTTCCCCACGACCGGCGCATTCTTGAACTGATTGCCGCTGGTTCCAACCGCCATGTAGTAGCCCGGCAGGTCGCTTTTGTCGTAGATCGGCATCCAGTCTTCGGTAACATCGTAAAGGGCGACTGTACCGGCCGCCTGTCCGGGAATGCCCAGGGACGGAATCCGCTGCGCCAGGCGCATGACCATCGTCTGCCATTCCTCGGAAAACGCATCATTGTAATTGTCGGGATCATCCACCCAGTGCAGCGGATCGCAGTCCGGCTCGGTCGAGCCAAGCTGGATATTGTTGCCCACTTCCGGCCGCGCATAGACGGCAATGTCGATATCGCAAAACACGACGCCGTCCTTTTCGAAGTTAACGCCTTGCGGTGCAGGCACCTGCGCCACTTCCCGGCGCAGGGCGCGCGTGGTCATCTTCATAGTGCCGGCCACGCCGGCCATGCGATTGACGGCCGACGAATAGGGTCCGCCGACATTTACCACGACAGGGGCGTCGATCCGGTCACCGCCGGTCAGGGTCACACCTGAAATGCGGCCGTCCGTCCGACGAATTTCGGCGACCTGGGCGTTAAAACGGAATTCTGCGCCGTGGGCGATCGCCGCCTTTTGAACATTTTGCGCCGCAAGTTTGGGATCGGAGACATAGCCGCTGGTGGGAAAAAACACCGCGCCCGCGACTTTTCCGCCCGTTGCCTCCCCAAAACCGTCCTCATCCATCTTTTTGGCCGGTGCGAACCTATTCAGGTCCGGCGCCGGCAGCCATTTCGCGATGTCATCGGCCTGGATGTGTTCGTACGGGCAGCCGAGTTGGTCCATCGTCCGGCAGACCGTTTCAAGATGGTTGTTTTCAGGTGTTTTGACGACCAGTGAGCCGATGTCATTGTAGCGGATCGGATGAATGCCCGTCACAGGCCCGATATATCGCTCCCAGTCCTTCCAGTAGTGCCATCCTTCATAGGCCAGAGCACATGTTTCAAATGCTGAGTAATACGTGCGGATAATAGCGCTTGAACTGGAGGTTGACCCGTGGCCGGCCTCCGGGAGTTTGTCGATTGAGAGGGTTTGTTTACCCGATTTGGCGAGTTCGAAAGCCACGCAGCAGCCGATAATGCCGGCTCCGATAATGATGACATCGTACTGTGTTTTCATGTCACCTGCTTTCGACAACGGCGTTGGGTTTTCAGCCTAATAGTCTGTGGGAACACCGCCCTCGGCCTTTCTGCGCGCGACGAAATCGTCCAACTCCTCCCGTATGGCCGCGTCCATGGGCGGAGCCTGGAAGTCTTTCAAAATCTGTTTCCAGAGCTTGTTCGCGCGCCTGGCTGTATCTTCAGCGCCCCTGTCGCGCCAGTTTTCAAAATTTGACCAGTCCGACAGGAACGGCATGTAGAAGGCGCTCTCGAAGCGCTCCTGCGTATGCTGAATGCCGAAGAAGTGGCCGCCCTGACCGACCTCGCTTACTGCTTCAACAGCCAGTTCGTCACGATCCCAGCTGACGGGCTTCATATAGGCGATAAGCTGCTGGATCTGCTCGCAGTCCATGATGAATTTTTCATAGGATGCGCACAGACCGCTCTCGAGCCATCCGGCGGCGTGATAAACGATGTTGGTTCCCGATGTCATGGCGGCGAAAAGGGAATAAGAGCTTTCCCAGGTTGCCTGGCTGTCCACCGTGTTCGAGACACAGGTGTTTGAAGATCTGAGCGGCAGATTGTAGTGACGCGCCATTTGCCCCGTCATCTGCGTGGTCCGGATATATTCCGGCGTGCCGAAGGCCGGAGACCCCGAACGCATGTCCACATTCGAACTGAACGTGCCGATCGCGCACGGGCAGCCCGGCCTGATACACTGGATCAAAACGATTGCGCACAGGGCTTCGGCAAGGGACTGCGCGACGGTTCCAACCAGCGTGATCGGCGACATCGCCCCGGCGAGCGTGAAGGGCGTGACGATGGTCGGCTGACCGTTGCGGCTCAATCGCATCAGGCCGTCAAGCATCGGCCAGTCGTGTTTCAGCGGCGAGGTCGAGTTGATGTTGGTGAACATCCGCGGCCTGGCCGAAAACTCCGACCGACTCAGGCCGCCCGCGATGCGGACCATTTCCATCGCATCTTCAATACGGCCGGCCCCGAGGCTATAGGCATGAACAGCTTTGTCCGACAGTGTCAGCTGATCATGCAGGCAAATGAGATGCCGGATGGATGAGTGTATATCCACCGGTTCAACCGGATATCCGGCAATGGCGTGAATGCAGTTGAAAAACTGCCCGAGTTTTACAAGATCCCGGTGCCCGGAGTGATCGCCTGAGCGGCGGCCCCGATCCAGATCGGAGCAGTTGGGCGCGGAGGCGACGGTCGTAAAAAGCATCCGGTCGCCGCCGACCGTAATTTCACGGTCGGGATTTCGAGGTGTTATCGTGAACGCCGCGGGAGCAAACCCGATCTTTTCAAGAACCAGGGCCCGGTCCATTTTCACCAGCGCCCCTTCGGCGGTCCGGTTTGAAATGGAACAGCCTGCCTGCTCAAGAATTCCCACCGCTTCGGGATTGAGGAATTCGACTCCGACCTCCTCCAGAATGCGCATGGCCGCATCATGAACGGCTTCAACGCCCTCCGGAGGAAGCGGCTCGATTGGCCGGTCGGAGTTGATCGGAACCTGCCAGGGAAGCTGTCTCACGCTTCCGGAGCCGCTGCGTCGGTTTGCTGATCGACCGCCTGATCCGCGGCGGCTTTTCCTGGACAGTCTTGCTGGTGTGGCATCAGTCATTTCCTGAGCCTAAGTCGTGAACTCACACGATTTCAAGCAGATTTATGGGTCCACACCCTAATCACAACCTGCTCTGAGTGTTAAACATCGGATCGATCAGGCAGCCATCTCCACATGCCATTGGTTCAATGTCATGATTCTTGTGCCTTTGCCCGTCCTGTCCGGTTTGCGGGCTGTGGGTATTCAATGCCTGTTGATAAAAACTGTATCAATGGCCTGCAGCGGGCAGACAGGACGGCTCAAGGGCTTCGAGATACTTGTATCCCAGCACAAACTCGCGGTGCCCCAGCTCTTCTGATACAGAACGCCGGCTCCGGGCGAGGGACAGAAGTTTGTTGTAGATTTCGCAGCCGATTCCATCCAGTGGCACGTCATCATCCAGAATGCGGCCGGCATTGACGTCCATGTCATCCTTCATGCGCCGATAGGTGTCGGGATTGGCGCAGACCTTGAGGATGGGGAGATCGCTGAGCCGACCACCGAACCCCGTCCTGTGACAAAGATGACAGCATAGGCTCCGCAGGCAATCATTTCGACGATTTCTGACGTGTCGTTGATATTTGGAAAACCAAAGCGCGGATCGCCGTCCGCAGTTCCCCGGCTGAAGGAGCCGTATCCCATTTTCGCGTGATAACGGATTGCCTTTTGAACGCATGCGATCAGAGCGGCGCCCAACTCAGGCGTTGCAGTCCGCTCGCCCATCGCATGTTCGCAGCCCACCAGTTCCCCGGTCTCTTCGAAGATGCAGGCGGCGCTTTCCCGGGCCAGCCTGTTCGGCGGACGAGGCGGTGTCGGCAAAACGATCGTCGGCATTTTGATCACCAGGGACAATGTTGCCGAATGTATGTAAGCTGTACCAGGGAGTTCGCGCCGATTTGGCGCGGACTCGTCTTATCCTGAGATAGAGGTTCGCTTTTTACCATGGAGGCTCTGGTCATCACGTCGATCGGCAAGACGGAAATCCGTACCGTTCCGGAACCGGAAATCGGGCCGGAGGATGTTTTGCTGAGAGCCACGCATGTCGGATTGTGCGGCAGCGATCTCAATACGTTTCGGGGTCTCAATCCGCTTGTTGAACTGCCGCGTATCCCCGGCCATGAAATTGGCGCGACGATACTGGCGAAAGGCGCGCAGGTTCCTGAGGAATTTGCAATCGGCAAAACCGTCATTGTGGTGCCTTACACCGAATGCGGAAAATGTTCCTCGTGCCGAGCCGGACGAACCAATGCCTGCCGGTACAATCGAACGCTGGGAGTCCAGCAGGATGGCGGGATGTCCGAGCGTCTGGTCGCCCGTCATGACCGGTTGATCCTCAACGATACGCTTTCAAGCCGTCATCGGGCCTTGGTTGAGCCGCTGTCCGTTGGTTTTCATGCCGTCGGGCGTGGATCGGTTCGGGAGAACGAGACCGTGGTTGTCTTGGGCGGTGGCATGATCGGCGTCGGCGCCATGATCGGCGCCCTTGCGCGCGGGGCGCGGGTTATCGGTGTCGAAGTCAGCGAAGCAAAGCGGCAAACGCTCATGGATCTTGGACTGGCGGCTGTCATCAATCCTCAAACAAGTGATCTGAACGCCGAGATACGCGCACTTACGGACGATGAGGGCGCGGATGTCGTGATCGAAGCCGTCGGCTTGCCCGAAACGTTCCGGGAAGCGATCGGTCTGGCCTGCTTTGCCGGACGGGTGGTTTATGTCGGTTATGCCAAGGCCGAAGTCAGCTACGACACCAAGTTTTTCAATTTGAAGGAGCTCGATATTTTCGGCTCCCGAAATGCCACAAGAGCGGACTTCGAGGCCGTCATCACCTACCTGGAAAAAAACGCTGCGGCTGCGGATAGTCTGATCTCACGCGTTTTTCCCTGGGCGGAGGCCGACCAGGCGTTCGATTATTGGGAAAGCGTCCGCGACACGACCTTCAAGGTCATGCTTGAGCTGGAAAATGCCTGAGCAAACCGGCTTCGCCGGGCTGGATCGATACGGATCTTTATCGCAGTGCGACGGCGCGCGATGTTCCCCGCCGGCAGAAAATCAAATCCCGCATTCCGATGGGCACCCGGGAAAACCGGAGGATATCGGCTGGGCCTGCGCGTTTCCGGCCCCACCGGCTGCAAGGTATGTCACCGGGCAGGTGCTGCTGGTGGATGGGGGCGGAGCAACCGGTTTTTGATAATACAATCGATTTAAATGATGCCAATCCGGCGGATTATAGTCTAAACATCTCACAATGAACCCATCCGGTTTCCATCACGCGGGGGCATACTATGCAGGAAGGTGAAATCTATGTCGCCACCGGCTCGTCTCTGAATTATGCGCTTTGGGGAGGTCTGATGTCTGCAAGGGCGATACATTTAAAGGCGGCGGGCGTGGTGCTCGATGGATATGTCCGGGATACTGCGGAGATAAGAAAACTCGGGTTTCCGGTTTTTTCGCAGGGAAGTTACGCCCAAGACCAGGGTGCGCGCGGCAAAGTTCTCGATTACCGTGTCCCGATCAGGATCGGCGCGGCTTCCATTCAGCCGGGCGATCTGCTTTTGGAGATGACGAGGGCGTTCTGGTCATTCCCAAACAGGTCGAGACGGAGGCAGCCGAGCGGGCGTTGGAAAAGGTTGAGACGGAAAGCGAAGTGGCGGTTGCGATCCGTAATGGCATCAGCACGCACGAAGCTTTCGACACGTTCGGAGTCATGTAATCTTGGTATCGGCGCAGTCCGGCGCTGACGATTGAAAATTCTCAAAACAGGTGATTGATGCGACAAGGTTGGCGATGGTACGGCCCGGACGCGGGTGTTTCCCTTGATACTGTCAGGCAGGCGGGGGCAACGGATGTCGTCACCGCATTGCATCAGGTGCCGATTGATGAGGTCTGGACGTCCTCGGCGGTCGCTGAGCGAAAGGACCTGATCGAAAGAACGCCCGCCGGACGGACACCGCTTGTCTGGTCGGTGGTTGAGAGCATTCCCGTGCCCGATGCAATCAAGCGCAAGGGCGGCGCTGCGAAGCAGGCCATTGAAACGTGGACCGCCAGCATGGAAGCCGTGGCTCAAAACGGCATCCGGTTGATCTGTTACAATTTCATGCCGGTCGTTGACTGGACACGCACGGACCTGAATTTTCCGACCCCGACCGGCTCGACCGCAATGCGGTTCGATCAGGACCGCTTTGCGGCCTTTGACTTGCATATCCTTGAGCGTCCGGGCGCACAGGCGGCCTATTCGGAGGCGGCGAAAAAACGGGCCGCTTTGACCTACGGCCGCATGTCTGCGGAAGAGATCGGCGCGCTCACGTCCAATATCACCAGCGCCTTGCCCGGCTCGACAACCGAGCCGCTGACACTCGATGAATTCCGGGAAAAACTGGTTGAATATGCCGATATCGACGCCGAGGCTTTCCGCCGGAATCTCATCGGCTTTCTTGAGGCGGTCACGCCGGTTGCGGAAAAGCTTGGCGTCCGTCTGGCGCTGCATCCGGACGATCCGCCCCGGCCTTTGTTCGGACTGCCGCGCATTGCCTCGACCGAGCAGGATTATCAGTCGCTTTTTGACGCGGTGCCCTCGCCGGCCAACGGGATCTGCTTTTGCACGGGCAGTCTGGGCGTTCGTCCGGACAACGATCTGATCGGGATGGCGCGACGGTTTGCTCCGCGTATCCATTTTGCCCATCTGCGGGCCACGAAACGGGAAGCGGACAGCCTGTCCTTCTACGAAGCGGCGCATCTTGAAGGCGATGTCGACATGGTCGGCGTGCTGCGGGAATTGCTCAGGGAAGACAGGACACGACAGGCCGCCGACACAATCATCTTCCGCCCCGACCACGGACAACGGATGCTGAGCGATTTCGATGAGGAAGGCAGTCCCGGTTACCCGCCCGTCGGCAGGCTTCGGGGCCTGGCCGAACTGCGCGGTATTATAACAGCGCTTGACTACGGCGCCTGATCAATCCGGCGCAGCCGAAAAGAATGTCTCAAACGCGTCAATCACCCGTTCGGGCAGTTCTTCCGCCAGATAATGTCCACCCGGCAGCGCATATCCCTCCACGTTTTCGGCCCGTTCGCGCCATAGCGCCAGGCAGTCGAAGTGTTTTTCAATCGCGCCGTGCTTTCCCCAAAGGGCGAGAAGCGGCTGGGTTATTTTGCGCCCCTCGTCCTCATCGTCGTGTCTGATATCGATTGTCCGGGCCGCGCGATAATCCTCGCAGGCGCCGCGGATGGCGGCCGGGTCGCGGAACGCCGTGACATATTCATTCATGGCCTGTTCGGAAAAGGGTGCCAGCCCCGCCGAACCGGCGCCGCACTTGGTGCGCAGATAATACTCCGGATCGGCGCCGATCAGCGTTTCGGGAAAGGGCGCCGGCTGGGTCAGCCAGTACCAGTGCCAGTAGGTCTGGGCAAACGCACTGTCCGCCTCCCGGTACATCTCGCGCGTTGGTGCGATGTCCAGCGTCACAAGCGCCCGGACCCGGTCGCCGTGATCAAGCGTCAGGCGATGGGCGACCCGCGCGCCCCTGTCATGGGAACCGATCAGGAACCTGTCAATGCCAAGCGCCGACATCACCTCGACCATGTCCCCGGCCATTGCGCGTTTGGAATAAGGTGCGTGGTCCGTGTCCGTGTCCGGTTTGTGCGAGCGGCCGTACCCTCTGAGGTCCGGGCAGACAACCTTGTATGTTTTCGACAGGTGCGGCGCCACGCGATGCCACATGGCGGAGGTTTGCGGATAGCCGTGGAGCAGAAGCAGCGCCGGTCCGTCCCCCGCAATCCGGCAGAATATGCGGCCCTCGCGTGTGGCGACCGTCCTTTCTTCAAATCCTTCAAAGAAGGAGGATGTCGGGGACACGGGATCGATTACGGGGTCGCTCATGGCTGCCGCCCTGTTTATTCTCTGTCTGCAGTGATTATTCGGTTCAATGCGGCAATCGTCAATGACTGACCGGTGCGCAAAAAGAAAAGCCCTGCCAAGTGGGCAGGGCCAGTTTGAACAGGCTCCACGGTCAGGGAGGGAGGGAATCCCGACGCGTTGGATTGAAAACAACCTGCTGCATATACCCTAAGTGGTAACCGTTAATTTTCGGTAAAGACGCGTAATTATTATTGCGGTACAACCCTTGATTCTTTTTGTATTTGTGAACTGCTTCACACCTTCGGGTTTCGGAGGAAATCCGAAACCCGGATTTTAATCCCTGACCAGATACCCTGAACGGAGGCTCGGACCTTGGGGACACAAAAAGTGAGTTTAAGTGCTGCTCTGGCCCGATTTGCCACCGACAAGTCCGCGCACCTGCCCGAGCGAGCCCGCCGGGTGATGCGGCTCTCCCTCTTTGACTGGATTGCCGTCGGACGGGCCGGAACAGGCGAAGCTGTCAGCCGCCTTGTCAGGCAGGCGGTTGCTGAAGACGGCGGTGCCGCCGATGCGTCGGTCTTCGGCTGTAAGGTGAGGCTTCCTGCCAGGGCAGCCGCACTGTCCAATGGAACCACGTCCCATGCGCTCGATTATGATGACACGCATTTTGACTATGTCGGCCATCCCAGTGTTGCCGTGGTTCCGGCGGCCCTTGCTGTGGCGGAAAAAAACGGGGCGTCCGGAAATGAGTTTCTCAACGCCGCCCTGATCGGCGCTGAGGCGGCCTGCCGTGTCGGTGTGTGGCTTGGCAGGGCGCATTATCAGCTCGGCTTTCACCAGACGGCGACGTCGGGGTGTTTTGGAGCGGCGCTGGCGGCCTGCCGTTTATCGGGCGCATCGCCGGAACAAGCCCGGCAGGCGCTCGGCATTGCCTCCACCCGGGCATCGGGCCTCAAATCGCAATTCGGGACCATGGGTAAGCCCTATAATGCGGGGATTGCGGCCGCGAACGGCGTCGAAGCGGCGGAATTAGCCATAAAAGGGTTTGTGTCCGAGCCTGAGGGCCTGGAATGTGCGCAGGGGTTCGGGGAGACCCACGGCGGTGAAATGCCCTCGCCCGGCGCGGTTCTTGAAGGGCTCGGAACCACCTTTCTTTTTGAATCGGTGCAGCACAAGTTTCACGCCTGCTGCCACGGTCTTCACGCGGCGCTTGAAGCGCTGACAGGAGCGCGGGAGCGCTATCAGCTTCAGCCGGACCGGATTGAAAGCGTAAGGCTGACGGTCAACCCCCGCTGGCTGAAGGTCTGCAACATTTCCGAACCGGCAACTGGCCTTGAGGCGAAGTTCAGCTATCGCCTTACGGCGGCCATGGCGCTTGCAGGGCGCGACACAAGCGCGCTTGCGACATTTTCCGATGCCACTTGCGAGAACGAACTGCTGGTCCGCTTGCGCAATCGCATCGCAGTTCATGCGGACGAGGCGGTGAGCGACACCCAGACGCATGCGGTGATCGAACGAACAGACGGCATGCCCGTAGACGCCTCATATGACCTTAGTCAGCCTTTGCCAATTGAGGCGCGGGAGGAACGCGTGCGCGCCAAAGCGGCTGCGTTGCTTGGCGAAGAGCCGGCCGCAAAACTATGGCAACAGGTTGCGGAGGCTAGTGAGTCCTCAGAGGCCGTCAGGTCCTTTGACCTTGTCGGTGCCGCCCCACTCCGGGGTGCGCTTAACGGGTCAGATTGAGCGTCGGATCGTCAAGTTCCAACGGAAAGCGATCCGGAACCAGGGCCTGATGAAACCACTTTATGAAGCTGTAGATGGAGAACACCGGCAGGCCCGTCATTTTTCTGATGTCAGCGGCGTAGGGCGTCATATTGGTGCATTCCAGAACGATTGCGCCGATATTGTCGTGTCCGGTCACAAGATCGCGTGCCGCATCCAGCAAATCGAGCCGGCAGGCTTCAAAGTCGATGCTCGGCTGATCGTCGAGAATGCCGCGGGTGAAGGCGCGGCCGGCGTCGGTTCCGACAATCGGTGTGTCGAGCGGCGCATTGGCGGCCTTAAGATGATCGGCGGACAGGTTGGTTTTCGAGATGGTGATGACGCCGACCCGCTGATGTTTCGGCAGCATCTGTTGCACGACGGGGATCTGCATCAGGGACGATGTTGCCACCGGAACCGGCACGGCAGCTGAGACCTGATCCTGGATCAGCGCCAGGAACCCGCAATTGGTCGTCAGTCCGTCGCAGCCGGACGCGACAAGATCTCTGGCGGCGTCTATGAACCCGTCGATCAGGTCGCGCGGGTCGCTGCGAACGACTTTGTCGGGCGATGCGCCCCGTACGATGCGGTACTGGACCGGGAAGGGCCAGGTTCTGGCATTGGCAATGTCGCCATAGATGCGCGGAAACCGCGTCTCCAGCATCATGATGCCGATATTGGCTCCGTAGATTGTTTTGCCGCCGAACTCGACCGACATGATTTTCTCCCAGGGCATTTCTCGCGATCATTGGATCGCGAGAAATGCCTCAACTCTTTGTTTTCACGCGTATCCTTGTCGCGAAGGTGATCCAACCCTCGCGACAAGGATACGCCGGGCCCTGAGCCTAATCCATCGGCACATAGAGTTGAGAATAGGCGATCCGGACCGCTTCCGTAGCCTCTTCCCGCCGCCGTTCTATGTGGGATCGCATGGCCGACACCGCGGCGTCGGCGTCCCGCTTTTTCAAGGCGTCAACGATCGTGCGATGCGCGCCAAGGGTCACCCCGTTCCTGTCCTGAACACCGCGCAGCCCCTGCATATCGATCAGGCGGATATAGCGAATGCGGCCGTTGATATTTTCCAGCAGCCTGACCAGCTCGACATTCCTTGAAAGCAAGGCAAGCGATGTGTGAAAGTTCTCATCAAGGCGCGCCAGTTCTTCCGGCGTGCTTTCAGGGCTGTAGCGCCCGCGCGTTTTTTCAAGCTCGGCCAGCACCTGGTTGATGTCATCATCGCTTGCGCGCTCGACAGCCAGGCGCAGGGCCTCGCACTCTATGGCCATCCGGGTTTCATAGAGGTCCATCACGAGGCGCGGGCTGAGCGGGCGGCAGAAGAAGCCGCGCCCCTTTGAGAAAGTCAGGAAACCTTCCGCCACCAGCCGGTTGAGGGCTTCACGCACCGGCGTCCGGCTGGCCCCGAGTTTTTGCGAAAGCGCCACCTCGTTGATGCGTTCCTCCGGCTTGAATTCGAAACTCGTCGCCATCTCGCGAACCTGATCATAGACGTGACTGACACGTCCGGCTGAATTTTCAGTGGTTTTGGCCATCTGAGGCACCTGATCTGACACCTGGCTGCAGTCTTCAAGCCGGACACTGCGCGATTTTTTTCATTTCCGCAACAGATTTGTCTTCACATCTGAATATTTAATTGTATACAGTATGGAGTGCAGGTAATTCAGATCTTGAAAAACGGACGGCGGGCCGGGAAAGTGGATGCGAGCGTGTCGAACAATCTAAATGGCGCCGAAGCGATGGTGCGAATGCTTGAGGCCCATGGCGTGCGGCACATTTTCGGGCTCTGCGGCGACACGACGCTTCCGTTTTACGATGCCATGCTGCGGCTGAACCACACGATCAAACATGTGCTGACACGGGACGAGCGCTGCGCAGCCTATATGGCCGACGCCTATGCCCGCGTTACCGGCCGCGTCGGCGTATGCGAAGGTCCGTCCGGCGGCGGGGCGACTTACATTCTGCCCGGATTGATCGAAGCATCGGAGAGTTCCTACGCGGTTCTGGGCATCACGACGGATATCTCCGTCGGCTCTTACGGCAAATATCCGCTGACGGAGGTCGACCAGGATGCCCTGATGAAGCCGTTGACGAAATGGAACACGGTGATCAGGCAGTCCGCCCATATCCCGCGTATGGTCCGGGCAGCGTTTCGGGCCATGACCACCGGGCGGCCGGGCGCGGCTCACCTCGGGCTGCCCTATGACATTCAGTATGACCGGGTCGACGCCGGCGATATCTGGGCGGATGCCAGACACGCAACGTTTCCCGCCTATCCGGCGCGGCCCGAGCCCGGAGCCGCAAGGGCGGCCGTCGAGGCCATTCTGTCCGCCAGAAACCCCTTGATCGTCTGCGGCGGAGGGGTTGTCATTGCCGGTGCCATGGCCGAGTTGAGCCGCCTTGCCCGGCGGTTGGATATACCGGTCGCGACCTCGATATCCGGTCAGGGCAGTCTTGCCGATACGCATCCGAACTGCGTCGGTGTTGTGGGATCAAACGGCGGCACCGACGAGACCTGGGAACTGATGGAGGCGGCGGATCTGGTCGTGTTCATGGGATGTCGGGCCGGATCGACCACGACTGCACGGTGGGAGGCGCCGGGCCCCGGAACGCGCATTGTTCATTTTGACAGCGACCCGATGGTCGTCGGAGCCAACTATCGGACCGAGGTCGGCGTCGTCGGCGACCTCCTGTTGTCGCTTCAGGAAGTCAATGGCGAACTGGACCGGATCGGCGACGCGGGCCATGAGTTTGGCGGCGCGGCAGCGGTCGCGGATATCAAGCGCCGGAAATTTGAACTGTTTGACAGGCTGGCAGACAGTCTTGAGACGCCGATCCGCCCCGAGCGGGTTATCGGCGCGCTGATGAAGGTGCTTCCGGAGGAGGCGGTGATCCTGTCCGATCCGGGCACGTCCTGCCCCTATTTTTCCGCCTACTACCGTCAGCCGAAGGCCGGGAGGTATTTTATCACCAACCGGGCGCACGGCGCGCTCGGTTATGCGCTTTCGGCAGCGCTGGGAGCCTGGTACGGGCGGCCGGACAGCAAGATCGTGGCGATGATGGGGGACGGTTCTTTCGGGTTTACGGCGGGGGAACTGGAGACTGTGACCCGGTTGCGCGCGCCGATCACCTACATTGTTTTCTCCAACGGCAGTTACGGATGGATCAAAGCGAGCCAGTATGCCGACTGCGATCGGCGCTACTACAATGTCGACTTCAATCGCACCGATCAGGCTGCCGTTGCCGCTGCCTACGGTATCAAATCGTGGCGCGTGGACAATCCGGAGCAGCTTGAATCCGTTTTGAAGGAGGCTGTCGATTTTGACGGTCCGACCCTGATTGATGTTATCTGCCAGCCGCTTGAGGAGGCCAACGCGCCGGTGCGCCGTTGGATGGGATGAGCGTGTCAGGACATACGGTGCACGGCGCGAACGGTTCAGATTGCGTAAATCTGCATCTCCGTGCGCGCACGGTCGTAGAAGGCTTGCCCGAGAGCCGAAAGGCTGCGGGACCTGTGCCGGATCAACGCCATATCGAGCGTCACGTTCGGGTGGAACGGTCTGACGACATATCCCTTGCCGTCGTCAAAAGCCAATGTAAAGGGATCGATCAAGGCCACACCGAGTCCCGTTTTGACAAATTCCAGGAGAGAACGGAACAGATGCGACTGGCCCCTGATCCGCCAGCGGCTGCCCGAGCTCAGAAACAGCTCCTTGGTCCGGTGGTAGGTCATGTGGTTGTCCCCCATCACGATAAAGGGGACATCGCTCAGATCGTCCGGACCCACCGACTGAAGCGCCGCAAGCGGGCTGTCGCGGGGGATGGCAAGCTGACAGACAAAGCGCATATGCTCGCAAACAAGGCTGTCATCATAAACCGGCAGCTCGCAGATGCCGATTTCGTTGAGGCCGGACGCCACCCATTGCTGGATGTTTCTGGAATACCGGGTTTGAAGCGAAACATCGACGTCGGGATGGTCCCTGACGAAATCCGATACCAGTCCCGTCATAAACCCGAAGGAAATGGCATGGGTGCAGACAATCTGCAAAGTGCCGGCTCTTTGATTCTGCAGATCCGTGATCGCAAGGCTGACCTGATTGAGCCCGCGCACGACGGTATCGATTTCCCGAAAGAGAATCATCGCCTCGGGCGTCGGCACAAGCCGGCCTTTCTCCCGATCAAACAGTTTCAGTTTGGTCTGGCTTTCAATTTGCGCCAGCAGATTGCTGATCGCCGGTTGGGAAATGCCAAGACTGTCCGCCGCTGCCGTGACAGTGCCGGTCTCGATGACGGCATGAAGGGCCTGCAACGGTCTGAAACGCATATGATATCACTTTTTATGATGTCATTCGGAAGTAATAGTATTTGAAATTATAGGATGGTCAATAAAAACTGAGAGTGTGAGGCAAGTGGCGTGACGGCATCTGAACAAACAATATCGATGATGGAGGTCCGGCATCTTAAGGTGCCCGTCAATGCCCGCCGCGATCACGGGATCGGTTCGGTTAAACACGCCATTGACGCCGTTGTTGTCACGCTTGGGGATGAAAGCGGAGAGACCGGCTATGGCGAAGCGGCCACGTGGTCGGTGTTTACGGGATCGGCCGAGGCCGGTTTTGCGGCGCTTGACCGTTATATCCGGCCGTATGTCGTCGGTCGGCCGGTGGCGGACCGGGCTGCCATCATGCAGGATGCCGCCGCGGCGGTCGCCCATTGCACGGAAGCCAAGGCGGCGCTCGAAACCGCGCTTCTCGATTTACAGGGGCGCCGGAGCGGACTGCCGGTCTGGGCGCTGCTTGGCGGCAGGTATCGGGATCGCATTCCGCTGTCCTGCTCAATTGCGGATCCCGAGTTCGACAACGATCTTCGGCTGATGGAACGGCTGAAACAGGACGGTGTCCGTATCATCAAGGTCAAGACGGGCTTTGCCGGTCATGCTTTTGATATGATGCGTCTTGAGAGGCTGCGCAATGACTTCCCGGAGTTCGATATCCGCGTGGATTACAATCAGGGCCTCCATCACGACACCGCCATTGCCTGCGTCAGGGACATCGCGCAGTTCCGGCCGACTTTCATCGAGCAGCCCGTGAAGGCGCATCTCCGCGGTCTGATGGCAAAGATCCGTGACGCGATAGACGTGCCGCTGCTGGCGGATGAGAGTGTCTTCGGTCCGGAAGACATGCAGACCGCAATTGCGATGCAGCTTGCCGACGGCGTATCGGTAAAGATTATGAAGGCTGGCGGCCTGTCTCGGGCGCAGACCGTCGCGAAAATGGCCGCTTCCGTGGGAATGTCGGCCTATGGCGGGGACATGTTTGAAACCGGTCTGGCGCATTTGGCGGGAACGCACATGATTGCGGCAACGCCTGAAATCACCCTCGGATGCGAGTTCTATCAGGCGGGTTATTTTCTGGTTGAAGATATTCTTGAAGAGGTGTTTCCGGTTGACAACGGCGATGTGATTGTCCCGTCCGGCCCCGGCCTGGGGATACGCGTGGACGAGGACAAACTGGCCCGGTTTTCGGTGCGTTTCAGCGATGGAGCGGGCGGATGAGCCGGCCGGGATCCATTGTTGTCGTCGGGGCGGGGATCGTCGGCGTGTCCAGCGCGATCTGGTTGCGTCGCGCGGGCATCGAGGTGACGCTGATCGACCGCCTGGAACCCGGAATGGGAACATCCTATGGGAATGCCGGAGTTCTGGCGGCTTGCTCCGTGGCGCCGGTCACCGGGCCGGGGCTAATCGGCAAGGCGCCCGGACTTTTGCTGGACCCGAACTTTCCCCTGTTTTTGCGGTGGCTCTATCTGCCGCGGCTTTTGCCCTGGCTTGTCCGGTATCTTTCGCACGCAAACGATGCCGACACCCGGCGCATCGCGCGCGATCTGGCTCCGATTACCTCCGACAGTGTGGAACAGCACCGCGCGCTGGCCGGTGAAACCGGTGCCGCCGATTGGCTGCAGGACTCTTTTTACAGCTTTGCCTATCGGTCACGCGCAGACTTTGATGCCGATTCCTATGTTTGGGATCTCAGACGCGAGGCCGGCTTCGTTCCCGATCTGGTTGAGGGGGAGGCCGTAAGGGATGTCGAGCCGGCACTCGGACCGTCGATCGGTTTGCTCGCGATGATGAAGCATCACGGCTATATCCTCGATCCGGCAAAATATGTTCAGGCACTGGCACAGGAACTGGTCAGGTCGGGCGGTACGATCGCCCGGGCTGACGTGAAAGACTTTGAGCTGCAAAAAGGGCGCGTCCACAAGGTCCTGACAGACCAGGGCCCGTTTGAATGCGACGGGGTCGTGATGGCCACGGGGGCATGGTCGAACGAACTGATGCTCAAGCTCGGCCTGTCCGTGCCGCTGGAATCGGAACGCGGATATCATATTGTTTTCAAATCCCCTTCCATCCGTCTCACGCATCCGATTATGGTTGCAAGCGGCAAGTTTGTCGCAACACCGATGGCGGAGGGTATGCGGTGCGCAGGAATTGTCGAGTTCGGAGGGTTGGAGGCGGAACCGTCGCGGGCGCCGCTTGCGCTTTTGCGGAAACAGGTTCGTCAGACATTTCCGATGCTTGACTATGAATCGGAGGAGGAATGGCTGGGTCATCGCCCGGCCCCTTCGGACAGCCTGCCGCTGATCGGCGAGATCGGCAAGACAGGCATATACAGTGCCTACGGGCACCACCATATTGGCCTGACCGGTGGTCCGAAAACCGGTCGGTTGATCGCCGACATGATTGTCGGTGTTCCACTGAATATCGACGTTTCGCGATATCAGCCGGATCGGTTTCTTCAATGAAAGCCATCCAAATTGTCAAAAACCGGACGTCTCTTTCCAGGGAGAAAACAAATGAAAAACCATCTGACCAAACTATCTGCCGCCCTTTTTGTGACAACCGGCCTGACCGCCGGAACGGCAGCGGTTGCTGCTGAAAAGTGGGACCTGCCGATGGCCTATGCCGGCTCGAATTTTCATTCGGTGACCGGAGCGGAATTTGCCAAGTGCATTACAACGGGAACAGGCGGCGAAATTGAAGTTACGACGCATCCGGGTGGGTCGCTGTTCCCCGGCGCGCAGATCAAACGCGCTGTCCAGACCGGACAGGTTCCGATAGGGGAACGCCTGCTGTCCGGCCATCAGAACGAAAGCGCCATTTTCGGCGTCGACTCAATTCCGTTCCTTGCGACATCTTTTGACGATGCGGAAAAGCTCTGGAAGGCTGCGAAGCCGACATTGGAGGGCGTCCTGGCAGACCAGAACCTGACGCTTTTGTATTCCGTGCCGTGGCCGCCTCAGGGGCTTTATTTCAAGAAGGAAGTTGATGAAGTTGCCGACATGGAAGGTCTCAAGTTCCGCTCCTACAACAATGCGACGGCCCGGCTTGCCGAATTGACCGGTATGCTTCCCGTTCAGATCGAGGCGGCTGAAATCAGCCAGGCATTCGCAACCGGCGTCGCCGAGTCGATGGTATCCTCCGGCTCCACCGGATATGACCGGAAGGTTTGGGAAAGCTTGACGCATTTCTATGAAGTCGATGCATGGCTGCCCAGAAATTACATGCTGATCAACACAGATGTCTGGAACGGTGTCAGTGACGCGAACAAAAACATCATCAAAGCCTGCGCCGATTTCGCCGAATATGCCGGAACCTGGCGGGCCAAGGAGTATACCGGCTTCACGCTTCAGGGATTGCGTGACGGCGGCATGACGGTCGGCCCGGCAAGCGACAAGCTGCAGGGGGAACTGCAGGAAGTCGGCAAGACGATGACCTCCGAATGGCTGGAAGCGGCCGGGGACGGCGGCAAAGCAATTGTCGATGCGTTTAACGCGTCTCAATAAGATCATACGGACGGCGGGAGATTTCCCGCCGTCCGTTCTCTTATGACGGGGTTCGCCTGTCGTACGGTTGGAACTCAGGAATGACCATGAGGGGGCATGGCGCCATGCGGTTCGTTCGCACTTTTTTGGATTTTCTCTATCAGGTATCGGGTGTTGCGGCTGCCCTGTGCCTGATCGCAATACTTTTTCTGATCGTCGTTCAGATGCTGGCACGATGGACGGGTGAAGTGTTCGCCGGCGCGCCGGAATATGCCGGCTATGCCATGGCGGCTGCCAGCTTTCTCGCCTTTGCAAATGCGCTCAACCGCGGTTCGCACATTCGGGTTTCCATTCTGATCAACGCCGTTGGTCCCAAACTGCAACGGCTTCTCGAAACGTGGTGTTTCGCGATCGGAACGGCCATTGCCTGGTATTTTGTCTGGTATGCGGTCCGGTTTGCCTACTGGTCCTGGAAGTTTAACGATGTCAGTCAGGGACAGGATGTGACACCGCTATGGATTCCGCAATCGGTCATGGTTTTCGGGGCGGTCGTGCTGGCGATCGCGCTCACCGACCACCTGATACAACTGATTTTCCACGGTAATCATCGCATTTCAAGCGATCTGGTTGACCAGAGCCACGCGGAGTAAAGCCATGGAAAACGTTTCGATCATCATTCTGTTTCTGTTCGTTCTCTTTACGCTGCTGGGCACCGGAGTCTGGGTTGGCCTGGCCCTTATGGGCGTTGCTTGGGTCGGCATGGAACTGTTCACGACCCGGCCGGTTGGCGATGTCATGCTCACCACCATCTGGTCGGCGTCCTCGTCCTGGACGCTGACGGCATTGCCGTTGTTCATCTGGATGGGTGAAATTCTCTATCGGACCCGATTATCCGAGGATATGTTCCGGGGTCTTTCACCCTGGATGGGCGGTCTGCCCGGCGGGCTTGTGCACACGAATATCGTGGGATGTACCGTTTTCGCGGCGGTTTCGGGCTCCTCTGCCGCAACCTTGACCACGGTCGGCAAAATGTCGATTCCGGAACTCAGAAAGCGCAGCTATCCGGAGCCCATGGTTATCGGGACTTTGGCTGGGGCCGCGACACTCGGCCTCATGATCCCGCCCTCACTCACACTGATTGTCTACGGCGTGACAATCAATGAGAGCATTTCAAAACTGTTCTTTGCCGGGATTTTGCCGGGGCTCTTTCTGGCTTTGATGTTCATGGCCTATGTCGCCATCTATTCCCGTGCGTCCAAAAGCTGGAATCCGGATGCGGAGCCGGCGATGAGCTTTTCCGAAAAGGTTGCGAATTCCCGATTTCTGATCCCTGTGATCTGCCTGATCCTGGTTGTGATCGGTTCCATGTATCTGGGATTTGCCACAGCGACCGAAGCGGCGGCATTCGGGGTCATCGGAGCGCTCATTCTGGCTGCCAGCCAGGGGTCTCTGAACTGGAAAACATTCACCGAAAGCCTGATGGGTGCGACACGCACATCGGCCATGATCGCCCTCATTCTCGCCGGCGCGGCGTTCTTGTCGCTGTCGATGGGGTTCACCGGGCTTCCCAGAGGCCTTGCCAACCTGATTGCTGAACTGGAGCTTTCAAAATTTGAACTGCTGATGGTTCTCCTGGTCTTCTACATCATTCTTGGCATGTTCCTGGACGGTATCAGTTCCGTTGTCCTGACAATGGCCGTTGTCGAGCCGATGATCCGGGCCGCCGGGATTGACCTGATCTGGTTCGGCATCTTCATCGTGGTGGTGGTTGAAATGGCACAGATCACCCCGCCCATCGGTTTCAATCTCTTTGTGTTGCAGGGCATGACCAGCCACGAGATGAGTTTCATTGCCCGCGCGGCCTTCCCGATGTTCCTGATCATGGTGCTTATGGTGTTCGTGCTGATCGCGTTTCCTGAACTTGCAACATGGTTGCCGGACAATATCCGGCAGGGGCCGGGCGGCGGGTAGGGTTTGTCTCTTCTTTCGCCCTTTTGCCTGCTGGCGCGGCACGGCAAGTTGGTTCTCGTCGCGGGACTGATTGTCGGCATAGCCGCACCCGGTCTTGCGTTGGCTCTGAAGGACTGGCTGCCGCAACTGGTCGCGCTGCTGCTCTTTGTGGCGGCGTTGCGCATCGGTCCCGTCGAAGCGGCCGGCAAACTCTCGCAACTCAGGAGCGGTATTTGGACCCTCTTGGTTCTTCAGGTCGGCGTGCCCTGTCTCCTGGCCTTGTTTTTTGCGCTGACCGGCCTGTCCGGTCCGCTCATAACCGCGCTTGTTGTGATGACGGCGGCGTCGACAATTTCCGGCAGTCCCAATCTGACGCTGCTCACCGGACACAACCCGGCCCCCGCGTTGCGCTTATTGATCGGAGGCACGGCGATACTGCCTTTGACCGTGTTGCCGGTTTTCTGGATTTTTCCGCCCATCGATTCATCCGGCGCCGTAGCATCGGCATCGCTTCGGCTGCTCGCACTCATCAGCGTTTCGACTGCGCTTGCCTTTGCCGTCCGACATTTCTGGCTCAGAAATCCCGGCAACCAGGGTCTTCAGGCGATCGATGGGCTTTCGGCTCTGCTCATGGCGGTTCTTGTCGTGGGCCTCATGTCGGCCATCGGTCCGGCGCTCTTTCATGATCCGGCCCGGCTGCTGTTTGTTTTGATCATTGCGTTTGCCGCAAATTTCGGACTGCAGGCTGTCACATTTGTTCTGCTGAAAAACCATCGGGACGCGGACGACCGGGTCGCCAGATCCATTGTCGCCGGTAACCGCAACATGGCGCTGTTTCTTGCCGCTCTTCCTGCGAGCATTACCGATCCGATTCTGCTCTTCATCGGCTGTTATCAGGTGCCGATGTATCTCACACCCATATTGCTGGCTCCGCTTTATCGAAGAGCGAAGCGGGCCAATCCGGCCCGGTAGGAATCCTCTCCCGGTTATCTCCCTGCAATGGTTGCCATAAAGACCTTAATCGCTATTGTGCAGTCTGATGAAAGGGGCCGCTCGATGACGGGTCTGGGGATGGGACATGGTTCCCGGTTCCGGAGCGTTGAGAAGAGAAGCGGTGACAAGGGAGGTCGAATGAAGCGGCTGGAAGGGAAAGTGTGTGTCGCAACGGCGTCCGGAGCCGGGATCGGCCGGGCGACGGCACTGCGTATGGCCTCCGAGGGCGCGCGGGTTTATGCAACCGATATCGACACCAGAGCCCTCGATCTTCTCAAGGAAGAGGCTGAGGGCCTGGATATCGTTCCACGGATGTTGGATGTGACGGACGCAGGCGCAATTCAGGCATTTGCCGAGGAACTCGGTTCTGTCGATATTCTGTTCAATTGCGCCGGATTTGTCGACAGCGGCTCCATCCTGGACTGTACCGAAGAGAAGTATGACTTTTCCTTCGACCTCAATGTCCGTTCCCAGTTTCGCTTGATGAAAGCCTTCCTGCCGGGGATGTTAAGGAATGGAAGTGGCTCGATCATCAATGTCGCCTCCGTTGCCAGTTCCATCACCGGCGCTCCCAACCGTTTTATCTATGGAGCGACAAAGGCCGCCGTTATCGGTATGACCAAGGCTGTGGCTGCGGATTTCATCAAGCAGGGGATCCGGTGCAACGCAATCTGCCCCGGAACGATTGAGTCGCCGTCGCTTGAAGGACGCATGCGGGAAAACGGCGACTATGACGCTGTCCGCCAGGCCTTTGTCGACCGGCAGCCTATGGGCAGGCTGGGGACGCCGGAAGAGGTGGCGGCGCTTGCGTGCTACCTCGCATCGGACGAAGCCGCTTTTACGACCGGACAAACCCATTCGATCGACGGCGGTTGGACCCTATGATCCGCCGGATCCATATCATCAGGTGATTACCAGGAGAGAGTTCTATGAAATTTGTTCGCCATGGCGCTGCCGGTGCCGAAAAACCGGGTATCGTCGATACTCAGGGAAACTTGCGGGATTTGTCCGGCCATGTGACCGATATAGCCGGAAATGTCCTGGAAAATCTGGCCGCGCTCTCCTCGATTGATCCCGATTCTCTTCCCGAAGTCGGAGAGCACATACGGATCGGTCCCTGTGTCGGCCAGACAGGCAAATTCATCTGTATCGGCCTGAACTACTCCGACCACGCTGCCGAATCCGGCCTCGAAGTCCCGCCCGAACCGGTGGTGTTCATGAAGGCGACGTCGGCCATGTGCGGTCCGAACGATCCGATCATCATTCCCCGCGGTTCGGAAAAGACAGACTGGGAAGTCGAACTGGGCGTGGTGATTGGCAAGGCCGCCAAATATGTCAGCGAAGCGGACGCCTTGTCTCATGTTGCGGGCTACTGCGTCGTCAATGATGTATCGGAGCGGAGTTTTCAGACCGAGCGGGCCGGACAGTGGACCAAAGGAAAATCCTGCGACAATTTCGGCCAGACCGGCCCCTGGCTGGTGACGCCCGATGAGGTGCCGGATCCGCAGGCCCTATCCATGTGGCTGAAAGTCAACGGCGAAACGCGCCAAAACGGATCGACCTCAACCATGGTCTACGGCGTTGCCCATGTGATTTCCTATTTGAGCCAGTTCATGACCCTCCATCCCGGCGATGTCATTTCCACAGGAACGCCCCCCGGTGTCGGCATGGGCATGAAGCCGCCCCTTTATCTCAAGCCCGGCGATGTTGTCGAACTGGGCATTGAAGGGCTTGGCTCGCAGCGGCAGGATGTTGTTTCCGACAGGTGAAGCTGTTGGAAACCCTGCCGGCAACTGTACAGCCCGCATGTGCGGGCTGTAACCTGTTTCACTGATCTTTTCAGGAGTCTATGTAACCACGTACTGAAAGACAGCGGGATATGGAAAGGGCATAGACCCAAGGCGCTTGGATCGGTTGAACAGCTGAAGGGCAAGGCTCCGCGCGTGATCTCTTTTGTGAAACATCTCTGGTTTTTCGGGTTGATCGCAGTCTTGCCGCTTGTGCCTGCTGCGAATGCGGCCCAGTGGCAGGCGCTGGTGCTCGGAATCGATGATTATGCCGGTGTTCCCGCTCTCAAGGGGGCGGTTAACGACGCGCAGGACATCGCTGCGACACTCAGAAAATCGGGCGTTCAGCATGTCACCCTGCTGACGGATCGCGAAGTAACGCGTGCCGCCGTGATGACCCATTGGGCGAAAATGGTCGAGACGTCGCAGCCCGGTGACACCCTGGTCCTGACGTTTGCCGGTCACGGCGCGCAGGAAACCGAATGGATCAAAGGTTCGGAGCGGGACGGTCGGGACGAGGTCTTCCTGATGGCAGGGTTTTCGCCCGGCACGGCGGCCAATATCGAGCGGCTGCGCGACGATGATTTGTTCAACATGTTTCGTGCCGCTGCCGGCCGCAAAATTATCTTCATTGCTGACAGCTGCCATTCCGGCACCATGACGCGGTCGGTGGATTCTCGCATAGAAACGCTGGGGATCCGGCTTGCATCCTATACGATCGTGCGGGAGGAGAGGGTGACTCCGGACCCTGTCCAGCCCGCAGCCGGCGACGTTGAGACACTCGACAATGTCATTTATCTGGGCGCGACAGCAGACGGCATGCTGACCCCCGAGCTTATCATTGACGGCAAGCCGCGCGGTGCGTTGAGCTGGGCCTTTTCGCGGGCGCTGGAAGGCCGGGCGGATCTTGACACCAACGGCGTTATCACCAGTGACGAACTGGGCAGATTTCTGTTCGAAACGGTTCGGCTGACATCCGAAGGGCGGCAATTGCCGAGCGTTGTTGTCGGATCTGCCGCTGCGGGTCTCAGTCTTGTTCATCATCGCGTCGCGCCGCCGGCACTCAGTCCGGTGAAATTGAATATTGCCATGCTGGGCGGAAGGGAACCGGCGACGTTGCGCAAAGCGATGCTGCCATTTTCCGATCAGCTGCAACTGACGGAACCGGAACGGGCCGATCTGGTTTTTGACCCCGCCAGCGGCGACATGCTGAGCCGTCATGGCGATGTCGTCGCCAGTGATATCTGGGATAAGACGGATCGGGCGCTGTCTGTTATGGCCAAATGGCTGCTGCTGCGCACGATGCAGGACAGAGGGCAGCAGGACGGCGTCCTTTCGGCAAAGACCAGTCCTGCAATCGGGCGGATCAGAAACGGCAGCCCGGTCACGGTTTCTCTGCGGGCGGACCGCGATGGCGCGGTGACGGTTATCGGGTTGCAGCCGGACGGTTCGCTGATTTTATTGGCGCCGGATCCGAGTATCGATCCAAGCGGTGCAGACGGCCGGCTGGCAAGGGACACCGACTTTAAGCTGGCCCTGAAAGCCGGTCCGCCATTTGGTGCCGATCATGTTCTGATGCTCCAATCGGGTGCCCCTCTGGTAAGACTGCAGGCTTTTGTGAAATCCATAGAGGGCAGGCTGTTAACGCCGGCGCTCGCCGATGCGGTTCTGGAAACCCTGCCCGATAAACCTGTCCGTGTCGGCCTGACAGGCATCTATACCTATGAGTAACGGTTTTGGCCTTTTCGTCTCCCCTTGAAAAGAAACGACCCCATTACAACATTAACAGCCTGCAACATACTGTGATTTGCACAACAGATTCTTGCCGATAAGTCCTGATAAGAGCGGGAAGATTTGGATTAAACCGGCGGGTGGTCTTCCGATAAGTGATTGAGCACGGAAGGTTTTTTGGGCATTTGTAGATAAGTGGCCTGAATTTCAGTATAGTCCGGCCCGGTGAAAGCGAAATCCCTGGAGGGATCCCTGATATGAAGCCGAAAATCAATGCGCTGGCGATGCAGGCAATCGATGTCAAACGGTTGTTTTTGGGTGCTGCCGTAACGACCGCACTGGTGATTTCCTTTGCCGGCCAGGCGCGCTCGGCGCCGGTCGCGATGGCAATGGACGTTCAAGGTCAGACAGATGTCCAGCCGTTCACCGAATTTGAATCCGGCACCAGCATTACCCTTGGTCCTGCCGACTTTATCGATGTGCTCGACTACGTGTCCTGCGAAGAAAAGCGCATCATGGGCGGTGTTGTGCTGATGACCGACCAGGGTGTGAATTCCGAAGGCGGTACGGCGATTGTTTTGGGGCCGGGAAACTGTCCGCAATTGGGCGCGGCGGTCGAGGAAACGGATGGGCCCGGCGATGCGGCAACAACCCCGCTGCGTCATGCGTCCGTGGAAAAGGTGAAAACGGACAAGCTGACGCTCGTCTTTTCCGGTGAGCTCCGGCAAAAGCTGGGAACCGTCATGATCGCGCTTGGTGATGGTCAGCCCAAACGGTATACGATGGCGGCCAAGCTCGACGTGCCGCTTGCGGATGAGTTGCCTGACACGGTGAACATCCGGGTTCTGTTCGAACCGGGCGAGAACGAAAGTGATGCCGATTTTCACAAGATGACGGTTGATCGGCTTAAGAGCGGACGAAAGACGGCTGTGGTTTTCTTTAGATGAAGCAAGCCGATGTGACGGCGCCCGTTCCCCGGCGCGCCAGTCCGGTCGCCTACGCACTTCTTGTTCTGACTGCCACTTTTATCGGAATGGTATCGGTCTTTCTGGCGCGGCAGACCGCGCTGGAGGGCTGGATATTTGATCGCCTGCTGCAGGTCCGGGCTCTGGTCACGTCATCCGGTGAGCCAGCCGACTTCCCGATTCTTGTCGTCCGGCTCGACGCGGCAGCGCTGGAAAGTCCCGATATGCAGACCGTGCCGCGGACCTTTCTTACCCCCCTGTTCGCCAGGGCCGGCGAGGCTGTTCTCGATGCAGGTGCCAAGGTTGTCGGATATGATTTTGTCTTTGTTTTCAGTGCGGATGATTTTACGGATCCGGTCAGCGGCCGGCAGTTCCTTAAAGGATACGATACCCCGTTCCTGAAATTTCTGCACAAGAACCGCGGCAGGGTGCTGCTGTCCCGAACCACGACAAGCGAACCACACCGCCGGGTCGCCGGGGCGGCCGGTCCGCAGGCGATCAAATATACCCGTGTTCTGCCCGATCCGGACGGCGTGGTCAGGCGGCACAGATTTCAGCTGGATGGCAGTCCGCCGGACGATTTTGTGGAAGCGGCCCTGATAATGAGCGGGCAGACTGCGCCTGAAACCTTTCTGCCGCTTCATTCCGCCCGCAGTGCCGACCATATCCCATCGATTTCCCTGCATACTCTGCTGGATATGCTCAAATCCAACGAGGGACGCGAAAAGCTTACACATCTGGTCAAGGATCGGCTTGTTCTTTTCGGCGGTGTTCTCAGCGATGAGGATCAGCATACGTTTTCGGACCGTTTTCTGCCGGCCGGCCACGCGTTGGGACCGGATGCCTTTCAGTCGGAGGCCTTTTACCGGAACGGCAAGATACCCGGTGTCTTCCTGCTTGCCTCGCTGATCGGAGCACCCATGACCGGAGAGTATGCCACACCCGTATCCTTTGTGAGGGCGCTGGCGGTGATGTTTCTGTTTGCCGGGCTTGGAGCTCTGTCCGGTGCTCTGATCAGACCCGGTATCCTTCCGATTGCGGTTTTTGGGCTGATTCTGGTCGGGCTTGCCGTTGTCTATGGGGCACTGGGTTTGGGCCTGGTCATACCGGCAGCCGATCCGTTAGTCGGATCAATGTCTGCTCTCATCGTCGCCGTGGTTGGACGTGCCGGTTTGCTGGGGCGCCGGGAACGCCGGTTGGCCCGGCTTTACGGGCATTACCTTTCGCCTGAGATCATCAAAAATATGGCTGAAAACGAGGATCTGCCCGCACTTGGCGGCGATACGCGCCATGTTGTTGTCGCCTTCATCGACATTGCCGGATATACCAAAATGTCGGAACAAAGAACCGACGAGGAGATGGTCGGTATCGTCAATCGCTGTTTTGACCGGCTTGGGCAGATCATCATGGAGAGCGGCGGCTTCATCGACAAGTATATCGGTGATGCCATTATGGTTTTGTGGAATGCACCCAACAAGGTTGAAGATCCGGAAAACCGGGCGGTCGAAGCCGGCTGCAGGATCATTGAGGCTTTGCCGGAGATAAGAAAGATAAGCGGTGTTGCGGATGTCGACCTGCGCGTGGTTATCCATGCGGGCCCCGCGCTGGTGGGGCATGTCGGGGGGGAAGCCCGCCGGTCATTTACCGCCATTGGCACAACGGTCAATATCTCCAGTCGTCTTGAGGCGATTGCCAAGGAACAGGGTGTGCGTATCGCCTTTTCAGATGCGGTGGCAGAAAAACTCCCTGAAAAAAGAAAAGTCAGACAGATCTGGAGCGGCCGGCTGAGGGGTCTTCAGCGGGAAACGGCCGTCTTCACGATTGAGACTGCAACGATCTGACTGGCCGCCGGGTTATCGCCTGTTTCTTATGGCGGGCACATCGATGCGATTCCATTGTGCAGACGCGATTGTCCGTGCTAGAGCGCTTTCCGTCTGTCAGCCCGGCGGGATATGACGCCGTTTTGGATATGGTGGGATTTGGGCGGCAAAGCGAAGCGGATTGCAATGTCTGATTACACGACTTTGATTCAAGAGGATGCCGCGCGCCTGAAAGCATGGCTGTTCGATGATGCGTTGCCATTGTGGCTGGCCAACGGGATCGATCGAAGAAGCGGTGGATTTTTTGAACGCCTCGATCAATCCGGCCGCCCTCTTTCCGAGCCGAGGCGCTCGCGTGTGCAACCGCGCCAGATTTATTGTTTTACCGAAGCAGGACGCTTGGGCTGGACCGGCGCATGGCAGGGTGTCGTATCGGATGGTCTTGAGAACTTCTTCCACCGGTTCTGCAATGAAGATGGAACGGTCATTTCCCTGGGATCGCCGGATGGTGGCGTTCTTGATGCGTCTTTCAACCTCTACAATCAGGCCTTTGCTCTGTTTGCATATGCACAAGTCGGAGCCGTACTGCCGGATCGCCATGCTGAGATGCGGGACCGGGCCGTTTCGCTCCTGACCCATATGACGTCAAATTACGCTCATCCGGCACGCGGATTTGAGGAAAGCCGGTCGCGCGCGCTGCCGTTGCGGTCCAATCCTCATATGCATTTGTTTGAAGCGTTTCTGGCATGGGAAGCGGT
>CBDHYI010000008.1:0-1597688 GCA_965275915.1 Stappiaceae bacterium
GCACGCATGATGTATTCCAGCCGTGTCTGATAGAAGGCGGAATAGGCCACTTTCTCGACCACGAAATCGGCCGGATGCAGACGGTCGACCAGGGTGTTGCCGAAACTGCCCGGCGCAAAATCTCCCTTGCCCAGAAAGGGGCGCAGCTTTTTCAGGTGAGGCGCAATCAACGGCTCGCCGCTGGCATCGGGCACAAGCGTGAACTGGGCCGAAATATAATGGCCGCCGCACCGACGCAGAGCGGCGACCAGCGGCGCGATCCGCTCCGGCAGAGCAGCAATGCTGTCTGCGCGCTGTCCGGCGCGGCCATAGGCGCCTTGCGGATGGATGAAGTCGTTTTGCAGATCGATCGTCAGGAGTGCTGTCCTGGACAGGTCCCAAGTGTTCGGCTCGCTCATGACTGCTCCTTGGAAGGTTCGATGATCGTGTTGCCAAAGGTGTCGACACGCGCCTGCAGGTCCGGTTCGACAAGCACCGTCGTGTCCGGTTGTTCCAGGATGGCAGGTCCTTGAATGACGGCTCCCACAGGAAGCGCCAGACGGTCGTAGATTGCAGTCTCGTGCCAGTCCGCACCAAAATGAACATTGCGGGTCGTTCTGGGCACCGGCGTGCCCTCGCCCGTTGGCGCCAGGGCCCGCAAATCGAATTTTGGCCGGAGCCCGGTAACCGCGCTGCGCAGGTTCAAGATGCGCCGAACGCCGTTTTCCAGCAGCCTGCCGAAGGTCGTTTCATAAGCCGCATCGAACGCGGCCTCGATCTCCGGCTTTTGTCGGGGGCAGGACGCTGTCTCCTGCTCGGTGCGGACGCGTCAGCGGCACGGAAACCGTGTGCGTCTGACCGACATAAGCCATGTCCAGTTCAAAACTGAGCGCCCGACTTTCAAAGCGTGTCCGGGCGGCGTCGAGCATCGCCAAGCCCGTGTCCACATGGGCCTGCATGTAGGCGGTGAGGGCGTTCACATCCAGTTGGTCCACCAGCGAATTGATGGTCTGGACAAAATCCTGACGCATATCGGCAATGACGCAGCCCATCGCAGACGTGACGCCGGGATAGCGTGGTACCAGGGCGCGGGCGATGCCGACATCCTTGAGCATAGCGCCCGCATGCAGCGCACCGCCACCGCCAAACGGCATGAAGGCAAAGCGTTTTGGATCAAAGCCCCGTTCGATGCTGACAAGACGGATCGCCCCGGCCATCCGGGAATTGGCCACTCGCAGAATGGCCTCCGCCGCCTCGACGGTTTCAAGGCCGAGAGGACGCCCGACATGGAGATCGATCGCCTTCGAAGCGGCCTCCACATCGAGCCTTTCGAGTTTTCCGCCGATCGGATTGTCCGGGTCGATGCGGCCGAGAACAACATTCGCATCTGTCACGGTCGGGCGGCTGTTGCCCAGTCCATAGGCGACCGGCCCGGGGTTCGATCCGGCGCTTTCCGGGCCAATGTTCAAGAGCCCGCCCTTGTCGACCCAGGCGATGGATCCGCCGCCTGCGCCGATGGTCGTGATCTCGATCATGGGTGTGCGCACCACCATGCCGAAATCGATGGCGGTTTGCGGTGACAGCATCGAGTGTCCGTCCGAGATCAACGAGACATCGAAACTGGTGCCGCCCATGTCACCGGTGATCACATGGTCAAAGCCCGCCGAAGAGGCAATGTAGCTTGCCGCGATCACCCCTGCGGCCGGGCCTGACAGCGCCGTTCTTACCGGCAGGCGGCAGGCCGTGTTTACCGCCATGACGCCGCCATTGGACTGCACGATCATGAATTCGCCGTCAAAACCACCCGACGTCAGCGCGCGCTCGAGCCGGTCCAGGTAGCCGGAAACTTCCGGCTGCAGATAGGCGTTGAGCGCCGTGGTCGAAAACCGTTCGAACTCCCGGATTTCCGGCAGGATTTCCGAAGACGCCGACACATGAGGGCTTTGCCAGATCTCGCGCACCGCCGCGACGGCCGCCGCTTCGTTTTCCGGATTGGCATAGGCATTGGCAAACAGGATTGCGACAGCGTGGCAGCCCTGTGCCTGAAGCTGTCTGGCCGCCGCACGCACCGCCTCAAGATCAACCGGCGTTCGGATCGTGCCATCGGCAAGTGTGCGTTCCGGCACTTCCAACCGGTTGCGCCGGTCGACCACCGGCTCGAAATCGCCCCTGAGCCCCCAGGTGCGTGGCCGGTCCCGGCGCCGCATTTCCAGGACATCGCGCAGGCCTTCGGTGCAGATGACGCCGGTTGTTGCGCCCTTTCGCTCCAACAGCGCGTTGGTGCCTGCGGTCGTGCCGTGAACCACAACGGATATTTCCGAAAGGTCGGAGACCCGCTGCGAAATACCGTCCAGAAACCCACCCGACTGGTCCGGGCGCGTTGTCGGCACCTTTGCGACGGACGCGGTTCCGTCTGTTTCGTTCAACACGAATATGTCGGTAAACGTGCCGCCGACATCCACGCCGATCATGCGTCCGCTCATGGGGCGATCTCCCGCCACGCGCGTCCATAGAGCCTGTCGGCCGCTTCCGCTTCAACAAGCCCGCGGGCCACATCCCGGGCAACATCGACGGCGGACCGCTCCTCAGCCTTGCCATAGCCGCCGCCACCGGGGGTTTCCAGACGGACCGCCTGGCCCTGCCGCAATCTGATGCCGCGCATTTTGGAAGCGAGCGGCGGCGTCTTCCAGCCGTCATCCTGTTCGAAGGAAAACCTGTTGAGCGCGCCGTCCTGACCCTCTGCAATGCCCTTGGGGGCAAAGCGTCCGCGTTCGCCGAACAAAAATGCCTCCGCGCCATTTTCCTCCAGGACCTCGATCTCGTAGACCGCGCCCATACCGCCGCGATGTTTGCCCGCCCCGGCGCTGTCCGGGCGCAGCGCCCATTTGCGGAACATCACCGGATAAGCCGCTTCCAGGATCTCCATCGGCGGGATGGTCGCCGTTGATATCGGTGCGTTGCCGTGGTTGAGACCGTCGCTTTCGACAGAGCCACCGTGCCCCCCGCCGTAGAAACTGAACATGACCCAGGGCTTGCCGTCGCTGCGCTTGCCCGCGATCGAGAGCGCGTTGATGGTGCCGTAGGCATTGGCGACAACACGGTCCGGCGCCGCCTTTGCGAAGGCTGAAAAGATGACATCGATCATGCGCAGGATTGTCTCCGTATAGCCGCCCGTCGGGCTTGGAAACGCCGCCGACAATAGAGAGTCTTCCGGCACCTGGACGCTGATCGGCCGCATGACGCCGGCATTGGCCGGCAGTTCAGGAAAGATATGCTTGATCGCGACATAAGCCGTTGCGACCGTTGTCGGCAGCGCGATGTTCACCGGACCGGCGCATTGCGCGGCGGATCCTGCAAAATCGAGGATCATGCTGTCGCCCCTGATCTCCAGCGCCACCCGGATAGCGAGCGGTTCGTCCGTGATGCCGTCATTGTCGAGATAGTCTTCCGCCTCCCAGCGCCCGTCAGGCAGATCGCCAAGCTCGGCCCGCATCAGCGCCTCTGCCCGATGCCCGAGCGCATCCAGCGCGGAGTGCACCGTCCGCGCGCCATATTCGTCCAGTAATTCATCCATGCGCCGGACGCCCAGATCGAGCGCACCGAGCTGGCCGTTCAGATCGCCTCTGGCGGATTGGGGCAGGCGCGTGTTGCGCAGGACGATGTCGATGATGTCCTGGTTGAGAGTGCCGGCCCGTGCCAGCCTGACCGGCGGCAGCACGAAGGCCTCCTGAAAAACCTCCGTGGCTGCCGGATTGTAGTTGCCCGGCACCGCGCCGCCGACATCATGCCAGTGGCCGACGGAGGCGAGATAACAAAAGAGCTCTCCGTCCCGGAAATAAGGCCGGACGAGACGCATGTCGGACAGATGCGTGCCGCCGATATGCGCGTCGTTGAAAATGAAGATGTCGCCGTCGGCGAGATCTCCGTCCGCGGCCGCCTTTTCAATCACCGCCTTGACGGCAAAGGACATCACACCGACAAAAATCGGCAGACCGGATTTGCCCTGAACCAGAGTGTCGCCGCTGCCGGCGTGGTAAAGCCCGTGGCTGGCATCGTGCGCTTCGGCGATGATCGGATTGAAGGCGGCCCGAAACAGGGTGGCGTCCATTTCGTCGGCGATCTGCTCCATGCGGCCGGACAGGACCGACAGGGTGATGGAATCAATCTCGCTCATCTGTTGCCTTCACCTCCGCAAGATCGTTCCATACGTCCTGGCGCGTGATCCTGCCATTCTCGATTTCAAACCGGTCGATAAAACGAATGCCGTCAAAGGGTTTGCCGTCGGGCCATTCTCCGGAAAGGGTGCCGCGGCAATAGACCAGGGCCGCCGGACCGGCGGCCTGCATGACGTCAAAGCCCTGATACACCTTCTTGACAAAGCGGTACCGGGGCGCAGCCCAGGCAATCAGTTCCTCCAGCGTGTGCATGGGGGCAGTGCCCGGAAACCGCATGACAAAGCCCTCGCTCAAGAGCGTGCGTGCGCGTTCAAGATCCCGCGCTTCCATGGCGCTTAAGAAGTCTTTCACGATCTCACGCGGGTCTTGGAGCGCAACGGCGCCCTTGCGACTGATACCACCGCGCGAATAGTTGGTCGGCTCCATCTCGTGCATGATGACCGTGATGGCCTCTGGCGCTGCAGGCACCACCAGGCGGACGGCAGCTGTCAGGCCCTCATGCAGCCGGCGCTTTTCCTCGACCCCATAGCCTTGCAACAGATGCAACTCGACGACCGGCATACTACCCTTCCAGAATTTGTATCTTAAATAATACAGATTTTTATATGCAACTAATACAGAAAAAGACAAATTTTTCGTACAGAAGCTTGATCTTTTTCAAGCCGACGATAACATTGAATGCGGATAAGGGAGGAATTTCCGGCGTGAACAGGCCCGAAACATCGCTGCTTCCGGAAGGCGCCAAGGCACGGCAAGTCTATCTGTCCCTGCGTGATCAGATTGCCGACGGCCGCCTGGAAGACGGCAACAGCCTCCCGCCTGAACAAAAGCTGGCTGAAATTTTCGGTGTCTCCCGCGTCACCATTCGCCGGGCTCTGGATGCGATGGCCGCAGCCGGCCTGGTCGTGCGTCGCGCGGGCAGCGGCACAACGGTCCGTACCACAGGCAAGGCCGGACAGCCGATGGCCATGAATCTGGCGACGTTGATGCCGCAACTGGTCGAGATGGGACAGACCACGACCGCCCGCCTGTTGTCCTTTTCCTACGGCGGGGCGCCGGAGTTCGTTGTCAGCGCGCTGCATCTGGAGCCGAAGGAACAGGTTCAAATCGCGACCCGGGTCCGCAGCGCCGACGGAACGCCTTTCTCACACCTGACCACTTATGTTCCCGCCGGCATTGCCGAGAATTATTCAGAAAACGATCTGGCGACAACGCCGCTGTTCAAGCTTCTGGAACTGAGCGGCGTTCAGATCAAGGACGCGCATCAGTCCGTTTCGGCAACCCTTGCCGGACCCGATGTCGCTGAAGCTCTCGGCGTTGCCGTCGGCTCAGCCTTGCTGTCGCTGCGCCGTGTGGTGCGCGACGTCAATGACAACGGCGTGGAATATCTCTCCGCGCTTTACCGTCCGGATATGTTCCGTCTTGAAATGCCGCTGACACGGGTCGGCGACGGCGGCGCACGCCACTGGCAACCGGCGATCGGCAAACCGGCGGGTGAACCGGCATGATGGCGCCGCGCACCCTCCTCGATAAGCTCTGGTCCGCGCATGAGATCGTGCGGCGCGAGGATGGCGCTTCTCTTTTGTGGGTCGACCGGCATCTCGTGCACGAAGGCTCGCACCATGCTTTCGGCAAACTGGCAGCCCGGGGCGCACCTGCCGCCGAGCCCGACCTGACTTTTGCCGTGGTCGACCACTATGCTCCGACGCGAGGACGTGACCGGATTACCGATCCGCAAATCAAATACATGGTCGAGACCCTCCGCAAGAATGCCCGCAGGCACGGCCTGCGCCTGTTTGATCTTCAAGATCCCGGGCAAGGCATCGTCCATGTGATCGGTCCGGAACAGGGGCTGACGCTGCCCGGGCTGCTGGTCAATTGCGGCGACAGCCACACCTCAACCCATGGCGCGTTCGGCGCGCTGGCCTTCGGCATCGGCGCAACCGAGGTCGCCCACGTTCTGGCGACCCAGACGATCTGGCAAAAAAAGCCGGCGGCCATGCGCATTCGCATCGAGGGAGCGCTTGGCCCGGGTGTGAGCGCCAAGGACATTGCACTCAACTGGATTGCCCGGCTCGGTGCGGATGGCGCCCAGGGACATGCGGTAGAATATGCCGGCAGTGCCGTCCGCGCGCTGTCCATGGAAGGCCGCATGACCTTATGCAACCTCTCTATTGAGGGGGGAGCACGGTTCGGTCTGGTTGCGCCCGATAAAACGACATGCGCCTATCTGGAAGGCCGACCCTACGCGCCAAAAGGAGCGGACTGGGAATTCGCTCTGGATCACTGGGCGGAGCTGACCACCGACGAAACGGCGGCGTTCGACCGGGACATCCTCCTGACTGCCGAGGATATCGCGCCGACGGTGACCTGGGGCACAAGCCCCGAACAGGCAATCCCGGTCACCGCCACGATCCCCGATCCGGACCAGCTGGCAAACGGCAAAGCGCAAGGGGCCCGTGATGCGCTCGATTACATGGGACTGTCCTCGGGGTGTCCGATTGCGGGCACACCGGTCGATCAGGTGTTCATCGGCTCGTGCACCAATGGGCGGATCGAGGATTTGCGCCATGCGGCAGCCGTTCTCTCCGGCCGGAAAGCGAAAGTCTCAGGACTGGTGTCCCCTGGCTCAGCGCTCGTCAAGGCGCAGGCGGAGGAAGAAGGGCTCGACAGGATCTTTGTCGATGCCGGTCTGGAATGGGCTGCGGCGGGTTGTTCCATGTGCGTTGGCATGAATGGCGATGTGGTCGCACCCGGCAAGCGGTGTGCGTCTTCCACCAACCGCAATTTCCGCGGCCGCCAGGGCCCCGGCGCGCTGACCCACCTGATGTCGCCGGCGATGGTCGCGGCAGCGGCGGTTACCGGCACGATCACGGATGTACGCCCGCTCCTGGAAGGACGCACTGTATGAGCGGCTGGAGCCAGCATCATGGTCACGCCATCGCGCTGCCGATACACAACGTTGATACGGATCAGCTGATCCCCTCGCGTTTCATGTCGACGCCCAGAAGCGAAGGCTACGGCCGGTTTTTGCTGCACGATCTGCGCCGGGATGCCGGCGGCGACACTCATCCCGACTTTCCGTTGAACCGCCATGGCCGTGCCAGCATCCTGGTAACAGGCCGCAATTTCGGCAGCGGCTCCTCGCGCGAAGCGGCCGTCTATGCCCTGGTCGATGCCGGTGTCAGGGCCGTCTTTGCGCCGAGCTTCGGCGACATCTTTGCCGGCAATGCCATCAACAACGGTCTCTTGCCCGCCCGCATCAGCGAAGAGGAAATGAGCCTGTTGTTTCAGTCCCTCGCCGATACGGCGCTCGCCGCGGAGGTCTGCCTGGAAAGGAGCCATCTCCGGATCGGCAGCCGGCGGATCGGTTTCAAACTCGATCCGGGCTGGCGCACCAAGTTGATCAATGGCTGGGACGACATCGATCTGACCCTGACCCACAGGGCCGACATCGACCGGCACATACAAGACCGAAAGCAGCGCGCGCCCTGGGTATGGTCCGCGCAAAACACAAAGAGCTCTTGAGCCAACAGGAGCAGCAAGCCTCAGGACAGATCCTGAAAACCAGAGAGAAGCGGCAAAGGCCGCCCGCAAAGTGGAGAGAGAGACTATGAAGAGGTTAATACTGGCCGGACTGCTTGCCGGATCAACATTGTTCAGCGCATCGGCGCAGGCGGAAGACACGCTGACTGCCGTCCATGCCTTTCCCGAAACGCTGATCTACACCAAGAGTTTTCTGTCCTTCGTTGACAAGGTGAATGAGGCCGGCAAAGGCGTCGTGCAGATCGATGTGCGCGGTGGACCTGAAGCGATCGGCATGTTCCAGCAGCCGGATGCGGTGCGCGACGGCATTGTCGACATGGTCTATACGCCGGGTTCCTTTTATGGCGGCGCTCTTCCGGAAAAAGATGCCATGGTCGCCTCCAACCTGACGGCAGTCGAAACCCGCGAGAATGGCGGCATTGAGCTGATCGACCAGATCCACCAGGAAAAGATGGGTCTCAAATATCTCGGCTGGTTCGACAGCGGTGTCTGTTACAATCTGTGGACGCGCAATGAGCCCACCTTTGATGAGAATGGCAATCTGGAAGTTGAGGGCCTGAAACTGCGCGGCAACAATGTCTACAACGCCTTCTTCACCAACTATCTCGGTGCCCAGGTGATTGACCTGCCAACGGGGGAAGTCTATTCGGCCCTGCAACGCGGTGTTGTCGACGCCACCGGCTGGACGCAGATCGGCCTCATCGATCTGAAATGGAACGAATTCCTGAACTACCGGATCGAACCGTGTTTCTTCTCCACCGATCTCGGTGTCATCATCAATCTTGAGAAGTGGAACGCCCTGTCGGACGAATCCAAAAAGATCCTGCAGGACGTTGCCATCCAGCACGAAAAGGACAGCGTCGCGGCGCTGCGCGCCAAGCGGGATGAGGATTTTGCCGCGCTGGACGCTGCCGGTATGACCGCCGTTTCCCTGGAAGGCGACGCCAGGGCGAATTACCTGGCCGCAGCGCGCGAAAAGACCTGGGAGCGCATGAAAGGCCTGATGGCCGAGCAACCGGGCGGCACCGGCAACTACGACAGGCTGATCGAACTCTTTTACGATCTGAATGCCGCAAAATAACAGAACAGTCAGGCCCGCCTTCCGGCGGGCCTGATCTTGCCGATCCGGGGCGAATGCATGGCGGCTGTTTCCAGGTTTTACAAGTTTTTGATCGACGCCATGGCGGTGGTGGCCGGGGCCACTCTGGTGTGGCTGATGGTCTCCGTCGTGATGTCGGTGCTGATGCGTAATCTGGGCCTCCAGCCCTTTGCCTGGCTGTTCACCTCGTCCGAATACGGGCTTTTATATATGACCATGCTCGGCGCACCCTGGCTTGTCCGCGAAAAGGGGCATGTTCACATCGAGCTGGTGACCTCCGCCGTCCCGGACGGCCCCAGACGTCTTGTCAGCCGTCTCGTGGCGCTTGCCTGTGTGCTCGTCTGCGTCATCCTTGCCTGGCAGGGTCTTGAGCTCTTCTTGAAGAACATCGAGCGCGGCGACTATGACACGCGCGCCTACTACTACCCCCGCTGGCTGCTGACAATCACCTTTCCGCTGAGCTTCGGCCTGATGGCGCTTGAATTCATGCGCTTTGTCGTCGGTTCGGAGCTGATGCATACCGGTGAAGCGGGGATACACGAATAATGGAATGGTACGAAGCGCTTGCCCTGCTCCTGGGACTGATCGTGTTCCTGATGGCCATGGGCATGCCGGTTGCCCTGGCGTTTCTGGCTGCCAATATTGTCGGTGCCTGGGTCTTCATGGGTGGCGAGCGCGGCATCGGCCAACTGTTGAACAACGGCCTTGGGTCACTCACCAAGTTCGCGCTCGTGCCGATCCCGCTCTTTCTGTTGATGGGCGAGATCTTCTTTCACACCGGGCTTGGCGGACGCATGTTCAACGCCATTGACAAGCTGCTCGGTCGGCTCTCCGGCCGTTTAAGCTATGTCACCGTTCTGGGCGGCACAGCCTTTTCGACTCTGTCCGGCTCCTCCATGGGGTCCACTGCGCTGCTGGGCTCCCTGATGGTGCCGGAAATGAACCAGCGCGGATACAAAACCCATATGAGTATCGGCCCGATTCTGGGCACAGGCGGCCTTGCCATCATCATTCCGCCGTCGGCGCTGGCGGTTCTCCTGGCCACCCTGGCACAGATCGATGTCGGCGCGCTCCTGATTGCCGGTGTTATTCCGGGCCTGATCCTGGCCGGATTTTACATCAGCACCATCTGGCTGCAGACCAGGCTCGACCCGGGCGCTGCGCCAGCCTATGACGTGGAGCCGCTCTCCTTTCTGAGCAAGATTTCCCTGCTCTTGCGAGAGGTCGTGCCGATGGTCGGTGTGATGGTGGTGATCATCATCCTGATGATCAACGGTTTCGTCACCCCGTCCGAAGCAGCCGCCTTCGGCGCCTTGGGCGTCCTGATCCTGGCAGCTGTTTTCCGTTGCCTGACCTGGGAGGCAATACGCAAATCCGTCACCGGTGCGCTCAAAGTGACGTTGATGGCCTATCTGATCGTCTTCGGATCGGCGACCTTCAGTCAGCTCCTGGCCTTTTCCGGCGCATCCAGGGGCCTCGTCAACTGGGCCATTTCCTTCGAGCTTGCACCGATCGCCATGCTGATGGTGATGTTCGCCGTGCTGTTGTTGCTTGGTATGTTCATGGAGCAGATCTCCATGATGCTCCTTACCGTGCCGATCTTCTTCCCGCTGGCCATGAGTCTTGGCTATGATCCGATCTGGTTCGGACTGATCATGCTGCTGGCCCTGGAAATCAGCTTCACGACACCGCCTTTCGGATTGCTGCTGTTCGTTATGAAGGGTGTCGCTCCACCCGGCACGACCATGCGCACCATCTATACGTCAGCCTTCCCGTTCATCGGCTGCTCGCTGCTGCTTGTTGCGCTGCTGGTGCTGTTTCCTGAAATCGCATTGTGGCTCCCGAACCTTTAACGGGTAATCTCATCGAAACCCGTTGGCGTAAAGTCGGTTACTTGCGGCGACACGCAGGGACAACGGAAATGGCATCGATTTGGTTGCCGGCAATATATTAATAGAAACTAATATAGTATAAATCAATGAAATATATAGATAAAATGGTAGCGGAGGAGGGACTTGAACCCCCGACACGCGGATTATGATTCCGCTGCTCTAACCAGCTGAGCTACTCCGCCACAGGCCGCAACATGTGTTTTGTCACCGGAAGCGAGGCTGCATATAATGAGGCTGCGGCTATGCTGTCAAGTCGTGGACGGCGGTTCTTTGACTTTGCGCATCATTCCGCCCACAGCCCGGAAACTTTAGGGTATGGCCCCATAAATATACTTGAAATGGTATGAGCCGATTTGTTCGGATCGTGCTGTTTGAATGCGAGGCGCAAGTCCGAAGGAAACCATCCGGTTTTCAAGAACGTGCAACGCTGTCGCCGGACCAATCGGTCCTATCCGAAAGGACGGACAAACGGCGTCGATCTGCTGCGTCAGGCTGTTCAACCGGGCATCACGGGGATTTCTTCCCCGTCCGGCGACCGGGCGCAGCCGCCGAAACCGTCAATCTCTGCGAAAATCGAGCAAGGTGAACAGGCCGGCCGGTGGCAGCGTTTCTTCGCTCTTGAGTGTCAGCCCCTGCGTTGCCGTCAGTTGTTCGCGCCTGAAGTCGGGATGCCAGCCAAGGCGCTTCGCAAATCCGGACAAATGGCGCTCAACGGATGCGCGGACACCTTTGTCGGCGGCAAAGTGACTGACGACGATGATCCGTCCGCCCGGTTTCACGACGCGCACGAGTTCGCGCATGACGCTGGGCGCATCGGGGACCACTGTCATGACATACATGGCAACGGCGACATCGAACGTTGCATTCGGAAACGCGAGCGCGCTCGCATCCATTTGCGACAGGCCGACAACATGGCCGAGCGACCTGCTCTTAACTTTCTTGTGCGCACGGGCAAGCATTTCGCCCGACAGATCGATACCCGTGACCGAGAGGTCGGGCCGGTAGTCCGGCAGGGACAGTCCTGTTCCCACACCGACCTCCAGTACGGATCCCGACAGGTTGTTGATGCGTTTGACCGCCGCCCGCCGTCCCCATCCGACGGACGCGTCGAAAAACATATCGTAAACCGGCGCCCAGCCTGCATAGGCGGCCTGTACGGAGCGTTTGTCGAGCCGGCGTTTGCCGATTCGGCCAGACGTCCGGCCATTGAACTTACCGGCTATCCGTTCAAGGAAAGGTGCCGTCCGTTGGCGAGCGACAGCACGTGCACGCTTGTTTGCCATCGGATCATACCTCCTGTCAGATCGTGCGGTCTCAGACCTCGGGGGATGTGAGGACCGCTTCCTTTAATCGACGCAACGCCGCCTCGGCTTCCGGACCGCGTTCCGTCCGGTCAATCCAGCCACCGCCGAAAACCCGGGCATCTTCGCCGTCCCGGTCGTAAAACACGCAGGCCTGGCCGGGCGCGACGCCATGTTCACCATCTGTCAGTTCGACATAGACCCCTTTTGTGTCGGCAAAAAGGGTGGCCGGGACCGGAGGACGCGTTGAGCGGACTTTGGCAACGATGTCAAGGCCGTCGTCGAGGATGTCGGTGAGATCGCCCGGGCCGATCCAGTTCACATCGCGCAGGTAAAGGCGTCGGGTCAGCAGCGCTTCCCTGGGTCCGACAATCACCCGTTTCGTGTCCGCGTCCAGATGAACGACATAAAGCGGTTCTCCTGCGGCGATGCCGATGCCGCGGCGCTGTCCGATCGTATAGTGAATGATCCCTTCATGCTGTCCAAGCACGCGGCCGTCAATATGGACAATATCTCCGGCCTCCGCCGCATCCGGTTTCAGCCGCTGAATGATGTCGGCATATTTGCCCTGGGGAACAAAGCAGATGTCCTGACTGTCGTGCTTTTCGGCAATGTGCAGTCCGAACTCGCGCGCGAGTTCGCGTGTCTCCGGCTTGGTCAGGCCGCCAAGCGGAAAGCGCAGAAAGTCAAGCTGTTCCTGAGTGGTGGCAAACAGAAAGTAGCTCTGGTCGCGGTCCAGATCCACCGGACGGTACATTGCGCGCTTGCCCGCTTCGGTGGCGGACCGGATATAGTGTCCGGTCACCAGCACGTCGGCGCCGAGCGTTTTTGCGGTTTCAAGCAGATCGTGAAACTTGACGGTCTGGTTGCAGGCGACGCACGGGATCGGCGTTTCGCCGGCAATGTAACTGTCGGCGAACCGGTTGATCACCTTTTCTTTGAAGCGGTCTTCATAGTCCAGCACATAGTGCGGAATGTCCAGGCGCTCGGAAACGGCGCGCGCATCGTGAATATCCTGTCCGGCACAACAGGCGCCTTTGCGGTGAATGGCGGCGCCATGGTCATAAAGCTGCAGTGTGACCCCGACGACATCATAGCCTTCGCGCTTCATCAGTCCGGCTACGACGGACGAATCCACACCGCCGGACATAGCGACGACGACACGCGTATCTTCCGGCTTTCCCGGCAGGCCGAGGCTGTTCAACATCTTCTGATCACCTGGTTCGACCGAATCGATATGTCGTTGCGGACATGCTGCCCAATCGGCAGACCGGTCTTGGTCGTTCATTTCAACCGCACTCATCTAAGGCAGAAAAGGCTTAAGAACAATGGGTTTTGGTGCTCGCGGGGTAATATAGACACTCTGTCTTACAAGGCCAAGGTTTCGGAAATCTTTGCCCTGCTAGGCAAAAATTGCAGTATCCCGACCGGACAGCTTCTGTCGATTTTTGATAACCTACTGAAAAACAACACAATAAAAACTGGCCTCGTCCTTGCTTGCAGTCTGATGGGGGCATGTGCTCAGTCGGGCTGCTGGGCCATGTCAGGGTTTAAACCTGACGAAGTGGGGTCAATCGTGAACGTATTAGCGTTTCTGGCGGGGGTGCTGGAAAGCCGATCGGGCGGAGCAACACAAACCGCACAATCAACGGACGGCAACGGTGCGAAGGGAACCTTTGCCGATATTCTGAAAAAGAGTGCCGCCGGTGACGGTGATGTGGCGGCCGGGTCAGGAGTGTTTACCGGTGTTACGGATCAAGATGCCCTATCGGCGCCGGGCGCCGGAGAGCCGGACGCATCGCCGGAAGAGGCCTCCGGTATTGTCCAGCCTTTCAGACCGAATGGCGCTCCGATGAACACCGATCAGGATCAGGCGGCCGCAAACGGGCCGATTCCGATGCTGCTGTCACTGCGCGAAGGCCTTGAAGCCGGCGATATCACACTTGATGACCTTGAGCGGGCGTTTGAACAATTCAAGGAGCTTGAGCAAGCGGGCCAATCTCCCGGGCAAACCGGCGGACAATCCGATGCGCCCGCCATATCAGGGCCGGAAGGGTCCCCGTCATTGGCTCCCGGACCGCTTGGTCCCAGATCACTTGGCACCGGATCACTTGGTACCGGATCAGTGGTGCCGTTTTCTCCGAATGATGGTCCAGTGCCCAATGCCGGCTTGTCGGGTGTCACCCCACCGGGGATCAGACCGGCCGATGGGGATGCGGCCGTAACCGCGTTCTCTGCCGGTCAGACTCAGAATGCCGACGCAAACGCTTTGGCCGGGCCCCGTCCGTCCCGGGGAAATCCGACATTCTTCGGACCGGAGAGACCGCAGATTGAAGAGCCGGTACCTGATGAGGGCGCCGACTTTGTCGTGACGGCGTCAAGGGCCTCGCCGTCGGGTGACGGTGTGACGCCGTCAAACGGACCGCCGTCAGGTGAAGCTGGCAACCCGGTTCCGGCAAACAGAGATCAGGATATTGTCGTGCCGGGCCCGCCGGATCAGCATGTTCTTGACAGCGTCGGCCAATCAACCGCCGCGACCAACCATACTGTTCCCGCAATCGACGGTGATGGAGCGCCTCTGCCTGGTCCGGTGGGTGGGCAAGGGGCGCTTCCCGCGGAAACGGGCACGGCGCGGCCGCCAATCGCAGCCCCTTTTGACGGCGATGCCGGCGGGCAGGGGCCGGACAGCCCGGTGGAGCCACTGGCAGTGCCCTTTTCGGATAGGTCCGGTCAGGGGCTGATACCGGACGCAAAATTGCCGGAGACGGGCCTGCCTGCTACGGATCGCCCAACGGTCAAGCCGTCCGTGAGGTCCGGCGAACAGATGCCCGGTCCGTTGCAGGATCCGCCGACTGAAGCTGTCAGACCGCAGGCATCCGATCTGCCGGTAAATCCTGCCGCCGACCGGACGACGGCCGCAAAGGCCCCGGACGCAACCAGGCAGCCCCCGGCATGGATTGATGCGATCATCGATGCGGCAGAGCAGGCCGGAGCCGCCGGCGATGATCTGGCAATCCGCGGATCTGCCGTCAAAGCGGAGTTTGTGCTTCCTGCTGAAAAGGGTGGAGCAGGCGGACTGCAAAGCGAAAGTCCCATACCGGGTACACTGAACAGATCGGTGGACAGGCCGGCCGAAGCGCCAAGGAGCACGCTGTTCACTGACGACAGTTTAAGGCGACTGGAGGACAACCCGACTGGTAAACCGGTTGCATCCGGACCGAGTGGGCCGCAATCGCTGGCAAAGCCTGATGCTCGTCCTGCCGGTGCTCCGGCAGGCGCGGTTACGCTGGAGATAGCGGAAACCGGCCCGCTGGTCTTACCGGCTGAGACGGGTGGAGCGACGCCGGAACCGGATGATCCTCTTCTTCTGCAAACATCCGGGCGGGCGGACAGTCACCTGACGGCGATCCGGCCGATGACGGCCACGCAGGGCGGCAGTCAGACCTCGGTTCCCATCGAAGCCGTCGGGCTTCACATTGCCCGGATGGCCCAGCAGAAAGAGTCCCGTTTTGAGATCAGACTGCATCCGTCGGAGCTCGGACGGATCGATGTGCGGCTTGACATCAACGAGCAGGGCGAGGTGAAAGCCCATCTCATTGTCGAGCGCCGCGAGACCATGGATATGCTCCAGCGAGATTCCCGCGAACTGCAGCGGGCCCTGAACGAAGCAGGGCTGAGCACGGATCAGAACAGCCTTAATTTTTCGATGAAAAACCAGAACGGTGAAGGGTTTGCCGACGGGGCGGGAAGCCCGCAGTCCCTGGATTCCGTGGCGCAAAGGGATGAAAACGAGCCTGACGGCATTGCTGAAGCCGCAGCGCGGCGCGCCTATGTCCAGTCGAGCGACGGTGCGCTGGACATAAGCATTTAAGACATGTCTTGGAAAAGACGGAAAGATTGGTGAGAGAATGGACGCAATATCTTCAGTATCCGGCAGCGGAGGCACATCGACAACGTCCGATGCCAATTCGGCTCTGGGCGACAATTATGAGCTGTTCCTGACCCTGTTGACAACACAGTTGCGCAATCAGGATCCGCTTGATCCGGCCGACCCATCCGAATTCACCAATCAACTGGTGCAATACTCGTCGGTTGAACAGTCTATTCTGACAAACCAGAATCTTGAGGACCTGATCGCCAAAGTTTCCGCGGATGAGGCGTACAATCTTGTCGGATATATCGGATCGGAAGTCACTGCGGCGGGGAACGAAACGCAACTGAAAAACGGCAGCGCAAACTGGGAATACAACGTTCCGGCAGATGCAACGGATGCGAAGATCGAGATTTTCAATTCCGCCGGCGCCCTGGTTTACAGCGAAGAGCGGGATCTGGCCAAAGGGTCTCAGACATATGTCTGGGATGGAAAAACGACAGGCGGAACCGATGCACCCGAGGGAACCTATTCGATTGAGTTCACGGCGACAGACGCCGATGACAACGCGCTTGCGATCACAACGGAAGTCAAGGGTGTCGTGGATGGCGTCGATCTCAGTGGCAGCACGCCATATCTGCTCATCGGCGACAGCCGTATCCCTGCCTCTGCCGTTACCAGGGTTGGAACTGCGCCGTCCGTGTGATTTTGAGCGTAGCCGCAACCCTCTTGAATTTATTACCAAATCATTGAGAACGCTTTAGCTAAATCTTAAATTCATTGCCGTACTGTCGGTTCTCGTAGTGGTCATGGTTAGTGTGAGAGTCCGATGACCGAACAAGTGCGTTCGAGAGTAAAATATGTAATTGGGCCCGATGGCAGCCCGTTGACAATTGCCGATCTTCCACCGACGTCGACACGGCGCTGGGTGATCAGAAGAAAGGCGGAAGTTGTTGCTGCGGTCAGAGGTGGCCTTCTGTCACTTGAGGAAGCATGTCAGCGTTATACGTTGACGGTGGAAGAATTCCTCTCCTGGCAATGTTCAATCGACAAACATGGCCTTGCAGGCCTGCGTGCGACGCGTATTCAGCAATATCGCGAATAACGTTTCTTGCGGTTTGTCAGCCGATAGGCGGGCGACAATGATCGGGCATGCATGTCCGGGGTCCTGCCTGTTTGGATAAGAAATATCTGAGGCAACACCCTCCGGGAAGACGGTCTTCTCGGTAAGAACTGTTTTGGACACACCGGAAGGACTCCGGTGTTGTGGTCGATGACAAAGTCAGGTGCCAAATCCTTTTGGCACTGACCACCTTCAAGGATGCCATTTCCCAAAGTTGATTTATGACGGAGTGCGGCTACCGCAACGGACCGCCGCCGGGGGCGCCCAATCGTGGCAAACGGGGCACAATTTTGCCCGATTTTTTCGATCAGACGTTTGGTGTGCGGTTCTGTTGCAACCGGATTTGCGCGGCGCCGATCTCCTTTTCATTGTCCCAAAAGTGTCGCATCCGGCGGAAACTTATCCGGTTTGTCGAATAAGAGCCCCGCTGTCAAATAGCGGAAATACAAGTGGAATTCGGCATGGAAGAGTCTTCGTGCCGTCATGGGAACCGGCAGATTTTGCCCAGGGAAAATAATTCCCACCGCTTTTTGCAATCTGCAATCGCAAATAATGGCAGAAATGGGTCACCATAGAGACTTTGTTAAGGCGCCGTTAACCTCTTGTTTACCATATACGCGGCATTTTTTGCCTATCGGATCGTTTGGGTATTCTCTTCACCAGCCCATCTCACCTCTCGCCCAAACGATCCGACATTGGGGGACCGGGGAATAATGAGCTCTGCGCGTGAACAATCTTCTTGAATTTCTGAAAAGAATCGGGTCGGCCCGACTTGGTGCGATGGGGGCCGTCGCCGTTGTTATGATCGGCATTTTTGCGATCATCATCATGCGGGTTTCCGAACCTCAGATGGGTGCGCTTTACACCGATCTGACGTTTGAGGATTCCAACGCCATCATCGAACAGCTGGAATCGATGAATATCCCGTTTGAGCTCAAGGGAGAAGGATCGGTGATCCTGATTCCGAGGGAGCGCATTCTCAGGACACGCATGCAACTCGCCGAATCCGGCCTGCCGACGGGCGGTTCGATCGGCTATGAGATTTTCGACAAGTCCGATACGCTTGGCGCCACCAGTTTTGTGCAGAACATCAATCATGTGAGGGCACTGGAAGGCGAACTGTCCCGCACCATTCGCTCCCTTGCCAGGGTGATCACCGCCCGGGTCCATCTGGTTTTGCCCGAGAGGCAGCTGTTTCAGCGTGATCGGCAGGATCCTTCCGCGTCAATCATGATCAAAGTTCGCGGCGTGCTTGACAACGGACAGATCCGGGCAATCCAGCACTTGGTGGCATCCGCTGTTGAAGGTTTGAGCCCGGAGCGGGTTTCCATTGTGGATGAGACGGGTCGGTTGCTTGCCTCGGGCATGTCGGAGCAGGGGGACGGCGCCGTTTCGGCCGGTCTTCAGGAACGGACGGCGCAGATCGAGTCACGATTGAGGCAACAGGTTGAGGAAATCGTCTCAAGCGTTGTCGGGGCAGGCAGAGCGCGCGTCCGCGTCGCCGCCGAGGTCGATTTCAATCGCATTACCCGGACAAAGGAGAATTACGATCCGGACGGACAGGTCGTCCGCTCGACCCAGACACGCGAGGAAGCGGCGCAGACATCGAGCCGGGAAGGCGGGGTTACGGTCGGCAATCAGTTGCCGAACGCCGGCGGCACGGAAGGGGAGTCGAATCAGGACCAGACCAGCGCCACGGAAGAGGTCATCAATTACGAAATTTCCCGCTCGACCGAGACCGAAGTCGTTGAAGCGGGAAGTATCCGCAAGCTCTCGGTGGCGGTGCTCGTCGACGGTCTTTATGAGCCGAATGCGGATGGAAAGCTGGTGTATGCACCGCGTGCCCAGGAGCAGCTGGAACAAATCGCGACACTGGTGCGTTCGGCTGTCGGATATGACGAAAGCCGCGGCGATACGGTTGAAGTGGTCAATCTTCAGTTTGCCGCCCAACCGCAACCGGACTTCGTGGATCATGAACAGGGCATGTTCGATTTCACGAAAGACGACATGCTCTATTTCGCGGAATTGGCGGTTCTGCTCATCGTATCCATTCTGACCTTGCTCTTCGCCGTTCGCCCGCTTCTCAGAAAGCTGTTTGAACCGGAGCCTGACCGGGCGCTGGAGGTCGGAGAAGGCGGGGCGGCGATCCTGGCTGCAGACGGTTCGGTGATCGGATCGGCAGAGGAGCAGGAAGGCATCAAAGCAGGCAAACTGCCTGCCACAAAAGGACTGGACTGGATTGAGAATGCCCAGGCTGAAGGCAACCTTCAGGCCGACTCCATTGCCCGTGTTGCCGACATTATCGACGACTATCCCACCGAGGCGGTTTCGATCGTGCGCGGTTGGCTCGACGAGGCTGCGTAAAGAACCATGGCAGAACCAAACAACGTACTACCCGTCGAAAACAAAACCGGCTCTGAGTTGCAAGAGGGTGGCGGCCTTAAACTGGCCACGGGAAGTGAAGACCGGCAACTGAAAGGGGCGGAACGGGCAGCCGTCCTGCTCCTGTCGCTGGGAGAGGATTACGGACGTCCGATCTGGGAGCGGTTGGACGAACTTGAAATTCGTCAGGTCTCAACGGCAATGGCACAACTGGGGCCCGTTACCCCGAAGATGCTGGAAGATCTCTTTATCGATTTCGTCAAGAAGATTTCGACCAAGGGATCGCTGACGGGCAACGTCGATGCGACAGAGCGGTTGCTGGCGTCCTTCCTCACCGGTGAGCGTGTGTCTCTCATCATGGAAGAAATTCGCGGGCCTGCCGGGCGTACCATGTGGGAAAAACTGTCGAACGTGCAGGAGAACATTCTCGCCAACTATCTCAAGAACGAATATCCGCAAACCGTTGCGGTCGTCCTGTCCAAGATCAGGTCCGATCACGCAGCCCGCGTTCTCTCCATTCTGCCCGAAGAACTGTCGCTGGAAGTCGTCAACCGCATGCTCCGCATGGAAGCGATCCAGAAAGACGTTCTGGAAAAAGTCGAGCAGACCCTGCGGGTTGAGTTCATGTCCAACCTCTCGCACACAACGCGGCGGGATGCGCATGAATTGATGGCTGAAATCTTCAACAATTTCGACCGCCAGACGGAAGCAAGGTTCCTGACAGCGCTTGAGGAAGACAACCGCGAAACGGCGGAACGCATCAAAAACCTGATGTTTACATTCGATGATCTGGCCAAACTCGATGCGGGCAGCGTCCAGACGCTCCTGCGCAGCGTGGAAAAAGACAAGCTGGCGATTGCCCTCAAAGGCGCCAACGAGGCGGTCCGGGAGTTCTTCTTCGCCAACATGTCGGCGCGCGCGACCAAACTGCTGCAGGACGATATGGAGGCCCTCGGGCCTGTTCGGCTGAGGGATGTTGATGAGGCACAGACGTCCATGGTGGCCATCTCCAAGGATCTGGCGGCCAAGGGCGAAATCATGATTTCCAAGAGTAAGGGCGACGACGAGTTGATCTACTGATGATGCAAAAGGCAGAACCAATGACCCGCAGCTCCGGTCCGGCCCGTTTTCTGTTCGATACGGATCTTGCTGCGCCCGAACCGGACGAGTTGCCGGCGGAACCGGAGGAACCGGTGGAACCGACCATTACGGTCCGCGAGCATGAGGCGCTGATGAGGCAGGCGGAAGCGCGGGCCTTTGAGCGCGGGAAAGCCGAAGGTGTCGCCGAAGGGGAAAAGAGCGCTGCGGCTGCTCTGGCGGAAGAAACCAATCACCTTGTCGGTTCGCTTCAGGAGATTCTTTCCGGTCTGGATGCGGAGCGGGACAGGCTGGAAAAGGATGCTGTCGGGCTCTCTTTCCTGATCGCGCGCCGGTTTGCCGCGCACCTGATCGCGCGTGAACCGCTGGCCGAAGTCATCGCCCTGATTTCAGAGTGCCTGGCACCGCTGAGAAAGGCACCGCACATGGTCATTCGCGTCCATGAGAAACATGCTGCCGATCTGAAAAAAGCCGTTGACGAACTGGCCGACCAGGCCGGGTTTCAGGGGCGTCTGGTCATTCTGGGCGAACCGGATATCGGCCGGGGCGATTGCCGGATCGAATGGGCGGATGGCGGCATCGTGCGTGACCGCAAGGAAACAGAGAAGCAGATTGAAAGTTCAATTCGCCGCTACTTCACCGCCGGTGGTCCGGAAGAGGAACGCCAGCGGGCAGCGGCAGGTAAACCTGCCCCCGAGTGAATTGGGATGGTTTGGAGAAATAAAGCATGAATGATCAGGTCACTGATGAGGTTATGGATCAGCCGGCTGACGGCGCCGACGTTCTGGCGGATGCTATGGCTGGGTCCGACGATGCGGATGCAACATCCATTCCTCTTGACGAGCATGAAGCGCCGGTTCCGGGCGACAACTTTGGTGAGGACCAGCAATCTCAGCATGCGGCGGCGGATCTTGAGGCTGTTTTTGACGTTCCGGTCCGCATTTCCGCCGTGCTCGGTCACTCCCGCGTCCATATTTCGGACCTCCTGAAACTGTCCTCGGGAACTGTTCTGGAACTGGACCGGAAAGTCGGTGAAGCCATCGATATTTATGTCAATGACCGCCTCGTCGCCCGCGGCGAGGTCGTGCTGGTCGACGACAAACTCGGTGTCACCATGACGGAAATCATCAAATCGGACCGTTGAGAGCGATGACCTTTTTTCACACTGGATATGAACCAACTTCCCGGGAGCTAGAAACATGCGTCTTCTGATCGTGGGCTCATTGGGCGGGCAATTGACCGCTGCGACGCAGATTGCCATGGCCCGGGGCGCCGGAGTGACCCAGACCGATACGATTGACTCCGCGTTAAAAGTTCTGCGATCCGGCCAGGGTGCCGATCTTCTGATGGTTGATGTCGGCCTGCAGATCGATTTCCTGATTTCCAAACTGGAACAGGAGCGCATTCATGTTCCGATCGTCGCGTGCGGTGTGGAAAATGATACGCGCGCTGCCGTTTCGGCCATCCGGGCCGGCGCCAAGGAATATATTCCGCTGCCGCCCGATGAGGAGATGATTGCCGCCATTTTGGCCGCCGTCGCTCAGGATCGCTGCGAGGTCATTTATCGCGATCAGGCCATGGCGCACGTGGTCAAGCTGGCGCAGCAGGTCGCACCGGCTGATGCATCGATTTTGATCACCGGTGAATCCGGAACGGGCAAGGAGGTGCTTGCCCGTTTCGTCCATAACCGGTCAAGCCGCGCAAGCAAAACGTTCGTTTCGGTTAACTGTGCGGCAATCCCCGAACACCTTTTGGAATCGGAACTGTTCGGGCACGAAAAGGGCGCCTTTACCGGCGCTGTCGCCCGGCGTATCGGAAAGTTCGAGGAGGCTGACGGCGGTACATTGCTGCTTGACGAAATCTCGGAAATGGATGTCCGATTGCAGGCGAAGCTTCTCCGGGCAATTCAGGAACGGGTGATTGACCGAGTCGGCGGAACGCGGCCGGTACCGGTCAATATCAGGATCATAGCCACATCCAACCGCGACCTGTCCGAAGCGGTTCGGCTTGGCACCTTCCGGGAGGATCTGCTTTACCGTCTCAATGTCGTCAACCTGAAAATTCCGCCGCTCCGGGAGCGCCCGGAGGACATTCTTGAGCTTGCCGCCCATTTCACAAAGCGCTACGCGGAGGCGAACGGCGTTCCAGAGCGGCCTCTTTCTCTGGAAGCCAAGCAGGTGCTTGGGTCCAATCCGTGGCCGGGCAATGTACGTGAACTTGAAAACACAATGCATCGCGCCGTTCTATTGGCGACGGGGCCGGAGATTGATACCGAAGCCATCCGGATGCCCGACGGCAGCCCGCTGGTCAGCGGTTCGGACCGGATCGCACAGCAGGTGGCGATGACCGCGGATGCGGTATCCCGGTCGCTTGTGGGACAGACGGTGGCCGACGTCGAACGGGAGCTTATTCTCGATACGCTCGATCATTGCATCGGCAACCGCACCCATGCCGCCAAAATCCTCGGGATTTCAATTCGGACCCTTCGGAACAAGCTCAACCAGTATTCCGAAGAGGGCCTCAACATTCCGGCGCCCGGCGAGAGCCGGACGATCGCCGCCTGATCGATACGGCGCATCTTGAACGGACGGATTGAAAACGGATGACAGACAGCACGGTGCAGGATCAGGGCGGAGAAACCGCACCATCGGGTGGCGGTTCTGGACTGCCACTGCCTACTTTTACCGATATTTCCGACCTTCTGCGCCGGGGTGACATTGCCCTGGCCAGTGGCGTGATGGTGATCCTTGTCGTTCTCATCATGCCGATGCCGGCGTTCATGCTGGATATCTTCCTGGCCGTGTCGATCATCTTTTCCGTGCTGGTCCTGATGACCGCTCTGTTCATTCAGGTGCCGCTGGAATTTTCGTCTTTCCCGACGGTCCTGCTGATTGCAACGATGCTGCGGCTGGCCCTAAACCTCGCCTCAACCCGGCTCATTCTCTCAAATGGTCACGAGGGAACCGATGCGGCCGGCAATGTCATTCAGGCGTTCGGCAATTTCGTTATGGGCGGTAATTTCGTCATCGGAATTATCGTTTTTGCAATCCTCGTCCTCGTGAACTTCGTCGTTATCACAAAGGGGTCGGGCCGTATCGCCGAAGTCGCAGCGCGGTTTACGCTGGATGCCATGCCCGGCAAGCAGATGGCGATCGATGCGGATCTGTCCGCCGGCCTGATCAATGAAGATGAAGCCAAACAGCGTCGCCTCGACCTGCAGAACGAATCCTCGTTTTTCGGCGCAATGGACGGTGCGTCGAAATTCGTTCGCGGGGATGCGATTGCCGGTCTGCTGATCACGGCAATCAATATTGTCGGCGGCATGGTCATTGGCGTGGCCCAGATGGGCATGTCCTTCGCAGATGCGGGGCATACCTATACGCTTCTGACGGTCGGTGACGGTCTCGTGTCGCAGATCCCGGCGCTGATTGTCTCGACCGCCGCAGGCCTTCTGGTTTCAAAGGCCGGAGTCCAGGGCGCGGCGGACAAGGCTTTGTTCTCGCAACTGTCCGGCTATCCCAAGGCGCTGGGCATGGCGGCGGCGGTTATGGTGCTGATGTCTGTTCTGCCCGGCATGCCGATGCTACCCTTTTTGGGGTTGGCGGTTCTGGCCGGTGTGCTCGCGTATCGGTCCGCCAGATCGATTAAAGAGGCGGCTGCCCTGCAGGAGCAGGAAAAGGCGCTTGCCGAAGCCCCGCCGCCGGAACCGAAGGAACCGCCGATTTCGGATTCCCTGAAAATGGACCAGCTCCGCATCGAGCTTGGTTACGGCCTGTTGCCGATGATCAATTCCGATGGCGGCAACGACTATCTGACGGACCAGATCAAGGCCCTTAGAAGACAGTTGGCGACCGAGCTTGGCGTGGTGATGCCGCCTGTCCGCATTCTGGATAATGTTCAGTTGGAATCGAACGCCTATGTCATCAAGGTCAAGGAAATCGAGGCAGGACAGGGCACATTGTTCCCCAACCAGTTTATGGTGATGGATCCGCAGGGAGGGCAGGTCAATCTGCCCGGGACCCACACAACGGAGCCCACATTCGGCCTGCCGGCGACCTGGGTTGACGGACGCTACCGGGACGACGCCACGCTCAAAGGCTATACGGTCGTCGATCCGGCAACAGTCCTCTCGACACACCTGACAGAATTGCTGCGCACCAACGTTGCCGAACTTCTGTCTTACGGCGACGTCAAGAAACTGATTGACGATCTTCCGGACGATCAGGCGAAGCTTGCAGAAGACATCATTCCGTCCCAGATCACGATTTCAGGAATTCAGCGGGTTCTGCAGACTTTGCTTACCGAGCGTGTTTCGGTGCGCGATTTGAACACCATTATGGAGGGGATCGCCGAGGCAACCGGTTTCACCAGAAACACCAATATCATCGCCGAGCATGTGCGCGGCAAACTGGCGCGGCAACTGTGTGCGGCAAACCAGTCGCCCAACGGATACCTGCCCCTGATCAGCCTCAGCCCGGCCTGGGAAACGGCTTTTGCCGAGGCGCTGGTCGGTGATGGTGAAGACAAACAACTGGCGATGGCGCCTTCCAAACTTCAGGAATTCGTGCAACTTGTCACAAATGCGTTTGAAAAGGCGGCGATGACCGGCGAAGTGCCGGTTCTTCTGACAAGCGGCGGAATTCGCTCCCATGTTCGAAGCATCGTCGAGCGTTTCCGTGCTCACACTGTTGTCATGAGCCAGAACGAAGTCCATCCTCGGGCGCGCCTGAAAACCATTGCCAGTGTCTAGAGCGAGTTGTGATTAGATTGATGCATTTGACCGAGGTCATTTTGATCCGGCATAAACAGGATACGTTCTGGAAGAACTGATGCGATCGACAGTGGAGCGTACAAATGGATCGCGATCTTCTTAATCTCAACGGCTATACCGATATTCCCGGTGGCAAAATCGCTTCCGTTGTGACGTATCTGGAAATGACCGAAAAACCGGCTCTCCGACCGGTCGGGCTGCCCGAAACGGCGCTTTTGCGCATGGACGAGCCGGAAATTGACTGGTACCGGGACCTGTTTCGCCGGATTGGAACCGATTGGCTGTGGTTTGCCCGTCTTGCGATGCCTGACGATGAAATGGCCCGAATCTTGAACGATCCGCATGTCGAAGTGTATGTCGTGGCCCGGCAGGGCTGCCAGAAGGGTTTGCTTGAGCTCGATTTTCGCGATCCGGAGAATGTGGAACTGGCGTACTTTGGTCTGGTTCCCGAGGCCATCGGCGGCGGACTGGGACGATGGCTCATGAACAAAGCGATCGAGATTGTCTGGGACCGGCCTGAAACCCGGCGGCTGTTCGTTCATACCTGTACGCTGGACGGGCCGATGGCGCTTGATTTTTATCGAAAATCCGGTTTTCTGCCTTACAGACGGGCGATTGAAATTGTCGACGATCCTCGGCTCTCCGGCACGCTGCCGCGAACAGCCGCTCCGCATCACCCGATTATCCGATAAACAGGATCTTTCAGGCGCGTGAGAGAGTGTGCAGCGGCGTCCGTTTACCTTGATCTCACTAACCCGCTGTGGAAATTAACTTATTGCAACTTGGCGGGTGCCAAAAAACCGGCACCGTGCTAGTTTAACCTTCTGTTAACACCAATAACTCCTTTGGAATAACCGGTTAAGGATCGACCGATGACGGACCGCGGTGACAATGTGGTACCTCACACGAAAGTACGCAGCTTGCGCGACGCCGTAAGGAAAGTGCGTCTGGCGGATGCCGACCGGACCGATGTTATTGCGGACCTGCATGAAACCGAACGGGCCCGGCTTGAGATGCTCGCGGACGAGCTTGCGGATGTATTTCGTGAAGTCCCCGCCGACGACGATCAGTTCTCGTTTCAGATCGTGCCGGGCAACCCGCCGCGTCTTTGGATCGATATCACGAGCCATGTCAGCATGGCGCGCGACCGGCGGAGTTACCGGTTTCTCAAGGATACGCGCCTGGGCCGCACAATCATCCTGGAAAGCGCGTCGATTGACGATGTTGCCGATTGCGTCACGGACTATATTGCCGAACGCATTCTGGAAAAGGAACGGTCGCTTGAAGCGGATTGGCTGTTGCGTCGGCTGCGGCGGGACGCGGTCAAGGAAGACGGATCGGTTGCGCCGGCTGTGCCGGCCGCGCAGGGCGAAAGCGTGGCGGCAACTGTTGGCAATCTGCTGATCGTTTTCCTGCTCGGCCTTCTGATCGGGGCGCTTGGGCTGATCGCCTATGCCTGGTTTGCGAATCCGATCTGACGCATCCGGCCCATCCACGGTCACGCATTGGCCATTGCAACATTGCCGTCGATAAGGCGTCTCGTCCGAATCTGCGATATTCCCTCGCCTGTTCGCAGAAATCCGCGTTCGGTCATTGAGCAGCACCACCCGCTCTGTTTTTGTGTGATCTCAAACAGATTGTAGCGGGCGCCGGGTCGGCGTCCGCCCGGAGCGTTCGAGGCGGATGGCACTCCGACCACCGGCACTGGGGACTGAACCCCGTCGATCCAGGTCAGACTGTCAACATGGGTATGGCCGTGAAGGATCAGTTCAGCGCCGCATTCGGCAATGATGGCGCGAAACCGTTCTTCGTGAACCAGTCGCTTGTACCAGTGTGTCGCGTTCGGAAAGGGAGGATGGTGGATCATGACGATACGGAAAAGGTTCCGGCGGCCAAGATCCCTCAGCACTGTCGCGAGCCGGTCCGACTGCTCCTTTGAGAAATGTCCGGTAGCCATCAGCGGAGCCGTCGCGCGGGCACTGGAGGCGCCGACGATGGCAATATCGTCGCGGATCCGGCAATAGGGAAACACCACGGGATCGGAGCGGCCGTCGCCCAGCATGTAGGGTGCCCAGGCTGTTTGCACTTGTTTTAGCGAGCCGGGGACATAGGCGTCATGATTGCCGGGGATGACGGAAACTGTCTCCGGATCGCCGAGTTTTCGCAGCCAGTCTCTCGCGCCGGTGATTTCCTCAGGAAGCGCAATATTCACGAGATCGCCGGTGATTGCGATATGGTCCGCGCTCTGCGCTTTGATATCGGTGATCAGTGCGGACAGATACGTATCGGTTAAACGGTGCGCCCGATTGCGCTGCCAGTTGATATAGCCGAGCACCCTCTTTGACAGCAGTTGCCGTGTACGGGGATTTGGCAGGGGGCCCAGGTGCGGGTCCGAAATATGGGCAAGCTTCATCATGGCATCCGCATCTTGTCCGGGCGTGGCCACAGGTCAAGTGCGGAAACGGGCTGATGTAAAAGAATATTCGTTCGGACGCGCCGATCTGTCTGAAAGCCGCGTCAATACCCTAGTTGGTCGGGAAAGTGGTCAATGCCGCGGCGATTTTCGGTTTTGAAAGATCGACGGCGGGTTTCCACTGATACCGGCGTTTACGGCTGCGTCCGAAGAGATGCGTCAACATTGGGGTTCTCGTACGTTCGTTTCCACGAAAGAAACAGGTTATGGATCCGGGTAAACGACCCACGGCACTGTAAGGATCGTGAAACGGATACAATCTTCTGTCGAACTCATGTAGTACGGGCAGCGGGTGTTCACCAGATTGGTTTTTGCAACGCCGCCATGCGGTTGGTGCATACTTATTGTGCGGCCGACTAATTTTTCATCAATCCGAGTGTGGCTCAGGAACTGAATTGGAGTTGCGGTCAGATATGCGCATTCCCGACTTTGTGAAACCGCTGGTGGTGCGGGCGGTGCATCTTGTTGCTCTGGTGAGCCGTGCGGCGACTCTCGGTGTTCGGATAGCGGTCTTTGACAGGGAAGATCGCATCCTGTTGGTGATGCACACCTATGTGCCCGGATGGTACTTTCCGGGCGGCGCGGTGGACCGGGGTGAGACTGTTGCCGTTGCCGCGGTCAGGGAGTTGCGGGAGGAAACGGGTATTGCCGTCGGCGAGCCGCCGGAGTTTTTTGGATTTTATCACAATGCCCGCCAGTCAAGCCGGGATCATATCGCGCTGTTTACACTGACGATCGATCAGGTCCCCCCGGATGCCCTGAAGCCCAACGGCGAAATTGCCGAGGCCCGCTTCTTTTCCTTGGACGACTTGCCGGAAGACATTACGGACGCAACGCGAAGCCGGCTTGAGGAAATCAGGAACGGGTCTGCGCGCAGCGACATCTGGTAGCGCGCAACTCCGGACCCTCACGAAAACCTGTTGCGGTCGTGAGGTGCCGAATAGTCGATCGCAGGGCCCACGGGAACGATGCGCGTTGGATTAATGGACTCGTGCGAGCCGTAATAGTGCTTCTTGATATACGGAATATCGACTGTCTCGGCGATGCCCGGCCACTGATAGAGATCGCGCAGATAATTGGACAGATGGGGATAGTCGGCAATGCGCTGCCGGTTGCACTTGAAGTGCCCGACATAAACCGGATCGAACCGGAGCAGGGTGGTGAAAAGCCGCCAGTCCGCTTCGGTCAGGCTGCCGCCGACAAGATAACGCTGATCGGCGAGCCGGTTTTCGAGCATGTCGAGTGTCTCAAACAGCGCATGAAATGCCTCTTCATAGGCTGCCTGCGTTGTTGCGAAGCCGCATTTATAGACGCCGTTGTTGACCGTGTGGTAGATCCGGTCATTGATCTCGTCGATCTCCGGCCGCAATGCTTCGGGATAATAGTCGGCTGAAGTGTCTCCATAATCGGCAAAGGCGCTGTTGAACATCCGGATGATTTCGGAGGATTCGTTGCTTACGATCGTCTTCTGCTGCCGGTCCCACAAAACCGGTACGGTCACGCGGCCCGTATAGTCCGGTTTGGCGTTCACATAGAGCTCGGACATCTTGGCCGCGCCGACTTCAGGTTCAGGGTCTGAAAATGTCCAGCCCTCTTCCAGCATCAGCGCCTCGACACCGCTGACAGGAATGATGTCTTCAAGCTGCTTGAGTTTCCGGAAGATCAGCGTTCTGTGGGCCCAGGGACAGGCGAGAGAGACATAGAGACGGTAGCGGTTCGGCTCTGCCTTGAAACCGCCTGTGCCCGATGGCCCGGCGGACCCGTCCCGCGTGACCCAGTTGCGGAAGGCAGCGTCTTTGCGCACGAATTTCCCGCCGGACTTTCCGGTATCATACCAGCGGTCCACCCATTTTCCGTCAACCAGAAGTCCCATAGCGATCGTTCCTTTCTCCATTGAGCGGCCGGACATGGCTACTGCCACAGCCGCCGGACGCCGCAGGTGTGTGACGTCTTGCCGAATATAGGGTCTGGGTGCGGTCACTTGCACCTGAACAGTTTGTTGGCGATTTGCGAACAATCGCGATTGCCCATGTGCTGAGAGCGCCGGACCGCCGCGCAACTTCCGGCCGATAAAGGGAAGGCCGGGTTAAGGAAAGTCTTTACGCCGTTCAAAATGCGTGCTATCCGCCCCGGCCATGAAATGTCAGAGCACCATATTTGCGCATCCTGCACGACGACGACGCTTTTCCGAAAGCTCGGTCTCGCTGCGCCTTCTGCGAGACGATAGGTCGTCGCGCCGTTAACCTGTTTTGGACTTTTCGGATTGCGACTTTTTCAGGCGGTCTGCAAACTGAATGTTCCAAAAAATGCTCCAGATATCCCATACCATCCGGCAGGAAACCCCTGCCGATTATCAAGAGATCGAACACCTGCATGCCGACGCCTTCGGTCCCGGCCGGTTTGCACGGGCTGCCTTCATGGTCCGGGAAGGGTTTCGGCCCGATCCAAGGCTTTGTTTTGTCGCTCACTGCGGAGACGAACTGGTCGGATCGGTCAGATTGACTCCCATATGGCTTGGACGGTCGACGGGACAGCTGCTCGGTCCCCTGACGGTCAAGCCGACATATAAAAACAAGGGAATTGGCCGGGCCCTGTTGCGCCATGTCGTCAACCGGGCGCGTGAAATCGGAGAGAAGCGGATTCTCCTGGTCGGCGATGTGCCTTATTACGGACCTTTCGGATTTAAGCCCGTTCCTCCCGGGCAGTTGGCATTGCCCGGTCCGGTTGATCCGGCGCGTCTCCTGATCGCTGACTTTTCCGAGGATGCCGCCGGAGAGTTGGGCGGCATGGTGCGAGGCCGGCACTTGGCGGACTGATAACGTCTCGGTTTCCCCGCTAGCGGCCTTCCCGATACCAGGTCAGGGTCAGAGCGCCCAATAGAATGGCAAGGCCGAGGAAGCCCATCAGGAGCGGATACCGGTCGACGCCTTTCAGGACACTGGCGTCCGTCGTTTTGAGGCCGATCCAGCCATTGCCTGAGAATGTTGTTGCCCGCTGGATCGGAACGATGCGCGGAACGGATACCTGATCGCCCGAAGAGGCGATTCTTTGCACCGAACCGCCCGTGGCCGTTGCGACCGGATTCAGCGTCTCAAGTGTCGAACGCACGTCGGAAAATTCCTTCGGATTAGGCGGGCCGACATTGGCCAGAGCCGTGCGTTCGCCGTCCGTGACAGAATAAAGCCCCAGATCGGCTGTTGAGATGGTGGTCCGCCAGAGCCCCGGTTCCGCTTCCTCAAGGTCGAGTTCCTGTTCCTGGCCGGTCGGGTTGGTCACCGTGACCGCATCCACGGCCTCGCCGAGTGTCTGGCGCTCGATCACCAGGTCGCGGCCGCGCGTGCGCATGCGTAGGGCTTCCTCTTCGAGGTCCGGCTCCTTCATCAGCCAGTGGGCGACATTGCGCAGCAGCGGCACATGAGGGCCGCCACCGTCAAAACCCCTTGCCCACAACCAGGCATGATCGGACAGCATCATTGCGACCCGGCCCTCCTCCTGCCGATCCAGGATCACAAGTGGACGGTCATCCGGACCGTTCATCACGGTATCGCCGCTTCTGCGCTGCGCATCGACCAGACGGAACCACTCGCTCCAGGTCGGCTCTTCACCGCCGGACCCGGGCAGGGATCTGGTGACCGGATGGCGGGTTCCCAGCACTGTTACCAACGCCTTATAGGGCTGTTCCAGAACACTGCCGCTGGGCTCGGCCGGCAGAACCGTCGCCAGCGGTGTCCGATACAGCGATCCGCCTTCGGACAGTTCGGGCCCGGAGGCAAGAAGAATGGCGCCGCCGTTTCGGACATAACGGGCAATATTATCGAAATAGAGGATCGGCAGCACACCGCGCCGCTGGTAGCGATCGAAAATAATCAGATCGAATTCGTCGATTTTGACCGAAAACAGTTCCCTGGTCGGAAAGGCGATCAGGGACAGCTGATTGATCGGCGTGCCGTCCTGCTTTTCCGGCGGACGCAAAATGGTGAAGTGCACGAGATCGACGGAGGCATCGGATTTCAGCAGGTTCCGCCAGGTCCGCTCGCCGGCATGAGGTTCGCCGGAAACGAGCAGAACGCGGAGGTTTTCCCGGATGCCGTCGATTGTCACGACGATCCTGTTATTGAGAGGCGTCAACTCGCCCTCAAGCGCTTCGGCTTCAAATTCGAAGATATTGTCGCCGCCGTGCTCGATTTCCACCGGAACGGCAATCGGCTCATCCGGCGAAACCCGGATCGTTCCGATCGGCTCGCCATCGCGTTTTATGCGGACGCGGGCATCTCCGGACCGGGCCACGGAGGAGCCCAGTTGATCGACCAGGCGGAGATTGACGATCTGCTCGGTTCCCACAAGGCCGAATTTAGGCGCGCGGTCGAGCACAAGACGACGGTCTATTTCATCGTCCCGGCCTGTGATCAGACCATGGATGGGGGCTCTGAAATCCAGATTCTCAAGCTTTTGCGGCACGTCATGGACCTGGCCGTCCGTAATAAAGATTGCGCCTGCGACCCGGTCCGGAGGGACGTCGGCGAGGCCGTTCTCCAGAGCGCCGAACAGTTCCGTGCCATCCTGACGTTCAAACTGGCTGTCGCGGCCCGCTTCGATGACGCGCACTTCAAAGCCGGGCAATCCGTCCAGCCGTTCGGTCACTTTTTCCCGCGCCGCGTCCGTCATGGTTTTGCGGTCGCCAAGATCCTGGCTCTGGCTGTCATCGACCACAAGGGCGACAACGCTTGTCAGCGGCTCGCGATCCTCCCGTTCAATGGCCGGGTTCATCAGGGCAAGCAGGAACGCCGCAAAGGCACCAAGCCGGACAAGGGCGCCGCGCTGCCTGCGATAAAGGCTCAGCGCACTAAGCGCGGCGGCGATCACCGCAAGAACGATCAGCAGCGGAAGGGGAACGAGCGGTGCGAAATCGACTGACCAGACCATCGTTACTGCCCCAATCGTTCAAGCAGGGCAGGAACGTGAACCTGATCCGCCTTGTAGTTGCCGGTGAGCGCGTACATGACGATGTTGACGCCCGTTCGATAGGCAAATTCACGCTGGCCGGGATCGGCCGGCACCGTCGGGAACATGTAAAGATTGCTTTCGTCCACAGCCCACGCGGCCGCAAAATCGTTGGCCGTGATCAGGATGGGCGACACGCCGTCGCCCGCTCTGACCGGCCGTCCGGTCGGCTCGGTGACTTCCGGCAGAGCTTCCACCCAGAGCGGCCCTCCGGACCATCGCCCGGGGAAGTATTCAAGCAGGAAAAACGCCTTCGTCAGCACGTGGTCGGCCGGAACCGGTTCGAGTGCGGGAATATCGAGACCGGCCAGTATTTCCCGCAATTTTGAGGTCGACGGGGTCGTGCCGAAGCCGCTTGTTCCCATTTGAGCGCCGGCCTGGTCCCTGGTGTCGAACAGGATCGAACCGCCGTCGCGCATGAACGCATCAACGCGCGCCATCGTCCGCGCGCTGGGCGCTTCGGCGTCCGGGTCGATCGGCCAGTAGATCAGCGGAAAATAGGCGAGTTCGTCCGTATCGATATCGACTCCGAGCGGTTCGCCGGGTTCAAGCGCCGTCCGGTCCGCAAGATAGTTGGACAGCCCGATCAGGCCGCGCTTGCTGATCTCGTCTATTTCGGCGTTCCCGGTCAGGACGTAGGCCAGCCGCGTTTTGGTCGTTGCCTCAAGCGCTCTGGCGGTATCCACACGGTCGGCGCCCTGTGCAAGGGCATAACCGGTGAGGCCGGGGAGGACCAGAACGGCCAAGAGCAGGGCACCCGCCACGTGCCCGGCCCGCTTAAGGGTCGGCAGCCGCCATCCGCCGGCAAGAACAAGAACCGCGATGGCATCGGCAATCAGCAGCAGGGTCGCAAGGACGAACAGAATCGCCCGCAGATCAACGGGGCTTTCCACCTGGTACGACCGCAGCGCCACGGCATTCCCCATGACAGCGGGGTCAAAATGCGTCAGCTGATCACCCTTTTTCATCAGGTTGTGCGCCTGGTAGGCGTCCTCTGTTCCATAAAGCCCCGGCGGGTGTTCCTGAGTCGCCGGCGTGTTTGCGAATGTTCCCGTTGCGATCGGTTTGACTGTCGGGGCGGGGGAGGTATACCGCCCGAATCCGTCAAGCAGCCGCAAGGGGGCAAGAACGCTCTGGTTCCCGTCTTCGTTATTATCCGTCGCCCCGCTGGCAACGGACGAAAACGAAACGATCTGCCGCAGCATTTCGACAAAGACACCTGATAGCGGCAGGTTGGACCAGGCCGTATCCGCCGTTACATGGAAGAGCACAATCCAGCCTGACCCGAAGCGCTCCGCGGTCACCAGAGGGGTTCCGTCCGTCAGGCTGGCCCAGGTCCGGTCGGGCAGACTTTCGTCCGGTTCGGCAAGCACCTGCCGTTCAACCTGGACATCGTCGGCAATGGCCAGTCCCTCAAAGGGGCTGTTCTCTGAAAAACTGCCAAGGCCCTGCGGTTGCTGCCATGTCAGGCTGCCGCCCAGCGCCCGGTCCCCGGTTCTGAGGGAAACCGGCACAAGATCATCGGCACCTGAGGCGAGGCGCGGTCCGGCAAAGCGGACAAGGACGCCGCCGTCGGATACCCATTTGGATATTTCCTCCTGAGCTTCCTCGGATATGACCCCGATGTCGGCCAGCATGATGACGGAAACATTTTGCTGGATCAGGTCCGGCATCGCTTTGGCGAGATCCGCATCGCGCGGTTCCCGGACATCCGAAAACGGCAGCAGTGCTTTCCGGAGATAATAGAGCGGAGAGAGCAGCGGCTGAGCCAGATCCGCGGATCCCCCGGCCAGCAGGCCGACACTGCGCCGGCGCCAGCGGTCATCAACCATCTGGACGGCACCGGCGGATTGTTCGTCAGAGATTTCGACCCGGGCAATCTCGTTGCGCAGTTCCACAGGCAACTCAAACGATGCTTCCGCCTGGGCATCGCCGGCGTCAAATGTCATGGCTGCCTGGCCAAGGACCAGACCTTTTGCATCAAGTGCCCGAACCAGGAGAGTCTCGCTGTCTTCGGTTCGCGACCGGTTGCCGTCAACAAGCATCCTGTCAGCCAGATTCCGGACATCGCTCAGGCCGACAATCGTGTCGGGGTTCTGATAGAGCGTAACGTCGCTGTCCCCTGCCAGGGCGCTCAGTTTTTCCGCAAACGCATTGACCTCGGCCCCGCCGAGGCTGTCTGTCATCCAGACGATATTGGCGGGTGCGGCGTCGGTAAACGCAGTCTGCAGCGCTTCGGAAAGATCGTTCGGTTTGGCGGCCCAGGACCGCGGCGCCAGCGCGCGCAACCGGTCAAGCGCTTCCTGCGCGGTCGCCGGAACGAGCGATTGCGACGTCCCGTCTGCCGTCGCAGCCAGCAGGACCGGCGTTCCCGCATTGCCCGCCTGCTGGACAAGGGTTTCGGCGGCGGAAAGGCGCGCAGGCCACTCCTTGGCGGACGCCCAGCCATTATCCAGTATAAGCCAGAGCGGGCCGCTGGTCGAAGCAACCGACCCGGTCACCGGGCGCCAGATCGGACCGGCAAGCGCCAGGATTACGATGGCCGTCATCAGGAGACGCAGCGCCGTCAGCCACCACGGACTGCGCGAGGGCGTTTCCTCCTTGTTTTCGATATCAAGCAAAAGCCGTGTTGGCGGGAACACGACCTCCTTGGGGCGCGGCGGAACGAGTCGCAGAAGCCACCATATGGCCGGCAAAAGGATGAGCGCGCTCAGGACCCAGGGACTGCTGAAGGCGATGGGGAGGAGACCGCTCATTGAAGCTCTCCCGTTGCTGTATTCTGAACCGTCTCGCCGCCGGACAGCCTGTTATGCAAGGCCAGAAGCGGTTCAACCGCCGGCCGGTCCGTGTGGTGAACAATGTAGGTCCAGCCGGTTTTTCTGGAGATAGCGCGCAAGGTCTCGTGCCGTTCAAGCATTTTGCCCCGATAGGCCGTGCGCCAATCCTGGGCCCGGCCGGTTATCAGTTTTGCTCCTGTTTCTGGATCTTCAAATTCCGTGCGACCGCCAAAGGGAAATGTTTCCTCGACAGGATCGAGAATCTGAACCAGGTGTCCCCCGGCGCCGGTGGACGCCACCGTGCTGATCCAAGCCCGGATATCCTCAATCGGATCGAGAAGATCGGCGAACAGAACAATGTCGGAAAACCGCTTCACGGCGCGGGAGTCCGGCAGCGCGGCCGTTTCATCCGCATGAATGAGCGCCCGGGCCAGCTTCTCGGCGCCGTTCCGGCTGGTTGTCGGCGGCATCAGGCCGGGCAATCCGATCCGCTCGCCGCTTCTGGATAAGAGTTCCGCAAGGCCGAGCATAATGACAACCGCCCGGTCCCGCTTGCTGGCGTCCGCCAGATTTGATCCGAAATTCATCGAGCGGCTCAGGTCCGACCAGAGCCAGACGGTATGAGCGGCTTCCCATTCCCGTTCGCGCACATAGAGGTGATCGTCCCGGGCCGACCGCCGCCAATCGACGCGTTTCATCGGTTCACCGGCATTAAACGGGCGGAACTGCCAGAAAGTCTCCCCCGGTCCGGCCCTCCTGCGGCCGTGCCATCCAAAGGCCACGGTGCTGGCGACATTACGCGCCTCGATCAGAAGGTCGGGCAGGGCGTCAGCCAGTGACCGTCCCTCTTTCTGCACGTCGGATTGTGGCAAAAGGTCTATTCTGTTTTCTTTAAAGCCGTTTTTGTCAGCTTTTGGGACCTGCATGAATGGGTCTACTTCTGTTGTTGCACGGATCGTGAGTTCGGTTCTGCTAATTAATCCTTGATTTGATTTTGTTTATCACGTTGCGAATGGTTTCTCCGTCCGCCCGGGCCGCAAATGTCAGCGCCATTCTGTGCTGAAGGACGGGTTCTGCCAGAGCGAGCACATCGTCAACGGACGGGGCAAGCCGCCCTTCGGCGAGGGCGCGTGCGCGGACCGTCAGCATGAGCGCCTGACTGGCGCGCGGGCCGGGCCCCCAGGCGATCAGATCGGAAATCTCCGCGTTACCGGCTTCCCCCGGTCGGGCACACCGGACCAGGGTCAGAATGGCATCGACGACGGATTCTCCGACCGGCATACGCCGCACCAGCGTCTGATATTTCATCACCTCATCGGCGCTCAAAACGGCGGTGGCCTCCGATTCGTCTGCGCCCGTCGTGTCAAGGAGTATGCGCCGCTCCGCGTCGAGATCGGGATAATGAACGTCGATCTGCATCAGAAAGCGGTCGAGCTGCGCTTCGGGCAGCGGATAGGTCCCCTCCTGCTCGAGCGGGTTCTGTGTCGCCAGAACGTGAAACGGCCTTGGAAGGTCGTGTCGGGCACCGGCAACGGTGACATGATATTCCTGCATGCTCTGCAGGAGCGCGGACTGGGTCCTGGGGCTTGCGCGGTTGATCTCGTCCGCCATGAGGAGCTGCGAGAAGACCGGACCGGAAATAAAGCGGAAACTGCGCGTCCCGTCCGGCGCCTGATCCAGAACCTCGGCGCCCAGGATGTCGGACGGCATCAGGTCGGGTGTGAATTGAATGCGCCGGGAATCGAGGCCGAGCACGGTGCCCAGCGTTTCCACGAGTTTCGTCTTTGCAAGCCCGGGCACCCCGACCAGCAGACCGTGGCCGCCTGACAGAATCGTCACGAGCGTCCGCTCGACCACGCTTTCCTGGCCGAAAATGACCCGCCCGATTTCCGAACGGGCCGCGCCAATGCGTTCGACTGCGGCTTCCGCTTCCTTGACGATATCGCTGGTATCCATGTCCGGCGTGGGCGAAAGGGAACTCATAATGTCGACATCTCCTGCGGTTCCAGCATATCGCACACAAGAGCGATATGCACATTCCTGTTGTTTCTGCCTGTCCCGCTGCGCGCTTTTTGCTGTCGGTCCTATGCCATTTGCCTGATGCGGCCTTCAAAGGTCATATGGGAGTGTGACAGCATCTTGTCGATGGCGCATCACCCGGCGCCAACAAAATCTTGTGTCCGGCATCAAATTCCGGGCATGCTGTTTCCCAATCCAACCGCGAAGCGCGGCAATAAGATGGCGTTCCTGCGGCAAAAAGGAGGCCGACCGGTGATGAGTTTGATGGAGGGAGTTAGAGCGCATTCCGGCCCGGACGGTCTCGCTGCACTTATTGCACGGGCCGGAGTGTCGGAGCGCGGAATTCCGCCGGTTGAGAAATGGGATCCGCCTTTCCGCGGCGATATCGATATGCGCATCGCAACGGATGGTATCTGGTACTACAACGGGTCTCCGGTCACGCGTGAGGCACTGGTCAGGTTGTTTGCATCAGTGTTGCGTTGTGATGACGATGGCCGCCATTATCTCGTGACCCCTGTGGAAAAGGTCGGGATCACGGTTGAAGATGCGCCATTCCTCGCGGTTGAGCTTCACGCGGACGGTTTTAGGGAGAATCAGACGATCACATTCAGAACCGGACAGGGGGATGTCGTTTCTGCCGGTCCCGATCATCCGTTGCGATTTGAAGTGGAGGATGAAAATGGCGGGTTAAAGCCCTACATTCTGGTTCGAGGGCGCCTTGAGGCGCGCCTGACAAGACCGCTTCTTTACGAATTGGTTGAGTTGGGAAATATGAACACAATCGACGGTGCTGAGATGTTCGGAATATGGTCAGGCGGCACCTTTTATCCGGTTATGCCGGCTGAGGAGATGGAGGGAATGGATTGAACCCTGTTTTGGGGGATGTTGATCGGGCGGATTTCTCCGCCGGCGGCTTCCGCCGCACCGTGGAAGAACGGGCCTCCAGTTTAAGCAACGGGGCCGTGGGAGGCGATCATCTGCTGAACCCGACGCTGGGCCGTGCCGATGCACAGCGATCCCTGCGGGACGCCGCAGTCCTGATACCGGTGATCGATCGGGACAGTGAAGCGACGGTTCTGTTGACCCACAGGACCGAGCATTTGCCCTCTCACGCAGGGCAGGTTGCGTTTCCGGGAGGCAAAATTGATCGGGAAGACAGCGATGCAACGGCGGCTGCCCTTAGGGAATGCGAGGAAGAGCTGGGCCTGGACAGGCATTACGTCGCGCCGCTGCTGACGTTTCCGCCTTATCTCAGCTACAGCGGCTTTCGGATTTATCCGGTGGTTGCAACGGTTGACCCGCGATTTACGATGACGATCAACACAGGAGAAGTCGCCGATGTCTTTGAAGTGCCGCTGCGCTTCTTGATGTCGGAGAACAACCATGAAAGGCATGGCCGTGACTTTAAGGGCGCCCGGCGCTTTTACTACGCAATGCCCTATCAGAACCATCATATCTGGGGTGTAACGGCCGGAATCATCCGGATGCTATATGAAAGACTGTATGCCTGATGCTCAGAATTATTCTTATCCATCTTGCCGTGTTTCTATTGCCGTTCGTCGCTTATGCAATCTGGATTGCGATAACGCGCCGCGCGCAGTCCAAACCGGCATGGCGGGACGGACCCAATTTCTGGCTCGCGTCGGTCGGTCTGCTGATGGTCATCGCCAGTCTGCTGTTCCTGGGCACGTTCAGTGATGCACCCAGCGGAGCGAATTACACCCGGGCGGAATATAAGGACGGGAAACTGATCCCGGGCGGCTATGAACAACCGGCCGATCGCTAAACTGGCTGATGCACCGTGGTTGCGGAACGATGCGACCCAGACCGTTTTTGAGTGTCTTTCCGCCATTGATGCAGAAGCGCGTGCGGTCGGAGGAGCGATCAGAAACACGCTTCTGGGTGAAGACGTCAACGACATCGATATCGCCACAACGGCGTTGCCGGACCAGGTCATTGCGGCTGCGGAAAATGCGGGCCTGAAAGCCGTACCGACCGGATATGACCACGGCACGATCACGGTTCTGTCCGGCGGGCGGCCGTTTGAAGTGACAACGCTCCGCGAGGATATTGAGACCCATGGCCGTCATGCGGTTGTCCGGTTCGGCACGGACTGGCAGCGGGATGCCCAGCGCCGCGATTTCACGATGAATGCTCTTTACGCTGAACGCGATGGCGGGATCATCGATCTGGTCGGCGGCTATCAGGATTGCCTGGATCGCCGGGTGCGGTTTATCGGGTCGGCCGAAAAACGCATTCAGGAAGATTATCTTCGCATTTTGCGCTACTTCAGATTTCAGGCGACCTACGGGTCCGGTCGGGAGGATGCCGAGGCGAGACATGCGATTGTCGCAAACCGGGAGGGCCTGAAACAGCTGTCTGCCGAAAGGGTGGGGCAGGAAATGCGGCGTCTGTTACCGGCCCGGGCGGCGGTGCCGGTTGTTGCTGACATGGTTGATCTGGGACTTGTCGGCCTTCTGACGGGCAGCCCGCCTCATCAGGAGCTGTTTCGCCATCTGAGATCTTTGGAAACCGTTTCGGATGCTGCGCTGAATGCGTCGCTTTTATTGTTTGCCCTGGTTGGTTTTGCGCAGGAGAATATCGGCGGGATCACCGATCGCCTGCGATTGTCCAATGCGGAAAAAGATCGGATGAGCGAGGCTTTTCGCGCGGCCGGGGCTGTCCACAAAACCGCAACGGAATTCGATCTGACCCGGATGCTCTACCGCTATGGGAGGCAGGCCTCTGTCGACGGCATCCTCATCGCCTGGAGCCGGAGTGCTGATTCGGCCCTGGATGCGGCGTGGCGGGAGGTTTTTGACAGGGCGTCAGGGCTCCCGATCCCCTCATTTCCGGTAACCGGCGCCGATCTTGTCTCAAATGGAATAGAACCGGGCGAATTGGTTGGGAAAAAACTCAGGAAAGGTGAAAATACCTGGATTGATAGTAAATTTAGCCTAAGTCGTTCAGAAATATTGGAAATAATACTTGAATAGTTGGTTTTATTGTCATTTCTGCAATATTCAATCATGGCTGTGACAGAATCCGACCTAATTTCTGCCTGAAATCAATCAGATAGTTTTGGGGCAGCATAAAAATAAAGGGGCGGAACCGTGTTGAAAGTTGCTACTTCGCAACCCGTTTTAGCGCTTCGCAGGCATAGTTATTGGCAAGAGAACCGGTCGCAGGGATACAGTCACAGTTATCTGCTTGAGGGAAACGGCAATCGGCGTCTGATGCTGATCGATGTCAGCGAGCAGGCAGGACAGAAGAGCATCTGCGCGCGCAGTTGGGACGGCGAGATTATCTGGATCATGCGCCCCAACCGGAAATTCTCACCGACAATCTGGCATCTGTGCGATCCGATCGGCAAACCCGTTGGAAAAATCCATGCGCGTTTGCCGGCAAACTGCCTCTGGCTGGCGACGGATGCTGCGGGTGTTGAGGAACTCAAGATCTGCAACATGGCAGGCTACAGGGATTATCTTGATCCCTACCATATGCCCTCGCCACCGGATGCTTTGGTGGTCGCCCGTCACAACGTCCGGCTTGGTCTTTTGGAAAGCACCAGCGAACCGGCTCGCAAACCGTCTTTGCTCAATCGGCTGTTCGGCCGGACGGTTATGGGAGATGAATGGCAGGTTCGTCTGGATTGCGATGAAAGGCCGGTCAATCAGACGCTGCTTGCAGCAACGCTCCTGCTTCTGACCGACATCACGTTCGCACAGTCCTGACAGGCAGGCGCAAATCGTCAATTGGCATCAGATGGCAACCGATCAGGGCCATTTGACCACCGGCGGCATCGACGACAGTATTGAGGCAACATTGCCGCCGGTTTTCAATCCGAATATCGTTCCCCGGTCATAAAGAAGGTTGTATTCGACGTAACGCCCGCGGCGGACGAGCTGCTCTTCCCGTTCGTCTTCGGTCCAGGTTTTCATAACGTTCCGGCGAACCAGTTCGGGATAGATGGCGAGAAAAGAACGGCCCACATCCTGAGTGAACGCAAAGTCGGCGTCCCAGCGCCCTGAGTTCAGGTAATCATAGAAAATTCCGCCGATCCCGCGCGCTTCCCGGCGGTGCTTGAGATAGAAATAGTCGTCGCACCAGCTCTTATAGCGGGCATAGTCCGCGCAGTCGTGTTTGTCGCAGGCTTCGCGCATGGCTTCATGAAAAGAGACGGTGTCCGGGTCTTCCTGCGTTCGCCGTGCGTCCAGCACCGGTGTCAGGTCCGCACCGCCTCCGAACCACTGGCGTGTCGTGACAACCATGCGCGTGTTCATGTGAACTGCTGGGACATGCGGGTTGTGCAGGTGGGCAATCAGTGAAATCCCCGATGCCCAAAAGCGCGGATCGTCGCTCGCGCCGGGTATCTGGCCGCGAAATTCGGGCGAAAACTCGCCATGCACCGTCGATATGTGAACGCCGACCTTTTCAAAGACGCGCCCTTTCATCATCGACATCACACCGCCGCCGCCCTTGGCGCCGCTGTGGTCTGTCCGCTCCCAGGGCGTGCGGACAAATTGGCCCGGTGTGTCACCGTCCGGGATGCCTGTGACGGTTCCGACGTCCCGTTCCAACTGCTCGAACGCGGCACAAATCTGATCGCGCAGGTCGGCAAACCAGCTTTGCGCCTGTTTTTTCTTGTCTTCAATATCTTCGGGAACAGGGCCGCCGCGCTGTTCGGGAGCGGGTGCGCTCATTTAAAAGTCCTCAGTGAATTTATGGGGCCATACCCTAGCACTACTTTGGCATATTTTTTTCAAAGATAGATTTTCCGCAATGTGGGCAGTTCATTGGTGGAGGTTTGTGAATGATTTTCAGGATTTCTGTTCGGACGGCTGGCAAGGTTGGTTGGGGCGGCGGCCCCGCGGCTCTTTTTTCCCCCTCCCGCTTGTTGAAGGCGCCGAGATTGCAAGAAGGCATAGGCGATCATCGTCATTAACGCGTGTCGGTGCAGGCCGGCCCACGATCGCCCTTCAAAGTGATCCAGACCGAGTTCCTCTTTGAGCTGTTGATGTGCCTGTTCGCAGATCCAGCGTGCCTTGATAGCGCTGGCAAGCTGTTTGAGTGAAGTTTCAGCAGGAAGGTTGGAGAGATAGTATTTGCGCTTTCCGGTCGAGCGATGCTCGCCGATGACCCAGACCTCTTCTCCCGGCAAATGTTGGGCGCCCATGTCGCGGATGCGCTGAGGCGGGCCGTCTGCTATCCGGACCCGCACAGCAGCAAAGCGTGCCGAGAGGGCTCCCTTGGTGCCGCGTCGCCAACTGACCTTCCTCCACTTTGCTGTCTCCAACATCGCCTGCGCTGTAATCGACTGTGTATCGGGAATGTGCCGTTGACGCGGACGGCCGCGGACGGCAACAGGGAAGATCATCTTCACATCAGCGGGATAAACCTTTTGCTTGAACGGGATGCCAACCGCCCAGGTCAGACCGCGTGCGCTCAGCGCTTGCCGGAAAGGAGCGCTCAAGCCATATCCGGCATCGGCAAGGACGCAACCAAAACGCACGCCTGCCGCACGAACCCGGTCAATTTCCGCCAAAGCGATCTCGGGCTTGGTCCTGTAGGCACGATTGTCATCAGGAACTCTGGCACGATCAAGCCGGGCGGTATCGGAGATCCAGCTCTCCGGCAGAAAGAGCTGCAATCCAACCATGACCGGCACTTCATTCGAAGCGAGCGTCACGGACACCAGCGTCTGGCAGTTCGCCCGTTTGCCCAATGCCGAAGCATATTGCGGGGCCACGCCAACCGAGTGGTTCCCCTTCTTGGGAAGAGCGGTGTCATCAATAATCAGCCAGGCATCGTGCCCGCCAACCTGTCTGTCTGCTTCGCCGAGCAATGCCGCTTCAAGGGGAGCGGCATCCCAAGCACTGCTCGTAATGAAATGATGCAACTGATCATAACTGACTGCCTCCACCCGCTCCGCCATCGGCTGAATGCTCTTGCGATCTCCCGGACCGATCAAGCCCGCGATGTAAACGGGGCACATCCGGGCGCGTGTCTTGTGACGAATGGACGCTAAAAACGGCGCCAACCAACGTTCAAGATCACCTTGCCAATTCTCATCCATGACCGGCACCTCCAAAGGCCAGCCTCCTATGAATCACCGAAAACAGTTCCCGGGAACCCTCAAAAAACAAAACTCACAAAAAGCTGCCAAAGTAGTGCTAGGCTCAGGACCTATTAATTTCATCCATTCTGCGAGAGCAGATTTTGTTTTTGACAAGGCGGAAAAGTGCAGGAAACCGTCCGGTTTTCAAGTCTTTCCAACGCAGTCAGGAACACAATATGCCTCGCCCTTCGGGTTTTGAAAGAAGTGTCCGCCTGAAGAAAACCAGAGCTCGCAAAGGTATCCAACCTTCGCTTCTCCCTGGTTCTCTCCAGTCGAATACTTCTTTCAAAACAGAATTGCATGAAATTAATAGGTCCTGAGCCTAAGCTTTAGGAAAAGCATCGGTTTGCCGCAAGGCCTCCCCCAGGGCCATACCGGCGGAGACCGCTATATTCAGCGATCGCAACCCCGGAGCCATCGGAATTTTTACCCGGCTGTCGGCTCTGTCGTGAACCTCGTTCGGCAGCCCCGATGACTCCCGGCCAAAAAGAAGAATGTCGGTCTCGTTGAAGGCAAAGTCAGTGTAAGGCAGGTCTGCTTTGGTTGAGAACACCACGAGCCGGCGGCCTTCGTTTTTGAACCAGGTTTCAAAAGCCTCCCAATTGACGTGCCTCGTCAATGCGGTGCGCTCCGCATAATCCATGCCGGCCCGTTTCAGAGAATGGTCCGACAACGCGAATCCGCACGGCTCGACAATATGGACCTGAGTGCCCAGACACGCTGCCAGACGCAGAATCGTGCCTGTGTTCTGCGGTATGTCAGGCTGGTAAAGAGCAATATCTGGCATGAATTCTGTCGCTGCAGTTTAATGTTGTTTCGTTTATGTGGCGCAATTCACACGTGCGCCTTGGGCAGACCCGGTTCCCGGCACTTTCAGCTTGATCTGTCCGGAACATTCGCTAATGTATCGGACTTGGGTCGCATGTCCATTAGACAGGCCCGTCTTGATTCGCCAACAAGAGCAATCTTTATGCGAGAGGTCACTATGCAGAGTTTCGGTCTCAAATAGACCGACACGCAGACCAAGTTCGGTTCCCGTGTCGGTATCAACGTCTCATCCGTACCGCTCGCGACCCGAATCCGTAAAGAACGTCTCCGTGCCGGTACGATTTTTTTCGTAAATCTCGAACCAATAACGGAGCACCGGACCGATGAATGCGGTCTTCTCTTATCTTGAAAACATTGTTTCGCCTTTCAAGAACCATGACGGGACGCCGCCACCGTCCGATCTGAGCGCGTTTTACTGGCATTTTGTCCGCCAGATCTGGAAGCCTTTGGCGTGGCTTATGGCTTTCGGATTTGTCGTGTCCATTATTGAGGTGGCAATCTTTGACTACCTTGGCCGGATCATCGACCACCTGAACAATACCGGTCCCGATCAGTTGCTTACGGATCACGGCGGTGAACTGATCTGGATGCTGGTGGTCGTTGTGCTGCTGCGTCCGCTGTTCGGTGCGGGTCACACGATGATCAAGTTTCAGATTGTCGAGCCTGCCATGACAAACCTCATCCGCTGGCAGACGCACAAACATGTCCTGGGACAGTCGTTGTCCTACTTCAACAACGATTTTGCCGGCCGGATTGCAAACAAGATCATCCAGACGGGGCCTGCTTTGCGCAGTTCGGTCGTCTCGCTGATCGACGCGATCTGGTTCGTTCTGATCTATGTTTCAGCGGCCATATATCTGTTTTTGGGCGTCGATGCCTGGCTGATCCTGCCGCTTTTGGGATGGATCATCATTTATGTGGCGCTCCTGAGCTACTTTGTCCCGCAGATCAAAGAGCGCTCGGCGATCATGTCCGAAGCACGCTCGAGCCTGACCGGCCGGATCGTCGACAGCTATACCAACATCCTGACCGTCAAGCTGTTTGCCGCAGGGCGGAGAGAGGAAGCCTATTCGCGTGAATCCCTGGAGGATCATACGCGGAAGTTCTACGACATCCTTCGGCCGCTGTCGGTGATGATCATCCTGTTGTGGATCGTCAACGGCGTGTTCATCGCCTCACTCAGTGCGCTGGGGATCGGTTTGTGGCAGAACGGCCTCGTCACCGTCGGATCGCTGGCGCTGGCAATCACACTGTCGGTGCGCATCGTCAACATGTCCGCCTGGATCATGTGGATCACAACCGACATCTTCGAAAATGTCGGAACCGTTCAGGAGGGCATGGATACGATTTCCCAGCCGCACACGCTGGTGGATCGGACAGATGCCGCACCGCTTGAGGTGGCGCGAGGTGAGATTGTCTTTGACGGTATTCGGTTCCATTACGGACAGGACAAAGGTGTCATCGAAGACCTGTCGCTGAAGATCGAGCCCGGCGAAAAAGTCGGCCTGGTCGGGCGGTCGGGGGCAGGTAAGTCCACGCTGGTCAACCTCCTGCTGCGCTTCTACGATCTGGAGGGAGGGCGCATCCTGATCGATGGTCAGGACATCGGTTCGGTCACCCAGGACAGCCTGCGGGCACAGATCGGCATGGTGACGCAGGATACCTCGCTGCTTCACCGGTCCGTGCTTGAAAACATCGTCTACGGCCGGTCCGGGGCAAGCCGGGAAGAGGCGATTCTGGCGGCCGAAAAGGCGCATGCGATGGCCTTCATTCCCGGGCTTGAGGACCTTCGGGGACGGCGCGGACTTGATGCGCATGTCGGTGAGCGCGGTGTCAAACTGTCCGGCGGCCAGCGCCAGCGGATAGCGATCGCCCGGGTCCTTCTCAAGGATGCGCCGATTCTGGTTCTGGATGAGGCGACCTCGGCGCTCGACTCCGAAGTTGAGGCCGCCATTCAGGAGAGCCTGTTCGACCTGATGAAGGGCAAGACGGTGATCGCCATCGCGCATCGCCTGTCGACCATCGCTGCAATGGACCGGCTGATCGTTATGGATCAGGGCCGCATCATCGAGGAGGGCTCTCACAAGATGCTTCTGGAAAAGGGCGGGGTTTATGCCCAGCTGTGGAACAGACAGTCCGGCGGTTTTTTGGATCCCGCGGCAGCAGCCTGAATGCCGGGTGACGTCCCGACGTCACCCGGTCCGAACGATCAAAGATCCGGCAAAAAAGGCCGGCAGGAAACCGTCTCCAAGGAGACTGTTTGAGGAGAAACGGAATGTTTTCCTGGTTTGAACGGATGATTGATCCGTTCGCAAACAAGGATCTGTCGCAGCCGCCCGGCAGCGTGCTTTCGTTCTGCTGGTATTTCGTCCGGCCGTACTGGAAGGTGTTTGCGGCGGTTGCCACACTGGCTGCGCTTGTCGCGGTCTTCGAAGTCATGATCTTTTCGTTCCTGGGCGATCTGGTCAATTGGCTCGCAAGCGAATCCAAGGAGACGTTTTTTGACGACAATATCGGCCGACTGATCTGGATTGCAGCCGTCATCGTCATCATTCTTCCGGTTCTGCACTGTCTTTGGGAGTTGTTTTTCCATCAAAGCGTGATGGGCAACTTCCCCATGGCGATCCGCTGGCGCCTGCACCGCTATCTTCTGCGCCAGTCCTACGAGTTTTATCAGAATGACTTTGCCGGCCGCGTCGCGACCAAACTGATGCAGACGGCATTGGCGGTGCGGGAAGTCGCGACCAAGGCCAGCGAATTGCTGGTCTATATCGTGGTCTATTTTGCAAGCGCTGTCGTGGTCGTGGCCGAAGCGGACTGGCGGCTTGCCCTGCCGCTTCTGATCTGGCTGGTGCTTTACATCGTCACCATGGTCGTGTTCGTCCCGAAGCTCCAGGCAATTTCCCAGCGGCAGGCCCATGCCCGCTCGACCATGACCGGTCACATCGTGGACGCCTATACCAACATTTCGACGGTGAAACTGTTTTCTCACGCCGAACGCGAGGAGACCCATGCGCGCGGGTCCATGTTCGGCTTCTTGAAGACGGTTTTCAGTCAGATGCGGCTCGTCACGGTGGTGAATATGACGCTGATGGCGATCAATACCGCGCTTCTGTTTTCGGTCGGGGCACTGTCGATCTGGCTTTGGCAGGTTTCCAAAGTGACGACCGGCGACATCGCGCTGGTGGTCGGCCTGGTCATTCGCCTTCAGGGCATGTCGCAATGGATCATGTGGGAGCTGGGAACGCTGTTTGAAAGCATCGGGACCGTTGCCGACGGCATTTCGACCATCTCCCAACCCCGCAAGGTGCTCGATGCGCAAGACGCCGGGCCGCTCGCCGTCAGGACGGGCGCGGTCGAATTCGACAATATCAAATTCCACTATGGCAAGAGTGGCGGTGTGATCGACAATCTCAATCTTCAGATCGCGCCGGGCGAAAAAATCGGTCTGGTCGGGCGCTCCGGGGCGGGCAAGTCGACGCTCGTCAATCTGCTGTTGCGCTTTTACGATCTTGAAGGCGGACGCATCCGGATCGACGGGCAGGATATTGCGAAGGTGCGTCAGGACAGCCTTCGGGAGAATATCAGCGTTGTCACCCAGGATACGTCGCTTTTGCATCGCAGCGTCATGGAGAACATCGCATACGGAAAGCCGGATGCGGACATGGCGTCGATCATTGCCGCGGCCGAACGGGCGCAGGCCTTCGAGTTTATCAAGGGCCTGCAGGACCAGAACGGCCATACCGGATTTGATGCCCATGTCGGCGAACGGGGTGTGAAACTGTCTGGCGGTCAGCGCCAGAGGATTGCCATTGCACGGGTTCTTTTGAAAAACGCGCCTATTCTGATCCTCGACGAGGCGACATCGGCGCTTGATTCAGAGGTCGAGGCGGCCATTCAGGAGCAGCTCAACAATCTGATGGCCGGAAAAACCGTCATTGCCATCGCCCACAGGCTGTCGACAATTGCGGCTATGGATCGGCTCGTCATCATGGAAAGCGGCCGTATCGTCGAAGAGGGCAGCCACGAGGACCTGCTGAAACAGAATGGCGTATATGCAGGCCTTTGGGCGCGGCAGTCCGGAGGGTTTATTGAACCGCCTCCTCTGGAAAGTGACACTGAAGCGGCCCAGTAATAATAAGACGGAGTCCTGGTCCCAATCTGCTGAGAGCTCATGAGAGCAATACTTGACCCGATCTATCAGGCATTTGAACGCCTGATCGCGCCCTTTCCGGAAAACGAAGTCGTCCGTCCGCCCTCGGATCTGGTCGGCTTCTTTCGGATGTTTCTTTATCCGATGCGCCGGCTGCTGGCGGCCTTGTTTGTGTCCTCCGGGCTGTTCGCCATTGGCGACCTGCTGCTGTACGTCTTTATCGGCATGCTGGTTGATCGCCTTGAAGGAGCCGATCCTGCGACTTTTGTCAGCGACAATGCCTGGATGCTGGCGGGCATGGCCTTCATCGTTCTGGTCTGTCGACCGGTCGTGTTTCTCACAACGCGCGGACTCATCAACCTGACGATTGCTCCGGGGCTGTCAAATCTGGTGCGCTGGCAAAGCTATCGTTATGTGCTGCGCCAGAGCATTACGTTTTTTCAGAACGATTTTGCCGGACGTGTTGCGCAAAAAGTGTTGCAGTCCGGCCCCGCCGTGCGCGAGTGCATTGCCAACGCGGTGGACGGTTCCTGGTTCCTGATCATATTCCTGTTGGGGACTTTTGCGCTGCTGATTGACATCAACTGGGTTCTCCTGGTGCCTCTGATCGTGTGGACGGTGGCCTATATTGTAACGATCATCTATTTCGTTCCGCGGATACGCGTGAAGTCGGTCGATGTCTCCGAGACGGTGTCCGGGCTCAGCGGACGCATTGTCGACAGCTATACCAACATCCAGACGGTCAAACTCTTTTCCGATCCTGATCAGGAAGATGCCTTTGTCCTGTCCGGCTTCAGGAAGCATCTTTATGCATTTCAGGGATTGATGCGCGCGATCATTGACGTCTCGCTTGTGCTCACCCTGATGAACTCCGCCCTGATTTTCTCCGTTGCAGGCCTGTCAATCTGGCTGTGGAGCCAGGGAGCTGTGTCGCTTGGAGCTCTCGCGATAGCCTGCGGGCTCGCGATACGGCTCAATCAGAGTTCCGGCTGGGTGCTCAGAACCATCACGGCGTTGTTTGAAAATATCGGAACTGCCCAGAACGCGGTCGATACCATCTCGGTGGAGAAAAGCGTTGTGGACAGACATGGCGCGCCCGCACTTGCTGTTCAGGAAGGCAAGATCGAATTCAAACGCGTGTTCTTCAACTATGAGCGGGAAGGCCGCGTTATTGAAGATCTCAGCCTGCGAGTGGCACCGGGCGAAAAGGTCGGTCTGGTCGGCCGTTCCGGCGCAGGAAAATCGACGCTGGTCAATCTTCTGCTCCGGTTTCACGATGTGAGCTCCGGCGAAATCCTGATCGATGGCCAGAATGTCAGTGAGGTGACGCAAGACAGCCTGAGAAAGGCCATCGGCGTGGTTTCGCAGGATACCTCGCTGCTGCATCGCTCCATACGGGACAATATTGCTTACGGGGCCATGTCGGCTGATGAGGAGTCCGTCTTTCAGGCTGCCCGGAAGGCCCACGCGCATCGGTTCATCGAAGGCCTGTCCGACAGCCGGGACCGTCGGGGGTATGAAGCCCATGTCGGCGAGCGCGGCGTCAAACTGTCCGGCGGACAGCGGCAGCGGATAGCGATCGCGCGCGTGCTTTTAAAAAATGCGCCGATCCTGGTGCTTGACGAAGCCACCTCTGCGCTTGACTCCGAAGTCGAGGCGGCTATTCAGGAACAGCTCTATAATCTGATGCAGGGCAAAACGGTGATCGCCATTGCCCACCGTCTGTCGACGATTGCGGCGATGAATCGGCTGATCGTCATGGACAGGGGGCGCATCGTCGAAGAAGGCTCCCACGACGCGTTGATCAAGACCGGAGGCGTTTATGCGCAACTATGGGAACGGCAGTCCGGCGGATTTCTTGCGCCTCTTGACGGAACCGAACCTGAAGCCGCCGAGTAGGGCGCTAAGATCCGCCATAACAGGCCGCTTGACGCAAAACAGAGCTGTCTGCCCGTCAATGTTTAAGGGAGCATAACAGGCGTGGAGCGGCTGTTCCGATTATTTGAAAACTGGCTGGACCCGCTCGACACGCCCCCTGCGGCTGACATTCCCGGAACCACAACCGGATTCTTGTGGCACTTCATTCGTCAGGCCAGGGGCGTTTTCATTCTGATGCTCGTGCTTGGCGGCATAACCGCTGTTCTTGAGGCGGCGATCTTCAGCTTTGTCGGCGTCATCGTGGATATGCTCGATCAGGGCGATCCGGCAACGTTGCTTGCTGACAATTACTGGATCTTGGCCGGAATGGTCGTGACCGTCCTGATCATCCGGCCGATCATCATCGTTCTGACGGTGCTGCTTGAAGAGCAGACCGTTGTTCCCGGTTTCTTCAACAAGGTCCGCTGGCAGACGAACCAGCGCGTTTTGAATCAGAGCCTGTCATACTTTCAGGATGACTTCGCCGGCCGGATCGCGGCGAAAATCTGGCAGACCGGACAGGCCGCGGGCGACTTCATGATCTCGCTCTTGCAGATCGTGTGGTTCATTATCGTTTTCGCACTGACAACGCTGTTCTTGCTGGCCGAACTTGATGTCCGGTTCGTGCTGATTGTGCTGCTGTGGCTTGTGGTCTATGCGGGCCTGGCCGTCAAAATCATCCCTGTTATCCGGGCGAGAGCCAGGATCACGGCTGATACCGGCTCGGCGGTCAACGGGCGTCTGGTCGATACCTATTCCAACATTCAAACCGTTAAACTGTTCGGCAGCCGCGAACAGGAGCTGGATGGAACCCGGCAGAGCTTCGAAGTCTTCCTGAGGAGCCTGAGGCGTTTCACCCGTATGCTGACGATCATGCGCAGCCTGCTTGCCGTTCTTGGAAGCGGCATGATCGCCGGGATCGGCGCGCTGTCGATTTTCCTCTGGGCCCGGGCCGAGGTGACAAGCGGGGAAGTCGCCGTTGTCCTTGGCCTGACCCTGCGGCTCAATCTGCTGCTGAACCGGATGATGGGGCAGTTGAACGGCCTTTTCCGGAATCTGGGAACGGTTCAGGACGGCATGGAAACAATTGCCAAACCCATCCTGGTCCGCGACCGGCCCGGCGCGGGCGGGCTGACGGTCACAAAAGGCCTGGTTGTTTTTGACAAGGTCGGGTTCCGCTATGGACCGGGCGATGCCGTCATTGACAATCTGTCCCTGACAATTCAGCCGGGGGAGAAAGTAGGGCTTGTCGGCCACTCCGGCGCGGGAAAGTCGACTCTCATTCATCTCCTGCTGCGCTTTTACGATCTTGACCAGGGGTGCATACGCATCGACGGACAGGATATCGCGGCGGTCCGGCAGAACAGTCTGCGGCAGGCCGTCGGCGTTGTCTCCCAGGACACGTCGCTGATGCACCGCTCCATCCGCGACAACATTGCCTACGGGCGGGCCGGCAGTGCCTTTGCCGACGTGCAGGAGGCGGCGCGCCGGGCCCATGCCGATGATTTTATCGTCGACCTGCAGGACCGGAAAAACCGGTCCGGTTACGATGCGCATGCCGGCGAACGCGGGGTGAAGCTTTCAGGCGGACAGAGGCAGCGGATCGCGATCGCCCGCGTTCTTTTGAAGAATGCGCCTATTCTGGCGCTGGATGAAGCGACCTCTTCGCTCGATTCCGAAATTGAGGCCGCCATTCAGGAACAGCTTAACAATCTGATGACCGGAAAAACCGTCATCGCGATCGCGCATCGTCTGTCGACCATCGCAGCCATGGACCGGCTCGTTGTCATGGAACAGGGGCGCATCGTCGAAACGGGAACGCACCGGGAACTGATCGATCGGGAAGGGGCCTACGCGCGGCTCTGGCGGCGGCAGTCCGGCGGTTTTCTGGTTCCGACTCAGGCTGTTTGATCGGACCGGCGGACGCGGTCAACGGAACTTTTTTGAAGGGTGTGGCGCTGATGCCGCCGGAAAATGCGCTCTAAAATGTGGACATTAGGGCGATTCTAAGACGCTCCCGTTGCGACAAACCGTCATTTGCCTATGCACCGTCTGGACAAGAGGCTGGAACGATGCAAAAAGACACGACGCTTGTGCGCGCGGGGGAGCTCGCGCATTACCGCTGGTGTCATGCCTGTTTATCCGGGTTCACGGCTGTCATTGCCGGCTGTCCTGGGTGATCGGGATGGTGGCGCCGGATTTCAAAAGGACGTGACTTTGGCAATGACGGAAACGGCTGAACCGACACGCCGCGATTTCCTGTATCTGGCAACTGGCGCCATGGGCGTTGTTGGTGCGGGAGCAGTCGCTTGGCCTTTCATCGATCAGATGAATCCGGATGCGTCGGCATTGGCGCTGGCTTCGATTGAAGTGGACGTATCTGCAATCGAAGAAGGGCAATCCATAACGGTTAAGTGGCGCGGGAAACCGGTCTTTATCCGCTATCGGACTCCAACGGAGATCGAAGAAGCGGAGAGTATCCCGGTTTCGGACCTGCCCGATCCGCTCGCCCGCAACGCCAACCTGGCGGCCGATGCGCCCGCAGACGACAAAAACCGCGCCGCCGAGGGCAGGGAACCATGGCTGGTGATGGTCGGTATCTGTACCCACCTTGGCTGTGTGCCGATCGGCGAGCAGGGGGATTTCGGCGGCTGGTTCTGCCCGTGCCACGGATCCCATTACGATACTGCAGGCCGAATTCGCACAGGCCCCGCGCCGGAAAACCTTTTGATTCCCCCCTTCGAGTTCGTCAGTGACTCGACGATCAAAATCGGCTAGGCGCAAGGCGCGGAGGATTTTTCATGGCTGGACATAACAAATACGTTCCGCAGTCTGCCCCGGCGCGATGGCTGGAGTCCCGCTTGCCGGTGATCTCGCTTGTGCGCGGCAGTTTTGTGGATTTTCCCACCCCGAAGAACCTGAATTACTGGTGGACCTTCGGCGGCATCCTGTTTTTCATGCTGATCGTTCAGATCATCACCGGCATCGTGCTGGTGATGCATTATGCGCCCAATACCGAAATCGCATTCCGTGAAGTCGAAGAGATTATGCGCGATGTGAATTTCGGCTGGCTGCTGCGGTACCTGCATTCAAACGGCGCATCGATGTTCTTTGTCGCCGTTTATATTCACATTTTCAGAGGTCTCTATTACGGCTCCTACAAGGCGCCGCGGGAAATCTCCTGGATCCTGGGCGTGATCATCTTCCTGTTGATGATGGCCACCGCCTTCATGGGGTACGTTCTTCCCTGGGGGCAGATGTCCTTCTGGGGCGCCACGGTGATCACCAACCTGTTCTCGGCGCTTCCCCTGGTCGGTGAATCGATCGTCACCTGGCTCTGGGGCGGCTTTGCGGTCGATAATGCGACGTTGAACCGGTTCTTCTCATTGCATTATCTGTTGCCGTTCATGATCTTCGGCGTCGTGCTGTTGCATGTTTGGGCGTTTCACACCACCGGCAACAACAACCCGACCGGGATCAATCCCAAGAACGATAAGGACACCGTCCCGTTTCACCCCTATTACACGATGAAAGACCTGTTCGCGATCATCGTGTTCTGCATCGTCTTCGCCTGGTTCGTGTTCTATGTCCCCAATTACATGGGCCATCCGGACAACTATATCGAAGCCAATCCGCTGGTTACGCCCGCTCATATTGTGCCTGAATGGTATTTCCTGCCGTTCTACGCCATCCTGCGCGCCGTACCGGACAAGCTTGGTGGTGTTCTGGCCATGTTCGGCGCGATCGCTGTCCTGTTTGTTCTGCCGTGGCTGGACACATCGCGGGTCAGGTCCGGAACCTTCCGGCCGCTCTTCAAGCAGTTCTTCTGGATTTTCGCCGCCAACTGCGTGGCGCTCGGCTATCTGGGCGCAATGCCTGCGGAAGGTGTTTACGTGATCCTGGCCCGGATCTGCACGATCTACTATTTCGCGCATTTCCTGATCATCCTGCCGGCGCTTGGCATGTTCGAAAGACCGAAGCCGCTGCCGACCTCCATATCCGAGGCGGTGCTGGCCAAGGGTGGCTCAGGCGGAGCTGTCGGCGCAACCGCCGCACCGGAAACGAAAGCATAACGGACGTGATCAGAGGAACTTTGAAGATGAAGATGATCATCGCTACGGCCGTCCGTTCGGCACTTGCTGCCGCTGCGATCGGCATCGCCGCTCCGGCCCTTGCCGCCGGTGGAGAGGCGCCGCATATCGAGAAACAGCAATGGTCCTTCGGGGGCCCTTTCGGCACGTTCGACAAGGCGCAGCTTCAGCGGGGGCTGAAAGTCTATCAGGAAGTCTGCGCAAGCTGCCACGGCCTGAGCTTCGTCGCTTTCCGCAATCTTGCTGATCTGGGCGGTCCGGGCTTCACGGAAGACCAGGCCAAGGTGATTGCGGCAGAATATGAAATCGAAGACGGTCCCGATGATGCCGGCGATATGTTTGAACGCCCCGGCAAGTTGACAGACTATTTCCCGAGCCCGTTCCCGAATGAAGAGGCAGCCCGTGCCTCGAACAACGGTGCCTATCCACCGGATCTGTCACTGATGGCAAAAGCCCGGGCAGCCCATCGCGGCTTTCCATGGTTTGTCTTCGATGCCTTCACGCAATACCAGGAATATGGCGCCGATTATCTCTTTGCACTGCTTGTCGGTTACGAGGATGCGCCTGAGGGAGTGGAAGTGCCGGAAGGCCAGTATTACAACAATAGTTTCCTATCCGGTCAGACGTTGGCCATGGCGCCGCCTCTGTTCGATGAAATGGTGGAATACACCGATGGAACGCCGATGACGACCGAGCAGTACGCCCGGGACGTCTCCGCATTCCTGATGTGGACCGCGGAACCGAAGATGGAAGAGCGGAAGAAAATCGGCCTTCGGGTGATGATCTTCCTCATCATTTTTGCGTCGCTGCTTTATTTCACCAAGAAGAAGATCTGGCGCAACGTTGCGCACTGATTGACGGCACCGCGCCGGGAATATGAATATCAACCGCCGTACCGGTCCCGGTATGGCGGTTTTTATTTGCAAAGATTAGGCTCAGGACCCATTAATTTCATGCAATTCTGTTTTGAAAGAAGTATTCGAATGGAGAGAACCAGGGAGAAGCGAAGGTTGGATACGTTTGCGAGCCTTGGTTCCCTTCAGGCGGGCCCTTCTTTCAAAACCCGAAGGGTGAGGCATATTGTGTTCCTGACTGCGTTGGAAAGACTTGAAAACCCGATGGTTTCCTGCGCCTTTCCGCCTTGTCAAAAACAAAATCTGCTCTCGCACAATGGATGAAATTAATGAGTCCTGAGCCTAATGTCCGGATCGATTGACATCGGACACCGGACAGGCAATCTCGCCGTCTGAAAGATATTACCGGGGTGTGGACATGGCAGAGGCTGTATTGGGTGTCATTGGCGGTTCGGGAATTTACGAACTGCCCGGTCTGAACGACGCGGAATGGCGAACGGTCGAAAGCCCTTGGGGCCTGCCTTCCGACCAGGTGCGGACGGGCGCCATTAACGGCCGTAAAGTCGTTTTCCTTCCCCGCCACGGCCGCGGCCATATCTATTCTCCATCGGACATCAACTACCGGGCCAATATCGATGTGATGAAGCGGTGCGGTGTGACCGACCTGATATCCGTGTCGGCTTGCGGGTCGCTGCAGGAAGCCTATGCGCCCGGCACATTCGTGCTGGTTGATCAGTTTATCGACCGCACATTTGCGCGGCCGAAAAGCTTTTTCGGCAAGGGATGTGTCGCCCATGTTTCTATGGCAACGCCCGTAAGTCCCAGAGTCGTTGATATGGTTGAGGCCGCCGCGAAAGCGGAGGAGATCCTCTATCACAAAGGCGGAACATATCTGGCGATGGAAGGTCCCCAATTCTCCTCCCTGGCCGAATCCGAGCTCTATCGGATCTGGGGATGCGATGTCATCGGCATGACCAACATGCCGGAGGCGAAACTGGCCCGGGAAGCGGAGATCTGCTACGCGACCGTGGCGATGGTGACGGACTACGACAGCTGGCATCCCGACCATGGTGAAGTCGATATTTCATCCATTTTGCGGGTTCTGAAGGACAATGCGGAAAATGCGCAACGGCTCGTTGCCCGGGTCGCGCACGATCTGCCGGCCGAGACGGAGCCCTGTCCGGCGGGGTCGGACTCCGCGCTGGACTATGCGATCCTTACAGCGCCGGAAAAACGCGATCCGGACCTGATGCAAAAACTGGACGCGGTAGCCGGACGTGTTCTGGGCCGGTAACAAAGGAAATCTTTCAGGATTGGGGCAACAGAGACCATGACGGAACTACAGTCCATCACTGCGCAGCTTGAGGCGTCTATTCGCACGATTCCGGACTACCCGGCCACGGGCATTATGTTCCGGGACATCACCACGCTGCTCGGCAATGCCAAGGCATTCCGGCAGGCGGTTGATGCTTTGGTACAGCCCTGGGCCGGCTCCAAAATCGATAAGGTGGCCGGCATCGAAGCGCGTGGATTTATTCTCGGCGGAGCCGTCGCCCATCAGGTCTCTTCGGGCTTTGTTCCGATCCGCAAGAAAGGCAAACTGCCCTACGAAACCGTGCGCATCGCCTATTCTCTGGAATATGGCATTGACGAAATGGAAATGCACAAGGACGCGGTGCAGCCGGGCGAAAAGGTGATTGTTGTCGACGACCTGATTGCAACAGGGGGAACAGCGGAGGCCGCCATCAAGCTGCTGCAGCAGATGGATGCCGATGTCTTGGCCGCTTGCTTCATTGTTGATCTTCCGGACCTTGGCGGCGCGCGGAAAATCCAGGACCTGGGTGTGCCGGTGAACACGCTGGTGTCGTTCGAGGGCGAGTGAGGCCTGTTTCAGCGGGCCGGTTTGGCGCTGTTGTTATCTTGTTTCTGCTATGGGTAGGCCGGTGAGCAGTCAGAATGATCCGTTGGCGGTTGCGGAGAGTTTCAGCCGGGACTTTTTAGACCTTCTGGCCTGGCGGCGCGATGTCAGGCATTTCCGGGCCGACCCGGTGGATCAGGCGCTTGTGGAACGGCTGGTGAGGCTGACAAATCTGGCACCTTCGGTCGGGAACAGCCAGCCCTGGCGCTTTGTTCGCGTACGCAGCGCAGTGGCGCGCGCCGCTGTCATCGATAATTTTCAATCCTGCAACAAGCAAGCGGCAGAAGGATACAGGGGCGAAAAGGCGCGTTTATATGCCTCGCTCAAACTGGAAGGTCTCAGGGAGGCTCCCGTTCATCTGGCGGTGTTCTGCGACCGGCAGACGGGGCAGGGGGCCGGCCTTGGCAGCAGGACGATGCCCCAGATGCTCGACTACTCGGTCGCCATGGCCGTCCACACGCTGTGGCTGGCGGCCCGCATCGAAGGGCTCGGTGTCGGCTGGGTATCCATTCTGGATCCGGACCGTCTGTGCCGGGACCTTGATATCCCGGCCGATTGGGCGCTGATTGCCTACCTGTGCGTCGGTTGGCCGAAAGACCACAGCGATGCACCGGAACTTGAACGGCGCGGCTGGCAGGCACGCCAGGCAGAAAACTCCGAATTGATTGAACGGTAGTTGGGATCCGGCTTTTGCTATTTCCGATGGCGCCGCTCGACAAAGACACGGCCTTCAAACGAAAAGACGGTCTCGCCGTCCTGATTCCTCCCGTCATTCAAAAGAAAAAGCAGGCCCCATTCCGGGCGCGAGGCAAGCGCCTTCTTGTCGGTGACTTTCGACCTGAAAGAGATCCGGTCGCCGACAAAAACCGGCTTGGTCCATTTGAGATTCTCAAATCCCGGCGATGGCCCGAGCTGCGCGAAAGGAATGCCTTCTTTCGCACAGCGCTCCATGTCAGCGCGCCGGTAATCGACCATTTTTCGCATCCAGACGGATGCGGTGTGCCACCCTGAGGCGCACAGGGCTCCGAAGATACTGCGCCTGGCCATCTCTTCATCGCGGTGAAAGGGCTGCGGGTCGAACTGCCGGGCAAAGGAAATGATCTCTTCCTTTGTAAAAACATGTTCGCCAAGGTCTTCGGAGTGGCCGACGTCAATGTCCTCAAAGAAGCGCATCAGCCGGCCTCCCGCTTGCCGAACATAACCGAGAAGCTCTGTTCATAGACCGGCACGCCCGACTGATTTTCCGCTTTCATCGAAAAATGCACAAAACCCATCTGAGGGCGTGATTTGGAAGGCCGGGTATTGAGGACTTCAATCGACCCCCTGATCGTATCCCCCGCCTTCACCGGCTGCAGCCAGGAAACACGGTCGACGCCGGGGGCTCCCATACTGCTGGAATGCTTCACGACCCCGTCATAGAACATCCGCATCATCAGCGAACATGTATGCCAGCCGGAGGCTGACAGTCCGCCGAGGATGGATTGCCGTCCGGCTTCTTCGTCAAGATGAAACGGTTGCGGGTCATACAAAGCGGCGAAGGCGATTATGTCGTCTTTGGCGACCAGCCTTTCGCCCAGGTCAAAAACCTGACCCGCTTTGAAATCCTCAAACGTCCGGTGTTGCGAAACCTCCGCCGTCTTGTCGCTCATGTGGCCACCAGTGGTTCATCAGGGAGAGAACGCCTTAGCGGAGACGCCATTCATTGTCGAGCCGTCCATTGGTTGCTGACATGGGGGAAGGAGCCCCATCGCAACAAGATACCCTCTAAGTATTGAATTTGAACAGCATCACATCGCCGTCGCTGACCACATAGTCCTTGCCTTCATCGCGCGCTTTGCCGGCTTCCTTGGCCGCATTTTCGCCGCCCAGTTGGACAAAGTCGTCATAGGCGATGGTCTGGGCGCGGATGAAGCCACGCTCAAAGTCCGTATGGATAACGCCCGCTGCGCCCGGCGCCTTGGTCCCCTTGGTGACGGTCCAGGCGCGGGTTTCTTTCGGACCGGCGGTGAAATACGTGATCAGATCCAGGAGTTCGTATCCTGCGCGGATCAGGCGGTCGAGACCCGGTTCTTCCAGTCCGAGCGTTTCCAGAAACTCCGCCTGATCTTCCCCTTCCAACTGGGAAATCTCCGCTTCGATCGCTGCGGATATCACCACTGCGCCGGACCCTTCCGCCTTGGCATGCTCCATCACACGGGCGGAATACGCATTGCCCTCGGCGGCGGAGTCCTCATCGACATTACAGACATAAAGAACAGGTTTGGATGTCAGCAGATTAAGCGAGTCCAGAATCGCGCGTTCCTCCGGGGAGGCCTCAAGCGCGCGCGCCGGTTTGCCGTCCTTCAACAAGGCAAGGACACTTTCCATAACCGGGACAATGAGCTTTGCGTCCTTGTCGCCGGTCTGTGCCTGCTTGCGGAGCCGGATCACCCTTTTTTCGAGACTCTCCAGATCCGCCAGCATCAGTTCCGTTTCAACGGTCTCCGCATCGGCCAGGGGATCGACCCGTCCTTCGACATGGGTGATGTCCCCGTCCTCGAAGCAGCGCAGCACATGGGCGATAGCGTCGACTTCGCGGATATTGGCGAGAAACTGATTGCCCAGGCCTTCCCCCTTGGAGGCGCCCCGGACAAGTCCGGCAATGTCGACAAATGTCAGGCGCGTCGGAATGACGTTCGCCGACTTGGCAATGCCCGATATTTTTTTGAGCCGCGGATCGGGAACGCCGACATCGCCGGTATTGGGCTCAATGGTGCAGAACGGATAGTTCGCCGCTTGCGCGGCTGCCGTTTTTGTCAGCGCGTTGAACAAAGTCGATTTGCCGACATTGGGCAGTCCGACAATCCCGCATTTGAAACCCATCTATGTTTCGTCCTTCTTCCAGCCCAGAAGCCGCTCCAGCCCTGCGGCGAGCGGCCCTTTGGCGGATTTCTTTTCTTTGCCGTCGGTGGTTGGTCCGCCCGGTTTTGTGTGCGCAGGCGCACTGCCTGCCGGTGTGTTCCGCTCAGATTTTTTTGCCGGGCGGTTGCGGTCCTTCTCCGGAGACAGTGTCAGGTGCATTTTATTGGCAAACTGCGAATACTGTCCCGTTGCCAACATGCCCGCCTGCCGGCCGATCTCTTCAAGCAGCGGATCAAGCCAAACACGGTCCGCTTTGGCGAAGTCATGCAGCACATAACCGGAAACCAGGTCTTTTCGCCCCGGATGCCCGACACCCAGCCGCAGTCTGTGATACGCGTCCCCGATATGGGCCGACAGGGATCTGAGGCCATTGTGCCCGCCATGTCCGCCGCCGGATTTCATCCGGAATTTGGCGGGCGGCAGATCGATCTCATCGTAGATTACGAGGATATCGTCGGGGGACAGTTTGAAAAATCTGAGAATTTCGCCGACCGAGCGGCCGGATTCGTTCATATACGTTGTCGGTTTGACGAGCAGAATCTTTTCGCCGGCCAGCGTTCCTTCGCTGGTCTCCGCCTGAAACCGGTTGCGCCAGGGACCGAAGCTGGAATTCCGGCGGTGGATTTCATCCACCGCCAGAAACCCGATATTGTGGCGATTAAATGCGTATTTGGAGCCGGGATTGCCGAGTCCGACAATGACACGCATGGGTCATCTCCCAACTGACGAGTCGATTACTCTTCAGTCTCCTCAGCTTCAGCCTCAACTTCACCTTCTGCTTCAGCCTCTACGTCGCCCTCAACCTCGTCGGTCTCATCTTCCATGCCGCCGCCGGCACCGGCAATTGTGACAATCGTAAAGTCGCGGTCGGTAATGGTCGGCGTAACGTCTTCCGGCAGCGTGACCGCCGAAATATGGATCGAGTCACCGATGTCCGTTCCCGTAAGATCGACAATGATGTTTTCCGGAATGGAGTCGGCCGCACATTCCAGTTCAACCGTGTGCCGAACGACGTTTAGCGCACCGCCGCGTTTCAGGCCCGGTGAATCGTCTTCATTGATGAAGTTGACCGGAACTTCAACCGCAATCCGCGACTTGGCCGAAACACGCAGGAAATCGACATGGATCAGAAAGTCACGCACCGGATCAAGCTGGTAATCGCGCGGCAGCACATCGACTTTCTTGCCGTCGACATTGATCGTGCCGACAGTGTTCATGAAACCGCCGGACTTCAACTGAAGGGTGGTTTCCTTGACGGGCAGAGCGATTGCGACAGGGGGCTTGCCGTCGCCGTAAATGACGGCCGGTATATTCCCTTCGCGGCGAAGAGCACGTGCGGACCCCTTTCCCACACGATCGCGCGAAGTTGCCTGCAGCTCGTATGCTTGAGCCATGGGCTGTCTCCTTGAATTTCAATTGATAGAAAAAGGGCCGTCCAAACGGCCCTCTCGCACGCTTCCTCCAGGGGGGTACACGCGCGACAGCAGCTATATAGGAACAGGTGCGCAGGTGCAATAGCCCGCGATGCGATCAGGTCAATCAGTTGAACAGGCTGGAAACCGATTTCTCAAGGCTGGTGCGGCTCACGGCTTCTCCGATCAGCGGCGCAATGGAAATGACCCGGATGTTGGGTGCCGTCTTGACCGCTTCCGTGGGTTCGATCGAGTTTGTGATCACCAGTTCCTTGAGTTTCGACGCCGCCACCCGCGCCACCGCGCCGCCGGAAAGAACACCATGGGTAATGTAGGCTGTGACCGATGTTGCACCTTCGCTCAGCAGCGCTTCGGCCGCATTGCACAGGGTGCCGCCTGAGTCCACAATATCGTCAACCAGTATGCAATCCCGGTTCTCGACGGTGCCGATGATATTCATCACTTCCGATTCACCGGGATTTTCGCGGCGTTTGTCGACAATGGCCAGCGGCGCGTCAATCCGTTTGGCAAGGGCCCGGGCGCGCACCACGCCGCCGACATCCGGAGAAACGACCATGACATTGTCCGTGGCGTAGCGCTCCTTGATGTCGCGGGTCATGACGGGTGCGGCAAAAAGATTGTCCGTGGGGATGTCGAAAAAGCCCTGTATCTGCCCGGCATGCAGATCCAGTGTCAGGACCCGGTCAGCCCCGGCATGGGTGATCATGTTGGCGACCAGCTTTGCGGAGATCGGGGTTCTGGGTCCGGGTTTCCTGTCCTGGCGGGCATATCCGAAATAAGGCAAAACCGCTGTGATGCGTCTTGCCGAGGATCTGCGCAGGGCATCGATCATGATCAGCATTTCCATCAGGTGATCGTTGGCCGGGTAACTGGTGGACTGCAGAGCGAACACGTCTTCGCCGCGCACATTTTCCTGAATTTCGACGAAGATCTCGCCGTCCGCAAATCTGCGGACCTGGCAACTCGCCAGCGGGGCCTCCAGATATTTGGAAATTTCTTCCGCCAATGCGCGATTCGAGTTGCCCGCGACGATTTTCATAGCCCGCCATCCCTGTTCCGGACGCCCTGTTTTGAGCGCCCCCTGTTAAAAAGCGCTCCTGTTGAGAATCCGTTGCCGGCTCGTCTGTCTTAACGGCCGACGGTTCGCGTTGCCTTGGCGATGCCCCCGGAGCTTTTTTGACTTCCGGTTGGCGACGGACTCTTAACAAGCGGCGGCGTTGTAGCAATCAAGCCCGCCCCGGACAACAGGGGAATCGCACAAATACCCCGCAAAATTATCAATAAATGCAAAGGAAACAGAAGAAAGACAGCGGATATACTGCGACAGTGCATCTGGGTTACAGGCTCCACGAAGATTCACGGAGCAGGAATCACGCTCTGGAGAGCCAGGCTTTCAGTTCAAGAATCACCTTTCCGGCGATCTTATCCATCGTGTCGCCGCCGGCTCCGACCCATGGGTCACCTGTCGCGCCGCCCGCGACTTCCTGTCCGTTGAACCGGTAAACGCGGGTGCCGTCGGCGTCGTAAACTTCGAAAATATAGACGACAACCGTCCCGCTATCGCCGCCAACGGCGGTCAGCTGACCTTGCAGCCTGTGCGTGGTTTGAGCTCCTATGCGACGGATAACGGTTATATCGGCGGCTTTTGCGTCGTCGGCAATGCCCTCGGTCAGCTCGTCGGCAAGGTTGCCCGGCATGCTTTTGAACGGTTCTATTGCGAGCGTGACCTGTGAAGCGGGAATTCTGGGTGCGAAAGAGGTCTGGGCCTCATCAACGCTGACAAAGCCCGGCGACTCATCTGCGGTGCTGCAGCTGGCAAGGACAAGAGCGATTATCCCCAAAAGGGCAGACAGCAGACGTAAATTCACCATCGTGGGCGCTCTCAGCATGGATTTGCGGGGTGGGCCATCAAACATTCCTATGTGCTTCGGCACACAAAATCCAGATATCGGTGTCAATTCACCACAGGCAGTTCGAGATCGAGCTCAGACAGTGGCTCCGGCGCATCATTCGTCGTGAGATACGTTCTGCCGAGCGTGACGGCGACGTCCTGTTCGGAATCCATCAGGACCATATGGGCAAAAAGCGACATGTCCGGGACGATCTGTGCATCGTTGCCGCGATAAAACATCGGCCAGTCCATCCACGAGGGCGTAAAGCGCGTCCCAAGCGAATATCCGCACGCATTCAGCCGATGCGCCAGCAGCCCCCTGTCATCCATGACGGCCGCGTGGGCGTCAAACACATCTCCGAACGTGTTGCCGGGCCGCATCGCTTCTTCGACGCTTTTCAGAGCCTCCTGCGCCGCTTCATGCATCTCCAGATGACGCGGCGTGGGCGTCCCGACAATAACCGTACGCATGAGGGCAGCATGATAGTGCCGGTAAACGCCGGCAAATTCCAGCGTGATCTGATCGACGGCGGACAGGGTCCGCCGTCCGGATTTGTAACGGCACAATAAGGCATCGCGACCGGACCCGATAACGAACTCATTGCCCGGATAATCGCCGCCGCCCTCGAAAATCGTCCCCTGCATTGCCGCCAGGATCACACCCTCGTCGGCACCCGGTTTGATTTCGCCAAGTCCCGCTTTGTATGCCGCATCGCCCAGGGCGGCCGCCTTGCGGATATAGGCGATTTCAGCCGCGCTTTTGACGGCCCTGAGCTCAAGAATAATGTCCGAGGCATCTTCATATTCGGCAAAGCGCCGCAATTGCTCGTCGACCGCCCGGCCGTCTTTGCCGGTCAGTCCGTGCGTGTCGAATTCAACACCAAGCCGTGACCCGAGGAGATCGAGATCGAACAAAACGTCTTTTAACTGGCCGGCGGGCGAGGCCGACCCGTGGTCAACCCAGATACGGATGTCTTCGACAATCGACGTATGCCGGGCCTGTCTGAGGTCCGGCGCCCGGGTCAAAAGGACGATCCGGCCGTCGCTCAGGACGATCATGCACTGGAAAAAGCAAAATCCGAACGTGTCATAGCCCGTCAGCCAGTACATGCTTTCCTGCGCAAACAGGAGCAGAGCATCGAGTTGCCGATCCTGCATGCGGTCGCGAACAGATCGCAGCCGGTCGTCATATTCGTCCTGTTCGAAATGAAGGGCCATCAACGGTCACCTTTCGGTCAGGGCGATCGCGGACATCAGTCGGCCATAGTCCGGCTCTTTGTGATGTGTCGATCGCCGATAGGAGAAAAAACGCGCATCGTCGGAATAGGTGCAAAGACCCAGGTCCGCGATCACGCCCACTCCGATATCCTTCAGCCGGGCGACAATATATGCCGGAAGGTCGAACATCGCATGGTCCGGTCTCGATGAGGGCGTGAAATATCGGGCATTGTCGGAGTGGGACTTCACAAACCGCTGTTTGAACTCCGGTCCGACTTCATACGCTGCCGCGGAAATCGTCGGTCCCAGAACGGCGGTCACAGCGCTCCGCTCGGAACCCAGTTCCTCCATGGCGTCAATGGTGGCTTCCAGGATTCCATCATGGGCCCCGCGCCAGCCGGCATGGGCGGCGCCGATAACATTTGCCTCCCTGTCGGCAAACAGGACCGGTCCGCAGTCGGCCGTCGACACACCGAGCGCGATGCCCGGCCGGTCTGTAACAACGGCATCCGCCTTGGGACCCTTGCCGGGTTCCCAGACCGTCTCGACCGTCACGGCCTTGGCGGAGTGAATCTGATGGGGCGTCGCGAGTGCATCGTCCCGTATTTCCAGCGCGCCGCACACCTTGCCGCGGTTTTTCAGGACACGGTCCCGGTTGTCCCTGGAACCAAGGCCGGTATTCAGCGACTGGTAGATACTATCCGATGTCCCGCCGGATCGGGTGAAGAAGGCGTGTCTGATCCCGCTAATTCTGCTCAGAGCCGGTGCTTCAATCATTCAGGTTTCCTTCCAGATGATCCTGATCATTGACCATTCAATCCTCAAATCCGGGCAGTTTCAGGCCGGCAGGGGACAAAGCGATGACTTTGAACAGCGCGCCCATCTGCTCCGGTCCCGCCAAACGTTCAACATCTGCGCGAATGCGTTCCTGTGTTGTATGGTCCTTGCCTGACCCCAGTTGGCCGGCTCGTTGCAAAAGGCCAAGCTTCAGCAGGAAGGCCCCCTGTTCCAGCGGACCGTGACACAGCGCACCGGCGCCTTTGGCGGCCCGCGCCACCGCATCAAAATTGACATGGGCTGTCAAATCCGCGTGGCCCGGTTCATCCAGCGGTCCGGTTGGTTCGTGCGCTCTGACGGCCTGAAGCGTGTCTCCGGTCGCAAACTTTGTGTATCCATAGTCAATGAAAAGGGCGGAGCCGCCGTCTTTGAGCAGCCTGTGACTGATCGTTTCGACCAGGGCCATGGCCGCCGGGGACGTTTCGACAAGACTCCCCTCGCCAAAACCGGCCACGCTGCCGGGCAATGCCTTGTCGTCAAGCGTTCCCGCACCAAGCCCAAAGACGAGGGCGCCATTCTCATCAAGACCGACAACCCGCTCGCGCCATCTGCCGCTTTGAAAAACAAACTGCCTGATCGGCAGGGCGTCGAACAATTCGTTGGCAACCAGAATGGTGGGTGCGTCCGGAACCGTTTCCAGCGTGTCGTGCCAATGAGCATCGGCCGGAGCGTCTTTCAGCGTTTTCTGTTGATGAATGCGAAGATGCGGGCTCGTTTCCACCAGGTGGAGCCGCATTGCAGCCAGAAATTCCGGCTCGAGCGCTGCGATTCGCAAAATATCGCTCATCAGGGTGCCGCGCCCGGGTCCCATCTCGATCAGGTTGAAAGTCGATGGTTTTGAGAGCCGCCTCCAGGTTTCGATGCACCATCCGCCGATCAGCTCACCGAACATCTGACTGATTTCAGGTGCGGTGATAAAGTCGCCGGTTTTGCCGAACGGGTCTTTTGTCATGTAGTAGCCGAACTCGGGGTCGGCGAGGCATTGGCTCATATAATCGGCAACGCTGATGGGACCGGTTGCCGCTATCTGCCGGCGGATCTTCTCACCGAGCGAGGACGGCGTCAGGGTCCCTTGCGGCCGTTTGGAGCCGGTCACGTGGATTCCCGTCGGTAGTGGGCCCAGATCATAACAAGGACGCCGATGATCAGCATTGGCAGAGAGAGCAGCATACCCATTGTGGCTCCGCCGAAGAGAAACCCGATCTGCGGGTCGGGGCTTCGGAAAAACTCCGAAATTATGCGGGTCACGGCGTAGCCGGCCGCAAACGCTCCGGCAACAAATCCCCGGTTGAACAACATTTTCCTTTGGTGGGTTAAGAGTCGAAGCACCGCAAACAGCACGATTCCCTCAAGGATCGCTTCATAGATCTGGCTTGGATGGCGCGGCTCCGGGCCGCCATTTGGGAAAATCACGCCCCAGGGAAGATCCGTTGGCCGCCCCCAGAGTTCGGAATTGATGAAATTGGCGATCCGGCCGAAAAAAAGGCCTATTGGAGCAGCTGCGCCGGCCAGATCAAACAGGGTCCATATCGACAGTCCCCGCGAGCGTGAGAACAGGATCATCGCCAGCACGGTGCCCAGAAATCCTCCGTGAAAGGACATGCCGCCTTCCCACAACATGAAAATCTCAAGCGGATTTTCCATGAAATAGGACGGGTTGTAGAACAGGACATAGCCGAGCCGTCCGCCGATCACGATACCGAGCGTCGCCCAGAGGACGAAGTCGTCGATGTCGGCGGGCGTCGGTCGTTTTCTTCCGCCCCAGAGCGGCGGCGTTGCGACCAGCGCGCGCATGTAGCGCCAGGCCAGTATGATCCCGACAATATAAGCCAGCGCATACCAGCGAATCGCGAACGGCCCCAGTTCGATGAGAACGGGATCGATTGTCGGAAAAGGAATGGCTGTAAAAGTCATGGACGGCTTCCGCTGGCAGGTTGTAGGGGGGACGTTGCTGACTTTCGCTCTTCGCGTCAAGTTCCGTGAGGCGCTTCGCCGCACAGCCGATAACGGTCCGGATGGTCTATAGGTTGCATGAAACGGTATCGGGGCTTACCTAATAAGGATAAGATATTGCTTTAGCGGCAATGGAGTAATCTGGATGACGCAATCTTCAAATCGCATTTTGGACGATTTTGCCAAGCTGATGACTGACGCTGCGGGCGTTGCCCAGGGCATGCGCCGCGAAGCGGAAACCGCCGTGCGCGCGCAACTGGAGCGTCTGATGTCCGATATGGACATGGTTCAGCGGGAAGAGTTCGAAGCCGTGAAGGAAATGGCTGTTTTGGCGCGCGAAGAAAACGAACGCCTGAAAGAGCGTATTGAAGCGCTCGAGGCCAAGAAACCTCGCGCAAGGCAGACAAAAACCGGCAAATCCTGACAGAGCAGGGTCTTCCTTCACCGGTTCTTGATCAAACTGTCCACACATTTGGGTTAGCCGATCTCAGCATTTGGTGTCGCTGTGGCCGAGAAAGCCTATATAGTGGGGTAAATCGAGATTCGACGGGGAATTGTCGTTTAATTGTAATGATTGATCGACAGGGTCTAATAAACGGTCAGCAATATTGCCCTTACGGCGGTTAAGTGGTGGTTGTGGAACAAAAGCGGCGGCGGCGTTCGAAATACCCGATGAAAAGAAAGTAGAGCGGCAGGTCGGCAATCGGGGCCAGAAAGACCGCCAATGAACTGAGTAAGCGTAAATGCGCGTCGTTTGCATTTATGCCAAAAGAATTCAGAAATGGATCATTCCTGGGTTCCTTTGGTATTACAACCTGCGGATCGCGAGGATCGACCATGAGCCTCATTGAAATCGAAGCCGAGCGGCACACAAATCCCGTCGACACAATCGAACAGATTGCAGCCGTCAACGACTGGACCTTCGAGAGGGCCGGCGAGGATGAAATCACCATTTCCGTTGCCGGTCACTGGTGCGACTATCACATTTCCTTCTCCTGGATGGAGGAACTTGAGGCGCTTCATCTGGCCTGTGCGTTCGACCTGAAGGTCGTTGAAGCCCGCAAGACCGAAGTTGTCCGTCTTTTGGCGCTGGTCAACGAGCAGATGTGGATGGGGCATTTCGACATCTGGTCGAGCGAAGGTGTTGTGATTTTCCGCCAATCCCTGTTGCTCGCCGGCGGTGCGGAGGCCAATCCTCAGCAGATCGAGGGACTGCTGTCCAATGCGCTGGATTCGAGCGAGCGGTATTACCAGGCGTTTCAATTTGTCGTCTGGGCCGGAAAATCGGCCGGCGAAGCCATGAGCACCGCGCTGTTTGAGACCGTCGGAGAAGCATGAAACCCACCAAAGACCGTCCGCTGTTGCTCGTCGGAGCGGGAAAAATGGGAGGAGCCATGCTCCGGGGGTGGTTGGAACATGGCCTTCCTCCGGGTTCCGTGGTCGTGAGCGATCCCGAACCGGCTCCGGAAATGGCGGCTTTTTTGCAGGCTCATGACATTCGCCATGTCGAGAATTCCCGTCTTGCACCGACGCCGTCGATTGTCCTGATCGCGGTGAAACCGCAGATTATCAAAGCCGTTTTGGCGGACGCTGCGGCGGTCTCGGATGAGCATACGCTGGTTCTGTCCATCGCGGCCGGAACGCCGCTTGCCCGGTTTGAGGCAGCTTTCGGGTCCGTTCCGATCGTGCGTGCCATGCCCAACACGCCGGCTCAGGTAAAGCGGGGCATTACGGCTGCGCTGGGCAATGCTTCTGTTCAGGAAGAGCATATGGAGGCTGTCACCGATCTTTTGTCGGCGATCGGTAACGTCATCTGGGTGAAGGGCGAAGATCAGATTGATCTCGTAACGGCGGTCAGCGGATCAGGTCCGGCCTATGTTTTTTTGCTCACGGAGTGCCTTGCCGAGGCGGGCCGGCGCGCCGGACTTCCCGAAGACGTTGCCATGGCGCTCGCCCGGCAAACGGTGTCCGGTGCGGGCGAACTGATGCACCAGTCCGATCTGCAGGTTGATGTTCTGCGAAAGAACGTGACCAGTCCGGGCGGGACGACAGCGGCGGCACTGGATGTTCTGATGGGTGAAAACGGTCTTCAGAAGATCATGGACGAAGCGGTTCTGGCCGCTGCCCGGCGTGCGACCGAACTGGCTCAATAGGCCGGCGTATGGTCGCCCCGGGAAGCCTCCAAGGAGGCGGTCTCTTCGGGAAAGTAGAATTTTCGCTGGCAAATAAGATGTCTGATCCTTACGACACAGTGTGCATCTGATTGATTTTACAAATCTGTTCCTTATGTTCAGATTGAGACTGCGCCTTGACAGGACCGTTCAGGAGTGAAGTTTATGGTCGCGGAAAAAACTCGTCGGAAAATTCTCGCTGTGTTCATGGACATGGTTGCGGAGAATACGTCAACCGATATCGATCTGCGGGCCCTTTCCGACCGGTGCGGGATTAAGCTTTCCACCCTCCGGGGCACATATCGTGATCGGCTGGCGCTGATCGAAGATTTTACCGCCATGATCGACCAGGCCGTTCTGGACGCAGCGGATGATGTCGATCCGGAAGAAACGCCGAAAGATCGATTGTTCGATCTCCTGATGGCGCGGCTGGACGCGCTGGCGCCGTTTAAGGCGGGCGTTTCGCAGATCGCGCGGGATGCCTCAAAAGATCCGGCCCTTGCAATGGCACTCAACAGCAGGATGCTGAATTCGATGCGCTGGATGCTGTCGGCGGCTGATATTGAAGCGAGCGGTTTGAAAGGCGGCATCAAGTTGCAGGGACTGGTGGTTGCTTACGGCCGGGTGGTGCGGGTCTGGCTCGGTGATGAGGATGCGGGGCTGGCAAAAACAATGGCCGCGCTCGATCGTGAATTGCGGCGCGGCGAGGGGGCTTTGCGCCGCCTGGATCGGGTCGAAAGGTTTGTTTCGAGAATCGGATCGGTTCTTGAGCGGGCGCAAAAACGACGGCGGTCGTCTGAAGACACGCCGTCGGCCGATGCAGCTGCCTGACAATGCTGCCGTCGGTTCGTCGTTGAGGTCGTTGGGAAAAACATGGCGGATGAAGATCGTCCTGAAACCATAGGGTTTGATGCGTTTTTGGCCGTGGATATTCGGGTCGGAACGATTCTGTCGGCTGACGAATTTCCAGAGGCCCGAAAGCCTGCCTACAAGCTGAAAATCGATTTCGGCCCGGACATAGGGGTAAAAAAATCGAGCGCTCAGATCACGCATCATTATACGGTTGATGACCTGGTCGGCCGTCAGGTTCTGGCTGTCGTTAATTTTCCCCCCAGGCAAATCGGTCCGTTCATGTCCGAGGTGCTGACGCTGGGCTTTGCCGACGATGAGGGGCATGTTGTGCTGGCATCGGTGAGCCAAAACGTTCCCAATGGTGCCCGGATGCACTGAGGATGAGCGCGTTTCGTCGCCGCTCGTTCCTGTTATGCCGGAATTCGAACGCGTGCCTTGAGCCCGCCGAGCGGGCTTTTACCCAGCACGATATCGCCGCCGTGACCGCGCGCGATATCGCGCGCGATGGCGAGTCCCAGGCCGGTGCTGCTTTCGTCCTGATTGCGCGCTGTATCAAGACGGTAGAACGGCCGGAACACGTTATCCTGCTCCTTTTCAGGAATGCCCGGACCGTTGTCATGCACTGTCACTGTCAGCCATCCGTCCGTGTGAATGCCGTCAAGTTCGATAACGGATCCGTAACGGCAGGCGTTCACCACCAGATTGGTGAGGCAGCGTTTGAAAGCGACCGGTTTGACCACGGCAATCGGTGCGCCCTTGAATGTTGAACTGGCCGTGTCGCCTGCAATCTCAGCTTCGGCTTCCAGATCCTCAAGCAGAAGCGGGATATCGACCTCGTCCGACGCTTCGTCTTCGTCGCCTTTTGCAAAGGCGAGATAGGCTTCAAGCATCCGGTTCATCTCGCTTATGTCTTTATTCAGGGCGTCGGCTTCCGGCCCGTCGGGGTTGATGAGCGCCAGTTGAAGCTGGAAGCGTGTCAGGACGGTCCGCAGATCGTGGCTGACGCCCGCCAGCATGGCCGTCCGCTGTTCGATCTGGCGTTCGATCCGCTGGCGCATCTCCAGGAAGGCATAGGAAGCCCGCCGGACTTCGCTGGCTCCGGCCGGGCGGAAGTTATCGACGGACCGGCCCATCCCGAACGCTTCGGCTGCTGCGGCAAGCCGCTGAATAGGCCGGATCTGGTTGCGCAGGAAAAGAACAGAAACCGTTATCAGGACAAGCGAGGTGCTGATCATCCAGACGATGAAAATATGAGAATTGGATGCGTAGGTGTGGCTGCGGCGGGCAAAAACCCGCATGACACTCTCTTCCAACTGGATGCGGATCTCGACATTACGGGAATTTCCGACCGTATCGATCCAGAAGGGACGCTGCACCTGATCGCGAATGCTTTGGCTGAGATGGCGGTCAAGCAGACTGAAAAACGGCTTCGGCCTGGGTTTGGGCAACGGTTTCAGCGGGAGCAGGGTCACCCCGAGTTGCATGTCCTCCTGAGCGATGCTCATGATCTTCTGCCGGTCCGCTTCCGACGGCATGCTTTCCATGAGGTCCGCAATGGCGGCAATATCCCGGGCGACAGCCTCCGAAAGGCGCTGTGTCACCAGCTCCCAGTGGCGCTCCATGAAGACGTAGGCAACAACGGCCTGAAGGATGATCATCGGCAACAGGAAAATCAGCAGCGACCGGCCGAAAAGTCCCTTGGGCATCCAGCGGTAGAGTTTGCGCGAGACAACCGAATAGGGCCGTTTGGCGAGGGCTAAAAGGCGTCGGATGACGCCGGACGTTCGCTCGAATAATGGATTGCGGACGGTTCTTTCCATGGATAACTTCAGTCCGCAAACAGTCGGTAGCCGACACCGCGAACTGTCTGCAGATAGAGCGGGTTGCTGGGATCTTCTTCGATCTTGCGCCGAAGCCGGTTGATCTGGACATCCGCCGTCCGTTCGCCCTGGCCCTGATCTCCACCGATAATTTCATGCCTTGGGACGGTTTCTCCGGGCCGGTCCGCAAACAGGGCAAGGATCTGCTTTTCCCGGTCCGTCAGACGGATCACCTCCTCACCGCGCCTGAGTTCGCCGCGATCGATCTGAAAAACAAACGGGCCAAAACGAATTTCGGTGGGCCGTGTGGATTCGCGCGGGCCGCCGCGTTTCAAAATGGCGCCGATCCTCAGGAGCAGTTCCCGTGGTTCGAACGGCTTTGCCAGATAGTCGTCCACGCCCGTTTCAAGCCCGGCGATGCGGTCGCTGATTTCAGAGCGCGCTGTCAGCATCAGGATCGGGATTTGCGAGTTTTCACGGATGCTGGCGGCGAATTCCAGTCCGCTTTCGCCGGGCATCATAACATCCAGAACGAGCAGATCGAATGTCAGGCCTTCCATCTTCCGGCGGGCATCCGCCGCGTTTTCGGCGGCCGTCACCCGGTATCCCTGTTCGGCCAGGAAGCGGCAGAGCAGGCTTCGGATACGTTGGTCGTCATCGATCAGAAGAAGATGCGCCGCATCGTCATCAAGGGGGTCTTTCCCGGCGGTTTGAGAATCCTGATTCACCATTTAGGGCTCGTTCCGTTTTGCGTTGCCGGCAAGTTTGGCGACCGTTGCGCGCTCATCTTCATTCGTCATGAGATAGAGAAACTGCCGGGCAACTTCCTGACTGCCCTTTGGCATCCCGGCAAGGGCGCGGGCAAGACGTTTTGATTGCGGCTCGCACAGCCGCCGGGACAGGGCCAGCCCCTTGTCGGTCGGGTAGAGCAATCGCTGGCGGCGATCCTGAGGTCCTGTTTTCTGAAGGACGTACCCTTCGTCAACCAGCTGTTTGAGAACGCGGCCAAGGCTCTGTTTGGTAATTTTAAGGATATCCAGCAGTTCGGTGACGCGCATGCCGGGGTTGCGGGTGACGAAGTGAAGAACCCTGTGATGGGCCCGGCCGAATTCAAACTCAGCCAAAATCTGGTCCGGGTCGGAAATGAAATCGCGATAGGCAAAGAACAGGAGTTCGATCAATTCGACCATTTCAGGCGACAGCGTGCTTTCACATCCGCCAAGTGTCGCCGCGCCGTCCTGCCGGACGGGGTCCGATTCTGAAATCTTACGAAAATTTACGTCAGTCATATTGACTTATTTCTGATCGATTGTTACTTAGGATGTGCTTTCAGCGAAATGATCGTGCTCTGGATCGCTGTCATCGCATCTTTTGTTACCCGGACAGGAAAAACCCTCTTCCGGAAACAATTTAGTGCGACGCCGGTTCAATTGAAAGATAGCGGTTGTTTGGCAAGGAAGCAAAATCACCGGTCGGGCGATGTGAGATCAGGGGTCTGAAAGACAGCCGGTCCGTCCCCGCGGGTGTTTGTCGCAGGCCCTAAAAATCGGAGAGTAATCATGGCCGGGCTGCCTTTCGATCAACGTGACGGTTTTATCTGGTTCGATGGTGATTTTGTTCCCTGGAAACAGGCAAACGTGCATGTGCTGACGCACGGCCTGCATTATGGAAGCTCGGTGTTTGAAGGCGAGCGGGCCTATGGCGGTCAGATTTTCAAGCTTGAGGAGCACACGGACAGACTGATTGAGTCCGGTCGGATTCTGGGCTTTGAAATTCCCTGGACCGCGGAGCAGATCAACGAAGCCTGCAGGGAAATTCTTCTGCGCCACAATCTGGTTGATGCCTATATCCGTCCGGTCGCATGGCGGGGCAGCGAAATGATGGGGGTTTCAGCCCAGCAGAACACCATCCATCTGGCAATTGCCGCCTGGGAGTGGCCCAGCTATTTCGCGCCTGAAGAGCGGCTCAAGGGCATACGTCTTGATATGGCCGACTACCGCCGGCCGGACCCGGCAACGGCGCCAAGCCGGGCCAAGGCGGCGGGTCTTTACATGATCTGCACAATCTCCAAACATGCGGCTGAGGCAAAGGGCTACGCTGATGCTTTGATGCTTGACTGGCGGGGCAGGGTCGCCGAAGCGACCGGGGCGAACGTGTTTTTCGTCAAGGACGGGAAAATTCATACTCCGATACCGGATTGTTTCCTGGACGGCATTACCCGGCGCACAGTGATCGATCTTGCCAGGGCCAGGGGACTGGATGTGATCGAACGTGTGATCATGCCGGAGGAAATGACCGATTTTGAACAGTGTTTCCTGACCGGTACGGCCGCCGAAGTGACGCCGGTGTCTGAAATCGGACCGTATTCATTCGAAGTCGGGGAAATCACCAGGCTGCTGATGAACGATTATGATGCCCTCATCCGGCCGGCTGCCGGTCTCAAGGCGGCGGCAGGATAAGGGCCGGGGGGGAAGAAACAGACGCTTTCTTTCGCAGGAGAAACGAAAAAGGCCGGCATTGTCCCGGCCTTTTTCGTGGATCTGGTGAGGCGCTCTGACCGTTTTGCGACAGGATGCTCACGTCCAGCGTGCGGTCGCCGCGTCATCCTTGGAACTGGCCTCCACCCAATCGCCTGACGTGCCGTCTTTCTTATGTTCTTTCTTCCAGAACGGGGCGCGGGTTTTCAGAAAATCCATCAGGAAGGAGGCCGCGTCGAAGGCGGCCTGACGGTGCCGGCTGGCGGAAACCACCAGCACAATATTGTCACCGGGAGCGATCCGGCCATACCGGTGAATGACCGTCAGACCGTTGAGCGGCCAGCGCCCGATTGCCTCTTTGGCGATGCGCCGGATCTCGGCTTCCGCCATTTGCGGATAATGTTCAAGTTCCAGCGCGGCCAGGGTTCCGGCCTCGTCCCGGCACAGCCCGGAAAATGTAACCACGGCCCCGATGTCCGTGTGGCCGTCGGTCAGTCGCCGAATTTCCTCATCAAGATCAAAGTCTTCCGCCTGGATGCGGACGGTTGGCGTTACAGTGCTCATCGGTGCCGCTATCCGCCGGTCATGGGGGGGAAAAGCGCAATCTCCCGCGCGTCTCCCAGTGGTTCATCGTGCTCGATATGCTGCTGATCGGCGGCAACGCGAATGAGCGCCGGTTCGGCGAAGGCATGATCGAACTCCGGCCCTCTGGACTTCAGCCAGACGAGCAGGTCGGACGGCGTTTGAACGGTGGCCGGAAGATCGATGTCTTCCTCGGCGAGGCCGATTCTCTCGCGAACCCAGGCAAAATAAAGCAACTTCATTTGGATGAGCCTCCGGACGGTTCCTCAATCAGATGGCCGATACCGGCTCGGAAATAATCATACCCGGTATAAAGCGTCAGCAATGCGGAAATCCAGAGCAGGACCAGCCCGGCGAGCGACGTTCCCTCAACCAGCTTGTCACCGGCCGGGCCGGCGAGCAGAAATCCGATCGCGATCAGCTGGGCTGTGGTTTTCCATTTGGCCAATTGCGTTACCGGCACACTGACGCGCAGTTCGGCGAGATATTCCCGCAATCCCGACACGAGAATTTCCCGGCAGAGAATGATCAGCGCCGCAATCAGCGACCAGCCGCCGATCGTGTTGTCCGAGGCCAGCATCAGCAGGCTTACCGAAACCAGCAGCTTGTCAGCGATCGGATCGAGCATACGCCCCAGGGAGGACTGCTGCTGCCAGGCCCGTGCCAGATATCCATCGAAAAAATCGGTGATTGCCGCCGCGACGAAGATGAACACCGCAATCCAGCGTGCCGTAAGGCCTGGAAAATAAAAACAAAATGCAAGCGCAGGCACGGCTACGATGCGTCCGTACGTCAGGATGTTCGGTAAAGAGAAGATCTCGGATCGCGACATAGTTCGTTTGGCTTTGATCTCGCATACGCATACCTGCTTGGGACAGGCGCACATCTTGGAGTTTCACTATGACACAAGCACGTCAACCCCAACAGGTCAAATGTTAGGTCGAGAACGCATATATGTGATTGAAATGGCGAAGTAAACGGCGATGGCCCGGTTGACAGGGCTCTGTCAGCGGTCCCTGACCGGTATCACCAGTTTGAGACCGGACCAGATGGCATCCACCGCGCAGACCTTGATATCGACCAGGCCATTTTCGATTCCGGCTTTGCGGATAAGGTCTTCCGTCATGGTGGAGGGAACTTTTGAGGCCTTCTTCGGCCAGGACACCCAGATCATTCCGTTCTTCCCGATCCGCGATTTTGCCTGCGGCAGAATCCTCAGGAACCGTTCAAGGTCCTTCTCAAATATATGAAGGTAGTCCCGGTGCCCGGGGACGCGGGAAATATCCGTGACAAATTCGATCTCGTCCCAGTCTTCAAAGTCGGACAACTCGTCCGGTGCGTTCTCCGGCAGAGCAAGGAATGCACCCTTGAGACCCGGCCTGATGCCGAGCTTTTTCAGAAGCGGCGTGCCGGAGTAACCGGCACCGGAGGCGGGCTGTTTATTCATCGGCAGAACCGGGTGCGATGTTCAAATGACATCATGACTGTTCGTGGAAATGATCGAATATCAGACGTGCGGTCGAATCCGAAATCCCGTCGACGGCCCTCAGATCGTCGATGCCGGCCTTGGACACGGCCTTGGCCGTTCCGAAATGCCGCAGCAGCGCCCGTTTGCGCGTCGGCCCGATCCCGGCGATTTCATCCAACGGATTGGCTGCGATTTCTTTCTTGCGTTTTGCGCGGTGCGTTCCGATTGCGAAACGGTGTGCCTCGTCCCGGAGGCGCTGGATGAAATAAAGCACCGGGTCTCTCTCAGGCAGCATGAAGCTGTCCTTACCGTTCATGAAAAACTTTTCGCGGCCTGCGTCCCGTTCCGGGCCCTTGGCAATGCCGACCAGGGGCACATCACTCAGGCCCAGGTCAGCAAGGGTTTCGGTGACGGCACTGAGCTGCCCCTTGCCGCCGTCGATAAAGACGATGTCCGGCCAGGACGGAACATCCGAGGGGTCGGACTGCGCACCCGCCCCCGGATCCGGAAGCTCCCCATAGTCGGGTTTGCTGTCGCTTTCTTCGCGGAGCAAACGGGAAAACCGTCGTTTCAGCACTTCCCGCATCATGCCGTAATCATCGCCGGGAACCAGGTCTTCGGACTTAATGTTGAATTTGCGATAGTGATTTTTGGTAAGGCCTCCCGGGCCGGAAACGATCATGCCGCCCACCGCATTCGTGCCCATGATGTGGGAGTTGTCATAGACCTCGATGCGCCTTGGTCTGTCCGCCAGACCGAACGTATCGCGGATCCCGTCCAGCAGCCGGCTCTGGGACGAACTTTCCGCAAGCCTCCGGCCAAGCGCCTCACGGGCGTTTGCCACCGCATGGTCGGCCAGATCTTTCTTTTCGCCACGCTTGGGGACGGTGACCTCGACCTTTCTGCCTGCCTTTTCGCTCAGGGCGGCGCTGAGCAGTTCCCGTTCTTCGATCGCATCGGACAGGAGTATCTGCCTTGGAATCGGCTTATCGTCATAAAACTGGGTCAGGAAACTCTGAAGCACGCTGCCTGCATCGAGGCTTTTGTCGGCTTTCGGAAAATAGGCCCGGTTGCCCCAGTTCTGGCCGGTCCGGAAGAAGAAGACCTGAATACAGTTCTGGCCGCCATCCTGATGAATGGCGAAGACATCGGCTTCGCTGACGGTTTGCGGATTGATCCCCTGATGGCTCTGGACGTGAGACAGGGCGCTCAGACGGTCCCGGTAGATCGCCGCCTGCTCAAAATCGAGATCCTCGGAGGCTTTCTCCATGGCCAGCGCCAGATCGGATTTTACCGTGGCACTTTTGCCGGACAGGAAGTTTTTTGCTTCCTTGACCAATGCTCTGTAACCGGCTTCGGAAATCTCTCCGGTGCAGGGCGCCGCGCACCGCTTGATCTGATAGAGCAGGCACGGACGGCTGCGGTTGGCGTAGTAGCTGTCCGAGCAGTTTCTGAGGAGAAACGCCTTTTGCAGGGCGTTGATCGTTCGATTGACGGCGCCGGCGGACGCGAAGGGCCCGTAATAGTCACCCTTGCGTTTCCTGGCGCCGCGATGCTTGGCAATGGCCGATATCGGATGGTCCCCGGTCAGAAGAATATAGGGAAAACTTTTGTCGTCGCGCAGCAGCACGTTAAAGCGCGGGCGCAGGCGTTTGATGAGATTGGCTTCCAGAAGCAGGGCTTCGGTCTCCGTTCTCGTTGTTACGAATTCCATCGTAACGGTCGCCTGAATCATGCGGATAATGCGGTTGGATTGGCCTTGAAACCGGGTGTAACTGGTCACCCGTTTTTTGAGAGATCTGGCCTTGCCGACATAGAGGACCTCCTCATTCTCGCCGATCATCCGATAGACCCCGGGGCCGTTGGGAAGATTTTTGACGAAATCAGCGATGACGTCGATGCCCCTGGCGGGTTTTTCTGCGGGCTTTGCCACGGCGTCTTTTGCTTCAGGTTTGGTCATCGGTTCAGTATCGGCGAGCAGGTTCTGCGGACCGGTCGTCCGCCGTCCCATGGGCTGCAGTTTCCGCTTCATCCGGGGTTGATGCATGGTCGTGGGGAATCGGACACCACGAAACTATATCCCAGACTATTCATTGATGCCCAGGAGATCGGGTGTTTCCCAGGCAAGATGCTGACCGCCATCCAAAGCAATCATCTGTCCCGTGACCGACGGCGTATTGACAAAGAACCGGACTGTTTCGGCAAACTCTTTCAATGCAGGTGCGCGGCGCAACAGCAGACGGGACACCTGTTTGTCAAAAGCGGCCGGATCCTGCCTTGGACTGGGCAAGACCGGGCCCGGGCCGATGGCATTGACACGAATGTTCGGCGCCAGAGCCTGGGCCATCGTTTTGGTGGCCGTCAACAGAGCGGCTTTCGACAGCGTGTAGGAATAGTATCTGGGATTCAGTTTGAAGACCCGATGATCGATAATATTGACGATATTGCCCTCGATGTCCGCCGGCAACTGCGTGGCAAATGCATTGGCTAGAAGCGTCGGCGCTTTGACATGAAGTGCGAAATGCTGATCGAACACGTCGTGATCTATAGCCTCTATGTCGTCATCGACAAAAACGGAGGCGCAGTTGATCAGAGTGGTGAGCGGCCCGAGTTCCGACACGACATCTTTGACGAGCGCCTTGATATCCTCCGGCACTGACAGATCCGCCTGAAAGGCAGCGGCCAGACCGCCGGTATCGCAGATGGCCTTGGAGGCTTTGCGCGCCTCTTCGACATTGCTGTTCGCATGAATGGCCACTGTCCAGCCATGGGCAGCCAGATCTTCGGCAATCTGCCGGCCGATGCGGCGTGCTGCCCCGGTAATGAGCACGGTTTGTCCGGATGCCGGATCTTCTGTCATAGTATTCAAGTCACGTCCTCAACCTGGCGTCAGCCGACGCGGCCGGTTAGAAATACCAGATAAATGTAGATGACATAAGCGATGACAAGGCCCAGCCCTGTCATAAACCCGATCCTGGCCTTCAGCCACGCAAACATGAACAAGATCATTGTCACCGCGAGCATGACCCAAACGTCAAAACGCAGCATTTCCGGCGGCACGGCTATGGGAACGACGACGGCAGTCGTGCCGACAATGGCCAGCAGATTGAAAATATTGGAGCCGATAACATTGCCCAGCCCGACCGCAGCCTGCTTGCGGGCAATCGCCATCAGAGTTGTCGCCAATTCGGGAAGCGAGGTGCCAAGTGCGATAACCGTCAGTCCGATCACTGTTTCCGTCACGCCCCAGTTGCGGGCGAGGGCGGTTGCCCCGTCGATGGTGAAGTGCGCGCCAAGGGGCAGCCCGATCAGGCCGACAACGACAAACAGGATGGCCAGTGCCGGCCGGTGCGGTACGCCCTCCACACCGTCGATCAGTTCATTGTCTTCCGCTGACGCATTTTCACGATGGATGGCCCGGGCACGCCTGGACGTGCGGACATTATCAAGCAGATAAAGCGTCAGGAGGGTCAGAAGAGCAATCCCGGATGCAAGGGCGAGCGGTGAAAAATGGCAAAGGACAATGAAGACGACCGTAATGGCCAACATGAAGATTGCGGTGCGAAAAGACCCGTTTTCATTGCAATCGGTCTGTGCGATCAGCGCAGGAAGGCCCATCACAAGAAGAACGTTTGTGATGTTGGACCCGACCACGTTGCCAAGAGCAATCCCCGGCGCGCCATTCAGCGCGGCTCTTAAGGATATGACCAGCTCAGGTGCGGAGGTGCCGAAGGCGACAATCGTCAGGCCGATCACGATTGGGGGTATTTTGAGCTGTTCGGCTATGCCAACCGATCCGCGGACCAACACATCACCGGCAATAAGCAAGAGAATGAGGCCGCCGATCAAGCTTGCATAGTCGAGCATTCGTACTGGTTTCCGATCGGCTTGGAACGCGAGAGCGCCGGGCTTCTGTGGCTTGCCTTTATTTGGCCAATTTGGCTGGAGACCAACGCTATATAGGGGATGTGACCTTCGGAAAAAAGCCCATGCGGGACAATTCACGAAATTCTACGGCTTGTTATGGTTGCGGAACGGTCGTTCCTTGTCGCATTGCGCTTCGGCCGATTGATTACGCTTGTGTTTTTTACCGCCCCGTTTTTGCGGACAGCCGCTGCTCCAGATGCTTTGCCACCCTGAGATGCCGGAACATCGCGTAGTTCATGGCGACCATGTAGCCGTATCGTCCCCTCAGGAAATGCCGCCGCAGAATATAGGCCTTGAAGAAGGCGAGCGGAAATTCGGTCACGAGCCGCCATGCGGGCAGGTTTTTGCCCCGGTCCGCCAGATCCGCAACCTGCATGTCGGAATAGTCGTTGAATTTCCGCATCTCATCACCGAGCGAGCGGGTCGAGAAGTGGTGGATGCGATGTCTCAGGCGATCGACCTCGGTTCCGGGCCGGAGCACCACGCGGTCGTGAACGGGACTGTCCGCATACCGGCCCACATCCTTGGAGTAAAGGCGCACCGGCGCCAGAGAATAGGCAAAGCGGTGCGGTTCCCTTTCTCCGGGAAACACCTCGGCAATGGGAATTTCCCAGGCCTTGATTTCCGGAGGCCCGTTCTGGAACAGCGCGCGCACGTCCTCCACGAACTCAGGAGGCATCACCTCGTCGGCGTCCAGATTGAGAACCCAGTCAAACCGGCTGTTGTCTTCGGCAAATCGCTTTTGCGGACCGTAACCTGCCCACTCATTGTAAAGCACGCGCACACCGAGTTTTTCGCACAGATCCGGGGTCCCGTCCGTCGACCCCGAATCGACGACCAGCACGTCCTGCGCAAGGTCAATCGCCGGGCCCAATGTTGCGCCGATCCGGTCCGCCTCATTTCTGGCGATGATGAAGATCGTCAGTGGAATTTTGTCAGCCATATTGCCTTCGGACTCTCAGAATCATTGTCGCTGCGGCTCAGATACCACACCGGATAATCAGCGTTAACCTTTGGTTTACCTGTTGTTTTAACTGATCATTCATCCTGTGACGACTGCGTTGCGATTTATCTTAAACTTTTCATAGTTCGCATCTTGGGTTGCCACAATTGATGCCTACATTGCCGCTATCGAGCGGGCGGCAGCAAATCGCCCGTTCGCAAAACCTCTAGTGGAGTTTTTTTATGACTCGAGTTGCTTATGCTGGTGTTGTCATTGCCTCGCTTGTCGGTGTTGGTGCGGCCTCGCCGGTGGTTGCCGCAGATTTGCCGGCCCCTGTCGTCGTAGACGTCGAGGAAACGGTTGTCCCGGCAGCGCGTATCGACTGGTCGGGATTTTATGTCGGTGGCCATCTTGGATGGGGCTGGGCGAATTTCGACACATCGGGAGGTGATGTCGATGCCGATGGTATCGTCGGCGGTGTTCATGCCGGTTATAACTATATGCTTTCGCCAAGTTTCCTCTTGGGTGCGGAAGCGGAGTTTGATTTTGCCGACTACGAAGAAACCGCAACAATCGGTGGCGAGAGCGTAACGACCGAGGCGACGTGGATCTCCACGGTGCGCGGTCGTGCCGGTGTCACGTTCGATCAGTTCCTGCTTTACGGTGTTGGTGGTCTTGCGATCGCCGATATCGAACTGTCCGGGCCGAACGGCTCCGACAGCGATATCAAAGTCGGCTGGACGGCGGGTGCCGGTGCGGAAGCCCTGGTTACCCAGAATATTTCCACGCGATTGGAATATTCCTACATCGATTTCGGCGATGAATCCTACAATCTTGGCACGCAGACCGTTAACAGCGATCTGAGTGCGCATCAGATCAAGGCTGGAATTAGTTATAAGTTTTAGCAATTCCTCTTGCAGCCTGGTGTTTTGCGGGCGGCGTTCAGGATAACAATCAAAGGCCCGGATTTCGTCCGGGCCTTTGATGTTTATGAAGCGTCAATGGACGTCAAAGTGTGTCTTGTGCGCTCCATAGCCTTGCGGCGCGTCCCGCCATTTCAAGTATATTTATGAGTCCATTCCCTAAAAAGACAACAGTTGGCCGAAACTGTCAGGACCTTGTCCGACCGTGACATATCGATCTTTCGCCTGGCCCGGCAATTTGGAAGCACTTCCTGAGTTCAACGGACTCAGGACCGAGATTTCAAATCCAGCCAGGAGAGGATCCGTCATGAACGCTCAAACACCAATCATCGCCGTCGAAGACCGGATTCAGGGTATCGTCCAAACCCAACGAGCTTTCTTTCATACGAAAGTAACTCTGCCCGTCGAGTTTCGGCTTGGACAGCTGAAGAAGCTCGAGAGTTTGCTGCGCGCTCATGAGCAAGAGCTCTATGACGCCGTCTACAACGACTTCGGCAAGTCCAGGCACCACACCCAACTGACCGAACTGTTCCCGCTCTTTGAAGAACTGGAGCTGGCAATCAGGCACCTCAAGGATTGGGTGAAACCCAGGAAGGTTTCCACCAACCTGCTGAACCAGCCCGGCAAAAGTTACATCGTTGCCGAGCCGCTTGGAACTACCCTTGTCATCGGAGCCTGGAACTTCCCCTACAACCTTTCTCTGGTCCCTGTCGTCGGTTCGATGATGGCAGGGAACACCACTGTGCTCAAGCCAAGCGAGCTTCCCGCCGAAACCAGCCGGATCATGGCGAAGGTCATCAACGAGAACTTCGACCCCGGCTATCTGCACGTGGTCGAAGGCGCGATCCCGGAAACCACCGCGCTCTTGAACCAACGTTGGGACAAGATCTTCTTCACCGGCAGCCCGCAGGTCGGTAAAATCGTAAACCAGGCTGCTGCACCGCATCTGACCGACGTGACCCTGGAACTGGGCGGCAAGAACCCGGCCATCATTGCCGAGGATGCACCGGTTGATGTCAGCGTTAAGCGTCTGATCTGGGCCAAATTCATCAACTCTGGCCAGCTCTGCCTGACACCCGACTATGTGCTCGTTCACAAGAGCATCAAGGACCGCGTGCTGGAACGGATGGTCCATGAGATCGAAAAGCACGACTACTCTGTTGAGCGCGGTAACTTCACCCGCATTATCAACGAGCGCAATTTCGATCGCGTTGTTGGCCTGATCGATCCGGAGAAAGTGTACTTTGGCGGCGGTAGCAATCGTGAAGACCGCGTCATTCGACCGACGATCGTGCACAATGTCAGCCTTGATGACCCCATCATGCAGGACGAGATTTTCGGCCCGATCATCGCGGTTCTGGAATATGAGACTCTCGACGAAGCCTTCGACATTGTGCGTCGGTTCGAGAAGCCGCTGGCTGGCTATCTGTTTTCCCACGACAAGGAGACCAAGCGGCGCTTCCTGGCTGAAATTCCGTTCGGAAGCGGTGCGATCAACGATGCCGTCATGCAAAACACGAACTCGAATCTGCCTTTCGGTGGCGTCGGCAACAGTGGCATGGGTCGTTATCACGGCGAATACAGCCTCGAATGCTTCTCCCACATGAAGCCTGTGCTGGAGAAGATTTTCGATTTTGAGCCAGACCTCAAATACTACGGTCACACCGACCGGCAAATGAAGTGGATCAAGATGCTGGGTTAATCCCCCGCCTCGATCAACGATGCGGTCGCCAAAGGCGGTGACCGCACAAGCCCGCACACACTCCAATCCCCAATTCCAGGCCGCTCAGTCAGAGCCGCTGAAACGACATCAGAGGATAGTCCAATGATCCGCTCGCCTATGGCCTTCGCCCTTCGCGCCATGAACCGACTTTACACACCCGAAAAGCCGCTCACCTTCTCCGGCAAGGGCGCAATGATCAAACTCGCTGACTTAATGGTGCGCAGCGGTTCCAAACGCCCACTGGTGGTCACTGACAGCTTCCTTCTCAAAAACGGAATGCTCGACGGTCTCCTGAACTTTCTCAAACAGGAGGGCTGCGAAGTTGTTGTCTTCGACGGCATTGTCCCGAACCCGACCTTCGCCGTTGTCGAAGAAGGTGTCGCAGCCATTCGCACGGGCCAATGCGATAGCGTTTTTGCTGTTGGTGGCGGCTCCGCCATTGACGCTGCGAAGGTCATGGCATCTGCCAGCACCAGCAAGAAGCCGCTGACAAAGCTGACAGGCATCCTCAAAGTCGACCAGCCCCCGTTGCCTTTCTACGTGGTCGCAACCACGTCCGGCACCGGGTCTGAGGTGACGACTGTCGCCGTCATCTCGGATACCGAAACCCACAAGAAGAAATTCTTCGTGGACCCCAAATACATGCCCATTGCGGCAGCGTTGGATACCGGTTTGCTTGTGTCGCTGCCCGGACCAATGACTGCTGGCACGGGGATGGATGCGCTCACCCACGCGATTGAGGCTTTCACCTCCCGCGCCCGCACCTTGGACACGGATCGCGATGCTGCAACGGCTGTTCGTCTGATCGTCGAGTTCCTGCCGATCGCATACAGCAGCCCAGGCGATGAACATGCCCGCGAAATGGTGGCCCTTGGCTCCTTCCTGGCGGGCAATGCTTTCACGCGAACGGGCCTTGGCTATGTGCATGCGATCTCGCACCAGATCAGCGCGCACTACAACACGCCCCACGGTCTGGCGAACGCGATCCTGTTGCCGCGCGTCCTGCGCTTCAATGAGGAGGCGTGTGCACAGCGTTTCGCTGAGCTGGAACGGGCGCTGCAGGGCAGTAAAACCCTCCCCTATGCTCCACAACAGGCCAGGCAGTTCATTAATCGTATCGATGCACTTGCCGAAGCCGTTGGCATCCCCGTGAACCTGGTCGATGTTCAGCAGAAGGATTTCGCCTCCATCGCGAAGGATGCTCTGGCAGAAGCTCGGTCTTCCTATGCTGTGCCCAAGGTCATGCGCAAAGGCGATGTGATGGCGATTCTGCAATCGGTTTCCAACGGAAGTCGGGCCATCAGCTTCGCGTAAGCCATCAAGAAAGGAACAGGCCCATGATCCCCGTCATGTGCATTGTCCAGGAAGGGCAAATCACCCCCAAGGCCGAACACGGGCTCAAAACCCAGATTGGTGAATTCACGCAGCGCGCCTTCTCGGCGCCTCCGGACATTGATTGGATTGTGATTCCAGAAGGCAGCGGTTTTACCGCTGCCGAACCGTCCAAAACCGTCATTGCGTCACTTCATGCCAACCGGGCGCTTGCTGATGATGAGCGCATCTCTCTGCTCAAAGAATTGGGCGAGATCTGCATGGTAGAGACCGGTCGTTCAGCGAATGAAGTTGTCACCTCGATCCGAAATCCAAAGGTCTAATCACCATGCCACTATACATGTGCAACGCCGCCAAGGACATGATTTCCGAAGATGCCAAGCCAAAGATTGCGGCCGATATCACTGATATTCATTGCGAAATCACTGGCGCACCACGAACCTTCGTCCACGTCTTTTTCTTCGAGGATGTCCGGCAACTCCCGATCAACGGGAAGAGCGTGTTCCTGTTTGGCAGCATTCGGCACGGGCGGACGGCTCGGCAGAAATCTGATCTCGTCAACCGGATGAAGGCGTCCATCCTGAGCCATACGGGCATTCCTCTGAATGAGATCATCGCTGACACAACCGATGTACCGGCCAATTGGGTCATGGAAGGTGGTGACGTGCTCCCCGAACCCGGCGAGGAAAAGGCTTGGCTTGCGGCGCATGAAGCCGCGGCTGGCTAGGATATGGACGCCAAATTGATACTTTCGCACAAATCAGCATTATGTTGGGATGATTGTTCAATCGCAAACCCGTCCGTCAACGAGCTTGCGCCTTCTCTGTGATGAGGCGGCCAAGCATGGTATTGCGGCTGAAGCTTGCCTTGAAAACACATCTGTTTCAATTGAAGAACTGGATGATCCGAACGCGGTACACAGCACGGCCGACGAAATCCAGGCCATTGAGAACCTGGTTCGCCTGGCCCCGGAAAACGTTGGGCTTGGCTTCGCCGTTGGCCGCGTCACGCATGTTCATGCCTTTGGCATTTGGGGATTTGCGATCTTGACAAGCCCGACATTGAGGGCGGCGATTGAAACCGCCATCAATTACGCGAAACTGTCCTTCCTGATCGCAGAGATGTCGTTGGCAGAGGAGAACGAGGAGGCTCGGCTGGAGTTCGGCATGGGCGGAATCCCGGTCTCGGCGCATCGCTACATTCTTGAACGGCATCTGGTCATTACTGTGAAGTTCATTCGCGACTTGCTGCAGCAACCGGATTTCATGGATTTTGAAGCTCGGCTTATGGACACCGATCAGACCTATCCCGACAAGATGGCAGCGTTCACTCCGTTGCCGATCAAAATGGGTCAATCCGTCAATGCTATAGCTTTTCCAGCGGAAACGCTCGACACCCCGCTCCCAAAATCGGATCCCGTCTCTTTGCAGTTCTGCCTCGATCAGTGCAAGTCGCTTCTTGAAGAGCAGGCGGGTACCCTGCCGCACTGGTCGCAGCAGGTGCGCGATGCCATCATCGACAATATAGGCTCTGAACAGCAAATCGAAGACATTGCAGCAAAGCTTGCCATGACCGAACGCACGTTGCGGCGGCGGCTGACAGATGAAGGCACCAGCTTTCGCCGGCTCTTGCTCGATTCACGCATGGCGATTGCCTATGAACTGCTCTCAAATGCCGGTCTGAATGTCGAGACCGTGTCTTGGCGGGTTGGTTATGCCGAGCCGGCCAGTTTTGCGCGAGCCTTCGCAAAGAAATACGGCAAGACGCCTGGTGAGGTTCGCAAAGAAAATGCCGTTCGTGTTGCTTACGGGGCCACACCCTAGGAAAAGTTGCTGAAAAACTCCCTGGCGTTCGTTACACTTGGCGCAATCCATGTCCTGTTGCGATAATCCTTAAATCCTGACACCGCCTAGGTTACGGCTGTTTTTTGATAGGCAGGCACCGTGTCGGAGAACGCGTCCAGCCAGGCGGCGAGATTGGGGTGGGATTGACGCCAGGTCCCCTCAAATCTCAAATCGAGATATCCCAGTGCACAGGCAAGTGCAATGTCATCGACCATAACCTGTTTCTCAAGAGTCAGAATGCCGTTTTCCAGTTGACCGAGGGCGCGGAAGACTTTTTCCGCCTGATAGCTGAGCCAGGTGGCGGAGCGGATTTCAGGGTCCCGGAAGCGGTGTTCATGGACCTGGACGATGGCGGCATCCATGATCCCGTCCGCCAGCGCCTGTCCGCGCAAGGCGGCAAAACGGGCATCTCCCTCGGGAAATATTGATGTGGCTGAGAGCGTATCCAGATATTCGACAATAACCCGGCTGTCATAGAGCGTTTCGCCGTTGTCCAGCACCAGAACGGGAATTTTCCCCAGAGGATTCTGCTGGCGAAGACTGTCCTCCGCATCGTTGGTGTCGGCCGGCAGAACGCTGATCTGGTCAGACAGGCCCAGCACCGAAGCGGCTATTTTGACCTTGCGGCCAAATGGAGAGGGAGGGGAGGAACGTAGAGTGAGCATTGGAACTCCGGGACAGAAAAAGGTTGTTTCTTGAGCGCCTTCCAACCGGATGCGGCATGTAAGAGCATGATCCGGTCAAATGAAGGTCTTTGGCCGGATTATGCGTCAATGGATATCTTAAGAACAGGGCAAATAACTGCAACTGCGTCATATCCTGTCGTCGGGATTAATTTTGTGCGGCTGTTGTTACTGCTCATCCCGGACGCTCAGGGGAAGACCGTCTCCCATGTGTCGGGAGTCGTTGTGCCGTCGCACTTTTCGCGGGATCGGAATGACATCATCCGGAACGCATATTCACCCCACCGCCACTGTCCGGCGTGTCCGCAATCGGCAAGGCCGCGGCCCTTGTAAACGGCAGACAGGGTGGCGGTCTTTGCGTCGTAGGAAATATTGAACAGAAGATCGGTGCCCGACCAGCCGAATGTGTCTGAAAATGTTGCAAAGTAGAGGGTCGCGATGCCCCCGATTTCGCCTCTGTCGATTGTATAGAGCCGGTAGGTGATATTGTAGGCATGCGCGGTACAGGGGATCGCATAAAGCGTCGTCACCGGTGACAGGGGGGCAATTGTTGCACCGATGCTTGAGAGCCGTGTTGAATAGGGATCCTCGCAGTCGCTTCCGTTCATGTGGCGATCGTATAGACCGTCCGGAATGCCCTGGTCTGCTATCAGCTTTGCCTCATCCTGATCCGTTTGTTCGATCAGATGTCCCGGGGCGGCAATTTCCCGCCCGATGCTGTCATATCCCTGTTGTTCGGCGACAAAGAGCAGTCCGGCGCTCAGGCCGTTCAGAGAAAAGTCGCGATCGTGCGGTGCGCCGGTAACATCAAGATAGGAGAGGCGGGCCCGGCCGCCTTTTCTCAGCGCGTCGAACAGAATATTGCCCGCATGGCCCGGCTTAAGATACAGCGCGCCGCCATCGCCATAAAGGGCATATCCGGACGTTGGTTGAAAGACGATCGGAGCCGCGCTGTCCACAGCCACCTGAATCGGGCGCGACTGGTCCGGATAGGGAGCGGGAAGAACAAAGCCGATGGACCAGGCTTCACCGCCGTCATCCGATCGATCGATCTGAAGCCTTCCCTCCTTGTCTGAGAGCGCCTGTGAATAGACAACACAGACGCTGTCCGGTGCACAGGCTGCGTTCCAATCGGTAAATGTCCTTTCCTCCGCCGGCGACCGGACAGTCATCAGGAAAAATGAAACCAGCAGAACACCTGTTCCGGACAGTCTCTTCATAATTTCTTCTCCGGCCGGGCCTGTGAACGGGAACGTGTTGTCTTCAGTCCTGTTGTTGCGGCGCAAGGCACGATGACAATGTCAGCGGGAGCGGACTGGTGGCATCACGACGCTTTCCGCAGCGCAGTGCGCGTTGTCGACCGCCTTGCAGGGACGGAAGTTCAGATCCTTGTCAAAACAGATGCGCACTTCGCGCAATCGTTTCCGGTCGCACGTCACGGCGATCGATTGCTCGCTCAACCCGGGATTGGCAAGGCGGAATGTCTTTTCAACCGTGTCAGGCGAAACAACAACATGCCGGTCGATCTCCGAATATGCCGGCGGAATTGTGATCCGGTCCAAGGCCCGTTCGGTCTGAAGAAAATAGTCTTCCGGTGAGAGCCCCGAGCATGTTCCGTGTTTTCGCCATTGATGGATGACAAGCGGCTTGCTGGGCATGATCGGTAACATGCGTTCAATCAGCTCACCATCCACCCAGGTCCCGAACCGGCTTTCGCAGTAGTCCGGCCAGCCCTTCTCATATTGCGGCCACAGCCCGTGCACGACAAAGGCATAGGGTCGGCCTGAGGCACACTGGGTTTTGTTGGCCTTGGAGCCGTTCGCAGCGCAATAGCTCGGCGACCAGGAAAGCGACAGGACCAGATAATCAAACTTTCCCGCTTTCTCCGCCGCAATCGACGGCGTTTCAGGTGCAAGTGAAAGCAACAGGCCGATGGCGAGGACAACAAGTGCTGATGTTCGGGTTTGTGATCGGCGGGCGGTCTTGAACGGGAACAACAAAAGCTCTCTCCTGTAATCGCCTCAAATTACAATGATCGCGATGCCGTGGGAAAGAGCAAAAAACAGCTCTGTTAAGGCCGTACCGTCCGGCAGCCGCCGTCATAGACCCGCCACCGGTCAAGGCCGGAAAGACAGGCCTCCACGTTCCAGCTGATACCGAACAGGCCGGCTTTTTCTTCAATCATGTAATAAACATGCGGGACAGCGCCATCGGTCAGGGTCGCGTGTCCGTGGCAGTAACGCCGGGCGACCGGACTGGGCTGATCCGCGCGGTAGCCCGTTTCCTTGATCGCGTCCAGAACCATGATCGTCCGGCCGCCGTAATAGTCTCTGTCGGCACGGGCGATGGCGCCGGATACGGCGGCTTTTACGGCGGCGGCGTTACAGGCCGGCAACCGGTCATATTCTGCTGAGCCGAGATAAACCCCCTGAGCGGGGCTTTGGGTTGAGAATGTAACTGTCAACGCAAACGCAACGACGAGACTATTGTTTCGCATTCCCAATCTCCGACTGAACATGTGCGCTCCCTCCCGGAACTGTCGCATGAATAGCAGCGCTGGACGTCAAGTACTTCGGAATCAAACGCAATTCAAATCAATTTCCGCTAACGATGCGGCATCCTGCCGAAAGCGTCAAGGATAGCTGGCCGACATTGTGCCAATAAATTCCTAACGAATGTTAACTAAAACAGATTTTACAAAATATATCCCCAGATTGCCAATGACCGGCGGAAACGGGGCAAAGAGTTGGCGCCTTGCGGCCGGTATGCAGCAGCCGGTCCGTCAATGCCAATTCATGGGTTCACACTCCAGAGGCCCGGCTGCAAGCGCCCCGGAGGCGAAAACACCTCCGGGCCATTCAATCAATGGCAGATCGCGGGACAGAATATGCCGGACTAAGGCTTACCCTGGCCTGAATCCAACCTGCCTGTCCGGAACAGTCGGCTTAATGCGTCCCCGACCTATGCGGACTGATCTTCGTCCAGCATTTTGAGGTCGACGGCCTTGGGGCCTTTACCGCGGCGATCCGGTTCTGTTTCAAACGATATCCGCATGTCGCTTTCAAGCCCGCTCATCCCCGACCGCTCGACAGCGGAAATATGAACGAAAATGTCGGCACTTCCGTCATCGGGTTTGATGAAACCGAATCCCTTGTCGGACTTGAAGAACTTCACCGTCCCTTCCTGTCTCGGGCCGCGCTCCACCGGTGCACGGTCGCCGCCGCCATATCCGCCGCTTCTCTGACCGCCCGATCCGTAACGGTCACCGCCGGATCCGTAACCGCCGCCACCGCCGCCGTAACGGTCGTTACCGCCCTGATAACCGCCGCCTCGGTTGCCGCCGCGGTCATTCTGCTCACCGTACCGGTCACCGCCCTGTGGCCGGTCACTGGCAAAATCACTCTGGAATTCCGGTGGGAATCCGTAATCGCCCGGGCCACCAAAATCCTGCGGGCCGCCGAAGTCACGCTGCGAGCCGCGTCTCCCACCGCGGCGCCCGCGAGAGCGTCGGTCTGAATCCCGATCATCCATCTTTCGGGTCTTCCTTCAATAGTTCGCGTTCCAGGACATCGTTCCGGAACACATCGTCCAAATTGCTGCTGAGCGATTCACCCGTGCCAAACGGCAGCAGACCACCCCACGTGGTCGTCAGCGTCATGATTGCACCCGTTTTGATTGCAAAATCCCGGATCGGCCGTGTTATACATGCTGCAGGTTGCGAGCCGACCCAATTTTCAGCTCCAAAACAGCGCGTCGTATAATAGTTAAAAAACGGATCTGTGAGCAAGTGTTACTTGGTCGTGACAGGCCCGGGAACCGCTGATTTTTATTGCAGTTTGGAGGAAAAATCGGCAATCCGGCGACACGCTGCGATTTGGGAGAAATAATAGTGGGCCAAAATGTATCTGAAGGCAGAGAAAGGGCGTGAACAGTGCCCCATCTTTCCGTGAGATCGGTTTTTGCCCGGATAAATTGCAGCGACAGCCGGGTTGGTGACAGTTGAGTTGCGGCCGGTGAACCGGCAAACAGGATACGCTTTTCTTCCGGTGGCTTGCCAGGTCCCTGTCTTAGCGGATAAACAGCTTCCGATCCAACATGAACAAGATAAGCTCTAAGAGGTCCACCCGAACCGCGCATGAGCGGTTTTCGGATAGCATAGGGTTAAAACAAACAAAGAGCGTTATGAACGATTTTCGCTCAAACAGCGATGCTCTTCCGTGTCAGGACAAAAGATGCCCCAACTCAAAGCTGCGATCATTCCCGTAACCGCGTTTCAGCAGAACTGCGCGCTGCTGTGGAATTCTGAAACCGGCAAGGGTGTGGTTGTCGACCCGGGAGGGGATGTCGAGAACATCCTCGCGGCGATCGAACAGGAGTCCGTAAATGTTGAGCGGATTCTCCTGACGCACGGGCACATCGATCATGTCGGCGGGGCTGCCGATCTTGCGGCTGCGCTTAAGGTTCCCGTGGAGGGGCCGCATCGGGATGATGAGCGTCTGATTGGGAACATTGAGGCGCAGGCGACGCAGTTTGGCGTGACCGGCGCGAAGTCAGTGACCCCCGACAGATGGCTGGAAGAGGGAGAGACCGTCGATATTGCCGGCGAGCAATTTGAGGTGTTCCACTGCCCGGGCCATGCGCCGGGGCACGTGATCTTCGTCAACCGTTCAGCCGGCTTTGCGATTCTGGGCGATGTTCTGTTTAACGGATCGATCGGGCGCACGGATCTGCCGGGCGGAGATCACCAGACGCTTCTGGCGTCGATCAGGGACAAAGTCCTTCCGCTTGGCGATGAGATCGGATTCCTGTGCGGGCACGGACAGCCCTCGACAATCGGCCATGAACGCAAGACCAATCCGTTTTTGCAGGGCTTGTGAAAGCCAATGGAAACGGTTTGCGGCGCGTGCCTCATCGCACCCGCCGCAAACCTGGCGGTTACGTCAATTCGACATTGACGGCCTGCGGACCGCGTCCTCGCCGGTCATCTTCTGTTTCGAATGAGATCTTCGTTCCTTCGGCAAGGGCCTGTAAACCGGACCGTTCCAAAGCCGTGATATGGATGAATATATCCTTCCCGCCTTCATCCGGCGTAATAAATCCGAAGCCGCGCTCAGAATTGAAGAACTTGATTGTTCCGTGTTGACGCATGGGGGATCCTTTCCCGATAACGATTGCCGTAAACCGCATGGTGCGGTTCGTTCACTCAGTCTTCGGGTAAGTCAACGCCTCTAAAGTGGCGCAGCGGGGCGTCCGCGGGGCAGAACTCAAACCGGTTTCCGAGGCCATCGAATTCTCATCATTCGATCTCATCACTTTATGAATGACGTAGGGGAAAAGTTCAAGTCGATAAGCACATAGGTGTGTTCGGAGTCTCAATCGGGCCGGAACGGCTCATGCGCTGTCTTTTCAGGACCTGTTCCATACCCTAGTTCGTGCGCCCCCGGAAAATGCGTTGCAGCAGGGAAGGGCGCTTGCCGGCATTCAGGCTGGCGCTTTTTTGCCGGGCCGGATTCTCAGTTGGCGTTGCCGGCTTTGCCTCCGGCGTCTTGGCTGTTCGGCCGCAGGGAGACCGTAGTTTTCTTGCGGCGTCTTTTTCGTCGACGGTGATCATGACCTCCGTCCAGCCGCTGCCGACAAACCCCAGTTCAGCCGCCGCCGCCTTTGTCAGATCGATAATCCGGCCTTTGATAAACGGTCCGCGGTCGTTAATCCGCACCACAACAGAGCGCCCGTTGCGCAGGTTGGTGACCTTGGTCATGGTTCCGAACGGCAAGGATTTGTGTGCGGCCGTCATTGCGGTCGGATCCGCCCACTCCCCATTTGCGGTCATCGACGTCAGCGCATACCAGGAGGCTTTGCCGCATGCCGTCTTTGCCGCGGCGTCTTCACTGGCGAGTGTCGCCGTCAACGCGGTTATCGCCGCCAATAAAAGAGGACGCATCATTCCCAAGGTTTTCCCGTGCCTTTGTTTACGCCTGTGACAATACGTGTCGCAAATTGTGGCAATGCGGGCAGCGGTTAGGGGTGGAATGTGGCGCCGATGTGGCAGACTGTCCGGCTTATTGTAAATCGAAGGAGCGGCGAGGAAGGCCTCACGGATAATTTTCTGTTTTTGACGGTCCGGAAGGTTCGGGTCAATTTTATCAAGCCCGGACACAGCGGATCTGTTAACATGCTTGCCGATTAACAGGTTCTGAAGACACTATTATCACGGTAAAGCACCGGGTTTACTGAATTTTCGAGATGCGAATTCTTCTGGTCGCCTCTACACTTATCGCGATCCTGCCGGTGCTTGGGCGGACTTTAAGAATTTACGCGAGGATTTCATGACAATGCCCGCGATTTCATCGAACGACAAAAATCTGAAAATCAGCAGGCCCCGGGCCATGGCGGCTGCGCTGCTCGCATTGTGCTGGTGTTGGGGATACGGGCCCGCGGCTGCACAGGACGGTGATGCGGGCACTGCGACGGCGGCAGACGCTTCGGAAACCGCCGGCGCGGCTGCGGACATCAGATGGCCAAGAAATCTGGAAGTGCCCCAGGGCCTTGTGACAGTCTATCAGCCGCAGCTGGATGATCTGGAGGATCAGACGCTGACCGGCCGTGCCGCTTTCTTGCTTGAGAGCCCCGGCGCTGCCGAGCCGGTTTTCGGCGCTTTGTGGTTCTCCACCGATGTTGAGATAAATTCCGAGGAACGGCTGGCATCCGTCAGCAACCTGAGGATTACCCGTGTGGCCCTGGCCGATGCGACGGAGCCGGAAAACAAGGCGCTTGCCGCCGCCATTGAAGCCGAAGCGCGAACCGGAGCCATGACTATGGATCTGGATCGGCTGATTGCGGCGCTGAATGCCTCCGACATGGTTACCAGCGAGGCAGCCGATCTGAGTGTTGCTCCTCCGAAAATCGTTGTTGAGGAAGAACCGGCGGTTCTTGTCTTCATCGACGGCGCGCCGAAAATGGTGCCCGTCCCCGATACCAGGCTGCTCAGGGTCCAGAATACGCCGTTTCCGATCATTCTCGATCCGGACACCAAGGCCTATTATCTCAATGGCGGCCTGATCTGGTACAGCGCCTCCGAAGCGACGGGGCCTTACCGGCTTACGAACGACGTTCCGTCTGCGGTCAAGGATCTCCTTCAACTGACAGACGAGCAAAGAACGGACCTCGCGAACCAGATCGGAGTGGACGCAAAGGACGCGACTGAAACGGAACACAGTCCGAAAATCCTGATTGCGACTTCTCCGACGGAACTGATTGTCACCGACGGCCAGCCGCAATTTGCGCCGCTGGTGGGCGCGGATCTTCTCTACGTGGAAAATACCGAAACTCCGCTCTTTTTCGATCCTTCCCGGAGCATCTACTACGTGCTTCTTTCCGGCCGCTGGTATCGGTCGGACCGGCTCAAGGACGGAGACTGGCAGTATGTCGCCGCCGACGCGCTCCCGGAGGCCTTCAAACAGATCCCGTCCGGGTCAGACCGTGCGTCCGTTCTGGCGCAGGTCGCAGGGACACCGGAGGCCGAGGAAGCGGTCGTCCAGGCCAGTATTCCTCAGGTGACTGCGGTGAGCCGGGAGACCGCAACACTGACCGTCACCTATGACGGCGATCCGATTTTCGAGCCCATTGCCGGCACATCGATGACCTATGCGGTCAATACGGAGACGACCGTGCTGGGAATAGGTGGCGCGTACTATGCGCTGGATCAGGGGGTCTGGTTTTTTTCCACCTCCCCCACCGGACCGTGGCTTGTCGCCAACAGCGTGCCGGACGACATCCAGGACATTCCGCCGCAAAATCCGGCCTACAATGCAAAATATGTCAAGGTTTATAAGTCGACGCCCGAGTATGTTTATGTCGGGTATACGCCGGGCTATCTTGGGAGCTACGTCTATAACGGAATCGTTGTCTACGGCACCGGCTATTACTACACGCCCTGGTACGGCCCCTATTACTATCCCAGACCGCTGACCTGGGGATTTTCGGTCTATTATACATCTTGGTCGGGTTGGGGATTCCGTGTCGGCTGGGGGTCGTTCCATTTCCGCGTCGGCTATTTCGGCGGCAGGCGGTGGTATGGCGGCGGGTATTACCGAAACGGCTGGTTCGGGCCGGGCGGTTACTATAACCCCCGCTATGATCGGTATCGGGCCCGCTTCGGCCGCAGCGATGCGTTCGTCCACCGGAACAACATCTACGACCGGCAGCGAAATCGCGGCCGCAATTTCTTCCAGGACAAATATGCGAACGGCACGTTCGACAGGGGACGGGACTGGGCCAACCGCCAGCAACTGGCAAACAGGCCCGGGCTTTTGCCGGGCAACGATCGGGCCAACAATATCTTCACGGACAGGTCCGGCAACATATACCGGCGCAACAAGGACGGCTCCTGGGATCGCCGCAGGGACCGGAAATGGGAGAAGGCCAACCTGCCTGACAGGGCCCGGCCGTCCCGGCCTCCGGAGCAGCGGCCGGCTGTTCTGCCTGCAATCAAAGACCGTCCCCAGGCGAAACCCGTTCAGCGTCCGGCAGTCCGGAAACCGGCGGTGCAGCGCCCGGCGGCTCAGAAACCCGCCGCAGTCAAAAGGCCTGCCGCGAAAAAACCGGCTCAAAAGCGGCCGGCAACGGCAAGACCGGTTCAGAAAAAGCCGGCTGTCGCCAAACGCCCGGCGTCCGGAAAACAGATCAGGCGCAACAACAGCAACAATCTGAGAAAGCAGCATCAGGCGCGCAATCGCGGCAATGTCCGCAGCAAGCAAAATCGGGCGCACAGACAACAGAGCGCGCCGAAGAAACGCCTGCCGGGCGGCGGTCAACGCCGGCGCTGAGGCGGCAATCGACCGGTATTGGCGGACATTGGTACTTGGCGGGTTGACGCCGGCAGCGGGGCTGCCGGCGTTCAGTCACATGGTTAGCGTTTCGCCAGGGCGGCTGAAAACTGGATGACATTGGTTTCAGGAACAAGCGGCATCGCTTGGCCGGCTTCCGCCTTGTGGGTGCTGCTGCCGAATTCCAGGAGCGTGGTCACTTTGTCGCCCCGGATCGTCCAGAAATGGCAGAGTTCGCTTTTGAACACCTGGCCGGTGGCCCGGCTTCGTTTCTCGATGACGCAGCGGGAGGCGACTTTGGAGCCTTCTGCAACCATATAAATGATCTCAAGATCCAGAAGCTCGTATTTGCGCCGGAACAGTTCCATCTGGTCGAGCATGGCGTGTTTGCCCCGGCAGTTCAAAGGGTGCTGCCCGGTTTCTGTTTTTCCGCGGACCGAGCTGTGGCGCTCGTAGAGAACGTTGTCATCAAAAAAGTGCAGGAACTTCTCAATGTCGCCATTCGCCCATGCAAAATGCAGTGCAGTCGCGATTATTTTTGAATTACTGTCCATAGTGATCGCAATCGTGTTGTTGCCTGTGCATGATGCACAAATTAGTACAAAATCGGGCCGATGCTTGTGACGGAGATTACACTTATGGTTGTTTTCGCACTTCAAGTGTACACGGGCGTTTAGGCCCTGCTTGCTTTCCGTTTCCGCAAGACGCGCTTTGCTTTTTTGTGTTTCGATGGGATCAGGGTTTGCCGGCCGTCCCCACGACGGCGTGCGAACCCATCAGCGCTCTGATTTCGGCTGGTATCTCATACTGGTCGAAGAATCCGCGATTGGTTGGCAGTCCGCAGATTTCCCGTTGAATAACGACATACCAGAGCGCCTGTGCCGCCTCCCTTTTCAGTTTCTGGTGAATGGTTGGATTGCCCGCTTCGGCTTCAAAAGTGCGCAAATTGGCAAGTGCTGCCTCCAAAGTGCGTCCCAGGCGGGCGAGCGTGCCGGCTTTTTCCTGAAGAATTTCATAATCAAGCGCCGCCGTGAGAGGGTCGGTCACGTCGTTTGAAAACTGACGGGGCGGGCGCACACTCATTCTGAGTTACCTGTCGCGATCGGGCCCGAACCGGACCTTTCTTGTCCGTTCGGTCTCATGAATACTTCGTGGCCTCTGCTTCTTCCTCACACTATGGGGTCGCAGAAATTCATACAAGACGAAAAAAGTGATCATCTGTTGCAAATGAACGCTTGTCAACGCCGGTTCTCTGGGTGACAAAACGAGGATTACCGATTTGTCTCAGACGGTTGAGGGCATAATGGATCAGCGCGCGCGGGCGGGAGAAACGCGTTTACCAAACGTCAAAAAAATTGAGACCGTGAGGCTCAATAGGCGGACTTTCGTTCTTATGGCGCCCTTTGCGCTGGCCGCGTGCCAGTCGGCGCCGCAAAAGGCGGGTCTGGCCGATCAGCCCGAATTGCCGTATGGCGAGCAGAATTATGCCCTGATGTACGCGCCGGTGAAGGACAACGGCTTTCCGCTGCCGGCCATCAATTTCAAGACTTTCGATCCGCAATATCTGCGGCAGGTCGTCCGCTACAGCCGGAAATACGAGCCCGGCGTCGTTGTGGTCGACCCCTACAACAAGTTCCTCTATTGGACGCTGCCCGACGGATACGCGATCCGCTACGGCATCGGTGTCGGCCGGGCCGGCTTTGCCTGGAACGGCGAGGCGACCATCCGCTACAAGCGGGTGTGGCCGAAATGGTTTCCGCCCGATGAGATGATCGAGCGCCAGCCGGAGCTGGAAAAATATCGCGAGGGTCAGGACGGCGGCCCAAGCAACCCGATCGGCTCCCGCGGTCTTTATCTGTGGCAGAACAACAAGGATACGCTCTACCGGATCCACGGCACCAACCAGCCCTCCAGCATCGGCACCAATGCTTCCAGCGGCTGCATCCGCCTGTGGCAGCAGGACATTATCGATCTGTACGAGCGTGTGCCGCTCAATTCCAAAGTGGTCGTTCTGGCGTAAACCTTGTCTGAACGCTGACAGTCCGACGCGGCCGGGTCCGATGACCCGGCCTTTTTTGTTTCAAGGCCCTTCCGGCCTTGACCGTATTGACGCCGGCAGTCTGTTTATATAACAATTATGTTATGGAAAAGATTGGTTATACAGCTTCATCTCCCAATCTCGACGCAATCTTCTCGGCCCTGTCCGATCCGACCCGGCGGGCGATCCTGTCCCGGCTGGCGGAGGGGCAGGCGTCGGTGAATGAGATTGCCGAACCGTTCGCCATGAGCCAGCCCGCCGTTTCGCGGCACCTGAAGGTGCTGGAGCGGGCCGGGCTCATCGAACGGGAGGTGGACGAGCAGCGCCGTCCGGCGCGCCTTAAGGCCGACAATCTTGCGGCGGCGGTCGACTGGCTGACCCGCTTCAGCGCTTTTTGGGGGACGAGTTTCGATCAGCTCGACGATGTCCTCGCCGACTTGAAACAGACTCGAAAAAGGGAACACAGTTCATGAGTTCATTACCGGAATATATCCAAGACCGCACATTCGATGCGCCGCGCCCGCTGGTCTGGCGGGCCTGGACCGAGCCGGATCTGCTCGCCCGCTGGTACGGGCCGGGCATTGAGACGGTGATCCATGAATTCGACCTTCGGCCCGGCGGTGTCTGGCGCAACGAGATGAAGTGGGGAGAAAAATCCGATCTCAGCAGGATGACCTTCACTGAGGTGGTGCCGGAGGAAAAAATCGTCTGGCATCATTCTTCGACCGATGCCGACTGGAACGTCATTTCCAATCCGATGATGGAGGGCTGGCCCCGGATCCTGCTGACAACGGTGACGTTCAAAGACAGGGGCGAGACCACCGACGTCCGGCTGACCATGGTGCCGCATGAAGCCACCGAAGCCGAAATCGCCTGTTTCGCCGCCGCCATGGAAAACATGAAGAGCGGTTGGGGCAAAGGGTTTGCGGTCATCGACGAGGTTCTGGCCGAACTGCGGCAGGGCTGATGACTTTATCCAAAATCGAAAGGGCCGGCAATTTGCGGCCTTTTCGCGCAAATATCCCGGATTTGCGGACAGGAACCATTGTTTGCGTGTAAAACCGGTTTCAACTCAACGGCGACAGGAGGTCGGACCATGCCCGATGCTTCAGGCTGTGCGGTAACAGAAGCCGGTCTGACCATCCGGCCTGCCGTTCGGGAGGATGCGGCGGCGATTGACCGGCTTGCCGGTCGTGCCGTGCGCATGCTTCTTGGTCCTTTTCTCCGCGAAGATCAGATGGCTGAGACGGATGATTTTACCGTCCTCGACCCCTGGCTGCTCGATGACGGCACCTACTTTGTTGTTTTGATATCCGGAGAGATGATCGCCAGCGGCGGTTGGAGCCGGCGGCAGGGGCATATGAGACTCCCTGGGGCGCGGCCGGAGGATGCAAGGCCGATCGATCCTGAAAAAGGGGCCGCCCGCATCCGGGCGATGTATACCGATCCCGATTATGCCCGGATGGGAATTGGCCGCGTCCTTTTGAGCGTCAGCGAAACAGCGGCACGGTTGGCGGGGTATCGCAGGGCGGAACTGACAGCCACCCTTGTGGGTGAGAAGCTCTACAGCCGCTGCGGCTGGGATGTGGCGGAGTGGCGGAACGTCACCACACGCAGCGGCATTAAAATTCCGGTCGCCTACATGACCAGGACGTTTTCGCGCTGAGGTCCCGCAAAGGAACCTGCCTCAGCACCTGAACTTATAGGTGAAAATCAGAATATCTTCCCGGATCGCCCCGGTCGGACGGCAGCGGCGCTGCACTTCATACGGGCCGCGCATGGTCACCTTGGTCTGATTGGCCCGCACCGGCCCCTCAACATAATATTCCAGCGGCGCGCCGGGGCAGTATCTGGAGAAGCGCCGCGCGGTGCCGGAATAACTGTTGCCGGTTTTGGCGCCGTTGAACAGCAGTGTGCCGGGCACGACACCGGATGCCTGAAGCGAGGGCTTGGGGACCTCGTAATAGAAAAAACGCTGATTTCCCTGCGCCTTCAGCCGCATCAGCGAGCCGTTGTGGTCCCAGCACGAGTCCGCAAGCCGCCGGCATCATGGCCGCCAGAGCGGCGGCGAAGGCTGTCAGGCGGCTCAACAAACGCTCGGTCATCCTGTCGGAAACTCCCGAAAATCCATTCGATAGGGCCCAATTAATTCATGAGCTTGTTGTGCGGCTCCATCCGTGCGACCAGGCCGGAATCGAAGAATTCCACCAGTTCCGATGCCTTGCCGTCGCTGATGGTCCAGAAATGCGCCAGTTCGGTTTCGAACACCTGACCGTTTCGCCGGCTTTTGTAGACGATTGCGCACCGGGCCGCCACGTGATCCCCGTCAGCGAAAATGTCGAGCGGGGTATATTCCAGAATTTCCCAGTTCTCCCGGATCCCGGCAAACCGCTGCAGAATATCGCACCGGCCGCAACAGCGCCCGGCATAAATCGTGTCTTCCCGGCTGGCTTTCTGATCGAACTCGAATGTCTCGGTCAGATTCTCGAACACCGCGTCAATGTCACCGGCCCGCCAGGACTCGTAAATTCTCGCCACTAGATCGGTTGCGGATTGAGACATGGCAAATCCCTCAAAATCAATGAAAGGAATGCCGATCAGTATGGCAGATTTTGTACAGATCGCCACCACCGGAGGGTATTCCCCAAAAGTGTGGGCGGTTTTTCGGACAGGAATACGCGGCAAAACAACCAATTAGAGCGTTTTGACCGCTTCCGTCCCAAAGAACGCTCCGGATACGGCTCAGTGTTTCCGTGCAAGCACAAGATGGCCGGGCACCGGCTCGCCTTCCTCGGCGCGGATGGTGGTGGGGTTGATCTCAAGGCACGAAAAGCCGTTATTCGCCAGCACCTTCAGGACATAGGCGTCCGTATGCGCAAAGCGCTGTTTGGGGCCGACCGTGAAATCCCGCCCCTCGAACATCGCATCCGGCAGGGTTTCGCTCGAAAAGCCGAACAGGCCGCCCGCAACCAGATTTTTCGCAACACCGCCGAAAAACGGCTCCAGCGCACCGAGATAGGGCAGCACGTCGGTGGCGAGGATCAGGTCCCACGGATCGTCCTCGGGACTTTCCAGAAAATTGACGATCTCGGCGACATAAAGATCGTCATAATCGCCCTTGTCATAAGCGATCCCGACCATCTTTTCCGCCAGATCGACCCCGGTTATGTGACCGCAGATGTCGCGCAGCATCTCGCCGCTCAGCCCGGTCCCGCAGCCCAGATCCAGCATCCGCCCGTAAGGTCCCGGCGCAACGGCGCGCAGCCGCGCGCTGATTTTTTCGGGAATATCGTAGCCAAGCTGATCCACCAGAATGGCCTCAAACGCCTCCGCATGCTGATCGAACAACGTCGCCACATAGGCATCGGACGCCTTCTCCGGCACATCCCCTTTCCCCATCGCCGCCAACCGAACCGCCGCCCCGCCGCGATAGTCCGGATCGATGGCGAGAACCTCGCGATAGGCGTCAGCCGCCGCGTCGAATTCGCCGGCTTTTTCGTGAGCCAGAGCGCGGTTATAGGCTTCGGCGAGGGGGTCTTGTTCGGATTGGGGCACGGGCTGACTCACCAATCCATATTTGTTGAAATCAGTTGTCTTCTATCATTTACTAACTCCACAAGCTCCGCCAGCGCGATTGTGAGTTCACCATGATCATTATTTCTTCTTTTGTATTGAATAATATTTATCCCTCTGGTTTCCTCATACAGTTTCTTTTCTTCAGAATTAAATTCGTTTGGAAGTATCATGTAATGTGAGGTGTCGTTGAATAAATATTTATTATTCTCGAATAGATACTGAATATCCGGATCTGACAGGCCGCATCCAATCATTACTACCGAATTCAGAAGAAGTATTGAATCCATTATTTTATAAAATTTGCTGTATTCAACTCTGGCCTTTGCATAATCTTTCAAAGTGAATATTAATTTGTCACTTCTGTCGATGGTGCCGTGCGCTTTAATCAAGTATCTATCGGAACCGCCAATGATCTGCCCCAAATCTTCATCATAATAGTTTTTTATGTAGTAAGTTCCCTCAGCGTTCTTATGTACATAATTGTCATATATTCGGTCAAAATTGAGAGAAATAACAAATCTTGAGTCTAGATCAAAGATATGCTTATGTATATCTGAGTGTTTGTATTTAGGGGATAAAAAATTATCCTTTAAAATTGAGTCCCATTCTTTACCTAATCTATTTTTAAGGTACTCACATGCATGCAAGTAGTTTTTTCCACTTATTGCCCTCGAAACATGTCGAGGAGTACGGTCTAACTTTGAGCAAGCTTTGTCCAGAAATGCACCCCAAGTGGGGGGCGAATTTCCGCTGGGGTCCTTTGCATTTGCAGACACACCCGAGCCAATAATTATTGCCGCTTTCCTCCGGGCAAGGCTATCTACGATTGGATCAGGCCAATTAACCATAGATTTCGAGCTTATTAATATTCTTGATCATACGGTTCGCGATTATCTCGAAAATTTCTTCGGCATCTTTTACTCTATTGAAATGTGCACCTCTCACGCCGTCTTTAGCTTTTAGACCGAATATCGGTTTGTGCGCGGATTGGGACATGGGAATCAGGCTGTACAAATTGGGGATTTCTCCCAAATTGTAGTCGACTTCAATGTTGAGTGATTTGTCAGCAAGGTACTTTGAAATTTCGCGAGGTATTCGCTTCATGATCCTTTCGTACGCGCCGACGGCTCTCTTTGAACCTTGTACTGATTTTTGGTTATACTGTTGGGCTACGTAGCCCAAAAATTGTATAGAAAAATTTGCGCGCTTTGGCAGATCTTCGAGCGATTCCGATGATATCTGTGAAACGCCATTAGTCAACTTTCGTTGCCATTCTTTTAGCGCCAAAGATATATTTTCAATCGCTCGTAGGCTGAAAATATCAATCGACATTGGGCTGATAAAGAAATCAGATGAAAGCAGAATAGCCCGATTTATTGAACCCAGAGAAGGGCCCATATCAAATAGGACCAGATCGTAGCTATTGCACCTTTCTAGGAGTTCGGAAAAGACAAAGGAAGTTCTAAGTCCTCGGACATCTCCTGAGATAGAAGTCTGCCAATCCTGTGACAAAAGATCTTCTTTAAGAGATAATTTCGGGTCACCAGCAATCAGATTGATCCCAAAATCATCTATTGGCATTGGCGCCAACTCTTTTGAGTAACCTTTTCCAATAGATAAAGGGTGTATTACACTATTTATTGTAAAAGATTTGCTATTTTCGTATATTTGATTTATTTTTTCTTCAGGAAGAAGTAATTGAGTGCAGTTGCACTGTGGATCTGCATCGATGACAAGGACTTTTTGTTTCTTGTTAATAGCCAGGTATGCAGCCAGATTGCTTAGAAGGGTTGTTTTGCCAACACCGCCTTTATTGTTAAAAAATGCTATTGACTTCATTAATTATCTACCGCCGTGACCGAATTAAGCTGATAAGCAAAACTCGCATAGCACCTCCAAATGCGGCTTGCGAATGATATTAGAGTACACCTCTTGGCACCTTATCTTGTTTCTCTTCGAGGTTGCAAATTTCTCTTTCTGGCTCCCCAACGGCTTCTCCGTCCGCCCTGACGGTTATCTCATCCAACGTATTTTTCCTGACCCGCGACTTCGCTGGCATATTGGCGCTGGCGCCATACTTCTTCTTCCACTTATAACCGCCCGACTTTTCTTCGATCTCCGCCTGACGGGCGAGTGGGGCGTCGGTGATGGCGAGTTCGATTTCGCGATGCCCTCTGCCAGCTTCCTAGGCGGTTGATACTATTCCAGCTACGGTAGCGCGAACAGCATCGAGTACGCTAAAGTAATTTACGGTAAGCGAACTTAACTATGGACCGGCTGCGTGACCAAAAAATCGCGTCTTTTGATCATCTTCACTTGTTTGGCTGCGGTTTACTTCGCTTCTCCCCTTGCTAAAGCAGCTTACCAGTTCCTGGCGCTTTCTTCGGCGAATCTTGCAGAAGTACGGCAGCGGGTTGAGCCTGCTCTCCGGGAGGATCTGCAAAGCGCAGGATTTCAGCTGGGAGAGGCAGCATTCATACGAATTTTCAAGGAAGAGAATGAGCTTGAAATCTGGTTGCGCGCGGCCGACGAGTTCAAGCTCTTCAAGACCTATGATATCTGCTACTATTCGGGGGCTCTTGGGCCGAAGCTGAAAGAGGGGGACCGGCAGTCTCCCGAAGGTTTTTATGCTGTTGATCAGGCGGCAATGAACCCGAACAGCAGCTACCATCTTTCTTTCAATCTTGGTTTCCCGAACCTGTTTGATCAGGCCAATCAGCGAACCGGCAGCTTCCTGATGGTGCACGGCAATTGCGTTTCAATCGGATGTTACGCAATGACGGATGCAGGCATCGAAGAGATTTATCTGATCGTTGAAGCGGCACAGGAAGCCGGTCAGAAAATGGTGCCGGTGCACGCCTTTCCTTTCAGAATGACCGATGACCGGCTCGCACTTGAACAGAACCGCAGATGGTTTGAGTACTGGCAGAACCTCAAGCAAGGGTTTGATTGGTTCGAAAAGGACCGTGTTCCGCCGGTTGTTTCCGTGTCAGACAAAAAATACGTCTTCTCGTCCGGCATCGGCCTGTAGGCATACAAGGGCCACAGCGCCGAACGTATTACGCCCGGCGCAAAAGGCGCCGGGCCGAGCGTTTCGCGATTGGCGTGTTCTATTTGATGGCAATGATGTCGAAGTTGTTGATGTTGGGGACCACGCCATCGTCCCAGCCGCCAACGATCAGGTCCGCCGACTTTTCCTTCAGCAGGCCGGCCACCTGTCCGGCAAAATGTGCGTCGCGGCCGGAGTTGTCGGCAAAGATGTCAAAGATCGCAAAGCTGGTCTCGTCGATCTGCAGCGCCGCCCAAAACAGCGTCTTGGGTTCGGTATCGGCAACGAGTGGGGCTGCAGCAGTCAGCAGGGCCCGCAGGTTGTCGCCCTGGCCGGGAGCGGCCTTGAGACTGATGTAGGTGGCCGTCGTGGCTGTGTAGAGATCGACGGGCGCCTTCACGGAAAGAACGTTGGAGTTGCTGATGTTGGCGACAACACCGGCGTCCCAGCCGCCCGCGACAAGTGTGTCGGCATTTTCGTTCAACGCGCCCGCGACCACCCCGGAAAAATGGGCGTCACGCGCCGCGTCATCGACGAAAATATCGAAGATTGCGAGTGTGTCATCGGCTTGCAGGGCGAACCAGAGCTCGGTTCCCGGTTCAGTTTCTTTGACCAACGGGGCGGCGCCGGCCAGAAATTCGGCAAAAGCCTCGGTTTGTCCCTCTGCGGCGGGCATTGCGATGTAGCTGGCTGTGCGGTTGGTCATGTCGTTGTCCGATGCGATTGCATTTGCGGTTGCGGTGATGAGGACGAGCGCGGAAAGCATCTGTGCGATTTGAGATTTCATAGTCGTCTCCTGAGTTGGGTTTCATCATCTGGTGTCGATGCATCCTTTTTCCCACGCCGGTACCGCTCAACTCCAATCCCGAGATTCTATCTTTCAATAGACATTGACTATCGATGCGGAAGTCTTGAAAATCCGTTCGCAAGAGAGGAACCGCCCATGGAGATGAACCAGGTCCGATACTTTCTGGCTGTCTGCGAGCACCGCAATTTCACCCATGCCGCCAGTGCGTCAAACGTATCGCAGCCTTCGCTGACCACCGCCATCAGGAAACTCGAAGAAGAGATGGGCGGTGCCTTGTTTATTCGGGACCGTGCCGGATGTCGTTTGACGTCGCTCGGTAAGCTGTTGAAACCACGGCTTGAAAGGATCCAAACGGAATCGGTGGAAGCCAAGGCGGAGGCTGTTCGGCACGTGAGACTGGATCGTGTGCCCATCAGTATCGGACTTGGGGAGACAATCGGGAACAACAGGATATCGGTGGCCATAGAACGATTTCGCAGGCGTCTGCCGGAAGCGGAGATCGAGCTGATCGTCGGATCGACGGAAAGCCTGCTCGAGGGTCTGCGTGAGGGCGAACATGACATCGTGGTTACAGCAGCGCCGGTCAATCCCGAGCTTTATCGAATAGACCATCTCTATCGTGAGACCTATCGGGTCGTCGTCGCAAAAGGCCATCCCATGAGTGACCTGGGAAGTGTGACCCTGCAGGTTCTTGCACAAAACGATCTGCTGGATCGCCCGAATTGCGAAATGCGTGACACGCTCCACGGCACCTGCGCAGATCGTGGCCTTGTGCTCTATGCCGCGTACCGGTCGAACCGCGTGGAATGGTTGCTGGAGTTGGCCCGAAAAGGGTCCGGAGCGGTGATACTGCCTTCCACGGCGATTCCGGAGGATCCGGCTCTGGCGACTTTGACGATTTCAGATATGGAAATCGAACGCGACGTCAGTGCCGTAAGATTTCGGCATCAGGCAGCCCGGCCGGAAGCAGCCGAACTTGTGCGCGAGTTTTCCAGGGGATAGCGCTTCCGGCTTCGCCTGTCAGGGACGACATGCGTAAGAGACGTCTATGACCGTCTCCGCCGTCCCCGCTTCGCTCCACCACTTCCCAGCGGCTTCTCCGTCCGCCCCACCGTCATCTCATCGAGCGTGTTCTTCCGCACCCGCGACTTCGCCGGCATGTTTGCGCCGGCGCCATACTTCTTTCTGCCCTTGTAACCGCCTGACTTCTCTTCGATCTCCGCCTGACGGGCGAGGGGGTCGTCGGCGATGGCGAGTTCGGTTTCGCGCAGGCGTTTGACTTCGTCGCGGAGGCGGGCGGCGTTTTCGAAGTCGAGATCGGCGGCGGCTTCGCGCATCTGTTTTTCCAGGTCCGCGATATGCGCCTTGAGATTGTGCCCGACCAGCGAACCGGGGTCCTCGGCAAAGCCGGTATCGACCGTGACATGATCCTGCTCGTAGACCGAGGACAGCACGTCGCCGATATTCTTCTTCACCGATTCCGGCGTGATGCCGTGTTCCTCGTTATAGGCTCTCTGCTTGTCGCGGCGCCGGTCGGTTTCGGCAATCGCCCGCTCCATCGAGCCGGTGATGCTGTCCGCATAGAGAATGACCCGGCCGTCGACATTCCGCGCCGCGCGGCCGATGGTCTGGATCAGCGAGGTTTCCGAGCGCAGGAAGCCCTCCTTGTCGGCATCGAGAATGGCGACCAGCCCGCATTCGGGAATGTCGAGCCCTTCGCGCAGCAGGTTGATGCCGACCAGTACGTCGAAGGTGCCCAGCCTGAGGTCGCGCAGGATTTCGATCCGCTCCAGCGTATCGGTGTCCGAATGCATGTAGCGCACGCGAATGCCGTTTTCGTGCAGATATTCGGTCAGGTCCTCGGCCATGCGCTTGGTCAGCGTCGTGACCAGCGTCCGGTAGCCTTTTTCGGCCACCTCCCGCACTTCGCCCAGAAGGTCGTCGACCTGGCTCTTGGCGGGCCGGATTTCCACCGGCGGATCGGTCAGGCCGGTCGGGCGGATCACCTGTTCGGTGAAGACCCCGCCGGTGCGCTCCATTTCCCACGGGCCGGGGGTGGCCGAAACGCAGACGCTCTGCGGCCGCATCGCGTCCCATTCCTCGAACCGCAAAGGCCGGTTGTCCATGCAGGAGGGCAGGCGGAAGCCGTACTCGGCCAGCGTCGCCTTGCGCCGGAAGTCGCCGCGGTACATCGCGCCGATCTGCGGAATGGTGACATGGCTTTCATCGACGAACACGATGGCGTTGTCCGGCAGATATTCGAACAGCGTCGGCGGCGGCTCGCCGGGATTGCGGCCGGTCAGATAGCGCGAATAGTTCTCGATGCCCGCGCAGGACCCGGTCGCCTCGATCATTTCAAGATCGAAGGTGCAGCGCTGTTCCAGCCGCTGCGCTTCCAGCAGCCGGCCATGCGCGTTCAGTTCCTCAAGCCGGTGTTTCAGCTCCACCTTGATGCTTTTCACCGCCTGGGCCAGCGTCGGCTTCGGCGTCACATAATGCGAATTGGCATAGACCTTGACCGACTCCATCTGACCGGATTTCTGCCCCGTCAGCGGATCGAATTCGGTAATTGCCTCGATCTCGTCGCCGAACAGCGAAATCCGCCATGCCCGATCCTCATAGTGGGCCGGAAACAGCTCGATCGTATCGCCCCGCACCCGGAACGTGCCGCGCTGAAAGGCGGCATCGTTGCGCTTATACTGCAGCGCCACCAGATCGGCGAGCAGCTGGCGCTGGTCGATGCGCTCGCCGACCTCGATGGAAAAGGTCATCGCGGTATAGGTCTCGACCGAGCCGATACCGTAGATGCAGGAGACCGAGGCGACGATGATCACATCGTCCCGCTCCAGCAGCGCCCGGGTGGCCGAGTGGCGCATCCGGTCGATCTCTTCGTTGATCGTGCTTTCCTTCTCGATGAAGGTGTCGGTGCGCGGCACATAGGCTTCGGGCTGATAATAATCGTAGAACGAGACGAAATATTCGACCGCATTGTCCGGAAAGAAGCTCTTGAACTCGCCGTAAAGCTGCGCCGCCAGCGTCTTGTTGTGGGCCAGAACCAGCGCCGGGCGCTGGGTGCGGGCCATGATCTGGGCCATGGTGAAGGTTTTTCCGGAGCCGGTGACCCCGAGCAGCACCTGATCCTGCTCGCCCGCATTCATGCCCTCGACCAGCTCGTCAATCGCCTGCGGCTGGTCACCGCTGGGATCAAATTCCGTCACCAGTTTCAGTGCCACCCCGCCTTCGGATTTCTCCGGGCGGGCAGGGCGGTGCGGCACCCACGGGTCGCCGTCGAGCTCCTTGCGGCCATGTTCGATCAGATCGGACAGGGCGGCGACGGTTGCGGTGTGGCCGGAAATTCCGGCGGCCCCTTTCTTTTTCGCCGCCTTGTTGGCTTTGACCTGTTTTTCAAGCAGCTCTTCGGCTTCTTCCAGCGAAATATCCAGCCCCGCCACCGGATTGAGACCGCCTTCGGCCTTTTCGCGCGGATTGGTGGAATCGCCCATCGACGTGCCGCGCGCGGTGCGGGCCGGTTTCTTGGCCTTGGACGATGCCGGTTTGCGCCTGGCCGCCGGTTTTTTGGCTTTGGCTTTTGCGCCGGCTTTATTCTCGGTCTCTTCGGTTGTCACCTTTTCGGCGATTTCCTCGGCCCAACTGGCAATCGAGCCGGATAGCGGTTCGCCGCCGAGCGCGGGCTGCGGGGCTTCGCCGAATCCGTCTTTGTCCGCAGCATTATCGGGTGTCACGGGCAGGGTGTCTGAAGAGTGCTTCTTGGCCATGGCCGCACTATGCGCCGAGTCCGTTTGCGATTAAAGGGTTGAAACGGGAAAAGTGATGCGCCGTTTTGACCGCTCCTGACAGCGTGGTGTCAGGAGCGTGGCGACAGGGTGGGTTATGAGCGATCCGGACGGCCGAAAAACAGAGAAGGAGATCCGCGAAGCCCTCCTGCTTGCGGGTTTTGCCGATGTCGCCGAGGACCCTGCGCTACAGGTCAAGCCGCTCGCCAGCCTCACAAACCGGGCTTTTTCTGTCCGAACCGGCAGCCGACATCTGGTGGTCCGCCTGCCGCGTCCGGAAGCGACCGGCCCGCCCGACCGGGAGGCAGAGGCGGTCAGTCTCGCCATCGCCGCTGAAAAGGGCATCGGCGCACCTTACCTGTCCTTCTCAAAGCAGACCGGCGTGCTGATCATGCCGGCGCTGGATGCCGAACCGGCGACGCCGGACCGGTTGCGCGGCAACGCACCTGTCCTGGCCCGGATCGGCCGCAAACTGTCGGCGCTGCACGCGGTCCGGACACCGTTCCGCAACCGGCTTGATCCCGCCGCCCTGATCGACCGGACCCTGCGGCCCGTTGCCGGGCACAGGCAGACCGCACGGGTCGATCACGTCGAGCTCGCCGGCAAAATCAGACCCCTGTTCAACGCAACGGCACAAGAGACCGCCGATCGTGTCCCAAGCCACGCGGATCTGGTCTGCAACAACATTCTCCTTGGAAGGGACCGGGTCTGGCTGATCGACTGGGAATTTTCCCTGATGGCCGACCGGCACTGGGACCTGGCTTATTTCAGTCTCGATGCCACGCTGTCCGAAGCGGACGAGGCGGTTTTCCTGAACAGCTATGCCGGAACGGGCGCAGCGCCGGATGCGCGCCGCCTGACGCTTTACAAGTGTTTGTGCGACCTGATTTCCGGCCTGTGGGCTTTGGAACAGCACCAGCAGGGCAACCCGGCCACGGATTTCGCCGACTATGCCGGGCGGCGCCTGATCCGATCCGGACAACGCCTGGCGCGCCTGCAATGACGCCTGATACCGGCGGAACTCAGGGATCGGGCCCCGGCCTCACGACCTGTTGATATCGTGCCCTGCACACCCTGTGCACTTGAAGTGAGAGCGGTTTCCCATACCAACTGTCTGGCACAACCTCCAGTTGCGGCAGGATCGGGTGCCCATGAGCTCAGGATGTGAAACGCATTGACCAGGCCGGTATCCAGCAGAACCGAAACGCCGCGCCCGGCGCAGGACCCGTGGTTCGGGCGCATGGCTCGGCGTGAAAAACAAAGAAGGGGCGGAACGATTATTTGGCTTGAGCTTAAGCATTTCTTTTGAATTGGTTGCAAGAATGGAGGGTGAAATTTCGGAGAGCATTGTGCGCCGCCGTTCGCTCGTTTGAATTGTCGAAGGATTTTCAAGCGCTCAGGCACACCTGCCGGCGCCTTGTCTGAATGCGCCTGGAGACGGGATTTGTCCAAGCTGATCAAACGAACCACGCTCACCGTCAATGTGTTGCTGATCGTTGGTCTTGCGCTGCCGGTCTTTGCGATGATCGGCATGTTCCTTGCCGTCAATTTTCAGTTGTGGGGATCGATAAAGGTGCCGGATTTCCTTTTGTCGAAAATGCAGCGGGCGGAACTCAGGGACGGCATTGAAACGGGAACGGACCCCGCGGATCTCAAGACTCTCTATGTGAAACTCTCGGGTTTGAGCGCACACGCCTCCGATGCCGTTTTGGCGGAAAACCTGCACATCGTCTTTGTCGAGTTTGACGAAACCGTCCATATCGGCGGCGAAACGGGACCCAACCCGTCGGCAACGAAAGCGATAGGGGTCGATGTCACGAACCCCGGGGATGCGGCGATGGTGATGGTTGCGAACCGGCCCGCATTGCTGAAAATCTCGGCCGGTGACAGGCAGCCCGTCGCCCGCCTTGCCGTCGAAGGCCGGCATCCGTTTGATATTCAAGGGGCCGGCCACGGTCTGCTCGCTGGCTTCCGCATAGATGCGTTCGGAGCCTATGGCTCGGCCACACCTGACGATCTTCAGGCCGGCGGCAAGGCCGGCCGGAAGCTGTGTGAACTCATCGGGAGATGGCGCAACTTTTTTGACGTATCGCCGGGAAACATAACAATTTGGCGGGTGACGAATCCTGAAACCGTCCGGTTGACAAAAAGGCGTATCGAAACACCCGGAAACACTACCGTGGATCTCTGGCGCGGTGACCTTTCCTGTCTGAATAGGTGAGTGAGATGTCTTTTGGAAACAGAGGTTTGAACCAGGGATCGAGAGCAGCCGGTCATCGCCCGGTCCCCGTTCCCAAGACGGCGGAAAGCGGCCTGGGCGTCGGGTTTCTGAGTGTGGTTGTTGTCGTGTTTTTCCTGTCGTTTTGCGGGTTCTGGGTATTCAATTACATGACCGGAAAGGAAACGGATACCCGCAATCCGGCAGTCATGGCTATGTTTGCGGGCGAGCCGATAGCGAGGGCCCGGTCATATGCCTTCGGCGGGCCGGTTCCCTTCGCGGTCCCGACGGAAAACACCCTGCGCATTGCCGTCCAGAGAACTGAAACGGGTATGGACGCCATCGACAGCGAACTGCATGAGCATTGTACCAGGAAGATAAGCAACACGGCGGCTGTATGGGCCGAGAAAAAAGGAACCGCGATTTTCGATATCGAGGAAGGAGCCGCGTTTCTTGCATGCTCGATGAAACATCAGGTCAGCCGGTTCTGCAAACCGGTCTATCGCGAACGGCTGGCGGGCCGCATCAAAGACTATTTGCAGGCTTACCGCAAAAACGCTGAAATGGTGGAGCGGTTCAGCAAAAACAGGATGGGGCAACAGACGCTGGCTGTGCAGCAAATGATCGATGATCAGGAAAACGGCGGCATTGTTGCGGGCCGCAGGACAGCGCAAATCATTCCCGGAGACCTCGGGCGGGAGCTCAGGAAACTGTCCGGCATGGGCCTGATCGGAGAGCGCGACTTCAGCACCTTGCTGGACCCGGCCCCCGCAGTGCTTGTGCCCTACCTGAGCAACGTTTCCAGCCCGTGCTGAGGCTACGGATGTACTCTGGCCCGGACGGTTCACGGTAGCGGATGCAGCGATTCCACGATCCGCGTCCGTATCAAACGCCGTCGCCGCCTGCTGTCTCCAAAGGCGGATGCATTTAACCGAATACTTACCAAGCCGCCAATTTCCGGCTTGTATTTCAAAGTTCATTTAAACTCTAAGTAGTACTGTCCGGCTGTTGTAATTGTTTGTCGGGCGAAGACCGCCCGTCGCATATGGTTCGATAGGGGCGACGCCTTATCAGGTACCTTGCAGGTAAAAGGAGCACTCGATTATGGCGCACTTTAAATTCGGAACGGCACTCGCCGGAACAGTCGCCGCCGTGGCGATAGCACTTTCATCGGCTGCGGCCGCGGAGCAGAACCGGCGCGGCGCTCTTTTTGCGGGTGCGCCGGCGGCGGCGTTCGGACCCGACGCGGACAAGGCCACCCGGGCTTTGTCGGAGGTTCTCGGAGCCGCCCCAACGGCAGTCCAGGGTGCCCCGGCGGGCGTCTCCGCGGGCGTTCCGGCAAGTGTTTATTTCGCAGCGCCCGGTAACAGTGTCATACCGTCGGTGCCGGGCGGTCTCGGCGCCGTGCAGAGCAAAGGCTTTGCGGGCGCGTCGCTCTATGGCAATTCCCATATTGTGTTCGGCAACCCCGTCCCGTCAACGCCGGTCTATACCGGGCGCTGGGTGGCGTCGCATCCGCGGTTTGTCGGGCACTTCGGCGGCGTTTCCGCCGGTGGCGGGTTTCCGTATACGCCGTTTGGACCCGCGGCCTACGCTGTCGCGGGCGCCCCGATCTATAACCGGCCGGTTGCGGCGTTAGGTTGGCCGACCATTGCTTATGGCGCGCCGGCCTATATTGCGTATCCGGAATTGTCGGGCGGACGAATGGGCGTTGGCGACTATGATTGGCCGCTCATGGCCCAGGCTGCCGTGCCCGCCCAGATTTTTGCCGCAGGCACCGGTGCCGCAGCCGCTCAGCCCGGATCGTCGGCAACGGCGGCCCCGGTAGCGCCCAGGCCCGTCATATGTCTGGTAACACCGACCAACGATGCGGTTCTGGCGCAGAACAATGTGCCTGAAGGCACCAAAATTGCGGTCATTGCCAACACGGAACCCGCCTGTGCCGCCATCGGCGGTACCGTCGCCGGTCCTCAGAAGACCGCGGGCACCCGGTAGAGAGATCGGGCCGGGGAGACTGCGCACCGGCGCGGTCTCTTCTTCCCGGAGGCAGCCGATACGGCCCCGGATGACAGGAACCTGACCAATGACATTTGCAATTCTTCGCAGCCTGCGCTGCCTGGTTTTGGTCCTCGCCACCCTGACGGGGGGCGTCTCCGCCGCCTTGGCGGCGGCACCGCAAGAGGCACGGCAGCCGGTCGCGGCAGGCAAAAACTATCTGCTCGCAGTCGGGATCTGCCCGCCCTATCGCAAGGATATCCCTGTTGAGGTGTGCTCGAACGGGGTCGAAGCGCTGGCCGTCAGATTCAGCCAGCGGCTGGGTATAGAAAAGGCCGACATCATCACGCTGACGGACGCGAGTTCCACGGGCGCGAATTTTCTTCGCACGCTGTCGGATTTGGCGGGCAAACTGACCGCTGAAGACCGCCTGATCCTCTATCTCAATGCGCACGGGGATGCGTTTTCCGAGTGGGCTCACTTCTTTGACGACAGCGGCATGATCGCCCAGGTCAACAAAACATATGTCAGGCCGGACGAGGACGTCATCGTGTTCTGGACCAGAGACGAACCGGCTGTCCCGGCGCTTGCTCTGGCCGCCAGGGAATGGCTGACGGTTTCGGAGATCGTCGACGCCATCGAGACCATTCCGGCACGCGTGGCCCTTATGCTCGATTCCTGTTCGAGCGGACGGGTCTTCGGCGGGTTCCACCGGCATGTGAAACGCTCTGATCGCATCGACTATATCCTGGCATCGGCCGGCTCGCAGCAGGTCGCAAATATCAACCCCGGGGAAACGATGCCGCTGTTCACACAGCAGCTCGTCTATGCACTGGACGTCCCGGGCGTGCACGATTTCGGCGCCGCTGTCGACTTCGCCCGGATCACGACCGTGCAGATGACACAGTCGATGTGCGCGACCCAGACCGTTTCCAGGAGCGTGTTTGCCAGGATGTTCCCGAACCTGGCCGTCCCGGCCGCCACGGACCTTGAAGGCAACGTCTCACTTCCGCTGTGGTCCTGTGCACAAGTCCCCTCCGTCGCGGATTACTCCGACAAGATGACAAGCATGCCGCTCGCAACAGCACCGAAGACAACGGACACCTCCGCCCCGCAGTGAGGGGCGGTTGCCGTTCCGGGCTGTGACAATGGCCATGCCGTCGACGGGATGTCGGCGGATCCGGCCCCGGAAGCTCACGTCAGTCCGCCCCGCCGGATCGCGCCCGATCCGGACACCACCGGTGATCCGCTGCACGGACACCGGGGGTGCTTTTTCTTTCACGGATTTTTCAAGAGTTCCTGCCATCCGCCCGCATGAGCCGCAGGACAAAAGCTTTTTCTAACAAACCGGCACAAGTGCGTCTGAATTTTCCAGATTATGGAACATGTTGAAAGGGGGCAGCGGCAAAGCCTGACAGGGCGGAAACTTCCCACATAGCAGCCCCGGCTGGCTTTGCGGGGGCAGGGGAAGTGGCAATGACGGCCCGTTGCTGACTTCGGTGATCAATCCGTCCAACGACTGCTTTGCGCCGTCAATTCGGACGTTCGCCGTTTCTCAAAATTGTTCCAGGAAAGCGCTAAGTCAGATTTGTCCACTATGTGCTTTCATTGCTGTGCATTCATCCAAGACCCAACTTCTGCGTCACAATTTTGAAACTTTGAAACGCCAGCCTTGCTTTCTGTAAATCGATTGCGTGTTTATAATTTTTGATGAGGGGCTCAAGTTTCTCGCGATTAACGTCACACATAGGCCCGACTACGACTTCAACCAATTTTAATTCCGCGTCGATGGGGTGAAAATAGAAGTCACCGTCCTTGAATGTTGGCGGCTTGTTCAAATTAATCAGGACCCGCCACTCTTCCTCGTACTCCCAATCAGTTGACTTTAAAAAGAGCAGCGGTTGCAGATCTTCTTCCGTTGGACTTCGGCTCAAATCGATGGGCGGTCGAGTCTGCGCATATTTTATTTCTGTAGCCAGCTCATCAGAGAGATCGAAACCCAAGCAAATTCCCTTATGCTTGTCCGCGTAGTGGCTCCACATTGTCACGTTTTTCCAGTGAGGAGAGAAACACAAGATGCCAAAATTCGAATCCATATATGCCCGCCACGCTTCCCACTTCTGACGTTCTGCCCGAGAGTTCAGGCGAGGCGCGCGTAAATCAAACGGATCGTTAAGGGCTGCAATTTGAGCGACCTTAATACGGTTTTTCTCAATGTTGCTGAGAGCATGCTTGGCTCCGGTGAAATGGTAGAGTCGTTGAACCATCTGTGTGCTTCCATGCTTTGAAGAAATTCATGCGAGCATTTTCAAACAAAACCGCCAAGAAACTGTATCCTCGCGGGAGAGCAATCCAAGGTGACAAAATTGCCATCAACGGTTGATCGAGATACATAAGCTCAACAAGTCGATCTTTTAGACGTCACCCGTCCGAGGCATTCAGCAAATTGAACTTGTTTTTGTTCCCGTCCTTCGGACTCACACACACTTTTATGCCAGAGAACAGCCCTTCAAAGAACGCCCGTTACTGTAGCATCGCCACAGCAATCGAAGCGTTCGCTACTATCGGATTTGGATCCAGGAGATCCATCCCGAAATTTCGGACCAACATTCATTCATGGAATGAGCGGGGGTTTATGTACGCTTTCGCCTAACGTCAGCTATTCGCGTTGCTAATTCCAGATCCTGCCAGTCCGCTTCCGGCCCCTTTCGGGACATTCGGGCGAAATGCAACAAAAGCCCGCATGACCCCCCAATTCGAACCACTGCCGAAAATCCGCAGCATTTCGCGCGACACCTTGTATCCATGCTGTCCGGCCAGCGTCTCGGCGGCCCAAGGTCAGGGCAAGCCCACCTCTGCCTGGCAGCCTCTCGATATTCACATCTCCAGTCGCCGGCCTTCAGGTCCGAACAGATGTGCCTTTTCCAGGTCGACCGCGATGTTGACGGCATCACCGGTCTTGAGTGAAAAATGCCCGTGCTGACGCACCAGAACCGGGCCGACACCGGGCACATTTGCATGGATGTTGGTATCCGATCCCAGATGCTCCACAAGCTCGGCAACGCCTTTCATGTGGGCGACCTCTTCCGTAACGATATCCAGATGCTCAGGACGCACGCCGAGTTCATGTGCCTGACGTTGTTCGCTCTTGGTTCCAACCTTCAGGACAGTGCCGTCCCTAAGCTTCACACCGTTTTCCGCCTGCTCGACAGCGAGAATATTCATTGTCGGCGAACCGATGAATTGCGCCACGAACCTGTTGGACGGCCGCTCGTAAAGATCAAGCGGTGTTCCAACCTGCTGGATATCCCCGGCGTTCAGAACAACGATACGGTCTGCCAGCGTCAGGGCTTCGACCTGGTCGTGCGTCACATAGATCATGGTCGCGTTCAGCCGCTGGTGGAGACGCGCAATCTCAAGCCGCATTTCCACGCGCAAGGCCGCGTCGAGGTTGGACAGCGGCTCATCGAACAGGAATGCGCTCGGATCCCGGACGATCGCCCGTCCCATCGCGACCCGCTGGCGCTGGCCGCCTGAAAGCGCCCTGGGCAGGCGTTCGGTCAGGGACGTCAGGCCGAGCGTCCTGGCGGCATCGGCAACTTTCCGGCTGCGCTCTTCTTTCCGGGCCTTTCGGATTTCAAGCGAAAAGCCCATGTTCCGCGAGACATCCATATGCGGATAAAGCGCGTAGGACTGGAACACCATCGCCATATCCCTGTCGCGCGGAGGCACTTCATTCATGCGTCTGCCGTTAACCTGAAATTCCCCGGCCGTGATCGGTTCAAGCCCGGCAATCATGCGCAGCAGTGTCGATTTCCCGCAGCCGGACGGTCCGACCAGGACGATGAATTCTCCATCCTCGATCGTCAGGTTGACGTCCCTGAGAACCTCGAAGGAACCGTAGGACTTGGCGATATTGTTCAACTCGATGCGTGCCACATCCACCTCCCTGGGGCCTCAGCCCTTCACAGCTCCGGTTGTCAGGCCCTGAACCAGGTACCGCTGGATAAAGATGAAGAAGAGACAGGACGGCACCAGAGCGAGCACGCCGGCCGCCATCATCTGCCCCCAGTCCACGGAGAACTTGGACACGAAGGTCAGGAGCCCGACGGGGAATGTCATTGCGTCGTTTGAATTGATCAGCATCAGGGCGAACAGCAGTTCGCTCCAGGCCGCCGTAAAAATGAAGCCAAGCGTTGCCCCCAGTCCCGGCAGTGTCAGCGGCAGCACGATCTTGCGCAGGGCCTCGAAACGCGTGCAGCCATCGATCATTCCCGCATCCTCCAGATCCTTTGGAATGCCGTCAAAGAAGGACTGCATCAGGAAGGTGGCAAACGGGATGTTGAAAGCCGTGTAGACGATGATGAGGCTCGTCAGGGAGTTGAGCAGCCCGAGCGCCGCGACGATCTTGTAGATCGGCGCGATGATCATCAGCAGCGGAAACATCTGTGTGATCAGCATAAGCGCGATGATCAGCCGTTTGCCGCGGAAGTCGAACCTGGAAAAAGCATAGCCCGCCGCCGCCGCGATCATCGTCGTAATCGCGGCGGTTCCCAGCGACACGATCAGGCTGTTGCGGAAATAGGCAAGGAAGTCCGTCTGCAACAGAACCGTCCGGAAGTTTTCAAACGTGAACCTGCTCGGGACGAGCGCCGTGCCTTCGCTGAAAATCAGCTTGTCAGGGGTGACCGCGATCTTGGCGAGCCAGTAGAGCGGAAAGAGCGCAAAGGCCACATAGAACGCCAGGGCAAGGTATTTTCCGGTAACTGTCCATGGCGAAGTCTGGCGCAGAGCATTCATGGCGACCCTCAGATCCTCACGAGCTTGCGGCGAAGGACAAGCAGGACGGCTGCGTAGATCAGCAGCAGGCCAAGCAGCGCAACCGCAATGGCGGAGGCGTAGCCGAAATCGAGTTTCCTGAACGCGGTTGTGAAGATGTAGGTGGACAGGATCTGCGTTGAGTTGGCAGGCCCGCCGCCCGTCATGACGAAAATCAGGTCCGCGAAATTCGCAATCCAGATCGTGCGCAGCATCACGGTGATGGCAATCATCGGCGCAAGAAACGGCAGTGTAATCTTGGTAAATGTCTGCCAGGCCGATGCCCCGTCGATTTCGGCGGCTTCATAAAGCTCGCCGGGTATCGATTGCAGGGCCGCCAGCAGCGTGATGGCAAAAAACGGAATGCCGAACCAGACATTGGCGGTGATCGGACCCCACATGGCCAGGTTCGGGTCGCCGAGAATGTTGAACGGTTCGGACAGAATGCCGAGCGCTGCCAGCCAGTGCGGCAGGGGACCGATCGTCGGATTGAACAGCCACGCCCAGGTGAGAGCGGACAGGAATGTCGGGACGGCCCAGGGCAGGAACACCAGCGCCTGGACAAGCCGCTTGCCGTAAAAATGTGTGTTCAGCAGAAGCGCCAGCCCGAGGCCGAGGAAAAACTGGAAGGTGATGGAACCCAGTGTCCACCAGAATGTGTTGGTCAGGGCAAGCCAGAACTTCCTGTCGCTCCACAGCGCCTGGAAATTCTCGAACCCGACCCAGCCGGTCTGAAACGGCCGAAGCAGGTTGACCGCCTGAAAGGCATAGGAGATGCCGATGACCAGCGGAACCAGCATGACAAGCGCGATCACGATGACCGCCGGCGACAGGTAGAGATAAGGCTCCACCATGTAGCGGAAGTAATAGGAACCGCGCGCCCGGGTCTCCCCGGGCGCGTTGCCAGCCTGTGCTGTCATTGAGCGTCTTTCCAGCGGCCGTATTCCGCGGTCAGGAATTCAGCCCACTGGTCGGCGACTTCCTGTGCGCTGAGTTGACCGAGCAGGGCTTCCTGACTGGTTTCAAGTGCGATGGAGTCCGCGAAGTAGCCGAACTGTTCGAGGTAAGTCGGCATGACGGTCGGAATGTACTGGTCTCCATTGAGCGTTTCGAACCAGCCCGCGAACTGCTCCGTCTTGAAGTGCGGGTCCTGTTCCGCTCCTTCGTGGATCGGAATGACACCAACACGCTTTGCCCAGGTCTTGTTGGCGTCCGGGTTGGAAAGATGCGCGATCAGTTTCCAGGAAAGGTCTTCGTCTTTCGTGGTGTCGAACATCGCCCATCCGGCGAAGCCGATGGTTGGGAACGCCTTGCCGCCGGGACCGACGGGCATCGGAACGACTGCGAAGTCTTCTGCGTTCATGCGTTCGGCAACAGCGATCAGTGCGTCGGGGTCCTGGTCAAGGAACGCGCAGGTGCCGGAGTAGAAACCCGCCACGATCTCGTTGAAACCCCAGCTCACGGCATCCTTCGGAGCGTAGCCGTTCTGGTAGAGGTCGATCAGGAATTGGATGCCTTCGACCGAGCCCGGCTGGTTGAGCGTGCTCTTGCCGTTCTCGTCGAAGAACGTGTTGTCGCCGTTCATGGTCGCCGCCATCATGATCCAGCCGTTCAGACCGCCCGGACCGCCGCGCAGACAATAACCGTACTTGCCGTCGAGCGCCGAGACGGCCTTGGAGGCCGCCATGAACTCCTCCATGGTTTTCGGCGGGCCTTCAACGCCGGCTTCCTCAAGCAGCTTCTTGTTGTAGAACAGGGCGCGAAGATAGAAGCCGTACGGGATCATCCGCACGGACTTGCCATCGGTCTGCCGGCCCATGTCGACGGTTTTCTGGGTCAGCGTCTCGCCGTGCTCCCAACCGGCAATCCTGTCGTTCAGGTTGACCAGCTTGTCCTTGTAAATGCCGGCCCAGCGATCCGGCATTTCAACAACGTCGGGAATATCGCCGCCGGCAACCATCGTTGCGAATTTCTCGAAGGCCTGCCCCCAGGGCAGCGAGACGATTTCCACGTCCGTGCCGGGGTTTGCCGCTTCGAATTCATCGACCAGTCCCTGCAGGACTTCCGTACGTTCGGGGCTGGTGATCACTTCCACCAGCTTCAACGTTTCAGCATGAGCCGGCGTTGCCGCCAGAAAGGCGAATGCACTGAGTGCGCCGAGTAGTCTTTTCATATCTCCACCTCTTTTCAGTTCGGTTGTTTGGCACGCCTTATTTCCGGTTGGCGCTTAGATTGAGGGCCATATCGAAATCGGCCCAAAGGTCGATGGGATCTTCAAGTCCGAGACTCAGCCGGACGATCCGGCCGGACACCCCGAAATGCTGCAGGGAGTTCTCTTCCCCGGACTGGTTGAGTGCGATTTGAGCCGGCAGGATGAGGCTCTCAAATCCGCCCCAGCTCACCCCGAGCCGGAACAGCTTCAAGGCGTCCGCAAAGTCCGGGATGCAGACGCTCTCATCCAGCTCGACCGAGAGCAGCCCGGACCGGCCGGTCAGCCCCGGAACCGTGTTGGGTCCGGGAGACAGCACCGTCCTGACCAGCCGGTGCCGGGAGAGGTTGTCGACAAACCGGTCCGCCGCGGCCTGATGCTGCCGCATGCGGGCACCCAGTGTCCGCAATCCGCGGGTCAGCAGAAACGCTTCGAACGGCGCAAGCTTGCCGCCCAGCAGCGAGAGCGACAGATCACGGATCCGGCCGACCAGATCCGCACTGGCAACAACGACCCCGGCGACCGTATCGGAATGTCCGGACAGGTATTTCGAAGCCGAGTGAAGAACGATATCGATCCCGAGCGTCAGCGGACGCTGAAAGACAGGGGTCGCCCAGGAATTGTCGATCACCGTGAGCGTGCCGTGGCGCCTGGCGTGGGCGGCAACCCTCGGCAGGTCCATCGCCTGAAACACGACCGTGTTCGGGCTTTCAAGATAAGCGAGCCTTACCCCGGCAAGCAGGTCCGGATCATTCTCGAAGTCCGCGACCTGATGATACGTGATCTCCACCCCGAAAGGTCTCAGCAGGCGCTCGAAAAACCGGTAGGCATCCGGGTAGACATGCTCGACGCAGGCAATGCGGTCGCCCGGCTTGACAAGCGCAAAGACGGTGGAGGAAATGGCCGCCATCCCCGACGCGAAGCCGACAGCCGCCTCGCCTTCCTCGGCAGCGGCCACCAACCCCTCAAACGCGGCAACCGTCGGGTTCTGGACCCGGGTGTAGAGTGGATCGTCGGAGCGCCCCGCCATCCGGTCTTCGAACGCTGTGTAAGTGTCGAACGCGAACAGGGACGTCTGAACGATTGGCGGAACAACCGCGCCGCCTGCGCCCTCAGCGACGGTCGCAAGCAGGGTTTCGATCGAAAAGTCGTCGGGGCGCTGCTCAGTCATTGCATTCATCGGCGATTTTCAGGGTTTCGGTACACACCATGTCGATGATGCGCTCGGTCAGTTCGGCGGCCCTGTCCTCGTCGCCGGCAATCACCGCGTCGGCCAGAGGTTTGTGCAGCGGGATCGTGTCCTGGCCCAGATGCGGCTTCCCGAACGGCGTTTCGTAAATGTCGTGAAAGCACTTCAGGATCTGATCGATGATCTGTTCGAAGAGCGGGTTTGCGGTCGCTGCGTGGATCGCCTTGTGAAAACGGTGGTCGGCGGGGCGCCAGTCTTCACCGGCCTCATAGACCGCAATGAGTTCGGCGGCGCGCGCGTTGATGATGCGGCGCTGGTCCGGCGTCGCCAGCCGCGTTGCCAGGCGAACGGCCTCGATCTCGAGCGGACGGCGGACCTGCTGCATCCGGATCAGGCTCTCCGCCTCATGCTTGATTGTAAGCGCCACCCGCAGGGTGTTGCGGGACATTTCGCCGATCAGCCTGGTACCCGCCCCCTTGTTGCGGCTGACAACCCCCATGCTCTCCCAGGTTTTCAGGGTTTCGCGAATGGTCGACCTGCCGAACCCCAGGCGCCGCACCAGCTCCAGTTCCGGCGGCAGCCTGTCGCCGACCTGCAGCCCTTCATCCTCGATGAGCTTGATGAGCGCATGCGGCACGTCACGAGGCTCTTCAGCGGCGTGCTCTTCGGGGGAGCGTTTCTTCGTCGGAGCTTTTTGCATCATGGACCGGTGTCGACCTTTCAGTTGCCGGCAAGCACAGTATCACTTTGTCTGACAATGTAAACATTATGTCTGACAAAGTTTCGGGCGCAGACTGACACGGCGCCGCAGATCGGGCGCGAACAAAATGGAGACAGCGACCGCTCAGAAATCCGTCCCTGAGTTCACGAAATCCGGGTGCGTCCTGAGCCTAGGCGCCTCGCCGAAAGGACCGCCGAATCCGCCCGCGTCAATTGGTGGAACCGGCATGTCCTTCGACAAAGCGTGAGATGTTCTGTCACATACCGGCCGGCGACTATGGTGAGTTTCTGAAAGCAAAAAAAGGTCTTCTGCTTTTCACTCGCGACACAGTTGCGAAGACCGGCAGCGCGCTGGCGTCAAGTTCCGGATCACGGACCATGTTGAAAGGGTGCAGCGGCAGCAAAGCCTGATGCGGCGAGACTTCCCATAATCGCAGCCCCGGCTGGCTTTGCGGGGGCGGGGGAAACGGACGTTGTTGCGCCGGGCGGCGAAGGTCTTGATCAAAGAATATTGTCCAACGCGGGCCACGGGCAGGCCAATCCGAAAAGCCGGGCTGTCGACCGCATCGGAAACTCTTCATCGACCCGGCGGAATCCCGCATCACGGCTGTTCCTATTTTGCGACGTCGGGGTGAGCGTCAAGGGCGGGCCGATGGTGACATCGGCCCTAATCTGCCGTTACGGCACTAACGCCCTCGTTGCGCTGTAGCCAGTCAAACCGGACTTTCGCCAATCCGTCTATCAGGTTTGCTCCTCGCGTATAATGACCGTTGCGGGCCAGGAGCCCTAAGCGCATCAGTCTAACACTGAAGGAGTGTCACATTGCGTCTTCAAGAACCGAACCGAAATCCTCCAAGGCTTCGAATTTGCGTTCCACTTTGGTGATCGGGTGTTTGGCGTAGTGCTCATCAAAGACCTTCCCCAGACCCTTGGCATTCACCTTTGTGATAAGCGCGCGGACATCCCGCCCCGCCACCAGTTTGACACTATAGCGCTTGGTTTCGTCGAACACGGCTTCGGCAAGTTGTAGCGCTTCCTTGGTAAAATCGCCGGAGGTCCAAAACTCAACGCTGAACGCACGGTTCTGCAGCGTCTCCTGCGCGCGAAAATGCCTGTTGAGGCGACGTGCCTTGGTTTGGATCCAAGCCTTCAGCTCTTCAGCACCCACCCGATACGTAGGCGCGTGACCTTTGCATTCAATGAGCCGGACGTTTTCTGCCGACACACAAAACACATCGACTTCGTACTGTTCACCAGTGTCGATGAAGACTTTTTTCCCAATATCGATTGAGCCGCCGCCTTGCAGCGTTGCGATATGTCCAACGATCAGTTCGAACAAAGCACCGCGCAGATTGCCTGCCGCCCCTTCAATGTGACCCAACTGACTGAAGAGGGTTTCGATGACTTCCGGGTTTTTAGCTGCAATAGCGCTTGCGTGACGAAGGGTTTCCAACAGGCCTGCCAGACCCCGCGCGACATCGCGGCCAAAGAGAGCTGATGGTTTTGTTGCGATGATGCCGTTGGCGCGCAGTTCGTGAAATGCATCAGGGTGGAAACCGTCGGCAATTATGACTGGGAGGAACGGCGGCAATCGCCGCATGGCACGCGAGCTTTCGCACTTGCGCAAAAACGCTTGGGTGGCCGCTTTGTTCAGTTCGCCTGTATAGACATCCGCGACAAGGAAGCCCGGATTAGGTTTGCCGCCGGAGTAGCGCACCATGGGTGTCAGGTAGCTGGGTGCAACTATGTCAAAAGCGTGGGTTCCAAACTGAGGGAGCACTTGGCCGCGCTCTCGAATGGCAACTTTATTGTAGCTCACCATTCCGAGCTTACGAGCCCAGTCAGCAACCGCGTCCAAGAGGATGCGCTGGACCGTGAGCTGCGCGGTATAACCGTCAAAGTCGACTGGAAAGGTCGAGTGGTGGTGGAAAGTAACAACTGGTGTCTCGCCGACCTTGAGCTCGGTCAGAAATCCAATGCCCTTCAGACGCGAAAGGACTGCATCACTGCCCGTTCTCTTCTTTTGTTTCAGCGGCGCGCCGGATATGATCGGAAAGAAATCTTTTGGAATGATCCCGCCCTTCGCGATCATAGCGGCAATCGCTGGCCCGTACGTTGGGCTCCCTTCTGTCAGGGCTCGGTAAAGTCCGTCCCAATACCGATGGGTTCCGAAGTGCGCCTCGTGAAAGTAGAACCGCGCATTCCTTGGAAAGCTCAGTCCCGATAGTGTCTTGACCGAAGAAGGTCTACGCCTCAGCCGTTGACGAGCGGCCTCGGGTGAGAGACCCGATTCCTCGAGGTGACGAAGGATGTCCGAAGTGAGCATTGGCCCTTTATTCAGAAGGTATTTTGATATTTCTGTCTTCATAACAGAAATATAGTGTCACACTGCGCAATTTATAAAAGAACTACACTGGACTGCAGTATTGTTTTTTTCAGCTTAGAGTGTCTTAAATTTCAATGATTTAGAGAGCGTTCTCGAAAGTGCCTGTCACGCACCTTGTCACACTAGTTCTTTCAAGACACGAAATTGACTACTCCAACCCTCATTATTTTCCCCATGAGACTTGGGGTTGAGATGACAACACTGTCACCGACTTTGTTGCTCTTGTGAGAGCAACATACCAATCCTCTTTGGTCATCCCTTCGTATTCGACGATTACAACATGCTCGAATTCCAAGCCCTTCAATAGGAGCGTGCTACCAACACTCCTGCGGGCGATATGACGCCCTAGGTGTCTCGCCCTAGCTTCGACATCCGCTGCGGCTTCGGAAAGCAGTGCACCTGTGGTTCTTGCAGTTCGAAGCGCTGAGAGCATCATGCTAAGGAGCTCGCGGCGATATGGAAAGACATCCTCTCGGTCCAAAAGTGCTTCAATAAGTTCCAGTACATGGACCAACCCATCTGGCTGGGTAACCCGATCCCCAATGTCGATTAGGTCACCAAACTTCGTTCGACCCACTCTTCTGCCGTCTTGATGAGCCTCAACAGACTTTGCAAAATCAGCTTGAACGCCAACGACGCAGAGTTTGACGAAGTCCAAGACTTTTTGCAGCCTTTGAGCGTCATTCGTTTGCTCAATCGCTTTGGCATGCTTTGCAAGTGGTTTGCAGGACACAGGCTCAACGACAGCGAACCTTTGTTTTGCGAGCTTTTTGGCAATAGTGGCTCGCCTTGCCTCAGATGCGGACTGTGCCACAACCACCAACGTGCCTTCCAAATGCATGGATTCGAGGCAAATACTTCTGACTTTTGCCGACCGTAAGCCGGGGTCATCTGGAAGCCACTGGCGCTGAATACCTCTTTCGTCCACACGAAAATCCAAGGGGGCACCGGCTTCAATCTGCTCTCTCAACTCGACCAGTTTCTGTCCAAGCTCTGAGTTGGCACTTTCGTTCTTCCAACGCCAAGGCGTGGTTAACTTAGCGATGTTGGGAAAATCCTTTTCGACTAACTCGACCCAATCCACCACGCCATCAAATTCAAAGACTGATTGTAAGGGGTCCCCAAAAATGCAGACAGGCACGAGCCGCTTGAGTCCAACGATCAATTCATGCTGGGTCACACCACAATCTTGATACTCATCAATGAAAACGCAAGCGTAAGTGGCAAGGATCACGTCATCGATACCGTGCGAACCAAGAAGCTTGACCGCCGCAGGATAGATTGCTGACCAGTCTTTGTTGCTCTGTGGATTGGTATTTTCGATCCCAGAGGTCTTCGGGTAGCTCTTCGCAAACCGTAGGCTCCAACTCGCTATGGTATCAAGCCGGTAGGATGATGAAGGCACGTTTAGTTTGCGGAGCCGCTTCTGCAGCACGTCGACGCCCGCAAATGTATGGGTAAGAATGAGGCAGCGTTTCGAAACCTCCGGGTCATCGCTAATCGCTTTTACCGTTCGCACGATTTGCTCAGTTTTACCGCATCCGGCAGCCGCGATCACGCTACCTGCCTTGGTCCCACGAATGATGGCCGTGACTTCCTCTTGAGAAAGTTCAGGCATCAACCCACTGCCTCACCTCATTTATCGTTTTAGCGAGCGCGGTCTCCGGAATGTCTTGAAGACAAGCAAAGACAATTTTCCCCAATACCTCGCCACGCGTCATGTCTTTGAACCATGAGCGGTCTTTTTGGACGCCTGCGTCGTTTTTGACTTTCAATGTGGCGGCTTCTGCTAACTTTTTACGATTGGCCTCAGAGTCGGCAAGCGCATCTAGCGCCGCTCGATCAATGGCCGGTTCCTCTGGGGCCGCTAGGTACAGGTTTTTCAGAACCCTATCCTCTCCAACGGCTTCGAGCGCAAAGTCGATTATTGCCCGTACTGTTGCCCATGGAACGTCGAGGAAAACCCTCTGTTCGATATCACATCCATCTGACCATTCACCGATTTCGCCCCCAGCTTGTTTGAAAGCCTGTTGGTTGGCTGCGGAGACCTCAACATCAGAATCCAGCAAAACGAAACAGCGGTAGCCGAGTCGTTGCATGTGCAGACCAAACTTGACGGCATTGTCGTTCCCACCGCCATCAATCGCTACGACCCCCTGATAGGCAAAAGACTCTTTGCCTCCGGCAAACCAAAGATCGTCAAGACCGCGCCAAAAGCCAACCTCGGTTCGCCCCTCACCAATCAACAAGCGTGGAGCGAGGAAAGCATGAGGATTAGACCTAACGTGCCGTTGGGCCGTATTCCTTTCTCCTTCCTTTGGGCGCGCGCACTTAACGGCAACAACGCCTGCATTGTTACGAACGCAAAAAAGCTCTGTGACATCCAATTCGCAAACCACGACTGGTGAATGGGTTGTTAGGAATGTTTGGTGCACGATTGGCGGCGCTTCGCCTTCCTGTGGAAATCCAGATCGTAGAAAACGCAGCAAGCGCATTATGCGATGTGGTTCCAATCCGAGTTCGAGTTCATCCACAAGCGTGATGTTTTGAGTTGGTCCTGAATTTTGAACACCAGCCACCATAAGGCGTGACGACCCACTACCGAGGGTCCTCAGCGGCATACCGCCATCGTGTAGAGACACTGCGCCCGAAGCCAACATACCTGAGTGAATGTCTAGTTGAGCCTCGTAACCTTTGGTCTTGGGCACGAGAAAGTCCGCACCAACTCTCTCTGTCAGCTTAACAACATCATCGAACGAAGTACGATCTCCGGCAGCGAATGATGCCTTTGCCTGCCTAACCGAACCGGCCAACAACTCAGACGCGTTCGGCCCTTTCTCAAGCCTACCGAGCACAGAGTTTCGACCCCATGTGAGATGGCGGTCCGCGTATTCTCCAAGCCGGTTGGGTGCGATCAACTTCGCGTCCTTAAAGCCAAGACGAGGCGGCTCACCTTCAAGGCGTTCGTTGAAAACCTCCCATCTCCATTCAAGGGTTTCGGGATCAAGCAACGCTTTCACTGTCAACGCCGTCAGATCGCCCTCCACTTTTTCATCGTTTATTTTTTTGTCTGCCTCACTCCAACCGCGCAAATGACGTCCGTATTTGTGCTCCACGATCAACTCTTCTGGAAGATCAACGAGCGTCAAGCAAATCTCAGGTTTGCTTGTTGGATCGCAATCAAATAGATCAGGATCACTTCCGGCATAGCCAAAGCGGGGGTTTAGGCCGATCTCGATGGCATCCAAGACCGTGGTCTTGCAGGAATCACCCGGACCAATCAGACAATTCACGTTTAGCGACGGCGACCATTCAAGTGATTTGATGCCTCGAAAATCTAAAATTGAAATGTGTGCAATACGCATAGTGAAAGCATCCCGGCAAACCGCGCGATTGTTGTAGGTTGTGGCATCAGCGCAAAGCTAGCACCATCGCAATTTGCAATCTACAGATGCACGCAAACTCGGGTGCCGAAAATCCGCGGCGGCTCGCACGACACCTTGTGTCCATAGTATCCGACTGGCGTCTCTACGGCCAACGCGGCCCGAAGTCAGGGCGGATCTCCCAGACCGGCGTCAACGCATGGTCACGCTTTGCTTTGTGAATCCAATCGTTCGGACGCTTGCTGCGGGACGTGTGGCGGAGCGCCGCCACTTCATCAACCATCAGCCGACAATCATCGGCCCACGCCAAAACCTCCGCACGATCCAAATCCAGCTCACCCCTCATCACCCGGCCCATGCCCACTCACGCCGGATCGTGTGATTTCCCGGCCGCAATCTCCTGCTTCTGTTCGCGTTTCTGTTTTGCGCGCAGCCGTGCCGCCTTTCTGAGATCCGCCACCTCGTCGTGCTCGTCAACGATCTCGGTCCCCAGAAGCGTCTCAAGCAGGTCTTCCATGGTCACGAGCCCGGCTGTTCCGCCGTACCCGTCCTCCACCAGGGCGATGTGCGCATCGCGGTCCATCAGGAGATCGAACAGCGTGTCGAGGTCTGTTTTCTCAGGCGCGCGCAGCATCTCGCGGTTGAAATCCGCGACCGGACGGTCTCCGTCGCCGCGCAGGGCGGCAAGCAGCAGGTCGCGCGTCAAGGCAAAGCCCCGCACCTCGTCGATGGTCTCGCCGGTGACCAGTATGCGCGAGAAGGTGAAGGCATCCCGGCCTGCCACCGCGGAAGACACCGTCGCATCGGCCGGGACATGCTCGATCATCGTCCGGGGCGTCATCACATGCCGTGTTAGTATTGTCGCGCCAGTGCCTGTTTGAACTTACGATTCATGCGTTCGACTTGCCAATTTGTCAAAGGGTGGTTGGGGTTTTTTGAGGCGATGATCGATGTCGTTTCCGGCCCATACCAGATCAAACTCGACGGCACTGCCGCATGGTTCGTTTGCCGGTAAATCCTCCTTTGACAATTGCGCCCGGCTGTCCCATCAGCGCTGCAGTCGAACACTGGCGATTACGGTTCTGAAGGATTGCCATGGTGTCTCTATCGCGCGCGTCTTTGCTCCGGTCGCCGACGAAAATGCCGTCATGGCTCATCCGGACCTTGGCGTCGAAGCCGCGCCGATGTGCGGCCAAGGCAAGGTCCGGCGGTCCGTAGCCGCCATGGAGGGTTGTCGCTTCGCGCCGGAGTTCAAATTCAAGCGCCGGCGAAACCTCAGAGCAGGGCTGAGGGCCCGCATGGCCATGATCAGGCAAGCCGGACCGCAGGTGAAGCGCCGCTTGAACCGGCCGGAATGACAGCCGTGTCTGTGCGGGCGGCTGCGCGATTTGTTCGACCCAGGCACCACAGGTGCTGTTGGCGGTCGGCAGCCGAGCCCATTGTTGATGCCTGCAATTAGGAGCGGAAGTTGCGATTTCTTGGTGCGGTACGCCGGTGGGAGCCGTTTGTAGGCGACTGTTCCGGAACATCACGAAATTCGTCTTTCCATCGTGTCTGGCACTCTAACATGTTAGTTGACAAATTGAGTGCCGTTGCCCTATTTTTTAACTGCATAACGAGCTCGTCGATGCTGCTTTCCATCGACCCTTTGCCGGTTGCCGTATTGCGGATGGTCGATGAACAAGACATTCGCCAAGAGCGAAGAAAACCGCTGCTCGTTTGTTTCTCAAAGGGTCGCCTCGCGTTCTTGTATCGCCGTGCCCGGCGGCGTCTAAAATCACAACTCCCGACAAAATTGTTGACACTTCATATATGAAGTAGTTTCATATATAAAACCAGAGCAATCTGGGGGAGGAGGAATTTGAATACCAATCTCTCGCTGGCGCAGCAGCATATGCTGGCGCAGAACAGCCGGATCACATTGCAGCTTCTGGGAGTCGGCAAATCCTTCTCGGGTGTCAGCGTCCTTCGGGATGTGGATCTTGAGATTACCGGCGGGGAGATTCACACCCTCATGGGTGAGAACGGCGCCGGCAAGAGCACGCTGGTGAAGATCATCAGCGGCGTCCAGGACCCGAGCTTCGGCACGATGCAGATCGACGGGCAGGACGTTTCTTTTGCGTCTCCCGCTGAAGCCAACGACGCCGGCATCGTCATCATGCATCAGGAACTCAGCCTGATACCGGAAATGACGGTGGCCCAGAATGTCATGCTGGGCCAGGAACCGAAGCTCGGCGGCGTGATGATCGACAGCCGCACTTTGCGCGAAACCGCCCGGGACGCCCTGAAGCGGTTCGGCTTTTCCCTCGATGTGGACACGCTGGTCAAGGACCTGCGCGTCGGTGAACAGCAACTGGTGGAGATTGCACGCGCCCTGCTGATGGATGCGCGCCTCCTGATCATGGACGAGCCGACATCGGCTCTGTCGCAGACCGAGGCCGACATTCTCATGGAGGTGGTCCGTGATCTTGCGCAGCAGGGCGTTGCCATTGTCTACATCTCGCACCGGATGGATGAGGTGTTCGAGATATCCGACCGGGTGACCGTCCTGCGGGACGGAAATCTCATCGGCACGACGCTGGCCGCCGATACGACGCCGGAGGATCTGGTTCAGATGATGGTCGGGCGGTCGGTGGAGATCAAGCCCGTCGCCCGCTCAAAACCGCCTGCGGCCGAAACCGTTCTTGCCGTCCGCAATCTGAGTGCGAGCGCTTCCGGCCGCAAGGTCCTGCAGAACGTGTCCTTCGAATTGCGGCGCGGCGAAGTCTTGGGGATTGGCGGCCTTTTGGGCGCCGGACGAACGGAGTTGCTGGAAACGCTCTTTGGAGCGCGCGGCAGCGGCCACACGGGTATCGTTGAGATAGACGGCAAACCCGTGCGTCTTCACACTCCGGCCGACGGGGTCGGGCAGGGGCTTGCCCTGATCACGGAGGATCGCAAGGGTGACGGCCTGCTCCTGGATCGATCCATCGCCGACAATGTGATCCTGCCCTTGCTGCCGAGCCGGTCCCGGTTCGGATACCTCTCTCCCGCAGCGCGCGATGCCCAGGCGCGGGAAGCGATTGAAAAGCTCAAAATCGTGGCGACCGGCGTAACGCATACGGTTGGCCGGCTGAGCGGCGGAAACCAGCAGAAGGTCGTTCTGGGCAAGTGGCTGGCGACGCAGCCGAGCATCCTTCTGCTGGATGAGCCCACGCGCGGAATAGACATCGGCGCGAAGGACGAGATCTACGAGCTCATCGGCAACCTTGCCGATCAGGGGCTCTCCGTTCTCTTCGCCAGTTCGGAGATTCCCGAATTCCTGGCGGTATGCGACCGCATGATCATCCTTTGCGATGGAAAAGTCGCCGGTGAGCTGAGCCGGGATGAGATGTCCGTGGACGCCATCAAATACCTATCCATGCAATTCGACTGACGCGAGCCAGAGACGTGAGTATGAGCAACGCCCAACAGACAACAACCACGCAAACGCCGGAGAGCCGCCTATGGCCGCTCAAGCTGCTGGAGAAGACAAAACTTTACTGGGGCCTTGCGGCACTGATCGTTTTCGGCGCCCTGACGTCGCCGCTTTCGTCCAAGGGCGCCAATATCTTTCTGTCCATCGGCAATCTGACCGATGTCCTCAGGCAGGTGTCGGTCACGGGCATCGTCGCGGTCGGCATGACCCTTGTGATCTTCATCGCCGGGATCGATCTTTCGGTCGGCTCGGTGCTGGCGCTGGGCACGGTTATCTGCGCGATGTTGCTGACCCAGGAAGGCTGGACCGCGGCAAGCCTGTTCAGCATACCCGCGACCGGCGCGACCCTGTTTGTCGCGGTTTCGGCGCTGGTGCTGTTTTTTCAGACGCAGGTCCGGGCGACCTCTGACGTTCGGTCCGGCACGCCCGGCAAAGTACCGTCCCTGGCCATAGCGGCGATCATCGCCATAGGAGCCATGCTTTGGCTGTCGACGCAGGTCGATACCAAATTCGGTGTGCTCGGCGTGCTGCTGGCGGTGCCTTGTGTCGGCATTGTGATGGGAACGATAAACGGCGCCCTGATCGTTTACGGGCGGTTGCAGCCGTTTATCGTGACCCTTGCCATGATGGTCAGCGCGCTGGGGCTGGCGCGCGTGATCGCCGGGCAGGATACCGCGGTCTATCCGGTCTACACGGGCAGCAACGCCGTCCAGGAGTTCGATATCCTCAGGAGTTTGCTGTGGGGCGTCATACCGGTGCCGGGCCTGTTCTTCCTGGCCATACTGGTCCTCTTCTACGTGCTCACCCGTCTGACGACATTCGGCAGCTATCTGCTCGCCATAGGCGGCAATTCCGAGGCGGCGCGCCTGGCCGGCATCAACGTCAAGCGCAACACCATTGTCACCTACGCGACCGCGGGCGGCCTGTCGGCGTTGGCGGGTATTTTGTACGTGGCTCAATTCCGCCAGGGCAAACCCGATGCCGGCCTCGGACTGGAGCTGGATGCGATCGCGGCGGTTGTGATCGGCGGCACAAGCCTGATGGGCGGACGCGGCGCCGTGCTGGGCACCTTTGTGGGTGTGCTGATATTCGGTTTCCTCAGCAACATCCTGCAGCTCAACAACATAGACAGCAATACGCAGTTGATCCTCAAGGGAGTGATCATTGTCGCCGCAGTGCTTTTGCAGGAAGGGCGGATCGAAGAATTCCTCTCCGGGCTGAAAGGAAAGATTCGCGGAGAGAAATAGCCCTGATCTCGCAGTTTGATGGACCGGAGACCAGGGTATTTGCCAATCAGCCCAAGGGCTGAACCATGACAAGGGAGTACAATATGTATAGAAGAAGTTTCTTCAAGGGGCTTTGTGTCGCCGCCTTCACCGTGGCAACCAGCGCGACCGCGGTTTTGGCCGCTGACGACTACGTGATCGGCTTTTCGCAGGTAACGACGGTCGAACCCTGGCGCGTGCAGTTCAACAAGGATTTGCGCGCTGAAGCCGAGAAGCATTCGAATGTCGAACTGTTGATCGCCGATGCGAACGACCGGACCGACAAACAGGTTGCGGATGTCGAGAACTTCATCCGTCAGGAAGTGGATGCAATCCTCATTTCTCCGAAGGAATCGGCCGGCCTGACCGGTGTCGTCGAACAGGCGACCGATGCCGGGATTCCCGTCTTCGTTCTGGACCGCAATGTCGACACGGACAAGTTCGTCCAGTGGGTCGGCGGCGACAACCATCTGATCGGCCAGGCTGCCGGCAAATTCGCGCTTGAAAAGCTTGGTGGGGCCGGCAAGGCCTCTGGCACGATCGTGGAAATCTGGGGCGGTCTCGGCACGCAGGCGGCCCATGACCGAGCGAACGGCTTCCATGAATCCTTCGAGAACGAACCTGGTGTCAAATTCCTGCTCGACCAACAGTCGGGTGACTGGAAGCAGGATCAGGCATACGACATCATGTCGACCGCGCTTCGCAACCACGAAGACATCACAATGGTCTATGGTCACAATGACCCCATGGCCTACGGCGCATATCTCGCCGCGAAGGATGCTGGTCGTGAGAAAGACATCATGTTCATCGGTGTCGACGCGCTGCCGGGAGAGGGCGTGACCTGGGTTGCCAACGGCGAATTGGCGGCGACTTTCCTCTATCCCACGCCGGGTGCTGAAGGACTTCGCCAGGCACTTGCTCACCTGAAAGGCGATAAGGTCGAGAAGTCTGTGGTCCTGGGTACGGAGGCCGTGACAATTGAAAACGCTGATGAAATACTGAAGCGCAACGGTCTCAAGTAAGCGTCAATATAGGCCCCTTCCTCCTGAGGGGCACAAAGGTTGCGCAGGAGCTTCGGCTTCTGTGCAACAAACATTCCAGAGCACAAGTCGCCGTGAGTGAAGCAAAGACGAAACTGCAGAAATACTCGGCGCCGGCTCTTGAGAAGGGGCTGGATATTCTTGAATTGCTTTCACTTTGCTCCGGTGGAGGATTGAGTCAATCCGAGATCGCCGAGGGTGTTGGGCGCTCGAAAAACGAGATCTTCCGGATGATGGTTGTGCTGGAGGAAAGGGGATACATCAAACGCTCCGACGGCGATGTGTTCCTGCTGACGTCCAAGCTGGGCGAACTAAGCGGTCCGCGCAATGACACGTCCCGCATGCTGGAGATTGCCAGGCCGATCATGACCCGGCTGTCCGAACAGACGAAACTGGCCAATCATCTTTGGATCCTCAATGAAACGAACATGCAGGTCGCGGCCAGCGCCAGTGCGTCCGAATCATACAGTCTGGCCCTGTCCGAAGGCGCCCAGAGCAGTGTTTTCGGCTCGTCCGCCGGTGCGTGTTTTCTGTCCGCTCTGCCCGATACGGAGTCCCGCCTGAAGGCGCTTCGCGACAGGGGCGAATATGTCAACAACGAAGCGTTCCTCGAATACGATGCGCGCGTCGAAGCCTGCAGAAAAGACGGTGTCTGTGTGCTTCCGAACGTCGAGGCCATCGGCATCCTCGAAATTTCCGCGCCCTTGAGTCTTCCGACGGCTGAAGATGTGGTGGGCGCACTTACCGTGCCGATCATCGGCGACAGAGACTCCAGGAACGAGATCGCCGATGTCATCAAGACCTTGAAACATGCGGTCAATCAGGTCTGCGCGAAGATGGCGTCGCTGGCCGTGTTCCAGACGGCGCAAAGTCCCGCAAGCTAAGGCCGGATACGCGCCCGCGTCAGCCTTTCTCCGCCCCCGACAATGTGCCCGAGCGGACATATTTCTGGGAGATCAGAAACAGCAGCAACACCGGCGCGATAACCAACAGGGCCGCGACGATGGCTTCCGGTTTGTTGATCGGGATATTGCTTGCGACATCATTGCCGAGGGCGCCGGAGCTGCTGACGAGGACCGCCAGGCCGATCGGCAGGCTGTAGAGCTCGTCCTTTGTCAAAAGCACGAAGGCCAGGAAGTAGTTGCTCCAGTTCGCAAGGAAGCTGAAGAAGGCGACAAGCGCAATGAGCGGTTTGGACAGGGGCAGGGCCACCCGGGTGAAAACCTGGAACCTGCTGGCTCCGTCGATCAGGGCCGAATCGATCAATCCGCCCGGCAGGGACGTGGCGTAGTAGATGTAGGCAAGATAGACGCCGAACGGGAAAAAGGCCGTGGCGATGATCATTCCGAGATAGCTGTTGTTCAGGCCGAAAGCCTGCATCTGCAGAAATATGGGAAGCGCAACAACGGTGTTCGGGGTGATCATTGCCACAAGCGTCAGAACCAGGATCGGCTTGCGAAACGGGAAATCATAGGTCGCCAGCACGAACCCGGCCGGGAGAACGGCGATGAGGGACAGGCCGACGCCGCCGACCGTATAGATGGCCGAATTCAGGGCCCAGCGGCCGATCTGGAAGTCGTTATAGGTCGTCAGATTGTGCCATGTCGTCCTGAACATCTCGATGCTGCCCAGGCTGAAAGGGCCGCTGGAAAAGAGCATCGGCTCGTCCCGGAAAGCGGCCAGCAGCAGCCAGACGATGGGTGTTGCGTAAAAGACGAATGCGAAGATCAGACACAGCCAGACAGCGGTCCAGCCGAAGCGGGCGTTCCAGGGCAGGTGTCTTTGTCCGGCGCTCATGGCTTAATCCATCTTGTAGAAGCGCGTGCCGAAGACAACGCACAGCGAGATGAAGATCGCTGCCGCCAGAAGCATGGTGCTCATCGCCGCGGAGGCGCCAAAATCGCCGAGGTTGAAGGCGTACTGGAAGGCGAGCTGGTTCACCGACCAGTCCGGGCGCGAATATTGCCGGCCGGCAAGCGCCATGAGCTGCGGTTCGACGAACATTTGAATGCCATTGGCGAATGACAGAATCGCCATCAGGGCGAGCGAACGCCACACCATGGGCAGCTTGATGCGGGTGGCGATCTGAAACTGATTTGCGCCGTCGACGCGCGACGCCTCGATCACCTCGGTCGATATGCCCTTCAGGGCGCCGCCGATGACAACGATCCAGCCGCCGGAATAGGCAAGATAAGCCATCAGCGAAAACACCATAGGATAGCCCATATGGGAAACCACCTGCTGGCGGTTCTCCCACCCAAGGGCCTCGAAAAGGCTGCCATAGGGGCTGACGGCCGGGTCCAGAAGAAACAGCCAGAGAATCACAATGGCCGATGACGTGATGGCGCCGGGCAGGAAAAACGATGTGCGCAGGATCGCGGCGGAACGGTCCGACAGGGCGTCCAGCATCAGGGACAGTGCTCCGATGCCGGTCAGCATCATTGTCAGCCAGATGGCGACATACTGGAAAACGTTGGTGATGCTCTCGACCAGGCGGAAATCCTGCAGGACGAATTCGTAGTTCGTGAAGCCCCAGAACACCCAGTCGATCGTGTCCATGAAGCTGAGGCCGAGCGCGTAGAGAACCGGAGCCACGCCAAAGAACAGGAGCAGCGCCAGATAGGGCGAGAGCATTGCAATAATGAACCAGCGGTCCTTCCGGCGCCTTGCCGCAGGGTCCGAAACGGGTCTGGATTTTGGTGTCCGGGCTGTTGTCATAGCTGCCAAAGATCGTTCCGGCGGGATGGGAATGCGGCCGGAGCCGCATTCCCGGTTGGCTTAGTTGGCGATCTTGTAGCCGGCCACTTTCGCCGAGTTCTCGATCTCGGCGGCATAGTCGGGCAGCTTGTCGACAATGCTTGCATCCGAGGCGCCATCGACCTTGGAGAAAGCCGCCATGATATCGAAGCGGTAGCCGCCATAGGAGGGATGCCCGTATTGCGCCGATGTCTCCATCTTGTCATAGACGTCATTTTGCGCATACCACGGATCGTTCGCAACGCGGTCGCGCCAGACCGATGAGCTCTCCGCATGGGCCGGCATGGTCGTCGCGCGTCCCTGAAGTCCCGTATCGGTCGTCATCCAGCGGATAAGTTCGACAACTTCGTCCGGATGCTCGGTGTTGCGGTGGCCGCCGAACACGCCTCCGCCCCAGCTCCAGGCCTGGGGCTGCGCCTGGCTTTCCCATTTCAGCGACTCCGATGCCGCCAGGATACCGGCATCCAGCTCGTAGAGCGGACGCATGACGTGCTCGCCGAACCAGGTCGGACCGTTGAACATCAGAAGCTTGCCGTCCTTGACGTCGGTGACAAAGGACGGCTCGAACGGGCCGTGCGGGCTCAGCGAGCCGTTTTCCCGCATACGGTCGACCATGGCGGCGGCCGCGATGCATCCTTCGGAAGAAAAATCGACGCGGATGGTGTCGTCCGATCCGTCCACCAGGAAGCCCGGCTCACAGCCGCCCGCAATCAGCATGTTCAGGATCGGCGTCGGCTGCGTGCCCGAACCGACAATCAGTCCGTTTTCGGCGGCGACCTTGCCGATCTCCTCGAACTCTTCCCAGGTCGTCGGAACGCTCAGGCCAAGCTCGTCAAATTTCGGTTTGTTATACCAGGCAATGAAATGCGCCAGATCGTTGCGCAGGCAAAGCAGACGTCCGTCACCGCTTTGACATGGTGACAGCGCGTTGGGCAGGAAGCTGTCGACAACGGACGGGTCGATCTTGTCGCTGAGATCCATCAGGTAGTTGGACCGGCGCGTCGAGAGTTGTGCGATCTGTTGGAGCTCGGCCATGAAGATCGCATCCGGCACATCGTCGCCGGATCGCATCGCCAATTGCAGTTTCGCAGTCTGGTCGGGCGGGGCTACCGTCACGATTTCCAGCTCGATATTGTCATGTGCTGCGTCGAAGGCCTTGAACGGCTCGATACGTGCCGTGTCGGACCAGACGGTGAGCTTTACCGGCTCCGCTTTCACAACGCCCGCTGCGAGGACCGCGGTTGCCGCGGTGATCATGAGTGATCGCAGTTTCATGGATGATCTCCTCCCTTAAGATTTCCGTTCATGCACTGAGAATCCGCCTTCGTCGAAGACGTGGATATCGCGCGGCGCCGCGGAGACGGTGACCTTGTCGCCGCGTGCCCGTTTGGTGTCGGCTTCGATCTGCACGACAAGGGGTGCTGCATCGCCGTGGATGACGTGCGCGTAGCTGACATGTCCCAGATGCTCCAGCGACAGGATCTCGCCCTCAATTCGAAGGGCGCCGTCAGTCTGTGTGCCGGCATCGTCAAGCTGCAGGGCTTCCGGCCGGATGCCAAGCGTCAGAACCTTTGATCCCTCAAACTCCCTTTTGCCCAGGTCGATGATCCGGGGCTGCTCGATATCGACACGAGCAGTTCCGGATTCATCGACCCGGGCCGGGAGGAAATTCATCTGCGGCGATCCGATAAAGCCGGCGACAAACAGATTGCTGGGATTGCGATACAGCTCGAGGGGCGTGCCGATCTGTTGAATCCTGCCCTTGTCGAAGGCGACGATCCGGTCGGCCAGGGTCATGGCCTCGACCTGATCATGGGTCACGTACACCATCGTCGCGCCGATTTCGCGGTGCAGCTTCTCGATCTCGAACCGCATTTCCACCCGCAGCGCGGCGTCAAGGTTTGACAGCGGTTCGTCGAACAGGAAAACCTCAGGGTTCCGCACAATTGCGCGACCGATCGCGACGCGCTGGCGCTGTCCGCCGGAAAGCTGGCTGGGTTTGCGGTCCAGCAGTTCGGTCAGCTTGAGGATCCGGGCGGCTTCCTGAACCCGAGTCTGTACCTGTGCATTGCGGACCTTGTTGAGGCGAAGATTGAAGGCGATGTTCTCGAACACCGATTTGTGCGGATAAAGCGCATAGGACTGGAAAACCATGGCAATGCCCCGCTCGGACGGCGCGGCGTAGGTGACATCGTTGCCACCGATCGCAACCGTGCCCGAGGTCACATCCTCCAGGCCGGCGAGAATGCGCAGCATGGTGGACTTGCCCGAACCGGACGGGCCGACGAAGACGACGAATTCGCCTTCCTCGATCTCCAGATCGACGCCGGCAATGACCTCCACCGTGCCGAAGGATTTGCGAATATCGGATAGCTCAACGCTTGACATCGCAGTTTCCTAGTCCCGCCGCGTGTCGACAACGGTTTTCGCGATGGCCGTGGCGTCCAGTGTCTCGCGGTCGAACAGGTGGCCGATCCCGGGCTCGGACGAAATGTTCAGCCGGCCGTCAACGATCGAGATCGCGCCCTGATCGGAAAGGGTGTGGATATGCGCTTCGTCATAGATGATCTGTTCGTAAAAATCGTTGTTTTCGATGGCACCGCAGAGCTGCGCATTCTCAAAGCCCATGCCGTGGACCTGCGCGCGCATTCCGAAACTGTCGGAAAGCTGCGCGATCTTCATCGAGCCGGTAAAGCCGCCTTTGAAGTGGAAGCTGATCCGGGTCATGTCGAGGGCGCCGGCCTCGATCCAGCTGGCCGCGTTCCAGTGAACGCCATCGGAGGTTTCCGCTGCGAGGATCGGAATGTCCAGCTTGTCGGCAAGTTTCGCGTATGAGCCCAGATGAAACTCGCGCATCGGCTCCTCGTACCAAAGGTAGCCCTCGTCCTGTAATGCTTTTCCGACAACGAGTGCGTCGGCATAGTCCCATCCCGCGGAACCGTCGAACATCAGCGGTGCCTCCGGCCCGACCCAGCGGCGCAGCGCCCGGATCAGTTCAATATCCTCCTTGACCAATCCCCAGGCATGCAGCTTGTAGGCGCCGAAGCCCACATCGCGGCATGTCTTGATGTTGCGTTCATAGGTGGCGAGGTCCTTCCAGGTCGCGGTCGACGCATAGGCGGGTATCGACGTTCTGGAGCCGCCAAGCAAAACATGGATCGGCAGGCCCGCCACCTTGGACTTCAGATCCCAGCAAAGCATGTCGATGAGACCGAGCTGGCGCTGATGGAATTCCTCCATGCGGTCGACTTCCCAGACCCTGGTCCAAAGGGCCTCCGTCATCAGCGGGTTTTCGCCAATGAAATGAGCAAAACGCCGGCGCACCACATCGTTCACGGCATCGCCCATTTCAACGGTGATGAAGCCGGATTCCCCGGCTTCCGTCTCCATCAGGATCGACGCCATGCGCGGGCCTTCGCCTTCCGGCAGACCGCCATGCGCGGTCGGCAGACCGAAGCGCCAGATGATCTGCGGCATACGCGGCGCTTCATGCACCCAACAGGTAAATCTAGAAATTCTCATCATGGATATGATTTATATGCATAAAAAATATATTATGAAAGCTTTAAAAGATATTTTTTAGCTGATACGTCCCGGACGTCGGGGATTTAAAATATGATTTCGCGATGATAGGCTCTACTCAAATGCCGGAGAAAACTGATATGGCTCAGATGACGCTGGAAAAAATCCACATACCGGCATCGATCGATGAATTGCCCAAACACCCGAATGCGGGATTTGAAAAGTTCGTGGAAGCCGTGGGCAGCGGGCAGTTGCGTCCCGGAATGACCCTCACGCAAGCCCAGTTGTGCGAATTTCTCGACGTCTCCTTATCGCCGCTGCGGGAATCTCTGGTGCTTCTCGAGGAATACGGGCTGATTGAGATTAAGCAGCGCTCAGGCATCACCATCATTAATCCGGAATTGTCCTTCGTCCGGGAGAATTACCAGTTCAGAATATTGATCGAGGTCGAGGCACTGCGGGCCTTTGTTGCCAATGTTCCCGACGGCTGGCTTGCCGCGGTCCGAGATCGCCACGAGGCCGTCATGACGGCTATTGACAAAGGCCGCCGGGATATGAATGCGATCGAGGCGTTTGTTGCTCTTGATCAGTTTGTCCACTCAAGTTTCGTCAAGGCGCTGGGCAACAAGTCGATACTGTCAACGCACAACCGTTTGCAGCAGAACATCCGCATGGTGCGCGCCATGCAGGGCACGACGGCCTATGAGAATAATCTGCTTGAAGCGGGCAGGGAACATCTGGAGCTGTTCGAGCGCATCGAAGCGGGCGATCTTGAGGGCGCGTCCCGCTGCCTGCGGAGACATTTTGAATCGTCGATCTACCGTGCGGTCGTCTTCCCGTAAGGCTTAGACGCAAGAAGCTCGCCGGCAATGACCGAGCGGGCACTGTTCGACTTCAAAGCCAATGGGACAGATTGAAGGGTTTGCATAAAGGAGGAATTTGGGCTCCAAAGCCTACTTCAGGGAGGGCCACTTTTCAGGGGGCAGGCCAACAAGATGGCCATCCAAGGTGAATTTTCTACCTGGAAACAATGTTTCAAGGCGGCCGGTTGATTTGTATAGTTCATCCAAAAGCATTGTTATTTCGTTCCAATCAGCTGTTTCGGTCATCCGCCCTCCTGCTTAATAAGCTCGATCGTGTCGCACAGAAGCGTTTGAACGACTTCGGCATTCATGCAACACGTCTGTCATTGACGGTCTGGCCAATCGAGTTTCGCAATTTCAGCAGTTGGTATCTTGCCATGACTGACGAATGCTGCCTCTAAATGCTCATTCAGCCATTCAAAGCCGTCTTGCGAAAGCTTGACAGCAGGTTGCTGTACATATGACTGCCGTGGATTCGTATTGCCGTTTAAATTTGCGGCGTTCTTTTGGGTGGACGCAAACGAGTTGGAACCCAGTTCTTCCATCAGGGCGTTTAGCGAAACGCCATTTCCGACATTTCCCGCAATAAACTCCGCATCATGGACACGAATGTAGCAGGGCCATTCTGCCTTCCAGGGCCGATCCGCAATTTCACGGGGCGTAGCATCATCTCGACCGGGAATATGCTCCATACCAATGGCTCGACCGAATATCCGAATATCGTTGGGATCGATGGTCAATCGAGCGATGAAGATAACATCGCCTTCGCGCACGTTTCGGGGACGTTTTTTTGCCGGATAGCCAACTGCCCAATGACAGCCGGTACGTTTGATTTCATCGATTACCGGAAAACTTAGCCGTGTTCGGTTCTTCGCCGAACCTAGGAATTTGACAAATGCCTGCGATGCGTTCGCAACAAACGCCGACTGGATTGCGGGATCAGCCCCCAAGCCAACATCAACCCCAAAATCCGGAAGATGGCGGTGTTGGTCAGGCAATGCGCCTGAGGCAAAATGAGTTCTTACAATGCCGTCCCATTCATCAACACTGTCCATCGTCAAATCGGTGCCAGCTTTAGGCCACAAATCATCGAAATATCGCCGGCAACTGGTGACAATCGATTGCTCGTCCGAGACAAACCCAAACTCATGGTTCCGGTCAAGTGCCGCGCTTGTCAGATTTGCGGAAGTGCATATGGCCCGACTGTCGCCAAACAGATAGAGTTTCGTATGTAGGTTGCATATGCCCCGCACTTGCGCTCCTCCTGTCAGGAGCAACCTCAAAGCTACAACATCACTCACGCCACATGCAAAACCCGCAAGATTGAATCTTGTAATTACCTGTATTTTCTGATGTTTTCCTTGAAGCAGGCGCTTAAGGGCCTGAAGCTTGATGAACGGGCAGACAATCTTCAATGCCGTGGTGCCATGCCGTGCTGCTTCGACCAGTTCACTACCCCAACCTGAATCTATGAGTCTGAATACCAAACTTCACTCCATCCATTTATTTGTCCGGTGCCGCCTCAATGAGCATTCTCAAGATATCCAGAAAGCGCACAATTCTCTTTTCCAGTCCGGCTTCAGCCAAGTTTGAAAGACCCGGGGCTTGTCGCAAGCTTCGTCTGCAGACAGACCTTTCCCACAATGGGAGTGGTTTTCAGGTTTCGTTAACTTTTTCAATTCCGAAGATCGCCGCAAGTGGGTCGTTCTGTTCGCGGACGCTCCACTGAGCGGCAAAGCCGAAACCCTTCTTGAACTACAGCATGGCTTCAATTCCGGCGACGGTTCTTCTGGCTGAATTGAACGAGCGGAACTCTCCAACTGCCGACTTTTAAAATAGTCCTTCGATTGGCGCATCAGCTTGTCGGAAATGGCATTGAGAAGCATGACGCAAAACTCCAAAACAAGAGCGTTCTTTCAACAGCCAAATCTCAAAACGCGGCTAATTAAACAAACCTTGCGACACGCCCCAGCAAATTCGACAAAGATATTATTGGCGATTTTTTTCGGAAACAAGCAAATAATCTGAATTTCACCAAAAGGAACTTGGTGGCTATCGTAAATAATAACAAATATATCTATTGAATTTCTGTTTAATAAATATATTTCATAGTTTTTACATTAAATATTTCATAATAATAAATAGATGCATAGTCTTGAATTTTTAAATTTTATTTTACTTTCTAAAAACAAATTTCTTACAATCCAAACGATATATTTTTAATTTTTAAGTTGCACAAAGACACAATCAAAAGAAGTGTTATCAATTGTTTATTAATCATAAATAGAGACAGTCAGGCTGCGCTATCCGATTGTTGCAATTTCTCCCAGTTGCTTTAGCGCAGGGGGCGTTTGATGAATACGGTTGACCTGAAGGTCAAACTTGCCGATCTCGTACTTTTTTCACTGACGACTTCGGCACTTGTTTATTGGTCTTTCGGGGAAGGCAAAGCCGATATACTGATCGATTCCAACAATTCCGCCGGCCAAGCGCAGACAGTGACAGCACCCGGCGACCATGTACAAACGATAGACCTGATTGACGGCAGTGGATTTGCCGTCCAGATCAATTCCGACAATGGCACAAATGGGACATTCCGGATCAATCCCGGTGTGGCCGTCACCGATACTTCATCCACTGCCGTGTGGCTAAGACCCGGTGCCGTGCTCTCTTATTTCGATGTTCAGGGCACTTTGATTTCCACACAATACAACGCCATCAACATAAACTCGATCGCAGCCGTTGAAACACTCTCCAATTCCGGAACAATCCAGGCACAGAGGACGGGGGCTGCCACACTATATGCGCCCGGATACATCACAACCTTCAACAATACCGGCGTGATCGAGCATACAGCGGGCTCCACAGCCTTAGTCACCGATAACGTGACGGCCCTTACCAACGGTGCGAGCGGCTCAATTATCAGCGCCGGCGGGATGGGAATCCGCTTCGGATACGCCAGTCCCGGTACGATTGGTCTGTTTACAAATAACGGCCTTGTCAGCGGCGGCACTGTCGCGATTGAGCTCGGCAACCAGGCCGGCTCCACAGCAGGCATCACAAATAGGGGCACGATAACCGGCGGGCAGGACGGCCTGCTCATTCTCAACGGCTCGGAGCTTTCCTCGTTTGACAATACCGGCGGTGTCATTGAATCGACCGGAGCCGACGGTGCCGGGCTCCGCTTGAGAGAAGATCAGGATATCGCAATCACCAATGGCGGGCTTATTCGCAATACGTCCACTGGATATGGCCTCAGGCTGGACACGGAGGGGCAAACCCGGGATTTTACCAACAACGGCACGATATCTTCGACGGCCGGAACGGCTATCTTTGCTGAAGCCGCAATGACCGGCCACGATCACGGCCTCGTAAACATCGGTATCATTTTCGGTGGCGGTGGAATCGCCGTTGACGCCCGGGACACGTTCAGGTTGGCCAACAACGGCTCCATTACAGGGAGTATCAGCCATTCAGTCGCCGGCGCCTTGACGATCATACAAACGAGCGGCTCGATTACCGGCAACATCACATCGACGGTGGATGCTGCCCATTCCATCGAATTCGCCGGCGGCACCGTGAGCGGCAACATCATGCTCGACGGCACCACCGCAAACACTTTCGCGCTTAGCGGTGCGGACATCACCGGCGATGTGGATCTGGGCGACGGCGCCGCTCATGCCGTAACTCTGAGCAGTGGTGCCATACGCGGCACACTGGATATTGGTTCGGAAACCACCGAACTGTTGATCGACGTCGCGGGCGGAGACACCGTTACGGTCGGGGCTTTGGCGACCAATGGTACCACGACGACGACCATCAATGGCCCGGGCGATGTCGAGGTCGCCACGTTTACGGTAAACGGCACGGCCAACCAGTCAGCCGGAATACTGAGGGCTACGGATCTGACGGTTGGCAACGGGGGCAGTTTCACCCAGTCCGGGACCAGCATTCTGGACGCATCCAATGTCGGGCTGGACGGTTCAGCTATCTTGAACCTCAACGGAACCGGAGCGCGCGTGACGGGTCCCATCGAGGGTGGTGTGGATTCAAGGGTATTCGTCAACGGCACCTTCACCAGCGAAGACACCATCAATGTCGGTCACTTTGAGATTGCCGACGGTGGTGTTTTCAACATGGCTCATGATGTGACCGTGACCTCCCCGACGACCTTTGCCAATTTCGGTCGGCTGACGGTCGACGCTGGTAACACGGTGACAATCACCGGCAATTATACGCAAGCCCCCAACGCTGTATTTCAAACCGATGTGGCGAACGACACAAGCTTCGGCAAGCTTGTTGTGACCGGTACGGCAGACCTTCCCAGTAATGCCAGGATCGACGTGAATGTGGCAGATGCGAATTTCAACTTCACGGTCGACGAGATGCAGGACATTATCAGCGCCGGCACCTTGACCTCTGACGGCACTTTCATTGTCACCGACAATTCCAACCTGTTCGATTTCGAAGCACTGGTTTCCGGCGACACGGTTGATCTGTGTTTGGCAGCGGCGGGAGGCAGTTGCACTGCCGGCGCCAGTGTCGGTGTTTATGAGGCCGTGGTCGCCATGGGCAATTGGCCTGGAGTTGGCGCTGCCGTGGTGTTCGACGATCTCATCGATACATTCGTCACGGCCGGTACCAGTGGTAACGGCGACATGGATGACGTCATCGGAGCTCTTGGAGCATTGGGTACGCAGCAGGAGGTAAGCAATGCCGTTTCGCAGACCCTGCCTTTGTTGAGCGCGAGCGCGGCCATCCCGATAGAGAATACACTGTCCACCACACGTCGAATCGTACAATCCCGACTGGACGATGGCGGCTGGCGGCCCCTGGCCGATGGGGCTCTGGCACACAAGTATATCTGGGCAAACGGGTTTCACACACGCACTGACCAAGGCGACCGCAACGCCGTTACGGGGTTTGATGGCGCTTCGACGGGGCTGGTGATCGGTGCTGACGGAAACATCGATGTCGCCACGAGCTTGGGTATTGCATTCGCCTATAGCGACACGAACGTGGATAGCAACACCGATCTCAACTCAGCCGACATCGAGACTTATCAGGTGATCGGTTATGGCCGTTACGCCTTGAACGCTTCGACAAATGTCAACTTTCAGGTTGGCGTGGGCTTCAGCGAAACCGACGGGCAACGAACAATCAGCTTTGTTGACGGTGTTCCTGTTGCCCGCTCGAACTACGGCAGCACAAACTTCCATCTGGGCGGCGGCATTGGCCGGACGATTGAACTGGGCGACGCATTGCAACTCGGTACGTCCATGCGTATCGACTACCTGCATCTGAACAGTGAGCAATACACTGAAACAGGGGCGGGAGCGCTTAGTCTGGACATCTCAGCGAACCAACTGGACGTTCTGGAGTTGGGCCTGAGCGGGAAGATGCGCTATGATTTCAATGAAGCGGTGAGTTTGATCGCCAGCCTCGGGGTAGCCTATGATGCGTTCAACGAGCAACCGGCACTCACCGGCAGCTTTGTCGGTGGCGGAGACGCATTCGTTACGCGCGGAATAAATCCGAGCCCTTGGATCGGACGCGTTGGTTTCGATGTACCGATCGCACTAAGCGACGATGCACACATTGCCATGCATTACGATCTTGAGGCGCGCCAAGGTTACACCAATCAAACCGCCTTCATGAAGTTTCAGTGGAAACTCTGAATACCCTGAGAGGTCACTTCGTCTTTGATGATGATTGCCCCCGGTTGGAGCGGTCCAGCATTAAAGGGCAACTCCATTGACTGGGTTGCCTATTCGTGTGGGACGAGCCCGGCGGAGCCCGACGTGGTCTGATCAGATTGAGGAACAGCTGGTGTCAGAGTGCATTTCCTTTTGAGCTTTGCATAACCGGTAGTGGGAAGTCAGAATGCGGCTTTCCCATTCAACGTCACCCTGTTCCATTGGAGATGTCATCTCTGATGGATGCAGCCACCGCCTCGACAACTGTCGCAGCCTTATTTGCAGAATGGTGTCGAGCATTTATTTGCAAAGCTCAACCGTTCAGACGTCTTGCAGCCCACGACAATAAGCTGACCTCGAATTTCCGCGGAGTCATCCTCATCGCAGCCATCGTCCTGTGGTTTCGACAAATCTCAAATAATCACCGCAGCCTAGAACCTGATGGAAGCAGCCGCCGTGGCGCGGATGTCGCTGTAGGCGTCGCTGCCGTAGCGCCCCTCGAGGGAAGCGTTGAACGACCAGCTGCTGTCGTCGGGGCGGTGGTTGATGCCGATGCCGGCAAAGCCGATCGCCGCGGCATCGGAAAAGGACGCGTCGAAGTTGAACGCCGTACCTGCCAGCACAGCGTCGACCTCGTCGCCGCCAAGGTTGAAAAAACCGTCGACCCCGGCCCAGGTCTCCAGCGACACCAGACCCTGGGCAGTTCTGTGCTGCTGCGCAAGATATTTGACCTGCGCACTTGCCGCCGCCACATGCACATCGCGGCTGCCGACGGTCAGGTTCGCCGCGGAGCCGCTTTCCGTATAGCCGCCCAGGAAAAGGCCCGCATAGTGGCCGCCGACGGAAAACTCGATGCGGTCACCAAATGAGCGACCGATGGTGAGCGACGGTGAGATGAACGTGCCGTCATAGTCGGCGGACGCTGTTTCCAGCCCGCCGTCAACCCAATTGTTGGCAACCGTTCTTTCCGAGTTGAAGCTGGCATGGCCGCCCATCACGCTGACGCTGATCCAGTGGACGCCAAGGGCCATGCCGCCATAAAGCCCGCCATAGACGGAAGTTGCATCGATCTGCTGCGTGTCGTGGTCGGTCTCAAGCCGAGAATAGGAGCCGCCGGCAAAAACGCCGTAGAGGCGTTCCTGCGATGTAAAACCGCCACCGGTGACAACACCGCTATAGGCCTGGCTGCCGCCGGTCACGCTGCCGGAGCCGTTCTGTTTCTGATAGCCACCGAAGGTGCTAGCCCAACCGCGCGGGCCGGCCTCCGCAAAGCCCGGCCCATCAGCGCCATAGCCGAACGTGCTGCTGCCGGAAAATCCGCCGCCGAATGAATTGCCGAATCCGGCGCCCGAGCGCACCGCCCCGTGCACCGCATCGGCCGTCGTCTGGATGAAGGAACCAGCCAAGGCAAAGCCCGTCGGATCCACCGTGTAGACGATCTTATCCGTCTCGTCATGCACAAAAGGAACATCGGAGTCCAGCGTCTCGATCGTTCCATCATAGTCGATATAAAGATTGAGCCCGTTGCCAATATGAAGTGTGGCATTGTCGCCATTAAAATAGACAGGGCCTTCAAAGACAGAACCGGCAAGCAGATTAAGCGTGCTGTTGTCGCCGCCCATAAAAAAAGCAGAGCGGCTGGCAAAGATCTTGCCGCTATTGGTGATCGCGGCGTTGTCGCCTATCGAAAAAATACCACGAAAAGCGTTTATTGTGCCATTGTTGGTGTTCGCGGCGTTGTCGCCAGTCGAATAGATGCCGTGAAAAGCATTGATCGAGCCATTGTTGGTGTTCGTGACGTTGTTGCCATACGAAACAATACCGTTTTCAGCGTCGATCATGCCATTGTTGGTGTTCATGGAGTTGTTGCCGGTCGACCACAAGCCATAACCAGCGTCGATCGTACCATTGTTGGTGTTCGTGGCGTTGACGCCCATTGAATAGAGGCCAACTTGATCCGCTACGATCGTGCCATTGTTGGTGTTTGTAGTGTTGTCGCCGATCGACCTGACGCCATTATATACAGCGTTGATCTCGCCATTGTTGGTGTTCGTGGTACCAATCCCGGTTGACAAGATGCCAACAGGAGCGCTGATCGTGCCGTTGTTGATCACCGTCTGATCATCGGCAAGAGCAGCAGCTCCGTTTGCGCCAGACCCACTAAAAGTATCAATCCTGCCGCCGTCCTCGACGATCAATGTATCGCCGTCTTCGTCGATGGTCTGAGTTTTGGTCACAGTATCGCCCGAAGGTATGATGATATCGTTTGCTCCGGCAACAGATGTCTGAACCAGAAACAGGATGGATGCGCAGAGGAGCGTCTGCCGCGCGGGCAGCTTGGAAATATGATTGCAGGACAACAGGAGAATTCCCGAAGAATATCAGGTTAAAAGTATAACGAGTAAATCGTCATCACACACTTGATTGCCAAAAAACACGGGTTTGTCAACCACATACAGCCGAACCGGCCTGGGCTCAGGATTTGATGGTGCGATCTTTTCTTTGCAATGGAAGGAGGCACTATGGGACAGATACGTCACGGCAGCGCCACGACGACGCACGCCATCCGAGCGGCAATACAGCGATCGAAAGCTTCGATCTCGGCGTTGAGCCAGACCTAGGCTCAGGACCTATTAATTTCATGCAATTCTGTTTTGAAAGAAGTATTCGACTGGAGAGAACCAGGGAGAAGCGAAGGTTGGATACCTTTGCGAGCCCTGGTTTTCTTCAGGCGGACACGTCTTTCAAAACCCGAAGGGCGAGGCATATTTTGTTCCTGACTGCGCCCACAAAGACTTGAAAACCGAACGGTTTCCAGCGCCTTTCCGCCTTGTCAAAAACAAAATCTGCTCTCGCAGAATGGATGAAATCAATGGGTCCTGAGCCTAGGGATCAACCCGAAGACGGTTCAGAAATGGCGCAAGCGGGCAACGGTCGAAGATCGAAACACAGGGCCAAGGACCCCACGTTCGACCGTTCTCAGTGAAGACGAGGAGGCCACCATCGTTGCCGTCCCTCGCCATACGCTGCTGCCGCTCGATGACTGTCTCCACGCCCTACAGCCATCAATTCCGCATCTGACACGTTCGTCGCTTCATCGCAATTGACCGGACATCCAGGTTCGCATTCGCCAAACTGGTGGAGCGCGCAAACATCAAAGCGGCCGCAGCCTTTCTGGATGAACTCGTCGAAGCCGTCCCCTACCGGATCCACACAGTGCTGACCGACAACGGCATCCAGTTTGCTGGCATTCCCAGGAACCGCAATGGTCCAACGGTCCGCTTCAGGGGTCACCTGTTCGATCGAGCCTGCTGGAAACACAGTATCGAGCATCGCCTGACAAAGCCCAACCATCCGTGGACCAACGGTCAGGCCGGGCGCGCGAACCGAACCGTCAAGGATGCCGCCGTCAAGCGCTTCCAATACGACACTAACGAACAATTGCGAAGCCATCTCGATGACTTCCTGGCGGCCTGCAACTTCGCGCGGCGGCTCAAGACCCTTCAGGGGCTCACACCTTACGAATACATCTGTAAAATCCGGACTTCAGAACCCGACGATTCAAACTTAACCCAAACCATCAGATGCCGGCACGGAACACCTGGCCGGGGCGTAACAGATTGCCGTAGCCATGCGGGCGTAATCGCCGAACGGTTCCAAAGCATGGGATCGCTCTTAACCTGTGTCCGGGCACCATTGTGCTCTGCAATCCGGGCTCCGAGAGGATTGTCGCCGCGTGATCGCCGGAAACGGTCAGTCGACCACGTCGACCGTGTAGCCGGCAGCGCGCAACGGAGCGGCCGGAAGGTCGAGCGTTGCACCGTAGCGATCCTGTTCGAGCAGTGTATCTGCGCCGAACTTGAAGCTCAGGCCGACTTTGAAGGCGTGCTCATAAAAATGCTCATCATCTGTCGAAACCGGGTTCTTGTCGACTTCCACGTAGTGTCCGTCATAACTGACGAACCAGGCAAGGCGCGTTGACTCGATCTGCTGTTTATAAAGCACTTCCCAGCCGGCGAACGTTATGTCGTCCGGCCTGCGTTCGGCGTTCGTTCCTTGGCCATAGGTGAATTCGCCGGACAGCATCGAGTTGGGGGTGAGGAAATGCCGGATGACACCTCGTGCAAACGAGGCATCGACAAGCGTTTCCGAATCGTTGCCGTCGGTGTCGAAATACCCCACCTGACCATAGAAGGTCGTGTTTCCGAGATAATATTGCCCTTCGCCACCGACCATCCAGCCGGGTTCGTCCGCATCGGATGTGCGTGGACTTGACGCATGGACGAATGCTCCACCATAGCCGGCAAATCCGCCGATCAGAAAGGCGTTCGGATCACGGTAGCTCAGATGCGCGCCGCCCAGGATCTGGCCGACATAGTCGGCTGCGGCGGGATAGGAGGAATAGTTGAAGTCACCATCGGCTGAAAGATCAAACTGAGCAGACAACTGATCTCCGATCGGGACGTTGAACAGTGCTTGGCCGCCGCCGCGCCATGTATCCGGAACCGCGCTGTCCTGATCACCGGTGCCCAGATTGGGATCAACAAAAACGTAAGCCAGCCAGAAATCGGCGACGCCCGATGTCAGCAGACCTTCGGCAGCCGGCTGTTGGATCGGTGCGACAACGTCCGCCGCATCGACAGGCAAAGCCAACATACAAACCATCGGAAGGGTAAGGAGTGCCTGTTTGGACATTGTTCCACCGTCCACAATCTGCTGAATCTCCGACTCAGCTTATAGCAAATTTTGTGTATAAAACCTTAAGTTGAGCAGAAACTGAACGTATAATCCGAATGTCCAACAACAACTGTGGCGGGAATACTGCGCTCGTCTTAGTAAGTCGTTAACGTTTTTCTGTGCCGACCTGACGCTCAGGCAGTTCAATTCTTTGGGGTGCATCGGATACGGGAAGATGTGAGATTGGGCGTCAGGTTTCAGAACGGAGGCACACACGCACTGGCGCATCACATTGGCAGCTGTTGACCCGACTGGCGACGACTATCGCAAGGAATTCATGGTCGCGGGGAACCTCGACGAGCTGACAGAAAGTAAGGTTGGCTGTGGGATTGAGGATGGCAAATCTATCACGGCGCAAATCCAGCAGATCATTGTTGAGCGAGAGCTCGACCTCAGGGTCTGCTGGTGCTCAACTGGCCAAAATCGTGCGGCGGGAGTGGTCTGGATTGGAACGCTTCGATGGAACTTACTCGTTGCGCTTCGAGGTATTGTGCATCTACAGGTTGGCTGATTGGCCTCGGTGCGTCACACGGTATCCTGTACGGAAGACTCCTGCTGGCCACGAAGGGGGAACTGCCTAAAGTCAGCAAGGAAACCGTAGTGGCGACGGCCGCACCCTCCGCGTCTTCAAATATGAGTTGGAACAGGGATGAAGTGCAGGTCGACGGGATGTGGAACTTCTCGTCTTTCTGCGGAAACTCAGAGTATTTTGTTATTCATTCGGTTTGCGAAAGATACCCGGCACAGGACAATGGTGTCTTTTGCCTCCTGAAAAAAAATGAGATCGATATCGTTGGGAATTGGGATGCTTCAGCGATGCAGGGGACCGGTTCCTCATCCATTAGAATATCCCGGACCAATATTCGTGCAGGGCATTTTTGTGAAATGGAAAAAGTGTTGGGTTTTTTGGAGCCCCAGTCTTTCGACTATGTACCCTATGTTTTCACGGCACCCTACAGGGCATATATCACCACAATTACCATTGCCAGCGTGATCGGAGCCCTTGAAGGGGCCTTCGGTGAATTCCGTAGATTTGCCACCTCTGTTTCTCCGCATTCGCAGCGCTCTGTTTTGCAATGCCACAAGGCTGCCCTGACCGAACGTTTGGAGGCACGGGTGAGGCTCCTGACAGGAGCCTACAACACCATAGTATCGAAACTCCATAAACGCGGCAAAACCGGTGACGCCTTATCGGAGACGGAGCTGTTAAAGCTCAGAGCGGATCGCGCGGAAATAGCCGACCAATGCCTAGGCATATCAGAGCAAATGGCACGTGAAGCAGGTACACGCGGCTTCCTGACCAACTCTCAATTCGGCAGTAAAAACCGAGACTTGCAAATGGTCGCGTCGCATACGGACCTGCGATGGGACAAAGTATACGCGGAAATTTGAGGATTTTTTCACGTGTTGATGGCGGGATGATTTTGTTGTCTTTCTTAAAAGAGAATTTTAGGTGGTTAATCGTTGGCTACCTGCTGATGTTTTGTTCATCCTTCGGGCAGACTTTTTATATTTCTATATTCGGCGGAGAAATAAGAGAGCATTTTGGTCTATCTCATGGTGATTTCGGCTTAATATTCACAATCGTCACCCTTGCAGGTGCCTGCTTGCTTTCATTTTATGGTGGTATTGTCGACCGGGTCTGTGTGTCCCGTGTTCTGGCTGTTTCCGTGCCTGCTTTGGCGCTGGGGACCCTTCTAGTCGGGGTGGCCGAAAACCTGGCAGTTTTGGTTGCAGGGATTTTCCTGTTGAGACTATTCGGTCAAGGGATGATGGTCCATGTGGCTTACACATCGGCCGGCAAGTGGTTTGAGGCTGGCCGCGGCCGCGCCGTATCAATTATTGCCCTTGGATTGAACTCTGGTCAGGCTGTCTTACCATTGATTTCTGTCATGCTCGCGGCTGCCCTTGGCTGGCAGTTCACGTGGTTTGCCGCGACATTTTTTCTTGCTCTTGTGTTTCCGGTTGTCGTGTGGCTCTCATCCCGGGAGCGAAAGGCCGACTCCACAATTGGCACCAATTCAAATCCCACTGTCCGCAACTGGACACGATCTGAAGTTCTAAAAGACAAGTTTTTTTATCTTCTTCTGCTTGGCATGCTGCCGCCCGCTTTTATCAGCAATTCGATTTTTTTCCATCAGGTACATTTGGCGGAAATCCGCAACTGGCAGCCGGAAGTATTTGCTTCATCCATTACGATGTACGCCGTTGTAACGGTCGGAAGCCTGATGATTGCCGGGCAAATGATAGACAGGTTTTCCGCATTAAAAATATTGCCATATTACCTGCTCCCCTTCGGGGCGGGGTGCTTGGTCTTATATTTTTCCGAAGCTCCGATTTCAGTCTTTGTGTTTATGGTGTTTTACGGTGTGACCGATGGTTTCTCACTGACCTTGTTCGGAAATCTGTGGCCGGAAGTGTATGGCAGCAAACATCTGGGCGCTATCAGAGGGGTTATTGTTGCCATCATGGTATTTGCATCTGCAATCGGCCCGGGAATCAGCGGACTTTTGATTGATGCAGGAGTTGGGTTTCCGTTTCAAATAGGGCTCATGGGTAGCTATTGTATCCTGATCGGCCCCATTCTCTGGTTGGTTGTCAATTCGTTGCATCGCCGATCTGCGGACCATTCAACGGCAAACACTGTGCGCAGGGCATAGCCCGAAGGCATGAAAGAAAACAGATGTAGGGGTCGCTTCCGGTAGGGGCAGGGGGACATGCACGGGGCCCGGAATCGGAGCTGTTGCTTCGCGATCCCGATCACGACGAGGCGGCGCATCTGGAGGTAGTGTCAAAGATCTTTCGCACTTTGGTTTTCAGGCGACGGCTCCTTGTGTTTGGTTTTGCACCGCGTAGAGCGGTGTCATGTTCATGTATTTTCGGGTGGACCATTTGCCGGCTGCGATATGCCTGAGCCTTGCCGCGGCCAGGTTGAGGCATGACTGGCCATCGGGAAACGCTCCGACAACCCGTTTGCGCAGATCAATGCTGTAAGCCCGAGCCATCAATAGTCTCCCATCAGAATCAATCCGATAAGGGAAGCACACCGATCAACAGATGGGAATCCAACGACTCCGAGTATTATGAAAACGCTCCGTCAGTCAGTCGCCCATGGCGGTTTCCTGGTAGAGCCGCTGCAGCCACTTGCCATCGCGTTCAACCCATATCTGCGAGACGATCAGCTTGCCCGGTTGCGGCACCCCATCCAAACTGGCCTCAATGATCATCTCAACAATTACCAGCGCCGTGGCTGTGTCGATCATCGACACAGTCGGCGCACCGATTTCGACCACTGAATAGCGGAGTTTTGACAGCTCCTTCATCTGTTCGTCGATCGAAACCGGATGGCGGTCACCGGAATTGATGGCGATATGGTCGGATGTCATCAGACTTCTGATACGATCGACGTCATGAGACTCGAAGGCCTTCGCGAGCGCTTTCATCGACGCTTCGATCTCCGTCACGTCGCCGGCTCGCGCCGAGACCACGGCCGCGAACAGGCAAAAAAAAGCAAATACGGCGATTACAGATCGTGGCATCATCAATCCTTTATTCCTTTCATAACGGCGCACAACCATAAACCCGCCTTCCTCAATCGGCTTGGCGTTTCCGGTTGTCACTGTGTCATTATCCTGCGGACGCCGCCAGTCAATGCCTTCCCATAACATCGCCGGTTGCGCTGCCGTCAGCCGCGCAGTGCCATCGGCAACCGACAGCCAGGGAAAGCGGCCTCGCTCCAGGACCTTGTAATAAAGACAAAAACCTTGGCCGTGCCTGTTGTTGTTGGGTCATGTGCCGGTGGTTATCCTGGTTACTTATGTTCCAGAGCTGTCTCTCGTACTGCCACGTGTGATTTTGGGCGTCGACTGATCATAGGGTTTGAGTTTTGCAAAGTGGGCTACGCAACAGGTGCCGATGCAAGCCCGGCCTGATCAGTTTGGATCATCACACCGCCGTTTGCATAGGCCCCTGCTGACAGCGTTGGTTGCCGGCCCCCGGTTCGAACCTCTATGATCCACGGGTTGCAACTATGGACCCGAGACTCCCATGAACGATCTGGATATTTACCAGCGCCAGGGCTACGGAGGCTCCGTGGGCTTTGGCACGTCACCGGCGCTGCTTGTTGTTGATTTCGTCAACGGATTCATTGACCCTGACCAGTTCGGTGGCGGCAACATTGCCGCGGCCGCCGCTCAGTCCGCTGAACTGCTCGACGTGGCCCGCAGTGCCGGTATCCCGGTGATCTTCACACGGATGGTTTTTGCGGAAGACCGCTCCGATGTCGGCCTGTTCTGCCTCAAGGCGACCGGGCTTCCGCAGCTCACGGAGCAGGCGCCGGCCGGCCAGATTGTCGATCAGCTGGCCCCGCGACCCGGTGAACTCATCGTGCGAAAGCGGCAGGCGTCTGCCTTCTTTGATACCGGCTTGGCCGCCAACCTGATCGCCAGGCACGTCGATACGGTCATCGTGGCCGGTTGCACGACAAGCGGCTGTGTCCGGGCCAGTGCGGTGGATGCGGTGAGCTACAACTTCCGGCCGATCGTCGTGACCGACTGCGTCGGCGACCGGGCCATCGGCCCACATGACGCCAGTCTTTTTGACATGAACCAGAAATACGCGGACCTGATGGCTTGCACAGAGGTTGCCGCGCGACTGTTGGCCAAATAGATCTCGCCGTTGAAATGCATCGGTTTGTGGATGGTGCGGGCTGGCTGATACAGCCTTTTTCCAGCCTCTTGCTGACAAACTGCACAGCCGGGACGGTATCGTCAGGACAGTCGCCCCATTCTCCTCAGGCTCAGAAAGCCGCGACGGCGTAACACCGGGCATGGGGGCGGAAAACAGACAGCTGATACGCAAAAGCACGCCCGGACCCTCTGAGAACTCCCGCAAACGCGCTTGGTTTGTCGACCGTCTGATCAGGCTTCCGCAACACGTCTAACGTTCTCCGCTCTCCGAGAGCAGATGGTCCAATATGGGGCACTGTTCATCGTTGCCGTCGCACAACCTGATCATCTCGATTAGCGCACGCTCCATACGCTTTAAGTCTGCCATTTTGTCCTGAACATCAGTGAGGTGTTTAGCGGCGATGGACTGCGCCGTTGAGCAGCTTTTATGCGAGCCATCGGTCAAACCGAGCAACGATTTGGCACCGGGAATCGGAAAGCCCAGGTCTCGACACCGCTTCACAAAACGCAGACGTGCAATATCGCCCTCCGAATAAGTCCGCCTGCCCGAGGCCGTTCGATCCGGCTTTGGAACAATACCCTCGCGTTCATAGTAGCGGATGGTTTCGATAGCAACGCCACTGCGTTCCGCGGCTTGTCCAATGGGAAACATGATTCAGCCCTTGATCCTGTAGTGGCTACAGGATGCATATTTTTCGCCAGGAAACCAAACTCTCCGGGAGCCAACTGTGAAAGACAGACTGCTTTCGATTGGAATTGTAGGGACTGTTGTAGCGGCCATCTGCTGCTTTACACCGGCCCTTGTGCCGTTGCTTTCGGCAGTGGGATTATCTGCTGCGATTGGATATCTGGACATCGTCTTACTGCCATTGTTGGCGATTTTCATATTGATGACGGGATATGCCCTATGGCGACGCCGGAGACAGTAGAACGTCGTTCGACAATCACCTGCCCGGACTGCGGACATGTCGAGACGGAGACAATGCCAACCGACGCCTGCCAGTGGTTCTATGACTGCAAGGGATGTGGCGCACTACTAAAACCCAAAGAAGGCGACTGCTGCGTATATTGCTCCTACGGAACCGTTCCCTGTCCGCCAATTCAGTAAGGCAAACCCTGTCGTTAACTCGACCTGCTTTGGGCTCCGAGCAGCCGAACTTTGCAGTGCAACAACAACGGTAAAGGGCAAACTGTGGCGCGGTCATTCACGGCGCAAAGCGACCGTTCGGCTGCCTCTTTTTCAATGTCCGCTTCGCGCCCTTAGGTCAGCGGTCAACGGCACGCACCAAACCAGCGAGAATATAAGCAGATACAAGCTTCAATTCCAAGTTATAAGGTAACAGCATGCTCAAATTGACAGATGAAGTTTTCCGCGACTTTCGGAGCATCCACCAAAATGCCGATTTCTCTAAACGGTTTGGCTTCGGAGGGATCGGCCGACAGCCAATTCAAACTTGAAATGGCAAGGTGATCATCATCCCATCCTAACACTTTGGCATGAATTCTAGGTTTGTGAATGGGCTTCACCTGGAGTCCGGATTCGGCAAATGCCCTAACAAGATCTGATCCATCCTTTCCCGATAGCGGCCCTGTCGTTCGTCCATAGAAGAACGACGCAGCAATTCCCTTCTCCTTCACGGCTGCCAACGCCGGAAGGAGTGTCAAGGACTCGGCTGAAATTCCGATGCGGTGGCTCAACGCAAATATCCGACTGGCAGCCTCGTCCCGGGCCTTGAGGACCAATCTTGCGTGGTCAGCGCCATACAGAAGTCGCATTGGTACTTTCCGCCCACCGAAGGTAGGCATTTCCATGATCCGTCTTCCAAGAACGGCGAGTTCGATTGCAAAATCATTCCACACCCCCGGCCGGCCTTGGGAAAGCCCAGCCAATTTCATCATGAGTTGCCCAACGAGCATGGGCTCTCGAAGCCGGAACGAAGTTTCGAAGCTTTTATAGTCGGACGCGAGCCAGTTACAGGAACCGATAAGCGCATTCCAACCCTTTTGAGAATCGGCAAACACGATCTTTGCGTGAGAATTGGTCGAAAACAGATGGACCCTGATTGAGCCGGTTCTACCTGCTGTATCAATGTCGGCTTGCATCTTTGCGGCGGCGGATTGGGAGGAGCGGGTTGAGTTGCCAAGATCATCCTGTCCCCAGAGAACATCCACCGTAACACCGCGTTCCGCGGCGCGGAGAAGCAGAGGGAGAACAGCTTTCGCTCTGTCCCTGTTGATGAAGGTTGAATGGATGATGACTCGTTCCGATGCGCCCGAAACAATTCGTTCGAATGACCGCCAGTGATTATCGCCATCCATGATCAGATCTGCTGGATCATAGGCGCCCTTAGTATTGGCCGGTATTTCCTCCGCCAACTCCTTCGTCGCGACGATTGGCACCGTCGCCTTTGCGTCCTCCGGGATTGCCTCTGACACCTCTCTCGCAGCTGTCAAAATCGCGTGGCGTAACTTTTCAGGCGCCCGTCCTGGCAGTCCATCGATCTGACCGTCTTTGACCGTAACAACCGCATATCTTTCCGCCAGCTTTTCGGAGCCGTGATCGACTCCGATGATCACTTCGTCCTCTCCTTCAACCGTTGTGAACACCTCGCCCATGTCCTCAAGGTCATGAGCCGCAGATGCAGTGAGATGAGCAACTGGGTTCTCGCTACTTTGGGACGGGACCTGGTTCTTATGGTAAAGGTCAAGCTCCCGACCGCGATAGACACTCCCTGTGAGTTGTTCGATCGCGAACCCCCTCCAACGTGGCTCACGCACCGTAGCTGAAGGAAGCTGCTCGTAGTGGACAAGGGAGGTGCCTGAGGCAGTAATCTGGAAAAGCGGACCTCGAGATGTTGCGGTGATCTCTACCCAGCCTGCACGCATCAGTCTGATGAAGGCCTCAACCACTACTCTCCGAGGGAGGTTAGACTGTTCAGCCAAGTCTGCGGCTGACGCTGCGCCTCTTGAAACGGCATCGAGCAAAAGGTGTTCAATTACGCTCCACCTTCTACCCCGTTCAATGATGAAGCGCCTGCTGCCCTTGAGGACGGGAAAAACGACCTGCACAATGGTCAACTCTTTGCTCCCTTCAATATTGACCAAGGGACAACAGCCGCATGTCCGGCTGCCTTTTCTTCTTCGAGTACTTCAAGGAAGTCGGATAGAAATCCAATATCCTGATCCGGTAGCTTGTTTGCTGCAGCGACGACATGTTCGTAGAATGCGAGGCTGCCTACTATGATCAAACGCCACTTCGCGCGGCTGAGTATCACGTTCATTCTTCTATTGTCGCGCAGGAACCCAAGCGCTCTTGTCGGCGTCGCGTGGTGATTGTTGCGTACCATTGAAACCACAACGGCGTCGGCTTCGCCTCCTTGGAATGAATCGACCGTGCCGCAGTAGGTGCTCGCGTTGACTGCCGGAACGAAACCTCTCAAATTGGACAGGACGCCTGAGAGATTTCGATCCAGTTCTCGATCGATCCTCTTCACTTGCTGCCAGTATGGTGTGAGTACGGCAAGTGATGGACTTGCCGAAGAATCCGAGGGCGCTAGGAAACTCAACGCGCGAACCACTGCGGCAGCTTCTTCTGGATTTGACCAAGGTGGAGCCCTTTCTCCTCCGCGACCTCCGGGGCTCTCCGCCCGCGCGTAGGGCATATCCACGAATACAATCGGCTTGTTCGGGAGCAAATCCGTGTTCGCGCTAACAACCGGTGACGGACTGGTCGCAAACTTGGTTGCCTGTTTTGCATTTGTCTCAAGTTCGCTTTCGTAGAAGCACTTCGAGACGATTCGAGCGATTGCCGGGTGCATACGGTACTGCTCGCTAAGGCGGCGTGCGATTCTTGGAGCCGAGTCCGTCCGTTTTTGACGTGACAGTTCCCGTTCGACGAAGGTTTCGAACAAGGTGAGCAACAACAGAGCCTCGGCACAAGTTCCACCAAAGTCATCGCCGGCCTTCGAAACCTCATCGAATGTCTCGTCTATGCTTGGGTCCTTGAGGTATCTCGAGATGAGGCTGTCGACGAGACTAGCAACGTCTTGAACGGCTGAAGTCGACGAGAGTAGCTTGGAGAACTTATCGATATCGAATGGCGGTAATTGTCGATGGTCACCGATCATGAGGCGACGGTGAGATAACAGCAGCGGCGACAGCAACTCACCACCAGTTGCTTTGCCGGCTTCTTCAACAATCGTCCAATCAAACAAACCCTGCTCTTCGATCAGTCTTTCGACAGCCGCGGAGTTTGTCGTGGCGAACACCAGGTTAGCTGATCTGAGGATCATGCCCTCAAAAGCACGTAGCTCCGCAGCCACTCTTCGGCCGGTGCTGTTGGTGCGTGCTAGGCTGCTATCATTGTTGGTCCGGGTCGCGACAAGCGCCTCGACTTTTTGTGCAAGTTTGGGAGATGCCTCCTTCATCAATGCGCTGTCCGCAAGGTCTCGCAACAACTTGTCAGCTTGAACGTCAACTTCGAGCTCTCCGGCATCATCGTCATCTGCTGCGCGAGCGCGCACCATCAACGGGCCACTATCATCGTCAGACGTGGAGAAGATCTTTTGCACTTCATTCATCAAGTGGTCGATCGCTGAATTACTTTGAGCAGATAGGAGAAGCCTGGCAGTTGCGTCTTCGGCCATTCTTCGCTCTACAAGATCGCCCACGAGGTAGGTTTTTCCGACGCCCGGAGGACCCTGTAAGAGGAAAAGCGGGATCGTGGACAGAATCTCGCGCAGGGCGTTTTGCTTGGATTGATCAAGGCGCTTGAAGGCCTCTGAAGTCTCGTCCAGAGGATCCTGGCTGCTCTCAATGCGAAGGCGGGGGTCTGCAAACATGCGAAGAAGCTCGCCGTGATTTTTAAGTGCAGACAAGGCCTTCACACGGCGCTTGAACTGAGCAATCCGCCCCGCCATGCCGGCCGGCACGAGAAATCCAAAAGAACGGGCTGAGGGCGGAGATTGCCCTTCGAACTTCAAACAATTGATGTCATCAAGCACCTCATAATCAAGAAAGCGCCAGGTAGAGCCAGGGGCAGATCTATCTCCCAAGGTACCAGGTTCGGAAAAGAGCCAACCACCCTCTGCTATTGGCTCTTCGGAACTTAGGAGTTTCTCTAGTCTGATCGCTGGCGGCTCCAGTCCCAGCAGAGACGACAATGAGGCACGCGCGCTGTCTATTCTCGACACAATATGAATAACATTTTGGTCCGCTGTGTCCCCTTTGTCCATGGAAACCAACTCAACCGGAAAAATGTCAGCGGCCGCATAAGCCATCTCCAATATCAACAGCAAAGCGAACGCTTGGTGCATTCTGACCAGATCAGTCTTCTTCGAGTGTGGTTCGGTTGTTCGGTTGAGATAGTCCTCCCAGTGCTGAACCTTTCCTCTCCGGCGTGGAAATGACTGCACCGCTTCTTGGTTCTTGACGATTTCCAAGGCACTAGCAGGGATAAGTGTCTCACCCACGATTTGGTATTTTTCAGGGGGATCAAGTTCTATCCTGCCGCAATATGCAAATTCCCAGGTGGCTGGATCCGATGAATTCGGACGTCGATAGGGCAGAAGGCGGTAGGTTAGGCGCTTGCCAAGAAGCACATAACGCGGCGTCGGGCCATCATTAAGGGCAATCAGCCGCATCTGGTCGCCAAGGTCATCGCGCATGTATCGCAGCAGTTGAACGCTGTCGGAGACTTCTATCTCGCTGCCCGATGCCTTCCTGATCGCTTCCGACAACGAACTTCCAGTGCCTAACCTCACCGCTAGGCAGAGTGTGGCATCTTTTCCCGCAACTTCAGCTGCGATCTCGTCGGTTATAGCTCGAACCCGTGACGCGATGTAGTCGCCGTCAAGACGCTCAACGTGCTCAAGACCCAACATCGCCCTCAGCAGCCGAACCTCTGCCGCCGGAACATGTTCAGCAACACGTGATGCCACAATCTTCAGGTCGTTCAGCGGCCCCAAAGGAATGTCGAGCATAATGGCTGCAAGATGCGCTAGATCCCGCCAATCCCGCGCGAAAGAAAAGGTCTGCTCCTGGCGTGGGGCCCTTATCCTCTTCTTGCCACTTGTGTCGATAGCGGCTATCCGCATCGACCATTCAAAACCGGTAAGGAGGAAATCAGGCTCGTCGCTCAACGCCGTTACGACCGACCAGGGATCGATGTTCCGGTGAATGATCCCTTGAGAATGTAAAAGCTCTACGCCGCTGACCAACCGAAGGATATTCGCCCACAACAGGCGCCTCGCACGCGGTTGGCGGGCCTGCGCCAATAATGTGGGCTTCCGGTTTGCACGAAGCAGGGCTTCGAGCGGACTTCCTTGGCCAGGGTCAAGCGCCAGATAGAATCCGTCTTTGTCTTGCCCGCTTGCAACCATCGGTACGAACAGCTCGTCGGCACGCGGAATGGCCGACAAGCGATGAAGCTGTCGGATTTCGCTCCGCCAAATCATTTCCAGGTCTTGATCATCCGCACCTTTTGCGCGCGGCCAGCTCTTAATTAGTACCGCGAGACCTTCGCTGGTACTGGCGGTATCGATTCCCGCCCGTCCTTGCTTTCGGTCAGGCCTAAGAAGGTAGCGATCATCAAGAGTAAAATCTGAAAGAAATCCTGTCTTTGACTTCCGCCTCGCCATACTCCCTCCGGAAAATAAACGCTTTCAGAGGACCCTAACACGCGAGAGAGTTCTCAAGATACAACTGAACTGCCTCGGGTTCCTTTATCAAGTCGTTCCACAACTCGAGGGGGTCATCTCTTGGTATCGTGTTAAACAAAGGCATCTTCCGCACGATCCTTCGTGAAAGAAATTGCTGAATTGGGTCCCAGAATCTGGCCAGTTGGAGTCCAGTAGTCGCGCTTGAGAGGCGTTCAGAACACTGAAGGTCTGAATGAATGCCTCGTTTGGTCGTTGGATCTCCACCTGCCGTCAGTCCGCTTTCAACACCGTGTCCAGACATTCTAGCAGAGTGCAGCAAATTTCCGCTTCCCCCCCAACTCAGGCCCACGCCAAAACCTCCGCACGGTTCAAATCCCGCTCACCCCTCATCACCCGGCCCAGGCCCGATCACGCCGGATCGTGTGACTTCCCGGCCGCAATCTCCTGCTTCTGTTCGCGTTTCTGTTTCGCGCGCAGCCGTGCCGCCTTTCTGAGGTCCGCCACCTCGTCGTGCTCGTCAACGATCTCAGTACCCAGAAGCGTCTCAAGCAGGTCTTCCATGGTGACGAGCCCGGCGGTTCCGCCGTACCCGTCCTCCACCAGGGCGATGTGCGCATCGCGGTCCATGAGGAGATCGAACAGCGTGTCGAGGTCGGTTTTCTCAGGCACGCGCAACATCTCGCGGTTGAAATCCGCGACCGGGCGGTCTCCGTCGCCGCGCAGGGCGGCAAGCAGCAGGTCGCGGGTCAATGCAAAGCCCCGCACCTCGTCAATGGTCTCGCCGGTGACCAGTATGCGCGAGAAGGTGAAGGCATCCCGGCCTGCCACCGCCGAAGACACCGTCGCATCGGTCGGTACATGCTCGATCATCGTCCGGGGCGTCATCACCTCATGCGCCTCGATTTCAGGCAGGCGGAACAGGTTGGCAACGACGCGCGTTTCGTCTTCCTCAACGACGCCGAGGCGCTGACCGGCGGTCGTCAGCGCAGTGATCTCCTCGCGGGAAATCTCCGCATCGGCTTCGCCGCGGGTCAGGAGCCGCGTGATCGCCTGGCTCATCCAGACCAGCGGCAATTGCGCATTAATCAGCCAGGGCAGCACACGCACCGCAAACGGGGCCAGTGCGCGCCAGTATGTCGCCCCAAGCGTCTTTGGAACGATTTCCGAAAGAATGAGGATGCCCAGTGTCAGCAGGGCGGAGAAGATTCCCACGCCGATGTCGCTGAATACGAGCGCGGCCTGCGCGCCGGCGCCGGTTGCGCCCACCGTGTGTGCGATTGTGTTGAGGGAAAGGATCGCGGTCAGGGGCCGTTCGATATCCGCCCGCAAGCGCCTCAGTTTTTCGGCCAGTTTCGGGCGGTCTTCCTCGGCCGCCTCCACGAAGGAGGGTGTGATCGACAGGAGCACCGCCTCCAGGATGGAGCACAGGAACGACACACCGATGGCAAGAACGACAAAGAGAATCAGAAGGGTCATGGGCGGCTTTCGTTTGGCTTCGTTCGGCGACCGACTTCATATAGTATAGTGCCGGTCACCACCAGCGGCGCGGGCTGCGGCGGACAAGAGGGGCATCATGTATGATTCGTTCGCCGGTTTCAGAGCAATCCCGCCGCCGGACCGGTGCTGCCCCCGTCCGATGCGCCGCATCGCGCCGTCGCAACACGCGTTGCCGGGCGAACCTATTCGCTGCCGTCGGATGATCCACCGTAAACAGGACACGCTCTGACGTCGCGGCGACGCGGAAAAAGCCCTGAATTTTCCGGATTATGGAACATGTTTAAAGTGTGTCTGAATTAAGTCCAATATAAGGCGAATACACCTTTTACATTATAAAACAATATCTTATATGGTTAACATAATATTGCCTTCCAACAGTCCGGGCTAACCGGGAACGATTGTGTCCAGGCCCGCATCATCGGGCCGAAACAGCGGTCCGGCACTGCAGATAGGTCTCCTGCATCAGGCTGACGCTGTCCGGATTGTCGGGCGTGCTGATAGCGTCCCGCCATTGGCCTTCTTCGGTCAGACGATCGATGGTGCACTGGCAGGACTGCGCGCAAACGGAGGCTTCTCCCGTTGTCGCGATGCAGGACAGACGGCAGTTCTGATAAAAATCGATATCTGTCCTGGTGTCGGCGCCAAGACCCAGAGCGACGGCGGTCCAGAGCAGGCCGATCAGGACAGGCTGATGGATGAGGTAGATGAGCAGGCTGTGGCGGCCGGCAAACCGAAAGGCGTTTGCCCACCGGCCGGTCAACGGCACCCTCGCCAGTGCCGTTTGCCAGTTGTTTTGAAGCGCAAGGCGGGCAACGGCGATCCCGGCAAGCGCCGGTGCGAACCACGGAAAGACCGGTTCAAAATCGACCGAAGGCAGCGGAACGGTGCCAAGCCCGAGCCAGCCGAAAAACGGCCAGTTCAGGGCGGGGTTTGAGTAATAGAGCGGCAATGTGCCGACAAAGACGGCGCACAGCAGCGTGACAGGCGGCGGCAGGCGCAGGAAAGCCAGTCCGGCCACGCTGGCAAAGGCAATGGAATGCAGAATGCCGAACCGCACCATGATGTCCGGCATGACAAACCAGGTGGCCAGGGAAATTGCGGCGGCGGCGGCGATCAGAATGCCCAGCCGCCGGAAATAGGGGTGCCATCTGATCCCGTTGACGGTTGCAAGAACCAGGCTCACCCCGGTGAGAAACAGGAACGTTCCGGCGATGGATATCGCAAACAGACGCCATCCGACGGCTTCCGTGACCGGCCAGGTCACGAGATGGAACCAGGAGAGGTCCCAGCTGAAATGAAACACGCCCATCGCCAGGAGGGCGACACCCCGGATCAGATCGATGACCGGGAGGCGGGGCAGGGGAGTCGCTGGCGGCCTGTTCGCCGGATCGGTCAAATTGCGCGGCTCCCCCGTCTTTATCTGTCTTAAGTCTGCCTGTGTCTTCAGTCCCGGTTGCCGTAGACTGTAGCGGCCGGAGCGGAGGCGTCAATCAGGATGTGGACTCATAAATATGCTTGAAATGGTATGAGTTCACATCCTGGTGCAGTAGGTCTGCACGCCGTTTGCGATGTCACGTTTCAGTGTGGCGATCCGCTTGCCGTAGGCGTCCTGCAGGCAGCTCACATTCGCGCCGCAGGCTGCGCGGGTCTTCAGGAATGCGTTAGCTTCGTCCTGCCGGATGCCGCTCGCGCCCATCAGAAGCGGCAGCGCCTTGTAACCGAACCACAGGCCGGCCATTTCGGAATCCATCGCCGACAGGTCGGGATTGCCGCAGATTGCGACTTCATCGGCGGCGCTTGCCTTGGAACAGTCGAAGCTCGTGGCCTCTGTCCCGGCCGGAAGACCGGCGAGGGCGGCAAGCAGGCCGAGGCGAAGCAACAGGCGGGACGGGTTTCGGGCGGCGGTCATGAGCGGTTCCAATCAAACGGACAGAGACTGGCATTGAGCCTAAGCGATTGTCCGGAGGCGTGGAACCGGCGACCTGTCACAGTTTGAGCGCGTCCAGACCTTCTTCGATATAATCCGCAAGCAGCGGCATGCCGAGCAGATAGTCCGAGGTCGGCCCGACGGCACGTTCCTGGGCCCGTTTGCGGGCGCCGGTAAAATCGGAAGGGTCGAAGTCGCCGCGGCCGATCCAGGCAATAGCCACAAGGTCTGCCGCCTCGTCGACATTCAGGTCTTCCAGAAGCGCCTTGAGTTCCTGTCCGGACAGGTCGGAACTCTCTTCCTCGGCAAGACCGTCGTGATGATGGGAATCGGACAGCGAGTCGACATCGAACTCAACCTCGTTCCCGGAGCCGTTTTCAAACTGATCTTCAACACCATCCGTTGCCGCCCGCGTTTTCTGAATGAGCATGCGGACCGTCTCGGGGTTTATTGTCAGCTCTGTCGCCATCACCTTTCTCCGTCCTGACGCTGTGAGCGGGAACACACTGATCAGATTGCGGCCGGTTGTACCGGGCCATCATTGTCGTTTCAAGACTATGACTCTTCTTTTGCACCGGCTCAAGGACCGGCACTTTGACAAAACGCAAAATCGGACGGTTGATTTGCGCCTTTGCCCTATTTCCAGTCTTCCCAGCTGCTTGGCGTATCCCGCCGGACGCGGCTCAGCAGGGACCGCCACATCCAGCCGACCATGCCGACCGCCGCTGCGAATGTCAGGATCAGAAGCATGACCGCCAGGCGGTCGGAGAGGGGCGCGTCGGGCGCCATGAACTCGCGCGCGGCCATGAAGATCGGCAGCGATACCAGCAGGGTAACGCCGGCAAGGGCGGCAAGTCCCGGTCTTTTCCGGTGCAGCAGAGTCCGAACGAGGGCGAGGAGCGACCCGGGGGATATCGAGTGTGGTTCAGAGGCCATCTTTGGTTTCCAGCCAGTGCAGCGGTTCTGAGATCGGCAGCCTTTCCCCCGAAACGACTGACCCGATCCTGCGGTTCAGACCCTCGCAACGGAATCGGGCGTAGTCGAGACCGACTTGTGTCGATTTGATGGGCAAGCCGATGAGATTTTCATGAGAGACCTAAGGCTGCCAGGAAAGGTCGACATGGCCCGGCATTCTCCTCACCCGCTCAAGCCAGCGCGCGATCTCCGGATAGGGCGCCATGTCAAATCCGCCTTCATCGGCAACATGCGTATAGGCGTAAAGCGCGATATCGGCGATCGAGTACCGGCCGCCGACAAGGAACGGCGTGTCCTTCAGATGCGCTTCCATCGCCGACAGCGCGATATGCCCCTGTTCGTGCCAGTGGGGGAACCGGTCCCGCTTGAGGGTGCGGCCGTCAGGCTGCAGCGTCCACCAGCGGCGGGCCACCGCGATATAAGGCTCGTGCGAATATTGCTCCCAGAACAGCCACTGCATCACCTGCGCACAGCTGTAGGGGTCTTCCGGCAGGAAGGCGCTGTCGCGGGCCAGATAGACGAGCATGGCATTTGATTCAAACAGCCTGCGCCCGTCGGCGAGGATCAGCGCCGGAACCTTTCCATGCGGATTGACGGCGCGATAGGCCGCTGTCTGTGTCTCTCCTGTCAGGGAATTGACCGGTTTTATGTCGAATTTGACCCCTAATTGCGCCATCAGCAGGCGGGGTTTGTAACAGTTGCCGGAATTCTGCATGGAGTAGAGAACGGGATGCGCCATGGGCCGGACTCGCTTTGACAATCAGGACCGCCAGACTGACCCGCCTGCCGGTTCCCGTCTATTGAAACCCTGTTCTGCTTCGCATCACGGAAATTGATGAATTCAGACAGTAAAAATGATGCCGATGCTCTCATTTTGCGTGTTTGTCGGCTTAACAACAGGGAACAGCAAAAAATATCCGGCAGGGCGGTTGCACAAGCCGTCTGCGCGCTCTAGGTTCGCGCCGCTTGTGCGGTCGAGTGCAGATCCGGCCGGCGCAGCGCAACCTGACGAAAACCCCTGAACAGGGAGGGTGTTATGGGCTTTATCGCTGACTCGCTCGCTCGTGTAAAACCTTCGGCAACCATCGCCGTGACCAACAAGGCGCGCGAATTAAGGGCAGCCGGTCGGGATGTCATCGGCCTTGGCGCCGGCGAGCCGGACTTTGACACGCCGGACAACATCAAACAGGCTGCGATCGCCGCGATCAACGACGGACAGACAAAATATACGGCGGTCGACGGCATTCCTGAGTTGAAGGCGGCAATCGCTGCTAAATTCAAGCGGGAAAACGGGATCGACTATGCCCCCACGCAGATTTCCGTCGGAACCGGCGGCAAGCAGGTCCTTTTCAATGCGCTGGCGGCCACGCTGAATCCGGGCGACGAAGTCGTCATCCCGACGCCTTACTGGGTGAGCTATCCCGATATGGCGCTGCTTGCCGGCGGCGAACCGGTCATCCTTGAAGCGGATGCCGACACTTTCAAAATCGCGCCGGAAAGCCTTGCGGCGTCGATCACGCCAAAGACGAAATGGCTGATTTTCAACTCGCCATCCAACCCGTCCGGCGCGGCCTATACACGGTCTGAAATCCGGGCTTTGGCCGATGTCCTGCTTGAACATCCCCATGTCTGGGTCCTCACCGACGATATGTATGAACATCTCGTCTATGACGACTTTGAGTTCACCACGATGGCACAGGTTGAGCCGAAGCTGCTGGAGCGGACCCTGACAGTCAATGGCGTGTCCAAAGCCTATGCGATGACCGGCTGGCGGATCGGCTATGCAGGCGGCCCGGCCGAGCTGATCAAGGCAATGGCGAAAATACAGTCCCAATCAACCTCCAATCCCTGCTCGATTGCCCAGTGGGCCGCGGTTGAAGCGCTGAATGGCACGCAGGATTTCATCCCGAAAAACAATGAAATCTTCAAGGGCCGGCGCGACCTGGTGGTCTCCATGCTCAACCAGGCAAATGGACTGCGGTGTCCGGTGCCAGAAGGTGCGTTCTATGTCTTTCCCTCGTGTGCGGGCACAATCGGTAAGACAGCCCCGTCCGGCAACGTGATCGAATCGGACGCCGATTTCGTCACCGAACTGCTGGAAAGCGAAGGGGTTGCCGTGGTGCACGGCTCCGCTTTCGGACTGGGCCCGAATTTCCGCGTTTCTTATGCGACGTCAACCGAGGCGCTGACGGAAGCCTGTACCCGCATTCAGCGGTTTTGCGGAAATCTGAAATAAAAAGTCAACCGTTTGGACGTTCGTATTGAAAATGCCGCGATATCGGTCGCGGCATTTTTTTGTGGCGATTCGGAGAATGCGTCTTATCTGAGGGGAAGATGATCGCCGGTCACAGGAGGCGATTGTCTTGTCACAACCGAAACATCGGCCGTTGAGGAACTGCATCCGCCAGGGTTACCTGGCCGCAGCAAACGCGGCATCCTTTGATAAGGCCGTTCGAATTCAGGGATATCAGCACAATGAAACGTGGTCTTATTTTCGGGCTTATTGCCGCAATCGGCCTGTCAGCAATGCCAACACTGGTGAACGCCGCACCCAAGATAAAAGTCGGTGTGCTTCGCTGCGATGTCGCCGGCGGCACCGGGTTTATTCTCGGCTCGTCGAAGGAACTTTCCTGCACCTATACACCGGCCGGAAGCGGACCGATCGGCACCTATAAAGGCAGAATCAATCGCTTCGGCCTGGACATCGGCAGAACGCGTGCCTCGCAACTGGTCTGGGGCGTGCTGGCTCCGAGCAAAAGTGTCGGACCGGAAGCCTTAGCCGGCGAATATGGCGGCGTGTCGGTCGAAGCCACCGCCGGTGTCGGGCTTGGCGCAAATGCCATGATTGGCGGGTTTCAAAAGTCTATTGCTTTACAGCCGGTTAGCCTTCAAACTCAGCAGGGCGTTGATATTGCCGCAGGAATTTCATCGCTCACATTAACGCCCCAATAGCGGAGATCAATCGCTCCAAAATGTGGCAAAAATGCCAAGAACGAGTCCAAACTGACCTTGCGTTAGTATTTTTGGTAAAGGAGCATTGATTGCGCTTTTTTCCCGTGCTTCTATGAGGTCCGTTAATGGTTTGTTAACCAAATGGATCATCGGGTTGCGCCCGGTGCTTTTCTAACATGCAGCGACAGCATTGGCTGGGGGGCTAATTCTGGGCGGTGCGTTTAGGACCGGGTGCGCAGTTGAGATACCGGATCCGCTGACTGTCCCGTCTGGTGGGCCCTGAAAGAATATGAGGGCGAATACCGGACGGTTATCGGGGCGCTGGGGCGGACCCTGGATGGAGGCGGATTGTCCGTGCAGCGGGGACACTGTATCGGACGGTATTCGACGGGCCGCAAGGTGCGTCGACAACAAAACCGGAATTGATCCATTTTTTGAGCGGAGCCGCCTGGGGAACTATGCGGTTCCGCTCTTTATTTTTGCGGTGCCGACCCCGCACCGGACCACCTGGATCGCGACTGCGGGCAAAATTCCGCTCTTAACCGGCAATGCGTGCCCTTGCAGGCAAAACATTCCCGGACATTGGCAGGCATGGTAAACGGGCAAGGCCGGCCGGCTAAACTCTTCAATTTGCTGACATTCTCTTTACGGATTTTCGGCCCGGCCGCGCCCTTGCAGATGGACGCAACAATTTCCCGGTTAAAAAATATCGCCATACCGGTCCAGATTGTCTTGCCATCGGCGCTCCAGCCTGAGACGATAATGATCAGCCGGTCCCGAAAGCCGAAAAATGGCGCCAAACGGCCGGTTCAGCGGCGGAGGCAGAGGATACGTCTTGGCTATAGATCGAGGTGAACATAACGAGAACAAGGAGTAGCGAGATGGGCGACGACCATGGAGGAAAAACCCACGGCAGAGAAGCGGGGCCCCGGTGCATCGCGGTAGTTGGACCTTTTGGAAGCGGAAAAACAACGCTTCTTGAGGCGGTGCTGGCGCGCACGGGGGCCATAGACAGACAAGGAAGTGTCAACCAGGGAAATACGGTTGGCGATGCCTCGCCGGAGGCGAGGGCCCACGCCATGAGCGTGGAGACGAATATCGCCAGCGCCGACTATCTGGGCGATCGATATACATTCATTGACTGTCCCGGTTCGGTTGAGTTTTTGAGCGAAACCAGCGGCGCTCTGGCCGGAATTGACCTTGCGATTGTGGTCGCGGAGGCGGATGATAAAAAACTGCCCGCCCTGCAGGTCATCATGAAATCTCTTGAAGACCGAAAAATCCCCCACCTTCTTTTCATCAACAAAATCGACAAGTTTCAAGGCAGCATCCGGCAACTCCTGAAGGATTTTCAGCCCGTCTCCTCAGCACCTTTGACGGCTCGCCAGATTCCGATCTGGAAGAACGGTATCGCCACGGGTTTCATCGACCTGGCGCTGGAAAGGGCATATGTTTACAAGGAGCATGCCACCAGCGAAGTCATCGATATTCCGGGCGAGGAAAAGGCACGGGAGGTCGAGGCACGCTTTGAGATGCTTGAGCGCATTGCCGACTATGACGATGTCCTGATGGAGCAATTGCTGGAGGATATCGATCCGGAGCGCGAATTGGTCTTCGAAGATCTGGTGAAAGAAGTGCGTTCCGGCGAGATCTGCCCGGTTTTCATCGGCTCCGCCGAGCACGGCAACGGCGTGTGGCGGTTGCTCAAAGCTTTGCGCCATGAGGCACCGACAGTCGCGCATACACGGCAGCGGCTGGCGCTTTCAGATGATGGGCAAGCTCCGTCACGCATGCAGGTTTTGAAGACGTTTCACACCGCCCATGGCGGCAAACTGTCTGTGGTCCGCGTCCTGACCGGGAAGATATCCGAGGGCGATACGGTTATGCGCCCGGACGGCTCGCAGACCCGCGTATCCGGTGTCCTGGACCTTATGGGGCAGCAGGGTAAAAAGCGTGGCACGGCCGGCACCGGCGAAACGGTGGCGCTCAACAAGCTTGAGGGCGTCGTGACCGGAGAGACCTTGACCACTGAAGATGCGGCGGCGGCCAATCTTCAGGATCTGGACATTCCCGATCCGGTTATTGCGTTCCGGGTCGAGCCCAAGGAACGCAAGGATGAAGTGAAGCTTTCAGCCGCACTGCAGCGATGTATTGAAGAAGATCCGTCGCTTTCGGTCGCACACAATCAGGACACCGGCGAAACCCTTATTCAGGGCCAGGGAGAGATGCATTTGCGGGTGACCCTGGAACGGCTGACGGGAAAGTACGGCATTTCGACCCAGACCGGCGTTCCGACATTGCCCTATAAGGAGACAATCCGCGGATCGATCAACATTCGCGGCAAGCACAAGAAACAAAGCGGCGGTCACGGACAGTTCGGAGATGTGGTGCTCGACATCAAGCCGATTGCGCGCGGCGAGGGTTTTGTATTCACAGATACGATTACCGGCGGCGATGTGCCCAAACAGTACATTCCGTCGGTTCGCGAGGGGATTCGGGATTACCTGAGAGAAGGTCCGCTGGGTTTCCCGGTCGTCGACGTGTCGGTCAACCTGTCGGATGGCTCCTACCATACGGTGGATTCGTCGGATCAGGCGTTTCGAATGGCGGGCCAAATCGCCATGCGCGAAGGCATGCCGCAATGCAGTCCGGTCCTGTTGGAGCCCATGTGCACTGTCGAGATCTACTGCCCCAATGACGCAACAGCACGGATCAATGCCATCGTTTCAGGACGGCGCGGTCAGATTCTCGGCTTTGATGCGCGGGCCGGCTGGGACGGCTGGGATACGGTCAATGCCATCATGCCGGAGGCCGAACTTCAGGATCTGATCATTGAGCTCAGATCCGCCAGCGCGGGCGTTGCCACCTTCAGATATTCCTTTGATCATCTGGCGGAAGTGACGGGCAAACAGGCCGATCTGGTGTTGCAGAAATTCGGTAAAAAAGCGGCCTGATCACAGGGAAAGACCGGCGCATCATTGACGATGGCGCAGTGAACGGGAGGGCAGTCGATAAAACCGGCTGCCCTTTTTCTGACGGAACGTTGATTTGCCGTGATTCCGCTTTTGGCGTAGATCGGATGCGCTGGTCTTATGGAGGAAGCCCGATGAACGTTATTCATCGCAAGAGCTGGGAAATCCCGGAAAACGAGGCGACACCGGACAGTGTCTTTTTCAATCGAAGACAGTTTCTCATGTCCACCGGTTTGACGGTTGGTGCGGCTGCTTTGCCCGGTGCCGCCTTCGCCGCAAAGGGCGATCCGACTGCGGATCTTTATCCCGCCGGGCGCAACAAGGCCTATAAGCTTGATCGCGACGTGACGCCTGAAGAGATCAGTTCGACATACAATAACTTTTATGAATTCGGTTCCCACAAAAGAATTGCCGAGCGTGCGCAAGCGCTGAAAATCAGGCCGTGGCAGGTCCGGATCGATGGTTTGGTCGAAAAAGAGCAGGTCATCGACATCGATACCCTGATCCGCAAGATGTCGCTGGAAGAGAGGCTGTATCGCCATCGCTGCGTTGAGGCATGGTCGATGGCGGTTCCCTGGACCGGCTTTCCGCTGTCGGACCTCGTGGCGCTGGCCAAACCGACATCTGCCGCCAAATATCTGCGGTTCGAAACCTTCAACGATCCCGATGTTGCGGCGGGTCAACGTCAGAGCTGGTATCCCTGGCCATATGTTGAGGGCCTGACCATGGCCGAGGCGATGAACGATCTCTCATTCATGGTGACAGGGGTTTACGGCAAACCGATTGCCAAGCAGTTCGGTGCGCCTGTGAGACTGGCCTTGCCGTGGAAATACGGGTTCAAGTCGATCAAATCGATTGTACGCATCAGTTTCACCGACGAACGGCCCAAAAGTTTCTGGGAAGCGATCCTGCCCAATGAATACGGCTTCTGGGCGAATGTGAATCCTGAGGTTGATCATCCCCGCTGGAGCCAGGCGAAGGAAACAGTGCTTCACACCGGCGAAAAGGTGCCGACGCTGCTATATAACGGCTATGGCGAGCAGGTTGCGGATTTATATGCAGGAATGGAGAACGAAATCCTGTTTCGCTGAACGTGCAGTGCTCAGAGCTGTTAACGAAAAAATATTTGCGGAACCCGGCAAAAAGAAAGCCGGGCTTTTGACCCGGCTATAGTTTTATAATTGTAGCGCCTCTTGGGCGGTACAATCACCTTCCAGAGGGGAACAGCTGAACGCTGGACACATGCTTGGGAGGAGGAAGATAAGCATGTGCCTGCTCAGCTGTTTTGTATATGCGGTGTGCAAACTGATTAAACAAGGTGCAGCGCAGCAAAGCTGATATGCACGAAATGCAGAGCTTCTGCTGAAATAATAGCCAAAAGACTGTTTCATTTAGACTTTTTTAGGAAATTTGCGTGGCCCAATTGACAAAGAATGGCCGAAATTTAGGCGAATCCATGAAAAAATGCAGGATGCTTCGTTATCGAGCTTCCAAAAACGCCGAGTTTTGCCCGCTGGCGATTTTGCTGCGTCGGGCTGAGGTCAGTATGTCCATCGCGCTGCTTTGGCGAGCAAAAAGTCGCGAAACGCCTTGATCCTGGCGGTATTTTTCAACTCGGAGGGGTAAGCAAAATAAGTGTCGAACGATGGGACTTCCGCATCGGACATCAACTGAACCAGACCGACGTCGGATTCAAGAAGATAATCGGGAAGGATGGCGATCCCGATTCCTTTCTGCACCGCTCTTTTTATTCCGACAACATTATTGATGCGCAAAGCCGCGCGCCTGTGTTCGCCGTCGGCCAGGCCCGCCGTTTCCAGCCAGTTCATTTGCCTCAGGTAACTGGGCACATGATCGCCGAAAATAATCAGCCGGTGATCGTCGAGATCTTTGACCGATTTTGGCGAACCGAATTTCTTCACGTAAAGCGGCGATGCATAAAGGTGAAAATGCACGGTAAAGAGACGTCGCTGAATCAGATCCGGTTGTGTCGGTTGCCGCAGACGGATGGCAACATCCGCCTGACGCATTCCCAGATCCAACTCATCATCGGTCAGCAGAAGCTCCAGCGTCAGATCGGGATAAAGCTCGATAAACTCGTTGATACGGGCCGTCAGCCAGGTGGACCCAAGACCGATTGTGGTTGTGACCCGAAGCAGACCGGACGGTTTCTCTTTCGTATCGGTGAGCTGAGCGTGAACCGCGTCCAGTTTCATCATGACTTCCTGAGCGGTCCGGAACAGCAGTTCTCCCTGTTCCGTCAGCAACAATCCGCGCGCATGACGATGAAAAAGCGGGACGCCGACTTCATGCTCCAGCGCACTGACCTGACGGCTTACCGCCGACTGGCTCATATGCAAGCTGTCTCCGGCGTGGGTAAAACTGCCCGCCTGCGCTGCTGCATGGAAAATTCTGAGCTTGTCCCAATCCATCAATTGCCTCCTCACAGGCGATAGCTGGTCTTGTGTCCAAAGACGATCGGTCGTGCCTATTCGGCAGCTTCCTGGGTCAGCGCATGTTCTGCGACAAATTTTTCTGCCTCAAGCGCCGCCATGCAGCCCATGCCGGCCGCGGTAACCGCCTGCCGATAGATTTCATCGGTCACGTCACCGGCTGCAAACACGCCTGGAATGGAGGTTTCGGTAGAATCAGGTGCGGTCCAGATGTATCCCGAAGGCTTGAGTTTGACCTGATCCTTAAACAGCTCGACTGCCGGCGCGTGGCCGATTGCGATGAACAGGCCTTCGGTTTCCACGTCCGTCAGATCACCTGTTTCGACATTTTTCAGGCGAACACCCGTTACGGCTGGGGGTGTCCCGCCACCCAGCACTTCGTCCAGCTGGCTGTTCCAGATAATCTCAATTTTGTCATGGGCGAACAGACGGTTCTGGAGGATTTTCTCTGCCCGCAATTCGTCGCGGCGATGGACCAGGGTGACTTTCTCGGCGATATTGGCAAGATACAGCGCTTCTTCAACGGCCGTATTGCCGCCGCCGATCACGACAACCTTCTTTCCGCGATAGAAAAAGCCGTCGCAGGTTGCACAGGCTGAAACGCCAGCCCCTTTATACTTTTCTTCCGACTCAAGACCCAGCCACTTCGCCTGCGCACCCGTAGAGATGATCAGGCTGTCCGCGGTATAGACAGTCCCGCTGTCGCCGGTCAGACGGAAAGGACGAACCGACAGATCGGCTTGCATGATGTGGTCGTAAATCAGATTGGTGCCGACATTGACGGCCTGTGCCTGCATCTGCTCCATCAGCCAGGGGCCCTGGATGGTTTCTGCAAACCCTGGATAGTTTTCCACGTCTGTTGTGATGGTCAGCTGTCCGCCGGGCTGAATACCCGATACAAGGGTCGGTTCCAGCATTGCCCGTGCAGCGTAAACAGCAGCGGTATAGCCGGCCGGACCGGATCCGACAATCAGGACTTTTGAATGGTGTGTGCTCATTTCTATTCGCCTGTTTTGGTCATTATGCCTTGTCTGCAACCGGTGGCGTTCGTTCTGCAAGGGCCGAACGGATGGCGTCAGCAATAACCGGAGTCGCGTTGATCGGCTTGTAGGTATAGCTTTCCAATTGTCCTTTAAAGGGCCTAATCAGCCCTTGTTCGGACAAATTTGTGAGAAAGCGCGTTATTTTCCGATGGCCGCCGCCCGGCTCGAACGTCAGCACCGGTTTACCCGTCACCAGCGCTTCGCCGACCATGTTGGTCGAATCAGCTGTGACAACGGTCTGATCCGCGTGAGCCAGGAACTGAAGATAGGGGTTTGGGCCCTCGCCGGTCCAGAGAATATGGCAGCTGTTGTCCGTCAACTCACGCAATGCTGCCGTCAGATCCGCTGGAGTCCGGCGTGAGGTTGTGACCATAAGTGTCGCGCTGCGCTCTGCCAGCCGTTGCAGTTTCCGGATAAACGAACCGATGTCACCGGGAGAAAAACGATGGTGACGGCTGTTTCCGCCGACCATCACCATCACCCGGGGTTGGTGCGTTTTTACAACTGCGGGTAGCGGGTCAGCTCTCGCATCATCAAGCGCCTGTGACGTAATTCTATGCGGTGCCGTGCCTGTCACGATGACATTGGGCCCTCTCAGTCGGTCATGCTCGGGCACCCAGATAAGATCCGCGATGCCGGCTCCCATCCGCGGGTCTTTCAAAAACACAGTCAGTGTCCGACCGCCGGAGCGGGACCGCAGGGCCCTGAGATAGGGCACTGTCCGTCGTCCGGAGGCGATCGCAAGATCGGGAAAAGGCTGCTCAAATAGTGTATTCGGCCCTGTTCTCCCTTCCCGTGGGTCCATCGGGCCCCATGGCATGAGCCAGGCATAAGGTCTGCGCGGCGAAACGCGGCGCATGGTTGCTTCAAGGCCCAAAGCATCCGCGAGTCCCAGACACTGGATTTCATCGCCGACCTTGCCGTCACTGAAGATCCACAGGCTTGGCTTCACCTCAGGAGTGTTCATTCGGACGGTCCTGAGCCGAAACCCGGTATGGATTTGATCCGGTCTTGCAAACTCGCTCCAAAAATCGCAAAAGGTGCCTCTGCAGTGCTACGCAACGATGTCCGATGGGCCGACTTTTCCCACCCCGCGAAAGGAATAGCGTGTTGACAGACAATATCCAATGGGCCGGGCCATTTTGCCCGCCGGCGTCGTTGGTCTGTATCTGTGGTGGAGAAGCACCACGGCACATAGTCCGCCTAATGCGTATCCCGCAAAAGTTGGAGCACTTTTGCGACAAGGATACGCGACACAATGAAGGCCTGGGCATTTCCCACGATTTGTCAATCGCGAGAATTGCCTTGGCCGGTAACCAGAACGGCATCGGTCAAATGATGCAACATAAACAAGACACGCTCTAAAAAAGGAGAGCAGCGTGAAAGCGCGCCTCGATGCGATTGACTGGAAAATATTGCGCGAATTGCAAGATGACGGGCGCATGACCAATGTCGAACTGGCACGCCGGGTTGGCATCTCGGCGCCTCCATGTCTACGGCGTGTGCGGGCGCTGGAAGAAGCGGGCATTATTTTAAGTTACCGAACACTCGTTGATGAAAAGCAGCTGGGTTACGATGTCACGGCGTTCGCCATGGTTGGACTGCACAGCCAGTCAGAAAGCGACCTCGTGGCCTTTCAGAGCCTTGCCGGGGGCTGGGAAGCGGTTCGCGAGGCGTACATGCTGTCCGGTGAAGTTGATTTTCTGCTGAAATGCGTTGCTGCCGATCTTCAGTCGTTTCAGTCATTTGTCATTGACGAATTGACCGCCGCACCGAATGTGGCCAGCGTTCGCACGGCCCTGACGATCCGTCGGACGAAAGACGTGCCTATTGTCCCGATTAAATAGGTCCTGAGCCTAGACGAACCGGACCGTGACAATTTCATAGGCCCGTGCTCCGGCCGGGGCAACGACTTCGACGCTGTCGCCGACGGACTTGCCGATCAGCGCGCGGGCAATCGGTGAGGAAATCGAAACCCGCCCATTGGTGGCGTCGGCCTCGACATCGCCGACAATCTGGTAACGTTTCTCCTCGCCGGTATCCTCGTCTTCGAGCGTAACAGTTGCTCCGAACTTCACGACATCACCGGTCATTTTAGCGACGTCGATAATTTCCGCCCGTCCGACCTTGTCTTCAAGCTCGCTGATTCGGCCTTCATTGAGGCTCTGCTGCTCCTTGGCGGCATGATATTCGGCATTTTCCGAAAGATCGCCATGGGCGCGCGCTTCAGAAATGGCACTGATAATCCGCGGCCGTTCGACCGCTGTTCTTTCTTCAAGTTCCTTGATCAGCGCATCGTATCCTTGCGCGGTCATAGGTACTTTTTCCATGGTCGTTGACCTTAACTTACAGGTGCAAGCGCCATTAAGACGTTGCCTCAGACAAAAAGACGAACGTCGCCGGCGGGCATTTTCCCGCTGGCGGACGCAAATTCACTTGACCGGAGCGAAATAGGACTGCAGCGGCCGAACTTCAAGGTTGCCGCTCAAATATGCCTCAACACCCCGCGTGGCGGCGGCGGAACCAGCCAGTGTTGTATAGTAAGGAACCTTACGAAGCAAAGCGGCCCGGCGCATGGAACGGCTGTCGGCGAGCGCCTGCGCGCCATCGGTGGTGTTGAAAACCAGTTGAACATCGCCGTTCTTGACCGCATCGACAATGTGCGGCCGGCCCTCATGCACTTTATTGATCTTGCTGCATTCAATCCCGTCGGACAAAAGAACCTGCCGTGTTCCGCCCGTCGCCATCACCTGAAAACCAAGCTCTTTCAGGATCTTAATACTCTCTCCAATGCGTGGCTGATCCACTTTTCGAACAGAGACGAACACTGTGCCTCCGGTGGGAATCACCGATCCCGCACCAAGCTGGGATTTCGCAAAGGCGAGCTCAAATGAGCTGTCGAGCCCCATGACTTCGCCGGTGGACCGCATCTCCGGGCCCAAGACAGTATCCACACCCGGAAAGCGGGCAAACGGAAAAACAGCTTCTTTAACGGCAATGTGGTCGAATTTTTTCTCTCTGAGATCGAAATCGGACAGTTTTTCTCCGGCCATGATTCGCGCAGCGATACCCGCAATCGGCTCGCCGATCGTTTTGGCAACAAAGGGGACAGTACGTGAGGCTCTCGGATTTACCTCCAGAACATAGATCTCATCGCCTTTGATTGCGTACTGCACATTCATCAGGCCGCCGACATTGAGCGCCAAAGCCATAGCTTTGGTCTGGGCCTTGAGCCGCTCGATGATTTCGGCCGGGAGCGTATGCGGCGGAAGTGCGCAGGCGCTGTCGCCCGAATGGATGCCAGCTTCCTCAATATGTTCCATAATGCCGCAAATGAAAACGTCCGTCCCGTCGCAAAGGGCATCCACATCGACTTCGATCGCATCGATCAGGTACCGGTCGAACAGAAGCGGGTTTTTGCCCAGGACCGTGTTGATCTGTCCCGTTTTGTCATTGGGATATTTGGCGCGGATGTCGGCAGGTACGAGTTCGGGCAGAGTGTGAAGCAGATAGTCCCCCAGGGCCTCGTCATCCTGGATGATCTGCATCGCCCGTCCACCAAGCACATAAGACGGTCGAACGACCAGCGGGTAACCGAGTTCGGAGACAACCAGGCGGCTTTGTTCCACGGAATAGGCGATGCCGTTTTCCGGTTGCTTGAGGGTCAGCTGTTTCAGCAGTTTCTGGAATCTGTCCCGGTCTTCCGCAAGGTCGATTGCGTCCTGTGAAGTCCCCAGAATCGGAATTCCTGCGTCTGTCAGCGCCTGAGCAAGTTTAAGCGGTGTCTGCCCGCCAAACTGAACGATCACGCCAAGGAGTGTGCCGTTCTGCTGTTCGACACGGATGATCTCCAGCACATCTTCAGCTGTCAGGGGTTCGAAATAAAGCCTGTCGGATGTGTCATAATCGGTCGACACCGTCTCCGGATTGCAATTGACCATAATCGACTCAAAGCCTGCATCGTTCAAAGCGAAAGCGGCATGACAGCAACAATAGTCAAACTCGATTCCCTGGCCGATCCGATTGGGCCCGCCTCCAAGAATGATGACCTTCTTCCGGTCCGAAGGCTCAGCCTCGCAAGCTGCCTCGCCTCCGAAGGACGATTCGTAGCTTGAATACATATAGGCCGTGGGTGATGCGAATTCTGCCGCGCAGGTATCAATTCTTTTATAGACCGGATGGACCTTGAGCCTGGTTCTCAGACTTGTGACGTCCTTTGCCGAACATCCGGCCAGGGCAGCCAGCCTGGCATCGGAAAATCCATGACTTTTGAGCAGGCGCAAATTGTCGGCGTCCCGGGGCAGTCCGTGCTTGCGAACCCGGTTTTCGAGATCGACAATGCGTTGCATTTGCTCAAGAAACCAGGGATCGATCTTACAGGATGCATGAATCTGTTCGTGATCGATACCCAGGCGCATCACCTGAGCGACTTTCAGAATCCTGTCTGGTGTGGGCGTGCCGAGGGCGGCACGGATCGCATTGAGATTGTCTTCTTTGCCAAGGTCGGGAATTTCGATTTCATCCAGACCATCCAGCCCCGTTTCCAGACCGCGAAGCGCTTTTTGCAGGCTTTCGGTAAATGTCCGGCCGATTGCCATCACTTCACCGACCGATTTCATGGCGGTCGTCAGTGTGGGCTCGGCCCCGGGGAATTTTTCAAAGGCAAAGCGCGGAATTTTTGTAACAACATAGTCGATCGAGGGTTCGAACGAGGCCGGTGTCGCTCCACCGGTAATGTCATTCTCCAGTTCATCCAGCGTATAGCCGACAGCCAGACGGGCCGCCACCTTGGCGATCGGGAATCCGGTTGCCTTGGACGCCAGCGCGGACGAGCGCGATACCCTGGGGTTCATCTCAATGACGATCAGACGGCCGTTTTCGGGGTTGACGGCGAACTGGACATTGGAACCGCCGGTTTCCACCCCGATTTCCCGCAAGACCGCGAGCGAGGCATCGCGCATGATCTGATATTCTTTGTCCGTCAGTGTCAGTGCCGGCGCGACGGTGATCGAATCGCCGGTATGGACACCCATCGGATCGAAGTTTTCGATCGAGCAGACGATGATGCAGTTGTCGTTCCTGTCCCGGACAACCTCCATCTCGAATTCTTTCCAGCCAAGAACCGATTCCTCGATCAGAACCTCAGTGGTCGGAGAGGCGTCCAGCCCGCGCTCTATAATGTCGAAAAACTCTTCCCGGTTATAGGCGATGCCGCCGCCTGTCCCGCCCATGGTAAAGGACGGCCGGATGATGGCCGGCAGCCCGATTTCCTTGAGGGCACCAAACGCGTCGGCCATGCTGTGGGCCAGAACCGAACGGGGTGTGTCCAGACCGATCTTGGTCATGGCCTCCCTGAAGCGTTCCCTGTCCTCTGCCTTATCGATGGCATCGGCTGTTGCACCGATCATCTCGACGCCGAACGTCTCAAGGACGCCCAGTTTGCGCAAAGACAGTGCGCAGTTAAGCGCCGTCTGGCCGCCCATGGTGGGCAAAAGCGCATCAGGCCGTTCTTTTTCGATTATTTTTGCGACGATTTCCGGGGTGATCGGCTCGACATAGGTGGCATCCGCCAGATCAGGGTCGGTCATAATCGTGGCCGGATTGGAGTTCACCAGTACGATCCGGTACCCCTCAGCTTTCAGGGCCTTGCAGGCCTGCGTTCCGGAATAGTCAAACTCACATGCCTGGCCGATGACAATCGGGCCGGCGCCAATGATCATAATTGACTTGATATCTGTGCGTTTTGGCATGTTGGCTCGCAAAAACTTCGCGGCTGCCGGTTGGCGCCGCGGTTCAAACGGGATTGGTTAAGAATTTGGGCGCGGTTATAGGCAAAAAACGACGTCACGTGAACCCCGCTTTTGTGAAACCGTTAACGGCTGTTATCTATTTGTTTTGCCGGTCGGGAAATACCGGGCTCGGGTGTCGCCGATTCTCCATCAAAATCGGCAATTCCATGAGAAAGAGCGTAGCACGCCAGTCGAACGGCTTTGGGAATTTCAACAGCCCGTCCGTCGCGATCGCCCTTCTCGTAATATTGAATCATTCTTTTTTTGAGGCCGAGTCTGTCGGCGGCGTCTTTTTGTTTCAATCCGAGAGATTTACGCCAGATCCGAAACTGCTCAGACGTCATCGATGAACGGTTTGCCTTGCCCGGTTCGGTCTCTATGGCTTTCGCCACCATAGCCTGCTCCATACTCGTTTGTACGCCGCACGCGGGCCCGCATGCCGAGGCTTTGCCATGATCGCGTTAACGGTGTCCGCGCCGATTTTGGCGCACTGTGTGCTGTTTTTCAATGATGTTTACCCGATGCGGATCGCTGCGGGAAGGGTTTCTTTGCAATGTCCGTTAATCGTTGGACCGGTCGTGCCGGTCCGGTTCAACGCCGACCAAACCTGACTTCGGTTTTGTCTCCCGCTCAGGCAACCGTAAAGGCGAGAGAGGCCGCATTATGAGCTGGTGCGGACGTCGGCAGAGCCCGACTACGGCGGTTCGGCGCGGGCACCGTATGGAAAGACCTGTCGCAGGCTGCGGTCGGGTGGATGTGGAGTGCGGCGCGGAAAGACCGCTTTGGGCAGGGATACAAAGCCGGAAGAATGGATGAATACGATACTTTCAACTCTTAATAAAATTTAAGTAGTCACGTTTACAATTGTTTAAAGTTAATTAAACTGAATCTATCATTTCAGGTGTTGAGTATAGTTAACTCGTAATTTTTTCATTGTTTGAAATCACAATTTCATTAAAAGCGGTTTCAGGAATTATTGGTTTTCCGTAGTTCAAAGTAATTTTGGCTAATTTATGCCACAATTGCTTTCGCCCATTTGGTTGAATCCCGAGCTGGAAAAGTGACTCTCCGGCCCTTAGTACGGACCTGCGAGGCAATTCGTCCTTTTGTGCTCATGGACCTGCAGGTCAGAGGAGGCATCGTTTTTGCTGGCCGAAAGCGACTATCTCATTCAAGCGCGCGCGTTGCGCGGTATCGACAGCTATGTCGCTGCTCAGGGCCTTTCATTCGAAAAGCTGCAGGCCAGGAGCGGGATGGAAAATGTCGACGTCAATGCGATGTCAAATTATGTGTCGCTCTCTCGCTTCGCCGATCTTCTGGCTCACGCGTCAGATCAACTCGACGACGATCAGTTTGCGCTGAAAGCATCGATTGCCCGTCCGCAAATGGGTTTGAGCACGTCCGCGCATTGTTCCACCTACGCGCCGACCATCGAGGAAGCAATTAAGTCGTTTATTGAGTATGCACCGGTTTACATAGACCTTGCCGCGCTGCGGCTCGTCAAAACCGCAAACGATGCGGCGATCGAATTGCGGGTCCCCTCCATAATTGCCAACAAAGACCAGTTGTCGGATCGGTTGGTGGCCAATGCTGTTAATCGGATGCGAGGATCTCTCGGCGCAGACTGGATGCCTGATCGAATCGAGTTGCAGCGCAGGGCTCCGGCAGATCAATCGCTCTACAGGCGGCATTTGTGCAAGGATTGCCGATTTGACAGTCCGGCGAATTTCGTCCGCTTCAAACTCGCCACGTTGCCCATGGTCAATCCTTACCATGATGCGGACCTCTACGAGGCTCTCGTCGAGTTGAACAAGCGGCTTTTGAGTGAGCGAAGGAAAGTCAGCGGCACAATTCAACGTGTAATAGAAGAAATCACCGCAAAACTGCCACATGGTGACTATTCGATAATGACTGTTGCAAAAATGTGCAACATGAGTGTTAGGGGCCTTCAGAGACATTTATCTGATAAGGGTACAAGTTTTGTTGAAATAGTTGATGAGACAAAAAAAGAAATATCCCGAAATTACATTGAAAATACTCAACTATCAATATCGGAAATTTCTTATCTTACTGGATTTTCAACTGTAGGTAATTTTACAAGAGCTACGAAAAGATGGTTCGGATTCTCGCCAACGCAGTTAAGACGAAATAAAATGTGAATAATAATTTGTTCGCTGACGCAGAGACAATATTGCGCTACAATCTTTGCTTGAAGCAAATGGCGTTTGAAGCAAAATATATGGCGCCGTGAGCTAAGCGCAGCAATCCGGTGAAATGGCATAACTTCCGTAAGGTCGCCTTTAAATGTCTACTACCGATAACAAGAAGACCGATGATCACAAATAAAGATCCGGAAAACGGGCCGCCAGGTCTCTAATCACGGACGCACGGCACCCAGTAAAACAGTTCGCGCTCTCTAGGAGGGACGGGCGCGCAGAAAGTCTCCTGCAGGATGGCTCTTTTCAGGAAGATGTTTCGCGTAGGAAGATCAATAACAAACGGCAAGATGGTTATAATGAACGCAGCTCCCAAGACTTTAAAAGTCGCTCCAGACATAGCAGGGCCGATTACCGGTGATGCAGATGATGAGACGCTGAAGTCCATCGCGGATATGGCAGATTATTTCGACGTCACTCTGCGCACACTTCGTTTTTATGAAGAGAAAGGCTTACTGGCGCCGGTTCGAAAAGGCACAAGACGCTTCTACCGGCAACGTGATATTGACCGTATGCGTGTGATTTTGCAGTCCAAGCGTATAGGATTGACGCTCGCGGAAATACGCCGAGTGATCGGGCTCCTGGAAGGGAACGCTCCCCGCGACGATCAATTGGCTGAATTGCGGACGATTTGTTCCTCACAAACGGATTTGCTCAGAGAGCAGTTCGAGCAGGTTCGTCAACAGCTTGAGGAAGTCGAGCAGGTTGTTTCGCAACTCAAGGCTATGGACAGCTGACCAAGCGCCAGCCTGTTACAAGAAAAGGGCCGGAGCGCATCGCTCCGGCCTTTTTTGTTTCGCTTGTCAGGCCTGATCAGCCTGCCTGATCCATCTTCGGGAATTCTTCGATGAGCGGCAAATTCTTTCTCTCGCGCATCAGGTTTGTAAAACGTCTGAACAGATAATGGCTGTCCCGCGGGCCGGGCGATGCCTCGGGGTGGTATTGTACGGAAAAAACCGGTTTGTCTTTGACCCTCAGGCCGCAATTGGATTGATCGAACAGCGAAATGTGCGTTTCCTGGACATTCTCCGGCAGAGATGAGCTGTCGACCGCAAACCCATGATTCATTGACGTAATTTCGACTTTCCCCGTTGTGTTGTCTCGTACGGGGTGATTGGCGCCGTGATGGCCCTGATGCATTTTGATCGTGCGCGCACCCAGGGCCAAAGCCAACATCTGATGGCCCAGGCAAATGCCGAAAACCGGTATATTGGCATCTATAACGGCCCGTATCGCATTGACCGCATAATCACCCGTTGCCGCCGGATCGCCCGGACCGTTCGAAAGAAACACGCCGTCCGGATTAAGGGCGAGAATGTCTTCGCCGTTGGCGTTGGCGGGCAGAACGGAGACGCGACAGTCCGCATCGGTGAGCAGACGCAGGATGTTGCGTTTGACGCCGAAATCAAGCGCAACAACATGGAATTGTCCGTCTTCCTTTGCACCATATCCGTCCGAAAGCGACCAGGCGGTCTGCGTCCAGTCGAAGGGTTTTTCCGATGTTACCTCTTTCGCGAGGTCGAGGCCTTCAAGGTCCGGTACCGCCGCCGCCTGCCGTTTGAGTGCGTCAAGATCAAACTCACCGTCGGCGTTGTGGGCAATGACCGCGTTCTGCATGCCGTTGTTGCGAATCAAAGCGGTCAAAGCACGGGTATCCACATTCGATATTCCGATAATTCCGCGCCTTTTCAGCCATTCATCGAGATGCCCGGTGGCCCGGAAATTCGATGGTGTGGTAACGTCAGCACGAAACACGGCACCGCGAACGCCGGCCCGGTTGGAGAGGTCGACAGTTTCGACATCCTCCTCATTGGTTCCCACATTACCGATATGGGGAAAGGTGAACGTGATTATCTGTCCGGCATAAGAGGGATCAGTGAGAATTTCCTCATACCCCGTAATCGCGGTGTTAAAGCAAACTTCGCCTTCCGCAACGCCGGAGGCGCCAAGGCCCTGTCCTTTGATGACTGTCCCGTCCGCCAAAACAAGCGCGGCTGTGAGTGTCGGCGCGGACCATCCGTCAGCGTTCGTCATGTCTTGCATTCTCAATCCGGTTGATGACATCATGCAGTTCCACACCGACTCAGCGGCCTCTGATTCTCAGGCCGAACGGAACGGTGCATACAGGCTCCTGAGACTAGGAGATCGGATGGCTTTGGTCAATATACGAAGCTGTTCAATTTGTGCTGAAAAATCAAAAGCTTGTAGAAATATGCTGTTGCGTGAATGTGTCGCGGACGATATCATTCCGCTGGTCGCGGTTTGTTGACAATACCGTGTAGCTGATTGAAAAAGCATCAGTCGTGACAAAATAGTAAAACAAATTGTGGGGAAACGATTGTTTTGCGGAGACCAATGACCATCGACAAAATTGTCAGTAAGGGTGCGATATATGCGTGAGCATATTCATGCCGAGCTCAAAGCCGCAATAAAGAACAAGCAAAAACGAAAAACTGCGATGCTGCGGCTGATTCTAACCGCCCTTGACGATCGGGTGCTCGCGGCGCGCAAGCAAGGCAAGGACGGCATTTCCGATCAGGAAATCAAGGAAATGCTGCACAAGATGGTCAGCCAGCGGGAAGAGTCTGCCCGCGCCTATGACGAGGCCGGTCAGATCGATCTGGCTGAGCAGGAACGCGAAGAAATTGAAGTGATTACCGCTCTGATGCCAAAACAACTGGATTCCGAGCAGATTCATTCCGCCTGCAAGAACGTGATTGACGAACTGGGTGCCGAAGGGCTGCGGGATATGGGAAAGGCCATGAATGCGCTCAAACAGCGCTATGCGGGGCGGATGGATTTCGGGCGCGCCAGCGGTGTGGTCAGGGATATGCTTCGCTGCGACTGACGGCGGAAGCGATCTATTCAGGGAAATGATACTGACGGGGATGGAGTGCAGCCGGAGTCGGTCACCCATCTCCTTCTTGCCGTCATGTGCAGAGGCGGGCTTGTCGCGCACGTTGCTGTCGCCCTATTATCTGCCCGGTCAAAGTCAACGTCTGCCGTCAGACTGAAATCGACTTTGTCAGGTGCCCCTTCGTTCGTCGGATTGTTCTTTTCATCATGCGCTTTTCGCCTTCGTTTCTTGAAGAAATCCGGTCCCGCTTAAATCTGTCGGATATTGTCGCGCGTCATGTTACGTGGGATCGGCGAAAGACGCAGCCAAGCAAACAGGACTATTGGGCCTGCTGCCCCTTTCATCAGGAGAAAACGCCCAGTTTCCACGTCGACGACCGCCGCCAGAGGTACAAATGCTTCAGTTGCGGTGCGTCAGGAGACCATTTTCGTTTTCTGACGGACAAGGAAGGGCTGACATTTCCCGAGGCGGTCGAACAACTGGCCTCACAGGCAGGCCTTGCGCTGCCGGCTCCCGACCCGCAGTTTCAGGCCCGGGAGAAAAAACGGGCCGGCCTTGTCGAAATCTGCGAGATGGCCTGCCGCTATTTTGAAGCCGAGTTGAAACTGCCGGGCGGCTCAGCGGCGCGTGCCTATCTGGACACTCGCGGTTTGACGAAAGAAACGCTCGCGGAATTCAGATTTGGCTTCGCTCCCAACAGCCGTGACGGGCTGAAGCGTCATCTGGCGGGAAAGGGCGTCGATGAAGAGGCGATGCTGGAAGCCGGCCTGATCGGCCGACCTGACGATGGCAGACCAAGCTACGACCGGTTTCGGAATCGCATCATCATTCCCATTCAGGACGACAAGGGTCGGGTCGTTGCCTTCGGCGGCCGGGCACTGGACCCCGAGGGTCAGCCCAAGTATCTGAATTCTCCCGAAACACCGCTTTTCCACAAGCGGCATATGCTGTTCAACATTCACCGCGCCCGCCAGCCGGCATTCGATAATCAGGCAGCGATTGTTGTTGAAGGCTATATGGATGCGATTGCGATCTGGCAGGCCGGCATCAAACATGTCGTTGCGGCGCTGGGTACCGCTTTCACCGAAGAACAGATCGCCCGCATGTGGCGCCTGGCGCCTGAACCGATTGTCTGTTTCGATGGCGATGCCGCCGGAACAAGCGCCGCACACCGGGCCGTCGATCGCATTTTGCCGGTCCTGAAAAGCGGCTATTCGTTCGGCTTCGTTTTTCTGCCTGCAGGCAAGGACCCCGATGACCTGATTCAGTCCGGCGGACAGCAGGGGCTGCTGGCTGAGATCGCCAAATCCGTCGCGCTTTCAGATGTCCTCTGGGACCGTGAGACCGCGAATGCTCGCGTGGACACACCGGAGCGGAAAGCGGCGCTTGAAAAGACCCTTGATGATCTGATTTTTCAGATCAAGGATGACAGGGTTCGCCGGCGTTATCAGCTTGCGATCCGGCTGCGGCTGTCGAATTTCTTCTGGGAGAGGGATCGGACCAGCCGGCGTCCTGGCGGAAAGACTTTCGAAAAGCCGTCCGACGATCCCGGCGGAAAGCGTGTTGAAGCCCCGTCCAGCGAGCTGTTTGGTCTGGAACGCACGATCTGTGCGCTGTTCGTCAAGAATATTGAGTTTCTGGACCGGCATATCGAGCGGATTGCGCATGTCCAATTTGCCGATGAACTTCATCAGCGCTTCAAAGTGGAACTGTGCCGGATTGCAACGGAGTTATCCGGAGATCAGGTGGTCAGTTTTTTCGATCGGCTCGACAGCCGTTTTTATCTGATCCTGGGAGAGGTTCTGGGTGAAAGCGATGACAGGGTGCGCGAAGAAAAGAACGGCCGGCGAGACCGTTTTTCGCACCTGCTGCAACGTTTGCCGGTTTTGGCCTGCGAACCCGGCGATGATTTTGTAGAAACTCTTTTCCTGCATTTTCTCGACAAGCTGGAGCTGCGCAGTCTCGAGCAGGAGGTGGAGGACGAACTGGCTGCCGACGGCAGCAATATGCGGCAGGAAGACTGGCTCCGTATTCAGGCTTTGTCACAGGAAGTTGCGCGGCGGCGGGAAGATTATCAGCAGCGGGAGCATGATCTGGCCGAACAAGCCAAACAAATTCGCAGCGCGTTTGCTGTCCACGAAAAACGCGGTGCGTTGCTTCAGGGCAATGTCTGAACGGCAAAATGCACTTTGTGCCGATCTGTTGCATTAATGTCCGTAAGGGCCATGAGTCGCGCTTGATACATCTCCTTACCGCCCGGCTCAGCGATGGAGATGCATGCATGTGCTGTTGATTTATGTATATTTTTGCTTGACCGGTCGAAATTGAGCTTGCGAATCGCTGAAAGCAGGCTAAATACAAGCTTTAATGCAGCAAACAGCGCCCCGTGATGGCGATACGAACAAACGAGTGCTGCCCAAACCCCTATAATTGTTGGCCGCTCTTAACCGCGGACAGGATCGGCGTGGGTTTACATACTGACCGATGCGACAGCGCGCAGGCAGGCGCCGGCGGGTCTGCGGATACGAAGTTAATCGGGACTTAAGACACTGGCGCGTATTACGTCAAAGAAAGAAAAACGGGTGGACCCGGCTGGAGTCCGCCACATATTCGATATGTATAAATTGTGCATGACGCCGGCTGATACCGGCGGTTCTGGAGACATGGCATGGTGACAAAGGCGACCCAGGCGGAAGAAACCCAAGAGGCGACGGCGGAAGGTCAGGATGGTCCGCTGCTTGATTTATCCGATGCTGCCGTAAAAAAGATGATAAAGGCCGCCAAGAAACGCGGCTACGTGACATATGAAGAGCTGAATACCGTTCTTCCTTCGGCCCAGGTCAGTTCCGAACAGATCGAAGACGTCATGTCGATGTTGTCCGACATGGGCATCAATGTGATTGATCAGGAAGAAGCCGAAGACGACTCCGAGGGCGGTGACCTTGTCGAGGTGTCGACGGCGAGCACGGCAGTCGCGAAAACCTCGACAACCAAAGAGCCAGCGGACCGGACCGATGATCCGGTGCGAATGTATCTGCGCGAAATGGGCTCCGTCGAGCTGCTTTCCCGGGAAGGCGAGATCGCAATTGCCAAACGGATCGAGGCCGGCCGCGAAGCGATGATTGCGGGTCTTTGCGAGAGCCCGCTGACATTCCAGGCGATCATTATCTGGCGCGATGAATTGAACGAGGGCAGCGTCCTTTTGCGGGACATTATCGATCTGGAAGCGACCTACGCCGACCCTGAAAGCAAGGCCGAAGCCGAAGGCCTGGGCGGTGACGGCGAGAACGACGACAATGCAGACGGAGAAACGGCGTCTGTGGTGGCCGCGCCGGTCGCTCCTGCGCCGGTTGTGGTCAAGCCCGCAGAGACAAAGGAAACCCCGGCGGGACTGGGCGATAATGACAATGAAGGCCAACCCGCCTCCGGCGAAACCGAAGGGGAGGGGGAAGACGAGGACGATTCCGACGAGTATGAGGCGAATATGTCGCTCTCCGCGATGGAAGCGGAGCTCAAGCCTAAAGTCCTTGAAACCTTTGACCGGATTGCTGACGAATACAAAAAGCTGCGGCGTCTGCAGGATCAGCTTGTCGAAAACAAGCTCGCCAACAAGACGTTGTCGCCGTCCCAGGAGCGCCGCTACAAAAAGCTCAAGGAAGAAATCGTCATTGACGTTAAGAGCCTGTCGCTCAATCAAAACCGGATTGATGCGCTCGTTGCCCAGCTTTATGACATCAACAAACGGTTGATGGGGTATGAGGGACGCCTGCTTCGGCTGTCGGAGTCTTACGGGGTCGATCGGGGCGACTTTCTGAAGCAGTATCAGCGCGCTGAGCTGGATCCGAACTGGATCCGGAAGGTGGCCAGCCTGTCATCCCGCGGCTGGAAGAATTTTGTCGCCACCGAAAAAGAAACGATCCGCGAACTGCGGCAGGAAATCCAGACCCTGGCGACGGAAACGGGGCTCGAAATCACCGAGTTTCGGAAAATTGTTTCGATGGTGCAAAAGGGCGAAAAAGAGGCCCGGATTGCCAAGAAGGAAATGGTCGAGGCGAACCTGCGTCTGGTGATTTCCATTGCCAAAAAATACACCAACCGCGGCTTGCAGTTCCTGGATCTCATTCAGGAAGGCAATATCGGACTGATGAAGGCGGTCGATAAGTTCGAATACCGGCGTGGTTACAAGTTTTCGACCTACGCGACCTGGTGGATCCGGCAGGCCATCACACGCTCGATCGCCGACCAGGCCCGCACGATCCGCATTCCGGTTCACATGATTGAGACGATCAACAAGATCGTTCGCACATCGCGGCAGATGTTGCATGAAATCGGCCGGGAACCGACACCGGAGGAGTTGGCGGAAAAACTCCAGATGCCGCTTGAGAAAGTGCGCAAGGTCCTGAAAATCGCCAAGGAACCGATCTCCCTTGAAACGCCGATTGGCGATGAAGAAGACAGTCATCTGGGCGATTTCATCGAGGACAAGAATGCGATTCTGCCGATTGACGCGGCCATTCAGTCCAACCTGCGCGAGACCACGACGCGCGTCCTTGCCTCGCTCACGGCCCGTGAAGAACGCGTTTTAAGGATGCGGTTCGGAATCGGCATGAATACCGATCACACTCTGGAAGAGGTCGGGCAGCAGTTTTCCGTGACGCGTGAACGCATTCGCCAGATCGAAGCCAAAGCGCTCAGGAAATTGAAGCATCCCTCACGCAGTCGCAAGTTGCGCAGTTTTCTTGACAGCTAGAGGCTGCGGTAACCATTGACCCGATGTGCCGGTTTATCCGGATTTGTTCAGGATCAGCCTGAACGGCTTAACGGACATCAAACGAATGAAACCGGGCTCCTCAGCCCGGTTTTTTATTGCACCGACGCATCCCGCCTTCCGGTCTTAGGCTCAGGACCCATTAATTTCATGCAATTCTGTTTTGAAAGAAGTGTTCGAATGGAGAGAACCAGGGAGAAGCGAAGGTTGGATACCTTTGCGAGCTCTGGTTTTCTTCAGGCGGACACTTCTTTCAAAACCCGAAGGGCGAGGCATATTGTGTTCCTGACTGCGCCCACAAAGACTTGAAAACCGGATGGTTTCCTGCGCCTTTCCGCCTTGTCAAAAACAAAATCTGCTCTCGCAGAATGGATGAAATTAATAGGTCCTGAGCCTAGTCGTTGAAAGACGATGCCGACAACGCATCCCGGTGATTTTGCCGTTGGTGTGTTACTGGAACACAATCGTCGCACATTGATTTGGAAAAGCACGCTTTTTAGGCAAATTATTTTGTGATCGGTAGCGCATTGGCTATCATCGGTGTAGCGTTTTAAGCGTATTGGATATCCGTGGTTGTCCATGTGCAATTGACATGAGGAAACGGTCGACGTGACATCGGAAACCGACTTCCGTCTTATTGGCGGCCCGCTCGATCAGTATGACTATCTGACTTTTGTCATAGGCGTTGCGGCCCTGATCGCCTTTTTCTCGATCTTCATTTTTATCATTACACTGCCGGGCAAAGTCGCGCTGCGGCGCAATCATCCCCATGCGGAATCGGTCAAACTGATGGGACTCATGGGCTTTCTGGCGGTCGTGCCTTGGATTCATGCTTTCATGTGGGCCTTTCACGACTCTCTTACGATCGATGTGCGCCGGTTCCCCAAAGCGGAAAAGAAGGCAATTGAGGACGAAATCCGCCGCCTCCGGGGTGATGAAGACGTGGTGTCGGAACTTGAGATTGTCGACGACAAGGCACCGGAAGGTGGAGGCGATGCAAAGACCTGATCCGATGTCTTTTTGCAGGCGACCCGGCGCGGGATGTGCTGATTTCAATTCACTTGCGATGGAACGCCCATGCTGATTGCGGTTCTGATCACGCTTTTTTACATCATTTTTGTCTGGCTGGTTTTTTTCAAGCTGAAATGGCTGAAATTCAACATGGTCTGGGGCATCGTCTCCTTCTGGGTCGGCGTGCATCTGCTTCTGATTTTTATTGTCGCATTGCGCTTTTATCAGCCTTTCACAATGGATGCGCACGTCATCCGCCACACGGTTCAGATTGTGCCCCGGCTGCCGGAACCGACGCTTTTGACAGAGGTGCTGGTGGAGCCGAATGTCCCCGTAAAGAAGGGCGATCCGCTCTATCGGTTTGATCAATCGATATACAGCGCCCAGGTTGACAATGCCAAAGCGCAGCTCGCCGCCGCAGAGCAGAATGTCAAAATTCTTCAAACGGATATTGAAATTGCCAAGGACGCGCAGGAGCGGGCCGAAGCGCAGCTTGCCTATGCCAAAACGCAGCAGGAGCGCTACGAGAAACTGGTACCCCAGGGAGGTGGCCGTCAGGATCAGCTTGACCGCTGGAATGAGCAGGTGCTGGAAGGCGAGGCGGGCGTTAAGGAAGCACAGGCCAATGTCGATAAAGCGCAGCTGGCGTATGAGTCTCAGATTGACGGCGTCAATACAGGCGTCGCCCAGGCTCAGGCGCAACTTGCCCAGGCCCAGTATTTTCTCGATCAGACGACAATCTATGCGCCTGCGGATGGGATGGTTGTGCTCCAGCAGGCCAAACCGGGCCTGGTTGTGGGGACGTTCCGCATCGGGGCGATTGCCAGTTTCGTGACGGACGACGATCCGTTTTTCCTTGGAACCTTTCGGCAGCAGAACCTGAAATTCGTCCGGCCGGGCCAGGAAATCGAGGTCGCGCTCGATCTGTATCCGGGCGAAGTCTTTACCGGGAAGGTGAAGTCGATCTGGTGGGCCACACGGCAGGGGCAATATCAGCCCTCCGGCCGGCTGCCGGGTTTTCTTATTCCCAAACTGCCGGGCCGGATCGCCGTTGAGTTCGATGTCGAGCTGCCGGAGGGGCACCATATGCCGGGCGGTGCGCATGGTGCGGTTGCGATTTACACAGGCGGCGGCAAGGGCTTTGAGTTCCTCCGGCGCGTGAATGTCCGGCTCTATTCATGGGCGAACTTCATCCGCCCCTTTGATCTGCTTTAGGCTCAGGACCCATTCATTTCATGCAATTCTGTTTTGAAAGAAATGTTCGAATGGAGAGAAACAGGGGGAAGCGAAGGATGGATACCTTTGCGAACCCTGGGGGATGCGCATGGGTGTTCTGAGCGGAAATGGAGGGAATGTGCCGCAGGCCCGGTCGGAAGTCCGAACAAGTTCCCGGCTTCTTGCCATAATTGCGGGGGCGCTGCTGCTGTCCGGCTGCATCATGATCGGGCCCGATTTTGTAACGCCGCAAACGCCCGTGGTGGAGCGCTGGAAGGAAGCCAACGATCTGAAGCCCAGTTCCGCGAGCGGCCTGACCAGCCGCAGCGAACCGGTGGTCACCTGGTGGCAGACCTTTAACGATCCGGTCCTCAATCAGCTGATCGACGAGGCCTATCGGCAGAACCTGTCGCTTCAGATTGCCGGGGCGCGGGTTCTTGAGGCCAGAGCCCAGCTTGGGATCGCATTTGGCGAGTTGTTTCCGCAGACCCAGCGCGTGGGCGCCGGATATGAAAGGCGCAAAATCAGCGACAACTTTTCTCCGGCTCGGGACATTGAACGGTTTATCGGTCTGGATCTTGATTTTGCCCATTGGGACGCTGGATTTGACGCAAGCTGGGAAATCGATATCTGGGGCGGCATTCGTCGGGGTGTCCAGTCGGCCAGGGCCAATCTGGCGAGCCAGATTGCCAGCTACGACGATGCGCTTGTGACGCTGACCGGTGATGTTGCGACGGTTTACGTCAATATACGGGCGTTGCAGGCCGGCTTGGGTATCGCCTGGAAAAATGTGCAGTTGCAGGAAAAGTCCCTGCAAATAACCGAACTCAGGTTCAGGAACGGCGTCACGACAGAACTTGATGTCGAGGAAGCAAAGACGCTTCTGAACAACACCAAGGCGATCGTTCCGGGCCTTCAGATCGAGTTGGAACAGTCGCTGAATGCGCTCGCTGTGCTGCTTGGCAAAGCGCCTGAAGATATGGAGAAACTGCTTGGAAAATATGGCCGCATCCCACGCGCAAAGTCGAAAGTGGCCGTCGGCATTCCCAACCAGTTGCTCCGGCGCCGGCCTGACATTCGGGCGGCGGAAATGGAAGCGGCCGCTCAGGCGGCGCAGATCGGCGTGGCGCTCAACGATCTTTATCCGCAGTTCGTGCTGGTCGGTCAGATTGGTGTCCGGGCGACAGACACGTCCGATCTGCTGCAGGGGAACAGCGTCACCGGGGTCATCAATCCGGGGATTGTCTGGAATATCTTCAATTACGGCCGCATCAAGAACAATGTCCGGGTTCAGGACGCCCGGTACCAGGAGTTGATCGCCAACTATCAGAACACGGTCATCTCCGCCTACATGGAAGTCGAGAACGCGCTGGTGGCCTATAAAAAGTCCCGCACCCAGGCGGTTTATTACGGCCGCAGCGTGGCCGCCTCGCGAAAAGCCTCTGACGTTGCATTGCTGCAATATCAGGACGGAACGGCAGATTATTCCCGCGTTCTGAACACCCAGTCTGCTGTGCTCAAGGCGGAAAGCAATCTGATCTCAACCAGAGCCGAAGTCGCATCCAATCTCGTGGCGCTCTACAAGGCGCTGGGCGGCGGATGGCAGGTGCGTGTCGGCCAGGAATTCCTGCCCGACACGGTTCTTGCGGAAATGGCGCACCGGACGGATTGGGGGGATCTGCTGGCGACCCGCAACGAGCAGAATTAGCGCGTATCCTGTTTATGTTGGATCATTTGTTGACATAAAAAAGCGCCTTGTTGAGAAAAACAGGGCGCTTGATTTCGGTCCGGAAATTATGTGCCCGACAGCCTACTCCAGAAGTTCCCAGGTCATGTTTACGTTGATCGTCAGGGTCTGCTGACCCTGTTCAATCGGGGGCGCATCGCCGGGCGCCATCGCCTCCATGCGCACGGCGCGGCCCTGGATTGGCTGATAGCCGCCGCTTTCGTTGATCGACAGAATGCGTCCAAGTTTCACGCCGGACGCTGCGGCGTAAAGCTCTGCCTTTCGCTTCGCGTTCTCAACGGCTTTTTTTCGGGCTTCGTCGGACAGGGTATCCGCTTCGCTGACGATGAAATTGATTCCGCTGATGGTGTTGGCGCCTTCCGTCACCATGGCATCCAGCAGATCGCCGAGTTTGGAGAGGTCGCGGACTCTGACATTGACGTTGTTAAAGACCCGGTATCCGACAATTCTGCCGCTGCCGGAATAGCTCGACTTGCTGTGATCGTAATTGGGGGAAATGTTGAAGCCGCTGGTCTGTATGTCTTTGGCGTCGATCCCGGCGGTTTTGATCTTCTCAATGACGGCGGTCATGGCCTTTGAGTTTTCGCTCAAAGCCTCTTTGGCTGATTTTGCTTCCGTTACAACGCCGCTGGTAACAGTTGCCATGTCGGGCGCTGCCTGAACATGGCCGGTTCCGGTTATGGACAATTGCGCGACCCGTTCATTGCCGGAGGCGGGCTGGGCAAACGCGGCGGGCGCTGGCGCAAGGGCCAAAGACATCGCCAGAAACGGGGAGGCAAGGTGCAATAACTTCATAACAAACTCCAAAAAATGAGCCCTGGCTGCGCGTTCCATTTGGGTATTGCCCGGCCGCCAATCAACCGTGATTGTCGTCCGCTGCGATCGGATCGCCAAGATTGCCATCCTCCGACAAGAGCACGGCAATTGCTCTGGTGCCGGGAAACTGCGCGCAGACGATCATGATAATCACCGTCAGCGGCACGCACAGAACCATCCCCGTGACGCCCCAGATCGCTCCCCAAAAAGCCAGCGACAGCATGATGATCAGGGGAGAAATATTCAGACTTGTTCCCATAAGGCGCGGTTCAAGCAGATTGCCGATGGAAAACTGAATAAGGCCAAGCACGATGGTAATGATGAAAAACGGCCCGAGCGTGTCGTAAAACACCAGCGCCAGCGCTGCCGGAAACAGGACGCCGATCATCGAGCCGATGGTCGGAATGTAATTGAGCAGGAAGGCGATGAAGCCGAACAGCGGCGCGTAGGGAAGGCCGAACAGCGTCAGGCAGACACCGGTCAGCACACCTGTCAGGACACTGACGGCGGTTTTGATGCCGACATAGTGGCGGACCCGCCCGGCGATCTCCTGACGCATGGCAAGTGCCACTTCGGTTTTTTCCGGCCCGGCAAACAAAGCCCGCAGCTTCTTGTCAAAGGTGCTTTGTTCAAACAGCAGGAAAATGACATAAATGAAAACCAGCGAGGCCGAACCGGCCATCGTTGTCAGGGCGCTGGCCATGCCGGTTGCCAACTGGGTCAGGATGTTGTCCGGCAGCATTTCACGGATATCGAGTTCCTCTTCCAGGCCGAGCTTTTCCGTAGCGCTGGCAAGGATTTCCTCCAGGCGGGCCTGATAGGTCGGCGCATCTCCGGCCAGTGCCGTCAGATTCCCCACGATCAGTTCGACGATCATATTCAGGGTGACGCCGATGGCTGTCAGTGCCAGAAGCAGCGTCAGCCAGCGCGGCAGGCCCGTTTTTGAGATCTTCACCGATTCAATCGACCGGGCGAGCGTGTCGATCATGTACCAGACGATCAGGGCGATAACAAAAGGCAGGAGCAAAGACCGCCCCAGATAGAGCAGCCACCCGATCAGAAAGATGATCAGAACCGTCGCGGCAGCATTTATAAGCGAGCTGTTCATGGGCGCCCTCAAGTCTTCATTCGGCTACGTCTAAGAGGTATCTTGGTTTGCAGGTGTTTTCCACTCCTGCAGCCGTTTTGGATCGCACAAGGGCGGGCAAAACAGAATTCGCCGATTCCATCCCCTGAATTGAACCGGGACCTTGCTTCTCCAACGAACATTGGTGTAGAGACAATGCCCTGCCTTTGGGAGCACCGGTTCGCGGCAAGCTGAAGCGGTGTCCGAAAAAGCAGGTGCGCATCGCACAAAGGCAGCTCCGACTGCGCGGTGTCACAAAGGGCCTGTAGCTCAACTGGTTAGAGCCGTCCGCTCATAACGGATTGGTTGGGGGTTCGAGTCCCTCCGGGCCCACCACTAATTTTCTAAGTATTTGAATTAATTGAATTAATTCGATTTTTGCCCACACCTAGTGGCAAGGTGTGGGCGGTTTGTGTACTAACTTTGTTCATTCGCAAGTCCTTTGCTCGCCATGATGGCCATGCGCCGACGGTTCGCATCGCGGGTATAAATCATTGCCGTTTTGATATCCGTCCAACCCATAATCGCCATTAACTGATGTTCCGACGCCCCGTCTTCAGCCAGGCGCTGTGCGGCGTTTTTCCGCAGGCCATGTGACGACTTACTGATTCCGGCCGCATCGCATTTGGATCGGAACCAGTTTCCAAACCCGTCTTTTTTGAACGGCTTGCCGTATTCGGTGAGCAGATAGATCATATCTCCGGCCGGACCGGCGTCGATGGCTTCCTGAAGCGGCTCCACGATCTGGATATAGGCAACGACCGGCTTTTTGGCTGATACAGATTTAACTGTCTCAATCTCGATGACGCCGTTGCGGACAAACTGCCTTCCAAGCCGAACCAGATCGGACCGTCTCAGACCGGTATAGAAAACCAGTTCAAACGCCAGCCGCGGCTTGGTGCCGAGCGGGTAGTGTTTACGGAACTGCTGGATCTCCGCTTGCGTCCATGGCGGGAAGCCGTCTGTGTTGATCGTCGGGTTCCACTCGCATTGATGGCAACGATACTCATTCAGACGGCGGGCGCTGTTTGGTGGGCATCCGGAATCAACACCCGCGTCGCCCATCTGGAAGATGCAACCAGAGGTGACAGTGAATTTGTTCAGCGGGTTACTACCGTCGAGACCGAAGTGCGCTCTGTGAAGGAATATGTGCGGCGCATCGACAGCAAGCTTGACCGGCTGTTTGAGCACAGTAGATGGTCAATGGATGGCGAACAAAAGAGGCTCAGGAGCTTGTCAGGGAGCTACACCAAAAATTCGAGAACGACTACAGGAAGGTAGCCGAACACCTTGCAAATGAGCTTGTCCGGCTACCAGATGTTGACGAAAGGAGAGTCTTACAACTCGGACTCAGCCAATAGATCAAGGCACATCAATTTTTTTTTGCTGGTTGTTCGCACCTACTACTTCGACACCCTTCTTTCCCATCGACCCATGGAACGAGTAAGTTGCTGTGTATGGCCAAGTGGTTGGTAAGCAAATGTCTCCTTGGCATCCTATAACCTCGATTTCCCAGTAGTCTGGGATAACTCCGTAGTATACTGGATTCAGGTCCACTTTCATGTTGATGCAAGGTTTATGCCCACTCACTATTAGTACGTGTGTTCCATTGACTGTGCCGGGGCGAACTTCTGCGTGTTCAAACTCGATTCTAAAACAATTTTCTGATAGTGGCAGATCTTTCAGAACATCGATGCTTCGTGCACTCATTACTATCTCCAATTTTTACTTAAAAAGTATTTGATAAAACGGATAGATGGTACACCCAACGCCAGATCTATCAATTGTAATTTATGACTTGCTAATTTTACTTCTTTGAATGATCTGCAATTTCAAACTCGCTCAATCAATTGCGCGCCGCTTGCCTTATTTGATCACACTTCATGACTGACATGATAGCTCACCAACTGGCAAAAGACCTTCAGCGTCCCTTGCCAGATGGTTCCCTGCAGATCGTTGCGTGGGGCTAAAAGCAAGACAGTAGCCCCTGTAGCGGGCTCTTTTGTGCGGACTGGCATCGGCATGAAAGTGAACTAGTTCACTTTACCAAGTTCACCGGTTGTGTTCGTTTGTCAACTGCAACACAAACTTGAGATAGGGGTTCTTATGAGGAGAGCTATTTCTGTTGTTTGCTTGGCATTGTTTGTAGGAGCGCTGAGCGTGCAATAAGCGTCCGCTCACGGGTGAGGGTGTCGGAAAGACAGTCCACCCGGTAAATGCTGTCATGCCGGATCACAGCCCTACCACTGTCATTAATCGACAAAATCCTAAAGGTCCCATCGACTTGCCCGCTGTAGATACCCCCTATGGCGGGCTTTTTTGGTACATGTGATAGTTGTGCGTCCGCATCTCCTGGGACAAACCCACGCTATCTAGTGCTGAAGTCTAAAAGGCATTGGATTGCTAATCCGTCTAACTGAATTTCACCGCCCCGCGCTGAACACTGGTAGGCTCCAAAAGAATTCCACGCTACGTAGATTGCTGCCAATACTAGCAAAATTACAAACAAATTACGTTTGTGATTTGTCGATGAAGTCGAAGTACTATCGCTCATTATACTTGCCCTCGCAGTGCGTTTCGTGGAGCTTATAAGTCGCGAGTGTAAAGTTTTTGTTATTCCAGCGCGATACAGCTTGATCTCGCATAGAAGTAACTATAGCAGGCCCTTTTCCAATGCTGTATTGAACAGATATAAAACTCTTGCTTGCGATTCTTATTGGCCTACCACTATCAAAGCCGGTGATCGTTCCAAAGCCGAAACCAGTCGTAATCAAGTTTGACATCTGTCCCTGCGGAAAGAAAAGAACCGCCACCACCACATGCGTGGTTGACGGCGATACAATATGGCTTAGAGGGCGAAACATCCGTCTGAAGGACTTTGAAACGCCAGAGACCCATCAGAGCTTCTGCACGGACAATAAGCGCCAGCAGAGGGCAGAGCGTCAGCTTGGAAAACAGGCCACAGCGAGGCTTATCGAGCTTCTGAATGGCAATCGGTAGACAATGGAGTATTCGGCATGGATTGGTCAGGAAAGCGCAGGCGGGCCAAGATCTGGTCAAGGGCAGGGACGTTGGTAATATTTTGATTGAAGAGCGTTTGGCTCGTCGATGGCCCGATGGTGGGGAGTTTTGGTGTGGGTAAAAACAACAAGCGTTTGGATACAACTCTGGAATCAGAAGGCGCAGAGTTTCTTGTGTTGGGCATGCTCTTGATACAGGGTATCCCGACATACAAAGCTTACGGTCGAAATGCTGGCCACGATCTGGTCTCGGTAAATCCGGAAAAAAATCGTTCAGTGCGTTTGGAGGTAAAGTCGCGATGGGCAACAGACGCTCATTGGAACATGGGTATGAAAAAGCCAGGCGCCACGGACTTTTATGTATACGTGCGTTTGAATCGAGGTAATCGATATCGCAAGTCAATCTCTGCGCCAGAGGCTCCTGAGTTCTTTGTCCTTCCAGAACACATTGCGCAAAGATTGCCGAAAACAAAATCTCTAGGGCAGGCGATGCTAAAGCAATTGCCAGATCTTCAAAATTACCATTCCCGTTGGGACCTTGTTCAACAGGCGCTCGCGGTCGAGGGGAGCGAATAGCGCCTCCCATTCCTCTCATACGGGAGTGTGTCAGAAGACATTCATGATACTTCTTTAGCGTTCAGATTGGTGGGCGGCAGGGCGATTAAGTTAACGAAAACAATGGGCGAAAATTCTGAAAATTGTGGCCGATGGGTGCGTAAGTTATTGAAATATAAAACTTTATCAGTCCCTCCGGGCCCGCCACGCCTCTTTAAGCATCTGATTTTATTGCTCTTTTAAGATGTTCGCCCACCCGGTGGTTTGCAGCGGTTCAACAGCACTCGAAAGTGAGATATCCGGGTCCAGCCACTGTTCAAAGAAACCCGGCCAGGGCTTTGTGGTACTCAGCCCATGTGTATGGAGTCGTGAAACGCCCGCACATGATCAACCCGGCAACTTTTTTGTCTTTGACGTTTTAGACAATCTCAGCTGGCTTTGGTTTTTGGAAAAAATATTCTGAACAGAAACCCTCCGTATCCGCCGACAAGGCCGCCGGTGGCCAACACTGATATGTGCCACCATATTGGCTCAGACCGCCAACTCTCGACTTGAACGGGTACATAGCATTCAGTCTGATAGAACCAATTCACAAGCGCTCCCGCCGCCGCTGTCAAACAAATCGTTTTAATCACAGATCATCCTCGCAGGTTCCGCTGATCCGCCAACCTATCCTCGATATCGGTTGCAATGTTCTTACTTTTGCAGGCCGGGCAGCGGAAAAAGGCTGCTGCGAGGTGGACAGGCAGATTGCTGAACCTTGTATTTCCGGGGTGGGTAATGGCCCATGCTGGTGGGGTGGGCCAGTTTCGGACCCTATTCTCACGCGAATAAATAATATTGGTTCCGATTTGTTCGGGATCGGTTTCGCTTAGGCTCAGGACCTATTGATTTCATGCAATTCTGTTTTGAAAGAAGTATTCGAATGGAGAGAACCAGGGAGAAGCGAAGGTTGGATACCTTTGCGAGCCCTGGTTCCCTTCAGGTGGACACTTCTTTCAAAACCCGAAGGGCGAGGCATATTGTGTTCCTGACTGCGTAGGAAAGGCTTGAAAACCGGACGGTTTCCTGCGCCTTTCCGCCTTGTCAAAAACAAAATCTGCTCTCGCAGAATGGATGAAATCAAGGGGTCCTGAGCCCAGCGCTTCAACAATACAGGTTGTCAGAATAGCGATCCCTGCGGACGCGGAAGTTGTTCTTGCGGCTGATCTAACATGACCGTTACACCTAACGGGCAGCCATAATGCATGAGAGCATAGAGAGAACAATTGTTCGCGTGAACGGATTGGATACGTTAGCGCAAAGAGAAGTAACTGCGCTAACGGATGGCGCAAGCTGACGACAAGCGGCAAGCATAGAGCAAAAGACGGCATGGCCGCGGCGCTCGTTGAGATTGCACTGAAGCGTTCGGATTCTACGTCGATTTTGATGAACTTATGAGCCTTCTTTTATTGTCGGCAACCTACGCGGTTTCTGACTGGAAATCATCTATAATCTAATCTATACACTTCCGATTGTATGTAACCTTAAGTTGTCAATAACCTTAAGGGAACTACCGATTATTATTATGAGAAATTGCAACGGATTGCAGTTCTTATTTTTTATACACGCGTCAAAGGCGTAAGGAAAGGCTTGCGAATGGCAATGAATTGGAAAGTGTTGGTGGTCGCCGCGACGGTTGCGGTGAATACAGTCGCTTTGGTGACGCCTTCTAAGGCGAATTGGTTCATGGAGTTTCTGTTCTGGGGGGAACAACGTGAACTGGAGGTTACTGACAGCGACGAGAGCAATCAGCCGTTTAGACGGGATGATCCTTCCGGGGCCGGGGCGGCGGACGCTACAACGTCGTCAAGCAACCAGGGCAACGACTCTAACGAAACCGATAACGATAGTGATGAGGACCCTGAGCCCCAGTAACACATAAATGAGATCGGCGCGGTGTGCACAGGTCCTTCCAGTCATCTGGGCTTCCCGTGTCGGTACAGGTCGGCGGCTGCGTTGGGGCGCCCGGAAGCGCTCTTCGTGAGCTGTATCCGCGCCGCCGGCCTGATCAATGCGTTTCGGTTGGCGGCTGGCTGGACCCCGCAGGGGCGGAATACATGTAGCTTTCTGGACGGATCGGCCAGAAGTTGTGGAAGGACAAATGACAGCGGTTCCTTCCCCGGTCCGCACCGCAACAAGAAGCGTAACCAGAGGCGTTACACAGCGCTTCTTTGAAAGGGTGGATCCTGCCGATTTATCCGGCAACGGGCGGACACTCACAGTCGGAACGGGAGCGCCCAAAACCGGGTTGAACACGGTCAACAGCCGGAACGGCCCGGATAAAGGGGCCGGGTCAGTCCAAATGATAAGTCGCCATCAGGGGTTAAGTCGGCCTATATTGCTCCCCGAGCAACATGCTCTATAAATTCGGAGGTGTATTGATCGATTGCGTTGCTGCCGCGGTTGGGAGGCCGGGGCGGGATTTGGATGAGAGGGTCCCGTAATCGGTTGAGCCAGGGACGGAGGTTGTAAGACGGTGGTGAAACGCCGTTTTATTTCAAGGGTATGAAACGCTTGCCGTTGAAATCGCATCCGTTTAATTAATGAATGCGTCAATAAATACATTCTCTCGGGAGGAGAACATATGATCAGGAAATTCATTGCCGCCTTTGCCGGTGCGACCATGTTGGCCGGTGCCGCGTCTGCTCAGGAAACGATCGAAATGACATCGGCGTTTCCACAAAACCTGCCGATCCTGGGTACGGCGGCGCTCGGCTTTGTTGACAAGATCAACGGCATTTCCGAAAGCGTGGAATTTGAGCATTTCGATCCCGGCAAGCTCGTCCCGACGCTTGAGGCGTTGGATGCGGTTTCAAACGGGTCGGTGGATGCGGCTTATACCACCTCCGGATACTGGCAGGGCAAGATGAAAGCGGCTTCGCTTTTCGCCGCTGTGCCGTTCGGCCCTGAAGCGGGTGAATTTCTTGCGTGGGTTTTCTACGGCGATGGCGCCAGACTGTGGCAGGAACTCTATGACCGCAACGGCTATAACGTTGTAGCAACCCCCTGCGGCGTGATCGCGCCGGAAACCTCGGGCTGGTTTAAGAACGAGATCAATTCTCTGGAAGACCTGCAAGGCCTGAACATGCGCTTCTTTGGATTGGGTGCCGAAGTGATGCAGCGCCTTGGCGTGTCGACCTCGCTTCTGGCGGCGGGCGATATCTTCCCGGCTCTTGAGCGCGGTGCGATCGATGCGACCGAATTCTCCATGCCGAAGATCGATGAGCGCCTCGGTTTTCACAAGATTGCAAAATACAACTACTTCCCCGGTTGGCACCAGCCCTCAACCCTGTTCGAATTGCTGGTAAACAAGGACAAATGGGACGAGCTGGACGATAAAACCAAGAAGCAGATCCAGGTTGCCTGCATGGCCAACATCACCGACAACCTTGCCGAGGGTGAAGCCATCAACTTCGCCGCCATGGTGGAAAACGAAACCAAGCATGGTGTCGTGAACAAGCAGTGGAGCCCGGAACTCTTGGCCGCCTTCAGGGAGAACTGGGAAGCCGTGGCTGAAGAACTGGCCGCTGAAGACGAGTTCTTCGCGGAAGTTTGGGCAAACCTCCAGGAATTCCGCAAAGGTTATAAAACGTGGCAGGTTATCTATCTCCCGCGCTGAGTTGTCGATAGTCGAACAAAAGAAGCGGCCCTTTGTCGGGCCGCTTCTTGCGTGAAATGAAAGGGTCCTGAACCTAAACCCAAGACACGCTGCGGGGAGGCGGGATGTCAGAAAAAGCAATTCCGGATGTCACGGAGGTGATTGCCGTCACCGATCCGGGTGAAAAGGGCCGTGAACACCATGTCTGGGGCGATCGCCTGGTTGTTCTGTGCGGCAACGTCATGGCCTGGCTTTTTATTGTTTTGATGATCGCCATTGTTTCGCAGGTTTTTTTGCGCGGCGCCGGTCACAATCAGGCCTGGCTGGACGACCTGCAGTGGTGGCTTTACGGTCTCGCTGTCCTGACCGGATTCGGGTATGCAATTACGACGGAAAGCCACGTTCGCGTGGACATTTTCTACGATCACTTTTCGGAGAGAAAGCGGGCGCAGATAGATGTTTTTGCCCTGGCCTGGCTGCTCTTGCCGTTCATTGTCATCATGACCGACATCCTGTTTCACTTCGCCGTATCGTCCTGGCTGGCGCGGGAGGGGTCAGACAGTCCCAACGGCCTGCACGGCCTGTATCTTCTTAAGACAGCTTTACCGATTTTATTTGGTGTCGCGGCGATTGCCTGCTGGTCGGCATATTACCGGAATTTGCGGAAACTGACCGTTCCAACGCTGGACAAGCAGTTGATCTTTGCCTTTCCCGCAACATGGTTTATCGCAGAACGCGCGGTGTTTTATGGTCTTTGGTGGTTTATCCGACTGACACAGCCGGATTTGAACCCGCGTCGGATCGCAAGGGAAGATATTTTCCAGTACACGACCTGGATTGGTTTTGCGCTCCTGCTTGCGATCATTGCGGTCGCGCATCTCCGCGTGCGTGCGGCTCAACGCAGAAACGGGGGCTGAGATATGGAAATTCTCTCCCTCATGGGCGCGGTTATGGATTTGAATCACTGGCTGGTCCTTGCCATGTTTGTGATTTTCATCCTGATGCTGTTTCGCGGCATTCCGGTGGCTTATGCGCTCGTTGGCGTCAGTCTCATCTTTGCCCTGCTGGGTGAGCTTGTGTTGGACGAGAACCGCAAACTGATCCAGCAATATATCGAATTCAAACGAACCGGCATCACCTACCAGCGGCTGGCGGTCAACGCGGGCCGTTTTTTTGGCGGCATCATCAAAAATCCGGTGCTCGTCGCATTGCCCATGTTTATCTATATGGGACTGATGCTGGATCAGTCCGGCGTGGCGCAGCGCATGATGCGCAGCATGCAGGTCCTGTTTGGAGCGCTCAGAGGCGGTCTCGCGCTGACGGTCATGCTGATCGGGATTATTCTTGCAGCGTCAACCGGCGTTATCGGCGCGTCTGTCGTCCTGTTGGGCGTCATGGCGTTGCCGACGATGATGAAACAGAACTACGCCAAGCCGATTTCGACCGGGACCATAGCGGCATCCGGAACGCTTGGAATATTAATCCCGCCCTCGATCATGCTGGTCATCATGTCGGATCAACTGGCGATTTCCCTGGGTGATCTGTTTATGGGGGCCCTGTTCCCCGGGCTGATCTTGGGTGGTCTTTATATTGTTTTCATCATCATCTACGGCCTGATCAATCCAAGCGCCATGCCGTTGCCGGAGAATCGCGAGCCGGTGACCGGCAAGATCATTCTCGGCGTCCTGCTGTCGGTTATTCCGCCGCTGTTACTCATTCTTCTCGTTCTGGGATCGATTTTCTTCGGACTTGCCACCCCGACAGAGGCGTCCGGTCTTGGCGCATTGGGCGCAACAATTCTGGCGCTTTTGAGCGGCAATCTGACGTGGCGGACCCTGCTCGACGTCATTCGGCAAACCATGAATTCGGTGGGTTATATCGTCGGCATTTTCATCGCCGCGAATTTCTTCGCCCTGATTTTACGCCGTTACGATGGAGACTATATCATCGAGAATCTGGTGCTGAGTTCGGCCAGCGATCCGTACATGGTGATATGGTTTATTCTGCTGATCATCTTCCTCCTGGGTTTCTTGCTCGACTGGATCGAGATCACTCTCATCATCATGCCGTTGATGCTGCCGGTGGTTACAGCTCTGAATATTCCGATTGAAGGCTATGGCATCGTAGACAGCCCGTCCGTTGTCTGGTTCGCCATTCTGGTTGCCGTGACGCTGCAGACGTCGTTTTTGACGCCCCCTGTCGGGTTTGCGCTTTTTTATCTGAAGGGTGTGTGTCCTCCGGAGATCTCTTTGGGACACATCTACAAGGGCATCATTCCCTTCGTTGTCCTGCAGCTTGTCGGACTGGCCATTGTGTTCAATTTCCCCGAACTGGTTACCTGGTTGCCCGCGAGAGCCTATGGTAACTAGGTATGGTCCCTTAAACCGATTGTTTGTGTCAGACCTTCAGGGGAGCATGAATGACTGTCGACCAGCTCGGGTTTGATCCATCAGGATGTTTTATCGGCGGGGAATGGGTGACTGTTTCCTCCGGCAGGCATCTGGATTTGTTCGATCCTTCGTCAGGTGATGTGCTGTGCCGGATCGCCAGCGGCGGCGAGACCGATGTCGACCGATCGGTGCAGGCCGCAAATTCAGCGTTGAATGGCCAGTGGGGCGCCATGACGGCGCCGGAGCGTGGCCGGCTGTTATCCCGCATTGGCCGGCTTGTGCTGGACAATGCCGATCGTCTGGCCCGCCTTGAAGCAAGCGATGTCGGCAAACCGCTGAAACAGGCACATGCCGATGTTCAGGCGCTCGCCCGCTATATGGAATTTTATGGCGGTGCTGCCGATAAAATACATGGCAGCACGATACCCTATCTGGATGGGTACACGGTCTATACGCTGCGCGAACCCCATGGTGTGACCGGGCATATCATTCCGTGGAATTATCCGATGCAAATCATCGGGCGGTCTGTCGGCGCCGCTCTGGCAATGGGCAATGCAGCCGTTTTGAAACCCGCTGAAGAAGCCTGTCTGACGGCTCTTGCATTTGCCGATATCTGTCGGCAGGCCGGGCTGCCTGCCGGTGCTCTGAATGTGGTTCCCGGTCTCGGCCAGGAGGCCGGGGCCGCATTGACGGCTCATCCGGACGTTCACCATATCTCATTCACGGGATCGGTCGGGGTCGGCAAGATCATTCAGTCGGCGGCCGCGCAGAATGTCGTGCCGGTGACGCTGGAACTGGGTGGTAAATCACCGCAGCTGGTGTTTGACGATGCCAATATCGATGCGGCGCTGCCGTTTCTTGTGAATGCGGGTATTCAGAATGCCGGGCAGACCTGCTCGGCCTCCTCCCGCATCCTGGTTCAGCACGGGGTTTACGATCAGGTTGTCGAAAGGATGAGCGAACGCTACGCCGATTTGCGCGTCGGTCCGGCCATGGCCGATCTGGATGTCGGTCCTCTCATTTCAAACCGGCAGAAAGAAATCGTCGAGGGGTTTCTGGAACAGGGACGGACTTTACGAAAAGTCGCGGAAGGCGAAATCACAGCGGATGCACCGGCGGCCGGTTCTTATGTGGCGCCAACCCTGTTTGCCGATGTCGCACCCGATCATGTTCTGGCTCAAAAGGAGATTTTCGGGCCGGTGCAGGTCGTCATTCCGTTCGATGATGAAGACGAGGCCCTGTCGATTGCAAATGGCACGGACTTCGGCCTGGTTGCGTCGGTCTGGAGCGCGGACGGAGCGCGGCAGATGCGGCTTGCCAGAAAGATCCGGTCCGGTCAGGTTTTTCTCAACAATTATGGCGCCGGCGGCGGCGTGGAACTGCCCTTCGGCGGAACCGGTCTTTCAGGTCATGGGCGGGAAAAGGGGTTTGAAGCGCTCTACGGTTTTTCGACAACGAAGACAGTTGCAGCATTGCACGGGTAGGATGGTTCCATGAGATTGCAGGGAAAAACCGCTATTGTGACCGGAGGTGCGTCGGGTTTCGGTGCGGGGATTGTGAAGAAATTTGTTGCCGAGGGCGCTGAGGTTGTCATTGCCGATCTCAATGCGGAGGCGGCGCGCGCATTTGCCGGGGAACTGGGAGAAAAGGCAATCGCCGTTGAAGCCAATGTTGCACTGTCGGATGCGGTGAAATCCGTCATCGACACAACGCTGCAGACTTTTGGCAAGATCGATATTCTGGTGAACAATGCCGGCACCACGCATATGCCGATGGCGATGGAAGATGTGAGCGAAAAGGATTTTGACCGTGTCCTGGCGGTTAATGTGAAGTCCGTTTTCCTGACCGCAAAGCATGTCCTGCCACAGATGAAAGCTGCCGGGCACGGCGTGATCTTGAACGTAGCGTCGACAGGCGCTGTGAGCCCCCGGCCGAAGCTGAGCTGGTACAATGCGTCCAAGGGCTGGATGGTGACCGCCACGCGTGGCATGGCAATTGAACTTGCGCCTCAAGGCATTCGTGTCAACGCGATCAATCCGGTTGCCGGTGAGACGCCGCTCTTGAAGTCCTTTATGGGCGGGGATACGCCTGAAATTCGGCAGAAGTTCCTGTCGACGATCCCGATCGGCCGGTTTTCAACTCCGGAAGACATCGGCAATGCGGCCTGTTACCTGTGCTCCGACGAGGCCAGTATGGTGACCGGTGTATGTCTGGAAGTCGATGGCGGGCGCTGCATCTGACGGTTTCGGTCAAATTCGCCAATCCAATCACACCTCACCACAGCCTCGCGGTAGCCGGGAATCGGGATCTTAAGTTTCTGTTAACAAAATATTTTCCGCCGGAATTGTGATGTAGATTTCATCGCGGTTCAAGCCCATATTCTTTTTAAGTATCTGATAAATAAAAGAAAAATAATTAGGAAATTCTGTGACGTGGGTCACGGGATCCATCGTTGCACCATGGCACTTATCAGGTGTGAGGGAGATGGCACTGAGGCCCGTCCATGCTCCGCTCATATCGGGAGATGCGGCTTAATAATGTTCTCAGTAAAGGTAAGGCCAAAATGTTGTGTTCAGAAAAAAGGATGAAAAATCCGGGAGAAAGCATAACAAAAATCTGCTCAGTAGCGCTTGCTTCGACGCTTTTCTGCTTCGTTCTGGGCGGTGCGGATATATCCGCTCATGCTCAGACTGAAAGCAACAATGCCCCCGCTGTTGACGGCGATACCGGCCGATCCGGCGGCGATCGCGATAACGGTACGGACGGCGATGGGGATCGGAGCTCAAGCGGAGACGGGGATCGGGGCTCTGGCGGAGACGGTGACGGAGATCGTCCTTCCGGCGGCGGCGGCGATGGGGACCGACCCTCTGGCGGAGGCGGCGATGACGGTGACTCGGTCAGGGGAACCCGCGGGGGCAGCAACACGACCGCTTCAAACAACAATGCCGCGGAGGATAGCTGCAGAAACTCGATAGCAACCTATGGCAATTCCGATGTTCTCCGGCAGAGTTGCAACGGACCGTTTTACCGCTGAATTGATATTGCAGGTAATCCGCTATGCGATCTTGGCCCGCCGGTTTCAAGCGGTGGGCCATTTGACTTCGCTCCGAAAACCCGCGCTCATTCATGTCAGTCGGTCTTTTCGCAGTTCGAACCGCTTATCTGACGGCATTTTGCTGAAATTTCAAAGGAAACAGGCCACAGTCCTGTGGCCGGCCGTGCCCCGGATTTTCGGCCTATGCCGAAGGCCGGACGGCCGATATCCGCTTCTCCTCCAACGCCTGCCCGCATGAAGCCGTTTCCAAAACGAAGAAACCGCCCATCTCAGTTGTAAGCTCTGGTATCCGGCAGCCCGATGTCTATCCGCTGATGCTCTGTTTCGCACAATTCAAACGAGGCGCCGCAAAAGCAAAGCGTTGTGCAAGGTGTTTCCGACCCGATGGTCAGCATGACAAAAGTTTAATGAAAAACCGGCGACCGTTTTGCCATTCCTGAACGTTTACTGATCACGTATCCTGAAAGAGATTTGGCAAAATGGCGATTTGGAAGCAGCTTCTTCTGTCCCTCGTTCTGATCTGCAGCCTTGTGATCGGACTCCTGTTCTACGCGCCGGGTTCAGACCTGATAGCGTCTTTGCCGTTCGGCGAAAAACTCGTCGCTCTGGGTGCGGCGCAGGCGAAGATATCCGATCCTTCGGGCGATGCGCGCGGAGCGGCGGCAGCAAGCGCCCGACCCTTGCCGCTGGTTGTGCTTTCCGGCGTCGAACCGGCGCGACTGGATGAGCGCATCAGATCGGTCGGCACCGCCCAGGCAATCGATAAAACGGTTTTGTTTCCCGAGGTTTCGGGCCGCGTTGTTTCCGTTGACGCGCAGGCCGGCGAACGGTTGAACGAGAACGATCTCATCGTACAGCTTGATGACCGGGTTCAACAGCTTGCGGTGGAACGGGCTCAACTGTCATTGGCTGATGCTGAAGATCTGGTTGAGCGCTACCGGACGCTGGCGGCCAGAAACACGATTTCAGCGGTTCAACTCACCGAGGCGACATCGGCTCTCGAAAAAGCCAGACTGGATTTGAAGGAAGCCGAAGATGCGCTGCAAAGGCGGGCTGTCCGCGCTCCCTTTTCCGGTGAGATCGGGCTCATAGACGTCGGGATCGGCGACTATGTGACACCCACGACCCCCGTTGCGAATCTTGATGAGAGGAAAACGCTCCTCATCGAATTTCGCCTGCCTGAGCGCTTTGCAAATCAGGTCCGGTTGGGACAACAGATCGACCTGAACACGACCGCGCTTCCGGGTGTGGAACTGGTCGGCTCGGTCAGCGGCATCGACAGCCGGGTCGATACGGTCTCAAGAACACTGCTCGTGCAGGGTACTTTGAACAATGAGGCGGATCTTGCCCGTCCGGGCATGTCATTCGATGTCAATCTGGCCTTCGAGGGCAAGGAATTGCCGGCGGTGCCTGCCCTCGCCATTCAATGGGATCGCAACGGCTCTTATGTCTGGAAGGTCGAGAGCGGACACACTGTCCGGTCCGGCGTCAGCATTGTCGGACGTCAATCCGACCGCGTCCTGATCGACGGTGATCTTGAGATTGGCGACAATGTCGTGACCGAAGGGACGGCGTCGGTCAGGCAGGGAATGGCTTATCGGCTTCCCTCAGAAGCAGTGGCGGCGTCGGATTGGGCAAGGCCCTCCGCCGCGGGGCTGCCCTGACAAAGTCGCGCATGAGCCGGTGCCATCCCGACTCAATCAGACAGAATAACCGCCAGCACATGCAGGGCGGAGAACAACTAAGCGAGCAGCAGTATGTCCAGACTATCAGAAGAGATGAAGGGATTACCCGCACTTTGCGTCCGGCGTCCGGTGCTGGCGGTTGTCATGAACCTTCTTGTGGTCATAGCCGGTCTCGCTGCAATCTTTGCGGTGGAAGTCAGGGAGTTGCCGAGCACCGACAGACCGGTTGTGACTGTTCGGACGACCTATTCCGGCGCAACGCCTGAGACGGTCGATACAGGCGTCACAGCGGTCCTGGAAGCCGCGGCGGCGCGAACACCGGGTGTCAGCTCGATTTCTTCCGCCTCCCGTTACGGTTCGAGCCGGATTACCGTAGAATTTTTGCCCTCGGTCAGCATCGACACCGCCGCGAGCGACTTGAGAGAGGCCATCAGCACGGAAAGCCGGAAATTGCCCAACACCGCCGAAACGCCGGTTGTCGTGAAGGCAAACGATGATGACGATCCGATCATCCGCCTGGCCGTAACGACGGACTTCCTTCCTGTGGAGGCATTGACCCGGATTGTCGACGATCAGATCACGGACCGGCTTGCGGCGGTGCCCGGCGTTGCCAGCGTCGATGTCTATGGCGACCGGCAGCCGGTTTTCAGCATAGAACTTGACCTGAATGCACTGGCCGGCCGTGGTCTTTCTCCGGCGGATGTTCAGTCTGCTGTCCAGCGGGTTTCAGCCGATACGCCGGCGGGATCGCTGTCCACCGGCGGCAGCGAAATACTTGTGCGGACAAAAATCAGTCTGAAAACCGTCGCGGATATAGAAGACCTGCGCCTGGACGATCACACGAGAATTGGCGACGTGGCGCACGTGACCTATGGACCGGATGAGATCACGTCGTATCTCCGAAACGACGGCAAAACAGGCATTGGTCTTGGTGTCGTGCGTCAGGCACAATCCAACACGCTTGATATTTCCAAGGGCATCGCCGAAGCGGTTGCGGAAATTCAGCCGAACCTGCCGGACAATGTCACCCTGGAGGTAACGTCGGACGATGCGGTGTTTATCGGTGCGGCGATTACCGAGGTTTTGAAATCGCTTTTGATCTCAACGGCGATCGTTGTCCTGATCATGCTGGTGTTCTTGCGCTCCGCGACCGCGACACTGATTCCCGCGCTCACTGTGCCTGTTGCGCTGATCGGAACGGTTGCCACGATCTGGATGGTCGGTTTTTCCATCAATATTCTGACATTGCTTGCTCTGGTGCTCGCAACCGGCATGGTTGTCGATGATGCAATCGTTGTCCTTGAAAACATCGTCAGTCGGCGAAGGAAGGGAGACGGAAAGCGGGCCGCGGCCGTTCGGGGCACAAAGGAAGTGTTCTTTGCGGTTGTTTCGACAACGGCGACATTGGCCGCAGTTTTTATACCCATTTCGTTTCTGCCGGGGACCGTCGGCCAGTTGTTTTCCGAATTCGGCTTTGTGCTGGCGATTGCGGTGACAATCTCGTCTTTTGTCGCGCTCTCGCTTGTTCCGATGCTGGCCTCGCGCTTTATCGGCGCACCGGATGAAAAGCAGACACCGGATCTTTTTCAGCGGATCGGTGATGTCTTTAGCCGTGTCTATCGCAGACTGCTGCGGGCTGCGCTGGCGGCACCGATTGTGGTTGTGGTCATCAGCACGCTCTTTGCAGGCTTTTCCTACCATCTCTTTACAGTCTTGCCGCAGGAATTGACGCCCCGCGAGGACCGCGGTCTTGTTCCCATTCTGGTGCGTTTGCCGCAGGGCAGTGAACTGGACATGACGAATGCAAAGATGAAACAGGTCGAAGCGGTGGCGCTTGATCTTCAGGCGCGGGGCGAAGTCGACTCTGTTTTCAGCATCACCGGACGCGGATCGTCCAATACCGGGTTCATCATCGCACGATTGGTCCCCTGGGATCAGCGGGACCGCAGTCAGGCTCAGATTGTGGCGGAAATCAATGAGGAACTGACAGAGATTCCCGGTATCTCAGCCTTTGCCCGTCAGCCGAACACACTCGGTCTTCGTGGCGGCGGCTCCGGATTGCGATTTGCGCTGACCGGAGCGAGTTATGACGTTCTTGCTGATGCCGCGCTCGATCTTACGCATGCGATGCAGGATCGGGTCGCGGAATTCGGTCCGTTTGATATCGGTTACGATACCACTCAGCCGCAATTGTCAGTGGCTGTCGACCGCGATCGGGTGCGTGAGTTGGGCATCGATGTTGAAGAGGCGGCCGCGTTCGTCAATATCGTACTCGATGGACGGGAAATCGCTGAAATTCATGAAGGCGATGACGCGGTGCCGATCATGTTGCACCCCGGCGGAAAGCCGTTTCATGACCCGAGCGATCTTGAGAATCTGTTCGTGCGGTCCGGCGACGGAACGATGTTGCCCTTGTCGACAATCGTTGAGATTACCGATACGGCCGTTGCACCGGCCCTGACCCGCGAGGCGCGTATGCGGGCTGTGCCGATTTCCGTGCCGTTGGAGGACGGCTACGACATTGAAAGTGCCGTTCGCGACCTGAACACAATCGCCAAAGAGGTTTTGCCGCAGGGCGTGGGCATAACGCTTCTGGCCGAAGCGGCCCTGCTGCAGGAGACCTCAAGCGGCATGGAACTGGTGTTTCTGTTTGCACTCGCTATCGTTTTTCTGGTTCTTGCGGCACAGTTTGAAAGTTTCGTCAGCTCGCTGGTCATCTTGATGACCGTTCCGGTCGGCCTTGCCTCCGCGATCGTCGCCATCGCCCTCACCGGCGGCTCCCTCAACGTATACAGCCAGGTCGGCATTGTGATGCTGGTCGGCATCATGGCGAAAAACGGGATATTGATCGTTGAATTCGCCAACCAGTTGCGGGATCGGGGACTGGCTGTCAGGGATGCGATCGAAGAAGCCTGCATGCGCCGGTTGCGGCCGGTCATGATGACAATGATTTCAACCGTTCTGGGTGGACTGCCCCTGGTGCTGGCCTTCGGAGCCGGCGCGGAAGCGCGAAACGCTCTTGGCTGGATTGTTGTCGGCGGGCTTGGATTTGCAACCGTCTCGACATTGTTCCTGACGCCCGTTGCCTACAATCTGCTGGCGCGCGCGTCCGCAGCCCGCTCTTCTGAAGAGAAACGCCTGTTTGAGGAGTTAAGCACAAACGAGATGGAGACAAAGACGGGTTGATTGAGTAACTGCGTGGCTCGTCGCTTTTGGGTGTGATAGAGCGTTGAACGGGCCGACCTTTGGTTGGCGGACAGATTCGAAGGTGACTGGCAGGTCAATGTCTTCCAATGGTACGGATTCCGGTTCAGCGCGCCGAGATGCCGCTTTGATGCGGCGCATTCGTGACGGCGACACGGACGCTTTCCGCCGGGTCCTGGCAGAGCAGACAAAACCGTTGATCAAACTGGCCTACGGCATGACCGGTCAGTTGGAAGAGGCTGAAGACATCGCGCAGGACAGCCTGCTCACTTTATGGCAAACCGCCCCAAAGTGGGAAGAAAGGGCGACAATTGCCGCTTATTTGAGGACAATCGTTACCCGGAAAGCCATTGACGCGATCAGAAAAAGAAAGATCCGGGCTGATGATGGGCCATGGGAAGACCTTTATGATCGAAGCCGGACGCCGGAAGAGGAACTGGAGAGCAGGCAAATCGAAACCATGGTCAGGAACCATCTGGCCGAACTGTCCGACCGCCAGCGCGCCGCGATTGTGCTGACCCATTTCGAGAACAGGTCTCATAAGGAGGCTGCGGACATAATGGACATGAATCTCGAGGCGTTCTCCTCGTTGCTGGCAAGAGCCAGGCGAACGCTGCGGAACAAAATAGAAGAGTCTGAACCGGGAGGTGATGGACATGAGCAAGATGACACGATCGTCTGACGGATTGTCGCCAAAGAGCGCGCAGACGCCCGATCTTGAGGCGCTGCTTGACCGGTATGGACCGGATCTGACGCTTTGGCCAGATCCGACCGATGCGGATCGGGCCCGAAAGGCGGCATTGAGCGATCGTCGCTTCAGAGCGAAACTGGATGCTGCGAAAAAGCTGGCCGAGCACATTGCAGTGTTGTCGGAAGAGTTGGACGACCATGGCTTGTTGGGCGCTTCGGCGGGAAAGATAGAACTTGCCCTTATGGCGCATGCGGAGCGCCGCGCTCCCGTACGGCGTGCCTTCTCACGGACAACGTTGATGCAATTGGCTGCGACGGTTCTTATTGCCTGTGCGGTGGGCGTCGGTGTGGGTCAATATGCCGATGACGGGCTGGGCGCCGGTTCGGAAGTTTCCGAGGACGTGCTGTTCGGTCTGATGGATGTGCCCTTTGTCAATTTGACGTCGACATAGGACTCGATTTTTGATGAGTATGACCCGACCGCCGGTGTGGTGGAAAAAACTGGAACACGGCAGATGAAATCCTGGCGGACGATCATTGTCCTTTTATTTTTCTCCCTGGCCGCAAATGCCTTCTTTGTTGGTTACGGGATCTCGCAATATGACTTTTCCGCTTCTGAAAAGAAGCGGGGCGGGATGCTGCATGCGATCGGCATGCGCCTGAGCAAGAATATTGAGGAGCCTTATAAACAGCAGATCCTTGACGGGTTTGAGCAGATAAACCCCGACTACAAGGCAATGATTGAGGAACGCCGCGAGAGTTATGCCAGATTGCGGACACTTCTGGCTGAACCGGACGTCGATGCAAAGGCGGTCGATGATGTCCTGACAGACCTCAGAGCGCAGTCTGAAAACCTCCAGGTACTGATACAGGATCAGACGGTTAAAGTCATTCTGGCGCTGCCTGCCGAACAACGGGCCCGTCTGGCGATACAATGAAAAGCGCCCGTGTGCGGCGGACGATACGTTTTCCGCTTCAAACGGCCAGCCTGCTATTCATGTGCGGCAATAAAATCGGCCAGGGCTTCCAGCTCTTTCTCGTCATCGATGCCCCGGTACGACATCCACATGCCCGGAAACATCCCTTCGGGGTCGGCCAGAAACCGTTTCAGCCGTTCCGGCGTCCAAATGAGCCCGTCGTCCCCGGCGGCTTTCAGAACCGGTGAGTAGGCATAGCTGATATCGCCTGCCACCGGCCGGCCGATCAGTCCTGCGAGATTGGGACCCGCCAGACCTGTAACGGAGGGATCGAGCGCGTGGCAGGCAAGGCACGGGTCAAACGCGGCGCGTCCCAGGTCAGGCTGTGTTTCCGTGCCGGCCGCCTCGGACGAACCGATCACCGCAAAGGCCGTCAGAAGTCCGGCGATCAGTTTCATCACGCCGGATCGAACGCGATGCGTACCAGCCGGTCAGTCCCGGATTCTCCTCCCCAGGCCTCGCCGGGTCTTCCGGCCATCTGGCGCACATTGGCGTTTGGCATTGTGCTTGGGAACGATGTGAATGTCTCGGTGTCCGGATCAAAATGGACAATCGCATTGGCACCGAAATCGGTCAGCCACACCATGTCCTGCTCGTCGACATAGACCGAGTAGGCGCGGGGCGCGGCACCGGGCAGTTTCCAGACCTGCCATTCACCGGTTTCCGGATCGAACACACTGACCTGGCCGCTGTTCCATTCACTGACCCAAAGGCGGCTTTTTGAGTCGGACCAGATACGGCGGGCGCCCTGATTTGGCGTCGGTGGCTGCACCATACGGGCGGAGCCGGTTTCCCGATCAATCCGGGCGATATGGCTGCCGGCGAGTGAGGCATACCAGACTTCTCCTGAAGGGGTGACCGTTATGCCGTAGGGCCCGCGTCCGCCGGGACTGGCCCAGACGTTGATGGCCTGCGTTTTTGGATCGACACGGCCATACACACCGTTTTGTCCTGTGAACCAATAGATACCCTCAAGATCAAACACACCCGTATTGAGATTGGCGCGCGAGAATTCGTCTGGAAGCGGGATCAGGTCGACACTGTCATTGGTCGGATCGAGCCGGGCGATGGCATTCTGCCCGCCTTCGGTAATCCAAAAGGCGTTATCGGGCCCGAGCACCACACCATGAGGCGCGGCACCGTCGCCGAGAGAGACCGGATGGAGATGTCCGTCTTCGGGGTTAAGACCTGTCAGGGTGCCGTCACGCTGACCGCAATACCAGACATTGCCGTCCGGGGCGAAGGCGACGTCTCGCGATCGTGCACCTGGGCGAGCGTCGAAATATGTCACCTGCGCATTTCTGATCCCGGATTTTCCCTCAGCGGCATGTACCTGCCGCGGGAAACTCATCACGGTTGCAAAAGCCAATGTGGACGCCGAAGCGGCCAGAAATTCTCTCCGGTTCATGGGAACACTCCTTGAACATCCGCGTCTTTGCGGCAGTCGTCATAATGACGATGTGGGTCAATGCGACCGGAGGTCCACTGAATAATAATTAATGTTTGTCAAACGTCAGGCTGTCGATGGCACCGGCGCGATTGGGAGACCGTTTGCGGACGGGGAATAAGTCAGTCAGGTCTTTCGCCTGGGAAGCACAAACCGTTTGATCAGCCGGAAAAACAGGGCATAAGGCATTATCCGCAATGTCTTCATAGCCACGGTCATGCGCTTTGGGAATGTGATTTCGAACCGGCGTGTGGCGAGACCCTTCATCATGCGATCGGCCGCTTCATCGGCGGTCAGGATGAACGGCATGGGAAAATCGTTTTCCGCCGTCATCGGCGTGTCGATGAACCCGCAATTCACCACGGACAATGTAATGCCTTCCCGGTCCAGTTCAGGTCTGAGACCTTCGGCAAAATTGATCAGCGCGGCTTTGGACGGACCATAGGCTGCGCTTTTGGGCAGGCCGCGATACCCGGCCACGGACGAAACCAGCGCGATCTGAGCGTTTGTTTGCTGCCGCAGAATTGGAAGGATGGCGGACATGACATTGACAACGCCGATGAAATTCGTCGCCATCGATTGTTCGACTTTCACCGGATCAAGTCCGTCAAGATCCATCGGATGCCAGACGGCGGCACAAAAGACCACAAGATCCAGGCCACCGAGACGTCGGGCCGCCTCCGCGGCTTTGTCAGGCAGGAGGTCCCGATCGGTCACGTCCACGGGAAGTGCGGAGATATTTGCGTTCTTGCCGGTGATTTCGTGCAGCTTGTTTTCGGACCGCGCCGAGACAAGAACGCTCGCACCATTTTCGGCATAAAGATGGGCCAGCGCAGCCCCAAGACCGCCGGGACTGGCGCCGATAATCCACACGAAACGGGCGGGCATGATCAGATCCCGATAAGAGGCTGCAGCATCCGCGGTATGAAGGATTTGAAACGGGTCGGTGCGGAGGTTGCCGCCAGACAGATACAGTCCGTATCCGAGGTCACCATGGGCTGGTGCTCGACATGCTCGTCAAGATCGGCCACGTCGCCCGCGCCGAACCGGCCCAGTTCATCCGTATAGGCGCCCTTCAGGATCAGAGTCAGCTCCTGATCGCCGTGCCCGTGTTCGGGAACGGAGCAGTTCGGGGCAATCCGAATGAGACGCAAAGAGCCCTCGGCTCCTTTTGACAGAGGCAAACGGTAGGTCGCCGTGCCCGGTCCGATCCGTTTCCACTTGACCTGGTCGTAGCTGGTTCCGATATAGCTTTGCAGCGGCACCGGAACCGTGCCGTTGCGGTTTTTCCTCCTGGGCAGAGTCGCCACGTTGGATGCGGCGTTGCTGCTCTTTTCGATCTTGCCCATCAGTTGATCGAGCACACCCGCACCGACGGGCACGCTGTCTTCGTCCTCAAGCAATGTACCGCCGATTGCCGACAGCTCGAGCATCTGATCCCTGCAGCTTTTGCACATGGACAGATGACAGGAGACGACCAGCGCAAAGGCTTCGTCCAACGTGCCGGACGCATAACTCATCAATGTTGCCGGATCGGGATGGTGATGAATGCTCATGCGACACCTTCCAGATTTTTCCGCATTTTTTGATAGGCGAGCCTAAGCCGCGACTTAACAGTGCCCAATGGTATATCCAGTTTCTCCGAAACCTCGGATTGCGACATGTTCTCTATAAACGACAGGCGAATGGCGGCCTGCTGGTCCGTTGGCAGATTGGCGATCACCGACCCCACGATCTTGTCCGTCTGATGCCGGGCAATCAGCTCGTCGCTGATCGGGGCCTCATCGACAAGTTCGACATCGTCGATATCGTCAAAATGCCTCGACGACTGTTTCCTGAGGCGATCGATCCGCACATTCCTTGCAATCGTAAAAATCCAGGTGCTGGCTCCTGCCTTTTCCGGATTATAGAGTGTTGCCTTGTTCCAAATCTTCAGGAACACGTCCTGGACGAGATCATCCGCAATATGCGCATCGGACCCCGCCTTGATCATGAACCCTTTTATTTTGGGCGCAAAATGCCGGAACAGGCTCTGAAAAGCTGCATGATCCTGATCGGATGCTATCCGTTGCAGAAGCGCCTTGTGTCTTTCGGCGTCATCCGGCGTTGTTTCTTCGTTCATGCAATCTATTCTTGCGTGCGCAACCATGACCGGCAAGTTCTCCCTTGAGCGCTATTACGCGCCGGATCGCGGGTTGGATCACGTGGAGAAACCGGCTTTATCGTCAGACTAAATTGCTTTTCCTGTGAATTGAACCGCTCATGTGAAAAGAATGCGCGATAAATCGTCGCCGTATTTCAAATGATGTTTGCAGTATTTGATGAGATTTATTCTTAAAGACATGTTATCGATTAATTCACGGAAGATGACTATGATGCCGCCGCCTGACAGACAATCAGGCTTCTTTCATATGGACAGAGTGAATTCCGGGATCGAGACTCATGGCGATCAGGACATGGCTTGCGGCAATCTTTTTTATTCTCACATCCTGTTTTGCTCAGGCCATGGAGGAGGTCGATCTTGAACTGGTTTTCCTGGCCGATGCGTCCGGCTCCATCGACGACCGGGAAATCCTGTTTCAGCGTCAGGGTTATGCGGAGGCTCTTCAGGACCCGCAAATTCTGGGGGCAATTCAGAGCGGTCTGATCGGCAGGATCGCCGTCACCTATATCGAATGGGGCGCCGCGAACTCGCAGGCCCAGGTGACTCCCTGGATGGTTGTTGAAGACGAGGCAAGCGCCAAACGTTTTGCGGAGGCGCTTATGGCGCCGCCCAGGCAGGCTTTCGGCCGCAACGCTATCGGCAGTGCCATTGCCGTGGCCCACAAGGCGATTCAATCGAACGACTATAACGGTCAGCGCCGTGTGATTGATTTTTCCGGCGACAGCGCCAACAACTGGGGCGGTCCGCCGATCGATACTGCCCGCCAGGCAGCGCTTGCCGACGGACTCATTATCAACGCGCTCGCCATTCTGTGCAGGAACTGTAACGGACGTCCGATCAGCTACGATCTTGAAAAGGCCTATGCGGAGCAGATAATCGGCGGGCCAGGCAGTTTTGTGGTGACAGCGGACGGGCGTGCCCGGTTTCATGAGGCGGTGCGCAAGAAACTGATTCTGGAAATAGCCGATATCGTGAAAAAACCCGGCATGATTGTCCGTTTGATCGGCGACGGTCCCAGGCAGGTTGAATAGGACAGGTCCCGGTTTCGACGATTCTGTGTTAAACGTCACAGGCGCGCCGCGATAAGGCGTTATACTGCCCTTAATCGATCATAGAGAGCGTTTTTCGGTTCAGCTGCTTAATTCAATCGCTCTAATTCTTTGATTTGATGCGTATTATTCTCCAGGAGTAAACATGGTTTTTGGAGAGACGCTCTGTTGGACAGGAACGCCGGCTCCGTAAGCACGGCAAGGGAGTGGAAAACATGTCTGTCAAGATGATTTGCAAAACGACCGCCGCCGCAGCAATCGTATTCTCCGGTGCCATGATGGCGTCGAGCCAGGCATCGGCGCAGCACAGCCCGCGCTGCGATGCCTATGCGAGGGACGTGGCCAACCGGTCCGTCAGCGGTCCGGGCAACGTTGTCGGCGGGGCGCTTGTCGGGGCGATCGGCGGCGCGGTTATCGGCGGAATCGTGAACGGAAACCAGGGCGCCGGGGCCGGTGCCGCCATCGGCGCAGGTGCGGGCGGTCTTGCGGGTGCCGGGAACGCTTCGCGTCATTGGAACCAGGTTTATCGCCGCGCCTATAATGACTGCATCTATCAGCAGCCGCGCGGGTCCCGCGCCGCGTATGGTGCGATCGAGCCATGGACCCAGGCCTGGTACGACTACTGCTTCGCCAAATATCGGTCATTCAATCCGGACACCGGCTATTACACGGCCTATTCCGGTCGTCAGCGCTTTTGTCAGGCGCGCTGAGGCGTATATACAAGATACGCTTTAATTGGATTTGAAAACCGGTGGCATCAGCCGCCGGTTTTTTCTTTCACACGAATTTCCGGAACATGCGGGTTTTATCGAATAACCCCTCCAGGGTGTTCATGCGCTGACGGGTCTCGTCCCAGTTGGCGCTCTGAACGGCTTCGATCAGCGCTTCGACAACAAAAAGCGTCACGACGGACGAGTCCCAGGCCGAGGGAGCCTCAATCCGGGAATGGAAGGCGTGTTTGGCGTGCTTGGCAGCCGGGGAACCCCACTGGTCGGTAAAGAGTATCACATCGACATTCTGCGACGTTGCCATCTCCGCCAGGCGGGAAAGTTCGTGTTCGTATCGCCGGATATCGAAAATCACCAGCACATCGCCGGGGCTCATATTCAGCACATAGTGCGGCCAGGTATTTGCGTTGGGCGCGATGAGGGACGTATTGCCGCGAATGACCTGCATATGCGTAAACAGATAATCCGCCAATGATCGGGTGATCCGGCCGCCGACGATATAAATGTTCTTCGTCTTGTCCGACAGGAGTTCGGTCACCGCGTCAAACGTTTTTGTATCGAGCTGCTTGAGAGTCTGCCAGAGATTGCCGACAACCGCATCGGCGAAGCGGTTGAGAATATGGGCATCAGGCGCGTCGTCGGACCAGCGATCATGCTTGGCGATCGGGTTGGAGATCGTTTCCTCAAGCTCGGCGCGCAGCGCCGCCTGCATATTCGGAAATCCTGCAAATCCAAGTTTCTTGGCCATTCTGGCAACGGTGGGGGTCGATACATCGGACGCTTCGGCCACCGCGGTGATGCTTCCCAGGCCGGACACCGGGTAGTTGGCGAGGATGGCATTGGCCAGTTGCCGTTCCGCGCGGGTCAGGCTTTCGAACATGCTGCGAATGCGCTCGGCAACGGTCAGTTCCTGTTTCAATTTCCGTTTCTCTCTTTTGTCCATTGCCTGAATTATCGGCCGATATATGAGCATATGAATAAAATTGCATCAACTGGAATTGAAAGAAGAAAAATTTTCAGAATAAGTCTTGACTGCGTGAAGGTTTCTGAAAAGATATCTTCAGAAAAGAAACGGGAGCGGGTTTCAGATGGGGGGTGCCGGCGCGGTTCGGGAAGACAATTCCGGTGTGGTCGCAACCCTCAACCGGAGTGGCAAAAACCCGGTTATTCTTATCTGCGAGCATGCGTCCGCATGTATCCCGCCGGAATATGACAGGCTTGGACTGACACCGGATCTTCAGCGCAGCCATATCGCGTGGGATCCGGGAGCCTTTTCAGTCGCCAGAACGCTCTCTGACCGGCTCGATGCACCCCTGATTTATCAGACGGTGTCGCGTCTGCTTTATGACTGCAACCGACCGCCTGATGCGGAGAGCGCGATCCCGTCCGTCAGCGAGATTTACGATATTCCGGGCAACCGTAATCTGTCGCCGGGGGAAAAAGCACAGCGTGTGAAACGATTTTACCAGCCGTTTCAGCGGGCGCTTGCGGATCTGATAAAAGAGCGGTCGGGCGGAACGCACGAACCGGTCCTCGTCACGGTCCATACATTTACACCAAACTACGCCGGTCAGCAGCGTCATGTGGATGTCGGCGTCCTGCATGATGTCGATTCGCGTTTGGCTGATGCCGTGCTTGCAGTCATGCAGGATACTCCGGATCTGGATGTACGGCGCAATGAGCCCTACGGCCCGGAAGACGGGGTGACGCATACGCTGGCCGAACACGCCATCCCAAATCACCTTTTGAATGTGATGGTCGAAATCAGAAATGATCTCGTTGCTGATGAGGGGGCACAAGCCGCAATGGGTTTGCGGCTGGCCGATTACCTGAACGCCGGCCTGACAGAGGTTCGTTCCGGATTGACCGGACAGGATGCTCACAAGATGCGCAAGAGGGGGTAGGGACATCATGCCGGGAGCGATCAGGACATATGTCAGATATGTGGATGCGTTGAACCGGGTGGTCGGGCTGGCGGCCATGTATCTTGTGTTCGCCATGATGGCTGTGCTTCTTTATTCGTCTTTCATGAAAAACGTCGCCATTCCGCCGCTGTGGACGCTTGAAATGGCGCAGTTCATCATGGTCGCCTATTACCTTTTGGGCGGCGGCTACTCCATGCAGATGGGCTCGCATGTGCGCATGGATCTGCTTTACAGCCGGTGGACGCCCAAGACCAAAGCCCGCATGGACGTCTTCACTGTCTTCTTCCTCATCTTCTATCTGATCCTGCTTCTTTACGGCGGCTATTCCAGCAGCGAATACGCCGTGCAATATGGCGAGCGCAGTTATTCCTCCTGGCGGCCTTATATGGCGCCGATCAAGATCGTCATGACCCTGGGCGTTTTTCTGATGCTGCTTCAGGCGATCGCGATGCTGTTTAAGGACTGGGCCAGGATGCGCGGGGAAGAACTCTGATGAGTTACGAACTGATCGCCTTCCTGATGTTCTCGAGCATGATGCTCATGCTCCTGACCGGCCAGCGGGTGTTCGGTGCTATCGGCTTTGTCGCCTCTTTCTCGGCGCTGCTGCTGTGGGGCGACGGCGGCTCGGAGATGGCCTTCAGCGCTGCAATGAAACTGATGAAATGGTATCCGCTTCTGACGCTGCCCCTGTTCATTTTCATGGGCTACATGCTGTCTGAATCGGGGATCGCGGACGATCTTTATAAAATGTTCCACGTCTGGATGGGGCCGCTGCATGGCGGGCTCGCCATCGGTACCATCGGACTGATGGTGATTATTTCCGCGATGAACGGCCTCAGTGTTGCGGGGATGGCCATCGGCGCGAGCATCGCCCTGCCGGAATTGTTGCGGCGGGGATACGACAAGATCATGGTCACCGGCGTTATTCAGGCCGGCAGTTCGCTGGGCATCCTCGTGCCGCCGAGCGTGGTCCTGGTTCTTTACGGCATGATTGCCCGCCAGCCGGTGAGCCAGCTCTGGCTCGCCGGCGTGTTGCCCGGCCTTTTGATGGCCACGCTGTTCATTGTTTACATCGTCATCCGCTGCCGCCTGCAGCCGCAGCTCGGACCGCCGCTTGAAAAGGAAGAGCGCGAGAAAATCACCTGGGGTGAGAAGATACGCCTTTTGAGTGCCGGCATTCTGCCGCTGCTGATCTTCTTCTTCATGACCGGCCTGTTCATCATGGGCTATACCAGTCTTGTGGAAAGTTCCGCGGTCGGCGCACTGTCAGCGACGGTTGCGGCCCTCGTCAAACGGCGCCTGACCTTCAAAATACTGCACACAACGGTCCGGAATACACTCGGCGTGAGCTGCATGTTCATGTGGATTATTCTCGCGGCCCTCTGTTTCGGTGCCGTGTTTGACGGCCTGGGTGCCGTGAAGGCGATAGAAGGTTTCTTCATCGACCGGCTGGGCCTCAGCCCGTGGGAAATCCTGATCATGATGCAGATTTCCTATCTGCTCATGGGCATGTTCCTGGATGACACGGCAATGCTCGTCATTGTGGCGCCGCTTTATGTGCCGCTTGTCGGTGCGCTTGGCTTCGATCTGATCTGGTATGGCGTTCTTTATACGATTACGTGTCAGATCGCCTATATGACCCCGCCCTTTGGCTACAACCTGTTTCTGATGCGGGCGATGGCGCCGCCGGAAATCACCCTGGGCGATATCTACCGGTCAATTGTCCCGTTCGTTGCCGTCATGGTTTTCGGCCTTGCCCTTGTCATGGCTTTCCCGGACATCGCCATGTGGTTGCCCAACACCGTCTACGGCAAGTGAGGACGGTTGGGCATTTGAATGACAAACACCAACGGAACTGGAGGAGTTTCTGCAAAACATGACAAAAATTAAATTTTCCCTTCAGCCAAGAAAATGACAACAAGGCCGAAGGGATGCCGCGATAAATCACCAACCAGGGAATGAAGAGCATGAAAAACAGACGCGAGTTTATCAAAAACGCCGGAATGGCAACCGCCGCCGCGGCAGGAGCCACGACGCTTGCAGCACCGGCAGTGCATGGTCAGAGTCCGATCAAGTGGCGTCTTCAGACCTATGCCGGTCCGGCGCTGGCCGAACATGTGATCAAGCCGTCCATCGACTCTTTCAACAAGGTTGCCAACGGCGAGATGGAAATTGAACTCTATTTCGCCGACCAGCTCGTGCCGACCGGGGAGCTGTTCCGGGCGATGCAGCGGGGCACGATCGATGCGGTGCAAAGCGATGATGACTCGATCGCCGCGCCCGTCGATATATCCGTCTTCGGCGGATATTTCCCGTTCGGCACGCGCTACAGTCTGGATGTCCCGGTTCTGTTCAATGAATACGGCCTGCGTGAAATCTGGGAAGAAGCCTATGGTGAAGTGGAGGGCGTGACATGGCTGTCCGCCGGGGCCTGGGATCCGTGCCATTTTGCCACCAAGGATCCGATCCGGAGCCTTGGGGATCTGAAAGGCAAACGCGTATTCACATTCCCGACAGCCGGCCGCTTCCTCTCGCGCTTCGGTGTTGTACCGGTAACGCTTCCCTGGGAGGACATTGAGGTTGCCGTTCAGACCGGTGAACTTGACGGCATTGCCTGGTCCGGGATCACTGAAGACTACACCGTCGGTTGGGCCGATGTGACCAACTACTTCCTGACCAACAACATCTCCGGTGCCTGGTGCGGGTCCTATTTCGCCAACTCCGAGCGCTGGGATGAACTGCCGCCACATCTGCAGGAACTGTTCAAACTCTGCATGGATTCGTCGCACTATTACCGTCAGCACTGGTATTGGGGCGGGGAAGCAAAACTGCGGACAGGCGGCACCAAGATGGAACTGACGTCCATTCCCGACGAGGAATGGGCAACCGTCGAAGCCGAAGCGTTGAAATTCTGGGATGAAATCGCTGCCGAAAGCGAACGCAGCGCCAGGGTGGTTGCGATCCTGAAAGAGTATAACGCTGTTATGGAAAAAGCCGGTCGTCCGTACCGGTACAGCTGACCGACAAAGCGTGCCGTCCTAAGACTGAAAGCGGCACACACAAAACGCCCGCCGGCCTCTCAGCAGCTGCTGTTTCGGGCCGGCGGGTTCTATTCCGGGATAGGCGCACGGATGCGCAAAAAATTCCAACTGAGTGGTGGGTTTCATGGCGGGCAAATTGACATTGGATGAACTGAAACAGGCCGTGGCCGCAGGCGAGATCGATACTGTCATCGCAGCCCAGGTCGACATGCAGGGCCGCCTGATGGGAAAGCGGTTTCAGGCCGAGTATTTTCTCGATAGTGCCCACAAGGAAACCCACAGCTGCAACTATCTTCTTGCCACCGACATGGAGATGGAAACCGTGCCCGGTTACAAGGCGACGAGTTGGGAAGCCGGCTATGGCGATTATACGATGAAGCCGGATCTTTCCACGCTTCGCCGGACACCCTGGCTGGAGGGCACCGCACTTGTTCTTTGCGATGTCCTTGACCACCATACCCATGCCGAAGTGCCCCACGCCCCGCGCACCATCCTCAAGAAACAGGTCAGCCGCCTTGAGCAGATGGGCATGAAACCGTTCATGGCGAGCGAACTTGAGTTTTTTCTGTTCAAGGAGAGTTTTGAAGAGGCGCAGGAAGCGGGCTATCGGTCCATGACCCCGATCAGCGCCTATAACGAAGATTATCACATCTTCCAGACAACCAAGGAAGAGGATGTGATGCGGGCCATCCGTACGGGGCTGCAGGGCGCGGACGTTCCGGTTGAGAACACCAAGGGTGAAGCGTTTGCCGGTCAGGAAGAGATCAACGTTCGCTATGCCGAGGCGCTGACCATGGCCGACCGGCATGCGATTATCAAAAATGCCTGCAAGGAAATCGCCTGGCAAAAGGGACGCGCCATCAGTTTCATGGCGAAATGGAACTACGATGCTGCAGGCAATTCCTCTCACATCCACCAGTCGCTCTGGTCCCTGGATGGCGAACCGCTTTTCTATGACAAGGATGCCGGGCACGGGATGTCGGAGCTGATGCGGCATTATCTTGCCGGCCTGCTCAACCACGCAGGTGCGATCACCTTCTTCCTGGCTCCGAACATCAATTCCTATAAACGCTTCCAGGCAGGAACGTTCGCGCCGACCAAAGCCGTCTGGAGCATGGATAACCGAACGGCCGGTTATCGGATCTGCGGTGCCGATACCGAGGCTGTAAGAGTCGAGTGCCGGGTCGGCGGAGCCGATCTCAATCCCTATCTGGCAATGGCTGCGCTGATCGCGGCGGGGATCGACGGCATCGAACAGAAGAAGCAATTGGAAGACGCCTATGTCGGGGATGCCTATAAAGAGAGCGATGGGCGCGAAATTCCCGGGACGCTGCGCGGAGCGACGGACACCCTGGATAACTCCAAAATGCTGAGAACCGCGTTTGGCGACGATGTCATCGATCACTATGTGCACGCCGCAAAATGGGAGCAGGCTGAATATGACCGGCGTGTCACCGACTGGGAAGTGGCACGCGGGTTTGAAAGAGCGTGATTTGCAATGTCTGAAAATTCGAAAATGATCCGCTGCGTTTCGCCGGTTACCGGTGATGTTTTTGCCGAACGTCCCGCGCTGACGGAGGTGCAGGCGCTGGCTGCGGTTGCTTCGGCCCGCAGTGCTCAGAAGGAGTGGGCGCGGACATCGCTTGCCGAAAGGATAGCACGGGTCAAAGCCGGCGTCGCACGCCTGGGAACCATGAGTGAGGAGATCGTTCCTGAGTTGGCGCATATGATGGGCCGCCCGATCCGGTACGGGGGCGAGTTCGGTGGCGTTGAGGAGCGCACGGCCTATATGGCCGACATTGCCCGGGAGGCTCTCGCACCGATCGTCATCGAACAGAGCGAGGCGTTTGAACGCCGCATTGAACGCGAGCCCCATGGCCTCGTTCTGGTTATCGCTCCCTGGAACTATCCCTATCTGACAGCCATAAACACGGTCGCGCCGGCCCTGATTGCCGGAAATGCGGTGCTGTTAAAACATGCAAGCCAGACGCTTCTGGCGGGCGAGCGCATGGTGCGGGCCTTCGTTGAGGCGGGTGTTCCCGAAGATGTCTTTCAGACTTTGTTTCTTGATCACGACACAACGGCGGGTCTGATCGGAAGGAAGCTTTTCGGGTTTGTCAACTTCACCGGCTCCGTCGCGGGCGGGCAGGCGATTGAACGGGCCGCTGCGGGAACCTTTACCGGGGTTGGGCTGGAACTGGGCGGCAAGGACCCGGGGTATGTGACGGAGGATGCGAATCTGGATGCCGCTGTTGACACGCTGATGGACGCGGCGATGTTCAATTCCGGCCAATGCTGTTGCGGTATCGAACGCATCTATGTCGCCGAATCCCTGTTTGACGACTTCGTTGAAAAGTCGGTCGCACTGGTTTCAGGTTATAGGCTGGGTAATCCGCTGGATCCCGATACCACGCTGGGCCCGATGGCGCATCGACGGTTTGCCGATGAGGTTCGGCAGCAGACGAATGAGGCGATTGCTGCCGGTGCGAAGCCGCTTATCGATGGCTCCCTGTTCCCGCAGGACGATGGCGGCGCATATCTGATGCCGCAAATTCTGGTCGATGTCCGGCATCACATGCGGGTGATGCAGGAAGAGAGTTTCGGTCCCGTTGTCGGTATCATGAAAGTCAGGGACGATCAGGAAGCCATCGCCTTGATGAATGACAGCCCCTATGGCCTGACAGCGTCTTTATGGACGGAAGACCCGGCGCGTGCTGCGTCCATCGGGAGGCAGATCGAAACGGGCACGGTGTTCATGAACCGCGCCGATTATCTCGACCCGGCTCTCTGCTGGACCGGATGCAAAAACACCGGGAAGGGGGGCGCGCTTTCGGTCATTGGGTATCACAATCTGACGCGGCCCAAGTCTTTCCATCTCAAAAGAGCATGATCGCATGACACTTACCGCTAACTGGAGCTATCCCACGGCCATTCGATTTGGGGCCGGACGGGTTTCTGAACTGGGTGCAGCCTGCGAAGCGGCCGGTATCAGTCGCCCGTTGCTTGTAACCGACAAAGGGCTGGCATCACTTCCCATTACACAGGCGGCACTTGATCTGCTTGAAGCGGCCGGACTTGGCAGAGCGCTGTTTGCAGAAGTTGACCCCAACCCGAACGAAAAGAATCTGGCGGCCGGGATTGAGGCCTTCCGAGCCGGAGGCCACGACGGCGTAATCGCTTTCGGAGGCGGATCCGGACTGGACCTTGGCAAATTGGTGGCCTTTATGGCGGGTCAGCAGCGTCCGGTTTGGGATTTTGAGGATGTCGGAGACTGGTGGACGCGGGCAGACGCCCCTGCGATTTATCCCAATGTGGCGGTTCCAACCACGGCGGGGACGGGCTCGGAAGTGGGGCGGGCCGGGGTTCTGACCAATTCTGAAACCCATGTCAAAAAAGTCATTTTTCATCCCAGGATGATGCCGAGCGTTGTTATCTGCGATCCTGAACTGACCGTGGGGATGCCAAAGGTCATTACGGTTGGCACGGGCATGGATGCTTTTGCTCACTGTCTTGAGGCGTATTCCTCGCCGTTCTACCATCCGATGAGTCAGGGAATTGCGCTGGAAGGCATGCGCCTGGTGAAAGAGAATTTGCCGCGCGTCGCAAACGATCCGCAAGATCTCGAGGCCCGGGCGCACATGATGAGCGCTGCCGCCATGGGCGCAACGGCTTTTCAGAAGGGGCTCGGGGCCATTCATGCGCTCTCCCATCCGGTTGGGGCGGTCTACAACACCCATCATGGCATGACGAATGCGGTCGTTATGCCCGCTGTGTTGCGCTTCAACCGGCCCGCTATAGAAGACCGTATTGCCGCACTGGCCGCCTATCTGGGATTGTCCGGCGGTTTTGACGGGTTTCTGAGCTATGTTCTTGAACTGCGTGCAGACCTTGGTGTGCCCGATAAACTGTCTCAACTCGGTGTTGCCGGAGACCGGATTGACGCGCTGGCGGCGATGGCGATTGAAGACCCCACGGCAGGCGGCAACCCGGTAGAGCTGACTTTGGATGCCGCGAAGGATCTGTTTGTCGAATGCATCGGCGATTGATCGGACAGCCACTGCCGCAAAGGCCCGAAATATCTGAGGACAAATTCGCTTCTGTTTGCTAGGCCTGATGTCCAGCGGCAGCTGTTGGCGGGCACAATAGCGGTATGGCTTGGTGATTCTGAAGTCCGGGAGCGAACAGGTGTATGGTTTCGGTAAGGGGCGGAGCGTAAGGCGAACGGCAGGCATTGCTTTGCTCGTTTGCCTGTTGCTTGCTTTGCCGTTCCTGCCGATGAGATCCCACGATGCGAGGGCACAGGAAGAGGGCGTTCCCGAGCGGTCCACAACAATGGCGGATGCGTTGCGCACCGTGCACCTGCGCGATGTCAGACCCGGTTTTTCGGTCTTATCCGCCCACGATGCGGCCAGCAGCAACACAATCACGGCCTGGAAAGTTGATCCGTCGCGTTTTGAGTTTCAACTGGTGGAGACCGATCACAGCAAAGGGCGGCATGCGGCCTGGTTTCTTGATCATGCTCATGGGTTGCTGGCCGTCAATGCCGGTTACTTTGCGCGCCGGCAGGACGGGTCGATTTATCCGGTTGGTTTCCTCAAGATCGACGGAAGATCTCGTTCGGTGCCCTGGGATGCCGGAACGGGCGGATTGCTGAGTTTTTCGTCCGGTAAAATGTCGATCGATGTGCCGCTTCCAGCCAAAGCGGTACGGGACGCGCTTGAAAATGCGGTTCAGTCCAAGCCGGTGATGATTGAACCGGGCGGCGTCTGGGCGATGCGCAGCAACCGCAAGATCCTGAAAAACCGCACTGCCGTCTGTCTTCTGCCGGACGGACATGTGCTCATCATCGCGGTCTCGGGACGGGGCCTCAGCCTTTACGAACTGGCGGTACTGATGAAAAAGCCCGGTGAGGATGGTTTTTTCGGATGTGAAGCGGCGATTGCATTGGATGGCGGATCGTCGACTCAGGCGGCTTACGCGCTTGATCCGAAGTTAGATGTTGTCTCACCGGCGCCGGTTCAGAACGCTCTGGTGGTGCGCGAGGCCGGTTGATCCCAAGGTCCGGCGGGAGCGGTCAGGCCGACCCGTCAATCTGCTCGCAGCACGCCTGCGCCACGGCTCTCACAACGGCGTTTTGCTCTATTGCCCCCGCGTGTCGCTTGCACTATGACTGGCCGCCAGTTTTCCCTTTTCAATTACGGAGTCGCAAGGCCCAATGGCGCGGCAATTCATCTATCATATGCATGGTCTGTCCAAGACCTACAGCGGGGGCAAGAAGGTCCTCGACAACATCCATCTGTCATTTTACCCCGATGCGAAAATCGGCATTCTGGGGCCGAACGGCGCCGGTAAATCGACGCTTCTGCGCATCATGGCCGGACTGGACAGCGAGTTTACCGGCGAGGCCTGGGCGGCGGACGGTGCCAAGGTCGGCTATCTGCCTCAGGAACCGCAGCTCAATCCTGAAAAGGATGTGATGGGCAATGTGATGGAGGGCGTTGCCGAGAAAGCGGCCATTGTCGAGCGTTACAACGAACTGATGATGAACTATTCCGATGAGACGGCGGAAGAGGGCGCAAAACTCCAGGATATCATCGACAGCCAGAACCTTTGGGATCTGGAGTCCCAGGTCGAGATGGCGATGGACGCGCTGGGCTGTCCTTCCGGCGACTCGCCGGTTGACCATCTTTCCGGCGGTGAAAAGCGCCGGGTTGCGCTGTGCAAGCTGTTGTTGTCGGAGCCGGATCTGCTTCTGCTGGACGAACCGACCAACCACCTTGATGCGGAAACCGTTGCCTGGCTTGAACGTGCGCTGAGGGAGTTCAAGGGCGCCGTTCTGATCATCACCCACGACCGGTATTTTCTGGACAATGTCACCGGATGGATCCTTGAGCTCGACCGGGGCAGCGGCATTCCCTACGAGGGCAATTATTCCGCCTATCTTGAAGCCAAGGCGAAGCGTCTTGAGCAGGAGGGGCGCGAGGAAGCGGCCCGGCAGCGGGCGCTGCAACGGGAACGCGAATGGATGGGCATGTCGCCCAAGGCACGCCAGACCAAGTCCAAGGCCCGTATCAAGGCCTATGACGAATTGCTCAAGCGCAACGAAGCCCGCGCGCCGGGCGCCGCACAGATCGTTATTCCGCCCGGGCCGCGGCTTGGCAACAATGTCATCGAGATCAGCGACCTGTCGAAAGGGTATGACGACCGGCTCCTGATAGAGGATCTGACATTCAAACTGCCCCCGGGCGGCATTGTCGGTGTGATCGGACCCAACGGTGCCGGTAAGTCGACCTTGTTCCGGATGCTGACCGGACAGGAAACGCCCGATAATGGTGCCATTGACATCGGTGAAACGGTGCAGCTTGGCTATGTCGACCAGTCTCGCGATGCGCTGGATGCGAATAAAACCGTCTGGGAGGAGATCTCGGAAGGCAATGAGGTGATTTATCTGGGCAAGAAGGAGATCAACTCCCGCGCCTATTGTTCATCGTTCAACTTCAAAGGCGGCGATCAGCAGCAGAAAGTGGGCTCGCTGTCCGGCGGTCAGCGTAACCGGGTGCATCTGGCGAAAATTCTCAAGTCCGGTGCCAATGTGCTGCTGCTTGACGAACCGACCAACGACCTGGACACCGAGACACTCGGCGCTCTTGAGGATGCCCTTGAGGATTATGCCGGCTGCTGTGTGGTCATCTCGCACGACCGGATGTTCCTGGATCGGTTGGCGACACACATCCTCGCTTTTGAAGGCAACAGCCATGTCGAATGGTTTGAAGGCAACTTTGAGGACTACGAGCAGGATAAGATCCGGCGGCTCGGTCCTGAGGCGGCCAATCCGCATCGGATCAAATACAAGCCCCTGACCCGCTAGCGCAATTCACGCGATCATCGGGTCGCGTGAAATACCGCAACTCTTTGTTTCGACGCGTATCCTTGTTGCGAAGGTGATTCAACCTTCGCGGGATACGCTCAAAAACCTGTTTGGCAGTATGTCTTGATCTGTTGGCGGGCCGGCGGCCCACCATTTTTTCCTGCGGGAGTTCACAGCTTGCGTTAACAGATCGAAAGGATCTCATGCTCAGGGAACTCAGGACCTTCTTGTGACCGCCAGACGCCATTCTCCCAGCACCCTGCTCAGCTTTCTGTCGGCATTGGACCCGGGCGGTATCCGATTGGCACGAGGCGTTTTGATCGCCGTGGCGCTCACTCTGGCCGGTTCCATCAGCTACGGCGTGCATGTCACTTTCAGTGTCCTCCATGTGCCCAACCTGGTGATATTTGCGGGCGGCGTGGCAGGTTATTCCCTGCTTTTCACGCTGCCGGCATCGCGCAGGGAGGAGTTTTTCTCGATCCTTGTACTGGGGGCCGTCGCCCAGGGACTGTTTCTGCTGGCGATTGTGGCGAGCGGTGTGAATACGAAATTCGATGCCCTGCCGTTTCAGGGTCTTTGGGTCCTGATTATTGCGCTCACATTTTTCATGCGGCGTTTCGGTCCGTGGAGTGAAAGGGCCGGATTGTTTGTTGCTTTGACCTGGTTGTTGATCGCTGTTGTCGCACCGGACACACAATTTGCTTTCTGGCTGCCGGTTGCCGGACTTATCGGTACGGCTTCCGCTGTTTTTGCGCGATGTGTTCTCTGGCGCCCCTCCGCCATCATGGCTTACGACAGTTTACAAAATCGGTACCGGCGGCAGTTGGCCGAAGCGCTCGGTGAACTGAGGGGTGGGGACGATGCCGGCCGGATGAAGGCTTTGATCGGAGACCTGCGCTTCACCCGAGACGAACTGGTACTGGCAACCGAGGCGGCCAGGCACGAACATCCTGACAAGGAACAGATCTTTGACGATGCCCTCAATCGGACATTCAGGCAGATTCTCGCCTTGAGTGTTGCCGCTGAGGTTATCGGCAGTCTGCCCGATGAGCGCCTGCACGAATTGCAGAGTGAAGTCCACTTTCTGCACATTGTCGCGGTGCTTCAGGAAGCGGCGGAAAAAGGTGTGTTCGTTTCCGATATCGACGATCTCTCCCGGTCTGTTGATCGGGTTCGCTCCGGCTTATTCAAGTCGGACAATCTGTCGCCACCGGATCGTCTCGGTCTTTTGCGGCTCCTGTTTTCGCTTCGTCGCCTTGCTTTGTTGTTGCGACCGCCTGGAACGCCGGACAGTGGCTCCCAGATGGCGCAGCCGACCGGGTCAGGCCGTCACAGTGCGCCGGCATCGTTTCCTTATTGGAAATTGTCGGTTCAGGGGCTTGTCGCGGCCAGCATCACCACAGCACTGGGGTGGATGTTTCATCTCAATCATGCCTACTGGGCGACACTGACGGTGATGATTGTGTTGTCGGGCAGCCTGGGGCAAACGAGGAAGAGAATATTCGATCGTGCCGTGGGAACCGCACTGGGTGTTTCGGTGGCATTGCTTCTGCAGTTGGCAATTGATGGCGCCCCCTTCGTGCAGTACGGGCTCATCCTGATTTGTCTGGCCTGGATTTTCGTTGCGATTGAACGAAATTATCTGATTGCGGCCGGACTAATCGGCTTTTCCGTCGTCACCGCCCTGCATCTTTTCAACGGTGTGACGACCGCGGGAATGGCAGCGCGTATCTACGAAACATTCATCGGTGCGGGCGTTGCCTTCGTAACCGCCTGGCTCGTGTTTCCGATCAAAACGGACGATAAAGTCAAGACCGGTCTCATATCGCTGCTTGAAGACACTCGCGCGATCCTTGACCCGGGCGGCCCGTCCGGAATTGCCGCCATTGAGACACTGCGCAAACTGCATGCGGACACAGCAGCCTTTGCGCAATCCTTGCGGCTCTTGCAGAACGAACGTCTGACATTTGTCTCAGAGAGTTTTCGCGGGCAGGAATTTGCAACGCAAGTCAAGGTGCTTGTGCTTTATGTCAGTGCTTTTGTTCAAGCGCGTTCGGTCGCTCAAAAAGCATCGCTCACCATCGAACAACGGCGTATGGCGGATGACTTGATGAGAACCTTAATGCAAATGATCGATGCTTCGCTCGCCGGCACGGCGTTGCCGGACCTTTCCGGCGAATTGGTCCGCTGGAGTAAGAGCCTGCGGACCGATACCGAAGAAGACCTTGAAATCGCGGCCGATCTCGTCAGTTTGCTTTACTTCGGCAGAAAGATCGAGGACTGCCTTAAGGGTTTGACGGAGAGCGCCGGTTGGGCAACAGTTTTCGATCACAAACGTGTGGCTGTTGGCCCGCAATCCGCCTAACCGGGAGTTTCCTCGTCTCCGGCATCAAGAAAACGCGTTGCGCCCCATCGGGCAAGCGTTTCGTTGATATCGTCCAGAACGAAAAAGCGGGCGGCGTCCCGGTCATATCCTTCCTGCAGCAGCGCGTCATAGTCGGTTTCGGCATGGCGGATATGGCTGACGACCGACTGCCAGATGGCGACGGCAGGCGGCAGGTTTCTCAAGTGGCGGGCCTGCGCGTGATTGAGAATGGCCTCAGCAGCAATCATCGGAACAAGCGGGACCGTTCGTCTCAATGCCTTCTGATAGTCGGCACGTTTGAAGTTCTTGAGTGCCATATGGCAGCTACGCCCCGCACAAAGTTTCCTTCGAACTGGTTCATCGCCATAATAAAACGAAGTTACAAAAAGTTGAGTGTCGCAAAGCGATGCCGCCGCGTTTGCGGTCAAAAATGCCACGGCACAGGCGGCGGCTGAATTCTTCCGGTTGGACCGCCGACGTCCTCGGGGTCAAGCCCCGCATCTTTCAACAGATGCTCATCAAGATGCTGAACGGCAATGCGCCGGCGTCTTTGGCGCATTTTCTGTCTGACAAGCGATACCACGCTGCGCATGAGAGGGATCAAAGATTGAACATAGCGAACAGGTGGGCTGTCAATTCGGTTTGACGGATGGGGCATGATCCTCTCCTGCCAATAAAGAAAGAAATATATTTCTAAATTAACTTTGGAATCGATTTTTTAGCAAGAGAAATCTTTCTAAAAAAATGCGAACCTGCTATAATCAGGGCTATGGATGATCGGACAAAGAGTCGTATTCTCACGGGATTGAAGGGACGAGGACCGCAGAAAGCTGCGGACCTGGCGCAGCATCTGGGAGTGACGCCGGTCGCCATCCGCCAGCATCTGGATCAACTGTACGCTGACGGTCTTCTGGAATTTGAAGATGTCCGGTCCGGCCGCGGTCGCCCCCGGCGTTTCTGGTCTCTGAGCGAAAAGGGACACAGCCGTTTTCCCGATAACTCCTCCGGACTGCTGCTTGAAATGATCCACAGCATTCGTGCGCTTTACGGTGCTGAGGGACTGGACCGGCTTGTGGAACACCGCAAGGAGCAGACGCTTTTGCACTATCGGGAGGCGGTTGACGCAAAACTCTCGCTCGAAGGCAAACTCGGCGTGCTGGTCGATCTCAGAAACCGGGAAGGATATATGGCCGCGTGCTCAAGGGAGGCGGATGGCAGTTGGCTGCTGATTGAAAATCACTGTTCGATCTGTGCGGCCGCGGTAGCTTGCCAGGGATTTTGCCGGTCTGAATTGGAGATATTTCAGGACATTTTGGGTTCTGACTATGCCATTACCCGCCTCGAACACCGAATTGCCGGTGCCCGGCGTTGTGTTTACAAAATTGTCGAACGGACCGGAATTCAGCGTGTCGCGTAAGCGACATGCGGAATTGTTACTGCATCGCGTCGATTTCTCTAAAACCGAAACCCTGAAAGTTGTTGCATTTACCGAACGGTTGTTGACGGTGAGAGTGTGGCTTTTATTCGGCGCGGGGACATTATGGATACGCACACTCGATTGGGAAGACGGACGCTGGCGCAGCTGGATGACGGCGACGTCGTCGATCTTGTCAACCGCTTGCAGCCGGATGACGCCACACGGATACTGAGAAAACTGCCCGCCAAACGGCGAGGCCTGATCAATGCCCGGATCGCACAGGATCGGCGGGAGGAGATCTCGTGCCTGAGCACCTATTCCGAAGAGGTTGCCGGGGGCCTCATGAATTCCCGTTATGCCGACCTTGAACCGGAAACGACGTGCGGGGATGCCGTTCGCCAGCTTGCTGCCGAAAGCGAAGCGGAAACGATCTATGTCGCCTACGTCATTGACCGGGACCATCGTCTGCTCGGCAGCGTAAGTCTGCGCGATCTGTTGCGTGCCGACAAAGGACAGCGCGTCAGCGGGATTATGACCGGCAACATTGAACGGATCACAGTTGATCAGCCGGTCGAAGAGGCGGCGCGTCTCGTGTCCCTCAGCGGTCACTCCGCCCTGCCGGTCGTCGATGAACAGGACCGGTTGATAGGGATTATTTCCCATGACGACGCGTTTCGCCAGCTGGAAGCGGAAGTCTCCGAAGATATGGAGCGGTTTTCCGCTGTTACCGGCCAATCCGATCGCGAGTATCTTGATGTGCCGATCTGGCAGGATTTCAAACGGCGGGCACCGTGGATACTGAGCCTGGCCATTGTCGGGCTTTTGGCCGGTTACATTGTGCATGTTTATGAAGATGCGCTGGATGCGCTGGTCATACTGGCGCTCTATATGCCGATGGTTGCCGATACGGGAGGCAATGTCGGAACCCAGACATCGGGCCTTCTGATTCGCTCGATCGCGACGGGAGGTGTCACGCTCAGGAGCGGGACCGAGGTCTTGTGGCGCGAGTTGCGCGTATCTTTGATGCTTGCGGCCATGTTGTTCGCCTTCGCGCTGATCAAGGTGGCCTTTATTTCGAACAGCGCAGATGTTCCCGCCGGACTGACGTTGGAAATGATCGCGTTCGCCATCGGTGTGGCGATTGCTGTGCAGGTAATCATGTCCGCTCTGATCGGCGCGGTCCTCCCCCTGTTTGCCCTGTCGGTCCGTCAGGATCCCGCGATTATGGCAGGTCCCGCCCTCACCACGCTTGTCGATACAACGGGGCTGCTGATGTACTTTATGATCACCACCTCAATCTTGGGTATTTGATGCCGGAACAACAGTGTGTGTGGTTTAGCGAACGCCCTTGATCGGCTTCTCAAGTTCATAAATTGCGTCCTGGATCAGATCCATTTTGCTGTTCAGGAGAGTTTGAGCGTCGAACAGGCCGCGATTGTAGAACAACGGCCCCAGTTCTTCAGAGATGAAATCAATCAAAAACTCAGCCTCAAAACGGGTCAGTTCCTGATTGAGCTCTTCAGAAAAGTACTGTTGCAGTTTTTCGGCAACAAGCCGTTTTTCTTCTTTGGAAAACTGAATGCCGGATACCATGGGACAAAACACCGATGTCACGCTCAGGATGAGAGGTTGAGCGTAATCGCGGTCGCCTGAAACTTGCAACCGCAACCTTACGGCCATCAAAAGAAACGTATGACCCTAATCTGGGGAACAGTAACGGGTTCATTGCGCAAAGGTTCGCCACGGCGCAAATGACAGGCTTATGGAAGCCGGGCGATCAGTGCGGCAAGCTCTGCGCGATTGGTCAGGTTGAGCTTGGAATAAATCTTTTTCCTGTGAGTGCGCAGCGTGTTGATACTGATATCAAGCGTTGCGGATGCAACCTGTTCGTCGGCGGAAGCGGCGAGGATCCCCGCGACAGCCAGCTCACGCCCCGTCAGATCAAAAAGCTCGCCCAGGCGTTTTGTCTTGCTGGAAAGGTCGGCGCGGAGGTCGGTGACTGTCACCAGAACCAGCGGATCAGTGAAACCGGACCAAGACCCGTTGCGATCCGCAAAAGGGGCTATTTCGAAATGCAGGGGCCGCCCCTGATTCGAATGAATCGCAAATTCTATCGGTGATTTGGCAAGATCGTTCGGGCTGTGGCAATGCATCAGTGCGTTGTGCAGCCGTCGCCCTGCCTTGTCATTGCGGACCTGAAGAATACCGCGGGACACCTCAAGTGTGTCGGCATCATTCAGCATGGTTTGCGCCTGGCCGTTGCAAGCCATAATCTTCGCCCGTGTATTAAGGACAAAGGCAGCCTTGTGTTGCCGCTCCAGCGAATTCAACAGCGTATCGATCGTCGTGTTCACTGCCCGGATGCGGCCTTCTGTATCAAGAACACTTTCAACATTCTGGGCAAGGTACTCGATCGCCTGATATTCGTCGGCACTGAAGCCGCAGGCGCTCTTGTCGCGCTCGAACATGAACACAAAAATGGTGTTCAGCGAGTGGCCTTTGGCAAACCGGCAGACCTCGTAAGAATCGCGTTTTCGCAAGAAGTCCCAATAATATTCGCCCTGATAGAAATCTTCGGGCCGTGTGACACGGTCGACCGTATACAGCTCCACATCTGCATTGGGCGCAGAACTGATCATTTGCGGTCGAAACGGATCATGTTTGTAATAATGATGGTTATATTGCTCCGCCAGCCGCTCAACATTGCCGCTTCCGTAAAGCACCAGAGGGGTGGACGGTTCGGTCAGGTTGGCAGTCGCAAGTGATTGCTTGGTCGAGTTTATCGCATTGTGGCATTTGATCGCCGAACGATGTGTCTGCCCGTGCAGGCGCCGGGGTGTTTCCGGCGGTCTGAAAATGCCGGCGGCTAGATGGGTGAGGGAAAAGCGTTTTTTTATCTCCGCCAACGCGGAATTTAGAGATATATCACCCAGGCTGGTCGCTTCGACCAGCTCTAAGAGGTCCTTTGAGACCTGTGGTTTGCTTCTCAGTGAAGGCGGTATGGGGCTCTGTAACACGGCAATATCGTTTTTTATTTGCTTATGTAATAATGACTGAAAAATAAAAATGCTCAAGTAAAAAAGTTTTTTTTTCAAAATTTGTAGATGCTAATATAAGAAATGATATAAATATAGAGCTGATAAATTGTACCAAATGGTTAAAGAAAGTTACACGGCCGCTTGTTTACTTTCCGGTTCTTATGATTCGTCATTTTATTATCAGCCGGTCGTTTATTCTTTCGCTTCGTCGGCAAGGATCAGGACAAATTATTTATTTCAATCTGTTGATTGCAATGAACTACCGCTTTTCTGCGCGCGATGAAACCAACACGCTGGTCAAGTATTTGTAAGTGGACCCGCCGTGCAAGGCGCGTTACGCTCCCACGCCCGAACTCCTGGCCGATATGGCGATCAACAGTGGAGAACCCGCTTCGTGCTCCTGTTTCAAATGAGACGAGTAAGCAAGGCGGCAAAATTTTTGGCGCTGCCGCTGTCTGCGTCTGCTTTTCTGTTTATAGCGATACCCGCTCAGGCTGAAATCCGACATAAAACCACTGAACACAAATATAAGGTCTATGGCAACAATGCCTCGGAGCTGGTGAGCTACATGCTGCGTCGCCCGATGCGGGGCGACTTTGGATCGGCAATCGCAAGTATCAGCACCCGGTACAAGCTGAAAATTAAAACCGATCGCACGGCCGATCAATGCCGAATGCGGTCCATGCTGCAGGATATCAAGTTCAAGATCACTCTGCCCCATGCCGCTCGCGAAAGGCGTCTTTCGTCAAAAGACAAACTGGCCTTTCGTGATTTACGCGCATTTTCACGGATCCATGAAGAGACCCATCGGCAAATCTATCTTGAATGCGCGGCAGAGTTCGAGCAGAAGGCTCTGCGCCTGCGTGCCGGGACATGCCAGGCGCTCGGCGTGAAGTTACAGCGTCTACAGGAACGTCATTTCGAAAAGTGTAACCGCAGGCACGATGAGTTTGATCGCCGGGACAGCAAACGTATCTTTTCACAAGAGCTGTTTCAGCGCGCGGCGATCGGGAAACCACCAAAAAAAAGCCGCCTTTGGAAATAGCGGGACTCACATGTCGGTCGGCCGGTCCCCGTGGCCGGCCTCCCATCGAACATTTGCATCACCATAACTGTCGGTTCGGCTGAAATACGGCTTGATATCGACCAGCGGCGTTCCGTTCAGACAGTCCAGTCCCCTGACTTTCAGACGCCCCGCATCATGATCCACCAAAATCAGTTCCACCGCCGAAAGGCTCACCGGATTGGGCCGGACAGGACTTCTGATGGCAAAGCATCCGCGCAGTTCGGTGCTGAAAGAGGGGGCCTGGACAATGAGATCACGTCGGGCCTGATGCATCCAGTAAAGAACGAACACATGCGTACAGGTTTCGATAGACGTCAAACCGTCGCGATATGGCGCGAACACATCAATATGACAGATTTCATCGCTTTGCCGGCCGTTTCGAGGACACTCGGCCCTCGTGTTCCAGGGCGTTGAGATCCTGCCGATAAAGACGATGTGGTCATCGCCCTTCTGCGTAGCGGGATCGGTCGCCAGCTTTTGTTCACCCTCTCGTCGTTCATTCATCAGCGGGGTCCTCTTTCAAAATATCTTCAGATCCTTGTCTCAGTCCTGACGCCGATGTTCAAGCCTCGTTCAGGATATCGTCACCTCATGTTTCAGCGGATATGTAAAATTTTATTCAAAGTTTATTTTAAGTATTATAAAAATAAAATATAAAAAATCAAAAAGTAATATAAATAATAAATCGAATAAAAATTCTGAATTGGTGTTTTTATTTATTTTTGTACTGTAGGTATGAGGTTTGTTGTTTTGTGAAATCTCTGCGAGGACACTATGAGCCAGGCGATTGCGACTGAGCTTGTTAATTTTAACGCGTTGGAGAATGAACCCTCCGCTGAGCGTAAAAATGAACTGGCGCGCCATGTGGCGACTTTGTTTTCCTTGACCTCCGAGACCTGTTCTCGCGAGCAGATGGACATTTATGATTCTGTCCTTGTGCGTCTTGCCGATCTGGTTGAGAGTCAGGCGCGGGTCTATATCGCTGAGCGATTGGCACCCTTGAGACGGGCGCCGGAAGAAACCGTCCGCAAATTGGCCAATGATGAAATCGATATCGCGCGTCCATTGCTTGAGCAATCGACCGTATTGCGCGATGCCGATCTTGCGGAAATAGCCCAGAAGCAGACACAGGATCATCTGGAAGCCATTGCCGGGCGGGAAATCCTGTCCGAGATCGTGACCGATGTTCTGGTCGACAGGGGCGAGACGCAGGTCAAGCGAAAAGTAGCCGGAAACGAAGGGGCGACCTTTTCCCGCAAAAGTATGGCCGATCTCATGAAGTCCGCCGCCAATGACGATCATCTCCAGATTGCTCTGGGGCAGCGTCAGGATCTGCCGGACGAGTTGATCAAAAAACTGATTTCCGAGGCATCGGAAACGGTGCGTCAGCGGCTCGTCGAGCAGGGTGCCATCAAGGAAGCGGGCAAGCTGCCGCAGGCGGCTCAGATCGCAGCCCAAAGACTGTCGAACGACTATTGGCTGGGACGGTACGACTTTGAGACGGCTGTGGGGCGTATTTACGCGATGGCCCGCAGCGGTCAGCTTGACGAGTTGGCGCTGCAGCGGTTTGCCGCGGAAGATCGTTTCCCGGAGGTTGTTGCCTCCTTTGCGTACCTTGCCGATGTGGGCCTTGAGGAGGCCAAGCACTGGCTGGTCCGCGCCGACACCGATCCGTTCATCATTGTTTCCAAGGCAATGGGTCTGTCGCTCATGACCGTTCAGTCAATCCTGATTGTCGGCCCGTGGCGTCACCGCCTGACCAAAGAAACACGCTCCAAGGCATTGAATCGCTTCCAGTCGTTGAAGCCGCATGTGTCGAAGAAGATGTTCGATATGTGGAAAAATCGTGTGAATTCCTGATGCTGGCCAACCCTCTCTGAGCCATGCCACCTGGGCGGTACATATCATGTGCCGCCCTTTTCTTTTCATGGCATCCGGACCTGTATCGAAAAACGGATCTCTTGGCCAAAAATAGCAAGCACAATCAAAGTACTGGCAAGACGTTCAGAACCGGGTATCATGTTAAAAAACAGACACTGGGCAGGTATTTCAAGATGAACGGTTTTATATATTCGTTTCGCCGATCCGTATTTCCAATCGGTCCACTGCTTGCGTTCTTCGTCTTGCTGATGCCCGTTGCGGCCGGTGCGCAGAGTGGACCTCTGTTGTTACTGAAACCAAATGAGCAGGATGAAAACATCCCGGCGGAGCGGGCTTCTGTTGCGCCCGCCGGCGATACGGAAGCGGCGGTTTCCGAAGACTCCGTCGAAATGGCCAACCGGATCCGCCAGGGGTTCCGGGATGTGCTCACGAATGCGGCGAACTTTCCGGAGAGCGCCTATAACACATTGAACAATGCCGGCGATGCGCAGGGGCTTTCATGGATTGCGTGGGCCCTTGTGGTGCTCGTCATCGCATGCGTCGCAGGCTCGCTGAGCGATCGGGTCTACCGGCGATGGGGGCAGCAGCATTTTCTTTATCTTTATAATCCAAATCCCGCGACCCGAACGGAGAAGATCGGTTATCTGGTCGCCCGCACAATCCTCAGGCTGGTTGAAATCGCGATTTTTGCCCTTGTCGCGGCATTGGTGATCCTGATTCTCGATGGCGGCGATGCAGCCGTAAGGCAAACGGCACTGATCGGGCTTTTTTCGGTCGTCCTGGTGCGTGTTCTGGCGCTGGTTTACATGAATATTCTGGCTGCCGACGCGCCCGCCCACCGCATGATCGCGCTGGATGATGAAACCGCGATCGGTCTCTACCGCGCTTTGATGATCTCAATTGCCGTTTCCGCCGCCATGTTCGCGGTGTGCAACTGGATGGATGCGTTCGGACTTGAACAGAATGCCCACAAGCTTGCCCTGATCGGCGCGGCCACCTTTTCCATGCTGGCGCTGAGCACGATTGCCGTGCTCTACCGAAAGCCGATCGGCGATCTTATCCGGGGCAGCGGCAGCGATGAAAATGCCGCAGGGGGCTGGCGCAATATCGTTGCGAATATCTGGCATGTGATTGCCGTCGTTTATTTCGTCTTCGCCTGGGCCGTCACCGCAATCCGCCTTGTATTGGATCATCCGTTTGCAGTCGGCCTTGTGATAGCGCCGATGCAGACGCTCATACTGTCCGTCTTTTTCTATGCCGTGCTGATCTTATTGATCGACAAGATCATTCTGCCGCGGCTGGACACGATGGATGCGGCGAAACAACGATCTGAAACGATCACCGCAATGGAAACACGGGAAGGCGAGGAAGCGGATGAAGGCGCCAATCTTGCCCAGGCCGAAGCCGATGTGCTTTCCGCCGAAGAGCAGCGGTCGCCCTATCGGGAACTGCTGGATCACGGTGCTCTGATCATTACCGTTGTTCTCGCATTTGTTTATCTGTTCTGGGCCTGGGGACTGCCGATCTTTGAGGAGGGAAGTTTCGTCGGCGGGCTGGCGGATGTCGCGATCATCAGTTTTCTTGCCTATATGGCCTACGAGGCGGTGAAAATCGGCATCGATCGCAAAATCGAGGAAGAGTCGCCGCAGACCGGAGAAACCGAAGAAAGCGAAATGGGCGGCAAAGGCGAAAGCCGCCTTGCAACCCTCTTGCCCATTTTCCGCAATTTCCTGCTGATCACGATCCTGTCGATTGCCTGCATGATTATCCTTTCGGAACTGGGTGTCGACATCGCACCGCTCTTTGCAGGTGCCGGTGTCATCGGGCTGGCTGTGGGGTTTGGCGCCCAAACGCTGATCCGGGATATTTTCTCCGGCGCCTTCTTTCTGGTCGACGACGCGTTTCGGAAGGGCGAATATATCGACATCGGCGAAGTCAAGGGCACGGTCGAAAAAATATCCATCCGCTCAATGCAACTGCGCCATCACAGGGGTGTGCTCAATACCGTGCCCTTCGGTGAGATTCAGTTTGTCAAAAACTATTCCCGTGACTGGGCCATTATGAAACTCGCCTTCCGCCTGACCTACGACACGGATGTCGAGCGGGTGCGCAAGATGATCAAGAAGCTCGGGCAGCAATTGCTGGAGGATCCGGATCTGGGGCCGAAATTCCTTGAACCGCTGAAATCCCAGGGCGTTTTGGCGATGGAAGACTCCGCGATGATCCTCAGGGTGAAATATACCACCAAGCCGGGCGACCAGTTCGTGCTGCGCAAAACCGTCTATGCGAAGATCCGTGAACTGTTCGAGCGGGAAGGTGTCCAGTTTGCTCATCGCGAGGTCAAGGTCAGGCTGGCCGACGCTGAGACCAAGGAGAGCGAACTCTCTCCGGCGGCGAAGGAAGCCATTGCCGGCGCTGTGGTTCCGACACTTGATCCTGCGGCTGCCGAAGGGGCCGCGGCGGCGGACAAGATATAGCCCCGCCTATGCGGCCCGACACGCCCTTAAAGAGCGATGACACCTATTCCGGCTTGGGCGGGATCGCATCCTGAACGCTTTGGCGTGACATCAGCCGATCAAGATAGGCCGCAATGTTTCGTGAGGACCTGATCAGTTCACCGCCTTCGGGCATTTGATTGGTGTAAAAAAGAATGGGCACCATATTGTAATCCGCAAAGCTTGGGCTGTCGCCGCCAAGATAGTCGGAGGAGGCGAGGGCCGCTTCGAGCCGCGGAAAGTGTTTTTCTTTCATTTCGTCAACGGCTGCGTCGATCTTTTCCCGGTCCGGCGCCCCATCGGGTCCGGCGGGGAAAATATATTGCAACACGTAGCGGCGGATACAGCACGGATCGACTTCCGTGTTGACGTAAGAGATCCACATATCGGATTTGGCCGCCGCACCGGCCTCCGTCGGAAACAGGGACGGGCCGCCGCCGATACGATCGATATAGCGGACGATTGCTTCCGATTCCCCCAATTTGAGGTCGCCGTGACGCATGGCCGGGATCTTTCCGATCGGATTGACGGCGATCACCTCTTCCGAATGGGGGGCTGCCGGCACAAGCGTGTAGTCGACGCCCTTTTCATGCGCCGCGATGCGGGCGGCAAATGTGTAAGAGCTTTGGGGGAATCCGATAATTTCCAGCGTTTCCATGATGATACCTCCGGTTATCTGAAATTTCTCCGCCTGCGTTCGTCAAAAATGCTTTTTGTTGGGCGCGAACCGTGAGTTCTCTGATCGATGCAGGCCGGGCGATCTGATTATTTTCGCCGTAGCGCCTGGCTTCGAGCCGACGCTGTCCGCTGACCCGCAAGCCGTAGGGTATGGACCCATAAAGTCCTCAATCTAGGGAAGGACGGTCTCCAGACACTTGAAGCTCGATGTCCATCCCATTTCATGCATGTTCCGGTGCTCTGTCTCTGCGAAGACTTTCTGGACGAATGTCATCAGCGTCCCTGTGTCGGATTTTTCGAACGTGATGTCGATTTCCGTTTCATGACCCTGGCTGCCGTCTTCCTGTTTCCAGGACCAGCTCATCACCAGCCGGTTGGGTCGGTCGAGCAGCCGATATCGGCCGCTGCATTCGTTTGTCCGGCCATCGGCATGTGCCATAACGGTCCGCCACCGTCCCCCTTCGCGCAGATCGAGGTCCGCCTCCGGACAGGTCGACCCTTCCGGCCCCCACCATCGGGCAAGGATCTCAGGTTGGGTCCAGGCGTCATATACCTGTTCGGGGCTTGCGTTGAATTGGCGGCTCATCCGCAGGATTCTGTCCTCGGCGACGTCAGTTTCTGCCATCTTCTATATCCTTGTCTTCCTGCGAAGAGGTGTCCTGGGCCTGCTGATCGAACAGTCTTTCCAGCCGTGCAAACGAACTGTCCCAGAACCGTCTGTATTGCTCCAGCCACTCATCCAGCGATCGCAGGGCCTGCGGTTTGATGCGGCAGACGCGAAACTGTTTTTCCACCTTGCGCTCAATCAGGCCGGCTTTTTCCAGCACGGCTATGTGACGGGAAATTGCCGGTTTTGAAATCTGAAAGGGTTCGGCAATGTCTCCTGCGGTGACTTCTCCTTCTTTCAGAAGGCGCTCGACAATTGCGAACCGGACCGGGTCGCCAAGGGCTGAAAACATGTCAGTCAGTGCGGGAGAGGGCATATTTTCTCTTATTGTTAATTAACATATAATTTAAATATCTTCTGTTGAAGACGGTCTGTCAAGCCAATTGTGGCATTATCGGCCCGCGAAATCAGCAATCGTCACTTGATTTTTTGAGATATACGTATAAAGATATCTTTATATCAACCTATCAGGTATCGAAATGGCTGAGACACCGTTGCTTTCTCTCGATAATTTACTGGCAAGCCTCAGAGCGGCGGGCGAAAGTACCCGTGTTCGGCTCCTTGCGCTGCTCGCCGAGGGGGAACTGACGGTCAAGGACATCACAACGATCCTCGGGCAGAGCCAGCCTCGTATCTCCCGGCATCTGAAACTTTTAAGCGAAGCGCGTCTCATACAGCGGTTTCCCGAAGGGGCCTGGGTGTATTACCGCCTTTCCGAGGGAGCGGCCGCGGATATGGCGCGTGACATCCTGGCGCATTTGTCGGCGGAAGATCCGGTCCTGGCCGGAGACCGTTCACGACGGGAGAGCATCAGGAAAGCGCAGGCGGAAAAGGCGGCGTCTTATTTTGCTGAGAATGCGCGCAGCTGGGATGCCGTGCGTTCACTTCATGTTGCCGAGGAAGCCGTGGAGATGGCCATGCTTGAAATCCTCGGCGAACGGCCGGTCAGGAATTTTCTCGATCTGGGGACCGGGACGGCGCGTGTTCTGGAGCTGTTCGCGGACCGGTATGACCGGGCGCTCGGGATTGATGCGAACCCCAGTATGTTGTCGGTGGCGCGGGCCAATCTCGACAAGTCCGGCATCCGGCAGGCACAGGTCAGGCAGGGCGACATCTATGCTTTGCCCGTTGCTGCCGATTCCTTTGATATCGTAACGGTTCATCAGGTCCTGCACTACCTGGACGATCCGGGCCGGGCGCTTCAGGAAGCAGCCCGCACCCTTCGTCCCGGCGGGCAATTGCTGGTGGTGGATTTTGCCCCGCATTCGCATGAGTTTTTGCGGGACGATTTTGCCCATCGGCGGCTTGGGTTTCCGCACGAGGAAATATCCGGCTGGCTGAAATCGGCCGGCCTTGAACTGGTTGACGTGCGGGATCTTGAACCTGAGCACAATGACAGCGGCGAGTTGACCGTGACGTTGTGGCTTGGGCGGGACCCGCGCATGATCACCGACACCCCGCCTGTACCTGTAAATCTGGAGGTCGCCTGAAATGTCCTATTCCTCTGCCGGCCGCAGCCGGACACTTTCGGGTGGCGAGGACATGTCCGTTTCGTTTGAGTTTTTTCCGCCAAAATCCGACAAAATGGAAGGGGCCCTCTGGTCGGCGGTCAAGCGGCTTGAACCGCTCTCGCCGTCCTTTGTGTCCGTCACATATGGCGCCGGCGGCTCGACACGGGAAAGAACGCATCGGACGGTCGAAAGGCTGCTGAAGGAGACGGATCTTGTCCCCGCGGCCCATCTGACCGCCGTTAATGCGACGAGGGATGAAGTGGACGCAATTGTCCGCGATTATTGGCGGATGGGCGTTCGGCATATCGTCGCCCTGCGCGGCGATCCGGTTGAGGGCCTCGGTCATATCTACCGGCCGCAGGAGGGCGGCTATGCCTATGCCTCCGATCTTGTCGCCGGTATAAGAAATGTCGGCGATTTTGAAGTGTCCGTTTCAGCCTATCCGGAGCGGCATCCGGAGAGTGCGGACTGGCAAACGGAAATCGACAATCTGAAACGCAAGATCGATGCCGGGGCCACGCGCGCTATCACGCAGTATTTCTTCGACAACGACCTGTTTGAATCGTTTCTTGACCGGGTCAGGGCGGCCGGCATCACTATTCCGATCGTACCTGGGATTTTGCCGATTGTGAGTTTCGAACGCACGGTGGTGTTTTCGGCCAAGTGCGGCACAAGCATTCCCGACTGGCTGGTCAGGCGTTTCACCGGCCTTGAACAGGATGCGGAAACCCGAAAGCTCGTCGCATCCGCCGTTGCCTGCGAGCAGGTCACCGACCTGGTCGATCGCGGCGTCAGCGATTTTCACTTCTACACAATGAACCGGGCCGATCTTGTTTACGCAATCTGCCACGTACTCGGTATTCGCCCGACCAACGGCGAAAAAGCGGCGGCTTGAGGGCCGGATATCATGACAAAGATAAGCGACATCGAAAAGCGGCTCCGTGACGCCGCGAGGGAACGCATTCTGATCCTGGATGGTGCGATGGGGACCATGATCCAGGACCTGCGTCTTGACGAGGACGGATATCGCGGCGCGCGGTTCAAGGACTGGTCGCAGGACGTGAAGGGCAATAACGACCTTCTCAACCTGTCCCAACCGGATGCCATCCGTAATATTCACGTCGCCTATCTGAAAGCCGGCGCGGACATCCTGGAGACCAACACGTTTTCCTCCACCGCGATTGCCCAGGCCGACTACGGCATGGAAGATCTGGCTTACGAGTTGAACCGCGACGGCGCGCGGCTTGCGAAGCAGGCCTGCCGGATTGTTGAGGAGGAGCATCCGGACCGTCAGTGTTTTGTTGCCGGCGCCCTGGGGCCGACAAACCGGACGGCGTCGATTTCTCCCGATGTCAACAATCCCGGCTATCGGGCGGTCACATTTGACGATTTGCGTGCGACCTACGCCGAAGCCGCAAGGGGGCTTGTCGATGGCGGTGCCGATCTTCTTCTGGTTGAAACGATCTTCGACACGCTGAATGCCAAAGCCGCCTTGTATGCCATTGAGGAAGTCTTTGACGAGAAGGCTGTCCGGCTGCCGGTGATGATCTCCGGAACGATCACCGACCTGTCCGGCCGGACATTGTCCGGTCAGACGCCGGAGGCGTTCTGGAATTCGGTGCGGCATGCCGATCCGCTTTCCATCGGACTGAACTGTGCTCTGGGCGCCAAGGAAATGCGGGCGCATGTCGACGAGCTCTCCCGCATTGCCGGTACGCTGGTCTGTGCCTATCCGAATGCGGGTCTGCCCAACGAATTCGGCGAATATGACGAAAGCCCGGAATTCATGGCCGCTCTGCTTGAGGAGTTTGCCGCGTCGGGCCTCGTCAATATTGTCGGCGGGTGCTGTGGCACCACACCGGACCATATTCGCGCGATCGCCGCGGCGGTTAAGGACAAAGCGCCGCGCACGATCCCGGATGTCGACCGGCATATGCGTCTCTCCGGACTTGAACCGTTCACGCTGACCGAGCTGACGAATTTTGTGAATGTCGGCGAACGCACCAATGTGACGGGCTCGGCACGGTTTCGCAAACTGATTGAAAAGGACGACTACAGCGCCGCTTTGGAAGTTGCCCGCCAGCAGGTGGAAAACGGGGCTCAGATTATCGACGTCAACATGGATGAAGGGCTGCTTGACTCCGAAGCGGCCATGGTCACGTTCCTCAATCTGGTGGCGGCTGAACCTGACATCGCCCGCGTCCCGGTGATGATCGACAGTTCAAAATGGACGGTGATCGAGGCGGGCCTGAAATGCATTCAGGGCAAGGGCATCGTAAACTCGATTTCGCTCAAGGAGGGCGAAGAGAGTTTCATCGAGCAGGCAACGCTGGCCCGCCGCTATGGTGCGGCCATCGTGGTGATGGCGTTTGATGAGGACGGACAGGCGGACACGCTTCATCGCAAGACGGAAATCGCACAAAGAAGCTATGATATCCTGGTGAAACAGATCGGCTTCCCGCCCGAGGACATTATTTTCGATCCGAACATTTTTGCGGTCGCAACCGGCATCGAAGAGCACAATAATTACGGCGTCGATTTCATTGAGGCGGCACGCTGGATCAGGGAAAACCTGCCCCACGCCCATGTGTCGGGCGGTTTGTCGAACCTGTCCTTCTCTTTTCGCGGCAACGAACCGGTTCGCGAGGCGATGCATTCGGTCTTCCTCTATCACGCCATCAAGGCGGGTATGGATATGGGAATTGTCAATGCCGGCCAACTGGCGATCTATGACGACCTGCCCGAAGAACTCAGGGTCCTGTCCGAAGATGTGGTGTTGAACCGGCGGACCGATGCGACGGACCGGATGCTGGAGGCCGCCGACAAGTTCAAAGGTGAGGGCGGCAAGAAGAAAGTTGTCGACCTTTCCTGGCGTTCGCTTCCGGTCAACAAGCGGATCGAGCACGCGCTGGTCAACGGCATCACGGACTTCATTGTCGAGGACACCGAAGAGGCCCGGCAGATGGTTGACCGGCCCCTGCACGTCATCGAAGGGCCTTTGATGGACGGCATGAATATTGTCGGAGATCTTTTCGGCGCCGGAAAGATGTTCCTGCCTCAGGTGGTGAAATCCGCCCGGGTCATGAAGCAGGCCGTTGCGCATCTGATGCCGTTCATGGAGCAGGAAAAGATCGAAATGGGCCTCAGCGATCTGCCGTCCAACGGCAAGATCCTGATGGCGACGGTGAAGGGCGACGTTCATGACATCGGCAAGAACATCGTGGGCGTTGTGCTGCAATGTAACAATTACGAGGTGATCGACCTCGGTGTCATGGTGCCGTCCGCCAAAATTCTTGAAGTGGCGAAAGAAGAGAAGGTCGATATTGTCGGCCTGTCAGGCTTGATCACGCCCTCACTCGATGAAATGTGCCATGTCGCCGGCGAAATGGAGCGGAACGATATGGATATTCCGCTTCTGATCGGCGGCGCAACCACCAGCCGCATTCACACCGCCGTCAAGATCCACCCCAACTACGATCGCGGCCAGGCGATCTACGTCACGGACGCGGGCAGGGCGGTCGGTGTGGTCTCAAAACTGATGGGTGAGGGGCGCAATGATTTCTATGAGGACGTTCGGCAGGACTATGTGAAAATCGCCGAGGGGCACCGCCGGTCAAGTGCGAGCAAAGCCCGTGTGTCTCTCGCAGAGGCCCGTGAAAAGCGGTTCGTTCCCGGCTATGACGACTGGACGCCGGTGCGGCCGAGCTTTCTGGGCACCAGAGTGTTCGAAGACTATAACCTTGAAAACCTGGTTTCCGCGATCGACTGGACACCGTTTTTTGCCACGTGGGAAATTAAGGGCACCTATCCGCGGGTATTGGAAGACGACCGCTACGGCCCCGCTGCCAGAGCGCTTTTCGATGATGCCCGGCAGATGCTGGACCTGATTGTCGATAAACAGCTTTTGAAGGCGCGCGGTGTTGTGGGTTTCTGGCCGGCGGCCAGCAGAATGGACGATATTGTGCTGTTTGAAGACGAAGAGCGCAGCAGGGAGCGCGCCGTCTTCCACACGCTCCGTCAGCAGATCGCGCGCAATAACAACCGCAATAATCTGGCGCTGGCGGATTTCGTTGCCCCGGAAGGGTCCGGCGTTGACGATTATGTCGGCGGTTTTGCGGTGACGGCGGGGATCGGTGAAGACGAGTTGGCGGCAAGTTATGCCGCCAAGGGCGATGACTACAGCAAAATTCTGTCGCAAGCGCTGGCTGACCGGCTGGCCGAGGCATTTGCGGAGCGCCTTCACCAGCGCGTTCGCACCGAACTATGGGCCTATGCGCCGGATGAGGCGCTCGAAAATGCGGATCTGATTGCCGAAAAATATCAGGGTATCAGACCGGCGCCGGGCTATCCCGCTCAACCGGATCATACGGAAAAAGGAACGCTTTTCGATCTGCTGGAAGCTGAAAAGCGCGTCGGTATCAGACTGACGGAAAGCTATGCCATGTGGCCGGGCGCGGCCGTATCGGGCATCTATTTCTCTCATCCGGGCAGCCATTATTTCGGCGTTGGCAAGATCGAGCGCGATCAGGTTGCCGACTACGCGCGCCGCAAGGGGATGAACCTTGAGGAGACCGAGCGCTGGTTGAGCCCCATTCTCAATTATGAGCCCGGCCGGCTTGAAGCGGCGGAATAACGCTCTGAGAGCGCATCCCGTGCAGGTTGAAGCACCTTCACGACAAGGATACGCATCAAATGCCTTTGTCGAACAAAAAACCGGCCCGAAAAACGGGCCGGTTTCTGGGAATTTTCTGAAGATATCTTTCTCACACCGGTCTTATTGCACACCGTTAAAGGCATGTCTTGGCCCCGGTGAACCGGTCAAACAAGACCGACGACAATGGCGCCCAAGAAGGTGAATGCCGCACAAATCACCAGGACATTAAGGCTGCGAACTGATGTCATAATAGTGCCTCCCGACTAACCCAGCCTGCTTAAAAAGGATACGCTGGGAATGTGTCAGGGCAAGGCGAATTCGTTATTGCGCTGCAAAATATGTGTCTTTGGGACATCAGACTAAGGTATTATGCGCCCGATTTTGTTTTAGAAATTGCATGTGGCATCGCCGCATAAAAAGATTCGTTTTCTGCCTCACATTTCGTCTGGAGTTCAACAATGACTCCGGATTTTTGCCGATAGAGCCACAATTCTGTCATGAAAGATACCGAATCCGGCCCGTGCCGGCCGCGCAGACCAAAGGGAGCGTGAGACGTCCGGATTAAGGCTCCTTCAACGCTCTTACTTTAGATTTTGATGATGTATGGCCTTTATTGCCAATACCGTTCGGTGCCTGACCAGACACCGGCCGGTCATCAGGTGGTTTGGGCGGCTCGACATGAGGCAAACCGATGGGCGCCTTGCGCAAACTTGCTGACATTGTGCAGCTTGGCAAAAACGCGGATGTGGGCGCGCTGGTCGACGCGTTGTTGGATCTTGTCCAGGAAAAGCAGGAAGAGGCCCCCGATGCACTGGGGCAGTTGCTGTCGGAAATCATTCTGAGCGCTTACCCGAAACTGTCGCCTGAAACCCGTCGCTCGGTGGCCGAACGGACAGGCCCCTCAATGCTTTTGTCCAAGCCGCTGGCGTTGCGGCTTGCCACGGACGACATCGAGATCGCGCGGCCGGTCCTTCGCGCTTCCCCTGTCCTTTCGGACCATGATCTGATTGATCTCGTCCCGGATCTGGGCACGGAACATCTTCAGGAAATTGCAGCCCGGCAGACTTTGGGAACCGATCTTCAGGGCATCATCGACAAGCGGGCGGTTTCATCCAAGCCCGAGGCTGGACTGGATTGCCCCGACCTCCTGTTTGTCGACCCCTCCGGGAGCGTAGCGGTTTCAGAAGGCCCGATTGTGCAATCAGAAGTTGATAGCGGCAGCATCGATGAAACGGATATGGCACCCGACACGGAAGGGGAAGCCGACGGGTTCGATTGCGATGGACCGGACACGGTTCCGGCTTTCGTTCCGGAGCAGCCGGCGTCGGAGCCGGTCGAAGAGGATCCCGGTGTCCTGGCTTTGGTCGATGCCGTCCGTGCACGCCGATTGACGGCGAGCGACGCCTTGCGTCGACTGTGCTCGGAGAGCAGGCAGGACCGCGTCGCCTCCCTGTTGGGTCATCTTTGCAATATGCCTCAAATGGCGGCGTTGCCGATCCTCCTGAGCGCCGATGATCAGCTCCTTGCCGCCGCATGCCGCACGATCGATGTGGACATGGCTGCCTACAAGTTGTTGGCGGATTGGCGCGGTGATCACCTTCAACTGACCTCCATGGAGCGCAGGCATGCCCTGCTGCGCTACAAGGCGCTGTCTCAAAAGCGCGCGCTGACCGTTCTCAATCAAAAACGGGCGTTTCGCTGACACTGTTTCATCGCAGCGGGCATATTCCTTTCCTCTTGGTGATCCCTGTTTCAACTGTTGTATTTTCGGCCTTTACCCGCAGCACGTTTTGCGGTCATCTGAGAAAAAGCGTCGGAGGGGACATGACGGGTATGCAATTGCGCCGATTGCGGGCGTTAACGTTGGTTATCCTGGCAGCGCCCTTTTTTCCGGCAGAAGCGATCGCTCAGGACATTCCCGTTCCCAAGCCTGAAACATCCAAAAGCGTTCTTCCGGCCGAAAAAGAAGCCGGGCCATTGCCCACGGCCTCCGTCACGCCTCTGCCTGCCGAGAAACCCTCAAGTCCCGTTACAAATGCGGTCAAAGACATTGCCTCACGTTTGACGGCAGGCGAAGAGACGGCGGAATATAAACACCCGCCGGAAAGGCCAAAGAAGGCTGAAAAATGCGATATTCCGGGACTGGTTTACGAAAAACTTCTGGAAGTTGACGGACCGGATGCCTGCGGCATTGACAATCCGGTTCGGATTTCGGGCGTCGGCGAAACGATAGTCTTTTCGACCAAAGCCGAGCTGTCCTGCGCCATGGCGGCGAAGATCAAGAACTGGCTCGGGGAGGATGTTCGCAACGCTGCCAAAAAGCACCTGAAAACAGAGCTGACCGGGATACGTGTCGCCGCCTCTTATGTCTGCCGTCGGCGCAACAACAAGCCGGACGGAAAATACTCCGAGCATTCCTTCGGAAAGGCGATTGATATTTCATTATACAGAATGGGGGACGGCACGTCTGTGAGCGTCAGAGACGACTGGCGCCCGGACGGGCCGAAGCGCGAATTTCTTCAGGAAATCCGAAAGGCGGCCTGCAGCCGGTTCACCACTGTCCTCACCCCGGATGGCGATGCCTATCATCAGGATCATATGCACCTGGATATGGGCTGCCACGGTAAAACATGCACCTATCTGATCTGCAGCTGATAACCGGTCGAAAAACAAGGTCCGGAGGTGGCACTCGGACCTTGGGGAATTGTTTATACCGACTGTTCAGCGGCAGAGGCGGCGAGGACCGTTATAGGGCTGAAACGTGCCGCTGGCCGGATCGAAGCTCCGATATTTGGCGTGGCAGTAGTCGTACCACTCCGGCGTCCAGGGCCGGGGCGCGTAGCTGTAAACCGGGGGAGCCGGCCGATAGACGGGCGCCGGTGCCGCACGGTATACCGGCGCGGGGCGATAGGCCCGGTGCGGATGATAGACCGGTCCGCGATAGCGGGGAGGCGGGGCATAGCGCGGCTGGTTCAGCGAATTGCCGATGATCAGCCCGGTTGCCAGACCGATCGCGCCACCGACCAGAGCGGGTCCCAGATCATTGTTTCTGTGACGCCGATGACCGACTTTATGATAATGGGAATCCTGCCAGTATCCATCGGCTTTGGCGCTGGTTGCAGTCAAAGTGGCCGGAACCGCGAGAATGGTTGCCATGGCAACAGCTGTGAGACGTTTGGCGATGTTCATTTTCGAGCTCCGTATCTGCTCTGTTTGTTGGCGTTTGAGTGTTATGGCAGATAGACGCTGAATACGGTCTGAGATGACCGTTCATATTGTGTTCATCTTGGCGTGTCCTCGGGGAGGATCATGGAATCGAGCGTGCGCCAGTCCGGCTTTTGAAGTTTCCCAACGGCGCTGGACATCCGCCTTTTGAGCCAGTCGCGGCAATGAGCCCGTTTCCTGAAGTCTGCGTAAGAGACATCAGACGGATTTCCTGGGTTCTGTCGGGGCATGGTTCGTCCTCCTCATATGATGAGTTGGTTTTCTTACAGGTCTCGTGCGGCTTTCATTTCGGCAGGAATCGCCATTTGCCGCGGCGGTTGGCATTCTCTGGAACTGGATATTAAGTGTTTGAAAGGGTTAAAGATTAATCTGACCCTTCAGTGCCAGCGGCTTTTCCCGGCGCCACAACGGCTCTGATGTCCGGACGGCGGTGGGGGCCTTTTTGGCAACCAGGTTTTGACATTTGCGGCGGCTCTTTTGCCTGACGATAATCAGGGCCTTTTCCGGTGCGGAAGCGGGTCCGTCGGTGGTCATATCGAAGCACCTCTTCTTGAAGGGCGGTTTCTTACCGTCAATTATATGAGGGAGCGACATGACCGTAGGCTTGCCGAAAGATGAAATATTGGCAATGTTTCCCGCCACCGCAGACTGTGGGCGCGGTTCCAGTGTCAGGAAATGCGGATAAAGCCCGCCATCCCGGTTTTTTGATGTTCGATTATATGGCAGTGAATCAGCCAGTCACCCGGGTTGTCGGCGACCAGGGCGACGTCGATTTGTTCATCCGGCCGAACAAGCGCCGTGTCGGTTATGAGCGGCGGCAGGAGGCGTTTGTTTGATCTCAGAAGTTGAAACGCGAGCCCGTGAAGGTGGACCGGATGGCTGTGCGGCGTTCTGTTTTTCAGGCTGAGAATATAGCTTCTGCCCAGTTTCAACTCAGCCAGCGGGGTCATTGGATCCGCCGGAAGACCGTTCCAGGGACGGCGATTGATCGCCCAGAACGAGAACCCGAGCGTTCCGCAAAAACCTGATTTCGGAACCTGTTCCGCAGTGGCGGTGAATTCGAGCGGTATGACAGCCGCAGATTTAAGATCCGGGACCGATACGGGATTGGCGGGAAGAGGCCTCACATCCCGGATGTCGCGATTTAAAGAACTGCCCGATGCCCTCAGCACGGCAATGGTCCAGGGGCTCGTGGTTGACAGGTTTCTGAGTTCAACCTCTTTTCCCTCTTCGTCCGGCATTCGGATAACGAGGTCCAGCCTTTGACCCGGACCAAGGGATTCCTGCTCAAAGCGAATGACAGCGGGTGTCGGAAATCCGTCCTTCGCTACGATCGCTGCCTCGCCGTTTGTGACTCCGAGCTTATAAATGCGTGTCACGTCACTGATGAGAATTCGGAGGCGCACAAGACCGCCGGCCGGTGCCGAATGTACCGGTTTTTGGACCCAGTTTGCTGTTTTTACCGTGCCGTGTGTCCCCGCGCGGGCGCTTTTTCTGGCTTTATAGAGCGGAATGAACTGCCCGTCCGACGCCAGGCGCCAGTCCCGAAGATTAAGAACGATGTCCGCATCAAATCCCGGATCGACCGTTTCCCTCACAATCAGAGGTCCGTTAAGACCGAAGCTCATTTGTTCAAGCGTATTGCAATGGGGATGATACCAGAAAGTCCCGGCATCCGGCGGTGTGAAGCGGTAGTCAAAGGATTCACCCTTATAAACATAGGGCTGCGTCAAGAAGGGAACGCCGTCCATATCGTTTGGCAGCCGCAGACCATGCCAGTGAATCGTGGTCGGCTCGGGGAGTTCATTGACAAGACGGGCATGAAAAGGTCTCCCTTGCCGCGCGTAAAGGGTCGGTGCCGGCGCCTCAGGCCGATAGGAATAAATCCCCTCGGTGGTTTTGCCTTTGACCAGCTCAAACCGGGTTGAAACCGGCTTGAGCATATGCGGTTGGGCGGCCGCGTTTCTGCTGCTGAGAACCGAGGCCATGCCGCCGCCCGCAAGACAGGTTCCCAGACCCACGGCCGATTTCAGGATGGTGCGGCGCGATATTTCTGGCATGTTCAGATCAACCGATGATTATATGAGGCGTGTCGGGTAAAACCTGCATTTAATTAGCAAGTTATTTCGTGCTCGAAAATACCGGAAACACCTGATGGCGCGGAGACCGTAACCTGGGATACCCTCTCTTCGGAAGCTGTCAGATACGCTCAAAATGAGCAGGATGCGCATAATGAACAAGCCGCAAACGCCCATTCTGGAAACCAGCGACGACGCCCGATCGCAGGCCAAAGACCTGATGCGCACGGTGCGCTTCGGGGCGCTGGCCGTTATTGAGCCGGAAACCGGACATCCGCTTGCAAGCCGCGTCGCCGTTGCATCCGACATGGACGGCACGCCGGTCATCCTGATCTCGAAGCTGTCCGGCCACACGCGCGCCCTGGAAGCCGACAATCGCTGCTCCTTGCTCCTGGGTGAACCGGGCAAAGGGGATCCGCTCGCCCACCCCAGGATCAGCCTGTTTGCCGAGGCGGAGGTGCTTCAGCGCGAGTCCGAGCAAAACAGGCAGATGCGCCTTCGCTATCTCCGGCGCCATCCGAAAGCGGCGCTCTATGTCGACTTTCCCGATTTTGCCTTTTACCGGCTGACAGTTTTACGTGCGAGTCTGAACGGTGGCTTCGGCAAAGCGTATGAACTGGAAACGGCCGACATGATCTTGAAAAGGCCCTGGCTCAGGCAGTTTTCGGAGCAGGAAGCGGGGATTGTCGAGCATATGAACGATGATCATGCCGATGCTGTTTCTCTTTATGCCACCGTCCTTTGTTCGGGCGATGCCGGTCCCTGGAAGCTGGCCGGAGTCGACCCTGACGGCGTCGATCTCGTTCTGAACGATACGGCTCTGCGTCTTCGCTTTCCGGAACCGCTGGAAAAGCCTGAGGACATCAGGCCCGTTCTGATCCAGCTGGCAAAAGATGCGAGATCACGTCGAGAAACGTGAGGCTCAGCAGAGTGCAACAGGCGAAGGCAGCGGGGAGAGCTATTCCGGTTTGCGGGCGCTGACAACAATGCAGCTGGGATTTTCAAGATACCACCCGACTTTTTCGGCCTCCTCGGATTTGTCCTCAGGCATTTTGAGCGGATGCCATGTGATATCGACCAGTCCCGCTTCCGTTAAAGCGTGTTCGTGTGCCGCCTTGCTCCATTGCCACATGTGGGCCTCAAAATCCCCTATGACCAGCCTGTATTCGGGCGGGTCGATGATCTTGTATTTAAAACCGAACACCTCTTCCATGTCAGGATACTGCGTTTCGAAATCGTAATCAGGATTGATCGTGTAGCAGAGAAAGCGGCCCCCGGGCCTGACATTGCGGCCGATCAGGGCTCCCATCCTGTTCAGATCCGCTTCGCTGGGCGCGTAATGGAACAGATACATTGACGTCATGAGGTCAACCGGATGAATAAGCTGAAAGTCCGTATCTCGTGCATCGCCGATGCGAAAAGTCAGATTTTGAAACTTCCGGCTGCCGTCTTCCAAAAGATTTTGGGCCGCTGCGTTCGCAATCATCTCGGCGGAGATATCCATGCCATGGACACTGTGGGCGCCCCGCTCCATCAGAAAGCGGGACAGGCGGCCCTCACCGCAGGCGAGGTCAAGGATATTGAGGCCTTCAACAGAGCCCAGCTGTTCGAGAAACGTTGTCCATTCGAGCAGGGAATAAAGGCTCTCCGTGACACTCCAATCCCGATAGGTTTTGGAGTCCTCATCATAATCGGTCATGGCACCTCCCAAGCCCTGGCCCGAATTCTGACCTGTGGTCTGTAATTATAGAGGGTAACTGCCCTTTCCCAAAATGCCGGGGCAGGGGTCAGAAGAAACCATCTCAGTTAGACACTGCTTTAAGAAGCTTTCCCATAGCCTCCTGCGGTCGGTGTGATCACGGTAACGGCCTCACCGGCCTTCAGGACCGTCTGGTCGCACCCCTCCAGTTCCTCAACCGATCCGTCGGCCCGCCTTACCAGCGTCCGTCCCAGTTGGCCGTCTTCCCCGCCGTTAAGGCCGTGGGGGTGGATCTTGCGATGGGACGAAAGGATGGCGCAATCCATTTCCTCAAGAAAACGGATGGTTCGCTGTGTGCCGTCGCCGGCATGCCACCGACCTTTGCCGCCGGAGTCCGCGCGAATATGAAAATCCTCCAGAAGCACCGGATAGCGCGATTCCAGAATTTCCGGATCGGTCAGACGGGAGTTGGTCATATGAACATGAACGCCGTCGGTGCCGTTAAAGCCCGGTCCGGCGGGCGATCCGGAACAGAGGGTTTCGTAATACTGGTAGGTATCGTTGCCAAAGGTCAGATTGTTCATCGAGCCCTGGCTGTTTGCCATTGCATCGAGCGCGCCGAACAGTGCGTTGGTCACGTGCTGGCTGGTTTCCACATTGCCCGCAACAACGGCGCGCGGATAGGACGGCTTCAGCATCGAGCCTTCCGGCACAACGATATTGATCGGTCTCAGGCACCCGGCATTCATGGGAATATCGCCCTCGACCATAACGCGGAAACAGTAAAGGACGGCTGCCCGTGTCACCGGTTCGGGCGCGTTGAAATTGTTGTCCCTGGCGGGGGAGGTGCCGGTAAAATCGACCGTTGCCTGCCGTTTGTCCCGGTCGACGGAGATCTTCACCTTGATGATCGAGTCCTGGTCGGTCCGGTAGGTGAATTCAGAATCCTTCAGCGCGTCGATAACCCGGGCCACACTCTCCGCCGCGTTGTCCTGCACATGCCCCATATAGGCCTGCACGACATCCAGCCCGAAATGATCGACCATCTTGCGCAGCTCCTGAACGCCCTTTTCATTGGCAGCGATCTGGGCTTTCAGATCCGCGACATTCTGGTGCGCATTTCTGGCCGGGTGGGGGTGATCTGTCAGAACGCGGATCAGTTCGGCTTCGCAGAAGCGCCCCTTGTCGACAATCTTGAAATTATCGATCAGGACACCTTCCTCATCCACCGTCGTTGCCCGCGGTGTCATCGACCCGGGGGCCGTACCGCCAACATCCGCGTGGTGGCCGCGGGAGGCGGTCCAGAACAGGATTTCCTCCCCGTTGTCGTCAAAGACAGGCGTTACCACTGTGATGTCGGGCAGATGTGTACCGCCATTGTAAGGCGCGTTGAGCGCAAACACGTCACCGTCGGAGACCCGGCCCTGATTCAGTTTGATTATGGTTTCAACAGAGCGGTCCATCGATCCCAGGTGAACCGGCATGTGGGGCGCGTTTGCGACCAGGGCGCCGTTTGCTTCAAACACGGCACAGGAAAAGTCGAGCCGTTCCTTGATGTTGACCGAATAGGCTGTGTTTTGCAGCGTCACGCCCATCTGTTCGGCAATCGACATAAAGAGGTTATTGAAGACTTCCAGCATCACCGGATCGGCGGTGGTGCCGATTGCCTGGGACCGGGTCAGCGGAACGGCGCGCGTCAGCACGACATGGTTCTTTGCGGTGATTTCGCCCTGCCAGCCATGTTCAACGACGATGGTCTGGTGCGGCTCAACAATCAGTGCCGGACCGTCGATCCTGTGTCCTGGTGCGAAGTCTTTTCGCAGGTGGATGCCCGCGTCGTGCCATGTTCCGTCGGAATAGATCTGGCTGGTCCTGTTTGCTTCAAGACGTTGCCGGGACAATTCTGCGTCCGGCTCCGCGATCCGTGCGCCGCCGCCGACACTTTCCACTTCGAGCGCTTCAATCACGATCGGTTTGTCTTCGAAAACAAAGCCGAACTGTTTTTTGTGGGAGCGCTCGAAGTTCTCTTTCATGGTGTCATGGTCGGCGAGCGATATGGGAAGCGGGGTATCGGTACCCTCGTAACGCATGTGCGCGCGGGCAAAATGGTCTGTTTCGGACGCACCGATTCCCTGTCTTTGTAACTCGTCAGCCGTCTGGATCTGCAGTCGTTGGCGCAGCGTATCGATTTCTGAGAGCTCACCGGCCGCAAAGGGCCGGCCGACCGCCATCTGCCGGCTTGCACGGATGTCGGCAAGTCCCATGCCGTAGGCGGAGAGAATTCCGGAAAAAGGATGGATGAGGACCGTTTCCATGCCAAGGCTGTCCGCGACCGCACAGGCATGTTGCCCGCCGGCCCCACCAAAACAGGTCAGCGTGTAATCGGTAACATCGTATCCCCGCTGCACCGAGATCTTCTTGATGGCATTGGCCATATTTTCAACGGCGATTTTGAGAAAACCGTCGGCGACCTCTTCCGGGCTGCGGCCGTCGCCGATCGTTTCGGCTAGTGCTGCGAATTCCGAACGGACAGCGTCGGCGTCAAGCGGCTGATCCTGGTTGGGGCCGAAGATTTTCGGAAATTGCTCGGGCAGGAGCTTGCCCGTCATCACGTTGGCATCGGTCACGGCAAGGGGGCCGCCGCGGCGATAGCAGCATGGGCCGGGATTGGCACCGGCGCTGTCCGGTCCGACCTGGAACCGGCCGCTCTCAAAATGAAGAATCGATCCGCCGCCCGCGGCAACCGTATGAATGCGCATCATTGGAGCCCGCATCCTGACCCCCGCCACTTCCGTTTCAAAAGCGCGCTCGTAATGCCCTTCGTAATGGGAGACGTCGGTTGATGTCCCACCCATATCGAACCCGATGACCTTCTCAAACCCGGCCATGGCGCTGGTTTCCACGGCGCCGACGACACCGCCGGCGGGACCGGACAGGATTGCATCCTTGCCCTGAAACAGATCGGCGGCGGTCAGTCCGCCTGACGACTGCATGAACATCAGGCGGCAGCGGGAATTCTCAAGATCGAGTTCTTCGGCAACCTGTTCAACATAACGGCGCAGGATCGGTGAAAGATAGGCGTCGACAACCGTTGTGTCGCCGCGGCCGACAAGTTTCATCAGCGGCGAAATCTCGTGACTGACGGATATTTGCGGGAATCCGACGTCTCCGGCGATCTCCGCAATCATGCGCTCATGCGCCGGATATGAATATGCATGCATGAAACAGATAGCGAGCGAACGAATACCGGCCTTGTAAAATGCAAGAAGAGTGTCCCGGACGGCATCGCCATCCGGTGCCTCTTCAACGGTGCCGTCGGCCCGGACGCGCTCATTGACCTCGCTGACACGCTCGTAAAGCAGCTCCGGTTTGATGATTTCTTTGGCGAAAATCTCAGGGCGGGCCTGATAGCCGATCTTGAGCGCGTCGCGGAACCCTTTTGTAATGAGCAGTGCGGTTCTGTCGCCTTTGCGCTCCAGAAGAGCGTTCGTTGCGACGGTCGTACCCATCTTGACATTGGCAATCTGCGAAGCTGGGATCGGCGAGGCGTGTGCCACATCCATCAAATCCCGGATGCCCTGGATCGCTGCGTCCTTATAGGCCCCCGGGTTTTCTGAAAGAAGTTTGTGGGCCGTGAGCGTTCCGTCCGGCTTGCGCGCGACGATGTCGGTAAAGGTGCCGCCGCGATCAATCCAGAAATCCCATTTGCCGTCCGACATGGTTCGCCTCTCACCAATTCTGTCACAGTCGCCTTAGGCTCAGGACCCATTGATTTCATCCATTCTGCGAAAGCAGATTTTGTTTTTGACAAGGCGGAAAGGCGCAGGAAACCATCCGGTTTTCAAGTCTTTCCAACGCAGTCAGGAATAAAATATGCCTCGCCCTTCGGGTTTTGAAAGAAGTGTTCACCTGAAGGGAACCAGGACTCGCAAAGGTATCCAACCTTCGCTTCTCCCTGGTTCTCTCCAGTCGAATACTTCTTTCCAAACAGAATTGCATGAAATTAATAGGTCCTGAGCCTAAACTGCCCGGTAATTTTTCATTCGTCAACATTTTATCGATAAATTATAGATAAAATATATTTATACCGCGTGCGTTTTGTCGTATTGTATGTCTGTTGGCCGCAGTGGACCGGCGAGTGCCGGCAATCGGTCGTAACATGGAAAGCTGTAATCCGGGCAGGCAGGTGTGATGAAAAATACAGAAAAAAAACAAGATCAGACTGAGAACGCACCAACGATTGGCCCGATCGTTTCAGCGGCCCATCTTGCCAGCGGCGCCCTGCCGGCGCTGTCGGAAATGGAGTTCGCCATCACGATGATGGTCAATGCCTACCATCGCTGGATGGTCCGCGGCATGGCCGCTGCGGGGATTGACGGGATGTCGCCGCTCGACGTTCAGATCCTGCACCTCGTCAATCATCGGGGGCGCCAGAAATCACTGGCTGATCTCTGCCTGCTGCTGAATATCGAAGACACGCACACAGTGACATATGCGTTGAGGAAACTGGAGAAAGCGGGGCTGTTGACATCGGGCCGGCGCGGCAAGGAAAAGACAGCGCAGATTACGAAGGCGGGCGAAAAAGCGTGTCTGGATTACCGTCAAATTCGCGAAGAACTTCTGGTCGCCGCCCTGCGGCAACTGGGACTGGATGAGGCTGACGTGTCACGGCTGTCGGCGGTGGTCAGGACACTCTCCGGCCAATATGATCAGGCCGCACGCTCAGCGGCGGCATTGTGATCTTCGTTGTCTGGATTGATTGTTCGGTAGCGGTTCAATCGGATACAGGAATTTACGGTTTTCCGATTGAACCGAGTGTGCTTGGAGATCCGCGCGGGAGTAAGGCCTCAATCCCGCCTGGGGATTTCTGCGCGGACATCGATCCTTATGCGGTCGCCAGCTCGGTAAACCGTTTATGCCGCTGGCCGTTAAATTCTACATCACCCCAAAAAATCCGTTCCGGCTGGGCATGAACGCCGGGTTCACCGTCATTGTGAACATAAAGAATGAGATTATCGCCCGTATCGGTTTGCACCGCTTTGCCTAATACCCGGACCACTGCGCCGTTATATTGCTTGTACAGTTCGGCCATCTGATCGCTACTCCTGCGTATGACTTTTTTGATCTTGGCGTAATCCAGGTATCCTGATTTTCCCCCACACCCGGTGCCGCTTTTTTATTTTCGGTGGCCCCGGAATCACCGACCAAGGTTGCCGTCGACCACTGTGAATCAAGCATAAGAGAGAATGTGGCAAATACATGGATAGAGTGATGGTCAAGCGGCTCAAAAACTGCAAGCCAGCGAAGTATCCAAAGTAAAGAACGAAAAGTTTTTTACGACAGGTAAGCAGACCGGTCAGGGTCCCGCTGGTGTATCTATCTGGAGAATTTAGGAAACTGGAGGCTGACACGGACGGTCGTGTTCCTTCGGCGCCCTGTCCCGCTCGGAAAACGGTTCGTTTCGCGTCATCCACAGCCCGCCGGTCATGATGTGAACAAACTGGTTTTTCATAAGGAAGTCAGATTTCAGAACAGTCATATTCGGAGTGCCTGATGTTCCCCTGGAAAGGACTTCTGGCGGCGGTGGCTATTGGTGGTGTGGCACTTTTGGCTTCGCAGGCCGGCGGAAAAGATGTTTCAAGCAAATTGATCGGCAATTGGACGGTCCTGGATGAGACAGGTGCGCCGATTTTCGAAACGGGATCCGAGCCGACATTGTCATTTCAGCCCGGTCAGCGCTTCGTGGGATTCAGTGGCTGCAACAGGATGATGGGCTCCTGGTCGGTGAGCAGTGACGTCCTGTCAATTTCCCATCTGCCGACGACCCGTATGGCGTGCGATGCCGGTGCTGTTGCGCTCGAGGAACGTGTTGGCGAATCGCTCACCGCCGTTCAGGGATTTTCCGTGATCCAGGACGGGCTGCAGTTGCGGGACTCATCCGGCACTGTTCTTCTGGTCTTGAAAAAGAACGTGTCCTGACGGCGTCCAATCAGGTCGGTCTCGGTCGATATATTTCTGATCGGGAACGGTCCTGGCGACTTCTGAACTGCGTGAGATGTTCCCGGTCCTTGTTTCGGCGCGTATCAATATCGGAAAAGTGCTTTGACTTTTACGGGAGACGGGGAGACGCTCTTGTGCTTCGCGCATGGCTTACGCCGCTTCCGCTTTCTGAGGTTTGGCGCGTCCTCAGAATCATTTATTGAGTGGATCGGGAAACTGGGAATTGCGATATCGCCCTGTTTTGGGCAAGGTTTTTCAATGAGCATCTGGACAAATATCGGTGTGGCGCTTTCCGCCATCGGCACGAGTGGTGCGCAGTTGATCGACTGGCTGGGCGGCCTCGTGTCGCCGGTTGACGACGGGCGCAAGACGGTGGCTTTCACGGTCGCGATGATCGCGATTTCTGCAAAGATGGCGAAGGCGGACGGTGTTGTGACCGCCGATGAGATCATTGCGTTTCGTGAGATTTTCGATATTCCGCCCGGCGAAGAGCGCAATGTGTCCAGGCTGTATGATCTGGCCAAGCAGGATGTGGCCGGATACGAAACCTATGCCAGACGGGTGGCCGAACTTTTTCCCGAAGATGAGGATACCCTGATCGATATTCTGGACGGTCTGTTTCACATCGCCAAGGCCGATGGGGTCATCCACGAATCCGAGATGGCTTTTCTGTCGCGTGTTGCGGAGATATTCGACGTCAGCGCACGCTGTTTCAATCAGGTCAAAGCACGGCATGTCTCGGAAGGGTCCGATCCTTACCTGGTTCTTGGAATCGAACCGACCGCAAGCGATGATGAGGTCAAAAAGCAGTATCGGATACAGGTGGCCGAGACTCATCCGGATCGGATGATAGCCAGGGGCGTGCCGGAAGAGTTCGTTCGGATCGCACAGGACAGGCTGGTTGCGCTCAATCTCGCCTGGGAACAGATCTCCGCCGAGCGGCGCCTCTAATCGTTACAGGGACCGGGTGAACTCCGACATGACATTTGCCCCGGACAGCGAGATCTGTGACGAGATCCGCCCTTCGCCGAACTTCGGTGTCCGCGCTGAAGGCGTGCCGCTGGATATGCTGATTCTGCACTACACCGGCATGCCGGACGGCGAAGCTGCGCTCAAGTGGTTGTGCAGCGAAAGGAGCCAGGTTTCCTGTCATTACTTTGTTTTTGAAGACGGCCGGACCGTCCAGCTTGTCCGGGAGGAGGCAAGGGCATGGCATGCCGGCGCCTCATTCTGGAGGGGGAAACAGGACGTCAACTCCCGTTCGATCGGCATTGAGATTGACAATCCGGGCCACGAACACGGTTATCGTCCGTTCCCCGACGTGCAGATCGCGTCTGTCATTGCGCTTTGCAGGGACATCTGCAAACGACGCGACATTGTTCCTGAAAACGTTCTGGCGCATTCGGATGTCGCGCCTGAACGAAAGGAAGATCCGGGAGAATTTTTTCCATGGGACCGGCTGGCTGCGGAGGGTATTGGCCTTTGGCTTCCCCCTGTCGGCATTACGGGCGGTCGTTTTCTGCAGGAAGGGGACCGGGGTCAACCGGTCGAGGCACTGCAATCGATGCTTGGCCTATATGGGTTTGATCTTGCTGTAACGGGCGCGTTCGATGCCCGGACGGCCCTCTGCGTTAAGGCGTTTCAGCGTCACTTCAGACCGGCGCAGGTGGATGGAATAGCCGACATGTCAACCATTACCGGGCTGCATCAGGTGCTGAAATCGCGTTCCGAGTTGGGTTAGAGTATGGACCCATTCATTTCATCCATTCTGCGATAGCGGATTTGTTTCTGACAAAGCGGGCAGATGCGTTGGCGGGTTGCCTACGAACTGATCCACCCTCCATCGGTGTATCGCGCTGAAGGAGGGGCAATATAAGCGAATTCGAATATGCTGCATCGCAACATTCGATTGCCTTTATTATGCCGTTTTTTAGGCGAAAAAGTGCCATAATGCCTCGTTTTCGCTAAAAGTTACGCCAAAAATCCCGTAAAAAGTGCATTGCCACAATAAAACAATCGAGTATTTTGTAATATTTCGTGATCGCAGGTGCACAATTTTGCCGAATCCGTACCCGATACCGCCGGGCAAAATCAATCATCACAAGGCAATTGCATGATCCGCATATCCTCGAAACTGGTGGCAGCCAGTCTGTTCGCAATAATAAGTTCTGCCCAGCCGGTGCTGTCTGAAGATGACGAATTGAGAAAGCCGGCAAGTAAAAAGCAGACGGAACGTCTCTCCAAAACCAAGACCAAAGCAGGAGCCGGGGAGACACTTCAGAAACTCGTCAAAGAGACCGCCAAGAAACACGGTGTTCCGGTCGAACTGGCGCACGCTGTTGTCACGGTTGAGAGCAATTACAATCCGCGGTCCCGCGGCAGGGCTGGAGAAGTCGGCCTGATGCAGATCAAGCCGGCAACGGCGCGCGGCATGGGATATCGCGGCAGTACGCAGGCGCTTTACAAGCCGGAAACCAATCTTGAGTGGGGCATGAAATATCTTGCGGAAGCCCATCGGCGGGCCGGTGGCGACCTGTGCGGGACAATCCTTCGATACAATGCAGGCCACTATGCCAAGCGCATGAATCCGGTGAGTGCCCGCTACTGTAAAAAGGTCAAGCGACTGATTGCCGGCGTCGCCTGATCTCTTTTTTATCCGACTATCGACTGTCAAAAGAGCGTTGGTCTTGTTCTTCCGGATGCCCCGTTCGACAAGAGGGGCGCTTTTTTTGACTGCGTCAGGCAAATTTCTTCTGCGCCAGAGCCAGCGAGGGGGGAAGGGCGGTTCCCTCCGCCAGACGTCCGTCGTCAATCGGCTGGCCGATTGATTGCGTCACCGGCAGAACGCCGCCCCAGTAAGGCAGGTCGTAATCCTCGTCCTCATCGATCGGTTGCCCTTGCCGCATTTTGGCCGACGCGGATTGGATGTCGAGGGCGAGAACGCCGGTCGACTTGAATTCCTTCTCATTCATCGGCCGCACTTCCTCCCACCGCCCGGGCAGCAGATGGTTGGTGATCGCGATCAGGGCCTGTTCCTTTTCGTCTTTGTCCGTGACGTGCCGGACAAGCCCATGCACCACGACCGAGCGATAGTTGGCTGAATGATGAAACGCGGAGCGGCCCACGACAAGGCCGTCAACATGCGTCACCGTCATACAGGCCGGTGTTTTTTCCTCCTGTTTTTTGATGATCCGGGTCGCCTTGGCACCGTGGATGTAAAGAGCATCGTCAATCCGGGCATAGGCCATCGGGATCACCATCGGCCGCCCGTCTACAACAAATCCCACATGCGCGATCAGTCCGGCGTCCAGAATGGGCAGGATCGTGTCGCGGTCATAACGTGCCCGGATGCTGTTGCGGACCTTTGAATAGGGTTCGATCGAAAAGTTCGGTGCGTTCATCATCAGTCTCTGAAATTCCAACTCAGGGGTATCTGTCTGAAACCGTATGGGTTAAGACTGGTTGGTTAGAAGATCAGCTTTTCATAAAATTGAGGAACCAGTTTGCTCCAAGGTATTGTCGATCTTGACAGGAGTTCGCGCCTTCCGCTGTCCGAACAGATCTATCGGCAGGTGTGCGTTGCGGTGCGCGACGGTGTGCTGACGGCGGGCAGACGTTTGCCGTCGAGCCGCCGGCTGGCGCAGAATCTTGGCGTGTCCCGCAACACGGTGAATACGGCTTACGAGCTCCTCAGGTCGGAGATGATCGTCGATATCCGGGTTGGTGCGGCGCCGGTCATTGCCCGCCGAAAACCGCCGGATGGCCTTCTGGAAACAGTTCCGCCCAAGGAGACCGTCACCAAAGCCCTGTCGGCGCGCGGAAACACGTTATGCGTCAACCCGCGCGAAAAACTGCGGCCCTATGACGGCGGCATTCTGGAACCGGGCGTACCGGCTTTCGATCTCTTTCCGCGGGAAATCTGGGCCCGATCCCTCAGGCGTGTGTCCCGGCTCATGTCCCAGGACGACATGTTTTATAAACATGTCGCGGGTCTGCCTGTCCTGCGTGAACTGCTGGCCGGCTATCTGGCCGAAGAGCGGGGAGTCAAGGCCACACCCGGGCAGGTGCTGGTCACAAGCTCCACTCAGGCGTCGCTGGCCCTGCTGGCGCAGTGTTTCGCCGATCCGGGAGATACGGCTTTTATCGAGGAGCCGGGTTATCTCGGCGCGCGGGGTGCTTTTGCCAACGCCGCGCTGAATGTCTTGCCGTTGCCCGTTGACGAGGACGGGGCGATGCCGCCTGCGGCCGGGCATGATCCCGCACCCCGATTGATCTATCTGACGCCGTCGCACCAGTATCCGCTTGGTTACGCAATGCCGTTGGCCCGGCGTCTGGCTTTTATCGAACTTGCCCGGACAACCGGTGCCTTTATTCTTGAAGATGACTATGACAGCGAATTCCTGTTCTCGGGCCGTCCGGTTGCCTCGCTGCATGGGATCGCGGCCGGTCCTGAAGTTATCTATCTGGGAACATTTGCAAAAACGATGCTGCCCGGCATTCGCGTCGCCTATATGATCGTGCCGCCAAATCTTGCTGAACAGATGTCCCAGGCCATTCGCAACATGGGTATGATGGCAAGCGCGCCAAGCCAGGCCGCTCTGGCTGATTTCATGGCGGCCGGACATTACCGATCTCACCTGCGCAAAATCAGGCTGGCCTATCAGGAGCGCGGGCTGGCGCTCTGCAACGCGCTTCGCGCGCGGCTGGGAAACCGGCTGGATGTTTATCTTCCGGCCGGAGGCATTCAACTGGTTGCGCGATTTAAGAACGGTCAGGATGATCAGCCGATTGCACGGGCGCTTCAAAACCGGGGTGTCGGCGTTTCCGCGCTGTCGGCCACGTATCTGCATCGCCCGGAGACGGGCCTGATCATTGGATTTTCAGGCGCTGATGCTCAGACGATACGGCGCGGGGTCGATGCGATCAGTGCTGTTCTCTCGGCTTAGAAACAACTGAAAATCGGCTGAACGATCAGACCATTACCGCTTGACCTTTAGGCCACCGGCGCCTAGGTGAGGCGGGCCAGTCGGTCGGACGGTCGCTGCCGCAGGGATCGAAAGGTCGCGGTGGAGGAAAGTCCGGGCTCCATGGACAAACGGTGCCGGGTAACACCCGGCGGGGGCGACCCCAGGGAAAGTGCCACAGAAAGCAAACCGCCCCGATGCGTCGGGGTAAGGGTGAAAGGGTGGGGTAAGAGCCCACCGCGTGCCTGGTAACAGGCGCGGCATGGTAAACCCCACCGGGAGCAAGACCGAATAGGAACGGCGCGGGGGCAGCCCCGGTCTGTCCAGATCAGCCGTTCGGGTAGGTTGCGCGAGGCCTTCGGCAACGGAGGTCCCAGATGAATGACCGTCACGTCGGCCAGCGATGGTCGGCCCTACAGAACCCGGCTTACAGACCGGCTGGCGCCCAAACAGCCGCAATCGGCGCCCGTGCCGGATAAGCGCTCCGACTGATTTCCCGCCATCAAATGATCCGGCATAAGCAAGATACGCCGTTAGCCGCGCGTTAACCATAATTATGGCAGCATTTTGGCATGGGACGGCATGGGTTGCGCCATCGAAATCGGCTGTTTCGTTAAGGCTAAATCAAATTTGAGGCATCAGAACCTTAAATTCCCGCCGTTTTCAGGCACTTTCCATTGACTGCCCAGCTGTTCCCATGTTATCCCGGATCATCCCGGAGATATGTAGTGTGTTGGCGGGATGACACAGGTTTCCTCAGGACAGGATGGCTTCGTGAAGGCCGCATCTGGACGTCAACACGGCAACAACACTCGCGGGATGTCGACGCACCGGGCACTTCACTTCCGCCCGGACCGCGAGGGGAAAAATGGCCGGGTTCGTATCGCATTATACAAATCGGCTGGACGCCAAGGGACGTGTGTCAATTCCGGCACCGTTTCGGGCTGCCCTCACGAGAGACGGTTTCGAGGGGCTCTATTGCTTTCCCTCACCCATGCAGTCCGCGGTCGATGCCGGCGGGCAGGGGCTGATCGACGAGGTTCAGAAGCGGCTCGACGGCTTCCGCACCCTGACGCCGGATCACGATTTTGTTTCAACGGCGCTTTTCGGCATCTCCGAAACCCTGAAAATCGACAAGGACGGCCGCGTTTCTTTAACCGACACAATCAAAGCCCATGCCGGCATCACCGACACGGTGACCTTTGTCGGTCAGGGGTACAAATTTCAGATCTGGGAGCCGGGCAAGTTCCAGGAGCACCGCGCAGAGGCCATGAAGCGGGCTCTGGCTGTCCTTGCCGGCGGCACCCCAGATGGGGCAGCACTCAATCAGCCGGAAGGATCGGGGCAATGACGGATCGCAGTGCGACTCCGTGCGATTCTGCTGGCGGACCGGTTCGTCATGTACCAGTCCTGTTGGCTGAGGTGCTGTTGGAACTGGCGCCGAAGCCTGGCGATGTCATCATCGACGGGACCTTCGGCGCCGGGGGCTATTCGACTGCCATTCTGGAAAAGGGTGCGCACGTCATCGGGATCGACCGCGATCCGGACGCGATCCGCGGCGGCCGGTCGCTTTTGGAGCAGTATCCGGACAGGTTCACGCTTGTTGAGGGGCGTTTTGGCGATCTTGATCGTCATGCGCGGGATCTCGGCGTTGATCATGTCGATGGTGTCGTTCTGGATCTTGGTGTTTCATCCATGCAGCTCGACGAAGCGGAGAGGGGCTTTTCCTTTCAGAAAGACGGGCCGCTTGACATGCGCATGGAGCAGGGCGGCCTGAGCGCGGCGGATGTTGTCAATAAAATGCCGGTTCGCGATCTGATCCGTATCATCGGTCTGCTTGGCGAAGAGCGGCGTGCGCCGGCGGTCGCGCATGCAATCGACGCTTCGCGGAAAGAAAAGCCGTTCACCGGAACCCTCGAACTTGCCGCCGTTGTCGAAAAAGCGGTGGGGCGCAGTCCCAAGGCAAAGATCCACCCGGCCACGCGGACCTTTCAGGGGCTGCGCATTTACGTCAATGGCGAGTTGGACGAGGTCGGGCTGGCGCTTCAGGCGGCGGAAAATATTCTCGGAAGCGGCGGGCGGCTGGTGGTTGTCTCGTTCCATTCCCTGGAAGATCGGATCGTCAAGAAGTTCTTTGCCGATCGGTGCAAAACACATTCGGGCGGATCGCGCCATCTGCCCCAAACGGATGTTGCGCCACCGACTTTCACCCTGCTTTTCAAGGGCGCAATAAGCCCCGGCGAAGAAGAAATAATCAACAATCCACGGGCGCGGTCTTCCCGTATGCGGGGCGGTATCAGAACAGAGGCAGAAGCCAGACCACATGATCCTAAAATTCTGGGCCTTCGGAAAATGCCCGGATTTGGTGATTTGGGAGATTGAAATGGTTAGGTATTTCAATGTCTTATTTGTTCTTGTTGTCCTTGTCGGCGTTGCGATTGTTTACGAATTGAAACGGGATGCGGAACAGGCGGCGGAACATGTTGCGGATCTGAAGCGTCAGATCGCCGCTGAAGAGGAAGCGATTTCGCTGCTGAAGGCGGAATGGAGCCTGCTCAATCAGCCGGACCGGCTCCAGAAGCTGGTGGCCCGTTACAACGACTATCTCGAGCTTGAGCCGCTTTCGGTCGAGCAGATTGCTGAAATTAATGACCTGCCCTCAAAACCGATCGAGTTTGACCCTCTGCAGGGTGACGACAGACTCGGCGGATTTGCCGGCGGCACTGTAAATATTCGATGAATGGGAGGTGGCCTTGCGTATCCTGGGTCAGATAAACGGTTTGTCATTCAAAGGTTTGCGGCCGAAGGCCCGCCCGGCAGGCTCACCGTCTGCAAAGTCGGAAGGCAACGCATCCCGTATTTTCATAACGATGATCGCCTTCATGGCCGTTTATGCGCTGATTGCCGGGCGTCTGGTCTTGCTTGGCATGGCCGATGCGAGCGAGAAGTCGGCATTTCTTGACAGTTCTGAAGCCATCAAGGCCTCCAGGCCGGACATTCTCGACCGCAACGGCGAAATTCTGGCAACGGATATCAAGACGGCATCCCTGTTTGCCGAACCGCGGCGCATCGAAGATGTCGATGAGACAGTCGAAAAGCTCGGAACGGTTCTGCCCGAACTTCGAACAGCCGGCGTTCGACGGCGGCTTGAGAGCGATGCCGGCTTTATCTGGTTGAAACGGGAAATCACGCCGCCGGAGCAGAAGGCAATTCACCAGTTGGGTTTGCCGGGTATCGGTTTTCTCAACGAGAGCCGACGCTTTTACCCGGGCGGCAATCTGGCGGGTCACATAGTCGGTCACGTCAATGTCGATAACCAGGGCATTGCCGGACTTGAAAAATATTTTGACAGTCAGGGACTTGCCGATCTGCAGGCGCTTGGCTTCGCGACGGACCGGCCGCTTGAACCGGTCACGCTTTCGGTTGATTTGCGCGCTCAGCATGCGGTTCGGGACGAACTCTCCAAGGCAATGGCGCGTTATCAGTCGATCGCCGCAATCGGCATTGTGCTGGATGTTGAGACCGGCGAGGTTGTCGCCATGTCCTCGCTGCCGGACTACAACCCGAACAATCCCAAGGAGGCGCTTGAGCAAAAGCGCATGAACCGCGCCACCTCAGGCGTTTTTGAAATGGGATCTGTCTTCAAGACCTTCACCACAGCCATGGCGCTTGACAGCGGTAAGGTTTCCATCAGCGATCACTTTGATGCGACCAAACCGATCCGCATTGCCCGCCACACGATCCGGGATTTCCATGCCAAAAACAAAGTGCTGTCGGTGCCGGAGGTCTTCATCTATTCCTCCAATATCGGCACCGCTAAAATGGCCCTGGCGGCAGGGATCGATCAGCAGCAGGACTTTCTGAAACGGCTCGGCATGATGAGCCGGATCGAAACCGAACTGCCGGAAACGGCCAAACCGATTCTTCCGGCCAGATGGACCGATCTGTCGGCAATGACGATTTCTTTCGGACACGGCCTTTCGGTTTCGCCGATGCATACGGCCGTCGCGGCTGCGACCCTCATGAACGGCGGCAACTATCTTCCGCCGACATTTCTGCCCAGATCCAAAAGCGATGCCGATCAACTGGCCGTGCGGATTGTCGATGAAGAAACATCCGCTGCGATGCGGTACCTGTTTCGGATGAATGTTGAAAAAGGCTCCGGCCGGCGTGCCGAGGTGCCGGGCTACATGGTCGGCGGTAAAACCGGAACCGCTGAAAAGGTTGAAAACGGGCGTTATGTGTCGTCCAAACGCTTTAACTCGTTTCTTGCGGCCTTTCCGATCGATAAGCCCCGCTATGTCGTGTTGGTGACATTGGATGAACCCCAGCCGGAAGAAGGCATGCGCAGTGCGACTGCGGGCCTGAACACCGCGCCGACGGTTGCGGCCATAATCCGCCGGATTGCCCCGATGATGGGCGTAATGCCGCGTTTTGGCGATACCAGCGATATGATTGCAGTGTCTTATTAAGGGAACACTGCCGTTTTTTGGTAAGCGATTGAGTTAAGAAACTATTGAGTAACACGCCCTCACTGGACTAGAAGCATGCAATGCTGCTTGAAGAAGTTGCCCTTGGGGTAAATATTCCTGAACGTCTGCCGAAAACGGAAATAACCGGTATCACCGCAGACAGCCGTAAAGTCAGACCAGGATTTATTTTTGCGGCCCTGAAGGGCGCGCAAGCCGATGGCCGCCGCTTTGTTCCCGATGCGGTGACCTCGGGCGCGGCGGCGATTCTGACAGATGAGGACGTGCAACTGGACACGGGCAACGTGCCTCTGCTTCGCGTTGCCGATCCAAGGCGAGGCCTGGCCCTGATGGCGGCAAAACTGGCCGGAAAACAGCCTGACAAGATCGTTGCGGTGACCGGGACGAGCGGCAAGACCTCCGTGGCCGTTTTTGTCCGCCAGATCTTTGCCTATGCCGGTTTTGAAGCCGCCAGCCTTGGTACAATAGGAACTGTGACATCACGTGGTGCGCATTACGGCAGTCTGACCACGCCCGATCCCGTGGATCTTCACCATGATCTGAGGTCACTGGCGGAAGACGGTATTTCACATGTCGCCATGGAGGCCTCCAGTCACGGGCTCGATCAGCGCCGCATCGACGGCGTGCGCCTGATTGCGGCGGGCTTCACCAACCTTGGCCGGGACCATATGGATTATCATGCGACGGTTGAAGACTATCTGGCCGCCAAATTACGTCTGTTCGATACGCTTTTGCCGGCAGACGGCATTGCCGTCTATGATCCGGGGGAGACCCATACGGACAGAATTGCGGACATCTGCAAAAAGAGGGGTATCAGAACGCTGACCGTAGGCCCTGACGGGCATGATCTGAAACTTGCCGGCATTACGCAAAAAGGTTTTTCTCAGGTTCTGACGGTGACCGCCGATGGAGAACACTATGAGGTCGGACTGCCTCTGGCGGGCGGGTTCCAGGTGTCAAATGCGCTGCTGGCAGCCGGTTTGGCTGTCGCTGCGGGCGTCACTGCGTCCACGGCACTGACATCGCTGGCCACCCTGCAAGGCGCCCCGGGTCGCCTGGAAAAAGTAGGTCAGACAAGCGAGGGTGCGCTCGTTTTCGTCGATTATGCCCATAAGCCGGATGCCCTCGACACGGCTCTGGCGGCGCTGAGACCCTATGCATCGGGGAAACTGATTTGCATCATCGGCGCCGGAGGCGACCGCGACCCCGGCAAGCGCGCCCTGATGGGTGCTGCTGCAGCCCGGCGGGCCGATATTGTGATCGTTACCGATGACAACCCGCGCACCGAGGACCCTGCGAAAATCCGCAGGGCGGTTCTTGAGGGCGCGCCGGAAGCGATTGAAATCGGGGACCGTGCCGACGCAATTTCTCACGGCATCTCGCTGCTCAAGACCGGAGATATCCTTTGCGTGGCCGGAAAAGGACATGAGCCGGGCCAGATCGTCGGTGATAAGGTCCTGCCGTTTTCGGACCACGAAACAGTGTCAACAGTTCTGACCGCAAGGAGGTCCGCATGAGTGACGCACTGTGGCGCCTGCCGGATTTTGTTGCGGCAATGGACGGTGTCATTGTCGGTGAGCCCGCTTCGGAAATTACCGGTATTTCGATTGACAGCCGTACAATCAATGACGGCGAGGCTTTTTTTTGCATCGCCGGGGATCGGTTTGACGGTCACGACTATGCCGACAAAGCGCTGAATGCGGGGGCGTCTCTCGCCGTGGTGTCGAGCCGAAATCTCGGAAAACTCTCCGAAGCCGGCCCCTACGTCGTCGTGGACAACGTGCTTGAAGCCCTGGAAAAACTTGGCAGGGCAGCCCGCGCACGAACACAGGCGAAGATCGTTGCTGTGACCGGCAGCGTCGGGAAAACAAGCACGAAAGAAGCCCTTCGAATTGCCTTGTCCAGATCAGGCAAGACCCATGCTTCGGTGGCATCTTTCAACAATCATTGGGGTGTGCCGCTCACCTTGGCGCGGATGCCGGAAGACACCGAATTCGGTGTGTTTGAAATCGGGATGAATGCGCCGGGTGAAATCGAGACGCTCGTGAAAATGGTGCAGCCCGATATTGCTGTCATTACGACGGTGGCGGCCGTGCACCTGGAATTTTTCAACTCCGTCGATGATATCGCCAGAGCGAAAGCGGAGATATTTGCCGGCCTTGGACCGGATGGCGTCGCTGTTTTGAACGTCGACAACGACCAGTTCGACAATCTCATGAGGTTTGCACACGAGGCGGGCGTTCGAAATGTCATCCGTTTCGGCACGGCGCCGGAGGCGGATGCGCGCTTGCTGGGTTCGGTTCTGCATCCGGACTGTACCTGCGTTTCGGCGCATATACTGGGGCATGATGTCACGTACAAGATTGGAACTCCGGGCCGACACCTGATCAACAACTCCCTGGCTGTTCTGACATGTGTTGAACTGATGGGGGCGGATCTGGCCCGGGCAGGGCTGGCTCTTGCCGACATCAAAGCGCCGAAAGGGCGCGGCGAACGCTGGCGTCTTCACCTGCCCGCCGGTCAGGCGCTTTTGATTGATGAAAGTTACAATGCGAACCCGCTGTCAATGTCCGCGGCCATCAGGGCGTTGGGCGAGACCCCGATTACAAGGCCGGGACGGTATGTCGCCGTCCTTGGCGATATGCTTGAACTTGGGGAAACGTCGCCGGCCCTGCATGCCTCGCTCGCCGACCCGCTGGAACGCTCGAATATCGACGTCGTTTATTGTGTCGGTCCGCAGATGCATCATCTGTGGACCGTTCTGCCGCATGCAAAGCGCGGAACATATGTCAAAAAATCCGACGAGTTGGATCCTGTTCTCGCCGATGAAATCCGCCCCGGTGACGTCATTATGATCAAGGGATCGCTGGGGACGCGGATGGGACCGCTTGTTGAGCAATTGAAACAAAAATACAGCAAAACCTCCGAAACAATGGAGGTTTGAGGGCAGGGTATGCTTTATCTTCTGGGGGAACTGTCGGATCAGGTTTCGGTTCTGAATGTGTTTCGGTACATCACTTTCCGGACCGGCGGATCGATCATGACTGCGCTCCTGTTCGTTTTTCTTTTCGGTCCGAAAATCATCGATGCCCTGCGCATGCGGCAGGGTAAAGGTCAACCGATCCGGGAAGACGGGCCGCAGAGCCACCTCCTGACGAAAAAGGGCACGCCGACCATGGGCGGCCTGATGATTCTGTCAGGCATGATTGTCGCCACCCTTTTGTGGGCCAATCTTAAAAACCCTTATGTCTGGGTCGTACTTCTTGTCACCGTCGGATTTGGGCTCGTCGGGTTCTATGACGACTTTCTCAAGATTACCCAGTCGTCTCACAAGGGGTTTGGCGGAAAACTCCGGCTGGCGGTGGAGGCGGTTATTGCGGGTATAGCCGCTTATGTGGTTACCCAGCTCGACGGCACGGATCTCTCCAACGCGATCTCTTTCCCGGTCCTGAAGGATCTTGTGTTCAATCTGGGGATCTTTTTTATACCTTTTGCCATCTTGGTGATGGTCGGCGCCGGGAATGCGGTGAACCTCACGGACGGCCTTGACGGACTTGCCATCGTTCCGGTGATGATCGCCTGCGCAAGTTTTGCGCTCATTGCCTATCTTTCCGGAAATGCGGTCTTTGCCAATTACCTGCAGATTCATCATGTTCCCGGTACCGGCGAACTGGCGGTTCTTTGCGGCGCCGTTATCGGCGCGGGACTCGGTTTTCTGTGGTTTAACGCGCCGCCTGCGGCAATCTTCATGGGCGATACCGGTTCACTGGCTCTTGGCGGCATGATCGGGTCGATTGCGGTCGCAACAAAGCATGAAATCGTTCTGGCGATCATCGGCGGTCTGTTTGTGCTTGAGGCTCTTTCGGTGATTATCCAGGTCGCCTCGTTCAAACTGACCGGCAAACGCGTATTCAAAATGGCGCCGATCCACCATCACTTCGAACATCTGGGCTGGACGGAATCCCAGGTTGTGATCCGCTTCTGGATCATTGCTGTGGTTCTGGCGCTTTTTGGTCTTGCAACGTTGAAACTGAGGTAGCCGATGATCGCAGTCACCACTTTCAACGGCAAAAAAGTAGCGGTATTCGGCCTCGGCGGGTCGGGTCTTTCAACCGCTGCAGCCTTGAAAGCGGGCGGTGCGATCGTCTCGGCCTGGGACGACACACCGGATCGGGTCGCCGCAGCAGAGGCCGCCGGAATTCCGGTGGCGGACTTAAGTGCGGAAGACTGGTCGGCTTTTGCCGCGCTTGTCCTGTCGCCCGGGGTGCCGCTGACGCATCCCGAGCCCCATTGGACCGTGAAAAAAGCGGCTGAGGTCAATGTGGACGTCATCGGCGACATAGAATTGTTCGTGCGTGAACGGCGGCATCGTGCGCCTGAGTGTCCGTTCGTGGCGATAACAGGCACCAACGGCAAATCGACCACGACGGCACTTGTCGCGCATATCCTGGCGGAAGCCGGCCGAGACGTTCAGATGGGCGGCAATATCGGTACGCCTGTGCTTGACCTTGAGCCGCCCGGTTCTGACCGCACATATGTGGTGGAGTGTTCCTCCTATCAGATCGACCTGGCGCCGGGCCTTGATCCATCCATTGGCGTTCATCTTAATCTCAGTCCCGATCATATCGACCGGCATGGAACGGTGGAGAATTATGCCAGCGTCAAAGCGCGGCTGGTGAAACAGGCGGATAAAGCCATCATCGGTGTTGATGATCCGCATTCCGCCGCGATTGCAAAAGATGTGAGAGGCCTCGGACGCGATCTGATTGAGGTATCCATCGGTGCGGACATTCAGGACGGCATCCGGTTTTCCGGCGACAAAATCTTCCAGGTGTCCAAAGGACGGTCGATCGAGGTTGCCAGCCTTGAAGGCACCCGCTCTTTACGCGGTCTGCACAATGCGCAAAACGCGTCGGCGGCATATGCGGTTTGCCATCTTCTGGGACTCAGGGACGAAGACATACAAACCGGCCTGATGAGTTTCCCCGGCCTGGTTCATCGCATGGAAGAAGTCGGCCGGTCCGGGCCCGTTCTCTTCATCAATGACTCAAAAGCCACCAATGCCGAAGCAACGGCGCGGGCCCTGTCGAGTTTTGAGCATATCTACTGGATCGCCGGCGGACGGGCGAAAGCAGGCGGAATCCACAGCCTGAAAGAATTTTTCCCCAGTGTGGCAAAAGCTTATCTGATCGGCGAATCGGCGGCGGAATTCGGTCAGACTTTGCAAGGGCTTGTTCCCGTTAAACAGTGCGGAACGCTTGAGAAAGCGTTGACGAGCGCTTTTAACGATGCCAATAAGGAATCCGTACAGGAGACCGCCATTCTTCTCTCTCCTGCCTGTGCGAGTTTCGATCAGTTTAAGAGTTTTGAACAACGGGGCGATGTCTTCCGTGCCGCAGTGCATGCCCTTCTGAAGAAACCCGATGGAAGGGAGGTCGCCTGATGCCGTCACGGACAGATCGCAGCGCGCTCGCCGACTGGCTGTGGACGGTCGACCGCTATCTCCTTGCGGGCTTCCTGATCCTGATGGTCGGCGGACTGGTTTTCTCGTTTGCTGCAAGTCCTCCGGTGGCCGAACGGCTTGGGCTTGACAGTCTGCACTTCGTAAAGCGACAGGCCGCCTTTCTCATTCCTGCGGTGATCGTCCTTCTGGCAACATCGGCGCTTTCGCCCCGTATGATCCGCCGTGTCGCTCTGATTGTTTTTATCATTTCGTTTTTCATGATGATCTACACCCTGTTTGGCGGCATGGAGGTCAAGGGCGCGCGCCGCTGGGTATCGATCGGCGCTTTCTCCATTCAGCCCTCGGAATTCATGAAGCCGGCATTCGTTATTCTCGTTGCCTTTCTTTTGGCTGAAAATGAACGTCGGCCCGAAGTGCCGGGCCAGCTGTTTGCTATCATTCTGTTTGCCATGGTGGCAGCCCTTTTGGTGGCGCAGCCCGACTTCGGCCAGACAGTGCTGGTGCTGCTCGTCTGGTGTGCCTTGTTTTTCATGGTCGGCCTGTCGTGGGTGTGGATTACCGTTCTTGGCATTATGGGATTGGGCGGCATGATCGCCGCCTATCTTTTCCTGCCTCACGTAACCGGTCGCATAAACCGGTTCCTTGATCCGGAGTCCGGCGATACGTTTCAGATCGACAGGGCGCTTGAGTCGTTTGTTCACGGCGGTTGGCTGGGACGCGGCCCGGGGGAAGGAACGGTCAAACGCATCCTCCCGGACAGCCACACGGACTTTATTTTCGCCGTTGCCGCCGAAGAATTCGGAATCATCCTGTGTTTGTTTCTGGTGCTTGTCTTCGCCTTTGTGGTGCTGCGCGGTCTCAGCAAGGCAATGAGAGACCCTGATCCGTTTTCACGGCTGGCAACGTCGGGGCTGGTTGTTCTTTTCGGCATCCAGTCCAGCATCAACATGGCGGTGAACCTGAACATGATGCCGGCAAAGGGCATGACCTTGCCTTTCATCTCTTACGGCGGCTCATCTCTTTTGGCGGTGGCACTGGGTATGGGATTTGTCCTCGGGCTGACGCGCCGCCGGTATTTTCCCAATTCAAATGGCGGTCCGGTTGTGGTTCGACGCGTTCCCCGCGGGCAGTTCGCCTGAACAGAGGGATAAATGTCAGGAACAGTTCTTCTTACAGCCGGGGGCACCGGCGGCCACTTGTTCCCGGCACAGGCGTTGGCGGATGTGCTTCAAGAGCGCGGCTATGTCGTGGATCTTGCGACGGACAGACGCGCTGACAAATACGGCGGTGATTTTCCGGCGAGGGACACTTATCTGGTTTCCTCCGATACGATCCGCGGTAAAACTCCGGTTGCGCTTGCCCGCACCGGTTTGAAACTCCTGAAAGGATATTGGCAGGCGTCCGGTATCCTGAAGCGAACGAAACCGGCCGTGGTTGTGGGATTTGGCGGCTATCCGACATTTCCGCCGATGTTCGCGGCCCGCCGGCGCGGCATTCCGACGATCCTGCATGAAGCCAACGCCGTGATGGGACGGGCCAATCGCATGCTGGCCAAACAGGCGACAGCGGTGGCGGTTTCTTTTCCGGAAATCCTCAACAGCGAGGGGATCGGCGGCAAGCAGGTCTTTACCGGCAATCCGCTGCGGAGCGCCGTCATTGCCGCCTGTGAAACGCCTTACAAAGCACCCGGTGCGGAAGATCGGCTCAGACTCCTGATCTTCGGGGGCAGCCAGGGCGCCCGTTTCTTTTCGGAGATGATGCCTTCTGTTCTTGAGGCCTTGCCGAAAGGTCTGTGCAGCCGGATTGACCTGGTTCAGCAATGCAGGCCGGAAGACATCGACACAGCGGCACAGGACTATGCCGCCCTGGGCATGAAGCCGGAGCTGAAAAGTTTTTTTACCGATATGCCGGACAGGATTGCCCGGGCTCACCTGGTGATCTGCCGGTCGGGGGCAACGTCGGTCAGCGAGTTGGCGGCCATCGGGCGCCCGTCCATTCTGGTGCCGCTGCCCGGAGCCATTGACCAGGATCAGAGCGCGAACGCGCGCATTCTGGAGAGAACAGGCGGTGCCGTATTTGCGGCGCAACCGTCTATTACGCCTTCGGGATTGGCGGAAACAATCGCCGGTCTGATGACTTCGCCGGACGCCCTGGCGACCATGGCCGAGGCGGCACGCAAGGAAGGGCGGCCGGATGCAGTGACACGGTTGGCTGACCTTGTTCAGCATGTGGCAAACGGCGGACGTGTCGATGCGTTCTTACAAGGAGTGGAAAAATGAAAATGCCGCAGGATATCGGACCGATCCATTTTGTCGGCATCGGCGGTATTGGCATGAGCGGTATTGCGGAGGTGCTCAATACCCTTGGGTACACGGTTCAGGGATCGGACATGGCCGAGAGCGCCAATGTTCTTCGGCTTCGTCGCAAGGGCATCGATGTCAAAATCGGTCATGACGGCGCAAACATTGGGGATGCCGAGGTTGTTGTCGTCTCCTCCGCCATCAGGCGCGACAATCCGGAGCTTGTTGCCGCAAGAGAACAGTTGCTTCCCGTCGTGCGGCGCGCTGAAATGCTGGCCGAACTGATGCGGTTCAAGCAGGCGATTGCCGTTGGCGGCACTCACGGCAAAACCACGACAACATCCATGGTTGCCGCGCTGCTGGATGCCGGCGGGTTCGATCCCACAGTGATCAACGGAGGCATCATCAATGCCTACGGCACGAACGCCCGAATGGGCGAAGGTGAGTGGATGGTCGTCGAAGCGGACGAATCCGACGGCACATTCGTGAAATTGCCCGCCGATATTGCGATTGTCACCAATATCGACCCTGAACATCTGGATCACTATGGCGACTTTGACGGAGTGCGCCAGGCTTTCCGGCAGTTTATTGACAACGTCCCGTTTTACGGGTTTGCCGTCATGTGCCTCGACCATCCCGAGGTGCAGGCGCTGGTCGGTCAGATTGAAGATCGGCGGATCGTCACGTATGGAACAAACCCGCAGTCCGATTTTCGCTATTCCAAAGTTCTTATGGAAGGGGGCAAGTCGCATTTTGCCATCACGATAAGGGATCGTCGCGAGGGGACTGAGACGGTTCTTGAGGACATGGTGCTGCCCATGCCCGGACTGCACAATGTGGCCAATGCGACGGCGGCGATTGCGCTGGCCGTTCAGCTTGGCATCGACCCGCAATCGGTTCGGGACGGACTTGCCGCCTTTAGCGGCGTCAAGCGGCGCTTCACGCATACCGGCCGCTGGAACGACGTCGATATTTTCGACGATTACGGTCATCATCCGGTTGAGATCAAAGCCGTGCTGCATGCGGCGCGCGAGGCCAGTTCGGGTAACGTGATCGCCGTAGTCCAGCCCCATCGCTACACGCGGCTGCAGAGCCTGTTCGACGATTTTTGTGCCTGCTTCAACGACGCGGACAGTGTGATCGTCGCTCCGGTTTTCGCTGCCGGAGAACAGCCGATCGCGGGATTTGACCGGGATACGCTGATATCGGGTTTAAAGGCGCGCGGTCACAGGTCCGTCTATGCGCTTGATAACCCCGATGATCTGGCGCCGCTGGTGTCGACGCTCGCCAAATCGGGCGACTATGTGCTGTGCCTCGGTGCGGGCAACATAACTCAATGGGCTTACGCCCTGCCTGAGCAGCTTGCGGCCCTTGAAGGGGAGAAAGGGGCGTGAGCTTTCCTGATCTGTCGGGGGAGCTTGAGGCCGTCATTGCCCGTGCACGCGGCAGAACAATGGTCAATCAGTCGCTGGCCGGCATCACCTGGTTTCGTGTCGGCGGTCCGGCGCAACTGCTGTTCCAGCCGGCTGACGAAGAGGATCTCGCCGCGTTTGTCGGCGATCTGCCCCTGGAGATCCCCGTGACTGTTATCGGTCTTGGCTCCAACCTGCTCGTACGGGAAGGCGGTCTTCCGGGCGTCGTCATCCGACTTTCAGGCCGCGGTTTCGGCGCCGTCACTCATGAAGGCGACAACCGCTTGAGGGCCGGCGCGGCCGTCCCGGATAAAAAACTTGCCGAGGAGGCTGCCCGGCTCGGGATCGGCGGTTTTGCATTTTACACCGGCATTCCCGGCGGGATCGGCGGGGCGCTGCGGATGAATGCGGGTGCTCACGGTACGGAAACAAAGGATCGGATGGTTGAACTCAGGGCTGTCGACCGGTCCGGCGCCATCCGTGTGTTGAAAAATGCTGATCTCGGTTACGCCTACCGCCACAGCGCCGCATCGGCGGAGCTGATCTTCACCTCGGCCCTGTTTGAAGGACCGGTTGAGGATCCTGAGGCCATCCGCCGGGATATGGCAGCGGTTGTCGAACATCGCGAAAATGCGCAGCCGATCCGGGAGCGGACAGGCGGGTCGACCTTCAAAAACCCCGAGGGGCACTCCGCCTGGAAACTGGTCGATGCGGCAGGATGCCGGGGGCTGCGGGTCGGCGGTGCGCAGGTGTCGCCGATGCATTGCAATTTCCTGATCAATACCGGCGATGCCACCGCCACCGATCTTGAGCGTCTGGGTGAAACGGTCCGGGCGCGCGTTCTGGCAAACAGCGGCATCCGCCTTGAGTGGGAAATCAGGCGGATCGGCCTGTGGCCCGACGGCGTGTCCGTCCCGGAATTTCTCGGAGAATAATAATGACCGACAAACATGTAGCGGTTTTGATGGGTGGCTGGGTCTCCGAACGCCCTGTCAGCCTGACAACGGGCAATGAATGTGCGGATGCCCTCGAGGCGGCGGGCTACCGCGTAACGCGCATCGATGTTGATCGCAATATTGCCACCGTTCTGTCAGAACTGAGGCCGGATGTCGCCTTCAATGCCCTGCATGGTCCGTTTGGAGAAGACGGCTGTGTCCAGGGCATTCTTGAAGTGTTGGAAATCCCCTACACCCATTCCGGTGTGATGGCATCCGCGATTGCCATGAACAAGGTCAAGGCCAAGGCGGTGATGAAAGCCGCCGGCGTGCCGGTGACGACCCATAAGGTGCTGCACCGGCATGAGGCGGGGCGCGTCCATGCGATGGCACCTCCTTATGTCGTTAAGCCCATTAACGAAGGATCAAGTTTTGGTGTTCTGATTGTCGGTACGGAAAATGAGCATCCGCCGCAGGAGCTGTTCCGCGAGGACTGGGCGTACGGCGATCTTGTGATGGCCGAAAAATATATAGCCGGCAAGGAGTTAACCTGCGCGGTTATGGGCGGGGTTGCGCTTGGCGTGATCGAAATAGTGCCTGAAGACCACAGCTTTTACGACTATGAGGCAAAATATGAAATTGGGGGGTCAAAACACATACTTCCCGCAAAAATTTCACCGAATATTTACGAAGATGTACAGAAAATAACCTTAACAGCGCATGAATCGCTTGGATGCCGGGGCGTTACCAGGGCGGATTTCCGTTTTGATGACCGAATCGATGGCACAGGAGAGTTGATTTGCCTGGAAGTTAATACGCAGCCCGGAATGACGCCCACCTCGCTTGTTCCGGAACTCGCTGCCCACGCGGGGCACGATTTTGAGGCGTTGGTGAGTTGGATGGTGGAGGACGCGAGTTGCAATCGTTAGGGGTTCGACATCACGACTCCAAAAGGAATATGAACCCGGCAAGCGCAAATGTCCGGGGCGGTTTTTCGCGTCTGCAGCAACGCCCGATCTGGCGGGCCGCAGGCTGGCTCGCCGACATTCCGCGCGGGACCGGTTCGGCTCTTTCTGTTGCCTTCCTCGGCCTGACGATTGCCTACGGCGTCGCTCTGGGCGGGCAGGGGAGAATGGTCTCCGAGGCCCTGACGTCGGCGGTCGGTTTTTCCATAAAAGCCGTCAAGCTGACCGGTCAGCGTGAAACCGATGAATTCCAGATATTGGAAGCACTTGAGATCGAATCGGGATCTTCTTTGCCGCTTTTTGACGCCAGGGCGGCCAAACGGCGGCTCGGCCGTATTGCCTGGATCGAAACAGTATCGGTTCAGAAACTCTATCCCGGCACGCTGCATGTCGTGATCGAGGAAAAAACGCCGTATGCACTCTGGCAGCGCGGGCAGGTCGTCTCAATCGTCGATCGGGACGGCAATATAATTACCGACGAAATCGAAACGCGGCATGCACGGCTCCCTTTGCTGGTCGGCCACGGAGCCCAGCGTAAAGCAAAGGATATCCTTGACCATCTTGCATCGTTTCCCGGCCTGAAGGCTCAGGTGCGGGCCTCCAAATTCGTCAGCAGCCGGCGCTGGAACCTGGTTCTTCAGAATGGTGTCGTCATCCGGCTGCCGGAAAAGAACATTCTGGCGGCCTTGACCGAGCTTGAGGTGCTGGATCGGGAAAACGGACTGTTATCGCGTGACATTACCGCGATCGATATGCGCCTTGCGGACCGGATCGTTGTGCGTTTGACAGATGGCGCTGTTGAAAGACGCGATACGACATTGAAGGCCGCCGGCGGCTCAAAGCGGAAGGAGGCGGACACATGAGTGGGTCCAAATCATCCGTTTATCTGCCGCGCATGCGGCCGCTCCCCACACGCCGCTCGGTCATCGTTTCAGTGCTGGATGTGGGCTCCAGCAAGATCTGCTGCGTGATCGCGCGCCTGACACCGGGTGAAAAAGAGACGGTTCTTCCCGGCCGCTCGCACACGATTGAAGTCCTGGGGTATGGCTATCAGAGATCGCGCGGTATCAAATCCGGCGTCGTGGTCGATCTGGATCATGCCGAACAGGCGGTTCGTCTTGCCGTTGACTCTGCGGAGCGCATGGCCGGGGTCACGGTCGAGTCGCTGATCGTCAACCTCACCTGCGGTCGTCTTCAGAGCGAAATTTTCTCTGCGGGCGTCAAGGTCGCGCGGGAAACGGTTTCGGACGGTGATATTCAGAGAGTGCTTGGCGCGGGATCCATGCATTCGCTGGAGGACGGCCGTGCCGTGGTTCATGCTCTGCCGGTCTCTTATTCGCTTGACGGAAATCGCGGCATCCGGGATCCGCGCGAAATGATTGGCGGTCGGCTTGGCGTCGACATTCACGTTGTGACTGCTGACCTGCCGCCGGTGAGAAATCTTGAGTTGTGCATCAATCGCGGACATCTCCATGTCGAGACGCTGGTTGCGACCCCTTATGCCAGCGGCCTCTCATCTCTTGTCGACGATGAGGCCGAGTTGGGTGTTGCCTGCATTGACATGGGCGGTGGAACGACGTCGCTGAGCGTCTTTGTCGAACGGCAGATTGTGCATGCCGATGCGATCGCCGTCGGCGGGCAGCATGTGACAATGGATATCGCCAGGGGCCTGTCGACCCGCGTTCAGATTGCCGAGCGCATGAAAACCCTCAACGGTTCGACCCTGCCGGTGCAGGCCGACGATACCGACATTCTTACGATTCCGTCCCTCGAAGGGGACGATCCGGGTGAGCAACTGCCGCGCGGTGTCCTGACAAAGATTATCAAGCCGCGCGTTGAGGAGATTCTGGAACTCATGCGCGACCGCCTGAATGCGTCCGGTTTTGCCGGTCAGATCGGCAAGCGCGTGGTTCTGACCGGCGGCGCCAGCCAGTTGACGGGAATGGCTGAGATGGCGCGCCGCGTGCTTGGTCGCAATGTGCGGCTTGGACGGCCTTTGGGGATCGCCGGGATGCCGGGAGCGGCCAAGGGCCCGGCTTTTTCGGCCGCGGTCGGCCTGCTGATTTATCCGCAGGTTGCGCAGATTGAACAATTTGAACCGAAGCGGACGCTGATCGGGCCCGCCTCGGGAGCAGGATACCTGAACCGCGTAGGACAATGGATCAGGGAAAGTTTCTGATGGGGACAGGCGACATTGAAAAGAATTGCCCAAATCATCAGGTCGACGAAGGGAAGAACAGCACATCAACCTGTGTGCAGGACCGACATGAGGATGTCATGACCATTAACCTGAAAATGCCGGATATTACCGAGCTGAAGCCGCGTATTACGGTTTACGGCGTCGGTGGAGCGGGCGGCAATGCCGTCAACAACATGATTCAAACGGGCTTGCTGGGGTGCGACTTTGTCGTTGCAAACACCGATGCGCAGGCTCTTGCCTCCTCCCAGGCCGATCGCGTCATCCAGATGGGCGTGGATGCGACGGAAGGCCTTGGGGCCGGATCGCAGCCTGAAATCGGCCGGGCTGCCGCCGAAGAAGCGATCGACGAGATCAAGGATCATCTGTCCGGCGCTCATATGGTGTTCATCACCGCGGGCATGGGCGGCGGGACCGGAACAGGCGCCGCACCGGTGGTGGCGGAAGCTGCCCGGTCCATGGGTATCCTGACGGTCGGGGTGGTAACCAAGCCGTTCCATTTCGAAGGTCAGCGCCGGATGAAGATCGCCGAAGCGGGGATCAGCGAACTGCAGGCCTGCGTCGACACGCTGATCGTCATTCCGAACCAGAACCTGTTCCGGATCGCCAATGACCGGACCACCTTTGCCGATGCCTTCTCGATGGCTGACCAGGTTCTCTATTCGGGAGTCGCCTCCGTCACGGACCTGATGGTGAAGGAAGGGCTTATCAATCTCGACTTTGCCGACGTGCGCTCAGTTATGCGCGCTATGGGCAAAGCGATGATGGGAACGGGCGAAGCATCCGGTGAAAACCGTGCCATGCAGGCCGCCGAGGCAGCGATAGCAAACCCGCTGCTTGATGAAACATCCATGAAAGGCGCACGCGGTCTTCTGATTTCGATCTCCGGCGGCAGCGATCTGACCCTGTTTGAGGTTGATGAGGCTGCGACCCGCATTCGCGAAGAAGTGGATCCGGAAGCCAACATCATCCTGGGTGCGACATTCGATGAAAGCCTTGACGGCATTATCCGCGTATCGGTTGTGGCAACAGGCATCGACCGGATTGAACAGGATGAGCCTGCAACGACCAGCGAACCGGTGGTTGATCTGGCGACGCGCCTTAAAGGTGCAACCTCAGCCGCATCCAACGATGAAAACGTAAGCAAACCTGCCGAGGCCGCTGAGATGTCAGCCGCCGAACAGCTTGAGCAGGAACTGACGCTTCCGGAGACCGTTGCATCCGCAACCGACCCTGAAGTGACCATCAGTGCCTATCAGAATCACGATATCGGTGCGGAAAAGGCTCTTGGCGTCGATCTTGAAGATGCGATGAAGTCGAGCGTCAGCGAAGAGGCTCCGGCTCAGGCCCCCTATATTCCACCGACTGCCGACGAACCGGCGGGCGGTCCGGCGCGGGTGCCGACGGTCGATGAGTTTCCCCCGATTGCACAGCGTGAGTATCACGCGAAGGTACCGCCGGGAGCCCAGCAGCCGATGCAGGCTGCCCGTCCCGCTGCCCAGCCGCCGCGTCCCGCCACACAGCGAGTAAACGTTGTCGAAGAAAGTGACGAGCGCCGCCCGATGGGTCTCCTTCGCAGACTGGCGACCGGGCTCGGCCGCAAAGAAGGTGATGAAGTGCAGCCAACCGAAAACCGTCCGCCGCATATGGAACCGTCCATGGCGCCGCGCCGTCCGGCTCCGGCGCAAAATGCAGTGCCCGGACAGGACTTTGCACCGCGTCCCGCACAACGGCCGGCACCGGCTGAAAAGGCTGCAAGCGGTCATCTTGACCCGCATGGACGGCAGCCGCAAAAGCCGCTGGATGACGATCAGCTCGAGATCCCGGCCTTCCTGCGCAGGCAGTCAAACTGACATTTTGGTCCTTCTTCCCTGGGGGCGGTTTGGGATTTTCTCGAACCGCCCTTTTTTTGGGAAAAATTTATTAATTATATCAGTGCCTTAATTATTAATACTTTCGTTACAAACCGTAACAAAGCTTTATTTCACGCTTGGGTGATTCCCAATGTAAATTGCGACGCATGAACGGGGAAGAGTGATTTGAAATGTATGTGCAATCAAGCACATGGACGGAAAATCATTCTTGGGAATCGATAATGTGTCTTAGTGTGATTTCAGCCCCTGACACATTAACCAATCGGGGCTGATGAATGATCAAGCGCGGTATGCTACAGACAACGATAGCCGATGCCATTACGTTGAGCGGGATCGGCGTACATTCAGGCAAACCGGTTTCAGTTACACTCCACCCATCCGATGAAGACACCGGCATTATTTTTCAGCGTTCCGACGCTGGGCGGGAAGTGTCGGCGGATTGGAAGAATGTGACGTCGACGTCCCTGTGCACGGTTTTGGACGATCCGGCCGACAGCGGCGTTGCGACGGTCGAACATCTGATGGCTGCGTTGCGCGGTCTGGATATCGACAATGCCCTGGTTGAGCTTGAGGGGCATGAATTGCCGATTCTCGATGGAAGCTCCGCGCCGTTTGTGGATGCCATCGATCAGGTCGGCGTGCGTCGGCTGGATGAGCGGCGGCGCTTCCTCCGGGTGTTGAAGCCGATCAGGATCGAATCGAAGGACGGGTTCAGTGAACTGCGGCCATATGACGGAACACGGTTCGACGTGACGATCGATTTCGACACGCCGCTGATCGGCAGACAGAATTTCACGGCGGACATCACGCCGGACATCTTCCGCAAGCAGCTGGCCCGGGCCCGCACATTCGGGTACGTCAAGGATGTCGAGAAATTGTGGGCAATGGGATACCAGCTCGGCTCGTCGCTTGAGAACTCCATCGCTATCTCCGATGACACGGTTCTCAATCCGGAAGGGACGCGTTGGCCGGATGAGTTTGTGCGCCACAAGGCGCTTGATGCCCTTGGCGATCTCGCTTTGGCCGGCTTCCAGATCCTGGGTCTGTATCGGTCCTACAAAGCGGGCCATCGGATGAACCACGAGATCCTGCAGGCTCTGTTTGCGGACGATTATGCTTATGAAATCGTCGATGCACCGGTTCGCCGCGAAACGGGCCATGCGGAAATCGGGGCCGGAATTGCCGTTGCGGCAATGGGTCCGAACGTTTCCTGAGGGCGGTTGACGCTGTAGCGGGGCTCTCTCCGTCAATTTGGCACCGTGTGCCTTAAAAAAGTTGTATTGAATAGGCAGATCAGGGTTTGGGCATGCTTATCCGCGAGTCCGCGAGCGTCGGCTCTCCGATTGTTTGACGGCCTCGCTCCAAGCGGGTAAATGCTTTCAGGGGATAAGGAAATAAAGGCCTGAATCCGAGTCCCGAGAGCGGGTCGAGCGGCTGTTATGCGCTTGGTCCCATGCGAACAGGCTGAATGGGCAAACAGGCTGGACAGAATGTTGATGATGGTGAGTTTGCGTCAGATCGTGACAATCGCTGTGCTGGCGGGGGGGCTGGCTCTTGGCGGCTGCTTCGGTTCTTCGAAAGTTGACGAACTGGCGCTTGACGACACCCCGCCGGACCAACTCTATAACGAAGCGCTGGTGCTTAAGGCGCAGGGCGACCTGAAGTCGGCGAGCAAGAAGTTCGAAGATGTCGACAAGGCCCATCCCTATTCGCAATATGCGAAAAAGTCGCTGATTAATCTTGCCTACACAAACTATGCACGCGGCAAATATACCGATGCGATTAACGCGGCACGGCGCTTCGCCACGCTGTATCCGGGCAGTCCTGACTCCGCTTATGCGCTTTATATCGTCGGCAATTCCTACATCCGGCAGATGCCCGACATTACACGCGACCAGAAGGTGACCTATAAAGCGTTCGAAGCGTTTAACGAGGTCATTCAGCGTTATCCCGACTCTGAGTATGTCGAAGACTCGAAGAAGAAAATCCGCGTCGCTCAGGATCAATTGGCAGGCAAGGAAATGCAGGTCGGGCGCTTTTATCTCAACAAGCGCAATTACATTGCTGCAATCAATCGCTTTAAGGTCGTGATCCAGACCTTCCAGACCACCCGGCATGTGGAAGAGGCCTTGGCCCGGACGTCCGAGGCCTACTATGCGCTTGGCGTTGTTCCTGAAGCGCAGACGGCGGCGGCAGTTCTGGGGCACAATTTCCCGGACAGTGCTTGGTATCAGGATTCCTACACCCTGTTGCAAAAGGGTGGGTATGAGCCAAAAGAAGACAAGGGCAGCTGGATCAGTAAGGCATTTAACAGTATCAACGTGTTGTAACCCGAAGGCCCACACCTTGAGACGTCCATGCTTGCTGCCCTGTCAATCCGTGACATTGTCCTCATTGACCGCCTGGATCTGGACTTTTCCGATGGAATGAGCGTCCTTACCGGAGAAACCGGTGCGGGCAAATCCATATTGCTGGATTCCATGACGCTTGCGCTTGGCGGACGCGGCGACGCGGGGCTTGTGCGGCACGGCCAGATGCAGGGCCAGATTACCGCCGTTTTTGATATCCCCGGCGATCATCCCGTTCGGATCCTCCTGCGGAACAACGACATCGATGATGATGGCGATGTGATTCTGCGGCGTATCCAAAGCGCGGACGGACGCACCCGCGCCTATGTCAACGACCAACCGGTCAGTGCTTCGCTGTTAAGGCAAATCGGGACAAGCCTGGTTGAGATTCATGGACAGCATGACGACCGGGCCCTGATCGATCCGGCGACCCATCGTCTACTGCTTGATGCCTATGGCGGTCTTGAAGGCCTGGCGCAGGAGGTGGCCGACGCCTGGCACGCTGTTCGGACCGCGGAAAAGGATCTGGACAGTCAGCGCAGCCGGATCGAAACGGCCCGAAAGGAAGCGGACTATCTGCGCAGCTCTGTTTTGGAACTCTCAGGTCTTGCGCCGCAACCCGGCGAGGAGGAGGACCTGGCCGTTCGCCGACAGCGCATGATGCAGGTGGAAAAAGTCGCCACCGACATTGCCGATGCCAACGAGAGTCTCAATGGACCGGCCTCGCCCGTCCCCGAATTGGCAAGCACTTTGCGCCGATTGGAGCGTAAAGCGGATCAATCCGGCGATTTGCTGACGGCGTCGATTGAGAATCTGGCCCGTGCCCTCGATTATCTCGAAGAGGCCCGATCCGGACTCGAGGATGCGTTGCGCGCGACGGAATTCGACCCGGGTTTGCTTGAGCAGACAGAGGAGCGCCTGTTTGCGTTGCGGGCCGCAGGACGAAAATTTTCCGTTGCGGTTGACGACCTTCCGGCTCTTTGCGCTCAGATGAACAAGGATCTTTCCGATCTTGACGCCGGTGAAGAGAAACTGGCGGCCCTGGAAGCCGCCGTTGAACGGGCCCGTACGGCCTATGATGAGAAGGCCGCTGAGTTGAGCGGCAAAAGAAAGCACACCGCAGGGAGCCTCGAAAAGGTTGTCGCGGAAGAACTGCCCGACCTCAAACTGGAAAGGGCGCGGTTTGTCATTGAAATCGGCAGCGATCCTCAAAAGCCGTCGGCTGATGGAATAGACCAGATTGAGTTCTGGGTACAGACCAACCCGGGTACCCGTGCCGGACCGATGATGAAGGTTGCATCCGGTGGTGAACTCTCACGTTTCCTGCTGGCCCTCAAGGTGGCTCTGGCAGACAAGGGCTCTGCGCCGACCCTTGTTTTTGACGAGATCGACACCGGTGTGGGCGGGGCTGTTGCAGAGGCAATCGGGTTGCGGCTCTCACGCCTTGCAAACAAAGTTCAGGTTTTGACGGTGACACACGCACCTCAGGTGGCGGCCCGGGCATCGGGTCATTTTCTGATTTCCAAAGAGCCGGTGGACAAAGAGCGCGTGGCGACAAAGGTAGCCCGCATCGACAGCGACGCTCGAAAAGAGGAAATAGCGCGCATGCTGGCCGGGGCCGTCATCACGGATGAAGCCCGCGCCGCCGCGGAGCGTCTGATCTCAGATCACGCAGCATAAGGCGGCAACGGGTTTTCATGTTGGACTTCGTGTATCCCTGAACGCTGCACTGTTTTTGCAACGGTGTCCGTAACGCCCGGGGAACGCGCGTTTACTTTGCCAACCTGCGGTCCCCGTTTCGCTTTCAATGTTGCGTCTGCAACGTGACTTTCAATTTGCTTAGCAATGAAATCAGCGTGTTGACGGCTTCCGGGGATATATGGAGCTGTCCATTGACTTCCGCCGGGATATGGGCGGACTTGATCCGCATGGCATGACCGCGCGGCGTCAGTTCGAGGATCAGCTGCCGCTCATCCTTCGGATTTCTCCGTCTTGTAATCAGCTTCAGCTTTTCCAGCCGTTTGACAATGGGCGTTACGGTCGGGCTTTCCAGTTCCATCCGTTCCGCCAGTGCTTTAACGGTAATGCCGTCTTCTTCCCACAAGGCAAGCATTGCCAGATATTGTGGGAAAGTCAGACCGATTTCTTCGAGTAGCGGCTTGTAGCATCGCGTAAATGCATGAGATGTTGCATAGACTGCGAAACCGATTTGATGATCAAGCGAGAAGGGGTTTTTCTCTTCAATCATGTGCGCCTCCTTTTCGCCCTAACACTTAGGGTACTCATTACTCATGGGAAAGCGGAATGAGATATTATAGTTAAACAGAGATTTGTCCAGTCTTACATAGTTGAATGAAGTTTTGTTGATGTGCAACAGATTGGTAGATCACGAAAACGGCAATAGTTTGAATCGATGCACTTGACCGTTTCGAGTTCTTGGGCAATCTGCGAACGAAATGTTTCGGCTATATTTACGGGGTCCAGACGTGCCGGTAGATTTGTCAAAATATCCAGTCGAAGACTTGTCAAAGCGCGAAGCGACGAAAGAGCTGAAGCGTCTTGCCGAAGAAATTGCCGACCATGATCGTCATTATCATACGGAGGACGCGCCGGTTATCTCGGATGCCGACTATGACGCGCTCCGGCGCCGCAACGAGGCGATTGAGGCACGGTTTCCGGAGTTGAAACGGACAGACTCGCCCTCGGAAAGAGTCGGTGGGCAGATTCAGGAGGCATTTGGCAAAGTCAGCCATACGGTGCCGATGCTGTCCTTGGACAACGCCTTTGATGATGAGGATGTTGCCGATTTTGTTGGAAGAATCCGGCGGTTTCTGAAACTCGATCCACTCGCCGGCGATCTCATTCTGACTGCCGAGCCGAAAATCGACGGCCTTTCGCTCTCCCTGCGTTACGAACAGGGCAGGCTGGTGTCGGCAGCGACGCGCGGGGATGGCAGCATCGGCGAAAATGTGACGCAAAATGCCCTCACAATCGAGGATATTCCGAAACAATTGCCGGCGAACGTTCCTGAAATTGTCGAAGTAAGGGGCGAGGTCTATATGGCGCATTCGGAATTTGCTGCGCTGAATGAGCGGATGGCCGCGTCCGGCGGGAAAGTCTTCGCCAATCCCCGCAATGCGGCAGCGGGATCGTTGCGGCAGTTAAACACGGCCATCACCGCTTCGCGGCCCTTGCGGTTTTTCGCCTATGCCTGGGGAGAAATGAGTGCCGTTCCCGCTGATACCCAGTTTGACATGGTCGCAGCATTCGGAAAATGGGGCTTTCAAATCAATTCCTTGATGGCACGGTGCGCGTCCGTTGACGAGATGTTGGCCATCTATCACAAAATCGAGGAAGACCGCTCGCAGCTGAACTACGATATTGACGGAGTTGTCTACAAAGTCGACCGGCTGGATCTTCAACGGCGGCTTGGATTTGTGTCCCGTTCACCGCGCTGGGCCACGGCCCATAAATTTGCGGCCGAAAAAGCCTATACCGTTCTGAATGAAATTGAGATCCAGGTGGGGCGTACCGGAGCGCTTACGCCGGTTGCCAAACTTGAGCCGATTACGGTCGGGGGCGTCGTTGTTTCCAACGCGACGCTTCACAATGAGGATTATATCAAAGGGATCGGCCAGGATGGCGAGCCGATCCGAGAGGGAAAAGATATCCGGGTCGGCGATACCGTGCTGATACAGCGTGCGGGCGATGTCATTCCGCAGGTTCTGGATGTGGACCTGGACAAGCGGCCCGAAGACGCGGTGCCGTTCGAATTTCCGACCCTTTGCCCCCGCTGCGGTAGCCATGCGGTCCGGGAAGTCAATGTGAAAACCGGCAAGGAGGATGCGGTTCGCAGGTGTACCGGCGGTCTGATTTGTCCGGCGCAGGCCGTTGAAAAGCTGAAGCATTTCGTTTCGCGCAATGCGTTCGATATTGATGGGCTTGGCGACAAGCAGATCGAAGCGTTTTTTGAACTGCCCGATGATGAGGTCGGAATACGGGGTCCGGCGGATATTTTCAAATTGCAGCGCCGCGATGCTGATGCCGCGATCCGCCTGAAGAACCGGGACGGGTGGGGTGAAACCTCCGCCGGAAATCTGTTTGAAGCCATTGATGCACGGCGCACCATACCGCTTCATCGGTTCATCTTTGCTCTGGGCATTCGTCATGCCGGCGAAACGACTGCCAAAATCATGGCAAGAACCTACGGGAGCTGGGCCCGGTTCCACGAAACAATGATTGCCGCGCAGGATAAGGACTCCGAAGCCTGGCAGGATCTGATCGCCATTGACGGCATTGGCGAGACGGTTGCGGAGTCGCTGGTTCAGTTTTTCGCTGAACAGCATAATGACGATGCGCTCGCGGCGCTTCTGAAGGAAGTTGCGCCCCAGGAGGATGAGGGCATTGCGGCGGGCGACAGTCCGGTTGCCGGCAAGACAATTGTGTTCACCGGAAGCCTTGAACAGTTGACCCGTGATGAGGCCAAAGCGCAGGCGGAAAGCCTGGGAGCCAAAGTGTCCGGTTCGGTTTCCAAGAAAACAGATATGGTGGTTGCCGGACCCGGTGCGGGATCGAAGCTAAAGAAAGCTACGGAGCTCGGTGTTTCCGTGCTGACGGAGCAGGATTGGCTCGACCTCGTTCAGCCGCCTTCTTAAGGCGCGCCGGTTCAGTTCAGCGCGTAAAGCCTGACCGGTTCTTCATCGGCGGACAGTTGAATCAGCCGTTCAAACGTCAGGCCGATTTTCTGCAGCAGTTTCTGTGAGTTATAGTTGTCAGGCGAGGTGATGGCCAAAATGCGTTCAAGACCGAGCGTGTCTTTGCCGTACCGGATAATGGTCGAAGCCGCTTCGTAGCCATAGCCCTGCTCGCAGTAGGCGGGAAGGAAGGCAAATCCTATATCCGCATCGGGAAGCGATTTTCGCTTGACCAGGCCGCAGATTCCGATCGGTGTGCGGCAGTCCTTCAAAGCCGTCAGAAAAAGTCCGAAACCGTGTTTCTCATAGCTGGAGATCGGTCCCTCGACAATATACCGCCTTGCGTCATAGATGTTGCGTGCACCGCGGTCGCCGATAAAACGGATGAATGTGGGATCGTTCAGAAGTTTTAAAATGAAACAATCATCCGACTTTGTAAGGTGACGCAGGATCAGCCGCTCCGTTTCCAGAACGGGTGAACAATCCGAGCGCGGAATGCCTGCTGACTGGTCGGACGGATTCCTTTGTTTCACGAATGTCCCTGGTTTGTTGCCTGTTGTGATCCGTCCATCGTGCGCATCTCGGCGGATAAATGCAAGGCGACAAATATAGGTTTCCTTGTCGCCAAGAGGGGGGCAATGGCTGTATTGTGCGCGTTGACTTTGTAAGAATCGCCGATTGAGAAGCAGATTGATCCTATGCAGAAGCCCGCTGGCCCCTCTGATGCCGACAAGCGCATTGAACCGGTTTTTGACGTGGCGCCGCCAAAGCCGGAAGGCGGCGGTATTGCGGCCCGGGCAATGGCAGCCCGAAAAGGGGCGACAGATTACCTGGCGGGCCTGAACGGCGAACAGCGCAAGGCCGTTGAAACGATCGATGGCCCCCTGCTTGTTCTGGCGGGCGCCGGAACCGGCAAAACCCGTGTCCTGACCACCCGGATTGCTCATCTACTGGCGACGGGGAGCGCCAGTCCGAACGAAATCCTGGCGGTGACATTCACCAACAAGGCTGCCCGGGAAATGAAGGAGCGTATTTCCACGCTCATCGGCGGCACTGTCGAGGGTATGCCGTGGCTTGGGACGTTTCACGCGATTGGCGTAAAGATATTGCGCCGCCATGCGGAACTTGTCGGTCTGAAGTCCGGGTTCTCGATTTTGGACACCGATGACCAGGTCCGGCTGCTGAAACAGCTTATTCAGGCCGAAGGTCTGGATGAAAAACGCTGGCCGGCGCGCCAGCTCGCCGGATTGCTCGACAGCTGGAAAAACCGGGGCCTGCTGCCGGAGGATATTCCCGATGGCGAGGCGCGCGGCTTCGGCAACGGTCTGGGACGCAAGATTTACGAAGACTATCAGGAACGGCTCGGGATCCTGAATGCGGCGGATTTCGGCGATCTGCTGCTTCACTGCATCCGTTTGTTCAAGGAAAACCCCGATATCCTGAAGCGCTATCAACGCCGCTTCCGATTTATGCTGGTGGATGAATATCAGGACACCAACGTTGCGCAATATCTGTGGCTGCGGCTCTTGGCGCAGGGAAATCCGAATGTCTGCTGCGTTGGCGATGACGACCAGTCGATCTATGGATGGCGCGGCGCCGAGGTCGATAACATTCTGCGGTTTGAGCATGATTTCCCGGGCGCCACCGTCATTCGGCTGGAACAGAATTATCGCTCGACAGGTCATATTCTCGGTGCGGCATCGCATCTGATTTCCCACAATGACGGCCGGCTTGGAAAAACGCTTTTCACGGATCACAACGATCCCGATGCGGACCGGGTCACCGTCGCCTCTGCCTGGGATTCGGAGGAAGAAGCGCGGGCCATCGGCGAAGAGATTGAGGCACTGCAGGGGAATGGCCATGCCCTGAACGACATGGCAATTCTGGTGCGGGCCTCGTTCCAGATGCGCGAGTTCGAAGATCGCTTCGTAACTCTCGGTTTGAGCTACCGGGTCATTGGCGGACCGCGATTTTACGAGCGCATGGAAATCCGGGATGCCATGGCTTATCTCCGGCTGGTTGCACAGCCTGCGGATGACCTTGCGTTTGAGCGGATCGTCAACACGCCAAAACGCGGTTTGGGCGAAGCGACGCTTAAACTTGTTCATGCTTATGCCCGCGCCAACCAGGTTCCGCTGACGGTTGCGGCCGGCGAACTTGTTCTGACCGAGGAAATACGGGCGAAGGCGCGCAATACGCTGAAAGCGTTCCTGGGCGATGTCGCCCGCTGGCGCGATCAGCTTGAGCATATGTCCCATATAGAGCTGGCCGAGATGGTTCTTGATGAGAGCGGTTATACCGAAATGTGGCGCAAGGATCGGTCTGCGGACGCGCCGGGCCGGCTTGACAACCTGAAAGAACTCATCCGCTCCATGGAAGAATTCGAAAGCCTGGCCGGCTTTCTGGAACATATCGCGCTGGTAATGGACCGGGACAGCAATGATTCTGAGGATGCGATCAGCATCATGACGCTCCATTCCGCCAAGGGTCTTGAATTTGACACGGTGTTTCTCCCCGGATGGGAGGAGGGGCTTTTCCCGCACCAGCGATCGCTGGATGAATCGGGCCGCGCCGGACTGGAGGAGGAACGGCGCCTGGCGTATGTCGGCGTGACGCGGGCCAGGAAACGCGCGAAAATCTGGTTTGCGACCAATCGCCGGATTCATGGCTTGTGGCAATCGTCGATTCCCTCGCGGTTTCTTGATGAATTGCCCGAACAACATGTGGAAGTGGTTGAGCAGCCCAGCTCATACGGCGGTTATGGATCGATGGCCGGCGGCGGAGGATATGGCGCCAGCCGCTTCGACACCCGTGATCCATTTCAAACCAGCTATCAGACTCCGGGCTGGCAGCGGGCACAGCGCAACACCGAAGCGCGTGAAGAGATGCGGCAGGGCTTTTCGTCCCGGGCACCGCGGCCGGACAGGATGATTGAAGGCGAACTGGTCGCAAAAACGGTGGTCGATCAGGGGTCGGCCTTCTCGATCGGCGAGCGGATTTTTCACATCAAGTTCGGCTACGGGTCGATTGCAGCCATTGAAGGCAACAAATTGACAATCGATTTTGAAAAGGCGGGCCGCAAACGCGTGCTTGACTCCTTCGTGGAGCGCCCATAGAGCGGGCTTGAACACACATTCTGCCAAGGCAATACGCCCGTCGGCACTCGACCGACATTTTTGGAGAGACGGTCATGCCGACAATGCGGGCCCGCCTGACTGCCGATGAACCAACGGCCAAGACGGTTTTTGGCACACTTCAGGCGGCCTTGGACGATGACGGCCTGCCGGTGACCGTATTCCGGTTACACAACGACAGAGCATGGTGCGTCGAAATTCTGTTTTTTGACGATGATCCGGAGGACATCCGGATCCGTCTCCAGGCCATGCTGGGTGCGGACTTTAAGAAAGCGTCATTGGATATTGACACGCTTGAAGAGACCGACTGGGTTGCCAGAAGTCTTGAGGGTCTGAAACCGGTGACCTCCGGCCGGTTTGTCGTTCACGGCGCGCATGACCGGGACGACGTGCCGGCTCATGCAATAGGCATTGAAATTGAGGCCGCACAAGCGTTTGGCACCGGTCACCATGGGACGACAGCAGGATGTCTTCATGAAATCGGCCGGCTTCTGAAACGGCGTTCCTATTTTCAGGCACTTGATATTGGAACCGGGACCGGGGTCTTGGCGATTGCGGTTGCGCGGCTGGCCCATATTCCGGTCCTGGCAACGGATATTGATCCCGTTGCTGCAAAAACGGCTCGGGAAAACGCGGCCGCGAATCGGACAGGGTCATACGTCACAACGCTGGTTGCGGCCGGCGCGGCTCATCGGCGGATCATGGAACGAGGACCCTTCGATCTGATTGTCGCCAATATCCTGGCACGACCGCTGATGAAAATGGCGACGGACATTTCCGGAGAGTTGGCGCGGGACGGTGCACTGGTTTTATCCGGCCTGCTGGTTGAGGACGGTCCCCGCATTATCTCAGCCTACAGCGCCCAGGGATTGCGTCTTGTTCACAGACACGTTCTGGCGGGGTGGCTCACCCTGACATTTACGAACGGTCGCACCGATCTGTGATCCGCCGCACCACGGATGTTTCTCCGGTGGCGCCGTTTCGCGAAACAAAAGGCCGCATAAAGCGGCCTTTGATGTTCGGGATATCTGCTGGTCGTCAGAACGGGTTTGAAATGAACCCCTGGCGAACCAGTTCTTCCCGATCCACGCCATGGGCGGCCAATGTGGCATCATCCATGGACATCAGGTAGCCGTTGACATAGCGGCGGGCCTGAATTTCACGAGCTTCTACCATGCGGTCAAATGCGCGGCGCAAAACTCCGCGGCGAGACCCCGTAGAACCGATTCCGACTCTTGTATGTGTAGCATTTGTCATAGCGAAAACCTCTCTTCACGTTGTGTTGTTCTCGCTCCCTAGGCTTGCTTTTATATAGGGATTAGTTCGGATTGAGTATCGGGTGTAAGCGCATAACAGCACTGCGGTTTTTGCATGTGCACAATTTTGTTGCGCTGCAACAAGAATTAACGATTCTTTGCCCGTTGATATGAGAGTCGTTGCCTTTTACGGTAGGCTGATGTTTCAGGACTTTACTTTGAAAGCCGACCCTGACCGTGGTCCGGCTCGCCTTGCGGATCTCCGCCGCGAAATGGCCTCCGAGGGATTTGAGGGATTTCTCATTCCGCGGTCGGACGCCCATCAGGGTGAAAATGTGCCCCCGCGGGACGAGCGCCTCGCCTGGCTGACCGGATTTACCGGTTCGGCCGGGATTGCCATTGCTCTTAAGGAAAAGGCGGCTGTCTTTGTTGACGGGCGCTACACGCTTCAGGTCAAGGATCAGGTTGACGGCACCGCTTTTGAACGACTTCATTCCCTGGACTGCGCGCCGGACACGTGGCTGGCGGACAATACCGGCAAGGACATGCGTATCGGCTATGACGCCATGTTGCACACCGTTGCCGATGTTCGGAAGTATCAAAAAGCCTGCAAGCGCAGCGGTGCGGAGCTTGTGCCGGTCGATGAGAACCTGATCGACCGGATATGGTCGGATCAGCCGGAGCCGCCCGCGGCCCCTGTATCCCTGCATCCGCTTGTCTATTCAGGGGAGGAGGCGCGGGAAAAGCTGACGCGCATCCGGGAGGATATTCTCAAGGCGGAGGCAGGCGCCGCAGTGCTGACATTGCCGGATTCGATCGCCTGGTTGTTCAACATTCGCGGCGGTGATGTGCCGAACGCCCCGCTACCGCTTTCTTTTGCATTGGTTCCGGCAAAGGGCATGCCGACACTGTTCATTGACGGCCGAAAGCTGTCCAATGAGGTCCGGTCCGCACTCACGGACATTATGGACATTCGCGAGCCGGACGGGTTTCTTTCCGCTGTTGAGCGGAGCGCCGAGGCGGGAACCGCGATCCTGCTCGATCCAAACAGTGCCCCGGACGCCGTCGCCCGCGCGATTCTTTGCAAGGACGGAACACTCATTGAAAAGCACGATCCGGTGCGATTGCCGAAGGCGATCAAAAATCCGGTCGAACAGGAGGGCGTGCGCAAGGCGCATGTGCGCGACGGGATTGCCTTTGCCCGGTTCCTGGCCTGGTTTGACGCCAATGCCGGAAAGGGTGAGCTGGATGAGATTTCGGCAGCCAGGGCACTGGAGGGTTTCAGGGCCGAAACCGGTCTGCTGAAAGATCTGTCGTTCGATACGATTTCCGGCGCGGGTCCCAACGGTGCGATCGTTCACTACCGGGTTACGGAAGGCACCAACCGGAAAATCGAACCTGGATCCCTGTATCTGGTCGACTCCGGTGCGCAATATGAAGACGGCACGACCGATATCACTCGGACACTGGCGGTCGGACGGGTCACGGATGATATGAAGCGTCACTTCACGCTTGTGCTGAAGGGCCATATTGCCATTTCAACGGCGCGATTTCCCAAAGGAACGACAGGCGCACAGCTTGACACCCTGGCTCGTATCGCAATGTGGAGAGCGGGCGTCGATTTCGACCATGGCACCGGGCATGGGGTCGGGTCTTATCTCTCGGTGCACGAAGGACCGCAGAATATTTCCAAACGAGGTGCCGAGCCCCTGAAAGCCGGCATGATCCTGTCCAATGAACCGGGATTCTATAAAACCGGCGCCTATGGAATTCGGATCGAAAACCTTGAATTGGTCTGCGAAGTTGAAGACGTTGAAGGCGGCGATCGCCCGATGCACAGCTTTGAGACCCTGACTTTCGCCCCGATCGACCGGCGACTGGTGGACCCTGAACTGCTCGATGAGGCGGAACTGCACTGGCTGAACGATTATCATCGGAATGTGCTCAGGAAGCTCGCGCCGGATCTGGATGATGCAACGGCGCAATGGCTGACCGACGCCTGTGCACCGTTTGCTTGATGCGCTGAAACGCAAAGGCGATCAGGTGTTTACCGATGCTCCTCGACGTTCGCTTCGATCAGGGCCTTGTTGAAATTGCTGAGGGCGTGAACGTGGCTCGCCCATCCGACGACTTCGTTCTCATCGTTGCGGGAAACGACCGGAAGACGTTCGGCACCGCTTGAATCGAAAATTCTCAGGGCCGTTTCAAGCGTATCGGTTCGTCGAAGCCGCGGGCAATCGTCGTCCGGGTCGATATGACTTGGTTCGGTTTCGGCAATGGGCTGCATGAAATCGGAAACATGAACGGTTCTGACAAGCCAGCGATGAGCCCCGTCCTGCATGACATAGCCGCGGGACTCCAATTGCCACTGGAAGAAGGACCGCCCGTGAACGGCCAGTGTCAGGCCATTGGCAATGGAAACGGTGATCAGTAACGCTATGGACAATCCATAGCCGCCGGTCAGCTCAAACACGATCATCGTTGTGGAAATCGGTGCGCCCAGAACGGCCGCGGCCACAGCTCCCATCCCCAGAATGGCGTAAAGGCCATGGGACGAGGCGAGGTCGGGAAAGATGGAGGCGGCGATCAGGCCGAAGGCTCCTCCGGCCATTGCACCGAGATAGAGCGAGGGCGTAAAAACACCGCCGCCAAACCGGGATGCAAGGGTTATGGCCGTCGCGGCGGTTTTGACGACCAGCAGAATGAGCAGGGTTTCAATCGCGAGCTGATGCTTGAGCGCCTGGTCCGTTGTTTCGTAACCGACGCCGAGGATTTCGGGAAAAAATACTCCGATTGATCCCACAATCAATCCGCCGATGACCGGCCTCAGCCACAAAGGCATTTCAATGTTTCGGGCGACCCAGTCGGTTGAAATCAGCGCGAACTGAAAGCAAATGGCAACAGCCGCGCAGGTCAAGCCCAATAGCGCGAAGGCCGGGATCTCCCAGTATGAGGTAATCTGATATTGCGGGATAACAAATGCCGCGACATCGCCGAACCAAAGCCGCGAAATGATCGCGCCCACGGTCGAGGCGAGGACGATGGGAACAAAAGCGGACATGGCATAATGTCCGAGAATCACCTCATGGGCGAACAACACACCGGCAATCGGGGCGTTGAAGGACGCTGACACGGCGCTGGCAACGCCGCAGGCCAGTATGATCTTGCGGCTGGTATCAGGCAGGCCGAATGCGCCGCAGACAGCTGTACCCAGTGTGGCGCCCAGATGGACGACAGGGCCCTCACGACCTGCGCTGGCCCCTGAGCCCAGCGAAATTGTGGTGATAAGGGCCGACGACAGGCCGGGCCCGAGGCCAAGCCCTCGGGCGCCCTTGATTCGGGCTTCAATTACGTCAGCCACGCCGAGAGCCCGCCTGCCCGGTTGCAGTCGTACCAGGAGATAGCCGACAATTGCGCCGCCTATGGTGGGCGCCAGTATGACCACCCACCAGGGTTGAGCGGCTGCGGCCGAGGCTACCCGCTCGCTCATGGTTTGAATCCACGGCCATTGGAACAGGCCGATTGCCAGCCTGAAAATAATGGCGGCAACCGCCGCGACCGCACCGATAACAATCGCAAGAAACCAGATCAGCGGCAGTCTGAATGACAGGAACAGCTTAAGGTTTGGCGTAATCCAGCTCCGCAGGATCGCCGGAAGTCGCAAAAGCGTGTTCCACATGTCCTTCAGCCCCGCTGGAACGGGCAAACGGCTCCGCTCCCGTCTGATTTGCGCAATCTCTGGGTGAGGCAGCGCGCTTCCTCTTCCGGACAGTTTTACCTGTTCTGTGTAAATTTAACAGACGTTTATGTGGCGGCGCCGACACAATGCGGCGCGCAATCCGACCCCGGCACGATAAGATTGAGAACGAATGCACATCTGGGATGAACCGGTCGCTGCCGAATATGGAAGAAATCGTCTTACGCTGCGTTACTTTATAATACGAATCTTTCATGCGAAGCCTTTGGCATATCACGGTGTTTTTTGATAGGGTCTGATTGGAGAGTCAGTTAGTAAGACAGGTGAAAGAATGACCGTCGCCAGCGCGAAGGATAATCTATCGGACAATTCATCGGCTGCGGTTCTGGTTTGCGCGCAGCTGGCAGAGCGGTTTGGAAACCGGTTTTCCAAATCAGGGTCGGTGAGGGAACAGCACGGCCATACAACAACCTGGTTGCCGAACCAGACACCCGATGGTGTCGTTTTTCCTCAGACAACCGAGGAAGTGGCAGAGATCGTCAAACTGTGTGCCGCCCACGATTTCCCGATCATACCCTTTGGGGCGGGTTCGTCTCTGGAGGGGCATGTGAATGCGCCCTTTGGCGGCATTTCGATCGATCTCACGAATATGAACGCCGTCCTGGAAGTGAACGCCGAGGATCTGGACTGCAGCATCCAGGCCGGCATAACCCGCAAGCAGCTGAATGTCAGACTGCGCGATACCGGCCTTTTCTTTCCGATCGATCCCGGTGCGGATGCGACCTTGGGCGGCATGGCCGCGACGCGCGCCTCCGGAACAAACGCGGTGCGCTATGGCACAATGAGAGAGAACGTGCTCGGGCTGACTGTTGTTATGCCGGACGGGCAGATCATAAAAACCGGTGGACGGGCCAGGAAGTCATCGGCGGGTTACGATCTCACCCATTTGATGATCGGTTCGGAGGGGACGCTGGGCATCATAACCGAGCTGACAATGAAACTGCACGGCATACCTGAGAGCATCGCCGGCGGCCTGTGCCCGTTTAACGACCTTGATGCCGCCTGCAATGCGGTGATCATGACCATTCAAAGCGGTTTGCCGGTTGCCAGGATCGAACTGCTTGACGATGTTCAGATCAAAGCCTGCAATCAGTATTCAAACCTGTCCCTCAAAGAAAAGCCGACGCTGTTTCTGGAATTCCACGGGACAGAGCACAGTGTCAGGGAACAGTCCGAACGGTTCGGTGACATTGCGCGGGAATTCGGCAGCGACGATTTTGTCTGGGCAACGCAGGCCGAAGAACGCACCAGGTTATGGAAGGCGCGACACGATGCGTTTTGGGCCGGAAAGGCCTATCGGCCCGGCCATGCGGCGGTGACCACTGATGTTTGCGTGCCCATCTCACAATTGGCCACGTGCATTCATCAGACCAGGGACGACATTGATAAGCTTGATGTGACGGCGGCAATTGTCGGGCACGTCGGGGACGGCAACTTTCATGTCCTTGTTCTGTTTGACGATAAAATTCCCGGGTTGAACCGTAAAGTTGAGGATTTCGTAGCCACATTGAACGAACGGGCGATCGACCTTGGCGGTACCTGCACGGGTGAGCACGGCATCGGTCAGGGAAAGAAAAAATATCTGCAACGGGAGCACGGCGGAGCCGTGGAAATCATGCGCCAGCTAAAAAGAACGCTTGATCCCAAGGGTATCATGAATCCGGGAAAGATATTTTAGTGCCGGTTGGGCGAACGGATGACGAAATCTTGGCATAGAATCGGGTATCGTACGGGTTAGGCATAAACGGCAAAACCCTTATGAGGGTTGTCATTCGTCCGGGTATGGACCTTGCATGCGGGATCACTGGGAGACTTTGGCGACTATAACCGTGTTCTTTTGGTAAATTCTCTGTCGGACGGGAGGATTTTCGCCAAAGTTCTGGTTTCTTGAGTAGTGAAACAGGATAAACAATGCCATTGCAGCGGGCGACATTTGGGAACGCAACCTGACGATTTTGGAGATTTACGCTGAATTCGCTCTACATCACCATTGGTGTCAGCCTGATTGCTACGCTTATTATCGCTTTGATCGGCCCGTTTTTCATCGACTGGACGAGTTACCGAAGTACGTTTGAAGACTATGCGGAACAGGTCATGGGCCAGCCGGTAACGGTTCTGGGCGATGCGGATGTGCGTCTGCTCCCCAGTCCGCGGCTCACCTTTACCGATGTGCGCGTCGGAACGGTTGAAGATCCCCTGATGGAGGTCTCCAGCTTCGAAGTTGTTGCCGAGTTGCCGCCACTTCTTAAGGGAGAAGTGCGTGTTCAGGAGATGCTGCTGCAAAATCCGGTTCTCCGACTGGGTCTTGATGAGAGCGGTCGCCTGGACTGGTTTACCCAGCGACAGGGAAGAAAGACCGAGGCGCTTGATCCGAACTCCGTTCAACTGAACGACATAGAAATCATAAACGGGGCAGTCCGGGTTACCGATGCCAGGACGGGCGCGGTTTATGCCGTCGACACAATCAATCTTGCCGGTTCGGCCCGGTCTCTGAACGGCCCTTTTCGGGGTGATGGTGCGCTTTCGATCGGCAATACGCCGCACACCATCAGTTTTGCGACCGGCCGCAAGACGGGCGATGGCGACATCCTGGTCAAGGCGCAGATTAATCCGGCATCCGAGCCGGTAAGCTGGAATTTCAACGGCGATCTGTCGCATGCCGATGGCGTGCCGCAGTTTGACGGCTCGTTTTCACTGGCGACCATTGTTCCCGAGGAAGAAGCGGCGGAGGCGTTCACAAAAATCTGGAACGGTCAGGGCGCCGTCATTATGAACTCCGACGGCATCACATTTGAAAGTTTCGATGTGCGCTACGGTCCGGAGGACAAATCGATCCACCTGCAAGGATCGGCGCAGGCAGATTTTGGCACCCGTCCCAGCTTCAAGGCGCAGTTGCACTCCAAACAGATCGATCTTGACCGGCTCATGGGCCGCGGGCCCCAGAATCCTGTTTCGACGCGGGATGCGGTCGCGGCGCTGGTTGAGGGGGTCAAAACGCTTCCGGTCACATCCATGCCCGGAAGCGTCGCATTTGATCTGCCCGGCCTGGTTGTCAATGGCAACATTATCCAGGACATAGAAATCAATGCCTCGTCCCTGCCGCGCGGATGGGCGGTGGAGAGGGTTTCGGCCAAGCTTCCCGGCCGTTCCGAATTCCTGTCCGAAGGTGAGCTCAATCTTCGGGGTGCACTGTATTACAAAGGCGATTTGAGGCTGGAGTCCCAGCAGCCGGCGGCGTTTGTGAACTGGTGGCAGAACAGCAAATCCACCAACACACTTGCACTGGATCCCGTCAGTCTGGATCTGCGGATGGAACTTGGGACCGCGGGCATGGTGATATCCAAAATTGACGGGCAACTGGGGACGGATCGGATCAGCGGATCCGCTTCCTGGAAACCGGCTTTTGACGGTTCGCGGCCCGAATATGCCGCGGATCTCGACGCACAGACCCTGACACTGGATCAGATACAGGCCGTGTTGCGCCTGGTTTTCGCACACGGCGGAACCGCCGGGTCAGAGGAAGAAAATGTGCCCATGGCGGCGGATATCGGCTTGCGCCTTCATGCCGATCGCCTCGACCTTGACGGCGTCATGGCTTCATCGATTGACGTTTCCGTGAATTACCGTAACGGCATGCTGGAAATCGATCGTTTCCAGGCAGAAGATCTGGCCGGGGCGAAGATCGAGGCAAACGGTTCGGTCCGTGATCTTGAAAGCGCGCCCGACGGCCTGATCGATGCACGGATTGAAGCACAGGACATGAGCGGTGCCCTGACAATGTTGCGCGGGCTCTTTCCGGAAAGCGGAGCGATCGGGCGCATGGCAGAAAATGCCGCCGTTTTCTCCCCGGCAAAACTGGAAGCCAGTTTTTCCGGCAGCGCCATTGCCGGGCAGAGCACGACAAAATTGCAGATCACGGGCACGATGGCCGACACTGAGGTTAATGCTGCGCTGAATTTTGACGGCAACTTCTCGCGCTGGAGCCAGGGCGGTGCGAACATCGACATTGAGATGAAGGCCGAAGACGGCCCCCGGCTTCTGCAGCAGATCGGGTTCGATGTCCTGCCGGTGGACAATGTCGGTCCTGCCGCATTGTCGCTGAAGCTTGACGGTCGGCCTGAGGAAGGGCTCGACACGTCTTTCTCCCTTCTGGCGGCCGATACTGATATGTCGGCAAACGGCCTGCTGATCTGGCCGGACACCGGCGCGCCGAACTACGATTTTGATCTGTCCCTCCGTAGCCCCGACCTCAGTCCGTTGGCGCTTCTGGCCGGCCGGTTGCTGCCGATGGTGGCCACGGATGCACCGGTTAACCTGGTCGCAACGCTCTCGGGTGAAGGAGAGGACTTTCAGTTGCGGGGCTTGCGTGGAACGTTTGCCGGTATTGGTGCGGAAGGCGAGATTTCGGGTAAGATCTCAGATGGTACGCCGAACCTTACCGGCGAGCTCAACGTATCGGAAACAGATTTCCGGTCGGTTACCGAGCTTATTCTGGGACCGGATGTCTGGTCGTCGCTGGAGGGATTGACCGGTGCTGAGACCGACAACCAGGTCTCGCAGAACGGACCCTGGCCCTCAGGCATATTCGGACCTTCCATATTGGGGAGCGGCCAGATTCAACTGAATATCGGCACGGAACGTCTTGTTTTTGATGAAGATTTCATTGCGCGAAAAGCAGCTTTCCGCATGATGCTCGAACCGGACACGCTGGCGTTCGACGATCTGTCGGCGACTTTTTCCGGCGGAACATTGAACGGTAATCTGTTGATCCAGCGGTCCGGAGGGGAAGCCAGCATCACCGGAAATGTGAAACTCCAGGATGCTGCGCTTGAAGATCTTGTCTGGAAGCGGCAGGGGCGGCCGGTTTCAACGGGCACGCTCGAACTCACCGCGGATTTTGAAAGCGTTGGGCGGTCTGTTGCCGGGCTCGTCAGCGGGCTGACGGGTGGAGGTACGTTTTCGGTCAAAAACGGTGAAGTGCGCGGTATCAGTCCGGAAGCTTTCGGGCTGGTAACGCGGGCGGTGGATGCGGGACTTGAACTTGAGGCCGATAAGATCCTTCAGGCGTTTTCCAGTCACCTTGACGCCAGTATCTTTGCCTTCAGGAGCGTCAATGGCAATATCGCAATTGCCGCCGGACAGGCGCGGGCGCGCAATGTGAATGTAGAAGCCGACCGGGCGTCGGCGACGGGAACGGCCTTGGTGGATCTTGAGGACTGGAAGATCGACAGCGATTGGACGATCAAGGTCGATTTGTTGGACGATGCCGTTACCGGAGCCGAACCGCAGGTCGGTCTTGTGTTCAGAGGAACTCTGGACAGTCCGGACCGGACGATCGATATCTCCCAGTTTACCAGCTATCTGACGCTCCGTGCCTTTGAAATCGAGGTGAGAAAAGTTGAGCAGCTGCAGTCGGAAATCCTTGAACGGGAGCGTATGACCCGTGAACTGAAGCAGTTCAGGCGGGATAGAACCAAGCGTGAGCTTGCCCGGGAACGAGCCGCACAACGGGCGGCTGAGGAAGAACGTCGGCGTCAAAACGATGTCAGTCCCGGTTCCGAAACGGCCTTGCCACCGGATATCGATCAGGAAAATTCCGAAAACGCTCCGACGCTTAAGGAAGACATTACCGTTGCTCCGGAGCCGGAACGACCGGCGGAACCGGTCTCACCTGCAGAGGGAGAAGAACCATCCGAACTGGCCAATCAGATTCGCGATCTGCTTGATCGCCTGCCGCCGAGCGATCCGGCAACAACCAATTCCATACCCGCCAATCCACAAAGTTCACCGGCGGGGGAGGATGCCGTGGGTGGCGATATCCTCTTTGAGCCCGATGACAACCAGGCTCTTAATCTTCAAAACCCCGTTGTTCGGCCGAAACCGCCGATTCCCGAGGCCACTGTAAGGCGAACAACGCGACCGACACAGCGAACGGTTCGCGTGCCGCGCAATTCCGTACCCAAATATATTCTCAACCGGTTCAACAGACTTGTGCCGAATCCCGACTACCGGCAATGAGAGATGTTCTATCGTTCGGCGATCTGCCTGAAGTAGGAAAGAGCTGCAATTCTGAGGGAGGAGGCAAGCGGAGCCTCTTGCCTGGAATTGTCGATTTGCGAAATCAACGTGCTGACTGTGCAGGCGCGCGCCAGAGCCATATGCTGCAACGCCTCCCAGAACTCCCGCTCAAGCGCGATGCTGGTTCTGTGGCCATGCAATGTAAAAGACTTTTTCACAAGCCCCATCTGCTCACTCGTTTTTTTCCGGCCGGCCTGGTGGTGTGCGATTATGTCCGTCAAGTTTTCGGATCTGGCTATCCTTTTCTGACTTTTCCAGACGCTTTTGAGCTTTCGTCCGACCGAATTTCGCGCGGTTGCCGGCAGCTTTCTTTTGTTTTTCGGACCGGATTTTGTTCTTTCGAAACTGCCGTAAATTGACGATGTCGCCGGTCATGGCCGATCTCCGTTAGCCAGGCAATGTCGTCCTGAAATCACTGCTGCGACCACAGGACACCCCATGTCAGTGCGGCCCGACCATCTTCTCCGGTTGCACGATCGAATCGAACTCCGATTCGCTTACAAGCCCGGATTGCAATGCTTCGTGGCGTAAAGTTGTGCCGTTGGCATGGGCAGATTTCGCAATTTTTGCGGCATTGTCATAGCCAATTTTCGGTGCCAGAGCCGTTACCAGCATCAGCGATTTTTCCAATAACTCGGAAATACGGTCTTCATTGGCTTTAATGCCTGTGACGCAGCGGTCGGTGAAAGACCGGACCGCATCGGACAGAAGCTCGATCGACTCAAGCAGGCAGGCGGCAATAACCGGTTTATAGACATTCAGTTCGAAATGCCCCTGCGATCCGGCCACGGACAGTGTGGTCTGATTGCCCATGACGCGGGTGCAGACCATGGTGAGTGCTTCAGCCTGGGTCGGATTGACCTTGCCGGGCATGATCGACGATCCCGGCTCGTTTTCCGGCAACGCCAGTTCCCCCAGTCCGCAACGCGGGCCGGACGCAAGAAACCGAATATCATTGGCGATTTTGAACAGGGCGGCGGCTGTTGTGTCGAGCGCGCCATGCGTGAAAATACAGGCATCGTGGGCTGCAAGTGCGGCAAACTTGTTTTCGGCGCTTCTGAACGGCAATCCGGTGAGCGAGGCCATTTTGGATGCAAAGCGGGTTGCGAACTCAGGGTGGGCATTGAGCCCGGTTCCGACGGCCGTCCCGCCTTGTGCCAGTTCGCAAAGTCCGTCCGCCGTCTGTTCAATCCGGACAATGCAAGCTGAAATCTGCGCCGCGTAGCCGGAAAATTCCTGGCCGAGCGTCAGCGGTGTCGCGTCCTGGGTGTGTGTTCGACCGATTTTTACGATTTTCGAAAAGCTTACGGACTTTTCCGTCAGCGCCGTCTCCAGTGCTTTCAGGGCGGGAAGCAGGCGATGTGTCAGTTGTTCCAGCGCGGCAATGTGCATTGCCGTTGGAAACGTGTCGTTTGACGACTGCCCCATATTGCAGTGATCGTTGGGATGAACCGGACTTTTGGATCCCCTTGTCCCTCCTGCGAGCTCAATTGCCCGGTTGGAGATGACCTCGTTGGCATTCATGTTGCTTTGAGTGCCGGAACCGGTCTGCCAGATGACAAGTGGAAAGTGATCGTTCAACTTTCCGTCGGCAACCTCCTGTGCCGCCCGCATGATCAGCTCGACAATTGACGTGTCAAGGCGGCCCAGGGAGCCGTTTGTGAATGCGGCCGCGCTTTTTATCAGTCCCAGGGCACGGATGACCGGAACGGGCATCCTCGTCGCGCCGATCGGGAAATTCGCCAGCGATCTTTGTGTCTGAGCGCCCCAATAGCGATCGTCCGGAACATCAATGGTCCCGAATGTGTCTGTCTCCTGCCGATAGTCGGTCACGGAACAATCTCCTTTTCGATGGAGGAGAGGGCTGAATCTGTTCGAAAGGGATCAGTTTTTCTTGCGAAACGCGTCAAGGGAGACGACCTGAGCCCCGCCGGACTCGGCGTCGTCCTGTTCGTCCCCGGCTTCTGACTCCCCCTCTTCGGCATCGGCCGTTGTTTCAGCCTCGGCTTCGGTTACGGAGTCCGGTTCGATTGTGGCGACTTTGTCATTATCGCTTTCCAGGTCGCCGTCCGTTTCCTTCAGCAACTGGGTTGTCACGGAGTCACCGTCGTCGGCGTCCAGTTCGACCTGAATGCGATCAAGTTGCGCCATGTCTCCGGCTTCGACGATGTCCTGAGGCAGTTCCTCGGCGGTTTTGCCCGGTTCGAATTCCAGCGCGAACTGAACCGACGGATCAAAGAAGCCTTTGACCGCGGAAAAGGGAATCAGGAGACGTTCCGGCACGCCGCCAAAAGAGAGACCGACTTCGAATGTGTGCTCAAGAATGACAAGATCCCAGAACTGGTGCTGCAGGACGATTGTCATTTCTTTTGGGTAGCGCTCTCTGAGACGTGAAGAGATGCGAACACCGGGACTGGTGGTATCCACCGCGATATAAAAGTGATGCTCGCCTGGCAATCCCGTTCGGGCCACTTCGCTCAGAACCTTGCGCATCGCACCTCTGAGAGCGTCCTGAACCAGAATATCGTATCGTATCAGATCTTCAGACATGGGTCGGCGGGGCCGGAATCGTTGTTAAAGTTCTTACCAACATGGACTGTCGGGCTTCAAAAGAAAAGTGGCAGCATTACCATAAAAGAATATTATTTGTGAGTTGGACGAAAGTGAGGGCTTCTGTTGCCAGGTGCCCTCGAACCCCGCCTGCCGGCGCTAATCCAGCAGGAGTTCAGTGGACGACTGGCACTGCATTACGCAGCGACAGCGTTGTCCATAGCATAGTTGTCATTTGCAACTATCAAGATGGCCCGATAACGGCGGAACCATGCCGAACAAAAGCACTGCCTTTACGCCCTCGTCGATCCTATTTCGCCCCCGCCGAAATCCACCGGCACATTCTGGCTGTGACCATGGATTTTGGTGGAGGCGCCGGGTACCGCCCCCGGGTCCGATAGGTTTATTTCGCAGACCATTTATTGTCATAGCTGGCAAGCCAGCCCACCAAATATAATGATCTTGCCGGTTGGATGCAATGCGGTTTCCGGACCGCGGCGAAGAGAAGAGGGAGAATGAGTTCCGGTAATTATCTGAAAATGCGGAATAAAAAAGCCCAGGCTGGAAAACGGGGCAAAGCCCGATACCGCTGTGGGGGAATCTGTTAAACATCGTCACGAGCGCTTGCTGGCGGCAAAAACGGAACGGATCAGGGAAGTCCATGAAAGCCTATCTCGATCTTATGCAACATGTCCTTGACCATGGCGTCGGTAAGGAGGACCGGACCGGAACGGGCACCCGATCCGTGTTCGGATATCAGATGCGCTTTGATCTGGCCGAGGGGTTTCCGCTTGTCACGACCAAAAAACTGCACGTGAAATCAATCATTCACGAGCTTTTGTGGTTTCTCGCCGGCGATACGAATATCGGTTATCTCAAAGAAAACGGCGTCCGGATCTGGGATGAGTGGGCGGATGAGAATGGCGATCTCGGTCCGGTCTACGGCTATCAGTGGCGATCCTGGCCGACGCCTGACGGTCAGTCCGTCGATCAGATCGCCAATCTGATCCACATGATTAAAACCAATCCCGATTCCCGCCGATTGATTGTTTCGGCCTGGAATCCGGCTCTTGTGGACCAAATGGCATTGCCGCCGTGTCACAGCCTGTTTCAGTTTTATATCGCCGACGGCCGGCTGTCCTGTCAGCTCTATCAGCGCTCTGCGGATGTTTTTCTTGGTGTGCCCTTCAACATAGCGTCCTATGCGCTGCTGACGATGATGGTTGCGCAGGTGACGGGTCTGCAGCCGGGTGAATTCGTGCACAGTTTTGGCGATGTGCATCTTTACACCAATCATATCGAGCAGGCGGAACTTCAACTGACCAGGCAACCGCGCGCGCTTCCAAGGATGGCCATTAATCCGGATGTGAACGATATTTTCGGTTTTCAATACGATGATTTCACGCTTTCCGGTTACGATCCGCATCCCCACATAAAGGGGCTGGTTGCTGTTTAACCCGCCGCCGCCGTTCGCTGGTCATTTCCGTTTGGTGAGGACTGGTTCTGGCAGTGCATTGCATTGTCAGCCTGAGCGCGTATACCACTGCGCTGAAAAGGCGGTCGCCCTCCGGGAAACCCCGGCTGTCAGGCGGCTTTTATCCCAGACTAAGCGAGACGTGCATGAATACTGGTTTGTCACGACCCAAGGATCAAATTCGCTGGTTGCTGCTGGAGGGCATTTCGTCCTCGGCACTGACAGTTCTTGAAAAAAACGGCTACACCAATGTGGAGCATCTCAAAACGGCATTGGATGCGGATGCGCTCAGGGAAGCGCTGCAGGGGGTGCATATTCTCGGCATTCGCTCGCGGACGCAACTGACACCGGAGATTTTCGAGGCCGCCAGCACGCTGGTCGCTGTCGGCTGCTTTTCGGTCGGTACCAATCAGGTTGCGTTGGCCGAAGCAACCCGGCGCGGCGTTCCCGTCTTTAACGCCCCCTTTGCCAATACGCGCAGCGTGGCCGAACTGACGATTGCTGAAATCGTGATGCTGATGCGGGGTGCGTTCAGGCGGTCGAGTGCCGCTCATCGGGGGCGGTGGGAAAAAAGCGCGGTCGGCAGCCGGGAAATACGGGGGAAGACGCTCGGCATCGTCGGATACGGGAACATCGGCTCGCAATTGGCGGTGCTTGCCGAAGCGATGGGAATGCGTGTGATCTATTTCGACCACACCGACAAGCTGAGCCACGGAAACGTCTCTTCGACGGAGACTTTGGATGAACTTCTGGGTGCTTCGGATGTTGTGTCCCTCCATTTGCCCGAAACACCGAAGACGCGGGGACTGTTCACAGAAGCCAGAATCAGGGCCATGAAACCGGGCAGTTATCTGATCAACAATGCCAGGGGGTCGCTGGTCGATATTGCCGCTCTCGCTTCGGCCCTGAATGAGGGACATCTCGCCGGCGCGGCAATCGATGTCTTTCCGGTGGAACCCAAATCCAATCAGGACGAGTTTGTCAGCCAGTTGCGTGGAATCGACAATGTCATCATGACACCTCATGTCGGTGGATCGACGGAGGAAGCGCAGGTCCGGATCGGCGAAGAAGTCGCGCGCAAGCTGGTGGAATATTCCGATGTCGGCTCTACGGTCGGGTCGGTCAATTTTCCGCAGGTTCAGCTTTCGGTCGGCGGCGCCATGACCCGGTTTATTCAGGTTCAGCGTAACGTGCCCGGCGAACTGGGCCGATTGAATGATCTGTTTGCGTCCTGGGACCTCAACATCGCCGCGCAGCATTATCAGACCGACGGCGATATCGGTTATGTCGTGCTTGATGCCGAAGGACAGGTTGACGGTGCTGTCGATCTCCTCAATGAGATCCGCAAGCTGCCAGGCACCATTCGGGCGCGGCTGCTCAATCGGGTGTGAATCGACCTCCGAACACCGGATTTTGATGGCCGCACGCCAATATCATCGTGACACTTCAACGGTTTGCCTGCCATGATAGGCCAAATAGAAGGGAAAGCCGCTCATGACAGCCATCGTTCGCAAAGCCTGCTCCGGAGTCCAGAAACATGCGGCCGGTGTCCTCATACTATGCGCCTTGCTGATGCTGGCAGTTGCTCCGGCGTCCGCGAAGGATTTTCTGATCATTGCGCACCGGGGGGCGTCGGGGTATCTGCCCGAACACACGCGGGAGGCAAAGGTTGCGGCCTATTTTTCGGGAGCGGATTTCATCGAGCAGGATGTTGTCCTGTCCAAGGACGGCATTCCGATTGTTTTTCACGATCTCTATCTTGATGCGATGACCAATGTCGCTGACATGTTTGCGGATCGTGCACGGTCCGACGGCCGGCACTATGTCATTGATTTTACGCTGGAAGAGCTGAAACAACTTGCCGTTGGCGAGCGGATTGATCTCAGATCCGGCGATCAGGCATATCCCCGGCGGTTTCCCGGAACGGGGCCGGGCTTCAAAATCCCAACACTGGAAGAGGAAATTCAACTGATCCAGGGACTGAACGCTTCGACCGGCCGGTCGATCGGGCTTTATCCGGAGATTAAAGCGCCCCATTTTCACAGGGAAGAAGGGCAGGATCTCTCAAAAGCCGTTCTTGTTGTTCTGGACAAGTACGGCTATTCGGAACCCGATGCGCCTCTCTATCTCCAGAGTTTTGATTACAATGAAATCAAACGCCTCAGGAACGAACTTGGATATCGCGGCAAACTCGTGCAGCTGCTTGGCGAAAACCGTTGGAAGATCGCTCCGGACGTCGATTATGACTATCTGAAATCGCCGGAAGGCTTGCGCGAATTGGCAGCAATCGTCGATGGAATCGGTCCCTGGTTCGGGCAGCTTGCCGACGGCTTCGATTCTTCCGGCAAACCGCAGGATTCAGGGTTGACCGGGACCGCGCGGGACGCCGGGCTGGCGGTTCATGCCTATACACTGCGCGCGGATCGGCTCCCCGACGGTGTCAGCGATTTTGACACGCTTCTGAAAATAGCGTTTTCCGATCTGAAGCTTGACGGTGCGTTCACCGATTTCCCTGACCGGATGGCAGACTATCGGCGGCAAAACGCAGAAAAACACTAGGGTATGGACCCATAAATATGCTTGAAATGTTATGAGCCGATTGGTCCGGATACAAGGCGCAAATCCGCAGGAAACCGTCCGGTTTTCAAGAACGTGCAACGCAGTAGCCGGACCGATCGGCCATATCCGCCAGGACGGACAAACGGCTTCAATCTGCTGCGTCAGGCTGCTCAACCGGCATCCAGAGCAATTCTCGCGATCCTTGGATCGCGAGAATTGCCTTAGCTAGCAAGCGCTTGGCGTTTGGCCCGCGTGCGCCCGGCCACCCCCGTTACCGTCATCGGCAGAGCCAGTCATAAAGCGGCCAGAGAGTTTTGAACTCAGACAGTATGATTTTGTCCGCATACGGCGACGCCAACCCTTCCGGAACGTCGAGATCGCGCCAGGCAGCAAGTCCCTTGTATCTCAGAAGGTCCGGGAAAGGATGGGCTTTGTCGGTTCCGGCCGGGGGTCTTGCCAGATCGTAATCGCTTATTCTGGCTCCGTTTTCCCGCAAGGCGTCCAGAAGCTGCTGCAATTCCCGGGCCGCCGACGAACCCGATAGTCTTTCACGGTAGCTTGCAAGCTGAGCTTTCTCAAACCCCATTTTTCCGACCCCGCAAATGAGATCCTCGGCCTCCACCGACAGCATGAAGGCTGCTCCCAGAGCATCCGCGTTCGTTTCATCGTCGGACGAAGGCCAGAACATCATGCGCACGTGGCAGTTATAGGGGGTCTTGTCCTTGGAAAACCGAAGGTCCCGATTGATGCGGAAGATCTTCCCCTGAATATCCCGGCCCAGCTCCTCCGAAAGCGTTCCGCACAGAACGTCTTTGAGCATTTCCGCCGGAATTTTGACAAACCTCTGGTAGTCCTTTTTGTTTTTCTGGAACCAGTCGCGATTGTTGTTTTGGGAGAGATCTGCGAGAAATTTCCGTCCTTCAGCCGGAAATCCGTTAAACGCAATTGACATGATCGAATGCTCCTTACTTCTCCGGCAGTTTGTCGACAAATTGCCAGGCACGATCAAGCCAGGCCTTGAGTTTGCTGTCATCGTCTGTTCCGGCCGGATCGACGGAGACAAAGCCCGTCATATGGCGGCCGTCGGGACGGCTGCGTCGCGCATGTGGCTCAGCAAGCGCATCCGCTTCGCCCTCCTTACCCACGCGAACCGTGAGGCCGGACTTCCCCGCCATGCACAACATATTTCCTTTCAACAGAAAACATGTGCCGCCGAACATCTTCTTTTCACTCACTAAGTGCGGCGGCAGGCAGTCTCTGATCCGCTCAACAAGTCCGGTGGTATCCAGGGTCTCTCGCATAATCTGCTCCAGAGAACGGTTGGGTCGAACCAAGGACGTTGAAAAGAAAGGTCAGCCGACACGCGGCAACAAAAAATTGCGATGCGATACTCTTGATTAGAAAATCGCAAGGCGGCACAACACAACAGTTTTGATCTGAGAAGGAAAAGCCTGTGAGAATCGCGATGATTTCAGCGGTAGCCGAGAACGGCGTTATCGGAGCCGGCAACGATATGCCCTGGCATATTTCCGCCGACCTGCGCTTCTTCAAGCGGACGACGATGAACAAGCCGGTGGTCATGGGGCGCCGCACGATTCTTGCCATAGGAAAGGCGTTGCCCGGTCGCATTAACATCGTTGTAACGCGCGACGATACTTTTTCGTTTGAGGGAGCAACAATCGTTCACTCGCTGGACGAGGGCATAGCCCTTGCGAAGAAAGAAGCCGAGGCGGCCGGTGTCGACGAGATCATCATAGGCGGGGGAGGGGACATCTATCGCCAGGCGATGCCGCTGGCGGAACGGCTTTATATCACCCGGGTTCATGCGTCACCGGAGGGTGATACGAAATTTCCCGAAATAGATCCTGACGTCTGGGAGGAAGAAAGTGTCGAGGCGCTCGATCCCTATCCGCAGGACACGGCGCAGGTATCGGTGATCACATATCGCCGCCGATAAGGACAATTGGTCCTTTTCAGGCGAGCGGATTTAGGATTTTATGCCGTAAGGGCATGATAAGAATTGTCGGGGCGATCGGGATCGCTCATCTTTATAGAAATCGGGAGTGAAATCATGGATGTACGTGCAGCCGTCGCCTTTAAGGCCGGAGAACCGCTATCGATTGAAACGGTGCAGCTTGCCGGCCCGCAGGAGGGAGAAGTCCTGGTCGAGATCAAAGCGACGGGCATATGTCACACCGATGAATTCACCCGCTCCGGAGCGGATCCTGAAGGTATTTTCCCCGCAATCCTGGGCCATGAGGGTGCCGGCATTGTGCGTGAGGTGGGTGCGGGCGTGAAATCCCTGAAGCCGGGGGATCACGTTATTCCGCTCTATACGCCCGAGTGCCGCGAGTGCGATTATTGTCTCAATCCCAAAACCAATCTTTGTCAGGCCATCCGCTCGACGCAGGGGCAGGGTCTGATGCCGGACGGCTCCAGCCGCTTCTCGCTCAATGGCGAGACGATCTTCCACTACATGGGAACGTCGACCTTCGCCAACTACACGGTGCTGCCGGAGATCGCGCTTGCGAAAATACGCGAAGACGCGCCCTTCGACAAAGTCTGCTACATCGGTTGCGGCGTCACAACCGGCATTGGCGCGGTGATTAACACGGCCAAGGTGGAACCGGGCTCCAATGTTGTGGTGTTCGGCCTTGGCGGTATCGGTCTGAATGTGATTCAGGGTGCGCGGTTGATTGGTGCCAACATGATTGTCGGCATCGATATTAATGACGGCAAGAAAGCTATCGCCGAACGGTATGGCATGACACATTTTATCAATCCCAAGACTGTCGATAATGTTGTCGAAGCGATCGTCGATCTGACCAAAGGCGGCGCCGACTACTCCTTCGAATGTATCGGCAACACCACCACCATGCGGCAGGCGCTGGAGTGCTGTCACAAAGGGTGGGGCGAGAGCGTTATCATCGGCGTTGCGGGCGCCGGGCAGGAAATTGCCACCCGGCCGTTTCAGTTGGTAACCGGACGCGTTTGGCGCGGCACCGCCTTTGGCGGGGCCCGGGGACGCACCGATGTTCCCAAAATTGTCGACTGGTACATGGACGGCAAAATCGAAATCGACAGCATGATCACGCACACCATGCCGCTGGAAGACATCAACAAAGGCTTTGACCTGATGCATGAAGGCAAATCCATCCGCGGCGTCGTCCAGTTCTGACCGGTTCACCGTGGGCGAAACGGAGCCGGACTTGACCGGGTTTGAATGGCGTTGGGCCGCCTTTGACGCGCTGTCCAACACCGACCTGTACGCGGTCCTGAAGCTGCGTGTGGACGTTTTTGTCGTTGAACAGAAGTGTGCCTATCCGGAAATTGACGGGCAGGACGAGACCGCGCTGCATCTGCTGGCCACCGAAAACGGTGTGCTGGCCGGATATCTGAGGTTGATCCCGCCGGATAAAAAGAACGAGGTGGCGCTTGGCCGCATCGTTGTTGCGGAGGATTACCGGTCACGAAGGCTTGGCGGCCGCCTGTTGGAGGTCGGGCTTTTGGAAGCCCGCCGGATTTATCCCGGGTGCAGTGTCAAACTGTCCGCCCAGGCGCACTTGCAGAAATTTTACGGCCGGCTCGGATTTGTGTCTGTTTCCGGGGAATATCTGGAAGACGGCATCCCGCATGTGGATATGCTTTATGACACTCCCGGCTGACGCGTTATGCCGCTGCGACTTTGTTCAGGAAGGTTTCGATGCCCCGTTTCAGCGCCGTGTTGCGGTTGCTGAGGTCATCAGATGCGGTCAGGACCGTATCGGAAGCCTCCTGTGTGTCCCTGACCGCTTTGGCCAGACTGGACATGTTGGACTTCACCGCAATAGTGCTTTCAGCAGCGCGTTGCACGTTGCCTGAGATCTCATCGGTTGCCGAGCTTTGCTGGGTAACCGCCGAGGAGATGCTTTGGGTGTAACCGTTCACTTCCTCCATCGTATCGGAGATCGATGCGATGGCTTCAACGGCCTCGGTCGTGGATTCTTGAATGGTCTGAATCTGTGAGGAAATCTCCTCGGTTGCCTTTGAGGTCTGGTTGGCGAGTTCCTTCACTTCTGAGGCGACAACCGCAAAACCCTTACCTGCCTCGCCCGCCCGTGCGGCCTCAATCGTCGCGTTCAGGGCCAGCAGATTGGTTTGTTCCGCGATCGCCTGAATCAGGTTGACGACCTCGCCGATTTTCGAAGCGGCTTCCGCCAGCCCCTGAACCTTTCCGTTGGTCTCGCGCACGGCGCCCGTCGCATCTGTCACGATGTCGGATGAGCGGTGCACCTGTTCTCCGATTTCCGCAATGGATGCGGACAGTTCTTCCGCGGCGCCGGCAACGTTTTCAACGCTCATGCTGGCATCTTCGCTGGCACGGGATGTATCTTCGGCCTGTTCGGCGCTGTTCTTTGCAATACCGCTGAGGGCCGATGCGGTGCCGCTCATGCCGGCTGCGGTTTCGTCCAGCGCACCAACCAGATCCTTAATTTCTTCGCGGAAATCTGAAATCAGCTGTTCTATCTCCCGCTGGCGGGCATTTTGCGTATCCTGGTGTGCACTGGCTTCCTCCTGCAGCCGGATACGCTGGCGGGCATTTTCCTGAAATACCTGGACTGTGCGGCTCATATCGCCGATTTCATCGCCCTGGTCCGTGGATGGAATGACAACATCGATATCGCCCTCCGCCAGTCGGCCCATGGCCTCTGTGAGAGCACGCGTCGGTTTAGTGATAACCAGAGAAACAACGAAGGCGAGCAGGCCGCCGACGACGACGGCTGTAAACAAAGCCGCTGCGATAAAAACTAGGGCCGTATCGGCGCGAGCTGAGGCCCGGGCGGATTGCGCCTCTGTCATCTGGGCAATGACCTGACGGACGTCATTGGATGTTGTCACAAGCTCTTTATGCCTGGCATCGAAGACAGCGCGTGCAGCGACCATGTTGGCGAATTCTGTTTCGTAGGTCGTCACTTCCTGTTCGATGGCTGCAACAGCATCGGTTATTTCCGGAAAGGCGGTGCTGTCCGCTTTCAGCGTGTTCGTAAGGTTCCTTAAAATGATGATGCGGTTGGCGACTTCATCCGCGCCGACCGAGTCAAAACCGGAAAAGAATTCCATGGTCACGGACCGGATTTCCAAAGAGGCGCGCAGGAATTTCGTCGCATTTACGTTGACAAGATCGACGATGCCGAGTTTCGACTGGGCCTTGCCGGCTGTTTTCTTCGCGTCATCCGCTGCTGCATAAACACTCTTTCTAAGATCAGAGGCCTGATCGTGCAGCGCTGAGAATCCGGCAGCGGTCGCTGAAGCAAGGGCGGGCGATATGGTGGCCGGTCCGGCTCCGTCGGCCTTCGATGCGGGAAGCTTTTGCGATAGATCCGCCGCATGCCCTGCAAGAGCTTTCAGCTTGTCCCGGTCAACCCCGTCAACTTTGGGCTTGGCTGCCTTCTTTGTGATTTTCGCCAGCTGTGCCGCTCCGTCTATAATCGCGCCGGCGGCCTCTTCAGGCGCCTCAGTTCCCGTCGCCGAAGCCGATGCCATTACGCTCAGATCCGCCGACATGTCTTCGATGACTGACAGCATACGGCCGACTTTGTCCGCGCGGTTGCGTATGCCGGACGCCTTTTTGGCAGCACCGCTCGCCTGCCGCTGGATCTTGTTCATCTGGTCGGTGATTTTCACCGCCTGCGTTTCAAGTCCGAGTGTGGACCGAAGCAGAATGTCGACCTGGGTCTGATTGGTTTCAACCGCCGCAGTGAGACCTTTGAAGTCGTCCTTCAGCTTGCTCACAAGCGATATGGCCTCGGCAGTTGCCCCTTCGCCGGTACCGGAGACGTCATCAAGCGTTATCAGTGACGTCTCCAGATTGTCGATCCGACCGGACGCAACATCTGCAAGTTCCGTGTTCCTTCCGCTCAGATAGGCTTCCTCGGCTTGCGCAACCTGTTGAAGGTTTGCCATCGCGTGCGTCGCCTTGGCACTTACATCCGACTGTGCACGCAGTCCGAGTATTGCGATGGTTCCGACGGTGCCCACGGCTGCGGCGATAAGCGTCATGGTTGCAAAGCCGCCGCCGACCTTTGTCGAGAAACGAGCGTTTTTCAATGGTGTAAGCAGCTTAGACATGTTTTCCCCTTGCTTTCTTTCATTGAGGGGCAAGCTGCTAAAAAATTGGTGAACAGGTGCCGGGTTGCATTTTACTTCATCCGGTTAAATTAAATGGATGCGTATTTTTTCTTTTTAAACAGCTAGATAGGTGGTGTGTTTTATCTGATTTTTTTTGCCCGAATTAATTCGATTTGCCCCCGCATTGCGGCTTGATTCGAGGCCGCCTGTCGTTCAAAAGAGAAATACTCGTTTTGCAATCGCAAATTGATGTGCTGTTTTAACACGGGATTCGGGTGTCGCGGGTCGGCTCGCAGGGGGAAACGAGGTGTATTTCGCGCTGCGACCGTCTGCTTAGGCGGAAGCACCGGTTCGCATAATTCGGGTTGGCGATGAGGGGCACGACCGTTCTCGGCAGTTGATATCAGGTGCGGCCCACTTCTCGGGACTTTGAATTCTCATAAATAATCGATATGGATTGCAGCAGTCGCGAGCGGGACCGTTCGAAACAGGAAAGCAAAAAGACGATGAACCTTGATCTGATTTCGAGCAACCGGTGTTTCAATGGCGAGCAACGTGTTTATCGTCATGAAAGCCGCTCAACGGGAACAGACATGGAGTTTGCCGTCTTCCTGCCTCAAGAAGCACTGATGGGCGAAGTCTGTCCGGCTTTGTTCTATCTTTCCGGCCTGACCTGCACGTGGGAAAATGTAACGACCAAGGCCGGTGCGCAACGGTACTGCGCCAATAGCGGCTTAATTTTTATTGCGCCCGACACGAGCCCCCGTGGTGAGGGGGTTGCCGACGACCCCGCCTATGATCTTGGCCAGGGGGCCGGCTTTTATCTTGATGCCACCGAAGCGCCCTGGTCGCCGCACTACCGGATGGAAACCTATATCAGCGATGAACTGCCCGATGCGGTGGTCGACCAGTTTCCGATCGATGAGGATGCCATTGGCATAACGGGTCATTCCATGGGCGGACACGGTGCGTTGACGCTGGCCTTTAAACATCCCGATTTGTTCCGCTCGGTATCTGCGTTTGCGCCGATCACAAACCCTCTGGACTGTCCCTGGGGCCAAAAAGCGCTGGGCGCCTATCTTGGGGCGGATCATGAGGCCTGGCTTGATTTCGATGCCTGTGCGCTGGCAAAGATCCGGGGGTGGGAACGGGATATTCTTGTCGATCAGGGGCAGTCCGACGATTTCCTGACCGAACAGCTCAGACCCTGGGAATTTGATTCAGCCTGCCGGGAGGCGCAAATCGATCTGACATTGCGCATGCATGCGGGCTATGATCATTCGTACTATTTTATCTCGTCTTTCATTGAAGATCATGTCAACTGGCATGCGGACCGGCTGCTTGCTTAGGACCCATCGCCAAAAGCCGGCGGCGCCGGGCAGCGACTGTCTCAAATCCGCTTCGGCGGTGCGTCAATCGGAATTGCCAAGCGGAAACAATTGTCTTGTGCAACTTGGTGAAGTTATTTCGCTCAAAACGTGCATGAGATGTTAAGTATGCCAAAATTTAAACGGCTTTTTTGTTGACAGAATGGCCCGATGTACCCAATTCCTGACATGACAACTCATGAGCAGCGCGTGGGCTGTGTACGTTAACAAAGAGGCCGGAACATGCGTTGAAACGGCCTGATAACTTCCGTATAACCCGCAATATGCAAGCGAGTTTGTGTTTAACCGACTGCCAATGCCTTTCTCCAGATTTGAAAATAATGCGAGACTGGCAGTGGCGGCTATCCTCAACAAAGGATTTCTGAATGCCTTGGAGCAACCAAAGCGGTAACGGCGGCGGCCCGTGGGGCGGCGGCGGGGGTAAGAACAACGGCCCCTGGGGTGGCGGACCGCAACGCGGTGGCGGCGGTGGCGGCGGCAACCCGCCGGATCTGGAAGAACTGCTGAAACGCAGTCAGGACAAATTAAAGACCGTACTGCCCGGCGGCGGTTCAGGCGGTCTGGGCGCCAAGGGTGTCTTTTTTGCCATTATAGTCGCAGCTCTAATCTGGGCAGCGACGGGCATTTACAGGGTCCAGCCCGGCGAACAGGCGGTTGAGCTTGTGTTCGGAAGTGTGACCGGTCTGACGGCTCCGGGTTTGAACTATAACTGGCCCTATCCGATTGGTTCCGTCGAGATCGAGAACACTGCCCGATTGCGTGAGACCACCGTCGGCATGCAGGAATTTGCAACCAACTCCGGCGTCCAGTCGCGCGATGTTCCGCAGGAAAGCCTGATGCTGACCGGCGATGAGAACATTGTCGACGTGGATTTCAAGGTTCTTTGGCAGATTAACAATCCGGAGGACTTCCTCTTCAACATCCAGAACCCGACAGGCACCGTCAAGGCGGTCTCCGAAAGCGCCATGCGCGAGGTCATCGGTGAATCCAATATCGATTCGATTTTGACCGAGAACCGGGCGCCCATTCAGATTGCGGTTCAGGAACTGATGCAGAAGACGTTGGATGACTACGGTGCCGGTGTTCAGGTCACCGAGGTTCAGATGCAGAAAGTGGACCCGCCTCAGACAGTTATCGGCGCGTTCCGCGACGTGCAGGCCGCCCGGGCCGACCAGGAACGGATTCAGAACCAGGCTCAGACCTATGCGAACCGGGTTGTTCCGGAAGCCCGCGGTGAGGCCGCGCGCGTGACGGAGGCGGCTAATGCCTACAAGGAACAGACCGTTGCGGAAGCGACCGGTGAAGCGGAACGGTTCAAAAAAATCTACGAGCAATATAAAGAGGCGCCGGACGTGACCCGTGAGCGTATGTATCTTGAAACCATTGAGAAGGTTCTGGGTTCAAACAACAAGGTGCTGATCGACAATCAGAGCGGCGGATCCGGTGTGGTCCCTTATCTGCCCCTGAGCGAATTGACGCGTCAACAACCCAATCAGTCCGGAGGTAATGCACAATGAAGTCCGGTTTGATGACAGTTCTGGGTGTCCTGGTCGTTGTTTTGGCCGTGATCGCCTATTCAGCGCTTTATATCGTCAATCCCCGCGAGCAGGTCCTGGTACTGCAGTTCGGTCAGGTCAGTGATGTCGTTGACACGCCCGGCCTGCATGTGAAATGGCCGTTTATCAACAATCTGGTTGTTATCGACAAACGTATCCTCGATCTGGATATGCCGCCTCAGGAAGTGATTGCGTCCGACAAAAAGCGGCTCGTGGTGGATGCGTTTGCGCGTTACAAGATCACCAATCCGGTGCGCTTTTATTCGACGGTAGCGAGCATCCAGGGTGCAAACCTGCGTCTTTCGACGTTTTTGCAGTCGTCTCTCCGGGCTGTGCTTGCCAAAGCAACCTTCACGGCTGTGGTCAGGGACGAGCGCAGTCAACTGATGGATCAGATCAAGACGGATGTGGACCGAAGCGCCGAGGCAATCGGGATTGAAGTTGTTGACGTCAAAATCCGTCGCGCCGATCTGCCCGATGAAAACTCTCAGGCGATTTTCGATCGGATGAAGACTGAACGTGAGCGGGAAGCAACCGAAATCCGGGCTCGCGGTGAAGAGCAGGCTCGCCGGACACGTGCCCGTGCCGATCGCGATGCAACGGTTCTGGTCGCGGAAGCCAAGCGTGATGCGGAGATCATCCGCGGTGACGGCGATGCCGAACGCAACCGGATTTTTGCCGAAGCGTTTGAAAACGATGCCGAGTTCTTCGCATTCTATCGAAGCATGCAGGCCTACGAAGCATCGATGAAAGCGGGCAGCACCAATATGGTGATTTCTCCTGATTCCAGCTTCTTCCGGTATTTTGAGAACCCGTTGGGTGAACCCAGAGGGTCGGCCGTAACCGCAACGCCATCGGCACCGACGGGCACCACCGTTGGCCAGGCGACTCAATGAGTGACTTTCTCACAGCGCTCGGGCTCGTGCTCGTGATAGAAGGAACCTTCTACGCAGCCGCGCCCGGCGCTATGAAACGCATGATGATGCAGGCAATTGATCTTCCCGAGAGTACCATGCGTGTAGCGGGACTGGTCGCCCTCACGCTGGGTGTGGGAGCCGTGTGGCTGATTCGCAGCTGACATGAAGTTGATGAAATCGGTGGAAGGAGACCAATTGAATGGTCGCCTTTCCGCCTTATTTGCGTTTTCATTAGAAGATCGTGCCGGTGGTCTGATCCGAGCGAGAAGAACAAAAGCAGGATCACAGGCGGCCACCTGACAGAATCTTGAGGAGACCGGCCAATGGCCATGACGATGATGTGTCGAAAAATAATCCGCCCCTTTACAGTCGCTGTTGCAGTCGCCGTGATTGGGCTTGCCGGCCCGACGGGCTTTTCCTCCGGGGCTTACGCGCAACAGGGTCCGGAGTCCGTTGCGGATCTGGCTGAAAGGCTCCAGGACGCCGTGGTCAACATTTCAACGGCCCAAACCGTGGAAGCCCAACGGTCCGTTCCGATGCCTCAAGTGCCCGAGGGCTCGCCATTTCAGGAATTTTTCGAAGAATTTTTTAATCGTCAGAATCGCGACAATGGCCAGCCCCGAAAAGTTCAATCCCTTGGCTCCGGCTTTGTGATTGACGGCAAAGAAGGGATTGTGATCACGAACAATCATGTGATCGAAGGCGCGGATGAGATCACCGTCAACTTCAATGACGGCGAGAAGCTCATCGCCGAAGTGATCGGCCGGGACAAAAAGACCGACATTGCGGTCCTCAAGGTCGAACCTGAGGAACCGTTGCAGGATGTGAAGTTCGGCAACTCCGCCTCAATGCGGGTCGGCGATTGGGTGATGGCGATCGGCAACCCATTCGGTTTGGGCGGAACCGTCACGGTCGGTATCATTTCGGCCAGAAACCGGGATATCAACTCCGGACCCTACGATAATTTCATTCAGACAGACGCGGCCATCAACCGGGGCAATTCCGGTGGACCGCTCTTCAATCTTGAGGGTGAAGTCATCGGTATCAACACCGCGATTATCTCACCGTCAGGCGGGTCCATCGGCATCGGATTTGCCATTCCTTCGGCCAATGCGCAGCGCATCATTGCCCAGTTGCGTGAGTTCGGCGAAACGCGCCGTGGCTGGCTTGGTGTGCGGATTCAGGAAGTGACCGAAGAAATTGCCGAAAGCCTCGGGATGGATGAGGCCTCCGGTGCACTGGTCGCAGGCGTGACGGAAGACGGCCCGGCCTCGGCGGCGAAGATCGAACCCGGCGATGTCATCCTGAAATTCGATGGCCAGACCGTTCCGACAATGCGTGAGTTGCCGCGTATGGTCGCCAACACGGAGATCGGCAAGGCTGTTGAAGTCGTTATTCTGCGGAAGGGCGAAGAGAAAACGCTCAATGTGGAACTTGGCCGCCTTGATGAAGGCGAGCAGGTGGCCGCGGTCGAAAGTGAAGAGCCGGTTGAGAACGAAGAAGATACCGACAAGGTGATCGGGTTGACGCTGTCCGGCATAACCGATGCTTTGCGCGAGAAATTCGAACTGGAATCCGATGTTAAAGGTGTAGTGGTCACTGAGGTTGAGGCCGGAAGCCCTGCTGAAGAAAAACGTATCACGGCCGGTGATGTGATCGTTGAGGTTGCCCAGGAACCGGTGGAGACACCAGCGGACATTGTCAAACAGATCGGTACGCTGAAAAAGGATGGCCGGGGCGCCGCACTGCTGCTGTTGTCAAACGGCAAGGGCGAACTGCGCTTTGTGGCTGTCAAGATAGACAGCTGATCTGAGGTCTGTCTGTTTCAGGACTCGGGAGGCCTGCTCCGGATATCCGGGGCAGGCCTTTTTGGTATTTGCGGGCCAAACCAGCCGTTCTCCGGCACAGGATCGGCCCACTGCCTTGAAAAAGAATCAGGCGCCGTTTTATGCTGTTTCGGAAGGAGAACAAGCAAACCGGCATGGCCAGAAGCGACTATCGTTTGAATGAGGAAAACAGCCGGCAAGCTGTCGAACGCGGGCTTGCGGCGGCCAAATGGTATCACACCGATATCCCGCGTGCCGAATTGAAAGCGCTGATGGATCGTCGGGACGGTCCGGCTGTCAGAGACACTGTGATCTGGTTTGGACTGCTTATCCTCTCAGGCGGGATCGCAGTCACTCTCTGGCCAAGCTGGTGGTCGGCACCGTTTTGGCTGATTTATGGCGTTCTTTACGGCTCCGCCGGTGACAGCCGATGGCATGAGTGCGGACACGGGACCGCCTTTAAGACCAGGTGGATGAACCGCGCGGTTTATCAGGTCGCCTGCTTTTTCATGATCCGCAACCCGATCAGCTGGCGCTGGAGCCACTCGCGGCATCACTCAGACACCATCATTGTCGGCCGCGATCCCGAGATTGTCGCAATGCGTCCGCCGGACCTTGTGCGCATGGGGTTGAATTTCTTCGGCATCTTCGATGCGTGGGACGGACTCAAGGCGATGGTGATCAACGCGTGCGGGAAAACTGCGGGTGAACAGGCATTTTATGTTCCGGAAGCCGAACAGCCGAAAATGATATTTGTTGCCCGCATCTGGTGCGCGATTTACGCCGCGACCATTGCAGCTGCCTTGGTGTTGAACTCGATTTTGCCGTTGATGCTGATCGGATTGCCCAGACTGTACGGTGCCTGGCATCATGTTCTGACCGGTATATTGCAGCATGCGGGTCTGGCCGAAAATGTACTCGACCATCGCCTGAATACCCGAACAGTGCTGATGAACCCGCTGAGCCGCTTCATCTATTGGAACATGAACTACCATGTCGAACATCATATGTTCCCCATGGTTCCCTATTATGCTCTGCCGCGTTTGCATGAGCTGATCAAACACGATCTGCCTGCGGCCAACACCGGCTTTGTCGATGCTTATCGGGAAGTCTGGCCTGTTCTGAAGAAGCAGCTCAGATATGAGGACGACTATCTGAAACGGACCCTTCCTGAAAGTGCAAAACCTTATGCGCCCGCGTTTCACGAGTCCGTGGAATTACGCTGAGGCGGGTTTGGTTTTGAAGGGTTGATGTCCGGACGAGGTTGAGGCTTTTGCTTTGCAATGGGATACCGAAATCATGGAAAACGGGGACGACATGCTCGTTAAGGGTGCCATCCACAACCCGGATGAGCCGCAGCATTTCATGCGCATAAAGCCGGTGAAGAAGGTTGTGACCATCATGCTGAATGGGGACCCGGTTGCGAGGACGGAGAAAGCCCTGCGGCTAATGGAAGTTGGTCGCGATGTCTATGACCCGGTCCTTTATGTTCCCAGGGAAGACCTTCTGACCGTTCTTGAGAGGGTTCCCGGCAAGGAAACTCTGTGTCCGCTGAAGGGCACCGCCAGCTATTGGCGCCTGGAAGGGCAGGAAAAGGATATCGCCTGGTCGTATGAAAGGCCGTTCGATTTTGCTGAGAAAATTGCCGGGTTTGTTGCCTTTGACACATCCCGCGTCGCCATTCACGAGGCTCCGGCCGGGGCCGGCTAGGCTGCAGCCGCAGCAAACTCGGAGTGGTGATATCCCTGCAGATAGAGCAGGGCCGTCAGGTCCCCGTGATCGATCCTGACATCGGCCTCGGCTGCGACAGCCGGTTTGGCATGAAAAGCAACGCCGAGCCCGGCATCCCGGATCATTGCCAGATCGTTTGCTCCATCGCCAACCGCCAGAGTACGGGATAGGTCAAGGTTTTGCTCGCTGACCAGTTGATGCAGACGGTTCCGTTTCGCGTCCTGACCCAAGATGGGCTCCGCCACAAGCCCCGTCAGAATATTGTCCTCCTCAAGCAATGTGTTGGCGCGGGTTTCATCAAAACCGATCGCTGCAGCGATCTGCCGTGTGAATACCGTGAAACCGCCTGACACCAGAGCGCAGTAGCCGCCATTGGCCTTCATGGTCTGGACCAGTTCAACTCCTCCGGGTGTGAGCGTGATGCGGTTCGCAATCACCTGATCCACGACTGAGATATTCAGCCCCTTCAGGAGCGCCACCCGTTCTCTCAGGGCAGGTTCGAAGGCGATTTCGCCGCGCATCGCCCGTTCGGTGATTGCGGAGATTTTTTCTTTCAATCCAAGCTCTGCGGCCAGTTCATCGATGCATTCCTGACCGATCATGGTCGAATCCATGTCTGCGATCAGCAGAGATTTCCGCCTTGTCTCGTTCCGTTGCACAATGATATCAACCGGCGTCGGCCCGAGTTTTTCCTTCAGGAACGTTTCGATTGGTTTCAGAGCCTCGCCCCGGTCCGGTACAAATGGAATGTCGGCGGCAACGCCTTCGTTCAGAAACACCGGTGTTTCGTTTGCCGGCAGATGGCCCGCCAGAGATGAGGCCAGATCTTTTGACACGACCGGATTGACTGGATTGGCAACTAAGGTAACGACGTGAGACATGCAGAGGGATTCTCTCATTGAGCAGGACGCGGTATTTTCCTGTGCTGCGGTTCTGATAGCCGGACCGACTGCCAGCGGCAAGTCGGCGTTGGCGCTTGAGATCGCAAAATGCCTCGACGGCGTCGTGATCAATGTGGATTCCATGCAGGTTTATCGGGAGCTCCGAATCTTGAGCGCCCGGCCTTCGGAAGAGGAGGCGGCTCAGGCGCCCCATCGTCTCTACGGACATATCAGTGCGCGGGATCCTTATTCCGTTGCGCATTGGCTTGAAGATGCCGCTTCCGTTCTGTCCGAGTGTGCTGACACCGGACATGTTCCGATTTTCGTCGGTGGTACGGGACTTTATTTCAAGTCCCTGCTTGAGGGGCTTTCGCAGATTCCGGAAATCGATACGGACATTCGGGCTTCCTGGCGCCGCCGGAGCTCTGCTGTCTCTGCTGAAAACCTCCATCAGGAACTGGAAAAACGCGATCCGCCGATGGCAGCCCGGCTGGACAGAGGGGACTCGCAGCGGATTGTACGTGCCCTGGAAGTGATTGAGTCGACCGGAAAATCACTGGCTGACTGGCAGAATCAAAAGGCCGCGCCGCTTCTGAATGCATCGCTGGCAGCTGCGAAGGTCGTCCTTTCGCCCCCCCGTGGATGGTTGCACGAGCGTATCGGCGCGCGGTTTGATCAGATGATTGCGATGGGGGGGATGGAAGAGGCCGTATCGTTGTCCCGGATGGGGCTTGAAGCGGGGAGTACCGCACTCAGAGCCATTGGAGTTGAAACCCTTGCCGCCGCCGCTGAAGGGACCCTGGGGCTTTCAGACGCCATCGAGCGCTCCAAGGCCCAGACCAGGCAATATGCGAAACGTCAGGAGACCTGGTTCCGCAATCAGATGCCGGACTGGCGCAGCTTCGATCCGGTATCCGAATCGTCAAAAAGTATAGTGAAACTTCTGGAGCCGTTGCGACGGCCTCACAAGTCATAAAAATTTCATGAATTTCGCAATGCAACAACTCTGGGCAAAATTGATTAGGTAAAAATTTCAATTGCGTCGGCAAAAACGCCAATCGATCAGTCGCCTGCTTTTTCCGCCGGGAATGGTGCGTCGCCATATCGTGATCGATGGGCCGGATTTGTCACTTGCCTGTTGCTGATTTGCCGCGAATTCAGCACAATCCAAGACTATAAGGTCCGTGGTCTCAGGCAGCGATGGCTGCCGGACCTGCCCGGTGCAGCAATAAGGGCAAGATGCGGACGCCGATACTGGACGCGCGACACGTCAGCCAGGTCGGAAGAAGCCGTTTTTTCAGCCAAGAAACACCTAAGGGGGCGTTCCATGGCAAATTCCGTTTTAAGGACTGAAAGACTTTATGCGGAACCATTTTCAAAATCAGACCTGCCACTTCTTCGGGAACTTCATTCAGATCCTCGGGTCAATCAATTTCTCAATCCGGCGGGATCACGCTGGGACGAGGCCACGCTGAACGACAAGCTTCTTCACATTTTGAGAGACCAGGAGCGGTTCGGATTCAGCAAATGGAAGCTCTTCACTCACGAAGGCCGGTTTGTTGGCCGAGCGGGATTTTCCAAGTTTTCGCCGACCTCGGAAATCGACATCGGTTTTTGTCTTAAGGCCGATGAGTGGGGCAAGGGGTACGCGTCGGAGATAGCACTTGCCCTGAAAGAGTGGTTTTTCCGGGAAACCTACTTCACGCATTTGATCGGATATTCCAGGGCCGATCATGCTGCTTCGAGAAAGATTTATGAAAAACTCGGCATGCAGTATCGCGAAACCCGTGTCATCGGGAGCTGGGCCTGTGACCTGTTCCAGGTTCTTAGCCCCGTCTTTTGCGCTCAGGGGGACAAGGACGAAGCCGCTGAGAGTGCATAAATTTTTTTAAACCGGACTTCTCCTTGTCAAAGCCGTCAGCGGCCCTGCCGGGTCCGCTGACGGTTTGCAGTGTGATGCGACCCAGGCACATTCACACTTGAGGTGGCGCCACGCAGTCGTCCGGTGCCTGTTCCCGGTCCGTCAGGCCATAATCCCTCAAGACGGTTGTTACCCGAAGCCGGTAGCTGGCAAACAGGTCGGCTCTGCCTTTGTTCTGTGCACGCCTGTGAGCCGGCAAATTCCGCCATCTTGCAACGGACTCTTCATCGCGCCACAGGGAGAGCGACAGCAGTTTGCCGGGTTGCGACAGGCTTTGAAATCTCTCAACGGATATGAACCCGTCTATTTTCTGCAAATGGTCTGAAAGCTCCGCAGCTATCCCCAGATAGGTGTCCTGAGCGTCCGGATGCGGTTCAACTTCGAAAATGACTGCGATCACTGGGGCTGTTTCCTCCTTGTTGCTCTCGACTGTAAACACAGGTCCGGGCATTGTGATGGGGGTTGTTCATTCAAACCTCCTGAGAGTGATGGGGGCGCACCAATCAGTCTCATCCGGTGAATGCAAATGAACAACCTCCCTAGGGATCACACCTAAGGTATAATTCACAACCGGATATTCACCCGCGGACGGAAAAAACCCGATGACTGACTTTATCAAGGCGGTAGAGACCGCCAAACAGGCGATGTCCGCGATTTTGACGCCGACGCCCTTGCAGAACAATGTTTACTTGTCCCAGCTCCTGGGCGCGGAAATGTATCTCAAGCGGGAGGACCTGACGCCTGTCCGGTCCTATAAGCTCCGTGGCGCCTTCAATTTTTTCAGAAAGCGGCTTGAGCCGGCTCAAAATCAGGCGCAGTCGTTTGTGTGCGCCTCGGCCGGCAACCATGCGCAGGGATTTGCCTATACTTGCCGGTATTTCGGGAAAAACGGGACCGTTTTCATGCCGGTCACGACACCGCAACAGAAGATCGACAAGACAAGGGCCTTTGGCGGTTCCTTTATATCGATCGAGCTGATCGGCGACTATTTTGATCAGTGTTATCAGGCTGCGCAGGCGTTCTCCGAGCAGACAGGCGCCGCTATGGTTCCGCCATTTGACCACCGGGATATTATCGAGGGTCAGGCGACCGTCGGTCTCGAGCTGCTTGAGCAAATCGGACCGGATCAGGCGATCGACGTTCTGATTCTGCCTGTTGGCGGCGGCGGCCTTTCAAGCGGCGTGATCCAGGTTTTTCGACGATGTTCTCCAGATACGAGGATTATACTGACCGAACCGAGCGGTGCGCCAAGCCTCAAGCGCAGTCTGGAGGCGGGGCGCCGGGTACGGCTTGAGCAGATGGACAATTTTGTCGATGGTGCGGCCGTGGCCGAGATCGGCGAACTGAATTTCGACATCCTTCAGGCGATCGACAAAGAGGATGTGGTGCTGGTACCGGAAGACCGGTTGTGTGCCACCATCGCCGAAATGTTGAATATCGAGGGTATTGTCCTTGAACCCGCAGGAGCGCTGACCGTCGATGCCGCAAAAGCGTGCGATAAGGATATGCTGGCGGGCAAAACTGTCGTTTGCGTGACATCGGGCGGCAATTTCGACTTTGAACGATTGCCGGAAGTCAAAGAAAAAGCGCTCAGATTTTCCGGTCTCAAGAAATACTTCATCCTGCGCATGCCACAGCGGCCGGGCGCGTTGAGGGATTTCCTGGAAATGTTGGGTCCCGATGACGATATTGCCCGTTTTGAATATCTGAAGAAGTCGGCGCGAAATTTCGGAACCGTGTTGATTGGTGTTGAAACCAGCGATCCGGCAAATTTCGACACACTCATTCAAAAGATGGGCCGCTCGGAGCTGAAGTTTCAGGATATTACCGACAATGAAATTCTGGCCGGCTTCATAATCTGATCTCTGCAACCGGTATTGCGACCTGTCGGCATGAAAAGAGCCGTAAATTGCCCTGTCGGAAACACGATTTTGACGTTCCGTAACCTCAGACATCCTGTCAAATGACCCTTCGTAAACAAGACACGTTCCAACGGGTTCGATGCGGGTTTAAAGGGGAATGGAAGATGCGGGTATTTCTGGTTTTGGCAGCGCTCGGGACAGCATTTTTTGCGGGGCCGGCGGCGGCTCAATCGTGTGCGGAGGCAAGGCAGGTTTTGATCAAGGATCTAAGAGCCGGAATTTCGGCCACACCGGAAAAGCGGGCCAAGGTTCTGGAATTGCTGCAGGAATCCGTCGAGCAGGAACAGTTGGGTAACAATGCCAAATGTGTCGACAAGGTGAAATTGATCCGGGTTGAACTTGGCATGACCTGAAGGCGAGTGCGAACGGCATCCCTCAAGGCTCCGCAGGCAACATTGAGGCGCTTGTCCCGTACGTCGGACTTTTGTCTGATACAGTCGATGATGCTCAACCTGTTCGGCATCTGATCGCACGGCGGATAGCCGGTACCGAACGGTGTGGCTTCAGGCGCCTACCGGTTGATCCGTTCCAGGTCGGCCTGCTGCGCAGCACCTGCGGGCGCTGAACCGGCCACCATCGGACCTGCAAGCACGAGATGTAAAACGGGGCATCGGCATCCCCCGCTATAAGAACAGTTCTCCGCGGGCCACGATAACCGCCTGTCCGCCGATCCGAACCGCGTGCAATGCGCTCCCGTCAATATCGATTTCAAGATCGATCAGGGACGGACGCCCCATAAGATATCCTTGCTCGATCTGAATAAAATGCGTGCCGTTCGGCAGGTCGTCAAAGTCTTTGATGACGCCGGCAAAGGCTGCTGCGGCGGACCCGGTGGCGGGATCTTCTTTGAAGCCGATGTCGGGAGCAAACATCCGGGCATGAAAACCTGAGTCCGTCAGGCGGGTCTCGCGGCAATAGACATAGGCATTGTTGTGATCGCCGTTGCCGAATGCGTCATCCCACAGATCGCTTTTGGGCTTTGCCTCGGCCAGTACGCCGATGTCTCGAACCGGAACGAAAGACAAAGGGTACCCCGGCCTCGTACCTGGTCGGCTTGTGATTTTCAAAGCCGATTTCCATCGGCTCAAGACTCCAGCGCCGCAGCAATCGCTTCTTTGTCCGCGTCAAAGGGCACCTGTTGCGACAGTTTCGGAACATCGAACTCCGCAAAACCGGTCGCATTCGGCTTGAGCACAACCCCGCAGCGGACGACGCCTATTTTCTGGTCCAGAGCGATAACGGCATCCTGTTCATTGTCCAGACTCGCCGAACCGCTCCTGTGCCAGGAGGATCGCGGTGCCGATGGTCGGGTGTCCGGCGAAGGGCAATTCGCTTTGCGGCGTAAATATTCGCACACGAACGGGTTGGGCCGGATTATCCATCGGCAGCACGAAGACTGTCTCCGACAGATTGAATTCTGCAGCAATTTCCTGCATTTGGGTATCCGAAAGACCTTCACAGTCAAGGACCACCGCCAACGGATTCCCCGATAATGCCGTGTTGGTAAATACATCGAGCACTGCGTAGCGACGGGCCATGAATTCGAAGTGTCCTTATCGTTCCGGCTGAGCGACTGTGGCACAAAGTGATCGCCTTGGGCGAGTCTGTTTTTTAAAATATCCAAGCAATCGCAGTCGACAGCACTCGGTCTTGGTCTACGTGAACCGGCTGGCGCATGCCTCAAGCAAGAATTCGCTTCAGAAAGATGGCGTCGGCGAGGCGGTGCAATCCTGCCGTGCCTTGTCGCTATTTCGGCTCGCGCCGCCAGTTATCAGCGAACTCTACGGACTCCATGCCGGTAAAACGGGCCATGCGCAAAAGTTCGGCCTCTATCCGATCCAGTCTGCTGCGGCTGAGCCGGCAAGCGCGCTCCGGCCAGAACGCGGTGACGGCCAGCTTTCCCCCCTGTCTCTGACACTTCATGTCAATCCGCCCGATCAGGCGCTGACCCTCAAGCAGGGGGAAAACATAATACCCATAGTGTCGTTTCGCCTCGGGCACGAAAATTTCGATACGGTATTGAAAACCGAACAGGCGTTCGGCTCGCTTGCGATCCCGCAGAATCGGATCGAACGGCGACAGCGTGCGAACCCGGTCCGGCAGTTTGGGAAGGCTGTTCATCACATCCTCAATATCCGGCCGTGCATAACAACTGCGCGGTTTCTCACCGCCAGCAGCGCCGACTTCAACGAGCCGGATTGAATCCTCGCAATGCCGCATACACCACTCTTTTGCCTCCTGCGGGCTAATCAGGTCGTAGAAGGCCGCGATTTCGCCATGTGTCGCAACGCCGAGCCTCTCAAGTGCGGAGCGGCATGCCCAGTCGACAAACGCCTCTTCACTGACCTGGTCCTGAAAATGTTCATTGGGGAGAATGCGCTCGCTCAGATCATAGATTTTCTCAAATCCCTGCCTTTCATGAACGGCGATCTCGCCTGTGCGCCACAGATATTCAAGGGCCGTCTTGCCGGGGTGCCAGTTCCACCAGCCGCCTTCCTTTTTCGGTTTCTCGGTATTTTCCAGATCCCGGGCGCGTGTCGGGCCGTTTGTCGCAATATGGGCCCGAACCGCTTCCATCTCGCCCAGAAAAGCACCGCCGTGCCACTTCTCCCAACGGGGATGGAGCCGCCGACGCTCTCTCTCAAACCGGTGACGCCAATAGGGGAAGACGCTGCTTGGAATTATGGATGCATCATGCGTCCAGTTTTCGAACAGCGTGCGGTCTTTCTCCAGCAGGTGTTTCAGATGCTTCGGCCGGTAAGTCTGGTTACGCGAATAAAGGATCTGGTGATGCGCGCGCTCAACCGTGTTGATGGAGTCGACCTGGATGAAGCCCAGAGCCCTGATCATGTCGAGCAGGGCCGGGCGCTGGAGTTTGCGGTGGGGCGACAGCGTCAAACCCTGCAAGTGCATAAAGAGATGACGCACATCGGAACGGTCGAGTGTAAGAGGCATGGATGCTTCGGCTTCGCTAGAGCGTATCTTGTTTATGTTGGATCATTTGACCGAGGCCATTTTGGTTGCCGGCTAGGCGGGCTGTGCGCCGTGGTGCTTTTTCACCACAAGCACAGGCCAACGACGCCGGCGGGCAAAATGGCCCGGCCCATTCGGCATTTTCTATCAACAAACTCTCCCTTTCGTAGGTGGGGAAAATCGGTCCATCGGACATCGTTGCGTCCCTTGCCCGATGCGCCGCATCGCGCGACGGGACGCGCCTTGCCGAATGAACCGATTTTCCACCATCAAGTGACCCAACATAAACAAGACACGCTCTAGGACTGGGACGACACCTTAGATGATTCCCCGAGAGGAGAAGAACAAAAAATGAACATAGGTCTGAAAATGACTTGTGCCGTTCAACAGGTTTCCGCAGCAGGACTTTCGGAGAATGTCTTTCGAATGATTGCGACAGCGTGGGACGGCATCTTGCTGTGATCGATGTCCTGTTCCGATCTTATCCGGACAATCCCGCAGAGTTCCGGGTTTTCCTGCGCGCCGATATGGCGGAGGATTGCCGCTTCCAGTTCGTCTGCCGTTTCCCTGAACTGCAGGCAAACTGCAACGGCCAGGCGGGGGCCGTCAAGAATGGCATAGAGCCCGGTCATGTCCGCGCTGCGCACATCAAGGCCGGTTTCCTCCTGCAATTCCCGTCCGGTTGAGCCAAACAGGTCAACACGGGATCTATCAACAATGTCATTGTCGTCGAGAGAACCGGACGGTGGATAGATCTTGCCAGCGTTCGCGGTGTGCGGCGCCATAAGGCCGTAGATCAGAACATTGTCCGACGATCTGATGATCGGTGCGCCGAAAAGGTTGCGGACGGTTCTGTCGGTATATCCCCAGTCGCGCCAGGCCAAAAACGAAGCAAAATCAATTTTGGACAAGCGGCCGCTCAGTTTGCCGTTTTCGATCGTCCAGTCATAAAGCTGCAGTAGAGAACCGTTGAAAAGCGCCGGCTTCTTCTCCCGTACCGTCTGCCAATGGGCATCGATACGTGCACGATTTTCCAATGAAAACGGCCAGTCGCGCTGCTCGAATTTAAGACCTACAGCTTCAACGGGAACAATCCATTCGGCCAGGTCCTTCCGCATCAAAGCCACATAGCGTTTGGCGAGTTTGCTCGGAACGTGATCTGTTGTTTTGAAGCCAAGACGGAAAAAGAGGCTTTCCAACCCCGCCGTCGCTTCCGCCTGAAGCGCCTGGCAGCCAAGCTGCCGGGCATAGTCCTCCGCCCGCTCGATCAGACGTTTTCGGATGGTCCGGTTTTCATAGTCAGGATCAACCGCCAGATCATCGATCCAGAGGATTCCGTTTTCCGGCCTGATCGCGATAAAGCCGAAGATCGTGTCGTCGTTTTCAGCGACAAGATGGATTTGCGCTGCGATACTGACCTCCGTCACCGCGCCGGATTCACGAAAGGCCTCCATGAAGGCGGCATCGTATCCGCGGGCTTCTTTGGCGCGGAATTTCAGTTCGCTGAGTGTTTCAGCGTCTTCACAAAGGGCAGGGCGCAGGCGCAAAAACATGCAGGGCGACTCAGTTCGGGGGAGAGAATGTCCATACCCTAGCTCCGGAGTTTGACCGCGATGCGACCTGCTCTGGATCCGGGGTCTGTTTTTTACCTTTTATCCACCGCAGAAAGTTCGACCGGCTGTCCATGCGGCGTCCTGAGATAGGCGCGCCGCCAGGCGTCTTCCCGTCCTCTGACGTCTTGTGCAGAAATGCGGGTATGTCGTGCAGTCAATTCTTCCAACGCGGAGAGTGCACAGCTGTAATACGTCTCCTTGCTGTCCGGCCGACCGGACTGATCGGCCTTCTTAAGATGTGCGCCAAGCGTTTGAGCCCAGTCTTGTGCCGAAAACCGTTCATCTTCCACAAGCGAATAAGCCAGTGCCAGAACCTGCGCCTGCCAGGGCTCGGCAAAAACCGGTTCGCCGGCCTCCCCGGCCAGCGGACGCAAGGGCTCTCTGCGGTCCGAACCATCGGCGGCAGGCTTACGGGCTTTCAAGGTAGCTCTCCCACAGATCGATATAGACCCGGTCGCCCTCCCGGCTTTCCTCGCCCCAAAGGTCTTTTGCCTCAAACGCAATCGTATAAAGCGGTTGCGCCACTTCCTCATGCCGGGAACTGCTGACATCGGGCAGGATATGCGCGCCTCGATAAGCGTGGACGATCCCCACTGCATTGCGGGCATAAGCGGGCAGGCGCGTATGGCCGGGGTGGCCATGACGAATGGTGCGGACGCGATCGCCCGTCATGAAAAGCGGTGCCTTGTCATAAGGCCGGTCATAGGTTCCAACCGCAGTCTTCGATCTTAAGACATCCGCCCTGTCTGCCGGCCGCGCCTCCGGGTCAGCGGGGGCGTCGGCCTTGCCGGTCGCGATTTCCCTCACGCTGGCAACGCCGGAATTGACCATCATGGCCGCATAGGTCTGCATCCACTGATCATAATAGGGCCGGCTCAGATAGTCGGCCGGTTCAATAAGCTCGCGGCAGTGGCGGAACCAGTCAAGACTCCAGTCCCCGGCGCGTGTCATGGCGCGCACAATGCCCAGCATGCGTCCTTCCCACTCCGCGTGAAAGGCTTCTTCGGGTTCGTTCACATCGATTTTTCCGAACCCTTCCTTGCCGCCCAGATCGTGGATGCCGTCCATCAGCCAGCCTCCTTTGGAGTGAGCGAAAGGTCGCGTTCGGTGCCTATCATGGAATTCCGGGTGACAATCCCGGCCAGTCGCGCCGCATCCCAATCGTCTGTCCTTGCGGGCCGTTGGGGCATGACCATGTAGCGCATTTCAGAAGTGCTGTCCCAGACACGAACATCGACACCCGGACCAGGATGAACTCCAAACTCGGATAAAACGCCGCGCGGGTCCCTCACGGCCCGGGAGCGATAGGCGGCGGTTTTGTACCAGTTCGGCGGGATACCAAGCAGTGTGATCGGATAACAGGAGCATAAGGTACAGACGACGAGGTTGTGCACAGTGTCGGTATTTTCCAGAACCACGGTGTGGCCCGTTGCCCAGCCCTCGAAGCCGAACTCGGCGACAGCCTTTGGTGCGTCAGTCAGGAGCAAATCCTTGAACGCCGGATCCGTCCAGGCCCGGGCAACAAGCCGGGCACCGCGTTTGGGGCCGATCTCTTCGGAATAGGCCTCGACCCAGGCATCAATTGCACTCGGGTCAACCAGCTTCTTTTCGACCAGCAGACTCTCAAGCGCCTTAACCCGGAGCGCCGGTTCGGATGGCAGATGGCTGTGAAGTTCCTCGTGAATATGGGCAATTTTTTCAGAGTTATGCTCGGTCACGGCGGGCGGTCCTCAAACTGTGGTTGCCCGCAACAATAGCAGCAAAATCAAGTCCCATTGATCACAATGCCTGAAGCACCCATAAAGTTACGCGATGAAAGAAAAACGGCCCGCGCGAACGCGGGCCGTTGGCATTCTTGCCTTTTTGAAGACGATCAGTTGCGGCTTTTGTCGACCAGTGCACCCTGTTTGATCCACGGCATCATTCCGCGCAGTTTTTCGCCGACTTCCTCAATCTGGTGGCTGTCATTCAGGCGGCGTGTTGCCTTGAACTTGGCAGCCCCGGCCCGGTATTCCTGCATCCATTCGGACGTGAACTGGCCGTTCTGGATTTCCTTGAGAATCCGTTTCATCTCGGCTTTGGTTTCGTCCGTCACAATCCGCGGTCCGCTGACATATTCACCCCATTCAGCCGTATTGGAGATGGAGTAATTCATATTGGCGATGCCGCCCTCGTAGATCAGGTCGACAATCAGTTTCACTTCGTGCAGGCACTCGAAATAGGCCATTTCCGGGGCATACCCGGCCTCGACCAGTGTTTCAAAACCGGCGCGGATCAACTCGACCAAGCCGCCGCACAGGACAACCTGTTCGCCGAACAGGTCGGTTTCGCACTCTTCCTTGAAAGTGGTTTCGATGATGCCGGACCGGCCGCCGCCAACGCCGGATGCGTAGGACAGGCCCAGATCGAGTGCGTTGCCGGAGGAATCCTGCGCAACGGCAACAAGACAGGGAACCCCGCCGCCTTTTTCATATTCACCGCGAACGGTGTGGCCGGGGCCTTTGGGGGCAATCATCAGAACGTCGACGGTGGATTTGGGTTCGATCAGGCCAAAATGCACATTCAGGCCATGGGCGAACGCGATAGCGGCGCCGTCACGGATGTTGGCGGCGATATGATCGCGGTAGATGTCGGACTGCAATTCATCCGGTGTCGCCATCATCATCAGGTCGGCCCACCCGGCGGCTTCCGCTACCGAGAGCACATTGAAGCCGTCCGCCTTGGCCTTCAGCGCTGTCGTCGATCCTTCGCGCAGGGCGATGGCAATGTCCGGAACACCGGAATCCTTCAGGTTCATCGCATGGGCGCGCCCTTGCGATCCGTAGCCGATAATGGCGACTTTTTTGGATTTGATCAGATTAAGGTCCGCATCGCGGTCATAATATACACGCATGATTTTATTCCGTTTCCTTACTGGTGACGTTTGCGGGTTTGAGGTCGGCTCCATAGAGCCGGTAGAATTGATCGATGGCGGTTTGGGCCTGTTTCTTTAAATCGGCAGAGCGCGATTGAACGGCTTCGCCCAGGAGCAGCCGGATATGCAGGTCGCGGACGATCAGGCCATAAAGTGTCTGATATGCGATTTCCGTATTCTCATAGGCGAGAAACCGATGCCGGCGGCCGTTTTCCAGAAGCGTCGCGGCCCGCGTTCCGATCATTTTCCGGCCCCGTTCAAGCATCAGCCGACCGAAAGGGGATCCCTCGCGGCTGGCCTGCCCGATGGCGAGGCGATTGAGAGCCAGCGATGAGGGACCGGCAAGAACGGACAAAAGATCGACCGCGAAAATCATCAGGCTTTCGCGAAACGCGGCTGCGGTGAGGGGACTGTCTCCGCGCGCATCGGTCCGGACTTTGCTTGCCTGAAATGTAATGACGGCCGCCAGCAATCCGTCCCGGTCTCCGAACCAGCGATAAAGGCTTTCTTTTGAGCAATTCGCAGCGCGGGCGAGGGCCGCCGTCGTCAACGCCCGTTCGCCGCCTTCCACAAGCAGAGCAAGGGCGGTTTCCAGGACATCATTTTGTCTTGGTGTAAAGTCCCTGTTTTCCGCCGATGGGGCCATCATCAACGCCTGCCGTTGCTGCGCATCCGGACCGCGACAGCGGTCCGCACTCTTTTCATTCACAAATAGTACCGTACGGTACGGTTCGACACATTGTCGCAATGTGCGGACATGGTCAAGTGAATTTTTGAAAAAGCCCGCAAAGGTGCGAATATGGGGAAGGGGCGTTGTCGCAGTGCGGGCTCAGGCCTCGTCCTGTTCACCCATCCCCTGCGGTCCGCGCGACACGGCGGCAACACCCGTGCGGCAGACTTCAATCAGCCCGAGCGGTTTCATAATCAGGATGAACTGCTCGATTTTCGATGTGCGCCCGGTAATCTCAAACACAAAATGGTCGGTCGTCGCATCGATAACGGTTGCGCGAAAAGCGTCGGCAAGCCGAAGGGCCTCCAGGCGCTGATCGCCCGTGCCGGCGACTTTGACGAGCGCAAGCTCCCGCTCAAGCGGTTTGTCATGATTGCGCTTCCAGGCCACGATGGACAGGTCGACAACTTTGTGAACCGGAACCAGACGTTCAAGCAGGTTGCGCACCTGGGTAAGCACCTGCGGTGTGCCGGTGGTCACAATGGTTATGCGCGACAGGTGCTTCTCGTGTTCCGTTTCCGAAACGGTCAGCGATTCAATATTGTAGCCCCGCCCCGAGAACAGGCCGATGACCCGGGCAAGGACGCCCGGCTCGTTGTCGACCAGAACGCTGAGCGTGTGGGTTTCCTCGGCCTGTTTTTCGCCGGAGAGGAAATAGGCGGATCCGGGTTGCGTGTTCATTTTATCGTCCTGAAAATCACTCTGCGGGCGTCAAACGAGCGCCTTGCCTTTTTTATCGATGGCTGTCGCCACGGCGTCGTCCGTTGCCTCATCGGGCAACAGCATCTCGTTATGCGGTTTGCCGGAAGGGATCATCGGGAAGCAGTTGGCGAGGTTTGCCACACGGCAGTCGAACAGAACCGGTTTGGGCGTTTCGATCATTTCGATGATGGCATCGTCCAGATCGGCGGGCTTGGACACCGTGATTCCGTGGCCGCCATAGGCTTCGGCCAGTTTTTCAAAGTCGGGCAGACTGTCCGTGTAGGAGTGCGCAAGACGATTGCCGTGCAGAAGCTGCTGCCACTGTCGGACCATGCCCATATACTGGTTGTTGAGAATGAACGCTTTGACCGGCAGACCGTGCTGAATGGCGGTCGACATTTCCTGGATGTTCATCAGAACCGAGGCATCCCCGGCAATATCGATCACCAGACTGTCGCGATGCGCGACCTGAACGCCGATTGCAGCGGGCAACCCGTAGCCCATGGTTCCCAGGCCGCCGGACGTCATCCAGCGATTGGGCGCTTCGAAGCCGTAATATTGAGCGGCCCACATCTGGTGCTGGCCGACCTCGGTGGTGATGTAACAGTCCTTGTCCTTGGTCAGTTCGTAAAGCCGCTGGATGGCATATTGCGGCATGATGATCTCATCGTGGGGCGTATAGTTCAGCGACTTGCGCCCCTTCCAGCCCTCGATTTTCCGCCACCAGTTTTTGACCTCCGGTTGCGCTTTCAGTGACGAGGTCCGCCATATGCGCACCATGTCTTCAAGGACATGGGCGACATCGCCGATAACCGGAACGTCGACCTGAACGATCTTGTTGATCGAGGAGGGATCGATATCGATGTGGATTTTCTTCGAGTCGGGCGAAAATGCATCCAGGCGCCCCGTGATCCGGTCGTCGAACCGGGCACCGATATTGAGCATGACATCGCAGTCATGCATTGCCATGTTCGCTTCATAGGTGCCGTGCATGCCCAGCATGCCGACCCAGTTTTTGCCCGAAGCGGGATAAGCGCCCAGGCCCATCAGAGTGGAGGTGATGGGAAATCCTGTCAATTCAACGAACTCGCGCAGCAGCTGGGATGCTTCCGGGCCGGAATTGATGACGCCGCCGCCGGAATAAATAATCGGCTTCTTGGCATTGGCCAGCAGATCCAGCGCCGTGCGGATCGCCTCCATATCGCCCTTCAGGCGCGGCCGGTAGGCCTTGTGAGCGCCGTTCTTGGCCGGGTAGTAGGCGCCCGTGGCAAACTGGACATCCTTTGGAATGTCAATGACGACGGGACCGGGGCGACCGGACGTTGCGACATGAAACGCTTCATGGATAACGCGGGACAGATCATTGACATCCGTGACCAGCCAGTTGTGCTTGGTGCAGGGACGGGTGATGCCGACGGTGTCGCATTCCTGAAACGCGTCAGAGCCGATCAGCGGCGTCGGAACCTGTCCGGTGATGCAGACCAGAGGGATGGAGTCCAGAAGCGCATCGGTCAGCGCGGTGACCATGTTGGTCGCGCCGGGACCGGATGTGACAAGCACAACGCCCGGCTTTCCGGAGGAGCGGGCATAGCCTTCCGCCGCGTGGCCTGCGCCTTGCTCGTGGCGGACCAGAATATGCTCCATATCCTCCTGCTGGATGATCTCGTCATAAATCGGAAGCACGGCCCCGCCGGGATAACCAAATATATGTTCAACTCCCTGGTCCCGCAGCGCCTGGATAACCATCTCGGCGCCTGTCATCTCCCGGTCCATCGTTTTATCCTTCGTAAGTCGTCATGTGCGTTTCATTCAGTCTCTTTGCCGAACGGGCAATAAAAAAGGGCCCTTCAAGGCCCTGGCAGCGCGTCTCCGTCCCGGATGGATCATTCCACCCCGGCGACGCGCCTTCCCACTACGATAAGCAGGTTCGTGTTCATAAGAATTTCCCGGTTCAACAGTGCCGCGCAATCTAATTAAGGGGGCAGGGAGGGTCAAGTCCGTTTATCAACAAAATCAAGTCAGTATAGCTGACCTTTTTCACCTCGCTGCAGGCGGCGCAGTTCCGGCCGGGTTGATTTGTTGGTTGGCGCCCAATGAGCTACACTTGATATGTCCGGTGGCGGACATGTCTGTTGCCGGAGATCAGGACTGCGAACCACGCCGGTCTTTATGCCTTCGCTGTCCTGGCTCTGGAGATTGATATTGAAGACAGGAATATCCATCTCTCATGTCTTGGGGGTGTGTAGCTCAGTTGGTAGAGCAGCTGACTCTTAATCAGCGGGTCCACGGTTCGAGCCCGTGCTCACCCACCAAGTCGGTCACACAGCCTCCGGCAGCGACACCGGAAAGCTCAGGCGCCCGGGCGAGGCTCTCCCAGGTCAAAGAAGACAATTGCCTTCCGGGTTCATCCGGCTGCCAGTCTCAGACCGTTTTCCATCTCGGTGTGGGCGGTCTATCTGGTTGATTTGTTATCGGCAAGCGCGGCCAAGCCGCTGAATTGATGCCGGGCGGCCATTGGCGGCTGATATGTGTCGGGATGACATCTGTGTTTGGTTCACTTGGCGAGTGTGTCGGCAATGCGGACTTGTGAGACCTTTGCCCGGTGTTGCAAATGAGCAATCAGAATTCTCATTGAAAGGTCTGGTATTGCCTATTTGGTAACAAATTGGGCCAGCGTGTACAGCGATTCAGACTTGGACACGCCTCGGAGTTCGTGCTTACCCAGGGGTACAACATCAACATGGGAAGCGATCGCCGACGCAAATGCTTCATCTGTCAGTGCTGTCTGGTTAAGTTCCTTGCAAAGCGTTTCACACCGCGCAGCTCGGTTGACTGTTTCACCGTAGACGGTAAATGCCATGCGCCTTTTTGAACCGACAGTTCCTGAGATGAGTTCTCCGGCTGCAAGTCCAATTCTGACTTTGAAACCGTGACTTTTTGCGATTGATACCAACAACGCAGCGGTATTCGCAGCAGTGTGTTCGGGATGATCGATTTCCAGGGGAGCGTTGAATGAAGCCAGGAATCCGTCCCCGGTGTAGCTGATTACGGTTCCTCTTTGCTCGCCGACCAGATCAGCTGCATCGGAAAGAAACGCATCGATCCGGTTGACCGCAACTTCCGGAGTTTCGCTTGCCAGGAAATTTGAGAACCCCTCAATATCCAAAACCATTGCCACTCCGCAGGTTTTGCGGGTCGGTAGCTTCCCCTTGGCCTCAACAAGTTGGCTGACCACCGTTTCGGGCACATATCGGCCAAATGCGTCTGTAACTCGCTGCCTTTCCAGGCGTTCCTGCTGACTTTTTTCTTCGGCCAAAACTTGCGCAAAGAACAGTTTTCGAGCTCGGTATACGGCCACTGACAGGACAACTGCTGCGATAAAAAGCAGTCCGGTTTCCTCAATGCGGTTGCCGCGACCAATAAAGTCGATGGAGAGGAAAACCGTCTCATAGTCAGACCGAGTTGCATCGGCTGGTAAATCTCTCCAGGACAGGGTTCGATCCATCCCCGAAACGACCCACAGAAACGCAGCCCACCAGCCGGCAACAACAACGGTGCCTGACCACAGCACCAGCCGCCAGGAAAGTGAGAGCGTTGCGAGCGCTATCACTGGAAACAGGTAATAAATTCCATAGGCACGGAAAGCGACAATTTGCGGCACGGTATCCGCTCCGCTTACGGGAAGCAGTACGAACAAAGTACAGATGCAAAGAATATCGACGGCATACAAAAGATATTTCATCCACCATCGATCGAAGCGGGTTCCAATCACAGAGAGATGCGCTAAACCAATGACAACAAAGGCAGTTAATGCGACGAAAGACCAAACTCGAAACTCCTGATTGGTGAACAAGACCGCCGATACGTACCAGGTGAAAGCCGCAATGGCCGCAATCGTCCGACACAGTACAGCCAATCGGAGCCCTGCATTTTCTGCTTGAATCAGGCGTTGTTGACCAGTTGCAGAGATGTCAAACCGGGTTTGTTTTGCCTCGTTATCAAATTCCATGAAGAGTTTTGCCCTCGGGCTGTCAAGCTATACGTACTGGTTTCCGGACCATCTGGCGATGAATGTATCCACCGGGATATTGACGGGTTCTGGGCCGCCACGCGAGCAAAAGCCGACAGTGATTCCACAGACGAAATAGGTGGTGCAGGCAGCTGCCGAATCCTTTGCGCCCGCCACCACGACATTCACGGCCGGCCGATCGGTATCGTTTTCCATGACAACCGCAGAAATAACGGGAAAAAGCTTCTGCCGTGCGAAGCTGTTTCATCTGGGGTTTCCGTTTGCCTGAGGTTATTGTTTCAGAATGTTTGCGAGAGCAGATCAAATAAACAGGCTTTTGATTTGATCGCTCCCGCCATCAAAGGTCTGCACGTTACTCAGGCATCTGGTGCTTCCGTTCCATTCCAGCCCATCACCAATTCGGGTGCACGGTCTCCTTGAACCTTAACGGCACGGACCGCCCTGTTCAGTTCAGCCAGTTCGGACTCGGAGAACGTTACTGTTGCCGCCTCGATATTTGACCGCAAATGAGGCATCTGGGTTGTCCCGGGGATCGGCACGATGTTTTCGCCTTGCGCCAGAAGCCAGGCGAGGGCGATCTGGCTTGGTCTGACGGTCTTGCGTTGTGCCCAGTCCTGCACAATTTCGACAAGTGCCATGTTTGCTTCGCGGTTCTCTTTATCCATGCGCGATGTCAGTGCACGAAAGTCACTTGGAGCAAAGGTCGTCTGCATATCGACAGCGCCTGTCAGGAAGCCATAGCCGAGGGGAGAGAACGGCACAAAACCGATGCCCAACTCTTCGGTAAGGGGAAGCATATCCTCTTCAAAGGCCCGATAGAGCATCGAATATTCGTTTTGAAGCGCTGCAACCGGCAGGATGTCGTGTGCCTTGCGAAGTGTCCTTGGACCCGCTTCCGATAAGCCCCAGTGCAAGACCTTACCTTCATCCATAAGGTCCCTGACAGTTCCGGCCACCTCTTCGATTGGTACGTTCGGATCGACCCGGTGCTGATACAGTAAATCCACCCTGTCGGTTTTCAGCCGACGCAGCGACCCTTCGACGGCGGTTCGGATCCGGGCCGGGTCAGAGATCACACCGCCCTGCCATTCGCCGGTTTCGGGATTTACGTCAAATCCAAACTTGGTTGTGACCTGGATGTCATTACGGAAAGGAGCCATCGCTTCACCCAGGATTTCCTCACAGGAGAATGGGCCGTAAACCTCGGCACAGTCGAAGAACGTTACCCCCTGTTCGTATGCTGAACGGATCAGGTCGATCATGTCTTGCCGGTTTGGTACGATGGAATGAAACGTGCGATGCATGTTCTGGACACCAAGGCCCACGTCCGACACTTCAAGCGCGCCAAGCATCCGACGACCGGATGCAACTGCAGCGTTGGTCGATTGAGCGGCGACGTACCCGCCGCTGAGAGCGATGGTTGTCGCAGCGACCGCTGTCCCGGTTAGGAAACCTCGACGACTTGGATCAATTTTGGTCGGTTTTCCTGACATAGTAATCTCCTCGGTTCTTGGTCGTTGAGGCTTGCAAAACCCAACAAGCATCTGGAGCGCATCCCGTGAAGGGTGAAACATCTTCACGACAGGGATACGCGTGTCTTCGGTAAGTGGGCGAAATGTACCAATGGAAAACCGCGCGGAAGAGCGCGTTTCTTGCGGTCGATTATGCGTTTCTTGCTATTCGCTGCCAAATTGCGAAGGCGTTAAGCCGGTCACACGCTTGAAGTGTTGGCTGAAGCGGCTGAGATCATTGTATCCAACGCGATAGGATGTCTCAGCGACGGTCAGATTAGTCGTCTTCAACAGCACCTTTGCCAAGTCGATACGGGCTGCGATAACATATTGCAGAGGGCTTTTTCTCGTTTCCTTCTTGAACGAGCGAGAAAAGTGAAATCCGCTCATTGCGGCAAGGTCAGCCATTGTGGCAAGCGTGAGATCTTCAGCCAGATTGTCGTGTATGTATTCAACCACGCGACGCAAACGTACATCTTCGATCTGACTTGCCTCAGGACGAACGGCAAGGGTTCGTGTCAGCTGAGCCGCAAGCGCACGGTGCATGGTCTCGTTGTATAGGGTTCCGCCTTTTTGAAATTCTTCAGCGGACATAGCGAGGTTGTAGGTCAGCTTATCGAAGTCGCCAGTTCTCGGTTCAATTGTGTCCGGGCGGTCCATTCCCACCTCGCGCAGAACCGAAGGTTCAATCTCTACCATCATGACTTCGAGAGGAGCATCAAATTCGCATATGCCGGTTGCTCCCGACGGCATAATCCATCCCTGATTTGCTGAAAGTGGCTTGGGCCTGGGTTTGCCGCCTCCAACACTCAAACGGTGAGTGGGTTGATCATTCAGAAATATGCCCAGCGTCATCCGCTCAAGGCGAAAAGGCCCGCCACCGGCGGGTAAGGTAGAACGTTTTGCACGAAGTCCGGGCATCCTAACGATTTAGACCGAAATTGCGCTGAAGCAAGACAACATGGCTGCATCCGGCTCAAAAACTTCACTTTCACGCCGGACGTTTCCCTTTTTAATAAAAAGTGGCTCGGTTCAAAGTTCACGCTGGCTTGCCCAATCCTGCCGTGCAAACCGCGAGGCTCCCGCGTGTGACCGACCCGCGCGTCCTGAACGGTATCTTCTGGATCTTGCGATCGGGAGCACCATGGGGTGATCTTCCCAATTGACCGAACCTGCCGGCCCTGAAACCAGGGCAAGCAATCGCGGGCCGCTTTGATATGTTTTCAACTGAAATTCAACAAGCGGTCGCTGATACGGCCGATCGCTTCAATCCTGAGCCGGCGGTGCTGATGGCGATCGCCGAGATCGAAAACGGACAATTTCCGATATATCAATTTCCTAAGTAATTGAAAAATATAGAGATAGTGACAACTTTTAATCAGTGGGTCCTCGGGTCGAGTCCGTGCTCACCCGCCAGGTCTGGGAGCCTCCGGCAGCGACACCGGAAAGGTCAGGCGCCCGGGCAAGGCTCACCCAGATCAAAGAAGACAATTGCCTTCCGGGTTCATTCGGCTGCCAGTCTCAGATGAGGCTGACCTTTTTCCATCTCGTTGCGGGCGGTCTGAGAGTCCTTCCTGGATGGGCTCCGGTAGATCAGGGCGAAGACCGATGGGGTGAAATAGAACGAAACGACCGTGAACAGGAGCACGCCGCCCGCTATGGCAACGGCAAACGGAGGCCAGAAAGCGCCGCCGCCCAGGATGAGGGGCAGGAAGCCGCCGAACGTGGTCACGGTTGTCGAGATGATGTGACGGCTCGAGCCGGTGACGACATGCGCTATGGCTTTGTGGTCTCCCCGGCTGGCGTCAGCGTTCTGCTGAAGGCCGGTCAGGATGATAATCGCGGCATTGATCGATACGCCGATGGAGCCGATGACCCCGATAATCGCTTGTATCCCGAACGGAAACTGCATGATCGCAAGTGACAGCAGCGACAGACCCGCCGACAGCACGCAGACAACGAGCGTCACCAGCGTCAGCCGGAACGAATTGAATGTGAGCACGATGGTCGCAATCGAAAGCGTCACGATCAAACCGACGGATGCCAGCAGATTGCCCACAGTGTTTGAGCGCGCATCGCTGTCGCCACCGAGCGACATGGTGTAACCGGAGGGCAGCGCAAAGCCTGAGTCATCGAGTGCCGCCATGACGTCGCGCAGAGCTTCCTCCGGCAGAACACCGGGCACAATAAACGCCTGAATGGTATTCTCGCGCGCACCGTCAGTGCGGGTTATGACGCTCTGGGCGGGTTCAATGATCGGTTTGGCCAGTTCTGAAAACGGCAGGGCAGGGAACGCGCCGGTTGCTGACGTTGCGGCCGCGTTCGGAAGAAGAATGGGCATGTTGGATATCGCGCTCAGGTCGGTGCGTATCTCGTCCCCGAAGCGGACACGTACCGGCAACTGCTCGGTTCCTTCGACTAACGAGCCTCCGGTGATCCCGACAAGAGCGGAATTGAGTTGCGCGGCAATATCGGTCACATCCAGGCCAAGGAGGCGGGCTTTGACCTCGTCAATCTGAAAGCGGATCTGCGGATCGCCGCCGTTGATGCTGCCGCGGGCCTGGGTCACCAGATCGAGATTGGCCATGACGGCGCGCACCTCGTCGCCGAGATTGCGCAGGACTGCGATATCCTGTCCCTGTATTTTGATCTCCACCGGGGCCGCCACAGGTGGGCCCTGAACGAGGTTTCGCACGATGATCTGCGCATCCGGATAGTTGACGTCCAGGTGGTTCTGAAGATCCTTGACCAGGCGTGCGGCATCGGTTGCGGTTTTGGTGGTAATCATCGCCTGCGCGAATCCGGGCTCGCGCGACCGGTTGCCGACGATGTTGTAATAGAAGGCAGGACCGGACTCGCCGACGGTCCAGTAGACGCTTTCCACGCCGCTGTCGGCGCGCAGCGTCTCATCGATACGGACCGCCGTATCGGCTGTGGTTTCAATCGATGTGCCGCCCGGCATATCGATTTCGATATAGAACTGGTTGCGATCCACACCGGGGAAAAACTGCGCCGTCAGGTTTGGGAATGCGGCAAAACCCAGCACCGGCAAGACCAGCGCCAGCGCGATGGAACGGACCGGATTGACGGCAGAAAGACGGATCGATGCTTCGAACAGCCGCGCGAGCGGCGCGATGCTGATGCCGCTGCTGAGCGTACTCGCCCCGGACCGGTCGGGCAAAACCCAACCCGCGATCGCAGGTGTCACCGTTAGAGCGACGACCAGCGACCAGAACAACATTAGGACAACGGCAATGGCGATTGCGCCGACGAAATCTCCTGCAGGGCCGGGCAGCAGGATCATCGGCATGAATGCAAGTGCCGTGGTTACAGTGGATGCCAGAAGCGGCGCAGCCAATCGGCGCACCGCCTCGGCAACGGCGTCTTCGCGCTTCAGACCGTCCTGAAGCCGCCGGCGGATCTCATCGGTCATCACGATGGCCGCATCCACAAGCAATCCCAGCGCCACAATCAATCCGGTGACGGACATCTGGTGGATCGGCAATCCGATCATATTCATTGTCGCAAGCGTTGCCAGCGAAACCACCGGCAGGACCAGTGCAACGATAGCGGCCGCGCGGACACCCAGTGTTATCAGAAGGACCGAAACCACCAGCGCGACGCCGATGGCCATATTGACCCCGACCTCGCTCAGTCGATCCGTCGTATAGCCGCTCTGGTCGAACAGCAGCCGTTCTTCTATGCCCAGCGGCACGCTCGCAGCGCCTGAGGCCAGTTCGTCGCGAACAAATTCCATCCATCGGTCGATCTGCACCCCGTCCTGAGCCAGAATGCCGATGAGTACGGCAGGCTTTCCGTCGGCGATGGCAAGTGCCGACCGCGGCTGGCGTGCACCACGATCGACTGTCGCAATATCGCCCAGTGACACGACCGCACCATCGGTATTTTCCCGCAAGACAATGCTGCGTACGCGATCCATTGTTTCGATTTCACCGCTTACGTTGATGGTCAGATCGACCGATGACTGAAGCCGGCCGGACTGCACCTTGCCGTCAGCTTCGGTAATGCGCTGCGACAACTCCGCCGCGCTGAGCCCAAGCGCTGCGGCTTTGTCCATATCGACAGTGACCAGAATCTCTTCTTCCGGCTGGCCGAAATAGTCGACCGCTCGCGTCGACGGGATTGAGCGCAGTCGGTCCCCCAGCGCCTCAGCGTGGCGCGACAGGATTGTAACGGGATAGTTGGGGTTTTCCGCAGCAACCGCGATGACCGCGGAGTAGGCTGAAATTCCTTCGGCGTCGAATTCCGGTGCCAGCACACCGGCGGGAAAGCTCTGGCGCGCGTCCTCAACCGCATCGCGCGCCTCGGCCCAGACCTGTTCAATCGTTGCCTCTTCCAGAGTTTCCAGAAGTTCGACAGAAACCACGGAAACACCGGCGCGCGAGACCGAACTGATCTCGTCAACTTCTGAGATCTTTCTCAGTTCCTCTTCGATTTCTGCGGTCACCAGCGACTCGACTCGCTCAGGGTCAGCGCCCGGAAACTGGGTCGTGATCGTCGCAAAGAGATTGGTGATTGTCGGATCTTCCTGACGGCCAAGCGACAGAAATGATGACAGTCCTGCGGACACCAGAACCAGAATGATCAGAGCGACGAGCCGGGGGTGACGAAAGGTGAGCGTTTCCATAACCGTGTTCCTTACTCGGCACTGTCGAGTGCGACACGCTGTCCGACGGTTATGCGCTGTGGCCCCTGATCGATCAGAAAGGTGCCCGCCGGAAAGGTGCCGCGCACGAACACGCGATCGTTTTCAGCGTGCAGAACCTCAACTGTCGCAAGGCGCACCACTTTCTCTGCATCGGTGACAAGCACAGCCCATTGTCCGCGCGAGCCTTCCTTGAGGGCGGTTGTGGGAACCCATGTCCCCGGAGCATCGACCGCTTCGCTGATATACAGGCGGGCCGTCTGTCCAAAGGCAACGTCAATATCGTCTTTCAAGTCGAACAGCGCGGTCCTTGTCCGGGTCAGCGGATCGATATCGGGCCGCAGGGAGGCAAGACTCGCCGCCTGACGCCGTCCACGGACTTCGATCCGGGTGCTGGCAAGGAGCTGGGGATCGACATCAAGCGGAATACCAATCCTGACCTGCGGGGAGGCGGCTTCGACAAGGCCCAGGACCGGTTCGCCGGCTCTCAGCGTCTCGCCGCCATCGACGCGACGGGCGGTCACGCGCCCTGCGAACGGTGCTTCTATCCTGGATTTTTCGATCCGCAAGTCGGCATCGCGTATCGACGCGTCAAGCTCCCCTATCCGGGACTGTAACTCGTCTTGCCGTGCCACCGCCTCATCAAGGCGTGCCTGACTGGCAAATCCCCGTTTGCTGAGTTTCGCGTTACGCTCGACGGTCTTGCGTGCGAAAAGCAACTGGGCCTGAACCGCATCCCGGGAGGCCGTCAGCCGGTCCCGTTCCGCATTCAGCAGCGCCACATCAAGGGTCGCCAGAACCTGTCCGGGCTCAACGATGTCACCCTCATCGACAAGAATTTCTTTCAGTTTCCCGCCCAGTTCGAAGGAGATATCGGCCGACCGCTGCGCTTCAACCTGACCGATGAAAACGCGTTCCACCGAATAACCGGTTTCGTGTTTGATCGGGGTCGCAGACACTGTTGTAACGGGCGCAGCCTCCGGCGCAGGCACGGCCGCTGCTCTGTTCGCCAACTCGGACGCACCAAAATGAACCGATGCCGCCGCGACAGCAATAAACAGCACGGTCAGACCAAGGCGAAGGCCTCCGCGGAAAAGGCGTGTGATTAAGCCGCGTTGAGATGGCTTCGGATGGACATGCACCGGATTTGACATTTTTCAGACCTCGCCATGTTAGTTCCTCTAACATATGTTAATTCTTCTTACTTTGACAAGGGCTACGCGATCTGCCACATGTTGGATCATGACAAACGGACAAGAAAAGCAGGCGTCAGACAAAACAATTGAGGCCCGGACGGCCCCCAAAAAAAGCTATCATCACGGCGATCTGCGAACTGCGCTGATTGAGGCGACACGGCATCTGGTCGAGGAAAACGGGCCGGATGGTTTTTCGGTATCCGATGCGTGCAGACTGGCGGGCGTATCGACGGCGGCGCCCTATAAGCACTTTAAAGACAAGACGGAAATGCTTGTCGCGACGGTTCTGGAAGGCATGGTCCGACATCGCGACAACATGCTTGCGGCCTTGGAGGGCATTCCTGAAGGCTCACCGGAACGGGTCACGGCGATCGGCATGGAGTATGTGGGTTTCGCTTTGCGCGAACCGGGCATTTTTCGCCTCAAGTTCGGCGGATTTACAGATCGTATAACAGATCCGCGTCTGGAGGAAAGCGGTCAGCAGAGCTTCAATATTCTTTTGACGGAAGTTGCAAAATGCCTGGGAGAGGCTGAGATTACCAACGAGGTGCGCCGCCGCGGTTTCCTGTTGTGGAGCTTTGTCCACGGCCTGTCATTCATACTGCACGACCAGGGTCTTGCTGAAAAAGGCGGTGAATTTGATCTGCACTTTTTGCTGGAGGATGTGTCCAATCGAATGCTGAACTGACTGTGACGAGATGGTCCGGTCAAATGATCCGGCATAAACACTATCCGCTTCAGGATCGTGAGCTCGGACCGAGAGAACGGCTTTTATTCAAAATCCGGGTTTCCTGATTTCAATCCACTGGTGATTACAGCGATTGCAGTATCCGGAGCGATCAGGCTTCAATCCGAACTCACCTGCCAAAACCTCGATAGAGTATTGGAAGTCCTTCAGATCCGTTGCGGATCTAAAACTCGTTCACCCGAATATTGACCAGTATCTTATTGAGCGTCTTCAAAAATGTCGTGCGGGTGGCTTCATCCAGCCCTTTGAATAAAGACGCTTCCGCATCCAGCATGTCCGGCCAAATTCTCTCATAAAGGTTAAGGCCCTTCCGGGTTACCGATATGACGCGCACCCTGTTATCCCGGCCGCTTGTCTTCCGGGTAACCAGTCCCGACGTTTCCATCTGGTCAAGAGTGCGGCTCATCGTTGATTGCTCGGCAACTGCAAAAACGGTGAGCTCGTTGACGGTGAGGTCGCCCTGCGCTGCGAGGGCCGCAAGAACCCGCATTTTCGGAATGGTCACACCGTGCTGGCTCATTGCCGCCTGTGCTGTCTGGTTGTAGCGGTGGATAATCCGGTTCATCAGATAAGGTGCGAACATGGACAGTTGGGGCGCGTCGGCAAGCCGGTTGTTCGTGTCGATTTTCGATGTCTCGGTCATCCCATAGTCCTAGCGGGTTATGTCCTCGGATTGGATCGTTTGATGGTGGAAGATTTGCAAGCTGTCGCAGGTTTCAACGATCGCTGCCGGAGCTGATTGATGTTCTATCTCAAGCGAGTTGCCTGTCCAGCGTTATGAACGAACGGTGTGCTCCTCTCATCCGGGAGTTGTAGATATCCGCTTCCTTTTATTTATATGCGTTTACATATGGCGATAAGTGCCTGTCAATTGAAATGCCGGCCGGGAAAAGAGCTGGTTCGAATATGCAGGTGCGGCTGGGACCGGTTTAACGGCAAAAAACCGGCGACGTGAGGGACACGCCGCCGGTTTCATCGGAATTTTGTCCTGCCGAAGGATCAGGACTTTGGCAGAGGCAACGCATAGTCAATCCCTGCACCGGGGCCCAGCGGCAGTTCCAGAAAGACCCAGGCGACAATGATGGCGACCCCGGAAATCATCAGCCAGATCGAGTAGGGAACCATCGTTGCCATCAGGCTGCCGATACCGAAATTCTTGTCCCATTTCTGGCAGAAAATCAGGATGAGCGGGAAATAGACCATCAGCGGTGTGATGATGTTTGTCGCCGAATCGCCGATGCGGTAGGCGGCGGTTGCTGTTTCCGGACTGATGCCGAGCAGCATCAGCATGGGAACCAGGATCGGGGCGAGCAACGCCCATTTCGCTGAGGCTGAACCGACAAACAGGTTGATGAAACCGGAAAGCACAAGCAGCCCTGCCAACAGGATCGGACCGGGGAGCTCGGTCCAGCGCAGGAACTGGGCTCCGTCAATCGCCAGGATCAATCCCAGGTTCGACCAGACGAACATTGCGACAAAGTGGGCGGCAACAAAGGCCAGGACAAGATAGTATCCCATGTCCGCCATCGATCCGGCCATCTTGTCGACGAGATCCCGAGTGCTTTTTATGGTTCCGGTTTTGGCGCCATAGACCCAGCCGCTTAACAGAAACAGCAGGAAGAACCCGGCAACGAGCGACTGGTAAAAGGGTGTCATCCGCGCTTCCGGGCGAGCGTTTTGATCAATAAGCGGGGTGCCCGGGCCAACGGTCAGGAAAACCCAGACAAGAATGACTGCCAGGGCGGCAAGACCCGCCCAAAGCAGTCCGCTTTTTTCCTGGTCAGTCAGCGGACCTGCTATTTTTTCGTCCGATCCGGCGACGGCCCCACCTGTCCACTTGCCCAGCCGGGGCTCGACAAATCGATCAGTGACGATCCAGATCACCGGCAGATAAACGAAAAACAGCACCATGATCAGATACCAGTTGCCGGCGATATTGGCTTCCCATGTCGGATCGAGGATTTCCGCGCCGGCTTGAGTAATGCCGAACAGAAGCGCATCGAGCTGACCGGGGAACAGATTGGCGGAGTAACCGCCCGAGACCCCGGCAAAAGCAGCTGTAATTCCGGCGATCGGGTGTCGTCCGGCGGCGGCAAAGACAATGCCCGCAAGCGGGACCAGGACGACGTACGCCGCATCGGCGGCCAGATTGCCGATCATTCCCACTGCGACAACAATCGGCGTCAGGAGCAGTTTGGGCGCATCCTGGACGCCTGCGCGCATTGCGGTTCCGAGCAGACCGGTCCGTTCGGCAACGCCGGCCCCAAGCATGACCACAAGCACATAGCCAAGAGGGTGAAAGTGCGTGAAGGTGGTCGGCATGTCCGTCACCAGACGGCGAAGGTTGTCAGCCGAAAGAAGGCTTGCCGCCCGAACCTCCTCACCGGTAACGGGGTGCTGTGAGTGAAGGCCGATCATCGCGGCAAAAACGCTCACGACCATCAGAATTCCGATCAGCCAGATGAAGATGAAAACGGGATCCGGCAAGCGGTTCCCAACGCGTTCGATCGCTGCGATCATCCCGCGTGGTTGCGCTTTTGTCAGATCGGTTGCGCTTGTTGTTGTGTTCATTCGGGTTGCCTCTTCAGCGCCTGAGCCAGGATCCGCACCATGGAGGCCGGTTGGGCGGATCGCGGTCAACATGTTGAATCAAGGACGAGTTTCATCGCCCAGATGACCCGATCCGATTAGAAAGCGCTGTAGCAAACCGCTGCAGATAAGCCATCTTTGGTTCGGGTGATCTGTTCAGGTGCAGGGTCGCCGCAAAGGGGTTTGCGGCGAAAATGCCCCGGCAGACCTGATTGGATCGGCGTCTGCTGAGGTGTCCCGGCTAAACAAAGCCAGCCCGTTTCAAGAGAACAAAGTGGTGAGGGTTTGGGCACCAGCAAAATGAAAAATCGGTAATTTGACGTTTGGGTGGCACAGCGACATCGCCGCTTGAGTGTGAAATCTGTAATAAAGCAAGTGAGTTACGGCGAAAGAGAAGGGCGGTCCGAGTGGTGCGCCAATCGTTGACTCTTCATTCCGGTAGAACACAGGATTAGGAATTGCCGGAGACCTTCGTCCGGAACGTGCCGATAGACTCGAACCGATTGTTCATCGGGCGCATCAGCCACTTCATGTCGCGATCAAGTGTGATCTCCTGCTTCATTGACTGTAATTAGAGTGTATTCGCTATAGGTTCTGAAGTTGTAAGTATGTTAACCATAAATCAATCTCGCAGTAATTAGATCGTTTCAAAATTCTCAACTTAACGAGGTTTTAAGCCTGAAGAAATAGCGCGCCCGTACTTGTTGTGTAAGCTTGTGCGTGTTGTTTAATGTTAGATAGTATCAGAACGGGAAGCTAGCTGACACACGACCGATTGGTTGCCTATCCCCGTAGTCTTCTCATTTCAGTTGTCTTGGCGGCTGTCACTTGGATAGCCTTGTCCGATGGATTGATTGATCTCAACGGCAAACCAATCGGTACAGATTTTTCCAACGTGTATGCGGCCGGCAAGTTGTCATTAAGCGGGATGCCGGAAGCCGCTTATACAATTATCCAAATATTGTATTGTGGGCGCACTGGGCTTGGTCATCGATGGACTGGCCTTGGTGCGTTTTATATATTTATTGAAGTTAGCCCCCCTTGCAGCCCGCATATTTTCTATTCTGATTGCGCTGACATTGACTTGGTTTTTGCATCGTATCTGGACTTTTGAATCAAAATCTGAAAACAGATTGAGCGAATGGAGCCGTTTTCTGACCGTTAATATGATTGGAGGCGCCATAAACTATTCAATCTATTTTGCTGTATTGCAGGCATTTACCGACACTCGGCCGCTTTTTGCTTTGGCTTGTGGCTCACTGGGAGCTTTGTTGGCCAATTATCTGGGCTCCGATATCTGGGTATTTCGCTATCGGAGCGAAAAGGCTGTCTCAAATCCTTGACCGTCAGGCATCACCTGAGACAGATGAAAAGACCGGTCTCAGTTGAGCGGGCGGGTGCATGTTTCATTTCCAGCTTTTTGCCGTTTGATCCGTCATTTCAAGGACATTTATGAGCCCATACCCTACGCCGTGAAAACGCTGAAACTCAGGTTCCCTGAAACATCCCTCTCCTTATTTGCGTTGAACCGGCACAAATTGACACTGACGGTTGCAATGTCCGGCGCATCAGTCAGGTCAAGCACGTCTGTCAGCGTTGCGTTGAAATAGTAGGTCTCGTCGTCTTCGCGGTAAGTGAACTTGTTGCCCGATGTTGTCTGGACGTGACCGTTGATGAGCAGGGAATGCAGCACCAGCGGTTCGTCAACTGCGCAACCGGCGGAGAACTTCATCTCTATTCCGAGGATCTGATCCGACGGCAGCATCAGCTTGTTGAACTCGGCGGATGTCGTCCCGTCGGTTGCATCGTTGACAAACAGCCAGACCCAGTTTCCAAGGGCCTCAATCGGCGTTTCAGGGTGCGGACAATCGCCGTTCCGCTCCGGCTCCGGTCCACAGTCTTGCTTTGATTGTTCGGACATGACCTCTCCAGCAAGGTAAAAAGGGTTACGAGGTTAGTCGGCCCGATCGGTGTCCAAGCTGCATGTTGGCCGCATAGGATCCGCTGGCCCGTTTACCCGGCAGATTGGCCTCCAGCACAAGGTGATCAATGACACCATCTTCGACCGCCACTTCGAGGGCGCGCTCAAGCTTGTTCATCCGCCAGTAGGACAGTTGCGGTCTTTTGGAGTTGGGGTCCAGAACTTCAACCTCATCGGAGACACTCATGATTTTGGGTCTTGGCAACTTGTAAAGATGCCCCTCAAACAAATAGGCTTTGATCAGCGCAAGATTGACTTTTTCCTTTTTCGTGTCCGCTTCCGGCGTCGCACCGGCCTTGTGCTTGATCGTCTGGACGGTGACTTCGATATACTCTTCGGAGCTGATATTGATCTGAAGCCGTGCGACATTTTTCTTGTTGTCGTCCGTATTCAGATGATGGCCGATCAGAATAACTTCGCTGGGATCGTGAGGGATGTTAGGTGCGGAGAATTCCAGTCTGCTTGTAATATGGTCACTCATTTTGATACCCCGTGTTTCCGTTATAGGTTCGTGTCGGTAATGATTAGAGAATTTCCCGCCAGGAGAGATTTTCCATGATGATGTCGGCGGCGTTTCCTTCGCCCATCTCGTCAAACTGGTCGGCCATGGTTGCCCCGGCTGTCCGGTAATTCAGCTCGTCCGGGTCAATCCGTGCCCAGGAACGCGCAATCGCCTGTCCCAGAAGGTCCCGGGCGTCCTCAAGAGCCGCCTTCAGCGAAAAATGCCGATACTGATAGGCCTCGGAGAACCGGCTGCCGATTGCTTCAATCTCGTGAGCATCAAGTTCAAACAGGCGTTCGTGGGATATGTCGGGCGGAAGATCGACCAATCCGTCTTCGACAACTCTTTGGTGGTAAAGTTCGATCAGGGTATCAAAAACCGCCCCGGTGAAGGGTTTGGACAGATCGTGTACTTCCTGCGTGACGTCGCTCATCCTGCGGTCATTGCTGGCGGAGCGGATCTGCCTGTCGCCCGACAGCTCCGCTATGCGATTGAGCTCATTCATGGTGAGCAGATTTCCGTGTGTCCGGCGCAGCAGCCGGTCAAGCACGGAGTCAAAATGCATCAGGGAGATCAGGGCGATCATATCGGCAATGCCTTCGTGATAGCCGAAATATTCCCGCTGCGGCGTATCGGACGTCGGCATGCCCATTTCGGCAAAAACGAGCAGATGTCCGAACTCATGGCCAACGACGTCGAAATTGAGCGCAAACGGATAAGCCTCGCCATTTTCGGCATGGTCGATGCCGAACTCCATATAGCCAAAACCGGTCTGGGCATTGAACCAGTCAAGCTGCGGAATGATCTCCAGCCGCTCGAACGTTTGGCTGAAATGCCAGATGATCTCATGCCCCAGATAACTTTCCCAGATATCGAGAATGCGCCTGAGACAGGCAAAGACATGGGCGGAAACAAATTCCCGGCTTCCGGGATCCAAATGATCGAAATGGCCGTCCGGTCCTGCTTCGGCCGGAGGAAACGTGTCTCCGATGAAGGGAGGCAGGTAGGGAAATTCGTAAATGGGTTTTTCAATCAGGGGATCGCGCACATAAATGCGTGAATCGGCGGGTCCGGGAAGAATTTGACCCGGAGGTGTCGAAATCCAGACCGTTTCCGGTTTCGCATATCCGGACAGGTGAGGGACCTGGGGATAGACCAGGAATCGCGTTCCAAGGCTGGCGTCTGCAAAAGGCTGTTGCGGAGCGTGATCCAACGAGGCAATCCAATAGGTTAATCAAATACTGACCGGACGTTAGCATGTGACTTCAAGCCTGTCTAATGGAACACCGGCCGCTTCGGCATCGGCCAAAAAGGCATCGGTGACGACGAAGGGAGGGCCGGACAGGCGGCGGGTTAAAGCCCCGGCTTTGCTTAAGGCAGACAGATGCGCCAGCAACCCAAGCGCGTCTTTTTCTTTTTGGGGCACGAAATGCGACAACATCCGGTCTTCGGTCAGCCCGATATCGTGGTCCAGGCCCCGTTCGACGATGGTTGCAATTTTCCGCTCGGCGAAAGGCAGTTGAACCGCAATATGCTGCAGTGTCCGCTCCTGAGGCGCCTCCAGGAAACCCGCCTTGCGCAGGGCTTTGAGTGTCATCCTGAGATCGATCAGCGCATCGCTGAGCGGTCCATACTGCAGTTCGGCCGGCGCGTGGGTCACCGCAACGGCATCGTCGGGCGCCAGCACGGTGCGCCGGTACCAGCGATAAATCAGCCCGTACCCGATCATGCCCTGATCGGCGAGTTCTGCCGCGCGAAGTGCCCCCATGCTGGCGGCGCCGAAGACTCGCGCGCCTTTTGAGAGAGCCCAGAGAATCTCCTTGTGCCGGACAGCGGGCTGTCTTTGAAAGAAACCGTCAATAAGGGCGATTGTGCAGGGGCCGAATTCAAGAACGGTTTTGAGCACATCGCCCTGCGCGGCAGGTCCCCGCACGACCCAGCTTCGCTCGTCCGGCAAGGCGGGCTTTTGAAGGCTGGGGCCGACAAACACGATGATCGGCGATGCGATGTCGTTCATTGCGTATCGGCCTCCGCGCCCATCTCGAGAATTCGAACCACGAAGAGGGGGATATCCGGGTCAAAGAAAACCGGGATGCAGACCGGGCACAGGTTTTGGGCTTTGAACGATCTTTTATAGCGTTCGAACCAGCCCCGGGGATCAGATTCCTTTGTCTGCTGACCGACGACAGCGTTGCTCAAATCCTCCGGGACCTGACGCAATCGATCCCGGTCAAACGCCAGTTGAGACTTGTCCGGATATCTTGGATAAAAAGCGCGCGTCAGATCGTCCCGGCTTGCGGCAATAACCGAGACACGGGTTTGCACTGCCTCCAGGAGCGCGCCGGTTATCGCTTCGGACAGCGTGGGGCGGCAGGCAAAACCATTTGCCGGCAAAGGAAGGCCAAGCGGGCTGTCTTCCCCGTCCAGGAGTTGAGACCAGACGGTGATGGTATTGTTATCCGAAGGGCATAGATAGAATCCGGTCAGGATGTGCTTTGATGCCAGGGTTTCAAGGCAGTCTTTCGTTTTCGCATCGGTCACCGGCATTGGATCAAAGCGGGTTCTTTCAAAGAAACCGTGTGTGGTCTCCGCCCGACCGGTTGATTTCCGCTCCAGCAGTTCCTGCATTCCATGACGTATCGCGTAAGACAGTGTCGGCCCGGCGCCAAGACCGGTGGTGTTGCGAAGGAATGGATGGGTCGCATGGACGGAGGAAGGCACATAGTCTGTGTGAACCAGCGCGGACGGCACCGGCAGGTCCGCGCCGTTTGTCAGATCGATGCCCGTCGTCCAGGTGAGGGGCTGTTCTGACCAGTCATTTACGGTGTCGGCTGTATAAAGATGCGATGCAAAGCACTCATCTGACTGCGATCCGAAAAATTCCTGTGCCGGGGCTTTGGCCAGCCGGTCCCAGTCCACACGTTCGGCGGTGGCCGTTTCTATTGCTTCCATGACGGCACCGATCGCCGCCTGTTCCAGCGTTTCACCCTTGCCTTGACTGACGGCATTTGACAGCGCCAGCGGTCGTGTTGCCTGAACAACCGGAATACCGATGCAGTCAAGGCCGGTTATGTCTGAAATGCGTGAAATGGAAAACCGGTTTGATACCGCCTTCAGGCGATGCCAGTACTGCGCGGCTGAAAAACGGGGCGCAGGCAGGATGTCCCCGGACGGATCATCGACCCACTTCGCCACCGTGAGGCAACAGGCGTTGTGATCATGGGCCGGAGCGTCGGACATGCGCCGTCTTATGCGCCGATGCCGGAAAGTTTCTGCGACAGCCGGTCATGCTCCGTCCCATGTTCGATGCGGTCGAAGAGATCGGCTATGTCCGCTTTCCACGAACCTGTCCGCACATCGGGAAAGTAGCACGCTTCGTCGACAAGCGCCCGCAGCTCCAGAACAACGGCTCCCTGTTCTTTCGCGACGGCCTTGGCGTTTGAGAGCGCACCTTCAACCCTCCGGGCGGGTTGTGAGGATGCTCTCAGCAGCGATGCCTGCCGGCGATAAAGCTCCGCAAGCCAGAAAGCATGACCGGCTGCCTCGGCCCGCTCGATTGTCAGAGATGTCTTTTCAAGGCCGGCATCATAATTCCCCGACAGTTCATCAAGGTTTGCCAGCATTTCCATATAGACGGGATAATCCTCCTCGGTTCCGGCCTCTTTCTGGATGGCAAGTCCCGCTTCAAGCAGGGCGGTCCCCGCTGCCAGGTCACCGCTTAGACCTCTGGCCCACCCTTTGAAAATCTGGCTTTTTGCCTTGAAAGATATGAGATCGTTGGCATCCGCCAGGTCTCGCATGACTGCTGCCGACGCAATGACCTCGCTGATATCGATCCGATATTTATGAAGCATGATCGCAATGTCGACGGCGTGGCAGCGGCTGCCCAGGTGATCGATTTCCTCAGCCCAGGCCAGTGCATCCCTGATGTAAGTGAGCGCCGTTTCGGTTTTGCCGGTAAACCACAGGGACAAACCATATTCGCCCAGTCCGCACACCTTTGCATCGTGGCCGCCAAACCGGGTTCTGTCCGTGAGCGCCGTATCGGGATCGTAAAGGCTGGTTCCGCGCTCAATGGCTTTCAGGCACGCTTCGTGGCTGCCTGTATTGAACGAGGTTGCCCATTGGCAATGAAGGGACTGGAGCTCAACCTCCGCTTCATTAGAGCCGGCGAGATCCGAGAGAATGATGTCAGCGCGATCGCGCTGGGTTTTGAAATCTTCTCCGGTAAACCACCAGCCCCAATAGATCGGGAACCATTTTGACCGTTCCTGATGCGTCGCATCACGGCAAATGGAGACACCCTTTTCGTAGAGACGACGGGCTTCGGCGGAACCGGATCCCTCAAGCGTCGTCAACACGGGGCCGAGGCTTTTGATGATCTCTAGTTCCTGATCCCGTGCCGCCGCATCTTCCTGTTGTTCCGCCAGGGTCAGGGCTTGCCGCAGCAAGGTGTTGGCTTCGCTGAGAGCGGACTGCTGGGATGCGTGGCGACCGGCGCGCAGATAGTGGTGCACAGCTTCCGGCAGGAGGCCGGCAACTTCCGCATGATGAGCGATCTCCGCTTCGGACAGTTCCGCTCTGAATTTGGGATTCTTTTGCGAGAGTTCATAAATCGCCCTGTGCAGGCTGCGTTGATTGCGGCGCAGCATGCCCTGATAGGCGGATTCCTGAACCAGAGCGTGCCGGAAACTGTAGATCGCTTCCGTCGGTCGCTCGCGAACCTGAAGAAATCCTGTCTCTACAAGCCGGTCCAGATGCTGGTCGATATCAGCCGTGGCGCCGTTGGTCGCCAAAAGTGATACCAGGATGATTTTTGTGAAGCTGCGCCCGATGGCACTTGCTGTGTGGGCGATGACCTTTGCCGGGCCGAGTTCGGCCAGCCTGGCGGCCAGCAACTCCTGCAGGCTGGCCGTTTTTTCCGATGAAAAGATTTCACTCCATTCCGGGCCTTCGGCAGTCGGACGGTCTTTCCGGCTGAGCACGAAGCGTGCCAACTCTTCGGCGTACAGCGGATTGCCGCCGCACTTCTGAGCAATCGCCGCACCAAGTTTTCTTGAGTAGATTCCTTTTCCGACAATGTTGCGGACAATCTTCTGAACGTCCTTGTCGCCCAGGTGTCTGAGTTGGAACGCCTGTATTTCGCCCGGCTCAGCCAAGGTGTCCGGAAGCGGATTGCGGGAGGTGACGATAAGCAGTCCGCCAATTTGCCTGATCGCGACGTTCAGATGCTCGATCAGCTTTTGTGTTTGAGAATCCGCCCAGTGGTAGTCTTCGATGACGAACAGAGTCGGTTTTTCATTCGAGATGGCGGTCACAAAAGCAGCGAGCGCTGCGATCAGGGCATTGTTCAGATCCTCATCGCCAACCGTTTCATCACCGTCATCGGTCTCGTCCGGCACAAGCAGCCGTTTGAGATATTCGTAAAATTCAGGTGAGTGTTTGCCAGGCAGCTTGAGTGCCTGCTCCAGCGTGGCCGCCGTCGCCGACGCGAAGGAAAAGTCCGGTTCATTTGACAGGATGCGAACGCGCAAATGCCGGGCAATCGGAAAAAACGGAATATTCCGGCCTGCGGGCTCGCATTGAAGCATCAGAAAATGGGTGTCGTTGGAAAAGATTTTGTCGACGACCGCTTTGGTCAGCCGCGATTTTCCGATTCCGGGCTCCCCATGAACATAAAAGCTCGCACCCGTCCCTTTTCTTGCCTGTCGCCAGTAAGCGGAAACAAAATCCACTTCCTTGCCGCGCGCGACCAGCTCCGTATCCGGCGAGCGGGTGGCGGCGAAACGGTCTTCATAGACTTTCTCCCGCACGGGGCGCCACAATCGCTGCTTTTCGGGAATGCCTTTGAGATCAAAATCTCCCAGAAGCTCGAATTCGAACTGTCCTTTGACAATGGAATGGGTTGTGCTTGCTATTGCGATGCTGCCCGGTTTCGCAGCGCCTTCAACGCGCGAGGCAAGTGTCGGCGCAAGGCCGACAATATCGTCGCTTCCGGTGCCGATCGGCCCACGCATGCCGACAAGCGCCGGTGCGGTCGCGACACCGACCCGCAGCGCCACCGGTTGCGGGGCCGCCTGATTGATTTCATCACTTCCGGCGATGATTGTCAGCGCGGCGGAAACCGCCTTGCGCGCGGCGTCTTCGTCAGCATCAGGATATCCGAAATAGGCACAGCCACCGTCGCCCATCAGCGACTCCAGATAGCCGTTCTGGTCCGTAATCGCCTTGTGGGCAACCTGATGCACCATATTTCGGATCTCGAGATAATCCTCCGGATCCATCGAGGAAATAAGCGCGGTTGACCCCACCAGGTCGTAAAAAAGTGCGGTTAGCTGCCTCTTTTCACCTTGTTCCATTCTGACCTTGAGGCTCCGCCGACATGAGGGCTGCTGGACGATCCATTGTTCGAAAAACGCAAAAAAGTCTCCAGATAGACATCGGGAGAGTGTTGCTTATCACGTTATTGGCTGACGTTTTCCGTGGTTGCCTGGTTTCCGTCTCCGATTATATGTATTTTCCAGTATGAGATATACTCATCTTTCGGCTCGGGAATCTACTGTGCCCGCGGCCAATCCTGCACATTGAACAAGCACTTGTCCATTTTCCGGCCTTGTCAATGAAGCAGATAACACGTTTGTGTTTGGATTGCGGAAAAAGCAAACGCGGACTGGCCGGGCGGCAGCGCGGACCGTGTCGGAGCTGAAACCGGCGCGGACAGGAGAACTTTACGTCGACAAAAGAGCATCTTGCAGCGAGCGTGTTATCGGCAAAGCGCTTGATTTTCCTTGTTTTTTGAACGCAGTTGTGTATGACAGTCAGGCAGTGTCGCCAACGTGTCAAGTCGACATTTTCTGATCTGAAATTCAGAGATAAGGTCTTCGCAGAGTGTTTTTGTTCCGGATTTGCAACCAGATGCAATCCCCCGGGCACATCCCGGGATGACCGGCCGGCACAGTCAGGTGTCGGTAATGGGGTGACCAGCCAACTGCACCATCCGGTGCATCATCAGGACTGCAATCTTTGTGGAGACCGAGTATGAAAACCGTCATGGGATGCATCGCCGACGATTTTACCGGCGCGACCGATCTGGCCGGGCTGTTGGCGAGATCCGGCGTGCGGGTGAACCTGCGCATCGGCGTTCCGGACGAAGCGCCGTCCGACACCGCTCCCTTTGAGGTGATTGCACTGAAGAGCAGAACCGCGCCTGTTTCGGAGGCCGTCGGCGAGTGTCGCGCGGCCCTTTCCTGGCTGAAACGGGCAGGGGCGGTCCGCTTTTTCTGGAAATATTGCTCGACGTTCGACAGCACGGCCGATGGGAACATCGGTCCCGTCGCCGAGGCGCTGATGAGAGATCTGAACACCGACCAGACCATTTATTGTCCGGCCTTTCCGGAAAATGGCCGCAGTATTTTCATGGGCAATCTGTTTGTCGGCGAACAGCCGCTCGCTGAAAGCCCGATGAAGGACCACCCGCTGACCCCCATGCGGGACAGCAATCTGATGCGGCTGCTGGTACCGCAGGTGACCAAACCCGTCGGTCTGGCCAATCGTCTTTGTGTCGAAAAGGGCGTTCCTGCACTGAAGGACCGCCTCGCCGCGCTGCGTTCGGAGGGCGTGGCCCATGTCATCGTCGATGCTGTTGCGAATGATGACTTGTCAACAATCGCTGCGGCCTGCCGTGACATGCCGTTGATGACCGGCGGCAGTGCCGTCGCGATGCCGTTGCCCGAACTCTATCTTGAGGACGGCACACTCTCCTCGGACGCCGGCCGCGCTGACATTCCCGATTTGCCGGCCGGAGCCATTGTTTTGTCCGGGAGCTGTTCGGCCATGACACAGGCGCAGGTTGCGGCCTTTTCCCGGCAGGCACCGAGTTTCCGGCTCGATCCGGAAATGCTGGCCGAACAGGGCGCCCGGTCGGCCAAGGAATGGCTGGCCGAGCAGGGAGGCGGAACCACACCGTTGATTTATGCCACAGCCGAGCCGGGAGCTGTCCGTCGCGTGCAGGAGAAACTCGGCGTGGCGGAGGCGGGGCGTCTGGTTGAAGACGCGTTGGCTTCGCTTGCGGTTGCAGCAAGGGAGAAAGGCATTCGCCGGTTTGTTGTTGCCGGCGGCGAAACATCCGGTGCCGTCACAAAGGCGCTTGACGTTGATCGGATGACGATCGGCGAGGAAATCGCGCCCGGCGTTCCCTGGACGTTTTGCCGGTCCGCCGGTCATGACATTGCTCTTACTCTGAAGTCGGGCAATTTCGGCCGGGAGACATTCTTCAGAGACGCGCTTCAAAAACTGGATGCGTGATGTCGGAAGAAGCAAAGATACGCGAACAAATCTGCACCATGGCCGCGTCGATCTATGATCGCGGGCTGACCGGCGGTTCGTCGGGCAATATTTCCGTGCGGCTGTCCGATGGCCGATTGCTGGTGACGCCCACAGGCAGTTGTTTCGGCCGGCTTGATCCGGCACGGCTTTCGCTGATTGATGCTGCGGGCAAACTTGTTTCGGGCGATAAGCCTACCAAGGAAATGCCGCTTCATTCTGCTTTTTACGAAACGCGAGGGACTGAGACAGGCGCGGTCGTCCACCTTCACTCATGCCATTCGGTTGCTTTGTCGCTTTTGCCCGACACCGATCCTGACAATATGCTGCCGCCGCTGACGGCCTACGGCGTCATGAAGCTGGGGAAAGTAAAGTTGTTGCCTTACTTCATGCCCGGCGATCCGGCCATGGGCGATGCCATACGCGGACTTGCCGGCAAGCGCAGTGCGGTGGTGCTTGCCCATCACGGTCCCGTCGTCGCTGGAAAGGACCTGGAAGCGGCGGTCTATGCGACAGAAGAACTTGAAGAGACAGCGAAACTTGCACTTTTGACACGCGGCTTGAACCCTATTCTGCTGGATCAGGCTCAGATCAATGGGCTGATTACAAAATTTGAGGTCGAGTGGGACTAGTTTTCTGCATCAATCAAATTGATATGTTGCGCTTTTCATCGAGGGCTGGTTCCTTGTTTTCCGATTCGTGCGAGGAGGAGGCAGGTTTTGGCCAATATCAAATATGTTGTTGAACTGACGTTGGACGAGCGCAAGGCGCTTTTGTCGATGATCAGGAAAGGGACACTGGCTGCCCGTGCGAACTGCAAGGCGCGCATTCTTCTGAAGGCCGACAAGGGGCCTCATGGCGAGGGTTGGACGGACCGCAGGATTTGTCAAAGCCTCGAGACCTCTGGCTCGACAGTCGCCCGGGTGCGCGAGACGTTTGTGATGGAAGGGATGGATGCGGTGTTCGCCCGCAAACAGCGCGCCCATCCTGCCATCAAGCGCATCTTCGATGGCGAAGCCGAAGCCAGGCTGATTGCCCTTGCGTGCTCGCAGCCGCCACAGGGCTATGCGCGCTGGACCATTCGGCTTCTGGCCGACAAGGTCGTTGAGTTGAACATTGTCGAGGCAGCCCACTTCAACACTGTTGCGCGCGCGCTTAAAAAAACGAACTTAAGCCTCACCGAAGTCGGTATTGGGTAATCCCACCCGAGCAGAACGCGGCCTTCGTCGCCGCCATGGAGAACGTGCTGGCGGTTTATCAGCGCCCACGTGATCCGAAACGTCCGCTGGTTTGTCTGGATGAAGCGGCCAAACAGTTGGTCAGCGCCACGCGTCTAGCGATCCCCATGACGCCGGGGCGCGTTGCTCGGCATGACTATGAATACAAGCGTGCAGGTGTGGCCAATCTATTCATGGCTTTTGCTCCGCTTGAAGGCATGCGGCACATCAAGGTCACCGACCATCGTGGCAAAACGGACTACGCTCACTTCCTTGAAGAGCTTGCCGACCGGCATTTTGCAGATGCAGACAAAATCGTGCTGGTCCAGGACAACTTGAATACACACAGCCAAGCATCACTTTACGCGACCTTTGAACCGGCCAAGGCAAGGCGCATCGCTGAAAAATTCGAGTGGAACCACACACCCAAACACGGCTCCTGGCTCAACATGGCCGAAGCCGAATTGTCCGTGTTGTCGCGACAGTGTCTGAAAGAACGCATCGGCAGCAAAGAAGACCTTGCCCGTAACGTCAAAGCGTGGACGACGCAACGAAACGATAAGCGCTGCATCGCGCAATGGCAGTTCACAAACGAACAAGCACGCATCAAACTCAGCAAACTATACCCATCAATATGAGTGAGTCAGAGGACTAGGCTCAGGACCTATTAATTTCATGCAATTCTGTTTTGAAAGAAGTATTCGACTGGAGAGAACCAGGGAGAAGCAAAGGTTGGATACCTTTGCGAGCCCTGGTTCCCTTCAGGCGGGCACTTCTTTCAAAACCCGAAGGGCGAGGCATATTTTGTTCCTGACTGCGCCCACAAAGACTTGAAAACCGGACGGTTTCCTGCGCCTTTCCGCCTTGTCAAAAACAAAATCTGCTCTCGCAGAATGGATGAAATTAATAGGTCCTGAGCCTAGATTGAGGTAGGGAGATGCGATTTTCGGCAAATTTGGGATTTCTCTATACCGAACACAGCCTTCCTGATGCCATACGCGCGGCAAAGCGGGCGGGTTTTCATGCCGTTGAATGCCATGTTCCTTACAACGTACCTTCATCGGCCGTAAGATCTGTCCTTGAAGAAACCGACCTTGCGATGTTGGGTATCAACACAGTTCGGGGCGAGGCCGGAGAAAACGGTCTGGCCGCACTTGTTGGACGGGAAGACAATGCCAGAGCCGCTGTCGATCAGGCGTTGGCTTATGCCGCCGATCTCAATACGCCCAACATTCATGTGATGGCCGGAATTGCGACCGGAGCCACTGCGCATCGATGTTTTGTCGATAATCTGGCCTATGCGTGCGAGAAGGCCGCTAAACAGGGCGCGACCATCCTGATTGAGCCGCTCAATAACCATGATGCGCCGGGCTATTTTCTTAACAGTTCCGCTCAGGCTGCAGCAATCATAGAGGAGTTGGACGCCGACAATCTGAAACTGATGTTCGATTGCTATCATATTCAGATTATCGAAGGCGATCTGACTCGCCGTTTGCAGCGCTTGTTGCCCGTTATCGGCCACATCCAGATTGCCTCGGTACCGGATCGCTCCGAGCCGGATCGGGGCGAACTCAATTACGCCTACATCTTCAAAATGCTTCAGGAATGGGGCTATCAGGCGCCGATTGGAGCCGAATACAAGCCGGCAACCAACACCGATGCAGGCCTCGGATGGATGGCGCCGTATAAATCCTGATCCTTCCCTTGACCTTCCAATGACTGGAACCTTTATCAGAGAGGCCGGTTAGTTTCGAAGGTCGTCCATGAAAAGCGAATATGTTGAGCCCGTCGGGCACGATCATGCGTCATGCGCGCATGGACCAGTCTCCTCAAATGCAACCGCGCAAACGGTGGCGACCGACCCCGTTTGCGGTATGTCCGTCGATCTTTCAAAAGACAAGCCCCGTTTGAAATACAAGGGCGAGACGTACCATTTCTGCAGCGAGCGGTGTCACGACCGGTTTGACGACGATCCCTTTTTCTTCCTCTCCGGCAACCATAAGCGCAAGAAAACACAGCAGGCGGCGTCGACCCTGTTTACCTGCCCGATGGACCCCGAGGTGGTTCAGGAGGGGCCGGGCACATGTCCGATTTGCGGCATGGCTCTGGAGCCGATGAACGGACTGTCGGATGAACCCAATCACGAATTGATCGATTTCACACACAGGCTCCGGGTAAGTGTCGGTGCCGCAATCCCGCTTCTGGTCCTGACCATGGGGCCGATGGTCGGATTGCCGGTCCGTACCTGGTTCGGTGAACAGGTCTCTGTTTATCTTGAGTTTCTGCTCGCTACGCCGGTTGTGCTGTGGGCCGCGGCACCTTTCTTTCATCGCGGCTGGACGTCGCTGAAAACCCGGCACTTCAACATGTGGACCCTGATCATGCTCGGGGTCGGCGCTGCATACGCCTATAGCGTCGTCGCGACGTTTCTGCCCGATGTGTTCGGCAGCCGGTTCCAGACGGAAACCGGCCATGTCCCGGTCTATTTCGAAGCCGCCGTGGTGATCATCGCGCTTGTCTTTGTCGGGCAGGTGCTTGAGTTGCGGGCGCGGGAAAAAACCGGAGACGCCATTCGTGCGCTTATGGATCTTGCGCCCAAAACCGCCCGGCGCATCACGCCTGACGGAGAAGAATATGATGCGCCGCTCGACAATATCATCGAAGGCGATGTGTTGCGGGTTCGGCCCGGTGAGAGCATTCCGGTGGATGCCGTCGTTACGGATGGACGCTCCGCCGTTGATGAAAGCATGATCACCGGTGAGCCGGTTCCGGTCGAAAAGAGGGTGGGCGACGCAGTCACCGGCGGCACGCTGAACAAAAACGGCAGCCTGATCATCACCGCCGCAAAAGTCGGTGACGAGACAATGCTGGCACGGATTGTCGACATGGTGTCCGCCGCGCAGCGGTCCCGCGCGCCGATTCAGGGTATGGCCGACAAGGTTGCGTCTATCTTTGTTCCGGCGATCGTCGCTATTTCGGTCGCCGCGTTCTTTGTCTGGTTGTTCGCAGGACCGCATCCTTCGTTCATCTTTGCCATTGTCTCTTCGGTGTCGGTGCTGATCATTGCCTGCCCTTGCGCTTTGGGTCTGGCCACTCCGATGTCGATCATGACCGCGACCGGGCGCGGAGCGCAGGCCGGGGTCCTGATCAAGGATGCAGAGGCGCTTGAGCGGATGGCCGGAATCGATACGGTGGTTGTCGACAAGACCGGTACGCTGACCGAAGGCCGGCCTGTTCTGACCGATATCGTCCCTTTAACGGGGTTCTCGGAAGAGGAAATCCTTTCGGCAGCGGCGGCATTGGAGCTGGCATCGGAACATCCCCTGGCCGAGGCCATTGTCAGCGGTGCAAGGGAGCGCGGTTTTGACGTCCCGGTGGCGGAGTCGTTCCAGTCGGTGACCGGAAAGGGGTTGACCGGCAGCGTTGCAAACCGATCCGTTGCCCTTGGCAACCAGGCACTGATGCAGTCTTTGACGCTTGAGACAGGGTCGGCGAATCCTTCGGTTGGTGCGCTGCATGCCGATGGAAAAACAGTCATTTATGTTGCCGTCGACAACCGGCTTGGCGGTATTCTGGCGGTCACGGACCCCATCAAACCGACAACGAAAGCCGCGATCAATGCGTTGCACGCGTTGAACATTTCCATCGTCATGGCCACCGGCGACAGTGAGGGAACGGCCCGTGTGATCGCTGAAAAGCTCGGCATAGACGATTTCCGGGCCGGCATGCTTCCGGAAGGAAAAAAAGCACTGATCGATGACCTGCAGCACTCCGGCCGGAAAGTGGCGATGGCCGGAGACGGCATCAACGACGCACCCGCTCTGGCGGCGGCGGACGTCGGCATCGCGATGGGAACCGGGACCGATGTCGCGATTGAAAGTGCGGGCATCACGCTGCTCAAAGGCGATCTCAGCGGCATCGCCAAGGCGAAGAAACTGGCCGATGCGACGCTCAGCAACATCCGGCAGAACCTGTTTTTTGCCTTTGCCTATAATTCCGCAGGCGTTCCGATTGCTGCCGGTATCCTTTATCCGGTCACGGGAATGCTGCTTTCGCCGATGCTGGCGGCCGCCGCGATGAGCCTCTCTTCGGTTTCGGTGATCGGCAACGCGCTGCGCCTGAGAAACACAAAGCTCTGAGCCTGCCGACCTTGGCCGGAACTACTCGGTCAACTCAAAATCGGTGCGGTCGACGACTTTCCGGATAGCAAAATTGCTGCGCATTTTGGACACGCCGGGCAACTTTGCCAGATGATCGCGATGGATGCGCTCGAAATCCTCCGCATCGCTCGCGGACACTTTCAGGATGTAGTCCGCATCGCCCGCCATAAGGAAGCACTCGCGGATTTCACCGGACCGGCAGACGGCTCTCTCAAAGGCGTCCAGAACATCGATGCTCTGGCTGTGCAATGAAATCTCGACAATGATGCTCATGGGTTTGCCGATTTTCTTCTGGTTGAGAAGGGCGACATACCGGTCAATGATGCCGTCCTCCTCAAGTGTCTTGACCCTGCGAAGGCAGGCGGATGGCGACAGATTGATCTGTGCCGCCAGATCGGCATTCGAGATGCGCCCATCAGTTTGAAGGATGCGCAATATCTGGCGATCGACACGGTCCAGAGGCATTTCGAACATTCTTCGATAAAATGAAGCCTTAGCTGAATTTTATTGCATAAATGGTCCGGTTACAACGATCTTTGAAAGCTCATTCGATGAATTGTGATGTATCCTCCGAAAAACAAATTCGCAGGAGAGGAAAACGTCATGCGGATCGGTGTACCCAAAGAAATCAAGAATCATGAATATCGGGTCGGTGCGACCCCGCAAAGTGTTCAGGAATATGTGGCTCGCGGTCACGAGGTTCTGGTTGAAACCAATGCCGGAATTGGCATCGGCGCGGACGATGCGGCCTATGAGGCCTCCGGTGCGACCGTGCTGGGAACAGCGGCTGAGGTGTTCGACCAGGCCGAAATGATCGTCAAGGTCAAGGAACCGCAGGCGGTCGAACGGGCCATGCTGCGTTCCGACCACATTCTTTTCACCTATCTGCATCTGGCTCCGGATCCCGAACAGACGGCCGATCTGGTCAAATCCGGTGCTACGTGCATTGCCTATGAAACCGTGGTCGACGCCCGCGGCGGCCTGCCGCTGCTGGCGCCGATGTCACAGGTTGCTGGACGTCTTTCGATCCAGGCCGGTGCGCATTCGCTTGAAAAAGCGCAGGGCGGCGCAGGCGTCCTGCTGGGCGGTGTTCCGGGTGTCCCGGCAGCAAAGGTTGTCGTGATTGGCGGCGGTGTTGTCGGAGAGCATGCGATTACGATGGCGCTGGGCCTTGGCTCGGACGTGACCGTGCTCGACCGGAACGTCAACACCATGGCGCACCTTGCCGAACGCTTCGGGCCGGCTTTGACCACGGTCTATTCAACGCAGGCATCCATTGAACAGTATGTTCTTGAAGCGGATCTGGTGGTCGGCGCCGTGCTGATTGCCGGCGCCGCTGCACCCAAACTGGTCACTGCGGATCTTGTGAAACAGATGAAAAGCGGGTCGGTTCTTGTGGATGTGGCCATTGACCAGGGCGGATGTTTTGAAACGTCCCGGGCAACCACCCATGCGGAACCCACATATGTGATCGATGATGTCGTTCATTATTGTGTCGCCAATATGCCCGGCGCCGTGCCCCATACATCGACCTATGCCCTGAACAACGTCACGCTGCCGTTCGGTCTGGCCCTGGCCGACAAAGGCTATCGGGAAGCATTGCTTGCCGACAAATGTTTTCTGCCCGGCCTTAACGTCTATGACGGCAAGGTGACCTGCAAGGCTGTTGCGGAGGCGCTGGGATACGACTATGTCGACCCGGTCGCAGCCCTGAGCTGACACGCTCCGATATAAAAAGCCCGCGCAACACATTGCGCGGGTTTTTTTGTTTCATCGGCCGGACGTCAGGCCGATGAGCACTGCGTACCGCTCCTACCCGGATAAAGCCGGATGATTGCGCTGCGCTTTTTAAAAACCGTTATGGGCAGGCAACAGCGTAAGGATTGCCAAAGCGGTCATAGGCGGTGCAGTTTTTCGGGGTTGTTGCGCCGCCGATAATGGCACCGCCGGCACCGCCGATTGCTGCGCCGGCAAGAGCTGCACCGGTGCCGCCTCCGGTTGCCGCACCAATCGCCGCACCTGTCGCTGCACCCAGTCCACCGCCCACAAGCGCACGGTCACGCTGACTGTCGGCCTGGCACCCTGCTACCAGCAATGCGGCCGCAGCCGCTAGAACATAAACTTTCATAGTGTCTTCCTGTCCAAGCAAACTTTTGATCGATGAAATCAAGACCGCATTTTTCGGAGCTTGTTCACCTTCGGCTTGATTATAGCACACAATCAACAGACCAGAACAAATCGAATGCCCTGTCCGTCTGTGCACAAACCGGTCCGGTTATAGGCCGATTTACGTCAAAGTTATGATAACCCGGACGAAATATCCTCTTTCCGACCGGGATCTTAACGTTACAGTCGAACCTGTGATCGCCTTGCAACGCATCTGATCCACACCGCAATGGCCACTCTGGCACCAAGTCCGAGTGGCATAAAACCACTATAGAATCAGCGCACTGTGACATAATCTGACCGGTAAACTGCCCGTTTTGACGGATTATGCCGCCGCGATCATCGCAACCATATTCACTTCACATGAACGCCAGCTGAATGAAAGATATCTTTGTAACCACTGCCATCGTCAGACAAAGCGGTCGTTTTGTGGTTGAGCGTTTACGCAGATGAAGCCGGTGCGTTACGGGCAGGCGACATAGTACCTGCGGCCATATCGGTCATAAGCGACACAGTTTTTCGGCGTCGTTGCTGCGCCGACAATGGCACCGCCCGCGCCGCCGATTGCTGCTCCGGCAAGAGCTGCGCCCGCGCCGCCACCGGTTGCCGCGCCGATTGCCGCACCGGTGGCTGCCCCTAATCCGCCACCGATGAGAGCTCTGTCCGTCTGGCTGTCGGCCTGGCAACCGGCCAGCAACAGAGCGGTCGCACCAATAAGAATTGAAAATTTCATCAGGATCTCCAAAAGTCTGCGTCCGCTGCTGACTGTGCGGCAGACATCCTGCGAAATCAATGCATGTGGGGGCACAGTTTTCGCAATTCGCTCCCGAAGGAGACGAAAAAGGGGTTTTTCCACTCAGTGTCGCAATTTTGCGAGCAGTGCCAGTGTTGAAGAGTCTTTGCCCTCCGCCGACGCCTCGCCATTGACCATCGGCAGCAACTGGGTGGCCAGTTCCTTGCCCAGCTCAACGCCCCATTGATCAAACGAATTGATGTTCCAGATTGCCCCTTCCACGAATACACGGTGTTCGTACAGGGCAATAATGCGGCCGAGCGTATAAGGGTCCAGCCTGTCATAGGCAATGGTTGTTGACGGGCGATTGCCCGGGAAGACCTTGTGCGGGGCAAGCGCGGCGACGTCTTCGGAAGACAGCCCGTTCTGTGTCAATATCTCGCTTGCTTCCTCAAGCGTCCGTCCCTTCATCAGGGCTTCGCTTTGCGCAAGGCAGTTGGCCATAAGCAGATGATGGTGATGAGCCAGATCCGGTTCATGCCCCCTGGCCGCGATCAGAAACTCGACCGGAATAACGGAGGTACCCTGGTGGATCAACTGGTAGAACGCATGCTGTCCGTTGGTGCCGGGCTCTCCCCAGACAATGGGGCCGGTGTCCTGCTCAACCGCTCCGCCGGAAAGCGTTGTGCGTTTGCCGTTTGATTCCATATCAAGCTGCTGCAGATAGGCCGGGAGGCGGGCGAGCCGCTGATCGTATGGCAACACGGCTCTGGTTCCGAATTGCCACACATCGCGGTACCAGACGCCGGTGAGGCCAAGAAGCACCGGCAGGTTTTCGAGCAGGGGCGCGGTTTGAAAATGCCGGTCCATTGCATGGCCGCCGGCCAGAAAACGATTGAAATTGTCCGCGCCGATCGCAATCATCAGCGGCAGACCGATTGCCGACCAGATCGAATAGCGTCCGCCGACCCAATCCCAGAAGCCGAAAACACGCCCGCTGTCGATGCCGAAAGCCGCGACTTTATCGAGAGCCGTCGAAATGGCAGCAAAATGTGCCCCGACCGCTGTCTCTCCCAGCGCATCAGCAACCCATTTGCGGGCTGTCCGGGCATTGGTCATTGTCTCGATCGTCGTGAAGGTCTTTGACGCGACCAGGAACAGCGTGCGGGCCGGATCGAGCTGTTTCAGAGTGTCGGCGATATGAGCGCCGTCGATATTCGAAACGTAGTGCAGACGCGGTCCGTCATGATAGGGCGCAAGCGCCAGGGTCGTCATGACGGGGCCCAGGTCCGACCCGCCGATACCGATATTGACAATGTCGGTGAACGGACCGCCGTCATGGGCGGTGATCTCTCCGCTGCGGATTCCTTCGGAAAAGATCGCCATGCGGGAGAGCACCTCCCGGACCTCGCCCATGACATCCTGCCCGTCGACAACAACAGGCGCGTCCGACCGGTTGCGCAGCGCAGTGTGCAGAACCGCCCGGCCTTCCGTCCGGTTGATCGGCTCGCCCCAAAACATCGCATCCCGTTTGTCCTCAAGGCCGCATGCGGCAGCCAGCTCGCCGAGCAGTTTGAGGGTTTCACCCGTCAGCCGGTTTTTGGACAGGTCCAGCAGCATGTCTTCGAAAGTGGCGGACAGCGCATCGAACCGGTCGGGATCGGTGGCGAACAACTGACGCAGATCGGAGGGTTCAATGGTCCGCCGGTGATCGGCCAGTTTTTGCCAGGCGGCATTTGCTGCGCTGTTCATCTGTGGGGTCTCCGGAAGTTCGGGTAGGGCGTTAGGCTGATCGGGTTATGACAGAGCGAAGGCCGCGCGCGCATTGGCCTCGATTTGATCCCAGGCTTCACCGTTGATCAGGTCCGGTGAAGCGACCCAGGAACCGCCGACGCAGATTACGTTGGGCAATCTGAGATATGTCGGCGCGTTCTGAACTGTTATGCCGCCGGTGGGGCAGAATTTAACCCCGGACAGCGGAGAAGACAGCGCCTTCAGGAAGGGGGCGCCTCCCGCCGGTTCAGCGGGGAAAAATTTCTGCCGCGCATAGCCGCGTTCCAGCAGCGCCATTGATTCGGAGGCGGATGTTGCGCCCGGAAGAAGCGGCACATCATATCCGGTTGCAATGTCCAGCAAAGTTGTCGTTGCGCCCGGAGAAACGATAAAGGTCGCGCCGGCCTTGACGGCGGCGTCGTACTGTTCAGCATTCAGGACCGTGCCCGCTCCGGCCAGCGCACCTTCGACCTCCTCGGCCACCGCGCGGATCGCGTCAATGGCCGCGGCGGTTCTGAGGGTAATTTCAATCGCGGGCAGGCCCCCCGCCACCAGAGCCTTTGCCATCGGCACGGCTTTTCTTGCATCGTCGACAATCAGCACCGGAACCACCGGGGCTGCGGTCAGGATGGCGTCAACACGTTCCACATTCTGCGTCATTCTTATTCCTATCCTCGGGAATTCTGTTGCGGTGAGGAGTCCCCACCGAAAAAAGTTCAGGTTCAGAACACATGTGCGCCCGCATCGGGACTGCACACTTTGGCGCGAAGCATGGTGAAGAGATCCCGTCCGCAGCCTTCCTGATTGGCGGAAAGGTCGGCCGTCATGATCGGTCTGAGCCGCCACTCCTCCTCCGGAACCAGAACCGTCAGGGTTCCTTCCTCGGCATCGACGCGGACCAGGTCGCCATCCTGAATGCGCGCAATCGGACCTCCATCAGCGGCCTCGGGCGTGACATGGATAGCGGCGGGGACCTTGCCCGATGCGCCCGACATGCGCCCGTCGGTGACCAGGGCCACCTTCAGTCCGCGATCCTGCAGGATGCCAAGGCCCGGTGTCAGTTTATGAAGTTCCGGCATGCCGTTGGCTTTCGGTCCCTGGAAGCGGACAACCGCCACAACGTCGCTGGTGAACTCTTTGCTCTGAAAGGCTTCCTGCAACGCGTTCTGGGAATGAAACACGCGCGCAGGCGCCTCGACGATGCGATGTTCCGGCTTGACGGCGGACACCTTGATGACCGCGCGGCCCAGGTTTCCGGACAGGACCTTCAGCCCGCCATTGGCCTGAAACGGGCTCTTTGCGGATGACAGGACCTTGGGATCGCCGCTTTCCCTGACGGCTTCTTTCCAGACGACTGTATCATTGTCATCCAGAACGGCTTCCTTGGTGTAGCCGTCGAGCTTCGTGCCCCAGACGGTCTTGACGTCATTATGCAGATAACCGGCCTCCAGCAACTCGCGAATGAGGAATCCCATGCCGCCGGCCGCATTGAAATGGTTCACGTCCGCCAGCCCGTTCGGATAGACACGGGCGAGCAAAGGCACCGCATCGGACAGATCGGAAATGTCGTCCCAGGTAAGTTCGATCCCGGCGGTGCGGGCAATCGCGACCAGATGCATGGTATGGTTGGTCGAGCCGCCGGTCGCATGCAGGCCGACGACTCCGTTGACGATGGCTTTTTCGTCGATCACTTCACCGACCGGTGTAAACGCATTGCCAAGGGCGGTGATGGCCAGCGCCCGCTTCGCGGCTTCCCGGGTGAGCGCATCGCGCAGGGGGGTGCCCGGATTGATGAAGCTGGCGCCCGGCAGGTGAAGCCCCATGATTTCCATGAGCATCTGATTGGAATTGGCGGTGCCGTAAAAAGTACAGGTTCCCGGTGAATGGTAGGATTTGCTTTCTGCTTCAAGCAGCGCTTCACGGCCGACCTTGCCCTCGGCATAGAGCTGCCGGATACGCGCTTTTTCGCTGTTGGGCAGACCCGAGGGCATCGGACCGGCGGGAACGAACACAGCAGGCAGATGGCCGAACGAGAGGGCGGCAATCAGGAGACCGGGGACGATCTTGTCGCAAATGCCGAGGAACATCGCCGCGTCAAACATATTGTGCGACAGGCCGACGCCTGCGGACATGGCAATCACATCCCGGGAAAACAGTGACAGTTCCATTCCGTCCTGGCCCTGGGTGACCCCGTCGCACATGGCCGGAACGCCGCCGGCAACCTGCGCGACACCTCCGGCGGCGCGCGCCGCTTCCTTGATGAGTGCGGGATAGGTTTCGTAGGGCTGGTGCGCGGACAGCATATCGTTGTAGGCGGTGATGATGCCGATATTGGGCACGACATCGCCTGAGAGCGCTTGTTTGTCCTGAAGGCTGCAGGCTGCAAAGCCATGCGCAAGGTTGCCGCAGGAAATGCTCGAACGATGCGGACCCTTGTCGGATGCAGCGCCGATGCGTGCCAGATAATGTTCCCTGGTCGGCCTGCTGCGCTCGATGATCCGGTCCGTCACGTCGCTTATGCGCGCGTTGAGTGTCATGTAACCTGGTTCCTGTGTGTCTTGCCGCTTATTTCGGCCTTTTAATCGATTTAAGCGACAGTTGTGTCAAGCGATCGGCTGACAGCAAAAACGATCAAAATCGTTTTTCGTGCCTGCCTGCCGATCCCTTCCGGGGCATTGATTGTCCGCCCGGTTTTTTGGCGCCGGAAAAAATCTATGGCGCCCAGAAAATCTGCAGCGGCTTTTGTCGCACGCCGTGCAGCACGGCCCGGACCGGCATGTCTTCGGCCGGGCCTTCCCGAAGCGCTCTATCCAGCACCTGCCGCTTGTCCTCGCCCTCAATATGAAGAACGAGGCGATGGGCGGCAAGCAAGACCGGCAGGGTGAGCGTTATTCTCGGCTCGCCCGCGCCCCCGGCTCGCATTCCTGTCACCCGATTTGACCCGTTTTCATCAAGCGCTGCCTTGAGCCGGTCTCCGCCGGGGAAAAAAGAGGCGGTATGGGCATCGGTGCCCATACCCAGAATTGCGACGTCGAGCGGCCACGACACGGATTTTGCGAGTTGATCTTCAAGGGCGTCAACGCCGTCCTCCGGAGTCTGATCGCCGTTAAAGAGCGGTACAAACACGGCTTCTTTAGCCTTGCCGGTCAGAAGCGTCTCCTTGACCAGTTTGGCGTTTGAGCGGGGATTGCCATCATCAACCCAGCGTTCGTCGACCAATGTCACCGTGACCCTGGGCCATGCGATGTCCTGATCGCTCAGGATTGAAAAGAGGCGGGCCGGTGTCGATCCGCCGGACACGGCAAGCGAGGCGCCGCCGCGCTTTTCAATGCTCCGGCTGAGGTCACCTGCGATTTGTTCGGCAAGGGCCTGTGCCAGGTATTCCTTCGATTCAAAATTATGCCGCTCCGGAACAGGCATGATCCAAACTGTGTCCTTATGCATCTATTCTTCGTGCCAGGTACGCCCGTCACGTTCGATCAGCGCGATTGCCGCGGAAGGCCCCCACGTGCCGGCCGTATAGTTGCGGATCGGTTCCTGAATGCGGTCCCAGGCCTGCAGGATCGGGTCGCACCAGGCCCATGCCGCTTCCACTTCGTCCCGTCGCATGAAGAGCGTTGGATTGCCGCGTATCACGTCCATGACGAGCCGTTCATAGGCATCAGGATTACGGACATTGAAGGCCTCGGCAAAGCTCATATCGAGCGGGACGTGGCGCAGCCGCATGCCGCCCGGACCCGGATCCTTGATCATCAGCCACAGTTTGACGCCCTCATCGGGCTGCAGGCGGATCACGAGCCGGTTGGAGCGGATCTTCCCGGCGCCTTCCTCAAAAATACTGTGCGGAATTTCCTTGAAGTGGATCACAAGGTCCGACACGCGCTGGGAAAGACGTTTTCCGGTCCTGAGATAGAAGGGGACGCCGGCCCAACGCCAGTTCTGAATTTCCGCCTTGATCGCGGTAAACGTCTCTGTCGAACTTTCCGCGCGGCCCAGCTCGTCCAGATAACCCGGCACCGCACCGCCGCCGGATGCGCCGGCGGTATACTGGCCCCTGACCGTGAGGTCTGAAATTGACTGCTCGGTAATGGGTTTCAACGAGTGCAGGACCTTGAGCTTTTCATCGCGAACGGCATTGGCGTCAAGCGACGATGGCGGCTCCATTGCGACCAGACAGAGGAGCTGCAGAATATGGTTCTGCACCATGTCCCGCATCGCGCCGGCCGTGTCGTAGTAACCGCTTCGGTTTCCGACACCGAGGCTTTCCGCCACCGTTATCTGAACGTGGTCAATATGGGCCGAATTCCAGATCGGCTCGAACAGCGCGTTGCCAAACCTGAGGGCCATCAGGTTCTGGACGGTTTCTTTGCCCAGATAATGATCAATGCGGAAGATCTGGTCTTCGTTGAAAACTTTGCCGATCGTTTCGTTGACCGCATCGGCCGACGCGCCATCCTTGCCGATTGGCTTTTCGATCACCACGCGCGTTTTGATACCGGACAAGCCAAAGGATCCGATTTTTTCGCAAATCGGCCCGAAGAAATCCGGTGAAACGGCCAGGTAAAACGCGCGGATGACATCGGGCCGTGCTGCCAGCGCCGCGCTCAGGTCCGACCAGCCCCTGTCACTTGTCGCATCGACGGAAATGAAGTGGAGACGGCTCAGGAAGCGCTTGAGCGTTTCAGCATCCAAAGCGTCGGCGCCCACATGTTCTTTCAGCGCCGTCTCTGCCCATTGCCGGTATTCATCGTCGGACTGCGGGCTTCTGGAGATGCCGATAATGCGGGCATCGTCCGGTATCTGGCCGTCGAGATCCCGATGATAGATCGCCGGGATCAGTTTACGGTGGGCAAGATCGCCGCTGCCGCCAAAGACGACGAGATCAAACGGATCAACTTCGATTACACGTGCAGCCATTCAAAATCGCTCCTGTCAGATGAACGCGTCGATTTCGGCCAGAGTGGGAAGGTCTGCGCCGCGTCGGGCGCAGGTGAGGGCGGCCGCTGCCACTGCGCGCTTAAGAAGCCGTGAGAGTGCGCCTTCGTCAAGGGCGGCAAGCCCGTTTTCTCCAGATTCTTTAAATCGATTCAGTTGTTGCAGCAAAACGGCTTGCATCGTGTCGCCGGCGCCGACTGTATCGACCACATCGACCTCGATGCCGGGACAGTGAAACCGATGTCCGGCGGTATAGGCGGTTGCGCCGTCAGCGCCCCGTGTCAGCACCACAAGATCCGGACCGGCGTCAAGCCATCCTTGGGCAATATCGTCGCAATCCGCGTCCGGGTAGAGCAGGCCAAGGTCCTCATCGCTCACCTTTACGAGATCGGCGCAGGACAGAATGTCCGTCACGCGGGTTCGCCAGATGTCCAGATCGAGCTCGACATTGGTTCTGATATTGGGGTCGAACGAAATCAGCCGCTTGCCCTGCTCCTCCTTGAGGAGCGTCAAGAGCGTCGATGCGGTGGGCTCAACCACCATCGCATAAGAACCCACATGAATTGCGGAAAACCGGTCGCGGTCGGCGGGAAGGTCAGAGACTTCAAGCGACCGGTCGGCGGCTCCATGCCCGTAAAACACGTACTCCGCACTGCCGTTTTCGCCAACACCGACAATGCTGAGGCTGCAGGCCGCGTTCTTCCAGGCGATGAAGCTCGTGTTCACGCCTTCATTCGAAAGACAATCCCCCAGTTTCCGGCCAAGCGTATCGCTGGAAAGGCCGGAAAGAAATGCGCAAGGGGTCTCCTGCCGTGCCAGCCCGATGGCTACATTGTAGGGCGATCCGCCGATATGGGCGTCAAGCGACAGGGACCGCCCCTTGTCCTCGCCGATGAAAACATCAAAAAGCGCGTCGCCGCACACTAAGATCATGTTGGTGTCCGTTTGTTTTTAACTTTCAGTGCCAGGCAGAAGGGACCTCGGCCCGAATGGTTCGAGCGTCAGGCCGCCTTGCTTTCCGGTGGATCCATCGCTCCGGTCATGATCGCCACGGCGTCCGACATCGAACACTCCTTGGGGTCAATGACCGCCCGTCTCCGGCCCAGACGATGGATGTGGATGCGATCGGCGATCTCGAAAACATGCGGCATGTTATGGCTGATCAGGACGATGGGCATGCCCCGGCTTTTGACGTCCCGGATCAATTCCAGCACCCGTCTGCTCTCTTTGACGCCGAGCGCGGCCGTTGGTTCATCCATGATGATGACCTTCGAACCGAACGTTGCCGCGCGCGCAACGGCAACCCCCTGCCGCTGGCCGCCTGACAGGGTTTCGACTGCCTGGTTGATGTTCTGGATCGTCATCAATCCCAGTTCGCTCAGCTTTTCCCGCGCGATTTTCTGCATTTTTTTACGGTCCAGCATGCGGAAATAGTCACCCAGGAACCCGCTTTTCCGAAGTTCCCGGCCCAAAAACATGTTGTCCGCAATTGACAGGGCAGGGGAGAGGGCGAGGGTCTGGTAGACCGTTTCGATGCCGGCAGCCCGCGCAGCCATCGGGCTTGAAAAGGTCACCGGTTTGCCGTCAAGCAGAACCTCCCCCTCATCCGGCTGGACGGCGCCTGACAGCGCCTTGATCATGGTCGATTTGCCGGCGCCGTTGTCGCCGATAACCGCCAGGATTTCGCCCGGATAGAGTTCGAAGTCCGCATGATCCAGGGCGACGACACGGCCATAGCGTTTGACAAGCTGCCGGCCTTGAAGAACCGGGGCGGTCATGTCGAAACCCTCCGTATCCATTGGTCGAGCGCGACAGCGGCAATGATCAGACAGCCGATGGCAAAGAGCTCCCACTGCGGATCCGCGCCGGCAAGTTTGAGGCCGGATGAAAACACACCGACTATGAGGGCCCCGAACAGCGATCCCTGAATAGCCCCGCGTCCGCCGAACAGTGATGTCCCGCCGATAACGACTGCGGTGATGCTATCCAGATTGGCATCGACGAAACTTGACGGGCTGACCGAGCCCACACGTCCGATAGCGGCCCATGCGCCAATGCCGCAGATCAGGCCCGCGACCATATAAACCGACAACAGCAGGCGGTCGCTGCGAATGCCGGAAAGCTCGGCGGCATCCTTGTCGTCACCGACGGCATAGACATGCCGCCCCCAGGACGTCCGGTTCAGGAGATACCAGAACAGGATAAAGACAAAGATCATCAGGAAAACGCCGTAGGTAAAAACGGCACCGCCGATGTTGACGCGTTCGCCGAAAAACTTCAGGAGCGGCGCTGCTGCGTCAATATCCTGCGAACGGATCGATTGTGAGCCTGTATAGAGATAGACGATGGCGAGGAATATCCGCCACGTGCCCAGCGTAACGATGAAGGGCGGCAGCTTGATGCGGGTGACCAGCAAACCGTTGACGGCGCCACACAGCGTCGCAACGCCAAGGCCGCAAAGAATGGCAAAGGATGTCGGGAGGCCGTAGGTTACCGAGAGGTGTCCCATGATCACGTAGCTGAGCACCATGATCGCCGCGACGCTGAGATCGATACCCGCCGTCAGAATGATGAGGGTCTGTGCGCAGGCCAGAATGCCGACAATTGCGACCTGCTGCATGATGAGCGAAAGGTTGAACAGCGAGAAGAACCGCCCGCCGGCAATGAATCCGAACACCGCGATTGCCATGATCAGGATGATCACGGGAACCATTGCCGGGTTGCCATGCAGAAAATGCTGGATGCTTCCTAATACACCGCGATGCTGATGGTCGAACTCGGCGACGGACTGATCGCTGTCGGAGAGTTTTTCCTCAAAATTGTCAGATTGTGCAGACCCCATGTCCCCCTCGCATCAGATTGAAGCCGTTTCTCTGTCCCTTGGGATAGGCCGATTGGTCCGGCTGCAGCGTTGCAAACCCTTGAAAACCGGATGGTTTCCTGCAGATTTGCGCCCCGTATTCAAACAGCACGATCCGAACAAATCGGCTCATACCGTTTTAAGCGCATATATGGGTCCACACCCTAACCCAACCTGCCGGTTCTTCAAAAGCCTGTCCCAAAAATGGGACAGGCCGTTTCGTTGGTCTCCTTAACCCCAGCAGCGGTCAAGTCCTTCCTGCACGGAGATGGACGCAACGCCGTCGACCGGCTGGTCCGTGACCAGATTGACGCCGGTGTTGAAGAAGTCGAGGCCTTCGGAGGGCTCCGGCTTGGCACCGCTTTTCGCCCATTCGGCAATCGCCTCGATACCCAGGGATGCCATCAGCAGCGGGTATTGCTGCGATGTCGCGCCGATCACGCCGTCCTTGACATTTGCAACACCGGGGCAGCCGCCATCCACGGAAACGATCAGAACGTCATTTTCCTTGCCGAACGCTTTCAGGGTCTCATACGCGCCGGCGGCGGAGGGTTCGTTGATCGTGTAGATGACATTGATGTCCGGGTCCTTTGAAAGCAGGGCTTCCATGGCATTGCGCCCGCCTTCCTCGTTTCCGGCCGTGACTTCATTGCCGATGATGCGCGGGTCATCTTCATCGCCCCACTTACTGACATCTTTGACGTCAATCCCGAAACCGGTCAGGAAACCCTGGTCGCGCAGCACCCCCACCGAAGGCTGGCTTTCTGCAAGGTCGAGCATGCCGATCTTGGCGTTCGCAGCGCCATCGCCGAGTTTGGCAGCAGCCCATGCGCCGATCAGCCGCCCGGCTTCGAAGTTATCGGTTGCGAAGGTGGCGTCGGCGGAATCGATCGGCTCAAGCGGGGTATCCAGCGCAATGACCAGCAGACCGGCGTCCCGCGCCTGTTTGACAGGCTCGACGATCGCCTTGGTGTCGGATGCCGTAATCAGAATACCCTTTGCGCCCGAGGCAATGCACGTTTCAATGGCGGCAACCTGCGTTTCGTGGTCTCCGTCCACTTTGCCCGCAAAGGTCTGCAGGTCAATCCCGAGCTCATTGGCTTTGGCGGTCGCCCCTTCCTTCATTTTGACGAAAAACGGATTGATGTCGGTTTTCGTGATCAGGCAGGCAGATGTGTCTGCGGAGAGTGCGGGCGCAGCGCCCATCATCGTGACAGCGGAGGCTGCAAGCAGTAATTTACGGATCATAACGTTTCCTCCCTGGTCTTTGTTGTCTGATGCCGGGCGGACAGACCAGAAAATCTGCCCGGCACCGCAAGCCACGTCATCTAGTTGGGGACCGTACCGGCGACACGCCGGGTTGCATTCCCGAAACTGCTGTTGGTCAAAATGGATGCGCGCGGCGAGAAATTTATGAAAAGCGGCAGGGCGGCTGCGCCGATGGCCCCCGCATCCGGTCCGAAAGATCCCACTTCGATGCGCGGCGGATTGCGTCCCTCGGGTGCGCGCCGCGCCATTTCCTGCTCGAGCGAGTCCTTGAGGCGGACCTGGAGGCCGCCATTGAGATCGCTGTCGATGATCAAAAGCGGGACGTCGAGGATGGCAAGTGCGGAATAGACCGACGGAACAAGCGCATCCACGCAGTCCTCAATCCACTCGGTGACAGCCCGGTGACCATCTTCAACAATGGCTTCCAACGCGGTGCGATCCCGGGCCTTGACACCGAAATAATCCAGATGCCGGATAAGGGCATTGAGCGATGCGCGTGTGATCAGGATGTCCCAGGCGCCTTTCGGCTTGGGAGCCGAGGGCAGGCGGCTTGGCGGTACGGGCATTGTCGCAACATCGCCGGCGTTGGCGGTCTCGCCGTAAAGAGGATCGCCATTCAGAATCACGCCCCCGCCGATAGCCGGGCCAATGAACATATAAAGGAACGATTTCCGCTCCTGATCCTGGCCGTAGAACAGTTCGGCAATCGCACTGGCTGTTCCGTCATTTTCAGCAAATACCGGCAGCCCTGCCTTGTCTTCCAGGGCCTTGCGGAAATCATACTCCTGCCACTGAAGAAAAATCTCAGGCGGCAAAGCGAGTTGCCTCAGCCAGTTGCCCATATTGTACGGCTGCGCGAGACCGATTCCCGTCACGCGGTTCTCAATCGATGCCGGCTCTTGCGGCACCTGAGCCAACATCATGTCGATGTCCTGAGAGATGATCTGAAGCGCCGTTTCCGGTTCGGGCAAAGTCGGGCCGTGGGATTGTTGCGCAATGACCTGACCGGTCAGGTCCATAAGAACGGTTTCGATGCTGCTTCGATCCAGGCGAACGCCCACGCCGTAGGCTCCCCCTTCACGCAATCGGTAAAGGGTCGCCGGTTGTCCCCGACCTCCGGCATGGCGTTTGCCGGTGATCTCGATAAGACCATAGCCTTCCAACTCGTCAATAATCGTTCCGACCGCGGCACTGGTCAGAGTCGCACGGCGTGCCAACTCGGCTTTGGATGCTTCGCTGCAGCGTCTGAGCTCCCGCAAAACGATGCGTTCGTTGTAGCGGCGGACCTGAACCGAATTGCTTCCTCTTCCGTCCGTTGTGTTGACGGGGGGCGTACCGCGCATCCCACTTTCCTCACAGTGTTTTTCTCGCGTGATTTTCGGGATTATTATTTTATAAATCACGTTTATTTAATAGATGAAACACGGCTTCCGCTGCGACGTCAAGCAGAATTTTGCTGTATTTTGGCAAAGTGTTCCAGAAAGAGCGTAAACCACTTTTGTGCTGCTGATCCAGCATAAACAAAACATGCTCTCGGGTTCAAAACCGTTTTCGGTTGTCTTTCGAAATCGGTTTTGATAGGTGTTTTCAGATCGACAATGCTACCGATGGGGTTCAGCAGGAACGACAATGGGTCCGGTCAGACATAATGTGACGATCGGTGATGTCGCGCGCCGTTTGGGTATCGCCAAAGGCACGGTGTCCCGCGCCTTGAACAATTATCCGGACATTTCTCCTGAGACACGCATGCGCGTGCTTGCCGCCGTGGATGAGTTGGGATACCGCCCTTCGTCCATCGCGCGCCGGCTCAAGAGGGGGCGCGTGGAGACGGTCGGTATCGTCCTGCCGACGGCCAATGCGCATATTTCGGATCCGTTTCTTTCGGAGTTTCTCGACGGCCTGTCCCAGGGACTGGGCCGGAGGGATCACGATCTGCTTGTCGCGACGGCCCCCGATGCGGAAGGCACGCTGGCCGTGTACGAGCGCCTTCTGGCTGCCTCCAAAGTGGATGGCATGATTGTGACGCGAACCCTCACGCGCGATCCCAGGATCGAGTATCTGAAGCAGCGGGGCGTTCCCTTCGTTGCCCACGGCAGAACTGAAGATCCGAGCGGCTATGCCTGGTTTGACATTGACAACGAGGCTGCGCTGGAACTTGCGGCGGCTCACGCCATCGGTCTTGGCCACACGCGGATTGCCTATATGGGTGCGCCGCTGGACATGAATTTTGCCGGACTGAGACTGTCGGGTTTCAAACGAGGCCTGGAACAGGCGGGCCTGACGGTCGACCCGGCGTTGATTACCGAAACGCCGCTTGACGAGATTGAAGGATATGAGGCTGCGAAACAGCTCCTGATGCAGCCATTGCCGCCCACGGCGATTTTGGCGGCGGTTGACGTTCTGGCGGCCGGAGCCGTGAAAGCTGCCCGGCAACTGGGGTTGGCGGTCGGCTCGGATGTGAGCGTCATCGGCTATGACGGTGCGCCGCTGGGCCGATATCTGGAGCCTCCTTTGACGACCCTGTCGCAGTCGGTCGCGGAGGCCGGTGCGGCGGTTGCCGAGATGATGCTGGCTCTGATTGACGGAGCGCCGGCGCATCTGCACCAGAGAGTGGCGGAAGTTTCGCTGGTGCGCCGTGCTTCGGACGGTCCGCCGCGGCTGACGCCGCAGGAACTGCGCGAAACAATAGACAAGCCGGCGGCCTAACGACCGCGGCGGCGTTCGCCCGGCAACAGTGTGATGCCCGTTGAAGCGGATATCCGGTCACATTCGTTGCAACAGAAGCCGAATTTTTTGGGATTGCCCGGATGACTGAAACATCCTCAAACGAGAAAGAAAACATGCGACCAGATTTGGATGCCGCCGCGAAAGCCATTTTGCAACAGAACGATCATGGCGGATATACCATCCCGACCAAGGGCCTTTATCCGTACCAGTGGAATTGGGATTCCGCTTTTTCCGCCCTTGGTATTGCGACCTTTGACATGAACCGCGCCTGGCAGGAGATTGAAACGCTTTTTGAAGGCCAATGGCCGGACGGCATGGTGCCCCATATTGTTTTCAGAAAGAATGATCCGGACTATTTTCCGGGCCCCACGGTTTGGGGAACGCCGGCCACGCCGCCCACGTCAGGCATCTCGCAGCCACCGGTTGTGGCGACGATTTTGCGCACATTGCTGGATCGGTCGCATTCCGCTGAATATCAGGAACGGTTGCGCAAACTGTTTCCGAAGATCATGCGCTGGCACAGATGGTTTCATACCTATCGCGATCCGGATAATCTGGGAATCATTGCAGCGGTCCATCCGTGGGAAACCGGGCGGGACAACAGCGCCGAATGGGATAGGGCGCTTGAAACTGTCGATACGAGCGGTATTGGCACTTACGAGCGGCGTGACACCGGTCATGTCGATCCGAGCATGCGGCCCCATGCGATCGAATATGACCGGTATCTGGGCCTGGTAAAATTCGGTCGGGATGTCGGATGGGATCCTGAACGCGTTGCGCGGGACTGTCCGTTTTTCATCGCGGATGTGGGCCTGACCATGACACTTCTTCGGGCGGACCGCGATTTGCTGGAGATCGCCCGGAGCTTCGGGGAAAAAGAGGCGGCGGAACAGATTTCCGCTTGGATTTCGGCGTCTGAACAAGGCGTCGAGCGCTTGTGGAATGACGAACTGGACGCCTATACGGCTCTGGATCTCAGAAGCGGCAGGCGGATCAATCACATTACGTCTCCTGCGTTTCTTGCCTGGTATGCGGGGGTTGCCGACGGTGAAAAATCCGAAAAGCTTCTGGGCCACCTTGAAAGATTTTGGGCAAAAGCTCCCTATGGCGTGCCGAGCCTTGACCCCGACGATGCGCGCTTTGATTCCATTCGTTATTGGCTGGGACCGATCTGGCTGATGGTCAACTACATGATTGCCTGCGGCCTGTTTGAAAGCGGACACCACGATTTTGGCGAGCGTATTCGCTCAAACTCCCAGGAACTTGTCGAACGCGCGGGTTTCTATGAGAGCTTTTGTCCGGTAACCGGCAAGGGGTGCGGCGGCGGCGACTTTTCATGGTCGGCCGCAATATGGCTGGCCTGGGCGACGCCGGGCGGACTGAAAGCCGTGGCGTAAGCAGCGGCTGAGGAGTATCCTTTCCTGCGTTTTCCATTTCAGTTCACACAAGACCGCCGGTTGAGCGCCCGGTAATGTGCACCGCGGCTTGACCGGCCTGTCAATCCGGCCTTTATGTTGGTCAGCGAGCACTTTCATGAAAAAGCGGCGGCTGGCTGAACAGGGCAGTGCGGGCGGGATTTTCGAAGTGTCGGGACAGCAGCAACCGTCCTGTCCGTTAAAGGGAGGAAACGAATCCGTGACTGAAAAATCGCTCATTCTTGCCATCGACCAGGGGACGACCTCGACGCGGTCCATCATTTTCGACGGAACATTCCGCGCGATTGGCAGTTCGCAGGAGGAGTTCGATCAGCATTTTCCGGATTCGGGCTGGGTTGAGCATGATCCGGAAGATCTTTGGCAAACGACTGTCAAAACGGCAAAAGCCGCGCTGGCGGACGCCGGCATCCCGGCCGGCGAGATTGCCGCCATCGGTATCACCAACCAGCGGGAAACGACGGTGGTCTGGGACCGGGAAAGCGGCGAAGCGATCCACCGGGCAATCGTGTGGCAGGACAGGCGCACATCCGCCTTTTGCCAAAAACTCAGGGACGACGGCCTGGAGGAGCTTTTTGTCGCCAAAACCGGATTGCTGCTCGACCCTTATTTTTCAGCCACGAAAGTTCACTGGCTTCTGGAAAATGTCGAGGGCGCGCGTGAAAAGGCGAATGCCGGGCAGCTGCTTTTTGGCACAGTCGACAGCTGGCTTGTCTGGAAACTGACCGGTGGCCGGGTTCACGCAACGGATGCCACCAATGCGGCCCGGACGATGCTTTACAATATCCACGAGGGGCGTTGGGACGAAGAGCTGCTCGATGTGTTGAAGATCCCCGCGTCCATGCTCCCCGACGTTAAGGACTGCGCGGCGGATTTCGGTCATACCGAGGCTGATATCCTCGGCGTGTCTCTGCCGATTGCCGGGATTGCCGGTGATCAGCAGGCGGCCACCGTCGGCCAGGCCTGTTTCGAGCCGGGAATGTTCAAATCGACATACGGAACCGGTTGTTTTGCGCTGCTGAATACCGGGGACAGTCCGGTTCGTTCGACCAACCGGCTTTTGACGACCATTGCCTATCAGTTGAACGGCAAACCCGTTTACGCTCTGGAAGGCGCGATTTTTATTGCCGGTGCGGCGGTTCAGTGGCTGCGGGACGGTCTGGGCATCATTGAGCGTGCAGATCAGTCCGGAGAACTGGCTGCGGAGGCGGATCCGACACAAAGTGTGTATCTGGTGCCGGCCTTCACCGGTCTTGGCGCACCCTGGTGGGATGCGGACGCCAGAGGGGCGATTTTCGGCCTGACCCGATCGTCCGGCCCGCGCGAACTTTCTCAGGCGGCGCTTGAAGCGGTCTGCTATCAGACCCTGGATCTTCTGCGCGCAATGCGGGACGACTGGGCAACCTCGGCCGATACGGTTCTCAGGGTTGACGGTGGCATGGTCGCCAGCGATTGGGCCATGCAGCGGCTTTCGGATATCCTGGATGCGCCGGTTGACCGGCCGGTTATTCTTGAAACCACCGCACTGGGTGCGGCCTGGCTTGCCGGTCATCACGTTGGCGCCTGGCCGGATATGGAAGGATTTGCCGACAGCTGGAAACGGGAGCGCCGCTTTGAGCCTGCCATGGATCATGACCTGCGCGAAAAGAAACTGGCCGGCTGGAAAGAGGCCGTCAGGCGGGTGTTGACCGACTATCAGTCAGGGTGACCCTGTGTCTGTTGATGCGGGGTCGGCAGGACAGGTATTGTGAGTGCCAAAGGATGGGCCGCAGCGACCGGCAGCGCTATGTCCTTGCATGGCGTGTCTTGAGCCGGTGAATTGGTGAGCCGCAGGTAACGCGGTTTAGAGTGCGGGAACCAGCCATTGGAAGATGCCGCAGCGTCGCCGGTTGACCGGCCTTTGCGGAATTGCCACCATCTGACCGGATTGCGGGATGATGGTCGGACGAAACAGGGATCGACGATCGCGTGTCGCATGTCTTTGGGCATCGCGACATGGAAATATGAATGTAGAATGGCCGTGCCGGTGGCGGAGCCGGTGAGAGCTGTTCCGGGATGGAGAGTTGATGGACGAGAACGAGGCGTGGCTTAAAGCTTTCAAACCAATGCCGATTTCGGATTATCTGGACCAGACGGTCGAGAAATTCGCGGATCGGCCCGCCGTGGATTTTATGGGCAAAGGCTGGACCTACGGGGAACTGGGCGATCTTGTTGATCGAGCCGCCGCAGGGTTTCAGCGCATCGGAGTCGGGAAAGGCGTCCATGTCGGCCTGTGCCTGCCCAACTCGCCCTATTACAGCATCTGTTACTTCGCGATTCTCAAAATCGGCGGAACCGTCGTCAACTACAATCCGCTCTATGTCGAGCGCGAGCTTGCGTTTCAGGTGAAGGACTCCGAAACCCGGATCATGATTACGCTGGATCTGAAGGTGATCTATGACAAGGTGGAACAGGTTCGGCTGGAGGGATTGCTTGACAAGATCATTGTCTGCCCGATGGCGGACATTCTGCCGCAGCCGAAAAAACTGCTGTTTCAGCTCTTCAAGAGCCGGGATCGTGCATCCGTAACGTTTGACGATGCACATATGGCCTATTCAGACCTCGTATCCGGCGCGGAAAAACCCGAACCTGCGGTCATTGATCCTGAAAACGACATTGCTGTTCTTCAATATACAGGCGGAACGACCGGCGTGCCCAAGGGAGCGATGCTGACCCACCGCAACCTGTCAGCCAATATGGAGCAGATGCGTTATTTCTTCCGGTCCGCCCGTCCCGGCGAAGAGCGCATGCTCTGCATCCTGCCGTTTTTCCACGTCTTTGCGATGACGGCGGGGCAGAATCTGTCGGTGCTCATCGGGGCGGAAATGGTGCTGATGCCGCGCTTTGAATTGAAACAGCTGCTGCAAACCGTTGTCCGGAAAAAGATAACTCTGTTTCCCGGTGTGCCGACAATCTATACGGCAATCAACAATTCTCCGATGACGGCCAAATACGATCTCAGTTCGATCCGCCTGTGCCTGTCCGGCGGTGCGCCGCTGCCGGTTGAAGTCAAGCAGCAGTTTGAAACGCTGACCGGCTGCAGTCTTGTCGAAGGATATGGTCTGACGGAGTCCTCTCCCGTGGCGGCCTGCAATCCGCTCGAAGGCGAACAGATCGCCGGATCTATCGGACAGCCGATGATCGGCACGGAATTTGAGTTCCGGGATCTGGAGGATCGGTCAAAACCGGTTCCTCAAGGGGAAAAGGGCGAACTGTGCATCCGCGGTCCGCAGGTCATGGCCGGTTACTGGAAGCGGCCGGACGAAACCGCAGAGACCATTCAGAACGGGTTTCTTCATACCGGCGATGTCGGCTATCAGGACGAGAAAGGATTTACCTATCTCGTCGACCGGATTAAGGACCTGATCCTCTGCTCGGGCTATAATGTTTATCCGCGTGTCATCGAGGAAGCGCTGTACCAGCACCCGGATGTCGAGGAAGCGATCGTGATTGCGGTGCCGGACGAATATCGCGGCCAGGCGCCCAAAGCCTTTGTAAAAATGTTGGACGGCAAGTCGGCCACCGCCGAGGGGATAAAAGAGTTTCTCAAAGACTATCTGTCTACGATTGAGATGCCCAGAGACATCGAGTTCCGGTCCGAACTGCCCAAGACGATGGTCGGCAAGCTTTCCAAAAAGGAACTTGTCGAAGAGGAACGGCTCAAGCGGGAGAAAGAGGGACAGGCGGCCTGATTGTTCCGCCCGATGTCAGGTGTCTGTCATGGGTGTCGGTTTCCGGCTCAGGCGTGCTTCGCGGTGCATCGTGTAAAGCGCGGCGCAGACAATCACCGCCGAACCGGCAAGCGTGAAAAAATCAGGCGTTTCGGCGAAGAAGAACCAGCCGATGATCCCCGCGTAAAGCAGGCGTATGAAATCCAGTGACGCCAGCAGATTGGCTTCGCCATTCTGCTGCGCTTTGATGTTGCTCATCTGACCCGCCCAGGACACCAGACCGGTTGCAAAGAGAAGCCCGGCCTCGGTCCAGGTCGGCGTTCGCCAGAACCAGATTGCCGGACCGAGCATGATGAGTCCGACAAACGTCGCCTGATAGACCAGGATCGTTGTCGCCGTCTCGTGTTGGCTCAGCTTGCGGACGGTTACGACCACAGCGGCCGCGCAGGCCGCGGCAAACACCGACAGCAATCCGTAAAATGTCAACGCCCCTTCTCCTGTCGGCCTCAGGATGATGATCACGCCGATAAATCCGACAACCGTCGCCGCCCAGCGATGCCTGCCAACCACTTCCCCCAGAAAAAATATCGCAAGCACTGTGATGAAGAAGCTCCGCGAGAAGCCGATGGCAGTCGCTTCCGCGATCGGCAGGTGGATAACCGCTGTAAAGCCGGTGATCATCGCAATACTGGCGAGAACGACGCGGAGTGTGTGCAGGCCCGGATAGCTGGTGCGCAGGGAGCCGGGGAGCGTGCGAACCAGTATTGGAGCGGCAACGAGCATCATGATCATCTGACGGATAAAAATGATCTGGGTCGCATGAAGGGTTTCGCCCAGTTCTTTTATCAGAGACAGCATGATCGTGAAGAGCAGGCCGGCAAGCAATACCCAGAGGCAGCCGACAATGTTTCCGCGCAGTCCCCTGATCCGCCCGGCCAGTCTTTCATGAAATCGCTGATCCGGCGGGTCGGATTTGCCGCGTGCCGATTTGTTTTCCTTAATTGGAAATGCCATAAATCAGCCTTTGGTTCGGTATTATGAACGCGGGGGTACATTGAGGACAGGCGAACGCAAGCTGTTTCACCGGAGCAATTGCATCCTGCATGACAATGTGACACCGTAACAGATATGTCCGAGCTGTGGCCGGTTTTGCAATTTCAAAAACGCGCGGCATATGTATGACAACTTTTCTTCTCGCCCCGTTACACAGGGGCGGATCTTCTTAGCAGATTCTGAATGACAAGAGGAACGCACCATGAACCAGTCTGCGACTCCGAAATTTGGTATGGGTGCTCCGGTAAGGCGCAAAGAGGATGCCGCCTTTGTTACCGGGCATGGGCGATATCTTGATGACATTCGGCCGGCAGATGCATTGCACGGGTATATTGTGCGCTCGCCGATGGCTCATGCCCGATTTGCGATAAACAATGCCGCTGAGGTGCGCGCGATGCCCGGCGTGGCATTGCTTCTGACAGCGGAAGATCTCAGCGAGTTGGGCAATATGCCGACACAGATGGTGTTGCGCCAGATCGACGGGACAGAACACCCGGTGCCGCCCCGGCCGGTTCTGGCTTCCGATACGGTCCGGCACATGGGCGATGGCATTGCCTTCATTGTGGCCGACACCGTTGCCAACGCGAAAGACGCCGCCGAGATGCTCGATATCGATTTTGAGCCCCTGGACTGCGTCGTCGGCATGGATAACGCCCTGAAAGAAGACGCGGTTCTGGTCTGGCCGGAATTCGGAACCAACATCGCCTTTCATTCGTTTATGGGAGACAAGGAGCAGACGGAAGCGGCCTTTGCCGGGGCCGCGCGGACTGTCGAGATCGAGGTTGTTAACAACCGTCTTGTCGCCAACTACATGGAAACGCGCGGCTGTATCGCCGAGTATGACAATCAAAGCGATCGCTTCACCCTGACGCTCGGCACTCAGGGCGGCCACGGTGTTCGCGATGTTTTGTGCAAATCGGTTCTGAACATCGATCCGGCCCGCATGCGGGTTGTTACTCCCGACGTTGGTGGTGGTTTTGGCACCAAGATCTGGGCCTACCGGGAATATCCGCTTTGCTGCGTTGCTGCGCAGAAGCTGGGCCGGGCTGTTAAATGGACCGCCGAGCGTATGGACCATTTTGTCGGCGATACCCAGGGGCGCGATAATCTGACGAAAGCGGCGTTCGCCCTTGACGAGAGGGGTAAAATTCTCGGTTTACGCGTCACGCTTTATTCCGACATGGGCAGTCATCTGCACCAGTTCGCGCCCGGCATTCCCTGGATCGGAGCGTCGATGTCGACGGGCCTGTATGATATCAAGAACCTCTATATCGATGTGATTGGCGTCTACACCCACACCGTACCCACGGATGCTTATCGCGGTGCCGGTCGCCCGGAGGCGGCTTACGTGCTTGAACGTCTCGTGGACAAGACTGCCCATGAGCTTGGCGTCAGCCCGGCGGAGTTCCGCCGGTTGAATTTTATCTCTCCGGAGGCTCTGCCTTACAAAACGCCCACCGGCCGTCTTTATGACACGGGCGACTTTTCGGGTCATCTGGACAGGGCGCTGGAAAAATCCGATTGGGCCGGGTTTGAAGCGCGGGAGGCGGAGAGCCGGGCACGCGGGAAATTTCGGGGCATCGGCATGGCGACCTACATCGAAGCGTGCGCATTCTCAGGCTCCGAAGAAGCCAATCTTGAACTGAACGGAGACGGAACCGTCACGCTGCTGGTGGGAACGCAGACAAACGGTCAGGGCCATGCGACAGCCTACAGTCAGCTGTTGGCAGAGCGACTCGGCCTTGAGCTGGATCAGATAACCGTCATTCAGGGGGACACCGATCGTGTTCGGACCGGGGGAGGGACCGGCGGGTCCCGTTCCATCCCGATCGCGCTGCCGTCAATCGATGTTGCCGGAAAGAAGCTGGCGCGGCAGTTAAAGGAACTGGCGGCAAATCAGCTGGAGGCCGGCATTGACGATCTGGAGCTTGTCAACGGAACGGTTCGCATTGTCGGAACAGACAGGAGCATCGCGCTGACTGAGATTGCGCAAACCGCCACCGATGCGGAAAAACTGAAGGCGCAAGGGGAGGTTCACCAGGACGAAAACACCTATCCGAACGGGACGCACATCTGTGAACTGGAGGTCGATCCTGAAACCGGCGCAACGGAGCTGCAGCGATATACGATTGTCGACGATTTCGGGGTTACGCTGAATCCGCTTCTGCTTGAGGGACAGGTGCATGGCGGTGCGGCCCAGGCCATTGGCCAGGCTCTGCATGAGAACACGATTTATGACGAAAACGGGCAGCTTCTGACCGCTTCGTTCCTCGATTATGCGGTTCCAAGGGCGGCGGATCTGGTTCCGTTTGATTTTGAAACGCACAATGTTCCCTCCACGACCAATGCCATGGGACTGAAGGGCGCGGGTGAAGCCGGGACGATCGGTGCCACACCGGCTGCGATGAACGCGTTGGTCGATGCCTTGCGAAGGGGGGCGGGTGTGCCCCATATAGAAATGCCGGCCACGCCGCATCGGGTCTGGCAGGCAATACAGGATGCAGCCGAATAAAAAGTTGGGCTGCGGGCAGGAAGTACGCGGATAGGGTCATGAGAAAACCTGAAGATACCCGTGCCCGGGAGGTGATCCTGGATGCGGCGGTTATTCTGGTTGAGGAAGCAGCGATTGATACGCTCTCTCTCGAACAGCTTGCGGACGCGACGGGGCTTCCACTGACGGATGTCCATTATCATTTCCCCAACATGGAAGATCTTGTGCGGGCGATGGTCTGGCAGCTGTTCGATGCGTTTGTCGGACGCATTGAAACCGCGCTCGGAGACGATGAAGCACCGGGGGCGTGGACGCGCGCGTATGTCCGGGGAGCGTTTCCCGAAGACGGAACCGACTTCACCCGCCTTGCATCCGTCCTGCTTCAGTCAACCCGCTATCGGCCGGAACTGCACGACGCGGTCCGGCAAAAACAGGAAGAATTGCATTGCGTCATGTTGCGCGATGGAATCGATCCCTTGCGTGCGGCGGTGATCAAACTGGCGGTCGATGGCCTGTGGCTGAGCCGTATGTTGCAAATTCCCGCAATTCCTGAGGATATGAGAGCTTCGGTTCTTGAGTATCTTCAACGGACGGCGCGCTGAGACATGACCTTGAGCCTAGGCTCAGGACCCATTGATTTCATGCAAGTCTGTTTTGAAAGAAGTATTCGAATGGAGAGAACCAGGGAGAAGCGAAGGTTGGATACCTTTGCGAGCCCTGGTTTTCTTCAGGCGGACACTTCTTTCAAAACCCGAAGGGCGAGGCATATTGTGTTCCTGACTGCGTTGGAAAGACTTGAAAACCGGATGGTTTCCTGCGCCTTTCCGCCTTGTCAAAAACAAAATCTGCTCTTGCAGAATGGATGAAATCAATGGGTCCTGAGCCTAAAGCGACGAAATGCGCCGTTGCATAACAGCTATGCCATGCCGTCAATGGACGGCTGGGCGAAAGCGGGGTAAGTGTTACAGGTGCAGTATTAGATTTATCGCTTCCCTGAAGTCTGACCACGACTTTGTCTGACGGTTCTCCGTCTCAGGATTGGCAATGACAACCGCCCCCATGCCGGCGGCGACCGCGAGACCTGCGTCACAAACCCGCCCGCTGCTTGGCATTTCGCTGAAAGTCATTTCGGCCATGATGTTCACCGTCATGGTCGCGCTGATAAAGCTCGTCAGTGACACTATGTCGGCGGGCGAAATCGTGTTTGCGCGCTCGTTTTTCGGTTTGTTTCCGGTTTTACTGATGGTGGCGATGCGCGGTGAACTGTCGATTGCCTTTAAGACCAATCGGCCCTTTACCCATATAGGCCGCGCTTTCGTCGGCGTAACGGCGATGTTCCTGTGGTTTTCGGCTTTGCAATATCTGCAATTGCCCGATGCGACGGCCATCAGCTATGGCACGCCGCTGATAACCGTTGTCCTTGCTTATTTCATCCTCAAGGAAACCGTCCGGGCTTACCGCTGGACCGCGGTCGGCATCGGCTTTATTGGCATTTTGGTTATCTTGTCACCGGGGCTGATGGAGGATCGCACTCAGGATGATGGTCTGCTTGTCGGTTCCATGCTTGCCTTCGCCTCAACGTTTTTCATGGCCTTTGCCATGGTTTTCGTCCGCAGTCTGATCAAAACCGAACGAACCAGCACCGTTGTGTTTTGGTTCTCTGTTTCCTCTTCATTTTTCGCCCTTTTGACGATTCCGTTCGGATGGGTGGTTCCGGATATGACGGAGGCGGTCATTCTGGTCAGCATCGGGCTGATCGGGGGGATCGGGCAGATCCTGTTGACCCAAAGCTATCGATATGCTGATGCGTCGACGATTGCGCCGTTCGACTATACGTCCATGATCTGGGCCGTGGCTCTTGGCTGGTTCCTGTTCAGCGAAATACCGCAATGGCAGGTCCTTGTCGGGGCCGTGATTGTGATGGGGGCAGGCATCTTTGTGATCTATCGCGAACACGCGCTTGGGATCGACCGCACCAAAGCCCGGCGGGCATCCTCTCCCTCAAAAGGGTGATGGCGCCGGTCCGCTTGTTACCGGCCGCGGTATGAGCGCCTTGAAATATGAAGCGGATTTCATTCAGCGAACCTTGATTCCGGCCACGGTTAATCGTATGAGCGGGCGCCTTCTGAAGATGGATGACCGGGGTGACGGCATTGCATCCATGCGGGCCGCTGAATTGCATGGTCGCCGCAGGTTCCGCGAACTCCTGTGCTCGAGCATCGAATGAGGTCGTTTGTGTTTGTTATCCGAAAGGACGTGCGGTGAGTTCAATTGCTCTCACAATCGCGGGCTCTGACTCCGGCGGCGGCGCCGGGATTCAGGCTGATCTGAAGACATTTTCCGCTCTTGGTGTCTATGGCTGTAGCGTTTTGACCGCTCTGACGGCCCAAAACACACTCGGTGTTCAGGGCATTCACGATGTTCCGCCTGAATTTATCGGACAACAATTGGACTCCGTCCTTGACGATCTGGCTGTTGATGCGGTGAAGATCGGCATGTTGTCCCGCCCGGAGGCCATCCGGGAAATTGCCGGAAAACTGAAACACTATGAATGCGGAACAATCGTGCTTGACCCGGTTATGGTGTCCGCGTCCGGCGATCCGCTTCTGGCGGACGAGGCCGTTGCCGATCTTGTCGAGGCGCTTTTCCCGCTTGCGGCAATTGTGACGCCGAACTTGCACGAGGCCGCGCGACTGCTTGGAACCGACGTCGCAGCTGATCAGACCGCGATGGAAATCCAGGCGCGTCAGCTGCTGGCGCTTGGTCCGGGCGCTGTCTTGCTCAAGGGCGGGCACGGTGACGGGCCTCAGAGCAATGACTTGCTTTTGAGCAAGTCGGATGCGCACTGGTTCAACGCTCCAAGATATGAAACGCCGAACACGCACGGAACCGGATGCACGCTGTCCTCGGCACTTGCTGCGGGGCTGGCAAAGGGGTTTGATTTGCAACGCGCTGTTGCAGAAGCAAAAACCTATGTTACAACCGCAATTGAGGCGGCAGATGCATTAACGATCGGTTCCGGCCACGGCCCCGTTCATCATTTCCACTCTTATTGGAATGGGAAGAACGACTTTGGGTAGCGGTAAAGGCGGCACAGTAAGCCGCAGGCATGTCCTCAGCCTCGCTGGTGCCGGCGCGACCACGGCGCTGGCAACACCCGCGCTTGCGCAGGACAACCCGACTATTGAATGGAAAATGACCACCATCTGGCCGAGTGCTGTCCCCGGTCCGGCCAATCTGGCAAAGCGTATCGCCGAGCGTATTTCCCTGATGAGCGACGGGCGATTGCGCGTGCGGTTTTCCGAAGCCGGAGAACTGGTGTCGCCCGGCGAAGTGTTCGATGCCGTCGGCTCCGGCACAGTCCAGATGGCGCATTCGGCGAGCTTTTTCTGGGATCATCAGATTCCGGAGGCGGTGTTCTTTTCTGCGATACCCTTCGGGCTGACACCGATAGAGCATTTTGCCTGGATTGAGCAGGGTGGGGGGCAGGAGCTGTGGGACGATCTTTATAAATCCTCCGGCATCAAGCCTTTCATGGGCGGTAACTCGGGCATTCAACTGGGGGGCTGGTTTCGCAAAGAAGTCCATTCCCTGAAGGATCTCAAAGGGTTGAAAATGCGGATGCCGGGACTGGGCGGTGAGGTGTTTCAGCGTCTGGGTGCGCAGCAGGTCGCGGTGCCGTTTGCCGATATCAAAAGTGCGCTTGAGCATGGATTGCTTGATGCGGTGGATTATCTTGATCCGTGGTCCGATGTTTCGGCCGGTTTTCAGGAAATCGCACCCTACTATTATGCCCCGGGATTTTTTGAACCGAACGGCTCGGGAGAAATTCTGGTTTCCATGCTGGCGCTCGATGGATTGCCCGACGACCTGAAGGCGATCGTGTCCAGCGCGATCGCCTCTGAAAATGTGCGGTCGCTGGCCGAAAGCAACTGGATGAATGCCGGTGCCCTGTCGCAGCTGCAAAACGAATTCGGGGTCCGCGTCCGCCTGTTCCCGCCCGACGTACTTGAGGCGGCTCGCGATGCTTCATGGCATGTTTTGCGCCGCTTTAAGGATCAGGGCGGATTGAGCGAGCGCATTTATCTCAGCTATTTTGCGGCTGTCGACCGGCTCGCTGCCTGGAACGATGTCAGCAAGAACTCGTTTTTGAACGCGCGGGCCGGAAAAGGCTGATCGGCTGACGTTTGCTGATTCGGCGTCTCGACATCGCGGATTTATCAACAGGAAACGTGACGTTATTGCAACGCTCGGAGTGAAAGTGCTCGTCTGTGGCGGGAAGTGATGCGTGCCTAAAAAATATGCAACTGTTGCGTGAGCAGGGTTGAATATTTCGTTTTTGTGACGAGGGGAGGGGTTGCAGCTACGTAAGCTTTCTTTTTCAGCAGACGCAAAGAGTACTTTACGTAATTTAGCGACAAGAAGGATCGTTTGAACTCGATAGCCGGTTTATTTTTTTAGTTGAGAAGTGCGCTCTTCCTCCGTCTAATCTTCCGTAACGAGTGTTTTGAATGAACGCTCCGACTATTTGGATATGACTTTCGGGAGGGGAAAACGTGAGGGCCACAACACTGAGGCGAAGCGGGCTTCTTATTTCATCCGCACTTGTGATGGCGCTTGTTGCCGAAAATGCACTTGCCGGCGCGTTCGCCCTTCGGGAGCAGAGTGCCTACTATCAGGGCCTGTCCTTCGCCGGTGACGCCACGACGGGACCGTCGATTTCCTCCATGTTTTGGAACCCCGCGACACTCACCGGAGCCGGACCGGGTCTCACCTTCGAGGCGCATAACTCGTTTATCGTTCCGTATTCGGATATTGAGGGAACTTATTCCGGCAACGGAGGAGGATTGGCCCCAAGCACGGTTGGAAGCGGGGATATCGCTTCGGATGCTTGGATACCTGCCAGTTATGTGGCCTACGGAGTCACGGACGATATTGTTTTCGGCCTTGGCATCAATGCTCCATATGGGCTCGCAACAAAGCCGGAACTGACTTGGGCCGGTCAGTATTACTCAAGATCGTCCGAAGTCTTTTCAATCAATGTTAATCCCTCGATCGCCTACAAGATCAACGAGATGATTTCTGTCGGCGTGGGCTTGCAGGCACAATATATTCAGGTTCGATTGAAGACTGCGGATCCGTTTTCCGCCGGCGCATTCACCAATGAAGTCAAAGGAGATGACATTGGATTCGGTGTGACCGCGGGCGTTACGGTGAAGCCGATTGAAGGCACGGAATTTGGACTTGGATTTCGATCTGCGGTTTGGCACCAACTTGAGGGAGATCTGATCCTGCCGAACGGTGTGCCCACTGCACCTTTGGCACCTGGGACCTACGGGATTGAGGCCAGTATTGCCACGCCTGAAATGGTCACTTTCTCGGTGAAACAGCGGATCACCGATAATATCCGGCTGCTGGGGTCAGTTGAATGGACGAACTGGAGCAGGCTCGGCACCATCGATGTCGACAGCACGGTCAATGGAGCGACTTTGACGGATTTGGCATTCAACTATGACGATGGCTGGTTTTTTGCGATTGGCGGCGAATACGATTGGAACGAGCACCTGACTTTGCGGGCAGGTTTTGCCTATGAGCTCTCGCCGATCGACACGGAAATCCGCTCGACCCGGCTGCCGGACAACAACCGGTTCTGGTTGTCAGCCGGGCTTTCTTACAGCCCGATGGAAAACCTGACTCTCGATCTGGGGTACAGCCATATTATCCCCGAAGAAACGGACATAAATATTGTCTCCGGGCATCAGGACTTTAATCCGCTCATCGGCTCCTATGTCGGCGATGTCACCAGCCACGTGGACATTGTCTCAGCATCGCTCCGGTATAAATTCTGATCTGAGACCGGTCTGAAGACAAAGCCGGGCAAACCTTCGAAGGTTTGCCCGGCTTTTTTATTTGGCCATGGTCCTGAGCCTAAAACGCACCCGCAAACAGGCCGCCGTCGATCAGAAAATTCTGTCCCGTTATATAGCCGGTATGGGTAGACGCCAGAAAAGCGCAGAGCTGGCCGAACTCGTCAGCCTGCCCGAACCGCCCGGCGGGGATTTCCTCCGCCTGTTCCTTGCGGATTGCCTCGATGCTGGCTCCCGTCGCTTCAGCCGCCCGTTCAAATCCGCCACGCAATCTGTCCGTGTCCATTTTACCGGGCAGGATATGGTTCACGGTTACGTTTTTGTGAGCATAGTCGCGACAGACACCGGCCATGAAGGCGGTGAGACCGGCGCGCGCGCCGCTTGACAGGTCGAGGCCCGAAATGGGCATTTTCACGGAAATGGACGTGATGTTGATTATGCGCCCGAATGCGCGGTCGGCCATCCCGTCGATCACGGCTTTGGTCAATTCGATTGGCGTGACCATGTTCTGCACGACCCCGTCGAGAATATTTTCCCGGTTCAGGTCACGGAAGTCGCGGCGGGGCGGTCCGCCATTATTGTTGATGAGAATATCCGGGTCCGGACAGGCCTCAAGCAGTTTCGCCTGGCCTTCCGGTGTCGAAACATCGGCGGCAACGGCCGTGACCCTGGCGCCCGTGGATGACTTTATCGCGGCGGCGGCCTGCTCAAGTCGGTTCTGATCAAGGCCGTTCACAACAATGTCGCAGCCCGCTTCCGCAAGCGCCTGGGCACATCCCCGTCCAAGGCCGCGGCTTGAGGCGCATATGACGGCCTTCTTTCCGGCAATTCCAAGATCCATTCTGTCCTCCCGCTCCGATTAACTTAGCCGGGTATTTTCTGCTTTTCGTGATGATTGGCTACTTCAATTGTGCGTTTAATATCACTATCCTAGGAATAATGGCAGCGAAACCTCTGCGGTAAAAGAGTTTATGATTTTGTCACAATAGTGAGATGTGAATCGCGCTAATGCACAGGCAGCTTCACACTTAATCCTGCGGTGATCGGCAGAGTTGCATAATCGGTCTGGTCGATAACAATCGCGCGACAGGATTATGCGTCGACGATTTGATTTGAAGCGACGGCTGTTCGGCGGGGACCGCGACCCCGAACGGGATGCTTCAGCGGCATATGGAGAGCATGAAATGGCTCCTCGAACCGAAAAACGGAAATTCAGAGCGCTGTTCCTGTCCGACATCCATCTGGGCACCCGTGGATGTCAGGCCGAACTGCTGATCGATTTTCTGCGTTATAACGATGCAGACACGATCTACCTCGTTGGCGATATTGTCGACGGCTGGCGCTTAAAGCGGTCCTGGTATTGGCCGCAGACCCACAATGATGTGGTTCAGAAGCTGCTTCGAAAAGGGCGAAAAGGCGCGCGCATCATCTACCTGCCCGGCAATCACGATGAGTTCCTGCGTGATTATGACGATACACAGTTCGGTATTGTGGAAATCAAGGATACCGTCATTCACGAAACCGCGGACGGCAAGCGTTACCTGATCATTCATGGCGATCAGTTCGATGTCGTCGTCCGGCACGCCAAGTGGCTCGCCTTCTTCGGTGACTGGGCTTATGTGACGGCGCTGGGCGTTAACACCTGGCTGAACATTGTCCGGCGGAAGCTCGGCTTCTCATACTGGTCGCTTTCGGCCTGGGCGAAACTGAAGGTCAAGAATGCCGTCAACTTTATCGGCAAGTTCGAACAGGCGCTGACCAGCGAAGCGTCCCGTCGCGAAGTGGACGGCGTTATTTGCGGCCACATCCACCATGCTGCCAATCACCACGACTTCGGACTGAACTACATCAATACCGGCGACTGGGTTGAGAGCTGTACGGCTGTGGTTGAAAATCACGACGGCTCTTTTGAGATCATCACCTGGACGGAAACGGCGAAAGACAATCAAGTCGTGAAATTACCCGGTCGGCAAGCTGCCGCATGAGCAGACTTTTGATTGTTTCGGATGCCTGGCATCCGCAGATCAACGGTGTCGTTCGATCGCTGGGAATGACGGCTGCGGAATTGGGAAAACTGGGGCTCACTGTCGATTTTTTGACACCGCAATCGTTTCGGACGATGCCGTGCCCCACCTATCCGGAAATACGGCTGTCCATCACGTCGCCCGGGCGTGTTCGACGGATGATTGCCGAACATCAGCCGGACTATCTTCACCTTGCGACCGAGGGACCGCTGGGTCTTATGGGGCGTCGTGCGGCCGGTAAGCTGGGAATGAACTATACAACCAGTTACCACACCCGCTTCCCGGAATATGTCTCTGCCCGCTTTCCCGTGCCTGAAAGTTGGATGTATGCCTGGATGCGGCGCTTTCACAATGGCGGTGTCGCCTGCATGGTGGCGACCGATTCCCTGAAAGACGATCTTGCGGCGCGCGGGTTCAACAATCTCTGTAAGTGGTCTCGGGGTGTGGACCATACCCTGTTCAAGCCTGGTACGGCACGCCTGTTCGACCATCTGCCCGGGCCGATTTTTCTTCATATCGGCCGGATTGCCGTTGAAAAGAATATCGAAGCCTTCCTGAAACTGGACCTGCCGGGCTCGAAAGTCGTTGTCGGCGACGGGCCGCAATTGGCTTCGCTCAAGACAGACTATCCGGACGTTGTCTTTACCGGCGCAAAAAAGGGCGAAGAGCTGGCCCGGCACTATGCATCCGGCGATGTTTTCGTGTTTCCCAGTCTTACCGACACGTTCGGCAACGTGCTGCTTGAGGCAATTGCCTGCGGCGTGCCTGTTGCCGCCTATCCCGTGACCGGCCCGCTGGATGTCATTGGAGGCACCGGCGCCGGCATCATCGACGAAGATCTTCAAAAGGCTGCGCTGGCCGCCCTTGAAATTTCACGGGAGCATTGCAGGGAAGTGGCGCTCGGATTTTCCTGGGAAGCGAGCGCACGCCAGTTTCTGAACAACATAATGGCAGGAAATAAGCAATCTGCATGCAGTGCCGCGTAAGACAGGCATGGATTTTTTACAGGGCCGTCTGCTATCGAAAGTGATCAGAGGAAATTTGAAAGGTGCTGTGTTGCACCCAAAGAGTCGCCATGACCGAAGTGAACCCCTTGCCGGAACCAGTTTTTGCGGATGTCTTGCAGGCAGCCGAACGTCTTGACCCGGTCGCAAATCGAACGCCGCTGCTGAATTTCCACGTGCTGGACGACAACGTTGGCGGAAGAGTTTTTCTCAAGGCGGAATCGATGCAGCGAACCGGATCCTTCAAATTCCGCGGCGCCTATAACCGCCTGTCCATGATTCCACCACAGGAGCGTGAAAGGGGCGTCGTTGCCTGCTCTTCCGGTAATCACGCGCAAGGTGTGGCGCTGGCTGCAAAACTGCTCGGAATGCGCGCGCGGATTGTCATGCCCTCCGACGCGCCGGAGATCAAGAAGCAACGGACGGAGGCAGACGGCGCGGAGATCATTCTGTATGATCGCGAAACCGAAGACCGCGAAGCGATTGCAGCGGAAATCTGCCGGCAGTCCGGGGCAACCTTTGTGCAGCCCTACAACGATCCCGGTGTGATTGCCGGGCAGGGAACGTCGGCGCTGGAAGCGTTTGATCAACTTGAGAAACTGGGCCTGTCGGCGGACAATTATCTGGTCTGCACCGGTGGCGGCGGTCTGACTGCCGGGTCGGCGCTGTCCCTTCAGGCCAGGAGCCCGTCCACCTGTTTCTTTACGGTCGAACCGGAAGGTTTTGACGATCATGCCCGTTCGTTTCAAAGCGGCAGGCGCGAGAAGAATGAACGGGCGGGAGGATCGGTTTGCGATGCATTGCTTGCCCCGACCCCGGGCTCTCTCGGTTTTCCGATCAACAAAGGCTGCGTTGAGGAGGGCCTTGTCGTCAGCGACGAAGAGGCGATGGCGGCCGTGGCTTTTGCCTTTCAGGAACTCAAACTTGTTCTTGAGCCCGGTGGAGCGGTGGCACTGGCCGCCCTTTTGTTCCGCAAAATCGACGTCACCGGACAGACCAGTATTGCGGTCCTGTCCGGTGGAAATGTCGACGGAGATATTTTGATGAGGTGCCTTCAGGCTGACTCTAATAGGCCGCTGTTATAATGATCTCAACGTAAAAACCGGGGCGGGCCAGTTTCGCTTCGCCGCAGGCGCGCGCGGGGGCGGAGCCCTCCGGCACCCAGTCATCCCACACCTGGTTCATTTCCTCAAAATAGGACATATCCGACAGCCAGATCACGGCTTGCAGTATTTTGTCGTTTGACGAGCCGGCGCGCTCCAGAAGCGCCTCGATCTTCTCCAGGCACTGACCGGTTTGCTGGGCGACACTGTCACCGGCTGTCCCGACCTGTCCGGCCAGATACACCACGCCGTTGTGTTTCACAATCTGGCTCATGCGCCCGCCAACATCCATACGTTCGATCACGGCTGCCTCCTTCAATGTGCGTGTTGAGGTAATGTTCTTATCATCATGTGTCGTGAGGTCTATCGGGACCTCGCACCGTAATTTCCCATAAACATTGCCACGGAAGACTCGATGACTTTTTCCATCTCGGCCCGGGAAAGCGTCTTTCCGGTCGGCAAAACAGACCAGAACGCCTGGGATTTAATCAGGCCCAGAAATTGTGCTGCGGCGACTCTGGCATCGGGAACCTTAATGGCCCCGCCCAGGTGTGCTGCTTCAATGAATGTCTGGAAGCAGAGTATCTTGTCAAAGCGCCGGTTCATCTCCGCGGCGAATTCCGGATCGCGAATGGATTCGCCGACCAGCATGCGCGCAAGATTCATGAACTCGCTGGACATCAGAAGATGACCTTCCGCCCAGGCCAGTTTGCGGAGCTGCGGTTCAAAGGGTTCGTCCGGATCATAGTCGATGTCGGTCGCTTCGCTGAACGACGACACCACCCGGTCGATAATGGATCGGAACAGGGCTTCCTTGCTTTGGAAATGGCAATAGACGGTGCGTTTGGACACACCGGCCCCGTCGGCGATCCGATCCATGCTGGCACCGGCAAATCCTTTGTCCTGAAACTCTCCGACAGCGGCCCTGACAATCTGCCGGCGCTTTTCACTTTCTACGCGCAATGAACCACTTTCCTGTTCGCCTCAGTTTGCGTCCGGTCAAATAGCAGACAAGGTAAACTTATCAGTTTACATACGCTCAAAGGCGATGTATGTAAACTGTGTAGTTTACCTAATGCGGCGGCCGCTTCCCAGGGACATCAGGATTGCATTGGTCCACCAACCGCTTAACCCGGCGCCCCGCACAACTGTTCATGCAGCTTCAGTCAGAGAGTTGTCAACATGGCTATTGATCTCAAAATTAACGGAAAAAACCGGCAGGTTGAAGCCGAGCCCGGTACGCCTCTTTTGTGGGTTATCCGGGACGAGCTTGAGCTGACCGGTACGAAATTCGGTTGCGGTGTCGCCTCCTGCGGCGCCTGCACGGTGCATGTGGACGGGGAGCCCACCCGGTCCTGCGTTACGCTGGTCGAGGATGTTGAAGGCAGCGATATCCAGACAATTGAAGGCCTTGAGGGGGCCGTCGCCAAGGCGGTTCAGGATGCCTGGAACGAACTCGATGTCGTTCAGTGCGGCTATTGCCAGTCCGGACAGATCATGTCGGCCGTCGGGCTTCTGACCGACAATCCAAATCCGTCAGATGCGGATATTGACGATTACATGAGCGGCAACGCCTGCCGGTGTGCGACTTACAAGCGCATTCGTGCGGCCATCCATCATGCAGCCGGTACGTTGGAGGGTTAAGTCATGACAATTCAGACAACACGCCGAAATTTTCTGAAAGGTACGGCGGCGGCAACCACCGCGCTGGTTATCGGATTGAACAGCCGCGGCGTTCTTGCGGCGGGGTCTTCCGGCGCACAGCTCAATCCGTTTGTCAAGATCGGTTCGGACGGGACGCTGACCGTGGTCGTCAAGCACTTTGAAATGGGGCAGGGAACCACAACCGGTCTGACGACACTGGTTGCGGAAGAGCTTGATGTCGATTGGGAAAGTGTCAAGCACGAGTTTGCCCCGGCGGATGGAGAAAGGTACGCCAACCTTTTGTTTGGCGCTCAGGGAACGGGCGGGTCGACCGCCATGGCAAACTCCTACAAGCAGTATCGGCAGGCAGGAGCTGCAGCGCGCGAAGTCCTTGTCCAGGCAGCGGCAAGAAAATGGGGTGTCGATTCTGAGACCGTCACCATAGAAAACGGGATGCTGGTCAGCGGCACAAACAGGGCTCACTTTGGTGAGGTGGCGGAGCTTGCAGGCTCCATGACGCCGTCCAAGGAACCGCGACTGAAGAACGATGCCGATTTGAAACTTATAGGAAGTTCGAAGGTCAGTCGTAAAGACGGTCTAGGCAAGACTAACGGCACGGCGCAATTCGCCATGGACGTCAAAGTGCCCGGCATGGTGTACGCCGCTGTCATCCACAGCCCGAAATTCGGCGGCAAACTGGTATCGTTTGATGCGGAACCGGCGAAGTCGGTCTCCGGCTTCATCGATGCCAAGGCGATGCCGAACAATGCCGGTATAGTCGTTTACGGCAAGAACACCTGGGCGATCAAGCAGGCCAAGGAAGCCATTGAAGCGGAGTGGGACTTTTCGGCCGCTGAAACCCGCAGCACCGACGAAATAGTTGCGGAACATCTCAGACTTCTGGATGAACCGGAATTCCCGGCGACCAAGGCAACGAATTTCGAGGCCACAGCGGCGGCAATTGAGGGTGCGTCCAAGACTATTGAAGCGGACTACGTGTTTCCGTTCCTCGCCCATGCGCCTATGGAGCCGCTCAACTGCGTCATCGAACCGACTGAAAACGGGGTTCGCGTACATGACGGGTGTCAGTTCCCGGGCCTGACCCAGCCGACGGTTGCCGCGATCGTGGGCTTGAAGCCCGAACAGGTGGAAATCAACACGGTGTTTGCGGGCGGTTCGTTCGGACGCAGAGCCAATCCTACCAGCGATTACCAGGCTGAAGCGGCGATGGCATTTGCGCTGCTGGGTGGCAAAACGCCGGTCAAAACGATCTGGATGCGCGAAGACGATATCCAAGGTGGTTATTTCAGGCCGATGGCAGCCCATCGGGTGAAGGTTGGCATCGATGATCAAGGTCGGATTACTGGCTGGGATCACAGGATTGCGGCAAAGTCGATCATGAAAGGCACTCCCTTTGAGTCCTTTATCGTTCATGACGGGGTCGATCACAGTTCTGTTGAGGGACTGTCCGACACGCACTACGCGATTCCCGGATATTCGCTTGGCCTGAGTGATTTCAAATCGCCGATTTCAGTGCTCTGGTGGCGGTCGGTCGGTCATACACATACGGCGTTTGCGCTTGAGACGGCCCTTGATATGGTCGCCGAGGAAGCCGGACGTGATCCGGTCGAGCTTCGTCTTGAATTGTTGGCCGGCGGTGATGCGGACCAGAAGCGGCTTGCGGATGTTCTTAAACTTGCAGCCGAAAAGGCCGGCTGGGGCACGCCTGTGCCTGAGGGCCGGGGACGGGGTGTTGCCCTGCATAAGTCGTTCGGGTCCTATGTTGCCCAGATCACGGAGGTCTCCGTGAACGACGGAGCGGTTAAGATCGAAAAGGTGACGTGTGCTGTCGATTGCGGCATCCCGGTCAATCCCGATGTCATCAGGGCGCAGATGGAAGGCGGTATCGGCTATGGTCTGGGCGCCGCGATGCGCAATCAGATTACCTTCAGCGAAGGCCTGGTCGACCAGGACAACTTCCCCACTTACGAGCCGATCCGCATGTCGGACATGCCCGATATTGATGTCCACATCGTGCCCTCGACCATCGCACCGACCGGTGTCGGAGAGCCTGGAACGCCTCCCGCCGCACCGGCGCTGGCCAATGCGATCAAGGCTGCGACCGGACTCCGGGTGACGAAGCTTCCGATGTCGGAAAACGGTGTTGAATTTGCCTAGGTGTGACTTCTAAGAAGGTTGGTCAATTGATTGATCGCGTCCGGCGTCTCCGCTTCAGTCCGGAGGCGCCGGGTTTCGAAAGAGAACGCGTGTGCTTCAGCAAAATGCGATCGTGGTGGGCGGTTCGCCGTGTTTTGCGATATAAGATGCACGAAGGCCTTTGAACTGCTGTACGCTGTTCAGGATCTGCCGATCCGTGCGATCGAGCCAGGCGCAGCGTTCTTCCAGGAAACGCTGATAGGTTTTGTGGTTGATGCCTGTGTTCAGCATCATCCTTGCCACAGTCGTTGCCGCGTCGGACTTCAGCGTGTTGGCGATTGATTGTTCAGTCATGTTGAACTGGCGCGCAAGCAACCAGATAACCGACATCATGTTTTTTTGTGACAGAAGCGCAAGCAGGATGGAATCCATCGTCAATTCGCCGCTTGCGATATGAACCTGGGCTTCGTGGCGGGACAGCTTGAGGGAGTCGACTTCAATGACCTCGTCCGATGCCGTAATGATCGCCTGTTCAGCCATTACGTCCAGGGTATCGTTCTCAAATGCCTGAGTGAGTGACAGCGGGATCAAAGGACAGTCGGTTTCAATAATCAGGCGGATATCTTTGCGGAAGGCTTCGTCCTCGAGGCAGCGTTTTGCAAAGAGGGCTAAAAGGCCCGAATCCGTCTGCACATGAATGAGCATGGCAAGCAGCGCTTTGGCCGAGAAATCAGTCCCAAGATTTTGCAGCAGCATCGCCAGAACAGGCATGTTGCCCCGCGCAATGAGCGGCTCAACGACCATCTCTCTGACGGTTTTGCGGCAGGCAATGGCGAAGCGATGGGCGTTGGAGCAGGTTCGAACCACGTTCGCCAGTTCGTTGTCCGAAACGACGGGTGAATATCTCAAGACCGGTTCGCTGATCTCAAAAGGTTCCCGTGAAAGCCGGTTGGCAAGCGCCGATGTGATTCGGTCGGTTTTGGCAAGACGCACGACGATGTCGAGGCGGGCTTCGGCGCTAAGCTGGTCAAACAGATCAAGGACGATGGCCGAGAAAAGCTGTTTCTCTGTCTCGGTCGGCTCCATCTCGCCATTTCCGGCATATTGAGCGCTGATCGTGCTGATAAGTTTCGAACGGGCTTCAGGATCCCGGGCTCTGGCTAATTCCTCAAGTTGCGTTTTCATTGTGTCTCTCAGGCGCGTGACTCAACGTCATTAACAGCGCAAAACATTACAAATTGTCTAAAATTGTCCCGATTTCCGCGCAATTCGCAACAATGTGCCCAAGTGGCAACGATCATTAGCCGTCTAGGGTATGGCCCTATAAATATACTTGAAATGGCGCAGCAGATTGACGCCGTTTGTCCGTCCTTTGGGATATGGCCGATTGATCCGGCTACAGCGTTGCAGGTTCTTGAAAACCGGATGGTTTCCTGCGGATTTGCGACCCGTATTCAAACGGCACGATCCGAACAAATCGGCTCATACCATTTTAAGTATATTTATGAGTCCATACCCTGGGGTATGGCGGGAAGACCGTGACCGGTTCGATGCCGGATGATCAGTTGAAAAGAGCCAGACGATCGCCCTGCGAGAGGGCTTTTATGGGATCGTCGCCGGCTTCATCGGCGTCTGTGGCCAATTCCTCACCCGTGGAGGCTTCGATCGCTTCTTGAGCCGCCGCAACCGCTTCGTCAGCGGAATCAAGTTCCCAGTTGATCTCGTCTTCCTCTGTGGAGGTGTCGTCAGCCTCCGATTGCGGTTCACCGGCGGTGTCCGATCTGGACGCATCCTCGTCGACACCGCTCTCAGTGGCAACAATTTCCTCGACTTCTATCGTGTCAAAATCGATATCGGAGATATCGTTCTCGGTCATCGGGGCATCTTGCGTTGCCGCCTCTTCGTCGAAGGAAGCGCTGTCTTCGCCCAAAAGCGCGTCGACGGCATCCTGGCAAACGCCCTTGCCGTCCAGCTGCGGGCCATTGAGAAGATGGGCATCCGGACGGTTGTCCATCGACGTCTCGTCTTCCGCCGGGGCCGGGAGCTCCGATATGGTTTTGTCTTTGTTTTCCTCGCTTCGGATATCGACTTCCATATCCTCGCGCGTCCAGATTTCCATCATCGCGTTTATGCGCGTTTCCAGATAGCGAAGAACCTGGACGACTTTCTGCGTTCTTTGGCCGGTCAGGTCCTGGAACGAACAAGCCATGAAAATTTCCGTCGAGAGCGCATCGATCTGATCGCAAAACGCGTCTCCGGCACCTTCCTCGCGCAGACTCCAGGCCACTTCCTGAATTTTTTCCGCGTTATTCAGAATGTTCTGCGTTGCCGTTTCCGTCTGGGTTACAATGGCATCAAGCTCGTCTGAAGCGATCGTGAACCTGTTGCCATCTTCGGACTCGTGCTTAATCTGTTGAATTTCAAGCTTTGTCCGCACGATCGCATCATGCATGTCGGCCAGATCCAACCGGACCCGATCGATATCCGGCACCGACCGCTCGCGCTTCATGGACCGGCTCAGTTTCTGAATTGCATCGAGCAGCATGTTGGTATCTGCATGCCGGTTTCTTTTGGCGAATTCGCTCAGGAACCATCGACCGCGGCCGGTTTCCATCACGGCGGCTTCGATGGCCTCGTAGTCTTCTTCACGATAGGGTGAGGGAGGTATACCGGTTGCCATGATATCCGCTTCGGCCTAGTTTTGCGCCGTTGACCGGCGTGCAGGATCTGTTCCGTTACTGTTCAGCGCGATTTTGTCTATCAATTCGTTAATATGAGATTATCGTGTCTGAGAAATACGAGGAAATCACAGCAAATCGCTCGTTTTTACTAACTAAAGTCTCCCTTTTGTTTGCCGGACAGTTCGCGGGCGTCGGAATATTCTTGCCGTTTTTTCCGATTTTCCTGTCCGATCGTGGATTTTCCGATGTCGATATCGGACTGTTGCTGGCCGCACCCATGATTACGCGCGTCCTGTGTGTGCCGTTTCTGACGGCCATAGCCGATAAATCCGGGCGCCGGCGAAAGGCGATCCTGATTTACAGCCTGCTGTCCGCGCTGGTGTTTGCCGGCCTTTATTTCACCGGTGACTTTTGGGCCGTGTTTGCCATTCTGCTCTTGGCATCGGCCTGTTGGACGACACTGACGCCGCTGTCGGATGCTTATGCCGGCGATGTTGTTACCGCGGCCGGGGCTGATTACGGCAAAATGCGTTTATGGGGCTCAATTGCCTTTATTGCCGCAACGTTTCTTGGTGGCATGATCCTGGAGAACTGGCATAGCCGGTTTGTTGTCGACAGTATGATCCTGTCGCTGGTTGCCATGGCCGTTATCTGTCTGTTTTTGCCTCACATTCCCACTGATAAAAACGGGGAGCGTGACTTGGGCACAGTTCCGGGAGCGGCATGGTCCGGTGGGCTGATGGCACCGCAGTTTTTGCTTCTGCTGCTGATTGGAGCCGCTATCCAGGCCAGCCACGGAGTTTATTACAATTTCGGCTCAATCTTCTGGCGCGAGCTTGAAATCTCCGGAACGGTCATCGGTATCCTGTGGGCGGTCGGTGTTGCGGTTGAGGTCGGCCTGTTCTGGATCGCCGGCCGTCTCAATGCGTATATCACGCCGGCGGGATATTTGTGTCTGGGAGGGGTTTCCGCCCTGATCCGCTGGGTCAGCTTTCCTTACATTGAATGGCTGCCCGGGATCGTCGCAATGCAGTGTCTGCACGGCTTGAGCTTTGGTGCAACCCACCTGGGCACCATCGGGCTGGTGCGCCAGATGATTCCGGCACAGCTTGCCGGAACCGCGCAGGGTATCAACACAACGCTGATTGGTGCCGTAACGGCTGTTGTTATGGTGTTCTCCGGAAGCCTTTACAGCATCGGTCCCGCTACGGCCTTTCTGTCCATGGCGGGCCTTGTTACCGGCAGTTTGTTGGTGCTTCTTTTCGCGACCCGCCATCAAATGTTTCAATCCAAACACGATACCCTAGCCCCATAAGGCCGACTCCGGCGGCATCATCAGGCTGCCTTCGAAACGGATGCCGGCTTCGCGGTCTTTCGCCAGGAGCAGAGGCCCGTCAAGATCGACAAAATCCGCAAACTGGGCGACCAGCATTGCCGGAGCCATGGCGAGCGATGTGCCGACCATGCAGCCGGTCATGATCTTATAGCCGAGTTCTTTTGCCCGTTTTGCCATATCAAGCGCTTCAGTCAGTCCTCCGGCTTTGTCCAGTTTGATATTGACCGCCTGGTAACGGTCGCGGAGCGGCTCAAGATCGGTGAGCGTATGAAGGCTTTCATCGGCGCAGATCAGCGTATTTGCGTCTATTTCACGGAGCAGGGCGTCGTTTTCCGCAGGGAGGGGTTGTTCGATAAGGGCCACCCCCACTTTTTCGGCTGCCGAAAGGTGCTGCTCAAAATTATCGGCTGACCAGGCTTCGTTGGCATCGATGATCAGCATGCTGTCCGGGGCGCCTTCGCGGACTGCGCTCAGGCGCTCCTCATCGCCCTCGCCAGCCAGTTTGACCTTGAGCAGCGGCCGGGAGGCCGATTTTTCGGCCATTTCCTTCATGGACTGAGGTGAGCCGACGCTGAGCGTATAGGCTGTCGTGACCGATTGCAGAGCTTCGATCCGGGCAATTGCCGCAGGCGTGACGCCCCCCTTTTTCGCTTCCAGGTCCCACAACGCACAATCGATCGCATTGCGGGCAGCGCCCGGCGGCAGCAGCCGGCGTAATGTCTGCCGGTCAATCCCGGCTTCAATCCGGTCCCCGACGGAGATAATCTGGTCCCGGACGCTGTCTGCGGATTCGCCATAGCGGGCATATGGAACGCATTCACCCCGTGCCGTCACGGAGCCGTCAGTCAGCGTAACCACCACCACGACCGCCTCTGTCCGGCTGCCGCGGGATATGGCGAATGTTCCGGCAATCGGCCAGGCTTCGGAGGTAACGTCAAGTGCAATCGGCATCAGGCGGTATCCAGTTTCTTAACGTGCGCGACAATATTGGCGCAGCCGAACCGGAACGGATCGGATGCGGGCACGTCATGCTCGGTCCCGGCCTGTTCGATCACCCTCTTTGCGTCTTCCTCCGGGAGCGCAGCGGTGTTGATGGCTATGCCGACGCAGTGAATGGCCGGGTTGGTCAGCCGGCCGCATGACACTGTGTGGTCTATGACCTCCTGAATGCTCGGCAGAGGCTGGGTGACACCGCGCATCGCGGTTCGGGTCGGTTCGTGGCAAACGACAAAGGCATCGGGTTGGCTGCCATGCAGAAGACCGAGGCTGACCCCGGCAAATGAGGGATGAAACAGCGAACCCTGTCCTTCCACAACATGCCAGTGGTCCTGTGCGGCATCGGGTGAGAGCCACTCCGCGGCGCCGGAGATGAAATCCGCAACGACGGCATCCAGAGCCACACCGCGGCCGGAAATGAAAATACCGGTCTGCCCGGTTGCGCAAAAATCGGCGTTCATTCCCTGCCTGCGCATTTCCGCTTCAAGCGCCAGGGCGGTGTATTTCTTGCCGACCGAACAGTCGGTCCCGACTGTCAAAAGCCGTTTTCCGCTGCGTTTCGTGCCTTTCCCGGTGGCAAATGTTCTGTCCGAATGCCGGACATCGAACAGGGAACACCCGCTTTTTTCCGCCGCGAGCCGGATACGGTCATTGTCGGAGAGCCGCGAGTGCAGCCCCGAGGCGATATCAAGGCCGGCCTCAAGCGCCGCCACAATGCTGTCGACCCAGTGATCGGGCAGAACGCCGCCCGCGTTCACCGCTCCGATAACCATCGTTTTCGCGCCGGACTGCCGCGCCTGTTCCGGCGTTATGTCCGGAAGCCCCGAATCGGCTGCGCAGCCGGGCAATCTGTACTGCCCAAGACACCAGTCTTCCCGCCAATCGACGATACCAAGACCGGTTTTAGCAGCCAGTTTGTCGGGGACATCGCCAAAAAACAGCAGATAAGGTGGCTTAATTTCCATATGTATACACTCCGGAGCGTGACCGTGTCGTTTACGCGCTTTACCTTAACGGTTGCGCGAAGGTATACGAAAAGGCAATGATTTTTGCGAGCGGACACCTGATATTCTTATGAATATTCATCCCAATGCATCCGGTCCGAAGATTGAAGCCCGGGAGACGGGCGACAGCCTGTGGCTGTCGGTGTCCGGTGACTGGATAATTTCGAATGCCGCGCAGGCGGAGATGTTGGTCGAAAACATTTTCCGCGGCGAGCATATTCATTCCATCACGATCGATTTGGCCGGCATCGGCATGATCGATACGTCCGGCGCCTGGCTTTTGTCGCGGATGCGCGGACAGCTGGAATTCGAGGGTCTCAAGGTCGACCTGGTCAATCCGTCCGATATATCACAGCAACTGCTTGATGCGATCATCGGCTACCGGCAACCGCCCTGGAAAGCTGAAAAGCGGCCTGTTTCGCTGTTTTACTTCCTCGAGGCAATCGGACGGAGAACTGAACAGATCGGTGACGATATTGTCGCCGCCCTTCATATTCTTGGATCCCTGGCGGGCGTTATCAGCACCGGAATTCTCCAGCCACGGCGATTGCGGCTTGTTTCAATCGGAACCCACTTTCAAAAAATGGGAATTGAAGCTGTGCCCATAGTGGTTCTGATGAGTTTCCTGATCGGCGCGATTATTTCGCAGCAGGGCGGCTTTTATCTCAAACAGTTCGGCGCCGATATCTTTGTCGTTGACCTTGTCGGCGTTCTGGTTTTGCGGGAAATCGGCGTGCTTCTGACGGCGATTATGATCGCCGGCCGGTCCGGCAGTGCGTTCACGGCCGAGGTCGGATCGATGAAGATGCGGGAGGAAATCGATGCGCTGCATGTCATTGGCATGCGGGTGGCGGAGGTTTTGATCCTGCCGCGCATGATTGCGCTGATTCTGGCCCTTCCGATTCTTACCTTTCTGGCGGATCTTTCCGCTCTTGTCGGTGGCGCGCTCGTCTCATGGGTGTACCTTGATATTCCGCCACAGACATTCATGATCCAGCTTCAGGCGGCATTGACGCTGCAGATCCTCCTGGTCGGTATCGTTAAGGCGCCCTTTATGGCACTGATCATAGCGGTCATTGCCAGCGTCGAGGGACTGAAGGTGTCCGGCAGTACCGAGTCCCTGGGACGGCAGACAACCATGTCTGTGGTCAAGTCCATCTTCATGGTCATCGTTGTGGACGGCATGTTTGCGATGTTCTTTGCATCGATCGGTGTGTGACGATGAGTGTTGCGGCGGCTGCTGATCTGAGACCTGCAAAAAACACCGGGCGCGACGTCATTCTGCGCGCGCGGGGGGTTACTGTCGGGTTTGGCAGCACGCTTATCCTTGAAAATCTCGATCTGGACGTCTATCGCGGCGAGGTTCTGGGGTTTGTCGGCGGGTCCGGCACCGGTAAATCAGTGCTCATGCGCACGATTCTGCGGCTCAATCCGATGCGTGCTGGCTCAATCGAGGTGTTCGGGTATAATCTGACGGAATGTTCGGACAGCGAGCGCAACTGGATCGAGCGTCAATGGGGCGTGCTGTTTCAGCAGGGTGCTCTGTTTTCCTCATTGACCGTCAAACAGAATATTCAGGTGCCGATGCGTGAGCACCTGAGGCTGTCGCAGCGTCTTATGGACGAACTGGCGCTTCTGAAGGTCGAGATGGTTGGCCTGCCGCGGGATGCGGCGGACAAGTTCCCGGCCGAACTGTCTGGCGGCATGATCAAGCGGGCCAGCCTGGCGCGGGCCCTGGCGCTTGACCCGGCGCTTGTTTTTCTCGATGAGCCCACGTCGGGGCTTGATCCCATCGGCGCTGCGGAGTTCGATGATCTGATTGCCTCGTTGCGTGAAACGCTGGGACTGACTGTCTATATGGTCACCCATGACCTGGACAGTTTGCACAAGGTCTGTGACCGAATTGCCGTACTTGGGGAAAGAAGGGTGCTTGTTGAGGGCGATCTGGCAGAAATGCTTGCTTGTGAACAGTCTTGGGTGAAATCGTATTTCCGGGGCGAACGGTCCCTGAATCGGATGTAGGGCCTGTCTTGGTTGGTTTGGGTCGTTTGATGGCGGAAAATCATGTTGATAGAACATGCCAGATGAGTCGGATCATTTCACCCGATCTGACAATCGTGAGAATTGCCCTGGCCGGCAGCCAAAGTGGGTCGCGCCGGCGCATAGGTCAAATAGCCGCGACAGCCTGAGGAGATCACATATATGGAAACCCGCGCAAACTATGTCGCCATCGGCGCCTTTGTTGTGGCAACCATATTTCTGGCGTTCATTTTTATCTACTGGCTGGGCAGCACCGCGGATTCGTCTCAGCGTGCGAATGTTCGGATTGTGTTTCCGGGACCGGTGACGGGCCTGTCGGTCGGCGGCCTGGTTTTGTTTAACGGCATCAAGATCGGCGATGTCGGCCAGATTTCCTTCGATGATCAGGATCCGAAGAAGGTGATTGCGATCGCGCGCATCGATCCATCAACCCCGCTCCGTAAAGATACGAAAGCGACGCTTGGCGTTTCGATTCTCTCCGGCGTTGCTTATATCGAACTGACCGGAGGGTCTCCGGGTGCCGCCGATCTGCTCGATGACGAGGATACATCGTCCGACGGCGATCACATGCCGACGATCATGGCGGACAGCTCGGCTTTCGAAGATCTGGTGCAGGGCGCGCAGGATCTGATGATCAAGGCCGACCGGATACTGACGGAGTTTGAGAAAACCATTGAGGTGAATGAGCCCAGTATCAACAAAACGGTTGCGAATGTTGAAAAATTCACCAGCGCTCTGGCCGAGAATTCCGATGGTGTCGGTCAGTTCATGAGTGGTGTCGGCGATGCCGCGAAAGCATTCACCGACCTGTCGGGACGCATCGGATCGCTTGTTGAAAAAACCGAAACCATCGTTGCCGCCGTTGATCCGAAAAAGATCGACAAGGCCATCGATAATATTGCCGGCTTTACCGATGAACTGGAAAGGTCGACGAAAGGTATCGAAACCTTGATCGATAACGCCTCCAACACCGCGAAGGAGATTAACAAGTTTGCGACCGGACTCAATCAGACGCTGGCCGATGTCGACGTGATGATTGAAGGGATTGACCCAAAAGCAATTCAAAACACCGTCAACAATGTTGAAACCATCACCCAGACGTTTGCCGACAAGTCCTCCGAGATCAGGGAAACGATCGATAATGTCGATAAGATAGCGAAGAACGTGACGGCTATCACCGACACGGTCACGGCACAGAGACAGCAGATTTCCGATTTTATCCAGGACGCCAGCGAAACGGCCAAGGGCCTGAACGGGGCCGTCGCCCAGGTTGAGACGTTCGTTCAGGAATTGAACGCCGAGAAATTCAACAGCCTGGTGGATAATGCCAATGACGTGGCTGCGACAATTGCCGACAGAAAGGACGATCTGGCGGCGACGCTTGAAAATGCGCGGTCCGCATCGGTCAATATTGACAAGTTCACCCAGTCCCTTTCCGGTTATCAACCGAAAATTGACCAGATCATCAATGAAGCGGGACAGATCGCAAATCGTCTGAACGGCGCCAGCGAGCGCGTCAACGGGATTCTTGCCAAAGTGGACAGCATGGTTTCCGCCGACGGCAAGGGTTTCATTACCGAGGCGACCAAAGCGGCACAGTCGATTGCAAAGGTTGCTGCGGCCTTTGAGAAGCAGGCCGGCCCGATTGCCGACGGTCTGGCGCGCTTCACCGGGCGCGGGTTACAGGACCTGACCGGGCTGATAACTGATGCAAGACAGACACTATCGCAACTAAATCGTGCCATATCCAGCTTCGATCGCAATCCGAGTCGTGTAATATTCGGCGGATCGGATGTACCTACATACAGTGGGAATCGGCGCTGATGAAGGTGGAAGAGTTTTTGCGTGCCGAAACAACCCATTGACCGCCGGTCCGGCGGTCAGGATGCGGCAAGGCGGGGTTTTAAATTGGCGGGCACAGGAAAGCAGAGGCATTTGGCACGCAGCCTCGTCGCCGGCTGTCTGACGCTTCTTTTGTCGGGCTGCATTATCGGCGGTTCCACTGCACCCAATGCGATTTTTGATCTGTCGGCGCCTGCCGATCCGGATGTCCGCTATCAATCGAATGCCCAGATTCTGATTCCCAAGCCACGCGCCATTCAGGCTCTCGCCACATCCAATATTGCCGTTGTTTCTGACGGGAATGAAATTTCCTACTTTCCAAAAGTGGTCTGGAGCGACGAATTGCCCAATCTGGTGCAGGCCAATCTCGTTGAGACCTTTGAGAACAGCGGTCGGATAAAGGCGGTCGGGCTGCCGGGTGAGGGGCTCCTCATCAATTATCAGATCAGCACCGAAATTCGGGCATTTCAGCTCAATGTCAGCGGCGGGCGTCGTGCCATCGTTTCGATTGCCGCCAAGATCATCAACGACCGCAACGGCCGGGTCGTGGCGACAGAGATCTTTCGCGCCGAAGTGCCGGTGCCCAGCGATCAGCCGGCTGCCGCGGTTCTGGGGATGAACAGTGCGGCCAATGCCGTGTTTACAGATATCGCGGCGTGGGTTCTGCGCAGGATCTGACGGCCTGTCTCCGAAATGCAGGAACGAGAGCGGATGGCGGCGGCGTCCTTGGACGCCGGATGACGTTGCTGAAAGCAACCAGACTGTTTGCTTCACGACCGGCAAAAGGAAAAAGGGGCCCGGAAGGCCCCTTTTCAGTCTTGGTTCAGTTGTTGCCTAAAAGGCATTTGCGTTGCCCTCAAGGCGTCCGCTTGCGTGCGCCAGCATGGTGTAGACCTTGCCGGTATCTGACTGCAGATAGCTCTGTGCCTTGTTGGCATCCGTCTGGAACTGCTGACGCAGCAGGGTGCTGAAATCCTCAAGATACTGGGAAACCGCCCTGCGGAACTCCGGATCGGCTGCAAATTTCTGGCGGATTTCGTCAAAGGTCTTCTGGCCTTGCAAAGTATACAGGCGACGGGTGAAGACATTGCGTTCGCCTCGCAGATACCGGTCCCAAAGGTCCCGATAGGTTTCCGCATCGATCGCCTGCGCAATATCCCGCGACAGCGAGTTGAGTGAGTCGTTCATCTCAACGCTGCCGTGTCCGTCACTGTCCGTCCGGACGGCGTCATCCTCGCGGGATGCACGACGCAGCAGATCACTCATCCAGCCTTTGGTCTGGCCTTTTTCGCCGGAGGAAGACGGTGCCGGTTTGGCGGACTGTTCAGGCGGCAATTGCAGATCGCTTTCAAGCCGGGAGGCAAAGTTTGTGTCTTTCATGACCGTCTGGGACGCAGGCCGCGCGGGCGCCTGTAAGGGAGCCTGCGGAGCGGGCTGTTGAGACCGCCGGCTTGGTGCGGGAGCCGCCTGGGCGACTGCCGGAGGCGTGTTTGCGGTTGCCGGCATCGCGACGTCCAGCGAGCCGGACTGCTGGGAGACGATATTCGACAGTTCGTTCAGGGCGCGAATTTGCTCCATCACGACTTTGCGCATGGCCGCTGTCGATTCAACGGTCTCTTCGGGAAGGTCCATGACACCGCGCTTAAGTTCATTGCGGGTGATTTCCAGCTCATCCTGCATCTTCCGCGCCGCTTCGCGCATCGTCTGCGTCGTCTCCTGGAACCGACTGCCGGCTTCTGCGATGGTTTTGCTCATTTCTTCAAGCAGATCATCCTGTGCCGACCGGATCTCGTCCCGGGCGCGCTGGCTTTCGAGGCTTGCCGTTACACGCATATTGTCGAATTGTTCCGAAACGCCGCTGGTGGCGCTTTCGGCGGCATCGGAGAGCAGGCGGCTGACATCTTCGGCCTTGGATTGTGCGGTACTGATGGACTGGCTGATCATATCGGCGAAGTCACGCATAACGCCATCGACGGATTCCGTCTTGGTTATGAGCAGATTGACGATCCCGTCGATGCTTTCACGCCGCTCATCCATCGTTTGTTCGACGGTCAGGTTGACGTTTTTCAACGCATCCACGGCGGACCGCAGGCCGTCACCTTGCTGCTCAAACCGGCTTGCAAGGGCGGAGACGTCGCTCAGCGTCGTACCGGCCAGGTCGCGGAAGGCCGCAACGTGCTGCTCGATGAGATTAACCGAAGCACCGGTCTCATTCGTGCTTGCCGTGATGGCGCCGTTGAAGTCCGAAATGCGCTTATCAAGAGCGCCCTGCATTTCCGCAAGGTTCTGTCCGGAGGCGGTCAGAACATCCCGCAGGGCCGTCGTGGACTCGCCAAGCTTACTGAGGGAGGTTTCGACCTGCTGCTGAACGGACTCATTGCTGGAGGCAAGAACCCCGACAACCTCACGGCTGCGCTCTTCGATACTCTGAGTGATTTGTTGGCCGGTTTCGGCCAGAGCAAGGGTCGTTTCCAGACCCTGGCGCGCGAGCGTATCGGTGACATCGCGGCCGCGGATGGTGATTGCGTCAAGAATGGCGCTGTGAATGTCGCCGACTCGTTTGGTCAGATCGTCCGCTTTTTCCTCAATCGACTTGACCAATTCGCTGCCGTCGCCGCTCAGGAGAGATGCAAGCTCCGTGCTCTTGCTGCTGAGGACAGTGTTCAGTTCGCCGGCCCGTGTTGACAATTCGTCGGCAACAGACAGGCTCCGGTTGCTGAGCGCTTCCACCGCCTCTCCGATAATATTGCCGACATGCTCCTGAACATTGCTGCTCTCGTTTGACAACAGCGACCGGATGTTTTCGGCGGTCTGGTTGAGTTTTTCCTGAGAGTTGACACTCTCGGCGTTGAGGGCCGCAACAATCTCGGAGATGGTGCCGGAAAGATCGTCGCGCACTTTGTCGCTTTCACCGGAAAGCGTGCCGGAGAGATCGGCGATGCAGGACGCATAAACGGTGCGGGCCTTCTCGGTTTCGGCGTTCAGGGTCTGTGCCGCCTGTCCGACGACTTCCATGACGCCCTCACGCACGAGGAAGCTTTCTTTCGTCAGTTTTTCCGCAACCTCATCAAGGGCGGACGTAACCGCCTCACGGGCTCTGCCACTTTCTTCGGTCAGATTGCGGCTTGCATCACCCAAAGCGCTGACAAGGGATTCGATGACCTTGAAACCTTCTTCGGACATGCTCCCTGTTGCATCGTGGATGGCCGTGCCGACCATCTCACTGATCCGATTGGATTCAATGGTGAGCTTGCCGGACGCATCGTTAACCGTCTGGGACAGGGTATCCCGGACCCGCTCGCTTTCGTCGCGCAGGCTGGTCGTTGCCTCCGTCAGGGTGCTGCTCAGGACTTCGCGTGCTTTCTCGCTTTCGCTTGAAAGGGCTCCTGAGATCGCCTCGAGCCGGTCGCTCATCATTTGCTCAAGCGAAGAGGCGCGGGAATCGAGTGTTTCGGCGACTTCGAACACTTTTGATCCGAGCGAAACATTGATTTCCGCGATACGGTCGGCCAGCGATTCGGTGAGCGTCTGGGTCTGACGCGAAAGAACCGAGCCGACTTCGGCCAGGCCGCCGTCAAGGGCCGTAACCATTTCGCCCTGACCGCTTTTGAATGCGTCGGCGATTTCGCGTGTCCGCGAGATCAGTGTTTCGCTGATCTGACGTGCACGGGCATCCAGAGCGGAGTCGATCCGCTCCGTTCCGACGGTCATCGCTTCGGAAACATGTTCCGCCTTCTTCTCGATTTTGGCGGTCGCAATTTCAACCTGGTCGCTGATGGACTTGTCAAAGTCTGCAACACGCGCACCGAGAGAGGCTCCGACCTGAGCGACTTTGTCGTTCAGCGCGTCTTCCATCTCGCTCGTGTGTTTTTGCAGCGACTGGGAGAGGTGCTCGCCACGGGTGCTCAGCAGTTCGTCCAGAGACGAGGTTGAGTTTTCGAGACGCTCATTCAGCACAGACAGCCGGGAATCGAGCGCATTGTCCATGTCCGCAATGCGGCCCTGCAACGTCTCGGACATTGTCTTTGTGCGGAACTCAAGCACATTTCCGAACTCATTGCTCTTGGAATCCAGCGAGTCGACCAGAGCGCCGCCCCGTTCGTTGACAAGGGTATCCATCTGCTCAAGCCGCTTGGACAGCGCATCCTGAATGGCATAACCCTTGGTATCGAGCGCCTCGGTCAATTGGAAGCTGACCTGTTCCAGATCGCGCGTGATCCGCTCGCTGCGGCTGCTGACCTGATGGACGACTTCCGAACCGGTTTCGCTGAGAGCCGAGACAATGTCCTTGGCCCGGTCGCCGAGGGAGGCGTTGATCTGCGAAGTCGCCAGTTCCAGCTGCTCACGCATGTCGGACTTATGATTGTTGACGAGTTCGGAAAGCTCCAGCGTCCGGTCCCGCAAGGACTGTTCAAGGGTCGTACCGTGAATATTGATGGACTCGCCGAGATTGCCGGTCAGCATCTCGAGATTTTCAGCGAGTTTGGCACCCTTGTTCAACACAGCCTCATTCATGAGTTCGGCGGCGCTATCCATGCGGGTGGTGATTTCAGACCCGCGCAGATTGAGGTCGTTCAGCATTGCATCGCTGGTATTTTGCAGCGTGCCGCTGAGGCGGTCGGAACTTTCTTCGATGCGCGACACGATCTCGCTGCCGCGCAGCGTCAGGTCCGTGAGCATCGTCTCGCTGGTATTTTGCAGCGTGTCGCTGAGGCGCGAGGAGGCCTGTTCCATGCGCGTTGAGATTTCTCCGCCCCGGATCGACAGGTCCGAAAGCAGGGTTTCTCCTGCGCCTCTCAGGGATTCTGCCACTTCTTCGGTCCGTTTGGCGACCGTATCGACAACGTTGGTTGTCGTGTCATTCAGGTTGGAAATGACGGTGTTGCTGCTCTGGGACAGAGTCGTATCGAGCTGCGCAACGTTGCCTTCAAGCGATTTGACGACATTGTCGGTCTTTTCCGCGAAGGAGCCGATGAGCCGTTCGCCGACGGAATTGATCGAGTTGTTGATTTCCTCGGTGCGGACGGACACGGTCTGTGCAACGCTTTCACCGGTGGATGCGAGCACCTTGCTGATGTCATCCCCGCGAGAGGCGATGGTATCGGCAATCGTCTGACCGGTTTTGGCCAGCGTTTCGTTCACGTTGTCGCCCCTGGCCGCGATCATTTCGTCAACGGACTTGCCGGTGTCCGACAGCGTATTGGTGATTTCCTGCCCGCGTTCGGTCAGCGTCGCGTGAAGTGTATTGGCGGTCTCGGCCAGCCGTGCGTTGATGTCGTCCCCTTGAAGGTTCATGGTTTCGACAAGCTCCATACCCGAAGAGCCGAAGGCCGTGGAGAAGCTTTCGATACCGCTGGTGACCGCGTTGGTCAGTTCTTCAACCCGCATGTCAATGGCTGCGGCAAGCCGGTCGGCTACGCCGTCAAAGTTCGAGACGAACTGTTCGGAGGTTGACGACAACTGCATCGCCAGTGTCTCGTGTGCGCCTGCGATCGCGGAATGGACCTTCTCGGCGTTGCCGACGATCGATTGGCGCTGGCTGACCAGTTCTTCGATCAGGCCGCGGATTTTCAGTTCGTTTTCGTTGTAGGAGCGCTCGAGCGAGGCGACTTCATTGTGAACCAGCACTTCCAGTTCGCTGGCCCGGGCAATGGCGCGTTCGATGCCGTCGCCCATGGCCGCGACTTCACGCCGGATTGCCTGGCCGACATTCAGAATGGCTTCCTGAGCGACATCTTCCGGCTCGGCCAGCCGCAAGGCGACTTCCGTCATTCCGCGGGAAATGATGCGCATTTCCTGCGCTCGCCAGATCATGAAGGCAATCGCCCAGAAAAACAGGATCGGAACGAAAATCGCCACGGTGGACAAGACGATTTGGGGCGACTGCAGAATGTCGCTCCAGCCGGTCACTTGCTGAATCTGCGTCCCAAAGGCGCTCCAGGCCATGGAAGCGCCCGCGACCAGCCAAAGGACCGACAGCGCAAAGGCACCCCACAATATGGATGTTGAGGGGCGGGCCTGAAGCGCATAGATCAGGTTTCCGATCGATCGGCGGTCATCGTTGGCTGCCGCGGGTGTTGCGGCCCGGCTGGCGCGGCTGCGGCGGCGCGCGGACGCTGTGTCTTTCGCCGTGGCTGTTGCGGCGGCACGTGTTTCGTCCGTTTCGTGTTCCGGTTTTTTCTCAGCCGGCTTTGCGGCTTCAGCGCTCTTCTTCGACTCGCTTTCGGTTTGGGTCGCATCGGCTTTCTTTGACCCGGCCGGCGATTTGGCCGCCGGCGATGCCGGCGCCTTTGTTTTCGCGGTTGTCGTTACGGTCGCTTTATCGGTTTTCGGCGCTGCTTTCTTGGGGACAGCCGGTTTTTGTGCCTTCTGTTCCGTTTCTTCCGCCTTGGACGATGGTTGTTGTGATTCCGATTGTGTGTCCGGTCCGCCAAAATCCAGTTTTAGCGCTTCCTCGACAGCAGAAAGAGCTGCTTCTGCCGGGTCTTTGGACTTAGGAGCGTTTTTCGCCATTTAAATCGCCTCGCGTCTTACTCACAACAATCAGCCGTAACGTTTCGTGGCCTTATTCCTGGCACATCGAAACACTCATGCGCCGAATGGGAAAGCGCGTATACTTGTCCCCACTATCGGAGTCCGGAAACGATCATACCGGATCAAATCCCGTATTCCCACGTGCCTCCGATTTTGCCGCATCAGTTAAGGTAATGGCACAATCGGACCACGGGAACAAGAAACAAGGTCGAATACAGACGGGGCAGCGACATGACGCGACAGGCGAAAAATGATGAGGACGGTGCCGTCGGCGGGCAACGGTCGGTTTCCAAAGCGAAAAACCGGCCCACTCAGGCACAGGAAAGATGGCTCAGGAGAGGGCTGGACCAGCCCGGCGGCAAACTGCCGCTGTTTGACAAAAACGGACGCGAAATAAGCGCTCAGACAATCGATGCGTGTATCGCAAATCATTGGGCAGAGCCTTGGTTTTCAAACCCAATTAAGCCTGATTGGCGCGTTTGCCGGCTCACGGAGGCAGGGCGTCGGGCGCTCGAAAAGACCAAACGTTAACGCTTGGTTTACGAGCGCTCCGTGACAAGATTCCGGTAATCTGCGGAGGTGGAAGAGCGTCTTGCGAAACGGGGCTCTGAGCGAACAAGCATATTGTAACAACTGGTAAAATATCGCGTTAACTATAACTACATAATTTGCTGCGAGTTTTCCCCATTTCGTCCCCGGATGCGCAATTTTAACGAGTCTTTTGCATTTCAGGCGCAAGCTGATTCCCTGTGGGGCCGTTTGCCGATCGAACTTGGTCGGCGATCTGCAAACAAACGAAGGGGAACATCATGGCTGCAATGGTCATGCAGGCAACAGCGTCCAGGACCGACAGCAAGACTGCGGAGCAATGTCCCGTCGATCTGGTTCACTTGGCGCGCAATACGCTTGGCAACCGGGAGCTTGAGCAGGAAATTCTGAGGCTGTTCTGCCGTCAGTCCGAAATGTTGATGCTCAAGATGGAAAATGCCGAAAGTACTGAAGAGCTTTTCGCCTATGCTCATACGATGAAGGGCTCAGCACGCGGTATCGGCGCCTGGGACGTGGCAAACCTTGCGGAGATCGTCGAAGCGGGCGGTTCGGACGAGGATGTCGGCGAACTGAATCAGGCTGTAAAACGCACGGTTCGTTTCATCGGGTCACTGCTCGACCTGCACTAGGGTATGGACGTTTATTGCCACCGGATGACTGGCCGGTTTCGATCTTGCGAAACCGCGTGATGGCGGTCCGTTTGATTTCAATCTAACGGGCTTTGCGGATGAGAAAGATTTATCGCCTGATATCGCTTGTCGAAGCAGGCGGGGAAGGGTTGGTTGCCGCCGGCCGTTCTGTCTTTCACGACAATTTATAATTCCGCACTCTGCGCTGTAGAACTTTTCTCAAAAAAATGTGTCTTTGCTTGACTGTTCGGGCGAACCCGTTATTTCGGGTCCAAGCCAACTAAAACTACGTCAGGTCAGCCAATCCATGCCAAAGGTAAAATACATTACGTCCGAAGGGGCAGAACATGAAATTGACGCCGACACCGGCGCAACCGTCATGGAAACGGCCGTAAAGCATATGGTGCCGGGCATCGAAGCGGAGTGCGGCGGCGCCTGCGCCTGCGCGACATGCCATGTCTATGTTGAAGAAGCGTGGAAGGAAGTCGTCGGGTCGGCGGAGCCCATGGAAGAGGATATGCTCGACTTCGCGTATGACGTCCGTGCCACCTCACGATTGTCCTGTCAGATTTCGATCACCGACGACATGGACGGGCTGGTCGTTCGCATTCCGGAAAGACAGGCCTGAGTAAGCGATCACCACGGCACCCGCCGGGTGATCGCCAGGTCTTCCTGCTCTTGAGAGCATCCATTATTAAGTCAGCTGCGCCGGGTTCTGAGCCTGGGCCTTGATTGGCATGCAGATTTCTGTCAGCAATTCCGTTGGCTGTACTGTTCTGGGATCGTTCAGGTAGACTTCGTAACAGGGCGCGTCTGTGGGTTCCCTGCCGCTTGTCGGAAGCCATTCGGAGTAGAACCAGCGCCAGCTTTTATGAAGATCGGAATAGGGGCCTTTGTGCAGGAGAACGGCACAGTCCCCTGCCGGAATGTCGCGCCGCTCAATAGTTTCGTCCAGTTCAACATCTCCTGATGCCGATAATGCGGCGAAGGATCTGAGTTCTTCTTGCGCAACGGAGTCCGGGTCGTCGTAATAGATGCCGATGCTGCTTGTTTCCGGGCCGATCAGATTTCGGCCGGCGGCCCATGCGTAAAGCCGCTCAAAGGCCTGTCCGATCTCCATGTAGGATCCCTTATGGGGAATGCCGATCAGCGGCTGGTGGGGTTTTTTCCTGATCTCGACCGAATAGGTCATTGTTTCCAGTTCCTTGTTTTGAAAGGCAATCACGGGTGTTTTGGCGTGGGACGCCTCCCTGAATGAGGAGGGCGGCATGCCGTATTTTTCGGCAAAGGCCCTGCTGAAAGCCTCAAGGCTCGAATATCCCGCCCGCCGGGCAATGTCCGTTATGGGGTTCCGGCTGTTGGCCAGGTCCCCGGAAGCCCGATGCAGCCGAAACCGCCGGACGGTCGCCGACACCGGCTCGCCGGTTATTCCGCGATAAACCCGATGAAAATGATAGGGTGAGAAACAGGCGATGTCCGCCAGATCATCGACACTCAGGGATTTGTCGGAGTTGGCATAAATATGATCGATAACGCGTGTGATACGCAACGCATAATCTCTCTTCGTCGCCGGTTTTTCCATTGAACCTTCCCGTAAGACTGAGCTGGAACACACCCTGTTCTTTATCCGTGACCTTAACGGTTCGGACAGGAACAGAGATAAGGGATGCCCGCTTGATTAGTCTTGCGGAGTTTACGAAACTTGCAGGGCGCGCGTAAGGAGGACTATTCCGCCGGCGCCGGCCGAACCCGATGCCAGGGGAACCGGACTTCGTTTCCATCTTCGGGATGGCGCGGAATAAGAACCGCAAGCAGGAATGAAATCGCTGCCATGCCTGCCCCCAGAAGAAAAACCAGGGTTGGAGAAACGAGCCAGATCAATCCGAACAGGACGGGAATGAAGACTGCGGCAATATGATTGATGGTGAAGGCCACACCCGCGGTCGGCGCCATATCTGCAGGATCGGCAATTTTCTGAAAGTAGGTTTTCATGGCGATCGCCATGGCGAAAAAGACATTGTCGATAACGTAAAGAGCTGCCGCAAGCCATGGAACGGAGACGAAAGCATAAGCCGTGAAGACGACGACCAGGCCCGCATATTCAAGCATCAGGGCCCGCTGCTCTCCGATCCGGCCGATCAAATTGCCGATCTTCGGGGCCAGATACATATTGATTGCACCGTTCAGCAGAAACAGGCCGGCGACCTCATGAACGTCATATCCGAACCGTTCGACCATGAGAAACGCAGCGAAAACCACAAAGATCTGCCTGCGTGCACCGGCCATGAAGGTCAGCGCATAATAGAGCCAATAGCGTTTGCGCAGTACCAGCTTCTTGGTTTGCGGCACCTCCTCGGGAAAGTGGGGAAATGAGACAACGAGGATGCCCACGATTGCGAGCGCCAGAAAACCGGATGTCGCAAACACGACTTCAAAAGAGAGGTCAAGCGTTTTCCAGGAGACCAGGATCAGACCGTAGGCCACCAGTTGGCTGAATGCGGCAACGGAAATGATCCGGCCCATAATGGAAGCCGCCCGCGCTTTGGGGAGCCATTGCAGGGTGAGGGACTGGTTGACGGTCTCATAATAGTGAAAGCCGACGGACATGATGAATGTGGTGGCATAGAAGCCCCAGGTCGTCGGAAAGTATCCCGTCACTGCGACGCCCAGGCCAAGCAGCGCAAGCGATATCAGCGCAAAGGTCTGTTCGCGCAAAAACAGGAGAAAATAGATGGTCGTAAAGGCAAGAAACCCCGGAATTTCGCGTATGGACTGCTGAATGCCGATTTCGCGTCCCGTGAAATCCAGCGCCTGCACGGCAAAATTGTTGGACAGGTTCATCCAGGAGGCAAAAGCAAGCTGCATAGCCGCCGTCATCACCATCAGCATGATGGCCGGTGATCGCCACCCATAGGTCGGATGTTTTAGGTCTCTGAACATGAACGCAGCCAATGATACCAAGGGAATTCAGGAATGAGTTTGTGAATATTGATTGGCATAGCGGAGATGGTAGGATGTATGTTAGCGCTAATTTGCCAAAAAATGTCTCTTAGTCGCCAAAATCAGGCGATGAACCTGCGAGTTTCCGATGACCGTTCATCCTGAGATTTTTCTTGAACCGGATCACAATACGATCAGTCCGGTCATAGCCTATGCCATGGACATCGAGGCGGGCCGGGTCAGCGACACGCATCATCACGACCGGGGACAGTTGCTGCATATCATCAGCGGATCTCTGATCACGACAACGGATGACGGCACTTTCGTCGCCCCGCCGCAGATGGCTATATGGATTCCGCCGACTGTTAATCATGCCAATGTTTTTCCGATTAAATCCGAATTCCGAACCCTCTATTTTTCTACCGAACTGTCATCGCGCCTGCCGGACCGGGTGACGGTCATCAGGGTGACGCCCTTGCTGCGCGAGTTGATCCTTTTTCTGATGACCAGCCCCAGAAATTATGACATTTCGGGCATGTTCGGCCGCATTGCCCGGGTGATTGCCGATCAGATTGCCAGCCTTCCCGCCGCGCCGCTCCATCTGACCATGCCAAGGGATGCGCGCCTCAAGAAAATCGCGCAAAAGCTGATTTCCTGCCCTGCGGATGCACCAAGCCTTTCCGCCGCAGCGGCAGCCGCGGCGCTCTCGCAGCGCACGTTCGAGCGAAGGTTCCTGAAAGAGACCGGCGTGAGCTACCGGTCATGGTGTCGGCAGGCGAAGCTGCTCCGTGCGCTTGAATTGCTCTCCGCCGGCCGGCGGGTGGGAGATATCGCCCACAAACTCGGTTATGAAGGGACCAGCGCTTTCATAGCCTCCTTCAGAAAGGCGTTCGGCACCACACCGGGACAATATATTGCGGATGGACCCTGACGGCTGACGTTGATACTTTGAAATTAATCAATTTTTGCGTGTTTTTTATTGCCTATGATGACGTGAAAAAGAAGACGTCCAGGCTTTGTAATTTGCGACAAGGAGGCTTTTCGAAAGATCATGTTCAACACCATCCTCGTTCCGATCGATCCCGCGGAGCCGGAATTCGCAAATCCCGCGCTTGAAAAGGCCATCCGCATGTCCAGGGACTATGGTGCCCGCCTTCATCTGATTGCCGTCAGGGCTTATGTTCAGGGATATGTCACGGAGTTTCTGCCGCCCGATTACGATGAAAAGGCCGTGGAGGAAGCCCGCGAGCAGTTGAACGGGATTGCCTCGCGGCTGGACGTTCCGGACGGAAAACTGACCTGCAATGTCCGGTCCGGCGCGGTTTATACGGAAGTGATGGAGGAAGCGGAGACGGTCAAGGCCGACCTGATTGTGATCAATTCCCATCGGCCCGGTGTTGCGACATATTTTCTTGGCTCAAACGCCGCCAACATTGTGCGCCATGCAACCTGCTCGGTGCTCGTCTTGCGAAAAGAGAATGACGATTAATCGGGTTTTGCGGAATCGGGAACCGTAACCGGTCGACTGAACGATTATTTTTTCCTTGCCTGTCGGGAAAATGGCATGAAGAAGAAAGTCCTCCTGATCGGCGGTACCTCCCATGCCGGCAAGTCGACGCTGGCCCGGGCCTTCACCGCCCGCTTTGGCGGGACCCATATGTCAACGGACATGCTGGCCCGTCACCCCGGCCGGCCGTGGCCATCGGGCGCCGGTGATGTGCCGCCGCATGTGGTCGAACATTATTCGATATTGAGCACCGGGGAGCGTATGCGATCTGTCATCGCGCACTATCGGTCGCTGGGACCGGCCATACAGGATCGCATTGACATCCTGCTTGAGGACACCGCCTCCGGCAATGGCTGCGTGATCGAAGGATCCGCTGTCCTGCCGGAGAATGCGGGACGTCTCTGTTCGGACCGGGTCGGCGCGGTCTGGATGACCGCGTCAGATGATTTCCTGGAAGACCGCATCCGCAAAGAAAGCCGTTATGCGACCGTTTCGGGCGAAGGGCGATTGCTGATCGACAATTTCATCGCGCGGACGCTCGCATTCAATCGATGGATTATGGCCGATGTGGCACGGCTCGGGCTTTCTTCCGTGTCTGTCAATGGGCGGATGAGCGCCGAAGACGTTATGAACGCGGCCCTTGAAGCGATCTGAGAGCGTTCACGTTCAGGTGCTCAGCGTGGTCATGGCGCGGTTGATGCCGTCCAGGGTCAGCGGGAACATGCGGTCCTGCATCAATTGATGGATCATCTGGATGGAATGGGTGTAATTCCAGTATTTTTCGGGAACCGGATTGAGCCACACAGTGTCCTTGTAAATGTCGGCAACCCGCTGCAGCCAGACCGATCCCGGCTCTTCGTTCCAATGCTCGACGGAGCCGCCGGGATAGGTGATTTCGTAAGGGCTCATCGAGGCGTCGCCGACAAAGATGATTTTGTAATCGGACGGATATTTGTGCAGAACATCCCAGGTGCTCAGTCGTTCGGAATGTCGGCGGCGGTTGTTTTTCCAGACGAATTCATAAAGACAGTTATGGAAGTAAAAATGTTCCATAACCTTGAATTCGGATCTGGCTGCGGAAAACAGTTCCTCGCAGATGCGGATATGATCGTCCATCGATCCGCCGATATCGAAAAACAAAAGCACTTTGACGGTGTTGTGGCGCTCCGGGCGCATCTTGAGGTCGAGATAGCCCTGCTTGGCGGTTGACCGGATCGTATCATCCAGATCCAGTTCATCCGGTGTGCCGGTTCTGGCAAACTGGCGCAGTCGTTTCAGCGCCACCTTTATGTTGCGCGTGCCCAGATCGATCTGATCGTCAAGGTCGCGAAACTCTCTCTTGTCCCAGACTTTGACGGCGCGCCGGTGACGGCTTTCCTTCTGGCCGATGCGGATGCCTTCAGGATTGTACCCGTAGGCGCCGAAGGGGGAGGTGCCGGCCGTTCCAATCCACTTGCTGCCGCCCTGATGCCGTTCCTTCTGCTCTTCCAGGCGCTTCTGCAGCGTTTCCATCAGCTTTTCCCAGCCGCCGAGCGCTTCGATCTCCGCTTTTTCTTCTTCGGTGAGATATTTTTCCGCAAGCTTTTGCAGCCACTCGTGGGGAATGGCGACCTCTTCGCCCTCGGCGGAAAACTCAAACCCTTTGAAGACGTGCCCGAAAACGCGGTCGAATTTGTCAAGGTTCGACTCGTTCTTCACGAGTGACGTTCGGGCAAGATAATAAAAGTCCTCAAGCTTCTTTTCGGCAAGATCCGCCTCCATCGCCTGCATCAATGTCAGATATTCCCGCAAGGAAACGGGGATGCCGGCGTTTTTCAGCTCGTGGAAGAAGGTGACAAACATTGTGCGCTTTTGGATGCTGGATCGGGCCCTGTCGCGCAACCTAACACGATTTTGGTTTCAGCCAAGCGATCTCCGGCCGTGCCGTCCAATCGGAATAGTTACTTTTCGGGCTTGTCCCTGCGGTCGTTCTGTTGCTCCGATGACCGCACCAGTTCGCTCATGAAGTCGCCGAGTTTCGGCGGCTTGGTCCCGATGAACGGGCAGGGGCGGCAGACGTCGATTGCGGAAAGACCGATACGACTGGTCAGAAGGCCGTTTACGACCCCTTCGCCGAGCCGCGCAGACAGGCGCGCCGCGAGACCTTCGCCGAGAAACTGCTGCAGAAGACTGTCGCCCGCTGCCATGCCGCCGGTTATGGCAAGATGAGTCACCACCTGGCGAAGCAGTCGCATGAAGCCCAGCATGCCAGGCCGGCCCCCGTAAAGTGTCGACAGTTGCCGGATGAGGCGCAGGTTGGAAACGAGCACGAACAGAAGATCCACGATTGCCTTGGGACTGACCGCGGTGACGACGGATACCCGTTTGGCATTGTCAAGCACCAGCCGCCGGGCCTTCGCATCGAGCGGTGACAGCAAATCCCGTTCCGCCAGCGATACGAGGTCGCGGCCGTCAATAATCTCTTGCTGATGGGCGGCGAGCGCCGCGCGGCCCTTGGCTGTCTCCGGCCGGTCGAGATAAAGGGCGGTCAACTCGCGGATCGCGTCCTTGGCGGCCGCGGCATCGTCTTTTTCCGCCGCCCGGTCAAACCTGGTGCGCAGCCGGTCGATTTTTGCAAGGCGGGCGAGGCCATAAAGCTCCCGGACGATCAGGCCGATCAGGCCGATACCGGCCAGCGCCAGCAGGGCCACTCCGACCCAGCCGAGCCAGTCGTTGCGCAAAAACAGGTCCCGGATCAGTTGATCGACGGCCAGACCGATCCCCAGGGAAACCAGGCCGCCCAGCCCGATCCACAAATAGCGTCCCCATTTTATGCCCTGCGGTGCAACCGTTCCCTCGTCCGTGTCCGGCGGATCGTTCGCCTCCGGTTCGGGCGCCGGGATAATCTGTGTCTTTCCTTGTGCCGATGATGCGGCTGCCACGGTTTCGCTTTCCATGACCACATCTTTGTCATCAAGACGGAACGCCGCCGGACGCCGGGAAGGCGCATTGCCCGTTCCATTTGGTGTTTTCCTGTCATTGCTCATGCGAGCCGGTCTCCGATCAGAAACTGCAGCGCCCTGTCAAGGCGGATGTGCGGCAGGGAGAGGGCCAGACCTTCGGCGGTGCGTTCAAGGCGAGGCGGGCGGAAGCGAAGGAACCGGAGCGGCGTGTCGCCGGCCGCCGGAAGGCTCGAGGAACGCTGCGATACACCCTTGTCATCAGTCCCCTTATCGCCGAACAGTGCGCCGATATCGTCCGGCAGGTCGCCGGGAAACATGGCGATTTCGCTCTCCCCGTCAAATGTTTCGCCATTCACGGTTTCGCCTTTCAGCGGCGTTCCCAAAATAGCCGGCAGTTTCTCCCCGCTTTTTGAAACAATAGCCTCGCGGGTGGCGCGGACGGCGGCGAGTGCAAGAACATCAACGCGTGCACCGGCGAAGGAGGCCCGTTCGATGGCGCGGCCGACAAGCCGGTTGAGCAGGTTTTCAAGCTGGTCGTGGCCGTTGTGATGCAGGTGATCCGCCTTTGTCGCTGCAAAGAGCAGGCGGTCGACCCGGCGGGTCAGAACGGAGGACAGCCAGGATCGTTTTCCCGGCCGGAAACTTTGAAGAATTTCAGTCAGTGCAGCCTCAAGATCGCGCAGGGCACCCGGGCCCGCATTGAGGGCAGCCATGACATCGACCAGGACAATCTGCCGGTCCAGGCGGGCGAAGTGATCTCTGAAGAAGGGGCGGATAACGTGCTTTTTATAAGCTTCGTACCGCCGGTCCATGAGCGCGGCCAGCGAGTTTTTGGGAAACCTCCCGGAAGGAGCGACGTCCAGAGGCGCAAAGGTCAGTGCCGGGGAATCGGCCATGTCGCCCGGCATCAGAAAGCGTCCCGGCGGCAACATTGACAAGGCGCGGTCATCGGCGCGGCAGGCGCGAAGATAAGCGGTGAACTCTGCCGCGAGCTGTTTTGCGATCATCTCATCGGCTTTTTCCAGCGGATCGACGTCTTTCAGTCTTTTGTGCCAGATATCCGCCAGTCCTGCGCGGGCCGGCTCATGCGACTGCGCAAGCGCTTCACTGCTCCAGGTCCGGAAGTTTTTGTTCAACAGCGGCAGATCGAGCAGCCATTCGCCGGGGTAATCGACAATATCGAGATGGAGGCGTCCACTGCCGAGCTTGCGGGCCAGATAGGACGCGGACTCGAACTCGATTGTCAGGCGCAGCTCCGCGACCTGGTGCGTGGATGAGGGCCAGATGCGTTTTTCCACCAGGGCGGCGACATGGGTTTCATAGTCAAACCGCGGCACGGCATCGTCCGGCTGCGGTTGAAGATAGGCGCGGGCAAGACGGCCGCTTGCAACTGCTTCAAACAAGGGCAGACGGCCGCCATGAATGAGGTTGTGCACGAGCGCGCTGATAAAGACCGTTTTCCCGGCGCGCGCAAGGCCGGTCACGCCAAGACGGACGGTCGGTGTTGTCAGAGACGTCGCCGCCTCAGCGACATTATCCAGCGCAAGGCGGGCTTCGTCGGTAATATCAGTGAGTTTTATCAATGCATTCGCTCCGGTGCGGCTGTCATGTAAGGCACGACCCGGCGGTGCGCAAATTGTTTCCCGCAAATACAGGTTCGCAATTGCGGAAAACCGGCAGCGGATTCTCCCGAATCCAGATGTATGCTTTCGCAGGTAATAAGCCGGGCAAGTAATAATTTTCGAAAAGGAAAAAATAGAATTTATGAATGCATAAGATTATTTGGATTTTATTTGCTGAAATAAAATTTTTGATAAATTTTTATTCTACTTTCAGCGAAACAATTGCGAACATTCGAAGAATATGACAGTAGTCACTTGAAAAGTGCACATTGTGCGCTTATATTTTGTGTGATGTTTGAGTTTGACTTGAACAACGCGACACGAAGGAAAATATCGTGAATCTATTTATCGCCCGGCAGCTGATCGTCACAGAGGGGTTGAGCTTCAACCGCTCGCGTCTGCCTTGGTTGCCAAGCCGTTTGTACAGATCCTTCAGGGAAGCAAACAAATCGGCAAAATAATACCGAAACAAAAATTTGATCTGATTGACCCGCGAACATCCATCGTTTGCGGGTCTTTTTATTTCTTGTTTAGGACCGCGCCCCGGCTCCGGTCACCGAATGATGCTATCGCCCGCCCAGTGCCTTATAGATTTTTGTTCCCGGACGTCCGGTAACGGGCATTCCGAAATGCGCTTCGGCCTTCTTGATACCGGCGCGGGTTGTTGGTCCGATCCGTCCGTCGACCTCGCCGATGTCAAAGCCGTTCTTGTTGAGAAGTTTTTGCAATTGAAGCCTCTGGGCCCGGGACAGCCCCGGATCGTTCGTTGGCCACCGGGTCTTGAAAGCGCCGCCGCCGCGCAGCCGGTCGGAGAGGTGCGAGATCGCCAAAGCATAGGATTCGGCAACATTGTAGGAATAAAGGGCGTTGAAATTCCGGGTCACAAGAAAGGCCGGTCCGCTCTTGCCGGCGGGCAGCAAAAGACCTGCCTTCGTTCCGCCGCGAAGTTTCTTGCCGTCAATGCGCGTCAGTCCGCGCTGTCCCCATGTCTTAAGGCTTGCGGTCTTCTTTCGGCCGGCGGGACCGTTATATCCCTTCGGCAGGCGGACTTCGAAGCCCCAGGGAACCTTGGACTGCCAGCCGGCCTTCTTGAGAAAGTTGGCGGTTGAGGCAAGCGCGTCGGGGACGGAATTAACCAGATCGCGCCGTCCGTCGCCGTCGTGATCCACTGCAAGGCGCCGGTAGGTGGAGGGCATGAACTGTGTCTGGCCAAACGCACCGGCCCAGGATCCTTGCAGGTCATCCAGCGTGATATGCCCGTTGGAGACCAGCAGAAGAGAGGTAATCAGCTCTTTTTTGAAGAATTCGGCTCGGCGGCCCGAGCAGGACACGTTTGCAAGCGCATGGGGTATGAAGAAGTCGCCGCGGAATTTTCCATAATCGCTCTCTATCCCCCAAAGCGCCGCGATTGTGTAGCGGTCGATACCATATTTGCGTTCCACCGATTTGAGCGCTCTTCGGTGTTTGCGCAGCATGGACTTGCCGGTTTTGATCCGCTCCTCATCGACCAGAAAAGCCATATAATCCCAGATCGGCGTCTTGTATTCGGGCTGGCTTCGCGAGAAACGGACGGCCTTTTCGTCAAAACGGACGTTGCCAAGCGCTTTGTTTGCAACGGCGGGAGAAACGCCGGCCGCAATCGCCGATTTCCGGATGCCGTTCACACAGGCATCCAGGGACGCCGCCGCGGCAGAGACGGGCATCAGGAGCATAAACGCCACACAGAGTGCCTTTTTGCTCGCATGCATCCCTTGAGAAAAATTTGGCATTTATCGCGGTTCTCTCAAATCAATAAACGTTTGGGGCCGTTTGTTTGCGCGGAAAGTTCGTGTCCCCGTCAATATCATCCAGGTGACACGTTACCGTCGGTTGCCGATCAAATACCGAACACCTGTTCTCTCTGAGCTGGTCGGATTTTACAGGCAATCGAATATTGTGCAATCGACATCGGACCGGGTCGGGCGGAACACGGTGTTACAGGTCCGATAACCGTTGTTTAACATGCATTTGCTTTTGGTCGTCTCAGCCGTTGTCGGCAATCAACTGAAGATCACGCGGCCGGAAAAAGGCGACAACGCGGCCGCTGTCCGTTTCAATGTCCGACCATGTCTTGTGATCGAAATCGATCACGGCGAGTGCCGCGGTCGGAAAGTGTTCGATAATCTCATCTTTCAGCGCGGGGTTGCCATTACCGATCAGATCGGCTGCCGTCTGCTGGATGGTCGGACAGTGCCCGATGACGAGCAGGGTCTTCGCAGCCTGGCCAAACCTCCGGATAAGATTCAGATAGGTCTGATCCGGGCAGTCGTAAAGGAGGCGGGTCAGTTTGACATCGAGATCGTTTTCAAATGACGGAAGCAGTCCGGCCAGGGTATCGCGGGTTCTGCGCGCTGCGGAACAAAGAACTTTTTCCGGAACGAGTGCATGATCGGCCATATGCTGTCCCATGAAAGGTGCAGCCTTCCGCCCTCTTGAATTGAGGGGACGTTCGAAATCGGATGCCTTCGGATTGTCCCAGGAAGACTTGGCATGGCGCAGCAGAAGCAGGCGTATCATCTTTTTGATCCGACTCCGGTTGATAGCGTTTGATTTATGAGCCTAGGCGGTTCGGGCAGGACCGCACAACGGATAATTCGATTGTTTGTTGTGGATTCACCGCGATCCGGTCGGCATCCTGAACAGACTGAAAGAGCGCCCTGTGACCGATTAAATCCAAAGCGCCACCGTAACGGCTTGAAACCGCGTTAAATTCTTGCCATTCAGATGATCCGGCTCCAAAAACGAAGCGGTCTGGTGGACGCTGACAATGCCCGCAACACACTCTGAAGAACATGTGCGCTCCTTCTACAGGGAAACGCAGGTCTACCGGCGTCAGTGGCCTTCGCTTGCGGGAGATATTGACTGCGACGTGGCGGTGATTGGCGGTGGCCTGGTGGGTCTGACCACCGCCCTGGAGCTTGCCCGGAGCGGCAAGAACGTTGTTCTGCTGGAAGCACGGCGCATTGGCTGGGGGGCGTCCGGCAGGAACGGCGGTTTTGTCTCAAGCGGCTACGCCGAGAGTCTGGAAAACCTCCAGGACAAAGTCGGTCTTGAACATACACGGGAACTGTTCCGCCTGTCCCAGGATGGTGTTGACTACGTGCGTCGTACCATCCTGGACAACAACGCCCGTTTCCTGATCGGCGGGCATGGCTGGATGAAAGTACAGCGGTATGACGATGCGGATGCGCTTAAGCGGCGGCGAGACAGGATGGGAGCCCTCTTCGGCGTCAATCTCTCGCTGCTTGAAACGGAGGAACTGCGGGAGTTTCTCAGAACCGACCGGTATTTCTGTGCGCTCAGGGACGATACGCCTTTTCACATCCATCCGCTGGATTATGCAGCGCTTCTTGCCATTCAGGCGGATGGCGCGGGCGCCCGGCTCTTTGAAGGGGTCGTGGCCGAGACCCTGCAGCCGTCGCAGAACGGTTGGACCGTTCATACGGACAAGGGACGTGTGCAGTGTGGCGCGGCCGTGCTTGCGACGAGCGCATATCCTTCCGGACAGGGTCTGAACAAAGGTGTTGATTACGCAGTTCTGCCGGTCGCCACTTATGTCATTACCTCTCAGGTGATGCCGGCTTCGTTGGATGGTGCGATCAAATTCAGCGGCTGTATCGCCGATACGCGGCGGGCGGGTGACTATTATCGCCGGGTCGATGGCGGCAAGCGTCTCCTTTGGGGAGGCCGGATCACGACCCGGCGCAGTGAACCCAGACAACTGGCCGATCTTCTGAAACGGGACATTTTAAGAATTTACCCGCAGCTGGGCTCGTTTGATGTCGAGTTTTCATGGTCGGGCCTTATGGGGTATGCCGTTCATAAAATGCCTATCGTCCGTCCGGTTGAGGACGGGCTTTGGGTTGCAACGGCGTTGGGCGGGCATGGTTTGAACACGTCGGCCGTTATCGGGAAAATCGTGGCCGCGGCGATTGCCGGGGGCGACGAACGCTGGCGCCTGTTTGAACCGTTTGGAGCCCGGTGGGGCGGCGGATGGCTGGGCAGGCTGGCGACGCAGTTGGAATATTGCCGGCTGCAAATTGCGGACAGACGTGAAGAGCGCAAAAGCACAATGTAAAAGCCGACGATCGCCCGGTCTTACAGTTGCTTCTGCTGATCGCGGATCATGACCAGAAACTTCCGGTAGATATCATCGACAAAGGCCCTGTGGCTCGGCAATTGATAGGATGCCCAGAGAATATAATCGTGATGGGTTCCTGACAGCGACCAGATTGTTTCGTAACCGATCGTCTCATCTGATCGATACGTCTGATAGGTGGTTCCCAGGACAGCGCTGGCATGACCGTCTTCAGGCGCATACCCGGATGCCCGATATCGATTGAGGATGTCTTTCAGGGCCCGCGCATATTGCCGTTTGCGATAGATGCCGACGATAACGGAGACGGAGTCAAACTTATACCGGCATTGGCGAAGTGCTTTGCCCAGCGAATCCATTGTTTCCGAAAGAGCGTAAGGTGGTAGCGACTGGGGACAGGTGATCAGCCCCTTCAGTCCCGGAACCGTCCTGTACGTAATCGCCGCTTCATCGGCCGTTCCCTGCACGGGAGCGCACAGCAACACAAACAACAGGAAAATAAAGGCACGTTTCATCGACCGGACCACATGTCACTTTCACATGCGATTGTGAACGATGGTGCCTAACATCCGGTGAATTCCCGGCTGCGTTCACGCCGGTCAGGTCTGTCCGCGCCGGTTCATAAAGGCAAGCCGTTCGAAAAGATGAACATCCTGTTCGTTTTTCAGAAGCGCGCCATGAAGCGGTGGTATGAGTTTGTTCGGGTCCTGTTGGCGGATGGTGCTGAGATCTATGTCTTCGTTCACGAGCAGCTTGATCCAGTCCAGCAACTCGGATGTGGACGGTTTCTTTTTCAGTCCCGGAACATCCCGGATTTCGTAGAAAGCGGAAAGGGCGTCGGACAAAAGCCGCTGTTTCAACCCCGGAAAGTGGACATCAACGATAGCCTGCATCGTCTCGGTGTCGGGAAATTTTATGTAATGGAAGAAGCAGCGGCGCAAAAACGCATCAGGCAGTTCTTTTTCGTTGTTTGACGTAATGATCACAATCGGCCGCCGGACTGCCTCGATTGTTTCTCCGGTCTCATAGACATGAAATTCCATGCGGTCGAGTTCCTGCAGCAGATCGTTGGGAAATTCGATGTCGGCCTTGTCGATTTCATCGATCAGCAGAACCGGCCGACTGTCCGATACGAATGCCTGCCACAATTTTCCCCGCCGGATGTAATTTTTGATGTCATGTACCCGCTCTTCGCCGAGCTGGCTGTCGCGCAGGCGGGAAACCGCGTCATACTCATAAAGACCCTGCTGCGCCTTGGTGGTTGATTTGATATGCCATTCGATCAGCGGGGCATTCAGGGCTTCTGCGACTTCATGTGCCAGAACCGTCTTGCCGGTCCCCGGTTCGCCCTTGATCAGAAGGGGTCGCTCCAGCGTGACCGCCGCATTGACGGCGATCCTGAGATCCTCGGTGGCGACATAGTTTTCGGTGCCTTCAAAGCGCATGGAAGTTCCTTTGGGTATCGTATCGGATCTACAGCCTAGAGATTTTTGTTCACGGCGCAAATCATCGGTTTGGCGGGCTCAGCTCAGTGACTTCTCTGAAAAAAGCGACCATGGGATGCGGGCGGGTGAGGGGGACAATATTTACCTTATCTTATCCATAATCCGGCAAACTTTGCCTATCGGACTTATGTGATTTTTTATCCGCAAAAGCGAAATCTGCGCGACGTATTTTATTAACGCGCTGATTTTTATGAGTAAATAGTCTTTGTGCGCAAACTGGCACGTGGGTTGCTCCTTTGGCTGGCGATGACATGCGCTTCATCGCATGTGGCAGTCTAATCTGGGGGATCAGATGAGTATTTATGGAGCGATCAATTCGGCAACGTCCGGTCTTGAGGCACAGTCCATCGCGCTTGAGAACATTTCGGGCAATATTGCCAACTCGCAATCAACCGGCTTCAAGGGATTGAACACCACGTTCTCCGATCTTGTTGCCAGTTCCGGGGCGACCCAGGCCGACCAGGTATCCGGCACGACCTATGCGACCTCGCGGGCAACCAATGAGGTTCCGGGCGACGTTCAGTCTGCCGATGTGGATACCTACCTTGCCATCGATGGGGAAGGGTACTTCGTTGTTACCACCGCGGACGGAAAGCTTGACGGCGAAATGATCTTTTCCGAAGAGGAGTTCTATACACGGGCAGGTGATTTCGACAAGACGAAGGACGGGTATCTGATTAATCAGGCCGGATATCATCTGATGGGATATCCCATTGATACGGCAACAGGAAACCCGGTCGGTAACGAACCCACCGTTGTTCGGATAACCGATGACCTAAAGGAAGCAAGCGCGTCCACGATTATTGAATATAAGGGCAACCTGCCCAGTTATCCTCAGACCAACAACTCCGATACGAGCGTTGCCGGCAGTCAGTATCTGGATACGACATCGTCGGTGACTCTGACGGCGACGTCTGATGTCTCGGCGGACGATACGCAATATTTCCTCGATTCTTCAATCGGCGGTGAATCCATTACCCTCTATGACGCCAACGGAACACCGGTAAACGTTCAGATCCGCTGGGCACAGACGGCGGACGACGAGTGGAACGCCTACTATCAGACCGATTCAACGGCCACCGGCGCGGCCACGGCCTGGTCCAGGATCGGGCAGGTGACATTTGATGCCGCCGGTGAAGTGGTAACACCGGCCACAGAGACGCTCACCATTACCGGACTTTCCGTCAATGGTACGACGGTGGGTGATGTCGATCTGAATTTCAACAACGGGGCTCTGAGCCAGTATGACGATGCAAGGGGTCTCGCCGAAATTCAGGATATTGACCAGAACGGGTATCCGGCCGGCGAAGTGACTGGGATCGCCATTGGAGAAGACGGCCGGATTACAGCAACTTACTCAAACGGGCAGACGGATGATCTCTATGAGATTCCGATCGCAACTTTTGCCGCCGACAATGCGCTCCAACGTGTTGATGGGGCCGCCTTTGCCGTGACGCCGGCATCCGGTGCACCTCAATATGGCACCGGAAGCATTGTCGCCCGCGCTCTTGAAGCGTCGAACGTTGATATCGCAGATGAATTCTCGAAACTGATCATCACGCAGCAGGCCTATTCGGCAAACTCGAAGATCATCACGGCTGCCGATGAGATGCTCGACGATGCCATCAACATGGTCCGGTAGGTAAAGCGTGGCTTGCTTATGTTGGATCATTTGATGGCGGAAATTCGGTTCATTCGGCAAGGCGCGTTCCGAAGCGCGATGCGGCGCATCGGGCACGGGGCGCAACGACGTCCGATGCGCCGGGGCATTTCACGCGATTTATCAATCGCGGGAATTGCTCCGGCCGGGAACCAAAATGGCTTCGGTCAAATGAACCGGCATAAACGGGATACGCCCCAAATGGCTGACACGTCCGTTCCGGTGAGAGCCGGCAGATTGTCTGGGGGCACGGTCTTATGGGTCTGAGTTCAGCACTCAACAACGCAATTTACGGCTTGCGTTACACGCAGGAGCAGGTCGCCGTTGCCTCGAACAATATCGCAAATGCCGGGACGGACGGTTACAGCGCCAAAAGTGTATCCGGCAAGGTCTATGTCAACAGTGAGGGCCAGACCTCCGGCCTGGTCAAGACAACTGTCCAGCGGACGCTGGATGAGACCCTGCAGGCGCACTACCGGGATACGAATTCCGATGCGCGTTATTGGGATACTCTGAAAGGCATTACCGGCCGCCTTGATGAGATTTTCGGAACCATCACCGATCAGTCCTCTCTGACCAACCTGATCGGCGATATCAGCGCGTCTCTGACGGAACTGGTGAACGACCCCAGCGGGTATTCAACCCAGTTGGAGGTTATCGGCGCGGCAAAGGCGCTGGCGTTGCAGCTCAACGGCATGGCCTCCAGTGTCGAACAATTGCGACAGGACGCGGATCGCAGCATTGCCAGCCAGGTGGGGCAGGTTAATGATCTGCTGGTCGGCATCGCCAAGCTTGATGAACAGGTTCGCGAAGCGTCGATTGCAGGCCGTTCGGTGGCGGACCTGCTTGATCAACGCGACCGGATGGTCGACGAGTTGTCCGGCTATATGGATATCAATATTTCCGGCCGGGACAATAACGGCATTCGTCTCACCACAACGTCCGGACAGGTGCTTTACGACAAGGAACCGTCCGTTCTGTCGTTTGATACCAGCAACGCCTTCGGATCGGGTCAAAACGGCAACGCGATATCGCTGACGGCGCCCGGCGGGCTCGAAACGGATCTGGCGGGAACAAATGCGCTCCGGTCCGGAAGTCTGGCGGCGCATGTCAATTTGCGCGACGATATTCTGCCGGAAGCACAGGCACAGCTTGACGAAATCGCCTCTCAGCTGTCGCTGGCTTTTTCCAATGTCAATGTGGAGGGGACGCCCGTTACCGTCGGCACCGACAATGGCTTTGACATCGATCTGAACGCACTGCGGTCGGGCAACCAACTCACCTTTGAATATGTCGATGAGACGACAGGTGAATCGCAGACGGTCACGTTTGTTGCCGTCAATGATCCGTCGGTTCTGCCGCTGGACAATTCCGCGACAAACGATCCCGGCGACACCGTCTATGGTATCGATTTTTCGGCAGGAACCGCATCGGCGATTGCCGACATTTCAACGGCGCTGGGCGCCGGATTTACCGTCAATGATCTTGGCGGAGGAACGCTCCAGATCCTTGATGACGGCGGAGCAACCCGGACGGCGAGTTCGCTGGTTGCCAATGTGACGCCAAGCGCGGCGACGGATCAGGGACTGGGACTGAACATCTTTGTGGATGCCCGTGCGGGCATCAGTCCCTTTACCGGCAGTCTGGATGGCGGTGATCAGCGGGTCGGGTATGCGGCCGCAATAGCGATCAACCCGGACCTGGTTTCCGACCCGGCACAACTGATCGATTATCAGACGGCGCCTGCGACCAATGCGGAAGGGGATGCGGCCCGGCCTGAATTTCTGCTGAACGCGATCACGACGACCGACTTCACATTTTCAGCCGGAGCGGGAATCGGCTCAGAGACCGCCCCGTTTGAAGGCACGATCACCGAGTACATTCAGGAAGTGGTGAGCCATCAGGGCAATCAGGCTGAGGACACCGAACGCAAGCAAAGTTCGAGCCAGATCATTTTTTCCTCATACGAGATACAGTTCGAGCAGTCCTACACAGTGAATATCGATGCGGAACTGGCGTTCCTTGTGGAGCTGCAAAATGCCTACACGGCCAACGCGCGCGTGCTGACGGCGGTTCAGGAAATGTTCGACGATCTGCTCAATGCGGTCCGATAGGAACAGGAATTTCGGCCTTCGGCCGATAGAGCGGGACACAGACCTGAGCGTCCCGTCAGGAGATGGAAATGGCGATTAACTCGGTTTCATATACCCCAAGCAGCGTGGGCAACCTCCTGTCGGATTTATCGGCGCAGTATAACGAGAAAACCGTTCAGCTTTCCACCGGGCGTGTGTCCCCCACATATGGCGGCCTGGGGGAAGCGCGGTCTCTTTCACTGTCGCTGACCCAATCCGTGACGGCCATTGAGTCCTATCAGGCATCCATCTCCACGGCATCGCTTCGTCTTGAAGTTATGAGCCTGTCGCTGGAACGCATGGAAGCCATCCGGATTGAAGGCAAGGACACGGTTGACCAGAATGATTATGAGGTCACCGAGGACGGCAGGACGACAACGCAGACGACCGCGCAAATTGCGCTGGAAGAAATTATCAATCTTCTGAACTCCGAAGTTGCCGGCTATTACCTGTTCGGTGGCGGCCACACATCGGACCCGCCGGTCATCGAACTTGATACCATTTTGAACGGAAACGGAACCCAGGACGGTCTGTTGGCGGTGATGAACGAATATCAACTCGCCAATCTCGGAACTCTGGAAAACGGGCGCCTCTTGACGTCGCTTGCGGCGGATGTGGTCACGCTGGCCGAAGACGGCGCGCATGATTTCGGCTTTGACCTGACCGGCGTCACGTCGACTCTGACCAATGTCACTGTCACCGGACCGGCGGGGGCGGACCCCGATTCAATCGATGTCGATTTTACCGGGCAGCCGATTGAAGGAGAGACCATCGGGATCGAACTGACTTTGCCCGACGGATCGACGACAACCATTGAATTGACCGCGACGGATGATCCGAATCTGCGGAACGGGTTCGTCATCGGCGCAACCCCGAACGATACGGCGGTTAACTTTCAAAACGCTCTGGACACCGCACTTGAGGAAAGCGCGAAGTCCACCCTCAAGGCCGCATCGGACCTGATTGCCGGCAACACATTTTTCGATACGTTCCAGGGTAAGGAACCGCTGCGTGTCGACGGACCGCCTTTTGAGACGGCAACAACCGTGACCGCGAACGCGGCCGATACGGTCGCCTGGTACACGGGGGACAATTCTGCCGGGAATCCGAGAGATGATTCGCGTGCTGCGATCGACAAAAACCTGACGGTTTCTTACGGCGCCCGAGCCAATGAGGCGGCTTTTACATCCTTGATCGAGTCGCTGGCTGTGTTCATCTCTGCGGATTTTTCGGCGGGCGATGCTGAAGCGGAATCTTATTATTCAGCCCTTGCCGGCAGGGCGAATGACAACCTGGTCGCCAAAAACGACATCTCCGGCGTTGCAACCGTGGCGATGGAGATCTCTTCCGCCTACCAGACGATGGATTATACCAAAAGCCGGCACGAGACGATCAAGGTGAGTTACGAGACGCAGATTTCCGAAATCGAGGGCGTCGATCACCAGCGCACGGCAGCCGAACTGCTTCAACTGGAGACACAGGTGCAGGCGAGCTATCGGGCGACGTCCATTATGCTGAATCTGAGTTTGGCGGACTATCTTTAGGGTCTAAGCCCTGAATTCGCTGAACGGAAACAGGTCAGGCCTCGCCTTCAAGAACATTTTCGGAACGGGCGGATCCACGCCCGATCATTATCGCCTGCGCCGCGGATCTTTTTGATCGCAGCGTGTCGTCATCCGTCGAAGCGGTGGTTTTTGCGCTGACTATAGGGTGCGTTCGATCTCCGGAAACAGACGGGATCGCTTTCTTTTGGGGTTTGAGCCCTCAACCTTCCGCCTGGCCGGGCTGGATTCCGCGCAGGCCTTCAGCGATGTTCCGGTTGATTGTGATCAATGTGCTCAGTCGGTCCTGATGCGGATTGGCGAGAACGGAAACTGAATGCTTGAAAATAAACAGGGCAAGATTGGCGACATTCTGCTTCACCTGCTGCGGCAACTCACTCTCCGAACTGGTCGCTGAAGTAACCAGGATCGTCCAGAGACGGCGATTATAGGTAATCGCATCGTCGAGCTCGTATTTGCCCTTGTTGTCCCAGTTATCGACAAGCATCTGCAGCCGCTGGGCGGCTTTCATCAGCAGGTTTGCTTCAAGTTCCCTGGGATTTGCTGTTGTCCGACTCGCTGCCTGGTATGCTTGGGCCGCCAGATTGTTGTACATTGTCCAACAAAGCCTTCTCGTATTCGATCAGTTTTTTGGTTTCTTTCAAAGCTTTATAAAAGGAATTACTTAAAATCTGGTTGCTGATGCGCGTAATGAATGGAGTAGTACTCGGAGCTGCCATTATTATATCGTTAACGAGAGTGAAATAGTTTTCTTTGATCTTATCAATATCGTTGGAAAGATACATGAGTTGAACGGCAAGATAGATACGCTTTGCCGGGGTATTTGCGGTATCCGGCGTCATGATATCCTTTTCACGCAGGATAGGAGCGTTACCCTCTATAAAGAGACGGCATCTTTGATTGTCGTTTTTGATGAGCGATTCACCGATGATGATCCGCTCTCCGGGTTTCAGTTCGACTTTCAGCGCCATGGCTCGGTTATCCCTGGAATGCGTGTCTAATTCCCGCCGCGATCAAGAGCTTAGCAAACTTGTCAGCGCCTCGCAGCCCCAGGGAGAGCATCCGGTTCCTGAGTTCCTTTGGTGTTAACCGAAGAGCTGAAGAACCGTCTGGTCGGACTGGTTCGCCAGGGAGAGGGCTGTCGAGGACAGCTGCTGGCGCGTCTGCAGGGCCAGCATGTTCGCACCTTCCTCGTTCATATCGGCAATTGTCAGATGGCCGGCGCCGGTTTCGAGCGTTACGATCAGGCTCTGAGTGAAGTCCTGACGAATCTCGACGGTTGAGAGGTTCGTACCGAACTCAGACGCCTGTGTTCTGATCACATCGAGGGTGACGTTGATCCGGTCGATGATATTGCTGATCTGATTGTCTTGTGCAAATCCGGAATCGATGGCGTCGACGTCCACATCCGGGAAGTCGGTGTCGTCGGTGGAAAAGATCCGCAGATCCACGTCACTTGTCGTGGTGATTGTGCCGGTGGTCGCGTTGAAAGAGGCTTCCACACCCTGAATGTCATTCAGGTCAAGCACCAGGTCAGCCACGGTCGTGTCGGCTTCAATTTCTATTTCGCCCAGCTCAAACTCATTGCCATCCTCGAATGTGATGACATCGCCAAGGGCAAACAGGCCACTGGTGACGAGGTTGCTCGTCTCGGTCAAAGGCGAAACCGTGAAATTGGCAATGTCTGCCGGCGTCGTATCCTGGATAGGCGTCGTGCCCCCGGCGTCACTGGAGATCACCAGGTCGTCTTTGGAGACGACCTTCATATTACCGGTCTCGATATTGTACTCCGCCGAGACACCGGGCAGGCCGTCGAGAAAGCTGGTCAGATCGGCAACGGTTGTCGTGCCCGAGGTGATGTTGAACGATGTCCCGTTCACATAGATCGGATCGGGAAAGCTGATGTTGGTGATATCGGAGAGATACGTGCTGGCCGTTACGTTGTCACCCAGGCTGTTTTCCAGCGAAAAGGTTGCGCTGCCGCCTGTGATCGTAAAGGCCGTCGATGCGGCCGAGCCTTCTTCCAGGCGCTGCAGATTGAGGCCGTCTTCAAGCGTCGTATCGGTATAGTCGATCGAGATGATGTCGATTTTCGACGTATTTTCTTCGTTGAATATCACGCGCAGATCGTTGCCGATGCCGCCAAGCAGGTTTTTGCCCTTGTAAGATGCGTCCTTGGCGATGTCTTCGATCTGCTCCAGCAGGTTGTTATACTGCTTGGCATAATTGCGCCGCTCATATTGGCTGTCCGTCTGAAGCGCCTGGCTGGCGAGCGCCTTGGCAGAGTCAACCAGATCGGTAATGGACGTCAATCCGTCGTCTGCGGCCTTCAGGGTCTGGACACCCTGTCCCATATCGTCGAGCAGCCGGTTCAGGTCGGCAGCCCGGTTGTTGAGGGCCGCGGCCGTGAAGTAGGCGTTCGGATCATCCAGAGCGGAGTTGACATCCAGTCCTGTCGCCAGGCGATTCTGCACCTTCGACATAAGGTTGGATGTGTTCTGCAGCGAAAGCAGGTTTTCGCGCACTGCATTGGATAAGATAATGTCGCTCATAGGTCACCCGTCCAATCGACTCGGTGTTCTGTCACTAATGTATTGGCGACTCTCTTGGCTAAATACTAATGAAAAGTTAACATCCGTGCGCGCGGTTAAAGCTTTACCAATCTATCTTAACGGCCGGTAAGAATTTCCGCTGGGCAAAAATGGCCGCCTGACGCCCGTTTCAGTCTTCCATTTCCGTGAAAAAAGATTGTATGAGTTCATAAATGCAACTATTAAGCGCGGTTTCTGAACGGCAGGGCGGCAATAAGTGCAGCCTGAATGCGAGCCGGACGGGCTGAAAAAAAATTGAAAAATATCTGCGAATTCAAATGAAAAACGGCGGGAAGGATCCCGCCGCTCTCATTTTCGTGAACTGATTCTTTTTCTTACTCTAGAAAAGATTGAGCACGTTCTGATCGGCCTGCGATGCGAAGGACAGCGATGTCGAAGACAACTGCTGCCGTGTCTGAAGCGCCAGCAGGTTGGCGCCTTCCAGGTTCGTATCGGCCAGCGTCAGTTCGCCCGCACCTGTTTCAAGCGTGTTGATCAGGTTCTTGGTGAAGTCCTGGCGGATCTCGACCGTGGACAGGTTGGTACCGAATTCGGACGCTTGGGAACGGAGCTCTTCGAGAGCCTGGTTCAGACGGCCGATCACATCGTTGATCTTCTTGTCCGTTGCGAAATCAGAGTCTTCTGCTGCAACCGAAAGAATGCCGCCGGTCGAGAACTCAGCCGTGTTGTTGGACCTGATATTCAGGTCAACCTCACTGGTCACTGTCAGGGTTCCGTTGGACGACAGGGTTGCCTCAACGCCTTTCAGGTCATTCAGTTTATCAAGCAGATCCTGAAAGGTGGTCTCATCCGTCACCTCAATCGACGTCAGCTCGAAATTGTTGCCGTCCGAGATGGAGATCGTGTCGCCGATTTCGAATTTGCCCAGGTCAGTGAGAAGATCGGTCGCGGCAACGCCCTGTACGTCGCCGATTTCTCCGGGATCGCCGGTAAGGTCGGTCAGCGTGAGCGTGCCGGTGGTCTGGGTCACCGTCAGGTCTGCGTCGGTTGAAACGTCGAATCTTCCGGTTTCTTCATCGTATGATGCATTCACGCCGGTGTTGGATTCGAACGCGTCGATCAGATCCTGAACCGTTGTAATGCCTGTTCCGGGCGGAATAGCGGTTATTCCATCCGATTGAAGGCCATCGCCGTTTGCGTCAACGATATAAGCTGTTCCGGCAATGGTTATGTCGTCATCATCGGCAATCTGGCTTGATTCCGTCAGCGCGTCATTGATGCTGAGCGGGTTGGTGCCGTCGGTGAGTGTCACATATCCGACGCCGCGTTCGAAGCTGGCGGTGGATGAGTTCCCCTTGCCCTCCGCAAGGTCAGCCAGGTTCAGCCCGTCTTCCAGTGTTGTGTCCGTATAGTCGATGGACTTGACTTCCAGGCTTGAGGTGTTTTCCTCGTTGAAGATGATCGACAGATCGTTGCCCTTGCCGCCCAGAAGGTTCTTGCCCTTATAGGAGGCGTCGCGGGCGACATCTTCGATCTGCTCAAGCAGGTCGTTATACTGCTCGGTAAACCGCTTGCGTTCGAATTGGCTCGAGGTCTGCAGGGCCTGGTTGGCTTTCGCTTTGGCCGCTTCAACCAGGTCTGTGACGGACTTCAGGCCGTCATCGGCGGCGGTCAGGGTCTGTACGCCTTGGCCCATGTCGTCGAGCAGGCTGGACAGATCGCCGGCCCGTGCCGAAAGACCGGAGGCGGTGAAGAACGAACTTGGGTTGTCAAGCGCGGAATTGACTTTCAATCCGGTTGCAAGTTTGTTTTGCACACCCGACATCAGGTCGGCAGTATTTTGCAAGGAGAGCAGGTTCTGCCGCACGGCGGCAGAAAGATGAATATCCATTATTTTGTAATCCCATCCTAGGAATCGTAACAGTCCGCTCTTCCTGAGCGCTGGGATGAATTAAAAACTGTTAACCCTAACAGATGGTTAAAACCTTCTCGATGATCTTAAGACTTTTCTATCGGCGGTGGAGAGAACCGGAGAAAACAGCCGGTAAAACCAGAAAAAACAGCGGCGAAAAATTTTTTGAGAAAGATATGCGGACCAAATGAAAACGGCGGGGAGGGCCCCGCCGTTTGATTGTGTTTCGGTTCTGATTCTCATCTTTGGCGCGTATCCGGGAAAAGTTGGAGCACTTTTGCAATAAGGATACACGAAAGACAAAGAGCAGGAGCATTTCACGCGAGTCAGTAACCGCGGGAATTGCCCTAGAAAAGATTAAGCACGTTCTGATCGGCCTGCGATGCGAAGGACAGCGATGTCGAAGACAACTGCTGCCGTGTCTGAAGCGCCAGCAGGTTGGCACCCTCAAGGTTCGTATCGGCCAGGGTCAGTTCGCCCGCACCTGTTTCAAGCGTGTTGATCAGGTTCTTGGTGAAGTCCTGACGGATCTCAACAGTGGAGAGGTTCGTGCCGAATTCGGACGCCTGTGAGCGAAGCTCTTCCAACGCCTGGTTCAGACGGCCGATCACATCGTTGATCTTCTTGTCCGACGAAAAGTCGGAATCTTCGGCGGCGGCAACAGTTAGAATATTTCCGTTTGAATATTCATCCGTGTTGTTGGAATTGATCGCCAAATCAACTTCACTGGTGACCGTCAATGTGCCGTTGGATGACAGCGTTGCCTCGACACCCTTCTGGTCGTTCAATTTATCGAGCAGATCCTGGACAGTGGTTTCGTCTGTCACTTCGATGGACGTCAATTCGAAATCATTGCCGTCGGAGATATCAATCGTGTCTCCGATTTCGAACTTGCCGGTGTCTGTCAGGAGATCGGTTGCGGCCACACCTTGTACGTCTCCGATTTCTCCCGGGTCACCTGTAAGATCCGCGAGACTGAGTGTGACGCCAACGCTGGCGGTTACGGTCAGATCGGCATTTGTGGCTACATCGAAGCGACCGGTTTCTTCATTGTATGATGCATTGACACCAGTGTTGGACTCAAAGGCGTCAATCAGATCCTGAACCGTTGTAATGCCTGTTCCGGGCGGAATAGCGGTTATTCCATCCGATTGAAGGCCATCGCCGTTCGCATCGATTGCGTACGTGGTGCCCCCGATAGTAATCGTGTCGTCATCTGCAAGACCGACTGCTTCGGTGAGGGAGTCATTGATGCTGAGCGGATTTGTGCCGTCCGTCAGGGTCAAAAAGCCTGTACCGCTTTCGAAGCTGGCAGTTGACGAACTCCCCTTACCCTCAGCCAAATCAGCCAGGTTCAGGCCGTCTTCCAGGGTCGTGTCCGTGAAATCAACCGACTTGACCGTCAGGCTTGAGGTGTTTTCCTCGTTGAAGATAATCGTCAGATCGTTCCCCTTGCCGCCCAGCAGGTTCTTGCCCTTGTAGGAGGCGTCGCGGGCGACATCTTCGATCTGCTCAAGCAGGTCGTTATACTGTTCGGTAAACCGCTTGCGCTCGAATTGGCTTGAGGTCTGCAGCGCCTGGTTGGCTTTGGCTTTTGCGGATTCAACCAGGTCTGTGACGGACTTCAGGCCGTCATCGGCAGCGGTCAGGGTCTGAACGCCCTGGCCCATATCGTCGAGCAGGGTGGACAGATCGCGGGCCCGTGACGAAAGACCGGATGCCGTGAAGAATGAGCTTGGGTTGTCAAGCGCGGAATTGACTTTCAATCCGGTCGCAAGTTTGTTTTGCACCCCAGACATCAGGTCGGCAGTATTTTGCAAAGAAAGTAGGTTCTGCCGTACGGCAGCGGAGAGATTAATCTCAGCCATTTTTTTTACATCCCTATTCTAGGAACAGAACGCGCAACTCTTCCTGAGTGCCGGGATGATTAGAAACTGTTAACCCTAATACTTGGTTAACACACTGCGATTACTTGAAAATTTTCTCTGGCGGCAAAATAGGGGAGGGTGATTTGTTGTTGGTTTTCCGACAGTTTTTGCAAATGTCAATAAAAAAGGGCGGGAAAAAATCCCGCCCTTGATCGAGTGCTTTTTTGTCTGAATTAGAACAGACGCAACACATTCTGGTTGGACTGCGTGGCCAGAGACAACGAGTTGGAAGCCAGTGTCTGCTGGGTCTGCAGAGCCAACAGGTTGGCACCTTGCTCGTTCGTGTCAGCCAGCGTCAGCTTGCCGGCACCTTCTTCAAGCGTGTTGATCAGGCTCTTGGTGAAGTCCTGACGGTTTTCAACGATCGAAAGATTGGTACCGTAAGTAGACGCCTGAGCTCGCAAAGCGTCTTTGGCGCCGTCCAGTGCCGTAAGGACAGATTCGATGTCCGCATCATTCTGGAAACCACTTTCTGTGGCATCAATAGCGCCGCCGGAAACCAGTGGAGCTCCCGTTTCAGCTGCTACTGCTCCATAAGTGATAGTGATATCCTGACCGGTTGTGATATCCAGATTGCCGCCGGAAAGGGACGTTGTAACGCCGTCAATTTCGCCGAGGAAATCCCGGAAGTCCTGAACTGTCGTGTCTGCGGTCAGTGTCAGGGTTTTGGTGTCACCGCCAACCGCAACATCAAGAGTGCCACCGGCAGTGAAGTTTGTCAGACTGGCCAGTACGGTACTGTTAGTTGCGGTACCTGTACCGTCAACATCTGTTGCTGTATAAGTAGCTGTTGCACCTTCTGTCAGTGATGCAAGACCGAGATTAGCAACGTCCGTATAGTCGACCGATGCAATATCGAGGCTCGAAGTACCATTTTCGTTGAAGGCAACATCGAGGTCGTTGTTGGTACCGCCCAGCAGGTTTTTGCCCTTGTAGCCGGCATCCTTGGCAATATCTTCGATCTGCGTCAGCAGTTCGTTATATTCCTTAGCAAAGGCAGACCGTTCGTTCGGATCAGTGGTCTGAAGGGCCTGGTTCGCTTTCGCTTTGGCGGTGTCGACAAGCTCGGTGATGGCAGTAATGCCGTCGTCGGCAGCCTGAATGGTCGAAACGGCCTGACCAAGGTCATCCTGGATGTTGGTGAGATCCGAAGCCCGGCTCTCCAGCGCGGCAGCCGTGAAGAATGCATTCGGATCGTCCAGTGCGGAATTCACTTTCTTACCTGTTGAAAGTTTTTCCTGAACGTCGCCCAACAGCTGTGTCGTGGACTGGAGAGCGATAAGGTTCGTGCGGACCGCACTGGAGAGTGTAATATTAGCCATTGACTTGTTTCCTAATTCTAAGGATACGCGCCGCCCATCCTGGACGGACTGCCCTTCCCGGACAGCGCCAACACCCTCTCAACCGCGCCTCAAGGAGATCTAAAGAAACATGGTGAATGCAAGTTAACCTTAACCCTCTGAAAATATTGATGGTTAATAGAGGGTTTCAATTGAGTGAAGCAAAAGTGCTGCCGACGGAAATGAGGTGTTGAGCCGGATTGTTTTCGTTCGTTTCAGGGGAGGGATGTTTGCGAAAAACCCGACGAGAGAGTTTGACGAGAGAATTTGATGCTGTGAAACCCGCTCTGACACCGAAATCAGGGGCCATAACTCGGCACTCACTTGTCTGTAGCGAAAAAACGTGAGTGCGCCCTGATGTCAATTCTGAATGTGCCGACCGGGGCAATTCTCGCAATCTTTGGATCACGTGAAATGCTCCAGACCTTTGTTTAGCGCGTATCCCTGTCGCAAAGGTCATCCGACCTTTGCGACAGGGATACGCTATAGCCCGCTTTTCACACCCTTCCTTCCAGCTTTTTGCCGTTTGATCCGCCATTTCAAGCACATTTATGAGTCCACACCCTGCCGGGACTTCTCACACTGCTTGTAGTCTGCGCCGGTTGAAGTGCGCGACAACGTGTATCGAAGCACTTGACCGCCTGCCCGGCCCGATACGCTCCGCGCACGTCTCCGACGCTCTAAACAAAGCGGAAATCGTCGGCATGAAGGTCCGCGACCTGAACATTCTTCAACGTGACTGAATTATTTGTATCGACAGTCAGCGTCGTATGGGTCCCATCGTCCGCAGCCGCAGCTAGCACCTCTGCGAAATTTGCGAAGGTTGTGCTGTCAAATTCAATCACATCATCGGTGGTTTGCCCGGCTTCGAAATCAGCGATGGTATCCTGCCCGAAATCATTGCCTTTGAACTGGAACGTATCATTGTCCGCAAATCCGGTAAGGATTTCATCTTCATTGGTGCTGGTCAGGGTATCGGCACCAACGGTTCCGTCGATAACACCGTTACCCAGCACTCCTTGGACTGTAATTGTCACCGTTTCGGTGGCCGTACCGCCGTTTCCGTCACTGATGGTATAGGTGAACGTGTCGGTTGCTGTTTCGCCTGCCGCCAGAAACACGAACTGTTCATCGGCCGAATAGCTGAAGGTGCCGTCATTGTTGTTGATCACTGTCCCTTTGGTATTAGCTGTGTCGACAGCGAATGTGTGCGTATCGGAAGTGTCCGGATCAGCACGGGCGGCAGACAAAATGATGGCGGGTCCATTGTCGATGGCTGTTCCAGTGACCGCCAGTGCAACCGGCGCATCATTTGTTCCAACAATAGTGACGTTGAATGTCTGGCTGGCGGTTCCGCTATTTGGATCGTTGACGGCGAGGGTGTAGGTCAGTGTGACCGTTTCCTCTGTCGCCAGATAGTCGAACAGTGTGGAGTTTGCAGCAAAGTTCACTTTCAGCGAACCGGTGCTGCTGCCGGCGGCTTTCACGATATCCGTGATGGAGATGAGATTGAGCAGCGCTGCATCCGTCACGCCGGACAGGCCGCCGGTCGTGCCGCTCTTGCTGACGGCGGTTACCGATGCCGTATAGCCGGTATCGTTCACATCCTGATCGCTGAAGGTGACATCAAGCGAACCGGTAATATTTGCCGTGGTGGTTGTTTCCCAAAGATTGAGATCACCTGTCGGCACATAGTTGCCAAGCGCATCGGGCGTAAAGGTGTAGACAGCTCCGCTGTTCAAACCGTGATCATCGTCATGATAGGCGCCAACCAGAACAACACCTGCATCGTTAATCGATACCGACCGGCCGAAATTGTCTCCGGCTTCCCCATCCGGAGCATGAAGTTTGGTCTCGGTGTAGCCACCTGAACCATCCGGGCGATAGATATATATCGCGCCTGCATTTGCACCGTTGTCGTCATTGCCCAATGCGCCGGCAACCACGACGCCCGCCTCATTCATGGCTACCGAATATCCTAGAAAGTCACTGGCTACCGCGTCTGAGGCTGTCAGTTTGACTTCGCTGTAACCGCCGATGCCATCCGGTGTGTAAACATATAAAGATCCGGAATTACTGCCGCCATCATCATCGAAAGGAGACCCTGCGATCATGATGCCGGATTCATTGATGGCAACTGATCGCCCGAATTGATCTCCGGCGGCTCCGTCTGAAGCGGTCAGCTTGACTTCGGTGTACCCCCCTGTGCCATTGGGCGTGTAGACATAGACCGATCCGGAATCCGCACCGTTGTCGCCATCATTATAAGTACCGACGGCAATAATTCCGGCATCGTTCACAACAAGGGTCTGACCGAATTGATCCCCGGCAGCACCGTCCGACGCAGTCAGTTTGACTTCGTTATAGCCTCCGGAACCATCTGGAGTGAAAACATAGATGGAGCCCGATTCCGATCCTTTGTCGTCATCACCGTAAGCGCCTGCAACAACGACACCGGCATTATTCACCGAGACGGTGTATTCTCCCCGGCCCAGGAAATCGAGCGCTGCAGCATCCGATGCAGTCAGTTTGACTTCGGCGTAACCGCCGATGCCGTCGGGTGTGAAAACATAGATTGCACCGGCTGCATTGCCGTTGTCATCATCACCATAAGCACTTGCAACGACCACGCCATTGTCGTTTATCGCGACGGACAGTCCCAGATAATCGTTGTGTTCACCATCGGATGCCGTCAACTCAACGACATCGTAGCCGCCTGAGTTGTTGGGCGTGTGCACATGGACAGCACCGGGCCGGATGTTCCCTGTACCATCATAGTACGCACTGACAGCCAATATCCCGGAATTGTTAATTGCAGTTGTATATCCAAAATTGGCTATACCGGAATTAAGGGGAATATTGGTCGACGTCACCTTGTCCGGATCCAAAACCGAAACAATCGACGTAATCAATGGTGCTCTGTTTTCCCCGGCGATAGTAATGGTCACCGTCTCGGTGGCCGTGCCGCCGTTTCCGTCGCTGACGGTGTATGTGAAGGTGTCGGTCGCGGTTTCTCCGGCAGCCAGATAGTCGAACTGACCGTTGGTCGAGTAGCTGAAGGTGCCGTTGTTGTTGTTGGTCACCGAGCCGGTGGTACCGGTGGTGTTCACCGTATAGGTATGCGTGTCGGATGTGTCTGCATCGGTGATACTGGCCGAGACCGTGATTGCCGGGCCGTTTTCGTTGGCAGCCGCTGTCACAGCGAGGGCAACCGGCGCATCGTTCTGGCCGGTGATGGTGACGGTCACCGTCTCGGTGGCCGTGCCGCCGTTTCCGTCACTCACTGTGTAGGTGAAGGTATCGGTCGCGGTTTCTCCGGCAGCCAGATATTCGAACTGACCGTTGGCCGAGTAGCTGAACGTGCCGTCATTGTTGTTGGTGACGGAGCCAATGGTGCCGGTGGTATCAACCGTATAGGTGTGCGTGTCGGACGTATCCGCATCGGTGATGCTGGCCGAGACCGTGATTGCCGGGCCGTCCTCGTTGGCAGCCGCCGCCACGGCCAGGGCAACCGGTGCATCGTTCTGGCCGGTAATGGTCACAGTCACCGTCTCGGTGGCCGTACCGCCGTTTCCGTCGCTGACTGTGTATGTGAAGGTGTCGGTCGCGGTTTCTCCGGCAGCCAGATATTCGAACTGTTCATCGGCCGAATAGCTGAAGGTGCCGTTGGTGTTGTTGGTCACCGAACCGACGGTGGCGGTGGTATCGACAGTAATCGTATGTGTGTCGGATACATCGATGTCTGAATAGTTCGCGGTGATAGTAACAACCGGCCCATCTTCGTTCGCTGTTCCAGTGACTGCCAGTGCAACCGGCGCATCATTTGTTCCAACAATAGTGACGTTGAATGTCTGGCTGGCGGTTCCGCTATTTGGATCGTTGACGGCGAGGGTGTAGGTCAGTGTGACCGTTTCCTCTGTCGCCAGATAGTCGAACAGTGTGGAGTTTGCAGCAAAGTTCACTTTCAGCGAACCGGTGCTGCTGCCGGCGGCTTTCACGATATCCGTGATGGAGATGAGATTGAGCAGCGCTGCATCCGTCACGCCGGACAGGCCGCCGGTCGTGCCGCTCTTGCTGACGGCGGTTACCGATGCCGTATAGCCGGTATCGTTCACATCCTGATCGCTGAAGGTGACATCAAGCGAACCGGTAATATTTGCCGTGGTGGTTGTTTCCCAAAGATTGAGATCACCTGTCGGCACATAGTTGCCAAGCGCATCGGGCGTAAAGGTGTAGACAGCTCCGCTGTTCAAACCGTGATCATCGTCATGATAGGCGCCAACCAGAACAACACCTGCATCGTTAATCGATACCGACCGGCCGAAATTGTCTCCGGCTTCCCCATCCGGAGCAAGAAGTTTGGTCTCGGTATAACCACCTGCGCCATCAGGACGAAAGACATAGGCAGCTCCGGCATAGGAGCCATTGTCATCATTGCCCAATGCGCCGGCAACCACGACGCCCGCCTCATTCATGGCTACCGAATATCCTAGAAAGTCACTGGCTACCGCGTCTGAGGCTGTCAGTTTGACTTCGCTGTAACCGCCGATGCCATCCGGTGTGTAAACATATAAAGATCCGGAATTACTGCCGCCATCATCATCGAAAGGAGACCCTGCGATCATGATGCCGGATTCATTGATGGCAACTGATCGCCCGAATTGATCTCCGGCGGCTCCGTCTGAAGCGGTCAGCTTGACTTCGGTGTACCCCCCTGTGCCATTGGGCGTGTAGACATAGACCGATCCGGAATCCGCACCGTTGTCGCCATCATTATAAGTACCGACGGCAATAATTCCGGCATCGTTCACAACAAGGGTCTGACCGAATTGATCCCCGGCAGCACCGTCCGACGCAGTCAGTTTGACTTCGTTATAGCCTCCGGAACCATCTGGAGTGAAAACATAGATGGAGCCCGATTCCGATCCTTTGTCGTCATCACCGTAAGCGCCTGCAACAACGACACCGGCATTATTCACCGAGACGGTGTATTCTCCCCGGCCCAGGAAATCGAGCGCTGCAGCATCCGATGCAGTCAGTTTGACTTCGGCGTAACCGCCGATGCCGTCGGGTGTGAAAACATAGATTGCACCAGCTGCATTGCCGTTGTCATCATCACCATAAGCGCTCGCAACGACCACGCCATTGTCGTTTATCGCGACGGACAGTCCCAGATAATCGTTGTGTTCACCATCGGATGCCGTCAACTCAACGACATCGTAGCCGCCCGAGCTGTTGGGCGTGTGCACATGGACAGCACCGGGCCGGATGTTCCCTGTACCATCATAGTACGCACTGACAGCCAATATTCCGGAATTGTTAATTGCAGTTGTATATCCAAAATTGGCTATACCGGAATTAAGGGGAATATTGGTCGACGTCACCTTGTCCGGATCCAAAACCGAAACAATCGACGTAATAACAGGGGAATTGTTCTGGCCTGATGATGACATGATCGGCGTTCTCCAGTTGAAATCGGTAAAGTATGATTTTGAAGAATCACAACTTTAACGAACACGATAACCGGAAAAACGACTAAATCGATTTGTAAAAATTACCTATGGTTGTTGCATTACCAAAGGTTAACTAATGTCTCCGTATAAGAAAATATTAAACGAAGAGATTTTTGAATTCATTATTCGATTTTATGAAGTTGTATTTATGGAAACGAGATCGATTATTTGGAAAATTTTTTTATTAAATTACGAGAACGATAAGTTGAGTCAGTTCCGCGGGATGAAATCTGTCATCGACATACCCATGGCAATGCGGCTCTCAACAAATACAGTTTACGACCGGCTGCGCACAACAGCCCATCGGCCGTTACTATGACATGCAATTGTCATAAAATAATGCCGTCAAGATGCCATTCGATTTTCAGCGTGTAGCGCGTCAGACAGTGCGCCTGACGCTGCTGTAGTTTGACGCGTCCATGCCGTTGACGGCGCGGGCATAGGCTCTCAGTTTCAGGATCGTTTCAGAGGGCATCTGTTCTTTGACGATCCCCGTCTTGGCGTCCACGGTACGGTAGATGGTGGTGTTGGTTTCGGAATCCCGTTCCATCACCTCGACAAGGTTTTCATTGCGGCGCGGCACGTCTGCCGGCTTGCGGCTGTCCGGTTGCCCGGCACCTTGTGCGTTTTCGCTTGGTTGCACCGTTTCAGAAGCGGGCAGTTCCGTTTTTGCTGCTGACTCCGGCGCTACCGGAGCCCGCGTTTCCGGAACGCTCGCCACAGAAACGGGCTGTTTGACAGCACTTGTTTCCATGGTCTTTCTCCGTAAACTCCGCGGGATTGCGGAATCTATCGAGCCCGACTGTAACAGAAGAGATTTGAAGGCACCGTTTAGAAAATCGTTAAACTTTTAGGCATCTTTGCCGGTATCGATTCGAAATAGGACTAAAAGCCGCAGATTCCTGCGACTTTTGCTGCCGGAAGTTTTTTTGGCTATTTGGATATGCAAAGTGTCTTTTGTCTGAAAAATAAGCCGGATATCGCTTTGCCGATACCTAATTCACAGGAAATTACAGGGTCTGGTTCAATGAAATACCGTGCAATGAGCCGCCCGCCGACGTTTCAGCGGCACCGGGCCGATAGGTGACGGGTCCTTGTGTGGCACCCGCTGTTTTGGCAACGGTGCGGACAATGTCCTCCGAAACTTCGCGCGCGATGGCCAGTGCGGAGAGGTTGATCCTCAGGACATCGCGGAACAGGGCATGCTTGTCCCTGACACGGGCCGTTCGGGCAGGTGCGAGATTGCCGATGGCAACCAGATTGGCTTTCACCAGATGCATCAGTTCGGTATATTCCTCGGCGGCTTCCGTTTTCTTCGGTTGCAGCGAGCCGGCAAGGCGCAGTTTTCCGTTTCTGAGCAACCCGGTTTCTTCTTCTAGGATGTCAAGCAGCCCGTCCATCGACCGGTCGAGGCGGACCAGAAGATCTTCCGCCGCTTCGGGGGTGTTCAGGCGGTCCTGCTCTTTCGGTGCCAGCGCCGGTTCGGTCATTGCATTGCTCCTTCCTGAAGGGCGATCAGTTCTCTTTTGACGGCGGCGGCAATACCGATGCCGCCGGCGTCGCTGACGCCTTTGGCGTATTGTTCAACCAGCATGGATTTCCATGTGTCAGCACCCGGACCGCTGCCATATGTCCCGCCTTCCTCAAGACCGGTGAACATGGAGCTGAACATTTCCTGCAGAAAAACGGCCTCAAATTCCCGGGCTTTGGCGTCGATCGTCTGAAGCGTGTCTGCGCTCAGACCCGCTCTGGTTTGCTCAAGGCGCGCCTGACTGTAGCCTGACTGAGCCTGGAGGAGGCTGGAAGCGGCATCCATCACATCACCTCGATTTCGGCCTGCAGGGCACCCGCGGCTTTGATGGCCTGCAGGATGGAGATGAGATCGCGCGGGCCGATGCCAAGTGCATTCAGGCCGTCCACCAGTTCCTGCAGCGTCACGCTCTCGCGCACGACCGCCAGCTTGTGGTCGCTCTCGTCGGTCACGCTGATATCGGTCCTGGGAACGACAACGGTCTGACCGTTTGCAAACGGAAGCGGCTGGCTGACTTCCGGGCTTTCGGCGATTGTCACCGTCAGATTGCCCTGCGCGACGGCGACGGTTGAAACGCGCACGTTCTGGCCCATGACAATAATGCCGGAATTCTCGTCGATCACGACCCGGGCCGGCAGATCCGGCTCGATCAGCAACTGTTCGATATCGGTCAGAAGATCGACAATGTTGCCGTCAAAGTCGCGCGACAGAACCAGCTTCACGGTCGAGGGGTCGGTCGGTTCTGCCGTCGGCAGGCCGATCAGTTCGTTAACGGCCAGGGCAATGCGCCGGGCTGTCGTGAGATCCGGGTTGCGCAAGGAAATGCGCAGAGACGTCAGGGAGGCCAGCTGAAAATCCAGTTCCCGTTCGACCAGCGCGCCATTGGCGATCCGTCCGGACGTAGGCACTCCGCGAACCACGGAGGCAGCATCGCCGCCCGCGGAAAAGCCGCCGATCGCCACCGGCCCCTGCGCAATGGCGTAAACTTCGCCATCGGCACCCAGAAGCGGGGTCACAAGCAGCGTGCCGCCCTGCAGGCTGTCCGCATCGCCAAGCGCGCTGACATTGACATCGATCCGGGTTCCCTGGGTGGCGAAGGGCTTCAGATTGGCGGTCACCATGACAGCGGCCACATTCTCGGTATTCAGATCGACATTGCGGGTGTTGACCCCAAGCCGCTCCAGCATGGCCTGCAGACTTTGCCGGGTGAACGGTGCGTTCTGCAGCGTGTCACCTGTGCCCTGAAGACCGACAACCAGTCCGTAGCCGATCAATTGGTTGTCACGGATGCCTTCAAAATCCGCGATATCCTTGATCCGCGATGCGGCGGAAGCCGAAGCAACTGTCAACAGTGCCAGGGTGAGGAAACTAGTCAGTCTGACTATCAAAGACGGCTTCATTGTCAGTTTTGCCCGAATGCGAACGATAACTGACAACAGGTATGCGAAGGCCGTGCCAGAATTTAACTGTTCGGAAACTTTATTTAGAGATCTGATTTTATTGAAGAAAGTCGGTTTTCCAACATCCGTGCCAAACCAAGGGTGGGAAATTTTTGCCTTCCTGCAGCCAAATCATCTACCATAACGGCAAGGTTTTCCCGATCACGGCGAAAAGGTTTGCGGCATGCGGATTCAAGGGCCCGGGCCCGTCTCATCAACGCAAGGCAAAGGGGCGGCGCGTAAGTCAAAGGGCGATGGCGCAGGATTTCAGATTGAAACCGAAACGCCCAAAAGTGCCGAAAGCCAGTCTGCCGGTTCGACGATTGCGCCGCAGGGACTGGACGCCCTTCTGGCATTGCAGGCGGTGGAGGATCCGTTGTCCGAGCGAAAAAAGACCGCACAGCTTGGCCATGAGATTCTCGACGGGCTGGAAAAGCTCAAGATAGATTTGCTTGCGGGCAAGGTTCCGATCGACCGTCTTGAGACAATTCTCGGCCTGCTGAAAAACCGGGACGAAAGCGGTGATTCGGATCTCGATCAGGTCATGGGCGAGATTGAATTGAGGGCAAAAGTCGAATTGGCGAAGCTCGGACGCTTCGTTGACTAAAGGTCACAGGTTTCTTTAACTGACTGACAAAACGATCATTTTTCCGGAAATCTCAACACTGTCGGTGCAAAAATTTCCCCCTCATGAGAGGCGGCGATCACGAATTGAAAAATTTTGCGATCGCGCCGTTGTCCCTCGGCACCGCCATCGTTATATTCCGCGCAATCTAAGTTGGAAGGTTGTCGGAGTAATATATGGCGGTCGACATTGAAGACAAATATCGTCCTTCTGAAAAAGAACCATTCATGAACGAGAAGCAGCGCGAGTATTTTCGCCTGAAACTTCTTGCATGGAAAGAAGATATCTATCGGGAAAGCCGGGAAACTCTCTCGAACTTACAAGAGCAGAGCCGTAATCATCCGGATCTGGCCGACCGGGCAAGTTCCGAGGCGGATCGTTCTATCGAACTCAGGGCCCGGGACAGACAGCGTAAACTCATCGCAAAGATCGATGAGGCTCTGTTACGGATCGAGGATGGGACATACGGCTATTGCGAGGAAACGGGAGAGCCGATATCGGTTCAAAGGCTGGATGCCCGACCAATCGCGACCCTGTCCATCGAAGCGCAGGAGCGTCACGAAAGACGGGAAAAAGTTTATCGGGACGATTGAAATCAAACAAATCCGCGCCAGTTGCGCGGCTTTTTTATTTGGGGCCGGAGCGTATGCTTCGGCTCCCTTTTTTTAAGGTCACAGTTTGAGTAAAAGACGGGCGCGATGTGCCGGGGAGCAAACCATCGCGCCCGCTTGAAGGCCGCTCCTGGCCGGGGAGCGTGCGAAGCGGCCTTGGGGAAGGGTGGTTCACGGGACGGTCGCCGGAGAGGCGTCATCCCGTGAGCTTTGTCAGAATGGCATGAAGATATCGAGGACCTGCGTGCCGTAACGCGGCTGCTGGACATCCGTGATCTGGCCCCGGCCGCCATAGGCCAGGCGGGCCTCGGCGATCACCGAGCTGTCAATGGTGTTGTCGGAAGCAATGTCCTCCGGCCGGATCACACCGGCAATGATCAGCTCGCGGACTTCGAAATTGACCCGAACTTCCTGCCGGCCCTCAATCACCATGTTGCCGTTTGGAAGCACTTGCGTGACGACGGCTGCGACCGTGGTTCTCAGCGTTTCCTCGCGGTCGACCGACCCTGCACCGGCATAGTTGGAATTGCTGTCAACGGTGCCCAGCACATCTGCCGATGAGCTGGCGGGAAGTATGAGCGTGTTCAGTGCGTTGCCGACGGCACCGCCGGCGCCGGCGGTTTCCGTGCTTGTCCGGCTGCGGGCGGTCTGGTTATCGATTTCAGCGCTGTCGGTGATGACAACCTGGACTGTCAGAATGTCACCGACCTTACTGGCGCGCTGGTCCTTGAAGAAAGCACGTGTGCCTGTTGCCCAGAGCGAATTGGAGTTGCGGTGGACGGGGACCGGATCCGGCATCGGCATTTGTACCGGCCGGTAGCCCGGCTGTGTGGTAGGATCCTGGATGGCGGTCAGGGCGGGGGCTTTGCCGACATTGGCCAGCCTGTCCCCTGCGCCGCATCCTGCAAGAAGGCCTGCCGCTGAGGCGATCAGAATGAGACGGGTGACTGCAGAACGGCTCATTGGTTCGCCTCCGAATAGTGTGCCATCAGCGGAATGACCGGATTGACGGTAACCTGGCCGTCAGCAACGACGGTGGCCTGGATGCTGCGGTTGGACTGGAGATTGACGACCGTAATCAGATCGTCTTTTGCACCGGGCGAGCTGGCTTTGCCCTGCGCGGTCAGCAGCATGCCCTTGACCCTGTAGACAATGGTGACCTTTTCGCCGCGGCTGACTAGAATGGGTGGCTCAAAGTCGGTTTCCCGTAAAATGCCGCCCGATCGCAGCGTTCGTTTCGCCGCCATGCCCATCAGGCCGTCGAAGTTCTGGACGACGCGGCCGGTCAGAGCGTTGCGGGCAACCCTGGTCATTACGATATCTGATTTCGACAGGATTTCGCCGCGCCTCAGGCCGCCCGCCAGAGTCGGCACCTCAATCAGTTCTTTTGCAGCGCCGCTCAGGGTCAGAACTTTTTCCCTGAGGCCGGTCTGAATGCTCACAAGCGCTGAAAACCGGCCGGTCCGTTCCGACCAGTCCAGATGAGAAATGCTGAATGGCTGCGTGCTGGACGGATCTGCGTGTTGTGTTTCCGGTTTTGCGAGAAAGCGGATTTCGAGGTTCCGCGAGTCCGTGACGCCGATCCTTTCGGCCAGGTGAAGAGCGACGAGGTCTTCAAGATGATTGGCGGTGATGGCAAGGCTTTGACGATGGACAACCACGTTCGTCATCTTGACCGGCGCGGGCATCTCCAAACCGGCCTGCATGGCGCGCGCGATGATGTCTTCGGACGGGACGTGACCGGTTTTGCCAAGATCCGGTGCCCGGTAAAGAGGTGTTTCTGCCGCCGCGCCGGCATGGTCGAAAAAGTCGCCGATTGTGAGAATATCGGTTTGAACGCTGATGTGCTTCCGCAGGACCGGAGCGGATTGCGCAAAGGCGGTGCCGCAGGCGAGTGCGGCGGCCACCAGCGAAAGGACGATGGGGCGGATCATGGACCGGACTCCCTTAGCGAAGGTTCGTGGTGGTTGCATACATTTCATCGGCGGACTGGATGACTTTGGAGTTCATCTCGTAGGCCCGCTGAGCGGCGATCAGGTCTGAAATTTCCGAAACCGCATCGACATTGGCCATTTCAAGATAGCTCTGGAGAAGATCGCCATAGCCTTCCTGTCCCGGGTTGCCGACCTGAGGTGCGCCGCTTGAGTTCGTTTCAAGCAGGAGGTTGTCGCCGATGGCTTCCAGACCGGCTTTGTTGGTGAACCGGGCGAGCCGGATCTGGCCAAGTTCGGTCGCGGTGTTGTCGTTGCCGACGATCGCCTGCACCGAACCGTTGGCGCTGATGGTGATGTCCTTGGCACCGTCGGGAATATTGATCCCCGGCGAGACTGTATAGCCGTCAACGGTCACCAGTTCGCCATCCGGGCTCCGTTCGAAGGAACCATCCCGGGTAAACGCCGTTCGCCCGTCGGGAAGCTCGATCTGAAAAAAACCTTCGCCGCGAATGGCGATATCCAATGTCTTCTCCGTCTGCTCGACATTGCCCTGGGACATGATGCGCGCCGTCGAAGCGGTTCTGACACCCGAGCCCACCTGCACACCCACCGGAACAATCGTGCCTGAATCCGAGGTTTCGGTGCCGACCCGGCGCAGATCCTGATAGAGCAGGTCCTGGAAATCTGCGCGTTGCCGCTTGAAGCCGGTCGTTCGCATGTTGGCGATGTTGTTCGAAATGACTTCGACGTTCAGTTCCTGCGCTTTCATGCCGGTCGCAGCGATATGAAGTGCTTTCATTGTGGCGTCTCCTTTGACGTCGGTGCTGCGTTAGTTGTTCAGCGTGCCCAGTTGTCGGATTGCGGATTCACGAAGGTCCTGATTTTCCTTCATCATCGACGCCACGGACGTATAGCTGCGGGTGACGGCAATCATGCGGGTCATTTCTTCAACGCCGCTGACATTCGAATTTTCCAGAGCGCCCTGAACGACTTCAGCAGCGGCAGCGGGGCGGGCGTCGTCACCCGTGAACCGGTTGCCGGCCACGTGGCGCAGGATGTTGTCGTCTTCGAATTCGACAATGCGCAGGCGGCCCCGGTTACCGTTCTGCGTTGAAATCGTGCCGTCCGGGGCAATTGTGATGTTCACGTCGGTGTCTGAGAAGACGATGGGGCCGCGTTCACCCAGAACCGTTTGTCCATCGTTCGTTGTCAGCCTCCCGGTCTCATCGATTTCGAAAGAGCCGTCGCGGGTATAGAGCTCGCCGTTTTCTGTCTCGACGACGAACCAGCCGCTCCCCTGGATGGCGACATCCAACGGATTTTCCGTCAGGCTGATGGCACCTTCGGTCAGGTCGAAATGGGAATTGATGTCCTGGACATAGGAAACGGTGCGGTCGCGGAACCCGAAATCGGACGCTTCCGCAACCGGCATGATGTATTCCTGGAATTGAAGGCTTTGGCCTTTGAATCCTGTTGTATTGAGATTGGCGATATTGTTGGCGACGATGTCCATCTGACGACGCAAAGTCATCTGACGGGACAGCCCAACAAGCTCCGCATTTTCCATCGTTAATAACCTCGTGCTCCCCAGCGAGCGCTCCATGCCTCCCCAGGCGTGGCGCTCGTTAACCGTGTTGCACGGAGCGTGCCAGTTTTTAAGTCATTGAAAAATATGATTAAAAAATTTCCTTCAATACCGGGAACGGGAAAATTGTGCAGACAAAAATTACCGTGTGGGAAAGAATTGCCGACCGGGAAATTAAGGAATTGGAAACCATTCATTAACCATTAACGTTTTAGAAATAACTAAGGCGAAATGGTTGGGGAGCCGCTTAATGGTCGCTGATGCCGATGCACCGGATGCAGAGGAGCTGAATGAGGCGCCTGCGTCTTCATCCGGTAAGAAGAAAAAGCTGATTATGTTGATTGGCGGGGGCGTGCTCCTGCTGGCCGTCGGCCTTGGTGCCGGCATTTATTTTCTCGGTTTTACCGGAAGCAGTCCACGCGAGCAGGCACTCGAACAGCGGGCGATCGAAGAAAACCGTCCACCGCCAAAAGAGGCGATTTTCTACGACCTCCCGGAGATACTGGTCAATCTCTCCACAGGCGGACAGGCGACCTACCTGAAAGTGCGCGTCTCGCTTGAAGTCTCCGACAAAAAGGCAATCGAACTGATTGAACCGGTTCTGCCCAGGGTGCTTGATGCCTTCCAGATTTATCTGCGCGAGTTGCGTCCATCCGATCTGGAGGGGTCGGCCGGCCTGTTCAGGTTGAAAGAAGAGTTGCTGCGCCGGATCAATCAGGCGGTCTTTCCGGCTCAGGTCGATGGTGTGTTGTTCAAAGAGTTGCTGGTTCAATAGGTGAGATATGGCTGACGAGGAAGACGATCTCTCCGATGAGGATATGGCCGATGCCTGGGGCGCCGCGCTTGAGGAGCAGGGCGCCGGCGAGGAAGACGGTGAGGATCTGGCAGCCGCCTGGGGCGCTGCCCTAGAAGAGCAGGGTGTTGCTGCCGATGATGACATGGCGTCCCAATGGGCGTCCATGATCGATGACAGCGAACCGGAACTGGAAAATGCCAGCCGCGGCGCGGACAGGGTCCTGAACCAGGAAGAGATCGACAATCTCCTGGGCTTCAGCATCGAAGATCAGATATCCGGCGACCAGAGCGGTATCCGGGCTCTTATCAACTCGGCGATGGTGTCCTATGAACGGTTACCGATGCTGGAAATCGTCTTTGACCGGCTTGTCCGGCTAACGACGACCTCCTTGCGCAACTTTACCTCCGACAATGTCGAGGTATCGCTGGATTCGATCACGTCGGTTCGCTTTGGCGACTATCTGAATTCCATTCCCCTGCCGGCCATTCTGGGTGTGTTCAAGGCGGAGGAGTGGGACAATTTCGGGCTTGTCACCGTCGAATCCAGCCTGATTTATTCGATCATCGATGTGCTGCTGGGCGGCGGCCGGGGCACCACGGCGGTGCGTGTGGAGGGGCGTCCCTACACGACCATCGAAAGCAACCTTGTTCGCCGTATGGTCGAGATCATCCTCCAGGATGCCGAACAGGCTTTTGCGCCGCTTTCGCCTGTTCATTTCCATCTGGAGCGCCTGGAAACCAATCCGCGCTTCGCTGCCATTTCGCGTCCTGCCAACGCCTGTATTCTCGTCGAACTCCGGATCGATATGGAGGATCGGGGCGGCAAGGTCGAAATCATGGTGCCCTATGCAACGCTGGAGCCCATCCGGGAACTCCTGCTGCAGATGTTCATGGGCGAAAAGTTCGGACGTGATCCCATCTGGGAAGGGCATCTTGCCACCGAAATTCACTCGGCCGAAGTCGATATCGATGCGGTGCTTTATGAAACCGAGGTGCCCTTGGGACGGATTCTCAGCCTCGATATCGGCGAAACGCTTCTGTTCGATGTCGGACCGAAAGATTCTGTTGCGATCAAATGCGGCGATATTCATCTCACCGAAGGCACCATGGGGCGGGTGAACGAGAACATCTCGATCAACATCAATCGGAATTTGCGCAAACCAAAAATGACGATGGCTGCGTTTGAAAAAGCAATGCAGAAGGAGATGGAAACACCATGAGCGAGTTGACTTTGGGGGTAACGATCGAAATTGTCGTGGCCATTCTGCTTGTTTTGACAATATGTTACTGCGTTGTTCTGAACAAGCGTCTGCAGCGGTTGCGGTCCGATGAAGAGGCACTGCGCGCCACCATCGGCGAACTGATCACCGCCACTGAAATTGCCGAACGAGCGATTATTGCCTTGAAGAACACCGCCGGTGACGCGGATAAATCGCTGGCATCGAAACTGGCCGAAGCGGAAAGATTTTCACGGGATCTGGCCCGGCAGGTCAATTCCGGAGAAGTGGTGCTCAATCGGATCAGCCAGATCGCCGAAGCGGCTGCGGCAAACCGTTCCGTTGCCGAAAAAGAGCCGGTCGAGCCGGACCCTGTCGAGGTCGAGGAGGCCGCGGCCGGGGAAAACACGCCTGAACCGGAATATGTGGAGCCGGCTGCACAGAAGGCCAACAGCGCGCGCGATCTCAGCAAAGCAGCGGCTGAAGCGGCGGCGCGGCTTGGAGAAATGCGCAACAGGACGACGGAGTGGGCCGCTTGAACCTGCGTCTTCTTCCAATCGTTTTGCTTGCTGCGGGCGGGTTGCTGGCCTTGAAGTCCATCAGCCTGACGAACGGCGGCAATCAGTCGTTCGAGGCTGTCTCCTCTGCCGCCGCGCAACAGACATTGGTTGAAAATGACGCTCAGAATACGGATGCATCGGGTCAGGCGCGTGAGAGTATTCTCGCTGAGGTGCCGTCCGCATCCGATGATATGGCCATGAAAAGGGATGTGGCTGAAAACGGTACGGAAAATGGTGCCTCGCCAACGCCGGTACCCGCTGAAATGATGGCTGAAGAGGCTGTGGTCGCGGAGCAGGAAGATGTCATGTCCATGACCCCGTCGCAGCGGCGGGTGCTTCAGAGCCTCGCCAATCGACGCGCCGAGTTAACGGAAAGGGAAGCGCAGTATCAGTTGCGCGAAAAGCTGCTCTCCGCCACGGAAAAACGGCTCAAGGATCGTATGAACGAACTTGAAACACTGAAAAACAGCATCGGTACGGCTGTTGAGGAAAAGGACGAAGCCGAAGACAAACGCCTGGCCGGTGTCGTCAAGATGTATGAAACGATGAAAGCCAAGGAGGCGGCACGGATATTCGATCGCCTTGACATGCCGATCCTGGTGATGGTCGTGAAACAGATGAACCCCAGGAAAATGGCCGGAATTCTTGGGAAAATGTCGCCCGAAGCCGCGCAGCGGCTGACCGTTGCCCTGACAACGGGCGATCTTGCGGAGCCGAAAAACAACGGATCCGTCATGCTGCCTAAGATTCAGGGAAACTAGGGTGTGGATCCTCTGCGACAGACGGTTGCGTGGGACGAAATCGATGCACAGGTTTGCGGAGCATTTTATATGTAGCCGTAACAAGCCGTTAAGGCGGAGCACTTACTATCTGATTTGAATAAGTGCATCTGAGGCGGCTTTTATTCCGATCTGAGTTTTGAGCGTCAAAAACCTCTTCAGATTCAAATGGTTGATGCATAGTTTGTTGTTCAGGTATGATGAACGGCAGACCATGCCGGAAGTGCGGATCGGCGGCAACGGTGACGGGTTCGAGCAAAATTGGACGGTTTATCCACGCTTTGAAGAGCGCTGGATCGATACAACGTCGCTCGACGGTATGCTCTTGTCTGCTGCTGCTTTTGGTCTTTCTTTTCGGACCCGGCGTAGCCCGGGCGGCGGGCTTGGTTGCTGATGTGGCCGCCAGCGAGCAGCAAGGTTACGGTCGTGTCGTCATAACCTTCAAAGACAGGAATCTTCTGCCCGCCTATGATGCCCGTGTCTCCTCGGGCGTTTTGAAAATTTCATTTGAGGCGCCGGTTCGCCTGAGTGTGGCTGCGGTGCCGAACGCGCTTCCCAATTTCCTGACTGTTGCCCGGCATGATCCGGACGGCACGGCCATCCGCTTTGCCTTGTCCAAGGAGGTCAAGGTGAACACGATGGAGGCGGGTGAGAAGCTCTTTATCGATATTCTGCCGGCAAACTGGCAGGGCATGCCTCCCAGTTTGCCGGACGACGTTGTGCGCGCCCTTGCCCGTCGTGCCGAAGAGGCTCTGCGGAAAGCCAGGGCCTTTGAGCAGGCGCAGCTTGAGGATCTCGAAGGACCGGAAGTCAGTCTCCGCGTTGGCAGTCATCCCACGTTTACCCGCATGGTTTTCGACTGGAATGTGGAATTCGATACTCGGTTTGCACGCGAAGAAGACGTTGTCCGCTTGTCATTCAACCATCCGGTGGAGCTCAACCTCGACGACTTCAAAGCGCGTTTGCCTGAAGGCGTGAACGATGCCGCCGCTTATGAGGAAAACGGCCGGCTGAAGTTCCTGATGCGCATTCAACCGAATTTGAATGTCAGGGCTTTCAGGGAAGACAATACCTATGTGATGGATTTGTCCATGCCGGGGCAGAAAAAACGCGCGCCCGAACAGGAGACGATTGTCAGGGCTCTGGGTGGCGCCAAGTCCGCCAAACGGACCGGCGTTATCGACGCTCCGGGCAGAGTAACGCGCGAAAAACCGCCTGCAGACGCGCCCGCTGCGATTTCCGTCATGCCCGAGCCGGTATCGGTCAAACCCCCGATCCGCATCGGTGCCGTCGCGCCGGACATTGCAAAGCCAAAGACGCCGCATGATGCGAACAAAGCGCCAAGTGGGGAGCCGGTGGGAGAAACCGTCGGCAATGCGACACTCTCTGCACGGGCGCCGGAGCGCGAAAAAACGAAAACCGGCGTCCAACCGCTGAACCCGGAATTGGCATCTGACGGTCAGGGGCAGGACACAAGACGTTTTGTCCCGACAGCCGCCCGAAAAATCGGTGATACGATCCGGGTCGAATTCCCGTTTCTGACACCGGTCGCTGCCGCCGTCTTCAAGCGGGCGAACTCCCTGTGGCTGGTGTTTGATACCGATGCGCCCATTGACCTGAGGTCGATGCGGGCCGCACTCAAAGAAACGGCCGACAATGTGCAACATCGGACTTACGGGTCGTGGCAACTTATCCGCATCGATCTGAGCGCCAATGTTCTGACAACCCTTGGGGCCGATGGCAGCAAATGGATCGTCTCGATCGGAGATATGATCCTGGAGCCGTCCAAACCCCTGGCGATTGACCGCAACGTTCGCAATGACGGCAGCACCGTATTGCGCATTCCTTTCGGTGAAGCCAGCGCCATTCATCAGATCGACGATCGGCGTGTGGGCGATAAGATCGTCGTCGTCACCGGTTTTGCGCCCGCTCGCGGACTTCTGAAACCGCAGCGGTTCGCCGAAGTCCGGAGTTTTGTGTCTTCCCAGGGAATTGCGGTTACGCCGCTGACGGATGACTTGCGCATTTACTCTCTGGGCGATGACATCATCATTGAGCGGGAAGGCGGGTTGGCGCTTTCAAACAACGCGTCTATCGGCGCTCCCGAGGAGCGGATTTACGATCCGAGCGCACCGGATTTCGTCGAAATGACGGAAATCCTCACCGGCGACCAGTTCGACTATCGGCTCCAATTGGACGAATTGATGCGGGAACTTGCAATGGCGCCGCCGGAGGGGCGGAAAAGAGCGAGAACCGCGCTTGCCCGTTTCTATCTTGCAAATCGCATGTCGGCCGAGGCGATAGCGGTTCTCAGAAATCTGGCGGAAAAGTCGCCGGAAGTGATAGGGGATGCGACCTACAATATCATGATGGGTGCGTCTCAGGTTCTCGCCGGACGTCCGCAGGAGGGGCTTAAGCACCTGCTGGATTCCGAACTGGAGGATAGTGCTGACGCAGCCGTCTGGCGCACGATTGCCGAAGTTGATATCGGAGACTGGCGGCAGGCGCGACAGTCGCTGCCACGGGCCCGGGCCGTTATCGGGAACTATCCCCGCGATCTGCAGACGGAATTCAACCTTGCGGCGGCAAAGGTTATGGTTGTGGTCAACGATTTCGGAACGGCGACCGAATTGCTGTCGGAAATCGATCCGGCCGAGGTCAGCGACATTCAGGCCAGCAAGTATGACCTCTTGAGAGGGCAGTTGGCGGATTCCTCGGGACGGTCGGAGGAAGCTTTGGCGGTGTTTGATTTCGTTGCAGCAAGCGATGACCGCCCGCGGGCGGCCGAGGCCCGCTATCGGGCATTGCGCATTCGCTACCGGGACGGATTAATCAATGCCGAGGACCTGACGAAGGAACTGGAGGGGCTGACGACCTCCTGGCGCGGCGACGAGATCGAACTGAGGGCATTGCGCTTTCTGGCCCACGTCAATACCGATCAGGGAGACTATCGCAAAGCATTTGAAGCGATGAAGTCGGCGGTGGAAGCCAATCCCGATGCGGAGACGACCCGGCTGATCCAGGAAGAGATGAACAGTACCTTTGCTTCGCTGTTCCTGGAAGGAAAGGCGGACGAGTTGTCGCCGGTCGAAGCGCTGGCCCTGTTTTATGACTATCGCATTCTGACGCCGGTCGGCCGACGCGGCGACGAGATGGTTCGGCGGATGGCGGACCGCCTGATTTCGCTCGATCTTCTGCACCAGGCGGCAGAACTGCTTGAACATCAGGTCGAGCACCGTTTGCGGGGCGCCGCGAAAGCCCAGATCGCTGCTGATCTGGCCATTGTCTATCTGATGGACGGGAAGCCGGATCTGGCGCTGCGCGTGCTCAGTCGGACTCGCCAGGCGCAACTGCCTCGCGCGCTTGAGCGGCAGCGACGCATCGTGGAGGCCCGGGCACTGACTGACGCCGGCAGCCCGGAACTGGCGTTGCAACTGGTCAGAAACTTGCGCGGCTCCGACGTCGATCGGCTGCGATCGAACACTTATTGGCAGGCCGAACGGTGGCGGGAAGCAGGCGAGGGCCTTGAAGCGATGCTCGGCATGCGGTGGGCGGACAAGATGGAACTGGACAAGCAGGAGCGCATCGATGTGCTGCGGGCTGCGATATCCTATTCTCTTGCCGAGGAAGAGCTTGCTCTTGAGCGGTTGCGGACAAAGTTCGGACCAAAAATGTCAGACAGTCCCAATGCGGCAGCCTTCGATATTGTCACCAGTCCGATCGAAACCCACGGTGTGGAGTTTCTCAGTGTCGCGCAGCAGATCGCCGACATCGACTCCATGCAGGCGTTCCTGGATGAATATAGGCGGCACTACCTTTCGACGGGCATCATGCCCAGGGAGCCGGGAGAGGCCCCGCCTCAGGCCCTCGCACCGACTGGAAACAGCAACGGCTGATCTCCGGCAAGAATTGCATGAAATGAAGGGTCCATACCCTAAGCCCCGGTGAAACTTCGCACCAGGCTGCCCGCGACCAGATTCCATCCGTCGACAAGAACAAAGAAAATCAGCTTGAACGGCAGTGAGATGACCACGGGCGGCAGCATCATCATGCCCATCGACATCAGGACCGACGCAATGACCAGATCGATGATCAGAAACGGCAGATAAAGCAGAAAACCGATTTCGAAGGCCCGCCTCAGTTCGCTGATCATAAAGGCAGGCACAAGAATGCGCAGACTGACATCCTCCGGCGTCTCCGGTGCCTCCTGACCCGACAGTTCCAGGAACAGGCCCAGATCCTTCTCCCTCACATTGTTCCGCATGAATTCATGGAAGGGGACTGCGGCCCGCTCAAAGGCCTCATCAAATTCGATCGTGCCTTCCAGAAGCGGTTCGACGCCGGCGGTATAGGCCTGCTCGAAAGTCGGCGCCATGATGAAGCCGGTCAAAAAAAGCGCCAGCGAGATCATAACGATATTGGGCGGAGCGGTCTGCAGGCCGATCGCGGTCCGGAGCAGCGATAAAACGACGACGATCCGGGTGAATGAGGTGACCATGATGAGGATTGAGGGAGCCAGACTCAAAACGGTCAGCAGCGCAATAAGCTGCACCGCTCGTTCGGTCAGGCTGGCATCGTCACCAAAGTCGATTGAAACATCCTGAGCATTGGCGGGAAAGCCAAAACCCAGAAGAACGCAAAACAAACAAAGAACTGTCAGGATCCGCCAGTTTTTCCGGCAGATCCTGTTAAACTGCATTAGCGCGAGTTTCCGCCAATCTCATTAAGAAGCTTGGCCATTTCTTCTTCAATGGAGTCAAATGTTTCCGCATCGGTTTCTTTGTTCGCAGTTTTCCCGTCAGGCCCCTTTCGGGCCTCTGTGGCCTCAGGTGCCTTCGGTGGTTCAACACCATTTTTTGCTGCGTCCGCCGAAGCTGAACTTTTCTGTTCCGGTTGTGCCTCCGGTCGCAACGGGTGAATCGAGCCCGGACCGGCCGGTTTCTGGGCACGCTGTCGCGTAGATTGCGGCACCGGAGCCGGTTGCTCCAAGGTCCGCATCAGATCGCCCGCGAAATCCTGATCGTCCACTTTCAGTTCACTTGCTGCTGTCTTATCTGACTCGTTCGGCCCCAGCAATGCGTCCTCAAAATCCGCCGCAAGATTGGCGGTCGGATCGGCTTGTTTCTCCGGTGCGCCTGTGGATACCGCGGGCGCTGCAGCAGCAACCGCCGGAGCTGCCGGCTGTTGCCGGGCCGTTTTGTCCGGCGCCGCAGTTTTCTCCGGACCGGGGGGTGCCGGCTCGGCGGCAGGCTTTTTCTTTTGCCGTGCTCCCAGATTTGCGACCTTGTCCTGAAGGTCCTCAATCGGTGGTTTCTCGTTTTTGCCGGATGTCCGTCGCGCCGACGGGGCATGGCTTGCGGGAGTGTCCGGGGCTCCGCTTGCCCGCGCCGAAGGTGCCCGGGGCGCCGGCTCCTGAGGTCTGGGGTTTCCTCGTGGGGAGGGCGAAAACTGTCCCTGCTGCGGTGTCGAAAGGCGGCCGGCGCCCGGGCCGGAGCTTTGTCCGGCCGGCTGAAGGCGCGATGGTCCCTGTCTTGACGGCTGGGCACTTGCCAGTTGCGGTTTTGATACGGAGTCCGTGATCGGTTGCCGGGCGGGCGTTTGACCGGCAGGGCGGGAGGGCGCCATGTTTTGCGGACTTGGTCTTGTCGCCGGCGGCGGCGTCGGTCTGCGGGCCTGTACCGAGGCCGCAGGATGAAGCGCGGGCCCGGGCGCCTGATCGGTTCCTGAAGGCAAAGGCATGGCCGCAGCAGGTTGCTCGTTTGCGGACGCTTGTCCCGGACCGCCGGGCACGACCTGGAGCGATCGCGCACCCTGGCTTGCCGGAACGCCTCGCATGATGCCCTCTTCGACCACAACATCCGTCGGACCGCCGATCAGGAGCAGATGCTCGACATTGTCCCTGCGGACAAGAACGAGACGGCGGCGCGCATCGACCGATGTCGCATCCATAACGGACAGGCGGTGTTGGCGGCTTCTGGCGACTTTCATGAGCGAGCCTCCAGAAACACGCCGGAAAATCCAGAAAAATATGCCGATAAGGGCCAATACAATAATCGCAGCAATCAGGAACTGAAGGCTGCGCGCATATGTTGGATCCATGCCCAGGCCGTCGATGAGCCAATCGCCCATTTTATCCTCGTATGTTTTTTGTCCGCGCCATCGGGGCAAATGATTAGCAGACTATTTTCTGCAAACACAAATCATTTTTGATGTTGAGTGTGACTCATAATCCGCGATTCTCGGCTTGACTGCCAAGGTTAACAGAAACGGGAAAAAATTTCCTAGCAGACGGTTATTTTCTGTTAACAAGCGTAAATGCCCCGGTTCGTAGTGAAAACTCATATCGGCCAATAATGGCGGAATTCCGCAGGGCTCAAAATGCATGCCGTTAACCATGAATTAATGAATCATTAACCAATAGGGCGGCAAAGTGTTCCTAACTGGGGCACTCTTGGGGAATCAGTCGATGTCCATAACCGACCTGTCGGTCTTTCAGGCCATCAAAACGAAAATGCGCTGGCATCAGTCGCGGCACGCGGTACTGGCGGAAAATGTCGCCAACGCCGATACGCCCGGCTATCGCGCCAACGATCTGAAGAAAGTGACCTTCGGCGACGAGATGGCCGCTCAGCTGGCCACCCGTCCGGTCTCGGCAACTGTGACCAATTCAAGGCACATGGCCGTTGCGCTCAGTGGGAACCGGGAATTCGGCACCGAAGACGCGCATCAGTTCGAAGTCCGGCCAAGCGGCAACTCCGTTGTTCTTGAAGAACAAATGATGAAGGCAACAGCAAACCAACTCGACTTTCAGGCCGCATCTTCCCTGTATTCCCGTGGGCTGGGCATGTTGAAGACGGCGTTGGGACGCTCCTCATAAGGTGCGTTCGTCCTGCTGAAAGGGTGATCGCTGCGCACGGAGCGGCATAGGAGATATCGATGGACTTTCTGAAATCCATGATGGTCGCGGCCTCGGGCCTTAAGGCTCAGAGCGGCAGAATGAAAATCATCGCCGAAAACATCGCCAATGCCGATTCCACCGGACGGACCGCACAGGACGAACCCTACCGCAGAAAAGTGCCGACATTCAGTTCGCGCCTTGACTCAGAACTCGGTGTCAATCTTGTGAAGCTCGGCAAAGTTGAAAAAGATCAGAGTGAGTTCAATACCCGCTACGAGCCGGGACATCCGGCGGCAAATGCCGATGGGTATGTCAAGACGCCGAACGTCAACGTCATGATCGAGACCGTCGATATGAAAGAAGCGCAGCGGACCTATGAAGCCAATCTGAACATCATCTCTTCAACGCGGCAGATGCTGCAGCGAACCATCGATATCTTAAGAGGATAGGCTGGATCTGCCGCCGTCGCCGGGGAGCGGTGGCGTTTAGGTCAGACATCCGGGGAGCAGAACAATGTCCACGCCGAGCATGGCCGCCAACGCCTACCAGACGGCAGCGAGCATCGCCAGCCGCGTCAAAGCCACGCAGAATGACGCCGCCGCTCAGCAGTCCGATGCTGCCGGTACCTTTGGCGCGCTTCTCAATCAGGCAACGGAAGCCGGTGCGCCGGGCGCAGGGGCAGCGGGTAACTCAATGCCTGCGGCGGTTGCCGCTCCGGATCTTGGCGGTACGGTTAAGGATGCTGTGTCCGGCGTGTTGGATATGGGAAAGGCGGCTGAGGCGAAATCCGTTGATATGATGAACGGCAAGGCGAATATGGTGGATGTCGTGACCGCTGTCGCCGAAACGGAAGTGGCCTTGCAGACAATGGTTTCGGTCAGAGACCGGGTGATTTCGGCCTATGAAGAGATTATGCGGATGCCGATCTAGGCTCAGGACCCATTGATTTCATGCAAGTCTGTTTTGAAAGAAGTATTCGAATGGAGAGAACCAGGGAGAAGCGAAGGTTGGATACCTTTGCGAGCTCTGGTTTTCTTCAGGCGGACACTTCTTTCAAAACCCGAAGGGCGAGGCATATTGTGTTCCTGACTGTGTTGGACAGACTTGAAAACCGGATGGTTTCCTGTGCCGTTCCGCCTTGTCAAAAACAAAATCTGCTCTCGCAGAATGGATGAAATCAATGGGTCCTGAGCCTCGGCTCAAGATATGAGGTGATGTTTTGACGGGTGCGGAAGTATTGGATATTGGCCGCGAGGGGATCTGGACACTGATCATTGTCTCGGCTCCGGCCATGGTGATTGGACTGGCCGTCGGTATCGTCATTGCGCTGTTCCAGGCACTGACGCAAATTCAGGAGATGACGCTGGTCTTCGTGCCCAAGATCATCGCGATATTTGTCGTGCTGATGCTGACGCTGCCATTCATGGGCGAGGTGCTGGCAAGCTATACGAATCATGTGATGGCGCTTATTGTCGTCAGTTGAACCGTGATCCGAAATTCGTTGCCGAAGAAAACGCAAGCGGCGATCGTTCAGGGAAGGGGCGGGGGCCCGGATGAATTTCACGATTTCCTATCTTCCGGAGATCGCATTCATTTTCATGCTTATATTCGGCCGGCTCGGCACCATGATCATGATCATGCCGGCGCTTGGCGAGACGACCGTCCCGACCCGCATCCGCCTGTCGATGGCGCTGGCGATAACACTGGTCTTCTATCCGGTGGTGGCGCCTTTTTATCCGACCGGTCTTGCGGAAAATATTTATCGGGTTCTGGGGATGCTGGGCGCGGAGATTATCATCGGCGGTTTCATCGGTCTTGCGACGCGGCTGATCACCTCGGTTCTGCAGATCGCCGGTACGGTCATTGCCAACCAGTCGGGGCTGGCTTTTGCCATGGCCTTTGATCCTTCCCAGGGCGTGCAGGGAGCGCTGTTCGGCAATTTTCTCTCCGTTGTGGGTATAACGCTGATCTTTGCCACGGATACGCATTATCTGACGATTGCCGCGATGCATGACAGTTTTGAGTTGTTTCCGCCGGGTCAGTGGATTCCCATCGGCGATGCGGCGGAGCTCATTATGGTCACCGTCGCCGGTGTCTTTTCGATCGGTATGCGTATGGCCGCCCCGTTTATTGTGTTTGGCCTGATATTTTATTTCGGACTTGGTCTGCTCAATCGTCTGATGCCGCAGATGCAGATCTTTTTCATTGCCATGCCGGCCAATATCGTCATCGGGTTGCTGTTGCTCATGATCCTCCTGAGCACGATGATGATGTGGTACCTGGGGCATGTCGAAGACGCATTCAGCCAGTTCCTGGTGAAGTAAGGGGAACGATGCATGGCTGAAGGTGGCGACGACAATGAAAAGACAGAGGAACCCACCCAAAAACGGCTGAGCGATGCCTTTGACAAGGGCGATGTCGTCAAAAGCCAGGAGGTCGGGATCTGGTTCGGTCTTGCCGGCACCGCAATTGTGGTTGGTCTGGTCTCGCCCGGCATGGTCGACGGTCTGGCGGCGGATCTGCGCGGCTTTTTTCTCAATGCCCATATGATGCCGATCGATGGCGGCGGCCTGCGGCTGATCTGGGAGAAAATCGCTTTAATCCTGTTCGGGGCGATGGCCGTGCCGATGGGGATTCTGTTTTTTGCCGCGCTTCTTGGCAATCTCGCGCAGCATCGCCCCACCTGGTCAGCCGATCCGATCACACCCAAAGTCTCAAAGATTTCTCCGCTTGCCGGCGCCAAAAGGCTCTTTTCCAAGGACAGTCTCGTCAACTTCGCCAAGGGCGTTCTGAAAATAGCATTGGTTGCCGCTGCCATGGCGGCGATCCTGTGGCCGGAGCGTGACCGCCTCGATACGATGATCCAGCGCGATCAGTCCGTTCTGCTTTATGAAGCGCAGGAACTCAGTCTGAAACTGCTCGGGGTTATCCTGGCAATCATGAGCGCCATCGCGGTTGCGGATTTCTTCTGGCAGAAACACAAATGGTACGAGCGGCAGAAAATGTCGCTGCAGGAGGTCAAGGAAGAATACAAACAGCAGGAAGGCGATCCGGCAATTAAGGCCAAGATCCGCCAGTTGCGCATGGAGCGGAGCCGCTCGCGCATGATGGCGGCAGTTCCTGATGCCACGGTGGTGGTCACAAACCCGACCCACTTTGCGGTTGCCCTCAAATATGAGGAGGGCATGGAAGCACCGGTCTGTGTCGCCAAGGGCCTTGATGCCGTTGCCCTGAAAATCCGTGAGATCGCCGGAAATGCGGACGTTCCGATCGTCGAAAACCCACCGCTGGCGCGGGCGCTTCACGCGGCCATTGAGATCGACGATGCGATCCCCGAGGACCATTATAAGGCCGTAGCGGAAGTTATTGGCTACGTATATCGACTTCGCAACAGGAAAAAGGGCACCAAGCATTGATCAGATGGGGCTTTATCTGGCATGAGCTGCATGGTGATCGCGAGGGGCTTTGCGATTCCCTGGTTGCGGGGGCAGAGTGAGCATGAGCAATACAGACGAGAAGCATTCGGTGCCGGTTGTCGACCGCATAGAGCGGTCGGGCAATATCGGCCTTCTTATGCTTCTGGCGCTGGCATTGGTTGCTGCTGCGGTCGTTATCGCCGTTCTTGGCCGCGATCAGGCCGAACCGTTTGTTCTTGGCCTGCTGGGGCTGCTCGCTGTTATCGGCGTTTTCTTTCTGTTTGCGACAGCCATCGGGTTTTTGAGATTTTACGGCCGTGAACCGGGCAACTCGCTGGTTCAGAGTTTTGTGGACTCGCTGTCCGAAGGCGCCCTCATTACCGACAAGGACGGCCGGATATGCTACGCGAACCAGGCTTATGCCGACCTGACCCGCGTCGGAAGTCCCGGCGCAGTCCGCGCGATTGAACGGGTCTTCTCGGCGGACCCCAACGCGGCCGATGCGATGTTCCGGCTTTCCCAGGCGGCGCGGGAACGGCGAACGGCTCAGGAGGAAATCCGCCTGCCGCAGCCGATTGGAGGCGGCGAAGACAGCCCGTGCTGGTACCGGGTCAGGGTCCGCCCGCTGTCGCCGGACAAAGGCAAGGGTCAGGAAAAAGCCGTCTACACGGTCTGGCAGGTCGCCGACATCACGCGGGACCGGGCCGAACAGGAGAATTCCTTCCAGGAGTTGCAGCGTGTCATCAACTTTCTTGATCATGCGCCTGCCGGGTTCTTTTCATCCGACAGCGACGGCCGCATTCTCTATCTGAACGCGACCCTGGCGGATTGGCTCGGTCACGATCTGGCGCAATTTCAGACCGGTTCCCTCTCGCTGTCCGACGTGATTCGCGGGGACGGCGAAGAACTGATCCGCTCGGTGCGCGGCCTTCCGGGCGAGGTGCAGACCGAGACATTTGATCTCGATCTTGTGACGAAGAACGGCAAGGGATTGGCCGTCAGAATCCTGCACAGGGTGCCGTTCGGTGCTGACGGGCTTGCCGGCGAAAGCCGAACCATTGTTCTGAACCGGTCTCGCGGCGAGGATACGTCCGAGGCCCTGAGGGCGGCCGAAGTCAAATTTGCGCGCTTCTTCAACAACACGCCGATCGCCATTGCGTCGCTGGACCGCCAGGGCGTTATCGGACGCACCAATGCGCCGTTCCTGAAACTGTTCGGAACGCCCGGCGGCGAGGAAAGCAGCAACCGCAAGCTTCTGGATCTCGTGGCGCCCGGCGGTCGCGATCAACTCGACGCCGCCTTGAAGGCAGCCGCTGACGGGCAGGGGGTTGTTCCCCCGATTGATGTCGCGCTGACCGAGGGCGAAGACGGGCGTTCGGCGACCTTCTACATCTCAACCGTTGAGGATGGAGAGGGCGATGGAGAAGCTGCCATCGTCTATGTGCTTGAGACCACCCGACAGCGGGCGCTGGAAGTGCAGTTTGCGCAAAGTCAGAAAATGCAGGCGATCGGCCAGCTCGCCGGTGGCGTGGCGCACGACTTCAACAACGTTCTGACGGCGATCATCGGTTTTTCCGATCTGCTTCTGGCCAATCACCGGCCGACAGATCCCTCGTTCCAGGACATTATGAATATCAAGCAGAATGCCAACAGGGCCGCCGGACTGGTGCGGCAGTTATTGGCGTTCTCCCGCCGGCAGACATTGCGTCCCAAAGAACTCAAGCTCAATGACGTGTTGGCAGACCTCTCTATCCTGCTTGACCGGTTGCTTGGCGAAAAGGTCGAACTGAAGGTCGTCCATGGGCGGGACCTGTGGCCGGTGATGGCCGACCTCAACCAGTTCGAACAGGTCGTGGTCAATCTGGCGGTCAATGCACGCGATGCCATGCCCGACGGCGGCAATCTTCTCATTCGCACGGCCAATATCTCAACCGGCGAATCCCGATCCTTCGAGGGTGCACAGGATATGCCGGCCGGCGAGTATGTCTTGCTTGAAGTGACGGATAACGGCACCGGCATGCCGCCGGATGTCATGGAGAAGATTTTCGAGCCGTTCTTCTCGACCAAGGAAGTCGGCAAGGGGACGGGCCTGGGCCTGTCAACGGTCTACGGCATCATCAAGCAGACGGGCGGTTACATCTATCCGGAGAGCGAGCCGGGCAAGGGCACGACCTTCCATATCCTGCTGCCCCGTTTCATTCCCGAACAGGCCGAAGCGATTGTCGAGGAAAAGACAGAGCAGCCCCAGGTCGCCGATCTGACCGGCAGCGCGACCATCCTTCTGGTTGAAGACGAAGAGGCGGTCCGTGCCTTTGCCGCCCGCGCACTCGCTTCCCGCGGCTATACCGTGCACGAAGCGTCAAGCGGGACAGAAGCGCTGGAAGTCATGGAAGAGGAAGAGGGCGCCATCGACCTGGTCGTGTCGGATGTCGTCATGCCGGAAATGGACGGTCCGACGCTGCTGGGCGAACTCCGGAAAACCAGCCCGACCCTGAAGATCATATTTGTCTCCGGCTATGCAGAAGACGCGTTTGAAAAGAACCTGCCGGAAAACGAAAAATTCTCGTTCCTGCCCAAACCCTTTACGCTGAAGCAACTGGCAACGGCGGTAAAAGAGGCTTTGAACGAGTAGGCGGCTCCTGCTCAGCCGGAACGGGAACCGCGCCGGTTTGCGTCCATGAACATCGGACCGCCGCGCCAGCGCGGGAAGGCGTATCCGTTTATCATAACCACATCGATGTCGCTTTCGCTGAGCGCTATGCCTTCCTCAAGAACCTGCCGGGCTTCGGACTGCATCGCTTTCAGGATGCGCGCCATGATCTCCTCTGCGGTAAAGGGTGCCGCCGCAATCCCTTTGCGCTTGCGTTCTGAAAGGATCAACTCGGTGACGTCGGGATCGACCTCCGGCTTTCCGGACGGATAAAGGTACCAGCCTTTGCCGGACTTTCTTCCGAACCGCTCCTGCTCGCACAGCCTGTCGGCGATGTCGACATACCGCTCACCGGGGTCCCGCGTGGCTGCCCGCCGCTTGCGCATCGCCCATGCGATATCAAGACCGGCAAGGTCCTGCATTTCAAATATGCCCATCGGAAAGCCGAAGTCTTTCATGGCGCGGTCAACCTGCTCCGGCAGTGCGCCGTCTTCAAGCAGATAGTCCGCTTCGCGCCGGTATGCGGACATAATGCGATTGCCGATGAAGCCGTCGCATACCCCTGACAGAACGGCGGTTTTCTTCAGCCGCTTGGACAGGGCCGCGACAGTCGCGACGGCATCGTCGGCAACCTTTTGGGGCAGCACGATCTCCAGCAGTTTCATAATATGAGCCGGCGAGAAAAAATGCAGGCCGATGACCCGTGAAGGATCCTCGAGGGTTTCGGCTATGTCATTCACATCAAGATAGGATGTGTTGGTCGCCAGTATCGCGTCTTTGCGCGTGACTTTTTCCAGTTCGCCGAAGACCTGTTTTTTGACATCCATATCCTCAAACACGGCCTCAACCGCCAGATCGACATCGTCAAGTGAGGCGTAGGTGTCCGACGCTGTAAAGGCGTCTTCGATTGCTGCCCGCCTGTCGGCGCTGATGATGCCCCGTTTGGCGCTTTGATCGAGAATGGACAGAACACGGTCCGCGCCGGCGGCTGCGGCTTCGCGGTCACGCTCGACCAATGTGACCTTCAGGCCCGAAAGAACGCACGCCGCGGCAATTCCCGCCCCCATCGTACCGCCGCCGATCACGCCGACATGGTTCACGGATCGGGGATCCATCTTGCAGCGCGGGTCGGACAGGGTGGCACGCTCGGCGAAAAATATGTGGCGCAGCGCGGCGGCCTGATCGGAGTCTTTCAGGTCCAGGAAGGCTGCGCGTTCTTGTTCCAGTGCCGTCTCGGCCGGACAGTCCAGAGCGGTTTCAACGGCCTCTACGGCGGCGGCGATGGAGGCCTGCCCGCGCGCCTTCGCAAGCAGTTTCTTTTTCAGCTCGTCAAATTGCGCGCGGTTTTCAGGCTTGTTCACCGGCCGGCTGAGAACGGCAGGCTGTCTGCCGGTCATGGATCCCGCAAGCCGTTTGGCGGCCTCGGCCGGCTCACCATCGACGCTTTCGCTGATCAGGCCGGCCGCTTCAGCATCAGAGGCGCTGATCGGCTTGCCGCCGGCGATCATTGTCAGGGCCAGGTCAGCCGGAACGAGTCTCGGCAACCGGACCGTGCCGCCCGCACCGGGGATCAGACCGAGATTGACCTCAGGCAATCCCATTTTTGCGGTTGTCGCGGCCACCCTTGCGTGGCACGCCATTGCCAGCTCCAGGCCTCCCCCGAGCGCTGTGCCGTGCAGTGCCGCAACCCACGGTTTGTCCGCGTCCTCGATTGCGGCCAGGACATCGGGCAGATGCGGTGCGACGGGAGGCTTGCCGAATTCCTTGATATCGGCACCGGCAACAAATGTGCGGCCTGCACATGTCAACACGATCGCGGTGATTGCCGGATCGGTATCACAGGTCCGTACGGCCTCAAGCAGCCCCTGCCTGACCGGCTGGGACAGCGCATTGACCGGCGGATTGTCGACCGTGACGACGGCGATCGTGCCGGTTTTCTGAACGGTGACACTCATCGCTTAGAGCGCATCCGGCGGGGGTTGAATCACCTTCGCGGCAAGGATACGCGTGAAAACAGAGAATTGGGGCATTTCACGCGATCCAGGGATCGCGGGAATTGCCCTAGTGAAAAGCCTGCAGGCCGGTCTGGCCGCGTCCGAGAATAAGGGCATGGATGTCGTGTGTGCCTTCATAAGTATTGACTGCCTCCAGATTCATCACATGCCGGATTACACCGTATTCGTCGGAAATGCCATTGCCGCCATGCATATCTCTGGCTTCTCGCGCAATGGCCAGTGCCTTGCCGCAATTGTTCCGTTTCATCATGCTGATCAGTTCCGCCGGCGCTGTCTGATCGTCGACCATGCGGCCAAGGCGCAAGGCGCCAAGCAAGCCAAGGCTTATCTCGGTCTGCATGTCCGCGAGCTTTTTCTGAACAAGCTGGGTGGCGGCGAGCGGTTTTCCGAACTGTTTGCGATCCATCGTATATGCGCGGGCCGCGAACCAGCAGGCTTCTGCCGCACCCATTGCTCCCCAGGCGATCCCGTAGCGGGCGCGGTTCAGGCAGCCGAACGGACCCGCCAGCCCCGAAACATGCGGAAGCAGGTTTTCCTCCGGAACAAAGACGTCGTCCATCTGGATCATCCCGGTTGTTGACGCACGCAGGCTGAATTTGCCGTCGATTTTCGGAGCGCTCAGGCCGGTCATTCCCTTTTCCAGAATGAATCCCTTGATCCTGTTGTCGTGGGCCTCCGATTTTGCCCAGACAATGAAAATATCGGCAATCGGGCTGTTGGTAATCCAGTTTTTCGCGCCGGAAAGCAGATATCCGCCCTGTACCGGCCTTGCACGTGTGATCATGCCGCCCGGATCGGAGCCGTGATCGGGCTCGGTGAGGCCGAAACAGCCGATCCATTCGCCGCTGGCCAGCTTCGGCAGATAGTTGTGACGCTGTTCGTCCGTGCCGTAGGCGTAGATCGGGTGCATGACGAGGCTCGATTGAACCGACATGGCGGAGCGGTATCCCGAATCCACCCGTTCCACTTCGCGCGCAACCAGCCCGTAGCTGACATAACCCGCTCCGACGCCGCCGAACTGTTCCGGAATGGTTACGCCGAGCATTCCAAGCGCACCCATTTCGGTCATGATGTCACGGTGGAAGATCTCGTTCCGATTGCCTTCGATCACGCGCGCACCGAGCTTGTCCTGGCAATAGGCTTGCGCGCTGTCGCGGATCATGCGCTCTTCATCCGTCAGTTGACTGTCTATCAGAAACGGATCGTCCCACCTCAGGTGTGCCGGCTTTGCGCGGGCGGTGTCCGGCGTTTGCGCGGGAATGGACTGTGTTGCGGCTTCGGCCATCTGAAATCTCCCTGTGGTCTGCTTCACCTGTTCTACACATGCGGTAAATTATATTTCAAGCATGAAATTTCATACTTGAAATATATAAGGTGCGGTGGCAGTATCCTGAATTGAAGAGCTAGCCAAGGAGTGATCGATGCGCATCGCGTGTTTGGGAGGCGGGCCCGCGGGACTTTATTTTGCCATTTCCATGAAGCTGCGGGACTCATCCCACGAGATTGTGGTCATTGAACGCAACAGGCCTGACGACACGTTCGGCTGGGGGGTTGTTCTTTCCGATGAAACCCTTGAAAACCTGGCGGAAAACGATCCTGTCAGTGCAAAGGCCATCGGCGATCATTTTGCCTATTGGGACGATATAGCGCTCCACTTCAAAGGCGAACGGCTCGTATCCTCCGGTCATGGTTTTTGCGGGGTCGGTCGAAAGCAGCTTCTTATTCTGCTGCAGGAAAGGGCGCGGCAGCTTGGCATAGAATTGCGCTTTGAAACCGAAGTGCAAAGCGCTGAGCAATATCGCGGCGACTACGACCTGGTGGTGGCCAGCGACGGCCTGAATTCGAAAACCCGGCTCCTCTACGAAGACGCTTTCAAGCCGGATATAGACGAGCGTCTGTGTCAGTTTGTCTGGCTCGGGACGCATCAGAAATTTGCGGACGCCTTTACCTTCATTTTCGAAGAAACCGAACACGGCTGGATCTGGGCCCACGCCTATCAGTTTGACGATGAAACGGCGACATTCATCGTTGAGTGCGCTCAGGAGACGTTCGATGCCTTCGGCTTTGCATCGATGAGCCAAAAAGAAAGCATCCGTGTTTGCGAAGAGATATTCAAAGAGCATCTCGGCGGGCATTCTCTGATGACCAACGCCAACCATATTCGCGGGTCGGCATGGATACGCTTTCCGCGCGTGCTTTGCGAAAAATGGAGCCATGAAAACGTGGTTCTGCTGGGCGATGCCGCGGCGACGGCTCACTTCTCCATCGGTTCGGGAACAAAGCTCGCATTTGAATCTGCGATTGCGCTTGCCGGGTATCTGCATTCGGAGCCGGACATGGACGCCGCATTTGCCAAATATGAGGACGAGCGCCGCCTGGAAGTGCTGCGTCTGCAGTCCGCGGCCCGGAACTCGCTGGAATGGTTTGAAAATGTCGAGCGCTATCTGCATCTGGATCCCGTTCAGCTCAATTATTCGATGCTGACCCGCTCGCAGCGCATCAGTCACGAAAATCTCCGGCTGAGGGACGGAGCATGGCTTGAATCGGCGGAGCGCTGGTTCATGAACCAGGCGGGCGTTTCACAGAACGAACCGGTGCGCTCACCCATGTTCACGCCGTTCAAACTGCGTGAAATGGAACTCAAAAACCGCATTGTCGTATCACCGATGGCCCAATATAAAGCCGTCGACGGATCTCCCACGGATTGGCATTTTGTCCATTATTCGGAACGGGCCAAGGGAGGGGCTGGCCTCGTTTATGTGGAGATGACGTGCGTCAGTGCCGAGGGCCGCATCACACCGGGGTGTCCGGGTCTTTACGCACCTGAACATGAAGCCGCCTGGAAGCGTCTGACCGATTTTGTTCATCAGGAGACGGACGCGAAAATCTGCTGCCAGATCGGTCATTCGGGCCGGAAGGGCTCAACGCGCATTGGCTGGGAGGGCATGGATCAGCCGCTTGAAAACGGCAATTGGGCTCTTGTATCCGCCTCCGCTATCCCCTGGTCCGGTCAAAACGATGTGCCGCGGGAAATCTCGACCTCCGAGATGGATGAGATCCGGGAACAGTTTACCGCTGCCGCCGCAATGGCGGATCGTGCCGGCTTTGACATGATTGAGATGCATGCCGCCCACGGCTATCTGCTGTCATCATTCCTTTCGCCCGTTTCGAACAGGCGCACGGACCGGTATGGCGGCAGCTTGGAAAACCGTTTGCGCTGGCCGGTGGAGGTTTTCAGGGCGATGCGTGCTGTCTGGCCTGATGATAAGCCGATGTCCGTACGTATTTCGGCCAATGACTGGGTTGGCGAAGAAGGGGTCACGCCGGAAGAAGCGGTCAGGATTGCAAGAGCGTTCAGCGATGCGGGCGTTGATCTGATTGACGTTTCCGCCGGGCAGACCACAGTCGATGCACAACCTGTTTACGGGCGCATGTTCCAGACGCCGTTCTCGGACCGGATCAGAAACGAAGCCGGCCTGACAACAATGGCCGTCGGCAACATCTACGAGGCGGATCACGCCAATTCCATTCTCATGGCGGGCCGCGCCGACCTCGTCGCCATCGGGCGTCCGCATCTGTCCAATCCTTATTGGACCTTCCATGAAGGCGCCAAAATCTGTGATCGAAGAGCCACGGACTGGCCGCTGCCCTACCTTGCCGGGCGTGATCAATTGTGGCGCCTGGCCGACCGCGAAGCGGAAGTGGCGGGAACGGTGTGACATGCAGCAGGTGACCTGTTGCGGCGGTCGCGGCCTGACCGGTGCGCATCGGTTGCCGTTGCTGCCGGCCGCTTTTCCTGTTCCGGCGATCGATCGGTATTGTGGCCGGGGTATGGATACGGTCACAACGGGACTTGACCCGCGCTGTGAATTATCCCACCTGTGACCGGTCTTGAGGCATTGCCTTGCGGTTGTGAAGAAGAGGTCACATGCGGGAGAAACTGAAAGCGCTCACAGCGTCAAAGCGCTGGGAAATGGCGGTTGTTACGCTGATCATTATCAATGCCGTGACGCTGGGAATGGAAACCAGTCCGCGGCTGATGAATTCGATGGGTGATCTTCTCATCGCCATCGATCAGGTGATCCTGACCCTCTTCGTGATCGAGCTGTCCATCCGGCTGACCGCACACGGGTTTTCCTTTTTCAGGAATGCCTGGAACCTGTTTGACTTCACGGTCGTGGCAATCGCACTGCTGCCCACCGGCGGGGCGCTGTCGGTTCTCAGGTCCTTGCGGATACTGCGCGTTCTGCGTCTGATTTCCGTTGTGCCCTCCCTGAGAAAAGTGATTGGCGGACTCATTGCCGCGCTGCCGGGAATGGGGTCGGTGGTCCTGCTGATGTCGCTTGTCTTTTACGTCTTTTCGGTCATGGCCACAAAGCTCTACGGCGAGAACTTCCCTGACTGGTTCGGGACCATCTGGCTCAGCGGCTATACGCTGTTCCAGATCATGACACTGGAAAGCTGGTCGATGGGCATTGTCCGGCCGGTGATGGAGCAGCATCCGTACGCCTGGCTGTTTTTTGTGCCGTTCATTCTGTGCACGGCCTTCACTGTTCTGAACCTGTTCATCGGTATCATGGTGAGCGCCATGCAGCAGGAACATGATGAAATGGCGGTGGCGGACCGGCAGGCGATCCACGATGAAACGGAAGTCGTTCTGGTTGAGGTGAAAGCGCTGCGGCAGGAGATTGCCGAATTGAAAAGCCAGCTTGTCCGCCAACCGGCCGGGGAGGGGACGCCGACGTCCGGTTAACCGGCCGACCGGATGAGCTGTTTCATCCGGTCTTCCGGTCCTTCAACGATCAGCGTCTGGCCCGTTTCGGAAAATCGGCGATCAACGACCGTCAGCATCAGTGCGCCGATTTTTGTTTCAACAGCCGACATTTCGGAAAACGGGCAGGAGAGTGTTTTTCTGACGATGCGCTGCCAGGGCACCAGATCTGCCGTCTCGATCGCCTGCGCGACCGCGCCGGAATAGGCCCTGGCGAGACCTCCGCCGCCCAGTTTGATCCCCCCGAAATAGCGCACGACGATTGCGCCGACATCGACCAGTTGCCGGCCCTGCAGCACTTTCAGTACCGGCATGCCCGATGTGCCGGCCGGTTCGCCGTCATCTTTGGCGCTTTCAATAACTCGGCCGTCCTCCTGCAGGTGTCGAAATGCGGTGACGTGGTGATTGGCTTTCCGGTGTTCCGTCTTCAGGTCCGCAAGCGTCCGGTCAAACAGAAGAATCGGAACAAGGTGGGCGAAAAAACGCGACTTTCGGTCTTCGAGGAAACCGTGGCTTTCTTTTGCGACCGTCCGATGCTGCATATCTCAGAGTTTGAAGTGCTTTGAGAGCTTCAGCGCCTGTCCCTGGTAGTTGGAGCCGATGCTCTCGCCGTAAAGCGTCTCGGGACGTTCGGCCATGTGTTCGTAAACCAGCCGACCGACCGTCTGACCGTGTTCGAGTATGAAGGGGACGTCGTGAGACCGGACTTCAAGAACCGCGCGCGAGCCGTTGCCGCCGCTTTTCATTTGTCCGAAACCCGGATCGAAGAAGCCGGCATAATGAACGCGGAATTCTCCGACCAGCGGATCGAATGGCACCATCTCTGCGGCAAAGTCCGCTGGAACATGCACCGCTTCCCGTGAGACAAGAATATAGAACTCGTCGGGATCCAGGATCAGGCTGGTGCGCCCTCTCTGATAGATCGGTTCCCAGAAATCGAGCGGGTGCTGTGCCTGTTTTTTGTCAACATCGATGACGCCCGAATGCCGTTTGGCACGATAACCGACCAGTCCGTCCTCTTCCGGTCCTGTCAGGTCAATGGACAACTGGACGCCGTCCTGGATCAGAACGTTATCGCCTCGTACAAGCGTCTCGCGCGCATGGACCCGCTGCAAATCCATATCGGACACAATCGCATCCCCCCGTCGGAAGCGGATTTGCGACAGGCGCGATCCGCTGCGTACCAGGACCGGGAAGGTCTTGGGACTGATTTCCGCATAAAGCGGGCCTTCATATCCGGCGGGGATCGTGTCAAAAGCGCGACCGCCATCGACGATCACACGCGTGAAGACATCGAGCCGCCCGGTCGAGCTTTTGGGATTGGTCGTGGCAGCCACGTCCGGGGGCAGCGAGAGAGCTTCCTGAAGAGGAACGATGTAAACGCAGCCGGTTTCAAGAACCGCGCCGTCGGTCAGATCGATTTCGTGCAGGCGCAGCGCTTCGAGTTTCCGTTCGACCGTGGCCTCCGGTCCGGGCAGAAAACTGGCACGCACCCGCCAGGCGCAGCGGCCGAGCCGCAGGTCGAGACTGGCAGGCTGAATCTGATCGCTGTCGCGCTCATTATCAATTTTGATTCCGCCCGTATCAAACAATGCGGCGATGCTGTGCGCCGGCAAGATGCCGTTCGGCTCACCCGTCATATCTTTTCTGCCCCGTTTCTTATTTGGTTTCTCCTACCTGATGAAACGATTGACGCCAAGCGTCTGTTGGAATAAACGGAGCTACCTGTGGTGATTTGAGCCGGCCGGCTTGCTGCCACGTTAAACAAAAAGCTAAAAGGGCCGGGTTGAATAAACCCCGGCGTCAGCTGGGGTTTTTTGGTTCAGGAGTCCTGAACCTTAACTCTGGCCCGAATTTCGGAGCTGAATATGACCGACAATCACTCGGACGACTGGCACATTTCAACCTCGCTGGTTCATGGCGGAACCCGGCGCTCGGCGTTCGGCGAGACATCCGAAGCGATGTTTCTGACGCAGGGATTCGTCTATCAGAGCGCAGAAGCTGCGGAAGCCAGGTTCAAGGGCGATGATCCGGGCTTTGTCTATTCGCGCTACGCCAACCCGACGGTTGCCATGTTCGAAGACCGCATGTGCCAGCTCGAAGGCGCAGAAGCCGCGCGCGGAACGGCCAGCGGTATGGCGGCCGTCAATGCGGCTCTCATGGCGTCCGTCAAGGCGGGAGATCATGTCGTTGCGGCCAAGGCCCTGTTCGGATCCTGCCGCTACATTGTCGAAACGCTTTTGCCGGGTCTTGGCATAGAGACCGCGCTGGTGGACGGTACCGATCTGGCGCAGTGGGAAGCTGCGATCCGGCCCGAGACGTCCGTGTGTTTTCTGGAAAGCCCGACAAACCCGACCCTTGAGGTGATCGATATTTCGGCGGTTGCGGATCTTGCCCACGCCGTCGATGCACGTTTGATCGTCGACAATGTGTTTGCCACACCGCTCTGGCAGTCACCCCTGTCCTTGGGGGCGGATACGGTGGTCTATTCGGCGACCAAGCATATTGACGGGCAGGGACGATGTCTTGGCGGGGTGGTTCTGTCGGATCAGGAATGGATTGAGGAGCATCTGCATCCGCTGTTCAAGCACACCGGCCCCAGCATGAGCCCCTTCAACGCGTGGGTGATGCTGAAAGGACTGGAAACACTGCCGATCCGGGTGGAACGGCAGACGGACACGGCCGGAAAACTCGCCGAATTCCTTGCCGGCCATCCGGCGGTTTCCAGACTGATCTATCCCGGCCGCGACGACCACCCGCAGGCGGCAATCGTCAGACGCCAGATGAAGGCGGGCTCGACCCTGGTTGCCTTTGAACTGGCCAAAGGCAAGGAGGCGGCTTTTTCCACCTGCAACAATCTGTCGGTTATCAAGATCTCGAACAATCTGGGCGATGCCAAGAGCCTGATAACGCACCCGGCAACAACCACCCATCAGAGCCTGAAACAGGAAGCGCGGGACGAATTGGGGATAAGTGACGGCCTGTTGCGGTTGTCCGTCGGTCTGGAGGCGGCGGATGATCTGATCGGAGATCTTGAGAGAAGCCTTCCATAGGGGCCGGCATGCCGATACCCGTTTTTGATGTTCGGCTCAGCCGGACGTCTGTTTCAGGATAGTGATGACGGACAGGACACGCGCCGCCGCGGAGATAAAGCAAAGCGCGGCAAATCCGATCGCCAGATAGACGAATGCCTGCGGTAACAGGCACATGGCACAAAAGACGGCAATTGTCTCGGTTCCCTCGGCCAGTCCACCAAGATAATAGAGCGATTTGACGCCCTGCGCGCTGGTTTCAAAGCCCTTTTTTTGCGCGATGACCGCAAATGCAAGAAAGGTCGATCCGTTGGCATAAAAGCTGAAAAGCAGAATAGCGCCGGCAACCGCATTTTGTCCCGGATCGGCAAGGACGAAGCCAATGGGGATGCCGCCGTAAAAGAAAAAGTCAAAAACGATATCGAGATAGCCGCCAAGATCGGTCTTTTCGGTTGCCCGCGCCACAGCACCGTCGAGGCCGTCCATCAATCGATTGAAAAGGATCAGTGCGAGAGCGGGCAGCCACGCCTGCATCGCCAGGGCAACAACAGCCGCAGCGCCGGCCAACAGGCCGATCGTTGTTATCATGTTGGCGCTCAGGCCGGTCTTGCACAGTACGCGGCCCGCTTCATTGAGCGGCGCGTCGATGATTTTGCGGGCATATGTGTCCAGCATGAATGAGTCCCGAGTCTGGCTGACCTGCCAATTTCCTACTGAACCCGTTAGACCGTTGCAGCTCAATCCGCATCACTTATTTGCTATTTTTACGCGTTTATATTGACGCAGCGTTCTGTTGGGATTAGAGCAATTCGTGCGATTATCGGATCGCATGACATGCTCCAAGGTGTTGTTTGAGCGCGTATCCTTGTCGCAAAAGTGCTTCAACTTTACCGGGATTTGCTTTAAGGCCATTCACTTCGAGTTGGCACTTTAGACTGCCACCGGATCATGAATCTGCTAGAGGAAGCCTTATGTATCGCCGTGTAACGCGGAACATTCAGATCACGGTGGAGCCGCAGTATCTGGAGGAAGAATCAGCTCCGGCCGATAACCGCTATTTCTGGGCTTATACGATAGAAATAGAGAATTTGGGTGACGAAACCGTTCAGCTTCGGTCCAGGTGTTGGGAAATCACGGATGCGAACGGCAGAATCAGCAATGTGCGCGGTTCCGGTGTTGTCGGTGAAGAGCCCACACTGCCGCCCGGCGGCAGTTTCGAATATACGTCCGGATGTCCGCTGACCACACCGTCCGGTATCATGGCCGGCAATTACCAGATGCAGACGGAAGACGGCGAATTCTTCACGGTAATGATCCCGACCTTTTCCCTGGATATTCCGGACCTTTTGCGCATTATCAACTAGGGTATGGCCCCATAAATATACTTGAAAGGACGGACAAACGGCTTCAATCTGCTGCGTCAGGCTGCTCAACCGGGCATTTTGAGCAATTCTCGCGATCCTTGGATCGCGTGAAATGCTCCAGACCTTTGTTTGGCGCGTATCCCGCTTTTCACACCCTTCCTCACAGCTTTTTGCCGTTTGTCCGTCCTTTCAAGTATATTTATGGGGCCATACCCTGGCGTCGGCGCTGTCCTGCCGTATCAACGGCCTTCAAAGCCAATTCTTGTTGGTACTAACTGCAGGCCGATAATGGAAAATCTGTAAAAAAGCGGTTATGAGAGGTGGTCTGGGCGGGTCCGCGATGCGTTCCGCCTTTTCGGGCATCGTACGGTCACGCCCGCCGCCGGGCAGCTGTCGCGAACAGGATGGGGGAACAGTTTGTTTGATTTCCGGCCGATTTTGCTGGTTATCGGCATTTTGCTGTCAACTCTTGGATGCGCGATGATCGTTCCGGCCATCATCGATCTGGCAAATTCCAATCCCGATTGGCAGATTTTTGCTGCGGCTTCGCTGTTGACCATCATGGTGGGCGTCAGTCTGTGGGTATCCTCCGCCGGCGCATCGACGCGCCTGACCCTCCGCCATGCATTTGTTATGACGGTGTTGTCCTGGGTGTCGCTGGCGGCCTTCGGTGCTCTGCCGATTTTGTGGTCCGGCATTGTGCCTTCCTACGCCGACGCTTTCTTTGAATCCATGTCGGGCCTGACAACCACAGGGGCAACGGTCATCACCGGTCTCGATTATGCGCCGCCGGGTCTCCTGTTCTGGCGCGCGTTGCTGCAATGGCTCGGCGGGCTTGGCATCATTGTGATGGCAATTGCCGTTCTGCCGATGCTGCAGATCGGCGGTATGCAGCTGTTCAAAGCCGAAGCCTTTGACGCACCTGAAAAAATTCTGCCGCGTGCGACTCAGATTTCCGGCATCATGACGTTGATTTTTATCGCATTGACCGCATTTTGTGCCGTGCTCTACCGGCTTGCCGGCATGACCATGACCGATGCGATCATGCACGCCATGACGACGGTTGCGACGGGAGGGTTTTCCAGCAAGGATCTGTCGATCGGATATTACGACAATGCCGCGATCGATGTGATCGCAATTGTCTTCATGTGCATAGGGTCTCTGCCGTTCCTTCTTTACATCAAGGTCCTGCAGGGGCAGCCCATGTCGCTGTTCAAGGACGATCAGGTCAAAGCGTTCTTTGCGCTGGTTGCATTTTTTACGCTGGTGATCTGGATCTATCAGATTGCATCGGGCATTCGCACCGGCTCCGAGGGGCTGCGGTATGCGGCGTTCAACGTTGTCTCCATCATGACCGGCACCGGTTACGCAAATGCCGACTATTACAGCTGGGGACCCTTCGCGGCCGGGCTGTTCTTTGTCATCATGTTCATTGGTGGCTGCGCCGGATCGACCTCCTGCGGGATCAAGGTGTTCCGCTTGCAGGTGTTGTTTGCGACGATCCGGCAGCATGCCAATCGCATCGTCTACCCGCACGGGACGTTTGTTTCGCGGTTCAACGGCCGTCCCATCCCCGACAGCGTCTCCGCCGCCGTGATGAGTTTCTTTTTTCTTTATGTGGTCAGTTTTGCGGTGCTGGCGATCCTGCTCAGTCTGACCGGGCTGGAAGAACTCACCGCTTTGTCCGGCGCAGCGACGGCGATTTCCAATGTCGGGCCGGGGCTTGGCGAAATTATCGGGCCGGCGGGCAACTTCGGACCGCTGAACGATACCGCGCTCTGGCTTCTGTCGTTCGGCATGCTGCTCGGACGGCTTGAGTTTTTTACGGTGCTGGTTCTGTTCGTCCCCGCTTTCTGGCGGCACTGACAAAAAAAGCGGCCATCGGCCGCTTTCCCGTTTCTCTCAAAAGTGCGGGATTTAGAGCCGCCGATGGCGGGCCATCGCACCGCGCTCGATTGCGGCGACGGTGAGTTTATCGAGATTGAGTTCGTCGCGCAGGATCTGGAGAAGACGCAGTTCTTCCTGTTCGACATGCAGGTCCGCCGCCGCGATGTCGACAGCCAGTGCGTAAGCCGTGTCGTAGAGTTTCTCCGGCAGGGCGGAGGCAATGGTTTCCATGACATCGTTCAGGCCGTTGTCGCCCTGAAGGATCTCGCCGCAATCCCCGGCGACGCGGATCAGCCGGTCCATGTCAAAATCACGGAAGATCGGCAATGTCTGGACGAGTTCGCCCATACGCTGAAGTTCCGGGTCGGTCATTGACCGATCGGCTGCCGAGATGATGACCATGACATAAATCAGGGCTTCGTGATGGGAGATGGGTTTGCTCATGAGTCTCTTTTCTATCGATAACGCTGTTTATGTAGTCGTGGCACTTCAGCCGATGCTCGGTCCCCTATATAATGATCTCGCTACCAAGCGCAATTGACGAATATCGTCGCGGCCACTACAGTCCGCGCGCTCCGGGCCCGGGATTGATGGATTGCATGAGATCCAGGGCTCGGCCGAGCACTCCCGATAGAATTTGGAAACAGGACCGATGACCGAGCAATCTCTGCCCTCGATTGACCTTTCGCCCGAACTCGTTTCGGCGGCGCAGGCCTCCAAGGCCTGGCCGTTCGAAGAGGCGCGCAAACTGGTCAAACGGGTGGAGAAACGGGGCGGGAAGCAGCCGGTTCTGTTTGAGACCGGCTACGGACCGTCCGGTTTGCCGCATATTGGAACATTCGGCGAAGTGGTGCGGACCACGATGGTCCGGCACGCGTTTCGTGTGCTGACGGAGGATCAGGTTCCGACGCGTCTGCTTTGTTTTTCAGACGACATGGACGGCTTTCGCAAAGTCCCCACCAATGTGCCGCAACAGGATCTGTTGGCTCAGTATCTGAACAAGCCCTTGACCAAAGTGCCGGATCCGTTTGGCGAATATGAGGGATTTGCCCAGGCCAACAACGCAAAACTCCGGGCCTTCCTGGATCAGTTCGGCTTTTCCTATGAGTTCGCGTCCTCGACCGACTATTATGAAAGCGGCCGGTTCGATGAAGCCTTGCTGCGGATGCTTGAGGTCTATGACAAGGTCATGGACATCATATTGCCGACGCTTGGCGAGGAGCGGCGGGCGACATATTCGCCGTTCCTGCCGGTATGCCCAAGAACCGGCAATGTTCTGCAGGTGCCGATGGTCGAACGGAACGCGTCCAGGGGGACCGTTGTTTATGTCGACCCGGAAACCGGAGAGAAGGTCGAACTGTCCGTCACCGGCGGCAATGTCAAATGTCAGTGGAAAGCCGATTGGGCGCTGCGCTGGTATGCGCTTGAGGTCGATTATGAAATGGCCGGAAAGGATCTGATCGACAGCGTTACGCTGTCCTCCAAGATCTGCCGGGCGCTTGGAAAGCCGGCGCCCGAGGGGTTCAACTATGAGCTGTTTCTGGATGACAAAGGCCAGAAAATCTCCAAATCGAAAGGCAACGGCCTGACGATCGAGGAATGGTTGACTTATGCGTCGCCGGAAAGTCTGTCGCTCTACATGTTTCAGAAGCCGAAAACGGCCAAGAAACTTTATTTTGACGTCATTCCCAAAGCGGTCGACGAGTATTTCACGTTTCTGGACCGATATGCCGGATTGCCGGTTGAACAGCAATTGAACAGTCCGGTCTGGCATATTCATTCAGGTGTTATACCCGAAGAAAGAATGCCGGTGCCCTTTGCTATGCTGCTTAATCTGGTGTCCGCGTCCAATGCGTCCGATGCCGGTACGCTGTGGGGATTCATCGGCCGGTATGCCCCCGGCGTGTCGCCGGAGAGCAACCCCGCGCTGGACAATCTGGTCGGCTACGCAATCCGTTACTATGAGGATTTCGTCAAACCGACCAAGTCCTTCAGGGTGCCGGATGATGTCGAAGCGGATATGCTCAGGGCGCTGGATGCGGCGCTTGCGGCCGTCCCGCCCGGTGCTGACGGCGCGGACATCCAGAACGCGCTTTACGATGTCGGCCGTTCGATCGAACGCTATCAGAACAAGGATAAGCCCGGACCGGACGGACGTCCCGGCGTGGCGCTGGCGTTCTTTTCCACGATCTACCACCTGCTGCTGGGGCAGGAGAAGGGGCCGCGGTTCGGTTCCTTTGTCGCTCTTTACGGCATTGACGAGACCCGGGACCTGATCAGCAAGGCGCTTGCGGGCGAACTTGCGGCCGCATAAGCATCCGTTTCGGCCGTCCGACCAACACCCCGCCAGGATCACCTTGGCGGGGTTTTGTTTGAACCGGGACCGCTTCAGGGCTGAAAAAGCAGGAAGAAATAAACCACGAACACAACAAGATGCACGGCGCCCTGCAGCAGAGTTGTCCGGGTGCCGGTGAAGGTGACGATGCTGAGCACCATGGTCAGGACAAGGATCACCATGTCGGTATCGTTCAGGCCCAGAACGACGGTCACATTCATGAAAGTGGCCACCGCAAGCACGGCCGGCACCGTCAGGCCGATGGTGGAAACCGCCGATCCCAGGCAGATATTGACCGATCGCTGCAGACGGTTGTTCAATGCGGCGCGGAAGGCGCTGAGGGCTTCCGGCGTCAGAATGAGGATCGCAACCAGTACACCGCCAAGGGCGTACGGCGCTCCGGTAACCGAAATGCCGTGGTCGACCAGCACGGCCAGTTTTTTGGACAGCAGTACGATCGGCAGCAGGGTCAGCAGCAGAAAAAGCGCGTGAAACAGGACAGACCCTGTCGGCCTTCCGTGATCATGGTGTTCAGCGTCACTGAGGGCCGAAGGCGTGGGCTGCTGAAAGTACGACCGGTAGCGGCCGGTTTGGATGGCCAGGAACACGCCGTAAAGCGCAATGGTGATCAGCGCAAACATCACTTCCTGTCCGAAACTCAGCGTTGCGGTGCTGGTGCTCGTTGTGAAACGGGGCAGGATCAAAATGAATGTCGCAAGCGGGATGATCACCGACAGATAGGCCTGCGCACCCTGCAGGTTGTAAGCCTGTTCGTGATGGCGGAGCGCTCCCAACAGCAGGCTCAGGCCGACCATGCCGTTCAGCACAATGATCAGCACGGCCAGCATCGTGTCGCGGGCCAGGGTCGGGTTTTCCGCGCCGGTGAGCATGATCGCAACAATGACGGAGACTTCTATGCCGACGACGGCAAGTGTCAGGATCAGCGTGCCGTAGGGCTCGCCCAGCAGGTGTGCCAGTGCGTCCGCATGTCGAACGACGCCGAAAGCGCACCACATCATGGCAAGGAAGAGCCAGAGAAAAACAAGAATGCTGAACAGAGGATTGCTGAGATCTCCCAGCAGTTCATCGGGAAAACGGTAAAACAGCGCGGTGGTCGCCGCACCGGCGACAAAGGCCAGTTCACCCTTCAGCCGGGAAAGGCGTGAGGGGGACGATGGATCAGCCGTGTCTGCTCCGGTCATGAAATTAACGAGTCCTGAGCCCAGGTCGGCACGTTATTGCAAGTCGCCAAAAATGTTCGGCTCCTGCCAGTCAAGCGAAACGGGTAAATCATCGTCTGTCTGTTCTGCGTCCAAATCCCCGGACGCCTCGGTGTCCGGCAGGGGTACGATATCATCCGGATCGGCAATGTCGGCGGTTTCCAGCTGAACCGCACCCAGGTCTTCCACCAGGTTACCGACGGATCCGGACACAACCACGCTGCGCAATGGCTGCGGAGCGGATTGGCGCCACTGGCCGCGCCCTTGCTCTTTTGCGGTTTTTTCAAGGTTCGCATACGAATTGTCCGCCTTTTCTGCCGGGCGCGCCCAGCCGTAAGCCACAAGCCATCGATTGATCTCGATATTGCCGATCCGGCAGGTGAAGACCATGGGTGCCTTTTCATCATCCGTTTCGGCGCTCTTATCGGCCCCCCTGTCCGTTTTGTCGGCCGTACAGGTCACTGTTCTGCCGCGGACGAGGCGGCGCAACGCGGTCCGCGCGCTGGTGCCGCAGGGCCATTTTTCACCTGATGCCAGCGTGCATTCGGCGTCCTCTTCCAGCGCGTCGATGTGAGCCAGGTCAAAGCGCTGCTTTTTTGCGTTTTCCAGATAGCCGGCCGCTGTGATTACGGGCCGTCTGACCGCCGCTTTTCCGGCGCGCTTCGGTTTTTCAGGTTTGCGGATAGCACTTTTGATCCGCTTCAAGGGCCCGGTGACTTCCCTGGATCGGGTGAGACGGTCGGGAGTCACATTTCGGACGGCCCGGTTTTCGTAGACCGGTTCCTGCGGAGACATTATCTGCGTTTCGGCTTCAACCCGTCCCCGAAGTTCCAAAGCAGGCGAGGGATCGCTTTTCCCCGCGTCCGATGTTGCTTTTAAAGCTGTTGAAGAAGAAGGCGGAGGGGAGATCGTTCCCGTGTAGGCGGGCTCTTGTTGACCGGTGTTGTGACTGCGGCCGAGCCACAGGATCGCGCCCGCTGCGCTGACAACGGCGATCATCAGAAAAACAACGGCGGTGCGTTTTCCGGTCACACCTGAATTCTCCCCGGTCGGGGTCGCCCACGCGATCGCATCGATCCTCGCCCCTTGGATGACATCATGTCGGCGCACACGGTACAGGTTTGAAACTATATCACCAAGGTGCACGCGACACACGGGTTTGTTGGCGTTACGTTAAGGCACCTATCCACATGCTAAATCGATTCAATCAAAAGGAGTTTTGTTTTCGCCCCAATGTTCCGGCACGAGTGCTTGTATCACCGGTTTGTGAAGACTACTCTGCTGAATGATTCCGGAGGACGTATGAGTAAAATCATCTACAAGATTGTACCGCAGGGGCTCTGGCGCGAAGCTGAGCGTGCGGGCGTCTTTACCGGTGCGGCGATCGATCTTTCCGACGGTTTTATCCACTTTTCGAGCGCAGATCAGGTCAGGGAAACCGCAGCCAGGCATTTTGCGGGACAGACGGATTTGCTGATCGTCGCGATCGACGGCAGCTCCCTGGACGAGAACCTGCGGTGGGAAGTATCGAGGGGAGGCGATCTGTTTCCTCATCTTTACGCGGATTTGCCCCTGAAAGCGGTTCGCTGGGTGAAACCGCTGCCGCTTGGCTCAGACGGGGGCCATGTCTTTCCGGAGCTTGCGGCATGAGCGGCAAAGTGCTTGATCGTCTGGCCCTGCGCACGCTGCATAGACTTGATGCGGAGACCGCGCACAAACTGACAATCAAGGCACTTGCAGCCGGGCTCGTGCCGGCGTCGGACAGAAAACCCGATCCCGCGCTTGCGGCCAGTATTTGCGGACTTGATTTTCCCAACCCTGTCGCTGTTGCGGCCGGTTTTGACAAAAACGCCCAGGTACCGGACGCCTTGCTGAAACTGGGGTTTGGCTATGCGGAAGTGGGGACGGTGACCCCGCGCCCGCAACCGGGCAATTCCAGGCCCCGCGTTTTTCGCCTGGCTGAAGACGGAGCCGTCATCAACCGGTTCGGCTTCAACAATGTCGGCCGTGAGAAAGTTCACGAGCGGCTGTTGCGCCGGCTCGATCGGATGGGCATCGTTGGCGTCAATGTCGGGGCCAACAAGGATTCCGAGGACAAAGTTGCCGACTACGCCTCCGGCATTCGCAACTTTGCCGATGTCGCGAGTTACTTTACGGTCAATATTTCCTCGCCGAACACGACCGGTCTGCGGGATCTGCAGGATAAGTCCGCGCTGAACGAACTCCTGAGCAGCGTCATCTCCACACGCGACGACATGACCCGCCATTACGGGCGCAAAGTGCCTGTTTTTCTCAAAATCGCACCGGATCTCGATGACCAGCAGCTGTCCGACATCTGCCGTGAAGTGCAGATGAAGATGGTTGACGGGCTGATCATTTCAAACACCACGCTGTCTCGGGAGGGGTTGAAAAACAAAAGATCCGGCAAGCAGTCCGGCGGTCTGTCGGGAAAACCGTTGTTTCGCCGTTCCACCATGGTGCTTGCCAAGGCGCGCAGCATTGTCGGGCCTGACTTTCCGATTATCGGTGTGGGCGGAATCGACAGCGGCGAGGCTGCCTGGACCAAAGTCACCGCCGGTGCCAATCTGCTCCAGCTTTATACGGGCCTGACATTTGCCGGCCTTGGTCTGGTCCATGAAATTCTCGATTATTTGTCGGCCAGGGTCAGAGATCAGGGACTGTCCAACCTTCAGGAAGCTGTCGGCCGCAATGTCGAGGACTGGGCCAGCGGCGAATTGATCTAGGTTCAGGACGCTTCTTTAAAACCCGAAGGGCGAGGCATACTGTGTTCCTGACTGTGTTGGACAGACTTGAAAACCGGACGGTTTCCTGCGCCTTTCCGCCTTGTCAAAAACAAAATCTGCTCTCGCAGAATGGATGAAATGAATGGGTCCTGAGCCTGGCGTGTCTCTTAAGCCGCATGTCCGGAGAGCGGTGGTTTCGGATGCCGGAACGCTGATCGCGCTTTACCGGGACACCGTGCGGACCGTGAATGCGGCCGATTATTCGCCGGACCAGTTGCGCGCCTGGGCACCGGACGACATTCCGAAAAAGATCATGGAAGAAAAGATCAGGAAAACTGCGGTCTTCGTCACCGAGGACCACAGCGGCATCACAGCTATGGGCTCGCTTGAAGGCAATGATTATCTCGACATGCTCTTCGTCCGGCACGACAGGCAGCGGCGCGGTCTTGCCCGCCTGCTGATGACAGTCATCGAAGAAACAGCGCGTGAGGCTGGCGCCTCCGAACTTACGGCGGATGTAAGCATCACTGCCAAACCCCTGTTTGTTGCGGGCGGTTTCAGCGTCATTAAAGAACAGTTAGTTGAATTGCGGGGTCAAACGCTGAAAAACTTCAAGATGCGGAAGATATTGATCTGACCGGATGTGTGGAAGCGAATGGCCCGGAAAGGATGAGGAATGGAGCGACTGGCCCCCGAAGACTGGTTTATGCTGACGGTTTGTGATTATGCCGCCCAGGTGCGGGGTAAGGCGATGCCGATGAGCGAGCGGGCGTATCGTCTGGAGCAGGGAATCGGCATTGCGCCGACCAGCATGATGATCTCCGCTTTCGGCGCCATCAGCGCCACTCCGTGGGGGCCGCGCGGCGAGATCCTGACGATCCCGGACCCGGAAACGGAGGTGGTGCTGCCTGCTTTCAACGATGAGGGGGCCGAGGAGCGGTTTTTTCTGTGCGATATTACGGAGCTGGACGGGGCGCCGTGGTCCTGCTGTCCGCGCCACTGGCTGGCGCGTGGGTTGGAAACGCTCAGATCGGAATTCGGTCTTGAACTCAGATCCGCCTTTGAGCACGAATTTCACTATTCAGGGGCGACCGGTCGATTGGGCGACTCTTATCTGCTGGATGCCATGCGGCTGCAGGGCCGATTTGCCGGAACGCTGATGGCGGCGCTCAGGGCCAACGGGATCGAGCCCGAGGCATTCATGCCCGAATATGGTGAAGCCCAATATGAAGTGACCATGAAATCTGAAACAGGCGTGCGCCCGGCAGACAATGCCGTTCGCCTGCGGGAAATCACGCGCGCCGTTGCCCGCGGTTTTGGACATCGGGCCTCCTTTTCACCGGTCATGGCGCCCAATCTCGTCGGTAACGGTGTGCATATCCATTTCAGCCTCGAGGATACCTCCGGCAGCCCGATTACCTACGATCCGGATGCTGACTTTCACATAAGCGCCCGGGCAGGCAGTTTCGCCGCCGGCATTCTGGCGCATATGGCGGATATGCTGGCCCTGACCGCGCCAAGCGCGGTCTCCTATGAGCGGCTGCAACCCAATCGCTGGAGCGCGACCTGGAACAATCTGGGCAATCTGGACCGGGAGGCCGGAGTAAGACTGTGGCCGCTCTCCCGCCGGGCGGGAAGCGACCCCGTTGCCGCTGCCAATCTTGAATTCCGGGCCAGCGACGGTGCCGCCAATCCTTATCTTGCGTTGGGAGCTCTGGTTTATGCCGGTCTGGATGGTCTGCGCCGGGATTTGCCGATGCCTGCGCCGACGCAGAAAGATCCGCTGGATATGACCGAGGCCGAGCGGGCACAGCATAAACTGGAAAGGCTTCCGGACAGTCTGGAGGCTGCGCTGGACCGGCTCGAACAAAGCGGCTTTGCCAGATCGGTCATGGGAGATGACTTCATGAACGCTTATCTGACGCACAAGCGCGGCGAACTGATGCAGTTGGCGGACCTTGATCTTGGTGAAATCTGTCGGCGATACGCTCAGGCTTATTAGGGCGTGTACTCATAAACGGGAGCGTCTGCTTTTAACCGCTCACTGGACACATGTGACGCGGCGGGCAACGTCTCTGTTGCGGGACAAAGCCGCCGCTCCCAAAGTCACGATGATCGTCAGTCAAGTGCTTTGTCGGATCGCTTGCCGCGTTCTATCTCTGTTGCCAGGGCATCCATTTTGCAAGCCCAAAAGTGCTGAAGCTGTTGCAGCCAATCATTGACGTCGTCAAATCCGGAAGGATCAATTTCGTAACAGCGTTTTGCACCGTCTTTCCGCACTTTTGCAAAGCCGGTGTCGCGCAAGATGCGAAGATGCTGTGAGACTGCGGATTGAGAAATGCCAAACTCGGCCTCAACGACCTTAACGATTTCACCCGACGCATGTTCTTTCTGTGAGATCAGCTCCAGGGTTCTCCGGCGCACGGGGTCGGACAGCACATCAAAGGCGTTCATGGTTCCTCGCCGGTGTAGAACGCAGCGGTGCGTTTTGCAGTTTCTTTAGCGATCTGAGCGTCTGTTCCGGTTTCGGCGTGGGCCTTGCCCCATGCTTCGGCCCATCCACGCAATGTGGCCTTGCCTGCCGCGCTCACGGACCAGGCTTCTCCGGCCTCGATGGTCGATGTCCCTTCGCCGGACAGGTGCATTTCCAGCCCCAGCATAGCCAGCTCCCACCCTACACCGGTCGCACCGGGGCCATACTGATCCCAATGCGCCTGGCTTTCTGGATCCGTCGGATGCTCATGTTCGAGCGTCAAAAGTGCGCCTTCGTCGGATTGTTGGATTGTGATATTGACCCAACTGGTATTTCCCCCGAACTCCCAAGTAAGAGCCAATTGTCCGGGCGGTTCGCAGACGACAATATCACCGTCCGCATTTCCTTCTATTGAGAAGCGCCCGCCTTGTTTGAAATCGCCGGCAACCTTCGCGAACCATCGCAGCAAACGCTCCTTGTCCGTCAAAGCACTCCACAAATCTGCCGGGGTCGTGGGGTAGTGGCGACTTGCACGCACGATGTAGGTCCGGGCTCCTTCGCGTTCACCGCTGACAACCTCCCGAAAGGACGCTCCAAGAGCTTCGACAGTTTCCATCTCCTAGTCCTCACCAGTCTCAAGGTTATTAGTCTTCACTAATATGATTCTTGACTAATATCAATGAATTTTCAGAGAGGCGACATTCGCTGCGGCGCGGAGTTATGGAAAAGAGGGTTCGATCCGGGCTTTCGCCGCACAATGTATGAACTCACAGATTGCGGACAAAGCAGTAGCCTGTCGTGTCTAAGCCAATGTCGGCTAACGGGTAGTGAGCTTGCCAAGAAGAGCCTGGCACCCCTTGCGGGAACTAATTTCAGTACAGTTTACGGTGTCCTTTACAGAGCCTAGGACAGCTCGATCCCTATCTCCAAAGACTCTGTCGTATTTGAGCGTCCAAAGCAGCAGGGAATACTTCAGACCATCGCGGCGCAAAACCCTGATGAACCGAAGCCATAGTGGAGGGTTTAGCCTTATGATCAGGTCTGACCTTAATGCTCGCTCTTCATATGTTCGCGAGTTGCCACCCTCGATGATCCATCGATCATTCGATATTTTCTTGCGCACAAGTGTATCGATCGTCGCTTCCGGCCTTAAATTGCCGTCGCTATCCCAGACCGCCTCATCAATGGAATAGACAGGCAAGCCCAGTCGGCGGCTCAATTGCGTTCCTAGCCAGGTCTTTCCTGAGCCGGGCCCTCCAATGATCATTACTCTGGAAATCGACATGCTCGATCATAACAACAAGAAGGCAGGCTTGTTAGCAGACCTTCGAGCAAGGCGGAGCATCTGGCAGTTTGGGCTCACTTGGACGATGGGCCTGCTGAGTGCAAGGTCGGGTTCTGACCGGGAAGCAGGCCTTGAACGACGGACTGTTGGCATGGTTCAAGCTCCGAAAAGGAGCAGTCCGGATGCGCTATGCCCTCACAGACGCATCCTCCCTTGCAAACCCCGAGGAGTTCCGCATGTGGACGACAGGCGGGGTCTGAGCGGCATCTTCTGGGTGCTGAGATCTAGGGTATGGACTCATAAATATGCTTGAAATGGCGGATCAAACGGTAAAAAGCTGGAAGGAAGGGGGTGAAAAGCGGGCGGCGAACTTCCTCGCATTCGTCAAGCTTGCGGCGATCCGAATCTGGTTGCGCGTTTATCTGTCCACGACCTGGAGCCCACACCCTGATCGGATCAGGCGGGCGCCGGCTTTGTGAACGTCTGCCGTGCGCGGCGCGGTATCAGCAGAAGAAGCGAGAATCCGCGGATGCAAAGAAACATCTCAAAGGCGATCCAGAGGCCGTGATTGCCCATGAGCGGGAACAGAACAAGGTAGGCGAGGAGATAACAGACCAGCGACAGAAGCATCATGTTACGCATGTCGCTTGACCATGTGGCGCCGATAAAGATGCCGTCCATCTGAAATGCCAGCACACCGAAAAGCGGCGTGAGGGCCGCCCAGACAAGATAGATGAACGCTGTTTGCCTGACCAGTTCATTGGTGGTCATCAGCCTTATGAGCAGTGGGCCGAAGACGAAAAAGAACAGACACAGTGCCAGCGCCAGTCCAAATCCCCAGATCAATGTCAGCCGGACGGTGCGGTCGAACCCGCGCCGGTTTTTTGCACCCACGGACCGTCCGGCAATCTGCTCCGCGGCGGTGGCGAATCCGTCGAGAAAATAGCCGCCGACCAGAAAGAATTTTTCCAGGATCGTGTTGGCTGCCAGAATGATGTCGCCCTGTACGGCGCTGCGCGAGGCAAAGAACGCGAAGGCAAAGATCAGGGAAAACGACCGGATCATGATGTCCCGGTTCAGCGCGACAAGCCGGCCAAACTGTTTTTTGTTGAAGATCCGCTTAAGGGACGGGCGGGCGAGCTTCGATCGGGTCCGGGCCACAATCATAAGCCCGAGCGCAAAGGTCACGGCTTCGCTGATCACAGTGGAAAATGCCACACCTGTGATCCCCCAGTTCAGTTCCATGACGAACCAGATGCTCAGACATATGTTGAGGCCGTTCAGAAAGAGCTGAAGCGCCAGCCCGGTTGTTGCACGGCCAAGACCGAGAACCCAGCCAAGGACTACGTAGTTTCCGAGCAGGAACGGGGCCGAATAGATCCGGACGGCGAAATAGGTTGCCGCGGCGGCCTGCGTCTCCTGGCTCCCACCCAGGAAGTAAAGGCCGGTCGCCAGCAGCGGAGACTGCAGGGCAATGACGAGAAGTCCCGATGCAATGGCCAGGATCAGCGCCCGTACGAATATGGCGACGATCTCTTTTTTTGCAGTGGCCCCCAGTGCCTGTGCGGTCAGGCCGGTTGTTCCGGCTCTGAGAAAATTGAAGGTTGTGAACACCAGATCGAAAATGATGCCGCCGATGGCAATACCACCGATCAGAGACGCGCTCCCCAATTGACCGATCACGGCAGTATCCACGATCCCCAGAAGGGGTGTGGACAGCGACGCCAGCGTCATCGGAACCGCAATGGTCAGCACACTGCGGTGGGTGACCTCAAAACTGTTGGATGCGGAACGCGACATCGTCATAGCGGGGACCGGGAAAGGAGCGGACACGCTGACGTAGGCCCGGCGGCGTTTGCTTGCAAGGAAAAACAGCGCAAGCCAGGCGCACGATTGCTTTTATCGCTGAACAGGTTTCATATTCGTGATCGCGCAATGTGTTACGAACGTTTCGATCCGGGAAACCATGCCGCTGCCCATCGTTCATAATTCCAATTACAACGCCGATATGCCAAAGGGACACCGGTTTCCGATGGGTAAGTTTATGGGTGTTGCAAAAGAATTGCGGCGGCTCGGTCTTGTCTCCGACACAGGGTTTCACGAGCCGGCGCCTGCGCCGGCATCCTGGGTCGCATTGGCTCATCGCCGGTCCTATGTCGATCAGGTGTTCTCCGCCGACGTGCCTGACAGGATCGCGCGCGAAATAGGGTTTCCCATGACAAAATCCGTCGGTCTGCGTGCTCGATGCGCAACCGGCGGGACATTATTGACGGCCCGCCTGGCACTGGAGACCGGACTGGCGTGCAATACGGCAGGCGGAAGTCATCATGCGAGAGCGGAGCAGGGCGCCGGATTTTGCGTTTTTAACGATGTGGCCGTTGCCATCAAGGTCCTGCAGGCGGAGGGGCGTATTAGAAACGTGCTGGTTGTCGACCTGGATGTTCATCAGGGAGATGGCACGGCGAGCATTTTTTCAGGCGACAGCAGTGTCTTCACCTTCTCGATGCACGCGGAAAAAAACTATCCGGTCCGAAAAGTGGCCTCCGACCTCGATTTGGGACTGCCCGATGGCATGGAAGACCGGCAGTATCTTCAGCAACTGCGTGCCATATTGCCGGGTCTGCTCTCGACGGTGCGGCCGGATATCATCTTTTACAATGCCGGCGTCGATCCGCACCGGGACGATCGGCTTGGACGGCTTTCCTTATCCGACGAGGGTCTTGAAGAACGGGACCGGACAGTGATCGGTTTGGCACAAAAGGAAAGTATACCGCTCGCCGGTGTTTTGGGCGGCGGGTACAGCAGGGATATTGCAACGCTGGCCTATCGCCATACGACGCTGCACCGGGTCGCAGCGTCCTTTGTCGGTTGACTGGAGCCAATCCAAAAAATGCCGCAACCCTTTGTTTTTACGCGTATTCTTGTCGTGAAGGTGGCGCAGTCTTCACGGGATGCGCTTTAAGAATCAGGCTTCGCCGCGACCCATTTTGAGAAGGCGGAGGGCCAGCCAGATCGGGAAAACCACAACAGCGCCAAGCACGAAGTAACCGCCAAGGCGTTCAATCGCCTCAAAACCCATATTCCATATGCGGATGATGAGATTTTCGACCCACTGGAACAGTTCAAGCGGGTGCAGATTGATAGCCGAGAGAATGATCCCGACGACAAAGGAAATGAAGACAAGGCGCAAGATGACTTTGCCGGGCGAGCCGCCAAAAAAGCGTGTCATCTGATCATTTGCCATGGGCACCGCCAATTCGCGAAAACATCGCCTACAAGATAGGAATATTGGCCGAAATTGCTAGATCTAACCGTTGTTCTTGCACTGAAATCAGGAAGAACGGGCGAAAACACCGTTTCGCCCGCTTGACCGTCCTGTCAGAATGACACCTGTCAGGCGGCTTCCTGTTTGGCGGGCGTTTCCGGTGCGAATTTGCCGTAAAAGGTTTCACCGTCCCGCGCCATGTCCCTGAGCAGCTTGTTGGGCTTGTAGCGCGGGCCCCATTTCTTCTGGAACTTTTTGCAAAGGGCAACGAATTCCGGAACACCCATCATGTCGATATAGGACAGGGTTCCGCCGGTATAAGGCGCAAAACCGAAGCCGAGAATGGAGCCCACATCCGCTTCACGGACATCCGTCAGCACTTTCTCCTCGAAAATGCGCGCTGTCTCCAGAGCCATCATGACCAGAAGGCGTTGTTTGATCTCTTCAACGTCGAAGCTCTCGGCGGGTTTCGGCCTGCCCGCCACTTCCGGGATATCGGGCCACAGATATTTGTCGCCCCGCTCGGGATATTCAAAGAAGCCCTTGCGGTTCTTGCGTCCGAAACGCTCGCGCTTGACGACCATTTCCTCAAGGATCGTATCAAGATGCCCCTCGACATATTTTACGCCCAGATCTTTTCTGGTCGCCGAGACGATCTTCCAGGCAAGGTCAAGCGCGACTTCATCGGCGAGCGTCAGGGGTCCGACGGGCATGCCGGCCATTTTGCCGACATTTTCAACCATGGCCGCGGGGACGCCGTCGCCCAGCAGCATCAATCCTTCCCGGATATAGGTCATCACCACGCGGGATGTGTAGAAGCCGCGCCCGTCATTGACCACGATCGGAGTCTTTTTGATCGCCTTGATATAGTCCAGCGCCATCGCAAGCGCCCGATCACCGGTTTTGGTCCCCATGATCACCTCGACCAACATCATCTTGTCGACCGGCGAGAAGAAATGGATGCCGATGAAATTCTTCGGCCGCTTCGAAGCCTCCGCCAACGAGGTAATGGGCAGAGTTGAGGTGTTGGATGCAAAAACCGCGCGCTGGCCAAGCACGGCTTCGGCGGCTTCTGTCACGGTTTTCTTGATGTCCCGGTCTTCGAAGACGGCTTCGATGACCAGGTCGCATCCCTTGAGATCCTCATAATCCGCAGTGGGGGCGATTTTCGCCAGAAGCCTGTCTTTGTCTTCCGGTTTGGCACGGCCGCGCTGAATGGCTTTTGTCATCAGCGCATCGGAGTGGGCCTTGCCTTTTTCCGCCGCCTCCAGATCCCGGTCGAGCAGCACCACGTTGATGCCGGCCCGGGCGGTGACGTATGCAACGCCGGCGCCCATGAAACCGGCGCCCAGGATGCCGACCTTCTTGATTTTGTTCGGCCGCTGGTCTTCCGGTCGGCGCGCGCCTTTGTTCAGTTCCTGCATGGAGATGAACAGGGAGCGGATCATATTCGCCGCCTCGGGCGTCTGCAGCACGTTGGCAAAGTACCGGCTCTCCACTTCGAGCGCGAGATCCATCGGCAATTGCAGTCCTTCATAAACCGATTGCAGCAGGGCCCGTCCGGCGGGGTAGTTGTCGTGGGTTTCGCGCCGATAAATGGCGTTCGCAGCTGGCCAGAACTGGAAACCGGCCGGCGAATAGACTTTGCCGTTCGGCAGCTTAAAGCCCTTCTTGTCCCATGGCTTGACCGGATCGACGCCGGTTTTCAGCATTTTCTTGGCAGCGTCCACCAGCTTGCGGCGGGGCACGGTTTCATCGATCAGTTTCATGCCTTTGGCCTTGGCGCCGTTCAGCGTCCGGCCCTGAAGCAGAAACTGCATGCCGGCCTGACCGTCGCACATCCGCATCACGCGTTGTGTTCCGCCGGCACCGGGAAACAGGCCGACCTTGATTTCCGGCAGCGCGATTTTCACCTTGTCGTCGTTGGCGGCGATGCGGGCGTGACAGGCAAGGGACAGCTCCGTCGCTCCACCCATGCAGGTGCCGTTGATGGCCGCCACCCAGGGTTTGCCGCAGGTCTCAATAGCCCTGTAAAGCAGGGTCAGGCGGCGGGACCCGTCAAACAGTTTTCGGGCGGCTGCCTCCGAATCGCCCGTTGCGCGCTCGGCATGGAACCGATGCAGCAGGCCTTCCATCATGGTCAGGTCGGCACCGCCGGAAAAGGCGTCTTTGCCCGATGTTACGACAACACCTTTAATCGCGTCATCCTCTGTCACCTGTCTGGTAACCGCTTCCAGTTCGTCCATCACCTCAAGGGTGATGACATTCATCGACCGGTCCGGCATGTCCCAGGTGAGGGTGGCAAAACCGTCCGCGTCTGTTGCGAGCGTGAAGTTCTTATAGGTCATCTCTGTTTCTCCCGGCTCGCAGATCACACGCGTTCGATGATGGTGGCCGTGCCCATACCGGCACCGATGCACAAGGTCACAAGCGCCGTGCTCAGATCGCGGCGTTCAAGCTCATCAAGCACCGTTCCCAGTATCATTGCGCCGGTGGCTCCCAGCGGATGGCCCATTGCGATCGCGCCGCCATTGACATTGACCTTTTCCGGATCGAGTTCAAATGCCTGAAGGTAACGCAGGACGACGGACGCGAAGGCTTCATTGATTTCGATCAGGTCGATATCGTCCAGAGACATCCTGGATTTTTTCAGGAGTTTCTCCGTCACATCGACCGGACCGGTGAGCATCAAGGCGGGTTCGGAGCCGATATTGGCAAAAGCCCTGATGCGGGCCCGTGCTTGCAGTCCCGACCGCTTGCCCGCATTGCGGCTGCCGATCAGAACCGCGGCAGCGCCGTCGACGATACCGGACGAATTGCCGGCATGATGGACATGGTTGACTTTCTCGACATCCGGGTGCGCATCGATGGCCACGCCGTCAAAGCCGCCCATTGAGCCCATCAGCTCAAAAGACGCGTTGAGGCTGGCCAGGCTCTGCATATTGGTCTCAGGACGCATGTGCTCGTCCTGTTTGAGCAGCGTGATGCCGTTGACGTCTTTGACCGGGACAACGGATTTGTCGAAATACCCTTTGTCCCAGGCCTGTTTCGATCTTTTCTGGCTTTCCACCGCATAGGCATCGACATCATCGCGCGAAAAACCGTATTTGCTGGCGATCAGATCGGCGGAAACGCCCTGCGGCATAAAGTAGGACGGCACCGCAACCTGCGGATCGATCGGCCAGGCCCCGCCGGAGGCACCGATGCCGACCCGCGACATCGATTCAACACCGCCGGTGATGACCAGGTCATGCTGCCCGGCCATGATCTGACTGGCGCCCATATTCACCGCATCGAGCCCTGAAGCGCAGAAACGGTTGATCTGCATGCCCGGCACCGCAGTGTCATACCCGGCGGCAAACACGGCAGCGCGCGCAATATCGCCGCCCGCCTCGCCCACGGGGTCGACACACCCAAGGACAACGTCGTCGACAGATTTCGTATCAAGGCCATTGCGGTCGCGAATGGCCTCCAGCGTGTGGGCGGCAAGTCGGACCGCCGGCACCTGGTGCAGGGCACCGTCTTTCTTGCCGCGTCCGCGCGGTGTGCGCACATGGTCATACACATAAGCTTCGGGCATTGAATTCTCCCATGATGTCGCGCCGTCTGATCATGCGCGCCGGGTTTATTTAAGTCCGGTTATTCAACGGAATGAAGACGAGAGCACAGGTATCCGATCAAAAGGCTTCCGCCGGCAGTTGCATGACGGTATCCGCCCCGGCCGTGATCCGCGCCAGGCGGATTTCCGTTTCGGGCATCAGGCGCTCCATGTAAAAGCGGCCGAACACCAGTTTGGTGGTCAGGAAGTCTTCTTGTTCAGCCGCATCGCCGGCCAGTTTTTCTGTCGCGGTTTTTGCAATTCTGGCCCACATGTAACCAAGCGCGACCAGTCCGAACAGGTGCATATAGTCCGTCGAACCGGCACCGGCATTGTCCGGCTTGGCCATCGCATTGTTCATGAACCACATGGTGGCCTGCTGAAGGTGATCGAGGCCTGTTTTCAGCGGCGGGATAAATTCGCTGAGCGCGTCATCTTCTCCGTTTTCCTTGATGAAACCGCCAACCTCATTGAAAAAAGCCATAATCGCGCGTCCGCCGTTGGCCGGCAGTTTCCGGCCGACCAGGTCGAGCGCCTGAATGCCGTTCGCGCCTTCATAGATCATTGCAATGCGCGCATCGCGGACGAACTGCTCCATACCCCATTCGGTAATATAGCCGTGGCCGCCGAACATTTGCTGGGCGTTCACCGCATTTTCAAACCCTTTGTCGGTCAGAACGCCTTTCAGGACCGGTGTCATCAGACCCATCAGGTCGGATGCGGCCTGCCGGTCTTCCTCATTGTCCGACCGGTGCGAAACATCGCCGCTGAGCGACGTCCACAGGATGAACGCGCGGGCGGCCTCGTTGAAGGCGCGGATCGACATCAGCGTCCGGCGCACATCGGGATGCACGATGATCGGATCCGCCGCTTTGTCCGCTTCTTTGGGGCCGGTCAGGGCGCGGCCCTGAAGCCGTTCGCGGGCATATTCGGCGGCGTTCTGGTACGCCACTTCCGACTGCGCCAGGCCCTGGACAGCCACTCCCAGGCGGGCTTCGTTCATCATCGTGAACATGGCCCTGAGGCCCTTATTCTCGTCGCCGACAAGCCATCCGGTTGCCTCGTCGTAATTCATGACGCAGGTGGAATTGCCGTGAATGCCCATTTTTTCCTCTATGGAACCGCAGGCGACGGCGTTGCGTTCGCCGACGGTGCCGTCAGCGCCGACCCTGAATTTGGGAACCACAAACAGAGAGATCCCCTTGGTGCCTTCAGGTGCGCCCTCGATCCGGGCCAGAACCAGATGGATGATGTTTTCCGCCAGATCATGCTCGCCGGCGGAGATGAAGATCTTAGTGCCGGAAATCTTATAGCTACCATCGCCGTTGGCGGCCGCTTTTGTCCGGATGAGGCCCAGATCCGTGCCGCAATGGGGCTCGGTCAGGTTCATGGTGCCGGTCCATTCGCCCGAAACAAGCTTGGGCAGATAGGTCTGCTTCTGCTCCTCGCTGCCGTGAAGGGTGAGGGCGGCGATGGCACCCTGGGTAAGGCCGGGATACATGGAAAACGCCATGTTGGCGCTGGTGAAGAATTCATTCAGCACGGCCGCAATGGTGCTTGGCAGGCCCTGACCGCCAAAGTCGGGGTCCGCGGCAAGACCGCCCCATCCTGCTTCGGAATAGGCCGCATAAGCGTCGCGAAATCCGGCCGGCGTGGTTACGGTTCCGTCTTCATGGCGCACGCAGCCTTCTTTGTCGCCGGTTTGATTCAGCGGCTGAACGACTTCTTCGCAGAACTTGGCGCCTTCCTTCAGGATCGCTTCGACAAGATCCGGCGTTGCGTCGGAAAATCCGGGCAAATTGTTGAAATTGCCGTAATTCAGTACGTCATTGAGCAGAAACAGAACATCTTCGACTGGCGCTGTGTAACTGGGCATATGGACCTCCCGACAAAACCCGGCAAGATTAATATCTATACATTACGTTTGCGTAAACGTAACTTTATCGCATATACGCAACTGAAATCCCATGTTCAATGGTGTCGCCACGTCACCTCACGGATTTTCTATCATCATAACCAATACTGGTGCTGAATTGAGGAAAATACAGCCTCAAAAAGCCAGGGCGCGATCAAATCCGACGGCCCCGGCGGGGCGGGGCTTATGCTCCTGGGCCTATTCTTCGCCCGATTCCTTTTCTTTCAGCATACCCGATACGATGTCGACCGTCCGTTGCAATTCGCCGATTGCCTGTTCAATGTCATTTTTCTGATTGACCAGCACGTCGATCTGCTCGTTGAATTTCGTCAGGGCCACGCGCAGCTGCGTCACCTGTCCGTCGCGCAAATCGTAGAGATCCAGCATGTTGCGGATTTCATCCAGCGAAAAGCCGACCCGTTTGCCCATCAGCACAAGCTTAAGCCTGGCGCGGTCGCGTTTCGTATAGATGCGGTTCAATCCCTCGCGGCGTGGATTAAGAAGACCCTTGTCCTCGTAAAACCGCAAAGTCCGAAGCGTAATGCCGAATTCCTTTGACAGATCGCCGATTGTGAATGTCAGTTTCTTCGTATCGTCCTGCGCCGAAACGGCGTCGACAATTTGTGTCGTCATGATCGGATGCTCTGGCCTTTTTACCGTTCGAACCATTGTGAGATTCGTTTTTTCCGTCCCAGTTGATAACTTACGTTTGCGTAAACGTCCAGCTTGAGTGTCGGATTGAAGAGTCCGGACACGGTCAGAGCTGTTTCGGGTATTTGAGGGGGGCACTTGCGTGAATAAGGCGAAAAAGAGGCGTTTTTTCCACCAGTGTTTCATTACCGGTATTTGTTAACGGGTAATTTACCATAACAATAAATTATTCAGTAACGATTCTGCCCGGCTGGCAAAGCGACACCGAAAATCAAGCATCTGCCGTCTGTTTCGGCTGTAAGTTCCAGCCCTGATATCGATGATAAACCGTCGCACGTGCGCGGCAACTTAAGGGGTTCGGTTGCGTGTTTCCTGTCTGTGTCCCTCTGGAAGGACACCTTGCCAACGAGCGCAGGTCCTCCGCTGCCGACAAAGCGCGGAGCGACTTGATCGTTGCTGAACGGGGGCCGGCAGCAGGGCCGGTTGAACGGGTGGTCGCCCATGAGTACTGATCGCTTTAAAGAAGATCTCTCAGCCGTTGCGAGCGCGCTGGACAGCCTGCTGCGCGATGCCCAGTCACGGGGGGCCTACAGCGGCGGTACGGCTTCTCAGGGCCGGGAAAACCCGTCCGGCGACTCCGGATCCGCACGCGTCGGTTCGGTCCTGAAAGCGCTGGAAAAACTGGACGAGCGCGTAAAAGGACTTTCGGACCGGCGCGGTCAGACAAATACCTATACGGCTGACCGCCGTCATCCGGACATGGCACGCAGCCATCCGTCGCCCGATAACGCCATATCCGCCGCCGCACCGTCGAACGGCACGCGTCATCCGGCCCGGGGCGACAGCGCGGACACGCCCGCGCTCAGGGATGCGCTTGCGCAAATTGCGCAACGCCGTGCGGAACTGGACCGGGAACCCCCCGGCGAGGATCACCCGGCAACCCGAACCGACCGGCCGGTTCGCGAGTCCGGCCAGGGGGCGGCACAGCGGGCAGGGGCCGATGATCCGGCGTTCTGGGGCGGGCTTGATACCCGGGGCCCGTCGCACGAGCCGGAGCCGGGACCAGATACCGCCCCGCATCACGCTCCCGCCCCGGAAGGCATGGTCCCGCAGGACGTGGAAAAGCATTTTGAAGCGCTTGCCGCCCGGATTGACGGCTTCAGGGCGCCACAGGAAAAGGCGATTGCTGAGCTGAAACGCGATATCGGCGCTCTGCGGCATGAAGTGGCCGACACGAGACAGGCCGTTCCGGCAACGGACCCTGAAGACATCACCCGTTTGAACGCCGCTGTTGAGGAACTGCGCCGGTCTCAGATCGAGAAGGGGCAGGTGGACGCGGTGCGCGGGGAGATCCACTCTCTGCGCGAGATGATCCAGGACAGCAATCAGGCCGGCATGGTGCAGTCTCTCGAACGAGGGTACTCGCACATCGTCCAGCGCCTTGATGAGCTCAGCCGTGCGACCGACAATCCGTCCCTGTTGAACGACCTCGCTGCGCGCCTTGGCGATATAGAGACGGCCTTTGCCACTCTGCCCAGCCTGGAACATATGGGCGCGCTGGATAACCGGATCGCCAATCTTGCCAGGCGGATTGAAGAAATTCCGCCGCATATTCATCCTGCGGACTTCGACCGTCTGCAGTCGGATGTCGCCGGCGTGCGCGCCGCCGTTGAAGCTCTGACGGCCGGCGACCTCGTCGAGGCGATTGACCTGAAGATGCAGGCCATGAGCAGGCGGCTGGACAGTGTGCAACAATCGGCAGGGAACGCGGACGGGCTTGAGCAGCGTTTGGATGAGATCCGGAGCAACATGCCGAGTCCGGCGACGTTTGCCGAAATCGAACAGCGCATGCATGACATTTGCGGCATGCTTGCATCCGATGGCAGCGATGCAAAGCTGGGGCAGATGGCCGGGCAACTGGCTGAGGTGCTGAGCCGGCTCGACCGGATCGAAAAGAACGCGGCAAAAGCCAACCAGGATGCGGCGCTTGAGTTGATTGAGCGACGGATTGCCGAGGTCGGCTCCAAACTTGACGGGCTGGACACTGCGCTGTCGGACGAGCGCGAGCGGGGGACGCATGCTCTCGAACAGGCCGTGGCGCGTCTTGAGAATAACACCGGAAATGCTGACATCGGCGGCCGCGATCTGACAGATCTTGAAACGCGTATCGAACTGCTGACTGCGCGCCTTGCTGATGGAAACGGTCAGGAAATCGGCCGCGATATTTCCGAGCTTCGCAGTGAGATCTCAGCGATGCGGGCCGACGTCATGGCACCGCTTTCGGCGACGGCTGAACTCGAAAAACAGATCCGGCATCTGGCGCAGATGCTGTCGAACCCTGATCGGCTGAGTGCTGACGGCGCGGTGCTTGGCGAGGTTGAAAACAAGATCGCCGGGCTGACGGAACAAATCGCGGCGGCCGAAAAGCGGATCGAGGGGATTGACGAAATAGAGAGCGCGATCGATCGCATCAGCGCGCGGCTTGAGGGCAACGAACGCAATGCGATCGAAGCCGCGCAGGCCACCGTTCGCGAAGCGATGAGAGAGGAACAGGCCGCAGGCCCTGTCGATCCCATTGTTCTTGGGCTGCAGGACGATCTGGCACGCTTGCGGGAAGCGGCGGAAACCGACAAGGTCGACACGGCGAGTTCGCTGGACTCAGTCCAGCAGACCATCGGTTCCATCATGTCGCGCCTGAGCCAGCTCGAGGAACCCTCAGCCGCCGACAAAAACCGGCAGGCTCCCGGCGGACCTCCCCCGCTTGATCTGTCAGGGGAACAGGTCAGCACGTTTACCCGCGCTGCGCCGCCTGACGAATCGGAAGAGTCCGAACAGCCGGCTGCGGCCGCTGTCATGGACCTTGATAACGACCGTCCGCTTGAACCGGGTACCAAACGTCTCGCCAGAACGATGGCGCCGTCCAAAGACAATTCACGCAAGGAGACGGGATCGGCGCGTGACCCCAAGGCGGATTTCATTGCCGCAGCCAGACGCGCCGCACAGGCGGCGTCGGCGGAAGTAGCCGTCCAGGAAGAAGAAAATCGCAGGAAACAGCAGGAGCGGCGCGAGAAATCCGGCCTCAACTGGCTGCGCAACAAGCTGGGCCAGGGTGACGCGGCCGGAGACGCCTCAAAGCCGAAAAACTACCGGAACGGCAAACGTCAGGACCCCAAGCTTGATCCGGCTCCGGAAAAACGCTCGAAACAGCCCGAAGAGGAAACCGCTGAAAAAGGCGGGCAAGCCCCCGGCAAACCTGACGACGAACTGGTCCTTTCCGAAACTGACATTGTCACTCCGGACGGGCAGAACAAAGGCGCGCGCGCCTTCACAACCTCAACGCCGCCCTCGTCAAACCTGACGAAAGCCGGTGCGTTCGTTAACAGGAACCGAAAGCCGCTGGTTCTTGCAGCCGCCGCAGTGGTACTGGCGATCGGCGCGCTGCAAATCTACAAGTTCGTTGCAGCGCCCTCCGAGACGGGTATGCAACTCACGCAGCAGGAAGTCAGCCGGCCGGCCGGGGATGCCACGGCGTCGGCAGGCGGAGGCGCCCAGCCCGGCCCGATTGAAACCGTCCGGTCAATTGAGACGGCAACACCTGAAGTTTACGCTGCATCTGAGGCTTCCACGCCTTCGGCGATTGCGCCGCCGTCGGCCGGTTCAGATGCCGACAGCGAATTGACATTTGCGGCGCCCGCCGTTCCGCCAAGCCGGTTCGCGCCATCCGATACCGTGCAGACCGATGCGAATGGAGGACTTGGGAGCTTCTCGCACGATCCCGCCCTTGCGGTTCCCGGAACCACCATTGTGCCCAACGATGGCGGCGGTGCGGACGGAAATCCCTTGCGGGAGGAAGTCGGCTCGCTGGCATTGCGCACGGCGGCAGTTGGCGGCGATCCCGCGGCGCAGTTTGAAGTTGCGGTTCGCCTGACCGAGGGCCGGGGTGTCACCCCTAATCTGGAACAGGCGGCGAAATGGTACGAGCGCGCGGCCAATCAGGGTCTGGCACCGGCGCAATATCGGCTTGCCAGCCTTTATGAAAAGGGGCGCGGCGTTGAGAAAGATGTGGGGCTGGCCCAGGCCTGGTACCAAAAGGCGGCACGGCAGGGAAATGTCAAGGCGATGCACAATCTTGCTGTTCTTTACGCCGAAGGCGCCGCTGGCGAGCCAAAATTCGATCAGGCGGCGCAATGGTTCAAAAAGGCCGCCAGCCATGGCGTCCGCGACAGCCAGTATAATCTGGGTATCCTCTATGCCAGGGGTCTGAGCGTTGAGCGCGACCTTGAGGAGAGCTATAAATGGTTTGCCCTTGCAGCGAAGCAGGGCGACCGGGACGCAGGCAGCAAGCGTGACGAGATTGCCAACGCCATGACCGCCGACATGCTGACCAGGGCGCAACTGGCTGTCGACAGCTGGAAAGCCGTCACGCTGGATGATGCCGTCAATACAGTGCCCGTTGATCCGGCCTGGGTCGATGACGAAGAGCGGACAGCGGGCGCGAACGCAGCAGAGCAGAATGACGTCGCCGACGGACGCCTCGTCCAGCAGGCACAGGTTCTTCTGTCCGAGCTCGGTTATGATCCCGGTCCGGCGGACGGCGTGTCCGGCCCCAAGACGCGGGACGCAATCCGGTCGTTTCAGGAGACAATCGGCATGCCCTCCGATGGACGGATCAATGCGGAGCTTGTGAAAGAATTGTCAAGCCGCTCAATTTAGCGAGATCCTTGGATCGCGTGAAATGCTCCACTCCTTAGGGTCTTCCCTTAAGGCAATCCGCCGGACCTTGCTTCAGCTGGCCAGATAACGCTCGGTGTTTTGGTCCTTTGAGCGATAAATCACGCGTCATACTTTTGACCCCGGACAAATATTTTCCGAATAATTGACAAGCTGTGCGTCAGGGCGCTTTATCCGGGGAACAGAGTCGTCCCGTCCTGAGCCCAAATCCTTGTGCTGGAGTCCCCGTGGAAATCTATCTCCCGATAGCCGAGTTGCCGGTGAATATGTTCATCGTATTCGGCATGGGTGCGTCCGTGGGGTTTCTGTCCGGGCTTTTTGGGATCGGAGGCGGATTTTTGTTAACGCCGCTTCTGATTTTTTCCGGTGTCCCCTCTGCGGTGGCCGTGGCGACGGTCACGACCCAGATCGTCGCATCGTCCTTTTCCGGCGCGCTGACCTACTGGCGCCGGAAGACCATCGATTTCAAACTGGCTTTCGTTCTGATGAGCGCCGGTGTCGCCGGTTCGGCCATCGGCGTGTGGCTGTTCAGCCTGCTGCGCAGCATGGGGCAACTGGATCTGGTGATTTCGATTTCCTATGTGACGTTTTTGGGTCTGATCGGCGGTCTGATGCTGACCGAATCCCTCCGGGCCATTGCGCGCCGGCGGTCCGGAAAACAGGTGGCTCTCAGAAGACCCGGTCAGCACAATTGGGTGCACGGTCTGCCGCTGAAAGTCCGCTTCCGCCGCTCCAAACTTTATGTCAGCGTCATCCCGGTGATTTTTCTCGGCCTGAGCATCGGGTTTCTGGGATCGGTTCTTGGCATCGGCGGCGGGTTCATTATGGTTCCGGCGCTGATTTATCTTCTGCGCGTGCCCACCAATGTGGTGATTGGAACGTCGCTGCTTCAAATTCTCGTAACGATGGCCGCCGCCGCCATCCTGCAGGCCGTCACGAACCAGGCCGTTGACGTTGTTCTTGGATTGATCTTGATGGTTGGCGGCGTGATCGGGGCTCAATTCGGAGCGCAGGCAGGACTGAAGCTGCGCGGCGAACAATTGCGGGCTCTGCTGGCCCTGCTGGTGCTCGGCGTGGGAATTCGGTTTGCCGTCGATCTGATTGCCACGCCAAGCGAGTTGTTCTCTGTTTCGATTGTGACGGGAGCGCTTGCGCAATGAGATACCTTTTCGGGAAACTCCGCTTGGGTCTTGCGCTCGCTGTTCTTGTTGCGGCATCGCCCGTCCATGCCGAGACGATTGTTGCAGCCCTGTCGTCCCCGCGTGTGTCGATCACATCGAATTTCACCGGGGCCGAAGTTGTTGTTTTTGGAACCGTCGAACGGGATGCCGGAACAGTTGCGCGGGGCGAGCCCTACGTGCTGGCGATCGAAGTCAAGGGACCGCCGGAGACCGTGGTCACCCGGCGCAAGGAACGGTTTTTCGGCATCTGGGTCAATGGAAGCTCGGCAACCTATGCCAACGTGCCGTCTTTTTACGCGGTTCATCTCAGTGCCCCGCTTGAGGATATGGCCTTGCCGCAGGTTCTGCAGAAGGAGCAGGTGGGCCTTGAATATCTGCATCTGGCGGAGATTGAAACCGCCGACAGCACATCGGCCGGCGACGATGATTTTCGGGAGGCCTTTCTGAGGCTCCGCGAAAGGCAGGGTCTTTATTCGCAAGAGGAAGGGACGGTCGAGTTTTTAAGCCGCTCGCTGTTTCGGACCACCATTCCGTTGCCTGCCATTGTCCCGGACGGCGACTATGAAATGACGGTCTACCTGTTCAGGGGAGGGGGGCTCCTGACAAAAGAGAGCCGCCCGCTTTCGATTGCAAAATCGGGCTTCGAACAGTTTACTTATTCATTCGCCCACAATCACTCCCTGCTTTACGGCATCGTCACGGTCCTGCTCGCAGCCTTCACCGGCTGGGCGGCTAGCATCATTTTCCGCAAAGACTGAGGCTGCAAAGGCCGGCTCCGCGAATACCGACGAAGATATGTCTTGCGAACCGCGGTTTTCCGCACTTCAATCAAGCATTGGGCGGCCGGAGCCGGATTGTTGCCGATGCAATAATCTCAGCGGTTTTGAAGCTGGAACGCATCCCGTGAAGGTTGAATCGCCTTCGCCGCAAGGATACGCGTGCAAACAAAGAGTTGCCCTGACAGGGGAGAGGAAAATGCGCTCACCAATTCGCAGGCCTGCGTGCAGGCCGCGGGCAGCGGCACTTGCCGGTGTGCTTGTCGTCCTGGCACTACTCATAGAAGCGGGAAGCATATCGCCCTCCGGCGCGCAGTCCCCCCTGCAGGGTGTCGACCTTTCCACGCCCGATATGACCGAGGCGGAAATGAGCCGGGAGGAGGTTCTGGAAATCCTGGCAAACGCCTCGCCCGGGAACCCGGCGGATTTTACCCGCAAACGGCTGTCCGGGCTCGATTTATCGGAGATCGATTTCAAGCGCGCAATCCTGCGGGCCGCACGATTGAACAAAGTCAATCTCCGCAACGCCAATCTTGAGGGTGTAAACCTGGATCAGGCCTGGATGCTGGATGCCGACCTCACGGGGGCCCGCATGAAAAACATCAATCTGTTTCAGACCCAGATGATCGGTGCGACGCTTGACGGTGCCGATATGACCGGCGGCCGGATTACGGCCAATCTGACCAATGCCAGTCTCAAAGGTGCGAAGCTGGTCAAGGCCGATCTGAGCGCCGATATGAAAAATCAGTCGATGGGTCTGATGCGGGGTGTGCTTACATCGGCAAATCTTGATGGGGCCGACCTGACCGGGGCCAACCTGTCGCGGGTCGATCTGGAATTTTCGTCACTGAAAGGCGCACAGCTTGAGGGGGCGAACCTGATGAATGCCGAACTGGGCGGTGCGAATCTTACCGGAACCAAAGTCGGCAACGCCAACTTTGATAATGCGGACGTCACGAGTGCGCGCCTTGTCGGGCTGATCGGTGCGGACAGCTCGAATTTGTCCAAGGCAAAAAATCTCAACGCGGCCTTTACCAAATAGGGCCGACACAAGGCGGTGGGCGGGACTGAGATCGTGTAAAGGCGAGCCGGCTTTATCTGCCGCGATAGACGAATTCAGCGGCATGGGGTGCCTGTCCGTCGGCAATGGCATTTTCGGTGATCCGCTCCCGTAACGGGGATTTTATGCATACCGGGTCGACTGCGGTCGGGTCTCCTGCCAACTCCATCGCCTGACACCGGCAACCGCCGAAGTCAATCAGCTTGCGGTCGCAGGATCGGCAGGGTTCCTGCATCCAGCCGGTTCCCCTGAAGGCATTGAACGCATCGCCCTCATACCAGATATCGCTCAGTTGCTTTTCCCGAACAGTGTCAAAGGACAGCGATGGAATTGTTTCCGCCGCATGGCAGGGAAGGACCAGGCCGGTCGGGTCGATATTGATTCCGATGCGGCCCCATCCGCCCATGCAGGCTTTGGGATAGGTGGCGTGATGGTCGGCCGGGACGTAGTCGATGACAAGGATGCCTTTTAATCTTTCACGCGCGTCTTCAACCTTTCTTGTTGTCGTTTCAGCCTGTTCCCGCGTCGGCATGAGCTGTTGCCTGTTTTTCTCCGCCCAGCCGTGGAACTGAACGGTTGCCACCTCAAGACGGCGCGCACCGAGCGCAACCGCAAGATCGATCATGCGATCGAGATCGTCCATGTTCTGCTTGTGGCACACCGCGTTCACGGTCAGCGGAATGCCAAGCGCATTGGTCCACTCAGCCACCGCTATCTTGCGATCGTAACCGCCCTTGTAACCGCCCACCTTGTCCGCCGCTGTCGCATCGGCTCCCTGCAGGGACAGCTGCACATGGTCGAGCCCGGCATCATAAAGCGCCTGCATGCGCGTCTCGGAAAGGCCGACACCGGATGTAATCAGATTGGTATAAAGATCGACATCGTGTGCCGCCTGCGTCAACGTTGCAAGATCGCGTCGGGATGCAGGCTCGCCCCCCGAGAGGTGAACATGCAGAACGCCCATCTTCGCGGCCTGCGCAAAAACATCAATCCACTCCTCGGTGGAGAGTTCGTCCGACCCCTTCTTGAGTTCAAGCGGATTGGAGCAGTAGGGACAGGCGAGGGGACATCGATGCGTAAGCTCCGCAAGCAGAGCCATCGGTGGCCGGATTGTCTCCCCGTCCGGCATCAGACCAACTCCAGGAACCGGCGGTCGGAGAGGTCCTGCAAAAAGACGATCGTATCCTGAAGGATGACGTCGACCGGCGCATTATAGGTTTCGGAGAGGGCTGTCGCGATGGTTTCGACCGAGCTGTCTCCGTCAAGGCGGGACAGAATTGCAATACCGGATTCGTCAAGGGCAATTGTCCGCTCCGGGGCAAGCAGAACCGTTCGCTCCCTGACGGTATCCTCCCGCATTTTAACGCCTCGTGCGAGTTTCAGGGTGGTTTCTCGGGTTACGGTAATGCCGGTATTCACGATGCGATCCTGTCATTGTCCGCGATCAGCCCCGTCCCCTCCTGCCAGGCGCCCGGCGGGATGGCGCCGGGTTCGACATAGGCGGCGTTGAGGGCATCCAGTTGGGACCAGAGAACATCGGTCTTGAAGATAAGCGCTGCTGCCGCTGCATCCTGTTTTTCTTTGGTGTCGGCGTGATCCAGAACCCAGTTGAGACCGAACGCGACATCTTTGGGCGCTTCTTTAAGACGATGCTTGAAATAGGACATCGAGCTCTCATTAGCGAAGTCGTAATGTTCCAGCAGCCCCGCAATCCGCTGTGTGTGGATCTTGGGCGCAAACAATTCGGTCAGAGAGGCGGCAATCGCATCCAGCAGCGGCATGTCGCGGACGAAGCGCACATAGGCATCGACGGCAAACCGGGTTGCGGGCAGGACCCCGTCGGCGGAAGCGACATAATCGGGATCAAGGCCAACAGCCTCGGCGAGTTTCAGCCAGCGGCGAATGCCTCCGCCCTCATCCATACAGCCATCATGATCTTCGATGCGGGATCTCCAGGCCCGGCGCAGATCCGGATCGTCGCATCGGGACAGAAAGGCCGCGTCCTTCATCGGAATCCGGCTCTGATAATAATAGCGATTGATAACCCAGGCGCGCACCTGTGTCGGTGTGCAGAGGCCATTGTGAAGCCTGTGATGAAAGGGATGCCTGTCGTGGTACCGCTCCGCCCCGATCCGGCGCAGCCGCGCTTCAAAGTCCTGCCGTGTCAGAAGGTTCCGGTCGGGATGGGTCACAGCGCGGCCTCCAGTCCGTCATAACCGACTTCCCAGCCGGCATCTTCCACCATGCGCCGTTCCGGACTTGTCGGATCCCAGACCGGGTTGGTGTTGTTGATATGGACGAATATCTTGCGCCTGACGCCCAGCCCGGCAAATGCGGCGAGCGATCCCCCGGCGCCATCCATCGACATATGCCCCATGCGACTGCCTGTTTTGACGCCTGTGCCGGTTGCGATCATTTCCTCATTTTCAAAGACAGTGCCGTCGAAAAAGACAAGATCCGCATTGTTCAGCAGGTCTTTCAAGGCACTCGTCAGCCGCGCGCAGCCGGGTATGTAGTAGGCCGTTTTGCCGTTCGCCGTCAGCCGGACGCCAACGGTCTGATCGCCCTCCAACTGGGTATCGACAACCTCGCCCTCCATATAAAGGGGCACTTTGCCGGGCACGGAAAACAGCTCGGCCTCAAGACCGGGCGCAAGGTCAAACGGAGCAGCAAGGTCCACGCTGACAAACTCGACGAGCGTCCGGTCAAGCGCGCTGAAAATCGGGTTTTCCTCGATGATGTTTGCGATGCCTTCTGTCAGATAGACCCGAAATGCCTGTTTTTCGCGCAGGATCAGAAGTCCGGCAATATGATCGATATCACCGTTGGTCAGCAGCACCGAGGTCACTGGTGTGTGCCGCAGACCTTTTGGGTGCAGATCCGCGTGGGCCGCAAGCTGCTGGCGGATATCGGGGGATGTGTTGAGGATCGCCCAGTCCGACCCGTTTGCGGACACGGCGAGCGAGGATTGTGTCTGCGGCCGGACGGCCGACGTCTCAAGGCGGGCCTGGCGGCAATTGTCGCAGCCGCAGTTCCACTGCGGAAGGCCGCCGCCTGCGGCGGCGCCAAGAATAAGGGCGCGCAAAGAGGATGTCATTGTCGCGCCCTTCGTGTTTGATCCGCTTAAAACAGAACGGGCTCAACGCCGTCAGCCGGAGCGTACCGGGTGATTTCCATTCCGCAGCTCACTTCGACGATCTTCGGTGCTTTCCAGGACATATGATTTCCTCCGCTTTTGTTGGTCGGCATACTGTTATGTTTCACAGGAGTCCGATCACCTGATCGAAACACCATCTCCCGTGCATGGAAACACAGACCTTAGTACACACCGGTCCATAGTCCCGCTCACGTTCGCGAGTGTCACTGAATTGTGATATCCACCCGTTGCGACTCCCCGGTTGAGCCGGGCTGTTTCAGGTAGAATTGTCCCGGCTTGATTGCCAGAAACTCTATTTCCATCGTGCCGGCTTCATCGAACTCGACGCTTTCGATACCGAACGGGCGGATTTCGAGCCCGTTGATGACGATTTCGTTGATCCAGATGGCACGAAAGAAGCCGGGGCCCTCAAGGGCCAGTTCGCCGGTGCCGTCCGCCGTGATCTCGATTTCGTAGACGGTGCCCGATTTCAATGTCAGCGGTGCTTCGGAGATCGGCTTTCCGGACGAAAGCGTCAGTTCGGGAAGGTCTTCCTTGTTTGATTTTGACAGGATACCGGCAAAACCGAACTCGTGGGCCGCGGCGGACGTCATGGATATGAAGGCCGCGATAACAAATGTGGCTATAAATTTCATAGAGCGTTCCTCTGGGTGTGTTTTTTTGTCTTGTGGATCTTAGATGGTGGTGGACAGAAAGCACAGATGACCTTTGAAGTTGCCGTATGGGCTTTTGGTACAAGAGATCAGTTCGGAGACACCACCACACCCCAGGGCTGTTGACCGACCTGAATCGATTTAACGGCCTCCTGTGCCTCCACGTCGATAACGGTGATGTCGTTCGAGTTGCCGTTGGTCGTCAGGAGATATTTCTGATCCGGCGTGAACGCCAGTTGCCATACCCGCTGTCCGACCAGGATATATTTTGCGACTTCGTTCTTCTCCACATCAATGACCGCAACCCGGTTTGCCGGACCAAGGGCCAGGAAGAGCCACTTGTTGTCGGACGTAATCCGGATGCCGACCGGCTGAAGCCACTCGGGCTGAACGCCGGCCACTTCAAAGCCGATTTTCTTGATCAGTTCAGGGCCTTCTTCGGCGGTCATGTCGATAACCGACAGTGTGCCGCCAATTTCCGAGCTCACATAGAGTGTTTTTCCATCGTCGGTGAACCGCGCGTAACGCGGGCGCTGATCGACAAGAATGTTGTGTTTGATCTTGTAGTCTTCGGTGGCAATGAAATGCGCCATGTTGGTGGTTTCGGACGTGTTGATGACAAATCTGGTGTCCGGGCTGATCGCCATGCCCTCCGGTTCCACACCGACCGGAATTTCCGCGACGATTGTGCGCTTCTCCGTATCGACGACCGTCACGAGATTATCGTCCTCATTGGATACATAAAGAGGATTGCCGGACGGGTGTATTACGAACAGTTCCGGATCGGGTCCGGAGGGGAGTGTCCAGAGGGGTTCATAGGTGTCCGCATCAAAGACGCGGATGGTGTCGTCGTCCGAGGCACAGACATAAACATATTTGCCGTCCGGGCTGATACCGATCCCGCGCGGGCGATTGCCCGCGTCGAATTCGGTCTGAACTTCCCAGGTCTCACTGTCGATGACCGTGATCGTGTTGCCCTTTTCATTGCTGACAAAAACCTTGTTTGCCATGGCGGGCGAGGCGGCGAGCAGCGAAAGGCTCAAAACAGCCGCTGAAATGGATGATGAGATTTTCATTGAACTCCTCACTGTGTGAACGCCTCGCAGGCTGTCTCGGGCGAGTCCAGCCCCATCGTGTCAAGCGGCGAAAACTGATGCAGAAACCCCTCCTGAGGGGAAACGCTCACGGCAATCTTGCTGTCGGTCAGAATGATCGGTTGGCGCAGTTGGCCGTTCCAGTTGCGAAACGTTACTTTCTGGCCTTTGAATGCAGCCAGCTCAAAGGCATCGCTGAGTATGTAGTCGCGCAATACAACAGGATCGTTGCTGTTGGTTCGGATGACCGCTTCTCCGATCACCCGAAGGGCGAGCCAGACATTATAGTCCGCTTCCTGAACGTAGCGTCCCGTCAGTTTTTCGAAGCGGCGCTGAAACTGGGTGGCGCCCCAGGACTCATGTGCACCGTGGAATGTAACCGGACGCAGCCCGGCGGACCCCATTACCGGTCGGGGGTCCCACAAATGGAAGGGAAGGTAAAGGCCGAACACGTCGGACGCATCTGCGGCAACAACGATATCGTGATCGGCGGCGCGTTGCGAAAATGCGGGAATTTGCCGCTGCACCTGGACATGGCCCGTATCGGCACGGCGCGATCCGCCCGTGTCCTCAAATTCCCGTTCCTCAACAATGGTTGCCCCGAATTTCGTGGCCGCCCGCCGATAGGCCTCAGCCAGGGCCTTGTCCTTCGGGTTCGATCCCGCGATCAAGAACCAGCGCGGCCATTTCTTCCACATGGCAAACTGGGCGACGGCATCGGCATTCATCGCATCGCTGGGCGCCACATGCAGCGTGTTCGCCCGGCACGCGTTGTCCCGAAGATAGGTATCGCTGGCCATCGCATTGATGACAAGCGCCTTACCGCCCGATTTTTCCGCGGCGCGGTCGGCGAGTTTAACAAGGTCGTCGGCCTGTGCCAGGATGATCAGCAGACTGATCTGCTGACCGATCAGGTCATCAAGCGCCGCTTCGGCCTGATCGGGTGGCACGGCCACCTGATTGATCTTGAACTCCATGCCCAGAAAGGAGCCGGTCGTCTGATTGTCCTCGTTGCCCAGACGGCCGCCGGCAAAGCCCAGGTCATCCGGTTTCCGGTCGAAACGGGAAATGGGCGCAAGAGTGGGATAGTCGACCCGCAAAACACCGGCCTCTACCTCCAGGGCCGCCACCGAAAGGGCTGCGCCGTGACAGAATGCAAGGGCCAAAATCAGCAGCCGGATGAGATACATAAAACGTGTTCCCGTAGTCTGTTCACTTTAAGATTGTGCACGAACTTGCCCTGTCAGCGAAACCGATACTTTTGGCTCCATTGAAGCCCTTATCCGGTGACGTACGATAGTCGTCATGAGACCTCTGATTTTATTGGTGATCATTGCTTTGCTCGTGGCTCCATCGGCGGCGCAGGAGCTCAGATCGGGCGCAAAGGTCGCGTTTCTGGGACTCACCTTTATCGATACGTCCACCGAAGGCGCATATAACGGACCCAGGGACGATGAAACGCTGCGTCTGGAACTGGTCAAAAATGCGGTGAAGGAACGCTTTGAGCAGGAGGGGTTCGTCATCCTTGACAATACTCCCATTGCCAAAGAGCTGAACAACACGGCCGACCCGGCCAACTGCTACGGCTGCGAACTGCGCATGGCTGAGAAGCTGAATGCCGATTATGTCCTTGTCGGAGTCGTCCAGAAGGTTTCAAATCTGATTATTTCCATGAACCTGGTGATGCGGGATGTGGCCACGAAGGCGGTCGTGCGCGGCCGGTCGGTGGATGTGCGTTCCAATACCGACCGGTCATGGCTGCGCGGCATGCGCTACATCATGAAGAACACGTTCTTTAAATCGTGAGGACAGGATGGGACATCTCAAACCGGTTTTAGCCGTTTTTGCCCTGCTTTTGCCCGCAATTGCCCTGGCGCACGGTCCGGCGCGGCAGGACGTGACGATGACGGTCGATGTGCCTGTACCGCAGGCCGATGTGTGGGTCGTGGCCGGCAACTGGATTTAGGTTTTTGCGGTTCTCCCGGCCCTCGTCGCTGCTCCGGCAGCGGCGGGGGATACCGCTCTAGCCGGAACAGCAGTGATGAAAGTGTGCTTGCGACCGCGCGACCGCTTCGAATTCCGTAGTCGGCATCGCTCAGGAGTCGGGTTCCGGTTCCGGTTTCACAATTTCAGTCGGGTGGCCCAACGCCGACCATCCGTCCGTCCCCTGAGGAAACCAGAACACCCGGGTGTATCCGTATTCGAGCGCTCTTTTGGCCGCGTTCCATGACATCCAGCACTGATCGAGGCAAAAGAACACAATTGGTTGGCCGTGATCGGCGGACGTGGCCTTGGTCAGTCCATCCCTGAAATAGGTATGCGTGACGTCCGCGAGGTCTCCAAAGCCGACATTGGGCAGCCAGACCGCATCGGGAATGGAATGGCGGACCTTCTCCCGCCAAACGGTTCCTTCGGGCAGGTTTTTGGGCCTCGGCGGATTGGGAAGCACATCAACAAATACGACGCGTCCGGTTTTCCAGAGCGCATGGGCGGCCTCCGGCCCGATCGCCGTCGCGCCCTTGAGGGTCTCAGGCACGGGCGCTTTATAGTTTTGGGTGCGATATCCTTCAGGCTCTTCAACCGTTTGTGCAAAAGCCGGCGGCACAAGCATGAATAAAAATGCGAACGCGGCTTTGGCCAACTGAAACATCAGTTGATTTCCTCCAGCGGTCCGGTGCCCATATCGTTCATAAGTGGCACGCCGGCATCCGCAAGAAGGGCGTTGATTTCCTTCCTGTTCCGGCGCAGCAGGGAGTTGAGTTTACGGGTCCAGACGCGTTCGCCCAGGCGCACGCCCATGGTGATGCGGTAGTAGAGGCGCGGCGGCAACGTCTCCTTCACCAGTGGCGTGACCTTGAACTCGGGATAGTGGGTCCGGACGAGAGGGCCTCCGATCGGTCCCCAAACGACGGCGGCATCGATATCGCCCTTTTTGAGGTCGTTCATCATGTCGAGGATCGGCGACTCGTACCGGCGGTCGACCATCAGGTTATAGGCTTTTGCTTTTGCGATCAATCCGTTGCGGGCCAGATGCGTGGCCGGTGGCGATCCGGCGACAATCCCGATCGCCAAGCCCTTCAGCCGTTCATCGGACAGCTGATCGACGTCCGCAAGATCGCCTTCTGCCGGGACAATCAGCGTGTAGCTGGAGGTCAGATAGTGATTGGTGTTGGCCACCAGTTCGTGGCCCTGCGCAAAGCCGATGACGACGTCGCATTTATTGGCCCGCAACGTATTGCGGACGAACCCGGTGGCCATGGGAAACCATGTATATTCCACAGGCAGTTCCAGTTTCGATGCCATGAATTCCGCGAGTTTGTTTTCATACCCGGCGCCCTCTTTGTCCGACATCGGGTAATTGGCCGGGTCGGCGCACACGCGGAAAGCCGTTTTGGAAACCAGGTCGGACGTCTGGGCCTCCACACCCGAGACGCCTAAGCCGAGCCCGAGACAGGCGGCAAGGATCCAGCGCATGCTATCCCAGGCAAGCATTTTCGTCCTCGCGGATGACATCCGACTTTTTCTCTTTTTTCTTCGGGCGGCCGCGAGGCACGGCGTCGGCTCCGCGGGCCTTCAGATAGACGTAGATATCGTCGAGATAGCACATGACATTGGCATTGTCGCCGAAGCCGGGCATCACCGATTGCTGCGATGCATTCACTTTTTCCCGTCCGTTCACCACGACATCCAGAAAGTCGTAATAATCCATATCCAGAGCGGAGTCTTTGAGGGCCGGGGCATATGATGAGCCTTCGCCCTCCGGGCCATGGCACACGTGGCATTCCGAATGATAACGGCGAAAGCCGGAGTAAGTCGGCCAGTCGATCGTTCCGTCTTCCGCGACATAAAAAGTCGGTATGTCATCCGCTGCGAAGTATCGTCCATCCTCGCTGCGAACGACTGTGACGATGTCGGGTTTATCCCCGTCGGAGCCGCGTGCAGCGTCAACCTGTGCAAACCCGGCAACGGCCGCTGCCGCCAACAGAAACTTCGTTATATGCATTGCATGCCCTTTGACTTGAAGAAGAGAAGCCGGCGCATCCGGGGATGCGCCAACCTTTTCTCGTAAACGGGGATCAGTTCGGCAATGCGAACACTGTGAGCTGGCCGCCAAGTGCGGTGTAGTCGCTCAATGCGGCATAACCGCCCACGGCACCCAAGCCGTCGTTCGGATTGGTCAGACCGGCTGCAAGGCCGATACCTGCCCAACCGCCGACGCCTGACAGAATGGCGATATATTGCTTGCCGCCTTGCGTGTAGGTCATGACGTTGCCGATGATGCCGGACGGTGTTTTGAATTTGTACAATTCATCACCGGTCGTCGCATCGATCGCCTTCAGGTATCCTTCCAGTGTGCCGTAGAAAACCACGTCGCCGGCTGTTGCCAGTGCACCTGACCATACCGAGAACTGCTCAGGCAGCGACCAGACGATCTCGCCCTTCATGTTGTCCCAGGCAATGAAGTTGCCCATGCCGCCGTGGCTGTCTTTTGGCGGATACATGGACAGTGTTGCACCGACATAGGGCTGTCCGGCCGTATAGCTGACGCGGAACGGCTCGTAGTCCATGCAGACATGGTTGGTCGGAACATAGAACAGTCCGGACTTCGGAGAATAGGCCGCGGGCTGCTGGTCCTTGGTGCCCAGCGCGGCCGGACAGATATTGGTCGAGTTGACGTCTTCGCCGTTCTGCTCGGTCGAATATTCCGGGACCACCTGCGGCCGGCCGTACTGGTCGGAGTTCTTGTCCATATCGACATGCGTCGCCCAGTTGACGACCGGGTCGAATTTTTCGGCAACAAGAAGCTCACCGGTCACCCGGTCAAGCGTATAGCCGAACCCGTTCCTGTCGAAATGGGTCAGGAGCTTGCGCATGGTTCCGTCAATTTCCTGTTCCGTCAGGATCATTTCATTGACGCCGTCATAGTCCCACTCATCGTGCGGGGTCATCTGGTAGAACCATTTCGCGACGCCGGTATCGGGATTCCGGGCCATAATGGTCATTGACCAACGGTTGTCACCGGGGCGCTGTGCAGGGTTCCAGGTCGAGGGGTTGCCGGTGCCGTAATAGATAAGGTCTTCTTCGGCATCATAGGAATACCAGCCCCATGTCGTGCCGCCACCGATCTTCCACTGATCGCCTTCCCAGGTATTGGTGCCGGAGTCCTTGCCGATTGGCTTGCCCAGGTGCGTCGTATTCTCGTCGACAAGAATATCGGAATCCGGGCCCATGGAGTAGGCGCGCCAGACCTGAGAGCCGTCTTTCATGCTGTAGGCGGTCACCGAACCGCGTACTCCGAACTCACCACCGGAAATACCGACGATGATTTTGTCTTTCACAGGCATCACGGTCGCCGTGTTGGTTTCACCAATCGACGGGTCGCCGTTTTTGACACTCCATTCAACCGCGCCTGTTTCGGCGTTCAGAGCAACGATGGTCGTGTCGGCCTGATGCAGGAAGATCTTGCCGTCCCCGTAAGCGACGCCCCGGTTCACGGTGTCACAGCACATCACGGGTATGACGTTCGGATCCTGCTTGGGCTCATACTTCCAGATGATCTTGCCCTCATTGGCAAGGTCGAGCGCATAGACGATATTCGGGAACGGCGTATGAACATACATCACATCGCCGATGACAAGGGGAGCGCCCTCGTGCCCGCGCAGAACGCCGGTTGAAAATGTCCACGCAACCTGGAGATTGCCGACATTGTCCTTGTTGATCTGATCCAGCTTGGAATACCGGTGGTTCTTGTAATCGCCGGTCTGGATGACCCACTGATTGGGATCGTCCATCATATTCTGCAAATCGTCATTTGCATAAGCCGCCCCGACGACGCCGATCGCCAGCGCTGATGTCAGTGCCAGAAGCTTCTTCATAGCTACCTCCCTAAGTGAACAGTCAATAGAAAATACGGTTTTCAGATGTCTTCCCCGCCTGCTGCCAGGGCAGGCACAATCATCCGGGGCCGTATTTTGCCTCACAGTGTTCAGCCATCCGCTGATTGCGATGTCGCTGAACGTCCTCCTGCTTCCTGATCTCCTCCTTGCCTTTATGTCTGTTACCGAAAATGCAGGCTCAATTCCGGTCCCCCGTTTTCCGTTCAGTTTCTCAGCCGTTCCGCATGCCACCTGACATGATCTTCCCCGAACGTTGAGACAAAGAAATAGCTGTGATCGTAGCCTTCCTGCATGCGTACGACCGCCGGTTGGCGTGAGCCGATAATGACATCGACGAGTGACTGGGGACGCAACAGATCGATAAACTGGTCCTCCGATCCCTGATCGATAAGGATGTCGCCCTTCCAACCTCGTTCACCCAGAAGAATCGTCGCGTCGTAATCGGCCCAGACTGCTTCATCGTCACCCAGGTAAGCGCTGAACTGCTTGCGGCCCCAGTCGGATTGCGTCGGATTGGTGATCGGCGCAAAAGCCGAGACAGACTGGAAAAGGTCCGGATTTCTGAGGGCAATCGTCAGTGCGCCGTGCCCGCCCATCGAATGGCCGGTGATGCCGTGCCGGCCGGTGAGGGGCAGGATGTCCTGCAGGATCGAACGCAATTCATCAACCACATAATCATACATCTGAAAATGAGGTTTCCAGGGCTCCTGTGTCGCGTTGACATAGAAGCCCGCCCCAATGCCCAGATCGTAACTCTCGTCGTCCGCAACACCGTCGCCCCGTGGCGACGTATCTGGAAAAACGAGTGCCAATCCGTGTTTGGATGCGTGCTGCTGCAGGCCACCTTTGGTCATGACGTTTTCGTGGCTGCATGTGAGACCAGACAGATACCACAGCGCGGGAACAGGTCCGTTTTTCGCCTGAGGCGGCAGGTAAATGGCAAACGTCATATCCACGCCGCATGCGGACGATTTATGTTTGTAAACGGTCTGCACGCCGCGATAGGTTCTTGTTTCGGATACGATTTCCATTTTCCGCTTTCAAACAACGCCGGACAAGTGCCCGCCGAGCAGGGTGTCAATACTCGACGACGGCCCGGATCGACTTGCCTTCATGCATCAAATCAAATCCCTTGTTGATGTCCTCCAGGGAAAGCTTGTGAGTGATCATCGGGTCGATTTCGATCTTTCCGTCCATGTACCAGTCCACGATTTTCGGTACGTCGGTCCGGCCGCGGGCGCCGCCGAAGGCGGTACCGCGCCAGCTGCGCCCGGTGACCAACTGAAACGGCCGTGTCGAAATCTCCGCGCCTGCCGGCGCAACACCGATAATGATGCTTTCACCCCATCCCTTATGGGCCGCCTCAAGCGCGGTGCGCATGACGCCGGTATTGCCGGTGGCGTCGAAGGTGTAGTCGGCTCCGCCTTTCGTCAGATCGACCAGATGGGCGACCATGTCTCCATCGACCTTGCTGGGATTGACAAAATCGGTCATGCCGAACTTCTCGGCCATTTCCTTTTTGCCTTCATTGAGATCGACGCCGACAATCTGGCTTGCGCCGACCAGTCGAAGACCCTGGATGACATTCAATCCGATCCCGCCAAGCCCAAAGACGACTGCGCGGCTGCCGGTTTCAACTTTGGCGGTGTTGATGACCGCCCCTATGCCCGTGGTGACGCCGCATCCGATGTAGCAGACTTTGTCAAACGGCGCGTCGCTCCGTATTTTTGCCAGGGCGATTTCCGGCAGGACCGTATGATTGGCAAAGGTCGAGCACCCCATATAGTGAAAGATCGGATCGCCGTCCAAGGTTGTAAACCGGCTGGTTCCGTCGGGCATCAGGCCCTGGCCCTGTGTCGCCCGGATAGCCTGACACAGGTTCGTTTTGGGATTAAGACAATATTCGCACGCGCGGCATTCCGGCGTATAGAGCGGGATGACGTGATCGCCTTTTTTCAGGCTGGTGACATCCGGACCGACGTCAACCACGATCCCGGCCCCTTCGTGACCCAATATCGCAGGGAAAATTCCTTCCGGGTCCGCGCCTGAACGGGTGAATTCATCTGTATGGCAAATGCCCGTGGCCTTGATTTCGACCAGCACTTCGCCGGAACGGGGACCTTCGAGATTTACCTCCGTCACCTCGAGCGGTTTTCCCGCTTCATATGCGATCGCTGCGCGTGTGCGCATAAACAATTCTCCTGGTGTTCTACCGTCCGCAACCCGACTGAAACGGACACTATCTCACGACTATAAATGGCGGGCTGTGCTGTACAATCGCGACCTTGGTGTGTGTTTTGAGGCATGGACATATCGGATGGAACGGGTAGGTTTTGCGTAGGAGAAACCGCTATGAGATACCCCTTTGTAATCGTTGCCCTCACAGCTCTTGTTCCAATGCAGCCGTCCGCCCTGGCCGCGACCTATTCGGACCCGAGCTGGCCGTGTATTCAGAGGAAGGTTGAAGATCTTTCCCTGGGCATCATGTGGCCTCATCCCATCGGAGACGAGAAGATTGCGGCCAGCCTTCAACCGGCCGCCGGAGATCTTGCTGCCAAACTGGCCTTGCGGCGGATCAGCCTTGAAGAGGCAAAGCCTCTTGTTGCGGAGTTTGCGAAGACCCACCCGGCAACGGATCGGGATGTGTTTGGTCAGATCTTCAAGATGGTCTTCGATCGATTGTCGGCCGACCGGCGGAAAATCATTGCCGGGATTGAGAAATACTCTTTCAAACAGATCGCGCTGTCCAAAGACATCGACAAAACACGCGGCGATGTGGCATCGCTGATGAAAGCAGGCGAACCTGATTACGACAAAATCGATCAGCTCGAAGAGAAGCTCGACTGGGATGAACGGGTCTACCGCGATCGGGCGCAGTCGCTGACTTATGTCTGCGAAACCCCGATACTGCTTGAAAAGCGTCTGTATGCCATTGCCCAATTGCTGCTCGGCTACTCGGCGAAGGAGTAATCCCGGCTACTCCCACTCAAGCTCGGTATAGGCGACGGTTGCGTTTCGCGGGTTGAACAAGCCAAACAGCAGCCAGTTGGCCGCTTCGCCCTGTGCGATTACTTCCACTGCCTCGCCAAGACTGATGCCCTTGTCCAGAGCCGCACGCGTATCCTTCTCCAGCACACCCAGGTAGCGAAGCATGGGTTGTGAAGCCGAAGGCCAGGGCAGTACGGGGCCGCCGTGGCCGGGGACAATGTGCTCAATATCGAGCTCCGCCATGTCCCGGAGAACCTGCTGCCACCCTAAGAGAGATCCGTCGAGAGTCGGCGTATGTTCGTGGAAGACCAGGTCGCCTGTGAACAGTAGACCGCTTTTTTGATCAAGGGCGGTGATATCGTTGTTTGTGTGTGAAAGCGGCCAGACCTGAAGTTGAACGGGCCGGTTGCCAAGGTCGATGGTCAGTCGTTTATCTACCGTAATGTCCGGCATGACAATGCGTGTTCCGATGAAATCGGCTGGCCCGATCAGACGGCCGAAGCTCTCAAGATAGCTGTCGGCCCGGTCGGCAAGGGCGGTTTCAAGATTGCTGCCAGCAACAATTTTTGCGCCCGCGTCCGTGAACACCGAAGCGCCCAGAACATGGTCGGGGTGCATGTGGGTGAAAATCACATAGGCGATCGGCAAGTCGCTTTGTTCCCGAACCGCGCGGTAGATCCTTTCTCCGATTGCCCGGGAGCCTCCGGCGTCGATTATGGCGATCGAATGGTCTCCGACGACAAAACCCATATTGGCGACGTCGCCCAGATTGTCGGCATTGGCGTCACTGATTTTTCCCTTATGGACGAACACGCCGGGCGCGGCCTCTTCAAATGCAGCGGTTTTGCCCGCTGCAATGCATCTGGCGACGCCGGTCCTGATCTCTTCAGCAGGAAACCGGATGGGATTTTCCGGCAGGGAAGACAGTTTTTGTTCGCACGCGGCCAGCGTCTTTGCCTCATAACCCGGCACGAGCACATCACGGCAATCCGCCGGTTGAGCCAAGAGACACATGCTGAGGACAATTTCGAACATTGCAGCTCCACCGATAGCGCTAGGGTATGGACCATCGTGCCGGTCTGGCAATACATCCAGAAGGCGCGATTTTGGTCGGCCTGGTATTGTGGTATGAATGGTCCGCGAGCCGAAAGGATTTACCGATGAAATATTTCGTGGCAGCCCTGATCACCGTTCTTGCGGCACAGGCGGGAAACGCAGCTGAGACGACGGTTTCCAATCCGTTGAACGATCAGGGCAGCTGGCTCGAATTGCGCGGCGATTTCGTGGAGCCCGCCACCCTCAAAGACGGCGCTTCGCTGTTCGAGGTCGACGCACCCTATCGGGCCCACGACGCGGCAACGGTTCCGATCTCGATATCTCAGCTTGATCCCGATGCGGAGCCGATCAAAAGCGCAATGCTGGTGATCGATGAAAATCCCGCTCCACTCGCTGCTGAAATGACCTTCGGGCCGGCAATGGCGCCCCTGAATTTTGAATTGCGGGTTCGGGTCAATCAATACTCGAACGTGCGGGTTATTGCCGAAACGGACAAGGGCAGTTTCATGCAGGGCCGGTTCGTCAAGGCTTCGGGCGGCTGTTCCGCCCCGGCCAGCAAGGATCCGCAAACGGCCATGTCCACGATGGGGCAGATGCGGTTGAAACACTTTGACGATGCGGCGCAGTCCACCGGCCAGCGCCGTGAAGCGCAGGTCATGATACGGCACCCGAATTACTCAGGGCTGCAACGGGACCAGATTACGCATTTGTTTATCGGCGCGCATTTTATCGACAGGCTGGAAGTGTTTCAGGGCGATGATCTGCTGTTTACCGTTGAGGGGGGCATCTCAATCAGTGAGAATCCGGTTTTCCGTTTCGGCTATACGGACAACGGAGCGACGGCTCTTCGGGTGCGTGCTGAAGATACGGAGGGCAATGTCTGGGAGCAGATGCTGGAAAAGGACGCCCATAGCTGAGTTTGCGGCGGGTGTTCGCCGCCATCACATGGTCCAACATAAACAGGATACCCTCTAGAAGCATAAAATGTCCGCTTCCGCCTGAGCCCGCCGGAGATCTGCGACCAGCCGTTTGGCCGACGCTTCCGTTCGAAAAATCGACATGCGCTCGCCGCCGGTCAGCTGCAGGGACAGCACTGTCTCCGCCTGAACATATTTTTCAAACGGGATGATCGATGCGATCACATCGATCGAACAGGAGCATCGGCGCAGTATGTCGCGGCCCTTGCCGTTCGATGCCATGCAGCCGAAAACGTAATCGGCCCGGGCCTCGGTCGGATAGTCGTTCAAGGTCTGTTCAACAGTTTGCGCGCTTACCTGACTTGCTGTCAGGGCAAGACAGGTTCCCAGGATCAAGGCTCTCATTGGCTTTGTCCTTCTGATGTAAACGTCAGAGCATTGCTGTAGACCGGTTCCGTACCGCCGACGGCCTTTGTGTCGGCGACGAGGGAATGATACCAGCCCGGAACGTTCTGGGACATTGTGATGGTCAGTGCGAGATCTTCGAACCCGCGCATTTTGCTCCGATTTTTATCGTTGAGAAACGGACGGAGTGTGATCGTTCTCACAGGGACCTCTGTATCGCCCAAGCGCGCGGTATCATCGATGATGGGGGCTTTCTGAAGCAGCGCCGCCTTGATGCGGTTTCTGATGTAAAACGGGCTTCCTCCGGCTCTGTGGGCGACATCGCGAATAACGGTTTCGACGAAATACATGATGATGGGATTGCCGACGGTTGCCGGAAAGGCGCCGACATTTTTGTATTTTTCGCCTTTGACAAACCTCAGCCGGGCCATCTCGTCCGCTTCGAATGTCAACCTGATTTCACCGGACTGCTGGCCGGAGAGACCGGGCTCGCCGCGATACTGAACGGAGCGATCATATGTCAGCGTGCTTTGCCGCGATATATCCGACAACGTCCCGGTTTTGAAAATCAGATCGTAGGTCTCTTCGGACCGGACAGCCGTCGAAGTCGCAATCGCAAGCACAGCCAGACACGCAATTATTCGGTGCATGCACTTCTCCCTTTACCTGACATTACGGGGTGTCTGTCGGATTTGTCACCGGCTACTTTTGTCGGCGTGGTGGCTCGTTCGAAACGATCGGCAATTGCTGTCCTGCGACGTTATTCGGCGGCAAAATGTCTGGTCTTCCAGTCAATCAGCGGTCGAAGCCGTGATATCTGAACGGGTTTTGTCAGGACCGTGAAGCCATACTGCTGACTGGCCCTGGTCAGGTAGTCTTCCCGGTTGGCCGTGATCATGATCGCCGGGATGTCGGACTGTGTTTCCTCGCGCAGGGCCATGATCGATTTGATGCCGTTGTCACCGTCTTCAAGCTGATAGTCCGCAAGAATAATATCCGGAGCCATACCGATCTCCCGAACGAGTTGAACCGCCTCCTCGGTGCCGGTTGCCGCAAGAACGCTGCCGCCCCAGCTTTCGATCTTTTGTGTCGTCGCAAACAGAACACTGGGATCGTTTTCAACAATAACGACAATCAGGTCCATGTCTGCATCGGGCTCGACGCTCTTCTTAACCTTGGAGGCCGCGGGAACCAGGGTGGGTTCAGCCGTCTCGATTGTTATGGAGAAAACCGAACCCACCTGCGGTTTGGATCTGACATCCACCTTATGCCCCAGATGCCGGCAGGCCCTGTCGACGATGGAAAGGCCCAACCCCATGCCGAAGCCTGACTTGTCCGATTTGACCCGAGTGAATTCCGTGAAGATCCGCTGTTGATCTTTCTTGGAAATGCCGACCCCGGTGTCCCAGACTTCGAACACGACATGCTTTTTCTTGCGCCGGCAGCCGACCAGGACTTTTCCCTCATGCGTGTACTGAATGGCATTCACGACAAGATTCTGAATGCATCTGAGCAGATATCGATGATCGCTCTTCACCCATATACTTGAGGGTACGACATCAAGACGGATGTGTTTTTCCGCCGCAAGCTGAGAGTAATCCTCTTTGATCGATTGCAGGATGTCATCGATGCAGAACGCGGTTACGGATATTTCGGTTCCGGTTGCTTCAAGACGTGAGATGTCCAGGACGGCGTGTAAAAGCGATTCAATGGATGTGAAAGAGCGATCCAGCCTGTCGACAGTCTCCTCCATTGTGCTGTTGCGGGACATTTCGACGAGGGTCGAGATAAACAGTTTTGCGGCGTTGATCGGCTGCAAGAGGTCGTGGCTGGCAGCGGCGAAAAAACGGGTTTTTGAGGAAACCGCGGCTTCGGCTTCCTCCTTTGCGAGGCGCAGTTGTTCCTCGACCTGCTCCTGCTCGTTATGCTGACGGACCAGACGGGCATTTGCCTGCATCAATTCCGCGGTGCGTTCCTGAACCCGGTTTTCGAGCGACTCCGTTGTTTGCGATTCAACGGTGACGTCCATGATGTTCACGATGAAGCCGCCGTCGGGAAGCGTGTGGGCGTGGATGTCCAGCATTGCGCCCCTGGCATGGCGGACGCGTTCCTTAAAGGTCTTGTTGGTTCTTAACTGCGCGACCCAGGTGTTAATTTTATCTGTTGATGCGGTGCTGGTTAACAGTTTGTGATCTTTGACATATTCCAGAATCTGACCGAATGCGATGTCCTTCCGGCGAAGGGAATAGGGCAAACCCAGCAGATCGCCGAAGCGTGCATTCTGAATCAGCAATGTCCCTTCCTGGGAAAATGTGCAAACGCCCTGGCTCATGTGATCGAACGCCGCCTGAAGGAAATGCGCCTGCTCATCGATCAGTCGGTCATGCTCAACCCGGTTCTGACGCACGATGTTCGTGATTTCGGTTTGCAGCACAACGATGCTGTCCGAGCTGGTGCGTTTGTGCGTCAGCTGAAACCATCTGTCGTTTTTCAGGCCCAGGACAAACGGAGCGGCATTATCCCGCGAAATATCGAAGTACGGTTTGTGGATTACATGCCCTTTTGCTTCGCTTCCCCTGCTGACATACGGGCTCTGCTCCACGGCCTCAAAATAGGTATCAAACGTCAATCCCGGAACAATCGCCTCTTCCAGATTCGGGATCAGCCGTTTGAACTGATCGTTGCAGATCTGAAGCCGTTCGTCGGTGAAGAGCGCGAAGCCGCCCTCCATGGCTTCAAGTGCGTCTGCCAGATTGCGCTGCGTCTGATCGCGGGCGTATTCGGCAATCTGAAGGGCGTTGCTTGCACGGCCCAGCGTATCAAGCGCCCTTTCAAGATCCTTGGTTTTCTCCCAAACTTCCCCCTGAAGTGCGATTGCGGACTGAAACAGGGAATAGGCTGAATTTCCGATATCATGTTCGCGGTCCGCACGCTGAACCAGGGCCTCGATTATCTTGGCCTGTTTTTCGACCTGTTTCTCAAGCGGTTCGGCGGGATCGATCAAAACAACGCTCCGCGTTCCTGTTGGGGACCGTATCGCGAAAAGGCGACGCCGACGAACGTCTGATTAACGTGCACGCCGCGATGCTGTTCGCCGTATGTGTTAAAGCCGAGAACGCGGTGCTTTCTAAGGATGCGCGAGGCGGCCAGAACCAGATTATTCTGTTCAATTTCCAGCTTCCGCAAATAGCAGTCAAATCCCAGAATAATGTCCGGTGGCGGTTCATGCACGCCGTCCGGTCCGGCCTGTGAAAGCCCGCTGTCCAGTGTGTCAAGAATTTCCGTTCCCCGCCCCAGCGTCAACAGCAGGCCGTCGTCGATTGCCGACAGGAAAGAAAGGCCGCGATTGTCGACCACCTGTTGGATTGCACGCACATGCCAGGCGTTGTGATTGCGCACAAGAACCGGATTTTCGGCAAAAATCTTCGGCGACAGATCCTCCACGCGGCAGCCCACCAACCGGGCATATTCACGGGCTGCGGGCGATCCGTTTATTTCCAGAACCAACCGTTCCTCCGGAACCGCCTCCGTAATCACCATGCGCTTGTCGGTCGGCAGAAAGTGGTCAAATCCCAATCCGGTAACGGCAAGATCAGTATCAACAAGAATAAGCAATGCCGCATTGGCGTGAAACTCGCCGCCATGCAGAACGAAGGTTTCATCGAAGGCAAGGCCATGCCCGGCGGAACCGCCGAAAACCGGAATATCTTCAAGACCCGCTTCAAGAGCGGCTACCAGAATGTCTTCCTGTTTGGAAAGACCGTCGGCAAATGTCAGCGCAATGCGGTTCCAATTGGCGGTTTTTCGAAAGCGCGATGCCAGTTTTCGGGCCTGCGTGGCTGTGTTCTCAATTGCAAGCGGCTTGAGCGGCTTGATCAGGGTGGATGAACACCGGAAGTGGCGGCGTGGAAATGCAATCAGCAGCAGCGCATTGCTCTCATAACCCTTTGATGTGATCTGCCCGGCCGTGGTGCATCCGAAAACAGGCGTCGAGGGAAGGTGCTCCAGCAATGCGCGGCCGATACCGTCGGTCTCAAGTTGATCGGGAAGGAATACAAGGACGAAGCAGATTTCTGAAAAGTTGATCTGCCGAATCGCCTCGCTCACAGCCGTGGCGGGATCCGAAGAATAGGAGACGCCAACACCGATTATCTCAGGGGCGTCCACATCATGTAACAGTGCCTCTGTCATTGCTAGCTCAGCAGCGCCCTGGCGTCGCTGTCTGTCAATTCGGACGAGTTGCCAAGGCTGGCGCTTTTTACAAGCACGGCGGCCTGTGTCCTGTTATTCACTCCCAGGCGGCGCAGCAGAGCGGTTATATGTGCCTTGACCGTGGCTTCCGCCAGCGACATTTCATACGCGATCAGTTTGTTCGGCTTGCCGGCGCAGATCAGCTTCATGATCCGGCTCTGCTGCGGTGTCAGGTCGGCGATTTTCTGTGCGATTTGCTGTGCCGACAGCTCCTGGCTCGACGGGTGTGCGGAGGGTGTGTAGCCGGGCGGAAGGAACTTTTTCCCTTCCTGAACCTCCATCAGCGCCATTTGCAGCACCTTATGCGAGGCATCCTTGGGGACAAAACCGGCCGCACCTGCGTTCAGCAGGGCCGAGATTGTCTCATCAGACGATTCCGCGGAGATGACGAGCACCGGCACATCGGGCATTTTGTCTTTGATTTTCAGGAACCCGCTCAGGCCCGTCACGTCCGGCAGATTAAGATCGAGCATGACCAGATCCGGCATGAACCGGGATCCGACCATCTTCAGGCCGGCGGTGAGGGAAGTCGCTTTTTTGACGGTTTTGGCCTCGAAACTGCGTTCGAGCGTGGAGGCCAGGGCGTCGCAGTAAAGCGGGTGATCGTCGATAACCAGGATCGACTTTATTTCCATCAGTTCCTGTGTGGCTGCTTCCGGCCGCATGGCATATCTCCTCCCAAAGATGCCCCCAGGGTGTGGCCTCACAAAGTGGCTTGAAATGGCGGACCGAACGGCAAAAAGCTGGCAGGAAGGGGGTGAAAAGCGTGCCTTGATACCCGGTTGAGCAGCCTGACGCAGCAGATTGAAGCCGTTTGTCCGTCCTTTCGGATAGGGCCGATTGGTTCGGCTACAGCGTTGCAAGCTCTTGAAAACCGGACGGTTTCCTGCGAACTTTCGCGCCCTGTGTCCGAACAAATCGGCTCATGCCATTTTAGGCCAGTTTATGAGTCTACACCCTAAGCTAGCAAGCCAATTCCGAAATTGGCAAGTCGTCTCATCGTGATCCGTCAAGATCACGCATCCGATTAAAGACCGCAATAGAATGACGTGGTCGGCACGGTTGTCGGATCTGTCCCAGCCGTCAGCAACGATAAAGGATGGCATGAAAGGCGCTGATCGTAAATTGCAAAAAAGGATGAGAAATGTTCCTAATCATCTGATCTCCGGAATGGCGGCGGTTAGAACGACATGACAAATTTGCGATAAAAGCCTTTGAAATCAAAAGTTTTTTGTTGGGCGGAGTAGATTTGCCGGTCCAGAAACTCCAACAATTGCGTGCGGTCCGGATCAGGCTTTGCCCCGGCATTCAGGACGTGGGCCGCCCGGCGCATGGCGAGAAGATCGGACGAGACGGCTGCGCGTTTCAACGCCCTTTTTTGCCGATACCGTCGCAGGCGATCGATAAATAGATCCAGCGTCACTGTCCTGCTGCGTCCAAACAACAATCCGGTTCCGCCGATTGCTGCAGCCATGAGGAACAAGATCAATAGGCGTGGGTGCAGTTCTGCCGGCGGTGAGGCCGCCGGCCCGGAAACGGCCTGCTGCTCCGCCCTGGCATAGGCCACCCGCTGCGGCGAGATGGTGACCAGTCTCAACTCGCGGCTCACCGTGTCGAAGTAGGAAAATTCCACGGGCTCCAGGATGGTGGAGGTTCCGTTTCCGGGCTTGATGGTCCAGCGCCAGAAAGAGCGCGAAACGGGGCCCTGAGGGGACAGTTCCACCAGGCGTTTTTCAGGGTGGGGGAAGATGTGGGCCGACGGCGATCTGAGATCCGGCATCGGCGGAATCATATCCGGACCGATGCCGATTGCGGTCACTGTGATGATGCGCAAGACGCCGGCACCCTGAACGAGTTGATCCGGCGCATTTGACCAACGGTCGGAGACGGTGAGGCCGCGCACCGGAAACCACCAGTCCGCCGTTTGGGGAGCCTGCAGCACCTCCAGTTCGATCGGCTCAGATCTTACATCGTGTTCGAACCAGTTGTTGTTTTCATCAAGCAACGTCAGGCGATGGATAAACGGTCCGACTTTCAGCCGCCCGGTTTTTTCAGGAAACAGAGCCATTCGTCGGCTGAAGTTTTTGACCTTCACACCGTTCACCGTGCTTTCGTACCAGTGGTCGGAGCCCAACTGCATCCAGTTGATGCCGCTGAAATCCGGCTGTTTCAGGTTTTCACGCGTGATATGGCGGCGGTAAACGCCGTGTATGGTCAGAAGCACCATCTCGTGCTGGTACGGGGAGGTGTTGAGATTTTCCAACGTGACGGTCAATATCAGATCCGATGGATCGACAGCCCTTGTCTGGGCTGCGGCGGGTCCGAAAGACAGGAACAGAAAGAGCAACAGCAGCACTCTCATCGGGGATCGTCCGCCTCCTTTTGTCCGATGCCGGCTTTGGCCCGTCTTTTGTGCTCATGGGCAATGCGGGCGGCAAGAAACGCACCGGGCACATCTTCAAGCGTGGCGAGCCAGCGAGGACTCGCGATCACGAACTTGTCGTCAAAGATCTTCCGAACGCCAAGCCGGTCCCGGCTTTCGAGTTCCGGCAATCCCACCAGTGGCGACGTGTTGGTGGTCACATCCCCGGTTCCTGCAGCCCGTGCGCTGCCTTGCGCGGTCTCTGCCGCCACCGGATCATTTCTTTTATCCCGTCGTGTCGTTTCAAAGGGTGAGAACGGTTCGATTTGCGTTCCGGCATAAAACGCCGAAACGAGGTCGAAATTCGATCGGGCCTCCGTGTCCGCCGGATTATGGTTCATGGCGAGATCGTATGCTTCAAGCGCCGCCGCATATTTCTCCGCGTGTACCAGTGCGTTTCCCCAGTTGAAGGTCTCCTCCGGCCCTGCCTGCCGATACAGGTTTGCCGCCATTGTGTAGTTTCCTGAGCGAAACTCCGCAGTTGCGCGCCAGGCGGGATCGTCGAACAGGGACGCAGCCACCTGAGGCAGCCCGAGCGCCAGCGCGAGCCGTCCAAACGGGGCGAACCCGCCCAGAATGAATGCAGTCAGGAAAAAAATGACCGAGGCTGACAGGAGGGCGATACGAATCATAGATGCCCCCTTCTGAACAGGCCCAGCACGGGGAGGAGAGCCAGAAAAAGCAGGTACCTGCCGTAATCGGAAAAAAACAGCAGCCGGTAGTCCTGGCGCGCGATCCTTTCCCACGTGTTTTGGCCGATATCCGCGGCCAGCGCGTTACCGTCTCTTAAACCGTACAATTGGCCGTTTCCAATCGAAACGAGCGATTGCAGTTGCGCTTCGGTTTCCGGTTCAGAGTTGTTCGAGGGAACATGGACGGCTGAGAGACGGTCCCCGTTATCGGAAATTGCCTTGGCTGCGACCAGCGCATCGGGGCCAAGGCCGCCGCCATCGGAAATCAGGATGGCATCTCCGGCCACAATATCGGCCTCATCAAGCATCTGCGCTGCGAGTTCGAGCGCCAGAGCAGGGCGGCTGCCTTTGTCGGGCACCGTGTCTTTATCAAGCAGCGCCATTGTTAAACCGATCTGTCGCGTGTCGGTTGTCAGTGCGGATGCAACATAGGCATCACCCGCATAGACGATCAGCGCTGCGGGTTTTGAGCCCAACGCCGAGACGCCGATCCTGCCGATGGTGACAATCTGCTGCCACAAGGAATCCTCCACAACGGAGGGGGAGACATCCATGACGAACACGACGCCATCGAGATTTCTGAATGCCTGGGCGTCTCTTTTTTCGATCGCCGGCCCTGTGAGGGCAAGGGCAATCAGTCCTGCCGCCCAGAAGGGCAGGTAGCGGCGGGCTCCGGAAAATGGTGTTTCCACCCGGCCCAGAGCACGCATTGCCCGCATCAGCGCCGGATCGATCACCTTTTCCCAGTTGCCGATGCCTGACTGGTTTCGGCCAAAAAACACGGCGAGCATGATTATGACCGGCACCGCCAGGAGCCAGAACGGGCGCAGCAGTGTGACTGTGTCAAGGTCCATCATGACGGTTCCCGCCAGCCGACGAGAAGACAGCCCATACCGGCCAGCAGCGCAGGATATATCCACAGCTGTCGATAAATTTCCGCCGCAACGCCCGCGCTGACCTTGGCTTCAAGCCGGTCCAGAGCTTCAGTGACTTCCTTGAGATCCTCAGTGGTTCGAACGCGAAACATCCGGCCGCCGCTGAGATCCGACATGGTCTGAAGCGTTGCGGCATCCACGACGCCACGCTCGTTCGGAGCATCTGCGAGCGCCTTCGGGCCCATGGCGATCGTGTGAACGCGAATGCCCATGTCACTTGCCAATTTTGCCGCGCCGAGCGGCGTTGCGGCGCCCGCATTGTTGGAGCCGTCGGAAAGCAGAATAACGACTTTGCTTTTTGCCTTTGACTTTTCCAATCTTTTCAAGGCGATGCCGAGGGCATCGCTTATGTTCGTGGCCCGTCCGGAAATGCCGATGACGGCCTCTTCGATGGTTCGCGCAATGGCTTCGACATCAAATGTAAGAGGTGCGGCAAAATAGGCCTTCGATCCAAAGACAACGAGGCCGACCCTGTCGCCGCCACGCCGTCGCACAAAGTCTGAGGCGACGGTTTTCACGGCCTGCAGTCGGCTGGTGGTTTCGTTGTTCAGCGAAAAATCCGTGCGGACCATTGAGCCGGAAAGGTCCAGCGCAAGAACCAGATCTCGACCGGAGGTCGGCAAAGCCGGCGTGGGCACCAACTGGCGCGGACCGGCAAGCGCCAAAATCAGGAAGAACCAGATCAAGCCGGGAATAAGAAACCTGCTTCCGATATTGTGCACATGCCGGCTGCCTGGTCCGGACTGGGCGGCCATCCATTTTCCGACCGCTTCGGGGACGAGCAGGGTGGTACGGCCATCGTCGACGGCCGATGTCAGCCAGAAGACAATCAGGGGGAGTGGAAGAGCCAGGAAAATCCAGGGATCGGCAAAGTCAATCATGCGTCTCCCTTTGTAATTCGGTTTCAAGCAGATGCGGATCGGGCAAACCGCCGCGCGTGTAGATCCGCCCCTTGAGATCTGCCAGGAGCGCCGGATTGCTCTCTTTCAAAAGATGAAGGAGCGCGACGATCCGATCATCGGGCGGCAGGTTGCGTGCCTGTTCGATCCTGTCGTTGAGCGTGGGCGAAGGTTTTTTTGAGACCCGTTTGGTTACAAACGGCAGGAGGGCGCTCAAACAGATTGCGATCAGGAGGCCAAGACCGATCGCGGCCGCGCTGTCAGCGAGGAGACCGCCCGGTGCGTCCGAGGGCAGCCGGATGCTGTTTAATCCGGACAGAAGGTCATCTGCTGTCAGTCTGCGGTCCGCCATTTCAAATGCCTAATTGCCGCACCAAATCAGAGAGCGGTGCGCCCGCATCAATCGGGGTTTGGGCAACTCCATCGCTTTCGTCTACCGGCGATCGGTTTCCCGTACTATTCGGTGCCGGTCCGGACGCATCTTTCATTTTGGCGGAAAGTCCGACACGTAATCGTTTTCCGTCCGGAAGTTTGATCGGGTACCGGCCCGGCGGAAGATCTTTGAAACTATGGTCCCGCACAATCAAAAAGTGCGGATATCTCCTTTGAGCGAGTTCCGCCACCACATCGCGAAAACTATCGCCCGGATGGTCTAAATCCGTAGCGATGATGATATCGCTGCCTTTGGAGGTAATTCGTTTCAGGCCCCCAAGTGCAGTCTCAAGAGATCGTGTCTTCAGGCCGCCCGCTGCATGATGAAGCGCCAGTTGATGCGCTTTGACCAGACCGCCAATAACGGTCAACATGCCGCGGGCCCGTCCGCGGGGCGGGATGGCGATGGCGTCTCGTCCCGTTATTGCAAGCAGGCCGACCCGTCCTCCCGCTTCTACGGACTGCCAGCCGAGAATCGTCAGGGCCTGGGCCGCGACGACCGAGTGAAAGGCACGGCGCATGCCCCACAGCATCGCGGGACGAAAATCGGCGACCAGGTGGGTTATCCTGTCCCGTTCCTCGTGGAATGTTTTTGTGTGGATTTGCCCGGTCCGTGCAGTCGCACCCCGGTCGATATGGCGGAGATCGTCTCCTGCAACATAGGCCCGGCTGTCCGCGACATCCTGGCCGCTGCCCCGTTGCCGGATCCTGAAACCACCCGGCAGGGAGACGAAGGTGTTTCCCTTTTGACGCTGTTGTAAAATCTGAGCCCGCAGGCCGATCAGTGTTTCCGTATCAAGCCTGACACCGTCCCCCTCAAACTCAGCCGGTCGATCGTTCATAAGGGTTCCGTTTTCTCGAGAATGTCTCTGACGATGCCCCGTGCCGTGCGACCTTCGGCAATTGCCCGCCAGCTGACGACCATACGGTGCGCCAGGGCATCGGCCGTCACTGCCTGGACGTCGGCGGGGAGTGCGTGGTCTCTTCCCTCAAGATAGGCCCGCGCCTTGGCGCACGCGGCAAGCGCAAGCGAACCGCGCGGAGAAACCGGATGATCGATATCCTCGAGAAAAGGGGCCTGGCGGGTGGCCATGACCAGCCGCACAATATAGTCCCGCAAGGGCGGAGACAGATGAACAGCCATCGCCGATGCCTTGGCGGCCCTGAGCTCGTCGAGCTGAAGAGGAGAGTCTTGCCGGGGCTGTTCCTGTTGCTCGATCTCGACAAGGTCGAGAATTTTCCGTTCCGTTTCGATGTCCGGAAGGTCAAGCACCACATGGAGCAAGAAGCGATCAAGCTGCGCCTCCGGTAAGGGGAACGTGCCCTCATGTTCAATCGGGTTCTGGGTGGCAACGACAAAGAAAGGATCGGGCAGGGCGTGAGTTTCTCCGGCACTTGTGACCTGCATCTCGGCCATGGCTTCAAGCAATGCCGACTGGACCTTGGGCGGTGCGCGATTGATCTCGTCAACAAGGACCAGATGATGGAACACGGGTCCTTTGGAAAACTCAAATGTGCCCGTGTCCGGATGATAGACGGGGGTTCCCGTCAGATCCGACGGCAGCAGGTCCGGTGTGCATTGAATCCGGGCAAAGTCCCCGTGAATGGCGTCCGCAAGCAACTTCACGGCTCTTGTCTTTGCCAGCCCGGGCGCACCTTCGATGAGAACATGACCGCCCGCAAGAAGGGCGATAAGCAACTCTTCGATCAGGGCGTTGTGGGAGACGAGACCTGACTCCAGAGCCAGTTTCAGCCTGCCGAGTCTCCGTCCGTCCGTCCTGGTAGTGTCGACTGTCGTTGCCATTGGCATAGCCTCGTTTCCCGGCCCGGCTTCTTGCCGGGCAGGAATTTTGCGCCTGCCAAGGTTTATATCGTATGTGCTTTGTTGCGCACCACACACCCGATGGTCGCGCATCCGGTGCGCTCACGGCAACCCCTTGCCGCGTACACTCGCTCTCCTGTCAGATTCAACAGATCAGACCGTTCAGTCCCTGATCAGTTTGCTCGCCGGCAGGGTGTAAATCCGCTGGTTGCCCAGGACATGGACCTGAAACCGCTTCTTGTCGAAAACAGTATGCCAGGCCGGGTCGAGTACGTTGAGACCGCCCGTCAGCGCACCAAAGGCGGGCAGCACCAGACGGTCGTCGTTGGCCGCAAAGCAGAAACGGCGGACCGATCGGCCGTAGCGCCTGATGCGGGCACAGGGGTGCAGATGGGCCGCGATTTCCCCGACAATCGCCCCTGCCAGAGGTTCGTGTCGAAAGGCCAGGGGACCGATGCCGATTTCGTCGACGGTATCGCCCGCCATCCGGTGCGGTACGACGGGATCGTGATTTCCGGCGACCCACAACCACTCCCGGCCCAGCTGCATGCGTGCGATCATGGCCATGAAGCTTTGCGGCATGCGGTGAGCGGCCTCCACATCATGAAAGCTGTCACCAAGGGCAATGATGCGGCGCGGATTAAACTCGTTTATGACCGCATCGAGGCGTTCCAGCGTGATCGCCGTATCATAGGGCGGCAGATAATTGCCCTTGCGGGCGCAGGAAGACCCTTTCTCCAGGTGCAGGTCGGCAACGACGAGCATCTGTTCCGCCGGCCACCAAAGCGCGCCCGAACGATGCAATCCCAATTCCTCTTCGGCAACGATCGCCGGCAAAAGGCCGGGTGGGAGTGGTTGTGAATACGAGGAATGGCCTGCCAGTGTCATCCAAGTGCGTCCTTAATCAATTCTCCTTCGACTTCCGCAAGCAATGACTCATTGGCCTCGCCGTGAATCGGTACGCGTCCGATTTCAAGCATAACAGGGACGGCCAGCGGAGACACCTGGTCCAGCGCTGCGTGGTCGATTTTTCCTTCAATTCTTTTGAGGAGGAGTCCCAGCCTTGCAATATCGAGTTGGCCCGATGCCGCATCGTTCCAGGTCGCCTCAAGCAGAATATGATCAGGCTCATGTGACCGTAATACGTCATAAATAAGGTCAGATGAGACGGTCATCTGGCGGCCGGATTTTTCCTGCCCGGGAAACCGGCGTTCGATGAGGCCGGCAATTGTGGCACAGGTGCGAAAAGTGCGTTTCATGAGGCTCGATTCGGCAAGCCAGGCATCGAGATCATCGCCCAGCATGTCTTCATCGAACAGGACCGACAGAGACAGGTCGCCTCGTTTGATCAGCCGGCTGAAGTCGCCAAGGCCCCAGACCGCCAGTGCGTAATCGTTGGCGACAAATCCCATCGGCCGGGCGCGCATGCGTTCCAGACGGCGCGTCAGGAGCATGCCCAGTGTCTGGTGCGCCAGCCGTCCTTCAAAGGGATAACAAACCAGAAAATGGCGATCCGCGCGCGGAAAGGTTTCAACCAGCAACCCGTCCGACTGGGGCAGGCGTGAAGCGTCTTTTTGGATCCCCAGCCATTCCCGCACAGGGTCGGGCAGTCCTTTCCACTCCGGAGGGTTGGCGAGCATGCGCCGGACCCGCTTTGCGAGATAGGTTGAGAGCGGAAACTTGCCGCCCTGAAAAGAAGGGACTTTCGGCGCATCGTCGTAGCTTCTTGAGACATAGGCTTCGTTTTCCTTGATGGTTTCAAAGCGAACAACTTCTCCGCCGAAAATGAACGTGTCGCCGGGAGCCAGCGCTTCGATGAACCATTCTTCGATCTCGCCCAGCAGGCGGCCGCCGCGGCCGACAGGTGTCCGGCGGCCCTGCGATTTGGATCGGACCAGACGGACCTTCAGCATCGGTGCTTCGACGATGGTGCCGACATTCAGGCGATACTGTTGCGCCACTTTGGGGTTGGCAACGCGCCACAGACCCTCCTTTGTCGGTTTGAGGCGGGCATAACGGTCATAGGTTCTGAGCGCATAGCCGCCGGTTGCGACAAACCGGACGGCTTTGTCGAACAGCTCCCGTGTGAGATCGGCATAAGGTTCGGCCGTGATGATTTCCTCATAGAGCGCATCGGGGTCAAACGGCGCGCCACAGGCGACGCCCAGTATGTGTTGTGCAAGAACATCCAGCGCGCCTTTTCTAAGGGGCGGAGTGTCCTGTGCTCCGGCTTTTGAGGCTTCCAGTGCGGCGCGGCATTCAAGGACTTCAAATCGATTGGCCGGAACCAGAAGTGCCTTTGACGGCTCATCCATCCGGTGGTTGGCCCGGCCGATTCGCTGCGCGAGCCGGCTGGCACCCTTGGGTGCGCCGATATTGACAACCAGATCGATGTCGCCCCAATCGATCCCCATATCCAGCGAGGATGTGGAAACGACGGCCCGCAGGCTTCCATCCGCCATCGCCGCTTCCACCTTTCGCCGCTGACCGGCATCGAGCGATCCGTGATGAAGGGCAATCGGCAGATTGTCCTCGTTAATGCGCCACAGTTCCTGAAACACCATTTCCGCCTGACTGCGGGTGTTGACGAACAGCAGGCTGATATTGTGAGCTTTGATTGTCCGGTAAAGGTCGGCAAGCGCATAGCGCGCAGAGTGGCCCGACCAGGGAATGCGGTCCTCCGAATCCAGTATCGTGATGTCCGGCTCCGCTCCGCCCCTGACTTCGACAAGATTGGCCAGCGACCGTCGGCCGGCCCGGCGGCCCTTTCCCTGGGCCACAAGGTAGGCCCTGAGATCATCCGGTTCCGCCACCGTTGCCGAGAGACCGATGGTCCGATAGTCCGGCGCGTACGCGCGCAGCCGGGCCATATCAAGAGCCAGCAGGTCGCCGCGTTTGGATGTGACAAGCGCATGCAGTTCGTCGAGAATAACCGTATTCAGGGCGCCGAAGAGCGTGTCGGCCTGCGCCGATGCCAGAAGCAGCGCAACTTGTTCAGGCGTCGTGAGAAGAATGTCGGGCGGGGCATGTTTTTGTCGCAGCCGCTTGTGAGACGGCGTATCGCCGGTCCGGGTTTCGATGGTCACCGCCAGGCCCATCTCCCGAACGGGTGTTTCAAGGTTGCGGGCGATATCGACGGCCAGTGCCTTTAACGGCGAGATATAGAGGGTATGCACACCGCGGCGGGTACGCGATCCGGGCCGTGGTCTGGGTTTTGACGTGAGATTGACGAGGGAGGGCAGAAAACCGGCCAGCGTCTTCCCGGCGCCTGTCGGCGCGACCAGCAGCACTGACTGGTGATCGCGGCCCTGTTTGAGCAGACTGAGCTGATGCGGGCGAGCCGCCCAACCCCTGCTTTCAAACCAGCGTCTGAAAACCGGGGGCAGAAGACTTTGATCTTCCTCCTCGTCTGCGCTCCTCATGCTCCTAGAAATATCGCGGCGGGAGAAGGAGGTCGAGTGTCAATTCCGATGCGGGTTGCGCGGTGTCCGGTCAGCGGCTTTGAGTCCAGAGCTGGGCCGGATGCACATCGCGTTCCTCATAACCGCTGACGCCGTTTTGCTGCGCATCGGCGAGCGCTTTTTCCGCATCCTGCAGCATGCCGTCCAGAATGTCCGGATATCGCGACAAAGCCGCTCCCACGCTTACCGAAACGGAAACGGAATTGTTGCTGACATAGATCGGCGTCGCAGCGACAGCCCGCTGGATGGATGTTGCCAGCGTACGGATGTCCGACCGGTTGCTGAGGGCGCAGAGCAGGATGAATTCCTCACCGGCAAACCGGCACAGACAACTGTTCGGCGGTGCGTGATCGACAAGAATACCGGCAATGGTGCGCAACACCGTGTCGCCGGCCGTATACCCGTTTTGATCGTTAAACAGTTTGAACTGATCGATATCCAGGATCATCAGTCCGTAGAGCGTGCGGTCGGATTTGGCCAGAAGCCTGCGTGCCCGCTCGAAAAAGCCCCGGCGATTGCTCAGTCCGGTAAGGGAATCGTGCGTGGCGAGAAACTGCAGCTTTTCGTTTGCCTGGTTGAGCTGTTGTCGCGTCGCAATGGCGATGCGTCCGATAAACGGGACAATTGTCAGAGGAATTACGATCGCAACGGGAATGGCCGCCGCCATCAGTCTGGCGTCGATCAACATGCAAAGGAGAATGGTCGCAACGAGCGAAAAGGCCAAAGCCATGGCCGTCAGCCCGTAGATATATTTTTCTGTTTCGCCGGGATTCCGCGCGGACCGGTTCGGCAACCAGTTATCGAATGCAAATGCCATTCGGTATGTCCAAGATATCACGAGTGATTCGCCGACCAATATGCCATGATTTGGCAACAATTTCTGCGCAAAAATCATACAATTGCGCCCCAGTCCGGACGAATTTGGAGCACAATCGTGACTGTTCCCGACAAGTCTTTGATGACGCTGCGACCGGAAGGGCTGTATTGCCCCACCGGCGACTTTTTTGTCGATCCCGTCGTGCCTGTTGACAGAGCAGTTATTACCCATGGCCATGCCGATCACGCCCGCGCCGGGCACAGATGGGTGGCGGCCACTTCGCAGACGCTGGATATCATGGCCATTCGGTATGGACGGAATTTTGCCGGAACCGTTGTGCCTCTTTCCTGCGGCCAACCCTTGGATCTGTCCGGCATCGAAATGTCATTGCATCCGGCCGGCCACGTGCTCGGATCGGCCCAGGTCAGAATCAGTGACGGCAGGCGGGTAACCGTTGTGTCGGGCGACTATAAGCGGCAGAGCGACCCCACTTGTGCCCCTTTTGAGGTTGTTCCGTGCGATATATTCGTAACCGAAGCGACCTTTGCGCTGCCTGTTTTCCGCCATCCGAGTCCGGAAAGCGAGATTCAGAAGCTGCTTCAGTCCATGGAGCTGTTTTCAGGCCGGACGCATCTGGTGGGCGCCTATTCGCTTGGCAAGGCGCAGCGCGTGATCGCGCTGCTGCGGGAGGCCGGATACGACAAGACCATTTACATGCATGGCGCGCTGGAAAAACTGACGAACTATTACCAGTCCCAGAATATCGATTTGGGGCCGGTCGCCCTGATTGACCTGAAGGTGGGAGAGTATGCGGGTGAACTGGTTCTTTGTCCGCCGGGCCAGTTGAGCACACCCTGGTCGCGGCGATTTGCCGATCCGGTGACGGCCTTTGCCAGCGGTTGGGCCAGAGTGCGGGCCCGTGCCCGGCAACGGGGCGCCGAACTGCCGCTTGTTATTTCGGATCATGCCGGTTGGGACGATTTGTGCCGGACGGTGCGCGAGACCGGCGCGCGCGAAATCTGGGTCACCCATGGAGCGGAAGAAGCCCTTGTTCACTGGTGCAAAAATGTCGGTCTGCGCGCATTTCCGCTCAATCTTGTCGGTTACGGGGAGGATGACGATTCCAATCCGTAGACACCTGATGTAAATGCCAATGAACAGCGGGGCACATCGCCAGGACGGCAGGACAGAACCATGTCAAAAGCAGATGACCGAAAAGAAATTGAAGGCCTTTTTTCCTCTTATGCGGCAGGCTTCGATGATTTTGACGAGGAGGCGGTTGCGGAGCTGTTCACCTATCCTGTGGTGATCTGGCAGCAGGGTCAGGGCTATGTTTTTGACGACGACGAGGAACTGCTGGAAAATATAGAAGCCCTGCTTGAGGTGTTTGAGAACGAAGAGATTGTGCAGTCGGAGTTCACGATTGAAGATCTGCACATTTCGGCCAATGTTGCTTTGGCCAGAGTTGCCTGGCAGCAGATGCGGGAAGGGGGCGAGGACGCGCTTGCCTTTAGGGCCCATTATCAGCTTCTCAGGGATGAGGACGGTTGGGTCATCGCGTCAGTGGTTAATGAGGACGACGACGAATAGCCTTGCCTGTTTGCGTTGTGCGAGACCGGGACAGGGCTTGGCTGTCGGACTTTGCTATCCAGGTTCAGGACCCGTTCACATCATCCAATTCTGTTTGAAAGAAGTGCGTGATATGAACGGGTCCTGAACCTCAATTAAGGGTTCTCCCGCGTTATTTTTGCATGAGGCGGAATGAAGTCCTTTGCCAATCTGCTTGACCGCCTGTCCTATGAACCCCGCAGGAACGGGAAAATTGCGCTGCTTGCGCAATATTTTGCGGACACGCCGGATCCTGATCGCGGGTGGGCCCTGGCGGCCCTGACGGGCGACCTGGATCTTGGCAGAACAAAACCGTCTTTGATCAGGGCGCTTGTGGAAGAAAAAGTTGATCCGTACCTGTTTGGGCTGTCCTACGATTTTGTCGGCGATCTTTCAGAAACCGTCGCGCTGATATGGCCGGACGAGGAAGCCGATGCCGCCGACCCGCCAAACCTGTCCGATGTTGTGCAGATCCTGGTCGCCGCCAGCCGCAACAAGGCTGGTGAGCATCTTGAACGCTGGCTCAACCGGCTTGACGAAACCGGGCGTTGGGCGCTGCTGAAACTGGTCACCGGCGGATTGCGCGTGGGAGTCTCGGTGCGCCTTGCCAAAACCGCCTTGGCGTCGCTCGGCGATGTGACGACGGATGAAATTGAGGAAGTCTGGTACGGACAGACCGCGCCCTATGGTGCCCTGTTCGCGTGGGTGGAAGGCCGTGCCGACCGGCCCAAGCGAAACGATCCCGCCTTTTTTCGTCCCCCGATGCTCGCCCATCCGATCACACCGGATGAGTTGGGCGCGCTGAACGCTTCGGATTTTCTGGCCGAATGGAAGTGGGACGGCATTCGCGTGCAGGCATCCGGCGGTCGATTGGCAGCCGGGGAGGCGGTCGCCCGTCTGTTTTCCAGATCCGGAGAGGACATCTCGTCGGCATTTCCCGATATGCTGGCGCATATTTCGGATCTTGATGCCACCCTTGACGGTGAATTGCTGGTTGTCCGTGAGGGGCGCATTCAGCCCTTCAGCACATTGCAAAAGCGGCTGAACCGAAAGACCGTCAGCAAGAAACTCATGGCGTCACACCCCGTTATGATCCGGGCCTATGATCTGCTGCACCTGAAAGGGGACGATCTCCGCTCGCTGCCGTTTTCCAAGCGGCGCGAGAAGCTTGGAACATTTCTTGAGGGCCGCAACCGGTCGGGCATCGACCTGTCGCCGATCGTGACTTTTAAGGACTGGGATGAGCTTGCACAGATACGTCAAAATCCGGGTTCCCTCGAGGCTGACAATGCCGCGGCAGTGGAAGGCCTGATGCTCAAGAGGCGGGACAGTCCCTACCTGCCCGGTCGTCCGAAGGGACACTGGTTCAAGTGGAAACGCGATCCCCACAATGCCGACGCTGTTTTGATGTATGCCCAGCGAGGCCACGGCAAACGCTCGTCATATTACTCCGACTACACATTCGGTGTCTGGAGACCGGCGGAGGGCGGTGAGGAACTGGTGCCTGTCGGCAAAGCCTATTTCGGCTTCACCGATGAAGAGTTGCAGATTATCGACCGGTTCGTCCGTCAAAACACCATCAACAGGTTTGGACCGGTGAGGGAAGTGCGGCACGAACCCGACTATGGGTTTGTGGTTGAGGTCGCATTTGAAGGACTAAACCGCTCAACCAGGCACAAATCCGGAATAGCCATGCGCTTTCCTCGGATTGCGCGATTGCGGCCGGACAAAAAACCCGCCGAGGCGGACCGGCTTGAGACGCTGACCGCGCTTTTGCCCGCAGAAACATGAGCGGCGACAAGGCGCTTGCGTCCGTCGTATCTTCTTTGCATGTTTGCGATAAGCGTTGGCTGTTTTCGAAAACGAATTGAACCGGAGATCCCATGGCAATTCAGATTGGCTATTATTACACCCACATTTCTCCCTTTGCCTATCTAGGACATGAACGTCTTCAGGCAGTGGCTGAGAAAACGGGCGCAACCATCCGATATTGCCCGGTGAACCTGCCGCGGCTGTTTTCGGAAACCGGGGGTGTTCCGCTGGGCCAGCGGCATGGGGCGCGGCAGAGCTATCGCTTTTTGGAACTGCAGCGCTGGCGCGAAAATCGCGGCGTAAATCTGAACCTCAAGCCGGCCTATTTCCCGGCGGATCCAACCTGTTGCGATCTGGTGGCCGTGGGCATGGCGGAGGAGGGCGGTCCGGTGGGATTGTTTTCGCTCCGCGCGATGCGTGCCTGCTGGTCGCTTGATCGCGATATTTCCGATATGGATGTGATTGCCGGGCTCGTCGAGGACATCGGCCTTGATCCGGCAAAAGCGGCTGACTGGGTTGAAAGCGACCGTATCAAAGCGCTTTATGAAAAGAACCTGGGCGAAGCGGTCCATCTTCAGGCTTTGGGCTCTCCGAGCTATGTTTTGAATGGAGAAGTCTTCTGGGGGCAGGACCGACTTGAATTACTGGAAGATGCCCTGAAGAGCGGCCGGGCTCCGTACAAAGCTGTCTAGGCTCAGGACCTATTAATTTCATCCATTCTGCGAGAGCAGATTTTGTTTTTGACAAGGCGGAAAGGCGCAGGAAACCGTCCGGTTTTCAAGTCTTTGTGGGCGCAGTCAGGAACACAATATGCCTCGCCCTTCGGGTTTTGAAAGACGTGTCCGCCTGAAGGGAACCAAGGTTCGCAAAGGTATCCAACCTTCGCTTCTCCCTGGTTCTCTCCAGTCGAATACTTCTTTCAAAACAGAATTGCATGAAATTAATAGGTCCTGAGCCTAGGGGCACTGCGCCTGCAATAAATGGCCGCAAATGTGCGTTATGCTCTGCGGCAGAGGGTCTGCTGTTTTCTCAGGTCTGCCCGCAAAGTGGCCGTTTGGCTGAATCCCTGTTAAAATAGGGGCGCAGGCAGCTATATGGGACGTAACAGCTCGCCGATGAAACTTGATGCAAGGCACTGCGATTGATCGGAGAGACGATGTTGAAAGCACTATTCACCGCGATTGCCGGCATGATCCTGTGCCTGATGCCGTTCAGCGCCGTTGCCGACGATGATTTCATGGACCGCGACCGTTACGTTTTGAGCGATACCGGCGACGGGTGGCTGCGCCTTGATCGCAGCAACGGGCGGGTGTCTCTGTGCGAGGAAACCAACGGACGGGTGATATGCCTTCCCGTCCCTGATGCAGCCACGGCCTATGAAATGGAAATTGATCGGCTGCTTGGCGAAAATGCTGCGCTTGAGGCCCGCGTTGCAGCGTTGGAAGCGGAACTGGCCGAACGGGGTCCTGTAACCGGCGACAGTCCATCGAAGGATGACGAGAAGTCTCTCTCTGAGAGCGAACAGGAATTCGATCAGATGATGGATCTCACAGAGAGAGCCATGCGGCGCTTTTTCGGTATGGTCCGGACATTACAGGACGAGTTCAACGACGACCGGACCTGATCGGACATCAAACGATGCGCAAGGCTTGAAGCTCGCGTGCCGCCGACTTCGGCAATTCCACGGCTTTTCGCGTTTTCAGATCGAGCGCCAGTGCAACCACATCGGCCAGCGCGATGGCGGCGCCGGACACGACATCGAACATGTGATGCCTGAGGGTGAAGGTCTTACCGCTCATTCCGGTGATGCCGGAGACAACCTGAATGGAACTTCCGACTTTGGGCGCGGAGCCGTAGCTCAGTTTCATTTCAAGTGCAACGCGCCCGTAACCGTTGCTTTCCAGCCACTCCCGGGACATTGGGGTGCGCTCCCAGACATGGGCCGCTCCGTCCGAAAAACAGCCGCCGAGAAATTGATCGTCGGCGCGCGAATCCGCCCCGCAGTCCTTCGGCATAACCGTGTGCTGATGAACCACCCTGGCCCCTCTGGACAAAAGTGATTTGGCCGTCAGGCTCATGTTTGCGACGGAGGGCGGAATTCCCAACGGCGAATTATCGGCGCTCGCCGATGTTTCATATTCAAGAAAGCGCGGTCTGAGCGATTGGGCCGTTTTTGCCGACGGGGAGTAACCGTCCATGGCGGCGGCAACCAGCGCACCGCTTGAAACGTCAATCATTTCATGAATAACGCTGAACATGTGCGGACCGTCAAAAGCGATTGATGACAGAACGCGGAGCAGTGTTCCGGTACCGACTTCTTTATGGTAACGAATGTGCCGGACCCGCCTGGCGCCGACGAGCGATCCGGTCAATCCGGTCATTGCGGCAAATTGGCGGTCGGCTTCCTGAAATTTGGCAAAATAAAACTGAACATTCATATGGTCGTTTTCGTCGCATTCCCAGCGATTAACGAACGCGTGCAGTGTTTCAATCGCAGACATTCCGGGCGCCCTTGTTATAACGATTTCAATTCGTTGTTTATGTTACGGCGAACCTTGTCAGCATTATAAGGTGACAAGCAGGTAATCGTCGATCATTTTATTGCACTCTTCGGATATTTTCAGAGGAAAAGCATTAAATACATGACAACCCTCGGCGAATATCCCCATGGTTGCATTATTTCCGGCTGCTATCCAGCGCGAGTGCATGAAGAGTGTATCGTCCAGCAACGCGTCGCGTGTGCCAACAATAAAAAGCGCAGATGGCAGATTTCGAAGGTCGGCATAAAGTGGAGAAACGTCACTCGCGCGCGTATTAGCATAGTTGCTCAAATAATTTCGTGAATAATTCTTAATGTCACGTGTGGTCAACAGCAGACGTTCCTCGCCGAAATTCTCGGCGCTCGGGGTCAGTCCAAGATCGAAGCAGCCGGCGGTCAGAACAGCGCAGCCAAACGGCATGGTGTTAAGCTTATCCCTGATCCGAATCAGGGTGACGGCGGACAGATGGGCGCCTGCGGATTCTCCACCGATGGCAAAATGCTGCAGTCCAAAGCGACGGGCACCATCGCCGATCAGCCATCGGGCCGCGCATTCGCAGTCGTCGGGCGCGGCAGGATAGGGCTCTTCGGGAGCCAGTCCGTAGTCGACGGAAAAGACATTGCAATTGGCCCGATCGGCTATCTCCTGAAGCCGCGCATCCTGATAGGAGGCATCGCCATACATCCAGCCGCCGCCATGAATGTGCAGAAAGGCGCGATCGGAGGTCCCGTCGGTCGGGGTCAGAAGCCGGATATTCAGGGGCCTGCGTGGCCCGTCAATGGTCAGGTTTTGCGCCCGGTCACTGAATTCGGGGGCCGGAAACGCGCCGATGCCCTTCAGCCGGTTTGCCCTGTTCTCCTCAGGCGTGTTGTTCCAGGGGTCGGAAAACGATTCAAGTTTCCGGATGAGGTCACGGTTGAATTGTCGGGTTTCTTCCAGTCCGGCGTCGGGTAAGAACACAGTTTCATCCAGTCCGCTCATGTTTTATTCTCCTGGGGTGTGAACTCATAAATGTGCTTAAAATGGTATGAGCCGATTGGTTCGGATACAAGGCGCAAATCCGCAGGAAAGCATTCGGTTTTCAAGGGTTTGCAACGCTATAGCCGGACCAATCGACCCTATCCAAGGGGACGGACAAACGGCGTCAATCTGCTGCGTCGGGCTGCTCAACCGGGCATCCAGAGCAATGCTCGCGATCCTTGGATCGCGTGAAATGCTCCAGACCTTTGTTTGGCGCGTATCCTTGTCGCAAAGGTCATCGGACCTTTACGGGATACGCTATAGCCCGCTTTTTGCTGTTTGATCCGCCATTTCAAGCACATTTATGAGTCCACACCCTAAATCGTGCCGTTTGTTCCATCAGATCTTACGGGAGAAGATCGTCAATGCCTGGCCCCAGTTCCAAATCGGGTTCGCCGGAAATATGGACGCTGGAAGATGATGCAGCGCCTATCTGTCAGAAAATGGCTAGACTCGTGGTTCAAACCAAGCCCCGCTCGGCGGTCAATATTACCGAACCGGTTAACCGATGGCTGCAGGAAAATGGATCCAGGGACGGGTTGGTGACCCTGTTTTTGCGTCACACATCGGCATCGCTTGTTATTCAGGAAAATACAGACCCCGATGTCGTGAAGGACCTGTTGGACGCCTTTGATCTGCTCGCGCCGGCCGATCACCCCTGGCGGCACAGTCTTGAGGGCGCCGATGATATGCCGGCCCATATCAAATCCATGCTGGCCGGTCCGTCCGTTTCGATTCCGACCATTGCCGGTTCGCTGGATCTGGGCACGTGGCAGGCGATTTATCTTGTCGAGCATCGCGCGCAACAACATCAGCGGTCAGTTACGTTGCACTATATCGGCGGATAGGCACGGGCCGGACCGTCGGTTTGCAATCCGGAGCCCTGATCGTTGCTCATTCGTCGGTCCGAACGGAATTTTGTTCTTGCACCGGTCCTTTGAGTAAATTCACACTTAGACTAAAGTACACTATGGTAACAGAGGGCCTGTCTTGCACGGGCTTTTGCGTGTCTCGGAAAGGTTGCGCTACGTTTGCGACAAGGATATGCGACAGAATAAAAATGGAGTGTCTTGCGCGGCTTAACGGCTGCGGGATGTGCTCCAGGCAACATCAGACAGCCGGGCGTTTTTGCAAAAAGATGCGTTTGCAGAAACGATGACCTAAAAGCGTCCGGACTGTCTGAAAGGGAAGGAGAACGCCTTGGCTGAAGCGCCGGGTTACAGGTTCGTCATCGCCGATGACCATCCTTTGGTTCGCGGAGCATTGCGGCAGACGATAGAAGCTGCCTTTGCCGATGCGGACATACTTGAAGCGGGTGAACTGGCGGACGTCACCAGATATCTTGAAGCCGACAATGATGCCGACCTTGTTCTCCTTGATCTTGCAATGCCGGGAATGCGCGGGTTTTCCGGGTTGATGTATCTCAGAGCCCAGTTCCCCGGTGTTCCTGTGGTTATCGTGTCTGCCAATGAAGATCACAATGCGATCCGCCGGACGATCGAATTCGGAGCATCCGGTTACATTCCAAAGTCCATGAGCCCCGAACAGATTGCCGGTGTCGTACGTCAGGTGATTGACGGAGAAGTGTGGTTACCGGACGATGTCAATCTTGATGCGGACGACGACACCACGGACATGGTGCGGCGCCTATCCAGTCTGACACCGCAGCAGGTCCGTGTTCTGATGATGCTCAGCGAAGGTTTGCTGAACAAGCAGATTGCGTACGAACTGACCGTTTCGGAGGCCACCGTGAAAGCGCATGTGTCCGCAATCTTACAAAAGCTGCGCGTCGACAGCAGGACGCAAGCGGTCATAGCGGCATCGAAAATTGAGGCCGGGCAATGGCAGTTGGATGCGGATACGGGACAACCGTCCTGAGGTCGCCGCACCGAACCGAAAATGATGGACGAACTGAATGATGCGGTCTAACCGATTATGTTGGGCCTTCGATGACGGTGAAAAAGCAGATTGAACCGGGGCGCTATCTTCGACCGGCGCTTATCCTGTTTCTGGCAATTCTTCTTGTGCTTCTTGCGGGCGTGGTCCGGCAGTCGGGCGGGTCGATTTCGTCTGCGACCACCCGAATGGATCAGCCGGCCGATCCGGCGGATGTTGTCCGCAACAACATCCTTACAGGATATCAATTCGGCATCCTGTGCCGGCAGGAGAACATGCGGCCTGACAATAAAAGCCGGTACCATCTGTGTGAAGCCTTCTACCGCCAGAACTTCGACCGCTCGGCAGAAGCGATTATCTTTCTCCGCGCCTGGTTTGCAGACCAGGCACGATTCACCCGTCTTGCCGCTCAAAACGATCTCATGATCAGCGTCGCTTTCCTGACCCTGGCTGTCGTAATGTCCGCATGCTTCATTATTCTGTCCCTGCGGGCACCGGCAATGCGGCTGACGGTCCTTTCGGGGGCCGGGTTTGTGCTGTGGGCCGGCGTTATCGTCTTTTCCCTTTATGCAGCCTACGATTACTCCGGCCGCCAGAAGGCACAGTTGACGGCGTCTGCGGAAATGCTCGCCTTGAGGGACGAGGCGGACGCCCGTGCGCTGGCGCTGGCGGCAGACGGGGAAAGGACATATTCGGCTGCGCTGCTGGATGATTTTATCAGCCGTTTTTATGATATCGGCAACCAGGCCACGCCGGACACAGGTCCAGGCCGGGAGCGTACCTTGAATTGATTTTTGATCTATTCGGCCGCTGTCGCATGCAGGCTGACCTGGGTCAAAAGAGCTCTCAGCGCAGCCGGTTTGACGGGCTTGTTCAGCAGCTCGATGTTTTTCGAGCGCGCTTCTTTTCGCACCGCGGGTGTTCTGTCCGCCGTGATGAGCACCGCCGGAAGGTCCATGCCGATCTTCCAGCGCAACTGCACCACGGCATCTATGCCGTTGCCTTCATCAAGGTGATAGTCGACCAGAAGAATGTGCGGGTTCTTTCCGCTCTCCTTGACTTTTTCAAGCGCTGCTTCCGGACTCTCCGCGATCACAACATCGCAATCCCAGCCGCCGAGAAGAGTCTGCATGCCGGAGAGGATTTTCGGTTCGTTGTCAATCGCAAGAACCGTGAGACCTTCAAGCGAATGACGCATGGCCGCAAGCGGTTTGCGGACAGGTGTGGCCGGCACCGCTGCTGCCATCGGCAGCGTCACAGAGAAGTGGGTGCCGTGACCGCTCTGCGATTCAACCTGCACCTCGTGCCCCAGAACCTGGGCAATCCGCTCAACAATGGACAGGCCCAGCCCCAGTCCCTTGGCGGTCCGTATGCCCTCGTCAAGGCGCTGGAACTCGCGGAAGATAAGTTGCTGCTGCGTTTGCGGGATTCCGATGCCCGTGTCGTAAACATCGACAGACACGGACTCCCCCCGTCGGCGGCAACCCACAAGCACACGACCGCTCCCGGTATATTTCAGGGCGTTGGAAATCAGGTTTTGCAGCAGGCGCCGCAGCAGACGGCGATCGGATCGTACCGTGATCGACGTCGGAACAATTGTAAAGTGAAGGTTTTTCTCCCGGGCAACCGCCTCAAATTCGTTTCGAAGCGGAATAAAAATGTCTTCCAAGCGAAACACACTGATCGATGTTTGCAGCTTGCCGGTATCGAGGCGGGAAATATCCAGAACAGCGCCGATAATTTCCTCGACCGATTCAAGGGACTCTTCAACATGATGAACCAGCTGCGCATTTTCTCCGTCGCTGAACCTGTCGACCAGGCTTGAGGCATAAAGCCGGGCGGCATTGAGCGGCTGCAGAATATCGTGGCCCGCTGCTGCGAGGAAACGGGTTTTGCCCAGGTTCGCCTCATCGGCTTCCCGCTTCGCGCGAACCAGTTCATGGTTGACGTGGGTGAGCTCCTCGGTCCGCTCCTTGACCCGTCGTTCCAACGATTCATTGGCAGCGACGACGGCATTTTCGGCCGAAACCCGTTCGGTGATGTCATCATATGTGGCAACGATGCCGCCATTGGGCATCGGGTTGATGCGGATCTCAAGCACCGAGCCCGTGGATGCCATCGGCTCCTGAAAGGTCTTCATGCTGATCATGAATTTTTCCAGCCGATCCGCAACAATCGCATCAACCGGGCCCGGGCCGAATTCGCCCCGCTCGGCATTGAAGCGGATGATCGCATCCAGGGTGATCCCCACCTGTCCGAAATCGGCGGGCAGGTCCAGAAGCTCCCGGAATTGCCGGTTCCAGGTAATCAGTCTCAGGTCGGAGTCAAATACGCTGATACCCTGACGCACCTGATCCAGCGCGGTCTGCAGGAGGTCCCGGTTGTACTGAATGGCGATGGAGGCATCGTCAAGCAGCTTCATGGCTCCCTTGGTGGCGGGGTCTCTTTTCTTTACCAGAAGCGTGAGAACAAGCCGTGCCGAGGACGCACCGATAGCGCTGGCGAGCAATTGCTCGGAAAATTTCAGTGCCGTTGCATCGGCCGGTCTGTTGGGATCAAGCGCGATGCCGTGTTCGCGGCCAAAGCGGGCGAATGACCGGCCGGTCCGTTCTTTGCCCAGATAACGCGCGACTGTGCTCTGCAGATCACCAAACGTGATGGCCGTACGCCAGGGGTTGATTGTCGGTGCATGGGCAAGGCTGCTGGGAACGAAAATATTGGCCTGAACTTTTTCTATCGGCAGAGGCTGGCGGGTAAGGGACATGCCGATATAGGCGGCGACATTGACAAAAAGACTGACGCACACGCCATGGATAAACGGATCCGTGATCGCACCGAACAATCCTTGCGGGCGCAGCTGCCAGATGCCGAAAGGGCCGTCTTCGATCATTGTTGAGGAAATGATGCCGGACTCGGCGAAGGTCGGCAGCAGCAGCGTATAGGTCCAGGCCAGGAACCCTGCCGCCATGCCGGAGATGGCACCGCGTGCCGTGCCGCGTCGCCAGAAAAGGCCGCCGAAAAATGCCGGCGCGAATTGTGCGATGGCGGCAAAAGCCACAAGCCCGATCGAGGCAAGGGCGGCGCTGTCGCCTGCGGCACGGTAATAGGCGTAGCCCAGAAGGACCGTGAAGAAGATCGACAATCGCCTGACCCGCAGAAGGAAACGGCCCATATCGCGGGTGTCGAGCTCGTCGTGAACCCGCCGCCGCAGCAGAAACGGCATGACGATGTCGTTGGAGATCATGATCGCAAGCGCAACCGTGGCGACGATGACCATGGCTGTTGCGGCTGAAAGCCCTCCGATAAAGGCAATCAGCGAAAACAGGCCCGACCCGGCATGAAGGGGCAGGGCCAGGACGAAAATGTCGGCATTGACGGTTCCGCCGAATGTCAGCATGCCGGCAGCGGCAATCGGCACCACGAAAAGGTTGATCAGAATGAGATAGACCGGGAACAGCCAGATGGCGCGATTGACCTCCGCCTCGCTGTTGTTTTCCGTCATTGTGACGTGAAACTGGCGCGGCAGCAGGATTGCCGCACAAAAGGACAGAAGAGTGAGCACAATCCAACGACCGGTATCAGGCGGTTGCCAGATAATGTCGTGGATATCGCGATTGGCCTCGACGGTGCTGAAAAGCTGTTCCGGACCGCCGAACAAATAGAAAGTTGCAAACACGCCGACGGAGATAAAGGCCAACAGTTTGATCACGGACTCTGCCGCAATTGCCAGCATCAGTCCCTCCTGATGCTCCGTGGCCTCAATGTGCCGGGTGCCGAACAGGACGGAAAAGACCGCAAGACCGACAGCGATCAGCAGTGTTATGTCCCCAAAAATCGGGGTTGGAATGATGCCGGGGTTGAGATCAAAGGGACCCAGCAGCGTTGTTACCGAAAGGGAGATCGCCTTCAGTTGAAGCGCGATGTACGGAACGGTCCCCACCAGGGCGATAACGGTGACAACCGCTGCAACACCCTGGTTCTTGCCGTAACGGGCCGCGATGAAATCCGCGATGCTGGTGATTTTTTCGCTTTTGGCCAGTCGCACCACACGACGCACGAACGGATTGAAAACCAGGAACAGAACGATCGGACCAATGTAGATCGTCAGGAATTCAAGACCGCTTTCCGCCGCAAGGCCGACGGACCCGAAAAAAGTCCAGGACGTGCAATAGACGGCCAGGGACAGCGCATAGGTCATAGGTCGTCCGCGACCGGGCGTGATCAACCGGTTCGACCGGTCCCCCAATGCGGCGATCGCAAACAGGGCGCCGATATAGACAAACGCTATGCCGGCTATGGCCCATCCTTGCAGCATGTTCCTCCCGCTTTTCCTGTCGATCGGGTCCGATCATACCCGATCGTGAATAATCCGTCCTCTTTTCAATGCCTTGGTCCCAGTCTGCACCAGAAAGCTTTGCCGAAAAAGTCGACAATAGCCTAACGCCGCCGGCGTAACCCGGTTCTTCGGGAAAAACCGGCACAAAGGTTAACGGGTCACGACAGCCCGGGATTTCCGGCAATGTACCGTCTCTGTTATAGGTGCAAACGCTGTTTCCCGCCCGACGGGGGCAGGCGAGCGGCGCCAAAACTTCTGAACAGCGGATCGGAGGGACGCATGCTGAAGGAATTCAAGGAATTCGCCATGAAGGGCAATATGCTCGACATGGCGGTGGGTATCGTTATCGGAGCGGCATTCACCACCATTGTATCATCCATGGTCGACGACATAATCATGCCGCCTGTCGGCTTGCTGCTCGGCGGCGTTGATTTTTCGGACTTGTTTGTCACCTTGAAGCAGGGGACACCGGACGGTCCTTATGTCTCTGTTGACGCAGCCAAAGAGGCAGGCGCGGTCACATGGAACATAGGACTGTTTATCAATGCGGTGATCAAGTTTCTTATTGTGGCGGTTGCATTGTTTGTCATCGTCAAGGGAATCAACCGCCTGCGTCGCGAGGAAGAGGAAAAGCCGGCCAAGCCGGCCGAACCGCCCAAGCAGGAAGTGCTTTTGACCGAGATCAGGGACCTTCTGAAAAAAGCCTGACCGAATATCGTAAGAGTTTTGAGAGGCGGCCCTTTTTCCGCGGCCGTCTTTCAATCAATCCCGCTTATAAATGGTGCAAACAGTTTGATGAGGAGATTGCGTTTCATTGCGCTATGGTCGCCCAAACCATCCGGTCGGAGCCAATCGTGACATCCTCGTTTGTGAATGCGCTGCATCAGCGCGCAAAAGATGCCCCTGAAAGCGGAATTGTCGAAGTCGTCAATTACGGGCGTGAAAGAGAGGGACTGATTCCGCTCTGGGTCGGCGAGGGGGACATGCCGACACCCCGCTTCATTTGCGATGCGGCACATCGGGCGCTTATTGCCGGAGAAACATTTTATACCTGGCAGCGCGGCATCCCCGAACTGCGTCAGGCCCTGGCTGATTATCACGACCGCCTCTACGGTCGAAAGTTTTCGCCCGAGCGGTTTTTTGTCGTCGGCTCAGGCATGCAGGCCATTCAACTGTGCATCCAGGCAATTTCGGGCCATGGCGATGAAGTTATCATACCCACTCCGGCCTGGCCGAATTTTTCGGCCGCGCTGGAGGTGTCCGGCGGAAAAGCCGTTGCAGTGCCGATGCAGTTTTCACCCGATGGCTGGTCGCTCGATTTTGACCGTATGCGGGCTGCGATTACGGGCAGAACCCGTGCGATTTTTCTCAACTCACCGTCCAATCCGACCGGTTGGGTCGCCTCCCATGATGATCTCGCCGAAGTTCTGACGATGGCGCGGGCAAGAGGACTGTGGGTCGTTGCAGACGAGGTTTATGCGCAGTTCTACTTCCGGGCGGATGCGAACCGGGCGCCCTCGTTTTACGATGTCATGGATCCGGAAGACCGAATTCTGTTTGTCAATACGATGTCGAAAAACTGGTCGATGACCGGGTGGCGGGTCGGTTGGATTTCAGCACCGGCCGAATTGGGCCAGGTCTTTGAAAACCTGATTCAGTATTCAACATCCGGCGTAGCGGCCTTTATGCAGCGCGGCGCCGTGGCCGCGCTCAATGAGGGCGATGCCTTTGTTCAGGAGCAGGTCGAACGGGCCCGGTTCGGGCGTCAATTGTTTCTGGATGTCTTCAGAAACCGCAATCGGGTCACAATGGCGGAGCCGGACGGTGCGTTTTACCTTTTCCTGGCTTTTGACGGAGAGGCAGAGTCTGCGAAGATCGCGAAGAAGATCGTTGACGAGGCGAATGTCGGTCTCGCACCCGGGTCGGCGTTCGGGCTCGGGGGCGAAGGCTATCTGCGCCTCTGTTTCGCGCGTCAGCGGAGGGAACTCGAAGATGCGGCCCATCGTTTGTCTAAGTGGTTGAGTGATTGACCCGTTTTGGGTTTCAGGCTAGGGTCCTGAACCTAGGAACAGAGCTGTAACATCAACGATGTCGGTCCGTTCCCCGGGACCACACCCTGAGATGACAGAACACACAATCTTGTCCGGCCGGTCGGTAACAGGTTGCGCGTTCGTTGATTTGATCCCGATATCACAGTCTTTTCGGACCTACGCATGAAACCCGATGACGCAGAAGCGTCCACGTCTCAGCAGACAGTAACTGACCAGCCGGAAGCAACGTCCCAGGCAAGACTGGACAGTGTCCTCGACACGGCTGTCGACGGTATCATTGTCATTGACGAGAAAGCGCGCATTCTTTCCTATAACAGGGCGTGCGAAACTCTTTTCGGCTATAGTGCCCGGGACGTTCTGGGTGAAAATGTAAAGATTATCATGCCGCAGAACTACGCATGCGAGCATGATCAATATGTGTCCAACTATGTTCGTGGCGGGCCGCCCAAAATTATCGGGATCGGGCGCGAGGTCCGCGGGCGGGCAAAGGACGGCACGGAATTTCCGGTCGAGTTGTCGGTCGGTGTTGCCGAAACGTCAGAAGGACGGCAATTTATCGGCATTATGCGCGATCTGAGACCGCGCAAAGCGGCCGAGGAACGTGTCCAGCAGCTGCAAACCCAACTTGTGCATATGGCTCGGGTCTCCGCGATTGATGAGATGGGAGCTGCTCTCGCTCATGAACTCAACCAGCCGCTGACCGCTGTGCTGCTGTATCTTCAGGCGATAAGAAGAAAATCCGCCGATGACGATGCCTTGGACAGCGCAACGAGCGACATTCTTGCAAAAGCGGTTCGGGAGGCGGAGCGGGCCGGACAGATCATTCAGCGGATGCGTCAGTTCGTCGAAAAACAGGCCCCGAACCGAAAGCCTGTCGATGTTTCTCCGCTGATCGAGGAAGCGATGGAACTTGTGCTGCTTGGGCGTGTGGCGCGGTCGATTGAAGTCGAGCGGTGTGTTCCTGACCCTGTACCGATGGTTGAGGCCGACCCGGTGCAGATCCAGCAAATATTTGTCAATCTTTTGAGAAATGCGGTTGAAGCAATTGCGAAAGTAGACAAAAAGAGGCTGCGTATTGAACTGCGGCGCGCGGACAACGTCCTGCATATTGATATAAGCGACTCCGGTCCGGGGATTGCTGAGGACATAGCGGCGGACTTGTTCAATGCGTTTTCGAGCTCAAAGACGGGTGGGCTGGGATTGGGCTTGGCCATATCAAAGAGCATTGCGCAGAGCCATGGTGGCGACCTGACGGTCGAACCGGGCGGAAACGGCACTGGCGCGGTCTTTACGGTGAGCCTGCCGATCCTCCAGCGGGACGGTGACGCCGGTTTGAAAGACGGGTCGGCCGGATAAGGTGCAACTGAAAGCAAGGTGACTTCATGCCATCGGAAAAGAACCTGGTTTACATCGTTGACGACGATCCTGCCGTGAGAGACGCGTTATCCCTTGTGTTGAAAATGGAAGGGTATTCCGTTTCGGAGTTCTCCTCCGGTGAGGACTTTCTCAAAACGGCGAAATCCGACATTCCGGATTGCGTTATTCTTGATGTCCACATGCCGGGACGCTCAGGCATCGATATTCTTTCGGGCCTGAAGGCGGACCATTATCCGGCACCTATCTTCATCATTTCCGGCCAGGGAGATATTCCCATGGCGGTTTCGGCTGTCAAACAGGGGGCGTTCGACTTTATCGAAAAGCCGCTTGATGCGGACTCCGTCCTGCAGCGGATTGAAGAAGCAATCAAGGCTAATCAGCGGATCCAGGCGCAAGACGGATCGGAGTGGGCGTTTCCCGGAATTGACCTTTTGACGCCTCGGGAACGCGATGTACTGAAAGAGATTGCAGGCGGGGCGTCGAACAAGGAAGCGGGCAGGACGCTGGGCATCAGTCCCCGAACGATTGAGGTGCATCGGGCGCGCATCATGGAAAAGCTGAATGTCAGAAATGCAGCCGAGCTTGTCCGGCTTGTCCTGACCGGCAAGTCGCCCGATGCCTGAGTGAAGCCGGGGCGGACGCGTTATGCCCGCTTGCCGATTTGACAAAGAGGGGGTGCCTGTGTCGGGCGCGGTCTTCCTAAGTATTCTTCCCAAGATGCCTTGAGTCTCAAAAAACGCTTCCTTAAGCGCCGACAAGTAAGTCGCGTTTTCAGGATACTGTCAGGTGACGGTCTATATTTTAGAAGATGATCCGGGTGTACTGGACTCACTTACTCTGCTGGTTGAACAGTTCGGGCACGATGTCTCGGCCTTTCCCGATGCGGAGACTTTCTTTCTGAAAGCGGATCCAAAGAGCAGTGACACAGTGATTGTCGACCTGGGGTTGCCCGGTATTCCCGGCAATCGTGTGATTCGCTGGGTCAGGGGGCTCTCAAGCAATCCGCAAGTCGTGGCCATAAGCGGCCAGGCCCGCCATCAGATTGAATTTCAGCTGCGCGGCATGTCTGAAGCCGTCGTTATTCGCAAGCCTCTCAGCGAGGCTGAACTTGCGCCTCTGCTGAAAAATTAGCCTAAAAGCTGCTGCGTAATGTCGCAGATTCGGGTCCGGCAAGTCGGGCAGGGTTTCGGGTTCAAGTTTAAAGCATTGATATTTATCAAATTTTTTCTTTTTTTGTGGAATGCAAGGCATCCACCCTTGCGAGTAGGTAATTTATCTTACGTAGGTCAACGAATTTTTTGGCGGCCACGATCCGGCTAGCTTTCACTCATAGGAATTTGAGGTGTCATGCGACACGCGATGCGGGTCTTAACGTCTTAAGGCTTCAGCGCAACCAAGGGCACCTCGCAGTATTGCCGTTTCGGCGGGTTGGACGGACCAAGCCGGAACTGTTGGAGCAAATAGGAGGGAAAAATGGCCTACCTGGACCACGCGGAAGCGGGAACCCACACGATCGCCGCGAATTTTGTGTCGGGTCATCATGTCGATGATGCCGGCATTGGCATTCTGCCGCGCGCCAAAGCAAACCGCTACGAGCCGCATGAAGTTGTTTTTCACGAAGGAGACGATGCGCGACGGGTCTGCGAACTGCTCAGCGGGACCGTGATGCTCTATAAACTCCTGCCGGACGGCCGGCGCCAGGTTGTGGAGATATTGCGGCCGGGTGATCTTTTCGGAATGCCGTCAGGCGATTTGCACGATTGCACCGCTGAAACCCTGACGGATGCGGAGGTGCGGACGATTGAACGCCGGGATATCGAAACGTCCGCGAAGGTTCAGGCTTATGTCACAAAGTCGCTGATTGCCCAGATGGAAAACCTGCACGATCACGCGGTGCTGCTGGGACGGAAGTCGGCGCTGGAGCGGGTCACAACCTTCATCATGCAGCTTATTCCCGACAGGGGAAATGCCCTGTGCACCGGACCGGAGTCCCAACCTGACCAGAACAGGGTTACGCTGGCCATGACGCGTCAGGAAATCGCGGACTATCTGGGGCTGACGATTGAAACCGTGAGCCGGGTGATTTCAGAGCTGAAGCGACGTGGTCTGGTCAAAGCGGAAAAACAGGACCGTTTGGTTGTCACCAACACCTGCGCCATCTGCCGCCTGACGGGAATGCACTGAATAGTCAGTATTTGAGAATTGAGAACAGATGACGGCGCCGCTGGGCGCCGTCAATGCGTTTTACCCGCGCAGAAACAGATTTCAGTACGCTCTTAAACAGCGACGGAATGACGGGCCGGTGATCGGTTAAGATAGCTGTCGAACGCTGCCGCCGCGACCCGCACAAACGGCTGGCCGGCATCGGTCAGTGTGATTGCATCATTTTCAATTGTCAGCAGGCCGTCCTCCTTCATCTCATTGAGATGCCCGATGGAGTCCGCAAGCGTGTCGATCGGCCGACCGTGCGCGGCGCAGATTTCATCAAGCTCGACCCGGTGATCGGACATGATCCGCTCGATGATGGCGGCGCGCAGCCGGTCGTCAGGATTGAGGGCAATCCCCTTGGCAATCGGGAAGCGACCGGCTTCGATGTGACGCGTCCAACTGAGAACGTCCGGCGCGTTCTGGGCATAGCCATCGGGCAGAAAGCCGATTGACGACGCGCCAAGTCCGACAAGGGCCTGAGCCCGATCCGTTGTGTATCCCTGAAAGTTACGTCGCAGCGTGCCATCGAAAAGCGCCTGCGCCATGCTGTCTGTCGGCAAGGCAAAATGATCAAGTCCGATGGCTACATATCCGTTTTCCGTCAGAAGCTCGCGCGCAAGTGCTGCCTGTTCGACCCGCGCTTGGGCGCCGGGCAGGTCGGCCTCGTTGATCAGACGCTGATGTTTTTTCATCCAGGGAACATGGGCGTAGCCGAACAGCGCAATTCGGCTCGGCCTCAGGCGCAGCGTATCTTCAACGGTCCTTGAAATTGTTTCCCGGTTCTGATGCGGAAGTCCGTACATCAGGTCGAAATTGATCGCGGAAATACCTTCCCCGCGAAGGGCGGCAACCGCCTGGGACACGACCTGATAGGGCTGAATGCGCCCGATCGCCTTCTGCACACGGGCGTCGAAGTCCTGAACGCCGAGGCTTGCGCGCGTAATGCCGATGTCGCGCAGGCTTTTTGCAAGGTCCGTATTGACGCTGCGCGGGTCCAGCTCTATGGCATGTTCCATATCCGGCCTGAATTCAAAGCCCGCCTTCAAAGCATCGTAAATCGCAAAGAGGGCCTGTTTTGGCAGCAGGCTCGGCGTTCCGCCGCCCCAATGGATATGGCTGACCGGCTGCCTGCGGTCCAGGCGCCCGCTGACCAGCCCGATCTCGGCAATCAGCGTTCTGGTATAGTTGAGAATTGGCGCGTCCTTCTTGGACGCTTTCGTATTGCACCCGCAATAATGGCACATCGCCCGGCAGAACGGGATATGAAGATAGAGCGAGAGCTCCATGGTTTCCCTCAGGCCGTCCAGCCATGTGCCGTAATCCGTCGATCCGACCTGGCTGCTGAACTGCGGTGCCGTCGGATAGGACGTATACCGGGGAACGGTTCGGGTTGCGTATTTCTTCTCAAGCGGTGTCATGCCTGACTGTGTTGCACCTTCGGAACCGGAACACCTTGATTCTTATCAAGACCGACCGGTTTCAATCATGCCCCTCCGATCACATGCATCGCTTGAGTTTTATTGTAGACAGACGTATACAAAGCATCGAAGGCAGAATACCGTTCGCCTGATTTTCCGGGTGTCTCCCTCTGTCGGCATCCGAATTTCGACAAGGTGTCTCCTCCGGATACACTGTCCGCTCCAACAGCCGTCGGACCCATGATCGACATAGCCTTATGACCGAAACAGACAGTCCCGTCGGACTCACCGCGCGCGTTCTCCTGACTCTCATTCTGGGTGCCGTCGGCGGTGGGGTTTTTCATCTGTTGGGGCTGCCTGCCGCCTGGTTGTCCGGCGCAATGGTGCTGGTTGCCGCGATGCAGTTTGCGGGGGCTCCGGTTATGATGCCGGACCGGCTGCGCAATATGGTGTTTGTCATCCTGGGCATTTCGATGGGTACCGGGGTCAAACCGGAGATCATAGAGCGGGTTGGCGAATGGCCCATATCCATGCTGATCCTGTTTGCCGTGGTCGCCGGAATCATGACTGCCGGCTACCTTATTCTCCACAACATCATGAAATGGGATCGGCCGACATCTTTTTTCGGGTCCATTCCCGGTGCGCTTTCTTATGTGATGGCGCTTGCGGAAAGTTCGAAAGCCAAAGTCGCCAATGTCGCCGTGTCGCAGTCGATCCGCCTGTTTGTCCTGGTTGCCATTCTGCCGATTCTGATAACGGGATCGACCGATATTGACATCCAGGAAGAAGCCGTTGTGGCGGCGTTCACGATGTCAGACGCAATTCTGACGTTCGTTCTGTGCACGTTGGCCAGCCTTGTCGCGGTCCGCCTCAATATCCCGGGAGGATGGTTGACCGGCGCCTTCTTTGCCAGCGCCGCATTGAATGGAGCAGGGGTGGTCAATCTGGTGCTGCCGCAATGGTTCGTCATTCCCTGCTACATCGCTCTTGGCTGCGTGATCGGCGTTCGGTTCAGCAGTGTCAGTCTGTCCGCTTTGAAACAGCTGATCGTTGCCTCTCTGGCGGCCTTTGCGGCGGCGATGGGTATTTCATTGGTCGGCGCCGCGGCCACGGCCGCTCTGTTGGAGATCCCGTTCGGCCAGGCTCTGCTGGCCTACGCGCCGGGCGGTCTTGAGGTGATGACGCTGCTCGCCTTCATGCTGGATCTTGATCCTGCCTTTGTCGCCGCTCATCAGTTGGCCCGGTATGTCGGCATGGTGCTCATTTTGCCGTTTGTCACGCGCATCGTGATCGGGCCCGCCACGGCGACGCGCTAAACGCGCAATCAGCCGGACCCGTGCGCCATATCGTCCCACAAACATGGTGAGAACTATCTGTCGCATTTCGGCCGGATGGGTGGCACGATAGGAGTGTTGATCTGAGTCAAGGCACGCGGATCGAATTTCGCTAGACCTCGATCTTGGACCAGTGGGGATCCGGACACACACCAACTCGGGGCGAAGACATGGCACGACCGTCTCAAGCCAAATATCTGACCTTGGAGCAGGGCGGCTATGCCGTCTTTCTTATTCTGCTCGCATTTGCCTGCCTGATCGTTGCAGGCAAAACCTATGATCAGGTCATGGCTTTTCACACATCGCTGGGCGCACTGTTTGCGGCAGCGGGCTTGTTTTACATTTTCAAAGACTACTTCAATGACGGTGGCGAACCCATTCCCGCTGAAATTGACGGAAAACCCAACTACAATATGGGTCCGGTCAAGTTCGCAGCGGTTGCATCGGTTGTCTGGGGCCTGGCCGGTTTCCTGGTCGGTGTGATAATCGCGTCCCAGCTCGCCTGGCCCGCACTTAACCTTGATCTCCCCTGGACGAGTTTTGGCCGCCTCCGGCCGCTGCATACCTCGGCGGTGATTTTTGCCTTCGGCGGCAACGTGCTGATCGCAACATCGTTTTATGTCGTGCAGCGCACCTGCCGCGCGCGCATGCCCGGAACCGTTTCACCCTGGTTTGTCGTGCTCGGCTATAACGCATTTATCGTCATCGCCGGTACGGGCTATCTGCTGGGGGCAACCCAGAGCAAAGAATATGCCGAGCCGGAATGGTATGCCGACCTGTGGCTGACCATTGTCTGGGTCGTTTATCTTCTGGTCTTTCTCGGCACTTTATGGCGCCGAAAGGAGCCGCATATTTATGTGGCGAACTGGTTCTATCTGGCCTTCATCGTCACGATTGCGATGCTGCATATCGTCAACAATGCGACGATCCCCGTCAGCGTCTTTGGCACAAAATCCTATATCGTCTGGTCCGGCGTACAGGATGCGCTGGTGCAATGGTGGTACGGCCATAACGCGGTCGGCTTCTTCCTGACGGCCGGTTTCCTGGCGATCATGTATTACTTTGTGCCGAAGCGCGCCAACCGCCCGGTTTACTCCTACCGGCTGTCGATCGTGCACTTCTGGTCGCTGATCTTCCTCTATATCTGGGCCGGCCCGCACCATCTGCACTACACGGCTCTGCCGCAATGGGCATCGACCCTGGGCATGACATTTTCCATCATGCTGTGGATGCCGTCCTGGGGCGGCATGATCAACGGCCTGATGACCTTGTCCGGTGCCTGGGACAAGCTCAGAACCGATCCGGTTCTCAGGATGATGGTGGTGTCCCTGGCGTTCTACGGCATGTCAACGTTCGAGGGGCCGCTCATGTCGGTTCGCGCCGTCAACGCTCTGTCGCACTATACCGACTGGACCATTGGTCACGTGCATTCCGGTGCGCTTGGCTGGGTCGGCTACATCTCCTTCGGAGCGCTTTACTGCATCATTCCGTGGCTGTGGAACAAGAAGGACGTTTATTCGCTCAAGCTTGTCGACTGGCACTTCTGGCTCTCGACCCTGGGTATCGTGCTTTACATCTGTGCCATGTGGGTGTCGGGCATCATGCAGGGCCTGATGTGGCGCGCCTATGATGAGCTTGGTTTCCTTGAATATTCCTTCATCGAAACCGTCGAGGCGATGCATCCTTATTACATCATCCGTGCTCTGGGCGGGGTTCTGTTCCTGCTTGGGTCTTTCATCATGGCCTACAATCTGTGGATGACGGTCTTCCACGGCGAAGAAGCGGAAGCGGATGTGGCCGATGCCGCATTGGCACCGGCTGAGTAAGGAGCGAGCGACAATGTCTGTTTGGTACAAACATCAGGTCTTTGAAAAAAACTCTCTCCTTCTCACGGTTGGCATCCTGGTTGTGGTTGCCATCGGTGGTCTGGTTGAGATCGCGCCGCTCTTTTATCTCAAGAGCACGATCGAAAAAGTCGAAGGGATGCGGCCCTACACGCCCTTGGAGCTGGCCGGTCGGAACATCTATATCCGCGAGGGGTGCTATCTGTGCCACTCTCAGATGATCCGCCCCATGCGCGATGAACTGGAGCGTTACGGCCATTTCTCGCTGGCGGCGGAGTCCATGTATGATCATCCGTTCCAGTGGGGCTCAAAACGAACCGGGCCGGATCTGGCGAGGGTGGGCGGCAAGTATTCCGATGAATGGCACCGCGAACATTTGATCGACCCCCGGCAGGTGGTGCCGGAATCGATCATGCCCGCTTACTCATTCCTTGACGAAACGCGGGTTTCGGTTCGGGACATTCAGGATCATCTGATATCCAACGCCGCCATCGGCGTGCCCTACACCGAAGCGCAGATCGAAAATGCCAGGGCCGACCTTCAGGCACAGGCCGATCCGGACAATGACAATGTGGATGCGTTCCTGGAACGCTATCCCGGGGCCAAGGTCCGGAGTTTTGACGGCAATCCCAGAGAGCTGACGGAGATGGACGCGCTGATCGCCTATCTGCAGATGCTGGGCACTCTGGTCGATTTCTCGATCTATGACGATAAAGCCAACCTCAGATAGGGAGTATCAGCATGTTTGGTTACGATGAACTTGCCGGCTTCGCCCAGACCTGGGGTCTGCTTTACTTCATTCTCCTGTTTCTCGGTGTTCTCGTTTATGCGCTGTGGCCGAAAAACAAAAAACGCTTCGATGACGCGGCGAACATCCCCCTGAGGGAGGATTGATAGATGGCTGATAACAATACCGAAAAAGACGAACTGTCCGGCGTGCCCACAACGGGGCACGTCTGGGACAATATCAGGGAATTGAACAACCCGTTGCCGCGCTGGTGGCTGTGGCTGTTTTATATCACCATCATCTGGTCCATCGGGTACTGGATTGTGATGCCCGCCTGGCCGCTGGTTTCAAGCTATACGACCGGTTTGATCGGCGCGAGTCAGCGTGAAGCGGCACTGGCCGCCTATGATGCGGGTGTTGCGGAGCGGTCGGAACTGGGAGCCAAGATTGTCGAGGCGTCGCTCGAGGATATCGAAGGCACCCAGAATCTCCTCGAATTTGCGCTCGCCAGCGGACGGGCAGCGTTCGGTGACAATTGTGCGCCCTGTCACGGCACCGGTGCAACCGGATTTTCCGGTTATCCGAACCTTCAGGACGATGTCTGGATCTGGGGCGGAACGCTGGACGATATTCATCAGACATTGAACTACGGTATCCGGTCCGAGCATGACGAAACCAGGGTGGGTGATATGCCGGCATTTGGCCGGGACGAAATTCTGGACAAGGATCAGATCGATCAGGTTGCCAATTTTGTCGTGACCCTTTCCGGCGGTCAGGCCGAGGACGGCGTCGATATCGAGGCTGGCAAAACGGTTTATGAAGAAAACTGCGCGGTCTGTCATGGCGAGGAAGGCGAGGGCATTCAAGAACTTGGCGCGCCGAATCTCATGGACGGTGTCTGGCTTTACGGCGGATCGCTTGACGAGATCCGCAATCAGATTGCCAATGCGCGAAACGGCGTGATGCCGGCCTGGATCGATCGGCTCGATCCGGCAACGGTCAAGTCCCTTGCGGTCTATGTCCATGCGCTGGGCGGTGGCCAGTAAGCGGAACGGGGTCAAAGATCGAAAACCGGGTGTGGCAGTATGCCTACTCGGTTTTCCAGTCAGACGTTGGTATATTAACATAATCTAATATTAAGTTGATACCAACCGCGCGGGCTGTGCCAGACGAGCCTCTCCGCATTTGACGACAGGATTTTGTGCGTGACCGATACACCTCACGATTCCATGCCGGAGAGCATGTATGTTGCCTCTAAGAAGGTCTATCCGATGGCCGTGCACGGCCGTCTTAGGCGGATCAAATGGGCCATATTGCTGATCACGCTCGGAATTTATTACCTCCTGCCGTTCGTCCGCTGGGATCGGGGTCCGGATGCTCCCGGTCAGGCGGTTCTGATCGATATGGACGCGCGGCGTGCGTACTTTTTCTTCATCGAAATCTGGCCGCAGGAGGTCTACTATCTCACGGGACTTCTGGTGCTTGCGGCGGTCGCGCTGTTCCTGATGAATGCCATTGCGGGACGGATCTGGTGCGGCTATCTGTGTCCGCAGACCGTTTGGACGGACCTGTTCCTGGCGGTGGAGCGCTGGACGGAAGGAGACCGGCGCGAGCGGCTCAAGCTGGACGAGGCGCCCTGGACCGTCAGGAAAGCGGGCGCCAAGGCCACCAAGCATTTTCTTTGGCTGATGATCGCCTGGTGGACCGGCGGAGCCTGGGTTCTTTACTTCAACGATGCTCCGACCCTTGTCTGGCAATTGCTGATCTTTCAGGCACCGATGATCGCCTATATCTGGATTGGCATCCTCACATTCACGACCTATTCCCTCGCCGGCTTTATGCGAGAGCAGGTTTGTACCTATATGTGCCCCTGGCCGCGCATTCAGGCGGCCTTGACCGACGAGTGGGCGCTCAACGTCACCTATCGGGAAGATCGGGGCGAACCACGGGTGTCTCTTAAGGAGAGCCGCCGGCTCGAAAAGGCCGGACAGCCTGCCGGTGACTGCATCGACTGCTATCAGTGCGTTGCTGTCTGCCCGACCGGTGTTGATATCCGCGACGGATTGCAGCTCGACTGCATCCAGTGCGGCCTCTGCATCGACGCCTGTGACAACGTCATGGAAAAGATCGGACGTCAGCCGGGCCTCATCGGCTACGATACCGATATGAATGTCAAACGACGGGCGGAAGGGCTGCAGCCGATATTCCGGATCGTCAGACCGCGCACGGTGATCTATGCGGTGGTGATCGCGATTGTCGGAGCGGTCATGCTCTATGCGCTCGCAACGCGGGAATTCGCCGGAATCAACGTGATCCATGACCGGAATCCGATCTATGTCGAGCAGTCGGACGGGTCTGTCCGTAACGGTTACACGATCCGCATTTCCAACAAGAGAAACAGGGAGCGGAGTTTCGCGTTGGGTGTCGAAGGACTGCCGTTCGGAACACGGGTCGAGGCGGTCGGTGTAAAAGACACAATCGGCGGACGCCCGGTTATCGAAGTCGGACCGGACACGACAAGAGAGGTGAGGGTCCTGGTTTATACACCCCAGAACTGGGTGGCGCAGGAGTCGACCGGCATAACGTTCCGTATCACCGATATGGTGATGGGCGAAATGGCAACCACGCGTGATTACTTCAAAGGGCCGAAATAGGGGCCAGTGGCGGCCTCGTGCCGCCACAGTCTCGATAGACGGGATCAGAACATGACAAAACCGGCACCAGACGAAAAAGCAAACGGGTTCATGAGCAGGCCGGTGACCGGAAAAACGGTCCTGGCCTGGTTTATCGGTTTTTTCCTAGTGATTTTTACAGCCAATGCCGTCTTTATCTGGCTGGCGCTGACCAGTTGGACAGGCGTCGAGTCCGACAGTCCCTATCAGGTGTCCCAGACCTATCAGGAAGAGCTGGAAGCCGCCCGCCGGCAGGCCGATCTTGGCTGGACGATTGAAGTCGATGCCGACCGTCCAGGTGGTGACGTTACTCTGGTGCGCATGAAGGCTCTGGATCAAAACGCCGCGCCGTTGGTGGGGTATACCGTCAATGCGGCGCTGGCGCGGCCGACGCGGTCCGCCGAAGATCATCAGCTTGTGCTGACGGAAGCACAGCCCGGTCTTTATACAGGAACATTGCCAAATGTTGCGGCCGGCCAGTGGAACCTCATTCTGGAACTTTATCGGGGCGATTCCCGTGTCTTTCGCTCCAAAAACCGGGTATATTTGAAGGACGGGGCAGGGGCCGGCTCATAACCGGTCCAGGAGATTGTTCGATGGTTACACCGGCACGAGACTGGGATTCATTCGCCTCATCCTCTCCCGTAAACGGTGCGGTCCATATGGACTTTGCCGTTGAGGGCGTTCATTGCGCTGGCTGCATGAACAAAATCGAACGGGGCCTCAGTCGCATGGACGGGATCGACCGTGCCCGGCTGAACCTGTCCAGCCATCGCCTGTCGGTCGACTGGCATCCCGGTGAGATGAACGCCGAAACCATCGTCGAAGTGCTGGATGCGATGGGGTACAAGGCCCATCCGTTCGATCCGACGCTTGTCAAAGATGCCGGCGATGCGACGTCGCGGGAACTGCTCCGGGCGATGGCAGTTGCCGGCTTTGCGTCCATGAATGTGATGCTGTTGTCGGTTTCGATCTGGTCCGGCAACGTAACGGACATAACACCGGAAACGCGCGACTTTTTTCACTGGCTCTCCGCACTGATCGCGCTGCCGGCGGCAGCTTATGCCGGGCGGCCGTTCTTCAGAAGTGCCTTTGCCGCGCTCAGAAACCGGTCGGTGAACATGGATGTGCCGATCACAATAGGCGTCATTCTGGCGTTGGCCCTATCGGTTCTGCAAACGCTCCAGCATGCCGAGCATGCCTATTTCGATTCCGCTATCATGCTGCTGTTCTTCCTGCTGATCGGCCGGTATCTCGATCAGAACATGCGGCGCCGGACACGGTCCTTTGCCGAGAACATTGCGGCGCTGCGTGCCGATATGGCCGTGAAGGTTCTGCCTGACGGAAGCACGCGGGAAGTCCCGCTTTCCCGGGTTGATCCCGGAGACAGCGTTCTTGTGTCGCCGGGCGAACGGATATCGGTGGACGGCATCGTGCAGACGGGCCGGTCCGATATCGATCAGAGCCTGATTACGGGGGAAACCGCTTTGTGTGCCGTCGAGCCCGGCGCCAATGTTTATGCCGGGACGCTGAATGCGACGGGCAACCTCAGGATACAGGTGACGGCGGCAACGCAGGGGACGCTGCTTGACGAAGTCAACCGGTTGCTGGAGACGGCGGCGCAGGCCCGATCCCGATACGTGAAACTGGCGGACCGGGCCGCTTCTCTTTATGCGCCGATGGTGCACAGCGCGGCGGCACTGACATTTCTTGGCTGGTGGATCTGGGGCGGCGACTGGCAGCAGGCATTGATCATTGCAATCTCGGTTCTGATCATAACCTGCCCCTGCGCATTGGGACTGGCAATCCCTGCCGTTCAGGTTGTCGCCAGCGGACTGCTTTATCGCTTTGGCATCCTCCTCAATTCCGGTGACGCGATCGAGAGGCTCGCAGAGGTAGACACCATCATCTTCGACAAGACCGGGACGCTAACGAAGCCGCTGCCGCATCTGCTCAATCCTGAAGAGTATCCGCCAGAGGTCCTTGATCTTGCCGGACAGCTGGCGCTGTCCAGCCATCATCCGCTGGCGACCGCACTGGCTGCGGCGTCAGGCGCAACACGGCCTTTGGAAAATGTGCGCGAAATTGCCGGGTCCGGGGTCGAGGTTCAATGCGACGATCGCCGGTTGCGTCTGGGCTCACCCCGCTTCTGCGGAGTCTCGGTGGAGCAGTTGGACAAGGCTATGGCATCAAGTCCGGCGGCATCCTTGCTGGCTTTTCAGCGCGGTGAGGACAAACCGACCTTGTTTCTGCTTGAACAGGCCATACGGGAGGACGCCGGCGATGTCGTCCGGCGGCTGAAAGCGTCCGGATACGATCTTGAAATCCTTTCCGGCGACCGTCAGCCCGCAGTGTCGGCCGTCGCCGCCTCCCTGAAGGTAGAGACTTACGCGGCGGACCTTCGGCCGCAGGACAAGATTGCCCGGCTCAACCATCTCAAAGCCGCCGGAAAGTCCGTCCTTATGGTTGGAGACGGCTTGAACGACGCGCCGGCACTGGCCGCGGCCCACGTTTCGCTTTCGCCGGTCACCGCAGTGCAACTCAGCCAGGCCGCCGCCGACGGCGTCTTCCTTGGGGACAGGCTGAGTCCTGTACGCCATGCGCTGACCGTTTCCAAGGCATCCCGGCGGGCAATGTCGCAAAATCTGCTGCTTTCGACCCTCTATAACATTGTCGCCGTTCCCATCGCGGTTGCCGGTTATGTCACTCCCTTGCTGGCCGCGGTTGCCATGTCCGGCAGTTCGATCATCGTGACCGCCAATGCTTTGAAACTGCGCTTTATGCAGCCCCGGCAGTCCGAAAAGGTGGGGGAGCGCGGCTGATGGACGTCCTGATTTACCTGATACCGGTGGCCCTGTTTCTGGGTGCGCTGGGACTGGGCGCCTTCCTCTGGTCTCTGAAATCGGGCCAGTTCGAGGACATGGAAGGACCGAAGTGGCGTATTCTTTCGGACGATGACCTGCCCGAACAAGACGATCGGTAATCCGTCGTCTTCCGGCCGGATCCGTGTCCCTTCAAAGCGCTTGTCTTATGTTTTTCAGCCTGATGGGCGGAAAAGAGGCCGCCGAGAAAGGACAGCCGCCCTCCCGCTGCTGCGAGGGGCGGATCGGGGAAATGAAATGCAGACGCTCTTGCTGCGTTGCCGGTGATGCGGACAAGCGGCACAAGTGCCGCTTGGGTATGGACTCATTTGCGGTCCGCGGCATCACCCCCCGGCCGCTGAGAAAATCACCTGCTCCACAACCGTGTCCTCTTTGGTGTCGTCTTTCGTGTGGAACGGCAGCTCAAGGGTGTTCCAGACGTCCAGCAAAGCGTCGCGCAGATGGTCTATCAGGCTGTCGTCGTGAAAAGGCGACGGCGTGATGCGCAGCCGTTCGGTTCCCCGTGGCACAGTCGGATAGTTGATCGGCTGAATGTAGATATTGTGCTTTTCAAGCAGCATATCCGTTGCCTGCTTGCACAGATCGGGATCGCCGACCGCAACCGGAACGATATGCGTTTCCGAAGGCATGACCGGCAAACCGGCCGCAGCCAGTATGTCTTTTGTCTTTTGCGACTGCCTTTGATGGGCTTCGCGTTCAGCGCTGGATGTTTTCAGATGCCGGATCGATTGAGTGGCTGCTGCTGCCAGGGCAGGAGGAATCGCGGTCGTGAAGATAAAACCCGGTGCGTAGGAGCGGATTGCATCCACGACTGCGCTGGAGGCGGTAATATAGCCGCCAAGAACACCAAAGGCTTTGGCCATGGTGCCTTCGATAATATCAATGCGGTCCATGACGCCGTCGCGTTCGCAGATGCCCGCTCCGCGATCCCCGTACATGCCGACCGCATGCACTTCGTCGATATAGGTCATGGCGTTGTATTTGTCGGCGAGATCGGCGATTTTCTCAATCGGCGCGACATCACCGTCCATCGAGTAGACCGACTCAAAAACAATCAGTTTTGCGCGCTCATGTCCGGCCGCTCTCAAAAGCTCCTCAAGGTGATCAAGGTCGTTGTGCCGCCAGACCTGCTTCTGAACGCCGGAATTGCGCACACCGGCAATCATTGAGGCATGGTTGAGCTGATCGGACAGTATCAGGCAGTTCGGGAGCAATTTTGCGATTGTGGAAATACCGGCCTCGTTGGAAACGAACCCGGAGGTAAACACCAGCGCGGCTTCCTTGTTGTGCAGATCGGCGAGTTCTTTCTCCAGCTCGATAAGCGGATGGTTGGTGCCGGAGATGTTGCGTGTACCTCCTGCACCCGCTCCCATGCGCTCGGCCGTGCTGGTCAGCGCGTCGATCACATCCTTGTTCTGGCCCATGCCCAGATAGTCGTTCGAGCACCAGACGACAATTTCGCGCTCACGGTCGTTAAGCTGCCACTGCTCGTCGCCCCTGCGCCAGATTGCATACGGGAATCGTCCGGCAATCCGCTCAAGATCAGCAAAAACCCGATATCTTTGCTCGTCTTTAAGCGCGTTTATCGCGTCCTGAAAGATGGACTGGTAGTTCATGTCGTACGGATCCCCGCAGTTAAGAATGCATCTAAAACCTATCGGGTCGGTGGCCCTTTGTCGAATGCCAGATTGACGCGCCTTCCCGATATTGATCATTCTCCCAAGATTGTGATTCCGCCTTGATCTAGCGCATTTCTTCTGAAATCAGCGGCCGTTTGATGATATATATCGAGCCGAAGGTCATACAGGCGTGCTACGGGGTCCGGAACCGGTGGAAAATCACCATTATTTTAGAATCAGGTGACGACTTCTCACGATTACGTAGCGTTTCCGGGCGCCGGCTAACCAAACTTTTATGATTAGGTGAATAAGAATAGGAAAGGGCCGGAGGTTTCAATGTGAGTCTGGATCTATCGTCGTTAACATTCCTGCTGGTGGAGGACAGTGCGTACATGCGCACGATCATCCGCACCATGCTGCAGGGATTCGGTGCCCGGCGCATTGTGGAGGCCGAGGACGGCGCTTCCGGTCTTGAGGCAATGGAGCGGGCCAATCCGGACATTCTGATTATCGACTGGGTCATGCCGATCCTCGACGGCGCCGACATGGTCAGGATGATCCGCTCTCCCCAGAACCCCTTCGCCTATATCCCTATCATCATGGTGACGGGACATACCGAACGCAGCCGCATCATTGAGGCCCGGCGCCTTGGTATTCACGAAATGCTCTCCAAGCCCATATCGGCCAAGGCTCTTTTTCAAAGGGTTAACAGCGTGATTTTGCACCCGCGCGAGTTCGTCAAAACGCCGAATTATTTCGGGCCCGCTCCCCGGGAAATCCGAAGCCGCCAGAAGATCTGGCAGGAGGAGGACGGCGAGAGGGAAGGCGCAAGCTGATCTCCCGCCTGCAATCTGTCGTGGAGAGGTCGCTGTCCGCAGCACTTTTATGAATGTGGCCTATCCGCCTGTTTGCAGCGATACCTGCCGGTATTGTCGCGGCGTATGCCCCAGTCTTTTTTTAAACGCCCTGATGAAGGCTGCCGGTTCGGAGTAACCCAGCCGCTCCGAAATGTCCGCAACGCTTTGTTCGGTTGAGCGAAGCAGGTGCTGTGCCCTTTCAAACCGAACATCGTCAGCCACCGAGCGCATTGTGATGCCCATCCCCTTCAAGAGCCGCTGCAGCGCGGATGGCGTTAACCCAAGACTGTCCGAAATCAGGGCCGGCTTGCGGTAATGCTCTGTTGGAGCAAGCCACAGGATCGTTCGGATTTGTTCCAGAAGATCCGGTTTATCGCGCCTTTGCGCTTGTTGTTCCCGTGCCATAGCGCGCATCAGCTGAAAAAGGGCCAGATCCCGCTTGTAGGAGTGCCGTTGCAGAGCCTCCGGCGGGATGTGAATAAAATTCTCGCTCTGCCCAAAGCGCACATTGCGGCACAAAACCCGCGAAACAATCGAGTGCGGCGCGCCGGTCACATGTGTGAGATCCACTTTCTGAGGGCGCCACGACCGACCCATGACGCCTCGGATCATGTTGGTGAAGAACACCGAAACATGATCGGCAAAGCGCGCGTGCCGTTTCAGATTTGGATCGCTCATTTCCCAGGTGAGACCGCACATTTGCGGCGTTCGAACGAAGGCGAGCGAAACGCCTTCCACCAACAGCGAGAAATGTCGGCAAAACTCTTCAAGCCCGGTCTCCAGATCCGGCGCGCTCAGGACCAGATAACCCGGAATGCCGGCGCTGCGCGGCCGTGTGGTATAGCCGAGTTTAAAACCGAATGCAGGGTCCTGAAGCACACTGGCGGCTTCGTCGAAGAACCGCACATAAAGACGCAAGGGGCTTCGGGCCCCTTCCGCTTCGACATTTGACCGATCGACACCGAGGCGGTCAAAAACGCTTTTTTCGGCACCTTTCACGCCACCCAGCGCCCGTGTCAGCCCGCGCCAGGCAAGGTAATCCACCGAATAGCTATTGTGCATTGCATTAATTTTCATCGCATTGCACTGCATTTAATCCGATTAAATATCAATTTTCAAATGAATTTATCAATTTCATGCTCCCTATTGTTCGCTACCAATTTATGAGTTGGGTACCGCTCGTTGCAAACCGTCTTGGCCGGGCCCAAAGATGTCAATCTGATGACGGCCCGGACGGGGAGGAATCGCTTACGAAGCGGTGCCAGTGTCAAAAACGTGAATCGGTGGTGCAGAAACAGGGCGCAGCACCGGGAGAGGACTGACCATGAACGTGATTGATCGAAAAGCATCCAAATCCGTCGCATCGCTTCCCCGGATCGATCCTTTGGTGTCGGCAAATGCCGTCAGACCGCGCGTCAGGCGTTCCGTGGTAATCGCCGATCCTCACCCCGCGTTTGCAATTGGTTTGTGCGGCCTCGCGGCGAAACAGACCGGTTCTGCTGAAATCGCGCCTGTCGCGACCAGGAGCTTTCCTGAAGTTTTGCAATGGGCCGCCCGCAATTCGGACGGTACGGTTGTCGTGAACCCCGCCTTATCGGGCGCGCCTGGCCTGCATACGGCTGCGCGCATCCGACGTGTCGCGCCCCATGCCCGCATCATTGTGGTCATCGATCAGGATGACGAGGGGCTGGCGGCATATTTCACGCGCCATGGCGCCGATGCCGTCATTTCCAAGCTGGTTGATCTTGAGATCTTTGAGGGACTGATTCTGGGCGCCCATGACCCGCAAGGGATACATCTGGAACTGGAGTCCCAGGACCGCAAGGGCTTTACCGTCGAGTTTTATGAAGCGCTGTCCGGATTGACAAAACGCCAGGTCACGATCCTGACCCGTCTGAAGGAAGGGCGCTTGAATAAACAGATTGCCCACGAACTGGGGATCACGGAAGCGACTGTGAAGCATCATGTCTCAGCACTGCTTGCGACACTCGGCTTTTACAGCCGCAGCCAGCTCGTCGCGCTGATCAACGAATTGCGTATTTCCCTGACGATGCCGGAAAACAACCGGGCGCGCTCTTCGGGACTGAACCGGATCGGTGGCATGCGGCCGCTGGGCGATGCCGCCAGTGCGCGGATTGTCGGTTAGGTCGAACGGCGATCCGCGAGGGTTTGTATCGCAATTCTATCTCAGGTCCTGTGTGAAATTCGGCGAACCGGCGGCGGGCACGGCATTGCGGCGATAACTGAAGCCATTGAAGACTGATCTGCTCCAACAAGTGTCGAAATCCCTCCCTTGAGGGTTCGAAACGTGTACCATGGTCGACTAACAATAATGCGCAAGTCGGTTACGGGAGGACACGATGGCGACGCGGGAACAGATGGCGGACCTGTTGGCCGTCGATACGATCACAGATCTGGTCAAGCAGGCCATGGCGACCTATTCCGATGATGTCGCCTTCATCAATTTCGGGCAGACACTGACTTTCAGGGATCTAGACAGGTATTCGCGCGATCTGGCTGCCTATTTGCAGAACGAAATCGCGATTGAAAAGGGTGACCGTGTTGCGCTGATGATGCCCAATATGTTCGCCTTTGTTATTTCGTCGGTTGCTCTTATGCGCCTGGGTGCCGTCCAGGTGAATGTGAATCCTCTCTATACGGCGCGAGAGTTGGCTCATCAGCTCCAGGATTCGGGTGCAACAACGCTGATCATTTTCTCCGGTTCAACACCTGTATATGCGCCCATTCGGGACGAGGTGCCGGTCGAGGCCGTTGTCGTTGCGACCCTGTCGGACGGCTCAGAAGGCGTTCTTCCCAGTCCTCCGGTCGATCCTGAAACCGGAGCGTATGTCTCGCTGGCGGAAACCCTGGCAACGGGTGCCGACCTGCCGCTTGAAGAGGCCAATGTGGCAGCTGATGATGTCCTGTTTCTGCAATATACCGGCGGCACGACCGGCATTTCAAAAGGGGCCGTACTCTCCCATGCCAATCTTCTGGCCAATATTCGTCAGTATCGGCAATTCGCGCCTGAAATGACCCTGCCGCGCCGGGAGGTGATCATCACTCCGCTGCCGCTCTATCACATCTTCGCGCTGATGGTGAACTTCCTGGCCTATTTCGCTGTCGGATCGAAGAATTATCTGATCACCAATCCGCGGGATATGGATCGTTTCATTTCCACAATTAAGGACAGCCGACTGACGGCGATGACCGGGGTCAATACGCTCTATGCCGGCATGATGATGCATCCGGACATCGGCGGGGTCGATTTCAGCCGCCTGAAAATCGCTATCGGCGGGGGAACGAAGATCATGCCGGTGATCTCCGACCGATGGAAGGCGCTGACGGGCAAGCACATCGTGCAGGGCTACGGTCTTTCGGAAACATCGCCGGTCCTGACCCTCAATCCACCGGCTGAAGACAGTTTTTCCGACACGGTCGGCTTACCCTTTCCCGATACGGATATCCGTATTCTCGGCGACAAGGACGAGGAAGTGCCTGACGGGGAGAGGGGAGAACTGTGCGCCAAAGGCCCCCAGGTCATGAGCGGCTATTGGAACCGGCCGGAAGAAACCGCCGCCGCGTTTACACGAGAGGGCTATTTCCGGACGGGCGACATTGCGATCAGGGAACCGAACGGCATGATACGCATTGTCGACCGCAAGAAAGACATGGTGCTTGTTTCGGGCTTTAACGTTTATCCCAATGAGGTCGAGCAGGTTGTTTCCGAATATGACGGCATCGTCGAATGTGCGTGCATTGGCGTGCCGGATGAAAAGACCGGTGAGGCGGTGAAATTGTTCGTTGTCGTGGCCGAGGGCAAAAACCCTTCGAAGGATGATATCGTCTCCTACTGCCGCGACCGGCTTGCCGCTTACAAGGTCCCCAGCCACATCGCTTTTATCGACGCCATTCCAAAATCCGCCGTCGGAAAAATCCTGAGGCGGGAGCTTCGTTAGAGCACTTTTGACGGCTCCGGGTCCATTCGACGTGTTCCGGGCGGATCGCAGCCGCGGTGACGGCGAGCCGGTTCATCTCAGGCCAAAATCGTCCTGAGACGAACCGAATCCTCTCATGCAACGATCATGTCGTTACATAGTATACATGCACTTGGATGTCGTTATATGAGGAGGGGCCGTAGCGTCCGGGCCTTAAAGGCCCGGTGCTGCTACAGCAAAGCTGATGACAATAAACAGTGCACCAGCAGCGAGTGGTGCCATATATGGCAGCATGATCTTAATCATAACGTACTCCACTTGCTCAATACCTGAGCACTACCTTATGTAGGAAGTGAATTGCAGATTTCATGTGGACTTGGTCACAGCTTCGACGAAATCCGATCACGTCGCTGTGAGCGGCGGAACGAATTCGGGGAAAACGGATCAGTTGGAGCAAGGGCCCGATGCTGTTGCTGCCCGCTCGGGCCGCTATTTTAGCACGACGGCAATCGCTCGAGCATGGCAATGCCGGAGTCCTATCCAATCCAAACACAATACGCCTTAGTTGAAGGCGGGTGCCTCAGCACGGCAGCACCCGTTATAGAGCTTTTCCTCACCCGGTCTGCTGATAAACAGAACGCCGCCTTCCATGTCCGTGTCGACCGGCTGGGCCAGGCAGGTCACGCCCGGCTGATGGACAAGTCGAAGGGACAGATCAGGAGAATGCGCGGACAAGAACCCCGGCCTCGTGAACCCCTGTGCTGTGGCGGCCTCCGAAAGCGGAACCGTGATGTCGGGTTCCGCCGGATTGCCAAGACCTGTCCACACATAAAGTGTGTTGTTCTTCCAGCGCGCATACCAGTTGGGTTCGGTGCCGCTGCATATGCCCGCAATCGGGATGTGCGTACCGCTGAAAGTTCTGGGTTCGGCCCATTTCAAAAAACGCAACGATGCCCAGCCCAGGGTCTCCTGTGCGTTGACCTGAAGCCATTCCGTGTTACCGACTCTTGTGGAAAGGCCGGTGGAGCGGACAACAGAGCCGTTCTTCAGCGTGTGAATGACGGGGTTCTCAGTGCCGGGACCGCTCCGGATGTTAAGACTGTCTCCTGCGGCCACATTGATGACGCGATAATATCCCCGCTCGACGGTTTGAGCCTTCACCTGCGCGGCAGTGAGCAGAACCGCAAAAAATCCGGCAAAGAAAATTCTGAAAGCCATCGCCTTTCCCCATATAGGCTGCCGACGATAACAGAATAATCAGCGGGAAGACATTTGCACGGCACTTGAACGGCTTTTCACATACCGGATCGTGCGGTGGTCGGGTCTAAAAACGGTCGAGAATCAGGAACGGCTCGGAATGCGGCTGCAAAGATAGGCGGCGGTCAGAAAGTAAGCCGGCGCCCAGGCATCCAGCAGCAATAACTCCCAATAGCTGAAGCTGTAGGCAGTGCCACCCGCCGTGAGATCGATAAGGGATGTCAGGCGGAGTTTGCCGTGATCGAAGAAAAAGACAAGATCGATGATCATGACATATGCGCACGCGCCAAGCAGCGCGTAACTCAGCCATTTCCAGGTAAAATCAGCTACCTTTCCCATTTTTCCTCACAGGTAACCACGGGTTAATATCGCTTGTTTCTAATATACATCAGATATGTGAAGTTTAATACGCGTATTTGTTTTTGAGGTTAAGCGATACTTACTTAATTTTCGCAAATTTTATAGGTCCATACCCTGGGGTAATTCTCGCGATCCTCGGATCGCGTGAAATGCCCCAATTCTTTGTTTTCACGCGGTTCCTTGTCGCGAAGGTGATGCAACCTTCGCGGGATACGCTCTGCCTGCATGGGTGCCTCCGTCGATCGGGAACGCGCGGCACCGGACGGGCGTTCCTGTGAATAAAGCCGGAAATCCTAAACAAATTGTCATTTATTCCCGACGCATTCTATTCTTATTTAATTGCAGGAGAGTGGTCATGATTTCGGTGCTATTCTCCGCAGGAACTGCTGTTGGCCGGATGCTTTGCCGCCAGTCGGCCAGATCGCTAAAAAGGAGTTTCATGACATGTCAGCCCGCTTCGATCAGCATCTTTCCGGGGAACTCGAAGCTGTCAGAGAGGCTGGACTTTATAAAACCGAAACGGTGATCGTCTCGCCGCAGTCCGGCTCCGTCGATGTTGAAGGCGGCCGGCAGGTTCTGAATTTCTGCGCCAACAATTATCTGGGTCTGGCGGACAATCAGGAACTGATCGAAACGGCCAAAAAGGCGCTCGAACGCTACGGTTACGGGATGGCATCGGTCCGTTTCATCTGCGGCACCCAGGAAGAGCACAAGCGGCTTGAGGCGCGCATTTCCCGTTTTCTGGGTATGGAGGACACAATCCTCTATTCTTCCTGTTTTGACGCCAATGCGGGTCTGTTCGAGACATTGCTGGGGCCGGAGGATGCGATCATATCCGATGCGCTCAACCATGCGTCCATTATCGACGGCGTCAGATTGTGCAAGGCCCGGCGGTACCGCTATGCCAACAACGACATGGCGGAACTGGAGGATCGCCTGAAAGAGGCACAGGACGCCCGTTTCCGGTTGATTGCCACGGACGGCGTGTTCTCCATGGACGGGATTATCGCCAATCTTTCCGGCATTTGCGATCTTGCGGAAAAGTACGATGCCATGGTGATGGTCGATGACAGCCATGCCATCGGGTTCGTCGGTGAGGGCGGACGCGGCACGCCGGCCTATTGCGGTGTTGAGGGACGGATTGACATTGTCACCGGAACGCTCGGCAAGGCGCTGGGGGGCGCCTCGGGCGGCTATACCGCGGCGAGTGCGAAGACCGTCGACTGGCTGCGTCAGCGCTCGCGCCCGTACCTGTTCTCCAACACGCTGGCTCCGGTGATCGCGGCAACATCCCTGCGCGTTTTTGACATGCTCGAAAACGGCGATCAGCTTCGAAAGACACTGAACGGCAATGCGGCGTATTTCCGAGAAAAAATGACAGCGGCGGGGTTTGAACTGGCCGGCGCCGACCATGCCATCATTCCGGTGATGCTGGGCGATGCCGCTCTGGCGCAGGACATGGCGCGCGGCATGCATGAACGCGGTGTTTACGTCACCGGGTTTTTCTTTCCCGTCGTCCCAAAAGGCAAGGCGCGAATCCGGACACAGATGTCCGCCGCCCACACACGGCAGGATCTTGACAAGGCCATCGCCGCGTTTGTCGATGTCGGCAAAGACCTGAACATCATCAACTGACGCTTTACCCGTTGCGACAACAGGCGGCGACGCACAGGAAAACACAGTCATGACGAATATGATGAAGGCGCTGGTCAAGGCAAAGCCCGAACCGGGAATCTGGATGGAGCATGTTCCGGTTCCCGAGCCGGGCCCGACCGATGTCCTGATCAAAGTCAGAAAGTCCGCCATTTGCGGAACGGACGTTCATATCTACAATTGGGATGCGTGGGCGCAGAAAACGGTGCCCGTGCCGATGGTTGTCGGGCATGAGTTCTGCGGTGTGATTGCCGAGGTCGGCTCGGCGGTCACCAAATATCAGCCCGGCCGGCGGGTATCGGGCGAAGGCCACATTGTCTGCGGGGTGTGCCGCAACTGCCGGGCCGGGCGCGGCCATTTATGCCGCAACACCAAGGGCGTCGGCGTCGACCGTCCGGGCAGCTTCGGAGAATATGTCTGCATCCCCGAACATAATGTGTTCGCCTTGCCCGACGATGTGCCGGACGAAATCGCGGCGATTTTCGACCCGTTCGGAAATGCGGTTCACACGGCTCTCAGTTACGACCTGATCGGCGAGGACGTGCTTGTGACCGGCGCCGGACCGATCGGTATAATGGGCGCCATGGTTGCGCAGGAACTCGGGGCGCGGAAGGTTGTCATCACCGACATCAACCCGGCGCGGCTTGAGCTGGCGCGGACGGTCGGGGTGCAGTATGTCGTCAATGCGCTGGAAGAGACCTTGCACGATGTGATGGCGCGCATCGGCATGAAAGAAGGCTTTGATGTCGGCCTTGAAATGTCCGGCGCGGCGCCCGCTTTCAGAGACATGATCGACGTGATGAACAATGGCGGCAAAATCGCCATTCTCGGCATCGCACCGGCCGGGTTTGAGATCGACTGGAACAAGGTCATTTTCAAGATGCTGACACTGAAGGGCATCTATGGCCGCGAAATGTTCGAGACCTGGTACAAGATGACAACCCTGGTTCAGGGCCGGCTCGATCTTTCGCCTCTGATCACCCACCGCCTGCCGATCGATGATTTTCAGGCCGGATTTGATGCCATGTGCAGCGGCTCGTCCGGCAAGGTCGTGCTTGACTGGTGAGGGGCGGGAGCGCGCGGACGCACCCGGCGGCCATCCGGCAAAGAAGGGCTGGTTTGCGGCGTTAAATAACTTTGCACAATGCAAGTCATGCCTGCATTTTATGATTTTCAACTTCGTAAAAATACGTTTTGATGAGCTTTGCATGAACGAACGATGCGGAATCCCGTGCCGGAGTTCCTCCGGTATCATATGGTGGAGCGATGCGCTGAATGCCCGAACAGCAGTTTTATAGCGAGGTAAAACGACTGGCCTTTGTGCTGTTGCCGAACTATTCGCTGATGCCTTACGTTTCGCTGATCGAGCCGTTGCGGATAGCCAATCGCGTGGCCGGAAAAGCACTCTATGAATGGGGCACGTATTCGCTGGATGGCCAGCCCGTTGCCGCCAGCATCGGCCTGACGACATCGGTCGACGGGTCCATTTCCGACATGGGCGAACCGGACATAACGCTCGTCTGCTCGGGCATCGATGTCGAACGGGGACCGGAGAGCCGGGAACTGGGCGCGATTTTGAGAAAGAACGCCTCGCGCGGCAAGGGCATCGGGTCGGTCTGCACCGGAGCCTATATCCTGGCGAAGTACGATCTTTTGTCCGGATACAGATGTACGATCCACTGGGAAAACCTGCGTTCGTTTCGCGAAGATTATCCTCATATCGAGGTGACGTCGGACATCTACGAAATCGACCGCAACCGCTATACCTGTGCCGGAGGCACGGCGGCACTGGATATGATGCTGGGGCTGATTGCGCTCCACTACGGGGTCAACATTGCCCGCGAGAGCGCCGAAATTCTGATGCACCATCACATCCGGTCGGGCGAGGAAACGCAGCGGTTCGATCTTGAGGCACGGCTTGGTGTGACAAATCCGAAGGTGCTTCAGGCGATCGGCATGATGGACAAGCACATTGAGGATCCCCTCAGCTGCCAGCAGCTTGCCATGACGGTGGAAGTCTCTCCGCGGCAGCTGGAGCGTCTGTTCCGGCGCTATTTCAACTGCACACCGGGGCAATATTATCTCAGGATGCGGCTTGAGGTGGCCAGGGATCTTTTGAGGCGCACAAATCGTCCGATCCTCGATATTGCCATTGCCTGCGGTTTCGCCTCGACCTCGCATTTCACCAAATGTTACCGGGAGCGTTATCGCTGCACCCCGACCGAGGAACGGCAGAGTTATTTCTGGTCAAAGCAGGATAAGCGCGACCGGGCCGAAAAAAGCGGATCCGAAGCGGCAACCGTGCCGCCCGCGTCGGCTGTTGGCGCAAAATAATTCGAATTCTGGCTCTGTCGGAACGCCCAAGGCACCAATAAAAATCCGGGATAATCGGGCGGTGCCCGGACTGAATTAGAAAAACTGATGGCGACTATTAGTGATTTGCAGGCGTATGGGCACAGTCTTGATACCGCCTGAGAATTCAGGCGGTCAAAGGCAGCGTCGGCAGGGGGCGGAACCGTTCGTCCCGACAATGGCGGCGTGCAGATCCGGAAACGTTTGTTTGTCCTCGCATAACGGGACGCGGGAGGTCCAGAATGAGCACTGATATTGAAATCGCACGCGCAGCGGACATGAAGCCGATTTCTCAGATCGGCAAAAAGCTGGATATCTCCGATGAAGCGCTGCAGCCTTTCGGGCATACCAAGGCCAAGATTTCATCCGACTTTATCAGTGGCCTCAGCGGCCGGCCGGACGGCAAACTGATTCTCGTGACCGCTGTCAGCCCGACACCGGCCGGGGAGGGCAAGACAACGACCACGGTCGGGCTCGGCGACGGCCTGAACCGGATCGGCAAAAAGGCGACGATCTGCCTGCGCGAACCCTCGCTCGGCCCGTGCTTCGGCATGAAGGGCGGCGCGGCCGGGGGCGGCTATGCCCAGGTCGTGCCGATGGAAGATATCAACCTGCACTTTACCGGCGACTTCCACGCGATCACCTCGGCCCATAACCTGCTGTCGGCGATGATCGACAACCATATTTACTGGGGCAATGCGCTTGAGATCGACCAGCGCCGTGTCGTCTGGCGCCGGGTGCTGGATATGAACGACCGGGCCCTGCGCGAGATCGTGTCCTCGCTGGGCGGCGTTTCCAACGGCTTTCCCGGTGAAGCGGGTTTCGATATCACCGTTGCCTCCGAAATCATGGCCATTCTCTGCCTTGCGACGGACCTTGCGGACCTTCAGAAGCGCCTTGGCGACATCATTGTGGCCTATCGCCGCGACCGGTCGCCGGTTTACTGCCGCGACATCAAGGCCGACGGTGCGATGACGGTGCTTCTCAAGGAGGCGATGCAGCCGAACCTCGTTCAGACGCTTGAGAACAATCCGGCCTTTATTCACGGCGGACCGTTCGCGAACATTGCCCATGGCTGTAACTCCGTCATTGCCACGAAAACCGCTCTGAAACTGGCCGATTACGTCGTGACAGAGGCCGGTTTCGGTGCCGACCTCGGCGCGGAAAAATTCTTCGATATCAAATGCCGCAAGGCCGGCCTGAAGCCCAATGCCGCCGCGATCGTTGCCACGATCCGGGCGCTGAAAATGCATGGCGGCCTCGCCAAGGACCAGCTGTCGTCGGAAAATGTCGAGGCCCTGAAAAAAGGCTGCGCCAACCTTGGCCGCCACATCGAAAACGTCAAGCAGTTCGGCGTTCCGGTGGTCGTTGCCGTCAACCGGTTCGTCACCGACACCGAGGCCGAGTTCGAAACGGTTCGGGCCTTTGCGGCGGAGCAGGGCGTTGAGGCGATCCTGTGCGAACACTGGGCCAAGGGCTCCGAAGGCACCGAAGCGCTGGCGCGCAAAGTGGTCGACATGATCGACAACGGCGAAAGCCAGTTCGCCCCGATCTACGAGGACGGCCTGAGCCTCTGGGACAAGATCCACACCATTGCAACCCGCATCTACCGCGCCGACGACATCATGGCCGACAAGAAGGTCCGCGACCAGCTGAGAGCCTGGGAAGACGCCGGCTACGGCGACCTGCCGGTCTGCATGGCGAAGACCCAGTATTCCTTCTCCACCGACCCCAACCTGCGCGGCGCCCCGACGGGCCACACGGTCCCCATCCGCGAAGTGCGTCTGTCCGCCGGCGCCGGCTTCATCGTCGTCATCACAGGCGCCATCATGACCATGCCCGGCCTGCCGCGCGTCCCCTCGGCGGAAGCCATCGGTTTGGACGAAAACAATGAGATTGTTGGGTTGTTCTGATCGGAGGCGGGGGCGGGTGTCCGGGAAGGCGAGGGCCGGTTAGTCCGGGCTTTTGGCTTGGCTGGGGGTGTGTTGTGGACCCTTGGCCAGGCCCTTGTTGGCCTGCTTCGAAGGCCAGAAGAAGTTAAAGTAGGTGGGCTTTCGGCCCAAAGCGGACATTCGCGCCTTTAACGTCTCAGTTCGAATAGATGCCATTCAATTTACCTGATCCAGGTTCGCTGCCGCAATGTGCGACGTGGGAGCAGTGGAACAGCGGTTGCTCAGCACCCACTTAACGGTGGTTTCGTATCTGAGATAGGCGTCCACGAAGTTGTAGCTAATCTGTCACTAGCCCGCGCTCGACCAATAATTCATCAATACCGTCAATGCTTACTTCGCATTCCCAAAAAATCACAACGGACCACCCACTCCGCTCGAGTTCCCGTTTCACATTCATGTCGCGTTCTCTATTTTTGGCGAATTTTTGCTTCCAGAATTCACTCTTGGTCTTCGGCACGCGAGCGATATGGCATCCTTCATGAGCGTGCCAGAAGCAACCGTGCACGAATACTGCAACTTTGTCCTGTGAGAGTACAACGTCGGGGTTACCCGGCAAGTCACGGCGGTGCACGCGGAATCTCCGACCTTTGCGATGCAGTGCACGTCGCACTATGAGTTCTGGCCTCGTATCCTTTGATTTGAACCGTGCCATCAACTCACGGCGTTCATTTGGATTCATCTTCGCCATCTAAGAAAACTAGGATATGTCTACGGTATGGGGAAGCATGAAAAATTCCGAATCAGTTCTCACCTCAAGGACATCATTGGCCGTGATCTCGTTACTAATGAGTATGTCGCGATTTTTGAGTTGGTTAAAAATTCTTTCGATGCTGGAAGTACACGCGTTGACATAGAATTTAATCCCGAAAAAGAAACAATAACAATTGTGGATGATGGGCATGGAATGTCTCAGGCGGATATTCGAGGAAAGTGGCTCTTCGTCGCATACTCGGAAAAAGCCCTTGCTCAGGCTGACGATTACAGAGACAAAATTAGGCCAGCTGGACAATTCGCCGGGAGTAAAGGTATTGGCCGATTTGCTTGTGATACACTCGGCGAAGGGCTGCAGCTATATAGTAGGGCGGAAGGTCAATCTACGATTTCGAAGCTCGAAATTGATTGGACCCGATTCGAATCCAATAGTTCCGAAGAATTTCAAGAAATTGACGTGGAGCTTGGAACCACAAGGTCATTTCCCAACATTATAAACGCCGATGCTCCGTCAGAAAGTGGAACGGTTTTAGTAGTTAAAGAGACACGACAAGCTTGGGATGAAGAACGTATCAAAAGGCTACGTCGTGATATTGCAAAATTAATAGACCCGTTTGGCACAACAAAGAAGGTGGCCGTTTCAACGTGGTTAGTTGACGGCAGTGAAGAAGTTATAGAGGGCGTTGACGGTCCCGTCGGCAATCAAATCTCTGATCTTCTAAGGGAAAAGACAAGTCGGATTGAAGTGTCTATCGCAAATGGGAAGATTGATACAACTTTGTATGATCGGGGTCGGAAAATATACTCGATTAGGGAACCTTCCCCATACGAGGGGCTGGAAGGCAGCAAAGTCGAAGGCCAAGTGTTCTACTTAAACCGCTCAGCCAAGAGCACCTTTACAAGGCGCATGGGGGTGCCGCCTGTCAAGTTTGGAAGCATTTTTCTTTTCCTCAATGGATTCCGAGTTTTTCCAATTGGTGAGGAAACAGACGACACACTTGGATTGAATCGAAGAAAGCAACAAGGCGTGTCTCGCTATCTCGGTACACGCGATCTACTCGGGCGTGTTGACGTGGTAGCTCCGCCTAAACGGTTTCGAGAGGTTTCAAGTCGAGATGCTGGATTAGTTGAAGATGCTCGTAGCAGGGCTTTGTTCGACGCGATCAGGAACCATATGGTAATACGTCTCGAAAGGTACGTTGTTGGTGTCAATTGGCAGGATAGACTCGATCAGGAAAGAGATACTGCCGAGGGACTTAAGACAGACAGCGCCCGAGCGAGAATTCTGTCGGTGGTCGGCTCACTTGCTCGAGCCAAAGATGTCAAAATCCTTTACTATGACGAAGAGCTGATCCGCGTTTCGGACGACCCGGATCAAATTACAGATGCCACCCTCAAGGCCATGTCCGAGCTTGCTGAAACTAGTGGTGACACCTCCCTGCTTGACCAGATCGAAGACGCCCGTCGACGGATTGATGAGCTGAAGGCGTCACGTGAAGAGGCTCGTGAAGAGGCCAAACGCGCGATGGAAGAACGCGCCAGAGCCGACGCCCGAGTCTCTCGTCTTGAGCAACAAGCGGCATTTCTGGGGAGCAGCAAGGATGTAGACGTAGAGCGAATTCAACTTCTGATGCATCAAGCAATCATTCATTCTGGACATATTCGCTCTGCCATAGGAAATGCGGCTTTTGAAATTCGGAACATTCTTGATTTTTCGATTATGCCAGATGGTTTGGATGACGTTGATGACATCGAGGATCTGCTAGCCTCCATTCGACAAGGAGCAAGACGTGTCTCGTCCGCCTTGGCCGGCGGAAGCCTATCTAGTGATCGGCTGAGAACAGTACTCTCGTTCGCTCAGAACATTAGGGTTGATCTGGAGACAGATCGAGTTACTGGAGACTTGCTCAAATTTCTGGCTGAGTACTTTGATGTGCGCCTAACCGGTGTGCCAGACATGCCCACCGCAAGTTTTGATGCTTCAGGACTGTCCTTAACCAGAGAGTTCTCTCCTGTTGATATTGCTGTCGTAATCGACAACTTGCTGGACAATGCTCGAAAGGCCAGAGCCAGTAAGGTCGAGTTCAAAGTTGCGCGCAAGGGAACCAGACGAGTAGTAATCCACGTGGTGGATGATGGACTAGGAATTGACGATCAAAAGATCGACCCTTCGAAGATTTTTGAAAGAGGCTATACCAGTTCCAATCAAGGCACTGGACTGGGGCTCTATAGCGTTCGCCAGATCATACAGGAGTTGGGCGGGACGATCCAACTCATTGGCGAAGGAAAACGAGCTGATTTTGATATAGAAATTCCTGGAGAAGTGAGTTGAATCTAGACTTTGGCATTCTGTGGATTGAGGACTCGTTTAACGAAGGCGAGCAAGCATCCTTTGAACGACGCGTAAGGGAAGCTGGCTTCATAGCCAGAGTTGAAAACATCCCGAACGGTGAGGGGATTGAAGAGTTAGCAAGGCAAAACCAACTCTTTCACCGATATGATCTGATTTTACTAGACTACAAACTAAAAGACGAATACGGCGACGAACTTGCGCCTAAGGTGCGAGAGCTATTTCCAGCTACAGCTATTTTGTTTTATTCGGGTACGATCGACGAAAGTAAACTTCGCACATTGATAGCTAACAAGAAAGTAGAGGGTGTTTTTTGCAGCCATCGCAACCGCTTTATTGATCGTGCAGGCTCGTTGATTGATCAAACAGCAAAATCACTTAACCGACTATCCGGGATGCGCGGGCTAGCAATGAGAGTGGTTGCCGAGTGTGATGACATTATGAAGGAGGCTGTTCGATCCATTTCCAACCGGAACAGCAAATGTGCTGGTAAAATCACAGAACTCGACCATGCTGTGCTGACCTTTGCAGACAAGAAGAAAGCTGAATACGAAGATGCAATGTCCGGAACTCTGGAAGACCGCCTCAATACGTTCGCGGTAGACAGCTCAAAGTTGCATGCTCATTTCAGATTGTTAACAAAGGAAGTTGCAAAGAAGCCCAACGATTTTGGGATAGAAAATGAAACTGCGGATCGTTTGAGAGAATTGCGCCGAGACAGCAGAGGTTATCACGACCAAGTGCTCCAGAAAAGAAACGACCTAGGTCACGTTGTTGAAATCGAGACTGATACAGGTTGGAAATTACAAGGCAAGGGCGAAATTAGCATCGAAGATTTCCCCTCGCTTCGTGGGGTTTTTGCTTCTCACTTAAACGCTTTCCGCGAAATCGCGTGGATCGTTACTACGCTGGATCGCGAGTAAGCCAGATAACATCTCGCCTAGTGCCTCCGCTAGCAGTGGCGGAACTGCATTTCCTACCTGAGTGTACTTTGGGCAAGCGTCTCGCCGCTGTTTACCTCCTGATGTATACGGGCCTTGGAATTCAAACCAGTCGGGGAACGATTGAAGCCGAGCGTGTTCCCGCACGGTCATTGAGCGAGGCTCAGCATAGTGAACAAAGTCATCTGGTAGCGTGCTAATGGTCGGAGATGGTGCATCTGGATCGAGTGGTGTCGTCGACCTCTTGCGGATACCAAGACGCTCACGGTCATCTGGGCGAATGCAGACGCCTCGCTCACATGTTTCGAGAATATCCAGCATTCGCTTGATCGAAGCTTCTCGATGTCGAGGAAGGCGCAAGTCCTTCGGTTGCGAACGGCTCTTACGGCGCATAAGTTTTTGGTATGCACTCTCGGGTTTGGCGGCCCGTACCAACGAATGGAAGCCTTTTTGTCCCCATTCCACATCCAAAGGTAACTCGTGCCCGTTCTCCTGCAAGTCGGAAATCGCGGCCCTGGCACTCGTAGGGGAAGTTCCAAGTCTTCGAGTCTCCAGAAAAGCTCTGCGACCCACACGAAGCCTTTGCAAGGGATCAATTCCCGGCAACGATCCCTTCAAGGCAGCGACCAGAACGAATCGTGGTCGTCTTTGAGGCACGCCCCAATCTGCGGCTCGAATGACATCTGACCAAGTTTGATACCCAAGACGGTCAAACTCTCTTTCTACGTAATCACTGTAAGTTCCGCCAGTACGGTGTCTCATCGACCGGAATCCCTGAACATTCTCCAACAGTACGAGGCTGGGCCTGACGACTTCAACATATTCGAGATAGACATCCACCATGTGACTTCGGGGGTCGTCAGGACGACGCAGTCCATTCATCGTGAAACCCTGGCACGGCGGCCCACCGGCAATGAGGTCGACACTGCCCACCATGGATGACAGCTCGGTTCGGTGCTTTGCAAGCACGTGCTCAGCTTGCCAAGCCCGCTTTTCCAGCCACTTAGGCCATTTGTGCCGATCGCTCTTCTTTTCCAACAAGTTTTTCCGATACGTCGCAAAGGCATCGGCATGTGCTTCCACACCAAACAATGTAGTGAAGCCGGCCGCTGCCAAACCGAGCGATAACCCTCCACACCCCGAAAAAAGATCGATACAAGTCCGCGACATTTAACATTAATCCCAAAATTCACTTAGATTGTCCAGGGCATCCTGAAAGGGTGCTGTCAAGATGGTTAATAAGCGTTTACTCGGAATCACTATTGTTCGGTCCACAGACAATTTTCTGAACCAAGTCTTGTGACAGGCTCCATTCGTAAGCGTCGACACACGATGTCCGCTAACCGAAAGAACTGCGCGATTATTGGCTTCTCCTCAAATGGTAACTTCCCGCTCCTTCCGGTCGCAAAGCGCACCGCCGCACCGCGCGGCTCAACACGTCTTGCCAACAGACCCCCTTTCCCACCGTCAAACGACCCGACACAACCACCACACACCCCAAATACATCCCCGCCCTGACTGATATACGAAAGAAAAAAATATTTTACATATGTAAACATTTACCTGTAATGGAAATTCGCTATAGCCGCAGGAACACTGTCCGGACACCGGCTTTAAGGCAGGGTTGATATGGGGATTGGAACCGCGTTCCGCCTGTCTCGTTTGTTTGCGCATCCATCGGGAAATCTGTTTGGAGCGGCGGTCGATCATTTTGTCGGGTACGGCAATGTGAGGCAGGGCGGGCTGGCGGATTTGCCCGCTGCGCTGGCGCGGGTCATGGCCGGTCAGCCCGACTATGTCAGCATCCAGCCCGGCGCCGCGCGCAGGTCGTTTTCGGAGTCTCCTGGGATGTCCACGGGCACTCCACAACGCGAGTATTGAACGACATGGCACGAAGGGAACGTTGAAGCTGCCCGATCCGGACACATTCGGCGGCCCGTTACATCTCAAAAAATTCGGCGGGGACTGGCGGCACATCAGGACCGGCACCAGGATTATGGGGGGCATCAACTGGCCTCCGGCTGAGCCGTCCATTGCCAACTACCGGTTCGCCGGCCTGGCCGATATGGGAAGTGCGATCAGGCTGGCCCGACCGGCTCGCGCTGACGCGCAACTGGCGTTGCATGTTCTGGAGATCCTGACGGCAATCGAAACGGCAGCAAGGTCAGGAGCCGGGGTGGATCTCATGACAGTCGCAGAACGGCCTCAGCCGATCGATGCCGGCGAGGACTGGTTGCCTGGCTGAATACCTAAGCAGAATCCCGCAAGATCAGCTGTGCCTCGAACAGCCGGGTCCGGTCCGCAGCGAAGGTTCGCAACCTGCCCTGACAACAGTCATCGGGTAATCGCTTAGGACAGCTCTTGTTTCTGTTTTCCGATGGAAGCGGCGGGGTCCGAAAACTGCTTCAGCCGCTCCAGATACGGTGCGGTATCCAGGCCCTGGGCGTTTACCCAGTCCTTGCTGTAATAGCTGTGGAGATAGCGCTCGCCCGGGTCGCAGATCATGGTGACGATGCTGCCGGTCAGATTCTGGCTTTTCATCTCCTCAAGCAGGGCCAGCGCGCCGAAAACATTCGTGCCTGTCGAGCCGCCGCACTTTCGGCCCAGCACGCCCTCAAGCCACCAGATGGTTGCGATCGATGCGGCATCGGGGATGCGCATCATGCGGTCGATGACATCGGGCTGAAACGAGGGTTCGACACGGGGCCGGCCGATGCCCTCAATCCGCGATCCCGTGGCTGACGTCAGGCCGTCTTTGCGTGTTTTATAATAGTCGAAAAAGACGGAATTTTCCGGATCGACCACACAGAGCCTGGTGACGCGGAACAGCTCGGGCGTATAGCGGAGATACCGGCCGATGGTTGCCGAGGTCCCGCCGGTTCCTGCGCTGACCACCACCCAGCGGGGAACGGGATGAGCCTCTTTTGCCATCTGTGAAAACAGGCTCTCGGCGATGTTGTTGCTGCCGCGCCAGTCCGTGGCACGTTCGGCATAGGTGAACTGGTCCATGTAATGGCCGTTCAGTTCCTGCGCGAGTTTCTCCGCCTCCGCATAGATCGATGCGGGAGCCACCTTATGGCATTCGCCGCCGTAAAACCCGATCTGGTCGATCTTTTCCTGCGCCGTTGTCGCCGGCACGACGGCAATGAACCTGAGTCCCAACAGCCGGGCGAAATAGGCTTCGGAAATCGCGGTGCTCCCCGATGACGCCTCGATAATGGGCGTGCCTTTGGCAATCTTTCCGTTGCACAGTCCGTAAAGAAAAAGAGACCGTGCCAGACGGTGTTTGAGACTCCCGGACGGGTGCGTGCTTTCATCTTTCAGATAAAGCGAAATGCCTGCAAAGGCCGGAAGATCGAGCTTGATCAGATGCGTATCGGACGAACGGTTATAGTCGGCCGCGATTTTGTTGATCGCTTCGCAGGTCCATTCCTTGTCGAGCCCCTGGGCGGAAAAACCGCTTATTGCTTCCGTGAGATCCAGCATCGCCCCGGCCCCTTCTTTTCGTCCGTGAATTTCATTGCAAAAGGTGCTGACTTCTGTTTTCGCTTTCAACTCTGCAATGAGTAAGCCTCAGGTGATGAACATATCACTACTGTTCCGAATAAGGCCGAAAATTGCAGTCCGAAATTTTGCAAGACCAGGGTGAACAGCCATGCGCAGAGATCCGACCAGCCCCAAGGGAAGCCTTCAGACACTCACGGTTCAGTCCGAGGTCCTGAAGAACAATATGCTCGGCGATCCCACGGACAGGGAAACCATCGTCTACATACCGGCAGGTCATGACGGGCGGGGCCTGCCGCTGCTGGTTGATCTTGTTGGCTTCACCGGCGGCGGACCGGTGCATGTTAACTGGAAGAATTTCGGCGAGAATGTGCCTGAACGGCTTGACAGGCTGATCCATGAGGGCGCGATGCCGCCGGTGGTCGTGGCGTTCCCGGACTGTTTTACCCGCCTTGGCGGCAATCAGTATATCAACTCGGCGGCCATGGGAGACTGGGAGACTTTTCTGATCAAGGAGATGGCTCCGGCGGTTGAAAAGAGAGTTGGGTGCGGCGGTCCGGGAAAACGCGGCGTTTTCGGAAAGTCGTCCGGTGGCTACGGCTCAATCGTTCACGCAATGCGACATGCGGACTTCTGGGCCGGTGCCGCCTGCCATTCGGGCGATATGGCCTTCGAACTCTGTTACTTGCCCGATATGCCAAATGTTTTGCGGGCGCTCGCCAAAAAGGAAGGCTCGATCGAGAAGTTTGTGACCGATTTCGAAGCCGGGCCGAAATTCAGTGGCAGTGACATGCATGTCCTGATGAGTCTTGCGATGGCCGCAACATACGATCCGGATCCGTCGGCCTTCTGCGGCATTCGGCTGCCGGTCGATATGGAGACCTGCGAACTCAAGCCGGACCTGTGGCAAAACTGGCTGAAGTGGGATCCGGTTCTGATGGCCGATACCCAGGGCGAGAACCTTAGAAACCTCAAAGCGCTCTGGATCGATTGCGGTTCAGTGGATCAGTATAATCTTGTTTACGGGGCGCGGCGGTTGCACCGCAAACTGGAGCAGGCCGGCATTGAGCATGTCTATGACGAGTTTGACGACAATCACAGCTCCATCGATTACAGGATGGATAAAAGCCTGCCGTTTTTGGCCCAGGCATTGAGTTGATCGAGCGAAAGAGCAGATGGCGGGTTACTCGTAAAACTCCTGCATGGCATCAAGCAGAAAGCCGGCTAGATAGTGCGCGAATGAATTGCGCACATAGAGGTGAAATTCCGGTGGCGTGTCCGACGTCATGGCCAGCAAGACCTGCGTCCGTCCGGCCAGCGTCTGGGCGCATTGTCCAGGTTGAAACGTACGCGGGTGAAGGTCAAACGCACAGGTTTTGTTGAGGACAGTCCATGATTTTGCGCCTGAGAGAACGAGGCAGGTCCGGTTGTCCGAAACATCGACGATCGACACGTGCTGCCCTCCGGTCGCCTGTTCGAGGTCCGTGATAAGGCGCTCCGCCTCGCCATCGGGCGCTGTCAGAAACCACTCAGTCGGGCCCATCCAGAAGATGCGGTTCACGTCATTTTCGGAAAATGTGTTGGCAAGTCTGGGAAGGTCCAGTCCCGTAAGTTTTCGGACCGCCTGAGAGAATTCCGCATTATCAGGTTTGGCGCGCAAGGTGATTTGGCTCGCAGGCGCTGCTTCGTGCAGGGCAACGGCCGCACAGGTTGCCGCCATTAAAGTGTCGGACAGGTCAGCGAGCGGCGTCTGTGCGCCACCGGCAGGGGAGAATGGGGTATTATCCGTCACGGCGGGCGTTCTCCTTGTCATAGAAGACCGGTTCGACGACCCTGACCTTGTGAACCTTGCCGAGCGACCAGGCCGTCAGATGCTCGCCGATACGGTCCCGTCCTCCTTTGACGACGGCCATCGCAATGGAATGATCCAGCGCCGCGCTCCAATAGCTTGAGGTGACATGCCCCAGCATCGGGATCGGCTTTGGGGCCGTCTCATCGAAAATGATCTGGGCACCTTCATCAAGAACGACTTCAGGATCGTCTGTCAGCAGACCGACCAGTTGCTTGCGGTCCGACCGCTCGGTGTCGGCGCGGCTGAAGGAGCGCTTTCCGATGAAATCCGGCTTCTTTTTCGAAACAATCCAGTCCATGCCAAGGTCCAGGGGCGTCTGGGTTGCGTCGGTGTCCTGGCCGACAATGATGAACCCTTTTTCGGCCCTGAGAACGTGCATGGTCTCGGTACCGTAAGGGGTGATGCCGAAGGCCTTGCCGGCAGCCATCACGGCTTGCCACATTGCATGACCAAATCGGCTTGGTACATTGATTTCAAAAGATAATTCGCCGGTAAAGGAGATCCGGAAGACCCGCGCCGGACAGGAGCCGACAGCAACATCCTGGAACGTCATGAAAGGGAAAGCCTCGTTCGACCAGTCGTGGTCGGAATTGAGTGCCTTCATGACGTCCCGGGCCTTGGGACCTGCGACGGAAATGGTCGCCCATTGTTCCGTCACCGATGTCAGCCAGACGTCAAGATCCGGCCACTCGGTCTGCAGATAATCCTCAAGCCGTTCGTAGACTGTCGCCGCACCGCCGGTGGTGGTGGTCATGTGAAAGTGATCGTCACCAAGGCGGGCCGTTACGCCGTCGTCATAGACCATGCCGTCTTCACCGCACATCAGCCCGTAGCGGCAGGAGCCGACCGGCAGCTTTTTCCAGGCATTGGTGTAAATGCGGTTGAGGAACTCTGCGGCATCCTTGCCACGGATATCGATCTTGCCCAGCGTGGTGGCGTCAAGAACCCCGACGCTCTTGCGAACCGCAAGGCACTCGCGATTGACCGCATCGAGCATGTCTTCTCCGTCTTTGGGGAAATAGCGGGGGCGTTTCCATTGGCCGACATCCTCAAAGACGGCGCCATGGTCAACATGCCATTGATGCATGGGTGTCCGGCGGACGGGATCCGACAGATCGCCAAGTTCCCGTCCGGCGAGAGCGCCGAACGTGACGGACGTGTAGGGCGGGCGAAAGGTGGTGGTGCCGGTTTCGGGGATCGTCTTGCCGTTTGTTTCCGCGAGGATCGCAAGGCCGTTGATATTGCCCAGTTTGCCCTGATCGGTTCCAAAGCCCGTCAGCGTGTAGCGCTTCATATGTTCGACGGAGCGAAAACCCTCGCGTGCGGCGAGGCGGATGTCCGCGGCTGTTGAATCGTTCTGGAAATCCACGAAATGCTTGGCGCTGCCGTGTCCGATTTCCTCTTCGGAGGGTACAAGCCAGCACGGTGTCGGATAAGCCACAGTCGCTTCGTCCGTCGTCGCCTCGCTCATATCAAGACCGGCGCCGTATCCGGCAAGATTGGCGGACTGCATGCCTGCCTCAATGCCGGCGGTGAGGCACTTATCAAGCGTAAAATCGCCGTTGGCCCCGCCGACGGAAACGGCCTGCTGAGGACAGACCTCCGGCACGAAGCAGCATTTCTCATCGTCATAGCGCAACTTACCTTGCGCCTGTGAATGCAGATGCACAACCGGGCTCCACCCTCCGGATGTCATCAACAGGTCGCAGGGGAGGGAGCGCCGGGCGCCTGTGACGGCGGTTCCGTCAAACGCCATGATGTCGACCCCGGAAACCCGATGCTTTCCGTGGGTTGCGACAATGGCATGCCCGGCTTCAATCGAGATGCCCCGTTCCTTCGCCTCCTCGACCAGGATGCCGGAGGGGCCGGACCGGGTATCGATGATCGCTTCCACCTTGCCCCCCGCATCATGAAAATCGATTGCCGCTTCATAGGCCCGATCGTTGTTGGTGAAAAGCACGGCGGTCGATCCGGGAAGGACTCCGAAGCGATTGACATAGGTCTTGACCGCTTCGGCGAGCATGGTGCCGGGCCGGTCATTATCGGCAAAGACGAGCGGACGTTCGTGACTGCCGGTGGCGAGAACGACCCGTTCGGCGCGAATATGCCAGACACGTTGTTTTGGTTTTGCGGGCGTTGAAGGGAGGCCAAGGTGATCGCGGCGCCGCTCAAGCGCCACCAGATAATTCTGGTCGTAATATCCGAAAACCGTGGTCCGGTGCAGCGTGGTGACTTCCGGCTCGGCCTTCAGCGCGGCCACTTGCTCATTGACCCATGTGCGCGCCGGGATGCCGTCGATAGTGCGCTTCAGGGAAAGCAGGCATCCGCCGAATTCACTTTGTTCATCGGCGATGATCACCCGCGCGCCCGAAGACGCCGCGGCCCGCGCGGCGGCGAGACCGGCCGGACCGGCGCCAACGACCAGAACATCGCAGTAAACATGCATCTGGTCGTAAAAGTCAGGATCAGGGCCCGTCGGAGCCTTGCCCCATCCGGCAGCTTTGCGGATCATCGGCTCATAGACCTTGTGCCACAAGGTCGGCGAACTCATCATTGTTTTGTAATAAAACCCAGCCGGGAACAGCTTGTGAAACACGCCGTTGATCGCCTGGATATCGAAAGTGACCGACGGCCAGCAATTGACGCTGGTTGCCGTCAGGCCGTCAAACAGCTCGACCTGTGTTGCCTTGAGGTTCGGTTCGGTCCGGTTCTCTGTTCCAAGCTGAACCATGGCGTTCGGCTCTTCGGCACCGGCGGTCATAATGCCGCGCGGGCGATGGTATTTGAAAGAGCGGGCAACCAGATGCACGCCGTTCGCGAGCAGGGCAGAGGCCAGGGTGTCACCTTCATAGCCCTGATACGCTTTCCCGTTGAATGAGAAACTGATCGGCCGGTCGCGGTTGATCCTGCCGCCGTCTCCTGTACGGAACTTCTGGCTCATTCGACCGGCTCCAGCTTTCTGAGGTCTTCAAGAGACGGTTTCTCGCCGATCTTGTAGGTGCCGGCAAACTCGTGTGTGACGGTTGATCGGATTGCGTTGAACCACTGGCGGCAACCGTGCACGTGGTTCCACCGTTCCCTGTGCCAGCCTTTCGTGTTGGTCCGCATGAAAAGAAAGTCGGCCCACTCCTCGTTGCTGAGGGCGTCGGGATTTTCCGGCCGTGCAATATGGGCCTCGCCGCCGCACTTGAATTCCAGCTCGATACGAGGCCCGCACCAGGGACATGTGATTTTCAGCATGTTTGTCTTCCGTTCAGAGCAATTCGCGCGATCATTTGATCGCGCGAATTGCTCAACCTTTTGTTTTCATGCGCAACCCATGAAGGTGATCCAACCTTCACGGGATGCGCACTAGTGCGCAACCGCCGCGGCGCCGTGTTCATCGATCAACGCGCCGGACGTGAACCGGTTCAGGTTGAACGGTGCGTTGAGCTTGTGGGGTTCGTTTTTCGCAATCGTCCAGGCATAGACCCAGCCCGATCCGGGAGTCGCCTTGAAACCGCCGGTCCCCCAGCCGCAATTGATATAGAGGCCGTCAACCGGGGTCAGGGAGATGATGGGGGAGGCGTCCGGGCAGGTGTCGACAATGCCGCCCCATGTTCGCATCATTTTCAGCCTCGAAAAGATCGGAAACATCTCGATCAGTGCATTGATCTGATGCTCGATAATATGAAAGGAACCGCGCTGGCCGTAACTGTTGTAGCCGTCGACTCCGGCGCCGATCACCAGTTCGCCCTTGTCGGACTGACTGACATAGACGTGCACCGCGTTGGACATCACGACGGTGTCGTGAACCGGTTTGATCGGCTCCGACACAAGGGCCTGCAGGGCGTGGCTTTCAACCGGAAGGCGGAAGCCGGCCATCTCGGCCATCACCGACGAATGACCGGCAACGCAGATCGCGACCTTCTTCGCTTTGATGGTCCCCCGGCTGGTCTCGACCCCCGCAACTCGACCTTCCTGGCGCACAATGGCGGTCACTTCGCAATTCTGGAGAATGTCGACGCCATATCGGTCCGCCCCGCGCGCAAAGCCCCAGGCAACGGCGTCATGCCGACCGACCCCGGCGCGGCGCTGGAAGGTGGCACCCATGATCGGATAGCGCAGATCCTGCGAGATATTGATGATCGGGCAGATTTCCTTAACCTCGTCGGCGTTCAGCCATTCCGCATCGATCCCGTTCAGAACATTGGCATTGACGCGGCGGATGCTGTCCCGGACATCCTGCAGCGTGTGAGCGAGATTCATCACGCCCCTTTGCGACAGCATGATATTGTAGTTCAGATCCCTGGACAGGCCCTCGAACAGCTTCAGCGAATGCTCGTAAAGATGGGCGCTTTCATCCCAGAGATAGTTGGAGCGGATAATGGTTGTGTTGCGGCCCGTGTTGCCGCCGCCGAGCCAGCCCTTCTCAAGGACGGCGACATTTGTGATGCCGTGTTCCTTGGCAAGGTAATAGGCCGTCGCAAGACCGTGGCCGCCGGCACCGATGATAATGACATCGTACTCGGATTTGGGTTCCGGGCTGCGCCACTGCTCCGGCCATTTCTCATGATAACTTAACGCGTTGCGGGCAAGCGCAAAGGCTGAATAACGCATCCTCGGTCCGACTGTTTTCCCCTGATACGCCGGCAATTATGCAGGCGGGATATCTCTTATGCCCGAACAAGGGCGACATGAAGTCCAACCAAAACGACAGCAAATACCGTCGAACGGGCCGGGTAAACCATAGGGCACCGGCACGTTTACGGAACGATAAATTCACGCCAATGTGTTGTAATGGTGGGGATAATATGTCGCAGGCACACGCCGATGTGTCGTTTGAAGACAACTATTTCATGAGAAACGGCCTTAGTCTTCGCACACGATGATAACCGTCTGTTTGTGAGCCGGAGTGTTGGATGTCCGAAGAAGAAGATATCGATCTGCGAGAGCTGAATGATGAAGACCTCGTTTTGCAGATGCATGACGACCTTTATGACGGTCTGAAGGAAGAGATCGAAGAAGGCGTTCAGATTCTGCTGGAGCGCGGCTGGGAACCCTACAAGGTTCTGACCGATGCGCTGGTTGAAGGCATGCGGATTGTGGGTATCGATTTTCGTGACGGTATCCTGTTCGTGCCCGAGGTCCTGATGTCGGCCAATGCGATGAAGGCAGGCATGGCGATTCTGAGGCCGCTGCTTGCGGAATCCGGTGCCCCCCGCATGGGCAAGATGGTGATCGGTACCGTCAAGGGTGACATCCACGATATCGGCAAAAACCTCGTTTCCATGATGATGGAAGGCGCCGGTTTTGAGGTGATCGATATCGGCATCAACAATCCGGTCGAGAACTATCTTGAGGCTCTGGAAGAGCACAAGCCGGACATTCTGGGCATGTCCGCTCTTTTGACGACAACGATGCCTTATATGAAAGTCGTTATCGACACGCTTGAAGAAAAGGGCATGCGGGACGACTACATCATCATGGTCGGCGGCGCGCCGCTGAACGAGGAATTCGGTCAGGCCATCGGCGCGGATGCCTATTGCCGCGATGCGGCCGTGACCGTTGAGACGGCAAAGGACCTGATCGCCCGCAAGCACAATCAACTCGGCGGAGTGGCCTGATATGGCCTGGCTGGGGCTGGAAAGCAGAGCCTATCACCCTGAGCTGCGCACTCCGGCAGGGTCCGTGCTGATCATAGCCTGTGGGGCCCTGGCACGGGAAATCCTCGCCATCAAGGAGAAGAACCGGCTTGGGCATGTAACGCTCACATGCCTGCCGGCCACGCTCCATGCCACTCCGGAGAAAATTCCCCAGGCTGTCCGTGCGGCCATCCGCGAACATCGGGACAATTACGACACGATCCTGATCGGGTTCGGCGATTGCGGCACCGGCGGCCTGCTTGACAAGGTGCTTGCCGAAGAGGGCGTTGAGCGCATCGATGGGGCGCACTGTTATGCGTTTTTTTCCGGCGTTGACGCGTTTGCAGACTCTGAAGAAGACGACCTTGGCACATTCTACCTGACAGACTTTCTGGCAAGGCAGTTTGACAGCATGGTCTACCGGCCTCTGGGCCTTGACCGGTATCCTGAACTCCGGGATATGTATTTCAACCACTACCGGCGCGTTGTTTATCTGTCGCAGACCCACGATCAGGACCTTTTGAAAAAGGCTGAGATGGCCGCTGAAAGACTGAGCCTCCCGCTGGAAGTTCGCCACACCGGCTATGGTGATCTTGAGGGATTTGTCGGCGCAGCCTGATGGCATGAGCGGTTCATTCCCGCATACCGCTCCACGCATGAGCACGGATAGCGTCGCGAGCTTTCAAGATCATCCAGATCCATATGGTTTCGCATACAGCGCTCAGAGGCTCTCCGAGGCGGCTGGCCGTTCCAGGGACAACAGGCGCTGTTGCGAAGCGCGCCGTAAACACCCTGACGCCATGCCTGGCTTTCCCGAACCTGTTCGTCAAACCGGGACAGTGACCATCGCGTCTGAATCTTTGCCGTGAGTCCTTTTGGGATCTCTGCATGGTCTGCGCTCCGGGCAAGATCGGTCAAATTCATGAGGACCGCCGGCAAGGTCAAATAATCGCAGAAAGGCTGCGAACTTCAGGTATTTGTGTGCTTTTGCGCCGTGCTTGTAAATCTTTTATGAAGCGAATTGACGTGCTTCGTCGTTTTTAAGCTTCAGGATGTCGTCCATGGACTGTCCAAGATGCCCAACAAACATCACATTCATAGCATCGGGCGTGTTTATTCGGAGACGCGACTATGGCGCAAAAAACGGTTGTTTACTGGCGGGATATCCCCGCTCAGGTGATTGTGAAGGCGGGCAGGAAATCCGCCAAGCGTGAATTGCCGGAAAAATTTATCCAGGCAATAGACCGCTGTGCAATGACGACCGGTGCCGAGGGAACCGATGCCTATCTTGAAGAGTGGCGGCGCGGAACGCCGGAGGCCGTCGGCGATGATCTTGAAACGGAAGCGGATGCTGCCATCGCGGGCCTGGTTGAGGCCTATCCGGTGGAACGGCTGAAGGCGCTTGTCGACGCGGGAGGACGAGGCGATGCATAAATGTACTCTGCCGGCATCAATCGAAGCCTCTCCCAAGCAGATTGTCGAGAAAGCGGACCTCTTTTCCGAGGTGCCCGGAGGCAGCCGCATCTACCTCACGGATCTTGGAAACTGCCCCGAGCCGATGATCATCGATGCGGCCCGAAAAGTCCGCGATCTGGGCTATGTCGCTGTGCCGCACCTGGCCGCGCGCCGTTTCCCGACCCGGGCCGCCTTTGAAACACGGGTCAAGGCGCTGGCACAGGAGGCCGGAACCCAGGAAGTGCTTGTCGTCGCCGGGGAAACGCCAACGCCCGGTCCGTTCACCTGTTCCCTTTCCATGCTGCAAACCGGGTTGTTCGATCAGCTCGGCTTCAAGCATATTGCGGTTGCTGGGCACCCGGAAGGATCGCCCGACATTGCAGGCTCGGTGATCCACGACTACCTGATGCACAAGCATTCTTTTGCCCGTACGTCCGATGCGGATTTTCGCATCGTAACCCAGTTTGGTTTTGATCCTGGGCGGATCATTGCCTGGCTGGGAGAGCTGGAACGTCTTGGCAATGAATTTCCGGTGCATATCGGCATTGCCGGTCCGGCAAAAGTGTCCACTTTACTCAAGTTCGCATCCATCGCCGGCGTCGGAAACTCGATCAATTTTCTGAAGAAACGCAGCGGCGCGATGATGACGATGCTGGCCGGCTATAATCCGGACGACGTGGTCCACGCGCTTGAAGATTTCGTGGCCGACAATCCTCAGAGTCAATTGGCGCAGATTCACGTTTACCCGTTCGGTGGCGTCAGCAAGAGCGTTGACTGGCTGTTCGCACGCGGTTCATGGGGCGATGCCCTTGATGAAAGTTCCCCGTTCTTCAAGAAAGAGGTGATTGAATGACACGGACGATTGTCTCTTCCGCCACCAAAGAGGTGGTGATCGGCTTTGATCAGCCGTTTTGTGTTATCGGCGAACGGATCAATCCGACCGGCCGCAAGAAGCTCGCCGCGGCCATGAAGGAGGGCGATTATTCGATGGTGGAGGCCGACGCCTTGGCCCAGGTCGCCGCCGGAGCCCACATGCTCGATGTGAATGCGGGCATCCCGCTCGCCGACGAACCGCGCATTCTGGCCGAAACCGTGCAATTGGTGCAAAGGCTTGTCGATGTGCCCCTGTCAATTGATTCCTCCATCATCGATGCGCTGGAATCAGGACTTTCCGTCTATGAAGGCAAGGCGCTCGTCAACTCCGTCACCGGTGAAGAGGAGTCGCTGGAACGGGTTCTGCCGCTGGTCAAAAAACATGGTGCGGCCGTGGTGGCGATTTCGAACGACGAAACAGGCATCTCGACCGATCCGGACGTCCGTTTTGCGGTTGCCAGGAAAATTGTCGAGCGGGCAATGGATCACGGAATTCCCGCTCACGACGTGGTCGTCGATCCGCTTGTGATGCCGATCGGTGCGATGAACGACGCGGGACGCCAGGTCTTTCAGCTGCTCCGGCGGCTCAAGGAAGAACTCAAGGTGAATTCGACCTGCGGGGCATCGAACATTTCCTTCGGTATTCCCAACCGGCACGTGATGAATGCGCATTTCCTTGCGATGGCATCGGTTGCCGGTATGACGTCCGCGATCATGAACCCGCTCCATAAAGAAGAAATGGAAGGCATTGCGGCGGCCAATGTTCTCAATGGCGTGGACCCCGATTGCGCTGCATGGCTCCGGATGAACCGGCCGGCGCCCGCCGCCGACGGTGCTGCGGGCGAGGGCGCACGGGGCAGGCGCGCCGGTGGACGCCGCCGCAGGGTTCCCGCAGATGCTTAGTCACATGGTCTGAATTGTTGTCTATACTTCCCTGAAAGACGTTTGAGGTATTCTGACGACATATGAACGAGCGCTTTAAACCGGAAGTCGACATAGAACAGAAGCTGGCAAAAGTGGTGTTCCAGCCGAGCGGACGCCGCGGGCAGTTTGCCCACGGCACGCCGCTGCTGGATGCTGCGCGCTCGCTCGGCGTCTACGTTGAATCGGTTTGCGGCGGACGCGGCATATGCGGACGATGCCAGGTCTCGGTGTCCGAAGGGAGCTTCGCCAAAGAAGGGATTGTCAGCAGAGCGGACAATCTTGCCGGATCCACGGACGCTGAAGATCGCTATGTCAACCTGCGCGGACTTGCCGATGGCCGGCGTCTGAGCTGTCAGGCAAAGATCGTCGGCGACCTGGTCGTCGATGTGCCTGCCGATGCACAGACCAACCGGCAGGTCGTGCGGAAGCGGGCGGAAAGCAGACGCATTCCGGTCGATGCGGCAACGACGCTGTGGACGGTCGCCGTCACGGAACCGGATATGGAGACGCCGCGCGGTGATGCGGATCGCCTGCGCGAGGCGCTGATCGATGCGACCGGTCTGGCGGACCTTCGGATCGAGTTCACGCTGCTGCCCCATCTTCAGAGAATTCTGAGGGACGGACAATGGACCGTGACTGCGGCCATTTTCAACGACCGGGGAGGGGATGTGCTGGTGACCGGACTCTGGCCGGGTGAAAAGACCTCCATTTACGGCCTTGCGGTCGATATCGGCTCAACAACCATTGCCGCCCATCTCTGCAATCTGAAAACCGGCAGGACGGTCTCTTCGGCCGGGACCTCGAACCCGCAGATCCGATTTGGCGAGGATCTCATGTCTCGGGTCTCGTACATTCAGATGCATCCCGAACGCCTGCCTGATCTTGTCAAGGCGGTGCGCGAGGCAATCAATGCGCTCGTCGGCAAGCTGGTTCAGGACATCGGTGCCAAGCGCGGTGATATCCTTGAGGCGGTGTTTGTCGGCAACCCGGTCATGCATCACATCTTTCTGGGCATCGATCCGGCCGAGTTGGGCGGAGCGCCGTTTGCGCTGGCCGTATCCGATGCGGTGGCCCTTCGGGCCCGGGACCTTGACCTTGATATGGGAACGGGGACCAGAGTTTATATGCTGCCCTGTATTGCCGGACATGTGGGTGCGGATGCCGCGGCTGCGACACTGTCTGAAGCGCCTTACAAGCAGGACAAACTGACCCTTCTGGTTGATATCGGAACCAATGCCGAAATCGTGCTTGGCAATAAGGACCGCGTCCTTGCCGCGAGTTCGCCGACCGGTCCGGCCTTTGAGGGGGCCGAAATCTCCTGCGGCCAGCGGGCGGCGCCCGGCGCCATCGAGCGTATCCGGATCAATCACGAAACGCTGGAACCGCGCTACAAGGTTATCGGTGTCGATGAATGGTCCGACGAGGAAGGATTTTCGGAAAAAGTCGACGCTGTCGGCGTCACCGGTATCTGCGGCTCCGGCATCATCGAAGCCGTCGCGGAAATGTATCTCAGCGGCATCATCACCGAAGATGGTGTCGTGAACGGCGCCATGGCAGAGCGGTCGCCGCGTGTTGTGCAGCGGGGCCGGACCTTCGCCTATGTCATCGAGAGCGAGGGCGTTGAGATTTCGGTCAGCCAAACCGATATCCGGGCGATACAGCTTGCCAAAGCCGCGCTTTATGCAGGCGTGAAACTGCTCCTGGACAAACTCGGGACGCAGGAAATCGAACGTATTCGCCTGGCTGGTGCCTTCGGCAGTTACATTGACACCAGCTACGCGATGGTCCTGGGTCTGATACCGGACTGTGCCCTCACCGAAGTTTCAGGAATCGGCAATGCTGCCGGAACCGGCGCGCGCATGGCGCTTCTGAACCGCGGTTATCGCCGCGAAATCGAGCAGGCTGTCGAAAATATCGAGAAGATTGAGACGGCGCTGGAGCCGAAGTTCCAGGAACATTTCGTCAATGCGATGGCGCTGCCGAACAAGGTCGATCCGTTTCCAAAACTCAGAAGTGCCGTCACCCTGCCGGAGCGAAGCGCGTCGGAGCCGGTTGCCGCCAGTGGCACGCGCCGGCGGCGCAGACGCCGTCAATCCTGAAACACCGGTTTCAAAACACGCTCTAAGCCGCATCCCGCCTGCGTCCGCGCCGACGTCCTGACGATCGCTCCGGACTGCCCTCGCCGTCGGCCTTTGGCGGCGCGACCAGCGGCCCGATCCTGTTGACAATATCCCCGTGTGTCGGACGGGGGCCGGGCGTGTGGGTGTCCATGGCATTGCGCATGGCCGCAATGTGGTCGGCGGATGTACCGCAGCATCCGCCTATAATGCGTGCGCCGGCGTCCAGCGCCAGGTGCGTGTAGTGTGCCATCAGGCTCGGCGTGCCGGTATAGACCACTTCGTCGCCGCGAATTTCCGGAATGCCGCAATTGGCCTTGGCGACAATGATCGCATCGGGGAATTTCTCGGTAATATCGAGAATTGCCACAAGCAGATCGGACGCTCCGACGCCGCAATTCGAACCATAAGCCGCAGGGGCACTGGCGAAGTCTCCTGTCAGATGTCCAAGACCGGCAGGGGAGAGCCCCATCATGGTCTTGCCGGCCGTATCGAAACTGGCCGTGATCACGAATGGCAGGCCCGACGCGGAGGCTGCGTCCGCCGCCGCCTTCATCTCCTCCGGTGCCGACATCGTCTCGATCCACAGGACGTCGACGCCGCCCTCCTTGAGCCCGTCGATCTGTTCGGCAAAGGCTTTCACGGCTTCATCGTAGGAAAGAGCGCCCAGCGGGATCAGCAATTCGCCGGTCGGGCCGATGGATCCCGCAATCAGGACATCGTGGTCCGCTTCGTCAGCGACACTGCGCGCCAGTTCGACGCCAAGCCGGTTGAGTTCGTGAACCCGGGTCTGGGCATGATGCAGTTTCAGCCGGTGTTCGTTGCAACCGAACGTGTTGGTGAGAATAATGTCCGCGCCGGCATCGACAAACTGCTGATGCAGCCTGCGGATCTTTTCCGGCTCGTCCGCGTTCCACAGTTCCGGAGCATCACCGGATGTCAGGCCCATGTCGAACAGCGTCGTGCCGGTCGCTCCGTCCGCAAGCAGCGCACCTTTTTTGTCGATCAGTTCCTCAAGCCGGGACCGGTCCATTCTTCTCACCTTTTTTCGAAAGACGCCGGGACACTCATCGTCCCCTTGCGGAATTGGATTGTCAGCGCGCTCTAACCGCCAGCAAAGAGCAACGCAAGACCCAAATCGCCGATCTTCAGGATTTGATGTTCAAAAACTCCGCAATCCCAAGAATCAGGCCCGCAACCGCTCGTTTTCCGGATCAAACGGGGACTCCTCGATCACTGTTACAGGATAGAGCGTGTCGAGGATCTTTATGTCCAGTTTCGTCCCGATCTCCGCCAGATCCGGCCGCACCATGGCGAGCGCAAGGCTCTTGCCTATCCGCCAGCCATAGCCGCCGGACGTGGCGCGGCCGACAAGTTCGCCATTGAGATAGATCGGTTCGGAACCGCGCGCATCGGCATCGGTGACATTATGCACTTCCATTGTCACGAACTGCCAGTTGAAACCTTTCCGCTGCCATTCGACCAGGCCGGAGCGGCCGATAAAGTCCTCTTTCTGAAGCCGCACGAAACGGTCAAGACCCGATTCCAGGGCCGCATACTCGATCGACAGTTCGCGCGGGATCAGGCGGTAGGACTTTTCGAGCCTCAGCGCATCCATCGCCCGGATGCCGAACGGCTTGATGTCGAACTCCGCACCCGCGTCCATGATCTGATCGAAAATGGCATTCTGCATTTCAATCGGATGATGCAGTTCCCAGCCCAGTTCGCCGACGAAATTGACCCTCAGAGCATGGGTCTGTGCGGTGCCGACATTGATGAACTGGCCCGTCAGCCACGGGAAACGCTCGTTGGAGAGATCCGCGTCGGTCAGTTTCCGCAGGAGATCGCGCGACCGCGGTCCGGCAACAACGAGCACGCCATACTGCGCCGTCACTCTTTCAAAGGTGACCGAACCATCTGCCGGAAGTGCCTTTTGCAGATAATCAAAGTCGTGCCGCTCGAACGCGCCCGCCGACACGAGATAGAAGCTCTCCGGTCCGGTTTTATAGACCGTGAATTCGGACCGAACCCCGCCATATCTGGTCAGCATGTGGCACAGGCCGACACGTCCGATTTTCTTCGGGATGCGATTGGCCATCAGATAGTCGAGCCAGTCTGCCGCGCCCGGTCCGGAAACCGTGCATTTGGCAAAGGCCGTCATATCTAGAAGGCCGACTTTTTCATGCACATGCCGGGCCTCGTTGCCCACATGCTCGAAATAATTGGAGCGCCGGAACGAGTATTTTTCGACAATGCGCCCGTCCTCGAGGGCAGGGGAGTGGTTGTCACTCAAAAGCACATCGTCTTTCGCAAGGTCCGCCTCGCTCAAGGACAGATCGGCGGGCGCGAACCAGTTGGGACGTTCCCAGCCGTAGACGGAGCCGAAGACGGCGCCCAGAGCTTTCATCCGGTCATAGCACGGTGTCTTTTTCAGTGGGCGCGCGGCCGGGCGTTCCTCATCCGGATAGTGCACCGTGAAGACGTTGGCGTAAGCTTCTTCATTCTTCCTGCGCAGGTAGCCGCGCGAGGCATAGGGGCCGAAACGGCGCGGATCGACGCCCATCATGTCGATGGACGGTTCGCCCTCGACAATCCATTCGGCAAGTTGCCAGCCGGCTCCTCCGGCAGCGGTCACGCCGAACGAGTGGCCTTCATTCAGCCAGAAATTTTTGAGATCCCACGCAGGACCGATGATCGGCGAGCCGTCGGGCGTATAGGCGATCGCACCATTATAGACTTTCTTGACGCCGACTTCGCCAAAAGCCGGAACACGGGTAATGGCCGTTTCGATATGAGGCATCAGCCGTTCAAGGTCTTCCTGGAACAGCTCGTATTCGCTCTCATCATCCGGCGCATCGACGTAACAGCACGGCGCACCTTTTTCGTAGGGGCCAAGAAGCAGCCCGCCATTTTCCTCGCGCATATACCACGACGAGTCCGCTTCCCTCAGGACCCCCATTTCCGGCAGGCCTGCCGCTTGGCGCTCCTGTATCGCCGGGTGCGGTTCGGTCACAATATACTGGTGCTCGACCGGAATGACCGGAACATCCAGCCCCACCAGCGCCCCTGTCTTGCGCGCAAAGTTGCCGGTGGCGGACACCACATGCTCGCAGGTGATGTCGCCCTTGTCGGTCGAAACCGTCCATTTGCCGCCCGCCGTCTGCGAGATACCGGTGACCGTTGTATAGCGGTAGATTTCCGCCCCGCCGCTGCGCGCTCCGGCGGCCAGTGCCTGGGTGAGGTCAGCGGGTTGGATATAGCCGTCTTCAGGATGCTGAATTGCGCCAAGCAATCCGTCGGTTTCGCACAGGGGCCAGATCTCGCGCACCTGATCCGGCGTCAGCTTGTTGACCTGAACGTCGATGGTCTCGGCGACGCCCGCATAATACATGAACTCATCCCAGCGATCCTTCGTTCGGGCAAGCCGGATGTTGGATACCTGACTGAGGCCGACCGGCTGCCCGGTTTCCGCTTCAAGGTTCCGGTAGAGATTGACCGAATATTTATGGATCTGCCCAACGGAGTAGCTCATGTTGAACAGCGGCAGCAGCCCGGCAGCATGCCAGGTCGAACCGGATGTGAGTTCTTTTCTTTCAATCAGAACGACGTCGGACCAGCCCTTTTTCACCAGATGATAAAGCGTCGAGACGCCGACAACGCCTCCGCCGATAACCACAACGCGCGCCTGAGTTTTCATCGTTCTGTTCCCGTTTCCGACGATTCGTTAGCCGATAATCCGTCCAAATAAAGAGTCAGTCGCAGAGTATGGCGAACAAAGGCCGGTAAAGGGCCGTTGCACGACATAAACTGTCTAAAACCCGCCATTGCCCCTGTGCCATGTCCATTACCATGCCATGTCCATTGCAGCAGGCCCGCCGGCATGTCCGGCAGGGGACCCTTCCGATCCTGAATATCGAGTTGCGAAGACGGTTTCAGGGTATTCTAGGACGGTATTGGATCAGGTGCCAAAATAAGCTATGCGCAATATCGCATCAGAATTGGTTGCAGGAACAGTGAGGACCGGCATGTCGGAAGGAAGAGGCAGATCAGGACGACGCGGGCGGTCATCGCGGCGGGAGGCACGCGCTCAGGCAAACGACACGGGTGCCGTTCCCTATATCAAGCGCAACATTCCCATCGTCGATCTGCTTTCCGATGAGGGTGCGGAAATTGTCGAGGCCAATGCCGACACCATTCTGGAGGAAATCGGCCTTGAATTTCGCGACGACCCGGAGGTGCTCGATCTGTGGCGCAATGCCGGAGCCGATGTGGATGGCGATCGGGTCCGCTTCCCCAGAGGTCTGCTGCGCGATCTCGTCAAAACCGCGCCGCGCCAGTTCACGCAGCACGCACGCAATCCGGCCCGCAACGTGGAAATCGGCGGCGACAATGTCGTCTTTGCACCGGTCTACGGACCGCCGTTTGTGACCGATCTCGATCAGGGACGCCGCTATGGCACTATCGGGGACTTCCGGAATTTCGTGAAACTCGCCTATGCCTCGCCCTGGATGCACCATTCCGGCGGCACCGTGTGTGAGCCCGTCGATTTGCCCGTTAACAAGCGGCATTTCGATATGGTTTATTCGCACATCAAATATTCCGACAAGCCGTTTATGGGCTCGGTGACGGCTCCTGAACGTGCGGAGGATTCTGTCAGGATGGCGGAACTGGTGTTCGGCGAGGCGTTTGTCGATCAGAACTGCGTCATGATCCAGCTCATCAACGCCAACTCGCCGCTTGTCTTTGACGGCACCATGCTGGGCGCTCTGAAGGTCTATGCCAGAGCCAATCAGGCCTGCATCGTTTCGCCCTTCATTCTGGCGGGCGCGATGAGTCCTGTGACCGTAGCGGGAACCTTGAGCCAGGTCTTGGCTGAGGCGCTTGCGGGATGCGCCCTGACTCAGCTCATCCGTCCCGGCGCACCTGTCGTTTTCGGCGCCTTTGTCAGTTCCATTTCCATGCAGTCCGGTGCGCCCACATTCGGCTCGCCCGAGGGCTCTCTTCTGTTGAACGGAGCGGCCAAACTTGCCCGCCGCACCGGCCTTCCGTTCCGGTCCGGCGGCTCCTTCACCGCGTCCAAACTGCCCGATGCGCAGTCGGCGCAGGAGTCCGCCCAGACAATCCTTGCGACCCTGCATGGCGGTGTGAACTTCGCTCTGCACGCGGCCGGCTGGCTCGAAGGCGGGCTCTGCTCTTCTTACGAAAAATTCGTCATGGATGCCGACCAGCTTGGCATGATGCACGTGCTGGCAAAAGGGATCGACCTTTCGGAAAACGCTCAGGCCATGGATGCACTGCGAGAAGTCGGGCCGGGCGGCCATTTTCTCGGAGCACAGCATACCCAGGCGAATTTTGAAACAGCCTTTTTTCGCTCCGAAATCGCCGACAACAATTCTTTCGAGCAGTGGGAGGCTGATGGCGGTATTGATGCCGCTCAGCGCGCCAACAGGAAATGGAAGGATATGCTGGCAGCGTACGAAGCACCGGCACTCGATCCCTCCATCGATGAGGCACTCCTGGCATTCATGGCTGAAAGGAAGGCGTCGTTCCCCGACAGCAATGTTTAGAGGGAAGGCTGTTTGGGCTTGCGCGGCAGGCGTTTGGGGCGGATTGCTTGCGTTCGTTGTGCACGGCAGGTATGCGGACTTTTCTGCCGTTTGCACAACCCAAAATACCAGCTGATAATCATTTGCTGGCAGCGTATTTGACAACCAGTTTCTCGTTCTCGTCGTTATGCAATTCCCAATAAGCTTTCGTGATTTGACTCGTAATCTCACCAGGTATTCCTGAGCCTATATGCTGGCCATCAATTTTGGTCACCGGCATAACGCCACCGGCCGTCGACGAGATGAAAACTTCGTCTGCACAGAGCAACTGATCCCGGGATACATCATCAGGTACGCAATCGATCTTCAGCATTTTGCAGATATCCAAAACGGTTTGTCTCGTGATGCCAAGCAGAACACCAGATTTTGGCGTCAAAACTACACCGTCTTTGACTGCGAATATGTTGAACCCCGGTCCTTCAGATATGTTGCCATTTGTATCGGTAAGTATCGCGGTATCGGCACCGCGATCATAGGCCTCATAAAGACCTTTCACTAAGTCCAGCCAATGATAATTCTTTACGGTTGGATCGACAGACTGAGGTGGAATTCGCACGAGAGACGTTACTGCCGCACTTAGGCCATGTTCCATCTGCTTCGGATTAGCCACTGATCCAAATGGAATTGCAAACGCGATGAACTGATTAACCGCGTCTCGTGGATCCCTGCTGAAAGTCGGTGACATGCCGCGCGTACATATAAACTCGACATAAGCCTCCTTTAGCTCTGACAGCGCGACGCAATTGTGCAAAATCTCGGTGACTTGCTCCCTGTCGTACTCAATCGACATATGCAGTTTCTCCAAGCCTGCAAAGAACCGATCAAGATGATGTTCGAGTCGAAAGAATGCACCGTTCCAAACATGGACGACGTCATATGTCGCGTCAGAATGAAGCAGGCCGTAATCCAACACCGATATTTTTGCCTCCTGCATTGGCAGATACTGCCCATCCATGAAGGCTACACCAGGCGGGTACGATTTTGTGTCGGAGTGATGATCAGCGAGTTTAGGAAGGATATGCATGTATCAGGGGTATTGGGTTTTGACTATAATCACGATGTTCAGTAGGGGCTTGAAGCCGCCACTTCCACTATTACAAATAAAGCCAACAAAAAGTTGGATTTCTACTCAAAGAGATCAGTTGAAAGGTACTTCAAACCAGAATCACAGATGATTACTGCAATGGTTTGCCCTTTGTGTCTCCCTTTCAGTAGTTCTACGGCACCAGCTACATTAGCACCGGCAGAGAAGCCGGCAAAAATACCTTCGAGCCGAGCCAGATCGCGGGCAGTCTGCCGCGCCGTTTCAGCATCAATTTGGAGAAAGCCATCCCAGTTCATACCTCGAAGAAAATCGAGATCGGCCATGGCGTATCCGCCGCCCTGGATTGGATGATCCGGATTGGCGGCGTCTTTTCCGGCAATGACTGCCGCTCCTTCTGGTTCGATCGGATAGCACTTGATGTTTGGATTTTGCGACCGCAGATATTTCGTAGTCCCTGCTAACGTCCCACCTGATCCTACAAAATCACAGAATGCATCGACTTTGCCTTCAGACTGTTTCCAGATTTCCGGGCCGGTCATTTGTTCATGAGCGGCTGGATTGCCGGAACGGCGAAATTGATCAGCTCGAAACGCATTGCGTTCCTCAGTCAGTTGGGTCGCAACACGATCCACTTCAGCAAGATCAGCGCCGGATACTTCACCAGGCTTACTGTCTGGGAGTTGATCAACCAAAACGACCCTTGCTCCAAGAGCTGCCATCATACGCGCTCGTTCGGGTGAATTGCCTTTCGACATAACAGCCACGAATGGATAGCCCTTGATGCCGCAAATGATGGCAAGGCCAGTGCCCATATTGCCGCTTGTCAGCTCCACGACTGTTTGACCTGGCTTCAGTGTGCCGTCGCGTTCTGCAGCTTCAACTATGCCAAGAGCCGCCCGATCCTTTTTTGAAAAACCAGGGTTCAGGTGATCAAGCTTTGCAAGGATGGTCCCTTCACAGCCAACGTGTTTCACCAGCCGGTCCAGGCGCACCAACGGTGTGTTGCCGATGGCTCCGAGTATTGATTGCATAGCAAATTGTGTCATGATCTCTTAGGCCCCAATCCAGTCTGAAATGACTTTGCACGACTGTCCTTGTTTCATGGCAGCAAAGCCTTCGGCAAAGTCATCAACGCCAAACTAATGTGTGATGACCCTGCTGACATCAAGGCCGTTTTGCAGCATGGTTATCATCACACATTTCCAAAAAGTCGCCATGATGCTCGCTGACCTGATAGGTGTTGTGATCGGTCAGGTTTTTGAACGTGACCACGATCGCAAAGTCACAACTGTTTTCCACGGCGTCGCGGCTGGTTTTTGCCGGCTCCCCGACCACAGAATGCTGAATGTTCGGATCTTGCATGAGGTGATTGAGGCCGGCGCGAAGTTTTCGGCAATCCTCATTGCCGGCTGTTTTCCAAAGCCAAAAAAGAGCGTTGCGAGTGTGCAGGACATGATCCTCCAACAGGTAAAAAGACAACATGTCGAAAGGCAACACGATGGACAATTGCGGATAGTCTGTTGCCGATACCTGTAGGTTTTCCGGTTGCTGAGTGAGCCAACAAAATCGGACTCAAGTAACATCCCCTTTTTTGAAAGCCAAAGTCGGCCTCTGTTAGGCTGCTATTGCAGGTTTGAGGCATTGGAGCAGCTGAGATGATTATCAAAATTTGGGTTAACTGCCCTTCGGAAGATGTTGCGGACGAAATTGCGGAGCGGCTTCTTGAGCAGCGCCTGATTGGCGCCGCAAACCGTTATGCCGCGATCACCAGCCGATATGTCTGGAAAGGAAAAATCGAAACCGCACGGGAGATCCCGCTGCTGCTGAAATCCCGAAAAGATCTCTTTCAGAATGTCGCCGATGCGATCTGCCGCCTTCATCCCTACGAGACGCCAAGCATACTCTCCATCGAAATTGACCAGGCAAACGACGCGTATCTCGACTGGATGATGGAAAACACGCATCGGGTTTGAGCCAGAAACGTTTCAGTCAATCTTGGTCGGGCAGGTACCAAACCCAGCGGATTATATAATTTTTAATCTGATTGAGACTTTGCCCGGTTCGTCAAGCGCAGCCTGTCGACAAGTTCATCTATTCTTTTGGCGTCAAAGACGTTTGTTGCGGCTACCAGCACAAGATCGCGTTCTTGAAGGATAACCAGTTTGGCATACCACATTGAGTTTGAGCCGTTGTGCCAGATGTATGGTGCATCTTTGTCGGTCTCAATGACCCAACCAAGACCGTAGTTTTCCGCCGCGATCTCACGCATTTCCCGGCAACTTGCGGCGGACAGGAAGTGGTCGGATTCTCCTTTGCACGCCGCGATATGGGCTTGCCCCCAGCGCACCAGATCCGTCAGGTTCAAGTGGATTGTTCCAGCAGGACCAAGCCATGGCGGATTATCCGTTATCTCCGCCTGTGGTGAGATCTTGCGCTTGAACAGAAAAAGATCGCGATGTCCCCAGGGTGCGCCGTCTTTGTCAGGAGCCCCAAATCCGAGTGACCTGAGACCGAGTGGTGCCGCCAATTCGTCCCGAACAAGCTCTTCCCATGATCGTCCGCTCACTTCCTCTGTAATGAAGCCTGCCAGCACGTATCCAAGATTGGAATAGAGATACGCATCCGACGGATTGGGAAGCGGACTGTTCCATAAGGGGGCAAGGACATTGCGCCTCAGACTATGGAGGTTTTTATTTGATCGCCTGGAAAAGTCCGCCATGGGCGCATTCGCCGGCAAGCCGGAGGTATGCGACAGCAGCTGCCTGAGAGTGAGCACCCTCCAATGCGTATGCATATGCCCCCTGTCTGCGGGCAAATATGCCTCAATTGGTTCGTCAAGCGAGAGTATTTTGCGGTCCACCAACCGCATGATCAGGGCGGCGGTGAAGGATTTTGTGATTGATCCGATATGCCATTGTGCATCAGCAGCAACAGGTCTGCTGGTGTCTTTATGAACGGGACCGAAGGTCATCGTGACCGGCTGCCCGCCATTTTTCGCGTAACCCACGCCCAGAGCATAGCGTGGCGCCTCCGAGGCGGCCTGCCTGGATAGGCTTTCGAAATCACCTGCATGCGCACCGTCGAGCCCACAGGTGATCAGCAATGTTTTTGCGATGGCTCGGAACATGTGATGCATTTGCGTACGGGATGCAGCGGTTGCAAGGTTGAAATGGTGAAGTTCGGCTTTGCCCGGATCAAAATGCACGACACGGACGGCAGATCGGCTGCTTCCGGATTGCGCTTCGCAACAACCCGACGTTCGGCAAATGCGGCTGAGAACCATCAAAACGCACAGGATGTACCTCATCGCGCGGCCGGGCCGAGTTCAACATGACAACCTGCTGCTGAACTATAATGCCGCATTTGGGATATGGATCTGTCAATCGCAGATGCGTTTGCAGTCCTTGTTTCCGAGCGTATCCCGTGAAGGTCGACTCACCTTTACGACGGGGATATGCGCTAAAACAGAGGCTTATGGCAATGCTCACCGGTCCTGCGTGATCGACCGACGGAACATCAGAAGGCTCAAAGCCAGAAGCAGTGCGCCGAGCAGGGCGATCCACAAGAATTCAGGCCAGAGGGTTTCGATGCCTGCGCCTTTGTAAACGATGGCCTGACTGAAGGCCATGAAATGGCGCGAGGGCAGAATAAGGGTCACGACCTGCAACCAGTCAGGCTGGCTCTCAACCGGTGTCTCACCGCCCGAAAGCATCAGCATGGGCAAAACCAACAGCATCACCAGCAGTGCAAACTGTGCCATCGAGCGCGCCAGGGTGGCAACAAATACACCCAGCGCCGTCGCCGTGAACAAAAACACCGCAGTGCCCGCCAGCAGCAGTGTTTTGGAGCCCGCAATTGTCACGCCCAGAAATCCCTCCAGCACAAAGGTGATGGCGAGCGCGGACGCAATCAGAACCACCGCTGCATTTGCCCAGATCTTGGCAGCCGCGATGTCAAACGGCGCAATGGGCATGGCCAGCAGATGCTCTATGGTTCCGTGCTCCCGTTCACGGATCATCGCTGCACCGGTGAGAATGGTCGTCAGCCACATGATCTGGCCGATGATCGACACCACGCTCGCAAACTGGACGGTGTCCCGGTTCGGGTTGAAAGCGCTGTGGATCACAAGGTCGACCGGTGCAGGTTCGACAAGGTCCGCGCCTGCGGCGAAGTTGCGGATCTCCGTACTCAGGATGTTGACAATATAGTTGGAGCCGATTCCGGCCTGTTCCATAGCGGTTGCGTCGATCAACACCTGGACCTCCGGCATCCTTCCTGCACGCACATCCTGTTCGAAACCCGGAGGAACTGAAACGACAAACAGAAACCGCCCCGCATCCATCTGCTTCGTGCCCGTTCCCGGCTCAATCTGGATCACCGGCTGGAACTCGGGCGGGAAGAACGCCGCTGCGAGTGAGCGGGACAGAGGAGAATTATCCTCGTCTGCAAATGCGATCGACGCGTTGTTTACCGAAGACGCGACGCCGGTCGCTTCCATGATCGGCGCAAGCGAAAAGGAGTATAGCAGCAGCGCCATCATCACCCAATCACGCCGCAGGCTGATCATCTCCTTCAGTCCCAACCAGAAGATTCTTTGCGCTCGGCGCATCCTATCGCTCCTGCCGGCGCAGCATAAGCACTGCGAACAATGTGAAAGCGGGACCGAAACAGGCAAGCGCCACAATGTCGGGCGTGAGCGCTTCCCAGCCGAGCCCTTTGGTGAAGGCACCGACATTGAGGTGCAGGAAATAGGAAGAGGGCCACAATGAGCCGATCGTCTTGGAGGCGCCGTCAAGCGTCGACACTGGCTGCAGCAGCCCCGAGAACTGTATTGTGGGGATCACCGATGCGATTGCGGTCGCAAACACAGCGGCGACCTGACTGGATGTAAGCGTCGCGACAAACAGTCCGAAGGACGTAGCGGCCCATACATATAAAAGCGCACCAAGGGCAAGCGGCACCGGGTCCCCCTTGAGCGGCACGCCGAAAACCAAGACCGTCATTGCCGCCAGAATGAGAAAATTGGCAAATCCGATCGCGATATAGGGCGCCTGTTTTCCGAACAGAAACTCAATCCGTGTTGTCGGAGTAACATAGAAGTTTGTGACTGAGCCCAGCTCACGCTCTCTGGCGACGCTGACAGCCGCAAGGATGGCTGGAAGCATGATCAGCAGGATTGCCGGAATGCCCGGCGCCATTGACGCGATGCTTTCAAAGCTCTGGTTATATCGAAAACGGGGTTCGAGCCGCGCAAGCGGCGCTGGTGTTGATCCGGTCTCCAGTGCGTAAGCATCAAAAAAACTCTGATGCAGCCCGGCAACATACCCCTCTACAGTCTCTCCCTTGAATGGGATCGCTCCGTCGACCGTGACCAGAACCTCCGTCTTTTCCTGCGCACGGAGTTTCCGTCCGAAATCCGGCGGCACTTCGAGAACGAAGGACACGTCACCCTGACGCAGGCGGCGCTGGCCTTCCTCGACTGAGGTCAGGGGCGGCGTTGGCACGAAATAACGCGAGCCTTCTATCTCGGCGACATAGGCACGGCTTTCCGGACTTTTGGAAAAATCAAGAACGGCGAACCTCAGATCTTCAATATCCAGAGAAATGCCAAAGCAGAAGACGAGCATAAGGATCGCCGAGCCGACAAACGCGAAGGCAAGACGCACTGGATCTCGCAGAACTTCAATGCTCTCACGCAAGGCATAGGCGGTGGTGCGATGGATAAAGCCACCGGATTGCGTACGGGTGCCTGGCCGGGGAATCTCCGGCGCTATAACCGGTGCTGGCGGGTCGACTGCTTTTAGGGCATCAATAAAGGCTTCTTCCAGTGTGCGGGCCTTGGCGGCGTCCGTCAGCTCGGACGGAGTGCCGATTGCAAGCACTTTGCCGGCATGCATCAGTGAAACGCGGTCGCATTTTTCAGCCTCAGACATAAAGTGCGTCGAGACGAAGATCGTGACGCTGTCCCTCCGGGAAAGTTCGAACAGCAAGTCCCAGAAAGCGTCGCGTGCTTCCGGGTCAACCCCTGATGTGGGCTCGTCCAGAATCAGTACGCGCGGTCGATGGATGACAGCGACGGCCAGAGACAAGCGCTGCTTGATTCCCAGCGGCAGGGCACTGGCCAGATTGTCCATATGGTCCGTCAGACCGAAACGGCGGGTCAGTTCGCCAATGCGCTCCTCCCTGTCGGGAAGTTCAAATATTCGCGCATGAAGCCTGAGATTCTGGAGGACAGTCAATTCACCGTAAAGAGAAAACGCCTGGCTCATATAGCCGATTACGCGCCGGGCCTCACGATCGCGCGCATCAACCGGTTTGCCGAACAGCAATGCCTTTCCCTCGGTCGTCGGCAATAAGCCGGTCAACATTTTCATGGTGGTCGACTTGCCGCAGCCGTTCGAGCCAAGAAAGCCGAAAATTTCTCCGCGGTGGATGGCAAAATCGACTTGATCGACAGCGGTGAAATCGCCGAAGCGCCGCGTGAGGCCTTCCGCGACGATGACCGGCTCACCGTCGCCGTTCCATTCCGCAGGCTGGATGGCGGAAACGGGCCGGATTCCTTTGCTTTTGAGCAATGTGCGATAGGCTGTTTCCAAACTGTCCGCATTGCCCCGAAGATCCGCAGGGCTGCCATCAAACAGCACGCGGCCTGCGTTCATGGCGACAATCCGGTTGAATTGCTCCGCTTCATCCATATAGGCTGTGGAAACCAGGACACTCAGGTTCGGGTTCTGCGCTCTGATGGCTGAAATCAATGCCCAGAACTGTTGCCGCGATAGCGGATCGACACCGGTGGTGGGTTCATCCAGCACCAGCAATTCCGGGTCGTGAATCAGAGCGCAGCAAAGACCGAGCTTCTGCTTCATGCCGCCTGAAAGCTTTCCCATCAACCGGTCCGCAAATGGAGCCAGACCGGTTGCAGACAGGAGGGGGTCAATGCGCTCTTCGCGTTCAGCGGCTCCCTGACTGAAGAGGCGGGAGAAAAACTCCAGATTCTCCCGGACGGAGAGCTCAGCGTACAGATTCCGGCCAAGCCCCTGCGGCATGAAGGCAATCGCCGGACACACTTTGCGGCGATGCGCTGGATCGGCCATCGGCCCGCCGAGAACGGTGATTTCACCGGTTTGTATCGCTTTTGCCCCGGTCACGAGACCAAGCATGGTGGATTTGCCCACGCCATCCGGCCCGATCAGGCCAACAAGCCGGCCACCGGGTAGCTCCAGTGTCAGATTGTCGAGCGCAACATGATTCTTGTATCGGTGCGTGACACCCGTAATCCGGATCGGCGAGGGCTCCTCCGGCGGTGTCATTCGAACAACTCCGGCGGAATCCGGCGATTGAGATGGTCCGGCCAGGGTGCGTCGGAATTGACCCGGACGACGGCGATGCCGCGCAGGCCGGTCTTCACATGCTCGATCCGACCCGCCACAAGTTCAGGCGGGATCCGGACACGAACCCTGAAAACAAGCTTCTCGCGTTCATCCAGTGTTTCCACTTGTTTGGGGGTAAACTGGGCTTCAGGGGATACAAAGCTGACGGCCGCCGGGATTGCGTAGTCGGGCAGGACGTCAAGCACAATCCTTGCCTCCGCGCCAATTGGCAGCAGCCCCGCTTCGGCGGCGGGCAGAAACACTTCCATATAGACATTTTCAAGGCTGAGCAGTGTCAGGATCGGTCCGCCGGCACCGACCACTTCGCCGGGTTCCGCGAGCCGGTACAGGACGCGTCCCGCCATGGGCGCGGACAGGGTGCTGTCGCGGATTTGCGTCGCAATCCGGCGCACCTCTGCCTCCGCAGCGGCGATCTGGCTGTCGGCCGTTTCAACCCGCGCCTTGGTCGCGCCCAAAACGGCCTCAGCCACCCGCAACGTGGTTTGGCGTCTTTCGAAAACGGATTTGGGCATATGTTCGCCGGCAAGCAGCGTTTTCGCGCGCTCAAATTCGTGCTTGGCCAGGCTCAACTCGCTTTGACGCTGCAGCACAAACGCCTCGGCTTCTGCCTTGGTCTGGCGTGCCAGGGCAACATTGGCTTTCGCCTGATCAAGCGCGGCCTGAAGTTCGTCCGTGTCCATCTCAACCAGCAGCGCGCCCGTGTCCACAAGGTCGCCTTCGGACGCCAGTATCTTGTCGACCCGGCCGGCGGTCTTGGGCGCGATCTCGACCTGTTCGGCCTCGATCCGGCCGTTGCCCTGAACAAACCCTTCAGGCAGTCGCTCGCTGTTTTGCGACACCCGAAAATAAAAAACAGCAGCGCCCACGACGACGACAAGCACTGCCACAATTGCGGCGCGGGAAACTTTCATGATTTCGCCTCCCCAAAAACGGACAGCTGTTATCCTAGCGGGTGGCGAGGCAAATCGTTTTGCGTAGTGTCAAATGCGCAAACAAAGCGTCACTCACTACTGGTTGCGTCGCGACGTAATGTTCGGTTTTTACCCGTTTTGAGTGTATTCGATGCAAAGGATGGCAGTCGCTTTCACGCAAAGGATTCTGCAAAAAAAAGGTCTGGTAACGGTTGCCGACATCAGGCTGGCAACAGCGCCCCGACTGTTCGATTGGATTTCAACCGATCATCAGGATTAGGAACGCACGCTTCTGAGATCTGTTAATCGAACAGACCTGCTCAGTTCATTGACCAACGCGCGAGCAGCATCCTCCGAGGTTTGGAATCCCGGCGACAGGCGCAGGATTGAACCGCGAGTATCGGCAGAGAAACCGGCTTTGGTCAGGTCGGCAAGGGTCCGGGAGGCGGCACCTTCCGAAGCGAGGTCGAACATCAGGCTTCCACCCCGTGCTTTTTTCTCCATAGGTGTCAGCAGCGTCAGACCCAGTTCCGTCACGCCTTCGATCAGAATGTCACAGAGCAGCCTGTTGTGATGCAGCAGATCATGTATGTCCTTTTTTGCATGCCATTGCAGGGCCGGCACACTTGCGGCTGCGGGTAAAACAGCAGGGGTTCCGTTATCGAACCGGCGGATGTCCGGGGCATACGCGAAAGTCTCAATATCCCAGTTGAAGGGGGTCTCCTGACTGAACCAGCCGCGCAGTTCCGGTTTGCATGCGCCAATAAGCTCCGGGCGGACATATAAAACGCCGGCCCCCGGCGTTCCGCACATCCATTTGAGGCTGGTCGAAACGGTAAAGTCGACCTCAGGCCGGTGCACAGAGTAGGGCAGGAGGCCCGAAGCCTGTGTGATGTCCACGCCAATCAGGCTGCCCATTGCCCGGCCGTGGGCCGTAAGGGCGTCAAGATCGGTCCTGTGCGATGTCGTTGAACTGACCCAGGTCACCAGCGCTAGGGCGACATCCCCGTCCCATTCGGCAATCATGTCTTGGTCGGCAACCCAGCTTGCTCCCTGTCGCGGATGAACCGTCCGCAAATCGAACCCGAGCCGTTCCTGCAGTCCTGAAAGCAGAAAATGGTTCGACGGAAAACAATCTGCCGCGACAAGAACCTTGCGGCCTCTGAGCAGACCGGGAGGCAGCGCGGTCATGAGCATGTGCACGCCTTGTGTCACGTTTTCACAGGTCGTGGTCGATCCTTCCGGCGCTCCCAGGATGGTGCGCCACAATTCCAGAAATTCGGCGCGCTTTCCAAGCATGTAAGACCACTGCCGGTCATTCGGAGCGCTCCAAACGGCCGCCAGCTCCGCCATGGCGGCGCTGAGGTCGGCTTCTTTTTCGGGGTACTGGCCGATGGAGTGATAAAGGAAATATCCATCCTTCCTGTCAGCCATGGATTCCTCCCGAAATCGTTTGTTGGGTCCCTCGGCCGGTATTGACCGGCAGGGAAATATTCGTATACAGTTTTTGAGATAGTTCAAGCTTAAAGGATTTGGCACAAGCCGAATCCTGTCGTTTATCGTCAAGTCGAAAACGCATCGTTCGGTTTTCCTGTATACGGATTTTCACGATTTTGGCGGGGAGAGGGAGGAGCGAATAGCAGTTTTGAAATCCTCCCCGAATTCGGCGTCGGCGCCGAGCACAAGCGTTCAGATCCACGATGTTTTAACGGGGCGCATCCAAAAGGGAGAAATAGGCCCCGGCGAGCGCTTGATAGACACAGCCGTGGCTTCGGAGTTCGGTGTGTCCCGGATGCCGGCGCGGGATGCCTTGATGCGCCTGGCTCACGAGGGTTATCTCGAGCCGACAACGCGAGGCTTCGTGCTGCCGCGGCTTGATCATGTCGAGATCCTTGAAATTTTCGACCTTCGCCGCCTGCTTGAGCCAAGAGCGGCGGCGCTGGCAACCCAGGACTTGACGGAACAAGAGCTCGCGGAGCTCGAAGCATCATTAAGTGAAGCGCGCGGTGCAATGGCAGAAGGAGATCGGGAAAGGCTGTTCCGTGCCTGCGAGATTTTCAGAAATGGCTGGATCACGGCACTCTCGAATTCTTCGCTCCGCAAAGCGCTGCAACGCTACATGACACAGATACAGGTGGTTCGCGTGATGACATTTGCCGACCCCGTCAACCACCCGATCATCGTCGAGGGAAACGCACGGTTGTTTGATGCCTTTCGCAGACGCGACGCGGTTGCGGCTTCCGATCGCATATTGCGTTTCGTTTTTGAGGGAGAAGCCGCCTATCTGGCAGCCCATGAAGACGCAAACGGGCAGGCCGGTGCCGGTAGGGACGACAAAGTGGTGGATTTGGCATGACGGAAACCCGCGCGGAAGTGCGACTGTCCACAAAGGATCTCGCCGGGGATCTTCCGTTCTTCACCAAGACCCTGAAGATGCGGCTCGATATGATTTATCCGGCGGACAATCCCGAGATCGCGGTGTTTTCCGGCCACGGCCTGAGGGCGCGGGTTGAAAAGGGCAGTCCGGATGGACCCGGAACCCTTCGGATACTCACGGAAAACCCGGATGAATTCGCCGGTGGCGAGCGCCGGCTTGTCGCGCCGGGCGGCACGAAAGTTGAGATCGACGAACTCAACCCGCCGCTGATCCTGCCTGAGACGAAACATGCCTTTGTGGTGCGCAGGCTGGCCGATCAGGCTCCCTGGGTCATCGGACGGGCCGGGATGGAATACCGGGACCTTGTTCCCTCTCGCCTGGGAGGGGCGATGATCGCCTCGCATATCCGGGTGCCGGACGGTCCGGTTCCCGATATGGTCCACTTTCACAAGGTCGGATTCCAGCTGATCTTCTGTGTCCGGGGCTGGGTCGATGTTCTTTATGAGGATCAGGGTGGTATGCGCCGGCTGACGGCGGGCGACTGTTTCATTCAGCCTCCGGAAATCCGCCATCGGGTCATGCACGCTGCGGATGGCATCGAGGTGATCGAGATCGGCGTGCCGGCGGAACACATTACCGAAATTGACCACACCATGACGTTGCCGACTCCGGTCGAGCGGCCCGATCGCGAGTGGCAGGGCCAGAAATTCGTTCACAATCTGGCAAAAGACGGTGTTTTCGAACCGTTCCGAATTCCGGGCTTTCGGGTGCGCGATACCACAATTTCAGACAACACCAAGGGTGTGGCATCTGTTATGGTGGCGCGTGCAACAGGGGATGGTTCCCCCTGGACACGACACGACTGCGATATTCTGTTCACCTTTGTGCTGGCGGGCGAGATGACACTTGAGGGCGAAGGAAAAGACCCATTCCGCCTGTCCGCCGGAGATGCCTTCGTTATCCCGCCCGGTATGGCGACGCGATACACGGGCGCAACGACCGACCTTGAGCTGCTTGAAGTCAGCTTGCCGGGGCGGTTCGAAACCGAGGTTCTGCGCGACTGAGGAAGACACCAAACGGGTCCATCGGACCGATAAATAAGCGATGAGGGGAAGAAGCATGAAGACGTTGACTATATTTGCCGCGGCCGCATTGATGCTGGGGACGGGTTCTCTGGCCCATGCACAGACCAAAATCGGCGTTCTGATGGACATCACAGGACCGATCGCCAACTTCATTCCACCGCTGCAGAATGCAACGAACCTTGCCGTCAAACAGGTGAATGACCAGGGGGGGCTGCTGGGCGGCGAAGTGGTTGCCGTTTACGGCGATACGACGGGCACCGCGCAGGGCGCGGTCGATGCGGCTCAGAAACTGGTCAACATTGAGAACGTGCCCATTGTCATGGGCTCGCTGATGTCGGGCACGACGATAGCGGCTGCCGAAGCGGCGATCATCCCGGCGGGTGTTGCACAGATCTCGCCGACGGCGACGTCCCCGGCCATGACCGATCTGCAGGATAACGGACTGGTCTTCCGCATCGTGCCGTCCGACAATTATCAGGGTGAAATCCTCGCCAAGATGGTGCTCGATGAGGGCATCAACAAGGTCGCGGTCACCTACGTTAACAACGATTACGGTGTTGGCATCGGGCAGACATTCATGGATGCCTACAAGAAGGCCGGCGGCGAGATTGTCGCAGAAAACAAGCATGAGGAGAAAAAAGATTCCTACCGCTCCGAGCTTGCAAGCCTTGCAAATGCGGACGCGGAAGCGCTGGTTGTGATTGCTTATGCGGGTGACAGCGGCGGCAAGATCGTCAGGCAGTCAATCGAAGGCGGCCTTTTTGACAAATTCATCGGAACGGACGGATTGCGGGACGACCTGTTGATTGAGAATGTCGGCGCGGACGCGCTCAAGACGTCTTTCTTCTCCTCGCCGACCTCTCCGGCCGAAAACCCGGCTCAGAAAATATTGCATGATGCCTTCAATGCCGAATATGGCGAAGGTGCCGATAAGGCATTTGTCGACCAGACCTACGACGCGACCTTCCTGGCACTGCTTGCGATCGAAAAGGCCGGTTCGACCGATCGCGCAAAGATAGCGGAAGCCCTGCGCGAAGTCGCGATGGCTCCGGGTGAGAAGATCGGACCCGGCGAATGGGAGAAGGCCGTTGCCCTGATCAAGGAAGGCAAGGACATTGACTATGACGGAGCCAGCGGAACGGCTGAATTTGACGACAACGGCGATGTCGGCGGCTATATCGGCAAATTCGTTGTCGATGGTGACGGCTACAAGCAGATCGGCATCGTCGAATAAGCCGCTGCAGTGTGATTGAGCTGAATGAGATCTGCGTCGATTTCGGTGGTTTGCGGGCAGTCGACCATGCGAGCTTCCAAATCGGCGCAGGCCGCATCACCGGTCTGATCGGGCCCAACGGTGCGGGCAAGACAACTGCGTTTAACGTCATCGCCGGGGCGGTTGTCCCAAGTTCGGGTCGGGTGCTGTTCGACGGTCAGGACGTCACCGGCCTGAAGCCCCATCAGCGCGCCCGGGCAGGACTGGCACGGACTTTTCAGATCCCACATGAGTTCTCAAGGCTCTCGGTGCTTGAGAATCTGATGGCGTCCGCCCCGGCGCAGGATGGAGAAAATGTCTTCAATGTCGTTTTCCGGCGCGGACGCTATGTGTCGGAAGAGCGTGCAATTTACGAAAACGCGCGGGAAACCATTCGGCTGCTCGAACTGGAGCATGTGACTGATGAAAAAGCCGGAAACCTCTCCGGCGGGCAAAAGAAACTGCTTGAACTCGGCCGCGCCCTGATGCGGGACCCCAAAATCATCCTCCTCGATGAGATCGGTGCGGGTATCAACAGGACGCTGCTTTCCAAGCTTGCCGACAAGATCCTTATGCTGAATCAGGAGCGTAAGCTCACGTTCTGCCTGATTGAACACGATCTCGACTATGTTTCCAGGCTGTGTGATCACGTGCTGGTTATGGCGCAGGGTGCGCTCCTGACGGAAGGTTCAGTCGAGGACGTCAAGCAGGACGAACGGGTGATCGAGGCCTATTTCGGCGGTGGTAAATACGAGGCCCATCTATGACGGAGCAGCTTTCCGTCACGGGGCTGACGGCGGGATATGGCGGTCCGCCGATCATCGAAGACATTTCGCTGAGCGTGGAACCGGGCGAAATCGCCGTCATTCTGGGTCCGAACGGCGCGGGCAAATCGACGCTTCTGAAAACGATCTTTGCGCTTACAACGGTTGCCGCGGGGTCCATCCGACTGGGAGACAGGGAATTGACCGGCTGCAGAACATCCGCTCTGGTGCCGCTCGGCGTCTCGGCAGTTCCGCAGAACAAGAATGTGTTTCCCTCCATGACCGTGGACGAGAATCTCGATGTCGGCACGTATGCAGCGCCACCGGCCGACCACAAGGCGACACGTGAAAAAGTCCTTTCCCTTTTCCCTGATCTTAAAGGCAAGCTGAAACAGCCCGCAGGCGAGCTGTCGGGCGGTCAGAGGCAAATGGTTGCCATGGGACGCGCGCTCATGAGTGAGCCCAAATTGGTTTTGCTGGATGAACCGACCGCGGGTCTTTCGCCGGCTTATCTTGAACGCATCTTCGATCTTCTGCTTGATATCCGTAAAACCGGTATCACCATCCTGATGGTGGAGCAGAATGCCCGCCAGGCGCTGCAGATCGCCGACCACGGCCATATTCTGGTGAACGGCCGCAACCATGTCAGTGGCACCGGCAGGGATCTGCTTGCAGACGATGATGTGCGCCGCCTGTTCCTCGGAGGCGCGGCCGGATGACCGAATTCGTCAATTTTTACCTGTTTCCGGCCCTCACCATCGGCAGCATCTATGCACTTGGTGCCGTTGGCATCTCGATGATTTTCGGCATCCTGCGCTTTGCGCATTTTGCCCATGGCGACCTTATGACAGTGGGCACTTACGGGATTCTGGCGGCCGCTTTGTTCCTGCCGGTCAATCCGCTGTTGCTTATTCCCTTCGGGATAGCGCTGGCGGTTTTCGCGGCTCTGTTTGTCGACCGGTATTTCTATCGCCCGCTCAGGGACCTTCCGACGATCTACACCGTGATATCCTCTTTCGGGATCGCGCTTGTATTCCGCTCACTGATCCAGCTGGTGTGGGGGTCTGAAAATCAGGTTCTGGTCGCCGGCGTCCGCCCGCCTTTGGTCCTGTTCGATATGTTCCGTGTATCCGTTCTGCATGTGCAGGCGATCGTGACGACGGCCGTAATCGCAATCCTGCTGCATTACTTCCTGACCGCGACCCGGACCGGCCGCTCCATGCGAGCCGTTGCGGATGACCCGGAGCTTGCCGAAGTCTCGGGGCTGGATACGGCCAGGGTCATTCGCTGGACATGGATCATCGGCGCGTCGCTGGCCGCTATCGCCGGCGCCTTCGCCGCGCTCAACACCAGTGCGCATCCGAATCTTGGCTGGAATCTGCTTCTGCCCATGTTCGCGGCTGCTGTTCTGGGCGGGATCGGCAAGCCGATGGGGGCCATGGCCGGCGGCTTTATCATCGGCATGGCCGAAGAACTGTCCTCCTATCACTGGATCGGCGACGACGCGCTGATTTCACCCTCCTACAAAACAGCGGTGGCCTTCGTGATCATGGTCGGCCTGCTGATCTTCCGCCCGCAGGGGCTCTTCAAGGGGAGGCTTCTGTAGTGGAACTCACCGGCCTGTTTTTCTATCTGGTGAGCCTGTTGATCCTGGGCGGGATCTATGCGCTGCTTTGCCTTGCCCTGAACGTCCAGTGGGGCATGGGCGGGCTGTTTAATGCAGGAATCGCCGGGTTTTACGGCGTTGGCGCTTATACGTCCGCAATCCTGGCGACAGCGGCGTCGGGAAGGCATCTGGGCGGATTTTCCATGCCGGTTCCGATCGGCCTGGTGGGTGCGGCACTTGTTGCGGGGTTGGCGGGTTGGGCGGTAGCCAGAATCTGCGTTCGCCTAAAGAGCGATTACCTTGCAATGGCATCCATCGGTATCGCCGAGATCCTGCGCCTTGTTTTCGTGAATGAAAGCTGGCTTACGAACGGCAGCCTGGGTATTTCCCGGATACCGCGGCCCTTCGCGGATTTCACCACCGGACGCATGTCGGACGTTGCCTTTCTGGGCTTCGTCTGGCTGATCGTTCTGCTCGTCTACGTGGCGACGTCCCGTCTTTATGACAGTCCCTGGGGGCGCAGTCTGCGCGCCATCCGCGACAATGAAAGTTCCGCATCGGCCGCGGGAAAGAATGTCGAGAAATTCCGCGTCCAGACCTTTGTGATCGGCTGCGCCGTCATGGGCATTGCCGGTGGACTGTCGGCACACTATTTCCGCTTCCTTTCGCCCACGGCAACCGATCCGCTGCTCACCACCTTCCTGGTATGGGTGATGCTGATGGCCGGCGGGTCCGGCAACAACAGGGGAGCGATCCTGGGTGCCCTCAGCATCTGGACAATCTGGTCGGTCACGGAAATCTTCACCAACCGCCTGCCGCCCGAATGGGCAACCCGCAGTTCCTTCATCCGCATGCTGCTCGTCGGCCTCCTGCTGCAGGTGGTTCTTCAGCGCTTCCGCTCCGGTCTTCTTCCGGAAAAGTCGCCCCGGGTGAGGTTTCGGGAAGAATAACGCTGTCGTTTTGGCAGCATTCCTGATGGCAATGTATGGGGGCGCCCTGTAAGCGCCCGGCTTTGCGTATCGCTTTGTCGTTCCTTCCTGCTTGGGATACCCACAAACATATGCCCTCCAAGCAAATGCGTGCGCCGGTCAATCAAATAAGCTTCGCTTTCTCCACGCCGAAGCGTGCCGCTGTTGCAACAACCTGTTTCCAGATACCATCGGGAACTTCAATGCCGTTTTCCATTCGTTTCCTTCTTTCCTGTGCTTCGGGTTCTCCCGGTATCAGGACCGGAGCGTCCGGATTACAGGGCGTGCAATCCTTGATCCAAGCCAAATAGGATGTTGCGATCTCGTTGGCCTGATCCCGCATGTCCGGAGCGCTTGCATCAATGAAAATCGAGAACAGGTTGTTTCGATTGACGGTTTCATCGGGTCCGACAGTTTTGCCGCACGTCAGCGCGCCGGCAAGAAGATCGATAGCAAGACTGAGGCCGTATCCCTTATGGCTGCCCATGGTGAGCAATGCTCCGCCATTGTAGTAATCGCCCGGGTTTGTTGTCGGATTGCCGTCTTTGTCCACGATCCAGCCTTCCGGTATGGCTTTTCCGGCAGCATTTGCGACTCGGAGTTTCCCCTCGGCGACTGAGGAGGTCGTCATGTCGACGATGAGAGGATCCGATCCTTCAACCGGATAGCCGATGCAAAGCGGGTTTGTGGCCATGCGCCTTTCGATACCGCCAAAGGGGGTGACACCCGGCTTGGCCGGTGAATTGACGAAGTGAAACGAGATGACGCCATGCATGGCGGCCAACTCTGCCCAATCCCCCAATCGGCCAACATGGGAGACGTTTCTGAGGCCCACAGCTGACACTCCCAGTTGCCGGGCTTTGTCGATACCTATCCTGGTTGTCGTTTCAGCGGCGACCTGACCAAATCCAAGGTTGGCATCGTAGATTTCAATAGCTCCGAATTTTGCAACAGAGGTAAGGTCCACGCCAGACCGAATTGTGCCCTCGCAAAGCTGGTCGGCATACTGGCATACGCGTATCAGGCCGTGAGAATCGTGCCCCACCAGATTGGCATTTGCCAGCCTGAAGCCGACACGTTCAGCTTCGATTTGCGTTGCGCCGGCGGCACTGAGAATACGTTTGATGACCGTTCCGATCTGCTCCGCGGTCAGTAACATGGCACCCTCCCATGGTGTTCTTATCTCTTACGTTTCGTCAGTCAGAACAACTGAGCGTTTCGGGGTTGACGCAAAGTTCGGGCTTCAGCTGCCCGTCGAAAAAGTCGAAAACGTTCTGGACCGAGGTTGTGGCCATGCGGCTGAGGCAGGCATTGGTGTGAGCAGCGCAATGCGGCGTTGCGACCACGCCGGGCTGAGCGAGCAATCGATGATCGGCACCGGGAGGCAGAGACTGCCAGACATCCGTTCCAGCACCGAGAAGATGGCCGCTTGCAACGACGCTCGCCAAAGCATCCTCGTCGACCAGGCTGCCCCGCGCGACATTGACCAGGATTGAGCCTTCTTTCATTCGGGCAAATTGTGAAGCGCCGAACATGGGAGCCCCGTTCGGCCCCGCCGGTAAACACAATACGATGCAATCAACGATCCCCAGCGCTTCCTCAAAATGACTGAGATGGTGATATCCGAGCGATCGGGGCAGCTCTGGATCGACGAACGGATCGGCGATCACGATTTTCATATCGAATGCGTCAGCCAGTTTTGCCAGGCGCCGGCCGATCCGGCCGAACCCGACAATCATTACTGCTCTGCCGGAAAGCTCCATTGTGCCGATTGCGTCGCGCGCGGCCAGAAAGCTCTGCCGTTCCGAAGGGGTATCGTCACTGCGCGCCAGGGCCATGGAGGCCGGCAGCCGGCGAGCGGCTGCAAGCAGGAGCATTATTGCATGCTCTGCAACTGATATGGAATTGGCATCACCGACGATTGTCACCGGCACACCGCGCCGCGTCAGCCGGTCAACATCAATATTGTCACATCCGACGCCATGGCGGGAAACCACCTTGAGCCTGGCGGCCTTGTCGAGAGTATCCGCGCCGAGATTGAGCTTTCGCAGGATAATTGCATCGGCATCGGCAATGACCCGATGGAGATCGGCCGGCCTGGGGTCCGCGAAGGAAACGCGCTTGTATTCCGGTCTGCGGTCGAGCAAGCGGTGGCCGTCAGGATGAATGTCACCAACAAGGAGAATATTTGGCATTGTCAATCCCATTTGCCGTTGCTGTTTCAATTCCGCGGATTGGTCGAACGGCCCGCCATAGAACAGTCGGTCCTCGGCGGTCGGTCTGTTCGAACTAACCTGTACCGGTTCCCTGCGAAGCCAGCACAACCGCACGCTGGCGCACCACGACCAATGCGATTGCGGCAAGTGCCGGGATGGAGACGCGCCAGTCCGGATAGATCAGTCCGAATGTTGCCAGCAGCAGCAGCGCTGTCTGCCAACGCATCAAGGGAGCAAGAAGGTAGCCATGGAGGGCCGCCGCCAGGACGATGACCCCAAGTACGGCCTGGGCGACAACAAAGGCGACATACAATGGATCACCTTGCAGCAGTATGGCGGGCTCGTAGACGAACAGAAATGGAATGATGAAACCCGTCACACCGAGCTTGATCGCCTTGATGCTGGCTTCCCAGATGCTCGCACCGGCCAGCGCATTTGCTGCATAAACCGCCATGGCGACTGGCGGCGTGATTGCCGACAGGATTGCGAAGTAAAACACAAACAGGTGAGCGGCTTCGACCCGCACGCCCAGAGTGACCAGCGCCGGCACCATCAGCGCGACCTGCACGATGTAAGCGGGGGTCGTCGGCATTCCCATGCCCAGAATGATGCCCGCGACCATGCTCAGCAGCAGGGCGATCACCAACGTGTCGTTGGCAGCGGAAATCACAAAGTTGGAGAAGGTCAGTCCAATGCCCGACACATTGATTGCGCCGACCACGATTCCGGCGCAGGCTGTTGCCGCCGCAATCGGCAGAGCGTTGCGGGCACCGCTTTCAAGCGCGCCCAAAGTGTTCTCGAGGGTCACATAGTGGCGCGTGGTTCGTCGCAGAAACGCGGCCGGCAACACCGAAGCAATGCCGCAAAGGGCTGCAAAAGGCGCCGAATAGCCCAGAAAAAGCACCCCGACAATCAGTGCCAGAGGAACAAACATATGCCCGCTGTCGATCAGGACCTTGGCGAGCGGTACCTGCTGCTCTTTGGGCACCGTTCCGATGTCGAGCCGCTTGGCTTCGAAGTGGATTGAGGCGAATACGGCCACGTAGTAAAGAATGGCCGGCATCAGTGCGAGCCCGGCCACCGTCAAGTAGCTGACCCCGAGATATTCCGCCATGACGAATGCGGCGGCGCCCATGACCGGCGGCATGATTTGACCTCCGGTGGAACTGACAGCCTCGACCGATGCGGCAAAGGAAGGTTTGAAGCCGATACGCTTCATCAGCGGGATTGAAAAAGCACCCGTCGTCATCACATTGGCAACCGCCGATCCGGAAACGGAACCAAACAGTCCGCTGGTGATACACGACACCTTGGCCGGTCCGCCCGCCTGCTGTCCTGTGAGAGCGATCGCAAAATCCATAAACAGCTTGCCGACGCCCATGCGCTCGACCATCGCGCCGAAGATAATGAACAGGACCATGAAAGTGGCGGAAACCGCGACCGGAATGCCGAAAATCCCGTCGGTCGTCAGAAACAACTGTTCAATAAGCAGCGGATAGCTTGTGCTGGTTGCAGTAAGCGCAAAGACTATGAAACCGATCGCGGTCAGAGGAAGCGCAGGTCCAAGTGTACGCCTCGTGCCTTCGAGAACCAGCATCACAAGTCCCGTGCCGACGACCAGATCCCATGGGGTGAGGTCATCGACATACATGAAGCGCTGCTGAACGTAATCCAGATTGATCGCCGGATAGAGCGCGGCGAAAAATACAGCTCCGGCCAGGCAGGCATTCAACAGAGACGGTTTGTCGACCGCTTGCCCGCGCCAGTTCGTTATCAGGTAAATCAGGCCAAGCCCGATACCGACGTGATAGCCCCTGAGAAGATAGGGACCTGGATATCCCGCCAAGGCGAAATAGAGATGGCTGATTGCCAAGACGAGCAGAAGCGTCTTGATTACCAGCCGGATGGTGTTGGCCCAGTTGTGTCGCATTCTCGCTAACATCGGCTGCCTGCCGACGTCGGCGGTCAACCCGAAACCTTTATATACGTGAATTGTGCCGCATGGCTGACGCCGGCCCCGTCGCTCGGGGAAAGGGGGACGGGGCCGGAGTTCAGCCTGTTTCTAATCGGCGTCGCGTTGCTTGTAGAATTCAGCGGCGGCCGGGTGCAACGGCACGCCAATATCCGCGGACATGTCTTCAATCGACAGAGTTGCCATACTCTTGTTGACAGCAGAAAGGGCTTCAAGATTGTCAGTAATGGCGGTCAGAATGGTTTTCACGACGTCGCTGTTGTAATCACATGCGGCAATAAGATGTGTGCCGTAAGTGATGGCGTCTGCTTCACCACTCAGGTTCGGATAGCTGTCAGCCGGGATTGTTCGTCTGATAAATGCAGCATTTTGTGATTTGAAAAAGGTGAAGATCTCTTCGGTAATCGGCACTATTTCGATATCGCGGCTTGTCGCCACGTCCATGACCGCGCCGGCCGGCAGAGCCGTTCCGAGTGTGAAGATGTCGGCGTGCCCATCCTTCATCTGGTTGACGGAGTCGGAGTAGGACACATGTGAGACATTCGCCATGTCCTCGTAGCTCAGGCCGACGGCGTCCAGGAGGCTTCGCGTCAAAAACTCGCCGGTATTGCCGTTTTGCTGTGTGGTCAGGCGCTTGCCCTTGAAATCGGAAACTGAAGTCACGTTGGCGTCGTCACGCGCAACAATCTGAAACCACTGCGGGTAAAGGGTGCCCAGGTTGCAGACATTTTCAGCCTTCTGACGGAAAGGAGGCCTGCCGGCCAGAGCGTCAACTGTGGAGATTGTATTTGCGAAGGCGATGGGAAATTTGCCCGCTGCAACCCCAACGACATTCGCCACGCCCGCACCCGGCGTCACGGTGATCGAAAGATCAGAGTCCATCTGCTCCGCAATCGACTTGATGGCACCAGCCAGCGGGTACCATGAGCCCCCCTGGGATCCGGACGACAGAACAAACTCTTCCGCGTGTGCGGCGGTGGTCGCAGCTATTGCCAGCGCAGCAGCAGCGACCGTTGATTTGAGCGTACATTTGGACATGGTTTCCTCCCTGTTGTCCACGACAGTCTCTGTTCAGACTTCCCTTTGCCTGAGTGATCCGGCGTATTTGCCGCCTGACTGAAGCTTCCGGTGTTTGCGGCTGCAGAAACACAACCGTGCTTACACTTCCTGGACCTTTGCCGCGCGGTTCGCCTGAAAGGCCAGCGGTGATTTGCGGCCTCTGTTTGGGCAAGGCATTGGGCCCGAAGCGTCTTTTCCAATCCTGAGGCTGGACGCTAAGGAGCGTGTAAAAATTTGTCAATCAAAAATAAAAAAATTTTTTACAATTTTTTTACATATTTGAAGCTCTACAATATTTTTATTCAAATATATCAAATAATTATATTAAAATCATAAAACATATTTGTTGAAACAATTGATAAATTGTCTTACAAATATTATCATTTTGAAAAAAGTCGGTTAGATAGACAGCGCGTTTGAGGCCAGTGGTTGGTCTGGATTTGATCGTATGGAGCTGGAGTTATGGCAAAAAGTGGTACGCTGACCGACACCGTGTATGAGGCACTCTTGAATGGCGTCATAGACGGCGGCTTTCCGGTGGGCTCTCGGCTTCCGACAGAATTGAAACTTTGCGAGCGCTTCGGGGCATCCAGGCCGGTCATTCGAGAGGTGCTCGCGCGCCTGAGAGCCCAGGGAATTGTGGCATCCCGACAGGGGTCCGGCAGCTACGTAATGCGCCGGGCCGGTGCAGCAACGCCCCTGTCGGATGACGTGGCGAGTATGGCTGAAATCGAAGCCTGTTACGATTTCCGTATATCGCTTGAAGGCGAGTGTGCGTATTTCGCCGCACTGCATCACAATGAAAACGATCTTGCCGTCCTGAGATCAGCGCTGGCCTCTTTCAGTGCCGCGCTGAAGGATAACAAGCGCGGCGGCATCAGCGATGACTTTCAATTTCATTTGGCAATTGCCGAAGCCACCCATAACATCTTCTTCGTAAATGCGTTTCAGTCGATCAAGAGCCGTGTCCACCTGGCGATCGATATCTCACGACAGCTCACCGCAACTCCGCTTGAAGTGAGGCGAAAGACTTTGGTCGGTGAGCATCAGGCCATTTTGGATGCCATAACCGCCGGCAACCCCACCAAGGCACGCCGTGCGATGAGGACCCATGTTACAAATTCCAGAGATCGGGTTTTCAAGGGTGAGACCCACTAAAGCGTGTTTGGTTGCACGGCAAAACGGGGCCGGCCGATCGAATATCAGTATTCCCCGCCTTCAAAAATCCTCAGCCGGGCGTTCTCCAAATGCAGACGCATCAATCGCCTTGCTTCAGTGCTGTTGCGTGCGGCGATCGCATCGTAAATCGCTGCATGTTCCTCTTGCACAGCTATCCGTCTGGAGGGCGGCTGTTCCAAGGTCAAGCTCCGGTTGAGACCAATCCCAATCCGGATTTGGCTGGTAATCGCCGCCATTGTGGACAAAAAGAAACGATTGTCTGTCGCTGTTGCGACAGCCTGATGAAAAGCGATGTCTTCGTCGATGCCACCGGTACCGCTTTTCAACGCCCGGTCAAGGTCCTTCAACGTTTGAGCCAGATGAGCAAGGGATGCCTTGTCGTGATCGACCGCGGCGATTGCAGCGGCTTCGCTTTCTACAGCGAGGCGGAACACGAAACACTTCTGAATATCGGCCACGCTGCCAACACCGGCCACGCTGCCGACATCGGCGAAACTGAAAACCTGATGCGCCGGTCTCCGAACGACAAAGGTTCCCGCCCCTTGCCTCGAGACGACAAGCCCGTCGTCCTTTAGTCTTCTAAGCGCTTGTCGAACCACGGGCCTGGAAACGGTCAGCTTTTCAGCAAGTTGCATCTCCGTCGGCAGCTTGGTGTTCAGTGCGAAAGCGCCGACCACGATTTGACTGACGATGTAGTCGTAGACGCGGTCATTCAACGCGCCCTTGAACCTCACAGTCGTGTCGGAGCTTTCACCTGTCAGCATATCTATGTCCTCCAGCAGGGCGACTATGCCTCAAAACCAGCCAGACAACAAATAGGTCATTGACATCACATATTTTACAAATTAACAAATTTTTTACAAATCAAGATTCGAACGCGTCAGTGCGCGCTGGGGCCGTGCAGCGAATTCGGGAAACAGAACCATGCCTGAACGCACGGTGCTGTTTCAAGGCGTCAGCAGCAACTGTGACATCCGACTCGATCCATAGCCGGCCTCAATGGGGCAGTGACTTCAGCAGGCAATCAACAAAAGGAAAGGCAATCAATGATAACCGGAGACGCTCTGAAACGTTTGCAAGGGGAACTGTCGAACGTCTCGACCGCAACCGTGTCCACAGCACTGTTCAAGCGGGGGCTGCGCAATCAGTTCATACAGGATGTGACACCTCTAAAGTCAAGAGGACGCACCATGGTCGGACTCGCCTACACGCTGCGTTACATGCCGGCGCGCGAGGATCTGAACGGGATTGAGGTCTTTCGCGATCGTTCTCATCCGCAACGGGCAGCGGTCGAACAATGTCCCGAGGGGTATGTGATGGTGATCGACAGCCGGAAGGACGCGCGCGCGGCATCGGCCGGCAGCATTTTGATCTCGCGGCTCATGGTACGGGGCGCTGCAGGTATTGTTACCGACGGCGGCTTTCGAGACGCTCCAGTTATCGCCGGACTGGATATTCCTGCCTATCACAACCGGCCGTCGGCGCCGACAAACCTCACCCATCATCAGGCAATTGATATCAACGTCCCGATCGGTTGCGGCGATGCCCCGGTATTTCCCGGCGATCTGATTCTGGGAGATGACGAGGGTGTCATCGTGGTTCCTGCTTATCTGGCCGAAGAGATAGCGGACGAAGCGAAAGAGATGACAGTCTTTGAGGATTTTGTCACTGAAGAGGTCCTGAAAGGCAGGCCTATTTTCGGGCTCTACCCTCCGACTGACGAACGTACTCTTGAAAATTTCGCGTCCTGGCGGAAGACCAACGGCCGTTAGAGGCGCTGCCTACTGCTCTCACGTGAGACCCGAGATCTCCTCCAGTTTGTGTGGATTCCGTTGTGATGAATACCGGTCATTGGCGCGGCAAAAGCGCCAGGCCGCCGGTTCGTGTGCGGAGTAAACAGTGCGTCCCGTGCGCGGGCCCGGTGTTCTTCGGCCAAGGTTTTTTACGGACGTTTTCGTCAGTGCTGTCATATTTTTCCGTTAAAAAACTAAATAAATTCAATAAGCTATTCGAATTTGACAGCTGAAACGCACTTTTTGTTGAACCTTTCCCGTACTCCCGGCGTCAGACAAATACGAAGCCGGTCGATCACGATCCGGTGTCACTTGAAACCGAATTGAAATGGGAGCATGAAAGTGTCAGCAACGACTGGAAAATCGGCCTCAAAGCGTTTGTCGAAGCTTGCCGCTGTCCTCAGCCTTGTGATTGCCGGCGCGACGTTGACCAATACGATTGCGGCCTCCGGTGCCCACGCAGGCGGTTGGAAACACGAACATTGGGTGCCCGGTGTCATTGGTTTTGGTGCGGGTGTTGTTCTTGGCTCCGCCTTGTCCGGACCCCGCTATTATCCTGAGCCCCGCCCTCAGCCCTATTACGGTCGCCCTGAACCCTGGACGCCTGCCTGGTACGCGTACTGTTCCGCCAGATACCGCTCTTTCGATCCAAATACCGGATACTTCCTGAGCTACAGCGGAGCCTATAAGTTCTGCCGCTAGGGTGTGGTGTGTTCCAAAGGCGGATCTGTTCTGATCGTAAAGTAGACCATATTGCAAAACCGGTTGGGCCGCGCGGGCCCGGCCGGTTTGCCGTTTGAAGGCTTTTGTCGGCGCCGATCAACATCCTCCGGCGGCGAATGTCTTTCCCAAGGGCGGAATGCAAACGCGTTATTCCGATTTTTTCTGCATAAAGTGAAAATTATTCCGGTTTTTTGTTTATGGGACGATAAATCGCGAAATCGGCAACTATCTGGCATTTAAAATAACATTTGAAACGTATTTTACCAATATTTGAGACGTGCCTTGGATGAGTAACTCCGAAACTGATTTTCGATGTGCAAGTAATGGTATGGAAAGTTTTGCAATAATTTTAACTATAAAGAGTTGCTTTCCCTTGTTGTCGCTAAATTCTTTCAAACCCAATCCCAGACCCTCGATATCGTATTTCATGTTTCAAATGTGCAGGAGTAATTATTTTGATTTTTATTCATTATTTTGTGTGGCTTTATGCTTTGGTTTCACCCGTTGGGAAGGATTTACCGGTTTTTGCTGAAAAATAGGAAAAAGATATCGCATCGACGGCATTGAAATTGTCGAATGAATTATGGAATTCTTCCTTGATCACCGCAGGATCTCACGTTGAGAGGCACATAACCACGGGAGGGGAAGAGAGAAAATCTATGCTTTTATCATCCATTCGAACAAGCCTGTTTGCGGCAGCTCTGGTTGCGGCAACATCGCTGACGGCCAGTGCAGAGGTCGTCTATCATCGCGGCAATACAGCCGATCCGGAAACGCTTGATCAGCACAAGACGTCAACAGTCTATGAATCGCATATTCTGCGCGATCTTTATGAAGGCCTGACAGCATTCAACGCCAAGGGCGAAACGGTTCCCGGCGTTGCCGAAAGCTGGAGCATTTCCGACGACGGCACGGTTTATACGTTCAAGCTGCGCGACAATGCCAAATGGTCGAACGGTGATCCGGTCACCGCCGGCGACTTTGTTTATTCGCTGCAGAGAATTATGAACCCCGAAACGGGCGCGAAATACGCAAACATTCTTTATCCAGTCAAAAACGCGCAACAAGTCAACAAGGGTGAGATGAAGCCGGAAGAGCTGGCCGTGAAGGCGGTTGACGATCTGACGCTTGAAATCACACTGGAATCGCCCACGCCCTACTTCCTGGATCTTCTGACCCACCAGACCGGCCTGCCGGTCCATCCCGCGTCAGTCGAGGCGCATGGCTCGGACTTTGTGAAGCCGGAAAACATTGTGACAAACGGCGCCTATGTACTGCAGGAGTTTGTGCCCAACAGCCATGTCAAGGCGGTCAAGAACCCGAACTTCCACGATGCCGCCAATGTGCAGATCGACACGGTGATGTTCTATCCGACCGAAGATCGCGGCGCGGCTCTGCGGCGCTTCCAGGCCGGGGAACTTCATTCCAACAACGACGCGCCGACCGAACAGATCAAGTTCATGCGCGAGAATCTCGGCGAGCAGTTCCGCGTCGCGCCTTATCTGGGCACCTACTATTATGCCCTGAACCACAATGACGAGTCGCTGGCAAAACCGGAGGTTCGTCAGGCTCTTTCGATGTCGATCGATCGCGAATTTATCGCTGAAGACATCTGGGGCGGCACGATGGTTGCGGGCTATTCCTTTGTTCCGCCGGGCATCGGCAACTATGGCGATCCCGCCTATGCCGACTATAAGGACATGTCTCCGATTGACCGGGAGGAAAAAGCCGCGGAACTTCTCAAGGCTGCCGGTTACGGTCCCGACAATCCGCTTAGACTGAAGATCAATTACAACACATCCGAGAACCACAAGAATACGGCGGTCGCAATTGCCGATATGTGGAAACCGCTTGGAGTTGAAATCACCCTCGAAAACACCGACACCAAAACCCACTATGCGATGCTGCGCGACAAGCAGGATTTTGACATCGCCCGGGCAGGCTGGATCGGTGACTATTCGGATCCGCAGAATTTCCTGTTCATGGTCGAGTCCGACAATGACGGGTTCAACTATGCCAACTACAACAACCCTGAATATGACAGTCTGATGGATCAGGCCGCAGCCGAGGTTGACCTTGAAAAGCGGGCGGATCTTCTGAAGCAGGCAGAGACCATTTTCATGCGCGATCTGCCCTTTATTCCGATGCTCTACTATGGGTCCATGAGCATGGTGTCGGACAAGTTGTCCGGTTGGGAAGACAATCTGCAGAATGTGCATCCCACACGCTATATGAGCATTGCGCAGTAGCTTTTCTCTCATCAAAACGCGGCGCGCGTTGGACGAACTCTACGGTTCGCCCAACGCTGCCTGCGTAAGCGCGCGAGCCGTTGCGAAGCGTTGGCAACCATAGCCAATCCGTAACAATCGGGCACAAGGAGAGGGCCGCTCAGCTGATGGGGGCGTGTGGAATGGGAGTTCCCCGAAGGTAATTTCACGTTGAGTGGCCCGAGTATTTTCGGGGAGACGCGAATATGCTGCGTTATGTTCTGGGCAGACTGCTCAGCGCGATACCGACGCTGTTTCTGATCGTCACGATCTCGTTCTTTCTCATTCGCATTGCGCCGGGCGGCCCCTTCGATCTTGAACGGCCGCTTGAAGCCAAGGTGATGGAAAATCTGAATAAGATCTATCAGCTGGATAAGCCTCTCTGGCAGCAGTATCTGCTTTATCTGAAAAGCGTCGCGCAGGGTGATTTTGGCCCCAGTTTCTATTTTCGCGACTTTTCCATTAACGAGCTGTTTGCGCAAAGCCTGCCGATCTCCATTCAGCTCGGCCTGTCGGCGCTTTTTCTGGCGCTCTGCGTGGGTACGATATTCGGCGTGATCGCGGCGCTCAGGCAGAACAGGGGCAGCGATTATGCGGTGATGGTTGCCGCGACCGCCGGCGTAACGATCCCGAACTTCGTGATCGCTCCGGTTTTGACTCTGTTCTTCGGTGTCTGGCTTGGCTGGCTGCCGGTTGGCGGCTGGAACGGCGGCGCCTGGCAGAACCAGCTTTTGCCTATTGTGACGTTAGCCTTGCCGCAGATTGCCGTTGTGGCGCGCCTGACGCGCGGTTCGATGATCGAGGCGCTGCGGTCCAATCACGTCCGCACGGCCCGCGCTTACGGCCTTTCGGGGTTTTCCGTGGTGGTTGTGCATGCGCTCAGGGGGGCTATTTTGCCGGTTCTGTCCTATCTGGGTCCGGCTGCGGCCGCCTTGCTGACCGGGTCCGTTGTCATCGAAACGATATTCGGCATTCCGGGCATCGGCCGCTATTTCGTCCAGGGCGCTTTAAACCGCGATTACACGCTGGTGATGGGAACGGTCATCGTTATTGCCAGCTTTATTATCATCTTCAATCTTGTGGTCGACCTCCTCTATGCCGTTTTCGACCCGCGCGTCCGGTACGACTGAGGAGGGTGACATGGCAGAAACGACTTTAAATTCACAGCCGGAAGCGCCCGATTCCCCCGTCAAGGGCCGGTCGCTCTGGGACGATGCCCGGGATCGGCTGATGGCAAACAAGGCCGCGGTCGCTTCATTGATACTGCTCAGCCTTATTGCGCTGGCGTGCGTTGTCGGACCATGGGTGCTGCCGCATAATTTCGATACCGTCTATCGAAATTACGTGAAGGTGCCGGCAAGCCTCTCGGCCTATCCGCGGGAAGAACAGATCGTTCCGGCATTTGAACGCGGGCTGAGCCGTGCTCGGGTGGAGATCAGCGGCGTCGCCGTCGAGAACGGAAAAATCAGTGCCAGAATCTCCTCCAGCCGTGACATCGATCCACGCATTACCCGCTATCTGGACCGGATCGACCTGTTCACGAACGCGGCCATCTCGGATATGGCGCCGGACAAAAAGTCGGCCGTCATTTCGGCGGATGTCGATCGGCTGTACTTTTTCTTCGGCACGGATGCCAACGGACGGGACCTTCTGACCCGAACCCTGATTGCCGGGCGGGTGTCGCTGACAATCGGATTGCTGGCGACATTCGTGGCGATCACCATCGGCGTTCTCTACGGCGCTGCGTCGGGATATCTCGGCGGCAGGATCGATCTCCTGATGATGCGCGTCGTCGACATCCTCTATTCGCTGCCCTTCATCTTTTTCGTCATCATGCTGGTGGTGTTTTTCGGGCGCAATTTTGTCCTGATGTTTATCGCCGTCGGTGCTGTGGAATGGCTCGATATGGCCAGGATCGTACGCGGGCAGACCCTGATGCTGAAAAGGCAGGAGTATGTTCAGGCCGCCGAGGCAATGGGCGTGGACCGGATGGGTGTCCTGCGCCGCCATATCATTCCCAATACGTTGGGACAGGTGGTCATCTATATGACGCTCCTCGTGCCGCGCGTAATTCTGCTGGAGAGTTTCCTGTCTTTCCTGGGCCTTGGCGTACAGGAGCCGATGACCAGTTGGGGTGTCCTGATTTCCGAAGGCTCCCGCAATCTGCAGGGCGCCTCTTGGATGCTGACATTCCCGGCGATTTTCCTGATTTCCACCCTGTTTGCGCTCAACTTCATCGGAGACGGCCTCCGCGATGCGCTTGATCCGAAGGATCGCTGACTATGACGGAAAGAGATGAAAAACCGGTCCTGACGATCGACAAGCTCTTCGTCACGTTCGATACCAACCAGGGACCTGTCGAAGCGGTTAGAGGCGTCTCCATAGAGGTCCGGCGGGGAGAGACCGTGGCTGTTGTGGGTGAATCGGGGTCCGGCAAGAGCCAGACCATGATGGCGGCCATGGGTCTTTTGGCCGACAATGGGCGAACGGAGGGAGAGGCTCGGTACCGCGACCAAAATCTGGTCGGCATGTCGCAGAAGTCCCTGAACACCATTCGCGGCGGCAAGGTCACAATGATCTTTCAGGAGCCTATGACGTCGCTCGACCCGCTTTATACGATCGGGCGGCAGATCGCCGAACCCATCGTCCAGCACAGCGGCGTGAGCTGGCGCGAGGCCAAGACCAAGGCGCTTGAGCTTCTGAAGCTGGTTCAGATCCCGGACCCTGAACGGCGGATAAAAGCTTATCCGCATGAGATGTCCGGCGGGCAACGTCAACGTGTGATGATTGCGATGGCCCTGGCCAACGATCCCGATGTTCTGATTGCCGACGAGCCGACAACGGCGCTTGATGTCACGACACAGGCGAACATTCTGGATCTTCTGGCCGATCTGCAAAAACGGCTTGGCATGGCCATTATCTTTATCACGCACGATCTTGGTATTGTCCGGCGGATTGCCGACCGGGTTTATGTGATGAAGACCGGCGATGTGGTCGAGGAAGGGGTGACATCTGAGATTTTTGAAAATCCCGGTCACCCTTACACAAAGATGTTGCTTGATGCGGAACCTGAGGGCGAAAAGTCACCCGTTGACATGAAGCAACCCATTCTGCTGCAGGGCCGCAATCTGAATGTCGAATTTCTGCTGGACAGCGGATTCCTGACCCGGAAGCACATCCTGAGAGCCGTCAACCAGGTGAATGTCACGTTGCGCGAAGGCCAGACGCTTGGCGTGGTCGGAGAGTCCGGCTCCGGGAAATCGACGCTGGGCCGGGCTCTCCTGAGGTTGCTGCCAAGCACTGGGCAGATCCGGTTCGAGGGCTCGGATCTCAGAAGCGTTGAAGGTGCAGACTTGAGGGCGCTGCGACGCGAAATGCAGCTGATTTTCCAGGATCCGTTCGGATCGCTCAGTCCGCGCATGACGGTGGGCGAGATCATTACTGAAGGCCTTTTGGTGCATGAGCCTTCTCTTTCGGCCAAAGAGCGGGACCGGCGTGCCTGCGCGGCGCTTGAGGAAGTTGCGTTGGACCCCAACATGCGCAACCGTTATCCGCATGAATTTTCCGGCGGGCAAAGGCAGCGCATCGCCATTGCCCGAACCATGGTGCTTAAGCCGAAACTGGTTGTACTGGATGAGCCGACATCGGCCCTTGACCGGACCATCCAAAAACAGATTGTCGAACTTCTTCGAAGCCTTCAGTCTGCCCACGATCTGACCTATCTGTTCATCTCTCACGATCTTGCCGTGGTCAGGGCGATGTCGGACGAGGTGATGGTGATGAAACAGGGTGCGATTGTCGAACAGGGGCAGACGAACGCTATTTTTGACGATCCACAGGAAGACTATACGCGCACGCTGATTGCGGCCGCAGGTGTCGGATAGTGAAAACGCGCAGAAGACATTCAGCGGATCAACGGTTGAGTTCCGGCTGTAGATAAGTTGGATATTGTTCCGTCGAATGTTGGGAATCAACAGCCCTCTCTGCAAGCCATGCCCCCAGGAGAAAGAGGCAGAGACCGGCAGGTATATCGACCAAATGATGACCTCCATGCAGTACGGTTGCCGGTAAAATCAGAAGGTTTACAATTAGATACACGGGAAAAAGCCAGCGGACATTGCGTGCGCAATACATCGCAATGAACGCAAGCGTGGCGTGATAAGATGGGAACGCTATAAGGCCTTTAACTTCTTTTGGAGAAATAAGTTGGGGGCCGTTTTGAGAAAGGGAAATGAGTTCCTTTCCGTATGCGGATCCAACTACAGGTCTGAAGGTTCTTTCCAGATTGGCGTCTAGGGAGTAGATGACTGTAGTGCCGAAACTTGGGAAAAAGTACCAGAATGTGATGAGGATCGTTGCCGTAATCGCGATGAAGGCAAGCAAAACATGCAGGTCATGAATCCTTCCGGATAGTCCCAGTACAATCAGCAACACCGCCAATTGCGGCATGGTTGAAAGATAAGCGTATTTCAGGATCGTGTTCAGAACAGGGTAGTCAACGACTAGGGCGATGGCATCGGGCCAGTGAAAGCCTACCATATCATCCATTTGTACAAGCAATTGATCGATCGGGGCGTGGGCGGTCGGCAGTAAAACATAATTTAGGACTGAAAAGTTCATCGATAGCAAAAGCATAAGGCCGGTTGTGGTTAACGCAGCCCCAATCCGGGCACTTTTCCCCGAAATCCGATAGTACTGGCCGATCGCCAGGGTGAAGACAATGGTGCCGACGAGTATTCCGTAGCCGGCCCAATCCACCGAAATATTTCGCCGCACAATTTCAACCAGATTGAAAGTCAGGAACGCAACAGACAGGTAGGCCGCGAATTTTTCCACCGGCCACAGATCTGGTTTTATGTTGTGTAGTGACTGCACTGTTCCGATCTCCAAGCCGCTGCGTTGTTCGATTGAACACTCGGCCCACACCCTAGGTTACGCCCTCATAAACGAGTAGCCAAATCAGTGCTTAAATGATTCAAGCTCCGAAAGGAGTTTTTGATGGCGCGCTTTGATATGAGTGATTTTGAGTGGTCAGTGATCCAACCGCTTTTACCGACCAAGATGAGAGGTGTTCAGCGCGTTGATGACCGGCGGGTGATCAACGGGATTTTGTGGCGTTGGCGCACAGGGGCACCCTGGGCGGATATTCCCGAACGCTACGGCTCGCATAAGACCTGCTACAATCGATTTGTCCGTTGGCGTGAGGCTGGTGTCTGGGACCGGATATTACAAGCTGTTTCAACAGCTTATGACGGCGACATCCAGATGATTGACAGTTCCTCTGTCCGTGTTCATCAGCATGGCGCTAATGGGAACAAAAAAGGGGATCCGGTTGCATGGGACGTTCCCGAGGTGGCCTGACCAGTAAGATCCATGCTGTGGTAGATGCTTGCGGTCTGCCGATCAAACTGAGCTTGAGCGAAGGGCAAGCCTACGATGGTCATCAAGCCATGTCGCTTTTATCCGGTCTTCCCTCAAAAGCGATTGTTTTGGCAGATCGGGCCTATGATGCCGATGCTATTCGTAACTTGATCACTGGCCAGGACGCTTTCCCAAACATCCCCTGCATGCCTCATCGCCGCCGTAGGCCAGCTTTCTCCAAATATCTCTACAAACTACGGAATATGGTTGAACGGTTCTTCAACAAACTCAAACACTTCAGAGCCGTAGCGACCAGATACGAGAAAAATCCCGAAAACTACATGGCTGGCGTTAAACTCGCTTCAGCGCGAATCTGGATCCGATTTAATGAGTCCAAGACCTAAGGCCGCTCTCTTAATAATTAGAAAAACAGAGGCGTATGAAACGGCAAGCAAATCGAATGTCTGGCGGTCTATTTGCTCAGGATGGTGAAAATAATATGTAACTTGAGCATTGCTTTCAGGAAAACTGTGCTAAATACATTCCTATGAGATTGACGCAGCAAGCCAACTACGCGGTTCGTACGCTTATGTACTGTGCCGCACGACCGTCTGACGAGGTCAGCAAGATTCCGGAAATTGCCCGGACATACGGTATTTCGGAGACACATCTTTTCAAAGTTCTGAAGATCCTGGTCGATCATGGCTATGTCGAAACGTTGCGGGGTCGCAATGGCGGCATTCGTCTTGCCCATGCCGCCGATCGCATTTTACTCGGAGAAGTGATCCGTGCAGCCGAGGAAAACTTTAACCTTGCGGAGTGCTTCGATGCAGCGAAGCAGGAGTGCCCGTTGTTGAATTCCTGCACATTCAATCGGGTTCTGAAAGAGGCGCTGGTGGCGTTTTTTGCCGTTCTGGATCAATATACGATCGCTGATCTGGCTGAGGACAAGGATCGGCTGCAGGTGCTGCTGAACATGGGAGAAATGTCTCCTTCGTTTGTTTCGGCGGCGGGCAAGCCACAGTAAATTTTCCTCATTCGGGCCATTCATTTCCGAATTTGCGTGCGGACAAAGACCTGCAGGCGATAAAATCCGAGAATACCGGCAAATATGCCAGTGTTTCAGTAAGAGATTCGTTCTTTTCAATCCGAAAAACAATTGTTTAACCATAGAACCATCGTCTCTTCATCTTAGAGAAGGTTTAAATAATTTCAGGCAAACTGTCCTAAAGTTTATCCAAGGGGCCTGAAATGCTGTCTAATCTGGTGGAACTGGCACAGGAAAATTCCAGTGAAAAACGCCGCGATCTGATGGGGCAAGTGGCGGATCTGTTTGTTCAGGATTCGGAAAACCATTCCGATCGGGAATTGTCGCTGTTTGGCGAAGTCCTGATCAAATTGCTGGATCAGTCCGAACTGCCCGATCGCGCCGATATTGCCGGCAAAGTTGCCCCAATCAAACAGACGCCGAGAGAGCTTGTCCTCAAACTGGCAGACGATGACGGGGAAGTGGCATCGCCGGTGCTGCAACACTCGCCGGTTTTGACGACGGACGATCTATTGCGGTTGGCGAAGATCAAGGGTCAGGATCATCTCCTTGCGATCTCGAAGCGAGATCAGCTTGAAGGGGTGGTGACCGATGTTCTGCTGGAACGCGGTGAGCAGCCGGTTCGGCGCTCAGTGGCCTCAAACTCCGGCGCGGAGCTGTCGACATGGGGTGCGCGGTTCCTTGTGAAACTCGCCAGCGACGACGAAATCATCCGCGATTCAATGGCCGACCGCAAAGACCTGACGCGTGAAGTCTTCGACAAGCTCGTGACCCTGCTGCCGAAAGACCGGCAGGAAAAACTCAAAAAGCTGGCTGAAGTTGACGAACAGGCCGCGACCGAACTTCTCGACAAAGCGGATCAGGTCGCCGAAGACGACCGCCTTGAGCAACGCAAGCAGCGTCTGAACAGCAAAATCGTGCTGCAGCAGATCTCAAAAGGTGAAAAGACCGTCGATGACATCGTCACCGAGTATTGCGCCGAAGAATGGTTCATGGATCTTGCCTTCATTTTTGCGAAACTGGCCGACCTCGAAGAAAAATACGTCAAGAACGTCATGTTCAAATTCGAGTCCGAGGGCATTGCCGTTCTGTGTCGCGGGTTGGGCGTCCGTCCCGAGGGATACGCGGCAATGTGTGCCGCCCGCTGCAAACGTCTCAATCTGCCCCAGTCCATGGCCGATAAGTGGGGCAAGGATTTTGTGGAGCTGAAAAGCGAGGATGCGGAACGGACCCTGCGATTTGTCAAAGTGCGCGCGCATATGAATGACGCCAGCGCCGCCTAGGCTCAGGACCTATTAATTTCATCCATTCTGCGAGAGCAGATTTTGTTTTTGACAAGGCGGAAAGGCGCAGGAAACCATCCGGTTTTCAAGTCTTTGTGGGCGCAGTCAGGAACAAAATCTGCCTCGCCCTTCGGGTTTTGAAAGACGTGTCCGCCTGAAGGGAACCAGGGCTCGCAAAGGTATCCAACCTTTGCTTCTCCCCGGTTCTCTCCATTCGAATACTTCTTTCAAAACAGAATTGCATGAAATTAATAGGTCCTGAGCCTAGTTTTCTGCATCAATCAAATTGATATGTTGCGCTTTTCATCGAGGGCTGGTTCCTTGTTTTCCGATTCGTGCGAAGAGGAGGCAGGTTTTGGCCAATATCAAATATGTTGTTGAACTGACGTTGGACGAGCGCAAGGCGCTTTTGTCGATGATCAGGAAAGGGACACTGGCTGCCCGTGCGAACTGCAAGGCGCGCATTCTTCTGAAGGCCGACAAGGGGCCTCATGGCGAGGGTTGGACGGACCGCAGGATTTGTCAAAGCCTCGAGACCTCTGGCTCGACAGTCGCCCGGGTGCGCGAGACGTTTGTGATGGAAGGGATGGATGCGGTGTTCGCCCGCAAACAGCGCGCCCATCCTGCCATCAAGCGCATCTTCGATGGCGAAGCCGAAGCCAGGCTGATTGCCCTTGCGTGCTCGCAGCCGCCACAGGGCTATGCGCGCTGGACCATTCGGCTTCTGGCCGACAAGGTCGTTGAGTTGAACATTGTCGAGGCAGCCCACTTCAACACTGTTGCGCGCGCGCTTAAAAAAACGAACTTAAGCCTCACCGAAGTCGGTATTGGGTAATCCCACCCGAGCAGAACGCGGCCTTCGTCGCCGCCATGGAGAACGTGCTGGCGGTTTATCAGCGCCCACGTGATCCGAAACGTCCGCTGGTTTGTCTGGATGAAGCGGCCAAACAGTTGGTCAGCGCCACGCGTCTAGCGATCCCCATGACGCCGGGGCGCGTTGCTCGGCATGACTATGAATACAAGCGTGCAGGTATGGCCAATCTATTCATGGCTTTTGCTCCGCTTGAAGGCATGCGGCACATCAAGGTCACCGACCATCGTGGCAAAACGGACTACGCTCACTTCCTTGAAGAGCTTGCCGACCGGCATTTTGCAGATGCAGACAAAATCGTGCTGGTCCAGGACAACTTGAATACACACAGCCAAGCATCACTTTACGCGACCTTTGAACCGGCCAAGGCAAGGCGCATCGCTGAAAAATTCGAGTGGAACCACACACCCAAACACGGCTCCTGGCTCAACATGGCCGAAGCCGAATTGTCCGTGTTGTCGCGACAGTGTCTGAAAGAACGCATCGGCAGCAAAGAAGACCTTGCCCGTAACGTCAAAGCGTGGACGACGCAACGAAACGATAAGCGCTGCATCGCGCAATGGCAGTTCACAAACGAACAAGCACGCATCAAACTCAGCAAACTATACCCATCAATATGAGTGAGTCAGAGGACTAGAGCGAGTTGTGATTAGATTGATGCATTTGATGGTGGAAAATCGGTTCATTCGGTAAGGCGCGTCCCGTCGCGCGATGCGGCGCATCGGGCAAGGGGCACAACGATGTCCGATGGGCCGATTTTCCCCACCCCTGAGAGGAAGGAACTATTGCAAATCAATGGTGAATGGGCCGGGCCATTTTGCCCCCTGACCGCGTTGGTTTGCGCTTTTGGTGGGGTAGCACCACGGTACGCAAACCGTCTTGTCAGCGACCAAAATGGCCTCGGTCAAATGCATCAATCTAATCACAACTCGCTCTAGGACTTTTCTTGCTATGCCTTTCCGGCGAGATGCCGCTGTAAGAGCATAATCCTGTCGTTCAAACGACAGGATTATGCTCAAACATATTGAACATATTTTGCAAAAGCCCGTCATAACCCGGCGGGCCTTATTTGTTTTGAGACAAGCATTGCCGATTGTTCATTTGGTTCCAGCGGAATTCTCCCCATCTCTGACGGTACGATTGAAAAATCAATCGATCGTCAGGACGCGCGGAACCGACGTCTTGGACAGGAGCGTTCCGTACGGCAGCAAAAGGAAGGAATTCTGTAAGATGGTCAGACAGACGCTTCAAGTCATGGCTGTTTCATTGCCGCTGGCCTTCGCCGGCGCAGCGCCGCTTTACGCTGACACTCTCGATGTTCCATCATATCTGCCCTCCGGCAGCGTGAATGGCTTCGAACTGATCGCACCGCCGCCGGAAATCGGATCAGAGGCGTTCGAGCAGGAAATGGCAACGGTTCTCTGGCTCCAAAAGACACGGACGCCGGAGCAGGTGGCATTTGTGGAGCAGGTTCTGGATGTCGACCGGTTCGCGCCGATTCTTGGCGAAGCGCTTTTTTCGATTGACGCAGCCGGGTTGAAGCATGTCATCGATCATGCCATCGATGAAGTCCGCGCAGACTACGACGAGATCAAGAATGCTTTTGATCTGCCCAGGCCGTTCCAGGTCAACGATGAGGTCGAGCCGGTGGGCGACGCCCGTCCGGTTGCTTCTTATCCCAGCGGCCATTCGATCAGGGCGATTGTTTACGCCCGTTTGTTGTCCGAAGTCTTTCCGGACAAAAAAGATGCCCTGATGGAGCTCGCGCACCAGATCGGATATGGACGGGTCACAGCCGGCGTGCATTACCCGATTGATATCACATCGGGACAGGTGTTGGGTCAGGCCTATGCGGATGTCATTGTCAAACAACCGGCGTTTCTTGATGCTGTTCGGGACGTCAAGCACGAACTGTCAGTTGACCAGGCGGCTGACCGGTCCCAAAGGGCGGCCATCCCGTCCGTCTGGATCTGACAAGCGGATACAGAATAGGCGCGGGTCGCGCTAACGTTCCGCGAACGCGGTGTCCAGTGACCGGACAATCGGCTTCATCATGTAGCGCATGATGGACTTGGATCCGGTCACGATATTGGCTTGCACCAGCATGCCGGGCAGAACCGGCCGTCGGTTTTCATCCTGGCCGACAGCCGTGTCGCTCAGTGCGATGACCGCTTTGAAATAGGACTGGCCCTGATCGTCCTTGAAACTGGAGGCGGACAGGGTGCGGACTGTCCCCGGAACGGTTCCCTGAAGGTTGATGTCGTAGCTGGTTATGACGACATCGGCGGTGTCGCCCACCTTCACATGACCAATATCGTTCGGTCGCACTCTGACCTCCGCAACCAGTTCCTGTCCGGTCGGCACGATCTCGGCAATCAGGTCGCCCGGCTGAACCACTTCACCGGGACCGGACTGGGCCATGTGCTTGACATAGCCGCTGACGGGTGCGCGGACATAGAGCCGTTCGAACCGGTCTTTGAACTTGGTCAGCTGCTGGATCAGTTCCTCCCGCTCCTGTGCGATTTTCGATCTCTCGGTTGCGATTTCCCGATAATCTTCAGCTTCAGCACGGGCGAGGCCGGCGACGGCTTCGGCCAGAGTCTCCCGTGCCTGGGCCAATCGGCCCTCGAGGCTCGCTTTGGCCAGAAGCGATTTTTGATATTCGGATTTTGCCTCCAGATACCGCCGCCGCGACGTGTAACCCTCCTGGAGGAGCCCGGACTGGATTTCGTATTTCTCTTTTTCCAGGCCGATCTGCTCGTCCTGAAGCGACAATTCGGTGGTGATGCTGTCTATTTCGGCTCTCTTTTGTGCCACGCGTGCCGACAGAGCTTCCGTCTCCCTGTTTCTGGCGCGGATACTGGCGGCATAGGCGGCGAGCTGCTGCTTGCTCAATTGAGTGGCATTCTGGCCTTCATACCGGTTCGGATTTGCCGCGCCGTCCGACTGCGCGACAAGCCTGTTCTCTTCGGCTTCCAGCCATGCAAGGCGGCTTTCCAGGCGCCCCAGCTCGCTGGCGGAATTGACTTCATGCAGGCGGGCGAGGGGGGTGCCGATCTCGACGAAGTCGCCCTCTTTCGCCAGGATCTGGGCGATGGTGCCACCTTCCAGATGCTCAATCGCCCTGACGGACCCGGCCGGAGCAATCTCCCCTGACGTCGCAGCCACTTCGCGAATTTCCCCGACGCTGGCCCAGACCAGCATGGCGATGATCAGCCCTGACAGCACATAAAGGATGCGCGAGTGCACACGCGGAGGAGCGCCGTTCTCAAGCTCAAGCGGCAAGCCGAGACGTCGATAGACGGAGGATGTATTCCGCTTATCGGTGTTGGGTGACACAGACAACTCCTAACGCAGGCATTTGGAAAGGGACGATAGCCGGTAAGGATAAATTTGACGTAAACCGGCAAAATATCGGGTAGGCGGGGGCTTTCGACCGCAGTCAGGCCGCACTCATGATTTTCGGGACAATCTCTTCCGGCGGACCCTGAAGGGCGATCTGGCCGCCGCTCATGTAGATCACCCGGTCCGCCAGGCGCATATGACTGGGCCTCTGTGTTACCAGAATGATCGTCGACTTGCCTTTCAGCGACTTGATTTTGGTCATCAGATACTGATCCCCGGCAAAGTCCAGATTACTTCCCGGATTGTCCAGCATGTAGATTGCATCTTTTTTGATGAACGCCCGGGCAAGAATGATCCGTTGTTTGACTGTGTCCGGCAGGCGTTTCAGCAGTGTTCCGGTCAGCCGGGTCTCAAGTCCGTCCGGCAACATGTCCATGTTTTTGAGAAGGCCGGCCTCATTTGCTGCCTGCTTCAGATCTTCATCCGTCGCCTGCGGATCCGCCAACCTTAAGTTCTGGGCGATCGTTCCATAGAAAAAGTCGGGCGTTTCCGGAGCATATCCAACGGCGTGGCGCCATTCACCGGAGTTGAGTTGCCGGACATCCAGTCCGTCTGCCAGAACGGCGCCGCCCTGCGGCCGGTAAAGGCCCAGCAAAACCTGAATAATGGCCGATTTGCCCGATCCGCTGGGGCCGGTGATTGCGATGACTTCACCTTTTTTGATTGACAGATCCACACCGCGCAGTGCCGGTTCCTGACGGCCGGGATACCGCAGCACAATTGATTTCAACGTCAGATTGCCGTCGAATTTCCGGTAGACGCTCGGCAGTTCGCCGGGTTCGCGCTCGACCGGCATACGCATGAGCGCATTGATCTGCTGCATGGTCTGCTGGACCTGGCCGACACGTGTCAGGCTCAAAAAGGCCTGGTTCATCGGGTTCAGGACGCGCCAGGCAAGCGCCATGACGGCGATGAGCGCGCCGTGCGTCATATCGCCTTCCAGCACCTGGATCGTGCCAAGGCCGAGAACGGCCACGCCGCAGATGGTCATGATCATCTGGGATATCGCCTGCAGCGTTTGCCCCAATTGCCGGGTTTTCATATTCTTGACGACAAAGTCGGCACACAGGTTTCTGTAGCGTTCGATCCAGATGCCTTCGGCCGACAGGTCGCGAATGGTCCTTTGCTGCGACAGGGTTTCGATCGTCAGGTTTTGCAATTTGGACTTCGCTTCACCGGATGTGCTGATGGCGCGCTTTGTGAGGGGGATGGCGATCGCGGCGATCCCGCAATACGCCAGCAGAAGAACGCCGGGCAAAACCGCGATCGGTCCCCCCACAACGTAAAGAGCAGCAATGAAAATGATCGAAAAGGGGAGGTCGATCAGAGCGTTGGCCAGTGATCCCGTAAAGACGTCCCGAACACTTTCGAATTGTCTCAGCCGCGTGATCTGGGCGCCGATCGGCGCGGATCCGGTCAGGGAAAGAGGAAGATGCAGCAGCTGCGAAAAGGTTTCATTGCCGACAATATTGTCAAGGCGGGCCCCGAAGTAGGCCTGCATGCGCCCTTTGATCCCCTTGAGCGCAATTTCAATCGCCAAAATGATGCAGATGCCGATTGTCAGAGTCATCAGGACATCCGGCGCTTTTGCGCCGATCGCCTTGTCGTAGACGGTCATGACATAGATGGGCAGGGCCAGGGCCATCAGATTCAGAAACAGACCCACACAGAAGATCATCAAGAGGACAGGCGCGAATTTCCGGAACAGAATCGAGAACCAGCCGTGCTTGCGGATCGTGTCTCGCTCGTTTTGGATATCCAGCGGTGCAATCAGGAATGCGGTTCCCCGATTCTGTTCCGTCAGACTGAGAAACACCGGTTCCTGTGTACTGCCGCGAAAGGCACGGACCGTCCCGTCACCCTCCCTTGACAGACAGACATATATGTCCGGGCCCAGCTCAAAAAGGGCCGGAAAATGATCGTCTGACAATTGACTGAGACGGTCGGGAGCCGCCGAACTGTCAAAATTAAGCCGGGTAAGAATTGCCCGAAGATCGTGAAGCGAGACGATCTGATCAAAGTGAGGCAGGGCCTCAAAGAGATGCCGTTCGACGCCGTGCCACTCCAGCGCCTGAAGGAGCGGCATCAGGCAGTTTTCCGCAGCCGATCCCGACTTCCCGACGCCGGCTAAAGTCTCTTCGGCCTGAAGACCCAATTGTTCCGCCAGGTCCGAAAGTTGCTGGTGGACCGGATTTTGCGGACTCTGCATGCTGTTTCTATCGGCGGATGCGTCGGTCATCTGTTCACCGCCTTTTTGCCCGCCCCGGGCTCATCCGTTTCTGAAACCGGTTTGAGAACACCCCCGTCCATCTCAAAACGCCGGTCGGCAATTGCCAGCATCGATGGGCGATGACTGACAATAATGATCGTCAATTGTCCGCGTAACTGCTGCAATGCTCTGATCAAAGCCGCTTCGCCCAACTGATCCAGAACGGAATTGGCTTCGTCGAGTATGAGAATGCGCGGCCTGGATGCCAGGGCACGGGCAATCGCAATACGCTGCATCGTCGACGCCGGCAGGTTTTCAATGATGCCGGCACCCAGGAGCGTGTCATATCCCTGCGGCAGCACATGAATCTCCTGTTCAAGGCCGATCAGCGCGGCGGCGCGGCGCCCATGCGGCGCATCCGAGCTGCACCCGAACATTGTGAGATTGTCGAGAATTGTCCCCCTGAACAAAGGTGCACTGGCGCCCACATAGGAAATCTGATCGCGGAGTGCCTCATGGGTGGGTCCGTACAGATTGATACCGTCAAGATAAACGGAACCGTTCTGGGGTATCTGATCACCGCTCAGGATGCGCATCAGGGTGGACCGTCCGCTTCCGTCGGCGCCTCTGAGACCAATCATCTCGCCGGCGCTGAATTCAAAGGAAACGTCTTTCAACGTGCTGTTTTCTTCTCGTTCATACCGGTGATTGAGGTTCGAGGCCGTCATTGCCCCGCTCACCTGGGACACGGTGATTGGCGTTGGATTGGCAAGCGGCAGTTCGAAGAGTTTTAACGCCTCGGAACTGTCGTGACGGATGCGCTGCAATTCCGTCCACGTGCTTATGCCGCGCAGCATGGGTTGGATGATTTGTCCGGACAACAGCGTGCAGGCGGCAACCGCGCCGATGCTTAAATTTCCGCTGATAGCCATGAAGGCGCCGACAATAACCACGCAGACCGTGGAAAAGGTCGAGTACATGCCGGCGGCGCTTTGCGAGGCATTGGAGAGCTCAATCGATCGATAGCTGTGTTCTCCGACCTGGCGCTGAAGGCGTTCAAAGCGACGCATGATCAGCGGTTCCATCGCCATGCTTTTGACAGTGTGAATGCCTGACAGAACTTCGATCACAAAATCGTATTTTCTGTTGTCGTGGTCGGACCGGACTTCCACCGTTTGCTGCAGAGCCCGGTTTTTTCGAAGCGTTATGATCGCGAAGATACCGAGCAATCCCAGCGGTACGAGCGCGATCGGGCCGCCGATGAGATACATGACCGCCAGAAAAATAACCGTTGCCGGCAGATCGACGGCCAGAACACGCGAGGGGCCGCCAAAGAAATCGCTTATGGATTGCAGGGCGTTCAACCGGTTCATCTGAACGGAAACCGGTTCATGATCGATCAGGTAGGGAGGCGATTTTACAAGCCGCTGAAACGCTTCGACCTGTGCCTGATAGCCGAAAGAAGCGGCCGACCAGCCGATAATGAGGCTGCGTGTGATCTTGATGGCCCCGTCGAGGACCAGAACGGCGCTCAGGCCCAGGATCAGAAGCAGCAATGTGTGCGTCGACTGATTGGGCAGGATGCGGTCGTAGATCTGCAACACTGTCAAGGGCATCGCCAGACCGAGGATATTGGTAAGAATTGAGGCGAGAATCACCGGGCGGGAAAGGCCAGGTGAAGTGATCAAGGCGGCTCGATCAGACCGATCAATCTCGAATTTTGGCAGGAAACGCCCTGAAACCGCTCTTTTGATCACAATAATCGTCATTTGCAGCTGGAAATTATTTAATAAATTTCGCTCAAAATCATTTCGGAATCGTTTACCAATTGGGCAGAAAAGCTCCATTTTTGAGGCGTTTAGTGCCGCATTTCCTCTGACATTAGCGTTTTCTAAATCGGCACCGGGCACGTTGAGCGGCGAGTTAATGCGCAAAGAACCGAGCCAGGTGCCCAGATGAGTGAATCGGATCAGTCCAAAAAAGGCCCGACTGAGGCCAACAGCCATCCGACCGTTTCAGGCCCGTCAAACCACGATAAGGCCGAGGGCGCGCGGGCGGCTGCGCAGGTGGACCGCAAGAGCGGCACCAAGGAGCATGACTATAAGCTTGCTGCCACAAAAGGAGAATCCGACGAAGCTACCGTGGCGAACTTGCATCTGGGCGTTGCGACAGGGCTTGCAATGGGCGCACTGGTCGCCGGCGGTGCAGCCCAGGCGCAGGAAGACGACCCGGTCGACCGCTCTCAGGCGGGTGAGGGCAACGAACCGCAATTGGAAGACGGACCCGCTCCTGCGGCAACAGCTGCAGCGGGCAGCAAAGCAGGCACCAGCGAAAACCTGACGGAAGTATCCGGTTCTTCGACCCTGCTGCAGAAATCGTCCGATTCCGGCAACGCTCCAATTGGTGAACCGGCGTCAGTCGCTGCATCCGGTGGCGCTTCCGGTACATCTGCGTCGTCCACGAAAGCAGCCAGTCAGAATTCGGAGGCGCGCGAGCGCGCCGAAGAGGGCGTGCCCGCATCGAGTCCGGTCGTTCCGACTGATCCGATCGATCCGGCGGAGACGAACAGTGCCCCGGAGGACATCGTTGTTCAGATGGTTGGCATTTCCGAATTGGCGCCGGCCGGAACGGTCGTGGCGACACTTGATGCGGTGGATCCGGACGGCGACGATCGGCACACATTTGAAATCGTCGACAGGTCCGGCAGTGCCATTTCCCATCCGGACTTCATTATCGTCGGAGATGAGATCCGGGTACGGGACGGTGCAACGCTGGACTTTGAAACAACGCCGAGTCACTCGATCCTGGTACGGGTTACCGACAGTGCAGGCAATGCATTCATCGAGCCGATTACCATTCAGTTGACCGACGCGAACGAAGATTCAGTCAGCGCAATCATTGACGCAGATCCGGGCACAGATACGATTTCCGAGACTGCCTTGGCCGGAGACAACACCGGAATCGCGGTGTCCGCATCAGACGCCGATGCGACGGATATGGTCAGTTATTCTGTCGACGATACACGCTTTCAGGTGGATGCAAACGGTGTCGTGACGGTTGCCGGCGGCGCGAGTTTTGATGCGGAGACCGAAGGCACAATCAGTCTGACGGTTACCGCAACCTCGACCGATGGCTCGACCTCGAACGAGACGTTCACTGTTGCCGTCAGTGATGAGAACGAAGTTGCAGTTTCGGCTGTGACGGATGTGAATGCCGCGACGGACACAATTTCCGAAACAGCCGGTGCAGGGACTTCGGTTGGCATTCAGGCATCGGCTGTCGATGGCGATGTGACGGACACCGTCAGCTATTCGGTGAACGATGCCCGGTTTGAGGTTGACGGCAATGGTGTCGTCACGGTTGCGAGCGGCGCAAGCTTTGATGCGGAGACGGAAGGCACGATCAGCCTGACGGTCACGGCAACGTCCACGGACGGTTCGGCCTCCAACGAGACCTTCACGGTCACCGTCAGTGACGAAAACGAGGTGTCCGTCTCGACGGTCACCGACGTTGATACGTCCGCGAATACGATCTCCGAGGGTGCGACGTCAGGTGCGTCTGCCGGAATTAAGGTATTTGCCGCGGATGGCGATGTGACGGATACGGTCAGCTATTCGATGAACGATTCCCGGTTTGAGATCGACAGCAACGGTGTCGTTACGGTTGCGAGCGGTGCAAGCTTTGACGCGGAGACCGAAGGCACGATCAGCCTGACGGTTACGGCAACGTCAACGGACGGCTCGACCTCCAATGAAACGTTCACGGTTGCTGTTGGTGACGAAAACGAGGTTTCCGTTTCGGCTGTTACGGATGTGAATGCCGCAACGAACACAATTTCCGAAACGGCCGGTGCAGGGGCTTCGGTTGGCATTCAGGCATCCGCCGCGGATGGCGATGTGACGGATACGGTCAGTTATTCGGTGAACGATTCCCGGTTTGAGGTTGACGGTAACGGTGTCGTGGCGGTTGTGAGCGGCGCAAGCTTTGATGCGGAGACCGAGGGCACGATCAGCCTGACGGTTACAGCCACGTCCACGGACGGCTCAACCTCCGACGAGACCTTTACGGTTACCGTGAGTGACGAAAACGAGGTGTCGGTCTCGGCGGTTGCCGATGTCGATACGTCCGCAAATACGATCTCCGAGGGTGCGACGGCAGGAGCTTCGGTTGGCATTCAGGCATCCGCTGCGGATGGCGATGTGACCGATACGGTCAGCTATTCGGTCGATGATTCCCGGTTTGAGATCGACAGCAACGGTGTCGTCACGGTTGCGGGCGGCGCAAGCTTTGATGCGGAGACCGAGGGCACGATCAGCCTGACCGTGACCGCGACGTCCACCGACGGTTCGACCTCCGATGAGACCTTCACGGTCACCGTGCGCGACGAGAACGAGTTTTCGGTTTCCGCCGTCACAGATACCGATGGCTCGGCAGACGCAATCTCCGAAATTGCTTCCGCAGGAACCGGCGTGGGCATCAAGGCGTTTGCCGATGATGCCGACATCTCAGACACCGTCAGTTACTCGGTGAACGATGCCCGGTTTGAGATTGACGGCAATGGTGTCGTCACGGTTGCCAACGGCGCAAGCTTTGACGCGGACACCGAAGGCACGATCAGCCTGACGGTCACAGCCACGTCCACGGACGGCTCGACCTCGAACAAGACCGTCACGGTCATCGTCAACGACATGAACGAAGTGGCGGTTTCAAACGTCACCGACATCGACAATTCGCTAAACACCGTCTCTGAGGCTGCAACTGCAGGCTCAACAATCGGCATCCAGGCCTTCGCAGATGATGGTGATGTGACGGATACGGTCAGTTATTCGGTGAATGATGCCCGGTTTGAGATCGACGGCAACGGTGTCGTCACGGTTGCCAACGGTGCGAGTTTCGATGCGGAGACGGAAGGCACAATCAGCCTGACGGTTACGGCAACGTCGACCGATGGTTCGACCTCCAATGAGACGTTCACGGTCGGCGTCGGTGACGAAAACGAGGTTTCCGTTTCGGCTGTTACGGATGTGGATGCGTCTGCGGATACCATCAGCGAAACTGCTGCGGCAGGAACCAACGTTGGAATTAAGGCATCGGCCACGGATGGTGATGTGACCGATACGGTCAGCTATTCGGTCAATGACTCCCGCTTTGAGATCGACGGCAACGGTGTTGTGAAGGTTGCGAGCGGTGCCAGCTTTGATGCGGAGACCGAAGGCACGATCAGCCTGACTGTGACCGCGACCTCCACTGATGGCTCGACCTCCAATGAGACGTTCACGGTCGCTGTCGGTGACGAAAACGAGGTTTCCGTTTCGGCTGTTACGGATGTGGATGCGTCTGCGAATACCATCACCGAAACAGCTGTGGCAGGGACCAACGTCGGAATTCAGGCATCGGCCACGGATGGCGATGTGACCGATACGGTCAGCTATTCGGTCAATGACTCCCGGTTCGAGATCGACAGCAACGGTGTCGTGACGGTTGCCAGCGGTGCAAGTTTTGATACAGAGACGGAAGGCACGATCAGCCTGACGGTCACGGCGACCTCGACCGATGGTTCGACTTCGAACGAGACCTTCGCAATCAACGTTTCCAATATCAACGAAACGCCGACGTCAATCAGTTTTGAAACTGACAGCATGCGCGAAAACACGGCGCATGAAGATATTCTGCTCACCGTGGCCGATCCTGATGGGGACACTACGTTCACGTTCAGCGTCGATGACAGCCGCTTTGAGGTGTTTGATGACAACGGCGAATACACGCTCCGTCTGAAAGACGGTGTGACGCTCAATCACGAAACTGAAGCGACCGTGGATATCACCGTCACGGCAACGGACGCGGGCGGTCTGTCAGTCAATCAGGATTTGACGATCAATGTTAAGGATCTGAACGATAATCCCGTCGCCTTGACCCTCTCAAATTCGCAAATCAGCGAGAATGCCAGCGGAGCCACCGTCGGTACGCTCACCGTGACCGATGAAGACAGCACCGATACACACAGCTATACGGTCTCCGATTCCCGATTTGAAGTTGTCGACGGCGCGCTGAAACTGAAAGACGGTGTTGCGCTTGATCACGAGACAAACAGCACCGTCGACGTGACCGTGACTGTTAATGACGGGCAGGGGGGCTCATACGCGGAGACCTTTACCGTCAATGTTGCCGACGTCAACGAAGGTCCGACAGCGGTTGGTGTTGACCTTGGGGCGACAAATGAGGACCTCTCGGTGGTCATTACCGAAGCGCAGCTGCTTGCGGCCAGTTCCGATCCGGAAGGTGACACACTGTCCGTAACCGGCTTGTCGGTTGATGCGTCCTATGGGGCGGTCGCCGACAATGGAGACGGAACCTGGACATTCACTCCGACTGCGAATTTTGCCGGAAGCGATATTCCGCTGAGCTTTACCGTTTCGGACGGTTCAATGACGGATACCGCAACCGCAACGATTGATATCACGGCCGTTGCCGATATGCCGATCGTTTCCGTTGGCAGTCACGCTGACAAAGTCATCCTGGGTCAAAGTGAAACGGCTTCAAGCGGGTTTGAAGGCGGAAATCTGGATAAATCCGCCACCAGTTCTTCATTTGTCAGCACGTTTGGCGGCTGGACCACGACATCCGACGCGATTGAGTTGAAAGAAGAGACGCTCTCGGACGGGTCGGTCAATCAGTTCGTTGAATTGAACGATGATGCCATCGACTACTATCAGGATGCGACCAATATCAGCCGCGATTTCGACACGCAGTCAGGCCACAGCTACACGATCTCCTTCGAATATGCACCGCGTCCCGGAGTGGCGGCCACAGTCGCTGAGATGGAAGTGCTGATCAATGGTGTTGTTATTGAGACAGTAAGCGCAGACGGAACGCTCGATACGGAGCCGAACTGGCAGACGCACACGCTGACATTTCAGGGTGACGGATCGCCGGCCACGATAGAATTCCGCGCTTCGGGCATTGCCGTCGATTACGGTCGCGGAATGTTTCTGGATGATGTGACGATTGTTGAAAGTCCTCCGGAATCAACGGCTTCCGGCGATGAAAACACACTCATTGATCTCCCGGAAATCTCAGCAGGTCTAACCGATCTGGATGGGTCTGAAACCCTGTCGGTTGTGATTTCGGCAATTCCCGACGGGGCTGTGTTGAGCGACGGCACCAACAGCTTCACGGCCACTGCCTCGACCAGTCAGGTGGACATCACGGATTGGCAACTTGACGGTCTGACGATCCTGCCACCGACGGATTATGACGGCAATTTTGATCTGACGGTGACTGCGACTTCGACGGACGGAAGTGACACGGCGTCCTCCACCGATGTTCTGCATGTCAACGTGTTGAATACCGCTTCGGCGCCGACCGATATGACCTTCTCGGGGAATGAGAACCTGGCCGTCGCCAAAAGCGCAGTTTCCGGCACTGTATCGGAAAGCATCGCGGCGGATGCCGTTGTAGCAAGTGTCGCATCTGTAGTGGATCAGGATGGCGGAGACAGTTTCACATATTCTGTGACCGATGATGCCGGCGGTTTGTTTCAGATCGATGGCTCGACAGGTGATGTTTCCCTTGTCGCCGATCACGATGCATCGACGAGCTTAAGTGATACGGTCACCGTCCAGGTCACGGATTCGTTCGACAAAACATATTCCGAAACGGTCGGCATAGAGCTGGGCACCGATGGTGCCGATACACTGACCGGAACCTCGAATACGGACGTCATATATGGGTTTAAAGGCTCTGACACACTGAACGGCGGCGGCGGGGACGACACGTTGACCGGTGGAGCGGGTGATGACACGCTGAAAGGCGGGCTGGGCGATGATATCCTTACCGGGGGTGATGGTGCCGACATCTTCCAATATGCCCTGGGAGATGGAGATGACACCGTTACCGGCGGCGGCGGTTCCTGGATCGACACGATTCAATTGGGCGAGGCAGCCGGCGGAACCTCGGTTGGCGTGTATGGCACGGACTGGACACTGACGGTTGATACGGGATCCGTAGTGTCAGTTGACACGGCAAATCAGACCCTCACGCTGTCGGACGATGCATCGGGCTATATCGAAACGTCTGATGGCGGTCGTATAGATTTTTCCGAGATCGACCAGGTTCAGTGGTAACAGAGCCGAATCCGAGAAGGTAAGGCGCTCCGGCGTCAGTGTGTTGGAGCATAATCCTTCCGTTTGAAAAGGGTCATTTGACGGGATTGTGCTCCAGCCTCAGATTCCAATCGTTGAATTTCGGTACCAGCCTGGCAAATTCTGCGGGGCGCTCCGCTGCGATTGAAAAATGCTCCGGTGAGAGACTGCCAATGGATGCGATCAGAAAGAATTCCGCAATCATGGCGTCATAGCGCGCCTGCTCATAGGCAATGCGGCTGTCCACCAGTTCTCTTTGCCCGTTCAGAACATCCAGAAGCGTTCTCTGGCCGCCGCGATACTCCATCTGCAGTCCTTTCAGAGCCCCACTGTTGGCGACAATCGCGCGACGTGAGGCCTTGGCTCTTGCATCAGCCGCAGATCGCTGACGACTGGCGCGGATAACGGATTCGCGAATAGCGAGACGGGTGTCATCCAGTTCATATTCACGCTGGGCGGCGACACTTTTGGCTTCCCGAACGCTGGCCAGATTGGAGCCGCCGGTAAATAACGGGGCCGAAATGCGCAAACCGACACGGAATTCATCTTCGCGCGCATTGGTCAGATTGTCCCGATACCCTTTCTGGTATGAACTTTCCAGCGAGACATTGGGAAGCAGATCGCCGGCACTGGCTCTGGCTGCGTATCGGGCCGCCCGGACATTGGCGAGCCGGGATCGGATATCGGGATTGTTGGCAAAGGCAATATCGATCGCTTGTGCCACGGATGCGGGAACGAGATGTTTGGGAATCTTCGGCCAGGCGACCTTGCCGGGTTCTTTTCCGACCAGGCGTTGAAACTGGGCTTTTGAAATGTCGAGATTGCCGGCGACCTGTTCAAGCGTCGCGTCGGCATCCGCCAGGCGAGCGGCGGCCTGTTCGATATCGGTCCGGGTGGCATCGCCCAGCGAATATCGTCCGCGCACGGCCGCATGTTCCTGGGCGACGATGGACCGATACCGGCGCTGATGGGCCAGAATGGCCCGATCACGGACAACCGAAAGATAGCTTTGTGCCGTGCCAAACAGAAGATCCTGTTCCCGGTTCAGCAGCCTGTTATATCCCGCAGCACTTTCCTCGTGTGACTGATTGAGCCGGTTTATGGCCGAAAAACCCTGAAAAATAGGCTGGGAGAGATTGACCTGAAATGTATGGTCGACCTGATTGTAATCGCCGTTACCGGACCGGTCCTTGTAGTCTTCGTACTGAGTTGCGTAGCTGCCGGTGATGGTGGGAAGAAACCTGGCACGTGCTTTTGGAATGCCCTGGTTGGTTGCGTCAAGCTGCGCCCGTTCCGCCTTCAGCCCCGGATTGAACTGGTAGGCTGAGAGCATTGCTTCTTGCAGCGTTTCGGCCTGCGCGGCGACCGGTGAAATCAGGACCGCCGATGCCGAAAGCATCAAAAGGCGGCCGATCGCAAACGGCACGTAGCAAGCCCCGGTGCTGCGGACGCCCAGTTTCATCAGTTCAATCCATGTTGCCTGGCATTCTTGATAAAACTGACATGGTTAATGAACAATTAAATGGATTACTCTGCGTTAATATTGTAACAGGACTTTTGAAAATTTATATATTCTGGGTAGTTGTTATCTTTTTCTGCCTGTAATACGTGCTAAAGCCGCAGTGTTTACTCGCTGAATGAGGAGATCGCGGGTGCGAACCGGTCTTTGAGCGACGATACCTGCGCAGCCACAGGTGGTTGTTCCGGCCCGCTATCGGTTGGGATCGCCGGTCTGGCATAAATGTTCATTGACCCGTTTTCATAGATGGTGTCGCGCCAGGCGTCGAGATTGAATTCGGGTGAAATATAGCGCCCGCCTCTGAGGCCGGTATTGATCGTTCGCCGCCAGCGGACGAGATCGCTTGACAGATCCTGTTTGGACGACCCGACATAGGCGACGCGGTCGCCGCCCGTGACGACGATGATGCTGTCACCGAACTTCTCAAGCGCTATGCCCGGACGTGATGTGATGTTCAGCCCGGTCGTATTGCCATATTCTGCAACCGCGACCAGCTGCAATCCGGCGTCCACCAGTGTCTTGTGCTTGCTGCCTGTCAGTTCAAGCTTCTCAAACATACAGCTCCGCTGGGAAACGCTTGACATGTTCGTCGAGGCGCATTGACGCCACATAGCCATCAATTCTTCCGTTCCGCACATGGCTGTGAGCTCGAACCGCGCTTCTTCCTCGGACTGGATGCAGGCGGCCAGCGATGCCTTGTGAGATTGTGCGCGCGGCCGTGTGACCGTCCGGCAGTAGGCGTCAGGTGGCATGCCGACCGTTCCGCTGTGCTCCTCATCCATCGCGCCATCTGCGGCGGTCTCAAGGGAAAGAGGGGCGCCGACTCTCGCCTCAACAGATTGGTCTGCGGTCGTGCCGTCTCCTGAGCCCAGCAGGGCTCTCAGCGACGGCGTGACTGCGACCAGACCACCCGGGCCGTAGGCAAAGATCGCCCCGGCTGGCAGTATCGCAAGCAAAATCAGCAGAACGGGCAGAAAAACCGATTTTTTCATCACCCGGCTCCGTCGGCTGGCATCAGCTGCTGGTCATCAGGCCGACAATCAACTCGGCAACCTTATCGGCATCAAAGGGTGGATTTATGCGGGCGACAATTTCTCCGGATGTGTTGACCAGGGATACCGTTGCGCTGTGATGCACCGCATAGTTTCCGTCCGCATCCTTCTCTTCGAATTTTACGAAGCCGCGCAAGCCTGAAATGACCGTGGAAATTTCTTCGGGTGCTCCCGTCGCGCCGACGAAGGAGCCTTCGAAGCTGGAAATATATTCCGGAAGCAATTCTCTGTCGCGTTCGGGATCGACGGCAATGAAGACAACACGCGGGATCTCGCTGTCAGGATAACTCTTGTTGATGGCGCTCTGAAGTGTCGACAAGTCGTAGAGTGTCGTCGGGCAGACGTCCGGGCAAAATGTATAACCCATCAACATCAGCGACCAGCCTCCGCTCAGATCATCATTCGTAAAGGGATTGCCGCCGTCGGTTTCAAGCGTGAAGGCCGGCAGCGCGACCGGATTCTTTTCTATTCTGTATTCTCCTGCAGTCCCCGCATGCGGCGACAGGAGGAGTGCGATTACCAGTGCAGTCAGGGCACTGCGAACGGAGCAAAATCCGGTTTTCATACAAATTCTCCATATCAACAGAATGAGCCGCGTACGCGCGCGAAAGCCGTTGCAGGAGATCGTGACATGGCGACCGATATTTGACCGTAATGCGGTCATTTTGTAACCGCGCACAGCTTCCGAAAACACGCTCCGGACTCTTAAGCTGTCGACATAAAGGGTGTTCGAATCAAGCGGCGTAAAGTCGCCGGCACACACCTAGTAAGTGTGTTAACAAAAATTAACGATGCTTAACAATTGGTTAATAGGTAACGTTTGGGAATGCAGCGCGGAGGGGCGTGCCTTTACGGGAGATTCCCGATGAGGTCCGGCCGCGTTTTTGACAGCGGCTTCGACCCGTTCCAGTTGCGAGAATTCAGCTTAAGTTATTGAAAATATTAACTTGTCCAAAATCGCAAAATTCAAATCACGAAAAGACCTTATTTGACGGTGTGTCCGCCAAAGTGCGGTCAATTTGATACGCAATCTTTTTGCCGTTCGTTGCTGAGCTGCATCAGTTCGGCTGCGTCGGGGATCTCAAAAGCTGGATTCGGGGAGAGCAGCGGGGATGAAAGTGACTCAGAAAATTCGCGCAGATCGTGGCGGTTAGAGGCAACACGATTGCCTGCCGTGCCGTGTGAGATCAGCGAATTTCTTGATCGGCATGGGATGCCGCGTTTTTGTCTCGTAGCGGTCGTCCTCATTTCCAAAATCTAAAGCGGGTTCAGCGCGCGTTTCTGCATCTAGCAAGGTTTGCCGCAGGAGTTGTCTCTTCTGCGAACGGGTAACTGCATCAAAAAATTGGCGTCGATATCGCTACGCCGCTGGAAAGACTTAAATCGAGGAAGTGCACAATGGATTATTCCAATCTCCAGAATAACCTTAATGAAGAACTGGCCGTTGACGACATGCTGTCAGGCGGCTCCAGCGGCGATGGCGATACCGGCGGTGCGACGGCAGGTGGAATGGGTGAGCGCAGCGGTGCGGGCGCAAACGCTGATGGCGATACCGGGGCGACAGCGGGAAGCGGCACGGGTGAAGGCAGTGGTGCCGGTGCCAGCGGCGACGGCGATGGCGGTGCAACGGCCGGCAGCGGTTCGGGCGAGGGCGGCGGCACCAGCGCGTCCGGTGACGGCGATACGGGTGGTGCGACAGCCGGCGGCTCCGGTGAAGGCAGTGGCGCCGGTGCCAGCGGCGACGGCGATGGCGGTGCAACGGCCGGCAGCGGTTCGGGCGAGGGCGGCGGCACCAGCGCGTCCGGTGACGGCGATACGGGTGGTGCGACAGCCGGCGGCTCCGGTGAAGGCAGTGGCGCCGGTGCGAGCGCTGACGGCGATGGCGGTGCAACGGCCGGCAGCGGTTCGGGCGAGGGCGGCGGCACCAGCGCGTCCGGTGACGGCGATACGGGTGGTGCGACAGCCGGCGGCTCCGGCGAAGGCAGTGGCGCCGGTGCGAGCGCTGACGGCGATGGCGGTGCAACGGCCGGCAGCGGTTCGGGCGAGGGCGGCGGCACAAGTGCGTCCGGCGACGGCGATACGGGCGGTGCGACAGCCGGCGGCTCCGGCGAAGGCAGCGGTGCGGGTGCCAGCTCTGATGGCGATGGCGGAGCGACGGCCGGCAGCGGTTCGGGCGAGGGCGGCGGCACAAGTGCGTCCGGCGACGGCGATACGGGTGGTGCGACAGCCGGCGGCTCCGGCGAAGGCAGTGGCGCCGGTGCGAGCGCTGACGGCGATGGCGGAGCGACGGCCGGCAGCGGTTCGGGCGAGGGCGGCGGCACAAGTGCGTCCGGCGACGGCGATACGGGTGGTGCGACAGCCGGCGGCTCCGGCGAAGGCAGCGGTGCTGGCGCGAGCGCTGATGGCGATGGCGGAGCGACGGCCGGCAGCGGTTCGGGTGAAGGCAGCGGCACCAGCGCGTCCGGCGACGGCGATACGGGTGGTGCGACAGCCGGCGGCTCCGGCGAAGGCAGCGGTGCCGGCGCGAGCGCTGATGGCGATGGCGGAGCGACGGCCGGCAGCGGTTCGGGTGAAGGCAGCGGCACCAGCGCGTCCGGCGACGGCGATACGGGTGGTGCGACAGCCGGTGGGTCCGGCGAAGGCAGTGGCGCGGGTGCCAGCGGCGACGGCGATGGCGGAGCGACGGCCGGCAGCGGTTCGGGTGAAGGCAGCGGCACCAGTGCATCCGGCGACGGCGATACGGGTGGTGCGACAGCCGGTGGGTCTGGCGAAGGCAGCGGTGCGGGTGCCAGCTCTGATGGCGATGGCGGTGCAACGGTCGGCAGCGGTTCGGGTGAAGGCAGCAGCACCAGCGCGTCCGGTGACGGCGATACGGGCGGTGCGACAGCCGGTGGGTCCGGCGAAGGCAGTGGTGCGGGTGCAAGCTCTGATGGCGATGGCGGCGCAGCGACCAGTGGTTCTGGAGAATCCGGTAGTGGTTCCGGCACGGACGGTGACGGCAGTATGGCGCACAGCGGCCATGGCGGTGTGACAACGGTCAATTCCGGCAATCGCATCGAATCTCGATCGGATGCCGGTGAACCTGTTCCCGCACAGGATCCGGACTTTGAACTCATCTACGGACCTGAGGAGAACGCAGACGACACTCTGAACGGCACGGACGCAGCCGAAGAGTTCTACTTCCGCCTTGATATCAATGCGAAGGTGGAGATCGCCGAGAAACACACCGACAGCAACGGCGTGATTGACTGGCAGGGCGTTGCAGGCGAGAACCAGTTTGTCCATGACCACTGGGTCGACGGGATCGGTAATGAGGTCATCACCAACTTCGAACAGGGTGTCGATACGCTCTTGATTGAAGGTCACACCGTTGAGTTGGAAATAGAGCATGTCGACAATGACGAGGATGGAAATCCGGATTCGACATTGATCAAGCTTCACAGCCAGCAAGGTGCAGGCGGAGGTGCTCACGACGAAGATCAACTTGGAACGATACTGGTTGAGAACGTCCTCCTTTCTCAGGATGAGATCGTAACCAATCCGGGAGCACACTACGGAGCCTTCGATACAATCGATGAGCTGCGCGCCTACGCTGCCGAAAAGATGGGTGAAGCCAATGATGACCCGGTCAATCTGACAGATACGGAAGGCGATGATGCGCTGACAGGCGGCGACGCTGCCGATACGCTGTCTTCACGCTGGGGCAGTGACACAATGGATGGCGGTGCGGGCAACGACATGCTGACGTCCCGTTCCGATGCGGGCGAACCCATCGCAGCTCAGGATCCTGATTTTGAACTGATCTACGGTCCCGAAGAAAGCGCTGACGATACACTGATCGGTGGCCTGGGAAACGACACGTTCTACTTCCGGCTTGATATCAACGCGAAAGTCGAAATTGCCGAAAAGCATGCGGATGAAAATGGGGTCATCAACTGGCATGCCGTCGCCGGTGAGAACCAGAATGTTCATGATCACTGGGTCGACGGTATCGGCAATGAAGTGATCAAGGACTTCACGCCCGGCCGCGATACGATCCTGATTGAAGGGCACACGGTTGAAGCGGAAATCGAGTATGTCGACATCGATGGCGATGGTGTCAACGACTCAACGTTGGTCAAACTGCACAGTCAGCAGGGTGCCGGCGGAGGCGCTCACGACGAAGATCAACTCGGATCGATTCTCATCGAGAACGCTATTCTTTCGCAGGATGAGATACCCATCAATTCCAATGCTCATTACGGCGCGTTCGAAACGGTCGACGAGCTCAAAGCCTACGCCGAAGCCAGGGCGGCCGAAAATGACGGAGCCGGCGACGACGGCAGCACAGGTGACGATGGCGAAACCGGCGAAGACGATGGTGAAACCGGAGGCGATGGCGAAACCGGAGGCGATGGCGAAACCGGCGAAGATGACGGCGAGACCGGAAGCGACGGCGGAGCGACAGCATACGAAGTGGATGACATGCTGCTCGGCGGTGCCGGCAACGACAAGCTGATCTCCCGTTTCGGTAACGACACCCTGGAAGGCGGCGCCGGCAACGACAAACTCATCTCCCGTTCTGATGCAGGAGAGCCTGGGGCTGCTCAGGATCCGGATTTCGAACTGGTCTATGGCGGTGAAAACAATCCCGACGATACGCTGACCGGTGGTGCGGGTAGCGACAAGTTCTTCTTCCGCCTGGACATTAATGCGAAAGTGGAAATCGCCGAAAAACATGCCGACGAAAATGGCGTGATCGACTGGATGGCGGTGGCCGGCGAGAACGGCAATGTGCACGACCACTGGGTCGACGGCATTGGCGACGACGTGATCACCGATTTTGAACAAGGCGTCGATAAGATCGTCATCAAGGGCCATACCGTCGAAGTGAAGCTTGAGCAGATCGACACCGATGGCGACGGTGCTGCGGACTCGACCCTGATCAAGCTGAACAGCCAGCAGGGTGACAATGGCGGTGCCCACGACGAGGATCTTCTGGGCACGATCACGGTTCAGAACGCGCTTCTGACGGAAGACGATCTGAAAGTCGATGCGGGTGTCGCATACGGTGCCTTTAGGACACTCGATCAGCTTAAAGCCTATGCTGCGGCGCAGGAAGAGGGCGGTGATGAAACAGCCGTGCGTTCCAATGACCGGGCGATCCTGCGCGATAGCGAAGGGGATGACAGCCTGAGCGGAAGCGGCGCCAACGATGTCCTGAGATCCCGGTGGGGTAATGACGACCTCAATGGTGGCGAAGGCAATGACAGGTTGGTATCCCGTTCGGATGCGGGCGAACCTGAAGCAGCTCAGGATCCTGACTTCGAATTGGTCTATGGCCCGGAGGAAGATGCCAACGACACGCTGACGGGCGGAGCGGGTTCGGACAAGTTCTACTTCCGGCTTGATATCAACGCGAAGGTGGAAATCGCCGAAAAACACGCCAATGAAAACGGTGTGATCGACTGGATGGCGGTGGCCGGCGAGAACGGCAATGTGCACGATCACTGGGTCGATGGTATCGGAGACGACGTGATCACCGATTTTGAACAAGGCGTCGATAAGATCGTCATCAAGGGCCATACCGTCGAAGTGAAGCTTGAGCAGATCGACACCGACGGCGATGGTGTCGCGGACTCCACACTGATCAAGCTGAACAGTCAGCAGGGTGACAATGGCGGAGCTCATGATGAAGATCTCCTGGGCACAATCACGGTTCAGAACGCGCTTCTGACGGAGGATGACCTGAAAGTCGATGCGGGTGTCGCGTACGGTGCCTTCCGGACGATCGATCAGCTTAAAGCCTATGCCGAAGCCAGGGCGGCGGAGAATGACGGAGCCGACGATGGCGGTGAGACCGGGGACGACGGCAACGCAGGTGACGATGGTGAAACCGGCGAAGACGACGGTGCCGGCAACGATGACGGTGGAAATGATGATGGAGAGGACGACAATGATGACGGTCTCGTCCTGTCCGACACCGACGGTGACGACGCTGTAAACGGTGGCGCCGGAAACGACGTTCTGTCCAGCCATTTCGGCAATGACACAATGAACGGCGGCGAAGGTGACGATCGGCTTGAAAGCGAATCCGATGCTGGCGAGCCGGAAATTGCCCAGGAAAGCGATCCTGAAGACAAGTATTACGATGACGAACCGCTGCTTGATGCCGATGACGAGTTGACCGGCGGAGCGGGTTCGGACGAGTTCTACTTCCGTCTCAACATCAATGCGACAGCTGAGATTGCAGCCAAGCATGCCGATGAGAACGGCGTCATCGACTGGATGGCGGTTGCCGGCGAGAACGATGGTGTTCACGACCATTGGGTCGACGGCATCGGCAACGATGTGATCAAGGACTTTGAACCGGGTGTGGACACGATCACGATTGAAGGTCACACGGTTGAGGCGAAGCTTGAGCAGATCGATACAACGGGTGACGGCAATGCCGACTCCACGCTGATCCGTCTGAACAGCCAGCAGGGCGACGGTGGCGGTGCGCATGATGAAGATCTGCTCGGTACGATCCTTGTTGAAAATGCGCTTCTTGATGAAGATGACATCACCACCGACGCAGGTGTTGCCTACGGTGCCTTTGAAACGCTTGATGAGCTTCTTGCTTACCGGGATGCCAAGGAGAATGGTGCCGGTGAGGATGATGGTGAAACCGGAGACAATGGCGAAACCGGCGAAGACGACGGTGCCGGCAACGATGACGGTGGAAATGATGATGGAGAGGACGACAATGATGACGGTCTTGTCCTGTCCGACACCGACGGTGACGACGCTGTAAACGGTGGCGCCGGAAACGACGTTCTGTCCAGCCAGTTCGGCAATGACACAATGAACGGCGGCGAAGGTGACGATCGGCTTGAAAGCGAATCCGATGCCGGCGAGCCGGAAATTGCCCAGGAAAGCGATCCTGAAGACAAGTATTACGATGACGAACCGCTGCTTGATGCCGATGACGAGTTGACCGGCGGAGCGGGTTCGGACGAGTTCTACTTCCGTCTCAACATCAATGCGACAGCTGAGATTGCAGCCAAGCATGCCGATGAGAACGGCGTCATCGACTGGATGGCGGTTGCCGGCGAGAACGATGGTGTTCACGACCATTGGGTCGACGGCATCGGCAACGATGTGATCAAGGACTTTGAACCGGGTGTGGACACGATCACGATTGAAGGTCACACGGTTGAGGCGAAGCTTGAGCAGATCGATACAACGGGTGACGGCAATGCCGACTCCACGCTGATCCGTCTGAACAGCCAGCAGGGCGACGGTGGCGGTGCGCATGATGAAGATCTGCTCGGTACGATCCTTGTTGAAAATGCGCTTCTTGATGAAGATGACATCACCACCGACGCAGGTGTTGCCTACGGTGCCTTTGAAACGCTTGATGAGCTTCTTGCTTACCGGGATGCCAAGGAGAACGGTGCCGGTGAGGATGATGGTGAAACCGGAGACGATGGCGAAACCGGCGAAGACGACGGTGCCGGCAACGATGACGGTGGAAATGATGATGGAGAGGACGACAATGATGACGGTCTTGTCCTGTCCGACACCGACGGTGACGACGCTGTAAACGGTGGCGCCGGAAACGACGTTCTGTCCAGCCAGTTCGGCAATGACACAATGAACGGCGGCGAAGGTGACGATCGGCTTGAAAGCGAATCCGATGCCGGCGAGCCGGAAATTGCCCAGGAAAGCGATCCTGAAGACAAGTATTACGATGACGAACCGCTGCTTGATGCCGATGACGAGTTGACCGGCGGAGCGGGTTCGGACGAGTTCTACTTCCGTCTCAACATCAATGCGACAGCTGAGATTGCAGCCAAGCATGCCGATGAGAACGGCGTCATCGACTGGATGGCGGTTGCCGGCGAGAACGATGGTGTTCACGACCATTGGGTCGACGGCATCGGCAACGATGTGATCAAGGACTTTGAACCGGGTGTGGACACGATCACGATTGAAGGTCACACGGTTGAGGCGAAGCTTGAGCAGATCGATACAACGGGTGACGGCAATGCCGACTCCACGCTGATCCGTCTGAACAGCCAGCAGGGCGACGGTGGCGGTGCGCATGATGAAGATCTGCTCGGTACGATCCTTGTTGAAAATGCGCTTCTTGATGAAGATGACATCACCACCGACGCAGGTGTTGCCTACGGTGCCTTTGAAACGCTTGATGAGCTTCTTGCTTACCGGGATGCCAAGGAGAACGGTGCCGGTGAGGATGATGGTGAAACCGGAGACGATGGTGAAACCGGCGAAGACGATGGCGAAACCGGAGACGATGGTGAAACCGGCGAAGACGACGGCGAAACCGGAGACGATGGTACCCGAGAAGAAGACGATGATGATGACGGTGCGCCCGCTCCGGCAACATCGAGGTTGGAAGAACTTCTGGCTCCAAGCGTCGATATGGTGGCGGCGGCGGCGGCCACCATGGGGGATGACTATCTCCAGGGCGGTGACGCCGACGACATGACATCCGGAAGCATGGGTGATGATCTGATGCTTGGTGCTGCCGGCAACGACATGCTGAACGGCAGTTGGGGTGATGACCGTCTTGCCGGTGAAACAGGGGACGACGATCTGAGCGGCGGCCAGGGCGACGACCTGATCGTCGGGGGCGAAGGTGACGACACGCTGAGCGGCGGTCAGGGCGATGATATCATTGTCGGCGGTCCGGGCGATGACATCATGGATGGCGGCCAGGGCATGGATATGCTCAGCGCAGGTGCCGGAGATGACATCGCGAACGGTGGCGCCGGAGATGATCTGCTCTACACCGGCGATGGTGAAGACATGGTCGATGGCGGCAGCGGTGACGATGTTCTGGCACTGGACGGCACAATCGATGATTACACCTTCACCGAACTCAACGGTGCCACCATTGTCACCAACGCAGTTGGCGAGTCCGACATGGTGACGGATGTCGAGCAGTTCCACTTCCTCGGAAACGGCGAGACCTATGATGTCGATGGAGCCAATCTGACATTGTCTGCCGATCAGTCCCTGGCTGAGGAGTTGCAGGAAGACGAACTGATTGCCGAACTGCTCGGCCTTGAGGCCAGCGAGGAAAGCAGTGAAGATGACATCGACCTTGCGGACAGCTCGTCCGACGACTCTTCAGGCGGGTCAGACGGTTCGTCCGGTTTGGATGCTCCGATGGTCTGTGGCATGGGAATGATGCTGCAGTCGCTGACGGAAAACAACGATCTCTACGGCTCCTGATTTTTTGGGCAAAACCGCCGCGCTTTTAGCGCGGCGGTCTCATTTTGGCCAGTTTCGCGGCCGAAATTTATCGGAGCGTCTGCGTAAAAATGCTCTGTCAATCAATAACCTGACATCGGAACCCGCCGGATGCCGAACCTCTCTTCCGATCAGATCCTGGAGATACTCCGGATTATCCACATTCTGGGTATCAGCATAGGGCTGGGAGGAGCGATTGTCGCGGATTTACTGGGTCTCCGATTGTTGCTCTGCGCGCGTCCCAGGCCGATCGAGGGGGCACTTCGCCAGATCCATCATACGGTGTTGATGGGTCTGGTCTTAATCTGGGCGTCCGGGTTGGCCATAGCCTATCTCAAGGTGCCGCTCGATGCGGTTCCCGACAAGGTTTACCTGAAACTGGCCGTCGTATCGCTGCTGACCCTGAACGGCTTTTTCATCGGCCGGTATCTTATTCCGCTGGCGGAAAAACGGGCCAAGCCGTTACTGGCGACATTTACGATCAGCGAGGTCTGCACCAGCGCGCTGTTCATGAGTATTTCGATCAGTTGCTGGTTTGCGGCCCTGTTCGTATCCAAATCATCCGACCTGCAGCAGATGCCGCTGGCGACCATGTTCACGATGGCCTATTTCTTCTGGTGTGCCATTTGTATCGCCGTTCTGCTTTTCCTGTTTTCCGCAAAGCTCCTGTTAGCGTCGCTCGGCAAAAGTGGAGCACCGCTTGACCCCGACCCACGCGGCCGGCGCGGCCCGGGCTTTGCGCCCGCCGTTGCACCGCCAGGGTTTCGCATCAACCCGATTTCGATGAACCCTTCCATGGCCGGTGTAAGTGCCTTTGCCGATAATCAGGCAAACGAAAACAATGCGCCCGCCTATGGAACCCGTGCAGGTTATGCGTCCTCTAAGCGCATACGACTTGGCACAGATAAAGCGAGCGCGTCGGCGTTCACCGGAGGCCATGCCGCCAATGACGTGCCCGCGCGCGCCGAACGACCGCGTCGTAAGAGCCTGTTTGACCGGAGTGCAGCCAATGAAACCAGGCCGCCGCGTGGACGCTTTTCACCGTCGAAGCTCAGTGGCGTTATCAACGGGCTGATGAACCGCAATCCGGCGCAGGTCGATCAGCGCGGACTGCCGCAGCAGACAGGAAACCGCCTTTGGGGAAGCGCGAAAAGAGCGGCAGCTCAAACTCGAAGCTGGAACGACCGGCAGAATGCCGAACACACGGCGCCGCCGGGCGCGTCCTTGTCGAACCAGTTGCCGGTCAGGCGTGAAGATGCGGGCGCTGTGGCTGCAAGGCAGACATCAAAGCCGCGTTCTGAAGCCGATCCGCAGGACATTGAAAGAACACGGGTTGCGCGGTCATTGTTCCGTCTGTGTCGCGGCGCGGTTGTGGGCACAATTGGCATATCGTTTGTGGTCAACATGCTGATGCTGACCGGCCCGCTTTTCATGCTGCAGATTTACGACCGGGTTCTGACCAGCGGCAGCGTACCGACTCTGATGGCCCTGATTGGTCTGGTTACCGGTCTGTTTTTCTTTATGGGCTTGCTGGAACTCATCCGATCACGCGTGATGGTGCGGCTCGGATTGCGGATTGACAGAGCGCTCAGCGGACCGGTGTTTCAAAGCATTATGAGCGTCACCAGCCGCAGCGCGGCCGCGGTCAAAAATCGTCTGCTGCAAGATCTGACGCAAATTCGCCAATTTGTGGCGGGCCCCGGTCCGACCGCCATGTTCGACCTGCCATGGACGCCGCTTTATTTTGCGCTGATCTTCGCGTTTCACTGGGTGCTCGGCGTCACGGCCCTCATCGGCGCGGCTATTCTTATTGCGCTTTCGCTGGTCAATGACCGCCTGTCCCGCGATCCGGTTGAAGAGGCGTCAAAACGGTCGAGCCAGGCCAACGCAATGGCCGAGGCCGGCAGGAAGAACGCCGAAGTCCTGCATTCTATGGGCATGTTCAACGTTTTCCGCGATCGCTGGCTGCAGGAGCATGGTGCGGGCATTTCCGCCTACCGCAAAGCCAGCGATATTTCAGGAACATTGACCACCATCACCAAGATCATGCGGCTGTTCCTCCAGTCCATGATTCTGGCTGTGGGTGCATATCTTGCGATCCATCAGGAAATTACACCGGGCGTCATCATCGCAACGTCGATCATAATGTCCCGTGGGTTGGCGCCTGTCGAGCAGCTGATCGGCCAGTGGAGAGGGTTGCTGGCGACCCGTCAGGGACTGGCTCGTATTCAGTCGGAACTGGCAGCAGATGCCGACACTTCCGATTTCATGACCCTGCCCGAGCCCCGTGCCTATGTGCAGGTCGAGAAAATCTTCGCGGCACCACCGGGGAGCGGTCAGCCTGTCCTCAAAGGAGTCGAGTTCTCGCTGGGGCCCGGGGATGCGGTCGCCGTTGTCGGGCAGAGCGGGGCCGGCAAGTCGACCCTTGCGCGCGTCCTGGTGGGTGTCTGGCCGATACTCAAGGGACATGTCCGGCTGGATGGCGCCGCGCTCGACCAGTGGAATCCGGAGCAACTTGGCCGCAATGTCGGCTACCTGCCTCAGGACGTGGAGCTGTTTGACGGGTCGATTGCCGAGAACATTGCCCGGTTCGAAGGAAATGCAGATCCCGGTGCGATTGTTGCTGCGGCCCGGAAGGCACAGGTGCATGAGCTGATCCTGCAACTGCCGGACGGCTACGGAACCCGCGTGGGTGAGGGCGGAGCAACTCTTTCCGGAGGTCAAAGACAACGGATCGGTCTGGCCCGGGCCCTCTACGGCAAGCCGGCACTTGTGGTTCTGGACGAGCCGAATTCGAACCTTGACACGGAAGGTGAACGGGCACTTGGGGAAGCGATCGGAACCCTGCGCGAGGAAGGCAGCGCCGTCATCGTGATGGCTCATCGTTCCAATATCATCAATTTTGTCAATCTCGTGCTGGTCATTAAAGACGGCCGCGTTGTCACATTCGGTGATAAGGACGACGTTCTGGGCCGCCGCAGCAGGGCGGCCGCCGGCAAAAAACTGAGGAAAGCAAATGTCCAGGCAGTTGCCCACAACCCAACTGAGTAGCGTGCCTGAAATCGAGGGGTGGGACGCAGATCAAAGCATTGGCCGGTATATGCGGTTTGCGGTCGTAACGATCGGGATCCTGCTTGTCGGATTTGGCGGCTGGGCCGCTTTTGCCTCCATCAGCGGCGCGGTGATTGCGCCGGGCAATGTTGCTGTTCTGCAGAACAGCAAATCCATTCAGCACCTGCAGGGGGGAATTGTCGCTGAGATCCTGATTCAGGATGGCGACGTTGTGTCGGCGGGCGATCTCCTGATCCAGTTGGATTCAGGACAGTTGCGGGAACAGATCGTCGGTCTTTCCGCCGCGGCCAAGTCCAAGTCCGAACAATTGGCACTGGTGCAGGAGGAACTTGACGGACTTCAGCAGCTTTTTGACAAAGGCCTCGTCCCCAAGACCCGGATATCCGCGCTTCAGCGGGAAGCCGCAAAACTGAAGGGCGAGCGCGACGGCCTGATTTCGGATGCCGCCCGGATCAACACGGAACTGGAACGCCTTCAGATCACAGCTCCGGTGGACGGCTTCATCCATAACCTGTCGGTTCATACGGTTGGCGGCGTGGTGCAGGCCGGTGCGGATCTCATGCAGATTGTGCCGGCCAATGCGAAACTGATGGTCGAAGCAAAGGTCGATCCGCGGGATATCGACCAGATCCACAACGGGCAGGACGCGACAGTCCGTTTCAGCAGTTTCAACTCGCGAACGACGCCTGAGCTCAAAGGGATCGTCAATCAGGTGTCCGCCGATCTCGCCACGGATGAACAGACGGGCCTGCGCTATTACATCGTCCGTATCAATCTGTCCGAGGAAGAGCGGAAAAAGCTCGACGGGCGCGAAATTCTGCCCGGTATGCCCGCCGATGCGTTCATACAGACCGAGGCGCGATCCGCCCTGAGCTATCTTGTTCAGCCGCTCACGGATCAGGTTGCAAGAGCCTTCCGCGAAGAGTGATCTGTCCGCAGTTTCGGCTGAAGCGGGACCGTTGCGTGGCCGTCAGCGGCCGATGCAGTGTGTTGTCTGAACCATTTCGATGAATAACACATCCGAACAAGGTTGCCGACAGCCGGTCTCGCCGCTATAAGGGCAACCATGTTGGATATGACAAAAAGCGCAGAAGCGAATGCCGTCTCCGGATGCCGTCCGGCGACAGAGCACCTTCGTGCGCAGTCCAACCTTCTTCTCGGCCTTAGCGGCGACTGCCGGGCTCGTTAAAGGAGCGTCCGGTGGTCGATCCGCTGCAAGCGCTGGCTCCTTCCATCTCATAGTAAATTCCTAATATCCGCATGGTATGCCAGTGTTGACGGGCATAGACCGGTTGCGAGAAGAACGAGAGACGACAATGACGGGACAATCCTTTTTGCCGGCATCAACGGGCAAGGAAAGCGGGATGCCGCATGCACCAAAGAAGTACCAGCCGTACCCTCTGGTTGGACTTGAAGACCGAACCTGGCCTTCAAAGCGTATCGAGACCGCGCCGATTTGGTGTTCGGTCGACCTCAGGGATGGCAATCAGGCCCTGATCAATCCGATGGGGCAGGAGCGCAAATCCCGTATGTTCCGCTTGTTGCTGGATATGGGCTTCAAGGAAATCGAGATCGGATTTCCGTCTGCGTCCCAGACCGACTTCGATTTTGCCCGCTGGTGTGTCGAGGAACAGGACGTGCCCGACGATATGTCCCTGCAGGTTCTGGTGCAATGTCGTCCGGAGCTCATAACGCGCACATTTGAAGCGTTGGACGGTGCGCATCGGCCGATCGTGCATTTCTATAACTCCACCAGCGAACTGCAGAGGCGGGTTGTGTTTGCCAGGGATGTGGCGGGCATCAAGCAGATCGCGGTCGATGCGGCCAAAATGGTGACCGACATCGCAGCCAAAAGCGGGGGCGGATATCGTTTCCAGTATTCGCCGGAGAGTTTCACCGGCACGGAACTGGAGGTGGCGCTGGAGATCTGCAACGCCGTCACGGAAGTCGTGCAGCCGACGCCGGAGAACAAACTGATCGTCAACCTGCCATCGACGGTTGAAATGTCTACGCCGAACATCCACGCAGACCAGATCGAATGGATGTGCCGAAATCTGGATAACCGCGAGAACCTGATCATCTCGCTGCATCCGCATAACGACAGGGGAACCGGTATCGCCGCGACGGAATTGGGACTGATGGCTGGGGCGGATCGCGTCGAAGGGACTCTGTTCGGAAACGGCGAGCGCACCGGCAATGTCGATATCGTCACGCTGGCCCTGAACATGTTTACCCAAGGGGTCGATCCGAAGCTCGATTGCTCCGATATCGAGCGTATCAAAAACGTCTATGAATATTCCAATCAGATGGAAATTTCACCCCGGCATCCATATGTCGGCGATCTGGTTTACACCGCGTTTTCCGGCTCGCATCAGGATGCGATCAACAAGGGTATGAAGGCGATCAGGGTCGCAAATTCCGCCTTGTGGGAGGTTCCCTATCTGCCCATCGATCCGCAGGATGTGGGGCGGACGTACGAGGCGATCATCCGGATCAACTCTCAGTCCGGCAAAGGCGGTATCGCCTATATTTTCCATGAGGATTACGGACTGAATCTGCCGCGCGGGTTGCAGATTGAGTTTCAGTCCGACATTCAGCGCATCACCGATGCGGAGGAGAAGGAACTGCCGTCAAAGCAAATCTATGAGCGGTTCCTGGAACTTTATGTCGATCAGCCGGATGCGCGTCTCTCCTATGTCGACCACCATTCCTATCCCGCTTCGGACCAACAGGGCGTCCGTGATGTCGAGGTAACGATTACGGATAACGGGGAAACGCTGAAAATCACAGGGCAGGGGACCGGACCGATTGACGGCTTCGTTCATGCCCTGTCCCGACACACCGGACTGGACATCACCGTTGCGGACTATTCGGAACACTCCATGCAGCACGGCGCCAACGCGGCGGCAATCTGTTATATGGAGATCGAGCATCCCGAGGGAAAACTGTTCGGTGCCGGGATCAGCACAAACATCGTTGCTGCGTCGCTGGAAGCGGTTGTGTCTGCGGTCAACAGGCTGCTTGCGGCGCAGTAGCGTTTGCGAAACCGCCAGCGGTTTTTTGCGTCAGCCGGTGACCTTCTTCCGTCGGCGGCGCAGCAGGTCGTCTCCTGATCCTGACCGGAACGGCAAAATGTGCAGGTGGATTTGAAAAATGGATATCCCGGACCACCTGCGCCATCTTTCGCGCTACAAAACCGGCGATGCCTGGCTGACGGCGTTGCCGGAGACCTTAAGTGAGCTTTGTGTGAAATGGGACCTGCGGGTCGGTGAACCGTTTAGCGGCGCGAGCGTTTCCTACACGGTGCCGGCCCTGCGCGGCGAACAGCAACTGGTTCTGAAGATACAATGGCCGCATGAGGAGTGTGTTCATGAGGCGGACGCTCTGCGGGTATGGGGAGGCGACGGTGCCGTCCGGCTGTTTGATCATGACAGTCAAAGACATGCGCTTCTGCTGGAAGCCTGTGTGCCAGGCACGACCGTTGCCGACCAGGAAACCGTTGATCCGATGGCCGTTCTGACGGACATATTGCCCCGGCTTTGGAAATCGGCCGGCGCGCCGTTTAAGTCTCTCAAAGAGGAGGCTGATGAGTGGTTGTCGAACCTCTATGAGAATTGGGAAGCAGTGGGAAAACCGTGCGATAAGCATCTTGTCGATGCCGCCGCTGCCTGGCTGACAGACCTGAAGGACGATCAGGGCGAGCAGGTCTTACTCCATCAGGATCTGCACGGATATAACATCCTGGCCGCCGGCGATCGGGGCTGGCTTGCCATTGATCCAAAACCGCTGACCGGTGAAAGGGCTTTCGGACCCGCACCGGCGATCCGAAGTTTTGAGTTCGGCCACTCAAAAGAGCAGGCGATTTATCGACTGGACCGCTTGAGCTCCGAGCTCTCTCTTGATCGTCAGCGGGTTCTGGGTTGGACCGTCGGACAGACGATTGCATGGAGTTTTGACAGTATTCACGCTCATCGTCATTTTGACACGGTGCGCTGGCTGCTCGAGAGTGAGTGAGACGCATCGGAAGCGCGTCTTGAACCGAAATATCTTAATTTCTGAAACTTCTCACTATGCCGAGGGATACGCCCAGGAGCCCAAGCAGGGTCGAAATTGCGACCGGCAGCAGATCCGCTTTGACCCTCTGCGTCCAATTGGTGCCGATCAAAGCAATCGAATCTCCCGCTCTTTCAATTTGAATGAAGCTCGGTTTTTCCGCGGTCGTCAGAACCGCATCAAATCCGCTTAACCGTGTGGCTTCAGGAAATGTTAAAAAGGCCGTTGCCTTGGCGGGCACCAGCGACCCCCTGGAACCTCTTTTCAACACCTCCACTCTGTCCCCGACGATAAAATCGCCATCGATAGACAGAATGGGCCGTGATCGGAATGGCAATCGTTCTCGAATTTCGTAGCGCCCGGATCGAAGCAAGCGTCTTTCAAAGGGCTGAACGACTTGTCCGAATGCAATCTCACCGCTCAGAAAAATGACGCTCGTGCTCGCCAACGCCTCTCTCGGGAAAATCAGCAGGCTGTTGTCGGTAAGGTCAATATTGCCGATTTTGGGCAGGGCCGAGTCGGAAGACTTCCGCTTAACCGTGACTTCGATTTCGTCCGGCTCTCCCGTCTTGATGGCCAGCATAATGTCCTTGGGCCATACAAACTCGATTTCGTCGCTCAACAGATGTGTATCGAACAGCTCCGTATCACACGATCTGCTCACATTTGACAAAGTGGCACCGTCAGCTGCCTCCGGTGTATCCGGACCGCGTCGAACACAAATCTCCAGATTTTTGACAGACCAGATTGCCGTTGGATTTCCGTCGGTCAGGCCGGAAACATATTCCGTGCGCGAGACAAGGGTGATCGACTGGCTCACCGGCGAGAAATAATACCAGATGGCACAGAAGAATATGACCACGGTGCCCAGCGTTAACATCAGGGTGACTTTGTCTGACGTCGGGTTCAGAGACAGCAGTCGACGCGCCAGCCTTAGGGGATTAATCATGAGCGGGGAGCAATCAGGACGCTGACATTCCTGGTGGGCGCGCGGTTGCCGGACCGTATTCTGGTCACGGACAATTCGATCACTCCGCTTTGGGCTTTCGCGATCTCCATTCGGCAACGATGATTGAAGCTTATGCGTCCGGTCCCTTCAACGGGTTCACAGGTCAAAGGCAACGGGTCGTTTTGGATTGAGGCAGCGGCCTCTATTTCATCCGCCCGGCCGATATTCATGTTCAGAATGATTTGTGCGGGGGCGTTCTCGGAGCCGCCGGAATCATCTTCGATATTCCAATATGCTGGAATGAACTCCTTGCCATCCGTGTGGCAGACGCCACTGTGAATCGCGAGGCCGCTGTTCTTGTGGTCAAGTGGAAGCGCGTTTTTGGGAAACCTGGTCGGATATGTCAGACGCGTGAGTCTGGTGTTCCAGTCTTGCGGAATATCTATCTGAAAAAATTCAAAATAACGACCGGCCTGATCGGTTACACGGGCACAGGCCTGCTTTCCATGCCATTCCTTGGGCAACCTGGCTATAAGCGACGGCCTGGACGCCACGTCCTTATCGTCTGTGACGAAATGAACGCCGACAAGCCAGTTACCGGACACGTATGCTTCCTCGCTGACATTACCGTCTATCCACACAGCTTCCAGAATTTGGTCCGGTTCCGAATTCGCCGGGTTTGTCGCATGAATGAATAATAAAGATGCCAGAAAATAGAGCGTAAATTTTGGAAATGTGTACATAGGCGATAATCTGTGTTTGGAATTCCTGAATAAAGACGATTATTTGCACCGGATGCCGGATTTCAAACACATGAATATTAGAACGATAATTGCTGCTTGCCTAGTTGTCCTGATTGCATCGGTGCAGCACGTCAACGCAGCGCAAATAGCACTGGTGAATTCGGAATCCGGTCATGCGTTTTTGTTCAATCATAAAGGCAACTGCTACGCTTTGCTTCCTTCTCATGTGTCACGCGCGGACCGCTTTACACTCGATAGCCCGCCGCCGCGGGTTAAAGGGTCCGGCACGGTATTTGTGCGGGACAAGGAGCGCGATCTTGCCATAGCCTATGTTGAAGGCGAGATAGCCGGGCGATGCACTGAGGAATGGCAGGGTTTGACACGGAATCTTACACCGGTGCTTGAAGGCATGACGCGGAAGCGCGGGGCGATCACACGGCTGGGGCCGGAAGGGATTCTGGACAGAACCGATGTCGAAATCATCGAATATGACCGCGATGAAATCGTTGTTGCGACAACCGATAACTGGGCCGCCGGCGAAATCTATCAGGGCACGAGCGGTTCCATCCTGACCATAGAAAGTACAGTCGCCGGAATCGCTCAAAGGTCGCGGAATGAGCGTCGGGCCCGTTTTTTCCGCATGGATGAGTTCGTGCGCTTCGCAGCGCCCTTGATGGGCGGGGCGACGGCCGGCCACGTGTCGCAGCAACCCATAACGGGAAAGGGCGACGGCTCGCTGGGGTTCAAGATCACGGGATGGGAAACGCCGGCCAATCAGGATAGCCGCAGTCTGACGGCCCTTGAACGGGGTCTTCTTGACCGGGCCTATATTGCGCCATGGGAAGGAAAACCCCTGACTTTGGAAATAACGCTTTCCAACTCTGAACCGGTGCCTTTGTCTTCCATCTCTCTCCTGACCCGGACGGGCGCGTCTGAAAAACACACGCCACCCAAGACGGTGGCCGTCCAGGTCGATGCGTCGACCGGGCCAGACGTGCATTGGCGTTCCATCGGGTCCCGCGACATGGCGCCCACTGGAACGCTTGCCTTTTCCACAGGTGGTATTTTCGCCCGGAAGGTTCGTCTGATTATCCAGTCAGTCTGGTTTGAAGGCAAAGCCGTTCGCCTTGATGGAATTCGTCTCGAATAATGCGCGGTGCTATTCCTTCAAGTCGATACTGAGAAACGCTTTGCCGGTTGCTTTGTTCGTGAAAATGATGCCGCGGAGGACACCGTCGTTTCCAAGCGCGAGTTGCGCGTTGGCGATATCGATGGCATTTCCACGGTGCTGAAAGAGAACATTCGTTCCGGCAAGGCGAAACTGGCAACTGTCGCGATACTGTATCCAGCAGTCTCCCCTGGCTTCCCCAATCTGAAATATAACGCCGCCCTTGGCGCCGTCGTGACTGCCGCCGACATGTGTCAGCCAACGCAGCACATCTGCAGACTCCTGACCGCTGGCCGTGATCTCAAGCCGTATGTTGCCTCCGGCATCAAGGATAGATTTGATCGCCGAGTTCCTTAGGACAGGATTTGTTGAAAAAAGCGCATGCTCTTTTGCAATTCGCTGTAACGCGGGATCTTTCGATTTCAGCATATATTGAACGGCTTCATATTGAATCCGCATGTCGGGATTCTGCAATACGCGTTGATATTTTTCGATTTCCGCCGCTTTCGCAGTCACTTGTGCCTGGAAGTCGTCAAAGCTTGACGTCTGCGCCATGGCGTCCAATGCTAGGGAAAGACTTGCGAGTACAGATAATCCAATGATGCGAATGTCCTGAAACGGTAAGTGCATTTTTGAACGCCCGGTTGAGATCACAATCTGGTTGGGCATAGGCTACATCGTTGCTTACAGGCAGTTCAACCGGTATGATCGCCGTTAATCTGGGGTGGTTTGCATGAATGTATTTCAATTGATTGCAGTTCGAATCCTGAATGTTTGCGCAATTGCGGTGGTCTTTTTATTGTCCGACGCGAAATCCACGACGTCTTACGCAAATGAAGATCAGACGCTCACAGCCTACATGAACTTCCTGGCCAATGGCGACTTCAACAACGCGAATTTCTATCTTCAGAATGGGCTCATTGATCCGGCAACGCTCGATACCGCGCGCGTCTTCCACCACGTCTATAATCAGGTGTATGTGCAGCAACGTGAAAAGAGCCTGCCTGCCGTCGGACAGCTCTACGACTATCTTTCAAGCATCAAACCCATTGATCTGAACGCACCCTTTGTGTGCGATTCAACGCATCGGGAAGCGTCTTCCTGCACGCTCCTGAACAATCTTGCTCAGGGAATGCCTGTTGCCGTTTTCAGGTTCTTTGCTGAACGCGGTCTTGACCTGAACCGCACCCATGAGGGTTTCGTACCGGCTACATTCAGCATTATCGATCAGCTGGGAACCCAGTATTACCTTGCGGATATAAACGCCCTGAGCGCGTCGGGAATGGTGTTCGGCGACGAAACCTACGATCCGGTGGTACTGAGCAACGACGATCCGTATGATCGGCGTAATCTGTACAATCGCTATGCAGGCAACAACGGCTATCGCAGCAGCCGTGCGTTGAACATGCCGCACAATTACCTCTCGATTCAATCGTTCAATTTCATGGATGTTCTGGTTGTGGCGCTGGCCAACGATCTGAGCGGATCTCAATCCCGCAGGAGCACCAGATCGGAATTCCTCTGCCAGTATATTCAGTTTGCTGCGCAGAGTTTCCGGCCGTCATTTGACTATCTGCGATATGTCCTGGTCAATCGCGACCAGTTTCGCGCGTCTCAAATAGGCAATCGCGTTCGCGACGGGCGCAGTACTGCCGATCCTTTTCCTGCCGGCTGTGTTAAGCTTGTCGCGGGAATGGCACAGAACCATGGCCGGCTGAATGAGGTGGTGTCGCATTTCGGCGCTCAGGGTGATGTGGAGACGGCACGCTGGCTGCTGACCTACAGCACTCCGCCTGCAGCTGCAAATTCCACACAGCCGCCTGTCGCCGCCGACCCGAACAGTCAGTCTTCCAATGGAGGAGTTGCTCCGGCGGTTCTGAATCCGTCGCCGACCGCCCAGTAAGGTGCGAGAATGTTGTGTGGATCACAGATCAAGACATCAAACTATGATCAAACATGGTTCATAAAGTGAAGATTACGATCGAAATTTAAAAGCGGTTACCCAACAGAATAAAGCCGCTGTCGAAAAATAAGCTTTTCAGGAAGGACGAGGATTATGCAGCGTCTATTTGATTTTCCCAAAGCGAGCCTTGTAGCTGCTTTAGCCGTTTCGACCAGCCTCATAGCAATGCCCGAACCTGCGCGTGCAGATGCGGGCGATTTCCTTGGCGGCGTCGGCGTCGGGGTCGGCGGCACGCTCTTGTATCAACATATTCGCAGGAACCAGCAAAGGCGAGCGGCGCCCAGGCGGTATTACAAGCCCAGAACACGCGTGCAGGCTCCGCGTTATACGATCGCAGACGTGCCCACAACGCGTGATCAGGCCCGTGACTATCAGCGCCGGTTGAACACGCTCGGATTTAATGCCGGTACACCGGATGGCATTGCCGGTCCAAGGACGCGCCGCGCGATTACCGCGTTTCAGACGAATATCGGATCCGCAGTAACGGGGCGGTTGTCACAAAATGACATTTCCATCCTGGTTCAGCGGACAAGCGTTGCTGTTGTACCGCAGGCCAATTCTCAGGTCGCCGGTCAGTATCCTGTTGCTCCGGCACCGGGCTATGCTCCCAATGGTGCGCAGCAGCCTTATCCCGCCGGCACTCAAGTCAACGGCGCCCCGGCCGGGCAACCGGGCAGCACACCTGCATTCCCGCTTGCGAACGCGGCAGGACAGACCGGCGCTGGAACCGCACCGGCCTACAACCCCCAGGCCGCAGAGAGCTTCCCGCTCAATCAGGCGGCACCTCAGCCAAACCAGCAATCGGCGGGGACAGGCTTTCCGGCGCTCGGCAATTCGGACGAAACCGTGACGGCGTCTACCGGGAATTCGTTCCCGGCCGTGAATGCGCCGGCCTTTGCACCGGAAACGGAGCAGTCCTTCCCGCAGGTTACGGCGGGCGCGGCAGGCGGGCAAGGCAGTGAACAGTTTCCAGCTCTGCCTCAGACGGAGCAGCAGACCGCTGCCCTGCAGACCACCCCCGCGACGCAGAATGCAACCGCAGAACCCCATTCGTCAGGTATGGCCGGCGTCTCTCAGTACAAACCGGCAATTTTCGGTATCACACCGGGTGATGAGTTTGCGTCTGTGTCTGCCAAGCTTGTTGAAAACGGTTTCACGAGCTGCAGCGACGAGCAGGGAACGATGGTGTGCGACAAGGACGACGGCGCGATTATCGATAAAGTCCTGATCAGCCATAAAGCGGGTTCCGGCGGCTCGGACAGTGTCTATCTCGCAGCCCGGGAAATCACTTTTGCGAAGCCGGTCAGCCGCTCGTTTTTGTTGGAACGGATGGCTTCCGCCTATCCGGAGCTTCTCGGCGCGCCTGACTTCACGATTGCCAAAGCATCGTGCCAGGAGCATCTGAACAGCAAAAACGAAAAACCGATCCCCGTTCATTTCACCAATGCGATCGAGAGCAAGGATGACATGGGAACGTTTCTTGCCGCTTGCCCGTCCTATTATTCGATCCGCTTTGAAGAAGCGGGGTCCCCTGACATGCTGAAGGCGGCAACCATTACGTTCTTCGACGGCACCTTGATCGAGGATGTTCCGGCATCAACCGGCGTTGCGGCCGGAACCAGCCAGGATCAGGTTGAAAGCGAAGTCGGAGAGGCGCTCAAGTTTTAGAGTGCTCGCCGGTCCTATCCGGCTGACTATGGTTCTTCGATTGACGAAAAGTGAAAGCCGCGCGATTGCAGCGCGGCTTTTTTTGTTGCAAGGCTGGGGCAGGGCATGCGGTGAGGGAAGACTGCCGATTTGGACCTCCACCGCCGTTACTTTTTGTTAGAGGATCTGCTGAATGAGTGACAGACGGGAAACAGTCGGATTTGTCGGCGTCGGTTTGATGGGACACGGCATGGCTGCAAACATCCTGACAAAGGGCTATCCGTTGACGGTGATCGGACATCGAAACCGGACGCCGGTGGAGGATCTTGTGTCTCGCGGAGCAACGGAGGCGGACAGTCTTGAAGCGCTGGCGGCGCAGTCCTCTGTTGTCTTTATTTGCGCTCCCGGTTCGCCGCAGGTTGAAACGATCGTTGAGGGTCTGAAGCCCGGACTGAAGGCCGGTTCCGTTATTGTCGATTGTTCCACGGCAGATCCGAACTCGACCCTGGCTCTGGCCGATATGCTGAAGCCCCTGGGCGTCGATTATGCCGATGCCCCGCTGGGTGGTACACCGGCACAGGCTGCCGAGGGGCAGCTCAGCGCGATGGTGGGCGCCGACCCGGCGGTGTTCGACCGGCTTAAGCCGGTTATCCGGACCTGGGCCGCGTCCATTGTCCATATCGGCGAAACGGGTGACGGGCACAAGATGAAGCTGCTTAACAACTTCCTGTCTCTTGGCTATGGCGCGATCTACGCCGAAGCCTTGACCCTTGCGCAAAAGGTCGGCCTGTCGCCTGAGCGGTTCGACAGTGTCATTCGCGGCAGCCGGATGGATTGCGGTTTTTACCAGACTTTCATGGGCTACATGATCGACGGCAACCGGAATTCTCACCGCTTCACCCTCACCAACGCTATGAAAGACCTCAGATATCTTGAGGCAATGGCGGATGCCGTTAATCTCGCCAACCCTGTCGGCAACGCGGTCAAAAACGCTTATGCCGTCGCGATGGCCGCAGGAGGCGATGGGCCGGAGGATTATGTTCCGATGCTGCCCGAATATATTGCCCGCCTCAACGGAACCGAGCTGTCGCCGGCCAGACAAAGGGAGGACGGCTGACAGTCGTCAGTCATCAGCCGGCCGGCTGCCGGGACTGAGAGGCCGAAGAGAGCAGTTCAGCCGCCAGCCGCCCCAGCGTTTCAATGCCCCGATCCATCTTCTCGTCCCACAGGCTGCCGCAACTGAGGCGAATGCAATTGCGGTAATGCCGCCCGGCGGTAAAAGCCTCGCCCGGGACAATGCCGATACCGTTCCGGACGGCCAGATCGAACAGCTTTTGCCCGTCAAACCCGCCGGGCAATTCAAGCCAGAGAACAAATCCGCCTTTTGGACGGCTTATCCGGGTTTTTTCCGGAAAGTAGCGATCGATCGCCCGGCTCATCTGGTCGATATTGCCGGCAAACACACGCCGGATCCGTCTGAGATGGCTGTCATATCCACCTGAGGACAGAAAATCGGCCAGTGCTTTCTGAAGAAGCGGGGGTCCGCACAGCGTTTGCGCGAATTTGGCCTCCAGGACAGCCTGCATGTGTCGTTTGGTGATCAGCCAGCCGATACGATAACCCGGCGCCAGTGTTTTGGAAAAGGAACTGCAGTAAAGAATGTCCGCATCCGGTGCAAGGGCGATAAACGGCAGCGGCCGGTCGCCGCCGAAGTAAATGTCGCCGTAGATGTCGTCTTCAATCAGCGGCACCTTATGGCGCTTCAGCAGGTGCAGGATCCGCCTCTTCTTCCGGTCAGGCATGGTGCAGCCCAGCGGATTGTTGAAACATGAGGACAGCAGGCAGGCACTGATCGTTTGTGAATTCAATGCCCGGTCGAGCGCTGCGATATCAATGCCCTCACCGGCATCTGTCGGCAATTCCAGTGCTTTCAGACCATGGGCCTGCAGGACGGAAAGCAACCCGAAATAGGTTGGGGACTCAATGATAACGGTATCCCCGGGCCGGGTTGTGGCCTTCAACGCAAGGGAGATTGCTTCCGTACAGCCGCAGGTGATCGCAACCGCATCGGGCGAAAGGGCCTGACCCCAGCGCATGGCGCGGCGGCAGATTTCGCTTCTGAGGTCTTCATCGCCGCGCGGGGCGGAATAGTTGTTGTAGCGGCTGCCCTTGATGCGTGCAGTTCGGGCCAGATACCGGTCAAGCCTGCCCGCCGCCAACAGCGAGCTGTCCGGAATGGCGCAGCCAAGCGGGAGAAGGGCAGGATTAACGGCTTCCTCCAAAACACGCAGGATGTTGCTGCCCAGCGATACGGGGTTTGCCGTTCCTGCGGGTTCGCTCCTGGCCGGTATATCCAGCGAGATCGAGCTGTGGGGCGTAACGTAAAATCCGGACTTCGGCCGCGCTTCGAGGATGCCCCGGTCTTCAAGCAGACGGTACGCCTGAATCACCGTGGAAAGGCTGGCCTTGTTCTGGCGTGCAATTGCACGCAACGACGGTGCCCGCATGCCCGGTTGTAATGTGCCGGTCTCCAGCAGGTCGCCGATGAAGTGTGCAATCTCCTCATATCGGTGCGGTTTGTCGTCGATATCCTGGGAGGTCATGAAAACGGACTCCGTCTGGCAGCTGTCCATACCCTAGGTGTGATTTCATATCAGTACAGATCGGTTTTTTCCATCTGTACCGGGTACAATTTTTGTTTTTTGTATCTGTTATGATCATCGCTGACTGTTACTCTGCCGGGAGTGTCCAGCAGCCGAGATTTTGAGGAGGATGCCCCATGCCGCATGTTCCGTCGCGTTTCGCCCGGAATGATATTATTTCTCTCAACGGCCCGGCGCCGCGCCATGATCTTGCCGAGAGCATCGGACCGGATCTTCTGTTGCCGGATTTGCTCGACAGCGCCGGACCGTCGGTCTTGTCGAACCTGGCCCTGAGTTACGGTCCGGTTGCCGGTGATCCGGTCCTGCGCAAGCTGATCGCCAAAAACCATCATGTGTCGCCCGACAATGTCATGCTGACGGTTGGCGGTATGCATGCGTTGTTCCTGATCGGCTTCATTCTCGGTGATCCCGGCGCTGAATTTGTTTTGGTGACACCGTCCTTCCCGAATACGACGTCCGCGCTTTCGGCAACCGGCGCGACAATCAGGACGGTCTCCAGCGGATTTGATCAGGGCTACCGCATCGATCCGGCGGCAATCGCCGCAAAACTGACTGAGCGCACGCGGCTCATTTGTCTTGAAAGTCCTCGAAATCCCTCGGGCGTGGCTGTGGATCGCAACATATTGGATGAAATCCTGACTGATATGGACAGGATATGCCCCGATGCATTCCTGCTGGTCGATGAGACATATCGTCAGGCCGTCTATGGTGCTGCAGTGGCAGCCGAAAGCGCGGTAACGATTGACCGGCGGGTTATCAGCAGCGCGTCCCTTTCAAAATGCCATGGATCGCCGGGACTGCGGCTGGGATGGGCCGTCACCCGCGATATGTCGCTGATGGAACAGCTCGTTCTTGGAAAATTCAGCACCGTCATCTGTTGTTCTCCGGTCGACGAGGCTTTGGCCGTCTCGGTGCTTGAGAAACAGGAGGCCATCGTGGGAGAGCGCAGACGGCAGCTTGAAGACGGTTTGCTGCGTGTCGATGCCTGGGTGCGGAACAACCGGGAACTGGTCGAATGGGTTCGCCCCGATGCCGGTGCCCTGTGTTGCGTCCGGCTGAGGCCGTCGATGTTCGATGGAACGGCGGTTCAACATTTCCATGAAGCGTTGGCATCGCGCGGTATTCGCGTGGCGGACGGACGGTGGTTCGGTGAGGAGCCGCATGTGTTCCGTCTGGGTTTTGGCCTGTTGCCAATGGCACAGTTCGACCAGGCCCTGTCCGGATTGACCGACGCGTTGCATCAGACGGCGAAACGGGCCGCCTGAGCTATACGGAAAAAGGCATCGCGTCGGCTGCCTTATCGAAAACCGAAACGTCTTCCATTGTCTGCGCAAGGATCATGGCGCCTTCCAAACCCGCAATCAGCCGGAGGGCCGCCGCTTCATGTTTCTCGGCGGGCTCATTCTTGAAGCGCCGTTTGAACAAGCTGACCAGCCAGGCGATATTATCTTCAAAAAACTTCCGGACCTCTTTGGCGACAGGTGCGGGCAGATAGGCGATTTCCGACCCCAAAACCCCGCACAGGCACATCAGGCGCTCTTCCTGGATTGCCTGCCGGTAGGCCGCGATATAACGGCGGTGAAGATCCTCCGGTGTAAGCGACAGGTCCTCAACGTCACCCAGAGCTGCCATAAATCTCTCCGCGTAACGGCGTGCCACCGCCGCGCCGAGGTCTTCCTTGCCGGGAAAATGGTAATGAACGCTCGCGGATTTAATGCCGATTTCCTTGGCAATTTCGCGAAAACTGAAGCTGTTGTACCCTCCCGTTCGCGCCATTTTCTCTGCAACATCCAGTATCTTATCTGCCGTTGCGGTTCGATCTGCCATGGTTTTCCTCGCGCTTTCCCGCGTCAGCATTAGGCTCAGGACCTATTAATTCCATCCATTCTGCGAGAGTAGATTTTGTTTTTGACAAGGCGGAAAGGCGCAGGAAACCGTCCGGTTTTCAAGTCTTTCCAACGCAGTCAGGAACAAAATATGCCTCGCCCTTCGGGTTTTGAAAGACGTGTCCGCCTGAAGAAAACCAGAGCTCGCAAAGGTATCCAACCTTCGCTTCTCCCTGGTTCTCTCCATTTGAATACGTCTTTCAAAACAGAATTGCATGAAATTAATAGGTCCTGAGCCTAGGCATAATGCGCCGATGGGGAACGACGCAAGTGTCTATTGATACCGGTGTTAATCTTGTCTGACCGGTATCCGGACTGTCGGCAGACTGCGCAGGGATCCGGCAGGCGTTTGACGAATCGTGGCGGCAAACAAATGATAAGGCGGTCTTTGATTTTGGTTTTGCTTCGCGGACCGATGCCGTACGTTTGGCGATTATCAGGTGTCCGCAAGTTATCCGGTCGGGAAAGATTCAGGCCGGCCTGATCCGGCGGTGCCCGGGGAGTCATTTATGCAGTTAATTCCATCAAGTGTCATAGAGTTACTGGAACTTCTTCGAACGCGGGCTAAAGAAACGGATTTTGGCGCATTGCTTGGCGCAAAATCCAGTGATGACCTGCCTCCCAGGATCCGTCCAAGACAAAAAGCCAACCGCAAGTCCATGCTCGATCTGTGGCAGCAGCTCAAGACTTACGGGCAGGCAACTGACGACCAACAGAAAGAGCTTTGTGACGCACAAACGCTGGACAGGGCCAATGCGTTTGAGAGGAACATCGAAAATTTTATCGGTACCGTCAAAGTGCCGCTCGGCGTCGTCGGTCCTCTGCGTGTCAACGGCCTTCATGCGGCGGGCGACTATTATGTGCCGTTAGCAACCAGCGAAGCGGCCCTTGTGGCCTCCTATGGCCGGGGGGCGGAAGTCACTGCGCAGGCTGGCGGGATTACGACCGCCATGTTGCATGAGGGAGTTATGCGGACGCCGGCCTTTGTTTTTCGGTCGATCCTGGAAGCGGGGCAATTTGTCAACTGGGTCGCAGAAAACAGCGCGGCGTTAAAGGCTGCGGCGGAAACGACGACTCGTCACGGCAAGCTGCTTGGTATCGATCCTTTCATCGACAGCGATACGGTTTTTCTGATCTGCCGGTATTCCACCGGCGATGCCTCGGGGCAGAATATGGTGACTGTGGCAACCGAGGCGGTGTGCGGCTTTATCGCTGATAACAGTCCGATACCGCCATTATGCCAGTTTGTCGAAGCCAATTTCTCCGGTGACAAAAAAGCGTCCTTCCTTGGCCTTCACAGGAGCAGGGGACGCAAAGTGACGGCCAGCGTCCAGATACCCAACGATCTGATCCGGCGCTATCTCAGAACCAAGCCGGCGGACATGCTGACTTACGGAAAAGTGGCGCGGCTGGGTGCCATGTTAAGCGGGCAGGTGGGCGCCCAGGCTCATTATGCAAACGGCCTTGCAGCTCTTTACATCGCGACAGGACAGGATGCAGCTTGCGTGTCGGAATCCGCCGTCGGCTTTACGCGCATGGAAGATCGGGACGACGGGTTGTTCGTATCGGTGACCATGCCCAACATTCTGGTCGGATCGGTGGGTGGCGGTACGGGCCTTCCCAGCCAGACCGCGGCGCTTGAGATGATGGGGCTGAAAGGGGAGGGAAAGGCGGCGGCGCTTGCGGAAGTCACCGCCGCCTTGTGCCTGTGCGGCGAGATATCGATCATTGCCGCCATCGCCGCCGGACAGTTCACACGCGCGCACGCCAAACTGGCGCGGATGCGGTGAGCGGTTTGGACGGCACGAACAGGAACCCGTTGGCCGATGCCTCGCTTGCAAGGCGTTTGTGGACCTATCAGGCCGAACGGTTTCCGCTTGGCAAAACGACCGTTTTGCTCGGCGTTTTTTCGTCAGCAAGCATCAGTGTCTCCGCCCATCTGGCGGGCCGCGGTCTGCCCGGTGCCGGCATCTTCGCCGCAACGTGGCTCGTCGCCCTGATCATCTTTTTCCAGATGCGTGCCTGCGATGAATACAAGGACCTGGACGACGATCGGCAGTACCGGCCCGAGCGCCCGATTCCAAGCGGGCTTGTCAGCCTGAAACTCATTCTGAGCATGGCCGCGGCGGCGACCGTGGCGGCCGTCCTGCTGACGCTGTCAGTTTATCCGCCGCTGCTTATCCTGCTCTTTGCCGTCTGGTTGTGGCTCGGGCTTATGACCGTGGAGTTTTTTGTGCCCCGATGGCTCAAGGCCAGGCCGTTCCTTTATTTGATCTCGCATATGGCGATCATGCCGCTGATCGACCTGTTTATCACCGGCGCGGAATGGCTGCCTTTTGGTCGGCAACCGCCGGCCGGTCTGTGGATTTTTCTGGGTATGAGCTTTGTCAACGGCTGTGTGCTTGAGCTCGGCCGAAAAGTCTGGGCGCCGGGAAACGAAAGGCCCGGTGTTGAGACATATTCGGGACTGATGGGCCCCACCGCCGCCGCGTGGACCTGGGTTGCGACCTGCGGGTTGGCCTGGGGCTTGCTGGTTGTTCTCGGCTTTCGGCTCAATGTTGTGCTGACGCTGGCTGTGCCGGGGGCTATTGTGCTGGGCATTATCGTCTTTGTTGCGGCGCGGTTTGCCAGGGAGCAAACGCCGGCCTGGCAGTCACGCATTGATGCACTGGCTGGTCTCTGGGTTCTTATTTGTTATTGTTTAGCCGGGTTTGCACCATTTATTGCGGGGGGCTGACACACTGAGCGGTTTGATTGTCGGTATGGGTGAAAAGTCCGCCGCGCGGGATGTCGGCGGAAAGGCGGCCGCTCTGATGCGGCTGGCTGCGGCTGGCTTTAACGTCCCCGGATTTCTCGTTATCCGTCCTGATGCCTTCAATGCACGCGGCATGACGGCGAAAGTTAAAAGAGAGCTGCAAAGCCGCTTGTCCGATCTTGGTCCCGGTCCCTATGCCGCGCGCTCTTCTGCCCTGGACGAGGATGGAGACCTGCATTCCCACGCCGGACAGTTTCTCAGCGTCCTTAATCAAAGTGCGGACGAGTTGCCGGCTGCGTGTTTTGCCGTTTTCAAAAGCGGACTTGCGGAAACTGTTGCATCCTACAGAAAATCACGCGGACTTGGCGGAGAGGAGACGGCGCCGGCCGTGATCGTGCAGCAGATGGTGAAGGCGCGCTGTGCAGGGGTCGCGTTTACCGCCGATCCGGTCAGCGGTCGCCGCGACCGGTTGATTATTTCAGCGATTGAAGGCACCGGGGACCGATTGGTCGGCGGAGAGGAGAACGGTGAGACGTATGTCGTCGATCGCGGGAGCGGGACGTGTCTTGAAGGCGGCGAGAACTCTCTCCTGAGCGACAAAGATCTGGCGGCGTTAACCGCCCTTGCTCACAAGATCGAAGCCGCATCGGACGGGCCTCAGGATATCGAGTGGGCGTTTGAAGGAATGCGGCTGTTTCTGCTTCAGTCACGCCCCATCACGACGGTGCTGAGACCGGAAGCCATCGCGGACACACATCTTACCGTTTTCGACAACTCCAACATTGTTGAAAGCTATCCCGGCCTCGTTTCACCGCTGACCTACAGTTTTGCGCAATATGTCTATGCGCGGGTTTACCGGGCCTTTGTCAGGCTGATTGGCGTAAGCGAAGCGACGATAGGCGGCAATGCCGCCGTGTTTGACAATATGCTCGCCCGCATTGATGGCCGGGTCTACTACAATCTGGGCAACTGGTATCGCGCTCTTGCGCTTCTTCCCGGATTTGCCGCCAACCGGTCACGCATGGAAACCATGATGGGGGTCGACGAACCGCTGCCGGACGAACTGGCAGCATCCATCGGAACAGTGCGATCCGGCGGACTTGATCGGGTGCTCGAGACGGGACGCATTGCGAAGATGGGCGTTTTGCTCGCCTTTGAAGCGCTGCGCCTCAAACGCACGATGCGGCGATTTCAGCAGCGGCTTGATGCCGTTCTGGAAAAACCGGTGGAGACGTTGGACAGGCTGCCGCTTTCGGCGCTTGCTGCTGAGTATCGGCACATTGAAGCGAGCCTGCTCGATAGGTGGGATGCGCCGCTGGTCAATGACTTCCTGTGTATGAAAGCGTTCAGCGCATCGCGCGACCTCCTGGAACGCTGGGCCGGTCGCCAGGGCTTGGAGCTGCACAATGATGTGATGATCGGGCAGGGGGACATTGTGTCCGCTGAGCCGGCTCAGCGGATTGCGGCCATGGGAACACTGCTTGCAAAACATCCGCGATTGCGGGAACGCCTGGAGAAGGGGGACGGCAGTACACTGGCGGAAGTGCCGCGGATTGAAAGTGCCGTCGCGGAGTATCTGGCAAAGTTCTCCGACCGTTGCACCGAGGAACTGAAACTGGAAAGCGTCACGCTCGATCGCGATCCGGTCCCGCTCTACAGGGCAATGGCAGCGGCGGCCCTGACGAAGGGAACACGCCTCAAGGACGCTGAGACCGGCAAGGCGGCTGATCTGGATACGGTTTTTAAGGGCCGGCCGATCCGTCGGTTTGTCGTCCGGATGGTGCTGGGCTGGGCGAAGGCACGGGTTCGTGATCGGGAGAATCTCCGGTTTGAACGAACACGGATTTTCGGCAGGGCGCGGCGTTTGTTCCGGGCAATCGGATCGCAATTCCACGCACTCGGCCTCATCGAAAACACAGACGATGTCTTTTATCTGACCGTTCAGGAGATCTTCGGCGCGGTTGAAGGATTCGGTGTCAGTGCGGATCTTGCATCGATTATCGCGATCAGAAAGGCCGAGATGGAGGCCGCAGAAGCCCGGCCCGATCCCGACCCTCGCCTGCTTGTGCGCGGAGCGGCCATCGCAACGCGGGAACCGGCGGTTCCCGCGCAGCAGGAACCAACTGACAAAACACTGGAACGGACCGGAACCGGATGCAGCGCCGGAAAAGTGACAGCTGTCGCCCGGGTCATTACCGATCCGCGCAAACAAAGTCTGAAGCCGGGCGAGATCCTCGTGGCGCGCCACACGGATCCGGGCTGGATTGCCGTGTTCAGCAATGCATCGGCCATTGTTGTTGAACGCGGCAGTCTCCTGTCTCACTCCGCCATTGTCGCAAGGGAGCTTGGGATACCGTGCGTTGTCGGCTTGAAAGGTGCCATGCAATGGGTCGAAGATGGCGAGACGATTGAGGTGGACGGCGCGACGGGAGTGGTTCGGAGAAGACAATGACGGGGGGAGACATCGAGACACGGGCGTCGTTCGACGCGATCCGCTATGCGCAGGGGTGGGAAGACGCCGATGTCCTTGTCAGTGCACTGGGCGATCAGCGGGGTCAGCATCTCGTGTCGATCTGCGCGTCCGGTGACAATACGCTGGCGATGCTGACGCTCGATCCGGCCGGCATTTTGACGGTTGACCTCTCTCCGGCGCAGCTTGCCTGCCTTCAGCTCAGGATCAAGGCTTACCAGACCCTCCACCATGACGAACTGCTTGAATTGCTTGGTGCGCGCAAGTCGCACAGGCGCGGCGATCTGCTCGATCGGGCTGCCAGTAAACTCGATGGAGAATCGCAGGCGCTGTGGGCCCCGCTGACCGAAAGCGTCATCAAATGGGGGCTTGGCGGTGTCGGGAAATTCGAACGTTACTTCCGTCTCTTCCGGCGGTTTGTATTGCCCCTGGCCCAGAGCCGGTCGACAATCGATGACGTTTTTGTCTCAAAACCCGAACCGGAGCGACGGCGCTTTCTTGACATGTGCTGGAACAATTGGCGCTGGCGCTTGCTCCTGAAAGTGTTCTTCTCCAACACCGTCATGGGGCGGCTTGGCCGCGATCCGGCATTTTTTGACCATGTCGACGGCAGCCTTGCCGATCATGTCACGCGCCGGCTTGATCATGCCGCCGTCGGTCTGGACCCGTCAGAAAACTCCTACCTTCACTGGATCTTGAAGGGATGCAACGACGATCATCTGCCCCTGGCCTGGCGGGAAGAGCATTTTGAAACCATCCGCAGTCGCCTTGACCGGCTCACCCTGCGACTTGGGCCGGTTGAGGATCATCTTGCCGCCGACATTCGCTATGGCGGCTTCAATCTGTCCGACATTTTTGAATATATGGATCCGTTCACGTTCGAACGGATTTACGGAGCGCTGATCGATGCGGCACAGTCCGGTGCGCGTCTCGTTTACTGGAACATGATGGTCCCGCGCCGGATGCCTGAGGCATTTGCCGACCGCATAATCCGTCTGGAGGAAGAGGAGGCCGCGGGACAGGCTGCGGACAAAGCCTTCTTTTACTCCGACTTTGTTGTCGAAGCGGTGCGCTGATCATGACGGTGACCTGGCAGGACGGTCTTGCCATAGTGCACCTGATCGGCGGAATCCTGGCACTGATGGTTGCGGTCCACGTCGCCAGCAGCCGATGGGATCTGTCCCCTGAAGCCAGACGCAAGCTTATCCACGTTGCGACAGGATGCGCGGCACTTACGTTCCCGCTTATTTTCTCGAACGCCCTGCCGGTTTTTATCCTCACTGCGCTTGCCGTGGTTGTCATGATGATATTGCGAAATCGCCAGTCGGCGTCAGAAGGGCTCGGTTCCGTTCTGCACGACGTGAAGCGGCGATCTTACGGAGAGATCTATCTGGCCGTCGCGATCGCATATATCTTCTATCGCTCCGAGGGGACACCGGTCCTGTTCGTACTGCCCGTACTGGTCATCACGCTGTCCGACACGGCGTCGGCGCTGATTGGCACGAGTTACGGGCGCAAGCGTTTTGCGGTGGCGGACGGGTCCAAGAGTCTTGAGGGCGTTGTCGCTTTCTTTATGGTGACATGGCTCTGCGCGCAGATCACTCTGCTGCTGATGACAGACGCACCCAAACTGAACGTGATTGTACTGTCGCTTCTGATTGCTGCCTTCTGTGCGCTCGTGGAAGCGGATTCATGGGCCGGTCTTGATAATCTGTTTGTCCCGATCGGCGCGCACTTGCTGCTGGCGAGTCATCTTGGCATGGCGCCGATTGATCTTGTGGTCGTTGCCGTCGTGTTTCTGGCGGCGCTTGCCGCGATGTTGCTTTTTGCACCGTCCCTTAATTTGTCAGCACACAGCGCAAGGGCTTACACGGTTCTTCTGTTCCTCGTTTTTTCGATGGTCGCGCCGCAAAATATGCTGATGCCCGTGCTGGCGATCGGAGGTCAGATTTGTGCCCGCAGCCAGCGGCCCGCAGCAGACGGCCAGGCCGACCTTAATTTTCTCGCACTGTCCGCAGGCGTCGGGATGCTGTGGCTGCTTGCGGGCGAAATTGCCGGACAGTCGGCTATCAATCTGTTTAATCTGACATTTGCTGCGGCGGCGCTGATCTTTTTCGGGCTGGCGATTTCCGGGGCCTGGCGTTTCCTGTTGTTGGCGGCCGTTCCCGTGCTGGGAGTGTTTCTCGTTTGGATTGGCGAGATAAATGATCCATTCGGTCCCTCGATCACACCAACCTGGCTGCCGATTGCGGTCGGTCTGCTTGTGCCCGCCCTGACAGTCATCCTGGCGCCGCAGGTCTTTTCAGGGAACCGGAGTGTCAAGGCGTTCGCCCTGGCGCTGTTTATGCCGCTTGCCATGTATGCAAAAGGAGCCGCCGGATTATGAGTGACATCGAAACCGTTGCCCATGAGGGCGCTGAGGTGACTGTATTCCGTGACGCTCCAAGCTGGGATGGCCTGAAATGCGCCGCGTTGGGACGCGCGACCTTTGACAGCGTGTCAGCTGGAGAAACACTGCTTGTGTCCGTCTGTCATCAGCTCAAGGAAGAAGGGTTTGGCGGTGTTATCGGGCCGATGGACGGCGACACCTGGCATAGTTATCGCGTTGTGACGGAAAGCGACGGCTCGGCGCCTTTTCTGATGGAGCCGGCCAGCGGTCCGCACGATCTTGGGGCTTTTCAGGCGGGCGGTTTTGTGCCCATATCGGCCTACTTTTCGTCGCGCGCGCGCCTCTCCGACACGGTGTCCGAAGAAGCTGCCCCGGTGCCGGGGATTGTTATTGAGCCGTGGGACGGCAGCAATGCCGAGGGGCTGATCGGTCAGTTGTTTCGTCTCTCGGGCCAGTCCTTTGCCGACAATCATTTTTTCAAGGCGATCACATTGGAGGCGTTTTTGGATCTTTATCGTCCGTTGCTGCCCCTTATTGACCCCAATCATGTCCTTTTTGCCCGGACGGCCGATGAGGGCAGACTGGTCGGTTTCCTGTTCGGATTGCCGGATGCGCTGAACAGAACCGAAACAAAGACGGTGATCCTGAAAACCTACGCAAGCGGTGTTCGCGGCGTCGGATTTCTGCTTGCCGACACGTTCCATCGCCGTGCCATAGACATGGGTTTTGACGATGTCATTCACGCGCTGATCCATTCAGACAATGTCTCCGGCAAGCGGAGCGCGCAGCATAACGCCACGGTCTTTAGACGGTATGCGCTTATGGGGCGGCGGCTCTGACCCATGAATTTGATTACGGGCTTCCTGGAGACGGCAACGCGCAACGGTCGGCGAACCGCTATCGTCGACGGTGCGGGACAGGCGATCAGCTTTGATGACCTTGCCCGTCGCTCAGCTGCGCTGGCCGTCCACTGGCAAGGAGCCGGTATCGGAGCAGGGGACAGGGTGCTTGTTGCGATGCCGGTTGGCCTCGACCTGTATGCGGCGATTGCCGGTCTGTGGCGGATCGGCGCAACCATTGTGTTTCCCGAGCCGGCTATGGGGCTGGCCGGGGTGCGCCATGCGGTCAGAATTGCAAAGCCGACTGCCTGCCTGACAACCGGAATCTATCGCCTCCTTCGTCTCCTGGTCCCGGATCTGTGGCACATTCGCAATCATCTGCGTCTTGCGCGTGAGGAAACGCGGTCCGATCCCGTGGCCGAGGTCGCTCCGGATCATCCTGCCTTGATCTCCTTTACCAGCGGTTCAACCGGGCGGCCGAAGGGCATTGTGCGCAGCCATGGATTTCTTGCGGCGCAAAACCGATGTGTCGGCCAACTGATTGCTCCGCAGCAGGAGCGGGAGACGGACCTGGTCGCGTTTCCGGTTTTTGTCATTGCCAACCTGGGGCAGGGCGTCACCTCGGTGTTGCCAAACTGGCGCCTGAGCCGACATGATAAGGCGCGCTTTGCAGATATCGTACGCCACTGCCGAAACCACGGCGTAACGCGGGCACTGGTTCCGCCTTCGATCTGTGAAATCCTGTCGACCGGATCAGGAGGACCGGCGCTTGACACGATTTTTACCGGCGGCGGCCCCGTCTTTCCCGATCTTCTGGAACGGCTGCATGCGAAGATGCCAAAGACATCGCTTGTCGCCGTTTACGGCTCAACGGAAGCGGAACCGATAGCGCATCTTGATATCAGAGAGATTTCTGAGCGGCAGTGGCAGGCGATGAAAGAAGGCAACGGTCTTCTTGCCGGCCGTCCGGTTTCGGACGTTGATCTGCAGATTGTCGATGAGGAAATTCTCGTCACCGGCGAGCATGTCAACAAGGGGTATCTTGACGGGCACGGCGATGCCGGGAACAAGGTGATGATTGACGGGCGGATCTGGCATCGAACCGGCGATGCCGGTCGGCTGGATGATGATGGTGCGTTATGGCTGAAGGGTCGCCATTCGGCGAAAGCCGGTGCTTTTTATCCCTTTGAGCTCGAAGCGGCGGCGCGCTTCTGGCCGGGCGTAAAGAACGCTGCGCTGGTTCCGGCAACAGACCCGCCGTTACTGGCTGTTGAAGGAGATCAGGAGCACGAAGACATGTGGAACGAACGGGCTCGGCTGATGGGTGATGTTGCGGTCAGAAGAGTGCGGAAAATTCCGCTCGACCGCCGCCATCGCTCGAAGATCGATTATACGGTGTTGCAGCGTTTGGTGGGATGACGGCGCCACAGTCCCTCTCTGCGCCGCCATCCGCCCTATTGCTATTTGATCTTCTTTATCTCGCCCGAAGAGATCTTCTCCTGATAATCGGCGAGCAGCGCCTTCACCTTCGGCATGAGCAGGTAAAGGCCGATAATGTTGGCAATGGCCATCGCGAAGATCATGGCATCGGAGAAATCGATCACCGGACCAAGGCTCATCGACGCGCCGATCACCACGAAGACGCAGAATATGGCTTTGAATGTCAGTTCCTTGCCCTTGCCTTCGCCGAACATGTAGGTCCAGGCCTTGAGGCCATAGTAGGACCAGGAGATCATCGTCGAGAAAGCGAACAGAACCGCCGCAATTGCCAGAACATAGCCAAAGCCTGAGAAGCTGGCTTCAAAGGCCTTGGATGTCAGGTCGATTCCGGTCACGCCGCTGTCGGGCACCCATGAACCGGTGATGATGATCACCAGGGAGGTCATGGTACAGATGACAACGGTATCGATGAAGGGCTCCAGCAAAGCAACATAGCCCTCGGTCACCGGATGTTTTGTCTGCACAGCCGAGTGCGCGATTGACGCCGATCCGATGCCCGCCTCGTTGGAAAAGGCTGCGCGTTTGAAGCCCTGAATAAGGGCGCCAATAGCGCCGCCGGCGACGGCCGTTGGAGCGAATGCTCCGGTAATGATGGCACTAAACGCTGCCGGCACCGACCCGATATTCATCAGAATGATGATCAGGGCCGCGCCGACATAAAGGACGGCCATGCCGGGCACCACTTTCTCCGTCACCCGGGCAATCGACTTGATGCCGCCGATGATGACGATCCCGACAATGGCTGCCATGATGAGACCGAACAGCCAGCCTTTGCCTTCAAAGAACGGAATAATGCTGGAGACCTGTGCGTAGGACTGATTGGCCTGGAACATATTTCCACCGCCAAGCGCGCCGCCGATACAGCAGATCGAAAAGAAGATGGCCAGAAACTTGCCAAGAGTTGCTTTTCCGTCTTCCGAAAGACCTTTTGACAGATAATACATCGGCCCGCCGGAGACGGTGCCGTCGGCATATTCGTTCCGGTACCGGACACCGAGAATACACTCAGTGAATTTTGAGGCCATGCCAAGAAGTCCGGCGAGAATCATCCAGAACGTGGCGCCCGGGCCGCCCAGGTAAACGGCAACACCGACACCGGCGATATTGCCGAGCCCTACCGTACCCGAGAGCGCCGTCGCCAACGCCTGGAACGGCGTCACTTCCCCGGCGTCTTTGGGGTCAAGATAGTCGCCGCGCACCAGCTCGATGGAGTGTTTGAAGCCGCGAAACTGGATGAATCCGAAATAGAATGTGAACACAACCGCTGCCACCACCAGCCAGCCGACAATCAAAGGAAAATCGGTGCCGAAGACGGGTACGGAGTAGAAAACGGTACTGACAATCGGATTAACGATGGGACCGACGATATTGCTGATCGCCTGATCGATCCCATCTGACTGGGCCTGAGCCGCCCCCGCGGTGGTCAAAGTCCCGGCGCCCGCCAGAATTATCTTTTTAAACATGCCTTTAGTTCCCCTCGAATGATATGTTTGCGCTCCGTGTCAGGGCACAATTGTCACCGGCACCGGTGATGCCTGCGCCAGGGTGATCGCCATCCCTCCAAGCAATCGCGCAGTGAAAGACGATCCGCCGGTTCGACCGACGATGATCTGAACGGCACCTTTATCCTTGGCGATTTCGCACAGCATGTCGGCCACATGGCCGTGGCGTACTTCGCAGTCGGCTTTCACCCCCGACGCATTCAGTGCATCGACTGCGGGCCGCACAATGGCTTTTGCGCGGTCAAGCTCTTCTTCTCTCCGTTTATGGCGCTGTGCCAGTTCCTCCGGTGTGTGAAAACTGTAAGGCGACCATTCAAGGACCAGGACCAGGTGCAATTGTGCTCCGGCCAGTTTTGCGCGGGCTGCTGCAAAATCGACCGCGCGCTGGGAAGAATCCGTCCCATCAAATCCGACAATAAATATATCGGTCATAGAGTGTCCTCCGAAATGACCGGCGTGATGGTTGATCCTGCCGGTATGATTCGCCGCGTCAATTTAGGCGGCGCAGGAATCATACTCTCAGGTGGGGCGAATTGCCGCAAGCAGTAACTATTGAATTTTCGCTTTGCTGACACGGGGTTGGAAGGAACCGGCAGCAAACGCATTGTTTCGCATGGCTCCTGCGCGCCTTGGGAAACCTTCATAAAAGGATCCGGGCACGCTGTTTTCCGCGCGCCCGGTTCAGATTTGCAGACCGGATATTTCTTCAGGCCTTTGCTGCGTCTTTCAGGTTTGCAATTGCCTCATCGGTCGACCAGACGGCATTGGCCATGTACCGGAAGTTGACAAGCGCAGCCAGATAACCGTCACCCTCGGGCAGCATGGCGGCGGCTGTGGCGTCTCTGATCACTGCAACTTCAAAACCCTGTTCCAACAATTCCCGCATATGGGACTCGGTGCACAGGTTGGCGGACATTCCGGCAAGCAGAACCTGGTCGATTTTCTGTTTGCGCAACTGTAACGTCAGGTCATTGGAATCGTTGCCGTAGAGCTTGTGCGGTGAGGTCACGATCGTTTTGCCGTCATGGATGTATTTTTTATATTGCGGCATGAAGTCGGCACCGGAATTTTCAAAACCTTCGGTCGTCAAGGCTCCTTTCCGGTCGAACATGCCGATTTTGTGCATCAGCTTTTCCAGCGCACCTTCAAACCGCCAGCCATGGTCGGTCGGGTAGTAGAAGTGGGGTGATACGGCGACCACCATATCCAGGTCCTTGGCGGCGATGAAGAGCTTTTCAATATTTTCAACCGTGTTATGCCGTTTGACGCTCTCGCCGATCACGCCCCAGGTGACCCCGTCAGGGCTCAGAAAGTCGATCTGCGGATCAGTTACAACAAGGGCCGTCCGTTTAATATCGAGCGTCATGTCGCTTTGCGGCAGTGCGGGCTTCGCAGGATCGGCATAGGGATTGTCCGCGGCCTGCGCAGTGCCTGAACCGGCTGCCGCGGCCACCGTCGCAGCGGCTGTCGCGGCAAGACCCGTGCGAAGCGCGTCTCGCCGGCTCACGGACTTATCATCGTGGTGACCACACATGGTGAACTCCTTTTCTGTCTCTGACAATGACAGCAAGGTGGCCCATGCGATGTGTCTTTTCGTCTGAAAAACGTGCCTGGAGAGCCTTTCCGTGTATCTATTTGAGGAAACACGCGTCATCATGAGCCATGTCCTTCGACCGCATTTTTGATGAGCTGGAAATCAGTGCTGATCCGTTTGCCCTCTGTGAGCTGCAAGGCAAATGCACGCTTGGGCTTGCCGGGCAGGCCGGGGCAACACTGCACTACCTTCTGGCGGGACGAGGAGAGCTTATCTTGAAGGGCCACCCGCCGATTCCGATAAAGGCGGGTACTTTGGCCCTTGTCCCGACCCTTCAACCTCATACTCTGCGCAGTTTCGGCGGTCCCGGTCATCCCGTTCCGGATTGCCACCCGGCTGAGCTTGATCTGGCCAGTCACCTGCGAACCGGTGAAGATCCGGCGGACTCGGAGAAACTTCTTGCGATCTGCAGCCATGTCAATGTCGGGATCAGAGGCACCGGCGGGATTGTCAACCTGGTGCGTGAGCCGATTGTCGAGCAGGTTCAGTGGGACTCAAAACACCTGCCGGTTGCGGCAATTCTTGAGGAATTGTCGCAGCCGAAACTGGGCAGCCGCGCAATGGTCCGCACATTGTTGCTTCAATGCGTCATTCAATTGCTGCGTGATCGGGTTCTGGCAAAAGACGGTGCCATGAACTGGATGCTTGCGCTCATCGATGAAAAGCTCTGGGCATCCCTGCAGGCGATGCTCGACAGTCCGGGCGATCAGCACTCAGTGGAAAGCCTTGCAGCACGGGCGGGAATGAGCCGGTCCACGTTCGCGAGCCGGTTTGCAGCCGCTTACGGCAGCGGACCGATGGAACTCTTGAGAGAATTGAGAATGCATCTGGCGGCATCGTTGCTTGCACGGTCCGATATGCCGGTCAAACGGGTTGCCGCCCTCGTGGGATTCAGCAGTCGCAGCGCCTTCACGAGAACGTTCACCCAGGCAACGGGATCCTCACCCAATCAGTTTCGGGCAAACACCGTCAGTGCTTAGGGCGTGTTGTGACCATTCAACCTTTATGATGGTCTACGTTTTGGCAGATGCGAACCGGACGGCAGCAGCCAGGCCGACCAGTGCAAGCGGCAGGCAGCAGAGGAAGATGGCCCAGGTGGCAAACTCCAAAGAGCCTCCGGGCGTCGCGGCCTCAATGCCGGCTGCATTTGCAATGATGCCTATATAGGCGGCACCGAGAGCGTAACCCAAACGCTGCACGGTGGGAATTGCAGCCGAGACACGTTGCTTTTCATCCTCCGGCGCAAGTATGGTCGCTCTGCGAAGAATGAACGTCCAGGCGGTTCCAAAGCCGGCGCCCTGCAGCGCGGCAAACACGGCGACCAGCCAGACCGGGCCTGCGCCCACGCTGTAGCCAAGACCGGGGATACTGGCCGTGATTGCCAGCATTCCGGCCAGAATGTATCCCGGATCGCGCCGCTCGGGACTCCCGGACAAAATAAGGGCCATTGCGGTCCATGCGATCGCCTCCACCGCAATGACATAACCGGCGACAAGTGCTGAAATTCCATGCAGTTTTGTAATCAGGAACGGCACATAAACGCCGATGGCGATTGTCGCGGCGGCAAAGCACAGGATCATCAGCAACGCCGCACCGATCGGATCGACGAAACTGAGCGGATATTTCGGCAGGAGACGGTTCGCCGAGCGGGTGCTGTCAAGAACGAGGAATATGCCAAGGCAGATGACACCGGCAAGGACAAGGAGCGCGGTCCTCAGCGGGGCGATCTCGATACCGGCATAGGCTATCGCCAGAACGCCTGCCGTCAACCAGGACAAACGGAACACGGGAAACCGGCCAACATCGGTTTCCGGCTCAAGCCGTCCGGACATGTCTGGTCTGGTAAAAAGCCATCCTGCGACGATGAACGCCTGAAACGCGAAGACCCAAAAACCCATTCGCCAGCTTGCGAATTCAACAAAAAGGCCACCGATCAGCGGCCCGGAGAAGGCTGATACAGCCCAAATGGTCGAGATCGCGCCCATCACGCGGGCGATCAGCCGCGTCGGGAACAAAAGGCCGGCCGCCACGAAAGAAATGGCCATCAGTCCGCCACCGCCAAGACCCTGCAACAGGCGTCCCGTGAGCAGCAGGCCCATGAAGGGGGCAATTGCGCTGAGAGCGCAGCCGACAGCGAACACCGCGGCGGCGGCAGCCATCGGATGGCGAATGCCGTAGCGTGTTGCCACCAGACCGCTTGCTGCGCCGGCGACGATCGAGCCGATCTCATAAAGTGCGAAGGTCCAGGGTATGAACGGGACGCCGCCGATATCCGCGACAATAGCCGGAAGCATGGTCGAGACGAGCAGCCCGTCAGCCGCATGCAGCCAGACGCCCATGCAAACCATGGCCAGCGGCGTCGCATAGTGCCGGGAAAAAATATCCCGCCATTTTGCATGCTCCTGCTGTTCCGCTCTGTCGGTCACGACGTTCCTTCAAAATCTGCGGATTGATGTCTCATGCCTGAGGTCTCGAACCGGTAAGCGCGGGGAAAAGTCTTTTTAAACTTACACGTGTCTTGCACATGTCGCAGACTATGCGCTGTAATCGGTTCGCAATACAAAATTATGCCGATTCCGCCAACCGAATGGGATTGGCAAAACGGGAGATCCATTGTGGCGACAGATACACCGGTCTGCGATTTCGGGTGGAAAGCAAAGCCGTTTTCCTTGAAGGACCCCGGCGGCAAAAAATATGCAATGGCCGACATGATGGGCGAAAACGGGTTGCTCGTCGCCTTCATATGCAATCACTGTCCCTATGTGGTTGCGGTCATTGATCGGCTTGTAACGGATGCTGCCGCGCTGAAGCAGGCAGGTATCGGTACGATCGCAATTATGTCGAATGATTATGAGCGCTATACCGCCGATGCACCTTCGGAAATGACGCGGTTCGCCGAAAATCACTCATTCGCATTTCCTTATGTTGTCGATGAAGACCAGAGCGTGGCCCGCGACTACGGTGCTGTCTGCACACCTGATTTTTTTGGCTTCAACAAAGACTTTGAACTTCAATATCGGGGGCGTCTGGACGATGCGGGCCGGGGCGATCCGGCGGGCAGGACGCCTGAGCTGCTTCATGCCATGACGCAGATTGCGGAGACCGGACAGGGGCCGAGGGAGCAAATCCCGTCGATGGGATGTTCCATAAAATGGCGTTAGGCGCTGATCCGCCATTTCAATCACATATATGAGTTCTCAACCCGGTCTGAGGGTTTATTCGCAATTTGGGGGCGGCAGCGGGGCATGAGCGCCAATAAACTGAAACGGGAGATCGGCCCGGTTGGCGTGATCGCGCTGGTGGTCAGCGGCATGATCGGTTCCGGCTGGCTGTTTGCACCGCTCCTTGTGGCCCAGCTTGCAGGCCCGGCGGCGATCATCGCCTGGATCATCGGTGCGTTTGCCATGCTGCTGCTGGCGCTGACCTTCGGCGAGATTTCGGCGATGTTTCCGCTTCCGGGGGGAATTGCAAGCATCCCGCAGGTGACGCACGGCAACGTTGTCTCTGTCGCCATGGGCTGGACGGCGTGGCTAGGCTATCTTCTGACGGCTCCTCTGGAGGTTGAGGCAACCCTCAGATATCTCAGCGGAAGCGCGCCCTGGCTTTATCAGGGAGACAGCATCGAAGACCTGTCAACGGCAGGATCGTTTGTTGCGCTTGGGTTCATGGCGTTTTTTGTCGTGCTGAATGCGCTGGGCGTCAAACTGTTCACTTATGTCAATACCGGCGTCACGTGGATAAAGGTAATCGTTCCGATCGTCATCGCCGTGGTGATCATGTCAACGTCGTTTGAGCCCGCAAATTTTGTCGACCAGGGCGGTTTCGCACCCAGTGGCCTTGCAGGCATTCTGGGTGCCATTTCCTCCGGCGGTGTTATCCTGTCGATGATCGGGTTCCGTCATGCCATCGATATGGCGGGAGAGGTGCGGAACCCCGGGCGTACGATCCCGATGGCGCTGATAACCGCCATGCTGATTTGTCTTGCGATCTATCTCAGCCTTCAGATTGCTTTCGTCGGCGCTCTTCCGGCGGACTCGCTTACCAACGGTTGGGCTGCCCTGCATTTTACACATCAGGGCGGCCCGCTCGCTTCGCTGGCAACGGCAGTGGGTCTGCTGTGGCTGGTCAGCCTGATGAACATGACCGCGGTCCTGTCGCCGTTCGGCGGTGCGCTTGTGGCGTTTGGCGCAAACGCACGCCTCGTCATGGCAATGACCGGAACGCGTTTCATGCCGAAGATATTTGCCAGCCTGTCCCGCTACGGCGTGCCGCTTTATGCACTCTTGCTGAATATGGTGCTGGGCTGGATTGCGGTTTGGTTCCTGCCGTTTTCCGAACTGGTATCCGTGCACAGCTCGCTGGTCATGTTGTCCTTCATCGTCGGTCCTGTCGCCGTCGTCGCTCTTCGCACGCTGGCGGCTGACTATTCACGGCCATTCCGGTTGCCGTGTGTGACGCTGGTTGGTTACATGACGTTCGTTCTGTCGACTCTGATCGTTTTCTGGAGCGGATGGGAAACGATGAAGGTAATCGGTGTCGCGATGATCGTCGGGATCATCCTGTTTATCATTCGCCTGCCGGGCATGGGCAGGCATGAGTTGCATCTGAGACAGGCCGCATGGCTGCTGCCTTATGCGGTCGGGATGGGACTTGTTTCCTATCTGGGAGATTTCGGTGGCATCGGTCTCCTAGGTTCCGGTGTCGATGTTTTTCTGTGCATCGTAATCGCTGTAGCGACATTTCGATATGCGGTCCGGACAACGCTGTCGCAAACGCATTTCGATAACCGGACAAGGGATGTGCTTGAAGAGGCCGGGATCGACAAGGCCGTACTGGACAATATTGAGATCTGAAAAGGCTCAGCCAAGCGCAGCGGTCAGCCGATCGCAATAGGTTCGGATGGCTTTGACGCGGGCGAACCGTTTGTCGTTGCCTTCAATTAGGGTCCAGGGCGCTTTGGCTGTGCTGGTATATTGGACCATGTCGTTCACGGCCTGCTCATAATAGGCCCACTTTTCCCGATTGCGCCAGTCCTCGTCCGTCAGTTTCCAGCGTTTATAGGGCGTTTCCTCGCGTTGTTTGAAGCGCTGGTACTGCTCGTCCTTGGAGATGTGTATCCAGTATTTTATCAGGACGATGCCGTGATCGATCAACTGGTCCTCAAAATCGTTGATTTCGGCGTATGACCGTCGCCATTCGTCTTCGCTGGCAAACTCTTCCACCCGTTCGACCAGAACGCGGCCGTACCAGGAACGGTCGAAAATGCTGATATAGCCGGAGCGGGGAAGGCGGCGCCAGAACCGCCAAAGATGGTGTTGTGCCTTCTCTTCGTCGGTGGGCGCGGCAAAACCATGGACCTGATAGTTTCGGGCTTCCAGTCCTTCACCGATCCGGCGGATTGCGCCGCCTTTTCCCGCAGCGTCAGGGCCCTCGAAGACGAGCATGCTGGCGATATTTTTTGCTTTTGCCTGCAGATGCAGCCGGTGCAGCCGGGCCTGCAAATCAATCAGTTCTTTCCGGTATTCCTTTTTGTCGAGGCTTTTCGTCATGTCGAGCCGGTTTAATATGGTGACGGTGCTGGCTGGAATTGGTTTCTGCTCCGGAACATCGTCGGCCTGAACGGTGCCTTTCTTCGTTGTGTTGGAGGCTTTTTTCCGGTTGTTTTCCTTTGCGGGCTCGGCGGGACCTTCGAGGGGTGGATAAAGATCCAACCTGTGCTTCAACTGATCCCGGAGTATGGTTGCGACGGTCAATGCCCGGTAGTTTGCATCGACACCTTCCACGATCGTCCAGGGTGCAATGCCCCGATTGGTGCGGGATATCACCTGTTCCGCTACGCTGATAAACCTGTCGTAACGCTTCCAGTTTTTCCAGTCCCGTTTGGTCACCCGCGCTTTGGTCAGGGGATCTCTCTCCAGGCTCTTCAGCCGTTCTTCCTGGCGGTCGCGGCTGAGATGCATCCAGAACTTGAGAATGAGAGCGCCGTCGCGAGCCAGGGCCCGCTCAAATTGCGAGATGCGTTCGAGGCGGGATATGAATGTCGCTTCATCGTCGTTTCCGTAAACCTTATCCAGGACGGGTTGCGAGTACCATGCGCTGAGAAACATACCTATGCGGCCGCGCGGCGGCAGATCGCGCCAGTATTTCCAGAACTCCGGTCGGTCGCCGGCGCTGTCGCCGGCTTCATCATACGCTCTGGTTATAAGCCATCTGGGGTCCATCCAGTAGTTCAGGAGACTGACGGTTTCCCCTTTTCCTGCGCCGTCTACTCCGGCAAACACCAGAATCGTCTGAAACTGCCCACCCTTATGCAGCGTATCCTGCAATTCCAACAGTTCCTGCCGCAGTGCCGGCTCGGCAGCCTTGAAGTCCGATTTGGAAACGGAAAGATTGAGTTCGGCCGTTTCAAACATAAGCGGGTCGTCCCTTTTGTCGTCCCTCGGTCGCCGGTTATTCTAGGGGACATTTGCGGTGAGTAAATTGATTTAAGACATGTCCGGAGCTGCTGACCCTGTTGCAGTTTTTAAGACTGCAGGTTGAGTTCCGACGCAAGATAGCGTTCCAGTTCCCCGATAAATGTGTTGAGTTGCGGAATTTTTTCTGAGCGGCTGTGCCAGATCGCTCCCATCCCGATCTGGATAGGACGGCCGCCCTGCGTGATCTTTCGGCTGCCCGGGCCGGTACGGGCCGATGAGGGGACAATTGCAATCCCGCGATCGACAGCGGCGAGCGCGATGAGCGTATGGGTAGATGAACTCTCATACGTGATGGACGGCCGGAGCCCTTCAAGTCGAAACGCCGCCTCCAGGACATTGCGGGACTGATACCGGTCGTTCAGAGCCAGCAGATCATAATGCGCCAGCTCCGACAAAGGGATTTCGCCGCAAGCCTCTTCGTGATTTCGGAAATTGCCGACGGCCAGCAGATCCATTGACCATAAGTGGTGGATCCGCAGTCCGCTCTCAACACCCGGTTCCGCCGTGATTGCCAGCGTGATCTCGCGGTTGACCAGTCGCCTTTGCAGTTCGGTGCCGCCGCCTTCCGTCAGGACCACGGAAATGCCCGGTTGTTTCTTTGAGAATACAGGCAGAAATCCCGACAGCACGGTTTCAATCAGTTGCGGCGTCGCACCGACAATAATCTCCCCGCCAAGCGACCCGGATATGTTGCCGGCAGCCCGGGCCAGGGTCTGCATGGCGCCGTATGCTGCCGTCAATTCCGGCAGGAGCCGCCTTGCATCGGCTGTGGGCCGGATCCCGCGACCAAGCGGTTCGAAAAGCCTGACGCCCAGTTGTTCCTGCAACTCGTTCAGTCGCCGGGACAGCGCGGGTTGCGAAATATTGAGCTGTTGCGCTGCCTGAGTGACGTTGCCTGCTTCATAAACGGCGAGAAATGATTCCAGATGCTTTTGATGCATACATGCAAAATAGTCATTAATTCATATAAAATCAATTAATTATACAAATTGATCTCCAACTGGTAGTCTCATTTCTGACATAATTGACGGGTCGCAGGCGCGCCCTCGCTGTCAGAATTCTTACGACCCCGTGCAAATGGCCTTCAAGAGGGTCCGGCAGGAGGAAACATGAATATTCATCAGGTACAAAAAGCCCTTGAAAACTCGCTGCCGCTGAGAAGTATGCCGGACAGGCACGAGATACAGCAACGGACGAAAGAAATCGCCGACACCGTATTGCGCCCCAACGCTGCGGAGGTGGACAGGACGGAAAACTATCCGTTTGAGAATGTCCGTGCGCTTTGCGGTGCCGGGCTTTGCGGCATGTCGATTCCTGTAGCCTATGGCGGCCTGGGAGCGCGCTTTGATACTGTTTGCGTCGCGGTTGAAGAGGCGGCCAAGGCCTGCGGGATCTCAGGCCGTATCATTGTCGATACCAATATGGGGGCCGTTCCGGCCATTATGACCTACGGATCGCCGGCTCAGAAGAAGCGGACTGCGGAACTGGTGCTTTCCGGCGACAAACCGGCCATTTGTTTCAGCGAGCCGGATGCCGGATCCGACGCAACGGGCATGAAGACGCGGGCCGACAAACGCGGCGACGGTTATGTTCTGAACGGCGTCAAACACTGGATCACCGGTGCCGGGGTTTCCAGGCTCTTTCTGGTTCTGGCCCATGTTTTTGACGGTGAGACAGACCTCGGCATCGGCTCGTTCATGGTCGTTGATGGAGAGACGGAAGGCTTTCGGATCGGCAGGCGCATTCCGGCCATGGGTCTGCGGGGCATCCCCGAGGGCTTCGTTCACCTTGAAGACTGTTATGTGCCGGCCTCCGCCCTGATCCTGCCGCCGGAAGGACTGAAGAAAGGGTTCGGGCAGATCATGCGGGCCTATAACTCCCAGCGGATCGGCGCCGCCGCGGTCGCTCTTGGTATTGCCCAGGGGGCTTATGAAGAAGCCTTGGCTTATGTCGACAAGCGCGAACAGTTCGGCCGCCCTATTTCGGAATTCCAGGGTCTGCAGTGGAAGCTTGCGGACATGTCGATCAAACTGCGCGCAGCGCGGCTTATGATTGAGGACACGGCACGGGCAGGGGATCCGTTTCCTGATATGACAATGGCGGCACAGGCGAAAATTTTCGCGGCCGAAGCTGCTGTCGAGATTACAAACGAGGCGCTGCAGATGCATGGGGCTGCCGGGTACGGCCGGGACCTGCCGCTTGAACGGATGGTCCGCGATGCCCGCATGTTCACCATCGGCGGTGGCACAACCGAAATCCTGCGCAATATGGTGGCTGCCGGAATCCTGGACCGGAAGTTGCCCCAGACGCGCGGCGGTGGGCCGAGAAACGCGTAACCTCAACTGTCTTCAGAGCGGTGGCGATTAGCGGATCACCAGCTTTGGGAACAGCCGCTTTCCCTCCTCCGCTTCAATAAAGTCGTCAAGCTCGATCGACACGCTTATCTTTATGGGTTCATACCCTGAAGTACGATGCGGTTCTCAGTAGGCAGGCTGGGCCATCCGTTCCATTTCATCGTCAAAATCCAGCGTATAGAGCTGCTGCGGTTTCCGAATGCCGCGCAGCGCAAACTTCCCGAGTGAGACAAGACGGTTCGTTTCGCGGCTGATGCTCTCCGCAAAGGCCGATGAAATGATCAGGCGCTGCTGCTGTCCACGGCACAGTGCTTCGATCCGGCTGGCTTCATTTACGGCCGGGCCGATCACTGTAAAGTCGAGCCGGTCTGCCGAGCCGACATTGCCGAAAAGAAGATTGCCGCGGTGGAGAGCCAGTGAAATATCGGCTGCGAGCTTGCCGGCTTCGACGCGGCTATCGCGCAGTTCGTCGACCATCTTCAGGATCGCTGCGCAGGCATCCATGGCCGATTTTGTGATTTTATCTCCGCCTTCCATCGGGAAGATGGCCAAAAGCCCGTCGCCGAGAAACTTCAGAACCTCGCCGTCATAGGCCCGGACAGTGTCGACCAGGACTTCGAAATAGTCGTTAAGCAACTCAACCAGATCCTCTTTGGATTCCTGGTCGGCCATTTCGGTGAAGCCGGACAGATCGGCAAAGATGATCGATGCGTCGATGACATCGACAGAGCCTCTGGTGACCGAACCCTCGATAACTTTTCTCGCCGCATTCCGACCCAGATACGTTTTCAGCAGGTCGTGGGCGACATCGTATCCGCTCATGGCGCGGATTGTGGTGCCGATGGCGGGAACGATCGCACGAAACAGTTCAAGATCGCCTTTCGAATAGCCATCCGCTTTGTCAGTGGTCCATGAGGTATAAAATACACTGAGACGGCTGTTTTCCTCGTCCGGCCGGCCACGATCGCTGGTGGCGTAATATCCCGTTGCGCCGGCTTCCGCCTGCGCCTGAACCAGCGGAAAGCGGGACGTGTTACCACCGGTCAGATCATCATGCCATTCATTGATATCGCGGCGGGACATATAAGAGAAAGGGAACAGATCGAAATCGACATTCGGTTCGTCTCCGACAGATCTCAGCCAGGGATTTTTCTCGACATGATCGTCATGGCGCGTCCAGGTGATATCGAAACCAACGACAGTAGGATGCAGGATCGGAAATCCGGCACCGATTCTTGAAATGCTGTGACCGGTCTCGTTGAGCCGGTGACCGATCTGCCGGATCAGTTCCATGGGATCGATGCCGGCCGGTCCGGCTTGGCCGATAAATGTAAACAGGTCAACCTGTTGTGCGGGTGTCACGCGATTTGCCTCTGAGTGAGAAGGAGCACGTTCTAATATCTGGTCCAAAGAGCCGAAGATGCAAGCCGGACCTGCCTGTAAGACGTGCCGGGCCCTGAAGATCCGACATGTCCCAGTTGTTCTTGGTGTTACAGGCTTCTTAAAACGGCATCGCGTGCCAGCCGCAGGCGATCGACTGGCGTTCCCGCCTTCACCATCACCCGCATGCCCACGTAAATCGATAAGACATGTTCGGCCGCAGCGGAGCGCCGGGCCTGATCCGGTATGAATGCCAGAATTCGAATAAGGGCCGTCCGCATCCGATCCATCGCCGCCAGCACGATTTTTTCCACCGCTTCGTCAAGCGGTGCCAGATCCACGGCAGCGTTGCATAAAAAGCAGCCGCGGCGGTCGTTATGTATCGTAACCGCGTCAATCACCTGATCAAGAAATGCCGCGACAAGGTCTTTGCCTGACGCTGTTTCTGTGCTTTCCATGAGCTTGCAGCCTTGTTCGACTTCCCGGTCGATATAGAGACTGAGTGCGTGCCGGTAGAGTGCCTCTTTGTTGCCGTAGGCTGCATAAAGACTGCCTTTGCCAAGGCCGGTCGCGGCCATAAGATCGGCGTAGGATGTTCCTTCAAAGCCCTTCAGCCAGAAAACATCCTCGACCGCCTTCATTGCGGCTTCCTCATCAAATTCCCTTGGTCGCGCCATGGCTGAGCATCCTCACGTGATCGTGAAACATTCAGTTATTGACTGAACGGTCCATATCGAGCATTTGTATCACAGTTCTGGACCGAAAAGTCAAGAATAGCATACCGCAACCGATATCTGAAAGGAACGGGAGACCACCATGTTGAAAAAGATCATTTTCGTCGCTGCGCTTGTTTTGGGGCTGGGCGCCGGTCAGACGGGTTTTGCCATTGACAAGGCCCAGGCGGGCGAAGCCAGCAAAGTGGTGAAGTCCGGAACATTTGAAGGCCGGAGCGACCACATAACCACAGGCGGCGTGTCGATCGTAAAGACAGCGTCCGGTTACGTCGCCGTCCTTGAAAACGACTTCAGCCTGGACGGAGCGCCTGCCCCGACCCTGGGGTTCGGCAACAGTTCCAAATTCGATAAAAAAACCGAATTCACGAAGCTGAACGCCAAAGACGGGCTTCAGGTCTATGCAATCCCGGCCAACATCGATCCGGGCAAGTTCAATGAATTCTATGTCTGGTGCGCCGATTTCAGCGTTCCACTGGGTGTTGCCGCTTTGAAATAGCCGTATTGCCGGAAGGACGACTCAGAGGGCAAACCGCTGTGTTTGCCCTCGCGCTTTTTCGGATCTGATTGGCTGACCGCCGGAATTTATCACCGCCAAAAGACGCTGCCTTTCAATGCGAAAGCGGGTCCAGCGCCTGTCGAAGCGCCGGCTGCCGGAACGTTTCGCCCAGGAAATCGATAAACGCGCGCACCTTGGGTGTGAGATTGCGGTTGTTGTTATAGACCGCGTAAATGGCGAGGTCGGATGTGGTGAAATCCGACAGCAGCGGGACAAGCCGGCCATTACGGATGTCTTCGCCAACGATGTAGGCGGGGCAGAGCGCAATGCCGCAACCGCCAAGGGCAATATCCCTTGCCGACCGGGCGCTGTTCACTGCGATACCGCCGGAGACGGGAACCGTGATCCGCCGGTCTTTGACCTGAAACGACCAGTTGGTACCGCCGTGAAAATTGGTGTCGATGATGCATTGGTGATGCTTGAGGTCATTCGGGCGCTCCGGATGACCGTTGCGGGCGATGTAGTCCGGGGAAGCGCACACCAGAATAGGTGCGGGCGCCAGCTTTCTGGCCACCAGCGCGGACCCTGCGAGACTGCCGATGCGGATGGCGACATCAAACCCCTCGTCGACCAGATCGACAAATCGGTCATTCAGACGCAGATCGATTGAAATATCGGGATAACTTTCGCGAAACTGCCCGATCTGCGGTACGATATAGGTCTCGCCGAAGGTTGTCGGTGCTGAGACATGAAGACGTCCTTTCGGACTGGCAACCTGATCCTGTACCGAAGCTTCCAGTTCCTCCAGATCCTCCAGCAATTGCAGGCACCGTTTGTAATAAAGAACGCCGGCTTCCGTCAGGCTGAGGCTGCGTGTGGTCCGATTCAAGAGACGGGTGCCGAGCCGCGCTTCAAGTTCCGCAACATATTTACTGACCAGTTTTTTGGAGATGTTCAGCCGATCAGCCGCGGCCGTGAAGGACCCTGCCGCCACGACCTGGGAGAATGCCCGCATCCCGTCGATCAAATCCAATGATTGTCTCCTTGGTGGCGACAGTATTTCCTGATTCTTCATATTTATCTACAAAGTGTAGATAGTAATCTAAGGCGGAACGGTCAATGAAGACAAGAATAAACGGGAGACGGTTCCGTGCTGAAAGACGGTCGTTGGGACTCTGATTGGCATCCTGTCCAGGACAAGGACGAAGAGGGGCGATTCATTCGCCAGGCATCAAGCTTTCGCACTTGGGTAACGGCCGATGGTGCACCGGGCCCGGAAGGACAACCGGCACAAAAAGCGGAGGCGGGACGCTATCATCTTTATGTCGCCGCGATCTGTCCATGGGCTCACCGAACCTTGATTACACGGAAGCTCAAAAAGCTTGAAGATGTGATTTCGGTATCGATCGTCCGGCCGGTGATCACGGACCAGGGATGGCAGTTCGGCACCTATCCCGGCAGTACAGGTGCTGATCCGCATCTCGGTGCCCACTATATGCATCAGATCTATACCCATGCCGATCCGCACTTCACCGGCCGGGCCACAGTGCCGGTTCTGTGGGACAGGAAAAACCGGATAATCGTCAACAACGAGTCCGCCGATATCATCCGCATTCTGAATTCCGAGTTCGATGCATTCGGCGATCCGTCGGTCAATTTGCGGCCGGTTCCGTTGATTAAGGATATGGGGTCGTTGAACAGAGTTCTTTATGAAACACTCAACAACGGGGTCTATAAGTCCGGCTTTGCCCTGACGCAGGCTGCCTACGAAGAGGCTGTAACCGGCGTGTTCGCCACACTTGATGCGATGAACGACCGCCTGAGCGACGGCCGGCCCTTCCTGTTCGGCGAAGACCTGACGGAGACGGATATCCGGCTCTATGTCACGCTGATTCGGTTCGATGCCGCCTATGTGTCGATTTTTAAATGCAATCTCCGGCGGATCGCGGACTATCCGTATCTGAGTGCCTATGTGAAACGCCTTCATGCCGTTCCCGCCTTTGCTGAAACGACCCGGATCGATCATATCAAAGCGGGCTACTTTTCCATCAAAGCACTGAATCCAAGCGGAATTGTCCCGGTTGGCCCCGATCTGTCGGACCTATTAAGATCATGACCATCGCCGAAGGTCCGCTCTCCAGTCTGTTCGTGCCCCATGATGTGCCGGATCTTCTGTTTGATCCCGGATGTTGATGGTGCGGCCTTGAGCCATGATTGGAGGGATGTCCGATGGGCCATTTTCCACCATCAAATGATCCGGTCTAAACGAGACACGCTCCGGCAGCCGCGCCGTGTATCTTTAACGGGACCGCCCCGGCCGGTCACTGTCCTGAAAATTAATGCGTGCAATTTCGGATTGAACATGCTAAGAGAGAACAAATAGAGAACAAAATGGCTTTGCAGGATGGAATGGGGCGTCAGGCCGGTGCCGAGTTAGGAAAGGAGCTGCTGCCGGAGCAACTCAACCCCAGAAGCGAGTCTTGTCAAATGGGTGGACTATGGGACTGGAATTTATTTTGAGGATGAATGACGGCTTTATCAGAAAACGCGGCCAAGCTGGCTGCCGGCTATTTTTCGGTTGGCCGATTTCCGCTGCTCGTGTCCCGCACGTCGGCTCGAGTTGATGGAGAAATGAGGGATGCGCTCAGCGAGCTTGTCGAAAAAGGATATGTGCGGCGGCAGAGGTTTGGCGAGTTTGATCTTTTTATTCAGATCAAAGTGCCATCAGCGTTTGAGCTGCAATGCAGACCGAATTGCCGAGCGGAGAAAGGCGGCGGTGGGCTTGACGGACAGTAAGACCGCGCCGGCGAAGGCGTCAGGGAATAATGGCGAGAACCGGACTGGCCGATTTGATGGTCGTCTCGATCGTATCGCCGCTGGCAACGCGCAGTGTGGCCTCAAGCGTTTTTCTGACCTGGAGGACATGGGCAAGAATCGTTTTACCCGCGCCGGTGGTTACGACACAGAGAGAACCGGCAGCTTCCTGCGTCGGGCTGTCGGGGCTGTAAAGAATGACCGTGTCGTCCCAGAGCGACATCACACCCTTGCTGGCCCTGACGGTCGCCGCGACGAATTCCCTGCCGCCACCCAGTCCGGCGACGTTTTTGGCCAGGTTCGGCGGCAGAAGCGATTGCTGCCTGAGTTTGGACAGCGTTCCGTTTTCGTCGATGGTGGCAACAATTTTGACGGACTGTTCGCTGATCTGCGACATGGAAACGCCCGCGTGGGACAAGACTTCCTCAACGCTGGAACTGATAAAAGCGGCAATGTCGCTGGCTTCGCTCATTTTCATGGCGCGTTTACCGGCAAGCATGCGGGACATGGATGACGCGTCGACACCCAGATGGCGCGCCAGCGCGCGGAGGGACTTTCCGTTCCGATTCAGCCGATCAACGAACCAGGCCTTGTCGATCTCGTATTTGGGGCGCTCTTCCATTTTGCCTCTCAGCGACGACCTGTTATAATTTTGTGCGTTTAGAAAATAACAACATATTTTGATAATCGCCACATATTTCTGGAAAAATTTTTATCGAGATAAATTGATGATTTTTATTCACTATGTATATTATGTTGATTTTATTACATCAGAATGAAAAATTCCGCACTTCATTCTGATAAGATATCAAATTTGAAAATATAGTGATTTATTTGGGAAGCCTCGCGCGATTTTGCCACTACAGCAACGAAATGCAAATATTCGACAATGCCGGGATATCTGTGTTCTGAGCAATTTGCAAAACCCGCAAACAGAAACCGATCCAGGCACGCATGTCCGGGAGACCCGGAGAATCTTTGCAATTCCTCAATTCGTCGGAGAGGTGGAGACGGCGTTAGAGTGTGAGTGGACCGTTTGCGATTAATGTTATGATTTCATGTAAAAAAAGAGCTTCAGACCTTCGAGAAGTTGATCTTTATCTGAGCCCGGTCATCCCGGTTTGCGGACTGTGGATGGTCTTGTGAATCACAAAGCCCGGGCTTGTCCATGGGTGGTCTGAAAAAAAGCCGGGCAGGAGGCTCCTGCATGCTGATGTAGGAGCTCTGTTGTTTCAACGCGTTTTCAATGTTGCGATAAAAAATTAGAAGTGTGAAAACTTCATGTCTGTTGAATGGTCCAGGTCAGCTTGGCGGACTGATATGAACCGGAGCGAGGACACGATTCCGGCAGGCTGACCTGAACCAGTTTGTGCATGTCTGTCTTGTCGATCAGGACATGCGAACCTATGTACCAGCGGCCCGGGGCGTGCCGAAAACCCGGCGTGTCCCTTTGGGGACCGCTGTTGTTTCGGACGGACGGCTAATCCGCTCATAGATGCGACGCACAGTTTTCTTGAAAAGTTCATTCTGCATTTTCGTCGCTGTGTACCGGACACCGACTTCATCCATATGATATTGACTGTTCGCTTTCATCTCCGCGTTCTCCTTTGCCAAGGACCTTCGTTCTGGTACTAAGGTAAAGATTGCGCCTTAAGGTGGCATGTCCGATCCGTTAAATCTTTGTAATCAAGACGAAAAAACAGCTAAATATATGTTTTTAATACTTAATATTGGCCGGAATGTTTGCAGATATTGCAACCGGAACAGTAGACGATGACCCGAAAGTCGGTTATTTTGTTACCATGGTAACAAAATCCGTTGAACGAACGCAAACGGGCGTTCGGATCGCCAGTCCCCTGCTGAAGGTCCTCAAGGGTCTGGCGGAATATAAAGACATGAGCCTGGGCGATTTGCTTGAGGGGATCGTGCTTCATGCCTTTGAAGGCAAAAGCGCGTTTTCGCCTGAGACACTCGCCGTCATTGAGAAGCTGAGGGATGTCTATGGGTGTGATCTGACCAGCAAGGACAGCCACCGCTTTGTTGAGGAGTGAACAATGCGGCGAGCCTATTGCCACGAGATAGAGGTCGACGGGTCAGCAGACAATGTTCTGCCTCTCTTTACGGCCCGGGGGGGGAAGACTGGGTCCCCGGATGGGTGCCGGCCTGTCTTCATCCTGAAACCGGTGAGACGACTGAGGAGATGCTTTTTACGACCGGCGCAGGCGATGAAAGGACCTATTGGACTTGCCTGAAACGGGAACCGGAGCGCCTGCACGTCCGCTACTTGAGGATCACCCCGGCTTCGCGCATTGCATTTGTTGACGTGGCATGCCGGGCCGTTGGAGCCGACCGGACGGCTGTTCGCATCGCCTATGATATTCATGCCCTCAACCAGCAGGGGCAGATGTATCTTGAGGCAATGAACGATGTTGCCTTCTCCGAAATGATTGCGGAGTGGGCGGTGCTTATCGGCACAATGCGTGCGCTGTAACAAAGGATTTGGCTAACGGGGCGTGCCGGTCTCTCTCAAGCAGGAGGCCGGGCGAGGGTGAGCGGGCCCACTCAGCTCACCATACGGTCTTCGAGCGCATTGTGTGCGATCTCGCTGCCATAGCAGATAAGGATATCTCCCGGTAACAGATCCAAACGCTCGCCGATCTGATGAAAGTCTCGATCTTTGCCGTTGCGAACCGCCAAAAAGGTGATCGGATTTTCGGCATTTTCCAGTGAATCGATCGTTTGCCCGGCTTCACCGTGAAAAGTATGCTCGGCGATGCTGTAACCATCATCAAGTTGCAGGATACGCTGATAGCGGCGCTTGCCAAGATCGGTAAAGCGTATCAGGAGCTTTCCGATCAAGTCGCACATGAACCGGTCGAGCGGCCGGTAACAGGTCATCATGACAACGATGCCGATTGCCGCGGCGATTGTCAGAAGCTGAGCGAAGATTGCCGCGGCATCTTCATGCACATCGACCATGGCAACGATAAAGGTCGCTGACACGGAAACCAGGCCGAGATTTCCAAGGATCATCAGGAACACCAGGATACGGCGCCGGATCGGATAATTGACGATCATCTCCGATTCATGGGTTGTGAAGCCGGTGCCTGTGAGCGCTGAAAGACACTGGAAGCGGGCAACGGAGTCCGGCAGGCCGGTCAGGCGCATAGCGACGCTGGCAATCCGTACCACGCTGACGGAGAGCGCCAGCAGAATTGCAATTGTGAGAGCGGCCGCCACCCTCAGCGCTGCCTCAGGGCAATTCTCGCGATCCCCGGATCGCGTGAAATGCCCCAACTCTTTGTTTTCACGCGTATCCTTGTCGCGAAGGTGATGCAACCTTCACGGGATACGCTATAGGCCGTCATGTCCGGCCGCAAAGGCGCTTTCAAGGAAACCGGATAACCCCGATGGCAAATCGTCGAGTGCCAGCAATTCCTCCGCCGTGGCAATCGCGCCCACGAACCCTTCCTTGTGCCAGTGACCGGGCGCCGGCGCGGGAGGCAAATCCGATGGGTCAAGATGCGGCCAGGGATTGACGTAAAAATAAGGCTGCTCATAACTCTCATCTCCCGGCGACATGCCAACACCGATGCCCTGCGCTGTTTCCGGGTCACCGCCTTCCAGGCTGACATAGGTTGCGATATCAAAATGATGCGGCCAGCATCGAACCGGACTCGGCCCCGGTGCAAGTGTGCGTTTTTCCCCGGCGAAACGCGTCAGGGTGGAATGGGCAAGTTCGAACCACGCGCCCAGCACCTTCAATCGCTCCGCTTCACCGGAAATATCAAGCCGATCCAGTGCGGCAACGTCGGCAGGAAGACTGTAGGGCAGGTTGATCGGAGCGGATGTGTTGAGGCCCGCATCAGTCAGGTGGTCGTCAACCCACTGCTGCACTTCGTGGTGCGAAAGTCCATCCAGATCAACGAAAGTCGATGATGTTGCGGTAAAACCCAGCCGGAATGGAAAAAACCGGAGCGTGACGAAACAATCGCCACTGTTGCCGGGAAGTGGTTGAGATTTGAAATGCCTGGCCTCATCGTCCCATCCGAGATTGGAATGGCTGTCGTCCGGCGCAGGCGTCAGGTTGGCGCGGGCGGCGCGGCTTAGGAACTGAACAGCCGCGTGGGCCAGATTGCGTGCGGCAGCGAGGTCAGCCGGAGCGTGGGTTTTCAAATCAGATGCGTCAATCATGGCTGGTCTCCGTTCGGCAGCACGTTGCGGCGCCGGCTGTTTCGGGTGCCGGCAGCTTTCTCAGACAAGTTCGGCATCTGTCATGACTTCAACAAGTGCCGGACCGTTATGGGCAAGGGCTTCGGCGATCGCCTGTTCCAAGTCGCGCGCCTCTGTTACCCGGACGCCGTGACCACCGCAGAGGCGCGCGAACGCGGCGAAGGACGGATTGTGAAGATCGGTCTCCCAAACAGGCCATTCGCCCGCCCGCTGCTCTTTGGAGATTTTGCCCAATTGCGAATTGTTCAGCAGAATATGGGTGATATCCATCCCGTATTTGACGGCTGTGGTGAAATCCATCGGATACTGGCCGAAACCGCCATCGCCGGATATAGAAACCACCTTTCGTCCCGCATAGTCCGCAAAATCCTGCGTTGCCGACCAGGCCCCCATCGCGGCAGGAAATCCGAAACCGATGGAACCGAGATAGCCGGACATCAGAACCCGCTGTCCTTTTGTTTCGAAGTAGCGGCCGAAGGAATAGGTGTTGTTGCCGACATCGACGGCGATAACGGCATCGTCCGGACAGAGCTCGGACAGTGTCTTGAAAACGGCTGCCGAGTGGACCCCCTGGCCAAGATCTTCCGCAAGGCGGGTCTCCTTTTCGGCCCGCCATATATCCCAGCGTTCGGCAAGCTCGGACATTTGATCCTCACGACTTCCCGATGCGGTGACCTGCGGGCTGACAGCGGAACAGAACGCTCCGATTTCCCCCCAGACTGGCAGGGCGACCGGATGGAACTTGCCGAGTTGCATGCGTTCGAAATCGACCTGGATAATCGGTTTTGACCGGTCGATCCCCGTATGGTTGGCAAACGAGGAACCCAGCGAAATGATCAGATCGGATTCATTCATGAACCAGCTGGCGATCGGTGTCCCGGAGCGTCCCAGAACGCCGGCGGCGTTGGGATGCGTATCCGGAATGAGCCCCTTGCCCTTGAAGGTTGTCAGGATCGGTGCGCCGATTTTTTCACCCAGCGCAATCACCGCTTCCCGTGCTTCGATGGCACCATAACCCATCACAATGATCGGTCGTTTTGCCCCGTTGATCATTGCCGCGGCCTGATCCAGATCATCCTTTGACGGCGCGACCACGGCGCCGCCGATCCGGCCGGTCGGGCTGCCTGCATCCGCATCGCTGGGAAGGGTCTGGACATCATCGGGGAAAATCAGGTGCGCAACATCCCGCTCGATGATCGCATTCTTGCAGGCGAGCGTCATCAGTTCCGCATGATTGGAGCTCGTCAAAACCGGCTGCGAGAAACGGGAGACGGATTCGAAGGCGGAGTGTAGGTCGATGTCCTGGAAGGCTCCGGGTCCGAAAACCTGCGTCTGAACCTGGCCGGTCAGCGCCAGTACCGGAGCGCGGTCGACTTTGGCATCCCACAGACCGGTGAGGAGATTGGTTGCACCCGGCCCGGCAATCGTGAGACAGGCGGCAGGCTTGCCGGTCAGTTTTCCGTAAGCGGATGCGGCAAAGGCGGCCGCTCCCTCATGGCGCACGCCGATATAGGTGAGATCGCCGTCCTGTGTCCGCAAGCGGATCGCATCCGCAAGGCCGAGATTGGAATGGCCGACCATGCCGAAGACACGCTTGACGCCCCAATTGACCATGGTTTCCGCCATCACGTCGGTGGTCGTGCGGGCGCGGGGCGGTTCCGGTTCAAGGCCGACAAAGATTTCGCCGTCCCTGATATCGACCGCATAAAGCTGCTGGCCGGTGTCTTCATGACCGCCCGGAGGTGCACCGGTCAGCGGATGAAAATCCCAGCCGTGCCACGGGCACCGGATCCAGCATTGGCCTTCCACACCTTCCTCGATGGATCCCTCTCCGAGCGGGCCGCCCTGGTGCGGGCAATGGTTATCCATGGCCGCCCACTGACCCTGAAAATGCGACAGGCACAGTGAGACGGTGCGGGCCGTCACGGTTTTAACGCGGCCTTCGGGAAGGTCGTTGACATGGCCGACCTTGATCCAGTCCAGGGTATGTTCGTTCATAGATGCCTCCTCACAGTGTGATTTGCCGGCCGGTCAGGACACGCCGCCATAGGCGATGCCGGACAGATCGGAAATTTCCTTTTTCCAGGTTGTCAGGTCATCGGGGTTGAATTTCGACAGATGGTCGTGACCGCACGCGCGTGCCATCACCTGCATCAGCTCGACGGACGCCTCAAAGAAGTTGGTGAGCTGACGCGCTGACTTTTCAACGACGAGCCGGTTGACCAGATGCGGCTTCTGGGTTGCGATCCCGACGGGACAATTGTTGGTGTGGCAGGCACGCATGGCGATGCAGCCGATCGCCTGCATGGCGGAGTTCGAGAGGGCGATTGCATCCGCACCCAGGGCCAGGGCTTTGATGAAGTCAGCGGGTTTCCTGAGGCCACCGGTGATGACGAGCGTGACATCGCGACGCCCCGACTTGTCCAGGTGGCGGCGGGCGCGGGCAAGGGCAGGGATCGTGGGGACCGAAATATTGTCCCGGAAGATGATCGGTGCGGCTCCGGTGCCTCCGCCCCGCCCATCGAGAATGATATAGTCAACGCCCACTTCAAGGGCCGCATCAATGTCTTTCTCTATATGCTGGGCCGACAGTTTGTATCCGATCGGAATGCCGCCGGTGCGGTCACGCACTTTATCGGCGAAATCCCGGATTTGTGAAATCTCAGTCCATTCCGGGAAACGCGATGGAGAGATCGCGGATTCGCCCTCGCTGAGGCCGCGAACCTGCGCGATTTTTCCCTTTACCTTGGCACCCGGCAGATGGCCGCCCGTTCCGGTCTTGGCACCCTGACCGCCCTTGAAATGAAATGCCTGGACTTTGGCGAGTTTTTCCCAGTCAAATCCAAAGCGGGCGGACGCCAGTTCGTAAAAGTAGCGGGAATTCTCAGACTGTTCCTCAGGCAGCATGCCGCCTTCACCGGAGCAGATCCCTGTCCCTGCGAGTTCGGCGCCGCGCGCCAATGCCGTTTTTGCCGGTTCGGAAAGGGCGCCGAAACTCATGTCGGAAACAAACAGCGGAATTTTAAGCGTCAACGGTTTCTGTGCGTTCGGGCCGATAACGACTTCTGTGCCGACTTCATGATCGTCCAGAAGCGGCGGGCGATGCAGCTGAGCCGTGAGAATTTGAACATCATCCCAGTCCGGCAATTGCGCCCGTGGCACGCCCATTGCGTCAACCTGTCCGTGGTGACCGGTTTTGGAAAGGCCTTCTCTGGCATAGCGCTGGATCAGCGCGTTGTAGGGTTCTTCCTCGGTGCCGTGGCTGGTATCGGCATAAAGGCCGAGATACGTGTCGCGGTTGAACGGTTGCGGATTGTCCAGGGCCCAGGCATTGATTTCGTCCTCATCAACCAAAACCCTGCCGTCTTCGATCCAGCTTCGGAATTTCGGCAGTGCTTCGGAGTTGTTATATTCGGACACGCCTGAATCGAGCCGGTAATCCCAGTAGTGAACGCCGCAGATCAGATTGTTGCCCCGGACAAACCCGTCGGACATGAGGGCGCCGCGATGGAGGCACCGTCCGTAAAACACCGATACCTCGTCGTCAAAGCGCACGACGACGAGATCGACGTCCCCCACCAACGCATATTGCGGCTTTCTGTTTTTGAGCTCCGCATAGGTCGCGACAGATACTTTATTCATTCCGGTCCCCATTTTCTTCCAGCTTCAATGAATTCTAGCCGATAAGTTTGTATGTTTCTTGCGCTTGGCATCAGGAAGTCAGTGGCTTTGCCGAGTGCTCGATCGGCTGCGTTTCGGGACAATCGCCCATCGCCTCCACCCGCCGGGCGTACCACGACGCGCCGGGCGTGGCGGTCAGCCCGTGCAGGAGTGCGCTGATCCAGACAGCGTTGATGGCAATTGCAAGAATCGGCTCCGCCAGCTCGTGATCGATCTGGGGCACAATCAGCAGTGCGAACAGGGCCGTTGCGAGGCCCCGGGGACCGAACCATCCGAAAAACAGACGTGATACGGGTGCGGCGTCAGTTCCTATGAGTGACACCCAGATCGCAAGCGGGCGGACAACAAACAGGCTGGTGATGATAATCGCCAGCATCGGCCATGAAAGGGCATGCAGGGCCTCGGGCAAAAGGGCCAGCCCAAGCAGAAAGAAGGCACCCCATGTCAGAAGCTGTCCTTCGCTCTCGGTGAATTCATAAACGAATTTGCACTGGCCCTTGATGATGTTGCCAAAGCAGAGGCCTGCCACGAAAGCGGAGATAAATCCGTTGCCTCCGATCGCACCCGCCAACAGGTAAGCCATCCCGGCCATTGCGATGGCACCGACGCCCTCATATGGATCGGAGGTCAGATCGCGGGATTTGGCAAAAAGAAGGACGTGTCCTCCCACTGAACCGACAAGGATGCCGGCCAGGGGACCAAGCACCAACTGCAGGGCGCCGAATACCAGCCAGTTGGTTGTTCCCTGATCCATGACTTCGGCGCTGAGGCTGGCAAAAAGCAGAATGGCCGGCAGCGCAAGCCCGTCATTGAGACCGCTTTCAACCGTCAGCGCGCGCCGGGCCCGTGCGGGAACGGCCGGATTGGTGACGACAGCCTGACCAAGCGCAGCATCGGTGGGTGCAAGAATGGCTGCAACAAGGACGACCGCAACCAGAGGCCAGCCGGGAAGGAACGGATAAGCCGCCAGTGTGCCAAGTGCAATCGACAGAGGAAGTCCGAGAACGAGCATACGGCTGGGCCAGGTGTGCTGACGGCGTAAGGAAGCCAGGTCGATCTGGGCAGCGTCGAGAAACAAAAGGATGATCAGAGCAATCTCGGCGGTCAGGTGCAGGATTTCTTCCGTCTCGCCATGGGGCCACAACCCGGTCGTCGACAGCAGATAGCCGAAGCCCAGAAACAGCATCGGTGCTGTCAGCACCGATGCAGATACGCGTTTTGCGACCATTGCAAAACAGACCGTAAACAAGGCCAATAAGAGCAGGCCAAGTGTCATACTGTATTCCGATTCATGATCAAAGGTCTCCCATTCCCTTTGTCAGATGATTGGAAGCTTACTATGGTTACAGTCAGCCTGAACTCATTTTTCTGTTTTTATGCGGAATTGGGCGGTGACGGCGATGTTATTCCGGTGTGAGCGAGAATTTGTTGGATAAGCAGACGCCCAAGTCGGAACTGGTCGAGACCGATGAGGTTATAAAGCAGCTTCGGCGCGCGGACCGGACCCAGCTCGGCCGGTTCGTGCGGCATCATGGCGTCTGGATGCTGGCCGTTTCGAAGAGAATCCTGCGGGATGAGGGTCATGCGGAGGATGCCGTCCAGAATGCCTTTGCCAGCATTTTCAGAAACCTGGAAACGTTTGAGGGCGGCTCGTCGCTTAAGACCTGGATGCATCGCATTCAGATCAACGAGGCTCTGATGTTACTAAGAAAACGCAAGCGCCGGAAGGAGGAGTCGATTGACGACCTGCTGCCGGAGTTCGATACAGGCGACTGCCGGGTAATGGACGAATGGACGAGTGAACGCTCTCCTGAATCGCTGATGCAGGTCACCCAATTTCAGGAAACCGTTGCCGACCTGATCGACCAGTTGCCCGATAATTACCGTGTCGTTCTGCTGCTGCGCGATATTGAAGAACTCTCCACGGCGGAGGTTGCACAAATGCTTGAGATGAGCGAGGCCAATGTGAAGGTACGCCTGCATCGGGCGCGCGCCGCCTTGAAAAAGCTGCTGGAGCCGCTGATGAGGGAGGAGAGCCTATGACCAAAGCCAAGCGATCGCTCCGCCGCCGTATTCACAGTGTGATGTTCAAGCTTCCGCTGATGATATCCTGCCGCGAGTTCGAGGCGTTTATTGTCGATTATCTGGACGATCAGTTACCCGCCAGGCAAAGGAAGATTTTCGAGTTTCATCTTGAGATCTGCAGAGAATGCCGGGATTACCTCGCGGCCTACAAGGCAACCCGGACCCTTGCCAGGCACGCGATGAGTTTGGAGGCGACCCAGGCGCTGAGCGAGGTCCCGGACGATCTGGTTTCCGCCATTCTTGATGCACGGGAAGGGGGTCAGTGATCGTCGGGCTTATGGCGCAAGACCTCAATAAAGATCGAGACCGCCCTGTTTCGCCACCTCATCGGTCAGTTTCTCAAGCGGGACATCCAGATTGGCCTGTTTGATGATCGTAGATCCGATATCCGGAATTGCGCTGGCGTCAGTCCAGGAACCGGGGTCCCACAGATGGGATCGGATCATGCATTTTGGGCAATGCATGAATGCTTGCTCTATATAAAACAGGACAGCCATTTTCGGCGGTTTTCCGCCAAAGGCCAACGACTCACGGAGATCCTTGTCCTGAACGATCCGGGCCTGGCCGCTAAGACGCACGGTTTCCAGTTTCCCAGGAATGATAAAGATAAGCCCCATGCGCGGGTCTTTCATCAGATTGTGAAAACTGTCCGCGCGGCGGTTGCCCGGACGGTCGGGGATGGCAAGCAAATTGTCCTCCAGAATTTTAACGAATCCCTTCGGGTCGCCTTTCGGGGAAATATCGATGGCCCCGTCCGGATCCGATGTTGCCATCAGGCAGAACGGGGACGCCTCTATGAATTTGCGGTAAATGTCATCCAACCGGTCAAGCTTCATCGTGACGCCGTTATGGATCGGCTTGCCGACAATGCTTTCCAGCGCCTCGGGTGTTTCTACAGGATCGCTGTAGCGGGAAAACAGTTCTTCTTTGGAAATCATGATATCTGCTCCTGACATCCGGCCAACTCGCCTGATTATAGCAATCCTACGGGCCTCTGTTCTGTGATGGTGAACAAATATTAGCCGCTCTTGACCTGCTGTCTGCGGCTGTCGTGGACATCCCGGCTGTCATGGGGCGCCTCTTCGCGCTCGTTCAGGCCGTAATCCCGCATCACATGCGCAATGCGCAGCCGGTAGCCGGCGAAAATTGCCGCGCGGCCCGCAGACTGCGCCGCCCGGTGTTCGTGCAGATTGCGCCAGGCGGCAATCGCGGTTTCATCGCGAAAGAAGGACAGCGACAGGATCCTGCCCTCATTGGTGAGGCTCTGAAATCGTTCGATCGATAAAAAGCCGTCAATCTGTTCGAGCAGAGGTCGCAGATCGGCTGCGGTATTCAGATAGGTCTCTCTTTGCCCCTCATGCGGCTCAACTTCAAAAATCACCGCAATCATGGCCGCACCAGCGGGCTGTGAGGTGCGGAGGCAAGTTTCAGGAAGGTTCTGTCTTCTCTGAGAAGGAATTTCTCCCGTTGGGCAAAGGTGTAGTTTTCCCGGCCCAACGGATCGGAGGCCAGACGCTCGCGGTAGGCTTCATAGGCGGCCAGACTGTCGATTGAGTAGACGCCGTAAGCGAGGGTGCTTGAACCCTCGTGAGGCGCAAAATAGCCGATCAGATCCGCGCCGCACCGGGGGATCGCCTGGCCCCAGTTCCCGGCATACCGGATGAACTGATCTTTCTTTGTCGGATCGATGTGATAGCGGATGAAACAGGTAATCATGGTTGGTCTCCGTTTTGGCGGACCCGTTATGCCCTATTGCGAAACAATGATGGTTCGTCTATCGTCGAACTATGAAAGAAGGTCCCGATATAGCCCTGCTCGGATCGCTGATAGGGGATCCCGCCCGGGCCAACATTCTCACCGCCTTGTTGAGTGGCAGGGCTCTGACCGCAACCGAACTGGCGGCGGAAGCGGGCGTAACGCTTCAGACGGCGAGTGCGCACCTGAAGAAGCTGGAAAGTGCCGAATTGCTCAAGCAGCGCAAGCAGGGGAGGCACCGGTATTTTTCCCTTGCGGACGATGATGTGGGTGGCGTTCTGGAAGCGCTGATGGGACTTGCCGCAAAACGCGGCCTGATGCGGACGCGCACCGGTCCCAGAGATCAGGCGCTCAGGAAGGCGCGCGTTTGTTACAATCATCTCGCCGGCGAATTGAGCATCCGCATGTATGACAGCATGATCGGAAACGGCTATATTTTCGAGCAGGATGACGATGTGATTTTGACCGACAAGGGGCGCGCGTTCGCGCAATCGTTTGACATCGATGTGTCAACGATTTCCGGCGGTCGCCGTCCGCTCTGCAAGGCGTGTCTTGACTGGAGTGCCCGGCGGTCGCACCTGGCCGGGGCCCTCGGCACCGCATTTCTGGATCGGTTCTATGCGCTTGGGTGGGCCAAGCGGGAAGAGGGGTCGCGGGTGGTCGCTTTCTCGCCGGCGGGCGAAGAGAAATTTATTAGCCGGTTTAATATCTGATTCAGCGAAATCACACGCGGCTTCAAGTTATTGTTTAGGTTGAAAAAATTGCAGAAAAAGCCGATCTTGTCTCGGCTTCCCGTTTTTGGAGGACGGGGCGGCACCTGAACCCTTTGAGACTCGACCAGGGCGGTCTTCTCGACTCACCAAAAGTCCTATAAAAGAGTGAGCGGTCGAACAAGCAGTGAACAGACCCATGCTACGATCTGATCTGACATACACCTATTACGACAGCCCGATCGGCTCAATTCTCATTGCCGGCGATACGGATCATCTGCACCTGATCAGCTTTCCCAAAGGCAGCAGGACCAAAGAGCCGAAGGAGGGATGGCAGCGCGACGATGCGTTCTTTCCCGACACTTTCAGCCAACTGGATGCCTATTTTGCGGGTGCATTGAAACAGTTCGATTTGCCGCTTCATTTCAGTGGTACGGCGTTTCAGAATTCGGTCTGGAGGGCGCTGTGCGACATTCCATTCGGCCAGACGACGACCTATGGCGCCCTGGCCAACCGGATCGGACGGCCAACGGCCAGCAGGGCTGTCGGGGCCGCAAACGGCGCAAATCCACTACCCATCGTCGTTCCCTGTCACAGGGTGATCGGTTCGGACAAGTCGCTCACCGGTTTTGGCGGCGGCCTTGAGACCAAGCGGTTCCTGCTGGATCTGGAGTCGGCACAGGGATTTCAGAGACGGCTGCTTTAGGCTCAGGACCCATTGATTTCAGGCGTAATTCTTCTGTTTCGACATTTTCCCGATACCCGGATTGAAGGCGTTGGTCGGATCGATCGTCTCGTAGAATTTCTTCAAATCCGGTTTTGCCTCATAAATATGTCCGACATTATGTTCGGCCGGATACTCGGCGCCGCGCCGGTTCAGCAGGTCCAACATCCGGGCCTTCACGTCTCCGGCGTCTTCTCCCTTTTTCAGGATGTAATCCTGATGAAACACATGGCACAGAAAGTGTCCGTAATAGAGTTTGGCGATGAGTTTGCTTTCGATTTCTTCAGGCAGTTCCTCGATCCAGTTCCGGTCGTTGCGGCGCAAGGCGATATCAAGCGCCAGGATGTCTTCGACGTCGTTTGAATGAACGGCCTGATACCGCACGGCGGCGCCGGCGGCGACGAACCGGTGCAGAAAGGCTTTGCGGCCTTCAGTATCCGTACAGGCAAAACAGGCACCGTCTCTGTCTGCAAAATGCGCGTTCAGAAAACGCTCTGCCTCGGCTATGCCGGGGCCGGCTGTTTTCAGGATGAGGTGATGCTCATATTTCTGCCGGAAATCCAGCACCCGCTTCGGCAACCGGTTCGGACAAAAACGGCTGGCAAACTGCATCATCCGGTCGACCAGGTTCCGCGGTAGAAACGGAACGGCGTTCAAAGCGGCATCAACGCGTCCCTTAAGGTTGAAGATAGCGGGGAGGCGATCCGTGCCGAGCAGCTCGATCATCAGGAACGTGTCCTTGCCATACCGTCTGGCAATATCGAACATATCCCGGTGTATATACTCCGCCGCCTCGGGCAGGTGCTTGAACTCACTCAGAATTGTTCGGCGCAGGTCGGTCAGGACGCTGGGGTCGTTGGTGCCGATGTAGAAAACCTGTTCTTCGTCCGGCTTGGCAAACGTATCGAGGCGAACCGCGAAGACGGCCAGTTTTCCCGCACAGCCACTTGTTTCATGAAGGCCGCTTTTGTCGGCATTGAAACGGGCCGGCGTTGCCGCATCGATCTCTCGGACGCGCCGGCTGTAGTCCCTGTCTGATGCGGAGCGCGTATCGTGGACAATATCGTCCTTGGTGAATTTTCCTTCTTCCAGCCTTGTCAGGATGTCTTCGGGGCTGTTGCCCAGGCTGATCCCGAGATGATTGATCAGTTGCAGTTCGCCGGTCTCGGTGACCTGCGCAAACAGGGACAATTCCGTGTAGGCGGGCCCGCGATTGACGAGCGCACCGCCGGAGTTATTGCACACACCGCCGACAATCGATGCGCCGATACAGGACGAACCGATTTCAGAATGCGGTTTGCGGCCAAGGGGCTTCAGCCGCCTTTCAAGATCGTAAAGTGTTGCGCCCGGAAACCCGATAATCTGCCGACCTTCTTCAAGAATATGAATGCCGTTCATGCGCAACGTGTTCAGGATGACCACACTGCGGTCATAGTCGTCGCCTTTCGGGGTCGATCCTTCTGTCAGACCGGTATTGGCCGCCTGCATGATGACAATCTTGTCAGCCTCAATGCAGGCCTTCAGTACGTGCCATTGCTCAAGCAAAGTGCCCGGAAAGACCACCGCCAAAGCATCCCCTTCGCCGGACCGGAATCCTTTGCGATACCGGCGGGACTGTTTGGCATCGGTCAGGACGTGCCTGCTGCCGACAATTTTCCTGAGCTTTTGAACAAATGCGTCTTCAGACATAAGTCACTTCCTTCACAGAGGCGGGGCTAATAGGCGACGGATGGCAACCAGGTTGCGAGCCACGGGAACAGGAAGACGATCACAAGCCCGGTGAGCTGGAGCAGAACAAAGGGGATAATGCCTTTGTAGATGTCGGTCAGTTTGATCGAGGGCGGACAGACGCCTTTCAGATAGAACAGCGCAAATCCGACCGGCGGCGTCAAAAATGACGTCTGCAGAGTGACCGCAACCAGAATGACAAACCACACAAGAGCCGGCTCGTCGATAGCGTCAAATCCCGGAATGTCCAGTCCCAGACCATTGACGATCGGGCGCATCAGCGGAAGCACGATCAGCGTGATTTCGATCCAGTCAAGGACAAAGCCAAGCAGGAAAACGATGAGGAGGATGAACGGTATCGTGGCTTCCGGACTCAGCCCGATCGAACCAACCATCTCTTCGATGAACTGATCGCCGCCCAGCTCCCTCAGGACATAGGAGAACACGGTCGCACCCAGGAATATCGCGAAAATATAGGCGGTGGTGTTGAACGTGGAGACCACGACATTCCAGAATTTATGGAGCGTGAGCTTGCGGTAACCGACCGCCAGGAGCATGGCGCCCAGGGCACCGACACCGGAAGCCTCCGTTGGCGTCGCAAGGCCGGCGAAGATGGACCCAAGAACCGCGAGAATAAGACCAAGGGGCGGAAGCACCGCAATAATGAGATCCTTCACCGCCTGCCAGTCGGGGGCTGCGGCGTTTTCCGGAACAGGCGCTGCGTCACGGTTCAAAATACCGGTAATGATGATGTAGCCGATATAGAGTGCGCCGATCAGGACGCCGGGAAAAACGGCCGCCATGAAGAGGTCACCCACGGAAAGCGCCATCTGGTCCGCCATTATGACCAGCATGATGGAGGGCGGTATCAGGATGCCAAGCGTCCCGGATGACGCGACGACGCCTGCGGCGAGCGGTTTGGAGTAGTTCTGTTCCATCATCGCCGGCAGAGACAGCAGGCCCAGAAGCACGACCGAGGCCCCGATAATACCGGTCGAAGCCGCCAGTATGATGCCGATCAGCGTGACCGATATGGCAAGGCCGCCTCTTGTCCTGCCGAACAGGCGCTGCATGGAGCTCATCAACCGTTGCGCAACGCCGGACTCATCCAGCATCAGGCCCATAAAGATGAACATCGGCAAGGCGACCAGCACGGCATTGGACATGGTCGCATAAGTGCGGTTCACAACCGCACCGAGCGTGAGGTAGTCAAGGCCGGTCAGTGTGCTCTCAAGACCTGTCCAGGTCATATAATCATTGTCGAACAGATAGGCGAGGCCGCAGAAGGGAATGGCGACACCTGCGAGCACCCAGGCGACGGGAAAGCCGGTGAACAAAAGCGCGATGAAAGCCATGAACATGGCGATCACAAGCTTGTCTTCGGTCGTTTCCACGAGCATGCAGAGCAGGGTGGCAACAACCGCAAATCCGGCCAGCGTCGCAACGACAAGCCAGAGACCCTTGCCGTCCTGCTGTTTCCGGTCGGCGTTCAGAAGCGCATGAACGTCATGGATCAGGCGGGCGAGGGCAGCGAGGCCGAGCAGGACGAAACTGATCGGAATAACCGACTTCAACGCCCAGCGCGCCGGCAATCCAACAGGACTGTCAGAGCGCTCATTGACACGCCAGCTTTCATAAAAGTAGTCGTACCCCTGATCGATCATCAAGTAGATGAACGGCATCAGGAGCGCCAGAATTCCAACGATTTCGATGATGCGTCTGGCTCTGTGAGAGAGCTGCATATGCAGAAGATCGACCCGGACATGACTGTCGGTTACCAGCGCATAGGACAGGCCGATCATGGTCGTCAGGCCGTAAAAATGCCACTGGATCTCATCCAGTTTCGGGTAGTTCTGATTAAGGAGGTAACGGAGGGCGACCTGAATGACGATCGCGCCGACCAGAAGAACGTTGGCCCACATCACCACATGGCCAATTGTCTTGACCAGTCGTTCTATCCCGTCGGCAATGGGCTGTCGGTCGGTTTCGGGATGTTCCAGAATATGTTCGTAGAGTTCTACGGGATCGCTTGTGGAATTCTCTTTGCCGATCATGACGACACCTCCTCCGGTCCCGGCACGAACAGCGATGCTGTCTGTGCCGGGCTGTGCGCTTGTTATTTGAAAAAGTGAGGGTGCGGGACAGGCGGTTCGCTTACCGCCTGCCGCACATGGGCCTGACTATTGACGCGGCAGGAACGCGTTGGTTTTCCAGACCTGATATCCGTTCCGGAAGGCGGTCATGTCGTCGTGGACTTTCTTGAAGAAGGCATCGTTACCGGCTTCTTCGGCAGCCACGTCTTTCCAGGTCGCGTTGAAGGTCTCAAGCATCTCGGGCGACCATTGTTTGATGGTCACACCGTTGTTCTCGACATTTTCGATCAGGGCTTCGTGCTGAATCGCTTCCCCTTCAGCAAAGCTGTCGGTCATCGAGGCTTTGCAGGCGTTCTCCAGAATGGCTTTATGCTGATCGGACGCTTCGTTCCAGACATCCTTGTTGATCAGCAGTTCGAACACGGTGGCCTGCTGGTGCCAGCCGGGGAAGTAATTGTATTTTACCAGTTTATGAAAGCCCAGACGCTTGTCGATGGCAGGCATCGAAAACTCGGTTGCGTCGATAGCGCCCTTTTCGAGAGCGGGGAAAATTTCGCCGCCCGGCAGCAGGCTGGTGGCAACACCGAGCTTCTGCATCACCTTGCCACCCAGGCCGAAGAAACGCATTTTCAGCCCCTTGAGGTCTTCCGGTGAATTGATTTCCTTGGCGAACCAGCCGGATGTTTCCGGGGCGATGATTGCGCACGGGATGACCTTCACGTTCATGCCGGCCTGATCGTACATTTCCTGGTAAAGTGACAGGCCGTTGCCGTAATAAAGCCAGGCCATGTACTCACCGGCCTCGGGGCCAAACGGGACCGCGGAAAACAAAGGTGCCGCCGGAATGACCCCGGCCCAATAGCCGGCTGTCGTGTAACCGGAGTTGATTTTCCCCGAGGAGACCGCTTCGAGAATTTCGAACGGTTCGACCAGTTTGCCGGGTTCATAAACCTTCATCTTCATCGTGCCGCCGGACATCAGATCAAGTTGTTCGGCAACACGCGGAATGGGAGTTCCGAGGCCGGGCAGGGCTGTCGAGAAGGCGATCGGTGTTTTCAGCAGAAGCTTGTCAGCAGCTTGACCAGCGGCCGTGCCTGCAAGAAGCGCCGTCGCTGTGGCAAATGCAATGAGAGTCTTTTTCATCATGTCCTCCCGAGGAACAGTGTCAAACGTATAAGGATGCGAGGCGCCGGACGTCATTCACCTGCGCCATAATCGTGGTAAATAAAATAAACCACATAAGAAGTCAATTATATTTACCATTGGTAAAGTGCGAGATTCGTTGAGATGCACCATCTGAAAACTAAGTGTTATTCTCTATATTTCGGGATAGAATTCTGATTTTATTGGGGGATTATCTCGGCGATTTTTTTAATGAATATAGAAAAATGACCCGAAAGTATGATAGAAGGTAAATAACAATTACCATCATATGGGAACAGAAAAGGCGGTCTTATGGAGAAGGCAAAATTCCTGCTTGAGCCGATTGACCACGAATCCGTCGCCGATGCGGTGGTCGAGCAGTTCGAGACGCTGATTGTATCGGGCGTCCTGAAAGAAGGGCAGAAACTGCCGCCTGAACGGGAAATGGCAGAGATCCTGGAGGTCTCCCGTCCCAAATTGCGCGAGGCACTGAAACGGCTTGAAGATCAGGAACTGATTGTGGTGAAACATGGTGAGGGATCTTTCATTGCGCCTTTGATCGGCAAGGCGATGTCCGCCGCGCTGGTCGATCTTTACGCGCGCCATCACACTGCTTTTTACGACTATCTGGAGTATCGGCGCGAACAGGAAGGTTTCGCGGCTGCCCTGGCGGCCCAAAGGGCAACGGCGTCGGACAAGGAAATACTCGGATCCCTGATGGCCCGGCTGGAAAAAGCCAACCGGGACGACGACAAGGAAGCCTCAAAGAAAGCCGATATCGAATTCCATCTTGCGATTGTTGATGCGAGCCACAATTCCACCCTGATCCATATGATGGCATCCATTTACGATCTCACCAAGCGCGGGGTGTTTTATAACCGCGACAATCTCAGGACGATCGATCATACGGGCGAAAAACTGTTGAGCCAGCATCTTGCAATCGGCAATGCGATCTGTGAGGGGCGGGCGGACGACGCAAAAGCGGCAGCGCAGGCCCATATCGATTTCGTCGAGACGACATTCCGTGCTTCGGAACAGCAACTGGTCCGTGACAAGATTGCCGACAAGCGAAGAAGGCTGGTTCAACTGAACGGTGTTGAGACCGAAAAAGCAAACGGGCGGCAAGCCGGAAAATGACCGGAACGTTTTTGGTTGAGCGGCATCGCTCAAGATGCTTGCTCTATGATTTTTCAGCCGCCTTGCGACTTCAGGTTGCAGCGGCGTCATCCTGACAGGCCGGGAGGCACGGGTTTCCGGTCGGTTCGCCCCGATTGGAAAGTTCTGTCTCGCCATTTCTCTGATTGGCGATAGTATGAACCGGATAATCAGCCCGGAGCGCTTCGTCTAATGTCCGTCAGACCTGTCAGCCAGATCTCGCAAGCCAAACCCACAATGGAGGGGGCCGGTGTCAAATTGCACCGTGCGTTCGGGTTTGAAGACCCGTCAATGGCCGATCCGTTTCTGCTTTTTGATGATTTCCGGAACGAACGCCCGGAAGACTATATGCGCGGGTTTCCCTGGCATCCTCATCGCGGCATTGAGACGATCACCTACGTTCTTTCCGGAACCGTCGAACATGGCGACTCTCTGGGCAGCCAGGGGGAGCTTGGTGCCGGCGACGTGCAATGGATGACAGCCGGACGCGGCATACTGCATCAGGAGATGCCAAAAGGCGATGCTGCGGGCCGGATGCACGGATTTCAGCTCTGGGCCAACCTTCCCTCACGCCTCAAAATGACCGAGCCGCGATACCAGGACGTCAGCGCGGCGGATATTCCTGAGATCGTCGATGATGACGGAACCCGGGTGAAGGTGATCTGCGGGACCTTCTGGGGCAGGGAAGGCCCGGTCGATGGCGTTACTGCCAATCCCCGCTATCTGGATGTCTTTGTTCCTGCCGGTGTCAGGAAGGTCCTCCCCGTCGATACGTACCAACGCGCATTTGCATATGTTTTCGATGGTTCCGGCAGTTTCCGCGATGCATCGGAACCTCGCGGTGTGCTGCTCGAAAAGGAAGCGGGCGGCGAAGAGATTCTTATTCGCGACCAGACCGGTAACCGGTCTCTCATTTTGTTCGGGACGGGCGATGAAGTGACTGTACAGGCCGGCGAACAGGGGATGCGCTTTCTGTTGGTTTCAGGCACGCCCATAGAGGAGCCGGTCGCCTGGCATGGACCCATTGTCATGAACACAAGAGAAGAATTGATTCAGGCGATGAATGAGCTGAATGCGGGGACTTTCATCAGAAAATAACACGCTATCCGAAACGGCCAGAGGGAATGGTGCATGCAGGAACTTGAAGACATCGCGCGCATGGAGATTGAAGACCTTCATGCCTTTTTCGTTGACTGGTTCAGCGGGACGGCGTCAGAGGCCGCGTTTGAAGCGCGTTTCACCAACCATATGGATCCGGATCTGGTTCTGATCCCGCCGGGCGGGACGCTCATGACGCTTGAGGATCTGACAGCAGGATTGCGCAAGGGCTATGGGAGCAATCCCGATTTTCGAATTGCAATCAGGAACGTTAAGCTGCAGCGCGTGCTTGAGCATCAGCTTCTGGTCACCTACGAAGAGTGGCAACGCAATGCGCTGGCGTCGACACCGGCAGATAATGGCAGGGTTGCGACGGTGCTGTTTTCACGAACCGCATCCCTGAAATGGCTGCATATTCACGAAACATGGTTGCCTCAGGCTGTTATGGAAGCAGGGCCCTATAACTTCTGACAGTCGTTACCGAGCCCAGATTCACCTTGCCCCGGCGAACCGGTCGGTGGCTTTGATCAATTGATCGAGAATGCCCGGTTCTGAATAGGCATGTCCGGCCCCTTCAATCAGATGAAAGTCGGCATCGGGCCAGGCTTTGTGCAGCGCATAGGCGTAACGGGCGGGGCAGGGCATGTCATAGCGGCCATGAACAATGGCGCCCGGTATGCCTTTCAGTTTACCCGCGTCATTTATCAGTTGATTGTCCTTTAGCCACGCGTTGTGAAAGAAGAAGTGGTTTTCGATCCGGGCAAAGGCAAGCGCAAAGTGCGGATCCGCGAAACCTGATGTCAGATTTTCGTCGGGCAAGAGCGTGACGGTCCCTCCCTCCCAGGTGCTCCAGGCCTGGGCGGCCTCCAACCGGATGTCCGGGTCATCGCTTGTCAGGCGCTTTCGGTAAGCGGCGATCATGTCGCCACGTTCGGCCTCCGGAATGGGGGCCTGAAACGTCTCCCATTTTTCAGGATGCATTTCGGAAACGCCATACTGGTAGTACCAGTCAAGTTCGGCTTTTGTCAGGGTGTAAATGCCCCGCAAGATCAGTGCGCTGACCTGTCCAGGGTGGGCCTCAGCATAGGCCAGCGAGAGCGTCGAACCCCAGGAGCCGCCAAAGACCAGCCATTTCTCGGCACCTGCCAGTTTCCGCAACTGCTCAATATCCGCAACCAGGTGCCAGGTGGTGTTGGCTGTCAGGTCCGCATGCGGCCTCGACCGGCCGCAACCGCGCTGGTCGAAAAGGAGGACGTCGTAACGGTTCGGGTCGAAAAGCCTGCGATGATCAGGAAGGGAGCCACCGCCGGGTCCGCCGTGGACGAATACCGCAGGTATGCCGCCGGACTTTCCGACACGCTCATAATAGACTGAATGGCCGTCTCCAACCGGCAGCATGCCGGTCTCATAAGGTTCGATTGGCGGATAGAGCGTTCGGAGTGGAGACATGACATCCTCCGGTCATTTCCAAAAAAGGTTTTATAAAAATCAGGTCCGAAACCGGAGCTGAATGGGACTACAATTGTTTGATCATTAAAAGGCACGGGTTTTCCCGTCCCCAAAGTGTCGGTAGTTCCTCGAACGGATGAAAGCCGGTCGACAGATAAAATTTCCGCGTTCGATCATAACAGGGATCGTCGCTTTGCGCCGATAGTGTTTTGACTGTGAGAAAATGTATGCCGTTCTTTCGGGCGTGGCGTTCGGCATGTCTCATCAGGAGCGTTCCGACACCGCGCCGGTGCCACGCCGGTAAAACGCCCATGACGTGAATCTCTGCGTTCCAGCGGTTGTGGATTTTGAGCGAGAGGATGCCGACCGGATCATGACCATCGGCAAAGCATCCGAACAAAGGCAGGTCTTCTGTGGCACATGCGTAGGCTTCACGGGCCTCGCGCTGTGCGAACCAGTCGGGCAGAAGGTCTAAAATCCGCAGGCACGACGCTGTTTTGTCCCGCTCCAGCGATTGAATTTCCAAGACGTGCTCCCCAGTGCGGGATGAACCGGCTTTGGGGTATGGCCCAAGTCGGTGTTTGTTGAGCTGGTGGTCGTATCAGTCAGCGCAAAAAGCCTTTTTCTTCAAATGAACAACACGACACATGTCGTTTGGGCAGCGCTTTTCAGTTAGCAAACACGACCCCGAGCCACCATAGTTCATCGAAATTGGCGCTGCCGGAGCGGCGGAGTGCAAAACGGTGTCTTGCAGTTAATGCACAGTAAATGCGTAACGGTAACTCAATTAGCTATCTATATTATGTGTACTTATATTTCTGACAAACACTATATTGTAATTTTTGCTGATCAATTGAGGCAATAATCTTTAAAAAAATAGCGAAAAACCGTAATAAAAAATTTACTTTTTGATTTCAAAACCGGTTTCGGTCACATTGTGTGCGGAATGTAGACATTTTAACGCCTTTGTTTAGAGACAGCTTAATTTGGATCTGCCAGAATGGTTTTTGACTGATGCGAATCGTTGAAATCGGGATGCGGCAACATTGGCTGATTTCAGCGTCGTTCTCAGTGACACTGATAGGAGGCCACAATTTTGGATACCCGGACTTATACCGGCATGCGCGAGGAGGTCGAGGCCGACAATGAGCTCGTGCGGAACCATAAGCCATCACGAAGCTGGATGTCGGCGCATGTTGGCGCGGCGCTGTTGCACCTGCCCATTGTAGGTGTGCTTGCAGGGTCCGGCGCGTTTGCTGTTGGACTTGTGATGGAAGACATCACGGTTGGATTGATTTCGATGATCATCGGTTTGATCGGAATTTATTCTGACTGTCTTGTAGCGGAACGGGCCGTCGTTCGCCGTTTCGGCCTCGACGACATCTGAAAACGGGAATTGAGTTCAGACCGTTAAGGCGCGCCCTGATTTATTTTTGGCCGGCTGGGAACGCGTGTTGAAATTGTATAGAGGGTTCCGTTTGGCAACGGAGCAGGCGTTTTACGCTGCCCGGACAACGGTTCAGCCGCAAAGTCGCGCTTTCCATTTTCTGTGCGCCGGGCGATTCTTTTCATAGTTATTCTTGTTTCGGCACAAAAGAACCTCCGCGCCGACGTAAATTTCAGGATTTCCGGCGCTTTGCCATCGTGTTTCAACCTCGATTGCGGACCCCATCTGAAGGCGATGTTGCGCGATCCCTCTCTTGAGCTGTATATGCCTTTTCCATGGGACTATTTCTTGAACGATCAGCCGTAGCTTTTGTGATCCTCGTAAGCTGGCCACGACGGCCGCACCGCACCGTAGCAGCCAGGGCTCTGTGACGATGGGGCTATTGAGGTGGATCGCCGCCGCGGCAGTTCTGTTTCTTATCGGTCTGGCTGTTCCAGTCATCTACCTTGAGACCTCGTGCAGGGCAAAACCTGTTCGAAGCGTCTTTGTATCCCGTATCCTGGACGAAAAATTTCACCGTCCGGAGACCAACTCCTATCTTTCGTATCCTCGCTGGCAGATTGCTTACTCACACGATCATTTTGCCAAAACGCTTGAGACAGATGATGAGGGCTCTTTCAATTATCTCCGTGCGGTTATCGACTTCTGGTCCTCATTTTGCTCGGCCAACCGGCTTGCCATGCGCCATGGGGCGGATGATATCGGGGAGCGGGTGGCGCTTCATCTGAAAGGTATCGGGTTTACGACCCATATGGCTTTCAAGGCACTCTATGAAGAGACCCTTGGTCAGATATTCGCAAATGTGCGCGGGCAGGCAAAAACACCTCAGGATCGCTATGTCGCGGACACTGCTGCCGACTATGCGGCCTTTTTGAAGCATGGGAACTGGTCGGACTACGATTTTGAGCAGGCGGCGCGAGGGCTCTGGGCGCAACCGCTCACCGGATCGTCGCGGGGGTGGGAGCGGAGGCTCGCAATCGGACTTGAGTGGCAGGTGAAAGCAGTTCTCGCTTCCTTAAGCTCAGCGCTTTTTGGCGGGTCGGACGACGTTTTCGGGCAGATCCCCCGACTGTCGGTCGGTTCCGGATTGTCCGCAGAAGAATTCGCGTCCGTGAACGGTGTCCAGGTTGCTCAGACCGGACCTGAAATGTCGATTATCGAGCTGCCGGAAGATGAGCGGTTTACCTCGACGATTTTGGAGATTCTTTCAAAGGGCGGCACATTGCTGGAAATTGCGGGCAATGATGACATTCTGATTTCGTTCGTTCGCCCGGATAATGTCGGAGGACCGTTGCCGTTCAACTACCCGGCGGTTTGGCGTGCCCCGCGCGCCGGCTACGGCGACGAACGGGTTCTGTTTTCGGCCAAGGTTTCGAATCTTGGTCCGATCATCGGCTTATTTTCCGATGACGGTCTTCAGCTGGAACGGATATACACGTACTGATGTAATCGATACGGGTCGCTTTGGCGTCCGTGTCCGGCGGTTCATGTGCGTTTTGGGCAGCGGCCGGAAAAACGGCTCTGGACCGTCAGGGACTGAATTGGAAGCCGGTGTTCTGGCTGTAAGGCAGACTTTTCAGTTGATAGATCTTCTTCCGGCCAAAACCTTTGACGTGATGTTCGCCACGTTCAACGATTGAAAAGTCGTTTTCGATCAGAGGATACATGTCTTCGCACAAGCTGATTTCCATCTCGCCGGAGAAGGTCTCCATGCGCGCGGCAAGGTTCACACCGGGGCCGAAAATATCATAGACATATTTCTGCACCCCTACGATCGAACCGATAACAGCCCCTGAGTTGATGCCGATCCGGCAGTGCCACTGGCGATCATGGGTGGCGTTGCGGCGGTTGAGATAGCGGACCATCAGAAGAGCCAGACGGGCAATGTTGTGGGCGTGTTCGGGCGTCTCCTCCGGAATACCGGACACGGCCATGTATGCATCGCCCATGGTTTTGATCCGCTCGCAACCGAATTGCTCCGCGATGCGATCAAAGGCCGTAAAAATATCATTGAGTTCAGTGATCAGATTTGCCGGATCGCGCGAGATCGCCATGTCGGTGAAACCGACAAAATCCAGCATCAGAACAGAGGCGTTTTCGTATTTGGTCGGACTCGTGACGCCGAACTCCTTGAGTTCTTCATAGATTGTCTTCGGCATCACGTTCAGCAGGAGCTTCTCGACACGCTCTTTTTCATGTCTGAGCTGGCGGTTCTGTTTTTCCACCATCTGGGTGTAGGACTGGATCATGAATTCCAGTTCTTTGATTTTCGAGATGTTGTGGCATTCGACGATTATGACCGTCGCTTCTTTCTGCGTCGAAGCGGTAATCTGCAGCGTGAGAATAATAGCCCGGCGCTTGATCTTGATCTCGATCTCGCCTTTGAACGGTTTGTCTTCGCTTAGGCAGTCTTCAACGCGGTCCATGTCGATGCCGGTGAAAACGTCATCAAGACGGCATCCGACACCTGAGACGCCGGGAAACCATTCACTGAAACGGCGGTTGGACGACAGGATTTCCCGATTGTCCGCGGTGGCGACCGCCACTCCGGAGTCCAGGGAGTCAAACAGCATCTTGCTGAATTTTTCCAGATTCAAACCGACATCCTCGGTCGATCCGTTTGTCGCGTCCATGGGCATGGCACTGCTCAAACCGTCACGATGTATTTTGAGCGGTATTCCAGCTCGCTCATGACCTGATTGATGTCGTCCTGAGAGAAGTTAAACTCCTCCAGACTTTCCTTCATAAGGCGGATGACTTCGTCATAAGCGTCTTGCCGGATTGCATGTTTTGCGTGAATGCGTCGAAGGTGTTCATCGGAGTAGGCGACCGGACCACCCATAACCTGTGCGATGAACTTGGTCTGATGGTCGATGAGCATGGCCAGATCGACATTATCGAAGTAAGGGCCCACCGTGTCAGAGTCGATGACTTTGTCATAAAAGGCCATTACGACTTTGCTGATCGCAACGAACCCTCCGCTGCGTTCGAAGATACTCTGCATAATAATCTCCTCAGCGCACAATCCGTTGAAACAGCTCTATTCGGACGATGAGATTACGCTCCAACATATTGAATCTGGAACGATTTCTTATCATTCAGATGACACTGGCCGGGTGATAAGCACCCTTGTGCCCTTTACAGCCGGCAAAGAGCACTGTTCAAACGACGCCGACGTTACGTAAGCCTAGTGATAATCCTTATGGTGCACATGGTCAAAAGGCTTTTCGCCGCCGCGTTGCAGAACCGGGTCAGGCTGCACCTCCGGTCGATACCTTGTGAGGGAAGGTGCAGCGCTGAGCGGCGTTGCGCGTGTCAGGCCCTGGTGAGAATGATCTCGATATATTCGGCCGGGACTCTCATCGAGCCGTCATGGGCTGTGTTGAAGCGTTCAACCGTCGCGGTGAGGTCCTGCGCCAGCGCCTGCTGACCGGTCTCGTCAAGCGCGAGGAATGCTTTGTGCACGGGGCCGTAGTAGGTGCGGAAGAAATCCAGGAAATGTGCCGGCGAGGGATAACGGAAAACGAAATTTCGCGGACGGATGTCGATCGCGCGGGCACCGGTAGCGAAAGTCTTGCGGATCCAGTCTTCATTGCCCCACAGGGCCGGAGACTGCACACCGGCGGGCGGCGGAAGATGTTTGCCGAGGGTTTTGAACAATTGTCCCAAAAACCCTTCCGGTGTCCAGTTTGCCATGCCGATTTGGCCGCCGGGACGGCAGACCCGGACCAGTTCCGAAGCAGATTGCTGCTGGTTTGGCGTGAACATCACACCAAATGTTGAAACCACGGCGTCAAAACTGCCGTCTTCAAAGGGAAGCGCCTCGGCGTCCGCCATCTGAAACGTGACGTTCAGCGTTTCCGCTTCGGCCCGATTGCGCCCGCCGGCCAGAAGCGTGTCGACATAATCCGTCGATGTGACGTCACACCAACGCCTGGCAAAAGCAAGTGTCGCGTTGCCGTTTCCGGCAGCGACATCCAGAACTCTGGATCCGGTCGGCAAATCCATGGATTCAGCAAGTGTTTCGCCCACAATTTGAAGCGTAACGCCGATTTTTGCATAGTTCCCTGAGGCCCAGGCCGCGTTCTGCTTGGTTTTGATTGCTTTGTAGTCCGGAGCGGTCTGTTGAGATGCTGGCTGTGTCATGGTGACATTTCCTTTATTGTCGATTTGAGATTTGCCCGGCCCCGCCGTGAGAGCCGATGTTGCCGGGCGCTTTTTATATGTCCGGCCTGAGCTCCTGCTGCTTGGGGAAAGCATGGGGACTTCGTGGAGAGTCCGGGAGGAAATGCTGGAAATTGCGAAAAGGGTTCGGTCTTTATCGAGATTTGCGGCTGGTATAGGATACGTTCCAGGTGTTTGGGGATCCGATGCTTTATCGCTTCGATGAGTTTGAACTCGATACAGACAAGTTCGAATTGCGCCGTGGCGGAACCGCGATTGCCATCGAACCTCTGGTCTTCGATCTAATCTGTTTTCTGGTCGAACATGCCGGTCGCGTGCTGGGGCGGCAGGAGATTGTCGATACGGTCTGGAAAGGGCGGCTGGTCTCCGAAACCACGATTTCAAGCTGTGTCAAATCCGCCCGGAAAGCCCTGGGTGACAGCGGCGATCACCAGAAATACATCCGGACGGTCAGGGGGCGCGGCTTTGAGTTTTTGGGCACGGTCACTGACAGCCATGTCAGCGACGCAGACCGAGCAGCCCCCAGCGTCGATGAAGGTGCATCATCTGCCGTCGGATTTAGGGGTTTTGGAGATGCCACCGGCAACGTTCCGCGTATTGACATCGCCAGCCAGGTGCAAGCGGCGCCGCTTGCTCCGCCGACCGACATGCCGGTTATTGCTGTTCTGCCTTTTAACAATCTCAGTATCGATGGTGATGAGTATTTCGCCGACGGGCTGACGGAGGACATCATTGCCAATCTGGCCCGCTTCAGCGAGCTCAGGGTGGTGAGCCGGGTGTCGATGTTTCAGTTCAAAGGCGGATCTGTCGATCTCGATGTCCTGCGGCAACGGCTGAAAGCCGGTTACATTATCGAGGGAAGCGTCCGGCGGGCTGCCGGCAGAGTGCGGATAAGTGCACAGCTGATCGACGCGGAATCCGGGGTGCATCTTTGGGCGGAGACGTACGACCGGGATATGGAGGATATATTTGCGGTTCAGGATGAAGTGACCCGCATGATTGCCGCCGCGCTTGGTGTTAAAATTCAAACCGTGGCCCAGCAGCGGGCAATGAAGAAAAGCCCGGCGGAACTTGACGCCTATGAGTGTGTTCTCAGAGCCCGGCGCTACACCGCGGTGCTCAGCGAAGAATTGCATGCGGAGGCCCGGGATCTGCTTGAGCAGGCGGTCGCGCGGGATCCCGATTATGCCGAAGCGCATGCGCTTCTGGCCAACGTCTATCTGGCCGAGCACCGGTTTGACGCCAACTGCCGGCCGGACCCGATCGGCCGGGCTCTTGTGATGGCGCAGAAGGCAACCCGGCTTGATCCGCAAAATGCCTATGCAAGATGCTGGTTGGGCATCGTGCATTTTTTCCGGCATGAGAACGATAAGTTCCTGGCGGAAATCGAACGGGCGTTGAACCTCAATCCGAACGACCCCGAAACGCTGGCCGATATCGGGCACTATCTTGCTTTTATGGGGGAGTTCGATCGCGGTTACACGCTGTCGATGCGGGCCCGCGCACTGTGCCCGATCCATCCGGGCTGGTATTATTTCTCTTCGGCCAGATACAATTATAACAAGCATGACTATGACGCGATGCTGGCGGATCTGGAAAAAATTGCCATGCCGCATTTTTACTGGACGCATATGCTGTCAGCCGCCGCATTTGGTCAGTTGGGACGGATCGATGAGGGGACACAGTCTCTTCGCGTCGCCCATTCGTTGAAGCCGGGATTGTCACCTGGGGCCGAACTGCTGAAATGGAATGCGGCTCAGGACGATTTTGAGCATCTTATGGATGGACTTCGGAAGTCGGGATTGTCCGAGTGAGTCTGACTCCACGGTAATGGTCGGTTTGTGCCCGGTATGTCCTTCAATCGGGCAGGCTCCGGTTACTTCGACTGTGCCACTGTGGCCAAATCGGCAAAAATCAGATTGTAGATGTAAATATTCCGAACATAGTTGAGAGGCTGTGATCCGACGGCACGTCCGACTTCCCACTCGACATTGTTGAACCATTTGTTTGGATTTGGAGCCTTTTTCCGGGCTTCCGCAACCCGGTGCGGACCGGCATTATAGGCGGCGTAGGCCAACAACAGCCTGTCAATGCGATTGATCCCCGGACCGCTGAAATACCGGTCCATCAGGAAACGCATATATTTTGCGCCTGCTTCGATGTTGTTCTCAAGCTTATCGATATCACCGATGGCGACGTGCCGGTCACGGGCCGTGGAGGGCAGCATCTGCATCATTCCGATGGCACCGGCGCGGCTGCGGGCTCCCTGATTGAAATGGGACTCCTGAAATGCCTGTGCGGCCAGCATTGAGGGTTCGATATTGTACTTCTTGCCGAATCTCTCAAACAGCGGGCTGAGTTCTTTGAATTTCTTCAGATACTCATCGGCTTTCGGATCGAGCAGTTTACGGCTTTCACCATAGTCGCGCTCAAACAGGGCCGGTGAGGGGAGATCTTTCGGTTTTGCCGTTTTGATAAAGTCATCCACGATCTTTTTCAGGTCTGCGCTGCCCTTTGGGATTGCCCAGCCGATTTGTTCTCCTTCTTTGAGCGGCAGTCCCTCGTGCACCTTGATCGAACCGTATAGTGCGGACCATAATCTGATTTTATCCCCCTCCATGATTGTCGCCGGTACGATGTTCTCATTCACCATCTCAAGAATATCGGCGTCGCCTAATCCCTCCTGCGTCTTGCGGATGTTGATCGGAGAGAGTTTTGAAGAGGTCAGCTTTCTGTTGACCTGGTCCAGTGTTCCGAAATAGCTTGAGGTCGAGCGAGCATGGATTTCCATGCCGGCAATGTCGGATAGTTTTTCAATCGGCGGGTGGGCGGAACCGGTCACAATCAGCGTGCGGACGTCGTCCAGAACGGGGGTCGAGAAGTCCACGAGCCTCCGGCGCTCCGGCGTTATGGTCAGGCCGCCCATGGCAATGTCGCCCAAGCCCCGCTCAAGCGCGATTAGCAGCTTGCCCCGTTCCATCGGTACGAACTGAATATGCGTCTTTGCCTTTTCGTCAGTGACGCCTTTGTTGATGTAATTTTCGAAAGCCGCCATATAAGCCGCTGCCGCGCCTTTTTTCTTGCCGTTTTCGAGGTAATAGTAGGTGATTGAATAGGGCAGCAGGACGCGGATCAGTTTTTCCTGTTTCAGATCCGTCAAATCCCGGAAATGTTTCCCGCCCGGTTCGTTGATTTTGGCGTCGGCGGAAACGGACGGGTCCGGCGTGGCCATCAGAATGAGCGTGGCGGTTATCGAGGCGACTATCGGACGGATCATGTGTCAGCGTCTCCATTTTCATCGCATCTTCAGGCTCGTCACCGCGCCTGCCACTATTTCACCACATTTGGAAAGTGTGTCAATTGCCAACATTTTGAAGCCGTTTGATCCGCCATTTCAAGTATATTTATGAGTCCATATCCTGAGCGCATCCCGTGAAGGCTGGATCACCTTCACGACAAGGGCACGCGTGAAAACAAAGGGTTGGGGCATTTCACGCGATCAAGGGATCGCGAGAATTGTCCCAGGCAGACAAGATGACAAACAAAACCGTTCCGACCGGTGCATCGGTTACGGAGTTCCTGAACGCTGTCGATCATGCGGGCCGACGCGAAGATGCATCTGTTCTTCTGGATATGATGCGCCGGGTTACGGGTGCGGAGCCTCGGATGTGGGGGCAGTCCATCATCGGGTTCGGAAATTACCGCTATAAATATGAAAGCGGCCGGGAAGGGGTGTTTCTGCTCACAGGCTTCTCGCCGCGTAAGGCCCGCATGACGATTTATATTATGCCCGGCTTTAAGGCCTATTCCGAATACTTGTCGCGACTTGGCAGGCACAAGCATTCGGTCTCCTGCCTTTATGTGGGACGGCTGGCGGCGCTTGATCTTGAGGTGCTGGAAGAAATGGTGGCAGACAGCGTTCGCCGCATGAAGGAGATCTATCCGGACTGGTGGCTTTAAACGCCGTCAAAACGATTTCCTGCGTCCCGTCAGGACGGAATAACCGGGGCCGGAGCATGCAGATGACCGGCGTTGACAGAATGCTCCGGTTTTCGCGGGACCGACAGACAAGATACGCTCCATACCCTAGGCGGTTTCGCGAACGCCCTGCAGGAATTTTTCAAGGCCGTCTTTCAGGTTCGCCGCTTCATTGTGAAGATTACCGGCCGATGTGCGGACCTGCCGTGCGGCCTCGCCTGTCTCGTTGGCTGATGCCGATACGCCGACAATGTTGCGCGACACCTCCTGGGTTCCGTCGGATGCCTCCTGGATGTTGCGGGCAATTTCCCGGGTGGCCTGACCCTGCTGCTCCACCGCCTCGGAGATGCTGGAGGAAATATTGCTCATTTCGTCGATTGTCGACGTAATTGTGCGGATGGCCTCGACCGCGCCGTTGGTTTCCGTCTGAACCGATTGGATCTGTTGAGAGATTTCGCCTGTCGCTTTGGCTGTCTGGTTGGCGAGTTCTTTCACCTCGGCGGCGACAACCGCGAACCCTTTGCCCGCTTCGCCGGCACGGGCGGCTTCGATGGTTGCATTCAAGGCGAGGAGATTGGTTTGCTCGGCGACGTCGTTGATCAACTCAACCACCTCGCTGATGCGCGTCGCGGCAGCGGCAAGGCCTTCGATTTTCCGGTCGGTCTGCTGAGCCTGTTCAACCGCAAAGGACGCGATTTCCGACGATTTGGTGACTTGCCGGCCAATTTCTCCCACCGATGCCAGCAGTTCTTCTGCGGCGGACGCGACAGTCTCCACGTTGGAGGACGCCTCTTCAGAGGCGGCAGCGACGGCCGTGCTCTGATGACTGGTGTCGTCAGCGCCCTTGGTCAGCACTTCGGAGGTCCGGTTGAGATCTTCCACCGATCCGGCAACGGTATTGAGAAGGGTGGAAATCGTCTCATCAAAGCCTTCGCTGAGATCACGCATTTTTTCCGCGCGCGCCAGCCGTTGCTGCTGTTCTTCATTTTGCGTGGCCGTCAGACGTTCCGCCTGCTGGGATTTGTCCCGAAACACCTGAAGCGCTTTGTTGATGTCCCCAATTTCATCACCGCGATCCGTATATCCGATCGGTTCGTCATATTGGCGATCGATCAGAGCGTTGATGCTCCGGATGGTGTTCTTGAGGGGGGTGCGGACAACGGAACTGCTTACGAGATAGATTGAGGCCGACACGGCAATCAGCAGCACGGCGCCGACAATCAGGACATAAAGAATGATCTCATTGGAGTGGGCGGTCAGCGTCGCTATGGGAACATTGACCATGACCGCCATCTTGGCATCTGTGTCGCCGACCTGAACCGGTGTGACGACCCGCAACACATCGGCTTCCAGCGATCTGGAGTAATCTTCAAAGGCAATCGGACGGCCCTCGTCGATCGCCGCCAGGAGAGCTTTGGTCTGCTCGGAGTCAGCGTCAGATCTGCCCTCTGACCAGGACTTGGAAAGCAGGGCCGGATCGGAATGAGCGATCCATTTCCCCGTCTGTGAGAGCAGAAAGACCGAACCGGTCCCGAGCGGTTTTGCTTCAGCCAGCTTGTCCGACAGGGCCGTTAGAACGATGTCGGTCCCGGCCACGCCGATGACCCGGTCCTTGTCCCGAATGGGGGTGCCGAAGGAGATTCCGGTAACGGTTTTGCCGTTCAGCTCCCAGCTGTAGGGTTCCGTAGCGTAGTCTTTGCCGGTCTTGAACGGCACGTTGAACCACAGCGCAGGATTTTCAGCGGTGGTGACCAGGCCCGTGGGGCGCGACTTTATCACACCGTCCGGGGTGCGGAAGTAATACGGCCGCCACTCGCCGGTTTCATCATGCATTTCGCTGTTAGCAAACTGGGCATCTTTCCCGTCCAGTTCGTCGTTGAGAATGACGCCCCAGGTGCCCGTCAGGTGCCGGTTCTCAAGCAGACTTTCTTCAACGACCTTCATCCAGGCCAATCGGTCTGTCGATCCGGAGGATTTCAGGCCGGTGAACGCGTGGGCCAGGGACTGGCCCGCACCCAGCCCGTTCTCCAGGGTTAGGCGCACATATTGGGCTTCCTCCCGGGCAACCGCTTTCACCTGTTTGACCGACAGATCCTGGGTGACGCTTGACGCTTCCCAGGCGATGATCGATACGCCGACGACCAGGACACCGGCCAGAGCGGCAACGCTTGCGCCTACGAGTTTGGTTGTGATCTTTGCTTTCTTGAACACGTGTCCCGTCTCCATATCGCAGCAGCACTGCTGCATCGCATCAACATGTGAGATGGGTGCCCCCCAACACCGATCGTTTCGGTGAAAACTGTAGAGACAGAGTGTTTAACAAAGTATTCCCGTTAAGGGTGTTGGAACTATTCTGCGGTCACAATAATAATGTGTATATTCCTGAAATAAATATCTGAAATGCCGCGCGCTTTACCGGATCTTAAATTCTGGTCAATGCCGAGTCAGAGTTGAGTCCATTCCGACGGAGCAGGGGTTTCCCGAGCCCGGGGTGTGACCCACAAACCGGCTTGAAGACGCAAACACTGTTCTGTTGCGTTGCATCAAAATACAAAGGCACCGGCGCTGAAACAGAACGCCGATGCCTGGCGGGCATTCAGAACATCACCCCGGCATCTTCAAGTGCCGTTTTGCAGATAGGGTCAAGGCGCGGTTCATGCACTTTCAGGCAGAACAGAACATTTCCATGCCCGACGGGAAGACCTGGACACAGCAGGCGAAAGTCGCGGGCGCACGCGCCTGCCGCAATCCGCAGTTCCTGTCTCAGAGACAACTCCGGTGCCAGCACTGCGCTATGATGAGGGGGCTCTGCGGTAGCCGGAGCCGCCGCCGTGGCTGTTGCCGGTTTTTCCGCTGGGGCCGCCGGTCTGGCTTCAGCAGCAGGTTTTGCCGCTGCTTGCACGGCGGCCGGAGATGAGCCTGATGATCCATGGTCAACCGCTTCCACAGCGGACCTGCATGCGGGCGACAGGTTTGCCTCATGGTGCTCAAGACAGATCAAGGCGTCCATGCCGCCCGTCGGCACACTGGAGCAGTTGGCCTTATAATCGGCGACGCAACTCGAACGGATGGCCTGTTGTTGAGCATGGGTCGGCACCTGTGCGAGGGCGGCAGCAATGCCGGCAAGGCCTGCAAGACATGCAGACACACTGAAAAGCATCAATCTGGTCACGGAATTCTCCTTCTGAAATGGGTTCAAAGAAATCGTGTCGGACAACGCACTTGAGTTTTCGATGCTGCATCTGACAATGATCATCATTGTCAAACCGGGCCGAACACACAAGACAGTTTGAAAGTCAGGAAAGTGTCGATCCAAGGGCAAACGGCACCGGAATTTCTGATCAAAAGAATTCGTCATCCTGACCGGCAGGTTTTATCTTGCTGTAGCGCCGCTTGCGCCGGGATGTCTCTTTGTCTTCAAATTCCTCACCGGCCCGCCAGCCCGTTGCGAGGAAAAACGCCTCGGCCTTCTGGTTCGCAATGAAGCTGTCTACCGTTATTTCAGGATCCAGTCTGAACAACTCCCGCTCTACATATGCAAGAAGCATTCGGCCCAGACCCTTGCGCTGGTGACGGCTGTCGACCAGCAACAGATCGATCGTTTTGTCCCGGGTAATGCAGAACCCGGCAAGAACGCCCTGTGTCTCGATGGTACGGCAATTTTCGATATGGTCGCTGAAATATTGTTCCGTCGAGTTTTTTGCGATCCAGCTCTGAAGGGCCTCAGGTTGCAGAATACTGGAGAAGCTGTCGATAATGGTGCGTCTAAAAATCGTGTAAAGCATCTCGAAATCGGCTCGTTCAGCTTTCCGGATCACGATTGTCATTCGTTGCCTGCGTTTTTTGGCTTGTATTGGTGGTTTCTGTCGGCGGATATTCTGAAAATATCGAGCATGTGACCGTTTCCACTACGGAAAGTTGACAGAAAAAATACAAAGAGTCGAAGGAAATATGCTTTCAGTACACCTAAAAGTGCGTTATCCGACATTTTTCAACCGCTTTCTGCGCAACTTCAGAAACCCCGTCAATCGACTCTTTCGGCATGCACTTGAGGTGATGAATCCGATTATCGAATAACCATGATTAATAAAATTCGTTTTGATAATAATTTATGATGAGCTAGCACTACTTTGGCAGTTTGGTCATTGTCTCCATCGCAATCGGATTCGGCAGTGGGGACATCGTACTGGTGGTGGCTTTGGCGAGAGCGCGGCGATGACGGCGCGTCGTACGGCCGGCAGTGTGGGTTTAGGCGGTCCCTTGCGCTTCGCCGGAGGCGTTGTTTTTTTCCCCTTTCGCCTCGCCGAGGCGCTGATGTTGCAGGAAGGCATAGGCGATCATGGTCATCAGCGCGTGACGGTGCAGGCCCTGCCAGGATCGCCCCTCGAAGTGATCCAGCCCCAGTTCCTCCTTCATCTGTTGGTGGGCCTGTTCGCACACCCAACGTGCTTTGATGGCGGTGGCAAGCGTCTTCAGATCGGTTTCGGCAGGCAGGTTGGACAGATAAAATTTGCGCTCACCGGAGGTGCGCATCTCTCCGATCAGCCAGGCTTCTTCGCCCGGCATATGCTGTTGGCCCTTGTCGCGGATGCGCTGCGGTTTGCCGTCGGCGACGCAAATACGCGCGGCGGCGAAGGACGCCTGAAGTGGCCCTTTCGTTCCGTTGCGCCAGCTCAGCTTTGTCCACTCGGCATCGGCGAGCATGGTTTGAGCAGGAACAGAGAGTGTGTCGGGGATCGGATTTTTGCGCGGACGACCACGGCCGGCGACCGGAAAGATGAGAGAGACGTCGGCTGGATAAACCTTCTGGTATTTGGGGATACCCACGGCCCAGGTGAGCCCGCGGGCGCTCAGACCTTGGCGAAACGGCGCCGACAGACCGTAGCCTGCATCGGCAAGAACCGTCTCGAACCGCACGCCTGTGGCCATCAGGCGGTCGATCTCGTCGAGCGCGATCTCGGGCTTCGTGCGTGGCATGAACCGCGCTTGCGGGACATGCGCACGCTTCATGCGATCAGGGGCACTCGTCCAGCTCTCCGGCAGGAACAGCCGCAGGCCGATCGCCACGGGAACCTCGTCGCGTGCGAGCGTCAGCGACACCAGCGTCTGGCAGTTGGCTCTCTTGCCGAGCGCGGAGGCATATTGAGGCGCCACCCCAACCGAGTTGGCGCCCTTCTTCGGCAGCGCCGTATCGTCGATGACCAGAACCGCAGTCTTGCCGCCCACCATGCGGTCCGCTTGGCGCGCCAGTTCTTCCTCGAGAGGGTCCGCGTCCCACACGCCGCTCGAGATGAAGTGGTGCAACCGATCATAGCAGTTCGGCGCCACCCGAGCCGCGATCGGCTCCATGCTCTTACGCTCGCCGGGACCGATCAATCCGGCCACATAAAGCGGACACATCTGCCGACGTCGCTTGTGTCCCAGTCGCGTCAGGAAGGGTTCAAGCCATTGCATGAGCTCATCATTCCAGCCCGCCATCGTGCGCTCCTGTCGTTCTCGGAGCGCAAAGCATCACGCCAACTTGGATAATAAACTGTTAAACTGCCAAAGTAGTGCTAGGCTCAGGACTCAATCATTTCATGCAATTCTGTTCCTGACTGCGCCCGCAAAGACTTGAAAACCGGACGGTTTCCTGCGCCTTTCCGCCTTGTCAAAAACAAATTCTGCTCTCGCACAATGGATGAAATGAATGGGTCCTGAGCCAAGATGTCCGAGGCGTTGTTTGCCTCATTCCCCCTTATCGAAGGTTAAAAGATGCCCGATTTACGCTCCCGTACCAGCACATTCGGCCGCAGGATGGCGGCTGCGCGAAGTCTTTGGCGCGCGACCGGTATGACGGACGGGGATTTCGGCAAACCGATTATTGCCGTGGTCAATTCCTTTACCGAATTCGTTCCCGGACACGTGCATCTCAAGCCGCTTGGTGACATTGTGGCGGAGGAAATTCGCGTTTCAGGCGGCGTGCCGCGCGAATTCAACACAATTGCCGTTGATGACGGCATTGCAATGGGCCATGACGGCATGCTTTACAGCCTGCCCTCACGGGAAGTGATTGCGGATTCCATTGAATACATGATCAACGCGCATTGTGTGGACGCAATGGTCTGCATTTCCAATTGCGACAAGATCACCCCGGGCATGATGATTGCCGCCATGCGGCTCAATATCCCCGCGATCTTCGTTTCCGGGGGCCCGATGGAAGCGGGCAAGACCGAGCTGTCCGGTGTTACCAGAGCGACCGATCTGGTCGATGCGATTCAGACGAGTGCCAATCCGGAGGTCTCGCAGGAAGATGTCGATGCGGTCGAGCGCTCGGCCTGTCCCACATGCGGATCCTGCTCCGGCATGTTTACGGCGAACTCGATGAATTGCCTGGCGGAGGCGCTCGGTCTTGCGCTGCCGGGGAACGGATCAATGCTTGCAACGCACGAGCAGCGCCGGGGTCTGTTTGAGGAAGCCGGACGGCGGATCGTCGGTCTGACCAGGCGCTGGTACGGACAGAATGATGGAACCGCTCTGCCGCGCGGGATTGCCAACTTTAAGGCATTCGAAAACGCGATGCGCGTCGATATGGCGATGGGCGGTTCGAGCAACACCGTTTTGCATCTTCTGGCTCTTGCCCATGAGGGGGAGGTGCCTTTTACGATGGCCGACATCGACCGTCTGTCCCGGTCAACTCCGCATTTGTGTAAAGTTGCGCCGGCCACGCCGGACTATCATATGGAAGATGTTCATCGGGCGGGCGGCATTGCAGCGATCCTTGGTGAACTGGACCGGTCTGGTTTGATTGATCGTGATGTCCCGACGGTTCATGCGCCGACAATGGGTGACTTTATCGACACCTGGGATGTGGCCCGGCAAAACAGCGGCCGGGCGCATGATTTTTACAACGCCGCGCCCGGCGGTGTTCGAACGATCCATCCGTTTTCGCAAAACAATCGTTATGAGACGCTTGATCTTGACCGTTCAGGCGGCTGTGTGCGCGATATCGAACATGCCTATCGGCCCGATGGCGGGCTGGCGGTCCTGTTCGGTAACCTCGCGGAGGACGGCGCGATTGTGAAATCCGCCGCCGTCACGGAATCCATGCAGAGCTTCAGCGGACAAGCGGTTGTGTTCGACAGCCAGGACGATGCGGTTTCCGGCATTCTTTCGCGTAAGATCGCGCCCGGCAGCGTCGTCGTCATCCGTTATGAGGGGCCGAGAGGCGGGCCGGGCATGCAGGAAATGCTCTACCCGACCACTTATCTGAAATCCGTCGGGCTCGATGAAAGTTGCGCTCTGATCACCGACGGCCGGTTTTCAGGCGGCTCGGCCGGATTGTCCGTCGGGCATATTTCCCCCGAAGCGGCGGAAGGCGGGCTGATCGGACTGATTGAGGATGGCGACAGGATTGACATCGACATACCGAACCGTTGTCTGTCGCTGGATGTGTCCGATGAGGAACTGGAAAGAAGACGGCGTTTGATGAACGAACGCTTTGGCGCGACGTGGCGCCCGGAAAAGCGCAATCGCACGGTTTCCACCGCGCTGCAGCTTTATGCGGCGTCTGTCTCCAATGCCAGCAAGGGTGCTGTGCGCGACCTGTCGTTCCTGAAGGAACGGCAGATGTAACAGACTGTGTGACGAACCTCATTCCGTCACATCGCACCTGTAGCTTAAAAGAACGCAACGGTTAAGCTCATAATCCCGATATGTCTCTCATTGGCCGCTTTGAGAGACCGGCATGGATCGTTCTGTAAAGCGCAGTGAGGGCAAGGATGAAATTTATTGTGGCAATCGCAGTCGGCTGTTTGTTTGTTCTGCCTGCACAGGCTCAGAATACCGGCGAGCCGGCCAAATGTAATCTGCAGGGCAGTTCCAATGTTTTCGTCAATGGTCTTCCCAAGTTGCGCCTTGGCGATGTCGAAGGCTGCGAGGGAATAAAATACGAGATCATTGACGGGTTGTTCGTAAACGGTCAGCCGGCGGTTCGTCTCCTTCCAAGTGAACGATGCGTTATCAGCGGCAGCCCGAATGTCTTTGCCAATGGGAAACCGGTCTATCGCCAGGGCGACATCGTTTGTTTCGATAAGTAGGGACACGCCGGATCAGTCGTTCCGCCAAGGCAATACCGCTTAAAAATCCGCCGATGCGCACCGGATGATCGGCGGACTTGTCTTGTGTTCCATCTCGGATACGTTCTGAATTCACGCAGCAACCGCTGCCCTGAGATCATTAAGATGGTCATCCCATCCCTTATCCAGCGCCATCAGCAACTGCATGGCAGCCGGGCCGGCCGCTTCGGCGATGCCCTCGTGGGTCAGGGAGAGCCGGGTTCCTTCGGCAGCCTCCTCCAGGATCCAGGTCACGGTCGTCTCCGTGCCTTCGAACGGCCCGATGATAAAGGTTGTCACCAGCCGGTTGGGCCGGTCCAGTTCGAGGACGCGGCCCCGGATCACCGGTTCCCTTGCCGCATCCGTTTTCCTGAAAAGCTCGTAAGGCTCGCCCTGTTTCAGGTCCTCTTTGGCGGGGTGGTACCAGGCACCCAGTTTGTCCTTGTCCGTCAGATAGGACCACACGGTTTCCCGGCTGGCTTTGAAGAAGACGGTTTTTGACAGTGTTGTCGTGTCGGTCATTTTGATTTTTCTTCCTCTTCAACAGCCTGTTTCAGAGCGGACAGGCGGGTATCCCAGAAGCGGCTGAAATAGTTCAGCCAGTCTGCGACGGATTTCAGAGCCAGCGGTTCAAGGCGGTTGATCCGCTCTCTTCCCCTGGCGTGGACGGAAATGAGGTGGCCTTCTTCGAGGATCACCAGATGTTTTTTGACGGCGGCCCTGGTGATGTCGAACTTGTTCGCAACGTCACCGACGGTCATGTCCTGTGCGCTCAGAAGCAGGAGGATGTCCCGCCGGGTCGGATCGGCCAGCGCGCGAAAGGCGGACTGAACGTCTGCCGGCTGTATTTTCCCGATCATTGCGGCACCGGCAGGAAGTCAAATTTTCCGTCCTGATAAAGAAATGTCACGCAGTCGACGTCGGAGACGCATTTGCTTACATGCGGCAGGTCTTTTGGGATCTTGTAAAACGATCCCTCGGGCAGAACTGTTTCCTCAGATGGATCGGCGCCAAAAGGACTGTGCACCATTGAACCGGAAATCATGACGCCGAACATGTTGGCCGACTTGGTATGAGGCGGACTGACAAGGCCTGCGGGCAAACGGACCATCGCCATATAAGGCTCGGCAAAACGGTCCCCCAACAGAGCAGCGAATGCCACGCCCTCCGGCGTTGTCTGCCAGTCAAGTGTCTTGGAAGAAAGACTGACGATTTTTTCGCCGTCTTGAGCCGGGACCGCAGGCGACGTCATAGCCCAGGTCAACGCAGCACAGCTTAGAAGGACTCTTGCAAAGCGGGTCATTGAAAACTCCATTTGAAACCAAAAGGTATCATTTCTTTATGATACCAAAAGGTTTCATGTCAAGATGAAATTCACTGAGTGATGGAGAACGGGTCAAGAGGACAAATCGATTGTTTACGGATACTGAGTGAGTTGCGAACAGGGGCAGCTTTTGACAAGCGATTTTTATCAGTAATACTTCATCTTCTGTTTGAGGTTTACGTATTTAATAACGGAAATAATAGAAAGAATACCGGTAATCAGAATGATAATGATTGCGCCGACCAGCATTTGAAATGAAAACTCTGCGCCCTCAATTTCCCACGTGCTTAAAAAATACTCGGGATGATCAGGATTATAGACAACTGGAACTTTGGTGCCTAATGGAAGGTCAGTTGGTACGCCATCAAGTGAGCGGTTGATCTTGGCACTGTGTAGATCGCCAACTTGATCGGTGTATGTGAAGATCGTTCTATATTTGACGGCCTCCGTTATTGCACCTGTTGTTTCAATGCTATCAATCTGCAACATCAGATAGATTGATCCGCGCGAAAAACTGCTTGTCATAATGATTGTTGAAACCGCAACCAAAATGCAGGCGATTCCAATCCAAACCATATAGTAATCTGCCTGTTCTTCTTTGGGCGAGAACATGTAAAATCCTTTGAATAGAATTGTTTAACTGAAATTGCACCGCTTCGGACCGGGTTGGGCATTTTTACGTGTCGAGAACTGCGACATGGATGCGGTTGCTGATATTTTAGGGATTAAGCCCGCCACATCACAAAAGACGCGTTGATTAGCCGAAATCAAAGGCGAATACAAACATAGGTTGAATAACCTGATGACGCAACAGCAGGATGTTGTATATTATTTCGTTTGTCTGGAAGCCAGAGACGCGATTACGTCTTCTCCTCGACCGCGCCGCCGGCTTTCTTCCATCCGGAAAAGCCATCGAGAATATGGCTCACACCCTTCAGGCCCATTTCCTGGGCGACTCGGGCGGAGAGGGCGGAGCGCCAGCCCGAGGCGCAATAGAACACGAAGCGTTTGTCTTCCTGAAATTGCGGTTTGGCATAAGGGCTTTCCGGATCGATCCAGAACTCAAGCATACCGCGCGGGCAGTGAAATGCGCCCGGAACGAGACCGTCCCGCTGAAGTTCGCGGACATCGCGTAAGTCGACGAACTGGACCGTCGGGTCGCCCTGAAGGGCGAGGGCCTCCTGGGCAGTCAGGCCATCAACGATTTCATTGGCTTCAGCAACCATATCTTTGACGCGCTTCATGATGAAGTTCCCTACTTTTCAAGCTTTCTGCGGGACAGTTTAAGTGCGATATCCGTCGCCGACAAACGCGCCGGTACGGCGTCCGCAGTGGGCGCTCATTTGTAGCAAACCGGATTGCGAAAAACGATACCTCGCGCGGATCAGCCCCGTACCCAGTCAATCGCGTCCTGTCGCTCTTCCATGGTGAAATGCCGGACTTCGAAGCTGGTAATCGGATCGGCGATCTTGGCATAAATATCCAGCCAGCCCTGATCGCCGACAACCGCGATGCGATCCATTGTCGTCAGGAGCGTCCGGAACCGCTTGAGCTTTTCCGCAACCAGACCGGCATGAAATTTGGGAACGGCGTGCATTTCCGCGAAAATACGGAGTTTTCTTCCTTCCGCTTTCGCATCATCGAACCGCTTCCAGATCCAGTCGGCATCACTGTTCAGGATTTCCCCTTCGTCGACGGCATACGCTAAGATGCCATTTGCTTCATCGTCGATGTCAAGACGAACGAGGCCTTTTTTGTCCGTTTCTGCCATCTGTCACTCCAAGGTTGAGCTGGTAAGGAAATTCGGTTCCCAGCGGGCCGGCTTGAAAGTTCAGGAGTGTTTCTCGCAGAACTTTTTGAAGTCCAACAGAGGTTGAGTCGCAAGCTGCTTGTTTATGCAATCTTGCCTGAACTCCTTCATGGTCTCTTGAGTGAGGTCCAATTCATCAGCCGTGTGGCCATCCAGAAACGTCTCGGATGCTTGAGCTAACTCTATATCAATCGCCTCCCGGCAGATATGAACCAGCTCAAACAATAAATCTTTATCTCGGCATTTTCTTACCTCATCGCAGTGAATGAGCGCATTTAGAAGATCACCCTCGTAAAAATCACCAGCAGCCAGCGGATTGGCCTGAAGAACACTGAGTGCTAACGGCAGAAGATGTGTGACGCCGATATTTTGTCCGATCATTATTCGAAAATCTTCGACCGAAGATTCACCAACGGGCTTTCGCCTTAATCGGTGACACGTCTTAACAAGGTTAGTGTCAGGGTTGGCTTGACCCCAACAATCGTTTTCCAGTTGTTCAAGTGTTTTTTGCAGGCTTTTGTCAGTGTAGGACTGAGATATCTTCGTTTAGTAACATGGCAAGGGATCGATCATTGGCGAGCAGACTGTCATCGAGGCCAAAACCGGGATCACGCGGATCGTCAACCGACATCACTGGCCCTAGAGAAACGGCATCCACCAGTCTGCTCCAAACGTCGGAGGCAATCCTGTCTTTTGCCCATGTACCCGACAGAAAGTATCGCACCTTCTCGCTTTTGGCAGCCTTTACTTCAAGGTCTCCAATAACCTCCGGGCCGTGGGCTTCCAGAAGATTTTCGAGTGGACCAGCCGCCAGGACAGCAATATCAAGCGATGACTGGCATCGGGACAAGGCAGCATAGAGGAATTCCAGGGACGCTTTCGGATTGTGACCGATCATTTCATCAATGCAGTCTGTGGCCTGCATCTCTTGATCTGACATCCATTCCTCGTCGTCCGACGCCTGAGGGTTCTCATCCTCGCCAACACTTCTCATGCCTTCAATGAAGAGACGCGCCAAGTTATCTGCATCGAACGCGTCCATAGCCGTTAGGCACAACGGACTTGCACCTTCGAATTCACACGCCCAGCAGCGCCAATTTTTCATGTTCCAACATTCTTGACTTTTCTTCACCTAATACTGCGACTCTTCACTTTTAGCGGGTCTTCTGTGCATTGTCATAAGGAGAAATACGGGTCGCCAACAGGAGATCAGTCATGTGCCGCAATATCCGTCCGCTGTTCAACTACAACCCGCCCGCGACCGAGGACGAAATCCGCAGTGCGGCGCTGCAGTTCGTGCGGAAAATCAGCGGGTCGACGAAACCGTCCAAACGCAATGAGGCGGCTTTTGACAGAGCTGTTGAGGATATCGCGGATCGCGTTCAGCTGTTATTGACCTCCCTGGAAACGTCGCAACCGCCGAAGAACAGGGAAGAGGAGGCGGAAAAAGCGCGCAAGAGACGTGCTGCGCGCTTTGGCTGAATCGGTTGATCAACTGCTTCTGTCGCGCATCATCCAGGCATCCAGCGCCCGGCGAACATCTTCACTCTGCGCAATCTGAGCAAACTGGCCGCATTCGATCTCAAGACCCTCGCCGATGGTCGCGTTCAATCCCCGTGTGACAGCCGTGATGATGCGGGACGCAGTCAGTGACGAATGACGGAGGATGCGGTCGGCGAAATCAAAAGCCGCCGGCAGCAGATCGTCGTGAGCAACGATCTTGTTGATAAGCCCCAGCGCCAACGCCCGCTCAGGGCTGAATGGATCACCTGTCAGCAACAGCTCCAGTGCCTTTTTGCGGCCCGCAAGGCGCGGCAGGCGCTGAGTGCCGCCGAAGGTCGGTGGAATGCCGATTGTGATCTCCGGTTTGGCGAACAGGGCCTTTTCGCTGGCGACAGCAAGATGAACGGCTTCCGTGATTTCGCATCCACCGCCAAAGGCGATGCCATTGACAGCCGCGATCACCGGTTTGGGGAAAGCCTCCAGCCGGGCCGTCAGGCGTTGGCCGCGACGGACGAAGTTCCGAACCGCTGTATCCGTGCCCTCTCTGATACTTTGGGAAAACTCGGGAATATCGCCGCCGGCCGAAAAGGCGCGCGGTCCGGCCCCGGTCAGGATAAGCGCGCGGACAGAGTCGTCTGCCTCGATCTGCGAAAGCACGGCGAGCAGACGGTCAATCAGGGCATAATTGAGTGCGTTGAGTTTTTCGGGCCGGTTCAGTGTCAGGACCGCAATGGGCCCGCGCTGTTCGATACAAACAAGGTCGGACATTTTGTTACCTCTCACATGAATGACGAGGCCGGAGGCTAGCCGGTAACAGTCTTGAATTAAACTCACTGGTCGGTATACTTACGATCATGCCAAGAGACGCAAACAAAACCCGTGAAGGTATACTGGATGCCGCAAACCGCCTGTTTTATGCCGAGGGCATTCGCGCGGTCAGCATGGACCGGATTGCCGAAGAGGCGGGCGTGACCAAGCGCACGCTTTACTATCACTTTCAAAGCAAGGACGATCTGGCGGCGGCTTATCTTACGTCCCGCGATCAGCCCAATCTCAGTGCCTTCCGGCGCTGGTTTGAGCAGGCAGACGGCGATATAGCGGACAAAGTCGAAGCACTGTTTGCCGGAGTCGCGAGAGCCGCACGGCGAAATACCTGGCGCGGTTGCGGATTCCTCAGAACCGCGGGCGAACTTGCCAACATGCCGGGTCATCCGGCGATCGAGGCGGGCGCCGCCCACAAAAAGCGGTTTGAGGCGTGGCTCAAAGACACATTCGAAGCGGCGGATCTTTCCGATGCGGACGTCCGGGCGCGTCAGGTTGTGCTCCTGATGGACGGCGCGTTTTCAACCGTTATGGTGCACCACGACGCGGCTTATATCGAGGAAGCGGGCAGGGCGGCGCGGGCGCTCGTCAGAATGTGAATGCCTGAACCGAATGTCCGGCGCCTTATGCCAACCTTTATTATTCCGGTCCCGTGTTCGATAATTCTGACGGACGGGTCTTCTTCAATCCCGGCGGGCAGCTCCGAACGGGTTCTTGAGGCTGATAAGATGTCAATTGCCGGAGAAGCGGGCGAAATGACCGGGGAAAGTCGAGGACTTGTCGATAACGATGATCGGCCGTGCCACCCTCCGGTCAGGCCGAAGGGCAGGGTTACACTTAAAACGCCTATGAGCCAGGGTGTGAATTCTGTTGTTCCAGCCATTTCAAAATCGCCCGGGTTGTTTCTTCCGGCTTTTCCTGTTGGATCCAATGACCGCAATCCAGATTGACGACCTCCACAGCGGGTACGAACTCCGTCAGTTTTTCTGACTTCGGAATCATGTCCCGGTCCCCATAGATCATGAGCGCAGGCTGTTGGATGATTGGGTTCGCCTCGGCCAGTATGTGCCAGTTGCGATCAAGATTCCTGTACCAATTTATGCTGCCCGTGAACCCTGATGTTTCAAAGGCAGAGACGAAAACGGCCAGTTCGCTGTCGCTCATCAGGGGATCGCCGCGTGGTGTTTCTGCTCTGGCAAGATTGATCATCACCATGCCCGGCTCGGGCTCTCCTGGCGGCTCGTTTTTCCGGTACAGGTTGCGAAGGAACCGGAACGTGTTCTCTTCCAATATGGCGTCCGCCACGCCTGGCTGTCGATTGAAATGGACAAAATAGTCATCGCCGCCAAGTATTTCTTCCATGAACGCGATCCAGGGTTTTTCCCCGCGCTCCTGGTAAGGCAGACTCAGATTTATCACTTTATTGACCCGGTTTGGATGCAACAAGGTCAGTCCCCAAACGACCATTGCCCCCCAATCATGACCGACGAAAACGGCATCCTCGTATCCGTAGTGATCCAGAAGTGCCGCAAGATCACCCGACAAGTGCTCAATGTCGTAGTCCGTTACCTTGCCGGGATGCGATGAGTTGCCAAACCCCCGCTGGTTTGGGGCGATGACATGATAGCCCGCTGCGGCAAGCGCGGGGATCTGATAGCGCCAGGAAAAGGCGAGCTCCGGCCAGCCGTGACACAGAACAACAGGTTTCCCCTTATTGTGTCGGCCGGCTTCAAAAACTTCGAGTTCAACTCCGTTGACTGAAATAAGCGTGGGCCTGGGAAAGTCGGCTGGATCAAACATCGAATATGCTCCTTGTTGACATGTGAAGACATGCTCTAGAACTTAATGGTGCCAATCTTTGACACTATTAAACGGTAGCCTTGTGAAATGGGTGTTCGTCTCCGACAAGACGCCATCGTGCGCAGCCTTCGCCGAACCGGTACGTCGACAATTGCTGACCTGGCGCGGGAGGTCGGCGCCTCCCGCCGTACGGTGTTGCGTGACATCAGTGCGCTGCGCGATGAGGGATTTGTCATTCATTCCGAACCTGGACGCGGGGGCGGTTTGCAGCTTGATCCGCAATCGGTTCAGACGACAGCGCGGCTCTCGATCACCGAGATCTTTGCGCTTCTTATCAGCGTCGCATCGATGCGTGCCGCCGGCAATCTGCCCTTTTCGGATCTCGCAGACTCCGGGCTGGCAAAAATCGAAAAAGCGCTGCCGGGGGACAAGGTCCGGGATCTGCGCCGATTTCTGGATTGCTTATATGTCGGGCAACTCGCTCCGCAGGTAGACATCTCAGATATGGGAACGATGGACTCCGCGCTACTGCTCGCCTTCGAGACGGCTTTTCTGCAACGGCTGTACCTGCGTTTCCAGTACTGTGATGCAAAAGGGGCGGTAACCAACCGAAATGTTGAACCTCAAGCTATGCTGATTTTGCCGCCGCTATGGTATCTGGTGGCCTGGGATCCTGCGCGCAGAGACTTCCGGCATTTTCGAATGGACCGGATCATCAAACCGGAATGTGTCGAAGGCGCGACGTTTCGACGACGACATGTGCCATTTGAAGACAATGTTCGTCCAATTCGCAATTTATCTCGCTGACCTCCGACGACGACTCCAGAAGGACCATGTATTGAAGAGGTATTGACCGCTCAAGCGTCTCGAAATGTCTTGTTTCGGATATTCGGCTCCCAGTCAAACGAACGGTGGCTTGATCCAAAATCGATATCAGGCTTGCCCGGCGATAAGTTTAAGACTGCAACGGTTTGCCGCCGCCGCGCGCGCTCATCAGCTTTTTTTCTCAACGTGATCCTGAAACCGCGCGAGCGTCCCATCCCACTGCCGCGCCACATCGTCCAGCCAGCCTTTCGCCTGAGACAACCGGGCGGGGCGGGCGACGAACAGCACTTCGCGGCCACGCTTCCGGGCTTCAATAAGCTTCGCGTCCTCAAGCACGCGCAGATGACGCGTTACCGCCTGCCTTGTAATCGGCAGGCAGTCGGCCAGCTTCGTGATGGAGCCGCCATCTCGCATTCTGGCAAGCAACTCCAATCGGATAGGATCGCCCAGGGCGGCGAACACCGATGCGCGATCAGCCTTCGACATAATGCTTTAGATTGACGGTCTGGATTTCCCAGCCTTCGGTGTTATCGCGCAGCATTGAAACACGTCGATCCTCGGGCAAGGCCGCGAAACCGGTCTCTGTGACAGTCACCAATGTGCCGCCATTTTGCGGCTCAAGTGTAAAGGCGACAGTCAGCCAGACTGTGTTGGGGCTGATACTCTCATCAGGGGCGCAGTCCGGCCACCGAAAGACAAACCGTTCGGGCGGTTCCATCACTTCTGTGACTGTTATCCAGGGTATTCCTTCATGCCCGGGATACGTCATTTTTCCGGTGGTCGCCTCTCCCACGACAAAAGGCCCGTCCAATTTCACACGGAACCATGTGCCGAACTCGGTCGCGTCAGAAAGGGCGTCCCATACGCGCTGCCGATCGGCCTTGATGTGGATTTGGCGCGTAATCGTATCGTTTTTCATCTCGTCTCCATAATATGCAACAAAAACATTGCGCGTCGGATCGAAAAAATGCAACAAAAATATTGCATATCTGTCAGTCCGTAAATGGATTGGGAGTCAGGGACATCCTCGATACGGACATCGGGCTGGAACACGCGAACCGCAATTATGAAGCAGTATCGGATAGACAACGTCGGATGACTCAATGTCTGATATTGGCGAATTTTTGCATTAGCCTCACGACAGTAGACAGCGGATACGGCATTTCGATGCTTACTCGCCAAGGTGGTTTATGCGCGCGCAGCACCGGAGTCCGGAAGAAACGGCGGAGGGGCATGCGCTTTGTAATGCGGAGGTTTCCATCGCGCACCACAGGGGAACCTTTTGGCTGACAAACGAGCAGATTAAGGAGCCGATCCAACGGCTTGCGGCGGCGCGGCAGCCAGGGAATCTCCCTGAAACCGCGTTTGCCGTTCTCCGCCGGGGAGAACGCTGGCGCCGAACTGCGCAATCCGAGGCTTCCATTTAAGTCTGAATTGTGAGATTGCCACTTTTGATATTTTAAATGCAATGCGACTCACCACTCCAGGTTGGGTGGTGAGATTGACTGACATCGGTGCGGGTCGGGAGTTAGAGATGAAATCGCTTTTGATGGGTTTGCTGGCTGTGGTGTTTTGCCCCGCGCTTGTCTTTGCTCAGGTTCAGCCTGTTGAGAAGCCGGTCGCCGCAGAAAGGTCTACAGGTTCGGCCGTTGACACCACGGAGAAAAAGCCGTCAAAGAACAACCGGATCGCCCAGTCCGGCGGGACTTCGGGCAATGCCGATGATCAGATTGCCCAAGATGCGGATGCGCAGCAGGAAACAACGACGTCCGCCAACATGGGACCCGGGTGGACCGTCCAATGCAATACGGTCGGTGAAGATCTTCAATGTCGCGCACTGATCAATGTTTTCACCGGGCAGAACAATCAGCTGATTTTTGGTGTCTCAGTCCAACTTGCCGAAAATGACGGCGCTGCGGCGCTGTTCACAATGCCTCTTGGACTCTATCTTCCGGCCGGACTCTCCCTCACCGTGGATGACGGGCCGCCCCATAAGGCGATCATCCAGACCTGTGATCAGCGCGGCTGCTACGCCGGGTGGGTCATGACGAAGGACGAGCTGCAAAAACTCCGCGCCGGGAAACACATCGCGGCGGCATTTGAAGCCAATAACCGCAGTCCGATCAAGATCGGTATTCCGCTGACCGGTTTTGACGCGGTTTTTGCAAAAATGCGGTAGCCGGCTGTACCGTTGGCAAACGCGCCCGATAACGGACAGTTTGAACCGCATTATTCGGAATAAAGATAATCCTCTGGTTCAAGAACGCGGTCGATCATCTTGTGTTCGGCGAGAAATCCCGCAAAGCGCTCGTATCGCTTCATGTCGATAAGCCCCGGCCGAAGCGCAAACAAGGGGACTGTGGCATTCCAGGACCGCTTGTTGAGATCGGTGTTCAGTTTGGGGTCATAGCCGATAAAGAGCTCCCAGGTTGCTTCGGGGTCTTCGGCGATCGATCGGACACCGCGCTCGACCGCTGTCAGGAATTTCCTGATAACGTCCGGATCGGCCTTGCGCTTGTCGACAATGTAAATCAGTTCGCTATAAGCCGGTACCGCGCCTGCTTCGATATTGATGACCAGCGGCTTCTTTCCCGCTTCGATCACCTGGATCGGTTCAAAATTCCGATAGGCATCCGTCAGCGCATCCACCTTGCCCGCCAGCATCTCCGGAACCATGGAAAAGCCGACATCGACCATTTTGACATCGCTCATGGGAATGCCGTGGGCGGCCAGAGAAATTCGGAGGAGGTCGCGTTCCGTTGTCGCACTGTCGGCATATCCGATGCGTTTGCCCTTAAGGTCCTGGATTGACTTGATCGGGCCACCGTCAATTGCGAGAATGATGTTCAGCGGTATGGGTATGAGGGTCCCGATCACTGCCAGCGGTTTCCCTTCTGCAATGCCGATCAGTGTGCGCGGCTGTGTCGACATGCCGATCGCGACACGGCCGTCAAGCACCATTGTAACATTATCGAGCGTGTTTTCCGGCGGCAGCACCGTGACATCAAGCCCTTCCTCGGCAAAATAACCCTTTTCCAGCGCCACGATGACCGGACCGTGATTGGGGTTGGCGAACCAATCAACGCCGATGGCGACTTTCTTGAGCGGTTCATCGGCTGCCTGTAGCGGCATGATCGCTGTCATCAGGATGGTCGGAAGAAGACAGATACGGATCAGGTGCTTGGTCATTTCGACGATCCTTTGAGAAAAGCCGGGTCGTCTCAAAAAGGTAGCACTTTGTTGATTGCATGCACCAGCCGAAGCGGTCGTTTTCTTCCCAAAACGCTCTCACATGCGCGATACAAAATGCGGTCACTGTTGGTGTTTTGGTCGGAAATTGTTTGGCCGATATCGGCATGCAGCCGAACCTTGATTTTCGCCCAAATCCCGTAAGGGCAGGCGGCGAAATCGGATTTGGAATAATCAGGCTGCTGACGCGTTCTCCCTGATGCGGCCGTTCTTGAAACGGCCAGGCAACTCCAAGGAGAAAGCGATGAGAAAACTGTCGGTACTTGTGAGCAGTATGTTGCTGGCGACTGTTTCCCACTCTGCCCCCGCAGCCGCAGATGATGACAAAAATCCGATTGGCCGATTTCTTGAACGGATGTTTGACGGTGATCGGACCAAGGCGCACCGCGCCGGAAATCGCGGTGTGAAAATGCGCAGTTCGTTCTTCGAACGGCGTGACCGGGGCGATGATCGGGGATCCAGTTCCAATTCGAGTTCGAACAGCTCCTCGAATTCGTCGTCGAACTCCAGCAGCAACAGTTCGTCGAATTCATCCTCGAACTCCAGCAGCAACAGTTCATCGAATTCGTCCTCGAACTCTTCATCCAATTCGAGTTCGAATTCCTCCTCCAACTCAAGCTCGAATTCTTCAAGCGATGATGATTGATTGAGGATCACAAAGCCGGAGCGGGAAGGGACGACATCCGTCGGCCCTTCCCGCATGATTTTATCGCGGCGCCCGGGCGTTTTCCCGGTACCATCCCGCCGCGGCCTGTGTGTTTCGCAGGATGGTTTTTCGCGTTGCCGCCTCGTCTTCATTCTGCGCACGAATCTCGGCCGGCAGCGCCACTGTGGACCGTTTGAACGGGATAACCTGAACGAGCGGCGACCCTTGTTCGATGACATGCAGTCCATCCCGGCCCGTCGCCAGAAACGGAAAATGGATCTCCGAGGCGTAAAGATCGGTGTCGACGATACCCGCAATCAATTCAAAAACACCGTTTGGCCGGTTGAGCGGATCAATGAAAAGGCTGCTCCATCCGGGTGGCGTTTTGATCGTCCAGTAGTTGTGAAACTTGCAAGGTGGAACGTGGTCTCTGGGATGCCCCCTGATCTGGCTGCCGGCATGGTTGCTCACCATCGTCCGGTCGAAATCCCATCCGGCATCAACGCGCGTTCCATCGTCGGAAATGTCAAGCCGGACAGTTGCAGCCAGGGGAATGATCCACCCGGTGGTCATTGCATCCAGAAAAGGCATGCATCGTTTGATGGTAAGACCGGCATCCGCCGCCGATACTTGCTCCGGGTCTACGGCGGGCAGTTTTCTGAACCAGTCCGGCAGATAGCCTTTGGCCGGAAACGGCGGGGGAATGACGCCCTCATCTTCAGGCCTGCACAGGAAACGAATGCTCTTTGATGACGATTTGAAAAACATGGGCGGTCCTCATTTCTTGCATGAAATGAGAACGGCCCCGATACGGATTTATTCCCGCAAATCGCTATTCAGGCAGCGGAATGAACTCGTCCCGGTCGTCCGGTGGTAAAGTGAAACGCCCATTCTCCCAGTCTCCGGCCGCCCATGCTGCCTTGGCTGCTTCAATCTTGTCTTTGGACGAGGCGACAAAATTCCACCAGATGTAACGCGGCCCGTTCAACGTCTCTCCGCCCAGCACCATCAGGCGCGCGCCGGACGGTCCGGCCTGGACGCTGATCGCATCGCCGGGGCGGAAAACCATCATTTTTCCGGCATCAAAATGATCGCCGGCGACGGAGATCGATCCGTCAACCACATAAAGACCGCGATCCTCGTGATCGTCCGGAAGAGGCAAAAGGGTGTTGGCTTCAAGGACGGCATCTGCATAAAACATGTCCGAGAATGTCTTGGTTGGCGCGCGTTCGCCCCAGGCATTGCCGATGATGAGGCGGACCTGTTTTCCCTCACCTTCGATGAACGGCAGGGCCTCTTTGCCGTGATGCTCAAATCCGGCATTGGCCTCCTCGTCTTTTTCCGGCAGGGCGACCCATGTCTGAATGCCGAAGAGGCTGCTGGGCCCTTTTCGCGTTTCTGCGCTTGTCCGCTCAGAGTGGGTGACACCGTTGCCCGCGATCATCCAGTTCACCTCGCCGGGGTAAATCATCTGATTGGTCCCCAGCGAATCCCGATGCTGAAATTCGCCCTGATAAAGATAGGTGATGGTCGCCAGCCCGATATGGGGATGTGGCCGGACATCGATGCCCTGGTTCGTCAGAAACTCGGCCGGCCCGGCCTGGTCGAAGAACACGAACGGTCCCACCATTTTGCGTTTTGCCGACGGCAGGGCGCGGCGGACTTCAAAACCGCCGATATCGCGGGCGCGGGGAACAATGACCGTTTCAATGGCATCAGGATGCACTGCGTTTGGGCAATGCGGCTCCAGTCCGGGGTTCCAACTCATATCCGTGACTCCGTGTTCTTGGGTGCCGATCAATCCGTGAGCGGCTGAAGGGACTGTTCAAGTAATGCGCGCAAGTGCTCGTGCTGCGCAGGCAGTTTTAGGGCCTCACCCAGATGCGCGGTATCCTCATCATGATCGAAACCCGGTTCGCCGGTGGCGACTTCAAACAGCACACCGCCGGGTGTTCGAAAGTAAATCGCCCAGAAATAGTTGCGATCAATGACCGGTGTCACCTGGTAGCCTGTATCCGTCAGCGCCTTACGGACCTCAAGCTGCTTTTTCCGATCCTCGACCGCAAAGGCGATATGGTGCACAGAGCCGGCGCCCTGCTGGGCAGGCGCACTGTCGGGAAGCTTCTGGAGATCGATGATATCCGCGCCATTGCCGCCGGGAACGACAAAGCGCTTTACCCCATCGGCTTCATCGAGTGCCTCATAGCCCATGAACTGCAGAAGCTCGGCTGTCGCATCGGTTTCCTTGAGCCGCATCGATGCGCCATGGAAACCGCGAATGGCGACATCTTCCTCCAGAGTGCCGGCCCAGGGTGCGCGCCTGTCGGTTCCGTTTTCAACCAGCGAAAATCCCTCACCGTCAGGGCCTGTGAAGCGGAGCCGTTTCTCGCCAAAGGATTGTTCATCCGCCCGGCCTCGGACCCCCAGGTCGGTGAACCGCTGCCGCCAGAAGTCCAGAGCGCCCTCCGGAACCGAAAAGTCCGTGCGACCCACTTCTCCGTTACCCGGCCGACCTTTTGCTTTTCCCGGAAACGGAAAATAAGTCATCACCGATCCGGGTGTGCCCACGGCGTCGCCATAATAAAGGTGATAAACGCTCGGCACGTCGAAATTGACGGTCTTCTTGATGCGGCGGAGGCCAAGTGTTTTTGTGAAAAAATCATTGTTCCGGGGCGCATCGCTCGCCAAGGATGTGACGTGATGCAGGCCTTTGATATCGCGTAACATAACCAGACTCCCCGGCTATCCAACATAAACAAGACACGCTCTATAGTTGGCCATTCAGATCGCAAGGGGAAGGGGAGCGGCCTGAAACGGATCGTTGCCAAATGATAAACAATGGGAAACGGCGCGTGTTTTGTTTGTGTTGGATCGTGGACAAGCCCACAGCAAAAGAGGACGGACAAGCCCACGGTCTTGTCCGTCCTCATCATATTGTTGCGGCTGAGCACGATCCGCCCTTAAAGAGCGGACTCAGCCAATTCGTTGCCTGTCCTAAAGCACGTCAACTTTTCACGAAAAGGCGGCCTGCTTGCGCTCATTACGGATCGAGCGCTGATCGGAGGAAATCCGGTCAATAACCGTCGGGCAACCGGTCTTGCCTTTTGCCGCCAGAAACTCGCTCATTCTGTCGTCCAGATCGTTCAACACTTTCTGTCGTGTTGTCGTTTCCCTGGTTTTGACAACGGGTCTGTTGAGATCCCACCAGAATAGCATATCATTCTCCTGAATTTGGTCTCTAAGTGGCTCGGCTTGTCGCTCTGCGCTGAAGATCACGGGACATGACCCACTCGACGCGCGAGATTTGATCCCTGATGCGAAGTCGGATTTTTTTCATCGCGCTGATACGCAATTCGTCCGGACGGAGACGTTTCTGCTCGCGATCGATTTTTGCGTCCAGGATTTCGTGACGGGTCTGAAGTGCCTTCAGTCTGTTGAGCATTGAGTCCTCCATCGTTGCTGGTTCCACCAATAGTAATTGGGGTCGAGCGACCTTCTCTTCAAATTAATTTGGCGTAAGGTTTTTCGGCTAAAAGTAGCAAGCATCTCCGGCAATCAACGCTGGGTGTCGCTGGCTGCATCCTGAGTATGGCTCCCTGTTGTTGCAGTGGCATGACAGAGGCGGCAATTTCGGTTCTGGGCCGGCCTTGGCGGCGTGCCAATGGCTGTTTAAGTTTCGTAGTTTGTGCAGTTGTTTCGGCTTGAGGGGCAGACAAGGACAGATGGAATTTGACTATGTGATTGTCGGAGGGGGATCGGCAGGCTGCGTTTTGGCAAACAGGCTGAGTGTCGACTGCCGGACGACCGTCTGTCTGCTGGAAGCGGGGAACGACAGCGGAAGCCGCTGGATCGACATTCCTGCCGGTTATGTGAAAACCATGGTCGATCCGCGCTTTAACTGGCTCTTTGAAACGGTTCCGCAAAAACACGCGGGCGGGCGGACAATTCCGGTCCCGCGCGGTAAGGGGCTTGGCGGATCAAGCCTCATCAACGCGATGATTTACGTGCGCGGCCAGGCGCAGGACTATGACATCTGGGCGCAACTGGGATGTCGTGGCTGGAGCTATGACGATGTTCTTCCCTATTTCAGGCGGGCTGAGAATTTCGAAGAGGGAGAAAATGAATTTCATGGCGGTAACGGTCCCCTGAATGTCGCGTTGCCGCGAACCCGTTATCCGATTCTGGACCGGCTGATGGCGGCGGGGGGGAGACTGGGTTATCCAGTTGAGCACGATTACAACGGCGCCGTGCAGTCGGGTTTTGGCTACTGCCAGGTCACGCAGCGGGCCGGTCGGCGGTTCAGTGCGCGCAACGCCTATATCGATCCGATCCGGTCAGAGCGGCAAAATCTCGAAATTCGTTCCAATTCGTTCGTCAAACGTGTGCTGATTAAAGACGCCCGCGCAATTGGTCTTGTGACTGAGCGCGACGGGCAGGAACAGGAAATCAGAGCGCGCCGTGAAGTTATTCTGTCCGCCGGGGCGGTACAGTCGCCGCAGCTTCTTGAGTTGTCCGGTATCGGCGATGGCGCGCGTTTGAACGCACTTGGCATTCCAGTCCGGCACCATTGTGCCGACGTTGGCGAGAATTTACAGGATCACTATATCTCGCGCCTGACATGGCATCTCAAAAACACTCAAAGCCTCAATCAGATGGTGCGCGGACTGCCCCTGATGCGGGAAGTGCTGCGTTTTTACCTGGGAGGACGGGGTGCGTTGACCCTGCCGGCGGGTGTTCTCGCCGGCTTTGTCAAAAGCCGGCCGGATTTGCCGGACGCCGATATCCAGTTTCACATTGCCCATGCGACCTTCAGGGATCCCAAGAAACGTGTTTTTGACACGTTCCCCGGGCTGACGATCGGCCCCTGTTTTCTGCGCCCGGAAAGCAGGGGATATATTCATGCCCGAACGCCTGATCCCCATGTCGCGCCGGAAATCCAGCCCAATTTTCTGACCAGCGAAACCGATCGTGAGCGCCATGTTGCCGGGATGCGGATCGCGAGAGACCTGATGGCGACGGATGAGATGCGTGCTTTTGTTGTTGAAGAAACGGCTCCCGGGAGGAACGTTACCGACGATGAGAGTTTGCTCCGGCATGCCAGAGAAACCGGTGCAACACTGTACCATCCGGTCGGGACCTGCCGGATGGGCGTCGATGACGATGCCGTTGTGGATCCGGCCCTTCGGGTAAAAGGGGTGACCGGGCTGCGTGTCGTTGACGCGTCAATCATGCCCCGCCTTATCAGCGGCAACACCAACGCGCCGACCATCATGATCGCCGAAAAAGCGGCGGATATGATTTTGTCGGACGGTGCCTGATCCGCAACCTGCCGGTTCTAGTTGCTTTTGGAATAAATAACGCCACGCGCCGTTTTTCCTCATGACGCTTTTGTGACGCATAAGGAGAATCCGATGACCATGGCACCTTCAATGGAGCAATTTCCGCAGAACCGGGAATCGGGACTGTTTAAGCGGTCATTGGAACGGGTCGCGGCAATCACGCTTGGCGAACTTTGCAGTCGACCGATTGTCACCGTTGCTCTTGTGATGTCTCTATCGGCGGCGCTGTGGTTACTTCCCCAGTCCCTGGATGCAAGCGGGCGCTTGGCGTTAATCGTTACCGTGCTGACGGTGGTCGGCTGGACATTGACACGTATCCCCGATTCGCTGGTCGCCATCACCGGTGCTGTCTTTCTCGTTGGCCTTGGTGTGCTTGAAGAGCAGGATTTTTACGCATCCCTTGGAAGTGAGATGATATGGCTCTTGGTGGCCGCCTTTGTGATGTCTGCAATTCTGAAAGCGAGCGGACTGCTGGAACGATTGGTTCTTGGCGCTATCGGCCCGCTGAATTCGATACACTCACTGTTTTTCGGTTTGGCTTTCATTATCGCCCTGACAGCGTTCCTGGTGCCGTCGACATCCGGACGCGCGGCATTGTTGATGCCGATTTTTCTCGTGCTGCTTGACCGGCTACCGGATCCGCGCCTCGTGCGTCCTCTGGCGCTGTTGTTCCCGACAGTGATCCTGTTGTCTGCCGGAGGGTCGCTGATTGGCGCCGGCGCACACTTTGTGGCGATCGATATGATTGCTACCGCGACCGGTCAATCCATCGGCTACTTTCAATGGATTGCGCTGGCGTTGCCGTTTGCACTTTTGTCAAGCCTGGCGGGTGTGGTGCTGATTATGAAGATGTTCGTGCCCAAAGATCTCACGAGAGCCCGCCTCAGCCTGCCTTCGGGATCGCGAGGACCGCTGACCGGTCAGCAGAAAGCGATTGCGATTGTTGTTGCAGGCGTCATCGCCGCCTGGATGACAATTCCTCTGCACGGTTTCGACGTCGCGCTTGTCGCCATTGCCGGTGCCGTTGTGCTTCTGTCCAAAGCGTTTTCGACAATGAAACCGAAGGAAGTCTTCCGGCATGTGGAGGTTGAACTGCTGATTTTTCTCGCTGCCACTTTGGTGATTGCCCGGGCACTGCATGAAACCGGGGCGGACAAATGGCTTGCACGTGGTGCCATGGAACTTCTTCCTGCATCGCTGACCGGTTCGTTCCCGTTCGTGGCAGCCGTTACGGCTCTTGTCGCCCTGACGGCACATCTGGTCATCAACTCACGCAGTGCCCGAGCCGCCGTCCTGTTGCCGGTTTTCGCGTTGCCCATGGCGGGTTTCGGTCACGATGCTACGCTCATGATCCTGATAACGGTGCTGGGGACGGGGTTCTGCCAAACCATGATGGCAAGCGCCAAACCGGTTGCTTTGTTCGGCAATCTCGATCAGCCGACTTTCCGTCAGGCAGACCTGTTCCGTCTGGCATTGCCGCTGTTTCCGGCGATGTTCGTACTCCTGATGATATTTGCTCTGTTCGTCTGGCCGCACCAGTCGGTAACGGCTGAAGCCGAGGCCCGTAAGACCACTTCGGTCCGGCTTGTTCACACCGCATCCGCTGAACCTGTGCATTCGTCTCGCCCGGTTGCCGCCGAAGGCGGACAGTCAGAGCAACAGGCACCGCGGATGCCCGGCGCGCTGTGCGCGCGGGATGAACTGAAAACGGTTATGGTGGCCGCCATTCATGAAAATCAGATGTGGTCGGCCGGCTGGTGGCATGTATGGGACCGGTTGAAACGAGACGGAGTCCCGGTTGAGCGAAATGCGGTTCGTTCGATTTACAAAGGTGACGGTCTTGTGATGCTGCGCAGCCACTCCGTCGATGTTGCCAGGGTGGTTCAAAATATGGAGGCCATTGGAGCCGCGCAGGTTGCATGCAGCAGCGCAACGGGAGACGCATCGCCTGTGGCTGTTCCGGTTCCACGGCCAAAGGTTTGAGGAATAAGTATTTGAAAAAATTAGTAAAAAATTATTCGGCAGGACTGTTTTTTCACGACTGTTCTGGAATAAAGACGCTGTTCGACCGTTCTCCCTGTATCAAGAAATTACAGGAGAAATGTTATGACTTTCACGGTTCTTGTCGCCCCGTCAGGTTTTAAGGAATCGCTTGACGTTGACGCTGTAACACACGCGATAGCGACCGGCGTTTCCCGCGTCGTTCCCGACGCACGCATTCTCAGGGCACCGATGGTTGATGGCGGAGAGGGGTTTACCCAGGCCCTCATCAGAGCGACCGGCGGATCTGTTCATGACGTGACCGTCACGGGTCCGGTGGGTGATCCTGAACCGTCATTTTTTGGTCTGATGGGCGGGTCGGGACCAAAAACCGCGGTGATCGAAATGGCCGCCGCAGCCGGTCTGAGCCTCGTTCCGCGCGACCGCCGGGATCCGGCTCGGACCACCAGTTTTGGAGTGGGCGAACTCATTCGTGCGGCACTGGACAAAGACGTTCGGCGCATTCTGATCGGCTGCGGCGACAGCGGCATCAATGACGGTGGAGCGGGGATGGCCCAGGCGCTGGGCGCACGGCTTCTGGATAAGAACGGAAAGGATCTTGAACCGGGAGGGGGTGCGCTTGGCCAGCTTGCATCCATTGATCCATCCGGTCTTGACCCGCGATTGTCCGATGTAAGGATTGATGTTGCGGTCAACTGGCACAATGTGCTTCTGGGCGATAGGGGCGTTGCCCGGGTTTTCGGGCCGCAAAAGGGTGCCTCTCCGGAACAGGTGATCATGCTTGAAAACGGTCTGGAGACCTATGCTGCTGCCATCAGGCAAGCGTTCGGGCTCGATATTGGGTTCGCCAACGGATCTGGAGCGTCCGGCGGTCTTGGTGCGGGACTTGTGGCGTTTACCGGCGCAACGCTGCACCCGCGGTTTGATATCGTTATGCAATATCTGGCTTTTGAAAGCCTTTTGCAGGAAGCGGATTTGGTGATCACCGCAGAGGGCTCACTGGATGGTCAGAGCCCTTATGGCAAGGTTCCCTGTGAGGTCGCACGTCGCGCTGCCCGGTGTAATGTTCCGACAATTGCGCTCGCCGGAACAATCGGTAAAGGTGTCCGCAAGACACTGGACAATGGTATCGACGCTTTTGCCTCCATCCTCAAACGGCCTTGTTCCCTCGACGAAGCCATTGAGAAAGGTGATAAACTGCTGCGCAGGGCCGCGGAGGACGCCATGCGCATGGTGGTTGTCGGTATGCGGTTGAAGGAAGCGGAAGACAGCTACAGGCAGGCCGCCTGAAAAACCGTCTGAAAAACCGCTCGGAAGACCTGCGTCCATGGCCCGGCAGATTGCTGGGCTGCGGCGTTTCATGCATGGCTGCGGACCGATTAATTCGGACAGAGCCGGTTGATGTCGTCCGCAAGACGTTGCAGCATTTTCTGTCGGCCGGACTTGTCTTCAGGCAAGGTCTCGATGACCGGTTGAATGGTTGCTTCTTTCGACCCCGATGCACAATAAAGTCCGCGATCGAAAGACATTGTCGCGTCCTCGTCCTCCCGATAAGACGTAATGCCGGACCCGTGGATCGTGTAGCGTCCGGTGCCGTCGGGTTCTGAGAGATATCCCTCCATAAGCACTCTGTTCATCGATCGGCTGAACAGTCCCACGGCAACCGTTCTGACATCGAGACCGTTGCCGGCCGGAACGCCTGTCACCGTGAGCGCATCGCCAACTGCGGCGTGACGAATATTGAGCCCGTCAACCAATGTGCCGCCAATCAGAAAGGTATTATCCCGTTCACCCTTTTCGTAGGTGCCCATCAGGACGGCCTCCGGGAGCGGGTCGATCCGGATGATCCGCGTTGCGATAACTGTTTTGTCCCGCCACAAACCGTTGACCGCAATCCAGTCGCCCGGACGGGGACGACCATTGTCGCCAAAACCGACCAAAGTGGTATCGGGCAGGATGATAATATCGGAGCCAAGCACCGCAATGTCCGCGCTGGCCGATTGTGATACGGGGCCGATGGCGGGCATATAATGCGTTATCCGGTCAGCCTGCCACTCGCCATCCTTGCGGGATGCTTCGATCACCACAGTTTCCCCCGGAACAAGGCTCCTTGCCGTCCGCATGCCGAACGAAGAGTGCACGGGTTTGTTTTCGGCGAAATGAATGCGCTGGCCATTGACAAAAATACTGCCAAGGTCGGTGATTGCGCCGACGATGCCGGTGCCGACAATTCCGCCTTCGCGTTCGCTGTCGTCTTCGGCCATTGCCGCCAGAGCAAAGATAATGGCGGCGAGACAAAACCACAGACCCCTGATCATTGCGACTCCTGATCATCATCGGTCGCATCGGTATCGCTGATGTTGCCGATGATGTACGTCCCGATCGAAAAGCGACCCTTCGGTCCCTGTATCGTTGCGTCTTTCTCCTGAAGGGCAAGTGCTTTCCTGTTGAGAGATTCAAGCACATTTTGAGACAGGCGTCGTGCTTCGGCGTCCAGCTCTTTTATCGATGTCGCCGAAAGCTGGTTGAAATGGGCCGCCCGCTCAAATTTGCGCGGTTCTCCCTCTTTGGCCAGGAGATTTTCCGTTGCGGCCTCCAGATGGGCGAGCAGGTTTTTTTGATAGGCGGCGATCATGGCCTCGGATTGCGGGCTGGCGAGAAAGGCGGTTTGAACCAATGTCACGGTGTCCGCGTCAGCGTCGCGGGTCACGGCGTCTTGCGCGACGAGCGCCTCGAGCAGAGTTGATGCCGGCAGGTCGATTTTTGCTGTCTTGACCAACTCGTCAAACCCCGGCCGTGATCGCGTCCCGGTGCGGGGCAGGGTGCGGGGGGTGCCCGCTTTGGTCTGGAAGCGATCGTTGGACGTCCAGTAGGCAATGGCCAGCGTGCAGGCATTCGTAAGCGACCGTTTTTCCGGCCGGGGGCTCGCCTCCCTCAGGCGCCGCACATCTTTTCGATGCAACCCGGTACGAAGGCTTATTTTGCTGTCCGTCACTTTTTCGTCTTTAGCTGAAAGGTCCGTTGCGGCGTTGTACAATGCTGATTTCAGTGCTTCGGTTGCTGCGTTCAGGGTGACGCCATGAGCGATCATCGCCCGGGCGATCGGACGCAGCAGACGCGACAGCGTCTGTTGAAACTGCTCTGTCCGATCTTCCCTCACTTCACCTCCCCGGCACCAATCAACATTGCGAGAGCGCTCCCGCTTGCGATTTCGTCAAAGATGGGCGCCTTAAATTCTCAGGCGTTTTCACTGGCTTATGAGCAATTCTTCGCCAAATCAAAAGACGCATTACGTTGAGTCACATCCCTGTTTATAGAGTTCAAGCATTAGATTCCGATCACTTTTTTCACAGGATCACATCACCGTCATTATTAGTGATAGAGTGTGTGTAAAAAATGGGAAAATTTCCCAATAAATTTCGAAATGTCGATTTCCGGACGTCGGAAAAGAGATTCTGATCCATGGGAAAGGCCGGTTCCCAAGCCTGTTTGAGGTCGAAAACCTAAGGGGAAAGGTCCGGAAAATAATCGGTAAATAATTGAAATATTTGACATTTTATCGGGAGAAAAATCATGTACACATCCATCCGCACGCACGGGATATCCGCTGCAAACGGCGTTGCCAAGTCGACTCGCGACCAAAACAGAGAGTCAACCGCTCCCGACAACGTGGTTGATTTCCCCCTGCCGTTTTCCGGCGACCAGGCGCTTTGGCAGACAGATCGTTTTTGCGGTGATGCGCTATCGGGACTTTCGGCGCGGGACAGGGCACTCTTCGAAGCGTTCGGTCAGGGGCCGCGTATGCGGCCGCGGTTTGACATCATTCATCGTGCGTTTGAGAAATTCGCCGCAACGCAGCCGGAGGCCATAGCTGTCGACCACCTGGGAGACACCCTGACTTATCGCGCGCTGGAAGAGCGGTCCAATCAGCTGGCACGGCGTCTTGCGAAGTGCGGAGTGCGCAGGGGCGATGCGGTCGCGCTCTATCTCCAGCGCTCGATCCCGATGATTGTCGGTATTCTGGGTGTATTGAAACTGGGTGCGGCTTATGTGCCGCAGCATGTGGGCGTGGCACCGGAAAACACGCTGAAGCACATTGCCGGGGTGACCGGTGCAAAGGTGATTCTGACCGTTTCCGATTTGCGGCACATGGTGCCCGTTGCCATGGGGCAGGTCTGTCTGTCGATCGATGAGATGATGCAACAGCCGCTTGGCCGGGATGGGGCAGCCTTTATTCCCGAAGACCCGGCGCGTCCAGATGACCGTTGCTTTGTTCTGTTTACATCAGGAACCACAGGTGTGCCCAATGGGGTGCAGGTCACGCATCGCAATGTCTGCAATATCCTTCAGACGGCACCGGGTGATCTGGGCATCCGACCGGGCATGAAAGTCGCGCAGTTGCTGTCGATTGCCTTCGACATGGCCGCGTGGGAAATCCTAGGGTGCCTCTCAAACGGCGGCACGCTTATTGTTCGTGGCAAGAACTTTCAGACGGCAGCCGAACAGGCCGATGTCGTCATTGCCACACCGTCCATCCTGTGCTCGCTCGATGCGTCACGGTGCCGGAACGTGAAGGTTGCCGCTGTTGCCGGCGAGCCGTGTCCTCGTCCACTTGCGGATACCTGGTCGCAGTTCTGCACATTCTATAATTCCTGCGGACCGACAGAGACCACCATTATCAATACGGCCGAACCGCACTACCCGTCAAAACCGGTTCTCAGCATCGGGCGTCCGACTCCAAACAACACGGTTTACATCCTGAATGAACATATGCAGCCCTGTCGGATCGGAGAGATCGGGGAAATGTGGGCAGGCGGCGACTGCGTAACGGCCGGATATCTCGCCAACGACATACTCACAGCCGAACGATATCGGCCCGATCCGTTTCTTGGCGGCGGGCGGATGATGTTCAGGACCCGGGATCTCGGTCGCTGGACCGCCGAGGGTGAGTTGCAGCATTTCGGGCGGGTTGACGACCAGGTGAAAATCCGTGGTTTCCGGGTTGAGCTCGATGGCGTTTCCTCAGTGCTTGAATCGGTAAAGGGGTGCACGCAGGCGGTCACCCTGAAATATGACGACCGCACGCTGGTGTCCTTTGTTAGTCCGTTGACGTTCGATCATGCCGCGGCCGAAGAGGCGATGAACAAGAGACTGCATTACTATTGCATTCCCAAATTCATCTTTGTCCTTGACGACATTCCGCGCACGCCGCGCGGCAAGCTCGACAAGCGCCTGCTGCTTGAAATGGCGAAAGAGCACGCGATCGGCCGGCAGGAAGCGGTGTGTGAAGGGGAGGAGGCCTGAATGTCCATGTCTTCAGCTGAACGAACCACTCTTGCCCCTTCCTATGGCGGCTGGCGGCGGGTGACGCGGCATCCGTCCTTTATGGAATACCAGCGGCTCATTCTGCTCGTCTTCATTGTCAACGCCGTCATTCTTGTCTGGGGCATCGACAGCCGGACCTGGTGGAATACGGATGGTTTTGCGCTCGACCGGATCGGCGACATGGCGCTGTTCAACTTTGCCCTTGGTATCCTGATCCGTCAGCAGCGGGTGATCAACTTTCTGTTCTGGCTTGCGACCCGCATTCCGACGTCATGGCCGCTTTGGATCCGCTGGGGTGCCGGGAAGGTGTTTCATTTTGGCGGCCTTCATATTGGCGGCAATGTTACCGGATCGCTCTGGTTTACGCTCCTGCTGGCCGGAATGGGATATAACTATGCTCTTGAGGCCGGACAGGTTTCGGCTCTGACCCTTGGTCTGACGGCGGTGATGCTGGCTTTACTTGCAGTGATGATCGTAACGGCTTTAAGCACCATCCGGGCCCGGCTTCACAATCTTTTTGAGCGGACCCACCGCTTTGTCGGCTGGACGGTTCTGGCGCTGTTTTGGGCGCAGACAGTATCGATTGTGAGCGACACTGGCGGCACATTGACCGGATCTCCGGCATTTTGGATCTTGTGTGTGATCACGCTTTCGATCCTCTCGCCCTGGCTGACCCTCAAGAAAGTGCCGATTGAGGCCGTAAAGCCGTCCGATCACGCGGTTTCAATCCGGTTCAATTACGGCGATACGCCGTTTCCCGGTTCGTCCAATGCGATCAGTCTTAATCCGCTGCTTGAATGGCATTCCTTTGCCAATATCGCGACACCGGGAGAGGAGGGGTATCGGCTGATTGTCTCCCGCGCGGGTGACTGGACCGGCCGCTTTATCGACAACCCGCCGTCCCATGTCTGGGTCAAGGGCATCACCACGTCCGGTGTGGCCCGGATCGAGGTTCTCTTCAAGAAAGTGGTCTATGTGGCGACCGGAAGCGGTATCGGCCCGGTCATGCCGCACCTTCTTGCGAAAGATGTGCCGATCAGGCTGATCTGGTCGACACGCTCGCCGCGGAAGACTTATGGCGACGACCTTATCGAAGAGATTCTGGCGGCCAGTCCGGATGCCCTGATCTGGGATACCGATGCCAGGGGCAAGCCGGATCTGTCGCAACTGGCTCTGCAGGCCGTTCGTGCATTTGATGCGGAAGCTGTGATCTGCATCGCCAATCAGAAACTGACGCGCAAAGTGGTGCATGACATGGAAAGCCTCGGCATTCCCGCTTATGGCGCCATTTGGGACAGTTAAGCTATGGCGGAATACGAAACCATCCTTGTTGAGCGGACGGACAGAGTGATGACCGTCCGCCTCAATCGCCCCGAGGCGCTGAACGCCTTGAACACACAGGTGCAGGAGGAGGTGCTGGATGCGCTCCTTCCGCTGGACCCCGATCCGGAGGTCGGTTGTTTCATTCTGACCGGAAATGACCGGGCTTTCGCCGCCGGTGCGGACATTGTCGAACTCCGGGCGCAGGACCATATGAGCATGTACCGGTCGAACTTCTTTGAAGGCTGGGACCGCTTCGCGGCGCTCAGAACGCCAAAGATTGCAGCCGTCTCCGGTTATGCGCTCGGCGGAGGGTGCGAGCTCGCGATGATGTGTGATCTTATCTTCGCAGCGGAAAATGCCCGTTTCGGCCAGCCGGAACTCAAGATCGGTGTGATCCCCGGCATTGGCGGTTCTCAGCGGTTAACCCGTCTGATCGGGCGGGCCAGGGCGATGGATATGATCCTGACCGGCCGGATGATCGACGCCGCGGAGGCGCTGCAGGCCGGCCTTGTTTCCCGCGTTGTTCCGAAAGGCCGGCTTGAAACAGAAGCAATGGAAGCGGCCCAGACGATAGCCGGTTATTCAAAACCGTCCGTCATGATGGCGCGGGAATGTGTTGCGATGGCGGAAGAGACCGGGCTGGCAGAGGGGATGCGGTTTGAGCGTCGCGTCTATCACGCCATTTTCGGAACGGCAGACAAGAATGAGGGAATGGACGCTTTCCTTGAGAAGCGTATGCCGGATTTTTCGGGTCGCTGATCTGTTGTCATAAGGGGGCAAGTGTTCGATAAGAGGCGGAACACGCGAGGACTCAAATGGCAAAGCAATTTCCGAAGCTTGATTTCTATCTGCGAGAATTTATCGGTCGCCAGCAGATCTTTTTCACTGGATCGGCGACCGATTCCAGCCGGGTGAATATCTCGCCGCGCAGCACGGATCTTTTTCGGATCGTAGATGACAACAGCGTTCTTTATCTGGACCGCATCGGAAGCGGCAACGAGACCGCGGCCCATATGCTGGCCGACGGTCGCATGACGATCATGTTCTGCGCGCTGGACGGCAAGCCCATGATCCTGCGCCTTTACGGACACGGGCGGATTATCGTGCGGGGGAGTGATGACTATAACACGTACCTGTCGGACCTGTTCGGCAATGAAGAAGTTCGCGGCGCGCGTCAAATCGTGAAACTCGATTTTGACCTGGTCCAAACCTCGTGTGGATTCGGCGTGCCGCGTTTCGACTATCGCGAGGAACGCGACACGCTTGATCATTGGGCGGAGAACAAAACCGATCAGGAATTGCTGGATTATCAGGAACGGAAAAACCGGTTGAGTATGGACGGTTTGCCGACAGGACTCTTTGAAAAACAAAAAGCAGGCTGAGCCTAGGCTCAGGACCCATTCATTTCATCCATTGTGCGAGAGCAGATTTTGTTTTTGACAAGGCGGAAAGGCGCAGGAAACCATCCGGTTTTCAAGTCGTTCCAACGCCGTCAGGAACACAATATGCCTCGCCCTTCGGGTTTTGAAAGAAGTGTCCGCCTGAAGAAAACCAGGGCTCGCAAAGGTATCCGACCTTCGCTTCTCCCTGGTTCTCTCCATTCGAATACTTCTTTCAAAACAGAATTGCATGAAATGAATAGGTCCTGAGCCTAGCATTCAGAGGAATGTCTTGGGTGCAGGCAGCTTGGTCAGGTCCGGCCACTCGATCTTCTCGCTGGCGACGACGTGATCGAACATCTCCCTGTCAGCGAACTCGGTCACCTGGCCGCCCATGCGTTTGTAGAATTTCTTTGCCGGCAAATTGGTTGTGATCACCCAAAGATGCGCCGATGTCCGGCCAAGCCGCAAAAGCTGTTCGGCCGCTGCAACCAGCAGATTGGATCCGATGCCCCGGTGCTTGAAGTCCGGGCGGGTATGAAAATTGTCGATATAGGGGTCCGGCCTGCACCAGATTGAAATGAAACCGACCAGTTCCCCGTCCAGCTCCGCGACCATGACGACGTCATCGGATGTTATCTCAAGATTGGTCCAATGGGTTTCAAGCTCGATACCGACTGGCTCACCAAGGTAATCCGCCGGCAGAATACCGGCATAGGCCGAGCGCCAGCTGTCCGCCTGCAATGCCGCGATTGTGGGGCGGTCGGCATCCCGAGCCGGCCTTATATGGACTTTTTCGCTCTCATTTCTCATTCGGGCATCCTATCGTGCCGACATGCGGCGATCTCACCTGAAAAGCGTTTTGTTTGCAAGGGTTTGATGACGTTGCGGGCAATGCTTGCGGCGGATACCCAATGTTCAGGATCGGCACTCGAATTGCAAGCACTCTTGACGACATCTGTCAGGGCGCGGGGACTGCGGCTCCTCAACTTATCAACGAAAAAGTGGAATTAACACCATATTGTTGCAGTATCGCCACATATCGGCCTTCCAAATAATCGCGGATCATCTTATGAATAAGATGAACGAACTGACATCATTTAAAGGCGCTTTGCGGCAATGCGATCTTATCTTCGTGCGACACTTCTTGCGGGCATTACAGGCCTGACATTCACCCAGGCAGCTTACGCGTTTGAAGGGGTTATTCCCGGTGCGGAGAAGATCACCAGCCAGACCAGCGTTTACGACTGGACCGGTTTTTATCTCGGCGTTGGCGGCGGGACAGCGTATATCCTTGACGAGATGACTCTTCCCTCTATCGGCGCCTCATCCAGTTCCGGTGTCGGTGGCCGTGGCTTTTTCGGTAAGCTGACGGCCGGTTACGATTACGCTTTCTCAAACGGGTTTGTCGTCGGCGGTGCAATCGCCGCCCGCTACAGCGATGTGGAAACGTCCTTGACCATACCCGCTTTCGGTTTTACCGCTGACATTGAAGCCGATTACGGGGTCGATGTTACCGGCCGCGTCGGCGTCGAGCTGACACCCCGGACCATTGCCTATGTGCTTGGCGGTTACAGCTATCAGCATTTTGAGTTCAACTCATCGGTTGCCGGGGCATCGACGGATTGGCATGACAACGGATTTGTCGCCGGCGTGGGCTTTGAGACCGCCGTGCGCAACAATTGGACCTGGAGTTCGGAATATCGCTATGCGCAATATAGCGGCGAAAGCATCAGTGCTTTTGGCGGCGCATCGATCGACCCGGTGATCCATTCATTTCATTCGAGCGTGAATTACCGTTTTGGCGCCGGCCCGACGGAGCGCGAGCGTGAGCCGTTCCAGCACACATGGACAGGCATAAAACTGGGCGGTGCGATCAGCGGCGGCATATCGGTCAGCGATGTGTCCAGCAGTATCGGCGGCGCGACCTTCGACGGCCTTGCCACGGAAGGCTATCTTGGCGAAGTCAGCATCGGCTATGACCACGAATTCGGAAAGCGCTGGGTGGCAGGCGTTCAATTGGCAGCGCAGTATGTTGAATCGTCAGCTTCGGCGACGGTAGCCGGGGTGACTGTGGCAGCCAAGGCCGATGATTTTGGTTTCGATGCGCTGGCGCGCGTCGGCTATAAATTCAACGATTACACGCTTGGCTACGTGATCGGTGGCTATAGCTGGCAGAACCTGTCGGCGTCGATCTCAACACCTGCGATCACTGAAGAGGATGGGGTCAGCGGCTTCTCGATCGGCACGGGTTCGGAGTTTGCTCTGAGCGAAAAGTTGTCGACCTTTGTAGAATACCGGTACACCCAGTATGAAGATGTCAATCTGGGGTCGGTTGCTACTCTGGAACCCATAAGCCACACGGTTCGGCTCGGCGCGAAGTTCAAGCTTTACTGACCCTTGATCCGATTTGTTCGGTGATCGGCGCTCATCTGGCTTTGGGCTTCGTGGCGTCATACGCTTGTCCTTTCGTGTGCCAGATAACGGGCACGTCTGTCCAGGACGGCACCGTTTCGGCGCGAAATCCAAGCGTCTTGCCTCTGGCAAGTGTCGGAAAGGCCTTGATCGCCTTCCGGTGAGTGCCCTGATACAGAACCGCTTCATCGCCAGCTCATCTTCCCAGACCGTCATGGTGTGGTGTATGCCGTTGATTTTTCTCGCTTCTGCGGAGATGTTGCCCGGCGCCTGCCGTGCCTGTTGCATAACGGGAATGGCCAGGAACCAAAAACGGAAATACTGAAAGATGTTTTTGGGGCGCAGGCCGGTGATCGAAATATACACGTGGTTGTTTCCCATCGGTCCATCGATTTTTTTCGGCAAGCTGCCGGTGGACGCTCGCAGCCGCCATCTTTTTACGTATGTCATCCTGCTTTTGGATTGGATCGTTCGCCGGGGCAGATTTCGCGCTAACCGTTTGTGCGGTACAGTTGTGCTGATGCGACAAGCCGCTTCAGCACTTCAAAGACCGCAAGCGAATCCGATCCCGGTCAAGGGTTATCATTCCGGTGCGTTGCGCGGTGCGCACCGATCATGAAGAGCATCGGTATTCGTCCCGCGTGAGTGTTTCCACCGGAAGCGGGTTGACCGGCTGGGCCCGACCAAGTCTGACGGCAACGCACCCGGATGCGACGGTCGGACCGCAGGACAGGCGCGCGGTTCACTTTACGCGCAAGCCCTGGCCGGGCCGGAACACCGGATGCGTTCTCGGTTTGAAAAGATCGGCAAGGGGAAGAAGTCGCCTGTCTTATGATTTTCCTGACTATGACAGCTTAGCAGGCCGTTGCCCGGTTTCAGCCGACGCATTTGCGACATATAAGGGAGTAAACTGACGGGCCGCTACGCCTGTGTCCGATTGCCGGAGGCTTTACCAATGATTTCAATCAGCAGTCGAGTTTTGTTGGCAGCACTTTTCAGCCTTCTTTCAACGCCCTGGGCTCATGCGCTGTCCGATGATGTCTACTGCAGCCCGATCACCCTGAAAGGATCTTCCAAAGACCGAAAAGTCTCTTATGTCGATGCCGGAGAAAAAGGACTTTCTGCGGGGGATATGCGGATCGGTTCGCGCAGTTTGCTCGATGAGACGGGAACGATCATTGGCAAGATGCGCTGGATTGCGACGTTTATGGAGCCGGCTGAGGATGGTGCTGCGGGCATTTCGACTGCAACGCGCTATTTCGAGCTTCCGAAGGGGACGGTCTTTGCGATCGGTCTGCATCGGATCGATCATCCGTTTGCCGATGCCGGCGTGCCGTCAATCGGTCCGGCCAATGCCGCAATCACCGGCGGGACCGGCGCTTATGAAGATGCCACAGGATATATCTCTTTTACCCCCGGAGAAGAGCCAAGCTACGAATTTGACATGCAGTGCGGTTAAGAGCCGCTTTGTTATTTGCCGTTGCCGTCAGGATTTCAGCGGAGGCGCCTGCTATCGGCCATAACGCCACCAATCGGAACATTCGCAGCGCATCCCGCGAAAGCAGATTACCTTTGCGAGATGCGCGTAAAAACAGAGAGTTGGGGCATTTCACGTGATCCAATGATCGGGAGAATTGTCCTAGTTCAGATAGCCACCCCACTTTCCACGTCCGTCCAATCGCGTATCAGTCTGCTGTCCGCCGGCATTCTCCGTTCCGGGCCCGAAGCTGTTATGCTGGGCGTCAACTGCGCCGAAGCCGATGAGAGCGGCCAACACGAGTGCGCCGACAAGGATTCCCCAGCGAGCGACGTTCGACTGTGTTTCCTGTGTTTCCTGTGTTTTCGGGCGTGATTCATTATACTCTATATCAGCCATTTGGATGCTCCTTCTGCATGCATCGTTACGGTGTTGTCTCCACCGCAAGTAAGTTCTGAAGGCCGTATTGCAATCGCGACTTTGTGATAATTAGCCAAAGTTAATCTAATGAACTTTCGGTAATGGAGCCGGCTTTTTTTCAAGTTTCGATTCACTGAAGTGAGGATCATTCTGTATGACGCCCCTGCCCGGAAATTTAGTATTTCTTATGGATCCGGCGTGGAAGGACGATTGCCCTCATTGACCATGCGGTGCGGTTCACGCAACGGCAACCGTCAGAGTTTTATCCGGCCACTTTCAATCGGCCCGGCCAAAGCCGGACCGTCCGGCGAGAACGGTCTCAATGAAGACAAGTGCCGGGTTTTGCGGTGTCCGCGATTGAGGTCGTCATCTAAGATAACCGCCCCATTTCCCCCGTCCGTCAAGGTGCGGATCGGCCTGCAGTTCCACGCTATTTTGTGTCGCTTGTTCCACGCGTTTGGTCTGAATATCCGCCGCGCTGACGCCAATGATCAAAGCCAGGGCAAAGGCCGCCAGAAACATGGCCCAACGAGACTTTGCGGAGGTTTTCTGCGCGGTGTTCAGTTGCATTTCGATGTATTCGCCGTCGGTCATCTGGACAATCCTTTAAATGAGTGACTGCGTTTTCATCGATGATATTTGTGCTCGCAAGACTGTAACAACAATTGCAATTTGTTGATCAATAGCATTAGAAAAAGTTATGAATTATTCAGGATGGTTTTATCCGATTGAATAAGTTGGATGTTTTCTTCAAGGCATCGCAAAGAGAACATGTCTTGATAATAAGATGAATAATTCTTATGAATTTCAGATGAGCCGTCGTCTGCCTTCTCTCAATGCCTTACGCGCCTTTGAAGCCGCTGCGCGACATCTGAGTTTCACGCGCGCCGCGGACGAACTTCATGTCACGCAGGCAGCGGTCAGCCATCAGATCAAAGCGCTTGAAGCCGACCTGGGTGTCTCCCTGTTCCAACGGATGAACCGTACGCTGACGCTCAGCGATGGCGGACAAACCCTGTTTCGGGGGATCAGCGAGGCGCTGGACATCATGACGGTCTCCGTCGAGCGTCTTTATCATTTTGAGCGAACCGGAGCCCTGATCGTCTCAACGATGGACTCCTTTGCTGCAAATTGGCTGGTTCCCCGGCTTGGTCGATTTAGAAACGCCAATCCGGAGATCGATGTCCATTTGTCAATTTCCGATGAGAGGGTCGATTTTGCCCGGGCCAATGTAGATATGGCGATCCGGTATGGACACGGTGAATGGCCGGGCTTGAGCGTCGACCGGTTGCTGATGGAAGAAAAGTTTCCCGTTTGCGCCCCATCGCTTCTTGAGCAAGGCGTTCCGCTCAAGAAACCGTCGGATCTGAAAAACCATACACTGCTTCACGATGACATGCGGGTCGATTGGCGAATGTGGCTGATGGCAGCGGGAGAGACAGGCGTCGATGCGGCAAAAGGGCCGGGTTATCATCATTCGAACCTTGCACTTCAGGCGGCCAAGCAAGGCGACGGCGTCGCGCTTGCGCGCAGCGTTCTTGTTGCCGATGCGCTTGCGACCGGCCAACTGATCAAACCATTCGATTTCGCACTGCCGACTGAATACGCCTACTATGTCGTATGCCCGGAGACCAGTCTTGAACGGCCTAAGGTGAAGGCGTTCCGGAATTGGCTGTTTGAAGAAGTCGGGCTGACAGACGCCTGACTTTTGGCGCCGTTCTGGCTGCTTTGGTTCTTGCGGTTCCCGGATGTCCTGAATGGACAAGGAAAACGCACGGAGGCGGCATTCATTACAGTCGTGTCGCCTGACCGGTTTTGAGAGGAGATTGAGGCCCGGTGCATCGATACCGGACCTCTTGGCAATTTCACTCGACGGTAATCGTGATCACCTCCGAGTATACCGGCGGATTGTGGGGGATATGGTTCTGATCACCCAGAACGAGCTGAAGTGTATGCTGACCGGGAGGCAGTGCCAGCACGGTCTCGGTCTGTCCTCCGCCGTAGTGAATATGGTTTTCATCGGTAGGGATATTGTAGTCATATTCATCCTTGCCGTCTTCGCCTTCACCAAAGGGTGCCCGATTCAGCAGAATATGGTGGTGGCCCGTCCCTTCCTTTTCAACGCCGGCCGGCGCAACACCCATGCCGGAAAGACCGAAGATCACCGTAACCGGACCTTTCACTTTTGCGCCGTCTTCAAGATTGACGAAATATTGCTTCGCACCCGGTGTTGAGGGTGTTTCCCCGGCCATCGCTGTTCCGGACAGAACAAAGGCGGCAAGGGCGGGTATCAGGACGTATTTTTTCATCGGACAGTTCTCCTGTTTGTGAATGACTGTTTGGGGCGAGGCTCAGGACTGACTACATTCATGCAATTCTGCTTTGAAACAAGTGTCCGCCTGAAGCGAACCATCGCTCAAGACCGGTCAACAATCTTCACGTCTCTCTGTTTCCTTCCATTCGAACACTTTCTTTCAAAACAGAATTGCATGAATGTAGTGAGTCCTGAGCCTCGCCCGGTTAAGATCAAACACGTCAGGGAGGCAGTTTATTCGAATGTTGGGCAAAAAAAATTCACATTCCGAAGTGAAACGGGGCCTGAAACCGCTTTTTCCCAGGCTATGGCGCTATTGTGTTGTCTTGACGGGAAACATGGATCGCGCAGATGACCTGGCGCAGGCGGTCTGCCTCAGGGCGCTGGAGCGTGCGGAGCAGTTTGAGACCGGAACGCAACTGGATCGCTGGGTTTTCAGAATTGCGCAACGGCTCTGGATCAACGAACTGAGGAAACAGGCCGTCCGGCAGGGCGGCGGCCTGGCACCGATTGATGAAATCGAACTTCCGGATACAAAAGCGGGACCGGAATCGAATTTATTGGCGCGTGAAGTGTTATTAAAGGTACTGGCGTTACCGGAAGCCCAGCGGGTAGCCGTCATGCTCGTTTATGTTGAAGGCTACAGCTACAAAGAAGCCTCGGACATGCTTGATATTCCAATTGGCACTGTGATGAGCCGATTGTCCGCTGCACGCGGCAAACTGGCGCGCCAGCTGAGTGATGAGAGTGAAACCGGATGAGTGATCTTCGAACATTCAGTGATGAAGAACTCACGGCCTATCTTGACGGTGAGGCGGATCGCGTGCCGATGGCCGAGATCGAACAGGCGTTGAGGCAGGATCCCGCTTTGCGGGCCAGGCTTGACGGTTTGTCGGTCGACAAGCGTGAGCTGGCAAAGGCATTTGATCTGCTGTTGAACGAGGCCCCCAAAGCCCCTGATCTGGCTGAGCGGGCCGGGCCGGTTGTCGATCAGACCGTGTTCGGGTTTCTCCATCTTATCGCAGCCGCCGCAGTGGCATTGTTGATCGGTGTCGGCGCCGGGCTTTTGATGACAGGCAATCAGTTGCAGGGATGGCGCGGATATGTCGCCGCCTATCAGGCATTGTATGCAAACGGGACGCTGGCACATATTGAGCAGACTGAAAGCGCCGCAAAGGCGGAACTGGCGCGCGTGTTCTCCGCAATTGGCAAACAACTCGAGCTTTCCGTGATCGATGCTCCGGATCAACTCGACTACAAGCGGGCACAGCTCCTGCATTTCGAGGGGCAGCCGCTCATTCAACTCGCATTTTTGTCAAAAGTCGGCGAACCGGTTGCGCTCTGCATCATCAAATCCGATTCCGGTGCCGATACGGATCCGACCTTTGAAGAAATGCAGGGCATGCAGGCGGCCTCATGGTCCAGGGACGGGTATGCCTATCTGTTGATCGGCGGTAACGATCCGGAACTTATCGAGCGGACCGCCAATGCTTATGCCGGCCAGATATGATCAATACTCTGAGCGGGTCGGGTCCTGAGCCTAAGCCGGTTTTCTTGTGAGAACATGCAGGAAGATCGGCGTGACGCGGGTATAGGCGACTTGCGGAAAGTCGCCGGCGGTTTGCTCATCTGCCATCGGCTCGCCGAACGCATTGATCGTCAGACCGGCGTCCCGGATTATTTTAACCCACTGGCTGAGCGTGCGGTGAAACCGCGGAATCCGGAACGGTTCTATGTCTTTGCCGTCGATCTCCTTCAGACCGGAAAAACACCATGTATCGATCTGGCCGTCATTTGACGAAAAGTAGTCGGCCACCTCGACCGCAATTACATCGCCGTTGTCTGCCCGCACGGTTCGGCGCTTGGGTGGCACAAAGCACGGGTGCAGGATCGAAAACTGGAAAAAGCCACCGGGGCGCAGGACGCGGCAGGCTTCTTTCATTGCCGTCCCCTGATCGGGTATGTCCATAAACGACATGAAGGCGGCTGCAAAATCGAAGCTGCTTTCGGGGAAAGGGAGGTCTGTCGCATCTGCAACACGATAGTCTATGCCCAAAGGTCCCTTTTGTTCTGCCTGGCGCGCGTGTCTGATGAAAGTCGGTGCAATGTCAATAGCCGTCATCCTGGCGTTGTTTTGCGCCAGAAGCCGGGTGTTTGCGCCTTCACCGCAACCGATATCCAAACCCGTGAGGCCGGCAATATCGGGGAGCAATTCCATGAAGGCGGGTGTATTGAGGGCATCGCGATACACATCCCAGCCGGAGCGGCTGAGGAGTGTCCATGTTTCGGCATTGCCTTCCCAATATCTGGCGACGTCCTGGGAGTCCATGAAGCACCTATTGCAGTATGAGGTTTGGAGTGCCGTGTTTACATCACGATTCGGGGGTGCGCATTGATAGTGCCCGAAAAGCAACAAATTGTGACACCCAAAGAAGGATATAGACGGTTCACAAGCGGCCCGTCGAATATTACCTGTCGATAGGTTCTGAGCCTGATTTGGTTGCGGATAAGAACGGAGCAAGGCATGACCGGTCCTTTTGACGGGGTCCGTATTATTGACATGACATCGGTCATTTCAGGGCCTTTGGGAACGATGGTTCTTGCGGATCAAGGGGCTGACGTTATCAAGATCGAGGCTCCCGCCGGAGATTTTACACGTCAGGTGGCGACCAGAAAGGGTGGCTATTCCGCGTCATTTCTCAACAACAACCGGAATAAGCGCTCGGTCGTTCTTGATCTGAAGTCCGAAGCGGGGATGCTGGCCCTTCGGCACCTTCTGGCCGATGCGGATGTGTTTGTGCAGAATTTCCGGCCCGGTGTCATCGACCGTCTGGGACTGGGGGAAGATGAGGTCCGCAAAATAAGGCCGGACATTGTCTATGTGTCCATCGCCGGGTTCGGTTTTGAAGGCCCGCTGGCCGATAAACCTGTTTATGATCCGCTGATCCAGGCAATTTCCTCACTGACCACGGTGCAGGCGGGGTCGGATTCCGAACGACCGCGCCTTGTCAGAACCATCCTGCCGGACAAACTGACCGGCATTCAGGTCAGCCAGGCGATTGCGGCAGCACTGTTTTCCCGGGAAAGAACGGGCGAGGGGCAGCATATCAGACTGTCGATGCTGGATACGATCATTCACTTTCTATGGGGATCCGACATGGGCGGACACACCTTTGTCGGCAAGGAGACGGAGGAGGAACGGGCGCAATCCTTCATCGACCTGATCTATGAAGTCGCCGATGGGTTTGTCACGATAGCGGTCGTGCAGGACAAGCAGTGGGAGAGCTTCACCCGGGCCGTCGACCGGCCCGACCTTGCCGCAGACCCGCTCTTTGCGACACCGGCCTTGCGGGAGATAAACAAAGATGCTCGGCTTGGGGCCATTCAGGAGGCTGTGCGATCCTTCAGGACGGATGAGATAATCACTCTTCTGGAAGCCGCTGATGTGCCGTGCGCACCGATCCTCACCAGAACCCAGATGCGCCGGCATCCCCAGATCGTTGCCAACGGCATTGTGATAGAAACCGAGCATCCTGCCGTGGGCTCTTTACGGCAAGCGCGTCAGCCAGCAGTCTTTTCCAGAACGCCGACATCCGTTCGCAGAGGGGCTCCGGGCCTGGGCGAACATACACGCGAAGTCCTGGCGGAAGCAGGTTTTGACGATGGCCTGATCGATCAGGTTGTCATGAGGGCAGAGGAGGCCCGGACATGATCGATTTCTACTATGCGCCAACACCCAACGGCTGGAAAGTGGCGATCATGCTCTTCGAGGCTGAGCTTGAGCACCGCACAATATTGATGCGGTTGGCGAAAGGCGATCAGTTCAAGCCGGAGTTTCTGGCGATCAATCCCAACGCAAAGATGCCCGCAATTGTTGACCACAATGGAGCCGACGGACCCGTCAATGTGTTCGAAAGCGGCGCCATTCTGTTCTATCTCGCAGAGAAGACGAAGCGATTTGCTCCGACGGATGTGGCGGGGCGGCTCGAACTTTTGGAGTGGTTGTTCTGGCAAGCGGCGAACCAGGGGCCGATGGCCGGGCAATTGAGCCATTTCGTGAACTACGCGCCGAAGGGAAACGATTACAGTCACAAGCGCTATAAAGGCGAATATGAACGCAATCTGGGTGTCTTGGAGCGCCGGCTTCAGACCCGTGATTATGTTCTGGGCGAGTATTCCATCGCGGATATGATGATTTTTCCGTGGGTGTTTATCGCCAGGCCGCTTGGCGTTTCACTTGAGGCCTTTCCGAAGATTACGGCATGGCGTCAGGCGATCAAAATGCGCCCCGCCGTGCGCCGGGCGATCGATCTCTTCAAGAGCGAGCAGAACACGGGTAAAACCAATGCGGAACAGAATTCACTGCTGTTCAATCAGAGTGCCGCTCACCTGACCTCCGGCGGTGCTTGATCCCGCACAGCGCCTTCCAACAAGAGCCTGATACCATGCAGTTAAACAGACTTGATCATGTTAACGTCCGCACCAGCAATCTTGACCAGATGATTGCGTGGTACACCGACATCCTCGGTATGCGAAACGGTGAAAGACCGCCGTTTCCGTTTCCGGGCGCCTGGATGTATGCCGGTGATCACGCCGTGGTTCATCTGGTTGGCGTCGATCAGGAACCGTCAGCAACCGGATTGAAACTTGAACACTTTGCCCTGACCGCAACAGGTCTTTCCACCCTTATCGAACGGCTTAGGGCGCGCGGGATTGATTATGAATGCGCGCGTGTGCCCGGCTTCGATATCTTTCAGGTCAATGTCTACGACTATGACGGCAACCACATTCATGTGGATTTCGCAAAGTCCGAAGCCGATGCCCTCGGATTGTAACAGACATCAAGCCGCCACTTCCTCAATCGTCACGTCGTAGCCCCACAGTGTCTGAAGGTGTCCAAGGGTCGCTTCCTTTTCGTCCTCATCAAGCGGGATGCCGTTATGTTTGACATGCTGTAGTTTCAGACGCCGGTCGCCCAAAAGGTCAACATCCACAATCTGAACGTACGGCTCATGAGACGAAAGATCGTGATTTTGAGCGAACACTTCCCGTACGTGATGAAATCCGCGCTCATCATGAATGCCTGACACCACATAATAGGGGTCGCCCGCCTTGTCGGAGAGGGCAAACATCCTGAAATTCCGCATCACGGTCGGGCTCAAAAACTGCTGGATAAAGGACTCGTCCCGGTAGTTGGCCCAGGCATCTCCCAGCACACCGCGCCAATCGCCGCACCCGGCAATGTCGGGAAACCAGTCTTTGTCCTCTTCCGTCGGCTCCACGCAAATCCGTTTGATGTCCTGCATCATGGCAAAGCCGAGCGCATAGGGATTGATTCCGGAAAAGCGGGGGTCGTCAAAGTCGGGCTGGAACAGCACATTGGTGTGACTGTGCAATATCTCAAGCATGGCGCTGTCACTGATCTGCCCCTTTTTGTGCAGCGCATTGGCGATATGAAAATGCACAAAGCAGGCACAGCCCTCATTCATCAGCTTGGTCTGTTTCTGCGGATAAAAATACTGTGCGATATTGCGGATAATGCGCAGTAACTCACGCTGCCAGGGTCTCAAGACCGGGCTGTAATGTTCAAGGAAGTAGAGCAGGTTTTCCTCCGGCAGATGCAACTCCTGCTTCCGCTCCCGCGCCATGGCGTCTGCCTTACCCGGTTGCGACAGGGTGGGCAGCGTATCCCAAAGATAATGGACGGTCTGTTCTTCGTGCGCCAACCGTTCCTTGCGGCGGGCCTCTTCTTCCTTCAGTGTCGGTCTGCGCGGGCGGCGATAGCGAAAGACGCTGTTCGGCATCAGGGCATGGGCGGCGTCCAGGAGCGTTTCGACGTCTTCAACACCGTACCGTTCCTCGCATTCGGCAATGTAATTGCGCGCATATTCCAGGTAGTCCAGAATGCCTTCCGCATCCGTCCATTGACGAAACAGGTGATTGTTCTTGAAGAAATGATTGTGCCCGAAGGCGGCGTGGGCGATCACCAGCGTTTGCATCGCCATCGTGTTTTCTTCCATGCAATAGCTGATGCAGGGATCGGAATTGATGACGATCTCATAAGCCAGCCCCATCGCGCCCTTGCGGTAGTGGCGCTCGTTTCTGACAAAATGCTTGCCGAAGGACCAGTGACGATACATCAGCGGCATGCCGATCGATGAATAGGCATCCAGCATCTGCTCGGACGAGATGATCTCGATCTGATTGGTGTAGATGTTGAGTTTGAGGTCCTTCTCAGCAATGACGTCTATCGCATCATGCACTTTACGCAGCTGGTCGAAGTCCCAATCCGCACCTTCAAAAAGCGGCGCCTTCTTGCGCCTGGCTCTAGGCATTGTGGCCCTCCGATGCTTTCTTTGCGAACAGTTCCCGGAAGACGGGATAGATGTCGGCCGGTTTTGAAATCCGTTTCATCGCAAAATTCGGCCACTTTTCCGCAACCTGACGATAGGCGCGCCAGAGTTCGAACCCGTTTTCTTCGCTGTTCAGAAATGTCGCCTCCGCTTCTTCGACAATTTCGACATAAGCGAAGTACTGGCAGTTTCTCATCAGTTCTTCGTTGAGGATCGTGCTGCAGGTCTTTGAGTCGCCGGAATAGTTTTCGCCGTCCGAGGCCTGGGCGATATAGATGTTCCACTCTGAGGGCGAATACCGTTCTTCCATGACGCGCTGGGCTTCAACAAGAGCTGTGCTGACGACCGTGCCGCCGGTTTCCCGCGCATAGAAGAATGTATTTTCGTCGACCTCCTGCGCATTGTGGGTGTGCCGAACGAAGACCAGTTCTACCGACTTATAGCGGCGGCTGAGGAACAGATGCAGCAGGATGAAAAACCGCTTCGCCAGATCCTTTTCCCGCTCGCCCATGGAGGCGGACACATCCATCAGGCAGAACATGACGGCATTTTCCCGCGGCTCCGGCCGATGCTGAAAATAATTGTATCGGACATCGAGCGGATCGATATAGGGAACGGCCCTCTGCCGCCGCAGCAGGTTTTCGAGTTCTTTCTGCTTCGCCGTCAATTTGTCCCGCTGCTGCTTTGTCGGGTCCGATATGGCCTCAAGCGCGAAGATCTCTCCCTGCAGCGCTTTGATCTCCCGGTCATTCGGTCGCCTGAGGGCCATCTGGCGGCCGAGCGCATTGCGCATGGTCCGTTCGACATTGATATTGGCGGGTGAACCGGTAACGGAGAATCCGGCCCGGTAGGGCCGGTTGATCTCAATCTGCTTCAGACCGCGCTGAACGAGATTGGGCAACTCCATATCTTCGAAGAAAAGATCGAGGAACTCGTCCCGCGACAGGACGAACAGAAATTCGTCTTCACCTTCGCCTGAATTCGATCCCTTTTTGCCGCCGGAGCCTGCGCCCGAGGGTGGTTTTCGAATGCGGTCGCCGGTGTGGTACTCTTTGTTCCCGCTCGAAATGTAGGATCGTTTTCCGCCTTTGGCCGCATGCCGGAAACCCGGTTCGGCGATACTGCCCGCCGGCACCACGACCTTTTCGCCCTTGTCCGCCTCCGCAATACCGCGGTCGCGAACAGCTTTATCGACGGCCTTTTTTACATGCGAGCGGACACGTTTCAGGAACCGACGCCGGTTTCCCAAACTCTTGTCCTTAGGGTTCAGGCGCCGGTCGACAAAATGTCCCATCCTATCCCGCCTTGTTCACCCGCATGTACCATTCGACGAGACGCCGGACCTGCCGTCGGCTGTAGCCACGTTCGATCATGCGCTCGACAAATTCGTGATGCTTGGCATCAGCTTCCTTGTCCCGTTTGGCTCCGAAGCTGATGACGGGCAGCAGATCCTCGACCTGGCCAAACATCCGTTTTTCGATCACCCGGCGCAGTTTTTTGTATTTGCGCCAGTCGGGGTTTTTGCCGTGATTTTCCGCCCGGGCCCGAAGCACGAATTTGACGACTTCGTTCCGGAAGTCTTTCGGATTTGCAATGCCGGCCGGCTTTTCGATCTTTGAAAGTTCCTGATCGAGAACCTCCCGGTCGAACATTTGCCCCGTGTCCGGATCCTTGTAGTCATGCTCTTCGATCCAGGCGTCCGCATAGGCAATATAGCGATCGAACAGGTTCTGGCCGTAGTCGGTATAGGATTCCAGGTAGGCTTTCTGGATCTCATGACCGATAAACTCCGCATAGCGCGGCGTGAGTTCGGCCTTCAGAAATTCCAGATACTTGCCTTCCGTCTCTTCACTGAATTGTTCGCGTTTCACGGCCTGTTCCAGCACATACATCAGGTGCACCGGATCGGCGGCTATTTCTTCAGTGTCGTGGTTGAAGGTCTCAGACAGGACTTTGAACGCAAACCGGGTCGACGTTCCGGTCATGCCCTCATCGACGCCCGCCACATCCCGATATTCCTGGATCGACTTTGCCTTGGGATCCGTGTCCTTCAGGGTTTCGCCGTCATAGATCCTGAGCTTGGAATGCAGTGTCGAATTTTCATGCTCATGCAGCCGTGTCAGGACGCTGAACCGTGCCATGATATCGAGTGTTTCCGGTGCGCATTGCGCATCGGGCAGCGCACTTTCCTGAAGCAGTTTTTCGTAGATCTGGCTTTCTTCGGTTGCTCTCAAACAATAGGGCACTTTGACAACGCTGATCCTGTCAAGGAAAGCCTCGTTGTTCTTGTTGTTCTTGAACTGCTGCCATTCCGCCTCGTTGGAATGGGCAACAATGATACCCGAATAGGGGAACGCGCCGATATTCTCGGTCCCGACATAGGAGCCTTCCTGCGTCGCCGTCAGCAACGGGTGCAGCACCTTGATCGGGGCTTTGAACATTTCAACGAACTCAAGCATCCCTTGCGTCGTCCGGTTCAGGCCGCCCGAATAGCTGTAGGCATCCGGGTCGTTCTGGCTGAGATGTTCAAGCTTGCGGATGTCGAGCTTACCCACCAGCGCCGACACATCCTGGTTGTTTTCGTCGCCCGGTTCGGTTTTCGTTACGCCGATCTGGCGCAGTTTTGACGGATAGACTTTCGCAATCGAGAACTTTGAAATATCGCCGTCAAACTCATCAAGCCGCTTGATTGCCCATGGGGACATAAGGCCCGTCAGGAGGCGCCTTGGAATGTTGTATTTGTCTTCCAGCAGATCAGCCATCCGATCCGGGTTGAACAGGCCAAGCGGCGATTCAAAAACCGGACTGATCTGATCACCCGCCTTGAGCACGTAAATCGGCTCTTTTTCCATCAGGCGTTTGAGAATTTCCGCAACGGTCGATTTCCCGCCGCCAACCGGTCCGAGCAGGTAGAGAATCTGTTTGCGTTCTTCCAGACCCTGGGAGGCATGTCTGAAAAACCCGACAATCCGCTCAATGGTCTCTTCCATTCCATAGAGACCGGCAAAGGCGGGATAGCGTTTGATGGTTCTGTTGAGGAATATACGGCTCAGTCTCTGGTCCTGGCTTGTGTCGACCAGCTCCGGTTCCCCAATCGCAGTGATCATGCGCTCTGCGGCAGTGGCGCGCATGCTTTTGTCATTTCGGCAGGCAAGCAAGTAATCCTGCAAGGTTATCTCTTCCACCTTGGTTCGGTCATAAACCTCGGATTGCAGAGAAAACACGTCCATGTTGTTCTTCCTTTCCTTTGGTTCTTTACCCTCCCGCGGCGCTGCCCACGCGGCTTATTTTGTCTTATTTGTTAACTGGTGTCGGTCCCCCGGTTCGACGAATCAAAACATGTTGAAAATTGATACGCTCCGTTACCGGTCGACGGATGACGTCACGGCTGATGATCTTGGATCAAAGCGCAGATATGTGAGCAAACTCAGATGGTAACGTCATCTGCACTGCTCATTTGAAACCGCCCGTTATGCCTTTTTAAGGCGGCTTGAAGCCATACGGCGCTGTGCCAGCACATCGTCAGCAAAATGACGAGAGTCCGGGTAACAAAGGCATTCGTAATCATACCTCAAAGCGACTGCACAATATAGTGAAATGTGCGCCAGCCAACGGTGCTACAGTTTTGTCTAGGCCTTGAAATTCAAGGTTTTCCTGTGATTTCCGCCGTTATTAACATTGTCAAAATGCCATCGCGGAAAATGTCATATACGCATGTTTGAAGGCTTGAGCAGACTATGAGAAACGATCCAAAGAGAATCACAATCAGGGGGGGCGACGCCGCTATTGCAGCGGAGATTGAAGCGGAACTCTTAAAAACGCTCCGCTTGGAACAGCCGCAGTCCGAAAATGAAATCTGCGTCTTTGTCGCCGAAGATGCGCAAGGGAAAACGAGGGGAGGCCTCACCGGCAGCACATCTTACGGATGGCTGTTAATCAAGACCGTTTGGGTTGCTGATGGGCACAGGGGCAGCGGTCTGGGAAAGGCGCTGATGCGGCGGGCCGAAGAGTGGGGCAGGGGACTGGGGTGTCATGCCGTGTGGCTCGACACGTCAAGCCCAGGTGCCAAGCGGTTTTATGAAAAACTTGGCTTCACCATTTTTGGGGAACTCAGAAACCGGCCGGGGCAAAATCCGGATGAGCATTGTCGCTGGTTCATGCAAAAGCAGCTTTGACATGGCAATCGGACAGCCGGAGAAAGTTGGAAAAATTCCAAGTTAGAATTCTTATAAAATATTGATTTTATTATTATTTTATTGATTTTTGTGAAGGAGGGGATATGGTGGCGGAAAATACATGAGTTTTTATCTCATGTATTTTCACGTTTGAATCAAAATGATCGGATCCATCATGTTGCGAAGAGTAACTTTTTCGTGCACCCGTCGCCGTGCGCCCGTTCTAAGTCTGCTTGTCGGGCTTGCGACTGTATTCGCCGGTGCGCTTGGCGGTGTGCATGCGGAAACGATAACGGTCACCGATATTGCGGGCCGGACGGTCGATGTAAAGAAGGGTGTCGAACGGGTCATTCTGGGCGAGGGGCGCATGATGTATTCGCTCGCCGTGCTGGATCAGGAAGACCCTTTCGGCAAAGTGGTCGGCTGGAAGGATGACCTCATCAAGTACGACCCGGATGCGTACCGAAAATTCAAAACAGCATTTCCGAAGGCCGAACAGATCAAGAATTTCGGCAGCCCTTACTCCGGTGATTTCAGCATCGAAAGCGCCATTGCGCTGGATACGGACCTGGTCATCCTGAACCTCGGCAACCTGTTCAAGGCGGAGGAAACCGGCGTGATCGAAAACCTTCAAAAGGCCGGTATTCCTGTGATCTTCGTCGACTTCCGAAAACGCCCGACGCAGAACACCGTGCCGAGCCTGCAACTCATGGGCCGCGTATTGGACAAAGAAGAGGCGGCGCAGGAATTTGTCGATTTTTACCTTGCTCAGATGAGGAAGGTCACGAATGTTATTGACGGCATCGCTGATGAAGACAGGCCACTGGTCTTTCTTGAAAACGCGCCCGGTTGGAACCCCGAATTCTGCTGCACCACATTCGGAAACGCCAATTTCGGCAACTTCATCAATGAGGCCGGCGGCAGGAACTGGGGAGCCACTCTATCTCCGGCCTACTCGGTTGACACCAATCTTGAAGCGGTGCTCGCGGCTGATCCGGACGTGATTATCGGCACCGGCGCGAATTGGGCCGAGGAACGCCCGTCCGTGACATCAGTCCTTCTTGGTTATGAGGCTGAGGCCGGCGCTGTTCAGGAGCGTCTTAAAGCACTTGCTGACCGCAAGGGCTGGACGGAAATGAAGTCCGTTCAAAACAAGCGATTCCACAGCGTCTATCACCAGTTTTACAACAGTCCCTACCATTTCGTAGCCTTGCAGGCCTTTGCAAAGTGGTTCCATCCGGACGCGTTCGAGGATCTGGATCCTCAGGCGACTTTTGAAGAGCTGCACACCCGCTTTCTCCCATTTTCGAGCGGTGGTGTGTTCTGGGCGACGCTGCAATAGCGGTTCGTTCAGGCGGGAGGGAGATCCGGACAGGTCTCCCTCCCATTTGGTCTCAATTCCGGTATCAGTTCCATGTCCGAAACATCCTCAATTCTCTATGGGCCACCGGTGCTTGGCAGCGCCGATCAACGGTATCGTGCGCAGTCACGCCGGCGTGCATTGCTTCTGTTGGCGAGCCTTGCGGTTCTCGCCGCCTCCGCGCTGGTGGATATCGGCTGGGGCCCCAGCTTTCTGCCGCTTTCCGACGTTGTTTATGCGCTCTTCAATCCCGGCGATATCAGTGCCAAATTGAGCGTTATCTTCTGGGACCTGCGTCTGCCGATCGCCCTGATGGCACTGCTCGTCGGCGCGATCCTGGGCATTGCCGGCGCCGAAATGCAGACGATTCTTAACAATCCGCTGGCGGATCCGTTCACACTGGGCATCTCGTCCGCGGCAAGTTTTGGTGCGGCCATGGCGATCGTTTTTCAGATCAATCTGATCCCCTTCGCCGGCCCGTTTCTGGTGACCACCAACGCTTTTCTCCTGGCGCTCTCAACGGCCTTCATTCTTTACGCCTTTACGAAGATGCGGGGGGTGACATCGGAGACGATGGTGCTTGTCGGGATCGCGCTGATGTTCACCTTCAACGCGCTTTTGTCCCTGATGCAATATGCCGCCTCTGAAATCCAGCTGGCGCAGATCGTTTTCTGGATGATGGGGTCGCTGGCGCGCGCAAGCTGGATGAAAATCGGAATATGTGCAGGGCTCCTGGCGATTACGCTGCCTTTCTTTGTTTCCAGAAACTGGGCGCTGACGGCGCTCAGGATGGGTGATGAAAAGGCGGAGAGCCTTGGTGTGAACGTCAAACGTCTTCGCGTTGAAATGCTCATCCTGATTTCGCTATTGGCGGCGACAGCGGTGTCCTTTGTCGGAACAATCGCATTTGTCGGGCTTGTCGGTCCGCATATTGCGCGAATGGTTGTGGGTGAGGATCAGCGCTTCTTCCTGCCTTTTTCCGCCATTGCCGGCGCCCTGATCATGTCGCTGACATCGATTCTGAGCAAAGCCATCAATCCGGGCGTCATCTATCCGATCGGCATGATCACGTCGCTGATCGGGATTCCGTTCTTTATCAGCCTGGTTCTCGCCGTCCGCCGGAGAAGCTGGTCATGAGCCTCACCACCAACGCCCTGTCCTTTTCCTATGGCGGCAAGCCGGTTCTGCATGACATTTCGCTTCAGGCGCTGGAGCCGGGCAGCTTTACGGCGCTGATCGGTCCCAATGCGGCCGGTAAATCAACACTGTTCAAGTGTATTGCCGGGCTGCTTCGAACGGAAAAAGACGCGGTCCGACTGGATGGCAAGGATGTGGAAACGACCGGTCGCCAGCTCTGGAGCAGCAAGGTCTGCTATATGCCCCAGAGTTTCACCTGCAATGCGGCTTTGACCGTTTTTGAAATCGTGCTTCTGGCCCGCAAGCACCGGAACGGCTGGAGCGTTTCGGATGAAGATATTGCCATCGTCGCCAGAATGCTGCGCGAGCTCAATATTGAGCACCTCGCGCAGACCTATGTGAGTGAACTGTCCGGTGGTCAGCAGCAGATGGTGTCAATTGCCCAATCGCTGGTGCGGACGCCGAAAGTTCTGTTGCTTGATGAGCCAACCAGCGCGCTGGATCTGCGCCATCAGCTGGAAATCCTGCATCATATCCGTCGTATCACCCTGGACCGTCAGATTGTGACGATTGTCGCACTGCACGATCTCAATCTCGCCGCTCGTTTCGCTGAGCGCATCCTGCTGATGCGCGAAGGCCGGATCATTGCGCAGGGGTCCGCCGCCGACGTTCTCTCTCTTGAAGAATTGGGCAAAACCTATGGCGTCGATATTGAACTTCAAACCACCAGGAACGGCGTGCTCTGTGTCGCCGCCAGTCTGTGAGAGGTCTCTCATGATCGGACGAACGATCTTTGCCCTTGGTATCGGGCTTTTGTTTCTCGTGCTCCTGCCGTTGGTTGTGCTGGCGGAAACCCACGTGGTCGAGATGCGCAATGCCGATGCCGAAAATCCAAATCAGATCAACGCATTTACCCCGCCGATCCTGCAAATTCAGCCCGGCGACACTGTTAAATTCCAGGTGATCGACAAGGGGCATAACAGTGCATCGAAGAGGGGCATGCTGCCGGAGGGCGTTGAGCCCTGGAACGGGAAAATCGATGAGGAAATCGAAATCGCCTTTCTTGTCGAGGGAACATATGGCTATGTCTGCTTGCCCCACTATTCGATGGGTATGGTCGGTCTTGTCCTTGTCGGCGACTACCGGAGCAACCTTGAAACGGCGCGCAAAGTGAAGCAGCGCGGCAAGGCGAAAAAGATTTTCCGCGACCTGTTCGCACAGGTTGATGCGCTGGGAGCCGACACCGTTTCGATCAATACGAGCGCCTCCGGAGGGGCAGGCCAATGACCCCGAAAGATTATTGCGAAAGGGGGCCGGAGAAGCTGGTTCTTCAGGGATACAGGCTCTGGTCCATGGGCATGGTCACCCAACGGCTCGCTCACTGGGAAGAGGCCTGGAACTTGTTTGCCGGAACGCTTGGAGCGGCGGATGGACGCGTCGCCATGGATGCGATGGTGAAATTTGTCCGGACGCTGGGCCGCTGTGCGGCCTGCCCACTGAAAACGCACGCGCCGGAGAGCGGGTGGCTCTGCGAGGACGAGGTTCTTGTTCTGGGATTGATTGCCGGGATCCAGCACGGGGATGATGATGCAGTCAGTTTTTGTCTCGACGCGCTTTCCTGCGCGAGCCGGTGTCATGATGTCGAACTTGCAGCCGGTGAATTTGCCCTGATGCTGCAATCTCTCGACAAACGGCTTTTGCCGATATCGATCGATGTTCTGGCCAATACGCTTGGTCAGATTGTTTCGGACGACAGGTCGAATGTGACTTTGCACTAGGATATGGATTGGTGCATGCGCTAGGTCTTGCGCCGCACGGCACTCAGTTCCAGCGGTCGATCACGCCCTGATCGTAGCGTAAGACGGCGTGTGCCACGCATTTTTCGTGGGCACGCGTCCCGGGCGGATAGCCGAATTGCTGGCAGGTGCCGTTTGCTTTGCGGAGCAGGGCCTGCTGTTTATCGGGCGGCAATTGTTCGTAGGTCTGGCAGCCGCAGACCAGGGCGGTAAGGAACGCTGCCGCAATCAGTTTCATACAGTTTCTGCTCCTTGTTATCGCTGAATTGGACCTAGGCCTGCTTCAGATAGGCTGTCAGAATTTTCTGCGCAGCCTCAAGATCGCTTTTGTGCAGCATTTCGGTGACCGTATGGATATAGCGTGTGCCGACGACAATCCCGACTGCCTTGGCGCCCGCCGCAGCCTGCTGCGCCGCCGCACCGTCCTGGCCACCGGCCCTGAGCATGGTGCGCTGATACGGGATTTTCTGTTTATCGGCGATGGCTTCGAATTCCAGAACAAGCTCGCGGTCGGCAATGAAGCTGGAGTCTTTGACATGCAGTCCGAACCCGTCGCCCTGAACAGTGGTGCGGTCCTGTTCCGGAACGCCGGGCGTATCGCAGGCAAGTGTCGTATCGATGCCAATGCCGATATCCGGTTTGACCGCAAAGGATGCCGTCCGGGCGCCGCGCAACCCCACTTCTTCCTGGCAGGTAAAAGCGACATGGATTTCGCAGCCGTGTTTTGAACTGCCCAGAGCGCGAACGGCTTCGATTCCGAGCCAGCAGGCAATCCGGTTGTCCAGCGCCTTTGAAACGATTTTTTCGCCGACCTCGATCAGCGGTTCGTCCATTGTGACCATGTCGCCGATTTTGACATGATCTTTGGTTTTTTCGCCAAGTCCAAGATCGAGAATGAATTCCGAAACCTGCGGGACCTTTTTACGTTCTTCCGGCGTGGCGATATGAATCGGGCGACCGCCGGGATTCATCACGCCCTTCAGATCGCCTTCGTCGGTCGAAACGAGAATCCGGCGCGAAAACAGATTGCGGGCATCAAAGCCGCCGACCGGATTGACATAGATGAAACCCTTTTCGGTGATATGAGAAACCAGAAACCCGATTTCGTCCATGTGACAGAGCAGCATGACCTTTTTCGGGTTTTTGGATTTTTTGCGCGGTGACCGCATACACAGAAGCGAGCCCATGGCATCAACGGAAACGTCGTCAAACAGGCCTTCCACTTCGGTTTTGATCAGGTCTCGGACGCGATGCTCGTGGCCGGGTACCCCCGGCGTCTCACACAGGCGTTTCAACAGATCAATGTTCATGAGATCGGACCTCTTTCCGGATGAATAGGTGAGGGGGCGTTTGCGATAAGTGTGTTTCCGCCTCAGAAATGCAATGGCAATGGCTTATCAAAAATCGCAGAATGTTCGACCAAGATGGCATAGAGATGGCAATGCCCGCAATGATATATGGTGCGGGACATTGCTCTTATTGCGGTTAGTGCAACGCATCAGGCCAGAAACTTCAGACCGACGATACCGGTGACGATACATCCCACGCAAGCGAGGCGTAGAAAATCCGCAGATTCCTGGAAGAGCACGATGCCCAGGATGACGGCTCCCACCGTGCCGACACCTGTCCAGATAGCGTATGCCGTGCCAAGGGGGAGCGATTTCATCGCAAGACCCAACAGTCCCAGGCTCACGATCATTGATGATACCGTTCCGATCGTCGGCCAGAGACGGGTAAATCCGTCTGTATATTTCAATCCCACCGCCCAACCGATTTCGAACAGGCCGGCAAAAAACAGGGCAAGCCAAACCATGCTTCATATCCTTCTTCAAGTGATGAAGCCGTCCTCATCGAATATCAGGGAAGGTCGGGTCGTCCCGACCACCTGCGAGATAATATGCCTGAGTGTCGATTCAAGCAGATTATGGCCAAAAAAGGCGCGACATTACAAAACTTTAAGAAGTTTCCCCCGAGATAACCTCAAATCCGAGATCGATAACCGGGTCTGACTTCAGGCCAGCCAGACGGTTCAGGATGTTGCGCGCCGAAAGCCGTCCGATATCATAGCGATTGGTCTTGATGGTCGTCAGTTTAAGAGGCATGTTCTGGCCGGTTTCCAGGCCGCTGAACCCGGCAATGGCCAATTGATCGGGGATGCTTATCCCGTTTTCAATGCAGAGGATCATGCCCCCGGTCGCCGCAGTATCGTTGGAAAAGAATACGGCTTCGACATCCGGGGCCACTTCAAGCAGTCTTTTCAGCCCGGCTTTACCGTCAGCAAAGTTCGGCGGTGCTTCGAACAGGTCAGGTGCAACGATCGTGGAATTCCGGCCCTTTACGGCGCGTTTGATCGCCCGAAACCGCTCGTCTGCGGCCCAGTCTTCCCTGTTCCAGCCGACATATCCGAAATTCCGGTAGCCTTTGGCGATGAGATGGTCGGCGATTGCGCCTCCGGCCGCAGAATGATTGAGACCGATACAGACATCGATCGGGTCAACGGCAATATTCATCATTTCAACCACCGGAACGCCGGCATTTGCAAGGATATTTCGGGTTTTCACAGTATGCCGGAGATTGGAGACGATAATACCCGCAGGCCGCCAGGACATCATCGAGCAGACCAGTTCTTCTTCCTTTTCAAGACTGTAGTCCGATATGCCGATGACGGCATTGTAGCCGGCTTTTTCAAGGGCACCGGTGATACCGCTCATCACTTCGGTGAAAACGTTGTTGACGAGAGACGGGATGATGACGGCGATCTGATTGGACCGCGACGTCGCGAGGGATCCTGCGAGATGGTTTTGGACATAGCCCAGCTTTTCGACCATCTGCAGGACGTGGCTCCGGGTTTTTTCGGAAATAGGACCTTTGTCCCGGAGCACGCGGGATACGGTCATTTCCGATACATTTGCCGCTTGGGCAACATCTTTCATTGTTCTTCGGCGACGGGATCCTGCCATGACCATATCCGTAAATGTTAGCGTCTGACATTCTAACACTAGAACAGGGATCATAAGATGTATAGAGATAAATGTTATCGATAACCAGGAGCGAGTGGGGCGAGAGCACAGGCTGCGGCGCGGGCGCCTGTTAAGTGCGGAAAGATTCTTGCCTGATAGTGGCGGAATGGTCGGCGAAAAGAAGCTGAATATCGGAGTAATCGGGAGGTTTGTTTCCGGCTGTATCGCTGCGATTTTGCCGGATCGTTCAGTCTCTCACGGGTACGGGTGTTGTCGAAGAACATACCGACGTTCGCGATCTTCTTGCGATGATGACATCTTATTCGGACGTCAATTCCCGGGAGGAAACGTGGATTGCGTATCGGATGCTTGAGCCGGGAGGCGAGCTCGGGGAAGCATTCTTCTGGAACACGATCGATCTTGCCAAGACGTCTTCGGAGGCATGCGAACGCTGGTGGGATCGATCGATTGCGATACCGGAGGAGTTTTTCGTTTTGCGGCTTGAGGGAGGAAGTCCAATGCAGTGCGATAGGCGGATATGAGTGGCGTCAGTCTGAAAAGCGTCACCAAATCTTATGGCGCCGTTACAGTCATCCCTGATCTTTCCCTGGATATAGCCGAGGGGGAGTTCGTGGTCTTCGTTGGCCCTTCCGGCTGCGGGAAATCGACAACGTTGCGAATGATTGCCGGACTGGAAAAGGTCTCCGGCGGCGAAATCCATATTGCCGGGCGTGACGTGACATGGGAACGCCCGAAGGCGCGGGATATAGCGATGGTGTTTCAGTCCTATGCGCTTTACCCGCACATGAATGTGGCGCAGAACATGTCCTTTGCACTGCGCTTGGCGAAAACACCGAAAGCGGAGATCGATCAGAGGGTTAGACGTGCGGCGGATATGTTGGAACTGACACCCTACCTGGACCGCAAACCGCGCGACCTTTCAGGGGGGCAGCGGCAGCGGGTTGCAATGGGCCGATCCATCGTACGCAACGCGTACTGCTTTTTGTTTGACGAGCCGCTGTCCAATCTGGACGCAAAGCTGCGGGCGTCGATGCGTACCGAATTGGCGCTGCTTCACAAGACCCTTGACCGCACGATGATTTATGTGACGCACGATCAGATTGAGGCAATGACGATGGCCGACCGGATCGTCATCATGAAGGATGGAGTCATCCAGCAGGTCGGCACGCCTAAAGATGTTTACAACACACCGGTCAATACGTTTGTTGCGACCTTTATCGGGTCTCCGTCAATGACACTCATCCCGGCTGAACTGAGCGACGAAGCCGGAAGTCTGCTGGTTCAGGGGAACGGTTTCCGTCTTCCGGTGCCCGAACGGATCAGGCAGAGACTGCGCGCAACAAAAAACAAAGATGTTGTGGTCGGCTTGCGCCCGGAGCATTTTGCGGCCGAAGCAAGAACGCAGGATTTCGCGCCGGTCGACCTGACGGTGAAAGTCTCAGAATATATCGGCTCCAGTCAGTACCTGGCGGCGGAAATCGGAAACACACCGCTTACCGCATCCGTTGAGGTCGGACCTGAAGCGGACCTGTTATCCGATGGACGGTACTATTTCGATACATCCCGTCTTTATCTTTTCGATCCGACCACGGAGGCGGCCTTGTAACGGGGTACCTCCAAACCGCGCGGGCTGTGTCCGGCGCACTTGATGAGACACACAGGTGTCCAGTCCAATTCAACATCCAAGGGAGGAAGAGGATGAAAGGACTACTCACAAAAGCGTTGCTTGCCGCGGGTGCGATTGCCCTGTCGACAACCATGGCGACCGCTGATCCTTATGAAAAATATCGCGGGACAACGATTGTCGTGTCCTGGCCCGCTCTCAGTCATTTCAAGAAAGCCGAAGAACTGGTTGCGGAATTTACCGAAGAGACCGGCATTGAGGTGGAAATTGACGCACTTCAGTATTTGAAGCTTCGCGACAGGCAACTGCTCGAAATGTCGAAGGAAGAAGGAGAATACGACGTCGTCTCCTGGGTGGTCATGTGGAAGGGCGAATACGTGTCCAAGGGTCTCCTGACGCCGCTGTCGCAATTCTACACCAACGGCTCCCTGGTCGATCCGTCGTATGACATCGATGATATCGCGGATGCCTACCTCCAGAACGGCGGGATCGTGGGTGGCAAAAAAGGCTACATGCCGGGCAAATCCGGAGCGATGTACGGCGTGCCTTTCGGCGCGGAAACGTCCATTCTCGCCTACAGAAAGGACATCTTCGAGGAACAGGGCCTGGAGGTGCCAACCACCTATGACGAACTCCGGGAGGTGATGGCGAAACTGAAGGAAGCGGGCATCCCGGCGCTGACCTCGCGCGGCAAGACCGGCCATCAGGTGACGGCGGCGTGGCTGCTCCATCTGGCGCCGCTTGGCGGGAAAGTCTTCGATGACAACTGGAACCCCGTGATCAACTCGCCCGAAGCGGTCGAAGCGGCGCAGGTGCTTCGCGAGGTGGCCCAGACCGGTCCTGCCGGGATCCCCACATTCGGCTTTGGCGAGGCGGCGGCTGCGTTCCTGCAGGGCGAAGCCGCAATGCATCTGGATACGCTCAAGATTGCGGCAATGTCCCGCGATCCGAAACTGTCCAAGATCGATGGAAAAGTGGGCTATGCCCTGCACCCCGTCGGGTCGCGATGCGGTTCGGAAACAGGTGGATTTGCCGCGGGCATCCCGGCCAATGCGCCGAACAAAGAGGCCGCCTTTTTGTTCCTGCAATATATCACCTCCAAAAAGGGCGATCAGCGCATGGTTGAGCTCGGTGGCGACCCGGTGCGGATTTCGACATTGAAAAACAATGCCGACAAGTTCGATGAATATTCGGTGGTTGCAGAGCAATTGCCGTGTGCGGACCCCGACTGGCGTCCGCTTATTCCCGAGTGGAACGAACTCAATATTGACGTGCTGGGGCAGGCGCTTACGGAAGTCATCACCACCGATAAACCCATCCAGCCCATCATGGATGCCGCCAATGAGAAGGCGCGCGCCATTATGGAGCGTGAAGGCTATTACGTCTGGCGACAATAAGAAGAGCCGGCGGAGGTTGCGCGCGACCTCCGCCGCATGCGCCCACTATCACGGCACCTATGGCATCCATGTCCCAAATCAGCAAAAAGCCCCGATTTGAACCGGGTTTTCTGACGCCCTACGCCTTCATCATGCCGGCAATTCTGGTGATGCTTGGCGGGCTGCTGTATCCCGTCGTGATGGCGTTTTACCTGTCGTTTTACGATTGGGAGATCGGGCGAAAGCTCAGCGAAGCGCCGTTCGTTTCGATGGATCATTTTGTTCGGATGATCGGCGACCCGCAGGTCTGGGAAGTGCTCTGGGTCACCCTCCGCTTCGGCTTCTGGACCATCACGATCGAAATGGCACTGGGCGTCGCTCTGGCATTGCTTCTTGAAAAACCGATCCGCGGGGCATCTGTTTTTCGAACAATATTCATTCTGCCTTTGATGGTTTCACCGGTCGTGGTCGGTCTGATCTGGCGCTATCTGTTCGATGCGCGCATCGGTTGGATCAACTATTATCTCGGCGTCTGGTTCGGACTTGAGCCACAGGTCTGGCTCGGTGATCCGCAACTGGCGTTCTTCGCGATTGTCTTCACCGATATCTGGCAGTGGACGCCTTTTATTTTCATCATTGTCATCGCCGGGCTGCAGGCGCTGCCCTCCGAGGTTGTCGAGGCCTCAACCATCGACGGCGCCAACTGGTATCAGCAGATCTTTCTGGTCAAGCTTCCGATGATCAAATCCATTCTCATTATCGCTCTGCTGATGCGCCTGATTGACGTGTTCCGCGGCCTTGAAGTGATGCTGATCATGACGGGCGGCGGGCCGGGCAGGGCCACCGAACTTCTGTCGCTGCATATTTATAATCGCGCGTTCGACACTCAGCAGTTGGGGTATGCGTCGGCCATTTCGGTCCTTTTGATTGTGATCGTGTTTGGCATCAGCGCCATGATCCTGACGATGGCCAATCCGATGAGGAGCAAATCCGATGTATGAGCGGCGGCGATGAACGATACTTTCTTGCGGCAGTTCTGGCACTATTCGGCGCTGATTATTCTGGCGATACTCGCTCTTGGGCCGATCTGGGTGATGATCGCGACATCCTTCAAGGATGATGTTCTTGTTCAGGATGGAAAACCGCTTTGGTTCTTCTTTACGCCGACGCTTGAGAATTACGGATATATCGTTACCCGCGGCAGATTCGACCGCTATCTGACCAACTCGCTGATTGTTGGCACTACCTCGACCCTCATCACGCTGCTGCTTGGCGGTTTCTGCGCTTACGCGCTGGCGCGCACCGACTTTCGCGGTCGCAACCTCATGGCCAATTCGACCTTGCTGGTGCGCATGGTGCCGCCGGCCGTTCTCGCGGTGCCGGCCTTCGCGTTCGTGACCCTGTCAGGCGTTACGAGTGACCTCGCTGTCCTGACCTTTTTCTATACGGCGCTCAATCTGCCGTTTGCGATTTGGCTGTTGTTCGGCTTCTACAAACAAATACCTGTTGAATTGGAAGAGGCCGCGATCGTGGACGGCGCGACACCGCTGCAGGTTTTCTTTCGGGTTCTTCTGCCGCTCATGAAGTCCGGCTACGCGGTTGCTGCCATCTTCACGTTCCGTATTGCCTGGAACGAATTCATTCTGGCCCTTCTGCTAACTGGTCGGACCACGCGGACGCTGCCGGTGGGGGCAGCCGGCTTTATCACCGATACAGGCGTTGAGTGGGGGCGGATCATGGCGATGGGAACACTGATCGTCATTCCACCGCTTTTGTTCACCTTCTTCGCGGCGCGCCAGATCATCGCCGGGATGACAGCCGGCGCTGTCAAAGGCTGATGGAAGAGTGGCTGCTCGCGTCGATCGATCCGAATCGGGACCACTACATTGATGGACTGATATCCTGGCACAGCCGGTTGATGGTGCTGGCCTGGGGTATACTGATCCCTGCAGGTGCCTTGATTGCCCGTTGTTTTAAAGTCCTGCCGGGTCAGGATTGGCCAAACGAACTGGATAACAAATTCTGGTGGCGGTCCCATCTTGTCCTTCAGATCTCCGGTGGTTTTCTGATGATCGGCGGCCTGTTTCTGGCGCTTGTGTCGCAGGACGGTTATGTGGCGAGCTGGTTTCATCGTGCCGCAGGGTGGGCAATTATCATTCTTGTCGCCATACAGTTCCTGTCCGGGTGGCTGCGCGGAACCAAAGGCGGTCCGACCGAACCGGCGCCTGACGGCAGTTTCTCCGGTGATCACTACGACATGACGCTAAGGCGGCTTATTTTTGAGAGAGTTCACAAAACGTTGGGATACGTCCTGATTTTCGTGGGGGCCGCCGCTATCCTTGCCGGTTTGTGGGTTGTCAATGCGCCGGTCTGGATGTGGTTGGCGCTTGCCGCTTATTGGGCCGGTCTGATTGTGTTGGCCGTGACATGGCAGGCAAGGGGCAGGACAATCGGTACCTATCAGGCCATCTGGGGCCCGGATGAGATCCATCCCGGAAACAGGCGCAAGTGAGTCCTGTCAGGCTGGTCGATCTGCCCACTTTAACTGGTTGCGCTGTGTGATAAGGGTAGTGCCATCTGTCGGTCCGAGCCAGGGTGAGGGTGCCTGTGTCTGCTTCTGCTGAATTGAAATCGCTCAATGAAGAAACCTGGTCTCAAGCGGCAACGCACGCATTCTGCCGGGAACTCGCGACGGGAACTCTGCCGCAGGATAAGATGGCCCGTTATCTCATTCAGGACTACACCTTTATCGACGCCTTTGTGCGGTTGGCGGCCTCAGCCATCTCGCATGCGCCGACCTTGGCCGACTCGGTGCCGCTGGCGCAATTTCTTGCGGTAATCACGGGGCCGGAAAACACTTATTTTCAGCGTTCCTTCGAAGCGCTGGGCGTTGAAGACAATGACTGGCGCGATCCGGAATTGTGGCCCGTTACGGCTGACTTTCAGCGCGTGATGCAGGAAACGGCCCGATCGGGCTCTTATGAAAAGATGATTGCCGTTCTGATTGTCGCCGAGTGGATTTACCTAAGCTGGGCGACGCCGTTCAATCCGCCAAAGCCGGACTTGCCGTTTTACTTTTCTGAATGGATTACTCTGCATGCGGGGCCGGATTTTGAGGAGGTTGTCGCCTACCTGCGCGGGCAGCTCGATGCGCTCTGGCCGGACCTTTCTTCTGAACGGCGGGAAGAAGTGCGGACCCTGTTTCGGGACGTGGTGCAATTGGAGAAACGCTTCTTCGACGCATCCTATGCTGATTGAGTGAAGACACCGCTCCGTTGTCTTTTGCTCTTGAAAGGCAGGTTCATTTCTTCACCCGGGTCCGGCTTTCGATTGCTGCGGTGAGCGCGCGTTTCAGATCGTCCTTCAGTGGAGCCGATTGATCCAGCACATGGCTGGTCTTCAGGAAGTCCAGAACCCGAAAATCTTCGACATTGGGGCGCAGCAAGATGTCGACACGGTGGCTTTCCGCTTTCGCCCGCACGATAGACTGCTGCATCAATTGGCTCGCAGCATACACAACATCAATTTTCCCCGGTCGCTTGCCCGGCGTGCCTCTTGGGCTGCCGGACACATCAATCGCAACGACAATGTCGGCAAGCTCCCCTAGATTGTCGAAAGGTGCGGGGTTGGTGGTGCCGCCGTCAATAAAAACCCGGCCGTCAATGATAACGGGCAGAAAGACCGCGGGCATGGCTGCTGATGCGGCCAGGGTTGGACGCAGGGGGCCATCTGAAAAGAACCGTGCGCTGTTGTCATAATAGTCCGTCGCGACCACCCGCAGTGGTATGGCCAATTCCGAAAAGCTGTCGGGAATTGACGGCGGAAGGAATACGTCCAGCACGCGCTCAATATTGATTTCGCCAAGCCGTAGTCCGCCGTCATCCAGAAACTGACGGACGCTGTCGGGCCTTATTTTGAACAGCCGGCCCAGCAATTGACGCCGATTGCTGAATAATTGATCGACATAGGCACGAATGTCGCCGCCGGTCATGCCGGAGGCGTAGCCGGCCCCCATGATCGCCCCGATAGAGGTTCCGGAGATGGCGATGGGTTTAATGCCGAGATCATCCAGCGCCTCAAGCGCATGAACATGGGCGATGCCGCGCGCACCGCCGGCGCCAAGCGCGATCGCAACCGTTGGATCGGTCATAATGAATTTCTGATGAAAGTTCGGTCGGTGACGCGCATGGTGTCCTCTCGGTTTTGGCTCGGGCCGGCGATCTTTTGCTGAACAGAGTGACAAAGACACCCGCCTATATGGGGACGTGCGTCCGGCCTGCACCCGGCGGCCGGTTTGAAAAAACTGTTTTTGTTGAGAAATCCATTCGGAAGCTGTTGAAGTTCTCGCGTTCCCCCATTAAATACCTGTCATCGATCTTTGTCGAAAAACTGGCCTGTTTCGCTTCGTTTAACACGATCGCACTCGTATCAGTCTTTTCAAAATCGACCCTGTTAAATCTGCCGCAAATGATGTGGCGAGCGAAAGGCACTACAATGATTAAAGGCACCGTAAAATTTTACAATGAGCAGAAGGGTTACGGTTTCATTCAGCCCGAGGATGGATCCAAAGACGTTTTCGTGCATGCGACCGCGCTTGAGCGTTGCGGTATGAACAGCCTCCGTGAAGGCCAGGTCGTGATGTTTGAAACGGCCGTTGACGAGCGCAGTGGTAAGCCCGCGGTCAGCACGATTGAAAGTGCCTGATTGCTTTCGCGCGACGCGGATCTGCCGCGGCGCGCACACTTCTCAAACCGTCGGTATTCTTTGCACCGCTCCCAATCAGGCGCGCGGGAGCGTGTGATTTATTGACCGGCGGAGTAGGCCCGGGCGTCTTGCAACAGTGATGAGATGTCTCGGTCTTCAATTCCCAGCGCCCGCAGATTTCGAACCAGCGTTTCCAGATAGTCCAAACTGGTGCCTAATATACCGGCGCCGGTTGCGATGTATTTTACCTGTTGCTCGCGGTCCAGATCAGGGCAGATGCGCTCCGAATCGTGATTGGCAATGAACGCAAGCGCGTCGATGATCCCGATTGCCGTTGTAACCTTGATAAAACGCGGTTTATAGGAACTGATCAGCATCTCGCGCCGCCAGATAACCCGCGTCTCTTCAGCTATCTCGTCTCTTGAAATATGAAATATCAAGCCGTCACAGCCCGACCCCTCATCCAGCGCGGCCATGAGCCCCGGAGCGTTGCGGGATCCTCGTCCACCCAACATATCAAGCAGACAGAAACGGCGCGTATAACTGTCCGTGTGCGCGTGGCGGACATCGTTGAATTTGAACCCGGGATCCCACATCAGAGAGCCGTAGGCAAAGACCCAGAGGTCACGGCTCTGATGGCCAGCGAGAAACTCGTGTCTTGACCGTTCAATTTCCTCATCGCTTTTTCGCCAGTTTTCCGGTGCGCCGCGGGCGATCATTTCTTTGTCGAAATCGGACGGATTGAAGGTGCGAAAAAACGATTTTTCCGGATCAATAATCTTGTCGCGCAATTCCGGATGGTGCGCAAAAGGATCGTTCGACGCGGACAATTGAGATTCCTTAAGATGCGGTGTGACCGGAGCCGTTTCCTTGAAAAACAATCGACCGATCAATAAAGCAATGGAATTTAATTACAAACAAATCTTATCAGGCGCCAACGGCAGTGTTCGTCTCAGACGAGAGTGGGAACCGCAAGACTTTCGGTCGTCACCTGTCCCTGAAACAGGCGCACGAACCGGCTTTCGGGGACCGGTGACCAGTTTTTATGGCAGCCATCAAGAGGCTCCGACGCAATCGCGCGCCCTCCATTGTCCAGCGTTCCGGACACATAAAGCGTCGGGCTGCGGTTGTCGCAGGAATATCTGAAACTGAAAATCGCATCGCCATCGGACAAAACGCATGTCATCCGGTTTGGCTGCGACTTGTCGGTCTGAGTGTTGATGATCATCGAAATTACGCTTTCGCAGGCGGCACGCGGTGCGGTTTCCAGTCCGTTGGCAAGAAGCAGCAGGAAAAGAAGTTCTGAATCTGTCGTTCCGCGGCGCAAATCATAAAGCGTATCGGGAAGCGTGGCTTCCAGAGAACGGCGGATGCGCATGAAGTGCGGGATCTGACCGTTATGCATGAACGACCAGTTTTTGTAGGTGAAGGGGTGACAGTTCGCCCGGGACGTCTCGCCGACGGTCGATGCGCGGATGTGGGAAAGAAAAAGGGGCGAGCGCACCATCCGGCATATGCTCATCAGGTTGCCGTCCGACCACGCCGGCAGGACATCCCGATAAAGACCGGGTTCTGATTTGTCGCCGTACCAAGCGATACCGAAGCCGTCGCCATTGACGGCCATTTTCGCTTCAGTTGCGCCGTGGCTTTGCTCAAGCAGCGAATGTCTGGGTGCAATGATGATATTTTCAAGCGGGATATCAGGCCCGGCATAGGCCGCCAGCCGGCACATTTCAGTCGGACCTCAGGCTTCGGTTTTACCGCGGTTTTCAATTCGGTGATAAAGATCGCGGATCATCCGACTTGCGGTGGTTTCAAACAATGCCGGTATAATTGCATGGATGAAGGCTGCCATCGCAGCACCAAACAGTGTTGCTGCGAATGTGGCTGCAAAGGCCATATGTTCCAGATAGGTTTCACCGACACTGGCCGGATGCTCTTTAAACAGTCTCTGAAAAACGTTTCTTTTTGCGGTTTGCGATGTCGTATCCATGCCACATCCCCCTCAGGTTTCATCCAGATTATCGCGGGGGCGGTGAGGAGATGTCCCAAAATTCCTTAAATTGGAAGCTATTTTGGGATATTGTCCAAGAATGAGTAAAAAAATTGATGGAATAGACCGAAAAATCCTTCGGATTCTGCAAAAGGACGCATCGACCAGCGTGGATGTGCTGGCGGAAATGATCAACCTGTCCCGCAATGCCTGCTGGCGCCGTGTGAGGCAGATGGAGGAAAAGGGCATCATCCGCAGCCGGGTGGTGCTGATCGATCCGGACATGGTGGACCTGGGATTATCAGTGTTCGTCATGATCCGCACCAACGAACATGAGCCCAAATGGCTGGAGAAATTCGATCGCGCGGTTCGTGATATGTCCGAAATTGTCGGCGCGCACCGAATGACCGGAGAGCTTGACTATGTGCTGCGAGTGCGTGTGGCGAGTGTCAAGGATTATGACAGGTTTTATCAGCGGTTGATCAGCCGGGTGCCGATCGCCGATATCTCCGCCAGTTTCGTGATGGATGATATCAAGGACACAACGGAGCTGCCGGTTTAGGGTTTGTCCGTCTCTTCTATTCGGTATGGGACTTGAAGTGGGCTCCGCAATGCAGCCTGATGATCCGAGCCGCTACACGCCACGGTTATGCACAATACTGTGTCAATTCCGTTACAGTGCCGCCAGAATGAAAATATCTGTTTACCATTATATAAGAATTTTTATTGATTCCGCTGCGTCAGTTGAGCGTTTAATGATCTGTGGTCGTTGACGGACGAAGCTCATTGTTGATACGCACATTAGGCGGCGAATCTGGGGCCAACGCCGCAACCAGGATCCGATGTTGTCGTTGCGGAGTAGGCCCTTAATCATGCTCAAAATCAATTATCGTTCTCCAATTTCCCGGAGCGTGCTTTTGCTGGCCGGAACGTTCCTGGGCACCCCCGCTGTTCTTGCCGACGACTTCGTGATTTCGACGCCCGTGACTGTGACAAACGGTGGCAATGCAATTGACGGCAACGACTCGCTGATCATTACTGACACCGGGTCGATTACAGTTGTGGGGGCAAATGCAGTCCAAACCACAAACAGCAACAACAACGCTATCATCAACAATGGCGCACTCGCTGCGACCAATGGAAATGGCGTAGTCATATTTGAGAACAGTTCGGTGAATAATACCGGCTCTATTTCAGTTTCAGGTGTTGGGTTTAGAGGCATCGACGCTGCTAACAACAATACTATCAGCAACTCTGGCAGCATCATTGTCACCAATGGTCAGCACGGTATCGCACTAGGTGACTTAAACACCGTTCTTAACTCCGGTTCGATTGTGACAACGGGCAACATGGCTCATGGAGTTAATGGTGATGGCGGCAATAATGTGGTTAATACAGGAACAATCAGAGCTTTAGGGACAAACTCAGACGGCATTAATCTAAGAATTAACAGCACTCTAACAAACACTGGAATGATAATAAGTGCTCAGGCGAATGCGATTGATCTTCGAGAAACCGGTAATACTTTAAATCTTGGTGCACCATCTTTTATTGGTGGCATAATCAACTTGGGTACTCTATCTACCCTAAACATCACAACAGGCTCCTCTCACTCGATCCTCTGGGATTTCTCCACCGGAACAATGGCAGGCGGGGCACCGAATTTCAGCGGGCCGGTTCCTGTTTTTTACAATTCGACGACGCAGCAGGTCGCGACCTACGATCCGACGGCGTTTCAGGCCTCGACCGACCAGCTCGCCGATGTCACCGGACTGATATCGAACGCCGTTCGCCAGCGGTTGCAGGATGATGCGGGACCGGGTGTTTCAGTCGCAACGGCAGACTTCGGTGTTGCCGCCGACGATTTCCCGGCTCCAGGCATTTTGTCCGGTCCTACGGTCTGGCTGGCAGCGCTTGGCGGATACAGCGAATATGACGGCACATCGGCGACGCTGGATTACGATCTGGGCCAATGGGGTCTTGCCGGCGGCGTTGACTGGGAGTTCGCCGGCGACAGCAAATTCGGTTTGACGGCCGGGTATCTGGAAACGTCGCTTGAAGCGGACAGCCCCTTCGCAAATTCATATGATAATGATGCAAATGGTTTTTTCGCCGGCCTTTACGGCCGCAAGCGTTTCAATGCTCATTTTATCGATGTCGCGCTGACAGGTGGTGGCCTTTTTCACAACGACGAGCGCCTTGTAAACAACAATCTGGCCGTGGCGGGTGTCTCGCAGGCCGAGGCGGATTATAACAGCTGGTGGATCAATCCTGAAATTTCGGTGGGAACGGATTTCGATACAGCCTATGGATGGACACTGACTCCCACAGCGCGTCTGCGATATGCCGCACAGTGGATTGACGGCTATACCGAGACGGGCGCCGGGGCGGGCAACGCGGTGGTTGACTCCCGCAACATCGGTGTCGGTGAAGCCAATCTGGAACTGGCTGCGCGAAAACAGGTTGGCGTGCATACATTCACCGGTCGTCTCGGTTATCTCTACAGAACCTCCCTCGGCGATGACAGCGCCAATGTCACCATCATTGGACAAACCGCGGCCGTGCCGTTTTTCGACGAGGATCGGCATGCCGGTTACGCGGGCATGGATGCCAACTTCCAATTGACTGACCGCGCCACTTTCGGAGTTGGCGCCCAACTCGCCGTGGGTGATGATTTCTTCGGGACACAGGGTAACGCGCGCCTGGCAATCAAGTTTTAGGCACCGGCGAACCACGCCGGCCCTGCTGATGGGCTGATCGGCCGGGCAGGCTTTGCGCTCCTGCAATAATGTCTGCTGCGCAATAATATTCATTGTCAGGCGCTTCAGCTTCCGACAAAAGGAATATATGAAGCCTCCTTCCAAGCCGCTTCCGCGGACGGAATTTGTCATTCTCCTGTCCATGATTGTGTCGATCCTGGCACTGTCCACGGACATTATGCTGCCGGGGCTTGATGTTATCGGACAGGAGCTGGGCGCCAGCGACCCAAACGATGCACAGCTCATCGTTCTTTTTCTGTTTATCGGTTTTTCAGTCGGACAGGTTATTGCCGGCCCTTTGTCGGACAGCTTCGGACGTAAGCCGGTCGTTTATGCCGGATATCTTTTGTTTTTCCTCGGCTGCCTGATGTCGATGTTTGCCCAGGACCTGGCAACAATGCTGGTTGGCCGTATTCTTCAGGGGCTGGGCGCGGCCGGTCCCAGAGTTGTGACGCTGGCGCTGGTGCGGGACTGTTATGAAGGGCGTCCCATGGCCCGCATCATGTCGTTCGTCATGGCGGTCTTTATTCTCGTGCCGGCGCTTGCCCCCGCGGTGGGGCTTGGAGTGATCGTATCCTTCGGTTGGCGCGCCACGTTCGGGCTGCTGTTTCTTTTGTCTCTTGTCGCCTGTCTGTGGTTCGGCCTGCGCCAACCTGAAACGCTTCCGGTGACCGAGAGGCGACCCTTTTCTTTGAAGACCATCGGATCGGGGTTGGTTCAGGCCTGCCGCTATCCGGCAACGGTCGGGTATACACTGGCTGCGGGTCTTATTTTCGGAGCCTTTCTTGGGTATCTCAGTTCTGCTCAGCAGATATTCGCCGTCGGGTACGGGGTGCATGACCTGTTTGCGATTTATTTCGGAACCGCGGCCCTGGCGATCGGTGCAGGATCGATCATCAACTCCAACCTTGTCATGCGTCTTGGCATGCGGCCCTTGACGCGCCGTGCGCTGATCGGCGTGACGGCCGGGTCGGTCCTGTTCCTGGTCCCGGCTCTTTTGATGAACGGGGTGCCGCCCTTATGGCTGCTGATGACCTGGATGATGCTCACCTTCTTTTGCATGGGCATGATTTTCGGCAATATCAACGCGCTGGCGATGGAACCGCTTGGTCACCTGGCCGGGTTGGGCGCCGCCTTTGTCGGTTCGGTGACGACCTTTGTTTCCCTGCCATTGGCATGGTTTGTCGGTGCCAGCTTTCAGGGCGGGGTCATCCCGCTGGTGCTCGGTTTTGCCGTTTACGGGCTTGGCTCTCTTGCGGTCATGGATGTCACCGAAAGAAAGCGGACGCAAATCGAGTCGGGTTGACTCTGAAAGCCTGATCCAAAGGATACTCATGGAGATTTTTGGAGATAAATATGGATCATCCGATATTGGGACGTTTTGACGTCAACGAACCGTCCGTCGCACTGAGCGAACCGCTTCGGGCACTGTGGTGGTTGAAGAAGGGCAGCTTTGCGGTCGGGCCGGAATGGGACCGCGCGCATGAAATCTGCCAGAGCGCCGAGGGAACAAAGGCCTACGACTGGGTTCATGCCCTGGCCCATCTGATCGAGGGGGATGCAGGCAATGCCGGCTACTGGTTCCGGCGGGCCGGTGAACCACAAACCGGAGCGGGAATTGAGCAGGAGTGGGCCCACATTGTTAACCGGTTAGGAGCCTCACAGGACTGAGTTTTCCCGTCAAGCGATGTCGATCAGAACGATTTCCGGCGGAACGCCAAACCTGACAGGGATCATGGAGCAGCCCAGACCTCCTGAGACAATAAGATGCCGTGGCCTGGAGGTGCCGGCGGACGACAGGCGGTTACCGGCGTCGGACGCCCTTTCAACAATGTGCCCGTACGCGTAGCGGTTTTTAAATCGGGACGGCACGACCGGCGAATAGCCGAAGAGCCTGAATTGTCCACCGTGTGTGTGACCTGACAGGGTGAGGGACACACGATCGGGCACATCGGGAAAAATATCCGGCTCATGCGCCATCAGGATGACAGGGGAATCGTCGGTGATTTTTCTCAATGTGCCGGGCAGGTCGTCAACGCCCTGCCGGACCGGTCGGCCCCTTTTCCCGCTTCGTGGAAAAGCGAGTTGATCACCCAGACCGGCAAGCCAGAAGGCCCTTCCGTCTTTCTCAATCCGTGACACGTCATTCTCATAGACCCTGATCCCGACATCTTCGAGCGCTTTCCGGCCGTAAACGGGACCGTGTCCGCGCTTCTGTGCGGCCAGGTCATCCCACCAGTCGTGGTTCCCCAAAACAGCATGAACTCCCAGGGGAGCCGACAATCCGGAAAGTGCCTGCGACCAGTCGCTTGACGCAACTCTGTTTCTGACAAAACGATGGCCGCTGCTGTAATCGCCAAGAAGCAGTATCAGGTCCGGTTCAAGTGCATTGGTGCGATCGGCGATCCGCCGGATGCGGTCAGCTGTCATCCAGGGTTCGCAGGCATGGATATCGGCGAGTGCTGCTATTCTGACTTTCAGATCGACCGGCCAACCGGGAAGTTTGAGCCGGTAGGGCTGTATTCGCAGCCGTAGAAGCGGCTCGACGCCGAACGCATAGCCGCTGAAGGCGACGCCACCCGCAAAAAATGCGCCCATCCCTTTGAGAAACGTCCGGCGACTGATCACGTTTTTGAATCCTGCGGCATGAGCTGAAATACGCCCCGGGGAAAAATAAACTCCTGCCACAGTTAGGTCTTTTCGGGGATGTTGCAATCCCTTGCCGACATGACAATTTGTCCAGATCTGACCGGGGTTACACGCTATTTGATACCCGTCGCCGGTTCCGGCAGTTTCTCGATAGCGCGCTCGTAAAGGTGCCAGGTGGCGTGGCCGAGAACCGGCAAAACCACGATCAGGCCCATAAAGGCCGGAATCATTGCCGAGATGACCAAAGCGGCAACCAGGGCGCCCCAACACAACATGACGACCGGGCTGGTCAGCACGGTTTTGACGCTCAACACCATCGCTGTGATGAAGTCGATATCACGATCAAGCAACAACGGCATGGCTATAACGGTCAAGGAAAACAGGATTGTTGAGAGAATGGCACCGACACAGGTACCGACGGCCAGAAACAGCCAACCGTCGCTCGTGGTGGTGATAACCGTCCAGAAATGCTCGAGCGATTTCAGTGATCTGGACCCGAGGAAAACCGCAAGCAGAATCCGCACCTGGTATATCCACATCCAGAAGACGAACAGGACAACGAACGCCATCCAGCTCAGTTCGCGTCTTTTGAAGACAACGCCGAATATATCCAGCCAGCCGAACGGTTCGCCCCTGTGCAGGCGGCGGCTCATCTCATAGAGGCTTGCGGCAATGAATGGACCGACCAGCGGAAATCCGATGGCGATGGGAATGATCATCCAGGCTTCGCCGTAATAGACAAGCGATATCAGAATGAAGAGGCCGCCAAAGGCGTAGACGCACCCGAAAAAGGCGCTCATCAGCGGCCGGCGGGTGAAATCGTGCCAACCGGCGGCCAGAGCTGCCCTGACATCCTCAAAAGAAACGGCGTGAACGTGCAACAACCGGTACGGCGGTATATTTGCGTTTTCTGACTGGCTCACACTCTCTCCCCGCCTTTCAGTCGGCCCACCGCGATCATAACGCGTCTGACCATCAATGACAGAAGTTTCGGGAGGCAGCCCGCTCAAGCATTGATCTATATCAAACAAGCGCCGCACCCCAGACTTTTCGGTATGGGGGAGGGGCCCCGGAAAACGATACATTTGCGGCGCCCTCCATGGTGGAAGCGGGAGGCTGCCATCCCATATTGAGGACAGCGTTGTTTATGAGGAGGAGCGAAATGGACCTGCATCAGGCAGCCCGGGAACTGTTTGCGACTTACCTGAAAGCCTGGAACCAAAAGGACTTGTCAGCCATTACGGCCTGCTTCGACTATCCATCGGTTTTCGTCCTGCCCGATGCCACCGTCTCATTGCCCGATGCGGACGCGTTGAGCGCATTGCTTGAAAAGATATTTGCCGGTCTGGAGGCGGACGGTTTCGGCCATTCAACCGTCGGCTCCGTGGTGGCTCGCCGATGCAATCGGGAAATGGCAATCCTGGACGCACGGAATGTGGCCCGCCTGCGCAAGGACGGGTCGGTGATCGAGGTGATTGACGCGCACTACGTCATCAAACGGAGTGGCGGTGCGGCCCGTTTTGCCGTGGCTGTTGTCTGCGAACGCGGTTGGCAGGAAACCAAGGGTTAGGTGTGCTTTCCCATGAGGTTGTTCATGGATTTTGTCTTATACGACTGATTGGCGGTTTGCGCTCCTGTTTACCGCGCAAGCCCCTGGCCTTCCAGAAAGGCAACCGACGCCGGTATCTCTGATTTGTCCTTGATTTCGATAATGAGGCGCGGATTGCTGGTCAACTTGCCGAGTGCTTCAAATACGGAGTGCCAGCGTATGGTTCCCTCGCCGAGGCGCCAGTGCCGGTCCGCATATCCATCTGCGTCCTGCAAATGAACATGCTGAAGGCGGTCGCCGGCTGCCTTGACATAATAATCGACAGGCGGTGCGCCGGTTGTTCCATAAGCGTAATGGGCGTGGCCGGTATCAAGGGAAACCGCCACGCTGGGAGAGTTGAAGCTGTCCGCCAAAACGACGCGGCTGTCCGGGTCTTTATCCTCTATATTCTCGATAACCAGCACACAGCCCATATCTTCGGCCCGTCCGACAACCTCTTTCAGCGTCAAGTGACAGCGCTCGATCATGTCCTCGCGAGAGCCGGCCCTGTTGTCCAGATTGTTAAAGTCCCAGGTTGTATAGGGGCTGTGAATGACCATTTGATCCGCGCCAAGAATGGCGCACGCATCCAAGCCCTGGTGCATCCGTTTCTGAACAACGGCCCGCACGGCAGGGTCATGGCTGTCTATGGTGAAGCCCCAGAAGGGACCGTGAATGCCGAGCCGGCCGGTGTACCCATCCAGAAGTGTTTTGGCGCGGTCCGCTTTCGGCCGCCAGTCGCCCTCAAGATCAACTGCCTGAAAAAAGGACTGAAGCTCAAGATCGCGCTGACCGTGCAGTATGAAGTCGCGGTGGGTTTCAAGTTCTTCAACCGTCAGTGCTGCGCCAAGAACGGGCAGGTTTGTCATGGGAACGTTCCTTGATATGCGGTGCAAGGGGGCGGTGAGGTGGCAGACTGCTTTTTCAGCTTCGGGTATCGGATGCGCATGACGTCCATATAACAAGGCCGTTGCAAAAACGTTCCGCCAGCCGGCGCTGTTTGACTGTCAGACACAAATTGTTTGGCTTTATGGCAACCTGGATAGGGACAGGGTCGTGCCCGCTGTCTCTCTCAGCGCGGCAGGCCATGACAACGGACAACCGATGTCGTATCTATCGGTGGTCCAATTGTGTGGCAGGTGCCGGAAATATCATGGTTCACAAGCGCATTATCGCAAGCTTGCCGGAGCAACAGCGCAAGCACCTGATTGAGAAGAGAAACGGGCCGGCTCTTTTTCGTTTTGCGCTGCAGGGAGGTGCCATCCTGTGCGTTGGCACGCTGATTGCGGCAGATGTGCCGCTCTGGCCCGTTTTGATGCTTCTTCAGGGCATCCTGATCATCTTTCTGTTTACGCTTCTGCACGAATGCATCCATCGTACGGCGTTTCGCTCAAACTGGATGAATGACGCTGCGGCCGCACTGTGCGGTTTTTTGATCCTGCTGCCGCCGGCATGGTTTCGCTATTTTCATTTCGCCCACCACAGACACACCCAGGATCCTGACAATGATCCGGAGCTTGCCCTCGCCAAGCCGGAAACCCGTTCGGACTATCTGGTTCACATAACGGGGGTGCCGGCCTGGAAAAGCCAGATAGCGACTTTGACATGCAATGCGCGTGGGCTGTGCCGTGATGATTTTGTCCCGGCTTCCGCCCGGGGTGATATTCGCCGCGAGGCACGTGTCATGCTGCTGGCTTACGCTGCCGTTGCTCTGGCTTGTTTCGCTTCGGGATCACTTTTGCCGCTGTATGTCTGGGTGATTCCGGCGGTGCTGGGACAGCCGTTCCTCCGGCTTTATCTTCTGGCTGAGCACGGCCGGTGCGCGTTTGTCAGCAATATGTTCGAAAACTCACGGACCACGTTTACAAACTCCCTTGTGCGCTGGTTGGCCTGGAACATGCCCTATCATGCCGAGCATCATGCCTATCCAGGCGTTCCGTTCCACAGACTGCCTGAATTGCACACACTCGTCCGGTCCGACCTGAAAGTGACCGAAAACGGCTATACGCGGTTTCACCGGTCTTATCTTTCCAGCTTCCGAGCCTCTTCCGGCTGACTGAAATCCAGCTCCGTCCTCCATCCTCCGGATATATGACCCGACCTTCTAGAGATCCTTCGCCTGTTCTCTTAGAACAAATTTTTGGATTTTGCCGGTGGCGGTTTTGGGCAATTCGCCAAACACGACTTTTTTCGGGCGTTTGAAGCCTGCCAGCTGGGTGCGGCAAAAGTCTATCAGGTCATCCTCTGAGACTGTTTGGTCAGTCTTAAGTTCGACGAAAGCGCAAGGGACTTCACCCCACTTGTTGTCCGGCTTTGCCACCACCGCTGCCATCGCCACCGAAGGATGACGATAAAGGACACCTTCAACCTCGACCGAGGAGATGTTTTCTCCCCCTGAAATGATAACGTCCTTAAGCCGATCGGTGATCTGAATATAACCGTTTTCATGCCAGACCGCAGCATCGCCGGTACGAAACCAGCCGTCGACAAAGGCCTTCTCAGTGGCATCGGGGTCTTTGTAATATCCCTTCATCACCGTATTGCCGCGAATGGCTATCTCGCCTTGGGTTTTTCCATCCCGCGGCACCGGTTCGCCGGTTGTCCGGTCGATGACCTGCGCACCTTCCGTCATTGGAAAGGCAACGCCCTGTCGGCTTTGAAGCTCTGCTTGTGCGGGAAAGTCAAGATCGGCCCAGTCCTCGCGCCAGAGCGCCTGTGTGACATGACCGAACGTTTCGGTCAGACCATAAACCTGCATCACGTCGAACCCCATTTCGCGGGTTTTCTCAAGAACGGCGGCAGGCGGCGGCGCACCGGCGGTGAGCACCTTGATCGGGTGGCTGAATTCCCTGCGAACGCTTTCAGGTGCGTCAATCAGCATCGACAGAACGATTGGCGCTCCGCCAAAATGGGTCACCTTGTGTTCGTCTATTGCCTGAAAAATCGCCTCCGCCGATACGGCCCGGACACAGATTATGGTTCCGGCCAGAAGCGCCATCGTCCACGCATGACCCCAGCCGTTGCAGTGGAACATCGGAACGGTGTAAAGATAAACCGGATGCTGCGGCAATTCCCAGGCCGCGACGGTTCCAAAGCTCATGAGATAAGCCCCCCGGTGATGATAAACGACGCCCTTGGGGCGGCCGGAGGTGCCTGAAGTGTAGTTCAGGGCAAGCGCCTGCCACTCATCGGTCGGCTCTCTCCAGTTGAAATCGGGATCGCCTTCCTCAAGAAAAGATTCATAATCGAACCGGCCGATGCGATCACCGCCCGGTCCGGCAGGATCGTCAATATCAATGATCAACGGGGTTTGCGGGACCGTCTTCAGCGCCTCTTGGGCTACGGAGGAAAAAGCTGTATCCACGATCAGCACCTGCGCATCACCGTCGGTCAGAATATGCGCCACAGTTTCGGGCTCAAGCCGAATGTTAATCGTGTTCAACACCGCTCCGGCCATTGGAACCCCGAAATGCGCCTCAATCATCTCCGGCGTATTTGCGGCTAATACGGAAACCGTGTCGCCTTTTCCGATCCCGTGTTTTTGCAGGGCAGATGCGAGGCGTCTGACCCTGCAATAAAATTCCGCCCAATCGTAGTGTCTTTCGCCATATTTCACGGCCGGGCGGGCGGGAAATATGTCAGCGGTCCGGCGCAGAAACGACAAGGGAGACAGAGGTTCAAAGTTGGCGCCGTTTTTCGCCATCACCTCAAAGTGCTTATCCATCACTGTCCTCCCTTGAAAGTCTTTGGGTTGATACCCTGCCGGATGGTATTGGGTGTTGAAAGGCAAGCCTAAACCAAACGCGTCCAGCAGACCAACAGCCATAGAGGATTTTGAATGCCAGAAAGATCCGGTCAGAACCGCCATCGCAAAACCGCCTCCAAAACACCGGCGCCACTTCGGCCCGGGCAAATGGTCAGTCCCGATCTGAACCTGATCCATCGCCTGATCGAAGTTATAGAGACGGATATCATTCCGCTGACCAGGGAAGGGGTGAAAAACGGCAACAAAATCTTCGGGGCCGCCTTGTTGAAAAAGTCGGACCTTTCAACCATCCTCGCGGCAACCAACCGGGAAACCGAAAACCCTCTCTGGCACGGTGAAATCAGCGCCATCAACAGCTATTATGAGATGGTGAATGCGGACGAAAGCAAGCGGGTCGATCCCAAAGACACGATTTTCCTGAGCACCCATGAGCCCTGCACATTGTGCGCTTCGGCCATCGCATGGGGCGGCTATGACAACTACCACTATTTCTTCAGCCACGAGGAGTCCTGCGACGCATTTTCGATCGGTCACGATCTGAACATCCTAAAGCAGGTTTTCAAACACGAACCGGGCGGATATGCGCGCAAAAACGACTATTGGTCAGCTTATTCGCTGATTGATCTCGTCGATGGTTGCGATGAACCGGCGAGGACCGGATTTACCGACCGTCTCAGTCGGATCCGGCGGACTTATAATGAGCTGTCCGGCATCTATCAGGCCGGAAAAGCAGATGCCAGGAACATTCCGCTGAAATAGAGCGAGTCCTCAACCTGGACTGATATTACGCAGATACAACCAAGCGCGAAACATGTCCTAAAGTTAACTTGAATAATTTTACGTTCAATCTCAAATATACACTGTAACAAGCATACCAGGAAAGCTTGTTAAGAATTTCGGAATGTCACAGGAACACGGTCCGATTAACCGAGCTTTTCCGGCTGATTGGATCGCGGTCCAATTTAGTTAACTAAGAGCAGTTTTCACAGCATGCAGGGATTTGCCCTGCGTGGAGGACGCTCTCTGCTTGAGGGACAAGATCATGTTGAAGAAATTCGCAAATTCCCGGATGGAATCGATCAGTGACGAGATCCGGTCCATCGTGAAGCATGAAGACACATTGAACGGTCGACAGCGCCAGCGGCTTGAGCAACTTAACCGGTCGTACTGGCGATGGGCCAGGGTCAGCGGATGACGGCTTGTTGAGACGCGGTAGATCATGGGATTTACCGCGTTTCACGTTTTATCGTTTTTCGGAACGGAAGACGTCAGTATCGACCAGGTGAATACATTAAGATTTTCTAAAAAAAATATGACATCAAGTTAATTTGTAAATATTCGAGTGAATACACAAATATAGACCATAGAAAACGAGATTAGATTACATGCAGAGTTTTTTGGAACGTTACCGGACCGCAGTCCGTTAATCCGACACATCCAAGCGACGTGATTACGGTCCAGGCAGCTTAACGAGTGTTTTCACGAGGTGAGAGCACAACGAGTGAGGAATGGAATCATGTTGAAGAAACTTGCAAACAATCGCATGAACGCACTGCGCAATCGGATCCGCCCCCTGGTGGAACGGCAGGACGTCCTGACTTATGACGAACACCAGCTTCTTGAGGACCTTGACCGGTCGTACCGTCGCTGGGAAAGAATTCGCGGATGAGACTTATAGAAAAACGCGGTAGATCAAAAGTTTACCGCGTTTTTTGCGTCTCATGACCTGTCGTCACACAGCCTCTTCACAACCTGGGTAAGCGCTTCCGCCAGAGGGTCAAGCGCATCCGGGTCGAGATGCACGCCGTCAATTTTGCCCGGCTCAACGACCGTGTGCGTGTCAAAGCAGTGGGCGCCATGAAGGGCGGCGATTTCCGGATAGGTCTGGCGGAGCGTTTCTATTTTCGCATGACCGCCGTCAGCTTCGAACAGCGTCTCAAGCCAGGTGCCTTCCAGACCGCCCATGGGCGGGGGAACCATAATCAGCATTCGCGGTGCGCCAAAGTCCGGTCCGCATTCGGATTTTTTAGCATAATCCAGCAAACGTCCCAGACAGCGGGCAATTTCATAACCGCTGAGATTAAAGCGTGTTTTGACATCATTTGATCCCAGCATAATGATCAGAAGATCAACGGGCATGTGGCTGGCAAGAATGAAGGGCAGGGCGGCGAGGCCGCTTCGGTCGCCCATTGCCGGGTCATCAAAAACGGTTGTCCGGCCATTCAGACCTTCCTCAACAATGTGATAGCCGGGACCCAGCTTGGCTGCGAGGCGTCGAGTCCAACGATCCCGGAAGGGGTACCGAACAGTCTCGGCACCGTGACGGGGATCGAAGCCCCAGGTTTGGGAATCACCGAAACAAAGCACTGTTTTGGGTTCAATTTGGTCGGTCATCTCAGGCTCGCTGTTGGATCGCTGTCAGGCGCGGATGTCAGGTTTGTTCCATGGAAGGAACGGGAAGGCAATGCCCAGAACGTGTTGTGTTTGGCTTGTACCATTTGACGGGGCATAAAAATGGTGTGCGGATATCGATTGCCGTCGGACCGCGGTCAATCAACTCGAAACTGTTCCAGTCGCGATGTCGGCCTGATCGGAAAAAACAGTTCTTGCCCGATCAGGTGGGCAAACACAACGGACCGCAAGGCGATCTTCGCAAGTGTTGACTTGCCGTGCTTCCCGGTTGGGACTGAGCCAATCGGACGAATTCTACCCCGGCAAGGAAAACGGCGGCAGTGGAGACTGCCGCCGTTTGGATGAACAAAATCTGTTGCGTTTGATCAGCCCAGATGTTCCTTGAAGAATGCGATCGTACGGTCTTCCGCCAGCTTGGCTGCTTCAGCATCAAAGCGCGGTGTCGTGTCGTTGTGGAAACCGTGATTGACTCCGGGATATATGTATGCGGTGTAATCCTTACCCGCGGCCTTGAGCGCTTCCTCGTAGGCCGGCCAGCCGGCGTTGATCCGTTCGTCAAGTTCTGCCAGTTGGATCAGCATGGGTGCTTCGATCGAAGCGACATCTGCGGGGTCCGGTTGACGGCCATAGAACGGCACACCGGCAGCCAGTTCAGGATAAGCAACGGCAATCGCGTTGACAACGCCGCCGCCATAACAGAATCCGACCGCACCGACTTTGCCTGTGCCGTCGTCCCGCGCAAGCAGATATTCGAAGCCGGCGAAAAAGTCGTTGAGCAGTTTTTCGCGGTCAACTTGTCTCTGCATCTCCCGGCCTTCATCGTCGTTACCCGGATATCCCCCGAGCGTTGTCAGACCGTCCGGAGCCATTGCCATGAATCCGGCTTTGGCAAGGCGACGTGTAACGTCCTCGATGTAGGGATTGAGGCCCCGGTTCTCATGAATCACAAGAACCGCGGGTAATTTGCCATCTTCGCCTGCCGGACGCGCCAGATAGGCGTTGACCTCATCGTGACCGTTGGGAGACGGGTAGGTGATCCGGCTGGTGGTGATCGAAGCATCGTCCGGGGCGACCTGCTGGGCAAGGGCATAGTTCGGTGAAAGCTCTCTAAGGAGTGCAGCAGCGGTAACACCGGCGACGGTAAATTTGGCTGCTCCTTCGAGAAATTCGCGCTTGGTGATTTTTCCATGCGCGTAATAGTCATAAAGATCGAGCAGTTCCTGCGGAAAATCCTTTGCCGTCTTGCGGCGAATTGGGCTCATTTCGTTCATTGTCCCACTCCCTGGTTGGCTCAAGCAGTATTCTGCCTTTGGGCCGGATGATCAGAGCGATGTGTTAACACGCTCTGAAATAGGGTGTGACACGCAATTGTCGACGCAATATGAAGGGGCTTACGGAAAATTCAGCTGCCGGTTTGCGCCCGGTAACAAACCTGCTGCGGATGCAACTCGATCAAAATCAGTTTTCTGCGGCGCCGGAGGATTGATCCTTTTTATCCCGTGTCAGCAGTTTCGCGAGTTCGGCAAAGGTCGCCTTGTTGTTTTTTACATAGTCAGTACCGGATTTGGAAATTCGTTTGATGTTTTCCGGTGAGGGGTCGAATGCTCCCGACCCAGGCGGAAGCTGCGGCTCCAGTCTGTATGACTTGAGCGATGTCGGCGAGGCCAGGTTTTCAAGTACGGAAAGCGAGTCTGTGTAAATGTCTGCTTGTCCTCTGAAAACCATTGAAAAAATTGGGTGGAGCCAGACGAGAAGTCCACCTCCGACGCTTTCCGCCGCGGTCACGTCTACCACAGCCTTGCCGCCGACGGAGACGACCACAAATTCCGCATCCTGACTTTTTTCGACAGCCCTCAAATAAGCGACCAGGGATGGATTGTTCAGAATAAGACCCCCGTCTGCATAAATGCCGGCATGATCGTTGAAACCCGCCAACTGAACAGTAGGAAAAAAGGTGGGCGCGCTGGTTGCCGCCGACACGAGCGGGCCTATGAAGAGATTCGCGTCCGGCTCAAGCACGTTGTAAAACAGCTGGATAGCATTCCGATTCTGAGAAAACACCGGGATCAGCGCCGGCCGCAGAAGATCACCGAATTTCTTGTTCCCATAGATATTTTCGGCGGTGATAAATCTGGTGTGATTAAAAAGCCTCGGGCCAAGCAGACCGTCCAGGGTGAGGACGGTATGGTAGAAGGGGACGTCAATAATCTGGCGGGAGAGGTTCTCGTAGAGTCCAATAACATCGTCGACAGAATATTTGGGTTTGCCCTTGTCGTCAGGTAACAAAATCGCTGTTGTGATGATCGCGCCTGTTGATGTGCCCGCGACGAAATCAAACAACTCCGAAATGGGTTTTCCGGTCTCCAGTTCCAGTCCTTTCAAGATTTCAAGCGATGCGAGACCGTGCAGAGCGCCGCCATCAATTGTCAAAATCCTGACGACATTCGGATTATCCGGTTCCCAGGGTATGGGTTTTTGAAAAAACTCTGCAGGCGGCCAGGCCTCAAGTCGCGACTGATAATGCGCAAATTGATTATAAGTGTAAGCCGTTAGGGCAAAAATCAGTCCGGTCAGGCTGAGCGCGATCAGAGCATAATTCAGAAATCTTGACAAAATTCGCATGTGGTTTACCGAACAGGATAAAACGTCAATAGCGTCTAGGAGACCCCTAGGTGTGGTTTCTAAGAAGGTTGTTCATTCGCTTTAACCGTATGAGACTGATTGGTGCGACCCCATCACCCTCAGGAGGTTTGAATGAACAACCCCCATCACAATGCCCGGACGTGTGTTTACAGTCGAGAGCAAATTGTTGCCCGCTATCAGCAAGGTGAGACAGCGACTGATATTGCTGCTTGCTGAAACATCGTCGAACGTTTCCGTACCGAGCGGTACGACCACGAATTCTGCGTCGGGGCTTCGTTCCAGCGCATGCAGAAAGGCTATTTGAGCGGGACTGTTCAAAACCAGCGCCGCATCACTGTAAAGTCCTGCATGTTCATTGAAGCCGCTCAGCTCTACCGCCGGGAATACGGCCGGTACGCTTGGGGCGGCTGCAATCAGCGGAGCCAAAAACACGGTCGCATCCGGTTCACGGCGATTCAAGAAGACCTGCAATCCGGATCGCTTTTGCGAAAAGGCCGGCACCATGGCCGGCTTCAGCAGGTCCCCGAGTTTTTTTTCGGAAAACATTTCATGAGAAACAATGATCCGGGTGTGGTTCATCATCATCGGACCAAGGACGCCGTCCAGCGTCAGGATTTTGTGGTAGGCCGGTGCCGAAAAGATGTCACGCCCCAGATCTTTGTAAGCGCTGATAACCTCATCGACTGTGTATTTCGGTTTCCCGGCCTCTCCAGGCACCAGCAGGGCGGTGCCGATGATTGCGCCGGTGGATGTTCCTGCAACAAAGTCGAACAGTTCGGAAACCGGACGCCCGGCCTCCTTTTCCATTTCCTTCAGGACCTCCAGCGATGAAAGCCCGTGCATGGCACCACCGTCAATTGAGAGAATCCGAACCTGTTTCGGGTTCGCCGGTTGCCAGGGCACGGCTTTGGTGAAGAACTCTGCGGGCGGCCAGCCGCGAAGATCGGACTGATAGTGCGCATGTTGATTGTACAGGTAAGCGCTGAGCGAAAAGATCAGCGCGAGTGCACCGATAATCAGAAGAAGAGAGCTCAGGAGGGTAATGAAGCGGCGCATAAGACAGGTCGGCTTAGCAGTTCTGATGGTTCGCGCACTGGTCGCAATCGCGCGCTGTGCGCTCGCGTAAGAATCGACAGTTGTTGACCGCTGTTTCTTTATGACTTTAATAGGGCCCTGTCACGTTCAGAATGTGTCATTCGAACATTTTATCCTCTTCCGGACCACAATTCCCATGTATCGAATGTTTGGACTCTCCATCGCCCTGTTTATGTGCCTTGCCGGTGGCAGCCACGCTGACGAATGCCCGGTGCCGATTGCATTGCCGGCTCTTCAGAAGATTGTGGATGCGGGGGAGGGGGATCCAGTGCCGGTTATTGCGGCCTTAAGACAACACGGCACATCCGGCGCCGCCATCGCGGCCTATATGGAATACATAAATTCTCTTGGAAATCTGGCAGAAGAGGATGCTGAACGGAAGCACCGGTCAGTTGCCCAACTTTATCTGTCCTCCGCCTCGATCCAGGAGGAAAATGTTCTGAACCGGTACGTGCTGGCGCTGGTGGGTTTTGAGCCGACCGGTGCGGATCAGGAGCAGGATTTTCAGAGGTATGTTCGCGATTTTCTGGAGCTGAACAAGGCATATTGCTTGTTTGACACGGACAATCATATTCTGTCTTCGGTTTTTTACCGCTACTACCGCCTTCAGGGCGACAGCGCTGAGATCAGAAGAGAAACTGCGAAATATCTGCGAAAAACGATTGCCGGTCATTGGGAAGAACCGCCGACGAACCGTTACATTCAGGACATGCGGGACTTCGACAAAGCACTGTTTGAGCAGGAGCTTTCGCAGTGGCGCCGGTTTTTCGGCCGGAATATCTGTGATCCCGGGGCCGGTCGGGACGCATGCATGACAAACATCGTGAATTTGCTCACGGCGCAGGAACAGAACAAACAGTCCGGATATAACGACACGGACAGTCTCTTCTGTAACGCCAAGCTGTTGCATGAGGGGCAAATAGCAGCGGTGTGGATCTGCGGACCCGTGGGTGAATTTGAGTAGAATACGGATCGGCCTGTGGACATCAGCCATCACAACAACAGTTATGAGTCCTGACGGAAGAGGACTCCATGCCCCGCAAAAAAACACTTGATTCTGCGCCGCGAAACTATGCGCCCTTTGTTTTGCTGTTAAGGCGCTCCAAAGGTGATCTGACGATTGTTCCTGAAGGTCACACGTATGCGGATATCGAAGCCTGGCTTTTGAGCGAGGCTCTCGGAGAAGATGACCTTCTGCTTCTGTTTGAGCAATTCGTCTGGCGCCTGGTCGCGGCCGGCCTTCCCCTGGACCGTGCCAGTGTACATGTTGGGACCCTTCACCCGGAAATTCTCGGCTTTGCCTGGAACCGGAACGCTGCCGATGGCCTGTGCGACGAGGTCAAAGTCGAACAGGCATCGAACGACAGCGATTCTTACCGCAAAAACCCCCTGTTCCAGGTTCTTGAATTCGGCCGCACTGTTCATGAAAAACTTGCCGGCACGCCGGACAAAAACCGTGCTCCGCTGTTGAACGAGTTGGCCGGGCAGGGAATCACCGAATATTGCGCGATGCCACTGCATACCGGTGGCGACTATCACAATGCCGCGACGATTGCGACCCGGCAGCCCGGCGGATTCACGGACGGTCAGTTCGCGGCAATCGAGCGCCTCCTCAAGCTGCTTGCCGTGCATGTCCAGCGCCATATCGCTGTACGCATTTCTGCCAATCTGGTCAATATCTATCTGGGATCGGCGGCAGGTGAGCAGGTTCTGAAAGGCTCCATAAAACGGGGGACCGGTGCGCCGATCCGGGCAATCATCTGGGTGTCGGATCTGAGGGGCTTTACTGATCTGACCGACAGGCTGGACGGTCCTGCGATGATTGCCTTGCTGAATGCTTATTTTGAGCGGCTGGCAGGAGCTGTTATCGAGCATGACGGTGAAGTGCTGAAGTTCATTGGTGACGGACTGTTGGCCGTTTTCCCCTACACGTCGTTTGAAACCCCGGCAATTGCGGCCGGTGCAGCCCTGGCGGCGGCTCAGGCGGCGGAGAGCGCTGTCTCTGAGTTTAATACTGATCCGGCATCTCTTCCCGGCATTGACGGTTGGCGGCCGTTGCGAACCGGCATCGCGCTTCACGAGGGCGAAATATTCTTTGGAAACGTGGGCGCACCGGCGCGGCTTGATTTCACGGTTATCGGCCGGGCCGTGAACGCAACCAGCCGCATTGAGGGACTGACCAAAACCCTTGACCGGTCAATTCTTTTGACGCAGCCGGTCGCCGATCTTTTGACCGTGCCGCTTGATCGCCTGGGCGAACAGGCCCTGAGAGGGCTGTCCGAGCCGATCGGTATTTACAGCCCGCAACAGGCCGGTTGACCCGATCAGGTTTGAAGGCCGCGCCGACCGAAGCCGGCAGGAGCCGGACGTACAGCCCGGGCACCTTGAGCTTCCCGCAGTTTTCGCGCTGCGCGGATTGAGGTTGAAAAGGTGCCGGCTTCCTGTTCCGCCTGGTTCTGGCGGCGCAGAGCTTCGATTTCCTCGTCGACGGACTTGCCCCAGCCGCTGCCCGGAGGCAGACCGTAGCTGTTCATGCCTTGCTTGCCCGGGAAAAAACCGCACTCGACAATCACCCAGATTGGTCCGATGAACGGAACCAGCAGCATTAAAAACCACCAGCCGCTTTTATCGAGATCATGATAGCGTTTCACCACAAGCGCAGCGTGGGTCCAGACGCCAAACAACCAGACCGCAACCAGTGCCATCCAGCCGGTGGCCGTCAGACTGTAGACCGTTGCAAGACCGTTAAATGATAAGAAGCCTAACATGGCGATGACAGCAATAAAGAGTAATATTGCTTGCACGAGTCCGCCCAGCCAATATTTCAATCGTCCTATGCGGCCGTCGAAACTAAACAGAAGATCCATTTTCGCCCCGCTGATTCAATCAGGGCATGATCTCAATTCACGACGTATAATTACTTAAGATATCTGATGCCTGAAGCGCGTCACCTGCGTTTTTTTAAGTTTTAGTAAACGAGATGTGGATTTGGACATTATATTTTGATCGAAGCTTTTGCGTATCTTCCAGCTGGACATTCAGAACCGGAAACTCACGCCCGCCCGGCCCGAGAGCTGGTAGGAACCGACCGTGTCGATCAGTCCCTCGGTGCCGGCTGTCAGCACAAATCCACTGCCGGTGTCATACTCGCCCGAAAGACCGGCATAGCCGCCGAATGTGTCGTCATCGCCGCCGGGATTGAAGCTGATATTCTGGCCAAGCAGGGCACCGTCGATGGTCTCGCCGCCAAAGTTTGTCCGCGCCTCGATACCGGCCTTGACGCGGTAGCGGAAAGCGGAGCCGTCGGCAAACACAGTTTCGTAAGGCGCAGCCACCTGAAGCCGGGCAACACCGATGTGAACATCCCGGTCATCGACGGTCAGCGGTGCGGTGGTGCCGCTTTCGGTATAACCATCCAGAAACAGGCCCGCATAGCGGAGGGACAGGCTGCCTTCCAGCCGCCGGCCCATAAGGACTGCCGGTTTGGTGACGGTCAGTTCAGGCGACACAAACCAGCCGCTGAAATCGGCTGTCGCCGTTTCAAGTCCGCCTGCAGCCACGTTGTTGGCAACGGAGCGTTCCTGTTCAAACTCCGAATACCCCGCCGTCAGGGCAACATCGAAGATCAGACCCGCCCGCAGCAGAGAGGCATAGGAACCGACAAAGAAGCTCCGGCTGTCCGTTTCCTGTGAGTTGAACTCCGCCTCAACCCCGCCCCAGGCCGCACCGCCGAAGAACCCGGCCCTGAGATCGTCCCTGAGAAGATCATCCGCCCCGATCACGAACCCGCCGACCCACTGATCGGTCTCAACCGCAGGCGAACTGGCGTCCTGCTGCCGGTAGGACCCGAAGCCCTCGGTCCAGAACGGATGGCCGGGATCGGACTGCGCACCATCGACTGCCCCGCTGGTGGTCACGGCAGCGGCCGCACCGTTCCGCACACCTGACAGCCGATTTTCCAGCGCCGAAGAAATCCCGCCGGTCAGGTCGGCAAGCTGCTCATCCTGGGTCGACAGATTGGTCGGATCGACAACGGCGACTTGCAGGCCGCGGGTAGCCATCGGTGCTCCGTTGGGATTGATGGTTCCGGGCAAAGCACCTGTCAGCGTTTTGTTGATCGACAAACCGTTTTCGACAACCAGAGCCAGGCTTGGCAGGTTCCCCAAAAACTCGATGCCGCCTTCAATCACCGAACCCGGCTGCAGGGTCAGAATGCTGTCGTCCCCTCCCAGCAGAATGGCGATATCATTCGACTTTACGTAACCGGAGTTGAAAACGCGGCCGTTATCGCCAAGGGCGGAAATAGCTTTTGCGTCGAACCCCAATGCGATGATCGACCCGTTGTTGTAAATAATTGCATTGAATCCGAGAGATTCGGCCCCGTGGGCCTCCAAGCCGAATGTTCTGATGACACCGTTATTTATGATCGTGCTGCCCGCTGCGTTGCTCGTAAGTTCGATTCCGTGGGCTTGTAAACCCGCGGTGTTCAAAGCACCGTAATTCACAATCCAACTTGAGCTGCCGGCAACGGTTATGCCATGCGCCTCTCCACCGACGGTGTTGATCGTTCCGCTGTTGTTTACTGTGCTCGACACACCGGTTGATTGTACCCCGTGAGCATTGATGCCTGCGGTATCGATGCTGTTTGTATTGACTATCGTGCTTGAATCGCCGGTGGACTCGACTCCATGGGCATTAATGGCACCTGTCTCGATAGCGCCCGCGTTTTTTATCGAGCTTGAAGCCCCATTTGACTCAATGCCGTGAGCAGTCTGCCCGCCTGTCCTGATTGTTCCAAGGTTAATGATATTCGCACGAAGCCCCGTGGACGTCGATTGAATGCCATGGGAACCAACACCCAAAGTGGTAACTGCGTTTTGATTGACAATCAGCGCATCGACGCCTCCAGAAAGGATGGCGATTGCGTTGTTTCCACGAGTAATGATGAAACCGGTGTTGTCGATTGACACATTGGCGCCCGTCGAGCGAATTCCGCGTGAATCTCCGACGGCGCCTGCATCAATCGTGCCACTATTGCTAATGGTTGCATTGGACCCGGTTGAGTCAACGCCGATTGTAAGAAATCCGGCTCCAATAATATCTCCGGCATTTGTAAGTATCTGATTGTTGCCATTCATCGCGACTGCGGTTGAAACAAGTCCGCTTACGTTGATCGCCCCTCCAAGTTCAATCAGGCCGGTATCGCCGTCATTGTTCATTGTCTTCGCCCTTTCGACAGCACCATCCGGCACCACAAAACTCTGGGCGAAGGCGGGTCCACTCGGTATGACCGACAGGCTGACTGCAAGCGCACAGACGCCGGCGCTTCCGGCGGCCGAGTTCAGCAGGCAATTTTTAAATGAAGATAAACGGAGCTTTTTCATTGGCGCACTCAATGACTGAAATTTCGGTTTCACCGCCAATCGCAGAAACGAACGACAGTGCATGAGCATATAAAGTGACCTTGGCGGAGAAACGGTTCTCTGCCGGAGATCTTCCAAATATGACTGTTTTTGCAACTGTGATCGTTCTTTCACTCACCGCAACCGGGAGTATTTATTGATTCCCTCGTACGATGCGAATTAGGTGCAAAGGTGGCAGAAGGAGGGTAGAATTGCAACGTCCAACTTTAGAGTGTGGACCCATATTTGCGACATTATCAACCGGATTCAGATTGCCGCAGCGGCAATTGTTTTTTTGATAAGCCGCATCCCGGTCAATCCCCTGATCCAGCGGACGAATTACACTGCCGCAGGGTTATCGAACCGCCTTGAAAAGGTCCTGCGCAACAAGCGCGCCGGGATTGCGGATAACTGTTGCTGCGCATGTTTGCGCAGCTTTGACGGACGCAGCGATGTCACCATTTTGCGCAAAACATGCCAGAAAGGCACCGTTGAAGGAATCACCCGCACCGGTTGTATCGACGGGGCTTTTGACAGCGTTCGTCGGATAGTCGGTGGCGGTCCCTTTGTGTCCGATCAGAACGCTGGCGGGGCCGTTTTTCAGAACGACAAGCGTCTCGGGATTTTGGCCGTAGCGTTTGAGCGTCGCCTGCGGTGACGGATCGCCGAAAGCAGCTGCTTCGTCGTCAAAGCTCGGCAGAACAATCGTTGCATGGTTGGCCGCGTGCTGGATGGCGTCCTGCATGTGTCCGGGCGAAGCCCAAAGAATGGGGCGGATGTTGGGATCAAACGCGACGATGTTCCCGGCATCTCTGGCGGAGGCAAGGCAAGACAGGAGAAACCCGGTGTCGTCCGGCGGCAGGATTGCCAATGTTATGCCGGAGAAATAGATCAGCGAGGCCCCGTCGATGGCCCGCTTCAGCGCAGGTCTGTCCCGTGCCAGCAGGCGGGCAGCGGATGTTTCCCGCCAGTAGGAAAAACTCCGCTCGCCGTCATCAAGATGGATCATGTAAAGGCCGGGCCGCCTGTCGGCGATTCTTGAAATCGATTCGCAGTCAATGCCCGCCATTCCTATGAATGACAGCATCTGGTCCGACATCGGATCAGTGCCAACGGCGGTGTGGAATGCAACGGTCCATTCTTTCTCCGCCATTGCCCGGGCGTACCAAAGCGTATTGAACACGTCGCCGGCAAAGGATTGTCTGAGCAAGCCGTCGCCCGCGCCAGACAACTCGACCATGCATTCGCCGATACCCAGAAAACGGTTTTTCGCAGTCATGGACTTAAACTTTTAAAAATGGCGTTGCTATGAAGGCCTTCCGGGGCACGGGACTGAGGGACCGTGCCGCAGCGGACCGACGGGATGCTGCGGAACGATAAAACTAAATCGATTTAAATATCAACCGTCCTGACACGCAAAATCCGTTTCTTCGGGATATTTTTTCATCAGGCGGAAACGTGTTCCGGTTCGATCATCACGTGGATAACCCAGAGAGAGGCAAGGATTAGAAGTGCGGTCAGCAGGAAGCTTGCCCAGTAGGCGCCCGTTGCGGCGATCACGCTGCCGCAAACAGCAACGCCGATGGTTCCGCCGACCATCTGGATCGTGAGATTAACACCGCTGGCCTGACCCAGTTTCGATTTCGGCACCGCGCTCATCAGCGCCCGGCGGGCCGGAACTGCACAGAAGGGAAGTGTCGCACCCCAGAGGATCAGCGGCAGGAACGCCCAGAATGTCTCAAAGAAACTCAGAAGCGCAAACAGGAGGACAGACAGGCCGTTCAGGCCGAAACCGAGCAAAAGGGGCGGTCGCGATCCATATTCGTCGGTAATTTTGCCCGCAACAAGCGAGGTTGCGAGCGTGGGAAGAATGCCGACCATCACAAGCAGGCCGGAATTGATCGGCGAAAGTCCGACCTTCTCCTGAAGATACATCGCGGCGAAGACGAAGATCACGATCTTGTTGAATTGGAAGACGAAAAAAGACAAGACGCCGCCGGTGAACGGGCGGATGGACAGGAGGTCCAATTCGATCAGCGGGTCGTTGCTGTAGACCTCGTAAATGTAAAAACCGACGAGAAGGCCAAGACCGGCAACCAGAAGCATCAGTGAAAGCGGATTGAACCAGCCCCAGTCCGCTCCCTGCATCAGGAACATTGTCAGTGCGATCAAACCAAAGAAAAGCGTGACAAAGCCCTTGAAATCGAAAGGAGGAGCCTTTGCCTCTTTTTCTATGTCGACTTGCGGGTCCTGCCACAGCACGACAATGAGAAAGGCAATGGCGGCCACAATGGGAACGTTGATCAGAAAGACCGCGCGCCAGGTGACAATCTCGGAAAACAGCCCGCCCACAAGCGGTCCGCTGGACATGAAAATCGCGCCAACGGTCGTCTGGATACCGAACGCCTTGCCCCGTTGTTCAGGTGGAAAACTGGCTGTGATCATGGCGATCGATGTCGGAAACAGCAGTGCTGATCCAATTCCCTGGATACCGCGCGCGACGATCAATCCAGCACCGTTCGGCGTCAGGCCCGCGCCCAATGAGGCGACTGCGAAAAAAGCGGCGCCAAGCAGAAAAACACGCTTATGACCGAGTCTGTCGCTGAGGCGGCCCGCCGCGGCGACACAGCAGGTAAATGTCAGGAGATAGGCGTTAACGACCCAGTGACTGCCCACGGCACTCATAGCCAGATCGTTGCGGATGGTGGGGAGGGCGGTTCCCACGACTGTTTCGTCAAGGACAATCAGGCCCATAACGCCGCTTAGGGCGCCAAGCAGCCACCAGACGCTCTTCCCGCCGAAAAGTCCTTCCCGCATTCTCGCCCTCCGAGGGTGTGGGTCCAGAAAAGTTTCAAAAAAGGTATGAGCCGATTGGTCTGGACACAAGGTAAAAATTCGCGGAAAGTCATTCAGTTTTCAAGAACTTGCAACGCGTTAGCGGGGCCAATCGGCATCTGCAATTTTAAATATATATGAGCTCTCAACCTGGGGTGGTTTAAGGAATTAAAGTCCCCGAAAGAGGGTTCATACCCTAAGAGGAACTTCAATTCCTTCTCGCGAGCGTTTGCCTCGGTCAGATCAGCCGTTTTCGTATAACGCTTTTGCAGGCGGAGCGGCATCGCCCGCGCTCGCCGCGTCAATTTCGGACAAAAGATCGACCAACCGATCCTCCCAGGACGGTATGGAGCCTGTTTGTGCGTAGGCGAGCCGTTCCAGCCCAAAGCCCGCTGCCTCGGAGGTTTCAGGTTCCAGAACCAGTTCACCGATTTCCGTCATACTGGAAGGAACCGGATGAGAGAATTTTCCGTCCGGGCGGGTATCGTCAAGGCAATAATGAGTGCCCGCGGTCAGGAGCACCGGTGCGTTCTTATCTCCGGGGTTTTGAAAGTAACCGGATCCGTCTTTTGCGCTGCGGGCTTCCTGATCGTCTCTGATGTAAACCTGCTTCGCCCAATCTATACCGTTTTCCTCCAGAACAGACCGATACTCTTCGAAAGCGGGCACACTGACAAATGCCAGGCGTTCTGCGTCAAGTTCCAGCGGTCCCGTAAGCGTATTCAACCCTTCTTTCAAACTATCCGCGATCGAATGATTTGCCTGCCGGTCAAATCGCACAATGTGGAACATTGGCAATACGTCATGCCGGTTCTTCTCGGAAATATCCGCGACGCGCGCGCTGGGCTGAATCAGAAACTGTCCGTCAGCGGCCGGAACCGCGTCGGCATCATATCGAAGGCCACCATTAAAATCATGGTTTTCGGTGACAAGAGGAGCAGCATCGATCTGGGTGTAGCCTCCGGCAGATAAATGCTGCACCAACGTATTTCGGATACGGGCGACATGCTCGTCGAAATCGGAGCCGGTAACAGCGGCAAAAGCGGTTCCCGCAGGGGTGATTGCTGAGGCGGCGGTCAGGGCGGCTGCTCCCTTGAGGATCTGGCGTCTTTGAGTTTTCACTTTTGATCTCCGTTGACAGGACGGTTGTGTCGGCCCGGCCCGGTGTGGAACAGACCGATGCAGGTTGTACACGCTGCTTCTACAGCCTACCAATTGTTCTCGGCATTGGTTGTCACCACAGCCTAAAGCCCGTATGCCCGTTTTGCCAATTCATAGGCGAGTTCCCGAGCCAGCTCATCGGCCTCATCTTCATCCAGCCTGTGGGCAACGACACGCTCGGCCAGAAAAGCACAGTCGATGCGGCGGGCCATGTCGTGCCGTGCCGGGATCGACGGGAACGCACGGGTGTCGTCGTTGAAGCCGACTGTGTTGTAGAAACCGGCCGTTTCTGTAACCAGGTCCCGGTAGCGCCGCATGCCGTCCGGGCTGTCGTAAAACCACCATGCGGGACCGAGAAACAGACATGGATAATGTCCGGCGAGCGGTGCCAGTTCCCGGGCATAAGCAGTCTCGTCGAGCGTAAACAGAATGATGCGAAGATCTTGCTCATTGCCGAATTTTGACAGCAGCGGTTTCAGAGCTTCGACATAGTTGGTCGGGGTCGGGATATCAGCGCCTTTGTCCGCTCCGAACCGGTCAAAAAGCGACCGGTTGTGATTGCGATGCGATCCGGCATGGATCTGCATAACAAGGCCGTCTGTGAGGCTCATTTCAGCCATTTCGGTTAACATCTGCGCCCGGAACAACTCCGCGTCCGCCGGACTGAATGTACCCTTCACCACTCTGGCAAACAGCGTTCGCTTGTCTTCGTCCACAAGGTTGGCCGTCGCCGCAGTCGGGTGGCCGTGATCCGTCGACGTGGCACCCATCTCCTTGAAGAATGCCCGGCGTGCGCGATGGGCGGCAAGATAACCGTCCCAGCTCCGGCAATCTTCACCGGTGAGCGCCGACAAGGCGTCGAGATTGTCTGCAAAGTCCGGTTGATCCGGATCGACAACACTATCGGGCCTGTAGGCAGTGATCACACGGCCGGACCAACCGCTGTCCCGAATGGTCCGATGGTGATTCAGACTGTCCAGCGGGCCTTCGGTCGTGGCAATAAGTTCGATGTTGAAACGCTCGAACAACGCTCTTGGCCGGAACGCGCCGCTGCTCAAGTGCTTGCTGATGACATCGTAGTACTGATCTGCATTGTCGGCAGAGAGCCGTTCTTCGAAGCCGAACAGCGTTGAAAAGGCGTGGTCGAGCCACATCCGCGTCGGTGTTCCGCGAAACAGGTGAAAGTTTTCGGCAAAAAGCCTCCAGATTATGCGCCCGTCCGTTTCGACTTCTGTCCCGTCCTTTGCCGGAACGCCCAGTCTTTCAAGCGGCACACCCTGACTGTAAAGCATCCGAAACACGTAATGATCCGGAACGACAAAGAGTTGCGCGGGGTCCGGAAACGGTTCATTCAGCGCATACCAGGCCGGGTCCGTGTGGCCATGCGGGCTGATGATCGGCAGGTCCTTGACGGACGCGTAGAGCCGGCGGGCGATCGCCCGGGCGGTTGGTTCTGATGGAAAAAGCCTGTCTTCATGCAGCAGCATCGGTACGCCCTGTGCGGATCGTTGGAACTGCTCGGATCTTTGGGACTTTTTCACAAGCCGGTCAAGGCAGGATGCCCGTCAGCGAAGGGTGCCGATAAGAGGCGGCAAAGCCGCAAGCGTGTCGATCCGGCGAAAGCGTGCGTGATTCTCCGGTACTCTGGCATGTTCCATGGCCCAGTTTAAATCGTGGGGGATGAAAACGCCCCAGCCTCCGGCATCCAGTGCGGGGATAATGTCCGAGCGGAGGGAATTGCCCACCATCACAGTCTTGCCCGGGGCCTCAGTGTGGATTTCGAAAATCCGCCGATAGGTAGAGGCCTCTTTTTCGCTGACAATCTCAATGGCGGCAAACAGGTCGGCCAGCCCGGACAGCGCGATCTTGCGTTCCTGATCGAACAGGTCACCCTTGGTGATGAGGAGCAGGCGATACGATTTGGCGAGTTCAGGAAGGATTTCCTTCACATGCGGCAGTAAATGAACAGGGTGTTCGAGCATGGCCCGCCCGGTTTGCAAAATGGTCTCGATCACCGCGGCCGGGACCCGCTTGTCGGTGACCTCGATGGCCGTTTCGATCATGGACAGCATGAAACCCTTGATGCCGTAGCCGAATATCTTCAGGTTCCGGCGCTCGGCCGTCAGGAGACGTTCCAGTAGATGGTCTTTCTCTGCGTAGTCGCTGAGCAGCTCGGCGAATTTTGCTTCGGTCAGCTTAAAAAAGTGCTCGTTTTCCCAGAGCGTGTCGTCTGCATCGAAGGCGATTGTGGTGATCATAGAGCGCACCGGACTGTTGCATCGAGCCGACAACAATAGATTTTTTGCAGACGTTTAGACAAGGTCGCGGGTCCGGAGCCTGGACTCCAAAAATAAAGATGGCCCGACCGGTAATGTTATCGGCCGGGCCCTGCATGCCGGGCATTCCGGTGAACGCGGGCTGATCCCGCTGCCTATTTCAGTCTGGCAATGGCAAGCCCGACGGAGAACTTGCGGCACCAGATGTGCACTTCATTGAATTGCGACACATCGATCGATGCAGGGACCGGATACTCCTGGGCACCGTTGTTCGATTTCAGCGGTTTGAAGTCGGTTTTGGCGGCGAATTTTCCGTTTTTTCCAAAGGCGATGCGCGGATCCGGTGCGCCGTCGAAGCTGAAGGAGTCCGCCAGGATGATGACATAACCGTTGCCGCGCTTTTCGACGGATACCTTGCCCGACGCAACGTGATTGTTGATCCCCTTGAAGGTTCCGCTGGCCGCATGAGCGGGGAGGCTGGTCAGTGAAATCGCAAGTGCGGCGGCAAGGGCCGCAAAAAGGCCGGTAAGGTTTCTCAAACGCATGGTCGATTGGTCTCCAGATTTCGAAAATGACTGGCCGCAGCCTGCCTTTTTTGGTTTTACACGTGCAACTCATGTTTGATCACGATCCGGCGAGAGCGGCGTGTGGTCCGGTGTCGCGTCAACGCAAATTCAATTTGCGATTTTGAACGAATAGGTGTGAAACTTGCAGGAGATCGGAAAAGGCGTGTGACTGTAAATGTCGGCACCGCCGGACAAACAGGGCAGGGGTCATGACATCATTGGCGGATCTGGGGTTTGACCCGCTTTCGGAGGCGTTTGCCGCCGACCCATATCCCGTTTATGCGGCTCTGCGCGATCACGGTGAGATCCTCTATTCTGAAGATCAGGATATGTGGATGCTGTCGCGTTATGACGATGTCAGTGCAGTTGCGACCGATCCAACGATGGTGCGGTCGCTGGTGGGAATCAGTTCGCCGGCGGACCTGGCAAAGAGGCAGAGGCTGAATAACTGGCATGACATGCCGTATCACGAGCGCGTTGTGCAATTCAGTCTCCTGGACAGCGACGGCGACATTCATCGCCGGCTCAGAAAACAGGTTTTCGGGGCCTTTACCGGCCGATCGGTCGAAGCGCTTGAGCCGATGGTGCAAGCCTTTGCCGACGATCTGCTCGACGCGCTGTCTGACCGCGAAGTGATTGACTTTACCGGCGATTTTGCCGCACACATTCCGGGCTATGTCATCGGTCAGTTTCTGGGTGCACCGGCTGCCGACTGCTCGCAATTGCGCCTCTGGTCGGAGCAGGTGGTCCAGTTCTTTGACGTTGATCGAAGCGATGAGAAGAAGACAATTGCCGAGACGGCGACGCGGGACTTTTATCACTATCTGGTTGATTTGAAGACTGAGAGGGAGAAACGGCCAAAAGACGATCTTATCTCAGAGATGATCGAACAGAAACAGGCCGGTCAGTATTCGGATGATGAGTTCATCTCCACCTGCATGCTGATTCTGATGGCCGGTCACGGCTCGACCATCGATGTTCTGGGCAGCGGTATGCACACGCTTTTGAAGAACCCCGAAGTGATGCGGCGGCTCAGAAAGGATCCCGGACTTCTTCCCGATGCGATCCAGGAGATGTTCCGGTTTGAATCGCCGCTGCCATTCTTTCACCGGCACGCGACCAGGGAAACGGTTGTACATGGAAAGCGATATCCGACCGGCACAACCTTCGGGTTGCTTTATGGCGCGGCCAATCGCGACCCGGCGCAATTTGAACAGCCGGATACATTCCGGATCGACCGGACGCCCAACCGGCATCTGGCGTTCGGAAGGGGACCGCATCTGTGCCTTGGCAATCATCTTGCGCGGCTGAATATGAAAGTGATTTTCTCAACGTTGCTGCAAAGGTTCAGCGACTTTGAGTTGGCCGAAGAGACGGTTGTCTACAAACGGGGATTGTCAGTTCGCGGGCCGGAACGCCTGCCTGTTCGCTGGAAAGCGGCATAAAGTGCTTTAGGCTCAGGACCCATTGATTTCATCCATTCTGCGAGAGCAGATTTTGTTCCTGACTGCGTTGGAAAGACTTGAAAACCGGACGGTTTCCTGCGCCTTTCCGCCTTGTCAAAAACAAAATCTGCTCTCGCAGAATGGATGAAATCAATGGGTCCTGAGCCTAGGGCATTTCACGCGTATCCCAATCGTGAAAGTGACTCAGCCTTTACGGGATACACTTTAGCAAAACACAAACGGAATTCCGGGAAGTGATCGAATGACGGTAGCAATCAATCAGACACCGCAACTGGATGTGTCGCAGCAGAACCTTGATCGCTGGCGCAAGGTGCCTGTTGCTGTGGCGGTCGATTTGTCAGGCGATATCCGGCAAATCGATCCGGCGATCCGCCCGTTAAGACCGGCTGGAACACAGCCGCTTCTGTTCGGTCGCGCTGTCACCGTTCGATGCGAACCACCGGACTTTGGGGCAGTGCTTCATTCGCTGGACCTGATAAAAAAAGGCGATGTGCTTGTCATTGCTGCGCATGGCTTTGGCGGCAACGCTATGATTGGTGATGTTCTGGGCGGTCATCTGCGCTCGATCGGCTGTGCCGGCGTGATCTGCGATGGGGCGATCCGCGATGTTGCGACACTGGCCGGATGGCCGGACTTTCCGGTTTACTGCCGGTCAATCAACCCCAAAGGGCCGGAGGGCGCGCAATTGGGCGCCGTCAACGAGGCTGTTTCGGTCGGAAACTGCCAGGTTAACCCGGGCGATCTGATCATCGGGGACGATGACGGGCTTGTGGCACTGGCCGCTGACGAGCTTCAGACATGGATCAAACCCGCAGAGGCCAGGCTGGCGCTTGAAGAAAAGTGGAAGGCCGGTTTGGCAAGCGGTGAAACGGCGAAAACGATATTTGCCCTGTAGCCGCAAAATGTGTCCACACCCTAAACAACACCATATTGTTATGGCCTGACTGGTCGGACTCTTTTAAGCGGGAAGGGCTGCCATTGATCAGCGTTGACAATCTTGCGTTCACTTATCCCGGCGCTGCGTCGCCCACCCTGAGGGATTTGAATTTCGAGATCGAAAAAGGCGAGATATTCGGATTTCTCGGCCCTTCAGGCGCGGGAAAGTCGACGACCCAGAACATTCTTATCCGGCTCTTAAGCGGTTATCGAGGCAGCGCCCGGGTCATGGGAAAGGAGATCCAGTCCTGGGGACAGGATTACTTCGAGAATATCGGTGTTTCTTTCGAATTGCCGAACCATTACCTGAAGCTGTCTGCGCTTGAGAACCTGTCCTATTTCCGCTCACTCTATAACGGCAAGACCCTCGACCCCATGGACGTTCTTGGCCGGGTGGGGCTTGCCGATCAGGCTGACGAACGGGTCGCCCGTTTTTCCAAGGGTATGAAGATCCGGCTGAATGTTGCCCGAAGCCTTCTTCATCGGCCCAAAATTCTGTTTCTGGACGAGCCGACAAGCGGACTTGATCCGGTCAATGCCGACCGGATCAGGCGGTTGATCCTCGATGTGCGCGCGGAGGGGACGACGGTCTTTGTCACCACGCACAACATGCAACTGGCCGACGATCTGTGCGACCGTGTGGCATTTATCAATGACGGCGAACTGGCGGCGATAGAGACGCCGTCGGTGCTGAAGAAACAGCATGGCCGGCGGGTCGTTCGAGTCGAATACCGCACCAAAACCGATGACCTTGCGATCGGGGAGTTTCCGCTCGACGGGCTTGGCGAAAACATCGACTTTCTTAAGTTGATCAAGGGGCAGAACCGGATTGAGACGCTGCACTCCGAGGAGGCCACTCTGGACCGGATTTTCATCAAGGTGACCGGCAGCGAGCTGACGCCATGAGCCGGGTCAGTGCCAGCATCAGAACCGACTTTCAGGTTCAGGTCCGCAACAATCTCTATGCGACCGGCATCATCGTCTCGGCGATTCTGGCCGTCGCGATGGCTTATCTTGCACGACCTGATCAGATGCCTGTTGTCGCGGCTGCGACCCTGATTTTGATCGCCGGAGGGTCGACGCTGCTTTATGTCGGCGCGATGATTATCTTTGAAAAGGATGAGGGAACAGTGCGGGCGCTGACCGTATCGCCCGTCAGATCATGGGAATATCTGGGATCCAAGGTTGTGACACTTACCCTCATTGCGACTGTGGAAACAGTGATCATCATCGGCGGTGCGATGCTGATTCTGGGGTCCGGTGCGAGCGTTCCGAATATTCCTTTGCTGATACTTGCGACCTGGGCCATGGGCGCGCTCTACACGCTGATCGGGGTCGTTCTGGTGGTCCGCTTCCGGTCAATCACCGACTTTCTCGTTCCGCTCAGCTTCATCGCAACGCTCTTACAGGTGCCGTTTTTCTACTTTCTGGGCATCTTCTCTCATCCGGCACTGCTGGCGATCCCCACCGGCGCACCGGCTATGATTCTCTGGGGGGCCTACTACCCCCTGACCGTGTGGGAGTGGATCTACGCGCTGGGATATACGACAGTATTGCTGATCGCTCTGTCCTTGTGGGCCAATGCGTCCTTCAAGCGGCATATCGTCGGATCCGCGGAGTAAAATCATGGCCGAGAGTGCATCTTCCGGTTCAGCCATCGCGTTACTTGGCCGGTTTGTCCTCAATGATTTGCGGCTGATCCGGCGCGACAGATTTCTGGTGATGATGGCTGCAATGGGCCTGTTCATCGCCGTCCTGATGCGCTTTTTGCTGCCCTGGGCCGATACCTATCTGGCCGAAGCCGGTCTTCTGCCTGGGGAAACGGTGCAAACCCGGCTGTCTGACTATTTTCCGCTGTTGGTCAGCTTTATCGGACTTCTTCAAAGCAGCCTTCTGTCCGGCGCGATCTTCGGGTTCGTCTTCCTGGATGAAAAGGACGGACATACGTTGGAGGCCATTCGGGTCACACCGGTTCCGTTCACGACGTTCGTGGCGGTTCGTCTGTTCGTTCCGACAGTCGTCGCCTGGGGGCTTTCGGTTGTGATGATCCTGATCATGGATCAGGCACCGGTTTCATTTTGGCAACTGGTGATGATCGCTGCGGGGGCCAGTCTGTTTGCGCCGGTCGTGGTTCTGTTTTATGCGATTGCGGCTGAAAACAAGGTGCAGGGATTTGCGATGGCGAAATTCGTCGCGATTTCCGGCTGGATTATCCTTGGCGGCTGGTTTGTTCCGGAGCCCTACCAGTGGCTCTGCACCCTCTTTCCGCCTTTCCTTGCTCACAAGGCCTACTGGTTGGCCGAAGCCGGAGACGGCACCTGGGGACCGGTGCTCGTTGCGGGTATTTTTTATCAGCTTGCGGTGATTGCCATGATGGAAAAAGGCTTCCGTCTCCGGTTGGCAAAATAACGTGAACGCGCTGGCATCATGTCCGGCCCTGTCCTATTGTGTCGCGAAAAGGCAAGTCGCACGAAGAGGTTGAGCTCTTGAGACAGAAATTAGGGGAAACACGATCATCGATCAGAGACAGACATGCGCTGATGTCTCCAGACAGCTTTGAGCCGACAACGCTTCCCAACTGGAAAAATACCGAGATTGTTGTCGTCATCTCCCCGCAGATGGGGGCTGCTTTCAGCGAGTACTTTGCCACATTATCGGACAGCAGCATGGGCCGCCCGTCTTATGTCGAGGGAACCGAACGCTTCTTTTTCGTGCTGGATGGACAGGTGGTGCTCAAGGCGGACGGGCAGACACATGAACTGAAAGCCGAGGGATATGCGTTTCTGCCTGCCGGAACAGATCATGAAATTTCCGCGCAAAGTCATGCGCGGATTGTCGTGCTCGAACGCACCTATGGGGACCTGCCCGGGCATCGGGACCAGCCGCAGATCATTGTCGGCAGCACGCTCGCTATCACAAGCGGTCCGCTCAAGGGCGATGAGAGCCTGCAGTTGAAGAAGCTGATGCCGGAGGACGAGCGCTACGATTTTGAATTCAACACCATGGAATTCGAACCTGGCGCTTCACTTGCCTATGTCGAAACCCATTTCATGGAACACGGTTTGCTGATGCTGGATGGCGGTGGCGTTTACCGGCTGGATGGCAGTTGGTACTCCGTTGAGAAAGGCGATGTGATCTGGATGGGGCCGTTCTGTGCCCAGTGGTTCGGCGCGATCGGCAAGACGAATGCGCGCTATCTGATCTACAAGAACTGGAACCGCGACCCCCTCGATCCGGTATCGAACAGACAAAGCCAGGGCTGATCACGGTGCGAAGTATCCCGATAAGACCTATGACTGCAAAAGCGTTTGCGCCGTTTGGAGAGCTAATTGATTTTGATCGACCGCCGGAATTCACCATCAACAACGGCATGTGCGATCGGTACCATTATCTCGCAAAAGCAGATGCGATCGGAAACGGCGCTCATCCGATTATCTCGCTAGGAAGAGCCAGGCCATATCAGCTGCCGTTGCGACTTGAAATGATGGAGCGGCATCCTCTTGGCAGTCAGGCGTTTATTCCGCTGTCACCCAGATCTTTCCTTGTTGTTGTGGCCCCGGATGATGATGACAAGCCGGGCGAACCTTTGGCACTGCTAACGCAGCCGGGACAGGGCGTAAACTACTATGCCAATACTTGGCATGCCGTTTTGACACCGCTGGATCGGGAAACGGATTTTGTCATTGTAGATCGATTTGGAGACGGAGATAATCTTGAGGAATTCTTCTTTTCAGATCCTTACATGATCATCAACGTCTAAATCAGTCCGTTCACTTCCAGGTCTTTCTCAAGACGCGCATCCAGTTCCGATAACAGATTTTCTCAATCAGCGTATCGGAATATCCGTTATCGGCCATTGCTTGCCGTATGACCGGCAAGCCGTTCGCATCGGCCAGATCATTCGGCACAGTCGCGCCGTCAAAATCCGAACCGAAGCCGACGCGGTCTTCACCGACAATGCCGATAAGATGATCCAGGTGTCTGATCATCTGAGAGAGCGGAACGTCAGGATCCATCTTGCCGTCTTCGCGCAGGAAGGCAGGCGCGAAATTCAGTCCGATCATGCCGTCACTCTCTGCGATTGCCTGAAGCTGCCTGTCGGTCAGGTTGCGAACGTGCGGACACAGCGCATGTGCGTTTGAATGCGTTGCCACCAGCGGTGCGTCACTGAGCTCGGCGACGTCCCAAAAGCCGGCTTCGTTCAGATGCGACAAATCGATCAAAAGACCCAGTTCATTGCATTTTTTCACAAAGCGCTTGCCGTCATCCGTCAGTCTACCTCCAACATCGGGACCGGAGGGAAAACGGAATGGCACGCCCTCGCCATAGATTGTCGGTCTGCTCCAGACCGGACCGATTGACCGCAGACCGGCGCGCCAAAGGACATCGAGCGCATGAAAGTCCGGGTCGATCGCTTCGGCCCCTTCCATATGAAGGATGGCGGCCAGCCGTTCTCCCGATGCCAGACAGCCTTCGATCTCATCGACCTTTGTGCAGATTCGAACAGCGCCCAACTGCTCCAGCCGATTGAGGATCGCGACCTGTGCCATTGCAACGGTCAGCGCGTCGGTCTGCGGAACCGGATCGGGCAGCGGCAGATCATAAGGCGGTGCCGCCATCGCCTCAAGGACCGCGTCGATATCTTCAACGACCGGAATCCAAACGGCAAAGAACCCGCCCGCCAGGCCGCCGGCTTTTGCTTTTGGCACATCGATATGACCGTCTTGTCCGTCGAGAAACCCCTGCGTTTCGGTCAGGCCGCCTGCCTCGTAAAGCCGGGTCAGAACATCGTTGTGGCCATCAAATATTGGCGGAGTGTTCATGAAATCATATCCTCAAAGAACAAAGTTGACGGTGTGCTCCAGCAATAGCTGATCCGGTGCAATTTAATAGTGTAGATTTCGTAAGTATGTTGAAGGCGATTGGGCGATGGCCGATGTGAAGCTGATCACTGTGATCGTCCATCTGAGCGAACCGAAAGCACGTCATGTCCGTAGTCAGACCAGAAAGATGAGGATTGGCTGAGTTGCTCGGAGGATTGGACATGTCGTTGGCGCTAAAGGGCTTGTTTGGCGTGGGCGTGCTTTTGGCGGGCCTCGGCATCTATACAGGTATTGCGACCTGGCGTGTCGAAAATGCTTTTCCACCGCTTGGCAAATTCGTTGATGTGGCCAGCGGGCGTCTTCATTATGTTGATGTGGGGGAGGGGCGGCCGATCGTGCTCCTGCATGGTGCAAGTGCTTCCTTGAGAGATTTTCACGCCAGTATACTCCCTGAACTTTCCAAGACCCGTCGTGTCATTGCCTTTGATCGGCCCGGTTATGGCTATAGCGAGAGGAATTCGGACGCTTGGCTGAGCCCTGCGAAGCAGGCGGCGATCATACGGGAAGCGCTGCAGAAAATTGGCGTCGAGCAGCCTGTGATCGTTGGCCATTCGTGGGCCGGGTCCGTGGTTTTGGCTTACCTCCTGGACTATCAGCAGGATGTGTCCGGTGCTGTTCTTCTGGCCGGAGCGGCGCATTCTTGGACGACTGGAGTTGCCTGGTCGGTCAAAGTTGCCGGTATCCCTGTCATTGGGAAGGTTTTCAGCTCCACAATCGTGTTCCCGGCCGGTCAGCTGTTGCTTAATTCCGCCGTAATGAATGTGTTTTCGCCGGAAACGCCGCCGAAAAGGTATCTTGAACGAACCGGCGCCATCCTTGCGGTGCGGCCGGGCGCCTTTCAGGCCAGTGCGGAAGATGTCCGCAATCTCAGCGGCTTTCTTGAAACTCAGGAGCGCCTTTATGACCGGATCAAGGCGCCTCTTTTGCTCGTGACGGGAGAGAAGGATACGATTGTGCCGGCCTGGAATCATGCGGATCGGTTGGCCGGGCGTCTTCCGCATGCACAGCAGGTGGAACTGGAGGGGGCGGGGCACGCTCTGCACCACAGCCGTGAGAATGACGTGATCAGGCTTATCGACGACTTTGTAGCGGGTGTTTCTCCCAAGTCATCGCGCGCCGCCGATGCGAGGCTGGAATGAACAGTCGGAATCCGTCCTTTGACGATCCTCACTTTCTGAACGCGCATATTCGCTCGATCCTTGCGTTTTACGAAGACCGTGTGGTCGATCGGGCCGGCGGTTTTTTTCATGCATTTCGCGATGACGGAACCATTTACGATCCAGGGCATCGTCATATCGTGAGTTCGACTCGGTTTGTGTTCAATTATGCGACCGCCCATCGCCTCTATGGGACCCCTCATTATCGGGACTGGGTGCGGCATGGTCTGATGTTCCTTGAACAAAATCACCGGCGGCCGGAAGGGCACTTTGCCTGGGAGTTGCGCGATGGAACCATCAGCGACGGGCGGGCGATGGCTTACGGACATGCCTTTGTCATTCTGGCCGCTGCAAGTGCGGTCCGGGCCGGCGTTGAGGAAGCCGAACCGCTGATTGAAGAGGTTTGGGAAATTCTGGAAACGCACTTCTGGGACCCGGCCGGAAAGGCGTACGCGGATGAGCGCGATTCTTCATTAGAGCATCTGAGCCCTTATCGGGGGCAGAACGCCAATATGCATCTGTGTGAAGCATTTTTGGAAGCGTGGAGAGCGACCGCTGCGGATCGCTATCTGGACCGTGCCCAGACGCTCGCGCGGAAGTTTGCTGTTACGTTGGCGGATCTCAACAGTGGTCTCATTTGGGAACATTACGATGCCGACTGGACGCCGGACTTCGAGTATCATCGCCACAAGCCCGATGACCGTTTTAAACCGTGGGGTTTCCAGCCCGGTCATCAGGTGGAGTGGGCGAAGCTTCTGTTGCAGCTAAACGAGGATCGGCCTCTGGACTGGCTGACAGAGCGCGCAGCACTCCTTTATGACGGGGCAATGAAAAAAGGATGGGACCGGGAATTCGGCGGCCTGGTTTACGGATTCGCACCCGACGGTACATTTTGCAATACGGACAAGTATTTCTGGGTTCAGGCCGAAGCCATCGCAGCGGCCTGGCGCCTTTACCGGCTGACGGGCGATGATCGGTATCGCAGCGATTATTATCGTTTATGGGACTGGAGCTGGCGCCATCTGATCGACCATGACCATGGCGCATGGTATCGCATTCGCCGCCGCGACGGTTCGAAGATAGACGATCTGAAATCGCCGCCGGGAAAAACAGATTATCACACGCTCGGTGCCTGCTGGGATGTTCTGTCTCAGATGTGAGTTGGTCTGATGTCTTTTCAACCGCAAAAACCGGCAAAAAATGTCAAGTGCCCGGCCTTGCGGACCACCGGGCACCGGGTTATTGCTTGAAGGGCTACCGTCTTTTTGGTCGGTATCAATGCGGCAATCAAAAATCGAGGGTGAGTGATGAAGGCTTTGGCACTAGCGCTTGTTGTGGCATTTGGTCTGGCGGCCTGCACAACGGCGGAGAAGACGGCGACCGGAGCTGGCGTGGGTGCGGTCGTCGGTGCGGTGGCAACGGATAGCGTCGGCGGCGCGGTTGCGGGTGCGGCGATTGCCGGGTTCGGAACATTTCTTTTGGAAACGGCCGACGGACGCTGTCAGTATCGGAATTCCAGAGGAGAGGTCTATACCTCTCGCTGTCACTGGAGATAGCGCGTCGCGCTACAGGCCGCTTTTCATAGAGAAGAGGCCGCATATGCGGCCCCTTCGGCAATTTTTTACAATAGAACTGATGTCAAATTATTGGGCAGCCGGCTGCGTGGCGGTTCCCGATTCGGTGGCTGCTGTCGTTTGTTCACCCGTTTCGGGAACTGCGCTTTGTTGTTGAACCTGATCAGCGCTTCCTTCGGGGGTCTGTTCTGCGTTGCATGCGGCAAGGGCCAATAATGCAAGTGCGGAAAACGATGCAAGTACGCATTTCATATTGGTTTCTCCTCAGTTGCTGGCAACATCCTGTTCGTCGCCTCGGCCGCCGGACGGATTTGAGACGAATTTCCGGCAACCAGAACCGAGGATGGTTCAATAAAATATAGTTTTTATTCCGATATTTGTTTGTTATTTGAAAGACTATTTCGTGACATTAAAATAAAAATTCCAAACTTATAAATACCTTATTGAAATTTATTTGTCTCATCAATTCAAAATTTTGAGCAAAATTTAGCGTTGCCTCTTATTTTCATTTTAGCCACGCATTTGGTTTATTTCAGAGAGGAACCTGATGGTGGTTCAATACATGCGAGGGCTGCGGATTGACTCTGAAACACCCCCGGCGGCCCACGACTTTGTAACTTGACCTCGCAAGGTGGCGCTTCCAAGCTGGATCAAACAAAACGAAAACGGGAGAGATTGAAATGTGCGACGTCTGTGTCATGAACCGAGTGAAGGAAAAGATGCTGTCCCGCCGCAACTTCTTCAAAGGCGTTGCGGCTACCGGCGTTGCTGTTACAGCCGGCGCCACTGTTTCAGCCCCGGCTTTTGCCGCCGGGCAGGGGGCCGTTGACGATCTGACTTACACGATCAGCGCTGAATTTCCGACTTATCTGGGGCAACCGGGTTTTTCCGCCGAGCAGAAGTTCAATTTCAAGGACAACGGTTTCAATCTGTTCCAATATACGATGAACGAGCATACGGGCACGCACATTGACGCGCCGCTGCATTTTTCTGCCGACGGTACATCGGTGGATGAAATTCCGGTGTCGGAACTGGTCGCCCCGCTCTGTGTCATCGATATCGCGGCAAAGGCGGCGGAGGACCCCGATGCGCTGGTGACACCCGACGATCTCAAGGCGTGGATCGCAGCCAACGGAGATATTCCGGACAATGCCTGTGTGGCGATGCATTCCGGTTGGGGTGCGAAAGTCGATACCGACGACTATCGTGGCTTTGACGGAACCGCGCAGCACTATCCGGGTTTCCACGTGGAAGCTGCGACCATGCTGATGGAGGAAACCGGAGCGCGGTCGCTTGCCGTGGACACGCTGTCGCTTGATCACGGCATATCGGCCGATTTCAAAACACATTACGCCTGGCTGCCGACAGGCCGCTTTGGTATCGAAAATCTGGCAAATCTCGATAAGGTGCCTTCCAGAGGAGCAACGCTGATCATCGGAGCGCCAAAGCATAAAGGCGGATCGGGCGGTCCGGCCCGCATTTTTGCCATGTATTGAGGAGAGATCAAGTCGATCCGGTGGGTATCAGGGGAGGTGGATCATGCTGACGGACGAACAAATCGGGTTCTTCGAGAAACAAGGCTATCTTGTTGTCGATGATGTTCTTGATCAGGAACAGATCATTCAACCTGTGAAAGCCGAGTATGCAGTGTTGCTGGATACTCTTTACGCGCGGTGGTTTGAGGACGGTCGCGTTGAGACCGCGCCTGACGGGTTGTCCTTTTATGACAAATTGCTGATCGCTTATCGCGCCGGATGCGACTGGTTTCAGCCGATGGACATCTCACTCCCCGGAACCCGTATCTGTCCTGACACACCGATGCATTTCGGTCCGGCGGTTCTGAAAATGATCACAGACAGCCGGCTGCTCGACTTGGTTGAAGATCTGATCGGGCCGGAAATCACCTCAAATCCAATTCAGCATGTCCGCATCAAACCGCCGGCTACCGACCTGCAACAGGATGAAATCCGGGCGCATATCACCGCGACCGACTGGCATCAGGATCGGGGTGTCGCGCTTGATGAGGCGGACGACACCACCATGATCACGGTCTGGTGCGCGATCTCCGACGCGACGGTGGAAAATGGCTGTCTTAAGGTGATCCCGGGCGCACACAATGAGGGCATGAAACCGCATTGTCCCAAGCTGCAAACCGCAATCGCCGATGGCCAGATTGATCATTCACGGGCTGTTCCGGTGCCGGTAAGATCGGGTGGCGTCCTGGTCCTTCATCCACTGACGCCGCATGCGTCGCTGGTGAACCGGACAAATGGGTTTCGCTGGTCTTTCGACCTGCGTTACAACGTGACCGGCGAGCCGTCCGGACGGTCCCATTTCCCAGAGTTTATTGCCCGCAGCCGCGTTGCGCCGGAGCGGGTTTTGAGCGATGCGGATGAATGGCGGCGGATGTGGGAGGAGGCCCGAACCCGCCTTGCTGCGGCGCCGCATATCGATCTGCATCGCTGGTCGGCGGACGCGCCGGCATGTGCCTGAGCCCTGTGTGCGGGCCGGCCTGCGTTAACCGGACAGTTTCGCCGAAATCTCTTCAGACGGGTCCGCGATAAGGAAGCATGTAACGGCTGAGGCGATGCTGAATGCCTTCACAGCAGGGCGTCTTTCCCGACAGAGAATTTCAGAGGGACAATTTGATCTATTCTGAGCAACACACGGGACCGGCTGCGCCGCCTCAAAGGGCAGGGGCACTGTTTGCCGTTGTTGTATGCGCTCTGTTGTGGGGGCTTTACTGGGTACCCATCCGGATTTTGGAAGGCTACGGCCTTCAGGGAGCCTGGGCGGGCTTTGCGCTTTCGATCGCCGCCCTGGTACCCTCCCTGATTGTCGTTTGTTTCGCACCCGAAAAAAACTGCGAATGTCCCAGTTCTGGGGTGCGATTGCCGTCGGCGCTGCCATTTCCCTTTATGGGGTCTCGCTGTCCTACACCGACGTTATCCGTGCCGTCCTTCTGTTTTATCTCGCACCGGTCTGGAGCACGATCATTGAATGCCTTTTCATGGGGCGTCGTTGGAACTGGCGCAGTTTTATGGCGTTATCCCTGTCGTTTGTCGGGATTATCTTCATCTGCCGGGGCGAAGTGCCCCTGGAAGGGGCGGGGGCGATCGGCGACTGGATGGCTCTGGCGGCCGGGATGGCCTGGTCGGTCGGGACAGCCGCGATCTTTGTGCGAAGGGATGTGAGTTTACAGCCTTTGGTGGCCACCAGCATGACCGCCGCGGTTATCGTCTCCGGACTTTGCGTTCTAACGCTCAGCAGCCTGTCTTCGCTGGCCCGGCCGATCGGCCTGGAACTGATCGCAGTGTCCGTCGGTTTTGGCGCGATCTATGTGTTTCCGGTTATGACGGCGACCCTTTGGGGCGCACTTCGCTTTCCGCCAGCGACCATGAGCTTTGTCCTCACAGCCGAAATCGTCTCCGGAGTCGGCACTGCCGCTCTTGTTCTGGGAGAGCCCTTTGGCTGGCCGGAAGGTATCGGTGCCGTACTCATTGCACTTGGCGCCACGACCGAAGTGATCGGGCCGAACGGACGTTCTGTACCGGAGCAGAACACCTCTTAAGGTTCAAGGATCCAACATAAATAAGGCACGCTCCGGAGCGTTACGCCGCGTGCACGGCGCTCAAGAACTGCTCCACCGACTGCTTGAGTTCCGTTGTTTCGTTTGTTGCCTCCCGCGCAGCATTCTCAACCTTGGTCGCGCAGATATTTTGGTTGCGGGACCCGCACAAATTAGACACATTTGAGTGTAACATGAGCGCAGCTGCGAAGAGAATATGGCTGACAGAAGGCGAGTCGCGGCAATCAGGGGTTTTGCATTTTCTCTTCGGAAAAAGAGACTCTGCGTGTGTCTGCGTACAGGGTGGATGTGGGAGATCAGGATGAGGCGCGCGGCCGGTTTTACGCTCTGTATTTTGGGTTCGATGTCAATTGCGCTGGCGGAACCCGTGTTGTTGGTTTCCAACGACGGAAAATTCAGTTTCAAAGGCGAAATCATTGAGTTTGACAGTGAGTTTTATCTTGTCAAAACGTCGGTGGGGGAAGTGAACATCCCCGTTTCGGAAGTCCGTTGCGAGGGTGGGGGCTGCCCTGATCCGACCGTCATCTCCGGAACGCTCTCCGAAAAGAAAAAACTTGAGCTGTTTGAAGCCTTCAGCGCGTTTCCGAAAGATCAGCAGTCGCCGGAAGCGTCTGACGATCCGCAAACGGAACAATTCAAGGCCTTTATTGAATGGCGCAAGAATAACGCGAAAGCGAACTGACCTGACGGATCGGATGATTTTGTTCGAAGACGGGATCCGGTCATCAACAACCTGTCCGGCACGGCAAATCCAACTGAAAGCAGCAAGTAAAGGGAGACCGCTTGATATGATATTGACGAGCCCGTAGCCCGTGCAAAACAATCAGACCGGGTCGGTTCGAACCAGCGGTCCAATAAATTCTTTTCCAGTTCACCCCCAGTATCAGCGCTCAGAGAAAATCATGAAGTCCTTTAACCTGCCTACATCCCTTGCAATTGCTGGTGCCCTAACAATTGGGGCAGCAATCAATCCCGGTCAGCCAAACGCGCAAGAATTACAATGCGGCGGTACCTACACGGTGGTACCGGGTGACAGTCTGAGCCTGATCGCGCAACGTGTTTACGGGGATCCGTCTGGATCGCAGATTATTTACAGCGCCAATTCGAGTGCCATCGGTACAAATCCCGGCCTTATCTTCGTTGGAACGGTCCTGACAATACCCTGCGTCGGAAACATTGTCCCCTCCAGCGCAAATGCTGCGGCGATCCGTCAGACAAGAACGACAGGCGCGCTCCCTGCACCGGAACCTCGCCAGATCCGGGTGGTAACGGGAACCGATTGGGCGCCATTTCTCAACGAGGATCAGGAGCAGGGAGGGATGCTCACTGAAGTCACCAACGTGGCTCTTTCATCGGCAGAAGGCAGCCCGTCCTATAAGATCGATTTCATCAATGACTGGGGCGCTCACCTGCAACCTCTGATCTCCGATCACGCCTACGACTTCAGCATTGCCTGGTTCAAGCCGAATTGCGCCGTTGTGGACAGGCTGAGCGATGATTCCAAATTTCGGTGCAACAATCTTGACTGGTCAGAACCGATGTTCGAGCAGATCATCGGTTATTATACACGTGCGGATCATCCAAGACCCGAATCCCATCAGGATCTGTTCGGCCTGACGATTTGCAGACCATCCGGTTATGCAACCTTCATGATGGAGGAGAACAATCTGGTCGAGCCGAATATCAGGTTGGAAAGGCCCGGAAAGACCACGGATTGTTTTGAAGGGCTGGTTGCAGGCAGATACGATGCCGTGGTGCTGGCGTCAGATACAGCAGAAGGGGCGATCACAGCGGTGGGTGTAAAGGACAAAGTCACCTTCCACGAACATCTGTCGCAGGTGGCGACCATTCACGCCGTGATTGCCAAAACCAATCCGCGCGGGAAAGAGTTTTTGGCTGTTTTGGACAGTGGCCTGAAAAACATCAAGGATTCCGGCGAATGGTTCCGCATTGTTGCCAGACACATGGCGGAACACAGGACGAAAACCCAGTAAGTTCGACAGAACAAGACTGCACGAAGCGCCTGCCGTGTTTACAGCGGCAGGCGCTTTTTTCGTCTGACATCAGAAGGCTGAAACCTGAGACGAGGTCATGCTTGCTTGTGGAGGACGAAAACTCTGCTGATCCGGATTGCCGCTCGAGTTCTCTTTGTTGCCCGGCTCAACAATATCACCGGCCGTTAGGTTATGGCGCCCGATATTCCAGGATATCGCCTGGTTGACAGTCCAGAACCTCGCAGATCCTGTTCAGCGTCTCGAAGCGAATGCCCTTCACCTTGCCGGATTTCAGCAGGGAAATATTCTGCTCGGTAATGCCGATCTTTTCCGACAGTTCCCGGGAACGCATCTTCCTGCGGGCGAGCATGACATCCAGATTCACAACAATTGCCATGCCGTCCTCAAACGATTTGCCGGTTTTCATTGTTGATGCGCGCCGCTTCATGCAAAACATGTCCGATCACCAGGAGCAGCCCGCCTGTGAGAAATACGAAAAACAAATCGCTCGATAGTGAAACAACCAGTTGCCTTTGACCTTTCGGATTATCGAACGTCAAAAGCAGGCTCCCCAGCGAATATGTGAATACGGTAAGGACCGCGTTCAGAATCATAGCGAACCCGACATTCCGAATATAGCGTGAAGGGGCTCCGCCAAAGACATCGCCCCCTGCATAACACGAAAACAGCGCGCGAAGATTCCACAGACCGTAGAGGGCTGCTGCGAACGGTCCGGACAACAACAACAGGAAGCCCAGGCGTTTTAAAAGTATGAGTTCCGCCGGATAATCAATGGTCTCGTAGGCAAGCGCGACCATCGTGTCGAACCAGGACGGAACCAGCAGGACACTCAATGCAAATCCAATAAATATCGTGATGCCGAGTGTGGTGAGACGTTTAAGCCAGAGGCTCAACGTTCTTATTCTTACAAGCGGGTTGGCGGCCATGTGATGCACTCCGGTTGACTTAATAAATAGAATTGACACGTTATAAAATAAACGTAAAACAATAAAAAATTATTGTCAATTGGAGAAATTGCAATGCGATTTCTATTTATTCCGTTTTTCATCGCGATGCTGATCGGATGTGCTCATGTGCCCGTCGGATCCTTGTTAAAACTTCGCCAGCTTGACGTTCTTACCGTGGACCCGGGTGCGATTAAGGTTGCGATCGCTATGCCCGACGAAATCAGAATTGTCGAAGGCGGCGCTGTGCTTCATTTTGGTGTTAAAGAATCGACTGCCGGTGAAGCGCGCTCTGAATCGTTCACACTTGAACAGGAAACACTCAGCACAGGGCCGTCCTTTATCCCTGGCGCCGCCGGCATCAGCGGCCATATCACCGAATTCAGAATATCGGAGACCGACATCTCTCGTATCAGGGCGTTGCAGACGGACATTGCCGGCCGCAAGGCGCGTTATCCGAATGATCTGGAGGGGTTCATTTCAGTCGATGCAAAGGGATGCCTGCAAACGGCGGACCTGCCGGATAAGCTGCCGATGACAACCTGGTTGAAAACCGACAATGAACAGGCATTCTTTGTTTTGACAAAGGATGTTGATCTGACTGAGATTATGACGGCGGAAGAACTCAGCCGCGAATTGCAACCGTGCTGAGGCTTGCGGGATATACTGGAAATCATTGCGGCTGATTGGGCCGAACAGGGTAACGGGCAAATCTGTCCGTGCCGCTGCACCGCACAACAGTCATTCAGGGGAGGACGGCATGGTTGACTTTTACGACCGGTTGACCGACTTCGCAAAGACCGAGTCTCAGGCCGTCCGCCAGCGGATCGAAGCGGATCTGTGGGCTGAGCACGGGGCCGAACAAGCGGTGTTCGTTCTCGACCTGAGCGGGTTTTCAAGGCATGCGGACAAACATGGAATTGTTCATTTTCTGGCGCTGATCCAGCAGATGCGGATCCTGCTGAAGCCACTTGTTGAAGATCACCGGGGAACGGTCGTGAAGTTTGAGGCCGACAACTGTTTTGCGCGTTTTTCAAACCCCATGAATGCGATCGAGGCAGCGATAGAATGCAATCACACGCTTGATGCGCTCAACCGAACGGTTCATCAGGACTTTGAGATCAACGCGTCGGTGGGGATAGACTTCGGCTGGATCCTCCTGGTCCGGGAAACCGATTTTTACGGGATGCCCGTCAACATTGCGAGTAAGCTCGGAGAAGACATTGCGCGTCCGGGACAGATTCTTGTAACGGACCATGCCATAAGGAAAATCGGTGCCCGGAACGATGTCATGACCGAACCTCATCCGGTCAGCATTTACGATCTTGAAATCGAGGCACATGAAATTCTGTACCGGGACACCCGGTCCTGAGCTTATGGAAGAAATTGCGGTGTGTCTCCGCTGCCGGTTATATGAGACGTACGAGTCGCTTAGGGTTGTTTTCGGAACGAATGTCACCGACATTGAATAACAGACGAGTGTGTCCATGCTGATGCGTCTGGATGCGGACAAGATCATTGCCACCGTGGACACATTGGCACAGCGTGTTCGTGAGCGGTTTCCCGATGCGGGATTGGCGCGGCTTGCAGACGATTTCACCCATGTCGCACGGGCCATGCGGGACGACGCCGTTGCACTGAGACGCCCCAACTGGCGGCTCAGGACCATGACAATTGGCATGCTGGTTGCGGGGCTTGTGGTTTTCGGGCTCGTGGCCAAGGAATTGCACATCAACGCACCCGTTTCGGAAGTGGGGACGTTGGTTCAAATTCTGGAACCTGCCGCCAATATCGCCATTTTGGTGTCGCTGGGTATTCTGTTTATTGTCCGGCTTGAATTGCGGTGGAAACGCAATCAGGCGATGGCCTCACTCCACTCCCTGCGATCGATGATCCATGTCATTGATATGCATCAACTCACCAAGGATCCGAGCGTGCTTCTTGGTGCGATCAAGCCGACCGCCAGTTCGCCCAGGCGGACGATGGATCAGTTCGCGCTTCACCGCTATCTCGACTATTGCTCCGAGATGCTGTCATTGTCGGGCAAGCTCGCAGCGCTTTATACGCAGAGCGTTCAGGATCAGGTGGTGATTGAAACCGTCAATGAGCTTGAGGCGCTGTCGACGAACCTGACACGCAAGATCTGGCAGAAAATCATGATCCTTGATCGGGCGGCGACTTATCAACCGGATCTGTCAGGGTTGCGCCCCGGTATCAGCCGCCATCTTTCGCCTGAAGAGGGCGGCCGGAGCGTGACGGGATCGCCGGATAGTGCTCCGAACCCGGACTGACGGACTTTGACATATGATCGGCATTTTCCAAAAATACGACATACGAGAGCTATTTCAAACGGCGTTGAAACGGACCGGAAGGCGCCGGTGAGGGAGACAGCAATTTCGATGAAACGCATATTGCGAATTGGGCTGATCGGCTCCGCGTTGCTGGCGGGAACAGGGGTGAACCAGACGACGGCTCAGGATGCGTCAAGTGCGAAACTTGAGCCGTGTCTTGACGCCGTCGGGACGTTCATGACCTACCGGTCGATTATAGACGACGGTGCGGAAAAGAAGGGCCGCAGCATGTTGTCCCTGACCAATGACGGTCTTGCGTATTTCACTGACTCGGCGCAGGGGGGTGGCAAAACATTCCAGCCCTTTACCGACGGCCGCGGATCGTGGCGCTGTATCTCGAACGAAGACGGAAAGATCATGTTTTCGGTCCTCGTGTTTCATTTCACGTTGCCGACACCGCAGGACCCGCGCCAGAAAATCTCCCGTGTGATCACGCGCGCGACCTATGATCTGGAGAAGAAAGGACTGACCGGCGAGACGGCCATTGTCTATCTGCCGCTCTATGACAATCCCATGGGGGCGGGGATGCCGGGCAACCGGATCAACTATAAATTCACCGGATTTCCGATTGAGGTTCCCGACTAGAGCGAGTTGTGATTGGATTGATGCATTTGATGGTGGAAAATCGGTTCACTCGGTAAGGCGCGTCCCGTGGCGCGATGCGGCGCATCGGGCAACGGGCGCAACGATGTCCGATGGGCCGATTTTCCCCACCCCTGAGAGGAAGGAACTGTTGCAAATCAATGGTGAATGGGCCGGGCCATTTTGCCCCCTGACCGCGTTGGTTTGCGCTTTTGGTGGGGTAGCACCACGGTACGCAAACCGTCTTGTCAGCGACCAAAATGGCCTCGGTCAAATGCATCAATCTAATCACAACTCGCTCTAGTTATGCTCGGCGAGGTGAACCCAGCCGGACCAGAGCATATAAAGACCGATGAGTGCGATCAGCGCTGCTGAAAAATAGGGCGCTTTTGCCAGGAACGCGTCGACAGTACCCGTTTTCCTGCGGGCGTAATTCAGACTGACGGCCGCGATCACGCCGGCGCTCACCAATGTGAGCGCGAGGCCGATACTGAAGGCCGATACAAGCGTCACACCGAGCCAGAATTTCTGAAGATTGAGGCACAGAAGCAGAACTGTGATTGCGGCCGGGCAGGGGATCAGGCCGCCCGTCAGACCGAACAGGATTGTCTGACCTGTGGTTGCTTTTCCCGACGCAAAGCGTGTGTTGATTTCCGCCGCATGCGTTCTGGTGTGGGCATCGCCGGACAGATGATCATGGTTGTGCGTCCGATGGGTATGTTCGTGATGGGAATGATCGTCGGCATGGGGGTGCGATTGACCGTGTCCCGCACCATGCTTGTGTCTGTGACGATGCTTTGATGCCTGCTGTGTTTGCCAGAAGATCCAGAAGGCGACCAGCAGGATGATAATGCCTGAGACCAGGATCAGCCAGGGTTCGAGGTCTTCGGCGATGAAGGCGCTGCCATAGGTCAGGGCCAGAAGAGCAAGAACCCAGACAATCAACGTATGGGAAATTGTGGCCGACAAGCCCAACAGCATAGCCTGCCAGGGTGTGCCGCGAACGGCGATGATGAACGCCGCCATCATTGTCTTGGAATGCCCCGGCTCAAGGCCGTGCAGTGCGCCGATCGCAAGCGCAATCACAATGAGCGTCAGCGGCGAGGCAGCGCCGGTTTCGACGAGGGAAAGGATATCCATACCAGGGTCATACTCTGCGAAACACGGATGTCGGCCGGTTGGCCGTTCCGGTCCTCATCCTTTGCTGGAACTTAAAGATATTTCGACATCTCCCTGAATTCCTGCAGCACCGGACCGGCCTTTTTGTCATGCGAAACGGCATTTTCCAAACAGTGATCGATATGATCGTGGATCAGCAGCTGCTTCGCTTTGCGGACAGCTGCTTCCACGGCATGAAGTTGCTGAGCGATGGCGGGACACGGCTCCGCCGTTTCGATCATGGCGATGGTTTTCTTCAAGTGTCCTTCCGCGCGTTTGAGCCGCTTCAGGATATCGGGATGGCTCTCATGTATCATGATTAGATCCTATCCCCCTGGAGAGGATATTGCAAATAATCTGTTGGCGAATAACGAGTGCCTAATAGGCGCACATGTGGTCTTCGTCGGGCGTCCGTAACGGCTGGGCTCCTGCCTCCACAATGGCGAAGTGGGTATCCTCACCTCTTAACCATGTTTTTCATGACAATTTTAACGGTTCACGGTCATGCTTGAGGCTCTGTTTGATGGTATTGGGTAGGGCGGAAAAAGATGCGTTTGAGGGTTTTCCCGGCAATTGCGCTGGTGGGCGCCGGTCTCGTCGTTGCGGGCTGTTCCAGCCTGCCGGGCTTTGGCTGGATGGGCTCCAACTCCGCCGTTTCCTATCACGACACCAAGTGGTGCGTGCCCCGAAAGCTCAAGCGGGTGCTCAACCGCGTCGCTGACCGCTACGGGCAGGTTCATGTCCATTCGACAAAGCGCTGGTGGCTTGAGAACTGGTGGAAGGGCGGCGCCCCGAATTCCCTGCATCTGAAATGCAAGGCTGTCGATTTCACGGTGCAGGGTGATCCGGCATCGGTGGTTGCGTTCCTGAAGGCGCAGCCGGAAGTCGGAGGCTACAAATATTATCCGTCAGGCCACTATCACATCGATACGGGCCGCCGCAGGACGTGGTAAACTGGGTTCCACTCAGCGCTTTACGTCCCCGATGGAGAGAGGGTCTTCTCCATTGTGACCACTGATCCCTTTTTGCCGGACGTCTCCCAGCCAAGGCGCTGATAAAGCCTGATATTTTCCGGCATGGCCGCATGTGTGTTTAATCGCATGCTCATGAAGCCTTGTCCTTTTGCCTGGGCTTCCGCGAGCGCTATGAGATCTTTTCCAAGACCCTTGCCGCGAAGATCCGGATGGACAGCGACGTTTGCGAGTTTCATGAATTTCTTCGTCGGGGTCAGAACCAGCACGCCAACCACCGCATCAGCACGCGACGCAACCCACACCTGATTGTCCGTTATCTCCGCCTCGCATCCGGATGCCATGTCCGGAAGATCGCAAATACGAGCGGCATGGTCGGCATAGGCTGCTCTAAGGCACCGCGCCATGCCCTCAGCATCGTCTGTCGTTGCTCTTCGAAGTTGCCATTGTCGATCCATAAGAAGAGTGTGTCACAAACCGGGAGCGAGGCAAGGCGGTGTGATTTCGCACGGGTGAAATTTCAGCCGGATCAACCCCGAGTATGGTTTGGGTCCCGATTGGCGCCTGCTGACAGGCGTCCTATAAAGGTGCCTGGTCTGATTGTTTTCCCACGGGTTGTTTTATGACCGAGCCAGTTCTGATCGGCATTGATGTCGGTACGACATCTGTTAAGGCAGCATTGTTTGACGCGCGGGGGCGGCCGCTTGTTGCCTTCACGGATCCCTATCCGACCCACCGCCGGCGAGGCGGGTTTGTCGAACAGGATCCGCAGGATTGGCTGGACAGAATTTTTTCAGCCTTTTCCCTTTTTCAGAAGGATTTCGATCTTTCGACGGTTCAGGCGATCGGTCTGACTTCACAGGTGAATACCCATGTTTTCGTCGATGAAAGAGGCAATCCACTGGCTTCCGCCATTGTCTGGCAGGATGGTCGGGCTGCCGACGCCGCCGCTGACCTTGATGCCGAAATCAGCGAAGCCGACCGGCTTGAATGGTGGGGCGGTCCCATGTCGGTCGATGCCAGCCACGGATTGGCGCGCATGAAATGGATGCACGACACGCATCCCGACATATGGCACAAAACAAAATGGGTGATGCTGCCCAAGGACTATTGCCTCTTCAGGCTGACGGGGACGGCGGTTACCGACCCTATTTCCAATATCCATCTTTTCGACCGGGCGCTGCGGCCCATTCCCGCGTTGATGGATCTCTTGCCCGGTGCAAGCCAACGCGTTGTGCCGGTTGCTCCCATGACATCCTTGATGGGACGCATCAAACCCGGTCTTCCGCTTGCGGGCGTTGCTGTCGCGGCCGGCGTTATGGATGCCTGGGCGGGCATGTTCGGGCTTGGCCTTCACGAGGAAAAGGCAGCGCTTTATCTCAGTGGCACGAGCGAAATTCTGGGGATTCGTTCGCAAAACAGAACACCTGCCCCCGGCGTTGTGGTGTTTCCCGACTATGAGGGCATTCGCCTTCACGCAGGACCGACGCAGTCGGGCGGTGCTGCGAAGCTATGGGCTTGTGAGCTGCTTGGAGTGACACCTGAGAGAATGTCCGGTCTGGTCGATGCTCTTGACAGGGATGCGCCGGTTCCGCTTTTCCTGCCGCATCTCGCTGGGGAACGCGCGCCGATCTGGGACATCGATGCGCGGGGGACGTTTCTGGGTCTGGACACGCAGACCGGTCCGGCGGAATGTTCGGCGGCGGTTTATGAAGGTGTGGCCTTTTCAGCCCGCCTGCTGCTGGAGGCGCTGGAGGATTCGGCGGGCTTCAGGCCTGATGTCCTGAATTGCGGCGGCGGTGGTTTCCGGTCCAACAGCTGGAACCGGATTCGCGCCGATATACTAAATCGGCCGCTAAGGCGTCTGGCGGTCCAGGATCCCGGTCTTCTTGGCGCCGCCGGACTGGCCGCGGTGGCAACCGGCATGCAGCCATCGCTTGAGGCGGCTTTCGGATCTGTCGTGACGTTTGACCGGACCTTTGAGCCGAGCCGCGAAAGAGCGGAGCGGTACAACAGGAAATTTGACCTCTTCAAACAGGCCTATCAGGCAAACCGGGAGATCAATCATGCGCTGGCGAAAGCAGCCGGAACATAAGGATGTCCCGGCTCAAGGTTCATTCCGACCAGACCGCCAGTTCGGTCCCGTTCGGATCCTGAAAGTGAAATCTCCGACCGCCGGGGAAGGAATAGATCGGTTTTACGATCGTCCCGCCCGCGGCCTCCACCTCTGCCAGCTTGGCTTCAAGGTCATTTGCATAAAGAACCGGCAGGACACCGGGGCTGACGATATCGGCGTTATCTTCACCGTTGAAGCCACCGTCGACTCCGGCGCCCGCAAAGCTGATATACCTGTCGCCCCAGTCTGTGAATTCCCAGCCGAAAACCTTCGAGTAGAAGGCCCTGGTTGCCGCATTGTCGCGCATCGGAAATTCGATATAGTCGATATGGTTGTTCGTGCTCATCGCTGCTGTGTCACTCCGTTCCAGCGTAATTTCCGCGATCATTGGATCGCGTAAAATGCCCCAACTCTCTGTTTTCACGCGTATTCTTGTCGCGACGGGGATTCACCCGTCGCGGGATACGCTCTAACGGGCCGGTCGCGCACGCCGCTGTTCCGGGGGCACAATACGCTGCAAAGTCGGATAAATGGAACCGTCTCGGATGTGCCAATATTGCCGCTTGCGGGTGCAATTTTGGTGGCGCTCCGAGAAAGCAGTGCTTTTCCCCATATATAGTCGGTTTTGCCCCAATAATGCCACAAAGCGTTTAGGCGCGTTCGATTAAACAGCATTTAAAACCATTCGACAGAATTGACAGGCCGGGGCAACCGCAAACATTTATCACAGTAATTTGTAAGACGTTTAAGTAATTGTAATGCCTGCCTTATTTCAGGAATGCCATTGCTGAACTTGAGAAAGCCGTGCTGTGACAAGCAATTACGTGACGGGTTCATTTCATTGATAAATCCGATGAAGAGCGGCTTCGGCGGGTTGCCGTAATGTCTGCAACATTTTTGACTATTTTTGACTGTATTCGTCATGTATCCGGTGATGCACTGCCGGATATCTAGTTGACGAATATTTCGACCATGAAGCTGTTTCCCTTCATGGCGGAACTTCCGGTCAAAACACCTCGAAATCCGGGGCTGTTTGCAGGCGAAATCTTTGGCAGGTCCTGTGCGTTTTTCCAAGATATTTGCCAATAGTTCCTCGGTCCGGTGAGGAACCGATCAAGGGACATATGTTCCTGAGTTCGGATCGGTGTGTTTGAGTGGGAAATAGGGGAGAATTGAGGATGCGGTACGTTCTGTTGGTTTGGCGCTCTTTTCTTCAAATCGGCATTGCGGTTGGACTTGCTCTTGCGGCAACCGGCATGGCGCAGGCGGCTGAACCTGCAGCCGAACCGCGCGATGAAGGTCAATGGCGGCAGCAAGTCAACGGCGGCACGCTGCGGGTCGTGACGCCCGGGCTCGATTGCGCCTGCACCTATGTCGCAACGGACATGGCCAGCGTCCTGAATGACATGGGGGCATTACGTGTTCTTCCCATTTTAAGCCAAAGCGCCCTGCAGGGTTTTGCCGATATTCTTTATCTCAAGGGTGTGGACCTCAGCATCGTACGGTCCGACCTGATGGCCTACGTGAAGAAAAACCGGCTGCATACCAATCTCGACAACCGCCTGCGTTACATCACCAGTCTCTACAGCAGCGAAGTCCACTTGATCGCAGGATCGGGCATCCGGTCGGTTGAAGACCTTGAGGGCAAGGTTGTGAATTTCGAAAAGGAAGCACAGCCAAACGCAATAACCGCTGAAATCTTGTTCGATGCTCTGGGGATTGAGCCCGAACCGATCCATATGGAGCAGTCTCTTGCCCTTGATAAAGTGGAAAGCGGAGAAATCGCAGCGAGCATTATTGTCGTCGAAAAGCCGGCAAAATCGGTCATGGACCTGACGGCAGGCCGGAATCTGAAGCTGCTGCCAATCCCCTTTAACGAGAAACTGTCCAAAATCTACCTTCCCGCTGCCCTCAGCCACGACGACTACCCGTTGCTGGTGCCGGAAGGACAATCGGTTGATACGATCGGCGTCGCTGAGGTGCTGGCGGTCTATAACTGGGATGGCGGCTCAAAACGCTATCGCAAAATGCAGGAGTTTACCGGGACTCTGTTCAAGAACATCGAAAAGTTCAACAAGCCGGAATATCATGGCAATTGGCGCGATCTGGATGTCGCATTGGCGGTGCCGGGCTGGAAACGGTTCCGGCCGGCCGCGAAGTGGATTGATGACAATCCCAAGTTTGCCAAAGCACAGAACCCCTCTGAGCGGGAGAAAGTTGCTTTGCGGAAGCTGTTCGAGCGGTTCCTGCTTGAAGAAGGCTATAAGCCTCAATCAGGCCTCGACACCAGACGGGCCACGCTGATGTCGAAAGACTTCGTGGAATGGCGTCAGCAACAATAGAGCCGGAGCCTCGGCTCTATTGTTGAGCATTCGTGCCGGTCAGTCGTCCACCGTGGTTCTGCACAGGACGATATTGTCCTGCTCAAGGTTCGGTCCCCAGATGAATTGTGCCGACCTGTCCCACCGGATGGCATCATAGCCGTCCTTGGGCCTGACGGCGCGTGCGGAATGTCTGGTGGCGTTTGGCCAGGAACGGTCGTCGAAACCCGGTGACGTCCAGTTGTTCGAGACGGCCGTTTTTTGTTCGGCACACGCGCCGACGCCGGCTTTCGGGTCGCGTTCGCGGGCGCAGGATTTGTTGACCGGCGCGTGCTGTGCGACCATGCAACGCCAGTTATTATTTGTCACGGCGATGACTTTGCCGGTCTCCGCATCCCGAAACTGAGCGATCGCTCCGCCATCTCCCATCTGCTGACGGCGCGAGCCGATATATTCAAGTCCGGTCGGGTTTTGCATGAAATCGCGAAATTCAAACGCAAACGTGAAGGGCGGGTCGGCTTTGAAGGTGAAACGCTCTGCGTTAAACGACCGTTCGGTGGTGATCGGCACGCTGTCCCTGACAAGTTTCCTGCCGTTGACGGAAAGCTCGAACCAGTTGTCGACCCAGACTTCGCCGATCAAAGTCCGGCTTCCTTGCGTGTTCAGTCTGGTTTCATTGAGATCTCTGGCCTGAAGCCCGGTGCTGAGAAAAGCTGCACCGGAAAGAGCAAGGGCGCATGCGGCGGCGAGAAAATAGCGTTGAAGACGAGGCATTCAGAAGGTCCTGATAGAGTGAGGGGCAAAGCAACCGGACGTTTTTTCCGGTTTCACGACATATTGCAGGAGTTGTGATCGCCGACTGTGCCTTAGATCACGAATGTGCTGCTTTTGCGCCCTCCGCAGCCTCTTGGAATGAGGTGCCGCCTTTATTGTTTTTCGACGCTTGGGATGGATGGGAGATCCGGCAGCCAGCTGAGGGCGGATTGCGCCCAGACCTGGGTTTGCGGCATCAACTGATGCCGTTGCCGTGCGGTTCCCAGGCGCATGTTATAGACTTTGGGGCCGTCACCGACAGATGTGGCATAGATTGCGGATCCGCACTCCACGCAAAAGGCCTGCTCCCGTTTGGCGCCGCTGTCGCCGGTCTTGATGTAGATCTTTGGTTCTCCGGAGATTGTGATGTTGTCCTCGGCGACCGGCACAATTGTGCGAAAAGCAGTCCCGGACAGAGCCTGACAATCGGTACAGTGGCAGATTGTGACCATATCCGGTTCAATGTCCGCCTCGTAGCTGATGTTTCCGCAATGGCAGCTGCCGTCGATTTTCATGAACGTTTCTCCCACATGTCGGCAAGTTCGCGAAGGGCGCTGTCACACACATTGAACCTGTTGAACGCACCGGTCCGGCAGACCCGGAATGTCTTTCGCCCGGAACCGGCCGGTTCACTTCAAAGCCAAAGGGCGACTCCTGAAAAACGCAGAGAGCAGTCGGTTGAACACCGGCGGATTTTCAATAAACATGAAATGACTGCCGCCATCTCCGACGGCCATCATTTCCAGCTTCGCACCCGGAATTTGATCGGCAATATAGGACATTACATCGCTGCCAAGGTGGCTGGCCTGTCCGCCGATGCAAAGGGTCGGTACTTTTATGCGCGGCAACAGATCACGATAGTCGGAAAATGTGACATCAAGCAGAAACCGGATGGCCGTCTCCCGCGGCACATTCAGGCTGGTCTCAATGATCCCGGCTCGATCTCCCGAAGGACATTTCGGGGTAAACATGCCTTCAAGAAACGCCCGCATCATGTCGCTGCCCCCGGGAGCCGCAAGGGCCATAGCTTCCTCAACGGCCCGATCGCCGCCAACCGAAGCTCCGTACCGTCGGCATTCTCCTTCGGACCAACCGGGGCGTCTCACCCGGGCAATCATCTGATCGCATAGAACCAGAGCCTTGAGGCGATCCTGTCCGAACAGATCGATGAAACTCCATGCGACAGTGCAGCCGGCGGAATGCCCGATCAGAACGGCCTCCGCTATGCCGGCATGATCAAGCAGATCAAGAACATCTCTGGCAAACCGTGAAACCCGGAAACCGTGGTCGGGACGGTCCGAGAGTCCATGCCCCCTGTAATCCAATGCGAGGCAACGATGTTTACCCGAAAACTCCGACAATTGGTGGCGAAATGCTGACGCGGACAGCGTCCAGCCGGGCAAAAACACCAGTGCCGGTCCGTCTTTATGCTTTCTTCCCGCTTCTAGATAGTGAAGCCTCGCGCCGTCGGAGGTTGTGAACTGTTGCGAGGCAAAAGTGTGTGACATGAACGGGAACCCGGACCGGCTTAAGGCGTGCCCAGCAAAGGCAGAGGCCTATTTGACGAGGATACACGACAAAGTGAGTGCTCTGAGTGCAATAAGGACCAAACACGGCAGAACGAAGGGCTGCGGATGCGCACGCCGTCCGGAAAGCGGCGGATCGCGCTACCCGGAACGCTGCGCGGCGTCGGCAATTGCCTGAACATGAACCTCTGCGCAATCAAACGTCTCAAATCCCGGCTCCTGACCGTCAAACGCCAGGAAGAAATCGGTGCCGGCAAGAAGAATGACCTCGGCGCCCGACACTGCCATTTTTTGCCCCGCCTCAAAAAACGTGGAGCGCTGGTCTTCTGTCACGCGAACCGACAGCGCCATGTCGACATAGGCCCGATGAACTTTTTCGATGTCGGCTTCGGATGGAACGAGAATTTCGGCCGATTGAATACCACCGTAAAACCTTGTCTTCATCGCTGTATCGGTTCCCAGAATTCCGGCACGTTTTATTCCGCGGGAGGAAAGATGGTCGTCCATCAACTCGATGAGATCGATGATGGGAAGCGGACAGATTTTTCGAAATTCATTGATGCAGAAGTGACCGCCAATCGATGTTATTGCGACCGCCTGAGCCCCTGCCTTGACCAGTCGCTCCGTCAGCTTCAGAAAAATCTCGGCCTGGGGCTGCGGCGCGCGGGCTTCAAAGTTCCTGACGAGCGTCGGGGCATCCGCGTGAACGATGGTCAGATCAAGGGGTGCTCCGGCCGCCTTCATGGCATCTATGAGACCGCGATAATAAAGATCCGTGGCGGCCGGTCCGATGCCGCCGATCAGTCCTACATGCATGATGATTCCTCCGGAAAGTACCGTATCTCCAACATATATAAGGGTCAGGCAGGTGCCACCTCACCGCGAGCTGGATAGTCGTTCCTGATAATAAAGGAAATAGCACTGGCCATATCCCGCATCTGTGGCCGTGCCTGCCAGCTTCCGTCAATTTATGGGACCAGTCCGAGATTGACGGACCATGTCCCTTGCGACCGGTCGCTTCTCTTACTAATGCTTGCCTCAGGTTTTCGTGTGCACCTTTCTGACAGTCTGTGGGAGGAAACATCCATGTCCAAAGTCGATCCTGACGGCCTCGCCGAATTTTCGGTTGTCTTCACGGACCGGTCGCTGAACCATATGTCGCAAGTGTTTCAGGGTGTCATGAACGATATCTATGGAATCCTGAAAGATGTCTACAACGCTGAAGCCGTCATAGTCGTTCCCGGAGGCGGTACCTATGCGATGGAGGCTGTCGCCCGGCAGTTTGCCACCGGAAAAAAAGCACTGGTGATCCGGAACGGCTGGTTCTCGTACCGATGGACGCAGATTTTCGAAGCAGGTGATATTCCGGGCGAAGAGATTGTGCTGAAAGCCCGCCAGACGGGCAATCACGCGACGGCGCCTTTCGCACCCCATCCGATTGCCGATGTCGTCAAAAAGATCGAGGAAGAAAAACCCGACATCGTGTTTGCGCCTCATGTGGAGACATCTGCGGGGCTGATGCTGCCGGACGATTACATAACCGCCGCCGCCGAAGCAGCCCATGCCGCGGGCGGCTTGTTTGTTCTGGACTGCATTGCTTCAGGCGCAATCTGGGTCGATATGGAAAAGACCGGCGTCGATATCCTGATCAGCGCACCGCAGAAGGGCTGGAGCGCCTCTCCGTCCGCGGGGCTGGTGATGCTGAGTGCGCGGGCCGTGGAACGATTGGCAAACACCAAAAGCAGCAGCTTCGCGGTGGATCTGGGCAAGTGGCACCAGATCATGCAGGCCTATGTCAATGGTGGACATGCCTATCATGCAACCATGCCGACCGACGCCCTCAAAGCCTTCCGGGACACCATGGTCGAAACCCGCGAGATCGGTTTTGAAGCGGTGCGTGAGCGGCAGGCGGCCCTGGGAGAAGCCGTGCGTTCCATGTTGGCGAGGAATGGTCATCAGAGTGTCGCCGCATCGGGCTATGAGGCCCCCGGTGTCGTCGTCAGTTATACCGACGATCCGGACATTCAAAACGGCAAGAAGTTCGCAGCACAAGGGCTTCAAATCGCAGCGGGCGTTCCGCTGATGTGCGATGAGCCAACCGGATTTTCGACGTTCCGCATCGGTCTTTTCGGGCTCGATAAGCTGGAAGATGTGGATGCGGCGGTTGCGAAGCTTGAGACAGCGGTTAAAGGGCTCTGAGATTGCGGGTTGGGGTATGGATTCATAAATTGACCTGAAATGGTTTGAGTCAGTTTTGTGGATGGGTTTCCGGACCGGTTCAGGCATGTTTTTGCGAGACTTCGCCAGCCAGCATCGCCATCAGATCTTCCAGGCTCAAGGGTTTTGACAGCAGATACCCCATTTTGCTGAATGACCTAAATGTTTAGCATCTAAATCTCTATGAAACGCTGATAAATTCCTGACATTATTGAACTCATAAAACTGCATTTGACTTCTGATCCGTCGATTTTTTCAGGTTAATTTAGAACATGCTGGGTGCGCCAAAGCAAAGAGACGACAAAAATGGATTCTAGACAGGCAGAAGAAGCAATGGAGACGCAACACCACCGGGAATTGGCTGCGAGCCTTTTGTTGAAAAGAGGTCATTTTGCGTATGAGTCCGGCCATCATGGCGATCTGTGGCTCGAACTCGATACGCTCTTTAAAGAACCGGCACGAACGGATCGTTGGATAGGGTCGCTGTGCGAAGCGGTATCGCATCTGGACTTCGATCTTGTCTGCGGACCATTGGTCGGCGGAGCCCTGGTCGGCTATGCCATGGCAACGCACATGGGAAAGGGGTGCGTCTATTCCGAACGTCATGTCTTGACGGAGGGCAAAGCATCTTATGTTCTCCCGCCTGTACAGCGCGCCTTCGTTGCGCAGAAGAAAGTCCTGCTTGTCGATGATGCAATCAACGCGGGCTCAGCGGTTCGTGCGACTCACTATGAGCTTGACCGTTTTGGGGCGTCAACCGTCGGGCTGGCCGCGTTTCTGACACTGGGCAGCGCGAGGGAGCGGATGAGTGCGGAATTTGGTGCACCCTGCATTTCACTGTTGGACATGGACCGTCAGATGTGGCCGGGCGATGCATGTCCGCTGTGCGAGGCCGGCGTCCCGATTGACACGGTGTGAATAATCCCCGGATCAGTCGGTCAGGATCAGATCTCTCATTCTGTCAATTTCTCCGGAATAGGCATCTACGGCGCCGGTTCCCTTCGGCGTCAACGTATAGATGCCGGTTTCTACGCGCTCGAACCAGCCGTAATGATCGTCGGCCATCAGTCGGCGAGCCTTCTCGACTTGTGACAGCCGCGCCACAACTGCGGCCTTGGTCGGTCCGTTTCTGTGAAGCACGGACAGGCACCTCAAGGCATCCTGACGATACGCGGTCATCAGTCCGTTGCGTGTCGCACCGCCTTTGTTGGGGTCACCGACCCGTTTGGCGAACTCTCTCAGGAGGCGGGTCTTTTTTGTCTTTGACTGGCGTGGCCGGTACGGCGCAGGGTCAAGATGCACTTCAACGAACCGGTCTTTCATCCGCACCGTGATCAGACCCAGCCCAAGACGGCGACAGAGGCGGATATTGTTCTTGAGCGACTTCAGAAAGGTCTTCCCGGTTGACCGGGGAACCGCAACATAGACGCTGTCGCTGATCCGCTGCCGTTCGATGCCCTGATGGAAGAGCGACAGGGAGAAGCCCGTCTTGAGTTCGACGATAACCGGTTCTTCTTCGCCCCGGACAGCGACGAGATCGGCCGGCCCGATCTCGCTTTTTACCTCATAGCCCTGGCTTTCAAGCAGTGCTTTGATCGGGTCATAAAGATCGGTTTCAAAAATGTTCGCCGGCGCCATATCCTTTCATAACAGGAAAGCGACTTACATCGGCTTAACGGGTCAACACGGTCGGGTTACTTTCGTTCAAACCAGTCCCGTGCCAGAGCGGTCCACCCGCGGGGCAGACCATGCCCGCCGTCGTGGATGCACAATTTCAGCGCTCCGTTTTCGCAACTCTCGCTCCATATGCGGCAACGAAACGGTTGATCGATGGTGATTTCATCCGGGTTGGAACGGCATTGGTTGGTGGCGCGCATGAGCGAAAAAGACTCAAAGACATCGCCCTGATGCCAGTCCCGGATGCCGCGTCCCTCAAGGGGAACCTGGGTGTCGGCAAAACCGTGGACCTGAAGCAGGTTGGTCGGCTGACCGGGACATGCCGCATCAGGGTTCGGACGCCGCAGAGCGCCTGCAACGGACACAAATCCTGCGAACCGGTCCGATGCATAACAGGCGATCATCCAGGCCATGGACCCGCCGGCAGAAAATCCGCCGACATAAAGCCGATCCGTGTCCAAGGGCACTTTCTGTGAAACGTCGTCCATGACCGCGAGACTGAACGAGACATCGTCGCGCCAGTTTCCTGTCTCCATCGGTCGGGCCGGCCAAGCCCGGATATCTGAGCCGGGCCGTTTGGCGCCGTTGGGCGCAACAATCAGATATCCCTTGTCGGAAAAATCCTGTTTCAGACCGCCGGCCCGAAACACCGATGCGCCGGAGGATCGAAAGCCGTGAAAATACATCAAGGCGGGGAGGGGGCTCGTGCCGTCCCAATCCGGTGGAAACATCAGATGATAATCGCCGCCATCAATCACGCAGGGAGCGTCGGCGCCGCATGGATGGTTTCCCTCGGACCCGGATCCGACCGAATGGGCAGTGAAGGGGACAAGGGAGAAAAACGCGGCCGTCAGAACGGAGGTAAGGTGACGCATCAGGCTTGGACCCGGCAGTTGATGATGCGCGGAGTGTGGCACAAGCACGGCACGCATTAAATGGCCCGGTGCACACAATTGCGTTGACGGTTACGTGATAATTCAGGCTGCCGTTTGTTACTTTTCCTGAAGCGCCAACCGAATTCCGATGCCGCAATAGATACAGCCGACCACTTTTCCCTGTAACTTCAAAACTGTCGGATTTCTGCGCAGGAACGATCCGACACTGCCCCCGGCAAGGGCAAAGCCAACAGTACTGAGAAGGCCTATCAGGACAAACAGCAGCCCCAGGATTGTCAGTTGCAGCGCGACGGCGCCATTGGCCGGATTGACAAATTGCGGCAGGAACGCCAGGAAAAACAGCGCCGATTTTGGATTGAGAATTTCCGCCAGCATCGCCTGATTGAAAGCCTGCCTGGGCGACAAGCGTTTTGTCTCCGACGCATCCAGCGCCGGCGGCTTCTCGAAGATGGCTCGAATTCCAAGATAGATGAGATATCCGGCGCCCAGATACTTCACCAGGCTGAACATGAAGGCTGAGGCCAGGATAATGGCCGAAATGCCAAGAACCGCCATGATCGTATGAACGACGTCTCCCGCCGCGATCCCAAGGCTCGTGGCAATCCCGACACGCGTTCCGGCGCTTGTTGCCCGCGCAAGCGTCAGCAAGACCGCCGGGCCGGGGATAAGCACGAAGCCGAACAGGATGGCGATGTAGGTAAACAAGGTCGTCTGATCGATCATCTGAGGTTGTCTCTTGGTCGAAAAATGCGCTGTGAAGTGACCATAGCGGTGAGCGAAAAGCAATCCTTGTATGGGATGAGTTTGTCATGATCCCTCGCGGCGCACCTCTCATCTGACATTCCTCTGCAAATGCGCAGAATCTGCACAAACTGAAGCGCGCTGCTGCATATTGGCATATGCAGAATGACCTCATGGTCAGCACCTGTATCAAAAACCCTGTCGCTATCGGTTTTGCTGCAGCGTCTGTCATTCTGGCGCTTGAGCCCTTGTTTTGGCTTTGGCGCACCTGGTCGGATCCTTCCTATCACTCCCATGGTTACGTATATGGAATCCTGATCCTGATCCTGATCCTGGTCGGCTGGAGCGTCTCCAGTCCGGTGGAAGACGATCATGGGAGCTCTCAGAACCATGCGATTGCGTTGCTCGCGCTCTCCGCGTTGATCCGATTTGCCAGTCAGGTTCTTGCGATCAACATGTTGGGCGGATTGGCACTCGCCCTGGATGTTTTCGCGATTGTAACATTGCTGAAATTGCCGTCTCGCAAAAGGTCGGTCTCTGCGTTCTGGGTTTCCTGTCTCTTTCTGTTTGCCCTGCCTGTTGAGCGTGTGCTTCAGCGCCTGCTCGGATATCCGATGCAGGAGATCTCCGCCACCGGGGCCTGCCATCTTCTGAGCCTGTTTTTTGATGAACTGACCTGCCGGGGCATCAGGATACAGGTGGCCGGACAGGATGTTCTCGTTGATCTGCCTTGCTCGGGCACCGCAAGCCTGATGCTGAGCGGAGCTGTTTTCGTATCGCTGGGCGCGCTTTATCGAACGCGGTTGCCCGTCGCACTGTTCTGGATCTTCGCGACCATTTTCCTCAGTGTTGTCGGCAACGCCATGAGGATTACCATGCTGGCATTCGGCCTTGTCTATCAGGACGATCTTGGCGGGCTGGATGTCATGGCGCAACCGCTGCACGATGGAATAGGCTATTTCACCGTTGTCTTGTCCTTGTTGCCGCTCTTCTTTTTCTATCGGTCAAGCGAGACGTCCCCGTCATCTTTGTCGCTTCCGCTTGATTTGAGCGTCCCGAAGTGGGTGCACATGCCGGCGGCGGCGGGTTTTGTCGGTCTTGCTATTGTTATCGTCTCACTGCCTCGGCAGGCCTTGGACGTTTCCCACTCTCTCCAAAAAGCATCGATGCCGCTGCAACTGCTTGGTCACCCGCGCACCGAACAGGCACTGCTGCCCATGGAACAAGCTTACTTCGAACAATATGGCGGGACCGCTCAGAAGGCACTCTACGGTCCAATCGGCCTGACACTGGTTCAGACAACATCGCCATTAAGGCATTTGCATTCTCCTGAGGACTGTCTTCGTGGATTGGGCTATCGCGTCGCTTTTCTCGGCACGCGATTTGAACCGGTTCCCACAGCCCTGTTTCGTGCCGAGGGACCGGACGGCGAGGCATGGCATGTGGCGGTCACATACACAGCGAGCACCGGTTTTGCCACGTCCAATGTTGCCGAAGCAATCTGGCACTGGCTCAAACATCCGGGCAGCGAGTGGACAAGTGTTCAGAGGATCACGCCCTGGGGCATGCATGACGCGGACCGACAATCATTTGAAGGCGCTGCAGTGTCCGCTCTTGAATTGCATGCTCCTTCGCGTGCCAGCGGCTTCGTTTCATCCGATCCATATTATTCTGACTTGCGAGGAAAACATTCATGAAATTGATTGTCGTACTTTTGAGCCTTGCCTCATTCACGTTTGCCGGCACCGCGTCGTTGGCGCTTGCAAAAGCGGAAGATGCCGGGCAGGTCGTTACGGTCGTCGACGGAAAAACACTCCGCCTGCCGCTTCTGAAGTCCGATTACGACGTCGATATCGAAGGCAATCTTGCCACTGTTCAGGTAATCCAGACGTTTTTCAACCCGACGGATTCATCCATCAACGCCACTTATCTTTTTCCACTGAACCAGCACGCCGCTGTTTTCGGCATGCGGATGGATGTGGGCGATGAAATCATCAACGCCGTCATCAGGAAAAAGCAAGACGCCGAAGCGACCTTCGAAAAGGCCAAAGCGGAGGGAAAAGCGGCGTCGCTGCTTACGCAGCACAGGCCAAACATGTTCACACAAAATATTGCCAATCTGATGCCGGGCGAACCGGTGAAAATCACGTTGAGCTATGTCCAGAGCGTACCGTTGATTGACGATGCCTATGAGATTGTGGTGCCGCTCGTCGTCGGCCCTCGCTACGAGGGGCAAGCCGCGCCGGTGCAGATGGCCTCAAACAACGAAGTCAAGACCCCGATGCCGCCGGAAAGGGAAACGATATCGGGCTGGACCGTCAACAAATTGCCTGCCTACCCGAACGTATTCGGCCAGGATGCGCCTGACGCAATCGAGCCCGATCGGGTTTCGATCAAACTCAACCTGCGGGCGCCAATGCCGATTTCATCGGTTTCAAGCGCGACGCATGCGCTTGCAATCGATGGCGACGAGAGCCGGAAGACAGTGTCACTTGCAAGAGGGAAAACCATCGACAACCGGGATTTTGTCTTGCGTTATGCCCTTCAGGACAGGGAGATCCGCACCGGTGCCCTCTCACATTTCGACGAGCGGGGCGGATTTGTATCCCTGCTGATTGAACCGCCTAAACGGCCCACTGAAGACACCATCACCGCACGGGAACTGGTTTTCATGATGGATACGTCCGGCTCCATGAACGGCGAACCGGTTCAGGCGAGCAAGGCGTTCATGGGTGCCGCCCTGGCGGCTCTGAGGCCGACGGATTACTTCCGCATTCTTCGTTTTTCCAACAATGCGGAGCATTTTGCGAAACGGGCCGTTAGAGCAACACCGGAAAATATCAGGAACGGGCAGGCATTTGTCGGCCGGCTCGAAGCCAGCGGCGGTACGGAGATGAACAGAGCGATCAACGCTGCTTTCGATACCCGCCAGCCCGATAACACGATGCGTATCGTCGTATTTTTAACCGACGGATATATCGGTGCCGAAAGCGAGGTTCTTGCATCCATTCGAAGACGGATCGGCAATGCCCGCATCTATGCTTTCGGCGTCGGAACCTCGGTCAATCGCTTTCTGCTGGATGCCATGGCATCGGAAGGGCGGGGGTATGCGCGCTATGTCGACCCGACCCAGGATGCCGTTGCGGTTGCTCAGTTGTTGGCGCGGGATCTGAAATCGCCGGTTCTGACAGATATCTCCATCGATTGGGCAGGACTTGAGGTTGAGGGGCAGGTGCCGGAGAGAATCCCCGACCTTTTCGCCGGCAATTCCGTCCGCGTGCTTGCGCGATACACGAAAGGTGGCGCACACACGATCCGTATCAACGGTCTGATCAACGGCAAGAAAGCGTATTTTCCCCTGACGGTGTCTTTGCCCGTTTCTTCGGAAGAAAACAAGTCGTTGACATCGCCGCTTCCGGTGATCTGGGCCCGGCATCAGATTGCTGAAAAAAACCGGGACCACATGCTCGGTCATGGTAATAAAAGCGCTATTGAGCGGCAGATCGTCCAGCTCGGACTGACTTTCAATCTTCAGTCGCGTTTCACATCCTTTGTTGCCGTGTCGGAAAAGGTCGTAAATGCCAGGCCTGACGCGGCTGTTGCCGCGGCCGTACCGTTGCCGCAGGTCGCAGGTGTAAGAAAGTCTGCCTATCCGAGCCTTAATCTGAGCGGCAGTTCGGCCCCCGAACCGGAAAGTGTTTTCGGTTTTCTAATCGTTCTTTTTATGGGTGTTCTGCGTTTCTGGAAGAAGATCAGGTCCGGTTTGGTAGCGGTGTTTGCCCTAAGGACCGATACAAAACGAAGCGGCGGGAGGCGCTGGTTCGGAGTTGCGATGAGCGCTGTCTGGAAACGAATGGCTGAGACCGGTGAGATCAAGTCACGGTATCGATTCTAGTCACCGGCCGGATTGCCAGCCAGATACCAGACAGCGGAGAGTGGAGGGCCCATGCGCCACCGGCTGCGGGTGCTTCCACTCTCATTTCTATCCCCTCAGAACCGATCCTTCCGCTTCTGCACCTGCTTGATCATCTTGCCGAATGATCGGTTCCGGGCACGGCGTTCGGCCAGGGTTTCAGTGTTGTAGCGCTCTTCCGCTTCAAGCTTTTTCCAATGTTTCAGACGTTTCGGGTCGAGCGTGCCTGCATCAATTGCAGCCCAGATGGCACACCCCGGTTCGGTTTCGTGGCGGCAGTCGGCGAAGCGGCAGTTTGTTGCGAGGTCGACCAGATCCGAGAAGACATCTTCGATACCGGCCTGAACGTCCGTCAGTTGTAACTCCCGCATGCCGGGCGTATCGAGCAGCCAGCCGCCGGCGGGCAGGCGGTGAAATGACCGGCCGGTTGTCGTGTGCCGTCCTTTGTCGTCGTCTTCCCGAATGCCGTGCGTCCTGGCCGCGTCCCGGCCGGTCAGAGTATTGATCAGTGTGGATTTTCCGACACCGGAGGAACCGATGACAGCAACTGTCTGGCCGCGGCGGCACCATCCGGACAGGCAGGCAGCCTGGTCCGGATCGCGTGCGTCCAGCGTTTCAACCAGCAAACCCGGCAGGAGTTTGCCCGCAGCGATCTGAAACTCCGATGCATCATCCGTCAGATCGGATTTGGTAAGCACCACAACCGGTGTGACATCCGCTTCGCGGGCAAGCACAAGATACCGTTCCAGACGTGCTGTGTTAAAATCCTGATTGCAGGACGACACGATGAAGAGCGTGTCGATATTCGCGGCAATGAGCTGCAGTTTTCGGTCCGAGCCGGGTGCGCGGCGTTTGAACAGGCTTTTGCGGTCCAGCAGCCGAAGGGGCCGATTGGTTTTGGGGTCGAGCAGCAGCCAATCGCCGACCGTCGCGGTGGCCTCCGCATCGTCCGGGTCTGCGTTAAAAGGCAAGCAGTCGGTTTCAAGCATCGGCCCGATAAGGTGCAGGCGGTTGCGGTGAACTTCGACGACACGCGCAGGGAGGGCGGTCAGGGTTTCATCGGTGGAGAGTTGCGAAGAAAAATGCGGTGTCCAGCCGAAGTCGGCCGGATCGGAAATCTGAAATGTCATGGATCTCTCATCCTGATCCGCAAAAATGGCCAATGGCCACAGATGCGGCTTGAATACACAGGCTCTCAGCGGCCGCCGCCTATCGCGCGGGGCTGAGGTTTATCAGGGTCGAGAGAACAAGGTCCATGCCAGGCTGTCGGGAGCCGCTTTTTCGTGGCACCGGGCGAGAGCTGACAGTTTCATCGAAAATCAGGTGTTGGCCCTGGTGGACCCATTGAGACTGATCTAGTTCCCGACCTCTGCAGGGGTCCGAACTACAATCATAAACAACTCCTTTCCGTCTGAGGTTGCTGGCGCACTATGGCGGAGTATCTGGCATTATTCAATGAGTATTCGTCTGTAAGCCCATACCCTAACCTCGCAGCGGTTTAAACATGACAGTTGTTGCGTCATAGCGATCCTCGACAGGATCTTTTGCAAATCCCGGAATAACTCCAACCCGCTGATATCCGAGTGAAAGATAGAGTGCTTCTGCGCCCCGGCTGGCAGTGTCCAGCGTCAGCAGCGATCGTCCGATTTCGTTGGCACCATCCTCCAGTGCGTTCATCAGTTTTCTTGCAATGCCCTGTCTTCTGAAATCAGGATGGACCAACAGTTTGGAGACTTCTGCCCGGTGTGGCTGGTTCGGCGGTGTTCCGCAGTCCAGTTGGACCGTGCCGGCAACTGTCTTGTCTCGTTTTGCGACCCAGACGGTCCGGTGACCGGTCATCAGGGGAGGGCGGACCGTTTCCGCCCAGAAGGCTCGGCTTTCCTCCAGCGGGTGCGGCAGAACAAAACTGACGCTGGCCCCGTTTCTGACACAGGCATTGAGGATTTTTGCCAGCGAAGGCACGTGTTCATCGAAGGTTTGCGGTGACAGGCGCTCTATTGTGATCGGCTGTTCCAATGGGACCTCTCAAACAATTGTCAGAATATAGCGGGCGGCGTGCTTTGACGGCGTCTCAAATTCACTGGGTCCGTTGAGTTGATATCTGAGGCAGTCACCGGTCCTGAGGTCATAGGTTTTTCCGCCGACCGTCAGTTTGAGGGCACCTGAGAGCAGATAAAGATGGTGTTCAAGACCAGGTCGGGGCGCGTCGTCATAGCGTATGCGACGACCGGCCGGCAGGCTGCAGTCCAGCATCTCAGCAGCGAGTGTTCCGCCCGGAGGCGAGATTGAACGCCTCCGGAGCCCGGTTTCCGGATCTTCCCAAAGCGTTTGCGAACCGCGCGGCACAAAGGGAACGACATTCTGTTCCACCAGCATCATCAGTCGCGACAGTGTCAGCCCGTAAGCCGAACAGAGTTTTCCCAGAATGGCCGCTGTCGGGCTGACCTCGGCATTTTCCAGCCGCGATAAGGTTGCGCGACTAATGCCGCTTCTGGCTGCCAATTCGTCCAACGACCAGTTTTGCTCTGTCCTGAGAACTTTCAGTCGCCGGGCAAGACGGGTGTCCAGATCGTTGTCGTCTGAAATCACTTTTTTCATAAATGAACTAAATTCCCATTTGTGAGAATAAGTCAAGCCTCGTGATCTGACCTTCGTCCGCTCGTCGGCCTTTGAGGCGGAACTGAACCGAAACGGTTGCCGGAACAATATCCATGCACGTATGATTGCGGTGCATTCGGCAAATGCAGGTCTGAGTTGCTGAATTTTCGGAGAAGGTCATGATGCGATTGATGCGTTTTTTCTGCACGTTTCCGGCGTTCTTCTTTCTCGCCTTTGCCGCACCAGCCGCCGCGCTGTCTGAAGAAGCGGTGCAGGGCTGGACCGATAAGGAGCGGGAGCGCTTTTACCACCTGCCACAGGGATCAAGGATGATGCCCTATGACTGGTTTTTAGCGCTTGAGGATGAGGCCGGCACAGGCCTGTTTTCTTCGCCGGAAAACCTTCAGACATACGGCTTCATCCCTTCTCCCTATAAAGGCGATCTCAATCCGGATGGACTTCCGGTTGGATTTGCGATTGAAAACGTTCGCGATGGAGCTCGATCTTGAAAAACTAGGCTATGTCAGTGAAGAGGCACCGGGTCTGTTCAAGTTTGACACCGCCCTTGCCGGCAACAGCAACAAGGGACACACATACCCCAAGTCGGGGTTGACGCATGACGAGCGTATGGCTCTGATTGAGTATCTGAAGGGTTTGTGATCCGGACAATCGGAGGAACCGTCTTGTCAAAAAGCGTCAGTCGCGTCGAGCAGGCGGCGCAGGATGCAGGGGTCGAGCTGATCGTACTTACGATGCCGGACAGCACGCGCACGGCATCGGATGCGGCAAAGGCGTGCGGGTGCGACGTCGCCCAGATCATGAAGTCCCTGATATTTGAGGGTGCTGACTCCGGCACGCTGAAGCTCCTGCTTGTCAGCGGAGCCAATCAGGTGGACCTTGCTGCGGTGTCCGAACAAATAGGCGAACCGCTCGGGCGCGCCGACGCCAAACGGGTGCGCAAGGAAACGGGATTTGCCATTGGCGGTGTCGCACCGATCGGTCATCTGGTTCCGATTGCGACCTATATCGACGCCGCACTGCTTGAACACCACGAAATCTGGGCTGCTGCCGGTGCACCGAATGCCGTTTTCAAGATTGCGCCATCGGTGCTTGTTTCCATGACCGGCGCACAAACAATCGCCGTTCAATGAAATCGGGCCGACGAACGGTCGACGCATGTTTACTTCGATGTCGTCATTTGTGTTGAAAGCAGCAGATTGGTCTCGCTTGTGTGAACGCCTTCAATACGGCGGATAGAGGCGAGGACCTGGTCCAGTTCTTCGACGGTTTCCGTTCCGATTTCCAGAATCAGATCCCATTTTCCGTTTGTTGAATGAATGGCCTGGACATTGGGCAAGCCGCGGAGCTGTCGCAGGATGCGATCCGTTCCGCGCCCTTCAATACCGAGCATCATCAGACCGCGTATGGGACTTCTGCGAGTATCCTCCTTGAGGACGACGCTGAATCCCAGAATGACGCCCTTTTGAACCAGGCGGTCGATCCGGGCGCGAATTGTGACGCGCGAGATGCCGATTGCGGCGGATAAATCCGAGAGAGACGCCCTGGCATTTCGGCGCAGTTCGGCAATTATTTTTCTGTCGCTTTCATCCATATTGGATAGTTTTACTTTCGTTTCGAAGTTATCTTGTTCACTTTGTCCAAAGTTGAGACTTTTTGCATATCATTATGAATGGTATTCTTGCCAGATAATTCATGCCCAAGATTATTGATGCATTGCGAGAAAGTTTATGAGTCTTAAAAATTGCGTACTGGTCGGGGTTCCGATTGACAGCGGCAAAAAGCGGCAGGGTTGTCTGATGGGTCCCGACGCCTTCCGTACGGCCGGTATGAAACGGACCCTTGAACAACTGGGTCACACGGTCGTGGACTGGGGCAACGTTGTACCCGCGCAGCCGCGGCCTGTGAGCTGTTCCAACGGAGCGGTTCATTCGCTTGAGGAAACCGTTTCCTGGTCCGATGCACTGAGGTTGGTGGCGGAACGGGCGGCCGGAACCGGTTTTCCGATTTTTCTCGGTGGTGATCACGCGCTTTCGATCGGGTCCGTTGCCGGCATCGCCTCTCATGCATTGTCTCAAAACAGGCCGTTGTTCGTTCTGTGGCTGGATGCCCACACCGATTTGCATACACTCACCACGACAAAAAGCGGAAACCTGCACGGGACTTCGCTGGGTTACATTTCCGGTCTGGACGGATTTGATGTGTTTGGACCGATGCCTGCGCCCGTTCCGGCCGAAAATATCTGTTTGATCGGTTTGCGCTCGGTCGACGGTCCGGAAAAAGAAAGGCTTACCTGCAGCAACATTCTTGCCATCGACATGAGAACCATTGATGAGGGTGGTGTCGTCGCGCCGCTTTCGGCCTTTCTTGACCGGGTGGCGGAGATGAACGGTCTGTTGCATGTCTCTTTTGATGTCGATTTTCTCGATCCTTCCATTGCACCGGCGGTTGGAACGTCCGTGCCCGGCGGGGTTTCCTTTCGCGAGGCACACTTGGTGATGGAAATGCTGCATGAGTCGGGCCTCGTCGCATCGCTGGACCTTGTTGAACTGAACCCGTTTCTTGATGAACGCGGTCGAACCGCGTCCGTCATGCTCGATCTGACGGCCTCCCTGTTCGGACGTCGGATTTTTGATCGTCACACACCAACCTTCTTATGAGAAACCCGAAATGACCGCGCCCGCCCCGTCGCCCATCGCCTTCGTTCCTTTCGTCAGTGTCGACAATATGATGAAGCTTGTGTTGGAAATCGGCATTGAGACAATGCTCAAGGAACTGGCCGCTTACATCGAGGATGATTTCCGGCGCTGGGAACTGTTCGACAAAACGCCGCGGGTGGCGTCGCACTCTCCGGAGGGAGTCATTGAATTGATGCCGACCTCTGATGGTGAGGTCTACGGCTTCAAATATGTGAATGGTCATCCCAACAATATGAAGGAGGGGCTGCAGACCGTGACAGCCTTCGGCCTGCTTGCGGATGTCTCCTCCGGATATCCTGTTCTTCTTTCGGAAATGACGGTATTGACCGCTCTTCGCACCGCTGCGACCTCAGGCATGGTGGCCCACTATCTTGCGCCGGAAAACTCCAAAACGCTGACGCTGATCGGTAACGGTGCGCAGTCTGAGTTCCAGGCGCTGGCCATGAAAGCGATCTGCGGCATTGAGAACATACGCCTTTATGATATCGATCCGGCCGCAACGGAAAAAACGATGCGCAATCTCGCTGGAACCGGCCTTAATCTGACTGCGTGCACGGCGCCGGAGGAAGCCATAGAAGGCGCGCAGATCGTCACCACCTGCACGGCGGATAAGAAATTCGCGACGATCCTGACGGATAACATGGTCGGATCGGGCATTCACATCAATGCCATCGGTGGCGATTGTCCGGGAAAGACCGAACTGCACCGGGATATTCTGCTCAGATCCGACATTTTCGCCGAATTTCTGCCTCAGACCCGAATCGAGGGTGAGATCCAGCAGATGCCGGACGACTTTGCGGCGACCGAGATGTGGGAGGTCATTACCGGTGCCGCGCCCGGACGGGTCAGCGAACGCCAGATCACGCTGTTTGACGGCGTCGGATTTGCCATCGAGGACTTCTCGGCCCTTCGCTACGTTCACGACAAGCTGAAAAATTCCGACCATTGCGAACAGCTTGATATGATCGCCGATCCGGACGATCCGCGCGATCTTTACGGCATGGTCAAGCGGGCGGGCTGACCGGTTTCGGGGCACGCGATGCCAGACGTTCCCGATGCAACGTATAAATCCCCGTGCCCACGATGATCAGCGCACCGGTCCAGGTCCAGAAGTCAGGCAACTCCGCAAACACCAGAAAGCCGTACATCGTGCCCCAGATCAGCAACGTATATTGAACCGGGGCGACGACGACGGCTTCGGCCACCTCCAGTGCTTTGATGACCATCAGTTCTGCCAACGCTGCCATGATGGCAATGCTGACGATCAGCATGATTTCCAGGTTCGATGACGGCCATTTCCAGATAAAGGGCAGTGGCAGTGTAAGGAGCACGCTGCTCATAAGCGCGGTATAGGCGACAGTGGTCGCCGTTCGGTCCGTGGCACTCAGGATCCGGGAGAGAATCTGGCGCAGGGCAAACAGAGTTGCCGCCACCAGCACAAGTGCGGCGGCGGGGTGAATAACCCCCATGCCGGGGCGAATGACGACAAGTGTTGCGACAAAGCCGATAATGATGGCAGTCCAGCGGTGAACGCCGACCCGTTCTCCCAAAACCAGGGCGCCGATAACGGTTACGATAAAGGGAGCGACGAAACTGACGGCAACGGCATCGGCAAGCGGCACATAGGCAATGGCCACGATGAAGATAGTCGCTGAGCCGGCCGCGATGGTGCCGCGAACAATTTGCAGGCCGGGATATTGCGTCTTCAGTATAGACGGACCGCGCCAGGCCAGAAGAACAAGGACCCCGATCAGCAAACCCAACTGCCGCCACCAGACGATCTGGATCGGGTGCATGGTGTCGGTCAGAAACTTGGCCTGCATGTCGACGGCGGAAAACAGGAACATGCCGCCGGCCATATAAGCAATGCCGAGCATGCTGTCGGATCGTTTGGCGTTGATCGACCGTGAAGTGACGGACGTTTGATGGACCGGAATATGCGTATCCTCTTTCTCTCAACTGGTCGTGCCGGCGGGACGATGAAAAAACAATGGCGACAATATCCATCAACAACACCAGTTGGGAGAGGAGGGCGTCAATGATTTTCTTGAGATGTGCCGAAAGGGTGCAAAAAAATCTCAGTCTTCAGTATCGGCGGTGCCCATGCGATAAAGCGGCGTGCCGGTGACCTCGCCGACTGTTGAGCCTGATTGCAGGCTGAAACAGATGTCCGGTGTCTGCACATAACTATCCGTTTCAGTCATGATCGTTTCGATCGACGTGCGCCTGCTTTTGTTGTTCGCATGGACCCGTTCCAGCAGCACATGCAACAGCAGAGCCTTGTCCCGGTCAGTGCCGGTGTTAAACCGCAGCGTTTCATCGGGCATGGCAATTCTGTCCCGGTCATCAAAGATTGAGTCTGCGCCGACGATGTCCAGTATTCGGTGGATTGCCTCGTCCGTTGAAGTCGGTTCGGGGATTTTATAACCAAGGAGAGCGGAGCGTCTTGCGGCTCGAAGATAGATGTTTTGGTCAACCACTTGCAGGGTGCGAAAACAGTAGAGGGCGCGCAGCGCACAGGCATTGTCTTTTTCGGTGGCCAGCCGGGCAAGTGTCTGACGCACCGATTTTGCGTTGCCTGCGCCCTCAACGGCAGCAAAGGCCTGGCTCATCTGCTTGCTTTTCATGTGTGTCGGCGATTGGTGTAGCGCAACATCAATCTGGGTCGGTCTCGAACCGAAAAACGTGTCGATGAGCTGGAGAAGGGATGCGAGTTCTTGCCGGTCTATGCTCAGAGCGGCTTTGTCGAGGGCAAACGTGCCCGAGCCGGAGACGATCCGATCGAAGTCTTTCAGCAGCTCTTCGAATGCCAGTTGATGATCGCCGTCATAGTCATCCCTAACCCGCACGCGCCAGTCTTCGACTGTGTAAAGCGATCGTTTGCCGTAGAACCAGTTCGGCGTTTCTCCGGTCCAGGTCAGGGCGGAGTAGTGAGAGGGGCCTCCGAGGATCGCAAACTCCTTTGCGGTGATAGCAGGGCGGGCGAGCATCAGCGCCACAAACAGCGCGACTTCGTCCATGCAGCAGGTCAGCCCCTGCGGTTTGTGTTTCCGTTTCCCCATAAGCCTCCGATACGCGCGGGCTTCGTCGATGGTTGAGTAAACATACGCTGGGAGCTGGTGTTTTCTGAGACGGTCAAGTGCCGATGCTTTTGGGGAATAGGTGCCTCTTTTCGCCCGCCACTCAAAGGTCTTCAGAACGGCAGCGTGCGCCCGCTCTACGGCTTCTGCTCCCAGCCGGTCCGCTTCCCTTTCCAGATCCAGAGCTCCGTTGGCCTCAAATATCTGAACCGGAGTTACATGTTCATAATGGCGATCGATGAACTTCCGGATCCTTTCAGGTTCATCGATGAGCTTTTGATCCATCGCCATTGGCCCGAGTTTTTGCGCGAACGTCCAAAGGCGATCCGACATCAGATTTGCCAGAACAAGTGTCAGGATGATCTCAGGATCCGAAGCGGAATCGAGCAGATTGGGGGCCACCGCCTGGTCCAGAAACTGTTTGTTCAAAGGTTCTTGTCCCGAATAGTGGATGACGCCGGATCCGGATGTTTGCCTTTGTTTTGAGAAAGCCGGAAAGCGGCAAACAGAGCGCAGGTGGCGCACGCGACGCCGCACCAGAAAGTTGCCTGGAAAGCATCCTGCATGGAAATCAATTGAGCACCCGTCGCGGCATCGGCTCTTCCCGCATTCAGCGCGGTAGGATAAAGGCCGGAAAAAATCGTTTCAAATATCACGACCCCGAGCAGTTGCGCTGTAACGCGAAGAGATGCCTGCATGCTGGCAGCCGAAGCTGCGTGAGCATCGGGAACGTGGCTTATGCTCAGTTCGATGAGTGACGGATAGTAAAGCCCTGCACCGGCGCCAATCAGAAGCAGACCTGCAATTGGGAGCGCAAGAACGGAATCCATCGACGCGGTGGCATAGATCATGACACCGATAACCAACAACAGGATGCCGGCAATGCAAAGGCTGCGGCGCGCAAAACGGCCCAGCGCGAAGCCAAGGAAAATGGACGTTGCGATTGTTGCCACCGGCTGGGAGGCGAGAATGGCGCCGATAACATCCGTGTTGAGGTTTCTGAGCCATTGAAAGTAGAACGGCAGCAGAAAGACAAGCCCGCCGAACTGGACAAAGATGATGAAAAGGACCGTCAGGGACCTGCCAAAATCCCTGGCCCGAACGAAACGGGCATCAAGCAGAGGGCTGTCGGATCGGCGTTCCAGATAAACTGAACCCGCACCGGCCGCCAGGGTCAATGCCCCGAGCGACAGGATTGCCGAAGATGTCCATCCCCACTCGGCGCCCTGGTTCAGCAGCACAATCAGCGATGAAAGGCACAACGCTGCGGCGAATACTGTTGCGAACCCGCGCGGCAGTCCGATTTTGTCCGCTGCTTTTTCCGCCTGGTAGACGCCTGCGTCGCGGTGAATGGTCCGCGTCAACAGGAACGCGACAGCACTGAACGGCAGATTAAGCAGAAAGATCGCCTGCCAGTCGAAGATGTAGACAAGCGAACCGCCGATTGCCGGTCCGGCAAACAGACCCGTCATCGCTCCGGTTGAGTAGATAGAGATCGCCCGTCCATGCTCTTCTTTGGGCAAAAGCGTTTTAATGGCGGCTGGACCAAGAACAATCACAAGGGTCGCACCGAGGCCCTGCAGAGCCCGCATCGCCAGCAGAAACCACAAAGTGGGTGACAGAGCGCAGGCGATGCCCGCGATTGTGAAGATCCCGAGGCCCGTAAACAAGGCATGGCGATAGCCGATCCGCGCAATTACAGGGCCGGCAAACAGCATCAGCACCGCCATTACCATCATGTAAGTGAGCGACGCCCAGGATATCAGGCTGGTGCCGACATCGAAGGCCTGAGCGATTGTCGGCAGTGCAACCGACACGGCGGTATAGTCGAGGCTGACAAGGGCTCCGGAGATCCAGACTGTTCCAATCAGCGCGATTTTTTTTGGTTTGTTCTGGACGTGTGTGTTTGCCAATGAAGTCCACGCCTGTCCGGAATAATGAGGTCAGCGGCGTCCACTATATGGGCCGATCTGCGATCGATCAATTCACGCTGTTTGTGTGGACTGCGTGTGGATAAGGTGTGAATTGGCTGTGGGGCCGTCCTGACAATTTATTTGCCGGCAAACTTTTTGTACGAATTTCATCCCGGCCTTGCCAGCGAAGAAATGCGTGCGGCTCACGCAGGAAAAGCGAGCCGGCTAATACCGGTTGTTGGCGGCCACAATCATGGCGACCCTGATCAAAGCAGCGTTCGACACGATCTTACAGGCAGGCAGATTACCGATTGACGGCGGCCTGGTTCTGAACGAACCGCTGGAACAATTCTGTTTTCTGTTCCTCGGTCATTGGTTCACCGGCTTTGAACGCCTGCGCCACGCCCGCAGTACCGACGAGGTTCTCTTGAGGCACCTTGGAAGAAGCCAGACCTGTCGCTTCCGATATCTCAGAACCGGAAGGCCCGGAAGGTCTGAAGACGACCATGTAAACGCTCTGATTCAAGGGCTGTTGGCCGTATTTCGCAAACGCATCATCAAGGCCGTATTCAATCGCCAGTTGAAGGTCGATGTGCGGTTCGTCTTCACCAATCGGAATGGCAACGATCCGATCCGCCGTGACTCCCGCCTTTGCCATCCCGTTCCAGACACTTGTGATCCGTTTTGCCGAGAGAGCAAAATTCGGGACCGGACCGCCAGGAATGCTGGCCCGCCCGATCAAGGCGATCTGAAGTTCGGGGTCGCGGTCAAACAGCGCTTTGATCTGATCGATCTTGGCAATGTAACTGCCACGCAAAACGTCGCTGGAAAAATCGAACATAACCAGTTCGCGAACAGGCGACTTTTTCACCGCGTCCGTGTGACAGGCGATTTCAGCCGCATTGAGCGGGCCGCAGATCGGACAGTTCGCATCATGAGTGGCCACTTCAGACCGGGTAAGGCCTTCCTTGCCGGCATGTTTTGCATAGGCGGCCGGCTGCGCTTCCAGATGATCGACAATTCTCGTCATCGCCTCTTCCTCGGACAATCCGGGATTCTCGGCGGCGATTTTTTTTGCCACATAGCCACGTGCAAAGTGCTTGCACTCCCTGGAAACAAGCCCGCCGGGCACGGAGATGGCCCGACTTGAGAGGTGCGGTCCGGTCGGATCCGGAATCTGAACCTTGCCCGGAATCTGAACAGACAGCCGGGCGATGTCATCATATTTCAATCCCGGAACGCGGCCGGCCTCCTCCGCGAGCTTCGGGTTGCCCTCGCGAATGGCATTTTCAACCACGGCTTTAAGGGCAAGGGACTCCGGAGTGAGGACGTCCGCGGTGTCCGTCTTCGGTCCGAAAATCGCGTGGGCCTGATCCACCGCAGCGCGGATATTGATCTCGCGGTGCGTTTGGAGTCCGGCATGTTGAGCCGGAGAAGGACCAACTGTGAGAGCGAACGCCGTTAAGGCGACTGAAAGAGTGAAGATTGGGGACGAGTTCACGCTCTATGGTTCCTTCTTTTGCGGGATCGCTGCGCCGCTTTCAGCAATCGATCCTCTTGTTACGGTGGAAATCAGAAGCTCCGGCAGTTTGGGATACCCCCAATCGAGTTGACCCAGAGACAGGCGCTGAAACTCGCCATTTTTATCGACGATGACCGTCGAAGGCAGGGAGCGTTGACCGACGACGGCAGCATTGGAAACCTGTTTGGCGTCGTAATAGACCGGAAACTCCAGATTGTACTTCTTGATGAAACGCGCGGCACCGGCCGGTGCATGATCGTTGCTTATCGTTATGAGGCGAATACCCTGGTCACCCAGTTCTTTCTGAATATGAGAATAGTAGAACGTGTTGAGTCCAGGAATTTCTTCCTCGCAGGGCGCGCACCAGGACGCCCAGAAATGGACAATCGTTCCGGGCGTCAGCAGCGTTCGAAGATCACTTGGGGCAGTATTCACCCCGGCGATCAGCCGCGTGTCCAACTGACTGATATTGTTCACCAGAGACGAGGAGAGATCACGACTGTGTCCGGGATGATCTTCGTCCCGCCCGTTGGCAGGATGCCGGCTGTGTGGATGATCGTGCGCCGAAAGATCTTCCTTATTCTGAGCGATATGAAGCCGAGAGGGTTGTAAGAGAGAAGACACATGCGGTGCCCCCGGCGGCGGCGCAGACGGCACGCTCTCAATCGGGCTCAATGATCGGATATCTACATTGCCGCTTTCAATCTCCGATCCGGCTTCGGCGACAAGCGACAAAAAAACCGTTGGGACCAGCGGTATCGCTGCCCACCATAAACGTTTCACTGTTTGACGTCTCGGGTTACAAAAACTCAGCCTCGCGGTCCGGAATTCTGTCCGTTTAAGCCATACGATTTTTCGCCGCGTCAGCTGACGGACTTATGGTTTCCGAACGACGTTAAACAGCTACCCATGTATTGCGGCTACAATGTGATTTTCGGGGTGAAGTGTGATCTGTTTTCAACATCAATTTTTCATGGTCGGCCTCTGATATTGCCGAAGGCATCTTCGCAATATCGACAGTTTCTGCTTATGCCGTTTGGCGCTGAAAACCAGCATGAACAAGATACGCTCTGGAAAGCGTGATCTTCCCGTGTTGAAGGCACGGAGTTTTTCAAGTCGTCATGACAACGTGGTGAGCGCCCTTCTCATCTGCCCAATCCTCTCCCAGCTACAGGGGACGAGCAGCCGGCAGGCCACTGGCCCGCCGGAGTTTTGTCCAAACGTTGCTTGCACAAGAAAGGAACGGATTATGCGAACGATCATCACGACGTTATTTGTCGCCTCAGCAGTTTTTGCGGCACCTTTGTCCGCCCAGGCGTTTTCAGCCGGTGCTGCAGCTCCGGTTCTATCGGCTGACGTCCAATCTTCTGCATGGAGAGGCAGCGGTCTCCCGGTCGCGACGCCCGTCGGTTTCAAGTCCCATAAATTCTACGGTCATCGGGGGTTCGGACGTCATAAAGTCAAACGACACCATCGTTTCAGGAGCAATTTCCGCCACAAAAAATCGCTTCATCGTGGATTTCGTCATCACCGGGCTCACGGCCTCTCCCGGCACAGGCATGGCTTCAAACACTTCGGATTCCGCTATGGCAAGTTCGGAAAGCATTACTGATGACCGAAAATGCGGTTCAGTCTCGTCAGGCATTTGAAATGCGATAACAGCGCTGAGGCTCAGCCGTTCGGATGTAAGGATCGGATCGCCTTTCCCGGTGGCATAACCATCAAGGCGGTCCAATTTGTCCTCTGAGTACGGGACCGGTTTCAGTCGGCAGGATTATCCTGCAGAGGGCCGTGAGGTCCGGATGGGCGCCGCTTGCAGCCACTTTTTTTTGACGTTAGCTTGAATCTCTATTTTTTGAAACATTTTCAGGAAGTGATTGATGACAAACGCAGAAGTGCTTGAAACCTGGTTCCGGCGCGTGTGGGCGGAAGAGGATGAAACGGCGATCGACGAGATGCTGGTGCCGGAAACGGCGGCTCGCGGCCTGGGAGGGGCGACGCATCGGGGGCCGGAGGAATTCAAGAAGTTTCATCGTGCCCTGTTGGCATTGCTTGGCGACTTTCAGATCATTATCGACCGGCAGATGGAGGAAGGTGACTGGGTTTTCTCGCTGATCAGAATTCGTGCAACCCGGCGAAAGGACAGGGAACCTGTCGAGGTCGGCGGCCAGGTGCTGGTCAGGATCATCGACAACAAGATCGTCGATGCGCACAATCATATCGACTTCATAGGCCTTTTCGGTCAGTTGGAGCTATTGCCCGGCGATTGTCTGGACAGATGCCTGTCCGGTGAAGGCGTGGCCTGACAGGTCACGACACCTGTGCCGCTGAGTTGGCCCTCATACGATCAAAGAGCTCGATATGGTCTATGTTGACATAATCGAGCTGCCAGTCGATGGCCTGTTGAAACCGGTCTGTGTCCGGCTTGTCGCTGAAAAACATCACTTCCAGCCCGGCTTCCAGACATTCCCGGACGCGGGAAGCTTCAAAATCATGGGCATGAAACTCAACGATGGCCGCTTCATGAGTGTCCAGTGCGGCCTTGGCGCTGCCGGCTGTTGTCCAATGGATCATCCGGCGGACCTCCGGAGCCTCGCGGCGCATATCTTCACGCATTTTTTTATCGAAGGAGAAGGTGAAGCAGCGTTCTGCAATGTCAAGTTTTCGGACGACCTTTGAGATTTCTCCGCAATCGGCCTGCTTGACTTCAAGATAGAAACCGGCGCGATCGCCGAACGCCGAAAGGTAGTCCTCCAGTCGGGGCACGGCTTCGCCGCGATACCGGTCGTGATACCAGCCTCCGGCATCGAGTTGATCCACCTCGGTACTGTGCATTCCGGCGATCTTGCCGGAACCGTTTGTGGTGCGGTCGACCGTTTCATCGTGAAGTACATAAAGGATGCCGTCTGCCGACTGGCGGATATCCAGTTCGATGATAAAGCCTCCCAGGTCCAGCGCTTTCTCGGCGGAGGCGGACGTGTTCTCCGGCGCACTGAGACAAGCGCCGCGATGGCAGACAATATGCGGTTTCTTCATGTGAATTCCAAGCAACTGCGGTATGATGAACTTGATGAGTCCTGAATCTAGAGTGTGTTGATGTCGGGGACGTGACATGACTGTCTGTCGTCAAACGATCTGCCCGTCGAGTTTGCGCAGCCTGTCGCGCAGAAAACGGATAAAGCCCGTTACCTTCGGCGGTGGTCGGTTCGCGAATTGATGGACGGAGTAAATCGGTGTTGAGGTCAACGGGAAGAGGCAAACGAGCGTATCATGCCCTTCTGATGATACCACGGCAAAATCAGGCAATCGGGCGATTCCGGCACCTTCCAGTGTCAGTTGGAGCACGTCCTTGGCGCTGTTGCAGCGGAACCGCGGGGTGACGCGAAGCATACGGTTCCCGGGGCCCCGGTAGGTGACAGGCATCCCCTGCCATTCATTTGCAATATGGTCGTGGCCGCCAAGTTGTTCAAAGTCAATGCGCCGAACGCTTTTCCTTTCAAGATACTCCGTGTTTGCAAATAGGCTTTCTTTGAGTGTGCCGACTTTCGACAGCCGGGCGGTTTGCTGCTGCGGCTGACCAACTCTGATTGCCAGGTCGATTTGCCGTTCAATAAGGTCAACCGGCGCGTCTTCGGCTATCAGGCGGAAGGACAGATCCGGATTTTGGCGGGCAAACTCGGCTATACAGGGTGATATCACCAACGCACATAGAATATGCGGTGCCGTGATGCTCAGCGTGCCTTTGGGCTCTGCATCCTTTAAGGCGATGTCGGCTCTGGCTGTCTCATAAATGTGCTTGATCTCCCGGCAGTGCGCCAGCAACTGAGCCCCATTCTCTGTAAGGGAGAGCGAGCGGGTGCTTCGGTGCAGCAGCCGGCAGCCGACGTCCTGCTCAAGGCGCGCAACCGCCTGGCTGAGAGCTGATTTGGTCCGGCCAAGCCTCTCGGCGGCAGCTGTAAAGCTGCGGGCATCAACGACGTCAAGGAAAGCCAGCATGTCTGATGGATCTGGTCGCATTGTGTAATTTTTCTAAACAGTCTTTATGAATAATAGCTATTTATCATACGGGGCATGAGGGGCCAAATTCTCCTTCGTCAGGTTTGAAAAAAATCCTAACTCTGGAGAGAAAAATGCAAAACACGATCGAAGATGCCGTCAAATCAGCCAGCAATAAATGGCAGGCCGCATTCAATGCCGGTGACGGTGAGGCCTGTGCCGCCTGTTATGAAGAAGATGCGCTGATGGTCGCCAAGCCGTTCGGCTCTTTTCGGGGGCGCACCGAAATTGCTGCGTTCTGGAACAGGATTATAGCCGATGGCTTTACCGATGTTGCCTATGTCGATCCGACAATCGAAAAGGTGGACGAGCAATCGGCGGTTCTGATCTCAGGCTGGACCATGAACAGAGCAAAAGGCGTGATCACGAAAGAACTCTGGGTGCTTCAGACCGATGGCGAGGCGCGTTTGCGGGAGGATCACTTCGAGGCACAGGGCTAGGGTATGGTCCCAAATCAATGTGCAAGACTTTGCGGAAATCGCCTGCTACATTTCGTTTCCATTGCTGTCCGGTTCATTTGCCGAAAGCGCGTATTGGAACCGAATAATGCCTCAATCAACTGACGCAAAACGTCTTTTTGGCTCTGACATGATTGAGGATCCGTTCTCGGTCTATCGAACCATGCGGGAGAGGGAACCGGTCTGCTGGGATGAGACGCTCAAGGCCTGGGTCGTGACCCGCTATAGCGATGTCAGCAAGGTACTGAAGGATCGGCGGCTGTCATCGGATCGGGTGAGCCCGGCGCGCAAGCGTTACAAGGCAAAGTACCGGAAGACGTTTGATCTGTTTTCCCGCCTCATGCTTCAGAGCGACGATCCGATGCACAAACGGATCCGCGATCTGGTGCATTCCGCTTTCGCCCGCACCGCGGTTGAAGCGTTTGAAGAACAGATAAGGCATCTCTGCCGCGATTTGCTTGTTTCGGGCAAAAAAGACGGTGAGATGGAGTTCATCGCCGAGTTCGCAGCGCCTCTGCCGATCCTTGTGATTTCGAAAATTGTCGGCATTCCGGTCGAAGAACGGGCGCAGATCAAAGTATGGTGCGATGCTTTTTCGACGATTGCACTGAATTTCTATGTGTACCTCTCCGATGAGCAACTGGATGAATGCGGCGCAAAAGTCGAGGCGTTTCATGCCTATCTTGAGGATAAGATCGAGGCCAACTGGCGCAATCCGAGCAACGATCTCATGAGTTCCCTGGTGATCGCGGCCGACCGCGATCATGCGCTTGATCTGGACGAACTGATCGCCAACTGCATGCTGCTGCTCAATGCAGGCAATGAAACCACCACATGTCTTTTGGGAAATGGACTTGATCTTCTCCTGCGTCATCCGGACCAGATGGCGCTCCTCAAACAAGATCAAAGCCGCATTCCCGGTGCGATTGAAGAAATCCTTCGGCTTGAAGGACCGGTTCAGTTTCTGGGCCGTATTGCGTTGGAGGATGCCATGCTGGGCGAAAAACGGATCCGCGCCGGTGACATGGTGATCCCCGTTCTGGCTGCGGCCAATCGTGATCCGGACGTCTTTGAAGATCCGGACAGATTTGACGTCCTGCGGCCGCATATTCATCAGCTAGGTTTCGGGACCGGCCCTCATCTTTGCGCCGGCATCCAACTGGCCCGGTTCGAGGCAAAAGTTGCGTTCGAAACGTTGTTGGCCGATCTTGAGTCCATTGCGCTGCTGCCGCACAAGACAACGCACAATGAGAATTTCAACATGCGCTGTCTTAACGCCTTGCCGATAAGGATAAAGCCAAAACGGTTAGCCGGATAATCGATTTTCAATCATGCCGCCCGGACAGTTTTTATGAAATTCGCGATTTCGGATTTCAGGGTCTCGGCCTGACTGTTGAGCTCTCCGGAGGCGGCCAGAACCTGCGACGACGCGGCTCCCGCTTCCTGAGACGCCTCCGTAACGCCGCCGATATTGCGCGACACATCCTTGGTGCCGGTGGCGGCTTCCTGAACGTTGCGGGCAATTTCCTGTGTTGCCGCGCCCTGTTCTTCCATCGCCGCGGCAATGGTGGTCGACGTTTCGTTGAGTTTCTGGATGATGCCGGAAAACGCGGAGATGGACTCCACGGCACCATGGGTTGCAGCCTGAATTTCACCGATCTGACCGGAAATCTGATCTGTGGCCCTGGAGGTCTCGGTGGCAAGCGCCTTGACTTCGGCGGCGACCACCGCAAAACCTTTGCCGGCTTCCCCGGCCCGTGCCGATTCAATGGTAGCGTTCAGAGCTAGAAGGTTGGTCTGGGCGGCAATATCAGAAATCATAGCCACGAACTCGCCGATCTGATCGGCGGTTTCGGCCAGGCTGGCAATCTGCGTGCTGGTTTTGCCGACCTGTTCCACTGCTTCCTGCGAAACCGTGCGTGTTTGCGCAATCTGCTCGCTGATTTCCATGATCGAGTTTGACATTTCCTCGGAGGCGGCTGCGACGGTCTGGACGTTTGTGGACGCTTGCTGGGCCGCCGCAGCGACAGCAGTTGCCTGACTGCTCGTCTGCTGGGAGATCGCTGCCATTGATTGCGCCGAAGATGTCAGTTGGCTCGCTGTCGCCGATACTGTGCCGGCGACATTGCCGACACTTTCATCCAGAGTGTCCGCCATCTCGTGCAGTACGCGTCGGCGCTCCTCTTCGGCACGCTGCTTCTCAAGCGCCTGCGCTGCCTCCAGTTCCTTGGTTCGGATCACCGTTTCCTTGAATGTGTCGTACGCCCTGGCGACTGCGCCGATCTCGTCCCGGCTGTTTACGCTCAGATCGAACCCGGTATCTCCCTCCCTCAGTGCGTCAAGACCCAGGACGATGCGGCCCAGCGGTCGGGTAAGCGTTATCCGGACAAACAAAACGGAAAGCGCGGCCCCCGTTATCAGAGCCACGACAGCAACCGCGATCAGAAGTTTGAGGGCGCTCTTTTCATGCGCTTCGGCTGACTGGGTGGCATGAGCCGTCATGCCGCCGATGCTTACCATCATTTCTTCGAGCGCATGATTGATGTGTTCTTCTTCCTGCTCGATCATTTTGAGAAGGTCACGGGATGTGTGCTCATTGCCGGCCAGAATGTCCTGAAAGATCTCCTCGGCATGTTGGTCGAACTCTTTGTGCTGAACTGCCAGTTCCTCCAATTTCCCTTCTGCTTGCACAAAGACCGCGTGTTCTTCCTGAGAAAGACCGGACTGGAGCCCTTTGGCAACTGTTTCCCGGGCCTGCGCGATTTCCAGGTCGACAAGAGAGGCCAGTTCGGAAAACCGCTGTATTTCTTTGTCCAGACCGCTGCTGGTATCGCTGAGGCTTATGTCTGCGGCGCGCAAGGCCCGTTCAAGATGGATGGATTGCTGGAGTTGGTGGGCCGTCACCTGGGAAATACTGTTGCTGAGGGGAATGTCATGTTCGGCAATGCCGACAATTTCCTGTCCGATCAGGTTCATTTGCCAGATTGCAATTCCCGTAGACAGCACCAGCAGGGAAAGACAGAGCCCGACAATGGAGTAAATTTTGCCGCCAACACCAAATGCCGGTAACCGACCAGCCAACTTGAAAGTTTTCATTCTTCCCCTCGAATGATGGAACATATGAGGATACGTTCTGGTCCGCATAGATTGCGCTTCAAGGAGGGAATTCTGAAATTTTCCGTATCTACGGAAAACTTGAACTTGTCCCCTCAACCCAAGCTATATGTGCAATTGCTAAACAGTGTATTATACTAGTATTTCTACTTAAAGATGTGCCGGAACAGGAAGAGGTGATCGCAGTTCCCGGTTGTTCGGAGGTGGTCTGCGTTCTTTCCCGGTTCTTTTTGAGCAGTCCAAAAAAGACGCAGCCGGTGCGGGGGCACCGGCTGCGGGTTCAAGTGGCTCTGTCGCAGGAGTCGGGGGAGGACGTCCCGGATATCAGGCGCTTCTTACCGTCTGGATGAAACGCGCCACTTCAGATTTCAGGGTTTGTGTTTGCGTGCTCAACTCGGTCGATGCCGACAGCACCTGGCTTGATGCCGCGCCGGCTTCCTGCGAAGCCTGCGTGACACCGTTGATGTTGCGGGAAACCTCTTCGGTTCCCGTTGCCGCCTCCTGGACATTGCGGGCGATTTCCTGCGTTGCGGAGCCTTGCTCATCCATTGAGCTTGCGATCGCCGTGGATGTTTCACTGAGCACCTGCATCACTTTACTGATCTCGCTCATCGAGGTGACGGCCAACTGTGTTGCGTTCTGGATTTCATTGATCTGGCTGGAAATCTGATCCGTGGCGTTGGACGTCTGTCCGGCCAGTGCCTTGACTTCGCTCGCCACCACCGCAAACCCCTTGCCCGCCTCGCCGGCCCGCGCTGACTCGATCGTGGCATTCAGCGCCAGAAGATTGGTCTGGGCGGCAATATCGGAGATCATTGCGACAACCTCTCCGATCTTATCAGCCGTCTGGTCGAGAACGGCGATCTGCTCGCTTGTCTGTTCGACCCTTTGAACGGCTTCACGGGAGACTTCGTTAGCCTGTGAGACCTGATTGTTGATCTCAGAAATGGAGTTTGACATCTGTTCCGACGCTGCGGCCACCGTCTGCACGTTGCTGGTGGCTTCTTCCGACGCCGCCGCAACAGCGGTCGCCTGACTGCTGGTTTCTTCTGAGATTGCGGCCATGGATCGAGCTGAAGCTGAGAGTTGATCTGCAGTTGAGGAAACAGTTTCAATGACATTGCCGACCGTCTCATCGAGCGCCTCGGCCATTTCATTGAGCGCCTGGCGGCGGGCCTCTTCCTGTTTTGCTTTTTGCTCAGCCTGTGCGGCTTCAAGCTGCTTGGCTTTCTCGACCGTAACCTTAAATTCCTCGTAGGCCTTTGCTACGGCGCCGATCTCATCGTCGCTTTTGACCGTCAGCTCAATACTGCTGTCTCCGTCAGCCAGTGCGTTCAAGCCGCCGACAACTTCCGTCAGAGGACGGGTGATGGCGTTGCGGACCATGATGAATGACAGAGCGGCACCGGCGAAAAGGGCCGCGCCGCCGATCAATATCAGGAGCTGCAAGGCGCTCTTTTCGTGCGCTTCCGCTGTCAGAGCGGCCTGACCCGTCATGTCGGCGATTGAAGCCATCAATTCTTCAAGTGCGTGATTAATATGTTTTTCTTCTGCTTCAACCGTTGGCAGCAGCTCTTCGGCGGTAGCCATATCCCCGGATTTGATCGCCGCAAGAACTTCCTCCGCATGCTTGTCGAATTCCTTGTGTTGGCCGGCCAGAACCTCCAGCTTTTTGCCCGCGTCGGCAAATACTGCCGCCTCGAGCTCCGACAGCGGTTTTTGGGTTGCTTCCTCAATAAGCGATCTGGCGTCCGCAATCTCCGTGTCGACCAAAGCCGCCAGCTTCAAGAAAACGGCAGTTTCCCTGGTCACTTCATCGTCCGACGATTTCAGGCTGCTTGCCCCGGCGCGGAGTGCGCGCTCAAGACTGATGGATTGCTCCAACTGATGTGTTGTCAGTTTGGAAATATTTGCAGTCAGCGGTATGTCGTATTCCGCAATTGCTTCGATTTCCTGCCCGATCTGCGCCATTTGCCAGATGGCAATGCCCGAAGACAACGCCAGCATGGCAAGGCAGAACCCGACAATAGAAAAGATTTTGGACCCCACGCTAAACGAGGGCAATCCCACATTTCGAACAAATGAGATCATTTGTTCCCCCTCCAAAACTGCTACAAATACGAGTATTTTATTTGTTTAATACTTTTGATTTGTAGTGCCGCATCTTTGATATAGCGGCAGTCATCTACGGCATTCCCTACAAGTTTCATTAATACGCACAATTTGTGAACAAACTATTATTGTGCAAAGCTGGTTCAACTTGATTCAAAAAGCGGCGTATCAATGCATCAGATAAAAACAGTTTCTCGAATTACCGGGGTCAATGTCGATACGATCCGATCGTGGGAGCGGCGTTACGCTCTTTTGCAGCCGATTCGCGATGAAGGTGGGCGGCGGCTTTATTCCCAGGCGGACATTGACCGGCTGAATCTGATTGCGACACTGGTGAAAAACGGTCATGCGATCAGCCTGTTGGCCGGCATGGAGACGGCCATTCTTGAAACGATGGTTCGGGACCTCGCACCGGAGAAGATGCCTGTTTCCGCCGCTGCGACGGTGCTCACCGAGTTGAACGAAGCGATCGGGGCGGGTGATGACGAGCGTTTTCGGCGCGGATTTTCGTCCGCCTTGTTAAACTTGCCGCCGGCTTTTGCCGCAGAAAGTGTTTTTGCACCGGCTTTGCACAGGATCGGAAATGCCTGGGCTGCCGGTGAGATCGATGTTGGCCTTGAGCACCTGTTTTCAAGCATCATGCGCGAGCAACTCAACGCTACGATTGCAACCTTGCGGCTTGCCGCAAGAGGTCCTGCCATCGCTTTTACGACATTAAGCGGCGAACGGCATGAGATCGGGACGCTGATTGCCTGTTATGTGGCGGCAGCGGGCGGTTTCAAATGCGTCTATCTGGGGCCGGACCTGCCGCCCCGGGACATTATTCGGGGAGCGGGAAGATATGACGTGCAGGCTGTTGCAATCGGGTCGGTGACCGGCGAGGGCAGGGCGGATGAAATGTCTCAGATCCGGGACATTCGTCAGGGGCTGCCCGGCGACATCGAAGTCTGGCTTGGTGCGGGCGCACATTCACGCTTCAGTGCCACGTCGGCACCGGAGGGTGTTCAGACTTTCAGGGACTATGAAACGTTCGGTCATTATCTGGATCGTTTCCGTCGTAAGATCGAGCATTTTGGATAACGTTTCAGAGCGCCGCCCGAAAATCGGTGTCGTAGGATTCTGCATCGATGCGCTGCCCCAACAGCAAAGCGCTTGCCAGACGCCCCAACTCATCTGAACATTTGGCCCCCCGGCCGTTGCCTCCGGTTACGACCATTGTGCGGTCATCGAGTGCCTGAATGATCGGTTTGCCGGTCGCCGTAAACGAGGTCACGCATGCGCCGGATGTAATGGATTGAACCGTGAGGCCGGGCATCAGATCAAACAGCACGTTTTCAAGACAGTCGCGCACCGAAGGATTGCCGCTGCCCTGAAACCAGGCTCGAACCTCATCGCTTGTCCTCAGCGCAACATCTTTTGGATCGCCGCCGATTTTGAGGTAGAGCTTGCCGTCGGGATAGCGGATCGGCGGCAGGAGATAAGGATCGCAAGAGCGGTCTTTGGGAACGAAGATCAGCGAGGGCATGCCCGACAATCGGTCTGCCTCTGCTTTGTCAACTTCGAAGAACACAATCGTGCGGGCGTATACGTTCAGCGGGGGCGCCCCCTTGGCAAGATCTGACAGCCGGGAATTATATCCTGCGGCAAGAAGAACTTTATCAGCGCGATAAGTGTCGCCCTTATCGGTAATGACTTCCATATGATCGTCGCGCCGCCGGCACCGGACGACCGTTTCGTCTATCAATGTTGCCCCGGCCTTTTCGGCGGCCGCGGACTGTGCCCTGACAAGGTTCCGCGGGCTGATATGGCCTGCACCATCAGGCTCATAAAGGCCCAACGTTCCGGGCTCAAATTCGAAGTAGGGAAAGCGGTGGGCCAGCGCGTCGTTTCGAAGCGTTTCCGCCGTGATCCGATGCTTTGCCTTGATGGATTGGAGGGTGCGCATACAGGCGCCCTCAGGTCCCGCTATCATCGCTCCCGTTTCTGAAAAGAAACGAATACCGCTTGCCGCCTCGATGTTTCTGTAGCGCCCGATAGAACGGCTGGAAAGCAGGCTCCAGTCATGATCGCCATCGAGCGACCGGGTGATCCGGCCTTCATCGTAGTGGCTGCCGAAAACGCCTGTATGAACCGTTTTATCGACGGGTTCAACCGGCCCGATCAGCGCAATTTCCGCACCGGAGAGTGCCAGATGTCGCGCCGCCGCCGACCCCATTAGCCCACGACCGATAACGATGCAGTCAAACTTTCCGGCTGTCATGATGATACTCCTCGCAGGCCGCTAACCTTTCGGACTTTCTTCGGCACCCGGTTTGACGGTCTTGATATCGGCCTCCGAGGCCCAGGATCGGATGTCATCGCGCCGGAGCGAAGCCGCCATCAGGTCGGGAAACTGATCCGGTGTACACGCAAAGACGGGCGCGCCTAAAGCGGAGACTTTCGCGGCCATCTCCTTGTCATAGTAGGGCTGACCCGTGTCGGTCAGTGCCAGGAGTACGATCACGTTTACACCCTGTTCCATAAGTACGCGCAATCGGGCAAGAAGCGCGTTGGCGTCGCCCCCTTCCATAAGGTCGGTGATCAGGATCAGGTGAGTTTTTCCGGGGCGTTCGATCCGTTCTTCGCAATAGGCGACAGCCTGGTTGATGTCGGTACCGCCGCCAAGTTGGACCCCGAAAAGAACCTTGATCGGGTCTTCCAGTTCCTCAGTGAAGTCGACAACAGCGGTATCGAAACAGATCAGTCTGGTTTTCACGGCCGGAACAGACGCCATTACGGCTGCGAAGATTGACGAATAGACAACTGAGGTTGCCATTGATCCGGACTGATCGACACAGAGCACGACTTCATCGAGATCGGCAAGGCGTTGCTGGCGGCGCTGAAAGCCGATCAGTTTCTCAGGCACGATTGTGCGGTGATCGGGCTGATAATGACGCAGATTGGCGGTGATCGTGCGTGGCCAGTCGATATCGGCGAAGCGCGGGCGCATCGTTCGGGCAGACCGGTTGATCGCACCGCGGATAGCCTCCGCGGTTTTCTGCTCAAGCCGTTTCATCAAATCGTCCACGACTTTGGCAATGACGGTTCGGGCCGTTTCGATTGTCTTATCGGGCATGGCCGAGCGCAGCGACACAAGGTCCGCAACAAGATGAACATCCGCTTCGACAGCTTCCAGAAACTCCGGCTGAAGCAGCATTTGTTTGAGGCCCAGCCGGTCAAACGCGTCGCGCTGAATGACCTGGACCACGGAGCCTGGAAAATACTCCCTGATATCGCCAAGCCAGCGCGAGACGCGCGGGGCCGATTTGCCGAGCCCGCCCCTTGTGCCCGATTTCGGACCGCCGCTGTCGTCGGTCTGATAAAGCGCATCAAGGGCGGCTGTGATACCCCGATCACGGTCGGACAGGGTGCCGGCCTCGGCATCTTCCGTTTCTCCCAGCGCCATGCGCCAACGGCGATTCCGCTCGTTTGTGTCCTGTTCACTCACGGGCAGCCTCCGGCAAAGAGCTGTTCAATTGTTCGCCGTTGTGCTTGCCACAGGGCTTCGGCATTCTCCGCCAGAACGAGATGGCGGTTTGCACTCTGCGCCCGGCCAAGCAGATGCTCCAGCAGTGTTTTGCGTTCATGGCTGTCGAGGCCGGAAAAGACGCGGCGGAACAGGGGAAGGTTCTCCGTGAAGGTCTCTTCATCCAGCGACAGCATCCAACCGTCGACGGCCCGGCGCAGGCCGGTATCATGCACCAGCTTCATGCCGGTGCCAGTGAAAAATCCTTCAAAAAAGCCTGCGGCGTCTGCGGTCGGCATTGCCGCGGAAAGGCGGCGGCTCATCAGTGCGGCAGTGTCTTCGATGTCAAGAGAGCCGGCTTCATAGGCAAGACGTGCGCAGAGACCGCCAACCGGAGGCGCTGTCAACTCGTTGAGACCGGTTTCCCGAACAGCCCTGATCCATTTCTCATAGATATCGCCGCTGCGCTCAGCCAGTGAAATGGCACGGTCGGCATCGCCGATCAGCCGATGCCGGGCAGCAGCTTCTTCAGCGTCAAGATTTCTTGAGGCATAGGGCAGGGCGAGGCCGGCCTGCACGGTAAGACGGTCAAGCAGCGCTGCCATACGGTCAAGCCGCATGGCGCGGGCGGTGCCGTATCGAAGCGTGTCGACAATCGGAGGGATAGCGGAAAGCAGCGTGGCGCAATCATCGGTCTGAGCGGCAAGTGTATCCAGGCGGCCGGTTCCGATCCGGGCGACTTCCGGCAGTTGGGCCACGAGCGCTTCACGAATCCGCTCGGCGAGATCGGACAGACGCGTCTGCTGTTTGATCTGCTCTGACAGACGCGTTTCGGCCGCCGCCGCGATGGTCGGTCCATAAACGAGATTTTCAACCAGCCGGACCGCATATTCGGGATCCCAGGCGATGACCCACTTTTCCCGGAAGGTGCCCCGGCTTCTGCCGGGATCAGTCAGTTGGCCCCATGGAACGCCGAGCGCATTCAACCGGTGAAGCAGGGTTGATCGCCCAAGGCCGCTGTCGGATCTGAGATCCAACGACAATTCGCGTTCAAGTGCTTCCGGTTTAAGGCGCAGCCTCTTCTGCAGTGTCTGAAGATCATCAAGCAGCGGTGCGAGCGGCAGATCCGAAGGGATTCGACCGACATCCTTGCCAAGAAGGAGACGTGTCTCCACAAGGCGCCAGGGAAGGGTTTCGCCCATCATCAGTGTTGAAACGGCTGCATCCCGCATTTCCTCAAACCCTGGCGCTGGGCGGCCGCGGATAGCGGCAAGCGATCGGGTGAGGCGGACAGTTTCGATCAGCGATGCGGTCGAGACGATCTCTCCATCCTCGCGTAAAACCCTGGCCATTTCCGCAACCCATAGAGCGTCGGCTGCCGGACCAGTGCCGTGGGTCCAAAGATGCTGATACCATTGGGGGGCCGCGACACCCGCGCCGTAGCCGGTGGCAAAGGAAAGACGGGCCAGCGTCCAGGGCGCCCATGTGGCTTTGATCTTTGTCTTTGGCAGGCCGCGAAGCAGTGCGCGGTCTTCGCTGATTTTCACTTTCTGCGTCAAAGCCGGAACGTGCCACGCACCGCAAATAACCACAACCGGACCGGTTGTTTTTTTCAAGGCCGCATTGATTTCAAGCCGCATATGGGCTTCCCGGCGTGCCTCCCGGTGATCCGGTTCATGACCCTCCCGCAATGCCGTCATGGCCGTTTCGACAGCTTGAAAAACGGAGCCCGGGTCTGGATTTTCCTCAATGACGTCCGACCACCAGCTTTCACCGTCTTCATAACCCGCTGCGATCGCCAGGGCTCCTATGGGATCTGCGGCCACGGGCATTTGTTGAGAAACCGGCTCCCGCTGCATTTGTGCCTCCTCGTCTGAGGAAGCGCCGGACGTATCGGCTTGCTCTTCAGCCGCACGCTCCGCAAGCATGACGCCTGCCGGCAGATCGATGAAACGCATAGCGGCCTCGTTTTCGAGCGCCCAACGCATGGCCTGATATTCAGGAGAAAAGACGGCAAAGGGCCAGAAACTGGCATATTCGGGCGCGTTGGCGGCGTATGCAAGCAAGGCTACCGGCGGCACCATATCGGAATGTGTCAGCGGCTCCAGAAGGTCGCTCAGATCCGCCGGACCTTCAATGAGAACGGTCGCGGGCCGGATCTCCCGCAACGCATCCAGCATGCGGCGGGCCGAGCCCGGTCCATGATGCCGGATACCCAGATAGGTGACGTCGGTCATCAGAGCATCTCAGTCAGGACCGAATAGTAGGGGGCGTAATCACGGCGCTTTTTGACGACGGTTTCAAGATATTCCGCAAGCACCGTTTTATCCTGAACCGGATCCTTGACGACAGCGCCCAGAATATTCGGTCCCAGACCTTCGGCGTTCAGCGCGCCGTCGGAGAAAAAGGCGGCCTGCGAAATGCCGCCTACCATCACGGCAATGGCCTCCGCGGTCGAAAGCGTTCCGCTCGGCGTCTTGAGCGCGGTCTTTCCATCCAGTGTCTTGCCGTCCCGCAGTTCGCGGAACATGGTTACCACGCGCGTCACTTCCTCAGCGGCGTTTTTCGGTATCGGCAGCGAGAGGTTCTCCGCTGACTCAGACACCCGCTTGGTCACGATGGACACTTCTTCCCTGATGTCATCCGGAAGCGGCAACACCACAACGTTGAAGCGTCGCTTGAGTGCCGAGGACAATTCATTGACGCCCTTGTCGCGGTTGTTTGCCGTTGCGATAACATTGAATCCACGCTTGGCATAAATCGCTGTGTTGAGTTCGGGGACCGGTAACATCTTTTCCGAAAGCACTGTGATCAGCGTATCCTGAACGTCCGATCCCATGCGGGTAAGCTCTTCAAGCCGGCACAGCTTGCCGTCCTCCATTGCGCGATAAAGCGGGGTCGGCACCAGCGCATCGCTTGAGGGACCGTGTGCCAGGAGTTGAGCATAGTTCCAGCCATAGCGGACCTGGTTCTCGTCGGTGCCTGCGGTGCATTGGATGATCAGGGTGGAGTCGCCCATGATCGCGGCGGAGAGATGTTCCGATACCCAAGACTTTGCGGTGCCGGGGACGCCCAGCAAAAGGAGCGCACGATCGGTGGCGAGCGTGGCGACGGCCGTTTCGATCAGACGTCTCTGACCGACATATTTTGCGGAAATCTCAGAGCCGTTCGCCGCGCGCCCGCCCATCAGATAGGTGACGACGGCCCGGGGAGACAAGGCCCAGCCTTCCGGCTTGGGATTATCGTCGCCTTGCTTCAGGGCGTCCAACTCCTCCCGCCAGATCGTTTCGGCCGGTTGTCTTAGAATATCGCTCATGAGGACGCTCCTTTGAGGGCGGCGTTGAATTTGAGAGGATCAAGCACGGGATCGGCGAGATGCAGGCCGCCCATCGTCATGTCGTTGAGCAACTGTTCCGCCGCATCCCGCGACAGAATGAGGCCGAGACCGTCAAGTGCTGCGCGCAGTGTATGGTGCATCGCGCTGGCGGATTGTGCGCCGGATCCGCCGCGCTGCGCTTTCAGAGCCTGAGCAATCGGCTCTCGAATGGCTTTCGCTTTCAGAAGAGCTGCCGAAAAGGCAGGCGGGGCATCGGGACCAATGACGCTGAGACAGGCGTCGAGGGCAAAGGATCCCGTTTCGACAAGGGCCTGCGCTTCGCTCAAAATGGTTGCCCGCGACGTTCTTTTCCGGAGGATTTCAAGGTGTGTGAACCGGGCTTGCCCCTGATCCTTCAGGCGTTGCCAGTAGGCAAGAAGAAGCTGTTCTGAGCTTGTTTCGGCCAGGGCGGTCATGAAGGCCTGATTCCAGTCGTCTTCTTTGAATTCGATTGTGTCTGTCAGCTCGCCGACCGTTATTCCCAGGGCAAGGGCGAAGGCGGGGACCGGAACGGACAGCAACAGGTCGTGCGCCCGGCGCTGCTGCGCCGAATTCAGTTTGTGTTTCGCCCGAACAACGGCCATTCGCCGCAGGAGACCCAATTTACCTGTCTCAAAAAAGCGTGCCAGCTCCGCGGCATCCTCCGCCGCGCCAAAGGCTCCGAGCCGAGCTAAAAGCTGCCGGGCCCGATCCTTGACCTTGCCGGACCGGTCTGACCTGTTCAGATCCTCAAGATAGGATTGGTCGTCTTCAGAAAGTCTGATTGTCAGCGTTTCGACGAGGCGCAGGCGCTCTTCGGCAGGACAAGTGCCGGCCTTTTCCCGCATAAGTTCCCGCGCAGCAGCCGGATCGGACGTTCTGAGCTGTTTCAGGGCGAGCCTTCTTTCAGCCGGAAACAGGTCGTCCCAGGTATCGGCGGTCAACGGCGCTTCTTCCAGTGCCACCGCACCGGCCAGCCATTTTGATACCGGCAGATAGGCCTCGGGATAGCCGGCGGGGTCGGTAGGCGGCAGCCAGTCGAAGGGGTGGGCCATCACGCCACGCTGCGCCATCAGCGTGATTAGGCCCTCGCTTCTCTGGCGCGTATCAGACTGCTTGATCAGGCGGCGAAACAAAGGGCGCAGCGGTTCGGGAAGAAGCGGGAGGGCAGGGTCCGGAAATGGCGAATGAGTGGTCAGGTCTTCCGGCGCGTGTGGTCTCAGGCAAACCGGTTTGAGGTGTGCTGCAAGAGCCAGGAGTCTCAGTTGACTGTCTCCGTCCGTTCTCCCGGCAAGAAAGGCATCTTCGCCCGTTTGCGCATCGCCGCCGCCCATCCATCGCCGGCGGGCCGCTTCGATCAGAGCAATATCCTCGTCAAGTGTCGGCATGATACCGTCCCAGATTGCTGTCCACTGCCAGAAGGTCGGCCTGGAACCCGTTCCACAAGACGACGGTGCTGTTGAGGTTGGCTCCCAGAAGCGATTTATCGAAAGCTGCATCGATAAGCGGCAGAACGTATTTTTCTCCCTGCCACCAGGGTGTGGACCCGGACATGGCAATGCGACCGCGCGGCAGCAGCAGCGGCAGCGTGCCAAGCCATGGTTCCAAAATCAGGGCTTGGGCGTAAGGGGCCAGAATGTCGGTGTCTGTGGAACCGCAGCTTGGCCAGTCTGCATAGTCCTCACAAACGTTACGCGCAACGATCTGGGCGCGCAGTGGAACCTGTGCCGGATAATAGGCCAGTTCCGCCTGAAACTGTTCGCCGGGAGAGAAAGCAGCCCCCTGCTGCCCCAGACTGGCCGGATAGAAATCCTGCAGCAGAGCAAACCTGTGGTCGGCTTCGTTCAGGCAAAGAAGCCAGGTCGACCGGGCGATCAGACCGTCGCGCCGGTTTTCTTCCCGGGAGGTCAGCACTTCCCAGCGCCCGGTCTGACGCGGGGCTTGGGATGATTGCAGCAATTCTTCGCGTGGTTCTGCACCGAGGATCTCCCGTCTGAGAGCGGGCGGGACCTGTTCTCCCGTGCCCCAGCCGCGGGATATCAGGACGAGCTTGCCCAGAGCGCTGATCAGGGCATCGGGGCGATCCCGCGCGGGAAGGTCAAGTATAGAAGCGGGCAGGCCGTCGATCCGCGCGGCCAGTGTTCCCGCTTTGGCATCGACCAGCCGCGATGCGATTCGGCGGCAGCGGCTTGTCAGATCGCCCAGAAGATCGGTCAAGCCGGTCCTAAGCTGGTCGGATATCCATCCTTCCAATTCCTGAAGGCCCTCGCTGATCGATTGCCGCGTCGCTTTGGCCCGCTTGATTTTCGCTGCCTGCCTGCGGGCCTCGGCCTTCGGGTCGGCGGATACAGCCTCCCCATGATCCCGCGCCGCTGCGAGGCTCTTTCGAAGGGCTTTGTCATCGGACTGTCCGGAGTTCCCGGCCGTCGATTTCCTGCGCCGGCCGAGCCAATCGGTGATCCATTCCGGAGGGTCCGCAACTAAGAAGTCGGATTGGTCCGCAGACCAGAAAAGCATCAGGGCCAGAGCGTGCTTGCATGGAAATTTGCGCGAGGGGCACGAACATTTTGCGCCAAGGTCTGACAAATCGACGGCAACACGGTAGGGATTTGCGCCCGACCCCTGGCAGGCACCCCAGATCAGGCCGCCGTTCTCGGATCTCCGGCGTTCGGGCCATTGAGCTGGCTTTAACAGCTTCGTTGCCGCTTTCAGCGATGCCTGGTCCGGAGCTGCATCCTCAATGCTTTTGGCTGGGAGCGTCATGAAAGGAATCAAGGAACGGAATGAATTTGCATGGAGCCGACGGGTGATTTGAATATCGCGTTTGACGGGCAATGAGAAGCGGATTCTACCATCGGTCTTCAGATAGTACCGCCTTAGTCAATGAGAGGCTAACACGGGTTTATATCCATCACAGTATGGATTTAACCCGAGGCGGTCGGCCGTTAAGATCGGTTTGGTGAAGCAGGGCCGCAACTTGGTTTCGGCTGTTAAGCTCAAGTTTTTTAAGGACGGCGTGGACGTGATCCTTGGTGGTGGCGACGGAAATGGAAAGGGCATGGGCGATTTGCTTGTTGGAAAGGCCACGGGCCATGCAATGTGCAACGTCCTTTTGCCGTACTGTGAGGCACTTGAGAATGTCAGAACCCCGCTTGGACCTTTCCGTCCGCTCTGCCGCGATCACCACCGGCGTGCCGATCACAGCCGTGGCACCGAAGTCTATGACTATATCGTGACCTGTTTCAGTGAGGCGCGAAAGCGCAGGCAGCGCTTCCCACATGCCCGCAGAGGGCACGCAGTTCTCAAGCGCCTGCAATGCGTTTTTCACCGTCTCTGCTTCTTCTCGATCCAACACGTTTCTGTTCCGGAGTCGACCCATGACTGGCATTCCTCTTGAAGTGAGCAATTTTTTTCTGGCAATGCAAGCCGGTAAAACAAGCTATGATGCAATCGAAGCCTGTTTTGGCGACGGGGCGATCTATGAAGAACCCTTCACGGGGGAGGCCCGGCGTCACGAGGGCAAGCCGGCGATCATGAAGGCTATGGCACTTGGCTGGGAAATGCCGATGGTGGAAACCCGCATCCGGATCGACAGTGCGGCGGCAGTTGGCGATGAAGTGCATGTGGAATGGACCTGCTTCTCGCCGTCTTTACCCAATGGAAAAGGTTCCGGCCTGAACCGGTTTCAGATACGGGACGGACTGATCGTCAGCCTGATTACGACATTGAAGAAAGAAGAGGGCGCATGAACAGAAATCCCGCTGTGGATGCCTGGCTGGAGTCCTACGACAATCCGATGAAACCGGTGGTTATGGCCATGCGCGACCGGATCCTTTCCGGCGATGCTCGGATAACGGAGACGATTAAGTGGCAGGCACCGACATTTGTCTATAAGGGCAACATCGCGAGCTTCTTCCCAAAATCAAAGAAACATGCGAGCCTGATGTTCCATAAGGGCGCCGAAATTCCCGGAGCGTTTTCCTTTCTTGAGGGGGACGGCAAGGAAGCCAGGAGCTTCAAGGTGGCGACGCTTGATGATCTTGATGTAAAGGGCGAGGAACTGGTCGCCATCTGCAAAGCCTGGTGCGATATGAAGGATCGGGCCTGACGCGTGCGTCTGAATCTGTCGTCCTGCTCATCAATGCGGATCACCGTGCCGAAAGTGTATCCCTCGCATCACTCCCGGGGACGTGATGCCTTATTGAATTGAATTCAGGCATGCCGATTCCCATCTCCGGATCAGACGAAAGCTCTGATATCAAAGGAGATGTCTGATGACCGACATGGATGCCAACGACGCACGCGGTTCTGAAATCGCACCCCAGAGGGCACTCTTGAAGATGCTGATTTTTTCAACCGCCGGCGCAATTGTCGCGCTGGTTGTGTCAGCCCTTCTTGCCTGAAGAGCAAACCAACCGCATACTTTAAAAACCGGACCAGCCATTGCTTCCGATCCGACAGAGGGTCGATCAGATAAAATGGCTGGTCGGTTTTTATTCGGTCGTATGTCATCAACACGATTGAGGAGGGGCCATGTGTGAATTGTTTGCAATGTCCTGTTCAAGACCCGCGGCAGTAACGTATTCGCTGAAGGAATTTGCCCGGCACGGCGGAGGGCTTTATCAGAACAAGTCGGGTTGGGGGATTGCTTACGCCCATGGTCGTGAGTCGACGCTCATCAAGGAGGCGGAACCTGCCAACGACAGCCCCTGGGTCAATTTTATCGCCGGCCAGGAATTGAAGTCCGACTGTGTGATCGCCCATGTTCGCCATGCAACGGTAGGACAGCCGACACTGGAAAACACCCATCCGTTCCGGCGTGCGCTGGGCCGGCGTGTGCACGTGTTTGCCCATAACGGGACATTGGAAGGCCTGCATGACAAACAGGATCTCACGGCTCTGACCCACGAGCCGATCGGGGAAACGGATTCAGAACTGGCTTTCTGCATGCTGCTTGAGCGCCTGATCCCGGTATGGGACGACGGTGGGGCCGTTGCGGATATTTATGCCCGGCTGGAGGTTTTTTCCGCCTTTGCTCATGAGATGGCACAGCTCGGCTCCGCCAATTTTCTGTATTCCGACGGTGATGCCCTGTTCGTTCACGCCCATAAACGTGTCTATGAAGAAAATGGCGGTTATTCCAACCCGCGTCCGCCGGGGCTTTCTATTCGCAACTGCCTGATTTGCGGGGAAGAGGACGAATGGAAAGTCGACGGATGCCATGTCCGCATGGGAGACCGCAAGACCATGCTTCTGGCGTCGGTGCCGCTTGACAAAGAAGGGTGGGAGCCGATCGAGGAAGGGGCTGTGCTGGCGGTACGCGGCGGAGAAGAGATCGCGCGGATCGTCAACTGACCATCTTTTCGGCAGGCGGCGAGTCAGGCATATTGACCGACAGGCCATGGCCCGTGCCTCCCCCCTCCAGATGGGAAAACAAGCGACCTGTGGGGCTTTTTGACATTTCAACCGCCTGTTCGGGCATCGCGCATAAGGAGGGACTGCGACAGCTGCTCGCCACAGGAGGTTATTCGTAAATGAAACTTTCCGCACCTGTTTTCCGTCTGAAACGCCGCGCCAAAAAACTGTCGCGCGACGCCCGTATCCCGCTCTATCAGGCGCTCGATAAAGTCGCCGGTGAAGAGGGTTTTGCCAGATGGAGCCTGCTCGCCGCGCAGGCCGATACAAAGGCTCCCGCAAGCCATCTTCTGGATCGGCTTGCGGCCGGCGACCTCGTGCTTCTTGGCGCGCGGCCGGGTCACGGAAAAACGCTGATGGGTCTTTCACTTCTGGCCAATGCGATTAAGCGGGGCCGTCGGGGTGTGCTCTTTACGCTTGAGAGTACCGAGGCGGACATTCTTGATCGCTATGAGCGTGTGGGCGGCGACATCGCAGCCGCAAACGGCCGGTTCGCATATGATACGTCCGACGCGATCAGCGCGGACTATATCGCGGAACACCTGACTGGCGCACCGCCGGACACAGTCGTGGTCGTGGATTATCTGCAGCTTCTGGATCAGCGGCGGAACAACCCGGATGTCGGCACTCAAGTACGCCGCCTCAAATCCTTGGCCACAGAGCAAAACCTGGTTGTTGTGCTTATCTCGCAGATTGACCGTTCCTACGAACTCTCGGACCGGCCTTGTCCTGACCTGCGCGACATCCGCCTGCCGAACCCCTTGGACCTGACCTTGTTCGATAAAGCCTGTTTTCTGAATAATGGCGAGATGAGGGTTGAGACCGTCGCTTGATGATCTCGGTTTGGATGTGTGAGTACGCCCTCGTTGCGTTCGGGAAACCGTTCAACTGATTAAGAACGCGTCGACGGCAGCCGGGGCGCGGAGTTTTCTGCGCTCCCTGTCTTATTGAGCGATGAAATGAATGGGTCCTGAGCCTAGTGCCCGCTAGAATTCAGCGACAAATCCCATACCGGACCTGATCGGTTCCCCGGTTTGTTCTTTGTGCCCTTTGGTGTATAGGCTCCTGAGTACGGCGCAGGGATAGTCTCACTGCGCCGTTCCAGATTTGCCGACTGTCACACCTGGCTCGAACGGGAAGCGCATGCGCAAGGCCGAACTTTTCCTCGTCACTGCGATCATGGCGCTGGCCGCCGTCCTGCGTTTTCTCGATCCCGGCCGCACAAGCCTCTGGTATGACGAAGCAGTCAGCTGGCAGCAGTCCTCCGGGAGCTTCCCGGAAATGATTTCGCTGGTTGCGGCGGACAACTATCCGCCGCTGCACAACATCATTCTGTGGCTGACCATGCCGGTGCTTGGCGATGGCGAGTATGCTTTGCGGTTGCCATCGATCCTGATGGGACTGCTGACGGTCTGGCTGGTCTATCGGCTCGGCCGGGCGCTGTTTGCGCCCGAAGCCGGCCTCCTGGCGGCGTTTCTTCTGGCGATCTCGCCGTTTCACATCTGGTTTTCCACCGAAGCCCGCATGTATGCCGTCTTTGCGGCTATGGGAGTTGCCTTTCTGCTGGCGGTTACGGCATTGTTGCGCCGTCCCGGATCGTACACGTTCATCGCAACCGTGCTGCTGGGTGCCCTGTTTCTTTACACCCACATTTATGCGCTGTTTTCCTTTACCGCTGTTGGTCTGTTCGCCTGCATTCTGTTTCTGATGGAGCGGCGCGGCCGCAAGATCCCGGACATGGTGCCCGGCGGTCCGGCGAGGCTGATTGTGGCACAGACCCTGTCCGGGATCCTGTTCCTGCCGTGGCTGATTGTTCTGGTTGCACGGACTCAGGATGTTGTCGATGAAGGGTTCTGGATCGCCTATCCGGGCTGGCAGTTCCTGAAAGTGATGGCGCGGGATATGGCGGGCTCGGACTGGGCCATGCTGCTGTTTCTGGCCTGCCTGCTGGTGCCGGCAGTTGCGCAACTCGTGCCAAGGTCGTGCGGCCCTGCGCGGCCGGTCGAGATTTATCGCAGCTGGCCGTTCTGGTTCCTGGCCGCTTTTGCGTTCGGTCCGCTGATTATCGCCTATCTGCTCTCGATCACGGTTCAGCCGATCCTGTTTGACCGCTATCTGATTGCCGCCTGGCCGGTCTTCCTGCTGCTTGGGGCGGGCAGCATCCGCAAAGTTTCCTGTCGGATTCTGCCCCTGTCGGTTGCGGCAGGTGCCGTTTTGCTTTTGCTGGCGCCACTTCAGTTCATCCTGTTTTACAAAGTCAAACCGGACTGGCGATCCGTGACCGCACACTACCTTCAGCAGGGGGAAGACGGAGAAAAAATCCATCTTTACAAGCGGTTCGCATTGCCTGTGCTGCAGTATTACGTTCGCGACAAGGACCGAATTCACCTGATCGACAAGGACGAACCGTTTCCCGACGATGCCACCAGGGATCGTCTGTGGCTGATGCTGGTCCATAGCAGCGCAGATGAAATGAGGGGGATTCAGAGCCGGATCCCCGAACATATGCACAAGGCGAAGGAATGGCGCGGGTTCGGCTGGGGCGAAAGCGGATTGACGCTGCAGCGGTACGAGACGCAGTTCTGAGGATGTCCGAAACAGGCGCGGTCAGGGCTCAGCGGCCCGGCGACCATATCCTGACGCCCGTGTCGCCGTCCTCGGTTGCCGGCTGCGGGGCGATCAGTTTGTAACGTGAATTTCTGACTTGGCGTTTCGGTCGTTCGTTGATGCCGAACCGCGCAATCTCGTTCTTTGAAAAAACATGCATGTTTTGATGGGGCGTTCTTAACATGATCTCCGTAACGCGGGGATCGGCATCGAACTTGTTCATCGCGGCAACCACGTGAGAAATCAGGGATTGCGCGCTGCCGAGTTGCACCGGGCCCTCATTGCCGGACATCTGATGAACGCCGAGACGGCCTTTCACCGTGCGCTTTTGTCCGGCGAAATACAGGAACGCGCAGGACGAATAGCACTGCCCTTTTTTGGAAACGATGGTCTCGATCTGTCGATCATAGATAACATCCGCCGCTTCAAGCCCGCCTTGAATCTTGCCGCCGCCGCTATTGAGGTAAAGCACGCGGACCCTCGGATGATGCCAGAGCGCTTTTTTGAGATCGCCGGCCGCTTTCAGCGTAATCGGGCCGTTCAAAAACAGCGTGTCCTGTTTCTTCGAATGATAGACGAAGGACCCATATCGCTTGGTCTTGGCGTTCGCATCGGTTATGCCGGCACCCAGAAAAACAGCGAAGCATCCAACGGAAAGTGAGACCGCAAAGGCCTTGAGAGACCGCATGAAAAATACCCCGATTGAAACGGGATAAAAATACAGAGAATACCCGGCGCTCTCAATTATAAGTAGAAATTATGGTTACAATGCCCGCTGGCGAATGACTTGCTAAAGCGGCACGCGCACGACAATTCCCGCATTGACGATCACGCATTCCTGCCCGCTGGTCTCGTCCATCACATTGAGCCCGCCCTTGACGGCTCTGGGATGGACCGTGCCGAATGGCAAGAGGGCGGCGACAGCATCAAGGTCTATCTTTTCCGGCTGCTGTGCGGCCAGCGTCAGGTCGACCTGCATGGAATTGGGATCAATATCGAGGCTTCTGAACAGGGTCAGGGAGGAATGATGCAGGGCATCGTCCACGGCGCGTTTGGCTGCTTTGGTATAGTCGCCACTATGGAGCACCGTGCCCATGCCCATCTCGAGGATAACACGCTTCAGTTGTTTGCTTTCGCCGCTCATGAGGCCGCTTCCTCAATGACATCATCCGGAAGATCGAGATGCACCGTGACTGTGGCGTTGGCGAGAATTGTTACGCCTTCCGCGTCCTCGCGCGGTGTGTCGAGGCCGCCTTCGACCACATTCACCGTGGCTTTGCCGTAAGGAAGCACGGCAGCGATGGCGTCTTTGTCGACCTGATCCGGTTTGGCAACGCCGATATCGACCGTGACATACATGTGCTGTGGTTCAAGGCCGAACACCTGCGCGAAGCGAATTGTATTCTGTCGGAGTGCGTTCTGAAGCGCGCGGACAGCCGCCTTGGTATAGTCGTCACCGCGAATGTCGGTGCCCATACCGAATTCCATCACCATGCTTTTTTGCGCCATACATCTGTCTCCGAGCTGAATTAGTCCGTGCTATCCGTCATTTTTCAGCTCGTCAATCAGCTTGTAGTCCGTCGGCGGATCGGCGCAAACCATCGGTCCGCATTCAAGCAGCGTGGTGACCGCATTTCCGACTGTGAGGGCAAGCGCCAGAAGAAAGGCGAATTTTGCCAGTTTGTGTCCGCCGAACCGCTCGTGTGCGGGTTCGTCATAAAGGTTTTTATACTGCCCCTCGAACAGAAGCATGATGGCGGTGCCAAGGATTACGAGAAAAAAACAGATCCCCGCCCAAGTGTAATAGTGCAGCCCCAGAACAGGTGAGCCGTAACTGCCCGTACCCGGAACGATATGCAGCAGAATCTGGCGCGCAGACACGCTGGCCCCATACACGGCGGAAATCAACATGATCCCGTAATGGTGCGGCTTTGCGCCGTAGATCAGGTTCAGACACAGACCGAAGGCGACCATGACCAGCGCCACACGTTGAAGAAGGCACAGCGGACAGGGCAACTCATCAAGCGTGAACTGATAGGCATAGGCGGCCATCAGAATGCCGCAGATCACAAGCAGGCCGATAGAGTTGAGCGTCCGGGAGGGGTGAGGGGCAACAATCATCGTGGATCTCCCTCAGAGCCGGATCGTCAGGGGCGTGGTGGCGTGATAGTCGAGCCAGTAGATGCTCATCAGCAGCGTGACGGTGAATACCGCATAGGACCAGCGCCAATGATCATGCCAGGCCAGCAGCATGGCCACTGCCAACAGCGCAAACAGGAGTGCAATCATTCCGGTTTCTCCCCGTCTATGGGCAACCATCGGTGGGGAGCGTAGCAGGATTCTTGTGGGTGAGGAAAGAGACTGAATAGTATCGATTATCGATACCATGCCTTCAATTTTAAAGGTTTTACAAATAAGTTGTATTTATTTTCTAATGTAATTTAGACGGCTGTTTATAAGATTGTTTCTCGTCTCACTCCTGGCCTTGGCACCCGATATCTACTTTTCTGACAAGCTGCCGCGTGAAATTCTCGATCAGAATCAGAACCTGAATTTCGCTCAAATCGGCATTGCGCCGTGGTATTATGTCTGTGGGGCCTATGCTGTTGTGCTGACTGCGCAAATTCTCGTGGGTTCGTATCTGGAGATGACGCCGGGTCGTAACGGTGAATATGCCCAGGTCTTTGAGTAAGAGATCTCGAACGTTGTTGCGCGTCGCGGGGATGTTTTCTAAAGGCCGGCGCCCACTTCCGAACCCGCCGATAACTTGGCGCTGCCCTGTCCTCCGATCGCCGCAAGATGCTCCAGCGCATCCCCTGACAGCTGAATATTTGTTGCCGACCCCTTGATAGCGTTCTCCGTATCCAGCTTGATCTTGTCCAGATGCGCGGCGATACCGGTGAAGGAACGGAGGTGTTCTTCCATCTGGGCGCAGAGTTTTTGCGACAGGGCAATGGCGCTCTGAACGTTCTCACCGACCTCGCCGGATAGCGCCGCGCTGTTGCGGCTGTCGTCGGCGGTTTGGCGGACTCCGGCCAGCAGGTTTTCGACGATGGTTTGCGTCTGTTCAATGGACCCGGTCATCTGCTCAACGATGGCGTTGATCATGCCGACCGACTTTTCGGTTGAGACGGAAAGTTGTTTGACTTCGGATGCCACGACCGCAAAGCCCCGACCGGCTTCGCCCGCCCGGGCAGCCTCGATCGTGGCATTCAGCGCCAGGAGATTGGTGCGTGAGGCGATGGAAGCGATATCCTGGGACAGGGTCTGGATTTCAGCGAAGTTGTCGGAGAACTGTGCAACCGCCCTGCTCAGATCTTCAGTGGTTGCGGCGTCTTTGCCGCAGCGGTCGGCGACGGTCTCACTGGTTGTCATGACATCGCGGGTGCGGTCGCCCGCCTCCTGCAGACCTTCCCGCCCGTGATGCGTGGATTGAAGCATGGCCTGCAAACAATCCCGAAGCTGCGCGAATTCGGCGATCAGTCCGTCGATCATATCGGCGCGTTCCTTACTGACCGTGTTCACTTTACGCGCGTTGTTCTGAATTTCTGCAACAAGGGAGGCGCTTTTGGCTGCCTGCCGCTCACAGTCCGCTTTGAGCTCATCGGCGACTGCGATGCCGGATTGCGATGGCATTTCGATGACACCCACCGTGTCTTCCGGTTCCGGCAAGATCTCGGCCTGCGCCTCCATTTTTTGACGTCTTTTTTCATCATGGCCGATCAGCCAGGCGGTACACAGCGAGACTGAGAAGGGAACGAGGAACGTAAGGACAATCTGTATGACCGCCGCATCGGCATCGCCCAGAAAGGCGTCCCATTGATTGGTGAGTGTCAGGATCGGACCGACGATGAGGGACGTGCACAGGGCGCGGAAAAACATAAATCAGTTCCGGCAGGAATGAATCAGTTTGGAAAGTGTTATCCGCAAGTCTTGAGTTTTGGTAAAACAAGACACAGCCTGGAACCGCTCAGGCTGGTGAAAGAAATGCGTTGAACGTCCGTTATACATTTTACGCGGGCCTTTCCGTTTGAGGAGACACAGCAAGCCTGCGCAGGCGCGGCAAGAGCAAAATCAGCACAAGTCCCGCGCCGATACCGAAAAGGCCAAACAACCCGAAATTGTCGACATACGCCGTTCTTGGGGCATCCGTGTTTTGCCCGTCGGTTGCAAGCGGCTGGGCAAGGAGGCCGGCCAGATAAAACGAGACGGCCACCGTCAGACCCCAAAGCCCCATGGCAAACCCTGCCAGCCGTTTTGGCACCAGTGCCGATGTCAAGGCAAGTCCGGCGGGTGAGACACACAACTCGCCCACAGCAAGGATCGCCTGAAACAGAATGATCCAGACAAGGGGCGCCAACAGGCTTTGCGGTGTCTCATCCGCGCTAAGGCTGAGCAATAAGTACGCCGAACCGGTTATGATCAGGCCAAGTGCAAATTTAAAAAAATCATCAACATCTCTGCCTCGGCGCGAAAGGAAAGACCAGGTCCATATCAGGAGCGGACCAAGCAGCAGGATGCCGGCGGGGTTCAATGTGTCGAATTCCGGTGCCGGGATTTGCCAGCCATGGAGGGTCCGGGCGATATCGTATTTGGTGTAGAACAGGACGGAGAGACCTGCCTGCAGGTAAAGTGTCCAGAAACAGACGGCGAAAACAAGAATAAGCAGGTGGATCAAAAGGCGTTGCCGCTGCACGGTCGGTTCGCGCAAAACGGACTGAAAATAAACGACGATCACGCCACCGCCGATCAGGAAGAGCGTCCAGCCTCCCAGTTCCGGGCGGGCAATCAGAAAGGCACACAGGGCGGCGGCCGCTACGCAGCCTGTTCCAACGCCTGCCTGCCATGCCGGTCCGTTCCGGTGTGACTCGAACGGACCTTCATAGTTCTTGAACCGTTTTCGGCCGGCCATGAAACATCCAAGTGCGAGCAGCTTGAAAAACGCGGCCACGGCGAAAGCCTGGTAGTAGCCGTAGGCACTTGCCAAAAGTCCCATGGCAAGCGCACCGACAAGCGCGCCCATATTGATCGCCATGTAGAGATAAGTGAAGCCACGCTGGCGATCGGCATCATCATCATGATAGCAGCGTCCCAAGAGTGCCTGAACGTTGCCCTTATGCAGCCCGTTGCCGATGACGATCAGCGCGAGGCTGATGTAGAGAAGGTCCATTTGGGTGACAGCCAGGAGGCTGTATCCCAGAAGGCTGATGAGGGCTCCCCACAGGATTGCCTTACCGAATCCCAAGACACGGTCCGCCGCAAATCCACCGGCAAGCTCGCTGAGTGCCGCCAGCGAACCCACCGTGCCTAACAGCAACAACGTGCGGCTTGTAGGCAGCGCTTCAACGCTGGTCAGGTAGAAGGGCAAGACCGAAAACAGGCCGTAAAAGGACGTTCTGTCGAGGACCGCGAACATGCATAGGACGCGAAGGACGTTGCGTGAGCGTGGATGCGTTGGTTGGGCGTCGATTGAGTCTTCCAAGTTTTATGTCCGCAAAGCTTCATTCGGGCGTCAACCGCCTGGATTGGGCCCGATTTATCGGCACCGGCGTCTCACGGAGCACATATTAAGTGTGCTGTGCCTGAAACATGGCGCTATTTTCTTAATAATGCCGAAAAGAGCGTTTGAAATCGTGCCGTTATCGCGTAGCGGGCGGCAAAATGAATTTGAGGACTATCCATGCGTTTTGACAGCGTGCTGAACTTGCAGGCGGAAATTTTCAGCAAAGTATTTGAATTCGTTGAAGAACCGCATGCCGCCCGGGCCGGGGCGTCCGAGCCTCCGGTTCTGGTCGATCCCCGGGTTCTGGAGGAAAGTGTTGTCCAGGTGAAGCTGGAAGAGATTTCCGAGGCGGCACCGGATTTCAAGCCGATTGGAGAAGTGGCCGAGACGCAGATTCTTGCAACGGAGCGACGGGCAGGCAAAATAAAAAAACGCGAAACGGACGAACTGGCCCTCGGTGTCGGCCATAAGGGAAACCGGCAGGAGGACGGGTACGAGCTCGTCGTGATCTATCAGGATCGCCGACTGAAGAGAAGCCGTCTGCTTGCTCGGATTGCCGACCGTTGCAAGGATGAAATGCGGGTTGTCTATGGCGGCCGGGTGAGGGCGGAGACTGCGTGGCACCGGGAACTCAACCCCACGCTGAGAATAGGGTCCAGCATTGGGCACTATCGTATTACAGCCGGAACGCTCGGCTGTTTTGTCCGGCATCGGGACAGCGGGGCAAACGGGTTTTTGTCGAATAATCATGTGCTTGCCAATGTCAATCGCGGCAAGCCCGGAGACGAGATTCGTCAGCCCGGGCGGTCGGACGGTGGCAGCCCTGCCGACCGAATTGCCACATTGCGCGCCTTCGTGCCCATCCAGTTCGGCAGCCTGTCCAATCTGACCGATTGCGCCTGGGCGTCATTCGAACAGCCGCCCCGGCCGGTCAATGCCCGTGAGCGCTTCGACAGTGCGGACATAGTGGTGGGAACACTCGCCGGTCCAAACCCGAGGGATATTCTGCCAGACGACTATGTCGTGAAAACCGGCCGGACGACCGGCTACACACAGGGCGAGGTCGACGCCATCAATGTAAACAATCTCAATGTCGATATGGGCGGCGGGTCCATTGCCCGTTTTGACAATCAAATCCAGATCACAAGCCTGAATAAAGGCTCTTTCTCTGCCGGTGGCGACAGCGGTTCCCTTATCGTCAATACCAGTTCCGAGCCGGTGGGACTGCTCTTTGCCGGCTCCCGGTCGGGCGGTTTTGAAAACAGCGGCTTTACCTGGGCCAATCCGATCGCCACGGTTCTGGAACAGTTGAGGCTGGATATTGTGCGATAAGGCACCTGTGATACAATATGTGTGTTTACTGGAACGATAGGATTGAAGGCCTATATTGAAGCCATGCAACCGGCACGCAAACATACAGTTGGTGATCTGAGACGCCTTCAGCCTGACCTGGAGCGAAAAGTTTCCGGGCGCCCCGGTGTGTGCGGTGTCGGGATCGGCCTTAACAACAGCCGGACAGACTATGCCTTCAAGGTGATGGTCGAGAAAAAGTCCGCTGCCCGCGACCTGCCTGACAAAATAGACGGGGTTGAGGTGGAATTCGAGGTAACCGGCCGCGTACGCGCACGCTAGGTATGAGTTCTGAGAAGATTGTCTGTGCGGGCGGTACGACATTTACCGTTGGCGGTCAGGTCAGTGACGATATCGTATGTGCTAAGCACGGTAGTGTAACACCTGAGACTCCCGGATACGGATCGAAAATCAAGCCAAAGTCCGGGTCGAACCCGTTCCGCTCAAAGTCGAAAGAGCCGGCACACGGATACGATCCAGGATCGGTACCCGTCTCTAAAACAAGACACAGATGAAAAAACACCGAGAAAACGCCGTGTGTTGTCCGCCCAACCATGCCGTTTCTTATTCGGCAGCTGTACACAACGGCTGGGAAACCGAGCTTTGTGTAAATTCGGAGGGCTGTTCGGCCGCTCTCTTTTTCGTGATCGGAATTCGTCAAATTGATACAATTGATACAATCGGTGACATCAAACTGAAAACTGGTTCGGACACCTTCGTTTCAACGGCATAAAACGTACACGTGGTCCCATCCTACGTCCTAAAAATCGGGGCTCTGATCATCAAAACAGATAAAACAGATGATGAGAGACCTATCAGGAAAATCCGACTTGCCGTCTAAATTCAACGCTGCCGATGATATTGTCCGACCGGAACATATGACGGTCGGCGATATCACGCGCGTTGTTTTATCAGGTTTGCGCGACCGAACGGATATTGACGATCTCTGCCGGCGCGAGGGCATCTCCCGGCAACAATTCGACAGCTGGACCCATGCGTTTGTTCGTGCGGGGAAAAGGCAGCTTGCCGCCATATCAAATGAACCGGACAGACATGTAAGCCTTTTTCCGCAAATGCCGGCCGTCGATCTGTTGAGCGATACGATTGAGTCGTTGAGCGAGGGAGTTGCTCTGTTTGACGAGAACGACCGTCTGGTTCTGTTTAACAGCAGGCAGCGGGAACATCTTGATCCTGACGGGACTGTGTTGCGTATCGGCGGCCATCTTGCGGACATGACCCGCGAAGTCATTCAACAGGGGTCCATTCTGCCGCCTGAGGGACAGTCCGGCGAAGAGTTTGCGCTGTCGCTCCTGGACGCCGTGCGGGGCTGCGCGAAGGATGTTGATATCCCGGCATCGGGCGATAGGCACCTGCGCGGATCAGCTCACTACACACCGCTTGGCGGCCGTCTGATTACGATTGAGGACATTACGGAAAAGCGTCGGGCAGAGCAGGCTGAACGCGAGGCGGACATGCTTCTGCGCAAAATCGTTGAGGCCTGTCCGACGAACTTCCTGGTTTCCCGTGTGTCCGACGGAAAGATCATTTACTGCCCGCCGGCATCGCGTGAACGGTTTGGCGATATTGAAACGACGCTCAGTTTCTTCCTGGCACCCGAAGACCGGGAGACTTATCTGGCGGCGTTGCTGCCGACGGGAAGTCTTGACGACTACAGGGTCCGCTTTCGGCGCGCGGACGGCTCGATCATGGATGGTATGACGGCAGCCCGCGTGACGGATTACAAGGGGGAAGACGTAATCGTCTCCGCCACCCGCGATATCTCCAATGAGCTGGCCATGCAGGCGGAATTGGAGCACCAGCGGGAAATGGTGCACCAGAATGAAAAACTGTCCGCCCTTGGAGAACTGCTGGCCGGTGTGGCGCATGAGCTTAACAACCCGCTTTCCATTGTCGTTGGATATGCGCTGATGTTGCGGGAAAAAATCGAGAATCCGAAACAAAAGCGGCAAGTGGAACGGATCGGCGATGCTGCAGAGCGTTGCGCCAAGATCGTAAAGACATTTCTGGCGATGGCCCGGCAGCGTCCGGCCAATATCGAGGCATGTGCCATATCCGAGATTGTCGAGATGGCTGTCGATGTGGCCGGTTACGGCCTGAGGGCAAATGGGACCCGGATTTACCTTGAGCTTGACCCTGATCTCCCGCCGGTCGGAGTCGACCGGGACCAGATTGTCCAGGTTTTCACGAACCTCATTGTCAATGCTGAGCATGCTCTAAGAGGTCTTGGGGAACGGGGATGTCTCACCGTTCGTTCGTCCCGTGATCAAGCAGCCGACCTGGTGAAGATCGAAATTATCGACAATGGCAGGGGTATGAAACCGGAGGTTCAGGCGCGGATTTTCGAACCGTTTTTCACCACCAAGGGTGTGGGTGTGGGAACCGGTGTCGGACTTGCCTTCTGCCATCGGGTCGTCACCACCCACGGTGGCACACTGTCCGTGCGATCGAAACCGGGCGATGGCGCCTGTTTTACGGTGGGATTGCCGATCGCCGCCTATGACGAAGATGCGGCCGGACCGGCACCCCAAATGGGCCGCAGTGCAGCAGGGCAGCGTATTCTGGTGGTCGACGACGAAGTGGGTGTTACCGATCTGATGCGCGATATACTGGAAGATGCGGGCTATGATGTCGACACGGAGAATGATGCAAGGTCGGCGCTTAAACGGCTGAATTCGCAGACCTATGACGCCGTATTAAGCGATTTCAAAATGCCGGGGTTTGATGGCGAGGCGTTGCTGAAGCACATAAAAATGACCTCTGCGCATCATGCGGATCGGATAGCGTTTATCACGGGCGATGCCATGAGCGAGAAGGTGTCCGGTTTTCTTGAGACGGCCGCGATAGAGTATCTTGAAAAACCGATAGCACCCGCTGATGTGCTTGAACTGGTGGAAGGACTTTGCAGCCGGAACGGGGAGGGGCTTCAAAATGACGATCAATAATGCCCGCATTCTCGTTTGCGATGATGAGCCGCATTTGCGTGAAATGGTCGGGGAATATTTCACTGACCGGGGTTATCAGGTGGTTGAAGCTCCCGACGCCGAAAAAATGTTTCGGCTGATGAAGGACAATCCGGCAGATCTGATCGTTCTGGACATCAATATGCCGGGCGAGGACGGTCTTACCGCATTGCGGACTCTGCGCGCGCTTTCCGACGTGCCGGTTATCATGCTGACGGCGGCGGCGGACGTGGTTGATCGGGTGATCGGTCTTGAAATGGGGGCTGATGACTATCTTGGCAAACCGGTCGACCTGAGGGAACTGGAAGCGCGGGTGAAAGTGGCTCTTCGTCGTCGCGGCCGAGCGGCCGGGAAAGAGGAGAGCGGTTCGGAAGACGACACGAAAGGCGTTGTGCCGGTCGGCACCTGCCGTCTGGACCTGGATGCGGCACGCCTTTTCGGCGCTGACGGCAATGAAATGGCGATGACGGCTATGGAATTCAGCCTGCTCAAGGTGTTTGTCGAAAACCGGGGTCGGGTTCTGAACCGCGCGCAACTGCTGGAACAGGCTCATGATCGGGGCTGGGAACCGTTTGACCGGTCAATCGACCTCAGAATTTCCCGGCTTCGCAAGAAAATAGAGGTCAATCCGTCCAAGCCCGAAACGCTGAGGACCGTGCGCGGCGTGGGCTATATATTCGGGTGAGTCCGGTTTGATGATCGACTGAGAGGAAATGGTCTGACTTTGCCGGAGAGGACGGGAGCAGTGGCAATGTCTGCGGATCGGGATATCCTGGAGCGGGAGGGGCGCATTTGGTTGCGCAATGCGCTCAACGGAAAGGATCTGGCGGATTTTGATGCCCTCTTGAACACTGGCAGTAAGCCGGGGCAGCGTCTTTCGATTGCCGAGTCCGGATCTGGTCTTAGGAGCGCTTTGGGCCCAAAATCGAGACTATCCAGATCTGTTCAGACGGTCTTACCCGGCGCGCGGCCGGTTCGTATGGTTTCCTTCAATAAGACACCGGAGCAGAACTGGGGTGTCCCCTGGCATCAGGATCGCATTATTGCCGTCAAAGAGAAACAGGATGTATCCGATTTTGCGGGATGGTCCTGCAAGGGCGGCCAATGGCACTGCGAGCCACCGGTTGAGTTGCCGGAACGGATGATTTTTGTTCGTGTCCATCTGGACGACACCGATACCGAAAATGGCTGTCTTGAAATTGCCCTTCGCTCGCATGGCCGGGGCGGCATCAGTGCGAAAGACGCAGTCGCGCAGGCAGACACGTTTGAAACGGAGGTTTGCCGGGCCCGCCGGGGCGATGTGCTGATCCTCAAAATGTTGCTCCTGCACCGGTCTCTGCCGGCCATTGAGCCGACGAGCCGTCGGACCTTTCGGATGGACTATTCCGTGGACACGTTGCCGACACCGCTAAGATGGGCGCTCTGAAATTCTGATGGACCGAACTGACATCATCGCGGAAGGTCCAAATGTGCAGTTGCGGTTTCTCATGCCTGATGATGCGAAGGCGATGTTCGACAGCCTGTCGGACGAAGAGTCCATGCGCCTGACCGGAACGCGTGAGGCTTTTACCCTTGAGCAGGTCGAAACCCATTGCAGTCAGATAGAAACGGCTGATGACCGCGTCGACTTCGGGATACTCGCGAACGGCCGGTTGATCGGTGAGGTGGTTTTCAATCATATCGACAAGACCAATCGATGCGCGTCGCTCAGGACGGCTATCTGGTATCGGGACATGCGCAATCGCGGATATGGCGGCGAGGCTCTGGCGCTTGCGCTCGAATATGGTTTTGAGACCCTTGAACTCAACCGGGTGGAGTTGGAGGTCTATGCGTTCAATCCCCGCGCCAGGCATGTCTATGAAAAGCTCGGATTTGTTCCGGAAGGCGTTCGTCGCGAAGCGTTGTGGTGGGATGGCCAACCGGTCGATGCCATCACTATGGGGCTCTTGCGGCCGGAATTCACCGCAGCAGTCTCATCAACCGCTTTGAAAGACCACTGACAGACCGTTGTCAGTTGATTTGAGTTAGAAATCTCCAACCAACAGAAACAGGCGGTTCGCTGCCTTATTGCTATGGACCGCCTGATATGGCCGAACCGCTCAAGAACCTATTCAATGTTAAGATCATCACTCTGATGGGGGACATACTAAGCCGAAACTCCGTTGCTTTTGATCGCGGAAAATTCATTGCCGCCGCGACCCGTGATCTTGAGACGCTGGAGCTGAAAGAGCGCTCTGCCCGGATCAAGCATGCGTTAGAGCGAACTCTGCCGTCAGATTATAGTCAGGCCTGTGAGTTGATGCTGTCGTCCCTCCATCCTGAAGACAATGTCGACCTGACCGATACGTCCATCGAACCGCGCGGCATCAGGGGCTGGGCGGTCATGCCGATGGCCGAGTACGTTGCTGAGCATGGCCTTGAGGATTTCGATGACAGCCTTGATATCTTGAAGGAGTTTACCAAGCGTTTCACTTCGGAGTTTGCGGTCCGGCACTTCTTTCTGGCTGATACGGCCCGGACTCTGAAGCATGTCCGCGGTTGGGCTGCGGATGAAAACTATCATGTAAGGCGGCTGGCATCTGAAGGCTCACGGCCCCGCCTGCCTTGGGGACTCCGATTGCCGGAGTTCGTCAAGGACCCCGCACCGCTCCTGCCGATTCTTGAGATGTTGAAGGACGATCCGGAGGACTATGTTCGGCGGTCCGTTGCCAATAACCTCAATGATATTGCCAAGGACCATCCGGATCTTGTCGCCGATGTGGCCGGCCGCTGGCTGGCGGATGCCGGACAGGATCGGAGGCGGCTTGTCAAACATGCGTGTCGCACGCTGATCAAGCAAGGACATGAGCCGACGCTCGAAGCGCTGGGATATTCCCGACCGGCTGTCGATGTTGAGCCGGTCGATCTGAAAACGCCGATTGTGACGTTGGGTGAAAGCCTGGAATTCGGATTGGCCCTTCGGTCCGGATCAAACCGGACGCAACCGCTGATCATTGACTTCGTGGTTCATCACCGCAAAGCAAACGGAGAGCTGTCCCCGAAAGTATTCAAATGGAAAGTCACTGAACTGCCTGCCAACGCGAGCATGACTCTTACAAAAAGCCATCCGATAAAACCGATCACCACTCGGGTTTATTACCCCGGCCGACATGAGCTGGAAATAAAGATAAATGGTGTGGGCTTCGGCAAAACATCCTTTGAGTTGCGGGTTCCGGACTGATCTGGATTCAGACGCTTCTTTTAGCCTTCGTCAAAAAACGCGTCGGTGACAACTCTCTTGCCGAGCATGAAGGCATCGGCAACGTGGCGTAGCGGCGCAATGTCGACATCGCTTGTTCCGGTTTTGAGAAGCGATGCGAGTTTTTTGTAGATTTCAGGATATTCCGCCTCCGGACCGATGGATATGGATTCGCCGTCAATGACCATTTCGCTGCCGCCTTTTGACAACTCAAGCGCTCCTCCGTCCGTCTCAACATGAATGTCCCAGCTCTGCGGGCCTGTTTGGCGCCAGTCGATATCGGCCTCTATTGCCGTTCCGAGCGCATCGGAAAAGGCCAGTTTTGCGGCAATCGGCGTTTCGCAATTTTCCGGAAACTCAAGCAAAGCGTTTGTCAGATGCATTGGCTCAGGCAGAATTTCGGTGACAATGGAAAGGGCATTGATGCCGGGGTCGAACACACCAAGTCCGCCGGCCTGCCAGATCCATTTCTGGCCGGGATGCCAGTGTTTTACGTCCTCCTTCCAGACAACGGAGACTTTGCTGACGGTCCTCGATGCCAGCCAGTCTTTTGCCGCCGCGACAGCCGGAGCATGGCGCGAATGCCAGGTGGCGAAAAGCGTAAGGTTTTGTGCTTTTGCCAGATCCGTAAGCGCCGCAACTTCACTCAAGGTCGCACCGGGTGGCTTTTCAAGCAGAACGTGGCGACCGGCTGCCAAGGCTTTGGCCGCCATTTGATAGCGCACCTGCGGCGGATTGCACAAAGCAACACAGGTGATGTCGGGCCGGGCGTCCAGCAGAGAGGCTATCGATGAAAAATTTTCCACACCTTCGATACCGCCACTTCCGCTGATCGTTGCCGCCAGCTCGAAATCGGGATTCGCGGCAATAGCGGGAATATGCTGATCTCGCGCGATTTTTCCAACGCCGATAATGGCAACTTTAAAGGGCGGTGTTAATGACATGGAACTCTTTCGACGATTTGCTCGGCAGTTACGACATCACGGGAAATTGGCATACCGTTTAGCACCGGGCGCATCAAGGTCTGCCGCCGACGATCCGGTCATTTCCTTCGGTGATACATCAGCGCCCGGCCAATGCACCAGGCCAGTGCATTCTCTTTCCCGCGAATCCTGTCTCTCAGGATCAATCCCCGGTTCTTCTCAAAATCGAACTCATCCCCGAATTGATCGCGGAACTCTGAAATCAGGGTTGTCTGGCAATGGCAGAACAGGGCAGGGCGGCCTGCGGCATCCGTGCCCAGACGAATGGTCGTCCCGGACTTCGGTCGTATGGTCAGATAGCTGGGCTGCCCCCATTTCAGAGTCTCCACGATGTCTCCCGCGCCTTGCGTTCCGGCAGCTGTTTTAAAGATCAGATCACGCAGCACAAGCAGGTCGGCGCGCACCTGCGCGGGGTAAGCTTCAAAGGCATTTGCGACATCATCGGGCAATGCCGGGGCGGTTTTTTGTTTCGCAGTTGACATGCTGTGTGCGCTCGTGAGGAGTGGAGTTCGAATGTCGAAACACTATGCCTGGTTTTGCTCAGATTGAAATGGTCCGGAATGGAATCTGTGAAGCGTTCAGTCGATTTCCCTTGTATTTCAAAGCGGTTGTGCCTAGAGAAACGTCGCGGTTTCCAATACCTGTGCCGCACCCTTCAACAAGAACTGGAGGTGTATCATGCCAAAATACAGATCAGACTCAGATTTGCCGTCCTTTTGAGGTCATGAGCAAACGCCGGAAGTTTTTCCCTTCCGAAACACATGTCAAACGCGGTCATCGCTATGTCCATGGTGATGTGGAACTTATCGAAAAACCAGGCTCAGGACCCGCTAATTTCATCCATTCTGCGAGAGCAGATTTTGTTTTTGACAAGGCGGAAAGGCGCAGGAAACCGTCCGGTTTTCAAGTCTTTCCAACGCGGTCAGGAACAAAATCTGCCTCGCCCTTCGGGTTTTGAAAGAAGTGTCCACCTGAAGTGAATCAGGGATCGCAAAGGTATCCAACCTTTGCGTCTCCCTGGTTCTCTCCATTCGAACACTTCTTTCAAAACAGAATTGCATGAAATTAGCGAGTCCTGGGCCTAGGACGGAACGATCTGTGTCCTTGCGGATCAGGGCGCAGATTTCAAGAAGTGCTGCATGACGTCAAAGCGTTATGACGGCTCGCAGAAGGATGAGTATTTTTAGGGATTGAGCGTCCGGTGCCGACGCCTCTGGCGTCGGCATTTCTCCGCGATCTGCATTTACCGTTCATTGTTCGATCCAAAGCGAACTATTTTTTCTCCCGTCGTGCTAGAGAACTTCGACGAGACAAATTCGCTATTTGGGACAACAGCAATGGATCAGATCGCCAACTACCTGCCCGGCATTCTTCTCGCTTACGGCGCTTTCCTGCTGTCGATCATGAGCCCGGGCCCGAACATTCTGGCGATCATGGGCACATCCATGAGTGTTGACCGGCCTTCGGGCCTTGCTCTGGCACTTGGCGTCGCCGGCGGCTCGTTCTGCTGGGCCGTGCTGACGGCGACGGGTCTGTCGGCACTGCTGGCCTCTTATGCTGTTGCCCTGACGGTGATCAAAGTTGCCGGGGGTCTTTATCTGCTTTGGCTTGCTTACAGGTCTTTCAGGGCGGCTGCGTCCAAACACGACCTCATTGCAAAACCACTGGCGGGGAAGAGGTCGACCCGCAGCGGCTACTTTATTCGCGGGTTCACGGTCCAAATGACAAACCCGAAAGCGGCGCTTGCCTGGATCGCCATCATTTCGCTCGGTCTGCAACCGGACGCGCCGCTTTGGGTGGCTGTCGCAATCGTTGTCGGCACGACATTTTTCTCTCTGACAATTCATGCCCTTTACGCGCTCGTCTTTTCGTCTGCGCCGATGGTACGGCTTTACTCCCGTGCACGCAGGGCAATACAGGGATTGCTCGGAGCGTTCTTTGCCTTTGCCGGAATCCGGTTGCTGACAAGCCGTCTTTAAAGCGCACGTTCAATCACTTCAAAAGCGGCATCGATCTGTTCGGTGGTGTTGTAAATATGAGGCGCAATGCGCATCACTTTGCCATCCGTTTCGTCTATGCCGGCAAGAGGTTCATCCCGTTGCGGGACAGGCCATTTAACGGTAATACCGGCATTTTCCAGACTGCTTTGTATGCGTGCATGGCTGCGCTTCGGGATTCTAAGGGCGATCGCCCCCGTTCCGACGGACGGATCAGTGAGCGGGTCCAGGCCCAGCCGATCTGCATGCGCTCTGACATGCTCTGCCCGGGATCGGATTTCCGCCTGCGTCGTCTCCACGGTGCGCTCCAGCACCAGCCTCAGCGCCATCCCCTGGCCAAGCCGGACCGAGACCTTGAAGTCGCGTGGGGCCAGCGTATCCTCTTTCAGGGCCGGACAATGGTTCAGGATATTTTCCGATAGCCAGAAAATGGCTGTTTGTCTGGGGCCGCGCACCCATTTTCGCGTCGTTCCAACCAGTGCATCGCAGCCAAGCGTTTTGACATCGACCGGGACCTGACCCAGCGCCTGGGCTGCGTCGACAATGAACATGGTGTGCGGCGATCTTTGCAATGCGCCAATCGCCTCAATCGGATAGTGAATGCCGGCAACGCTTGAGACCATAGGTGCAAAAACGGCAGCAACATCGTCGGCAAGCGTCGCCTGCCAGACGCCCAGGTCGGGTGCGGAAAAGTCGAGCGGCGGCAACACGTCGGCCGTCGCGCCGACATTTGCGGCAAGTGTTTTCAAGAGGTGGACATGCTCGCCCCATTCATGGGGCGCCATGAGCAAGCGTTTTCCCGCCATCGGCAGATGCGCAACGACCGACCGCCAGCCGATTGTGGTTGCGGGCTGAAATCCGACTTGAGAAACCTCTCCGCCGATCAGCCGCGCCGCGTTCGCATGTGCTGCCTGAAGCTCATCCTGCACCATTTCGTAGGCCCGGTTGTGACCAACCTCAAGATCAAGCTCCAGATGTTCGATGATCCGGCGGATAACAGCGGCGTCCGGTGTTCCATGGCCTGCGGCATTAAAGTAGATGTCCTGCACAGATGGGCTCCCATAGATGGTTCGGTGCGTGCATAACTTACGGCGGTGCTTCAGTTGTATGGCAATTTGGATAATCGCCAAGACCCATAAATGCCAGTTGGCGTCTTCGATAAGAAAGATTGAGTTGTTTCTGAGGGCGGATTGCAGCCGGATCTTTTCGAAGTGGAAATCGGATTGTTTTTCTCATCACGCCCGATGCCCCGGCTCTCTGTGCCAGTGACCGACGACTTCACCCAGATCAGGGATCCGTCCGTAAAGCGCAAAGATCACCGCTTCTGCAATCCATGCCTTGTCAACCACGGCTGTCCCTCCTTCGCCTGTGATCTCATGGGGCGGACCGAACACCTGTCGCACGATAGCCGGGCCGGATGTGTTCATAAGAGTGCTCAGGGCCTGCTCGGGATGTGCCGGAAGGAAACGTGCGGGAAGAAACAAAAAGTCGACGACGGCTGCAATGTCTCTGGCACAGGCCGGATCCAGTTGACTGCTGATGAACCGGCACACGCCGGATGTCCCGTGTTCCAGGCGACGAGACATTGGTTTGGGCAACCGTTCGATATCGCAGTGCTTGAACCAGTCACTGAGCGTGACGGGTTGACCGAGGTCTTCAACAACGTGGCGGGTAACGATGTCGGCGATGTCGTTGCGGTGCGGAAATGCAATCTCGGTAATGGCTGTTCCGAGGTCGACATGATGTAAAACCAGTCGATGCCTGCGATCGGCGCAACAGGCCTTGGTCTGATCCAAAAACTCATGGATGGCGAGATCATCTCGCCAGTTTCTGCCGCCTTTGGCACTGGAGCGAGCATGTTGCCAAGAACGCATTGTAATCTCCGAATAAATTCAACCTGAGCGCGAATCTATTCGGAGAACGATAACGAAAACTTACAAACGCACCTCAAACAGGATCACCACGCCATGCTGTTCTATCTGGACAGTGGAAAACCGTTTTTCCAGTGTTTCTACAAGAGCTTGTCTCGTATCTTCCGTGTTCGAGAAGATGCCTTTCCTATTGTAGAAATTCATCAGAGCCTGTGCCGGTGCGGAGCGCGGGGCGTCGCCCTGAACGATGGCGGCACCAAAGAGGACAGCATCTTTGTCCATAAACGGAACAACATGATCGAACATGACTGATTTTTCTGCGATGGACCCCGGTACACAGTGCAGCAGGCAGCACAGGGCGATGGAGGAGAATTTCTCGTCTATCGGCAAGGGGGCAAGCGCATTGGCGACGACTTTTTTCGGGCTGTAGCGGGCAATGCGCGCGGCCGCAGCGTCAAGGCTGTTCGGATTGAGGTCGGCAAGTGTGACGGATGGGCTGGCAGTTGGCCAACTGACTTTATCAAGGTAGTAGCCGGTGCCGACTCCGATATCGAGGTGACTGTTCGTGATGTTTCGTTGGTAAAGCGTTTTGATATGTTTCGTCGGGCAGCGCCAAAGAAAGCGATTGGAAAAGCCGAAGTTTCGTTTGATGCGTCTTCAGTTGGCCGCTTCATTCAGCAGGCAGCGGGTCCGTGTCACAGTTGCATGTTCTCCAGGCCTGGCGGCGATAAACTCGATCTCGCCTTCACGGATCACACGACCGCTTTTATAGCCGTCGTCTGCGACATCGACCATATGAAGATTGTAAGGCCCCCAGCCGATCATCCCCAGAAATTGCTCGTGAATTGTGACTTTCGTACCGTCTTCTTTCACGATTTTCTGGCCCGGTCGATCGATCTGTTCGTCCGGGATCTCCTCCCGGTCTCCGACCCAAACCATGTATCCCTTGAAAGCCGGTCCGACCTGCTCTTCGATGGTGAGTTCATATTCGTAAGGTCCAGTCAGAATATCGAAGAAATAGGCGCCATACTCGATGCTGCACGTCCAGTCGCCGACCATGTTGGGTGGTTTCTGATCAGTTTGGGCCTGCACTGCTGTCACAGACAACAACACAGCCGCAACGGTTGGGATCGTGAATTTCATGGAGGTTTACTCCGGTTTTGAATGGCTTCTACAGCAATCTGTTCAACCTAAAATTTCAGGCCGGACAACCCTCTATACCGTTGGTACTGTTTTTCGGTGCTCATCCGCCGCTGTTGCGATAGGTTCAAGCGGCGTCAGCCACCCGCGATAGTGCACAAGCAGACCGAACAATGGCAGGCTGATTCGGACGTCGAAATTGAAGCGGCCTTCATCGTCCTGAAATTCGCGCGTATCGGAACGTGGCAAAAGAAAGCGGGGCAGGGGAATGCCGGCGATTCGCCATTCGCTCACCAGCATTTTGGTCCCTTCTTCATCGGCCGTGACAGCGAGCGTAAAGCGCATCATGCCGAAGCCTTCGATCACCTCCTGATTCGGGCCAAGCCGCATGTGGGAAAAGAAGCGTTTTCCTGCAAAATTGCGTGTCAGTTTTTCGCTTTTTCCCGAAGAGTCGCGGTCCAGCGTCACGGTAACAGGCACTTCGCGTCCCGTATTTGGCAGGCCGATAACCCAGGCACCGAGGCGGGCGGGCAGGGAGGTGCCACGGTCGATGTCGGCCTTGCCGTGCCAGACCGGCGGACTGTCGGCCCGGTGGAGCATCTGCAAGGCCGGCGGCATCCGCTGAAATACCGTCTCGCCAAGGGCCCGCTCGAACGGTGCATGCTTTGTGCTTTTCGTCTGTTGATTGGTGGTGATGGCGTATGGCGCCATTTCCGCTTCGATCTCAGCAAGGGTCAGGCAGTCGTCTGCAAGCCGGGCGCCCGGTGTGAGAGGCCCCGACAGGAGTTTCCGGATGGCTGCTGCAGCCGGCAAAATGGGAACAAAAGGTCCTTCGCCGTTGCTTCCGACAAGAGACCAGTCTGACTGGCGGTAGGCGCCGTCCGCATCGATGCCGCCGATACGGACCAGCATGCCGCCCCGGTTCGACGTGGTGAGCCGGGTCAGTTGGCGCGCGGCCTTCAAAATACCGACAAGGGGGGCCAGGTCCCCGATCCATCCCATTTTCCGAAAAAGCGCCAGCGCTTCAATGCCCTTCTGCTCAAAGAAGGATTCAAGACCGGCATAAAATGCGACCCGGGAGCGGACCTGAAACTTTTCGCCAAGTCGATCCGCATCGACGGTGTCGACCCGGGCAACGCGTCGCCGACCGAGACCGGCCATTTCAAGAGACCGGCCGTCCGTCCAGCCCTGAAGTTGTGTCGGGATGCCTTCCTCCCGGCCCGGAATTGGTTTGCCCGCATAGGTGAGTACGGCTTCTATGGCTGCACGGCCGACCTCGGTCCGCCCGCCGGGCGTGATGGCGAGATCGATTGTATCGATCCGCTGCCAATCGTGTGTGAGTGCAGACACGACCGCGCCGGACAGGGCGGGTGTCGAACTGGCACCGGCAAGAGCGCACAGGCCTTTTTTTTGAGCCAGGGCGTCAAGCGCAGTGCTGTAACCTTGCAGGTAAGACCGTGCATCGGCGATATCGACGATGTGGGCTCCGGCATTGAGCGCCGCCTCGGCAACGTGATAATCGGCAGTCTGAAACGGACCGGAGGCGTCGACGACGAGCCAGGGAGCGAGCCGGTTGAGCCTGTCTGCAAGGCCTTTGCGATGATCCAGGACCAGGCCGCCTATTTCGGCGGCGGGGAATTGCGTATTCAGCGCCTGAACGAGTCTGTCGATCGGGTCTTTTTGCCGGCCGGCTATTGTCAGGCTGATATCGGAAAGGCCGCTCAGATGATGCGCCAGTCTTTGGCCGAATACGCCCGTTCCGCCGATAAGGAGGATCGATTTTTTCATTGCTCCGACTCCGGCAAAACAAAGCGATGACGGGTTTCGGCATCCGGGGGCGCGCAGGTCCGGCGTTTACCGAACAGGCGGTAGCGGTTGCGGGCAATCCGATCGTAGCACCAGTTGCGAACAGGCCCGGGCAGATATCTCGCAAACAGCAGCAACCGCACCGGTCCATTGAGATGATGAGCAAGCGCGAGCACGCCGTCCGACTTTGGCAGTGCCTGTCCATGTTCGATGAAAAGGAAGCTCTCCGGATTGTCCGGATCGACACCATACTGCTTTGCAAGCGAACGGCCCTCATGGGACTGAATCGCAATAAAACGGATCAATGGTGCTTTTTCGTGTGCAAGCGTGTAGGCAACCGCACGGGAGCACAAAACGCACACGCCGTCATAAAGCCAGATCGGTGTGGTGTCCCTCATTGCTGCTCTTCCTGATAATGCCCGGCCTGGTAAATCAACTCGCCCAGCAGACGATGGCTTAAGGTGAGCGTGAAAAGGAAAGCATCTGCATCCGTTTCTTCATGTGTTACTCTAAGTTTTACCGGGAAGAAGATGCCGGGCAGCCGTATTTTCCAATTGCCTATCTTCATGAAATACTGGTCGCTGCTGAAGACCAGGACACCGTCCTCCACTGAGGTTTTGAGCGCGATGCTGACTCCGGCGCCGATATATTCCTCAAGCCCGGTCGGGCCGCTAAAACGCTTGGCGGAATGGATAATCTGAGGAAATCCGTTTCTATTGCCATAGAGGCGGGTCCAGACCTGACCTTCCGTAGCGACATCCTCGGTCACCGTGACAACGGACGGAACATTGACATCCCGGCTGATCGGCAGCGGTGCGCCGATCACACGCAATGCCTGACTGAGCAGACGACCGGCCCAGTTCATGCGCACCGCATCGATCAGCCCGACATAAACAGCGCTGGCACCGCCTTGAACGCGTTTTGAAAATCGCTTGCGCACATCCTCAGGAAGGCTGGCCCACTGGTCATCGCTCAGAAGTTTGCGGAATCGCAGATCGCCAAGCGTCGGCGTTGTGCCGATCGGACGTGCCGGCCGGTCATTCGGAGCATAAATATCTGTTTTTTCCAATTTTTTTGCGGTGGTTTCCATGGTCGAACTCCCATGCGTCGAACCGGCAATAGTCAAGAAAGTAAACCGGCTAAGGGCACGAACTGTTCGAGCCCTTGGCAAATCTAGTCTTTGTCTTTGCCTCCGGGCAGAAACGAAACGATTTTGGAGCCAAGCTTCAGAATCATCTGTCGTTTTGATTGCGGCATTGACAGCATCTGGCTGTACCAACTGTCGACCGATGCGGTGAAATCGAGCATGTTCTGCAGCCGTTGGCGAGTCTCGTCGGAAACCGCGGGATCGCCTTCCGCTTCGCTGACACAGCTTCTGAGGGCGGAAAGTGCGGGGTCGATCTCCCGCGCCTTTCTTCCGGCGGCGATCCGTGCCGCAATTTCCCAGACATCGGTTTCGGCCTCGAAATGCTCCCGCCGGTCGTTCATTTTCGGTACGCGCCGGATCAGGTTCCAGGCCAGTAACTCTTTGATCGAATTGGAAACATTGGATCGTGCCATGCCGAGCCGTTCGGCAATGTCGTCCGCCGTAAGTGGGCGGTCGGCAAGATAAAGGAAGGCATGGATCTGGCCGATTGAGCGATTCACGCCCCATTTCCCACCAAGATCGCCCCATTGCAGAATAAAGCCTTCAACGGCTCCGGGCAGTCTGTCTGTCATTTCGGTATGTTCACTAATTTCTGTCTTTACAGAAATATACGTAATTATGGTCCGAAATGCAAGACACCCCGGTCGGGTGGATGATTCAGGGTAAATGGAAGGACGCGTTTAATCCGGGACCGGCGCTTTCGTAAGACCGGCAATGACCTTGATCTTTTCATGGTCAACCGTGATCGGATTTCCGTCCGGATCAAAGGCATTTTTAAAATCAAAAGCCCGCGCCGTCGGACCGTGATCATGCAAGCCTTGATGCCGTTCCACCGCTTCCTGCCAGTCCGGCCTGTGATCCTCGGGTGGCCACCAGAGGACATAGGGCGGCCACTGAGGACGCATCATCCAGTCTTTGCCGCGTTTTAGGGCCACAGCATGCAGCCCGAAATAGGAAAAGGCCATGGCGGATTCCATGTCCACCCAGAGCGACAGCGTGGACGGAGACCAGCCATCGCCTTTTTCTTCATAGAAGCGCGGGAAGACCTGTGTGCCCCAGCTCGCCGGAGTCCCGCCGGTGTCGTAGCCCGATCGTCCGACAAGTCCCGGTGCCCTGTCCACAAGTGCCAGGATCCGGTCATCGAGCATATGAAAGCCGTCGTTGGCCGGATCTTCGGCGGGTTTTTCAAAAATACCGAATGCGTAGAGCGCGACGTGCCAGGCCATAAAACAGCAACCTGTCGAAGGAGGGCGACAGCGGGCTTGTATCAGACATTGTACGGGGTCGGTGATCTTTTAGCGTCGGCGCGTGATCTGAAAAGCCCAAAAGGACGTTTTGGTGATGTGCAACACAGCTTTGAGCGATTTTCGTTCCCATAGTGTGTGCGACATCACACGAAACGGATCTCAATCGGGACATCAACGTGACGGAAACCGCTGTGCGTACCGGTTCACGCTGCGTTCATGTTGTTTTTTCTAGTGTGTCGGGGCGTGTGAGAGGTGCAGCTTTCAAAGCGTTGAGGACGGTCATGACCCGTAGTTTCTTCTTCAGCATTCTTTCAGCCGTCGGCCTGTCGTTTCTGGCCGGCTCAGCCGTGGCGGCAACACCCGGCTTCACAACAGCCAATGTCAATCTGCGGGCCGGGCCAAGCACCGGCTACCCGGTGATCGTGACCGTTCCGAACGGTGCGCCGATCACCACCTATGGCTGCCTTGCCGACTATACGTGGTGCGATGTTTCCTGGCGCGGCGAACGCGGCTGGATGTCCGCATCCTATATATACATCACCTATAATGGCAGCCGCCGCGTTCTGACACCGGCTCTGGCGCCCGTGGTCGGTATCAATGTTGTCGTCTTCAACCGCAATTATTGGAACCGCTATTATGCCGGCCGGCCCTGGTACAACAACTGGAACCGCTACTACCGGCGTCCGCGCCCCCCTGCGGCAGTACAACCGATCCAGCCGCCGGTCGCGCGTCCAGGCCGACCGCCCGCAGCCGTGCAGCCTGTTCGCCCGCCGCGTCCAGTCAGACCGCCGCGGCCCTTGCGTCAGCCATAAGCGACCGTACGGTATCTCCGGATACCAGCGGGGTAAAAAGCAGCCGCCCGTGCGCTCGATCGCCGGGCGGTTTTCTTGTCTGCTCCGGACGGTCAGAGCCAGCGCCGCACCCGTTTGCAATAGTCTTCGTAGTCTGAACCGAATGTGGCAAGCATGACGGCTTCTTCGCGGCGGATATACCAGAGGTCCATGATGAGAAAGAAAGCGGCTGCAATGACAAGGTCAGCCGCCGACCCGAGGTAGATGGCTAATCCGGTCAGAAGGAGCACCTGCCCAAGATACATTGGATTGCGGGAGACGCGGTAAAGCCCGCTCGTAACAAGTTTGTCGGGCTTGCGCATCGGATTGATGTTGGTTTTGGCGGCCCGGAACGACATGATTGCACGCCCGCCGACAACGATGCCGCCAAGGAAGATGATTATACCGATCCTGTTGTCGGGCGATCCGATCCATTGCGGCGAATTGAACAGGCCGTGAACGATTGCCATCAAGGTGATCGCCAGAAGAAGCAAAACGGGTGGGGGCAGCGTCTTCATGCGGCGCGTCTCCTGCTGTGCATTTGCGGCATTGATTCAGACTTTCCGGATCACGGAAACAAAACGCGTTTGAATAAGTCCATCTGATCCGGCCGGGTTTCAAAACCGATACCCGGGACGTCCGGCGGGGATGCATGTCCCTCCCGGATGAGACCGTCAGCTGCGAACCCGCCCAGGGGCAGGAAACTGCTCGGATTGCATTCGCAACCACCCAGTCTGAGGCCCGCGGCCACATGCAGGCTGAAAAGATGTCCGCCATGGGGGCTGAATGATGTGCGCGACCATCCCTGAGTTTCAAACAGCTCAATGATCCTGAGATACTCCGGCAGTCCGTAACAGTGAACCGGATCGAAGGTCATGACGTCATGGTCGGGCCGCAAGCCGGCATAGCGCAGAAGGTTGCGTGCATCGGACCGCGAAAACAGCGCCTCGCCGGCGGAGAGGGGCGGTGTGTATTCTGTAGACAGCATTCTGTGCGTCTCAAAATCAAGCGGATCGCAGACGTCCTCAAACCACATCAGATCATACGTTTCGAGCAAACCGGCTGCTTTGCGCGCCTGCGTTGCGCTGTATCTGTTCATGGCATCGACAGCAAGATTGCCGCCATCCCCCAGCACGTCAAGCGCCGTTTCGATGCGCATTATGTCGGATTTCAGCGGCATGGAGCCGATTTTTATTTTCGCTTTCGTGAATCCCCGAGCGAGAAAATCGCCAATCTCGGTGCGCAGCCGGACCGGATCGTCTGACGGACAGGGATAGCCGCCGCTGGCATAGACGGGCACCCCGGGCCGCGTTACCGGTTGCCCGGCTGTTGCGGCAAGATAGCGGAAAAGAGGCAACTCGGCACATTTGCCCGCAAGGTCCCATAAGGCCATATCGATGGCGCCAACGGCAACGCAGCGCTCGCCGTGCCCGCCTGACTTTTCACCTGCCATTATAATGGACCAGGCCTTGAAAGGGTCGATTCCGCTCTGATCGTCGCGGATAATTTCTCGCGGCGATGCATCCAGTAACCTTGGAACGAAGCGCTCGCCGATCAGTCCGTCCTGGGCATATCGGCCGAAAGACCCGAATCCGTATCCGATCAAGGGGCCGTCCGGGCCATGCCGGTCGGTTACGACAGCCACAAGGCTGGTTGTCAGGGAACGCGGTGCGAGCGACGCATCAGCATACCGGGAGAGCGGTACGGAAGCGTGTTTGATTTCTACGATTTTCACTTCTGGTTCCCAAATAGTGCCGATGTTACGAAGGTATTGTCCGTTTCGCCAAAGGCACCGGATCGTGATACCGGACACACCCTTCGCATAAAAATTTGTTTATTGGTATTTGAGTACTCGGCAGTTCAGTGATGAGTGCCGATAAAAGAGGCCATAGTATCGAGGGGAATTGAGTATGCGGCGTATCCCTTCCCGTATTTGGAATTCAATTTATCATACCCACACGTATGCGCATCGTTGCCGACCTGCAGAAGATCTGAAGCGGTGTCACCGGGCCCAGCGTTTCGGTGTCTGCATCATTTTTGCGCTGGCGGCGGCCGGCGCGGCAATCCTCCATTCCTGGGCTCCCCACGGCTCGATTTTGGGACAAAACGCATTCCAGTATCGCGCCAATGTTGACACCGCCTATGCCCATCTGGTGACCAGTTCGGGCAAGAGGCTGCGCTAGGGTGTGGACGCACTAACTTCCTGCAATTCTGTTTTGAAAGAAGTGCCCGCTTGAAGCGGAGCGGCAATTCAGCTTTTTGGTGACGCGCGACACATTGAAAGCCGGGCGATTCGCTTATCTTGAAACTGTTGAAAGTGTCGGACTGCCGTCTTCAATCATGTCATGAGAGGGGCATTTGCCGGTGGTTTTACGCAGTTGGTAGTTGTTTTTGGATGAAAACGCTTAAGGAGAAGGAAGGATGTTGAACAGAGCACGCTATATGCGCGCTGTACTGTGCCAGCCGCCGGGCGGCTCCGGAAGTGCAGCTCAGAAAGAGAAATGCCGTGCCCGCCGGGATGTGATCGGACTGGTGAAAAGCGTCGTCGTTGTCGCGCTCAGTTTGGCGTTACTCGCCGGGATCTCGCCAAAATCGCCTTTTGGTGCGGGTGTCACCACGCAGCAGATTGCAAGCAACGACGTAGCCGTTGCCGTCGGATCCGAGCCGGTCGTGTCGGAATAGCGAATTCCGACCAACTTGAAACCTGCCTGAACGCGGTCTCCAATTCTGCGTCGGGCAGCGGATGAATAGCATTAGTTTTTCTAATGACTTGGATAGAATAAATGCCTTTGCGCTCAGAATGCGCGCGCTTATGTCAGGATCACACAAAAGGTCAAAAGACATAAGCGCGGAGAGCACAATGGATATTCTCAGGATCGCCGCTTTTTCCGATGGCGACAAAGGCGGCAACCCTGCCGGTGTTGCCTTGCTGGACGAGTTGCCCGACGCAGCCACAATGCAGTCGGTGGCAGCGGATGTCGGGTATTCTGAAACTGCCTTCGCCGCCCCCCAGGCAGATGGTTGGCGCGTGCGGTATTTTTCACCTGAATCCGAAGTTCCGTTCTGCGGCCATGCAACGATTGCTCTGGGCGCCGCGCTTGCGCTTGAAAAAGGCGAGGGGCGCTTCAACCTCATTCTCAACGATGCCGACATCATCGTCGAAGGAGCGCGCGATGGTGACCGGATCGCGGCTGCCCTGCAATCCCCGCCGACGAAAAGCAGGAAAGCCGAAGGAGGCATTGTCGATGAGGCACTGGCGCTGTTCGGGTATCGCCATGAGGATCTTGATGACCGTATTCCGCCTGCCATAGCTGAAGCCGGTGCGGCCCATCTGGTGCTGGCGCTGAAGGATCGGCAAAGGCTGGCGGCCATGGACTATGATCTTGATGCCGGCCGGATTTTCATGCGGGCGCATAAGCTGGTGACGGTCAGCCTGATCTTTGTTGAAGGCTCCAGACAGTTTCTGGCGCGCAATCCGTTTGCATCAGGCGGTGTTCTTGAAGATCCCGCGACCGGTGCTGCTGCTGCTGCCCTGGCCGGCTATCTCAGGGATCTTGACTGGCCGTACGAAGGATCGATCGAAATCAGGCAGGGCGTCGATATGGGCGTTCCATCGATCCTGAGAGCCGAAATACCGCCAGAAGCAGGCAGTTCCATCCGGGTCTCGGGCACGGCCCGAATGATGTGATTTCTATGTCTGCGCTGCTGCGGATTGCGTCAGGTTATCCCTTAAGGCGCTAACCTGTTTTTTCAGTCTGAGAATCCCTTTTTCATCCAGTGCAGTCGCTTCAAAGATACATCGTGAGATCGGGCTTGCGGCCTTCCTGAGTGCTTTACCTTTTTTTGTAAGTGTAACGCGAACCTGCCGTTCGTCGTCCGGGTCCCGGCGGCGGCTGACATAGCCCAGTGTTTCCAGCCTTTTGAGCAGCGGTGTCAGTGTGTTCGATTCCAGGAACAGCCGGCTCCCCATCTGGCTGACCGTCAGATCGTCGTCCTGCCAGAGAACCGTCAGTGCAAGATATTGCGGGTAGGTGAGACTGAGCGTGTCGAGCAGCGGCTTATAGACGCGATTCATGGCGTGATTGGCTGAATAAAGGGCAAAACACAAAAGATCGTCCACACCAAGTAACTCGTTTGCTTTCCTGCCGGTTTTGGCCATGGGAAGTGCCTCATTCATGTGACAGCAATCGCTTAGAACGTTTCCGCTTAGATAAATCGCGCACGACTAAATCGCAAGCCGGTTGACAAGTTTGGCGGTTATATCTAAATAAATCGTGCACGATGTAATCGCATACGTCATAATTACGACTTTCTTTTCCTGTCTTTAACCGTTTCGGTAAATATCGCGAAGGAGCCCGCCCATGTCCGTTGATGTTCTTTACACCACCGCAGCCCGTGCGACCGGAGGCCGCGACGGCCGTTCGGAAACGCTGGACGGCACATTCGATGTCAAGCTGACGACGCCGAAGGAATTGGGCGGAGCCGGCGGCGATGGCAACAACCCCGAACAGCTTTTCGCTGCCGGTTATGCGGCTTGCTTTATCGGTGCGATGAAATTCGTCGCCTCGCAGAATACGGATCTTTCGGTTCCGGGTGACGCTTCGGTGGTTGCGACTGTCGGGATCGGCCCGCGCGCGGCTGGCGGTTTCGGCCTTGAAGTTGCGCTGAAGGTCGATCTTCCAGGTTTGGATAGAAACAAGGCTGAAACACTGATTGCCAAGGCGCACGAGGTTTGCCCCTATTCCAATGCGACACGCAACAATGTCGACGTGCAGCTCGAACTGGCCTGATGCACTTCAATCAGCTCTATGAGAAAACGGACGCCGTGCTTCGCCTTGGCGTCCGTTGCCACAAGAAGACTTGTTACCGGGGCAAGTGACGGTCAGGCGGCCCGAATGTGCGAAACGAAGCTCTGGATGCGGCTCCTTAGTTCCTGAGCCTGACCATTCAGTGTTTCGGCGGCGGCTTTGACCTCTTCACTGGTCTGACCGGTTTCGTGCGTTGCCTGATTGACACCGCCGACGCCGTCGCTGACGCGTTTCGTACCTGTCGAAGCCTGCGTGGCGTTCTCGGCAATTTCGCGGGTTGCACTGCCCTGTTCTTCGGCTGCGGCGGCAATCAGCTGTGCGCTTGAACTGATCTCCTGAACCATACCTGTCATGCGTTCCACCGCCTGAATGGAACTTGAGGATGCGGTCTGTATTTCATCGATTTGCGTTTTGATCTCATCGGTTGCACGAGAGGTTTGTTCGGCGAGCTGCTTGACCTCCGATGCAACGACCGCAAAGCCACGGCCCGCATCACCGGCGCGCGCCGCTTCGATGGTGGCATTGAGCGCCAGGAGGTTGGTTTGTTCGGCAATGTCCTGGATGAGGTCAGTCACAGCCGCCACTTTGGAAACGACCGCGCCGAGCTGGCGCACTGCACTGGCCGTGGCTTCAGCTTCCGAGGCTGTCGATCCGGACAGTTCGGAAGCTGTGGTAATCTGTTTTGAGACCTCTCCAATGCTCACGGACAGTTCTTCCGCTGCGGCCGCCACCGTCTGAACGTTGGCACTGGCCTCATCGGCCGCCGAGGAAACGGTCTCCATCTGATTGTTTGTGTCCGCAGCAATTGCAGACATGTTGCCGGCATGACTGCTCAGTCGTTCAGCCGCAGAGAAAACGTCCTCGACAATCCCGCCCACCGATTGCTCAAAATCCATTGCAAGCTTCCTCAGTTCCTCCTGTCGGCCTTCTTCATTTTTAACGGCCTGCCTGCGCGCTTCTTCTTCCATCTCGCGATTGCGGAGCAGGTTTTTGCGGAACACATCCACCGAGGCGGCCATGGTGCCTAATTCGTCCTTCCGGCCGGCATAAGGGATGTCAATATCGGTTTCCCCCGCAGCGAGGCGATCCATGGTTTTCGAGATGGCGTTCATCGGGGAGATGATCCGGCCAAGAAGCACATAACCGATGAGAAAGGCGTTCAATGGGAGGGCAAACGCCACAATCCCGAGTGCCCACGGTATCAAAGTCTGGATTTCGTACAGACTGTTTACCAGCGCGTTTTTGCTGACATTGGTATCCTCGGTGAGTGCCTGTGACAGCGTCAAAAAACCGGCATTGGCGGGACTGTCATCGATTTTGACGCTGCCATCGATTTCGCTGGCTGTCTTGCCTTCCTTTGCAAGTTGTGCGGCAAGCAGAGCGTTTTGGGCATAGGCATCCACCACTCCGTTTATTGCGGCAAGGGCATTTTTTTCATCAGGCGAAAGAGGGAAGCTCTGGTAGGCCGCCATGTGCCTGCGGGCGGCCTCAACGCTGCCGGCAATCTTGTCAAGCCTGGACACATCCCGTCGGAGGACAAAGTTTTTGAATTGATGGATCATGCCGCCATAGCCAAGGTTACGGCGGAGATCGATCAGCACTTGAGCCTTGGCCTGGTTATCCCGGTCAAGACGGTTTTCATCAAGATTCAGAAATAATGTATCGATCGCGGCAAGGGCGGGACCGTCGGCAATCTTGATCACGCTGTCGATGTCCTCGGGCGTTGCACCTGCCGAAGCCAGCTCAATGGCCTTGCCAAGTGCTGCTTCGTAGGCTGCGATTGTTTGGGAAATCGTCCGAAGGGCGGTCTTCTCCTCCGCCGTGAGAGCCGCATTGCCGTAAATCCTCAACGCCATGTCGGCGCCGCCAATGGCCGAGCGAATGTGCGAAATGCGGTTTTCGTCCCGGCGGATAACATAATTCTTGAACTGGTGGATCATGCCGCCATAGCCAAGTTCGGTGACGAGAAATTCCAGGCCGGCGGATCTTTTTGAGTTCTGATCGGCGAAATTATTCCAGCGCTGCTCAATTTGATTGGTGTTGTCCCGGATCAGATAAAGAGCCCCTAAAACGAGGACATTGACGAAGATGATCAGCGCCGTAACACCAATACCAAGCCGTTTCAGAGATATAGTCACGGAAGTAACCCCAAGAGCATTTATTTCAACTGCTGGCGAATATGAGAATTTCATAATTAAAAATTCATGAAGACACGTCTAAGTAGTATTACGCTTAATTCCAGGTTATGCGCAATTTTGACCGCGTGCGCATGAGCGGTGCGTGTTGCCGAAGCTTTGCGGGGGCTTTAATTGATGTCCGAACCAATAAAAGACACACCCGTAATCAAATGATATGGCTTCGGGCATGACCGATAAATCCATCTACGAAAACCTCACCCAACTGGGCGGCAGCACCAGATTACCGGACAATCCGGAAGAGGCAGAGCTGGAACGCGTCGCAAATCCGCAAGCCGACGTTTCCTATCTTGTGCGTTTCACCGCGCCGGAATTCACCTCGTTGTGCCCGATCACCGGTGCCCCGGATTTTGCGCATCTGATGATCGACTATGTACCGGGCGACTGGCTGGTGGAAAGCAAGTCGTTGAAGCTGTTCCTTGGGTCTTTCAGAAATCACGGTGCTTTCCACGAAGACTGTACACTCTTCATAGCGCGACGGCTGGTGGAGCTTCTTGATCCGAAATGGCTGCGAATCGGCGGATACTGGTATCCCCGGGGCGGTATCCCAATCGATGTGTTTTACCAGACCGGACCACCGCCGGAGGATGTCTGGATTCCTGAGCAGGGCGTTGCATCCTATCGGGGACGCGGGTGAGCGGAGCTTTGCCGAATAAGTCCGTCGACCCATATGGCGGCAAAATTCGCGCGCATCGCCTGCATGATGATTTTCTGGGCGATATCATCCGGGCTGTCCAATGCGTGGTCGATAAAGATTGGTGCCGCACGGGATGCCGGATCGACGAGGATCGCATCGAAGTGACAACCCGCTTCAAACCGGCCTGTCGGTATATCCAACACATCGGCCCCTCCGGCCGTTGCCAGATAAAAGGCCTGACGAAAGTCGATGCGACTGTCCGGGGACCCGCGATTGTCGGGGGCAAGGCTCGGGTCTACGCCGTGTTCGAGCGCTCTTGCAGCAACAATTGCGGCCCGGCAATTGTCCAGGAGCGAAGCGGACGGGCCGCCTGAAATGTCCGTCCCAAGTCCGATACGTATGCCTTTTTCAAGCGCACGCCGCAGAGGGAAGACCGCATCGGAAAAGAAGAAATTCGAAAGCGGGCAGTGTGCGATGCCCGATCCGGCAGCTTGGATGATCTCCATATCCGCATCGCCGATATGGTTCGAATGGGCCAATACGGTTTTTCTGGTCAGCAGGCCGAAATCTGAAAGGGCCTGCGTATCCGATTTGCCAAATCGGGCAAGCACATGCCCGTGTTGCCAGTCGCTTTCCGAACAATGCGTCTGCACATGACAGCCCGTCTGCTGCGCCAGGTTGCCAAGCCCCTCAAGAGCTTTGTCCGTGCAACTGGGAATAAATCGCGGGACGACAGCCGGCGATATCCGCTGATTGCCCTTGTCGGCCAAACCGTGCACATAGTCTATGAATTCTTGTGTGCCGGAAATCGACTCCTGGGCGCTGGCATCCCGATAGAAATCGGGGCACTGCCCGGGATGATCCATGGCGACTTTGCCGATCACCGCCCGCTGTCCGAGCGCTTGGCAAATGTCGGCCAATATCCGGTTGGCATTGTTATGAATCGTGCCGAAATAGACTGCGGTGGTCGTTCCGTTCGATAGCAGGGATCTAACCAGATCGGCATAGATCCGTTCGGCGAACACATCGTCGCTGTAGCGTGCTTCCAGCGGAAACGTATATTCCTGGAGCCAGACTTCCAGCGGGACATCAAGTGCCTTGCCAAGTTGCGGCCATTGCGGTGCATGAATGTGCAGATCGACAAATCCGGGGATGAGATACTGGCTTCCCGGCAATTCGACCAGAGTGCCCATATCTCGGGCACGTTTGACCGCATCCTCATACCCGGCCTCAGCCGGAGCAAGGACGTCGTCGATCGTTCCGGTCTCATCGACGGAGATACAGGCCTGCTCGACAACCGAAAGACCGTCGACCGTGGGCGCATGGATAACTGTTGAAAGAACGGATTTTCCGCAGATATTCATCATATCGTTTCGGTCAGGATCGCCCATTTCCTCAAATGGGCGATCCTGCGGGATATTATTGCGGAATTCTGGTTTCAACGCCTTTAACCAGCCAATTGATACCCAGCATATCCCCGTCGGCGATGCTGGTACCCTGTGCTACTTTTTCCGCTCCGTCCTGATCGACGATCGGGCCGGACATGGGATGAAAATCGCCCGACGTGATTTCATCAATGACCTTTTGAAGCTCTGCCTTCTGATCGGCGGAAAGGTCATCGGACAGCGAAGACACGCTGACGGCTCCATCGGACATGCCACCCCAATAGGCACCACCTTTGAATTTGCCGTCCAGAGCTGACTGAACACGCTCGATGAAGTGAGGTTTCCAACTGATGGTCATGGATGCCAGCAGTTTGGTTGGCGCATATTTTTTCATGTCGGAGGAGGTGTTGACCACATAGACACCTTCCTTCTCGGCAACGGACACGACCGAAGGCGTGTCCTGATAGAGCGAAAAGATCACGTCGGCTTGCTGGGAGATCAGCGACCGGGCGGACTCCTGTGCTTTTGAGGGATCAAACCAGGAGTTCAGCCAGACAACTTTCACTGTGATATCCGGGTTCGTGCGCTGTGCGCCGAGTGTGAAGGTGTTGATAATCCCGACGACTTCAGGGATCGGGTAAGCGGCCACGATACCCAGTGTATTGGTTTTGGTGACATAACCGGCCGCCATGCCGGCAACATAGGCGCTTTCATAGTTTCGGGTTTGGAAATTTCCGAAATTATCAGCGGTCTTGTAACCGCTGGCATGGATGAAATTGATATCCGGTTTTTGCTTTGCCAGCTTCAGTCCATCATTCATGTATCCGAAGGATCCGATCATGATCATGCCTGCACCGCTTGATGCCATCTGGTTCATGATGCGGGCGGCATCCGGTCCTTCGGGCACATTTTCAACCACGACGGCCTCGACTGTGTCGCCAAAGGTTTCCTCGATCGCCTTCCGTCCCTGATCCAGTTCATAGGCCCAGCCGACATCGCCGACCGGTGAGGGATAGATAAAGCCGATTTTCAGTTTGTCCGCTGCGGATGCCCCCACGCTGATGCCGGTTGCCAGCGCAACAGCCATTCCGGCGGATAACATTTTTTTTGTCAGATAAATCATATGCTTCCCCTGTTTGGAGTGTGCCTTGTTTATGTTGGATCATTTCAAGACACGCTCTAGCTTCCTGCTTTGAATGTTTGGCCCAGACTCACCGGGCTGTTGAGGCTTATGAGAGTTGTGTTTCTGGAAATGACAGCAAGAACAATGATTGTGATGATGTAGGGTGACGCGGACAAAAGCTGGGAAGGGATGTTGAACCCGACTGCCTGAATGGACAGTTCAAGCAACGTAACCGCACCGAACAGGTAAGCCCCCAGGACGATGCGCGGGACAATCCAGGTGCCGAAAACAATGAGCGCGACGACAATCCAGCCGCGGCCGGCGACCATGCCCTCGGCCCAAAGCGGTGTGTAAGCCGTTGCCAGGTAAGCACCACCGATTCCGGCCATTGCTCCGCCGAACAAAACACATAGCCCCCGGATCATGGAAACCCGATAGCCAAGAGCATGTGCCGCCGAGGGGGACTCGCCAACGGACCGGATAATCAGTCCTGTCTTCGTTCGGTTCAGCACAAACCAGACACCGAAGGCCAATGCAATCGCGACATAGACCATGATATCCTGGCTGAACAATCCCGGGCCGACAACCGGCAGATCCGAAAGCAGCGGAATATCGAGCTTGGCAAGGGGCTCGACGGTTGTGCCCTCATATTTCTTGCCGATCGCCGCTGAAATACCCAGGCCCAAAATCCCCACGGCAAGGCCGGAAGCCACCTGATTTGCCAGAAACACGGTAATCAGCACAGCGTGAACCATCGAAAGCAGCGCTGCGACCAGCGCTGCGGTCAAAAACCCCAGACCGTGCGACCCAGTGATCGCGACAATGACGAAGCCCGTCGCAGCGCCCACGGCCATCATGCCTTCAACGCCAAGGTTCAGGACACCGGATTTTTCGGCGACGAGTTCTCCCATCGCGGCAAACAGCATGGTTGTACCCGCGGCCAGCGTCCCGGCCAGAATGAAGATGATCGGATCCATCATACGGCCGCGCTCCCGGATCGGACGATTTTCGGCTCGGAGAGGCGGACCTTGTAGGAAAGCAGCAGAGCGCTTGCCAGGTAGAAGGTCAGCAGCATGCCCTGGAAGATCGTGGTGACGGCACTTGGCAGCCCGATTGACAGGCGGGCATAGTCACCCCCCACATAAATCAGGGCCATGAGCGCGCTGGAAAAGATAATGCCGATGGGATGAAGCGCGCCCAGAAACGCAACGATAATAGCTGCATAGCCATAACCGGGCGAAATGTTCCGCTGCAGCATGCCCAGAGGGCCGGATACTTCGCCAACTCCCGCCATGCCTGCGGCGGCGCCGCCGATAAGGAGCGAAATCCAGATGGTTCGTTTTGCGGAAAATCCCGCATATTGTGCAGCAGCCGGTGCGAGACCGCCAACGATCAGCTGATAACCGAGCAGACTTCTTCGAATGAATATCCAGGCCGCTGCCGATGCGACAAGGGCAATGATCAATGCCGTGTTGACGCGCGTGTCCTCCAGCAAAATGGAAAACATTGCCGCGTCGCTGAATGTGACCGATTGCGGAAAATTGAAACCCGCCGGGTCCCGAAGCGGACCCGTCACAAGATAATAGAGCAACTGCAGGGCAATATTGGACAACATGAATGTGACAAGTATTTCGTTTGCATTGAATGTCACACGCAACCAGGCGGCGATGCCGGCCCAGGCCATGCCCGCCAGTGCGCCGATGATGATCATGCTCGGCAACAGAAAAAGCGACTGGGAGGTTTCGAACAGGATCGCGACGGTTCCAGCGGCGATGGCTCCCAGAATGAGCTGGCCCTCGGCACCGATATTCCATACGCGGGCTCTGAATCCGATTGCGAGACCCTGCGCAATCAGCAGCAGCGGCGTCATTTTAAGAAGAACTTCTCCGATGCCATATTGCGTCTGGAGCGGTTCTATGAAGAACGCGTGAAAGCCTGCCAGAGGCGATTTTTCGTAAAAGAGAAACAACAGGCTACCGGCAATCAGAGTCAGTAAAACGGCTGACCCGCTCACCAGGAACGATGCGAAAAGCGACTGTTCTGAACGGGGTTCAAGACGGATGCTACGCATGTGCAGCCGTTCTCTCTTCCTGACTTTTTGCCAGTTCGGAAAACTCTCCTGTCATGGCAAGACCGACCCGGTGTCTATCGGTATCGTTTGTCCCGACACTTGGTGACATTCGCCCCCGAAACATCACCTGAAGCCGGTCACAGAGTTCAAAAAGCTCCGAAAGGTCCTCGGATATGACCAAAATGGCAACTCCAGCGTTTCTGAGGGTCAACAGACGGCTGCGGATGGCGGACGCAGCTCCGACATCCACGCCCCACGTCGGCTGCGAGACGATCAGGACGTCCGGTTTCAGATTGATCTCCCGGCCGACAATGAATTTTTGCAGGTTGCCGCCGGAAAGGGAGTGCGCTTCGCTCGAAAATCCGCCGCATCGCACGTCGAAATCCTCGATCGCTGTCTTGGCGAATCCTCTGATGCCGGAAAAGTCAATGAAACCGCCGGTCGAGAGACCCGCAAGATGCCCGGTGAGAAGACCGTTATGGGCCAGGGACATACCGGGTACTGCGCCGCGTCCGAGACGTTCTTCGGGAATATATTGCAGGCCGCTTCGGCGTCTGGAGATAACACCATCTTCTCCGATCGACCGACCGTTAAGCAAAATCTCACCGTCGGCGGCGGGCAGCAGGACTTCTCCTGCCAGCAGCTTTGCCAGAATCTGCTGGCCGTTGCCCGATACACCCGCGATGCCGAGTATTTCTCCGGCACACAAAGACAGGCTGACCTTATCGAGAGAGGACGCAAAGGGATCTGGCGGGCGATAGCTCACATCGGTAACCCGAAGTATTTCGGCGCCCGGTTCACTGATCCGTCCTGTTTTCAGTGTCTCGATATGGTGGCCGACCATCATCCGGGTGAGAGACGCGTTGGATTCCTGTTTCGGGTCAACCCGGCCGGTTACCTTTCCATGGCGTAGAATTGTTGCGGAATCGCAGAGTGTTCGGATTTCGTCCAGTTTATGCGAGATGAATATGATTCCGTACCCGTCGTCCGCCAGCATTTTCAATGTTGTGAAAAGCTGCTCAATTCCGGCGGGAGGCAGAACGGAGGTTGGTTCGTCAAGAACCAACAGCTGTGGCTTCTGAAGAATGCAGCGGAGGATTTCCACGCGCTGGCGCTCTCCGACAGTCAGTGATTGCACCCGCGCCTGAGGGTTGACTTCGAGGCCGAACCGTTCGGCGGCTTCGGTAACTTTTTTCGAAAGCTTCGGCAGCGGTCCGGGAACGGCCAGAGAGATGTTCTCAAGGACTGTCAGGGTTTCAAACAGCGAAAAGTGCTGAAACACCATGCCGATCCCCAGCGATCGCGCATGAGCCGGATTTCGGATCGCAACAGGGTCTCCGCGCCATCTTATCTCTCCGGCGTCGGGCTCAGCCACACCGTATATGATTTTCATCAAGGTGGATTTTCCGGCCCCGTTTTCTCCAAGAACAGCATGGATTTCACCCGCGGAAACCTGCAGGTCGACAGAGTCATTTGCCACGACAGAGGGATAGATTTTTGTGATGCCCGAGAGTTCCAGCAGCGGCGTCTCACCTGTCCTATCCATGGTGCGCGTCTCCGCTCTTCCATTTAAGGTTCGGCTCCTTCGCGCTTCCGTGCAGGGCGTGGATACCCGGCATTTCCACAAATCCCTCAAGACGGCGGATCGCGAGCAGCCAGCGACCGATGGCGGGGTAGGCCATTAATGAAATGCCGCCGTCGCCGGCAAGGGCGGTGTAGGGAAAACACGCGATATCTGCGATGGTCGGGGAGATCCCGACCAGATAGGGGCTGCCTTTAAACTCCTGTTCGACGAGATGAGAGTCCAGACAGCGCAGAGCCCGGTGACCGCGGTCACGGGCCTTTTCAATATTGGCGTCTCTCCCGATCATGTCATGAAGGCGGGCCGGGCCGACACTTGCCGTCAGTTCATCGGCAAATGTCAGCCAGTGCGTAACCTGCGCGCAGAGCGCGGCATCTTCAACGGGGAACCATGTTCGCCCCGAATCGTGATTGAGCGCAACATAGACCAGAATAGAGGCCGAGTCGGTCAACGTCCGATCGCCATCGACGAGAACGGGCAGTGTCCCTGCGGGATTGATGGCAAGGAAGTCCGGCGATTTGTGTTCATTTCCGGGATAAAAATCAATCGCGGTGCACTCGTAGTCAACGCCCAGGAGGGCCAGGATCAGGCGCGCTTTGTAGGCATTGCCGGAAAGAACGTAATCGTAAAGGCGCATGCTCATGCCGCCACCGTCTGGGCGCCGTAAGTATAGTGCCTTCTTTTCAACCACCGCCGGTATGCAATGGATGTCAGGTCGGCGCGCGTGGGGATTTCGAGCTTTGGATCCAGGGGCAGCAATCGGGGTTTTTGATTTTCTAGGATGGATCTGTCCTGCAGAAAGATCATCTGCTGGAAATGGATGAGTTCCGTCAGTGGAGTTTTGTCGTCATAGAGCGCCATCCAGGGCCAGACATCGCAAAGGTCTTCGGCAACCGGTTGAACAAACAGCGTGATAATGTCCCATTCGCCCTCGCGCACCGGGCAGGTTTTATAGAGGATCGATACGGTCGGGGTTGCGACCCGATACATGTATTTTGTGATGATCCCGCCCTCGGCGGAGGCCGCTGCCTGCGGCTGGTAAAACTCGACTTTTTTCGCCCAGATTTCGTTCAGCTTTTCATCAATCTCGACGTCGTATTTCTTTACCTCGGGATGGTCTTCGACACCAAGAATGCCGGTGTGAATGAATGGGAAGTGGGCAATATCAAGGAAGTTCTCTACTGCGCGCAGAGGCGAACACCGCACGCGGACGCGGCCGCAGTCAACCAGCCGTCTGTCGTCATTGTCGGCCTCAGGAATCGAAAACAACTCATGATCGGGCGTACCCAGGCTTGTCCACACGTGGCCAAATCGCACTTGCACGGGCCGTTCCTCTGCGCCGCTTAGGACGGTAACCGATCCGTTTTCCTGTTTGTGCAAGCTGAGTTCCTGGCCCATCAGGATCGAGGGCATGGGTTCGTTGACCTTAAGTCCGCTCACCATACCGACAGGATACCATTCATCCACTATTGCGGAGGCGCTCATGGGACTTTGGCCTTCGCTTCGGTCAGCTCCCTCAGTCGGTCGAATTGCCGGGAGATGCCGATCTTTTTGTCCATGCTGAGCGGCTGATCGCTCAAGATATGAAGAAACGTTTCATCTGCGCTGATTTCCTGAAGGGCGACTGTCAGATTGACGTTGCCGTCGAGTGTCAGCGCCACGCCGTAGTTGCTTAAAATTTTTGCAGGCAACGCGGTTCCGGGGCATATGTCGGGAGTAAAATTCATCAGTGAGTCGGTCACGGTTTGTTTTGAAGCCGCAAATGTCACGCTTCTGATCGCATGGCGCGATGGAAGCGTTTCGGGCGCGGCGGCATTTTCCGTCGGGCTGATCCAGATCAGACCATCCTGTTCGACACAGTCAAATTTGTCGGTGCAAACGGTCTCCGGCGGCTCCAAGTCCGGATGCGCCGGTATGTACTTGCAGGTGCCGCCGCTATCAAAATGCCAGCCGTGGTAAAGGCAGGCCAGCATATCTCCCCGAACAAAGCCATGGGACAGACGCATGCCTCTGTGCGGACACCGGTTCGCCCATGCGTTGATCGCACCTGAATAACTACGCCAGATCGCCACATCGTTGCCGCTCACATATGACTGGATCACTTCGCCGGGATGCAGCAATTCCGACAGGTAGGAGGGGACCCAAGGACATGTGGTTGATGACGTTATCGACATGGATCGCTTTACTTGGTAGGCCGCAAACCCGTCAATCTAATCAGACGAAAATGCCCATAGCAAGCAACCCGATGCCAAATAATTAGGCGTCGCTGCACAGATTTTGAAAAGTCGTATTCATTATCGACAACGAGCTAATATTTGTTTTCTCCCGCCGCGTTGCTTCTATCCTGGAATCGTACGGGCCAAGAGAGCAGGCAATCTCAAGAGCGTCGATCAGATCATCATGCCCGATGACCGTAATTTCCAACTGCCCGGCGGCATCCCATTTGACCCAACCGGACAGGCCGAGTTTCAGCGCGCGATGTTCCACCCAATCCGGCAGGGTTTCCCTGAACAGCGTTCCTGAAAGGACGATTTGAGTAGCAAAGGGCAAGGACATCCTTACTGCGACAAAGACCCGGTTATGTGCGACGTTCTGCCATCCTATGCGACTTCCGTGAAGCGAACAACGTTGTCTCGGCAGCGCCTGCAGACGCCTCTGAACACTGCAAGAACGCCTGTAGTCAAATGACCGGCAATGGCGGTGCACCGATCAGGATGGTCGCTCTTGATGATCGGGGTTACGGCCCCGGTGAATGGCGCTCTGCGCCGGTTGCGGATGAAGTCATTCCCGGCAGCGACACACCGTACGAAACACGGCGGCTTGGGAAAGTCGGCGCCGAGCGAACCAGGCTTCGCGTCCGGTTCAGGCGTCACAAGTCTGCCAAAAAATGGCACAAGATGGAATATGCTTAATCCGGCAAAATCGTCTGTGCTGTGTCTTTCTTGAGTGAATTATTCGGAGTTGGAAAATGGAACTTGGAAACTTTTCAGTCAGTCTTGCGGTCTCGGATCTGTCAAAATCACGCGCATTCTACGAAGGGCTCGGTTTTCAGGTCATGGGTGGCGATCCGGATCAGGGGTGGCTGATCATGAAGAGCCCGAGCTGCGTGATCGGACTGTTTCAGGGCATGTTCGACAGGAACATGCTGACCTTCAATCCTGGCTGGGATGCCAACGCCCGGACGCTGGAGAGCTTCACGGATATTCGGGACATCCAAAAACGCCTCAAAGCCGGTGGTGTAACTCTTGAAAGCGAAGCGGATGAGAACGGCAGCGGTCCGGCCAGTTTCATGGTGATCGATCCGGACGGCAATCCGATCCTTTTCGATCAGCATGTCTGATCCGCAAATAAGACGTCACCAAGCTAGCTGTCCGGTATTTCTGATTGCCGTTTGATCACCCTGGCCACACCGGCAAAGTCCAATTTGCCTGATCCCAGGATAGGCACCTCGTCGACAAACCGAACCTCGGAGGGGATCATCAGATCCTGTGCGCCCTGCGCTTTGGCATAGTCAATGAAATCCTTGCGCGATGCGTCTTCGCAATCGGTGATCATGATCAGCTTTTCCCCCTTGCGGTCATCCTTGATGGCTGCCACCGCTGACAGATGGTCCGGCCACAGGTCCGCCGCCAGCGCTTCGACAGCGGCAAGGGACACCATTTCGCCGCCGATTTTGGCGAAACGTTTGGCGCGACCGCAAATGGTTATGAAACCGTCGTCATCAATGGTGACAATGTCTCCGGTATCGAGCCATCCGTCTTCGGGCGGACAGAGAACGCCCGGCCTGGACGCCAGCAGGTAGCCGGCCATGATGTTAGGACCCTTGATAAGAAGACGTCCACCCTCGTCGATGCCGGGAACCTTTTCCAGACGGGATACGATACCGGGCATCAGTTTTCCTACGCTGCCGACCTTATTATGCGTCGGTGTGTTCAGTGCAACGATTGGGGAGGCCTCGGTCACGCCATAGCCTTCCAGGATCTGCACGCCGAACTTGTCCATATAGGTTTTCCGTGTTGTGTGCTTCACCGGTTCAGCCCCGGCAAAACAGTAGCGGATTGACTGGAAGTCACCGGATTGGGCAACCCGCGCATATCCGGCCAGAAAAGTGTCCGTGCCGAAAATGACCGTTGCATTAGACGAATGGATCAGCTCGGGGATCGCCCGATAATGCAAAGGTGAGGGATAAAAATACACCGGAGAGCCGCAGACGAGCGGCAAGATTGTGCCTGCCGTCAGTCCGAAGGAATGGAAGACCGGCAGGATATTAAACAACTTATCTTTCGGCGTAAAATCGATCAGGGCCGCCGACTGGGCCGTATTGGCCAGGATGTTGGCATGGGTCAGGACGACGCCCTTTGGGGCACCCTCGGAGCCCGAGGTAAAGAGGACGACGGCCGGATCGGAAGCAGTCCCTTTGACGAGCGGGCTGTTTTTTTTGACGAATCCCAACAGTTTGTCCGTCACACTCACCGTCTTGCGCAGGTCGTCAAGCCAGACAAGCCTGATCTTGTCTTTGATGGCATCGATGATGGCCTCAAGCTTGGCCTGTTTGATAAAGGCGCGCGAAGTGAGGATGGTTGTCACCTCCGAGGCCTTACAGGCGGACAGGATGTTGGCTACGCCCGAGGTGAAGTTGATCATGGCCGGGATCTTGCCGGCCGACATCAGAGCCAGCATCGTCACCGCGGCGCCGTTGGCGCTTGGCAGCATCACGCCGACATGTTTCTGATCCGCTAGCAGCGGCCGGAATTTGCGTGCCAGAACTGACACACCGGTAAGGAGTTTGCCGTAAGTCAGATGGCCAGTGACCGGGTCCTGCGCGGCCAATGTTCCCATACCCCGTTCCCTGGCCATCTTTATGATGTGCTCAAGGATCGTGTGTCTGTCGAGAAGGCTGGCGTCGAACTCCGTGTCGGACATCATCTCATACAGCGCCGGTCCCGCCGCCATACGGCGATTGCCAACTCTTCAGGTCGGGTTCCATGGTCTTTGGCTCCGGCATAGCGATTCTAACCTCAAGCTCAGGACTCATTCATATCATGCAATTCTGTTCTGAAAGGAGTGTTCGGATGGGGGGAAACAGTGAAATGCAAAGGTTTGATACCTTTGCAGGCGCTGGTTCGCTTCAGGCGGGCACTTCCTTTGAAATTCGAAGTGCGAAGCATATTTTGCTGCTGTTCACGGAGTTTTGTCCCTGTGCGTTGATGACCGGTTTGTCTCAGTTTCCTGCGACAGGTTACGCTGGGAGTTCAATTACCCGGTCGAATGTCCTGCGTGAAACCCAACGTGCAGTGACGAGATACCTATCTTCTGACAGGAAGCTGAAGAGAAGTCTGCTATGTACCCCGTGCTCAAAATCGCCATGCAACCCGGTATTCTGAAACGGTCAGCCATTGTTGCCGTCATTGTCGGAACGATTCTTAATCTTATCAATCAGGGCGATGCGATGATGGCCGGTGCGCAGATCAACGTCTTTAAGTGTCTTCTGACCTATATGGTTCCGTTCTGTGTCGCAACCTATGGCGCAGTGGGTGCTCTTTTGAAATCCGGGCAGGCGGTAACGAGCCGGTAGCCGGCGGTACCGCACCATCGAGATTTCATTTGTCCTAAAATCTGCAATGAATGATGCATGTCCCGGCTTCTACTTTTGGTTGGTCCCCGGTCGCAGGATCGGTCTTTTGTGTGACATGCCGGATTGGCGGTCGGGCTCACGGTCGCCACCCCACAAAAAGTTAATTTGAAAAAAACGACCCGGTCGTTCCAACTCATCTTGCTATCTCGCAAATATCATGTATTTTTGAGACTTCAAGTCTCATTAATGAGATTTGTGGGAGGGTTCTTTCAGGGAGGATAGAAATGTCCATCATGGATAAGCTTGGCGCGGTGTCGCGCCGTGATTTCTTCAGACTAACCAAACAATTCGGCCTTACATCGACATTCCTCGCCGCAGGCGGACTGGGTGGTGCGGTCAGTTTTGCGTCATTGGCCAGGGCGGTCGAATCGACATACGAAAAGCGTTACGCAAAGCCCGCCAAACACACATTGAAATTCGGCGCGTCGGGCTTCAATGCCCGAAATCTTCTGATTGAGCGGGCCGGTTGTCTCGAGTTTGCACGCGACCTTGAAGAGCGCACAGAGGGTGAAATTCGCGTTGAGTTCATCGGCGATAACCAGATTTGCGGACAGCTGAACTGTGTTGAAAAAACGCAGTTGGGTATCGTGGATATCTATGCTGCGTCGACGCAAAACTCTGCCGGAGGCGCTCCGTATCTGAACGTCCTTGACTATGCCTTCATGTTCCCGGGACGTGCATCACAGTACTATTTCCTCTACAGCCCCGAAAGTCAGCGCATCCTTCGGGATCCGCTTGAGAAGCGCCATGGTCTGAAGTTCCTCTTCTCCCATTGCGAACTGCGCGGTATTCAGCTCGGATTGAGCTGGGAGAAAAAGGAAACGGTCACGAAGCTCGAAGAGCTGTTCGGTACCAAAAACCGTGTGACGGGTACGCAGCTTGGCCGGATTGCCATGCAGCTTCTGAACCTGAACCCGGTTCCTGTCGCCTGGGAAGAAACGCTTGACGGTCTGAAACAGGGCCTGATTGACGGCGCCGAGACATGGGCGTCGGCCGTGGCCTATGCAAACATGTCACCGGTCGTTTCCCAGTCGGTTGACCTGAAGTTCTTCTGTGGAACGGAACACACGTCCATGTCCGCAAAAGTGTTCGATGCAATGGAAGCGCACCTGCAGGATGCGATCATGGAATCGGCCTATCTTGCTCAGGTTCATGTCCAGGCCGCCAACGAAGCGGCTCTCGTGAAGACGGTCGGATTCTCCGATCCACAGCTGCCGGGTACTTTGTTTGTTGAAAACAATGTCCGTCCCGCCTTCCTGGCTCCGGACCAGATCAAGATGGCTGAGGAAATGTGTTCGCCTGAATTCAATCCCAAGCCATGGGCACAATGGCGCGATCGTTTGAACAAATGGTCAGGCGGCATTGACACTTACACGGATATCCATCGTGTTGCTCGTGAAGTTCCAGCTGACATGAAGCCGGAAAACGTCGAGCCTCGGCGCTGGTGGCGTTCTGCCTAACTCCCATTGATGACGACAGTTGGTCGGTCGGCTTTCATGCTGACCGATCCAAACAGGGGAGACTGGATAACCGTTCGGGGGTAATCTTGTCTCGCACATGGTTGTGGGAGGAAGATAATGGACATGTTGTTCGCGGAAGCGAGCGCACTAGTTGCGGCTTTTTTTACAAACGATGCCTGGGTAATCAGCGAGGCGATGAACAAGTCGGGCGCCTGGATCGTCGGCTTTATCGTCACTTTGGCCGGCGCCGGTCTGGTGCTGTTTATTTATAGTGTGGTGCCGTTCATCGAACGCCATCTTGAACGTAGCGTGATGGTCTGGTCCTATCTTATTATCTCCGCGGTCATCTTTGTTGAAGTCTTTCGCCGGTTTGTTCTCAGCGAACAGGCGCCCTGGTCAACCACGCTGCCGCCGTTCCTGTTTCTGATCATGACCTGGTTCGGCTGTTCCTATAATGTCAAGTTGCGCACGCATCTGGCATTCAACGAGTTCAGGATTGCCATGCCGCCAACAGGCCGTATGGTGTGCATGACACTGGATGCCGTTTTGTGGCTCGGTATCTGCTGGATCGTTATCGTTACGTCCTCGCGCGTCGCCGCAAACTCTGCGTCCAATTTCCAGATCCTGCTCGGCACGGACAACATCCTTCAGTGGTGGTTCCTGATCACCGTTCCGCTGGCCTTCCTTTTGATGGCGGCCAGGGTTTTGGACAACTTTTTAACCGACTTGAGAAATTACCGGTCTGGCGAGGAAATGATCCAAACCGCCGTTATCGGGGGTGAATGATGACGGACGCAACCTGGATCACGATTATCTCGCTTGGTGTCACGGTGTTTTTCATGCTCGGCGTGCCGGTCTTTCTGGTCATCGCCTATTGGGTCATCGCCTCCAGCTTTGTGCTGGGCATGACGCTCGATAATGTCGGCGCGGCTTTGTCCGACGTCTTTACCGATGGTTTTGCACTGCTGGCGATGCCACTGTTCATTCTGACGGGAGACCTGATCAACCGCTCCGGTATCGCCAGACGTCTGTCGGACTTTGCCTACTCCTGTGTCGGTTGGCTGCGGGGCGGACTGGCAATGGCAAGCCTTGCTGCCTGCGGTTTGTTCGCGGCCATTTCCGGTTCGAACTCCGCGACAACGGCGACGATCGGCTCGATGCTCCACCCGGAAATGGTGAAGGGCGGCTACGACGAACGCTTTTCAGCGGCAACGGCCGCTGCAGGCGGCACTGTCGGCATTATCATCCCGCCATCGATCATCTTCATCGTTTACGGCTTCCTGATGAACCTGCCTATTTCCGACCTGTTCGTGGCCGGTATCATTCCCGGCGCGCTGATGGTGATCGGTATGCAGGCTGTCTGCTGGGTCGTCTGCCGCATGAACGGATGGGGGCACCTGATCGGGTTGAACATCAACCGTGTAATCAAGACGGCGTTCGGCGCATGGCTCGGCTTTTTCGCGATCGGTCTTGTTCTGTGGGGAATTTATACGGGCAAGTTCTCGCCGACCGAGGCTGCCGGGGTGACGGTCGGCTTCTGCATTATCGTCGGTCTGATCTGTCTGCCGCTTTACAAGATTATCAGCAGAGGCGGAGAAGACCGTCCGGCCAGCGATAAAAGCTACGCCGAGATGTTTGTCGTCGAAGGCTTCAAACTGACGGAAATCCCCACGATCACGATGCGTTCGGCTCAAATCACGGGCATCCTGGCTCCGCTGATCGCGATTTCGGTGGTTATGCAGCAGATCCTGTCGCTGCTTGGCGCGCAGGAAGTAATTGGCGGTTTTGTCCGCGGCATGGGCGGATACTACGCCGTCCTGTTTACTGCGATGGTGATCGTCTTCGTCGCCGGCATGATCCTTGAGAGCCTTCCGGTAACGATTATCCTCGCACCGATCCTGGCGCCCATTGCCCATTCCGTCGGCGTCGATCCGATCCACTTCTCCGTGATCTTCCTCGTTGGCGCGTCCATTGGATTTATTACACCGCCCTACGGTCTCAATCTTTATGTCGCAAGTGGTGTGACCGGCGTTCCCTATTTCAGACTGTTGCGATATAGCGTTCTTTACATGCTTTCGTTGCTTGCGGTTTGGATCTTTGTGGCAATGACGCCTGATCTTGCAACGATCCTGTTGCCTGAGCGGTAAGCGTCACCCTTTGGAGAGTAGTCTCTTGGCTTTGACAGATTCAGAACAACAAAGCGAGACGATCCCGACAAATCTTCGCCTGCTCCTGGTGCTTGAGGAAGTGGCCAGGGCAGGGGTCCCGCTGACGCCGACCGATGTAAACGCGAAAATCGGTCTGCCGAAACCGACGATCCACCGGTTGTTCGGGACCCTGGAGGCGGAGGGGTTCCTGCAGCGGGAATTGGATGGCCGCACCTATACGGTCGGTCACCGCCTGCGGATGATGTCGACGCACGTGCTGTCATCTTTGCGCGTACGAACCGCCCGGTTGGCGGTGCTGAATGCTCTGGCGGACAAAATCGGCGAAACCTGCAATATCGCCATCCCCGACAGGGAGGCGATGATTTATCTCGACAGGGTTGAAACCAAGTGGCCGTTGCGCATTCAATTGCCGATTGGAACCCATGTGCCGTTCTATTGCACGGCGAGCGGCAAGATGTATCTGTCGACCTTGCAGAAAAACCATCTGGAGCGTTATCTGGGTGCCGCTTCATTTGAAGCCCGGACCACCAAGACGCTGACCGATCCGGTCTCCCTCACCGAAGAACTGGCAAAAACCCGGGAACGCGGCTATGCTCAGGACAATGAGGAATTCATGGACGGAATGATCGCAATTGCTGTCCCCATCCATGACGACCAGAACCGTCTGCTGTCCACGGTTTCATTCCATGCACCGACCCAACGCCTTACGCTTGAGGACTCCTACGCCCACATCGACACGCTGAAAGAAGCCGCGGGGGAGATCTCCAAACTGATCATCGACGATCTTTGACACGGCCGGCGGATGACTGCCGGCTTGGCCGCCGACTGCATTCCGGGTGCCGATAGTCAGCAGACGACTTCGACAAGATAAGGTCCCGCGTGTTCGAGCCCGTGCTTATAAGCGGCGTTGAATGCGTCCATATCTGTCACGCGTGTGCTTTCAACTCCGTGTCCTTTGGCCAGCGCGACCCAATCCAGCAGCGGATCGTCCACATCAAACATCCGCATGGCGTTTTTGCCCATATCGCCGGCACCGACATTGGTGAATTCGCCCCGCAGGATCTGGTATCCGCGGTTGGCGAATATCACGACCGTCACGTCGAGATTCTCACGGGCCATGGTCCATAGCGACTGAAGCGTGTACATGGCCGAGCCGTCGCCCATCAGTGCGATGACTTTGCGGTCCGGACAGGCGATGGCGGCGCCGACGGCACTGGGCAGGCCCTGGCCGATGGCACCGCCGGTCACATGCAGCCAGTCATGCGGGCGGGATGTTTCCGTTACCGGCAGGAAATTCCGGCCCGAGGTGATGGCTTCATCGATGACAATGGCGTTTTCCGGCATCAGTGCGGCCAGCGAAAGAGCCAGTTTTTCAAGATCCGTCTCGCCTGTCGGCAGGTCGGGTAAGGCAAGCGGATTAAAAGCAGGCTCAACGCCGCTGTGGGCATCAAGTTCATCCGCCAACGCGTTCAGTGTCCAGGCAACATCCATTTCCCTGCTGCACAGATCGATGACATGACAGTCCGGCGGGACCGGAATGCTCGGTTTCCCCGGATAGGCAAAAAAACCGACCGGCAATCCGGCCCCGCACAGGACCAGGGTCTTCGTGTCCTTCAATCGTTCGATATTGCCGTCGATGAAATATTCGAGCCGCTCCATCGCAACCGCTCCGGCCCCCCGCGCAATGCGCGGTACAAAATAGTCGGCCCGCAGCGTGCATCCGGTCTTGGCGGCGATGCGGGATGCTGTAGCGGCCAGGTCACCGTAAAGTGCCACACTTCCCGGCATCAGCGTCGCTCCCGGCTGCGTCAGCGCCTTCGCAGCCGCAACGATTTCCTCCGGACGGGGACGGTGAAGAGCGGGCGGCGACAGCATCGGCGCGGGGCCCTCGGCAGCTTCCCAGGCGGTATTGGCGGGCAAAATCAGAGTTGCGACCTGTCCGCCCTTGGATCGGGCCGCGCGCAAGGCGTTTGCTCCGTCCGTTGCAACGGAGCGGGCGTCGGAACTCCAATGGGTCCAATCGGAGACGGTACGGCTTATTCCCCGGACATTGCCTCTCAATGGGGCGTCGTATTTCAGATGATAGGTTGCATGATCGCCGACGATATTGAGAATGCCGCTTCCGGCTTTCTGTGCGTTATGCAGGTTGGCAAATCCGTTGCCGAAGCCCGGCGCGAGATGCAGGAGTGTGGCACTGACATCTCCTGACATGCGATAATAGGCATCCGCCGCGCCGGTCACGCCGCCTTCGAACAAACACAAAATGCAGCGCATTTCAGGATGCCTGTCCAGCGCCGCCACGAAATGCATTTCCGAAGTGCCGGGGTTGGCGAAGCAAACGCTCATACCGCCGTCGATGAGAGTGTTTACAAGCGATTCCGCACCGTTCATGGATGAGCATCCCAGACTGTTTTTCCAGACCCTAACGGAGTTTTTCCGCTTATGCCAACTCAAACGTAACCACGTTGTCAGCTGCGTCTGATCAGCCGGTCCAGATCAGGCGCAGCAGGCCGACAGAAGACAGAAACAGCAACAAAAACAAACAAAAGCGCCGGTAAAATCCGACAAGCGAGGGGCGGAACAGCAGACTGCCGAGAAACACGCCGACCAGAACCAGCGGCGCGATAACCAGACCCCGTTTCAGGGCCCGCATATCGAGCATGCCGAATAAGAACAATATGATCAGCGTCGTGATTACGCTGATGAGAAGATACATGACAAGCGACCCGCGCATGGTTTTGGCCTCCGCATTTCGTGCCAGGACAAACAGGGCGACAACCATACCGCCCACACCGGCCAGACCTGACGCAATTCCGGAGACAATCCCGCTGCCATAGACGCCGGATGTGGTATCAACAAATCGCGGTTTGACTTTGAAGAGTTGGGCGACCGTCAACGCAATGATGATCGTCAGGGCAATTGACTTGGAGATGTCGACGTTCAGCGTGGTTGTGGCAAGGAGGCCGACCGGGGTCCCGATCACCGTTCCGATGGCGAGCCCCAATACGATGGCCATGTCCGCATCCCTGAGCCCGCCGCGAAACATCAGAACACTTGCGACGGCTTCCATGAGAACACAAATGGGAATGAGTTGAACAGGCGGAATGATGGTCACAAGGCCCGCCATCAATAATGCCGAAAGTGCAAAGCCCGCAAACCCTCGAACCAGGCCGGCGATGAACGCGACCGCGCCGCAAATAAGAAGAGCATCGGGCGGTAGGGTCACAAAGTCGGCAAGGGCAGGCAGCATGTTTTGCTTTCGAAGATACCATCCGGCAGGAGGAGGCGTTTGGGCGCAGTGGCGTGGATGTCCAAACCGAAATTCGGATAACGTCCCGATTAAAGGTTCGTAATCGAATTGACAATGTCCAGACAGCGGTCTTCGATCCGGCCAGTCTAGGCTCAGGACCCATTGATTTCATGCAATTCTGTTTTGAAAGAAGTATTCGACTGGAGAGAACCAGGGAGAAGCGAAGGTTGGATACCTTTGCGAGCCCTGGTTCCCTTCAGGTGGACACTTCTTTCAAAACCCGAAGGGCGAGGCATATTGTGTTCCTGACTGCGTAGGAAAGGCTTGAAAACCGGACGGTTTCCTGCGCCTTTCCGCCTTGTCAAAAACAAAATCTGCTCTCGCAGAATGGATGAAATCAATGGGTCCTGAGCCTATGGGGGCGACCCATAAATGTGCTTGAGATGGATGCGAACAGGAATAGAGTTTTGAATGACCGACATTCTGCTTGAAGTGTGCGTGGACGATGCAGCAGGCTTGGAGGCGGCAGTCGAAGGGGGCGCCGACAGGATTGAGCTTTGCGCTGCACTGTCTGTCGGCGGTCTCACGCCCACCGTTGGACTGATGCGCCTGGCGGCTCAGGCGCCCGTGCCGGTATTTGCCATGATTCGTCCCCGTTCCGGTGGATTTCAGGTCGGTTTTCCCGAGACCGAGGTCATGCGTGCGGATATCGACTCGGCCGGGAAGGCGGGTCTGGCTGGGGTCGTTTTCGGAGCATCGATGGCTGACAACAGGCTTGACGAAGAAACACTGGGGACACTCGTTGAACAGGCCGGCGGCATGGGCAAAACACTGCATCGCGCGATCGATCTGACGCCGGACCCGACAGTCGGTGTCGAAACCGCCATCGCGCTCGGCTTTGATCGTATTTTGACGTCAGGTGGAAAACGAACCGCGCTGGAAGGCATCCACAGCCTTAAAGCAATGTGCGCTGCTGCTGCCGGTCGTATCTCCATTATGCCGGGGTCGGGTGTTCAGGCAGGCAACGTCTTGGATCTGGTATCAGGACTGCCGGTAACAGAGATCCACGCGTCCTGCTCGGTGGCTGAAGATATATCCGATCCGGCTTTGCAGTCGTTCGGGTTTTCAGGACAAACAGAACGCCGAACATCGGCGCGAAGTGTTGCGGAGCTTAAGTCGACGATATGTAGCTTTGACGGCAATCGCTGAGAAACTGCTAGGCTTCTTTGATCGCATGTCGCAAGGCGGCTCGAGCCAGCAGACGTGTTGAATCGAGCGTGGGCAGCGGGGAATTCCCGTCATTCATGATCAGTGGAATCTCCGTGCAACCCAGGATGACAGCATCGCATCGGGCATCTTTCATGCGTTCAATCACGTCTTGAAAAGCGGTGACGGCTTCGGGTCTGAATATCCCGCCAACCAGTTCGTCCATGATGATGCGGTTGATTTCCCGTCGCTCTTCTGCGGAGGGGCGCACAACGGACAGTCCTTTTTCAGCGAGCACATCCGGATAGACGGCGCTGTCAACAAGCCACCTGGTGCCCGTGAGCCCCAGTTTCTTATATCCGCGCGTCTCAGCCTCTGTGGCGACAGTCTCCGCGATGTGCAACCAGGGACGTGGCGAACGAGGTTCAACCAGGTGAAATGCCTGATGGATCGTGTTGTCCGGGCATATCAGAAAGTCGGCACCGGATCGCACCAGATTTGCCGCCGACCCCAACATCAGGTCGGCCACGCCCTGAATATCGCCGCGATCAAGGCAGTCCACATACTCAGCAAGGGAAGGTGTGTGCATGGACACCTCCGGGTGCCCGTGCGGCCCCAGCATCGCTGCCCCTTCGCGGCAGATTGTCGTGTAGCACAGAGCGGCACCCTCTGCCGAGCAACCGACAATGCCGATGTGAAGCGGTGTGTTGGTCATGTGTGTGTTCCTGAAAAGACTGGACTCAATTGCCGTATGGCCGGGCGTCTATCAACTTGTCGTGCATTAAGGGCTGGCAGTCTACTTGACGAAGCCTTCGATTTCTGCGTCGCGGGAATGGAAAGAAGACTATCCGATTTCCTCAAAATAGAAAGAACCGCCAGTGAACCGAGCGCGGCGAGGCCGGCCCGCATCAGGTTGTTGGGGATTTGGTGAAGTTCATCCGTCCGGAGACGCTAGCCGATAACCCCGATGGCGTCATGATCAGGACAAGACCCTAGTTGATGGTGCCCGCGAAGGTCCTGTGGGGTGAGCTTGCTTCAAAAGCATGTGCGTGATCAGGCAAGGACCATGCCGGAGACCCATCCTGCTGTCATGGAGACGGCCAGAGCGAGGAAGAGGTAAAGAGCAAAAACCGGTTTTCTGACAAGTGCAAAAACCGGAATTGCAGCCCAGGCACTGGTTATGCCGCCGGCAATCAGGAACGTCAGAGCCGCATCGGTACGCATGCCTGCGTCCATCAGGCCGCGGATCAATGGCAGCGCTGCGTAGCCGTCAAGATATATCGGCGCACCGACAAAGGCCGCAATGGGCACGGCCCAGGGTTGATCGCTGCCGGCGACCGAGGCCACTGCATTCTCCGGCAGGTAAAGATTCATGAAAAACTCGGCCATGAACGCCGCCGTCAGCCACAGCACCATCAGGCGTCCCGTTCTCAGAACCGTCCGGCGAAAGACAGTTCGTCTCTCTGGCTCCTTCCAGAAGCGCCACTCGATGCGCGCAGGTCCGCAGTCACTGCAGGTATTCCCGATCAAATGGGAGGTCAACCGGGACGTCCGAGCCGGGTTTTGAAAAAAACCGGACCGGGTCAGAACGAATGTCGCCCCACCGCCCAAAAGACCGGCCGCGAAAGCTGCGGCTGTTTTCATGAGAGCAAAGGACCAGCCAAGCGTTCCTGCGGTGACGGCCAGCATGCCAGGATCCGTTATCGGCGAGGAGAGCCAGAAGGCCATGATCGGAGCAAGCGGCACACCGGCTGTCAAAAGACCGGCAACCAACGGCAGGACGGTGAGTCCGCAGACAGGTGTAAGGGCGCCGACGAACGAGGACGCGATAATGATCAGTGCTTCTCTGCCGTGAAAGGCAGAGGCAATCAAACCCATAGATCCACTGGCGGTGATGGCGGCCGTCAGGACGAGGCCGAAGGCCACGACCGGGCTGATCAGCAGCAGATTTCGGGCCGCGAAGAGACCGGCATCCAGAAAAAGTTCCGGAGCCGTGACGGCGAATGCAATGACTGTTGTACCGGCTATCAGGAGCATGGGCGACGTCTGGCGCACCAATCGCATTGCTGGCAGGATCATACAAAACACCTCATCATTGCGGGAAATGTAACGATCGGTTATCGTTTAGAAAAACGAATAGTTCTTATGCTAGGTATGAATAGAAACGAACGATCGAACCTTAATGGTGAACAATTGCGTGTCTTTCTTGCCGTGTCGCAGGCCGGCAATGTCACGCACGCGGCGCAGATGCTTGGCCGGACGCAATCGGCGGTCAGCGTTCAGATCCGCAAGCTGGAGGAGGCTGTCGGCCATTGTCTGTTTGAGCGGCAGGCGCGCGGCATGGAACTGTCGGATGCCGGCCGCAAGCTTCTTCCGGCAGCTCAGCGGGCCATTGCCGAGTTGGACAAGATAGGGATGCTTTTTTCCAAGCCGTTGAGGGGCAGAGTCCGTGTGGGTATTCCTGACGACTATGATGTCCCGGTTCTTGAGCGGGTTCTGGCCGAGTTTGCCAGACGCCATTCTCAGGTCGAGGTCTGTGTCCGGTGCGGTTTCAGTGTCGGCTACCCCGATGCCATCAGACGGGACGAGCTTGATGTTGCGCTGTATACGGCAGCGCCGGATGAACCCGTCGGCAAGCAGCTCTTTTCCGAAGAAACAGTCTGGGCGGCGAGTGAGGATTACATTTCGTCGCCGGGTGAACCGATACCATTGGCCCTGTTCGACCGTCAGTGCTGGTGGCGGGAAGCTGCATTGAGCGCACTTGATGAGGCCGGACTTGCTTATCGGATCGCCTATTCGAGCGAGAGCGTTGCCGGCGTAAAGGCGGCCATTGGTGCCGGTCTGGCAATCGGCGCCCTCAACAGGGGAACGCTTGGACCTTCGATGCGCGTCCTTGGCGGGAAAGAGGGATTTCCCTCCCTCCCGCGGTCCTCGCTGGTCCTTTTGACCGGACCGCACCAGGTGTCTGAGGCGGTCAGCGCGATGAGTGAGGCGATCGAGCGGGCGATCAAACCGGCGGGGAGCGCGTAGGTGGTCTGCCCGTCATGCGGCAATGGACGGGCGAGAGCGCTTTAACGCGCAACGGCCCCGATAAATCGTGAGATTGTCCTGGATCTGCAGCAACGGCCGGCGGTCGCGCCAGAAAGTGTCTCTGACATAGGCGGTGATCTCGCGCCGCTGCTCAAGCGAGTAGTCGTGGGTGTCCGGATAGAGCATGATCATCCAAATGACCGCCATGAACTTCTCAAAATCATCGACAAAGAACCGGACTTCTCTCGGCTCGAACGCGAATTCGGTTTCACCCGGCAGGTCGAGGGTCTTCAGATCCTGTTTCAGTTGCAACAGGTCCTGCTCGTTTTTGTGGCCGAAGAACCTCTTGGCGAAATAGTTGTAAAGACAGGTCGTGGAGCCCAGCCGCTCATCCGCCGGGGACATCAGCACGATGTGGATAATCCCATCCGGTTCCAAGACGGCCTCGATCAGCGCTTCAATCAATGCCGGCCACTGATCCGGTTCCGAATAATAGAGAGAGTGGTGCAGCGTGATGAGGTCAAAGCGCTCTCCGCCAAGTTTCCTCTGCAGCGAGGCGGAGGCGGTTTGGGGGTCCCTGAAGTCGGTCAGATAATCACCGAAGACCGGGTGGACGGCAGCGATATGCTGGCGATCGATCCGCTCTTCAATGACCTGAAGTGCTGCCCGATCCCTGTCGTAGAGATAGAGCCCGCCGCGAAACCCCGCCTCCAGCAACCGGAATTGCGGTTCATCCGCGCACCCGATGCTCAGAGCCCGAAGCGGCTTGTTGGTCGGCAGTGTCTGACCGAACCGGCGCATGATACTCATCAGGCCAGCGGCGATGTCCGCCTTTTCATCTGAATAGCGGGTCCAGATTTTGTTCTGTTGAAATATCTGCGCGTCAGCCGCGCGAACGCCGGTCTCAATCAGGCCGGCTTCCTGCGCTGTGGTGTTCTTTTCCAATGTCAGCATATTTTTAGACTTTTTGGACGATCGGGTTAACGGACGGCGTGGATGAAGATGGTCGGCGGCCGTTTGAGGAAGGCGTCCCAGAAACCCGGCTCATGCGCGGCGATGCCTTCCTGCGATACTTCCGGCTTGATCCAGGTGAAGTCACGAAAACCGGCTTCCGTGAAAACGGATTCGTACGTCCGGGGGCTCAGATAGTAATTGTTGAACGACACCTCAGCACCGTCGGGCCGTAAAAGGTGGATTTTGATGATATCTCCCTCGACCCGGTTGGGTGGCGACCGGAGCTTTTTTCCGTACTTCTTACAGTCATCGTAAAAAGCCGGGTCGAGCGCCATATTGGCGTTGAGACCAATAAAGGTGCCGCCGGGTTTCAAGGCCCGCACAATCGCGTGGACCAGGCTCAGAAGTTGTGATCGGTTTGAGGCGTAATTCAGAAGAAACATCGCCGTGGCCATGTCGAACTGACGGGTCAGGGTCAGGTCGGCAACGTCGGCGATCCGGTAGCGGCAGCCGATCGGATTGTTCTTCTCTTCTTCAAGCGCAAGCTGGATCTGTGTGGGAGAAATATCGATACCAAGCGTCCTTGCCGCGCCGGCCTGTTTCAGGATCCGGGTATAGTGACCATCGCCGCAGGCGAGGTCGATCACATTCTTGCCTGACAGATCTCCGGTCAGCCTCAGCAAAGTGTGCTGGTGCACGTACCCCTGCATGTCAGGATTCTTCAGATTTCGGTACTGATGGGCGATCGCATCATACGTGCCGGCGACTGCGCCGAAACTGTCAGGTCGCATGGAAACCACTCCTGCCTCATTCTTCGATTTTCTGGCGCTGACCCGCATCGGGCCGGCCATTCATGGTCCCCGAATTCCGCTCCTTCCATATCTTTCCATCTGATGATTCCAGGGCATCGTTTCAACACGATGCGTCGTCGGAGAGAAAGTTTCTCTCCTGAAAAGTTGTTTTACGTTAAAGGGTTAACTGGTCAGGCAAGTCTTCGATTAAATATTGGCAATATGTTGGACACAGCCGGGTGAAGTGCCTCACATGGCCTGACCTTGTTTGGCCTCCTCTCGAACCATACCTGAAGACGCGGTAAGAGGACGGGGAGACAACACGCCACTGCGGCCTGGATGGTTGAGATGCTCAAGACACCGATCCTGATTGTCGGCGCCGGTCCCACCGGCCTGATGTTGTCGGCGCAGCTTCACCGCTACGGTGCAGCTCACGCCATCGTTGATCAAAAGCCCTGCATAACCTCAGCCAGCAAAGCGCTCGCTGTGCAGGCGCGAACACTGGAGCAATATCAGCAACTTGGTCTTGCCGAGGAGGCGCTTGAGAGCGGCTTTGTCGCCGGCGGCGTCCGGTTTGTTGTCAATGGCCGTGTGAGAGCAGCGGCGCATTTCGGCGATATCGGCCGCGGACTGAGCCCGTTTCCCTATCTTTTCGTTCTTGAGCAAGCCCGCAACGAAGCCCTGCTTCGGGATCATGTTATTGCATCGGGCGGGGATATCGGCTGGTCGACAAAGGTTGCGGACCTGACGCACAGCGGCAGCGGTTATGCGGGACTTCTGAAACATTCCGATGGAACGTGCCGGCCGTTCGAGTGTCAGTATCTCATCGGGTGCGACGGCGCGCGCAGCACTGTCCGGCAGTTTCTGAAGATGCCGTTTCCGGGCGCAACCAACGAACAGCTGTTTTTCGTCGCCGATGTGACAATGGAAATGGAGTTCGAGAAGCACGGACTGGTTCTTGTGCTGAACAACAAAGACTTCTTTGCGTTTTTTCCGATGTCCGGACCCGGCCATTATCGGGCGATCGGCGTTCTTCCGTCCTCGGTTGAGGATCCGGATGATTTTTCGTTCGATCTCCTCAGGACGTATATCGAAGATAATCTGGGTTTTTCGGCAAAGATCACCGGCCACAGATGGTATTCGGGCTATCGGGTTCATCACAGAATTGCCGATGCGTTTTGCTCCGGCAATGCGTTTCTTGCCGGCGATGCCGCGCATATTCACAGCCCGGCGGGTGGGCAGGGGATGAATACCGGTCTGGGCGATGCGGTCAATCTTGGCTGGAAGCTTGCAGCGGTCGTCAATGGATGGAGTGCGCCGGATATCCTGACCTCATATGACGAGGAACGCAGACCGTTTGGGGTTCGGCTTGTCAGAACCACCGACCGGGCGTTCGGCATGATTGTCTCAAAATCGTGGCTTGCTCAAACCGTGCGGACAAAGCTGATGCCGGCCGTCATCAGAAACGCCCTCAGGTTTCAGCGTCCCCGGCGCGAGGTGTTCAAGACGATTTCGCAGACGCTGATCACCTACCGTAAAAGTTCTCTGAGCGACCGTTCCGGCTCCGGCGCAGTCAAAAGCGGCGATCGGTTTCCCTGGTTCGAGTGGGACGGGGGCACCAGTTTTCAGTGGTTGCGCACACCCGGCTATGTCGTATTGCATATGGGCAGCGCCAGAACAGGAAGCCCGCGCTTTTGGGGAGGACCCGTATCGCAAATCGACGTGACCGGTGCTGCACGGGACGCTGCGGTGGGAGCCGGATTGCCGGCAACCGGGATTGTTGCCGTAAGACCCGATATGCATATCAGCCGGATCGAGCGTGGATAACACGCTTGCATCAAACCGTCGCATCGCTTGTGATACTGTTGCCTGTAAGTCTTAGGTTTGCGTTTGCCTCCCCGGAACGATTTTATGCCAAAAAAATACGCGCATATTCTGTTTGGACTGCTCCTGTCGGGCCTGATGTCGTTTGTTGTTTCAGGGATTGCAACATTCAGGGCGCTGGGCTTGAACGAGACTTTTTTTGTCGACTGGAGCGAGTCATGGCTATTTTCTTGGATGGTTGCCTTCCCCACAGTGCTGGTGGTGGCGCCGCTGGTCCGGAAAATGGTTGCGCGCGTGACGCGAGACTGACATCCGGGCGCCTGAAGAATTCTGCTGAATACAGCGAGTAGACTTGTGTAGTTTCCGGCGCGGTCTTATGACGAGTTGTGACAGAGAGATTTTCCGATGATCCGGTTGGCCCGACCTGATGATGTGCCGACAATCCGGGATTGCGCCCGGGCCGCCTATCAAAAATATGTTGCACTCATCGGGCGTGAGCCGGCTCCGATGATCGCCGATTTCGATGAGCAAGTCCGTTTCGGACAGGTTCATGTGTTTGAGGGTACGGGAAATGAAGTATGCGCGTTTATCGTGTTCTACCCGAGAGGCGATCACATGCATCTGGAAAACGTTGCGGTGCGGCCCGACTGTCATGGGCGGGGGTTGGGCCGACAAATGATTGCCTTTTGCGAGGAAACAGCACGTAAGTCCGGCTTGGCGGCGGTAGAGCTCTATACAAACGAAAAGATGATCGAGAATCTGAGCCTTTATCCCGCGCTTGGATATGACGAGGTTTCGCGGCGCCATGAGGACGGGTTTGATCGTGTTTATTTTCGAAAAGACCTTGCCGGCGGCAATTGAGTGATCCATCAATCCGGTTCGGTACGTGTTCTTCATTCTTCCGTCTGGTTTGGGCTTCGCGGCATCATAGCCGGCAGACCATCTGCTCAAACTGGAATAGGAACCCCCGGCGCTTAACGCCGGATGATCAAGATCCGGTGTCCGTTTGCTTCCGCGCCTGCCGCATAGGCCTGTGCCAAAGCGTGACAGAGATGTTGGGCCGCCGAGTCCGGATGGCCCTGAACAAGAAGAATTTTCATCGGCAGTCCCTACGCTTTTTCAGCGATGAGGCCAACTTAGCTTCCGGCGATCTGCCTGCCTTGATGTCTCTCAAAAATCGCTTGGGAATCAGCTGATTATCTGCCAAAAATTTAGGGGCAAGATCGTGCAGACCCGCGACAGAGGACACTATGGCGGAGACAATCGGTCATCGGCAGAAGTGGCTTCTTCTTTCGGCCCTGGGCGCGGCGCTTGGTATTTTCATGCTCGATGAAACCGTCGTCGGGGTCGCGCTGCCGTCCATCCAGTCCGACTTGTCGCTGTCCGTCACCCACGGACACTGGGTCGTTAACATCTACCTTCTGGTTCTGGCCTGTGTCGCAGCCGCGGGCGGTCGTCTTTGCGATATCTTCGGGTACAAGCGGCTGTTCATCACCGGTGTCAGCCTGTTTGGATTGGCCTCGATCGCCTGTGGTCTTGCTCCGGATCTGATGGTGCTGCTGTTGGCGCGGGCGGCGCAGGGGTTTGGCGCAGCAATCATTTTTCCCGCAACAATGGCGATGATCACCATCATTTTTTCGGAAGAGGAGCGGGGACGTGCGCTTGGCGTTTTCGGAGCAATCGGCACCTCGTTTCTTGCCTTGGGCCCTTTTGTGGGCGGAGCGATTACCGAACTAGCAAGCTGGCGCTGGATTTTCTGGATCAATCCACCACTGGTGATTGCCGCTGTTCTGACAGTTCAGCGCCTGTGGCACGATCCGCCGCGCGAAAGTGTTCAAGAAAAGTTCGATTGGACCGGAATGGCCAACCTTGCAACGGGACTGAGCCTTACGGTCTATGCGATCATGGAAGGTCCAGACTGGGGCTGGGCCCATCCGCTGATCTGGATATGTCTTGTATGCGGGCTTGCTCTGATCGCCAATTTTGTCCGGATTGAACTGAAAGTCCGGGCTCCTCTGATCCATATCAGCCTTTTTGCCAACCCGGCCTTTCTCACCTGCAACCTGATGATCTTCACCGGGCAGTTTACAAAGATTGCGGTTCTGGTGATTGCCGCTATCTATCTGCAACGCGACCTCGGTTTGGGTCCGCTGGCGGCGGGTATCGCGATCCTGGCCGGCGCAGCCCCATCGCCGCTGTCGTCGGTGTGGGGTGGGCGGGCCGTCGACCGTCAGGGAGCGCGAAAACCAGCGCTACAGGGTATGTTTGTTACGTTTCTGATTTTTCTGGGGATGGCTGTTGCCGTTTCCTGGCAGAGCTACTGGTGGCTGCTTGTTGCCGTGGCAGCCTGGGGGCTATCCAACTCCTTTGTCTTTGTACCGGCCCTCCATCACAGCACATCGTGTGTCCCTGAGGACAAACGCGGGCAGGTCGGTGGCATCATGCTGACCTCCCAGTTGCTTGGCGGAACGATCGGCATGGCGATTTGTGGCACGCTGGTTGCGGCTACCGGAGAATTTCAGCTGCCTTTCCTGGTGACGGCCTGTCTTTCGCTGGCGGTTTTCGGCCTTGTTTGGTGGTCAATTCGCGAGGCGTGACAACACGATCCAACGTCTTTCGCCAGAGCTCACAAAGGAGTCAGCGAAATGTGTCTGGCAGCGTGTGAAACCAAGACCTATATCGATCATGACGGATGGAGGTTTTGAATGCGATCGATCAACCGACGAACCCTGATGATTGGTGCCGCAACGGCCGGTGCATTTGCCGTGGGCGGTGGTGCCGTTGTCTATTCGCTTTTGCCTCAAGAGCTGGAAGCAAGGCCCATCTTCAGTGAAGATGGCATCGCCATCAGAGGGACGGATCCCGTCGCGTACTTCACCGAACAGCGACCCGTGAAGGGATCCAGTGTGTTTTCGGCAGACTGGAACGGAACCACTTGGTACTTTGCGTCGGCGGAGAACCGGGAATTGTTCTTAGCCGATCCTGAAAAATATGTCCCTCAATATGGTGGCTTCTGCGCCTGGGCGGTTGCGGAAAAGGGCAAGCTTTACTCAACCCAGCCGGATAACTGGTCCATCGTGGATGGAAAACTCTACCTCAATTACAGCGACGGTGTTCAGGAGACCTGGGAGACAGATATTCCCGGCTTCATTGAAGAAGGAGACCGGCGCTGGCCAACCATAGTGGCTGCAAACTAATCCGCCGGACTGTCCCATCATGTTGTGCTGTCAAATCGGTTCCGGTTCGGACCCGGTCACATAAGACTTTGGCGAACGGTAAAATCGATCTATCATAGAGGAGTGCGCTTTTAAGATATTGTTTTAAAAATACAAAATAGGGATTTGCGGATTATGCGTTTTTATCCTTCATTGTGTGCAGCGCTGCTCCTGATCAGCAGCACCGCTCTGCAGGCGGCCGAACTCGCCTGGGAAGTTGTCCAGCCCTTCCGTTTTTTGAGATTTCAATCCGATCACCGCATCCATGAACTGGCTTTTGCCGAAGCAGCAAGAGACGCTGAATTTTCTGACCGGCGCGTCAGTGCTATGGAGGCGCTTTTGAATGACCCCGACTGGTGGAGCAGGAAACTTGAAAGCATCGATGCTGCACCTGCGGAGGCCATAGAAGCGATGCGGCAGGAGGAGGGCCGTCAGCCGGAAACGGTTGATCCGCGCCTGGGCTGGTCGTCGCTGCTTCGTATTCGCGAAAACAGCTCCACAGGCGCCGGTACGTGCTGGAACGCGACGACACAGAGTTTCTTCAACTGTTTCAGCGATCCGGGCAATATATTCGGCGCCAATGACTATATGTTTCCTCGGCGCCATGTTGTGCGCCTGTCGGTCAAAGACGGCACAGATCCGCAGCCGGCCTGTACGTTCACCGTGACAGGCGGCCTGGTAGAAGGCGCCGGTCTTCTTGAAGACAATCGATTGGTTCAGTCCCGCGAACTGCCGGAAATTGCCTTTGATGTCTGTCCCGATCAGGTTCTCGCCCGGGTGCCGTTCGAAGGCAGCCTGACAATTGAAGTCACGTATGACGGCGCGGTGCTTCAGCCTGTGACCGTCAAAGTTCGGGACTTTGTGGTTGCCAGCATGGGCGACTCGTTTGCTTCGGGTGAGGGCAATCCGGATCTACCGGCAACACTGGATACGCAAAGATCCATTCGTCCACGGTACCGCCCCGATGAAAACGGAACCAAGCTGGCGGATTTTGGCGTGCCGCGCCGGAAATCGCGAGGCGACGGCACGATTGCGCCGTTCTCCAGTGCGCGCTGGGTGGACCGACGCTGTCACCGATCGATGTACAGTCCCCATGCCAGGGCGGCCATTGCACTGGCGCTGTCCGGCGATCGGCATCATGCCGTAACCTATGTCAGCTTTGCCTGTTCGGGAGCGGAAATAACGGACGGGGTTTTCTGGCCTCAGGATGGACGGGAATGTACCACGCGGGGCAGCGCACATGACCGGTTTCTGGAACCGCAAATCGGTGCGCTTGTCGGTGCACTGGGCCAGACCGTAGGGTCCCCGAAAAACCCCCGATCCTTTCCGAACATGCTGCATCGAAGGGATGCTTTCAACAGATCGCATTTGAGACATGGCAGCGCCCGGGAGATCCGGAAAAGAAATCAGTTTTGCAACAATTGGCCGGGCTTCAACAAAATCCGCAGAAATCCGCGCTTGCGCACGGCACTGCTGAAACGGGAAATCGATGTTCTTTTTATCAGTATCGGCGGCAACGACATGGGTTTTGCGCCGCTCGTAACCAGCACGGTTATGACCAGGGGCGCCACCGGCAGTCTGTTCGGAGACCTGATGGCGCCGGTTTACAGAATGGCTGCCGGCGGTATCTCGCTGGAAGAAGCCAACGAACGCATCGATCATCTCAGCCAGCGGTTCGCCATGCTGGCACTGGCTTTTGAGCGAAAACTGGAAATCGATGATGCCAGCCGGGTTATCATGTCGCTTTATCCTTCGCCGGCGTTTGATGAGGAGGGCGCGCTGTGCGATTCCGGTCGGCATGGAATGAATGCCTCACGATTGTTCGATCTTGCCGGGCCGAGCGACGATCACACGCTGGTCACCATCGGCGAGGCGCAAACTGTTGTGGAACGTCTCAACGATACGATCCGGCAGCACGGAGCGGCACATGGGTTCACGATCGTGGAGTCTTTTTTGGACAGGTTTAAACCGCACGGCATCTGCGCCGCGGACGCAGGCGCGGATATCGCGCATGAAAAGCTGGATCTGCCGTTTCGACCCAAGGGGGGCGACACGTGGCGGGTCTTTCATCCGGTCGATGATTTTTACCCCTACGCCAAACGCCAGCGCTGGTTCCGCACTTTCAACGACTCTTTCCTCCTGATGCAGCACTTCAAAGGCGCCGCTTACGATGAGAAAGCGCGGGATCGGGGAAATGCCTTCTACTTGGCTTTCAGGACCCTTGGCGGGCCGGTTCATCCCACCGCCGAAGGACACGCAGCGATTGCCGACAGTCTGTACTGTGCGGCGGCGGCAAAACTATTGGCCGGTCAGGAGGGGGCCGAGTGCGGGAATTGACGGCACCTGCTGAGAACGCATTAATCTAATGCGACGAAATCATTAACCTCATCGATCCACTCCTGGTTGAGTTTTTCAATGAGACTTGATTTCGTCGCCGGTGGCAAAAGCGCTTCTGAAGCAGGTTGAGCCAACGGTTCGACATCAAGCAATTCCGTGTACCCAAGCGATTCCAAACGCTGCCGTAGTGTCGGATGAGTGTCCTCAGGTTCGAGCTGTTTTTCCCAGGCAATTTTTGCAAACTTTCGGATTGTCATCGGATTCCGCAAAGTGCCGATGCGATCTTCGAGCCGCAAGATCGGCGGCGCTGGCGCCTTGATCGCACCTACGAGTTCTTCTTCAATAGGGTTTACGATCTCCTGTAAGTAAAATTCAATCGCTGCAGCTGTCAGAATATTGGCTCTTGCTTCAATGGGCGCCGATTGACTGGCTGCTGCCGCGCTATCAGCTTCCAACTCTTGCAGACGGGAGAGAGCCAAGGCTTCCGCATCGAGCCAATTGAGGAAACGGCCAAACAGCAGATGACATACCGCACCAAGCATTGTGTGGTTGGGGTCGGCGTATTCGAAGAGTGTGTTCGTTGTCCCGACAAATTCCGCGATATTCGCCTGACCGGATGTGTGATTGTGACAATTGTGACCAACTTCGTGCGCGACGACAGATCGGAGTGCAGAAGAATCGAGGCACATCAAGAGGGGTAATCCAATTGTCATGGTAACCTCTTTGCCCCACAAGCCGGCGAAACGTCGGCGTTCTCCTATAGAGGCATTGAGGTCACCATCAATGCACAACAAGCGGCGTTCGTTGGCTTCACCTGCTATTTCATCCCAGGTTGCCCACAACGCCGGCGCGTCCGCTCGGGTGACGAAATGTCCTTCCTGAGAACCAAGACCGCTGAATAACACCCCAATCAGCAACGCGAAAGAAGTCATGAAGAGCGGAATGACAAGAAGCGCGAGCGTGAAAAAGAGAAATGGATGCTTGTCCAGGACCAATAGCCAAAGAGCTCCAACCCCGCACGTAATCGCAAAAATGAGAACAGCTGTGTAGCGGCCGAAAGACCTGATAACGGCGAGAATAATTTTACGCATTTGGATCTGTTAGCAGCCTGAAGAAAAACTGGAATGTGAATTGCGGTGGTAATCGCTCGGGAGCGCAATGTCTGAGCAAACGCCGAAGTCGGAAAACTCTTATAAGTTGTATTCTCTTTTTGCAATTTCAGACGCATTTCATAGGATTAGGCGCGGGTACTAATTTTGTGGAACTATCAGCCGGGCTTCCTCCATCGACCGCTTCAACTCTGACTTCAGCCATGTTTCAAAGTCCCGTACGCATTGAGGATTCCGGCGATGGCGGCCGACAACCAGCCAATAGGCAAAGTCGGTCATATAGCGGTCCGGGAATGGGGCTATGAGGCGTTTGAAGCGCAGGGCATCGCAGGCCAGTGTTTCCCAGGCAAGGAACACGCCCTGTCCGGCAATGGCTGCATCAAGGCACAGCGAGCCATCGGAATAGGTGGGTCCGGGTCCGAGTATGTGTTCGTCAAGGCCGTTGGGTTTGAGCCAGCTGTTCCAGCTGAACATTTCGCCCGAATCCCGAATGATTGGTACCTTGGCGAGATCGGCGGGCGAGCCGATCTGCTTTGCCAGCGCCGGGCTGCAAACAGGAAAAACGCGATGATCGAGCAATTTGGTCCAGGATGTCGGGCCCGCTTCACCGCGTACGACCCGAATACAGGCATCGACGTCAGACAGATCCGGGTCCACCAGGTCTATGGTTGCATCCACACGGATGCGGATCTCCGGGTGCTGTTTGTTGAACCGCTTCAGGCGCCACACCAGCCACTTTTCGGCAAATACGGGAGCGACGGACACTGTGAGTGTCTTTTCCTCCTGCCGGAGCGCGAGACCAAGACCTGCTGAGAGTTCGCTCATGCCGTTTGTCAGGTGGCGCTGAACGGTTTCGCCAAGCGGCGTCAATTGCAGTCCCTTCGGCAGCCGTTCAAAGAGTGACCGGCCAACCTGTTGCTCGACTTTCAAGATCTGCTGGCTGACTGCACCCGGTGTCACGCCGAGTTCGTCCGCCGCCTCACGCAGGGTTCCAAGGCGCCCGACAGCTTCAACGGCACGCAGGCCGCCCAAGTGAATTCGATTGAGATTTTTCATATAGAAAATCTATATCAACATGCAAATAAAGTCGATAAAAACTGGAAAAAACAATTACTATTATGCAGACATGCTAAAATATATAAGGAAATTAATTGATCATATGTCGCGTCGAAACAGGGCTGTCCATCGGGCGGCGACAAAACACTGGTGGCGTGATCCTCTGACCCATCCGGCAGTAAAAAAAATGTCTCGCGAACAGCTGGCCGATCTGCCGTTTGATGCAAGGGACATATGCGAATAACCCGCTTCGAAATTCAGGCGTGAAGACATAGTGTCGGAATGAAAGCCGCTGTTTGCCGTGCCTGTCCGATTTCGAAAAGACGATCCGATGATTGTCCATGAGACGCCAAGGCTCTTCTTAAAGAGTTGGGCCCTTGATGATTTTGATGCGTTCGCCCTGACTTGAATTAATGTGTCATCGAACGGCTGAAGCGTGGTTTTAACAGGGCAACCAGCAGCAACAACCAGCCAAGAATGCCCTTTGAGTGTGCCGACAAGGTGGTGCGGTCCTGAAAAAAGACCAGGTCGGCGAGATATTGCGGCCCCGGCGGTGGAAGAATGACGATCTGCAGCGGCAAGCCGTCAAACAGGAACAGATAGTACGTGTAGTAAATCTGCGGCGACAGCCAGACGAAAGCCAGAAACAGTATGATCGCGATGGCAATGCGGACCGAAAGCGGGCGGCTTCCCATCATGCGCCAGGCAAGAAGCAGAAGGATGGCTGTCAGGACCAGCGACAGGCCGACAAGTCCGATCTGTCCGGCCTGTGACAGGGTGTAGAACGAGTCGTCCTGATACATGAGGCCCGAATTCAGAAGGTGAGCAGGGTATCATTCAGCTTAGCAGATTCGAGCCCTAACCCCCATAAAGCGCGCTGTCGAGTCCCAGGTAACCGTCCCACGCGAACCAGTAGGCGACGTGGCCGGGCACACGGGGCAGCTTCTGGCCGGCCGGGCCGGTGATAAAATCTTCCGATATCGTCCAAGTGCCGCCGGGACCGGTCAGCGTGCCGCCATCCTTTCCATTTTTAAAGGTGTTGCCATCCCGCTGATAGGCGCGGACCGTTCGGGTCTTTGCATTGCCCAGCAGCACCACGTCGGTGGCACCGACAGTGTCATTGATGACGCGTTTGCGTTTGAAGGCTTTCAGCGGCCAGGCCTTTGCAGCGCCGAATTCCCGGATGCCGAAAACAAAGTCCTTGCGCTTAACTTTACTTTCGTCGCGGACCGTCGTCGGGAACATCAGATCGGGGCTTGCAAAATAGTCCTTGTAGACAACCCCTGAGCCATAATCGCGGTCGTGACCGGTGTCCAGCGAAAGCACTTTTGTATCGGGGTGGGATGTTTTCCAGTCTTTCCAGGCCGTGATCGTTACCGGACGGATTTTCAGTTTGATACCCGAACTGGTAAGCTCTCCGGAAACCGGCTGGCCGGTAAACTGGTTCCACAGGCTCTTGGTTTCCCGGTCGAACATCAATTTGTTGGACCTGTACAGAAATCCCGAAGAGCCGAAGACAAACGGTTTTTTCCGACCCTCGACATGTGTCTCAAACAGGATTCCCGCGCCACAGAGCGTGCAATAGGCGAGGGCGACCGGTACACCGCCAATCACCTCGTTGAACATCTCGTGCCAGCCCATGATGCGCAGCGGATAGGCCCTTGCGTCACCATTGATTTCAACACCGAAAACAAGGTCCTCGTCACGCAGATAGTCTGCCTGTTTAGCCGCAATCAGTTCCGGGTTGTCGAGGGAGGGAATGCCGTCCACCTTTACGCCGCCCCAGGTAATTTCCTCAAGCCGGATTTTCATCTGATCCCGGCTGGTTGTTCTGGGATTGAAAAACTGCAGGAAGTTCGGATCGATATTGGCAAAAAATCCGAGCTTGATTTCCCGGTAGCTTTCATGCGGAACGACATCCGGATTGGCTTCCTGCCAGAGCATGGCTTCTTTCCAGGTTCTGAGGTCCTTGCCGGTAATTTTCTTGAGGGCCGTAACGATTTCCGGGTGGTTCTGGCTGAGGCGCATGTAAAGAACAAGCGTTGGCGCAATGTCGAGTTTGCCGCGTGCGATCAGGTAATCCAACGCCCGTTTTCGCTCAGCCGGATTGCCCAGAACGACAGAAAGGGACTGGTCCCTGACTTCATCAGTGCCGGTGTGCTGCGCTTCAGGCAGCGGAGCGGGTGCTTTTTGCGCTTCTGCTCCGTTGGTCAGGATCGGGAGTGAAAATGCGAGTACGGCGCCAAGCAGGGCACGGCTGAGCGGGCGGGGAAATTGCATCTGGTCGTCCTTCGCTGGTTCCTCAGACTCAATTTAGGACGATGAATTTACAGGCTGAAGCCGCTTCACCCGGATGTGTAGCATCGTGAAGCAAGGTGCACATCCGATGGTCGCCCAAGCGGATTTTGACAAAAAAGCAGAGAGCCGCTCCGCATCTGGAGCAATTCCCGCGATCCTTGGATCGCGTGAAATGCCCCAACCCTTTATTTTCACGCGCATCCTTGTCGTGAAGGTGATTCAACCGTCACGGGATACGCTCTAAAAATCGGAGTGGGGCATGTGATCCGCCGAATATTTTAGGGCGTAACCTAGTCAAGCTGGGGAACACAAAATGAGTGTGAGGACATCATGAAGCTCTTTAGAATTGTAGTTGCCGCAGTCTTTGGCCTGGCGATGACAGCCGCCGCTCTTGCCGGCGGGAAGAAGGATATCGTTGATACCGCCGTTGAAGCGGGAACGTTTAATACGCTTGTCGCCGCTGTTCAGGCAGCCGATCTGGTTGACACTCTGAAAGGCGATGGCCCGTTCACAGTCTTCGCTCCCAGCGATGAGGCGTTTGCGAAACTTCCTGCCGGAACGGTTGAAAACCTGCTCAAGCCGGAAAACAAGGATCAGCTTGTCGCGGTTCTGACCTATCATGTCATTCCCGGCAAAGTGATGTCTGGTGACATCGCCGGGAAAGAAATGAGTGTTGCCACTGTCCAGGGTCAGAACTTGGACGTCAATGCGACCTCCGGCGTGAAAATCAATGAATCCAATGTGGTAACCGCTGACATCGATACGTCGAACGGCGTTATCCATGTCATCGATACGGTGTTGTTGCCGAAGTCTTAGAGATTGAGGCCCCCAGGTCATCAAACGGCGTGCGACTTGGTGACCTCAGCATCCGTCTCATGGCTGCACATGAGGCGGATGTTGCACGTTTATAACAGCCTCTGGGATCTACCGATTGCAGTGAACCAGACGTCCGCCGATCCAGGTCGCTTTGACATGAAACCTGTCATCCAACTCAATGAAATCCGCATCATATCCCGCCGCTAGTTGTCCCTTTGTTTCAAGACCAAGCGCGGTTGCAGGATAGAGCGATGCCATTCGCAGGGCCTCGTCCGTTGACAGGCTGACATTTTCGATCAGAAAACGGACCGAGGCGCTCAGATCGATGTCCGCACCGGCGAGGGTCCCGTCATCAAGCGTAAGGCGCCCGTCTTTCCGAAAGATTGTGCGCCCGTTCAGCTCAAACGTCTTCAGATCCGTTCCTATGGTGGACATGGCATCGCTGACGAGGAAAATGTGTCCCGGACCGGTCTTGGCTCTCAGCGCTATGTCGATCGCAACCGGGTCGACGTGAAAGCCGTCGGCGATCAGGCCGGCGCTTAAGGCTCCGGTGTGAAGCGTTGCGCCGACAAGTCCCGGATCACGGTGATTGAAACCGCTCATGGCGTTGAACAGGTGGGTGGTCATCGTCGCCCCCGCTTGCACATACGGAGTCACATCGTTGCAGGGCGTGTCGGTGTGACCAAGACTGACGGTTATTCCGGCCCTGGAGAGCATGGCCACCTGATCGGGCGTCACGCTTTCCGGTGCAACCGTTGTCACCAGATGGTTGAGTTGCTGTTTGGCCGACAGCAGTCTCTCAACGTCCTCCTGCGCCATCGGGCGCACGAGGTTGCCATCGTGCGCGCCCTTTCGGGCCTGCGACAGATGCGGACCTTCAAGATGGAGGCCCAGGAAGCCCGGTGCCTGCGCATTTTGACAGGCGATGGCTGCGGCGATTGCCCGCTCCGTGACAGCCGGCGTATCGGTGATCAGAGTCGGCAGCAGCGCGGTTGTTCCGAATTTGGCGTGGGCGGCGCAGATGGTTCTGATGCCTTCGGCGCTCGGATTCTCATTCAGTAAAACGCCGCCACCGCCGTTGACCTGAAGATCGATGAAGCCCGGAGCGATGATGGTTGCCGGTGAATGGTATCTCTGCGCCTCTTCAGGCAGCGTCCCGTGCGGAACGATCCCGGCAATGGTCCCGTCTTTAACAAGCAATGCATGATTTTCATGCCAGGCTTCGCCATCGAACAGGCGCGGACCCGTTATTGCCGTCATCCCGGTCATAGCGTTTCCGTCACTTTCCGCAATTGCAGCGGCTTGTCCGGGTTACGCCCCCGCGCCCGCGAAAGTGCTTCGACAAATCCGTAAAAAGTGATGATTGGAGTCAGGGCATCCGTCAGCGGATGGCCCGTTGCAACAAAGGGCAATCGATTTGCATGCTCGGCTTGATCCGAGGGTACGAAGACCTCCGCACCGCGCCGGGCGAGCTGATCGGCGGTGCCGGCAATCGAGGCCTCCGCCTTGTCGCGGGCGGCAAAGGCGAGAACCGGAAAGTGCGAGCCGACAATTTCGACCGGGCCGTGAAGCACTTCAGCGGTCGAGTAGGCCTCCGCATGCAGTCCGCAGGTTTCCTTGAATTTCAGGGCCGCTTCATGGGCGATTGCGGAAATCGGTCCGCGTCCCAGTACGTAAATAGACTCAGCTTCAGTCACTGCTTCGGCAAGCGGTGACCAGTCCAGCCCTGCGGCCTTACCCAGATGGTCCGGCAGCGACTGCACCGCCTGTTTGAGGGCGTTGTCTTCCGCCCAGGCGGCAAGGATCGCAAGTCCGGAGGCGATGGAACAGATGTAGGTTTTGGTCGCCGCAACGCTTTTCTCCGGTCCGGCCTGAACATCAACGGCAAACGTGCAGGCATCGGCAAGCGGGGAGGGTGTCGTGTTGCACAGGGCAAGGCTGAGTGCGCCACCGTCCCGGGCTGTTTCGGCCATGGCAACAATATCCGGGCTCTTGCCGGATTGGGAAATGCAAATTGCTGCGGCATTTGAAAGATGAAGCGGTGCACCGTAAACGGACGCCAGCGAGGGCCCCAGTGAGGCGACCGGAATACTCAGCGTCAGTTCAATGGCATATTTCAGAAACAGCGCTGCATGATCGGAGGAGCCTCGGGCAACGGTTACGGCAAGGGTGGGCGCTTTCCGTCTGAGCGCGGCGGCGGCCTCCGCCATGAGGGGCCCGGATTTTTCGATCAGGCGGGCTACTGCGGCAGGCGTTTCGTCGATCTCCCGGCGCATATCGGTCGGTGTGTGGTCAGCGGAATAATCGGTCATGGGCCTCATTGATCCGGCTGTCGGATCATTCACTGATTTTCAGTTCGGCGACAAAATCGTACGTATCGCCGCGATACATGGAACGTGTCAGTTCGATGACGCGTCCTGAGGGCAGATAGGAAATCCGTTCGATGTAAAGTCCCGCATCGCCCGCGGACACATCGAGAAGCTCCGCTTCGGCGGCATCGATATTGCGCGCCGAGATGCGCTGCGTCGCCCGCACGGGCCTTGCCTTTTTTTTGTCGAGCGCCGCGTAAAGCGAGCCGGTGATTTCCAGTGGGTCGGGAACGAATTCCGTCAGCAGGGCGGCCCGCTCGATGGCCATGGGTTTGCCGTCGGCCAGGCGCAGGCGTTCCAGCTTGGCAATGCGGTCCTCGATTGAAAGACCCAGCGTCATCATTTCGTCCGGGGAGGGCGCTGCCAATTCCCGCTTCAGCCACTTGGTTGTCGTTGCAATGCCCCGCCGGGCCATATCCTCGGTAAAACTGGTCAGAAGCGATAGCGGCTGTTCAACCTTGGCAACGGTCTGGCCGACAAAGGTCCCCGAACCGTGCCGGCGCACCAGGCGCCCCTGCTGAACCAGTTCCGCCACGGCTTTGCGGACAGTGACCCGGCTGAGTTCGGTCAGCGATGCGATCTCCCGTTCGGTTGGCAGGGCGGTGCCTTCGGCCAGATCCTGGCCGCTGATGGCCTGTTCGATAAGGCGCCGCAGCTTGACATAGCGGGGACCGGGGCCTGCCGCCTGAACTTTGTCAGGGGAAAACAGCGAGACAACACTCTGGTCCATCGATGTCCACCTTTCGGATCGGGCCTGCATCACTTCATGGTCCGCTAATTACCGGTGATATTAAATACCAAAAAAATACCATTTACAATTACCGAATTCCGATGTGAAAAATAAAATTCTTAAATATTTGATTTTAAATGATTAAAAATCTAAACGAGTGAAAGGTGGATAAAATTGGTTAATTCTTACTGGACAAATGGTATTTTTTTGGCATTATTTTGTTGCAAGGGAGAGGGCGCATATGATCCGCGTTGCAACAGAGGACAGACATGCCGGTTCGGACGGGCTGGATGCGAGAGCGCCGAGGGAGATCGGCGCGATCCTGCACCATGCACAGCTGGATGCGGCAGGTGCTGTGGAAGCGGCTCTTGACGACATCGTGGCAGCGTCCGCCATTGCAGTTGCGGCGCTGAAGAACGGCGGACGCCTGATCTATGCGGGTGCGGGCAGTTCAGGCCTTATTGCCATGATGGACGCACTGGAACTGCCCGGCACTTATGGCATTGACCGGGAACAGATTGTCGTTCTTCTCGCAGGCGGCGTCGATACGTGCCGCGATCTTCGTGGTGGGCCGGAAGACGATGCCGACCTGGCCAACGACGATGCGGATAGAGCCGGATTTGGGCGGGAAGACTGCGTTATCGCCATCGCCGCAAGCGGGTCGACACCCTACACTTGTGCTGTTGCCAGGCGGGCGATTGCTGCCGGGTCCGGGCTCATCGCCGTTGCCAACAATTCATCCGCGCCGTTGTTCGATGGAGCGAACGTCTCAGTTCTGCTTGAGACGGCACCTGAAGTTATTTCGGGGTCCACGCGGATGGGGGCAGGCACGGCGCAGAAGATCGCGCTCAACATTTTTTCAACACTGACCGGGATTGGTCTTGGTCACGTCCATGATGGCTACATGGTCAACCTCAGGGCGGATAATGCCAAACTTCGGGTTCGGGCCAGCCGTATCGTTTCGGCGATTAGCGGCATTGAGGAGACCGAAGCCGGTCTTTGGCTCGAACGGGCCGAGGGGTCTGCCAAGCTGGCTGTGCTGATGGCCGAGGGAGCCCCGTCCAGAGAGGATGCAAAGAGGGTGCTTTTTGAGGCCGGCGACAGTCTTCGCAAGGCGCGCCGATCTCTGAAAAGGGTGACATCTGAGATGTCGTCCGACTGAAAGACTGCGTGCGCAATGCGCGTCCGACAAAACAATCCGACGACCAGAGCAACAGGGGAATTTACGATATGACCAGAAAAGCGATGAAAAGCCTGCTCCTGACAGCAACCTTCCTGGGATCGGCCGGCACCGCCCTGGCTCAGGATGTGACGCTGACGATTGAAAGCTGGCGGAATGACGATCTGGCGATCTGGCAGGAAAAGATCATTCCCGCTTTTGAAGCCAAACATCCGGGGATCAAAGTGACGTTCGCGCCAACGGCACCGACAGAGTATAACGCAGCCCTCAATTCAAAACTCGATGCGGGGTCCGCCGGTGACCTGATCACCTGTCGTCCGTTCGATGCGTCGCTGGCGCTTTACGAAAAAGGTCATCTTGCGGGGCTGGCCGATCTGGAAGGCATGAAGAATTTCGGCGATGTTGCAAAATCCGCCTGGATCACCGACGACGGATCGACGCCGTTCTGCGTGCCGATGGCATCGGTGATTCACGGGTTTATCTACAACAGGGATGCCTTTGATGAACTGGGCCTGTCCGTGCCGACAACCGAGGGCGAGTTCTTCGCCGCGCTCGACAAGATCAAGGAAGACGGCACCTATATTCCGCTTGCCATGGGGACAAACGACCAGTGGGAAGCGGCAACAATGGGTTACCAGAATATCGGACCCAACTACTGGAAAGGCGAGGAGGGCCGGCTGGCGCTGATCAATGGCGATCAAAAACTGACGGATGAAGCCTGGGTGGCTCCGTACGCAACATTGGCGCGCTGGAAGGATTACCTTGGAGACGGCTTTGAAGCGCAGACCTATCCGGACAGCCAGAACATTTTCACGCTCGGACGGGCTGCCATTTATCCGGCCGGTTCCTGGGAAATCACCGGATTTAACGATCAGGCCGATTTCAAGATGGGCGCCTTCCTGCCGCCTGTCCAGAATGCCGGAGACACGTGCTATTTCTCCGACCATACCGACATTGCCATCGGCATGAATGCCAAGACTGAAAATGCCGACGCGGCGAAGACGTTCCTCAACTGGGTGGCATCACCGGAGTTCGCGTCGCTTTATGCCAATGCTTTGCCGGGCTTCTTCCCGCTGTCGAGCGAGCCGGTTGAACTTGACGATCCGCTGGCGCAGGAATTCGTTTCCTGGCGTCAGAAGTGCGAGCCGACGATCCGCTCGACCTATCAGATCCTGTCGCGCGGCACGCCGAACCTTGAAAATGAAACCTGGAATGCCTCTGCCAACGTGATCAAGGGAACGGAAACGCCGGAGGCTGCCGGTGCCCGTCTGCAGGAAGGTCTTGCCAGCTGGTACGAGAAGCACAAGCAGTAAGACCCGATAACAGCGACCCGTGCGGGCACCGAACCGCGCGGGTCACCCTTACGCGATCCGGGACCTGAGAACCATGGCGGACCACGCTCGAAAGCCCGCCCGGCGTTGGCATATTGCCGTCTTTCTTGCGCCGGCCGTGCTGATCTATACCGCGATTATGATCCTGCCATTGTTTGGCACCCTGCAGCTGTCGCTTTTCACAAGCGGCAATCAGGGAACGGCCTTTGTGGGTCTTGATAATTTTCGCACGCTGTTCGGCGACCCGCGCTGGTCAGCCTCGTTCTGGAACGCGCTTGGCAACAATTTCTGGTTCTTCGTCATCCACATGCTGGTCCAGAATCCAATCGGGATTCTTCTGGCCGCTTTGCTGTCCAGCCCGCGTCTGAGGATGCGGGCCTTCTACAGGACGGCCATTTTCATTCCGACCATCCTGTCCTTTGTGATTGTCGGTTTTGCGTGGAAACTGATCCTGTCGCCCATCTGGGGCATCGCACCGGACATGCTGAATGCAGTCGGCCTCAAGTTCCTGTTCGCACCCTGGCTCGGCAAAGAGGAATATGCACTGACTGCGCTCAGCCTGATCTCGGTCTGGCAGTTTGTCGGCATTCCGATGATGCTCATCTATGCAGCGCTGCTGTCGATTCCCGATGAGGTGCTGGAGGCCGCCGAGTGCGACGGCATCACCGGCATGTCGCAATTCTGGAAGATCAAACTCCCGCTGATCCTGCCGACAATCGGCATCATATCGATCCTGACATTTGTCGGTAATTTCAATGCGTTCGACCTGATTTACGCAGCACAGGGCGCACTGGCGGGACCGAATTACTCGACGGATATCCTGGGGACGTTCCTTTATCGCACTTTCTTCGGTTTTCAGCTTCAGATCGGCGATCCGAACATGGGCTCGACCATCGCGTCGGTCATGTTCCTGATCATCCTTGCCGGGGTATGCCTCTATCTGTTCGGCATCCAGACGCGGCTACGCCGCTACCAGTTTTAGGAGGGCACCGCGATGAAGACCGCCCGATTTTCCCTGAAACACTCTGTCGCTGCACATGCGATTCTGCTGACCTACACTGCGATTGCACTGTTTCCGGTCTTTGTGATCATCATTAATTCCTTCAAAACCAGAAAAGCGATCTTCCGTTCGCCGCTGTCGTTTCCAGATGCGGAAACCTTCAGCCTGATCGGCTATCAGACCGTGATCGACCAGGGAGATTTCTTTCTCTATTTCCAGAACAGTCTGATCGTGACGGTGGTCTCGCTGACGCTGGTTCTGCTGTTCGGGGCAATGGCGGCCTTTGCGCTCTCCGAGTACCGGTTTCGCGGCAACATGCTGATGGGTCTTTATCTTGCGCTTGGCATTATGATCCCGATCCGGCTCGGCACCGTTGCGATCTTGCAATTGATGGTCGCATCGGGTCTTGTCAACACGCTGACGGCACTCATTCTGGTCTATACAGCGCAAGGGTTGCCGCTGGCGATTTTCATCCTGTCGGAATTCATGCGCCAGGTGTCCGATGACCTGAAGAACGCAGGCCGCATTGACGGCCTCAGCGAATATAAGATCTTCTTCCGTCTGGTCCTGCCGCTGGTGCGTCCGGCGATGGCGACAGTCGCGGTGTTTACAATGATCCCGATCTGGAACGACCTGTGGTTTCCGCTGATTCTGGCACCGGCCGAGGAAACCAAAACCGTGACGCTGGGTGCTCAGGTCTTTATCGGCCAGTTCGTTACCAACTGGAACGCGGTTCTGTCGGCCCTGTCGCTGGCGATCGTTCCGGTTCTCATTCTCTATGTGATTTTCTCCCGCCAATTGATCCGTGGCATCACCTCAGGAGCCGTGAAATGAGTGAACATGCTGATCCCGTCCGGGTTCTGGTCGCCGGTCTTGGCAATATGGGTATGAGCCACGCGCTGGCTTATGCGAACAATCCCGGTTTTGAGATCGTCGGTCTCGTGAATCGCTCGAAGGTCGACTTGCCTGCGACGCTGGCGGGACAGGACATTCTTCCGGGTTTTGAAGCAGCGCTGTCCGACCTGAAACCGGATCTGTGCTGTGTTGCGACCTATTCGGACAGCCATGCCGATTATGCGATTGCCGCCATGGAAGCCGGTGCGCATGTGTTTGTTGAAAAGCCGCTTGCGACCACCGTCGCCGATGCGGAGCGCGTTGTTGCCTGCGCCAAGGCCAGTGGCCGTAAACTGGTGGTCGGCTATATTTTGCGCCATCATCCGTCCTGGATGCGGCTGATCGAGGAAGCGCGGGCGCTGGGCGGTCCCTATGTCTTCCGGATGAATCTCAATCAGCAGTCAAGCGGACCGACCTGGGCGACGCACCGGCAGTTGATGGAGACCACATCGCCGATTGTCGACTGTGGTGTGCATTATGTCGACGTGATGTGCCAGATCACCGACGCGATGCCCGTCGAAGTGCGGGGGATGGGTCTGCGCCTGAGTGAAGATATCGGGCAGGACATGTACAATTACGGCCATTTCCAGGTGCTTTTCGATGATGGTTCGGTCGGCTGGTATGAAGCGGGCTGGGGTCCGATGATGTCGGAGACGGCGTTTTTCGTTAAAGACGTGATTTCGCCGAACGGCTGCGTCTCGATTGTCATGGATGGCGACGCCAAATCCGATGATATCGACACCCATACCAAGACCTCGGTTATCCGTCTCCACAGCGCCGAAACCGGACCCGACGGGGCGTTCACGACTGCCGATCAGGACATGAGCATGGCGGACGAACCGGGCCATCAGGAGCTTTGTGATCGCGAACAGGCCTTTGTTTTGAAAGCAATCCGGGAAGAGATTGACCTTCAACGTCATATGCAGGATGCGGTGCAGTCGCTGAAAGTGTGTCTTGCCGCCGATCTCAGCGTGCGCGAGCAGCGCGCCGTCAAGCTTGGAGGGTGAGGCTGTGGGTTCCCTGTCGCTGAAAAATATCCGTAAGTCTTTCGGGAAGGTCGACGTGCTGGAGGGTATCGATCTGGAGATCGCCGACGGCGAATTCGTCATCTTTGTCGGTCCCTCCGGCTGCGGAAAATCCACACTGCTCAGGATCATTGCCGGTCTTGAGGATGCCACAGCAGGCACGATCGAGATCGACAAGGAGGAGGTATCCCATGTGCCGCCGGCAAAGCGCGGGATCGCCATGGTGTTTCAGACCTACGCGCTCTATCCGCATCTGACGGTCAGGGACAATATGGGGCTCGGCCTCAAGCAGGCCGGCGCGCCGAGGGCGGAGATCGACAAACGGGTCACCGAAGCGTCATCCATGCTTTCACTGGATGATTATCTTAAGCGGCGCCCGGCTGAACTCTCCGGCGGTCAGCGACAGCGTGTTGCAATCGGACGCGCAATCGTGCGCGAGCCGAAGCTGTTTCTGTTTGATGAGCCCCTGTCCAATCTTGATGCCGCTCTCAGGGTCAATACCCGGCTTGAGATCGCCCGGCTGCATCGGGAAATCAGATCGACCATGATTTACGTGACCCATGATCAGGTCGAGGCGATGACGCTTGCCGATCGTATCGTTGTGCTGAATGGAGGGGTGATCCAGCAGGTCGGGACACCTATGGAGCTTTACAACAATCCGGCCAACGAGTTTGTTGCGCGCTTTATCGGTTCGCCGCAAATGAATATTATCGAGGCAGGCCGGGTTGGTGCCAGCGATTGCAGCAAAATCGGCATTCGCCCTGAACATATTTCCGTTTCGGAACAGGACGGACGCTGGAAAGGAAAAGTCATCCACGCAGAACATCTGGGTGCGGACACGATCCTTTACACGGATTGTGAGGAAACCGGCCTGCTTACGGTAAGGTTGTTCGGCGAGCATCGTTATCAGGAAGACGATGTGCTGTTTGCGTCTCCGGACGCGGCGCGCATTCATCGGTTTGACAATCAGGGCGCCGTTATCGGCGGGTGAACAGGTGCAACTCACGAAATCATGCTGACATGTTTTGACATTGGCGGAACGGCGATCAAGGGAGCCAAAGCCACCGCACCGGATCAGGTGACGCCGACGCGCCGTGTGCCGACGCCTTTGCAGGATTTTGATGCCTTCATTGCGGTTATGAAAGACATGACCGAGGAGGGAGATACGCCAAGCCGGGGCATCGCGATTTCGACCGCCGGTGTCATCGACCCTAAGACGAACATAGCAAAGATTGCCAATATCCCCTGCGCCGACGGCCGGCACCTGCGTCAGGATCTTGAGGAGGCGCTCAATCTGCCTGTCTGGATCGTGCGCGATTCCGCCTGCTTCGCCTTGGCGGAGGCTCATTTCGGTGCGGGCAGGGGACATGAGCTGGTTTTCGGCATCATCCTTGGAACAGGCGTTGGCGGATGCCTGGTGATCGGTGATACGGCTTATGTCGGCGCCAGTGGTTATGCGGGAGAGTGGGGCCACGGTCCGGTGGCAGCCACCCAGGTGCCCGCGACCGACATGATTCTGCCGCGGTTCCGGTGCGGCTGCGGCCAGACGGGCTGTATCGATGCGGTCGGCAGCGCGCGGGGGATGGAGAAAATACATAAAGCTCTCCACAACACCGAACTCACCAGCACAGCCATAGTAGGAGCCTGGCTTAAAGGCGATGCGGCGGCATCGCTGACAATCGACGTTTATCTTGACGTTCTCAGCGGCCCGCTCGCCATGCTTATGAATGCCATCAGTCCATCCGTTGCCCCGGTCGGCGGCGGCCTGTCAAATGTTCCGGAACTGATCGACCGGCTTGACCGGGAAACCCGCAAACGGATGCTGTCTGACCCGGGTAAGCCCCTGGTGGTGCCGGGACAATGCAAGGTCGAACCGGGGCTGATCGGAGCGGCAATTGTCGGCTTTCAAGCTCTTGACCGCGGCAAGAGTTGAGGCGAAACGAACGGCCGGTTTGATAAATCGATGTCCTGTTCAGGCAGAACGCAGGGCGGACTGCAATGCGCCGTAAGTTTCATACCGCCTGTTGTGCAGGTCCGTTATCGCTCCCCCAGCCGGAGAGACTTTCCTGCGAAAACGGGACATTGTCTTCATGGCGTCTGTCAGATCCCGGGCCGCACCGCAGGCCACGGCGCCCAGCATGGCCGCGCCCAGAAGAACCGGTTCATCTGCGGCAGGCACAAGCACCGGCAGGCCGGTTGTATCTGCAATGATTTGCTGTGCAAGCGCATCTGTCCCGGCACCGCCGGAAACCACAATCGCCTCGGTCTTCAATCCGCATTCCCGCTGAACGTCGATAATCTGGCGCAATCCGCAGGCAATCCCGGACAGGCCCGCCACATAGAGGGTGACCAGGCTGTCGCCGTCGGTTTCAAGCCCGATGCCGGCAATCATGCCGCGGGCATGCGGGTCGGCGAAGGGGGCTCTGTTGCCGTTGAAGTCCGGAATGACTGTGATGCCTTCCGCCCTGAAGATGGCTTTTGACGCCTCGGAAACAGCATTCAGCGCCCGGGTGGACAGGAGTTCCGGCATGGACTGTTCCGTCTTATCCGCCTCTCGGCGCAGCTGTGCTTGGGCGGGATGCATGGCGATCAGATGATCAATCGCCGCGCCCGCTGCCGATTGTCCGCCTTCGTTTAGCCAGAAACCAGGAACCATTGCACCTGCATAGGGGCCCCAGATGCCGGGAATAAAGACCGGTTTTGAGCTGGATGTCATGGTGCAGGCGGATGTGCCGAAAACATAAGCCAGCCGGGTGGTGAAATCGCCGGCCTCCTCTGCCGCCCCCAGTGTACCGACGCCGCCGGCATGCGCATCGATCATTCCTGCGCCTACCGGTATGGAGGGCTTCAATCCCATCTCATCGGCTGCCGGGGCGGACAGACCCGAGCCCAGGGCCTCTCCCGGTTGACGGATGTCGGTGCCAATGCGTTTGAAGCCATCCTCACTCAGGTCGCCCAGTCCGATGGCCTGAAAATAATCCGGATCCCAACGCTGTTCATGGGCAAGATAGGTCCACTTGCAGGTGAGCGTGCAGGCCGACCGGCCCGTCTCCCCTGTTGCCCGAAAGGTAAGCCAGTCCGCCAGATCCATGAAATGGCGTGCCCGTCCATAGGCTTCCGGCAGATTTCGCTTCAGCCACAGCAGTTTTGGCGTTTGCATTTCCGGCGAGATCCTGTCGCCGACATAGCGCAACACCGCGTGCTGCCCGGCATTGATTTCCTCAGCCTCTGCAACGGCGCGATGGTCCATCCAGACGATAACGTCCCGCTCCGGAACCTGACTGCGGTTAACCGATGCCCCCACGGCGACTAGTGAACAGGCGGCGTCAAATCCGATGCCGCGGATATCGTCCGCGGAGGTCTCAGCCTCCTTCATCGCTTTCCGCACGGCCTGACAGACCGCCTGCCAGATATCGTTGCTTGACTGTTCGGCTATCGAACCGCTTTCCTGAAACAGGGCGACCGGATGCTTGCCGACACCCAGGCAAGCGCCTTGCGCATCAAAAATGCCGGCACGGGCACTGCCGGTGCCCACATCGATGCCTATGACGTATTTGCCCATTCAGATCAGCCGATATTGTTTGGCCTTGTTGCGCAGGAACGGCAGGCCCTTGTCCATTACGTCCTTGAAGCTCGGGGCAACCGGGCGCCAGACGGCCAGCCCGAAGGCGACTTCCGGCGGCATGTTGATGAAGCTTTCCATGGCAAGACCACCCTTGAAGCCGATGGCCGCAAGAGTGGCATAGATCTCGTCCCAGTCACAGCAGCCTTCGCCGGGCGTGCCCCTGTCGCTCTCGGAAAGATGAATGTAGCGCAGATGCTCGCGGGCATCGAGAATGCCGTTGCCGACGCCTTTTTCCTCGATATTCATATGATAAGTATCGAGGTGGATGAAAATATTGTCCGCGCCGACCTTTTCGATCATATCGCGCGCCTGCCAACCGGTGTTGATCAGATGATTTTCGTAACGGTTCACCGGTTCGATACCGAAGGCGATGTTCTTTTCCCCGGCATATCTGGCGGCGGCCTCAAGTGCGCGGGCAATATTGTCATACTCCGCCTGTGTGGGAGGAACCCCGGTGCGCTCTCCGATACCGCCATATGTCACACCGGAGAGCGCTTCCGCACCCATCTCCGCCGTCTTGTCGATCGCATCCTTGAGGTGCTCAATCGCACCGTCCGGATTAACCGAAGCCCAGTTGACTTCCGGCAGACCCAGAGAGCAGACCGCCCGCATCTCATATTTGTCCAACAGAGCCCTTGTGTGCGGCGCATCGACGATAGCTGTGTTCAGAAGTGCGATTTCGATGAAATCCATCTTGTAGGCAGCGGCCGCAGGAATGGTCGCCTCCGCGCCCTGCCGGTCCCAATGCATGGTCCACATGCTTGTGTGTACGCCAAAACCTTCCATGCTACCTGCCTCCTATACTGCGACTTCGCCACTGAGCAGCGAACCAACGCAAAGCCATGACTGCGATCAGGAAGAGACCCCACACGGCTGTCGAAAGATGTTGATTGGCCCCCAGGAGGTTCAATCCCGATGAGATCGCCTGCAAAATCACCAGTGCGATGACGACCGGCAGAACCCGGCCGAAGCCGCCGAACGGATCGACGCCGCCCAGAAAACAGGCAAGGACCGTGACCAGCAGCAATGCCTCGCCATGACCGACCCGCACTGAGTTGAACCGCGCGGCCATGATAATGCCTGCGACAGCGCAGATGATGCCGGAGATTGTATAAATCAGCGTGAGAGTGCGCTTGGTGTGCAGCCCGGAATATTCCGCGGCCTGTATGTTTGACCCCAGCATATAGACGGAAAACCCGTGCCGGGACCGCCGCAGCATGATGTGCCACAACAGCGCCGCGCCCAGAAAAACCAGCATGGGGATGGGAATGTTGAAGATGCTGCCATGCCCAAGCGTGTTGAGAAAGTCGGGAAAGCCCGAGATGTCGCCGCCACGGGTCAGGAACTCGCCGAGGCCGCGCAGAAAAATCATCATTGCGAGCGAAACAAGGATCGGGTGCGCACCGACATACGCAACGACAAATCCCATCACCGCACCGGCGAGCGCCCCCACAAGCAGCGCCAACAGAGTGCCCAGGATGAAGGCGCCGATGCCGGCCTCCGGTCCGCCGAACTGAAGCAGTGTCCAGGCCAGCGTGAGGCCTGAAATGTTGGCGGTGTAGATGATGGCAAGGTTCAGCCCGCCGGAGAGGATCGGCACCAGCATAGCCAGGGTCAGAAGTCCCAGAACGGGCAACTGAAATGCCATCGAGCTCAAATTGGCCGGTGTCAGGAAAAGGGGCGTCGCCATTGAGAAGAATCCAAAGACGACAACAAGAAAAGCCAGGAGGGGCGGGGTCTCGGCACCCAAGCGCTGTTTGAGGGTTTCAAGCATGATCCACCTCCGCTTCAGCTGTCTGTCTGCGCCGGGACCGGAAATCAAATGAGATATTCGAGGAGGAAATCGCAATCAGAATAACGGCGCCGATGATCATCTGGAACGCAAATGGAGAAACACCCAGCAGGTTGAGGCCGTTTTGCGTCACGGCGACAAACATCACTCCCAGAATGCAGCCGACCACGGTGCCTCTGCCGCCACCCAGGCGCGCGCCGCCCAGCACAACGGCGGCCAGCACGTCCAGCTCGCGGCCATAAAGGGCATTGGGCACAACTTCCTTGGCAATGTTCACCTGCATCAAACCGCCGATCCCGGCCATCATGCCCATCCAGCCATAGGCCAGACACTGCATCAGCCAGATATTGACACCGGCGCGACGGGCTCCTTCGGGATTGTCGCCAAAGGCGTACAGCTGACGCCCGTAGGTGGTGGCGCTGATCAGCAGGGCCGTCGCAGCAACGCAACCGATCATCACACCGACGGAGAGATTCAGTTCCGACCAGGTGCCGTTGGCGGCCTGATGCTCGAATATGAAGATCCGGTCTGTCCACCAGTCCGGCAGATTGTAGATGTTGCGCCCCCGGGTAAAGAACATCAGCAGCCCGAAAAACGCATTGAAGGTCGCGATGGTTATGACAATGGAGATCACGCGGAAACCGTGGATCAGGAGTGCGTTGATCATCCCGATGCTGATGCCGAGCGCGGCTGCGACGACCAGGCCAACCGCCCAGTTGCCGCCGATGACCATGAATATCTGTGCGGCAACATATTGGACGACGGACGCCGCGACAGCGAAGGAAATGTCAATGCCCCCGGCGATAAGAACAACGAGCAGCCCCACAGCCCAGATCAGATTGACCGCATTGTTGTTCAGGAGCGAGGTGATGTTGCCGAATGTCATGAACGTATCGGTTGCCACCGTCAGTCCGATCACCATCACAACAAGCACATAGAACAAGCGGGTCTCGACCGGATGGGCGCTGAGGAATTTATGCATATATCCGCGCCTCCAAGTCCGCGACGGCCGTATTCCTGGGATCGTAATCACCGACAATCCGTCCCCCGGCCATATGCAGCACCCGATCGGAATTGAACATCACTTCGGTCACTTCATCGGAGATCAGCAGTATGGCAAGTCCCTGTTCGGCGAGGGCGCGTACAATGCGGAAGATACCGGCCCGCGCTCCCACATCGACGCCGACGGTCGGACTGTCCAGGATCAGAAGTCTCGGCTCCGTCGCCAGCCACTTCGCGAGGACCACTCGCTGCTGATTTCCGCCTGATAAAGTGGAAACGGGATCTTCAGGGTGTCCGATCTTCACGGCCAGCTCCCGGACCCAGTGGTCGACCAGCTTTTCCCGCTTTACCGGAGACAGCAAGCCCAATCCGTTCAACAGCCGGTTCAGGACCGACATAATGATGTTGTCATGGATGGACTGCGGCTGAATGAGGCCGAGCGACAGCCGGTCTTCCGACACATACGCAATGCCTTTGTCGATTGCCTGGCGGATGGACCGTATCTGGACAGGTTCGCCGTTCAGCAGAATCTCGCCGGCGTCCGGCCGGGTCATGCCGATCAACGCGTGGGCAAGTTCCGTTCGACCGGCGCCGATCAGGCCCGTGACGCCGACAATTTCCCCCTTTCGCACGGTCAGCGACACGTCTTTGAAGTCTCCGTGACGGGAAAGATCGCGTGTTTCAAGGATCGGGGATTCGCGGGACCGATCGCGCGCCGTCACATCGTGCTCGAGCGTTTGACCTGTCATCAGTTCTCCCAGTTTCGACTGAGACATGCCCTGGGTAGGATAGACACCGACAAGGTTGCCGTCACGTACGACGGTAACCCGCGCGGAGATATCCAGAACTTCCGCCAGCCGATGGCTGACAAAGACCACCGCCACGCCCTGTTCGGATAATGTGCGCACAATATCCAACAGCGCATCCGTTTCACTTCGGGTCAGCGAGGCAGTCGGCTCATCCATGAACACCAGTCGGGCATCCCCGATCAGCGCGCGCGCAATTGCTACGATCTGGCGCTGGGCGATAGACAGCCGGTTCAAAGGTGCCTCAAGATCAAGCGTCACGCCCAGCCGGGCCAATATCCCGGCGGCCTGCTTTTTGAACCGGCCATGCGTGACGGGGCCGGGGCGGTTGCTCACCATCTGATCAAAGGCGATGTTTTCCGCCACGCTCATATGCGGAAACAGCGCCAGGTCCTGCCAGATGACCGCGATGCCCATCGCATGGGCCCGGGTCGGGGTAATCGTCGCCATCGGCCGGCTGAATATTTCGATCTCCGCGCCCGGATCAGGGGTGTAAACACCGGTGACGATTTTGATCAGGGTGCTTTTGCCGCAGCCATTTTCTCCGGCCAGGCAATGAACCTCGCCGGCGGCGACCTCAAAGGACATATCCTTGAGGGCTCTTACGCCGCCGAAGGTTTTGGAGACATGTTTCAGGCGTAGGGCAGGTGGCGCTTCAGTCGGCATTGGCTTCACAAATTTGGGGAAACAAAAGGCGGATTTTGAGCCTAACCTGCACTCAATTGCCGTGTAAACGGTCGGCCCCACGGAACACTTCCAACGATTGTTGGATCGCATGAAGTGTTTGCCCGTCTTCGCCGGGTGCGCATCCCGCAAGGGCTGCGCGCCCTGTTCGGGATGCGTTCCGCGGGGACCGACCGATGCTTGTCAGAGACCCTTCGCGGCCAGCTCATCAACGGTGGATGCGTTGATTTCAAGCAGGTTGTCCGTGATGATATTGCGGGTCTCCACATCGGGGCTGACAACGCCAAGGCCTTCGATCTCGGTGCCCTCGGTGATCTCCGCGCCTTCAACCAGGAGATTGCCCATGGTCACGAAGACCCGTCCCGCTTCGGCCGGATTCCACATGAAACCGCCTGAGATGATGTCGTCCTTGAGCAGGCTTCGGCCCTGTCCGGGAGAGAACGGTCCAAGCACGTGGACTTTGCCGCCAAGGCGCCGCTCCTCAATTGCACGCCCGGCACCGATCGGTCCCTGGCTGCCAAAGGCCAGGAAGCCGCGCAGATCAGGGTTTGCTCCAATCAGGTCGAGCGCGGTGGAGCGACTGTCATCGACACTTTCCGCAACGCCATAGCGTTCGCCGACCAGCTTAAGCTTGTCGCAGTTTTCCCCCATCCAGGCGATTGCCGCGTCCGCCCACGCATTGTGCAACGGCACTGTCAGGGATCCGACGAAGACCGCATAACTGCCCGGATCCGCCTTGTCGCACAAAAGCTTGGCATGGGCTTCACCAAATCCGTCAGCAGAAGCCAGTTCGAAATTCCAGTCCACATTCTGAAGGCCCGGACCCTCATGGGCGACAACCTTGATGCCCGCATCCATTGCTTTCTTCAGGACCGGCTCCAAAGCCGCCTCGTCGTTCGGGACAACGCCGATCACGTTGACGCCCTTCGCAATCAGATCCTCGATGGCGCGAACCTGCAGAGCAGGGTCGGCGGATGTCGGGCCGATCATTTCGGCTGAGACACCTAATTCCGCTGCGCGTTCCTTGATGCCTTCTTCCATCGCATTGAACCACGGAATGCCGCCGATCTTGACAACAATTCCCATGGTTGTCTCGGCCACAGCCGATGATGCCATAGTCAGTGCCAACGCGGATGCGGCCAAAGCGGTGATAAGTCTTTTACGGCTTTTCATCTCTTCCTCCCAATACGGCTGATGCCAAGTGTAGGCTCTCTGCCTCTGCATTGCGCGCGATCTTCAATGCACGCGACATGCTCCAAGTGTCTGTTTTGGCGCATGCCCTTGTCGGGAAAGATGATTCCTTTCCCGCCGGGTACGCCCATTCATGCCGGGTTGACCGACAATTGGCTTGCACAATCGATGGTGCTTGTAGATACTGCGTATGCGCCATCGATGGTGCAAGGCAAACACAGTTTCGCGCGTTCGTCAATTGCTTTAACGATACGTGCCAGGGAGAAAGCTTGTGTCGCTTGAGAAAAAGGACGGAAACGTCACCATATACGATATTGCTCATCGCGCGCAGGCGTCCGCCAGCACGGTCGGGGCGGTGATGAACGGCACGTGGAAATCCCGGCGGATCAGCGAAAAACGGGCGAAGTTGATTCTCTCGATTGCAAGCGAGATGGGTTACTCCAGAAACATGCAGGCCAGCGCGTTAAGGCGCGAGCGGACGCACATCATCGGTATGATCATGCCGATGTATAACAGCCGCTATTTCAGCTCAATCGCCCAGCGCTTTGAGCATCAGGCACGTGCCCGCGGTCTTTTCCCGATGGTGTCCTGCACCTCCCGCGATCCCGCCCTTGAGCAGGCGACAGTTGAGCAAATGCTGAGTTATCGGGTTGATCAGATTGTTTGTACCGGAGCTACCGATCCCGATGCCATTGCCGGTCTGTGTGACAAATACGGGGTGCCGGCGATCAATCTTGATCTGCCGGGTCGCCAGGGTCCCTCGATTATATCCGACAACTACAAGGGCGCCTACGACCTTACGCGCGGGCTGATCGATCGATTGCGGGCCCGGGGTTTGCCGGCGGAAGACAATCTGCTTTTCGTTGGCGGCCGCCCGAAAGAACACAACACCAGTGAAAGGGTCAGAGGTTTCCAAAATGCCCTGACCGATGCAGGTATCGAGGAACAACCTGAGTTGCTGCTGACCTGCGGCTATGCTCGGCACAAGGCCATCAGGGCGCTGAACGAGCTGAACGGCTCCGGCCGCCGGATGCCTGCCGCGATATTTGTCAACTCCACAGAGTCGCTGGAGGGCGTGATGCGATGGTTTCGCAGTCGTCCCGATCAGAATATCGACGATGTCAGTTTCGGATGTTTTGACTGGGATCCGTTCGCCACTTTTATCAATTCCGATGTTCTGATGGTCCGGCAGAACGTGGCTGAGATGATCGACATTCTGTTCGACTGGATTGACAACGGACATACGAAACATACTGAATTGCTGGAAGTTCAGCCCATGATCGTCGAGGCGTCCTCGTTGGAGGCCATGATGATCGAGGATTGAATTGAAACGCGGTCCGATCCGGCTTTCCGGTTCCGCGTCACGCCGCGGCCTTCCATTTCCTTGATGTTTTCAACATTCGATGTCAGAGTTTCCGGCTGATGTTACAGTTTGGGAGGATGTGACATGTGCCAGATTTTTGCCGGACAGCCACAGGATGATTACGAACCGGAAACCCGGCATTTGCGTTTGAACGGGCAGAGCACGTCAATTCGGCTTGAGAAATCCTTTTGGGCCATCGTCGACGGCATTGCTCAAAGCGAAGGTCTGACCACCCCGGCTTTTGTGTCCAAACTGCACTCCGAAGTGCTGATGCTGCATGGCGAGGCCAAAAACTTCACGTCTTTGTTGCGGTGTGCCTGTCTCATTCGAACCCAGCAGATTGCCGACGAAAGCCGGCTGGATGCCGCGCAGTAAGGCGTCCTGGTTCCGACATTGGTGTCTTGTCCCAAAGTCCATGTAGTACCGGGTTACTACCCGATCAGAATGACGCTCAGGTAGCCTGATCCCACGCTGCAAGATTGCGGCCTGGGAGGACGTTTTGGCAAAAGCAATACACGCTATGGTCCGCGTGGTCGATGAAGATCGATCCGTTGAGTTCTATCGGCAGGCGTTTGGTTTGTCAGTCGCGGACCGCCTGGATTTCGACGATTTTACGCTGATCTATCTGCGAAATGAATCCGCCGATTTCGAACTTGAACTGACGGTCAATAAGGGGCGGACGGACCCTTATGATCCCGGTGACGGTTACGGCCATATCGCGTTCTGTGTGGACGACCTGAATGCGGAGCACGCTCGGTTTGAGGCCGCCGGATTGTCTCCCAGAAAAATCGTTGACTTTAATCGCGACGGCGTGCTGCTGGCCCGCTTTTTCTTCGTTACTGATCCAGATGGATATCAGATCGAGGTGTTGCAGAAGCACGGCCGCTACCGCTGAAAATCATCAATCGGGAGGACAGAACGAAAATGGGAAAAAACGGAACCCTCACCCGACGCGAGCTGCTTAAACGCAGCGTGGCCGCCGGAACCTTGTTTGCTGTCGGCACCGGATTCGTGGCCGCCAGCAATGCGGCATGGGCCATGGAGGTCACACATCTGAAACCGGACACGATGGCGACACTTATCCAAATGGCACGAGATATCTACCCGCACGATCATGTGGGTGACGAATTCTACGCGATTGCCGTCAAAGGGTATGACAATGCCGATACTGTAGAAGAAATTGAAACCGGTATCGCCGCGCTCAACGCAGCGGCTCAGGGCAGGGGCTTTGACAGCTATCTTGGGACCGGTTGGGAGCGCGACCGGGTTGATATCCTGCGCGGTATGGAAGACAGCCCGTTTTTTCAGAAAGTGCGTGGGGGTCTGGTGACCGGCCTCTATAACCAGAAGGCTGTCTGGCCGCTGTTCGGCTACGAGGGCGAAAGCTTCTCCCATGGCGGTTATCTCGATCGCGGTTTCAACGACATCAACTGGATTTAAGGAGCATCACGATGGCTGCACCTTTCGACAAAAATGACGATCGTGTCGTTGTTATCATCGGGACCGGCGCCGGCGGCGGCGTTCTGGCAAACGAGCTGGCGCAAAAAGGCGTCAGTGTCGTGTCTCTTGAGGCCGGCGGACGGTATTTGCCTGAAGACTATATCAATGACGAATGGGAGAGTTTCGGTCAGCTGGCCTGGCTCGACCCGCGTTCAACCTCCGGCGACTGGCGCGTTGCCAGGGATTTCTCGGGTCTGCCCGCCTGGATCGTGAAAGCGGTTGGCGGTACCACCACACACTGGGCCGGCGCGTCGCTGCGGTTTCAGGATCATGAGTGGAAAGCCAAAACAACTTACGGTGACGTTCAGGGTGCGAGCCTTCTGGACTGGCCGGTCGACGCCGCCGAGATGGCGCCGTATTATGAGAAGGCCGAAGCCAAGCTGGGCGTGACCCGCACGGGCGACCGGGCAGGCTTGCCCGGCAACAACAATTTCCTGGTTTTTGAGGCCGGTGCCAGGAAGCTTGGCTACAAGGATGTGCATACCGGCCGGATGGCGATCAACAGCGCCGATTATGACGGGCGCCCTATCTGCCAGCAGACCGGTTTCTGCTTTCAGGGCTGTAAATGGGGCGCCAAATGGTCGGCGGCCTATACCGACATCCCGCGGGGCGAGGCAACCGGGAATCTTGAGGTGCGCGAGAAGGCGTATGTCCTGAAAATCGAGCATGATGATTCCGGCAAGGTCACAGGCGTTGTCTATGCGGATGCGGACGGCAATCAGCATCTGCAGAAGGCCAAGGTGGTCTGCGTAGCAGGCAACTCGATTGAAAGCCCGCGCCTGTTGTTGAACTCGGCTTCGAACATGTTCCCCGACGGACTGGCCAACTCATCCGGTCAGGTCGGGCGCAATTACATGCGGCACATGACCGGTTCGGTCTATGCGGTGTTCGACAAACCGGTGCGCATGTGGCGGGGCACGACCATGGCCGGCATCATTCAGGACGAGTCCCGGCATGATCCGAGTCGCGGGTTTGTCGGCGGCTATGAATTGGAGACGCTTGCCCTCGGTCTGCCCTTTATGGCTGCCTTCCTCGATCCCGGCGGATGGGGACGGGAATTCACCACCGCGCTAGACAGCTACGAAAACATGGCCGGCATGTGGATCGTTGGCGAAGACATGCCGCAGGAGACCAACCGGATCACGTTGAACCATGACGTGAAGGATCAGTATGGTCTTCCGACGCCAAACGTGCATTTTGACGATCATCCCAATGATATCGCCATGCGCAACCATGCCTACAAGCAGGGGGCGGCGGTTTACGACGCAGTGGGTGCGACGCGAACATTCCCGACGCCGCCTTATCCGTCAACCCACAATCTGGGTACAAACCGGATGTCGGAAAACCCGCGGGACGGCGTCGTCAATCGTTGGGGACGCACCCACGACATCCCAAACCTTTACATATCGGATGGCAGCCAGTTCACGACCGGTGCCGCAGAAAACCCGACACTGACGATTGTTGCGTTGGCAATCCGTCAGGCCGATCACATTGCCGGCGAGTTGAGCAAGGGGAATCTGTGAGCGACGATGCATGAATGTCCGGGCGGTCCAAAGGCCGCCCGGTTGCACTCTTTTAACTTACTTTAGAACGATAATAAGTTGATTAAAGTCAAGGTGTTACGCCTTTCAGAAAGCTAATTCCATGCGTGCGGCAACGGTAACAGCCCAGAGCCTCCCAAGAGGAGAATACGCATGGAAAAAACTGCATCGCCACGAGATCCTTCGCCATTCTTCAAATCACCTTTGTTTCCGATATTATTCCTGCTGGGCTGCCTCATTGCAGCGCTTCTGACACTCTCAGCACGCGCTGAAGAGCCGGAGGCTACGGTCCGTCAGATCATTGATCTCAGTGCACACACCCCGGCTGACAGCTTTCGGTTTGACCCGAAGATCGTGCGGATAGAAAAGGGCCAGACCATTCGCTTTCTGGGTTCAACCGGTCGCCACACGGTCAGCTCTATCAAAGGAATGATACCGGAAGGCGGTCGTCCGTTTGAGATTCGCGGCAAGCCGCAGATGGATCTTACCTTTGACGCCGAAGGCCTTTACGGCATCCGATGCCGCGTTCATGGCCGGCACGGAATGGTGATGGTGGTGATTGTCGGCGATCACATGGTCAATATGAGCGAAGCCAGGGAGGCGCTGGGTAAAGTCAATGAGGCGGAACGGGAGCAATTCGAGTTGCTTTTCGGGATGATCAGTTCAGGAACGGACTAGGCTCAGGGCTCGCAAAGGTATCCAACCTTCGCTTCTCCCTGGTTCTCTCCATTCGAACACGTCTTTCAAAACAGAATTGCATGAAATGAATGGGTCCTGAGCCTAGTTTTCTGCATCAATCAAATTGATATGTTGCGCTTTTCATCGAGGGCTGGTTCCTTGTTTTCCGATTCGTGCGAAGAGGAGGCAGGTTTTGGCCAATATCAAATATGTTGTTGAACTGACGTTGGACGAGCGCAAGGCGCTTTTGTCGATGATCAGGAAAGGGACACTGGCTGCCCGTGCGAACTGCAAGGCGCGCATTCTTCTGAAGGCCGACAAGGGGCCTCATGGCGAGGGTTGGACGGACCGCAGGATTTGTCAAAGCCTCGAGACCTCTGGCTCGACAGTCGCCCGGGTGCGCGAGACGTTTGTGATGGAAGGGATGGATGCGGTGTTCGCCCGCAAACAGCGCGCCCATCCTGCCATCAAGCGCATCTTCGATGGCGAAGCCGAAGCCAGGCTGATTGCCCTTGCGTGCTCGCAGCCGCCACAGGGCTATGCGCGCTGGACCATTCGGCTTCTGGCCGACAAGGTCGTTGAGTTGAACATTGTCGAGGCAGCCCACTTCAACACTGTTGCGCGCGCGCTTAAAAAAACGAACTTAAGCCTCACCGAAGTCGGTATTGGGTAATCCCACCCGAGCAGAACGCGGCCTTCGTCGCCGCCATGGAGAACGTGCTGGCGGTTTATCAGCGCCCACGTGATCCGAAACGTCCGCTGGTTTGTCTGGATGAAGCGGCCAAACAGTTGGTCAGCGCCACGCGTCTAGCGATCCCCATGACGCCGGGGCGCGTTGCTCGGCATGACTATGAATACAAGCGTGCAGGTATGGCCAATCTATTCATGGCTTTTGCTCCGCTTGAAGGCATGCGGCACATCAAGGTCACCGACCATCGTGGCAAAACGGACTACGCTCACTTCCTTGAAGAGCTTGCCGACCGGCATTTTGCAGATGCAGACAAAATCGTGCTGGTCCAGGACAACTTGAATACACACAGCCAAGCATCACTTTACGCGACCTTTGAACCGGCCAAGGCAAGGCGCATCGCTGAAAAATTCGAGTGGAACCACACACCCAAACACGGCTCCTGGCTCAACATGGCCGAAGCCGAATTGTCCGTGTTGTCGCGACAGTGTCTGAAAGAACGCATCGGCAGCAAAGAAGACCTTGCCCGTAACGTCAAAGCGTGGACGACGCAACGAAACGATAAGCGCTGCATCGCGCAATGGCAGTTCACAAACGAACAAGCACGCATCAAACTCAGCAAACTATACCCATCAATATGAGTGAGTCAGAGGACTAGCCTGACTTTGTGAAAAACAGCATTCTTTCGAGGCGGAAGTTCCGCTATACAGCTTCGTATTCCGTTCCATCGATTGGCTGGAAAAGACGACGATGCTCAATAACATCCGTATCATCGGCGGGTCATCCCACCCGGAATTCACAAAGAAAATCTGCAAAACCCTCGGCGTGGAGCCGGTAAACACGCAGGTCGTTCGTTTTTCGAACGAAAACCTGCTGGTGAAGATCGAGGAAAATGTGCGCGAGGCGGATGTGTTTGTCATCCAGACCTCAACATCGCCGGTCTCCGAGGGCATTATCGAACTGCTGATCACCATCGATGCGCTCAAGCATGCCTCTGCCAAACGCATCACGGCTGTAATTCCATATTTTCCCTATGCGCGCTCTGACAAAAAAGACCAGCCACGCATATCGATCACCGCGCGTCTTATGGCGGATCTTCTTGAAACGGCCGGTGCCGACCGGGTGCTGAGCATGGACTTTCATTCTCCGCAAGTGCAGGGCTTTTTCCGCATTCCGGCGGACCAGCTCAAGGCGGCGCCGCTGATCTGTGACTACCTGAAGGCCAACCGGGATCTCTCCAATCATGTTCTGGTTGCAGGCGATGTCGGGGAAGCCAAGGAAATCGGCGCCTACGCAAACCGGCTCGGCCTGCCGATCGCGATCGTCGACAAGCGGCGGGACGGCAATGACGAAAAACCACGCGCAGTCTCCGTAATCGGCGAAGTCAAAGGCAAACACGCTCTGATCGTTGATGATGAAGTCGCAAGCGGCGGTACCCTGATGGAAGCGGCGAGTTTCATCATGCAGCAGGGCGCCTTGTCTGTGGAGGCGGCCGTTGTCCATGGGGTTCTGTCCGGGCGGGCCGTTCCAAAAATCGCCGGTTCTGATCTCAAATCGCTGATCCTGACCGATACGATACCGCTGATCGGCGAAAAGCAGATCGACAAGATTGAAATCTGCTCGGTTACGGATCATTTCGCAGACGCGATCCTGGCAATTCACCAGGGCAAAAGCATCTCGGGGCTGTTCCGATAGGCGGCATGCGCAAGACGGTCGAGGGCGCAGCCTATTCTGAACGTTTTCCCGGATAACGCAGCGCGGAAATAATTTCAGCCGTCTTTTGCTTGAGCGCCGGAATGGTGGGCTTCAGAAGACCGATGCGGTCGAACATGTCGGGCTGGTCGGCGAGAGACTGCCGCAGCGCCCTGCCGAAGGTCATCCGCAGTTCGGTGCCGATATTGTATTTTGAGATCCGGCTGGTCGCGGCAAGAGCCTGCCGAACGTCACTCGGGATGCCGCTGCCGCCGTGGATGACCAGAGGCAGATGCGTTTGATCTTCGATTGCCTTCAGCGCTTCTTGGTTTATCTCGGCCGCTTTCTCGGTTTGCAGGTGGACGTTGCCCACCGAGACAGCCATGGCATCGGCACCGCTTTCCCTGTCAAACAGAGCGGCTTCGGATGGATCGGTCACGGTGGATGCGGCGCCTTCGGCATAGCCGACATAACCCACTTCACCTTCAACCGATACATTAGCTTTTCGTGATATTTCCACGATTTTACGGGTTTTTTCTATGTTTTCTGCTATGGGAAGTGAGGAACCGTCGAACATAACGGACGTGAAACCGTGATCGATGCCTGCGCGGCATTCGTCGATGGAATAGCCATGGTCGATATGGCAGACAATCGGCACACTTGCCTGATCGGCGAGATGCCGGAACATTTTTCCTAAAATCGGAACCGGTGTGTGCTTCCGGCAGCCCGGCCCGGCCTGGAGAATGACCGGAATGCCGCTCTCTTCCGCCGCTTCCACATACGCCAGCGCATCTTCCCAGCCAAGAACCACCAGACCGGCGATGGCATAGCCCCCGGCCAGGGCCGGCTGAAGGACAGCGTCGAGCGAAACGGCGGTCATTTGAACTTTGCGATCATATCCTTGATGCCGGGAATCGTCTCGATCTGCCAGGCATGATCGGGCTGGAAGAACTGAACCAGCGAGCGTTGGGACAGGCCGCCAAGGATGGTGAAATAGTACATTTCATAACCGGGTGCGACGACACAGGGGTGATAACCTTTGTCCAGAATGATGGTAGACCCGTCGACGAGGTGATAGGCGTCGCCGACCTGACCGTCTTCCCGCTGCACCAGCTGCATACCGAAGCCGTTGTTCGGCTTGAAGCGGAAATTGTAGGTCTCATCGTGCCGGGTTTCGTCTGGAAGACGATCCGTGTCATGCTTGTGCGGCGGAAAACCCGACCAGCCACCCTGTCCGACAGTGAAAAGTTCGGATACCAGCAGCCGACCGACCTTGCCGTGATATTTGGTGCCCAGGATATGTTTGATCTTGCGGTGCGTTTTCGTATCGTCGGAGCCGTACTGCACCAGATCGATTTCATCCTCGCGAACTGCGAACGGCTGCAGCACGTCGTCGAATTTGGCGCCGGCGATAAACACTTCGGCCTCGTCACTGACACAGACCATACGCGCCTTCGCTCCGGTCGGGACATAGACACCTTCCGGTTCGCCGTCCCAGACATCGATTGTGCGTTTGCCGATACCGGCGAAACTCTCGCCCTCTACCTCAACATCGACGGTGCCGGTTGCCGGAACGATGCCGGTCTCGTAGCCGGGCACGGCATATTCAAAGGCCTGATCCTTTTTCAGCTTGACGATGTTGAAGTAATTCAGGGGAACCCGTGCGTCTTCCACATCGATAATTGCCGAATTGGCGTTGTCATATGGCGGTATATGCATTGTTTCGATCCCGTCCCGGCCTTCCTGTCCGTTTCATCGCGTCCGGCGCGTTTGTTGTTCTGTCTATCCAGTCCCGGCCGTTACGTCCGGGTCGGTTCTTCCAAAAAGTCATTCAATTCCTGCGGTGTCGGCATGGCGGGTGCGCAGCCGATCCCAGTGACGACCATTGCTGCGGCTGCGGTCCCGCGTCTGACGCTTTCCTCAAGCGAGCGGCCCGTTCCCAGACCGGTGACCAGAGCCGCCATGAAAGAGTCTCCTGCGCCCATGGGCTTGACGGCCTTCACAGGATAAATCGGTGTTTCGAACGGCTCGGCATCCGCCGCGTAAGTAATCGATCCTTCGGGCCCCATCTTATAGATCGAGATGCGGGCGCCAGTGCGGGTGAACTCTTCCGCCAGAACCTGGCCATTGCCGCTCGCGCCCGCCATAACAGTAAACTCTTCGTTGTTGCCGACGATGATGTCGCACAGAGCGGCAATATCACGATACACCTGCGATGCTTCTTCGCCTGACGGCCAGGAATAGGGCCGGTAGTCGACGTCGAGAATAATCGCGATCCCGGCGTCCCGGGCCCGGTGAACCGCGTGCCGGGTCGCACTTCGTGACGGCTCGGCGGCAAGCGCTGTTCCTGTGACAATCAGCGCGCCGAACCTTCCATAGTCCACGGCGTCCACAAGATCTTCCGTTAACTGGAAGTCCGCAGCATTGTTGCGGTAAATCACGTTCTGGGTGTTGTCGATCCGTGTTTCAGTGACAGCGAGCGAGGTGCGGCACTCGCCGCCAACGCGCGCAACATAGGTATCTTCAATGCCATAATCCGACAATCCGTTCAGCACGAATTGGCCGACAGCATCGTCGGAGACTGCGCCCAAAAGGGCCGCGGATCCGCCCAGGCGAACGATGCCCGCAGCAATGTTGCCGGCCGATCCGCCGAGGCTGGCGAAGAATTGTGTAGTCTTGGTCAATGCCGTGCCCGGCGGGTCCGCATAAAGATCCATGCCGGCTCGACCCAGAACGAGAAAGCTGTTTTTGCCGATCACCGACAGGGACATTACACACCGGCCCGCTGGTTCTTGCGCCCTTCTTCCCATTCCCGATGCGCCGCAAGGACTTTTTCATTGTTGGAGACGGACGGTGTTCCGACTTCCCACCAGGCGTGGCCTTCCTGTGTCCAGCCCTCGAAAGCATCGACTTTCAACGCAATGACATAGGTGCGATCAGCGGCCCTGGCTCGCCCGAAAGCCTCTTTCAGTTCGTCTATGGAGTTCACCGTTTCGGAGTCCGCGCCCATTGCTTTGGCATGGGCTGCAAAGTCGACGGCAAACGGCGCCACCTTGATGTTACAGTCTGCGATCAGATTGTTATAGGACGTGTTGCCGGTGTTGTTCTGCAGTTTGTTGATGACGGCAAATCCGCCATTGTCGCAGACAATGACGATCATTTTGGCTCCGGTGAGAACCGAGGAATAGATATCCGAGTTCATCATCATGTAAGAGCCGTCGCCGGTAAAAACGATGGTCTCCTTGTTCGGTGCGTTTTCCATCTGGCCCAGCCGTGCACCCCAGCCGCCGGAGATTTCGTAGCCCATGCACGAATAGCCGAATTCAACGTCAACGGAACCGATTGATCTTGTGCGCCAGTTTGCAGTCACTTCTGCCGGTAGGCCGCCCGCGGCGGCCACGACGCGGTCTTCTGGATCGCAGATTTCATTGACGGCGCCGATAACCTGCGCATAGGACATCGGGCGGTTGGTTCCGTCTTTGGTAACAGGTGCGATATTCTCATCGACGTACGCATTCCATCGGGTCCGCTCTTGCGCTGCGGTTTCGCACCAGCCGGCATCGGCCTTGTAGCCGCCAAGCGCACCGGTCAGTTGGCCAAGAGCCAATTTGGCGTCACCGATAACCGGCATCGACAGATGCTTCTGTGCGTCGTGGCGTCCGACATTGACCGAAATGATTGTCGCGTCCTTATGAAACACGGTCCAGGACCCGGTGGTGAAGTCCTGCAGTCTGGTTCCAACTGCGATAACGACGTCGGCTTCACCAGCAAGAGCATTGGCGGAGTCGGACCCTGTAACGCCGATCGGACCGCAATTGAGCGCTTCTTCGAACAGAAGATTGGCGCGACCTGCGATCGTTTCCACAACCGGAATGTCATGGTCCTTGGCAAAGGACGTCAACTCTTTTACCGCGCCCGAATACTGAACGCCGCCACCGGCTATGATCAGCGGCTTTTGGGCCGATTTGATGCGCTCGGCTGCCGCAGCGACATCGCGCGCGTCCGGCGCCGGCCGTCGAATATAATGCGTACGCTCTTCGAAAAAACTGACCGGAAAGTCATAAGACCAGCCCTGCACGTCCTGCGGCAGGCCCAAAAAGACCGGCCCGCAGTCAGCCGGGTCAAGCATCGTGTTGATGGCACGCGGCAGCGACTGGATGATCTGTGCCGGGTGGGTGATCCGGTCCCAGTATCGGGTCACCGATTTGAACGCGTCATTGACTGAAAGTGTCGGATCGCTGCCATGTTCGACCTGTTGCAAGACCGGATCGGGCAGGCGGGTCAGAAAGGCGTCGCCGCACAGCATCAGAAGCGGCAGGCGGTTCGTATGCGCGATGCCGGCGGCTGTGACCATATTGGTGGTGCCCGGACCGGCGGATGACGTTGCGAACATGAAACGGCGGCGCAACTGCTGCTTGGCATAGGCGATGCCGGCCATCGCCATCGATTGTTCGTTCTGGCCGCGATAGAGGGGTAGGGCGTCACGATTTTCGTAGAGTGCTTCGCCAAGGCAAGACACGTTGCCGTGTCCGAAGATGCCAAAGCCGCCCGCGCAGAGGCGCACGCGTTTGCCGTCGATCTCTATAAACTGCGCTGCAAGATGATTTACGAGCGCCTGTGCCATCGTCAGGCGAATGGTAGTGCCGCTGTCTGTCATATTCGTGCTCCTGGTCAATATCTGACCGGATCGGTCTGTGAAGGGAACGCCGAGCCCTATCGCATACCCGTCGGTTGAACTCAATCTGCAAGCTTCCGGTCCGTATCCGATGCTGGATTATCTGAAAAAATTCGGACGCCGGAAACTTACCGATGAAACCCTCTTGACCACAGAACCTAGATAGAGTTTAGCTGTTTTGCAAGCGGTTGCAAAAATATAGGCGATTTTTCATGACTGACCGTCGGAAAATAGGATTTGGTGTCATTGGTGCCGGCTATATGGGCAAGGCGCATGCCGTGGCGCTGAAAGCTGTCGGAGCGGTTTTTAACACCGCCCTGCGCCCGCATCTTGAAATGATCTGCACAACCAGCGAGACCGGCGCGGCCCGGCGGGCGGCGGAGTTTGGATTTGACCGTTCGACTGCGGATTGGCGGACGCTGGTAACCGACCCTGCGATTGAGGCGGTCCTGATTGCATCGCCTCAGGAAACCCACAGGGAGATTGCCGAATTGGCATTTTCCCTCGGCAAGCCCGTCTTCTGCGAAAAACCGCTGGGAACCAACCTTGCGGACAGCCGGGCGATGGTTTCAGCCGCCGATAAGAGCGGTGTCGTCAATATGACCGGCTTCAATTACATCCGTACTCCCGCTTCGCAACTGGCGCGGGAGATTATTCAGAGCGGAGAAATCGGCGACATGGTCTATTTCCGTGCCGAACACACGGAAGACTTCTTTGCCGATCCGGATGCACCGGCGACCTGGCGGTCGCAGGGTGATCCAAACGGAAATCTGGGCGATCTGGCACCGCATATTGTCAATGGCGCATTTGCCCTTGCCGGGCCGATCAGATCGCTGATCGCCGATGTTGAAACCGTGCACAAAACCCGGCCCTCGACCAACGGTGGCACTGAAACCGTGACCAATGACGACCAGGCGCATTTTCTGTGCCGGTTTGAAAGCGGTGTGATGGGCAACATCTATTCGTCCAGGGTCGCGACCGGTCGCAAGATGGGGTATGCCTATGAGATCTACGGATCGCGTGGCAGCATTCGGTTCGATCAGGAGGATCAGAACGCGCTTTGGCTTTACAAGGCCGATCAGCAGTCGAACCGGCAGGGGTTCACAAAAATTTTGACCGGTCCGGATCATCCGGATTATGTCAATTTCTGCCTGGGACCGGGGCACGGCACCGGGTATCAGGATCAGATCATCATTGAAGCGAAAGACTTTCTGAAAGCGATCGAAACCGGCCAGTCCGTCTGGCCGACATTTGAGGATGGCATGCTGGTCAATCAGGTGATCGAGGCGGCGCGGCTTTCCAGCCAAAACGAGCGCTGGATTGAGCTGAAAGACGTCTGAAATCACGCATCGGATGACACTACCGGCTTTTGATCGGAGGGCCGGCTCCGGAGAGAAGAAGAAAATCGCCATGACGATAAAGATAGGAAATGCCCCCTGTTCATGGGGTGTGGAATTTGCAGACGATCCGCGCAATCCGCATTGGACGAGAGTTCTGGATGAATGTCGGGATGCCGGCTACACCGGTATTGAACTGGGGCCGATCGGCTATAAGCCCGAAGACCCGGCTGTTCTGGGTAATGCGCTGGCGGAACGAGAGCTTGAACTGATCGGCGGCGTCGTGTTCCGCCCGTTTCACGATCCTGACGCCTGGGACGATGTGCTGGACGGGGCCGTTCGAACGGCGGAGGCGCTCAAAGCCCATGGAGCGGAGCAGATGGTGTTGATCGACTCCATCTCACCCCGTCGCGCGCCCACAGCAGGTCGGCCGCACGAGGCCGAATACATGGACGGAGACGAATGGCGGACCTATGTCGACCGCATTCGGGAGATCGCCAAACGCGGTACCGGCGACTATGGCCTGACCGTATCGATCCATCCCCATGCCGCCGGCTTTATGGATTTTGAGCCGGAGATCGAACGTTTGTTGGACGAGGTGGATGAGGAGATCCTGAAAATCTGCATCGATACCGGCCATTCCCATTATGCGGGGTTTGATCCGCTGCCTTTCATGAAGCGGAATTTTGACCGGATCTCGTATGTGCATTTCAAGGACATCGACCCGGAGGTCAAGGCGCATACGATTGCCAATCGCACTGATTTCTATGAAGCCTGCGGCAACGGGATCTTCTGCAATCTGGGAGAAGGCGAAACCGACTTTCCTGCTGTGCGCTCGCTCCTCATCGAACGTGGGTTCAAGGGGTGGTGCACGGTTGAACAGGATTGTGACCCGGAAGGGGATACGAGTCCGATCGACGATGCCCGGGCCAATCGCGAATATCTTGAATCCATTGGCTTTAGCTGACCGGACTGATCTGATGGCAAAACTCAAATGGGGTATGATCGGTGGCGGCGAGGGAAGTCAGATCGGTCCGGCGCACCGAATAGCCGCCGGGCTCGACGGCCTTTTTACGCTCAGCGCCGGTGCGCTGGATATCGATCCGCAGAAGGGACGCGATTTTGCAGTGCGTCTTGGTGTTGCGGAAGATCGCGCCTATGCCAACTGGCTTGAGATGCTGGAAGGTGAAAAGGAGCGTGACGATCGCATCGACCTTGTCACGGTGGCGACGCCCAATGCGACCCACTACGAAATCACAAGGGCGTTCCTTGAGGCGGGATTCAACGTCCTGTGCGAAAAGCCGATCACAATGACCGTTTCGGAGGCGGAGGATATCGTTCGCATTGCGGAAGACAGCGGCAGGATCTGCGCGGTGAATTACGGCTATAGCGGTTATCCGCTCGTGCGTCAGATGCGGGCGATGGTCGAAGACGGGGTGATCGGCAAAGTGCGGCTGATCAAGGCCGAATTTGCGCATGGTTTTCACGCCGATGCGGCAGATGCGGATAACCCGCGTTCGCGCTGGCGCTACGATCCCAAACAGGCCGGCATCTCCGCCGTGTTTGCCGATGCGGGCATTCACGCCTTCCACATGGCCTGCTTTGTTGCCGGCCAGAAAGCACAATCGATTTCCGCTGATTTTGCGTCCCTTGTTGGTGCGCGCGAGCTTGAGGACGATGCCATGATCAACATCCGCATGGATGGCGGTGCTCTGTGCCGCCTCTGGACGAGCGCTGTGGCCATCGGCCGGATGCATGGACTGACCTTGCAGGTTTTCGGCGAAACCGGGGGGCTCCGCTGGGCGCAGGAACTGCCTAACCAGCTTTATTACACGCCGCTTGGCGGCAGGACGCAGACGATTGAACGGGGAGCCGACGATCTTTACCCCGTGGCCCAACGGGCCTCCCGGGTTGCCATCGGCCACGCGGAAGGTATGCCGCTGGCCTTTGCCAACCTCTATTGCGATCTCGCCGAACAGATAACCGCCGCAAAGGAAGGCCGGACACCGGACGTAACGTCCGCGGTCTATCCGACGGCGGAGCAGGGCCTGCATTCAATGCAGGCGATTAAAGCGGCTGTAAAAAGCGCAAAACAGAACGCCGGATGGGTGACTGTTTAAGTCAGGTCGCCTCTGAGAGATCAGATGGAGGCAGGAGTGGCTTGAGAGTGCTCCTCTCGATGATGGTGCACGGGAACAGCCTGATTTCCGCGCTGCGCTCGGGATTGTCAACCAGCGCCGTGATCAGTTCGACCGAACTGCGGATGATATCGCGGGTCGGCTGCTCGATGGTCGTCAGGTCATAGGCGGTCCATCCCGCCATCGCCAGATTGTTGAAACCCAGAAATCCAATGTCCCGGGGAATGATTCGGCCGGATTCCCGGGCAGCATCCATTGCGCCGATGCAGATCAGATCGTCTCCGCAAAAGACGGCTTCAAACGCGCCTTTGTCGATCAATCCGGCCATGGCGCTTCGACCGGCATCATAACTGTAATTATCGGCATAACGGACCAAGTCGATTTGCAAGTTCAAAGGCTTGGCCCGTGATTTAAAACCGGCAACGCGGTCCTTCGTCGATGTTGCCGCTTCCGGCCCCCCAAGCACGGCGACTTTCCGATAGCCCCGATCAAAAAATGTCTGCGCCGCCATCTCACCGCACCGGAAATTGTCGATGCCGACAATATGGTTGTCTTCCGTCGTATCGAACTTCCCGAATGTGTGCACAACAGGGATATTCGCCTCGCGAAAGGCGGTGGCAAAAGTGGGGGGCAGGGTTGAGGTCGCGACGATGACACCATCGACACTGTATTGGCGTAGCAGACTCAGAGAGCGCTCCGGCATCGTTTCGTCGGTCAGGTTCACCAGCAGCGGTCGATAGCCGCGGTTCTGCAGTTCCTTGGTGAAGAGGTCGAACACATCCAGAAACACCGGATTCTGATAGTTGTTCGCAACGAGCCCGATCAGTTTCGTCCGATTGGTTGCCAGGCTCCGGGCGATCAGCGAGGGCTGATATCCTAATGCCTTGGCGGCGTTCTCGACCTTCTTGCGCGTTTTCGCGGACACACTGGCGCCGTCGGTAAAAGTGCGTGAAACCGCTGACCGCGATACGCCGGCCCGCTCCGCAACTTCTTTCAGTGTGACTGCCATTGTTTTCCTGTTCACCGCGGTCCGACTTTGCACTGCTCAACATGGAGGTCAGCGTAGCGTCTCCCTTTGTTGCGGAAGCCGTGTGTATTTAGAGCATGCATAGCGGAGGTGAAAAATGCAACGGGTTGCCATTCTCCGGATATGAGAGCCGTGACAATCGCAGAAAGGAGGGCGCGCAACGGGCTGGCAACGCCGATTTTCAAGATGGAAAGGAAATGGGCGCCATCCTGTGGATTTGCTGTCTGCTCTTGGCGCCCATATGCGCTAACGATAGATGTTTGTCGAATTGTCATTAGAGGCGGGCCGCGCCATTGCGGCAATCAGCTTATCCAACGTTATCGATCCAATCGGTGAACCATCGTCTGTAACCGTGGCTGCTTTTTCTTCGCTTTGCGACAAGAGCGGCAACGCGTCCTCCACAACCACTTTCCTGTCGATCTCAAGCCCGTGCCCTGTCGAGTTGTCCGACATGACCGAGCCGATTTGAAGCACCCGCCCCCGGTTGATGTCTTTGATGAAATCCGAGACATAATCGTCAGCAGGGGACAGAACAATCTGCTGCGGATTGCCCTGTTGAACCATCACGCCGTCGCGCAGGATTGCGATATTGTCGCCGATGCGCAGCGCCTCATCCAGGTCATGCGTGATGAAGACAATTGTCTTGTGCAACTCCTCCTGCAATTCGAGCATGACGTTCTGCATATCGGTCCGGATCAGCGGATCGAGTGCGGAAAAAGCTTCGTCCATAAGCAGAATCTCGGCATCGGTTGCAAGCGCCCTGGCCAGCCCGACGCGCTGCTGCATGCCGCCGGACAATTGTGCCGGATAGTGATTTTCGAACCCCGACAGGCCGACGCGATCAATCCATTTGTGACTGTGCTCGTGCGCAGCATCGGACGCCTCGCCCTGGATCATAAGGCCGTAGGCGACATTGTCCGCCACGGTTCGATGCGGCATCAGGGCGAATTTCTGAAACACCATCGAAGCCATGGTTCGTCGGAAATTGCGCAAATCGGTTACGTTCAGGCCCAACACGTCCTGTCCGTCGACAATCATCTCGCCCTCGGTGGGTTCGATGAGGCGATTGATATGGCGGATCAATGTCGACTTTCCCGATCCGGACAGGCCCATAATGACCTGCACTTTGCGCGCCGGCATATCGATATTGATGTTGTTCAGGCCGAGGACGTGGCTGAACCTTTCCAGAAGTTCCGTCTTGCCGACGCCGTTTCTGACATGCTCCATCATCGATTTGGAGTCAGGCCCGAAGATCTTGTAGAGATTTTTGATTTGTACTTTGAGATCAGACACCGTGGCCTCCTTCGCGGTGCTTCTGCAACCGTTTGCCGTAAGCTTGGGATACCCGATCAAAGATGATGGCAAGCGCAACGATCGCCAGTCCGTTAAACAGGCCCAATGCAAGATACTGGTTGTTCACCGCCCGCAGGACCGGGGTGCCAAGACCGGATCCGCCGATCAGTGCCGCGATCACAACCATGGCCAGGGCCATCATGATCGTCTGGTTGATGCCGGCAAAGATATTCGGGAGTGCAAGCGGAATCTGAACGCCGAACAGGCGTTGCGTGTAGCTGGCTCCGAAGGCGTCAGCGGCCTCCAGAACGTCAGATTGGACAAGGCGAATGCCAAGGTTTGTCAGCCGTATGATCGGAGGAATGGCATAGATCATCACCGCGATCAGTGCCGGTGCTTTGCCGATGCCCAAAAGCATAACCACCGGGATCAGATAAACAAAGCTGGGAATGGTTTGCATAATGTCCAGAATGGGCGTGATGAAAGCCTGGACTCGATCCGATCGCGCCATGGCCACTCCGATTGGGATACCCAGCCCGATGCACAGGAAAGTGGCGACCGAAACCATCGCCAGGGTCACCATCGTGTCTTCCCACATATCGAGATAACCGATCACCAGGAAGGCAAGCGCGGATCCGACGACCATCTTCCAGCTTCGCGATGCCAGCCAAGCAAGGCCGCAGATGATCAGAATAACAATCGGCCAGGGAGTGGCCAGCAGAAGGTCCTGAAACCAGATAAGAAACCATTTCAGCGGATCGAACGCACTTTCAATGGCCTCGCCGTACGTTCTCGTAAACTCGCGAAACGTTCCGTCAATTCCCTTCTTCAGATCCCGAAGATCGCCCCGCGGCATGGTCGGAAATTCCGTGAAAAACGACATGCCTTATTCCTCTTTGTTCCCCGTTAAACAAAAAAGCCCGCCGACAGGAAATGTCAGCGAGCTTTTACGGGTCAGGGCTCATTCACCTCATCCGTTTGCATATGTTTTTTCAAACAGGATTGCATGAAATGAATAAGCCCTGATCCGGATTATCTCCTGCTTGTATTAAAGCGCGGCTTTTACTTTTTCGGCAACTTCCGGCGAAACCCATTGGGTCCACAGGTCTTCATGCCTGATCAGAAATTCGATTGATGCATCTTCGCCGCTTGCCTGTTCGTCTCCCATGTAAACGAGCATTTCATTCATGATCTTGCCGGGGAAAATGCGACTAGACAGATATGTGTTGGCGTCGCCGCCGCGTTGTTTGAAACTGTCGGTGACGACCGTAAACACTTCGGACTTGGTCCAAGAAGTCGGTTTTGGATCGGCGCATTCCTGTTCCGGTTTCACGATGCAGCCGTCCCAGTTGTCACTGCCGGCGAACTGGGCTTCAAAAGGCAGCAGCTTCATGTTGTGCTTGCCGATCATCGCCGTCGGAGACCAGTAGTAGCCGAACCAGGGTTCATCCCGTTCCACGGCTTTGGTCATTGAACCGTCAAGGCCTGCGGCGGAACCCGGGTCCACCAGCTTCCAGCCTTTTTCTTCCATATTGAAGGCTCTGAACAGATTTGCATTCGCCAGTTGGCAGCCCCAACCGGCGGGACAACCGACGAATGCGCCTTTTGAAGGATCTTCTGCATCCGGGAAGAGTTCAGGATGCTCCAGAACGTCCTCAACCGTTTTCAGTTCCGGATGTTTTTCGGCAAAAGCAGGCGTAATCCACCAACCTTCGCCCAACTCGGTAATCGGACCTTCCACCAGATAGTGCATCCGGCCTTCTTCAACGGCCGGGCCCAGCAATTCGCGAACAGCGTTGACCCAAAGCTCACCGGCCACTTCCGGCTTGCCTTTCTCGTTCATGGCCGCAAAAATCTGCGTGGTTCCGCCCTGTATCAGCTCGACGTCGCATCCGTAGCCGTTTTCCAGTATGAATTTGTCAACATTGGCCATCAATTCTCCCGATGCCCAATTGAATTCCGCCATCGTGACATCGCCGCATTCCGCAGAAGCAGCTGTTGACATCATTATGGTCCCGGCAATGACGCCAGTTATTCCCACTCCAACCCTACGCATTTTTCTTCTCCTGATTGCATAGATTCCGTTCGGTATTCTCTCGATAGCGAATTATGGAACGTTTTTCCCTTTGTCGGACAGTGAAATAGAGGAGTCAACCCGATCACCGCAATGTCAACGGCTGACTCGCGTGTCAAATCATAGGCAAATATTCGACCTGATTGAGGCAGATTTGTTGAGAAACCTGTGGAATTTGGCCAAAAGCAAAATAGACCATTACAAATCTCGGGATCGGGACTACTGATTTTTTTGTTTGATTTTTTTGTCGGTTCTACTGCAAAGTTATCGACAGCCGCGTCATTTAACTCATTCCAGATCCGAAAAACACGACGGTGCAGCGCATAAATCTATTGGAAGATTTTCGATTTCGACAGGATCCGAATACTAAAATTACGTTACGTCAGTTTTTGAAGTAGAGATCTATTGGACCTGTCATTCAAACAAATATACAACTCTTAATAGCAGTCAACTGAGATGCTCGAACATAAGTTAGGTCTGCGCGTGCATCGTCCAAAGGGTCAAAGTGGACGCGGTGCACCAGAAAACGGGAATGATAATCAGCAGCCATTTCGTTCGGTCCGCCATCAATAAGCCCACGAAAACCGTTGCCAGTGCAGTGGGATCCGGCGCAATGCCGAATATCTCGGCAGCCGAAAAGGGGCGTCCGAAAAACGGCGCGATGAGCGGTGACAGCATCAGAACCAGCGTGAGCAGGCCGTAAATCAGGACAGTCGACCCCGCCCGGACGGGTCTCAGATTGAGACCGCTTTTTGAAACGGCAATCAGGAGCAGGGCAAGGCCCTGCACCCAAAACAGCGGTGCAATGTAGAATATAGTCCAATTGATCGCAGCATAGCGCTGCCAGAGAAAGAACCAGCCGGTACTCAGCCAAGCGAGACTCAGGATTGCTGCGATTGCCCGATCGTCAAATCGTTTTTGCCGCAACATGAACACTAAAAGCAGCACACCCAGGGCGTAGGCCAGAAGCGGCCCGGGCCATAGTGCTTCATTTGTCAGCTCGAACAACCGGTAGTATGCGCGCGGGGAAAAGAGCAGAAAATCGGAAAGGGAATAACTCAGCCAGTCCGCCATCAAAGCGCGTTGATCGTCTCTGCGATCCTGTTGCGAAGGGCGGCGTCGGGCAGGGGACCTGAGGCGGCTGCCATATTTTCCTCGACATGATCGACCCTGGTTGTTGCCGGTATGGCGCAGGTGATGGCCGGTTGGGAAATGACAAACTTCAGGATCAACTGTGCCCACGACCGTGCGTCGATGTCCGCGGCATAGTCCGGAAGGGCGCCGTCGCTCAGCCTTTGCGTCAGGCTACCGCGCTGAAACGGGCGATTGACGATGACGGCAATGCCCTTTTCTTCGGCAAGCGGTAGCAGGCGGGCTTCGGGGTCCCGGTCGACGGGATTGTAGGTCAGTTGAACAAAATCGAGCGGGTGATCGGCCATGATTTTCTCAAGCTGGCCATGCCGCCGGCCGTGAGAAGTGGTTATGCCCGCATAGCGCAGCCGGCCATCGGCCTTCATCTGGTTCAGTGTCTCAAGATGCGCCTCCCAGGAGACCAGATTGTGGACCTGCATCAGGTCGAATGTCGGAATGCCCCAGTAATTTGCTGACTGCGCCATCTGGGCCGATCCTGTTTCGGAATCGGAGATCCAGACCTTTTCGGCGGAAAAAAGGCTGTCGGGATATCCCAGCTTTTTGAGACCGTAGCCGATTGTGGTTTGCGAGGATCCGTACATGGGCGATGAGTCGATCATGCGCCCGCCGGCAGCAAAAAAGGCCGACATGACAGCCGCTGATTCCTCCAGCAAGACCGGGTCCTGTCCGACATTGAAGGTGGTCCATGTTCCAAGGCCGACGGCGGGTACGACCTCGCCGGACGAAGGGATGGTTTTGCCAAGAGCGGTTGTGGATTGAGCATCGGCCCGAGGAAACCCGGCCGCAAGGCCGATTGCGGCGGCGCCAACGATCAGGCTTCGCCTTGTAACGGTCATCTGTCACACCTCATGGACATCTTTCTTCGCCATTTAGTGTCCCGCCCTGATGCGGCAAGTTTGGTTACTCCTACATGCGAATGCGATGCCCGGTCCGAAAAACATAGGTCACGACGGCCAGGCACAGACCCAGAAACAGGAGCGTTGCAAGCAGGCTCCAGACGATGCCGACATCGCCAATGCCGAAGAAACTCCAGCGGAAACCTGAAATCAGATAGACGACGGGATTGAACAGCGAGATCGTCTGCCAGATCGGCGGCAGCATTGAGATCGAGTAAAAGCTGCCTCCCAAAAACACCAGCGGCGTGATGATAAGAAGAGGGATCAGTTGCAGTTGCTCAAAACTCTGAGCCCATATGCCGATCAGGAAACCGAACAGGCTGAAAGCAACGCAGGTCAGGACAAGAAAACCGATCATCCAGACCGGATGTTCAACATGGATCGGCACGAAAAGGGTGGAGGTCGCCAGAATGATGAGACCGATCATCAGAGACTTTGTTGCCGCTGCGCCGACATAGCCCAGCACGATCTCGAAGCTTGAAATCGGTGCGGCCAGAAGTTCCTGGAAGGTCCCGATGAAGCGGGGGAAATAGATTGCAAACGACGCATTGGCGATGCTTTGCGTCAAAACCGTAAGCATGATCAGGCCCGGCACGATGAACGTGCCGTAGCCGACCCCGTCCACCTGTTCGAAGCGGGATCCGATCGCAGCGCCGAACACGACGAAATAGAGCGAGGTGGCAATAACCGGCGAGATCAGGCTCTGCACCAGCGTTCGCCCGGCGCGGGCCATCTCGTAAGTGTAAATGGTTTTAACGGCTTGAAAATTCATGACGGCCCTTTGACAAGATCGACGAATATATCCTCAAGAGAGCTTTGGCGGGTATGGAGATCGGTGAAGTGCAGCCCGGCCGCCTGAATATCGTTCAGGAGTTTGGGAATGCTGGCATCCCTGTCGTTCGCCTGATAGCTGTAGATCAACGCTGCGCCACCGTCCTGATGCTCAAGAGCGTAGCCCGACAGACTGGCAGGAAGTGCGTCAATCGGCTCGGACAGTTCTATGCGCATCTGTTTTCGGCCAAGGCGATGCATCAGCGCCGTCTTCTCTTCGACCAGCAACAACCGCCCTTTGTCGATCACACCGATCCGGTCGGCAATCGCCTCGGCTTCCTCGATATAGTGGGTGGTCAGGATAATCGTGACGCCCTCCGCCTTGAGGCTCTCAACCAGCGCCCACATGTCTTTCCTGAGTTCAACGTCGACCCCTGCCGTGGGTTCGTCAAGAAACAGAATCCGGGGTTCGTGCGACAGCGCCTTGGCGATCAGCACTCTGCGCTTCATACCTCCGGACAGGGCCGAGTTCGCGGCGTTGCACTTTTCCCAGAGTGAAAGCTGTCTCAAAACCATCTCGATATGCCCCGGATCGGGTGATTTACCGAACAGCCCCCGGGAACGGCTGACGGTGCTTTTGACTTTCTCGAACGGTTCGAGCGCTATTTCCTGCGGCACCAGGCCGATCATTTCACGGCAGGCACGATAGTGGCCGTTAATGTCTTTGCCATCGACATGGACAGTTCCCGCTGTTGCCTTGACAATGCCGCAAATAATTGAAATCAGGCTGGTCTTTCCGGCACCGTTAGGGCCGAGCAGAGCAAGGATTTCGCCCGGCTCGATGTCAAGTGATACATTTTTAAGAGCCTCATGACCGTCTTTATACGTTTTGGACAGACCGTTGACGGAAACGATGGCCGATGGATTGGCTTGCAGCACGTGAGGTGCCTCTTCTGGCGTGGGCTTGGGCGGGAGAAGCCGACTTGCTTGGGTTGTGGATCGAGAACGTACCTTTAAACGATATAATCGATCGAGCGCGCTTCTGAAATTATTATTATTCGGCACGGTCCCTCAGATGCATTAAGCTCAGGACTCCTTCATTTCATGCAATTGTGTTCCTGACTGCGTTGGAAAGATTTGAAAACCGGATGGTTTCCTGGACCTTTCTGCGTTGTCAAAAACAAAATCTGCCGTCGCGCAATGGATGAAATGAATGGGTCCATACCCTGGTTTGCCGAAGCCCATACACCAACTGAAAGAGCCGAGTCCCATGACGATATCCGATCAAACAACTGCAAAGGTTCCGGCCATTTGCTTTGGCACCGCGCCCCTGGGCAGCATGCCGAACACCTACGGCTACAGCGTTGGTGCAGAACAGGCCTATCAGGCAGTCGAGGCCGCTCTGACCAGCAAGGCACCGTTTCTGGACACCTCGCGCAACTATGGCGACGGCCGCAGCGAAGAACGGATCGGCTCCGCGATCAGGCGGATGGGCGGTCTGCCGAAGGGGACGGTTATTTCAACGAAGCTCGACCGGGACATGGACACCGGACGCTTCGATGCGGATCGCGCGCGCCGGTCACTTGAACAAAGCCTGTCGGCGCTGGGCATATCGAAGATTGACGTGCTGCACCTGCACGATCCGGAATATGCGCGCGATATCGGTGAGATTATACGACCGGGCGGTGCGTTGGATGAGCTGTTCAAAATGAAAGAAGAGGGATTTGCCGGTGCGGTCGGCCTTGCGATGGGCAAAATCGACTTGATGACGGAACTCCTGAAGGATTGGGATTTCGACGCCCTGATCAGTCACAACCGCTTCACTCTGTTGAACCGGGAAGCGGATCAGATGTTTGATCTGGCGTACAGCAAAGGCGTCGCCATCTTCAACGCCGCGCCTTATGCCGGCGGCGTGCTTGCAAAAGGTGCGGCGGAATGCCCGCGTTATGTTTATCAGCAGGCTGACGAGCAGATGCTGGCGCCGGTCCGGCAGGCAGAGGCGATTTGCGCAGACCATAATGTGCCCCTGGGTGCGGCGGCATTGCAGTTTTCCATGCGGGACGCGCGTGTCGCGGCAACGATCTGCGGTGTTTCCAAACCGGAAAGGGTTGCGCAGACGCTTGAATGGGCCGATGTTCCGATATCCGAAACCGTCTGGCAGGCGCTCGCGGCGGTCCCGTATTCCACAGACGATCCGGAGGCGAGCCGCGTCTACAATCCTGGCTAACCGGAAAATTCAAACGGCCGCACTCTTTACTTCAAACGCGGCCCTACCTAATACCAGAACAACGGATCTTGTCTGATTTCGTGCACGTTCAGGCGCCGGAACAGTTTAGGACTCAAGCCGATGCGGTCCGATTGCCTGAAGAGTGAAACCATTCTGACACGACCTCGATCTTAAATCACGAGCCGGTGTGACCGCCTCTGCCTGGAGTTGCTATGTCCGTCGTAACGAAAGAACAAGTTCTTGACCAACTGTCCCGTGTTCGCGGTCCCGACCTTGAGGGTGATCTGGTTTCGCTGAATCTGGTCAGCGGAATTCTGGTCAACGAAGGAAAAGTGATCTTTTCCATTAATGTGCCCGCCGAAAGGGCGCAGGAACTTGAAGCCCTGCGCGAGGCCGCGCAGAAGGCAGTCGAGAGGATCGAGGGTGTCTCACAGGTGACAGCAGTCCTCACCGCGGAGCGCAAGGCGTCGGATCCGCCGGTGCGGCCGGCTCCATCCGTATCGCAGGCGGCATCGGTGCCGCCTCCCATGCAGGCGCAGGCTGCGCGGGCGAGAGAAGAAACCCCGACCCAGAAACCCGGTGTGCCGGGCGTCAACTCTATCATTGCGGTCGCCTCGGGGAAGGGCGGCGTGGGCAAGTCCACGACCTCGGTCAACCTGGCGCTGGCGCTGAAGGCCAACGGAATGAGGGTGGGTATTCTGGATGCCGACATTTACGGCCCTTCTATGCCGCGTCTGCTCGGCGTTTCCGACCGGCCGACAGCGAAGGGGAGGGTGCTGACGCCCCTTGATGGTTTCGGCGTCAAAGTGATGTCGATGGGTTTCCTGGTGGAAGAGGAAACTCCGATGATCTGGCGCGGTCCGATGGTCATTTCCGCGCTGACACAGATGTTGCGCGAGGTCGACTGGGGTGAACTCGATGTGCTGGTGGTCGACATGCCGCCCGGTACGGGCGATGCGCAGCTGACTATGGCGCAACAGGTGCCGCTGGCCGGTGCAGTCATCGTGTCCACGCCGCAGGATATTGCGCTGATCGATGCGCGCAAAGGGCTGAACATGTTCCGGAAAGTCAACGTGCCGATTCTCGGAATCATTGAAAATATGAGCTATTTCGAGTGCCCCAATTGTGGTGAGCGTTCAGATATTTTCGGCCATGGCGGCGCGCGAAGCGAAGCGGAGCGTCTTGGCGTGACGTTTCTGGGAGAGATCCCGTTGCACATGGATATTCGCCGCAATTCCGATGGCGGTACGCCGGTTGTTGTCTCCGAACCCGGCGGTCCCCATGCGACAATCTATAAGGAAATTGCAACCAAAACCGCTGAGCGCTTGGCGGCCGAGAACGATCAGATGACCGGTCAGATGCCGAAAATCACAATTGAATGATCCGATCACTCAACCGGGGATAAACGGCTAAAGGCACCATTTTGTTCTCCATTTATTCTCGTTCTATCGGTCAGTTTTTCGAGTGGAAAAATTAAACGTCTTGTCAGGAAATTGGTCCTATGATCTAATTTAGAATAAGAATAATAATAAAGAGGCGTTCTGGGAGAGACCCGTTGGAAGCTGCAATAGCAGACCCTGCCTTGAGTGTTGAAAATCGTTTGCGCGCCGATGTTTACAACTTCCTGGCGCGCTATCTTACAAGTGTACCGGGTGCGGATGCGCTGGCGGCTGCGTCCGCGCTGACCGGCGACGACACCGAGTTTGGCCAGAATTTCTCGACGCTCGCGAAGGTTGCTGCCAAAACTGACGTTCATCAGGTCACGGATGAATATAACGGCCTCTTCGTTGGACTGGGGCGCGGTGAGCTATTGCCGTATGCGTCCTACTATCTCACTGGTTTCTTGAACGAAAAACCTCTCGCTAAGCTCAGAAACGACATGAGCGCGCGCGGCATTGAAAAACGGGAAGAGGTGAGCGAGCCGGAAGACCATATCGGATCGCTGATGGAAATGATGGGAGGCCTGATCGGGGGGCGCTACGGCGCACCGGCCTCGATCGAAGATCAACGCGAGTTTTTCATGACTCATATCGAGCCCTGGGCAGGGCATTTTTTCAAAGATCTGGAAGGGGCTGAACTCAGCCGTTTCTATCAGCCGATCGGACGGATCGGCCGTTTGTTCATCGATATTGAAGTTGACGCATTCGGGATGCAATAGCGCATCCCTCAAGCTCCCGTGGGAGGGGACGGGGGCAGTGAAGATCGTAAAGATGACGATGGCAAGAGAAGGAGGTAAAGTGTGTCTACCAATCATGACGAGAAGCTTGTGGCGGATCGGCGTGACTTCCTGAAAATGGCAACAGTGGGTACGGCGACGAGCGGAATTGCGCTTGTGGCCGGCAGCGCTGCGGTCGCAAAGGAAGAGCTTGATGTCGATACATCGGGCTATCAGGAAACCGGTCACGTAAAAGCCTATTACGACCTGGCGCGGTTCTAACCCTAAACGCGAACGTTTTGTGTGTCCGGATCGGAGTAACGCCCCGATATCGGACGCTTATTTGGTTTTTGCGCTTCTTTTCAGGCGCACAGGAGGAGAAAGTCTATGCTGAGGAAGAAGGTAGGTGGGGTTGCGAGACGCCCCCGTCTGTCATCAACCCTTGCAACGATTTCGCAGTCCACAGTCAATCGACGGGACTTTTTAAAGAAATCGGGGTTGGCTGTTGGCGGTCTGGCCGCCGCAGGCACACTGACAGCCGGTACGACGAAAAAGGCTGCTGCGGCAGGCGCCGGTACCGGGAATGTTGATATTGTCAAATCCGTCTGCACCCACTGCTCGGTGGGCTGTACGGTTCTTGCGGAAGTCTCCGACGGTGTTTGGATCGGTCAGGAACCGGCTTTCGATTCTCCCTTCAATCTTGGAGCGCACTGTGCCAAAGGCGCAGCGGTTCGCGAGCATGCCCATGGCGAGCGTCGCCTGAAATATCCGATGAAGCTGGAAGGCGGCAAATGGACCCGCATCTCCTGGGACGAGGCCATTAACGACGTCGGCGATGCAATGCTGAAGATCCGCGAGGAATCCGGCCCGGATTCCGTCTATTGGCTGGGCTCGGCGAAGCACAACAACGAACAGGCGTATCTGGTCCGCAAGTTCGCTGCCTACTGGGGCACGAACAATGTCGACCATCAGGCCCGGATCTGTCACTCAACCACGGTTGCCGGTGTTGCAAACACCTGGGGCTATGGTGCGATGACCAACTCCTACAACGATATCCATAATTCCAAGGCGATCTTCGTGATTGGCGGCAACCCCGCCGAAGCGCATCCGGTTTCTCTGCTTCATCTTTTGAAGGCAAAAGAAGAGAACAATGCGCCGCTGATCGTCTGCGATCCGCGCTTTACCCGTACCGCGGCTCATGCCGATGAATATGTGCGGTTCCGGCCCGGAACGGATGTCGGCCTGATCTGGGGTATTCTCTGGCATATTTTTGAAAATAGCTGGGAAGACAAGGAATTCATCCGCCAGCGCGTCTGGGGTATGGATCAGATCAAGGGTGAAATCGCTAACTGGCCCCCTGAGGAAGTCGAGCGTGTCACCGGTGTGCCGGGCTCGCAGCTGAAGCGGGTTGCGCGCACAATGGCGCAGAATCGTCCCGGTACCGTCATCTGGTGCATGGGCGGAACGCAGCACACCAACGGCAACAACAACACCCGCGCATATTGCGTGCTGCAATTGGCACTGGGCAATATGGGTAAAGCCGGTGGCGGCACCAATATTTTCCGGGGTCATGACAATGTTCAAGGCGCAACGGACCTTGGTGTTCTGTCCCACACGCTGCCTGGCTACTATGGCCTGAAAGCCGGATCGTGGGCGCACTGGGCCCGGGTCTGGGATACCGATGTCGAGTATCTCAAGGGCCGCTTTGCAACGGTTAAGGGTGCTGACGGCAAAGACAGCAACCTGATGAACCTGACCGGTATTCCGGTCTCGCGCTGGATCGACGGTGTGCTTGAGGATCCGGCCAATATGGACAATCCGGCCAAGGTGCGCGGTATGGTGTTCTGGGGTCATGCACCCAACTCGCAGACCCGCATGAAGGAAATGAAGGATGCGATGGAGAAACTCGACCTGCTGGTCGTGATCGACCCGTATCCCACCGTTTCCGCTGTGTTGCATGACCGGAAGGACGGCGTCTATCTGCTGCCGGCCTGTACGCAGTTCGAAACCTATGGCTCGGTGACGGCGTCCAACCGCTCGATCCAGTGGCGTGAGAAAGTTGTCGACCCGCTTTTTGAGTCGCTGCCCGATCACACCATTGCCTACAAACTGGCGGCCAAGATGGGTTTTGCGGACGAGTTGTTCAAAAACATCAAGGTTGAGAACGACGAGCCGTTGATCGAAGACATCACCCGCGAGTTCAACAAGGGTATGTGGACGATCGGCTATACCGGCCAGTCTCCGGAACGTCTCCGGGCGCACATGGCCAATCAGCACACGTTCGACAAAACCACGCTTCAGGCCGTGGGCGGCCCGCTTGACGGCGAATATTACGGTATGCCGTGGCCTTGCTGGGGCACTGCCGAAATGGGCCATCCGGGAACGCCGATCCTTTACGACCCGTCCAAGCCGGTGGCAGAGGGCGGTCTGACCTTCCGCGCCCGGTTCGGCGTGGAGCGGGATGGCGACAACCTGCTGGCCGAAGGCTCCTGGTCGGTCGATTCGGAAATCCAGGATGGATATCCCGAATTCACGATGGCCATGCTGACGTCGCTTGGCTGGGACGGCGATCTGACGGCCGAAGAAAAGGCCGCCATCGACGCGGTTGCCGGCGAGAAGACCAACTGGAAGACCGACCTCTCCGGCGGCATTCAGCGGGTTGCGATCAAGCATGGCTGTGCACCGTTCGGCAACGCCAAGGCAAGGGCCGTGGTGTGGACGTTCCCGGATCCGATTCCGGTCCACCGCGAGCCGCTCTATACGCCAAGGCGCGATCTGCTCGACAAGTACGCCACCTACGAAGACCGGAAATTCTATCGTCTGCCGACCGCCTATGCGTCGATCCAGAAGAACGACTTCTCCAAAGACTTCCCGATCATCCTGACATCGGGCCGTCTGGTCGAATATGAGGGTGGCGGCGATGAAACCCGGTCCAATCCGTGGCTGGCGGAATTGCAGCAGGATATGTTCGTGGAGATCAATCCTGCCGATGCCAACGACCTCGGTATCCGGGACGGTGAACAGGTCTGGGTCCATGGTCCGGAAGGTGCGAAGGTCAAGGTCATGGCCATGACCACCGACCGGGTCGGCAAGGGCGTTGCCTTTATGCCGTTCCACTTTGGCGGCCATTTCGAGGGTGAGGACCTGAGGAACAAATATCCTGCCGGGGCGGATCCGTACGTGCTTGGTGAATCCACCAACACGGCACAGACCTACGGGTATGACTCCGTTACCCAGATGCAAGAAACCAAAGCGACCTTGTGTCGTATCGAACCGGCATAGGGAGGTAATAATCTATGGCTCGAATGAAGTTCTTATGCGATGCCGAGCGCTGCATTGAATGCAACGCCTGTGTGACCGCATGTAAGAATGAGCACGAGGTTCCCTGGGGCGTGAACCGCCGCAGGGTCGTGACCATCAATGACGGTAAGCCGGGTGAGCGGTCGATCTCGGTTGCCTGCATGCACTGCTCGGATGCACCGTGCCGTGCTGTCTGCCCGGTGGACTGCTTCTACGACACCGACGATGGTGTGGTGCTGCACTCCAAGGATCTGTGTATCGGCTGCGGATACTGCTTCTATGCATGTCCGTTCGGCGCGCCGCAGTTCCCACAGGCGTCCAATTTCGGATCGCGCGGCAAAATGGACAAGTGCACCTTCTGTGCCGGTGGGCCGGAAGAAGACATGTCTGCCGCCGAGTTCCAGAAATACGGACGCAACCGTCTGGCGGAAGGCAAACTGCCGCTCTGCGCGGAAATGTGCTCCACCAAGGCGCTTCTGGCGGGTGATGGCGACGTTGTCTCCGCTATCTACCGTGAGCGTGTCGTGGCCCGTGGCTTCGGTGCGGGCGCCTGGGGGTGGGGAACCGCCTATGGCAACAAAGTTGGCGGCTAGTCCGACTTAGACCTGATTACAATCGGGGCGGCCGGCAGTCGGACCGCCCCGATTTCATCACTCTTTATTGTGAGTTGCCAAGCCGCATGGGACACTCCTAACGGCCCGAGCGGTGCGCGACTCCGCGGAGATCAGGATGTCCTGTTTGGAACCAAACCCGTTGCCCACCTCGTCCGCCGCCCAGATCGGTAAAACCGGTTCGGCGCATCAAACCGCACGCCTTGTCATGCGTATGCTGGTTCTTTGTTCATTTGTTTTTGCTCTTTTCAGTGTTTCCGTCTTTCCGGTTGACACCGCATCGGCACAGGTCAGCGGGACGGGTGCTCCTGTCGCGGGTGCTGTGCCGGGCAACACCACCGAGGGAGCTTCGGCGGATGCTGAATTGTGGCGTCAGATCCGGCAGGGCGCACAGGGGACTGTCGCGGGGCAGAATCCGGGCAGCGGACTGATGATCCAGTCGGAGGGCTACCTCTGGCAGCAGACCCGTAACGGACCGTTGGCGATGTATTCGGCCTGGGCGATCCTGGGCGTGCTCATGCTGCTGTCGCTGTTTTATGCGGTCCGGGGCCGCGTTCGCATTGATGCGGGGCCGTCCGGAAAAACCATGAAACGGTTTTCCGGGATCGAGCGGGCCGCGCACTGGCTGCTGGCCTCAAGTTTCATTCTCCTGGCACTGACCGGTCTCAACCTGCTTTTCGGAAGAACACTGCTGATACCGATCATCGGCCATGAGGCCTTCTCGACCATCACGATTTACGGCAAGTTCATTCATAACTATGTCGGCTTTGCCTTCATGGCGGCGGTTGTTCTGGTTGCGGTTCTGTGGATCGTGCACAACATCCCAAATCGACACGACGTGATCTGGTTCCTGCGCGGCGGAGGCCTTGTCGGAGGCGGTCATCCCAAGGCGCGGAAGTTCAACGGCGGACAGAAGGCTTTGTTTTGGCTGATTATTCTGGGTGGGGCTTCGATTTCTCTGTCCGGTTGGGCCCTCCTGATGCCTTTCGAGACGACAATGTTCGCCAAGACATTTGCTTTCTCAAATTCCGTGTTCGGCACCAGCTTTGCGACGGATCTGACGCCTATCCAGGAGCAACAGTATCAGGCTATCTGGCACACGGCGATGGCCGTGTTTATGATCGCCGTGGTTCTGGCTCACATTTATATCGGCAGTGTCGGCATGGAAGGCGCCATGGCGGCCATGACGAGCGGCGATGTCGACACCAACTGGGCAAAAGAACACCATTCGTTGTGGGTTGCGGAAGTGGAAGCCAAGTCCCAAACCCCTCCCAAACCAGTCGGAGATGCCTCCGCGCAACCGGCGGAATAAAGGACGCCCATGATGATGTCGGCTTTCCTCAGCCGGATCTGGCTTACGCGGAAAGCCGGCGCCCTGCTTGTTCTGCTGGCCGGAACGGCAGCGGCGGTTGCGGCATCGCTTCCCGAACAACTGAAAGGCCATGGCGGTCCGATCGAAGCCATCGATCTTTCCGGCGATGGCGGCCGCGCACTTACAGCGTCGTTCGATTACGGAATTATCTACTGGGATTTGTCCGGACCGCAGGCCCGGATCATTCATCGTCTGAACGGACATGATGCCGCCGTGAGCGATGTCACGTTTGTACCGGGTGAAAGACGTGCCGTTTCAGGAAGCGCTGATGGCTCAATCGGCTTGTGGGATCTTGAAAAGGGTACATTGATCAAACGGATCAAAGCGGAGAACTACAAGGTTCACGACGTTGCGGTTTCCGACAACGGGAAATATGCGGCGGCGGCGCGCTGGGATGGCACCGCCAAACTCTATGACCTGGAACTGCTGAAAGAGCTGACAACGCTGCGCGGCCACAAAGGCAATGTGTTTGGTGTCGCTTTTTCAAAAGACGGCCGATACCTTTATTCCGGCGCCTATGACGGCCAGATTATCGAGTGGGACATCGCCACTGGCGAAATGATCCGCCCCGTTTACCGCCACGGCTGGGGTATCAACACGCTTGCGCGCATCGATGACAACCGCCTGTTGTTCGGTGGTCTTGACGGCACCGTCGGCATTGTCGGGATCGATGAAGCAGCGCAGATTTCCGGGCTTGCCAAGAGCGACCGCCCGATCCAGAGCGTGAAAGTGTCGCCGGACGGAGAGTTTATGGCATATGGCGACGGCGCGGGTGCGATCTCCGTTTTCAGGGTCTCCGATGGCGAACCGGTCGGTGCGGCGCCGGTGGCGATCGGCCCGGTCTGGGACTTTGATTTTGTGCCCGGCAACAGTCAGATCTATCATGTCGGTCTTGATGATTTTGCGGCGCTCTGGCGGGTGTCGCCGCCTGATTTTTCTCCGCCGAAATCCAAGTTTCCACGGCGGTTTCAGGTGAAGGAAACGGACGATCCGGGAGAGCTTGAGTTTCGCCGCAAGTGCAGCGTTTGTCATACGCTGACACCCGATGGTGCCAACCGCGCCGGGCCGACACTTTACAAGGTTTTCGGACGCAGGGCCGGTACGCTGCCGGGGTATGTTTACTCCGACGCACTGTTGAACGCCAATTTCCGCTGGAACGAGACAACCATCGCGCAACTTTTTGACGAGGGCCCGGATGTCATGCTGCCGGGCACTAAAATGCCTTTACAGCGCCTGACCGATACCGGACGCCGGGATGCCTTGATAAAGTACCTTAAAAGCGCTACCGAACCTGAAGAGCTTCCGCTAAAATAGTGTCAGAGCGAGTGCCAGCCATAGCGACGCATTTGATGGAGGAAATCGATTCACTCGGCAAGGTGCGCCGTGTCGTGCGATGCAGCGCATCGGGCAAGCGAAAACAACGTTGACGATGGACCGCTTTCCTCCACCCCTGATCAGAAAAAGCTCCTTGAAATCACAGAGAAACGGGGCTGGACGATCTTGCTCGCAGAGCACGTTGACTTGCGGTTGTGGTGTTGGCACCATGGCCCGCAAATCGTCTACTCAACAAACAAGATCGTCTCAGTCAAATGTGCCAATATGACTGGTGCTCGCTCTAAAGGAATCATCCGGAGTTACCAATGAAATCAGTTCTGTTGGGCATTGCCCTGATGATCGCCGTAAGCGTTGTCGCCTGGGCAGTTATGGGAACGCTGGATTATTCCTCTCAGAGCGTTTTCAGTTCACCGAACAACTCCGTTCGTCTGGACTGAAACGCCTTCAGCAAGACAAGCGAGGCTTTTATGAGTGACGAATTCAACATGTCGATGCGCAAGTTTCTCAAGCAGGTCGGGGTAACGTCCCAGCAGGAGATTGAACGTATTGTGCGGGAGAGCAATCTGTCGGGTCAGTCCAGCCTGAAAGTGAAGATGGTTCTGACAGCGGACGGCACCACGCTCAACCACGTCGTGAACGGTGAGATTTCCCTTGATGGCTCCTGAGCCCGGGCTTGCTGTCTTCGATGCGTAACCCGGCGCCGACATTTCCGCCGCTCCTGACCGGACACAAGCTGGCGGCTGACAAAAACCTCTCAAACTGGGTCAGAACCAGAGTTGGGGACGGACGCTTGGGGGCGGGCGATCTTATCTGGTCCGACGATCCCGATACGCTTCGCTTTGCCCTGGTGCTTGAGCCTGACGTTCCACGGAAACGGTGCCCGGAAATTCTCTACGTCGCCATGGTCGCCATTGGAGACGCGATCGGAGCGCTCGCGCCGCCGGAAGTGTCGGTCATGTATCAGTGGCCGTCCATTCTGCTGGCGAACGAGGCCGACGTCGGTCACCTTGACTTGACGCTGTCCGGCTCCGAAACGGACGGAGTGCCGGACTGGATGGTTTTGTGGCTGTCCGTGCGCATCCGCCCCGGTGATCGCGATGACAATCCGGGGGAAAATGCGCAGCGGACCAACCTCTGGGAAGAAGGCTGCAGCGCACTGAACAGAACCGGTTTGCTCGAGGCGGCGTCCCGGCATCTTGTGAATGTGATTCACAACTGGTCTGAGGAGGGGTTTAAGCCGATCCACGAACAGTGGTGGGGTCGGCGCTCTGAAAAAGATCCGCTGACGGGCGGGTTGCCGCAAGCGGAGTCCGCAACGATTTTAGGGCTCGATGAAATTGGCAACGCGCTGCTGAAACAGGGGACGGAAACCAGTGTTTTCAACACGCTGGATGCCCTCAGGATCCTGCGGTCAAAGAAGGACACGGATCGTTGAAGTTTCTGAAAACCATTCATTTCGATCAGTCCGACACACATGTGTTCCCGCAACCGGCCGGGTCGGATGAATGGGCGGTGTCCGGCGGCTTTTCCTTCTCCGATGTGAGCGAAGATGAGCTGCAAGGCAAATGGAAACAGGCATTCAGCAACGGATTTTTCTCACTTGAAAGTTTCGGCCATGCGACATTCACCCAGGTTGTTTTGCTGGAGCTGGAGGATCTGGAGGCTCTTACCAAAGCGCTTGCACGCCATTTCGTGGAGCGGTTTGGCGCACCGTCCGTCGAAGAGGCACGACCGGTTGCCGCGGCAGAGATCGACTTTGTGATGAAGCTCTGCGAGGACGTGCCGGTCAATTCGGTGTTCACCGTACGCCGCTTTTTCGACGATGCGGGCGAAATCCGCGAGGAATTCCGGATCGTTGACGCACCCGGCGAAAAACCCCATACCCGTGTCTGGGATGTTATTGAGGACGAGTAATGGATTTTTGGAAGTCCGCGGGGCTGCATCTTGTGGCGCGGGACCAGAACGGCTGGCTAACTGTCACGCCGGATTACCTCAGGGCCTATTATACGCGGCCGGAGATCCATCCGGTGGACGATTCCTGCCCGGCAGAGCATGCCCTGTTCGAAAAGCTGATGGCGGATCCGTTCGCGGAGGTCTTAGAAACGGAGCTCACGGCAATTGTCGATCAGGATGCGAGGGAAAATTATCGGATCATTCTCAGTTTCCGCGATCACCTGCTTCGCCACGGCACGATCGAAGCAGCCTATCTTGCATTGTTCGGCGGGGAAGGGATCGCAACGCCGCCGATGTTTATCGATCAGATGGTGCATCTGATATTGCGCAGCATTCTGGCTGAAACCGACGATCCGGTGCGGCTTAGGGCGGCGGAACTGTTTTTTCGCAAGCAGGCGGTCACTGCCGGTGAAGAGCAATTAATGCTGGCAGATGATGAGATCGTCCGATCGCGAGCGGAAAACAACGATCTTGGTGGTCTGGGCGAATTGCTGGCGGAAGCCGGAACGCCTGCGCGCGGTGTCGCGCTTGATGTCATGTCGGATGAAAACAAGGAGATTTACTGGCAGCGGTCCGACCGGTTCGATCTGGCCATCGACTTCCGTTTCACACAGGCCGCGCCGGACGCGCTTGGCCGTGTGATCCAGACCTGGATCGAGCACTTTTTGCACATCCGAACCCAGGTTCAGGCGGTGAAAGCGATTCGCGATGAGCGCTGGTCCTGGCACATTGGCTGTGATGCCAGCTCTACAAAAATCCTGAACGCTCTCTACAATGGCGAGACACTCGAGGAAAGCGAAGCTTACAAGATCCTGGCGCTTTATCGAATGGAGTTTCTTGACCAGACCGGCATTATGGACAGCATGCGTGGAAAACCGGTATATATTGGTGTGGCGATGGACGATGACTGGAAGCTGGCGTTCAAACCGCAGAATCTGTTGACGAATTTGCCGCTGAGGCGGGACTGAAAACGAGGGGAGAGAGAGAAAAAATGGCGGCCGCAACATCAAAGAGTTTTGCCGACACGATTTTTGCAAGGCTGATCGCGCTCGCTCTTGCGATCGGTTTCGGCGCTATTCTCTATCTCAACTGGGGTTCTGATTTTGAACAGCTTTTTGCGGGGTCCTCACCGGCCATTCCGATTTCCGCGGGCATCCCGCAGGTTGAAAATGAAAACGGGGCTCTTGCGGCCTGTCTCCAGCAGCGGGTCGGCGACGTCGACAAGATGAAAGCGGACGGCATTATCAACGACGCCCAATATGCCCAGTTCCGCCAGCGCGCCGAAGGTCTGTGCCGGGCGCAGAATCCAGGGTAGCTGAGTTTCACAAAGCGTTTCTGCCGCGCTGATGCACCCGGGCCAGAGTATCCCTGGCAATCAGGATGTGAAACGGCAGAATGGCGCCCAGATAAAGATGACCGCCAATATTGTGGGGATGCACCCAGGTGGCCAGATGCACCTGGCCGTCGGCAGCCAGAACGGATACGCGGAAATCCAGATGCTTGTCATTAAAACCCGCGATCAGCTCGCGGCCGGTTTCGATCTCGACCGGGAAGATACCGACTTTGTCCTCCGCATCCGGGCCGTCATTTGAGAGGCCGAACGGGGCGGTCAGGAGCCGTCGGATCTGCAACAGAAATCGTGCCCATCCCGGAAAATTAGTAATGATGTCAGCGGCCTCCCGTGGAGGCAGATCGGACGGGACGCGATAGCAGTCGAGAAAATCTCGCGATGAAACACGGTCATGCAGAAGACTGTCCGAGGGAAGGTCTGTCGCTGTCACTTTGCACGCGGCCATCATTGATCATTCCCCTTTGCAGCAAAGAAAGGTCACAACGGTGCCTCGTCATTATGCAGCGGAGGGTGACGAATTTCATCCGTCATCCTTGTGTCAGAACACCGCAGGCAGTCTGAACATGCGCCATTGATCAGCGGCGTTGGGCGCCGGTCGACAAAAACAGATGTTTTCGGCGTTCCAGCACGACACAGGTGAGATTGCCGGTGTCGTAGGCCAGCGTGTCGATATTGATACGGTTCAGTTTGACCTCGGGTTCAAGGTCGGGGGTATGGCCGTGAACGATGACCCTGCTGAAAGGCTTCAGATATTCCAGGAACTCGAACCTTATCCACATCAGGTCGCGATCTGTTTGCTCGTCAAGCGCGATTCCGGGTCTGACACCGGCATGAACGAACATATAGTCGCCGGCGCTGTGCGCTGTCGGCAGGCCGCGCATAAATGACAGATGTTCGTCGGGAATCGCAGCGTTCAGGCGATCGCGAAAGCGAAGCATGTCATCATCCGCGGCGATGAGTGACGCAGGCGTTACGCCATAGGACAAGGAAAGCTCATTGCCGCCATATGTCAGAAAAGACTCCGAAACACGGAGCGGATCGGCCAGAAACGCAAGCAGCTTATCCTCATGATTGCCTTTCAGACAGATAATGTTGGGATCGGCGGCCATTGTATCGATCAGGAACTGAATACAACCGTTTGAATCCGGACCGCGATCGACATAATCGCCAAGGTAAATGATCCGGTAAGCCGGAACGGGTCTAAGCGCGAGATCATCTTTGATAATTGTATGCAGAGACTTCAGCTGATCCAGACATCCGTGCACATCGCCGATTGCGTAAAGCCGGACACCCTCTGGCGCGAAAGCTTCGCCAACGACCCTGGTCGGCGCCGGTTCGGATAGACTCATTGGGGTTTCTTTCAATCGCTCTATGTCCGCTGAATATCGGCCATGCACTTAATCATCAATGAGGAAATCATCCGGTGTCGGCGCACCTTTTTCGGCGGCCAGATAGTCTTCCGTGGTTCTGACCCTGGGGCGCTCGGACACAGCAAAGGGATCATTGGCGCTGTTGGCCTGGGCTTCGATGCGGCACGTGTCGCACATCTCGATCAGGCGGGCACGCTCGGTATTGTCGAACATCGTATGTTTCCCCGCCAGTTGCGATTTGATGCGATCAATGGTTGAGCGGGTGGCAAAAGGCTTGTCGCAGACAATGCAGTGAAAAGGCTCTTCTTCGTAAAGCGTGATCGGCTGCATTACGGCCGGGGTCAGGTTGAGGCGCGGGTTGGTGGACAAGGCGTTTTCGGGGCAGGTGTTGATGCAGAGCGAACACTGCACACAGGCACTCTCGGTGAAGCGGAGCTTCGGTTCGCCCGGCGTATCCATCATTGCGCCGGTCGGGCAGGCGGATGTGCAGGACATGCAGAGCGTGCAGGCGGCCTGATCGATCTCAATTGAACCGTATGGGGCACCATCGGGAAGTTCGATCATCTCAACCGGTGCAGGAGAGCTTTCGTTCAGCTTGGTCAGGACAAGCCGGGCGACATCCCGTTTACCGCCCTGAACGGAGAACGCACTTGCCGGCACTTTCTCGCCCGGACCTGCGGACCAGAGCACCGCTTCTACGACGTCCGGGTCGTGCTCGGCGATGACCTTGATGCGGTCCCGACTGCCAAAGCCAAGTGACATAGCGATGTGATTGGCAAGGGTTGCTTCGGCTTTGAGGCCGTCCAGTTCATCCGCATTTGCCGGATCGGCGATCAGGCTGACCGTCTGCGCGCCGCCGGCAAGAAGTGCCAGCAGTTCGACGTGGCCGAAAGAAGTAACCGCATGGCTGCTGACCGGCAGCAGTGCGGCCGGCAGGCCTTTGCCATAGCGGGCGACTGCGGAAATCATCTCCACGCCGTGGCGTTCGTCATGGACAAGAAGTGAAGGGTCCGTGCCGCCGGCGTCCGCAAACGCCGATAAAAGCGCCTGCGCTTTGCCAATCATGTCCGTGCGTGTGGGATATCGGTAATCGAGTGCACCGGTCGGACAGACAGCATGGCAGGAGCCGCACCCGCCGCAAATGCTGCTATCGACCGCCACCAGGTCCCCGGCGTCGGTTATGGCGCCGGCCGGACACACATCAAGGCATTTGGAGCAGCCGGGCTGTTTCGATCGGGAGTGGGCGCAGATGTCGCCGTCATAGTCGACATAGATTGGCTTTTCGAAGGCGCCGACCATCTCCGACAACTCAAGCACTGCCCTGAGCGCGGCTGCCGGATCGCCCGGGTCAACCCGGCTGTAACCGTCGCGTTTTTCATGGCCGGTGACGAGAGGCGTCTTGCCGGACATGTCCAATATCAGGCTGCACTCCGACGTTGCGCCGTCCCGTGCCATAAGAAAATTAAGCCCGTTGCGGGAGGATGGCATCAGCGGCGCATAGTGATCGACGGTGACGGAAAATGCGCCGAAGGAGCCCCCGACTGTCGTGATATCGCCCCGGTAGATTGGAAAGTCGAGCATGGGCGGCAGAAGGATGTCGGTGTCATCGGACAAAAGCAGCGTCACTGAGAGGCGGCTCGCAGCGAGCTTTGCAATGTCGAGCGCCTGCTGGCCCGAGCCATAGATGAGGCACATGCCGTCGGACTGGATGGACTTCAGTCGCGCGGGTTGCGTCGGATGATTTGCGGTTTTCAAAAGAGCCGCAATTTTTGCGCCGGCCTTGTTGCCCTCATCCGACCAGCCGGCATTTTCGCGGATATTGACGAATTGCACACGGTCGCCGGCGCCGATTTCTTCGGCGACTTCCTGGAACAGCGGGGCCTCCTGGGTGCAGGCAACCAGGACCGGTTCCCCTGTTGCCAGCGATTCTTCAAAGGCGGCGAGCTCAGTCCGGCACAGGTGGGTGTGAAGCGTTTCAACCGGTCCGCCCAGCGCCTTGGACAGCGTTTTCGCATCCAGCAGCATCGTTTTTTCGCAGTTGCAGATAAGGCAGGTCGACTTGGCCTGAGACATTCACATTTCCTTCCCGTGGCGGGGACGTTGGCCGCCCCTTGCGTTTTCTTTTTGTCAGAATGCCCTAGATAGCACGGGATTAGAATAACTCGAAAGTATGCTTGCTGCTGTATGCGCGACTGATAAGATGGCGCCAATCTCCAAATGGGGCCGAACGGGAGGACAGATTTGAGCATCGTCGAACAGCGGGAGGTCGCCATCCCGCTTGGTATTATCGTCGAAAAACGACCCTCTGCGCATCCCTGGGCGGATTGGATCTGGAAGCCTGTGGCCGTGTTTATGAACGCTGACGAAAAGGCCAACTGGCGCGAGATGTCGCGGGATGAGACATGCGTACGGTATCATGCGGCAACGCTCCTCCTGACCCTGCACCGCAAGGAAACGGAAGCACTGCGACTCAATCTGATGTTACCCGAACCTGAACTCTATGTGGTTCTTCAGGAAAATGACGATCCGGTGTCCCAGTTTCCCTATGATGCGAAATTCGTCACGGCATCATCCTATGATGCACAGGACTTTCACGATGCGGGCGACGATATTATCGAAAAAGTTGCGATGCCAGACGGTGTGGCAGCTCTGATCCAGGCCTTCGTCGAAGAACATCATGTGGAAGAAACCTTCAAAAAACGCAGGCGCGACCGCATCGATACCGAAGAGCTGAAGTTCGGCAAAACACCGATCTTCACGCCCCATACGCGGCAGTGATACACTGATTGCCGGCGAAGAAACGGCTGACAAAGAGATGAGCGACACCGATAAAGAAGAGGGCCTTTTGTCCCGCTGGTCGCGGCGGAAACTGGCTGTTGCTCAAGAACGCGACGGGCAGGCGGAGCAGCCTGCCGCCTCCGCTCAGGATAATGACACACATACGGATGCCGAAGCGGAGCGTGCAGAGGTCCTGAAAGCAAACCGCGAGGCCGCCGAAGCGGTCGATCTTGAGAGCCTGACAGCGGACAGCGATTTCACCGTTTTTATGAAGGAAGGTGTTCCGGATCTTCTGAAGAGGAAGGCGCTCGGCGTGCTGTGGCGGTCGAATCCGGTTCTCGCCAATGTCGACGGTCTGGTTGATTATGACGATGATTTCGGCAGTCCCGACCTGATCCTGAAAACCTTCAAATCCGCCTGGCAGGCGGGCAGGGGGTATTTGAAGGAAGAGCGGGAGATGCCGGAGGACAAAAAAGACGTGCATTTAGCCTCTGAGCCCGAAGCAGTTGTCGATGCGGAAGAGGTGGATTCGGGTGAGGGACCTGATGAACAAGCCGGGGCTTCGGACGCTGATGAGCTGTCGAACAGGCATATCACCGACGCTGAGGCGCCATCAGACAATCAGGCCGATCTTGAGCCAGTAGAAGAGGAAGAGCCGGCGCCGAGAGTCTCGCTACGCAAAAGGCTGATGCTTGATCGGACCTCCTGATGTCGGAGGAGCGCTGGGATCAAACACTTGGATCCGCGAGGTGGTTCCGTAACATTTCCTGATAGATCTTGGTCATCTCTTCGACGAACGTTTCGTGTTCGTCGACATTTAGGACGTTCTTCGCAACATGGGCATTATATCGCGATGCGGCATAGAGGAAGGCCCTGTGCAGGTCGGTCGCGTTGACGGTCTGGTTCTCCCGATTGGCAACATCGATGAATTTATCTGCGACGGCGACGAACCGGTTGGCGGTCATTTCCCCCCGCGCTTCGGCGGCCCGGCGTTCTCTTCGGTTTTTTGGGCGATTGCTGTTCATTAGACCGTATCTTGTTTATCCTGATTTATTTGACCGGGGCCATCTTTAAAGGCCCGGCCCTTTTGGCAGTGTATACCAACACGCTTGTCCTTTGTCGGGCGGGAAAATCGACCCATCGAACATCGTGGCGCCCCGTGCCCGATGCGCTGGATTGCGCGTCGGACCGCGCCTTGCCGAGTGAATCGATTTTCCGCCATCAAATGATCCAACAAAAACAAGACACGCTCTAATTTATCTGTTGGACGTTGGCATTGGGGGTGAAAAGCGTTTCTCCGTCAATGGTGTACGCACCGATCATCTTTTGCCCCTTGGGGCTGACAAGCCATGCTTCGAGCCTACCGGCACGTTCCTGTTGCACATGGGGATGTTTGTCCGGACTGACCGGCAGATATGCATACTGATTGAACAGGACCGGGTCACCGGACATGAGAAGTTTCAGGTCGCCCTTGTTGCCGAACTTCAGCCAGCTCGCCCGGTCGGACAGAACGTAACCGTTCATGCCGCTGGCGGTATTCAGGGTCGCTCCCATACCGGCGCCTGCAGCGCGATACCACCCGGCATCGAAACTCTCCGGGTCGAGCCCTGCCGTTTTCCAAAGCGCGATTTCCTTGCGGTTGGTGCCGCTGTCATCGCCGCGGCTGACGAAGGTCGCTTTGGCGTTCTCGATTGCCGCCAGAGCCTCGGCTGCTGTCTTTGCCTGAGCAATATTGGCCGGATCGTCGCCTGGTCCGATGAAGACAAAATCGTTATACATGATCTCGCGGCGATGGGTTCCGTAGCCTTCTTCGACAAATTTCTCTTCTGCCGCCTTGGAATGCACGAGAATCGCATCGACATCTCCGGCTCGGCCCAGTCTCAACGCCTGGCCGGTGCCAACCACCAGCAGCCGGACGTCAAGACCGAGATCCTTCTTGATCTCAGGCAGCAGAATGTCCGACAGGCCGGAGTTGTTAAAGGAGGTTGTGACGGCCAGCTTTATATCCGCAGCTGTCGCACTGCCGGCCAGGATAAAGCCAATGAGCAGCGATACGTAAATTCTCACAAGTGTCATTCCACAATGTCTCCATTCAGGAAAGCACGCGCTTCCTGTGTTGTTGTGTGATCGAAAAAACGGTCGATCGATCCGGTTTCATGCAGGGTGCCACGATAAAGAAACATAATGTCCGTTCCAAGCCGTCTGGCCTGCCCCATGTCGTGGGTAGCCATGATCAGACGCGTGCCCCGTTTCAGCGCATCCTTAAGAATGGCCTCAATCTCCCGGGTCGCACGCCCGTCAAGATTGGTTGTCGGCTCATCGAGAAACAACACATCAGGCTCGACGATCAGGGCCCTTGCGATGGCAAGTTTCTGTTTCTCGCCGCCGGAAAGAACGTGGGCCTCCCTGTCGCAGGCCTGCCCGAGGCCGACTTTTTCGCACCAGCGGGCGGCCTCGTCCTGAGCCTCTTTCCGTGACGCGCCGAAAATCATTTTCGGATAGGCGATATTCTCGAGCACCGTGCGTCGCATCACCACCGGCGCCTGAAACACAAAGGCCTGCTTATGACGGGCTTCCCTGTCAGGCGACCGCCAACGGACAGTTCCTTGTTTGGGCTGCTCCAGTCCGTGCATCAGCCGCAGCAGGGTCGACTTGCCGGCCCCGTTGGGGCCCATCACGATGGTGCAGCCGGTTTGGCCGATTTCCGTTGTTATCGGACCGACAATGCGCTTGCCTTTTTTTACGACCGAGGCATTGTCCAGCGTCAGAGGCAGGATTGTGCCCGTGCGATCGACGCTGTCGCAGGCATCGGCCGATATGCGTGCGCTCACCATGTGCTGGCCTGCTCCGTACGGGAGATATTGTGGATCAGCATATTGACGGCGATTGCGAGCGTGATCAGCACAAAGCCCAGTGCCAACGCCAGCGCAAAGTCGCCTTTGCCGGTTTCAAGCGCAATCGCAGTCGTCAGAACCCGTGTCAAATGGTCGATATTGCCGCCGACAATCATAATTGCGCCAACCTCGCCGATACCCCGGCCAAAGCCGGCGAGGGATGCTGTCAGCAGCGACCGTCGCGAATCCCAGATCAGTGCGTTCATCCGCTGCCATTTACTGGTATTCATTGAGATCAGCAGATCATGATAGATCGACCACAGATCTCGGATCGCCTGGTGAGCGATGGAGGCGATCAGCGGTGTGATGATGATGACCTGGGCTATGATCATCGCCGTCGTCGTAAAGAGCAGGTCCAGAACGCCGAAAGGGCCGGACCGGGACAGCAGAATATAGACGATCAGGCCGACCACGACCGGTGGCAGGCCCATAAGCGAATTCAGCAGAGCAATGGTTGCGCGCCGGTGACGAAAACGTTTGACGGCCAACCACGCGCCAAGCGGCAGGCCGATAGCCGAAGCAATGACGACAGACGACAGCGTGACATAGAGCGAGCGCAGGATGATTTCATAAAGATCCCGGTCCAGCGTAAAAAGGAGCACAAACGCCTCGTAGGCGCCTTGCCAGATATCGTTCATGCGGACTCCGAATTAGGGTGTGAACTCATAAGTGGACTTGAAAGGACGGGCAAACGGCTTCAATCGGTTGCGTCGGCCGTTCAACCGGGCACCAAGCCCGCTTTTCACATCCGTCCTTCCGGCTTCTTGCCGTTTGCCCGTCCTTTCAAGTCCACTTATGAGTTCACACCCTTAGCAAAGCTGTCATGAAGGTGACATGCCTTGAATTGGGCTGACACGTCAAGCGCGCAACTATAATGCACTTTCCGGCTGCGCCGGATATCGAAAAACCCCGAGCTATTGACAATGGGTTCAAACTTGCCACTTCATTATCAATAAGCCTGATGGAGGAAACCGGTGCGCAGGGACGCCGGTGGGCAACAAAACAAGAAAATTGGTAGTACGAACCCGATGGGAAACGTATCTCGTGTATTGATCGTTGACGATCATCCGCTTTTCAGCGAAGCGATGCTCAGTGCGCTGAAGGTCGTTTATCCGGATGTGGAAACATTCGATGCGACCAGTCTGGCAAATGCAATTGAGATCCTGAACAGCGAAGACAATCTTGATCTGGTTCTGCTGGATTTGAATATTCCGGATGCCGGTGGTTTTGACGGACTGATGAAAATCAGGGGACTTTTCCCCCGCCTGCCGGTGGTCGTGGTCTCAGGACATGATGATTCTCGTGTCATCGGCGAGGCGCTCTCTTACGGGGTCGCCGGATTTATTCCCAAGTCGACCAAAAAAGGTGACCTGGCTTCAGCCATCCAAACCATAATGGAGGGCGAGATCTATGTTCCGGACACCTATTCCCCGGCGCCTCAAACGGTCGAAGATCTGAAGCGCAAGGAAATGATTGCCCGACTGTCGACGCTGACACCGCAACAGTTGCGGGTCTTGCAGATGATGCGCGAAGGTCTGCTCAACAAACAGATCGCTTATGAACTGAATGTCGGCATGACGACCGTCAAGGCGCATGTGTCGGAGATTCTGCGCAAGCTCAAGGTCTATAACCGGACCCGCGCCGTCATTGAAGTCTCACAGCTTGATGCATCCGATCTGCTTGATCCGGATAAAAGATAGCAGTTGCGGCGGGTTGGCGGTCAATCCGCCAGAAGATGCGCCATCAGCGCCCGGAGTTCGGCCGGCTTGACCGGTTTGAGCATCAGTTCAATATCGGACTTTGCAAGAACCGCAGCGAGATCGTCCGACGGTGCGGCTGTAATGATGACGGCGGGAACATCCCATCCGCAGCTGTTCCGAACAGCCTCAACAACAGCGGTGCCCCGGGTGTCGCTGTCCAGATGGAGATCGGCCAGAACAATATCGGGTTTCCATAAGCGGTCCGACAAAAGGGCGTCGATATCGTCGCCTCCAAACGCTGTCCGGACACTGCAGCGCCAGCTTTCAAGTAAGGATATCATCGCCTCGACAACCGGGATATCGTTCTCCACAACAAGCACATTTGCCTGATGAAGGCTGCTCACCGGTCCGCCTCGAGACGATGAAACGGCGCGATGTTCTTCCAGATCGGGCTGCCGGCCGACCGGAATGCGCAACCTGAAAGACGAACCGCGCCCCGGAATCGATTTCACCTCGAGCTGATGACCCAGAGTGGAAACCATGCGCTGCACAATAGAGAGGCCCAGACCGAGGCCGCCCTGCTGCCGTCTGCCCGATGCATGGACCTGTGACCCCCGGTAGAATTCTTCGAAAACGGCCTCGATCTCGTCTTCGGGAATACCGATGCCGGTGTCGACAATGTCGATCTGGACCATCCGGTCCCGCTGTCGTGTTCCCACGATCACCCCGCCATTGTCGGTATAGCGGATCGCGTTACCGATAAGGTTCTGCAGGATCCGGCGGAGCATCATCTTGTCGCTGCGCACGAAGAGGCCGGAGCGGCGGAAACGGACTTCGAGGCCGCTCTGGGCGGCAATCGGCTCCATGTCCGTTTTCAGGCTGTCGAACAGGCGATCAAGGGAAACGTCGACAATTTCCGGTTTCATGATGCCGCTGTCGAGCTTGGAGATATCGAGCAGCGTTTTCAGGAGCTCGTCCATTGTCGTCAGTGACTTCTCGACCTGATGCGCAAGCGCCTTGCCCTGTTCCGTTGTCTGCAGGTCCGTCAGGAGCGACAGGGACAGGCTTGCCGCGTTAAGCGGCTGCAGGACGTCGTGGCTGGCTGCGGCCAGAAAGCGGGTCTTTGAAATATTGGCCTGTTCGGCGGCGTTCTTGGCCGATTTCAGCGCGCGGTTGGACTGTTCCAGGCGGCGAAGGGTCATCGCCAGTTCATCGGTCCGAAGCCGGACCTGTTTTTCAAGCCCGATAGCCGTTTGGAAGAGAGAAAAAGCATTGCCCTGCTGATCCATCGACCGCTCGACCTGCTCCATCAGAGCGGTGTTGATTTTTTTCAGCTTCTCAACTTCGGTCTGTGCCATCGACACTTATCCTGCGAGCCTGTCAGGGCCTTGGCCAAAGGCGATGCCTGTCAGCGTCTGGTTCAAATGCATGGAACGAAACTGTTCGCCATAGGTGCAGAATCCCGAAACGCGGTGTTTTCGATAAAGCTGCGTCAGGGCATGAAAACTCTGCCGGTTTTGCGCATCAAGCCGCCTGAGGACACAATCAAAGCCCAGAAGCACGTCTATCCCGCCCAGTTCCTCTTCGATTTCGCGCAAGGTTTCGTTTGTGGATTCCACCATACCCTTGGGCTGGGCGATGGTCAGGACGATACCGTTGTCGATTGCGCAGAAGAAGGAGAGCGACCCATCGGGATTGAGCTTCTGAATGGATCGGCAGTAAAAGTCGCCACCGATGCGGACGACGACCGGATGAGAGGCAAAACTCATCGGCCCCAGCGACTCAGGATCAATGCCGATCGCCTCCGCGTAGGCTTTGGCGGCCGGTTCGGCATTGAGTTCCCGCACGGTGCGGTTGTCGGGATCTGAGGCAGTGACAACAAGCTTCTGGTCGGTCGGAACAAAATTATCCGTCTTGAAAACCCGGAACGGCACTTTGCTGCGAACAAATATGACGATGGCAGTGTCGCTCTTTACCTCGCCGTTCATGATCAGCTTGGTGTTCTGGAAGCGCAGATTATCGCCCGACGAGCCGCCAATCAGCGGGATATTGTCAAGGCTCCAGTAAAGAGCAGAGGTAAACGCTTCCTCGGCCCGCGACAGGCCGTCGATCAGAAGCACACCGAATATTTGCGATCCATCTTCGGAAAGATCATTTTCCATATCCCGGCGCATAGCGCTCAAGCGGGTTACGACATCGTCCATCGAGCAGGTCGACAGATTCTCGAACATCGCACTTGAGGACGCGAACTGATCCTTGGGAAGCAGGAACGCGACGATTTGACCCTCGCAATAGCCCGCCGGCGTGATTTCGCCCGCAGTCGAGCACCCGGCATAATTGAGGCCAGGAGCGTGCTCGGCGATAGCCAGGGTCAGCGCCTGGGGTTCAAAAACATCTTGTGAAAAGAAAATATATGCAAGGGCCGTCCTGGTCTCCGCCGCTGCCTGAGCCAGATCCCTGGCAAACTCATCGGCGGTTACATCGCTTCCGTTGACGACAACAATGCCACACGAATAGGTCGTGCGCTGGCACTTCACGGTCTGCATCTCCTCCCGGTTTTGCGCTTCTTGCGGCGCCGGGTCAGTATCTCCGCCGATACTGAAAGATGCAAGCCGGTTTGACCCCATCGTCGGGTCGGGCTGATTTTCAAGGGATGGCCAGTCTGTCATTTTCGGGCTACTCACACGCACAGCAATTGGGAAAGTCAGTATAAAAAAACGCGCACAGCGGACTGCGCGCGTTTTCCTCAGGCAAATTCCGGTGTTGCCCGGTCGGGCAGGGACGTGCCGATCAGTTTGCCGAAGCCAACTGTTCCGGCAGCCGGAATGTCCATAACGTGCCGCCCTGATTGAGGTAGTTGACCTTCTTGGCGACTTCGCCGCCCCAAAGCGGAACCGCACCGCCCCAGCCGGAAATGACCGAGACATATTGTTCGCCGTCCTGTTCCCAGGTCACCGGCTGGCCGACAATGCCCGACCCGGTCTGGAACGACCACAAAACCTCGCCGGTCTCATCGTCGAACGCCATCAGTTCGCCTTCCGGTGTCCCGGTAAAGACGAGACCGCCGGCAGTGGTCATCACCCCACCCCAGAGCGGAGCTTCGTTTTTATATTCCCACTTGATGTCGCCTGTGTCCGGATCGATCGCCTTGAGCGAACCGATATAGTCTTCGAACAGCGGCTTGATGGTGAAGCCAGAACCAAGATAGGCCGCACCCTTCTTATAGGTGATCGGCTCGTTCCAGATATCCATGCCCCATTCATTCGACGGCACATAGAAATTACCGGTTTTCTGACTGAAGGCCATCGGCATCCAGTTTTTGCCGCCAAGGAAAGAAGGAACGGAGAACACCGTTTCACCCTTTTTGCCGTCAGCAGCAGCCGACGGATCGCCGGGCCGGTTCTGCTCGTTGAAAATGGGACGTCCATTTTCATCAATGCCTTCCGCCCAGCTGATATTCTTCACGAACGGATAGGCGCTGACGAATGCGCCGTCCTCGCGGTTCAGCACATAGAAATAGCCGTTCCGGTCAGCTGTTGCGAAGCGTTTGTTGCCTTGGCGGTCCGTGTAGGCGATCACTTCGTTGACGCCGTCATAATCCCATCCTTCACGCGGGGTGGTCTGGAAATGCCACTTGATCTCGCCGTTTTCCGGATTGATGCCAAGCCGGGAAGCGGCATAGAGATTGTCACCGGAATTATCCGGCAACGGTTTGCCGGCATTCCGCAGCCAGCTGTTCCAGGGAGCCGGGTTGCCGGTTCCGAACACGAGCGTATCGGTGTCTGCATCATAAGAGCCGCCAAGCCAGGTTGCTGCACCGCCGGTCTTCCACATATCGCCCGGCCAGGTCGCGTTCAGCGTGCCGGTCATGGTGCTTTCTTCGCCCTTATAAGTGCCCATGTGCCCTTCGACGACGGGCCGGGTCCAGACAAGTTCGCCCGTGTTGGCATCCCGTGCTTGAACTTCGCCGACGATGCCGAATTCACCACCGGAGTTCCCGGTAATGATCAGGCCGTTCACGATCAGCGGTGCTGCCGTATAGGAATAGCCGGCCTTGTAGTCGGCAATCTTTTTGCGCCAGACAACGTCGCCGGTTTTCTTGTCGAGCGCGACAATGCGGGCATCCAGAGTGCCAAAGAAAATCTTGTCGCCGTATAACGCCGCACCACGGTTGACGACGTCACAGCAGGGCAGGATACCCTCCGGCAGACGTGCGTCGTACTGCCAGATTTCCTTGCCGGTTTTGGCATCGATCGCATAGAGCCGGGAATAGGAGCCGGTTATATACATGACGCCGTCATGGATCAGTGGTTGCGTTTCCTGTCCCCGTTGCTTTTCGCCCCCCAGCGAAAATGCCCACGCGGGCAAAAGATTTTTGACATTGTCCTTGTTCAGGGTCGTCAGCGGGCTGTAGCGTTGAAGATCGCGCCCCATGCCGTTGGTGACGATCTGCGATGTATTCGCCTGATCGTTCGCGAGGTCTTCCTCGGTTACATCTGCGGCTTGCGTGACGCTGATTGCCAGTATGCTGACAGTGGCTGTCATCAATAATCGGCGCATGTGCTTCCTCCCTGCACTTGTCCCAAAACGGGTCGCGGCTCGCATGCGCGGGCCCGATAGCCGAACTATCCCAAGAATGGTCCTGTGACGGTATTGCACCAAGGTACAAGCGGTCGCGAGGGATCGAAGCCGTTATCCGGATTCCGCTCATTAAGGGCCGGAAAACCGGTTGATTCAAGTCAACCTGTCCACTCGAAACCTGCCCTATAATTCATGCGAAACACGTTGAAGGGAGCGGCCATGTTTGCAAACATCCTGGTGGCAGTCGACGGATCTGAGCAATCCAATCACGCCTTGGCGACTGCTTGCGATATCGCACAAAAATATGAGTCAAAACTGTATCTTGTTCACTCGCCGCAACTGGAAACGGTTGCACTGGCGGTCGGGTCCGGGGCTGTCAGCATCGAGCCCAGCGAAGAGAAGATAGAGGCGGCGGGCAAGAAGGTCATGGATGCTGCCGTTGAGCAGGCCAAACGTCAGGGATGTTCGCCGGAAGGCACCATCATCGGAAATGCTTATCCGGCCGACGAGATTCTGAAGGGCGCCAAGAAAGTCGACGCCGATCTGATTGTGATGGGGCGCCGGGGATTGGGCGGAATTGCCAGTCTGCTGCTTGGCAGTGTTTCGGCAAAAGTCAGTCAGGAATCACCCTGTGCCTGCCTCACTGTGAAATAGGTCCGGCCGTCTTTCACAACCCCAATTGAAAAGCCCGGTATGCGGCTGCCGGTGAGGCGGTTCCGTCCACCGGATGCGTAAACCGCGTGAAGCTCCGGTTTGGGTCAGCGTCCCATCCATCCGCCGTCCACAGTCAGAATTGTGCCGTGAACGTAATCGGCGGCTGACGATGCGAGATAGACGGCGGCACCGGCAAAATCGGACGGCTCGCCCCAGCGGCCCGCCGGAATGCGTTCCAGAATCGCTTTGGACCGGATCTGATCTTTCTGCAGTGCTTCGGTATTGTCCGTTGCAATGTAACCCGGCGCGATGGCGTTGACATTGACACCGTGCGGGGCCCACTCATTGGCGAAGGCTTTCGTCAATTGCCCGATCCCGCCTTTGGAGGCCGCGTAACCGGGCACAGTGATGCCACCCTGGAAGGTCAGGAGAGAAGCGGTGAAAATGATCTTGCCGTTTCTCCGCGCAACCATCGTCTTGCCGATTTCGCGGGTTAAAACGAACTGTGCCGAAAGATTGATCTCGATGACTGCATCCCAGAGCGCATCTTCGTGCTCTGCGGCCGGCTTGCGCTTAATTGTCCCGGCGTTATTGATCAGAATGTCGATGGAAGGGTGATCCCTGACGACCTGTTCTACGAACTCATGGACAGCAGCCCGTTCGCCAAAATCGCATCCATAGCCTGAGAAGGTGCGCCCGGACGCGCGAACAGTTTCGCCAACCTCGCCACCATCGGCGTCCATACTGGCACTGACGCCGATAATATCCGCTCCCGCTTCTGCGAGCGCTTCGGCCATGGCCCGGCCGATGCCTCGCCTTGCTCCGGTTACAAGCGCGGTTTTTCCGGACAGATCAAACAGGTTCAAAACGCTCATGCGGCTTCTCCGGAAATTCTGATCATCGACTTCATTGCATTGGGATTGGATGTGAGAGTTTCAAACGCACCCTGGATGGACTCCAGCGGCTGGATATCTGTAATAAAACTCTCACAGTCAACCAGACCCTTGGCAAGCAGCGCCATAGCCTGACCATAATCCTCCTTGCGATAGACGCGCGCACCCACAAGTTCCAACTCACGCCAGAAAAACTGGAACATATCAATTTGCGGTTTTGTTGCATGGATGGCGACCATCACGATGCGGGCCCTGGTTCCGGGGACCCTGGTCATCAGGTCGACGCCGGCCTGGCTGCCGGAAACTTCGAAGACAACATCCATGCCTTTGTCACCGATGCGTTCAGCCAGGACTTGCGCGGCATCGACCGTGCCCGGGTTGACGGTCGAAAATCCCAGTTTTTCAGCATAGGCGAGGCGGTTTTCGTTAATTTCCGAAATCGTGACATTGCCGCCCGCATTCCGTGCAACGAGCGCCACCAGCATGCCGATCGGCCCGCCGCCGATGACAAGAACATCTTCGCCTTTCGTTACCCGGCCACGCTTGACGTCATGGCACGCCACAGCAAGGGGTTCGATCAGGGCTGCGTGCGACAAATCAAGGTCATCGGGCAGCGCATGCAACGTGTGCGCGGGGACGTTCCACTTGTCCTGAAACGCACCTTCGCTGTCTATACCGATAAATTTCAGATTATGACAAATGTGTTCATGTCCGGCCTTGCAGGCAGGGCACTTGCCGCAATGATCAAGCGGACGGACGACCACATGCTGTCCGATGGAGAAGTCCGTCACGCCTGCGCCGAGTGCAGAAACGATGCCGGACATCTCATGACCGATGGTGCGTTCGAACCCCACACGCTGGTCCATGTGACCGAGATAAATATGAAGATCCGTGCCGCATATGCCGCAAAAGGCGACATCGATCTGAGCCTCCCCCGGTCCGGGTGGCGGTGTTTCTTTCTGTTCAAGGCTGAAGGTCCGGTTGCCGCGATAGACGGCCGCTCTTGTCGGCATGATACGGGTCACTTTCCGATAAGGTTTTCAGAATCAAGTTTATCCCAATCAAACGTGACGCCAATCCCGGGCTCATCGGGGGCTATGGCGCGGGCGTTCTCAACGGTAAGCGGACGCTTAGTGTACGAATCAATTGGAAACGAATGAACCTCCAGCCAGCCGGCATCGGGTCTGGCTGCCAGGAGACTGACATGCAACTCCTGCATGCCGTGGCTACAGACCGGGATACCGGCTCTGTCCGCCCGATCGGCGACTTGCAGAAAGCCGGTGATGCCGCCGCAATTCGATGCATCGGGCTGAATATAACTGAGCCGGGCATGTTTGAAAGCCAGATCGAATTCGTGGATCGTATGCAGATTTTCGCCCATTGCCAGCGGCATCCCGGTTGCCTCCGAAATTCTGGCGAACCCTTCATAATCGTCCGGAATGATCGGTTCTTCGAACCACAGCAGATCAAAGGGTTCAAATGCCCGCGCGGCGGCTATCGCCTGATCGACGGACATCGCGTAATTCGCATCGACCATGAAGGCGACATCCGGTCCGATCAGATCACGCACGGCAGCGATCCGTTCAGTATCCTCTTCAAGTGTCGGCTGTCCGATTTTTATTTTGACGCCGTTGAAGCCCGCATCGAGGTAACCGCGCACGCTTTCGAGCAGCCTGGGCAGAGGGAAATTGAGGTCGATGCCGCCGCAATAGGCCCGGCAGGCCCGTCCCGTCCCCCCCGCCATTTGTCGCAAGGGCTGACCAAGGCGTTTTCCTCTGAGGTCCCACAGTGCAATGTCCACCGCCGAAATTGCGAAAGAGGCGATGCCGCCGCGGCCGACATAATGCACCTGCCACTGCATGTCCTCGTAAAGGTCTTCAACCGGCTCGGCGCTTCTGCCGATCAGAAAAGGCGTAAGGTCGTGCTCCAGCATTGCCAGGATGGCGTGGCCGCCCTTGCCGCCCGTATATGTGTAGCCCGTTCCCTCGTTGCCGTCGCTCAGTGTAATCGTGACTGTTATCAGCTCGAAAAAGTGGTGGGCCCCATGCCTGGCATCGACGAGGACTTCCTTGAGCGGGACCTGAAACAAGCGTGTTTTTACGGCGGCAATTTTACTCGTCATGGCGAGGCTCTTCGATGCCGCAGGTTCATAATGCGCACCTGAAACAGGATGACGAGAAACAGGAACGCGCCGCGGATCACCATCTGCCAATAAGCGCTGAAGCTGATTGTGCCTTTGCCATTCTCGAAATTGAGGATGTTGAATACAAGACCCAACAGAAGCGCTCCGGCGATTGTCGCCGGGATCGAACCAAGACCACCGGTCAGCAACGTTCCCCCCACAACAACAGCGGCGATCGCGGACAGCTCCCAACCGACACCCTCAAGCGGCTGGCCCGCACCGAACCCCGACGCCAGGAACACTCCTGCGAGCCCGGCACAGCCGCCTGAAAGGGCATAGGCAAAGAACCGGGCATGGTCAACTTTCAATCCCATCATCACGGAGGCTTCTTCGCCGCCGCCCACGGCAAGGACCGTGCGCCCGAGCGTTGTTTTTTCCAGAACGACCCACAATGCCACAACCACAATGGCGACAATGACAATTGTCCAGGGGACCAGGTTAAACGCCTTCTCCATCCCGAGTTGCGTAAAGTTGGAGCCCCAGTCGACCGAAATCGTTTCGGCCCCGGAGATGACCAGCGCGCCTCCCTTGGCGCCGATCATCGTCGCAAGAGTTGCGATGAATGGCGGGATGTAGAGCCGCGTGACGCAAAAGGCATTGAAAGCGCCGAAAGCGATCCCGGCTGCAACCGCGCAGGGCAGGGCGAGTTCGATGCCATATGGACTTAAATAGGCGGCAACAATTGACGTGAACGCTGCGACGGAGCCGACCGACAGATCGATGCCGCCGGTCAGGATAACGAAACACATGCCCACCGAGATGATGATGAACATGGCATTGTAGTTCAGGAACGATGTGATGTTGTAAGCGCTGCCGAAATTATCGTAGCGCAACAGGCCGAATACGATCAGCACGAGCAGAGCCACCCAGACGGTGATCGACTGAGGGTTGCGGGAAATATATTTCCTCAGATCGAAACCGTCCGCATCAAACATTTTTACCTCTTCGTCCCTGCTGCAGGTAAACTGCGGCCAGAATAATCAAGGCCTTGGCGATCAGCGCGTATTCGTCTTCCACGCCATTTGCAAGCAGGGTGTATTTGACCAGCTGGATAATCACGGCGCCCAGGATTGCGCCGAAAATCGGAGCCCGTCCGCCCTGCAGCAGCGCACCGCCGACCACCGCTGCGGCGATTGCGTCCAACTCCATCAGATTGCCGTTTCGTGCGGCGTCGGAGGCGGAATTGATCGCCACGACAATCAGCCCGGCGAGGCCGGCCAGAGCCGAACAGATCATATAAACGCCGATCTTGATCTTTCGCACCGGCCCTCCGGCGAGGAATGCGGCGCGCTCGTTGCCGCCGATTGCCAAAACGTAACGGCCAAAGGCCGTCCGTGAAACGACCCAGGCCAGGATAAGGGCGATCGTCAAAGCCAGCCAGCCCTGGAACGGAAGCCCGAGAATTTTACCGGTGCCCAGGTAACTGAACGAAGGATTGCTGAATGTCTGCAGATTGCCGTTCGTCAGTACCTGGGCAATCCCTCTGCCGGAAATGAACAGGATCAGTGTTGCGATGATTGGCTGTACACCGAGGAACGCCACGATGTAGCCGTTGAAAAGACCGCAGATCATCGCCACAAAAATCGGAATGATCAGCGCAGCGGCAAGTCCAAGCGTGGGATAGGCGGTTCCGAAGTCAGAGAGAAAAATCAACGGTGCCAAGGCTCCGGAAAGCGCCATTACGGCCCCGACCGACAGATCGATGCCTCCTGTTGCGATCACCATCGTCATGCCCATGGCGACGATAGCGATGGTTGCAACCTGGCTGATATTGACCGCGAGCGTCTGGGCCTGCAGGAAATTCGGGGTCACAATCACGTTGAACAGAAGAATGATCGTAAGCGCAATCAGTCCGCCGTGGCGGCTGAGCGTGATCTTGGGGAAAGAAAACCTGTTTGCGGCATAGTCCATCACGCGACCTCTCCGTGATCGTGCGCCAGCGCGTGAACAAGCGCATTTTCAGTTATGCCGGGATTGACGAGCTCCATCACCGTTTCTCCCTCATTGAGCACGATGATCCGGTTCGCGCCCTCGACCAGTTCCTCAAATTCAGAGCTGATCAGAATGACACCCAGGCCTTTGTCGACAAAATCGCGAATGATCAGCTGAATTTCGCGCTTTGCGCCGACGTCCACACCGCGTGTCGGCTCATCCAGAATGAGAATTTCCGGTTCGGTGGCCAGCCATCTCGCCAGAAGCACTTTCTGCTGATTGCCTCCCGACAATTCGCGGATCGGTTGTTCCATCCCGGCGGTTTTGATTCCGAGCCGCTTGATGAAGTTTTGAACGATTTCCTTTTCCCGCATGCGGTCGATCTGGCCGTATCGGGTCAGACGCGGAAGAAGCGCCAGGGTCAGATTTTCCCGCACGGTCATGTCGGGAATAATGCCTTCCACCTTGCGGTCTTCGGATAAAAATCCGATTCCAGATGCAATGGCATTGGCCGGACTGCCCGGCCGCCAGCTGCGGGATTCGAGCGCAAGACGACCCTCGTTAATCCGGTCGACCCCGAACAACGCCCGTGCCGCTTCGGTGCGCCCGGCGCCGAGCAGCCCGCCAAGGCCGACAATCTCGCCCCGGTGCAGCGCGACGTTGAATCGTTTCAGCCGCGGGCCTGTGCTGATATTGTCCGCCTCAAGCAGCAACTCGCCCTGTTTCGCCGACGCGCCGCCGAACTCGGTCATCCCTTCGGTTTTGACCTCTTCGACATCCCGGCCGAGCATCTCTGCGATCAGGTCCAGCTTGCTCTTTTCTTCGATCACGTGAGTTGCAACGGTCGAACCGTCGCGCATGACCGTTACCCGGTCACAGATCTGATGCAGCTCATCGAGAAAATGGGAAACGTACAGGATGGAGACGCCGGACGTCTTCAAGTCGCGCACGACGCCGAAGAGGATATCGATTTCCGATGCATCCAGCGACGACGTCGGCTCGTCCATGATCACCAGTTTGGCGTTCAGCGACACGGCACGGGCGATTGCGACCAGTTGCTGAATGGCCGTTGAATAGGTGCCAAGCTGTTCGGTCACATCGATGTCGATCTGAAAACGGGCGAGAATTTCGCGGGTGCGCCGATGTGCGGCTTTCCAGTCGATCAGCCATCCGTAACGCTTGGGTTCGAACCCCATAATGACATTCTCGGTGACAGATCTGAGCGGAACGAGGTTGAGCTCCTGGTAAATGGTGGCAATGCCACCCGACTGAGCCTGTTTCGGAGAGCGAAATTGCGCGGGGGCGCCGTCAAAGGAAACGCTCCCGCCATCCTTGACGTAAACACCTGTAAGGATCTTGATGAGTGTCGACTTTCCTGCGCCGTTTTGGCCGATCAGCGCATGCACCTCGCCGGGCTCAATCGTCAGCGAAGCTCCCGTCAGCGCCGGCACGCCGCCGAAGTGCTTCTCTATTCCCGACATCGATAACAGCATCCCGATGCGCCTTGTCTTTCAGGAGATTCTTTGGTTCCGGAAATGGCGGAAGCGCGAAAGCCCCCGCCATTTTAGGGAGGATCAATATGCTTCGTCGATATGATCCGCCGCATTTTCTTTTGTAAAGATACGGTCTTTGACCTGTACCCAGGGTTCGATTGTCTCGCCGGCCGCATATCGTTTCATTGTCTCGCAGGCGAGGGGGCCGAAGAAGGGTGAACTCTCAACGGTAACGCCCATCTTACCGTCAATGATAGCCTGAAGCGCATCGCGGGTTCCGTCGATGGAGACGACCAGAACATCTTCCCCCGGCTTGCGGCCCGCAAGTTCGAGCGCCTGAATTGCGCCAATGGCCATTTCATCGTTGTGGGCATAGACCACATTCACGTCCGGATGCGCCTGCAACAGCGTTTCCATGACCTGACGCCCAAGATCGCGGGCGAAGTCGCCGCTCTGGGACGCGACGATCGTGAAGCGGGAATCTTTGGCGATGGCATCGTCAAAGCCTTTTTTGCGGTCATTGGCCGGAGAGGATCCGGTTGTGCCTTCAAGCTGAACGACCACGGCTTTGTCGCCTTCGAAATTTGCTGCCGTCCACTCCGCAACTCTACGGCCCTGATCGATGAAGTCTGAACCGAGAAAGGCCACGTAGTCTTCACCGGCTTTGGCCGCGTTAGGATCGACAGACCGGTCGACAAGGAAGGTCGGCACACCGGCTGCCTTTGCCTTTTTGACGGCAGGAATAAGCGGCTTTTCTTCACGCGGCGGCAGGAAAAGAACGTCGATGCCCTGTGCAATCATGCTGTCAACGTCAGCAACCTGTTTGGCAGCGGAACCGGCAGCATCGGTCGCGATCAGGTCCCATCCGCACGACTCCGCGGTGTCGTGGAAAGATTTGGTTTCAGCGATGCGCCATGGATTGTTCGATTCCATCTGCGCAAAGCCCACTTTATAGCGGTCTTTTTGCTCAAGCGGCGGCAGCGACTGAGCAAACACTGCGCTTGTCGAAAAAGCGAGCGCCAACAAAGTGGTGCCGATAAGTGTTCTACGATTCATGATCGTCCTCCCGAATTGCGGCCCGACCGATCCGGGCCGTTCACAATGGGGCTAGCCCCAATTCATGTAGCTTGTCTGCTTGCGCAGATAGCCGTCGAAACCGTACTTGCCGTCCTCCCCGCCCAAACCGGACAATCCCCATCCGGTATGAAACCCCTGGACGGCTTCGCCATTGCTGCGATTGAGATAAAGTTCCCCGAACTTAAGAACGTAAGGTGCGCGGTTCAGTTGCCTGAAATCATCTGTAAAAAGGTAAGCGGACAGGCCGTATTGCGTGTCGTTGGCCAAGGCGACGGCTTCCTCGAAACCGTCGACCTTCATGGCGACAGCGACCGGTCCGAAAACCTCATCCTGAATGACCGGAATGTCGTTGCGTTTCACCGACAGCACAGTCGGTGCATACCAGTGGCCGGCCGAAAACGCTCCGTCTTCCACCGGGCCTCCGTCAAGAAGAATTTCGGCTCCGGCCTTAACGCTTGCCGCAACAGTTGATGCGACTTTGTCTCTTTCGATCCGGCTTATTTTGGGACCAAGATCCACATTTTCGAGCGGGCTGCCCATTGTCAGTCGACCGGATGCGGCGACAAATTTTTCCAAAAACTCGTCGGCAATCGCCCAGTGAAGATACATGCGTTCATTGCATGTGCAGATCTGGCCACAATTGGTGTAGCGCGCTCCGACTGCTGCTGTGACGGCGGCATCGATATCCGCATCGTCCATCACGATGAAGGGCGCCTTGCCGCCCAGTTCAAGCCGGATCACCTTCATGCCATCCGCACCGGCCCTGTAGATCTCCCGTCCGGCCCGTGTGCTGCCTGTCATCGTGATCAGATCTGTCAGAGGGTGCTCGACCATTGCCTGGCCGACGGCGGGACCGCGGCCTGTCACGACATTAAAGACGCCTGCGGGAAAGTTACAGTCATGGGCCAGTTGGGCCAGGGCCAACCCGGATAACGGTGTGTTCTCATGGGCCAGGAGCACAAACGTGTTACCGGCCACCAGTGCGGGTCCAAGTTTGCGGGCGGCGAGCGCTGCCGGATAGTTCCAGGCAGTCAGGCCGACGACGACGCCGTGCGGATGCCGCCGAATGTGAATTTCCTCGTCCGGATTGTCGGAAACCAGAATGTCGCCCTCTATCCGCCGGGCGTGTTCGGCGGCATAGGTGAGAAATGTTATGACGGCATCGATCTCGCCCCGGGCCTGCGCGATCGGTTTGCCCTGTTCCAGGGTCACAAGCCGGGCGAGCTTTTCGTGGTGATCCAGAACCGCTTCCGCCAGGGCCCGAACGAGTTTCCCGCGTTCCAGCGCCGGCCGGGCGGCCCAATTTGCCTGTGCACGGTGAGCGGCGAGAAGCGCGTGCTCCGCGTCTCCAGCGTTTCCCTCCGGAACGGCCGCGATGATGGTCTCATCGGCCGGATTTTCGATGTCAATCGTATCGCTGCGCGCTGGGTCGAGCCATATTCCGTCAATATACATGCCGGCCGTTACCGGCCTGGCGGATGGGAAATCAAGGTCAAACAACAGAGGTTCTTTCGTTTCCAGTTTGGTATGACCAAATATGAATTCAGTTATGCTGTCAACATGATCTGGTTCGAAAAATGAGGCCGAAGAGTTTACTTTTATTCTTAAATATACTGAATTTATTCATATTTTTCGGATAAAATAAATTCCGGCTTTGCACTGAACCTGTTTCAGATCAGTATGTTTTGACATACCAAAATAAATCAACTAGTGCTATTTGGTGCTTCCAAAAAGGGAACTGGAATGTCGACAGAAGGTAAATCACGTGCTGCCGATGCGGTGGTTTTGGAGCTGGAAACGCAGATCATGTCAGGCAAGCTTCAAAACAGCAGTCCTTTGCCCGCTGAGCGCGAACTGATGGAACAGTTCGGCGCCAGCCGCACCGTTATCCGTGAAGCGATCACCGCGCTCTCAAACCGGGGGCTGGTTGAAAGCAGGCCGCGATTTCGCCCGATTGTCCGCAAGCCGGATTACGGAACAGTGCTGAACGCGGCAGGCTCCGTTGTCCGGCATCTGGTGAACGAGCCCGCGGGTGTGAAAAACCTCTATATGAGCCGTGTCTTTCTGGAGCGCGCGCTGGTTCGCGAAGCGGCCACCTCGGCTGGCCGGGACGACATTCTTGCCTTGAAGGAGGCGCTGAGGGCAAATAAACAGGCAATTGATAACTCGGAAGAATTTTATCGCACCGATGTCGCCTTTCATGGTGTTCTTTACAAGATTCCACAAAACCCGATCTTTCCGGCGGTTCATGAAGGCTACACGTCCTGGCTCGCCCCGCAATGGGACCGGATGTTGCGCTCACCGGAGCGCAACCTCGTCAATTACCGGGCTCATAAAAGGATATTGGATGCTATCATCGACCGGGACCCCGATGAGGCGGAAGAAGCGCTGACCGCACACTTGCGGGCGGCCTGGGAGTATGTCCGCGTCACATTTGATCTGGAAACGGATGATGAGCGAGTTTGATCATATTGTGGTTGGCGGCGGCTCGGCCGGCTGTGTCGTGGCCGCGCGACTGGCGTCCGATGGCGGCGCCAGGGTGCTGCTGCTTGAAGCCGGTCATTCCAACCGGCACCCGCTGCTTGATATGCCCCCGGGTATTTTCAAGATGATCAATGGCTCCAAATTCATGCGCTATCACCAGACGACACCGCAGGCGCATCTTGACGGACGGGTTCACGATATTCCTCAGGGCCATGTTCTGGGTGGCGGGTCCTCTGTGAATGCGCAGGTCTATATGCGCGGCAGACCGTCCGACTATGACGAATGGCAGGATATCTTACGGGGAAACAACGAAAATATCGGTTGGGGCTGGAAGGATGTGTTGCCCCATTTCAAGCGCATGGAAGCCAACAATCGGCTGAACAATGACCTCCACGGTACGGACGGTCCGATGCTGGTGTCGGATCCGGGCCATATCGATCAGATGTCGCGCTGGTTCGTTCAGGCGGTGCAGGCGCTTGGTGAGCCCTATAACGGCGATTTCAACGGTTCCTCCCAGCGGGGCGTCGGTTTCTATCAATTCATGAACCGTCATGGAAAGCGCAGTTCTGCCGCTTACGCCTATGTTCAGCCGCAGGAAAACAATCCGAACTTGACCGTCAGGCTCAATGCGGAAGTGATGCGCGTTCTCGTTGAAAACGAGCAGGCGGTTGGCGTTGAATATCGCGACAAAAACGGGACTGTCCGGACGGTCCATGCCCAGGGCGACGTTATTCTGGCCGCCGGCGCGCTGGTAACGCCAAAAGTACTGATGCTTTCCGGTATCGGCCCGCAGGATCACCTTAAAGAGCACGGCATAACGGTGCATGTGGATTTGCCGGGCGTCGGTCAAAACCTGATCGATCATCCCGAGGTACCCATGACGGCGCTGGCGAACGGCCCATACGGGTATTACAAACAGGGCGAAGGCTGGCGGATGCTGAAAAACGGCATTCAGTTCAAGCTGTTCGGCAGCGGACCGGTCACGTCGGCGGGTGTCGAAGCCGGTGCGTTTGTCAACCCGGAAGACCAGACGGCACCTCCTTCGATCCAGGCATTTTGTGTGCCCATCGTTTATCTTGATCGGGATACGCAGGATCTCGTCAAGGACGGATACGGACTGACGATCACGACCGTCGTGGTCAAACCGCGTTCGCGCGGAGAGGTCCGGCTGAGATCGGCGAATCCGTTCGATATGCCGCTTGTGTCACCGAATCTGCTGAAGCATCCCGACGACATGCGGGACATGATTGCGGGACAGCGGTTTTTTGCGCGCGCTTTTGAAGCCTCGCCGCTGGCTGAGCGGATTGAAAAGGTCGTGGTCCCGTCGCCTGATGATCTGTCGGACGAGGCGTTGGCGGCGCACTGCAAACGGTGCGTCAAAACCAACTATCATCCCGCGAGTTCGGCCCGCATGGGGGCCGACGGCGATCCGATGGCTGTGTGCGATGCGCGGATGCGCATCCGCGGCGTGAAGGGCCTCCGCGTTTGCGATATGTCCGTGGTCCCGAACATCAATGCGGGCAACACCAATGCCCCGGCAATGATGCTTGGTGACCGCTGCGCCGATCTGATTATGGGCGCTATCAATTAGCGCGCAAGAGCAGCCGCCGGTTCAGAAAAGCGGGCCGTATTTCCAGTTGTCCGCATCGGGGGTGACCTCGTCAAGATCGTAGTCCGCATCCTTGAGGCGGATTGCATCTTTCCGGCCGGCTTTGGCTGCTTCGTCGATGAATTTTTGACCGAGCGCCTTGTCTTGCCCGATTCCCCAGCCGCGAATCAGATTGATTCCGTGATTGAATTTGCCGATCGGATCGCCCGCATCGGCGGCGCGTTTGTCCCATTCGGCGGCGGCATCAGGATCCTCCGGTGCGCCAAGGCCGTTATTGTCCATCTGGCTCATCCACGTCATCGAACCGGTATATCCGGCGTCCGCGCAGGCTTTGAAAAGTTCACGCGCCGGGACGTGCCGTCCGGCCTTGGTAATGAAATAGCCCGAGGCACAGGTCATCATGTCGGTTTTGCCGTGCCGGATATTGTCCATGATCCGGTTCAACGACAATTCTTCGGGATTGAGGGTGCCGCCGCTGTCTTCTTCCGCGAAGGCGCCCGTCGTCAAAAGGGCGAAGGACAAAATCAGCACTGTTCTAAGTATCATTCTGTTTCCTGACGTTTTTCCCGACCATTCCTGTTTGAGATCATGCCTTTTTGCGGATCATGCCACGGGCGGGATCATATCCCCAAAGCGCCAGACTGACAAAGATTACCGCCGCGAAAACCGTCCACAAAAGTGCCGAACCGTTCCACTGTGCATAAAGGGCAAATCGGATCAACTCGACAGCGTAGGTGAATGGGTTAAGGGCGCATATATCGTGCAGGAGCGGCGAACTTTCCTTCATTTTCCACAGCGGATAGAGCGCCGAAGACATGAAAAACATCGGAAAGATCACGAAGTTCATGACCCCGGCGAAATTTTCAAGCTGCTTGATAAACGATGAAAGAGCGAGGCCGAGCGCTCCCAGCATAAGGCCTGCAACAAGCAGGGCCGGGACTGCCAGCAGATACCCCTCCCAGGACATGCGTACGCCGTAAAGCCCGGCGCACATCAGGAAGACACCAACCTGAACGATGGAGACGATCGTTCCGGCCAGCAACTTGCTGAAAAGAAGCCACCAGCGGGGCAGGGGACTGGTCAGGAGCAGGCGCATCGATCCCATTTCCCGATCATAAACAAGGGATAGAGACGACTGCATGCCGTTAAACAGGAGGATCATCCCGCAGAGGCCCGGAACGATGTAGGTTTCGTAAGTGATATAGGTCTGGTAGGGCGGAATAATCGACAGGCCCAGAGCTGCCCGGAACCCGGCAGCAAAGACAAACAGCCAGACCAGCGGCCGGACCAGAGCCGAAATGAACCGGCCGCGCTGGTGCAGAAACCGCAGGGCTTCACGCTGCAAAATGGCGGTGAGGGCAACGATCCAGCGGTTCATGTGCGCTCCGCTGTGAGGTCAAGAAAGTACTTTTCCAGCGGAACCTGCCCGATAATCTCTCCGCAAAGGCCATCGGCCATGACGCGGCCCCGATGGAGAACGACCAGCCGGTCCTGCGGCCTGACCTCGTCCGTCAGATGCGTTGCCCAGAGCACGGTCAATCGACCGTCGGCACACAGTTCGTGCACATAATCGGTGATCGCGGCTCTTGAGCCGGCATCCAGTCCGGCGGTGGCTTCATCCAGCAACAGGACAGACGGCTTATGGATCAGGGCGCGGGCGATCTCCGTGCGTCGGCGATGTCCGCCATTGAGATCACGCGCCCGCTCTCCGGCTCTGTCGCTGATATCGAGCCGGTCCAGTGCCTCGTCGATCCGCATTTTTGCCAGTTTGCCGGAAAGGCCGTGCAGCGCAGCGAAATACTGCAGATTGCGGCGGACGGTCAGGTCCAGGTCAAGAGTCGTCTGCTGGAAAACCACGCCGATTTGTGCCAGGGCCACACGTGGTTTTTCAGCCAGATCATGGCCGGCAACGGAGATTGTGCCTTCGGGCGTGGTAAACAGGCGCGTCAACAGCCCGAACAAAGTTGATTTTCCGGCGCCGTTTGGTCCCAGGAGGGCGCAAAACGCACCAGCCGAAGCAGAAAAACTCACGTCGTCAAGAGCCCGTTTCGGTCCGTAAGAAAATCCGATATTCGAAACCGACAGCCCGGTCACCGACAATCCTCTGCACACTCAGTTTGACTGAGTTTAGCGGACAAATGACGATCGGAATACACCGACCTTGTTCTCAGCCTGCTTAAAGCGCGATGTGCTCAACCTGGATCATCACCACCGGCGTCAGGGTCGCAAGGCCGCGCCCCAGGGAAAGCGGCCGACCTTGATGGTTTTGATCGGTGCCCGCTCCGCGACATCGATGACCGTCACATCGCCGGAGACACCATTGGTGGTGAAAAGCAGCTTGTAATCGGGCGAAAAGGCCATGTGCCAGACACGGCGGCCGACCAGAATGTAGTTTTCGACTTCATAGGTCTCCGCATTGACCACGGCGACGTGGTTGGACGGGCCGAGCGCAACAAAGACCGTTTTTTCGTCGTCGGTGAATTCAAACCCGACGGGCTGGACTCGGTCTTTGTGAACACCCTGAACCTCAAAGCGGATCTTGGCCTTTTCCTTTTGATCGTCGACGGAGAACACGGTCATGGTGCCGCCGATTTCCGAACTCACCCAGAGTTCGCTGCCGCCGGCCGCGAATTCCGCATGCCGGGGCCGGCTGTCCACCAGCGTGTTGGCGAACAGTGTCTGTGTTTCAGTATCGATCCAGTGTGCCATATTGGTGGTTTCGGACGTCGTGATGGCAATCTTGCCGTCAGGCGATACCGCCATGCCTTCCGGTTCGATGCCCACGTCGATCTGCGCGATGACCTCGCGGGTTTCCGTGTCGACAACCGTAGTGATCGCATCATCCTCGTTGGCGATGTAAAGATGCCGGTTGTTGGGATGCAGAACAAACTGTTCGGGATCCTCGCCGGAGGGCAGATTATGCAGGATCTTGCCGGTTTCCGGATCCATCACCTGCACGGTGTCGCTGTCCGATGCGCAGATATAGAGCCGCTTGAAATCCTTGGAGAAGGTCAAACCGCGGGGCCGCTCGCCGGTCTCGATGGTGCGTGTGACTTCGAGCGTAGCGATATCGATCACGCTGATCGTATCATCCTTCTCGTTGGTCACCCAGATTTCCGCAGCCAGTGCCGGTTGCGCCAGGAGCAGAAACAGGGCCGGAAGATATGGTTTCATTCGAAAACTCCGAACGGGGTCAGTCCTGAAAAGCCTCACAGCTGCTCTCAGGCTCATCGAGCCCCAAGGTGTCGAGCTCGGTCCGCTGATGCAAAAAGCCTTCCAGCGGCGCCAGGGCGACAAGGGCTCTTGGGTGGACAATCGGGATCGGCTGGCGAAGCTGGCCGTTCCATTGACGGTAGTTCAAAGGCCGGCCCTTGAAGCCGGCAAGTTCAAAAGCGTCGGACAGGATGTAGTCCTTCAGGTTCTGGGTCTCGCCCGAGCCGGTGCGCACGACGGCTTCGCCAATCGAACGGATCGCGGCCCATGCGGCGTAGTCTTTGGGCGCCATGGACCGGTTCGCCGCATCCCTGAACCGCCCTTGGAGCTGTGCGGCACCCCATTGCTCGACAACCGATGCCCATGTCACCGGGGTCAAACCTTCCGATCCGGCAATCGGTCGTGGCTGCCAGGTGTTGTAAAGCACGTAACGCCCGAAATCACCGATCTCGTCGGCAATTAGCAGCGCGTCATAATCGCCCAGATCCTGAGTGAACAGCGGGACTTCCTGTGCCGCATTGCGCCGCATGTCGGCATCGAACGCCCAGATTTTCTCGCCACCGATTGTGAGGCCGAACTTGGAAAGGGATTGTTTTAGCGCTGCCGCAAATGCCTCATCGTCCGCATATGTGCCCGTGATCAGGGCCAGTTCATCCCATTTCTTTTTCTGAAGGAACTGCGCCAATGCGTCGGTCCGCATTGCCAGCGAGGGAAGGGTGTGAAGGACATTGGCACGGCAGCGGTCGTTTCTAAGGGCTTGATCGGGCGCGGACACATTGAAGATTAAGGCATTGGCGGCCTCCGCTAGGTCAGCGATGCTCAAGAGCGTCTCCATCGGCGCATCGACGATCAGAAGCTGTGAGTTTTGAAGCGACTGCCGGGCCTTTTCGACGGGATCCTCACCTTCGGGCACCGACGACACGACCAGTTCGTACTGATGTCCCAGAAACTTTCCGGTCGTCCTGTTTTCGTCAAGGCCGACCTCCGCTCCGGCGATGCCAAGATCGCCCGGCTCTTCGTCGAGATTGGAAAGAACGGGCGGCGCGGGCACCTCCTGCCGCAGATAATTGATGCGCAGATCGATCTCCGCAAAAGCGGTCGTGGCGAACAGCATGGCGCCGATCAAAAGCGGAATACGAACCATCATTTCCTCCCGGTTCGACCCTCGCAATGAATTGTGTTTGAGAAAATTGCACTAAAGTCCAACGGCCAAGTTCAGAAAGTGCGATTTTGGTTCGTCGCGAAGTCTTTCCGAAAAATAAAGGTGATATTTCAGACCGTTGGAACGGTTTTTCTCAACTCGGAAAACCCGTTTTATCTCTTTTGATTCCAGGCCTGACTTTGGCACCAAAGTACAGTTCCCATCCCGGGGGAGCATAAATAATCATGGTCCGAAGTTCAGTCACCGGATGGTTTGGGAGGAGACAAATGGCATCCAAACGAAGCCGCGTCTTACTGGCACTAACGGGGTTTGTTGCCGCAACGGGTCTGGCATTCGGACACGGAGATGTTGCGCCGCAACCGGTCAATACTGAGGGATTGCCTGAAGTCGGAGATGAGTGGCTGACGGAAAATCCCTATCGTGGCATCGATGAAGTTGTCTGGCAGAAAGCCATCGATATCGGGGCCTCCGGTTACAATCAGAACTGTGCCCGCTGCCATGGCCTTGGTGCGGTGTCCGGCGGGCTTGCACCGGATCTGAGGTATCTTGAAGCCGAGGAATACGGGGATGAGTGGTATGCGGAGCGCTTCCAGACCGGTTACACACAGAACGGCGTGACGAAAATGCCGGCTTTCGGCGAACTTCTGGGCCAGAAGGCCGCATGGGCCATCCGGACCTATGTCGAGACACGGCCCGATGAGGACTCCCTTGCAGAGCATACAGACCGACTGAAGGAAATTCGCGACCTTCTGAGCGAGTGGAGCAAGAACGATGGTGCGGGTGCCGATCCGGAGAAGCTGACGGCGGAGCTGACGGAGATCGCACAGAAAATCGAAACGGGTTCCGGCGCACCAACAGCCGACAGCGTTGCGTTCAGGGCCTCGAAACAAATCGATGGAACGGTCGCATCGTTTAAGGCGGCAGCGGAGACACTGACGGTCGGTCTTTCGGCGGCACAATAGATGGATCACTGAATGACGCGGCACCGTGTAATTGCCGGAATTGTTTTGGTTGCAGCGCTCCTTGTTGGCGAAACAGCTCTGGCGCGCTGCGAGGACTACACGCCGGGACCGAAGCCGCAAAATACCGGTCGGGACATCGTCGGTCAGGATCTCGATACGATCATTGACCGGGGATATATCGAGTTTGCCGTTTATGAGGACTTTGCGCCGTTTTCCTTCAAGGAAGACGGTAAGATCAAAGGTGTCGACATTGAAATCGGCAAGCTTATCGCGTCAGATCTTGGCGTTGAGGCAAAGTTCAATGTCGTGGCCGCCGGTGAGAATCTCGACGCCGATCTCAGGAACTATGTCTGGAAAGGACCGCTGATCGGCGGCAGAGTCGCCAATGTCATGCTGCATGTGCCCTATGACAGCGAGTTTGCCTGCCGGGTGGAGCAGGTCGTTTTCACCGGCCAGTATTATAACGAAGCCATAGCGATTGCTTTCTCAAAAGAGGCCTATCCGGAAGAGCCGCCGGTCCCGGCGTACTTCCGCTACGATGAGGTTGGCGTCGAAAACGACTCCATTTCAGACTTTTATCTCTCTTCGGCGTTCGGCGGTCAGCTGCAGCAAAAAGTGCGGCGCTATCCGAATATGGTTGAAGCCATGGCAGCGCTGAGCGACGGGGACGTGAAGGCGACGATGGGTCCCAGGTCGCAGTTGGAATTCGGCCTGACGGAAAAGACCGGCATTCATCAGCCGCCGCTGCCCGGTTTTGCCGTCGGGAACTGGACGATCGGCCTTGCGGTGAATTTCCGGTACCGCCCGCTTGCCTATTCCGTGGATGATGCCATAGCCAGGGGGCTGGAATCCGGTGAGATTGCCAGGATATTTGCCGATCACGGTCTCAGTTTTACCCCGCCGGAACGTTGAATGACAGTTATCGGGCTCCTGGAAAAACTCACAAACACTGCCAACCGTCGTCAGCGCCAGACGGCCAGGTTTGCGTCAATGAAGCTGTCGAAACTCAACGCGGACCGTCCGGTTAGAGACTGTACTCCGTTCGTGACACGCTCTTCCGACCCTTGCGAAATGGCGTGATCCATATCTGCCAGGGCATTTGCATAAGAATCGTCAAATCCCATCTTTCTCAGACGGGCGGCAAGATCGTCCCGGCTCAAATTGACATGACGAATTGAGCGTCTGAGTCGTTCGGAAAACTTCTGTGCCACCTCATCGTAATTCAGAAGCTGCGGACCCGTCAGGATGATATCGGAATTGGGCGCGGCACCAATGGTCAGAGCGGCTGCCGCTGAGGCAGCGATATCGTCGGCGTCAATAAAAGGAACGCGTCCGAGACCCGTGGCGGTGTAAATCGTGTTTTCGTCGCGGATGGTCGTCAAATGCTGCTGTTCAGAAAAATTTTGCATGAACCAGGTAGGACGCAATACGCACCATTCAGGCGCACAATCGCGCATCATGGCATGAACGCCGCCCATCATGGGACCTCCGGGTTCCAATGACGACGCACTGAGCAAAACGAACCTGCGGACACCAGCGCGAAGAGCTTTCTCAATCCCCGGGGTCATGACTTCAAGATGGTCTGCCCGATCCGTAGGTGCCACGAGATAGGCGGCGGCGCAGCCGTCGAATGCGTCTTTGAAACAGTCCGGTTGGCTCCAGTCAAAATAAACGTCGTTTGGGCCAGTCGTTTTTCGGGTGCCCAGGCGGATTGACACGCCCTGATTTTGAAGATGCCGGGCCAGACGACGCCCGGTTTTGCCCCGGGCGCCGGTAATCAGAATCTGCTTAAGCACTATGGATGTTTCCCTTTAAAATGGCACGCAGTTGCTCTTCCGTATCGGCGGTTTGCAGCACGACCAGCGGATTCCAGTAGTCTTTGTAGTGGATGATCAGTCCGTCCCGCAGTTTGATGACGGATATGTAATCCTGATCGTAACGCGCGTCGTTCTGTCGTGAGATCCCGCGGCATGTGAATTCAATGATATAACTTTCATTCTGATGAACTTCGTGCGACGCGACGAGTTGCATGCTTTCTATCTCTACGAGATCGGCAACCCTGGGCAGATAGTCGGCAAGTGCGTCCTTTCCCTCCAGCCGGTGAACGGCGGCCGGCGGCGCGAAGGGAAATTCAAAAACGATATCTTCGGCGCACATATCAAGAAAGTTCTGGGCATCTTTTTTCAATGCAGGGCCCATTGCCTGTCGCAAAAGTTCGGAAAAGCTCGGAATACGGTCTTTGGACTGTTGCATGGCTTTACTCCAATGAAACGATACGGTATCGTTCCAACGATAAGTAAGAAGGTTTACGATGAAACGCAACCGTTCCGATGTAAAAAATTATCGCACGCCCTCGGGGGCCGCGGTGAAGCGGCCGGCCCTGACCGCGGCGCTTGTCCGTTCATTGTTCGAGGAATGGGCCCGGGTCGGATACGCGGCTTTGAGCCTGGAGAGAGTTGCAGCGCGTGCCGGCGCCGGCAAGGCAGCGATTTATCGGCGCTGGTCTTCAAAGCGTGACTTTGTCGAGGATGCCGTGGGTTCACTTGCGGTAAAAATCACACCCTTTGGCGATGCCGGATCGCTTGAAGCCGATATTGCGGTGTTTCTGCGATCACTGCGCCGCGTTTTGCGCCACCCGCTGGCAAGCAGAATCCTGCCGGATCTGTTTGCCGAATGCGCGCGCTCCGACGATCTGTCGGCGATGCTGGAACGCATCAGTACGGAAAGGCGCAAGATGGGATGCGAAATCCTCAGTCGTGCTGTGTTGCGTGGAGAACTGCCAACGGATCTGGATTACGAACTGGCACTCGATTTATTGCCGTCAGCGCTTTATTGGCGGATGATTTCGACCCGGAGACCGGCGACGAACAAAGATTTGATGTGCCAGGCGAGAGTCCTTGCGACCGCGCTTAAATCGGCGAGGCTCACGGCATAACAGCGTAACGAACAGCAGAGCCTAGCACTACTTTGGCAGTTTGGTCATTGTCTCCATCGCAATCGGATTCGGCAGTGGGGACATCGTACTGGTGGTGGCTTTGGCGAGAGCGCGGCGATGACGGCGCGTCGTACGGCCGGCAGTGTGGGTTTAGGCGGTCCCTTGCGCTTCGCCGGAGGCGTTGTTTTTTTCCCCTTTCGCCTCGCCGAGGCGCTGATGTTGCAGGAAGGCATAGGCGATCATGGTCATCAGCGCGTGACGGTGCAGGCCCTGCCAGGATCGCCCCTCGAAGTGATCCAGCCCCAGTTCCTCCTTCATCTGTTGGTGGGCCTGTTCGCACACCCAACGTGCTTTGATGGCGGTGGCAAGCGTCTTCAGATCGGTTTCGGCAGGCAGGTTGGACAGATAAAATTTGCGCTCACCGGAGGTGCGCATCTCTCCGATCAGCCAGGCTTCTTCGCCCGGCATATGCTGTTGGCCCTTGTCGCGGATGCGCTGCGGTTTGCCGTCGGCGACGCAAATACGCGCGGCGGCGAAGGACGCCTGAAGTGGCCCTTTCGTTCCGTTGCGCCAGCTCAGCTTTGTCCACTCGGCATCGGCGAGCATGGTTTGAGCAGGAACAGAGAGTGTGTCGGGGATCGGATTTTTGCGCGGACGACCACGGCCGGCGACCGGAAAGATGAGAGAGACGTCGGCTGGATAAACCTTCTGGTATTTGGGGATACCCACGGCCCAGGTGAGCCCGCGGGCGCTCAGACCTTGGCGAAACGGCGCCGACAGACCGTAGCCTGCATCGGCAAGAACCGTCTCGAACCGCACGCCTGTGGCCATCAGGCGGTCGATCTCGTCGAGCGCGATCTCGGGCTTCGTGCGTGGCATGAACCGCGCTTGCGGGACATGCGCACGCTTCATGCGATCAGGGGCACTCGTCCAGCTCTCCGGCAGGAACAGCCGCAGGCCGATCGCCACGGGAACCTCGTCGCGTGCGAGCGTCAGCGACACCAGCGTCTGGCAGTTGGCTCTCTTGCCGAGCGCGGAGGCATATTGAGGCGCCACCCCAACCGAGTTGGCGCCCTTCTTCGGCAGCGCCGTATCGTCGATGACCAGAACCGCAGTCTTGCCGCCCACCATGCGGTCCGCTTGGCGCGCCAGTTCTTCCTCGAGAGGGTCCGCGTCCCACACGCCGCTCGAGATGAAGTGGTGCAACCGATCATAGCAGTTCGGCGCCACCCGAGCCGCGATCGGCTCCATGCTCTTACGCTCGCCGGGACCGATCAATCCGGCCACATAAAGCGGACACATCTGCCGACGTCGCTTGTGTCCCAGTCGCGTCAGGAAGGGTTCAAGCCATTGCATGAGCTCATCATTCCAGCCCGCCATCGTGCGCTCCTGTCGTTCTCGGAGCGCAAAGCATCACGCCAACTTGGATAATAAACTGTTAAACTGCCAAAGTAGTGATAGGCTCAGGACTCATTGATTTCATGCAATTCTGTTTTGAAAGAAGTGTTCGAATGGAGAGAACCAGGGAGAAGCGAAGGTTGGATACCTTTGCGAGCTCTGGTTTTCTTCAGACGGACACTTCTTTCAAAACTCGAAGGGCGAGGCATATTTTGTTCCTGACTGCGCCCACAAAGACTTGAAAACCGGACGGTTTCCTGCGCCTTTCCGCCTTGTCAAAAACAAAATCTGCTCTCGCAGAATGGATGAAATCAATGGGTCCTGAGCCTAAACTGTCGTGATGTCACCGGTGCTGTCGATCAGCATGATCCGTCTGACCTCAGGTGCATGATGCCTTATCCGATCAATCGTTTTGCGGTCCGCGTGACACAGTGCTGTAGACAGCCCGTCAGCGAGTGTCGCATTGTCCGCCTCTACGCTTACAGTCGACCAATACGGCGGAGACGTCTTGGCGGGATTCAAGATGTGGGTGTTTGAAGCGTCAAAATAAAGGGCTCCGGGGCTTGATGTGGCGATGGCGCCGCCGGAGAGCGTGCGTTTTCCGATCAGGCCGTGGGCCGGATCGGAAATACCAATCTGCCAGGGGCCGCCGACAGCTCGAAATTCTCCTATATTGATGAGCGTTTTTTCACAGCCGGCGCGCTCGAAGTGCTCCGCGATAAGGTCAGTTGCAAACCCTTGTGCAATGCCGTTCAAGGTGAGCTTTTGTCCCTCAGCGAGGTCAATGCGTTCGTGGCTTCGTTTCACCTTGTACCAGCCGATCAGCCGCCGTGCCGTATCGGGATCGTCGCCCTTTGCCAAGGCCCGCCAGAGTGGCTGAACGGTTGGATCGAACAGTTCGCCGCTGAGGTGATGGATGTGATCGGCGCTGTCAAGAAGCCGGTGAAAGTTCCGATCTGTTTCGATCAGGGCCCCGTTTGCATTGAGCCGCGCCAGCGACGACGCGGGCCGGTGCAGGCTGAACAGATGATCAATGCGGCCGAGGATCTTTTGTGCGTCGTTCAAGAGCCCCGCCGCCCAGTCTTGAGGGCCATACAGGCTGATCTCCGCCGTGGCGCCAAGAGCTGTCCCACGCCAGCGGTGGACCGGCTGGGCCTGAGCTAGCCCGGGTGCAACCGCAAAAGCGGCGGAGAGCGCGATAAACCGGCGACGGGAGATCATTCGGCAGGGACCTCCAGGTAACGTTTCTTTGCGGCGAGCACCAGCGGGACGCACTGTTTGGGATCGTCGTGAATGGTGACACAATCAAGGCACTGAAAACACTCAGTGTAGTTGATGGCACCGCTCTTTTCGATTGCGCCGTACTTGCATCGGACCTTACAGAGCTGGCAGGGATTGCCGCAATCGGCCCGACGGGCAATCCAGTCCCGCCCCCTTACCAGGCCGCCAATGGCCATGACGGCTCCCAGTGGGCAGACATAGCGGCAAAATCCTTTGAACAGCACCAAACTGAGCGCGAGCCAGAATACGGCGTAGACAACATAATACCATTCGCGCACGAAAAAGACGGTTATGGCGGTTTTGAACGGTTCAATCTCCGCCACGGTGTCGACCTGACCTGGAGCAATGAACACGGTCGCCACCAGTCCGGCGAGCAACAGGTATTTCAGCCCCTTCAGGCGCCGATCCCAGATCTGGGAAGGTTCATATTGCGGCAGTCTCAACGTTTGGCCGATGTGATGGGCAAACTCCTGAAGCGCTCCGAACGGACACAGCCAGCCGCAGAACAGGCCGCGTCCCCACAGCACGAAGCCCACGATCGTTGCGGCCCAGATAAGGAGCGAAAACGGATCGTAAAGCAGGAAGGCGAAACTGCCGCCCTCGAACGCGGCACGGATGGTGCCCAGCACCGTGACAACCGAAAGCTGGCCCTGTCCCCACCAGCCGATGAAAACAGTGACAAATGCCAGGATGCCAAGGCGCACGGGTGTGAAATGCCGGAGCGCAGCGAGGTGTCCGGAACGAGCCGTCAGGATTGTCAGAAGGACCGCCAGAAACACGCCGGCGATGATCAGGTCCGTCATGCGATTTCTCAGGGCCTCAAGCCATGGCGGCACCGGTTCGATGGTGGCGGGGCGGAGAAAGAACCGCTCATCGGTCTTGTGGGTGGCGGCAAGGGTAACACTGCCGACTTCCGGCTGGAACACGCCGTGTTTGCGGACCGCTTTGACGTTGAGTGTCCAGTCGCGGGTTGGATCAAATCCGAGCCGCCGGTCGGTGCGAACGATCAGGCCGACCCCGTCATGCAGTTCTTCGGGCACATCGTCGGCAAGTTCCACCAACAGGTCCGCATCGCGAACCGCGACGGGCAGGCCGTCTTGTTCTGCGGACAGCCAGTCCGGCGCGGTATTGCGCACAAAGCTTTCCGACACGAGACCGTGCCGGCCGGTCTCGATCAGCAGCACCGGTTCATCGTGGGTCGAGATGGTCAGGAAGTTTTGCAGCTCCTTGAAGCTGTCCCTGGACAGAACGGCTTTCGCGATGGCCGGCGGACCCAGATCGACCATCCAGAGGTCGAGGTAAATGTCATCCGGTTCGTCCAGGGCTTCCGGATCGTCGCTTTCCCACAAGGTTCCCTTGAAGGCCTCGTCTATCTCCTGGTTCAGAACCGTTTTGCGGGTAACGAGTCCGGCTTCGACAAGCGCATTCCAATCGAGGTCTTCGTCGTAATCGGGATTGGGGTAGGCAGGCGGGCCGGTCGAGACGCCCTGCATTTTTTCCCGGGCGACGGCCAGCGTCGCCGCAAGCACGCTTTCATGGGCAATGCGCACGCTGGCGGTCGCTTTGGTCACGCCGTCCAGATAGACAAGTGAACTGCCGTCGTCTCCCGCACCGTAGGGGGTCCCGACAACAAGCGAAGAGGAGATCGAGAGCCCGCGATATTGCTCGAAGAATTTCCGAAACGGCGCTTCGCCAAGCCCGGAGACGAAAATCGGTTCGTTGTGCTCGATCAGCCGGACATCCATAAATCCGCCATCAAGATCGAGCGTCACCAGAATATTGATCGGGGACCCGGAAAAGCCGGGCAGGGGAGCAAGTTCGCCGGTTTCAAACACGTAACCGGCGTCCGCGCCGCCGGAGTTCAAAAGAGTCCAGACACCTTTGTCATTCACGGGCTCACCGACGGAGAATGGCGGCATGACGAGTTCCGCCAGTTCCTGTTTTCCCATCGGTTGCGCCCATGCGGAAACAGCGGTCAGAAAACTGATCAGAACCGCACAACAGCCAAGGAAAAAAAATCGCAAGTCTCCGCCCATTGTTCCGAAGCATAGTCGGGGAGAATTTGCGGAAATATTGTACCTAAGTCCGACCCAAGCAGGCGTATCAGGTCAGTCGCTGCTCGGTGTCTTTTTCAAAGAAGTGGACGTCAGCAGCGTCCGTGCTCAGAGCTTTTATGTCGCCGAAAGCTGATTCCTGCTGCTCGCGGCGCACAATGTCCGTTTCGTCGGTAACGTTCGGTGCTGCTCCGGCTATACGACCGGTGAAATCTTTTTTGTTGATGGTGGCTACACCGCGCACGGCACACCTTTTCAACGGTGAAGAAACCCGTTTTTCCAAGATGCAGTCGGACCTTGTGGCAGCAAGATCAGAGACCGGGGCAATCCGTTTGTCTGCCGTCATCCGTTCAAACTGCCTTCGGGGCCCACCGAAGAGCTGTTGTTCGAAAGAGGGCGGCGACTGGCAAGGGCGGCCTGTTCGCCCTTGGACGCTCGGCGTTTCAGTTCTCCGACATTCACCGATTTTTTTCCAAAAGAGCGGATGGGAAAAGCGATGCGATCCGTTGGTTAGGGGGTCATTTCCGGCTATCTGAGAACCCCGTGCGGTCGGCAATCAAAGCCGACAAGGGGGCACATAGCGTCATTTTTGCAGACATACGAACAGTGTCAGCAGCAAAACCGGACTGAAGATGAGACAGGGCCCGCAGAAAACTGAGCCTAAATGACAGCCAGTTCAATAAACGGCTGGTTTTCGGCAATTCGCTCATAGCCGAAAGGGGACAGGTCGAGCGTTGTAAACCGGCCATGGGTGAGCAACTCCGACAAGCCGCCCCCCATTGCCGCTGTCCCAATATCCTTCATCGACGCGGTAATGGCTGCCTAGAAGAATGTCATCGAGATTGTAAAACGGATACGCGCTTTTGATTTCTTCAGGTGTCATCAGATATGTGCCGGCCCCGGCGGCGATCTGGACGTCGTGGCTTCGGCGCAGCGCGTCGGCCGTCTCATCCGTATCGGCCAGATAGAGGTAACCGAAATTCTGAATGGAAAGCGCGGGCACCCGCTCATCATCGCCCATATAGGAGCGCAGATTTTTCACGAAATCGGCGGCGAACTGGGAGATGCGGACATTGATCTCACTGCTGAACTGCTGACGCATACAGCTGTTTGTCGCGCTGGTTGAGGCTTGGCGATAACTCGGATCGCGCTCGACCACGAGGATTGAGCCGTCAAAGTCCGGATTATCGCTGAGGAACCAGGAGACCGACGCGCCATACATGGCTCCGCCGACGATGATGACGTCATAGCCGCTGCGCTCCGGAGCGCTCGTTCGCCGCGCCATGAATTCGGTTCCTCCCATGCTGAGAGATGCACGATTCGGCATTCTTTTCAGAACCATAATCCGCTTCGCCGTCAAAGGGCCAGACGAATTTTCGCACGATGAAATTGAGGCCGGGTTTGCCGAACAGCGACTGAAATTCAAAAAAATGCCGTAGCCTTGAGCCCTATTCGGGTTCAAACGCGGGTCGTTGACATAAAGTGTAAAAATCTCAACAATCACATCTTGTGACCGACCGTGACGTTTTCCTCCCTGGCGATTGCGGTTGAGCTCATAGCTGCATTTTTATGCGGTTAACTGGCCCGTTTCTCCGTAAGCGGGCCCTTTTTATTTGTAATTTTAGAAAATGAGATGATTTTAAGCGTTATACAAATGTTGAGATAATTGCAATTATTGTATAACCCTCAGGACAGTAAGGGGACTTTGATAGGCTATGATATTGACGATGTTCCCCGGTCGAACGGGTTGAGCTCCGCCATACGATGCGCATTGGCCGCGTGCTGAAATCGCTCGGTAAAGATACGGTCGGTCAGAGCCCTGAATGCATATCCTGAGGTACGGACAATTATGCTCAAGATCCATAAGTGACGGAGAGCTTGCTTTCTGTGCCGGAAATTGCTGTTAATACGGCATTCTCCTTCCGAACATCACGCCAACAAAAGAAATTAAAGCAATGAAGAATGCCGAGTCGACATCGCCATTTGTGGCCGATCAGGGCTTGTTCCTCGGGCGCGTCTGGCGCAGCGATGCGGACGGACCGTCGGTTGTAACGCTTCGCGAGGGCCGGGTGGTGGACATTACATCCAAAGAAGCGCCGCTCGTACGGGATATCTGTGAAATGGATGATCCGGCTGCCTATGTTCGGACCGCCGAAGGATCTGATCTTGGTGCTCTGGCCGCGATCATAGCCAACGGGCCGGACGATCCCGGTCGGACTCATTTTTTGGCGCCGTGCGATCTTCAGTCCGTCAAGGCGTGCGGTGTCACCTTTGCCAGTTCGATGGTCGAACGGGTGATCGAGGAACGGGCTGCCGGCGATCCGGCTCTGGCGGAAGAGATCCGGTCACGCGTCGGCGCGGTGATCGGTGACAGCCTGCGCGATATCGAAGCGGGATCCGACCAGGCTGCGAAGGTCAAGGACGCGCTGATCGCAGAGGGGCTCTGGTCGCAATATCTGGAAGTGGGCATCGGGCCGGATGCGGAAGTGTTTTCAAAGGCGCAGGTTCTTTCCTCCGTGGGGCCGGGCGCCGAGGTGGGCCTTCATCCGATTTCGAGCTGGAACAATCCCGAGCCGGAAGTGGTGCTCGCCGTATCGTCAAAGGGGCGCATTGTCGGCGCATGTCTTGGGAATGATGTTAACCTGCGCGATGTTGAAGGACGGTCGGCCCTGCTTCTTTCCAAGGCGAAGGACAATAACGCATCCTGTGCCATCGGCCCGATGATCCGCCTGTTCGACGACACATTTTCCATCGATGATGTCCGCGGCGCCGAACTTGATCTGACGGTGACCGGAGAGGACGGATTTGTTTTAAAAGGTCACTCCTCCATGAAGGAGATCAGCCGCGATCCGGAAGACCTGGTGCGCCAGACAATAGGGCGGCATCACCAGTATCCGGATGGGTTCATGCTGTTTCTTGGAACGCTGTTCGCCCCCACCCAGGACCGGGATGTTGAAGGAGAGGGCTTCACTCACAAGCTCGGCGATGTGGTGTCCATTTCATCGAACGACCTGGGAACGCTGACCAATACCGTGCGGCTTTCAACACAATGTGCCGAGTGGACCTTCGGCATCAGCCACATGATGAGAAATCTCGCAAAACGCAATCTGATTTAATTATCGAGGACGTGACATGCTGACAGGAAAACACCTGATTGCCGGCGAATGGGTCGGTTCGGACGAAAACTTTACCAATGAACCCGTGTCCGGCGAAGCGGACAGCTTTGCCGTCGGGACCCCGGAACTGGTCGACCGGGCCGTTCAGGCAGCGGAAGAGGCATTCTGGACATTCGGTTATTCAAGCCGCGCCGAACGTGCTGCGCTGCTTAGAACGATCGCCGAAGAAATCGATGCGCGCGGCGAAGATATTACCGCGATGGGCGTGAAGGAGACCGGACTTCCGGAGGTGCGGCTGAACGGTGAACGCGGGCGGACTGTCGGTCAGTTACGCCTGTTTGCCGATCATATCGAAAAAGGCGACTATCTGGACCGCAGGCATGACGCGGCTCTGCCGGATCGGCAGCCGCTCCCACGCCCGGACCTGCGGCTGGTGCAGCGTCCGATCGGACCGGTGGCGGTCTTTGGCGCGTCCAACTTTCCGCTGGCCTTTTCGACGGCGGGTGGCGACACGGCTGCGGCTCTTGCGGCGGGATGCCCCGTGGTCGTCAAGGGTCACTCGGCGCACCCGGGCGTGTCGGACATTGTCTCGCAGGCCTTTGAAACAGCGATCAAAAAGTGCGGCGTCCATCCCGGCGTATTCAGCCAGATCCAGGGCGGCAATCGCGCGGTCGGTCAGGCTCTGGTGCAGCATCCGCTGATCAAGGCGGTTGGATTTACCGGCTCGCTGGCCGGTGGCCGGGCGCTGTTCGATCTCTGTGCCTCCCGACCGGAACCGATTCCCTTTTTTGGCGAGTTGGGTTCGGTCAATCCGATGTTCATTCTGCCAAGCGCGTTGTCCACACGGGGCCAGGCCATTGCCCAGGGCTGGTCCGGTTCGCTGACCATGGGGGCAGGGCAGTTCTGCACCAATCCGGGCATCGCCGTTGTTCTGGCCGGTGCGGGTGCCGATGCATTTGCCGAAGCCGCGGCGGCTGCTTTGAAGGAAATCGGCGAGCAAACAATGCTCACTGCGGGCATTGCCAGTGCTTATTATGCCGGTCGCGACCGGATCGCGGCAACAAGCACCGTACGTGAGGTTATGACATCCTCATGCGATCTGAGAACCGCGACGCCCTATCTTTATTCTGTCAGCGCCAGGGATTGGCTTGCCAATGAAGTGCTTGGCGAGGAGGTGTTCGGACCGCTGGGCATGATCGTCATTGCTGAAAGCTCCGAGGAAATGAAGACGATTGCCAAATCTCTGGTCGGTCAGCTGACCTGCACCCTGCACATGGACGATGGTGACACCGATACGGCCCGGTCGCTTATGCCGATCCTTGAGCGCAAAGCCGGAAGACTGCTTGCCAACGGGTTTCCGACTGGCGTGGAAGTGTGCGATGCCATGGTCCATGGCGGTCCCTATCCCGCGTCGACCAATTTCGGCGCAACGTCAGTCGGCACGCTTTCGATCCGCCGTTTCCTGCGGCCTGTCTGCTACCAGAACATGCCGGAAGGCATTCTGCCCGGCGATTTGCGATAAGCTTCTGAAATCTTTCACGAACGGCGCGCCGGCTTCACTCGGCGCGCCATTTTTTGTTCGGCACCAGAAAAACCAGGCACTCAGAGCAGGATGATGGTCGACGCGCCGGACCCCTGACGCAGAGCATGAAGATCGTGAAGCGCGGGATCGTTCTTCCAGGCCAACGCTGAGGCCCGGTCGGGAAAGGAAAGAACCGCTGCCATATCGGGCAGCTCTGTCTCTCCTTCAATCAGCGCCGGCTCTTTTGAGGCCTGAACGACTTGACCGCCATGTTTTGCAAGCGCCTCTGCGGCCTTTTCACGATACGCGGCGATCTTTTCCGGCGATTTGATGGTCAGAGTCACAATTGCATGGGCGGTCATCGGGGCGTTCCTTTTGAAAGAGTTGAGCCCATTGCTACAGGGTTCCCGCCTGTTCGAAAATACGTGATATCTGCAAGGATCATGTGCAATAACAATCAGGTCATGGATAACTGGAACGATCTGAAATTCGTACTGGAAACCGTCCGCCAGGGCGGTCTCAGCGGCGCAGCGCGCGTGCTGGGGGTCAATCATGCGACCGTATCAAGGCGGATAATCGCGGCAGAAGAGGCTGTCGGAGCGCTTTTGTTTGATCGCCTGCCGGGCGGCTACATGCCGACTGAAGCCGGATTGGAAGCGGCGCGGGCGGCCGAGGCGATGGAGGCTGCCAACGCCGAACTGAGCCGCACAATCGGCGCGCGTGACAAGGCGCTGAGCGGATCGCTGACCATCACCGCGCCACAACTTCTGTTCGCCAACATTCTCAATCCGATCCTGATCGAATTCCAGAGCGATTACCCGGACATCGATCTGACGATCCTGGCTTCCAACGAGACACTGAATCTGTCCCGCCGCGAGGCGGATGTGGCAATCCGCATTTCGAACGAGCCCAGCGATACGCTGTTCGGCTCCCGCGTCGCAGAACAGCGGTCGGCGATTTATGTCAGCAAGGCGTATGCGGCCCGATTGCAACGTGATACGGACGGCCGGCTCGACTGGCTGATGTTTCTGCACTGGCACGGAATCCCGGAGGATGTGAAAGCGCTGTGGCCGAATACGCGGGCGGCCATGCGGTTTGACGACATGGTGGCGGTCCTGTCGGCCGTTCGCGCCGGTATCGGTGCCAGCCGCATGCCATGCTTTTTGGGGGACCGGGATCCGGACCTTACCCGGCTAATGGGCCTGCCGACCTACAGCTATCCAAGCATATGGGTGCTGACGCACACAGAACTCCGCCGGATGCAAAGGGTTCGGACTTTCATGGAATTTGCGTCGACTCGCCTGCGTAAGATGCGGGATGTTTTCAGTGGAGGATCTTTGGGTGCGGTGTAAACAGTCGCCCCCTCAGTACCTCACGCCAAAGCGCATCGCATCATAGATCGCAGCATGGATGTTGCGGCAGGAAACAGCGTCGCCGATGCGATAAAGAGTGAAGGCGCTGCCGCTGTTCTTGACCGGGAAGATGTCGCCTTCATTTTTCAGCAGGGTGTCATAGTCAATCGCACCCAGATTCCGGGATAGCGGTTTGAGTTCGTAATAAAGGTCATCGAGCGGAACGATGCCGCGATTGACGACGATCTGGTCGTAGACTTTTTGCTCCTGAACGCCGCCGTAATCCGAGCCGATGGTTGCGGCCAGCCGGTTGCCGTTGCGATGGACCGAGTCAAGACGATAGGTGACTGTGAAGGTGGCGTCCATATGTTGCAGGGAGCGTATATAGGGCACGAGGTTCATGCCCATCACCTCAGGCGAGAACGTGCGGTCCGCGGTCATGATTTCAACACGTGAACCGGCTTCCGCGACCACCTCAGCGGCCTGAAGAGCAGCGTGGTCACCGGCTTCGTCATAGACGAGCACATGGCCGCCGGGTTTGACATCGCCGGAAATGATATCCCATGCGGAAACAACGAGGTCGTCGCCGGTCTTCAGGCCATCGGTTTTCGGATAGCCACCGGTTGCGAGGATGATAATATCCGGATCTTGAGACAGGATTGTGCCGCTGTCGGCCCAGTTGCTGAAGTGAAACCGGACGCCGAGCCGGGTGCATTCTTCAACCCGCCAGTCGATGATCCCGATCAGTTCGGACCGGCGCCTGGACCGGGCGAGAAGCCGCACCTGGCCGCCCGGGTCGGCCGCGGCTTCAAACACCGTGACCCGGTGGCCACGCTCTGCGGCAACGCGCGCCGCCTCAAGTCCGCCAGGTCCGGCCCCCACGATCACCACATTCTTTTCCGCGGCTGACCTTGATATAGTGTGCGGCAACTCGGTTTCGCGTCCTGTCGAGGCGTTATGAACGCAATGGGCCATGCCGCCTTGATAAATGCGGTCCAGGCAATAATTCGCGCCGACGCAGGGGCGGATCCGATGCTCGCGGCCCTCCATTACTTTTTTCACGATGTGGGGGTCTGCCATATGGGCCCGCGTCATGCCCACCATATCGAGTTTGCCTGTCGCGATGGCATGCCGGGCGGTGGCGACATCGCCGATGCGGGCGGCATGGAACACCGGACAACGGGTGGCGGCACGGACCTCGCCTGCAAAATCGAGATGCGGCGCGGATTTCATGCCATGGATCGGAATCACATCGGTCAGCGCCGGGTCCGTATCAATGTGGCCGCGAATGATATTAAGGAAGTCAACCAGCCCTGACCCTTTGAGCCGCCGGCAGATCTCCATCCCTTCCTCTCGGCTGATCCCGCCTTCAAGATCTTCATCGGCAACGCATCGGATTCCGACGATAAAGTCTTGTCCGACCCGGTCACGGATCGCACGGAGAACCTCAAACGTGAAGCACAGCCGGTTGTCAAGATCACCGCCGTAGGGCGCCTCAAGGTGGTTGAGGCTCGGTGACCAGAACTGGTCCATCAGATGGCCGTAGGCCTCCAGTTCGATGCCGTCCAGCCCGGCGTTCTTCATGCGCTCGGCGGCATCGGCATAGTCTCGAACGATGCGCGAAATGTCCCATTCCTCGATCTTTTTGGTAAAGCCGCGATGGGCGGTCTCCCGCACATAGGCCGGTGAGACGGATGGAAGCCAATCGCCCGCATCCCAGCGGGTGCGTCGTCCCAGATGAGTGAGCTGGATCATCACCGCCGCTCCGTGATCGTGGCAGGCATCGGCCAACTGTCTCATCCACGGCACGACCTCGTCTTTCCAGACAAGGATATTGTTAAATGCGGGCGGGGAATCCCGGCTGACGGCAGCGGACCCCGCTGTCATTGTCAACGCGACCCCGCCTTTGGCCCGTTCAACATGGTAAGCCCGGTAACGCTCCTTCGGCATGCCGTCTTCCGGATAGGCCGGCTCGTGGCTTGTCGTCATGACGCGATTGCGGAGCGTCAGGTGTTTCAATTGAAACGGTTGCAGCAGTGGATCATTCGACATGACAGAATTCAGAACCATTTGTCTTCCATGGCGGCTTTCTTTTCAGCCACGAAATCCCGCAAGGCCTCGCGGACGCCCTCCTCAAGCGGAGGGGCTTCGAAACCGGCGAGGGTTTCCTTCCAGGCTGCGTTGGCGCGGGTTGCAGCATCGATTGAACCGGCGGTTTCCCATTTTTCGAACGGATCGTTGTCTGCGAGTGCGGAATCGAAAAAGGCCGTCTCGTAATTCTTCATCGTGTGCGCACAGCCGAAGAAATGGTTGCCCGGCCCCACTTCCTTGAACGCATCAAGCGCCAGCGTGTTTTCATCGACCGCGATGCCATCCAGATATGTATGCAGCGCGCCGCAGAAATCGGCGTCGATCATGAATTTTTCATAGGACATAGACAGCAGCCCGTCGAGAAATCCGGCCGAGTGTAAAATGAAATTGGCGCCGCAATGGATGGCGGCGAGCATCGACATGGTGCTTTCGTTCATCGCATGGGCATCCGGCAGTTTGGACGTCGTAAAACTGCCCGAACAGCGCAGCGGCAGATTGAGCCGGCGGGCCAGTTGCCCGACGATCAGCGAGCCCGCAGCGGGTTCGGGTGTACCGAAGGTGGGCGAACCCGATCTGAGGCTCATGGAAGAAAGAAAATTGCCGTAGACTACCGGCGCGCCGGGTCGCACAAGCTGAGCCAGCGCACAGCCGGCCATCGTTTCGGCATGTGCTTGCGCAATTGCGCCGGCCGTTGTCACCGGTCCCATGGCGCCGCCCAGAATAAAGGGCGTGATCACGGTGCCCTGATTCGCCCGGGCATAGGCGCGCAGGCACGCCGTCATGGTGCCGTCCCAGACGAGCGGTGAATTCACGTTGAGATTGCCCATGATAACGCAATTTTTGTCGACAAAATCCCGGCCGAAGAGAAGGCGCGCCATGTCGATGGAATCTTCGGCCCGTTCTTCTGCCGTGACCGATCCCAGGAAGGGTCGGTCGCACAGGGTCATGTGGGCATAGACCATATCCAGGTGGCGTTTGTTGACCGGGATATCGACCGGCTCGCAAATCGTGCCGCCGGAATGATGCAGCCAGGGTGAGGCTTGCGCCAGTTTGATGAAGTTCTCAAAATCCGTGATTGTGCCGTAGCGGCGGCCTTCATCAAGATCCATGACAAACGGGCTGCCGTAAGCGGGCGAAAAGACGACACTTTTGCCACCGATTTCAACAGTGTTTGCAGGATTCCTCGCATGCTGCATAAAGCTTACGGGCGCGGCTTTCAGGATTTCCTGGACCATGCCCTTTGGAAATCTGACGGAAACGCCGTCGACGTCCGCTCCGGCCTTGCGCCACAAGTCAAGCGCGGTCGGATCATCGCGAAATTCGATGCCGATTTCCGCCAGGATGCGGTCTGCCGTCTCTTCGATGCGCATCAGATTCTCTTCGGACAGGATCTCATAAGGCGGGATGGCGCGGATGATATACGGTTTGCCGACGGCCGATTGTGTCGTGTCCTGCCGCGCCGCCCTGCGCTGAGCGCGTCCGCCTCTTGAGCGCCTTGTGTTTCGCGCTTTGTCGTCTGACTGTCTTTCGAGCATCTTCGGCATGATCACCTCCCGTTCTCCGGCCATATACAGAGTACGGGGAATCGGGATGCGTGTGACGCTTGAAAATTATGATGCCTTGCATAAACTGAACTTATGGAAAGCCTGCGCCGTCTCCTGCCTTCGTTTCGTGGTCTGGTGGCATTTGAAGCCGCCGGACGGCTCAGCTCGTTCACGAAAGCAGGTGTTGAGCTTGGCATGTCGCAGGCCGCCGTCTCCTACGCGGTGAAGGCCCTGGAAGACGACATCGGCCGCCTGCTGTTTGAACGCACCCACCGCAGGGTGGAACTGACGGATGCCGGACGGCGTCTCCACAAAGATGTTTCAGCCGGTCTGGCCAAAATGGCGGAAGGACTGGACGAAGTCAGAGTCAAACCGGGGGAGACTGTCGTCACCCTTTCCACTTCGGCGTCCTTTGCGACGCTTTGGATGGCTCCAAGGCTTCAAGCAATGCGCCTCAGGTTTCCCGATATTGAACTCAGTCTGCACACCTCTGACCGGGACATCGATATTGTTGCGGAGAATATTCCGCTCGGTATCCGGCGTGGACGGCCCGAAGACTGGCCGGCCTACGACTGCCGTCATCTTGCATGGGAAGAAATTGTTGCGGTGGCATCGCCGGACTATCTGAACGCGCACTCCATACCTGAGACACCGTGGGACTTGACCGGTCACCATCTCGCCCATTTGGACGAGCCGCATCGAGGCGCCGTCAGTTGGCAGGACTGGCTCCGTTCCACCGGTGTTGCGTCGGCCGGTCAACTGCGCGGCCCTCGAGCCAATGAATATGTCGCGGTCCTGCAAATGGCGCTCGACGGCGATGCTATCGCGCTCGGCTGGCGCTGTCTGATTGACGTTTATCTGAAAAACGGCCGTCTTGTGGAGGTAACTGATCATTACCTCAAAACCGGTGAAGGGTTTTATGTGGTGTGGCCGAAGTCCCGGCAGCTTTCAAACGCGGACGTGCGGGTAAGGGACTGGATCATCGAGATGCATCGATTTGAGGTCGCGTAGTCGCCGCTCAAGGTCGTCTCACAACCTTTGCCAGCACAAAAATCATCAGCGCCAGCAGCGTCAGGATGGCAAAGGCCGCTCTGATCGATGTTGCTTCGGCGACAAGCCCGATCAGGGGCGGGCCAAGCAGGATACCGCCATAGCCGAGCGTGGACACGCTGGCGATGGCCTGCCCAGGCGGGACATCGGGATCGTTGGCGGCGCGGCTGAAAGCGAGCGGAACCACAAGCGCATAGCCGAGCCCCATCAGCGCGAAGCCGAACAGCATCAACGGAAAGGTGGCAAAGGCAACCGCTGTGGCTGAGCCCGCTGCCGCTGTCAGTCCGGCGAACCGTGCCGCGTTAATGGGCCCGATCCTCTGCACCACACGGTCTCCCAGGAGGCGCATCAGCACCATTGCGACTGAAAAGACCGCATAACCCAGTGCGGCTTCCGCTTCCTGGGCAGCGGCAGCGGAGACAAGGAACAGCGCGCTCCAGTCCGCCATGCCCCCTTCACCGAGCGAGGAGCAGAAGGCAAAGAAACCGACTGCCAGCAACGGGCCTTTCGGAAAGGAGAATACCGGGTCGGAGCCGTTCCGGGGCACTTTTTTCGAGACCCAGCCGATCCATCCGAACGGCAGTGTCAGAGCGGCAACGGCAGAACCGGCGAGAAAGAAATGGTCGGTTACGGGCAGGCCCGCGGATGCCGCTGCGAAGCCGGATGCCGCACCCAGGCCGGCGCCCAGGCTGAACATTGCGTGGAAGGATGACATCTGAGGTTTTCCCGCAGCCTTTTCCACCTCTCCGGCCCAGGCGTTCATGGAGACATCCATGCTGCCGTGAAATGCTCCGAACAAGAAGAGGGAGACGGCCAATGTCTCTACGCTTGGGGACACGGCAATCAGGACAAGGGCGATGCAGTAGGCGATTGCGACCGGCAACGTCACCGTGGCGCAGCCCAATGCATCGGACGCTTTTCCCGCCAAAGGGAACGAGAGAATCGCGCCTGCGGCCATCAGCAGCAGCAGCGCGCCCAGCGAGCCGGGGGACAGTTCATGGGTTTGAACCACCGCTGGAATACGCGATGCCCAGATGCCGAACAGCGCGCCGTTGAGGACAAACATGGCGGCAACCGCCCGCCAGGGTGTGCGTAACCGGTATATAGCCGACTTCAAGTCCAGTAGCCTCCCTGAAAGCCGAATAATCCCATTTTTGAAACCTGTTGCGGAAAGAATGGATTAGGATGAGGGGGGCTCCATTTGAAAAACCGCCTGCACCAGGGCATGCCGGCTGCGGGCACCGGTTTTGTCATAGATGCGCTGCAGGTGAGTGCGGACGGTGTTGGCGCTGATGCCAAGGTCATGCGCGCTGGCGGCCACGTCATTCCCGTCAAGGATCAGGCGAACGATCGACGTCTGTGTGGATGACAGGCCGTAAACCTGCCGCGCCCAGGCAACGCGTTGTTCGACTATGCTGCTGTCATTGAAGGAAATCAGGATCTTGTCGTCTTTGCAGGTGACCCAGCAATATCTGGGAATGCCGTAATCGTCTTCGGCAAGAGCGACCGGCAGCACGCTTTGATCCCTGGGGATGAAACATATGCGCTGCCTGTTCGCGCGGCTGACTTGCAGAACGGCGCTGTGCAGGCTTTCGCCATGCCGTTTTTCCCTGGCCTTCAGTTTACCGTTGTCGATATAAAGTTCAGGTAAGTCGCTAATCAGCGATTTGGCTTCTGAATTGAGCCACAGGACACGCATGTCATCGTCGATTTCAATCAGGGGATGGTGGACATGGTCGATGCTCCGCTGCATGACCGCCATACATGCAATCTTCCACTGACCGTCGATCTTATGCAAAATTCTCAGTTCGTGCTGAATGCCCGCCAGATCAAATGCATCGCCTGTGTCCACACCGACCTGGTCAAAGGTTACCCAGGCCATGTCGGACCCGATGTTTACGGTAACGTTCTCTCTGCGCATGTGTTCAAAAGACGTGTTGGGCTCCGGAAAGCGACTAAACCGGCCCTTCATGGCCGTGCTGTACTGCTCCCAACCTTTCTGAACGCGCATGCCGTCCGCGACGGAAGCCTGAAACATGCGCGCGTCCGATGATTTTACCCAGCATTCGGCCCATGCTTCATAGTCTTTCCTTAGAAAGGCGGCAGTCTCCCTCTCCAGGACATTTATGATTTGGGTTGTGTCGTCTTCACGGGGGTCTGCCAAAGGCAACTCTCCAGAAAGGGCATCTGATTGTGTGCCGATATCGAAGCTGGGGGGCATGAGGGTCCTACCGTTTTGGGGGCGCCGAAGAATATCGGGAACCTGCGCGATCCAATGTTTCTGAGCACGTGCGAGAGTGCGATGATCCGCGATAGAACACGCAAACTGTTCGCCGTTTCATCATAATATCTGTCTTCGCAACATGGCTCGCCCGACAATTTTTTTGAAGGTCCGCTGCAAAGCTGGCCAAGCAGGGCCGCTGAATAGTGATCCATTCCCGGTCTCCGTCTTACCGTGGGATTGTTTCTGTTCACGGTGCGGAGAAGTTACTGCAGGCGGCGCAATTCGCCTGTCATGCGCGCGTATGACACTTTGAACTTTTTTCAGTTGGTCCGCCATTTTAAGTCAATTTGCGGGCCACATCCTGGCCCGGCCGGACTGCGGCCTCTATGCTCAAACCAATCCCGAGAAGGTCAACATCGCTTTCGGGGCGGCCATCATCTTCAAACGCCTCCTCGGCAATAGCACGTGCTGAAACCGTGCCGTTGCGGACCTTACCCGTCAGATCGATAATTGAGGGCGCCTTTGACATCGGATTATGCCCGCTTCGGTAACGATTGGAAAAACGGAATTACGGACGACTTTACGTCCGTAAATGGAAAGAGTTTACACCGACAGATTTTTGAATGGCCATGCGTGCATATACAGTTTCGATTATGTGAGGAACAAATGGTTCAACGACATGGTTTCTTAATGCTGCTCCGGTATCGGGGCTTACGAAACCGGAAAGCAGCGGGATAGTCAATGTCGATCGACCTCGAGGGCGTCAGCAAGAGATTTGATGTGCACAAGGCCGTCGACAATGTGTCGCTGTCCGTGCACGCGGGTGAATTCTTCGTGTTTCTCGGGCCGTCCGGATGCGGCAAGACAACATTGTTGCGGCTCATTTCCGGCCTTGAGCAACCCGATACCGGGACAATAGCGATCGATGGTACACAGGTTTCCGGTTCCGACCGTCATGTGCCTCCCGAGGATCGCGGCATCGGCATGGTGTTTCAGTCCTATGCGCTCTGGCCCCATATGACCGTCGAAAAAAACGTTGCCTTTCCGGCAGAGACGCGGCTTAAGGGGGCAGCCTTGGAAGCGCATGTGAAAGCGTGCCTTCAAACCGTCAATCTGGTTGAATTTGCCCAAAGAAAACCGGCGGAATTGTCCGGTGGCCAGCGACAGCGGGTCGCCCTGGCGAGATGTCTTGCACAGGAAGCAAAAACCATATTGATGGACGAGCCGCTCGCAAATCTCGACCCGCATCTGCGCGGGACGATGGAGGAAGAGCTGAAGCAGTTTCAGCAAAAGTCAGGTGCGACGGTCCTGTATATTACTCACGATCAGCGCGAAGCGATGGCGCTCGCGGACCGGATCGCCGTAATGTCGGAGGGGCGGCTGCTGCAGGTGGCAGCGCCGGACGACCTTTACAGCCGTCCTGCCTCCGAGATGGTGGCCTCCTTTGTCGGGCGCTCGACCATTGTGCCGGGAACGCTTGGCAACAGTGAAGCGGCTGCACGACGGGTTCAGGTGACTGAAGCGATAAATTGTGAGGCCCTGGGTCCGAAGGGGCTGGCGGCGGGAGAGGTGCGGCTTGTGATCAGGCCGGAGAATGTCATCATGTCCGATGGGCCCGGTTCGTTTTCAGGCCTTGTCACAAACGCAATCTATCGTGGGGATCACTGGGAATGCAAAGTGGCGGTCGACGGATTGGACGAACCGCTGCTGGTTCGTGCCCAAAGGAAGGTGGTGACGGGTGACGCCGTCCCCATGCGGATAGAAAATGCATGGGTCTTACCCCCTTCCTGAAGTGCCGCATCAATTGCGCCAGGGAATGACGCCGTCAGGAACCCTGCGAAATATCAGGCTGGTGGCAAGCATGATCAGAGCTGTGGCGAAAACAACGATGACCGACATGGCCGCGGCCAGGGTGGTGTAACCCCCATCCTCGTAATTGAAAATAACCGTGCCGATTGTCTCGCTGCCTGACGACCACAGCAGGGCCGAGACCGTCACCTCATTATAGGCTGTCAGGAAAACAAGGATCGCGCCGGAGACGGCCGCGGGGGCAACGAGGGGGGCAAAAATGCGCCACATGCGCCTGAGAAACCGCGCCCCTGATACCCTCGCCGCATCATCGAGGCTTAAATCCAGCTGCGCATAGGACGCGACCACCGGTTTGAGGCCGACCGTGAAGAACACGGCGATATAGGCCAGCAGGATGATCGTGCTCGTTCCGTAGAGCGAGAGATTTGTGTAGGGCAGAGGCCGGATAAAGACGAGAATGAAGGCGATCGACATCACGATACCCGGGAGGGCGAAGGCGACTTCCGCAAGCGACGCCGACAACTGCGAAACGCGCCGTGCCGTTCCTGTCCGGAGGATCAGGCCATGAGCCAAAAGGACGGACGATGCGGCAATCACAAGGGCCGCAGCTCCGGCCAGCAATGTTGAATTCACGAAGGCTCGCACGGTAACGGCTTGCGTCATGAGGACTTCATGGAGGTTCTTGAATGTCAGCGTCTCCGGCGTCAACGGAACACCATATGTCGGTACAAGCGCGGTTGCCAGAAGCGACAGGGCGGGCAGGAACAGCACAAGGGCCAGGAACAGGCTGATGATGAATTCCACCCGCCAGCGCCAACGGCCAAGCCGGTACGAAAGCGGCTGGGAGGGCGGCCCTATGAGGGCGGTACCCAGGCCCCGCTGAAGTCCGAATTGCAGGATCAGGGCGGCGATTGTGATCAGTCCCAGGACAAGTGCCACAATTGCCATATCGCCGATCACATCCGGTCCGAAGCTCGAAAGCCGCTGCCAGATCAGCACCGGCAATGTGATGTAGCGTGCCGGTATGCCCAGAATCGCGTTGATTCCGAAATTGCCGAGCGCGGCAACAAAGGCCAGCATGAAGGCTGCAAGCAGTGCCGGATATAGCAGCGGTATCTGAATGCGCAGGAGCAGCCGGAGCGGGTGAGCGCCGGAAAGCCGGCCCGCCTCCATCAGTTCGCGCGGCATGGAGCGAAGGGCGGCGCGCATGATCAGGAAGGCCAGAGGAGCGTTCTGAATGGTCAGCAGCAGGATCAGACCGCCGCGCGAATAAAGCGGATGGGTGCTTCCAAGTTCAGGCGCCAGATTGAACCATCTCAGCACCGGGCTGCCCGGACCGAGCGCCTGGATCCAGGCAATGGCCGTCACATGCGGCGGGATCATCATCGGCAGGAGCAGCAGAAAGACAAACAGGCCCTTGCGGCGAATATCCGTAAGGCCGATGGCGAGCGCAAGCAGCGTGCCGACAAGCGTGGCAAAACACGCGGAGACCAGGGAGGTCTCCAGAGAATGCCAGGCTGCGCGAGCAACCGACAGGCTGCTCAGGACAGTACCCAGTTTTTCAAGCGCGGTCCCGTCCTGCGAGCCGGAAAATATCTCCGCAGCCAGAAAGACCAGCGGCAGGCCGCAGAGCCCGAAGATGAGAAGGCAGGGAAGGGCGAGAGAAAATCTCTCGCCCCGATTGGCGAAAGGGGACAGCAAAGACAGGGCTTACCCACCGAAAATTTCAGTAAACTTCTGCTTGTTTGCCTTGTCGTTCGCGAGCGCCTCAGCCGGATCGAATTCGATCAGCTTGATGGCGTCCCGGGCTGGAAACCCTTCCGGCGGCTCGATAGCCGGATGCGCCGCCAGATAGCCCTGATCGGCAGCCATCTGCTGACCTTCAGGCGACAGCAGGAAATCGACAAAGGCTTTCGCGGCGGTCGGGTTCTTGGCGCTGGAGAGGATTGCGACGGGTTCTGTCACGGCCGATACGCCTTCCTCGGGGAACACGAACTCAACAGGAGCGCCTTCGAGCTTGTTGCGGATCGGCAGGAAATCGACCACGAAACCGTAAAGCTTTTCACCTGCCGCGACGGCTTTGTAGGTACCGCCGTTCCCACCTTTGGGATTGGCTCCCTGTTCAGCAAGGCCCTCATAGAGCGCCCAGCCCAGATCGTCGTTTGCCGTCAGGGCCGCCATGTGGATCGTCGCGGCGCCGGATGTCAGCGGCGAGGGCATTGCGATCTTGTCCTTCGCCTCTTCCTTCAGGAGATCCTTGTAGGATGCCGGCTTCATTGGTGCGGCAGTGTTGTAGACAATTCCGGTTGTGATCAGCTTGGTTGAGAAATAGGTCTTGTCTTTGTCCATGATTGCCGGATCGTAGGCCGAAACATCGGCGTCCGGATGGGCCATCAGCAGCGCTTCGGACTTCAGGCCTTCCATCGTGACCATATCTGCGATCAACAGGACGTCAGGCTGAGGATTGCCGGCCGCGAGTTCGGCACGCAGCTTGGCCATGATCTTCGTCGTGCCGTCACGCACCCACTCGACGTCGACATCGGGATATTTTGCCTTGAAGGCATCAACCGTCTGCTGCGCATCCTTGTTAGGCTGAGAGGTGTAAAGTACGAGCTTCCCGGTAACGTCGGCGGCGAAAGTCGAGGTGGCAACCGCCACCGACAGCAACACGCCAAGAACGATCTGTTTCATGGTTTTGTCCGCAAAAGTTGAGTGTTGAGCCAACCGGGCCGGGTTGACTTTCCAATCGGATTGGTATCGTCCGGATATGACAGTTTGATCACGCGTTTTTACCTGCTGTTCGCCCCTCCGGTTCCTCAACGGTTCTTACACACCGTTCATTACCTTCAGATTCTCCCGGGAAGCGGAGATGTGCTTGCGCATCAGGAGTTCGGCGAGTTCCGGATCGCCTTCGTTGATGGCGGCCAGGATCCAGCGATGTTCCTCAAGAGCGCGCCTGCCGCGCCCCGGTGTGTTTTTGTGCCGGCGCCGGAACAGGCGCATCTGCGGATAAAGGTCGCTGCAGAGTATGGAGAATAGATGCGGGTTTCGGGACCCCCGGATGATCACGTAATGAAAGTCGAGATCTTCCGGATGCTGGATATAAGAGCCATCCTTCGTCCTTTCAACCGCAAGCGCATGGGCGTCGAAAAGCATGCCCAGGTCTTTTTTTTCTTCCGCCGTCATACGCTCTGCGGCGAGCCTGGCGGCAGCGCCTTCCAGATGCTCGCGTACATCGAGAAGGTGGATGATATCTTCGGCTGAATGGCGGGCCACTTTGGCACCGGCATTGGGCGACAACACAACCAGATTGCGTTCGGCAAGTCGCTTCAGCGCTTCCCGGACCGGACCCCGGCTGACGTCGAAACGGCTGGCCAGTTCCTTTTCATTGAGCTTTTCGCCGGGCGCGAACCTGCCCTGAACGATGTCCTCGCACAGGGCTTCTGCCAGAACCTGGGATCTGTCCTCGGTGCGCCTCAGTTTTATTGGGCCGGTCTCTTTTTCCATGCAGGCTATATTGTCGACAATATCATTGTATATCAATCAAATTCGGCGTAAAAAATAAAACTAATATAAATTTTGTTGACAATATGAACTTCAGGAGCCATTGCTGCCTGAACGGTCTGCCAAACAAGAACCCTGTCAAACGGGAGGAAAAAACCTGAAACTTTCTCTGCTGACACCCGTGCTCGTCGGAATCGCGCTTGCCCTTAGCGCTCCATCGGTCGCGACGGCGGCCAGCTTGCCTTCGGACATGTCGTCACTAAGCGGAATGATGACGACGATCTGATGGTTGCCGCATCCACTGCGACAAAAAACCGGCTGACACAAAACGGCTTTGCCATTGGGTCCGCCGTTGGCGGTTTCAATCATTTGAAGGTCCTGACGGTGCCGTAGCGGGTCCATGACGGATGAACTGTGGCGGGCGATACTTCCGTCGGACGGTGTGTTGCCTTTCTTTTTTTGAGCCCCGTCGCCGTTGGATTGTGGATCGCCGCAATCGCCGGATTTGGGACGCCGGTGGCCCTGCGTGGTCTGCTGAAAAGACCAAAGGCCGTGATTGAAGAACGGCCACCGCAAACAGAACACTGATTTTTTGAACCTGACAATGACAACGCCGGGGTAAAGGCCGGCAAGCAGCAAAAGCGAGACCTGACATGCTGAACCATGAAGTTCATGCTTCGCCCTCAAAGGACGAGTTGCCAAGGCCGGAACAACTGGCCTGGAAATTTGCCGAGGTTGCCGCCGATCCGGTGCCGGTTGATGAGGATGTCAAAGACATGATCATCAACCGCATCATCGATAATGCATCCGTGGCAATTGCATCGCTCAACCGCGCACCGATCAAGTCGGCACGGGCGATGGCGCTCGCCCACCCCCGCGAAGGCGGTGCGACTCTTTTCGGCGCCCAAAGTGGCGTGACCGTCTGCGCCGAATGGGCGGCCTGGGCCAATGGCACAGCGGTGCGTGAACTTGACTATCATGACACGTTTCTTGCGGCGGATTATTCTCATCCGGCAGATAATATTCCGCCGCTTCTGGCAGTGGCGCAGCAATGCGGCAAAGATGGCGCGGCGTTACTGCGCGGAATTGCAACGGCCTATGAAATCCAGGTGAATCTGGTCAAGGGCATTTGTCTTCATGAGCATAAAATCGATCACATCGCCCATATCGGGCCGTCTGTTGCTGCCGGCGTCTCGACACTGCTGGATCTTGACAGGGAGATCGCATATCAGTCGGTACAGCAGGGCCTTCACTGCACGATCACCACGCGGCAATCGCGGAAAGGCGAGATTTCGTCGTGGAAAGCCTTCGCGCCGGCTTATGCGGGAAAAACGGCGATTGAAGCCGTTGACCGCTGCATGCGCGGGGAGGGGGCGCCGAGCCCGATTTACGAGGGTGAGGACTCCGTCATTTCCTATATCCTGAATGGCCGCACCGCCCGGGATCAGGGAAAATCTCCTTACGAACCTATCTATATCGTGCCGCTGCCCGGACCGGGCGAAGCCAAGCGCGCCATCATGGACACCTACACGAAAGAACACTCGGCGGAGTATCAGTCCCAGGCGCTGATCGATCTGGCCTTCAAGCTGGGCAAACAGATCGACGACCTGGAGGCCGTTCAATCGATCGTTCTGCACACGTCGCACCATACGCATTATGTGATTGGCACCGGGTCCGGCGATCCGCAGAAAATGGACCCCAAAGCCTCTCGGGAAACGCTTGATCATTCGATCATGTATATCTTTGCCGTCGCGCTGCAGGACGGTCGTTGGCATCACGTTGACAGCTACACGCCGGAGCGGGCTGCCCGTCCCGACACGGTGCGGCTGTGGCACAAGATCTCAACGGTCGAAGATCCCGAGTGGACCCGACGTTACCACTCTCGCGATGCCGCGGAAAAAGCCTTCGGCGGCCGTGTGGTCATCACCATGAAGGACGGCTCCGTACTGGAAGACGAAATGGCCGTCGCCAACGCCCATTCGCTTGGCGCACAGCCATTCGGACGGGCAGAATATATCAACAAGTTCAAGATCCTGACAGACGGCATTCTTGAGCCGTCCGAAAGCACGCGCTTTCTGGATCTAGTCCAGCGGCTGCCTGACTTGAGCGCTGCGGACGTGCGCAGTCTCAATCCGGTCGCCCCAAAGGGCTATCTGATTGAAAATCCGGCCAAAGGGATCTTCTGATGTTGTTCACGACCAAAACACCCACCCAAAAGCGCGCCGACTTCCGGGCCATGCTGGCCGACGGCAGGCTGCACCAGTTTCCCGGCGCTTTCAATCCGCTCTGCGCGCAACTGATCGAGCGAAAAGGGTTCGATGGCGTCTATATTTCCGGGGCGGTGATGTCGGCCGATCTCTGTCTTCCGGATATCGGCATCGCCACGCTCGAGGAATTCGTCACGAGGGGCCGGCAGATCAGCCGTGTGACGGATCTTCCGGCAATCATCGACATCGACACCGGCTTCGGTGAGCCGATGAGCGCAGCGCGCTCGGTGCGGCTGATGGAAGAAGCCGGGCTTGCCGGTTGCCATATTGAAGATCAGGTCATGCCCAAGCGCTGCGGGCATCTGGACGGCAAGGAAATTGTCGACACAGCGACCATGGTTCAGCGCATCAGAGCGGCCGCGGATGCGAAGATGGATGACAATTTCTGTCTGATCGCCCGCTCCGACGCCCGCGCTGTCGAGGGACTTGATAAAGCCATCGACCGGATGAAAGCCTATATCGATGCGGGGGCCGACATGCTGTTCCCCGAAGCGATGAAATCGGAAAAGGAATTCGAAGCGGTCCGCGAAGCGATCGGTGTTCCGATGCTCGCAAACATGACCGAGTTCGGCAAAAGCCGGCTGCTCAACAAAACTGAGCTTGAAGCATTGGGCTTCAATCTGGTCATCTACCCGGTCACCACCCTGCGGCTTGCCATGGGAGAAGTCGACCGGGGCCTTGATGCCATTTTGAGAGACGGTGATCAGAACGGCATTCTCGACCGGATGCAGCACCGTCGCGATCTCTATGATCTTCTGCGCTACGAGGACTATAACCGGTTCGACAAGGCGCTTTTTAATTTCGAGGTTGGCGATACGCCGATGGCGTAACGCCGCAGAGACATGCCACCTGAGCGCACATCTCCGGGTGCAGGACGGCACTCAGGTGGCGATTGTCTTCAGACCTTGTTGATCGAATTTCCGCCATCGGCGATCAGGGCGCTGCCGGTGACGAAGCTGGATTGGTCCGATACGAGGAACAGTGCGGCCTGCGCGATTTCATGCGGTTCCGCCATTCGCTTTAACGCGTGGATGGATCTGTAAAATTCCAGTTGATCGGGATTGTTATCAATATCGCCCGCCATCGGCGTTTTCGTTCCTCCGGGCAACAGGGCATTGGCTCGAATGGCGGCTGCGCCATGCTCCGTGGCCAGAACCTGGACCAGTCCGATCAGACCGGCTTTACTGGCCGCGTAGGCACCCATGCCAGGGAACGCTGCGGTGTAGCCGACAAAGCTGGAGGTAAAGACAATTGAGCCGCCGCCCGTCTGTTTCATGGCCGGGATCTGGTGCTTTGCCGCAAAGAACGCACTTGTCAGATTGGTTTGAATGACTTTGTGCCAGTTCTCCGGGTCCATCTCGGGCACCGGTACCATGTCGCCCGTCATGCCCGCATTATTCAAAGCCGCATCAAGCCGGCCGAAGCGGCTCTGTGCCAATTCCACGAGGGTGCCCTGAAACACGTCGTCACATACGTCACCCGCCGCGATGACGGCCTGCTCACGTTCCCGGTTGATGCTGTCTGCAATCCGGACGAGTTCCCGTTCCCGGCGTGCCGCCAGGACAAGATTGGCGCCCTCATCCGCGAACAGGTGGGCTGCGGCTTCGCCAATCCCGCTGCTCGCTCCCGTGATAATGACTGTCTTATTCTCAAGTTGCATTTTTGCGTCTCCGATTTCGGTGAGACGCATGCTTAGAGCCGGTTCGGGCAGCGAAATATCCGTTTCCTGCTTTCAAAACAATTTTGAATTGACGGAGAGTCCACGGCCCGTCACTCAGAACTGAACCACGTCAAGGCTTCGATCTCGGTTGCCTTGATGAAAGGGTCCTTGCCATCGATATAGGCATCCCAGGACGTCGTGCCGCCGGCAGTCATGTTGGTCTTCAGTACTGAGTACTCTTCAGCCTTTTTGGGATGCGCAATCAGATAATCGCGAAAAGCCAGATGCCGACCGATGTGTGGAGAGCCTGTTTCAAAGGCGTGAACATGATGCGTTCGGACGCCCATATCGTTGACCTTCCTGAAATAGCGACGTCCCTCGATACCGTAGGCACCCATCACCTCATAGCCGAGCATGCGCATCGCCTCCGAGCGCGCGTCCAACTCGTCGAGCGCCCGGACCTCTACCAAAATATCGATGATCGGTTTCGCCCGCATGCCGGGTATGGACGTGCTGCCGATATGGTGGATGGCGAAAACCGCATTGCCCAGCGTGGTGCGTAGCACAGCCGCTTCCTGTGTGAAGTCTCGAAGCCAGTTGGGGTCATAGGGGATGACGGATTTAGTCATGCGTGACCTTTGCGTCCTTTACGCAATTCTGTGCCCTTCGCTCAAACCGGCACAGGTGTATCCAACTGCATAGAAACTGTAGGAAGAAACTGGTCATGAGCATTGCGAGTGATCTGTAATAATAGCCATCGGATTCGGACCACTCTATTTCCTCCGGAAGAGCGGTGTAGAAATGATATGTCGGCAGAATGTTATATTGTCCGACTATCAGTACGGCGCAGATTGGAAATGCACACAAAAATAGAAGAAATGGTACTCGTCCGAATATGGCAGCAATAAGAGCGGCGATTCCCGCAGCAACATTCAGTGCGGCGAAAAAGTGTAGGAAAACCGATAATAGCGAAAGAAGGAAGCCGGCAAATAGCGAACCAATAACACCGTAGATCACCAATTGAGTTGTGTTGGGCTGGGCCAAACTCAATGGTAGCTCATCGGCGAGTATCCAAGCTGCGTACAGGAGCGCACTAACGCAATAGCTGGTAAGAATAACTGTCCAAAAGGCGCGTGTCGGCTCAACCGGTCCGTAATTTTTCTTCAAAGGTAACCTCAGTTGGCAAAGACTTGGATTTCAGGGGTTGAATACCGGTGCAATGATCGCAAAATCATGACCAATCTGTGCAGATCTTCAGGTTGAGTGTGCAGGAGAACTTTACGAGCTTACGGTGCTTACTTCCACTGCATGGATGTTCCAACATTGCTAGCAGTCCAAGCTTAGGCTTCGCCTGTTATGCAACGTCTTTGCAACAATCAGCATGTCGAAATGATACATAGAAACAGGTTCTATAAATCATAAATTTATGTTATTATGATTTATAGAAAGGACTCCTATAACTCATGGAATGGAACTGGCAGCAACCTGATTGGCCGTCTTTCAGTCATGATAGCACCGCTGTTGAAGAGCTGGAAAAACAGTTTCTGAAACAGTTCGGCATCGTCATTGGAGCCTTAAGGCACATTGGATCTGATGCAAAGGATGACTTGGTCATCGACATTATCAGCGCCGAAGCCGTCAAGACATCTGAAATTGAAGGCGAGTTTCTAAACCGGGGCTCTGTTCAGGCATCAATCCGCCGTCACTTTGGGCTGGATGCGAGTGGCAGACGACCTACACCCGCAGAGCAAGGCATCGCGGAAATGATGACCGTGCTTTATCGGACCTATGATGACACATTGTCCGACAGCATGCTTTTCCAGTGGCATAAGATGCTGATGAGCGGGCGGAACGATCTGAACGATATCGGACGTTACCGCACGCACGCAGAGCCCATGCAAATTGTTTCCGGCGCTGATTATGCACCCAACGTTCATTTCGAAGCTCCGCCATCTGCGAAGGTCGGTGCGGAAATGGCCCGTTTCATTGACTGGTTCAATGACAGTCAATCAATGCCGCCACTCACCCGCGCAAGCATTGCGCATCTATACTTTGAATGTGTTCATCCTTTTGAAGACGGAAACGGACGCATCGGGCGCGCCATTGCTGAAAAAGCGCTGTCGCAAAACCTCGGGCAGCCGACATTACTTGCGTTATCTCATGCAATCCAGACTGGGAGAAAAGCCTATTATGAGGCTCTTGAGCAGTCGAACAAAACGCTCAATCTAACCAATTGGATCAAATATTTTGCCGGAACAATACTGGATGCCCAGTCTTATTCTCTCCGTCTGATCGAGTTTCTGATTGCCAAAACAAAGCTCTATGATCGCTTGCGCGGAGCACTCAATGAGCGGCAGCAGAAAGTCATTGCGCGCATGTTTCGTGAAGGGCCCGAAGGGTTCAAGGGCGGACTAAGCGCGGACAACTATATCACAATAACGGGGGCAACCCGCCCCACGACGACCCGTGATCTTGCAGACCTTGTTAAAAAAGGTGCACTGACAAAAACCGGTGAGCGTCGCTACACCCGATATTGGTTGAAACTGGAAACAGATAGCTGAGGCCCTTAACAGGTATTTGACGTCTGAATTGAAGAGCTTTTGATGCGAAGTGGTTCCTGTATATTCTTTTGACCAATTTTTCGGCAACCTTCCCGCTTGTTCTGCCCATTATTCACGCGAGTTTCGTTCTTGATTAAAGTCTGTGCATGGTCTCAAATAAGCGCTGGCTTTAAGAATAATCAAAAACGAAGAGTGAGGGATGCTCCATGCTCAAGAAGATTGCACTGTCACTGGCCTTTGCCGCCGGGCTGATGGCTCAGGCTCATGCGGAAACGAAGATGCCGTTTGCGCTCGACTGGAAGTTCGAGGGGCCGAGCGCCGCCTATTTTGCCGCGATTGACAACGGACATTTCAAGGCCGAGGGGCTCGATGTCGAGATTTCAGCCGGCAAAGGGTCGCTCGACGCGATCCCGAAAGTGGCGACCGGCGCGTTTCCCATCGGTTTTGCCGATATCAACAGCCTGATCAAATTCATCGATCAGAATCCCGGCGCGCCGGTGACGGCAGTCATGATGGTCTATGACAAGCCGCCATTTGCCGTTGTCGGCCGTGCCTCGCAAGGGGTGAGCAGCCCGAAGGATCTGGAAGGCAAACGTCTTGGTGCGCCGCCGCCTGACGGAGCCTGGGCGCAGTTTCCCGCTTTTGCGAGTGCCAACGGGCTGGATACCAGCAAGATCACGGTCGAGCCGGTCGGCTTCCCGACCCGTGAGCCGATGCTGGCCGAAGGACGGGTCGATGCGATCACAGGCTTCTCGTTCTCCAGCTTCCTGAATTTGGTCCGCCTCGGTGTGCCGGAAGAGGATATCAAGGTCATTCTGATGGCCGACAACGGCCTGTCGCTCTACGGCAACGCCATCATCGTCAACACGGATTTTGCCAAGGAAAACAGCGAGGCCGTCACGGGCTTCCTGCGGGCTGTTGCCAAAGGCTGGAACGATGTGATTGCCGATCCTGATGCGGGCGCCGCCATGGTGGCCAAGCGCAACCCGGCCGCCGATCAGGCACTGGAGGCGCGCCGTCTGAAGCTGGCCATCGATGCCAATGTGGTTACCGATTACACCAAGGCCAACGGAATGGGCGGCATTGACGCCGCGCGCATGGAAAAGGCGTTGGCGCAACTGGCAGAGAATTATGAGTTCCAGAACACACCGGATATGGCGCTCATTTTCACAAGCGAATATCTGCCCACAGACGGCAGCCTGACGCTGAAGTAACAGCGCTGAAGGGATGAACGAGGAAAGGCGGGCGCTGTCCCGCCTTTCCTGCGTGCCTTGGGGGACATGAGATTACACCGCAAATTGAACTGAAAAACGTCAGCCACGCCTATAAGACGGATGACGGCCCGCTGCCGGTTTTGAATGACCTGACCATTGCCGTCAAAAAGGGAACCTTCACTGCAGTCGTCGGTCCGTCCGGCTGTGGAAAGTCCACCCTTACGCGTTTGATTGCCGGACTGATGTTTCCTGACCGTGGCGAGGTTTTGCTTGGCGGACAACGCGTGACATCGCCCCGGGCCACTGTCGGCATGGCGTTTCAGAACCCGGTTCTTCTGGAGTGGCGTTCGATCCTGGCCAATGTGCTTTTGCCGCTGGAGATTGTGCAAAACACCCTGTCGATGAGCGAACGCCGGGACAGGGCACGCTCACTTCTGTCCCTTGTCGGCCTTGAGGGGTTTGAGGACAAAAAACCGTCTGAGCTGTCCGGCGGCATGCGGCAGCGCGCCTCCCTGTGCCGGGCGTTGGTCCACCGGCCTGAAGTCTTGATTCTTGATGAGCCGTTCGGAGCGCTTGACGCTTTTACCCGCGAGGACCTGTGGCAGATCATGCACGCGCTGCGGCATGAAGAAGAGTTCACGTGTCTGCTGATCACCCATGACCTGCGGGAGTCTGTGTTTCTCGCGAACGAGGTTGTCGTGCTTTCGGGCCGTCCCGCAACAACGCAATTCGTTCTGGATGTGACGCTTGGCAGCGATCGCGAAGTGGATGATCTTTACGAGCCCGCAGCGACGGAGATGCTGGCCGAGCTGCGTCATCAGATCCAGATCGCCCAGGGCCGCGTCCATGAACGCCACCATCACAGCGGGGAGCCTGTCGCATGAAGGCGCTGCGAAAAATTGCCATCCCGATTGCGGCGATCATTCTGTTTGCCCTGTTCTGGGAATGGCTTGTTTGGGTCAATGAATGGCCCAATTACAAAATGGCGTCGCCCTCCGATCTCGGCCCCGCATTCTGGAAGTTCCGTTGGCTGTTTCTGCAATATGGCTGGGAAACGCTGTGGCGCACGGTTGCCGGCCTCATGCTGGCGATCCTGTTCGGCACGCTCATCGGCATGATCATGGGCTTTTCGCGCACGATCCGCGAGGGGCTCTATCCGCTGCTGGTCGGCTTTAACGCGATCCCCAAGGCGACTGTTGTGCCGGTGATCGCGCTGATGTTTGTCGGCGCTCATGACACGAACACGATTCTGATCGCATTCCTGATTTCGTTCTTTCCGATTGCCGTTTCAATCTCAATCGGTCTGTCAACGCTGGAACCGGAATATCGTGATATTCTCCGCTGCCTTGGTGCCAGCCAATTCACGATCTTTCGCAAGATCGCACTGCCCAAGACGCTGCCGGAATTTTTCGGCGCGCTGAAGGTTGCCGTCACGCTTGCCTTTATCGGTACCAACCTGATGGAGATTGTCGAACCGCACGGCAAGGGCCTTGGCCATCTGTTCGACAGCGGCAAAATCAGCGCCGACTATCCTCTGATGTTCGCCGTTCTGATCGCTCTGGCACTGCTTGGCATCCTGCTTTACTACGTCGTTGTTTTCCTGGAGAAAATCTTTGCAGGCTGGGCCGAGCGGGCGGAGACGTAAGAGCGGATCGTCAGTGGCGGTCCACCACTTCGACCGCCAGAATCGTCGGCAGATGCCTTGCGATTTCCTGCCAGTTGTCGCCTTCATCCAGGCTGGCGAAGACCGAGCCGCTGTTGGTACCGAAATAGATCCCGGCCGGATCGCGTTCATCGCCGGCCATGGCCTGGCGGAGCACGGTGAAGAAACACCCTTCCTGCGGCAGACCGGTACGCCGGGCCTGCCAGCTTTGTCCGCCGTCGCGCGAGCGCCAGACCGCCGCCGCGGCATCGGGCGGGAACCGGCCGACGCTGTCACCGTTTAAAGGCACCGTCCAGATCGTATCGGGGTCGCGCGGGTGCACGCGGATCGGGAAGCCGAAAGTGGAGGGCAGGCCGTCGGTCAGGTCGTCCCAGCTGCGGCCGCCATCGGCCGAGCGCCAGACACCGTGATGGTTCTGCTGGTAGAGCAGGTCGCCATCGCCCGCTGCCCGCATCATATTGTGCACGCAGTGTCCGATCTCGCCGTCGCGCGGCGCGGCGGGATGGTCATGCTGCCCGCAGGTTTCAGCGTTGGACAGCCGGTTGCGGCGCTCCCAGGTGATGCCGCCATCTTCGGTGGCGAACACGCCCGCGGCGGAGATACCGATCCAGAGCTTTTCGGGGTTGTCCGGATCAGAGACGATCGTGTGCAGCACAAGTCCGGCCGCGCCCGGATTCCAGTTCTCCGCGGACGGGTGGTTTGTCAGGCTCTCGATTTTCTCCCAGGTCGCGCCCCCGTCCGTGCTTTTCAGCAAACCGGCCGGTTTGGTTCCGGCATAAAGCGTGCCGTGGGCATAACCGAGTGACCAGATTTGCGAAAATGTGTCGGTAAACGGATGCGGCTCGTCGGTCCAGCCGATCATCTTGGCAAAGTCCGGATCGTTGGCGGCCCAATCGTCCATCTGACCTCTGGTCAGCCGCACGACCTCCCAGGTCTCGCCGCCATCGTCCGAGCGCCAGATGCCGGCGCCGTTCCAGTCGCCGCCGCCTCCGGCCCACAATGTGCCGGTTTTCGGATCGCCGATCATGTGATTGATCGGCCAGCCGTCGCACAGGGGGCCGTTGACCGCCCAGCCGCCACGCTCTTTGCCGCCGGAAATCATAAAAGCGCCCTTGGTGGTGCCGACAAGAATGGTGAGACCTTCAGAGGACATGGGACCAATACTCCACTGACTGTTTCAGAAGCATAGCATAATCCTGCCGTCGAAGGGCTGTTTTTGCCCGCGGATGTTGCGTTCCGATGCCTGGCCGAGCCTTAATTACTCCCTCCGGCAGGCTTCTATTACCGCGGACTGTGCCGTGGTCCTACGGTGCAAGGCTTTGGCCAGCACCGTTGCCGATCAGAATGGTGTTTCCGGTTGCAACGTCCAGATGCAATGGTGAAATCGCTGCGCAGGTTTCTCTTATGAAGCACGTAATGCATGTTCGGATCACAACGGGTACCGCTCCCGAATTTGTGCGGGCCGGGTGCGGGAACGACAAAGGCATGTGTTTGGCGGTTCTGATCAGGCGAGGCGGTGAGGATCACCGCCGCGCCACGAGGTAACGCCTTGTTTCTTTAGCTGGATAATTGCCGGTCTCGATGATGGTGAAGCCGGCATCGGTGATGGCCGCTTCCAGTTCCGCAATCCGGAAAAAGGCGACGTAGGGGGCTTTGCCGATCAGGCGCATGAACGGCAGCGCGATGCGCATGGCATAATAAAACGGGGGGCCGAACCGTTCGGGTTTGCAGAAGGTTTTGGAAATGAACAGTCCGTCCGGCTTCAGGAGTGCATGGACGCGCTTGAGCGTTGCCGGAAGATCTTCCACCAGATGCAGCAGATTGTGCGCAAGCACCGCGTCGTAAGGGCCGTCAAGATCCGAGACCAGTGAGTCAGCGGCCCAGAAATCTATGTTGTTGATACTCTGTTCGCGTGCTTTGTCTTCGCCGATTTTGGTCATGGCCGGTGAGAGATCCGTCGCCGTGATGTGCTTTACGGCCGGTGCCAGTTCGAGCGCGGTCGAGCCGGTTCCCGCACCCAGTTCCAATACCCTATCCGTACTCTTCAGATAGGAGCGGGTGCGCTCCAGCGTGTAGGTATAGCTTTCCATGTTTTTGATCGGGGACTTGGCATAGCCGGCCGCATGCCTGTCCCAGAACCTGATTGTCTGTTCCATCGGGTTTCTCCTTTCAGGAGACGGTATAGGCATGCGCTGATCCAATAGGAATTGCCGAAATTCGCAATGATGATATACAAAAATGCATGGATTGGCAGGCGATATCATTCGATTGGAACCAGGTGCGGGCTTTTCTGGCGACGGCTGAGGAGGGGTCGCTTTCCGCTGCGGCCAGGGCTTTGGGCCAGACGCAGCCAACCCTCGGCCGTCAGGTTGCAGGGCTTGAGGAGGATCTGGGTGTCACCCTGTTTGAACGGGTCGGCCGTGGCCTGATGCTGACTCCGGCCGGGCTTGAATTGCTTGAGCATGTCAAATCCATGGGCGATGCGGCAGCGAGATTGTCGCTGGCGGCCACCGGTCAGTCACAATCGATTGAGGGACGGGTGCGCATTACGGCGGTCGATATGATGGCGGCCTACACGCTGCCGCCTGTTTTCAAACGTCTGCGTGCGATTGCCCCGCGCCTCGATATAGATGTGGTGGCTTCAAACGACCTTCGCGATATTCTGCGCCGGGAAGCTGATATCGCCGTGCGCCACGTCCGGCCGGAACAGCCGGAGCTGATCGGCCGGCTGGTGCAGGAAGCGGAAGGCGCCTACTATGCCGCAACCGCTTACCTTGAGCGGCGTGGACGCCCGGAAAGCAAGGCAGATTTTTCAAAACACGACTTTATCAGCTTCGGCAACGCCGAAGAGATGATCGCCTTCGCCAGGCCACTGGGCATTGCGCTTACAGTCGAGAATTTCCGGATCGGTTCGTCAACCGGAATGGTTGCCTGGGAGTTCGTCAAACAAGGCATGGGCATCTCGGTAATGTCGGCCCAGGTGGGCGACAACACCCCGGGCGTCGAACGGGTTCTGCCGGAGATGAAACCGATTGTCTTTCCTGTATGGCTGATCACTCACCGCGAACTTCATACCAGCCGCCGGATCAGGCTCGTTTTTGATACATTGGCGGAGTTTCTGTCGGCCGGCCGCTGAAGGACGGCTGTTCATCGGACATGTCGTCTGACAGGCGCAGCTCGGCTTTTCCGGATTATCAGTATCTTAAGGCCCTTGGCGCACACTCGAACCATCTGGGGCAACAGCATCGGCATTCGGTTTCACGCACCGCTCGATCGGATGCCGATGCACCGACTTTCCTTCCTGACCGAAATGACCGACCGGCCTTGCTGGAACAGCCCGTTCACCGCGCCGAAAGTAAGGGGCAACGCCCAGGCGCATACAAGCAGCCTTCGACGATGTTTTATGAGGCCCATCCGTGCCCCGTTTAGTTTGAGTGGCCTAACGGACAGCACTGTGCGATATGGAACTGAAAGCCTTGAGAGCGAAGCGACCTTTTCGCTGTTTTTAGGCTGTTTGGCGAAAGGACATCGACAGTGAAAGCAATTCGTATCCATCAGTTTGGCGGCCCGGAGGTTTTGCAACTGGACGAAGTTGACGATCCGGTGCCCGGTCCGGGAGAGGTTGTCTTCAATGTGCGGGCGGTCGGGGTAAACCCGGTGGACACCTACATGCGCAGCGGCACTCACCGGGTAAAGCCGGATCTTCCATACATTCCCGGAGGCGATGCTGCCGGCGAAGTCTCTGCTGTCGGCGACGGGGTCACGATAGTCAAACCGGGCGATCGGGTGTTCGCCGGATCAGTGCTGGGATTTGGTTTTACCGGCTGCTATGCGGAAAAAGTGAAACGCTCCGCAGAACACCTTCTGCCCGTTCCGGAAGCGGTTTCCTTTGCCGAAGCCGTTGCGTTTGGCGTTTCCTACCCGACGGCGCACTATGCGCTCTTTGCCCGCGGCGGTGCCAGGGCAGGGGAAACCCTGTTCATTCACGGGGCCAGCGGATCAGTCGGCACGTCCGCAATCCAATTGGCAAAACAGGCGGGACTGACCGTCATAGGCAGCGCCGGATCTCAGGCCGGTCTTGATCTGGTGTCGCGCGAAGGTGCCGATCACGCGGTGAACCATAACCAGGCAGGGTATCTTGATCAGGTTCGCACTCTGACCGGCGGTGCCGGGCCGGACCTGATCCTGGAAATGCTCGCCGATGTTAATCTTGCGGCCGACATGGAGCTTGCTGCCACCTATGGCCGGATTATCATTATCGGGAACAGGGGTGAGATCACCATCAATCCGCGCATTGCCATGGCGAAGGATCTCGATATTCGCGGCGTCATGCTGCTGAATGTGCCCGAGGCTGACATCGAAACCATCATGAAGGACATTCTTGACGGTGCCGCTTCTGGAAAGCTGAAGCCGATCGTCGGACGGACCTTCCCTCTCGCAAAAGCCGCCGCTGCGCAGCTCGCCGTTTTGGAAAATGGCAACGGGGGAAAAATCGTACTGATCCCGTACCAGAATTAGCCCTGTGCCATACCGGCTAAAATTGGAGTTTTATGATGCAGTTTCCCGATTTCATAAGATCGCTGCCATCGCTGGACGCACCGTTTCCGGAGGATGTCATTCAGTCCCATGCCGTTCGCTCAGACGATGCGCTGGTGGTTTACTTTACGGTCCGCAAGGACATCGAACTGCCCGAACACAGTCATGGGGCGCAGTGGGGAACTCTTATTCACGGAGCTCTGGAAATCACGATAGACGGTGTCACAAGAGACTGCGTTCCCGGTGACAGCTGGAACATCCCGGCCGGTTCGCCGCATTCCGCCAGGATCAAGGCGGGGAGTCTGATCATGGACGTATTCGAGGAAGCCGACCGGTACCCGCTCCGCCGCTGAGCGTCGCCTCATATGTCCGAAACAGGCAAATGAACAGCATGGGTCCTGAACTTGATCACCTTTTTCTCTTCGTTGCGGATGAGCGTACTGCCCGCAAAATGATGGAGGAGGCCGGACTTGCGGTAAACTACTCGCGACGGCATCCCGGTCAGGGGACTACGAACCTGTGCGCCTGTCTTGATGATATGTTTCTTGAACTGCTCTGGCTTGACGGCTCTCAGATGTCGGCAGAAAGCGAGCGGATCGGCCTGGGTCGGCGTGGGCGCGGAGAGGGCTCTCCCATTGGTATCGCATGGCGAGGGGAGGCCGCCATTCAAACGGAACCCTACGCTGCGCCGTTCCTGCCCGAAGGGGTGAGTATCCCGGTTGCGCTGGCCAGTCGGGATGTGGCCGTGCCGTTTGTGTTTCAGAGCCCGGGCGGAACGAGGCCGATTGACCGAACTGACGGACTTGTCGGCGACCGGCAAAGGCCCGAACTGGCGACGCTGGGGCGTTGCACGCTCTCTGTGCCCGAGTTTGACGCGACTGCCGCCTTGCTCGCCGGTTTCAGCGGAATTGACGTGCGGCAGGGCGAGCCCCGCATTGAGATTGATGTTCTGAATGCGAGCAAGCGGGTTGTTCGGCAAATAGAATGGAAGGCCGCTTGGCCGGGATAAAACCCCTCACGTCCTGGTGTCGTCTTTCGGCCGATTAACAACCGAAGACTGCTGCACGTTTCAGAAAATTCTGAAGATACGAGACCGGAAACTCCCGCTGCATCTCCTCAGAAAAAGTCACTCATCGCTATTTCATAAAAGACCGGATCCATTCTTGACGGCATTTGAAATTTGGAATACCAAATATCAAATCGGCTTGAAAAAATAGTTGGTCAGGTCTGAAACTGGGAGGACACTATGACGAAAACATTCACGTTCCGGAAACATCTGCTGGCGCTCACGGCCGTTGCGATTTTGCCGATTACCGGCGGGGCCGCCTTGGGAGACGAGTATCCGGCCAAAACGATCGAGGTTGTCACTCATGCCGGCAATGGCGGGGGTACCGATGTCACCACACGCATGATGATGCTGCGGGCCCGGCGGGAGCTGGGGCAGGATATGGTCATCGTCAACAAGAAGGGGGGCGGTGGTGCCGCTGCACTGGAATATTACAAGTCCGTGCCCGCTGACGGCTACACCATTCTGACATTCACGGTTGGCCATGCGGCTGTCATGGCGAAGGGGCAGGGCGGAATGACACTCGATGAGCTGCGTCCGATCGCCCGGGGGACCGATGACCCGCAGATCCTGATGACCAAATGCGGCACGTATGAAAGCGCCGAGGACTTTGTCGCCAAGCAGAAAGAGGCACCGATCACATATGGTGTCACACATCTGGGTAACATCGACGATGTATCCGCCTTCATGTTTGCCAAGAAGGGCGGGATGCAGACGCCGAAAATGCTGCCTTTTGATGGTGGCGGGGAATTGGCGACCCAACTGGTTGCGGGTGCGGTTGAAGCCGGTGTGCTGAATCTGGCGGAGGCCTCCGCGCAGATTGACGCTGGAGAAATCTGCCCGACAGTCGTGCTCGCGGATGAACGTATGGCCAAGATTCCCGATGTTCCGACAGCCAAGGAACTTGGCATTCCGGTGAGCTTTTCAACGGTTCGCGGGTTTGCTGTCCATGCGGACACACCGCCGGAGGTGGCCGAAAAAATCGAAGCAGCGTTGCTGAAGTCGATGAACCACACCGTGTATCAGGGCTTTCTGACGTCCGTCGGTCTGGATTCGACCTCTGTTGCCGGCTCCGATGTGTGGGGCCCGCAAGTTGAGACCACCGTAAACGAGATGTCTGCCGCTCTGAAAGAGCTGGGCTTTATCGAGTAACCGCATTTCCGGCGCGGCGGCTTCTGTCGCGCCGGACACATTTGCGAAACGGTTTCAGATGTCTCACTCTCCTGAAAACAAACACCGGTTCGAACGCTGGCTGATCCCGGCGCTGATTATCGGATTTTGCCTTACGGCGATCTGGCTGTCGCTTGGGTTCAAAAAAATGCCGCCGATCCTGAAACGGGGCATGCAGCCGGCGGATTTTCCGCAGGTCATACTGGTCGGAGTGATTCTTCTGACACTCGCCATGGCTGTTTTCGATCCGGTGAAGATCCGGGATCGTCTTGAGCCGAAAACGCTGGGAACGCTGGCACTGTTTGCGGTTTTCGCCGTGCTGACATCGGTGGATTTCTTTCTGGCACTGGCTGTTTTCGCAGCTGCGCTCACAGCCTTTTGGGGAGAGCGGAGGCCGGTCATTCTCGCACTGGTCGGGCTCATCGTTCCTGTCTTCATCTTTTTTCTCTTCGATCAGGTCTTCGAAATTCGGTTTCCCCGCGGTCTGATCACCAACCTTTGGTACGGCTGATCCATGGATGCGCTCTTAAACGGCCTTGTTTCTCTCAGCGATCCGCATCTTCTGACGCTGCTTGTGGCGGCGACCCTGGGCGGCGTCATCATAGGCGCCTTGCCGGGTCTGAATGCGACCACCGGTGCAGCCCTTCTTTTGCCCTTTACGCTGACAATGGAGCCGGTTCCGGCAATCGCGATCCTGACTGCAATCTACTGTTCAGCCACATTTGCCGGCGCGATCACCGCAATTCTGATCAACACGCCGGGCACCGCCGCCAGTGCGACCACATGCCTGGACGGCTACCCGCTGGCCCAGCGCGGAGAAGCGGGCAGGGCGCTGGGAATGGCCGTGATCTCCTCAACGTTCGGCGGGATTTCCAGTGTTATCTGCCTGATGCTGGCGGCGCCGCTGATGGCCAGAGCGGCGTACAATTTCTCACCGCCTGAGTATTTCGCGCTCACACTTTTCGGCCTCTCCATGCTGGCGTCCATCGGCGATGGATCTGCGCTGAAGAATATGATCGCCGGCGGGATCGGCATCTTTCTGGCTCTTGTGGGGGTCGATAATCTGACCACGATCGAACGGTTCACTTTCGGCTCGTACGAGCTTTATGACGGGATCGGCTTTGTGCCGGTGATGATCGGGGTCTTCGGCATTTCCGAGCTTCTGGTGCAGGCATCGCAGCTGAACGTGAAACGGGCGCGTGTGCAGATGAAATCGGTCAAGCTCCCCAGCAGAGACGACTATCAACGTTGCTGGCGGGCGATTCTGCGCTCGTCCGGCATCGGAACCTTTATCGGTATCCTGCCGGCCGAGGGGGCGACGGTCGCTTCCATGATCGGTTACAACGAAGCAAAGCGCTGGTCGCGCACACCGGAAGAATTCGGCAAGGGCGCCATCGAGGGAGTCGCCGGATCGGAAGCCGCAAACAATGCGGCGACAGGCGGGGCTATGGTGCCGACGCTCGCACTGGGTATTCCCGGCAGCGCGACGGCAGCGGTGATCCTGGCGGGCCTGATGGTCCACGGTTTGCGGCCCGGACCGACCATGTTCACCGAACAGGCGGATTTTGCTTATGCGATTTTCTGGTCGATGATGCTCGTCAATATGCTCTTTTTCATCATCGGTTTGCGTGGCGCCAAGGTGTTCGCCCGCGTGACGATGATCCCGGTTCGCGTACTGTGGCCGTGCGTTTTCATGTTTTCCATTGTCGGTGCCTATGCGCTGGATCAGTCGATGTTCGATGTCTGGGTTGCGCTCGTGTCCGGCGTGCTGGGCTACTTTATGCGCCGCTATGGTTTTTCCGTGGTCCCGCTGGCGATCGGTCTGATTCTCGGGGGCATGCTGGAACAGCGTCTTGGCCAGTCCATGGTCATGCTGGATGAAAAATGGTGGCTGATGTTCACAAGGCCGCTGACCCTGTTTTTCCTTGTCCTTACTGCGCTGGCACTGTTCGGGCCGACGATCTGGGGTCGTCTGTTCGTGCCGCGTTCACCGCTCAAGTCCACCGGAGAGTAAATGACCAGTCGCATCAAATCTGTTCGTACACGCATCTGGAACTGGACCGGCCCAACGGTCCCGCCGAAAGATCATTTCTGCACCAATGCATCGGATGCTTCGTGGGGGCCGGGGGATGCCATGTCCTCCTTTCGCTTTCATCAGTGGCTGACCTGTGAGGTGGAAGCCGAAGACGGAACTGTCGGTATCGGCAATGCGGCGCTCGCGCCTTCAGTCGTCAAGAAAGCGATTGATGACTGGTATGCGCCTCTGGCGATCGGTGAAGATCCGTTTGACTATGCCCATATCTGGGAAAAAATGTATCGCCGGACTCATGCATGGGGACGCAAAGGCATCGGTATGACAGCCATATCCGCTGTCGACATCGCCATTTGGGACCTGATGGGCAAACTGGTCGGCAAACCGGTGTTCAAGCTTCTGGGCGGGCGCACCAAGGAAAAGATTCCGACTTATTATTCCAAGCTCTATGCCGACAGCATTCCGGCCATGCAGGAAGAAGCCGAGAGGGCGAAGAAAAATGGATATCTTGCCTATAAGAGCCGGTTCGGCTTCGGCCCGAAGGACGGCATGCCGGGCATGTGTGAAAACATCAAGCGGGTGGAAGCCTTGCGTGAAGTGCTGGGGTACAATGTCGATCTGATGCTCGAGTGCTATATGGGCTGGAATGTCGATTATGCCAAACGTATGTTGCCCAAGCTGGCAAAGTTCGAACCCCGATGGCTGGAAGAGCCGGTCATTGCCGATGATGTGGCCGGATATGCCGAACTGAACGCCTTGGGCATTGTCCCGATTTCAGGCGGTGAGCACGAATTTTCCGTGATCGGCTGCAAGGATCTGATCACCTCAAAAGCGGTCAGCGTTTTGCAGTACGACACCAACCGCGTGGGCGGCATTACAGCAGCTCAGAAAATCAATGCGATTGCTGAGGCTCATCAGATTCCGGTGGTTCCTCATGCCGGTCAGATGCACAATTATCACCTGACAATGGCGAATGTGAATTGCCCGATCAGCGAGTATTTTCCTGTCTTTGATGTGGAAGTCGGCAACGAGCTTTTCTACTACATCTTTGAAGGCGAGCCGGAAGCCGTGGATGGGTATCTTCAGTTGGATGACACTCTGCCCGGTTTGGGAATTTCCATCAGTGACCGGCATCTTGAGAATTTTGAGGTGATTGAATGAAGCCCTACAACGGAATCTGGCCTGTCGCGCCGACGGCATTCCATCCCGATGGGACACTGGATGAGGAGGGCAACCGGCGTGTACTGGACTGCATGATCGATCAGGGGTGCGATGGCATCTGCATTCTTGCGAACTATTCAGAGCAGTTCCTGTTATCCGATGAAGAACGGGAAAGACTGACCCGGTTAAGTCTGGATCACGTTGCAGGACGGGTTCCGGTCATCGTGACGATCAGCCACTTTGCGACGGACATAGTTGTTGCGCGCGCCCAGCGGGCCAGGGTGATGGGTGCATCCATTGTCATGATGATGGCGCCCTATCACGGCGCTCTTCTGAAGGGAACGCCGGATCAGACGTTCGAGCAGTTCGACCGGGTCGGCGAAGTGGGCATTCCGATCATGCTGCAGGACGCACCGCTGTCCGGTGTGGAGTTGTCGGTTCCCCTCCTTGCGCGGATGGTGCAGGAAATTGAGATGCTGAAGCTTCTGAAAATCGAAAGTGCGGGTACGGCGGCCAAGTTGCGGGCGCTTCTGGCCGAAGCCGGAGATTTCATTGACGGGCCGTTCGACGGTGAGGAGGGGATTACGCTTCTTGCGGATCTGGAGGCCGGCGCGACGGGGACCATGACATCCGCCACCATACCCGATCAGATCAAACCTGTCGTGACGCACTATCTTGCGGGCGACCGGGCCGCGGCGCTTGAGGCCTACGTCAGAGTGCTGCCGGTCATAAATCATGAGAACAGGCAATGCGGATTTCGTGCTGCCAAGGAGACGATGGTCGAGGGGGGTGTGATTGCTTCTGCGTTTTGCCGTCACCCGATCGCACCTCTGGATCTGGAAACGCGCGTTCAACTTATGAACCTCCTGAGGCCGCTCGACCCGGTTGCATTGAGCTGGGGGAAGTAAGATGGGCCAGAACTGGACCGCCGAGTTGAGAGCGCTGGGAGGGATTGCGCCGCGCAAGAGCCTTGCTGAAGAAGCCGCGGACACGCTGAGAGAGTTTGTGCTGCTGGGTAAGCTTGAGGCGGGCATGCCCGTGCCGGAGCGCGATCTGGCCGAAGCACTGGGCATCAGCCGGACACCGTTGAAAGAGGCTTTGCGGATCCTCGAGAATGAAGGGCTGATTGTCTATGGTCCCACCCGCCGGCCACGTGTGGCGGACCCGACCCAGGAAGAACTGGCCCAGAATTTGGCCGTGCTTGGCGCACTTGAAGCACTGGCGGGCGAACTCGCCTGTGAGCACGCGACTGAAGAGGAGATTGCCCGGGTGGTTGAGCTGGGCCAGCGCATGGCCAATGCACCGGACGGAACCGATCCGCTCGAGTTTTTCGGCTGGGACATGGAATTTCATGAGACGATCGTTCGCGCATCGCGCAATGCGCCGCTGCAGGAGACGCATCATCGCTACAACGCCCGACTGTGGCGGGCGCGTTTCATCTCCTCCAAACTCAGGACCGGGCGCGACAGCACGCTTGGTCAGCATGAGGATATCATGGACGCGCTGTCCCGCCGGGACAAGGCCGCAACCGCGAAACACATGCGCCGACATCTGGAGACAGCCGTCAGCAACATTGCAAAAGCACGCAGGCAACTGGAAGAGACACAACCACAATCATGAGTAAAAAAACGATTGCCATCATTCAGGGCGACCCGGCCGGAATCGGTCCCGAGCTGCTGGTCAAACTCCTCCGTGAGGAGGATGTGCGGACTGCGGCGAACCTGATCATCATTGGTGCACCGGAGATTTTTGCCAGAGGCGAGGCGCAGGTCGGCGCTGTTATAGACGGTGTCGTGCACATCGGACCAAATGATGACATCGAGATGGCGGATGGCGAAATCCTGCATCTGGATATGCCCATTGAGGGCATAGGCGATGTACCCGTTTCCCAAGTGTCGGCTGCTGGTGGGCTGAGTTCGATCTTGGGCCTTAAGAAAGCATTTGAGCTGTCGCGGGATGGAATTGTCGACGGCGTCATCTTCATGCCGTTCAACAAGGCCTCCATGCATGCCGGCGGTAACGATTTCACCGATGAGCTTGGATTTGCCAGTGACTTTTTCCAGCTCAAGACACGGGCGAGCGAATTCAATGTCGCCAATGGAATGTGGAATGGCCGCGTGACAAGCCACGTTGCAATGAAGGACGTTCCCGATCTTCTGACCGTTGAACGGATTGAGGAAAGCATCAGGCTGACCGATGCGACGCTGAAAATGGCAGGCTATGAGAGGCCGCGCATTGTTGTTGCCGCGTACAATCCCCATGCCGGAGACGGCGGCCTTATGGGAGACGAGGAAATCAGGGTGATCAGCCCGGCGGTCGAAAGCGCTCAGCGGCAACAGATTGCCGCTGTCGGACCGCTGCCCGCCGATACTTTATGGTTGAAGGTCCGGGATGGTCACTATGATGCGGTCGTCACCATGTATCATGATCAGGGGCAGATCGCGATCAAACTGCTCGGGTTTGACCGGGGTGTTTCCGTTCTGGCCGGTTTGCCGATGCCGCTGACGACGCCGGCGCATGGCACCGCCTTTGATATTGCGGGGCAGAACAAGGCAAACCTGGTGCCGACACGAAATGCGTTCACCATGTGCCTCAATATGGTCAGTGAGCGGAAGGCGACAGAGGGCGTTGCATCAGCCGTCACATGACGATCCGGCCGGATGGTTTGCTCGCACATTGACAAAGCCGGGGAGCCTGCCTATCTCTGCCTTTGGGTGAAGGCCCCTGCCGCTCGCGGGTATATCCTTTGGTGAAGCCTTCGTTTTTTCTCATCCACCCATTTCAGTTGAATGCGGTTTGATGGGAATGCGAGCCCCAGCAAGTTTTTCCGCATCCGAACACGGAATGAGGTTTGTGATGAATGGATCCCTGCTTCCATCAATCGATGTTTTGAAAAATCAGGCCAAACGCCTGCGTGCGGATTTGAATGCGGGCGGTACCCCGATCGGCCACAGCCGGTCGTTGGAGATACTGGCGCATCAGCACGGTTATAAAGACTGGAACACGCTTTATGCGGCGGCCGGTAACCGCCCGCCCGCCTGTCCGGTTGGGCTCGGGCAAAAGGTCGCCGGGACTTATCTTGGCCAGCCCTTCAAGGGGGAGGTGATTGCGGTGCAGTCGCTTGCCGGATCGGGAAGGTTCCGCGTGACTTTTGACTTTGATCAGGCGGTTGATGTCGTGACGTTCGACAGTTTTTCCGCTTTCCGAAAGCGCGTTTCGTGTGTCATCGGCCGTGACGGCAGGACCGTTGAGAAAACGTCTGACGGTCAGCCGCAATTGCGGCTGAACCTGCAAGACCGCTGCGTCAAAGGATGATGCGTTTCATGTGACGTTGCTCTGTTTGTCCTGATGGAGCAGGCCCGTGTGACTGTCGGCGATCAAGTCAGGCCGACAGTCCCGCGGGTCGGACGGTCGTTTTTTATGTTAAAGATCACGCCGTCCAGCAACTCAGCCACACCCTGGGGTCAGATTGACGGCGCGGGTGTGAGCGGTGCAAACAGCGTTTCCTTGATCTCGGTCCAGCTTTCCTTGTCCGGTGCAGCCAGAAGGCCGCCGTCCAGTGTCGTGCAGTTATAGGCGCTTCCGTCGAAGCGGGCGTGATATCCCCCGGCTTCTTCATGGATCAGTGAGCCGGCGAGATGGTCCCACGGATTGAGCTTGTTATAGAGCACGAAGTGACAGCCGCCGGTTGCCGCCAGCCAGTATTCGTGCGCAGCGCAGCGAAAGCCGAAACCGGTCTTGAAGTTGCTCAAATTGTGCAGCACGGCGGCTTTCTTGCCGGAGGGAAGAAAATACCAGGAGACGGCGCCGCCCATTTCGCCGATCTCATCGGCCTGCGCAACGTTGATCGATCGCTCAACGCCATCAGGCCAACGCATTGCAGCGCCGCCGCCGCGTCTGGCCATGATCCAGTTTTCGCCTATTGGGTCATAAATGATGCCGCCGGTGGTGGCACCGTTTTCAACGACGGCGCACATGACGCCGAATAACGGAACGCCGCGTGCAAAATTAAAGGTGCCGTCGATCGGATCGATCACAAAAGCCAGACCGGCGGTGGCAAGGCCGTCAAGCAGGGTCCTGTCTTCTGAAACGGCTTCTTCGCCGATGACAAGGGCATCGGGAAATTTCACCCGGAGTTCCGCTGTGATGTATTTTTCGGCCAGAACATCCGCTTCCGTCACCAAATCGATTGACGATGTCTTCTGCTGAATAGCGTCAGCACCCAATTTGCGGAAGCGCGGCAAGATGTCCCTTTGCGCCGCCATGCGCAGGAGATCGGCCGTCCACTTCAGATCGTTCCAGCTTGTCATTCCAGCTCCATCCGGTTTCGTGTATGTGGCGGATATGTCCTACACCAGATTCGGGTTTTTGGAACCTGCGATGCAGGTCGGTTGTGCGTTTTGTAAGCGAGTGAAGGGTCTTAACTAAATGTCCTCTTCATCCGCCCAGATCGTTTTCCGATGGTCAGGTGTCAGGGGCAACGAAACCTGATCCAGATGTTCGATCTGACCGTTTGGCGCAATGGAGAGGTTTTCCGCCAGCAGCAAGGCAATCTGCGCCGTCTGCCTGGCGGACCGTTTTTCCTGCTTCGGAAACCGCCCGTCACGCGGCACAACACGGTGCCGTGGCAGAAACAGCAGTTCCTCCTCGGTCATTTGAGAAAGAATATAGGCCGCGTGGCGCGATGGTATGTTCAATGCGGTCGCAAGTGCACTGATTTCAACGACTCGTCCCAGCGGTATCGCCGCAACCTGATCAAACAGGGCGTGTTTCATCCGCGCGTATGCATTGGAGGGCTTTGTCATGGGGCAAGTCTAACACAGCGGTCCGCTTCCGCGTCCCGTTAGATCTCCAATCGACAAAGACAACCGTTGATCTCGAGCGTTGGCGGGGCAGGAAAGCCGCAGGGGTGGCGTTCCCGTGAGAGCCAGACAGGACTCCAGATAGGCCGAGGGATCTTCGTGCACCGCCAGAACCAGGCCTCGCCGTTCGACGAGGCAGATCTGGTTCAACTCATATCCGGCTTGCCGCACCCGGCGGCTCCGGAAGCGGTGGGGGCTTTTCGAGCCTGTGTGATGGTCCTATACCCGTTCGCGGCGCGGCTCGAAATAACGGGCCGCGTCAGTCTTGTCGATGAAAACGACCGTGCTCACCAGCGTCATTGCTGCTCACGGTCCGATGCGGCAGGCAGGGCGATCTGATAGCGCAGGATGAGCGTCCAGTTAAAGTCGCCGGCCTTGCCGACGGAGATCGTCCTATCACCGTTTTCAACCCGGACGGTGCCGTTCGGCTCCAGGTCCGGCGGATGCTTAGCCGATACCGTGTCGTTATCGATCCAATCGCTCCATTTTTCCATTGTTCATCTCCTGTAGCGTATCCCGTGAAGGTTGAAACACCCTCACGACAAGGATACGCGTGAAAGTAAAGAGTTGGGGTATTTCACGTGATCCAATGATCGCGAGAATTGCCCTAGATGTCAGAAAGCTTGGTAACCTCGCCGGAAAGGCCCGATGTATAGGGAAGGGTGACCGTAGCCTCTTCGCCCGGGCAGCGAACCGTGACGATTTTTGAGATGCCGGCTTTGCGTGCGCCCCGATAACGGCGGCGTTTGAGCTTTGGCGGTTTTTTGCCCCGCCGGTTGCCTTCGCGGATCTTGGCCGCAACGGAACGCCAGGTCTTGTTGCCCAGGGAGTCGGCAATAAACTCCGCAGAACGACCGGCTTCATGCAATGCAAAAGCAAGCGCCAGTTCTTCTTCGGTCCAATCGTATCTCAAATCCAGCCTCCCGCTTTTAGTCGGGGGCCGGCTGTACGCGCATTTTGCTGCGCCCAATGACGGTCGCGACGGCGGGCATTGCGGAATTTCTCAATCAGAAGACCGTCGAGCGAGGCTGTGTGGCGCAGGGCTGTCCAAAGAACCGTGTCGCCGTTGCTGACGCTGCGGGCCGGAGACAGCACCCTGGCAGGGCAGTCGCCCCTGAGATCGCTGACCTCGATCCGTTCGACAATCATGCCGCCGCTGTCTGCGGCAAGGCTGACCCGGCAGTCCAGATCCTCCTGTACCAGCAATCCGTCAATGATCAGGGGAAGGGTATGGTCGATATCGGTTCGAAAATGCATGTATCAATCCTAAAAATGTGAAAAACGCAACATTCGAGCTCTGCGAAGCCTTCATGAAATCCGCCAGCAGCGCACCTCGTCCCCGATCACTTTGACCGTGAACCGCATGCCTTCATTGTCGCGCTGGATCCGGCTGGCACAGGACGAGATGCTGCGCAGCTTTTCTTTGTCCGCTCTGAAACTGTCACCCGGTTTCATCGAATACCAGGGATAAATCGTATACCGCCCGCTTTTGCGACCGTATTTCTCAGGCAGCGGCACATCGCTTTCAATTTCAATTGCCATGATTTTCTTTCTTTGTTGTGAAATTATCAACATGACATATGCAATCATATTGTTGCTATTAGTGCAACATCTGAGATTGCCGAAATTGAGATCTGCCGGCGCGCTGGGGGCGCCCAGTATTCCTTTTTTTGAGAGTCTGTTTCCCGGTTCGGCAGAAAACCGTCACAACCCTTACGCCAACGGTCGCTGCACGATCCGCAGAACCACGTCCTGAAGCAGGGCGGTTTCTTTCTTTGACGGTTTTCTGTTTTCAAAGCCGGATCGGGTGGCGAGGCCTTCAATCACGTCGAGGACGAAGTCTGCCTGGCCATTATTGTCCGCGCCCAGCCCGGTCATAAGCGTGGCAACATAATCGATGAGCCGTGCGCGGTTTTTCAGGAAGCCCTCGGCAATTGCCGGGTTACGGACGGCTTCGGCCAGGATCTCTGCCGACAGCGCAACATTTTCTTTGCGGCTGCAATAGTCGAGATACAGCGAGACGAACATCTGCAGCGCTTTTTCCGGCTCGGCGATCTTGCCGACCTTCTTTTCCAGCTTCTCGATATCGGCCGCTTCGAGGGAGGCGATCTCAGCAATCAGGGCGTTCTTTCCTTCAAAGTGATTGTAGAGATTGCCGAGACTGATACCGGCCCGGTTGGCGATATCGCGGATGCTGGTCTGGTGAAAGCCCTGCTCGATAAAGCACAGGGCCGCCGTCTGCATGATCAGATCCCGGCGCGCCTGTACGGATTCTTTTCGTTTGATCGATAGTCTCATTATGTGCGCTCAGAAAGACTCTTGCTCTTTTGGTTCCCGTATCTTAAATACGAACGATCGTTCATTCAATACAGTTCGATCCCATGTTCCTTAATAGCGTTGAAAACGCGATTGGTCTTGCACAAATAGTCCGGACGTTCTGGGGTCGGATTGCGGTGACCTGGCTGATCGTCCTGATCGAAAATGTTCTGATTGCTCTGATTCCGCTTCTGATCGGCCGGTCGATTGACGGATTGATGGATGGCAACACCGGGGAATTGATCGATCTTGCGGGCATTCTGGTCATTCTTTGTGCTGTCGCGGTCGTCCGCCGGATTTACGACACGCGCGCTTACGGCACCATCCGGCTCAATCTCGGCGCGGCGCTTCACCGAAGGAGCCCGGACATCCCGGTTTCAAAACGCAGCGCGCGTCTTGATATGTGCCGGGAACTGGTCGACTTCCTTGAAACGGACGCGCCGGAACTGATCACGGCGATGATCCAGATCGCCGTCAGTCTGACCGTACTGACCCTGTTCGACACGCGTCTTGGCGTTGCGTCCGTGTTTGTGATTTTCGGGATGATCGCAGTTTACGGATATTTTCATAAACGCTTTTGCCGGTTGAATGCGACGCTGAACGCGCAGGTCGAGCGGCAGGTCGATCTCGTTGGTGGCGGCGGGCTGGGTGTCTTTCGCCACTTAAGAGCACTGCGGAAAAGCGAGGTTGCGATCTCCGACACCGAAGCCTGTGTCTATGGCGGTATTTTTGTGCTTCAGATCGCGTTTATTGCGTTCAATCTTTTCCTGGGCGCACAACTGCCGGACATCACGGCCGGCAGGATTTTTTCGATCGCGACCTATTCCTGGGAATATGTCGAAGCAGCACTGCTTCTGCCCATAGCGCTTCAAAGCTGGTCGCGCCTCAGCGAAATCACCACCCGCGTCAATTCAACCGGGTGACGGTCACAGCTCGCTCCGGGAGTGAAACCTCTTCTCCATGGCCTCAATGTCCTGTGGTGTGAGTTTGCCGACAAGAGGTGGAATTTTACTGATGATTTTGCCCTTGTTTGCATTCAGTCGCTCTGCAATCGGACCAGTCGGCCAAGCCGGGCAATCAGAGACCTCGCCAAGGCGGGAAAGCACATCTGAGGCGAGGTGCGGAATGATGCTCCAGGCCGTAACAGCGCAAAGCGAGGCCAGGTTGATGGCTGTCCGGGTGACGATTTCAGCCCGCTCCGGATCGGACTTTATGAGCGCCCAGGGCGCCTGTTCCTGGACATAGCGGTTGGCCAGAGCCCAGAGTGCCCGGGTTTGGGCGGCGGCGCGGCGAAACTCCAGCGCTTCATGTGCCGCTGTTATCGTTTCAAGACAGTCTTTTATCTTCCGGGCCAACGCCTGCTCCGTCGGTCCCGGATCGCCGCCTGCGGGAATGCGGCCGTCATGCGCTCGGGCCGCAAAGGCGGTGGTGCGGGTTGCAAGATTACCGAAAACATCGGCAAGATCCTTGCCGACATCCCTGGCAAACCGAAGCAACTGAAAATCCGTGTCGCCGGTTTCAGGTGCATTGGCAATCAGCCACCAGCGCCAGAGATCTGCCGGCAAGGCATCCAGTGCCACATCGGTGAAGATGCCTCTCTGTTGGCTTGTTGAGAACTTCCCGCCCTCATATGTGAGCCAGTGAAACCCCTTGACGGTGTCGGCGGTTTTCCATGGTTCGCCGCTGCCAAACAGTGTGACCGGAAAGCTGACGGTGTGAAACGGCACGTTGTCCTTGCCCAGAAACTGAATGTATTCAACATCCTCGGCGTCCCACCACCAGCGTTTCCAATCTCTTGCGGAGGGGTTGGCATCGGCCCATTCCTGTGTTGCACCGATATAAGCGATAGGCGCATCGAACCAGACATAGAACACCTTGGTTTCGAACCCGGGCCTTGGGACGGGAATGCCCCAGGACAGATCGCGCGTAATGCACCGGTCGTGCAAAGAGTCATTCAGCCAGCTCAGAGCAAGGGCACGCACCCACGAGGGCCAGCCGGTGCGGGTGCCGACCCAGGCTCTGATCCGGTCGACCAGTTGGGATTGACGCAGGAAGAGATGGCGGGTTGCTCGGTATTTCAGATCGGTATCGCCTGATATTGCCGAGCGTGGCGCTCCTAGATCGATCGGATCGAGCAGGGCGCCGCAACAGTCGCACTGATCGCCGCGCGCTCTGTCGTTGCCGCACTTCGGGCAGGTGCCGACAATGTAGCGGTCGGGTAAAAAACGCCGGTCGATATCGGACCAGTATTGCTGAAAGTCGCGCTCTTCAATGAGGCCGGCCGCATCCAGCCGCTTGTAGAAATGTTGTGTCAGAGAATGGTTTTGCGGTGAGGACGAGCGCCCGAAATGATCGAAAGACAATCCGAAACGCCGATAGATATCGGCCTGGATCGCATGCTGCCGGTCGCAAAAGGCGGCGATCTCTTCTCCGGCGGCGGCCGCGCTGAGCTCCGTCGGTGTGCCGTGATCGTCCGTGCCGCAGATAAACAGCACCTCCGCGCCGGTCTGGCGGCGAAAGCGGGCGTGAACATCGGCCGGAAGCAGCGAGCCGATCAGGTTGCCCAGATGTTTGACGCCGTTCACATAAGGAAGGGCGCTGGTGATGAGATAACGGGGCATGAAGACCTCCAAAAACAAGGGAAGCCGAACCGGTTGTGGTCAAAATAAAAAAAGCCCTTCCAAGAGGATGGAAGAGCTTCGGTTCGACATCTTTTACGCGCTCGCGCATCAACCCTTCCGGTGAAATTCCTTTCGGTCGGGCGCGGGCATTCGCAGAATATGCAAGGTGTTTTTCGTCTTCATTGTCTTGAGTTAGCGCCGTGCAGGACGGGTGTCAATCAATGATGTTGTGGTCCAAATTGCATCTTGTCCTGCTAAATCCGGTTTCGCAGGATCTGTAAAAATGACGAAGTTTGAGATATACTGGCTAGGCTCAGGACCTATTGATTTCATCCATTCTGCGAGAGCAGATTTTGTTTTTGACAAGGCGGAAAGGCGCAGGAAACCATCCGGTTTTCAAGTCTTTCCAACGCAGTCAGGAACACAATATGCCTCGCCCTTCGGGTTTTGAAAGAAGTGTCCGCCTGAAGAAAACCAGCGCTCGCAAAGGTATCCAACCTTCGCTTCTCCCTGGTTCTCTCCATTCGAACACTTCTTTCAAAACAGAATTGCATGAAATTAATAGGTCCTGAGCCTAGATTGAAATAACCTTTATTGAGCAGAGCTCACCATTGAGTAATTTTCAGTTTATCATATCTGGATATTTGGACAGACAAAATGACCGGAGAAGATTCGGAAACTTTTGATTTGATTTCTCTACAAGCAAAAGTCAATGAAACGCGCGATTATTACCTTGAGCAGGAACAACTTTATGATGAGACTTCCGAGGAAGATGAACGGCGCATTGTAGAGGATTATCTTGTAAAATTTTGCGACGATAATCCTGATCGTTCGGAGATTGCAAAAAATACGGCGGCATCCGTCATTGCAGAAATTGGTGCGTTTCGGTCGACACGGGCTGATCTGTCGTCAAAAATCTTGACAGCCCGTTTTTCGATGGACCTGTTCCTTGGGGCGCTGCAGACATTCGCCATTCAAGAGATGATGGACGGTTTTAATCGATCTGCCCAGGAATTCCTGGATCGCCTGCGTGGAGACTCTACCGGGCAAGTGGGTGAGAGCGTTGATCTTAAAGCGGTAATTCATCAGATAAACCGGGATGCCTTTTCGATCGGTAATGAAGTCGCCCATGTTCAGCAATTGGCAGGGGACATAATAAATGTTCGCCGGGAAACTCTGCAATCCATTCGAAAGGGCTATCTGACCGTCACATTCTGGGAAGCGCTGCAAAACATGGCGGAGCATCTTGCAAACACACCCAAGGATGAAATCGTCGAAAGAAGCTGGAATGCATTAGCCGAAGCCGTCGCTGAAATCATAGAATATATTCTCGAGGAGGAAATACCAACGGCACGCGTCAGAAGAATGTTGGAGGCCTTGTCCAAGGCAATCGGGATGAGAAAAGCGCAAACAGAACCCGGAAACACCGATCAAATGCAAAATCTTCTGCCGCTGTTGCTTGAAGGCAGAGTGGCAATTGAAGAGTTGAATTCTGCTATGGACCAGATTGCTGAGATGCATCGGCAAATTTCAGAACGGGTAGGGCTCCAGGATGCCCGGTGAGATGTCTTTTGATTTCGCCGCGGAACTTCAACGGAGGTTGGGCGATGTCAGTTTGCCGCTACGGCCTATTCGTCGGCAATTCGCGCGGTGAAACAGCGTTTACCATTTGAGCGTGCCGCAAACTGACATGCGCCCTGCGCTCACCCTGACCGACAAGGTATCCCAAAACCTGCCAATGGGCTGAAGTCTCCGAGCGATTGCCGGTCGGGACATCAGAGTGCCGGGCAGGGCGGGCTCACAGGATGAGAGCGTGGCCTCTTGCCGTTACGAGAACAACATGCCGCCATTGATGTCGACATTCGCGCCTGTCATGAATGCAGACCGGTCTGACGCGAGGAAAACGGCAAGATTGGCGGTATCTTCCGGGGTTCCCTCGCGTTTCACCGGGCTCGCATTGGCCACATGTTTGCGAACTTCCGGCTTCGTGAAAATGTTATGGAAGTCGGTATCGATCATGCCGGGACAGAGGGAATTGACGCGAATGCGCGGGCCCAGTTCCTTCGCAAGACCACGTGTCATTGTCATTACCGCGCCTTTGGAGGCGCCGTAGACCACAGAGCCCGGTCCGCCCCCATCCCGGCCCGCCTGGGATGCGAACGTTACGATCGCGCTGCCCTCGGGCATGTGGGGTTCAACCGCTTTCACGACCCGGAACAGCGAGGTGGTGTTGAGGTCCATCACTCTGTTCCAGTGGTCGATATCCATTTCATTGATTTTCCTGCGCGCAACCAGGCCGCCGGTCACATGCATCAAAACATGGACATCATCGCCGAACGTTTCCCGCGTCGTGGCAATCAGCATGTCCACATCCTGCTGATTGGTCATGTCTCCCTTCAGGGCGAAGGCCTCTCCTCCGGCCGCCTCGATTTCCTTGGCGGCGGACTCGGCGCCCTCGGCACTGGCGAAGTAATTGATGGCGACCTTCGCGCCCTCCGCCGCCAGACCCATCACGCACGCGCGTCCGATGTCCCGGCCGCCGCCGGTCACAATTGCTGTCTTTCCCTTGAGTGTCATGTCATGTCCTATCTATCGTGCGCCGGTGCTCGGGCCGGCCGGCATTTTGCGTCGGACCCTCAGGCCTTTGCCAGTTTCTGGATGCTGATACGGAAGCTTCTTTCTTCCGCGTCGGTGAAGTAAAGAACGCAGTCATATCCCTGGTCGTCCAGGAAGTTGAAAATCCGTTTCGGATTGTCCCTGGGATAGGGGACCAGAAGCGTTGCGATCCGGTGTCGTCGCGATTTCGGAAATTGAGCGGTGAGATGTGTGCTGACCGGAAGGCCTTCGTAATCCTGCTCAGCGACGCCGGGGAACCCGGTGACTTGATCAAGCGTCGGCGCTCCGGCTTCCGACCAGACGAATTGCCCGTAAAATCCGGCACGCTCACCGGTATAGCGAAATGAACTGTCCCCCAGCTGCATGGGAGCGTTGGCATGCAGCAGCCAGGTAATGTCCACCTTCTCATCTGAGTCGATGGTGTCGACGAAAACGAAATAGCTGTTGGTTATGAAATAGACCTCGCGCTCAACGCGTGTCACCTCCGGATTGAGGCTCCGATAGGCGGGGGTCGCATCGCCCTTGATGTAGATGTGATCCGAATGCTCTTCCGCCGTGACGATGGTTCCGGCGGAACGGATCGCCTTGGCCTTGTCGTTATCGGCATATTGACCGGTACCGTTGATCAGAATGGCATTTTTGGATCGGGTCTGCCGGCGCCAGTCCTTGTGCATTGAACTGTTGAACGCAACGTAATGACCGGACTGGATCGCAAGGTCCTCGCCAAAGGCCGACAGGCAAAAGGCGTTCTGGTCGCCGTGGCTGTGGCTGATTGAACCATACGGGCTGGATTTCATCACAAAGTGAATATGCTTGTTCGGATCGTCCATGCGATGCTGGATGGCCGCCCAGCCGATGCCTTTGAACCATCTGAGGCGATCGATATCTTTCGGCGGCACCGCCTCAATTTGCGGAAAGTCGTGCCGGTACATGAGTTCGTCAAAATTCAGGTCCCACCAGCCGTAATTGTAGAAGGCCATTTCGGTGCCGGGATCGTTTCGTTTGATTTCCTCGTGGTACCACTGATAGGCGGCCTCGCCGGTAACGCCCGCAAATTGACGGACGTTGTAGCCGACTTTCAGGCAGACCGGATCGCCCATGGTCGAGTCATCGCCAAAAGTGGCTCTGCGTGTCGACGGTGCTTTGGTATAGAGCGGGAAGTCGGCAGTCTTTCGGAAGAACGGGCGCTGATAAAGATCGATGCCCATGTAGTTGCGCAGGAGATTTGCAGCCTCCGTCAGGTAGGCGATCCCTGTCATCCAGTAATGCGGACCCTCGGCCCAGCCCCCTTGATTATCGCCCCAGGGCGAATAGACGGTCGACAAAAATTCTATCGAATAGTCAAGCCATTGCCGTGCTTCCGGTTCGCGATCCCACAAGGTGATGCAGGCAGGGACGAGCACTGCAGATACGGACCGGACGGCATGGCTGTCATAGGGAAAGAGATGGATTTTCGCATGCCCGATCACATGGTCGGCAACCTGGCGGGTCCGGGCCATCAGCGCTGCGCGGACAAGCGCTTCCTCCTCCTCGTCCAGTCGGTCGTGCAGCCAGTTATACCCCCAGGCAAGGGCGACCGCGACGCGAAAAGCCCATTCATCGGTATAGGCCCGGGATGTCGGACCGTCCGGGTCCCAGCGCGCCGCGGCGAGCAGCCATTCCCTTGCGCGGTCCAGCAGCGCATCCTCTTCGAGCACACGGCCGGCGATAGCAAGATGGCGGATTGCGTAAATCAACTCCTGACAATCAATATAAGTCTGCCGCCAGATCGGTGCGGTGCGCTGATTATCGGGATAGGGCTTCGGTTCGTCCATGACCTCACGGTTGAGCCAGGGCTTGACGGACCTGTCGAAAAAATCCGACCAGCCAAGATGGTTTTTGTCCCTGGCCACTTTTGCGGCAAACGCCTTGACCTGCTTGGGCCCGAGCCACAGGCGGGGATGGGACTTGGCGGCGGCTGCGTACCGAACGTGGCGGCCGGGCAGGGGCACCACCGCCTGCTCGGTGGTGATTGTGAATGAGCGGGTCTTGCTCCAGGCCGTGGTTGCGTCCCCGGTTTCCGGCGACCACACTGCATAGGACCAGTGATAGATTCCCGGCTCCAGCGGCGCGTCGGGTGTGAAGAAATTCAGATCAAGATCGGCGAAAAGCGTCGTCTTGTCAGCGGAAAAGCCGGAATCGGCCGAAATCCGCAGGACGTAACGGGCTTCCTCTTCCACGACCGGCAGCCAGGTAAAGCGCGGCGGATTTTCAACCAGTTCGGTCGTCTCGTCCGGACCGTACTGAATATTCAGGCGGCCGGGGCGCGGCTCGTCCAGATAACCGGGTTCCGACGATAAAGACTGGGGAGTTGGAGAGGCCGATTTCATCGACTTACGCCTTCATAACAGATGGACAGTAACAGCGGGTTGCAGATGATGGCTTTGGCCTGCCCGCTCAGTCGGGTCCGGCAGGCCAATGCCGTCTTATTCAGCTCTCGGGATCAGTTATACTGGCGGTCGTAGGCCGACTGCATAACTTCCAGCACGTCTCCCAGGCCCTGCTTGTTGAGCTGTGCGATATAGTCGTCCCACTCGGCCTCAACATCGCCCGTACCCAGGATCCAGGCCTGCTGACGCTCAAGCATGTAGTCGCGGATGGACGCCCAGTACCGGTCGTAGACTCTCTGTTCCTCCGGAGTGAAGGCCACACCCAGGAACTGATCGATCAGGTAGTCGCCCTGATCGTAAAGCGCGATGCCTTCCAGCGCGAACTCGTTCGACCACTGTTTTTCATATTCGTAATCCTGGAAGTAGCCCCGCGCATGCAATTGCGATCCGACGGAGTAGAGCTGGTCGTTAACCGGCTGGCCGTTATTCAGGAACTCGTCCGTGAAAGTCGGCTTGCCGTCGACCATGGTGTATTGCAGGCCTTCGACGCCGAAGTTGGCGAGACGGCGGCCCTCTTCGGAGAACCAGAAGTCGAAATACTTGATCGTTTCGACCGGATGTTTGTTGGTTCCGCCGATGGCCCAGCCGTCCGGTTTGATCGGAATACGGCGATGTTCCTCGATCCGTTTGCCTGAAATCGAGGCGGGCGGGGCGAAGGCTTTGAATTGAAAGCCGTCAATATTGGACGAAAGCCGGTTATAACCGGACGTCGATGCGAACCAGTCATGGGTCGCGCCGCCAAGGTTTTCCGACAGCAAATAGTCGCGGGCGGAGCTGCCGCGGGTGAAGATTTCCGGATCGATCAGGCCTTCCTTGTACCACTGGGCGAGGTTCTTGATGCCTTCGCGGTACCCTTCGCCGGCGTACGGATGCTTGATTGTTCCGTTGTCGACATAGAAGTCATGGTAGGTGTCTGAGCCCGATGAGCGGCCGTCCCACAGGGTCACGAGGCGGATCAATTCGGGCCATTGGCGGGCAAAATAGGGGATTTCGTCCTTCAGGCCGTTGCCGTTGGGGTCGTTGTCCCGGAAGGCTTCAAGCGCCGCCTTGAACTCGTCGACGGTCTGGGGCACCTCAAGGCCGAGCTTGTCGAGCCAGTCGTAGCGGATGAAATAGGCGCGGCCGTATTTGCCGTCCGGCAGATACGGGATGTAATACATGTTGCCGTCGGCGGCGGAGATGGCCGACTTGATGTCCGGCCGTTCCTCAAAGAACCTCTTAAGGTTCGGCGCATGCTCGTCGATCAGGTCGTTCAGCGGCAGGAAGGCGCCTTCAGGGCCGTACTGATTGACGAAGTCCCTGATCCGGCTCGAGCCGACAATATCGGGAATGTGGCCCGCGGCCAGCATCAGGTTCAGCGCTTCGGTCCGCCCGGTATTTTCGTCCGTCCGCATGTTGGCGCCGACCGTGTCGTTTTTCAGGTGGATACCGGTCAGCTTGCGGGCGGCCTGTTCGACCGGCCAGTTTTCGTCATAGACCGGATAACGGGCGTGGTTCATCTGAATGGTGAGTTCCAGAGGTTCGTCAACGATCCTCAGGTCGTCGTTCGCCAGCGCCGGTGCCGCCGCTGCCGTTCCGGCCAGCAGGGCCGCTGTAAGCATCAGTTTTCGCATGGAATCCTCCCTTCGCGGTTCCTCGGTTACTCTTTGACTCCTCCAAGAAGGATGCCCTTCTCGAAGTATCTCTGGATGAACGGGTAGACGATCAGCACCGGAACGATCGAACAGACGATGATCGCGGCGGTGACCGTTTCCACGCTGTAAGGCGCATCCAGCAGCGTGGTGGTGAATTCCTGATTGTCCGACAGGTTTGCAATTGTGTGGCGCAGGAAAACCTGCAGCGGGATCTTGTCCTCGCTCTGCAGCAGCACCATCGCCCAGAAGAAGCCGTTCCAGCGCGACACGATGCAGAACAGCGTGATCGTTGCGATGGCGGGCTTGGACAGGGGAATATAGACCTTCCACAGCACCTGGAAATCGTTGGCGCCGTCCATCCGCGCGGCTTCTTCAAAGCTCTTGGGGATCGCTTCAAAGAAGTTCCTCAGCAGAATGATGTTGAAGGCGTTGCAGGCAAAGCCGATGATGATGCCGAAATAGCTGTCCAGCAGGCCCAGATCGCGCATGTTGAGGAAGAACGGGATGAGGCCCGCGTTGAACCACATCGTGAAGGCGACGAAGAGATTGAAGTAGCGCCGGCCCAGGAGCTGCGGTCTGGACAGGGCATAGGCCCCGGGAATGATGATGAGAAGGCTCATCGCCGTGCCGCCGATTGTGTAGATGAAGGTGTTGCCGTAGGAGATCCAGAAGGCCCGGTCGACCAGCACATATTCGTAGGCGGCCATCGTCATATCAATCGGCGTCAGCACCACCTTGCCCGCGGTTGCGGCAAAGCCCGAACTGAAGGACACGGCGGCGATATAGATGAACGGATACAGCGTTGCGACCGTGAACATCCCGATCAGGACGGCCGTTGCCCAGGCAAAAATCTTGTCGCCGCGTGAATAGAGGTTCATGTTCATCATCAGCGCACCCTCACCAGAGCGACGTGCGCGAGAAGCGCCGTGAGATTGAGTTGGCCACCATCACCAGCACGAAGGCGACGACGGCGTTAAACAGACCCGCCGCAGCGGCCATATCGTACTGCCCGCTCTGCAGGCCCTGGCGGTAGATGAAGGTGTTGACGACATCGGCGGTGGAGTAGGTCGCCGGCTGATAGAGCAGGATGATGAGCTCGAACGACACTTCCATGATGTTGCCGATGCGGATGATCAGCATGATCAGGATCGTGGGTAAAATGCAGGGAATGGTGATCTTCCACATCATCTGCCAGCGGCTGGCCCCGTCGACCACGGCGCTTTCATAGAGCGAGGGGCTGACCCCGGCGATCGCGGCCAGAAACACGATCGACCCGAACCCGGCCTCCTGCCAGATGCCGGTGCCGATGAAAATCGGGCGGAACCATTCCGGCCGGGTCAGGAAGTAGATGGAATCGATCCCGAACCAGCCCAGGATCGTGTTCACGATCCCCGCCGAGGGCGAGAAGGCGGTGATGACGATGCCCGCAATGATCACCGACGAGATGAAATGCGGCAGATAGACGATGGTCTGCGCGGCTCTCTTGTAGGTCGCGTTCAGGACCTCGTTGAACATCAGCGCCAGGATGATCGGCGCGGGAAAGGCGAACAACAGGTTCAGGGCGCTGATCGTGACCGTGTTCCAGACCGCCCGGAAGAACTGATCGTTGGAGAACAGGAACTGGAAATGCTCGAACCCGATCCAGGGGCTGCCGGCGACGCCGCGGAAAATCGAATAGTCCTTGAACGCGATCTGCAGTCCGTACATCGGCTTGTAAAGAAACACCAGGAACCAGATGATCATCGGCGCAAGCAGCACATAGATCTGCCATTCGCGCCGGAAATGCCAGCCAAGCCAGACGAGCCTCCCCGAGAGCGTCTCCATCATCGCGTCCTCACCGGCCTTCGGTGAAATCGAGCGCGTGGCCGCTTTCACCGTCGAAGGTGCGGACATCCTCCGCCTTGACGAAGATGCTTCTGACATCGTTCAGATGCGCGATTTCATTCTTGGTTTCGACTTTGACGATGATCGGCGTGTCTTTGATGTTGGCATGAAGAAGCGCTTCGGAGCCCAGCGGTTCGACCAGCGTCAGGTCGCAGGGAACCTCGGACCAGCCCGGCTCGTTGCCGGGGGAGACCGTCATATGTTCGGGCCGGATGCCGACAACGATATCGCGGCCGACATCCTTGCTCGCCTCGCTGTCGGTCCTGAGCGGCATGGTGATGCCGCCGCCAAGATCGAGCGCGGGGCCGGAGCCGTTCGACGTCACCGTGCCGGACAACTGGTTCATCGGCGGCGAGCCGATGAAGCTGGCAACGAACAGGTTGGCCGGATTGCGGAACAGTTCCATCGGCGTTCCGATCTGCTCGATCCGGCCCGCATGCATGACCACAATCCGGTCGGCCAGCGTCATCGCCTCGACCTGGTCGTGGGTGACGTAAATGCTTGTGACGCCAAGGCGCCTGTGGAGCATCTTGATCTCGGCCCGCATCTGCACCCGCAGCTTGGCATCGAGGTTGGAGAGCGGTTCGTCGAACAGAAACACTTTCGGATGCCGCACGATGGCGCGGCCCATGGCGACGCGCTGGCGCTGTCCGCCGGAAAGTTCGGCGGGTTTGCGTTCCAACAGATCGGACAGTTCGAGAATTTGCGCAACGTCCGAGACCTGCCGTTTGATCTCGGCCTTTTTGACGCGGCGGATGTTCAGCCCGAAGCCGATATTGTCGGCAACGTTCAGGTGCGGATAAAGCGCATAGTTCTGAAACACCATGGCGACATCGCGGTCTTTCGGCGCAACCTCATTCACTTTGCGCCCGCCGATTGTCAGCGTGCCCCTGGTGATTTCCTCAAGCCCGGCAATCATGCGCAGGGTGGTGGACTTGCCGCAACCGGACGGTCCGACCAGCACCACAAATTCATGCGCCGCGATGTCAAGATCGATATCGTGGACAACTTCCAGTGTGCCGTAACTTTTAGAAATTCCCGACAGGCTCACGTCCGCCATTCGGTGACTCCTCCCAGAGCTAATCCATGTCAACGCGGCCGGCGTGCCGTTGCCCGAAGGAGCACTCGCGCACCGGTTGGGTTTTCCGGACTGTCTCGCCTTTAAGGCGATCTGCGGGGCGTCCTCATCGCCCGAAAGTCCGGGGAAAATCGCGTCGAATTGCAAAGTAGGATACTAGTAGACAATTTAATTTGTCAATCGAATTGTTGCGTCCTTTTTCGCGCCGGGCCGCGTTTTCCGGCGCAGGCGAACGGGGAAGCGCCGGTTCCAGCCCGGGCGCGGCGGAGCGCTCCGCCGGCCGATCCGTCCCTCGCTGTTTTTCGGTAAAGCCCTGCGGCGTCTGAGGAAAAAACCTGACGGGAAACTGTTTTTCCCCTCTTCAATTCCACTCAGGATTGTCCATACTGGAGTTCTCGTTTTTTAAATATTTTTCAGTGCGGGGAAGCGGGTATGGAGTCGACCGGGCAGGACGCGGCAAGCGACAACGCGACAGGCAGGAGCCCCGATCAAGGGAAAGAAACCGATCTTGAGACGATGCCCGTTGCGGCGGCGCTGAAACAGCTTGGGGTTGAGGCCGACAAGGGGCTTTCAAGCGCCGAGGTTAAGAAGCGGCTCCAAGACTACGGCCCCAACGCGCTGGCGGAAAAGCATGTCGGCCTTGCGGAAAAAATCCTGAAATATTTCACCGGGCCGATTGCCTTCATGATCGAGGCGGCGGCGCTGGTCTCCGCCTTCCTGGGCCGCTGGGACGATTTCATCATCATTTTCGGTCTGCTGGTCTTTAATGCGAGCCTTGAATTCTGGCAGGACAGAAAAGCCTCGAACGCGCTGGCGGCGCTGAAGGAAAGCCTTGCGCCCCACGCCAATGCTCTGAGGGACGGGGCGCTGAAAACCATCGATGCGGCAACGCTGGTGCCCGGCGATATCGTCCGCATCCGGCTTGGCGAAATCGTGCCCGCCGACCTCAGGCTGATCTCCGGCGATTATGCCTCCATCGATCAGGCGGCACTGACGGGCGAGTCGCTGCCCGTCGACAAGCGGCCCGGCGATGAGGCCTATTCCGGCTCGGTCGTGAAACAGGGCACGATGGACGGACTGGTGATCGCCACCGGCGGCAACACCTTTTTCGGCCGCACCGCCAAGCTGGTGGCCGGGGCGGGGGCGGTCAGCCATGCCCAGCGGGCGATGTTCCAGATCGGCAATTTCCTGATTGCCGTTGCCGTGGTGCTGGCCATGATCATGGTGGCGGTTCAGGTCTGGCGCGACATTGTCGTTGCCGACAATTGGGGCCTTGCCGATGCGCTCGACATTCTGCAATTCGTGCTGATCCTGCTGGTTGCCTCGATCCCCGTGGCGATGCCCGCCGTCTTTTCCATCACCATGGCGCTGGGGGCGCTGGCGTTGTCGAAGGAAAAGGCGATTGTCTCCCGGCTTGCCTCCATCGAGGAGATGGCCGGGGTCGATATTCTTTGCTCCGACAAGACCGGAACGCTCACAAAAAACCAGCTCACCCTGGGCGATCCGATTGTGCTTGAGGCCGCCGACGCGGAGGCGGTGGTGCTCGCCGGAGCGCTGGCGTCGGAAAGCGAAAACAGCGATGTGATCGACAGCGCGGTGCTGGAGGCGCTGACGGATCGGGCCGCGCTCGACGGCTACAGCGTCGCCAAATTCACGCCGTTCGATCCGGTCTCAAAACGCACGGTCGCCAATGTCACCGACAGCGAGGGCAGGGCGCTGACTTTTGCCAAGGGGGCGCCGCAGGCGATTGTCGATCTGGTGCAGCCCTCTGAGGAGATTGCCGGAAAGGTCCAGGACAGCGTCGCCGATCTGGGCAGCCGGGGCTATCGGGCGCTTGGCGTGGCGAAGATGGAGGGCGAGGGCGGCGCCTGGCAGCTTCTGGGCATCCTGCCGATGTTCGATCCGCCGCGCGATGATTCAGAAGAGACCATCAATAAGGTCCGCGCCAAGGGCGTGTCGGTGAAAATGGTGACCGGCGACGATACGGCGATTGCAAGGGAAACCGCGCGCCAGCTCGGCCTTGGCACCAACATCATTCCCGCCGCCGAGGCGTTCCCCAAGGACATGGACCCCGACCATGTGCCCAAGGCAATCGCCGACTCCATCGAAAAGGCCGACGGCTTCGCCCGCGTCTTTCCAGAGCATAAATATGCCATCGTCAAGGCGCTGCAGCAGCGCGGCCATCTGGTGGCGATGACGGGCGACGGCGTCAACGACGCCCCGGCGCTGAAGCAGGCCGATTGCGGCACCGCCGTCTCCGGCGCCACCGATGCGGCGCGCGGCGCGGCGGCCCTGATCCTGACCGCGCCCGGCCTGTCGGTGATCGACAATGCGATTGACGAGGCGCGGCGGATTTTCGGGCGCATCACCAGCTACACGATCTATCGTGTCGCGCTGACGATGGACATCATGTTCCTGGTGGTGCTGTCGACGATTGTGTTCAATTTCCAGCCGCTGACGGCGATCATGATCGTCATCATGTCGCTGCTCGACGATGTGCCGATCATGACCATCGCCTATGACAACACCGCCGTTGCCAAGGACCCGATCCGCTGGCGCATGCCACGGCTCCTGTCCGTCTCCGCCGTGCTCGGCTTTGCCTCCATCGTCCAGTCCTTCGGCCTCCTGCTGATCGGCTTTCTGGTGCTCAACACGCCGGAGGCCCAGAGCTATTTCGGCCTGACCGACCAGGCCCACCTGCAATCGGTGATGTTCCTGCAACTGGTTGCGGGCGGGCACCTTCTCCTGCTCGTTACCCGCACCGACCGCTGGTTTTTCGAACCCCCGTATCCGGCAAGACTGCTCGCCATCGCCATCGTCTGCACCCAGGCCCTCGCTGTCCTGATGTGCGGATTCGGCTGGATCGTCCCCCAAATCTCCTGGACCGCCATTCTCTGGGTCTGGGTCTATCTGCTGATCTGGCTGTGTATACTTGGCGGCGTCCGGATCGCGATGGAGAAGCTGATGGACAACCGGCTGTCGCGGCGGGCTGGCTTGCGGGAGACGCTCAACCAGCTGCTGCATCCGCATGGGGGGCTGCATGGGTGAGAGGGGTATTGTTTTCGGCCCTTTGCGGACCTTGAGCCTAGTTGTTGAATGCTGTGATCGCAGTTCGAATCGTGGACATTCGACATGAGCGGCTGAACGTAGTTACAGCACAAAGCTTTCGATCTGTTACCCAAAGGGAACTAGGTTGACGATACAGTCGCTGACATCGGCACTCAGAATTTTGCGCATACAAGTTGAAAAAGCTCGAATTATGTTAGAACATCTATGGATAAATCATAATTTATTTGAATAGGAATGAAAGAATGCCTGCCATAAGAGTAGCCAGTTTCAATGTTGAAAACCTATTTGCTCGTCCAAAAGTATTTAATTTTAAGGACAAGTCAGTCGGGGATGAAATACTTGATAGAATTGGTGAATTTCGAAAAATACTAAAGAGATCATCGTATACGACTTCGGACAAAAGAGAAATATTAAACGAGTTCACGAAAGGAACCGCTGCCAAGCCACCGTTGAAAGACTTCATAAGGATCCGGGAGGATCGCGGCAAACTATGGAGGAAAAGTGGTTGGTCTATCACGGGCGTGCGGGCTGATGGCGCCAGTGACTGGGATGGAACCGTTGAATTCATCAAAGCTAAATTTAGTGAGGTGGGCCGAGAGAACACGGCTAAAGTGATTAGAAGTGTCAAAGCAGATATTGCATGCATTGTAGAAGCTGATAACCGGCCCGGATTGAAGTCCTTTGACACTGATCTTTTGAGGTCTACCTATCGATATGAGATGTTGATCGACGGAAACGACCAACGCGGTATCGATGTTGGTTTGTACAGCAAATACCCCTTGGGAACGATACGCACTCACATGTTTGATGGAAGCGCTCGGAGCAAAACCTTTAGTCGTGACTGCCCTGAATATGAAGTCTTGTTACCCGACGGCGAAAGCCTTGTTATTTTATGCAATCACCTGAAGAGCAAAGGTTACGGGATAACGGCAAAATCTGACGCACGCCGCAAGAAACAGGCAGAAGCGATAGCAGAGATTTTGTCTAGCTATGATCTAAAAACAGACTTAGTCATCGTAGCTGGCGACTTGAACGATACGCCAGGAAGTGCTCCGCTTAAACCTTTGCTGGACTTGCCAAACCTTTTCGATGTTCTCGAATTGAAGTTTGGAGATCAGCAAGAAAAGCGTTGGACCTATCACTATAACGACTTTGAACAGATTGATTACTTGTTGGTTTCTAAGCCCCTGAAGGATCGATTCAGGGGCGCAGGGGTCGAAAGGCGCGGTATGTACAATCTGAAGAACCTCACCTCGAGCGCGCCTACAATTCCAACCGAAACCCAGTTTAGTTCCGTCACCCATTGGACAAATGGGGCGTCGGATCACGGGGCAGTATGGGCCGACTTTGAACTTTGATGTAGTGCGTCAGGTTCTTCACAACCCGATACCATTTGCTCAGGCATAATTGAAATTGGAACCGGCCCTTTGCCGCTATTCGCAGCGGCTCGCGATTTCGCGGCGCAGCATCCAAAAAGCTGACATTCAACGATCAACGCCGGTCAACCGCAGAGCTTACATGCTTAACCTCAATCCGGATCGTGGGCGCTATCTTCGCAGTGCCACGCTTTGCGCACCGTCAATCCATGCCTGTTTTCGGATTACGCGGGATTGACGAATCTCAACGTGACTTAGGTGACCCCGCAACATCACCTTTAAACGTTCTCGCTGCTCAGCCAATTGCTTAGGCGAGAGCCACGCGTTGAGATATATTCGCCTTAGGCTTCTTGGGGAAAACGAGAAAGACATATGCTCGTCGCTTGTTCGACAATGTGTGAGAACCCTGAACTCTCTTTCGTCCGAATATTGTTCTCTCTTTGAGAATGGTATCTCGTCTAGGTTACGCCCTCATAAACGAGTAGCCAAATCAGTGCTTAAATGATTCAAGCTCCGAAAGGAGTTTTTGATGGCGCGCTTTGATATGAGTGATTTTGAGTGGTCAGTGATCCAACCGCTTTTACCGACCAAGATGAGAGGTGTTCAGCGCGTTGATGACCGGCGGGTGATCAACGGGATTTTGTGGCGTTGGCGCACAGGGGCACCCTGGGCGGATATTCCCGAACGCTACGGCTCGCATAAGACCTGCTACAATCGATTTGTCCGTTGGCGTGAGGCTGGTGTCTGGGACCGGATATTACAAGCTGTTTCAACAGCTTATGACGGCGACATCCAGATGATTGACAGTTCCTCTGTCCGTGTTCATCAGCATGGCGCTAATGGGAACAAAAAAGGGGATCCGGTTGCATGGGACGTTCCCGAGGTGGCCTGACCAGTAAGATCCATGCTGTGGTAGATGCTTGCGGTCTGCCGATCAAACTGAGCTTGAGCGAAGGGCAAGCCTACGATGGTCATCAAGCCATGTCGCTTTTATCCGGTCTTCCCTCAAAAGCGATTGTTTTGGCAGATCGGGCCTATGATGCCGATGCTATTCGTAACTTGATCACTGGCCAGGACGCTTTCCCAAACATCCCCTGCATGCCTCATCGCCGCCGTAGGCCAGCTTTCTCCAAATATCTCTACAAACTACGGAATATGGTTGAACGGTTCTTCAACAAACTCAAACACTTCAGAGCCGTAGCGACCAGATACGAGAAAAATCCCGAAAACTACATGGCTGGCGTTAAACTCGCTTCAGCGCGAATCTGGATCCGATTTAATGAGTCCAAGACCTAGCACTACTTTGGCAGTTTGGTCATTGTCTCCATCGCAATCGGATTCGGCAGTGGGGACATCGTACTGGTGGTGGCTTTGGCGAGAGCGCGGCGATGACGGCGCGTCGTACGGCCGGCAGTGTGGGTTTAGGCGGTCCCTTGCGCTTCGCCGGAGGCGTTGTTTTTTTCCCCTTTCGCCTCGCCGAGGCGCTGATGTTGCAGGAAGGCATAGGCGATCATGGTCATCAGCGCGTGACGGTGCAGGCCCTGCCAGGATCGCCCCTCGAAGTGATCCAGCCCCAGTTCCTCCTTCATCTGTTGGTGGGCCTGTTCGCACACCCAACGTGCTTTGATGGCGGTGGCAAGCGTCTTCAGATCGGTTTCGGCAGGCAGGTTGGACAGATAAAATTTGCGCTCACCGGAGGTGCGCATCTCTCCGATCAGCCAGGCTTCTTCGCCCGGCATATGCTGTTGGCCCTTGTCGCGGATGCGCTGCGGTTTGCCGTCGGCGACGCAAATACGCGCGGCGGCGAAGGACGCCTGAAGTGGCCCTTTCGTTCCGTTGCGCCAGCTCAGCTTTGTCCACTCGGCATCGGCGAGCATGGTTTGAGCAGGAACAGAGAGTGTGTCGGGGATCGGATTTTTGCGCGGACGACCACGGCCGGCGACCGGAAAGATGAGAGAGACGTCGGCTGGATAAACCTTCTGGTATTTGGGGATACCCACGGCCCAGGTGAGCCCGCGGGCGCTCAGACCTTGGCGAAACGGCGCCGACAGACCGTAGCCTGCATCGGCAAGAACCGTCTCGAACCGCACGCCTGTGGCCATCAGGCGGTCGATCTCGTCGAGCGCGATCTCGGGCTTCGTGCGTGGCATGAACCGCGCTTGCGGGACATGCGCACGCTTCATGCGATCAGGGGCACTCGTCCAGCTCTCCGGCAGGAACAGCCGCAGGCCGATCGCCACGGGAACCTCGTCGCGTGCGAGCGTCAGCGACACCAGCGTCTGGCAGTTGGCTCTCTTGCCGAGCGCGGAGGCATATTGAGGCGCCACCCCAACCGAGTTGGCGCCCTTCTTCGGCAGCGCCGTATCGTCGATGACCAGAACCGCAGTCTTGCCGCCCACCATGCGGTCCGCTTGGCGCGCCAGTTCTTCCTCGAGAGGGTCCGCGTCCCACACGCCGCTCGAGATGAAGTGGTGCAACCGATCATAGCAGTTCGGCGCCACCCGAGCCGCGATCGGCTCCATGCTCTTACGCTCGCCGGGACCGATCAATCCGGCCACATAAAGCGGACACATCTGCCGACGTCGCTTGTGTCCCAGTCGCGTCAGGAAGGGTTCAAGCCATTGCATGAGCTCATCATTCCAGCCCGCCATCGTGCGCTCCTGTCGTTCTCGGAGCGCAAAGCATCACGCCAACTTGGATAATAAACTGTTAAACTGCCAAAGTAGTGCTAGTGTGTTGGGTTTTCTGTAGAGGACCTTTCGTGCAATGAGGGTCTCATTCTTTGCTATATCAGCAATCAAAGATTTGCGGTCGAACCAATAGCAAACACCCCCGTCTTTGCGCCCAAAGACGGTCCAGAAGTGAAAACGGTCAGCAGCCGTGGTTAGGCAAGTTGCGCGCACGTTGGGTACGGAGACAGCTTCGGCATAAATCTTTATCAATTCAGTGTCATTCTTGTCAGGCCAATCCCCAGGGTCACCCAAGTGAAGTGTGCATGTGGTCAGTACATTTTCGGCGTGCCTGAGTTCAGTGTACTTTTTGAGCCACCGTGCATTCATGACTTCTCAAGCCTCCCCGCTAAAACAACAACCCAATTATCACCGATTTCTATAAGTGGCCAAAGCCCAGATGAGCGAGCAGCTCTCGGTGAAGGACGGCTCAAAGCTGCCGTTCATGTTGCTTAGACATTGTGCGATGCGCTCGTCTGGATGTTAGATTTTCGGCGGAGATGCCAGTGTTATAAGCTAAATACAAACAATGAAAGGAAGCTATTCGGTGAAGGGTGAAAGGGCGCTTCGCTCGGAAGACGAGGACAAGCTTGGATTTCGAGACGTGGCCAAGCGGATCGCGAGTTCACTCGTGGATCGCGCTTCCGAAGACGGGCTGGTTATTGGGATCGAAGGAACCTGGGGTTCCGGAAAGTCGAGCCTCCTGTTCCTGATTGTGGAGGAGCTTGGGAAGCTCCCAAAAGGACTTGAACCGACCGTAATCAGTTTCCAACCATGGCTGATTGGCAAACGAGACGCACTTATCGAGAGCCTGTTTGGCGAGCTCTCCAAGCAGTTAGATCAAATCGCTTTAGGTGCAGGCGACGCCGCTCCGACTACCGTTCGTAAGGCCAAAAAGGCCGCTGAGGCACTGCGTAACTTCATGGGCGGCTTGAGCAAGGCAGGGGCTACAATTGAGGTAATAGGTGAAGCCTCGGGGTTTTCGCTGCTCAAGTTGTTCGGCAAGGGCGTAAAGGCAGGCGGGGAACTTGCAAAGCAAAAAAAGACTCCACCTCAACTCTCTGAGCTGAAGGACAATTTAGTCCGTTCTCTCCGCGAACTCGGCCACAGGTTCATTGTTACCATAGATGATGTGGATCGACCCGAACCTAGCGAGGTGATTGAAGTCCTGCGGCTCGTGCGGTCAGTCGCGGACCTTCCGAACGTAATCTATTTGCTCTGCTACGATGGCGGTATTCTCGCGCACTCCATACAGCAAGCGGCAAGGGTCGAGAGCGGGCAAGCGTATCTAGAGAAAATTGTTCAACTAACAGTGATGGTCCCCAAGCCGGAGCCGTTGCAGTTGCGCCAATGGCTAACAGATGAGTTGCACTTGATAGCTTCAGTAAAAAATGACGACGAACGCTCAAGGCTAAACATGGTTGTAGATTATGAAGGAGGCCGACAGCTTGTGACGCCGCGAGCGGTTGTAAGAACGCTGGACGCGATTCGATTCTATTGGCCACCGCTGCGAGACCTGGGGGCGGATCTCGCAGATCTCTTGTGGCTACAGCTTATCAAGAACGGGAATCCGCCGCTCTACCGCTGGATCGAGGAATACTGCGCTACTGCTGCAGTGGTTTCGCTAGGCATCGCACGCTTAGACGATGCGGAAAAAGAGCAACAAATTGTTGCTTTGCTCGAGACGATGGATGACGACCACTTTAACAACTTGATGTACAGGCACTATTTTGCAGATCAACTTCCAGGGGTTGAACCAGATCACGCTGCAGGTTCGAAAGGCCTGAAAGTATTCGAGCCCGTCAGTGAACAAGAGCGTGTCAAGGCTATTTGCAACAAACGTCTTGCCAGTCCCGATCACTATCGACTCTATTTTGCCTTGTCCGGCCCCTCCCATGCGCTTACGTCAGAGGATTTTGCTCTAGTTTTAGAGGCTGCTCAAGCAAATGCTGAACAAACCGCGACGGGGCTGCTCCAGTTGCACAATGAACAGATAGCGGGCTCACTCACAAAAGCCGACCTTTTACTGGAGCGTATCGGCGGCGATGTTTACCTCACATTGGCGTCAGAGCAATCAAAGAATCTATTATTGGCGCTCTCGCAGGCGATGGACGAAGCGTATGAACTACACCCGTTCGATCAGACTTGGTTATACTCCTTGTGGGATCGTGCAAGAAAGTTGGTCCCTTTACTTCTCTCCCCACTGAACACGCAAGAGCGCGCTGCGTTGGTGACGTCCATGTTCAGCGAAGGCGCAGCCATTGGGTGGCTCACAAAGCTGCTTCGACGCGAGACCTTTGCACATGGTCGTTACGGCGACAGGCCGCGCCCGGAGGATGACTGGTTGTTTACCAACCCGGAGTTGGACAAAATCACCGACCTGATGCTCTCTCGCTATCGTACGATGACATCAGCCGAGGTTTACAGCAGCCCGAACCCGCTCGGCCTTCTCTTCGCTTGGCGGCAAGGAGGAGATGAAGATGGCCCTCGTCAGTTTGTGCAGTCGACTGTAGATTCGGATGAAGGCCTCGTCGATACACTTGAGCACTTCACCAGTACCGTTCAAAGCAGCCGAGGCTACTATACAGTCCTGACGAGAGTCAATGTTTCACCTTTCTTGGACTACGATGACGCTAGGCAAAAGGTTCGCGTTCTGACGGAGCATCACGAACTCGGTGAGCGCGCCAAGCGGCTTGCGGCAGCGTTTGATGAGGCTGACGATTAGACAATACGTCCTGCAACAATCGCTAGTTTTGGACCTCAGGCAAGCCGCGATTTATCGCGAGGTAAAGTCCTACATAGAAAGAGAACGAAGATGACTGGGTAGCTCACAATACGGCTTCATCGTTGCGTCGCAGCGAAAGTCCGCTTCCCCCCCGTTTTGGACGCCGTTTTAATGTCAGAATTATTCTCAATTTCTAATTCCATATAAGACGTTATTCGTCTGATCCGGCAATTAATTTTAACTCCTGTCTTTCAAACACTCTTTCCCGCCAGCGCCCGGCCAGCTTCACGGATGTGGGTGTCAAGTCCCATTCGGTAATCGGCACGGAAAAAATCGCTCTTTATGATGGTTTCGCTGCGGACGCTGTCGACAGGACCGGCATAAAATTCACTTCTGTTAAGCCTCATGAATGCGATTGATTATTTTGGCGTCAAGCGCGCTTTCTGCGATGGCGTGCGAGTGAAAGAAACGTGCAGCTCGGCCACGCAACATTCTCATTGACAGGCCGATTAGTGCACCCTGAACATTCACTCGGTCGATCACCGCGTCCCTCGGCACTTAGGATACCGCGAACAACCCAGAAACTTCTCACCAGTCCTCTTGTTGGTGCGCTCTACCATCTTTGCACTGCAGCGGGGGCATTTCGATTTGTCATTTTTCCGCTCTAGTGCCCTGATCTTTACGTGCCGAACGTGTTGGCGGCGCAATTGGCGATTGTTTTCAAGAGTTCGGCTTGTGAGCAGATCCGTGAAGGCTCCTACCTCACTCTTTGAGAATGACGGCTCGCGTTTGGATTTGATGTAATCGGCAAGCTGCCAGATGCCGGAAACAACATTTGGCGGCATTTCAGTTCTCAGTTCTGCTGAACCAACAAACGCGACCACATTGTGCAGGTTGTGCGTTTTTACCCCAAGAAGTTCCTCTATCACTTTGACATGATGGTAATTCTGCCTGAGAGGATTCTGAAATCTCGTTTTGTGTTTGCGAAACACTTGCGTCCATCGAGACTGATCTGCACTCCCGAAAATCCAACCGGACATATTTTTTGTCTCAATGACAAAGATCCCGTACTGCGAGAGAACGACGTGATCGATTTGGGTTGTGCCGTTTTTCGTGGGCAATGTCAGGTCCGCTAAGAGCGTGTAAACTTCTGCATTTAGGAGCGTGCGAAGAGAAACGTTGACGCGCTTTTCTCCCACAGCGCCTTTGAACGACGGAGATCGCAGATAAAAATATGCGGCTCCAATCAGCACGATAAAAATAAGTGTTAGAAAGCCCTCCACGGCATCTGCTTTCGCAACTTTGCTCTGAAAATTTCCCGCTTTTCAAATTTCGGATAAAGTGAAAGGGTATCTGGCGCTGAAGTCAACCAACGCGATACTGATTGAAGAACCTCAAACCAGCGGAATCTCAACGCTAAACGCTGCTATTTTCTCGCTGCCAATTCCGACCAACTCGCTTCCCAAACCTCTCCACCTACTCCGGCTTCACCCGCGCTGCGCTCTTGTCCGCAAAGGCGGCGAGGCGTTCATTCGAGGCGGGCTGGGTGTTGACCACGCCGGCGACGAAGGCCTCCATGTAGGACGCATCCAGGGACGACATGTTGCGGCTGTGGGAGATGGCGGAGCAGATGGCGAAGTTGGAGAGCGGGGGCACGCTTGCGGTTGCCCTGGCGAGTTCGAGCGCTTTTTCGAAGCTGTTGTCTTCGACCAGATACTGGCAGAGGCCGACCTCAAGCGCCTCTTCGCTCTTATAGATCCGGCCCGTCAGCATCATGTCGATCATCCGGGCGCGGCCGACCAGTTCGGAGACGCGGATGGTGGCGCCGCCGCCGGTGAAGAGGCCGCGCTGGCCCTCGGGGAGGGCAAAGTAGGTGGTCCTGTTGGCAACGCGGATGTGCGCGGAGGAGGCGAGTTCCAGTCCGCCGCCCACGGTCGCGCCCTTCAGCGCGGCAATCACCGGCACGCCGCCATATTCCATCTTGTTGAAGGCTTCATGCCAGCGCAGGCAGACATGCATGAAGTCCGCGGCGCTGCGCTCTTCCTTGTGATGTTCGACCAGATCCAGACCGGCGGAAAAATGGTCGCCCTCGGCGCGTAGCACGGCGGCACGGGCGCCGGTGCGCGGCAGGGCGGAAAAGACGGCGATCAGTTCCTCGATGGTGTCCGCATTCAGGGCGTTGCGTTTGGCGGCGCGGTTGAGGGTGACAATGGCGATCTCTTCGTCCGCTTCCAGCAGGAGATGGTTCAGGTCAAGGTCGGGCAGTTGCATAAAAGGATCCTTTGTACGGCGGCGCTTCTCAGGCGATCTTGTTAGATAAAGGGCAGGTCCACAAGCTCGGCATCGACAATTCCGTCCGCTCGCGCCACCTGCACCCGGTCGCCCGGCTGACACGATATATCGATCAGCGCATATCCGATATTCTTCTTCAGGCGAGGCGACCAGTTGGTGTTGGTGACATCGCCGCGCTTCTGACCGTCCACCAGAACGGGTTCCCATGTGTAGTGCAGGCGGTCGGGCGCATCGCCCTCGAGAATGATGCCCAACTGGTGCCGCCTGACGCCCTCGGCTTTTATTCTTTGAAGGGCGGTGATTCCGATGACCTCGTCGGGCAGGCCAAGATCGACAAAGGCACCCAGCCGCACTTCAAACGGATTGGTGGTCTGATCGGTATCGCCGCCAAGCGACAGAAGGCCGCTTTCGGTGCGCTCGGCCGTCGCCGGAGCGCCGGGGCCGATATCCCACGGGCGGCCCGCTTCTTTAAAAATGTTCCACAGCTCGGTGCCTCTGGTGCCGTCTCGGAGATAGATTTCAAAGCCGCCCTGCTTGGACCAGCCGGAGCGCTGCACGGTGACCGGAATGCCCTCGATCTCCGCGTCGCTGAACCAGAAATATCTGACCGTCCGCACCCAGTCGCCTAGGACATGGGCGACGACATCCTCCGCCTTCGGGCCCTGCAGCGCCATGGGGGAGACATCCGGTTCGGACACTTCGACATCAAGCCCGCGCTCCTCGGTAATCGCGCGGGCCCACAGCCACATGTCGCTGTCGGCGATGGAGAGCCAGTAAAGGTCGTCCGAATGTTTCAGCAGCACCGGATCGTTGATCAGGATCCCGGCGTGGTTGCACAGCGGTGCGTATTTGCCCTGGCCGACCTTGCAGTTGGAGAGATCGCGGCAGGAGAGAATCTGAGCCAGCGTTCCGGCGTCCGGCCCCTTAAGCTGCACCTGTCTTTCGACGCCGACATCCCATTGCGAGACGCTGTTGATCAGGCGCCAGTATTCGGCTTCCGGATCGCCGAAACCGGTCGGCAGGATCATGTTGTTATAGACGGTGGCGGAGACCATCCCCTCAGCCAGGACCGCTTCATAAAACGGCGACGCATGCAGGCGCGCCGACGGATAGATCGCGACCATTTTGCAACTCCTCCCGATGCAAACAGCGGAAGGATATTTCGGGCTTGAAACCGCGTTTGACAATTGAAATATTTTGGGTCTATGCACAAAGAAAAATTATGGATGGGTTTGTTATGGTTCCTGAGTTTCCGCCGCTGAACTGGCTGCGCGCCTTTGAGGCGAGCGCCCGCCATCTCAGCTTCACCCATGCGGCGCGTGAACTGAATCTGAGCCAGGTCTCGGTCTCCAAACAGGTGAAGCAGCTGGAGGGGCATCTGCGCGAGCCGCTGTTCATCCGGCACGCGCGCAGTCTGGAGCTGACCAAGGTCGCCGAGGCCTATCTGCCGACCGTGCGCGATGCGTTCGAACGCCTGTCGGACGGCACGCAGGAAGTGTTCGGGCGGCGGCGCTCGAAGTTTCTGACCGTGAGGGCGGCGGTGGCCTTCTCCGTCAACTGGCTGGCGCCCCGGCTTGATGATTTTTACGCCCGCCATCCCGGCATCCGGCTGCGCATTGTCTCCAGCGTCTGGAACGAGACAATCGGCAGCCCCGAATATGATCTCGATATCCGATACGGAACCGGCAACTGGCCGGGGCTTGAGGCGAGCCGGCTGACATGGGACAGGATTGCGCCGCTATGCCGTCCCGCTCTCGTTGATGGCGGCGACCTGGTGGATATCCAGAGCCTGTCCGATCACACGCTGATCCATGTGCTGGGCTATGAGGAGGGATGGGCCAAATGGCTGCGGGCCGCCGGTGCGTCGGACCCTGGACAGGGAACGCGCAGGCTCCAGGTCGACAATTCGCTGCTGGCGTTTCAGCTCGCCGCCAGCGGGTGCGGCATTGCGCTGGCCAGGTCCTCGCTTGCGGAGGCGGAGGTCAGGGCCGGCCGCCTTATCTATCCGTTCGAACCGGCCGTTGCGATCGAAGAAGCGTTTTATCTCGTGTCGGCCCCCGGCGCGCCGGCGCATCCGGACACCGCAGCGTTTCGGGGCTGGCTGCTAGAGGTTGCAGCAGCCGGGCAGGGTTAGGGCGTCTCGGACGGGCCGATAGTCTGGCTAAAAAATGTGCAGGGACCGCTGTCTTCGCCCGAATTTGTCAGGTATGCGGGATTTTTCCTTCCCTTGCCCCATCAGGGTCACAATGATGATTGTCTTAATCTGAATTGCAACACAAAGGGGGCCTGACAGGGAGAGGCAGGGACATGAAACTCGATTTTTTGATGCACTCAAAATACCCTGCCTTAACGCTCACCGCCCTGTTGACTGGAAGCGTGGCCGTCGCAACCGAACACAATGTGTTCACGGACCTGTCGATTGATTGCAACAGGCATGGCGCGGTCATCAAGGTGGCGGGCGGCCCGACCTATTACCTGGGCAAAGAGTGCGATGCTCTTCTGCCCAATGTGGGAGAGGGCAGGTGGTGGTTCGCGGCCTCGGCGTTTGTTGTCGAGATCAACGGACACACCGTCCGGTTTGCCAACGATCTTGACTGCGACATGCCTTATTGCCGCGCCACCTGACGCGCCTGGCCCCGGATACCGATGCGGGTGCATCGGGCAAGCGCCGCAACGCCGCCGATGAGGCGATTTTCCGTACCCTGTGCCTTCAGCTTTCCAGAAAACAGGCGAACGCATGATGAGTGCCACGGTCGTGCAGGGCCGGTTCCGATTTACTGCATTTACCAAAGACATGGTCGCATCGGGTGCGAAAATTGCAGCCGCTTGGCGGATTGAGCGGGTTGGGGAGTTCGCCCTTCAAAATGATCCGTTTTTCCTTGTCTTTCGGATCCAGCGAGGGGGCGTTGGACAACAGGGCCCCCGTATAGGGATGCGATGGATTTTCGTAGATTTCATCACAATCTCCGAACTCCACTATTTTGCCCATATACATGACGGCCACCTGATCGGAAATATGTCGGACAACCGAAAGATCATGGGCAATGAAAACGTAGGAGAGGCCGAGTCGGGTCTGAATATCCGCCAACAGATTGAGGACCTGCGCCTGAACGGAAACATCCAGTGCCGAAACGGACTCGTCACAGACAATGATTTCGGGGTTCAAAGCCAGTGCACGGGCAATGCCGAATCTTGTAACGAGGCGGCGAAACTCCGTCAATTGTAAGCGGGTATGCCCTTCTTATTCACGCCTGCCAGGTAGCGGCCGATTACACAGATCGAACCGCTCACTTTGGCCTTCAGTTTCCTGCCCGATGCGCGAAAATCATGTGCCGACCCCGATGTGATAGAGCGCCCAGGCGCCCTGTTTGCGCAACTCGCTGTCCCGGGCCGCATCGCCGGTTGGCGGGTAGACCAGCCGGGTCGGACCCATCTCGCCGACTGTCAGCGGCTCGCCGTCCATTTCAATGGCGAGGATCGGCTGATATTGTTCGACATTGGCGCGGGTGGTTTCCACTCTGTGGCCGTCAAGACCGGTCAATATCAGTGTGTCGCCCGTTGCGCCGATTTCCTTCAGCAGGTCCGTCAGGAGCGGGCCGCTATAGGTACCGCCCAGGCGAGGATGATCTTCCACATAGGTGGTTTGCGGAAATCCGGCGAGAGCGTTGTGGCTGAATTCATAGCCGTTGTCGAAAATGATGCCATGCCGGGCAAAGACGCTGGGCGTCGCCTCCGTGATCGGATTGCGGTTGGTCTGGTCAATTGCGCCTGACATTGTCACGATCCCCGCGTTCTGTTCCTCAGCATTCTGGGCGGCCGGTGCCTGGGTGGCAGGCAGAACCAGGAGGGCAAGTCCGGCAATGAAGGAAGAAAGTCGTAGCATGGCATTCTCCGTCTTGAACTCATTTGTGAAGATAGATCTGAGATGGCAACGGGGTTCCGGTTTCTCAAGCAAAACAGCGGTTTATGAAGAAAAATTAATGTTCGGAACGGATCTTCGGGCGGAAGCATTTTTGCACCGAAACGTGCAAAAAGTATCTGTACACGGTCCGGAAACTACGCATGATGTCCATGAGATCGTTTGGACGAGACTGACGCGCATCGGGTTGGCGTCGGTGCGAAGGTAAAAACAGCAACCGGGGAACGATGTTCGGACGCACGCTGATTGTCATTTTCATTCTGCTCGTCTGCGGCCTGTGGGTCCTTGATCAGATCAGCCGCAGCTACTTCGCCTATACGGGCGATGCCTACGTGCTGTCGGATTATGTGACCCTGTCACCCACCGTTGCCGGAAAGCTGGCTGCACTGCATGTGGACGACAACTACCAGGTGACTGCCGGAGAACTGCTGTTTGAGATCGACGCGCGACCTTACGAGTTCCAGGAAGAGGCGGCGCAGGCGACTCTTGACCGGGCGCTGTCGGCGCTGAAATCGGCGGACGACTCGCTTCGAATCGCCAATGACCGCGTCGCTGCCAGCCAGGCAACGCTTGAAGACACCAGAGGCACGCAGGAGCGGCTCGCCAGGCTTCAGGCGGATGCCGTTGTCACCGAACAGCGGCTGGACGACATCAATCGAGACCTCAGGACAGCGGTTGCGGATCTTGGCGAACAGCAGGCGGCGGTCGTTGTTGCCACCGACGACGCGGAGTCGGCAAAGGCCAATGTCGCGCTGGCCGAGGCGGCGCTCAGTGAGGCGGCTTACAATCTTACACAGACCAAAGTCGTCGCGCCGTTTTCCGGCTTTGTCGCACCCTTTACCGTTCGCGAGGGCGCATATCTGTCCGTCGGCGACCCCGTTATGGCTGTGGTTGATGACAGCGCATGGCGGATCGTGGCGAACCTGCCTGAAGCGCATCTTTCTCACATTGCCGTCGGCCAGCCGGTGTGGCTGACCGTCGCCTCAAAGCCCTGGACGATACTCCGCGGAACCGTGCTGAGCATTCCGCGCGGCATTTCGCGCAACGCAACGCCCGCCGATCCGCTCCCGTATGTTGAACCCACCACCTCCTGGATCCGGCTGTCGCAGCGCTTTCCCGTCGAAATATCGCTGGATAATGCGCAGGACATTCCGCTGTTCATGGGCGCCAACGCGCGGGTGTTCATCCGGCACGTTTCGCCAGAACCGGATGCCGCAGATCAATGACGGGCAGGCAGGTTCAGGCCCTTGTCACGGCATTGGCGACCTGTCTGGCGACCCTGGCAGCGTTTATTCTCCACCTGGACGATCCCTGGTGGGCCGCCATCTCGGCCTGGATCATCGGCCATCCGGAGAAGCGGTTTGTATTTCAGAAAGGGCTTCTCAGAGTAGTCGGAACGCTGGCCGGCTGTCTCTTAGGGTATCTTGTCGCAATTTCCACCGGCGGCTGGGTGCTGATACAGCTCATCGTCATGGTGTTTGCATTCGGCACGGCGGTCTTTATGCGGTTCACCGCAGAGCATGCCTATGCCTGGGCGATGTTCTGGGTCATCCTGGCGCTGACGGTTCTGATTTCGCAGCAGAATCCGGCCGGGGTCGCTGATTTTGCCTATTTTCGGTCGATTGAAATCGTCACCGGCGTTATCGTCGCGACTCTCGTTGCCATCGTCGCGGAGGCCTGGCGACCGGACGAGGGGGACGCTGAACATGATGCTCATCAGGAAACCGCAGTTGAAAGAAAGAATGCAGCGTATGCAGCAGGCTTCGGCGGATTTGCAATGTTGCTGGTCCTGTTGCTCTGGCAGATCTTCAATCTTCCCAGCATGGTTCAGATCATCATCAGCCTGTTTACCGCAATGGCGCCCTCACTGGTGCAAATGCACCGTCAGATCAGCATGCGTCTTTCCGGATGCCTGGTGGGTGGGACCCTTGGCGTCATCGTGACCGGATTTGGGATTGAAACACTCTGGATCTGGATGGTGCTGCTCTTCATCGGCATCTATGCCGCCTCGCTGTTGCACCACAGCGAAACCGCCCAATCCTACATCGGAACCCAGGCCGGCATTGCATTTCTCATTTGCATGGTGGCGGAAAGCGGCCCGCAGCAGTCGATCCTGCCCGTGGTCGATCGGGCGGCCGGGATCACTCTTGCCTATGTGGTGCTGGCCTGTCTGCTGATTCTCGTTGAGCCCTGGGTCAGGGAGCGACCAGATCAAAGGCTTCAAGAGGAGTAGCGGGTCTATCGCTTTTTCTCCGGCTTTAGCCGTTTTCTGAAGAGCTGAATCTCCACAATCAGGCCGCCGCGCGTTCTGCGGCGCTTAACGCCAACATATTGATATCCCTGCGAGCGGTAGAAGGAGACGGCCGACAGTGCGCCTTCAATCCTGACAACCCGGCGACCGGCTCCGGCAATGGCGGATTCGGCCAGGGAGAGCAAGCTGGAACCAAGCCCGCGCCGGGCCGCGCGGGGATCGACATAAAGGCCGATCACCTGGTTCCGAATATAACAGCAAAAACCGCAAACGCCGGCGCTGTCCTCGGCTACAAGATATATCTCCCCTTTTTCCATAGCCTTGAGGTAGCGCTCTGCAACGAGCCCCGCCGCCCAGCTTTCGCATTCTTCTTTTGAATAGGCATTGCGGGCCAGGTGACGGATGGCCCGGACATGCGTTGCAAGTATGCCCTCTGCGTCGGTTGTGCGGCCAGGACGAATCATCGGATCACGTGAACCGTCCCGGTGTTCCTCAATAACCGCCTCAACCACCTCCTGTGCCAGCCTCTCCGATGGCTTCTGTTTTGACCGGCCGGAGAGGATCAGAAGCGCTTTCCAGAGCGCCCATCCCCGGGCACGGGCCCAGGTGGCCCGGTCGAGGGGGAGTGCTTCCTTGAACAGCGCGCGGGACGAACCGGAAAACAGCGTCCAGGCGAGGACAAGGTCGCAGGCCGGATCGCCGACGCCCATATTGCCGAAGTCGATCACCGCGCAAAGGCGGCCATCCTGCGCCAGTAGGTTGGAAGGGGCATAGTCGCCGTGGATCCATACATGCGGACGGGTCCACCCGGATTCCAGTGCTGCTGCCCAGACGCCTGCCGCTGCATCTTTATCCACTTCCTTTGACAGAAATTGAAGTGAGGCGCGCGTTTCGGCGTCATAGGTTTTCAGATCGCCGCCGCGATAGAAATTATGGGTACCCGCCACTGGGCCTCCCGATGCATCGATCGCCTGAAGTGCCTTCAAAAACGCAGCGGCATCGACGGCCAGGCGGTCAAGATCGAGGGGATCGTGGACTGAAACGGTCTCACCAGGGATCCAGTCCAGCACCGACCAGGCAAAAGGGTATCCCTTAGCCGGCTCGCCTTTTGCCAGCGGGTTTGGAACCGGCAGCGGCAAATACGGGGCGAGGCGCGGCAACCAGGTTTGTTCCTTTTGGACTTCCGCCTGATACCGTTCGGCGGCGGGCAGGCGGACACTCATTGTGTCGCCCAGACGGAAGGTGCGATTGTTCCAGCCCTGGACCTTGACCGGCCGGATCGGCAGTCCGGCCCAGGCCGGGAACTGGTCCTTGATCAACGTTCGCACTAGATGGGCATCAATGGTGTCGGGGTCGCTCATTCTGGAAATCAATCAAATATTTATCCGACTAATAAAATCGGAGAATGTGAGCTGAAAACGTCTGATATTCCTGGTCTCGCGCCGATGTCAGCTCCAGACCTGCTCAGGATCCGGTAGTGGTATAGCATCCAGCAGTTCTTTCGAATAGGCGCTCTGAGGCTGATCGAACAATGCCGCCGTTTCGGCGTTTTCGACGATCTCACCGTGATGCATGACGATAATGCGGGTGCAGAGCCGGCGGATCACGGACAGGTCGTGGCTGATGAAGGCGAGGGTCAGGCCAAGATCTTTCACGAGCTGTTCCAGCAGGTTCAGAACCTGGGCCTGGCTGGAGACATCAAGACCCGAGACAATCTCATCGGCGAGGATAAAGTCCGGCCTGAGCGCGATTGCGCGTGCAATTCCGACCCGCTGGCGCTGGCCGCCGGAAAGTTCATGCGGATACCGGTCCCGGAACGTGCGGGGCAGCCCGACATGATCCAGCGCCTCGTCAATCCGCTCGCTGACCCGGTCACGCTTATGAAGGCGTAAAGGGCCGCCGATAATGCCGCCGACCCGGCGCCTCGGGTTCAGGGAAGACATCGGATCCTGGAAGATCATCTGGAACCTCCGGCGGGTCGGCCGCAACGTGTCTTCGGCAAGATGCGTGATGTCCTGTCCGTCAAAATGAATGCTGCCGGCGGTGGGCTCAAGCAGGCGCAATAAAGCCCTTCCAAGTGTCGACTTGCCCGAACCCGACCCGCCGACAATGCCAAGCACGGTTCCCCGCGGGATATCGAAGCTGATCCCGTTCAGGATCTTCAGCCGCGGCGCCTGGCCGAGCAATGGCTTTCTGGAGAGATCCGGCAGCGACAGGTGGAGGTCGCGGACTTCATAAAGGAGTCCACTCACTGGCTGTCTCCGTCAAATGCTGCGACTTCGGCGCGCACGGCGTCAATCACCGCTTGCGGTACCGGCATGAGACTGCCTTCGGGGTCGGTGAATTTCGGCGTTGCGGCCAAAAGGGCACGGGAATAGGCGTGGGCCGGTCCGGCAAAAAAGCGTTGCACCGTCGTTTCCTCCACCACCTTGCCGGCGTAAAGAACGCACAAGGTCTGACAGATTTTGGAAACGACGCCCAGATCGTGGGTCACAAACAGCAGGGCGGTGCCGTGGCGATCCTGCATCTCCTTGATCAGTTTCAGGATCTGTTTCTGCACGACGACATCAAGCGCGGTTGTCGGTTCGTCGGCGATGATCAGTTTGGGCTCCGCCGCAAAGGCCGAGGCGATCAGGATGCGCTGCCGCATGCCGCCGGAAAGCTCGTGCGGATAGGCGCGCAAAACACGATCGGGATCGGGGATGCGGACTTCTGTCAGCAGGTCCAGCGCTCTTTGCTCAGCATCTTTCTTTCGCCATTTCAGGATATCGACCAGCCGATCGGTGATCTGCGGGCCGATGCGGCGGGACGGATTGAGCGCTGTGAGGGGGTCCTGCGGAATAAGGGCGGCACTCGCGCCGATGCGCTCCCGCCAGCGGGTGCGGGGAAGGCTCAGAAGATCCTCGCCGTTCAGCCGGATTTCGCCTCCGGTGATTTCAATGGCGCGTGGCAGGGTGCCCAGGATCGCCCTGCCGATCATCGATTTTCCCGCGCCGCTTTCGCCCACAAGGCCGCGGACCTCGCCCGCTTCGACAGTAAGGTTGAGCGAGCGAAGCAGCGGCGGTCCGTGTCTGATCCGCGCGGACAGATCGCGGATTTCCAGAAGCGCACTCATCGCAGCACCGGATCGAAGCGGTCTTTCAGACCTTCGCCCAACTGGCTGAAACTGAGAACTGTCAGGAACAGCGCAATGAGAGGAATCACCAGGACCCACCAGGCCTGATGAATGGATGTCCGGCCTTCGGCGATCATGCCTCCCCAGGTCGACTGGTCGGTCGAAATGGAAAGGTTCACGAAACTCAGGATCGCTTCGACAATGACGGCAATGCCCATTTCCAGCGTCAGCAATGTAACGATGGTGGCAAGAACGTTGGGCAGGATCTCCGTCAGCATCGTGCCCAGCCGCGAGCGGCCCGCGATCTGCGCCGAGGCGACATAATCCATGACCGACTGGCTCATGGTTTCGGCCCGCACAACGCGGGCAAACCGCGTCCAGTCGATGACGACAATGGCAATGACGACGGACCAAAGGCCGGTTCCGAGCACCGCGATCAGAAGGATGGCAAACAGCACCGGCGGAAAGGCCATCCAGATTTCGATCAGCCGCGAGACGATCAGATCGGCCCAGCCGCGATAGTAGCCGGCGATCAGGCCCAGCGCCGCGCCGATGACACATGTTGCGATCCCGGCGGTTATCGCCACGATCAGGGCGGTGCGGGCGCCGTAGATGACGCGGGAAAGAACGTCGCGGCCAAGGCTGTCGGAGCCGAGCGGAAAACCGGCTTCCGCGCCATCGAGCCAGAAAGGCGGAAGACGGGATGCAAACAGGTCTTGAGCCAGCGGATCCTGCGGGCTGACCCAGGGTGCGAAAATTGCAGCCAGGGCGATCAGTGTCAGCCATCCTCCGGACAGCCACAGCCGCACTCCCAATCCCCGCCGGACGGCGCTGCGACCCTCAAGCATGGCGCAGCCTCGGATTCAGGAACGCATAGGTCAGATCGACGAGAAGGTTCACGCAGGTGAAGATCAAGGCAAACAGGATCACGATCCCCTGGATCAACGGCAGGTCGCGATTGATAACGGCATCGATGGCCATGTTGCCGAGGCCCTCGTAGGAAAACAGCCGCTCGATGATCACTGTGCCGCCGATCAGGAACGTGAATTGCACACCCACCAGTGTCAGCGTCGGCAGAACGGCATTCGGAAGAGCCTCCCTGGTGATCACATGGTTTTCGCCGTAACCCTTGGTGCGAGCGAGCTCGACATAATCCAGATGCATGGTTTCCTTCAGGGACTGTTTGAGAAGCTGTGCGATGATCGCCGTGAGCGGAATGGCCAGCGCCATGGCGGGCATGAACATGTGGGCGACGATGTCGGCCCAGACGTCAAAGCGCAGCCGGACGACGCTTTCAATCAGGTAAAACGGGGTCACGAAATCAAAATTCAGGGCCGGAGAGATCCTGCCGGAAATATGAAAGACCGGCACCAGGACGCCGAACAGCAGGATGAAGATCAGGCCCCACAAAAAGTCCGGGATCGACAGCGCGACGCCGTTGGTCACGTCGATTGCCGCTTCGACTTTTCCGTTCCGGAACCGGGTGCCGGTGAGCGCCAGGGTGCCGCCGATCAGGACCGCAATGACCAGCGCCATGATCGACAGCTCAAGCGTTGCCGGCAACCGGTTCAGAACCAGATCCAGAACCGGCTGGCGCAGTGAGATCGACGTGCCGAAATCACCCTGCAAGACGCCGCCGAGCCAGATCATGAACTGCTCCGGAATCGATTTGTCGAGACCGTAAAGCGCCCTCAGCCGATCGATGTCCGCATCCGTCGCACCCGGCGGAAGCATCATGGCAATGGGATTGCCCGGCACGACACGGATGACAAAAAACACGATCACCGCCGCCCCGAAGAGCGTTACGAACGTTGTTGCCAGGCGTTTCAGGAGGCGTTGAAAAATGAGCATTTAGTCTCTGTAACAGCGAGCAAAAAGCCGCGCCTTGTCCCGGCGCGGCCTTCCTTGTCTGAACGGGTGCTTACGAGCGTTTCATCAGATGCGGCAGCAGCGCGCCGGACGAATGCGGTGTCACCGTCACGCCGGAGACATGCAGGATCGGCTGGACATATTGCAGCAGCGGAATGACTTCCGCATTTTCGGCAATATGCCTGTCGACCGCCTTCCAGCCTTCGATACGCCTGGCCTCGTCCTTTTCGCCCCAGAGCGGCAGGATCATCTCCATGGTTTCCTTGCCGTCCCAGACCGAGTGCGGTGAGGGGCCGAACATGGCAAAGCCGGTTGAGGTCGTCGGATCGCCGACCGAATTGCCCCAGTTATAGAAGGCCGCCGGTGCCAGCGTGTCGGCAGCGCGCAGTTCGTAATGTTTGGCGATTTCGTAGACTTCGATTTCCGCCTCGATTCCCACCTTGCGCCACAGGCCGACAATGGCCTGGATGATCTCGTAGTCCTTCGGCTTGAAGCCGCGGGTGCTTTGGATCTTGAAGCGGACCGGGTTGTCGGTCGAGTAGCCGGAGGCGGCGAGCAGCTCTTTGGCCTTTTCGGGATCGAAAGGCACTTTGATCGTCTCGTCATAGGCGGTGTAATCGGGTGTCTGCAACGTATCGATCGCGACACCGTAACCGGACAACAGACGGTCGATGATCAGCTGCTTGTCGATGGCATGGGCCATCGCCTTGCGCACATTCGGATCGGTCATCACCTCGGTATCGTTGATGAAGATCATGCCGATATCGGAAATCGGATGCGCCACGCCGCCGATGCCACCGCTCGCTTTCAGACGGTCGAATTCCTCGTATGGCATTTCCAGAGTGACGTGAGCGTTGCCGCTTTCAATCTCGGCGACGCGGCTGGCGGCATCGGTGACGAACTTGATTGTCACCGTTTCAAATTCCGGCTTGCCGCCCCAGTAGTCCGGGTTTGCCTTCAGCCGAACGAAGGCATTGCGTTCAAACGCATCGACCATGTAGGGACCTGTGCCGACCGGCGCGGCTTCGAAGCCGTCCGCACCGACTTTTTCATAGTAAGCTTTGGGCAAGACGTAGCCCGTCAGGAACGACATCCATTTGAAGATAGTCGGCTCATAGGACAGAACGTCCGCCGTGATGCGGTTGCCATCGATGGAGAAATTGCCGATTTTGCTCCAGATGAACTGGATCGGATTGCCGGTTTCCTCTTTTCCGGCACGCTCCAGCGACCACACAACGTCTTCCGCCGTAAAGGGCGAGCCGTCATGCCATTTGACCCCGTCCCGGACGACCATATAGATCTGGCTCTGATCGTCGTTCCAGCCCCATTCGGTGATCAGGCCCGGTCCGAAGCTGAGATCCGGATTCTGCGCGATAAACAGATCGAAAACAGACTGATAGATGCCTTGGATCGTCGGGTTCACCGCCGAAGGGCCGACGGTCGGGTCCCAGCTTGGCAGGTTCACATTATAGGCGATCACCAGGTCGTCGATTTCCTGCGCCACGACCGGCAGGCTGACGGTGCTGAGCGCGACGGTCGCCGCGGACAGTTTCAGCACATTGCGTCTTGAGATGGTGCTCATGATTTTACCCCTGTTCGGTTGATTTTACGGTTTTTCTCTTTTTTGCTTCTGATCATTTTCCGGCCAGCTTCCTGGCAAGCAGAAAGCCGGACCCTGCGCCCGTGCCCGCACCCGGCCACACAGCGGCGCCGGTGTGATAGAGGTTCCGGATCGGCGTCGTTCCGTCGGCATAACCCGGAGCGGGCCGAAGCATAAAATGCTGGGCCATGTGGTGGCTGCCGCAAATCTGGTCGCCGCCCACCAGGTTCGGATTGTCGGCCTCAAGATCCATTGGCGTGACGATGTGTTTGCCGAGGATTTTGTCCCTGGTGCCCGGGGCGTATTTTTCCACGATATCCAGCGCGCGTTCGGCGAACGGTTCGGCGGCATCCGTCCAGTCCGTGGCCGTTATTGTTCCAGCGGCATCGCCGTGAATGTGACCCGGTGCCATGCGTACCTGAAGCCACAGCACATGCTTTCCTTCCGGCGCGCGGGACGGATCGACAGCGGTCGGCTGTCCGCACACAATCACAGGCTCTGCCGGAAGAAGCCCGGCGCGGGCTTCCTGATAAACGCGGGCCATATAGTCCAGCGACGGCGCGATATGCACATAGGCGAAGTTTCTGAGGTCCTCTCCGGCGCTCCAATGCGGCAGGTCGTCCATGGCGAGATGGATCATCATCGTGCCCGGTGCGTGCCGGAAGCGGGAGATGGCGGTGTCATAGCCGGAATTACCGGTGCCGCCGGTCAGCCGCGCCATGGCGTTCGGTGCCACGCTTGCGATGACGCCCTTTTGTGCCGTCACTGTCCGGCCATCCGCAAGTTCAACCCCGTTCGCCGTGCCGTTCTGATGCAGGACGCGGGTCACGTCGGCGCCGCATTCAACGGTGCCGCCGTGCTTTTCAATGAGCGCAACCAGCGCCTTGGTCATGACCCCCGCACCGCCTTTGCCCAGCACCATGCCGAATGCCTGGCCGGCCAAGGCCTCGAGATAGGGAAACAGCGCTCCGCCGGCGATATCGGGTGCAAAATCCAGGTGCATGCCCCAGGCCCCGAGCGTCGCGCGAACGTGGTCCGATTCAAACGTTGTCTCCAGCCAGTCCCGCGGCGTGCTCAGCAGGAACCGGTTGAGGTCCAGTGCACCGCGAATGCCGAGCCTGGGCAGCAGCTTCCAGCCAAGGCGCGCAAGGCCGGATTTGGTCATGGGACTGCCGAGCAACTCGAAAATCGGTTCTGCGAATGCAGGAAACGCGTCGCTCAGGTCTTTCCAGGTCTGTGCGTCTTTTGCGGACAGCCGTTCGATCCGGGCTGTTGTGGCAGCTGCATCCTGACTGATCCCGAACCATGTTCCGTCCGGAAACACACTGGAAAAGGGGTGGACCGCCGGGACGTAATTAAGGCCCAGTGCCGCAAGCGCGGCCCCATGCTGTTTTGAAAATCCGGAACCTGCAAACAGCGACAGATTCATCGCCGCCCAGTCGTGGCGGTAGCCCGGCAATGTCAGTTCCGCCGTTTTGACCGCTCCTCCAGGGACAGCGGCCTGTTCCAGCACTGTGACATGCCAGCCCTTGATCGCAAGATGCGCGGCACAGCACAGCGAATTATGCCCTGCGCCTATGAAAACCGCATCGACCATGACAGCCCGTACATCTGTTGTCCTCCGGCATAGATTATTTGCAAATGCATGTAATTTTGTCTAGCTACAAACAGATATTGCTCTATGAATTAAGGTCCGTGTAGCTCAGGGAGGAAATCAGATGGGTTCAGAAAATATCGTGGCGGATCTGGGGGCTGCTTTGTTGTCAGGCCAGGTGGATGTCGTCGATTGTTCGGGCGTTCTGGGTCCGGAAACGCCGATCCTGCAACTGCCGCCGGATTTTGCCAAAAACACACCGAAAGTGGAAATCCACAAGATCTCCGAATACGATTCCGACGGTCCGTTCTTTGCTTGGAACTGGCTGGTTCTGGGCGAGCATACCGGCACGCATTTCGATGCGCCGCACCACTGGATCACCGGCAGGGATTTCCCGGACGGCTATACCGACACGCTCGATGTTCAGCGGCTGATCGCGCCGGTCAATGTGATCGATTGCTCCACCCAGGCGAATGCAGATCCGGACTTCCTGCTCGATGCGGCCGGTGTGAAAGCGTGGGAAGCCCAGCATGGCGAGATCGGCAAGGGAGAATGGGTGCTGATGCGCACCGACTGGGACAGCCGTGTCGATGACGAAGCGGCATTCCTCAATGCCGATGACACCGGCCCGCATTCGCCCGGTCCGACGGTCGATTGCATCGAATATCTGCTGTCCAAAGGCATTGTCGGCTGGGGCACCCAATGTATCGGCACCGATGCGGGACAGGCCGGAGGCATGGAGCCGCCGTTCCCCGCGCATAATCTCCTGCACAAAAACAACTGCTTTGGTCTGGCCTCGATGGCCAACCTCAGCAGGCTGCCGGCAAAAGGGGCGATACTGATCGCCGCGCCGCTCAAAATAAAACGGGGTACCGGCAGTCCAATACGCGCTCTGGCTCTTGTTCCCAAGGGATAAGAGCCGATGGTCAAGCCGGATCACATTCTCATCGGATCGGGCATAAACGGACTGGTTGCCGCCGCCATGCTGTCAGGCAAGGGCAAGACGGTCCTTGTGCTTGAGCGCTCGGACCGTCCCGGCGGCTGCATGCGGACCGGGGAGATCACGGAGCCCGGGTTCCATCATGATGTGATGGCCGCGACCTTCGTCCTGTTCCTGACCTCTCCTGCCTACGCGGCTCTGGGAGAAGATCTGGCCCGTCACGGGTTTGAATTATGCCATACCGACCGCCCCACCGGTGTTTTGCGCCCCGATGGCAGCGCGTTCGCCTTGACGATGGACCGCGAGGCCAATCGCGCTGCCATGAATGCGCTGTCTGCGGGCGACGGTGATGCGCATGTGCGCGATGTCGGCTCGATTGAAGCCGATGCACCGTTCCTGTTTGCGCTTCTTGGAGAGCCTTTGTGGTCCTGGCGTGTCGCGCGGCTGGTGCTCGCCCGGGCCTGGAAGCAGGGGCCGCGCGGATTGGCCGATTGGATGGGCAAGGCCTTACGGCCCGCGCGGGGCTGGCTGGAAAGCGGCTATTCCAGTCCGGTTGTTCAGGCGCTCTGGGCGCCGTGGGTGCTGCACACCGGACTGACGCCGGAAAACACCTATTCCGGCCAGATGGGCAAAGTCATTGCCTTTGCGCTGGAGGCGGCGGGCGCGCCGATCGTCAAAGGCGGGAGCGGCAGGGCGGCTGAGGCCTTTCGGGCGCTGATTGAGGAACGCGGCGGCGAGGTCCGGTGCAACACGGAGGTTGACCGGATTCTTGTTGAAGGTGGCCGCGCCGTGGGCGTCGTCACCGCAGACGGTGAAACCATTTCAGGTGATGAAGTCACAGCGTCCGTGGCGCCGGGGCAGCTCTACGGCCATCTCCTGAGGGACAGTCTGCCGGAAGAGCGCGCGCATGCTGAAAATTTCCGCCATGGACGGGGCAATTTCCAGCTTCATTTTGCGCTGGACGGCCAGCCGCAATGGATTGCCGATGGCTTGGAGGACGTGGCGCTGATCCACCTGGCCGATGGGATTGACTCCGTATCAAAGTCCGCCAATGAAGCTGAACGCGGGCTTTTGCCCCAGACACCGACAATCTGCGTCGGACAACCGCATAGGCTTGACGAGACGCGATGTCCGGAAGGAAAAGCCATTTTGTGGCTTCAGATCCCCGACGCCCCCCGTTTCATCAAAGGCGATGCGGCCGGGCAGATTGAAACCGACGGAACCTGGAACGAAAAGACACGCGAAGCGTTCGCCGACCGGATCGAGGCCATTCTTGCCCGTCACATCCGGAACTTCGATGCGATCAGACTGGCCCGGCGCGCCTATTCGCCGGCGGATCTTGCGGACCTCAATCCCAATCTGGTCGGCGGCGATCCCTATGGCGGGGCATGCACGATTGACCAGTTTTTCATCTGGCGGCCGCTTTCGCATTCCGTCAACAATACGACGAAAATCAAAGGCTTGCATCACATTGGCGCCTCGACACACCCCGGTCCGGGACTGGGGGGCGGATCGGGATACAATCTGGCCCGTAAGCTGGGCGGCTGATCCGAATCGGGATTTGCATACGACAACGGCACGACAGGGAGACACACCATGAAACGCGAAGCAGTCAACCCCGAGAGCATGTATAACGCCGTTCAGTTCGGATTTTCGCACGCTGTTGAAAGCGAGGGCGGCCGCCTTCTTCATCTGGCCGGGCAGGTGGCGTGGGATGCCAATGGCGATCTGGTCGGTCCGGGCGATCTGGCCGCGCAGGCCAAGCAGTGTCTTGACAACCTGACGAGTGTGCTCGCCAGCCGCGGTGCATCTGCCAAGAACGTTGTGCGCCTCAGAACCTACGTTGTTGATTATTCACCGGACAAGCTGGAGGTTCTGGGGCCGGCATTCGGTGCTTTTTACGGCGATGTGACACCTGCGGCGAACACGCTCTTGGGCGTACAGGCGCTGGCAATGCCCGATTTTCTGATCGAGATAGAGGCGACGGCCATTCTCGATTGAGCGGACATTGGGGGAGCGGAGTATTGGGCCGAAATGCTTGAGGGAGGTGGCGGCTGGCGGCAATGACGGTACGGATTATTTCGGTGCCCGGGCCCGCTGAGTGAAAGTCAGTTGCTCTGCTTTCACGCATGGTCCCTCGCCAGCCGTTCCAAAATATCGAGTGCTTCGTCTTCCCGGCCATCGGGGACGAAAAGATGATCATGAAAGAATCCGGATACCGGATTGACGCCCATTTCGCACCGGGCGAGTTCCGTCGCAATGCGGGCGATGAAGCCGACCGCGTCAAGCGAGGAGTGGATGTTCAGCGTGATCATGCGGCAGGGAAATTCGTAAGCAAGGCCGCGTGTCTCCGCTTCCGATTGCAGGACGATCAGGGTTATGCCCTCCGCTTCCTCGAAGATCATTTTGGGTGACAGATCATCCGGGATCGCGTGATCGGGCAGGGTGACGAACACATAGAGCCCCTCGGCGAGTGTCGCCGAAAGCGATCCGATCAGCCTGTCGAGATTTTTCTCTCCGCTCATAGTTCATCGTCCTTCACGCTCTGCACCCAGGGTCATGTGATGCCGGGAAACTTTTTTCCGATCAAGGACTCTCCAGTGTGCTCCTTCTTTCGGTTCCACTCCAATTGACGAATGGCTGGTCGTTTGTCAGATTTTCTTGAAGTCATCATGCAAAATATCATAAATTTATTTTATGAAAATTCGAAATCTCGATACCTTTTACTGGATTGCCAAACTCGGTAGCTTTCGAGCGGCATCGGAGCATCTGCATCTGACGCAGCCGGCGATTACAGCCCGAATACAAGTGCTGGAGCAGGATCTGGGTGCGCAGGTGTTTGTGCGTGATACGCGAAATGCCGATCTGACCCTGCTGGGGCGAAAACTGTTGCCTTACGCGGAAAAGCTGATGGAGCTGGATCAGTCCGTTATCAATGCGTTTTCAAACACAACCACTGTCGAGCAGACCATCCGCCTGGGGTCGTCCGAGACGATCGTGGGAACGTGGCTGCCCGATTTTCTGGCGCATTATGGACAGTCACGGCCCAATCTGAGCTTCGATTTGACCGTCGATACGACCAATAACCTGCGCAACTCTCTGGTTGCCCGGGAAATCGATCTTGCCTTTTTGATGGGACCTGTCGCGGAAGCCAGCATCGACAATATCGATCTCTGCGCCTTTGAGATGGTGTTCGCGGCAACTCCGGATCTTGCGGCTCTCAACAAGGTCTGGACACTGGAAGATCTTGCGCAGCACTCCATCCTGACGTTTTCCAGCAATACGCGGCCACACAGACAACTGCGCCAACGGCTGGCACCCCACGCTGTCGGAAAGGTGAAGATTACATGTTCGGCGTCCCTTGGGGCCGTTGTCCGACTTGGCGTGACCGGATACGGCATCTGCGCCTTGCCCAGAGCGATCATAGCAACCGAATTGAAGTCCGGTAACCTGATGGAACTGCCGACTGATTTCGATCTGCCGCCCATCTCCTTCACGGCAAGCTATGTATCGGATTCTGCCATGCGTGACCTGATGAACGACATAGCCGTCAGCGCTGCGGGTTTCATCGGGCCGCGAACTATAAAAAAAATCTATCAAGATTGAAAAATAATTTCGATTTGAATTTTAAGTCGATGCCTCCTTTTATGATGCGAAGGAGGATTTGCCGGTGTCCGTTGCTCAAAAATTCGAAACGGGGGATGCGCTGAGGCGGCAGGCGCGGGCCGGGCAGTTCGCCGGACAAACGGCAGGACAGGCGCCGGACTTTCTTCAGGGTAACATCGTTATCCTGCCCAAGCACCATGCGCAGGATTTTCTGCTCTTCTGTTCTAACAATCCCAAACCCTGCCCGCTGATCGGTCTGTCACGCCCCGGCGACACCGGCATCCCTGTTCTGGGGGCATTTGATATCCGCTCCGACATTCCGAAATACCGAATTTACAGAAACGGCGCGTTGTCAGCCGAGGTCGCCGATATATCCGATATCTGGGCGGAGGATCTCGTCACGTTCGTACTGGGCTGTTCCTTTACATTCGAGGAAGCGTTGATGCGTGAGGGCTTTCCGGTCCGTCATGTCGATCAGGGCTCAAATGTGCCGATGTTCAAGACCGCGCTCGAAACGCTGCCCGGAGGCATATTCAACGGCCCTCTGGTTGTAACAATGCGGTCCTATTCCGCGGCGCAGATCCCGGCGATTTTCGATCTCTCGGCACGCTATCCGCACGCGCATGGGACGCCCGTCTACTGGGGCGATCCGGCTGCCATCGGTATTCAGGATCTTATGCAGCCGGACTATGGGGACCCGGTCGAAGTTCCGGTTGGCGAGGTGCCGGTTTTCTGGGCCTGCGGAGTAACGCCGCAGGCTGCAATTGAGCGGGCGCGCCCGGATCTTTCCATTACTCACGCACCGGGCTGCATGCTGGTCACCGACCTGCCGTCACAAACCGTCCCGCTTGTCCGGTTTTCGTTGTCCGATTTTTCGCCTGACATGACGGGCCAGCCGCGAAGCAGGTAGGGTACGCCGTGATGTTCATCCCTGTCCGCTTCCTGAAAATGCACTTGGCAGGCTGATCTGCCAAACTCTTCAAACGGGAGATCTTCCATGAAGAAACTGCTTATTGGACTAACCGTATCAACAGTTTTCGTTATGCCCGCTCTTTCGGCAGAACTGGCGGTCGTCGGAAGTTGGTCAAGTCTGCCGCTTCACAAGGATTATGAAGCGCCGTTCTGGGGTGAAACGCTGCCTGAAGCTTCCGGAGGCACGCTGACGACATCGGTAACGACTCACAATCAGATGAACTTGGGCGTCGGCGAAGTGTTCCGGCTTCTTGGGCAGGGTGTGTTCGATGTCGGAATGACCGTCGGCGACTATGCGGTCGCCGATGCACCGGAGCTGGAAGGGCTCGATGTGCCGCTGGTTGCGATGTCGGCCGACAAGGCCCGTGCAGCGGTTGAAGCCGCCAGACCAATGGTCGATGAGATCTTCAAAACCCGGTTCAATTCCGAGGTTCTGGCCATTGCGCCCTATCCGCCGCAGGTGGTGTTCTGCAACAGGGACGTCGTTAATCTCGATGATTTGAAAGGCCTCAAGGTTCGTGCATCGGGACGTATGACGGCGAAGTTTCTCGATGCGCTTGGCGCAGAAGGCGTGAACGTTTCTTTTTCGGAGGTGCCCGGTGCACTTCAGAAAGGCGTGGTTGATTGTGCCGTCACGGGCGCGGGATCGGGCTACAGTGCCGGCTGGTGGGAAGTGAGCACACATTTGCTGCCTATTCCGCTTGGCGGATGGGATCCGGTCGTTACGGCGATGAATATGGATAAATGGAACGCGCTCGATGCGGACACCCAGGCGCTGATAAAGAAAGAAGTTGCAGAGAAGTTCGAAGCGCCGGCCTGGGCAACCGCTCAGGATGCGCTGGTCAACGATATCGCCTGTCTTACCGGAAACGGCGACTGCAAATCAGGCGAAACGCGAACCATGACACTTGTCGAGGCAAGTGACGATGATATCGCAAAAGCACGCGCTATTCTCGAAGCGACCGTGCTGCCGGAATGGGCCGAGCGGGCGGGGGACGACTGGGCCAATCGCTGGAATGAAAGTGTCGGTAAGGTCGTCGACGTATCCATCAACACCAATTGAGCGGGGCAACTGAGATGGCGGAGCGGCTTCTGGCAGGGTTGCGCCGGATCAACAGAGTGGTGGCCTTGTGCGTCGGGACGCTGTTCTTCCTCTGCGCCGGGCTTGTCCTGGTTGACATCGTGCTTCGCCGTCTCGGCACCTCGCTTGGTGGAACGGATGAGATTTCAGGCTATGTCATGGCAATCGGGACCGCTTGGGGCATGGCGTTTGCCCTGCTTGAACTGTCCCATGTCCGGATCGATTTTTTGAGAAGTCTTGCCGCGGCCAAAGGCCGGGCCGCGTTCGATCTCTTATCCATCTTCATATTGGCTGCCACGGTATCCGTTGTGGCGGTCCAATGCTGGCCGGTCGTTGCAACTACGCTGAAAAACGGGTCAACGGCCAACACGCCGCTTGAGACACCTCTGGCTCTGGTTCAGGTGCCCTGGTTGGCCGGTTGGGTCTGGTTTGCCCTGATGGCCTGGCTGACATTCGTTGCTGCTCTGTCACTCGTCGTCAGCGGGGAATTTGATCAATCCGAGCAGGCAGTCGGCGTCTTCCCCGAGCATGAGGCACTGTGATGCTGGCGTTTGTCTCTATCGGATTGCTCGGGTTCCTGACACTCTCGATTCCTGTGGGCATCGTCCTGTTTATTCTCGGGTTCGGCGTCGATCAGTTCTTCACCCCGTTTCCGTTGCTGCGCGGACTGGGCTCCATGGTGTGGTCCACGTCGGAAAACGCCGCACTGATCGCAATACCGTTTTTTGTGCTTCTGGGCGAAATTCTTGTACGCAGCGGATTAGCGGCACGAACCTATTCAGCGCTGGACCGATGGGTATCCTGGATGCCGGGCGGTCTGGTTCATGCCAATATCGCTACGGCGACAATGTTTTCCGCCACATCCGGCTCATCCGTCGCCACTGCCGCCACGGTTGCGACCGTCGCCATGCCGCAGGCGGAAAAACTGGGTTACGATCCCAAGCTGTTCTCCGGTGCGATCGCAGCGGGCGGAACGCTTGGCATCATGATCCCGCCCTCGATCAATCTGATCGTCTATGGTTTTCTGACGCAGACCTCCATTCCCCAACTTTTTCTTGCAGGTCTCGTTCCGGGCATTTTGCTGGCGCTTTTGTTTATGCTGATCTCGGCGGCTATTTGCACGGTCCGGCCGCAACTGGGCGGCCAGAGGCGGACGTTCCCGGCAGCAGAAATGATGCGTGGATTGGCGCAACTGCTGCCGATCATTCTGCTTTTTACGATTATCATCGGATCGATCTACAAAGGCTGGGCCACACCAACGGAAGCGGCATCCGTGGGGGTTGGCGGTGCATTGCTGATTGCGGCTGTGTTCAGCGGCATCAGTCTCAAAATGATCGGCGACAGCATCATCGGCACCGTGAAAATCACATCCATGATCATGCTTGTTGTGATCGGCGCGTCTTTTCTGAACTTCACACTGTCAGCTGCCGGACTTGCGCAGGAACTGCGCTCGGTCCTGGAAGGCCTGGGTCTGAGCCCGCTGCTGATGCTGCTGGCAATCGTTGTGATGTACATTGTGCTCGGCTTCTTCATCGAAACACTGTCATTGATGGTCATCACTATTCCCATCGTTGTTCCGATCGTTATCAGTCTGGGTTTCGATCCGGTCTGGTTCGGTATTTTGATGATTGTCCTGATCGAAATGGCGCTCATCACGCCTCCTGTGGGATTGAATCTTTATGTGGTTCAAGGTGCCCGTAAAGGCGGTTCCATGGGCGAGGTGATGCTTGGCGCCAGCCCGTTTGTGATCGCCATGCTGGCTATGGTTGCAGCATTGATCGCCGTTCCTGAATTGGCTCTGTTTCTTCCCCAGGCGCTTCAATAGCCTGAAACGGGCAGGGCTTACCGCTCGCTCACCGCGATTTTAGCCGCAAGTCCCACAAAGACGATGCCGGCGAGTTTGTTGATCACCGATTGGGCCGATGGTGACCGTGTCAGCCAGATATTCAGGCTGCCGGCCAGAAGCGCTATAGCACTGAAAACAAAGAACGTTATCACCGCAAAAACGATGCCCAAAAGTGCGATCTGAACCAAGAGCGATCCCCGGTCCGGGTCTGTAAACTGCGGAAAGAACGCCAGAAAGAAAATGGCGACCTTCGGGTTGGTGATGTTCATGATCAGGCCGCGGCGGTAGAGCGCCGCAGGAGCTCGACGGGGAACGGGTGTGTCCAACTGCTGAGCCGGCGCTTTGAAGGCCTGATAAGCCAGGTAAAGAAGATATCCTGCACCGGCTAACTTTATCACGGTAAAAGCCGCAGCGCTGGCGGTGATCAGGGCCGCGAGGCCCAGGGCTACGGCTGCAGAATGAAAGAACAGGCCGGAGCACAGGCCAAGCACAACCAGAATCCCGTCACGCGCGCCACTCATGGCCGATTGGGTCAAAACGAAGATGTTGTCCGGTCCCGGCGCGAGTGCCAGCAAAAAGGCGGCGAGGCTGAAGGTGAGGGCGATATCGAGGGGCAGCATGACGATCACTTTTTGGAACATTCGCGCGTTTGTCAAATATGAATTTCCGTGGTGAAGGGTGCGCATCGACGTCGATTACAATTTGACATTTTTTATCAAGAACCCGGTGAGGAATATCGACTATGGTTGGAGGCTGCGTTGCATATTAGGGAAGACTAGTTATGCCAAACGTCTGGATGTTCGCGCCGATCCTTTTAAGCGCTTTTTGCCTTCCGCTGGAGTTTCACCGCGCCGGTTTTCCGGGGCGTCTTTTCTGGCTGTCCTGTCTGCCCGCTATTGTTACGGTTTTCTCGTTTCTTGCAACGATTACGGGCGAACGGACCATCGATACGGGACCGCTCGGCCTTTGGTCGATCTCAGCAGCGCTTCTGGCGCTTGCCGTCTGCAGATGGCCCCGAAGTGACGATCTGAACCGGCAGTCCGGCGGCTGAGACTGCGGGGGCATTCTTCAGGCGGTTTTCTCCGTGCCTTCCTCAAGAACCACGCTTTTGACCGCTCGGACCACTATTGCCTTCAGAGACTCCTGGCCGGCGTCGGAATAAATCGAGCTGCCGTAGAGATGCTCGAACGTGGCCCGGTTGGACACATTAAAGACAGCTGCGGAATTGATGAGCCAGTGCAGTGCAACCGGGTCCATGTCTTTGCGGAAAAGACCCGCTTCTATGCCCTGGCCGCAGATGTCCTCAAGCTTGCCTATGGCAGGCACATTGACTTTGGGAATGCTGTTCGACTGTGCCAGATGAGTGGCATGATGGATGTTTTCGATTGCAACCAGCCGCACATAGTCCGGGTTTTGACGGTGATAGTCGAAGGTGAATTCGACAAGGCGCGTGAGTGCCGTCAGAGGGTCGACCTCGTCCAGCAACAGAGCATCTTCTCCTGCGCGAACACCCGCATAAGCGGCTTCCAGAACCGCGAGATACAGTCCCTGCTTGTCGCCAAAATAGTAATAGATCATCCGCTTTGACGTGCGCGTCTTTTCCACAATCTCGCTGATTCGTGCTCCGGCAAAACCGCGTTTGGCAAAGACTTTCGTTGCCGTTGAAAGGATGTCGGCTTTGACCGCATCCGGATCCTGCGTCCAGTTGCTGCGTTTCGGTTTTCGCCCCGTCGTCATCGATACCCCAGATTGATGTTTCCTATCAGTAAGGTGGTTTTTGCTTTAACTCAACCGATTGACAAATGTACCGATTGGTACACTATAGATAATGCGCGGATATCCGGCTTGTCCTGCTCCGAGCCGCCGCCCGGTTCGGTGGAGCAGGAATGCTCGCGCAGGATTTCATCGCATTTGGCAAAGCGCCCCGGAATGCCGGCGGGCGGTGCGGGATCATGGTCTCAAGATCGTGCTGTTCCAGCCGTTGTGCGATTTAAAGCAGCGCCTGGGCCGAACCGCGGTCGGGCGTTTGACCGGGCGGCATGCAAGTTCGATGTTATGCAGGAGGATGGAGGGCGATCCTATCAGTTTTACAGCAGGCCTTATGGCGGCGGGTTCGTCCTTGAAGTCGTCGAACGACGGGCAGGTTATCGCGGATACGGTGCTGCAGACGCACCCTCCGGAACAGCGGCCTTTCGCCGCAAAGCGATGAGGAGGTCAGCGAGCACGGCATGAGACAGAAATCGGAATGCCGTATCGCGGTCATCGGAGCCGGTTTGATCGGCAGCAAGCATGTCGATATGGTTTCGCAGCTTGCCTGCCTCGATGCTGTGATCGATCCAAGTCCGGCGAGCCGGCGCCTGGCGCGTGCGACAAATGCGCAATGGTTCGAAGACCTGACCGTTTACCTGGAAAATGCGAAACCCGACGGGGTTATCATTGCAACACCCAACCACCTGCACTTTGAGCACGGCCGGGCCTGCCTTGAAGCCGGGATCCCGGCGCTGATCGAAAAGCCGCTTGCCGGACGTTGCGAGGATGCGGCCGTTTTGGTCGATTTGTCTTCGCAAAGCGGCGTTCCCATTCTTGTCGGTCACCATCGCCGCCATTCTCTCATCGTTAAAACCGTCAAGGCGTTGATCGATCGGGGGAAACTCGGTCGGTTGGTAACGGTCAACGCACTGTTCTGGCTGCATAAACCGGAAAGTTATTTCAAGGCGGCCTGGCGCAGGCAGAAAGGCGCGGGACCGACCTATATCAACCTCATTCATGACATCGATCTTCTGCGCCATCTTTGCGGTGAGATTGTCAGCGTTCAGGCGACGGAAAGCCGTGCGGTCCGCGGACTTGAGGTGGAGGACACCTGCGCCGTCGTCCTTGCCTTTGAAGGCGGTGCGCTGGGCACCGTGTCGATCTCCGACACGGTGTCTGCGCCCTGGAGCTGGGAATTGACCTCAGGAGAAAATCCGGCCTATCCGCAGACCGGTGGCGCCTGCTACATGCTCGGCGGCACAGAGGCATCCCTTTCCATTCCCGATCTCAGGCTGTGGCGGCATACGGGCGAGAAAAGCTGGTGGGCGCCGATCGGGTCCGATACGATACCCGTTGAGAACGCCGATCCGATCGAGGGACAGTTTCTGCATTTTCTGGACGTGATCGCCGGCAAGGCGGACCCGCTCGTTCCGGCAATCGAGGGGGCAAAAAGCATGCTGGCGCTGGAGGCCATAAAAAATGCGGCGTTGCACGGGGCAACCCAGTCCGTGGGTGAGGCCGGTCCGATTGCGCCTTTGGATCGGATCATGCCATGACGTTCCGTGTCGGGCTGATCGGTTGCGGCCGCATCAGTGACATCTCACTTCAAAACTGTGCCCGGTTCAACGCAATCGACGTCGTGGCCTGTTCCAGCCTGGACCGTGGCGAAGCTCAGGCCAAGGCCGCGTGACACGGAATTGGGCGAGCATGCATGCCGGGTGAGATCTTCGCCGATCCGGATATTGACGGCATGTTGAACCTCACTGTTCCGGCAACCCATGGAGAGATTGAGCTATGGTTGACCTTTCCGACAGTCAGGGAAGGAGCCGCCGGGGTGGGGTTCATCGATGCCGCAGTGCAGTCAAATATGTCCGGCGGTGCCTGGACCGGTTGTTCATAACGAGTTCAGAACAGCTCTCTATCCCGGCCAGAGTTCGGTTTCAGGATGAAACTGTGACCAGGCAAACCAGAACGCCTGGTGGCTTCCAAGATCGGACCCGTCGGCATCGACGGCGCTGATGCCGCCGGCATCGAGCTGCAGCCGAACATTCTCAAAGGCGATTTCATTGCCTTTTTTCAGCGCCACAAAGGCTTTGCTGCGCTGAAAGGCAACCGGCTTTCCGGATGCCGTGATCACGCCGATTATATCTTCATGAACGGGCAGGCGGGGATCGACATCCCCGACCGGAAAAATCGGACCGTCGGCATCCCGGCCGTTGCGGAAATCGGGATCGCGGCCAAGCGCGAGCGCTTCGACCAGCACCGTCGTCTCCGGGTGCGCTTTCTTCCATGCGCCCCAGTCGGTGGTAACGACGGTGGCTTGCTTCAATGTCAGGTTTCTCTCTGCAAGAGGGCCTGTCAATGCTTTACCCAAAAACGTATCGAACACCGAGTAGGTCTCAATGTCGTACATCACTTTGTTGGATCGGCTTAACAGCCCCGACGTGCGAAGGATCGGCCGTTTGATACCCTCCGGCAATTGATCCGTAAAATAAGCCTGCGCAGCACCGCACAACGTGCAGTAGGGTATCCCGAGATCCCGTCCTCCCAATGTGTCGTTGACCATCTCGCGCACTTCCATGATCCGTCGCGGATAGGCCCGATATTCGCCATTCACGCCGATGCCGAAAACAATGTCTTCATCCTTGAGCCACGTGGCGTCTTCGGCACTGGTCACCGGCGGGTTGTCCGCTGCGGGGATGCAATTGCATAACAGGTCTGTGGTATCGTAGGCGCGATCGTCGATCAGCACCCCGCCCCATGAAACGAGCCGCCAGTCAATATCGCCTTCAACAAAGATTCTGTCCCAGCCGGGAATGATGCTTGTGAAAATGCCGCGCTTAACCGGCAGATAGTCAGGCGGCGCGGGAATATCCCATGCAATGAGATGATCCGTTACATAGCCCCACCGATTTACAGTCGGCGCCGGTTTACCCAGCAGTTTTGCGGCGGTTTTAGCGAGTTCCGCATGCAATCCGGGTTCGGAGACGAAGCGCATGAGATCGCTGATGATCCAGGCGATCCGCGGGTCCTGCGACTCGCCGATTTCGTTCAGCGCCAACGTCTGGTCTCTCCCCCAGGCCGATTGCGTGATGCTGTCGACAAATGCCGCCATCACGGCGGATTGCAGATCCTTGGACAGCGGGCCGTCCGGGATTGCCGGAGGTGTGCCGAATTGCTCGATCACATAATCGGGCAGCGGTTTGCTTTCCTGAGCCCTCAGGGCTCCGGACCAGACCGCAGACAGTGTGATCAGCAACGCGATCAGGAAAAAGATACGGTATTGAGAACTCAGTGCCGATGCCATGGAAGGGCCTTTCGCATGTCTGTTTCATCCTCCGATGCACAGGCGTCCTCAATATCGCCTGGGCAACTCGATGCGTCAGAATTCTTACGGACCGGATCTCACGGCTGAAACGGTACGCATCGCGTTACCTCGGATTGTGGCTGCTTTTTTCTGCGTGACCAATCACGATTGCATCAGCATTTCTTGAACGTTGACCACAGAGCCTCCGATGGCCCGCCGGCCGTTTGCTGCGCATCGTCGCTCTGACTGCGCGCCTGAAGCCGCCTTATCGTGCAGTGGTGTTGCGTTTCGGATCGAGCTTGCGCCAGCGACGCCGGTTCCCGTTGCCCGATTTCGAACATCTCGGCCAGCCGAATTGGGTTCTTTGCCCGCCGGCGGTGTTGCTCAGACCCGCCTGAACCGAAGATTGTCGCGCGACAGATCGGCAATGGTCCGGCAGCCCATCAGCCGCATGTCGCGCTCGATCTCAGCCCGCATCAGGCTCAGAGCCCGTTCGACTCCGGGCTGTCCGGCTGCTGCCAGCGGATAAAGATAGAACCGTCCGCCACCGACCGCTTTCGCGCCCAGCGACAGCGCTTTCAGAACATGGGTTCCACGCTGGATGCCGCTGTCCATGATCACATCGATGCGGTCTCCGACCGCATCGACCACCTCTGCAAGCTGGTCGAACGGGCTGCGTGATCCATCCAGCTGTCGCCCGCCATGATTGGAGAGGATGACACCTGTACAGCCTATATCGGCTGCTTTTTTTGCATCCTCAACCGACATCACGCCCTTGAGGCAGAATTGTCCGTCCCACAGTCTGACCATCTCGGCAACATCGTCCCAGCTCATGCTCGGATCCAGCATCTCGGTAAAGTAGCGGCCGATGGATGTTGCGCCGCCGCCCATGTCAACGTGATCTTCAAGCTGAGGCAGTCTGAAACGCTCATGGGTGACGTAATTGATGCCCCACATCGGTTTGATGAGAAACTGCAGGACGCCCTTGAGTGTCAGTTTGAGGGGGATTGCGAAGCCGGTCCTGAGATCGCGCTCCCGATTGCCGCCGGTAATGCTGTCCACGGTCAGCATCATGATATTGACACCGGCTTCTTTGGCGCGCCCGAGCATGGCCCTGTTCAAACTGCGGTCCTTGTGGAAGTAAAACTGATAGACCTGCGGTGTATCATGCTTGTTGCGCACCTCCTCAAGGCTCACCGTTCCCAGCGACGAGACCCCGAACATCGTGCCGAATTTTGCGGCAGCGGCAGCGACCGCCCGTTCGCCATCATGATGAAACAGGCGCTGAAGGGCGGTCGGCGAACAGTAAATGGGCATATCGAGCGTCTGGCCCATCACCGTGACCGACATGTCAATCTCTTCGACACCGGTCAGAATCCTCGGGACGAGATCCACATCATCAAACGCCGCCGTGTTGCGCCGGTAGGTGACCTCATCGTCGGCCGCTCCGTCGATATAGTTGAAAATCGGACCGGGCAGCCGCCGACGGGCGAGTTCCCGAAAATCATGAAAATTGTGGCATTGGTTCAGGCGCATGGCGGCGGTCGGAATCTTCGCTTTGCGGGGCAGGGGACGGCCCCTCTGAGAACGGATCGGTCCCGACGCGGGTCGGGACCGTTGAACCTATGAGGTCAAACGCAAACAGCACCCGTTGTAAAGAGGTGTCCAAGGCAAATAAAGCGTCTGGCGCGAGGATGCTGTTTTGAAAAGCCGCCGCGCCTCTGCCAATGCACAGGTGTTTGGGGGTGATTTATGCCCGGATCTGCCTCACGCCATTGGCAAATACCTGTGTCCATCTGAAAATCTTGAAGGATTTACGGAGGCCCGTCGGCCAGAAGGGGTCTTCTCTGACGAGTTGCTCGACATCCGCTTCGGATTGTGCGTCGACGACCCATAACCCGCCTTGACCGGCACCGGCCTGGTCTGCAAGCGGACCGGCAGCTTCGATGTGTCCGGCCTGTGTTTCCAGGAAAGACAGGTGGGCGGGCATATGGGTTTTTCGGATATCCGGGTCGGCTTTGGGGTCGTCTTCAAACAGAATGATAAACTTCATGATCATCGCTCCAAATCGATGATCTTCGGATATCACAGCAAAATTGCGGCTTGAATGACCAATTATGAAAGCTTAGCCTGCAAAAATGCAGGATAGCGACTGGAATGATCTAAAATATCTCCTGGCTCTTCACCGGTTCGGGTCTTTCGCCGAGGCGGGCCGCCGGACAGGCGCCAGCGAAACGACGGTCGCGCGCCGTATCCGGGCGCTTGAAGAGACGCTAGGCGCAAAGCTGGCGGTAAAGGACAGGCGTGGTACCTATACGGCAACAGATATCGGTCTGAAAGTCATTGATTACGCAGAGGCGATGGAACGGGCAAGCGACGGTATTAGTGACCTTGTCGGCGGTTTCAGTGCCAGCCTTGCCGGCACGGTCCGGATCAGTGCGGTGCCCTTTGTTGTCAACCGGATTCTGGTTCCGGCCCTCGCCACCCTTAGCGCAAGGCATCCCGATCTTGTCGTCGAACTGGCGCCGGAGGCACGCAATATCGATCTGACGAAGCGTGAGGCCGATCTTGCCGTTCGTCTGGCACGCCCGGCGAGCGGCGGGTTCTCCACCATTGCAAAACGGATCGGCTCGCTGGCGTTCGATCTTTATGGTGCGGCTTGCAGCGAACATGACGGTGCTCATTCCCTGAAATGGATCACATACACAGACGATCATGTGTCCTTGCCGCAGGCGCGATGGCTCGAAAACGCTGTTGCGCGATCAGGCGAACCCTCTGCTGCCTTTCGTGTCGCTGATCTTGAAACCGCGCTGGAAGCCACCGCCCGGGGACTTGGCAAAACACTCTTGCCGGTCTGCGCCGCCGCCTCGGATCGGCGCCTTCAGAAGCTGGCAATCGGTCCGGCGGCCAAGCCGCCTCCAGTCCGGGACGTATGGGTTTTGTCGCATCGGGATCAGAGCGGGCGATCATCGATTGCCGCTGTGAAGTCCTGGTTGGCAAAGGTGCCCTGGAAATGACCCCGCAGCGTGCGAGGCAAGCATTTGGTCTTGATGCCGGATCGGGACACTTGCCTTTACAAGTCATACGTCTATCTCCCCGGCATGACCGTTCAAACGCTAATTCTGATCCTTGGCGACCAGCTCTCACCGCACATTTCGTCTCTTGCGGCAGCCGACAAAACCCGCGACCGGGTTCTGATGGTCGAGGTTCAGGAGGAGGCGACGTATGTGCGGCATCACAAGAAGAAGATCGCCTTCCTGTTTTCGGCCATGCGCCACCATGCGGACAGGCTGAAAGCGGATGGCTGGGCCGTCGACTATGTTCCCCTGGACGATGCCGCAAACGCCGGATCCTTCGCCGGTGAAGTGAAGCGGGCGATCAAGCGGCTGAAACCGGAGCGGATATGCGTGACGGAACCGGGCGAGTGGCGGGTGCTTTCCGATATGCGCGGTTGGGCCGATGCCTTCGAAGTGCCGGTCGAGATTGTGCCCGATACCCGGTTTGTGTGTACCCACGAAGAGTTTCGGGCGTGGGCTGAAGGGCGCAAGCAGCTCAGGATGGAGTATTTTTACCGGCAGATGCGGAAGAAAACCGGACTGCTGATGGATAGCGATCAGCCGGAGGGCGGCCGGTGGAATTTTGATACCGAAAACCGCAAACCGGCCGGGGCGGACCTGTTCATGCCCCAGCCGGTTCGGGTCAAACCCGACCCGGTGACAGAGGAGGTTCTGAGCCTTGTAAACAGTCGGTTTGCCGATCATTTTGGTGATCTGAAGCCGTTCTGGTTTGCTGTGACATCGGCGGATGCGGAGCGGTCGCTGGACCATTTCGTATCAGAGTGCCTGGCATTGTTCGGTGACCACCAGGACGCGATGCTGCGCGGCGAACCGTTTCTCTATCACTCGCTTTTGTCGCTTTACATCAATGCCGGCCTGCTTGATCCGCTTGCGGTCTGCCGCCGCGTTGAAGACGCCTATTATCAGGGGGATGCGCCGCTGAACGCGGCGGAAGGATTTATCCGGCAGATCATCGGCTGGCGCGAATATGTCAGGGGAATCTACTGGCTGAAAATGCCCGGCTACGCGCAGCAGAACTTTTTCGGCAACAGCCGGACCCTGCCGAACTTTTACTGGACCGGCGACACCGACATGGCGTGTCTGAAAGAAGCGGTCACCCAGACAAAAAAGGAGGCGTACGCCCACCACATTCAGCGACTGATGGTGACCGGCAATTTCGCAATGCTGGCCGGGATTGATCCCCATGCGGTGCACGAGTGGTATCTGATGGTTTATGCCGATGCATATGAATGGGTTGAACTTCCCAACACGCTCGGCATGAGCCAGTTTGCCGACGGGGGCATGCTCGGTTCAAAGCCTTATGCGGCAAGCGGCAACTATATCAACAAGATGTCGGACTATTGTCAGAGCTGTGCCTATGACGTGAAACAGAAGACGGGCACGGGCGCATGCCCCTTCAACGCACTTTACTGGCACTTCCTTGTCCGCAACCGCGACAAGCTTGAAACCAATCCGCGCCTTTCACACCCCTTTCGCACCTGGCAGAAAATGGACGGTGCCAGGCAGCAGGACTATCTCGACAGTGCGGAGAGATTTCTGTTGACGTTGTCTTGAAAGGTCAGGGGAACCGAGACCCGTTACCATGCTGCTTACCGCGGGATCACAGTTGCTCTCATTCGTTGAGTCCGCTCAGTATATCCGACTGATAAGCGAAGATCGCCGGCGTGCCGCCGGTATGGATGAAGGTCACACGTTCACCCTGCCTGATGGTTCCGTTTCGGATCAGTTCGATCAGGCCGGCCATCGTCCGTCCGCTGTAAACGGGATCCAGAAGCAGCGCCTCCTCCTGCGCCGCCAGCCTGATCGCTTCAGCCACGCGGTCATTCATCCGACCGTAACCGGGGGAAAGGCACGTGTCGTCGACGCTGACGTCGGCCTCGCAAATCCGGGCCTTGTTTTCCAGAAGCGCATCCAACTCACCCGCCCGGCGCAGAATGCGCGCCCGCTGCTGACCGGCGTCGCGGCGCACGCAGATGCCGTGCACCTGCACATTCCAGCCGATGGCCCTTGCTCCGGCAAGAAAGCCGGCATGGGTCAGGCCGCTTCCGGACGGCACCACCACATGGTCGGGGACAAAGCCCAACGCCTGGTACTGCTGATAGGTTTCCGCCGCCGCGACGGCATAGCCGAGGCCACCAATCGGCGGGTGGTCTATGCCCAGATGAATGACGTAAGGAATGCTGCCTGCGTTTCTTTTCTCCTGTGCGATCCGGTCGAGATTGGCATCGGCCGCGGCTTCGTTTTCGCCCTCCGGAAAGTGCCGGATTTCCGCCCCCAGTATCTTGCTTAAAAGCACATTGCCGGATGTGTTGTAGGCGATATCATTTTTGGGGACGCGGTCTTCCAACTGCAGGATCGGATGCCAATTCAGTCGCCGTGCGGCTGCTGCACACAGGCGAGCGAAATTCGATTGCACAGCCCCGGTGATCAGCACCGTGTCGGCGCCCTGAACCTCGGCCGGTCCGAGGTAATATTCCAGTTGCCGGACTTTGTTGCCGCCCATGGCCAGGGGCAGCATGTCGTCCCGTTTGACGTCAAGCGTCACGCCAAGGTGGTGACCGAGATTTGGCGCGGGGTCCAACTGGGTCGGCGCGCTATAAAGGGAAACGCGGGGATGTCTGGCCAATTCGGGCAGGATATCGGTTTCGTTCCGGGTTTCAAAATGCACGCCAAACTCCTTTGAATAACAGCGGGACACCCATCAGAACAGGAGTCCATTCCTGCATGGTAGCCAACATTTCGCTCCGCACATACCAGACCGACACGGATCTAGGGTGTACATTTCGGCTTTTGTCGCAATCCGGCGGCGTCTTGTCGACTGTGGCGGGATCTTTGCAAACTATCTGTCGGAAGCGTTGCCGACAGGCCGGCAGTCCTGATTGCGAGGGGTTTCCTATCTTTTCCTCAAATCTATATTATATGATAAATCCGATTTTCGAATGATGTTGAGGTTCATCGTTGGCCGATCTTGATATTCTGGCGTTGCGGACGTTTATCGCCGTCGTTGAAACCGGCGGATTTACCCAGGCCGCACCGCGCGTTCATCGCTCACAGTCTGCTGTCAGCATGCAGATCAAGAAGCTGGAAGCACAGCTTGAAACGGCGCTTCTGGAGCGGGGTCCGTCGGGAATCCGGCTGACGAGCGCCGGGGAAACGCTTTTGGGTTACGCCCGGCGGATGGTTGACTGCAACGATGACGCGGTCTCGGAAATCCGAAAAAACAAAATTGTCGGCACGGTCAGACTCGGCGTGATGGACGACTACGCAACCGCCGTCCTTCCGGAGATTCTTGCGCGCTACCAGGTGCAGTTCCCGGATGTGACGCTTGAAGTGACAACCGGGACAACGGCCGGTTTCATCCCGCGGCTTGGCAAGGATTTCGAGATCGTCGTGGCCACACAGCCTTTGAATGCCGGCACCGGACAAGTTCTTCGGCAGGAAGAAGTGCGATGGGCCTATGCCGCAGACAGGGCCCTGAAATTGGAGGACGGTGTGCCTCTGGCTCTTATGGCGGAAGGCAACCTGTTCCGCGAATGGGCGGTTGCCGCGCTCACCGCAGCAGGCATCTCCTATCATCTCGTTTTCGTCGGCAGCAGCATTCCGGCGAATGAGGCGGCGGCAGAAGCCGGCATGGCGGTTACGGTCGTCAAATGCTCCACGGTCCGGCCCGGCCTAAGGCTTTTGTCTGAAAAAGACGGCCTGCCGCCACTGCCCAGAGCCGAGATCGCGCTGCATATTTCGGAATCGGCACAGGGCGAAGAGGCTGTCCGGACGCTGGCGGAGCATCTAAGAGCGATGATTTGAAATTGACGACTTGGGTCCTGCGCCCGCTTGCCCGGCAACAAACTCACGCGCCCTCGATAATCAGAAAATCCGCATCCGCGTTCGCCGCTCTGATTTTCTGTGCAGCCTGATATTCCGGCGACTGATAGCAGGACAGGGCGGTGTTGTAGTCACTGAACTCGACGACGACATTGCGATCCCGCGCCTGACCTTCCGGCGCCGTGTAGCGTCCGCCGCGCACCAGAAACCTGGCGCCGTATTTTTCAAAGGCGGGGGCCGCAGCAGCAAGGTATTTGGGGTAGTTTTCCGCATTCCGCACCGAGACCCGCACAATCCAATATCCTTTAGGCATGATGTATCCCTCTCTATTCGACAATGGGCAATCCACGTTCATCTGAGGAGATCTCTTACGGCCTTTATTTCATCTTGAAAAATGAATTATTATGAATTGAATTATCTCTTGGAGAGATGAATGGAGCTTTCCGATCTCAGAATCTTCAGCGCGGTGGTTCGCGAGGGAGGCGTTACCCGGGCGGCGGAGCGGCTGCACCGCGTTCAGTCCAATGTCACGACCCGGATCAGGCAGCTGGAGGAGCGTCTTGATACGAAACTGTTTGACCGTCGCGGCAGGCGTCTTGTGTTGACGCCGGCCGGTCAGACGTTACTGGAATACGCCGATCGTCTGCTGGCGCTGGCGTCCGAAGCGGAAACCGCCCTTCTGGGAGATACGCCCAAAGGCGTTTTTCGGTTGGGGTCGATGGAAAGCACTGCCGCAGTGAGGCTGCCCGAACCGTTGTCGGTTTTCGCGCAGCGCTACCCGGGAGTGATCCTGGAGATGCGCACGGGCAACCCCACCCAGTTGGCGACGGCCCTTCTTGCGGGAGAAATCGATGCCGCGCTGGTGGCTGAACCCATCGCCGATGCGAAGTTCGAGTCCGTGATTGCGTTCGTGGAAGAACCGGTCATCGTAACGGCGCTGGATCATCCTCCCATCGATGAGCAGGGTCCGGTCCCTGATACGATGATCGTCTTCGAACATGGTTGCCCGCACCGCCGGCGATTGGAAGAGTGGTACGCGCGACGGCAGGACCTGCCTCAGCGAACCATCGAGCTGGGATCCTATCACGCAATGCTGGGCTGCGTGCTGGCCGGAATGGGTGCGGCACTCGTGCCCCGGAGCGTTCTGTCGACATTCCCCGAAAGCAAACGGCTGCGTATTACGAGGCTGTCGCCGGGACATGACCGGATAAGGACACTGATGATCTGGCCCAAGGGGGCCCGGTCTCCAACTGTCAAAGCACTGTGCGGGATATTGGATGAGCACAGGGAGGCCGCCGCCTGACGCAGGTTTTTTCGGAGCGCGCCAGGCAGCCGATATTCATGCCGCGCGACGCTCGCCTCCGAAATAGCGGGCCATACGTTCGAATGAAGCGGTCCACCCGGCGGCGATCATATCCTGTAACGGTTCGGGGATCTGCCACTGGGTGAGATGCACTTCCGTTGCATTGCCCCGCTCGATGAAGTCCACATTCACCTGCATCCATTCTCCTTCGGCCATGCCGGGCATTTCATAGGCCAGGCGGGCAGGGGGATCGAAGGCGGTGATGCGTCCCCTTATCGGATGGACGCCGACATTTTTGATGGTCATGGCGTGGATATATTTGCCGCCGATCCTGGGTTCGATTTCCGAGGTTACATGGATCGTGTCGGCGCAGCCCCACCACTCCTGTGTTTTGCTCGTTTCAATCCAGGCGTCGAACACCGCTTCCCGCGGTTCGTCAAATGTGCGGCGGACGTGCAGGGTGCCGTCTTCAACCTTGGTGATTGTACTCATTTGTTTGCTCCCTCGTTCTATCTTGAAACTCAATAAATCAATATTTTGAGCTATATTTCACTCTTTTCTAAAGTGATGCTTAGTCTTTGTTCGATTGGCCTTTGTTGGTCTTGAGATAAAGGTCGACAGCGTCGAAATGCCGTTTCCAGAACCGGCTGTAATGCGCGATCCATGCCGCGGCATCATCCGTCGCATCCGGTCTGACACGGACGACCGTCTCCCGGCCGCGCTTATGCCGTTCAATCAGTCCGGCTCCTTCAAGCACCCGCAGATGCTTCGAGATCGCCGGCTGCGACATCGCATAGGGCTGGGCGAGGTGTGAAACTGTCATCTCGCCCTCAGACAGTTGCGCCAGCATCCCTCGGCGCGTCGCATCGGACAGTGCGCCAAATACGAGATCAAGTTTATTAATAACCATATGGTTATGTATTCTCAGGGCGGTAAATTGTCAACATCAAAGCGTGCCGTCAGACCGGACGGGCGCTGTGATCGCGCAGAATTGAAATGCTCTTAAACCAAAGCCGTAGCCTAATCGGCGGGGATACAGCAACAATGCGCGCGCATGTAGACAATTGCGCTCCCGTCGACGATCAATTGAAACCCAGCCTCAAACAAAAGGCAGCAGCTTGTGATCTCACTTTTTACGCCGTTTTCGCTTCGCGACGTCTCTTTCAAAAACCGGATAGCGGTTTCGCCCATGAGCCAGTACCGGGCACGGGAGGGCTATGCCAACGACTGGCATAAAGTGCATTTGGGCCGTTTTGCGATGGGCGGCGCGGGACTCGTTTATGCCGAAGCGACGGCGGTTGAAGCCGAGGGCCGGCGAACCGCAGGCGACCTCGGCCTTTGGGAAGACGGTCAGATCGGCATGCTCGCTTCGATTGCGGATTTCCTTCGCAAGGAAGGGGCGGTGGCAGGCATTCAACTCGGTCATGCAGGCCGCAAGGCATCCGAGCGCAGGCCCTGGCACGGGGAAACGCCACTGGACGATGAAGATGCCAAGTTGCGGAACGAAGCGTCCTGGCCGGCCATTGCACCGTCTCCGATCGGCTATGCCGACGGATGGCCGGAGCCGCAGGAAATGTCCGGGGCCGATATAGAACGGGTCATAGACGCTTTCGGCAGCGCGGCGCGACGGGCTGAGGAGGCGGGGTTTCAGATTATAGAAATCTATGCGGCGCATGGATTTCTGGTTCATCAATTCCTTTCGCCCATCGCAAACAAGCGGACAGACCGCTGGGGCGGAAGCGCCGAGAACAGGCGTCGGTTCGCAATCGAGACAGCCCGTGCCGTGCGCCGCAACTGGCCGGAACAATATCCGCTTGCGTTCCGGCTTTCGGCGACCGATTGGCTGGATGACGGAATTGAAGCAGGAGAGACAATCAAGACCGCAGCGGCATTGAAGGAAGCCGGTGTTGACCTCATCGACTGTTCCACCGGCGGGATTTCCGGCAAGGAACGCCCAAGGCGCATGGTGATCGAGCAGGGTTTTCAGGCGCCCTTTGCGGAGCAGGTCAGACAGGGTGCGGATATAGCCACAATGACGGTGGGCTTTCTTTGGGATCCTGAGGTTTGCGACGAACTGGTAAGATCCGGCAAGGCGGACATGGTGGCGTTGGCGCGGGAAATTCTTGATGACCCGAACTGGCCGCTTCATGCAGCACGGCAACTGGGGCATGACCGGACACACGACAGTTGGCCTATTGAGTCCGGATGGTGGCTGATGAAGCGGCAGCGGCTGATCGATAAACTCGGCCTGCGTACGCGCTAAATATCCGCAGCAGAATCCATCACGGCATTTGCCGCTTTCCCCAAGTTCCTGATTGCATCCGCGTTCTGCGCAACCAAAAATTAAGCATCTTGGCTGTTTACTCGAAACGGACAATAGGGGGATTCCGATGCGGCGGCTGATGGGAAAAATGAACTTGCAGGTCCTGATTGCACTCTGTGTCAGCGCGTTTTCGCTGCTGGCCTGCGCCGTGGTCGGGACTTTGGCTTATCTGCAGGCCGAGGGAGAACTGCGGGTTGCAGTTGAGGACAAGCTTCGCAATACGGCCGAAGCGCAGGCAGCCACCCTGACAACCAACGCGGCGCGCTGGGAGGCGGGCATCGAAAGTCTGGCGCTGTCGGCCTCAACAACGTCGTTCCTGGATGAGATTCTATTGTCCGACTCTCCCAAAGAAGCGGTGAAGGTCAAGGAGGAATATGCTTCCGACGACTTTCGCAAGAAGCCGATTGCAGATCGTGCGGCTTATATCGGAGATGAAGACAAGTCGCTGTTTTCCTGGAAGCATGCCGAATATCACGGTGTGTTCCTGAACACCTGGCGCGACCTCAATCTCAGCGACATTATTCTGTTTCCCGGGCGCAGCCTGTCGATCTACACGGTCACTAAATCGGGTGACTTTTACAAAACCGGTGAGGAAGCGAATTTCGGTGCGCTTGAGGACATGCGGGTTGAGACAATGAAGTCCGAAACGCCGCTTAAGCTCGTCTCCGGCTTTACCGACTATCCGGCGCTGGGCGAGACGTCGATCTTTTTCACGCATCCGATTTACATGGGGCAGGAAACGGACGCGGGCTTGCCGCCGATCGGCGTTGCGGCTTTCCGCGTTTCGCTGGACAAGATCAAGGACACGCTTGTTGCGGGCAAAAAGGATCAGGCGGATATTGCTCTGGTGCTTCTGGACAAGGACCGCCAGGTGCTGGTGTCAACGGATCCTGAAAAATACGACGCCTCCGCTTTTGCGGCTCCTGATCTCTTCGCCGCAGCCTCGGCGTCCGGCGGTTATGAGGGCACGCTGCAAACGGCCGGTGGCGGCGGTGTTTCCATCTTTGCGGCCGAAAAGATCACATTCGGCGACAGCGATGCCTATCTGGTGGTGCTCCAGTCCGAAGCGAGTGCGCTTGCCGGGATCTATCAGATGCGGTGGACGATGCTTGCAATCTCCGTCACGGCAGCGCTGCTTCTTGGATTCCTCGGCGTCGTTGTCGCACGCATGATGGCGAAGCCGATCCGGGAAATGACACTGTCCATAAAGCGCCTGTCGGAGGGCGATGTCAGCGAACCGGACAGCTCTTACAGCGATATCACCGAAATCAGACAGATGGCAGAAGCCATCGACATCCTGCGTCAGAATGAGATTGCCCGCCATTCGCTGGCAGCGGAGAAACAGGCGGACGATCACGAAAAGAGCGAACGGCAACGGACCGTGCAGCAGGAAATACGCGCCTTTCAGGAGCAGGCCTCAACGCTGTTTTCCGATGTCGACACGACCGCCCGTAACCTCAGCGAGACCGCGCGCACGCTTGACGAAGCGGCACAACAGGGCGCCGAGAAGGCAAAGCAGACCCAGTCAGCCTCCGAAGCGGCTTCGGAAAATGTCCAGAGCGTCGCCAGCGCGGCTGAAGAAATGTCGGCCTCCGTTGCTGAAATCAACCGGCAGTTGGATGACACCAAAAGCGTGCTGAAGCGGGTCTCCGAACAATCGACCTTGACCAACGACAAAATCGCCGGATTGGTTCATTCGGTCTCCGAAGTCGGAAAAGTCATTACACTCATTCAGGATATCGCCGAGCAGACGAACCTTCTGGCGCTGAACGCAACCATCGAAGCCGCGCGGGCCGGGGAGGCCGGCCGGGGCTTTGCTGTTGTTGCAGCGGAGGTGAAGGAGCTGTCGACGCAAACCTCCAACGCAACCACTCAGATTGCCGACCAGATTTCGGCCATCCAGTCCAGCACCAACGAATCGGTCGAGGCGATCAACCTGATTACCGGTCTGATCGAAGAGGTGGACAGCTCGGCGACCGCAATGGCCGGAGCCGTGTCCGAGCAGGGCATCGCAACGACAGAGATCTCCCAGAATGCCGGATGTGCGGCGTCCGAGGCAACTTCGGTACGCACTTACATGTCCGAACTATCCGAGACCGTTGAACTGACCTCGAGTTCGTCCAAGACGGTGCGCACGGCGTCTGCCGAGGTGCTGGAAAAGACGACGGAGTTCGAGAACCGGATCCAGCAGTTTCTTCACAAGATCGCATCGTGAGCCTGGCCGCGGGATTGAGCTTTGACGCTGCCCTGTGATCGTGACACCCTGATCCGAGTTTCGCAAAAGGCGGCAAACGATGACCCATCTGGAAGGCGTTATTCCATATCTGGCGACCCCGACTACTGCCACCTTTGACATCAATACGGAAATTCTGGCGCGGCTGTGTGACCATCTGATTGCAAAAGGTGTGCACGGCCTGTGTCCGCTGGGCTCGACCGGTGAGTTCGCGTATCTGAGCCGTCCACAGAAAGCACAGACGATCGAGACGGTTGTAGAAGCCGCTTCCGGCCGGGTGCCGGTGATTGCCGGTGTTGCGGGGACCGCAACGCCGGACGCGGTTGCTCAGGCAAAAACCGCGAAGGCGGCCGGAGCGGACGGCATTCTGGCAATGATGGACGCTTATTTCCCGATTGATGAGAACGGTGTGATCACCTATTTCACGGCGGTCGCCGATGCGACCGATCTGCCGGTGACGATCTACACCAACCCGAATTTTCAGCGGTCCGATCTGAGTCTGACGGCAATTGAACATCTCAGCCATCATCCCAACATCGTCGCGCTGAAAGATGCGTCCACCAATACCGGGCGGCTTTTGAGCATCATTAACCGCGTGAACGGACGGCTCGATGTTTTTGCCGCTTCGGCGCACATCACCACCGCGGTCATGCTGATCGGAGGCAAGGGTTGGATGGCGGGGCCGTCCTGTCTGGTGCCTGAAAAGTCGGTGCAGCTTTACGACCTTTGCTGCGCGGGGGAATGGGACGCTGCAATGGATCTGCAGCGCGACCTGTGGTCGATCAACGAGGCCTTCGCCAAGTACAATCTGGCCGGCGCCATCAAAGCGGGACTGAAACTGCAGGGATTTGACTGCGGCGATCCAATCCCTCCGCAGGCGCCGGTCGGGCGCGCGGGTGTTGAGGAAATCAGGTCCGTTTTGGAGAAGCTCGACGCTTTGTAGATGTGCGATGAGGGCCCGCCGACCCTCATCTGTTTAATGTCAGATCACACGGTCGCGCGGATCGCGGCCTTCGAAGAAATCCCGCAGATTGTCGATAACGCGGAAGCCCATCGCCTCACGGGTTTCGCGGGTGGCGCTGCCAAGGTGCGGCAGCATCACGACATTGTCGCATTGACTGAGGGCCGGGTTCACGCGGGGTTCGCCGTCAAAAACATCGAGCGCGGCGCCGCCGATTGTTTCGAACATCAGCGCCTGAATCAGCGCGCATTCGTCGATGACCTCACCGCGCGCCGTATTGATCAGAAAGGCATCCGGCTTCATGAGATTAAGCCGCGTTGCACATATCAGATGCCGGTTTGCCGCGCCGCCCGGGCAGTGGAGCGAAACGAAATCGCACTCAGACAGCAGATCCTCGATCGTGTCCGTCTGTGTCGCATGACACTCAGCCAGCACTTCAGGGGCAATCCGGCTGCGATTGTGGACCAGGATTCTCATGCCGAAGCCGTGGTGCGCACGCTTTGCCATCTGCTGACCGATGCGGCCGTAACCGATGATGCCAAGCGTTTTGCCGGACACTTTCGTGCCCAGGAGATGGGTCGGCCGCCAACCGGTCCAGCGACCGCACCGGAGTTCCCGTTCGCCTTCACCGGCGCGGCGGGCGATCATGAGAAGCAGCGTCATCGCGAGGTCCGCCGTGCATTCTGAGAGAACGTCCGGTGTGTTGGTGACCGTCAGGCCGAGGTCGCGTGCTGCAGGCTCGCAGATGTGACTGTAACCGACGCCGTAATTGGCGAGAATTTTCGTGCGCGCTTTGGGCGTATCCATTGCATCGCGTCCGATACGGTCCGTGACTGTGGACAGCACGGCATCATGGCTCTGAAGCGCCTCGCGGAACTCGGCCGATGTGAGCGGACGGTTGGCCCGGTTGAATGCGACCTCGTAATTGTCGGCCAACTGCGCCTCGACGGCGGCGGGCCAACGGCGTGTGACAAGAACGGACGGTTTGACCATCAGGCGGTTCCTTCCATGACGTGAGCGATCGTTTCGCCAATTGCAGAGGGATGCTCGGCAACCGTGACGCCGGCCGCCGTCAGAATTTCAACTTTCTCCGACGCGCTTTCGCCAAAGGCGGAGATGATCGCGCCGGCATGCCCCATGGTGCGCCCCTTGGGAGCCGTCAGCCCCGCAACGTAAGCGACAACGGGTTTGGTGACATGATCCTGGATATATTGCGCCGCCTCGGCCTCCTGCGGGCCACCGATCTCGCCGATCATGGCGATGATATGCGTATCGTCGTCTTCCTCGAACCGGCCCAGAATATCCTTGAAGGATGAGCCGTTGATCGGGTCGCCGCCGATGCCGACGGACGTCGAAACGCCGATGCCCTTTTCTTTCAACTGAGCCGCCGCCTCGTAACCGAGCGTGCCGGACCGGCCGACGATACCGACATGTCCCTGAAGATAAATATGGCCGGGCATGATGCCCAGAAGCGCCTTGCCCGGACTGATCGTGCCGGCGCAATTTGGGCCGGTCAGAACCATCCGCTTTTCCCTCGGATAGCGCATCATGTAGCGCTTGACCCGGATCATGTCCTGCGCCGGGATGCCGTCGGTGATGCACACGCAGTAACGAATGCCGCCGTCCGCGGCCTCCATGATGCTGTCGGCCGCGAAGGGAGGAGGCACGAAGATCAGGGAGGCGTCCGCTCCCGTTTCGGCAACGGCTGCTTTGACGGTGTCGAAAACCGGCAGTCCCTCGACGGTCTCGCCGCCCTTGCCGGGCACGACGCCGCCGACAACGTTGGTGCCGTAGTCAAGCATGTCCCTGGTGTGGAGCCGGGCCATGCGCCCGGTGATTCCATGGACGATAACGCGGGTGTCGCGATCAAGAAATATACTCATGAGACGGCCCTGACCCTTGTGCCTTTGACAAGATCGTTTTTCCAGGCGCCGACGGCCCGTTCGGCGGCCTCCATCAAAGAGGTTGCGCGGATTATCGGCAGACCGGAGGCTGCAAGGATTTTCTGGCCTTGCTCGACATTGGTGCCTGCAAGACGGACAATTACCGGGATGTCGACCCGGACTTCCTTCAGCGCCTGGACGACCCCTTCGGCAACCCAGTCGCAGCGGTTGATCCCGGCGAAAATATTGACGAGAACGGCCTGGACATTTTCATCGGACATCACCAGACGGAAGGCCTTGGCAACGCGTTCGGGCGTTGCTCCGCCGCCGATATCGAGAAAGTTTGCGGGCTCGCCTCCAGCGAGCTTGATCGTGTCCATAGTCGCCATGGCAAGACCTGCCCCGTTGACAATGCATCCGATATTGCCGTCAAGGCCGATGTAGGACAGCCCCCTGTCGGCGGCCCGGCTTTCTCGCGGGTCCTCCTGACTCTTATCGCGCAGCTCGGAGATTTGCGGATGCCGGAACAGGGCGTTGTCATCGAAGGTCATTTTGGCGTCGAGCGCAAGAATGCGGTTGTCGCCCGTCACTACCAGGGGATTGATCTCCACCATGGTCGCATCAAGTTCGGTGAAGGCGCGATAACAGCCCTGCAGCGTGCGCACCATGGCGCGGGTCAGTGCGGGTTCAATGCCGAGCTCGAATGCGATCTCGCGCGCCTGAAATTCCTGCAGGCCGACGGCCGGCTCGACCGTCGAGCGGACGATGCTGTCGGGACGCTCGGCGGAGATATCTTCTATCTCCATGCCGCCTTCGCTCGAAGCGACAATCATCACCCGCTGGCTGATGCGGTCCAGCACCAGGCCGAGATAGATTTCCCGATCGATCGGGACGGCACTTTCCACGTAGACGCGATAAATCCCTTTGCCCGCCGGACCCGTCTGGTGCGTGACCAGCTTTTTTCCGAACATGTTTTCACAGGCGGACTGGATATCGTTTTCGTTTTCGCAAAGCTTGATGCCGCCAACCTTGCCGCGGCCACCAGCATGGACCTGTGCTTTCACCACCCACTTTTCACCGCCAAGCTCACGGGCGCGATACGCGGCCTGCTCCGGACTGTAGGCGAGGGCGCCCGGCGGGGTTTCGACTCCGAAGTTCGCAAGAATCTCTTTGGCCTGATATTCGTGAATATCCATCGGTCAGCTTCCTATTCTGCCGCAATCGATGCGGCATAGTGCCCGCTCAGAACGCGATTGACCGCGTCCCGGTCGACGGTGCCGCCAAGAGCGCATATCGCATCGGCAAAACGATGGACGATGTCCGTGATCGCCGCTTCGGTCAGAAGGTTGAGAATGCCGATGCGCACCTGGAGCGGTGCGGAGAGTGTCGGCCAGATACCGAAGCCCTTGGCACGGCAATGACTGACCAGTTCCGCTTCCCGGCCGGCAAGGTTTTCCGGCAGGGTGAGGACAACGAGGCTTGTCATGTTTGAGGTGACGGTGCAGCCCATTTCGGTTACCACCTTGCGGAGCGCTGCCTCGTGAAATGCATACTCTCCGGCCCGCCCGGAAACCGTCCGCTCCAGCGTGATGCGAAGCGCCTCATGGAACGCGGCGACGGCATAGCCTGAATGCGTCCGGTGGTACGTGCCCTTCTCGACGTCTTCGCCGTCGACAATGCCCCAGTGACGCGCTTCGAAGAGCGGATGATGCACGTAGCTATAGGCGCCGGTCTTTTTGAGTGTCTCAATGTAGCAGTCGGTAAAGCTGACCGGGGCGTAAGTGAGCGGCAGGCAGGAGAGGCCTTTTTGCGGGCAGGATGCCCATCCGGCAATGCCGGGAAAATCGTCAATCGCAAAATCCTCCACACCCAGCGATGAGACGGCGTCGACCAGACCCAAGACCCCGTACCGATCGCAGGCGTCGGAGAAGGCGCGGATGTCGTTGACCCGTCCCGATCCTGTCTCCGAATGCGCCATGAAAGCCCATTTCGGTTTGTGTTCGGCAAAGGCGTCCTCGATCACGTCCGCTGTGACGGACCGGCCGGGCGCAATCTCGACCACGGTCACGCTCGCGGCGGCGGGGTTCGTCGGGTCGGCGGCCAACTCGTCCGTCGTGGCGGCTTTGATCCTGAGTGTCAGCGCGTCGATGCCGGAGAACGTGCCGTTGACGAAAGCCACGACTGTGTCGCCCGGCAGGACGGCGGAAAACAGACAATCAAGCCCGCTCCAGCCGGTGCCCGCAACACCGAACGTGTAAACGTTCCGTGTTCCGAAAACGGCGCGCAGCATCTGTTTGCACTCGATCATGCCGCGCAAGACATCGTCCTGCATGTGATCGGCGGTGCCCGCATTGAGGAAACGCGCCAAAACCCGCGGATCTGTATGTCCGGGACCGGGACCCGCTGCGAGTGTGTGCGGGATGTTCAGTTGCGCAAAAACTGCCCCAGTGTTCATTCTCATCCTCCCACTTCGGTCTTCAGACTGACTGCCCTAAACTGACGGATAGTTGCGAAGTCGCGCAACATGCATTAATCCTGCTTTTGGGTATCTATATAGGTAGTATTTTTCCTACCTATTCGGGTAGTAATATCGTTGCATATGATATTCGAGCCCATTCCTTTGGGTAGGTTTTCGTCTTGTGAGGTCCGAATTGGCTGATATCTCTGAACGCCCCATCGATATCATGCTGGCCGACGGCAATCCGTTGGTCCTGTCCGCCATGAGTGAGATCTTCGAACGCGATCCCCGGTTTTCGCTTGTTGCGACATCGGCGACAGCAGAAGGATTTCTGGGAACCGTCATGCGGGTTCCGGTAACGGTCGGTGTGATCGACTGGAACCTGCCGGCTCTGGGCGGCGCCAAGCTGATCGAGGTCCTCAGAGAGCAGGAAGCCGCGCCGCGTCTTGTGATCTACGGCGACGAGACCGGCGATCTGCCGCGCCAGGCGATGGCGGCCGGTGCTGCCGCGTTTGCGCCCCGGACCGGCGCCATCGACGGGCTGTTGTCCACCTGCATCGACGTTGCAGCAGGCAAGATGGTGTTTCCGTTTCTGGACGTGCGGGATCTGCAGCAGGATCCGCTGCGGCAATTGTCGCGCAGGGAGCGGACGCTGCTTGAGGCAATGGCAAAGGGACTGACCAACAAGGAACTGGCACGGGAGCTCGGCATCTCGACAAATACGGTCAAGTTTCACCTCTCCAACCTTTATGAAAAACTGTCTTTGAAAAACCGGGCGCAGGCGGTCGCGTTCTATTATTCGTCGCGTCTTGCAAGCGAGGCGAAACCTTCGGACCCTGCGACGAAATGATCCATCCTCCGAAGGGTGAAACGCGCAAGAAAATTTCTTGACAGCTTTGTCTTTTTGCGAATTTTTAGCCGCTCTTTCCATTGGCCAGATGAAATGGCCAGAGCACAAGGAGCGGCCAGAAAATGAGTTTTCATCCGATCGAACAGGCGACCCCGCGCCTGAACCGTAGCGAGCTCGCCGTTCCGGGTAGCCAGCCGCAACTATTTGAAAAAGCGGCAAATTCCGATGTGGACGTTATTTTTCTCGATCTTGAGGATGCCGTTGCGCCGGACGAAAAAGAAGGTGCGCGGAAGAACATCATCAAAGCTCTGAACGAGATCGACTGGGGCAAGAAAAGCATGTCGGTTCGAATCAACGGCCTGGACACGCATTACATGTATCGCGACGTGGTGGACGTGGTCGAACAGGCCGGTGAACGGCTCGATCTGATCATGATCCCGAAAGTCGGCACCGCCGCCGACGTTTATGCTGTGGACATGCTGGTGACCCAGATCGAGGACGCAAAAGGCTACAAAAAACGTATCGGGTTTGAGCACATTATCGAGACCGCTCTGGGCATGCAGAATGTCAACGAAATTGCCGCCGCTTCCAAACGCAACGAGAGCCTGCATTTCGGAGTTGCCGACTACGCCGCCAGCATGCGCGCCCGCACCACGGTGATCGGCGGCGTGAACGAGCACTATTCGGTTCTCACCGATCCGGCGGAAGACGGAAGCCGTTCGGTTCATTGGGGCGATATGTGGCATTCGGCCATCGCCAACATGGTCGTCGCGGCCCGGGCCAACGGTCTGAGGCCGATTGACGGTCCGTTCGGCGACTTCTCCGATCCGGATGGCTACAAGGCCGCAGCCTATCGCGCTGCTGTCCTTGGCTGCGAAGGCAAATGGGCGATCCATCCCAGTCAGATCGCGCTGGCCAACGAAGTGATGAGCCCATCCGAAGCCGAGATTACCAAAGCCAACCGCATTCTGGCGGCGATGGCGGAGGCGGAGGCCGCCGGCAAGGGTGCTGTCTCTCTCGACGGCCGCCTGATCGACTACGCTTCGATCCGCCAGGCCGAAGTGCTGGTGGAAAAGGCGAAACAGATCGCCGGGTAGGACTTTTGACAGATGGGGCCGGGACTCAGCCAGTTCCGGCCACGCTTGTCTGTTGCCGCAGTTGCCTCAGCGGCCTGCTTTGGGCGACAGAATCATCTCGACGCGATCGCCGATGTCTGCCATGAGCGCTTTCGCCGATCAGCCGGCCCGGCCGCGGAAAACATAGCCCTGACGCATATCGAACATCAGCCGCGCCCGTTCTTCTGACGGGAAATCCGGCGGCAGGGTGCCTTTCTCTTTTTCCAGATCAAACCGGCTTGCCAATCGAATGTCGGTATTGTCGATGGCCTGTTCCATGCGTTCCTCAACACCCTCGACTTCGCCGATGCTGGTGGAGACGCAGGACGCAAGAAAGCAGCCGCGCGGGCCGTCCTGGTCATCGCCGGTTGAGTATTCAATGACGCTGCCCGTAAACCCGCGCAAGGTTTTCACCATGCTGACCAAGCATAACGGCTCGCTGCACCACACGGTCGATACTCTGATCGTCGCCGACGATGGCTCGCAGGCCGTCATGGTCGGTGGCGTCAAAGCATCGCTCGGAGACGCGGGTCTCGCCTTTGACGGTACCTATCTGTTCGTCCTTGAAAGGCGTGGCGAAGATTGGAAGATCGTTGCGGATATGTTTCATCAGTATGGTGGGAAGTAACCGGGCTGTTTGGTCTGAGATGGCCGGACGATCGAAATGACCGCCTCTACGAAATCCTCGTCTTCCGTTCACCAACGGGCCGTTTAGCCGGTCCGGTCACGATGCCGACGCTGAGGAGGATCAGGACAAGACCGCCGATCATACCCGGCGTGACGGCTTCTCCCAGAAAAACAACGCCCAGAAGCACGCTGCAGCCGGCCCTGAGATAGCTGCCGCTGGTGACGCCGACGGCACCAAGTGTTCTGACAAGCCGGAAATAGAGCACCATGGCGAGTGCGGTGGACAGAACGCCCAGGGCGGCGATTGACCATAGGGCCTCGGGCGCGGGCGCGAGCGTCCAAGGCCGATCGATAAGGAGAGAGAGCGGCAGCATGATCAGCATCGCCATCGTCATGGAGCACGCGGCGGTGGTCAGCACCGGAAGGCCGGAGAACCGCCGCGCGTAAATCGGGGCAATGGCGTAGCTGACGCTGGCGCCGAGGATTGCCAGTTGGCCAAGGGCGCTTTCCGTTGAGCCGCTCAGGATCTCAGGCCCCAGTGTGGCCAGGACGCCAAGGAAGCCGATGAGTACGCCGACGGACTGGCGGACGGAATGTTTTCTTTCGCCAAGGACGAACACGGTCATCAGGACGGCAAACAGCGGTGGCGTGGAATTGAGCAGTCCCGCAAGGCTGCTGTCGATGTGCTGCTCGCCCCAACTGATCAGGGTGAAGGGCAGAGCGCTCTGCAACAGGCCTTGGATCGTGAACGCGCCCCACAGGGACGCCGAAGTCGGCAGGATCATGCGCCGCATCCGTAACAGCAGCAGAAGGAGTCCGGCACCGAAAATCAGCCGCCCCAGAACAACCGTAGCCGGCGGAACGGTCTCAATTGCGATTTTGATCAGTGTAAAGGAACCGCCCCATAAAAACGCCAGCAGCACCAGAAGACCAATTTCGACGATCGGATTGTTGGACCGGTTTTTCAAAGCAGGCACTCCTTCTTTTCAAAAAGAGGTGCCACGCTGTTTTCACCGCTTCTGGCTGTTTTCGGACCTTGTGCCCGGATGGAGTCCGATTACGGCTGGTTTCGGCAAGTCATGGACGGCATAATATTGAGGATGGATATCGAAACCTTAAAAGTCTTTGATGCTCAGGAGCTTGACTGGGGCATATGCGACCGCGCGCGCCTTGCGCGCGATCCGCGTTATGACGGTCTGTTCTTTTCCGCCGTGAAATCGACGCGAATCTATTGCCGGCCCGTCTGCCCGGTGCGGCCGGCCAAGTCGGAAAACGTGATCTTCTTCAAATCCGCAGCGGCGGCCGAAAGAGCCGGTTTCCGTCCCTGTCTGCGGTGCCGCCCGGAAACCGCACCCGGCAGCCCCGCCTGGCGCGGGACGGCGACCACCGTCGGCCGGGCCATGCGCCTGATCGAGGAGGGGTATCTGAACGAGGCGACCGTGGAGGATCTCGCGGGCCGCCTTGGCATCGGCTCCCGGCATCTGCTGCGGCTCTTCCGAAAACACACGCAGGCCAGCCCCTCCGAAGTTGCTGCGACACTGCGCATTCAAAAAGCAAAGCGGTATCTGAACGAGACATCCATGCCGATTGCCGATATCGCTTTCGCATCCGGTTTTCGGAGCATCCGCCGGTTCAACGATGCCTTCAAGGCGGTGTATAAACGGCCGCCTTCGGCGATACGGCGGGTAAAAATGCTCCGATCCAATTACCCCTCCAATGGTGCTTAAAATGACCAAACCGTGTCCATGCGGTAGCGGCAATCCTCTGCCCGACTGCTGTGCTCGTTTCCTTGATGGATACGAACGTCCGCAGACAGCCGAAGAACTGATGCGGTCGCGTTATACCGCCTATGTTCAGGAAAATATTTCCTATCTCCGCGATACGCTCTGGCCCAAACATCAGCCGGTCTTTGACGAAGCGGGCACAGCCCGCTGGGCGGCGGATAATCACTGGACCGGTTTGACGGTCATCGACACAAAAAAGGGTGGTGCCCCCGATCGGGAGGGAACCGTATTGTTTGAGGCAAAGTATCTCGCCGGTGGAGCATTGCACACGCACCGCGAGCTGAGCCGTTTCCGGAAAAAAGCAGGCCGCTGGTATTATGTGGAGGCATTGCCGGAAACCTGATTGTGATTTCCGCCCCTTAACTGCGTGGCTCGATGATCTCGACCCGACAGCTTGCACTTATGAGAGCTTATCAGACTCTTTTTTCACCCACCCGAACTCCTCTGACAGCTTGAACAAGTTGCCGTCTTTCTGAACGGCACCGATGTGCCGGCCGCCGGTTTCGGTGATCTTCTGCGGTCCGGGCGTTTTGAGCGTGAAAGGGACTGAGGCTTCATAAGCCTTGCCCGCATTTTGCCCCGGTGTCAGATGAAAGGACTGCCGGGTTGTGGGGTGAGGCGGAAACGGCCCCTGGAAGCCGGGAAGACCTTGTACGGACCCGGCGCCGAAGGGATACCCGAACGCCCTTAGCGTTTCGAATTTGTCCGGTCCGTCAATGACATTGTCGTGGAACGCGATCTTGAGACCGCTCCAGTCCTTGGTGAAACGCTGTTTTTCGGCCTTCAAAACAGCTTCTTCCGGATCGTCGGGATCAAAGGGTGTCTTCAGGGTGGCAAGATCCTGCCCGAACAGCGTTTCGTAAGGGCCGGTGCTGCCGGCGGTTTCGCTGCGATAAATCATTGCGTTGTTGAAGAATTGCAGATGCGCAAACCGCTTCTTTTTGACGATGCGGGCGCGCAGGTGAAAGGAGTTGTGAAAGAAATAGGTCGGACCGTCGGCCTGATGTTTCCTGGGCAGCTTGAAAATACCGCCTCCGGTCCGCTTGTCTTTTTCGATGCCTTCGGGGGGATTTTCGCCGGGGCCGGGCATCTGTGTGTGCCAGGCAAGATTGCCGTAGATATAGAACCAGCCTGAGCGCTCCATTTCGAGGGAAAACCAGGAATAAACGTCAATCAGAATGTTGTTGCGGATCACCCAGTTCCAGGCGCCGTATTCCGGTTCAACGGCGTTGTCGCGAATGCGTTCGAAGCGGTTTTCCTCAATCACGACATTGAGATTCAGATCTTCGCTTGGGTTCTTTTTATGATTGAACATGTGGATGGCGTTGAACGCATCTTCGATCAGGTTACGCCTGAGGGTGACGAAGCCCGCAATCCGCCAGGCAACGAAAAAGTCGCCATCCAGGTGCCGGTAGTCCTTTTCGAGATCGACGACGCCGTCGTCAGACGGATCGTTGGTATTTTCGACATCGCCGTGGATGCGATGCCAGGGGATGGTTTTCCAGTGACCGTCGTTGTTTTGAGGATATTGCTGCCAGCGGCAGTCGACCACGGTGATTTGGCGCGTATCCTGACCCGTGGCACCAATCGCATAGGTGCCACGGCGAAACTGGCAGGCCTTCACAGTGATGTCCTGGCAATTGTCGAGATAAAGCGCGGTCGGCCAGCAGTCCTGAAAGAACAGGTTCTCGATGACGACATGCTGGCAGTCGCGCAAGTAAAGGCAGGCTTCGTCGGCGAGGTAATAAAGACCGGGGAAACTGCCGGCAGCCTGTTTACGGGCGGCTGCCTTGTTTGCGAGGGTGCGGAACGTTTCGGCTGTGATGTCGCTGGTGATGACCGCTTCCGCCGTGGCGTCGGCTTCCCTTTGCGGCGCCTTCTTGTCCCACCAGCAGTCAGCGCCGGTGTTTCCGCGGATTGTTATTTTATGGTCCTTGGACCCCCGCAGGCCAACCGTTGTGATCGGTTTGTCATAGCAGCCCGGCAGGAGGGTTAGGCACGCCCCCGGCTCCAGCACTCGGATTTTTGCCTGAACGGACGCGGGGCAGGCGTCGGATTTGTCCTCGCTGCACGCATGGGATTTTGAACGGGGCATGGGTGTTATCTTTCAAGATCAATAAAATATCGGGTCAAATATACAGGTAGCTAACGAACAACGTTACCTGCTGTCCGGCAGGTCTTGGACAGTCTCCAAACCAGCATACTATGATGTCTTTGGATCGGTGAACACCGGATGGAGGATGCTTCTGAAGCGTTTCGAAGACATCGGTGCCGGCGAAGATTTCCCGCCAGACTCTATTGCTGACACATAGGCATATTGCCTGCGATCCGGTGCCGTGGCGGATTGCCGAGTTGGCCCGACCCGGCCGGCACAGTTGGGCCTTACGAAAAGCAGACATTGTCCAAGCGTCTTCTGCAACCGGCATGCTGCGCCAGCTTGCGCTGCGCCCGTGAATAGAAAATAGTTGAAATACAACTTATAAGATAGTAATAACAATTTTCACTTAATACGTGTATGCAATGATAGGTTTTACGATGAAAAATCTTTGGTACTTCTGTTTCCTTCTTCTGTTTGCGGTGATCGACACCACTGAAGCGGAGGAGTTGGTCCATCATGACGCATTAGGCGTGTCTTTTGACCTGCCCGCGGGGTTCACACCCATGCCGGATGCCATCAAAAGACTCAAATATCCGTCTATCGCCCGCCATCAGAATGTCGCCTACCAGTCGGCGGTAGGCGACAGGGTTTCCGTGGCGGTTGGAAAGAAGGCCGGAGATCGTCCGATCACGCTGTCATCGGCGATGGTTCGGTCTATGAAGCGGACCATTGGTTTGATGAGGAATGTGAAAAAATGGAATGCTGCCGAACTGGTGAGCGTTGGCGGTCAACCGATCGCATATCTGGATTTTGTGACACCTGCGACCGACAGCGATGCATTTGACATTGTCAATGTAACGCTCCTGACGGGGAGGGGCGTGATTATAAATATCAGCTGCGTGACCGTTGAAGAAGAACTATGCAATCGGACAATTGATCACATCGAAAAGTCGCTATCCTTCCATCCTAACTGAGCAGGGCCGCAGGCTTTTGCGGCATTGTCATTTCGAGAGCAGATTTTGTTCCTGACCGCGTTGGAAAGACTTGAAAACCGGACGGTTTCCTGCGCCTTTCCGTCTTGTCAAAAACAAAATCTGCTCTCGCAGAATGGATGAAATGAAGGAGCCCTACCCTAGTTCGCTTTCGTGGCCGGAGTCGATGCGTTTTCGGCTCCTCGCACCCTTGCAACGCCTGTTCCCGAGCCCTGAATTCCGACCGAACCGAATGCCTCATGCACAAAACCGTCCCGGTCGGTTGTCTGACCGCTGATATATCCGATACCGCGAAACTCCCGGCCTTCGGGGCCGACAAACTGGCCGACCAGCTTGGTTATCGTCCAGTTCAGTTCCATCCAGTCATGTGGGTCCGTGCCCTCGGTATCGGGATTTTTCATAAGGATTTGCCCTGAGCCGGTTATTGCGCCCTCCGCGTCGACGATCAGATCGACATGACCGCCGCCGATTCCGTTTCTGTCCGCATATGACTCAAGCGTCAGGCGGGCAACACCCTTCTCAAATCTGCCGTATCCGTTAATCAGGACGATGGGTTTCTTACCGCCTCTTTCCTTGCCGTCCGGCGCGGCTTCATGTTCCCAGCTGTTGGACGCGTTGAGATGGACCTCGAACGTACCGTCGACAATTTCGGATTGTTGCGATGTTTCGCCATAAACAAACCCCCACATCAGCGTCGACTGGGCATTGTGGTGGTTGGGTGTGTTGTAGCTGGGATTGTAGCCGAAAGAGCCCGCATAGCCGGTCAGTGTCGGATCTTCTGAAAAGGGGATAAACCGCTGTGCGAACGCGGTCGTCTTTTCGAAGACTTCGGCGCCGGGAGCGATAACTTCGAACATGTCCGTGTCGTTCTGAGTCTCGAACAAGGTCAGGTCGGAAGCGGACTCCAGTGCGACAAACGAGCCTCCTTTCCGATTAAAGCAAAGATCGGATACTTCCACCTTGTCCCGCTCGCTATGCAAAAAATAGTGGATTGCCACAAGCCCGCGTTCATGATCGCAGCGGTCCAGTCTGTGATAGGCAAAACCGTCCTCGCCGGTTTTCTTAAGCGTCGGCTTGTCGGGCGACACGTCAGACTCCGGCGTTGCCGCGGCTGTGTCGGCCGGCTCAGGTTTTTCAGGTTCCGTTTTTCCGCCAAGGCCGCCCGGAGGAATTGCCTCAGGAACGGTTTCGGCCGGCACGGGCGTCAGCGCTGCTGTTCCTGTTGTCCGGGGGTCCGCCGCTTCGGTAAGCCCCGGTTCGTCTTCCGGACCGGAAGCGGGCAGCGACTCGGTGGGTGCCGGTGCGATGGCAGCTGTTTCCGTCGGTTCCGAGCCTTCCTTAAAGTCGGTTGCCGGAGGGGGGTCATCGGGCGCAGGTGCTGCTGCAGCGATGTCTGCCTCCGCCGATTCAGCCGATTCAGAACGCTCAATTGGTTTCCGATCGGATTTCCGGGAGCTGTCCCTCGGAGTCGGAGAAACAGCGGTTGCATCCTGCTGCTCCTGTTCGACGGGCTCTGTTTGCTCTGAGACAACCGGCAGGGCGGGCTCGGCAGCTGCTGCCGCTGGTGCAGTAGCCGTGGGTGTCGCGGCCGGTTCCGTCGTGCCAGACCCGGGTTGTTCGATGGCAGCTTCGGGTTCCGGCTCAATGACCGCCACGACAGGTGTATCCGGTCTGTCAGGCGTTTCCTGCGGCGGGAGCGTTTGAGTGGCGGTGATGTCGGTATCTTCATCGTGCCGGTTATTTGCTGTAACCTGCGCTTGCTTCGGATCGGTCAGCTTGTACAGAAGGTCAATGCCCTCGCGGGTCAGGATTCCGGTTGAGGGCCGGTTGTAATCCCGCTGAAACGCCGCGGATGCATCACGGGTTGACTTGGACAGGATACCGTCTTCGGGACCGGCATCGTAATTGAGCAAATTCAGCCGTTTCTGAATTCCAAATATCGAAACATCGCCCTCGCTCAGGGCCTGTATGTGTTCGTGCGGACTGACGGCAATTTGCTCAGCCGGGGGATTTGCGGCACGCGCCGGACAATCCCCGATGGCGCGCCTTGAGCCGCGTAGGGAGAAAGAGCGGATTGCTCCACCCGGTGCGATCACCGCGACCGATGTGGACCTCTTCAAACGTTTGACAATGGCGGCAAAGTCGCGATCGTTCTCCGGGGTGCCGACTTCCATTTTCCCGTTTCTGAAGTCGGCCTGAATTCTGGTGCCCTGATCGAATGAAAATGTGACGCTGCCGGTGATCGGATTGCCCTGAAGTGTGACGGCGATGGAACTTGTGGTGACCGTCGATGTCAGTGAACAGGTAACGCCCAGATGGGCGTTGCCGTTTTTAACGTCTGCGTTGCGGACACCCTGTTCGGTTTCGGCCAGCCACCAGGTTCGCGCAAGAGCCGGGGATGCGAAAAAAATCGCGATGGTCGCTGCAGCTGCGATAATTTTTGAACCACAGGCTGCACAAGACTGTTCTGCCATCTCTCAGCAATTACTCTCTGCTAAATCTGTCAGTGGATCGGCGATGCCCGACTGCCAAACGACTTTGAAGCCCTGCATTGCTCTATAATGTGATCAGCCCGGGCACGTGTTCGAAAGCTCGAACTTGTTTGCCGCGCACCCTGCAACTCATCCTAGCGGAGACGCTACCACAGCATCGAAAGCGTCAAAACAGTTGCCGGACTAAATGATGCGGATGTTGCCAATATGCACACCGGGCGTTCGGGAGACGGCAATTTCGTCAGATCTCACTTAACTGAAAGGCACGTGCAGGGCGCTTTTTCGAACACGCGCTGTGAAACGCTGCCGAAGGAGTTGCCGCCCTCCGGTGTGTCTGCACCGCCGGGGATGCCCCGTGAGCCCATAACGATGGTATTGGCCCTGATGATTTTCTGTGCATTCAGGATGGCGTCCGCCGGGTCGCCAACGCCCATTTCAAGCACCTTCACCGTCAGTTTAACGCGTTCGACCTTGGCCTGGGCCTGTTCCAGAACCTTCTCACCAACGATCCTGAGCACCTGTTCCGGCGCCGGCCCCAAACCTTTTTCGTCGGCTTTTTTCAGCGCCGTCATCAGTTTTGGACCGAATGTGTTTGCCGCGGCCAGATCAATCAGATCCTTCGCCGTCTTGCCCTTGGCCAGAATGTGCAGCAGTGCAATCTCGGCCCCGTATTTCTGCGCCAGATCACAGGCGATGGTCAGAGCCTTCATCGCATGGACGGATCCGTCCACCGGTACCAGTATTGTCTGCATCTCCTCATTCCCGATTTTTTGAGGTAACAAGCCGGATTCCTGGGGCAAGGCCGGACTGATAAGCGGACGGTTTGCGCAGTTTGACTTCCACCTCCCGGACCTGATCGAACTCAAAAAGAAAGGCGGTGACGCGCCGGGCGAGATCTTCCTGAAGATCGAAGCGCTCGTAAGGAAGTGTTTTGATCAGAAACTGTTCGATATGGTCGTAGTCAAGAAACCGCGCCATGGTCGCATCGGGATCGACAAGCGCACGGATGTCGAGCAGCACCGGTTGCGGCCCGCCTTTTTCATGGTCGTGGATGCCGATCTCAATGTCCAGCCGGACATCGCTGAATTCAATCCAAAGGAGTTGTTTCATAATGCGATAATGCGCATTGGCGGGCCGATTGCAAGATAACCACTTTTTGCACCGGTTCTCCTTCATGGGGACCGGGAAGCCAACCCTCCCGACCGTCGCCGCTGCGGGTCTTGTCAGGCAAATTAGGTCACATACGGTCAGGACGGGAGCGGCCCGAGCGGGGTTCGTTCTCCCAGAATGTATCGGATCGTATCCACGTAATCGAAGGCCAAGGAAATGAGGAGGACGGTCAGGATCACGCCGATCAGTCTGCGCGGTGTCTTTTCGACGGCTTCTGAACGGAATTGTCGCCAGAGATAAACCGCAAGCGGTGTCCAGAACAGAATGTGCGGCAATCCCAACAGTTTGACGTACCCCATCTGACCGTAGAGCCAGTTGACGCCAAACCCGCCAAGCAGTGCGGCAACAAGACAGAAAACAGCTGTCCATCGTGTCGAGCGCCAGATGAACAGGCCAAAAGGCAGGACGAAGACACCGACCAGGAGGACCATCAGCCAGATGCCGAGCCAGGGAGGGCCGTATTGCGCCATCGCTTCGTTTAGTGTCATTTCAGGTTTCCTTCGGTTTGGGCCGGGGCAACTGCCAGTTGCTCTAGTTGTTCGCCTTCAAGCCTGAAATAGACCTTCTCCTCAATACGACTCGCTCCCAGCCGGTCGTAGAACGATAAAGCGCCCGCGTTATAGGTTTCTGCAGTCCAGTCGAACCTGATGCAGTTCCTGTCCCGGGCAATTCCCGACAGATAACGCATCATGGACAGGCCGACATTTTGTGATCGCGCCTTTCCGGATACAAACAAGTCCTTCAGAAACAGCGTTCCCCGGCCTTCGGGTCCGGGATAGACAATGGCAAAAGTTGCAAAGGCCAATGCCTCACCCGCCAAATTCGCGACGATGGTCTCTATCGCTCCCGCTTTCCCGGAAACCATGTGCAAAGCGCTCTCTTTCGCGCCGTCCGGTTTTCCGTAATAGTGACACATGCATTCAGTCATAAGCGCTTCTATTTCCGGCAGGTCAGACACATTGGCTGCTCTGATAGAAGGGGCTGCCTGCATCATTAACTCCTCTGAACGATTTTCCGCCATCAAATGCTCCAATATAAACAAGACACGTTCCAAGTTTTGACGTCTTGAGGAAAAAGTCTTGTTTGGGGCTCAAACCGGGCACGCCTCATTATTTTTCGATTATCATCATTGTCGTCCTGTAACGGAGACACAACGCAATGAAACTTGCTCACGTCAACCTCGTTGCGCGCGACGCAAAGACGCTTGCAGCTTTTTATGTGAACATCTTCCAATGCGAGTACCTTCGCGAGCCGAAGATTTTATCGGGAGCAAAGGTCTCGAAAGGCAATGGTGTTCCGAATTCAGAGATATACTCGATCTGGCTGAAGCTTCCCGATTGTGATGCTCCCTTCCTGGAGATACATCGGCATACGGTTACATGTGAGCGGAAACAGCCACGGGTGAATGAACCCGGTTTTGGGCACCTCTCTTTTCAAATGGCGGACATTCACGCAGTCCTTTCTGCAATCACAGATGCAGGCGGGACGCAAATCGGGGAAGTTACCGACTTGGGATCTGTGTCCAGGCCGCTTCTGATTGTTTATGCGCGCGATCCGGAGGGCAATATTCTTGAACTTGAGCAGACCTGCGATCAACTGAAAGGCTGATGACCGGAGTTCCGTCATCCACTTCGGGTGTGCTCCGTTAACAGAGTCTTTTTTCGCCTGCGGCCACCGATCCATCCTTCTGGAACCAGTTCGCCAGATGATCGATCAGAGCGCGGATGCGGGCGGTGAGGTGCCGGTTCGGGGGGTAGACTGCATAAAGGATTGAATGGCTGGCGTGTTCCTCATCGAACAAGACTTTGAGACTGCCATCCTCCAGAAACGGTTTGGCGGTGTAGAGCGGGCAACGGCCGACACCAAGGCCACCGGCGGCCATATAGGCGACGGCCCGGGGGGAATTGGCTTTGAAGGACCCATCGACCCGCACCGCAACATCTTCGCCGCTGATCCTGAATTTCCACAGACCGGGATCCTGCGTAAACAGCGGCAGCAGGCAGTTGTGCGTGGACAGGGCGGACGGGTGGCCGGGCGTTCCGTGTTTGTGAAGATAATCCGGAGAGGCGATGGCAACGACCGGCATATCCATCAGCTTTCGGGCAATCAGGCTTGAATCTCTGAGCGCACCGAACCGGATGGCAAGATCAATGCCTTCCTCGACAATGGCGACATGATGGTCTGCGAGCGAGAGCTGGATCGACACGTTCGGGTGAGCCGTCTGGAACGGCTGCAGGGCCCGGACCAGTTCCCGGCTGCCAAACCCCGTCGGGGCGGTAACACGGATCGGACCAGCCAATTCGGTCTGCCGCGCCTGAACGACATTTTCCATCTCATCGAGTTGATCCAGCAGCGGAATGCATCGTTCAAGATAGGCGCGTCCGGTATCGGTCAAGGTCACGGATCGTGTGGTTCGGTTGAACAGTTGCGCATCCAGCTTCTCTTCCAGCTGACGCACATATTTGCTGGCCAGACGGGTGCTGATATTGAGCTGCCGGGCGCCGGCGGTGAAAGAATTCTGGCCCGCGACGGCCACAAAGGCGCGCATGCATTCAAGTGTATCCATTGTCCGGGACTTTTACAGGCTGTACCACGCGTTCGATTTCTATTATCACCAGATCATTCATAATTATTCCTGATATAGATGAATTATCTTCATATATAAACAGTGTTAAATCTCCTTCCGCTAACGGGTCACACACCGTTTTTCGCCAAATCGAAGGAGTTTTCCATGTCTCAGGGCATCCGTATTCACAGTTTTCCTCTATCCGGTCATGCGCACCGCGTGCGGCTGTTCGCAAACCTTGCGGGTATTGCGCATGAAGTGGTCGACGTCGATCTCGCTGGAGGTGCGCACAAAAAAGAGCCGTTTCTTTCTCTCAACCCGGCCGGGCAGGTGCCTGTGATTGAAGACGGGGACGTCGTGATCAGCGATTCAAATGCCATTCTTGTTTATCTCGCCCGCAAATATGCGCCGGACTTTCTGCCGACGGATCCGGTTCTGGAAGCGGAGGTGCAGAAATTCCTGACGCTTGCCGCGGGAGAACAGGCGTTCGGTCCTGCTGCGGCGCGCCTGATCAACGTGTTCAATGCGCCGCTCGATCCCGATTTCTGCAAAACGGTTGCGGACCGCTATCTGGCGAAGCTGGAAGCACATATGGAAGGCCGAGAGTTCCTCGTTGGCGGCAAACCGACCATCGCCGACGTGGCGATCTACAGCTACACGGCACACGCGCCGGAAGGAGATGTGTCGCTTGAGCCTTACCCCAATGTGCGTCGGCTCCTGTCTAATATCGAAGCGCTGCCGGGCTTTGAGCCAATGCCGGTGACCAAAGTCGGTCTGGCATCCGCAGCCTGAGCCAAAGCTAACGCAAACCCCACTCAAGCGCATCCGGAACCGAGCAGAAATGAGGTCCGAAAATGCTGAACAGAATCGAACTATCAGGGGACGAGAACCGCTTAAGATCCAACTCGCCCTTTCACCCCGGTGAAAAGGCATTGCAGGAAAGGAACGGTAAGGCGGACGAAATGGAAAGGTTCGGCCGTCAGGCGATCCGGTCTTTCATGCCTGATCAGCATCGGGACTTCTTTTCACAGTTGCCGTTTCTGGTTGTGGGTGCGGTTGACGGGGAAGGCTGGCCCTGGGCCAGCCTCATTCCGGGACGTCCGGGATTTGTCCGCTCGCCGGACAGGACAACGCTCGACATTGACGCGCCCGGTGTGCCGGGCGACCCGATCCGCGCGGCAATCGGGGAGGGCGCATCACTGGGCCTGCTTGGGATCGAGCTGCATACACGGCGCCGCAACCGCATGAACGGGCGGGTGAAAAACCTGCATGGAAACGGTTTTTCAGTGGCTGTCGATCAGTCATTCGGCAACTGTCCGCAATATATCCAGCACCGCGCGCTCGAATTTGTGCGCCCGGCGAGCGAAAGCGGGCAGGGCGGCGGGCCGACGACGTTCAGGACGCTGGATGACGGTGCCCGGCAGCTGATCTCAGAAACAGATGTCTTTTTTGTTTCAAGCTTCCTTCCGGCGAACGACGATCCGGTGAAGCAGGGGGTCGATGTGTCCCATCGCGGCGGCCGTCCGGGCTTTGTGCGGGTCGATGGCGACACGCTCACCATTCCGGACTTTCCGGGCAATAACCTGTTCAACACGATGGGGAATTTCCTTCTCAATCCCAAAGCCGGCCTGGTCTTTGTCGATTTCACAAACGGGGATCTTCTTTGCCTGACCGGCACGGTGGAACTCCTGCCCGAAGACCATGAGGAGGTGACCTCCTTCAAGGGCGCGCAGCGCGGATGGCGCTTTATGCTCGATCACGGCATCCGGCTTCATGATGTGTTGCCGTTCCGAGCTGAGCGGGGGGTCTTTTCGCCCAATTCGCTGCTTGCCGACACGTGGGCGGACGCAACGGCGCGACAGGTGGCGGAAGAGAAACGGAATGCCTGGCGCCCGTTCCGGGTCGTCCGCGTTGAAGACGAAAGTTCCGTCATCCGCTCGTTTTATCTTGAGCCTGATGATGGCGATGTGCTTCTGCCCTTTGAGGCCGGTCAGTATCTGACAATCCGGGTGACCCCGGCTGATAAGCCCGTCATCCGAACCTATACTGTTTCATCGGCGCCGTCGGACACGCATTACCGGATTTCCGTTAAGCGGGAGGAGGACGGACTGGTCTCGAAATTCCTCCATGACGCTTTAAAACCGGGGGACTTGATCGAGGCGCGCGCGCCGCGTGGCGATTTTTATATCGATCCTGCCGAAACCCGCCCCGCAGTGCTGATTGCCGGAGGCGTCGGCATCACACCGATGATGGCGATGGCCCGACATGTGGCAGTCGAAGGTTTGCGAACCCGGCATGCACGCCCGCTGACGGTGCTTCACTCGGCGCGCACGACCGAGCAGCGGGGGTTTGCTGCTGCATTCAAGGAGCTTGAACAGGGGACCGGCGGGCAGATCCGCTATTTCTCGCTGATTGATCATCCCAAGGACACGGAGAAGGCGGGCACCGACTTTAACGGCACCGGGCGTATCACCGGTAATATTCTTAAGCAGGTCTTACCGCTTGACGATTACGACTTTTTCCTGTGCGGACCGCCGCCCTTTATGCAGGCGCTTTACGACGCTCTGCGAACGCTGGGTGTGCGCGATGCCCGGATTGCCGCCGAGAGTTTCGGCCCGGCGTCCCTCAAGCGCAATCCCGGTCAGCCGGTAACGCTGGCCAGACAGGAAGACACGCCCGAAAATGAAGCGGAGTTGGCGCTTGTCAGATTTGCCGCCTCCGGTTTTGAACAGAACTGGAACCGGCAGGAGGGAACGTTGCTGGAGCTGGCGGAGGCCCATGGACTGACGCCGGATTTTTCCTGCCGCAGCGGCTCCTGCGGAACATGTCTTACCAAACTCAAGTCTGGGTCGGTGACCTATCGCAGCCCGGTATCGGCGGAACACAGCGAGGACGAGGTTCTGATCTGCTGTGCAGTGCCGGCGAAGGACACCGATGCCGTTGAACTTGACCTTTGAAAAACGAGATAGGGAGATCCTCATGGATACCAGACCGCCATTGCCGCCTTTTACCGAAGAAACGGCCATTCAGAAAGTCCGGTTGGCCGAAGATGGCTGGAACAGCCGTGACGCTGCCAAGGTGGCGCTTGCCTATACATCCGATACCCGCTGGCGGAACCGGGCGACGTTCGTCAACAACCGGGACGAGGCGCAAGCCTTTCTGGAAGCGAAATGGGTCAGGGAACTGGACTATCGTCTGATCAAGGAGCTGTGGGCCTTTACGGGCAATCGGCTCGCCGTGCGCTATGCCTATGAATGGCATGACGACAGCGGCAACTGGTTTCGTTCCTACGGCAACGAGAACTGGGAATTTGCTGAGAACGGTCTGATGAAAAACCGGTATTCGTCGATCAACGATCTGCCGATCAAGGAACAGGAGCGCAAATTTCACTGGCCGTTGGGACGCCGGCCGGATGATCATCCGGGGCTGTCAGAGCTGGGGCTGTGACGCTTGGTGCATCAACGGGTCTTCTTCCCTGCAAGCAATAAAAGCGCTATGCCGCCAATGGTATAAAGGAGTGTGATCGTTATCAGCATGCCACTGTTTCCGACCTGTTTTTGAACCGCAAGCAGAACGGGTGTACCGAGCAGGTTGCCGAGGTTTCCCATCTGGGCAACGGCGCCATTGGCAAGGGCCCGGTTTTCCTCGCGCCGGTTGAGCTCAGGAACCGCGGCAAATGTCGCGCCCTGCACCAGGCCGAGCACGGCAAACAGACCGACGGCGATCACAGGAAGCGGCAATCCGGAGAGGGACAGAAGAAGAAAGGCGGTCGCGCCGAAGAAGCCGATCGCGACGATGCGCGTTGCAGGCATCAGAAACAAAAGGCTTGAAACGGCGACAAGAGATACGGCGGTGCTGGCAAGCGGCATCAGACCTGCCACGGCAACACGTCTCGTCTCGGACAGCATGTCGGGCAGAATTGCCAACAGCGACACATAGGTAAATGTATAGAAGAACCAGCCGACCGCCGGTGCCGCGACGCCGGCGGACCGGTAAGCATCGATATTCCGTTTTACCAGTGCGGCCGGCGTCAGACGGTTCGACACCTGATCTGGGTCCTCGGTCCGGCGCCGGATAAATGTGGCCACAAGTGCCGCCAATATCAGCATATAAGCGCCATGAAAGACGAAGAGCGGATCAAGCCCGTGGATGTCGACGAGCGGCAGGGCGACCCAGGCCATCAAAGCGAAGGAGACGCCGAAAAATGTGCTCCAGAGCGCCATGGCCATGCCGCGAAAGCGGTCGGAGCAGATCCGCGCAATCAGGGTCGGCGCGGATACGACGATCAAAAGGTGGGAAACACCTTCGAACAGGCGGCTGAGGAGAAGCGTGTTGAAGTCGGGGAGCGTGGCCTGCCAGAAGGACATCAGCGCGCCGAGCGCCAATGCTGCAGCCAGCAGCCGCACCGGTCCGAAACGGGCGACCAGCATGCCCGCCACCATGCCGAACAGAACGCCGACGAGGCTGACAAGCGACAGCAACCAGCCGACATGGGCGCCCGCCTCAGGATAAAGGTCACGCACATGGGAAAACGGGACACCCAGCTTGGCAAATTGTGCCGCAGCGCCAAGGCCGGCCAGCCAGATGAGAAAGACGGTGAGGGTGGCTTTCAAGGAAAATCCCGCTCATTGGATTCAAATCGACTCCATAGCGATACCTGTCTCATCAGGTAATGACCATGCATAAATTATGCGGGTTGGAGACCGTCCCGAAGATGCGTGGCTCAACCGTGTGACCGTTTCGGATACTTCAATAAGCGAGCTGTATCGATCGGCCCGGTGCAATCCGCGCACTCGCCCAATGCAAGACTGCTTAATGCTGAAATGCGTTTATCGATAGGACACCGTCAGAGGCATTACGGAACGCGTCAATCGCTCATTTGACATTGTAGATCTTGGCAAGGTCCTCAATCATGAGTTTGGCCGCGAGGATGCCGCCGGCAGTATTCCAGATCGCATCACTGACACGGTGCACGTTGCCTGCTTCGACTGCGGCGAGGGATTGCCACAACGGATCTGCAAGCACTTCCTCCTCAAGCGCCAGACCTTTACCGTCGCCCTTGTCCCAGGTGAAATAGAATATCCGGTCACCGTTCATATCGGGAATGCTTTCCTTTCCGGTACGGATGGCAAATTCTTCGACATTCTGGTTTTCAGGTCTGTCAAATCCAATGTCCTTCAGGAGAACGCCCGAAAAGCTGTCAAGTTGATAGATGCGGATCTGTCCGGGCAAAAACCGGATCACCGAAACCTGTTCTTTCAATGAATCGCCGAGTTTCTCCTGAAGCCCTGATATTGCGGCATCATACTCCGCGATTGCCGCATCGCCCTCGTCTGCTTTGCCGAGGGCTTCCGCATAAAGGCGGAAGTTGATTTTCCAGTCGCCACGCAGTTCCTTGGACATCACCGTTGGTGCGATTGCTGTCAGTTGCGGATGGATTTCCTCATGGCGCTGTTTGTTCGCAAGGATCAGATCGGGTTCAAGAGCGGCCACCAGTTCCAGGTTGACGGCGCTTTCCTTGCCAACCGGTTCAACCCCATCCATCGCTTTGGAAATATGATCCCACCAGGGGGTCCCATTCCAGGAATTTGCCGCTCCCACCGGCGTAACGCCAAGGGCAAGCAGAGCCTCCGTTCCTTCGTTCGTCAGCACAACCACACGTTTTGGCTCGTCGGGAACGGAGATGGTGCCGGTACTGTCGGTCACGTCACGGGCAATGGCTGGTCCCGTTGCGAACAACAGACAGATGGACAACAGACGAAAGAACGCGCAGAGGGGCTTCATTAGAACAGCTCCAAAAGATGAGTATTTACCTCAAGTATTAAAAGCGTGTATGTGACGGATTGGAAAGTTTGTCAATTGGCGAGGAGACATAGCGTTTGACCCGGCTGATGAGCGGACTGTCGCTGTCGCTTTTGATCGCCGCGGTTGTGAGCCTGCATGCCGGCTTGACGGTCTACAGCCCGGTGACAGTCCTGTCCGCACTTTCCGGCCATGAGGGAACGGATGCTTTGATCATCACCACATTGCGCGTGCCCAGGACATTAATCGGTCTTTGTGCCGGCGCCGCCCTGGGCCTTTCGGGCATGTTGATGCAATCCGTGACGCGGAACCCGCTCGCCGAACCCGGTCTCTTGGGAATAAACGCAGGAGCCGCTCTGTGCGTTACGATTGCCGCGACATTTCTGGCTTTCTCAAGCCTGGCCGGAATAGGCGGTGCGGCGATATTGGGGGCGGTGTTGACCACCGCTGCCGTTTTCGTTCTTTCAACGGCGGCAGGCGGCGCCGGCAATCCGGCCACAACGCTGCTCGCCGGCTTTACGATTGCAGCGCTTTTAGCCTCCTTTACTCAAGCGCTTTTGCTGGTCGATGAGACCGCACTTGAGGCGTTGCTGTTCTGGCTGTCGGGAAGCTTTGCTGACCGGCCGATCAGCCTTCTGGCCCTGGGTTTACCGCTGCTCGTCATTGGGGGAGCGGGCAGTCTTTTTCTCGCTTCATCGCTGGATGCATTGCGCCTTGACGATGCCAGTGCGCATGCGGTCGGCGTGAATGTGACCGCGATACGCCTTGCGGCTCTGGCTTTTGCAGCACTGCTTGCAGCGGGAGCGGTCGCCATGGCCGGCCCGGTTCTGTTTCTTGGGCTTGTCGCCCCGCATCTCGCACGACGTATGGCCGGCAACGCGCTTCCCCCGACACGGCCTCTCGCGATGCTTTCGATGCTTGTCGGGGCGCTGATCGCTGTTGTTGCCGATATTCTGGCCAGAGTAATTGTTGCGCCGGGTGAGGCGCCGATGAGCGCAGTTCTCGCGCTGGTCGGAGTGCCGACGCTCATTCACCTGCTTAGGCGCGGCAAAGGGCTGGCCGCCTGATGCCCGGCTTGACCGTTTCCACCCGAATTGTTCTCCTCCTGGGTCTGCTTGTCCTGTTTTCGGTCACGGCAATCGGTATCGGGTCGAGCTTCATGCCGCCTGAGCGTGTGATAGATGCCCTGCTGGGACACGGTGCGCGCATGGATCAGGTGATCGTCTGGACATTGCGGTTGCCGCGTATCATCCTTGCTGTTCTGGCCGGAATGGCTCTGGCGCTTGCCGGAGCCATTTTGCAGCGTGTCGTTCGAAATCCCATGGCGTCTCCGTCGGTTCTGGGCATTACGGACGGCGGGGCTGTCGGTGTCCTGTTGTTTTTGTGGTTGTTCTCGGACCAGGCAAACAATCTGATGGTTTCCGTCCATTGGCAACCGCTTGCCGCTGTCGTCGGGGCAACAGTGTTCGGTGCCTTGGTGATGATGTTTGCCCTCGCCGACCCGGGCGGCAACAAACCACTGAAAATCATACTCTACGGCATTGCGCTTGCAGCGCTCGCCAAGGCACTCGTAACGCTTCTTATTATCCTGGGACCGGTCTATCGCGCCAGCCAGGCGCTCACATGGCTGACCGGATCAGTTGGCACGGCTCACTGGGACGATGTCTTTGTGCTCGGTTTCGGGCTCGCTTTGGTGATACCTTTTCTGGTGACGCAGAGATTGATCTTTCGACAGGTGGTTCTGGACCCGCAAAGCGCCGCCGCGACCGGCGTCCCGCTGGTGCGAGCTCAGTTTGGCATGCTGGCAACCGCCGTTGTGCTTACGGCACTCGCCACTGCGCTTGTCGGAGCCATTGGCTTTGTCGGGCTGATCGCTCCGCATGTCGCGCGTATTTTCCATGGTCAGTTTCGAGCCGGTTATCTGCTTTCCGCAGCGCTGACAGGCGGTCTTATTGTGCTGAGCGCTGACATTCTGGCTCGCACGATTGCGCCTCCGCTGGAATTGCCGGCCGGTGCATTCACTGCGCTGGTCGGTGCCCCGTTCTTTCTCTATCTGCTGATCAAAGGAAGGCGATATCATGCCTGAGCTGATGTCAAGCCTGAACAGTGTGACAGCGCACTATGACGGCACACCGGCGCTTGATTGTATTTCTCTGGACCTTCCGGACAACAGAATCATCGCTTTTTGCGGTCCCAACGGCAGCGGCAAATCGACCGCCTTGCGGGTGATGCGGGGGTTACATAAACCGGCAAGCGGCGTGGTTCATGTCGCCGGCAAACCGATTCCGGCCTGGGCACCAAAAGAGCTGGCGCGGCGGGTGGCAATGCTATCCCAATCGCCGCAGGCTCCGCCGGATATCACCGTCGGCGACCTTGTCATGCTGGGACGTTTTGCTCATCGCGGCCGCTTTTCCGGTCCATCTTTCGAGGATATCGAAACCTGCCGGAAGGCGCTGAACATCACAGAGCTCTCGGACCTGAAAGATCGCCCCATAGCGCAGCTCTCCGGAGGCCAGTTGCAGAGAGCCTGGGTCGCCATGACGCTGGCGCAGGATGCCCCGAGCATCTTTCTGGATGAACCCACCAACCATCTGGATATCGCCCATGCGTTTGAACTGCTTGATCTGATCCAGCAGTTGAGCCGGACCGAACAACGCAGCTTTGTCATCGTATTACACGATCTGAACATGGCCATGCGTTATGCTGATCACGTCGTGTTGTTCAGAGAAGGTTGTGTGGCCGCCAGTGGCGAAACCAGCGAAGTCTTGACGGAGGAAACCATCTCAGATGTTTTTGGTGTTTCCTGCCGGATATTGAAACTGGACGGACTGGAACGGCCTGTGATCGTGTCAATGGGAAGGAATAAAGGTTCAGAATGAGCGTAGCGTGTTGGCCGATAACCGACGCTCTGTTCACCGGACCGCACGAGCCGATGTTTCAACGGTTCGAGACACAGCCTTGGATTCCCGTCACCAGCCGGGCCGGGGTGCCGTCGGAAAGATACAGCCGTTCCCAGAGAATGCCACCGGCGCTGATCGTGATTTCGCTATGGACTTTTTCGGACGTGATGAAGGATCTGGGGGACGGAAACTGCGATGACCACCAGTCGCCGTCCGCCAGCTCCGCTTCCGCCTGCCTGATTTCGTCGGTTGCGAATTGCCAGAGGGAGACGCCGATCAGCGCCCGTTGCGAGTTTCGCCAGTCATGGGCGCGGCCGGACGAATAGGCAAGGCAGATATGGGTTGCCTCCTCGACAAGGTGCACACAGTCGGACGACCGTTCGACAAGCCGTTTCAGCGCTGTATCGTCTGTACGATGCCCGCTGAGCGCCGACATGGCCTGTTGCTGAACGTCACCGGAAGGCAACTGCAGTCCGGCCTCCCAACGGGAAATCGTTGTCTGGTTGACGCCAAGATCCTGTGCCAGCGCAAGCTGCTTCACGCCCATTGCCCGCCTGAGGCGTTTAAGGCGCAGGCCGAAAGCCGGGAAAGGAGGCATCTGGTCGTTTGGCATGATCGGAAGGATACGCGAAGCAGCTTGAAAACAGAAGCCATGACATCTGGCTCCGCCTGTTCATGGCTGCCGCAGAATTGACAACGTGCCATCAAGTGGCACAATCGCGCGTATGCTGAAGGAAAACAGATCGCTCGAACGGGGACTGATTGTTCTTGAAACGCTGGCGCGCTATCGGGCGATGTCGCTGAGTGATCTTCATCGCGCAACGAACCTCCCCAAGTCTACATTGCGGCGGTTGCTGGCAACAATGGTTTCACGCCGCTTTGTGCGACGGTCGCTCTCGGACAAGCTCTACCGGGTCACCGTAACCCTGCCGGATATTTCGATCAGCCCGGTGCCGCCCGGACTGGCGCTGGTGGCGGATATCGGCCTCACGCAGGCGCTGACAATGACAAAGAAAATCGGCTGGCCGTCCGACATTCATATTTTCGAAGAACACTGGATGCGCATTGTGGAATCGACCCGCGCCGTAAGTCCCTTCGGCCTCTATCGTGGGCAAGTCGACAGGCGGCTCAATATTTTCGGCTGTGCCACCGGCGCGGCCTGTCTCAGCCAGCTTGATGAAAAACAGGTGCGGGCGCTGTTTGACGATCGCTCGATGGAGCTCCGGTTTCGTCCAGACCGTTTCGGAATCACCTGGCGCAATCTGCAGGACAATCTCAATCGGGCCAGGAAGATCGGATACGGCGTTCGCGATCCCAACTATGGCGGCGAGACTGTCATGAACGACAAATTGTCCGCCATCGCTCTGCCGCTTCGGCGCGGCGGAGAAGTGTGTGGCGGCATTTCTCTTTTATGGCCGAAGGATCTCATGCCTCCTGGCGAGTTTGCGAAGCTCTATCTGGACGCGCTGCAGGACACCGCCGCGCGGATCGAGGCGGATCTGGATGCACAAGATGGGCCCGGGTCTCCCAAAAAGCCGGACGTATCAAAGACCGAACTGGTCGGCGACCGCCAGAGCTGACATGCCGCCATCGATCGTCACGTCGTTGCCCTTGAGCCAGGCGCTTTCCGGGGAGGCGAGGAAAACGATGAGATCGGCGACTTCTTCGGGCAATCCGGGCCGGCCGACGCGGGCGATATTCCTGGCCATTCGTTCGCCGAATGCGGCTCCAAAATCGTCCAGAATTCCGGTGCTGACAGCGGCCGGACTGACGGAATTCATCCTGAGACCCTGTGCTATCAGCCGCTCGGTTTGCCCGATCCCCCAGGCGATAACCGCCTCTTTGGACAGATTGTAGGCCCGGATGTGATCGATCGCTTGTGCCTGGATAAAGTCAGGCAGGTCTGCAGGGCCCTCAAGCGCCCACAGTGCTTTCACCTGCTCGATATTCTCCCGCCAGGCGGCACCGGCACGGGATGCGATATTCACCATGACGCCGCCACCATTGAGTTGAGGGATCATGGCGTTGGTGAACTGGACAAGACCGAGAAAATTGACCGAGAGGATCGTCGCCTCAAGACCCGGTCGCGGCGGCAGCCCGGCATTGTTGATCAAGCAATCGAACGAACCCTCAGTCTGAGCCGCCGCCACTCGGATCGACTCCGGGTCCGACATATCTGTCCGAACCCATCGATCTGCGTTCCTGGGCTCGGCAATATCGAATGCCACCACTTCATAACCGCGTGACTGCAATTTTGCTGCCGTCATGTCGCCGATGCCGGTGGCCGCTCCGGTGAGTGCTGCGCGCATATTGGCCTCCTTGGAATAGCATCCGGTTGTGCCGTAACGGGAACGGATTTGGAGGGCGGGCCGGACGTGCTCCAAATCCTCCGGTTCAATTCAAAACGCCTGCTTCGCGATAATAGCGCTCGGCTCCGGGATGGAGTTCCATCAGACCGCGCTTTGAAGCGGCGAATTCACTGTTCAGCGCTTTGGCCCAGGGGGCGTCGGATGTCACCTGATCGATATTGTCCCAGAACGCCTTGGCGATTCTATAGACGGTCTCTTCGTCAAGATCAGCGCGGACGGCAATGCCGACGGCCGTGTCAAATGATTTGACGGCACTTTCGTTCTTCTGACCTTCATACATGCCGGCAGGGACCTCGGCCCGGTAGCGCCACTTGCCGAGCCATTTGTCGACGGCTTCGCCGGAATCGTCCTCAGGGCCGATGAAGCGGAGGTTTTCCGTTTCGGTGAATTGTATGAACTGCCCGCAGGGGTCCAGGCATCCGTTGACATAGACATCGACTTTACCGTCCAGAAATGCCTGATAGCCCGTCTGCCAGTTTGCCTTGATGGCCTCGTAGTCCTCGCCCACGGCCAGTCCGGTCGTTGCCTCGACCCAGCCGCGGGCGGCATTATAGGCACCGCCCCCTTGCGGCCCCAGAAACACCGATGCGCCTTCGATATCGTCAAGCGTTTCAATGTCGCTGTCGGCGCGCACCGCAAAGTGATAGGCCCCATAGGGGAACCACATCAGAAGCCGGAGATTTTTGGCAAGTTCGGGCGCTTCGAGTTCGTTCTTGTACATCGCTTTGCCGGCTGACATCAGATTGTAGATCACCGGGCTGGTCATCGCCATATCGAGATTGCCTCGTGCCACTTCCATCTGATGCAGGGTCGCCGCACCGCCGCCGGACACTTCGACGGAAACATCATCCAGATTGTCGCTGACCACATTCGCAACCGTTGCCATGGTAATTGCCTGGCCGAGGCTGGGTGCGATCGTCGCCATTTTGAGGGTCACATCTTTGGCCTGGACGGCTGTCGCCAGGGCCAGGGCGCTGAACGCCGTCAGTGTCAGTCTACGCATGGTAATTCCTCCCTGTATTCACGCGTGATTTTGTCATGCCGACTGGATGTCGACCTCAGATCGGTCGCCTTTCATGAAACGGTGTCCGACAATAAGCAGAACGCCGATGACCAGCGCCGGTAAGGCAACGATCATATTCGGATAGAGCAGCGGGAGCCCTGCGGCGACCCGGGCCAGCCGTTCGACGGCAAACAGGCGGTTCTTCTCAAATCCCGTCAAGGCGGATGTCAGCAGCCACAAGGACAGCGAGAAGGCCATCACGATCCAGCCAAGATCGCCCCAGGTGACGGCGTTGATATCCATCATGGCTTTTGAACTGGGCAACTCGCCGCCGAACCATTCGAACAGGACCTGCAGTTTGTAAAGTACCGCCGGATGGTAGACGAACACGAACGGGATCAGGAAACCGGCCAGCGAGAGGCGGGCGGCTTCGAAACTCGTTCTGGCCGGATCGGCCTTGGCGATGGGGGCGGCAGCTAACGCAGCCAGCGCCACCGGCGGGGTCACTGTGGAAATGACGGCAAAGAACACGACGAACAGATGCAGTGTCAGCGGTGCGATGCCGACCGCATCGATGCCTGAACTCAGCGCGATGACAATAATAAAATATGTGGCGCCCGGCGGCAGACCCATGCCAAGGACAATCGCGCCCAGAGCGACCACGACCAGCGTTCCGAACAACGGCCCGGATGCCAGTTGCGCAAGCAGCAGAGACAGCCGACCGGAGAAGCCGGACACCTGGATCAGGCCGACGATCAGGCCGATCGTTGTGACGATGACTACGATGGTGGCCGCCATTCTGCCCGCGTCCGCAAAGGCACGGTAAATCTGACGAGCCGAGCGGAATCCGGGAAACAGAATAAGCGCGCAAAACAGGGCTGTCAGAAAGCCGTAAAATCCGGCTTTCGGTACCGAAGGCTGAACGAAGAGAAAATAGCTCAGGACACCCAGCGGCAGAATGAAGACAACACACTGGATACGTTCGCGCGGGCTCAGCGATTGCCGGTTTTCGACCGGCACGGGACCGACCCCCTGGCGCCGGGCTTCGAAATAGATGGTCAGGAAGGTGCCGAGATAGAAAAAGAAGGCCGGGATGATCGCCGCGACAACAATATAGCGATATTCAAGGCCGATCTGTCCGGCGACGAAGAAGGCAACCACCCCCATGACCGGTGGCATGACCTGACCGCCGGTTGAGGCGGCAGCTTCGACGGCCGCGGAAAAGGCGGGCTTAAATCCGGCCCGCTTGATGACCGGTATCGTCATGACGCCGGTTGAGACCACATTTGAAATCGCCGCACCGCTCAGCGTGCCGAACAGCGCGGAAGACGCCACGGCGGCATGGGCCGCGCCGCCGACGAACCGTCCTGTCAGAAGGTTGGCGATTTTCATCAGCAGATCGCCGGCGCCGGAGGCCATCAGAACCGCACCGAACACGATGAAAATCAACACGTTGCCCGACACCACCTGCAGCGGCTGTCCGAACATACCGCCGGTCTGGGCCCAGAAATTCAGCACCATCGAGCGGACGGATTGAAAGAAGCTGCTCTCTGATCCGGCAAAAATGCCTGTCCATTCCGGCAGCAGGCCGCGAACGAAAAAATAGACGATCCAGAACAGGCAGAAGCCGACAATAAAGGTGCCGAACCGGCGCCAGGTCAAATAAAGAGTGAGTGCCGTCGCGAGCGGAAACAGAAAATAATCGGCGGTCTGAGCGGACGGCAGGGCGCCGCCGTCAACGGCAAACAGCTTCGCTACCCAGGCCAGAAACGTCATTACGGCGATGACGCAAAGAAACCAATTCACCCAGCGAAAGCGTTGCGGCAGCGTCAGAAATGAGATGGCAAACGCGAAGATGATCGGCAGGCCCAGGATCAGTCCTGTGGGCAGCAAAAAGGCATTCTCAAAACTCTTATAGGACGCGCCAAGCCAGTGATGGCGAAGCAACAGCCGCTTGTCCCGCCGGGAAAGCTCGTCAAAGCCTGCCGTCGTGGCTTCAATAAACCAGCGGACGAATTCCGTGATCGGACCTGAAGCCGCATAGATGACGATGATCAGGACGAAGAGCGCCGCCAGGAAATCCGCTGTCTTCTTTTCCGGCGACGGTGACGTGATCATGACACCTGACCCTCATCCTGTCGCAGCCGGGCGGCTTCCCAGAAATAGCTGTTGCGGGCGGTGGCGTTGATCTCTTTTTCGGCAAGCGTTTCAAGTGTTTCCGCCTTAAGCCGCCGGGCCGGTTTACCGAGGGCAATCAGATGATCGCACAGTTCCAGCCGCCACTGAAGGTCGTCGGTCTCGCGCGCGATGTCGAAAAGCCGGTCGGAGCCGCCGGCAAGGCGCGCCATGTGACCCGCCCGCCGTTCTGAGGACAGCGAGCCCAGGTTCGTCGGATTGCCGTCATACCAGCCGAGCGTTCCGGCGGCAAAGGCGCGCGCCGACCAGTCGACCCGGCCGTAATACTCTCTAAGCCATGGTTTCTTTGTCAGGGCTTCGGGCAATGTGATCGATGCGGCAATGTCATCCATAGAAAGCCCGCGGTCCATCATCCCCGCTGTCTCGGTCATGACATGCAGAATGGCGTCACGGGTGGTTGTGAGGACTTCCCGGACCTGACCGGCGCCGAATACCGGTTTTGTGTGGCCGGGCGCGAGAACATCGGCATCGAGTTCGGCGAGCTGGGCGAGGCTTTCTGCCCAGGTTCTAAAGTTCCGGTAGGGTGTGCCCCGAATGGCATAGAGATTGGGAAAGGCGTGATACCAGTTGTCGCCGCTGAACAGGATGCGCGCATCCGGCAGCCAGACAACCATATGGTCGGCGGTTTCGCCCGGCGCCATGATGAGGCACGCCGGAATTCCATCAAGGTCGAGGTTGCGATCGCTCTCGACCCGTTCGGTCGGCTCAAGGTATCCGGCACCCAGGCCTTCCATGGGCCGGTCCCCCGGTCCGCATCCGAGCGACAGCCGTTGCTCCGGACTCAATCCGATACCGAATTGCGCCTGGGTGCGTCTGCCAAGTGCTCTGTTCGGAGCGATGGCGCTCTTGTCGACGGCCACAAGGTCGGATGAAAACGAGGCGCTTGCAAGGATCGGAATGTCGTTTCCGTCCGCAAAGACGGTTGCGCCGGAAATATGGTCCCGATGGCTGTGGGTATAGATGAGCCGTCCGACGGGCTTGTCGGTTTTCTTTCGAAACTCGGCCAGAATGTTTTCCGCCGCTTTCGTGCTTTCGGTGGTGTCAACGATCGTGACGCTCGCGGCTCCCTCGATCATATAAACATTGGAAGCGGCGAACCCGATTGCGCCCCAGGTGCCCGGACCCAGTTCGATCACCGATTTAGCGCACTGAACCTGATTGTGTTCCACAAGGGACGCGTTAGGCATCATGTCCCTCCATCGTCGCGCCCCACATAATTCTCCGGCGCCGAGGCTCGATATCTGGATGTAAGGTCTTCCGGCACTTCCGAGCCGTCATAAAGAAACGGCAGGATGCCCCGCCGGGCCGACCGCCCGCGCATCGCCTTGATATCATCTTCGGAGCGGGTCACCCTTTGAGACAGCCGCCGACCCCAGGTTGAAAGGTGACCGTAGAGCCGGTCGATCTCTTCCTGATGTGCGGTGCCTTTGGCAAGGTCGTGAAATTCGTCCGGATCGGTCTGAAGGTCGAACAGCATCGGCCGAAACCCGCCCTCTGCGTGCATGAGTTTGTATCGCCCGTCGAACACCATGAAGAGCCGGGCATCACGCGGCTCCAGCCCAAGTTTCACGCATTGGGAGGTGGGCGAATAATCATATTCGCTGATAACGAAGTCGCGCCACTTCGGAGTCTGACCGCGAAGCCAGGGAAGAAGCGAGCGTCCCTCGATGATATGATCGGGCACTGTACCGCCCGCCGCCTCGACAAATGTCGCAGCGAGGTCGATGGACTCCACCAGCGCATCGCACGCCGTGCCCCGGGTCGGATCGGCTTCGGCTCTGGGATCACAGATGATCAACGGTATCTTTACGCTCTGCTCGTGGAAGAGTTCCTTTTCGCCCATCCAGTGATCGCCAAGATAATCGCCATGATCCGACGTCAGCACGATCATCGTGTCGGCCATGCGCCCGGTTTCTTCAAGAAAATCAAGCAAACGGCCGAGTTGGTCATCGCACTGCCTGATCAGACCCATATAGGCGGGAATAACCTTCTGCCGCACCTCTTCGCGCTGAAATGCCTCCGAGACGCGGCTTTCCATATAGGCTCCGAAAACCGGATGCGGATTGTCCCGCTCCACGTCATGGCGCCGCGCCTGAGGCACATTGTTTGCGCCATACATGTCATGATAGGGCGCCGGAACGATATAGGGCCAGTGCGGCTTGATATAACTGACATGGGCACACCAGGGTGCCTTGGCCGCTTCGATGAACTCGATTGTCTTTTGGGTGAGCCAGGGAGTTTCGCTGTCTTCTTCGCGGATGTTGGCCGGCCTGTCGGCATTTGCGAACATCCAGCCCGAAGCGACATCGCCTTCATCATCGATCCCGGCATTGGCAAAATCAGCCCAGGGGTTATCGGACCCGTATCCTTTGGATTTCAGGTATTCGTTATAGGGGGACCGTTTTTCGTCATAAAAACCGTCCGGTCCTTCGGCCCACAGTCCGTCATCGCGGATCCAGATATCGAAGCCGCATTCCGCCTGTCGTGCGCCGATGACGCTGTCAGGACTGAGACCAAGTCGCGCCATGCCTTCAGCATCGGCCTTCATATGGGTCTTGCCGATCAGCCAGCAGTCCATGCCCTCGCGCCGCAAATGGTCGCCAAGGGTCTGTTCGCCGACCCGCAATGGAAATCCATTCCACTGAGCACCATGGGAGGATGCATAGCGACCGGTATAAAAACTCATCCGGGACGACCCGCAGATCGGCGACTGCACATAGGCATTGGTGAAGCGAACACCTTGCGCCGCGACGCGGTCGAAATTGGGTGTCTGCAGATGCGGATGACCGGCGCAGCTCAGATAATCGTATCGCAACTGGTCATACATGATGAACAGGATGTTCATGCGCCCTGCGGCACATCTGAACATTCAGACATATCGACTCTCCTCCCGAAACAGACTGTGCCACAGCATAGCGCCTGATCGAACATAAAACGACATATATGCCACCAGGTGGCACAACGTAAGGGAGAGAGTGTGGTAATCGCGCGCGATTTTTTGCCGATGCGTGGCTCGCGACAAACCGGCACAAAGGATAAACGGCCGAGACAGCCTAAATCTTCTCCGCGTGATGGCACAGCACCTGGGTGCCGTTGATCTGCTTTCTCTGGGGAAGCGCGGATGTGCAGATGTCTGTCTTGTGGGGACAGCGCGCGGCAAAACGGCAACCGCTTGTGACGGGGCCGGTTTCCGTGGGCACTGCGGACATGTGCTTTCTGTTGCGTGCTCTTGGGTCCGGAACCGGTACGGCGCTCAGCAGCGCTCGTATAGGGATGTTTCGGATCTTCAAACAATGTCTCGGTGTCGGCGAGCTCGACAATCTCGCCAAGATACATCACCGCGATCCGGTCGCAGATATGCCGCACAAATCGGACAACGTGGCGCGAAGATCGAGTGTAGAAACCGGCTGATCGATCACCCGGTCTGCCGGAACTGACGGTCCGCTCATCACAAGAGGGACGCGCAGAAGCCCATCATAGAGCATCGGCCCCTTCAACAGCAGACCGTGGTCGCCAAGCCACTCGCCATGGTCGCTTGTAAAAACCACAATCGTGTCGTCCGCCAGACCGTGTTCGCTTACCGCGTCCAGGATGCGGCCCACCTGATGATCGATCGCCGAGATCATGCCGTAGTAAAAAAGGGCGGTAATGACATTTCAGTCGGCAAACTGGCGGCGGGTCAAAGGCTGAAGGTTGCCGAACTGGCAAGCAGGTACGGTGTGAGTACGAGCCCGGTCAGAGAGGTTCTGCGCAGAATGCAGGGCGAGGGCTTTGTTGAAATCAGCCCGAACCTGGGCGCCGCCGTGCGCAAGGCGGATGCTCATACCATTCAGAATATATTTGAAATACTGGAGATGCTGGACGAAATAAGGGTTACCCAGGCAGAGATCGAAAAAACGCCGATCAGGGACCTGCCGCGTTTTCGAAAGCTGGATGGCGACTTCCACTGGGCGATATGCAAACGCCGCTACAGTGTGCAGGCCGCCGCGACCTGGAGAAACATGCGCCGCGCCCTGAATGTCTACGGAGCGAGATTGAGAATAAACCGTCCCCGATACGAGACCATAATGAACGAGCACCGTGAGTTGCTGGCAGCTTTTGCGGACAACAACGTGGAGCTTGCGGTGGATGTCATAAAGCGTCACCTCAGCGGGTCTTTTCAGCAAATGTCTCAGCAGATGCGCGTCTTGGGCTTTTGACGTTTTTTGCAGGCGATCAATGCGGTTGACGCCTCGGTGCCGAGCGGAATTCCAGGCGGACTGTGGCGCTGGAATTCGGGTTGATCTGATTGATGTTTGACAGACGCAGGGGTGACCGGCTTGCCGTGTCTTTGTCACGAGAGGATGCTATCCTGATCTTGCTGTTGAAACTGAAGAAAGTCGTTTTCAAAATGTCTGATCTGCCTGATGTGATCGAAGCCTATATTGCCGCGTACAATCGGAAGGACATGGACGGGATGCTGGCCTGTCTCGCCGATACCATCCGCTTCCGTAATATTTCCGGCGGCGAGGTGAATGCCGAGGCCAGGGATAAGGCCGGCTTTGCCGAGATGGCCGCATTCGGGGCTTCCGCTTTCAAAACGCGAAACCAGACCGTGACGCATGCCATTACCGTGGCGGACACGACGCTCATTGAGATCGACTACACCGCAACTGTCGCGACAGACCTGCCTAATGGCTGGAAGGCGGGCCAGGAACTGGCCTTTTCCGGCGCGTCGGCGTTCCGGATCGAAGACGGAAAGATCGTCAGTATCGTGGACGAGAGCTGAAACAGCCTGCCGGAAGGGTGAGACATGCATTTCGAAATGATAATGCTTGTTGCTGCGGCCGGGCTGGGGCTGGTCCATCTGACGCTTGCTTCCTTTGCTTTCAAACTGCAGGTCGGCAACAAATACACCTGGGGCGGCCGGGATGAGGGGCTGAAGCCCCAAGGCGTTGCGGCACGGCTGAGGCGGGCTCAGGACAACTTCAACGAAACGTTCCCGATTTTTGCAGTTCTGGTGCTGGTTCTGAATGCCATTGACGGTTTTGACGGCTGGAGTCTTGCGGGCGTTATCCTCTATATGGCGGGGCGGATTGCGTTCATCCCGCTTTACTGGAGAGGGGTCTGTCTCTATCGAACCTTCGCCTGGAAGGTCGCCACCGCAGGTATCGCGCTGCTCTTCGTCTCTATAGTAATGTGACGTCTGCAATCAATGAACGCTGTGATCGGCGAGTGGGTTTGCAACCATGGCAGGCTGTTCGATTGGCCTGGCCGCAGATAGATCCCGGCGGGGAGACGTGCCGAAACGGCGGGAATATTCACGGCTGAACTGAGAGGGACTTTCATAGCCGACCGCAAAAGCGGCGCCTGCGACGGAGTGGGTCCCCTCGGCCAGGAGGCGGCGCGCCTCGATCAGCCTGAGGTCCTTTTGATATTGCAGCGGGCTGGTTGCGGTAACGGCCTTGAAGTGCTCATGGAAGGTCGATGCGCTCATCCCTGCCGTCTGTGCGAGATCGGCCACGGCGAGGGAGGTTCTGAAGTCCTGTTTTATCCTGTTGATCGCCTTTGTAATGCGGCTTGCGGCACTCTCCCGGCGCAGCAATTGCCGAAGCATCGCGCCATGGCGTGCCAGCAGGAGCCGGAAATGGATCTCTTTCTGCAGCAAGGGGGCCATCACCTTGGCTTCCACCGGGCGCTCGGTAAGGGAAAACAGGCGCCCGATCGCCTGAATGAGATCCGGATCGGTCTTGCCGGCGTCCACTGACAGCGCCTGAGCTTCCTGCAGGTCCGCCTCCGAAAGCTCATCGTAAAGACTGCGAACGATGGCCAGGTCCACGGGCAGCGCCAGTGCGGTATAGGGTTTCATGGTGCTCGCCTCGATCACGCGGGCAACGACCGGCAGGTGATGGCTGACAATCAGCGATTCGCCGGCGCCGAAGCGAATGCGGCGTTCGCCAAGCCAGGTTTCTTTTGCGCCCTGCAGGATCAGGCAAAAGACAGGCTGATAGAGCATTGTCTCAAATGTGGTCGGCCGTTTGTTATGCAGCGCGATCAGGTCACAGATGCCGGTCGGAAAACTATACTCTCTTCCGCCTTCTCTTTGCGCGTAAGCCTCGATCTTTGCAATCAGTTCGTCAGGAGTCATGAGTTGTCTGCTTCCGGATGCGGCTACCATATCGGGCACACAGGACTTTGTCAGAAAAAGTTCCGCACATTCGGAGGATCAGGCAAGTCTTCCGGAGGATGAGGCACGTAGCAGAACAAGCAGCTTCTTATTTTGACAATCGTAGCGCTTGCGTAACCGCGGCCCGGCAGGAGCGGTGCACGTGTCAAAACGACGAAAACGCCGGAACGGCTGGAACCAAAGAGGAGACGGGATCATGTATTTGGGAGCACTGGAAGAGGGCGGTCTTGCGGTCGTTACGGGTGCGGCGAGCGGTGTCGGTCTGGCCGCTGCGCGGCGTTTTGCTGAAAGCGGGCTTGGTGTCGTGCTTGTCGATCTGCCCGGTGAAGCGCTGGAGGAGGCAACAGCCGAAATTCAGTCCGTTGCAAAAGAGGGTGCGACTGTTTTTGCCGTGCCGACTGATGTGACGGATGCTTCCGCCGTGGGCGCGCTTGCCGAACGGGCCTTCGCTGCGGGCGAAGTCGCGGTTCTGATGAACAATGCCGGGATCGGTGTGCCGACCGGGAGCTGGGAGAATGCGGAGAACTGGCGCAGGACGATCGAAGTCAACCTCTTCGGTGTCATGAACGGCGTGCATGCCTTCGTTCCGAAAATGATCGAGGCGAACCGCCCTGCGGTTATCGTCAATACCGGCTCCAAGCAGGGCATCACAACGCCACCGGGCAATCCCGGCTATAATGTCAGCAAGGCCGGGGTCAAGGTGCTGACGGAAATGCTGGCCCATGACCTGATGCAGGCCGATGTTCCGATTTTTGCCCACCTGTTCGTGCCCGGTTTTACCTATACCGGCATGATCCGGCGTTTCATGGCGGAAAAGCCTGCCGGCGCCTGGACAAGCGAACAGACAGTCGATTACTTCATCGAACGCATGTCGGCTGGAGACTTTTATATCCTGTGCCCGGACAATGAAGTGACATCCGAACGGGACCGAAAACGGGTAACCTGGTCCCTCGGCGATATTCTGGAGAACCGGCCTGCGCTGTCCCGCTGGCATCCCGATTATGCGGACGCGTTTGCGGCCTTTGAGAGGGAGTGAGAAGCCTCCAGGGCCCACACCCAGCAGATGTCACAGAACAGGGACTCGATATCGGCTTATGCCATGCCATGATCCGCAATGGTGATGATGCCCAGAACGTCGTTGGTCAGAAATCCGTAGGAGCGGGGACACACCATCCCGGGAATGACTTCGACATCGTAGAGTTCGCCGATCTGACCGTCGATACGGAACCAGTCCACACAGGTTCCGGTGCCAAGGTCGATCACCTGCACACCGCACCAGGGCTCGCTGTCGGCTGCCGCGAGTTTCCCGTCGAGCGCCAGCCCCTCAAACCGTTCGTATCTTGGCTTCGACAGCCCGACGAATGCATATTGTTTGTCAAAGGCAAGGCCACGGACAAAGCCGGGGCAGAAGGCGACAGGCTGGAACCGTTCCCCAAGGTTGCTCAGCGAAAAATCGATCCAGCCCAGTTCGCCGGTTCCCGAATTCAGCACCCACAGCCTGTCCTGATAGAGGCGGGGCGAATGCGGCATTGAAAGACCCTCGCAGACGATCTCGTTTTTCTCAACATCGATGATGATGCCGCCGTCCGCGCGCCTGTCTCTCCAGCCGTCTATCGTATTCGACTTGCTGACCGCCGTCACATATCTGGCCGCTCCGTTTTCCATCGCCATGCCGTTCAAATGACACCGGTCTTCGGCGACAATGTCGGAAATGAAGTGCGGTTTCCAGAATGGCTTGAAGGCATGAATGTCCGACACTTCAGCAATGCAGTTATACAGCGTGCTCACGAACAGGATCCGCCCGTCTTCCGTAACCCCCAGATCATGAGCATCGAGAATGCCGGTCAGGTGCGCGGTGCGGGGTACAAAACAGTCTGAGAACTGTTCGTCCATCACCTCATTGGCGCGCAGGATATTCTGCATCCGGTAAATGTCGGCGAGCGTTGCCATATAAAGCGTGCCCTCACGGTAATGCAGCCCCATGGCCTTTTGAAAAAACTGCTCATTGATCATCAGCCCGCCCTTAAGGTTCCGGCCCAGCAGATAGAGCCGGCCGGACTGGTAGGACGTTACGGCGAGGGAGATATTCAGTCGGTCCAGCAGTCCGACAAAGCCGCCTGATATGGAATATCTGGCGGCCGGTTCGTCCTGGGTCTGCCGGTTCCCGTCCGGCTCGGTTTTTGGATCGTTCATCAGTGTCTTCTTTGTCAGGTGCCGGCGGACCATAAGTTTATTATCGGGGTTCTTGCAAGTGCCGCGTGTCGATGCGTCGCTGCAACTTCGCCAAATGTGTTGTGTGACGTGTGGGTCTTTGCAAGTGAAAACAGGTGCGGGAATCTGCGGAACAGACATCATGTTGCAAAGATGTGTTACTACGCCGTTTTATACGTAGTTTTATCAAGTATGCCGTAAATATATGTTAATTAGGTTGTGCAACTCTTGATGGGTCCTGCCGGATCGGTATTGTGACGGTACTAACGATAAAGTCCAACAAAAGCAATCGGGGTAAAATGTCGCGAGTTGAAAGTGTGAACCGTGATGCGGGGCTGCATGAGCGTGTGCTTGCACCGCGCCTGAGAAAATTCCGTCCGGGCCATCTGCTGAGCACCGTTGCTGCGAGCGCGCTGACCGCGGCTGCGGCGTTTCCGACGGTTTCCCACGCGCAGACAGTCGTACCGCCCTCCAGCGCCACCTGCGCCGTGAATGGAACGGTCGCCACCTGTACGGGTGATTTGTCCGAAGGTGTCCGGGCGAATGCGCCGCTGACCACACTGAACGTCAACAATCTGACCCAGGACATTGCCCCGACCGTGGCGGGAGTCAACGGCATCGAATTTGATGTCACCGGGGATCAGAACATCACGGTGAACAGCGATACCGGGCCGTTTCAGATCGTTACGAGCGCATACGATGGTTACGGTGTTCGCGCCCGAGTCACAGGCAACGGCAATATTGCGATTACATCAACCGGAAACATTACCTCCGGGAATGACGGCATCAATGGGCTTGTTTCAGAAAGCGGCAGTGTCCGTATCGTGTCGACCGGAGACATTTCGTCCGCCTATCGGGATGGGATCTATGGCGGGGTCGGAAATGGTGGAAACGTCAGCATAACCTCCGGCAGCACCATTTTTGCATACTACCTTGGTATTTATGGATCTGTTGGTGGAGATGGTTCCATTTCAATCAACAATACAGGCGATGTCACGACGACATACAATGGTGCGATTAAAGGCGGTCTCTCTGGCGCCGGTCGAATTGCAATTGTTTCGCAAGGCACGGTAAGGTCTCGGTACTTCTACGGCATAGGTGCCTTCACAGATAGCACCACCGAAGCGTCCGAAATACATATAACGAACACAGGCGATATTGCTTCGGCCTATGGTAACGGTATTTGGGCTGCAACCTATACGGGCGGCGGCCGTATCGTCATAGCCAACTCGGGCCAGATCAGTGGCAATTGGGACGGCATCTCTCTCGAAGCCCAGGGTCCCGGAAGTGCGTCCGTTTTCAACACCGGTTCGATTATCTCCACCGGTACCTTGTCTGCGTATGATAGCGGTATTGATGTGGCGGCTGACAGGGGAGTTGTTCCGGCAACCATCACCAACAGCGGCCTTATTCGCGGTGCGAGCGGTTTTGCCATCAATCTGCGCAGCGATGGCAATGATGTCGTCAATCTTCTGCCAGGCTCGATCATTGATGGAGCGATAGACTTCGGCAACGGCAATAACGGGTTGGGCGGTGCCAACCAGAACGATATCGATACCCTGAATTTCGCCGCCGGCCTCAATGCGACGGTCGACTTCGCGGATTCCGGAGGTTCCTCCTTTTGGGGCCAGGGCAACACCGACTTTGAGTCCGCGCCCGAGATCATCAATTTCGCCGGTGCTGGTGTTGTGGTCAACAGCGGTCTGACGGCGGTTGCGGTGGATGTGACCGGCTTTGCACTGCAGGGCACGTTTGCCAGCGACCTGACCGATGCGATCCTGAACAGCATCGATAATGGCGGCGAGGTCCGGCGCAGCCGGACGGAACTGGTCAGCACCCACGGAGCGGCCGGTGCCGGCGAGGAACGGACGGATCACCGGCTTCGCATCTGGGGATCGGCGTTCGGCGGCTATAACGATGTGGAGGCCGACGGCCGTCTGGTGCCATTCGATCACAATTTCTGGGGGCTTTTGTCCGGGATCGAGACCGGCGATGCGGAGGTCAACGGGGTCTTCGGACTGCTGGGCGGTTACAGCGACAGCCGGCTCAGTGTTGCCTATGATGCCGGGGAGACGGAGATCGACTCCTATTTCGGCGGCCTTTACTGGAAGCGCGATTTCGGGGCCTACCGTGTCCACGCGGCGTTCCTTGCCGGAGCAACCGACAACAAGGTCAGCCGCAGCGTGAACGGCATTGATGCCAACGGGGACTTTGACGGGATGTTCTACTCACCGTCGCTCACGGTTCTGAAGCCGATTGATCTGTTTGCCGTTCCGATGTCGGTGAGTGCGCGGGCGAACTACGTCTATATGCATCTTGACGGCTACACGGAAACAGGGACCCCCCTGCCGCTGACGGTCGATGACCGGGCGGTGTCGCTGTTCAATGCGCGGGCTCAGGTCAACTTTCCGCGCTTTTTCGATCATGCGGACGGCAACGCGACCCGGGTCAATCTTGCGGTGGGTCTTGATGCGACCCTGGATGCGGGGTCGGACGAGGTCGCTGCTGTGGTTGCCGGGGTGCCGTTTTCCTTTGTTGCGGATACGGAGGACGAGCTTGCCGGGTTTGTCGGTATCAACATCGACCACAGCTGGGGCAACGGCCGCCACACGGTCGGTTTTGACGGCGAACTTCAGTCCGCCTTTGATGGCGGTGTTGAGGCGACGGGCGGCCTGACAGCGTCTTTCCGGTTCTAGGTGATTTTTTGAGCGGGGAATTGCTGCCCCTCACAGGCGCTCTCGCCAAATGGGACGCTCCTGTCATTGCATGGCGACTTCCACACCTTGGCTTCCGCAAATGAAAGCAGGTGCTGACATTTGTGGAACACGGGGCGGAATTCATGTTGCAAAGATGTGTTACTACGCAGTTTTATACGTAGTTTTATCAAGTATGCCGTAAATATATGTTAATTAGGTTGTGCAACTCTTGATGGGTCCTGCCGGATCGGTATTGTGACGGTACTAACGATAAAGTCCAACAAAAGCAATCGGGGTAAAATGTCGCGAGTTGAAAGTGTGAACCGTGATGCGGGGCTGCATGAGCGTGTGCTTGCACCGCGCCTGAGAAAATCCCGTCCGGGCCATCTGCTGAGTACCGTTGCTGCGAGCGCGCTGACTGCGGCTGCGGCGTTTCCGACGGTTTCCCACGCGCAGACAGTCGTGCCGCCCTCCAGCGCCACCTGCGCCGTGAATGGAACGGTTGCCACCTGTACGGGCGATTTGTCCGAAGGTGTCCAGGCGAATGCGCCGCTGACCACACTGAACGTCAATAATCTGACCCAGGACATTGCCCCGACCGTAGCGGGAGTCAACGGCATCGAATTTGATGTCACCGGGGATCAGAACATCACGGTGAACAGCGATACCGGGCCGTTTCAGATCGTTACGACACGCAGTGCCCCCGGCGCATACGACGGTTACGGTATTGGCGCCCAAGTAACGGGTAATGGCAATGTTGTGATTACGTCGACAGGAAACATCAGCTCCGGGAATGACGGCATCAAAGGACATGTCTCCGATGACAATGGCACACTCTTAAATGCCGGCAACGGCAACGTTACAATCATCAACAGCGGCGATATCACGTCCACTGACGAGAGAGGCATTGACGCGAACGTCGACAAGAACGGCAATATCTCGGTGTTCAATGTCGGTGATATCAGTTCCTTGCAGACAGGTATTTACGCTCATGTACAAGACGAGGGCGACGTCCGCATCGTGTCGACCGGAAAAAAAATATCGGCCGCGAGTGGGAATGGGATCTCTGGCAGGGTCGGTAATGGTGGGAACGTCAGTATAACCTCCGGCAGCACCATTGCCGCGAAATTTCGTGGTATTTCAGGATTGGTCGGTGGAGATGGTTCCATTTCAATCAACAATACAGGCGACATAACCACGACGTTTGGTCATGCGATTCGCGGGTATCTCTATGGCGCCGGCAGAATAACGATTGTTTCGCACGGGAAGCTGCGCGTCCAGAGGGATTGGACCGGCATAAATGCCTACACATATAACACCACCGAAGCGTCCGAAATACATATAACGAACACAGGCGATATTGCTTCGATCGGTGGCTACGGTATTTGGGCTACAACCTACACGGGCGGCGGTCGTATCGTCATAGCCAACTCGGGCCAGATCAGTGGCTATTGGGACGGCATCTCTCTCGAAGCCCAGGGAACGGGAAGTGCGTCCGTTTTCAACACCGGTTCGATTATCTCCACCGGTACCGATCGTGCGTATGACAGCGGTATCGATGTGGCGGCCAACAGAGGTGTTGCTCCGGCAACCATCACCAACAGCGGCCTTATTCGCGGTGCCAGCGGTTTTGCCATCAATCTGCGCAGCGATGGCAATGATGTCGTCAATCTTCTGCCCGGCTCGATCATTGACGGAGCGATAGACTTCGGCAATGGCAATAACGGGTTGGGCGGCGCCAATCTGGACGATATCGACACCCTGAATTTTGCCGCCGGCCTCAATGCCACGGTTGACTTCGCGGATTCCGGCGGTCCCGGCCAGGGCGGCCTGGGCGACGGCAACTTTGAGTCTGCGCCCGAGATCATCAATTTCGCCGGCGCCGGGGTGGTGGTCAATGGCGGTCTGACGGCGGTTGCGGTGGATGTGACCGGCTTTGCGCTGCAGGGCACGTTTGCCAGCGACCTGACCGATGCGATCCTGAACAGCATCGACAATGGCGGCGGGGTCCGGCGCAGCCGGACGGAACTGGTCAGCACCCACGGGGCGGCCGAGACCGGCGAAGAGCGGACGGACCACCGGCTTCGCGTCTGGGGATCGGCGTTCGGCGGCTATAACGATGTGGAGGCCGACGGCCGTCTTGTTCCGTTCGATCATAATTTCTGGGGGCTTTTGTCCGGGATCGAGACCGGCGATGCCGAAGTCAACGGTGTCTTCGGCCTGCTGGGCGGCTACAGCGACAGCCGGCTCAGTGTTGCCTATGATACCGGGGAGACGGAGATCGACTCCTATTTCGGCGGCCTTTACTGGAAGCGCGATTTCGGGGCCTACCGTGTCCACGCGGCGTTTCTTGCCGGAGCAACCGACAACAAGGTCAGCCGCAGCGTGAACGGCATCGACGCGAACGGGGACTTTGACGGGATGTTCTACTCACCGTCGCTCACGGTTCTGAAGCCGATTGATCTGTTTGCCGTTCCGATGTCGGTGAGTGCGCGGGCGAACTACGTCTATATGCATCTTGACGGGTACACGGAAACAGGGATCCCCCTGCCGCTGACGGTCGATGACCGGGCGGTGTCGCTGTTCAATGCGCGGGCTCAGGTCAACTTTCCGCGCTTTTTCGATCATGCGGACGGCAATGCGACCCGGGTCAATCTTGCGGTTGGTCTTGATGCGACCCTGGATGCGGGGTCGGACGATGTCGCCGCTGTGGTTGCCGGTGTGCCGTTTTCCTTTGTCGCGGATACGGAGGACGAGGTTGCCGGGTTTGTCGGTATCAACGTTGCTCACAGCTGGGGCAACGGCCGCCACACGGTCGGTTTTGACGGCGAACTTCAGTCCGCCTTTGACGGTGGCATTGAGGCAACGGGCGGTCTGAAAGCGTCTTTCCGGTTCTAGGTGATTTTTGGCGGGGAATTGCCGCCCCTCACAGGCGCCCTGGTCAAACGGGACGCTCTGGTCATTGCACAGTGACTTCCGCAAGCCGCAAGCGGAAACCCCCGCGGCACCGAATCTTATGCAGAGCCGCAGAGGCGCCGGAGCGCCTCAACGGATCTTTTGCCCATCATCACTTCACCTTGCCGGGCAAGCTGAGATCGCCGGAGGCTACATCGAAAACATCCGTCACGCACAAAAGCGGCGCATGCACATTTGCGTTTACTTTCAGGGCTGATGTCACCCCGTCATAGGACGCTTCGGCGATGGCGTCGGTGTCCTTGAAAGAGACGTTGATCCTGACTTCCGGACCGTCGAACAACGGTGTGAAGCCGGGACTGTCCAGAAAGATCGGCACGCCGGGCCATGTTGCAGGCATTGCCGGTGTCTCGCCGTCCGGGATGTCCCGAACCCCCAGAGCGGCCGGACCGCAGGCTTCTGTCGGTGTCAGCACGACCCAGTGGCTGTGCCACTCGGCCCCGTCGGCTGAATTCGTCGGATCGCCATCGCCGTCTTCGTCGAACAGCGGCGTGTCGTCAAAATCCGGGTGGCTGGTCGTGGCAAGCGCAAGAATGCCGCTGTCGCCCTCAAAACCGACGACCGACGGGTCAAGCGATGTCGGCCAGACATAGGAATAGACCGATGAGCCGCCGAAACTGCCGGTCCGGGCGGGTTTGTCCGCACCGGCTATACCGTTTGTCGTCATGTGAAACGTCACGGTGCGGCCGTTCCGATGAACGTGAGCCGCCAATATGTCAAAAGATGCGATCTTCGTGTTGTCGGCAGCCGATTTCACGGCGTCGTCCTGATGCAGCGCATGGGATGTGTGGCTGCCATCGGCCAATGCGAACCCGGCGCCGGCAAGGAGGGCAGTGGCAAAGAGAAGGGACTGTTTCATTGTGATCTCCAGAATTAATAATAGCGACTCGATACTAATATCATGAAATTTTGCGATTGCAATAATAATTTCGACTCGCTATCTTTTGTCGATGAACAGAACTGATCCAGTGCGCATCAAGGACCTGATTGACCGGCTGGCCCGCATTGCGTCGGCGGAGGAGTGGGGAGAAGACATCAACCCGACCCAGTGGACGGCGCTGTCTTATCTGGCGCGGGCCAATCGTTTTTCACGGTCACCATCCCAGGTGTCCGACTTCATGTCGGCGACCAGGGGCACGGTGTCGCAAACACTCAAGGCGCTTGCACGAAAAGGACTTGTTACCGAGGTCCGGTCCGACCAGGATAAGCGCTCGATCTCATATTCCATAACGGATGAGGGAAAAGCATTGGTTCACAAGACCTGTGTCATTGAGATGTCGGCGTCCCGGCTGACCGGCGCTGAAGCGGCGTCGCTGCTTCAGGGACTTGAAGCACTGGCGGAAGCGGCCCTGCGGCAAAGGGACTCGCGGGCGTTCGGTGTCTGCAGAACCTGCGCGCATCACGAAGAACTGGAAAACGGCGGTTATTGCCGGTTGCTGAAGGAACCGCTGGCGCCGGCGGAGACAAACCAGATTTGTCATGAACATTCAGGGGCCTGAGCCTGGCTATTTTCTAAGGGCTTGAGTGTCTGCTAAAGCGTGAAGTCCTCCACTTCGCTAAGGCCCGTTCTTTGCGATACTGTTCCTTTATTGGTGCCAAAGATATTTGAGGACATCATGTTGGAACTGGGATTGCTCACAGTCCATGGCATGGGCGAGACAACACCGGATTATGCCGAAGATTTTCTTTTGGAAGTCAGGGATCGCTTCGGCGCCGACAACGGCAGGCTGGTGACGGAGACGATTTTCTATCAGGATATTCTTCAGCCCTTTGAAGAGGATTATTTCAATCGCGTGCGGCGGCGGGTGGACTGGGACAGGTTGCGGAAATTTCTGCTCTACGGCATTTGCGATGCCGCGACGCTCGAATCTCAAAAACAGGGTACCGACAGCCCGTATTACCAGGCTCAGATGCGTATTCTTGTTGCGTTCCGGACGCTCTACCGCGCTCTTGAAGGAAGCAACCGGCGGACGATTGTCGTTGCGCAATCGCTCGGCGGACAGGTCCTCTCCAATTACCTTTGGGATGCTCTGAAGGATAATATGCCCTCGATCGGTGTCTGGTCCGTCCCTCAACAGTTTCAGAGCCGGGAAGAGGAGGATTTTTGCCGCGGAAAGGCGATCGTCCGGCTGTTCACAACTGGTTGCAACATTCCGATTTTCGTTGCCGGCCGGCCGCGCGACAGGATTGAGCCGATCCCGCGACCGAACAATGAATTTGAGTGGCACAACTACTATGATGAGGATGACGTCCTTGGCTGGCCGCTCCGGGATCTCAGTGACGATTATTCTGAGCGGGTGAAAAGAGATCACCGCATCAATGCGGGGGTCCTCACCGGATTCACGCCGCTCAGCCATGTAAATTACTGGCGCGACAGCGATTTTCTGAAACCGCTTGTGAAGCACATAAAACGGTATCTCTGAAAGTCGGCCCCTCATTCAAGCTGTTGTTTGAAAAACGCTTCGGGGCTGTCGACTTCGACCAGTCGCTTCCGTTCGATCTGCCAAAACCGTGTGCCGACAGTGCGGACAAAGGTTCGGTCGTGGCTGACCAGCAATGTGGTCGCATCATGCGCCAGAAGTTCATGCTCCAGCGCTTCCTGGCCTTCGATGTCCAGATGGTTGGTCGGCTCGTCCAATATATAGAAGTTGGGATTTGCCAGACGCAGCAGGAGCATCGCCAATCGACTGCGCTGCCCGTCCGAAAGAGTGTTCAACCGGCTGTCCTGAAGGCCAATACGGATGCCCGCACCGGCGAGCAATGATCGGGCATTCCGGTCTCCGACGTCTGTGCTCCGGGTGATGGCATCCATCGGCGTTGTGAAAGTATCAAGCTGTGAGAGGGCCTGATCGGATATACCGGGCACCACCGAAGGGGCGACGCGAATGCCCGTACAATCCGCCGCTAATGCATTAATGAGCCGGCTCAGTAGTTGTGTTTTGCCGGATCCGTTCGGTCCCAGCACGACGACACGGTCGCCCCGGTTGATCCATAGCGCTTCGGTGCGGAACAGCGTCCGGCCGTCCGGTGCGGTGATGTCGGTTGCGTCAACCTTCACCAGCGCTTTGGCATGGGTGTCCGAGTTGGCCAGCCGGATCTTCCCGGCAGACCGTTGCCGGAAAGCGGGGCGGACGGCTGCCTCAATCTTATCGGCCCGCTCTTTCAGTTGCCGGGTTTTGTTCAGAAGCAGGTCCGACCCCGAATTGATGCCGATATTCTTGAGTTTTGAGGCCTGCCGGCGCAACTGATCCGCTTTGGCCAGATCCTTTTCGGTCCGGTGCGCGGCGGCCAGATCGGCTTCGTCCAATGCCTGTCGGGCCGCGCTATAGGGCAGGGCGAAGGCGTGCGACGTTTCCGGGCGCAAAAAGAAAGTCCTGTTCGTCACCGCGTCGAGAAACGCGCGATCATGACTGGCAATCACAAACGGGGTCCCATGCGCGATGGTCTCAAGCCAGGTCTGCAGAAGGCCGATGCGCTGAAGGTCAAGGTGATTTGTCGGCTCGTCCATTAACAGAACGTCCGGCTCGCTGACCCAGACCCGTGCAAGCAATGCGATCCGCTGCCAGCCGCCGGACAGGGTCTTGAGCGGCTGCGTCCGGATCTCTTCCGGGACATTCAGGTCGTTCAGGGCGATATCGGCGCGCCAGCTCTCATTCTCCGCCTGATCGCCGTCAAGACCGGAGAGCACCGCATCATAGATGGACTTTTCAGGCAAGGCATCCGGGACATCCTGGGAAACGAAGCCGATGCGCAATCCCCGTGATGTCGTGACGTCGCCATGGGTGGAGTCCATGTCTCCGGCGATAATCCGGAACAGGGTGGATTTGCCGCATCCGTTGGCGGCAACAAGACCGACACGGTCGCCTTTGCCGATTGTGAGACTTACGTTGGAAAACAGCGGGTTTGCGAAGGTGACGCCAAGAGCGCGCAGGGTGATCAGGGTCATGAAATTCGTCTTTCGATCTGAAACAAAGTTCAGCCGTTGAGGCTGCCATCAGGGCAGATCGGTGAGACGGGAATGTCCTTCGATCAGCCCCACAAACGCATTTGCGGGGCAAGGACAGGGCCACGGACGTGGTATCGCGTGAAGTACATCCGACCCTCTCTTGGTTGGGGCGCATGGCCGCGCCCGGTTGGACTACGGAAATCTAGTCAGGCTTCAACCGATGGTCAAGCCGATTGTTCCTGCAGACCGCCAACGCCTGAGGTTCGCCGATTTCAATAATATGCCGGTCCGGATCATAGAATCTGAAAACTCGCTGCCCCCATAACTGCCGCTGTACCGGATGAATCAACTCAACCTGGCCGGACACGTGGCTGAAGACTGTCTCAATGTCTTCAACCTCGAAATACAGGACGAGGTTTTTCCGGCCGTACGGGGGAGGGGTGTCCTGTTTTTCGCCGAAGATGGTTTCATGAAGTGCAGCGCCGTCATGCAACGCAAACCCGTCGTCAAACTGAACGAAATTTCCATGGTCCTGAACGATCGTAAGGCCCATGACGCTGCTGTAAAATCGCTTTGAGCGTGCGATATCGGCAACGAACGGCAAAGGATTGATGAATTTCATGCTGGGCTCGGTTCATGCGCATCGAGACTGCTTCCACTTTGCGGACCTTGCCGGTGCGTGGCGAAGGTATGAGTATTGCCGTTCAAAGACCAAAATAACCGCATTCGAACACAACCATCACTCTCGGAACCGCTGTCCGGGTCGGGCCCGGAGGCGCGATTATCCCACTTGAATTCGAGTTTGGCCAATCATATCTCCCGGAGCAAAAGGCGGATGTTATCATCAGCCGGATCAAGCACTTGGAATATATGCAATGAAGACATCTTTTTGGGCGGCGGTTTTTACCGCGATCAGTGGCATGGCATCTGCTCAGCCGCTCGACACAGTACCGAGAATGGCCCTTATATCCGCGTTCGAGCCGGAAATCGAAGTTCTTCGCGGCCGGCTCCAGAATCCCAAAACATATGAACTCATAAACAGGGAGTTCGTTACAGGAGAGCTTTCCGGCAAACCTGTGGTGGTTTTTTCCTCCGGCGTCTCCATGGTGAATGCCGCAATGACCACCCAGCTTGCTCTTGATCATTTCGAGATTGAAGGAATCGTCGTTTCAGGCGTGGCTGGCGGAGCTGATCCCGGTCTGTCCATTGGCGATATCGCGATCCCTGTGCAATGGGGTCAATATCTGGAAATGGCCTATGCGCGCAAAACGGATGACGGGTACGAGCTTCCACCGTTTCTGTCTTCCGAATTCCCGAACTACGGGATGATGTATACGATTAATATCGGAATTTTCGAGGAACTCGCGGGCCATGGGAAAAGCCGCTTCTGGTTCCCCGCCGACGCCAAGTTCCTTGCTGCGGCAGAAGCCGCTGCAAGCAAACTCAAACTTTCGGATACCGATGCCAAAGGCCAGAAACTCGACCATTCGCCTGAAATCCATATTGGCGGCGGCGGCGTTACCGGAACTGCGTTTGTTGACAACGCCGAGTTCCGCGAGTGGACGCACACGACTTTTAATGCGCGTGTTCTGGATATGGAAACCGCTGCAATCGCTCAGGTGGCCGATGCGAACGGGGTGCCGTTTTTAGCCTTTCGGGCCCTGTCAGACCTGGCCGGTGGAGGATCAGGGGCCAACCAGTTCGATATCTTCATGGGGTTGGCCGGCGGCAATCTCGCTGATCTCGTCGAGGCATTTCTCAAAGAGCTTGATTAGGCTCAGGCAGGTTATGCGGACTTTTTAAGGTCCACCTTGCCGTTGCCGGGATGGGGCTCCGACTTTGACAGGTCGCTCGGACGCAGATGCGTGATCAGCCGTGCGCCTTTCGAGTAAGTGAGATAGGACCATAACCAGTTGGCGGCCACAAGCAGTGGCGAGCGCACGCCGATGAGGAAATAGATATGGGCGACGCCCCAGATCCACCAGGCGATAAAGCCCGACAGGTGCACCCGGCCAAGGTCTATCACCGCCGAGTGGCGGCCAATGGTCGCCAGGTTGCCCAGATGTCGGTATCTGAACGGTGAGGGGGCACGTTTCCCGGACAGTTTTTTGCTGATAAGTGTGCCGACATATTTACCCATCTGCTTTGCGGCGGGCGCAATGCCCGGGACATCCTGATCGTTCTTCCAGGGGACCTTAGCGGCATCGCCGATCACGAATACATCCGGATGCCCGGTAACGGACAGGTCGGCTTCAACAGGGATCCGACCGCTGCGGTCGGTCTCGCAATTCAGCCATCGCCTGGCGTTTTTTACCTCAACACCCGCTCCCCAGATCACGGTCGCCGCTGGCACAGGTTCATCGTCAAGCGTCACTCCGTTCTCATCAATATCGATGACGCGTGCGTTCAGCGCCACATCCACACCAAGCTTTTCCAGCGTCTGTTTGGCGTGATTGCGCAGTTTTTCCGGGAAGCCGCGCAACAATGTATCGCCGGCTTCAACCAGCATGATCCGTGCATCCCGGGAGGAGATATTTCGAAAATCACTGGCGAGCGTAAACCGCGCCAATTCCGCAATGGCGCCGGCCATTTCCACACCGGTCGGCCCGCCGCCTACAATAATGAATGTCAGTTCGCGGTGCTGGGCAGCCTCGGTCCTGGCAATCTCGGCCCGCTCAAACGCCATCAGGACCCGCTTGCGAATTTCCGTCGCATCAATAATCCGTTTTAGCCCCGGTGCGGCGCCCTGCCATTGGTCGTTGCCGAAATAGGAGTGATGCGACCCGTTTGCGATGATGAGGTAATCATAGGGAAAAGTACCGGAGTCACCGATAACCTGCTTCGTTTCCAGATCGATATCCTGCACCTCGCACAGCGCAACCGTAACGTTGGTCTGTTTGGCAAAAATGCTGCGGATCGGCCAGGCCACATGAGCCGGCGACAGATCCGCCGTGGCGACCTGATACAACAGGGGCTGAAAAAGGTGATAGTTGCGCCGGTCGATCAGAGTCACATCGACATCGGCCTTGGCGAGCCGTTTGGCCGCGGCCAGCCCGCCGAATCCGGCTCCGACAATAACAACCTTTTTTCGCGCGCTCGGTGTCGGTTTTTCAATCAGTTTCAGCATCAAACTCAACCAACCTCTATCCGGTAATTAGGACTGTCTCAGCAATTGCCAAGTAATACTGTTTTTCCGCTGTGCCAATAACTTCAGCCTGACGTCTTTTCACGAATTTTTGTGACACTGCGGGCCACTGAATGGCGTGCGGAAGGACGGGAGGTTTCCCCGGGGAAAACCGTCTTCTTCGGGACATTTCATGGTTCAAAGGAGACTGGGCGTGCGGAGCGCCGCAACAGTTTCGCTGTCTGTTCCCAAGTTCGCAAGAGAAGAAATTGAATGCAGCAATTGTCCGATCCGACCGCTTTCGCCGCGCTGAAATCAGCTGCGCATCCTGGTAAACTCAGGATCGTAGGGACAGGGTGCAATCACTTCCGCCTTGATGTGTTCTCCGCAGGAGTCCAGCACCATTGTGCTGCCGATGGCTGCGAAATCAGGCACGACGAACGCATAGGCCAGGTTCATGCCGACCCTGTGCCCCCAGTCACCGGACGTTACCGTACCAACGACCGTGTCGCCCTCCATCAGGGCTGCGCCGCCATGAGCAGGTGCGTTGGTTGCGTCGATCTTCAGCGTTACGAGCTGTCTGGCCGGGCCGTCGGCGCGGCGTCTCAGGAGTGCATTCTTGCCGATGAATGCCGGTTTGTCCGGTTTCACGAAACGGTCAAGCGCCGTTTCGAACGGGTCGTACTCGGTGATGAGATCGGCTTTCCAATGCAGGAATCCTTTTTCCATTCGCATGGAGTCAACGGCTCTGGCTCCGAACAGTTTCAGACCGTGTGTCTCACCCGCCTTGCGCAGGTTGAGGTAGGCGGCGTAGAGCGAAGCGTTGGGGACATGAATCTCATAGGCCAGTTCTCCTGAAAAGCTGATGCCCATAACCACCGCCGGTGCGAAGCCGATGAAGCATTCGCGGACGCTCAGCCAGGGAAAAGCCTCATGCGACCAGTCACCGCGCGCGCTGGCCGAGAGCACGTCCCTGGCTTTGGGGCCGGCGAGGACCAAGATGGTATGCTCGTTGGTCAGGCTGCGGATCCGGACATCTTCGTCCGCGCCGATATGGGCCGTCAGCCAGTCCATATCGTGGTATTCAGCAGCGGCGGCCGATCCGTACCAGATCCGCTCCGGGCCGCGATCGCTTGCCGGCAGGTTTGCAACGGTTGCTTCGCCTTTGATCATGCCGTGTTCGTTCAGCAAATATCCGAGGCCGACCCGGCCGGTACGTTTCGTGACAGGGCCGCAGAACATCCGGGTGAGAAACGCGTGGCGGTCGGCCCCGGTGATCTCAAACCTGTTAAAGCCGCTGACCTCACACAGCCCGACATTTTCCTGAACATTTTTTACTTCGGCCGCAACGACATCGAATGTCTCGTCGAAATTGAAACTGTGGGTGGGATGAAAGTCCGGTGCGGGCTTTATATAATCCATCCGTTCCCAGCCGTTCACGACCGCGAATTCCGCGCCCTCGGCGGCCAGAACCGGGGTCAGCGGCGTGGTCTTTGCCGGGCGCCCTGCCGGACGATGTTCGTGTGGGAAGTGGAAACGGAATTCGTTCTGATAATCTTCAATCGCCTTGAGAGCGGTCAGCTCAACGTTTGCATGGCCGGTAAACCGGCGTGGATCGATGCACCAGGTGTCGTAGCAGGCCTCGCCATGGACAATCTGCTGAGCCAGCAGCCAGCCGTGGCCGCCGCCTTCGCCCAATCCCGCGCGCAACCCGATAATGCAAAAGGCATTCCGTTTGCCCGGTATCGGCCCGACCAGAGGCGCGCCGTCAATCGTATAGGTGATTGGGCCGTTCACGATGGAGTGGATCCCTGCGTCCATCAGGGCCGGCATGCGCATGAAGGCGCCTTCCAGCACATCGGTCACCCGGTCCAGATCGTCCGGACACAGCGCATTGACGAAGTTTGGGTCGATCCCATCCATGCCCCATGTCTTGCAATCCTGCTCGTAAAACCCGAGCAGAAGCCCGTACTTTTCCTGGCGGCAATAATAGTCGGAAATCGGACAGCGGAGCAGCGGCATGCGATGGCCTGCGTCCCTGATCGCGGCGATCTCCCCGGTCAGGAAGTACTGATGCTCCATCGAGGCGACCGGATGGTGCACGCCCATCATGGCGCCGACCTCATTAACCCGGTAGCCGCACGCATTCACCACGATATCGCAGTCGATATCGCCGCGTTCGGTGTGTACGGTCCAGGTGTCGTCCTTATGCTGGGTCAGCGCCGTCACCGGCGTGTTGCGATAGACTTTCGCACCGGCGTTGCGCGCCCGCCTCGCCAGCGCCTGGCACAGCTGGGCCGGGTCGATATCGCCGTCAAGCGGGTCCCATAACCCGCCGAGCAGATTTTCCGTTGAAATCAAAGGGTGGCGCCGTGCGCACTCTCCGGCATCGATAATCTCGAAATGCACGTCCATACCCCGCGCCATCGACGCAAAGTGACGGTAACCCTGCATCTGCGCTTCGGTGTTGGCGAGCCGGATGCCGCCGTCCCCGTGGTGATAATTGATCGGATAGTCGGGGTCGTCGGCCAATTCCTTGTAGAGATTTATGGAATGGGTCTTAAGCCCGACCATTGTCTGGTTCATGCCGAAATTCGTAACCTGCGCCGCCGAGTGCCAGGTCGTGCCGCTGGTCAATTCGTTGCGCTCGACGAGAACGACATCGTTCCAGCCTTCCTGCGTCAGATGATAAAGGGTGGAACATCCCGCGATGCCGCCGCCGATAACCACAACCCTGGTGCGCGATTTCATGACTTTGTCTCCGAAAACCCGCGCGTACCTTGGGCATTGTCCTGTCCGTCGGCAACAGGAAGTTCATTATTTCGAAAAATTAGGAAAACAGATTTGAATATTTCGATTTAAATTCTTTTATATTCGGTGTTTCGCAAATGGCAAACCGCCACTCCTGTGTAAGCAAAGGACTCCCTGATGGACGGTCAGAGACACAAAAGGGGCGGACGCCGCGAAAGGCTCGCCCGGCGTGCCGCAAAACCGGTTATGGATCCGTGCCCTCCCGGGCAGATCGGCGGCTCCTACAGGCCTTTGACCGAGCAGGAAATTCAGAAGATTTACGGGACGGCACTGGATCTGCTTGAAAAACTGGGCATGGGAGACGTGCCTCACCGTCTTCGGGAGGATCTGCTTAAAATCGGCGCTCTGACCACAGACGCGGGTCGGATCGCGTTTCCGCCTGATCTTGTCGAGAGGGCTGTAGACCAGGCGGCTAAGACTTTTGTGCTGCACGGACGCGACGAAAGCCGGTCAATCGAAGTCGGCGGAAATCGCGTTTATTTCGGAACCGGCGGTGCGGCGGTGCAGACGCTGGACCGGGAGACGCGGCTTTACCGCCCTTCGACGCTGCAAGACCTTCATGATTTTACGCGGCTTCAGGACACGCTCGCCAATATCAGCTGGTTCACACGCTGCTGTGTGGCAACGGACGTTCCGGATAATCTTGATCTGGATATGAACACGGCCTACGCGCTGATCAGGAACACCACCAAGCCCACGGCCACATCGTTCACGCTGGCAGGCCACATCGCACCGGTTGTCGAGATGCTGGATATTGTTGCCGGAGGCCCCGGAGAGTTTTCCCGGCGGCCTTTCATGAAGGCCCATATCAGCCCGGTGATCTCGCCGATGCGTTATGGCGAAGATGCTGTGGATGTTGTCTATGAGTGCATCAGGCACAATATCCCGATTTCCTGCATCACCGCGGCACAGGCAGGTGCCACCGCGCCGGCGACGCTGGCGGGGTTCCTGGCACAGTCCCTGGCCGAGACACTGGCGAGCCTGGTTATGGTGCACGCCATTCAGCCGGGATTTCCGATGGTGTTCTCCAACTGGCCGCTTGTGATTGACCTGCGCACAGGTGCCTTTTCCGGCGGCGGCGGTGAAACTGCCGTGCTCAATGCCGCGTCAGCGCAATTGTCCAACTGGCTCCGTCTGCCGTCCGGCGTTGCCAGTTCAATGACGGATGCGAAAGCCATCGATGCGCAATATGGATCGGAGAAAGGCATCACGTCCCTGGCGGCCGCACTGGCAGGAGGAAATCTGATCTATGAGAGCTCCGGCATGACGGCGTCGCTCCTGGGGGCCAGTTTTGAAGCCTTTCTGCTGGACGACGAGATGCACTCCATGAGCTATCGCACGCTGCGCGGGATCGAGGTGACGGATGAGAACCTGGGCTTCGATGCAATTGTGAACGCAGTGCTGGGGGAGGGGCATTTCCTGGGCGGTCAGCATACCTATCTGGCGATGGAACGGGACTATTTCTACCCTTCGCTTGCCGATCGGGACGAGCCAAGGACCTGGGCCCGGAATGGAGCTCTGGATGCCTGGTCCAGAGCCCGCCTGCGTGTCGGTGAAATTCTGGACAGCCACCATCCATCCTATTTATCGGAGCGGCAGGACACGGACATTCGTGCTCGGTTCAATATCCTGAATCCGGTGTGAGCGTGGTATTCGACCAAGCTCAATCCATCAGCAGGAAACTGTCTTTAAGCCAGGGCGCGTTTTCAATCAGCGGCCTCACCGCGTGTTCATCAATGAGCGAGCGAGTTTTCCTGTCGATCAGGTCCACTACGGATCGGGAACAGTCCGGTGTTGTGACGATGGCCAGTTCCCGGGAAAAACTCTTTCCCGGGAAGCGATGCATCTGAATTCTGGACTGGAATCTCTTCGCTCGCGAGAACAGCATCGGTGTCGTAATCGTCCATCCCGCACCGGATGCGACCATCGCCATGAGGGTCTGATTGTTGCTGCATTCGAATGAGTGCGGAGGCGTCACGCCTGTTCTTCGAAGTTGCGCCTCGATCTGACGGGCAATGATCAGATTGCCGGAGAACCGCAAAAACGGAAGCTTTGTGCGCCCTTCGAAAATGTCCGAAAGAGATCTTTCCGGCGACCGGGGAATGACGACGACGAACGGATCGCGCAACAGGGGGCGATCGATCAGATCCCGGAGGCGCTCAGGCGGGCTCGCAGCAATGCCAAGGTCCAGATGTCGATTTCTGAGCATCTCAATAAGAGCGTGGCTGGTTTCGGTTTGAATAAGGAAGTCGCAGCGCGGCATTGCCTTCGTAAGATACACGGCCAGTTCCGGCACGATATCGCTGTCAAAGTCCTCGATGGTGCCGAGCCGCAGATAGCTTGCTTCGGCTATGTTGCCCGCCGAGGCTTCGGCTTTCGCCCGGCGAATGGCATGCAGCGCATCGTCGATATTTCGTAAAAACACCCGTCCTTTCGGAGTCAGCACCATCGGTCGCCGGTTGTGATTGAACAACTCAACGCCCAGGTGGTCCTCAAGGCTGCGCAGATGATGAGAGATCGTGCTGACAGTCAGGCCGGTTTCCCGGGAGGCGGCCTGCAGCGATCCTTTCCGGGCACAAATCTGAAACAATTCCAGCCATTTGAGGCTAAGGTCCTTCCCGGAGGATTGACGGGGCATGGGCGCATCCTGAAGCCTAAGCGTGATCTGTTAATCCGAAATTTTATGAGTTTTGATCCGATTTTATCACAAATGATGATTTGTGTCTCATCCGGCGGCACCGGCTGCTGCGCTTGCCGGGCGCTGAGCTTGAACCGGCTCTGTCGCTTGAGCGAGCGTCGGCGTTTGTGGTTCCCAGCGGTCGGGTTTATTGTTCGAGGATCTTATTCGCAAATGCAGAACAAGAGCTTCAGAGATGCCGCCGCAACTAAAAATTCTCGCAATATCAATCGCTTTGGCAATTTTGTTTCCTTTTTATTCGATTGCTCAAGGCTATGATTATGTCAGCAGCAATCACAGTTGGTCGGTGAGCTGTAACAAATCCGGCTACGTCTTGCGGTCGCAATATCCTGTTTCCCGCTTCCATGAAGCGGGAGCAGGCTCTTATGTAACCCGTGAAAGGGAAACGCTCTATCTGGGTCGATCCTGCGATGCTTCGAACAGTGTGCTGGGCGACGGGAAATGGTGCTGGGCCAATGGCGGCTTCTTCGCGGAATTCGGCCGCTACAATATGGGCTTTCCGAGACAGGAATTGGTTTGTCCAAATGCTGTTGATGGTTTTCCCGGCTGTCGGTGCTGATGGCAGCTGGAGCGTATCCTGACGCTGATAAGGTCAGTTAATGAAACTTTGATTATTGCGGAGCAAACCGATGGTTCTTTATCCAAATCATATGACAATTGCTGTCAACGAAGTCGAGCCGGCCAAGGAATTTCTGTCGCTCCTTGGATTTGAAGAGACGGAGAGGAAAATTATCTCCGGTCCGGTTATGGAAGACTATCTGGACGTTCCGGGCATCGAGGCAGAGCATGTAACGATGGTGCTCAAGGGGTGTGATCCGTATTTCGACATTCAGCTTCTGAGATACATCAAGCCCGCTCCGACGCAAAACGAGCATGTGAGAGACCTGACGACAATCGGGTACAATCATCTGTGTTTTGCTGTCGAAGACCTGGATGCAACCCTTGAAAAGCTAACGGCTGCCGGCGTGAAAATGCGCAATAAGGCTATGGAGTTCCGCGACTATAAGATGGCTTTTATCTGGGGGCCGGAAGGTGTGACCCTGGAGCTTGTTCAGAAATTGAACTGATGGTTCAGCAGGTGCCCCCCGGATGACGGGCAATGCGGCACGGATACTGTCATTCGAAAGTACGGTCAGGAAAGAAGTATGCCGCGCGTTTCGGGAAACGCGCGGCATACTCCGTTTTTACTGGGCCGGCTCGGCGACGGCATCCGTCTCCTCGTTTGTGGTCGCAACGCCGACTTTTTCGCGGTGGCTGTCGCGCCAGATCGCTTTTACCAGCGCAATACATTGCAGAACCATCACAACGGAGAAGGGGAAAGCACCTATGACCATAGCGGTCTGGATCGCCTTATGCCCGCCGGCAATCAACAGCGCGGCGACCACGCCCCCCAGTGCAATGCCCCAGAAGTAGATGTGCGGCCGTGCCTTGGGTCCTTCATCGCCAGCGGCATTGATCGTGTTCACGATCAGAACTGCTGAGTCAGCTGTGGTGACGAGATATGTCATCAGAAGAACCACAATGATAACAGACATGATCCAGCCCAGCGCGGCATTCAACATGTGCTGGACCATGGCAAAGATCTTGTCGCCGTCAGGCGCCGAGGCGATGACGCCATTGGCTGTACCGTTCAGTTCCAGATCGATGGCTGTGCCGCCTGCCCATGTGAACCAGATGAAGCACATCAGCGAGGGGACGATCATGGCGCCCAGGACGAACTCACGGATTGTGCGCCCTTTGGAGATGCGTGCCAGGAACAGACCCACGAACGGCGCAAACGCAACCCACCAAGCCCAGTAGAAAACGGACCAGCCGCCCTGCCAGCCTTCGAGTTTGGTGGCAATTGAACCGTCAACGCCATCGGATCTCCAGACGCGGAACATCATCTCGGGCATGGCAACCAGGTAATCCCAAAGGCCCAGCACCAGCGCCTTCAGCCCGAAGAAGGTCGAGCCGAAGATCAGGAAGAAGGACAGAAGGAAGATCGACAGGCCCATATTGAGGTTCGAGAGCCACTTGATACCTTTGCCGACACCGGACAGCGCCGACATGGTGGAGGCGCCCATGATCACCAGGATAGCGACGATGATGCCCCAGGTGTTGGCGGTTCCGGCTTCGTTGGTCAGACCGCCAATGCCGATCCGAGTGAGCCCGGCGACAAACTGTTCAACGCCGAAGCCGAGTGTCTGAGCAACTCCGAGGATGGTTGCGACCACGGCAACGATGTCGACCACATGACCGACGGGACCGGACAGAGACTTGCCGAAAATGGGCGTCAAAGACGAGCGCATGGTCAGTGGCAAACCGCGCCGGTAGCAGAAGAAACCAAGCGAAAGGCCGGCAATTGCATAGCAGGCCCAGGCTCCCAGACCCCAATGCAGGAACGACCATTTATAGGCGTTGCGGATGTTCTCCTCTGACGAGCCTTCGACGAGGCCCTGAATGACTTCGGGATTGTTGCCGAAGTGATAAACGGGTTCTGCGACCGCCCATGTCAACATGCCTACGCCGATACCGGCACCGAACATCATCGAAAACCATGAGAAATTTGAAAATTCCGGCCGGTCTCCCTCAACACCGAGCCGCAACCGTCCGGCTGCCGGCCAGATCGCCAGACCAATGCAAAGCAGCACGAAAAGCGCAACAATCCAGATATACCAATAAGCCGTGTTTGCAAGAATGAAGCTGTTGATCGCATTCAGGACCTTACCGGCCTGTTCCGGGAACACGACCGCCCAGATCACGAGCACAGCAACGATGATTTTGGAGATCACAGCAACGCTTTTGCTGAACCCCGCATAGAAACCGCTATCAGCGGTCTTGATGGGCAGATCCATCAAGGGTGGTTTTATTGACATTAATTTCTCGCTTCTTCCTCTGTTTCCCCCGACCGCACGTGACGCGATGGTGTGACCATCGGACTTCCTCCGTTGACACATGCGGCAGCCTGACCATATTAGCGCAATCAAATCGTTTGATAATACAGAACATATGCAGCTAAAGTTTCCATCGGAGGAAACTTTGGTATGGTGAAACGCGCGCTTATTTCGGCACTGGGCGATGTCGATATCCGCCTTCTCCGCATTTTCGTCACGGTCACTGAGTGCGGCGGGTTCGCGGCGTCCGAGCTGGAACTGAACATCGGCCGCTCCACGATTTCCAAACATATTGCCGACCTTGAACTGCGGATCGGCCTTAAACTGTGCAATCGCGGACCGTCAGGATTTTCGCTGACGACCGAAGGCGAGCAGGTGCTGGAGGCCACGCGACGGCTGCTCTTGAATATCGATAATTTTCGAAGCGAAATCGACGATGTCCATACCCATCTGTCCGGCACGCTGCGGATCGGGATTTTCGACCAGTCAAGCACAAATCCGCAGGCACATCTGCACGAGGCGATCCGGCTCTTCTCCGATATGGCACCGGATGTTTTTCTTGAGGTCGTGCTCGATACCCCCAGCGCGCTTGAATCCCGCGTAACCGACGGAGCGCTTGAACTGGCGATCACACCGATTTTCCGGCAATCCCAGTCGCTGCAATATGTGCCCCTTTATGAAGAACGAATGTCGCTCTATTGCGGTGAAAACCACGCGCTTTACGGTTCGGCACCTGAGCGCCGAATAGAAGACGTGGACCTTGGTTCCCATAAATATGCCGGCTACAGCTTCAATTCGCCGAATATGAGTGCCAGCCGTAACCTGGGTCTGAAACGGTCTGCCCGTGTGAGAGAGGAGGAGGCGCTGGTCTTGCTCGTTCAGTCCGGCCGTTACATCGGCTACCTTGCGGACCATGTCGCCGGCACCCTTTTGGCCAAGGGCAAAGTCTGGCCGATTTGCCCCGACGAAACCAGCTATTCAACGACTTTTGGCGCCATAACCCGCAAAAAACCGGAAGTTAACCGAAAAACCCAGAGATTTCTGGAATGCCTGACGGCGGCGCATATCGGTTCTGCTCCAAGGGGGCCGTGACCGCCGCTGTCATTCACCTTCACCGCTGTGTAAGAGCTCGCAGCATGAAAACGCTTTCAACATCTTCCTTGTAATCACCAAATGGCGGGCAATAAACAAATTCAAATTTCTCGTAGAGCTTTCGAGCGGCAGTTGATGCCTCGCGGCTTCCCGTCTCAAGATAGAGGTCGGACAATCCCTGACGTCGTGCTTCCCCGATGACATGGTCAAGAAGTTTTGCACCGACGCCGGTTCCGCGGGCTTGAGGCAGAACGTGCATGGATTTCAACTCGGCCGCGTTGGTATTCAGTGTCTTCAGAGCCGCGATGCCGACGCACTCGCCGCCCAGCCACGCGGCAAAAAGTCTGATATCCTGTTTCAGATAATCGTCGGTCGTCAGATGATGGTTGCTTTCTGCAGGATAGTGCGCGTTTCCATGCGCACTCTGTGCTTCAATCAGCGACTGTATCTGAGGCTTTGCGGGATCAGCCGGTTGAATATCGAGGGTGTCGGGCATCGGATCTGATTATGAACCGGTTTCTCGGCCTGTCAAATCCGCCCGTTAGATCCGCCGGTTAAATCCGTTTGCCCACGCGGACGAGATGAGCATCATCATAGGGTCCCAATGGAGAGTTTTACAGCCGGATATCAACCGACGCTTCTTCGCCATCTGTCCCGGGGGTGAACCGCATGGCCACCGCTGCCCGTTCCTCGCGGTTCAATCTCCGCCACAGACTGTCCCGCTCATTTTGCGGATGACCGTCAATGTAGAACTGGCTCGTCAGTTCCCGAGTGTCGTGGACCACTTTCACATGAATATGCGGCGTACGGCCGGGATAGGCGACGGGTTTGATGGTGCGAAAACGATAGCGGCCTTCATTGTCGGTAACGGCAAAACCGAAACCCTGGAAATTCGGATCCCGCGGGCGCCGGCCGCGCTCGCCGGTGTGCAGATACCGGCCATTGACATCGACCTGCCAGATTTCAACCCGCGCGCCCGCCGCCGGAGACCCGTCGGGCGCAAAGACACGACCCGTAAGAACGACAATCTCGCCGCCCGCTTCACGCACCGCGCCGGCGACTTTCACAAGATCATTGTCCTGATCGGCAAACCGCATGGTTTGATGCGGATAAAACGGGCCTTCCGCCTGGCGCGGCGTTGCAGTCCGCGCTGCCAGCGGGGTCGGCAGAAAGACAGCCGTGCCAAGAACCGCCAACTGCCCAATCGCGCGGCGCCGGGAGGGATGTCGTTGTTTGCTCATTGTCTTTGCCCTGATGACGGTGGATAACGACAATATAGGGCGGCGGCTTTGAAATGCCGCCATTCGTCGCTGAATTTGAACACTCACTCATTTGCCGGGGTGCAATTGCAATGCGGAGTATCGGAGCACTGATTTTCCCCGGATTTGAGTTGCTGGATGTGTTCGGTCCGTTGGAGATGTTCGGACTGATGCAGGACCGGTACGATCTTCATCTGGTTGCTGAACAGAAAGGGCCGGTCAAAAGCAACCAGAGCGTCGCGGCCCATGCGAGCCGGGTGATATCAGAGCCCGCCCATTACGATATTGTTTTTGTTCCGGGGGGTGCGGGAACCAGATCCGAAGTGACCAACGCTGCGCTGCTGACTTGGATCGCCGAGACGTCGAGGAAGGCGGAATATACCGTCAGCGTGTGCACGGGAAGTGCCTTGCTGGCCAAGGCGGGCATATTGGACGGATATCGGGCAACCACCAACAAGGCAGCATTTGACTGGGTGGCGGAGCAGGGTCCCGGCGTGCAATGGCAGCGGAGCGCGCGCTGGGTGGAAGACGGACCCTTCTTTACCTCTTCCGGAGTGTCGGCGGGGATGGATATGGCGCTTGGCGCTATCGCCAGGATGCACGGCAGGGATGTTGCGGTGCAGGTGGCCCGGGTCTGCGAATATCATTGGCAGGAAGACAGTACTCGGGATCCCTTCGCAGAGATGCATGGCCTGATATAAAAAATGCTCGGTCGACCCGATGCGTGACTCGGGAAAAGCTCCGAATAATCTGTGTCATTTTCAATCGGATGCGCGTGGTGCGGCAGTCCCTCGGTTCTTCCTGTCCCTTTCTTCGCGCGTGTTGACGGCGAAACCTGAATAGTGTTGCCCCAGATGTCGAAGGAATGGCGGGAATGGCTCAGTTTGGATGTTCTTGAGTTCGAAACCGGCACCCCGAATGAATGCCAGCGGATTTCTGTTCAGGTGACAGCCTTTTGCAAGCACACCCCAGGCCCTGTTTGCACGCCGTCTCCAGCCGGAGTCCCAGGCCGTATCGGCGCGCCCGTGTTCGGCGAAAAACAAACGGCCACCTTCCTTGAGAATACGCTTTGCTTCCGCAAGCGCAGCCGCCGGTTCGGGAATTGTGCACAGGGCGTAGGTTATGACAATGCTGTCCGCATAATTGTCGTGAAGCGGAATGCATTCACCGGTGACCGTCAGCGTTTGTATGGTGTGCGGCGTGCCGGCAGACCGGCGCAGCCCATGCGCCAGGGCGCCAATATCAGGGTCGACAGCAACGAGCGCGTCAACCTTAGCCGGATCATAGTGAGAGAGGTTAAGCCCCGAGCCAAAGCCAATTTCAACAACAGTGCCTTTCGCGCATGGAATGACATGCTGTCGCGCAGCAGAGAAGGGACGCAGCGCGCATCCATAGTGAACAAGACGCGATCCAAGATAGCGATCGTAGAGGCGAAAGCAGAAGGCACACATTACCGGAGATCTCTCGGCTTGCTGTCCTCGCAGATGTCCTGAACGAATTCACTTACACCTGCCATCACGAGGTCTGTTGCGAGAAAAGCCGTCACATGGTTGCAATCCTGCAGCACGATTGTCCGCACGTTGTCCATTTCGCCGAAACGACGGATCGGGTCGATGCGGGGGTCCAACTCTCCGCCAATTGCAAGTGTCGGAATTCCAAGCCTGGCAAAGTCAACGGAAATGTCCGGCCGGTTTTTTGCAATACAGGCCCGGATTGCCAGGAGGTTGGCTGAAAGGATGCGCTTTTTCGCTGTGTCAGGCAAAAACGGCGCAAGGCCTTCAAGATGCGCAAGCCACTTTGCCGGATCTTCGGAAAAAATGCTTCTGAACGGTTCCAGGTCTTCTGCGAACGGATGTGCACCGTTCAGTATGACGGCCTGGATGCGGTTCGGGAAGTGGAGCGCCATGGCGAGTGCCGACATGGCGCCCATCGAGTACCCCATCAGCGTTGCTCGCCCGATCCCTGCCGCATCCATTACAGCAGCAATATCCCGGGCGATGAGAAATCCGGAGTATGCCCTGGGTTCTACCGGCTTGCCGCTTCGTCCATGGCCGCGGCAATCGATCACAATGGTGCGCGATCCGAGCGAAAGGAGCCGATCGACATAACCGGCGTCGTGCCATGATTCACCCGTTTCGGTCAGTCCGTGAAGTAGAATTACGGGATCGCCCGAACCTAAGTCCTCGTAGGCGATCGACGTCCCGTCCACCGCGTTCACGCACGTGACGTCTTGGGACAATTTAGCATCTACGTTGACCAAACTCTGTTCCTTCCGCTACCCGTGACGATGCAAATTTGCTGATATTGAGTCTGGAATAGCGGAGCGCCGTCCCCTCAGCGTCCCTCGGCAGGGCCCGGATAAAAAAGATTGGTAATGTCTCGTATCGATTTCTTCTTTTTGGGTTTTCCGCGACTGCAGATTGATGATCAGCCGGTTGCGGTCACGTTGCGCAGCGCGTGGGCACTCTTTGCTTTGCTTGCGGAAAACAGTGCGGTTTTGTCCAGAGAAGCTGCGGCAACCCTGCTTTGGCCCGAGGCAGACAGTGTGACGTCAGCAGCGCGTCTAAGGCGGTTGCTGCACAGGATCCGCACAATAACCGGAGTGGATCTGATAGACGCGGATCGGGTTGCGCTGCGGTGGAACGAAGAACACGCCATTGAGATCGATTCCAGGCTTTTTATCGAAGCATGCAAGAATGAAGACCTTGGCAAAGCCGTGGAGTTATATCGGGGAGACTTTCTTGGCGGAATGTCGCTGTCGCCCAGTGCGGAACTGGATGAATGGGTGTTCTTTCGCCGGGAAGCACTCAGAAGCCGTTACATTCGGGCCCTGGAGTTACTGATTGAAAAGTTTACGGGTTCGTTCGATCCTCATTCTGCGTTGATCTATGGACGGCGGCTGGTGGAAGTTGAGCCGCTCCGCGAAAGTGCGCACCGCCAGGTGATTGCCGCGCACCTGGCGATCGGCGATCGCGCCGCAGCGCAGCGCCAGTTCGACGCCTGCGCCGGCCTTCTTCAAAAAGAGTTGGGTGTTGTTCCTGAGCGGACAACCGTCGAACTGCTGAACAGCGGTCAGCGTGAAGAGCAGTCTGAGGCGTCGGAAATTGCGTTCACGGAAGTCGACGGTCTTCACCTTGCCTATCGGACGATCGGGAAAGGCGACCTGGACATTGTGCTCGTACCGGGCTTCGTTACGCATGTGGAACGGGTGTGGGATGACCCGCGTTGCCGCGGATGTCTCCAGGCCATATCGTGCATCGGGAGGGTGGTTCTGTTCGATCGTCGGGGTGTCGGTCTGTCGGACCGGGTCGGAGACCCGCCGACCGAACGCGCCACCGCCCGTGATATCCGTGCGGTCATTACAGTGGTAAAAAGCCGGAAAGTGATATTGTTCGGAGCATCCGAGGGCGGTCCGAGCTGTGTCCGTATGGCCCGCGATTTTCCGGGCAGGATATCCGGTATGCTGCTCTGGGGGGCTCTCGCCAAAGGGTGCGCCGAACCGGATTATCCCTATGCACTGAGCAGGGATCAATACGCACTCTGGGTCCGCCGACTGCTGGCGAATTGGGGAGGCCCGGCCGAACTGGCAACCTTTGCGCCGACTCTCGTTGGCGACAAGCAGGCTGAAAACTGGTGGGCGGGCCTTTTACGCGGCGCAGCGAGTCCGGGGACCGTCAAAGCTGTCATTGAGTCGCTGCGGGACAGCGATGTGCGCGCGCTGCTTCCGGACGTTTCAGTTCCGACCATAGTGCTCCACCGTCTGGGCGACCGGGCAGTCCGCGTCGAGGCCGGCCGTTACCTGGCAAGCAACATACCAGGCGCGGACTTTGTTGAACTTGAAGGAGACGATCATTGGTTCTGGGTCGGAGATCAAAAGCCGTTGCTCTCCGCTGTCAAAAGACTGGCGAACCTTGTTAACGGGGCAGCACACCATCGCATTCAGCCATAAACCGCTATTTCCACCAGGTTCTCATCCGGGTCGCGCAGGTAGATTGATGTGATCGGGCCGGTTGCGCCGGTGCGGGCGACGGGGCCGTCTTCGATTGCGACGCCGCAGGCGGTGATATGCCGGATGACTGTTTCAAGCGGGACTTTGGAGACAAGGCAGAAATCCGCGCTCCCTGGCGTGGGATTTTCGGCTTTGGGTTCGAATTCCCGGCCGCGCTGGTGAAGATTGATCTTCTGACTTCCGAAACGCAGCGCCTTGCGTCCGCCTGCAAAGTCAATCACGTCCATGCCCAATACCTCCGAATAAAAGCGGCAGGTCGTCTCTATCGAGGTCACTGTGAGGACGAGGTGATCGAAGCGGTCGATTTTCATGGGCGAAACTCCGATTTTGAAGAGGGAAAGCCGTACCGGTTCGATGGGCACTGCACCGGGGCGGATTGGCTGTTTGCCGCCCATAAACCGGTGGTGTCCGATCAGCAATTGCAATTATGTCGGGAGAAAGGCGCTTAAGCCTAATTCTCTTTTGTTATCAGTGGCCTTGTCAGGCGCACGCTGCAAATATACATATAGGCCAGCATCAGGAGTTGGGACAACGCCCAGCGCCAACCTGCCGATCCGGGCAAGGTGGTACCCCGATGGGGGATGCGGCCAATTCGGCAACCAAGCGGATTGAGCCACAGGCGTTGTTTCCTTAAGGAAAGAGAAGGTCAACGCAACGTGCCAATCAAAATTCCAGATGATCTTCCCGCGCGCCGACCCCTTGAAGCCGAAGGCGTTATTGTCATGCGCGAGCGGGATGCTGTGCGCCAGGACATCAGGCCGATGCGGATCGGCCTTCTGAACCTGATGCCCAACAAGATCCATACGGAGACCCAGATTGCCCGCCTGCTTGGCGCAACGCCGCTGCAGGTGGAACTGACGCTTGTGCGCATGACGGACCATACCCCGAGAAACACGCCCGCCGATCACATGACGGCGTTCTACCGCCCATGGGCGGACATTCGGGAAGAGCGGTTCGATGGTTTCATCATAACCGGAGCACCGGTGGAGCTCAGGCCTTTCGATGAGGTGCATTACTGGCCAGAATTGTCCGATATCTTTAACTGGACGCAGACTCACGTTCATCACTGTTTCACGATCTGCTGGGCGGCCCAGGCGGCGCTGCATCATTTCTACCGGATGGAAAAGCACCGGTTGGAGAAAAAGATGTTCGGTGTTTTCCGCCAGAAAAATCTCGCGCCGTCATCGCCTTACCTGCGCGGGTTTTCCGATGATTTCTGCGTTCCGGTCTCGCGCTGGACCGAGGTTCGCCATGAGGACATTCCGCCCGGCAGCGGTCTGACGGTTCTGGCGGAAAGCGAAGAGAGCGGCCTGTGTCTTCTGGCCGATACGTCCCGCCGGATGCTTTTGATGTTCAATCATCTTGAATATGATACCGAAACGCTGCGCGATGAATATGTGCGCGATGGTGCCCAGACTGTCCCGGTCAATTATTTCTCCGATGACAATCCCAACAGTCCGCCGGAAAACCGCTGGCGCAGCCACGCGCATTTGCTGTTTGGAAACTGGATCAACGATGTCTACCAGACCACGCCGTTCGACCTGAATGCAATCGGACAGGATACTGTACCGGAGGGATATCGGGACGCCGCCCAATAGGGTCCCGTCTCCCAGCCGGCGGAGCGTCCGATCAAATTGAGACAATTGACGGACATCAAGGACGGTAAATGCCCATACCGATACCTTTGCTTCTCAGAAAGGGGATCAGGCATGGGTATTTTTCGAAAAGCATCGGACCGGCTGGAGTTGTTCAGCCGGATGATTGAACGAACCGATACCAAGATCGATTGCGGTTCGGACGGACTTAGCGAGGCGGCGCTGAAATCGGGTATCGCGACGTGTCTCAACTGCCGGCACGATGCTGCGTGCACGCGATGGCTTGCCCGGAACCGTCATAAATCAGCCACTCCGGCCTTCTGCCCGAACGCACCGCGTTTGAACAGGACGCTCCACTGAAGAGTGGCGCCTGATCGGTGCCATGGTATTGATTAGCCTGGGACGTCCTTTTCTCCGTTCAGCATGCAGCTCAATTTGGAGGCGGCATCGCTGAGGATGGTTATGGCAGTATCTATTTCGGGAGCCGATTGAGAATCGATCCGCTGAATATAGGGGCTCGTAAGCGCAGCCATTGCGTTTCCGAACGGATCAAGCAGCGGACAGGAGATGTTGGTGACACCAATTGTGTGGCTGCTGTCTTCGTGAACGTGACCGGCCGTCTTTATCCGATCAAGCAGGGCGTGAAACTCCGATGGGGCCATTGCGGTTTCGTTTTCGACCAGCCGGTGTTCTGCAATCATCCGCTCCCGCATCGCGACCGTTTGAAAAGCGGCTATGATTTTGGCCGACCCGGTGTTGTAAAAGCCGATCCGCGATCCCACCCTGAGAGACAGCCGCCAGTTTCCGGGCGGTGGAAACGACGCGACGATCCGGAATTCCCCGCTTTCCCAATGTGTCAGATGCACCGACTGCTCCAATTGCGAGGCGGTCGACCGCATCAGCGGCTCGCAGATATCAAGCATGCGGCGGTGCGGCGGATATAGGTTCGCAACTGCGAGCAGTCGCATGCTGAGCGTATATTTGTCGCCTTCCGGAGAGCGCGCGACATAGCCTCGCCGCACAAGAGTATCGAGCATCCTGTAAATCTCATTCGGGCCGCGCTTCAGCCCTTTCGCGATCTCTATTTGGCTGAGCGAGTGCGGCGATGCCGCAAGAAGCTCAATTATATCAAGCCCTTTGTCCAGTGCGGGCGCTCTATACCTGTCTCCGTTTGCGTCAACCATCCCGGTCCAATTCGTCTCCTTTTGCCTGCCTGACCCAAGTTCGACCTTGACAGAAGCCTAACTTTCAAAAATGAATAAAGCAATCATATATAAATTTTGTTAATTCAGGGAGGAGACGGATGTCAGGATTTGTAAAGACTGCGATGGCCACCACCGCACTGGTGGCGCTCGCGATACCCGCCGGTGCACAGGATTATGGAAGTTTTCCGGATGTCACGGTTGAGGCGAAACTGATCGGCGGCCAGCAATATGAGGGTCTCTACGGCCGCATCGCTGATTGGGAGAAGGCGACAGGTGCCAAGGTCAACATCATTTCCAAGAAAAGCCATTTCGAAATTGACAAGGAAATCAAATCCGACATGGCCGCCGGGACCACAGACTGGTGTGTGGGCTCAAACCACTCGTCGTTCGCGCCTCAGTACGAAGGCCTTTACATCGATCTCAATGGCAAAGTTCCGGAAGACGAACTGGCCGGGTTCGTGGAGTCGAACATAGCGGCGTCCACGGTTGACGGGGCACTGGTGATGCTGCCGCGGGCACAGTTCGACGTCTCCGTTTTGTATTATCTGAAGTCGAATTACGAGGATGCGGAAAAGGCGGCTGAGTTCAAGGAAGAATACGGATATGACCTGGCCCCGCCCGAGACCTGGGATCAGGTGAAGGATCAGGCAATCTTCTTCGCCGATCCGCCGAATTTCTACGGCACGCAATATGCCGGCAAGGACGAGGCGATTGTCGGCCGCTTTTACGAACTGGTCGTGGCCGAGGGCGGACAGTATATCGACGAAGATTTCAAACCGGTTTTCAACTCCGAGGCCGGGCAGCGGGCGCTGCAGTGGTTCGTTGATCTGTATAAGGCCGAGGCGGTGCCGGCGGGAACGCTCAGCTATGTCTGGGACGAACTGGGACAAGGATTTGCATCGGGCACGGTTGCCCTGAACCTGGACTGGCCAGGCTGGGCCGGGTTCTTCAACGACCCGGCTTCCTCCAAGGCGGCAGGCAATGTCGGTCTGGTCGTCCAGCCCAAAGGGTCCATTACGCATACCGGCTGGTCCGGGCACCACGGATTTTCGGTCACAACCGATTGCCCGAATCCCGACGCCGCGATTTCGCTTGTGCGTTTCCTGACCGGCGAGGAAAGCCAACTGGCTGAAAGTGCCGGCGGGTCGCTGCCGACACGCAGCGCGGTCTGGGATGCCAACATCGCCAATGCGGAAGGCTTTCGCGCCGAAGCGTTAAAGGTCTTTGCCGAAGGTGCGAAACACTCGTTCCCGGTTCCGCCGATCGCTGAATGGGCCGAATCCACGAATCTGGTATTTCCGGAGCTGCAGGCTGCCATTGTCGGCGACAAGACCGTCAAACAGGCGCTTGACGATGCGGCTGCCGCCGTTGACGAACTGATGCGCGAAGCCGGCCATTACTGACGTCTAAGCCGTTCCTCCCGGCTTGCATCGGCGGCGGCTTCCGGGTTGCCGCTGATGCCTTGCGATCGCCCAATCAGGATACCCCGGAGCTGGATACATTATGAGAAAGTTGCGCCTTCCGGGCTGGTTGATTTTGTTGATGCCGACCCTCATCGTGATCGCAATTGTCGTTCTTATCCCGCTGATTTTTTCACTCTATTCCAGTTTTACCCCTTACAGGCTGACACGGCCGTCGACACTCTGGCGCTGGGTCGGCACGATGAACTATGAACGGATCGTCCAGGACTGGAACTTCTGGGCGGCATTCGGCCGTACCATTCTGTTTCTGACAGTCGCATTGAACCTTGAGCTGCTGTTCGGTCTGCTCATTGCATTGATGGTCAACAAGGTAACCTGGGGCCAGCGGACGTTGCGGACGGTGCTGATGTTTCCGATGATGTTTTCGCCGATCCTGGTCGGGTTTCAGTTCAAGTTCATCTTTAATGACAATGTCGGACTGGTGAACAACGCGCTGCAATCGCTTGGCATATCCAATGCGGCCCTGCCGTGGTTGGTGGACAGCAAGCTGGCGTTTTTTTCCATCGCATTTGCCGAGATCTGGATGAGCACGTCGGTCTTTGCCATCCTTATTCTCGCAGGTCTGTTTGCCATTCCGCGCGATCCGCTGGAGGCGGCCAAGGTCGACGGCTGCACGCCCTGGCAGAGTTTTCGACACATCACGCTGCCCTTTTTGATGCCTTTCATTTTTATCGCCATGACAATCCGCTCACTGGACGTCGCGCGGGCCTATGACATCGTGCAGATCATGACCGGCGGCGGACCGGCACGCAGAACGGAACTGATCTGGACGCTCATGGCCCGCACGGGCTATGTGGATGCAAGGATGGGCCTCGCCAACGCCATGGGCTATGTATCGATCCTGCTGTCGATCTTCTTCACCATCTATTTCTTCAAGAAACTCAGTGCCGCCCGCGCCGAACTGGGGCTCGGACAATGATGGTGCGCGACAGAAATCTTCTGCACCGGAACCGCCGGCGATTCCTGAGCGTTGCTCATTTTTTCGGCCTGTTCGTGGTGATGTCGATCATCTGCCTGCCGGGACTCTGGATTGTTCTGAATTCCTTCCGGCCGACAGTCGAGATCATGGCAAAACCGGCTGTTTGGGTGCCCACATTCACGCTCGAACACTACCGCGCCATGTTCGGCGGTGTCGGGGAGGGCGGAGTGCCCGTCTTCAGTTACTTTCGCAATTCGCTGATTGTTTCCGTCGTTTCAACCTTCATCGCCATCGGTATCGGTATGGCGGGCGGCTATGCGTTCGCCCGGTACCGGTTCCGGGGGAAATCCGGCTACTTTGTGGGCCTGATGCTGTTTCGGGCCGTGCCCGGCGTTGCGCTGTCTCTGCCCCTGTTCATCATGTTTGCGCGCATCGGGCTGATCGATACCCATTTGGGATTGATCCTGGTTTACGTGGCCATGAATGTGCCGTTCACCGTATGGCTGACCGACGGCTTTTTCCGACAGATTCCAAAAGAACTTTATGAGGCCGCTCAGATTGACGGCTGCACGCGCTGGCAGGCATTTTGGAAGGTCGAATTTCCCGTTGCGCGATCCGGTGTCGCGTCCGCGGCGATCTTCGCATTCCTCACATCCTGGAACGAGTTTGCGCTGGCCTCGCAACTGACGCGCTCCGTCAACTCCAAGACGATGCCGGTCGGTCTTTTGGATTTTACGGCCGAATTCACCATTAACTGGGGCGGCATGTGCGCTCTTGCGGTTCTGATGATCATCCCGGCGCTGGTGCTGACATTCATCGTGCAGAAGCATCTGATTTCCGGTCTGACATTTGGCGGTGTGAAAGGATAAAAATGGCCGACGTTTCGTTGAAAGGCGTGGTGAAATCCTACGGTTCGACCCAGGTGGTCCACGGCATCGACCTTGATATCGGGCATAACGAGTTTGTCGTCCTTGTTGGACCGTCCGGGTGCGGCAAGTCGACCACCCTCAGGATGATTGCCGGCCTTGAGGAGATCACGGACGGGGACATCGCCATTGGTGGACACCGGGTGAACGATCTGCCCCCGCGCGAGCGCAATATCTCTATGGTCTTTCAGAATTACGCGCTTTATCCGCACATGACTGTGAGAGAAAATCTTGGATTCAGCCTCGTGATTGCAAAGCGCAGCGAGGCGGAGATTGCCGCGGCGGTCAAGGAGGCCGCGGACGTTCTCGGGCTCGAAACCCTTCTGGACCGGCGCCCGTTCGAGCTGTCCGGCGGTCAGCGCCAGCGCGTCGCGATGGGCCGTGCCATCGTCCGCCATCCGGATGTGTTTCTGTTCGACGAGCCTTTGTCCAATCTGGATGCCAAGCTTCGGACGCAGATGCGCATTGAGATCAAGAAACTTCATCAGAAGGTCCGGACAACCATTGTCTATGTAACCCACGATCAGGTCGAGGCCATGACGCTGGCCGATCGCATCGTAATCATGAAGGACGGCCATATCGTCCAGGTCGGAACGCCGCTTGAGGTCTTCGAGCGTCCTGCGGATACGTTCGTCGCAACGTTTATCGGATCGCCGCCGATGAACCTTCTGGAAGGAGACGTGGCCGACGGTCTGGTGCGGGTTTCGGATGGGGTCTCCCTGCCTGTACCGGCCTCCTACCGGGATGCTGTGCATGCCGGACAGAAGATTGTTTTCGGCTTTCGTGCCGACAATCTGATGCCGGCCGGACATGGTCTGGCCGAAGTGGGAGAGACAACCGAACTCGACATGACGGTCTCCCTCGCCGAGCCGCTCGGAGCTGAAACCATGTTGCTGGCTGAACTTGCCGGTGTTGAAATTCAGGGCAAGATGCTGAATCCCCGTCCGGTTCGGGAGGGAGAAGTGCTGTCCTGTCAGTTGGCGCTCGATCAATGCCATCTGTTTGATGCGCAAACCGGAAATCGTCTGAGGTAACGGAAATGGCAACCATAGACTCCGTTGAGATCCTGATGGTGGATCTGAAACCGAAAGTGCGGCGCACCGACGCGATCCAGAGTTTTGAAAGTCAGGAAACGCCGATTGTCCGCATCAGGGACAGCGATGGCGCGGAAGGGGTTGGGTACACCTACACCATCGGCACGGGCGGTCCGTCTATCGTCGCCCTTCTGGAGCACACGCTTGCGCCGATGCTGATTGGCCGGGATCCGGAGCGGATTCAGGAACTCTGGAACGCCATGCTGTTTCGCACGCATTCTACAGCTGTCGGCGCTATCACATCGCTGGCGCTTGCGGCGGTCGACACCGCGTTGTGGGACCTCAGATGCCGTAAGGCAGGACAACCGCTTTGGAAGATGGCCGGTGGCGCGAAAGCCGCCGTACCGCTCTACACGACAGAAGGCGGATGGCTGCATATTGAAACGGCTGCCCTTGTCGATGACGCGCTTGAGGCACAATCAAGAGGCTTCCGCGGCTCGAAAATCAAGATCGGACGCCCGCATCTGGCGGAGGACGATGCGCGCCTTGGCGCCGTGCGGACAGCTGTGGGCGGCACTTACGAGATCATGACGGATGCCAATCAGGCGTTCCCGCTGTCGGAGGCTGTTAGACGTGCCGGCATGCTTGAGCGTCACGGCATCGCCTGGTTCGAGGAACCGGTGCCCGCCGATGATGTCGGGGCACATGCCAGGCTGGCACAGGCAACCCGTGTTCCGATCGCTGTGGGGGAGAGCATGTATTCTCTGGCCCAGTTCAAGGACTATCTGGCACAGGGCGCCTGTTCGATCGTGCAGGCCGATGTCGCCCGCGTGGGCGGGATCACGCCCTGGCTGAAGATTGCCCATCTTGCCGAAGCGCACACCATTGTCATCTGTCCCCACTTCCTGATGGAGATCCATGTCAGTCTGGTCTGTGCCGTACAGAACGCGCCTTGGCTTGAATATATCCCGCAACTGGATGACGTTACCGAAGCGGCCATGAAGATCAAGGACGGTCATGCGTTTCCGTCCGATGAGCCGGGACTGGGAATCGCCTGGGACTGGTCGTCGATTACAAAGCGCAATCTGTTGCCGGAAAAGCGCATTACATCCGCGGCCTGAGGGAGAACTGACGATGAAGCGCATGGGGATGGTCATTGGCCTGAAGGCCGAAAAGGTCCGCGAATATAAACGCCTGCATGCGGATGTCTGGCCGCAGGTGCTCAAACAGATCTCCGCCTGCGACATCCGGAATTACTCGATTTTTCTCAAAGAACCGGAAAACCTGCTGTTCGGATATTGGGAATATCATGGAGAGGATTTCGCCGCCGACGCCGCCCGCATGGCTGCCGATCCCGTCACGCAGGACTGGTGGAAGCTGACCGATCCCTGCCAGGAACCCCTGACAAACCGGAAAGAAGGCGAATGGTGGTCGATGATGGAAGAAGTCTTCCATCTGGATTGAGGGTCTAAGGGGCCACACTCTAATCCTTCCAAAAGGCGTCGCTATAGGCCGGCAGTGCCTCGACCATGTGCAACCGTATTATCAGGTCGTCGGCGACATCGATTAAAAAGGCCGCAAAATTGTGAAGCGGGCGCCCTTTGCGTTCCGCTTTGATCTCGACCATCACCATCGCCTGGTCGTCGCTGATTGAAACAAGCTGGGTGATTTGGATCCTGGGTTTCACCGTGCCGATATTCATCGCCGCGATGCTCTCCATAAACGCATCCCGTCCGTTGACCGGCGTGACGCCGCCGGTCGCATTGGTGATGTAGAAGATACCGTCCGATGCCAGGCACGCCGCCATTCCGTCAAGGTCATAGGTGCCGAACGCGTCGATGAAACGCCGTACCGTTGTTTCTGCCGCAGATGTCTGAGGGTTTGTCATGGTTTTACCATCCGTTCAGCGGTGCCAGCAGACGGAGAGCGAAAAACAGCGAAGGGCCGGCAACCAGTGCTGTCAGAACCCGTGTGCGGGACGGTTCTGCCGTGGCGGGCTTAACGAGGGGCCTCACGCCACATCGAACCACGTCATCATGCCGGAGGCGGCATGGCCGAGCATATGGCAATGGATCAGCCATTGGCCCGGATTGTCGGCGACAAAGGCAATTTTGACCCGCTCACCCCGCTCGGCGATGAATGTGTCGCGCCAGTCCTGATGGTCAGGCGCTGTGCCGTTGCGTTCAAGAATGCGGAAATGATGGCCGTGCAGGTGGATGGCGTGGTCAAAAGCGGTTTTATTGTCCGTCTCAAGCACGATGGTTTCGCCGCGCCGGGCTTGGAACATCGGATCCTTGTCCATGCCCGCCATACCGTTGAATCCCCAGAACAGGCCCGCCTCCATCAATGCGCGGGGAGACATGCCGTTCTCATTTTCAACAAGCTCCCGCATGCCGCCCATTGCTCCGCCTTGCATCACAAGCGGCAGTGTCCGGGCCTTTTTCAGGTCTGGTTCGGAAAGCGGGTGTGCGACCGGAAGAGGCGGTGTTTTCCGCTCAGGGGAGGCGGCTGTTTTCGGGTCGGACACAGCAAACCGGGCAAACGTGAAGGGCCGCCCCGTCATCATCTCAAACGGTAGCATTCCATTCGTCTCCGGTTTCAGCACCAGATCCATGCGCTGGGCGGGGGCGAGTTTGACGACACCGTCCGCCTTTCTCGGAGCGCCCAGGGTCTGCCCGTCAAAAGCGATGATTTCAGCGCCGAACCGGTCCGGCGCCAGATCGAGAATGCGTGCGCTTGAGGCATTGATTAGCCTCAGCCGGTGCCAGCGGCCGCGCCGGAGCGGAATATCCGGCATGCTTTGGCCGTTGATGGTCAGCCAGTTGCCAAGCCGCCCTGCATGGGAGAAATCGTGCCGGGAGCCGAACGTATCGGTGATCAGACGGCCTTCCTCATCAAGCTGCCAGTCGTTCAAGAAGAGCGTGATATCGGTCTGAGGCGAAAACGGATTGTCGGATTCCTCGATAATCAGCGGTCCCGCCAGTCCCCGCGGCACCTGGTTCCAGCTCATGTTGTGGGCGTGATACCAGTAGGTTCCCGCATCAGGCGCGACAAAGTCATAATCGAAGCTCTCGCCCTGTTTTACCGCCGCTTGTGTCAATCCCGAGACGCCATCCATCGCATTGTCGATCCGGATACCGTGCCAGTGGACCGATGTCGGCTCTTCAAGACGGTTCGTGAACCGCACCCTGATCCGCTCACCCCGCCGCGCACGGATCTCCGGGCCGGGAAGGCTGCCGTTATAAAGCCAGAGGTTGGATGGTTTTCCCTGTGCACCGTAAAGGTCCGCCTGTCCGTAGCCTGCTTCAAGCACGAAAAAACCATCATGTTTTGCCGCAAGTGCAAATCGGGGCAGAACAGATGCCGAAAGTCCAAACGCGGCGGCGGCTTTCACAAACGACCGTCGATCCATTGCCTGATGTCCTTCTTTTTGGGCGGTGCACTGCAAATGAACAAGGGCGGGATCAATATAAGTTGGTTGCCAGCGAAGAGGAATGACTTTTGGGGCATCATGGAAGCGATTGTGAGATGAGAAAGATACCTTTTCCTCCAGACACCATTTATCACTATGGTGCGGCCGGCCAATCCGCTCAGTGAGTGGAATATTTCGCGCCCAAAAACAGGGCAGTTAGAAAAGACCCGAAGCAGCGGGAAGGGATGGACAATGGTTTGGGATTTCAACCTCAACGGCGTCGTCGCGGCGCTGACTGAACCAATCGCGATTTTCGCGCTGATGCGGGTCCGCTACAAAACCATTGACGGACAGGTGCCGGACGCAGAATGGTTGGCCAGACTTGACGGTGCCTTGAAACACTTCCGGAAGGTGAAGGACAAGGCCATGGCCAATATGCCGGGGCAGGGTGGACATGAATCTGCCGCCTGGACCTGAGGACGCGACGGCCATGGCGACGGATGACACGGAAGATCCGCAAGAGTGGGTCGGGCGCGAGCGGCGGCAAAGTGATGTCCTGCATGTCCGTCCCGCCCGGTTTATGGAAGCCACGCTTGACCGTGATCCCTCCCTTGAAGAGGGCAATGTCCTGCCGCCCCTGTGGCACTGGCTTTACTTTCTGGAAGCGCGGCCTCTGAGTGAACTGGGGCGGGATGCGCATCCGAAGAAAGGTGGTTTTCTGCCCCCGGTTGCACTGCCTCGCCGGATGTGGGCCGGTGGACGGTTTACTTTTCATGAACCGCTGATTCTGGGGAAAGAGGCGTCAAAACGGTCGGTAATCACGTCCGTGGTTCCGAAAGCTGGGCGGACCGGCCGTCTCTGCTTCGTCACGGTTCTGCATGAAATCCACCAGAATGGCCGGCTGATGCTGAGTGAGGAGCAGGATATCGTTTATCGCGAAGACCCGGATCCGACGGTTGAAACACCGACTCCGGCGGCGGCGCCGGGCAATGCGGACTTTTCTCAAACCGTGGTGCCGACTGAAGTCATGTTGTTTCGCTATTCGGCCCTGACCTTCAACGGTCACAGAATTCATTATGACGTTGACTACGCACGGGATGTGGAAGGCTATGAAGGACTGGTGTTTCATGGCCCGCTTACGGCAACCTTGCTGATGAATCTTGCCTGCGCCGAAATGAAGTCTGCACCCAAAAGTTATACGTATCGCGGCATTGCGCCGCTGACAGGTCTTTCAGCATTCGCGATGGAAGGGCGGCGCGTCGGAGATGCGGTTGACCTCTGGGCAAAACGCCATGATGGCGCTCTGGCCATGTCGGCAACGGCCCGGTTCTGAGACGTGCTGTTTCCGGGCAAATGTGCAGCATCCTAAATGACCGGCGCATCGGCTGCTGCTGTCCACGTACTTTCGGCCATTTCAAGAGGCTGACCGGCGCATCGATGCCGTTGATGTGCGGTGTGTCACAGTCGCACCGCAGCTCGCCGGCGCGGGCGTGAAGCCGATCATTTTTCGATGAATAACGGCTGAACTGGGCATTCAATGCCGGTTCAGTGCCACTTAGTTACTCTGTGAAGATCATAGGATGATTTATCAATTTTTGATCCTATTGAAGAGGAAACGATGTTCAAAAAGTCAAAAAAATTCGTAACGATCTCAATTGCCGCCGCAATGGCTTTGACAGGCATGCTGGCTGTAACAGGCACCGCAAGCGCCGCGGGCTATCTCGTCAATCAATATGCGATGACAGGCAATTTTCATCCCGAAGACAGGCTCAACGTTCGCGCGTGGCCCGCTGCACACAGCCGGAAACTGTCGCACATCCGTCTCGGCAAACAGGTTTTTGTGGAACGCTGCATTATCAAAAACGGATCTGACTGGTGTAAAATCTAGCGAGGCTGGAAATCCGGATGGGTGAACGGGCGGTTTATCTTCAGCGACGGCCAGTCATTCAGCGCGCCGCACCATTTCGCCTATGACTGGCACTGACAGTCAGCCTGATACGCTGACAAGAGGATGTTCGGGGGAAACTGCGCATTGGCTCGCCTGCCTGCCGCCGAGACCGCAATTGCCATCAGCGCCGGTCCGGGCATAGGTCGGTTTCCGGTAATATCTCCGGTTATGAATTTGGCAATGACACCGGGGACATGCCCGTTTAAATTCATGGACTCCGCGAGACTGGTTTTTGTTTTCAGACATGCGGGCAAGTGCAGGGAGCAGGGGGCGCCGTGAAGTTTTTTGATCTGTCAGATCCGTTTTATCGTCCCGTATGGATCCGCGTCGCTGTCGTGGCCGTGTGCCTTGGGTGGGGGCTGTTCGAGTTCAGCGGCGGTGCCGCGTTCTGGGAACGATATTCCTGGCTATGGGCGGGTTTGCTGCGTGGCAGTTTGTGACGACCGACTATAGTGCTGATGAAACGGATCGAGGCGAGCGTAGCAGCGATGCCGAAGAGTAATAAACCGCCGCTATTCACACCCTGAGGCCAAGACGGTTGGATTCTTCGGGAATGCGCATGCGGGCGGAGAGGGTGAACTGATAGCAGCCGAACAGCAAAATCCCGATGGTTGAAATCAGTTTGTAATGTGCCCACACATCCTCGGAGTAGGTGAGGCGGATAAATTCGTTCAGGGCGGCGAGTGTGATGAACAAAAGTCCCCAGCGCAAAGAGAGGATCCGCCACGCATCGTCCGTGATTGCGAACACGCGGCCGAACAAATGCTTCAGGATCGGAAAGCGCGCGGCCCAGCTCCCAAGCAGGACCAGGGCGAAAGCGCCATCCAGGATGGTGTCCGACACCTGGAAGTAGCTGGCGTCGCCGCTGAGAATGCTCGGAATGGAAAAGATCAGCAATCCGATTGTGCTGACGACCGCAAATCGCGGTACGGACCGGTTAAGCGCCTGCGACAGGGCCAGAAGAGCGATGACCAGGATGACCATCACGATCAGGCCGGCCTGGAAGCCGACCAGTTGCTGAACGACGAAAAACGCCAGCACCGGAAGCAATTCTTCAATGGCACGAAGCAACCACAGCATATGCGTGAGCTCTTGTTTTGGATTCACCGCCGGGGTGAACTCTCTCTGCTGTGAAGAGATACGGTGCGCGCGGTCAGGTGGATTATAGTCGGCTGAGTCCGGCGATCACGTTTTACGGAATGAGCACCGCCGCGCCCTGAAAGCGGCCCGCTCTGAGATCGTCAAGCGCCTCGTTTGCCTTTTCGAGCGGATATCGTGCGATATCGGTTTTTACGCCCGCTTGCGGCGCGATCTTAAGGAATTCATGCGCATCGCTGCGGGTGAGATTTGCGACCGACAGGATCTGCCGTTCCTCCCACAGGATATGGTAAGGGAACGATGGAATGTCGCTCATATGAATGCCGCCGCAGACCACACGTCCGCCCTTTCTGACCGCCTTGAGCGCCAGGGGAACGAGATCCCCGACGGGCGCGAACAGGATCGCGGCATCGAGCTGTTCGGGAGGCAACTCTTCGGATGACCCTGCCCAAAGGGCTCCGAGCGATCGGGCGTGCGCCTGGGCGGCATCGTCGCCCTTTCGGGTGAAGGCGTAGACGTCTCGCATCTGCCAGGTAAGCACCTGAATAAGGATGTGGGCCGCCGCACCGAAACCGTAAAGGCCGATCCGTTTGCCGTCACCGGCCATTTTCAGCGACCGCCAGCCGATCAGGCCGGCACACATCAGCGGTGCCGCGGCGGCCGGATCGCTGAATCCGTCCATCGCAAACGCAAACTCAGCATCGGCCATGCAGTGCGTCGCAAAGCCGCCATCGCGGGTATAGCCGGTGAAAAGCGGTGCATCGCAGAGATTTTCGTGCCTGCTGCCGCAGTAGGAGCAATGCCCGCATGTATGGCCAAGCCAGGGTATGCCCACGCGCTGTTCGACGGCGAGTGAGGACACGCCTTCGCCGATCCGGTCGACTTTCCCCACGATTTCATGACCCGGAACAACCGGCCGCTTCGTATCGGTCAGGTCGCCGTCAACCACATGCAGATCGGTCCGGCAAACCGCACAGGCTTCGATTTTCACGCATATCTCACCGGGGCCGGGAATTGGATCCGGCAGTTCTTTGAGCACCAGTGGCGTTCTTGGTGCCTCAAGCACCATGGCTTTCACAATGGCTCTCCTTCGATGGCAGCACTGATGGCTTCGGTCGTCGCATCAAGTGCTGCATTCCCGGATCTTGCAGGATCTCCTGAAGCATTGCCACTGCTGTTTTGAAAATGAATCCACAGTGTCTGTTCAAGGCTTGTGACAGGGGTCCGCAGGGCCTGTCTGCCGGATTCGACAGGCCCTGCGGACGGGCGAGGGGATCAGATCAGTGTGACATCATGGCGGTCGAGCGAGGCTATGTCGACGTCCATGAGTGTTACCGATCCCTGGTCGCCGAAATCGAACACCACATCGCTGCCTTGCTGCGTTGCGGCATTCAGAAGCTCCTGGGTTGTCTCAAACAGCTCGGTCTCGAAGGAAAGCGTATCTCCCTTCTTCCCTTTGCCGCCGGCGAAATCGGTGACGGTGTCGTCTCCGAACAGGCCACTGAAGTTAAAACTGTCGCCGCCAAGTCCACCGGTCAGAACGTCGTCCCCGCCGTCTCCGTACAGAATGTCATTGCCGGCGCCGCCGTCCAGTATGTCGACGCCTTCGCCGCCTTCCAGCTGATCGTCGCCTTCACCGCCGTCAAGGTCGTCATCGCCGTCCAGTCCGAGGATCAAATCAAGTCCATCGGAACCGGTCAGACTGTCGCCCAAATCCGTACCGGCGAGGCGGTCGTAGGACAGAAGTGCGTTGTCCTGGATCGAACCGATTTCGGTATTGGCCTCGATTACATCCGCGAGCGTCGTATCCCAAAGCTCTTTGATCTCATCTTTGGGCAGGTCCGACCCCTGGCTCCAATAGGGATCGCCGTCTCTGACCCGCAGGAACTGGTCGACGATAATGGTGCCGAACAACTCACCGACGACCCCTTTGCCGTGCGGATCTTCCGCAAGTCCGCCGATCCAGGCATCGACCTGGTCGACATCGCCATAGAGCTCTTCAAGACGGATCGCCAGGTCCGTGTCGGATGTGATGTCGGAAAAACTCTCCGCCCGGTCAAGACCCATGGCTTCCCTGAGGTCGTTATAGCTGGCAATACCCAAATCCCGGCCCCGCTGAATGTTGAGCGACGCGAGATCGAGCCCGCCCGAGCCCGGTGCCCCGAACAGGAACGAACGGACATCTTCAACGATCTCCGTGTCAAGTTCCTGGGCCGTCCCGTCGGCGATGCCGCGCAGGATCGGATCGATGCCGCCATTTTCGGATATTTCCTCCGGCGAGAAGAACGCGGCGCTGAGGGCCAGATTGCCGGCATCGATCACTGTTCCGTCCTCGTTCAGCCGCTGGATCTCCGGCGACAACAGGCTGTGGCCGAACCGGAAGGCGGCGGTCGAGAATTCTGCTGCGATCCCCGGATTGACGTCCGGGTCATACCCTTCGTATTTGGTGATCAGATCTTTTCCGACCAGCGTGGGCAGAAATTCGTTGAAGGTGATCGCCTGGATTTCCGCTTCCACCTGTTGCCGTGCGGCGAGGAAGAGTTCGTCCGCGTCCATGTCCGGATCGGTGGCGGCCAGTTCGTCCACAATGCGATTATGTTCCCGCGCAAACAGCGTGTGAAGCGATGTCAGTGCCACATTTTCCCCGGCCCGGACGTCACCGGCGAGCACGCCGCCACCGCCGGTCTGAATGAGAAGATCCTGATCGTCGAGCAGCAACTTGCCGTCCGCAGCGCGCAGGGACGCGGCGGTTTCCGCATCGGAGCCGTAGACCATCGAAGCGTCGAGGAACGAGGTGATTTCGTTGTGATACTCACGCGGCGTCGTCTCGCCCGAACCTTCAAGCGGATCGACCCGGGTAAAGGGAATAACGGCCTCGCCGGTACCGGCCGGATCGAAGAACGGATCTCCGGCAGGCACCGCGATGGGAGCAAACTCCGTATTGCCCGATTCGGTAAGGTCCAGATCATGATCGATAAACTGCCCCCAGGCCCAGAACATGTCGCTGAGATTGAAGGAACTGGGTTCTGGCTCCGATTGCTGCGAGACCGCGTTGCTGATCGCGCGCGGATTGGGAAGGTCCTCGACCATTTCGCCGATACCGTCTGCGAACCGAACATCGGCAAGGCGTAACAAGGTCTGGCCCGTAGCACCCCAGTCTTCATTAAGCGTGTTCGAACCGGCGCCGTCGATCGGTCGGACCGGCACGCCGTCCGTTTCCGTCGGTTCCTGACCGCCGTTGCCTCGACCGTTTTCCGGGTCACGGTTCTGCGGATTTCTGCCTTGGCCTCGGTTGCGCATCTTTTTTCTCCTTACAGGTGAGCGGATGTGCTACTCGCCCGGTCGATGGTGCTAACCGGCTCGGGAAGCGCGGCAACCTTTCACGACGGTGCTGAAACGAACCTGAAGCGCATCTTCAGGTTGATTTAAGGTTGGTCTTTTTGGGCTGAAATTCGCCGTTTTCGTGCCTGATGTCGGCTGCTTTTCAGGGAAGCGGCAGTTCCACCGTGAGCTTGAGACCGCCCAGTTGCGACTGCGCCATCTGAATTCGGCCTCCATGGCGTTCGACAATGTCGGCCACAATTGTCAGGCCCAGACCGGTGCCGGACCGGGTTTCGTCGAGCCGCACACCCTGCCTCAGGATTTTTGTCCGGTCGCCCTCCGGTACGCCGGGACCGTCATCTTCCACCGTGATGACGCTGCAGCCGGCATCGTCCGTCAGGCTGAGCAGGACTTTCCGACGAGCCCACTTTGCCGCATTGTCGACAATATTGCCAAGAATTTCAATAACTTCCGATCGGGCCATACCAACGATGACCGGACGGTCCGTGATGATCTCCATCGACCGATCCGGATAGATGCGTCGGATTGCCCGAAGCACCTCCCAGGCTGCTGCAAGAGCGTTGACCCTGATCGGCTGAAGCGGTTCCTCCTGCGCGGCATTGGCAAGACTGAGGTGCCGTTCGGCTGCCGCCGTAATGTTCTCGACCGCTTCGGCCGAAAGCGCGATGTCAATCGGCTCTCCCCGTTTTGCCTTGGTCAGTTCATTGGCAAGGATCGTTGCCGGTGTCTTCAGCGCATGGGCGAGATTTGCAGCCTGCAGCCTGCCGCGTTCGCGCAACCTTTCATTGCGTTCCAGCATCAGGTTCAGATCATTCACCAGCGGTTCGACTTCAGCCGGATAAGGACCGTCGATGGGCTGGGAACGGACATGACGCCCAAGCACGGCGCGATGCAGACGCCGCAAGGGGAGCAGAGCAACACGCAAGAGCAAAAAAGCCGAGGCCAGAAGCACTGCGCCGAACAGGGCGGCCGAAGCGAAAAGTGTGCGTCTGAATGCGGCTGCCTCTTTCTCCAGACCGGATCTGTCGCGGCCTACTGTCAGGGTCCAGCGCATACCGTCCGGCATGGTGTAGGTTCGCGCGAGCACCTGCAGCGACTGACCGGCAGGACCGGCTGCCTTATGGCTGACACCACCAGGCGTTTCAGGAAGAACCGGAAGCTCGGTATCCCACAAAGACCGCGACCGGAAGCGGCGGCCATCGGCAGCGTGTGCCTGCCAGTACGTTCCGGAATAAGCGCGCTGAAAATCCGGATTACTCATCCGGCCAGACGGATCGGTCCCTGACGCGGCAATACCGACGGTCAGCAGATCCAGTTCCGACTCCAGCCGGGCGTCGAATTGACGGGAGATCGCTGCATGAAACACGCTGTGGATTACCCACCCGCCTGCACCCAGCGCGCATGCAATCCAGATCATCCCGGCGGCGATTGTCCTGGAGGTCAGCGAGCCGGACATTCTGTCATCGCGAGACAGGCTCACGGTGACGGATCTTGTATCCGCGCCCGCGCACCGTCTGGATGAAGAAACGATCGATTTTCTGTCGCAACTGAGCGACATAAACCTCGACTGTGTTTGAGTCGCGCTCTTCGAAATATCCGTAGATCTTCTCCGACAGCTCCGACTTGCTGTGCACCTTCTCCGGACGCAACATCATGGCTTGCAGAAGTTTCAGTTCGTTTCCGGTCAGCTCAATGGCTTCTTCGCCGCGATAGACGCGGCCGGTTTCCGTGTTCAGAGAAATATCGCCAAATTCGATATGCGGTTTGGCCAGACCCGCGGAGCGTCGGATCAGGGCTCGCAGCCGTGCGACCAGTTCTTCCATGCGGAACGGCTTAACCAGGTAATCATCGCCGCCGGCATTGAGACCCGCGACGCGGTCCTGCCAGCGGCCGCGTGCCGTCAGAATGAGAACAGGCGTACGGATATCACCCGAACGCCACTCAAGCAGAATGGAGGTGCCGTCCTTCTCCGGCAGACCAAGATCGAGTACGATGGCATCATAATACTCGGTCTCGCCAAGAAACTGGCCGTCTTCCCCATTGTCGGCGAGATCGACGGTAAAACCCTCGCGAAGCAATTCCCGATGAAGCTGTTTTCGCAGCGCGCGTTCGTCCTCAACCACCAGCAGTTTCATTTTCCGGACCCACTTTTCTTGCCGCTCTTGCCCCCGCCGCCGTTTCGGCCTCCGCTGCGACCGTCTTTTCCGTTGTCTTTTGATCCTTTGCCTCCGGCTCCCTTGCTTCCGGAGCCCCGGTTCCCCGATTTTCGACTTTGAGATCCCCGATTTTCAGATTCGAGGTCCGCGCCCGCTTTCGAATTGGATTTTGGGGGATCATTGGGGCGGGATTTTGCCGTATCATGCCGATCCGCCGCAGCGGCAGCCGATATTTTCCGGTCGGCGATACGGATGACTTCGGCGGTCTCCGCATCGACGGTGACCACAATGACCTGATCGCTGACGAGCCTGCGCAAATAGATGTCCACCTGCGACTTCGATTGAACGACTTCAAACCGTGCATCCAGAAGCACGGTCTGCCCGCCCGCGGCCAGATGGGCGACCGACAGAAGGTCATCGAATGAGACAATGTTCCCCTGCTGTCTGGCGTTCAGAACCGACTCGTGATCCGACGCCTGTGCCAAAGCGGTAAAGAGAACCAGCGCCACCCCAGCGATGAATTTCGACATGTCGGCTTCCCAGTTCGCCCCGGCGGAAGAACGGTATCCGGAGAACCGCATGGTGCCGTCTGCGCAAACCTGATTAGGCACAAAAATGTGCCGCAAGTGGGGTGGAGCGCCTTTTGACCGGATTGCCGGACCGGACCGCCTGTTCGGGAGCAGCGGCGTTCACGTTGCCTCAGGGCCGGAGCGTTCAGGAAGATATGTGATTGGCCGCCACAAGCGACGCTCTTGTCCGTGTTGGGGCGGCTCGGTTCGCAGGGCGGACAACCCGCCCCGTTGCCGAACGGGCAACGCAGGTCTGCCCTGATTGTGCTTCCCTCGCTTCGGCGGGCTGACTAGCTTCTTCCGAAAAAGGAGAAGGAGCGGTCATGTTTGAACCACACGGTGACGTTGAAAACCGTCTTGCTGCCATGGGACTTAAGTTGCCGGAGCCGCCCCGGCCGATCGGGAATTATCTGCCCGCGGTTCAGGTCGGAAACATCCTTTATGTCTCCGGCACCCTGGGCACGATCCGGGATGAGAACGATCAGGATATCATGCCCATAGCCGGCAAACTGGGCGCAGAGCTGACCATCGAGCAGGGGTATCAATCCGCCAAGCTGATGGCACTCAATCATCTCGCTCTGATGAAGAAGGTTATCGGCAGCCTGGACCGGATAGAGCGCATTGTGAAGATGGTGGGCTATGTCAATTCGGCGCCGGGATTTACCGAGGCACATCTGGTGATGAATGGTGCGTCGGATCTTTATGTGGCGCTGTTCGGCGAAGAGCGCGGCAAACATGCACGGGCGGCGCTGTTCCAGAACGAACTGGGGCTTGATGCGCCTGTGGAGGCGGAGATGACCGTGCAGATCAAAGCCGACTGAGCGGACTATCTTTCTTCCGTCCGCCACCAGTGGGTCTTCGCTTCATCCAGTGCCTTTTCATCCCGCATCTGCCAGGTTTCGAACCAGCCCCTGGAGAAGTCTGAAAACAGGTGCGTTGCCGGTGACAATGCCCGCTGGCGGCGTGTTGCAATCGACAGTTTCCGGTGTGCGAATGCCGGGCAGTTGAGATTGACCGGAGCGAGATCCCGGTTCTGGATTTCGGTGTAGACAGCCTGTGCGGGCATGAAAATCACCATATTGTTCATCATGGCGTAACTGCGCAGGAACTGAAGCTTGTTGCTGATCGTGCGCGGCCGGACGTTTGCCTTCTCCTTTTTGGCGACGCGCCGCACCAACTGGCTGATACCGAAGCTTGCGTCGGGAAGCACGTGGTCAAAGGTCAGCAGGTCGCGCAGCGCGATCTCCTGGCCCCGCGCCAGCGGATGCCCAGCCGGCACAAAGGCCAGGAGCGGTTGCTCATAATGGGCCGAGACGTCGATTGAGGGGTGGTAGGAAAAGTCATAAACGAAGCCGAGATCTGCCTCATACTGCTCGAGCGCATCAACCGCTTCGTCCCGGCTCGCAATCGTCACTTCAAACACCACGTCCGGATAATCCTTGGCAAACGCCGTCAGGATCTCAGGCAGGAAGTTTTCCGTAATGCCTTCAACGGTCGTGATGCGGATCGTGCCCCGGTGCAGGGCCTTCAGGTCGTCAATATCGGATTGAACCAGTTGCACCTGCGCTTCGATTTTCAACCCGTGCGCCCATAGTCGCTCTCCGGCTTCCGTCAGACTGACACCGTCGGAACGGCGTTCGAGCAGGACGCAATCCAACTCGTGTTCCAGTGCCGAAATCTGGCGGCTGATGGCCGAGGCGGCGACATGCAGCCTTTCGGACGCCCGCCGGATAGAATTGCAGCGGGCAACCTCCAAAAAGTATCTGAGCGCGTTTAAATTCATAACAGATTGAAGGGCATTTGTTCATTAGATGTGCAATAGGCCTATAGCCTTGTTGCCGAAAAGGCAACGCGGACATCGCAAGTTGATGCTTCCTCGGGTGTTTTTTCCAATGCGATAGTTGGTGTGGAACCGGAGAGTGGCAAAGGCATTCGCCCGGGTCCGGAAGAGGGGATGATCTGTAGTCACAGCCGTTTCGTTCCGGCTGTCCCGTAAGCGGTTCGACTGTCTTTTCATCAGGGAAAAGGCACAACAGCCTTCCCGTGAATTTGCTTTCCAGCAGGAGGACAACATCATGATATGGACACGTATTGCAGCCTCGGTTGCCTTTGCACTGTCACTGACCGGTGCAAGCGCAGCGGAGACGATCCAGTTGAAACTGGGTCACACGGGCGCTCCGACCCACCACTACCAGACGATTTCGCAGCTTTTTGCCGACACGGTGAAAGAGCGCACCAACGGCGCTGTCGAAATTCGGGTCTTCCCCGCCGATCAACTTGGCAAACAGCTTGAGGCGGTTGAGGGCACAATGCTGGGAACACAGGATATTTTCCTTGTGTCGGATACGGTCCTGTCGAACTGGGTTCCGGACATGGGGATTCTGAACCTGCCGTTTCTGTTCTCCTCTCTGGACGATGTGCACAAAATCCTTGAAGGGCCCGTCGGCGACAAGCTGGAAGCGAAAATGGAAGGATCCGGCGCCGTCGTTATCGGCTGGTGGATGGGGGGCCTCAGGAATGTCACCAATAATGAAAAGCCGATCACCAAGCCTGAGGATTTGCAGGGCGTCAAAATCCGCGTTCCCGAAGGTGAAGTCTTCGTAGAGACATTCAGGGCGATGGGCGCGAACCCAGTCGTGATCTCCTTTGGCGAGCTTTATTCTGCGCTCCAACTGGGAGCGGCCGACGCGCAGGAAAACCCGCCCGCGCATATTCTGACCAAGAAGTTTTACGAAGTGCAGGACTACACGTCGAAAACCGGGCATATTTATCTCGGATCTCCGCTGATCATGAACGAGGCCAAGCTTCAGGCGATCCCCGAGGAACACCGTAAGGTGCTTCTGGATACGGCGCAGGAAATGGCGGGTGTTCACCTTAAGATGGTCAATGAGCTTGAGGCCGAGCAGTGGGCGGAACTGGAACGCCTCGGCAATAAGATCAACGAGGTTGACACGGCACCGTTCAAAGCCGCCCTTCAACCGGTGATCGACAAGTTCAAGGAAAAACTCGATGCTGAAATCATCGAGGAGATTCAGACGACACTTGCGGACTGACGATAACAGGTGTGGCCGCTTGATCCTTCAGGCGGCCGCATTCACAAGGGGCTGACAATGGCGGGACTGAACTGGCTGGAAACGACTGTAAAAGCGCTCGCAGGTCTGTGCCTTGCGAGCGTTTTTGCTCTGGTGATCGCGCAGGTGACCAGCCGGTTCTTGCTGAACTTTTCGCTTGCCGCGGCCAGCGAGCTGTCGATTTTCGCCATGATCTGGGCGGTCTTTCTCGGCGGCGCGGTTGCGTTCCGGAGCGGGCAGCATATCGCGATGGATGTGGTCAGGACCCGGCTTCCAAAAGGGCTGGAAAAAGCGGCCGATATTCTCATTTTCTGCTGCCTGGTACTGTTCCTGTGCCTGCTTGTCGTCAAGGGTTACGAACTGTCTCAGCGCGCGATGTTCCAGAAATCGTCCGCAGCCGGATTGCCCGTCGGCTACGTTGTTCTGGCGGTTCCGGTAGGATCACTGCTGGCGCTTGTGTTTCTGGTTGAAGGCCTTTTCGTTCGGCTGAGAGGGGGAGGGGACGCACATGGTTGAAATCCTGTTCCCGACCCTGTTTTTGCTGCTGCTCTTAGGCGTTCCGGTCGCCTTTGCGCTTGGCTTGGCCTCTGTGGCGGCGCTTTACTTCGGCAGCGGCATACCGCTTGTCATCCTGCCGCAGAAACTGTTCAACGGCCTGAACAGCTTTCCTTTTCTGGCAATTCCGCTGTTTCTTCTGGCCGGAAACATCATGGCCGCTGCCCAGATTTCCGAACGTCTGGTCAAGTTGGCCGGGCTGCTGCTGGGCCGGTTTCCCGGCGGACTGGCGCAAATGTCGACGGGAGCATCCGCCTTTTTCGGGGCCATATCAGGCTCCGCGCCCGCAACCACGTCCGCCATCGGCTCGATCCTGATCCCTTCAATGATCAAAAGGGGTTACCCGTCATCTTATGCCGGTGCCGTCGTCGCCTCATCCGGCGCACTGGGGCTCATCATTCCACCGAGCCTGACCATGGTGGTCTACGGCACGATTGCCGACGTTTCCATCGGCAGCCTGTTTATCGCCGGCATTCTGCCCGGCCTTGCCATCGCCCTGGCGCTTGGGCTGGTCAACTATACGATGGCGCGCAAACACAAGCTGGCCGCCGAACCTGTGGAGGACAAGGAGGCCAAAGCAAAGATCATCAGTGAGAGCGTGCTGGCGCTCGTGATGCCGGTCATCATTCTTGGCGGCATTTACGGCGGCGTGTTCACACCGACGGAGTCAGCGGCCGTTGCCTGCCTTTACGGACTGATTGTCGGGCTGTTCGTATACCGTGCAATGTCGCTGAAGTCGCTGGTCCCGATCTTCGTAAACACGGCGGTCAGTTCGGCCGTGGTGATGTATCTCATGGGGACGGCCAACGCGTTTTCCTTCATCATCACCGCCGAACAGCTCCCGCAGGCCGTCGCCGGGGGTATCCTCGCATTCAGCGACAATCCAATACTCATAATGATGCTGATCATGCTGCTGCTTCTGGTTGCCGGAACGTTTCTCGACAATGTCGCGGCGCTGGTGCTTCTGGTGCCGACCCTGGGGACGCTGATTGGATCGGTGGGGATCGATCCGGTCTATTTCGGCGTCTTTACCGTCGTGGCCCTGGCGGTTGGAAACTTCACGCCGCCTGTCGGCCTCAATCTCTTCATAGCGGCGGGACTTTCAGGCTCGCCCATTGAAAAAATCTCAAAAAGTGCGCTTCCCTATATTGCCGCTTATATCGCAGTGCTTATCCTACTGATCCTTTTCCCGGCGATCGTTGTCTTGTTTGTTTAGGACACCGTCCTCGCCCGTTGAACCATAAGAAGCCAAGGCATCATGACGTCATCCAACACTCCCGTCACCGCAGGCATGCTCGCCAAAAAACTGGCATCGGGCGAACACACGTCCGGTTCTTTGGTGCGGCAGGCCCTTGACCGCGTTGAGGCGCACGGGGATCCGGCCATTTTCATTACGCTGACGGCAGAACAGGCTTTGCGGGACGCGGAGGAGAGCGATCGCAGGCGGCAGCAGGGGCGGCCGCTCAGTGCATGGGACGGGATCCCCATGGTCTGGAAGGACCTGTTCGACATAAAGGGCATGACAACGACTGCCGGATCGCGGGTTTATGCCGATGCGCCGCCGGCAGAGAGAGACGCGCCCGTGGTGGCGCGGTGCAAAAAGGCGGGGCTGATATCCATTGGCAAAACAAATTTGACTGAGTTTGCCTATTCCGGCATCGGTCTCAATCCGCATTACGGCACGCCGGTCAATCCGCATTCGGGCGCGGATCCCAGGGTGCCCGGAGGATCGTCTTCGGGGTCCGCCGCCGCTGTCGCCGCGGGCCTGGTGCCGATTGCGACCGGAACCGATACCGCCGGTTCCGTTCGCGTTCCGGCCGGCTTTTGTGGGCTTTACGGTTTCAAGGTCAGTCAGCACCACTATGATCGAAACGGCATCTTTCCGCTGTCGCGCAGCCTGGATTCCGTCGGCACGTTCGCCCATGATGTTGATGACCTGATCACGTTCGACAGGATCCTGCGCGGCAAGGCCGACGATCAATCCGTGCTTCAACCCGTCACGTCGCCAAAGCTGATCGTTCCGGAGAATATCGTATTTGAAGGCGTTTCGGATGCGGTCACCTCCGCTTTTGAACAGTCGATCGAGGCGCTGTTATCCGCAGGCATTTCCGTGACAAGGACGCCGGTGCCCGTTCTCGATCAGGCGGCCGGTCTTGCAGCCGAACACGGCACGCTCACAGGTGCCGAAGCGGCGACCCTGCACCAGGAATTGCTGCAAAGTCCCGACGCCGAGAAGATGGACCAGTTGGTGCGGCAGCGCATCCTCGGTGCGCGTGAATTCACCGCCCAGGATTACATCACCCTGCAATGGGAACGCGAACGCCTGCAAGGGGAGATGATTGACTATCTCTCGGGCGCCTTCCTCTATTTCCCGACCGTCGCGATCTCGGCGCCGTCCATTGCGGCGCTCAAAGCCAGCGATGACGTCTTCGTCAAAACCAACCTGCTGGTTCTGCGCAATACTATTCTCGGCAGTTATCTCGGCATGCCCGGCATGAATATTCCCATCGGCAAAACCGCTGACGGGCTGCCCGTGGGAGGCTTGTTGTCAGCAGGAAACGGACGGGATGAAACCGTGCTGGCTGCAAGCCGGACGATTTCGGAGTGGATTGCAGTCCGTTAGAGCGTTCTGCCTTTAGGTTGACTCGTTAGGGTTTCCCGACACGCAGCGAATATGATTCATCCTTCTGACCGGAGCAGGAGGTCTGCATGGATGGGACGAGCTTATTCGCAGGATTTACGTGATCGTGTGATTGATGTGGTAGAAATCGATGGGATGAGTTGCCGGGCGGCCTCGCGCCGGTTTGGAGTGAGCGAAAGCTCGGTAATCAGATGGCTGCGGCGATCCCGTAAGACAGGTCAGCGTACGCCGGTGGGCACCGGCGGCCATCGGCCTTCGGCCCTGGCGCCACACTTTGATTTTCTGGAGGCGGCGCGTCTGGAGCACCCCGACATCACGCTCCAGGCGCTGTGCGACCGCCTTGCCGCCGAACGCGGCGTGAAGGTCGATACCGGCATGATGAGCCGCTTCTTCCGCCGTATGGGCATCACGGTGAAAAAAAGACCCTCACGGCATCGGAGCGCGACCGCCCGGACGTGAGCCGCCGCAGCAGCCAATGGCGTAAATACCGGGGCCGCATCGATCCCGCGCGCCTGGTCTTCATCGACGAAACCTGGGTCCGCACCGACATGACGCGCGCACATGGCTGGGCGCTGCACGGCGAACGGCTGATCGCCAAAGTGCCTCACGGCAAATGGAAAACGACAACCTTCCTGGCGGCGTTGCGTGATGACCGCATCGACGCACCCTGCATGTTCGACGGGCCGATCAATCGCCAGAGGTTCCTCGCCTATGTCGAGCAGGCACTGGCTCCAACGCTCACACCCGGCGATGTCGTCATCCTCGACAATCCGGGCTCGCACAAGGGCAAGGCAGTGCGCCAGGCCATCTGCAACGGTATCGGCCAACTCCTTGAGAGCCTCATTCCTCAAGAATGCGCAAACTACTTCGCAAATTCCGGATACCCGTCAAACTAATCACAGAACGCTCTAGATGTGATCTTTCTACAGGTTGTCCATTCGGTCTGGATCGAGGAGATTGGAGTTACCAGACTTCAACACTTCCCGGAGGGACCGAATGAACATTCACAAGAATGCACGTTTGACGCCGCTGCGTCGAGAGGAAGTCATCGGCGCGCTTGCGTTCGTTCGCCGCGATGACCTCAGCCAATGTCAGTCGGCCGTCCGCATCAGAATCGGCAAACAATATTTCTCCGTTGGCCAGAACCTCCGGAGAAAACGACCATCTTCGCGCCAGTTCCGTTCCATCGCACGCCGGGGGCAGATCCACTTTTTCGGACCGTCGTTTCATGACATCGATCATTTCCTGGCGATCGACGAACCCGTCACCGTTCGCATCTTTGGCGCGGAAATTCCCATCAAAATCCGTGCGCGCCCGTGCATCGGGGAACGCTATGGCGGCGATCACCGCCGTGGCCAGAATTATGGGCGCAACAACAAGCAGTGCTTTCTTTTTCATTGAGACCTCTTTGGGTTCAGTCCGGGGCACCGTATCCTGGGCAATCATCCGACGCATGGCAGCGCTCATGCTCTCGCCCCGCTTCGCGGCTCGGGTGGCGAGGGCTGTCTTTTCACTTAGGCTTAAACGAATTTCGAGTGTTTCGGACTTTTTTTCTTTGCGCATGTGGTTCGGAATGATTGGTTGGTGCAATGCCTGATCAAAGAAGGCTCGGCAGATGCAGATATTCTATCATTTTTGTATCGGGACACGAGTTGTTTCGTGTCCGGACACGAAAAATGTGGATCAAACCCAACGTATACTCCACGGGAAACTGATAACGGCCACCAGAGATCCTGTCAGCCGGTGGAGGGAAGGGGACCGCTTGCGGCCTCTTGAAACTTGTCTTGCCGGTGCGCAAGATCGTCGGGATCTGCGTCCGGTTACTGCTGACAAGGCAATCCAAGCGGCTGTTTAACGGGAGGAATCGATGGCGAAAGTGGAGTGCTATTTCATCAGCGGCAGCCCGCCGTGCTGGAGCGTCATGCTGGCCCTTGCTGCCAAGGGGCTGTCATACGAGCCGCGACGGCTGGATAATGCAAAACGCGAGCAGAAGAGCGCAGCGTTCCTGGCGGTCAATCCCAGGGGAAATGTTCCTGTCCTTGTCGACGGCGAGGTCACTGTGCGCGAGACCAATGCAATTCTCGCGTATCTTGAGGCCGCTTATCCCGACCCGCCGCTGTTCGGAAGCGACCCGGCGCAGGTGGCGGCTATCTGGCAGATTGTGTGCGAGGCGGGTGATCGCCTGAGAACGCCGGTCGGCAATGTCTCGCGACCGATTTTCCGGGGCCGGGCGGCTGAGAACGCCGAAGACATCAGGACAGCCATCCAGCCGGTCTATCAGGAACTGGCCGTACTCGAACGGGCGCTTGGCGAGCAGCCTTATCTGTGTGGTCCGGCGCTGACGGCCGCGGATATCGCTGTCTATCCGGCATTGATGCAGCTGATGCGCTGTGCGACCCGGGACGATGCAGCGGCACTGGATCTCAAGGTCGCACTGCTGGAGAGCTATTATCCGAAGCTTTCGGTATGGGTCGCGCTCATCGAAGCACTCCCCGGTTATGACAGTGCCTATCCGCCTCATTGGAGGTGATAAAAGCCGGGGAGGTGATAAAAGCCGGCTGAAAAATCGTCGCGTCGCGGTTGCGTCCTTTGCGGTCATGGATATCATCGATGGACGCGGTGCGTGGACCGCGCACCGGTCGCTCACCGAACACCGTCCTCGAGGAACGTTTCTCTGATGATCAAGAAAACAGTCCTCGCATTCATGTTTGTTTTTGGTGCTTTCAATACAGCCCCCGTCCTTGCGGATGATGACGACTGGGCCGGGCTTTACCAGGCGATTGATCCCAAGGACGGTTCGATCAATTACATGTCGATTATTCCGAAAGGAAACAATCAGTATGAGCTTCAGGTTGCGGTGTCGGACCATGCGATGTGCAGTGCACCGGCGGTGATCGTCGCATCCGGCCGTGTCGAAAACAACAAACTGTTCCGGGAACAGGTGATCCTGCGCTGTCAGGGCGAGCAGGAGGTTGGTCATTCCGATGCGACTTACGATCTGGATGAGGACAATGAGATCATCTCACTCACCGCGCCGCTTGACGGCCGCGTATCCACTATCATCGCATCGGCGGTGACGATTGAGCGACGCGGAGGCCTGCAGGCATAGGCTTAAGCGTGGCATAACGGGTCGCCGGGCCCAGATCGGACAGTCAAAAGATGGGCTGCCTGCAACAGACGAATTGGCGTGTCCTAGTGATAAAAGACATTAAAAGTTGCCGGGACCGGGATGATCCTGCTTAGTCTTTCCTAAAACAAATGGCGTGACCGACAGGCTGTTGACATCAAGCGAAAGGCACAGGTGAGTATTACGGCCATACGCCGGACGCGGACGGGAACTGAATGGGCTGGCGCGGCGCTGCGAAACGGCGGATGAGGTTTCGTACAGGCGCGCAGCAGATGGGAACCGATACTTAAGACTGGTGCGTCGCGGTGGTGCTCATTGCCCATAGGGTGCTATTGATGAGCGGACATGGCACACCAAGCAGTAAGCGCACCTCTCCGCAGTCGTTCTTCGATCATTCCGATCCTGTCGGTGAATTTTGTCGGCACTCTGGGCTTCTCGATCGTTGTGCCGTTCATGGTCTTTCTGGTTGCCGATTGGGGTGGCAATGCGATCATTTATGGGGCGTTGGCGTCCACCTATTCGGCCTTTCAGCTCATTGGCGCCCCGATTCTCGGCAGATGGTCGGACCGGGTTGGTCGCCGCAAGGTGTTGCTGGTCAGCCAACTGGGCACGATGCTGTCTTGGATCATATTTCTGATTGCATTTTATCTGCCCGCCGATGCCCTGCTGAGTGTCGATACCGCGCTTCTGGGTCAGTTCAGCCTCACGCTGCCCCTGATCGTCCTGTTTGTCGCCCGTGCCGCCGACGGTCTCACAGGGGGCAATGTGTCCGTTGCCAATGCGTATCTTGCCGATATCACCGACGAACGGCATCGCACCGAAGACTTCGGGCGCATGGCCATGTCGACCAATGCCGGTTTCATTCTCGGTCCGGCGCTTGCGGGGCTTCTGGGAGCAACCGTTTTCGGCGAAATACTTCCGGTGATTGCCGCGCTTATCATCTCAATTGTTGCCAGCATCCTGATCCTGCTGGGCCTGCGGGAAAGTCGGGCCGATCTTCTCACCGACAGGCCGGGACTGCGAAACGCCTGCAAGGTCTATGGCCAGGAGACAAAGGAGGTCTATCGCCTTCAGGGCTGCGATGAGACATCCTACGCCGACATACTCAGGCTGCCTTTGATGCTGCCGCTGCTGACCGTCAACTTCCTGGTTATGCTGGGCTTCAGCTTCTTCTATATCGCATTTCCGGTTCATGCCGCCCTCAAACTGGAGTGGACAGTCACCGACACAGGGATGTTCTTCGCGGTACTCAGCCTGATGATGATGATTGTGCAGGGCCCGCTGCTGGCGCGCCTCGCGGGTATCGTCTCCGCGAGCGTTCTCGTCACCGGCGGCGGACTGCTTCTCAGCCTGGGATTTGTTCTGCTGTTATGGAGCGGATTTTCGGCCATCTATATCGCGGCCTTTTTCATTGCGTTGGGCAACGGCCTGATGTGGCCGACATTCACAGCCGTGCTCTCAGAGGCGGCCGGCGATCAGTTCCAGGGCGCGGTGCAGGGCTTCGCCGGCAGCCTGGGCGCCGCCGCAAGCATCATCGGACTGATCGGCGGCGGCCTGCTCTATAACTGGTTCGGTTCGTGGATCTTTCCCCTCTCGGCCGCGGTCATCGCCGCTTCGGCGCTTGTGGCAAGTGCGGCCCGGCACAACGATATGCTCTAGTCCTCTGACTCACTCATATTGATGGGTATAGTTTGCTGAGTTTGATGCGTGCTTGTTCGTTTGTGAACTGCCATTGCGCGATGCAGCGCTTATCGTTTCGTTGCGTCGTCCACGCTTTGACGTTACGGGCAAGGTCTTCTTTGCTGCCGATGCGTTCTTTCAGACACTGTCGCGACAACACGGACAATTCGGCTTCGGCCATGTTGAGCCAGGAGCCGTGTTTGGGTGTGTGGTTCCACTCGAATTTTTCAGCGATGCGCCTTGCCTTGGCCGGTTCAAAGGTCGCGTAAAGTGATGCTTGGCTGTGTGTATTCAAGTTGTCCTGGACCAGCACGATTTTGTCTGCATCTGCAAAATGCCGGTCGGCAAGCTCTTCAAGGAAGTGAGCGTAGTCCGTTTTGCCACGATGGTCGGTGACCTTGATGTGCCGCATGCCTTCAAGCGGAGCAAAAGCCATGAATAGATTGGCCATACCTGCACGCTTGTATTCATAGTCATGCCGAGCAACGCGCCCCGGCGTCATGGGGATCGCTAGACGCGTGGCGCTGACCAACTGTTTGGCCGCTTCATCCAGACAAACCAGCGGACGTTTCGGATCACGTGGGCGCTGATAAACCGCCAGCACGTTCTCCATGGCGGCGACGAAGGCCGCGTTCTGCTCGGGTGGGATTACCCAATACCGACTTCGGTGAGGCTTAAGTTCGTTTTTTTAAGCGCGCGCGCAACAGTGTTGAAGTGGGCTGCCTCGACAATGTTCAACTCAACGACCTTGTCGGCCAGAAGCCGAATGGTCCAGCGCGCATAGCCCTGTGGCGGCTGCGAGCACGCAAGGGCAATCAGCCTGGCTTCGGCTTCGCCATCGAAGATGCGCTTGATGGCAGGATGGGCGCGCTGTTTGCGGGCGAACACCGCATCCATCCCTTCCATCACAAACGTCTCGCGCACCCGGGCGACTGTCGAGCCAGAGGTCTCGAGGCTTTGACAAATCCTGCGGTCCGTCCAACCCTCGCCATGAGGCCCCTTGTCGGCCTTCAGAAGAATGCGCGCCTTGCAGTTCGCACGGGCAGCCAGTGTCCCTTTCCTGATCATCGACAAAAGCGCCTTGCGCTCGTCCAACGTCAGTTCAACAACATATTTGATATTGGCCAAAACCTGCCTCCTCTTCGCACGAATCGGAAAACAAGGAACCAGCCCTCGATGAAAAGCGCAACATATCAATTTGATTGATGCAGAAAACTAGGCTCAGGACCTATCAATTTCATGCAATTCTGTTTTGAAAGAAGTGTCCGCCTGAAGAAAACCAGGGCTTGCAAAGGTATCCAACCTTCGCTTCTCCCTGGTTTTCTTCAGGCGGACACTTCTTTCAAAGCCCGAAGGGCGAGGCATATTTTGTTCCTGCCTACGCCCACAAAGACTTGAAAACCGGACGGTTTCCTGCGCCTTTCCGCCTTGTCAAAAACAAAATCTGCTCTCGCAGAATGGATGAAATTAATAGGTCCTGAGCCTAAGTCAGCTCCTTTATTCCGCTTTGTGTTTCAATTGTTGCCCGGTACCGGACTTCCGGACCTTGAATGATTTGCACTGTGTTGTCGACTGAGAGAGCACGATAGAGTGTTTTGATGGCGTCAGGTTCGGGATGTTCGAGCGTCAGCGACCGGAGCTGCGCGCCCATACCGGGAATATCGGCCATCGACGTCGGGCTTCCCCGATGATCGATCAGCGAGGGCAGGGCGCCCGAACAGGGAAGCGAGCCGTCCTCCGGGATCGAAAACGCAAATTCCGGGCGTTCCGGCGGAAGCGGGACCGCGTCGCCGAAGCGCGGGCCGTGGTTTGAAACGATGGAACGGATATCGTCCGTGTTCGCAACCCATCCTCTAAGACGACGCCCGTCGTCCCAGTCCGATCTGACGGTGTCCTGATCGTCAAGGCCGAACCACCGTGCCCGGCCCGGCGCAACTCCCTCCGGATCGAGTGCCACGATCTCCAGATAGATCGTGTTTCCCAGCTGAAGCCGGTGGTTGTGTGTGCCCATATAGTCATGCCGCGTCCCGAAGGGGACCTCAATATCAAGGCAGTCCCTGACATGGGCGACGCCTTCGATCAGCGTTGGAGCAATCACCGTTATGTGGTCGAGCTTCAGCATGGGCGGGAGCCTTGGGTAGAGCGGGGAGTTGCGAACGCGTTACGCCGTTTTGAGCCTGGCAGTCCGGTCGGTCATTTTGTCCTTTTGTGCCTGTCCCACCTGACGGACAATGGCGCCCAATTGCATGAGCTGGTGACTGAGCGGGTTGGTCTTGCGCCACACCATGCCGATGGTGCGCTTGGGTGTATCATCGGTGAAACGGGACACTGAAACGGCGGCGCTGTGCGTTTCAAGCGGCAGCGCCATTTCCGGAAGCAGCGTCACGCCCAGGCCCGCACTCACCATTTGTACCAGAGTGGAGAGCGAACTTCCGCCCATCAGGTAGCTGGGGTCTGTCGGCCGGATATCGCAAAACGAGAGGGCCTGGTCGCGAAAGCAGTGGCCTTCCTCAAGCAGCAGGAGCTTCATTTCCTGCAGTTTTTCCGGGTCGGGAACCGGCTTGTCGGCATCCTTCAGCGAGCGCACCAGAACGAACTCTTCGTCGAAAAGGGCGAATTCGCGCAATGTCGGCTCGGAAATGGGCAGAGCCGCAATGACCACATCCAGGCGCGACTGCTGAAGGTCTTCGATCAGGGACTGGGTTATGGATTCGCGCGGGCGCAGTTCCAGATCCGGAAAACGGTCCGCCAGTTCGCGGATGATGGCCGGCAGCAGATAAGGCGCAACGGTGGGAATCGCACCAAGACGCAGCGACCCTTTGAGGGGTCCTTCGTCGGTGCGGGCAAGTTCCGCCAACTCGTCGATCTCAATGAGGATTTTCCGGCTGCGCGCCAAAAACTCTTCTCCCAGCGCGGTCATGTGGATTTTTCGCGCAGTGCGTTCCACCAGCGGCGTGCCGAGCATTTCCTCCAGATCCTTGATCTGAAGCGACAGCGCCGGCTGGGAAATTGCGCAGGCCTCGGCGGCCCGGCCGAAATGACCGTAGCGCGCCAGCGCATCGAAATATCGAAGGTGTTTTAGGGTCAATCCGATCATTAGCTAAACTTATCACTCTGTTTAGAATATTCAATTGGAATTAATCTAAATTAGGGTCTAGGTAAAGGCAGGTGCCGCGCGCGGCGGACCCTTCACCAAGAAAATGGAGATCCCAATGAACGTCCACGATAAAGATGGTTTCGGCGGCTGCCCGATCAATCACGGGGGCAATACGTCGATGGAGAAACCGGTGACCAAATGGTGGCCGAATGCTCTCAATCTCGACATTCTGCATCAGCATGGTGCGCGTACCAATCCGATGGATCCCGACTACAACCATCGCGACGCCGTGAAGGGGCTGGATTTCGAGGCTGTCAAAGCCGATGTCAAAGCGCTGATGACCGACAGCCAGGACTGGTGGCCGGCTGACTGGGGCCACTATGGCGGCCTGATGATCCGCCTGGCATGGCACTCCGCCGGTTCTTATCGGCTGCAGGACGGTCGCGGCGGCGCTGGTTCGGGCAACATCCGCTTTGCGCCGCTGAATTCCTGGCCGGACAATGCCAGCCTCGATAAAGCCCGCCGGCTTCTGTGGCCGGTTAAAAAGAAATACGGCAATGCACTGTCCTGGGCCGACCTGATCATTCTTTCGGGCAACATGGCCTACGAGTCCATGGGCCTGAAAACATTCGGCTTCGGCTTTGGCCGGGAAGACATATGGGGTCCGGAAACGGATGTCTATTGGGGATCGGAACAGGAATGGCTGGCTCCCGCCGAGGGCCGTCACGAAAACCTCGACGATGCCTCGTCCCTGGAGAATCCGTTGTCGGCGGTTCATATGGGGCTGATCTACGTCAATCCCGAAGGCATCAACGGTCAGCCCGATCCGGCCAAGACAGCGCACTATGTGCGGGAAACCTTTGCGCGGATGGCGATGAATGACGAAGAGACCGCTGCCCTGACCTGCGGCGGCCACACGGTCGGTAAGGCACACGGTGCGATTGCCGGTGACGATATCGGTGTTGAACCGGAAGCCGCCGGTCTTGAGACCCAGGGCCTTGGCTGGACCAACCCGGATCTGGACGCAACGCCCGCCAAGGCGTTCACGTCCGGTATTGAGGGCGCTTGGACCAAGGAACCGACCAAGTTCGACATGGGCTATTTCGACTACCTGTTCAACTATGAATGGGAATTGAAAAAGTCTCCGGCCGGTGCGTGGCAGTGGGAACCGGTTGATATGCCGGATTCGGAAAAGCCGGTTGATGCGGCCGACCCGTCCATCAAGCGCAGCCCGATGATGACCGACGCCGACATGGCGATGAAGGTTGACCCGATCTACAACGAGATCTGCCAGAAATTCAAAGCGGATCCTGCGTATTTCGCCGACACTTTCGCCCGCGCCTGGTTCAAACTGACACACCGCGATATGGGCCCCCGCGCCAACTATCTCGGTCCGGACGTCCCGGCTGAAGACCTGATCTGGCAGGACCCGGTTCCCGCAGGCAACACAAACTACGATGTCGCTGCGGTGAAAGCCAAGATCGCCGGCAGCGGGCTGTCGTCGGCGGAGCTGATCGCAACCGCCTGGGACAGCGCCCGCACGTATCGCGGGTCCGACAAGCGCGGCGGCGCAAACGGTGCACGCATCCGCCTTGCTCCGCAAAAAAGCTGGGCCGGAAACGAGCCGGATCGTCTCGCCAAGGTTCTGGGCATTCTTGAACCGATCGCCGCTGAAACCGGCGCATCGATCGCGGACGTCATCGTCCTTGCCGGTAATGTCGGTCTGGAACAGTCCATCAAAGCCGCGGGCTTCGATGTTAAGGTGCCGTTTGCGCCGGGCCGTGGCGATGCGGATGATGCGCAGACCGATGCGGACAGCTTCGACTATCTCGAACCGCTGGCCGATGGGTTCCGCAACTGGCAGAAAGAAGCCTATGCCGTATCCGCCGAGGAACTGATGCTCGACAGAGCCCAGCTTCTGGGTCTGACCGCAGCGGAGATGACGATCCTTGTCGGCGGTTTGCGCGTCCTTGGCGTCAATCACGGCGGAAACAGACACGGCGTGTTCACCGACCGTGTCGGCGCATTGACGACAGACTTCTTCGTCAATCTGACCGACATGTCGAACAGCTGGCATCCGGTTGAAGAAAACGGAGCCTACGAAATCCGTGACCGCAAGACCGGTGATGTCAAATGGACTGCCACCAGCGCCGACCTCGTTTTCGGTTCCAACTCCATTCTGCGCGCCTACGCCGAAGTCTACGCTCAGGACGACAACCACGAGAAGTTCGTGCGTGATTTCGTGCAGGCCTGGACGAAGGTGATGAACGCGGATCGCTTCGATCTGGCGGCTTAGTGGCTTAATGCCAAAGACTTTTCTGTCCGGGCGAGGAGACTTGCCCGGACAGTTTTATGTAAGACTTATTTATTCGCTACGTTCGTTAGAACGGACGGGTTGTTTCTGTTCGACATCCGAACACTGAGAGATCTTGCGTTATGTCACTCCGATGCACCATGAGGTGATATTGCCGGTTGCTGAGCGATATGACGGGTGCTTTGATACCTTTGGAGTATGGATAAACAGCGCCCGTAACCCGAAACTTGTCGCCGACAGAGACGATGAATGGACGGGTCGAACTATGCAAACTGAGTCGCCGGATCTTCCCTGGGTTGAGCGTTTCCCCGGACTCTCAAGACTGGATGCGCCCACCAAAGAGCTGCTCCTCAGCCGCAGCAAGATCATGACCGTGCCGGAAGGGACCGTCATCTTCGGCCCGGGCAATTCGCCGGAAAACATGTTGTTTCTCCTTGACGGAACGGTGCGGGTTCAACAGGTCTCCGAAACCGGACACGAGATCGTCCTTTATCGTATCCATGCCGGGCAGAGCTGTGTTCTGACGACCGCGTGTCTGCTGGCATATGACGATTATTCGGCGGAGGGTCTTGCGGAGACCGACGTTAAGGCGGCAGCGATCCCGCGCGTTATTTTCGATGAGCTCGTCGCCCGATCCAAACGCTTCCGGGACTTTGTGTTTGCAGCATTTTCGAAGCGGATAACCGACCTCTTTCTGATGATTGACGAGGTGGCCTTCCAGCGTATGGATGTCCGCCTGGCAGATCGGCTTATGGCCATGTCCGAAGGCGGTAAGACGGTTTCAACCACACATCAGAAGTTATCGATAGAGCTTGGAACCGCACGCGAAGTGATTTCCCGGCAGTTGCAGGAGTTTCAGCGGCGCGGCTGGATCGAGCAGTCGCGGGGGCGTATCGACATCCTGTGCCCCCAGGATCTCACAGCGCTCGCCGGACACAGTCCGTGATCCTTTTGACAGTTTGGTGACATTGTCACCGACAGCTCCTTTCAGTTGACCGATCATCTTCGCAACTGAAAGGAGCCCGATAATGACCGTAAATATCGGAACGATTGATCGTCTGATCCGTCTGGTCCTCGGCATTGCGCTGCTTGCCGCACCCTTTGTGTCCGGCATGGCTTTGTTTCAATCGACACTGCTCACGATTGCTTCCGTTGTGGTCGGCCTTGTGATGGTCGGCACCGCGGCGATGAAGTTCTGTCCTCTCTATCGCATCCTGGGACTGCGCACCTGTCAGACCTGACGGCAGGGTCGAAACGCATAAGCTTCCCGGTGCTCCGGGCAGTTCATCCAACAATGTAAGCCTGGAGGAAAACGGATATGGATTATCCAGTTGATTTAACGGTTAAGCCGGATGTGTCGGCTCATTTTGACGGCGCGACCAACACCATCACTTACATCGTCAAGGACCCGGCCTCGGACCATTGTGCAATCGTCGACAGCGTGATGGATATCGACTATGCGGCTGGCCGTATCACCTATGACCATGCCGATGCATTGATTGCCGAGATAAAAAAGCGCGGCCTTGTTCTGGACTGGATCATTGAGACGCATGTGCATGCCGACCATCTGAGCGCCGCACCTTATCTGCAGCAGAAGCTGGGAGGCAGGATCGGCGTCGGCGAGAAGATCATGGTGGTCCAGAACACCTTCGGAAAGGTCTTCAACGAAGGCACCGAGTTTCAGCGCGACGGATCGCAGTTCGACGCGCTTTTCAAGGACGGCGATACTTACATGGTCGGTGAGATGCGGTGCTTTGCCATATATACGCCCGGCCATACTCCGGCCTGCATGGTGCATGTGATGGGCGATGCGGCCTTTGCCGGGGACACGATCTTCATGCCGGACGGCGGCTCCGCCCGCGCTGACTTTCCCGGCGGTGATGCGGGGCAGCTTTATGACTCGATCCAGAAGGTTCTGAGTTTGCCCGACGAGACACGGCTGTTCATGTGCCACGACTACGGACCCGGTGGCCGTGCGATCATGTGGGAGACGACTGTGGGCGAGGAAAAGCGCGACAACATCCATGTGGGCGGCGGCAAGAGCCGGGAGGAGTTTATTAGATTCCGTACTGAACGGGACGCACAGCTCACCATGCCGAAACTCATCATTCCATCGTTGCAGGTGAACATGCGCGCCGGCGAAGTCCCGCGGGATGATGACGGCAATCCGGTGCTGAAAGTGCCGGTTAACGCGCTTTGATGCGTTCAGGGAGGTCAGAACATGGATATCAGAAAACTTACGGTCTGCCTTTCGGTCAGCCCGCAAATTACGGCCGCTGAGATACCCGCGATCAAGGAGGCCGGTTTCCGCTCGATTATCTGCAACCGACCAGATGGCGAGGGGGCGGATCAGCCAAGTTATGAAGAGATCCACCGGGCGGCTGCGGAGCTCGGTCTTGAGACGAGTTATCTGCCCATCGTTTCGGGCAAGGTTCGCGACGAGGATGCGACCGCATTTGGTGCCGCACTGACGGAACTTCCGGGCCCGACGCTCGCCTATTGCCGCACGGGCACACGCTCGGCAACCCTCTGGTCCCTCAGTGAGGCCGAAACCCGCAATGTTGCGGACATTTTGTCGGCGACCAAAGCCGCGGGCTATGATATGGGTGGAGTTGTTCGCCGCATTGCCAATGGCGGCAAGACCCCGACAAAGACCGGCGATGCGACATTTGACGTCGTTATTGTGGGGGCAGGCGCAGGGGGCATCTCGGTCGCCGCCAGCCTGCAGGCCCGTAAATCCAGCCTTGAAATTGCCGTCATCGACCCCGCGGACATCCACTACTATCAACCCGGCTGGACCATGGTGGGCGGGGGTGTGTTTGATGCGCAGCAGACGGTCCGGACCATGGGATCGCTCATCCCCAGAGGCGTGCACTGGATCAAGTCTGCGGTTGCCGCCTTCGAGCCGGAGAACAACGCCGTTATTCTCGATGGCTGCCGTGTTGTGAAATATGACCGCCTCATCGTCTGTCCCGGTCTAAAACTCGATTGGGGTAAAGTCGACGGGCTGGTTGAGACCCTCGGCCGGAACGGTGTTACGTCGAACTACCGCTATGACCTTGCCCCGTACACCTGGGAACTGGTGCAGTCCATGCGCGAGGGGCGGGCGATCTTCACGCAGCCGCCGATGCCGATCAAATGCGCCGGTGCGCCTCAAAAGGCGATGTATCTCTCCGGAGATGCCTGGCGCCGCGCGGGTGTGCTCAGCAATATCGATATCCGGTTCAACAATGCCGGGGGCGTTCTTTTCGGGGTCAAAGACTACGTTCCCGCCCTGATGGACTATGTCAAGAAATACGATGCGACATTGAACTTCTTTCATAATCTCGTGGCCGTCGACGGTCCGGCAAAGAAAGCCTGGTTCGACGTAAACGAGCCTGACAAAGAGGTGCGGCGTGTCGAGATGGACTTTGACATGATGCATGTCTGCCCGCCTCAGACCGCGCCTGATTTTATCCGGGTTTCGCCCCTGGCCGATGCCGCCGGATGGGTCGATGTCGATCAGGCCACACTGCGCCACACATCCTATGAGAATATCTGGGCTTTAGGCGACGTCATGAATGCCCCCAATGCGAAAACCGCTGCGGCTGCGCGCATTCAGGCGCCGATCGTCGCCGTCAACATTGTCGCGGATATCGAAGGCCGGTCGCCGATGGCCCAATATAACGGTTACGGATCCTGTCCGTTGACGGTTGAGCGCGGCAAGATCGTCCTTGCCGAATTCGGCTATGGCGGCACGCTGCTTCCCAGCTTTCCCAAGTTCATTATCAACGGCACCAAACCGTCGCGGGCGGCCTGGCTGCTAAAAGAACGGATGCTGCCGCCGGTTTACTGGAAAGGCATGCTCAAGGGGCGGGAATGGATGGCAAAACCGGAAAAGGTCGTTGTTCAGTCATGAGAAAAGCCACCCCGGACTGCATGATCCGAGGTGGGCAAGTTGCCGGACCTTTTTATGTCTTTGACGCGCTTCCTGCCGATCCTGTCCTGGGGCCGAAATTATACTCACACCGCCTTTGCCAATGATCTGATGGCGGCACTGATCGTAACGATCATGCTGATCCCGCAGTCGCTGGCCTATGCGTTGCTGGCGGGACTGCCCCCCGAAACGGGCCTTTATGCCTCTATTGTTCCGATCGTGCTTTACGCTGTTTTCGGAACCAGTCATGCGCTGGCGGTGGGGCCCGTGGCCGTGGTCTCGCTGATGACCGCCGCGGCACTGGGCGAGATCGCACAACAGGGCACAATGGGCTACGCCGCAGCGGCGCTGTCCCTGGCGGGTCTGTCCGGAGCGATCCTGCTGGTGATGGGGTTGTTCCGGCTCGGACTGGTGGCCAATTTCCTGTCCCACCCGGTCATTGCCGGTTTCATCACCGCTTCCGGCCTCCTGATCGCCGCCAGCCAGCTGAAACACATTCTCGGGATTGACGCTCAGGGTCACACCCTTTTTGAGATCCTGGCCTCCCTGATCGGGCATGCGCGCGATACCAATCCGATCACTGCGGTTATAGGGGTGGGCGCCACGGCCTGCCTGTTCTTTATGCGCAAAGGGCTGGGCGGGATTCTGCTGAAGGCCGGCCTCGGTGCCGGCACGGTTCGGATCGTTGCCAAAGCAGCGCCGGCTCTTGTCGTTATCATCACCACATTGGCCGTCTGGGCTCTGGGACTTGAGGGCAGGGGTGTTCGCATCGTCGGTGAAGTGCCGCAAAGCCTGCCGCCCTTCACCGTGCCGGATGTGTCGCCCGATCTGCTTGCCAGCCTGCTGATGCCGGCATTCCTGATCTCGATCATCGGATTTGTGGAATCTATTTCGGTCGCACAGACTCTTGCGGCCAAGAAACGACAGCGCATTGACCCCGACCAGGAGTTGATCGGGTTGGGCGCGGCCAATCTGGGCGCGTCGCTTACCGGCGGGTTCCCGGTAACAGGCGGTTTTTCGCGCTCTGTCGTCAATTACGATGCCGGCGCGGAAACACCGGCGGCCGGAGCGTTCACCGCCATCGGCCTTGCCTTGGCGGCGGTGGCGTTGACACCACTGATCTACTTTCTGCCAAAGGCGACCCTTGCAGCGACCATCATTGTCGCCGTGCTCAACCTCGTGGATTTTAAGATCCTGAGGCGCGCGTGGCGCTATTCAAAATCGGACTTTGCCGCGGTGATGATAACGATCCTTGTGACGCTCGGGCTTGGTGTTGAGGCCGGCGTTTCAGCGGGTGTTCTCTTGTCGATCCTGCTTCACCTCTATAAGTCCTCGCGGCCGCATATCGCCGAGGTCGGACGTGTCCCAGGCACCGAGCATTTCCGCAACATCATGCGGCACGATGTTCTGACGGATCCCCGGATCCTCACCTTGCGCGTTGATGAGAGCCTTTATTTCGCCAACGCTCGTTTTCTGGAGACCGCAATTCTGAGCCGCGTGGCCGAGGACGCTTGTATCCGTCACGTGATCCTCCAATGCTCGGCGATCAACGAAATCGACCTCAGCGCCCTTGAGTCGCTTGAGGCCATCAACGCGCGTCTGAACACGATGTCCGTTCAGTTGCACCTGTCTGAAGTCAAGGGCCCGGTTATGGATCGGCTGAAAGGCGAGCGGTTTCTGGAAGAGATGTCCGGACAGGTTTTCCTGTCCCAGTTTGCGGCCTTTTCACACCTGAAATCGGAACGGGGAGGTCGGATGTGAAGGGTCGTTATTTCAGATCACGATCTGTTTGAAGCGGACGGTTATCGCCAGGAGCGACTGCCATTGAATATCTTGAGCGATCAAACACGGACAACTTGCGGGGCAGCAAGTGCCGAAAGATGTTTTCCGATTAACCGGTCGGCTGCTCCAGGGTATTTTTCAGGTGTTTGAAATGCTGTCCGGCGAACGCCATGAACCTGCGAACCGCGGGGCGAGCATAGCTTTCCTTTGATGCGACCAGCCAGAGAGTGTGATAGAGCTCCTCGTGTCGGAAACACGGGACAAGATCCGGGATCGCGTCGCCGGTAACGCAGGGCAGCAATCCCAGTCCGACACCGGTTTGCAGCGCCGCAACCATGCTCGCCACCGCATTGACCTGATAAAGAACCTGATCATCATCAAGTTGCAGGTTGAGCCAGTTCACGGCCTTCATGACGCGGGCAACATCGTCTGAGAAAACAAGAAACTTGTGCCCTTTGGTCTCCTCCAGGGCGCGCGGTGCACCGAATTTCTGATGATAGGATTGGCTGCAATAAATACCCAGCGGAAAGCGCGCGAGCTTTTTGATGACAAGATCATCGCCCGCAATTTCATCAAGGGGGCGAAGGGCAAGGTCGGCTTTGCCCGTTTCCAGAGGCGGCTGATCTTTGTCCCAGGCGACATCGATCATCAATTCGAAAGCAATATCCGCGTTCTTATCGCGAAAACTGGACACAAGCCCGACACCGAACCTTTGCATGGCCTCCGCATTGCCTGCAAATCGGATCACTCCCTGATCAGCGCGCATCAATTGCTCCGCAGTGGTGATCATAGATGCAGCGGTGAGGCGCATTGATTTGGCGACATCCATAAGAGCCATCCCCTGGGCGGTCAGTTGATAGCCCCGGTTGTCACGATCGAACAGCTTGAGTTTCAGCGCATGCTCAAGTGCATCAATTCTGCGCGCAACCGTCGTCTGGTTCATGCCAACGACACTTGCCGCGGCAAGTGTTGAACCCTCTTCGGCCACGGCCAGAAAAACGCGAACATCATTCCAATTGAACATTGGCGCCTCCTTTATCTGAGGTCATACCCAGTCTGCATAAATGCAGAGCGATGCGCCACTATTATGTGTTTGTGCAGAAGACGGCTTCGCCTACCCTAGGTCCGTACCGTTTCAAGTCAGTTTAAGGGGTCCACACCCTAATGCCAGTCAATGAGAGTGAGGGATTACTCCGATGATCAGGGTGCCGGTGAAAACGAGAGATATACAAAATCATCACATCGACAGCACGATCTGGAACGACATCCAGTTTCGTGACGATGACATCATCATTGGAACCTATTCCAAATCCGGGACGACCTGGATGCAGCAGATCATCAGCCAGTTGCTGTTCGATGCACAAGAAGGGCTTGCGGTGTCTGAAATGAGCCCCTGGGTTGACCTGCGGGTTCCGCCCAAAGAGGTGAAACTGCCGATGATCGAGGCACAGAACCACCGCCGTTTCCTGAAAACGCATCTGCCTGTCGATGCTCTCGTCTTCTGCGAAGACTGCAAATACATTTATATCGGGCGAGACGGACGAGACATCGTCTGGTCGCTGTATAACCATCACGTTAATGCAAATGATGCTTGGTACGATGCGCTGAACAACACTCCGGGGCGCGTTGGACCACCGATCGGTGCCCCTGCAGGCTCGGTTGTCGAGTATTTTGAACACTGGCTGGACAATGACGGCGCGCCGTTTTGGTCGTTCTGGGAGAATGTTCGATCCTGGTGGGCCATCCGAAACCTGCCCAACGTGTTGCTGGTGCATTTTTCCGATCTGAAAGCTGACTTAGAGGGGCAAATCCGCAGGATTGCAGAATTCATTGATGCGCCCCTTAACGAGGCGATGATGGATCGCGTCCTGGAGCACTGTTCCTTCGACTACATGAAAACCAATGCCGCGCAATCCGTGCCCCTGGGTGGTGCATTCTGGAACGGCGGCGCCCGAACATTCATTTACAAAGGGACCAATGGCCGCTGGAAAGACACACTGCCGCCGCAGGTCAGTCAGCGATATGAGCGGATGGCGCTCGACCGGCTCGGGGAAAGCTGTGCGACGTGGCTGGAAAACGGCGGACAGCTTAATGAAGCGGCGGACTGAGGAATCTGCCGGTGAGCCTGATCACTTCGAACGCGCGGGTTTACCTCCCGCCAAACAGCGAAAATAGGAACCTGGCGGCCGCTTGGCCCGATGCTCTCGATTGCCGGAGCAAGAACCTGCCGGACTGACGGTCAATGATCGGGCAGCCGGGCGGAAGAGGCGTGGCACGATGTCCGAGAACCGAAAACTCGCCGCAATCCTTGTGATCGATATTGCAGGTTTCAGCCGCCTGACAAGCATCGACGAAGAAGGCACTCTTGCCAGACTGCGGACATTGCGCAGCGATGTCATCGATCCGACGATCGATGTGCATAACGGTCGCATTGTCAAGCGCACCGGAGATGGCGCCCTGGTTGAATTCCGCAGCGTGGTCGAAGCTGTCCGCTGCGCAATCGAAATTCAAAATGCCATGTGGGAAAGAAATGCAGGCGTTGTGAGGGATCGCCGCGTCGAGCTGCGAATGGGCATCCATCTTGGAGATGTGGTTGAGGAAGGCGACGGAGATCTGATGGGCGACGGGGTCAACATTGCGGCGAGATTGGAAGGCATCGCCGATCCGGGCGCGATCTGCATTTCCGAAGATGCTTACCGTCAGGTGCGCTCGCGACTGGATCTCGCTGTCACCGATTTGGGCGAGCAGGCACTTAAAAACATCGATGAACCTCTCAAAGTCTACGCACTCGAAGTGGGCGTTCCACCGGGGCTTATGGGCAATTCGCAGAGTCCGTCCGCAGACCTGTCCGTTCACGACAAGCCGTCAATTGCGGTTCTGCCGTTCACGAACATGTCCGGCGATTCCGATCAGGAATATTTTGCCGACGGGATCGCAGAAGACATCATCACAGCGTTGTCCCGCTTTGAGCAATTGTTCGTAATCGCGCGCAATTCCAGCTTTGTCTACAAGGGGCGCGCTGTGGACATAAAGCAGGTCGGCCGTGACCTGGGCGTCCGATACGTGCTGGAGGGAAGTGCACGACGGGCAAACCGTCGCATCCGCATAACGGGTCAGCTGATAGACGCAAATACGGGTGCTCACCTTTGGGCCGAAAAGTACGACGGAGATTTCGATGATGTGTTCGAACTTCAGGACAGGATTACGGCCAGCGTGGTTGGCGCGATCGAACCAACTCTGCGCAAAGCGGAGATCGAGCGCGCACGCCGGAAGCCATTGGAACATATGGGGGCGTATGATCTCTATCTTCAGGCGCTTCCGCTTGTCTACGCCGCTCTGCCGGATGAAAACCTGCAGGCACTGAACCTGCTTAAGAGGGCGACAGAGCTGGACCCGGATTACGCGCCCGCACTGGCGCATTTTGGATGGTGTCTCGTTCAGCGTGCGACACGTTGGTGGACGCCGTTCAGTGATGATGACAACGGTCTGGCTGTCTCCATGGCGCGGCGCGTCTTGTCTATCGAAAGCGAAGATGCCCATGCCATTGTCCTTGGTGGCTTCGTCCTTACAATGCTCCGCCGGGATTACAGTTCCGGGCTCGCCGCTGTCAGGCGTGCGGCGCGCATCAATCCCGGATCAGGTTTTGTCCAGGCGATGGCAGGCTGTGCTCTGGTGTTCGGGGATGAACCGAAGGAGGGACTGGAGTTCCTGAACCGGGCGATAGAGCTTTGCCCGAACGATCCAAATTTCTTTGGTTACCTGACCGTAACCGCGTTTGGCCACCTTGTGACTGATCGGGCTGCTCAGGCCGTGGAGTTTGCAGAAAAGTCTCTGGCCCTGAGTCCTGACTGGGACTCCACATACTGGATACTGATCGCCGCCTACGCTCAGCTTGGCCGACCGGACGAAGCAAAGAATGCCGCAGAAGAGTTGTTGACAAAATATCCGGAGGCGACGGCGTCGCACTATGAATTGGTGCTGCCAATCCGCAATGACGCGTTGCGCAAGATGATCATAGGCAGCTTGCGGAACAGCGGCATCCCGGACTGATGCGGACCGGACAGGTGTCCGAGACCATCGTCATCAGGGCAGCTCCGAGCTTTTCGCTGAAATCGAAGGAGACCGAAGCGCAGCCTCTTGCCCAGGGCAATTCTCGCGATCACTGGATCGCGTGAAATGCTCCAACTCTTTGTTTTCACGCGTATCTTTGTCGTGAAAGTGATTCAACCATCGCGGGATGCGCTCCAGATAGTCAATCTAATCACAGCTCGCTCCAGGGTATGGACCCATAAATATGCTTAAAATGGTACGAGCCGATTGATCCGGCTACAGCGTTGCAAGTTCTTGAAAAACGGACGGTTTCCTGCGTCTTTCCGCCTTGCCAAAACAAAATTTGCTCTCGCAGAATGGATGAAATGAATGGGTCCATACCCTAATTCAGACGGAACCCTTGCGCGCGGATATAATCTCCGAATTCAGCGCGCTCCGGGCGGCTGTACTGCCTGACTTTGTGGTCCGACCAGCCATAGGTGTCTTTTGTTCCGAATGAGTCCGGAAAACGCCGGGTCGCATAAGGCTGGGCTTTGGCGCGATCTTCGTCGTAGGTCCGGATCGTATCCTGCAGATTGTGTTCGCGATAGCAATCCGTGTGGCAGGTGACTTTCAAGGGGAGACGCATTGAAATTGCGGTGGGGCGGCTTGGATAGCCGACCGCAAGCCCGGCGAACGGGAACACATGCTTTGGAAGCTCAAGCAGATCAGAGACCTCTCGCGCCTTGTTACGGACGGCACTGATTGGACAACAGCCCAGCCCCAATGCTTCGGCTGCCGTCATAAAGGCGCCAAGGGCTATGGCCGCATCCGCTGCCGCATTGAAGAAGGCGTCCAGATGATCGTTTGCAAAGGCGATACCGTGCCAGCCGTGAAGCAGCCTTTGACGTCGGTTGTTGCCGCAGAAGACCAAAATCATCGGAGCCTCCGCGATCCAGGACTGACCCGCCACGAGTTCTGAAAGGCGCCCACGCACATCAGGAGAGTGCAGCATAATAATATCCCGCTGCTGCAGGTCGCTCTTAGTGGGCGAGGCAAGGGCGATCGCGCACAGCGTCTGCAGCAGTTCCGGTGGCACCGGCTTGTCGAGGAAGTCTCTGCAGGAGCCGCGCGAAGCCATCGAAAGGAGCAGATCGCTTTCCGATATCTCGTCTTCCGGCGCTGGTGCATCGGCGTATCGTGCGTCTAACAGGCTCTGCAGAGTCGGGTGCGTGCTTTTTGTCATGTCAGCTCTTGGGGTGTTGTCAGCTTTATTAGAAAAACTAACAGAAATGGAAAGAATTTATCGCGTTTATAAAGCGGTGCTGTCGATTATAGTATGCCACGAAGCATGGAGCGGTTGGAAGACGCAGGCACGATGGCATCGGATATGGTGAGGGTGACAATCGAACGCGGGCCGGGAGCGCAAAGTCCCGAACAGGTGTTTGAGGTGCCCGCATATGAAAGCCAGACCGTTCTGGATGTCGTATCGTGGGTGCAGCAGAATATCGATCCCACCCTCAGTTACAGGTTCGCTTGCCGTGTCGGCATGTGCGGCAGCTGCGCGATGATGGTCAACGGCGTGCCGCGCTGGACCTGCCGCACCCATATTGCGCGCGTGCTTCAGGACAACGGGGTGACCATCGGGCCGCTGCGCAATCTGCCTCTGATCAAGGATCTTGCCGTCGACATGGACCCATTCTTCGATAAATGGGTTGCGGCGGAAGGTGTTCATCACGGAGGGCGGACCCGCAACGATCCGATTGCACCCGTCGATGAAACGAGTGAAGCGCGCATCGAAGCCAATTCGGGGATCGAGTGCATCAATTGTTCAGTCTGTTATGCGGCCTGCGATACGGTTGCGGGCAATGCGGATTATCTTGGCCCGGCGGCACTGCAACGCGCCTGGACCCTGCTCAATGACGCCAGGGACGAGGGACGCGCGGCGATTCTGGATGCGGTTTCCGGCGGCGGCGGCTGCCACAATTGCCATTCGATGGGGTTGTGCACGGCCTTTTGCCCGGCCGAGCTCGACCCGATGTCCGCCATAGCCGGGCTCAAACGCGAGACAGCCAGATCGTTCTTCCGGCGGGGGCGCTGATGCTGGATTTAAAGCTCTATATGCTGCAACGGATCACGGCGCTGCTGATGGCGCCGCTGGTGCTGGGACATCTGGCCCTGATGATTTATGCGATCCAGGGCGGGTTGAGCGCGGCGGAAATCCTGAGCAGGACACAAGGCTCGCTTCTTTGGTTTCTCTATTATGGAACCTTCGTTGCTGCCGTATCGATCCACGGTGCGATCGGGGTGCGCACGATTGCCCATGAATGGGGCGGTCTGAAAGGTGTGGCGCTGAGTGCTTTGATGTGGGGCGTCGGGACTGGCCTGTTTGCCCTGGGAGCACGCGCCGTCTGGGCGGTGACGTTCGCATGAAAGCCGCGGGAAACATAAAATCGCGGGCCCATCCGCTTTGGCTGGCCTATATCCTGCACCGCCTGTCCGGCCTGGGTCTGGCGCTGTTTCTGCCGCTGCATTTCTGGATATTGTCATTGGCGATGACCGATCCGGAACGGCTTGACGGGTTCCTGACGATGACACAGTCCGGCATCGTCAAGCTGGCCGAGTTCTCACTGGTGTTTCTTCTTGCGGTCCACATGTTCGGTGGCCTGCGCCTGATGGCGATGGAATGGCTGCCATGGACCGGACCGCAAAAAACACTGGCAGCGGGCGCGACGGCAGTCTCCTTCCTGATTGCGGGTCTCTTTCTGTTCAGGGCGGTGTAACATGCGTTTGTCCGATATTGACCGGCACGACACGGATATCCTGATCCTGGGGACGGGAGGTGCCGGCCTGTTCGCAGCCCTGCATGCACAGCAAAGCGCGCCCGAAGGAACGAAGATCACGATTGCCGTTAAGGGCCTGATCGGCAAATGCGGCTGCACCCGAATGGTGCAGGGCGGTTACAATGTGGCGCTTGGCGGCGGCGACACGGTCGAGCGGCATTTCATGGATACGATCCATGGCGGCAAATGGCTGCCCAATCAGGATATGGCCTGGCGGCTGTGCGAGCAGGCGGTTGTCCGCATCCGGGAGCTTGAAAACGAGATCGGATGCTTCTTTGACCGCAACGAAGACGGTTCGCTGCACCAGAAGGCCTTTGCCGGGCAGACCGCCGACCGCACCGTGCACAAAGGGGATCTCACGGGCATCGAAATCATCAACCGCCTGATGGAAAAGGTTCTGGCCAGCGGCGTTGAAAAACTGCAGGAGCACCGCGCGGTCGGGCTGATCCCGACCCGGGACGGTTCGGCCCTGGCCGGTGTCCTGATGATCGATATGCGCACGGGCCGGTTCCGCCTGGTGCGGGCCAAAGCGGTGCTGATGGCCACCGGCGGCGGGCCGACAATGTATAAGTACCACACGCCCTCCGGTGACAAGACAATGGATGGTCTTGCCATGGCGCTGCGGGCGGGATTGTCTCTGCGCGACATGGAGATGGTCCAGTTCCACCCTACAGGTCTGCTGGCGGGCGATCATACCCGCATGACCGGCACAGTGCTGGAAGAAGGACTGCGCGGCGCCGGCGGACAGCTGATCAGCCATTCCGGCCGGCGGTTCATGTTCGATTACGATCCTGAAGGCGAACGGGCCACTCGCGATGTTGTCAGCCGCGGCATCTATGCGGAGATGCGAAAGAACAACAATCCCGATCAGGAGGGTGTGTTCATTTCCATGTCCCATCTTGGGCCGGACACCGTACGCAAGAAATTCAAGGGCATGGTCAAACGCTGCCAGGATTGCGGATTTGATCTGGCGGCTGGCAAGGTCGAAGTCGTGCCGACGGCGCACTATTTCATGGGCGGTGTTGTGGTGGACGTGGACACACGCACGGCACTTGAAGGCCTTTACGTGGCGGGCGAAGATGCGGGTGGCGCGCACGGATCCAACCGGCTGGGCGGCAATGGCGTTGCGAACTCGACTGTCTATGGCGGCATTGCGGGCGACATAATGGGCGACGACATTCGGTCCATCGGAACGCTGCGCGAGCCGGATGAAGCCATCCTTGCCTCGGAGTTTGAACGCGCGATTGATCCGCTGAGCAAAAAGCCGGATCTGGTTCTTCCCTTGCGCAAACGGCTGCAGGATCTGATGTGGGACGATGTCGGGGTGATGCGAACGGAAACCGGCATGAAACGCGGCCTGAACGGCATCGCCGAGGTTTCCGATGCGCTGATGCAGATCGGCGTTGCGGATGATAATCTGGCGTTCAACCTGACGTGGCACGACTGGCTGAACCTCCGCTCCCTTTGCGACATTTCCGAAGTGATCACAAAGGCGGGGCTTGCCCGGGAGAATTCACGCGGCGCCCATTACCGCGAGGATCATCCCGAGCCCGGCCCGATGGAGGACAGCACCTTCACCGTCGCCCGGCTGCGGGACGATCGTGTTAAGGTCGAAACGGAGCCGGTCCAATTCACCATCGTGCGCCCGGGTGAAACCATTTTACCTGAAGGCGAACCTGAAACACTGGTGGCTGCACAATGATCCCGATCAACCTTATCCAGAAAACCGCTGAAACCCTGATGGACAAAGCGGCGATTGAAATCCCCAAGGATTACCTTGACGGCCTCAAAGCCGCGGCGAAAACGGAGGACGGTGAGCTGTCCTCCTTTGTCCTTAAAGCGATGCTGGAAAACTATGAGGCCGCAAAAGAAGATCGGCGTGCGATGTGCGGCGATACCGGCGTGCCGCGCTGGTTTGTTAAAATGGGCAATGAGGCCTCAGTTGAAGGGGGCATGATTGCGCTTGAAGCGGCGCTGCGCCGGGCGACGGCCAATGCGACCAACGGCGTCCCCTTGCGTCCCAACCGGGTGCACCCGCTCTGGCGCACCGACCACGACAATAATGTGGGCATCGGCGCGCCGGAAATCGAATACGGCTTTGAACCGGATGGCGACTGGATCGATCTGATCACGGTTCATAAAGGGGGGCTGTTCGGGACCGACTACCGGATGCTGTTCCCCTCCGACGGCATTCAGGGGATCAAACGGTTTTATCTTGACAGCCTGATGGCCTTCGGCAAGCGCGGGCTTGCCTGTCAGCCTGCGATCATCGGCATCGGGCTGGGCGGCTCAAAGGATATCTGCATGACGCTGGGCAAGCGCGCCTCCACGCTGCGTATCGTTGGCAGCCGCAACGCCGACCCCAAGATCGCGGAGCTGGAAGAAGAGTTCAAGGAACTTGGAAACTCCATTGGCATGGGTGCCATGGGTTTTGTTGGCAAGAACATGGTCATCCAGTGCAACATTGAAGTCGGTTATTGCCACACGGGCGGGATGCCCATGTCCGTGCATGCGTTCTGTCTTTCCTCGCGCCGGGCGGTGGCCCGTCTTTATCCCGACGGGTGGGTTGAGCACAGAACCGATCCGGACTGGTTCACGGATTATCAGCGACGCGAAACCATTGACTGGGAATCGGTGAAGGAGGCAGCGGAATGAGCGGTCCGCGCCAAATCCGGCTGTCGACAACGCCCACCGCCGAGGCGATTGCCCACCTGCGTCTGGGCGATGTCGTCTATCTTGACGGGCTGATGTATACGGCTCGGGAGGGCGTATACATGCGTGCACTGGAGGATAAGGCCAATATCCCGATGGAACTGCCATCGCAATCGGCGGCCAACTTCCACTGCTCACCCGCGGCGCGGATCAACGCGGACGGCTCATTTGAAATGGGCGCGGTCACCGCCACGGCCTCGTTCCGGTTTGCCAAATGGCTGCCTGAATGGATGGCCAAGACCGGGGCAAAACTGATTGTCGGCAAAGGCGGAATGACCTCGAAAGACTATAAGGATTACTTCGTGCCCAACGGCGCCGTCTATCTGTCCACGGTCGGCTACGGCACGGGCGCGCTTTTGGGCCGTGGCGTGGAAAATGTCGAAGCCGTGCACTGGAACGAGGAACTGGGTCTGGCGCAGGCCATGTGGGTGATCAGGTGCAACCGCATGGGTCCGTTCATCGTGGCCTCCGACCTGAACGGCGATTGCCTGTTTGAACGGGAAAACGCCAAGATTGCCGAAAATGTTGCCCGCGTCTATGAGGGAACGAAACCGGCGGTGCTGAAGCGCTACGGTGAAAGCGATGACCGGACGGATGAGGTCATCTGATCCTTAAGCCGCGGGCCCAAAAACTGACGGTGTCCCAGGATCATGATCCGGCCACCGCCGCGCTTTCCTGTGCTTTTTTGATCACCCGGTTCAGAGCGTCATAAAGAGCGTCCACCGCCTGCGCCTTGACCTGGTCCTTGCGGTAGGCAAGACCCAGGGTGCGGGTAGGGGCATCGGGCCCCAGATCAAGGCTTCTCACTGGAACATTGTCGTAAGGTTTAACCGCAAGCCTTGGCACAATCGACACGCCAAGGTTTGCATGCACCATGCTTGCGATCGCTTCGGGACTGTCCAGTTCCATCGTTTCCGTCACGCGGATGCGCTTGGACAGGATCCAGTTATCGATCAGCGCGCCGACGACCGCGTTGCGGTTGAAGCGGATATAGGGTTTTTCGGTCAGCAGGGAAATCGGGTCGTCCTCCGTCTCCTCGACCGCCGCAATCAGCTGCATCGGTTCCCTTACAAGTTCGCGGAAATGGACGCCCACCGGCATCAGATGCGGTTTGGTGATGATCGCGGCATCAAGATCTCCCCGCTCGATGCTGGTAAGCAGCGTGCTGGTCAAACCGGGACGGATGTGAAGTCCGATTTGCGGAAATTCAGCTTTCAGAACGGCCATCGCCTGCGGCGTCAGACCCGTCAGGGTCGTCCGCAAGGCACCCAGCCGAACGACCCCGCTCAACCCGCCATCGGCCAGCACCGAGGGCACCAGAGTGTCATACTCGGCAATCAGCTTGCGGGCCTTTGCAACCACCTGACGGGCAATGGGCGTCAGTTCCGGCGTCCTGGTGTTGCGATCGAACAAAGCAATGCCAAGATCGGCCTCAAGCGCCTGCATCTGCTGACTGACCGCCGCATGTGTGACATGAACCACCTCCGCCGCAGCGCTGAAAGTGTTCGTATCCGCGATGGCAACCAAGGTCCGAAGCTGTCGAATTGTCATGATGGGCGGGTTTCCATTGAAAGATATATTTTCAGTAAATTGGGGATGCCTTGAAATTTGTAAAGATAAACTTATGATTTGGATTTGTTGCGGGCGGTGTTCGTGAGCCGGGAGTTGCCGTTGCAGGTGCTCACCCCAAGCGTCAGTTCGGCGGGATGTGTCAAAGAATGATCCAAACGGTGGTTTCGGGCCAAAGCCGACATTCACCCGCGCGGCAGCGACCCCCGACAGAGCCCAAAATACCGGATTCTGCGGAATTGATGTCTATCTGCTTTGATCAAGTTGAGGAACGCCCTGGGACGCTCGCGGTGAGGACCTGGGGCTCGGCGCACATTAATCCGGTGCTCCAAAGTCCAGGCTGTTGGGCAGATAGTTGAACAGCTCCAGCCGCGGTGACAGTCCGTTGCCCAGCCGAAGCGCGCTCAGGCTCGCGGGAGCGACTGGAATGATGCGTGCGGGATCAAGGCCGACATAGTGCTGCAGGATTGCGCGGATGACACCGCCGTGGCAGACGACAAGCAGGTTCTCGCAAGGATCGCGCCGTTCTGCTTCGATCACACCGGTGACCCGAGCGACGAAGTCCATCCAGGATTCTCCGCCTGGTGGCGCGGATGTGCCGGCGCGCCAGCCCTGATAGGCGGCCTCGTCCTCGGTGCGAATGTCGTCAATGGCGCGACCGGTCCAGTTACCCACGTCAATCTCGCGTAAGCTCTCCGTGAATCTGGGGGTCTGTGCACCGATTCGAAGCGCGGTTTCCCGTACGCGTTTGAGATCGGAGGAAACCGCGCGGCAATGCCCTATGGTCTTGATCGTCTGGCGCAATGCATCGGCTTGATCTTCGCCAAGACCGGACAGGCCGACATCCGCCTGACCCTGTAGTCGCCGTGTTGCATTCCACTCCGACTGACCATGCCGAACCAACAACAACCGCATCAGCCGACCCTTTCCCCATCTGGGCCGAACCAGCAGTCCGGCCGCTGAGGCAGGCAGAATTGGATCGTGTCGCCGATCCGCGCCTCAGGCGCGCGGTCGACAATGGCGGTCAGACGTAAGCCGTCGCACAGGCCCGTGACCATCGTGCGCCCGGCAATCGCGCTGGTTTCGACCAGTTCCATCGGCAGCGTGGTTTCGCCCTCGCTGTCGCTCAGCTTAACCGCTTCGGCGCGGTACATCGCCAGGCAATCATCGGCGGGCGGCGAGACGGGCATGCGCCGGCCTCCTACCTTGTAGCCGGTGCCGTTCTTGACGACCGGTACCATGTTGCTGGGCGGCGTGCCGACGAAGGTTGCCACGAAAGCCGTTTCCGGGCGATCCACCAGATCGGCCGGGGTACCGAACTGCTGCACCCGGCCATGGTTCATTACCGCCACATGCGTGGCCATCGTCATCGCCTCGATCTGGTCGTGGGTGACGTAGACCGTGGTCGCCCCGGTCGCGCGGTGCAGGCGCATGAGTTCAGTGCGCATTTCGACCCGCAGCTTGGCGTCGAGGTTCGACAGCGGTTCGTCGAACAACAGGACCGACGGCTTCGGCGCAATGGTCCGCGCAATGGCAACGCGTTGCTGCTGTCCGCCCGAGATTTCATTAGGGTAGCGGTCCGCCAGTTGTCCGATATCCAGGAGATTGAGAACCTCTGCGATCCGGGCGGCGCGGTCCGCTTTTGGCATCTTCATGACCTTCAGCGGCCATTCAACATTGCCGCGCACCGACATGTGCGGCCAAAGCGCGTAGGACTGAAACACCAGGCCGGAATTGCGCCTGGCCGGATCGACGGTCCAGTTGCGATCCCCGTCCGACACGGTTTGTCCGTCGAACACGATCTGCCCGGCGGACGGCAATTCGAGCCCGGCGAGCATTCGAAGAAGCGTGGTCTTACCGCAGCCGGAGGGTCCAAGCAGAACCAGGAACGCGCCGTCGGGCACCGAGATAGAAACGTCCGCCACGGCCTCGAATTTGCCGAACCGTTTGCTAAGTGTACGAATTTCCAGCATGGGATCCTTCAGTTCTGCAGCCAGGGCTGGGATTTGGTTTGCAGCCGGTTGGCGATCAGTGAGGCGGCGATCGAGATGAACAGGATCACGACCGTAATCGCGTTGGCGAATTGTCCGAAGCCTTCGGAGGCGTAGCGATAGGCCACAACAGACAGGACCGGCATCGTCGGCGTGAAGAGAAGCACCACCAGCGAAAGGTCCCGGATGATCTTGACGAAGATCAGGATGCCCCCGGCGGCCAGTCCGCGGATTGCCAGCGGCACCGTGATGGCGAAAAGTCTGCGGGCAAAGCCGGCGCCGGTGATGCGCGCGCTCTCCTCCAACTCGCCGCCCACCTGTTGTATCACGGCACGGCCGGTTTGTACCGAAAACGGCAACAGATAGGCCGTACCCGCGATGACCAGGAGCGCGAAGGTGCCGTAGAGGGCCGGTAAAGGCCCGATGGGCGCACCCAGATAGGCGATATAGGCCGCGCCAAAGGCGATGCCGGGCACCAGCAGCGGCAGAAAGCTGATTTGCGTGATGGTTGCCGACGCCCAGCCTTCGCGGAACCTGGCCGTGGTGTAGGAGGCCAGGAGCCCGACGAACATGCCCGTAAAGGCCACCGCAAGACCGAGACCCAGTGTTACCGTCAGTGCCCGGACGATATCTTCATTGTAAGCGATGCCGGGAATGCCCTGAGCGAAGGACGGGTTGCTCTCGCCCAGCCAATAGTGCAGCGTCCAGTTGGAAAAGAGGTTGGCCGAAGACGGCGCAAAGCTGGATGCGGTCAACACAATCACCGGGATCACGGTCGAGCTGAGCAGGACCGCTGCAGCCACAGCCAGTAGCGGCCAACGCGCGCCGCGCAGATCGAACCGTTTGGCGCGCCCGCCCTTGCCGGTAATCGTCGCATAAGATCGACGGCCCGAGACGATCCGGTTGCCGGCCCAGAGGAAGACGCCGGAGATCAGCACGAGCAGGATGCCGATCACGTAGCCGCGCCCGACCTGACCGACCTCTATCATGCCGAAAAGGCGCGTCGACAGGGTTTGCATCCTGACGGGCAATCCCAACAGCGCGGGTGTGGCAAAGTTTGAGACCGCACCCGCGAAGCAGAGCGATCCGGCCGCCACCAGCGCCGGCGTCGTTACCGGCAGGATGATCCCCATGAGGATGCGTCGTCCCTTCGCACCGGCGATCTGCGCCGCCTCGACGAGGTCCGAGTTCACGGTTGCAAGGGCCGCCGCAATGATCGTGAACGCGAGGCTGAAATAGTGCAGTGTCAGTACGATCAGCGTCGGCACGATGCCCCAGGCCAGCCAGTCGGGGATGTCGAGCCCCATCCCATGCAGCCATCCCGCCTGACCGCCGACGCGATCATTGCGAAACAGCGAGCCCCAGGCCAACGCGGCCGCGAACGAGGGTATCATGAAAGGCAGGGTCGCCATGATCCCGATTGTCTTGCGGAACGGAATGTTGGTCATCACCACGAGCCAGGCCAGGAATCCGCCCAACAGCACACAAGCCGTCGAGACCACCACACCGATCAGGAGCGTGTTGCCCAAAGGCTTGTAGAACAGGTTTTCCGACAGCCGGCCCGTCAGCACGTCGGACCAGGCCTTGATCGTGTCGGGCTGCAGCGTAAACACCACCGTTCTGATCAGCGGCAGAACAATCAGGGCAATCAGCAGGGTCAACACCACCGCCTTCAGCACCGTGCCCTGTCGAAACACCGCACGCCGTCCATGCCGGTCCATGGCTGCATCCGTCATCGAAGTCACCCCTGGTTCGCAAGACGACGATAGTCCGGGGGAAAAGGCGTCGCAACGCCGGCCCCCGGCCGAGCATGTTCGGTTATTGCAGCGTCAGGATCAGATCGCCAATATCGGCACGGATCGTGGCCGTTTCCGCCGGTGCGATCCGCCAGGCGGTGAACTCATCAAGCGGCACGGCATCGGGATGCGGCGGGATGTCGGTCCGTGTGACGTAGTCGCCCGCGACATAGAAAGGGGCGAGTCCCGGTCCGCCGACCTCGCTTTCGTCGCCCATCAGGAAGTCGATCGCCAGTCGCGCCGCAGCGGGGTTTTTGGGTTCTGCCGCCAGTGCCAGCACGGCGGGGAAGATGATACCCGGCGCAGGTTCCACGGCATTGGCGACCTGCAGGGCCCAGCCTTCTTCTTCGTTGTCGCGGCGGTCCGAATAGCTGGTGAAGCCGACGGGCGGGTTAGCTTGCCCCAGAGCGCCCACGGCGGCGTTCACATCGTCGGTGGAGCCCACGAGGATCACGTCATTGGCGAAGAGATCGACAATGAATTTCTCGCCCGCATTGGCCGCTCCGTCGAGATCGATCGCCTGTCCGAACTTTGCTTCGTAGGCTGCCGCCATTTCGTCCGACCGCAGCACGATCTCGGTCATCAGGTCGAGGTAGTCGCCACGCTGCAACGGATCGACCATCACCACACGTCCTTTCCAGTCGTCGGTCGTCAGGTCCCAGAGGTTGCTGACCGGAGCACCATCGGGATTGGCCTCTTCATTGTACATCAGCACCTTGGTTGACAGACGCTGGGCCAGGAGCGGGCTCTTGTACCGGTCCGGCACGCGGTCGGCCACGCGGGGCGGAACATAAGGCGCGATGATCCCCGCTTCCAGCAGTTCAGTCAGCACCACCGGCGTGTCGGAGATATAGACGACGTCGGCATTTGTGACGCCCGCCTGCGCCTCGGCCTTGAGCCGGGCGATCTGCTCGGTTGAAGAGATGTCGAAGCCCTGCAGATCGATTCCCGGATAGGCCTCCTCAAAGGCCTTCTCCACCTTTCCGATCCGGCTGGTGAAGGAGTAAACCGTCAAGGTGCCTTCTTCCTGCGCCAAAGGCAGCAGTTCCTCCGGCCCCATCGTGTTCAGGTTTTCTTCGGCCATGGCTGCCGCGGACAATAAAATGCCGATCGCGCCCAGGCACGTTGTTTTCAGAACCTTCATGTGATCCTCCCTTGGGTTCCTCTTTATTCGAAGCGCTCGATCAACTGACCCAGTCGTTCGAGCTTCTTCAGCGACTCCTGTTTCGCTGTAAGACCGGCGGCGATGACGATGGCGTTGCATACCGTCATCGGCACGGTCAGGGTCTGGAACGCGTCCGGATCGCCAGAGCGGGGCGCTGCCAGAAGATAGTCGGGACGGGGCGCAAGAAGCGCGCCCGACTTGCCCGAAATAATGATTGTCGTTGCCCCGGCTTCCTTCGCCGTTTCGATCAGCGCCGCGTAGCCACGGGGCGGGCGGCGAAAGGCAAAGCTGAGCACGACATCCCCTGTTTCGAGGCCCAGCATCTGTTCAGCCAGCCCCCGGGGATTTGAGTCAAGTTGCTGAACCTCCTTGCCGAAGCGCCGGAACCGTTTGACCGTCATCAGTGCCAGCACTTCGGCGTTGCCGTAGCCGTAGATAAAGATGCGGGTTGCCTTCATCAGCAGGCCGGCGACGTCGGCTATCTGTTCGGGTTTGATGAATTCCTCGATGCCGCCGAGCGCCTGCGCCTCGTCCCGCGCCAGCTTGCCGAGGATCGTCTCAGAGCTGCTTTCGGCGATTGTCTTTTCGAACCGGGTCGCGGTTTCGCGTGTGGCGATGAACTCGTTTCGCAGTGCGTCTCGGAAGGCCGCATAGCTGTCAAAACCGAGCTTCCTGGCAAGCCGAGAGGCTGTCGCCTCGTGCACGCCCACCGCCCTGGCCAGCTCTCCTGCCGTGCCAAGCGCTGCGGCGGTCGGGCTCTCGATCACGCTCTCAACAAGCCGGCGCTCGCTGGGCGTCAGTGTCGAGGCCTGATCAGAAATCTTTTCTATGAGTGACATGTAAAGACCCAGGTTTTGCATGTATACTTGCACATACAATAAGCCTTTGCAAGATATCTTGCTAAGTCGGGTGCGATTTTCCCAAACCGGTCATGCACCGCTCTTGAGAAGATGGCGGCAGTGTCCCGTTCGCAATTCTCCACGATCCAACCAGAATCAGCCCGACAGGAAGACCACACTGAGAAACCCCCGCCGGCAGGGAGATGGCCGGCTGGCCGGTTAGAGTGAACAGACCGCAGTTTTCCAGGCCGGATGCGGGTGGCCCTGCGGACGTGTACTGATCGGGGCAGCGCTTCGACGCGCAAGCGGGAGACTCTGCGTCCTGAGCCCGGCTGCTTCCCTCAACAGGAGGCGGGTTCGCTCACGCTTTCCTCGCCGATTGTGATCGTCTCAGCCGCTCTGACGGCGGGGCGGCCAAAGAAGCGTTCCGTAAGCCAGTTCAGATCTTCGCTCAGCGTTCCCAGTTCACGCTCAAGCGGCGTTGGCGGCGTTGGGGTGACCATGCCGCCGCTATAGTCGGCGATGATAAAGCGGAAGACATAGCCCGGCGTGAGGCCCATTCTGAGATCCGACATGATGATCTTGCCGTCCTCAAGCGCCGTCCGGTAATAGCCGCGGCTGAACCACCGGAGCTTTTGGAACGCATCGATGTTTTCAAGGCACGCGGTCAGATCTCCGCGGGTCGGATGGGAATAGAGCCGCGCCTGATCGTCATCGTCAAACAGCGACAGATAGAGGTTATGATAGCGATCCTCTTCTCGCCCGATGACTTTCCAGACAACGGTGTTGAACGGCGCCGCGATCGCAAACACGTTCTGGGCGTCAATCCCGGCGTTTGCGAAAATCACCTTCGCCCGCTTTTCCGCCTGTGCCTGCAAAACCACGCTCAGCCCCATATAGGCGGTGCTGAACACGAGCGCTGTCGCGAGAACCTTGCCCAGCCGCGCGGTCCAGTTCTTTGAGGCGACGGCCCAGATGACGGCAATCAGCAGCGGCACCGTATAGAGCGGATCGATGATGAAAACGGAGCCCACCCCGACCGGGTCGGGATAAAACGGCCAGAAAATCCGCGTGCCGTACACCGTCATCGCATCGATCATGGCGTGGGTCGTAAAACAGAGGAAAACCGTCAGCCAGACAAGCATCCGGTGATCTCTCAGCGCCTTGAAAGACCGCACCAGAATTTCCCCGATCACCGGCGCCGCCAAGGCATGCACAAAAAACGAATGCGTCCACCCACGATGAAAAACAAACGCATCCACCGGATTGTCGACCGGCAAAAAAACATCCAGATCCGGCAGCGTCCCCAGAAGCCCGCCAACAAGTACCGCCTTGCGCGGCCCCATCACCTTGCCCAGACAAACCGCGGACACGGCCGCGCCGAGAGTGAATTGTGTCAGTGAATCCATGCGGTCTTTCGTTGTTGGGTTGTTGGGGGTGTACGGGGCGAGGTGGGGTGTGGATGACAGATAGAGCGGTCGGGCGGCTGGGGCAAGGTGGGATGGGCGGAGTTTGCTTGTGTCGAAGCGACGGTCTATGGATGGCCGCTGCTCGAGCGAACCGATCCGCTTGCGTTTTAGGGCCAAGGCGATAGTGGTTGCGGTGGATAGCCGTAGGGTAGATAGATATGAGGCCCTTCTTCCTTTGTCTCCCACCATCTCTCAAGTTCGTCGAAAGCAGAGATTACCTGGGTGACGACTTAATTTTTTTAGAATAAGATTGAAAAATGAAATTTAAATATGAATTCATGAATCACTGCACGTATGAATCAAAATATATCTGAATTTTAATTAAGAATTGGAAGATCTCTTTCTTTCAGAATTGCTGCGAATATCGCTTCGTCATCTTTGTCCAATTCTATCTTCGCTTTTCTGACTATCTTGCGTGCTCGATCAATGGCGTCTGATGCTTCCCTGTTGTTCTTGCGCAGATATGAACAAACGGCTCTCGCACGCCAATAACAAAACGACCGCTTTGCATCCTTTTTAGGTAGCTCTTTAAGAATTTTCTCTGCCTTGGCCACATCTCTATTCAGCATTGCAATGCAAAATGCATAGACGCAGCTGTAGTCTGCGGGTAGATCCGGGACGGCTCTCATATGTCGCTCTAGGATCTGCTGAGCCGGATTTAATTTTCCGAGTTCTAGAAAGTAAGAAATCAGAAAAGGATCGACGGCTATCTGCTCATCCGGAGCAATATCGATCAGCTTGGTAACAATCTTTCCATCCCACTGCTCTGCCGGCACGCCGTCATAGTACCATCCATACAGTCTCGAGATGTCCCGGTCCGTTGTTGATGGAGAAATTCCGCGAAGGATTGACAACAATTGAGCCCCGTCGCTTTTCGATTTCATATGTCCGGTTGTCGGGATCAAATTGCTGATGCCGACGACGATTGACGCTTTGCCAAAACTTAGCGATGCGACAGACAATATGACATCAGAAGGGCTCACTAAGAACAAACCTGAACCTATTGCTCCAGCACCCGCTAATAGGTTTGCTACAGGACCTCCCAATAAAAACGGAACGTTGCCACTTGACCAATCCAAACCATTTTGAGGTGTGGCCAGAACCCAACCTTTAATATCCGAGAAGCGATTATTTACCTGTAGCCTGAAGAATTTCCGTTGAACAGGTGCAAATCCTCTCGATCCAATGGCTATAAAGTGCACGCGCCAGCCAACAACCCAAGCCGCAAAAGCGTGACCTAATTCATGAATAACAACGTTCGAATAGAAAAACAGGTAATATAAAGCGATCGCAACTACAAAAGTCTCCAGTTTGCGGTCAGCTAGCTTAAATGCCACGTCAAAACAGAATATGAAAATTATGATATCTGAGACAGTAAAAACTGTTCGCCGCCATACACTTGCGACAGTTATCTCGCGAATGCGCTGTTTGAGTAAATTCATTGTTTGGTCACTAAATCTATAAGTGAAGTCAATCGCAATTTATGCAATCAAAAATTGCAATAGGTATCGTGTTATTCCAAAAACGTTTAAAATTTCTTTTGCAGGAAGATCTGTTGCAGACAGTAGGCCTCTCCGAACTATGCTCGATATCTACACCTGAAACTAGCATGAAGATGTCAACACTTACTTCATGACTCCCATGCACTCTCGCTACTGATTTCGCGCACGATAACAATCCTCAAATTTTAATTGGCATCAAGGCGCTTATCATTCATTCACTGCGGTTTGCATGACTTTGCGCAGTAATGAGGGAAAGGATCGCGGGAAGGCATGATTGTCCGGAATGCAGACCTTAGGACCAGCTAATGGATGCAAGCGACAAGTCTTGACGTCTGACGGTCTGTGTAGTCAATTCAAAGGTGCAGTACTTTTATATTCACAGTTCATATTACAAGTTTAGAGATTGCTATGCCCTTTTATCATGACCTGAAAGATTACGATTCAGACGAGAACTATCCAAACAAGGCGGAATGGATCGCCCGCCGTCTTCTGACCCTGCGATACGATCTGGCACAAAATATTGCGAAGGATCGACGTCCCAATTCGCTCATCATCGGTTCCTGGAATATCCGCGCATTTGATGGCGGCATGCCCCGGCTGGACGAGAGTTTTCACTACATTGCCGAAATCATTTCGGCCTTCGATATCTGTGCGATTCAGGAGCTGCGAGATGATCTGGAACCCGTTAAGCGGCTCGTGGGCCTGCTCGGACCAAACTGGGATTATTTCGTTACCGATGTCGGCAATCACGAGGGCGCAAATTTTGAGCGTATGGGCTTTGTCTTCAACAGAAACAAAGTCTTTTTCCGAAACGTCATCGGCGAGATCGTGATCCCCTCAGATGCGTTGAGCGACGGTAGCCAGATCGCCCGCACACCCTTCTTTGCAGCCTTCCAGTCCGGTTGGTTCCGTTTTACGCTCTGTTCAAGCCATATTATCTATGGCGACGACCTGGGCATGCGCGCCCAAGAGATAACGGCCATTACGAAAGCCCTCTTGAAGCGTGCCAGGAAAGAAGACCAGGTTTTCGTTTTTCTCGGCGACATGAATATCGAGAGCCGCGATGATGAAGTCTGGCAAGCCCTTGTTGACAGCGGCATGGAGGTTCCTCGTTTCGAGGCGACTAACATGAAGGGTGACAAATTTTACGATCAGATTGCATATACGGTGAAAGGTGCCTCTACACGCAAAACCCGTCTGTTACGCCACGGAGTGTTCGATTGGCGGAATTCAGTCTTTGGCCCCGCGCAAGAACGAGACCCAGCAGCACCCGATGACCCTGAATTCGTCACCCGCATAACTGATGCCGAGCACCTCGCACACTATGAGCCCATCAACGCTGCAATGCGCTCCGCCAATGGTAAATCTCCCTACGCAGATTTTGCATCGCATTACGCAACCAACTTCATGACCTTCGAGATGTCAGATCACCGGCCGATTTGGGTTGAACTCGAGGTCGATTATTCTGACACGTACCTTGCCCGTTTTCTTTCTCAATCTTAACGGAGAATGCCAGGAAGGGCGGTGGCGATGCTGCTCTGATCCTCAGCGATCCGGCTTCGCTCGCGTCCCATTCCCGTCGTTTGTCCAATTGAAAGTCAACGACCGTTCTCCGCCAATCTCGCCATCAAATAGGTTGCAACAGCGTTGTAGTTCCGGATGACAGATCACCACATAGTTGTGTATTGGTGCTCCAGGTGAAGGTCGGAGAAGCATTTTTGTCTTTTGTAGAAAACCAACGCGCTGCTCAGCAGCAATTTTCGTTACTCCATCAGAAAAAAGATCAGGTAATCCTGATTCACTACTCGTGCGAGAGTTTCTATGACTCTGAAGACGGGCGCACACCTAGAATAACATCGATTGCGTGTCGCAACTTTGGTAGCGGGCAGACACGCTCTTTCTCAATCCACCAAGTCTCAGAACTTCCTAAGTTTTCTGGTGTGGATGCATGGGATAACTATGACGATATAGAGAAAGAACTCTTGGATCAGTTTTTTGCTTATGTTCAGGCGCATGTCGCTCATGCGCTTTGGGTGCACTGGAACATGCGTGACATAAACTATGGCTTCCAGGCTATTGGACACCGCTACAAAGTTTTGGAAGGTGAGCCAACAGAGATTCCTGATGAAGGAAAGCATGATCTAGCGCGCATGTTTGTCGCAAGGTACGGCAAGCGTTACGCTGGGCATCCCCGTCTTGAAAGCATCATGAGGATTAATAAGATAACCGACATAGATTTTTTGTCGGGCAAAGATGAGGCATACGCTTTCAAGGATCGAAAGTTTCTCGCGCTGCATCAAAGTACACTAAGGAAGGTCGACGTAATTTCAAGTCTGCTTGAGGCAGAAATCTCCGGGCATCTGAAAACGAAAGCGAAATGGTGGGATGTTCACGGTGGGTCCGCACGACTTGTATGGGAGAAATACATTTGGACCCCTGGTGGGAAAGCCGTTTCTGCACTCCTCATCCTCCTCGCGCTAGTCGAGTGGTATAATCCAGATGCTAAACATGACTTCGCGGCATGGGTAACAAGTGTCGTAGAGAATGACGCTGAATCCTTATCAAAGTAAGGTGCATGAAAAGCCAGTGATAGCAGCCTTCTGTTCTTCTAGAAGGTGATGGTATTACAAAGGCCATTCGTGCTCAGATCCCCCAACTCGCGTTTGCTGATTTAAAGGAGCAAAATGCCGCAACCAACTGAAGGAAAGACAGAAATCTTCGTCCTCGTGATAGACGAAACCTACGATGGTGATGAGGAAACCTACGAAGAGGACAGTGAACGCTATAGAGTGTCGCTGGAGAAGGAGTTCAACTGCGAATTTTCCGAGGCAAATATTGGACCGGGTGCTGATATACCTGCCTTCCTAACAATAATTGCTACAACGCAAGTGCCTCTCTGGACAACTGCCCTTGGCGTGTTCTTTTTGGGCAAACCGATCAACGAGAACCTGGACAGTTGGTTGGAGATTGGTCGCAAGGTCCGTTCATTCTTCGGAAAGCGCGTTGTTTTAGCGCGCAATGGCGCTGCTGCAATAGCGGTGGAGGCTGTATGTGAGGAAATGGGCGGCATGCCCAAGACACTTCGTCTTCTAAGTTATCGCGTTGGATTCATCGGCGATGAAGAAAAAATCGACGAAATCCTGCGCAGCGGAGAGATCCTTAAAAACGTCCCAACACTGAATCTAGGTTTTGTTCGTCACATCTTCGAGATCGAAGCAGACGAGGTTCTTCACCGAGTCATCGTTGATGGAAGAGAGGCCGAGGTCTTCAGGGTTTAGGCGTTTAGCCAATGCCAGGAGTCGTCGAAAATCACAGTTCTATTCACGAGTAATCAGCTGAACATCAGTTTGATCGAGGGCTGGTTTCAAGTCGCGTGCCTGCTTGTTCCATGCATGGAGAGGCGGCGTTTGCAATATCTGGTATTCTACATTTCAGCCGTTCGTGCCGAGTGCAGCGAACGATCGCATCCCGCCTACAACCTTCATCCACAATAACAAACTCGACGCCACCCACCCTCCCGCAACTGCAAATCATTCGCAACAAGCTTGACAGTTGCGAATGATTTGCAATATCACTCTAAACTGGAATGAGTACAGGATTGCTTTTGGATCCTGGGTCAGCGATTGGGCAGGGCATTGCTCCGGCCGTCATCCGGGCCTGAAGCAATCACGAGCCTACATATATCGGCCCTTGGACCGGCCAGGAGAAACAGATGCTGAGACAATTCGCTTTTGCCGCTTCGGTGGCCGCGCTTACGGTGGGAATGGCCGGTGCGGCGCTGGCTGACGACAAGATGAAGGTGGTGACGACGTTCACCGTTCTGGCGGATATCGCGCAGAATGTGGCCGGGGATGCGGCGGAGGTGGTGTCGATTACGAAGCCCGGGGCGGAGATCCACGGCTATCAGCCGACGCCGCAGGATATTGTTCGGGCATCGGATGCGGATCTGATCCTGTGGAACGGGATGAACCTGGAACTGTGGTTCGAGCAGTTCCTGTCGAACCTTGGCGACATCCCCTCGGCGACGCTGACGGAGGGAATCGATCCGATTGCGATTGCGTCGGGCTCCTATGAGGGCAAGCCGAACCCGCATGCCTGGATGGGGCTCGATAATGCGCTGATTTATATCGATAATATTCAAAAGGCTTTTGCCGAAACCGATCCGGACAATGCCGAAACCTATGCGAAGAATGCCGACGCGTATAAGGACAAGCTGCGGGCGACCATCGAGCCTTTGCGCAAAGCGGTGGCGCAGATTCCTCAAGACCAGCGCTGGCTGGTCACCTGCGAGGGGGCGTTCAGCTACCTGGCCCGGGATTTCGGCATGAAGGAGCTGTATCTCTGGCCGATGAACGCCGATCAGGTCGGCACGCCGCAGCAGGTGCGCAAAGTGATCGACGGGGTGCGGGAGAACGACATTCCGGTCGTCTTCTGCGAAAGCACCGTCAACACCGCGCCCGCCGAGCAGGTGGCGCGGGAGACAGGCGTGACCTATGGCGGCGTGCTCTATGTGGATTCTCTCAGCGAAGCGGACGGTGCCGTGCCGACTTATCTCGACCTTCTGAAAGTAACGTCAAGCACGGTGGCCGAGGGCCTGAAAGCGGGAACGAACTGACAGCGACCGGCAACCGTATCAACAGAAAGCCCCCGCGTGCGACAGACGCGCGCGGGGGATGGCGTTTTTGAATGGAACCGATATGATTTCGAACAGGTCAGGTTTTATTGTCCTGGTGCGTTCTCTGATCGGAAAAACCGTGTCCCTTTTTCCGGAGCGCGCACAATGCTGAAAATGGTCAGGGATCCGCTGATGGATGCAACTGCAGGGGCCGAAGACGGCGGACTGTCGACCCGTGATGTCACCGTCACCTACCGCAACGGCCACACGGCGCTGTGGAATGCGAGCTTTCAGATCCCGCGCGGCACGGTGACCGCGCTTGTGGGCGTGAACGGTGCGGGCAAATCGACCCTGTTCAAGGCGATCATGGGTTTTGTGCCCGCGGCAAAAGGCTCGATCCGGATTCTGGGCCTGGATGTGCGCTCGGCGCTGTCGAAAAATCTCGTCGCCTATGTGCCCCAGTCCGAGGAGGTCGACTGGTCGTTTCCGGTGCTCGTCGAGGATGTGGTGATGATGGGCCGCTACGGCCATATGGGTTTTTTGCGGCGTCCCAAACAGGCCGACCACGACGCGGTGGATCAGGCGCTCAGGCGCGTCAACATGCAGGACTACCGCCACCGGCAGATCGGCGAGTTGTCCGGCGGGCAGCGCAAGCGCGTGTTCCTGGCGCGGGCGCTGGCACAGGACGGGCAGGTGATCCTGCTCGATGAACCCTTTACCGGCGTCGATGTGAAGACCGAAGAGCAGATCGTGGCGCTTCTGAAGGAACTTCGGGACGAGGGCAGGGTGATGCTGGTCTCGACCCATAATCTTGGCTCGGTGCCGGAATTCTGCGACCGGACGGTGCTGGTTAAGGGCACTGTGCTGGCCTATGGGCCGACCGACGCCACCTTTACCCGCGAAAATCTCGAAGCGGCTTTCGGCGGCGTCCTGCGGCACTTCACGATCTCCGATGAGACGCTGCACACGGACGGCGATCCGCGTAAAGTGACGATCCTGACCGATGATGAGCGGCCCTTCGTGCAATATGGCGACGAGACCCAGCGGACCGCGCCAAAACCGGAGACGGAACAGGGTGGGGCAGGGGGACCCGCCGGAGAGGCGCGCGACTGATGGACGTGCTGCTTGAGCCCTTCGCCTACGGCTATATGACCAACGCCATGTGGGTTTCGGCCCTGGTGGGCGGCGTATGCGCCTTCCTCTCCGCCTATCTGATGCTGAAAGGCTGGTCGCTTATCGGGGATGCGCTGTCCCATTCCGTCGTGCCGGGCGTCGCGGGCGCCTACATGATCGGCCTGCCGTTTTCGCTCGGGGCGTTTCTCGCCGGCGGCCTGGCAGCCGGGGCGATGCTGTTTCTCTCCGAACGCTCGGGGTTGAAGGTCGATGTCATTATCGGCCTCATTTTCACGTCCTTTTTCGGGCTCGGCCTGTTCATGGTCTCGGTCAATCCGGTGTCGATCTCGATCCAGACCATCACCATGGGCAATATCCTGGCGATCACGCCGGAGGATACGCTGCAGCTTGCGATCATCGGCTTTGTGTCGCTGGCGGTTCTGCTTGCCAAATGGAAGGACCTGATGGTCACCTTCTTTGACGAGAACCATGCCCGCACCATCGGGCTCAGGACCGGGCTCCTCAAAGCGACCTTCTTTGTGCTCTTGTCCGCTTCGGTCGTTGCGGCGATGCAGACCGTCGGCGCCTTCCTGGTGATTGCGATGGTGGTGACACCCGGCGCCACGGCCTATCTTCTGTGCGACCGTTTTCCGCGCCTGCTGGCGCTGTCTGTCGCCATCGGAGCGCTGACGAGCTTCTTCGGCGCCTATATCAGCTATTTTCTCGATGGCGCGACCGGCGGCATCATCGTGTCGCTGCAAACGCTGATTTTCCTGATTGCGTTCGTGTTCGCGCCCAAACACGGGCTGCTTGCCGCGAAGCGCAAGGCGGCCGAAGCCCTGCGCGAGGGCCCGGCGGACAGTGTGGCGCCCGCCGAGGTTCTCGCAAAAAGCGGGGAGGGCGCCTGATGGATCTTGAGGCCCTGCTTTTGCCGTTCAAATTCCCGTTCATGCAGAACGCCTTCCTGATCTGCATAATCGTCTCGGTGCCCACCGCGATGCTCTCCTGTTTTCTGGTCATGAAAGGCTGGGCGCTGATGGGCGATGCGGTCAGCCATGCGGTGCTGCCGGGCATTGTGATCGCCTATATTGTCGGCTTTCCGCTGATCATCGGCGCCTTTGCCGCGGGCATGATCTGCGCGCTTGCCACAGGCTATCTTTCCGGCAACAGCCGGGTGAAGCAGGATACGGTGATGGGTGTCGTCTTTTCCGGCATGTTCGGCATCGGCATCGTGCTGTATGTCTCGATTGAATCGGGTGCGCATCTGGATCATATCCTATTCGGCAATATGCTCGGTGTCGGCCCGGACGATCTGTGGACAGCCGGTCTGATCGCGCTCGCCGTCGGCGGTGCGCTGGTGCTGAAGTGGAAAGATCTGGTGCTGCACAGTTTCGATGCCGCTCAGGCGCAGGCATCCGGCCTGCCTGTCAACATCCTGCATTACGGCCTTCTTGCCGCCCTGTCCCTCACCATCGTTGCAACCCTCTCCGCCGCCGGCCTGATCCTCGCCATCGGCCTTCTGATCGCTCCGGGCGCCATCGCCTTCCTGCTGGTCCGCACCTTCGGCACCATGCTCTGGGTCTCGGTGCTTGTCTGCATGGCCGCCATGCTTACCGGAACTTATGCCAGCTTCTACCTTGACAGCGCTCCCGCACCGACCGTCATCCTGATCCTGACGGCGATGTTTCTGGCGGCATTCGTCAGACGGCAGGTGCAGACGCGGCGGATGTCAAGGCGACAGGGTGAGGCGGCTGCGGGTCTCGCGGACACACAGTGACCACAGCCGTTGTTACGATTGATTCATTATTGATAGCTGTGGTTGTAGTATCTGTCGGATATCGCGGCGTATGGACCTTCGCGGGAAATTCAGTCCCCAGGGACGTGCCAGATGGAGAACTGCGCTGAACACAGAGAATGCCGTGTCGAGAGACAGTTATTCTGCCGTCAAAACGGGAAGAGATTTGATATGAAATATAATGTCAAATTTTTCCGGCGAGATGACGAAGATGAAGATCGTTGGCGGTCGGCACGAATAAGGTTTTCAAGGAAATTTGCATTTGTGAATGAGAGTGTGGCGTGTCTGTCAGTTCGCCGCCCGTGGCGAGCCCGCCTCTCGGTGTCAGAGAAAGTCTTCGCGGCGCGGGGTGAAGCTGTCGATGAGTTCGCCGGGTTCAAGGCATTGACATCCGTGCACCGCATTTGAGGGAATGACGAAGGCATCCCCGGGACCCACGTCCGTTTCTTCCCCGTTGATCGAAAAGCGAAAGCGTCCTGATTTCACATAGGTGGACTGGACGTTGGGGTGGTGGTGAAGAGCGCCTTTCGCGTCTTTTTCGAAGCGAAAGGAAACGACCATCAGGTCGGGATGATCGGACAGCACCTGACGGGTCACGCCCGGGTCTGCCGGTACAATCGGGAAACTCTCTTGCATGGGACTGTCTTCTCATCCGATTTTGGTTTCAAAGAGGGGTCGGCTCGTCAAAGAACTCGGTGTGTTTTGCGTGGATGTCCGTGATGGTGTCGTCAAGCCGGGCCAGATGCCGCCGTGCGACGGACGTCGCCGCATCGGGCGCGTTGCGTTTCAGGGCATCGGCAAGTTCCCGATGATCTTCCAGCAGGATTGCCGCTTCCTGCTCTCTTCCCAGGCTCAGGACACACAAGCGGTCGATCTTCTGCTTGCACTCCTGGATCGTGTTAAAGGCCAGTTTATGGCCGCCAAGCTCGCAGATGAGTTTATGGAACTGGTAATCCAAAGCATGAAAGGCTTCCGAGTTATCGCTCGCAACCGCTTGTTTTTGCTGATGGAGGTTTTCTGCGAGTGTTTCGGCCTTGCTGTCGTCCCATACCGAACAGGCGGATCTCAGAACTTCGAGCTCAACCGCCAGGCGGACGAAACGGGAGTGTGCGATCCGTTCCATTGAGAAGCCGCGCACCTTGGTGGCCTTTTGCGGCCGGATGAGAAGCAGGTCCTGGCTCTCCAGCCGGCTGAATGCGTCCCTGACAGGCTGGCGGGAGACCCCGAACCGGCGGGCTATCTCCACTTCGGAAAGCTTTGTGCCTGGCAGCAGCTTAAGCGATACGATTTCCTCATGAAGCTGATCGAACACCATGTCTGTCGCAGTTCGTCTTTCAAACACATCAAGCATAGTTTGCCTTTACCAACCAGGTTAAGTGGATTTGATGTTCTTATTGTTGTTTCTGTCAGCCACGACAGGAACGTCAATCCTTTAAACCACACCAGGATTAATATCTTGCTCGTGACTTACTTGGCTCTGAAGGTCATACTGAGTGGTCTTTAAACCGGAGGGACCTTCAAAATCGGGGCACCCTGGAATAACCCGCACGGCTGCCGGATCGCGTAAGATGTGCCAAGTCTTCATTTTTGACCCGTACTCCTTTCGCACATCTGCTTCAACCTGCCGCGGCATTTCTCCAATGCCCCAAGGGTATGGACCCATAAATGTGCTTAAAATGGTATGAGCCGATTTGTTCGGACACAAGGCGCATGTTCGAAGGAAACCATCCGGTTTTCAAGAACTTGCAACGCTGTAGCCGGACCAATCGGCCCTATCCGAAAGGACGGACAAACGGCATCAATCTGCTGCGTCAGGCTGTTCAACCGGGCATCAAGCCCGCTTTTCACACCCTTCCTCACAGCTTGTTGCCGTTTGATCCGCCATTTCAAGTACATTTATGGGTCCATACCCTTAGCCTGACACGCGGGAGGAACCCCTTCTGCAACCGCATGCAAGTTGGGCGCAGCGCGCCGTTTTCAGCGGCTCTCCGGACGTATGCAGAAATAGTGCTTGACAATACTAGTATGCCAGTCTTCAAGTTTATGCAATGAAAATTTCGGGCGCTCGCCGGTCCGGGATGAGCAGCCGACAGGGGCAATTCATGGGGGACGTCAACTGATGAACGAAGCGGTCAGAGGCATCGGCGCTTTGGAAGTGTCGCTCACCGGAAGGGTGGCGATCGTGACCGGAGGTGGCCGGGACGGGGGCGGACCGGGGGCTGTCGCTTATGGCGCTTCAAAGGGGGCCGTCATGACAATGACCCGCGGACTGGCCAAGGAACTGGGGCCGCGCATCCGTGTCAATTCCGTTTGTCCGGGCATGATCGACACCGATTTCCACAACACATTCACGAAGCCTGAGGTTCGGGAGCATGTCGCCAAAATCACCCCGCTTAAACGCGAGGGGGGGCGAAGACGTGGCGAGCCTTGTCGCTTATCTGGCCTCCGACGAGGCTGCATTCATTACCGGTGCGAACATCGATATCAACGGAGGACTGCTTTTTTCATAAATGATCCCGCCGCCGGCCCTGGCCGATGCAGCCGGATTGAGCGTTCATTACAACAGGGAGGACTATCATGTATAAGAAACTAACGGCATCGCTGCTTGGTGCAGTGACGGCGGCCACGATGATCTGCGGCGCGGCTGCAGCGGCAGAGTGGCGGGGATGGAACATCCATGTCGAGGGCTATCCCAATACCATCGCCATGGACAAATTCGCAGAGCTGCTTGCGAAAAAAAGCGGCGGCCAGATCACACTGCAGATGTTCCATGGCGGCACGCTGGGCAGCCAGCCCGACGCGATTGAGCAGGTGCGCATCGGCGGGCTGGAAATCGGCAACTTCAACCTCGGTCCGATTGGGCCGATTGCTCCGGAAGCAAATGTCGTTTCGCTTCCTTTCATCTTCAAGGACGTGCCGCATATGTTCCGCGTCCTGGAAGGCGAGGGCGGTAAAGCCATTGCGGCCGGCATGACGGCCAAAGGTCTCATACCGCTGGCCTGGTACGATGCCGGCGCGCGGTCGTTCTATAACGGCGCCAAGCCGATCAATACACCTGCGGATGTCGCGGGCATGAAGGTGCGGGTGATGAACAATGACCTTTACTCCGGCATGATTGCGGAACTGGGGGGTAATCCGTCACCCATGGCATTTGCGGAAGTTTATCAGGCGCTGAAGACCGGTGTTGTGGACGGGGCTGAAAACAACTGGCCGTCCTACGAGTCGACCGGTCATTTCGAAGTGGCCGGGTACTATTCGCTGAGCCAGCACCTGATTATCCCCGAATGCGTCTGCATCAACGCGACGGTCTATGGAGGGCTTTCGGACGATATGAAAGCCGCTGTCAGGGATGCAGCGGTTGAATCTGCGATCCTGCAGCGCAAACTGTGGACGGAACGGGAAGCCGCAAGCCGGAAAACGGTTGAAGAGGGCGGCGTGGTGACCAATGAGATTGCCGAAAAGGGACCGTTTCAGAAAGCCATGAAGCCGGTTTACGAGAGCTATCTTGCCGAGAACCCCAACCTGCGTTCCCTTGTCGAACTGATCCAGTCGACCGACTGAGCCTGATGTCAGGCCTGTTGTGCCCGGTGTCTTGCGCCGGGCGCAATTTTGGGGGGAATATAAATCTATGGCCGATGATCACGACAACCGGGATGCGCCCGATCTGATAAGGCGGATGGATTACTGCCTGAACGGATTGGCCGCAATCTGCCGGTTGGCAACGGGATTGTCCCTGGTTGTGTTGACGGTAATATTCGGGTGGCTGGTCTTCGGCCGGTATGTACTGAACGCCACGCCGACCTGGGTTGAGCAGGTTGCCTTGCTCCTGGTTATGACCATCGCATTTCTTGGGGCCGCCGTTGGTATTCATGAAAACACCCATTTATCGGTAACGATCTTCAGAGATGCCGTCACCGCGCCCGTTCGAACCGTATTTGTCGTGACAACCGATCTTCTTTTGGCCGGGTTCGGGCTGCTGATGCTGTGGTACGGGAGTGAACTGACGCTGTTCAAATGGGGATCGCTCATCCCTTTGATCCAGGTGCCGGAGGGCCTGCGGTCTCTGCCGCTCACGATCGGCGGCGGATTGATCTTCCTGTTTGCAGCCGGGCATCTGATCCGCGTCGCGCTTGGCAGAGACATCCGCCGCGACGTGATACAATAGGGAACCGGAAATGGGGCTTCTCGTTCTTCTGGGTGTTTTCGCCCTCTGTGTCATCATCGGTGTCCCTGTTGCCTTTGCGCTCGGCATTTCGGCGCTTGCAGCCTTCTTCTTCGAAGGCCTGCCATTGATGATCGGCTTTCAGCGGATCATCTCCGGCATCAACGTCTTCTCCCTCATGGCGATCCCGTTTTTCATCTTTGCCGGCGAACTGATGTTCCATGGCGGGATAGCAGCGCGCCTCGTGCGCTTTGCCTCAGCCGCGGTCGGAGCGGTCCGGGGTGGTCTTGGCATCGTCAATGTGTTGTCTTCGATGTTGTTCGGCGGCATTTCAGGGTCGGCGGTCGCCGATATCTCCGCGCTGGGGTCGATCCTGGTTCCGGTGATGAAAGAGAAAAATTACGATGCCGACTATGCCGTTAATGTCACGGTGACGTCTTCCATCGCAGGAATCATCATTCCGCCCAGCCACAACATGATCATCTTCGCGATTGCCGCGGGCGGCGGTATTTCAATCTCAAAACTGTTTCTGGCCGGCGTAGTGCCGGGCATATTGATGTGTCTTTGCCTTGCGGCGGCAGCCTATCTGGTGGCGGTGCGACGCGGCTATAAGGCGGAGACCTTTCCCGGGTGGCAGGCGCTGGCCGTCAGTTTTGCCGGTGCGATCCCCGGGCTCTTTACCGCAGTGATTATTGTCGGGGGTGTTCTGTCGGGTGTTTTCACTGTGACGGAGTCCGGCGCCTTCGGCGCGATCTATGCCTTCCTGGTCACGCTGTTCGTCTATCGCAGCATAACGTTTCGGAATTTTCTGGTTGCCGTGCGGCAGGCCGTCCGCACGACATCGATGGTGATGATCCTGATCGCCTGCGCAGGCGCGTTTGCCTATATGCTGACATTCTATCGGGTGCCCGACCAGGCTGTGACGCTGCTGACGGGATTGACGGACAATCCCATTCTGATCCTGTTGATGATCAATGCGGTTCTGCTGATCCTGGGCATGATTATGGATATGGCGGCGCTGATCCTGATCTGCACGCCGATCTTCCTGCCCGTGGCCAACAGCCTTGGGATGGATCCGCTGCAATTCGGCATGATGCTGATGGTGAATCTGGGGCTGGGCCTGTGCACGCCGCCGGTCGGCTCCTGCCTCTTTGTCGGCTGTGCGGTCGGAAAGCTTCCCATGGAGCAGGCGGTGCGAACGATCTGGCCGTTCTATCTGGCGATCTTTGTCGCGTTGATGATGATAACGTTCATTCCGGCACTGTCCCTCACGTTGCCGGGCCTGTTGTCTTAGGCTCGCGACTCATTCACTTCATGCGATTGTGTTCCTGCCTGTGTTGGAAAGACTTGAAAACCGGACGGTTTCCTGGGCCTTTCCGCTTTGTCAGAAACAAAATCTGCTCTCGCACAATGGATGAATGAATGGGTCCTGAGCCTGTAGAGCGCGTTGTTTTCAGTTTGTGGCGGGTCCCAGAGAGTCTCTGATCTGCAGTGTGGTCTCAAGTCGCACCGAGGTGCCCGGCTTCTTGTCTTCGACCATCGCGACAAGTTCCGAGGCAGCCTTTTTGCCCATTGCACGGTGGGGGACGTGAACGGTGGTCAGCCCGGGGGTGACGACCTTTGCGAGTTCAATATCGTCAAATCCGGTGATGGACACATCGCCCGGAACGCTCATGCCGCGTTCCCTGGCACGGCGCAGGGCGCCCACGGCCAGAACATCGTTGCCGCACATCACGGCGGTGGGGCGGTTTCTGGATGCCATCAGGTTGTCAAAAGCCTGGCTGCCCCGGGCAATGTCGTAGGTGGTTTCCATGATCCGGAGCGTCTCTGGATCAAGTCCGCCCGCCTTCAGCGCGTCCTTGACGCCGGCAATTCTCTGGCGGGCCCGGTCGTTGCCCCTGGCGATACCGGAAATCATACCGATGCGCCGATGGCCCAGCTTCAGCACTGCCTCAGCCAGCACTCGCATGGAGGCCCGATTGTCAAAACCGATCGAGGGCTGCGAGGCACCTTCGGTAAATGTCCAGGCAATCAGCGCCGGGATGTTCTGTCCGCTGAGATAGTCATAAAGCGATTGATCACGGTCGTGCCCGATCAACAGCAATCCGTCGGCGCCGCGGGAGACAAGCGCGCGGACCTGCTCTTTTTCAATGTCCGGCTGATAGGCGGAACTTGCGACAAGCAGGGTGTAGCCGCGTGCATGCAGCTCTTCCTGAAAGGCCTGCAGGCCGCGCGCGAAAATCGCGTTTTCCATTGTGGGGATGATGGCGCCGATGGTGAAGGTGCGTTTGGCAACCAGAACGCGCGCGCCGAAATTCGGGGTATAGCCAAGTTGCTCGACCGCACTCATGACCCGGCGGCGTGTGCTTTCCACCACCTGGTCCGGCGAATTCAGACAACGCGAAACCGTCGCTGTGGAAACACCGGCGTTTCTCGCAACATCGTCCAGTGTCGGAACGGGCCTGATTTCTGCCATGACCATCCTGTGAATGAACTGCCGCCAAGTGATAGCACAAAATAGTCTATTTGAAACTTACAATGTAAGCGCTTGCATTTTGTCTATGTAAGCGCTTACACTGAGGGTCGAGCCGATTGTTTCCGGAGCACCATTCATGTTTCTCGCTGCCTCCATTCTTGTGTTTGCCGTCTATTTCGCAAACGTCATGCTGGGTGCCTACACGGGCAGCGCGTTCCTGGGCGATGTGGGGGAAATGCTGGTTCTGTTCGTGGCGTCGGCTTTGTTCGTCGTCGCAATTCTGCAAAAGGAAGCAGACCGCAAGAAAAACCAGAGCGGTTAACGCATATGGGACACTGACGGGGTGTTTGAATGACGATAGCTTAGCAAATTCAACAGGTTGAACAATATATTTCAACCAAATGTCTGAATTTGAACGGCTTGCGTTCCAATGGTCCAAAGGGAGGACAGGTAATGGACAAAGATCAAAAGCAACTCGCTTCGGCGGAGCGCCGTAATTTTTTGAAACTTTCGGCCAGCGGAGGATTTACAGCCGCTTTGGTGGCGGGCGCCGGCGGCGTGCTTTGGTCAGAAGAGGCCGCGGCACAGACCGCCAAGGAAGAACGTGAGCGTGAAAATGCGGCCGAGCACATCATGACCGTGGCGACGGCCTATATCCTTGGCGCGTCGCGCAGCTATCCGATCATGCAGCTCGACCTGAAAGAGAACATACAGAACGCAACCAACGGCAAAATCTATGTCAAACTCGCACCCGGCGGCCAGCTTGGCGCGGGTGGAGCGCTGGTGCAGAAGGTTCAGAGCGGGACGATTCAGGCGGCGCAGCATTCGCTGTCAAACTTTGCGCCTTTCGCGTCCACGGTGGACCTGATCAATATGCCGTATCTGTGCGGTTCCAATCAGCGGTTCACAAACCTTGTGACTTCGGATCACTGGAAAACCGAGGTTCATCCGAAGGTCGAGGCCGCAGGGTTTAAAGCACTGTTCTATGTCAACATCGATCCGCGTGTTGTTGCCGTGCGCAAGGGCGGCGCCGGTGCTGTAATCACGCCGGGCGATCTGTCCGGTGTCAAATTCCGTGTGCCCGGATCCAAGATGCTGCAGCAGTATTATCGCATGGTCGGCGCCAACCCCACTCCGGTTGCATGGGGCGAAACCCCGTCGGCGATCAAGCAGGGCGTTGCCGATGCGCTCGATCCGTCGGTGGGCGCGCTCTATGTCTTCGGGTTCAAGGACATTCTGAGCCACGTAACGTTCACCCAGGCTGTGCCGGACAGTCAGGTTTATTCGTGTAACCTTGAATGGTTCAATTCGATGCCGGCCGACGTGCAGGATGGCATCATGTGGGGCTCTGAGCTGACCTCGCACCAGAACCTCGCCAAAGTGCCCTCTGCGCGTGCCTATGCGATGGCGGAACTCGCCAAAGCCGGAGTGGAGTTTCATTCGCTCAGCGAAGACCAACTCGCCCAGTGGCAGGAGGCCGGTGGCTATCAGCGCTCCGAGTGGGATCCGTTCAAAACCGAACTGGCCGGCTCAATGGAGGCGTTCGACAAGCTTGTGGAAGCGGCTGGAACACCGGGCAAATACTACGTTCACGATGCCTGATGTGCGATGCGGGCGTCCCGGCGGCGCCCGCATACCTTCTTGATACCTTCAGGAAATGTGCCCGGCAGTGTGCTGCCGGCTTGGATTTATGTCGCCAATCATAGGATCTGACATGAACATCCTTCGTCGTATAGACCGTGACGCCGAACGTTGGCTGCTGCTTGTTTTCTACGTGATGCTTGTCGTCACGATGGCGATCGAGGTGCTGCGGCGCGAGCTGTTTTCCTATTCCTCGATCTGGGGAGAGGAGATCGTGCGCTACTCGTTCATCTATCTGGCATGGATCGGGGCTGCTGCTGCGGTCAAGGAACGGGCGCATATCCGGATCGACGTCCTCATGCACTATCTGGGGCCGCGCACCAAGGCGCTGCTTTATGTCTTCGGCGATCTGGTCATGTTCGCGGTGGCGCTCGTTGCGCTCTACTGGTCGTTCGAGACCGTTTACGTCTCGGCCAAATTCGGCTCTGTCACCGACGGTCTGAGGGTTTCCAAGGTCTGGTTTCTAATGGCTGTGCCGGCCGGCTTTGCTCTTATGATCTGGCGGCTGCTGCAGTCCTTCCATCGCGATTTCAAAGCCCTCCGCGACGGCACGCCCGTGTTCGAAGGCGACAGGCTGTTTGATTAGGGAAAAACACCATGCTTTGGAACACTCTTAATCAGACAGTTGAACTGGGCTGGGATTTTTATCTCCCCGTCATCCTGTTTGTCCTTCTCATCGCGCTGGCTGTGCCGGTCTGGGCTGCGATCGGCGCGTCCGCGATCCTGATGCTGATCCTGTCCGGCGACCTGCCGCTCAGCCTTGTCGGCGAAAGCCTTTTTGCGGGGATTGACGCCTTTGCGCTGACGGCCGTGCCGCTTTTCATCCTGACCGGTGACGTGCTGGTACGGACCGGCCTGTCGCGAAAATTCCTGAATGTCGCAGAGGCACTGACCTGTTTCGCCAAGGGCGGGTTCGGATCGGCCACGGTGCTGGTCTGCGGTATGTTTGCCGCTATTTCCGGCTCGGATGCTGCGGGAGCCGCGGCCGTCGGCCGGATGACCATAGACCGCCTCGTTGAAAGCGGCTATCCGCGTCCCTATGCGTGTGCGCTGGTTGCTGCAGGTGCCTGTACCGGTATCCTCATCCCGCCGTCGATTGCCTATATCATCATCGGCCTGGTGCTTGGGATTTCCGCATCGACGCTGTTCCTTGCCGCTTTGATCCCCGGTCTGGCCATTCTGGCGGCCATTCTGATCACCAACCTCATCATGAACCGCCTCTATGCCTATGAGGGCGGCGGCATGATGAGCTTGTCGGAGTGGCTGGCCAATCTCGGCAGGGCGATCCGGTCCGGGTGGTATGCCTTCATCGTTCCGGCAATCATTTTCTACGGGATCTTTTCCGGACGTCTGACGCCGACCGAGGCCGGTGCGACCGCCGTTGTTGTCACCATCATAATGGGCTTTGTGCTGGGTACGCTGAAACTCGCCGACTTTCCGGCCATGCTCGTAAGTTCGGCCAAGGTCAACGGCGTGATCCTGCCGATCATCGCCTTTTCGGCACCTCTGGCCGAGGCTCTGGCGATCATGGGCGTGCCGCAGGGCTTCGTTACGTCGGTCACCTCGCTGACCGAAGACCCGGCACTGTTGATCCTGTTGATGATCGGCATATTGATTGCGGCGGGCTGCGTGATGGAGACGACACCCAATATTGTGATCCTGGCACCGATCCTGAAACCGCTGGCGGACAATATCGGCATGAACGAGATTCAGTTCTGCATCATGATGATAACGGCGCTGGGAGTCGGCTTCATCACACCGCCACTGGGATTGAATCTTTTTGTGGTATCGGGGATCACCGGCGAGTCGATCCTCAAGATTGCCGCGCGCGCCGTTCCATATGTTCTGTGCATGTTTGTTGTTGTTCTTTTGATCGCGTATGTACCGGCCGTTTCAACAACACTCCTGCCGGAGATTTATCAGTAGGACTGAGTGAAAATGACACGTGAATATTTGAAAAAGGCCACTCTGACGTCACAGTCGGGTGCTTCGGAAGTGCACGAAACCGTCAGTACCATCCTGTCGGACATTGAGGCCGGCGGCGAAGCGAAGGCGTTGGAATATGCCAGGAAGTTCGACAAATACGAAGGCAGTGTCCTGCTGACACCGGAGGAAATCGAGGCCGCCTGCGCACGCGTGCCCGAACGGCTCAAAAACGATATCCGGTTCGCCCATGACAATGTCAGGCGGTTCGCCCAGGCCCAGAAGGAAACCGTGTCCGATGTCGAGCTTGAGATCGTTCCGGGCATGGTTGCGGGGCAGAAAGCGATTCCGGTGGACGCGGCCGGCTGCTACGTCCCGGGCGGCCGATACAGCCATATCGCAAGCGCCATCATGACGGTGACGACCGCGAAAGTGGCCGGGTGCCGCCACATCACGGCCTGTTCGCCTCCCGGTCCGGAGGGGGTCGCTCCGGCGATTATTTTCACCGCGCATCTGTGCGGCGCGGACAACATCATGGCGCTGGGCGGCGTTCAGGGTGTCGCGGCCATGACCTTTGGGCTGTTCGGACTGCCCAGGGCGAATATCCTTGTCGGTCCGGGCAACCAGTTTGTCGCCGAGGCCAAACGGATTCTGTTCGGCCGGGTCGGCATCGACATGATTGCCGGGCCGACCGACAGCCTGATCATAGCCGATGACACTGCGGACCCGCACATCGTTGCGACGGACCTGGTCAGCCAGGCGGAGCATGGCTACAACTCGCCGGTCTGGCTGATCACGGATCAGCGGGCACTGGCTGAAAAGGTCATGGATCTGGTGCCCGGCATGATCGACGAACTGCCGGAGATGAACCGAAAAAATGCCGAGGCCGCATGGCGCGACTATGCGGAAGTCATCGTGTGTGCGGACCGCGAGGAAATGGCGGCGACATCGGATGACTATGCGCCGGAGCATCTGACGATCCAGGCCGCCGACCTTGACTGGTGGCTGGAACGGCTGACCTGCTACGGATCGTTGTTTCTGGGCGAAGAGACGACCGTGTCCTACGGCGACAAGGCAACCGGCACCAACCACGTGCTGCCGACATCGGGTGCCGCCAGCTATACCGGCGGGTTGAGCGTGCATAAATACATGAAGATCGTGACCTGGCAGCGGACCACACGGGAAGGCTCAAAACCGGTTGCCGAGGCAACCGCACGGATCTCGCGCTTGGAAGGCATGGAAGGCCATGCCCGTGCCGCGGACGTCCGGCTCGCCAAGTATTTCCCCGGCGAAACGTTCGATCTCTCTGCCAATGGCTGATCCGCGGGATTTGTTTGATCTGACGGGCCGAGTGGCCTGTGTTACCGGTGCCAGTTCCGGTCTTGGCCGCCGGTCGGCAACGGTGCTGGCCGCGGCGGGCGCCAAAGTGGTCGGCATAGCACGACGGGCCGATGCCCTGCGGGACTGGCAGGCGGAAGTGGGAGAGGGGGCCGATTTTGTCGTTGCCGATGTGGCGGATCGCGATGGGCTTCCGCCGCTGTGTGCGGCCATCTCCGCGCCTTTTGGTGCGCCGGATATCCTTGTCCACGCCGCAGGAATCAACACGCGCGAAGCGGCCGGCGATGTCACGGCCGAGGGCTGGGATAAAACCATTGCGCTCAACATGGCCGCTCCGTTCTTCCTCAGCCAGGCGCTGGTCTCTGCCATGCGCAACAAGGGTTGGGGACGCATTGTCGCTTTTGCCTCGCTGCAGACATTTCGGGCCTTTCCGGGCGGAATAGCCTATGGCGCGACAAAGGCGGGCGTGGCGCAGATGACCCGCGCCATGGCCGAAGCCTGGTCACCCGACGGTGTTACTGCCAATGCAATCGGACCGGGCTTCTTTCCCACGGAGTTGACCGAAGCGGTTTTTTCCGATCCTGAACGGGCGGACCGCAATGCGGCGCAGACCTGTATGGGCCGCAATGGCCGGATAACGGATATTGACGGGCCGCTGCTGTTTCTCTGTTCGGACGCATCCGGCTATGTCACCGGTCAGACTCTGATGGTCGACGGAGGGTTCACAGCCAAATGAAGGCTCTGGTTTATCAGGATGTCGAAACGCTGGAATTTTGCAATGCGCCCGAGCCGGTGCCGGCGGCCGGAGAGCTTCTGGTCCGGGTGGAAGCCGTCGGGGTTTGCGGTTCGGACATGCATGCCTATCTGGGACATGATGCCCGGAGGCCCGCACCTCTCATTCTGGGTCATGAGGCAGCCGGTACCATCATCGGCGGCGCCCGTGACGGGGAGCGTGTGACCGTCAATCCACTTGTGAACTGCAAGAGCTGTCCGGCCTGCAGAAGCGGTCGTGAAAATCTGTGCCCTGAGCGGCAGATCATCTCGATGCCGCCGCGTGAGGGCGCGTTCGCACAATTTGTCACCATACCGGAAGAAAACGCGGTTCCGGTGCCGGACAACGTGCCGTTGAGCAAAGCCGCTCTGGCGGAACCGCTGGCCGTGAGCTGGCATGGGGCAAAGCTCGCTCTTGCTGCCTCCCATAGACGGGAGAACCTGCGGGTGCTGGTGATTGGCGGCGGGGCAATCGGACTGGCAGCCGCGCTGGCCCTGCGGGCGATGAAGGTGTCCGACATAACCATTGTCGAGCCCAACGCCGCCCGGCGCACGTTTCTGTCGGACCGGTGCGGCCAGACGGTGACTTCAGAAGCCGAGGGTGCATTCTCTATTGTGGTGGATGCCGTGGGGTATGCCGCAACACGGGCGCTGGCATCCGCGTGTGTTGAACCGGGCGGCGTCATCGCCCATATCGGCCTTGGCGAGGACACCGGCGGGCTGGATGTGCGCCGGATGACGCTCCAGGAAATCACCTTTATCGGTACCTACACCTATACGATGCAGGATTTTCACGAAACGGCGGAGGCCATCTTCAGGGGTGATCTTGGGCCGCTTGACTGGATCGATGCCCGCCCGCTTGCACACGGCAGTCAGGTGTTCAAGGATCTGCTCGCCGGGTCGGTTGCGGCTCCGAAGATTATTCTCCACCCCTGGCTCTAAAGCGAAATCCCCTTCGATGGAGACGGCAAATGTATCACAACATTCTTGTTCCGATGGCGCTGGATCACGGTCTGTCACCGCAAACACTGCAGGTGGCCAGGACGCTTTGCGCTGAAGGCGGGACGATCACCGGCCTGCATGTCTATGAAGCTCCGCAAGGGTCGATCAGCGCTTATCTTGATGAGGAAACCGTCAGAGCCGGTTTCGCCAAGGCGGAAAATCTGCTGAAGGAAAAGCTTGCGGACGCACCGGGCGTTACTCCCAGGATTGTCAAAGGCCATTCCGCGCGGACGATCATTGATTTTGCTAGGGAGAACGGGGTCGACTGCATTGTCATCGGATCACACCGGCCCGGACTGAGCGACTATTTCATCGGCTCCACAACCGCTCGTGTCGTGCGGCATGCGGAGTGCGCGGTTCATGTTCAGAGGGAAGCGTTGTGAGCTGCGTCGGGGCGCGGACTCATAAATTCGCCTGCGATGGCGGATCTTGACCGCTTTTTCTGTTATGACGTGGATATGAGCGCTGTCGATATCATTCCTTACAGCCCGGCATTTCGGGATCAGGTGATCGTTCTCACCGTCGATGCGTGGAGCCGGGTCTTTCCAACGATGAAAGACGAGGTGCCGGGCTATGTCTATGACGCCTTCTATCCTGACGGATGGCAGGCACGGCAAACTGCGGATGTGGCAACCCTGCTCGATGCCGAGCCGGAAAATTTCTGGCTGGCGGTGCGTGACAACCTCATCGCGGGCTATGTCGGTGTCCGGGTCCATCCGGATGACCGGATGGGCGAGATCCATATCATCGCCGTGGCTCCGGATCACCAGAAACAGGGCATCGGCCAGGCGCTGATGGCATTTGCGGAAGAACAATGCCGCTCGCGCGGCATGAAAATGATCATGGTTGAAACCGGTGGCGACAGCGGCCACAAACCGGCACGCCGGGCGTACGAGGCGTTCGGATTTCAACGATGGCCGGTGGCTCGCTATTTCAAGCAGCTTTGAGGCAAACCGGTGTCTTCGGTGGCTCATCCGATGAATGAAGGAATTAAGATCCGTCAGGCAGTGGAACGGGATGCGGACGCAATCCGGACCTTGACGCGTGAAGCCTATTCCAAATGGGTGCCGGTTATCGGTCGGGAACCGCTGCCCATGTCCGCAGACTATGACAAAGCGTTAAGTAGCCACCGCTTTGATTTGTTGTTTCAGGGCCGCAAGTTAATTGGGCTGGTTGAGACGATTGCAAAACGCGACCATTTGCTGATCGAAAACATCGCGGTATCGCCCGCCCACCAAGGTAAGGGTGTCGGTCGACGGCTGCTTGAACATGCCGAGCGCCATGCAGCTTTTTTGGGATATTCCGAAATAAAACTCTATACAAACAAAGCTTTTGCCGAAAATCTGAATTACTACGCAAACCGTGGTTACAGGGTGGAGCGCGAAGAAGAATTTATGGGTGGCATTTGCGTGCATATGAACAAATGTATTTGAAAAAACGGACAAACCGATCGTCTGTGGCGATCTCGATGAGTGGCAGTGTGTCCCAAAAGTGCCCTGTGCTTCCCCGGTTACGATAAAATGGACATGGGATGACTTGTTCCAGTCCGTCAGTCGGACTGGGAAAACTCCGACGTTCTTACGCCGGACCTCCAGCCGTCAAGAATGCGCTCCACGTTTTTCTCCACACGATCGCGGCCATTCAGTTCAAGGTCTAGAGGCGGTCAACATGAACCGCGTGGAAGTCTTTTTCCGCGCTGCCAGTCAGCCGGTCGCGCCGGCCGGCTTCGCGCCGCTTGAGTTCCTCAACATCGCAGTGCATTCCGACGAAGAAGACGTCATAGGGGACAAGCAGCCGTTTGAGATCGTCGGCCCATCCGGGCGTGTCCAGAATATGTTCGACAATCAGGTTGTTGCCCGCTTGCGCATAGGCGGCAAGTGAAGCGTGGAAACCGTCAAAGAACGGCTTGCGCATGTCGGACCATTTGAACGCGCCCGCCCTGATACGCTCGGCGGGCAACACACCGCTGTCCCGCAGATGATCGATGGAAATGTGCCAGAACGGCAACTCGATCCTGTTCTGAAGCGCCTTCGCCGTTGTGGACTTCCCGCTGCTGGAAGGACCGTGAAGAAAGATAACCTGTCCGCGCACGTTTATGGCCCCCGGAAGATAGCGTGCTAAGACCTCCCCGGAAAGCGTGCTGAAAATCAATTGACCGGTTCATTATCCGGACGGATGAAATCACCTGCATCAGAGGGCAGCGGCAAGACTGGTTTCGGGATTTGTGGCCGTCTTCGGCTGCACCCTTGCAAACACGTCGCCGATCCCGATCAGAACCGGCTGTTCGGTGCCCAGCCGTTCTGCGCCCTTGCCGAGGTCGCTCAGGGTTCCGCTCCAGCGCTTTTCTTCCGGTCTGGTGATGGCCGATATCATTGCGACAGGGGTGTTTGACGCGAGACCGTTTTCTTTAAGGCGGTTGGCGATATTTGCTGCCATTCGACCGCCCATATAGAAGATGGTGGTCGTCTTGGGATCGGCAACGGCGGACCAGTCGATATCCTCCGGCAACCCGCCTTGGCGGCTGTGACCGGTGATAAGGCGGACCGACTGGGCATGGTTGCGATGGGTGAGCGAGACGCCGAGGGTGGAGGCCATGGCGAGCGCAGAGGTTACGCCCGGAATGACGCTTACAGCGATTCCTTCCGCTTCAAGGCGCTCAATTTCCTCGCCGGCACGGCCGAAGATCATCGGGTCGCCGCCCTTCAGCCGCACCACATGTTTGCCGCTCCTGGCGAGTGCAACCATCGTGTCGTTGATGTCCTCCTGGCGGCAGCTCTTGCGGCCGCCACGTTTGCCGACCAGCATCCGCTTCGCCTCGCGGCGGGCCAGTTCCAGAACGTCGTTTGCAACGAGATCGTCGAACAGGATCACGTCGGCCGATTGCAGAGCGCGGACGGCTTTCAGCGTCAGAAGGTCCGCGTCGCCGGGGCCCGCACCCACCAGTGTAACCCGGCCTGCTGACTTTTGAGGCGCGCCGGCAATCCGTTTGCTCTCGGCGATCATCTGCTGAGCGCTGTTTTCGTTGGCAACAGTACCAAAGGCCCGGTCGACAAATTTCTCCCAGAAGATGCGGCGCTGGCGGCCCGGTTGAAGCCGTTCGGTTATGTCAGCACGGATCTCTCTGGCAATCTCGGCCCAGCGGGTCAGAGTTGGGGGCAGCAGCGTTTCAATCCGGCGTCGGATGGCCTGTCCCAGGATCGGGGCGGCCCCGTCGGTCGAGATGCTGACAATGGCGGGGGAGCGGTTGACGATCGACCCGAACTGAAAGTCGCAATAGCCGGGCCGGTCGATCACGTTGACCGGCACACCGGCGCTTCTTGCCGCACGGCGGAAAGCGCCCGCCTCCAGGCCGCTCTCAGCGTCGCAGACTGCAAGGGTGACGCCGGCAAAACTATCGCTTGACCATTTTTCTCTATGCCATTGATATCGTTCAGCAGCCTCCGGATCGCCGATCAGGTCGTGAAATGACGTTTCGAGGTCCTTCGCATAGACGACAACGGTCGCGCCGGCCGCGGCTAGCAACTGACCCTTCCAGGCAGCTGCGTCCGTGCCACCGGCAAGCAACACCTTCTTTCCCGCGAGTTTGTAGAAAACGGGCAGGGCGGCGAGATCGCCGATTGGCGCTTTTGGTCCGGATCGTTTTCCGGGACCGGCATCATTCGGCTGCGATGAGACAATGCGCATTGATGATCTCCGTGATTTCGGCCCGGCAGGAGCCGCAATTGGTGCCCGCGCCGGTGGCAGATCCGACGGCATCGACGGACAGGCAGCCTGCCCGGGCAGCGCCTGCAATCTCATTGACACCGACGGATAAACAACTGCAGATAATTGCACCCTTGTCGGGCATATCGGCGGCAGGACGCCCGGCCAGGACATGCCATCTGGCGGATTTATTCCTGAAGTCAGCCCGTAGCAGCCCCGATGCCCAGCTGCGGGAAACGGCGACAGGCCGGATATCCAGATAGGCAGCAGCCTCCAATCTCGCACCGGTGAACCGTGCGGCCTGCCAGTGGCTGGTGGATTGGTCAGCAGCTTCAATGATATCGCCGCCTGCCTGGTTGGTCAGACCGCGCAGAAATGCGGATGTTTCAGGTGGCCTCTGAGCAAGTGCGAATTCAAGCCGCCAACCGCCTTCTGTGCGGGCAATGGCCCAATAATCGAGCATTCCGGTCCCGGGTTTTGTTCGGCTGACCATAAAACCGTGGCAGGCCATATCGGCCCTTTCAAGGAAAACTTGCGCGCTTTTCAGCGCCGGTTGGCCGGAAAACGGATCCGTTACGGAAGCGACCAGCGCATCCACCCGTCCGTCGGATGCCGTCATCGCGTTCCAGTGCATCGGAACGAAAACGGTTCCCGCTTTCTGGCTCTCTGAAATAAGAGCCCGGGCAATTATGCTGCCATGCGTGTTCTGAAGGCGAACGAGGTCGGCATCGGCGATCTCTCGCTTCCCGGCGTCATCGGGGTGGATTTCGCAATAGGGTTCGGCGAGGTGGTTTGACAGGCGCGCGCTTTTCGCGGTGCGGGTCATTGTATGCCAATGGTCGCGCACGCGGCCTGTATTGAGGATGAGACGATCCGGGAGGTTTCCGCGTTTTGGCGGCGTAACGGGAATGAACCGCGCCTTTCGATCCGGCGTGAAGAAGCCGCCATTGGAAAAGAAGCGTTTCGTTTTTCTGTCGATGCTCCTGCCGGTTTGCGGCCATTGGAAGGGCACGAAGTCTTCGTACGCTTGTTCATCCATGTCGACGCAAGCCGCAAGGCTGAGGTCGCGGCTACCGTCATTGTCAAATGCGGTCAATGCCGCATGTTCGCGGAAAATGTCAGCCGGGCTTTGCCAGCCAAAGGCCTGGCGCCAGCCCATGCGCTTTCCGACTTCGGCCAATTGCCACCAATCGGCTTTTGCGGCCCCGGGTGCGGGCAGAAAGGCACGCTGACGCGAGATGCGGCGTTCGGAGTTGGTGACAGTGCCGTCCTTTTCGCCCCAGGCAAGAGCGGGGAGCTTTACATGGGCATCGCGGATGGTATCCGTTTTTGACATCACGTCGGAGACCACGACGAACGGGCAAAGGCGGATCGCTTTTTCCACGGCATCGGCGTCGGGCATCGAAACCGCCGGATTGGTTGCCATGATCCACAGCGCTTTGATGCGGCCATCTGCGACGGCCTGAAACATGTCGACGGCCTTCAGTCCGGGCTTATCGGCGATTGCCGGTGCGTCCCAGAACCGTTGGACGCAATTGCGATGGTCCGGATCTTCGATGTTCATGTGGGCGGCGAGCATGTTTGCAAGGCCCCCGACTTCGCGCCCGCCCATGGCATTTGGCTGCCCGGTCAGCGAAAAAGGCCCCATTCCGGGACGGCCGATGCGTGCGGTCAGAAGGTGGCAATTGATGATCGCATTGACCTTGTCGGTGCCGCCGGAAGACTGGTTGACGCCCTGGCTGTAGCAGGTGACGACTTTCTCGGTGCCGGACCACAGCCCGTAAAACGCTTCGATGTCGTGCGGCATCAGGCCGGAAGCCTTGGCAACGTTTGCAACGGTCCAGGACGCGGCCTCACTCAACGCGCGCCGTGCGCCTGTTGTGTGGGCTTCGATCCAGTCTTTGGCGACGGCATCCTGTTCGTAAAGCCGTTTCAGCAATCCATTGAACAAAGCCGAATCGGCATCGGCCTCAAGGGCGAGATGCATGTCGGCGAGATCAGCGGTTTTTGTGCGGCGGGGATCGATCAGAACGACCTTGAGCTCCGGCCGTTTCGCTTTCACCGCTGCGATCCGCTGATAAAGGACCGGATGGCACCAGAGCAGGTTTGAGCCCACCAGAACGATGAGATCGGCCTCCTCAAGGTCCTCGTAGGTGCCCGGCACGGTATCCGTTCCGAACGCCCGTCTGTGCCCGGCGACCGAAGACGCCATGCAAAGCCTTGAATTCGTGTCGATATTGGCCGAGCCGATAAAGCCTTTCATCAGTTTGTTGGCGACATAATAGTCTTCGGTCAGGATCTGGCCGGACACGTAAAAGGCGACACTGTCCGGTCCATGGTCTTCAATCGCGGCACTGAAGCGGTCTGCGACCAGATCCAGTGCCTGGTCCCAGCCGGCGCGATTGCCGTTGATCTCCGGATGAAGCAGCCGTCCTTCGAGATCGACCGTTTCTCCCAGGGCTGATCCCTTGGAACACAGCCGCCCGAAATTGGCCGGATGGTCGGGATCTCCCTCAATGGAAACGGAGCCATCCGCCCGCCGCTTTGCCAGCACCCCGCACCCGACGCCGCAATAGGGGCAGGTTGTTTTTACGGCACCGTCCATCAGAGCCCCAACAGAACCGTCTCACCGTCCAGCCGGACGGGAAAGGACCGTGTCTCCCCCTCATCGGCGCCCTGCGCCTGTCCTGTTTCCAGCGAAATCACCCAGTTGTGGAGCGGGCAGGTAACGCAGCCGTCATGCACGATGCCCTGTGACAGCGGCCCGTTTTTGTGCGGGCATTTGTCTTCCAGCGCAAACAGGCGATCATCCACCGTTCGAAAGATCGCAATGCGCATGTCGCCGTTTTGAATGCAGCGCGCACCGCGCCTTGGGATATCGCTTACGGAGCCGACGGCGATCCAGTGATGGGTCATGACATTCATTCCGCCGCCTCCAGTTTGAGGGTCGCCATCGGGTTGAACTCATGCTTGTCCTTGCCCGATACCCGTTCGTCCCAAGGATCGACCTGGGCGAATTTCTGCGAGAAGACAAAGCGGTCGAAATAGGCTTTGCGTTTTTCGGCATCGTCCATGATCTGCGCGCGGACTTCGTCGTAGCCAACGCGTTTGGCCCACTTGTAAATCCGTTCCAGATAACGGCCCTGTTCGCGATACATCTGCACGACCGCGACGATATGTTCGAGCGCTTCGTCCTCTGTCTTCACAAGCCCCAGAACTTCCGTCCCCTTGATGTCGAGACCCGCGGCACCGGCAAAGTGGATCTCAAAGCCTGAGTCGACACAGATCACGCCGACATCCTTGCATGTCGCTTCGGCGCAATTGCGGGGGCAGCCCGATACAGCCAGCTTCACCTTGGCCGGGGTCCAGGAGCCCCACATGAACTTTTCCAGCCGAATGCCCAGGCCTGTCGAATTCTGGGTGCCGAACCGGCACCAGTCCGAGCCGACGCATGTCTTGACGGTGCGAAGGCCCTTAGCGTAGGCGTGCCCGGAAACAAAGCCGGCCTTGCCCAGATCCGCCCAGACCTCCGGCAGGTCCTCTTTTTTGATCCCCAGCATGTCGATGCGCTGACCGCCGGTGACTTTCACCGCGGGAATGTCGAACTTGTCGACCACGTCCGCGATGGCCCGAAGTTCGGTGGACGACGTCATGCCGCCCCACATCCGCGGGACGACAGAGTAGGTGCCGTCCTTCTGGATGTTGGCGTGAACCCGCTCATTGATAAAGCGGGACTGATAATCGTCGGCATATTCGTCCGGCCAGTCGCTGACGAGATAATAGTTCAATGCCGGGCGGCATTTGGCGCAGCCGCAGGAGGTTTTCCATTCAAGCTCCTGCATCACCGCCGGAATGGATTTCAGTTTCTTGGCTTTGATCAGGCGGCGCACATCGTCGTGACCCAGCTCCGTACAGCCGCACATCGGGGTGACGGCGGCGGGATTGTAGCTGTCGCCCAGTGTCAGCTGCATCAGTTGTTCAACGAGCCCGGTACAGGTGCCGCAGGAAGCGGAGGCCTTGGTGTGGGCGCGGACGCCGTCCAGGGTCGTTAGGTTCTTTGAACCGATGGCACTGGTAATCGTTCCTTTACAGACGCCGTTGCAGCCGCAGATTTCCGCATCATCCGGCAAGGCTGCAACGGCCGCCATAGGGTCCAGCGGGGCACTCCCCTGATAGGCCTGGCCGAAGATCAGCGTCTCGCGCATCTCCGAAACATCTGTTCCCTTTTTCAGAAGATCGAAGAACCACGGACCGTCGGCCGTATCGCCATACATGACCGCACCTATGATCCTGTCATCCTGCAAGACCAGCCGCTTGTAGATTCCGGCGGTTCCGTCACGAAGGACGATTTCTTCCCGGTTGTCGTCTTCAGCAAAATCACCGGCGGAGTAAAGGTCGATGCCGGTCACCTTCAGTTTGGTTGCCGTGACCGATCCCCGATAGGCGGCGGTTTCCTCGCCACATAACTGAGCGGCGATTACCTTCGCCATCTCATAAAGCGGCGCCACCAGGCCGTAGCAGTTGCCCCGGTGCTCGACACATTCTCCCAGCGCGAAAATATCCGGATCGTCGGTCAGCATCCGGTCGGAGACCACGATACCCCTGTTGACGTTGAGCCCGATCGCCTTGGCAAGATCCGTCGCGGGCCGGATGCCGACGGCCATCACAACCATCGACGCATCAAGCCGGGTGCCGTCGTCCAGCTCGACGCCGACCACCTTGCCGCCCGCGCCAAGGATCTGTTTCGTATTGGCTTCCGTTAGAACGGTAATGCCCATCTCTTGAACGGCTTTTTCAAGCAGGCATCCCGCAGCCGCATCGAGCTGGCGCTCCATCAGTGTCGGCATCAGGTGCAGAACGGTCACGTTCATCCCTTGCGCCTTCAGCCCGGCTGCGGCTTCAAGGCCCAGGAGCCCGCCGCCGATCACCACCGCGTGGCCCTTGCCCTGGGCGACATCGATCATACGTTCGACATCGTCAAGGTCCCGATAGGTGAGAACGCCGTCAAGATCGTGGCCCGGGATCGGAATGATGAACGGGTTGGAACCTGTTGCGATCACCAGCTTATCGTAAGGCGCGATGGTGCCGTTTTCGGCCGTGACGGTTTTGGCCGAGCGGTCGACCGAACTCACCCGCGCGCTCTTGTGCAGCGTCACGCCGTGCTGCTCATACCAGGCCTCATCATGGGTGATGATGTCCTCGTAGGCCTTCTCGCCTGAGAGGACCGGGGACAGCATCAGCCGGTTGTAATTCACGCGCGGTTCGGCGTTAAAAATCGTTACGTCATAAAGGCCCGGCGCCTGTTCGAACAGATGCTCCAGCATCCGGCCCGGTGCCATGCCGTTCCCGACAATGGCGAGTTTCTTTTTCATACGCATCGCGTCACTCCGCTGCATCCATGGCCGCCGATTTGGATTGACGGGCAATCCGTGCGGCGCGTTTTTCGGAGATGGATTTAAGCTGATCTTCGGACGGATCCGCCCCGCCTTCATAGGCTTCCAGAAACTCAAGAAGCTCCTCGCGGTAGGCGTAATAATCCGGATGAGTGATCAGCGCCTTCCGTGAGCGCGGTCGGGGCAGATCCACATCCATGATGTTGCCGATGCGCGCCGACGGACCGTTTGACATCATCACCACCCGGTCGGCGAGCAGAATAGCTTCGTCGACATCGTGGGTGACGCAGATGGCCGTGACTTTGGTGCGCTTCCAGACATCCATCAGGACATCCTGAAGTTCCCACCGGGTGAGGGAGTCGAGCATGCCGAAAGGTTCATCGAGCAGCAGCAGCTTCGGCGACAGAGCAAAAGCGCGGGCGATACCCACGCGTTGCTTCATGCCGTTGGACAGGTCCGCCGCAAGTTTGTGCATGGCATCGGACAGGCCGACGCGCTGAAGATAATATTCGACAACGTCGTTGCGCTCGGCCCTGGATGCGTTCGGATAGACGCGGTCAACGCCAAGGGCGACGTTCTCATAAGCCGTGAGCCAGGGCATCAGGGACGGCGCCTGAAACACCACTGCCCGGTCCGGCCCGGCCTGCGTGATGTGGGTGCCGTGGAGAATGATTGCGCCTTCGGTGATCGGATTGAGGCCCGCCGCCATGGAAAGCACCGTCGATTTGCCGCAGCCGGAATGGCCGATCAGGGTGATGAACTCGCCCTTGTTCATCTTAAGTTCAAAGCCGTCGACCACCGTCAGCGGCCCCTTTGGCGTCGGATAGACTTTCTTCAACTGCGAGAAGGCCAGAAAGCGTTCTTCCTTGATTGCCGTGGACGCCTTGACATAAGCGTCCGGCAATTTGTCCGTCTTCGCTGTGATCGGGACGACATTCGGGAGGATAATCTCTCTTTCGATGTCCGCGCCCCGCTCGGCGCCCACTTCCATCAGATAGTTGGTGATGTCAGCCCTGAGACGAATGAAGGTCGCATCGGAATTCATATCGGCGCGGCTGCGCGGCCGGGCGATATCGACCTTGAAATCCGGTCCGAGCGTGGCGTTGGGACCGGGCTTGAGCGGGATGATCCGGTCGGCCAGAAGGATCGCCTCATCGACATCGTTGGTGATGAGGATGATGGTTTTCTTTTCCTTTTCGCAGATTGCCGCAAACTCGTCCTGAAGTTTGGCACGGGTGAGGGCGTCAAGCGCCGACAGGGGCTCATCCAGAAGCAGCACCTCCGGCCGCATGGCCAGAGCCCTGGCGACGGCGACGCGCTGGCGCATCCCGCCGGACAGCTCCGCCGGTTTGCGGTCGCGGGCATGGGAGAGGCCCACCATCTCGATATATTTATCCGCGATATCGCGGCGTTCCGCCTTGGGTTTCTTCGCAAAAACACTGTCAACGGCGAGGAGTACGTTGCCCGCGACGGACAACCAGGGCATCAGCGAGTAAGACTGAAACACCACGCCGCGCTCCGGGCCGGGCCCGTCAATTTCCATTCCCTTGAAAATGACGCCGCCTTCATCGGGGTCGATCAATCCGGCGAGGGCCGAAATGAGGGTCGTTTTCCCGGTGCCGGAGAAGCCGACAATGGCGATGAATTCCCCTTCGCCGACCTTCAGATTGACGTCTTTGAGGACATCGGTGCGGTTCACGCCTTCGCCGTAGGCTTTGGACAGGCCGCTGATTTCAAGATAGCTCATCGATAGTCTCCCCGCTCCACTCAGCGATTGGCCGAGAATGTGAACGCCCGCTGCAGCGCGTACATGACGCGATCAAGCAGGAAACCGATGATGCCGATGGTCAGAACCGCGACCATGATCTTGGCGAGCGACTGCGAGGAACCGTTCTGGAACTCGTCCCAGACGAACTTTCCAAGTCCCGGGTTCTGGGCCAGCATTTCCGCCGCGATCAGAACCATCCAGCCCACGCCGAGCGACAGACGCAGGCCGGTGAAGATCAGCGGCAGTGACGAGGGCAGCACGACTTTGGTGATCGTCTTGCGCGTCGGCAGCTGCAGCACACGGCCGACATTCATAAGATCCTTGTCGACCGAGGCGACGCCGAGCGCGGTGTTGATCAGGGTCGGCCAGAGCGAACAGAGGGTGACCGTGACGGCGGAGATCAGAAGGGATTTCGGCAGCCAATCCATCGGATTGGCGTAGGCGGCGGACACGATCATGGTGACAATCGGCAGCCAGGCCAGCGGTGAAACCGGCTTGAAAATCTGAATGAGCGGATTGATGGCGCCGTTCACCGTCTTGGAAAGGCCTGAGGCGATGCCGAGAGGCACGGCCACGATGGTTGCGATCAGAAAGCCAAGGCCGACCGTGATCAGCGACGTGCCGATCTGGTCGATATAGGTTGGTTTGCCGGTATAGGCGCGCCATTTGATGCGATCGGTTTTGCCTTCCTTTTCAAGCTTGGCGTTCCGCACTTCCTGACGTTCATAAAAGGCGGCCGCTTTTTCCCGTTCACGCACATGATCCGCCCACAGATTACCGGCTTGCTGCCAGACCTGCGCCGGTCCGGGAACCGCACCCAGAGATGTCTGCACCTGCGGCGCAAGAACGGCCCAGGCAAAAAGAAACGTCAAAATGCCCAAGAGCGGGATCAGAAGCACGCGTTTGAGTTCGCCCATCTGCTCGCGCGGGCTGTCGCCGGCGGCCATTTTCAGGATGGGCACCAGCCAGGAAAAGCCAAGCGCATCGAGCCAGCCGCTTGCTTTGTTGATTGCCGTGAACAGTTTTTCGCGGCCGCTGCCCACGGCGGGTGCCGTGTCCGTTACATTCGCCATTTTCGCGTGTCCTGAGAGAATGAGAGTGTTGCCCGGCCGGGCGCGATCCGATGCACCCGGCTGTGTTTCGGAACCGTCAAGGCTCAGCCGCCGACGACATCATCGCCTTTCAGACCGATATCGAGCGACTTCAGATAGTCGTTCGGCTTGCGGCCGTCATAGGCAATGCCGTCGATAATGTCCTCAGCCGGTGTCGGTGCGCGGTATCCGTCCGTGTCCCAGGGGAAGTCCGCCTCATCGACATGGCCTTCTTCGACCAGCATTCTTGCGGCCTTGAGGTAGATTTCAGGCTGGTAAACGGACCGGGCGACTTCATCGTACCAGCTGTCCGGTTTGGCTTCGTCGATCTGACCCCAGCGGCGCATCTGGGTGAGATACCAGACGGCGTCCGAATAGTAGGGGTAGGTCGCGTAGTACCGGTAGAACACGTTGAAGTCCGGTACCGGGCGCTTGTCGCCTTTTTCATATTCGAATGTGCCGGTCATCGAGTTGGCGATCACTTCCGCATCCGCGCCCACATATTCGGAGCGGGCCAGGATTTCGACGGCTTCCATGCGGTTGGCATTGTCATTTTCATCGAGCCATTTCGCGGCCCGGATGAGAGCCTTGGTGATGGCCAGTGTTGTGTTGGGGTTCTCTTCGGTGAAGGCTTTGGTCAGGCCGAAGACTTTTTCCGGGTTGTTCTTCCAGATCTGATAGTCGGTGATGACCGGAACGCCGATGCCCTTGAACACGGCAGCCTGGTTCCATGGCTCACCCACGCAATAGCCGTGGATTGTGCCTGCTTCGAGCGTTGCGGGCATTTGCGGGGGAGGGGTGACGGACAGCAGCGCGTCCGCTCCGATCTGACCGGAAACATCGGTCGGCGAGTAGAAGCCCGGATGAATGCCCCCGGCGGCGAGCCAGTAGCGCAGCTCGTAATTGTGGGTCGAAACCGGGAACACCATGCCCATGTTAAAGGGCTTGCCCTCGGCCTTGAACTGTTCGACCACCGGCTTCAGGGCGGAGGCGGAAATGGGGTGGATCGGTTTTCCATCCGCATCCATTTTGATATGCGGCTTCATCATTTCCCAGATCTCGTTGGAAACCGTGATGCCGTTTCCGTTCAGATCCATCGAGAAGGGCGTGACGATGTGTGCCTTGGTGCCGAAGCCGATGGTGGCGGCAATCGGCTGGCCGGCCAGCATGTGGGCGCCGTCCAGTTCGCCGGTAATCACCCGGTCAAGCAGGACCTTCCAGTTCGCCTGCGGCTCAAGTGTCACGAACAGGCCTTCATCTTCGAAATAGCCTTTTTCATAGGCTATTGCGAGCGGCGCCATGTCGGTCAGTTTGATAAAGCCGAATTTCAGCTCGTCTTTTTCAACATCCAGCATCTCGGCGGCGGCAGGCGCAAGGCCCGTCAGTGCAGCCCAGGATGCCGTTGCCAGTGCGAGCAGTGTGCGGCGTGTGAATTTGAACCCTGTCATCATGTCGTTCCTGCATAGGCTACGGGACAAAAAAAGCCGCTGAATCGATTGGTTGTCGCAGGGAGGAGGAGTGCGAATAACCAACCGGTTCAGCGGCGTTGCTGTTGTGCGATGACCCGTCGTTGGATCACGAAAGCCTTGGGAGGCTGTTACTAGAACAGCAACATGCGTGCCAGTTTGGAAAAGTTCCGGTTTTTGGCCGTTCTTCGGGAATCGACAAAACCGCGGCCGGTTCGAAACTGCTGAAATGCACAGCGCTCATGCAGTCAATGCCCACTTTTTTTGCATTGCACCAAAATGCCCGACAGGCGATCGTTATGCAGACGGCTTCTGGCTTTCGATGTAGGCATCGATCTGATCGGGGTCGAACGTGCGGCCGTCGAAAAAGCCGTCAGGACCGAGCGTCAGGGCGCCGCCGGCGGCACCGACCGGGACCGCTTCGCTGAGCGCACCCTCAACTTTTGCGCTTGCCGAGGGGAGAATTGCGCCCATGCCCTTCAGGGCCGTCCGGTAAAGATCCGGACGATAGGTCCGGCGCGCGGCTTCAGAGGCCTCCGCCGTATGATCGAGCATGCCCCAGCGCACCATCTGCGTGTAGAACCACAGGGCATGGCTCTGCCAGGGAAAGGTCGCGGCCTTTGCGAAGGGTTCGAAGCCGGCCTCGCCGGAAAGGGCCGATGCAATCAGGGTCTGATCGAGCGACAGATAATCCGGCCGGCTCAGAATTTCCGCAAGCTCACCGCGATTGTCCGGATCCGAACACCAACTGGCCGATGCATAAGCCGCACGCAGCAGAGCTGAAACGGTCTCCGGTCTGGTATCGACGACAGCGGCGGGGACGCCCAGGACCTTTTCCGGGCTTGAGGCCCAAATGGCCTGTTTCGTGGTCAGAATCCGACCGGCGCCGGTGGTCAGGGCGACCGTGTTCCAGGGTTCGCCGACGCAGTAGCCGTCAAGCCGTCCGGCCGCGAGGGCATCGGCCATCAGTGTCGGCGGCAGAATCAGGATTTCGATTTCCGAATCCGGCCCGATACCGCCGGCCGCCAGCCAATAGCGCAGTTCCAGATTGTGCGAGGAAAATGGATGCACGACGCCAAGGCGCAGCTTCGCTTGTCCCGTCGTGCTGCGCATTTTTACGATTTTGTGCAGCCGGTTAACAGCATCGGTCGGATTGTCCGGCGCGTCCGGGCCGCACGCGTCAAACAGCTCCGGGGAGACTGTGACGGCATTGCCGCCGAGCCCCAGAGCCATCGGTGCAAGGATTGTCTGATCGAACGGCGTCAGCCCCAGATTGCTCGCAATGGGCATCGGCGCCAGCATATGGGCAACATCAAAATGGCCGATTGACAGGCGATCCCGGATATTGGCCCAGGAAGTTTCCCGGACGAGATGCAGGTCGATACCCTCTTTTTCGGCAAAGCCCTGTTCCTTCGCGATAACGAGGATGGAGGCATCGATCAGCGGAATGAACCCGGCGACAATCTGCTGCATGCTTGTCATTCCCCTTCGGTCCCCAAAAGCGAGGCTGAAAGGATCAGACTTTCGGCGACCTCGACCATTTTTCTGTTCTGGTTCATGGCGGTTTTGCGCAACAGCGCATAGGCTGCATTCTCATCAAGGGCGCGGGTTTTCATGATCAGGCGTTTGGCCTTGTCGATGGTTGTGCGGTCGGCGAGGGCGGATTTGGCCGTTTCAAGCTCCCGCTCCAGCCGCGAGAAGGCATTAAAGCGGGTCACGGCCATGTCCATGATCGATTTGATCCGGTCCTGCCGAAGCCCGTCAACGATGTAGGCGGATACGCCGGCCTCGATGGCCTGTTCCATGGATTGCCGGTCTGACCGGTCGACAAACATCGCAACCGGTTTCTTAACCGCGCGTGTGATCTGCAGCATGTTTTCAAGCATGTCCCGATTGGGATTGCCAAGATCCATGACGATGACATCCGGCTCACAATCGACGATCCTGACGGCGAGCCGTTCCGTTTCCGTTACAACGGTCACGTCCGAATAGCCCTCCGCCCGCAAGCCTTCCTCAATGATGGCGGCACGCGCGGGATTGGTATCGATGACCAGAACCGACGGATGGATTTCATTCATGCCGTTATTTTGCACATGCTCACAAATTGTGCAATGCGGTATGATGCAGCCTGCCGACTTTGTGCAGGCGATTTGTTTTGCGATGAGGTCGTCCAGGCGCTTTGAGCCGGTGTCGCATTTAGACAGGTGCGCGTCCATATACGGCTCCGCGTGTGCCACAAAGAACGGCTAATGAATGGGAGCCATGGCTTAGGTGCGACATTTGAATGCCCGGCGCCAACATCCGGAGGATAAAATGACAAAGCGAGGCCATTGCCTTTGCGGAAAAACGAGTTGGGAATATGAAGGGGAGGTGACGTGGGCCTGCTATTGTCACTGTGATGATTGCAGGCGTAATTGTGCTGCTCCGGTCGTTGCATGGCTGGGCGTTCCGGTCAAAAACTTCCGATGGTCGGGAGACGCGCCGAAAACATTTGAGAGTTCCAGAGGCGTAAGGAGGCATTTTTGCCGTGCATGCGGTTCCCCGATGGGATTTGAAGCGGATCATTACCCGGGCGGGATGCACCTCTATGCCGCGTCCCTGGAGGATCCCGCCGATTTCGAGCCGACATTTCACGTCAACTTTGAAAGCAAGCTTCCCTGGCTTCAAATGAATGACGATCTTCCCAAGTATGAAGGCACTTTGCTTCATGCACCGGACAATCTCAGGGACTATGAGTCACCGTAAATGCAGGATCAATTCCTGCGCCCGGATCTGCGGCCCCACGTCCTGACGCTGATATGCTCAACGGAGCAATCCTCGATGAGGTCTTCGTACCCGTCCGGCAGGAAAGACCTCTGCCAGTCCTCTCCAAAGCGGCTTTTCACAGCGCTCAGATCAGTCCAGAGCGAAGCGAATACGAGCACGTCTTCTTCCGTGCTCAACTGCTGACCAAAGAAATATCCTTTATTGCCCGGCTCGTTCTGTACGACGTCCGCGGACCGGGTGGCGAACTTTCTTAAAAGGTCGGCTGTGCAGCCCTTCTTTGCGCGCGCACGGAAGAGCCTCACGATCATTCCCTCGCGGGGTTCCAGGTGTTCCATCCGGGTCTCCTTTGTTCATCTTGAATGGAGACTACCTTTGTGTGAAAATTCATAAAAACGAAATGATCGAAACTGTCAGTTCAGGAAAACGGGTATGAATACCAGCTTTGACATTGATGCCTTGCGCGCAGTGGTCTCCGGGATTGAGCAAGGCAGCTTTGCCCGTGCGGCAATCGAGCTTGGCCGGTCCCAATCAGCGGTCAGTATGCAACTCAAGAAGCTTGAGCATCAGGCCGGTGTGCAGCTCTTTGTCCGCAAAGGACGGGGGCTGGTCCCGACGGAGGCGGGCGAGGCACTGACGCACTATGCCCGCCGGATCATTGCTCTGAACGATGAAGCCGCACGTGCGCTGGGCGCCGCTGTTGCCCCCGAAACGGTGCGACTTGGGCTGCCTCAGGATTTTTATGACGATGTCATGCCCGCAACTATGGAGAGGTTTTCCGGCCTTCACCCAGACGTCCACGTTGCCGTTCGCGCCGGCAACAACCACACGATTTACGACGATGTCGCAGCCGGACGGCTCGACGGTGCCATCGCGTTTTTTCCTAAAAATTCACGCGCAAAGGGCGAATTACTGTGCGAACTGCCGTTGCGATGGTTCGCCCATAAAGACACCGCTGAACCCGCGAGAGACGCAGTGGTGCCGTTGGTGCTCTTCAATCACCGCTGCCTTTTCAGGCAAACGGCCCTGGGCGCGCTCGACCGGGCCGACATTCGATGGCGTGCTGCGCTGACTACCCCAAGCCTTTCCGCCGTATGGGCAGCATTGCGCTCCAACTTCGGGGTCGGCGTTCGGATCGCACACAGCGTGCCGGCCGACATTGTCGACGTCAGCGATTGGGACTGTCTGCCGCCGCTTCCGTCGGTTGAATTGCGGCTGCTTGGCTCAGACTCGGTCAAACCTCTGGCCCAGGACATGTTGGTCGTGTTGAAGGACAGGACGATGAACCTTATCGAAAGATCGGCTGAAGGATCACACAGATGACAGTCGAAATCTGGTTCGAATTCGCCAGCACATATTCCTACCTCACTGTGTCCAGAGCCGAAGACCTGCTCCGGCAGGCGAACATCGCCTTTACGTGGAAGCCGTTTCTGCTGGGGCCGATATTTCGCGACAAAGGCATGCCGACCTCGCCATTCGTTTTGGACGAAATCAAGGGCGCGTATATGTGGCGTGATGTTGAACGGCGGGCGGGCCGTTACGGACTGCCCTTCGTGCGTCCTGCCATTTTTCCGATGCATTCGCTAAAGGCGGCGCGCATTATGACGGCGGCGCTGAATGAGCCCTGGTGCGGTACATTTGCCAGGGAAATTTTCTCTGCACAGTTCGCGCGTGGCAACGATATATCCGATCCTTCCGTCCTGTCGACGGCGCTGCGAAAGTGCGAGGCCGATCCGGACCGTTGGTTTGCGCTTGCCCAATCCGACACGGTCAAGACCGATCTGCGGGAAAGGACCGAAACCGCCCGGCGGTTCGGGATGTTCGGGGCACCGAGCTTCAGGGTGGGCGATGAACTGTTCTGGGGCGACGACAGGTTCGAAGACGCAGTCGCCTGGGCGTCGGCGAACGCGCGCTCGATTGGAAACTGATTGCGCGAAAAGGCTTCGGGGTCTTTCCAGCCAAAGTCCTTGCGGGGAGGCTCAATTGACGTGTTCATCGGGTAAGTCGGATAGATGCAATCTGTATTTCCGCCATTTCAAGCACATTTATCAGTCCACACCATAGGATAGTTGCAGAAGATCAGCGGCAGTTTTTTAAGGGATGACGGATGTTTGACACTGATAGTTTTGCTGAAGACATATGGCTGCTGCCCGGCAGAGATGTGAGAATGTATGGAATCCCTTTTACAAATCGGTCAACAATCATTCGACTAAGGTCAGGCGGTCTTTGGGTGCATTCTCCGGTTGTTCCGGATGATCTGCTTTTTGAAACCGTGGATACGCTGGGCCCTGTCGAATATCTGATCGCGCCCAACAAGATTCACAGTCTTGGCGTAACACCCTGGAAGGAACGGTATCCCCGGGCCGAAGTATGGCTTTCACCGGATTTCAACAAACGCCACCCCAATATCAGGGGAGATGCCGTTTTTGGCGTCGGCGCAGCGAACAGATGGACGGATGAAATCGACTTCCACGTGTTTGAAGGCAGTTCCTTTCTCGATGAGGTGGTCTTCTTTCACAAAGCTTCCCGAAGCCTGCTGGTGACCGACCTCATTCAAAAGCATGACCCTGGCGCGCAATCCTGGTTTTGGTGGTTGGTGAAGAGGATCGTCGGCGTTCTGGGAAAAGATGGCGGGACTGGCCGCGATTTACGCGCAACGTTTCGGGACAGAGCGGCGGCGCGACAAAGCCGCGATTATATTTTGAACTGGGACTTTGAAAATCTGATCGTCTGTCATGGTCAGTGTCTGAGAGGAGGGGCCAAAGCCTCGGTGCAAGAAGCCTTTTCCTGGCTCGGTCCGACCGCGTCACCTTCTTGAGTAAAATGCTCATCGCCGGCAGAAAGATGTCATCGGCGCGAGGCCGCAACGTGTCCGAAAAGTGCGGTGCTACTGACGTTGATGCAATGCGTTGCAGATTTTTTGTCGTGTTGGGTGCATTGCCTGTTACGTGTTTTCGAAGTCTGTCGTATCGTCTTTGAGAACGAACACGGCCACTAAAGATGACCGTCGTTTGTAACCATTTTGGTAACAAGCGAAACGAGTTCCCGTTTGAATTCGGGATTCGACACGTGATCCGGTTCAACAAAAAAAGTCATCCGGATGCAACCCAGCAATGCGTTGGTCAGGGTCAGGCACAACAGGTCTGTCGGCTCGCGATACCGCAATGGATTGCCCTGGTGCAGCCGGGTCTGGAACAGACGCAGCAGCCGCACCTGTGTTGCGTGAGTCACGGCAGTCAACTCGGTGTCGTGGATCAATTCCTTCAGGATGCTCTTGCGCGCGCGGCTGTGAACTGTAAAGGGCCGCAGCATTGTGTGGACGGCACGCTCGATCAGGATATTGCCGGATACGCTGTCAGCGGCGGCCAGTACCTCGGCCATCGACTCCTCCTGACGGCGTACTTCGGTTTGGATGATGCGCCTGAGGATTGCCTTTTTGTGCGGAAAGTACCGATACAGCGTGCCGATTGAGAAGCCTGCGCGGCGTGCGATGTGATTGGTTGTGAAACTTGCGCCCTCATCGCGCGCCAAAACCTGAGCAGTTGCCTCCATGATCGTGTCCATGGTCTGCACCGCTCTCTTTTGCCGCGGATTTTTTCTTTTCTTTTCAGTGTCTTGTCGCATCGATCAAATTCATATGTCGTCGCGGAAAACCGAGTAGAAGCTTCGAAAAACTGAGCATATCTAGTGTGGGTCAAACCACTACTTTGGAAAGAAAGATGAGATATATTACAACACCGAGGCTACTTCTGCCACCGGTCTGGGCCTTTGCCGGACGAGCAGACGCTGAAAGGTGGGCCGCATCCTTCGCACCGCCCATGCAAGCGATCTACGAAACAACCGCGCCATATATGACTCCGCCCCCGGATCTTCGCCACGTCATGTGTCAACAAACGCGAAACCTGGCGGTCACGGTGCGGATCAGCCGCGACATCACCCTGACACATGCTCGGCCAGCAGATTTGAATCTGCAGAAACTGCAATCCTGACGCAGAAGCGGAGTGCCGCCGCAGCCGCCTGGGCAAAGGTCGGCGGTGGTCCGGTTCTGTGCGTCTTTCAATCATTTCTTGGAGTTATTGCCATGAATACGAAACATCTCCTGCCGTCAGTGTTGGCTGTCGTTTTTCTTGCGGCGCTGATCATGTCTGCTGAAGCCGCCAGTCCGGCATCGGCTACGACCGATCTCAACCTTCGGGCGGGGCCTTCTACCAGTTACCCGGTGGTCACTGTCGTTCCGCAGTCTGCCAGCGTGCAAATGTATGGCTGCAATGCAGATACGACCTGGTGCGATATTGCATATGGCCAGTACCGGGGCTGGGCATCTGCAAACTACCTTGCGATATCCCAGGCGGGCCAACCGGTGGCTGTGACACCGGCCGTGGTGGCGACAGTGGGAATTGCGACGACAGCCTATAGCCGGGCGTATTGGGATACTTACTACGAGACCTATCCCTGGTACGGGCAATGGAATGTCTACTACGCTCCCCCGGCTGCAAATGGCGGCAATGGCGGTGTAGCCGGTTGTGCCGGCAATTCATGTGCCGGAACGCAAAAAGCAACCGGTGCCCAGGGTGGAACAGCCCGGCGAAGCGGTGCGTGCGTAAATGGAACCTGCGGTGGACGAAAAACCGTGACAACACCCGGCGGTAACACCGCCAGCAAAACGGTGACCTGCAGCCGAGGCGATCCGAACTGTAACGTGACGGGCACGGGACCGAGGGGAAACACGGCAACGCGTCAGCGCGGCTGGAGACGGTGAGTTTCTCAGGAACCGAACGCAATAGAAACGGGCTCTGTTCAGTCAAGGGTCCGTTTCATCCGCCGCAAAGCGCGGAGATGCGGCAATTGCAGTTCTTATCCCCTTGTCAGGCTTCCAACACGTCCAGTCTTGTATAACCCGGGCTTCGGCATCCATTGGTTCATTGGAAATGACAAGATCGCCATCGGCATCACGGTGCCGCCTGGACACAGAACGGGCCTTGACAGAGTCCCGGACCTTCGCTTCCCGGTCCGTTCAGACAGACCGTGTCACTTACGAAATGATCGGACGTGCCGGCAAGCTTCTGTCCACTTCAGAAAATGCGGTTGGCCACGTGTTCCCGACTGACGCGGTCAGAACGGACGAGTTCAATGCGATAAAGGCCCGTGTATTATGCGGGCGCCGTGCAGCAGCTACAGAGTTTCGGAGTTTTGGAGGTGCCGCCGGGCTGCGAAGATCCGCGTTCGAAGCGTCTCGAAACAGCCCGCATCGCCAAAACGCACCGAACCATCTCAAGGATGCGAATTAAGCAGTATCTTCATGTTTTCGTATATTGTGCTGTCGCTGTCGATCACGACATATGGCTGCCCAAACTCTGTTGGGGTACTCCCCTCCAACAGAACAAATTCATATGTAACCGTGCCGTCCGAAAACTCGGGTTTCATCAACTCGACGACGACCGATTTCATGGCGCCATCCACTTCACCAATGACGACAGCATTGGGCGGATCGGCAGCAAAGCTATCCGGACCCTCAGCCCACAATTTCGCGAAGGTCTGGTTCGAAATCACCGCGGCCACTCGCTTTGGGCGGTCCGAAAAGATAATGAGCTTGTTGTCCAGTCCATTGAGCGTCATGTGATTGTCCGAAAACTCTACGGATTCCGCATTTTGCACAAAGAGGTAGCTGTCAGGGACATCCTTGTCTTCGGCCGTGGCAATTGACGCGACCAGGCTGAACGCAAAAGCCGTTGCCAGGCCAAGGCAGCTCTTTGTTGGACTGTTCATCTCTCTCTCCGTCAGATTATTCCCGCCAACGTTCCGCCGCTGCCGATCAGAAATCACAGCGAAACCCGTTCCGGCACACTCATGAAATGACTACCGCTCAATTATACGGCGCGAACGTTCATCCCGCTAAAATATACGCGAATCTTACTTCAGCCAATCACTCAATCCTTGGCGTGGTGTCTCAATTTTATAGGCTTAAAGTCTCACTCGGCATCGCTCTCAAACTGTCCATGGCGGCCATTGGGCTGGTGATGCGAACAGTTCCGCCCGCTTCATTTGCCCATGATCCTGCGGCGGCGTTCCTGCATGCGTTCATTGGAGGTAACGGTGCCGTCATGGAACGTGCCCATCCACTTGTCCCAGGGAATCTCCAGGCTGCCGTAATTGCACTCAAAATAGCGGTGATGCATCTGATGGTGGAACGTACCAAGGCTCAGGCGGTTTTTGTCATTGATCAAAAGCCCCTGAAAGCCTGCATGCGTGGTGATGGCGGTCAGGAAGTAATATTGCAGGTGAAACAGGATGTGGACCGGATTTGCCCCCACCAGAAGATGAACGAAGACCGAGGCGAGAAAAATCATCTGCTCGACAGGGTGCTGGGCCATGCCCGACCAGGGCCCGACATTGATATTGCGGTGATGCAGATAGTGCACATGCCTGTAGAGAAAGGGGATGTGGATCAGCCTGTGGATGCAGTAGAAATAAAAACTCTCCCACACAGGGATCAGCAGAAAGATCGCGACGAACCAGACCGGGTTTGCCGCCCAGGTGATCATCGGCATATGGCCGTTGGCCAGCGCCCAGAAAAGGATGGCCTCATAGGCCGTCCAGATGAGCACGCCGGTTCCCAGTGTCCAGAACATGTTGTCGCGCACCTGGCCGCCAAGAGTGAATTGCCGGCCTTTCACCATGAGCGGACGGGGGTCGTATTTCAGCTTCTTACCCTGCGCCGAGAAGGTGTAGAACCAGAGATGCAGGCCGCCTGCAATCGCCAGGGTCAGCAGCAAATTCCGCACATACATCTCGGCAATCCAGCCGAACTGAAATGTCTTCGTTTCCTCAAGCGGCGGCTGGAACCAGTGGTAACTGGCAAATGCGATCCCGACGATGATCAGCTTTTCGGAAATCAGGAACCATGAATTCCAGACCCATTTGACCATCTCGACCGGGTTCGGCGGCCAGATGAAGAAGGGCGAAACCTTGAGCGGCAGGTCCGGGAGGTGGTTCCAGCCCTTGAGCTGAGTGTCGGACATCGTCCTCTCCTGTGTGCGGCAGTCTTTGCCAGTTTGACACAAGGCCCCTCCGATGAAAAACTGAATGAAGTGATGAACTACCTCGGAAAATCAGAGGAAATATGACTGTCTCGATCAGATCGATGCGCTACTTTGTGACGGCGTTGACCCATGGCAGCATTTCGCGCGCGGCGACCGATTTGAACGTCGCGGCGTCGGCTGTGGCTGCCGGAATCGATCAGGTCGAGGCACAGTTTCAGCTCAAACTGGTCAACCGCCGCCGGTCCCGCGGGATAACGCCCACGGCCGGCGGTAAAGTCCTGCTTCGGAAATTCGCCAATCTGCTTGAAGAGTATGAGGCGGTGCTCGCCGGGGGCGCGGATCTGAAGCAGGCGCTCAAGGGAGAGCTGCGCATTGGTTATTATGCGCCCGTGGCACCTGCTTTCCTGCCCGCAATCCTGTCGGGCTTTGTCGGGCCGGATGCAAAGATTACGTTTTACCTTGAGGAATGCGACAATGACCGCGCACAGTCGGGATTGCTGGCCGGCGACTTTGACGCAATCCTGTTTGTCTCCGATGTCGCTCTGCCGCAGATTGAGTTCGACGTCCTGATCGAAGCGCCCGCTTACTGCCTGACCGCGGCGGATCATCCGCTGGCGGGCAAAACTACGGTGCGGCTGAAAGACCTGGCGCGCGAATCGATCATTGTTCTGAACCGTCCGATCGCTGTCGATTACTATCGGAAGCTGTTTGCCGATGCCCGGCAGGCGCCCAGGGTCATTGCCCATGCCAACGCCGCTGAAACGGTGCGCAGTTTCGTCGGCGCCGGTCATGGCTGCGCGGTTCTGAACATGCTGCCGGTGACCGATATCAGCTACGCCGGCGACCGTCTTGCGGCTGTGCCGATCAGCGACCCGTTGCCGCCACTATCCCTGGCCGTCGGGTACGGCAAATCCAATCCGCGCCGCATTGTCAGCCATTTTGTCGAAAAGTGCCGGGCCTATTTCCAGGGGGGCAGGGGACAACAGCACACTGTCAGATCTTAGGCTGTCTCTTTTCTGCCGGCGTCGGCGAGGCAATCGGGAAAAAAGACCGGATTGCGCAGACTGACGGCCACTTCGCGCAAAGTTGAACGAAATCAGAAATATTACTGCCGTTTCATATTGATTCTGACAGTCTCTGCCCGATGTATCTCCTTACAAAATCCAAAATTCGCAGGAAATGTGAGTGGAATTGGGGCATTTACCCTGACTTTGAAAAGACACTGTGTGCACTATTCATGGGTGGAGGACATCAATGACTTTAAGAGGGACAGCAGGATTTTTGAACTTTTTCGCAACGAAAACGCCGGCGGTACTTGCCGCGGCGCTGACGTTGAGTTTCGCAGCTCCGCCTGCTCTGGCAGAGGACCGCAGCAACTGGCCAACGAGCTTCTCGGTCGGCACTGCGAGCCAGGGCGGCACATATTTCGTTTATGGGTCGGGCTGGACGAACCTAGTTTCTGAAAGCCTCGGTATCCCGGGCGGCGCGGAAGTCACAGCCGGACCGGTTCAAAACGCTGCTCTGGTGCAGACGGGGGATCTCGAACTCGGCATGGTCACGATGGGACCGGCCTTTGATGCAATCAACGGCGAAAGCGCTCTGGCGCCGGGCCTGAAACACGACAAGATCCGGGCGATCTTCCCGATGTATAAAACGGCGTTCCACGTGATGACGCTGAAAAACTCCGGTATTGAGAGCATTGACGATATTCCCGATGGCGCGACCGTCGGTTTCGGCCCTGTCGGCGGCACGCCGGGCACATACTGGCCGCGGTTTTTCGAAACCTTCGGCAAGTCCGTTGAGGCCCGCCATGGCGGTGCGGCCGACCTTGCTGGTCAGCTCCAGGATGGCCTGATCGATGTCTATACATGGGCGGCCGGTATGCCGTTCCCGGCCTTCTCTCAGGTCGAAGCCCAGACGGATGTCAACTTTTTCGGGATGACCGAGGAGCAGGCAAAACAGATTGCGGCAGAACATCCGGTTTCGCTCTTCACCATCCCCGCGGACACCTATCCGTCGCAGACGGAAGATCATGCAAGCGTATCGATGTGGAACTTTGCCATTGCGCGCGCGGATCTGCCCGAAGACTTTGTCTATGCCGTTGTGGACACCGTCATGAGCAACAATCCGAAAATGCTCGACATTCACAAAGCTGCGGTTGAGACGCTTCCGGCGAACTATGACAAGAACCAGTTCATCCCCTGGCATCCCGGCGCCGTCCGCTGGTTTGAGGAAAACGGGTTTGAGATCGATCCGGAGCTGAAGGGCTAGGAACAACAGGATCCCGACGCATCGCGCCGTGCCCCGGAGCCGCCTGCAAAACGGCTCGGGGATCATCTGTGTTTTACTGAGACCAACGTGCCATGTCCGAGCCGACCGAGCCCATCTCCGCCAATGTCGACAGTATCCGCGGCAGCCGCCTAAAAGGCTGGCAGGGGAAAGCGTTCGGCCTCCTGTGTGTTTTATATGCGGCCTGGCATCTCTACAGTCTGAACATTGCGCCGCTTGAGACGTGGCTGTTCCGCATTCTGCACATTTCCGGAGCGCTTGTTCTGGGTTTCGGCTTGACCGGCGTTTTTATGGCAGGGACCGACAGGCGGCGGCGCAACGACAGGCTGGAGCGGATAATCGCCGTTATTGCCGGGATTCCGGTTGTTTTTGCCCTCGCGCTGACCGCTTACGGCCTCAACCAGTACTGGACCACCGGAGCGATCGAGAATCCCGACACGACGTATGCCTATTTCGGGGTGGCGCTCGCCGTTGGAACGATGCTTGCCATCGTCGCCGGCTGGTTTGTGCGCGGCAGGGACGGGTATGTCTCCGCGATCGACTGGGTACTTGTGCTGGCAAGCCTCGCATCAACCGGCTTTATCGTCATGAGCCTTGATGCGCTGAACTTACGGCTGCGCGCCGGAACGCCCTTTGCGGATCCGCAAAACGCCTGGGCCGCGTTTGTGGCGGTGGCGCTCATGCTCGAACTCACCCGCCGCGTGGCGGGCAGTGCGCTTGTGGTGATCGCGACGGTGTTTGTGGCGTACAGTTTTCTGGGCCCCTGGCTTCCGGGGTTCCTGGAACATCGCGGCTATGATGCCAAGCGTTTCTTCAGCTATCTTTTCACCGACAACGGCATCCTCGGTCCGACAACCGCGGTGTCTTCAACCTATATCATCCTCTTCATCATTTTTGCCGCCTTCCTGCAAAGTTCGAAAGTCGGCGATTACTTCGTAAATCTTGCGTTCGCCACCGCGGGCCGCGCACGGGGCGGACCCGCAAAAGTCGCGGTGTTCGCGTCCGGTCTCATGGGCATGATCAACGGCACCTCGGCAGGCAATGTGGTGTCGACCGGCGCGCTGACGATCCCGCTGATGAAACGGGTCGGTTACCGGCCGCAATCGGCCGGCGCGATTGAGGCGGCGGCTTCCACCGGCGGGCAGATCATGCCGCCGATCATGGGCGCGGGCGCGTTCATCATGGCGGAGATCACCGGTATTCCTTACACCGAACTCGTCATTGCTGCGCTGATCCCGGCGGCTCTTTACTTCATCTCGATCTATTTCATGGTCGACTTTGAGGCGCGCCGTCTGAAAATGCGCGGCATGACGGAAGACGAGGTGCCGAAATTCCGAAAGCTGGCAAAACAGGCATTCCTCTTTCTGCCGATTCTGATGTTGATCGGCTCGCTCTTTCTCGGCTATTCGGTGATCCGGGCAGGCACGCTCGCCATTGCATCCGCGGCGGTGGTGAGCTGGCTGACGCCGTACCGGATGGGAGTTCGTCAGATCGTCGAAGCACTGCGCAACGGATCGCAGATGTCGATCCAGATCATCAGCGTGTGCGCGACGGCCGGTATCATTGTCGGCGTTATTTCACTCACCGGTGTGGGCGCCCGGTTTTCTTCGCTTTTGTTCGAGCTTGCCGAAACGAGCAAATTGCTGGCGCTCATCTTTTCGATGATGATCTCGATCATTCTGGGTATGGGCATGCCCACGACAGCGGCCTACGCCGTTGCCGCATCCGTTGTTGCGCCGGGCCTTATCGAACTTGGCATCGAACCGCTGATTGCGCATTTCTTTGTGTTCTATTTCGCAGTGGTCTCGGCGATCACGCCGCCGGTGGCGCTGGCCGCTTATGCGGGTGCGGCAATTGCCGGGGCAGAACCGATGCGAACGTCCGCAACGGCCTTCCGTGTCGGACTTGCAGCCTTCATTGTGCCTTACATGTTCTTCTACAGCCCGGGTCTTTTGATGGAGGCCGGCTGGCCTGAGATCATCCGCAACGCGATGACCGCAATCATCGGCGTCTATTTCCTGTCCGGCGCGGTGCAGGGCTATCTGATGGGCCCGCTCGCACCGGCTTGGCGCGTTCTTCTCCTGGGGGCCGCGCTCTGCATGATCTCAGGCGACTGGCGCACCGATCTGATCGGCATCGTTGTCGGCGCCGGTCTGTGGATGAAATCGCGTGAGAACGGCCGAACCGTCGCAAAAGCGACTTCGGGCGCCGGCGAGTAGGTGTTTTGCCGCCGGTCGGAAACAGAAGGTTTTTCGTGTATATCCTCCCCACTGAAGCCGCACGAAAAGAGGCGCCCGGGAAGGGCGCCTGAGTTGGTTTGGGAGGGACTGCGCTTAGCGGCTCAGTGCGCCCACGCCTGAGAAACGGAAGGCTTCTTTTTCCAGATTGTCGATTTCTTCGTTGCTCATCTGATCGTGGGCCACGGTGATGCGGCCGAGGAACACCAGCGGCAATTCGCCCGCGCGGCTTTCCAGATGGGCCTTGATGGCTTCGGCGGTTGCCGCGCCCACATCATCACCCATCCGCATAGGTGTCGCGTCGAGTTCGCCGTTGCGGATGGCCTCCAGCTCAAGCCCGGTGCCACCCCAGCCGGTCGAAAAGATTTCCTTTTCCTTACCGACCGCTTTCTGGGCTTCCACCGATCCCATGGACATGGCGGTATTGGCGTTATGAATCACCTTGGCTTCGGGGTAGCTTTGCAGAATGAGCTGCGTGCCTTCAAAACCGCCTTCCTGCTGATACTCGCCATAATGTTCATAAACAGCGTTCCAGTTGCCCTTTTCGGCAACGCAGTCTTTGAAGTCGCCCGAGCGCTGATTGTCCGTAATGCCGGGAATGCCCCGATTCATGGCGTAAGTGACATCCTTGCCGAGGCGCTCGACCATATAGTCACAGATTTTCAGCGCGCCGTAGGCCGATGAGAAATCGAACCAGGTGGCGGGCTGTTTCTCGAAGTATTTCAAAGGCGTATGGAAGGCCCAGACGAACGTGGTCAGATTCTCGTTCTTGGCGAGCTTTTCAATATTGTCGCCCTGGATAGCCAACTCGGACGGGCCGAAAATGACAAAGTCATAAATGTCCGAATCCTGATCGACCTGCGAGGCGTAGGTCGATTGCAGGGAATGCTCGATCTGACGGCTGGCAAATTCCGTTGTCTCGAACGGGATTTTCAGCTCTTCCAGACGTTTCGTCAGCGCCAGATAGTTACGCGCCCAGAAATCCGATGTGTCCGCCGACGGGTAGATCAGTGCGATCTGCAATGGTTTTTCCAGCGTTCCGGTAAAGGGTTTTGCGGCTTCCGCTGTGGCATTCTGCAAAGCTTCCAGCGCACCGTCTTGGTTGACTTCGCCCGGCAGCCAGTGATCGCGGTCGGCGATACCCGGAAGTTCCTTCAGGGGCAATGTGTTCTGGGCGAGGGCGGGGCCGGAAAGAGCGATAGCCGCCGTTACCAGAAGTGCTGATTTCAATGTCATCCTCATATTCTCCTCCCTATGAGTTTTCAGATGCGTGTGGTTGCAAGAGACCGTTTGAAGGTGGTTCAGCCGCTGGGCTTCACCTCGCCGGCAAAGAGGCCGCCAAGGGCAAGCAATGCGATGAGAATGCCCAGAATGAGTGCCGTCAGGCGCAGGGTTTTGGAATGAGCGGGATTGCTCAAAAGGGTGTCGATAATACCGCTGCCGTCGCGATCCTTGTTCTGCAGCCAGGTATAGAGCGCCACCGAGAAGATGATCACCACACCGGAGGCAACGGACTGCCAGAAGAACTCGATCCTGAGCGTCACCAGGGCGTTGATCATCATCGACAGGAGCAGGACTCCGGCCAGCGAACCGATGATCGAAGCCCGGCCGCCGAACAACGAGGTTCCGCCAACGACAACAGCGGCAATGACGTGAAGGTTGAAGTAGGGGGCTGACGTGGCCTGAATGGCGTTGAGTTTACCCATCAGCATGATCCCGGCCAGCGCTGCCATCGTGCCCATCAGGACATAGGCATAGACCCGGTAGCGGTCGACATCGATGCCGGTCATCTCGGATGCTTCGGGATTGGAGCCGATGGAAATCGTGTAGCGGCCGAAATGGGTTGACGTCAGCACGAAATAGCCGATCAGCAGGGTGAGCAACCCGATAACGACGGGCGTCGGCAGGAAGATGAGCGACTGGCCACGTCCGATCTCCGTGACAAGCTCAGGAAAGCGGGCAAGCACCAGCCCTTTGGCGATCACCAGCGCAAAGCCGCGATAAACGAGGTCCATCGCCAGGGTGCCGATGAGGTCCGGCACCCTGAATTTGGTGATCACGAGTCCGTTGATAAGCCCCATCAAGGCACCCAGCGTGAGCGCGACGAGTGCCGCAATGGGGGCAGGGAACCCGTACTGCTTGATCAGGAACGCCATGATGATGGCGGAGAGGGCGGCGACGGAGCCGATGGAAAGATCGATCCCTCGCTGGGTAATGACAAACGTCATCGCCATCGCCATCGGCATATAAAGCGCGGCATCAAGCAGGATCTGATTGAGATTGGACAGGCGGAAATAGCGCGCCGGCTCCGCAATTCCCATAAAGAGGGCGATGGCGAGGATCATCGCCATCGGGCCGATAAAACTCATAAAGGGTTCAATGCGTTCACCGAACGATCTGGACGGTCCGGCCGGGGCTGTGTTGACGTCGCTCATATCTCTCGCCCCTTACGCGGCCTGTTTGGCGCCGACAATCATACCCAGCACCTCTTCGTTGTTGGTTTCAGCCGTACGCACCACGCCAACGCAGCGTCCGCGCCGCTGAACGTGGATGCGGTCTGAAATTTCAAAAACATCGTCCAGAGAGTGGGAAATCACGATCAGCGTAAGACCCTGGTCCCTGAGTGTCTTGATCAACTGCAGGGTACGGGCTGTTTCCTGAGGACCCAGCGCCGCGGTGGGTTCGTCCATCACAAGAACGCGGAGATTGTCATGGCGCACGGCCCGGGCGATGGCGACCGCCTGACGCTGGCCCCCGGACAGGCTCTCCGTGGCCACATCCATGCTCTTGAGCTCCACGCCCAGCCGCTCTTTCAGGATGCGCACGGCGTCCTCTTTCATTTTGCGATTGTCGAGGATCCGCATGCCCAACACGGATTTGGTCAGTTCCGATCCCAGAAACAGGTTTTCAGCCGGCGTGAGATGGTCCGCGATTGCGAGGTTCTGGTAGACGGCGTCAATTCCGGCGGCAATGGCATCGGAATGGTTGGTCATGGCAAAGGGCTTGCCGTCCAGCTCGATATGACCTCCGGTCGGCTGATAGACACCGGTCAGCACCTTGATCAACGTTGACTTGCCGGCGCCGTTGTCTCCAACGATGGCAAGCACTTCTCCGGCGTAGGCATCCAGATCGACACTGTCGAGGGCAACGACACCCCCAAAGCGTTTGGTGATACCGCGCATTTTGACGACAGGATCCGCCACAATGTCTTGTGTCAAACCGACCTCCAGGCTGGCATCGGACCGCACGAACCGGTTGCCGCAAACGCACGTTTGCAGGGCGATGCCTTTTGCTTCTTGTTGTTCGATGAGCCTGATCCTGTGCCTCAACCGGCGCGAGGATGCTCCTCCCAGACACTAGTAAATGAGTTATCGGTAACGTAAGTCAATAGTTATCGATAACAATTTTATAAATATATGAATTTATTCAAATAATTTGAACAGAAAGAAATGTGTTTTGATCGGGTGAACGAATGATTTTTGACAAATCGGACCGGGAGCCGCCGAGGCAATGGCCGGATTGCTGGCACACTTGCCGGCGGCGGCAGGGAGATTCGAAACGCAATCGGATTTTGCTGTTCCGGTTTGGGAGTAGTTGCGAACACAACCGGATGCATCATGGACGGTTCGACCGCAACTCCGCTTCCGGGCGGGGATCCTTCGCAACCAGGCGATACCGATCACTTGCTTCCGGATCCGGACTTGGACGTCGCGTTCGGCCTGACTTAATGGTTTGTGTTGATCCGCGCCATTTTGACGGCGTCGACATAACCGGTCTCGCCTTTGACGAAGTCGCGGAGCAGACCTTCTTTTTCGAAGCCGAGCGTCTCGTAAAGCCTGATGGCGCGGACGTTGCCGGCCCAGACGGTGAGGCTGAGCCGGCGAATCCCGATATAGGTGTCGCACAGCCGGATGGTCTCTTCGATCATTATGCGGGCAATGCCCTTGCCCTGATCCTGTGCCCGCACGACAACCAGATTGAGTTCGGCGTAACAGGCGTGATTTTGTTCCGGAACATCCGCATCATGCCGCCGGTTCCCGGGGTCGATACTGAGCAGCCGTTCCTGAAGCGGAAGGTTACAGGCGCGATTTCAAGGATATCGATCATAACATTCTCGATACCGGGCATTTCGCACTTGAAGAAGATGGTGCAATTGTTGCAGAGAAAATCCATGCTTTCCCGAGCAAGCGTCGAATCCGGTAAGATGCAGATCATGCCCCAGCCTGCCAGCGGCCGGGGTGTGCGGTCTCTTCAGAGAAGGAACGGTTTATGCAGAACGGCGATGTTGGAACGGTCAAATCCCTTTACACCTATCCGATCAAGGGATTGTCGGCTGTCCCGCATATCCGGATGAACCTCTGCGCAGGGGAAGGATGCCCGGGGGATCGGCTGTATGGGTTTGCCAAAGGAAACAGCGGCTTTGACCCGGCAGACCCCAGGCCTCTGCCGAAGGACCGGTTTCTCGTCCTGATGCAACACGCCAGGATCGCGGGGCTCGCGACGGCGTTTGACCCCAAGACCAATATGTTCATCGTAAAACAGGGTGATCAAATATGCCTCAATGCCGATCTGGGAACTGAGGAGGGCAGGGCAGCCGCATCCGCATTCTTCGTGGGCTATCTGGATCTGGACGAAGCGGAGACACCGTTTTTTGCCAATGCCGAACCGCATCGCTTCACGGATGTGTCGGTGGTCTCCAAGACCATGATGAACGCAGTGTCGATTCTCAATCTTGCATCGGTAAAAGATTTTGAAGCGAGGATCGGCACACCCGTCGATCCGCTGCGGTTCCGCGCGAACATCGTTATCGACGGTCTGCCGCCGTTTGCCGAATTCGAGTGGGTCGACAGGATCGTAAAGATCGGTGCGGTTTCATTCCGGGTTCTCCTGCGCACCAAACGCTGCGCGGCTACGGAGGTCAATCCCGCGACGGCCGAGCGGGATATCCGACTGCCCGCTCTCTTGCGCAAGACCTACGGCCATTTTGATATGGGCATCTATGCGGAAGTCATTTCCGACGGAACGGTCAGCGCGGGGGATTCCGTCACGCTGCGGGATGCCTGACAACGGAGCGAATGGGTGCCGGCCGATCGAACCGCGGCTTGACAGATCTGTTGATTGCGACTTTCGCTTGAGCCCGTGGCCCTTATCCGGGCGGCATGCTTGAAACCGGACACAGAGCGAGACGCTGATCGCCCGAAAAATGGCTGCACAAAAGGGGCTGTCATAGGATGTATCTTCCGCTTCAGCACGTCGACGGGCCATTGCTCTCCTGCGCGCTTGCCATTGACCTGGTCAGCATATCAATGAAGTGACGGACGTGCGGTTCCAGAAATCGCCGATGCGGGTATAGCGCGATGATCGGAACCTCCGGGCCGACGGCGTCGGGGAGCACGTGTTCCACGGTTCCTGCTGCAAGCTCTTTGTCGACCAGTACTTGAGGAAGCTGCGCTATTCCCATCCCGGCCAATACAGCCTGACGCAATGCCTCGGCACTGTCGAGCCTTAATCTCACGCGCCCGGATGCCCGGACGGACACGTCTTTATCTTCCCGAAGAGTCCAGCTCTGCCGTTTGTTCTGGCTGGAAAACTGCAGCAGGTCGTGCCGGCTCAGTTGCTCCACCCGTTCAGGACGCCCGCGTGCATCAAGATAGCCGGGTGTCGCGCACAGAATGGTTTGCTCGACACGAATCTTCCGCGAGATGAAGCTGCTGTCCCGCGATGTCCCGCCAATCCGAATTGCAAGATCGAAGCCTTGATCGATGAGATGATCGACCCGATCCGACAGGCTCATTTCGACTTGCGTTTCCGGCCACCGGTTGAGATAGCGATAGACGGCAGGCAGCACCAATCGGCGACCCAGTGCGTCCGGCGCGGCAATCCGCAACACTCCGTGCGGGATGCCGGGTTCCTGCTTAAGGTCGGCATCCGCGGCCTCAAGAGCCTCTCTGATCGTGACACCATGCTCGTAAAGCCGAAGGCCTTTTTCGGTCAGATTGAGGGAGCGGGTGGTTCTGTTAATCAGCCGCGCGCCATAGGTTTTCTCGAGCCTTGCGACGGCCTTTCCGGCGGCCGAGCGGGACAGACCAAACGCTTTTGCACCGGCAGCGAAGCTGCCTTTATCCGCAACGCTCAGGAACAGCAATATATCGTTTACCCGTGATGCAGCCATCTCACCACTTTGTAGAAAATTATTCGTAACAGAAGCGAAAAGAAATCGCCAGTAATTGCTTCTATATCACGGGAAACGAAAATCAAAGCGAGGAGTTGAGATGGTTGTTGCGATTGAACGAATGAACCCGGACGTCCTGCCGGACGCAGGAAAGGTCGGCTATTCACAAATATCGATTCCGGCACCGGGCCGTTTGGCGTTTGTCTCCGGGCAGGTTGCGTGGCGTGCCGGCGGTGGCACAGTTCCGGATACCTTGTCCGGGCAAACCGCTGTGACAATCGACAACCTGCGCAGTGCCCTTTCCGTACTTGGTTGTCGACCGGAAGATATCGTTCAAATGCGGATTTATCTGACGGATCTGCAGCCTGAAACGCAGGACATTGTGATGTCCCAGATAAAGGAATTTCTGAACGGTTCGCAGCCGAGCCTGACGGGGGTTGGCGTATCGGCCCTTGCAACACCGGAGCTGCAAATCGAAATTGAAATGGTGGTCCGCGTGCCGGAATGACGCCGGATGGCGGGATGCCATCCGGCAGCGTGTCAAAACAGGTTTTTGACATCCGAGGAAAAGGTCGGGAACGCCATGGGCGTTTCTTTCAGGTCGCTTGCGGAAATCCCGTGTTTCATTGCCAGGGCAAACAGATGCACCAGGTCTTCGCCGTGATGGCCGACAAGATGCGCGCCCACCACCTGGTCGGTCTTCCTGTCCACCAGAACCTTTGACCATGCGACGGTCTCACCGTAGCTTTTGGCTGAGAACCACCCGGTCATGTCACTCTGCGTGACGGCAACATCCAGCCCCTGTTCTCCGGCTTCCTTCTCCGTCAACCCGACTGTGCTGAGAGCCGGCACGGTATAGACCGCGCTGGGATTGGCGTGATAGTCCGGCTTCTTTTCCAGTCCGTGGATGATGTTGTGTGCAACGAGACGTCCCTCGTATGTCGCCAGAGGTGAGAGCTGGGCGGAATTCACAAGCGCATCGCCCGCAACCCAGACAGCCGGGTTTGAAACGGACCTGAGATAGTCGTCAACGTCAATCCGGATTCCGTCATGGCGAATGTCTGCTGCTTCAAGATCAAGCGTATCGACATTGGCAACGCGGCCGGCGCCATTCACGACACGGTCTGCGGTGACTGTGTGGTCCTCATCGTTGTGATGGTATGAGACCGCTAATCTGTCGCCCGATGCGGCGATCTCTTTGACTGTCACGTCGGTTTTGATCACGACGCCCAGACGTTCGGTTTCAGCTCGGATTGCCTGTACCGCATCTTGGTCCATGCGCGGCAGCAGTTGAGGCATGGCCTCCAGAATGGTCACCTTTGTGCCCGCGCGGGCATAAACGTGACTGAATTCCATGGCAATCACACCGCCGCCGACAAAGACCACTTCATCCGGCCGTGTCCTCTCAGACAGCACCTCGTCGGACGTGATCATCAGAGCCGCGCCGGGAATATCGAGCGGTCTTGGTTTGGATCCGGTGGCGATCACGATGTTCTCGCCTTCGATCAGGGTGCCGTCGACATCCACCGTGTTGGGGCTGACAAACCTGGCGCGGCCCTGAAAGACCGTTCCCCGTTTTTCCGCAACGCCCTTCATCGCACCGGGAATGAAACCGATCATGTCGTCTTTGCGATCGATCAGCTTCTCCCAGTCGAGGGTCGGTTTGCCGACATCGATGCCATGGGTGGATGCCAGCTCGATTTCATGCAATGAATGCGCAGCGGCGACCAGAACTTTCTTTGGCGTACATCCCCGGTTCGGGCACGTGCCGCCAAAATCCCGTTCTTCAATGAATGCGATCGATTTTCCTGCCTCGCTTGCAACGGCCGATACACCGAACCCGGCATTGCCGCCACCGATAATAACAATATCAAATTTATGACTCATGTTCTCTCTCACATATGGGCTTTAAACCCTATCAGTAGGTAGGTAAGGTTGGAAAACTGAATTACAACAAAGTTGGGAAGAGGGGTGTGTCCGTTCGTCCGAAAATGGTGCCCGGACGTCCGGTTTGTCAGCGAATTTCGGAGCGTGCGCCGCATGTGGACCAGATACGGCACCCTGTTTGGGTCAAACCGGCCACGTTTACAGACCGGCGCGCCGCAGGCCTTCGGTGAAGTGGTTAAGATCATCTGCGTTCTTGTCCGGCTGAACGGATGCCCAGTGATCGATATTGAAATTCGGGTGGGCTTTCAGGACCATGGCGGCTTCGTGCTGCGCTTCTTCCGTCCTGTTGAGCATGCCGTAGCTTGCCGCCAGTATTCTTCGGCCTTCGGTCGGATTCTGCATGGATTTTATGGCCAGAATCGCGTCGTCATATTGCCTGAGATTGTAGTGCGCGCCGCCCAGATGCCACAGATACTGATCGGGATAGAATGGATTCAGCCGCATGGCTTTTTCCAGCAGCTCAACCGCCTCGACCGATCGTCCGCAATGCGCCAGCGCGTCGGCCATGTCGGACATAAGATCCGCATCGTTGGGGTTGAGCCGGGTGGCGCGTTCGTAGGCGATGATCGAGGCGTCATGCTCCTTGCGATAGAGATGGGCAAATCCCAGCTCGCCGAAACCGCGTGCATCCAAGGAATCCAGTTCGATTGCGTCCCGTGCAAGATTGAGCGCATTGTCGATGGCGATTTCGGGCTCCGGCGCCCAGTCATAACGCCAGTCGAGATTCAGGGTCCGGGATTTTGCGGCCATCGCCCTGGCATATTTGGGGTCGGTGTGCAGAGCTGAATCATAGAACTGCCGCGCCTGGCTGACCCCGTTTTGCGTGTAGCTGAAAATGTAGCGCTGGCCCTGCAGGACAAAGCTGTAGGCGGCCATGCTGGAGGGCGGAGTCTGCCGGAGACGGTCAACTTCGGAAGACTCGATTTTTGCGGCGGTCGCGGACACGATGGTCTGGGTGATCTCGTCCTGCAGGTCAAACAGATCCTCGATTTCGCGATTATATTGCTCGCCCCAGATTGTCCTGTTACTGATAACGTCAATCAGCTCAATCGTTATCCGGATTCTTTTGCCGGCTTTTCGCACAGAGCCGTTGACCGCATACCGGACACCGAATTTCCGCGCCGCTTCGTGCGGTGTCTGCCGATAGTCGTTGAAGATATAGGCGGAATTTCGCGCAATGACGAAAAACTGATGAAACTTGGACAGGCTGGTGGTGATGTCCTCGGTGAGACCATCGGCAAACCAGCTGTCGCTGCGGTCGTTGCCCTGAAAGGCGAACGGCAAAACCACGATGGACTGATCGATCAGGGGGCCGCTTCCGGATGAGGTCGGGCTGCTGCGCTCGCGCCTCAGGGCCGCCGTCATGGCTGCGCTTGTGGGATTTTCATGCAGCACGAAGACGTCGACATTTTCCTTGATATTCTTGAATTTTTGCGCGCCCAGATATTCATAGCCGATGGACATTTTGCTGCTGACGCTGTCATAGACTGTGCCCGAGATGCAGATTTTTCCCGGTTCGGCGAAGGCTTCCAAACGCGAGGCGATGTTGATGCTCTCGCCTGAGAGTTCGTTATCTTCCCTCAGGATGTCGCCCAGATTAATACCGAAGCGGAAGATGATCTTTTTTTCCCCTGCGGCTTTGTCATTCATGTCCCGGAAGTGCTTTTGCATATCGACGGAAAAACTCACCGCGTCGACCGCGCTGTCAAACAGCATAAACACCCCGTCGCCTGAGATCCGGACGATTTCCCCTGAATAGGTCTTTGCAAATGATGAAAAGGCGTCCAGGCGCGCGCGAACGGCGAGAACCGTTCCGATCTCGTCTTCTCCCATCATGCGGCTGTAACTGGCAACGTCCGCAAACACGATTGCGGCGAGCCGTCTTTTCAATCCGTGCCGAGCCCCACCAGTCATTGCTGCACCGTAATCAATCCGGAAGCTCCGGCCGACTGATCAACTCAAAGGATGAACCGGCCAGGCGTTCACTTATGATCTTCTTTTTATCCGACCATTCGGACTTCAGCAGTCCCACATGAATGGTATCATAATGCTCACCGTGTGCGTACCAGCCTTCCCGAATGCGGCCTTCCTGAGAAAAGCCGACGGAAGACACCAGCTTTTCCGTTGCCTCGTTGTTAGAGCGGTAGACTGTCGAGACCCGATGCAGCCGAAGCCGGTCGAAGGCCAACTCGGTCAGCGCAGCGATCATCGCGGTGCCAAGGCCCCTGCGTCTGTATTGTCTTGAGACAAACAACGGGATGACGGCATCGCCGTGAATATAATTGATGGATTGAAGGCCGCACAATCCAACCGCATTGGCATCGGCATCTTCCAGGATGAACCAGATGTTCTTTGGCGGGTCGTGATGCTGCAGTGCGGATTTCCAGTTTTCGATCATGGCCTCGCGACCGACGGGGACAGGCATCTTCCGTTCAAACAGCGCCACATCCTCGAAATCGGCAAACCAGTTTGCCAAAGACTCAAGGTCAGCCTCGTTCAAAGGGCGGAATACTATTTTTGCCTCTAGGGTCAACACGTGCATCTTCTTGCTGTTATTAGCAACTGTGTTTATGGTGCCTGTTTTAGCCTCCAAGGTTTTGTTGATTTGAGGATGGCGTTTGCGATTATCACGAGTCTACGTGCGATAGCGACGATGACTACCTTATGCGGCTTGCCTTGTTTTTTGAGACGCTGGGCGACCGGCCTGAGAATTGGGTTGTGATGAGCGGCGGCCAATGCTGCCTGGAACAACACTCGCCTTAAAGATCGCCTTCCGCCTGCAATTGCTCGTCTGCCTCGCAAAGTACCGCTGTCATGAGGCACAGGTGCAAGGCCGGTCATGGCCGCAGCTTGCCCTGCTGTCATTCGGCCAAGTTCCGGCATTTCAGCGATGAGCATTGCTGTCGCCACCGGACCTATTCCGGGAATTGACCGCAGCAGTCCGGCTTTGAGAGCAAATGTTTCTTCTTGCGCAATGGCGGCCTCAATTCGGCATTCGAGTTCAGCGATCTGAGCGTCGAACATCACTTTGAGTTCGGCATCCATGTCGTCAATATCGGCTGCAACACCCTGTTTCTGCCTCGCCCTGATCTGCCCTGAAAGTCGTTTCCTCATTTCGACGATCTGGGCACGCTTCGTCGTCAAAGCTCTGAGAATGCGCAGCTTGTGTGTCGGCAGCTGTCGTCCGGCACCTGGCCGGAACACCATGAACCGCGCAATGAGTTCCGCATCGATCTGATCGGTCTTTGCCCGCGTGCCGCGCGAGAGGGCAAATGCTTTGATCTGAGCGGGAGGTAGTTGCCCGACATTGATGCCCGCTGCTTCAAGCCTGCTCCAAAGAGCCCATTCCTGGCCACCAGTCGCTTCAAAGCCAACCTTGACTGAACCCGAAAGGCGCTGGATCAACGCAATTAAGCTTTCGTGGCCGTCTGCCGTGTTCGCAAGCCGGAACCTGTGCCCTTCTGGAAGGACGAAACCGTCCAGCCAGTCGCGGGACACGTCTATCCCCACAACGGTTGTCTCTGCTATCATGTCACTCTCTCTTCCTTATGGTTCGCGGTCCCGTCAAACGGGCCGCCATCAACTGTTCGAGACGGTGAAGAGAGACGGGATCAGCCTGCTAGGACGCGTGGTCAGGCCACAAGATGTTAGACGCTGTATCCCACCCCATCATCGATCCTGGCCGGGATCGATGATGGGAACGCTATAGCAAAGCACAGACACATAAGGTGTTTAGTACAGCTCTATTTGGGCGTGCAATCAAGGTATTTCCGTTGCTGTGAGCGCTTACGTTCGCTGCTAAGGCATTGAAACAAAAATTCAAACACATGCTGCTGATAAGAGGGATTGTGTCGGATTGACCTCGGCCGACCGGAGTCTCGGCCTGATGCTTGACCGCAGCGGCGGATTTCCGGTTTAAATCATACGCAACGTCCAAGGCGGTTTCATCCTGAAACGGCTATGGTGAAAAGGGAGTGTATCTTTGGGCCTTTACGAGCAGCTTCAGGAGCGCCATGAGCAGAATAACCCGGTGCGTGTCGGCGTTATCGGCGCGGGCAAGTTCGGCACAATGTTTCTTGCGCAGGCTCTGCGGATTCCCGGCATTCATGTGCTTGGCGTCTCCGACCTGAGGGCCGATGTCGCCAAATCGAACATGATGTATGCGGGGTGGCCGGCGGAACAACTGGAGGCAGTTACCCTGGATGCAACCCTGCAGTCCGGGGCAACGCATGTCGGGCAGGATGCAATGGCATTGATCGATCATTCCGGCATTGACATCGTGATCGAATGCACCGGCAATCCGGTGGTTGCCGTCGACCATGCGCTGGCAGCGTTCGCTGCGGGAAAACATGTCATTTCGGCCACCGTTGAGGCGGATGCCGTCTGCGGTGCGGCACTGGTTGCCCGTGCCAGGGCCGCGGGTGTGATCTACTCGCTGGCCTACGGCGATCAGCCGGCAATGACGGTCGAACTGGTGGATTGGGCCCGTACATGCGGATTTGAGGTTGCCGCTGCGGGGCGCGGGCACAAGTGGAAACCCGAATACCGGTTTTCGACGCCTGACACGATCTGGGATTACTGGGGTATCACGGCTGAACAGGCCGAGCGGGGACGTTTGAACCCGAAAATGTTCAACAGCTTTCTCGACGGCACGAAGCCGGCCATAGAAAGCGCCGCAATTTCAAATGCCACAGGGCTGAACGCACCGACCGGCGGCCTGGCCTTTCCCTCCGGTGCCATCGAGGACATCGCCAACCTGATGCGGCCGCGCGAGGAAGGCGGCGTGCTGGAAGCGGCCGGGATGGTCGAGGTGATTTCCAGCGTGGCCGAAGACGGCTCGATGATCGCCAATGACATCCGCCAGGGCGTGTGGGTCGCGGTGAAGGCGACAACGGATTACCAGAAGAACTGTTTTGAAGAATATATGGTTTCGACCGACGACAGCGGTCTCTATTTCTGCAACTACAAGCGTTATCATCTGATCGGACTGGAACTGGGCCTTTCCGTCGGATCGGTTGCGATCCGGAAGGAGGCCACGGGCACCGCCAAAGAGTTCCGGTCGGATGTGGTGGCCGTTTCGAAGAAAGACATGAAAGCCGGTGAGATACTGGACGGGGAAGGGGGCTATTGCGTCGCCGGCCAATTGCGCCCGACCCGCATTTCCGTTCCCATGCGTGCCCTGCCGCTGGGCCTGACGGGCGATATCAGACTGATCCGCGATGTTCCCGTGGATACAATCCTGACCTATGACGATGTTGACATCGACGAGACCCTGAAAGCCGTCAAGCTGCGGCGCGCGTGCGAGGCGATGGTTTAGGGTGTGGCGAAGGTCTCATGCGAGCCCGTCTTGTTCATTGGTCAGCGTGCAGCGAACGGCTGCTTTCCCAGGAACTCAGTCGGGCTTTCGCCAAGTGTTTGCCGGAACATATAGCTGAACGCGCTGGATGACACGTAGCCCATCTCCAATGCGACGGTGGTAACTTTTTGGCCTGCTGCGAGCAGTGAAATCGCGTGCATAATCCGGGCGTGCCGTAACCATCTTGAGGGTGGCATTCCGGTTTCGGAGATGAATATCCGCTCAACCGTCTTCCGACTGGCCGGGGCGCCGGCCAACCACGCCTCGACAGATTGCACCTCACCGGGGTTTTCGAGCGCAGCGTGTGCAAGCTCGCGCACCCGAGGATCCTGCGGCACAGCCAACGACAGCGGAACGTCACGCGCGTCGAGCAACTCGTGGCGCAAGGCGACGTGCAGAGCGTTGTTGTGACGATGCTCACGCGCATCCGTCTCCTCTGGCATCATTGCGAAAAAAAGCGATACCAGCAACGGCGTCATGGCGAGGACTCTGCATACCCCGCCCAACCGGGCAGCCTCTTCCCGGTTCACATCGACATAGATCATGACATTGTTGGAGCCGTAGCGCATCCAATGGTTTGTATCCGGTGGTATCCAGACCGCCATGGCCGGGCTCAGCAGAAGGACACGTTCCGGCGTTCCGACATACATCGAGCCTGACGAAGCGGAAATGAGCTGACCGAAGTCGTGTGTATGCCAGTCGTAGCTTTCGCCTGCGTCCGGCCTGATCGTTTCACCCAGATATCTTGGTCGATTGCCCAGGCCTGATCTGACAGGTGCCAGGCCTGATCTGACCGGTGAGTGAGTGGACTCAACGTTCATTGATTGACGAATCCTCGATGAAAGTTGCCTTCTTCTCCACAGACAGACATACCGACTTTTCCTATCTTTGGGAACCAAACAGGGCATTTCGCCCATGTTCTTCGCCGAAACACGCTTCTGCCATGAAACAACGCACTTTCCTGACCTGGTTCGCTCTGGGTCATCTTGCCAATGATTGGCCGATTGCAGCCTTGTGGCTGATTGTCCCTGCGGCCGGTATCGCCATGAACCTCTCGCCGACAGACGTTGGTTTGCTGTTCACCCTGTTCAGCATCGGTGGAGCACTTGCCTATATTCCGGCCGGATTTCTAGCCGATCATGTCTCGAACCGGGGCCGTCCGCTCATTGCGACATTCTGGTGGGTCGCCGTCGGGTACGTCCTGGCCGCTATGGCCCCTGGATTTTGGGGCCTTGCGATACTTCTTGCCGTTGCCGGGATGGGCAATGCCGCCTGGCATCCCATCGCAACCGGCGTGCTCACGCGAGACAACAAAGAGAAGCGTGCCCACGCTTTGGGCATACACGCCATCGGCGGTTCATTTGCCGAGGTGCTGGCTCCGCTGTCGGTCGGCATCCTTCTCACTTTTGTCGATTGGCGTGGCGCCCTGGCCATCTCGGCCCTACCGAGCGTCCTGCTGGGAATATGTTTCATTTGGGTGGCTCGAGCCGTTCCGCTTGCTGAAAGGAAGCCAGTGAACCGGCAGCAGCTGCTCGACCTGCTGAGCGCGTGGTGTGATGCCGGCGGCCTGCGTATCGTCGGTACGATCTGCCTTTACAACATGGCCTTGGTAGCGATGCTTAGCATGATCCCGCTCTATCTGGCCTCCGTTCATGACCTCGATCCCGATACCATCGGCATCATCTTCGCCGCCCTCCTGATTTCCGGCGCTCTCGCGCAGCCATGGGTGGGAAGAATATCCGACAAGGCAGGACGCCGGCCCGTCCTGGTAATCGGCAATGCAACGGCTGGGCTGGCTGTCGCCGTGCTGATCTTCGATCCGGCGTTCTGGGTAATGATCGCACTCATGGCAGTCGGGATTGCCGCGATGGACTCCATTCGCGCGGCAATGTTGGCCACCGCAGTCGATCACACCGAGAACAGCGAGAGCACGACCCTCGGCTTGGCGTTCGTGCTGATGGATGGCATCGGCGCAGCCGGAGCCGTGCTTGCCGGGATCGCAGCAGGAATTTCATGGCAGCACATGTTTGGTCTGGCTGCGCTATTCTCGTTTGGGGCAGCGGCCTTGAGTGCGACGTTAAGTGGAGGTTGAAATCGCAAAGCGGTTCTGGGAGAGCTAAGCGAAAACAGACGTTCGTTGAATTACTGCAAAGTCCGCGTTTCAGTCACTGCGTCCCGTTGTGGTAAAGGAAACAAAAGCTGGCGTTCGTTGGCAGATCCCGCCTGGTTTTCGCGCCTGCAATGGACTGCTTTTTTACAAGGTGCCAGTGCCTGGTCGGGAAAGTCCGGAATTTTGCAAAAATACGGGCCGCGTCCTATTGTTAACAGCCTGAAATCGAGTTCCTGGCAGCGTTGGCCAAGGCAACTACAGGGACAATCGGAGGGGGTGGTCGGGGGAGAGGCAGCCACTCAGGTTGAAGCGGGAGGACATCGCAAATGATGTGTTATGAGGAGTGGAATGCGGCTTTGCGCGCATGCTGTGGCCACTATTACAGTGCTCCGACGCGCCGTCAAAAGGTTTCGAATGGATTTGATGTTCTGGATATCCACGGTATGGACGTGGCCTCCATTCGATGCACGATTGACCGTATTTCGCGAACCAGTCAGGGCATCCGCCGCGATGACGCTGAACATTTTTTCCTGTTGTATCAGGTCGCCGGACAGACCCATGTCATTCACAACAGTCGTGAAACAACGATGGAGCCGGGAGATTTCCTGCTGCTCGACTCGGTTCGGCCGGCCGAACTTGTTTTTGACGGTAGCCTGTCCGATTTCCGCTCGATCCATATGCCGCGCAGCCTGTTTCTGGCTGGCCGCAGCCACGTTCCATGCGTGGGCAGCAACCTGTCACGGCGCCATCCGCTGCATTCCAGCCTGGTAAACATTCTGTTCAGCGAAGATCAGGAGGAAGAGGACGGCGTTGCGGAGTACCTTTTTGACTATGTGTCGATGGTGTTCGGTCCGGACCAGCAATCCCCTGAAGTATCCGGCTTCCATAATCGCCATGGACGCATGCGGTATATCAGGGAAACCATTGATCTGAACTTGAAGCGCAAAGGCTTTTGCATCGATATGCTGGCGTCGCTGGTCGGTTTGTCCCGCCGCCAGCTTCAACGTGAGCTGACCGCTTCGGGGACGACTTATTCGCGTCTGCTCCAACAGCGGCGTCTGCGTCACCTGATCGCGTCCAAAACCCGGGCCGACCGTCTGGGCCGCCGGGTTTCGCTTGCCGAACTCGTTCTGTCCTCCGGTTTCAACGATCAGTCGCATTTCAACCGCGTCTTCCGGCAGCACCATGGCGTAGCTCCGCGCCAGTATTTCGAAATCAACCGGGAAAGAGGCCCAGCCTGTTTAACCTAATAGGTTTTTTTGGCGCGTAACGCAAAAAGTTTGGCGCGCTCATCCAAGACACGGAGATGCGTTTTGGTTTCACTCGGACCAGATGCCGGGAAAGGTCGTCCTCAGACAGTGCGCCGCATGGCAACAGGGAGGAACCAAAATGGATATGGCAATGCTTATCGCCGGGCGGTTTGTGACATCGGATGCTTTGATAGATGTGATCAATCCGGTAGCGATGGCGGGCCTCAAAGGGGCCGGACTTGGTGTAGAACAGTCAGTCGAGGACCTGGCGGAATATACCCAGATCCAAGTCGTCAACGTGGCACGGTCGGCGTAGACGAGGAAAAAGTGCGTCGCCCGTCGCTCACGGTTCGTCCAATCCGTGTCGTGGAGGTCGAAAATGGGGAATCGCCTGCCGCAACTGGGGCTATCACATGTCGTCGGTGCGGTTGATGAGCCTCTGCTTGAGTTGACGATACCGCAGGTTCTGGCCTGCACGGTCGCCGCGTATCCCGACCGGGAGGCTGCAGTCTTCGTTCAGGAAGATCTGAACTGGAGCTACAGTGTTTTTTCCCGGGAGGTCGACCGGTTTGCCGGAGGCCTTTTGCGTCTGGGTGTCCGGAAGGGCGACCGGGTCGGTATCTGGTCGCCGAATAACAGCGCATGGCTGTTGACGCAGTTCGCGACGGCCCGGATCGGCGCGATCCTGGTGTGCATCAATCCGGCATATCGTACGCACGAGCTGGACTACGCCCTGAACAAGGTCGGCTGCAGCACGTTGGTGACAGCGGCGTCCTTCAAATCGTCCGACTATCTGGCAATTCTGAACGCGCTTGCGCCCGATATCGTGGATTCCACACCTGAAGACCTCAGTTCGGAGCGGCTGCCGCATCTCAAACGCCTCATCCAGATAGGTGAGAACACGGCATCGGGATTTCTGAGCTTCAGCGAGGTGTCGTGCATGGGCGATGCGGTAGAGCCTGCGCATCTGGATACGATCAGCAAGAGCCTCTCCAACACCGAACCGATCAACATTCAATTTACTTCGGGGACAACCGGCAGCCCCAAAGGCGCCTGCCTGACGCATCGCAATATCGTCAACAATGCCAAGAACGTCACCGCTGCGATCCGGTTTTCCGAGGCTGACCGCTTATGCATCCCGGTGCCGTTCTATCATTGCTTCGGGATGGTCCTGGGAACGCTTGGTTGCGTGACCAAAGGGGCCGTGATGGTTATCCCGGGCGAAGGGTTCGACCCCGCTCAGACGCTTCAGGCCGTCTCTGATCAGCGCTGCACGGCGCTTTATGGTGTGCCGACAATGTTTGTCGCCGAATTGGAATTGCCTGATTTCGGCCGGTTCGATCTGAGCCATCTTCGGACCGGCATCATGGCCGGTGCCTCTTGCCCGATCGAGATTATGAAGCAGGTGCAGGCTCGTATGAACATGAATGAGGTCACGATTGCCTACGGCATGACCGAGACCTCTCCGGTGTCGTTTCAGTCGGATGTGGACGACCCGATCGAAAAGCGGGTCAGTACCGTGGGCCGGACCCATCCGCATGTCGAATGCAAGGTTGTCGACGATAGCGGCCGGACATTGCCGGTTGGCGAGCAGGGCGAACTTCTGACCCGGGGCTATTCCGTCATGCAAGGCTATTGGAACGACGATGAAAGGACAGTCGAGAGCACTCGGGATGGCTGGATGCATACCGGTGATCTGGCCGTGATCGACAGCGAGGGTTATTGCGACATCACGGGCCGGGTAAAGGATATGATCATTCGTGGTGGCGAGAATACCTATCCGCGCGAGGTCGAGGATTTTCTGTTCACCCATCCGGGGATTTCTCAGGTCCAGGTTTTCGGCATTCCAGACAAGAAATTCGGTGAGGTCGTCTGCGTATGGATTGTGCCGTCGGACAACAGCCTCACTGAAGAGGAGGTCCGCGCTTTTTGCAAAGAGCGGATTTCGCATTTCAAGGTTCCGACTCATGTGCGGTTCAAACCCGAGTTGCCGATGACGGCGACCGGCAAGCCTCAGAAATTCATCATGCGCGACAGCATGGTCGATGAACTGAATGTCGGAATGGAAAAGCCCCCGTAACGGGCGGAGATTCAAAGCAGTAGCGTTCAGAAGGGAGGAAGCAATGAAACGCATTATCGGGGCGGCAATCGCCCTTTTTGCCTCGCAGGCACTGGCCGCGGGAGACGTGATCACAAAAGAGGAGATTCGTGCCGCAGTGGGCGCCGTTGATACGGCGGCGATCATCGAAAATGATACCCATGACCGAAACTGGCCGAACTACGGACTGAACTATGCCGAGACGCGATTTTCGCAGTTGAACGCCATCAACGAGAACAATGTGGGCGAGTTGGGCCTGGCCTGGTCGCTGGGCCTGGACTCCCGCCGCGGCGTCGAGGCGACGCCCATCATCATCGACGGCGTCATGTTCGTCACGGCTTCCTGGTCCGTTGTCCATGCGGTGGATGCGGTCACCGGGGAAGAGCTCTGGGTCTATGACCCGGAAGTCCCCCGTGAATACGCCCATAAAGGCTGCTGCGATGTGGTGAATCGGGGGGTCGCCGTCTATGACGGTAAGGTCTTCGTCGGTGCCTTTGATGGCTACCTTCACGCCGTCGATGCCGCAACCGGCGAACGGGTGTGGAAGACAGACACGATAGAAAATCGTGAGATGTCCTATACCATCACCGGCGCACCCCGCGTCATCAACGGCAAGGTCATAATCGGCAACGGCGGCGCTGAATACGGGGTGCGCGGTTATGTGTCGGCCTATGATGCGGGAACCGGCGACATGGCCTGGCGATGGTATGTCGTACCGGGTGATCCGTCCAAACCATACGAAAACGAAGCCATGAAGATGGCCGCAGAAACATGGGATCCGGCGGGTAAGTATTGGGAAGCCGGTGGCGGCGGAACGATCTGGGATGCGATGGCCTACGATCCCGAGTTGAACATGCTCTATGTCGGCACCGGAAACGGCAGTCCCTGGAACCGCCATCTGCGCAGTCCGGCGGGTGGCGACAACCTGTTTCTGGCGTCCATTGTTGCCTTGAACCCGGACACCGGCGAATACATCTGGCACTATCAGAATACGCCCGGTGATACCTGGGACTATACCTCAACACAGCACATCATCGCCGCTGATCTGGAAATCGGCGGTCAGATGCGCAAGGTCCTCATGCAGGCGCCCAAGAACGGTTTCTTCTATGTCATCGACCGCACCAATGGCGAATTCATCTCGGCGGAGCCGTTCACCAAGGTAACCTGGGCCACCGGGTATGACGAAAATGGCAGACCGATTGAAGCCGAAGGCGCACGGGACAGGGAAAAGCCCTGGGAAACAATCCCGTCCGCCTATGGCGCGCACAATTGGCACCCGATGAGCTACAATCCGGAAACGGGCCTGGTCTATATTCCCGCGCAGGGCGTGCCTCTGGTTCAGTCCACCGATCCTGCCTGGGAACTGAACAGCCACAAGCCCATGTCGACCATGTCCGGGATGGGGTGGAACCTGGGGTACCTTTTCAACGCCGTGGCACCCGAAGCAACACCTTTCGGGCAGTTGCTGGCCTGGGATCCGGTACAGCAGAAGGAAGCCTGGCGCGCCGAATATGTCAGCCCGTGGAACGGCGGCACCCTTACCACCGCCGGGAACCTGGTTTTCCAGGGCACAGCCGATGGCCGGTTCATCGCATATAATGCGGCGACGGGAGAGGTTTTGTGGCAGACACCTGTCGGCTCGGGTGTGGTTGCGGCTCCTGCAACCTACGAGGTTGACGGTGTGCAGTATGTTTCCATCGCTGTCGGCTGGGGTGGAGTTTACGGCCTGATGCAGCGCGCCACGGAGCGGGTCGGCCCGGGCCGGGTGTACACCTTCCGCATCGGAGGTACGGCTGACATGCCGGCGCATGAACTGTCCGACCGGACCACCCTCGTAGAAGGCGTGTCCTACGATCCTGACGACGTCGCTCCCGGTCTGGGCGTCTATGTGTCGAACTGCCTGTTCTGCCACGGGGTTCCGGGCGTCAACAATGGCGGTGCAATCCCTAACCTTGGCTATTCCGATCCCGACACTTTGACCAACGCCGATGCGTGGGTCCTGCAAGGAGCGGGCATCCATAACGGTATGCCACGGTTTGACGCTCATCTGAGTGAGCGCGAAGTGGAGCAGCTGATTGCCTTCATTCAGGGCACCGCAGATGCTTTAAGACCAAAGTAATCTGAAGGCAGATCAACCGGATAGAGGGTGCGGCGGTCCCGCCGCACCTTCACCAACTCCGAGGCCATCACTTGATCCAAGCCAAGCGTGAATAGCGTCTAGTCAGGGTTTTGGCGCGCATATCAGATGCTGCTGACCGAAGCTTTCGACAACAGCCAGTGCATTGTCCGGCTCTCGGTATCCACGCAAGCCGGCATCGGTCTAAGTCTGAGGAGTGCCGGAGAGCGCCATGGCTTCTTAATGATCCGCCGATAGTCGCAAGACGTACCTGACTGGTATCGATCACAGTCCACCAAGAGGCTTTCAATGATCTCGTCAAAATCAGCGGTCGGCGCACTCACTGCTGTATCAGGTCTCATGTTCGCCACCGGCGCCCAGGCAGACCTGCTTATCAGCTTCAATGAGGGGGCGCCCAAAGACGCGTTCAAAATAGAGAATGCGGGCACGTGCACTCTTTCGAACTCTTCGATCCTTGTCGACCTGTCGCCCTCGCGGGGCGGACTGATTTTCGACGTGACCGAAACCGGGGCAGGCGTCGAGGTGTTTCAGCCTTTTGAGCTTGTTGACGGAGCCGATGCGTTGGCGGGGACACCGACCGTTCTGGACGGTCAATCGGAGATCAGGCTGGACATAGCGGACCTCGCGCCCAATCAGGCGATCGCCTTTACGATCGACGTTGATGACACTCTCGGGCAGCGGGCGATCACAGTATCCGGAACTGAAATCGAAGCGGCCAGAGTTTCCCATTCGGGCGCGCGCGGCGACACGTCCGCCCTGTTTTCAGCGTCTTCTGAGGCAGAACTGCCGATTGCAGATTGCTGAACGCAACACGTTATGGGCAGTCTGAGAATGCGTGCTACGATCACTGTCGGGCATGGGCACCGGTTTCTTGGAGGTGTCGCGAGCGCTGTTTACCGGTGAACGGATATTTCGAAGAGCCATAAAGGAGTAATCATGCGCGTCCACGGCAAACCATGTGCGCGGGATTTCGCCGGCCCCGAGAGACAGAACCGGTGAGTGGCACCAGGACGCGTGCCGCCTTTCTCCTTCTGGTGGTCGGTGGCGGGATACTGATCGGCACGCTCACCGCGCCGGGTGACTGGTATGCGGCCCTCAGCAAGCCGCCGTTCAATCCGCCGAACTGGATATTTGCACCGGTGTGGACCGTCCTTTATGTGCTCATTGCGATGGCGGGCTGGCGCACCTGGGAAACTGGAAAGTCTTCTACCAATATGACGCTCTGGTGGGTCCAGATGAGTCTGAATTTCCTTTGGTCTCCGACGTTTTTCGTACTGCATGCGCCATGGATCGCCCTTGCAGTCATTATTGGCCTGCTGGGAGTCATTGCGGTCTTCATTTGGCGGAGCTGGAGCGAGGACCGGCTCTCAGCCATTGTGTTTGTTCCTTACGCCGTATGGGTGGGGTTTGCGTCGTTCCTGAACCTTTCCATTGCGGTTCTGAACTGACATCGGCTGCCCCGATGGTTGCCATATCGATGATAGCGGATCGGAAACGATGCAGCCATTGCCGCACACGGTTCTGAGACGTTGCGAATGTGCTTGATATCAGTTGCTGTCCATGACATTTTATCAATCAATTGAATGATAGAATGTTGTAATGCCGAACACAACCGATCTGCCAGACTGTTCCGCCGATCTTCATGCCCCGAGGGCCGCAACCGTTATGCCCGCAAAAGCAACGGTCGATGGCGCCGCCATGATGTTGCGAGCCGCGGGCGACGCAGCGCGGCTGCGAATATTGCTGCGGCTGGCGACCGGCGAACGATGCGTCACCGAACTCGCCGAAGAAGAGGCGGAAAAAATCGCGACAATTTCGGCTCGTCTTAAGCAGCTTCATGCGGCACGGCTCGTCAAACGCCGCCGTGAAGCCAAACACATTCACTACGCGCTTGCCGATGATCATGTGGTGCGTCTCTTGCGCGACGTTCTCGACCATGCGGCAGAGGATGCTTCCCTGACAACCGAAAAAGATGGAGACGGTTCGTGACCTGCGACAATCCCAAACACCCCAATCATACACATGTTCATGGGCCCGGTTGCGGCCACACGGCTGTTCGTCACGGTGACCACATCGACTACCTTCACGACGGCCACCTGCATCATCCGCACGAAGATCACGTCGATGAACATGTCATCGAGACCTCAGAAACGAATCCGGATGGTTGTGCGCCCATTGCGTCCGATGCGCTTGGTCACGATGCCGATCATGTGCATGGACCGGGGTGTGGACACCAAGCAGTGCCCCATGGCGATCATGTCTGTTATCTCGTGAACGGTCGTTTACATCATCCTCATAACGGTCATTGCGACGATCATGGACCGCTGGAGGTCGTCTAACCGCAACTGACGCGCCGACGATCCGTTTTGACGGGCGGGCACCGGGCTTCTCATGAGCGAAGGCTTGAAAAGTTATGCGCTCCAGCCGGCGCACCGGCCTGCGACCCACGACAGTTTTTACTTGCGCCGCCTGACTGGCCGGGCGGGTTCCCGATTAAGTAACAATTCTTGTTGCGTGATTCTGGTAACTGCGTTAGTTACGTGAAATTCATCACGTCGCTACGGAGTACTCCATGTCGGATTCTCACCTTCCCGTCACTGTTCTCTCAGGCTTCCTAGGCGCCGGAAAGACCACTCTACTCAATCGTGTCCTCAACAATCGGGATGGCCGCCGCGTGGCCGTCATCGTCAACGATATGTCAGAGGTGAACATTGACGCAGACCTGGTTCGCGCTGACACCGAGCTCAGCCGCACGGACGAAACCCTGGTTGAGATGTCCAACGGCTGCATATGCTGTACGCTCCGTGACGACCTTCTGGATGAGGTCCGAAAGCTGGCAGGAGAGGGGCGCTTCGACTATCTGCTGATCGAATCCACCGGAATTTCTGAACCGCTTCCGGTGGCCACCACGTTCGAGTTCCGAGATGAAGAGGGCCAAAGCCTCTCCGACGTCGCACGGCTCGATACAATGGTGACGGTGGTCGATGCGGTTAATTTATTGAACGACTTTTCATCTCACGACTTCCTGCGCGACCGGGGCGAAACACTGGGTGAGGAAGACGAACGCACCCTTGTGCATCTGCTAACGGATCAGATCGAATTCGCCGACGTGGTGATCCTGAACAAGGTCACCGACGCGGGTTCTGCGCGCACAGATGCAGCCCGCAAAATCATCCGCAGCCTGAATGGAGATGCACGGATCATCGAAACGGACCATTCCCAGGTTCAGGCAGATGCAATCCTCGACACGGGGCTCTTCGATTTCGAAAAAGCCCATGAACATCCGATGTGGGCCAAAGAACTTTACGGCTTCGCAGACCATGTGCCGGAGACGGAAGAATATGGCGTCTCGTCGTATGTGTACCGTGCGCGGCTGCCGTTCATTCCTGAGCGGATTAAGTCGGTGCTCAATGGCGAACTGCCCGGCGTCATCCGGGCCAAGGGGCATTTCTGGATCGCGACACGTCCGGACTGGGTGGCGGAGTTTTCGCTTGCAGGGGCGCTGTCCTCGGTCTCGCCGTTGGGTCAGTGGTGGGCAACAGTGCCCAAGGCCCGTCATCCGAAAACCGAAAGTGCACAAGCCTACTTGCGGGCACATTGGCACGAGCCGTGGGGCGACCGCCGTCAGGAACTTGTGTTTATCGGCTCGGGAATAGAGTGGCCGGCCCTCAAGGCACGGCTGGACAGTTGTCTGATGCCTGCCGACACGGCTTCCGGGCCGGAAGACCTGCCCAGCTATCCCGATCCCTTTCCCATCTGGAGGAGAGCGGAGCAGGCGGCATGAACTTTGTGCGAAAGTCTATAACCAATGCCGCAGTCGGCGTCGCAGTTGCAGACAACGCGCAGGCACTTGATGCATTTTTAAAACCGGGATGCGCAGCGGCAATCTGGCGGCGACAGCCTTCACCGGGTATTCAGGCGTGGTTGGATGCACTCAGTCCCAAACAACTGCCGCAAGGCCGGGTCATTCTCCGCCCGGATGCTGTCGCGGACACTGTTCAGCAGCTTTGCGACATCGCGAAAGTGCCTTCGGCGCCTGAGCGTGACTGGCTGGTCAAGGACATTTCCGAGCTTGGGCAGATCTTTTCGAACTTGATGCGTGTCCAGCTTTTGCGCCTTAGGCTGGAAGCTGTAAGCGATGATGCGTGCCGAAAATTTCACATCGATGCTGTCACGGCCCGCCTGGTCTGCACCTATCGCGGACCGGGCACGCAATATGGGATTTCCACGGACGGCCACGTTCCCCGTCGGGTTTTTTCTGTACCTACAGGGGCGCCGGCACTGTTTCGCGGTGCGCTCTGGCCGGAGGAGCCGCCCTCCGGTTTGCTGCACAGGTCCCCGCCGATTGAAGGAACGGGTGAGACGCGTCTCTTCCTTGTTTTTGATCCGGTTTTTGACCCTGAGGAGCGCGCCTAGCGCGCAATCTTCTCACGCGCTGTGCAATGCACATTTGTGCAGCTGCGGTTACGAAACCTCGCGCCTGGTCCGACGTGCTTCGCATGTGCGCCTGGATGGTTGATTACCGCTCGTGCACCTCGGCGATCGTGGTTGCGGCCAATCGCTCTATCAGGCTGCGCTCGATGTCTTCCATCACGGTTGTGACGCGCAGTTGCAATGCCTGTTCGACTGAGCAATCAGACTTTTCTTCCTGCTCTCCGGTTGCAATCAGGTGTTCGTCAAGGGCGAGATACACATCAGCGAGCGTGATGTCGTTTGGCGCGCGTGCGAGCCGCCACCCTCCGGCATGCCCTTTCTCGGATTTGAGCAATCCGGCTTTGCGCAAACGACCAAGGACGCGGCGGACCACAACCGGATTGGTGCCTGCATGGGCTGCGATATCCGCCGATGTGCGCATACGATCCGGTTCAGCGGCCATGTGGCCGAGAGTATGAAGTGCAAGAGACAGGCGGCCGTTCCGCTTCAACGCAAAGCTCCAATTGGGTTTGGAGTTAAGTAACACTTTCAGTTGCGTGAATCCAGTGACCAGAGCGGTTCCACACCCCGCATGTTGCCTTTTCCGTATCCAAGACGTGCTCTGGTTGGCGGATGCGCCGCAGCGCGGCGCATCCGCACGAGAACAATAACATCATTCGGGAACAATGGTCCCCGGCAGCGAATTAACCCTCATCGTATCGCTTGGCCGGAAGTGGACGACCGACCGGATCGACTCACCGGCTTTGAGCAGATCGAAGGCAGTGTTGATCTGTTCGTGTTTCATGTGGTGGGTGATGTAAGGGTCGACGCTGAAATCGCCGCGTAACCATTCATCGACCATGCCGGGCAGTTCGCTGCGGCCACGCACACCGCCAAAGGCGGTACCGCGCCAGACTCGGCCGGTGACGAGCTGGAAAGGCCGCGTCGAGATTTCCTGACCCGCTCCGGCAACACCGATAACGGTGCATTCGCCCCAGCCCTTGTGACAAGCTTCGAGTGCAGCGCGCATCAGGTTAACGTTGCCGACCGCCTCGAAGGTATAATCCAGGCCACCGTCGGTCATTTCGACCAAGACGTCCTGAATTGGCGCGTCATGGTCTTTCGGATTGATGCACTCCGTCGCGCCAAGAGCCTTTGCCAGCGGAAATTTTGCGGTGTTAATGTCGATGCCGATGATCCGCGAGGCACCATTCATCACGGCTCCCTGGATCACTGCCATGCCCACCGCGCCCAAACCGAAGACCGCGACAGAGGCGCCGGCTTCCACCTTGGCAGTGTTGCGCACGGCCCCCATGCCGGTCGGCACGGCACAGCCCATGACGGACGCCTTGGACAAGGGCGCTTCCCTGGCAATCTTGGCAACGGAGATTTCAGGCAGCACCGTGTACTCGCTGAATGTGCTGGTGCCCATATAATGGAGGATTTGTCTTCCCTTGTATGAGAACCGCGAGGTCCCATCGGGCATCAGGCCGGCGCCCTGCGTTTTTCGGATGGTTTGGCAAAGATTGGTCTTGCCGGACTTGATGTAAGGACAGTCAGGATCTTCAGGAACGTAAAGCGGGATCACATGGTCGCCCGGCGCAACGGAAGTCACACCTTTGCCCACCTCTTCGACCACACCGCATCCTTCATGGCCCAGGATGCAGGGAAACAGCCCCTCCGGGTCTTCGCCCGACAGGGTGAATACATCGGTGTGACACAGGCTGGTCGTTACGATACGAACAAGAACCTCGCCCTCTTTGGGTCCTTCAAGGTCAATTTCCTCGATTTCCAGCGGGCGGTTGGGTTCCCATGCGATGGCAGCGCGCGTTTTCATTGTCGACCTCCTCCTAAATGTTGGAATTAATGCAAAAGGTTATGGTGGGCGCTGTCCCGGTCCTCGACAGGATCAAGTGCCAGCACGAGCCGCGTTTTGCCTGTGCCCTCAATCGGTGGAGAACGATGCAGAAAGTCGCATGGCGGCGATACGGGCCAATGCGTCCCGCGCAGCACGATCGGCGCACAGGTCGGCACCGCTAAGACATTGGCCGGTGTGCTGCCGTCACATGAAAGGCAATACTGGGTCCCCGGTCCGCGATAAGTGCACACCAGGCGTGCAGTCACCGCGTCAATGTGAAACTCTCGATAGAAATCTGTTTTCACGATATCCAGACGCAGTTGAAGGTACTCAGTCTGCATCACATCGGCAAAGATAAAGGCCAGGGCGGCAATATCACCGGCCAGGTATGCGCGTTCCTCGCATTGCGGTGTTCCGGCGATGCTGCAAAGATGGTCAACGGCTTCCCGGACGGCATCCGGGCGCAGGGTCACGCGGGTGCTTGGGAGCAGCGCCGGATCAAGATCGTTGATCCAGGTCCGAAAGCGGACAGCCGGCTCGCGGTGCCAGATTACAGCAGGATATCCCCGTCGATGGATGGCTGTCAGGCCCTCGGGCGCATCAGTGATACCCACTCGGGCTGCGGTTTCCTTGACACTCACCTGAGCGACACTCATCGCATGATCACCACGGACCATCGGTTGGGAAGCGAAGCAAGAGACGAATTTTCGATTGGGTGGCGAAGAGGGCCAGCGTGCTTCATCATCTTTGCTCGGAGTGTCAATCAATGAAATTCAAGTGTGGTTTTATACGTTATAACATAACGTCAAACAAGGTGTTTGATCGCGATTGAGGGAAGCTCCGCTTCTGCTCAGCCGGACAGCGGCCTCTTGGGCTAATCCCGGTTCTGAGAACACCTAGGGATGCCTTAATTGTCCTGCATGGCCGTTACGGGTCCTCAAGTCTCTATCTCTGGGTATTTCATGAGTTTTGTGTGACTTCGTCTGGCCAGGAATCGTCTGGCGCATTCAACTGAATCTGGAAAGCACCCTTTACAATCGCCACGGATATCGTATGTAAAGGAAGCTTTCCATTTTTAGGACACTTCCGTCATGACACCCGAACGGGCAACATATCGTTATTTTAAAGTTTTCATCCCCGCAATGTGCATGTATGCGGCCAGTTCAATAGGCATTGCATGGATTGGTGAAAGCACTGCGCTGCCGTCTGTTTTCCTGTACGGGCTGGCATGTATTCCGGTCGCTGCCGTGTTTTTCGCATTCTGGGCACACTGGCGTTTTGCGACCGAGATCGACGAGTTCCTCCGGCTCATACAGATAAAGGGAACTTTGTTCAGTATCGCCTGCGTGATGATCGTCGCTTCCGGATGGGGAACGTTGGAGACGCTGGCAGATGCGCCAAGGCTTCCTGTTTTCTGGCTCTTGCCGATCTTCTGGATAACACAATCCGCAGCGACGGCGGTCATTTCGAAGCGGCAAGGCGTGTTCTGATGAAGAACCGCCTGAAAGAGCTCCGCGCAGAGCGGGGTTGGTCGCAATCCGTGTTGGGAGATCATCTGGACGTGTCGCGCCAGACAATCAATGCCATTGAAGCAGGACGCTACGATCCCTCTTTGCCATTGGCCTTCAAGATTGCGCGGCTTTTCAACCAACCAATCGAAGATATTTTTGAGGACAGAGCGGCATCCGGGCAGTTTGAGGTTGATTAATTTACTAAATAGTGAAATATTAGCTTTATAGAGAATTATTCAGCAGGAATTTTAAAATGACCCCAATTCAGAAAGCAGCACTCGATCAGTTTTACGCAGGCGCGACAGCGCAGGATGCGTCTATGATCCGACCGTTGCTGACCGATGATTTCACCTTCAAGGCACCGATGATGAGCTTCGACAATCCCGATGACTATGTCGCGCATCTGGTCGGCTTTTGCGGCCACGTCAAAGACTCACGGTACATTTCCGAAGGGGATGCCGTCGTTCACATCTTCAGACTTGTGGCCCGGACGCCCGATGGTGAGAAGGAAATGGAGATGTGCGATGTCTTCACCTTCAAAGGGGACAAGATCGCCCGACAGGAGCTCTATACAGATTCCAGACAATTTCCCGAAGCGGAAGCCGCTTAAGCGACAGACTGATCATCCGATCCCGCACCCGAGGAGGACACTGATGCAGCAAGTAACCCCCGAGCTGACACGCACTTTTGCCGCGCTCAGCGATCCGGTGAGGATGGCAACACTTGCTAAACTGGCCGAGGGGCCCGCTACGGTTGGCGAATTGGCCGCGCCGTTTGCGCTCTCTCCGGCAGGGTTTTCCAAGCATCTGTCAGTTCTTCAGGCTGCGGGATTGGTTTCCAAAGAACTGGATGGGCGGAGGCATATTTGCAGTCTGCAAGCGGAGCCGCTCAGGGCCGCTTTTAACTGGCTTTCGTTTTACGAAAGGCTTTGGTCGGACAATCTGGATCGGTTGGAAGCGTTTCTTGATAATAACCCGGCCCGGCCGAAAGACTAAAAGATACGCACATGACACGCTCTCACACAGTATTGCAAACCCGTATTCTGAATGCGTCTGTCCAGGATGTCTGGGCTGCCTGGACCAGGCCGGATCTGATGAAGCAATGGTTCTGCCCCCTTGGAATGACCGCTGCGGATGTTGAAGCCGACGTGCAGGTCGGTGGCGCGTTTCGTATTGTCATGGACCCGGAAGGCACTGACATTCAGCGGCCTCCGGGTGTTGGCGAGTTGCTTATCGCCCATGGCACCTATCAGTTGATCCTGCCGCCGCAGAAACTGGTATTCTCGTGGGCGTGGGAGGGACGGGAAGAGGTGAGCAGGGTCTCGATTTCAATGAGACAGATCGGCGAAAAAACCGAGCTTACGCTCGTTCATGACGGTCTGGCGAGTGAAGACTGCCGCACCTTCCATGAAAACGGCTGGATACCAACGCTGGAGAACCTCGCGCAGCATTTGGGCAAAAAACATCCGGCCGTGGCGGCAACAGCATGAAGCTCTATGATGCTCAGGCCGGAAACGCAAAACGCGTTCGTATCTTCATGGCGGAGAAAAAGATCGAGATTCCGCGCGAAGTTGTTGAACTGGGCGTCGATACCCGAACGCCTGCGTTCCGGAAGCTCAATTCGTTGAGTGAGGTGCCGGTGCTGGAACTGGACGACGGCCGGGTCATCACCGACAGTATTGCAATTTGCCGCTATCTCGATAACGTCTTTCCCGAAAAGCCGCTCATGGGGCGTACGGCTTTTGAACAAGGTCACATCGAAATGTGGAGCCAGCGGATCTATCAGGAGATTTTTCTGCCGATCGGATTGATGGTGCGTCACCGGTTGCCGCTTTTCGCCGATGTCCTGGAGCAGGTTCCCGCTTTCGCTGATGCGCAGAGACGCATGATGCCCCGGAAGTGGCGTTGGCTCGATCGGGAATTGGCGGACAGTAGAGCTTACATTGCAGGCGGAGAGTTCACTTTTGCAGATGTTCAGGGGATGACAGCGCTTGCTCTGGCCGATCTGTTTGATCTCGGTATCCCTGATCATTGTCCGCACGCTCTCAGATGGGCCGAGGGTATGCGCAACAGACCGAGTTGGACTGTTTAGGGTGCCGACACATTCTTTGAAACAAGTCATTGTCGTGAATATTTCGCTGAATATGCCGCCGGGAAAAATGGCTGCGCAGGTGGCCCATGCCTCTGTTGCCGCCCTTTTAAAGGCCGCGTCCAGAACACAGATGGAGTGGTTGTCCGTCGGAATGCCGAAAATCGTACTTGGCGGTTCAGAAGCAGCTGAATTGTCCCGGCTGTTCTCCGAGGCGAAAAACGCCGCAATTCCGGCCTGCCTCGTTCACGATGCCGGCAAGACTGTCGTTCCGGAAGGCACGGTGACATGCCTGGGCATCGGGCCGGCACCAGCAGATGAGATAGACCGGCTCACGGCATCACTGCCACTGTTGTGAGGCGACTTCATCCGGCACGATAAATTGCGAAGCGGTTGCTCCCGTGCGTGGCAGGGATATGCCGCACCACTGCGATTGCGGATGACTTTTCAGAGGACTAGGCTCAGGACCCATTCATTTCATCCATTCTGCGAGAGCAGATTTTGTTTTTGACAAGGCGGAAAGGAGCAGGAAACCGTCCGGTTTTCAAGTCTTTCCAACGCAGTCAGGAACACAATATGCCTCGCCCTTCGGGTTTTGAAAGAAGTGTCCGCCTGAAGAAAACCAGAGCTCGCAAAGGTATCCACCTTCGCTTCTCCCTGGTTCTCTCCAGTCGAATACTTCTTTCAAAACAGACTTGCATGAAATTAATGGGTCCTGAGCCTAGGGCGGCCTTAGCCCTGGTTTGTGAGGTCCTGAGCCAGCATCAGCGCATTGCCGTCCGGATCGTAAAATGTTGCCGTGCTGACCATACCCTCAATGGTGACGGTGTCGCCGTCGAATTTGACGCCGGCGGCTTCCAGGTCTTTCCGTGCAGTTGCAATGTCGGCGATGCCGAAGACGGGGACGGTGTTGCCCGGTGCGGGTTCGGCCTGTTCACCGAGGCCCAGCGTGACTCCCTCGGTCATGGTTTTCAGTTCGCTCCAGCCCGCATCATCGGCGTGATAGAGCACATCAAACCCCAGTTTCTCCTCGTACCAGCGCGCGCTGATATGTCGGTCCTTGACGGACAGGGCGATGGTGATCGTGTTTTCCAGCGTTACAATTGGCACGGCTCTTCCCTCATGTCGGAAAATATATATACTATACTTTATGGACATAAAGACACTTGTCAAGGTGGCGTCCCGCGCGTGGTGCCTGACAATTCTGGCACAGCTGCATCGCGGCGTTCCCGGCCGGCAGGCGTCGCTGCTTGCAGCGACCGGCGCCGGGCGGACCGCGTTTTTGCAAAGTCTTGCGCATCTGGTTGAACTGGGTCTGGTGGAAAGGAATCCTGGATACGGCCATCCACTCAGACCGGAATTCCGCCTGACCGTGAGAGGTGCTGAATTCGCCGGATATGCAAACAGGATTGAGACGCTCGCAAAAGAGCAGGCGGACCAGGTTCTTCTGCGCCGAGCCTGGACAGTGCCCGTTCTGACGGCAAGCCGACAACCGTGTTTTTTCGGCGAGATCAAAAACCGGCTGCCGTCGATCACCGACCGGGCTTTATCGCAGTCCCTCAAGTCGCTTGAGGCGCACCGATGGCTTCGCCGCGATATCGAGGCCGCCAGCCGTCCCGCACGCTCTCGCTATCTGGCGATTAATACCGGGGCTCTGATCGGAGAAGCAGCGGGTCTGTGAGCGGTTGAAGCATGTTCAAGAAGACATGTCTTTTGTCGCGTGTTCATATCCGAGAACCGCACACACTTTTCGGGAATACGCTCTGGTTCGTTACCGCCCGTTCTTCTTGCGCCAGGCAGCGAACTTCTCAAGGTTTTCTTCCCGTGTTGCCGGATAGAGGCCGATGATGGTTGCGCCATTTCTGACCTGCTCGATGGCAAAATCCTCGTAGGCTGTCATCTCAACGGCTTCATCGGCAATCTCGTCTCCAAGGTGGGCGGGGATGATGATGACGCTGTCATCATCGCCAACCACAATGTCGCCCGGGAAGACCGGTGCATCGCCGCAGCCGATGGGGACATTGATGTCGATGGCTTCGTTGGTCGTCAGGTTTGTGGGGCTTGAGGGACGCGCGTGGTAGGCCGGCATATCGAGGTCGCCGATATTCATCGCATCGCGAAAGCCGCCATCGGTGACCACCCCCGCACCGCCCCGGACCATCAGGCGGGTGATGAGGATGTCGCCCGCGGACGCTGCGGTGGCATCCTTGCGGCTGTCCATCACCAGGACATGACCGGGCGGGCAGGTTTCGATGGCGTGACGCTGCGGGTGTTCGGGATTCCGGAACTCCGAAAGCTGATTGCGGTCTTCGCGGGCCGGCATATAGCGCAGCGTGAAAGCCGGACCGACCATGTTGCAGCCCTTGGGCCTGACGGGACGCACATCCTGGATCACCTGATGGCGAAGGCCGCGCTTATAGAGCGCCGTCGCCAGGGTTGCGACGCTCACGTGTTTCAGTTTTTCAAGGGATTCCGGTTTCACGTCACTCATTGCTTTTCCTTTAAATATGGCGGCCTGCGGCTGTGCCGTCGGCGAATTGTTTTCAAAAAATATCAGGTTCCGGAACCGGCCCGCCGAATTCGGTGCGCAGGAAATCGAAATCGCAGCCTTTGTCAGCCTGTTCGATATGGCGGGAGAATATCCAGCCGTATCCTCGTTCGTAACGCGGCTCCGGCGGTGTCCATTTGGTGCGGCGGGCTTCCAGTTCGGCGTCGGAAATCCGGACATTCAGTGCCCGGTTCGGCACATCGAGCTCAATGACATCCCCGGTTTCGATCAACGCCAGCGGTCCGCCGATAAAGGCCTCCGGCGCCACATGCAGGACGCAGGCGCCGTATGAGGTGCCGGACATGCGGGCATCGGAAAGGCGCACCATGTCGCGGTGGCCGTCTTTCAGCAGCGCCCGCGGCATCGGGATCATCCCCCATTCGGGCATACCGGGCCCGCCCTGGGGTCCGGCATTTCTCAGCACCAGAACATGGTCCGGCGTCATCGGATAATCCGGATCGTCGATGATTTTCTTGAGGTCCGGATAGCTGTCCGCGACGATGGCCGGGCCGGAATGTTTGTGGAATTTGGGATCGCAGGCGGCCGGTTTTATGACCGCACCGTCCGGGGCCAGATTGCCTCTTAACACCGCAAGCGAGCCCTCATGATAGACCGGGTTCGCAAGCGACCGGATCACATCGTCATTGTAGTTCTCGGCGTTCCGGATATTCTCGCCGAGCGACCGTCCGTTGGCAGTCAAAACCGAAAGGTCCAGCGCGTCGCCGAGCTCTTTCATCAGAGCCGGCAACCCTCCGGCATAGAAAAAATCCTCCATCAGATACTCTTTGCCTGACGGCCGGATATTGGCGAGTACCGGCACTTTGCGGCCGATTTGGTCCAGATCGTCAAGACCCCAGTCAATGCCGGCGCGACGGGCCATGGCGATCAGATGAATGATTGCGTTGGTGGAACAGCCGGTCGCCATGGCGACGGTGGTGGCATTGGCGGCTGCGTTGGGGGTAACGATCTTGTCCGGAGTAAGATCTTCCCAGACCATGTCGACGATGCGCCGTCCGCAGGCCGCCGCCATACGCTTGTGGCCCGCGTCCGGAGCCGGGATAGCGGAGGCGCCGGGCAGGGTGAGGCCGAAGCCTTCGGCAATCGACATCATGGTCGAGGCCGTTCCCATGGTCATGCAGGTGCCGTAACTGCGGGCGATGCCGCCCTGAACGCCCATCCACTCCTCCTTGCCGATGGTGCCCGCGCGGCGCTCGTCCCAGTATTTCCAGACATCCGTCCCCGACCCGAGTTTTTGACCGGCATAATTGCCGCGCAGCATCGCTCCGGCGGGCAGGAAGATGCAGGGCAGGCCCATCGACAACGCACCCATGATGAGGGCGGGTGTGGACTTGTCGCAGCCGCCCATCAGCACAACGCCGTCGACCGGATGAGAGCGTAAAGTCTCCTCGACCTCCATCGCACCCAGATTGCGGTAAAGCATCGAGGTTGGTTTCAGGAACTGTTCGGCAAAATCCTGCACCGGCAGCTCGGCCGGCATGCCGCCGGCCTGCAGAACCCCCTTTTTGACGAACTCGGCCCGGTCGCGCAGATGATGATGGCAGGGCGAGAGGTCGGACCAGGTGTTGATGATTGCGATGATCGGTTTGCCTTCCCAGTCGGCACCGTCCAGCCCCATTTGCATGGCGCGGCTGCGGTGGCCCATGGAGCGCAGATCGTCCGGTGCGAACCAGCGGGCGGAGCGGAGGTCTTCAGGTTTTTTCATTGGTTCTCACACAATCAGGATCTGGGGCTTTGCAATATCCTGGATGGTGGTTTTCGCAAAACCGGAGTGGCGGACCGCAGCAGGGTCCCTGCGGCCATCATCATTTGACAGAAACGGTGCGCTTGGCAAGGTCGGCAAACGCCCGCGTCTTTCCACCTTGTCAGGAACGAAACATGCTCTCGCACACTAAATGAGATGAATGGGTCCTGAGCCTAAAACTTCGCAGCGATTCCCAACAGCGGTCCGTGGGTAATCGTGTCATAAACAAATCGGTCGGCACCGGATTTACCGTTGTCGTAATCAACGCTGAGGGCCTTGTACTGCAGATGCAGCGACCATGTTTCGTTGAAATGATAACCGACACCCGCCTGAAGGGTCCATGTGAAGTCTGAGGATACGCCGAAGCCGCCAATATCGGCCCGTCCCATGACTGACCATTTGTCGGAAAGAAACCGTGTGCCCCGTATGCCGATGACCGGGTCAAGCCATCGGGCGCCCGGGTTGAAGGAAAAGTCACCTGCGATGGTGCCGCTTCCGGTGAATTTCACGTCATTGTCCCAGTAGCGGCCGCCTGCATAAATCTCAGCCCAGGCATTGTCACTCGAAAGAAACCGGTAGCCGGCAAAACCTTCAACGACCAATTGACCGACACTTGCCCGAAGCCGTCCATTGGCGATGCGGCCGTCGGTGGCTGTGCCCAGATTCATGTATGCGACATCGACAACAAGGCCGATCTTCTGACGGTAGAGCGCCTCCAGATGCACCATGGCGCCAAAACGAAGATTCTCAAGAATCGTTCCGGTATCGACGTCAATGCTGGTGTTCGGCAGGCGGCCAATCTGCGTATCGCCGGTTATGGTCGGCGCAAGCAGATACGGTGCGACAATGAACTGCCAGGCTCTGTCGACGCGCGCATTGGCGTCTTCCGGCCCCTCTGCTGCTGTTGCGGTGCCAGAGAGAAATGGGCTGCCAGCCAATAACGCGGGGATCAGGATACCGCATCCGAAATTCTTCAGAAGGCTGCTCATCTTACAACTCCTCTTATGTCATGGCCCGTGGATGCTTCTTTCAGTCCGAGGTGCCACACCGGTTCGCTCTCTCATTGCTGACGTTGAGGCTCTTCGTCCCGAATCCGTTTTTGCAATTGTAACAAATCCCCGTTGCCTGGATTGGCTGCCAGCGCGCCTTGAATTTCCACCAGGGCCGCTTGTTTTTCGCCGGTGATAAACAACAGCCGCGCCACCATCGCTCTGGCTTCAACCAATTGAGGGTCCATGTGGGCGGCCTCCCGGAAGGCTGCGAGCGCGGCGGGGATATTATTCAGGATGAGGGCTGTCTGCCCGTTGACCATATGTGTCTCAGGAAAATCCGCCCGTGCCCGCAAGGAGGATTGCCAGTCTTGCATTGCGCTTCTGGACATGTCCGTATAGCGCCTGGGCATGTACGCAATTGGCAGTCCCAGCAACTGCCGGGCGGTGGCAATACGGACCGATTTCATCGGATCTTCCAGAGCCCGGACAATGCGCTGAAAACGATCGACCGGCGGTGCGGCTTGTTGCAGGGTGACAGCGGCGGCACGAACAAGCGGATCCTTGTCCTCAACCATTGGCGCCACCGTCTCAGCTACCTCCGCCGTCGCCAAGGGACGCAAGAAATCCAGTGCCGATGCCCGGACGATACCCGGCAATCCGTCATGGCCGGCAATTGCCAGAAGGTCATCCGCGTCCGCTCCCGTACCGGCGTGAACTTTTGCGAACACGGTTGAAAAGTGATCGCCGCGGTGCTTGCTGTCCGGAAACAGTCTCTGAAGTTCTGCAGTTGCCCAACCGGCATCTTTGTCTAGATGGCAGTCGCTACAGGTATCGGGGCTTCCGGTTTTGACGGACAAATCAGGCCGTGGAACGCGGAAACCGTGATCGCGACGATCGTCAATTCCCATGTAGGTCCGCTCGGCCATATGGCAGGCCACACACTGCCCGCCTTTCGAACCGGCAGCGTGAAAGTGATGGGCCGGGTCGTCGTAAAGTGCTTTTTTCAAGGTCGGAAACCCGGGGTTTCCAGCCGGCGAATGGCACTGCGTGCAAACCGCATTGCCCGTTGCTTTCAACGTGGCGCTGTGAGGCTCATGGCAATCCGAACACCGCACGCCGCGTTGATACATCTTTGACTGCAGGAATGATCCGTAAACATAGACTTCATCCAGGATTGCTCCATCGGGATGATAAAGGCCGGGTCTGAGCAGGGCGAGGCGGTAGCTGTCATGAAACGGCGTGCCGGGAAGGGGGCTGCCTTCTTCAAGCGGCGATCTTCTGGAATGGCATCCCGCGCACAATTGGATTTCCGATTCGGGGGAGGCTTTGGAAAACCCGACGTCCAGCCCTTTATTCGGCAGCGCGGCATATTCGGAATTATCCGGTGCGCGTGCCCAGGAAACGTGCAATGCAGCCGGACCGTGACAGGCCTCGCAGCCCACGCCGATTTCCGACTGGGTGCTTTCGTACCGGCGTTCTATTCGCCCGTAGTTCTTCTGATAGCCCGTTGCATGGCAGGAGGCGCAACGGCCGTTCCAGTTCTTGTAGACCCCGGTCCAGTGAAAACCCGATTGCGGATCGAGAGTCTGTTCCGGATAAAGGTGATACCAGCGCTTTAACGTGTCATCCCAGGCAACGTCGAAAGACTGCAGGCGCCCAGGCTCTGTTTCAACCAGATATTGCTGCAGCGGCGCGATCCCGGCAACGCCTTTCACCTCATATGTGACAGGATCGCCGCCGACATCCTCCGTCTCGATAAAATAGGTGCCACCGTTTTTGAAGAAGCGGGAAGACCGATCCTTGTGGGTGAAGATGCGATTGTCGAAATCACCAAGAACGGAGAGGTCACCCGGTTCCTGCCATGCTTTGGCATGATGAGACCGGGCCCAGGCATCGGCTGCACCGGGATGGCACTCTGCACAGAGTTTGGAGCCGACATAATGGGGCGGGGAGGGCGCAGGCGCTTCTGCGGCGAGCGCAGCGCCGGCAGCGGACCAGATGACAACAAGGACAAGGGGCCGGAGTGTCATGCCGCCGCTCCCGGATTGAGCGGTGGCAGGGCTTTGTCTCCGGCGCCTGTTTTTGCTTTGGACAGGACTTCTTTTCTTGCTTTGGTGAGCGATCGAAAAAGGGTCTCCCACCGGTCCTGTTCCGGCGGCTGGGTACCGCGACTGTATAGTCCGGCTCCCAGAGCGGCCAACGAACTGTCAATGTCGACCATGGCCGATTGTTCCGGTTTTACCGGAACACGATCCTGCCAGAGGGAGATCCATCGCATGGTCGCGTCCAGATTTCCGGCTTGAATGGCCGCTCTGGCCTGCTGAAAAGCATATGCCTCGGAGGCTTCCCAAGCGGCCCGGCGCCTGGCCCGTATCGCCGAAAAAGCAGGTCTGCCAAGCCGCAAAAGCAGCGCAATCGCGCCCAGCACCAGCACCGCAAACGCAGCCCCGAAGGTTACCCGACGCCAGTTTATTGCCTGGCTCGGCGCGGCGGGCGGATCACCGCTCACCACCAGTTCAAAACCATCGAGCGAAGCGGTTTCAATCCTGTTTGTGGTCAGGTTGAACCAGTCCAGATGTATCTCAGGGATGCGATACCGGCCGCCGGACTCCACAATATATGTCACGCTCTCTTTGCGTTTTCCGGACAGGATGCCGCGATTTTCCGTTTCTGAGATAACCGGTTGCGCCTCGTAGGAGGACAGGCCGGACTGTGTGCTTACCTTAACAAGGGGCGGCAGCACCATTGGAGCGACGCCTGTGACTGTGGTGACGAGTGAACGGGTGATGGCGCTGCCCGGTACCAGATCTTCCATCGTGCCATCGAGCGTTTCCTTCAGTTGCAGGTCGTCAGCGGCAAGAAATGGCGAAAGCCCGGCCGCACCGTCAGGAACAACGCCCCTGACGCGCAGCGGCTCCGTCTTCAGGACGGTCCTGACCGGATCGGGTGAGCCGGGATTGGCATAATTCAGCTCGATTTCACGCGCTGGAATTTCGAAAGTTCCTTCTGTCATCGGATACAGCCGATAGGACCGGGAAATGCCGGACCACGTCTCACCATTGATGGTCTCACTGGTCGCAAATGAGCCGCCCTTGGGAATACGCACCATGAGATTGGGAACTTCAAAACTCGGGTAGACCGGCGGTTTGGCCATCCAGGTCGGCACCAGCACAGTCAAACGCAAGAGGATAGGCTGACCGGGAACGGCCTCGGTTTCTTCAAGCTCCATCCGCAGGACGGGTTCGGGTGCTGCCGCCAATCCCGACGGCAGCAACCCAAGTATAAGGGCCAACAGAACCCGTCGCCGCTTCATCGGTTTTCTCCGGACGCTTCGAGCGCAAAGCGCATTTTCAGAAAATCGGCGGTCCGGGTATCAACGGTCCGCATCCACTGCTCGGCCGTTTCCGGTACAACGTCCTCGTCCGAAGCAATCTGTGTTTGTGTGCCCCGCGCCGCTTCATTGTCATATACAATCTCATCTGCGCCGATGCCGGTATCTTCGCCGGTGTCCGATTGCTCGCGGGAGGTCTCCACATAGTCGAGGATGTAAACGGCCAGCGCGAGGTTTCGCGCAGCGACGTCATTGTCCGGGTCCCGCTGTAATGCCCTTTCAAATGCCGCGATTGCATCCCTGTATGCACGTCCCTTGATCAGGACAACACCCTCGGCATTGGCCGCTTCGGAGCCTGGAAGGCGCGCGTAAACCGATGCGCTTTGTGCATATTGTCCGTCCTTCTGCAGGGCATAGGCTTTCCAGTGAGGATCTTCAAACAGGTTTGCGGCATCCCGATACTTTCGATTTTCGACCGCAAGACGCCCCTGCTGATCGGGCGTTAGGAACCAGTCTTTCCACCCCTGTGCATGGGCTCTATCAACCTGCCAGACCGGCAGGATACAGATAAATACGACCGCCCAGCGCACGGCCCATCCGCGCCGAAACCACAGCAACATCAGAACCATGGCAGGCCAGGCAAGAAGCCATCCCCGGTCATCCCACTTTTGCCTTTCATCTTTTGACAAGGCTTCCTGAAAAGCTGATCGGATGCGGCGTTCAATGACAAGGATATCGGAAGTGTCGGGGGTTACATTTATGACGGCATTGCCGGCGAGGCGTTCAAGGTCGGCCTGAGCGGCATTGCCGGATCCGACGGCAAGAAAAACGACCTCGGGTCCGGCCGTCTCAGCCAGATCCTCAAATGCACCCATATCAGCGCGATTCAGTTCATCGAGTACGAACAAGATGGCACCGGGCGTCTCTTCGTCTGCCAGGATGGAACGCGCCAATGCCAGTGCGTCGGTTGCGTTGTCGCCCTCAACCGGCATGACTGCCGGCGACAGGCCGTCCAGAAACGGCTTTATAACTGCAGGATCTTCTGTCAGCGGCGTTACCCGGTGAACCGTTCCGGCATAAGCAATGAGGGCAGAGCGGGCACCGGACCGTTCAGCGAGTAAATCGGTGATTTTCTGCTTCCCCCGTTCGAGCCTGTTGGGAGAGACGTCATCGGCGAGCATGCTCTCCGAGACCTTGAGTGCGATGACGAGCGGTGCTGTCTGGGCCAACAGAGGATTGGGCACGCGCGACCATGTCGGTCCGGCGGCGGCGGCGGTCACCAAAACCAGGGCAACGGCGACACCATCTATTGGATAAAGGCGGTGCTTCCTCTGACCGCCAACGGTCAAGGCTTTTGCAAGATGAGGTGCAATCCCTTCGTGCGACCGGTTCAGCGGACGAAGGGATTGCCGGATATACCACCACAGCAGGACAACCGGTGCGATGAGCAAAAGCGTCCACGGGCGAATGAAATGAAAGGCCTCAAGGGCATAGATATCGGGCATCATACGGTGACTCTCGGCCTCGTGGCGAAAAACAGTCCGGCCGTCGCGGCAATTCCAAACAAAGCCGCACTCATCAGCAGATAGTGGCCGAGAGCTTCGCGCGGCCGGTAACTCAGAGTCTCAACCGACCGGGGAGTCATCGCATCGATGCGTTGATAAACGCTGGCAAGTCCGGCCTCGTCATCTGCAAAGAAAAATGCGCCGTTTCCCCGTTTGCTGATATCCTCCAGCGCTGCGACGTCGACACGGTTTTCGCCGGAACCGTCGGGGTCCCCAACTGCGACGGTGATGATCTCAACACCGTTCTGGGCGGCAATTGCCGCGGCATTCACCGGGCTCATGCGGCTCCCGGTATCTGCGCCATCGCTCAGCAATATCAGGAGCCGTTGTTCTATCTCGCTCGATCTGAACGTCCGGATAGACAGGCCGATCGCATCGCCGATAACCGTTTGAGGTCCCGCCATGCCGACTTCGGTCTGCTGCAACAATGCCCGGACAGTTGCGAGATCTTCGGTAAAGGGCGATTGCACGAAGGCCCTGGTCCCGAAGACGATCAGCGCAACCCGGTCACTGTCGCGCGTTTCAATAAAATCACCAACGACGCGCTTTACCGCCTCAAGGCGCTGGATCCGCTGGCCATCATTTCCTGTGAAATCACGCTGATCCATGGATCCGGAAATATCGATGGCGAGCATGATGTCTCGGGCGGACTTTTCAATTTCAATCGGTGCACCGACTCGCTCGGGGCGTGCGAGTGCGACCACAATGAGAATCCAGACGACAATCGCTGCACCGGTCTGCAACGCGGTTTTGGTCACGACAACGGAGCCCGATCTGGCTTGAACCCCACTAACCCTGACTATCTCGCGAAAAAACGGAAACCTGAGTGCCGGCGTGCGTTGCCGATAGGGCGGTATGAGAAAGAAACTCAGCAGAGGTAATGGCAGCAACAGCAATGCCCAGGGGAAAGCCAGCTCAATCATTGTTCTTTCCCTGGCTTCGTTTGTGCCATTTCACCCACGCGAGAACCGGCTTCGCCAAAGGGAATTCAACACGTGTTCTTTGATAGGGACCGTGTGAAAGGATTTTTCCCTCCTGCTCGGTGAAGGAATGCTTCGGGCATTTGGCGGCAAGAAAACTCAACCAGTCACTACCCGTAAGGCTTGCAACGTCTTGTCTGTGAAATGCAGCCAACGCGGTGCGCCGCAACAGCCGCGCAAGGGCAACCGGGTCGTTTCTGACCGCCTCTATTTCTTTGATGGCCGCACGGCGGTAACCATTTCTTTGCCTGCGCACCTGCAGCATCAAGCAGGTTGAGACAAGTATGACTAAAAGAAGCAGTCCCAGAACGATCCAGCCGCTTGTCTGCGGGAACATGGAGATCGGAGCCGGTTCTCGGATCGGTTCGATCTTGTCGAGCAGCTCGGCAAGGGACAGGCCTTTGAGTTCGTCATTCAACGCCGCACCCTCCCAAGTCCCATCAATCTGCGGATTTGCGGCAGGGTTTCCTCGCCGGCGCTGAGCGGTAAAACCGGCATGCCAATCTCGTTCTGCCAGCTCAGAATCTCTGCCAATCGGCCTCTGGCCATATCGGCAACCGCCGTGTGCACGGATGTTGCGCCGGTATCGATCTGCGCCTGCAGGCTGCCGTCAGAGATTGTGAGGCGAATATTGTGAGGTAAGTCCGTGGCAATCGGATCGCTCACCAGGCACAGGATCAGGTCGTTGCGACGGGCAAGATTGCTCATGTGCTTCCGTGTTTGCCCGTCAATTCCGGCAAAATCACTGATAATAATGATCAGGTGATTGCGGCGCGCAATTCGGACGACCGATGACAACACGTGATTGAGAGGCAGGTCTTCTCCGGCAGGCGGGTCAACTGACAGGGACTGGTTTGCGCGCGAAACAGCCGATAACAGTCTGTCCAGTGAACGCCGGCTTCGTCTGGGCCGGAATTCAGCGATATGGTCGTCGCCAAATACGATGCCGCCAACCCGATCTCCCTGATCAGCGATGCGGAAGGCCGCCAACGCCGCCGTCTCCGCCGCCGTTACCGATTTCATGTTCAGTTTCGATCCGAAGAACATCGACAGCCGCTGGTCGACAACCAGCAGGGACGGTTTGTCCCGCTCCTCGGTATAGACCCGCACATGGGGCGTGCCGGTCCGGGCTGTCACTTTCCAATCGATGGTTCTGGTGTCATCGCCCGGCAGGTAGTCACGCAATTCCTCAAAATTCAAACCCCGCCCCCTGAGGCGCGACGCATGCCGTCCGTTGAGGGCACTCCGGGCAGGCTGACGGGGCAGGAACCGAAGCGATCGGGCTCGGCCTTCCAAACTGCGCAGATGGTCAAGATCGACATGGATGCGCGGATCGTTTACGGGACCGGGGGCCGGTTTTGCATGCAGTCCGGCACGTTGATATGCGGCACTGTCTTTCACGATCCATTCCTCATGTCAGGGCGACCTGCGTTACGATTTCTTTGACGATGCGGTCCGGGGTGACGCCTGACCCTTCCGCTTCAAAGGAAAGTGTCAGCCGATGGCGAAGAACATCAGCTACGATTGCCCTGATATCCTGCGGGTCGACATAATCACGCTGGTGCAGCCAGGCATGCGTTCGGCCGCATTTGTCGAGGGCGAGGGAAGCGCGGGGGCTGGCACCAATCTCGATCCAGCGCGCCAGATCTTCCGAATAGCGGTCCGGCGTCCGCGTCGCATAGACGAGGTCTGCCATGTAGCGTTCCATTGCGGGAGAGACATGAATCCGGGCTATTTCGTGCCGCGCGGAGAAAACGACGTTCTTTGAAACAGGGGCCGCGATCGGCTTGCTTTTCTCCCCGCTGCCGTGCGCTGACAATGCGGCTGTTTCTTCGTCTCTGACCAGGCGGATGACCTCGACTTCATCGTCAACGGTCGGATAAGAAATCAGAACATGCATCAAAAACCGATCCATCTGCGCTTCGGGCAGGGGATAGGTTCCCTCCTGTTCCACCGGGTTCTGTGTCGCCATTACCATGAAGAGCGGCGCCATCTCATGGGTGGTTCCGGAGACCGTGACCTGCCGTTCTTCCATCGCCTCAAGGAGAGCCGCCTGAACCTTTGCGGGCGCGCGGTTGATTTCGTCAGCAAGTACGAGATTGGCGAAAATCGGCCCGGGCTCAAACCGGAATGTGCCGGTGCCATCAGCCTGATGATAGACTTCCGTTCCCGTCACATCGGAGGGCAGCAGGTCGGGCGTGAACTGTATTCTGCTGAATTCAGCGTCAAGATTCTTGGCCAGCGCCTTAATGGCCCGCGTCTTGGCCAGCCCCGGAAGACCTTCAACCAACAGGTTGCCATTGGCAAGAAGTCCGATCAGCAGCCGTTCAACAACATATTCCTGGCCGATAATCGTCTGTGCGATTTTCGCTTTGAGATCCAGAATTCCGGCAAGTGTTTCGGACGTCATGGCGATTGTTTTCTCCGGGCCTTGTTGTTCCGACCGGAAAAAGCGATTGATGTATCAATGCCGTTACTCCAGGGAAAATCACAGGAACGGGCAACCGCCAGACCATCGAAAACACCAGGAAACCGGTGACTGAACACCATGCCGATAAAAGTTGGATCATGACCTGTTGTCGGCGTTGCATATACAACAAGGATGTCAGCGCCGGCGCGACGGGGATGAGCGTCGTCTCGCGCATGCACAGCGCTTTCCTCAGCACCAAAATAAATGCAAGTCAGTCCGGCGATCATTCGGTAACGGAATACGGTCATATGCCATCCACCCTGAAGGCGTCGTTCTTCCCGGAACGACAGAGGCACAAAGACCGGGGCGCCGAAGGCCTTGCGGCACCCCGATCCCGCAGGTCGGTCAAGCGCAGATTACTGTGCGCCGCCGGGCGCTTTCAGTTTGTTCATGACCTTGTCTAAACTGAAGCTTGCTGCTTCCTGACGCGGTGGGAACTCCTGAAAAGTCTGCAGGAACTGCGCAACATAACTCTGCGCGGGAACCAGCAGGTAAGCTCGATCGATCAGCCAGTCATAGTACGTGTTGGACGTAACCGGGCCGCGTTCATAAGGATCCCGGCGCAGATTGATAATGAGCGGAACCCGCAATGCAACGAACGGCTCCATCCAGGCGCGCAAGGTCGCTTCGGCTTTCTGCTCCATGAAGATCATTTTCCAATCAGCATAGCGCAACGCCGTCAGGTCGCCATCATCGGAGAAGTAGAACACCTCCTTACGCGGGCTTTCTTGTGTCTCTCCCGTAAGCAGTGGCAGAACGTTGTACCCGTCCAGATGAATCTTGTACTCACGTCCGATTGCCTGGACGCCGCCCTGCAGAAGTTGGTCTTTGATATCCGGAACCCCGGCTGCCGCGAGAAAAGTCGGCAGCCAATCCATGTGATGTACGATTTCGTTCGTAACGCTGCCAGCCTCGATTTTGCCCGGCCAGCGAACCATGGCCGGAACACGCCAGCCACCTTCCCAGTTCGTATTCTTCTCGCCCCGAAACGGTGTCATCGCCGCATCCGGCCATGTATTCATATGCGGACCGTTGTCAGTCGAATAAAAGACGATCGTGTTGTCGGCGATCCCCAACTCATCAACCAGATCAAGTAACTGGCCGACGTGACGGTCATGCTCGACCATGCCGTCGGAGTATTCGTCCTGACCGGATATTCCGCGCAACTCGTCTTTAACATGCGTTCTGAAATGCATCCGGGTCCCGTTCCACCAGACAAACCACGGAACGCCTTCCTCGGTCTTCCGCTGGATGAAATCGATAGCCGCCGCGATCGTTTCATCGTCGACGGTTTCCATGCGCTTTCTGGTGAGCGGACCGGTATCTTCGACCGTGCCGTCCGCAGAGGACTTGATAACGCCGCGCGGCCCGAACCGTTCCCGGAAGGCCGGGTCCTTCGGATAATCCTCGTTTTCCGGCTCTTCTTCCGCATTCAGATGATAAAGATTGCCGAGAAACTCATCGAATCCGTGATTTGTCGGCAGATGCTCGTCTTTGTCACCAAGGTGGTTCTTGCCGAATTGGCCGGTGGCATAGCCTTGCGCTTTCAGCAGCCCGGCAATCGTCGGATCTTCTTCCTGCATGCCCTCGTCCGCACCCGGAAGGCCGACTTTTGAAAGACCTGTGCGGAAAACGCTTTGTCCCATGATGAAGGAAGACCGGCCGGCGGTGCAGGACTGTTCGCCATAATAGTCGGTAAATATGATGCCCTCATCGGCGACCCGGTCAATGTTCGGGGTCCTGTATCCCATCATGCCCCGCGTGTAGGCCGATATATTCGACTGCCCGATGTCATCTCCCCAAATGACCAGAATATTGGGCTTTTCTGTTTCTTGTGACAGAACCTGAGTTGGCATCATGACAGCCAAACCGGCCGCCAAACATATGTGCGTTAATGACGTAATGTGTTGAGTCTTGAACAATGACATTACCGCCTCCCTATCCCGAGGATTGGCAACTATGCCAAGTATCGTCCGTGACCAGGCCAGTGGATCTAAAATACGTAATTCAAATTTTCAGTGGACGGTGCCCAGCATTAAAAATTGGCCTTTCTACATAACAGCACACCATCATGTCCGGTGGCAATATGGGTAAGGTTGACAGGAATAAACGCGGTTATTTCTCTTTTGGAACAAATCCTTGCAAGACGTGCACGACGAGATCACGTATCAGGGCCGCGTTGTTTCAGCCAGGATATATTCAGGTAGTATTTCATATGGCTCTCCGAAATAAATACCCGGTGTGAACCAGCACTAGAGCGAGTTGTGATTAGATTGATGCATTTGATGGTGGAAAATCGGTTCACTCGGTAAGGCGCGTCCCGTTGCGCGATGCGGCGCATCGGGCAAGGGGCGCAACGATGTCCGATGGGCCGATTTTCCCCACCCCTGAGAGGAAGAAACTGTTGCAAATCAATGGTGAATGGGCCGGGCCATTTTGCCCCCTGACTGCGTTGGTTTGCGCTTTTGGTGGGGTAGCACCACGGTACGCAAACCGTCTTGTCAGCGACCAAAATGGCCTCGGTCAAATGCATCAATCTAATCACAACTCGCTCTAGATTTGAGGTTTTGTCGCTCCGGCTGCCGGCCTGACTTCATGTGCTTGATTTGCTCATCCTTTGTCTGACCCGTGTTCGGAAATTCGACTTTGCAGCGGAACCCGAGGCTTCCGGAATTTTGTTGCAATGCTGGCAAGCCTGCAGGTTAAACGTAGACCGACCCTTCGCCGCAATTTGAACGAACGTTAGAACGGCTCGTCAAAAGCTATCAAGATCACAGGTAGAATAGGCATTCAGGTCCCAACACCCTATTCAGTTCGGACGCAGATAGTTGAGCCAGGCATCCATCCGGATCATGACTTTACGAATGACGTGCGTTGGCTGAACAGAGCCGGTGTAAATTGCGGCCGTTCCTCCGGCTCCTGCCGGGATTTGAACTGACGGAGCATCGTCAAGCTTTAGCACAACTCCCATCAGCTCATTTGGTCCGGTTAGCGAGCTCAAGGAAGGCAAGATACCGCTTGGCTGCAACTGGGCGCTGGCGTTCACCCGGATCACTTCGACCACTTTTGCGTTCAGGATTTTCCCGGGAAAGACGGCTAAAGTGATCTCGGCGGGCTGCCCGGCCTTCACGTGTCTAAGCCGCGTTTGAGGGATTGCTGCAGCAATCTGTTGTTGACCATCAGGGACAAACGCCATCCAGGATCTGATCGCGAATTGGGTCACGCGCTGGCCGGGTTGAAGCGTCAAGGCAACGACATAGCCGTCTGTGGGAGCAGTCACCACCGTTTCCTTCAGATTGTATTCTGCGCTCTTGAGTTCGGCTTCGAGCCTGGCGACCGTGGTGTTTTTCCCATCGATTTCAGAGCCGTAAGCCAGCCTTGACTGTTCCGCGTTGGCGGCAGCGCGGCTGACAGCCGCTTCCGCCGCCACGAATGTCAACCGGCTCTGTTCGACATCGCTTTCGCTGAACGGCAGGCTCCGGTTTCCAGCAGCGCGGGCGTTTTCATTGGCGGTATTCAATCTGTCAAAATCGTCCTTTGCCCGATCCCGGACGGCCTCCGACTCGTCAAGCGCGGCTTCTGCGGCATCAAGAGCGGCTTTGAGCTGAGGAACAGACTGCCGCGCCTCCGCAAGGGCAGCACGTTTTTGATCGACCGTCGCCTGAAAGGGAACCGGGTCCAGCTTAAAAAGCACATCGCCTTCTTTGAGCGGAACAAGTGGCTTGGCGGGGACTTCGATCACTTCGCCGCTAACATTAGGCTGAACCTCAACAACAGGTTGATAAACCCGAATTGGGCCGGAAGGGGCGCCCCATTGCATCGGAATGAACAAAATGATGAAGAGGGCGGCCATCCAGATCACGGGTGACGCCTTCCAGAACGTATTGAAAGGGACGACTTTCCGGCGGACCAGCAAAGATAGAAAGGCACAATAGCAAAGGGTCAGGAAGACGATCATCGGGTCGGCTCCAGATCCTTTCCGGCGTTTGCAGGAGTGCCGTCAGCATATGCCCAGATAAAAGCCAAAGGCATCAGGATGCCCAACGTCAAAGCACCCCAGTAGCCGCACACACGGACGGCGTCAGCCTTTGGATGGCCGCGGCCATCTGCAATGCGTCCAGGAGCGACTGCCAAAAACAACCACACGCCAACGGCGGTTAGTGCCAGGACAATCAAGACGAAGAGCGCGAAAAACATCATCGGAAAAATTCCTTGCTGCGCAAAAAGAGAACTGCCTCCGCAATTGGGAGTCCGTAGTTGCTGAGTTTTTCATCGGGGTCGGAGCCGGGAGTCTCACGCGTCCAGGCTGATGTATTCGACCGCCCGATGTCATCGCCCCAAATGACCAGAATATTGGGCTTTTCTGCTTTCCGTTACAGAAAATGAACTGGCATTATGACAGCTAAACCAGCCACCAAACATATGTGCGTTAATGAAGTAATGTGTTGCGTCTTGAACAATGACATTACCGCCTCCCCTATCCCGAGGATTGGCAACTATGCCAAGTATCGTCCGTGACCAGGCCAGTGGATCTAAAATACGTGATTCAAATTTTCAGTGGACGGTGCCCAGCATTAAAAATTGGCCTTTATACATAACAGCACACCATCAGGCCCGGTGGCAATATGGGTAAGGTTGACAGGAATAAACGCGGTTATTTCTCTTTTGGAACAAATCCTTGCAGGACGTGCACGACGAGATCACGTATCAGGGCGGCGTTGTTTCAGGCAGGATATATTCAGGTAGTATATCATCTTGGTCCCGGTAACGAATGCCCGGCGTTGAAGCATCAGGCTGTTAGCCGGTGAACTTTGATCTTCGATGCTTGATTGGACGGATTTTTGAGACCAAAACAAGTCGTTCGCGCCGACACCAAAGCACCGCTTTTCCCCGATGCGATCAGTGATCGCCTCGTAGCGATGCGGCTTATTTGAGACGTTTGCACCAATCTGTACAGATGAGCGAATGGCTGGACGAAACGGGCATCCGTCGAACCGCCAATCTGTTCCAACAGAGCGGAAAGCGGTTGTTCCTTGCGATAGAAACCAAGATCTGCGATCGGGACAAACCTGCCGTTTCCAAACCAGTTTCCAACGTTTGCTGTTGACCGCATATCGGCAAGCGCTCTCACGGTTTGACGCCAACCTTGTGTATCCCCGGTCGATAAGCGTTCAGGACGCGCAATCCCATCAAAGTGGTCCACCGGCTTGGCTGCCGTACCTCTTCCATCTTGAAATGCACCTTTCCGGTGCGGGCGGCTTGAACAGGCCAGCGGCCGTCGCGGCGGCGTTTCGATATCAAAACGTGCAGTGCGTCCTCCATCCGATCATCCCAAGGCGCACTCGCCGCCTGGAAATAGTCCAGACACCGCAAAATATTGTAGTACCATCGCGGCGGAAATGAGAATTGCAGGAAGTCCCTGCGGATGATTTCGCCGGTTCTGTCGGACTTGTAGAGGCGGTGAAGCAAGATGAACTCGCGTGCTGCGAAAGCCGCTTTTCGGAGCTCGCCAAGTCTGTACCGGTAGCCGTTGTCCGTATATTCCTGAATCCCTTCAAGCACCGATAGCGTTGAATGCAGAGAGCTATGCCGCGCACCTGAACGGTTGCTTCGGCAATTGAAACCTCCGTCCGCCATATGCTCGGTCAACAGAAAGTCCACAATCGACATAAGCTGTTCTTCCTGCATCCCAAAGTAGCTGGCATAGTTCAGCACCATGCCATTGACACACACATCGCTAGCACCATCGGCACGGGAACAGAGCACGCCACCGTCCGGGCCCTTCAGCGCGGCCAAAACGTCATGAATACTCTCCCGGGTCAGAGTGTGGTCTGGAGAGATAGCAAGTGTTTTCAGATCGAGCAGTGTGTAGTGGGTGCTCATCCATTGCGGTTGATAAAACCGCTCTCCCCAAGTGCCGTCATGATTGCGGTAGCTCAGAAACCGCTGGCCCCATCCTTCGACTGAAATTCGCGCCTGTATATCGGGACGGTCTTCATTAAGAAGATCCCGGAATGTCTGGTACCGGATTGCCGGGTCGCCCTCGAGAAGCCAGTCAACGATTCCCCTATCAGTCATGCCACGAAGATGACACAGTGGTTCTGTTTCGGTTTGATCAGGGTCAAAGGCCGACAAAGCGCGTCCCGAAGCACGATGCGGCGCATCGGGCAAGGGATGCAACGATGTTCTATGGACCGATTTTCACCACCCACGAAAGAATGATCTTGTTGACAGATAGTCCCGAATGGGCCGGGCCATTTTGCCCCCGGCCCTGGCTCACCATCATGGTCTCGGTCGCCCTTCACGTGTCTCATTCAAGGAAAATTCAGGCCGGGGGCAGCGCCTTTGACGGCATGGGGCTGATCTGCTGGCGGTATAACGTTAAACCGGTTTGTCAGCTGAAGAGGCAGATTGTATTTTCCGTCGCAATTGAAGGAGGGTCGATTCAGGCGCCGTGAGGATCGGAACGCTGGACTATCGCCGGAGGAGGGGGCTGCGCCGGCCATTGAGAACTGCGCCAGGAGAATGGCATCGAATTCGGTCTGCTCCCCGGCGCAATCGGCTATCAGGCGGTCGTGAAGATCAGGATCACCCGAACGCTTCGCCGTCAATGCATTGTCGCAATAGATACCGGTCAGCGTTGCGGGGACATTACGCTCTGCTACCAGCGCGTCGAACTCTGCCGCCATGCTTCCTGCCGCCGGCCGGAATGTATAGATCATCGCAAGAGCGTTGCCGCATTCCAGGCCAGCTTCAAACATCGCCGCATTCGGTCTCATAACCGGAATCGGCAAGGCGCGATCGGCTGCCTCGATTGCCGACCCGAAAGCCGAGCACGTAAACAGCATGCCGTCTGCACCAAATCCGCAGGCGTGATTGGCAAGGGCAAAAGTTCGGTTGTGAAGGTCCGGGGCGAGATCTTCGTCCGGGCGACGGTCTCTTTCCAGGCTTTCATCCAGGAGCGTCACGAGTTCCGCGTCCGGCCAGTGACGTTTGGCGGCTTCCTCAATCGGGTCGATGGCCAGCCGTGTCGCGTGTATCAGCGCAATCCGCGGGGTGCATTCCGACATCTGTCCTCGTTTGGTCTTGTGACCTTCAAAATTGGTGTTCATGCCCGCGGCTGCTGGACGTCATGAGATGTGTTGCCGCATCGATTGCCCTGTTTGCATTCGTTTTCGCGCGGTGAGTCAAAACAACTCCGGGATTGATTCAGGCGGCCAGACTTCGTTGTGCGACTGCGTCGACGACACGTCGTCCGAAGACATCCGTATTGAGTTGCCCACCGATATCGCTGTTCGTGAAGTTTCTCGATATCCCTTACGTGCATGTGGTTCCCGTCATTGTTCTGCTTTGCGTTATCGGTGCGTATGCCATCAATGCCAGCATCATCGAAACGTGGATTCTTATTGTCAGCAGCGCAGTCGGTTTTGCCATGAAACGGTATGGTTATTCACCTGCGGCAACGGTTCTGGCTTTGGTTCTGGGATCGATTGCGGAGGAAACCTTTCTGCAGTCATATATCATCTCCGACGGAACACTGTCGGTGTTCTATGAGCGCCCGGTCTCTCTGGCGCTCAGCCTTTTTCTCCTGGCAATCATCGCAGCGCCGGTCGTCACATTGCTGGTAAAAAAGCGCATTGCCCGGAGGAGAACTGTCGGCAGGCACACAGCCTAAGCCCTGAATAACTCCGGGCCCGGCTCAACCCGTCAATGCCCGAGGCTCCGCGCCTTCTCCGATTCTGCTTTCGCGCCCGACCTGGCGTGGAAAGACCGCGAGGCTGCTCAGGAGCAGCCAGTCCGGTATCGCTTTTTTGCAGTCGTGCCGACCCTCCAGCCGGATGTGGCCTGCCGCGATCTCCTTGCGGAGGTCGCGATAGCCGCGCCACGCCTCGACGAAACGGCGGATCTCGGCTGAAACGATGATGTCGGACTCGTATCCGGGATATTTGAGGCACATATCGACCTGGCCGTCTTCGACAACAAGCCAGAAGCGGCTGAGGCCCTTGTGGGTGCCGGTGAAGGCAAATTCCAGCACTCTGCGCTCCCGCGGCATGGCTTCCACATTGAGGCGCGTGTGCATGCTCCAGGCGAGGAATGCCGGATCAAGATCCTCGTGCTCCATATCGCGGGCCCAGCGCTGTCCCCATTTTGCAAGACTCATGATGACCGGATCGAGCTCGCGACCCGCATCTGTGAGTTCGTAGGCATGGCCGCGCCCCGTTTCCAATGGTTTGCGGATGATCAGGCCGGCATGCTCCAGCTGGGCAAGCCTTTGGCTGAGAAGCGTTGCGGAGATTTTCGGCACCCCGCGATGGATTTCATTGAAACGGGTGCATCCGTCTATCACCCGGCTGATCACGAGCAGTGTCCAGCGCTCACACAGGATCTCGGCGGCCAGCGCAAGCGGACAATATTGGCCATATCCCTTATAGGGCATCGGTTCCTCCTCATAGATCCGGACCTGGGATGAAAGAAACTGTTGCCCATGACAATGGGTAAGACAACTCCAAAATCTGGAGTTGCTCCATATTCCTTAGTTTCGAAGGCCTCAATATCGTGTCAGCTTTGTTGCATTGCGCTTTGACAAGAACCGTTTTGGGATTTCACGATGCTCACCAATATAGCCGACACCGCCTTTGCTGCGGTGATGGGATCGCGCCTGATCACGGAGGCGTGCCCCGACTATGACATTTCGCGGCGCGTCTGGAACGGTATGATCGACCGGCGCCCCGCTGCAATCGCCATGTGCCGGACCGTGGATGAGGTGCGGGAGTGCCTGAGGATTGCCCGGGAAGGCAGCCTGTCCGTATCGATCAGAGGTGGTGGGCATAACATTGCCGGAACCGCGATAGGTGAGGGTGCCTTTGTGATCGATCTCTCTGAGATGGCACGCGTTGAGATCGATCCGGCTGCCCGGATCGGTCATGTCGGAGGCGGGGCCACCTGGGCGGATTTTGATGCCGCCGCGCAAATCCACGGTCTTGCTGCGCCCGGTGGTGTCGTTTCCTCGACCGGGGTTGCGGGACTGACGCTTGGCGGTGGTTTCGGCTGGCTGGCAAGACGGTTCGGCCTGGCCATCGATAACCTGATTGCAGTTGAGCTTGTGCTGGCGGACGGACGGGCCGTGACCGCGTCCTCCGACGAACATCCGGACCTGTTCTGGGCGATCCGGGGCGGTGGCGGCAATTTCGGCGCGGTGACCCGTTTCACCTTTCGCCTGCACAAGGTGGGACCGGAGGTTCTGTTCGGCCCGACATTCTTTTCTCTGGATGATGCGCCCCGTGTGCTCAGGGCATATGCCGAACGGGCGGGGACTTTGCCCAAAGAAGCCTGCGTCTGGGCCAACCTGATGACGGCACCGCCGGTTCCGGTGTTGCCCGAAACCGTTCACGGAACAAAGCTTCTGAACCTCGTTCAGTGCTTTAGCGGAGATCCGGAGCTTGGCCGGGACGTTTTGAGCCCGCTTTACGGTGGCGCAGACCCACTGGGAAGTGCGCTGGCGCCCCGTCCGTTCTGCGAAGCGCAGGCCTTCCTGGACATTGCCTATGAGAAGGGCGTGCGCAATTACTGGCGGGCGCACAATCATCTTGCCTTGACGCCCGGTCTTATCGACACACTGGTCGAGCTTGCCCCGTCGCTGCCGACGCCGGCGTCGGAACTGTTGATCGTCCAGCTTGGCGGTGCCGTCGCCGAGGTGCCTGAGGCGGACACCGCCTTTCCGCATCGGGGAGTCCCGTTCATCTCAACGCCCGGTGTCCGGTGGGAGCGCCCGGCCGATGATGACCGCGTGATCGGCTGGCTGCGCGATGCATCGGAGCGGATTGCCGCGTACGCAGTCCCCGGCGCCTATGTGAATTTTATAACCGAAACGGACGGCACCGCCCGGAGCGCCTATGGTGCAAATCTGGCGCGCCTTTCAGAAATCAAACGGCGCTATGACCCGGACAATCTGTTCCGGATCAACCAGAACATTCCGCCGGCATAAGAACTCCATACTGCAGAGGGTCATGCATCACGTCCCATCGATGGAGCACACGCGTGGCTGATGAAAAGGCTGGAGAAATGTAAAACCACGCCTTGTTCGCGTGAAAACTTGATTGGCGGTGCGGACGCCATCGGGACCGCTCGGAGTGGATGGTGTGGCCGGGATTTCGGCGATCCGACTCATGCACAAGGAACTCGGGAATGACCCATTTCCTCGCAACCAAGCCGCGATCGCCGCATGCGTCATATGCGTTTGGCTAGGGTATGGCCTCATAAATGTGCTTGAAATGGCGGATCAAACGGCAAAAAGCTGGAAGGAAGGGTGTGAAAAGCGGGCTTGATGCCCGGTTGAGCAGCCTGACGCAGCAGATTGAAGCCGTTTGTCCGTCCTTTCGGATAGGGCCGATTTGCCCGGCTACAGCGTTGCAAGCCCTTGAAAACCGGATGGTTTCCTGCGGACTTGCGCCTTGTATCCGAACAAATCGGCTCATACCATTTTAAGCACATTTATGAGTCCATACCCTGGTCCCGGGTGCTGTTTCCCCATGTCAGGTTGCTGTCCTCCCCGATACCGTATCGGAGGCAGTAAAGGATGGCGGCAAGACTCAGGATCAGCCACAGACCGCCCCAGAACAGGGTCGGGCCGCCGAATTCTTCGGCAATCAGACGCGCATCTGAGCGCAGACCTGAGCGGGCGATTATGTCGCTGTAGATATCGTAGGGCGCATAGATCATGCTGGTCAGCCCGATGATGCGAAGCGCCATATCGCTGAAAGCCCGGTCAAGATACCGTGCGATCGCAAGCATTCCGAGTCCGGTCAGGATGCAGAAAATCACTGCAAACAGGTCGCGGATGTAAAGCGCCGTCACCAGCAGGACGATGCCTCCGAACAGGCCGAGCACGAGCTTATCCGCATTGGAGCGCAATGCGATCAGAAACAGCGCCATGCCGAGCAGAAGCGAGCCGAGATAGCCCGCAGATGCTATCAAAAACAGGTTGCCGCCCCGGATCCTGGCATGGCCGCCCTGCTGCGGTGACAGTGAGATCTCAACGACCGACCCTCCCGTTATGATCCCGGCCAGCGCGTGCGCCATTTCGTGCAGGAAGACAACCAGCAACTTGAGCGGCAGAACGGCCGGCGTGTTCCACAAAAGGAAGATCAAGACCGTGATGAGGATAAGCTGCCAGTGGCCTCTGAGGAGATGCATGGTTTGATTGTAGATCGTAATTCGGGCTCTATGAACCGGTGACGTGTCTTACAGGAGATCGTTATTGGTGGTCAAACAGCCGGATTGCACCCGTGCGCCTGTCAAATAACCTTCTTTGTCGCCGTTTCCCGGAAAGACAGCATTGCCATTATTGCGATGAGCGTGAACACAATCATGTAATAGGCTGGCGACATATTGCCCGAAGTCCGTTCGATCAGATAGGTTGCGACCGCAGGGGCCGTTCCTCCGAAAATTGCCAGGGTAACATTGTCGCCGATAGACAGAACGCTTACCCGAACCGATTTGTGGGTAATTTCCGCCATGGTTGCCGGGTTTACACCGAACAGCACGCCGATAATCACGGCGAATCCTGCCTGGCCCAACAGGATCATCCAGGCCGCCTGATGATGGACGGCCCAAAAGAGCGGATAGGCGGAGGCCAGAAGGGCAATATTGAGAGTCAGCAGAACGGTTTTCGGCCGAAACGGTCGGCCAGGCGCCCGCCAACAGGCACGATCAGCGCAATCAGGATGAGGGATACGGTGTTGATGTCCATGGTTTTTGCCGTCGATACATGCATTTGATCGGTCAGATAAGAAACGGCGAAAACGAACATGATGTAAAAGCCGACATTGGCGGATAATGCCAGTCCGGCCACCCGAAGAATATCTTTCCAGTGAAACCGCAGCGCGGCCACAACCGGTGACAGGCCTTGCTCGACTTTGTCGATGCGTTCAGGGATCGTCCCGGATCGCGGGAAACAGTCGTCGAAACCAGAGCGAGACGATTATTCGCATAATGGTTGCGGATTGATCTTTCATCCCGTTCTTTCTCTCGCCCACACCTATAAGTATGCATTCTGATTTTTTTCCCGTTTATAGGCACCTTTGTCTGCGTTGACGCGTGGGCAGCGACTGGTCATCTTTTGCCGACGACCTGAAAACGGGAGCGAAGTGATGGGCGGTGAGAGCCCTTTGTTGCAAGAGGAAAGCAAGATGGACGCGGGAACCCCGTCGGTCCTTGAGGCTATGGATACGATCGGTACGAGCCTCAGCAAAATCAGTTTGGATGTGGCTGTTTCGGCCGATGATATTCAGTCGATTTCAGGCGTTTTTGTAAAAAATGTTGAAACGTTTTCAACGCTTGTCGAACGGCTCGGCGACTTTGAGTCCGCGACGGACGAGATCTCCGCGAAAATCGGCGAGGCCGAACGGGTCTCCGGCCATGCACGCGCCCATATCAAGGAGTCGGGCAGCACGGTAGAATCGGTGCGCGGGGAAATCGGCCTGTTGCTTGAAGCGGTGCGGGCGAACGAGGAGCGCATGGCGGATCTCAGTGAGGTGCTCGGCAGGGTCGGAGCGATTACCGCCACCATCAATGACGTTGCTCGGCAGACACATCTGCTGGCGTTGAATGCATCCATCGAGGCGGCGCGTGCAGGGCAGGCCGGACGCGGGTTTGCTGTGGTCGCCGGAGAAGTCAAGGAACTCGCGCAGTCGACTGCCGAGGCGACAACGGAAATCGAAACGTCCCTTGCCGACATAAAGTCAGGTTTTGATCATCTGGCGGCCACCGGCCGGGAGACCGGTAAAGTGGCGGCAAAGGTGCAGGCCGGCGCGGACTCCTTTGCCGGGGTTCTGCAAAAGGTGACCGAGGATATCGCGACCATCGGCGACACGACCGCAGCGGTCGACGAAAAGATGGACGACGTTCGACGAACCGGTGATGCGTTCCGCGATATATCGGGTTCGGTTTCTGCCGGTCTGACGGAGTCGCGCACCAAGCTTAACGGCATCTCCAAAGTCATGCGCGGCGTGTCAGACGACACGGATGCGTTCGTTCTTCTGAGCGTGACCTGCGGCGTCAACAAAGACGAGGCGACGCTGATCGGAAAAGCGGCCGACGCGGCCGGGCAGGTTTCGGCCCTGTTCGAAGATGCGATAAAGACGGGTGAACTGACGGAAGAAGACCTGTTCGACCGCAATCATTCCCAGATTCCGGGCAGCAATCCGCCGCAATTTCTGGCGCGCTTCTCCAGGTTCAACGACATGCATGTGTCGCCGATTATTGAGGAAATCGTCGCAAGCGATGAGCGGATCGCCTGGTGCGCGTCCATCGACGACACCGGTTATGTGTCGACCAACACGCACGCTGTCTCCCGGCCTCAGGGAGACGATGTGGAATGGAACATTGCCAACTGCCGCAACCATCGCTATTTCGACGATCGCACCGGCCTCCGGTCCGGTCGGAACCGCGACCCTCTGCTTCTGCAGACCTATCAGCGTGACATGGGCGGCGGAAAGCTGGTGCCGATGAAAGACATCAGCGCGCCGGTGTTCGTAAACGGGCGCCACTGGGGCGGTTTCCGGATCGGTTATACACCTTAGAAAATCACAACCCGGAATGACTCATCGACTTCTCCGGATGTTGGAGAGGTGCCGAAATCCGATCGTCAGATGATCTGTATTTCCCACCATCATAACCCTATATAGAAGGGCCCAACCCACACCCCCTCAAGCAACCGGTCGCGACATAATGCAAAACAGCACACTCAGTCCGCTCGCAGAGGACGACCTGATCCTGGAAACGGAGCGGTTGATATTGCGACCGCTTTCGCTTGACGATCTTGACCTGACACAAAGGCTGTTCACCGACCCGGAGGTGATGCGGTTCGTCGGAGGCGTGAGAGCGAATGAGGACCTTCCGGCCGACATGCGCATCGCAACGAAACGCGGGGCAGGGGGCCGCCTTGGCGTCTGGTGCATCGCGGACCGGCACAGCGGCGAAAAACTCGGCCGGTCGATCCTGCTGCCGCTGCCGGAGGAAACGGGGGAGAGAGACTGGTCTCTGGTTAGGGACGACGCCTATCCGGCTGCCGAGATTGAAGTGGGTTACATTCTGGGTCGCACGGCCTGGGGCAGGGGCATCGCCACGGAAACCTGCCACCGGCTTCTGCAATTCGGTTTCGAAATGACGGACCTTGATGAAGTCGTCGCGGTCACCGATCCGGACAATATCGCATCGCAAAACGTTCTCACCAAATGCGGCCTGCGCAACAAAGGGATGCGGTGCGCTTATGCTTCTGAGGTGACGGATTTTCGGATTACGCGGGAGGAGTGGCGCCGGTTGAAATGAGATCTGGACGGGCTGACGGTGCCGGTCGTGCCGGCATTCTGGGCAAGCGTTTCCGAAGAGGTGAATGCGAAGCTTGAGGCGCAGAAAGAGGCCGGTGTCCTGTTTCGTCTGGCGCCGAGTGAGTGGCGGAGTTCGGATGTGCCATGGTTCCTGGAGGCGATGCTTCGTAAAGTGGAGGTTCAGGTGTTCTTAGAGAATAAATACTTAAATTTAAGTATTCGTGAAATTTTTATTGTTTAGAAACGTGTCCAAAAAAATAATAATTGCCTTGAATTTTAGGAGCTGAATTTAGTGAGCATGTCAGAAGTTTTTAATCCCACACCACCTAAGCCGTCCGAAGTATTGGAGTTTGCAAAGGCGCTTAGAGATAATGATCAAATGTGGAAAATCTTCAGAAAAAATGCGCGGTTCGGCCTTCCGGACGCTTCTGAAGTGGCAGCCTTGGACAGTTTTAGATCGGAATGGTTAGAACGCAATAGATTACGCGATCTGAATGTCGGCGGATTGAATGCGGCCTATCGATTGCTCAGAAAACTGTCCATCGGCGAAATTGAAGACTTAGATGATCCTATTGTGGTGGAATTTCTTGAGGCGGATGCCCATCGAAACAAAGTCGAGCACAAAGGCGCAATGGTCAAAACCACTTCGACTTCTGTGGAGGAGGTCATGTGGCTTGCAAGAGCGCTTTTCGATGAGCCAACTATTAACGCTTCCTTCAAACGTGTTGTAGCGAATGATTCCGAGTTCACCAACGAAGAGGTAAATTACATCCACGATTTTTGCCAAAACACATACGGCAAGAAATATGGGACCTATAATCGAGGAAGTATTCAAGATCTTGCTATGAAGCTTATTTGGCAACTGCTTTACAAAAAAATCTCCTCTTTGGAGAGCGAGGAGGCTTGGGCGATAGTAAGAAATTCAAGCCCAAAATTGTATAATATTATTGATTAAGAGGAAATCATGGCCTTTGAAGAAATTTTGGCGGTCGATACTCGGGCTCTAATTACTCTTGCGCAGGAGGCCAATGGTGCCGGTTCAAATGAGATCGGGACGGGCTGACGGTGCCGGTTGCGCTGGCATTCTGGGCCAGCGTTTCCGAAGAGGTGAATGCGAAGCTTGGGGCGCAGAAAGAGGCCGGTGTTCCGTTTCGTCTGACGCTTGGTGAGTGGCGGAGTGGGGATATTCCGTGGCTCCTAGATGTGATGGGGCCGAAAGATGTGGTGGAGGTGATGCTCGGTAAGATGGAAGCACAGGTTTTGCCGGCAACAATTACCTTAGGTACAACTTTCTGAAGCCGCGAGACAGAGGCTAGCAATTAACAAAGGATGGATTATGTCGAATGTGCATCAAAAATGTTTATAAAAAATATAAATCTGCCAAAACGCTGTTTTGTGTTTTTTTGGCAGCATTTTTTATTAGTGTTGATGTAAACTATTCCTTTGGCGATAGTTTTGACCCTCGTTTTAATTCCATTACCACTATTGAGATTGGCGTTTTTACAAATTTTGATAGAGACCACGATGTAGAATTCAAAAATATATTCTACAAAATATTGCAATTTCGAAATACGACGTCTGGAGTGACCGTAATCCCTTGGGAAAAAGATCGAGAAATTGCACGCGATAATGATGCCTTCCTAAGGATGATTTTTAGCATTCGGATGGAATGTACACCTAACAAGTCTCTATGTGCGTTTGCGATTTTTCCGAGCAGCTACTGGGCTGGAGGTGATATGCGTCCTTCCCCATGTCGTGACTTGATAATTGCTGGAAGCATATCGGACCGACAGCAAAAAATAGAGCTTGCTAAACATGTGATGGAACTTGCGGAAAACTGTCTTCTGCGTGGTTTCTGACCCTGACAAAAATAGTTCTTTAAATCAGTTGTTAGAATGAGGGAAAGATGGAAGAGCAGGTTTTTTCAGATCAGAAATATAGAAAATTCAATCAGAAATAGAACAGTAACAATTTGCTACTTTTATAAAATTTTATCTTGGAAATTCAGACTTGATTCGTTCGAAACATATAAGATTCAAGACAATTTCTAATTACCTGGGATTGTCTGTGATGTTCAAGTCTTTACGAAATTCGTATCTTATGAATGATATTGTTGGTGCGATCATTAGGACAGCCACCCTGTCATCTGCCACATTCTTAGGCGCAATATCAACGGCTCTAGCCGACCGAATTCCCCATACTGCCTTTTCCGGACCATATGTCTACACAAGTCAAGATATGGATCCAATAACGATCAACTTTGTTTATGGTGGCGATTTTGAAAAGCCAAATCCGCCAATCGCGGAGATCGTTTCGTTGCCAAGAGCTTTTGTCAATATCGCCGATGGGTATTCAACGCGACCAACCCAGACAGAAGCCAAGAACAACGCGGAATCACAAAAATACGGTTTTGATGAACTGCCTGATGTTGTGCAGACATTCAGCATTAAGGTTTCTATTAGTGATCCCGAAGGTCTGCCATACACCGTCGCAGTGCATAAATGGGGATCAAAAGGCCAAACAAAAGTTGGCAATAACTTATCCTATGCCGCAGCCCACAGCACGCTCGCGGATATTACGTACATAAAAGATGTCAGGCGCAACCCGCCCTCGCATTTTCGAAAAGGGCTAAAATTCGATGATAAGCGGCGCTCGAAATTCGCTGACCTTGTCACCAGTTCATCTTCATCGGAAGATGACTCCAGCATATACTATTCTGACGGTCGTGACGGAATATGGCGCATCAAGTGTGCTTCAGATCTCAAAAGAGCGCGCGCTTGGCACAACTGTACTTATACCATCGATCTGGCAGATAACTTCTATGCCAGCCTTCAATTTCTTGATTTTCGCGTGCATGGCGGCATGCCATTTGCTCGTAAGCGGATAAAGACTTTCCGTAAGTCTATGTGCCAATACTTTGATTGCAATTAATCATCTGAACCCTTGAACTTCCTGGAGATCTCGCGATGCCTGTTAGCGCACTACAACTGGAGGAACTGAAGTTGTTATTGTGGGGTGAAAACAAGAGTTATGACGATACAGATTGGCAACAGACTAGATAGAGCAGCATTTTAACTCTCTTATTACTGGATGATTAAGAACGATAATTCTGATTTTGCTCGACAGATACTGCTGTAAGCTCGCATCGCTGCCTGCTCCTGATTCATTGGCGTGGCAGCAATCTCCGGTTGCCGAGGTGCGCAGAGTTTCGTTTCATTTTTCTACACCTTAAAATTGATTTTCACTGTGGATAAACTCTTAAGTCATTGGATTCCGCGATGAGATGATTTTTGTTTAATTATCTGATTTATATGGAAAAAATGAAAATATCTTATGAAGACAGCGAATATGATATTTTGATGAACTGTCAAAAATGACAATTGTCAGAAATGTGCGCAATGAGTGTAGGTTTGTGAACTGCGATTTTGTTATCTTGCACGTATGGAGTGCTTTTTGTATTTGATTTGAGATCCGAAATTATTCCCGCCGATTATCAGTAAAGTTCCTGCAAGAGATGTACCCGCCAATGAGTAACCCAGACGGCCCGAGCTCGCAGAACGGAGCAGCTTCGCAGCGCGCGTCCGACAGTTTTGTTTTCGATGCATCGCCGGACGCAAACGGTGCGGGCGAGAACGGTGCTTTAGGCGAGGCAAAACCCGAGGGCGCTCCGACAGCATCGCAGGATGTTGATATCCGCCAGATCGCGCAGGCTTTCAATGCCCAATTCGGCGAGACAATCGGTATGTTGGTGCGGTCGCCGAAATACAGGCATTATTCGCTGGCCGATCTTGAATGGCTGGTGGTGCCGGCGCTTGCATCCGGCCAGATCGTCATGGCGCGCGGCAAGGTGAAGGATCGCGACGGGCTGACGGTGCCGGTCGCGCTGGCATTCTGGGCAAGCGTTTCTGAAGAGGTGAATGTGAAGCTTGATGCACAGAAAGAGGCCGGTGTCCCGTTTCGTCTGGCGCCAAGCGAGTGGCGCAGCGGGGATATTCCATGGCTGCTCGATGTGATGGGGCCGAAGGATGTTGTGGATGTGATGATTAAGAAATTCGTTGAAGGTCTTGAAAGGAGAGAGGCCTTAAAATTCTTCGCAAAGTCGAACTGAAGGTAAATGTGCTGAATGATGTGGAGATTGAATTTGGATATGACAGCGGGCACCTTTTTAAATTTATTTACTGGGCGGTTGAAATGGGTGCTGATTGGCTGTCTGTCGGCATCACTGGTGTCGTGCCAGAAGAAAGACGATCGTTTCCCAGCATATTATCGATACAAGTTGCAGGTGAAAGTGGACGGTCAACCTGTAACGCTTGATCGAGTGATCAAATGCACTGGTACCCTTAAAAAGGATGCGGGAAATCCGAGTGTTTGGGGCGGCAAGAATTACAGTAATCCGCCGGTGGTTGGCGCTAGAGTCCCGGGAAGTACTGCGGCGGTTTTTGTTCCGGCCCTGTATGCATGTGGTTGGGCAGCGAAATTCAAAGGAGACTTTTGGCAAGAGCCGCCAGCTCAGGAAGGCGACATTATGCCCGTTCTGTTGGTGAAAGACACAAATACGTACTCCGACATTGAATATTACGTAAGCCGAACCGCCCTTCTTACTGACCAGTCCAACGTGGAATTTGTGAATTTGTTCCCGTTGGAAAGAGTTACAGAGGCCGATTTTCTAATGTCGGAAAAACAAGCCGCCAAAGAAAGTCCGAACCTAACCGCATTTATATCGTTGGTTGATGATAAGCAGCTGAAATCTGAACTGAGCAAGAATACCAAGTTCACGAAGAATGTTAACAGCGGAAAATCGATATCTTGCGTCGGTGCCTGGCTAATTCACAAAGACGAATGGTCCCTTGTTCCCAATTTGTCCGATTGGGTGAATAGCTTGTCTTCAGAAAACAATTCGTATCGAGTGCCAAGTGATCTTTGGGTCTCATTTGACGACACTACGAAGGTTAATGCTGGATATTCAATCGCACGTGGATTGGTGCCCATTGACGTTCCGTCGGAAAAACAAAGGCTTAAAGGTGGTCGATATTCTACATTTGAAGAACTGCATCCAGTCATTTTCAAACCAGACTCGGTTTACGTGGATCTGGACCGGCAAGGCTTGGCCGGATGTTATGACCGTCATCGATTTCCAGGTCGGGAACTTTCTCGACAACCCAATATAGCGACAAAAAATGAGGCAGGTCATTATCAGGCCCCTTATGAGTTAACGGGAAACGAATTGGAGATTTCGCTGTCGATATCTTCTCCTTATTTTGTGCCTGCACTTGAATCCTTTGTGATTTTTAAGTCCCCCCGAAACCCCGGCGGACAGATAAGCGAACAAATCGAATTGGGAGTGAACTAATGCTGAGCGCATTGACTGGAGACTATGCCGTTCTCGCACAACACGCTTATGATTTTTTTGACGACTCAGAAGGTGGCCTCGTTAGAAAGAAAAATTTTGGTCTACTATCCACTCATTGGGTTAGATCCCCCGTCTTCAGACGGGCCGCTTTAGCGAGAATGTTCTGAGAATGACCTTTGACCCCGAAAAAATGAAAGCGGCTGCAGGCCCTGTCTTTCATTTTTTCGGGGTCAAAGGTCATGCAATACGAAAAGGGCAAACATAGCGTTTTTTACCATCGCTATCATGTGGTTTGGATAACGAAGTATCGCTTCAAGGTGCTCAAGGGTGCCGTCGCCGAACGGGTTCGCGAGATTATCCGGCAGGTGTGTGCGGAGCAGGACGTGCAGATCATCAGCGGCGTGCTGTCATCCGATCACGTGCACATGTTTGTGTCGATCCCGCCGAAACTGGCGGTGAGCGACTTCATGCGCAAAGTGAAGGGACGCTCCTCACACAAGGTGCAGATGGAGTTCCCGCAATTGAAGAAACGCTACTGGGGCAGACACTTTTGGGGCCGGGGGTACTTTTCGACCACAAGCGGCGCCATTACAGACGATGTCATACTTCAGTATCTGGAAAATCACATCGAAAAACCTACCGGCGCCAGCCGGTAGTGGTTTAGTCGATTATCACGGCTGGGTGGTTCAAGATGACTATGATGCAAAAGATTTAGAAGATGCCAACGGAATAGCTTTTGCTCAAGATGGTTTCGATGCAAAGGTCTTCAAAAAAGGCAATGAAATCGTCATCTCGTTCCGCGGAACTGATGATCCTTCAGACGCTCTGGCCAATCTGGGGTTCATTACCGGAAGAGTAACACAACAATTCAAACATGCTGTCGCCTATGTCGAAGCGTTACTATCAAAGGCGTGGCATCAATCTCCGGTTGCCGGAGTGTGCAGAGTTCCGTTTCATTTTTCTACACCTTAAAATTGATTTTCACTGTGGATAAACTCTTAAGTCATTAGGCTCCGCGACGAGTTGATTTCAGATTAATTATCTGATTTATATGGAAAAAATGAAAGACTCTCATGAATTCAGCGAATATGGTTTTTTGGTGAATTGTCAAAAATTACAATTGTCAGAAATGTGCGGAATGGGTGTAGGGTTGCGAGACGCAATTTTGTCACGTTGCACGTATGGAGTGCTTTTTGTATTTGATTTGAGATCCGAAATTATTCCCGCCGATTATCAGTAAAGTTCCCGCAAGAGATGTACCCGTCAATGAGTAACCCAGACAGCCCGAGCTCGCAGAACGGCGCAGCTTCGCAGCGCGCGTCCGACAGTTTTGTTTTTGATGCATCGCCGGACGCAAACGATGCGGGCGAGAACGGTACTGGAGGCAAGGCAAAACCCGAGGGCGCTCCGAAGGCATCGCAGGACGTTGATACCCGTCAGATCGCGCAGGCTTTCAATGCACAGTTCGGCGAGACAATCGGTATGTTGGTGCGGTCGCCGAAATACAGGCACTATTCTCTGGCTGATCTTGAATGGCTGGTGGTGCCGGCGCTTGCATCCGGGCAGATCGTCATGGCGCGCGGCAAGGTGAAGGATCGGGACGGGCTGACGGTGCCGGTCGCGCTGGCATTCTGGGCAAGCGTTTCCGAAGAGGTGAATGCGAAGCTTGAGGCACAGAAAGAGGCCGGTGTTCCGTTTCGTCTGGCGCCGAGTGAGTGGCGGAGTGGGGATATTCCATGGCTTTTGGATATGATGGGGCCGAAAGATGTGGTGGATTTGATGGTCAAGAAGATGGAAGAGCCGGTTTTTTCAGGTCAAGAATACAATCAGTTCAATGCCAAGGACGACAGCGCCAGTGTTTAACTTCAACAGTATTCGACCAGACTACGGAGCGCTTCTGTTTCGTTTGTTAATATCGACAGTAATTCTGATAGCCATTTTTTATTTTGGTTTTATAGGAATTATTATTGGATTTGTATTTTGTGCAATATTGAGATACTTTTCTATTTTAAAATCTAAGTATAATATCAATAAACTTTCTTTTCTACTTAAGTCGCAGGTCCTTGTCGGTCTGGTCGTATATCTAATTTTGATACCATTTGACAGTAACCTCCTTCATTTTAACGGTCTTCAAACATTGGCAAATTGGCAACTGCATAAATTTCCTGAAGCAAAAGCTTATATTGCTGCTTATTCTGATGGTGAATTTTTTCCCAATTACTATGAGTGGCTGCACTCTCGTAGCTTTCTTTCCAGGATGTTATTTTCTTGGTACGGCGCGCTTTATGCGTCTTTTGTGTGCGTTTCTTTCTGGTTTGCATTGGTTTTGCCATTGGCTTTCGAGCTTCAGTGGCGAAAGAGAGAAGCGAATGCGATCTTAGTGATCGTCATCTCTTGTTTAGTTGTATTTAGCGGAGTTTTGTCCCTTCAGTTGGACGCTCTTTATCTGTCATCAACGCGTGTCGATCTATTTACCCCTCTTGCATTGCCGACAATGGCCTACGGCATAATTTTGCTCGGCTCGACACTGTTCGGAATGTGCTTCAGGAAGCGAGAATCTAATGTCGAAGAAAATTGATGATTTAGTTGCAGCAATCGCGAGTTCTTTAGGAGAGGCGTCCAATGTTCTTGCTAGCAACGGATACAATCAAATAGCTCAAGGGTTGAGCAGCCTGAAAGACAGCATCGGCCTTCTTGCCGGAACTATCAATCCAGATACAGCAAATGTCGAACCGGGCTTTGAAGACGAAAATGCCCAAAGGCGGGCGGAAGTTAACAAGATAATCGAGATTCTGGCAGCCACTCCGATAGCTGTTGTTGCAGCAACAGCTGCCGGAGCGGCTGTGGGAGCCGTAGTAGTGGGTGGTGTCACTGCGCTGCCAGCTTTTGCAATTGGGTTAATCGGCGGATTATCGGTTCTTGCTGCTGATGCGGCCGCTAGTTTTCTGATAGGGCAATTGTCCTCTGTGGGAATAACGCTAACTGGACAAGCGGTTGATTATTCAAACAGCGACAAGGCCCTAACAATTGTCGGTACGACCTCACAGGACAAAATCATCACTACAAACTATGATGACACCGTTGATGGTTGGTTGCTCGGTGACGAAATTGCCAATTCTGGCGGCTCCGATATCATCGACGGCGGTCAAGGCGATGATACAGCAAAGTACTACCTAAGATCTCAGATCAGCATTGCATTTCTTGGTAACCAGGAAATTGCAGTATCTCATCAAGGTGAAAATGCAGGAAACGATACTCTGATTAGCATTGAGAACGTAATCGGTACAAAATACACCGATTACGTCTCCTTTGATGGTGTGGACATCGGCGTTGATGTGGACCTGGCTGGGGGAGACGATTCTATTGCGATCGCTCAGCACGCAACCGGCAGCCTTGGACTTGGTGTCTCAGTGGAAGGTGGGTTTGGCGAAGATACGCTTACTTTTTTTGACCCTAGTAGTGGACCCGCCTGGGTGGACTTAAGCACAGGCAGGGCAGGCTTCGGTACTCACAGCGTGGGTGGTGGTTCTTCATTTTATCAATTATCCGGCATCGAAAATGTCTATGGAACTGATGGCCGCAATACGCTCATTGGGAATGAGGTCAAAAACATCATCGATGGACTTGACGACAATGACATCATCAAAGGTGGTGGCGGTGACGATGAACTATTTGGCGGAATAGGCGATGACAAATTATACGGCGAGGCCGGAAATGATATTGTCTCCGGCGGGGCCGACGACGATACAATCTACGCCAGTACAGGAGAAGATTATTACTACGGTGGCGACAGTACGAATTTTCAGAATGATGATGGCGAAGATACCGCAGATTTTTCCGCTGCAGATCAAGCTCTACTGGTAACCCATGAAGTGGATGCTGCGAAGGGCGTCAACAAAGCTGTTGTCTCCAGCCAATCCGGTAACGATTACAAGTCGCATCTTTATTCAATCGAAAAAGTAATTTTGTCTGCGTTTGATGACAGGGTCAAAATTGATGATTTGGATGCTTTGTTTCAGAAGTTTGGCCAAGAGATCGATGGCGGCGAAAACAGTGCCGATGGTGAAGGTGATATTGTTGATTTTTCCGGGCTTGGAGAGGGCGTCAAGCTTAAGCGAGCGCCCGTAAATGGCGCCGTTATCGAAGATTCCAATGTTACAATAAAGAACTTCGAAAAAATCAGTCTCAGTAACTTCGACGACAACATCGATATCAATGTGACCGAGACGATCGTCGTGGAAGCAGGCGACGGGAATGATGTAGTCAGCATCGCCGGTGCAGCGTCGGAAATTTATCTCGGTTCCGGATCTGATATTCTTTTACATGCCGCGCTTGGGTCGAAGATTGACTTGGGGACCGGCGGCCAGGCGGACAATGATATCGTCGTCTACAGCCCTGGAACTTTGGCAATCGGGGCGGACGGGTATGACGAGCTGCTGATCATGGGCGTCGCCCGTGCTCCGGGGACTGTCATCCGAAATGCTGCTTCTGAAAGTGCATACGCTTATGGACTGGGCGGACTGGTCAAGGTCGGTTTTAACGGCAATGGCGAGATGGTCTTCGGCACCATTCTATCTCAACATGGTGTCGCCGAAGACTTTATGTATTTTGCCAACGGCAACAATGACCCGTTCGCTTCGTCAAGCGATCTGACGTTCGGTATTCGCGTTGGCGAAATCGATGTCAGTGCCTATCAGGTTCGCAAACTTCCCGACGGCATTTCCGTTAAAGACAATAACGGCATTTGGGAATTCGTTTCGGTCATACTGAAGGAATTCCGTTCCGGCGAATATGTTGCCGGCACCGATCCGCTTGTTTTTGACCTTGATGGCGACGGCCTTGAGCTGACCGCCGTGGCGACGGGCGTCGGGCCGCAGTTCGATGTCGATGGCGACGGGTTTTCCGAATATACCGGCTGGGTCGACCGGGACGACGGCCTGCTGGCAATCGATCTCAACGGCAACGGCACCATCGACGATATCTCGGAGTTGTTCGGTAACGCCACCACATCGGGTTTTGCCGAGCTGGCTCTTTACGACACCAATTCCGACGGCGTGATTGACGCCAATGATACGCAATTTGGCGATCTGCTGATGTGGCGTGATCTGGATCGGGATGGAGAGACCGACAGTGGTGAGCTGTCAACGCTGAGCGATCTGGGGATTGCATCGATCGATCTGACGGCCACCGACGACGGCACCCGGATTGCCCAGAACACCGTCGCGCGCACCGGCACCTTCACCTATTCCGACGGTACAACCGGAACGGTGGGCGATATCGAATTCCGGGTCAATAATTTCGACAGCACCTATCTTGGCGACACGAGCGTCGATCTGACCATCGCCGCGACCATGCCCAATCTGCGCGGCCACGGCACGCTGACGGACCTGCATGTCGCGCTGACCCTTGAAGGGGCCAACGGACAGCTGGCACAGACGATCCAGACCGTCCTGCCGACCCTGAATGTGATCGATCTTGATGAAATCCGCGAACGGGCGTTCGATATTCTGGAGGCCTGGACAAAGGCGCCGCCTGCGCCGGTGACGCCGCTCAGCAATCCCGATGTGCCGGTGCTGGTTACGCGGGTGGCGGGCTCAACAACTGTCACGGACTTTGCGGTTCAGGTAACGGAAGATGTGCTGGATGATCAGGGCAACACCGTTTCCATGACCTTCTGGAAAAGGGCATCGGGAGCATCTGTCAGAGACGCCGGCGGTGTTGTGATCGATTATCCGACCTACGATCAGGTGATCGCTCAGCTCGCGGACACGCCCGATACGGCCTGGGAAGTGCTGACAGGTGCGGAACTGACCTATATGGAGCGGTTCTTCGGCGAGAGCATCCCCGTCGAAAACCCCAATTCCATCAATGCAAGTGCCGTTGGCGCACTGGCCGGCCTGCTTGAGACGGCTGTCCGGGTCATGGATCAGCAGGCACTGCGGCTTGCGATCCAGGGGCCGCTGAAGCCCTATTTCCCGGGCGTTGAATTTGATATCGACAACGAGACATTCGTTGCGACTTCGAACCGGGAACTGATCCCGATGTTCGAGGCGATCTTTACCGCCGCTCCGGCCGATGCGAGCGGCGCCAGCGACTGGCTGAATTCCTGGACGCCGATTATCAATGCCATGCTCGCCGATTACGACCGGCCCGGTGCCGGACTGGTGAGCAATCCGTTCCTGTTCACCAACATCGTCGCCGCCTATGAAAATATCGGACTGCCGGTCACTCTGAAGCAGGCGGCGATGGACCTTGGTATTCCCGAAAGCATCATGGATTTCGGCAGCGGCGCGCGGACCGGCACCGATGAGGGAGAGATGTTCTATCTCACCTCCGGCAATGACACCGTGACCAGTGGTAAGGGCGCGGACGTGTTCGTGTTCGGCCGCGACTTCGGGCAGGACGTCATCAATGATTATGAAGAGGGTTCCGATGATTTTGACGTCATTCGCTTTGCGCATCTGAAATCCGATGAGGTGACGGCGACGCGTGAAGGACTCGACCTTGTTCTGACGGTCAATGCCACCGGTGACACGATCCGGGTGATTGAGCAGTTCCATGAAATTATTCCCGGCAGCGGCGGCAGCGGAAACCTTCTGCCCAGCCGCGGCGTTGAGGAGATCGTCTTCGCCGATGGCGTTGTCTGGGCGCTTTCGGACATCGCACTCGCCGTTTCCCATGCCAAGGACACCGACGATGTTCTGACGGGGACCGACCATATCGATTACCTTGATGGCGGGCTTGGCAACGACGTTCTGAAGGGCGGTGACAATACGGACTTCTATGTTTTTGGAACCGGCTATGGTCACGACCGGATCGAAGAGCAGCATGACGACAATTTTGCCAACACGTTCGATGCGGTGATTTTGGGCGCCGGGATCAAAAGAGAGGATCTTACCTTTACCCGGACCGGCGACTCCAACGATCTGATCATGACGATCAACGGGACCACCGACCAGCTCGATATCATCAACCAGTTCAAGGCCACTTATCTCAGCCTGTCCAGCAACTCAAAAACCTGGTTCAATCGCATTGAAGCCTTTGTGTTCGAAGACGGGACATCCATCAGTTGGGACGATATTGCCGGTCAGTTGATGATCGATGCGGGAACCGACGGTGATGATACGATCTATGGCTTCTCGCGGCAGGATACGCTCGATGGCGGTGCCGGAAACGATCTGCTGATCGGCGGCAACGAGAATGACACCTACATATTCGGTCAGGGTTATGGCTATGACCGGGTCCATGATCAGCTTGATATTATCGTTTCCGGCGACACCGATACGGTGCGCATAAAGCCGGACCTGTTGCTGGACGATGCGACATTCTCGCGCGATGCGGACAGCGACAATGTGGTGATCGAGTTCGTGTCCGGCGAAAAACTCGAAGTGGTCGGTCAGTTTGATGCGACCTATACCGGGCCTTTCGGAACGCGCTGGTTCAACCGGATCGAATATTTTGAGTTTTATGATGCCGCCGGCCAACAGGTGACCATCAATGATGTGCAGCTCATGGATCGGCTGCTCGATCAATATCAGACCGGCGGCAATGACAGTGTTTACGGTTTCTACCGCAGCGACACGTTGCAAGGCGGGACTGGAGACGACTTCCTGTCGGGTCTGCTTGGCGGTGACACCTATGTCTACAATATCGGTGACGGCCACGACTCCATTCAAGATAACGCCGACAGCATCTTCGGTGATGATGGCGATCTGGTTTCTTTCGGTGCCGGAATTGCCGTTACCGATGTGACGGTCCGGCGAAACGCCAACGAGAACGATCTTGTTCTGGATATCGGAGCGCATGGCGGCAGCATTACGCTGATCAATCAGGTCTGGTATAGCTCCATCAATTATTCACCTGATCTGATTGAAGAAGTTCACTTCGCTGACGGGACCATCTGGAACGAGCAGGATCTGCATCGGCTTTATCTTGAAGCGGCGAAGACTGACGGCAATGATGAGATCACCGGGTTCTTCAGCGCCAACACGCTGGATGGCGGTGCGGGTAACGACATTCTGCGTGGTGGCGATGGCAATGACACCTATATATTTGGCCGCGGTTACGGAAACGACACAATCTACGAGGATGTGCGTATCGTCGTTTACGATGATGATGACAAGGTCATCTTCCAAGGCCTGAACCTGGATGATCTCACCATCGGCCGCGGTACGGCTAGTGACGATATCGTTTTCACGATCAATGACACCGGCGAGACATTGACCATCGTCGATCAAGGCCGAGACGCGTCCGGGTCAACCTGGTGGGATATCGAGACATTCGAGTTTGCCGACGGCACGGCGAAAACCGCACAGGAAATTTTCGCCTTGTTGCTGAACTCGGAAAAAACCGACGGCAACGATACGATCAAAGGCTTCAGCTATTCCGAAACGTTGGAAGGAGGACTGGGCGACGATTATCTGGAAGGCCGGAGAGGAAACGATACTTACATCTACAATCTGGGCGATGGCGCCGATACGATTGACGAGACACATCCGGGCGGCTCTCTGGACAAGATCGTGCTGGGTGGCGGAATTCTGCCCGAAGAAGTCACCGTAACGCGATCGGCCAACGGCGGTGATGATGTGACACTGACCTTCGTTGATGGCGGTTCCATCCTGCTCATCAGGCAATTGTGGAATGCCGCTGATGCCGGCATTGAGGAAATTGCTTTTGCCGATGGCACGATTTGGACGAAAGCAACCCTGAAGTCCAAAATTTTGGCCAATAGCCAGACAAACGGCAATGATGCCATCTATGGGTACAATGATGAGAACGACACGCTTCAAGGCGGCACAGGCGATGATGATCTCCAAGGTTTGAAGGGTGACGATACCTATATCTACAATCCGGGTGATGGTTCGGACACGATAACGGAGCTCTTCCTGGGCGGTTACGATACGCTGCAACTTGGAGCCGGCATCACACCTGCCGATGTCACGGTTTCCCGTTCACCTGCCCCGTCCAACGATGTGAAATTGCACTTTTCCGACGGCGGCTCGGTTCTTCTCAAAGATCAGTTTTCGACCAGTTCCGATGTCGGCGTCGAGCGGATCCTTTTTGCCGACGGAACCGTCTGGTTCAACGCCCATCTTGAAGCCCTGCTCGGCAGACCTGTCAGCACTCCGGGCGATGACGAGATATTCGGCTCCAGTCTGCTTGATGACACGCTGAGCGGAGGACTTGGGAACGATGTGTTGGATGGTCTTGGCGGCAATGACACTTATCAGTACGATTTGGGGGATGGTGCAGACATTGTTACGGAAGCCGCCTCCGCCGGCTCTGCCGACAAATTGTTGCTTGGAAGCGGCATTCTTCCTGCGGACGTCACCGTGTCGCGTTCAACTGTCAACAGCAACGCGGTTTCCCTGCAGTTCCCTGACGGCGGGTCGGTAACGCTGACTGATCAACTGGGCACCTCGTCTGAGATTGGGGTGGAGCAGATCGAGTTTGCCGACGGTACGATTTGGAGCAACCAAGACCTCCTGGAGAGATTGATCAGTGCGACCTATACGACCGGTAACGACGTCATCAATGGATCAGATTCCGTTCATGATGTCATCAAGGGTGGTCTCGGAGACGACGATCTGAATGGTTCTGACGGCAATGATATCTACCTCTACAGCTTAGGCGACGGCGCTGATACGATCTATGAACGAAACAGCAAGGGCAGCCTGGATCAGCTCGTCCTTGGCGCCGGTATTCTAACCGGCGACGTAACACTGGCTCGTTCGTCGAGTGATCTGGATGATGTAACGCTGTCCTTCTCCGATGGCGGTTCCGTTTTCCTCGATGAGCAGTTCAACACACCCGTTGAAGCGGGCGTCGAAGAGATTGTGTTCGCCGATGGCACTGTCTGGACACAGGAAGATCTGAAAGCGATGTTGATCGCGTCCAGCCAGACGTCCGGTGCTGACATCATCCGTGGCTTTGATGGGCGGGACGACACGCTTCAGGGTGGTCTTGGCAATGATGACCTCAGTGGCCTGAAGGGCGATGACACCTACATCTACAATCTGGGCGACGGGTCCGATACGATCTCCGAAGGCTTTATCAACGGAAATGCTGATAAGCTGCAGCTCGGTGCGGGCATTCTTCCCGGCGATGTAACAGTCACGCGATCCACCACCAAACCGGACGATGTGACGCTGACCTTGAGCGACGGAGGCACTGTTCTTCTTGAAAACCAGGTCCGTCAGGGCGCCGGGTACGGCGTTGAAGAAATTACTTTCGATGACGGCACGATCTGGACCAAGGCAACAATTCATTCAATGTTGATTGCAGCCTCCCAGACGGACGGCAACGATACCGTTCTGGGCTTTAATGGTGAGGACGACACGCTTCAGGGTGGTCTTGGCGATGACGATCTGAACGGCCTGAAGGGCAACGATACCTATATTTACAATCTGGGTGACGGGTCCGACACCATCACCGAAGCGTTCCTGGGCGGAACGCTCGATAAACTGCAGTTAGGGACAGGGATTGCCCCGGCGAGTGTAACGGTTGCCAAATCGTCACTCGATGCGGATGATGCGGTTCTGACATTCAGCGACGGCGGAACGATTACGCTCGTAAAGCAGCTGAACACCGGTGCGCATTACGGCGTTGAAGAGATCATTTTTTCAGATGGAACCGTTTGGGCAAAGGCCGATCTGATCGCCACGATCGCCGCGCAGTCCGGCGGTTCAACCGGAAACGTCATCCTTGACGGCACTGCTTCGGCAGAAACCATCAACGGAACATCCGGTGATGACGTGATCCGCGGTCAGGAAGGAGATGATACCCTCAACGGCAAGCAGGGCAACGACACCTATCTCTACAGCTCCGGCGACGGCAATGATTTTCTGGACGATCAGGACCCGTCAACGACGTCCGTTGATATCCTGAAACTGACGGATCTGAATATCGCCGATGTGACCCTGTCTCGAGAAGGCAATGACCTCATTGTCACGACGAACGCGAATGGCCAGCGGATACAGGTTGACGATCAGCTCTACTCCGCCAACCATTTTTACGGCCTTGAACAGATCCAGTTTGCGGACGGAACCATCTGGGATCGGGACAAGATCAAGCTGGAGGCCTGGTATCGCGGAACCGATCAGGCCGACACGATTAACGCCAGTTCCACGGACGACACACTCGATGGCGGTCTGGGCGATGACACGCTGAACGGCAAGCAAGGCAACGATACCTATGTCTACAGCTCCGGCGACGGTAATGACTTCCTTGACGATCAGGATATCTCGACGACGTCCGTCGATATCTTGAAACTTACGGATCTGAACATTGCCGATGTGACCCTGTCTCGGGAAGGCAATGATCTCATCGTTGCAACCAACGCAAATGGTCAGCGGATTCAGGTTGACGATCAGTTTTACTCAGCCAACTACTTTTATGGCCTTGAGCAGATCCAGTTCGCGGACGGAACCATCTGGGACCGGGACAAGATCAAGCTGGAGGCCTGGTATAGGGGAACCGATCAGGGTGAAACGATCAATGCAAGCACCACCGATGATACGATTGATGGGGGTCTTGGCGACGACACGCTGAACGGTAAAGCTGGGAACGACACCTATATCTATCGCTCCGGCGACGGCAACGATTTCTTGGACGATCAGGACACCTCGACAACATCGGTTGATATCCTGAAACTCATTGATCTGGATGCAGCTGATGTGACGTTTACCAAACAAGATAGAGACCTCATAGTCACAACAGACACAAACGGTCAGACAATCCAGTTGGACGATCAATTCTATTCGACCAACTATTACTACGGTGTCGAGCAGGTTGTGTTTGCAGGCGGATCGACGATTGATCGGGACGGTATCAGGCAGAAGGTGGTCGACGATCAACAGACGTCCGGTGACGATCAGATCACCGGGTTCTCCAACCAGGACGACACATTCATCTTCAAGGGCTCGGACTTCGGTCATGACACAGTGACAGACTTTGAAGCCGGAACGTCCGGTGGCGATGTCATTGAGTTCAATACAGCCGTGTTCGGGGCCTATGCGGATCTTCTGGCCGCGGCAGCGGATAACGGCACCGATACGACAATTACGATTGATGCCGATTCCTCGGTGCTTCTGAAGAATGTCGTGATCGCCGATCTTCATCAGGATGATTTCCGGTTTGTCTGAGTGAGTGATGCAGTCAGCGCGTAAAGGAATGCCTCGGCAGTCGCCGGTTGCCGAGGCTTTTTCCGCTTTAAGGTCCGCCTTTGTCGGCGTGGGTACGATCAGTCTGGTCATCAATCTTCTGATGCTGACCGGTCCGATGTTCATGTTGCAGATCTATGATCGGGTGCTGGCGAGCCATTCTGTGCCGACCCTGGTGGTGATCTCCGGATTTGCAGCGATGCTTTATGTGTTCTTCGCCCTGCTTGAAGGGATCAGAGCCCGCAGCCTAAGCCGTCTGTCTCAGAAACTCGATGCTCAATTGACCGGCGCAAGTTTTGCCACCGGCATCGGACTGCCTTTGGCGCTTGGTTCCAAGAGCAAGGGGCTTGATCCCGTCCGGGATCTGGAACAGATGCGCCAGTTCTGGGCCGGCCCCGGACCGGCTGCGATCTTTGATCTTCCCTGGATGCCGGTTTATTTGGGCATCGTCTTCATCCTGCATGTCTGGCTCGGTATTCTGGCGGTTGCCGGTGCTATCATCATTATGGTTCTGGTGCTCTTCAATGAGGTCATGGCCCGCAGCCCGACACGGGAGCTGTCTCAGCAGAGCGGCCGCAGAAGCACATATTCCGCCGCAGCCCGCAGGAATGCCGAGGTAATCAAGGCGATGGGCATGACGCGGGATCTGAAAGACCGCTGGCTCGGCTCAAGTGATGAGTTCTACAAGGCTCAGGCCAGATCGACGGACCGGGCGTCGTTCTTTTCCACCGCCATCAAAGCCTTCCGCTTCATGCTGCAATCGGCGGTACTTGGCCTTGGTGCCTGGCTTGCCATCCGTCAGGAAATCACACCCGGTGTCATGATTGCCGCTTCGATCATCACGTCCAGGGCTCTGGCACCGGTCGAAACAGCTGTAGCGCACTGGCGCAGCTTTGTCGGAGCGAGACAGAGCAAGAAGCGGCTCTCGGAAGTCCTTGTCGCCGGTCAGGACGAAAAGCCGGATATGACTCTGCCCGTGCCGGAAAAGATGCTGACCGTGGAAATGGTCGCAAGTGCGGCGCCGGGAGAACGGGTGCTGACCATTCAGGGAGCGAACTTTCGACTGTCCGCCGGAGAGGGGCTTGGCATCATCGGCCCGTCCGGGTCCGGCAAGACCAGCCTGATCCGGGCGATTGTCGGTGTCTGGCCGATCATGCGCGGCTCCGTCCGGCTCGACGGGGCCGAGCTTACCCAGTGGGAAGAAAAGCGGATCGGTTCCGCCATCGGTTATCTGCCTCAGGACGCGGAACTGTTCGACGGGACCGTCTCTGAAAATATCGCCCGGTTTGATCCGGAGCGTACCGCGGAAAAGGTCATCGCCGCAGCCCGGCTGGCCGATGTGCATGAGATGATCACCGGGCTTCCCGATGGCTATGACACGCCGATCGGGGAGGGCGGTGCTCGCCTTTCCGCCGGGCAAAGACAGAGGATTGGTCTCGCCCGTGCCCTTTACGGCGAACCGTTCCTGATTGTTCTGGACGAGCCCAATTCCAATCTTGATGCGGAAGGGGAAATGGCCCTGACCGCGGCGATTAAAACCATGCGTGAGAAGGGCAGCATTGTCATCGTTGTGGCGCACCGGCCCAGTGCCGTTGCAGCCGTCGATCTGCTCCTGTTCATCAAGGATGGCAAGCAGGTTGCCTTCGGCCCCAAGGACGAAGTGCTGAAACAGGTCACCCAACCTGGCGGTAAACAGCTTCCCAGAGGACTGGCAGGCACATGAACGACAATTCTCCCGTGCGCCGTATCTCCCAGTCCTTGGGCCGTCATATCTGGCTGGGGATCGTAATCGTCTTTGTGCTGGTGGCCGGCATTGGCGGTGTTGCTGCTGTTGCGGAGATCAACGGTGCTGTGATTGCTCCGGGCGCCATCGTTGTTGAGGGCAATGTCAAAAAGGTCCAGCATCAGGAAGGGGGCATTGTCGGCGAGATCCACATCGAGGACGGTCATCAAGTCGAGGCTGGTGATCTGTTGATCCGGCTCGACGATACGGTTGCTAAAGCCAATCTCTCCGTCACCAGCAAACGCCTGCGCCAGTCCCGTGCTCAGGAAGCCCGTCTTGCTGCCGAGTGGCGGTTTGAAAGAGAGATCACGTTTCCCGAAGAGCTCGAACAGGAAGCAGAAACGGACAAAACCGTCACAGAACTTCTGGAAAACCAGCAATCCCTGCTCACCGCCCGGCTTGACGGTCTTGAGGGGCGCAAGAACCAATTGAGCGAACAGATCGCCCAGTTCGAGGAACAGATCAAAGGTCTCAAGGTTCAGAAGAAAGCGAAGGAAATCAGTGACGGGCTGGTCAGGGAGCAACTCGAAGATTTTGAGAGCCTCCTGGAGAAGGGACTGGTCACAGAATCCCAGGTGATCGCCTTAAAGCGGGATCAGTCCGAACTGATGGGCGAACGGGGCGGTCTCATTGCCGAGATCGCAAGGGCAAAAGAGGCGATCAGCGAACGGAAAATACAGATCATTCAGATTGACGATGAATTCCGGGAGGACGTGCTTCAGTCCCTGCAGGAAATCAGGGCGGAAATTGCTGAACTTGTCGAGCAGAAGATCACGGCTGAAGACCGGATGAAGCGGATCGAGATCCGGGCACCGCGATCCGGCAATGTGCATCAGCTCAACGTTCACACGATCGGCGGTGTGATCTCGCCGGCTGATCTTCTGATGTTGATTGTTCCCGAAGATGTGGAACTGATCGTTGAAGCCCGGGTTCTGCCGACCGATGTCGATCAGATCCAACAGGGGCAGAGCGCCGTTGTGCGCATGGCTGCGCTTGATCAGCGCACTACGCCGGAGTTGACTGCAAAAGTCACCAGTATCTCAGCCGACCTTGCACGGGACGATGCGACAGGCGAGACATTCTACACCGCCCGCTTGTTTATTCCCGACACCGAACTTGAAAAGCTCAACGGCCAGATCCTGATCCCCGGCATGCCGGTCGAGAGTTTTATCCAGACCGGCGAACGCACCGTGCTTTCGTATCTAGTCAAGCCCCTGCAGGATCAGATCGCGCATGCGCTGAGAGAGAACTGAGGTGCTGCTTTATGTCAGCGGTCTGCATCGGAAACCGATGGACGGTGTCGGTTCGGATCCGGGTCATGATCGTTGATCGATGCGATTTTCGAGGAAGAAGTCCGACAGAAAATCAAACGAATTACGGGCGAACAGGCTCGTCATGCAGGGCCGCCGCGCCATAGCCGGCCCTTCTGCCGAAGACGGCGCCCGATGTCAGGCCGGAACCGCCGGGATAACCGTTAAAGAAAACGCCGCCGACCAACTCGCCGCAGGCGTAGAGACCCTTAATCGGTCTGTTATTGGTTGACAGAACTGCGCCATTGTCATCGACCTTGAGGCCGCCATAGGTGAAGGTGATGCCGCCGGTAACCGGATAAGCGCGGTAAGGGCCCTGATCCAGCTTTTGCGCCCAGTTGGACTTTTCCGGTGTCAGCCCGCTGGTGCCTTTGCCGTCAAGGATCGTCGGGTCGAAAGGCACGGTCTTGTTGACGGCGTTGTTATATGTTCTCAGCGTTTGCAGGGCGGCGTCCCGGTCGACACCTTCAAGCTGATCGACCAGTGCCTCAAGACTGTCCGCCTCCACAAAATGTGCATCGTGAAACGTGTATTCCCCGTAAAGCAGATCGAAGACCTTGGCGTCAAAAACCTGCCAGGCGAATTGTCCGGACTGTTCCAAGATCGCAGCGCCGAACTGGGCGTAGGTGTAGTTGCGGAAATTGATGCCTTCATCGACGAAACGCTTTCCGTCAGCATTGAGCATCACGCCGAGGAAATAGCAGATCTTGCGATAGTTTTTGCGCTCTTTCGGCGGCAGAGCCAGATTGCCGTACTCCGCCATATGAAGATCCATCGGGGTTGCATGGCATCCGGCATAAAAGCCGTGGCTTTGCGCGCCAAGCGCTTCTGCCATTGCCAGCCCGTCGCCGGTATTGTGCGGCGTGCCGCGGACTTTTGCCTTGTCCCAGTGCGGACCGATATGCTTGATCCGCAATTGCTCGCTCGCCTCAAATCCTCCGCAGGCGAGAATGACGGCATCGGCCGCAATTTTCTCGCCGCTTCCGGTCATGACGCCAGCGACGCGCCCGTTGTCGGAGAGCAACTGCGTGACGGCGGTTTCGTATCTGATTTCGCCGCCGAGCTTTTTAAAGGCCGCCAGTTCCTGATCGAACAGTCCGACCCCCTCATTCTCCGCCGACAGGGTGAGGCCGCCCCAGAAGACGTAGCGGCCGTCCTTTTCAAAACTCTGCCGGGCATAGATCGGCTCGAATTTGACATCGTGCGATGCCAGCCATTTGAGCGTATCGTAGCTTTCGCCGACCAGCACCTGCTGTTCCGGGCTCAAGGGCCGACCGTCATTGAATCCTAACAGGTCGGCGGTGAATTTTTCCGCTGTGTAGCTGCCAAAATCGGTGCGGGCGAGCCGGGGATCGTCCGGATCTTTCAGAAGCGGAACAAGGTCTTTGCCGGAATTATAGGCAAAGCGCATCGCACCGGCAGTATATTTGGTGTTGCCGCCGGCCAGCGGTTCTCCCGCTTTTTCAAGCATCAGCACATCAGCGCCTTTTTCAAGCGCTGCGATACCGGCCGACAGGGCCGCGTTGCCGGAGCCGGCGATGATGATTTTACTCATGATGATCGTATCCAGACGTCTTCGTTGATCATGTGGATCGGTGCGCTGTTTGCGTAGGCGTTTATCTGGTCAAAAATGTCGGAAAACTGCAGGTCGAACTCATCCTCGGTGACATAGCCGATATGCGGGGTGGCCAGAACGTTGGGATGGGTCAGCAGCGGATGCTCCGTGTCGTGCAAGGGCTCTTCGTCAAAAACATCGATGGCAGCAAAGATGCGCGATTGGGCAATTTCCGCCTCCAAAGCACCGTTTTCAACGAGACCGGACCGCGATGTGTTCACAAACAGGCTGCGCGGGCGCATAGCCTGAAGGTCGGCAGCCGTGATAAGGCCGCGCGTGGCGGGTTTCAGGCGGACATGGATGCTGACAATATCGGAGGTGGCGAAGAACTGCTCCCGCGACGGGGCTACGGCTTCTCCGTCGCTTTGTGCACGGGCACGTCCTTCCACGGATGACCACCATTGAACCGTCATGCCGAGCGCTTTGGCATAGGCCGCGACTGCGCCGCCGATACGGCCATAGCCGTAAAGCCCCAGCGTGCGGCCTCTCAGCGTGCGTCCGACACCGGCCTGCCAATGCCCGGCTTTCAGAGAGGTGACCTGCTCAGGGATTTGCCGATAGCTCGCAAGAATCAATGCAAGCGTATGTTCGGCGGCGGCATAAGAGGGCGTGTCTGAATGCATGTTGGAGCAGAGCAGCACGTCGTTTTGTGTGCAGGCGTCGACATCAATATGCGGATAGACGCTCCGCTGGGAAATCAGTTTCAGGTTAGGTAACTGCGCCAGCAGGTCCGCGCCAATGCGCGTCCGTTCCCGAAAGAGCACCAGCGCTTCGGCTTCGCCGACCCGGCGGGCAAGGGCGGTCGGGTCCGGCTCGTGATCCGTCCAGACCGTGACCGTGTGACTCTCCAGTTTCGCAAAACAGGGCAGGGTGCGCAGGGTATCGAACCAGTCGTCAAGAATGTGGACTTTCATCGGCTTTCAAGACGTGTATCGGGAGTCAGCATGCGGGGTGTGGGCACAAACACGATCTGATCCAGCGCGCGTATGGCCGCCAGCACTTTCTTTCGCTCGGCCAGCAGGTGATTGAACTGCGCATCGCAGCCGGAAACAGGGCCGGGATAGGTGGAAATCTCGTCCTGAAGCAATTGACGGGCGACGCTTAGTTCCGTGCGGGCGGCGAGTATACATTCCTGAAATGAATCGGTCATGGGATCATCTCCTTAATATTGTATACTAATGTATACTAAAAAATCGAAAGATCAATTGCCTTTCCAGATTTCCGGCGGAATAAATACATTTCCGGCGGCGAGCTTGCGCGCGGTTCGCACCAGCCCGGCGGATTTTATGGAAAATCCGTCCGCGCCATTCTCATAATCGACCAGCACCGCAATTACGCCCGAGGCGTGTTCCAGGATGATGTTGGCCGGGGTTTCATTCGGCAGCCGGGCCAGTCCGGCGGCAACGGTTCCCGGTGCAAGCACACAGGAGGCGAGACATTGCGCGCCGGTGACGGCCATTGTCGGATGGCATTTCCAGGGCATGAAATAGCGCGCTGCGATGGTGGCATCTTTCTGTGCCGGGGCCAGCAGACCGAATTTCGGGGTCACCGATCGGGACACATCGCCCATGCCCATCATTTCCCCGGCCTTCCGGCGCACGGCTTCCATGCGCCCATAAAACGCGGTGTTCTCATCGAGCTCGGCGGCGCTTTCGTAACCGGTCAATCCGAAAGCGTTGGCACGGGCAATCACCATCGGCATCGCGACATCCATACAGGTGATGGTGATGCCGTCAATGACATCGGTCGGATTGCCGGTTGGCAGGAATGCTCCGGTCACGCTGCCGATCGTGTCCATGAACTGCAGGGAGACCGGGGCCGCCATTCCCGGTACGCCGTCAATCCGAGCGGAGCCCTGATAGCTGACATCGCCATCGGGTGTCTGCACGATGGAAAGAACCTTGGCCTCGGTATTGACCGCCCGAATTCTGACCTTTGTTTCGTGTGCGCAGGTATCCATGAGGCCCATTTCAAGAGCGGCCGGGCCGACGCCGGACAGGATGTTGCCGCAGGTCGGCTTAAAATCAACCAGCCTGTCTTCGACGCTGACCTGAGCAAAGAAATAGTCGATGTCGGCCCAGAGGTCGTCCGATTTTGACAGCATAGCGACTTTTGTCGTCACCGCCGCGCCGCCGCCAATTCCGTCAATATTGTTCGGATGCCCGGACCCGACAATCGCAATCAGCACCTCGGCCAGCGTTTCAAGATCTTCCGGCAGATCGGCACGGTTCAGATAGGGACCGCGTGAGGTGCCTCCGCGCATGAACAGATAAGGAATGGCTGTCTGGGTCATGTCAGCGGCCAGGGAAGTCTGGCGAATTCCTGAAGCAACCCCGGCGGGAAGTCGCGATTTAAGAGCCAAGCCATCATGCACATGAAGGTGATCCCGCAGGCGGTGTAGAGGGCTGCCTGTCCGTTGCTGAGCCGTGCGCGTGCTTTCAGGAAGGCAAACAGGAAGAGAGCGAGCGCGAGGATGAAACCAAGCAGCGACGTCAGAATTAAAAGTCCTGCAAACCATGCGAGGGTTGACCACAGGCTGTGAGCGGCATGCGCATCATCGCCGGTGACTTCCCGGTCGGCAAAGATCGGAGCCGTTTCCTGTTGCATCATCATTCTGATGATGAGGACCGCACATCCGACGAGGCACACACCAGCAATGAACATCGGGAAGGTGCGGTCACGGCTGAAGGCCGGTATGGAGGCCGCATCATAGAATGCGTAGGCGATGTAGGCCGTGATCACGAGCAGGAAGACAAACGGCGCCCGTTTGGAACCGGACTGCACATCTCCCTCCGCAAGAATGCTCTTGGATTGCCTGAGGCCGATCACGATCGACAGGACCGTGATGATCAGAAGCACAATGACGATGGGCGAGAAGATATATTCCAGCCCGTCCTCAATCCCTTTGCGAAAGCGCGATTGGGCGATCTGGAGGGCCTGGTTGGCATAGGTTTCTGCCGGATTGGAGAGCACGAAGCCGATCAGGAACGCAGGGCGCGACCAGTCGAACCGGCGCATCATGATGCCCAGAAAGCCGATGCCGAACAGGGCGACCAGATCCATCAGGTTCTGGCCGGACTGAAAGGCCGCGAAGCTGATGATCATGAACAGGAAGGGTGCCAGGAGCACGAACCGGATGGTTGTGAGCTTGGCAATACCGCCCGATGCGGCGATACAGATCAGCGTGCCCACCACATTGGCCAGCGCCAGCAGCCAGACAATCGAATAGGTGATATCGAGATTGTTTTTGAGCATGGCGGGGCCGACTTCTATCTGGCCGGATCCGAGCAGCGCGATCGCGCCGATAAAGATGGCCATGGAGCCGGAGCCGGGGATGCCGAAGAGAAGCGTCGGCACCAGGCCGCCGCCTTCCTTGGCATTGTTGGAGCTTTCCGGCCCGATCACACCCCGCACTTCGCCCTTGCCGAACTGCGATTTGTCTTTTGTCGTTTGAACGGCGTGCCCGTAGGCAATCCAGTCCACAACAGAGCCGCCAAGCCCGGGAATGACACCGACAACCACGCCGATGATCGAGCAGCGGACCGACAGCCAGATATTGGCAAACCAGTCGCGCACCCCATCGAACCAGCCCGCGCCCAGAGCCTGCTCCTTGGCAATGGCCCGGTCGTGCCGGAGAAGGGCGATGATCTCCGGGACCGCGAAAATTCCAAGACCGACTATGACAAGCTTCAGTCCGTCGGTCAGATAGGGATAGTCGTAGGATGACATCCTGAGGTCGCCGGAGGAGGCGCCTTCGCCGATTGTGCCGATCAGCATCCCAAGACCCGCCGCGACGAGGCCCTTGAGCGCAACACGACCTGCGAGAATGCCCACCATCGAGAGACCGAAGATCGTGATCATCAGAAGTTCCGGCGTGCGGAATTCCAATACGATGGGGCGGGCAATCAGGATGAAAATTGTCAGGAAGCTTGCACCCACCAGGCCACCGAACAACGAGGAGGCAAATGCGGCGGACAGGGCTCTTGCAGCCTGGCCTTTCTTGGCTAAAGGGAAACCGTCGAGCACGGTTGCCTGCGAGGCGGACGATCCGGGAATACCCATCAGGACCGAGGCGAACGTATCCGATGTGGGAACCACCGCCACCATGCCGACCATCAGGGCAAGTCCGAGGATCGGGTCCATGCCGAACATGAAAGGCAGCAGAAGCGAAAGGCCGGCAATACCGCCAAGGCCGGGAAAGACGCCGATTGCGAGCCCCATCACGACGCCCAGCACCAGATAGCCGAGCACGACAGGTTGCAAAATCAGTGCCCACGCTCCGCCGAGTGCCGGCAGGGCGGTTGCGATGATATCCATGAGTTGATCCCCCGCGTCGCTTAAAAAGGCGCCCCGCCGCGGGAGGCGGAGCGCTCCGGAGTTGGGCTTACTTCAGCGATACGCCGTAGCGTTCCTGCAGCCAGCCGACGACAAAGTCTTTTGCCGCTTGGGGCACTTCAGTGCCGCTTTTCAATGCGGATTGTGCCTTGTCACCGGTCATTTGCGGATATTTGCCAAGGCGCGCACCGGAGATCTCAGCAAAATCCGGGCGGGCTTTGACCGCTTCAAAAGCGGCGCTGTAGGTCGCAACCGCATCGTCCGGTGCACCGTTCGGCAGAAACACCATTTTCTGTGCGGGGAAGCCTGCAATGAAGAAGGCTTTCCATGCGTCCCACTTTTCGCCGGATGTCTCACAGCCTGCTGTCGCTTCACAGACTTCCTTGAAAGTCGGCATGTCGGGGAAGGTCGGGTCGCGGACAATATTGCCCGAATCGTCCAAAGCGCCCCAGCTCATCATTGGCACGGCCGTGCCCGCTTCGACCAGCGGCGTCACGCCCTTGAGATAAGATGAAGAAGTCTGGTAATCGATGTTCGCTTCCCCGCGCTCAAACATCAGGCGGCCATCGCCCCGACCTTTGATGCCGAAGACCGGTTCAACATTCAGGCCCAGCATTTCCCACGCAAGCAGCGGCACAAGATCAAGCCGTGTTGCGCCTTGCGAACCATAGATGAACTCTTCGCTCTGAAGGCCTGAGGCATCATTTCCGTTCATTTTCGATGCCATGTCCGGCGGCAGATAGGCAACCCCGCCGGTGCCGGATGCAAGCACGACATTCCAGTCGCCATAATTATATTTGACGCGCGGATCGCCCAGAAGGAACGGGAACTGAGTGGATCCGGAGGAGCCGAATATCAGCGTGCCGTCGTCATATTTCTGGTCTTGGAAGAAGTTCGCACCTTTGGTGGACCCGGCACCGGGCATGAACTTCACGACAACGGTCGGCTGACCGGGCAGGGCTTCGGACAGAAGCGGCGCATAGAAATTTGCCCACTTTGCCGATCCGCCGGTTTCGGAAAACGGAATGATCCATTCAACCGTTTTGCCGGCAAGGTCGAGCCCCTCCGCCTGTGCCGGAAACGAAAGTGCGGCAGCAGCGACGGTCGCAAGACCGATCGTTACACCACGGGTGCATTTTGATAAGGACATGTATTCCTCCCTCGAATACGACCCCGTCCTCCCAGAAGGGGCCAAATTGATTCACCGAACCGTCCTTGCCCGGTTGATGTTTCAAATCTGACCTGCGAACCTTGCATGAAACTTTCGCCGGCGAAAAAAACATGCGCATCACACTTGTTGAAGACAATGTCGGACTGGCCAAAGGCATCGCCTATCGTCTTGAAGATGCAGGCCATGCCGTGGATGTGATTCACGATGGCAATGAAGCGGCCGCCTTTTTGAGCGACGATAATTCGGATCTTATCATTCTGGATATCAATCTGCCGGGGATGGACGGCCTGAGCCTTCTGAGGACCTTGAGATCCAGGGAGGATCCCCGCCCGATCATTCTGCTCACCGCCAGGACGGAAACGGAAGATCGCGTCATCGGGCTCGATGCGGGGGCGGACGATTATCTGATCAAACCGTTCGAGATGGCCGAGCTTGAAGCCCGTGTGCGGGCGCTGTCGCGCCGGCGGTCGGTGCCCCAGCGCCTCACACAGGATATCGGTCCTTTGCGCTTTGATCCGGCATCGCGGCAGCTTTTTGCAGGCGATCAGCCGCTTGAAGTACCGCGCCGGGAGCTCTCAGTCTTCGAATGCCTGCTGTCGGCCAACGGCAGACTAGTCTCCAAAACGGCGCTGCTCGATTACGCCTACGGCGTTGGCGCGGACGTTGAGGAAAGAGTTATTGAGGTTTATGTTTCGCGCGTTCGGGCGCGGCTGAAACCCTACGGCGTGACGGTTAAGGCGCAGCGCGGCCTGGGCTATCAGCTTCTCTACGAGGCGGATGAATGAAGCCGCAATCTCTTCGCACCCGGCTGATCCTGATCATTCTGACACCGCTTTTGCTGATCTCGGTGTCCGCTGCCGCGTGGCAGTTCTATAACACCACCAATCGGGCCGAAGAGATTTTTGACCGGGGTCTGTTGTCTGCTGCTCTGGCGATTGCGCGCGATATTGCCATCTCAGGTGGCGATGCACTCAGCCCGGCGACCCGAAGACTGATCAGCGACACGTCGGGCGGGGAGCTGTTTTACCATGTCTTTGCGCCGGACGGCGTTTTCGTCACCGGCTACGCGACACCACCTGTGCCCCCGGCCCAGACACCCTCGGAACTGAAGGAGCCTCTCTTTTATGATGCCGTCTACAAGGGACGGGAAGTCCGCGTCCTCAGGTTTCAGGATGCGGCCTCTGTCGACGGCATTTCGGGCCTGTACAGCACGACGGTGTGGCAGGATATGCAGGTCCGCAACGCCTTTATTCGCGATGTCGCAGCCCGGGCCATAGCGGTTATCGTGCTGTTGCTCCTATCGGTCGGACTGATCGTATGGTTCGGCGTCGGCCGGGGTTTGCGCCCGCTGCTTGATTTGCAGGATGCGATTGCCCGACGGACGTCCGGAGAACTGGAACCGATCCGGCGTCCTGTGCCGGAGGAAGTCAGGGGCATCGTTGCGACACTGAATTCTCTGCTTGACCGGGTCTCGCGGCGGATCAGTTCCAAGGACGAGTTCATCTCCAATGCCGCGCATCAGTTGCGCAACCCGATCGCCGGGGTTCTTGCATTGGCGGAGGCGGTTGAAAGCGCGCCGTCGGATCGGGAAACAAAAAAACGAAGCGCCGAACTCGTCGCCGCGGCCCGTGATGCCACACATCTTACGAACCAATTGCTGTCGTTCGAACGGGCAAAGGAAACCGATCTCGAAATCGGCGGTTCGGTTCTTGATATGAATGCGCTGCTGAAAGCCGTCATCGAACGGTTTCGAAATCAGATCGCCGACAGAGACATCACTGTCTCGTTCAAACATGAGGATCGACCTCTGGAAATCTGGGGCGACGACCTTATGCTGCGGGAAGCGCTTCTCAATCTGTTGACGAATTCAATCGTCCATGGCGGTCCGGATGTCACGAAAATCGATGTGACCGCGCTTGCTTTAAGTAACCGGGCAGTGCTGACCTTCGCAGATAATGGGGTGGGCATTGATCCGGACGATCAACTGGCGGCCCTTGGGCGTTTCAGCCAGGCCGGTACAGGGCCGGGCAGCGGGTTGGGCTTGCCGATCGCTGTACGGGTGGTTGAAAATCACAATGGTGAGTTGACGATTGAACCCAGCGAGAGCGGCGCCGTGATAAGGATTTCGCTACCCCTGGTTGCCCGTTGATTGGCCGGCGAAGAATCCGGTCCCAGGGTGCTGTGATAATGTGTTTGATCCACCGCAGTCTCCCTCCCGGCGGGCGGGCATCGTGCTCCTGCGCTGGTATCCCCCGATCATCGGCTTTGGCACTCACAATTTGCTAACGCATGCATAAGGATAGGCACATGGATGTCAGCGCACTTTTGGATGGATGCGGAGCCGTTTGTTGCGGTCAAACGACTTTGTGCCCGTTCAGGGTGCTCCCAGTGGCGATCCGGTGGCTGTGGTATTATAATTGAGAGTCAACGCCTGAAACCGATTGACGGTATCGGCTCAGATCCGGGTCACATCGTTGATCGATGCAGTTTTTGAGGGAGGAGTTCGATATGAAATCAAACGAATTACGCGCGAACAGGCTTGTGATGCTGTGTGCTGCTGTGGCGATGTCGTCCGGCGGGTCGGCGGCGCTGGCCGCGGACGTCGTGATCGGTGTTCCCAACTGGCCGTCGGTCCAGGCGACCGCGCATGTTCTGAAAGTTGCCCTCGAAGACAAGCTCGGCGTTGAGGTCGAATTGAAGGAAGGGTCCAATACGGATGTGTTCAAGGCGATGGATGCGGGCACGATGCATGTGCATCCCGAAGCCTGGCTGCCGAACATCGATCATCTCAAGCGTGAGTTTGTCGACGGCAAGAAAACCGTGAAAATGCATCACAACGGTGCCGTCGGAACGCAAGGGATGTGTACGACGAAAGGCACCGTGGAGCGGACCGGCATCGCGGAGCTGAAGGATCTCAGCAAGCCTGATATGGCCAGGAATTTCGACACCAACGGCGACGGCCGAGGCGAAGTCTGGATCGGTGCGGACGGCTGGGGATCGACGCCGATAGAGGAAGTACGGGCCAGATCCTATGGTTACGACAAGACGATGACCCTCAGAAAGATGGAAGAAGCGCCCGCCCATGAGGAAATCAACGTAGCGATCAAAGACGACAAGAACATCGTCTTTTTCTGCTACTCACCACACCACATCTTTACCGCCCATGAACTTGTGCTCCTGAAAGAGCCCGAACACGATCCGAGCCAGTGGATCATCGTGCCCCCCGGACCGACTCCGGGTTGGTTCGAAAAGTCGACTGCGGGCGTTGCCTGGGACGACGCGACGCTGAATGTCAGCTACGCGACGTCGCTGGAACAGGATCAGCCCGAAGTAGCCGCTGCCTTGGCTAAGGTAAAACTGGACACGGATATGCTTTCGGCCATGACCTATGCACTGGCGGTTGAAAAGCAGGATCCTTCCGAATTCGCCAAGAAGTGGGTGGCGGATAACGCATCGACCGTCGATGCATGGTTCAACTGACCGCTGCTAAAGGCGTGGACACAGAGTGCAACGCGCCGTCGAGCCTGAAGAACTCGACGGCGCCCCTTTTGGGGCCTCGAACCGGGCATAGAAGATATCGATAGGGTGGGATGGAGAGGTCTGTTCGTCAATGATGATAACGGCAACACAGTTGAGTTGGTTGCCGTGGAAAGGCCCGCGTCGGAAGGCTGATCGACGGATTCCTGTTTCATTCCGGGGCGGGACGGGCATTTTAGAAGTTCGAATTCAAGCAGTCAGCGGTCTTGCTGCGGGCCAATTTGCGCCGCCCAGTCCGCGACACGTCTCGACGCCATGTCCGGTGACGGTCCGTTGTATCGAGCTTCAGCAGATACCCTGCATGCGCAGTCGGGCAAGTCGTTATTATCCTGCAAACGCATCAACATGCTGCTCGCCGTCATCGCCGATTTCATCCCAGCCGGCTTTCGAGCTGACCCAGATGTGATGAGCGACTTTTAGGGTCACGCTGTCGTGTGTCATCAATCCCGCAGGTACGAACATGCGCGTATCGTCATTCGGTCCGGGCAGGGCGGACCCGCAGGTGCGACAGAAGAAAGCCCGCCAGTCAGCATCCGGTTTTTTCTTCCAGGTTTGAATATCTGCCTCGCCGCAGAGCCATTGGAAATTGCTCCTGTCGACGATAATGACGGCAACTCCGTTGTTGCCGGAATACCTGCGGCAGATGATTATCTCCGAAGGGTCCGCCGTTATCTTAAAGGACACCGCACCGCAGTTGCATTGACCAACGATCATCGTGTCAGTTCCTTCCGCTTCTTATTGTCTCATTCCACTGATACAACCCTCGGTGCAATCCCGCACTTGAGGATAATCAGCCATGTTTGACCATGTTGAATTCTCTGTCGCAGATATCGACGCTGCAAGACGGTTTTACGAACCGGTTTGCGTCGCTGTCGGCGCACGGGAAATCTTCTTCGATGAGGCGGGCAGGGCGGCCGGCTTCGGGACCGGGGATATTGTCCGGTTTCTTCTGACGCAAGGTTCACCGACCACGCCGAAACTTCATATCTGCTTTACGGCGCGTGATAAACAAGGTGTTGAGAAAGCCCATGCGGACGCTGTGTCGGGCGGTGGGGTTTGCAACGGTAAGCCGGGATATCGCGGCCATTACGGACCCGGCTATTTTGCGGCCTTTGTTCTTGATCCGGACGGGCATAATATAGAAGTGCTTTTTCGGGAGAGCGAGTGAGAAGCAATCCGGCCGGAGAGGATGAAAGACCTGACAAATCCGGTCTCTTACGGATACTATCATGAATGAAATGGATCTTCTGACAGCTCTCCACAAGCCGGCTGTGCGGCAGGGGCCGGGCGGCGTGGCCGAAACCCAGCTGGCGATCGGCTTGTCCGGGCTTTCGGATCGGAAAACTCTGAAAATCGCCGATATCGGCTGTGGCACCGGTGCGTCGACGTTCGCGCTGGCGAAGGCGCTTGATGCGGATATCACGGCGGTGGATTTTCTGCCTGAGTTTCTGCAGGAACTTCAGAAGCGGGCTGCTGCCGAAGGCGTTGCCGAACGGATCACACCGCTTGCAGTATCGATGGATGCGCTGTCATTTACGCCCGCGTCGCTGGATGCGATCTGGTCGGAAGGGGCGATCTATAATATCGGGTTTGAAACAGGCATTCGGACCTGACGCCGGTTTCTGAAACCGGGCGGCATCCTTGCGGTGTCCGAACTGATCTGGCTCACGGACAAGCGGCCATCGGAACTGACCGATCACTGGATGAAAGAATACTCCGAAGTCGATACAGCGTCTGCAAAAATGGCGCTGCTGGAGCGGCATGGTTACACGCCGGTCGGTTATTTTGTCCTGCCGGAAGGCTGCTGGATCGACAACTATTATCGCCCCATGCAGACCCGGCTTGAAGCACTTCTTCGCAAACATGAAGGGTCGGACCTGGTCCATTCATTTGTGGCGGGAGAGCAGGCGGAAATCAGTCTCTATGTGCGTTTCTCGAACTTTTTCGGGTACGGGTTCTTTGTGGCGCGGAAATGCGGTGATTGAAACGTTCTGCGTTCGGAGTCGGATTAATGAAATCAGCTGTTGTTGCCCTGTTCACATGTCTTGGTTCGTCAGCCGCCGCTTTCGCGGTCGACCTGCCGCCGATGGGCTATTTTGCGGGACGTTATGAAATTGTCGGGCGGGTGGCTGACGATTCGAGTACATTCATCAGCGGGCATGCGAGTCTTTCCGCCGATGGTGAGCGGTTGTTCCTCACGTCAAAGACAATCGGCAAGGGATGGCTTGCAAAGAACCCCAGCTTGAGAGAAGGCGCCTCGCCGCTGGCAGGAGAATTAGACGGGCGGGAGATGTTCTGCCTGTTTCAGAACGATCCGGATAACTATCCACGCCTGACCTGCAAAACCCAACCGGGATCGCCCAACGGTGTGCCGGGACTTTTGACCCTGTGGCCGATGCCTTGAACGTCGCGCGATATGTTTGAGCGGCTCCATTGGTCTTGTGGTAATATGATCGATGCGCGGGGTAACAGAGGCTTCGTTCTTATCTGATCAAATCAGAGTTGTTAAATAAACCGGCACCGCTGGTATGCAGGTCGGGATTCCGCCGCTGCCGCGCTATTCATTGAACTACCGAAGCAAGAAGCTGATGACGCGGCGACTGCGGGCCTTTATCGATATCGCCAAGCAGATGCCAACCGCACAGAGCCAGGCAAATCTGGATTGGCTTGGATCATTTGATGGCGGAAAATCGGTTCAACATAAACAAGACACGTTCTAAACAGAGAGATCAAGATCTCGCCAATCGATGCGATTGAATAGCGCACGCAGCTTTGCGCCACGCTGCGGGTTGAGCCTCTCAAGCCAGGTCACTCGTCCATCCAGATGCTGCTGAAAGGCCGGGTGTCCCGCATGGTTCTGGCTTGCCGGACCGTGGCGGACACAGTTGGTCAGGATCGCCTTGAGACGATCGAACTCTGAGCGGCGCAAGTTGACATACCGATTGACAACAATCCCGGTGACTGTCTGGCGGTGCGAAGCGTCCATGAGCCTGGACTTTTCGGTGGCAATCGCAAATCCTTCGTCAGCAGCAATATTCGAGATCAGGTGACGGAGCCAAGGCTTCTTTAGAATGCCATCTCCTGAAAAGGCAAGATCATCGGCATAGCGCGTATAGTTTGCACCAAGACGTCGCGCCAACCCGTTTAGCCGTCGATCCAACCGCCCGGCGCAAAGGTTGGCGAGCGCCGGAGATGTCGGAGCGCCCTGTGGTAGGTGCGGAACGCGGAGTCGCATCCGGTCTTCTGAGGTTGCAACTTGAACGTAAGTGCGCGTGGTGGTCAGGCCGGTGAGGAGGCGCGCAACCGGCAAAGGATAGCCGAGGCAGCGGAACAGGACCCGAACCCTGCGGGCTGGAATCGACTGGAAGAACCGTCGCAGATCGAGTGTCAGGACCACGCGCTCACCGGCATGTTTTGCGGCGCTGTCAATGACAGACCGGCCCTTTGAGTAAGCGGCTGCGGCAGGGTTAGGCTCAATCTGGTTGAGGATTTCGGTCAGGATTTCGCGCTGGATGGTCCTCAGGCGTTGCTTTGGCGCTTCAATCAGCCGATGTCCGCCGTTGCGCTTGCGGATGGACGTGATGTGATAGTGTCGCGCCGATTGCCTTCGGCAACGCGCGGCACGACCGTCAACATCAGCGAGCCAGATCAATTCCCGGGATGTCAGGCAGAGCGCTTCGGCCATCGCCTGGGGCGTCGGCCATTGCGGCAGATCAAGTGTGGCGAAAGCGGGCGTGGGCGCCATCTTCGGTGGTCTTAGCCCTACCTCCGGAGACGAATCGCCACGTCCCCACGCCGACATAACAAATTCGAAGAACGCATCTTCGTGCACGAAGATTTGCGTCAACTCATCTGTTGAGGGCAGATAGGCGCGCGACCACCTTGCCGCGACGGCGTCTTCGAGTTGCCAGGCGAGATGATCTGCGCCCGGACCCAGATACGCGACGATTGCGCGCCGGATCGCGTTCGTGTCCAGGGGCGTTCCGGCTATGGCGTCTGCCAGATGTCGTGCCATCGGGAATAGCGATGGCTCATATCCCGGAGACCATTCGTCCTGTGCTTCGGCGAAACCGGGTGGTTCGTCTGAAATTCCGTTCTCCCCCATTTTGTCAGATAAAGGTCTAATCGGGTAGGCGCAGTATGGATGGCAGCGGCATCAACCTGCTCTTCGTGAAGGACGAGGCATGACGTTGCTGAAAGCAACCGGCCTGCCTTGCCATGCAATACTGCAGCTTAAATCGTGCCGGGGTAACCCCGGCCTTGAAAGGGAAACGAATCCCGACCAAACTTGATGCCGTTGCCGACTGCAACCCTTGCGCGGGGCGCAAAGAATTGCAAGCGAATCCTCTGACCGAGGAGGGTGCATGCGCATGCCGGCACGGCTCAGCAGAGGCAAATACAGTCGTCGGATGCGATTCTGATTACGCATCGTAAATCTTTTGCCAGATGAGGCTATTCGTCTCCAGCTGGAATGTTGATTCGTTGAAATGGTAGCTTGGTTCAATCCTTCCGCCGGCTATGTTGATCTTGGTACCATCCGCTATCGCCCGGTGACCGTGTATCCAGCCCGGCATCTCGCCTGTCGTCTCAACCGGCTGAATCGAGAAGTCATTCAGGTCCAACCGTAGAACCTGGGTTGCACCATCCCGGCGCCGCTCCGGATAGCCAAGTGCGCCGATTATCCAAATCGAATCTCCCATCACCGTCGCGGCGTGATGGTCGATCGGTGGGAACATATCGTCAGGATATATAAAATGTTCAACACGACCTCTGCCATCGAGCACGGTGACATCGGAATAGATGCAGAAATTCGGATGATAATGATCCTCGTGCTCGCCTCCGATCAGGATCAGGCGACCGTCAGGTAGGGGCGTGACGGTGCGTCCGAACCGGTTGAATGACCACACCGGCTTTGTTCGATCCATCTCATATGAGATGGATCGAGGAGCAGAAGAGCGCCCGGTGCGCATTTGCTCGTACCAGAAGTCAGGTAGGAACCTTTCGGGGTTCTTGCTTCCTTCTCTCGAACAGCGGTTGGCATCAAATGCCTCTTGGGTCAGTATCTTTTCCGCCAAGAAAGTAAGAGGAGTGTCTTCTGGATTTGTCGCGTACTCAAACCGGGCCGGGCTGATGCCAAAACGCACAAACAGAGTGCGCATCCTTTCAGATACAGCATTTGCGACAGGAGAGAGGTGCTCCTTTTCCGGCGATCCCAGCGCGTCCGCGCCAGCGGCAAGAAGAACTTCTGCAATGCCGGTGTCGTTATCGTCCGTGGCAAGCTCTAAAGCGCTCCAACCGCAGTCATTGACGGCGTTGGGATCAAAGTCCGTATCCATAAGCCAGGCAACCACCTCGGTCGCGTGCGCTCTGATGGCTTCAAAGACTGCCTTTGAGTCTTTTTCTCGACCTGCTTCAGAATATGGACAGTAGGTGCGCGCGGCCTCAAGATTACCGACGCGACATGCAAACAGAAACGCGTCCTCATTCCCCATAGAGGGTGACTCTGGTGTTTCGCCAACCGCAATCGCAACCTGATCTTCAGTCCACGTGGTCTTCGCGCCGGCCTTGAGCAGCAGGCGCATAGCGGCCGTCTTGCCCTCGATGAAACATACTCGGAACGCAGTGAATTCGCTTTTCGGCGACGTGATATCAGGATCTATGCCTGCCTCAAGATGTTTTGAAAGGGAATCGCACAACTCAGCGTCCGGCAATGTCGCGACGTCGCGAAAAAAGGGGCCAGATGCTTTATGTGTTCGTTGTGCGGATTGGATCGAGCTGCGCCGTGTGCCAGAAGCGCCTGCTGCACAGCGCGTTCTTCTGACTGAAAAACGGCAAGCAATTCAAATGAGTTCATTAAGAGTTCGCCGAAAAACGACGCTACAGACAATATGAACCTTATGCTTATTTGCCCGGGATGGTTTCGTCAAGTCGCGGCATTTTTTGCGCGGGTTTCAGGTTCGTTTGCCCGTTGCCGACATCCAAATGGAAGATTGCGGCAAACTGGTGTTGGGCTCAACTGGGCAGTCTGAACGTGGTTGTGGTAATGCCGGACGGTAAGGCCCGTCAATGGCATTCCGATTTCATCGATAACGAGTTATTCGTCGTGCCGGCATGCAACGGCCTGCCGAGCCGCATAATCCCGCAGTCCGGGGTGATGTCAACGACACAGAGTGCTGTTGTTTCCAACGCAAGGTCCAATCCGGCATGGTACATCATGATTGCTTCTCCTTCTGATTGCTCGAACCGGAAGTGTCCGCCTTTGTGGAGATCACGGGAAGCAGTCACAAATTACTCGATGACCTATAAACTGGCCTAAAATATTATGAATCGATTCATGGATCCATACCCTGGTGCAGCGTCTCAGGAGAAGCCTCTCAATGCATCATACCTCGATTATCAAACTCGATCGGGTCGCCCGGGTTCCCGCAAAACACGCGCTGGTCTTCACGAGAATTCTTGAGGCTCCGGTCAGTGACGTCTGGCAGGCAATCAGCACAAAAGACGGGCTGTCCCGGTGGTGGATCGTGCCGCCGACAGCCTTCGAGCTGAGACGCGGCGGCCCATTTCACCACCATTGGCACAATACGATCTCAGACTTTGCTGATCTCCACTTCATTGATATCGATGAGCCTTCGGGTCGATATCAGGGTACGGGCGGTATGCGTTTTGAGGTGTCGCCGATTGCAGAAAACCAGACGCATTTTCTCTTTCTTGCAACATTCGGCGCAGAAGTCATTGCTGCAGACGGGGCGCCTCAGCCCGACGGTCCTGGTACCGCGTGGGCCGCTGTTGCCGCCGGATGGCACGAGACGGCAGATCGGCTGGAGCGACTTTTCAATAAGGACGTTCCGACGCAAAGTGAAACAGAACTTGCCGGATTCTACGCGGCATATCTCAGGCAGCAATTCAGATTGATCGACACTGTTGAACGCGTGGCGGATTAGCTGCTCCAGATCCCGAACCCGACTTTTCCATGAAATGTCCGACGGTTTGACGGGAACGGTCAATCCTCCCTCTCAAACCGGCTGAGGCCGTGCTCGATAAGGCGGCCGATCAGCGTGCCGTAGGGGACGCCGCTGGCGGCCATCACTTTGGAATACATGCTGATATTCGTGAAGCCGGGGATGGTGTTCAACTCGTTCAGGATGATGGTTCCGTCCGCTTTCAAAAAGAAGTCGACGCGGGCCATGGCGTCGCAGCCCACCGCGCGAAACGCCTCGGCAGCGAGCGATTGCATTCGTTCCGATGTCTCGGCGGGAATATCCGCGGGTATAAGTAACTGAGCGCCGTTGGCGTCCACATATTTGGCATCGTACGTGTAGAAGGCATGCGTGTCGGCGGTGACAATCTCGCCCATGGTTGAAACGAACAAAGTGCCGTCCGGGTTCTCCAGAACCGCGCATTCGATCTCCCGTCCGTCGATGAATTCTTCCGCGATCATTTTGTTGTCGAACTCAAAACCGCGATCAAGAACGGTACGGTAGTCGTCTTGTGCAAAGACCTTCCCCACGCCGACGGAGGAGCCCTGCGTCGCCGGTTTCAAGAAAAAAGGAAGGCCCAGTGCCTTTTCAAGCTTTTCGAAAGAAACCGGGCTGGGCGGTGTGATTGTCACGGATTTGGCGGACGGAAGATGAGCCGCGTTCAAAAGGCGTTTGGTGATGGCTTTGTCCAGTGCGTTGGCCGAGCCCAGAATGCCGCACCCGATCAGGGGAATGCGGGCAACGGCCGCAAGGCCCTGGACCGATCCGTCTTCGGCCCACTGGCCGTGCATCACCGGAAAGATCGCATCGACGGCAGGAAAGGCGTCCGTGCGGCCATCGGAGAAAAGGCTGACAATGGACCCCCTGCCGCCCGGCACGGGAAGAAGGACCGGTCCGTCTGCCGGCGTCGAGGTGGATCCATCGACAAAGTCGCTTGGCCGCCATGATCCGTCGCGTCCGACATAGACCGGCACCGCCTCATATCTGTCCCGATCCAGGGCGGCAAGAACGTTGGTTGCCGACAGGATGGATACGTCGTGCTCATCGGACCGGCCGCCAAACAGGATCATGATCCTAAGGCGCCCGTCCTGATCGGTCTTGGTCATTGGTTCGATGCCCTGTCTTCTGCAGTGAAACGGTGCCCGCAATGGCCCGGCCGAATGCGGCTCCCGGTTTGGGGAGAGCACCTGTACAACAAAAACACCGTTCCTCAAAGACGGCTCGCCGCAAAGGTCAGGCCCGGTAACCGTAACGAGCCCGGTTCCTTTACGGCCAGGGAACGGACGCGCGAAGGCGCACGCGTCCGCACGGGCTGTTATGGCGAAAAAACGGCGTCGCAGATATCCGCGAATTCTTCCCTGGAAAAAGCATCGCTTCTCAGGGTGATCATCATGTCGGAGCGGATCTGGCGTCGAAGACCGTTGCCGCCCGCCGGTGCGACCGACAGGCCGCCATTGGCCTGCCGGGAGCGAAGTCCGGTGCGGGAGATTGGCAGCTCCCGAGACAGAAACCGGTCCAGGCGGAGGCCTGTCGGCGATGACACACACAGATGCAGCCCGATTGCGGCCGGCGGTGCCTCAAGCGGCGGCCGCGCGGGTTTGACCACACGGACATCCTCGTCTGGAGCAAATGCGCGGGCTTCCTTTTTGAGACCGGTCAGGTCGAACTCGTGCCTGCGGACCCAGACGGGTGCGCTTTGCTCCATCGCTTCAAGCTCTGCCTCCGGAATCCGGTGAACGGGACATCTGTCCAGCAGCCTGCGGAGCCAGGTTGTCTCGCAGTCGATGCAGCGGTAGATCAGCCAGGCATCGAGCTTCCGGCCGTTGGCGTTGAGGCGGACCTTGCCGCTTGAGGCGAAGGGTTTTGCGGCCCCGCAGGCCGGGCAGTGGCGCAGCGGTCGGGGAGGGTGCGCGGGATTGAGCGTCCATCGAACGCAAAGTCTGTCTGTCATGGCCGTTCCGGCTCTCCGTTTTGGAGATGCGTCGGGACGACGGATGAGACCCCCTCAGGAGGGTGCGGATTGGCAGATTTTCTCTAAAAAGGACGGGAGTGCGAGATCGCAAGACCTGCTTGAACGCCAAACCGGTCTCACACCGCCACCCGACATGCATCATCAATCGCTCCCTTCCGGCCGGAAGGTGCGTGTCTTAAGGGTGAACGTGTTGGAGACCGGTGTTTATGATGGCAAAGCGATTGGCCTGAGTTCTATGATATACGCGGGCGCGATCATACGCATTCGGAAGGATCATGCAAGTGCCGAGCCGCACAGCAATTCGGTCGAGCTTTTGAACCTCAACAAAAGCATCCAAGCGGCGGCGGGTTCCGGCGCGAAAACCGTCCGGGATATTTCAACAAACGCGCCGAAATGTGGGGCGGTATGCGCGATTGGCTCAAGGAAGGCGGGGCGATACCTGAGGATCAGGGACTCTATGACGATCTGATCGGGCCGCAATTTGATATGAAGTCAGAAGGCAAAATCCAGCTTGAAAGCAAGAAGAGCACGAAGCTGCGCGGCATCCCGTCTCCCAACAAAGCCGACGCCCTGGCGCTTACGTTTGCCTGTCCTGTTGTAAGGAAGTCTTTAAATCATGCACCACCGTCTATTAATTCAGAAGACGATGAATACGACCCTTATGGTTGATCAGAAATTGTCTTTTTTTGTGTGGCGGCCGATTTTCCTATTGTTGCCCTTGATGTTGTTCGCAGCGAATACTCGGTTTGAGCCTTTTCGAGAGTTTTTCGACACCCCGCGTATCGTCCGGATGGCGTTTAGAGTCGTCATGCGGACTATCTGTTCATTTATATTTCGCTGAGCCCGAATGCTTTACGTTGTATCTGCTCAAACAGCCAATGAGATTGGTTGAGGCTTTTTTGACAACCAACGGGCTTGCGACCAAGTAATCGCTCGCTCAGCGTTGAACTAATCGAAAATCTTAGATACCGACGCTTTACGGACTGCTGCGCGTTGTCTCTTCTTGCGTGTTGAAAAACAACCAAGTGCAATACCGAAAGGTGATAATAATGCCAGAATCCCAAACATCGTGTCTACAACACGACCTGCGGCGTCAAGCAATGCGTTGGGGGAAATAGATCTAAGCAATTCCTCCAGACGATAAAGTGCCAAGAGCCCAAAACCACCAGCGATCAAACCTGAGAGTAAAATTCCCAACACCGCAACTACGATTAAATTTTTTGTTCCTTCGTTTCTGAACAATCGCGCAAATACAAAGGCTGACACTGTGGCCGAGAGAAACATTGTTAGTCGTACGGATGCAAATTCACGTGAAAATGACAGGTCGTGTCTCCACAACAGGTAAATGACAGCCAGCAAAAAAACAGAAACACCCAGATCAAGATATTTCCAAACTTCTGCAAAGGGTTTGATTTGATGCCAGCCTTGACCATTGAGCGTTAGATGAAACAACTATCCCGAGAGTTAGCCATGGTTCACCGCAAGGGTTCAGTTTGCGACGTTTACTGCGTCTCTACTTTGCAAAAACCGTGACCAACTCTGACTGAGCACGACGATTCAGTCAATTATGGCAAAAGTGAGCTCCTGTGGATAAGCTCTGCTTTTCTGCTACGTGAAATACTGTTTTGAAAACAGTAGTTTAAACATTTTCTCCGGAACTAAAGTCCGGCCAACCGATGTCATCGCCACAAACGCGACACAATGACGCCAAGACACCTCATCAAAATTTTATTTGCATGATTGACGAGGTGAAATTTCGAGCTCTACTATAACTTGTAATAATCTTGTTTTTGGTGTTTGCGCTACCAGGGGTCGTGCGAATTTGGAGGGTCAAGCAAAAGCGTCAACCAACCTTCTAAATCAATGGATGTGATATGAGCATCAGTTTCTCATCGAAGGTCGTGTTCTTCATACTGATTGGTATGATTGCCACTCCAAGTTTCGCGCAACAGTTGGACGTCGCCCCTCCGAAAGGGTTTTGGAAAAACTTCTATAAATCATTTGAAAACAAAAGCTACGACGCCGCTTGGCAACAATTAAACTCTGCCGATTTTGAATCGCCCGATTTGCACTTTCATCGAGGAGTAATGCTGTTTTCCGGTTTTGGAACCCCAGCAGACCGGTGCAAAGCAGTTGCCGAATTCGAGATCGCCCGGGAAGGTAATCATCCTATCGCCTACACATTTCTGCAACATTTATACAATGGAGCTTATACCGCGATTGCGGCTGAGGAGGGACAACCCCGAGCACTTTGGGAGTTAGCAGAGCAGAAATGGAATAGTTATCAACTTGGTAATATCGCCAAGACTTTCTCCAATCTGGAAGCACTCAAGGAAATCTACATTTACGTTAAGAAGGCGGAGGAACACGGGGCTAGTTATTACGAAATGTCGACGGTGACATCACTTATTGTGGCTGGCCTTATCAGGCAAGAAGGTGGAACTCCGCCTGAAGTTTCAATTGAATTTAAGGAAGTTATTTGTCCGCCCAGAAAAGGGGATTAAGCCGTGTCAGGTTTTACCGATTCCGAAATCGAATATATCATCGAACGCTACCGGATTGGCCACGAAATCTCCGGTGGGCGCGTACCGGATGTTTTTGACCCCGAAAGTGGTGTTCCTAACGGCTTTTTCATAATGGCCCTTAGGGATGGTAATCACGGTATGAATGTCGATGGTGCCACGCAAGCTGATTTACACAACTATGTGGTTTTGGCGGCTAAACGGGAGATCGAGCGCACAGCCGCTGATGCAGCCTTAAGACAGAATGTTATTGAAACTTTCAATGAGATTAGGTCTTGGACTCATTAAATCGGATCCAGATTCGCGCTGAAGCGAGTTTAACGCCAGCCATGTAGTTTTCGGGATTTTTCTCGTATCTGGTCGCTACGGCTCTGAAGTGTTTGAGTTTGTTGAAGAACCGTTCAACCATATTCCGTAGTTTGTAGAGATATTTGGAGAAAGCTGGCCTACGGCGGCGATGAGGCATGCAGGGGATGTTTGGGAAAGCGTCCTGGCCAGTGATCAAGTTACGAATAGCATCGGCATCATAGGCCCGATCTGCCAAAACAATCGCTTTTGAGGGAAGACCGGATAAAAGCGACATGGCTTGATGACCATCGTAGGCTTGCCCTTCGCTCAAGCTCAGTTTGATCGGCAGACCGCAAGCATCTACCACAGCATGGATCTTACTGGTCAGGCCACCTCGGGAACGTCCCATGCAACCGGATCCCCTTTTTTGTTCCCATTAGCGCCATGCTGATGAACACGGACAGAGGAACTGTCAATCATCTGGATGTCGCCGTCATAAGCTGTTGAAACAGCTTGTAATATCCGGTCCCAGACACCAGCCTCACGCCAACGGACAAATCGATTGTAGCAGGTCTTATGCGAGCCGTAGCGTTCGGGAATATCCGCCCAGGGTGCCCCTGTGCGCCAACGCCACAAAATCCCGTTGATCACCCGCCGGTCATCAACGCGCTGAACACCTCTCATCTTGGTCGGTAAAAGCGGTTGGATCACTGACCACTCAAAATCACTCATATCAAAGCGCGCCATCAAAAACTCCTTTCGGAGCTTGAATCATTTAAGCACTGATTTGGCTACTCGTTTATGAGGGCGTAACCTAGAGCCAAGTATGGTCGGGACGGTATTCCTAACCGGATCATTGATGTCAATCCCGTACTCGACGCGCTCTTGGCGGCAATGTTAGCGGCTGTTGATTGCGATGTAAATCTTATCGCGGCGAAATCGGCCGAGGGGCGGGCTATGTGGGAACCGAAGACACGCGACCGGTTTGGAGACGATTTGGACAGAACTTCGCGGCTGCAAAATTCCCGCGATAGGTGTGGACTAGATTCAGGCGGTGTTCTCCAGTGGTGCGCATCTCGCAAAATACTGATATATCTCAAGTTTTATTGAAATCGATTTTCCCGTTTCATTGCAGCGTCAAATTGTATCACAAAAACATGTTATCAAAGGTTGACTAAAATGTACTAATATACCTACGCTTTGAGCGAGAAGATTCTGTACACATACAATCTTTAGTAGATACTTTTTGACCGTTAATTCGAGAGAAATGTAGATTTCATGGATTTCTTGAGAACACTTCCGCTCTTTTGCTCTTTATTGATACTGTTGGCTGCTTGTAACTTTGAAGCAAATAACGAAATAATACACAGAGACGCCAGTGAATTTAAAGTTGGTGACAAGATATTTTCAGATAAAGATATTGATAGGATTTGCGTCTATCAAGACGGCGCAGATTTTAGTGAAGTAAATTCCGAAATTAAAACTGTTCCCTATGGAAAAATTGCTGTCGTTGAATACCGAAAGCAGGGCACCTCTGTGTGGTTTGCAGAGAATGACAGGATAAATCACAATATTCCAATACTCGGTGGAAAGCCTTTTTGCACGGAAACCCCACAGAATATCGTTCTCTACGATATTCACGATATGTTGCTGATGTCTTTGGAGAAGTAAATGGCAGACGAGACCGATGTTGCTCCGAATTGGTACTTCAATTGGACAGAACAAAATGAATTTTACGAACAAAGAATGAATGACGCCGTCTCCGATATTCCACTTACTCCACCACAGCGAAACGCGGTAAAACATGCTGCAGTGTCAGCGATCGTTGCTGATGTGGAGGGTTACAGTACCGCATATATATTCGGCCACGCCCTAGAGTGGTGGGCGCCGGGCACAGATCACACCAAGGATTTACTTAACAACCATATAGGACGGGAAGTTCAGAAGGAATTTCCCGGAAGAACTGCAGTAGACTACTACCGCGCAATGGCTCATTTAGCCAAGGATGGTTATCTACAAGTTGGCTCAAGAACGCTTGAACGAGAGTTCGGTGTGAGTCGCGAAAAATACTATGAAATAATGACTAATCGGGCCATTCAACGGATTAAAGAAGAAGGACTGCTTGGAGATCCCGTTGAAGACGGCACAGGACCGTTACAACCACCGGGGCTACACGATGGTGGCGGACTAGTAGAAAATCCAGACGATTTACCAGGCACACGAGGTCACCAGCTACACGACGGAGGTGGAGGGGGTAGTCTCGGTGATAGCTTGGGAAACACAGGCTCCCTTGGTGGCAATAGCGGTTCAGACAGGACTCAGAGTCTGGATGCTTCCGGATTCGGCCGGGGCTCCAGCGCAGCTCAGTCGTCAGCCAGTTCTCAGGGGACTGGTAACGGTAGCACTTCTGGTGGAAGTTACTGGGGCGGTGGTAACGGATTTTCTCCATCCGGACCATCTTCGGGAAGCAATTCCAATTCCGGTGCCGGTGGCGGCTCATCAAGCAATGGGTCAGGAAATGGCTCAAGCGGAGGAGGGTATTCATTTCCCACCCCTTCCCCGAAACCGAACTACTCATCGGCAACGCCACGTTCGAAACCAAGCAGTGACGATAGCTCTGGGGGCGGCAGTCCTTACCCTTCTTCGAGTCCTTCTAATCAAACGCCCAGCGATTCTACCTATGGTAATCCGAATGCAGGCGGCAGCACTTATGGCCCCGAGGCGCCGAACAATCACAATAAAGACATCCCGGTAGCAGGTTCGAGTCGACCGGGAGGTCCCAATTATACTCCAATTATTTTAGACCTCGACGATGACGGTCTGAAGGTCACGAAGCTTGATCAGTCGACGATCTTCATGGATGCGAGTGGTGATGGCCTGAAGGAGCGGATTGCCTGGGCGGCCAGCGGCGACGGTGTACTGTTCTATGATCCTGACGGTCACAACGCCATTGTCGAAAAGCGGCAGTTTATCTTTACAGAGTGGGATCCGACGGCAACCAGCGATCTCGAGGCCCTGGCGTCGATCTTCGACACCAATGGCGATGGTATTCTGAGCGCCGCCGATGCCGCCTTTGCCCTGTTCAAGGTGCTTGTGACCAATGTGGACGGCTCGACGACGGTCAAGACCCTGACGCAACTCGGGATTACGGAAATCAACCTGACGGCTGACGCGACAAACATCGAACTGTCCGATGGCTCGGTGATCACCGGGAAGACGACGTTCAAACGGTCTGACGGGACAACGGGTACGGTTGGCGACATGTCGCTGGCGGCCGAGGCAAAGGGCTACCGGGTCGAACAAAGTGAAGTCACCGAGACCAATGGTGACCGGGTTCTGACAATCACCGCCTATGAGCTTGACGGGTCGATTGCCTATACGATCCATTCGGTGACCAGTTCGGACGGCTCTCAGATCACCAACCGCTATGACGATGACGGGGACGGTGTTGTCGACCGTATCCAGACGATCGTCCGGGTAACCAATGCCGACAGCAGCAAGACGACGACAGAGTCCAACTATGCCGGCAATGATCTGACGACAGCGGTTCTCCAGAGTGTCGATGTCACCACGATCAGCGCGGACGGTCTGGTTGAGACCATTGAACGGGATTCGATGGGCGGCGGCTGGTATGACGAGCGTGAGGTGCGCACCACAAACGCCAATGGCAGCCTGACGATTGCACTCAGTGCGCTGGCCAAGAACGGGTCGGTCATCAACAGCCTGACGGAAACGGTCTCTGCCAATGGCCTGCAGCGCGTTGAATCGATCGATGAGGACGGCGACGGCACAGCGGATACGGTGACAACGCACACCGTCACGGAAAACGCCGATGACAGTCGCACTGAGAGCATTTCGGTCAAAAACTCCAATGCTTCGCTGCGCTCGTCGGTCACAGAAGATGTCAGCGCGGACAACATGTCCAAGACCATCAAGCGGGATCTTGATGGCGATGGGGATGTCGATGTTCTTGAAGAGCTTGCGGTCGTTGTTGGAACAGGCGGTGTCACCACGTCGACCCTGACCGTCAAGAATGGCGACGGCTCTACCCGCAGTTCCGTCAAGACGGTTCAGTCCGCCGATGCGCTGACAAAAACAACCGAGACGGACCGGGACGGTGACGGCGATATCGACCTGAAGGAAGTCGATGCGACCACCATCAATACGGACGGCAGCCGCCAGACAACGGTGACACAGACCAATACGGACGGGTCCGTGCGCAGCATGCGTAAAACGACCCTGGGCGCTGACAAGGTGACGTCCGAGACCTGGGTCGACCTCAATCAGAATGGAACTTTTGAGACCACGGACCTGGTGTCTTCCGTCGTGGTCGACGCCACTACCCAGGATCGTACCGCGACCAGTTGGACCCGTAATGCGGATGGGTCGGTGAGTGCGATCAGCACGTCCGTGACCAGTGCTGACGGTCTGCAGACCACCACCAAGATCGATGCGGATGCCGATGGTGACATCGACACCACCATAACCGATACGACAACAGTTGATACCAACGGTGTCGCCACCAGGACGGTACAGACACGCAATCAGGACCTGTCGCTGCGCGCCAGCGTGTCGATTGAGACCAGTGCCGACGGCCTGACCACCACGACCAGTACGGATGTCGACGGCGACGGTCAGATTGAGGAAAAGGTTGTCGATGCCACGGTGCTTGAAACCAATGGCGGCGTCACCCGGACCGTGTCCCGCTATGCCGGTGATGGAACGACGCTGCTGACAAAGACGGTGACGCAGGAAAGCGATGACCGCCGCACCATGACGCTGAGCGAAGATGTCGACGGCGATGGCGTCTATGACCGGGTGACGGTGGCGGTTGAAGGCACGGACGGTGCCAAAACGACGACGGTGACGACCTATAATGCCGATGGCAGTGTGATCGGGCAGACGGTTACGACGGTCAGCGCCAACGGTCTCATCACAACGGTCAAGAGCGATCTTGACGGCGATCAGATTGCCGATGTGACATCGACCTATAAAACGGTTCTGAATGCCGACGGCAGCCGGACGACAACGGTTGATACTGACAATCCGAACCTGTCCGACCGCAGCTCTGTTGTCACCAAGGTCAGCGATGACGGTCTGGTGACGACTGTCAGCACGGACCGTGACGGGGATGGCACGAACGAGCGGGTTCAGACCGATACGACGGTTCTTGGAAATGATGGCAGTACCACACGAACGGTGGAAACGCGTTCCGCCGACGGTTCGCTGCTGACACGGTCGCAGACCGTGACAAGCGATGACAGACTGACCGTTACAGCGAAAACGGATGCCGATGGCGATGGCACCTACGATCTGATTGCGAACACGCAGACGACGCTGCAGAACGATGGCAGCACGGTCACGACCACCAGCCTGCGGGATGCTGTCGGAACGCTCAGAAACAGCCGGACGGAGACAGTCTCGGACAATCTGCGTTCGATCGTGACTGAGACGGATGTCAATGGCGACGGGATCGTCGATGTCAGCGCGAGCCGCACCATTGCCGATAACGGCACAGTTCAGACAATCAGCTCCAGCTTTGCCGCGGACGGGTCGCTTCAGAGCCGTACCCGCCGGACTGAAAGCGATGACGGGCTTTCGGTCACGACAGAAAGCGACCGGGACGGTGACGGCACATACGAAACCCGCATCGAGGATGTCAGCGTCCTCAATTCCAATGGATCGACCACCCGCACGGTCGACACAAAAGGACAAAACGGGACGCTTTACAGCCGCTCGGTTGTAACGGTCAGCGACGATGGTCTGACAACGACAATTGCGAACGATTTTGATGGCGACGGTCTGAACGACCGCACATCGAGCCGGCAGACCGTCATTGCAAATGACGGCTCGTCCACCACAACGGATGTGGTGAAGGCGCGGAACAATTCTAAGATCCGCTCTGAGACGGTTACCGTCAGCAGCGACGGCCGCACGACGACCCGGAAGATCGACGCGGACGGCAATGGTCAAAATGATGAAGAGACGGTCACCGTTCTTGGCAATGACGGCAAGACCACGGCCACATCCTCCTATCTCGATGCATCCGGAACCCTGATCTCCAAAGTCATTCGCACTGTCTCAAGCGCCGGTCTGGAAGGGAGCTGGTCGATTGACCGGGACGGGGACGGCACGGTTGAGCTGGAAACCTCCGATGTCACGACCCTGTCAACCGACGGCAGCCGGACCCGTACGGTGACTCACCGTGACGGCCAGGGCACGCTGCTTGGAAAGGAGACCTACACTGTCTCCGATGACGGCCTTCAGACCGGCGTCGATCTTGATCTTGATGGGGATGGCACCAACGAGTCAGAAACGGACGTTGCGACCAGCTTCGGCAATGACGGAAAAACGACGATCAGCACCACAACCCACGATCACACTGGTGTTGTGACCGGCAGCATGACCCGGACGACAAGCGGCGACGGTCTTGAGGTTACACAAACCACCGACTTTAGCGGCGACGGCCATACCGACCGGGAAACAAGCCTTGTCAGAGGTGTCTCCGGTGGCTGGACGGAGACCATGCGGCAGTATGGTCCCTCAGCCTTGCTGCTGCGATCCGAAACCCTTGTCGTCAGCGCCGATGAGCGGTTGCGGACACAAACCGCCGATCTTGACGGGGACGGCACCGCCGACCGGGAGATGGCCACGCAGATCGATCTCAACAAGGATGAGACGACCACCTATACCGACAGGGCCGGTGACGGCTCCAAGGAGGCGGAGATCACAAAGACGGTCTCGGCCAACGGGGCCAGGGAGGCGTACGCGTTTGATCTTGATGCCGATGGCGTGACGGACATCATGCGCGAAACCACCGTGGCGTACGATGCCGCCGGCAACGAAATCCGTCTTTATCAGGAAACCTACGGCACGGACACGCTGCACTTCTCCAGCAAGACCACCACATCGGCCAACGGGCTGAGCTCGACCACCATGGTCGATTATGACGGCGACGGCACCGACGATGCGACCACCGTCACCCAGACCACCTTCAATGCCGACGGCAGCACAAAGACGGTGACGGGCGACCAGTATGCCAACGGCACGCTGCGCTCCCGCTACACCGAGGAAGTCAGCGCCGACGGCCGCACGACCACGCGCTCCTATGACTTTGATGGTGACCAGAATAACGACAAGGTCGTTGTCACGGTCGTCAAGGCCGACGGCAGCCAGGTCATGACCGAGACCGGCTATGATGACAGCGGCACCGTCCTGAAAACCTTCGTCACGACAACCTCCGCGGATGGACTGGTCACAACGATCCTCCGGGACGGCATTACCCAGACGATCACCCGCTCGCCTGTCGATAATGGCAGCTATGTCTGGGACAATGGCGTCACGTCGTCAGCCACAGACACCCATATCACGGTCTCGCATGACGTCGATGCGCAGGGGCTTGAAACCTGGACGATGGCGTCGATCCTCAATGGTGTCACCACGAGCTTTGAAGCGCGGCTCGACAGTGCCGCCAAGGCGCGGATTCTGGAGGAAGCCGTCCGGATCTATGACAGCGTTCTGGACCGTGCGCTCGATGTCACGGAAGTCGAGGTTCTGGTTCAGTATGTCACAAACGGCCAGCTCGACCTGTCCGGCCTTGCCGGTGCGCTGCTGAGTTCGGCTGAATATACCACCCGCTACGGCACGCTGAACGATGCCGAGTTCATCAACCGGACCTTCCAGCACACCTTCGGCCGGGCGCCCTCGCTCGACGAGCTTGACGAGCATCTTGACGATCTTGCCGGGGGAACCCTCACCCGCGCCGCTCTGGTGGCCACGCTTGCGGAATCCTCGGAGCACCTGGTGGTCGGCAACGGTCGCGGTGCGACCAACAATGTCGATGTGTTCCTGCTGCCGGTGGCGTTTGAGAGAAACACCGATGTCTCCCATTGGGAGCGGGTCGTCGAAAGCGTGGTTGGCGTGGTGCATGACCGGCAAGCGACGGCGACGGAACTCAGCAATTATGTCGACCGCCTGACGGACGGCACCGATACGCTGGATGACATCGTCACCGAATTGCTTGGCGGCACAGGAACAACCGCAAGCCTGAATGGACTGACCGGCGCGGCGCTGGTCGAGCGGGCCTTCCTCAACGGTTTTGGCCGCTATCCCACCGACCAGGAACTGCAGACCTGGCAGGACAACCTGTCATCCGGGTCGATTTCCACGGCCATGTTTGCGGCGGCGATTGCGAACAGCGTCGAGTATTGGTCATTGGATACCCAGCGCGGAACCGTGGGAAATGATACGCTGACAGGGACCGACCATAAAGATCGGTTACTTGGCGGCAACGGCAACGACATTTTGGATGGTGGTGCGGGCGACGACACGCTGTATGGCGGCGACGGCGACGACAGCTTAAGGGGGGGCGCCGGAGAAGATACGCTGTTTGGCGGGGACGGCAACGACAGAATCTATGATTCCGGGAGTGTATTATCTGGAAACCTGTACAAATTCAACGACGATACAATGTACGGAGGTGAGGGGGCCGACTCGCTTTACGGCGACGCAGTAGAGACGGGAGGTGACTTTTTTGTTGGCGGTGATGATGTTCTGATCGGTGGGAGTGGCGAGGATTTCATCTACGGCGATGCGATCTATGGACTGAGAGGTACGGCTCGCGGCGGTAACGATATTCTAATGGGAGGCAAAGATAACGATTGGCTTTTCGGCGATGTTGGTCTCGAAGGGCCTATAGTAGATACTGCTACCGCAGGAGATGATGAGCTCTTTGGCGGAGACGGAGATGACTGGCTTATTGGAGATTCCGCTATTCGTTTGGCGGGTTTTGCTCGCGGCGGTAATGACACATTGATAGGCGGTGCAGGTAACGACAAACTGTATGGTGACGTTGGCGGCTTCCAGAGAACTGTTATTCGAGGTTCTGCCGTTGCGGGCGACGATGAGCTCTTTGGTGGTGCAGGTGACGACCAGCTTTACGGCGATACAAGTGGCAGTATTTTAGCCACAGCACGCGGTGGCGACGACACCCTCAATGGCGGCGAGGGTAATGATCTCCTGTATGGCGATGCTCCGGGAGTCGCATCAACTGCTACCCGCGGTGACGACACCTTCATATTCGACGTCAATTTCGGCAAAGACACCATCGGCGACTTCTCTGCCGGTGCCGGATCCCAGGACGTGATCGAGCTGAGCGGAATTCAGGGTCTTTCTTCCTATACCGAAGTCCTTGCCAAGGCGACCGATAACGGAACCGACACGACCATCACGCTTGACGCCGATAACTCAATCACCCTGAAAGGCGTCCTCGTCAGCGAACTGCATGAAGATGACTTCCGGTTTGTGCAGACTGGAATTGAAGCAACCGCAGACACATTGGTCGGTACAGTGAACCACGATAAGTTGCTGGGACTTTCCGGCAATGACACCCTTAGTGGGGCGGCCGGAAACGATATACTAGACGGTGGAGCCGATGATGACAGTCTGACTGGAGGGTTGGGTGACGATGTCTTCATCTTCAAGGGGTCCGACTTCGGTCATGACACGGTGACGGACTTTGAAGCCGGAATGTCCGGTGGCGATGTCATCGAGTTCGATACAGCTGTGTTCGGGGCCTATGCGGATCTTCTGGTCGCGGCAGCGGATAACGGCACCGATACGACAATTACAATTGATGCGGACTCCTCTGTTGTGCTGAAGAATGCCGTGATCGCCGATCTTCATCAGGATGATTTCCGGTTCGTCTGAGTGAATGATGCCGCCAGTGGATAAAGGGGCGCATCGGCAGTCATCGGCTGCCGATGCAACGTTATTCTTGAAGTCGGCCGATCTTTTGCATGATCGCAACCGATCTGATGATGATTTTGCCTTTGCCGGCGGGTTGATCTGCCGGCGGTGCCTTTAATCGGGATGAGACTTGCAGCCTTTCTGTCCGGGTGGCGAAGGTTAGGTGTTCAGCTCTCATCCCCTTCAAGCTCATCTGACAGCCATGCGATCAGCTTGTCGGTATCCTTATGCCTGTTACGCGCTGTTCCCAGAAACACGGAGAGGTCGGCGGGCCGGGCAACAAACTCCTTGCAGGGTCTGATGAGTTTTCGATCCTTGATCATGCCTTCCGTCGTGCGCCTCCACCCCAGTGCTATGCCCTGGCCTGAAACGGCGGCCTGAAGCGCCAGCGGATAGCTGTCGAAGTGGATCAGGTGGCCCGGTTTTGCCGCAGCTGCGCCGACCGCCTCAAACCAGTCCGACCATTCCATCCAGTCCTGCGGAACGACACGATGGGACAACAGCGGATAGTCCGTAAGCCGTTCCGGCCGCAGGGGGCGGTTTTCCGGCAGGACAAGCTCGGGCGAGCAGACCGGGAATATCTCGTCAGCCGCCGTGAAAACCAGTCGCGCGGTTCCGGAAGGACGGCCTGACGTTTGTATGGCGACATCGAATTGCTCCGCCGCCTCCGTGATCGGCTTGAGGGAACTGACGACCCGGATTTCAACGCCCGGGTGGCATTGGTGAAACCGGTTGAGCCTGGGCATCAGCCAGTAAAATGCCTCGCACAACTGGCAGTGCAGGACCAGTTCTTCCGCTCGTCTGCCGCCGCGAAGAAAGACCACTTCTTCGGCAATGTCCGAGAGGGCCGCACTCACAACATTGCCAAATCTGCGTCCTTCCTCGGTCAGAAAGACCGCGCGGTTGCGGCGCTCAAAAAGTCTGGTCTCAAGCTCCTGCTCAAGCTGCGCCACCTGCTTGCTGACGGCGGTCTGCGTCATGCCGAGTTCATCGGCCGCCCGTGAGAAACTCTCAAGGCGCGCCGCAGCCTCAAACGGTCTGAGGCGGGATAAGGGCGGCAGTTGGCGTGGTCTGTTTTGTATAACCATGAGTTATGCAAATACATCAAAAAGTCGCTTTTTTACAGAGCTCATTCATGAACAATAGGACATCAAACATTCAACAAAGCCGTTTTGGCGGGGTTTGAGCGCATCGCGTTGACACCGGGTTATTCCAGGCAAGGAGCAATCGTTTATGTCGCCGACCAATGCCGGACTGATTTTCTGCCTGTCGTTTGTCACCCTGGAAGCTTTCCAGGCCGTTTATCTTGGGAGTGTGTTCCAGAAAGCGGACTCCTTCGCTGTGGGCAGTTGGGTCTTCGGCATCTCCGTTCTGGGATGCACGCTGGCGACCGCGATCGTGCGCCCTGCCGAACTGCTGGCCTCACTGCGGGCCTGGAGGATCGTTGCTGCTCTCAACGTGTTCGCGGCTCTTGCCTGGAGCACCTATTTCATTGCCATTCAGCTTGTTGAACCGGCGGTCGTGTTTACGATTTTTTCCGGGATGGTACCGCTGGCGACTGTCGCGGCGGGATGGGCCGGAGTGCCGGAGGCATCGGTTCCGAAACTGCGACTTGTAAAAGTGGGAAACATGCTGATCTTCGTCTCGATACTCATGCTCGGGGTGATGACGATGCTGGGATTTTCCGGGTTCGTGCGCGGCGGCTGGTTTGCCGGTCTTGCCGGGTCACTGCTGTCTGCGGTCTCCGGAGGGTTCACCGGCTTGGTCATTCTGTTTTCGGTGCGCTTAAATCGTCGCGGCGTCGGCCCGCTGGCACAGTTCGGGCTTCGGTTTATCCTCTATACGCTGGCGGCGGTCACAGCATTCCATCTGGGACTGGACGACAAAGGCAAACCGCTTCCGGCCCTCGACATGGCATGGATTGTCCTTATCGGTCTGCTGGTCATCGCCTTTCCGCTTTATCTCGTCCAGAAAGCAATCCCGCTGCTGCATTCTTCTACCATAGCGGCAATAACCGCCCTCGGACCCGCCATCGTTTTCCTCATGCAGCTGTTTGACGGCCGCGTGGATTACGCACCCGCGACGCTCGCCGGGCTGTCGATTTATATTCTGGGCGCCTTGCTGGCCGTCTTTGGCGCAACCCGGTCTGCCACCGGCCGGGTGGCCGGTCAGGAACATCGATAGCGGGTTGCCGTTGGCACCGGGAGCGGCGGAAGGACGGAATGGAGACGGACCTGCAGCGGCGCTGCGGGGCGGTGATGGCCTGACGTCCGCAGGACGACCTTACGTTCCGAGGCGTTCCCAGACAGTCATCTCACAGCGTTCTTCCAGGAAATTATAGGGGTACGGCAGGGAGGCGGCCGAGCTGACCCCGGTCAGTTCGTCCAATTCCGACCGCGTCGGACTGAAATCCACGGCAGTCAGATTGTCCTCCAACTGACCTGGCGTGCGCGCACCAAGGAGCACGGACGCAACGCCCGGTCTGGACGCCACCCACGCCAACGCCACATGTGCGATTGGACGATTGTTTCGATCCGCAATCGTCTGAAGCGCATTAAGGACGGCATAGGTTCGTTCTGTGTTCCTGAAGTCATAGCCGTCGCCGCGCTCGGGATCTTCGCCCAATCGGGTTGCGCCGCCGGGTCTTTCTTGCGCATTGTATTTTCCGGTCAGCCAGCCCCCGCCCAGTGGAGACCAGGGCGTCAAGGCAATATTGTTTTCAAGACAGCAGGGCAGGACCTCGAATTCGATCCCCCGCTCAAGCAGGTTGTATTGAGGTTGCAGCGCCACCGGCAAGGGAAGGTTGTTTGCCCCGGCGGTGGAGATGATTTTTTGCAGCTGCCAGCCGGACACGTTCGACCAGCCGATATTGTGGATCTTTCCCGCGCTCACCAGGTCGCCCAGTGTGGCAAGAGTGTCAAAGACGTCCTTGTGCGTGTCCCAGCCATGAATGAAATAGAGGTCGATTGCATCCACTTTGAGGCGCTTCAAACTCGCATCGACCGACCGGACGAGGCTGCGGCGGGAGGCGCCATAGCTCCCCGCAGGCGGCGCGAAACGTCCTTTGGTCGCAACGATCATGTCGTCAAGGCCGCCACGCTGTCGGCCCCACTTTCCGATCATTTCTTCCGACAGGCCGCCGCTGTACCCGTCTGCGGTGTCAATGAAGGTGCCGCCGTAATCCTTGAACATGTCAAGCTGGCGAAATGCATCGGCTTCGTCTGTTTCTGTTCCGAATGTCATTGTTCCCAAAGCGAATTTGGAAACCACCGGTCCCCGGCTGCCTAACGGATTTAACGGCATTGTCTTAACTGTGCTCTGTTGTCCAGACATAAAGCTCCTCCAATGCGGATCTCGGATGCGACGTCATTTCCGGATGGTGTCCCGATGCGATTTGCGGTTCGCGACTGCGGTGTTACTCCGGCAACCGGCGCTGACTTTATTTCGCGGATCAGCTTGCGTTTGATCGCATCGGCGAAATCGGCATAGGATCCCACCGCCATCACAAAGGCATCGTCGCCTCCGATGACATGGTTGCGGAAATAGCCGATGAGGTCTTCGTCGTCGTCGAGCACTGCAAGCCCATTGATGGTGATGCCGCGGGCGACGATATCGTCCCGTCTCGCTCCGGGATGCGGGCCCTGATTGGACCGCTCGTCGGACGAGATGTCGATGACACGCCGCCGGCCGGCATAGGCGTTGGTGTCGAGGAGCGTGGCGGCATGTTCCATGGCCGAGCCCGTGGCGGTGCCGAAGGTGGCGAACCGGCGCGCCTGATTTTCGATCGCAACGGCAAAAGCCTCCGCCTCGGCCTGCGTGCGCACCTGCACCCAGGGCACCACGACAACCTGCTGAAAAGCGGCGCTCCAATGGACGAATGTTACTGCAATGCCGCCTCCGCCGAGGCTCCTTATGGCGTCGATCACGCCAGGGTCGCGAAACGCATTGGCGTAGCCGCTGACCTGCAGGTCGAACTCGGAGCCCCGAATGCTCGAGGATGCATCGGCGGCCAGAACCAGTTCCAGTTCCACGCCGATCTCCGGTTCGCGGGCGTGGGCCGCAGGCCCGGTCAAAAAAATGAGGATATAGAGGCAGGCAAGAAAGGTCCTGATGTGGTCGCGGATTTTAATCGCAGAAAGAGTGTCTGTCATCGGAGCATCATAGTCACGGAACGATCGGAGGTTCTATAGGTCTTGCCGGTCTTCCTGGCCAAATTGATGTGATCGGTCGTTGGCCGTTTCCACCGACAACTCCCGATAAACAGGTCCTTAGGCTTCAGTCACGAGGCGATCGGACCTGTCAGGGTCTCCCGTTCCGGCGGAGGCAGGTGAGCCATCGAGCAGACCATGGTTGGCTTTAATGGGTTCGATGGTATGAGTCCGACCCCGACGCATCGCAACCTGATCTGATCCATCACACCGCTTTCGTCGAATTTTGACGTTGCATCATCAAAAATGTTCACGTAATGTTCTTATAAAGGGCCATTGATTGAGCAAGGAGAAATTCTTCCATGATCGAAGGGAGCTGTTGTTGTGGTGCGGTCAAATTTGAGCTGTTGTCCCAACCTTCGGTGATGGGGACTTGTCACTGCTCGCGCTGCCGCAAGGCCGGTGCAAGCACGATCGTTTTTGTGAAAAAAGAAACTCTGAGGTGGCTTCGAGGCAGGGATCATGTTGCGCTTTATCGGCCTGACCCGCCATACAAATACGGACGGTGTTTCTGCAAAATCTGCGGCACGTCGTTGGGCGAAATTCTATCCGAAGAGGACAGCTTTCCGATCGCCGCCAATGCTTTGGATACACTGTTCGGGCTTAAAAACCAGTTTCATGAGTTTGTTTCCGAAAAGCCTGATTGGTACGAAGTCTGCGATGACGCACCCCAATCGGAGGGGCACCCATCGTTTTAAAAGGTCGTCACCTCACGGTCGATTTCGTTCCCCGCATTTTCCGAATCTGAGGGTCTTTCGGGTTTCAGTCAGTCTATATGTGTGAAGGCGGATTTATGCTCCGTCGAATTATCCGCTCCCCCGGCTCGGCGCCCTATCCCAACACCTGTTCGACTCTGGAGACGCATTCAGCGGTCGTTAGCTCCGCGGAATCCAAAACCAGTCGTCTGGTCGTCCAGGGCTCGTACTCCCGGGACCTGACTTTGTCCCACGTCGGAACGGTCAGGCCGTCAAGATCGCTGAGACGCGTTTCCACGCGCCGTCTGTGTTCCTGAATATCTGAACAGATAACCTCGACATTTGTCAGCCGGGCTTGAGATGAAGCAGCGGTTTCAGCCCATAACTGCCTTGTGATTTCAAGCGGGCTCACGGTGTCGGCGATCACATCAAATCCAAGCATCAGATTGTCTTTTGCGACGGCGGCGACGACCAGATACCCCGCATCCATGGCCGGATGTATCTTCAGGGCGCTTGTCTTCATAGCCGCTTCGATCGAGTCCACCCGCAGATGCACGGCCTTGATGCGCCTTGACAGTGCTTTTGCAATGGTCGTCTTGCCGACACCGGGAAGACCTGAGAAGGAAATCAGAGTTGCCATAGTGAACGGTTAGCACGTCAGGAAAATCTGAGCGAATTTTATGGTCAGGCCCGGATCACGCTTTTGCCCTTTGTGAATAAAGCAGATCGGGAGCGCACGTTTGACAGGTGTCTTCTCCTGTAACACGTACCGGGTACCAGGCGAACTGTCATCGGCTCTTGAACGCCCAATACCGGCCTGCTTGAAGCAGCCGTTCGCCACGGCTCGCTTTGTGCCTTGAGGCACGAACGACCTTCACAACTGAGTGGGATTAGGCGCGTTGCCATAGACCTCAATTGGGTCAAAGGCCTTCTCAGTCTCTGTGAAGCTCAGTTCGACCGGCCCGTCTTCCACCTTCACTGGAACCGAGCGATAGAAGCAGGAGCGGTAGCCGACATGACAACTGGCACCGCCTTCGACGGCAACCCGCAGCCAAACGGCATCCTGATCGTCATCGATCCGCATTTCTATCACTTTCTGGATGAGCCCACTGGTTGCACCTTTGTGCCAAAGGCACTTGCGGCTCCGGCTCCAATAGTGGGCTTCGCCTGTTTTGATCGTAAGCAACAACGCCTCTTCGTTCATCACACCCATCATCAGCACATCGCCGGTCCTGGCGTCAGTCGTGACAACAGGCAGGAAACCATCAGCGTCGAACTTTGGCGCAAGGAGCTTGCCCTCTTCGACCTGTTCGACGGATATGCGGCTCGCAAAGGGTTTCCACTCTTCCATTATCCTTGGCCTCCACTCGACACGGAGATCGAAGACAGGAAGTCCCTACGAAGCTCCGGATCCGTTTGAAACTCGCCAAGAAGCCGCCGGGTCAGCATGGAGACGCCGGGTTTTTTGATACCCCGAGTGGTCATGCACATGTGGGCGGCTTCGATAACGACAGCGACACCGCGGGGCTGAAGCACGTCTTGAATGGTGTCGGCAATCTGTGCCGTCAGGGTCTCCTGGATCTGAAGGCGCTTCGCGTAGACCTCCACCACACGCGCCAGCTTGCTGATGCCAACGACACGATTTGCCGGAAGATAAGCAACGTGTACCTTTCCGATAATCGGCACAACGTGATGTTCGCAATGCGATTCCAGCCGCATGTTACGGAGTACGATCAGATCGTTGTAGTTATTCGTTTCTTCGAAGGTGCGGGCGAGCAACTCCGCCGGATCGACTTTGTACCCCTCGAAAAACTCTTCATAAGCGCGCACGACGCGAGCAGGCGTGTCCACAAGCCCTTCGCGATCCGGATCATCGCCGCTCCATTCCAGCAGGATGCGCACGGCCGCCTCGGCATCTGCGCGCGAAGGGCGCAGCCCGTGTTGTTTTCTATGCTCTGCCATGGCCGCAACATTCGCAGCATAAGTCATTATTTTCGAAACCTCTGTCGTTGATTTTCCGGGCTGAGATGCAATGTTATAACGTGATAGTCAATCTGCGTTCTCGTGAGAAATCCGAATATATTGGCTACATCGCTCACACCGTCAGTCTCCCCAGGTTTAGAATGTCATCCTTCTGACGGGATAAACCAAAGCCATGCTTCCTTGATTTGGTCATGATATGATATAACATAACAAAACAATCCGAGATGGGAATGGGCAAACAGATTGATTCTTGAGATGTGTGCTGTTGAGCCGAACCTTTATGGGCGCTTCTCATCAAAATGGTTCGGAACACCGGGTGAAATGAGGGGCGAATTTTGAAACAAAATCGGGTTGACCATGCTCTTGAGCTTGAAGAATCCCGTTTCGACGGAGCCTGCTTGACATTGAAGCAATGGACGGAAGCCGTCGCTTCAGGTCAAGTAGAGGAAATCTTGGATCTCTACGCTAAAGACGCAATTCTGGTGCCCACCTTATCCAACGAGATCGTTGTCACGGAGGACGGTCGCCGTCGCTATTTCGAGTTCTTTTTGTCCGACGGCGGTCCCGCTTGCACTGTCGACCGCACAGAAACCCGGATCGATCGCAAGCTCGGCACTGTCGTCATTGGAGGGATCTACACCTTCTGTTTCAGCAGAGAGACCGGTGAAGAATGGGTGCCCGCCCGATTTCTATTCACCTTCGAAGAGATAGGCGCACGCTGGCTGATAACCGGACATCATTCCTCCCGCTGCGTTTGAAACTCACCGCGAAATGAACGAATGCCGTTGAGGCAACCAAGAGCAAGTGATGGATCATCATGGTTTTTCCTGATCGCATACCCGTTTATCTGCTGAGCGGCTTTCTCGGCTCAGGCAAGTCGACTTTGTTGAACGCGTTTCTGAACGATCCCTCGGTCCAGGACACAGCGGTGGTCATCAACGAGTTCGGGGACGTTCCGGTCGATCACTTGCTCGTTCGCCGGGGTGAAACGACGATCAGCCAGGTTTCGACCGGTTGCCTGTGCTGCTCGGACACGACGGACATCCGGAAAACGCTTTTCGATCTTCGCAGCGCTGCATCGGACGGGCTGACAGGCAGGTTTTCGCGCGTGATCGTCGAGATGAGCGGGCTCGGTGATCCAGCTCCGCTGGTCAATGCGCTCTCTGTCAACAAAAACGCGGCAAACCAACTGCAGAGCGATTCCATCGATTCTGAATTCTACTTGGCCGGAGTCATCACGTTGTTCGATACGGTAACGGGCGCAAGTTCGGTCGAACACCATTTTGAAGCCTTCAAACAGTTAGCATTCGCCGATCGGATTGTCCTTACGAAGACCGATCTGGTACATGGTCCTGATGCTGCGCCCGATTGGGACGCGCTGTTGCGTGAACTGCGTGAAATCAACGCAAGCGCTGACATCATCGATCGTCAGACCGTTAATCTTTCAACCCTATTTTCACCCAGACCATACGCGGTGGTGGATCGCGGAGAAGATGTTGCCGGATGGCTGGCTTTAGAAGCCGCATTGGCAATGGAAGCCGGTCATAGCTCCGGAGCTGAAGACGGAAAAGCCGATCTCAGGCACGGAGCCGGTATTCGAACATTCAGCATCGTCAGTGACAAGCCGTTGTCCGAGAAGAGGTTTCAGCACTTTCTTACTCTCCTCCAGAATTCGGCGGGGCAGCGGCTACTGCGTGTCAAAGGGATCATTGCCACTGAAGATACTCCTGAGGAACCGCTGATCGTCCATGCGGTTCAACACGCCGTTTCCGATCCTGTTCGGCTATGTGCCTGGCCTGATGAAGACCGGCGAACCCGACTTGTGTTTATCATGGATGGCATTGATCCCGGACCGGTGCGCGAAATGTTTACCGCGGTGATCGACGCCGTTCCTATTTCCCTCACTCAGTCACTCAGAAACGCAAGCGACGTTTTGAGAGCGTCGTTTTCCCGCACTTTCTCCACTCTCACCAGTATGTCTCGGAGGTCGTAATGAACGCTTTAGAGAAGACACCTGTCACCGTACTCACCGGTTACCTCGGCGCTGGAAAAACCACCTTGCTCAATCGCATACTCTCTGAAAATCATGGAAAACGATATGCGGTTATTGTCAATGAGTTCGGCGAAATTGGGATCGACAATGATCTCGTCGTAGACGTAGACGAAGAAGTCTTCGAAATGAACAACGGATGCATCTGTTGCACGGTGCGCGGCGACCTCATCCGTATCATCGAAGGCTTGATGAAGCGGCGAAACAATTTTGATGCGATCCTGATCGAAACGACGGGACTGGCTGATCCGGCCCCTGTCGCTCAAACATTTTTCGTTGATGAAGACGTTCAATCCAAGACCAAACTTGATGCCATCGTGACTGTTGTCGATGCCAAGCATCTGCTTGACGAAATCGATAAGGCGCATGAAGCCCAGGAACAGTTGGCCTTTGCTGACATCATCCTCTTGAACAAGGTCGATCTTGTCGGCGAACAGGGCCTCGCCGAAGTGGAAAAGCGGATACGCAGGATCAATCCGACAGCCGTTATCCATCGCAGCGAACGATGCCAGATAGACCTCAATGAAGTCCTCGGGCGCAACGCGTTCGATCTGGACCGGGTGCTTGAGATCGAGCCGGAATTCCTGGAACATTTCCATGACCACGATCACGACGAGCATGTCGCGAGTTTCTCGCTGCTGAGCGACACTCCGCTCGATCCGGAACGGTTCTTTCCCTGGATGCAATCGATCGCCCAGAACTTTGGCCCCGACATGCTGCGGATGAAAGGGATCGTCGCTTTTGAAAACGATGACGACCGCTTTGTGATGCAAGGTGTTCACATGCTGTTGGAAGGCGATCATCAGCGGCCCTGGAAGACGGATGAGCAGCGCACCACGCGGCTTGTTTTCATCGGGCGAGATCTTCCTCGCGACATCTTCGAGAAGGGTTTCCGGCGGTGTGCCGTTCAAGAAGGGGCCGCCGTTGGATGACCAAGTTCAACAATCCGCTGGCGCCGAAATTCGGCCGCTTGAAGACCAAGTCGTCTGAAATAAAGCGCTGGACCCGTGAGTTGATGGACTTGCCGGAGGACACCCCGATCACCGTCGCTGAATTGGCCTGTCGGGAAGACGGGTGCCCGGATATTGAAACGGTGATCGGGGTGCTCGAACCTGACAAACCCATCGCAACGATCCGCGTCCATGCTACGATGACTGAGGTGACGAAAGCGGATATTGCTGAAGCGGCGGGCATAAATGCGTGATTAGAAAAGCCCAGAGTTCACAAGCAGGCTGTAACAGTTCTATGATTGAGTATCAAGGTTGTTAGAGTGCCATTGGCCGCACGCTTCCTCTTTGTCGGTGGAACCCTCGACCCAGAACTCAGAAGAGGGCGAATAGACCGCCCGGTTTCCTGCTGGGAAGACCGGTTCCAAAACGGCGAGCATCAGTTGATTGATTTGCCAGAGGGCTCAACACAGGCAAGGCCGTCCGGCAAGGGTTAGGCGCGCATTGGCCGGAACGAAAACGTACTCTGTAAATCCGCTATTAGTCCGAATGCGGATCAGGTTCCGGTCATCACCCGGGAAGGGAGGGCGCGCGGCCCTCAAACCCACTCAAGTCTTCTCGCCATTTTCCTCTCGCTCCCCGAACACCGGTGCCATCTCAAAATCGAGGTAACGGGAAGTCTCGGCCATTGTGCCGTCGTGGAAGTGGATCTTGGCGACGCAGAGGGGGCTGCCATAGGCGGAGGTTGTCATGGCGAAGCCGTTGTCGGAGGTGCGGACAACGTATTTGGAGCCGTAGGCTTTGCCGCCGAACCATTTGCCCAGGTAATATTCCACATGGTCGACATCGTTGAAGCGGGCGGTGGTCTGGTTCTTGGAGAATTTGCGGACGAGAAAAATCGAGATGTCGTATTTCTGGCCGGGATTTTTGGACGGGCGGATGCGGTGGGCGAGCATCAGAGAGCGGGTGCTGTCATAGATCGCATCGCGGGCGTCCATATCCTTCTTGGTGGCACGCACGCGCGAATACTCGTTTCCGTCAAAGGGGAGGCCGTCCCCGGCGGAAACGCCGCCCTCTTCGGAAGGATCGACCAGAGGACCTTTCAGCTCCACGGTGCCGAGCTTGATGTGCGAGGCGGTCTGAAACTTTGCGGTAAACGCGTCGACCAGCTCAGTCAGCTTGTGCCGGTAGAAGAACAACAGTGCGGCAAGTACGACGGGCCAGGCGAGGGCGGACAGAACATCCCATAAGTTGGACGGTGACATCGGTAGTTTTCCCCTCGGATCTGCTGTGCTTGCGGCATTGTGCCAGAGGGAAGGGCAGGTGGTCGATGAACAACATCATTCCTTAGCGGAATTTGCGAATCCCAACGGCGATGTGATTTAACTTCGCCCCAAATCCCGGTTACAGCCTAGTTGCTTGTTTTTTCGCATATTCTTACTCGAAAACCGCATACACTTTTCGGGAATATGTTCTATAAGGCCGGGTTTTCTTTTGGGAGCCTCGTTTGTGGCCATAGTTGCGGAAAGAAGAGAGCCGGAGGACGACACGCGCTTTTCTGACGGGCGCTTGATGGCGGCCGGGCTGGCGGTTTCCCTGATGCTTCATGCGCTGGTGACGTTCGCGGTTCTGGGCGGCTTTGACGTGGAGGCGACGGAAACACCGGTTGAGCCGATCGAGGTGGAGATTGTTCCCGCGCCGGAGATCGTTCTGCCGGAGACGGAACCGGCGGAAGCGGAAACGCCGGCCGAAGAAGACGCCGTGCCGGAACCGGCGGAGCCCGAGGCGGCCGCCGGGGAGGAGGCGGAACCGGAACAGCCCGAGCAGGCGGCATCGGCGCCGGAGGAGGCCGCGCCGGAAGAGGAGCCGCCCGCACCGCCGGAGACCGCGCTGCAGCAGGAAGAGGAACCGGTGCCTGAAGAAGCGCAGCAGCGGGTGGTTCAGGCGGTTGAGGAATTCGGCGAAGAGGACGTTGCGGTCGAGGAAACCGGAACAGCAGAGCGCGAGGTGCCGCCTGAAGCAGCGGAGGCAGCCGAGACCGAGGAGGCCGCTTTGACGGGCGCGGAGAAGCCGGAGGCGGACGACGTTCCGGCAAAAGAAGAAACGCCTGTTGACGACGACGGAGCCCCCGAAGAGTCTCCCTCCGAGACCGAGACCGAGACCGAGACCGAGACCGAGACCGAGACCGAGACCGAGACCGAGACCGAGACCGAGACCGAGACCGAGACCGAGACCGAACTGGCGGCGGCGCAGGTTCTGGGCGGTGAGGGCCCCGAGCCGGATTTCGGCACGGTCGGGCCGATAACGACCACGGCGACACCGGCAGCCAAACCGGCTGCACCTCCGCGCAGCACGCGTGCGCAGAATACCGGCCCGACTGCGGCACAGACGTCCGCCCGGCGGGCAGATCTGCGCGTTGCGCGCTCGCTTTATTCGGAGAGCATCCTGTCCGACCCGCGCGCCCAGACCGCCATGCGCGGACTGGCCCCCGGCCAGCGGCTCAATCTTCTGTGCATGACGGAACTCCGCGCCCAGCTGACCGAAGCCAGTCCGTTCGCCCCCGAACTTCTGCCCTCGTTCCGACCGCAGGCCGGAACCGTGCTCGAACCGGGCCGGGCCGCCTTCCGCAGTGGCCGCCGCTGGTTCGATCTCGCTTTTCGCTGCGAAGTGGACGAGGGCGTAAGGCGGGTGGAGAAATTCAGCTTCCGGATCGGAGCGCCGATCCCGCCCAGCCAGTGGGGCGCGCGGGGGCTGCCCGGCGGTTGAGGGCGGCGGCGGCTGTTGCCGCGATCCTCAGCAAATGCTATCTCCCGAAAAACAACGCTCGGCGCAGTGGCGGGCGAGGGAGATTTTATGGTCACGATTGCGGGTATCCGCTGATCTCATCTGATGAGATTGCCGACTGAAAACGGGCTGCCGCGCACGCGGGCAGTCAATTCGAGCGTACGGCCGGAATTCACTCACGTAACACTCTGACTGATAGGTGAGCGATTCGCCGACGTCCTATGCCGCGGGCATTCGACGCCTGGGCAAAGGCATCGTGAAAGATAAATCCCAATGAAAATCAGACCGACACGGTCCTTGGATGTTCCCGCTTTGAAGCGCATCATCGAAGGCACCGATCTTTTTCCCGCCGAAATGCTTCCCGACATGCTGAAGGGGTTCCTGTCCAAAGAAGGCCGCGAAGAGCTGTGGCTGAGTTGTGAGGAGGAGGGCGCGGCCATCGGTTTCTGCTATGCCGCCCTTGAACCGCTGACGGAGAGCACGTGGAACATGCTCGCTATTGCTGTGCTGCCGCAAAGGCAGAGCAGCGGTGTGGGAAAGGCGCTGGTAAAACATCTTGAGGATGCTCTGCGCGACCGTGGTTGCAGAGTGCTGATTGTCGACACTTCCGGGGTGGACGGCTTTGCCGGCACGAGGGCGTTTTACTGCAGGAACGGCTATGTGGAGGAAGCCCGGATCAGAGACTTCTGGGCCGCGGGTGATGATAAAGTCGTTTTCTGGAAGGCCCTATAGGACGTGGACAAAAACGCCCTGAGCCCGAATATGCGACCGCTCCGGCCTCAGGGCCAGCTTATAGCGTTCATTTACACAGAGCGGAGGGCGTCACTGTGCTCCGCGTCCGTCCGGTGACCGTGGAACCACAGGCACGACAGGAGTTGCTCCAGAGCAAAAGTCGACGCTCGTACCGCTGTATCCGGGCGAGTTTCCCATCAGGAAAAGAAAGCCCAGCGGCGGTAGGCCCGTTCCAGATCGATGAGGCGATCCTGTTCATCGTCGTTCAGGCTTTTTCGCCGCGCTATCAGAGGGCGCATTTCGCTTTTAAGAGCGTTCATGCGAGCGTTTACGAATTTCTTCAACATGACCTAACTCCTTGTGACTGAAACGCAATCACGCTGCGAGGTCAGGATTTTTCGGTCTCCCAAGTCGGTCGAACGGATTGCGCTCGGTGGACATTTAAAACGTTTTTGCAAAGCGGGGTGAGCGCGTTTGCTTCCCACTTTATTTGGGTGTTGAAGCGCGGTCTTCAACTTAATGTTTGGACATGTATTGCGATGGATTTTGCGCTGCGGGCACTCTCCGCTTTTTGATTTCGCCGCCGTCTCTTTTCCTGCCCTGACCGGGAGAACGCAGTGCCCGGTCCGGCGCACTTTTTCGCTCCGACCGTCACACTGCTGCCAGAACGCTGTCAGTGCGGTGGTCTATAAAGGAGTGAATGTCTGAAACGACAACGATCCGCCCGTTGGAGCGTCATCCTGTCAGGCACATGAAGCTATTTGACCGGATTGGCTCAAGGAAAAGGTACGAGAAAAATGATCCATCACCACCGCACCCGCGTGATCGATGCCGGCCCTAATCGCTGGGGAAGGTCACCCCTACTAAGTCGTCCGTACTTGTCGAGTACGCTAATTCGCTCCCTGCCACTAAACCCCGCTCAAAAGAGTCAGGTAAAAGAGATAGACCTTATATATCGCCTTCTAATTCTCTCTTGAAAATAGAGCCCCGTTTGTACCGCGCTCTTCAGGTTCAAAAAGTTTCGGCTGGGGCCTCCAGTGGCAATCAATTTCCGACCATGTGGGGTGGGCGGCTGGATATACTAAAGCGGAATCTGCTTCCGACTGCAGATCAGGCCGACAAGATCATCAATCTCACACCTATAACGTTGTCAAAATCGCAACATTCGTTTAAGGTGATGGCGTGCGCCGAAGCCGTGGGTTGGATGCGGATCGGCGCAAGGGCAGCGGGCATCCGTCTCTTTCCGGCCCGCGATAATCAAGGCAGAAGAAACTTTGAAAATATCCATACGCGTTTCCGATTTTATTTCTCATTACCTGGCCGACCCGAAGCAGGATGCGGGGCGGGCGGTGGTGGCGGCGGGGTATGCTGCGGCGTCGGCGGACCGGACGGCGCGGCGGCTTTTGGCGGATCCGGATGTCAGGGCCGAGATTGCGCGGCGGATGCGGGTGCGGACGGAGCGGCTTGAGCTTTCAGCCGACCGGGTGCTTGAGGAAATGGCGCGGATGGCGTTTTACGATCCGGGGGATTTTGCCGGTCTCGCGACCGAAGACGATGAGGGCGGCGTGCGGTTTGAGGGCATTAGCGGGCCGGAACATATCCGAGCACTGCCGGAGGATGTGCGGCGGGCGATTACCGGCTGGAAGTGGGACGGGAAGGGGAATTTCACCCTGACGCTGGCGGACAAGGCCAAGGCGCTCGATCAACTGGCGCGGCATCTGGGGCTTTACAGCGACCGGCTGGATGTGACGGTTCGGGACGGGCTGGCGGAGCGGCTGGCCCGGGCGCGCAAACGGGAGAAGACGCTGGAAGGCGATGGGGTGCAGCGGCGGATCGGCTCGGACGCGGACGTTGAGATGCTCGAGGAAGGCAGCGCTGCCGAAGCGAATGATACGGCCGAATCGTGAGGCCGGATGGGGTTCGATGATCGACACTGAGAGGCGAGGGCAGGCCGTTTTCAGGTCTGTACCGGCGGCTCGTGCTTCGGCGATGGTTTGCCGGGACTGTGGGAGCAGCATTCACACAGCCATGAGACAGGGTGAGGCAACTGAGTGACGGAACAGGAAGACGCGGAAGCGGAAATTCTGGCCATTGCGGCGCGGTGTCAGCATGATCCGGAGAGATGGGCAAGGCAGGCATTTGACTGGGGGCACGGGGTGCTGGCCGGACATGATGGTCCGCGTGCCTGGCAGAGCGATATCAATTGCGTGATCCGCGATCATCTGAGCGACTCAAGGACGCGGCATCAGCCTCTGTTCATTGCCGTGGCATCGGGCCATGGCATTGGCAAGTCGGCGGAAATGGGGATGCTGATCAACTGGGCGCTCTCCACCGCCGAGGACACGCGCATCGTGGTGACGGCCAATATGGAGGCGCAGCTGGTCAACAAGACCTCGCCGGAAGTGGGCAAATGGATGCGTGCCTCGCTGACCGCGCCTTGGTTCGATGTCAAGCCGCGCTCGATCCGCTCCATCGATCCGGCGCACCGGGAGAACTGGCGGTGCGATTTTGAGACCTGGTCGCAGACCAACACCCAGGCCTTTGCCGGGCTGCATAATCAGGGGAAGCGAATTCTTCTGCTGTTCGACGAGGCCTCAGAGATCGATGCGGGCGTGTGGGAAGTGGCGCTGGGGGCGCTGACGGATGAGGAGACGGAGATCATCTGGATCACCTTCGGCAACCCGACCAGCGCCACCGGCGAGTTTCGCGAATGCTTCCGCAAAATGCGCCACCGCTGGGTGACCCGTAACATTGACAGCCGCACGGTGGAAGGCACCAACAAGGATTATCTCAATCAGCTCGTTGCCGATTATGGCGAAGACAGCGACCGGGTAAAGGTGCGGGTGCGGGGGCTTTTCCCCTCGCTGTCGGCGAAGCAGTTTATCGCATCAGAGGATGTCGATGCCGCCTACGGGCGGGAGCTGTCGCCGAGCCAGTATCGCTTCGCACCCGTTATCATCGGGGTCGATCCGGCCTGGGAAGGGGACGATGCGCTGGAAATCGTGATGCGGCAGGGGCTTTATTCAAGGCCGCTGGCGACGATCCCCAAGAACGATAACGACATGCAGATCGCCAGCATCGTCGCCCGCTATGAGGATGAGCTGGACGCTGATGCGGTGTTTGTCGATGCGGGTTATGGAACAGGCGTTGTCTCCGGTGGCCGCACGCTGGGGCGGCACTGGCAGTTGGTCTGGTTTTCCGGCAAGGCCAGCGACCCGGGCTATTTCAATAAGCGCGCTGAGATCTGGAGCAAAATGCGCAACTGGCTGAAAGAGGGCGGCTCGATCCCCGAAGATCAGGGGCTTTACGGCGATCTGATCGGGCCGCAATTCGATATGCGATCGGAAGGAAAAATTCAGCTGGAAAGCAAGAAGAGCATGAAACTGCGCGGCATCCCGTCGCCTAACAAAGCGGACGCGCTGGCATTGACCTTCGCATTTAATGTTGCGAAAAAAGCATTTTATGGTGTACAAAAAGCGACGCCTGTTGTAGAGGATGATGACTACGAGCCCTATGGGTGAATCGCTTATGCGAGATCCCCGGGACGGTTGGGTTTCTTGAAAGGCAAAGGAGATGCGGCGGCATGTGCAGTTTCAGTCTGAATCGTCCGAGCAGCGTTCCGTCGGCCAGTGTTGCCGGTCCGCCGCCGAGGGCGCGGGAAAAGCATGCGCGAGGGCGCTTCGGGTCTTCCGATACCGGCCAGGCGCCGGGCCGACGGGGGTATCGGACTTCCCGGTAACTGGGCGCAGCCGAAGACGGTGCTGACACGCGGAATATTCCTGCCCGGCCGAACGGGCGGCAAACGGCTTCTTGGACAATAAAGGAACCACGCAAGATGTGCATGTTCAAATCTCCCAAAGCGCCGCCGCTGCCTGCGGCCCCGGTCAAAATGGCGGCCATGAAAGCGCCCGACGGCGGCGCGGTGAAATCCGCAGCGGAGCGGCGTGTGCGGGACCGGCGCCGGGCGGCGATGACCACGATCCTGACGTCCGGTAGTGGGCTGGAGCCGGCGGACAGCGCCCAGACCGCCGGCAAGACACTGCTTGGACAGTAAGGACCCTCCATGAGCGACACATCCGATTTGAAGCGCACGCTGATCCGGCGCATGGCCGGACTGACATCCTATCGCGATGAGTGGGACCCGCTGTTTCGGGATCTGGCCGCCTATATCGCGCCGGGCCGGGCGCGCTTTTTCTCCGGTGAGGGGCGGGGCAGGCGGCTCCGCAGCAAAATCATCGACAGCACCGGCTCGCGGGCGCACAGGACGCTGCAGTCGGGCATGTATACCGGCATTTCCTCACCCGCGCGGCCCTGGTTCCGGCTGACGACTGCCGATCACGACCTGAATGCGTTTCAGCCGGTGCGGCAGTATCTTAATCAGGTCGGCAAGCGCATGATGGCGATGCTGGCGGCAAGCAACGTCTATAATGTGCTTCATACCGGCTATGGCGATATCGGCCAGTTCGGCGTGATGTGCGCGGTCCTGGAAGATGACAGCGTCAGCGTACTTCGGGCCACGCCGCTGGTGATGGGACAGTACTGGCTGGGCACCGACGAACGCGGCATCGTCGATACGGTGTTCCGCAAAGAAGAGATGACGGTCGAGCAGATTGTCGGGGCGTTTGTCTACAGGGGCAATTCGGCCGGCGATCCGGATTGGTCTGTGGTCTCCGACAGCATCAAGGCGCTGTGGGACCGCAACCAGACCGGCAGCCGCATAGAAATCTGCCACGCGATTTATCCGCGCACGGACCGCGATCCGGACGTGCGCGATGCGAAGAACAAGCCCTTCGCTTCCGTCTATTGGGAGGCCGGCGGTTCGGATGACCGGGTGCTCAGGATCAGCGGCTATGACAGCAATCCGATCCTGGCGCCGCGCTGGGATGTGACTGGTAATGACATCTACGCGCGCGGCCCCGGAGAAGTGGCTCTGGGGGATATCAAGCAGCTCCAGGCGCAGCAGCGCGACAAGGGCATGACGATCCAGCTCGGCTATAAGCCGCCTTATAATCTGCCCACGAGTGCGGCCAACAGCGCTTTTTCGCTGATGCCCGGAGCGCGCAACTATATTGACGATCCGGGTGGCGGCATCGCCCGACCTGCGATTGTCGCGCCGGGTGGCGTCGGGGAACTGGTGGCCGATATTCGCGAAACGCAGAACCGGATCGAGCAGGCCTTTTTTGCCGATGTGTTTTTGATGATCTCGCGCATGGAAGGCATTCAGCCGCGCAATCAGTTTGAAATGGCCGAGCGCAAGGAAGAAAAGCTGCAGGCGCTGGGGCCGGTGCTCGACCGGCTGCATTTTGAGCTGCTGAGGCCGCTGATCACGCGCTCTTACTTTGCGATGGCGCGCGACGGACGCCTGCCGCCGGCGCCGGAGGAGCTTGAGGGCGTTGAGATGAAGATCGACTACATCTCGATCCTGGCCCAGGCGCAAAAAGCGATTGCCACCAGTGGCATAGAGCGGCTGTGGTCGTTCGCCGGAAGCCTGGCGTCGGCCAAGCCGGAGGTGCTCGACAAACTCGATGAGGATCAGGCGATTGACGAATACGGCGACAATCTCGGCGTGGCGCCCTCGCTGATCCGCTCCGACCGAGACGCAGAGGCGATTCGGCAGGAGCGGCTTCAGGAACAGATGGCGCAGCAACTGGCAGCACTGGCCCCGGCTGCGAAGGACGGGGCGGCGGCGGCGAAAATGCTGTCCGAAGCCGGTGTCGAGGCCGGGCCTGGTGTGGATGAGGCATCCGCCGCCGATCTTGCGGCGCAATTGGGGCTTACACCATGACTTACCTGGCAGCAGAGACAGAGACGGATATGGGCGACGAGGAACGGAGACGGCGCGAGGCGCTGGACCGGGACGAGCAGCGGCGCGACATGGCGGCGCTCTTGAAGACCCCGTTCGGGTGCAGCGTTTTGTGGCAGATCCTGCATCAGTGCCAGGTTTATGGCACGAGCTATGGCGCGGACGGTCACGCGGCTTTTACCGACGGGCGGCGTTTTGTCGGCGTGCAGCTGATTGCGCTGATACAGCAAGTCAGCCCCACGGCTTATGCGGATCTCCTCAGAGAAATGACCCTGCGCGACTATGAACGCCGCCAGGTGGCGGAGGCTGCAAGGGACGCTGACGAGGGGTCGAAAGAGGAGGGCGCGCAGTGATGGTTGCCGATGCGATAGCACGATCGCCGATGTTTGCAACGACAAGCAACCAGTTTCCGATCCGGTTTACGCAAAGTGCGACGACCATCAACGTTTCTTCGGACATGCCCGCGGTATCGATCAACCAAGCATCAGGAGAAAAGGACCATGATTGAAGGACAATTCAACGCAACCGGGGTGAGCCCGGAAGAGCAGCCAACGGAGGTCGACCTTTCGGTTTCCGGCACGTTTGACGGCACGGTCGCTGAGGTTTCCGCGACCGGCGGGCAAGTGTTCGTGAATGCCCAGGTGCGCGGCTTTCGGCTCGGTTGCACCGCTTACACCTCAGGAACGAACGAATATGCCTATGGATGATCCTATGCAGAGCCAGAGGGATGGCGAACAGGCCTCCGCCGCTTCAAAGGACGGCGAGGCAGGCAGCGAAGTTGTGTCTTTTGATGAGAATAGTGTTGCGAAAAACGCATCAATTCATGAAAATGACAGCGAAAGTACCGGTGATGATGACGGAAAGTCCGTTCTGACCCGGTCTTCCGGGGAAGACGGCAACGACAGCGGCGAGAGCAAAGCCGGGAACGGTGTGCCGGACGCTTACGAGGTGAGCCTGCCGGACGGGGCCGAACTCGACCAGGCGGCGCTTGATCACTTCTCGCCCGCCTTCAGGGAACTGCACCTGACGAACGATCAGGTCCAGAAGCTGGCCGACCTCAGGCTGGAAGAGCAGCAGCAGCAGGCGCAGCACTGGGCCGACACAAGACGCTCCTGGGTCAAACAGGGCGAAAGGGATGCTGAAGTGGGCGGGAACCGGTACCGGACCTCGGTCGCAACAGCGCAATCGGCAATCGCACAGTTTGCCGATCAGGAGGCCGTGCAGTTCCTCGAGGACAGCGGCCTGGGTGACCACCCGGCGATGCTGCGCATGTTCCATCGCATCGGCGCGGCCATGGCCGACGATTCCATCGTCACCGCACGCGGCGGTGCGGCGGATCAGGGTCCGGCCGCAAGGCTCAATCGACTGTATCCAACCATGAACCCCAGTACAAACCCAAGCACAAACAAGGGCTGATAAATGGCAACCTTATCGGTAAAGAACCCCACGCTGCTGGACCTGGCGACTGCCACGGATCCCAACGGCAATATTGCGGATGTCGTGGAAATCCTCTCTGAGGAAAACGAGATCCTGGAAGACATGACCTGGCTTGAGGGTAACCTGCCCACCGGCCACACCGGCACTGTCCGGACCGGCATTCCCGAGCCGACCTGGCGCAAAATGTATGGCGGCGTGCAGCCCAACAAATCTAGCTACGCCAAGATCACCGACAATTGCGGCATGCTGGAAGCCTATGCCGAAGTTGACAAGGCGCTGGCGGATCTGAACGGCAACTCCCAGGCTTTCCGCCTGCAGGAAGACCGGGCGCATATTGAAGGGCTCAATCAGGAAATTGCCGAAACGCTGTTTCTTGGTAATGAAGCCTCCGAACCGGAAGCATTCACCGGCTTTGCGCCGCGTTTCAATGCGCTGACGGGGGCGAACAACAGTGAGAACGTGATCGATGGCGGTGCGGCGGTCGGCCAGACCGACTGTGCCTCGATCTGGCTGATCGTCTGGTCGCCCCAGACAGTGCACGGCATTGTGCCCAAAGGCTCCAAGGCCGGGCTGCAGATGAACGATCTTGGCGAGGTCACGATCGAGAATGTCGACGGCAGCGGCGGCCGCATGCAGGCCTATCGCACGCACTATCGCTGGGATGCGGGTCTGCATGTGCGCGACTGGCGCTACGTGGTCAGGATCGCCAATATCGACCGCTCGACTTTGACCAAGGATGCCTCAGCCGGTGCGGATCTCATCGATCTGATGACCACCGCCGAAGAACGGCTGCCCAACATCCGCATGGGCCGTCCGGCCTGGTACATGGACCGCGACATGCGGGCCTGGCTGCGCAAGCAGCGCACCAACAAGACGCTGAACGCCACCATCACCGAAGACAAGGTGGCTGGCCGCCGCGTCGTTGCCTTTAACGACATCCCGGTGCGCCGCGTCGACAAGCTTTCGGTCGATGAAGCTCGGATTTCCTGAGCAAAAACAGGGGTATGACTGATCCGGCGATTTATCGCCGGATCTTCACTCAACCAAGGATTCAGAAACATGATTTTGGACGAAAGACTTGAGTTTGCCGATGCTGAGTCGGTGGCCGGCGGCACCGGCACCAGCCTTCTGGGCGATGTGATCGATCTTGAGACCGCCCGCAATATCGGTGTCGACAGCAACCTTTATCTCGTTGTGTCGGTCGATACATCGGTCGACAGCGCAGCGGACGGCGCATCGATTGAGTTCGCGCTGGTCTCCGATGCGACAGCGGCGATTGCCACCAACGGCTCGGCCACCGAACACGCCTCCACCGGTGCCATCGCGCAGGCGGATCTGTCGGCGGGATCGCAGTTTGCGCTGCCGCTGCCCCCGGGGCTTACCAACGCTTATGAGCAGTATCTGGGCGTTCTGGCCACCGTCTCCGGCGAAGCGGTGACGGCGGGCGCGGTCAATGCGTTCCTGACCCCGCATCCGGCGGCGAACACGATCTATCCCGAAGGCCAGAACTGACCCTTCAGCAAGATCGAGCGTATCCCCCAAACGTTGCACGGCTTTTGCGGCAGGGGCGCGCGGCAAAACAAAGGCCTGGAGCAGTTCGCGCGTATCCGAAATCGCCGGATTTGCTCCAGGCACAGCGCCCCAGGGGCGCTCCTTCCTTCCTCGCAGATATTTGGAGAGACCGGCGATGCTGGTGAAGTTGAAAAAGACCTGGCTCACGGCCAAGGGCCGGTTTCGGTCCCATGAAAAGGGTGTGGCGATCCCCGATGAGCTGTTTGACATTCTGCCGTCGGGCGCGGTGGTGCTTGAGCCGCCGAAGGGGCGGGCCAAGGATGTGGATGCCGATGGAGCGCCAAACCGCAATGCGGACAAGGCGGCGCGCGTGAACGCCGACCATGCGGCACTGGCCCGCATCGTGGCGGATGACAAACTCGGCAAACCGGTCGATCCGGCCACCCTTATGAAGCCGCATCAGGCTCCAGCACACGAGCCCAAAGCTTCCGCGGTTGTTGCCAAGGCACGTCCGGCACCGGAGCTCCGGCGCAGCCGGGCATCCCAGTAAATTCCTTTGGTATAACTCCGTGAGGCACCATGACCAGTGCTGTTGAAATCTGTAATCTTGCTCTGTCGGAACTTCATGCGGCGTCGATCTCCTCGCTTGATGAAGCCAGCAAGGAAAGCCGCGCCTGCAAGCGCTGGTACGACCGCACACGCAAAGCGCTGCTGGCGGCATCCGAATGGTCGTTCGCAGGTGCATTTCAGGTTCTGGCCGAGTTGACGAACGACCGGGACCGGGAGTGGGGCCATAAATATCAGGTCCCCAATTCCATCATCAAAATCAGATGTCTGAGTGCACTGGGTTCGCTCGGAAACGATCTTGAGATCCCTTACCAGATTCTCGGCGAGGCGATTTATGCCGATCATGCGGACCTGGCGGCGGTCTATACGGCCGATATTGACGATCCGACCAAGTTTTCCGAACCCTTCGTCAATGCCCTTGCCGCCAGTCTTCAGGCGCGTCTGGCCCTGCCGGTTACAGGCGACCGGTCGATGCGGCAGGATGCACTTCTGGATGCCCAGCGGCTAACAGCGCAGGCGATTGCCTTTGATCAGGGCCAGGCACCCACGGCCACATTCGCCCCCTCCGATTACCTGGCGGAGAGGGACTGATGGTACTTTTGCGCACGTTTCAGCCCTCTTTCACGGCGGGAGAACTCTCGCCGGCGCTTTATGCACGCACGGATCTGGCGAAATACCAGACCGGCCTGAAAACCGGGCTGAATATCTTCATCCACCCCCATGGCGGCGTGTCGAACCGGGCCGGGCTCGAATTCTGCTGCGCGGCGGCAGACAGCGCCAGTGCCGTCAAACTGGTCGATTTTCAGTTCAACACCGAGCAGACATATGTGCTGGAATTCGGCGACCTAACCCTGCGCGTGATCAAGGACGGCGCGCAAGTGCTCGACAGCGGCAAGACCGGCACAATCACTGCCATCACACAGGCCAATCCCGGCGTAGTCACGATCACCGGCCATCCGTTCGCGAACGGCGATGAGATTTACCTGTCGAACATTTCCGGCATGGCCGAGCTGAACGGCCGCAACTATCGCGTTGCGAATGCCACCGCCAACAGTTTCACACTGGTCGATCTGTGGGGCGATGCGGTCGATACCGGTGGTTATGGACCCTATTCGTCCGGCGGACGGGCCGATGCGATCTATCAGGTCGCAACGCCTTATCCGGCTTCGGCGCTTTCGGCACTGACCTATGTGCAGGAAGCGGACGTGATGTATTTCTGCCACGAGGATTATGCGATCCGGAAGCTGAGCCGCACCGGCAATGACAGCTGGACGTTCTCGGCGCCGGATTTCACCCCCGACATGACTGCGCCGGGCAATGTCGCAGCGGCGGTTACTTCGGGCTCCGGCGCCACCCAATACCGCTATGTCGTCTCTGCGATCAGCGAGGCGACGGGCGAGGAAAGCCTGCCGTCCGCCGAAGCGACGGTGAACAACAATCTGCTCATTGCCGGCCACAAAAACACCGTCTCCTGGGATGCTGTTGCCGGAGCCTCGCGCTACATCGTCTACAAATATGACAGCGGCGTTTTCGGCTATATCGGCGGTGCGGACGGCACCTCGCTGATCGATGAAAACATCACGGCCGATCTTGCCGATACGCCTCAACAGGCGCGCAATCCGTTCAATGCGCCGGGTAAGTATCCCCGCTGCGCTACCTTTTTCGAGCAGCGCCTGGGCTTTGCGTCGACCAAGGAAGACCCGCAGGCGGTGTGGTTCTCCCAGTCGGCCAACTATGAGAATTTCGGCATTTCTTCGCCGGCTAAAGCTTCGGATGCGATCACCTTCAGGCTCCGCGCTCGGCAAGTGAACCAGGTGCGGGCGATGGTGCCCTCGCGCACGCTGCTGCTTTTGACCTCCGGGGCGACCTGGACGGTTACCGGAGGCTCGGACGAGGGCTATCTGACGCCCTCCAATCCGATCATCCGGCCGCAGCTTTATCGCGGCACGTCTTCGGTACAGCCGCTTCTGGTGGGCAATGTCATGCTGTTCCCACTCGCCCGGGGCGGCATCATTAACGACATGTCCTATCAGTTCACCGAGGACGGCTATGTCGACAATGACCTGACGGTGCTCTCCCGGCATCTGTTCGACAACAGGGAGGTCAAGGCCTGGGCCTATGCGCAGGCGCCCTGGTCGATCATCTGGGTGGTGATGAGCGACGGCTCGCTCCTGTCGATGACCTATCTCAGAAAGCACGAGATCTGGGGCTGGACGCGGCATGAGACCGGCGGCTTTGTCGAGGATGTCACGGTGATTGACGAGGGGGATGAGGATGTCGCCTATTTCCTGATCCGGCGGACGATCAACGGACAGTCGCGGCGCTATATCGAGCGAATGCATTCGCGCTCCTTTTCCGATGTGAAGAATGCGTTTTTCGTCGATAGCGGCCTGACGTATTCCGGCGTCCCGGCGGATGAAATCTCCGGCCTTGAGCATCTGGAGGGCGAAGCGGTGGTGGCGCTCGCCGACGGCAATGTGGTGCAGAACCTCACCGTATCGAACGGATCCGTCACTCTGCCTTATGAGGCGAGCAAGGTGCATATCGGCAAGCGGCTGATCGCCGACATTGAAACCCTGCCGCTCGATATCGGTCCGGTGCAGAGCATCGGCACCATCCAGGGGCGGCTCAGAACCATGCCGGACATTCACATACGGGTGGAAAACAGCCGCGGCCTGTTTGTCGGCCCGTCCTTTGAGGCACTCAATGAATGGAAGCAGCGCCGGACGGAGGATTACGGCGAGCCGATCGATCTTTATACCGGCCTGATGCGGATTGCGCCCGAGCCGGGCTGGGACGATGAGGGCACGCTCTGTGTCCGCCAGTCCTATCCGCTGCCCATGACGGTGCTGTCGATCATGCCCGATCTGATTTCCGGCGGATAAGGGTGCAGCGTATGAAACAAGGACCGCTCTATCAGGTGCGCGCAAGCGTTTCGGGCGACATTACGCCCATTGCCGAAGGAATGCGCATGGCGGACCGGGCGGAAGTCTGGGCCGCGTCCCGAAGGACGCCCGAACAGGCGCTCAGCTTTTCGTTTCAGAATTCCGCGCTGGTTTTCACCGGCCTTGCCGACGGCAACCCGTTTGTGATGTTCGGCGTGGGCGAGCAGTCCCGGCTGCTCGGCGTCGGCGTGCCCTGGCTGCTGGGCACCGATGAGATTGCCCGCCATGCCGTGCCTTTCCTGCGCCGTTGCGGCTTCTGGAAAAAGCGGCTTCTCGCCGATTACCGGGTTCTGAAAAACCATGTCGACAACCGCAATCAACTCTCCATCCGCTGGCTGAGATGGATTGGTTTTTCCCTGTCCGAGCCCCGTCCGCACGGGCCGGACGGCTTGCTGTTCAGGGCTTTTGAATTGAGGGCAGACAATGTGTGACTTTGGCATCATTTTGGGACTCGCCTCGGCGGGCATCGGCGCGATCGGCAGCATTCAGCAGGCCAATGCGGCGGCTGCGGCGGCCAACTACAATGCGCAGGTTCAGGAGATGAACGCGCGGATCGCGAAGGAAAATGCCGAGGACGCACTGGAGCGTGGTGCCGACGAGGAGCAGGCGCTGAGGCGGCGCCATGCCCAGATCATCGGCCGACAGGAAGCGGCAATGGCCGCCAACGGTGTCGATCTCTCCTTCGGCTCGCCGCTCGATACGCTGGTCGACACCACCTATCTCGCCGATCTCGATGCGCTGAATGTGCGCTCCAACGCCGCCCGCGAAAACTACAATTACCGCGTTCAGGCCGCCAACCAGCGCGCCGGCGCCGAACTGTTCCGCATGGAAGCCAGAAGCGCCCGCACCGGCGGGTATTTGAACGCGGCAGGATCGGTGCTGACGGGGGCAAGCAATGCCGCCAAGCGGGCCTCCACGATCGGACTCTTCAATTAAGGAAACACAGATGGCGAAAGTTCCCACCTTTGAAGGCGGGCAGCGGCGTGCGCCGTTGCATCGGGGTAATTTCACGGTGCGGGCAACGCCCGAAGCCTTCGGAGCGGCGACTGGGCGCGGACTGACGGCGCTGGGGCAGGGGGTCGGCACTCTGAGCGAGGCCGTGAGCACAGTCGCCGACCTCCGCGCCCAGAATGCGCTGAAGACCGCTCAGGCCGACTATATGGAAGGCGCACGGGCGCTGGTCAGTGATCCGGAAACCGGCTTTCTGTCCCACACCGGGTCTGATGCGATCAACGGGCTGGCAGCAGTAGAAGCGCAACTGGAGGAGCTTGGGCGAGGCATCGCAGAAAGATTGCCGGGACAGGTCCGGCCCCGGTTCCAGGATTTCCGCATTGGTCACAACACTAACCTTGGCCGGGAGATGCTGCGCCACAAGGCCGAGCAAACCAAAGCGGAAACCCGCACCGCCTCCAACCGCCGGATCGTCGTCCTGAAACAGGAAGCCGTCCGCAACCATACCGATCCCGTTGCCCACTTGAACAGCTTGACGGAAGCCGAGAACGAGTTCCGCACCATGGCGGGCCTGGAAGGGCTTTCCGATGAAGTCACCGAGCAAAAGCTGGCAGAGTACAGGGACAGCGTGCAGTCGGACATCATTCTGCAAATGGCCGAGCGAGATCCGCTAGTGGCCGAGGCGCGTTATGAGGCGGTGAAGGACAGACTTCAGGAACAGACCCGGCAGGGGATCGAGCGGCGGATCACTCCGGCAGTGAAGATTGCCAAGGCTGATGCAAAAGCCGGAGCCCTGTTCGCCGGACTCCAAGCCGACGGGGGCACAGACCCCGTTGATCATGTGACGAAATTTCTGGTCAGGAATGTTGCGAATAACGCACCGTATTTGTCCGGTGATGCAGCAAGCGACACACTCAGTGGGTCTGCCGAAGACGATACTCTCGAAACTCCCGATCAGCCTGAAACACAACAGCCCACGCTTCAGGGACCGACCCTGGAACGGGCACGACAGCTTGAAGAGGTTGATGATCTGCTCCGCCGCCGGGGCGATGCATTGGCCCACAGGCTCAATCATGCCGGTGTCATGCTGTCTCCGGGCAACCTTATTTTTGCCCAGGCTCTTGGCGCACCGCTCACCATCGCCTTCAACGAAGCGGACCCATCGCTCCCCGCCGCAGACGTTATGGCCCAAGCCATGGGCTGGACCCTGAGTGCGGAACAACTGACCGAGCTGGACCAACGCCTTGCCGGGCGCAGCACCGGCGATTTTCTGGCCGAATTTTCCACGGCCGCCGCCACGCTGTCCGGCGGGCCGGATGTTGCCGCAGAACTTGCTGCGATCTCCGATCCCGAGGAGCGGCAGTTTGCTGAAGCGGGTCTTTCCGTCAGCCTTTCCAAGGCAACCAACCAGCGACGCAGCACGGCCCGCGAGCGGATCGCGAAAGCGTTTGATGTCATCGAACGGGGCGGCAGTCTTTCGGACTTGTCTGTAGCAGCCAATGGCGACTTGACTGCGAATGAGCGCAGTCAGCTTTCCGAACTTCAACGGATGATAGCCGAAACGGGTCAGCTGAAGACCAAGTTTGTGGTTGCGGACAATCTTGTCCACCTGTTTGAGACCGACATCATCGGGTTTGCCATCGTTGATCTCGCAGATCACAAATCCAAGCTCGACAAAGACGTCTATGGCCATCTGCTCGCCTGGCAAGAGTTGATCCGAAACGATGAAGACCAGGCCGAGGAAGTGTCCAGATACGTTGCCGCTTTGCGTCCGGCTGCCGATGACCATCTCAGGCGCGCCAGTGTCACACCGGAGAATCTGCAAGGGGAAGACGAAGAAAAGGCGGCCCGGTTTCGGACACGCCTGTTGCTCGATGTTCTTGCCTTTCGGAAGGAAAAGAACCGGTTCCCGTATCCTGAAGAGACAGCGCGACTGGCCGATCAGCTCCAGCCGCTGATGCCGCCTGAAGGGGCGGGAAGGGATACGCTGGAGGAAAAACTTCAGAACTTCGACCTTCGCCAGAGCCAGGTCTGGGCAGAGGTCGAGGAGGTCTACGATTCCTTTTCCGGTATGCGAAGCTGGCAGACCGAAGAAGCGGTTGAGAACTATTTTCAGGATATCCTCGATAAAAATCCAGAGGAACTGACGCCCTATCAGTTGGGCTCCGTTTCCAAGCTCATGGTCGAGTTGTTGGAAGACACGGGCGGTCCAGAGTTTGAGCGTCCGATCTTGTGGCCGATCGCGACAGACAGGGTCACGGGCGAGTTTCTGACTCCACTGCCGCAGGTGGTCAAAGAGCCGTTGGACAGCGTGGCCAACATGGCCTTTCTGACCAAAGACCTGCTGGATGGCCGAAGCGTCATCCCCATGGGGGGCGACGACATCCTGATGGATGATGCGGGTTACGTCATTATTGACGGCATCATCTGGATGAATGAGTTCGAACAGTCGCGAGAACTCAATGGTCGTCTCAACAGCATCGTCGATCTTATTGGAGGGGCTGGCGGTCTAAGAACCGGCCTCAGTCGGCCGGACAAAAATACGGTCCGGTCGATTGGCGGCAAGGGGCGGGACGCGTTCCCCAACAGACAGGTTGTCGATTTTGCCTGGAATCCCGCGCGCCGCCTCTGGAACATCGATAAAGCCAAAAGGGTCATCGAGGCTTATAAAGCCGGCCTCTGGAGCGGGATTCCAAGGGCGCAACCCAATAGCAAGCGTCGGAAACAACTGGATCGTATTTTTGAAAATATCGTGACACAGTCCAGGCACACACGGGAAAGGTTTGACATTTATGCTCCGGGATGGGGCGTTGTGACCGGCGGTAGAAATGGAAACATAGAGCAATTCGGAAAAGACTCCGGGACTGTTGTGTTTACAAGTGTCGGCGGATCAATTTCATGGGGCGAAGCAATCTTGTTGGGAGAGCGATGGACCGGTCTTAAATTTAGTCAAGCCAAATTCGATAAGAGCGGCAACTATCTTCTAAAATCTGCAACAGATGAAAATGGCGAATATCGGGTTTTCAGAGGTCCGGCGCCAAAAAGAAAGGCTCGACAATCCCAAACTGGGGTCCAGGTCAATTTTGAAGTATTCAGACGACCTAGGCCAGTGGACATAATTGCAGGGCAGACGCCACCACCCAAACTAAAAATTTCAAACGTTCATCTTGATGTGAAACCATGATCGAAGAATAACTTGCAGGTTCGAGATCACGGAAAACTGGGAAGTTGAGGTGCAGTGCATCAATAGGTAGTTTGTGCAGTCATGCGGTCGGGTAATGTGCGCTACTTTTGGGTTTGTTGTCCTAAATTTAGGTTGTATAAGTTCATCTTTTGTTCTATTCGAGGCAGCACGCTGATCCGGAATTGTGCGTTTTTGAATTGGACTGAATGCCATGAGTGATTTTTATCTGCCAACCAGATGTATAGTTCTGAACGAATTGCAGGCTCACAGTCCCCAGTTTCACGAGCACGATGAGACCGTTTCAAGTCTTTCTGACATCCCGGATACTGAAAGCATAACCGTGAAAGTCGATCTGGAAATCGGGGATTTTTACGACAAGTATGGCGGCCAAGACTTTTCGCTTGAAATTCGGACTGGCGAAAACCGTTTTGTTCGTGCATATCGCCCTCAAAAGGAGAATTTTGCAAAAAATGGCTGGATTCTCCTTTCAACCTATAATGGAGAGTGGGCAACGAAGGTCATTGAGGAACTGGTCGCTCAGTGTGATGAAGGAACGCTGTATAGCAGCATGCCAAAGTTGCGGAACTATTTCGTTCATCACGGTTATCCATATGGTCCGGACGTGTGAGTTTGAGGATCAGCGGATACCGCCCAAACTAGAAATTTCAGGCGTTCATCTTGATGTGAAACCATGAATGACGAGAAGAAGCCAGGAAAAAGCATTGAACTTGAATGTATTAGCGGATTCTTTGTAGATCCCGATAACGGAGAGACGTTTGACGATCTGTCTGACCTCCCCGATGCGGAGAGCGTGCATATAGATGTCACAATAGATGTCGCAAGCGTACGGAAGCCTTACGATTTTGAACGGTTCACAGTCGATATCTATACCGGTACGTTTGCCGGTGATAGCTGTGCCTACCAAACGTTTATGGAATTCGATGGCGTTGAGGTCGGTTGGGCATCCATCTACATGACCAGCTTTAACGGCAAAAAGGCGCAGCAGATCATCGAAGCCCTGATCGCCCGTTGCGACGAGGGCTCGCTGATCAACAGTCTAGATGCTCTGAAGCGTACTTTCAATTGTTTGGACGACTGGTGAACGGGACTGCTGGCTCCCGGTTGGTGAACATACTTTCAGTTCAAGCATTCCCGTGCTGTCGAGTTGCTTTACACCAAGGGTGTGTTTGGTTCGACAGTATAGCTAGGCGCATGTAGCACCTTAGGGTTGCAGAATTTGAAGAATTGTATATGTTCTTTTTTTGTTCTCAAAATGCAACTGAACATCTCAACTCAGCTCTCAATCCTCAGAATCGAATGCGCCGCTATGTATGACTTTTATCTTCCAACCAGATGTATTGAGCTGAAAGGTGTATCGGCGCGGAGCGACACTTTCTCTGAATACGATGAATATGGCTGGAGTCTCACCGAGATACCCGACATGGAAAGCATTGAGATTCAAGCTTTCCTTGAGATTGGAGATGTGAGCGAATCTTATGGCGGCGAAGATTTCTGGGTTCAGATCTTCACCGGAGATTTCCGACCGATGTCGTCGTATGACGGCAGCCGAGAAACAATGCTGGGACACGGTGCGATTTGTCTAACGCGATACAGCGGCGAAAGAGCAATCAAAGTCATCGAGGAAATCATTGTCCAGTGCGATGAAGGCACGCTTAGCAGCAGCATGGGTAAACTGACGAGATACCTTAACTATTGCTCCTAAGTTGGCTGTTAGGTTTTCCGGATTCTGGAGAGCGCTGGAGATTGAAAATACAAGCGGCTGTTAATGAAATTAATTACCAGCCTTCCGTCCCCGGCGTGCCTTTGATCGGGCCCTTGATTGCTTTGGTGATCCAACCGGCATAGACCCCGCCGGGCTGGGGCGTGACTTTTTCCTCGCCCACAAAGCAGGTGTCGACGCGGCCGGGGTAAAAGCCGATCCAGCCGGCAATTTCTGCGTAGCCTTCGGCAAGATCGTCGAGCGGGTCCGGGTAGGAAAAGGCGGCCTGGTCCGCGCGCTGGCCATCAAGCAGCACATCATAATAGATCGCAGCGCCTTTCCATTCGCACAGGGAAAAACCGTCGCGGACCTTTAGGTGCTCCATACGGACATCCTCCGGCGGCAGATAATAGACCGGCGCCCCGGCGGTCTCCAGAACCCGGACGGCACGGGTTGAGGCGGCGATCTCCTGTCCGGCAAACACAACCCGAACCGGATCCCGCACCGCTTCAATGACTGGAGGGCGCGGATAGTCCCACACGGATTCCTCACCCGGCCCGACAGGTTCCGGTACAACCATCTTCGGTCTTGGTCCCCATTTGCTCCGGTAAGGCGCAACGTGAGCCAGAACATCTTTTTTGGAGGGCAGTTGCATTGTCGGATCGGTATCCTGTCAGGGCTTTGATCGGTATGGGTGATGCCGGGAGATATATTGTCCGGTTTGGACGCGACAACCGCCCGGCACCCGCAAAACATTTGCATCACAAACCGCTTTCTCTGCTACGCTCCGGAAAATGCAACCGATAGGCCGCGTCTGTTTGGGAACCACATGTCTTTGATCACCCCCTCATGTCTCTAATCACCAGTGAGAATCGCAAATGGTGGCTGCTTGGTGCGGTGAGCTGCATCCTTGGGCTGGTGCTTCTGGATGAGACGGTGGTCGGTGTCGCGCTGCCGACGATAGAGGCGGAACTGAACCTGACCACCCACCAGGCGCACTGGGTGGTGAATGCCTATCTTCTGGTGTTTGCCTGTTTCGTGGCGGTCGGTGGCAAGCTCGGCGATCAGGTCGGCATGCTGCCGGTGTTCCTGACTGGCCTTGCGATTTTCGGGGTCTGTTCGCTGCTCGGCGGCTTTGCACCGTCCGGCGATGTGCTCATCCTGGCAAGGGCCGTGCAGGGTGTCGGCGCGGCGCTGATTTTTCCGCTCTCCGTCACCATGACGGCCCTGACATTCCCGCCGGAAGAACGAGGCTATGCGCTTGGCATCGGCGGGTCTATCGGCACGGTATTCCTGGCAACGGGCCCGCTGTTGGGCGGCCTTTTGACGGACTATGTGTCCTGGCGCTGGATCTTCTGGGTCAACCCGCCGATCGTGATCGCGATCGTCCTGATCGGTTTTCTTTCCTGGCGTGACGTTACGCGGCCCGCACCGCCGCCGATTGACTGGATCGGCCTTGTGCTGATCGCTTCGGGCATGTTCTGCACCATCTTTGCGCTGATGCAGTCCGCTGTCTGGGGCTGGGGATCGGCGGCCGTCATCGGCCTGTTTGTTGCCGGGTTGGTGCTGCTTGCGGCCTTCACCCTATTTGAGCTCCGCACCGCAGCGCCGCTGATCGAGGTCGACCTGTTCAGCCTGCCGGCCTTCACCGCCTCGAACCTTGCGACCTTCGGTGTGCAATATGCCAAAATGCCGGTGTTTATTTTCGCAGCGCTCTATGCCCAGAAGGTGCTCGGCCTGTCGGCGCTCGGGGCGGGCATGCTGGTGATCCTTGCCGCGCTGCCGCAGCCCTTTATCGCGCCTTATTGCGGCAAGCTGACCAGCCGGTATCCGCCGGGTCTGCTCGCAACGGGTGGCGTCTTCAGCCTTGCGCTGGCGATGACGATCCTGAGCCTCGCCGCACCGGCGCGCGATATCTGGCTGTTCGCACCCGGGCTGTTTGTGTTCGGCCTGTCCGCATCGTTTGTCTTTGTGCCCACCCGAACCGCCATCATGGCGGCGCTGCCGGAAAGCAAGAAAGGGCAGGGCGGCGGCATCGTCATGACCAGCCAGATGATCGGCGGCACCGTCGGGCTTGCTATCTGCAGCGCGGTTTTTGCGTTTCACAACAGTTATGTGTCGGTCTTTGCCTCAACCGCGGTCCTTTTGTTTGTCTTGACCGGTCTTTGTGCCGTGCTTTATCGGCGCGACCCGGTGAGGGCGGTGTGATCCGGTCTCTGCCTGTATTTTTCAGCGGAAAATCCGGCGCATTGGACGGCGTCCCAGGCTTTGCAAGATCTGCGGCACCGCGCGTTGGTGCGCGCCTTGCCGCCGGGCGCCAAAAAATATGATTACAACACTGACGCCCTAACTGCCCCCGCCAATGGGGCAGTCCCTTGATCCGGACAGTGATCAGGAGTACCGCTAGGCGGTGTTTTTAGTGTTCTCTTCCCGCCTGCAGGCACGTTCGACTTTTTGACAGAGGCCTTGAACCCATGACCGATCATTCCGCGGACCAGCATCATCAGCCCCTTGGCATCGGCGACATTGTCGGCGATACGTTTACGATACTGACGGGCAATATCCCGGCGATCCTGATGCTCGCCTGCCTGCCGTCCCTGATTTCGCTGGCGCTCATCGGCCTCCTGTTCGGTGAGGGCTATCTGACGGGAGCAATCGGACCGGAGCAATCCGGTGTCAGCACATTGCTGGTCACAATCATTTCCCTGGCGGCCTATGGGGTGACGGCGGCCCTGCTGGTCCAGATGGCGTATGATGCCAAACTTGGCCATGGGGTCCAGCCCGCGCGCTATGTTCGGCCCGCGCTCAACTGCGCGCTGCCCATTGTTATCCTGACCATTGTCGTGACGGTCATGATGGGGATCGGGCTTGTGGCGCTGGTCGTTCCGGGGCTCTGGATTTACGCGGTCTTCTCGGTCTTCATTCCGGCTGTGGTCATCGATCGCGCGGGCTTCAACGCCCTTGGCCGCAGCATATGGCTGACCAGGGAATACCGGTGGCCCATTGTCGGCCTGACGCTTGTTATCTGGATCATCGCAATGGCGCTCAATCTGGGCGGACTTTTTCTGGCGGATCTCGTGAGCGGTGGCTTTATTCCCAGCCTCATTATCCTGACCATCGTTTACGGCATTACCTACGGCATTTCCGGCATTTCCGTTGCGCTGCTTTACGCACGCCTCAGGGAGATCAAGGAAGGCGCCAGCGTGGGCGATCTGGTGGCGATCTTTAACTGAGGTCGGCCGGATTGGCGGATGTTGCCGCATTCTAAAACTTTGAACGAGAATTCACAGAGATGACAGATACTTCCGACGAACGATACTGGCAGCCGCTCGGTATTGGCACTATCATCAGCGAGACATTTTCGATACTTGCAGGAAACATCCCGGCTGTGTTGATCCTTGGAAGTCTGCCTGCATTGGTTTCCTTGCTTGTTCCATGGCTGCTTTTCGGTCCGGCTTTTTTGACCGGGGAACCGACGCCGGATCAAGCTGTCGCGATCAGCCAGAACGTCAGTTTTCTCAACTTCTTCCAAGTATCAGCAATTTCAATGACGTCTTATGGCGCAGCCATCGTTCTGCTTGCCCAGATGACATATGATGTCAAGCTTGGCCGATCAGTTCACTTCGGACGATATTTTCAGCGTACGCTGGTAAGTGTCGTTCATATATTCGTTTTGTCAGTGGTTCTCTACATTATTATGTTGTTTGCGTTCTTTCTATTCATTATTCCGGCATTGTGGGCGTATGCCGTATTCTGTGTCACGTTACCCGCGCTCATCATTGATCGTGCAGGTTTCGGAGCGCTCGGTCGTAGCATGTTTTTGAGCAAAGGCTACCGGTGGCCAATTGTCGGACTGACGATCATAATGTGGGTTATCGGTATAGCGATATTTATGGTTGGCTCGTTTTTGACCGGGTTCATTCCCGGCGGCATCGCAATGGATTTGATATTCCAGGTACTCCTTTACGGTATCTCATTTGGCGTTGCCGGCGTCTCAGTTGCCCTCATCTATGCCCGGCTCAAGGAGATCAAGGAAGGCGCGAGCGTAGGGGATCTGGTATCGGTCTTTGAGTGAGGGTGATCGGCGCGGACGATGTCGCGTGTTACCATCTGCCGGCATTGTTATGTCGGGAAGTGTGCCCGCAAACGGTAACGGGAAGGTCTGCTCATGGGTATGATCGAAGAGCGTATCGCGGAGCTTGGTCTTTATATTCCGGACGAGCCGAAACTTCCGCCGGGCCTTGACCTGCTGTTTCCCTGGGTGAATGTGCGCGGTCAGCGCGTATTTGTGTCCGGCCATGCACCGCAGGACCCCGACGGTACGATATCAGGCCCGTTCGGGCAGGTCGGCAGGGATGTGACGGTCGAAGACGCCGCGGAGCTTGCAAAGAAAACCGCTCTTGCCATGCTGGGCAGCCTTCATCGCGAGCTCGGGACACTCGATCGCATCGCCGGGTGGGGCAGGGTCTTCGGCATGGTCAATGCCGTCCCTGGGTTCGACAGGCATCCTGTTGTGATCAATGGCTTTTCGAAAGTGATCCTGGATGTGTTCGGACCCGATACCGGGCGGCATTCCCGATCGGCCGTCGGCATGGCATCGCTGCCGATGAATTTCGCCGTTGAGATTGAGGCGGAGGTTCTTATCGGCTGAGGGCCTCTTTGAGGCGATACGATTATCCGGAACCGAGGAGGAGCAAGAATGGCATCCGATCAGGACCTGAAATGCCGCAAAGTCCGACCTGAAGGCCGGTATGCAGGCAAACAGGGATCTAACTATTTCGAGGGAATTGCGCGGGAGACCACCGGTTCCCGGGGGATCTGCATGCATCTTTTAACCATTCCGCCCGGCGGCCGCGCCGCGGCGCACAAGCACGACGCCCATGAGACCGCTCTCTATGTGATCTCGGGGGAAGGCGTGATGTGGTGGGGACACCGCCTGGAAAACAAGATGGTGGCCAAGGCCGGCGATATGATCTATATCCCCGCCGACATGCCGCATTTGCCGGCGAACCTGTCCGATGCGGATGTCGTGGCGGTGATTGCCCGAACCGATCCCAACGAACAGGAGAGCGTGACGTTGCTGCCGGACCTTGAGACCCTTGCGCCAGCGGTGGAGCAGGATTCGGGCTGACAATGGTAAAGCAACTTACGGCTCGTTGCCCGGCGCGGCCCGCAACGGATTGCTTGTTCAGGCCTCTTCATATTCGTTTCACAAAGCACTGTCTTCCTGAGGCCTGCATTCAACAAGGACTTTCATTCATGTATGGTCAATCGCTAAGCCCGATTTTCGCATTGGCCCTGTTAGGATATCTGGGCGCTACGGTTGCACTGAAAGCGCAAAGCGCCGACGATGTTCTGCAGGAGGCCGAGGCATCTTCCGATAAAAAAGACATCACCAATATCATTCTGACGGAACGTTCGCCGGACTGCGGCACCTATGCGCTGGCCTATACGTCCGAGGTCACCGCCTTGCAGCAGCAAAAGGCGTTCGACGGGGCGCTGATTGTCAGCGCGGAGGACGACAGCTGCACGCTGACGTCCAACGGGATCCCCAATCATGATTTTGGTGGTGGCTCGGAGCGGCCGTTCGCAACGCCTGTCGCGGCCATCGGCGCGACCTTCAACATTCCCCGAAAGCCGAAGGCTGCGTCTGTGCCGACACCACTGTCCCACCGGACATTTGACGCGGTGCTTCTGAACGGCGTTGTTGTCGATATCCTGTCCGCAGGCTGTTACGATCCGAACGGCCGCCGGCCCAATCGGGACGGCAATGTTCTCGCCGGTTGCCGCGATACGGTAGACTGGCTGATCGACCCGATGTCGCCGCTGGCCCCCTTTGCCGAAGATGATCACCATGGCCATCCGCAGCCGGACGGACGCTATCACTATCACGGCAATCCGATGGCCCTGTTCGACGACAATCCCACGCCGGACGGCTCACCGCTGATCGGCTTCGCAGCGGACGGCTTCCCGATTTACGGCCCCTACATAAAGGACGAAACAGGCAAGGTGCGCAAAGTGACCTCCGGCTACAGTCTCAAAGAAGGCAACCGTCCGACCGGTGACGGCAATCCCGGCGGTAGCTATGACGGCCTTTACCGGGCAGACTGGGAGTTCACCGGAAACGGAGATCTCGATGCCTGCAACGGCATGACGCACAACGGCACCTATGCCTATTATGTGATCGACACCTTCCCCTGGATGATCGCCTGCCACACCGGAACGCCGGATTCTTCCTTTGTCCGGCCTGGATTGCGGTAGGACGAAACAAGGCAAGAGAGCGGTGCAAGGGAAACGCATGCGCAAATCCGAACATGTGAGCCGCTGGTGTCCTCCGGTCTGGCGGATGACTGGGGCATGCTCACCAAATACCGCCGCAAGATGAAGACGCTTGGGTAAACTGCAAAATCAAAGGCGGAAAATTTAAGGCCTTTGGCGGCCCTGGTCAGTTAGACGCGCTCAGTCTTTTTTGGATGCGCGCTGATCCCGCTGATGCGTGGTGTGCCGGCCGGTGCGTGCCTGATAAGCGGAGAAGACCTGAGGGTTTGACCCCCGTCAATGTGCCGGGCACCGGAGGCAGGTAAGGTGCGGTTCATGCCTTTCCTTAAAGCGGGAGTTGACAATGGACACACCTGCGGGCACACGCAAGAGAGCATCCTCCTCAAAAACTTCAGCTCCTGTGCCGGAGAAGACAAGGGGCGCTCCGTCGGTCCTTAAGCCCGGGCCTTTCGATGATCCCTGGGAATGGGATTCCTTTTCATCCACAGCGTTTTTCGATCTGACCGACCGGGCGCTGCGCGCTTCGGTTTCGCGTTTTACGTTAGGTCTATCGCCGCGGGCACTGACCTCAGCCTATCTCGACTGGGCGATGGGTCTTGTCTGCGCTCCGGGCAAACGGGCTCAACTCATGGACAAGGCACTCCGCAAAACCATCAAATTTGCGCACTTTGCCGTGTCCAGGTCGATGAATCCCGAAAAACCCGTCCGCTGCATTGAACCTCTGCCGCAGGACCGGCGCTTCCGCGACGATGCCTGGCAGAGCTTTCCGTTTGGGCTCATCTATCAGTCGTTTCTTCTGACCCAGCAGTGGTGGCACAATGCGACGACAGGCATCACAGGCGTTTCGGCGCAACATGAACGCGTGGTGGAATTTGCCGCCCGGCAATGGCTTGATATTTTTTCGCCGTCAAACTTCATTCTGACCAACCCGAAAGTGCTGAAATACACGGCCGAACAGGGCGGGCAGAACCTCCTGCGCGGATTTCAGAACTATATTGAAGACCTTGAAAAGACGCTTTCCGGTCAAAGATACGAAGTCGGCGAGGCGTTTGCGGTGGGGCGCGATGTTGCCGCAACGCCGGGCAAAGTCGTCTATCGCAACCGGCTGATTGAGCTGATCCAGTATGAACCGGCAACAAAGACCGTGAAGGCGGAACCGCTTCTGATCGTGCCTGCCTGGATCATGAAATATTACATTCTCGACTTGTCTGAGGAAAACTCGCTGGTCCGGTTCCTGGTTGATCAGGGGCACACCGTTTTCATGATCTCATGGAAGAACCCCGATCCGGAAGACCGGGATCTGACCATGCACGATTATTGTCAACTGGGGGTCATGGGCGCCCTCGATGCTGTCAGCCGGATTGTGCCGGGCCGGAAAGTGCACGGTGTCGGTTACTGTCTGGGCGGCACGCTGCTCGCCATCGCAGCTGCGACCATGGCGCGGGACGGGGATGACCGGCTCAAATCGCTGGCATTTCTCGCAACGCAGGTCGATTTTGAAGAAGCGGGCGAATTGACGCTTTTCATAAACGAAGAACAGGTCTCATTCCTTGAAGACATGATGTGGGAGCAGGGGTTTCTGGATACCCACCAGATGGCCGGAACGTTTCAGCTGCTGCGCTCCAACGATCTGATCTGGTCTAAAATGGTGCAGGAATACTTGCTGGGCGAGCGCAGCCGGTTAACGGATCTTATGGCGTGGAACAGCGATGCCACCCGCATGCCCTACAAGATGCATTCCGAATACCTTCGGCATCTGTTTCTGAAAAACGACCTTGCGGAGGGACGGTATCTGGTCGAAGGGCGGCCGATTACGGTGTCAGATATTCGCGCACCGATGTTTGTGGTTGGCACCGAACGCGATCACGTGGCGCCGTGGCGCTCAGTCTATAAGTTTCACCTTCTGGCGGACACCGATATCACCTTTCTATTGACCAGCGGTGGGCACAATGCCGGAATCGTCTCAGAACCCGGACATCGGGGACGGACATTCAGGATAAGAGCCGTCAAGGCGCAAGACTCCTATATTGGTCCCAATCGCTGGCTGAATGAAACACCTGTAAAGGAGGGGTCCTGGTGGCCGGATTGGCAGGGGTGGCTGGAAAAGGAATCCTCAGGAGAGTGCAAACCGCCCAAGATGGGCATGCCGGAGGAAAAGGCGAACACGCTGGAACGTGCTCCGGGCAGCTATGTTTTTCAGCGGTAAGGTCATGGCAGACTTGCCGACGCAGAAGTCGCAACACTCGTTGACCGGTTTCTGCATCGTCGCTTCGGGCCGTATCCCTCAAGCCCGATAGGCGGGCAGAGGCGCACGGTCCTGGAGGGCGATCATCCGGCGGAGCATCACGTCCGTCAGTGTGTGCCTGATCTCCGCATGGCCGGGATCGTCATAGAGATTGGTCATCTCGAAGGGATCGTTTTTCAGGTCGTAGAGTTCCGACCAGCTTTCTCCCTCCCGGAGCGACATGCGGTAGCGGTCGGTCATCACGGTTCTGACACGTTGGGGCGGTCGAATCCGATCATTGTCCGCTGGCTGTCTTCCTCTACAATGATCGCTTCCGGTGCGTCGGTGCTCATCAGATCGCGCCCCTGAATGCCGTTGAAGGGCTGGATGCCGGCGCGTTCCAAGATGGTCGCGGAAATATCGATTGAGGACCCCAGCGCATCGCTGACGGTGCCGCCGGTCGGCGCCTTGGGATCGTGCCAGATGAAAGGCACACGGATGATGCTCTGATAATGCAGAAGCAGTTTCAGCATCAGGCCGTGATCGCCCATATAGTCACCGTGATCGGATGTGAAAATGACGATCGTATCCTCCGCCAGTCCTAACGCCTCAAGGCGCCGCAGCACCCGGCCGGGCAGGCTCGTTGCGTCTGGGCGCGCCGCCGATTGTCGCCGGGCGGTTCCTGTCCAAGGTCATGGCCGATTTTATCAATGACAATCCCGATTGCATTGTGGAACTCAGATCGGGTCTCGTTCCGGAGCTGCGATCCATGCTGGAACGTGACCAGAACGACCGTGTGATCGCGCCGCTGAGTCTGGCTGAACAGTCAATGGGACTGGAATTCAGGCCGCTGCTGGAAGACAGGGTCGGCGTCTTGTGCCGGAGCAGTCATCCGCTGACGAAGAAAAAGACGATCACCGAAAAAGATCTTGAGGCGGTCTCATGGCTGGCGCACTCCAAGGGAAGCCTGCTCAGGCGGCAGACCGAAGCGGCAATGGTGGCGGCAGGGGTTCGGCAGATCCATATTGTGTGCGAAACCGACTCGATCAGATCGGCGCTTGAAATCGTGGTCCAGACGGATCTGATCACCACTATGCCTGTGCTGACCACCGAACCTTATCTTGAAGACCGCGTGCGGTTTCTTCCCTACGATCACCCTCAGTTCCGGCGGCCGCTGGGGGCGGTTTACCGGGGCTGCATGCCGAACAATCCGGTGATCACCCGGTTTCTGAATGCTTTGGAGAAGCGAAGCGGAAACGGGACAGGCGCAGGAGGAACGTGGATCGGGCGTGCCGGTTGCCGGTTGACCAACTCAGAGGAGTCGGAGGTTGTGGAATAGTTTGAAGCTTTATGAACTCGAGAACAGGAACGAAACCGATGAAATTCGTCTATGTGCTCCAGCACAGCCATGTGCTGGAACAGGACTTTGAAGACATAAAAAATTGCGGTGTGTTTTCCACCAGAGAACGCGCAGAACAGGCTTTCAATGAGTTAAGAAAAAAGCCTGGTTTTCGCGACTTCCCTGAACTCTGTAATGGTGAGAACGATTTGGAAGAGGGGTTTTTCATAGGGCGATGTGAAATCGACCGTATTGAGTGGTCCGACGGATATGCCACCGTGCATTATTGAATCGGATTGAAGGAACACCGCAGGATTGTCGGCGCACCCCCACTCTTAAAATTAAGCAAGAATGTCATCTTTCAAAACCCCGGCTCTGTTCTTTCTCCCAAAAAGCCCCATTTGAACAGCTGGATTTAATGCTGTGCTCCTAATCAAACGGAAGTCTTTCATGGCCAAAACATCTTTCCTTGCTTTCGGCACCCTCGCTCTTGCGACCGTGGTCACGGTTGCCGCGTTTGCCCAGTCCGATAATCCCGTGCGGCAGGGCGCGCCCAATGTGCCCGCATTCAAACCCGCTTTTCCGGAACAGACGCGGGCACCGGCGATGGAGTCGGGCATCGAGCTTGAGGCGGAAGTGCTGGCGCGGGGGCTTGAGCACCCTTGGGGCATCGCGATATTGCCCTCGGGCGATTATCTGGTCACCGAGCGGTCGGGCGACCTGCGTATTGTCAGCGCAGAGGGTGTGGTCTCAACACCGCTGGGCGGGGTGCCGAAGGTTCTGGCGCGGCGGCAAGGAGGTCTTCTGGATGTGGCACTCGATCCGGACTTCTCCGACAACCGGTTGGTGTATCTGACCTATGCCAAGCCGCTGTCCGGGCGCCTGTCGGCAACGGCGGCGGCGCGCGGTCGGCTGTCCGATGACGGCACGAAGCTGCAGGATGTTCAGGAAATCTTCGTTCAAAGCCCGGGCTCGCCGACGCCGATGCATTACGGTTCGCGCATCCTGTTTGACAGCGACGGCCATGCGTTCATCACCACCGGCGAGCATTCCTCGCCCAGTGAGCGTGTCTTTGCCCAGGACCTTGACAAGACCTACGGCAAAGTGATCCGCGTCAACCGGGACGGCACGATCCCGGACGGCAATCCGTTTATTGGCCAGAGCGGGGCGGACCCCTCGATCTGGTCCTATGGTCACCGCAACATTCAGGGCGCAGCCTTGGATCCGGCGACGGGACAACTGTGGACGATCGAACACGGTCCGAGGGGCGGTGATGAGCTGAACCGGCCCGAGCCGGGCAAGAACTACGGCTGGCCGATCATTTCCTACGGTGAAAATTACAGCGGCACGCCGATCGGGCAGGGCATCACCCAGGCGCCGGGCATGGAACAGCCCCGTTACTACTGGGATCCTGTCATCGCTCCGGCTGGCATGATCTTCTACCAGGGCGACATGCTCCCTGAGTGGAAAGGCGATATCCTTGCCTCATCCCTGCGCCCCGGCGGCCTCGTGCGCCTGAAACTTGAGGGCGATACCGTCATTGGCGAAGAGCGCCTCCTTGAAGATATCGGCCGCGTCAGAGACGTTGCCGAAGCCCCGGACGGCTCTCTGCTGGTTCTGATTGATTCTGGCAACGGCCAGATACGGAGAGTGACCCCGAAAGGGTAGGGCCGAAAAACGGGTGCGAGAACAAACGCGGTGAGGACCGCTTTGCGCCTCCCTTTCTTGTTCCCGTGTCTACAGTGAAGGTCTGCACCATGAGATATACCGCAATGCGGCCTTGGCGATTTTCACTTCATGATCCGATCAATATTCAGTTCACATCCGGCACCACCGGTGCGCCGAAAGGAGCGACGCTCAGCCATTACAACATCGTCAATAACGCCTTTCTGACCGTCGACCGGATGAGGTTTACCGAAAATAACCGGCTCTGCATTCCGGTGCCGCTTTACCATTGCTTCGGCATGGTTCTGGGCACGCTTGGCTGCGTCACCAAAGGGGCGGGGATGGTTTTGCCCGGCGAAGGTTTTGATCCCTCATTGACCCTTGATGCATGCGCCGGGGAACGGTGTACTGCGCTTTATGGGGTGCCCACCATGTTTGTCGCTATGTTGGAAGAGCAGGCGAAGCGCCCTCGCGACGTCACCAGGTTGCGCACCGGGATGATGGCGGGCTCTCCTTGCCCGGTCGAGGTTATGCGAGCCGTCATGGACAGCATGAACATGACAGAGGTCACGATCGGCTATGGCATGACCGAGACCTCGCCCATCTCCTGGCAGAGCTTCACCGATGATCCCCTGGAGAAGCGCGTGACCACTGTCGGCCGTGTGCATCCGTATGTCGAAGTCCTGGTGATTGGTCCGGACGGAGAGACCCTGAAACCGGGCGAACAGGGCGAGCTCTGCACACGCGGCTATTCTGTGATGAAAGGCTATTGGAACGACGACGAAAAGACTGCGGACAGCATCATCGACGGCTGGATGCTGACGGGCGACCTGGGTGTGATCGATGAAGCCGGTTATGCAGCCATCACCGGCCGGGTGAAGGACATGATCATTCGCGGAGGAGAGAATATCTATCCGCGCGAGATCGAGGAATACCTGTTCCGTCATCCGAAAATCAGCGAGGTGCAGGTGTTTGGTACTCCGGATGAGAAATTTGGCGAGGAAGTCTGCTGTTGGGTGGTGGCCAAGCCGGGCGATACGCTGACTGCGGAGGAGTTGCGCAGTTTCTGCGATGGTCAGATTGCCCATTTCAAGATACCGCGCCACTTCCGTATTGTCGAAGAGCTGCCAATGACGATCACGGGAAAGCCGCAGAAATTCGTGATGCGGGATATGATGATGGAAGACCTGAATGATGGTTAGCGTATTCTGTTTATGTCGGGCCGTTTGACGGAGACCGTTTACCCGCCGGCGTCGTTGGCCTGTGCTTGTGGTGGAGAAGCGTCACGGCAGACAGACCGCCTAACGCGTATCGCGCAAAAATCGGACTTATCGTAACGCATAAGAAATACTGTTGCTAGTCGCTGCTGTCGTCGGGATCGCTGGCCGTGCAATGAGGGGAGACGGGTATATGCTGGAAGGAATGTGCCACTGCGGGGCAGTGAGCTGGACACTCGCTGCGTGGCCGAAGTCGATTACGGCCTGCAACTGCACAATCTGTCGGCGCTATGGCAGCCTGTGGGCCTACGGGTATATTGGAGATGACATTCAAACGACCGGGCGGACAGCCGCTTATCAGCGTCGCGACAGCGGGGACATCTATTTCCATTTCTGCCCCGGTTGCGGATGTGTGACGCATTACGTCGCGCGCGATGAGGATGAAAACGGGCGACGCCGGGCTGCCGTCAATGTCCGGCTGTGCGATCCTGCGCCGATCAACGATCTTCCAATCCGACACTTTGAGGGGCACGATCGCTTCAAAGAACTTCCCCGGGACGGCCGGACGGTGAAGGATATGTGGTTTTGAAACAGGTTCGGAGAGTCGGCTTTGGCATGTTGCGGATGACACCCGGTTCTTGCCATTTCAAGTGAATTTATGAGTTATCAACCTAGCACTACTTTGGCAGATTTTTGTGAATTTTGTTTTTTGAGGGTTCCCGGGAACTGTTTTCGGTGATTCATAGGAGGCCGGCCTTTGGAGGTGCCGGTCATGGATGAGAATTGGCAAGGTGATCTTGAACGTTGGTTGGCGCCGTTTTTAGCGTCCATTCGTCACAAGACACGCGCCCGGATGTGCCCCGTTTACATCGCGGGCTTGATCGGTCCAGGAGATCGCAAGAGCATTCAGCCGATGGCGGAGCGGGTGGAGGCAGTCAGTTATGATCAGTTGCATCATTTCATTACGAGCAGTGCTTGGGATGCCGCTCCCCTTGAAGCGGCATTGCTCGGCGAAGCAGACAGACAGGTTGGCGGGCACGATGCCTGGCTGATTATCGATGACACCGCTCTTCCCAAGAAGGGGAACCACTCGGTCGGCGTGGCCCCGCAATATGCTTCGGCATTGGGCAAACGGGCGAACTGCCAGACGCTGGTGTCCGTGACGCTCGCTTCGAATGAAGTGCCGGTTATGGTTGGATTGCAGCTCTTTCTGCCGGAGAGCTGGATCTCCGATACCGCCCGGCTTGATCGTGCCAGAGTTCCTGATGACAATCGTGCCTACAGGACCAAGCCCGAGATCGCTTTGGCGGAAATTGACCGGGTTCGTGCGGCAGGCGTGCGTTTTGGTTGCGTCCTTGCCGATGCCGGATATGGCTTGAGCGCTCCTTTCCGGCAAGCGCTGAGCGCACGCGGTCTGACCTGGGCGGTTGGCATCCCGTTCAAGCAAAAGGTTTATCCCGCTGATGTGAAGATGATCTTCCCTGTTGCCGTCCGCGGCCGTCCGCGTCAACGGCACATTCCCGATACACAGTCGATTACAGCGCAGGCGATGTTGGAGACAGCAAAGTGGAGGAAGGTCAGTTGGCGACGCGGCACCAAGGGAGCCCTCTCGGCACGCTTTGCTGCTGTGCGGGTCCGGATAGCAGACGGCCCGCCTCAGCGCATCCGCGACATGGGCGCCCAACATTTGCCGGGAGAAGAGGTCTGGGTCATCGGCGAGCATCGCTCGACCGGAAAGCGCAAATACTATCTCTCCAACCTTCCTGCTGAAACTTCACTCAAGCAGCTTGCCAGCGCTATCAAAGCACGCTGGATCTGCGAACAGGCACATCAACAGCTCAAAGAGGAACTCGGTCTGGATCACTTTGAAGGGCGATCGTGGGCCGGCCTGCACCGACACGCGTTAATGACGATGATCGCCTATGCCTTCTTGCAATCTCGGCGCCTTCAACAAGCGGGAGGGGGAAAAAAGAGCCGCGGGGCCGCCGCCCCAACCAACCTTGCCAGCCGTCCGAACAGAAATCCTGAAAATCATTCACAAACCTCCACCAATGAACTGCCCACATTGCGGAAAATCCATCTTTGAAAAAAAATATGCCAAAGTAGTGCTAGGCTCGGGACTGCACAGAAAACCATGGCCTCTCCCGGAAGGCTCGTCAGCGGTGGAACTTTTGCCAGAAACATCCAGGCCATAAAGATTGCCAACGGCACTTCGGCTGAGCCCGGCAGGCCGGATTCCGCCGCAGTTATTTGTCTGGTGCCTTCGGTCCATAGGATAACCGCAAGGGCGAAGGACAGTCCAAAAAGTGCTGGTAGCACACCGTCCTGCAGGCTCACGGAAAGCGGATCCGTGAAGAACCAGTTGATGACAAACAACTGAAAAGCAGATGCCGCGCCCGCAAGAACAACAGGCGTTTTGCGAAAACAAAGGCGATGGATGTGGAGGTTCTGGAACCGTTTGCGCCCAAGGCAGAGTGGGCCGCGTTCGAAAGTCGGGCCAATTCGGTTCACACGGGCGCCACAACCGGTGATCTATTTTATGATGCCCAGTTGTTTGAACATGCTGTACATGTCCCAGTTGACCCAGGTTTCCGCAATCTTTCCGTTTTCGAACCTGTCGATCTGAATCCCGGTCCAGCTTATGGATTTCCCGGTCGGGGCAAGACCAAGATACGTGCCTTTTTGAACCGCCGTGAAACGCCAACGGGTCGTCACGAACTGACCATCGCCAAACTGGAGAAGAATGTCGATTTTGGTCTCCGGGAATGACGCATGATAGGCCTTGACGGTCGATGACCAGTCCGCGAGGTCGACTGTCTTGGGTCCGCCCGCCACATCGGGTTCCTGATGGTTCTGATACGTGAGCTCGAAGATCGTGTCGGTATTACTCAAATCGCCGGTTGACCAGATCTCAATTGACTGTGTCGCAAGCACCTTCTGATTGTCTGTATCTGCGTAAGCGGGTGAGGCAACGAGTGTCAGCACTAAGATCTGCGCAAACGTGAATAGTCGACCGTGATTTATGCGTTTCCTGGGTCTGTCTGCGTGTTTACGCTGATCGCAAACGTCGACCAGATTTGGATCAAAAGAAGGCTGATCCAGTTGAGGATGAGGCGGAAGTTGTATCCTGCGGCTGCGAGGATCGGATTTGCGGCATCACCCGTTGTGTGAGCCAGGTAGTTTCGGCCCATCCGGTGATCTTTTTTGATATGCCCGATGACCGGTTCAACGGCCGACCGTCGTCGCATCTGCTTCTTGATGGCGGGTGTGACCCGGCGTTTCTGTCCGGCGGTGAAGACCCGGAACTTGTGGCTGTCCGGCGCGTTGTGGCCTCGATAACCGGCATCGGCCAGAATGCGTTTCAGGGTGCCACCGGTCAGGGCCTCGATTTCCGGGATGATGGTTTGCAGGGTGTGGCCGTCATAGGGGTTTCCGGGCAGCGCCTTGGCATGAAGCACGAACTGTCCACCCTTTGAGCGATTTAGCGTTGTGGCGACCGAGGTTTTGACGCCAAACTCATAGGGCTTGTGGGCTTTGCCCTTGCCGATACATTCAACCTCCGGCGCATGCAGCGAATAGATCTTCGGCAAGGGATCGCGCCGCTTCTGGGTCATCACCCGTTCTGCCAGCCACAACGGCCGCAGGAAGGCGGCTTCAAGGTCCGGGTTGCCTTTTGTCTTGCGGCGAATGTCGGAAACGGTCCGGCGCAGGAAGGTCTTGAGTTTTCTCAAGCGCTTGCCTGCACGTTTGAACTGTTTGGCATGGGCATAGCGTTGATGGGCGATCAGTTCGGCCTTGCCGACACGGACATAGCTCTGGCGCAGTTTAATGCCTGCCGCCTTGGCCTGGTTGACCAGTCGCTCCCGTGCCCGGTGGATCAACTTGGCATCGGTCGGAAAGGCGGTATTTTTCTCCTGCACCGTGGTGTCGACAATCGCCTGGGCGAAGTCCTGCGGCCTCGTCGCCCGCAGTTTGACGGACACAGCCAGGCTTTCCTCAAGCAGGGCCTGAAGCTTTTCCTCACCCATGCGCTGGCGCCATCGCGTCATTGATGACCGGTCGAACGGCAAGTCGTGGCGGAAGAATTCCTCCCCGCAGAAATATTGATAATACGGATTCTCCACCCAGCGGGCGCACAGTTCCTCGTCGGACAGGTTGTCGGTGTATTTGAGGATCGCCAGTCCAGCCATCAGCCGTGTCGGCAGGGCTGGATGGCCGAGTTTGTCGGAATAGGCCGGGCCGCATTTATCGGCGAGAAGCTCCCAGTCGATGACCCGCGCAAGAACCGCTTTCGGATGCTTCATGTCGAGGATTTGATCCAGCCTGGCTCGGAAAAGATCCCGCTGCCCTGTTTCCACCGGTTCCTTTGGCTTCATGACCGATTCACCCCAAAAAAACGTCCGACAAAGCGAGTGAATCACGCAGGAAAGACGATGTAAAGTTGCAAGGAAACAAGCCTATTTCCTGCTAAAACATGCGAAATCGAATACTTGAGAACGCCAAATTCCCGTGCGAAGGCAGTCGCTTAGGAATACTTCACGGACGACTGAATATAGTTTCAAATTTGAACATGAAGGCGCTCCTTGGAATTGTATATCCCCGGTTCTGAGCCGAATGCGGTTTTAGGTGTACAGAAAATCGCGCCACATGATCTTATACCAAGGGAGGCGGTGGCAACACAGGTGATGGTCTACCCGGCGCCGATGGCACGGCCGAAGGAAACGTTCATGCTGTTCGGGGCGCCCATGGGGGCTCAGGGTAATGTGATCAACACCGGAACCAACGAGCTGGTCCTGCCCAATTACCAACAGTCATGGGCCAATATCCGCAAATATCCGATGCTCCGGCTTCAGTGAGGCATCTCTCCTTCAAATCGAAGGACTATACGGCCTGAACCAGGACTGCTTGACGCGCAGACCTGTGCGGCGGGTCTTTGAAATCTTGCGTCTGCGACCCGCCCTTAAGGGCATCGAGGCGCCAGTTGACGTCCACAGTGCGACCGGAGAACGGACCGGTTGACTGGCATTGCGGCCGAACCAGGCACTGGTCGGTCAAACCCGTTTGCGGGCGGCATGGGTTGACTGCGCCAAACGCGATAAAACGAGCGGTTCGGTCAAGAGCTCTGGCCGGGCCGCTTCAGTGTTAACGAGTGCCTCAACAGCAGGCATATTTGCGAGCGCGGTTCCGACAATGTTACCCGGATTCATTCCGACATGTTTGCGGAATGTCCGCGTAAACTGCGTCATGTCGTGAAAGCCGAATTTCTCGGCAACTGTCCGGATCAGGCCCCACCGGGGCGATAACCGGGACAGTTCGGCATAGACGTGATGGGTTCTGCGCTGTGCAATATAGGCCATCACGCCGCCGGTGTCCTTGAAAAGCCGATAGAGGGTGGGACGCGAAACGCCGAAGGCGTTGCATAGTTTTTCTGAACCAAGCGCGGGGTCTTTGATGTTCTCTTCGATATACCGTTGAATCGCGGCGTACCTGAACTCGGCCACGTCCGTCGCTTCGATATCCGCAGGATAATGCAAAACCGGTTTGAGAAAGGCGCAAAGACTGTCAGCCAGAACGGCGCCTTCTTCCTTTGTGCAGTGACTTAAAGACTGCGGAAGGCTCAGCAACATCGAACGGATCATGGCACCCACAGGCGTTACCGTTGGGATTGTTCGGCTGGGGAAATGCTCATTCGGAAGCAGACCCAGTCTGCCGGCGGGCACGTAGAGGATGAAAATGTCGCTGTCGGTAGGGCACTGTCTGATCGACTGGTCGCAGTGACGGCTGACATGAATGGCATCGGCGCACTGCCGGCGCAGGCTGCCGCTTACAACGTAGTTTTGCTGGCCGTTTTGTAAAAAGGAGATCGAGATCAGCGACTCTTCACCAGTCGGCGCGGGGCGGCTGCAACAGCCCATGGGAGCGGCAATCGAATGCACAAATGTGCAGTCGTTCAGCCACCAGACAGCCGATCTCAGGAAGAAGCTCCGCTTCGACACCGACGAAAAATTAAATGTCAGGTAGTTGCGCCACAAGTCCGAGACTGCATCAAAACGATCCTGTTCCGCAAAATCAGCGGTATCAAACTTGAACGAAGGCAACACTGTCATAACGACTCGCAATCATATTGTCGAACCAATCGAAATGCAAGTTAAGGTTGCATATCGATATTGGGATACCCTTGGTCACCCGCGTGTTGGATACAACCTTTGTGCGAATTCGTATCCACGCGCCGCGCGGGGCCACGGCCGCTTGAAACGGTGTGGTTCGCTAAAGGGAACATTGAAAGCGTATTTTGCGGCCAAAAACAGTCGTGCCGTGGACTAAATCAAGTCAAAGCGGATCAGCATACAGTGCTCCAAAACCGCACACTGATCCGCTCCGGCCATGAGTGACTGTGGGTGGAAGTTGGGCGCACTCACGGCTGGGCACCGATGGTCTGGTGATCTGGCTCTGGGAGCCGCGGGGAAACTACAAAAGATTCGCCCGCCAGTCTTTGGCGCGGAGTGTCTATCTCATTGGCGCAGCGTCTCACGGATTACAATTGCAGGCTGACTCAAGAACCCGGTGCCGGAGCGGCCGTGATTCGCATCATCCGTGCCCGAAGCCTGTTTCGTTGCTCTCTGCCTGTGAGCATCCCGATGAGAGGCCCATGCAACACGTCGATCTGGCGAGACGTATAGCCAATAAATTTGAGACGAAAAGCCAAAGACTGCCCCATAGTAAACGTAATACTGTTACAGCACAACCAACGCGGATAGAACCGCGTGGTGCGGGCTGGTTCTTGTGAGCCGCCCGTTCGCGGGGGAAACCTCCGCTTGCAACACTGTTTTTGATGAGGCCAACACAACGGCAAGGTGTGTTGAACTCGTAATCAAAGACAATAGAGCACTTAGCGGGACCCGTCACAGCACGAACCCGCGTCGACAAAGTCTCTTTGCACGGACCCATTGCCCGAACTGAGGGTGTGAGTGCCTGGTAATAGAAAGGTGCTCAATTAGGGCTGTATATATATGGCGGGCTTGGCAATGAGCAGTGGCGTGCGTTGCGACTCTATTCCAACGATCACGTTCGATTCCGGGGGCTATCGTGTTTCAGAAAAGCTTGATGCGATCAATGATTTTATCCGCAATCTTTATAGATATTCTCCGCTGAATGCGGACGATGGGGCCGATCGCAGACCGCGCAGCGCTGAATTGACGCTGCAGGCCTGGAAGCTGGGCTGTATCGCGGCGGCCAAATTCACCCATTCCCCTGTGGTCGCGGATTCGTCAGGCAATGTCGATCCGGAATTTCGTGGTGACGTCATCTTACGTATTCTGCGGAGCGGACAGATGAGAATCCGCAGCACAGGTTTCGAAACCAGGATGGTGCCCGGGCAGGTCTATCTGTTTCAGGCAGAGAATACGATCTACTCCCGTGAACCCGGGTCGTCGATTTTGTTGCGCATCCCCGGTGAGGCTGTTGGGTACGATCCATCCCGCCATGGCAGTGTCCTGTGTTTTGACGGTCATGATTGGGGCGCGCGCGTTGTCTGCTCTGCACTTGAAGATCTGTTCCGCTCTTTGCCCACAATGACGCTGGCCGAGGCGCAACTGGCGGGCCCAATGATCTGCGATCTTGTGCGTCATCTCCTCCACTCTGCCCGCCTCGGCGAAGCGGAGCACGAGGTGTGGCGGACGGCTCGCGCGCAGGCAATGCGGTCTTACGTGCTTGATAATCTCAAAAACCCCGATGTCGGAACGTCGCACCTGCAAGTCCAGTTCAACACTTCCCGGGCGACGGTCTACCGGGCTTTTGAAGGGGAGGGCGGGGTCAGCAACTTTGTCAGAAAAGAACGGCTCAAGGCGATCGATCGCGATCTTCGGCTTATGACGCCGAGATATGGTCGCGTGCGGCAGATTGCCGAAACTTACGGATTCACCGATCAGAGCGCATTCACCAAGGCGTTCAAGCGTTTATACGGTGTTCGGCCGAGCGAAGTCATCGGCGCGAACCGGAGCGTCGGCAATGCCCGCCGAGAAACCGGCAAACGGCGTCTGGATGAACTGCCGAACCTGGCCTCTTTCTGGACCGACCCGGTCGGTGTAACCGGGTGCTGATCTATCTCTGGTTGTGAAGCCTTTTGAGAACACCTGATGAACAGATGGCGGGTGAGATGCATAGCCGATAATTTTGAGACTGGGCTCGAACGACTGTTTCGTGATTCCAGGTTACCTGTTGGCACATGTTGATTTTTTGAGACTCTCCATGTCTTCAATGGGATGGTGCCCGTCCGAAAGAATAGCGACGGTCGTCGTGCGTGCGCCCCGATTTCCTGAAAACTCTTCTTTTGACACAACAGCTCGGGACAATGACGCGTGGCGACATCCATGACATCCAGCCGCAGGCGGGCGTTGCTTTACGCATCGGCGGGCTCGACCCTTGCACTTATGCTTTTGGCCGCCGAGCAGCCCGTGCAGGCGCAAGTCCCTACTTGCGGCGTCAGCCAAACCCATGCCTGTGTTGTCCCAAAGGGTGAGACGGTTACAGGGGGCGTGCAAGCATACCGTGGCGGCTCAACAGTTGATGTTCAAGGCACTGTGACCGGCTCCGTTGCGACCTGGGGAGGCTTTTCGCCAATAACGATCACGGGCACAGTCGGCGCGAATGTTTTTACGGCGGGGGTCGGGTCGCCGGTAACGAACTCGGGAACCGTCGGCGCAAGTATTACAACGCGGGAAGCCAATGCGCCAATAATGAACTCGGGAATTGTCGGCGGCAGACTTGACACGGAAAATTCAAAGATTGTCAATTCCGACCGTGTCGGCACTTGGTGAAATCTCTAACCTCTACGATCCTGCCGAATGCTGGAACTACCTTAAAAACACCGGACATGTCTCAAACTAGCACTACTTTGGCATATTTTTTCAAAGATGGATTTTCCGCAATGTGGGCAGTTCATTGGTGGAGGTTTGTGAATGATTTTCAGGATTTCTGTTCGGACGGCTGGCAAGGTTGGTTGGGGCGGCGGCCCCGCGGCTCTTTTTTCCCCCTCCCGCTTGTTGAAGGCGCCGAGATTGCAAGAAGGCATAGGCGATCATCGTCATTAACGCGTGTCGGTGCAGGCCGGCCCATGATCGCCCTTCAAAGTGATCCAGACCGAGTTCCTCTTTGAGCTGTTGATGTGCCTGTTCGCAGATCCAGCGTGCTTTGATAGCGCTGGCAAGCTGCTTGAGTGAAGTTTCAGCAGGAAGGTTGGAGAGATAGTATTTGCGCTTTCCGGTCGAGCGATGCTCGCCGATGACCCAGACCTCTTCTCCCGGCAAATGTTGGGCGCCCATGTCGCGGATGCGCTGAGGCGGGCCGTCTGCTATCCGGACCCGCACAGCAGCAAAGCGTGCCGAGAGGGCTCCCTTGGTGCCGCGTCGCCAACTGACCTTCCTCCACTTTGCTGTCTCCAACATCGCCTGCGCTGTAATCGACTGTGTATCGGGAATGTGCCGTTGACGCGGACGGCAGCAGGGAAGATCATCTTCACATCAGCGGGATAAACCTTTTGCTTGAACGGGATGCCAACCGCCCAGGTCAGGCCGCGTGCGCTCAGCGCTTGCCGGAAAGGAGCGCTCAAGCCATATCCGGCATCGGCAAGGACGCAACCAAAACGCCCGCCTGCCGCACGAACCCGGTCAATTTCCGCCAAAGCGATCTCGGGCTTGGTCCTGTAGGCACGATTGTCATCAGGAACTCTGGCACGATCAAGCCGGGCGGTATCGGAGATCCAGCTCTCCGGCAGAAAGAGCTGCAATCCAACCATGACCGGCACTTCATTCGAAGCGAGCGTCACGGACACCAGCGTCTGGCAGTTCGCCCGTTTGCCCAATGCCGAAGCATATTGCGGGGCCACGCCGACCGAGTGGTTCCCCTTCTTGGGAAGAGCGGTGTCATCGATAATCAGCCAGGCATCGTGCCCGCCAACCTGTCTGTCTGCTTCGCCGAGCAATGCCGCTTCAAGGGGAGCGGCATCCCAAGCACTGCTCGTAATGAAATGATGCAACTGATCATAACTGACTGCCTCCACCCGCTCCGCCATCGGCTGAATGCTCTTGCGATCTCCTGGACCGATCAAGCCCGCGATGTAAACGGGGCACATCCGGGCGCGTGTCTTGTGACGAATGGACGCTAAAAAGTAAGCGTCCGGTGATGCTTTCTTTGGTCAGTTAAGGCCGCAGCATTTTTTGTATTTCTTACCCGATCCACATGGACAAGGATTGTTCCGACCAACTTTGGTTTTCGGCCCCGCATACGTATCCGGGTTTTGCAGCTTGAGCCTTGCGTGATGCAGGACCTCGATTTGGGACGGGATGATATCAGCCGCGATGTTTTCCAATTCCTCGTCAATGTCCTCCGGCTTCACACCTGGTTCAGTTGCAATTTTGATGAGACGGGCAATGACGAATAAGGCGTTCTGCAAATCTTCGCTAGGATCTGTTTCGTAGATCATCCAGGCGGCGTCCTGCAATTGCATTGCCTGATGGAACCCTTCCACCCACAGTTCCCACATGGCGCTGCCGTCTGTGTCGATGTTGTAGATCGGGCTGTAGCGCCTCTGGTTCAGTTGCCGGATGATGTCGTTGTAGTGCCCCATGATAAGGTCGAGAATGTCCTGGGCGTGCTTTTCGTTCTTGAAGTCAGGGGCTTCTTCGCCCCAGATCAATGGCAACCATTCGCTTGGGGCAATGAGATCGGGACAGACAATGACGCCGGCAAGGAAGCCATCGAGTTCGCTCAGCAGCATGGCGTCCTCATCGACCGCCTCGTTGTGCAGGAATGCGTCCAGCTTTTGCAGTCGTCTGGAGAGTTTGCCTGTCATTTGCAGCACCACGGCAGGAGTTCGTCGATCCGGCTGATCGGATGGTCAGCGATGCGGGTCAGCACATCGCGCAAATAGGTTTCCGGATCGAGGTCATTGAGTTTGGCGGTCTCGATCAGCGACAGGATGCCGGCGGCCCGTTCCCCGCCCTTGTCCGATCCGGCAAACAGCCAGTTTTTGCGTCCAAGGGCGATCGGACGGATGGAGCGCTCCGCCGCGTTGTTGTCGATCTCTACGGTACCGTCCTCGATAAAGCACCCAAGGGCTTGCCAGCGGTTCAGGGCATAGCGGATCGCCACCGCCGTGCCAGATTTTCCGGACACTTCGCTCTGACGGGCCTTCAGCCAATGGTGCAATGCCTCAAGCATCGGTTTGCTCTCGGACTGACGGAGTTTCAGACGCTCCTCAGGCGGTGATCCCCGGATGGCCTTTTCGATATCGTACAGCGCCCCGATCCGTTGCAAAGCTTCCTTGGCAATCGGCGCCGGACCGTTCCCCGTCAGATCGAAGAACTTGCGTCGCACATGAGCCATGCAGGCCGCTTCCAGAACCCTTGGCGTTTCTTGTAGCTGCTTCTCCCCGTAGAGTTCCCTGAATCCGGCATAGCCGTCGGCATGGAGAACGCCCTGGAAGGCCTTCAGATGGTCGCGCGGATGGTCGCCTTTCCGATCCGGACTGTAGAAGTAGCAGACCGCCGGCGGCGTATTGGAACCATAGGGCCGTCCATCGCGGACATAAGTCCACAACCTGCCGGTCTTCGTCTTGCCCTTGCCCGGGTGAAGCACCGGAACCGGCGTATCGTCTCCATGCAAACGATCACCAGCAAGGACATAATCTCGCAGTGCCTCGATCAACGGCGCCATCAACGCGCTCGCCTTTCCGACCCAATCGGCCATGGTCGAGCGGGCAAGCTCAACACCTTCTCGCGCGTAAATCTCCGACTGCCGGTAGAGCGGCAGGTGATCACAATATTTGGCCGTCAGCACATGCGCGACCAGGCCCGGACCGGGCTTGCCGCGCTCGACCGGCAGCGACGGCATTGCTGCGGTGATCTCCTTGTCGCAACCCTTGCACACAAAGCGCGGCTGGACATGACGCACAACCCGGAAGGATGCGGGCACGTAATCCAGAACCTCGGTGACACCCGTTCCGCTTTTGAGGAAGTCACGGCCGCCACAGCATGGACAGGAACGTTCACCCAGATCGTGGACGATCTCGTGACGCGGCAGATGGTTCGGTAGCGGTTGACGCACCGGCTTGGCTTTCGGCGGTTCGCTGCGACTGGCCGAAGACGCGGGAGCCGTTTCAGCCTCCACCGCCTCGATCTCCTCCAGCGCCAGCTCCAGCTGCTCGATGCTGCGTTCAATTCTTTCAGATGACTTTCCGAAGCGCGCCCGGCGCAAAACTGCCAACTGCTCTTTCAGCTTGTCGATCAGGCTGTCACGCACCTGAAGTTGCCCGCTCTGCCTGGCCAATTCCTCCGCCTGCCGGGCACACAGCGCACGCAAGGCATCAATGTCGTCGGGAAGACTGGAAACAGCGGAACTCATGGCCAAATCCTTAGCTGATTTGCCCATGACCGGCCAACCTTATCCTCATGGAAAAGCCAGCATTATCCGGCTCTCGCAGGCGGCGCTGTCCAGGTCGGGCGCCGCCAGTCAATGCCTTCCCATAACATTGCCAGTTGCGCCGCCGTCAGCCGCGCCGTGCCATCAGCAACCGACGGCCAGGGAAAACGGCTACGCTCCAGAACCTTGTAATAAAGACAAAAGCCTTGGCCGTCCCAATAAAGCAGTTTGACCCGGTCGCCGCGCCGCCCCCGGAAGGAGAATACCGCGCCCGACGCTGGCTTGTGACGCAGAACCTCCTGCACCAAGGCCGACAGTCCGGATATCCCCTTGCGCATATCCGTCGCCCCGCAGGCAAGGTAAACCCGCACATTCGACCCCGGAGCGATCATGCCTCTTCCACCGAGCGGATCAGTTCTTGCAGCAGCGCGGGTTCCAGATCAGCCGCCACCTTCAGCACCCGTCCGCCCTTGCAACGGATCTCGATCCGCCCGATCCGCGCAGCCTTCTTCGAAGCCGGTTTCCGGGCGGCTTCTTCTTCCGGGGCCTCACCAGATGTCTCCGCTGCACTTTCCACCAGCGTCACAGGCAGAAAACACGGCTCCTGCAAAAGCTTCCCTCGGTCTTCAGCAAACTTGCGGCGCCACGCGTAAATCTGCTGCGGCACAACATCATGCCGCCGAGCCACGTCCGCAACCGTCAGCCCGCTGGTCGCGACTTCTTCAAGAATAGCAAGCTTCTGATCATCCGACCAAATACGGCGCCGTTCCCGGCCCGTCAAAATCTCAACCCGACCCATCGATCACCTTCGTTACGGAATTAATGACGTATCCAATTACGTAACTTCAACCGAAGACCCAAAATCGAAAAGGAAGCCTCACCGGACGCTTACCCAAGGCCGGCGCCAACCAACGTTCAAGATCACCTTGCCAATTCTCATCCATGACCGGCACCTCCAAAGGCCGGCCTCCTATGAATCACCGAAAACAGTCCCTGGGAACCCTCAAAAAACAAAACTCACAAAAAGCCGCCAAAGTAGCACTAGGTAGCGGACTCATAAGCCTCGCACCAAATCCGTACGACGGCGAGTTTGATGAAAGCGAGGAAAGCATCTGATGTTTTATCGTACCTTGTGGCGATGCGTCGGAATGACTTCTTGATGCGCCCGATGAAGCGCTCGACCTTGTTGCGCTGGCGGTAGAGTTCACGGTCGAATGGCAGTGGGATTTTTCGGCCGGCTTTGGAGGGGATGACCGCTTCGGCCCCACGTTCCCAGATCAGGTTGCGGATGTGGTTGGCATCGTAGGCCTTGTCCGCCTGACCCGGCTGCACCTCATCCAGCAACAACGGCGCGACCGGGCCATCATGGGCCTGTCCCGGTGTTAGGCGAACCTTCAACGGCAGACCCCATTCATTGACAAGAACGTGGATTTTCGTGGTCAAACCGCCGCGTGAACGACCCATGCATCGTCGAGGATCGTTTTTTCAGCGTCGCCCCTGAATGATGCACCCGCACGCTCGTGCCATCGATCATCACAACATCACCATTATGGGCGTCCACCACCGCATCCATGATCCGGTCCCAGATACCGGTCCGGGTCCAGCGGCGAAACCGGTTATAGACCGTCGTGTATGGACCGTATCGCGCAGGCAGGTCGCGCCAGGGGCAGCCCGTGCGCAGGATGTAGAAGATGCCATTCAGGACCTGCCGGTCATCCCGTCGCTTAACACCACGCGCCTTGTCGGGAAGAATTGGTTGAATGAACTGCCACTCCAGCTCCGTGAGGTCATATCGCGACATGTTCTGCTCTCCGACTGAAATCTGGTCGCAAGGGAATCACAAGTCGCTGATATTGAAAACTGTTTTATGAGTTCACTACCTAATCTCGAAACGCTTTAGATGGCCTATTCGCTTCCAATGTTTGTAATTGTACAGATGATTTGCTTCGGATCGTTACGTCGAATTGTTACATCTGCAAGTTGGAAGTTTTCATCAAACTTTCGAAACATAGCGAGCCAAACGCCTGGAGACATGATGGACAGGTGACTGTGCCCATCATCGTAACATGATATCACGTGATACTGCAAAAGGGCGCTGCTTTTCATTTTTGCTAAAAGCGGAACAATCTCGTTTGGCTCGAAATGTTCGAGTACATCTGCCGAGCAAATCAAATCGGCAGATATAAGTTCATGTCTAAGAAAATCTGACTTTGAAAAATCAGCGTTGTTAGGTAACGGCTCTAACAATGGCGATTTGGCCCAATCGATACCGAGTACTCGATCAACATGTGGAGCAATATGTTTGACAAATTTTCCATTGCCACATCCTAATTCTATGACCGTCTTTGGTTTTGCTGCAAGAATATCTTCAAGTTTTTCAACTAACCAATTGTTCTGTTGGTAGGAGTTGTCGTGTTCGTGAAGCAACTGATAATGATCTTGGCCAATGTCACCTCGATTTCGTGGTTGGGAGACGAATTGCTCTTGCAGCGGGGAGATTTTTTCATCACCTAGCCAACTGTTTAGCGAGTCTGCCATATTCAGCTCTGACGTAAGTAGCGCTTGCTTGTAATTTTCAGTCGAGATGGCAGGTGTTTCTTCTCTCAGGCGCGCTATTTCATTTCTCAGTGTTTTTATTGTCGAGACTGCGAGAACAAGGTCGTCCATTGGCTTTACCAGTGGTCGGTGATTGGTTTCTTCAAACCAATTCACCGCTGGTAATTGACCATCCATTTCAGCGTGCAAATCAATTGGAAAATCGTCTGAAATTTCATGCAACGGCACAATTCCGCCTTCGGACGGCGTGTGACGAGGCGACGGCTCCTTCTGAACAAAGGCGGCAATATTGTATCTGTGGGAGCCGAAGTGTCCAGTTTTTACTCGGAAACCGTTAAAATACAGCACTAGCATTAACTGTACAACAGACCATCCCATAGAGATGTGCCCGCTAACAATACTAGCCTTGTGTGGTGGTACGCATAGGAATAGCCAGCCTTCGTCTGTAAGCAGCGATCTAAACTTTTGTAGGACAATAGAGGTATTTGCGGTGTGCTCCAGTACATGGGAAGCCCAAATCGCATCAAACGACTGCTCTGTGTTGAAGTCTTCAATCCAAACATCCTGTGTTTTAATTTCATGAGCCTCAAATATTTCGCGTGGAAAATTATATCTCTTCAATTCTCTACCAATTGCTGTTACTATTTTTCCTTTTTCCGCAAAATAAACTGATGCTCCCCCCATGCCAAAGCCAACATCCAGCACGGTGTGAAATCTTATGTGGTCTGTCTTTCTGATAATGTCGAAATTCCCATCGACAGGAAAATGTGTTTTCCTGTAATATTTTTTATAATCCAATTGCCTTATCTTTTTTTGATTCATACGAGCCATCGCCGAAATTTAATATTACTCCGTGTTAGTCTTTATATTTCCATTTTTTGTAAATTGGTACAAAGAAGTCCACGCACTTCTCAGCGACTGGCACATTGCGGCTAGCTATGAATATCCTCGTCGCCAAATTGTTCTTCTGCCTCAAGTGTTTCAATACCCTGCTGTTTTCCTTTTTTTGCCACATATATCGGTCGAATAACATCGATTGCCAGTCATCTTGCGGTTGACTTGCACGCCGGTATTTCAGATCAATGTTATCAAAGCGGAGTACATTGAAGTCAATCTCTGTGGTGGAGGTAATTCTCTCGCCATTTCGTAGCCGCGATTGACGTGTGGTGAACTTACCGAAAGAGTAATATTTTCCCACCAGATAGAATAAAAACCTCAATCGCTTTTCCATGTTGACTGGCAGATGTCCCATGGCAGCGGATTTTAGTTCTCGATAATTTCGTACGTGGTGAGTCAAGGTGTCGTGATCATAGAAGGTTCGACCGCATGTAATTATTGGGACATTCCACATCATTGCTTGCACGCCAGTGCCAGAGTTGAAAACCAAAAGCTGATCTGCGATATTCAGCAAGTCATAAAGATGAAAGTGACTTACGTTGTCGCCTTTTACGCTGGGCACTTCTCTCTCAAGAGGGTGCAACTTAATTAGCATTCGATGATTGGACGGAAGCTCGCGTGATAATGTTGTAAGCGCTTCAATATAGTTGTGATAACTTCCTAGCTCGCCGAAGAAAAATTGTGTAGCTGTATCACTTGGTCTCTGTAGACACACGAGAATAACTTTATCCGACTGTCCAAGTTGTAGTTCATTCCTTAACTTATTCTCTGAAACCCGTTCACCTTGCGATTCTAGTAGTTCAACGCGAAGTTTCTCCTTGCGGATGTATTCAAGAATATGGGAACTTTGCGTTTCATCGAGTGGTTTATCCCAGTGCTTTTCTTTGAAAAGTATACTATCTGCTAGGAACCCGGAATTATCAAAAAAAATACTGTCGTTGAGAGCCCCACGCTCCGCTACAAAAAACGGTAAATTACCTTCACGTGCCCAATTGTAGAGATTTTGCATCTCCGGTGTGGCATATGGATTGTGGAATAGTATTCGATCAAAACTACCTTCTTCGAAGTAGTCAAGAAAGTCCTCTTTGTTTACAAATCGAGTTTCTTTCTCGACTGTAACATGGCCAAGTAGCGGTTGCAGCTCTGGTGCAAAAGTGAACGCATTTTGTCGAAACATAAGTGTTTTGCCGCGGTCATGCGCGAAGAGTGCTGGTGGATGTTTGTGTGTTTTTAAAAATCGCTCCATGTGAAATTTAAACAGCTTGCGGTTAGTTTTCTCACGTTGCCGGTAAGAGCTGTGCGTTACGATCGGGTGCCAAGCATGAAACAATATCAATCCTTTAGCGAACGAACGGTCGCCGAACAAACGGTATATCGACTTCCAACCGTGATAACTGGTCTGGAAATCGAATGATGAGATGTTCATTAACCAGTCGTCCGGTATCGGGTAACGACCAGATTCAAATATCACTCTACAGTTGAGTTCTAGATCTTCGAATCCCCAACCCGCGAAATCTTCTATAGTTCCACCGCAGTACAAGTAATAATAACGGTCGAAAAGACAAGCGCTAGTTCCAGAGGAAAACTTCTCGAACAAACCGGGGTCACGATGTATTGCACGGTCCAGAAAGTACTGGAACAAATTGGTATCACTATCGTTTTCAAGATAGTCTATTGTCGCTTTTTCTGAGAAGTAAGCAACTGGTACCATGATCATATTGTTGCTGTGCGCTGGCAGGCCGACAATATCAATTTCAACGTCGAGCTTTTTGTAGAAACCTTCCGGTGGGATGAGATCTATGTCTTGAAAAAAGATATAACGCGTGTTGGCAAGCCTCGCGCCCTCATTGCGACAGCGGCCTATAGAAAAAATTTCAGTTTCCGTCTCAAGACGCACGTAGTTGTATCCCAGCGCCTCGCATCGCTGGGCGATGAGCACAGCAATTTCTGCAGGAGAGCCGTCATCAACTACCATAACCCGTACAAAGTGGCTATACGAAATGTCAAAAGTAACATAGTCGAGTCTACTTATTGTCTGGCGATTTCGCACATCGATTCTCACTGGTATAATGACCGTGATTTTCGGCTTATGTTGGTTGCTAATCACGTCAAAAAACCCGAATTCTCAGTTGGCACAGATTGGGTGAGCTAAATGGTGTCCCTGAATTAACGCATCCATAACATGATTGCAGCGATTTGGCATTCGGCGAGGAATGAAGCGGTTGTTTTTGCGTATGGTGTTGCGACGGCACGCCATTGTTTGAGTTTGAGGAAAGCGTTTTCGATGAGATGGGGGCGCTTGTAGAGGTCCCTGTCATAGGCGCGCAATGTCTGACCCAGTCCCGTGAATTTGGGCCACAGAGGTGTTAGTGATCCGTCCATGAAAGGATGGAGTATGAAACGCAGATTTTCAGACGAGCAGATCATCGGAATGATCAAGGAATATGAGGCCGGGGTGAAGGCCCAAGACCTGTGCCGCAAGTACGGCATTAGCTCAGCGACGTTCTATAGCTGGCGGAAGAAGTATGGCGGCATGGATGTGTCTGATGCCAAAAGGCTGCGTGAGCTGGAGGCGGACAATGCCAGGCTCAAACGGATTGTTGCAGATCAGATGCTGGACATGACGTCGATGAAGGAACTTCTGGCAAAAAATTGGTAACTCCCATGGCCAAGCGCAAAGCTGTGGGGTTTTTGATCAGCGGGATGGGTCTGAGCGAACGCAGGGCCTGTCGGATCGTTGGCTTGTCTCGGTCGGTGCAGCAATATCGACCTCTGCCCAAGGATGATGAGGCTGCAATCAAACGCATGAAGGAGCTGGCGTCGGAGAACCGACGCTATGGCTATTTGCGCCTGCATGCGATGTTGAGGCGCGAAGGACTGGTTGTGAACCACAAGCGGACCTATCGGCTCTACACTGAGCTGGGGCTGCAGGTGCGCGCACGAAGAGGCGGCGCAAGCTGCCAAGACGTGACCGTGTCGCGCCTCAAGCGCCTGAACGGCCAATGCAGCGGTGGTCCATGGACTTTGTCAGCGACCAACTGGCCGACTGCCGCCGGTTCTGTCCCGGTCAAATCGTAGACATCTCAATTCCTGGTGCTCGCGTCGCACGGTTCCTGGATGACCTGGCGGTTCGTATCGGATTGCCCGAAGAGATCATCTTGGACAATGGTCCGGAAGGCACAAGCAAGGCCATGTTCGATTGGTCCGAACGCACCGGTGTTCGTCTGCGGTTCATAGAACCAGGCAAGCCCGTCCAGAATGCCTTCGTGGAGAGTTTCAACGGCAAGTTCAGGGATGAATGCCTCAAGCTGCATTGGTTTAAATCCCTGCAGCATGCCCGCGAGGAAATCGGACACTGGCGAAACCATTACAACACCCAGCGTCCTCATTCAGCACTCGGATACCTATCACCCACGGAGTTCCTGATGAAAAACACTGCGTCAGCGCTTGAGCCTCTTACGGTCTCCGCGCTGTCGCTCAAAACTGCAAACCAACCGGAAAATTCCAGATCAAACCGGCCCTAATCGCGGGGAAAGGTCACAGTGGCCGATTCCCGTGGCAGGTCACGCCATGGTGTTCCGGTTCGCAGCTTCCAAAGAACCGCGTTCAAAAACAACCGGTTATCACGTCCACGGCGACCCCGGTTGCCTTTCGACCCAAGCAGGTATGGCTTCAAACGGAGCTAATGCTCCTCACGCAAATCGTGGCGATGCAGGTCTGACATGGCGGTCTCCTTCCATGACACACTACAAAAACAAGCTTAACAATCAGTCAAATCAGGGACACCCTTTAGGGTGTGGACCCATAAATGTACTTGAAATGAGTCCACACCCTAGCACTACTTTGGCAGTTTGGTCATTGTCTCCATCGCAATCGGATTCGGCAGTGGGGACATCGTACTGGTGGTGGCTTTGGCGAGAGCGCGGCGATGACGGCGCGTCGTACGGCCGGCAGTGTGGGTTTAGGCGGTCCCTTGCGCTTCGCCGGAGGCGTTGTTTTTTTCCCCTTTCGCCTCGCCGAGGCGCTGATGTTGCAGGAAGGCATAGGCGATCATGGTCATCAGCGCGTGACGGTGCAGGCCCTGCCAGGATCGCCCCTCGAAGTGATCCAGCCCCAGTTCCTCCTTCATCTGTTGGTGGGCCTGTTCGCACACCCAACGTGCTTTGATGGCGGTGGCAAGCGTCTTCAGATCGGTTTCGGCAGGCAGGTTGGACAGATAAAATTTGCGCTCACCGGAGGTGCGCATCTCTCCGATCAGCCAGGCTTCTTCGCCCGGCATATGCTGTTGGCCCTTGTCGCGGATGCGCTGCGGTTTGCCGTCGGCGACGCAAATACGCGCGGCGGCGAAGGACGCCTGAAGTGGCCCTTTCGTTCCGTTGCGCCAGCTCAGCTTTGTCCACTCGGCATCGGCGAGCATGGTTTGAGCAGGAACAGAGAGTGTGTCGGGGATCGGATTTTTGCGCGGACGACCACGGCCGGCGACCGGAAAGATGAGAGAGACGTCGGCTGGATAAACCTTCTGGTATTTGGGGATACCCACGGCCCAGGTGAGCCCGCGGGCGCTCAGACCTTGGCGAAACGGCGCCGACAGACCGTAGCCTGCATCGGCAAGAACCGTCTCGAACCGCACGCCTGTGGCCATCAGGCGGTCGATCTCGTCGAGCGCGATCTCGGGCTTCGTGCGTGGCATGAACCGCGCTTGCGGGACATGCGCACGCTTCATGCGATCAGGGGCACTCGTCCAGCTCTCCGGCAGGAACAGCCGCAGGCCGATCGCCACGGGAACCTCGTCGCGTGCGAGCGTCAGCGACACCAGCGTCTGGCAGTTGGCTCTCTTGCCGAGCGCGGAGGCATATTGAGGCGCCACCCCAACCGAGTTGGCGCCCTTCTTCGGCAGCGCCGTATCGTCGATGACCAGAACCGCAGTCTTGCCGCCCACCATGCGGTCCGCTTGGCGCGCCAGTTCTTCCTCGAGAGGGTCCGCGTCCCACACGCCGCTCGAGATGAAGTGGTGCAACCGATCATAGCAGTTCGGCGCCACCCGAGCCGCGATCGGCTCCATGCTCTTACGCTCGCCGGGACCGATCAATCCGGCCACATAAAGCGGACACATCTGCCGACGTCGCTTGTGTCCCAGTCGCGTCAGGAAGGGTTCAAGCCATTGCATGAGCTCATCATTCCAGCCCGCCATCGTGCGCTCCTGTCGTTCTCGGAGCGCAAAGCATCACGCCAACTTGGATAATAAACTGTTAAACTGCCAAAGTAGTGCTAGGTCTTGGACTCATTAAATCGGATCCAGATTCGCGCTGAAGCGAGTTTAACGCCAGCCATGTAGTTTTCGGGATTTTTCTCGTATCTGGTCGCTACGGCTCTGAAGTGTTTGAGTTTGTTGAAGAACCGTTCAACCATATTCCGTAGTTTGTAGAGATATTTGGAGAAAGCTGGCCTACGGCGGCGATGAGGCATGCAGGGGATGTTTGGGAAAGCGTCCTGGCCAGTGATCAAGTTACGAATAGCATCGGCATCATAGGCCCGATCTGCCAAAACAATCGCTTTTGAGGGAAGACCGGATAAAAGCGACATGGCTTGATGACCATCGTAGGCTTGCCCTTCGCTCAAGCTCAGTTTGATCGGCAGACCGCAAGCATCTACCACAGCATGGATCTTACTGGTCAGGCCACCTCGGGAACGTCCCATGCAACCGGATCCCCTTTTTTGTTCCCATTAGCGCCATGCTGATGAACACGGACAGAGGAACTGTCAATCATCTGGATGTCGCCGTCATAAGCTGTTGAAACAGCTTGTAATATCCGGTCCCAGACACCAGCCTCACGCCAACGGACAAATCGATTGTAGCAGGTCTTATGCGAGCCGTAGCGTTCGGGAATATCCGCCCAGGGTGCCCCTGTGCGCCAACGCCACAAAATCCCGTTGATCACCCGCCGGTCATCAACGCGCTGAACACCTCTCATCTTGGTCGGTAAAAGCGGTTGGATCACTGACCACTCAAAATCACTCATATCAAAGCGCGCCATCAAAAACTCCTTTCGGAGCTTGAATCATTTAAGCACTGATTTGGCTACTCGTTTATGAGGGCGTAACCTAGTATTAGAGGGGATTATCCGTGATCGGCAAGTCTGGGAACGGCTGAGCCCGGTGGAAACAGGCAGGAGCATTTCTCTCTGATTTAACTGAATGCGTAAAGGCAGTCAGGGATCTGGGTCGTGGAATGCGGCGATTGCCTTTCCGTTGCAGAGACATTAGCAATAATCTCTGCGGATAGTGCAGCGGGGCAGGGGTTTCATGGCCGATGGTCAGTCAAACGGGCGTGGGATCCTCGTCATGATGGCCGCGATGGCGGGCTTCATTCTCAATGACATGCTGGTCAAGCTTGCCAGCGATGCGCTTCCGCTGGGCGAGATCATTGTTGTCCGATCCTTTTTTGTCTTCCTTTTACTGGGCGGGCTCATCTATTTGCAGAGCGGTTTTTCGACCCTCGCCGGACTTCGGGAAAAAGCGGTCACGGTTCGTATTCTGGGCGAAATCGGAGCTACGGTCCTTTATCTGACGGCGTTGTTTCGCATGCCGATCGCAAACGCAACGGCGATTTTGCAGGTGCTGCCGCTGGTGGTCACCGCCGGTTCGGCGGTGTTTCTTGGCGAGCACGTTGGCTGGCGCCGCTGGACCGCAATCGCCTGCGGTTTTGTTGGCGTGCTTGTGATTGTAAGGCCGGGGCTGGCAGGGTTCGACAACTGGTCGCTGGTGGCCCTGGCTGCCGTCCTTTTCATGGCACTGCGGGATTTGGCGACACGCAGGATGTCCGCTCACGTCTCCACGCTTGCGGTGGCGTGGCTGACAAGCATTGCCGTTGGCGTTTTGGGACTGCTGATCGCGCCGTTCGAGGAGTGGCAACCGATTTCCGCAACAAATCTGATGCTGCTGGTCGGGGCTGCCGGGTTTATCCTGCTCGCCTATATTTTCATTATCATGGCGATGCGCTCCGGAGACATCGCGGTGATTGCTCCGTTTCGGTATTCCATTGTTCTTTGGGCCATTCTCATAGGTTACTTCGTCTGGGGCGATATTCCAGACGTTCTGACCCAACTGGGCATCGCGGTGCTGGTGGGGACGGGGATCTACACGGTCGTGCGGGAGCGCAAACTGAGCCGATAGGCGTAATCCGCGCTACCCGGCGCGTGGATTGTCGTACTGCGCTTCACCAAGCGATGCGATTTCAGCGTGGATCCAGTCCCGAAAAACCCGGACTTTCCGCTTTTCAAATGCGGCCGGCAGTCCGGCCAGATAATACAGGCCCTCAATCGGCAGAACGGTTTCAAACGGCGCAACCAGCCGCCCTGTCTTAATGTCATTGGCGGCAAGGTTTTGACGTCCCATGACTATTCCCGCGCCCTCCGCCGCAGCATCCAGACTGTGATTGGCATGGTTGAAATGCGGTCCGCGTTCCGCATCGATGTCCGTCCTTCCCACCTCGTCAAGCCAGGCACGCCAGGTCGCCGGCTTCTTCAGGAATTTCAGAGTGTCGTCATGCAGGAGTGTCACCTTGTGAAGATCATCCAGCGACAACCGCCCGCCGTGCCTTTCCAGAAGACCGGGCGAGCATAGAGGCAGAACAGCTTCCGTCATAAGCGGCTCCGTGTGCAGTCCCGCATCATCCATCAATCCAAATCGAACGCCGACATCGACCTCTTCGGTATTGAAATCAACCGGTTTCAAATTGGCGGAAATCCGGAGTTCCAGATCCGGATGGGCGACAAGGAAGCGAGCGATTCTCGGCGAAAGCCATTTGGCAACGATCGCGGGGCCGGTTGCGACAACAAGAACATTGTCCGGGGTTTCGGGTTGCAGAAGGCGAAAAGTTTCGTCAAGCCGCAAGAAGGCATCCCTGATCCCGGGAAAGAGCGCCTGTCCGGTCGGTGTCAATTCTATCGCCCGGTTGAGCCGTTTGAAAAGCTTGACCTCAAGAATGTCTTCCAGTGTCCGGACCTGATAACTCAGGGCTGACGGCGTGAGGTTCAACTCATCCGCGGCTTTGGAGAAACTAAGGTGACGGGCAGTGGCTTCGAAGGCCCGAATAGCGTTAAGAGGCGGTCTTCTGATCATTTTTCACATTAAAAATATTTAATCGAAGAGCGCAAATTACGCGTTTGTGAAAGCGGTGTCGAGCGTTTATCTTCCCAATATGGCCAATTTTGGTACAGTCTTTGGAGATGGAGACAAGAAATGACCGACTTTCGCAACAAAAATTTTGATTTCAACAGCGATGAGCATGTTCCTTATACGGAACTTCTCAAACGTGGCCGCCGCATGCGCTCGGAAGCTTTTCATTCTATGATCGGCCGGCTCGGGAAAGCCATGAGATTCCGGTAGACCTTCTTGTTCAATGCATTTTTTCGTTCCCGGTCACGATGCTTTTTTCGGTCATGCGTCGACCCTGAAAAACAGAAGCCGGTTCTCCTGCTAGACTTGGAGAGCCGGCTTGCTTGCCTCCTCAGGATGAATTGGTCATAAAACGTGATGGCCAGTTCACAGAGTCCCTCCCGCAGCGACCCCTCTTACCTGTTCGTCGGCGTGCTCATCGGTGTTTCAGCAATGAACCCGCTGGCGATGAATATGTTCCTCCCCTCCATGCCGGCGATGGTTGATTATTTTCAATCGAGCACGGCCGCCGTTCAACTGACGCTGTCTCTGTATCTGCTCGGCAGTGCCTTATCGATGCTGGTCATGGGTCCGATCTCGGATAAGGTCGGTCGGCGGCCTGTCCTGCTTGCCGGCCTGTCGCTGTTTCTTGTCGGCACGCTGATCTGCATTCTGGCTCAAACGCTGCCGCAACTTATCGTCGGCCGCGTGGTGCAGGCCGTTGGCGGAGCGGCAGGCATGACTCTCGCCCGGGCCATCATCAGGGATCTTTTTCCCCGGGACAGGGCTGCCAGCATGATGGGCTACGTAACGATGGGGATGGCCGTTGCTCCCATGGCGGGGCCGCTGATTGGCGGTCTGCTGCATGAAGTTTTCAACTGGCGGGCCAGCTTCGAATTCAACCTGGCTGTTGGCGCGATTGTGCTGATCATGGCATGGCTCAATCTCGCTGAAACCAATCATCGGGACAAGAATTCGGAAGCGGCAAGCAGGCTGCTGTCCAGCTTTTCGACTTTGCTCGGGTACCGATCTTTCTGGTTTTACGCGCTGACGAACCTGTTTTGCTCAGGGGTGTTTTTCTCATTCATCGGCGGTGCGCCATTCGTCGCCGAGCGACTGCTGGGTATGTCACCGTGGGAGTATGGCCTGTATTTTATGCTGATGGTTTCCGGTTACATTTTCGGAAACTTTCTGACGGGTCGTTTCTCAAGGGTCCTTGGAATTGATTTTATGATCACGGCGGGCAATCTGAGTGCATTATTGGGCCTTGGTCTGATCGCTCTGTTTTTTGCTTCCGGTCATCTGCATCCTTTATCGCTTTTCGGGCCCATGTCGTTGATCGGTATCGCCAATGGCCTGACGATGCCAAATGCGATGGCAGGCATTGTCAGCGTGCGTCCCGATTTGGCCGGTGCTGCATCCGGCTTGGCCGGCAGCATGCAAATCGGCTCGGGGGCACTGGCAACCATAGCCGTGGGCTGGCTTCTCAACGGTCAATTGTGGCCCGGAACAATATGGCCATTGATGGTGTTCATGGCCGCATCGGGAACCATGGCCGTGATAACGGGACTGCTGGCTCGTTCCAGGTTGTCGTGACCCTTTACCCTTTGTGCCGGTTAGCCACCGGTGACGCTCATGTGCCGGCTGACGGCCGGTTGCCGCGTCGTGCGGTCAATCACGAAGTCATGCCCCTTCGGCTTGCGGCTGATCGCTTCTTCGATTGCCTCGCTCAAAAGCTGGTTGCCCTCCGAGGCTCTCAGGGGTGCGCGGAGGTCCTTGCTGTCGTCCTGCCCGAGGCAAAGATAAAGCATGCCGGTGCAGGTGACCCGAACCCGGTTGCAGCTTTCGCAGAAATTGTGTGAAAGCGGGGTTATGAAACCAAGCCGTCCGCCGGTCTCCGCCACATCGAAATAGCGGGCGGGCCCACCGGTCTTGTAGGGGATGCTGTTCAGGGAGAATTGATCCATCAGTTGCGCACGCACGAGCGAGAGCGGCAGATACTGATCCGTCCGGTCTTCCTCAATCTCACCAAGCGGCATGGTCTCAATCAGTGTCAGGTCAAAACCCTGCTGGTGCGCCCACCGGATCATATCCGGAATTTCGCCCGCATTGACGCTCTTGAGCGCGACGGCATTGATTTTGACCTGCAGGCCTGCTTTCTTCGCCGCTTCCAGCCCACCCATAACCTTCTCAAGACTGCCCCACCGCGTGATCGCCTTGAACTTGTCCGGATCGAGCGTATCGAGCGAGACATTGATGCGCCGGACGCCGCAGTCATAAAGCTCGTCCGCGAACCGGGCGAGTTGAGAACCGTTTGTGGTTACTGTCAGTTCCTCAAGCGCACCGGACTCAAGATGTCGGGACAATGAGCGGAACAGGCTCATGATATTTTTCCGGACAAGCGGTTCTCCGCCGGTCATCCGCAGTTTGCGAACACCTTTTTCAACGAAGGCGGAGCAGAGCCGGTCCAGTTCTTCCAGGCTGAGAATGTCTTTCTTGGGAAGGAACGTCATATCTTCGGACATGCAATAGACGCATCTGAAATCGCACCGATCCGTCACCGAGACCCGTAAATAGGTCACATCCCGTCCAAACGGGTCCGTAAGGACCGGCCGTGCGGTTGTTGCGATGGTCGCTGGCATTGCGCTCTCCCCGATAATTTTCATGACCAATTTGGCAGCCCTGGTCAGTTTTTCTTATTCACGATATTGACATCCCTGCCAATGATTTTAGTCAACGGTCTCCTATAATTGGAGCTTTTGGAGTTTTGGGAAAGGGCAAAAATAAAAAAGCGGGCCGAAGCCCGCTCAATTCGCTTTTGTTTTTGCTCAGATCGCCTTCGATGACTACTGAACAACAACCTTCGCGCCGACGCTTACGCGTTCGTACAAGTGCTTCACATCTTCATTCGCCATGCGAATGCAGCCGGACGATACGGCCTGACCGATTGTTCTGGGTTCATTTGAACCGTGAATGCGATAGATGGTGCTGCCCAGATAAAGAGCGCGGGCACCCATCGGATTTCTCGGACCTCCGGGCATGTAAGCGGGCAGAATACGCCCCTTTTTCCGCTCCCGGGCAATCATGGTCGCCGGCGGCGTCCAGCTTGGCCATTCGGCCTTGCGTGTAACCCTGTGCGTACCGGCCCAGGTAAAGCCCGGACGCCCGACGCCGATTCCGTACTTCATGGCCTTTCCATTGGGAAGAACATGATAAAGGCGGCGTTCCGTTGTGCTGACGATAATCGTGCCGGGCTTATGTTGCCCGCCATATTTGACGACTTTCCGTTTGATGGGGGATGTTCCGCCATAACCGCCGGCACGGTTTGTCACCCACTTCTTGGTATCCGGATCCCAAAAACGGCTCGCCGCTTCCACGCTGGATGTCAATGCGACGGCGCCAATCAATGCAGCAGCAACTGTTCCTACTAATCTGCGCATTCTATTCCCCCTTTTATGGTCCCAACCCAATTCCGAATGCATAATCAAAACCAGTTCAATTCGTTGTCACAATATCGTGGAGCCATTTCGATCTTGTTAACACGGTTGGAAGGATGCAAGCGATATTGCCCGGACCGTGCCGTATTTTGATCACAATCGCGTTAATGTGCTCTGTCCGCAACAATTTAACCTTGTTACGTCCTTGATTCAGTGAGGGTTGTCACAATGGCAGTCTGGTTACGGAAAACAGTTTGACGGTGTGAACGGGCTTGCGAGCCCGCGGAAGGAAGCACAAAAGCAGGAGCTCCGGAGAATAGGGCCGCGCCGCATCACCGACAAACGGGATGCGAAGCAGCGCTCTTTTTTCTCACGAGCGGCTTACGCTCTAACCGAGATTGAGTTCCTTGAAAAAGTCGTTCCCCTTGTCGTCAACGACGATGAATGCCGGGAAGTCTTCGACCTCGATGCGCCAGATTGCCTCCATGCCGAGTTCCTCGAACTCGACCACTTCGACTTTCTTGATGCAATCCTGCGCCAGCCGGGCCGCAGGTCCGCCGATTGATCCCAGATAGAACCCACCATGAGCCTGGCAGGCCCTTCTGACCTGAGGCGAGCGGTTGCCTTTGGCGAGCATGACCATCGAGCCTCCGGCTGCCTGGAATTGATCGACATACGCATCCATGCGGCCCGCCGTTGTCGGTCCGAACGATCCGGAGGCATACCCTTCGGGCGTCTTGGCGGGTCCGGCATAATAGATTGGATGGTTCTTGAAATAGTCGGGCAGGGGGTGTCCCGCTTCCAGACGATCGCGCAGTTTTGAGTGAGCAAGGTCACGGGCGACGATCAGCGGACCGCTCAGCGACAGGCGCGTTTTGGTCGGGTGCCTCGTCAACTCGCCCAATATGTCGCTCATCGGTCGGTTCAAGTCGACTTTCACGACATGGTCGGACAGGGCCTGATCACCCACCTCCGGCATATATTGATGCGGATTGGTTTCCAGTTGCTCCAGGAAAATGCCTTCGCGCGTGATCTTGCCGAGCGCCTGCCGGTCTGCGGAACACGAAACACCTATGCCGATTGGCAGGGAGGCACCATGGCGCGGCAGGCGAACGACACGGACATCATGGCAGAAATATTTACCGCCGAATTGGGCGCCGACCCCGGTGGCCTGGGTCATCTTGTGAATGACCGCCTCTAGTTCATGATCGCGAAAGGCATGGCCGAGTTCGGAACCTTCGGAGGGCAGCGCGTCAAGATAATGCGTTGAGGCCAGCTTCACGGTCTTCAGGTTCATTTCAGCCGATGTGCCGCCGATAACGATGGCCAAATGGTATGGCGGACAGGCCGCAGTCCCCAGCGTCAGGATTTTCTCCTTGAGGAAATCAAGCAACCGGTCGCGCGTCAGCAGGGACGGTGTGCCCTGGTAAAGAAAGGTTTTGTTTGCCGAGCCGCCGCCCTTGGCAACAAACAGAAATTTATAGGCGTCTTCGCCCTCGGAATAGAGCTCGATCTGTGCCGGCAGGTTATTCTTGGTGTTCTGCTCCTTAAACATCGAGAGGGGGGCAAGCTGAGAATAACGCAGGTTTTTTTTGAAGTATGCATCGCGCACGCCCTGGCCCAAAGCCGCCTCGTCCTGTCCGTCTGTCCAGATGAAGCGGCCCTTCTTGCCCATGACAATGGCCGTTCCGGTATCCTGACACATCGGAAGGACACCGGCAGATGCGATATTGGCATTTTTCAGGAGGTCAAAGGCAACAAACCGGTCGTTCGCCGTCGCTTCCGGATCATCGAGAATTGTCCGCAATTGCCTGAGGTGTCCGGGTCTCAGCAGATGATTGATATCCGCCATCGCAGCTTCCGCAAGAAGCCTCAATCCTTCGGCTTCAACAGTGACCATTTCCTGTCCGTTGAACTCAGTCGTCGATACGAAGTCAGAGGTCAGCTTGCGATACGGGGTTTCATCTTTTCCAAGCGGAAAAAGGGTGGTGTGCTGATAGACAGGAAGGGGCTCGGTCGCCATGATGCGTCCATCTCCTTAAAGAGACAGCTGCGCCTTGGAGGTCTCACGATGCGTCGAAGGCGTGCTGTTCAGATGCCAGAAGGTGCCTGAGAGAGTAAAGGGGAGTCGCTCTCCAAGACATTCGAACTCTTCTAACCAAGTTAGGCCCGTTTGGCTAATCCTATGGCCGCAACAGGGATCAGACCTTCGTTGAGATCAAGGCATGTTCAGAGTTTTTGCGCTTTGACCGCGATCAGGATCGCAACTTTGCCGGCCACCGCTTTCTCGGGCTGCGACGCGCCCAGGTCATAGTCCAGGCGCAGGACATCGGTGACACCGGTCACGGTCGCTGAATCTCCATCAAGCGTCAGGGTGAAGGGCAGCGTCAGAGGGTGCTCCCGATCTTTCATTGTGAGTGTTCCAACAGCCTCGAATTTTCCCTCGCCAAGATCATTGACCTCAGAAGACCGGAACGTGGCCGTCGTGAATTTGGACGTGTCGAACCAGTCCGCATTGAGCAGTGTCTGATCGACTGTTGCGTTGCCGGTCCTGGCGCTTGCCATATCGACTGTGACCTGAATGTTGCTGGCCGCCAAGTTCTCCGGATCGAATGTTATTGCCGCTTCCCACGTTTCAAATGTTCCGACCACGGCACTCCCGCTTTGCATGGCCTCAAATTTCAGGCTGCTTTGTCCTGGATCGATCTGCCAGTCCTGAGCGAGCGCGGGCGCCGCGAGGGTCAGCAGGAAAGCGGTTGTCAGGGCGCGCGTCTTTAATAAAGAGAACATAGGCGGACTCCGATAGATGCAAGTGCGGAAAAACTGGTTTGTCAGAGGGGCTTTCGTTTATTTCAAATGAAAACCCAATATGCGTCGCAGCGTGTTGTCCCGGCTGATAAAGTGGTGTTTGAGCGCTGCGCCGATATGGGCGAGCAGCACCAGAATCAGCAGCCACGCAAAGAACTCATGGGTTTCCTTGAAGAAGGCCTCCACATTCTCTTTTGTGCCCCAGCTTTCCGGGACGGGAAAATGAGGAATATTCAAAACGTTGAAGGCAACCGTTGGAATATTCCAGGGCGATGCGGATACCATCAGCCATCCTGACAGCGGCAGGACAAACATCAGGATATAAAGCGCCGCATGGGCCAGCTTTGCAACCGTTCTTTCCCAGGGCTTCATGCCGGGTTCAAGGTCGGGAACAGGATTGGCTAAACGCCAGACAAGACGCAGAACGACGAGTGTAAGTGCCACGAAGCCGAAGGATTTGTGTAGCTGATAGAGCTCGAACGTCCTCTGCTGGGTGATATCCAGTTCATGCATGTAAAGGCCGAGGCCGAGCATAAACAGAATGAGCAGAGCCATGATCCAGTGAAATGCAATGGCGAGTGATCCGTAACTTTTTGTGGTGTTGCGTATCATTGCTGCGGCTCCTGGGTGAGACCTGTGCGGGTCAAGACCGCACGGGTCTCATTGGCACGTATCCAAGGCTATTTCTTGGTGGTTTCTGAATGGATCTGAACGGTCACTTCATCTCCGATGGCCGGCACAAAGGTCGTCATTCCGAACTCGGACCGCTTGATCGTCGTAGAGGCATCGAAACCGGCTGTCATTTTCTTGGTAATCGGGCTCTCACCGATTTTCGTAACCTTGATGTCCAGAACGGCGGGTTTGGTTACGCCGAGGATGGTCAGGTCACCGGTAACCTCCAGCGTATCATCGCCGGTCTTCTCAACGTTTGTGCTGCTGAATGTGATTTCCGGAAATTGTTGCACGTTAAAAAAGTCAGGGCTTTTGAGATGTGTATCCCGATCCGGGAAGAAGGTGTCAAGGCTGTCGGTCTTGATCACCACCGAAACTTCAGAGTTTTCCGGGTTTTCCTGGTCAATGACCAATGTACCGTCCCATTCTGCGAAACGTCCGTCCGTTTTCGAAAAACCGAAATGGTCAATCGTGAAACTGATGTTGGTGTGGGATTTGTCAAATTCAAATTCTGTCGGCGCGGCAAGCGCCGGCGCTATAAACAGCGTGGCAGCGGCAGCAAAGACGGCGAGACGTTTCATGGTCAGGACTCCGTAGAAAAGCGAAAACAGTCAGCGAGCTACAGATGCCTTTGAAATAGCGAATTTCAATTGAATTGACTGTTCGAAAATAATGAACAGTTCGTGATCGCGCCGATGGCAACAGCACGGCGATAATCGAGGCTGCTCAGTGTATCACGCCGGCGATATCAATCGGACGGTGCTCGCGGATCGATTGTTCCGCTGCAAGTCCTATCGCGACGGCAATGAAGCCGTCCCTGAGCGTGACTTCGGGAGATCCCTGTCCGCTTTCTACCATTTGCGAGAACTTCTGATGCTGATAATAGGTCGACCCGTGATGATCGCCCGCCTGAAGAACATCAAGGTCCACCTCGATTGTCTCCGTCACCGGGCCCTTTGGATGCCGCGGTGAGAAGATCACTTCACTGTCCCGCTCCTCATGCCCCGGCCAGAAACGGGCCGGACCGGGAACATGCGCCGCAATTTCCGCTCTGTCACCTGTCGCCACGATCTGTTCCTGCCAATAAGCGCCTTCGGCAAACATGCACAGATCGAGCATTGCCCGGACGCCGTTTTCGAAGTCGACAAGGACATAAGCATTGTCGATCATATCCGGCAGTTTGTCGTCGGCTTTTGCGTCGAGGTGATTGACGTCCTGACCGCCCGATGCATAGACCCTGACCGGTTCGGACTGACTGATCAGGCGCATCAGGTCGAAGAAATGACAGCATTTTTCGACCAGTGTGCCGCCGGATTTTTCGGAAGAGCGATTCCAGTCGCCGACCTTGTCGAGAAACGGAAACCGGTGTTCGCGGATCGAGAGCATACGCAGGTTCCCAAGATCGCCTTTGAGAGTGCGCTCAATGAGACGGGCAACCGGCGGAATATAGCGGTATTCCATTGCCACCCAGGTTGGCGCATGGCGGTTTTGGGCCTTGGACAGGACGGACTTGCAGTGATCCAGCGTCGTGCACAACGGCTTTTCAACAAGGATCGGCAGATTGGTGGAGAGCGAGTCGCTTAACACATCAAAATGGGTGTGGTTGGGCGAAGCAATCAGGAGACAGTCGGCAACATTCGCCGAAAGGAGTTCCTTATAATCGGAAAATGTGAGGCAGCCGTTCCCAGCAAGTTTTGCGGCATTGATCCGCATCGCTTCATTGGGATCGGCTATGGCGGTCACCGAATTGCCAAGAAGCGTTATGTTGCGAATATGTTCCTGGCCCATCATTCCCGAGCCTATAACGGCATAACGTGGCATTATTCTTGTTTCTTTCCGTTCAGCACCAGTGATTTTGCACGTAACTGCATGGGCGAGCGCACATGTCCCGCGCGTTTCAGATTTCCAGTATCGGTATGTTCAATTCTGCGGCGACCGACGCAAGGGTGGCTCGGTGGTCGCCATATATCAGCGCCATATGATGCTCAAGACCTGCATCCATGATACGCTGCATGACCGTTTCGGGCGGCGTGTCGAACGTCAGCACACCGGATGTTCCGGTGAAAGCCTTCTGCCGTTTTTCCATTGCGCCCGCCGAGACAACCATTTTTACCTCGTCGCGGGCCTGACTGACGCGCGCGAGCGTGACGCGGCCCGGCTTGAGCGGGAATTCGTACAGGAGCGGCATTTTCCTGTTCGTGTGAATGGTGGCCGCGCGGGCTGCATCGGGGTCGGCCATCGAGATCGGCGCCTGACCGCAGTGCCAGACGACGCCGGTGCCATCTGCGGTATCGATATCGACCAGATCGACAAGAAAGGCGGGCTCGCCGGCGATCTCCTGAACAATCAGGGACGTGAGCGCCCCGTAAACGTCCGCCTCACAGGCGCAGGGCACCTTCTTTTCCGCCATCATCGAAACAGGCCCGCAAACCGCGCCGCCATATTCGGTAAAGGTTTCGGGCCAGCAGCGGATAGCAAACGCGTCGAATCCACCGGATTGACGGATGTCTTCAAGGGCTACCTTGAGCCTGAGTGACTTGTCCAACTGCTCCTGGTCGACCCTGTCAAGACCGGATACGGCGTCTTCGGCGTCCTTGCGCACGTCCGCGACATTCTGTTGCGATGCGGCCTGTGCCCGCTCAAACAGATCGGGCAGTGCGATCTCGCTGACGGACACCTGGGCAAGCGTTGAGAGCTTGTTGTCGTTATAGGCGCAGGTATCGAAGCCATCCGGATGCTGGCCGATCCGGCCAATGCGTGCCCCCCTGAGCTTGTGGACCAGGTTTTTGGCACGGGCGTTTTGAAGACCTTGCGAAGACTTTGGCGGGATCGGCCTGGTCTCGCCGGAACCTGTCAGCAGGTCATTGAGAGCCGCGTCAAAACCCGGCTCGCCGGGGGTCCGATAGAGCCAGGAAAACGGGCGATCTCTCAGCCCCAGCGCATGAGCAGCGAGATTGAGGCCGCAAAATGCATTCAGGCGAAGGCGTCCGCCGAGGCGCGGTTCCGGAAAGGCCCAGATGGCAAGCGGTCCCTGCAGCGTTTCGGCGATTTTCGCCGTCATGGCTGCATCGGTGAAGGTCACCTGAAGGATGAGAGAAAGATCCGGCTCGTCGTCAGCCAACTCCTCAAGGGCACGGGATGTGGCATCCGCATCCATAAGCAGGCTGCGCGCTCCGGTAATGCGGTGTCCGCTTTGATCCAGTTGCAGGAGTGCTGCTTCGAGCAGTTCTTCGGCATAAGGGACATCGAAAGTCGGTCGCCCGAGCGGTAAGAGGCCGATGGTCGCCATTTTATCCCCCGAAACCGGGATAGTGATGCCGGAATTCACCGCTCTTTGGCGTGACATCCGCATTGGCGCCGATTGCCTCATGCTCAAACCAGGGCAGGGCCTTTTCGTCGGTCAGGGCGTTGAGCCTCTTCATATAGGACATGCTGTCGCCGGCAAGTTCCGTCCGGATCGCCTGCCAGTCCGGGAAATGCTTGAACGCATCCAGCCAGATTGCCCTTCCGGCGAGATATCCGGAAGCACCCGCCTCATAGGCCTGGGTCATGATATTATAAAAATCCGGTTTGCCCGCACCGGCAGACAACATCACCCACGGCCGGCCGGCCAGTCTGCCCATTTCGGCAAAGAGCGCCTGCGCCTCTTCCCAGCCGTCATCGCCAACGGCCGGAACGTTTTTCGCTTCCATCGGACTTTCGAGCTTGAACACATCGACCCCGAAGTCCGGATGGGCAAATGCTTCGACGCTCTTCAGGACGTGATCGGAATTTTTACCCTTCATTTCGATATAGTCCTTGGTCTGATCCGCGTCTTTTGCCAGCGGATAGACAAGGAGTTCGAACAGGAAGGGAATGTCGTACTTTGCGCAAGCCTCGCCGATGCGCTTTGTGAAGTCCTTTTGCGCGTTATTGACGGATGCGTCGGCGTCCGGGCGGTACCAGGTCAGGACTTTTACAGCATCGCCGCCGACCCGCTTGATTTTCTCAACCGACCAGTCGTCAATCTCCGACGACAGCCGGCCACCGGAATTTTCGACAAACAGACTGTCTTCCAGGGTCACAATCAGCCCTTTTTGCGGGCTGTAGACCGAAATCCCGGCCGGATAAGCGTAGTGGGGATCAAGCAGCATGGCGGAACTTTCGCCCTGAAGCTCCTCTATCAGCATTTTTTTGAAACCCGCCACGTCTTCCCAAGGTGCTTCGTCCGTGCCGCGCACTTTCATGACCGGGTTCTTAATCGGCGGGCGCTGGTCTACGGCCGTCATCTTGAAACGGCCACTGGCATCGGCCATGCGGCGCATGCCCCAGAGTTTGCCTGCGCTCAGTCTCATACCTGTCTCTCCTGAATGAAAGCCTCGACTTCCGGGCGGGTCGGGATACCGTCCCGGCCGCCAAAACGACTGCATTTGATTGCGGCGGTCGCGGAGGCGAAACGAATTGCATCTTCAATTGACTGTTTCTCGGCCAAAGCAAGGGCGAATGCGCCGTGCCAGGCATCTCCGGCACCAAGTGTGTCGATAACTTCGACCGAAAAGGCCGGAAGGTGTTCTATGCCGCTTTGTCCGGTCCAGTATACGCCATTTGCGCCGTCCGTGACGCAAACCCAGTTGCCGGTCTTCTCGGCAATTTCGGCGATCTGCCGCCCCATGTCGCCATCCCCGGCATATTCCAGCAGACCTTCGGCAGAGAAAGCGACGTGGGATGCGGCCGCAATGGCCTCAGAACTTCCATCATCCATCGGCCGTTCCGCATCAAGAACGCCGGGGATCCCTTGCATTTTTGCTGTTTTCAGCAGGGTAACCGCGCCGCTGGTCCACCGGTTGTCAGCGAGCACGGCATCTGTTCCGGAGGGGAGCCTGGCGGGGAGCCAGTCGGGTTCGTCAGGCAGCGCGGGGTCACGATAATTGACGATCTGCCGTTCTCCCTGCGCGTCGATATAGATCGAGGAAAATGACGACCGGTTCTCTGAAAAAAGGCGGACCGGAGAACAGTCAACCTGTTCCGCTTCAAGCCCATTCAGGATCATTTCGCCGATCGGATCCTTACCCAGACGTGAAATGAGGGACGAGTGCCCGCCAAGGCGGGCCACCGTAATCGCCGCGCTTGCCGCGCATCCGCCGCCGACAATGGCGGCATTCTGAGCCCGGTATTTTTTTGCTTCCGTGGGCAGTGTGTCCATGGAAAAGACGAAATCGATGACAGCGACGCCGCAGGATAATACGCCAGCCATTTTCGGATCATCTCCCCTGGAGCATGTTGTGTTTAGCTTGGATCATTTGATGGCGGAAAATCGGTTCGGTCGGCAAGGCGCGTTTTGAAGCGCGATGCGGTGCATCGAGCAAGCAGCGCAACGATGTCCAATGGGCAGATTTTCCGCCATCAAATGATCCAAGCTAAACACAACATGCTCTGAGCGCTTCGGAAAAAACAGCGAAAAACTCGCTGAACGCCGTTCGTTTTTTAGTCTTTTATAAGACATTGCACACCTGTTCAAGCATGTGTCGAAAAATTGGATTACGGTCCGTCTCGATTGTTGGTAACGGGGGAACCATGACCGTATGCAGCCCGGCGGCAACCGGTCCGCGGCCGATCTGTAAGCAAGCCTGACCGATCAGGCACAATCCGTAGGATTTTGCGGCGAGTTGCGACCTTTGCCGCAGAGGAGCCCACCGGGACCAATGATCCCGGTGGCCGGATTCGCGGGATTACATGCCAAGACCGCCGACGCAGGCGTACTTGATATGCAGATAGTCATTGACTCCGTATTTGGATCCCTCGGTACCCATCCCGGAATCTTTCATGCCGCCAAAGGGCGCCACTTCTGTCGTAATAAGCCCCTCGTTGACGCCGACCAGTCCATATTCCAGGCCTTCCATAACCCGGAATACCCGGCCAAGATCCTGCGAATAGAAATAACAGGCCAGTCCGTATTCAGTGTCGTTCGCCCGGGCGATAGCCTCTTCCTCGGTGTCGAACTTGAAAAGCGGTGCAAGCGGTCCGAACGTCTCTTCACGCGCCACCTTCATATCCGACGTCACATTGGCGACGAGTGTCGGCTCAAAGAAACTGCCGCCCCTGTCGTGGCGTTTGCCGCCGGTTATGACCGAACCGCCTTTTGCAAGCGCGTCCTCAATATGCTCTTCGACTTTGGCGACCGCATTGCCGTCAATAAGCGGGCCCTGGGTTGTGCCTTCTTCCATTCCGTTGCCGACCTTGAGCTGTTCGTTCATGGCCGCTGACAGCTTTTCCGCAAAAGCGTCGTACACGCTCGCCTGGACGTAGATACGGTTGGCACAGACACAGGTCTGACCGGAGTTGCGGAATTTGGAAATCATCGCACCGGCAACGGCTGTATCAAGATCCGCATCGTCAAAAACGAGGAAGGGCGCATTTCCGCCCAGTTCCATTGAGATTTTTTTCATGTGAGCGCCGGCGGCGGAAGCCAGGGTTTTGCCCACTGCCGTTGAGCCGGTGAACGTGATCTTGCGAAGATTCGGATTTTCGCACATCTCTGCGGCAATTTCGGCAGCCGATCCGGTGATGACGTTCAGGACACCGGCCGGGAAGCCGGCTTCTTCTGCAAGAGCACCAAATGCCAGGGCGGAATAAGGTGTTTGCGTTGCGGGTTTGATCACCATGGTACATCCCGCGGCAAGCGCGGCGCCCATTTTCCTGGCGATCATTGAGTTGGGGAAATTCCAGGGGGTGATTGCACCGACAACACCGACCGGTTCCTTCGAAACCAGGAGGCGCTTACCCGGCCAGGGCGAGGGAATGATATCGCCGTAGATCCGTTTCGCCTCCTCGGCAAAGAAACGGATATAGTTGACGCCAAGCGCGATTTCACCTTTGGCTTCCGCCAGCGGTTTCCCCATTTCGGTTGTCAGTATCCGTGCGAGTTCGTCATGACGGGCCATGATGGCGTCGCCGAGTTTATGCATCAGTGCCGCGCGCTCGTTGGCCGTTGTCCGGCCCCAGGATTTGAACGCAACGTGAGCGGCCTCAATCGCCCGTGCGGTTTCTGTTCGGCCGCAACGAGGAATGGACCCGATGATGTCTCCCGTGGCGGGATTGTTCACCTCAATGGTTTCGCCGCTGTCAGCGGCAGCCCATGTTCCATTGATAAAATTGGCCTGTTTGACCAATGCGTTGTCCGTCATCATGAGTTACTCCATTGAGACTGATATCGGTGTTCGTGTTTGCAGTGATGCCGGCGTGAGGGCCAACAGCGTGTACGTTTTCTTCAAGAACCTGCTGCCGCGTTCGCCGAGCGGTCCGGCAATGGATCGGATCACCCGGCCGCGCTTCTAGCGAAGCGTAACCGCATAGACAAGGTGGCGGGTGTCGCAAACAGACTGGCGCCACTCCGCCGGGTTGCCGTGAAGATCAAAAGCAAGCCGCTCGATGCTGAGAACAGGTGTTCCCTCGGCTAGTCCAAGTTGCTGCGCGTCCTGCTTCCCGGCGGATATGGCACGCAACTCCTCCTCCACGGAAACGATGTTTATCCCATACTCCCGTTGATAATGAACGTAAACAGCGTTTGGAAGCGGCTTCGTGTCAAGGCCGGGATATTTTGCGGCAGAAACCACGATCCGTTCCAGTACCACGGGAAAATCATCGACGGACCGCGTTCTGACGAATTCCAGGACGTCATCATTGTCCGTGAGATTGAGTTTGCGCGCTTCGTTTACTCGAACTTGCCGCAGGGTGGCTGTTGAAACGCCGCATTCGGGGATCATCCGTTCCCCTCCCGGACGGGAGATGCGAAAAAACTGCGACAGGGACTGCTCGTATGTAACGGCAGTAATGAATGTACCTTTGCCCTGCTGCCGTTCCACCAGATTATCACTGGCAAGAGAGTCCAGGGCTTTGCGGACGGTTCCGTGGCTGACGCCCAGTTCCGCGGCCAGTGTTTGCTCGCTTGGAAGCAGTTGTCCGGGCTGCCAACTGCCATTTGAAATATTGTGCAGAAACATATCCCGCACCTGCCGATAAAGAGGGCGGAATTCAGTTGTTTCCATTGTGCGTCTCCTCCGGGCGGATTGTTCGACCCGCTGACGGGACGGTCGATCCGGTCTTTCAATTCTTTTATATCCTGCAACAAAATAGGCAAGCTGTTGGCGGTGGAGATGCCTTTTTGGGCTTGAGATGCCGGCAGGCCCGGGAACCTCTGTCACCGGTGTCATCCAAAGTGAGAATGAAATCTGTTTTGCCAAACAAATGGGGATATCTGTCTGCACTCTCTGGAGTGCAGTTGACGCGGACGCCATAAAGACTTCGGATTATCTGCGCCCTCCAATGGAAACCGACAGATCAAACAGCCTCTTCCCCTTGAGGTGACCGGCCCACCACAAAAGGCTCCATGACCGTAAATATTGACATTGGCACAACGGCGACCGGCGCCGCCGCATCGCTGGATCTGGAAGAACTTCTGGCCACAAGGCTTTTGGTTCAGGGCAATTCAGGCTCGGGAAAGTCGCACTTGCTCAGAAGGCTTCTGGAACAGAGCGCCAAGTGGGTTCAGCAGGTGGTTATCGATCCGGAAGGCGACTTTGTCACGCTTTCCGACAAATATGGACATGTGGTTGTCGATGCGCTTGGCACGGAGCGCGATCTTTCTTTAATCGCCGGGCGGGTCCGGCAGCACCGGGTGTCAGCCGTTCTCAATCTGGAGGGGCTGGACGCGGATCGGCAGATGAAGGCCGCTGCGGCGTTTTTAGGCGGCCTTTTTGATGCCGAGCGCGAATACTGGTATCCGGCCTTGGTCATCGTGGACGAAGCTCAGCTTTTTGCGCCTGCTGCGGCCGGCGAAGTCACCGAGGAGGCGCGCCGGGTCTCCCTTGGCGCAATGACGAACCTGATGTGCCGCGGTCGAAAACGCGGATTGGCCGGCATCATCGCAACGCAGCGCCTCGCAAAGCTCGCAAAGAACGTTGCCGCCGAGGCTTCCAACTTTCTGATGGGGCGCACGTTTCTGGATATCGACATGGCTCGCGCGGCCGATCTGTTGGGAATGGAGCGACGGACCGCCGAAACATTTCGCAATCTGGATCGCGGGCATTTTGTTGCACTTGGCCCGGCACTGTACCGCCGGCCGGAAAAGGTCCGGATCGGTCCGGTGGAAACTGCGGGGAGGGGAGGTTCACCCAAGTTGCTGCCCTTACCGGATCAGGCGGGCAACAGTGCAGAGGAGCTGATTTTCACGCCAAGTGAAACGGACAGGCAACCGATCAAACCAAGAGCTGTTCCAAAAGTCGACACCAGCGACCTTCTGGACCGATTGGCTGCCGGTCAGCCGGGGGGAAAAAACGGGGCCTTGACGGGGGACACGGCGGCGTTGAATACCGCGGAGCGAGATCTGAAGATCGACGAAATACTGGCAGACATTATGTCCGATAAGGATGCGGCATTTCAGCCGGTATCGGTTCTTTACCAGGATTTTCAGGTTCGTTGCCGCATTCAACACCTGCCAGGCAGTGTGCCGGACTTGCAGGCGTTTCGAAACCTGTTGTCTGTCGCAAGGGCGGGTGTCAGATCTACAGATATTGAAAACGATGACTGGGAACAGGCAGTGCTGATTGCCGATCAATTGCCTGAAGACATGCGGGGTGTTTTTCTCCTCCTCGCCAGAACGGCTTTGATAAAGGGCCCGTGTCCGGGCAATGAGGAAATTGCGACCGCTTATGGAACCCGATCCAAAAACCGGGCGCGCTGGCTGCTGACATTCATGGAAGAACGCGGGTTTCTGGTTTGTGCCAGCGATTTACGCGGCAACCGTATCGTCACGCTTCCTGATCTTGGCTGGCAGACGGAGCCTGGAGATCCGGAGGCTGCGCCTCAGACAGAGGCGCGGCCAATCGGCACTATCATCCCAAATAAGCAAACTGCCTAGTACGGAGTTAGGTTTCTGATACTGTATTTGAATATTTTCTATGATCAACAGGTTTGTTTACAATAAAACAGTATATATTACCTGCACTTTTGTTCAAGTTATTATTTACAATTTTTTTCATAAATGTTTTCTGCTTCCCTTTTTAATTTAGAAGTTATTTACAGGCTTTCTTTTCCAATTTACGTGTTATTTACAGGCTCCCTTTTTGATTTCTATGTTATTTACAGGCTCCCTTTTTCGATTTCCATGCTATTTACAGGCTCCCTTTTTTGATTTCCATGTTATTTACAGGCTCCCTTTTTCGATTTACGCACTATTTCCAGGCTCCCTTTTTCAATTTACGTGTTATTTACAGCCTTTTTACAGTATTCACAGGAACAATTTACATCTTATTTACATGATCTCATCCCTTTGCTCTGAAAATTTACAGTGTTTCTGCCATTATTTACATGTTTCACTTGAAAATTTACATGTTTTTTACATGGAACTTCAGAAACATGTAAAAGGGGAAAAATCATGTAAATCATTCTTTACAGTCTCTTTTTGATGATTTACATGTTAATTAGATGTTATTTACATGCTCTGTAAATTTTCAACTTTTCCAGTGATTTGTAGGACGAGATGGCTTGAGTGGAAGAGATGGAGTTAAGGTTAGTAAGAGAAAGAATGTGCGCTATAAACTGCCAGCAAGAAACTCTTGAAACCAGGTCACGAGCACTTGAATTAGGCGAGCGGATACCCAGATGCACTTTACCCCACGGCTACTTATATTTTTTACCTTCCTCCACCCTAACTTGTCTTCCTTCACATTCCTGCTCGAACTGAACAAAAAAACAAAACAACAAAACGTGTGTTGTAATCTCGCAGGGTGATAAGGGAAATCAAGGAAGAGATGGCAAGGAAGGCGAACCAGGAATATGCGATATAAAGGTCTGTAAGGGAATCTATATAACTCTAATATCATAGCTAAGCGATAATGGAGATTAAACTGAAACTATTTCGAGGCCGAAATTTACCTTAAAAGAAAAGTATATTACAGTGACTTATGGAACCTCTCTTTATGTCCTGTTAAGACTTTGTTTGCATCGCCTATCAGGGACAAGTTGTACATAAAGGTATGCGCAAAAACCAGAGGGGAGAGATAGAAATACATTTGGCAAGGTAGTAACAACAACTCTGTTCATATGAATACTCATTAAAACATGGCTCAGATGAGAGGCCAACCCTCCTACCAGGGACAACTTTTCTCCATTTAAACGATACTAAAAATATGGGAGGCGTGTAAGTCTCATGGTTAGTGCGCTCGTCTCTGCATCGAGTAGTCTGGGTCCGAGTCCTGGCTGAACACAATACGTTGTGTTCTTGACAATTTACTCTCACAGTACTACTCTCCGAACAGGTGTAGAAATGAGTAGCGGCGAACTTAATACTTGGGGGTAACCCTGCGATGGACTGGCGTCCCATTCGGGAGACAGAAGAAATAGTCCTACTCGCTTCATGCTACAGAAATCGGGATAAGCTCTGACCTAATGAACTACTTGCTTGGCGTGAAAAATGCAAACTGAGTCCATCTGTCTTCGGTTCAGTAAATTTTTCTTTTATAGTTTTTTCATGTCT